>NZ_JABGNA010000001.1 GCF_013149275.1 Mucilaginibacter sp. SG564
CAGTTTATCGCCGAAAGGCTTTAAATACCAACAATAAGTTAATATTTAATGAAATTACCATCGATGTGCAGGGCCGGACGGTTGAAGTTAATGAAGCCTCTATTATCCTCACCAGAAAGGAATATGATATGTTATTGTATTTCATTGCCAATAAGGGAAAAGTTATCTCTAAAAATGCCATAGCTGAACATTTATGGGGCGATGAAATGGATATGCATGATAATTTTGATTTTATTTATACCCCCCATCAAAAACCGGTAACAGGAATTTATCGCTTGCTATATATTAAAAAGCTCTTTTGTTAGTTACAACCAATTCTATATTATAACCTATTTAATGCTATGCTAAAACGTGTACTATTATATGTCTGTACTATTTTTTCGGCTGCTTTGTTTACGCATGCCGCTGCTCAGGGCATTTATAAAAAAGTAACCGACGGAATTATTGTTAGCCTGCCTCAAAAATCAGCGCAGGATTCCCGCCTGCTCCGGTTGCAGGTGATCTCCGATAAAATTATCCATGTAACGGCCACTCCTGAAAGTTCCTTTCCCCGCAACAAAAGTCTAATGGCCTTAGATCGCATCAATTCACCTGTTAACTGGAATGTTGTGCAAAAAGGCAATCAGTTATTGCTGTCAACAGCATCAGTCACAGCACATGTATTGTTGCCGCAAGGTATAGTGAGTTTTACCGATAAAGCCGGCAAGCTTATTTTAAGCGAAAACGCTGAACGGACATTTACGCTTGTGTCCAACAATGGTGAAAGCTCCTATCATATTATCCAAAACTTTAACAGCCCGGCCAACGAAGCTATCTACGGCCTGGGTCAGCATCAAAACGGGGTTGTCAACTTTAAAAACCAACACCTGGAGCTACTGCAGAACAATACGGAAGTAGCGGTGCCATTCCTGGTTTCCAATAAGAACTATGGTATCCTGTGGGATAATTATTCCTTAACTAAATTTGGCGACACCCGCGACCTACAATCAATTTCAGGACTAAAGTTATTTGCCGCAGATGGGAGTGAGGGTTGGCTAACGGCTACCTATGCCAAAAAAGCCGACTCCACCAACGTTTTTATACAACGCCCCGAATCTGATATTGATTATTCTTTTCTGGAAGACATGAAGAATTTTCCTCAGGGTTATAAATTAGGAGAGGGTAAAGTAAGCTGGGACAGGTTCGATCTCATCGGCTTATACGGGTAATCACCAATTTTGGCTTAAATATGCAGGTTATGCCAAGATATCGATCGATGGTAAATTACTGGCCGACCGCTGGCGTCAAGGTTGGAACCCCGGTACCGCAATACTGAATGTCGATTTGATCAAAGACAAAAAGTATCCCATCAAAATTGAGTGGCTCCCTGATGCCGATGAATCATTCATCGCGTTAAAATGGCTGAGTCCTTTAAGTAAGCAACAACAAAATAAATATGCGTTCGACTCTGAATCTGGCAATCAGCTCAACTATTATTTTATATATGGAAAAAATGCCGACGATGTTATCTCCGGATATCGTACTGTTACCGGCAAGGCTGTCATAATGCCCCAATGGGCAATGGGTTTATGGCAAAGCCGCGAGCGGTATAAAACCCAGGATGAAATATTGAATACGGTAAAGGAGTTCCGGGCGAGGAAAATACCGCTGGATAATATTGTGGAAGATTGGTCATACTGGAAGGAAGATCAATGGGGTAGCCAGGAATTTGATGAAAGCCGCTTTCCTAATCCTGCCGGAATGATCAGTACACTACATGATCAATATCACATGCACTTCATGATCTCGGTATGGGCCAAATTTTATGAGGGGATTGATAGCTATAAGCACTTTGATAAAAATGGTTGGTTATATAAACGTAATATAGCAAACCGCCAAAGGGATTGGATAGGTAAGGGGTATTTTTCTACTTTCTATGATGCCTACAACCCGAAGGCCCGCGAGGCTTTCTGGGGGCTGATGAATAAGAAATTATACGCCAAAGGGGTGGATGCCTGGTGGATGGATGCTTCAGAACCAGACATAACTTCCAACCTGAATATACAGAGCCGTAAAGATTTTATGAATCCTACCTATTTAGGCTCATCTACACGGTATTTTAATGCTTTCCCGCTGCAAAATGCAAAAGGTATTTACGAGGGGCAGCGCGGTACCAATCCCAATACACGTGTATTCCTGTTAACCCGATCAGCTTATGGAGGTTTGCAGCGATATGCGGCAGCAACCTGGAGCGGCGACATCGCTGCCCGCTGGGATGACATGAAAAACCAGATCCCCGCAGGGATCAACTTTGCCCTATCGGGTATTCCCTATTGGACTATGGACATCGGTGGTTTTGCCGTGGAGCACCGTTACGAGCAACCAAACGCAAAAGACCTGGCCGAATGGCGAGAGCAGATAACCCGTTGGTACCAGTTTGGTTCATTTGTGCCCCTGTTTCGGGTACATGGTCAGTTTCCGTACCGCGAAATTTATAATATAGCGCCCGAAAATCATCCTGCTTACCAGAGTATGCTTTATTATGATAAGCTGCGCTATCGCCTGATGCCTTATATCTATAGCCTGGCAGGCATGGCCTATCACCATGACTATACCCTGATGCGCGGTTTAATGATGGATTACGGACAGGATGAAAAGGTGAAGAATATTGCAGACGAATATCTTTTTGGCCCAGCTTTGCTCATCAATCCTGTTTATACCTATGGCGCTACCAGTCGGAGCATTTATTTACCAAAGGGTAATGGCTGGTATAATTTATATGATGGAAAATATACATCCGGAGGGCAAACTATAACAGCGGATGCACCTTATGACCGCATTCCCGTATACATAAAAGAGGGTTCAATTATCCCTTTTGGCCCCGAGATACAATATACCGGCGAAAAACCTGCCGATTCGATCACCCTATATGTGTATACCGGCAAAGACGCCACCTTTACCCTTTATGAAGATGAAGGCACAAATTATAACTATGAAAAAGGCGCTTTCAGCACTATACAACTTACCTATAACAAAACAAGTAAAACGCTGACTATTGGTGACAGGAAAGGCAATTTTACCGGCATGCTAAGCAACAGGAAGTTTAACATCGTATGGATTAGCAGGAATAAAGTCGTACCGCTGCATTTTGAGCCGAATAGCGATCAGCAGATAGCTTATAAAGGGGAAAAAGTAACAGTTAAGCTTTAACCTCACCCTAATGAAAAATAAATTTTTATCACTTGTTGTAGGGAGCTTGCTTTTTGGTCATGTTTTCGCGCAGAATAATAATCTCGCCAAAACCGAGAGAATAATCCGTCTTGATTTTAACAAAGAAAAAGGAAGTCTCAACACCTCATTTAAAGAATGTGTAGGCGCTGGTCGTGCCAATGAAGGATTGCGGGCTGACTGGCAGCAGCAATTGGCTATGGTGAAAAAGGAGTGTGGTTTTAAATACATCAGGATGCATGGCTTGCTGACTGATGACATGGCTGTTTACAAGGAGGACGGGAACGGAAAGCCACAATATAATTACCAATATGTTGACGCCTTGTACGACTATATCCTAAGTATAGGCATGAAGCCCTTTGTTGAATTAGGATTTATGCCGGCGGCGTTGGCAAGCGGAAGCCAAACAATTTTTTGGTGGAGGGGTAACGTAACACCACCTAAAGATTATCAGAAATGGGAAGGTTTGATCCGTAACCTGACTCAACATTTTACAGAACGATACGGAACAGATGAGGTTAAAACATGGTATTTTGAAGTTTGGAACGAACCCAATCTGAAAGATGGTTTCTGGACCGGCTCTCAAAGCGATTATTTTAAACTATATCAATATAGTGCACAGGCTATAAAAAGCGTAAACCCGGCCTATAAAGTAGGCGGACCTGCCACAGCAGGGGCTGCATGGGTACCTGAAATGATAGATTTCTGCAACAAAAATTCTGTCCCTATAGATTTTATCAGCACACACGCTTACCGGGTAAAACAAGGGTTTTTGGATGAGTATGGGGCAACGGGGACCGTGCTCGATAAAAACAAGGAGAGTGTTAGCGGTGATGTTTGGAATTCACGCAAGCAAATTCAAAATTCCGCAATTCCAAAACTAGAATTACATTACACAGAATGGAGTTCATCTTATACGCCTGCTGATCCACTGCATGATAGTTACCATGAAGCAGCATACATACTTGAAAAACTGAAACAAACGGGATCTGCAGCCAACTCCATGTCGTACTGGACGTTTACTGATATTTTTGAGGAAGCGGGGCCAAGATTTACGCCCTTTCATGGTGGGTTTGGTTTAGTAAATACGCAGGGGATCAAGAAACCTGCATTCTTTGCTTATTCTTTTTTAAATAAATTGGGCGAAACCGAAATAGATGATCAGGACAAGTCTTCATGGGCCTGTAAAAATAAAAAAGGTGATGTTCACATCTTGTTATGGGATTATACTTACACCTTGCCCGATTCCGTTAATAACCAATCCTACTATACCCGCGATCTGCCTGCTAAATCAAAAGGCGAAGTTAAATTAGCTATATCAGGTATGCCTAAAGGAAAATACAGAATAGAGATTTGCCAAACGGGTTACAAAGTAAACGATCCCTACACAACCTATCTATCCTTCAATAAACCTGACCAATTAAGTAAACTACAGGTCGATCTGCTAAAAAAAGAAAATAATGGTATCCCCATTTTGAAAGAGAATATCACTATTAGTTCAACCGGGATATTTTCAAAGAAACTCCCGATCAGGGAAAATGACGTCTTTTTTATCAGTATGATCAAACTTTAATTAGGCATCCCGAGTGAAGAATTATTATTGAGAAACAATATTACGACAATCTTTTGCAGTCGAAAGAAGCAGCATAACAATCATGGTAACATTTTTTTTCAAAAAAATGTACAGAATACCACTATAGATGAAGTGATTGGCGGGAGATTTATATAAGTTGATGCAATATTATATAACACACCGCTGTTACCAAACAGCGGTGTGTTAATAGGTAATTAAACGTAATTATTGTCTATCTCACAAGCACGGCTTACCTCTTGTACAGTTGCAGGGGAGTCAAACCGAAATAGACCGCTTAAGCCCCGTTCTATTCTTGATGCTCTGATCGCTGCCTTTACCGCGAAAAACACAGATGCTGCCAATACCAGCGGCGGCTCCCCGATCTCCTTGGCAGACATAATATCTGTTGGATTTTCCGGAACATTCACCGAGCCCCTTGGGAAAAGATGCACATTCAGCTCCAGTGGAATGCTGGTGGTAGCCGGTGGTTTGTAGGTCCAGGTATTTAACGTGTTTAATCGTCCTGCATCCGGACCGTCTGGTTCAAATACCAATTTTTCAGATAACACATAACCAATCCCCTGAACAAAGGCACCTTCTACCTGACCAATATCAATAGCCTGGTTCATACTCCAGCCGGCATCATACACAATGTCAGAACTTAATATTTTGGTTTCACCGGTTAATATGTCAACCTCAACTACAGAGCAAGCGGCAGAATAAGTAAATCCACTGAAGGAATCAAACTCACCTGGTGCACCAGTCTTGCTGCTCTCATAACCAGGTATGATGGGCTGTTGATCATATGTTTTGTAGGTAATATTAGGGAAAGGCACCTCGCCACCATGAATGGGGATATTCAAACTACAAGTTAAGCTAATCCTGTTTTGGTAGGCCATGGCTACCAGGTTTTGCCAAATGATGGGGTGTCGTCCGCCTTTAAGAGGCTTAGCCTGCCAGCCAGCCGCTCCATAATTCCAAAAGTCAATACCTTGAGTTCCACACCAGTCGTCGCCCTTGATTTTGAGCATTTCGTACCCAAATTCAGTTATACGGCTTCTTAGCTGTTCGCAAACTCGCTTAACGGCTTCTGCGCTATAAGTTGTTCCGGTGGATGCTCCTGTACTGGTTGGATTGGTAACGATACTGGTTTTAGGGCTTTCAATTTCGATGAGAGTCATTGGGACATTCAAAATATAGGAGGCTACCTGGCGCACCTGTGTCAGTAAACCTTGACCCATTTCTACGCCGCCCTGATGAATAATGATACTACCATCCCCCTGATACACCGAAATCATAGCGCCCGCTTGTTCAAGCATGGTAAGGTTATAACCAGAGCCGTATTTTACCGGCATAATAGCTAACCCTTGCTTACGCCATTTGTTTTTTTGATTAAATTCCTCAACGGCGGCAACTTTGATATTATAATTGCAAACGTCTTTTAGATATTTCCAGACATCCTTCATATAACAATAGGAAAGTGCCTGACCAAATGGGGTAACGTCGCCGCGGTCATATAAATTTATTCTGCGTACTTCTTCAGCGGTCATATTAATAGAGAATGCGGCATCATCAATAGCATTTTCCATCATTACTTTACCCTGTACATCGCCAAAAGCTCTGAACGCCGTAGAAGGAGCTGTATTGGTACGGCAAACATCAATTTGCGCCTGGAAATTGGGAATGCGATAGGCATTATCTGCCCGGGTAATGATACAATTGGAAACAATGAACGAGCAATCATAAAATGCGCCTCCATCGCCCCACATCCGGTTCAGCAGGCCTCTGATTATGCCCTTGTGCGCCGGTGTAGTTTCGCCTTTATCTATAGCTACCTGATATTGTGCATAATAAGCATGCCTTTTACCGATCATGCCAGTATCCTGTTCACGTGTAAGAGCTAGCTTGACCGGTTTCTTTAGTGCTTTTGCGGCGACAGCGGTCGCTGCAGCCACAAAGCGTGTTTGCTCTGTTTTGCCACCAAAACCACCACCTACGGGTGGTACCTGTATATCTATGCTGTTATATTGAGCTCCCAATGCTGATGCAATAGTGCCATGAATAGTCATAGGGCTTTGTGTAGATGATTTGATCACTATTTTGCCACCGTCTACAGGTTCTGCTATAGCCGCCTGGGTTTCCATATAGAAGTGTACCTGCCCGCCTGTTAGCTGCGTTCCTTCAACAATCTGGCAAATGTTGCCATCTACTGTTCCGGTTCGGTTGATTATGTTTTTATCAAGCGCGCCTTTTTCGTTGATCCATTCCAATTGAGTGCCGGGCCTGGTTATGCGCCATATATGTGAAATAAAACTCGCTGTTGTAGGCCAGTCGGGATAAATATTGCCATGAGCAAGCGCATCATCAATACTTAAAACAGGTTTATTCTTCCAGCTTTTCGGGTCGGGATCTATTTGAACAGGAGTATAGGCAACACAGTTGTCTGCAACATATTCGGCAATTGTGGCGGCTTCAAGCTCGGTTTTGGCACCTACTAATGCAATAGTTTGGCCAACATAGTTAACCTGATCAATGGCAAAAACAGGCTGATCAGATCCCATGCCCTGCATATTGCTGGCGCCATTTTTGAAAGCTTCACTGGTAACCATGTCAACAAAACCTGCAAATGTTTGCGAAAGATAACTGCGTAAATCAGTAGTATTTGCACGCCCTTTTTTTCCGGGAATAATGAAATGGTAATCAGCCAAAGCCCGCCTGCTTTGTACCAGCGCCGCGTTTACCGTATTGGGAGGAACCGGCAGTTCATGTGTGTAATGTAACTGACCGGAAGCCTGTTCCATGGCCGTAAATTTCACATAAGGCTGGGCTACCGGCGCCCTGAAGTCCTGTGGGGCATAAAACTGTAAGCCATTACTAACGGGCCATCTGCCCCAGGTAATGTCTCCGCTTGATCGTAAGTGCGGTGGTACAGGGCCTCCTTTTTCCAACAGGGCTTTTACAATGGCCTTATAAAGAAAGGAAGCGGTTAATTGCTGTTTATATTCGTGCGTGAAACCTTCATCAGGAAGGCCTTTCATTCTGGGAGCCCATTGCGATAATATCACTCCAACCTCACGGTTAAGCGTTTCGATGAGCAAGGGGATCCTTTCCATCGATAACACGTTATTTTGCAGCATAACCTCTGTGCTTACGGCCCGCCATGGAAACGGCGCCAAACCTCCGAATACTATCGCCGCGTGTGTTACTTTAAGATCGGCGCCTAATCTGATGGTACAACTAGAGTTAACTATGCTGTGCGCATTGACATCGCGAAGGGCAACTTTTTGTGCCAGCTGAACATCATTACTATCTCCAAAAGGTATGTAAACAGATACCAGGATCATTCTTTGTGCCAGATCAGGGTGATTTTTGATGATGATCGACAGATCGTCTATATAAGCAGTAGTAGTCTGTCCTCTGAAGTTTTCGGGGTCGATGTATTCAATTTGGGCATAGCACCCCAAAAGCGCGGTCATTAAGTCCGACGGAAATGGCTCACCGGTTCCCGCAGCAATATGTTTGAAAACCAACATGGCATTACCACCTACAGTTGCCGCATTCCTTACGATCCTGCCGGCCGTACGTTGAGCCATAAAAAGTACCGCCCCCCAGGGCACAGTCTCCCGGTCCCTTCCTTCGGGTATGTTAACCGGGTATTTCTTTAGGGCCAATTCCAGCGTATCAATCAGATGGCTGTAAGTTGTGCCCGCGCTTACTTTTATCCCTTTTTTATCAACTACCGGAACAAAATTTAATTCCTGCACGTGACTGATATCGATCAAGCTGTCTGCATTCAGGAATTCTTGTTTGTATATTCCATAAGAAGTATTGGCATGTACAAGATGAGGTTTATGCCCACTATAAATTTTCCAATAATCAACCAGTTCACGCAGTGAAACCGGGCTAAGCCATTGCCTTTGATTATTCAAAACCGATACTGCTGGGGCAGGCTGTTTAGCTTCCGGTGGAAAAGGAATAACGATGAATGGGGCCGGCAATTGTTGTTGCACGGCCTCGTCGCCCAGGCATTTCATCCGTTCCAGTTCGTCTTGTTCCGTCCAGTCAGATGCAAAGGTTTTCATTCCCGTGAGTATCGGCCTGTACCCTGTACAACGGCAGATGTTGCCGTCAAAGATGGCCTCGATCTCTTTTTTTGTAGCATTTGGGTTATTAAAGATAAACTCAGACATGTTCATCACAAAGCCAACCGTACAATAGCCGCATTGTGTGCCATTATTCATGGCAAGGCGATGTGCCACCGGGTTCATACCCAGGTGACTGAGCTCTGAGGGATGTTGTGGAGTTGCAGTTTGCAGTAATAGGTTTGGTGAAATATCTGCATTTTCTGCCTTTTCAACAGCCATAGCTACTTCAGCCCTTTTTGCCTGGGCGTCTTCATATGCCTGCTGTGTTTCGGCAGGCAAGGGCAGATCTGCGGGCCGGCCGGCTCGGCTGGATACTTGGGTGTGAGTAAGAAATTCGGGATTGGGGCGTCGCGCACCGCCTGTGCCTTCAACGGTTGTAACCACCATGCCATCAACGGCGATCAGTGGTCGCAGGCATGAATTGATAGCACGGTGATGCTCTTTTTTTTCTTTCGCATCCCAGTCAGACAGGATCACGGTGCAACCACCGCAACCGCCTTGCCCGCACGGTTTTTTAGGGCCGGCAAGATTTACCTCCGGCGAGCGCAGATAATCTATTAATAAGGTATCAACCGGCGGATCTTGTACAACAACCTGCCTGCCGTTCAAAAAGAAGGATATGGAATTACTCATGGTAGTATCAGCTTGAATTAATTACAGATTGGGGGAATTAAAAATTACCCTGGGTTTCAGGAATTACATTGGCTTTTTGTCTTGGGCCTGCTTTTTTCAATATTCTGGCCCTTTTAAATGGTACCCCGCCGCGTCTTACCACATGCTCAACACCAGAGAACTGATTGGCATAATAGCCACCTATGTTTTTATTTTTCCAATCCCAGTAATACCCCAATGCCAGCGATGTTTGCAAAGAAAAATCGTTGGACAGCGCCTGTTTAGGGTTATAAGCTGTACCGCATCTGAAATTCTGATAATATTTTATCCAGGCCGGATCGTTAGTTTGTGTAAGATGGCCCATGGCACCATTTGCCAGCGTGTCGCCGATAAAGGCTTCATCAGGCACCAGCGCCGCCACTTGCGGAAACTCGGCAGTTTGATGGCATGACATACAAGACGCGGTATTCAAATCAACCGGGCCGTCAAGCCTGCCTCCCCAACCAAGATGCTGTGGTGGAAGATCGGCGGATGTGTTAATAAACGTTTCTTTCAGCGTATCGTTGATCATGGTTTTAATGACCGGGTAGGGGTTTATCCAATTAGTTTTATATTGCGGGTCGTTTCCGAACTGTATACCAACCGGAACAAGATTTTTTACCCGTTCGCGCATAGTTTTGCCATTATTCAGATTGCCATTATAACAGAAATTGCCAAATATCCATCCGGTGCCATATTTTTCGGCTCTTTTATCCCGCACCATAATATCCATTTGTATCAGGTGTACTTTTTTTACAACGCGGTTAACACTATCAGCAAACGTTGGTGTAATGTAAGCTGTTCTTGCGTATGAATCTTTAAGATAAGGTACATCTGTAGAATCCAGATCGGTATACAACAATTTAAATATCACGGTACCTTCCGGGAAACCACCTTTAGGCCCCTGGGTAACGAATGGATCCGGGTCGTTAGCTGTATCCCACATTTTGTAAAGCACGTGGCCGGCAAAATCATTATAGAACCCTAGGGCATATACCTGTCCGGGATGTTTTTGCTGAGGAGATAACTGATATGGGTTAATGGGAGCTTCTTTGGCCAAGCCGTTAAAACCCTCGGATGCAAGTGGGCCATAATGTAACCATGGCATATGATACCAGCTGCGCTTTTTGTTATCCTGTGCTATGAAATTAGCCTCAATCATGCCATCAAAACAATAGTCGCGGGCGGCCATCAGCCATTCTTTCCATCTGGCTTTATCATCAAATGGTATTTTAAAAAAATCAGGGATTTTATCTTCAGCAGGCAACGTTTTGGGATAGTCCTGGCTCAACTTAAAAACTTTTTGGCCGGGGTATTCTTTTAAAAACTGGTTTATCGGGATCATGGCGCCAAAATCAGGGAAGGTGTTTTTGCTTTCTTCCTGGTTTTCGGAGTCTCCGTTCCTGTGATCATTCGGGGCAGAACAACGGACAATAATGGTGATCATAAAAATGGATACGACGATCCATAACATACGGTGTTTGTTCATAGTTTAAAGGATTAGGCAGGTTTAAATATTTATGTTTAATTATTGTTATATAAATATAAATATCAATTATGTTTTCATAATACTTTTAATTAATATGAATAAAATGAATTAAAAATTAATATAATTTCGTTATGCTAATAAAAACATAACGACGCTGGGGGTAAATAAATTTAGATTTATGATATTAATGATGCTGGGAGTTAATAAAATATAGTATTAAAATATTGCTGTATATTTTACAATATTGTATAGGTATATTTTAAGGAATTGAATTCCAGGTGTTTAATTTTAGTAGCCCGTTGATGATATTTATTAATTGCGGAATTTGGCACTTGAGCGACTAATCGCTCCAAAGAAATTGATATTGATCTTTTATGGATGGGATAAATAGATAAAATAAACATGAATATTTTATTGTTTGTATCGATATATTTTAAAATATATAATGACCTTGATTTAGCCAATGAAAAAAACTCTACAAAAAAAATCCATCACACTATTAGGTTGTATTTTCTGTATTTCACGCCTGTATGCCCAAGCAAATTCGCCACAGGCAAAATCTGTTGCTAAAGACACAACTACGCTTGATAGCGTAGTGATAAGAGATAGCAAGCTCAAACACCTGCCTGATGTTGAAGGAACTTACCTGTTCGCCGGGAAAAAGACCTTTTCCATTACGCCGGCAACCGGAAGGGCCAATCTGGCTAATAGCACTATTCGTACCATATTTGCTACCATTCCGGGTGTAAATGTTTGGGAAATGAGTGGCAATGGTTTCCAGGTAAATATTGGAACCCGGGGGACAGACACCCATCGCTCAAATGAAACGAATGTACGCCAGAATGGTTATAACACTAATTCCGACCTGTTTGGTTACCCCGAAGCGCATTACGTACCTCAATTTAATGCCGTGAGTCAGATCCGGATTGTACGCGGGGCGTCGGCGCTGCAGTTTGGAAGCCAGTTTGGCGGGATGGTAAATTATAAGATAAAGGAGGGCGACAGTACAAAAGTTTTCGGCGCGGAAAGCGAACAAACTGCAGGATCTAATCATTATTTCAACTCTTTTAATTCTGTGGGTGGCCGTAGCGGTAAATGGAGTTATTATGCCTACTATGCGCAGCGATCCGGTGACGGGTGGCGGAATAACTCACGTTTTAACGGGCAATGGTTTTATGCTAATTTAAAATACCAGTTTAATGATAATGGAAGTATTGCCCTGCAATTCTCCAGGGTTAATTTTTTTGAGCAGGATGCAGGTGGGTTAACCGATGCACAGTTTAATGCCAACAACCGCCAGTCAACCCGTACCCGTAATTATTTTGATCCTGAAATTAATATCCCGGCGCTATTATTTAATTACAAATTAGGTACACGTACCAAACTCGAAGTGATATCCCACGGTATCATTGGTCAGCGTAACAGTGTGCAGTTTTTAAATAATCCCGGCGTAGCGGATACCGTAAATAAAAAGTTGAATAGTTATAATCCCCGTCAGGTCGACCGAGATTATTATTACGGGTTTACCACCGAAGCACGCCTGCTTACCCAATACAAGCTGGGCGATTTGTACAGCACATTCACATCTGGTTTGCGTTATTTTACAGAACGCACCATGCGCAGACAGAAAGCAACGGGAACTACCGGCTCTGATTACGACTTGACCGTTGTTAAACCCTACGGTATCGATCTGCATTTAAGCACACGTAATTATGCTGCTTTTGCAGAAAATACTTTCCAGATCACCCCTGAATTTACCATAACACCCGGAGCCCGTTTTGAGATTATTAATACCAGTCTTAACGGTGTAATAGATAATGGGTTAGATCATGTATCCTATGGCAACAAACGCAATTTCCCCTTGTTTGGTACCGGGCTTCAATACCAGGTTACCCATAATAGTCAGATCTATGGAAATATCGCCCAGGCATATCATCCGTTTGCTTACGCTAATATTATCCCGGGGAATGATTTGGCTGTTGTAGATCCCAATCTGAAGGACAGCCGGGGTTACAGTGCTGATTTGGGTTACCGGGGAAACATTGGTACTATATTCAATTATGATTTTGATCTGTACTATGTTTATTACGGCAAACGGATAGGTAACCTTACGGAAGTGAATGACGCGAAACAAACCTATATTTATACCACTAACATCGGAAACGGGGTTGCAAAAGGTGCCGAAGTTTTTACAGAAGTCTCTCTATGGCGGGCATTTGACCGTTCAGCTTCTGGCGATATCCGTTTATTCAATTCTTTTTCCTATGACCATGCCCGTTATACCAGCGGATCAATTACCGCGGGGGCTACTAATATCAGCTTAGCTGGTAACTGGCTGGAAGGGACACCGACCTGGATAGACCGTGCCGGTTTAAGTTATTTGGATAAGCACATTACTACCACCGTACAATTTAGCTATGTTGGTAAAAACTTTACAGATGCAAATAATACCATTTTTAACCCAACCGGTTTAAGTGGTATTGTGCCTGCTTATCACGTTGTTGACTTGTCGTTCAATTATAGCTTTTTGCGGAAGTATCACATTTTTGGCAACCTTAATAATGTGCTGAATGCTAAATATTTTACGCGAAGGATAACCATTTTGCCTGGCCCTGGTATTTTACCGGCCGATGGTATTGGCTTCAATGTCGGGTTCGGCATAAAAGTATAAATGAATGTATTGCCATGTGATATGGAACGGTTGTTGCCATTAGCTATTGATGAAAGAAGATAATATAAAAAATGCAGCCAGGATTTTCCTGGGCGCTAACCTGATCTTTGCAGGCATCAGCCATTTGACTTTCGCAAGGAAAGCTTTTAGGGCCCAGGTCCCGAATTGGGTTCCTTTAAAAAAGGATGATACCGTAGTGTATTCAGGAATAGTTGAAATAGGCTTAGGTTGTGCAATAGCATTAGCACCAAAAAATTATAGGGCGGGTGTGGGAAAAATAGCGGCTGCTTTTTTTGTTGCTGTTTTTCCAGGCAATATTGCTCAATATACGCATAAAAGAAGTTCATTTGGATTGGATACAGATGCCAAGAGATTTATCCGTTTATTATTTCAACCAGCTCTTGTTTATTGGGCCTTAAAAAGTACAGGTGATGGTAAATAAGCATATTTACTATAACAGGCATTTCAGAAGGATTAAGTAATAGATTAAGTAATAATAGATTATCGCTGATTTCTTCAGAATAACGGCATAAGTCTAATTTTGATATTTAGTAAATCGAAGTCTATCCCTGAAATGGCCCACCGGGCACTCCCCAGTCCCAATGCGGCATGGGTATGTCTGGTGGTTCGTTGATACTCGCCAGGTTTGAATTGATAACCGCTATACGCGTTCCCCATTCAAGGTAAGCCAGGAAGGCCGAGCGAAACTCAGGATCGTCGGGTAGTTTCAGCTCGTCGGCAGTTTGCAGGAGCAGGTCCATCCAGCGTTGGCGATGCTGTTGGGTAAGGTGTTTGGAAAGATGGTGACGGATCATTTCGAAATGACTGCCTTCGTTTTCGCTGTACAATTTTGGGCCACCCAATACTTCGGCAATAAAATGAGCAACGTGAAGCCTATGTTGCGGCGACATTTGTTTGAAGATTGGCTGTAGTAGGTCATCTACCAATACTTTATCATAAAACTGATCGAATAGTGCTACGAATACCGGCATGCCGCCGGCCCATTCATAAAGTGAAGGAACGGATTTATTGTTGTTCATAGGAGTTATATTTAATCATCTTTAATGCTGACCAAATGTATTCTATGCAAAATATAAAGTCAATAACTAACTAAAAAGTAGGTTGTTACGGGCGGTGAATTGTCTGGGAAGGATCTTTTGTATATGGCAAAGTGGCACATTAAAAATTATATGAGCTACGTTTATATTGCTGTACTTGACAGGATTAAATTTTGGCAGGAAATTTAACGGGATGTAAAACACCTGCCTTTTAATTGCATAGGGGCGTTATAGATGATTGATTATGATAGTATTAAACGAAAAAATATATACATGTCCGGTTGACGTAACACTGGGGCTAATGGGTGGTAAATGGAAATTGCTCATTTTGTTCCATTTACACCATTTTGCAAAAAAAAGCTACAGTGATTTTAAGGCGAATCTTCCTGGTATTTCTGAAAAAATGTTATCACAGCAATTGAAGGAGTTGGAAAGGGATAAATTAATAGCCAAAAATCAGCTTTCCGTAAAACCGAACCGTGTAGAATACTTTCTTACGGCAAGGGGACAATCGCTCGGTCCTTTGTATGAGTTTATCAGTAAATGGGGAATTGACTACCTGATGGAAAATAATATAGATTATATCAAAGACCAGCATCTTTACAAATAGTTTAGCCTGCCTTTTGGATAATTGGTTATTTATTAATTGTTGTGAATAACAGTGGTTTTATATTTCAATGATCTTCCATTTCGTTCAGAAAATACCGCTTTTATCTCTGCAATGATAGACAGCGCGATCTCTTCTGATGTTTCAGACCCGATATCCAGGCCAACAGGCCCGTGAATTGCTTTCTGGTTCTTTTCGGTTATAACGTTGCCATTCACCTCTAACTCATCCAGCATACGTTCCAGCTTTTTCTTGGGTCCTAAAATGCCTATATAAGGAGGGTGTAAGGGCAAAAGCTCTTTTAACAAGGCAATCTCGTAATTATAATTATGTGTCATCAGCACAAAGGCCGTCCAGTCATTTATTTCCAGGTTATCTAAAGCGCCTTCAGGTTTAGTAATCAGGATCTTTTTAACCGCCGGAAAGCGTTCAATAGTGGCATAATTTGGCCGCCCGTCGATAAGTGTAGTATTCCAGCCCAATACAGCGGCAATCCTGGTTAATGGGATAGCGTCATTTCCAGCGCCGGCAATAATCAAAGAGATTAAAGGTTTTATGCACTCCACAAACGCAGTGTATCCATGGTAAGCTGTAATAGTTGAACTTTGATTATCCAGTGCATTTTTTGAATCATCCAATAGCTCGCTTTTATAAGGTAGAATTTCCAAACCATTCCGAAGCGTTTGGCTATCTGTGAGGCATAAACATGACCCTGGCTGTGGTGCCTTACGGTCTTCAAGGGAAAATATGGTAACGAAAACTGAATGGCTCCGTGAGTTTATTGTCGCTTTCAATAATGTTATAGGGTTGGTTTGTGTATCATTGATCGGTTCGATCAAAATGTGAATAATGCCGTTACATCCCAGGCCAACACCAAGTTTTGCATCGTCATCATCCATCGTGTCATAAGTAACCAACAACGGTTCCTGCTGTAATATGACCATTCTGGCTTTGCGTAAGGCATCCCCTTCCAAACAACCACCACTTATAGCCCCGGTCAATTGCCCGTCTTCAGTGATTAGCATCCGGGCGCCTGCTCTGCGATAGGCAGAGCCTTCCACAAGCACTACGGTAGCTAACGCGGTTTTCTTTTGTTCATTCACAGCTTTTTCGTAAGCTGTCACGATATCAATAATTTCTTTCATAGGTAAACCAGCTTGTCCACTGTTTATATTTTTGATAAACAGGTACAAGCTAATAAGGTTATTTAGATGTCGGTTAAAGTTATTGTGCTTCTATTCGAAATACTTATATAAATATCGGTGGATATTTTGATTTATACTCATAACAGCGAAAAAAATGATTTGAGTGATGTAAGTATTGTAAAACCGAAAATGGGAGAGGGGGGCAGGTCCGAATCCTGAATCATTGCAAAAAAGACTACTTTATCATCTGGCAATTGCAATTGCTAATTTTTGAACGACTGTCTGAACTCCATAGGCGAAAGCTGGGTTTTAGCTTTAAACAACCGGCTAAAAGATTGCAAATGTTCAAACCCCAATTCGTAAGCAATTTCGCTCATAGAAAGTTCGCTGGTGGATATTTTTTCTTTGGCTCTTTCAATCAGTTTTTCGTGGATATAGTACTGAGTGTTTTGCCCTGTATGCATCCGTAATAAGCTGCTTAAGTATTTTGGGGTGATATAAAGCATGGCCGCAATATCGTTTACAGTAGGCAAACCTTTACTTGCCGGCTGCCCACTGCTTAAATAGGCATTCAATACTTTTTCCAGGCGGTCAAGTATTTTATGGTTGGCCTTTTCGCGCGTAATAAACTGGCGGTTATAGAACCGCTCGGCATAATTAAGCAAGCTTTCCAATTGTGATATAACGATCTGTTTGCTGAACTTGTCAATATTATTGTGTGTTTCGCGATGGATATTTTGAATGATACCGACGATAATCTCTTCTTCATTTTCAGAAAGGAATAAGGATTCGTTTACGGCATAATCCCAAAACTCATATCGTTTGATAGTGTTAGCTAATGTTGTGTTCCACAGGAAATCGGGATGAACGATTAAGTACCATCCCGATTGCTTTACTTCGACGTCCTTTTCGACGACAAGGCTTGTTACCTGGCCGGGTGATACGAAAGACATGATCCCTTCATTAAAATCATAAGGTTGTTGCCCATATTTCAATTTGAGATCTTCGGCACCTGTAACCCGCTTAATAGCTATGCAGTAGAAATCACAAAAGGATGTCGACGTATCACCACTGCGCATCATTCTGGCAACATCTACCTTAATTACACTGATAAGCGGGTGTTCGGGCTTTGGCAGTTGCCAGGCCCGGAACCATTCGCTGATAGTTTTGTAATGCACCATATGTTTTAGTCTTCTTTACGAATTTCAAGTACAATTTTTCCACGGACATGTTTTGTTTCACTATCGCGATGTGCCTCGGCCGCTTGTTCCCATATATAAACCTTACTCACAATAGGTTTCACTTTGCCTGCGTCAATCAATTTAGCCACTTCAGTGAAGCAATGCTGGTGATTAATATCAACACCAGCCATGGAAACAGTTGCATTTTTCCGGGCCAGTAATCCCTTAAACTCCTCGTTGGGCCACACGCCATGTGTACATACAAAGATACCGCCTTCTTTCAAAACTTTAACAGATCTTAAACGTAACGCCTCATCAACGGTAGTAGTTGGGGTGGCATTGAATACAATATCCATATCGCTCACCACATCTTCAAATTTTTGTGTGTTATAGTCAATTACCTCGTCGGCGCCCAACTTTCTTAAAAAATCGGCATTATGTGCCGATGCTGTACCAATAACATATGCTCCATAGGCTTTGGCAAACTGTAATGCCAGGTTGCCAATACCCCCTGCCGCACCATGGATCAATACTCGCTGGCCTGGTTGTACCTTTGCCTTCTCTACCATACCGCTCCAGGCCATACGTGCACAGGCGGGTAACGAAGCGGCTTCATTAAAGCTGATCGTTTGTGGCATAAGGGCGAATTGGTTGGCTTTTGCTGCAAGGTATTCGGTATAGCTGCCGTCTAAATAATTGGGAACACCATATACGCGGTCTCCTTTTTTGAATTCAGCCACCTCGCTTCCAACCTCTTCTACAATTCCTGCCGCATCAATACCTAATCCCATAGGCAATTTCAACAATGGTTTTAAACCTTCATTTCCACCCTGGCGTATGATGTAATCTGCCGGGTTTACACTGGCGGCGTAAACTTTTACTAAGATTTCATCTGCTGCAGAAAGAAGGTTTTCAACTTCAACAATTTTCATCACTTCCGGTCCGCCAAACTCATTAATTCTGATTGCTTTCATAGTTTTTCTCTTTTTTACAAAGGTCTACAACAATATGATGGCATATTTAACTCAAATGCCCTTTGTCTTAACCAAAGCGGCGACTTTATAATACAAACAGAACTAGTCTCTGAAAAACCATCCGTTTTATGGCACTGGTTATGGCAGTTGATATGTTCAAAATAAGATACAAGCGGTACGGAGTTGAAAAGAAGTAGACATCCTGGAGATGACTGAGAAACGAAGAATGAATAACAGGCCAGATCACTTTAATGAGAGATCTGGCCTGTTATTGTTAAAAATATCTATTAATTTTTAACAATGGTGCTGGTGTAGCTATTGGTAGTAAACGCGCCTCCGGCTACTATTTCCCAACCAGCCTGTACGCCTAACAAATAGTACGAAGATGAAAAGAAATCATCATTCTGGGCGTAAGTTAAAAAAGCTTTGATATCCAGGTTACTAACCGAGCTTGTATTGGTGGTACGCCTGAATGTGTACACATCATTAGTGCCGTTGTTGCCTTCGTATATATTCCAGGTACTACCTGCTATGGAGATATTGGTATGGATTGGAATACCTCCAACAGGTACAAAATCCGAACCATTATAGGCTGGGCCTTTGTAGTTGAGCCAGATCATAACCTCTTTCTTTGCTTTGTAAGCAGGGTTATTAGAGACGTCCAGCCAGATGTCATAAGACGAATTATATTTCTCGCCGTTTGTGGGTACGGTCATAGACCAGTTACTGCGGAAGCTTGACAAATGGCTCATTTGTACCGGGAAGGAAGTATCTGATGGCGATGCCCAAATACTGCCGCTGCTGTTAAACCAAAGCCAGCCACGCACAAGCGCAGGGTAGCCTTTGATGTTTTGGCCGGTACCCGATGTGTGACTGGCATTACAACCCCATGACTGACTTGAATTATCATACCATACGCATTGTGAACCGGCACCGTTGGTACCTGCCCCCCAAATGTTATTGTTTAACACGTAAGATGCGCCAACCGTAATGGTGTGCGTGTTTACACATTCGGTAGTAACACTTTGTGTTTTTAACGTGGATCCCGGGACGTCGGCTTTTCCGGTGTCATTAATTGGTTTAGACATTTGTTTGCCGCAGCCAAACATCAATAGGCTTGCAGCGAGGCCGAAGGCCTGTAAAGTAGTTCTCTTTCTCATGGTTTTTTGGTTTTATAATTTGGTATTTGGTTAATTGCAATACTTCAGTTTGCCACCTTATCTCCCTCACCTAAAAACACCTGTGTATGATTATTTATCAGCCAGCATAAAATTATTATACTGGCCAATACGCCCGGAAAACCGGTGGGTTATTATCTGAGCAGCCCCATCTCTGCCCATGATCAATTCTGTGCTTTTTTCCTGCTGTCGAAAAAATCAATAAGGTGATAAACCTGTAGGTTTAGTTCTTTCATCTTATTGACAAGGCCATTGTACAGTTGGTATTTGTTATTTAAAATACCTTTGTTGGCATCCGTGTTGGATGGATCGACATTTTTGTTGGTAGGGTCGTTATCCTGATATTTAAACCAGTGCCAGCCTACGCAGTTGCCCGATTCCAGGAGACCCAGTGTAAAGTTTTGGTAAAACATACCCCGTTCTTCCTGTGTTTTTACCACCCAGCCGGCACCTGAGTAATTACCCATACCCGAATCTTCGCCCTTTACATACCATTCGGTAATAATGAAGGGTTTGCCCGACCATGCCGTCCAGTTGCGCATATCACCTGTATCGGGAGTCCAGTGGTCATAATAGTTAATGGAAAGCAGGTCCAGGTATTTACCGGCTGCGGTTATTACTTCTTTAACTGTTTTTTCGTAGCCATTAAAACGGCAGCCGATATACATATGATTCGGATCATATTTTTTAATGGCACCGGATACTGTGCTTAAGTAACGATCTACCACAAATCCTAAAAACTCGTGACGCATTTGTTCGGTAATAGCTGTTTGATCGTAATGATGATCGTTCAGCCATTTTTGGGTGGCGATATAACCCGGGTCTGTATGATCTTTTTTAGCCAGGAAATTATCCAGCGATTTATGATAAAAAGGCAATTCGTTATCCGAAAAATAGCCGAAAAGATTCCTGTCGTTTTTGTTAATGCTGATCTGTTTAGCATAAGTATCGCAGTATTTTTTAAACTCGGGATCAAACACAAAAATGGCGTTGTCGGGATAACCCAGATGCCCTGATTGTTGGTAAGCGCCTTTAGTGCGCCCATAACTGCCCATAAAATCCAGCATAACGGTATAGGCCAGGGGCTGGGATTTTTTATCCAGGTTTTTTAAAAGGGTATAATCAGACCATGCGCCAGCCCCATTAAAACCTTTGTCGCGGAGCATTTGTGTGGTTTTCAACGCCCAATCTTGCTGACTTTTAAATATTTTGCTAAAAGCCGCTTTATTATTATCGGACGGGCCGATGTTGATATCGTTCATCCCTTTATTAATAAAAAGGTACCCGTCAGGATCTATACACCACCAGCGGCCATTGACAAAAGCAACATGGAAAAAACCGGTGGCCTCTGTTTTACGCGCCAAAGCTGATCCATAAGTATTCAAATCTTTGTCATTTACCGCCTGGTAGCCATTTAAGGTGGTTATGGTGCGGGTAGAGTAATCTTTCCATTCCCGGAAACCGGGTTTTTGCCCGGTTCCCTGGTTGGATATTTTAGCACTTACCGTTAGTGTGTATTCGTTCTCGGTTTGAGCCAATACTGTGCTGGTGCTGGCCAATAGAATAAGGTATAACGTAATATGTTTCACAGATATCATTTAAATTTATTTTAAGGTTTTTGGGTAAGTTTTGGATTCAGCTGTATTTCTCTTAGTGGAATAGGAAACAATAGATTGTGTGGAGCAGATATCTGGATAACATTGGCTCCATTTTTAGTTTGATATTTGGCGAATGAGGCGTTCATAATTGTGATGGCGCGGCCCGTTCTTAGCAAATCGAACCAGCGGTGCCCTTCCATATTGAGTTCAAGCCTGCGTTCGGTTTCAATAGCCAGGCGCATACTGGCCTGGGATGAGGTCTGTTCATCGTTAAGGTCATTGCTGGTATTACCATAAGCTCTGCGGCGGACATCATTTACATAACTAATAGCGTTTGCGGGGCCATTGAGCTCATTTTCGGCTTCTGCGTACATCAGCAATACATCGGCATAACGGATAACGATCCAATCGTTATTACTGTCGTTGGCATTCGCGGGTAAATCGGTATATTTTTTAGTGTAATAATAATTAATCCCCCCACCCACATAGGTGCCGATAGAAAGCGCCCGGCGCGGATCGGTAGATGGGAAAGCATCGTAAAGATCCTGCATAATGGTATTAAAGCCAGATCCGCCACCAATGGTAGCTATGGTTGAACCACTTTGATTAGGTATAAACCAGTTAAAGAATGGACTACCCGTACCGAAACCACCTTTGGTATATCGCACAGCGAAAATGATCTCCTTATTCATCTCATTGGTGGTCAAAAACACATCACCATAATTCGGCAGTAGATCATATCCCCAGACATTGGAAGCCCTCGGGAGTAAAGGGGTCAATTCTGATTTGCATTTATCAAATTTACCCTCGGTCAGGTACACTTTCCCCAGCATGGCCTTTGCAGCACCGCTCGTAGCTCTACCCAGGTCGGTGGTTGCATAGGTGGCTGGGAGTACTGCTTCAGCCTCGGTCAGGTCCTTCTCGATTTGGGCATAAACATTCGTAACGGATTCCCTGCCATAGCTCAATGATTCGTCAACTGATGCTATTTCTTTTGTCACAAGGGGAACTCCGCCCCAGATCCGTACCGCGTTGAAATAACACAGCGCCCTTAAAAACTTACACTCCGCAATATAGCGATCGCGTAGGGCGGCTGTCATATTCACAGCAGGGGCACGTGAGATAATGGCATTACAACGGGCAATACATCTGTAAAAGCTTTGCCATTGTGTTGATAAGTTTACGTTTTCTGGTGCTACGGTAAACAGGTCAAAATCGCCAAGTCCGGCTCCTGATACCAGACTGTTGCTGTTATCAGAGGGTACATCGGTAAACAGATACATACCCGTGCCGCTGGTGCCTTTGCCATAAATATCCTGTAGGGTACCATAAGCCGCATTCACAGCCAGGTTCAATCCATTGGCGTCGCTGTAAAGATCGGTAGTTGATATTTTGGTGGGGTCCTGTAACTCAATAAAACTCTTTTTGCATGATGCGCCGGCAAATGAAAGCATCATTAGCAGTATGATATATTTTTTCATCGTTATCTTTTTATTTAATTAAAAACCAATGTTTAAGCCCAGCGAAAATGTACGCGGCAGGGGATAGGTACCCTGATCTACACCATAGCGTGGTTGCGGCGAACCCGCCCAAACGTTAACCTCGGGGTTATAACCAAAGTATTTGGTGAAGGTTGCCACGTTCTCGGCCGTCAAAAACACCCGGGCGCTGGTGATGTTTAAAGCTTTCAGGGCTCGTCCGGTAAGTGAGTATCCTAAAGTGATATTGCGCAAACGCAGATACGATCCGTCGAAAATATTACGGGTAGATACAACTGTGGTGGAGGATGGGTTAGTTACCGCCGCACGGGGTGTCATTCCATCGCCCGGGTTATCGGGCGATCGCCAGCGGTTCAAAGCATTTGTACGCACGTTGAATGATCCGTTATAATAGTCGGTATACCTGTCGGCTGAGTTTAGGATCTTGTTGCCATAAACACCCTGGAACAGGAAACTGAAATTAAAACCTTTATAATCGAAACGGTTGGTTATGCCATAAGTAAATTTTGGCAATGGACTGCCTATGTTCACTATATCACTGGCGTCAATTTTTCCATCACCGTTGATGTCGGCATATTTTACATCGCCGGGAACAGAACCACCAGAGGCCCATTTTGGACTGGCGGCTACATCCGCGGCATCCTTATATATTCCTATTTGCTTGTAACCGTAAAAACTGCTCATCGATTCACCCGGTACTATGCGAATGGAATTGGTATAGCCAAAGGCAGCATCATAGCCAACAAATGAACCATCATCGGTTAGTTTAATCACTTTGTTTTTGTTAAAGGATATATTGGCATCGGTTGTCCATTTCAGTTTACTCTTAAGATTAACTGACCTTATCGAAAACTCCAGCCCGTTATTTTCAACCGATCCGATATTGGTAAATATGGAGGTAGCGAAACCGTATATAGCAGGTACACCCCGGCTCAGGAGCAGGTTACTGGTTACCCGGTGGTAAGCATCAGCTATAAAGAATATACGATCACTTAAAAGGCCGATTTCCAGGCCTATATCTGTTTGTTTATTGGTTTCCCAGGTCAAATTGGCATTGGCCAGCGAGCTCGGCGAGAAACCAAATACAGGTGTGGCATTATTAGCGCCAAAAACATAATTTACCTGTGTGGCATAGCTTTGGGAGTTATAGTCGCCAATGTTGTTGTTGCCACTTACGCCATAGCTGCCCCGAAGCTTAAGCTCGCTGATGGCTGATACATTTTTCATAAAGCTTTCCTCTGTGATGCGCCAGGCGGCCGAAATGGCAGGGAAAGTACTATACTGTTTATTCAATCCAAAACGCGATGAACCATCTGTACGTAAAGATCCCGACAGGATGTACTTATCCTTATAATTATAATCGGCACGCCCAAAGGCCGATATCAAGGCGTTGGCTGTATTGGCATAAGTACCTAAAATAATGCCGGCATCATTGGGATTTTGCACTATGGAATTGGTGGTTGTTCCGCTTTGGCCCGATTGGCTGCTTTCGGTGTACGTGTTTTTTTGGAATGAATACCCGGCCAATAAAGTCAGACTATGGTTTTTGCCAAATTTTGTATTATAATTCAGTGTGTTTTCTGATACATAATTGTAGTTTGTTCCCTGTGTAGTTCTCGCTCTTACATTGCTTAACAGTGGATTGTTGATATTAGCGGTAGGGCCATTATCTGATTGCAGGGTAGCGGGTACAAACCAGCTGCGGTTATTGATTATCGCCTCGAAACCAAATGTGCTTTTAAAGCTTAAGCCTTTTATAATTTGATATTCAAGGCCGGTATTTGCCAGCATACGCCCGGTGGTTGTCCTGTCTTTATACAAATCAAGCACCGCCACAGGGTTATAAGGGTTACCGTTAAAGGTTTGTCCGGCACCTGAAAGTACAGCCGTAGCGTTTGAATAATCTCCGTTCGGTTGTCTTACAGGGAGTATGGGTGGTTGTAATAGTGCGCTGATCACTGTGCCGCCTACTCCGGACGGGTTAACACCAATACCATTAATGAGCGCGTTGTTCAGACCACCACCAGTAGCTGTTTGATCGTTAATCGCGTACGATGGTGCTACATTGAAGTTGAATTTTAACTTCCTGCTCAGTTGAGCATCCATGCTGGCCCGTAAATTATACCGGTTAAAATCGGTGTTCTTGATGATGCCTGTTTGCTTATAATATGATCCCGTTACATTAAAGGTAACCTTATCTGAGCCCCCGGAAGCCGATAGGGCATAAGCGCTTGTCCAGCCCCGGCGGAAGATCTGATCCTGCCAATTGGTATTTGGTAATGCTGACGGATCATTGTAAATGGCTGGCAGTGTTTTGTTGGAATTAGCAAAGGCATCTTTTACATAATCAACATATTGATCTTTGTTTAATACGGCTACTTCCTTTGATGCATTAGCAACACCGGTGTTAGATGTGAAATTGAACTTAGTAGTGCCCGCTTTACCGCGTTTGGTGGTTACAATGATAATACCATTACCACCACGCGAACCATAAATGGCGGCAGCCGCGGCATCTTTTAATACTTGTATGGTTTGAATATCTGCCGGATTGATGTTATTAAAATCATCGGCACTGTTTAGCGGGTAACCATCCACTACAAATAAGGGGCTATTGCCCGCTCCGATAGAGCCAAGTCCGCGGATGTTAATGACCGGTGCGGCCCCCGGATCGCCCAGGGCCTGCGAAATCTGCACACCCGATACCTGGCCAACCAGGGCTTCGCCGGGTGTGGCAACCAAGCGATCTTCCAGCTGACGGGCGTTTACGCTGCTTACTGCGGTAGACAGTAATTTTCGCTTTGTTTCGCCGTACCCCACAACAACTACTTCGTTTAAAGAAGATACATTGTCCTGCAGGGTAATATTAATCTGGGTGTTGCTGCCAACAACACGCTCTGCCGGTTGATAGCTGATAAAACTAAAAACGAGTACAGCGTTTCCATCAGGCACAGTAATGCTGTAATCGCCATTGGCGTTGGTGAGGATGCCATTGGTGGTGCCTTTTACCTTAACCGAGGCACCGGGGAGGGGCAACCCTTTATTATCAGTAACTTTTCCCTTTACGGTGATGGTTTGCGCGTAGAGTGTAGAGATCTGGAAAAATACAGCAAATAATAACAGGCAGAAGCTTTTAGTTGCCCATGAGTGTTTAAGCTGTTTTGAAAGTTTTGCGTATAGTAACTTCATAGTTTATGGGTTTAATCAGGTAAAAATTATAGGGGTAGATGCGTACAGGTACGGGAATTTGTTGCGCGCTAAAGTTTCCTCATGCTTATAAGATTAAATGGGTTAATGCTAAATAAATTGCGGGATTGGCCCGTTATAACTGGATGGCCAAAAATGAATATCGCGGGAGGGAAACCGGGTTAAAAAAAGACTTTTTTAGGGGTAAAAAATGACTTCTTTTAATTTTGAAGCTGAATTTTATAAAGTAAAGGGAGAAAAAACTAAGATGTTGGCGTGTTCATATCCGAAGGCGACATGCCATACATTTTTTTAAACTCGCGGCTAAAGTATTTACGATCATTAAAGCCCACCATCACAGAAACCTCATTTATTGATAATAGCTGCTGCCGTAAAAGATCGGCGGCTTTTTTGAGACGCATGGATTTAATAAAGTCGGCAGGGGATAGGTTGGTAAGCGCGCAGATCTTTTTGTACAGAACAGTTTTGCTCATACCAATTTCTGTACCCAGGCTTACCACCCCAAATTCGGGGTTCTCCATTTGCTCCTCAATAATATTCATCAGCTTTTGTATAAAATGCTCATCGGGGTTATTCAACAAAACCTGCCTGGGTTGCAGGATCAGTTGCTGACTGAATTTTTTGCGCATCCTATCGCGTGAAGTGAGCAGGTTATGCACATTTAATTGCAGCAGTTTGGTGCTGAAAGGTTTGGTTAAATAAACATCGGCGCCAGTTTGTAAACCATTAACCTGGTGAATGTGCGTAGCTAAGGCGGTTAACAATATCACCGGGATATGACTCGTACGCTCATCCGATTTAATGTTACGGCAAAACTCAAACCCATCCATTACCGGCATCATCACATCGCTAATGACGAGGTCCGGTATCTGACTTACAGCATATTTAAAAGCCGCCGAACCATTTTCAAAAGCCACTACCTGGTATCCCGGTAAAGAATCTACCAGGAATTTTCTTAACTCTTCATTATCTTCGGCCAGTACAATGGAGCCCTCTGCGCTAAAGGATGCCTGAATTTCAGCCGGGTGTGTTATATCTATCTCGGCCTGTCGCCTAAAGGAGGCGATACTTTCTAAACCGGAGGTATTATTAATGAAGTGTACATTTTTTGCTGTTTTCAGTTCATTAGGTAGGTATACCGTAAATTCGGTATAACCTTTGCGTTCGCTTGTCTGCAACGTACTTTTAAAAGAGATGCTGCCCTGGTGCAGCTCTACAATGCTTTTTGAAAGTGCTAAACCAATGCCTGTACCGGCGTTTGATTTTTGGTCATGAACCTGGTAATAGTTGGTGAACAGCTTCGATTGGTGTTCAACCGGTATTCCTTTACCATTGTCAGCAATAGTAATTCTGAGGCCGGTACCAGTGTCGTTGCTGATGGTTACCGAGATGCGGCCATGATCTGGTGTGAATTTGAAAGCGTTAGACAGGAGATTAAAGAATACTTTCTCCAACTGATCCTGATCAATGTTTAGATATATTTCAGGGTCGTTGGTTTTAAAATCATAGGTAATATGACGACTCTCTGCTAATGAGTTAAATGACAGGTAAATTTCTTTAATAAAAGCAGCTACATTATGCCTTTGCACATATAAAACCATATTGCCGGTTTCGGCCTTGCGGAAATCCATTAGCTCACCAATTAACCGGAGTAGGCGTTCGGCGTTATTTTTAACCTGTAGTACTTGCCGGCTGATGCCGGGATTTTCAAGTGTGGCGTTATACAGATTTTCTACCGGGCCAATGATCAGGGAAAGCGGGGTGCGGATCTCATGGGAGATGTTGGTGAAAAAGTCCAGCTTCATTTTATAAAACTCTTCCTGGCGTTCATTTTGCAGGTGTTCGTTATACAAATCCTGCTCTAACCGTGCCCGAACCTGGAAAAAGCGGATCACCTTATAAAATAAAAATGCGGCTAATAAAATGTATAAAAGATAAGCCCACCACGTTTCCCATAACGGTGGACGGATATCTATTTGTAATGTACGACCCTTTGTATTCCAGTAACCATCGTTATTAGCGGCTCTTACGGTAAAAACATAATAGCCCGGCGCAAGATTGTTAAAACTCACTTCTTTTTGATTACCGGTTGATAGCCAGCCCTGGTTATTAGTAAGCCCTTCCATTTTATAGGCATAGCTGTTTTTTTCGGGATTAATGAAATTAAGCGCTGAAAATTTAATCGTTAAATTGTTTTGATCATAGGGCAGGGTAATCCGGGTTGTTTCGTTTACCGGTGCTTGAAGAACCGGATTCTTTCCAATACGTGCATCTTTATTATTCACCAAAAAGTCGGTCAATAATATTTCGGGCCTGAATTTATTTTTGATGATACGGTCAGGAAAAAAAGTAGTCACCCCGTTCATTCCGCCAAAAAGGAGCTCCCCGTCAGTTGTTCTGTACGCAGAGTTAACCAGGAACTGGTTGCTTTGTAAACCGTTCGCTGCCGTATAATTGGCAATTTGGTAATTGCCTTTGGATAAAGGGAAAGTTGCTGCTCCAAATGTGAGTCGCGAAATGCCATTATTAGTACTTACCCACAAGGCCCCTTCATGATCAGAAATAATAGCCGAGATCACATCATCGGCCAAGCCATCTGATTGCCGAATGGGGTAAATCCTGTTATTTCGCTCGTCCAGGTAGTTTAGCCCGCCACCATCTGTACCTATCCATAAATGCTGATGACTATCTGTGTAGAGTGATAACACATTATTATTCCCCAACCCGGTTGTTTTTCTGCGATAGGTTTTGAAAGTATGATTTTTTAAATCGTATTTGTTCAGTCCATTTTGTGTGCCTATCCACAGTTCATCGCCCCGGCTGTAAAGAGCGTTAACATAATTATCTACCAGCCCGGTTTTATTTGTTAAACTCAGTAATTCTTTTCCTGTATAATCCACTAATTTAAGGCCAGCCCCGTTAGTGCCAACCCAGATCCCGGCTTTGGTAACTATCAGTGAGTTAATGAGTTTAGCTGTAGTTTTGTTATTGATAATTTGGAGGTTGATGGGGCTGAAAGTTTTTTTACTGCGGTTAAACTTGTACAGGCCATCTAAAGTACCTGTCCATATATCGCCTATTGAGTCCTTTACCAGTGCTTTGATTTCATCTGATATACTATAAACGGCTGTAACCTCTTTTTTGCGGTTAATGTAGTTTAGCCCGCCGCCGAATGTTCCAATCCATAAACCACCGTCTGCATCACCTATTATTGCCTCGGCCAATGGTTTTTTGAGACCGATACTTTTACCAATCTGCTCTCCAATATTATAAAAGTTAGAATTACCCGGATAAAAGATATTAATACCGCCCGAATAAGTACCCATCCAAACGTTGCCGGTATGGTCGGTCATTAAGCTCCATAAGGAACCATCGCTTAGTGTTCGCGAATCGTTAGGATCATGCGTATAGTTGGCAAAGGTGTTTTTTATGGGATCAAATATGGCCAGTCCGTTATGGGTGGCAGCCATTAGGCGGCCATCTTTTATCAGGAGATCGTTTATCCAGTTTGACGGCAAACTATGAGGATCATTTGCCTTTTTTAGATATTGAATGCAGGAGTTTAAGCGCGGGCTATACCTGAAAATGCCACTATTTTCGGTCCCGAACCAAATGTTACCTTCATTATCTTGTTTAATAACAATAATTTTGGCAATACTGAGCGCCTTATTCTGCCGTAATATCTCGGGTAAAGGGATAACGGTATTTGTTTTAGGGTCGAATCTTTTTAAGCCCTGCTCAATACCTACCCAAATAGTCTGCTGAATATCTTCAAGAAGTGAATAAACAATACCTTGGCACAATTGGGGTTCTGTGTTTTTCCAATCAGCTATAACAGTTAAAGACTTAGCATCCGGCGTTACGCTTTTGATGCCCTTAAACGTGGCTACCCATATTTTGCCCGAGTGATCCTGTTCAATAGCCGTAATAAAATTGCCACCACCTTTGGCAGCCGATAAGCCAATATGCCGGAAATGCTCAGTTTGCTTATTGTAAAGATTTAAACCTCCGCCGGTACCTACCCATAAACGTCCCTGGCGATCTTCAAATAGGCGGTTAATACGATTATGACTGATTTGATCTGGTTTAGTATCATCAGGTCTGAAGTTTTTAAAGGCAGTACCGTCGTATCTTGATAAACCACTCCAACTGCCAATCCAGATGTATCCACTTTTGTCCTGCAACATCGTGGCAATAGGGCTTTGTACCAGGCCATCTTTATAGCTAATGTGCCTGAACCGAATAGATAATTGCTGACTATTTACGCTATTTGGTAGCCATACGGTGGCTAATAGAAGTAAAATGAATATCAATCTTGCTTTCATCAGAAGCTGGCTTAATCAAATTATTACTAGGTAAAATAGCGGAACAAATTATGGTTTATACATTGTTTCAGGAGCGATAAAGATATAGCAATAAAGCCACTTATTGAAACCGCGCAGCCATAAGGGATGAAGCCTTAGGGTTATTCGGAGCACTTACCTAATGGATGGGGTTTGTTTTGATGAAGCTGAAGAAATGATTTTAGAAAATGATAAGTTGACTTTCGGACAAAAATTTGACCTGTTTTAAATTAATCATTTGTAAATTACCTGTCATAGTAAAGCTGGTTAAAAAGGACCGGTTTTACCTCTTTTTTTAATAATAAAAGTGAAATCAATGGACTTTTTAGCTTATCAGCAGGTATTTCAAAACATTTTAGATAGTCCCAATCCCCCTGCCCCATATCATGACCCTGCTTACCTGAATTACACCAGGCTAAACTGGTCGCGGCAACAAAGGTGGTTAAAGGTTGGTGTATTGAATGATGAGCTGGTAACAGTAATACAAAGTATCAAAAAACAACAATTCTGGACGATTATCACCGAACCCTGGTGTGGCGACGCGGCCCATTCTTTACCGTTTATATATAGGTTATCCGAGCTAAATCCACTGATAAAGGTAGACTACCAGTTAAGGGACTCAGAACCATTTTTGATCGATTCTTATCTCTCCAATGGTAAAAAAACCATACCCAAATTGATCATCGCAGATCATGAAAAGAATGACCTTGCCGTTTGGGGATCACGCCCAGCGGAGTGCCAGCTATTGTACAACCGCTTGCTGGAAGAGCATGTTGAAATGGAGCAAAAAAAGATCGCCTTACAAAAATGGTATAATGATGATAAGGGCGTGAGCTTGCAAAATGAGCTTCTTGTGGTTTTTTTAACTATACTCCATAAATAAATACAAGAATACAAGCCTGTTATTCTGATATCCATATCTTAAAAAGGTATTACATTGTACCATGAGATACTTTTTTATTTTCCAGTCCCTATCAATTGTTGTATAGCTTCTTCCCGGCTTTTGCCCTCTATATACATGATAAACTCTATCGGGCCGCCATCTTTGCCACAGCCAAAACATTTGAAGATGTTTTTTTCGGGTGATAACATAAATGAGGTTCCCTGATCGGGATGGAAAGGGCAACGGCCTTTTAAATTTTTGCGGCTTTCTGCAAGTAAAATATATTTAGAAGCAATGCTGACCAGGTCGGCCCCGGTTCGGGAATAAGTATCTTCAGCAGACATAAAATGGTATTCTGTTTTACAGCGGGCAAAAATACATTTTAAGCGATTTTTTAAAAGATTCCCTACACCATTGTTGAAAAATAATTAAGGGAGTTTAAAAGATGATATCGGTATAGAATTAATTATTTTTCCTGAATTCTGAAAGAAAGATAGATTTTCATTAACACTATTGCTCCAAATGTTTAATTTTTTATAAGAAAATATCCCCTGTAATTGACGATTTTACCCCCTTTATTTTATCAGAAAAAGCCTGTATTTAGCGTGTACAACCTAATAAAATAATACCACCAATTAATTTTATGCTTTTAAGAAACAAATTACGAGCTCTGTGTTCGGGTATTTTAATTTTAGCGGCCTTATATACCCAGGCACAAATCAAACATTCTTTTACGTTATCAGATACCGCTTTTCTGCTTGATGGTAAACCTTTTCAGATGATCAGCGGTGAGATGCATTATCCCCGGGTACCACGTGAGGCCTGGCGGGCCCGGATGAAAATGGCCAAAGCCATGGGCTTAAATACCATAGGTACTTATGTTTTCTGGAATCTGCACGAACCTCAGAAAGGCAGGTTCGATTTCAGCGGAAATAATGATGTGGCCGAGTATGTAAAAATTGCTCAGCAGGAGGGTCTTTGGGTGATCCTTCGGCCAAGCCCATATGTTTGCGCCGAATGGGAGTTTGGTGGTTATCCGTATTGGCTGCAAAACGAAAAGGGACTGGTGGTTCGCAGCAAGGAAGAGCAATACCTGAAAGAGTATGAAAAATATATTAAAGAGGTGGGTAAACAGTTGGCCCCTTTACAGATTAATCATGGTGGTAACATCCTTATGGTGCAAATAGAGAATGAATATGGATCATACGGCAACGATAAAGAATACCTGCAGATTAATCAGAAACTGTTTAAAGCAGCGGGTTTTGATGGTTTGTTGTACACTTGTGATCCCGCCCCTGATCTGGTGAATGGTCATTTACCTGGATTGTTGCCTGCAATAAATGGTGTGGATAATCCTGCTAAAGTAAAAAAGATCGTCAATGAAAATCATGGGGGCAAAGGCCCTTATTATATAGCCGAATGGTATCCGGCTTGGTTTGATTGGTGGGGTACAAAACACCATACGGTACCAGCGGAGCAGTACAGCGGTCGGCTCGATTCGGTTTTGGCGGCCGGTATTTCTATTAACATGTATATGTTTCACGGTGGCACTACCCGCGCATTTATGAACGGGGCCAATTTTAAAGATGAAACGCCTTACGAACCACAGATAAGCAGTTATGATTATGACGCCCCGTTGGATGAAGCCGGTAACGCTACACCAAAATTTATGGCATTTAGAAATGTGATTGAAAAACATTTGCCGGCAGGTGTCCATTTACCGCAGGTTCCGGCTGCTAAACCAGCCATGCAGATCCCAGCCATAAAGCTTACGCAGGCTGGGGGCCTGTTGCAGAATTTACCAATACCTAAGATCAATCTGAAATCACTAACCTTTGAAGATCTGAACCAGGATTATGGCTTTGTGTTATACCGTACCACATTAAAAGGCGGTATAAAAGGTTTGTTGAAACTGAAGGAGTTAAGAGATTATGCTATTATTATGGTTAACGGCAAAAACACAGGAACGCTTGATCGCCGTTTAAAACAGGATAGCTTGCTGGTTACTTTACCTGCGGGTAATGTTACGCTGGATATACTGGTCGAAAACCTGGGCCGGGTTAATTTTGGCAAATACCTTTTGCAAAACAAAAAAGGTATTACCCAAGAGGTATTGTTTAATCAGAAAGAGCTTACAGGCTGGAAAATGTATGGCTTACCTTTCAATAATTTGAATGGAATAAAATATAAACCCGTAACCTACAGGGGATCAGCGCCGGTTATTAAAAAGAGTTCATTTACGCTGAATAAACTAGCCGATACCTATCTGGATATGCGCAAATGGGGTAAAGGAATGGTGTGGGTAAATGGCCATAACTTAGGCAAATACTGGAGCATTGGCCCACAGCAAACCCTATATCTGCCGGCTGAGTGGCTTAAAAAAGGCCAAAACGAAGTTGTTGTATTAGAAATGCTTAAGCCAGAACAAAATTTGTTACAAACAGCCGAAAAGCCTATTTTAGATCAGCTGCAATAATTTAAATAATACCAATGAAAAATTCCCTGATTGTTTTGATAGCGTTTCTTGCAGGCGGTAGTCTTGCAGGCAAATGTCAGATTAAACAAGCGGATACCGTTGGTAACTATAAACTGGTATGGGCTGATGAATTTAATAAGGAAGGCGCGCCGGATACCACCAACTGGAAATTTGAGCAGGGCTTTGTGCGCAATCATGAGCTGCAATGGTATCAGCCCCAAAATGCGGTTTGCCATCATGGCTTATTGGTGATAGAAGCTAAAAAAGAGCATTTGCCTGCTCCCGGCTATGTAGCTGGAAGCGATAACTGGAAGACCAATCGGGAGTTTATAGAATACACCTCCTCAAGCATGAATACACGCGCGCAACACAGCTGGCAATATGGGCGTTTTGTAATGCGAGCGAGGATTAATGTTGATGCCGGGATATGGCCCGCCTTTTGGACATTGGGTATAGATAAGCCCTGGCCTTCCAATGGTGAGATCGATATTATGGAATATTACCGTGGTAAACTCCTGGCTAATATAGGCTTTGGAACGGCTGAGCCTTTTAAAGCCAAATGGTATAGAAATACAAAACCGCTCACAAGCTTTGACAAAAACTGGAGCCGGAAATTTCATATCTGGCGTATGGACTGGGACGAAAACGCGATCAGTTTATTTGTAGATGATCAGTTAATGAACCAGGTTGAACTCAAGGATCTGATAAATCGCGACGGCAGTAATTTTAACCCTTTTATGCAGCCGCATTATATTTTGCTTAACCTGGCATTGGGTGGTGATAATGGTAGCGATCCATCCCAAACAAAGTTTCCCCGCCGCTTTGAGGTGGATTACGTAAGAGTTTATCAAAAGAAATAGGATTAAACGATTTTAGATTCCGAATATAAAAACCCCGATACAAATATTGTACCGGGGCTCTTAATGATGAGATATTAGTTGATCGGTTTTGTATTTACCAGAACCTCACATAAAGTGTGGTTAGCAGCAATAAGGTAACTATGATGAGCGCCAATGTGGAAGACTCAATCTTAAACATGGTTTTATCTAACACAAAGGCTTTGGGATTAATCTTAGGTCCGGCGAAGCTTACCATAACTATGGCAATAACGGTAAACAGGAATGACAGGCCCATACAAATGAGGAAGGGGATTTCATAACCCCCATGACCGTTCGGGAAGGCGGTGTAAAGCCAGGTTTCGTGCCCAAACAATTTCGGCGCATAGTTATTAAACAACACCGACATCAGAAAGCCGGTGATGATACCTACGATAGCCGCCGGACCGGTGGTTCGTTTCCAGAAAAATCCCAATATGAATATGGCAAATATCCCCGGGCTGATAAAGCCGGTATATTTTTGAATGAAAGTGAACCCGCCTTCGCCGCCAATGCCTAACAGGTCCTTCCATGTTAACAGAACGGATAGTAACATCGCCAGAGCAATAATGATCTTGCCCATCCTAACCATACTTTTTTCGTCAGCATCTTTTTTGATGTATTTTTTGTAGATATCCATCGTAAAAATGGTGGATATACTGTTGGCCTTACCTGCCAACGAGGCTACAATGGCCGCGGTTAAAGCCGCTATGGAAAGCCCCTTTAAACCACTAGGCAAAAAGCCCAATACTGCCGAGTAAGCATTATCGGCATTTAAATGTCCGCCTGAATTCATCTCATGGTGTAAGCCACCATTCTTGTATAAAACATAGGCTGCTATACCCGGCAGGATCACAATGATAGGCATAGCCAGTTTCATTAAACCTGCAAACAGGATGCCCGTGCGGGCGGTTTTCAGATCAGAACCTAAAGCCCTTTGAGTGATATACTGATTGCAACCCCAGTAATTTAAATTCACTATCCACTGTCCTGCAAAATACATGGCAATACCTGGTAGTAGCAGGTATTTATCGATATCGGCCTGAGATGCATTCGGCCCCGGTTTGGCCAGTATCATTTTAAAATGCTCGGGCGAGTCCTTGAGCATGGCGGTAAAACCTGCTAAGGCATCTTTCCCCAAGCCAAAACGTTCACTTACCAGTGTTAAGGCGATGTAAGTTGTAGCCAGTCCACCGATCACCAGTACCAAAACCTGTATCACATCGGTAAAACCGATAACCTTCATACCGCCCAAGGCAATAACCAGCGCGAAAATAGAAAGTCCGATGATGATCCAGTGAAAAGTAGCAGGATCGCCGCCTGCTAAACTGTTAATGGCTAATGCGCCCAGGAACAGGATGGAAGTAAGGTTGACAAAAACATATAAAAACAGCCAGAAAATAGCCATGATTAAACTCACCGATTGATTATACCGGGTTTCCAGGAACTGAGGCATCGTGAATATCTTGTTTTTGAGATATACCGGGATAAACCACACCGCTACAATAATAAGCGCGATGGCAGCTATCCACTCATACGCGGCTACAGCAATACCCACGGTAAAGCCCTGACCGCTGGCGCCAATGAATTGCTCTGCCGAAATGTTAGAGGCTATCAACGATGCCCCGATAGCCCACCAGGTAAGGGAACCTTCTGCCAAAAAGAAATCGTGACTGCCGGAAATACTGGTTTTTTTCTTACGGCTGTATACCCAGTAACCATATCCGGCAACTACAAAAAAGTAGATGATGAATACGATATAATCAATAGTGGAGAATTTACTCATAATTTGGTTTGAATTTTAATTGGGGGTTGATATAAAGATCCGGCGGCTTATTACCCATCAATAGCCGCCAGATCAGTTTTTAATAGGGGATAATTTATTTATAGGCTACCTCGTTCCACCTGATCTCATTGCGAAACTGGTCTATACGGGTATCTTTTCCGATGCGTAAAAATTCGATACCTGCCATATCAGCAAAATCCTGCAGATGCTCAGCCGTTAAATTCTGGCTGTAGGCGGTATGGTGAGCTCCGCCGGCATAGATCCAGGCAGCGCAGCCTGTTTTCATATCCGGATAGGGCTTCCATAACACCCGGGCAACAGGTAACTTAGGTAAATCGTGCTCTGGCTCTACAGCTTCTACTTCATTAATAAGTAAACGGAAACGGTTTCCCATATCAACCAGGGCAGCGTTAAGCGCAGAGCCACCGGCTACATTAAATACCAGCCTTGCCGGATCGGCTTTACCGCCTATACCCAGTGGATGAACCTCCAATGCTACTTTACCATTGGCTAAAGAGGCATCAACCTCCAACATATGTGAGCCCAGTACCAGCGCGTTGTTTGGATCGAAATGATAGGTATAGTCCTCCATAAAAGCGTTGCCGCCTTTTAGTCCGGCTCCCATTATTTTAAAAGCACGTACCAGGGCAGCGGTTTTCCAGTCGCCTTCGCCTGCAAAGCCATAGCCATCGGCCATCAGGCGCTGGGCGGCAATGCCCGGTAATTGTATCATACCATGCAGGTCTTCAAAGGTGTCTGAAAAGCCTTTAAAGCTGCCGTCGGTCAGAAACTTGCGCAAGCCTAATTCTATCCTTGCCGCCTCATAAACTGATGCATATTTCTGGCCTCCTTTTTTGAGCGAAGCATCCATTGTGTATGTAGCTTCGTACTCATCTGTCAGCGTATTGATATCAGCTTCCGTTATCGAGTTAATCACCGCTACCAGGTCGCCAATACCATACGTATTTACCGAGAAACCAAATTTTAGTTCGGCTTCTACCTTGTCACCGTCGGTAACTGCAACAAAACGCATGTTATCACCAAAGCGAACAAATTTTGCTCCCTGCCAGTCGTGCCAGCCAGCGGCCGCGCGTGTCCAGGTTTCTATCTGCTCTAAAACTTCTGGGTCCTGCCAATGCCCAACTACTACCTTGCGATTCATGCGCATCCGCGATACTATAAAACCAAATTCCCGGTCGCCATGGGCGCTTTGGTTCAGGTTCATGAAATCCATGTCGATAGAACTCCATGGGATATCGCGGTTGTATTGAGTATGCAGGTGTAATAGCGGTTTTTTCAAGATACTTAACCCCCGTATCCACATCTTAGCAGGAGAGAAAGTGTGCATCCAGGTGATAACGCCTATGCAATTTTCGGCTACATTTGCCTGCCGCAGCGTGGTATATATTTCGTCGGTACTTTTTACAATGGGTTTATAAACCACGCGTACGGGGATTTTACCCGAGCTGTCGAGCCCGGCGGTGATTTGTTGCGAATGTTCGGCAACCAGCCTTAGTGTTTCTTCTCCGTACAGATCCTGGCTCCCGGTAATGAACCAAACTTCAAATGTTTTCAGGTCGATCATTTTTTAATTATTGAATTATTGATTTAGTGAATTAGTGATTCACGACTTTTTTAATTATTTGATATCAGGTGATAATCTGAATAAGGCTGCCCCGTGTGCATTGATACTTTGCTGGTAGTTTGCTTTGTACTGCCCGAGATCTTGCTTCTTCCATAGGTTGCGCACCTTTATTTTGCCCTTTAGCCCCAACGAAGCAAAATCTACAGATATTGATTTTAGATCATCCCCGACGTTGAATAAGGCTACATACAGGTCTTTGCTACCTTGTACATGCGAGTACCAAACCATTGCGCCATCTTTTTTATACAATTGCCTCGGGTTTTCTCCTGTCTGGTTGGCGGCAAGTACTTCATCGTTGGTAAATAGCTTCAGTTCCAGTTCGCGGTTTTCAGGAAGGTTGCCGCCCAGCATCAGGGGCGAACGGTATATGCTCCAGAAAGTCATATGCGTATATAGCTCATCTTCGGTAAAACGGCTATATCGTTCAACACCAACCGGGCCGCGTTTGGATAGTTTACCTATCTGTATCATATCACAATCGGGCCAATGGCCACGGCCGCCTACGCCTTCCCAACTTTTGGCATAATCAAACATGTGCAGCACTTCTTTCCAGTTATCCCAAAAGTCGTCGGCCATGCGCCACATATTGGCATATTGGGTGACATGGGCAGCCTGGTTAAGCGGTGTTTCGCCAGGTGACAGACTTAAAACGATGGGTCTGCCACATTGGTCGATCGCTTTTTTGTAGCCTTCTACTTCGGCCGCGCTGTATGGCCGCGAGAGGTCGTCAACCTTAATAAAATCTACACCCCATGAAGCATATAACACTAATAGCGAATTCAGGTATTCCTGCGCCCCTGGCTTTTTCATGTCGAGGCCGTACATATGGTTCATCCAGGGGCATTTGGAATTGGTATCTGCTATCATATTCGCCGTGACACCATTAATGCCTTTTACCGGAGATTTTGCCCATACCGCCTGCCGTGGGATACCGCGCATGACATGGATGCCAAATTTTAAACCCCTGGCGTGCACATAATCGGCAAGTGGTTTAAAGCCGTTGCCCCCCAACGCCGATGGGAATTTGTTGGGCTGTGGTGTTAAGCGCCCCCATTTGTCCATAGTTAACCAGGGGATGTATGAACCATCTTCCAGCCGTTTTTGAAAAGGATTGCCAATGTTACTGCCCGGAGGGTTATCATACGACCATAAAAAATCGACTACGATATATTGCCAGCCATATGGTTTTAAGTATTGGGCCATATAATCGGTATTGGCCTTAACCTCATCTTCGTGAACGGCCGAGCCAAAACAGTTATAACTATTCCAGCCCATGGGTGGTGTGGTGGCTATTTTTATTTGGGCAGATGTTTGGATGCACAGTAGAACGCCTGCAGCAAATAGGATTAAACAAGGTAATTTCATGGATTGTATCATTGACCGTAATAAGAATCGGGCCCGTGTTTGCGTTCGTAGTGTTTTTTGATGAGCGAATCTTTTAAACGGGGAGCATAATTGTCTATTTGTTCTGTTAAATGGGCCATGTGCGCGACAGCCTCCAGAACAGCGCTATTGTAAACCGCCTTATCAGCTGTTTTACCCCAGGTAAAGGGTGCATGATTACCCACCAATATCATCTCAACCTCCTTGTAATCCAGATTGTTCTCCTTGAAATAATCGACAATTTGTAGACCTGTTTGGTATTCATAATCGCCGGTTATCATTTGGTCATTCATTGGTGGTGCGCAGGGGACGTCGGTAGTCAGGTGATCCGCATGGGTTGTGCCGAAAATAGGGATACAGCGTTGCGCTTGCGCCCAGGCAGTGGCGTAGGTGGAATGCGTGTGCACAATGCCGTTGATGCCCGCCCAATATTTATACAAAACGGCGTGTGTTTTGGTATCCGATGATGGACGCAGATCGCCCTCTATTGTATGGCCATCAAAATCAACAATCACCATTTTCTCGGGCGTTAGCTCATCGTACGGTACGCCACTGGGTTTGATGGCGAAGACGCCCGAATCTCTATCGGCCGCGCTTACGTTACCAAATGTGAACAGTACCAGCCCAAGTTTTGGTAGTTGCATATTAGCCTCGTAAGCCGTTTGTTTAATATGTTGATACTTACTCATGTAGTTAACTGTTTTGAAGTTCGGCTGCTATGGTTTTACCTGTTTGCCCGGCTACAAACTCCCCGAGATGCTGATACTGCTCATAGCGTTTGTTATAAATTGCGGTGAGGCCGGCGTTGGGGTTGTATTCCTCATTAAAACCGCCTCCCATTGCCGTCATGGCTTCTTCAACCGTGGGGTATATGCCAGCCACTACCGCTGCAAACATAGCCGCACCGAGGGCACAGGTGTGTTTAAATTGATGGATACGGATAGGCATGCCCAGTACATCGGCCATCATCTGCATCACAAAGGGTGATTTTTTGGCCACCCCGCCGATACCTATAATTCCTTTAACCGGGATACCCTCGGCAACAAACCTGTCTACAATACTCTTGGCGCCAAAACAGGTAGCTTCTACCAGGCTGCGAAAAATACGGGGAGCGTTGCTTCCCAAACTCAAACCGGTTATGGCCCCTTTCAGTTCCTGGTTGGCATCGGGTGTACGGCGCCCGTTAAGCCAGTCCACAGCCAATTCATTAAGCTCATCAACCGGGATCAAAGCGGCCTGTGCGCTCAGTTCAGGTATGATCAGATCGCTTAACTCCGCTTTTAGTGCCCTGGCTGTATCCTCATCAATTGTTGTTGATTTGGATAACAGGTGGTTAATTGGCCATGAAATAATGCTTTTAAACCAGGCATAAGTGTCGCCAAAGGCAGATTGCCCCGCTTCTAAGCCCACCATGCCCGGAATAACCGAACCATTTACCTGTCCGCATATACCGCGCACCAATTTGCCTTGCATGTTGGCGGTTGGGGCAACCAGGATATCGCACGTGGATGTACCCATTACCTTGCTTAAATAATAAGGCTCAATTTGTCCGCCTACCGCCCCCATATGCGCGTCAAAAGCACCGGTACCTACTACAACTTCGGTTGACAAGCCGAGGCGCTGTGCCCATTCAGGGCTTAGCGTACCTGCTGGCTGATCGGCAGTATACGTATCTTTATATAGTTTTTGCGTAAAGCCTTTTAAGAGCGGATCAAGTGCAGAGAAGAATTCATCCGGTGGCAAACCATCAAATTCTTCGGCCCATAAGGCTTTATGCCCGGCAGAGCAGCGCCCGCGTTTGATGGCTTTAGCATCGGTACCGCCGGTGAGCAGGAAGGGGATCCAGTCGCAATGCTCCACCCATGAGGCCGTCGCGTTCCTCACGGTTTCGTCAACCCTTAAAACATGCAGCAGTTTGGCCCAAAACCACTCAGATGAGTAGATGCCGCCCACATACTGCAGGTAATTGATATCAAACAAGGCTGCGTGGGCATTGATCTCGGCCGCTTCTTTAACGGCCGTATGATCTTTCCAAAGCACAAACATGGCGTTGGGGTTATTTTCAAAACCCGATGTTAAAGCCAGCGGTGTGCCCGAATCATCAACCGCTACCGGAGTGGAGCCTGTTGTATCAACTGAGATGCCTTTTATGGAATTAACAATGCTGGAACCTCCAGCCTGTACTATACAATCTTTTATGGTAGCTTCCAGGCCATCAATATAATCCTGCGGATGCTGCCTGAATTGGTTGATGCCCGGTTCGCAGAACAGGCCATCGCGCCAGCGCGGATACTCGTATACCGATGAGGCTATTTCCTGTCCATTGGCGGTATTTACAAGAACGGAGCGTACAGAATCTGATCCATAATCAACCCCGATCACTAATTGAGTTTTATTCATATATAATTAGTGTTTTTATAACACTTATTTTAATTGATATGATAATAACGCCTGGTAGATGTATTCTGATGATCATTTAATGATACAATATTGAAAACAAAACGGCAGAACGGTTAATAAAATAGCTATAACTGGTTGTGGTATATTAATTGTTAATATAACACTAAAACAAATGTATAAAAAGTTTCACACAAACAAAATTTAAAATAAGGTTATCAAAATGTAGAGACGCATCACATGCGTCTCCAATTGTAAAGGGTGAGCTTATATGTTAGATTTTGTCAAAAGGAGATACATGTGATGTATCTCTACGTTACACCATTGCTTGTTTCCAAAGCACGGATAATGGTATATAAAGTTTCGTTAACAGGGGTGGGCACCTGATATTTCCGGCCAAGTTCTATAACCATACCGGCAAAAAGATCCACCTCGCTTTTACGGCCGGCTTCAATATCCTGTAGCATGGAGGTTTTTCCCTCAGGGCCCAGCCCGTCAACTATCCGGGTAAATTCATCTATATCATCCCGACCCAAAAAAATACCCATTTGCTGAGATAAGGTAATCACCTCTTCGGCTGCCATCAGCATCAATCTGCGGGCCTGTTGATTTTGCTGGAATTGCCCGTATGGAGCCTTCAACACAGCAGATGCCTGGTTAATGCCGCTATTCATCATAAACTTAAACCATAGCGCCTTGTACATATCTGCAGGTACGTGGTGAGGTATGGCTGCCTGCTCAAACAGATCCTTTATGGCCAGTACCCTTGCCGAAAGTATGGTATTGTCTTTTTCGCCGAAAACTATCCGGCCGGGGTTAGTATAAGTGACCTGGCTGCCATCCCGAACAGCATCCATGCCAACACCGTAAGCAAAAAGCAGGTGCTTCATCCCGATCTTTTCGCCTATCTGTTCTTCGCTGGATATGCCGTTGAGCAATGAAATAACAATAGTATCATCGTGTATAAAACCACTCAGATCATCTATAGCCGTCGCTAACTGAGGCGCTTTTACTGCAACGATAATGAGATCGGCAGGAGGGCAGGAACTGTCGCCCGGTTGAACATAATTGAATTGATAGGGCTTCCGGTTAACCTTGATAGCGGAATTCTGATAACTTTTGATGCGTTTGGCCGAGGCGATGATCCTGACCAGACTGGGGTTAATATCCTGCAGTTTGGCCGCGTACATACTACCCATTGCTCCGAGCCCAAGAATATAAACACTATTGATATGATTTTTCACGATAAATAAGCAAAGAATGATGACGGGCCGAAGTTAGAGAACCCCGCAGATGTTTGCGAATTTATAAACGGAATAATCTATTATTTACTGTTTGGTGATCCTGACTTACTAAAAATTAATCCGACAATCCTCCATGAATAAGTGTCTTATAAGTCTTATCGATAGGGTGATTTAGAATTTTACCCCCATTTCCTTAGGATTTTACCCCTTCCTCCGCGGTCAATAACATCAAATTTGTTGAAACCTCTAAAACAAATTATGAAAGAAAAGACATTTCAATAGCCCTCCCGGGTTCGCGGCTTCATGCCATTTTTATTCCCGCCGGTCAGTAATCGGGAACTGAGCATAGGTGCAGACGTACCTTTTTTAAATGATCATACACCAACAAAACTTAAAACTTATTGAATTAAGATGGATAAAATTTACTTATTAAGTTGCCAGGGTGCGCGCATGGTAAAGTGTTTTAAAAACCTCCTCGCCACCCTCATGATACTTACTTTGTTTATAGGCAGTACCTACGCTCAAACGCGTAAGATCACCGGTACTGTAAAAGACAGCAAAGGGGAGACGCTGCCTGGCGTAAGCGTTAAATTAAAAGGCACCGCGAATGGTACGGTTACCGACGCGAAAGGCACTTATACGATCAGCGCGCCTGATAATGCTACGCTGGTGTTTTCCTATATCGGTTTTATAACCCAGGAAAAACCAGCAGGTAACGCGTCGGTACTGGATGTTATCCTGGCAGAACAAAGCACCAGCCTGAACGATGTGGTGGTTGTAGGTTACGGAACCCAGAAAAAAGTTAACCTCATCGGTTCGGTAGCTACCATTGGCGCAAAAGATCTGGAAAACCGGCCGGTAACCAACGTGTCATCTGCTTTAACGGGTTTGAGTGCCGGGGTATCGGTCATGCAAAGTTCGGGCAAGCCCGGTGCCGATGGCGCTACTATCCGTATCAGGGGCCTGGGTACCTTGAATAACAATAATGCTTTGGTAATCATAGATGGTATACAAGGTACGCTGGATGCCGTGAACCCCGATGATGTGGAAAGCATTTCTATATTAAAAGATGCTGCCGCGGCTTCTATATATGGCTCCTTAGCGGCAAACGGTGTTATTTTGGTAACTACCAAAAAAGGGAGCAAAAATAAAACCACTGTAACCTATACGGGTATCACCTCCAAAACCAATCCAAGCAACCTGCCTTCATTTGTGACGGATTATGTGCGGCACATGCAGCTGGTGAACGAGGGTTACCAAAACCTGGGTCAAACACCGGTTTATACCGCTGCTACTATAGCCCAATGGCAAAAAGCCGATGCCGATCCGAATGGGTTAAACTCTATAGGCGTACCCAATTATATCGCCTATCCAAACACCAACTGGGCCAAAGCTATTTTTCAGAATAATATCCTGCAGGATCATAACCTGTCTATCAGCGGAGGGAATGAAACCACGCAGTTCCTGCTGTCGGCAGGGTATACCGGTAACCCGGGCACTATGCAAAATACCGGATCAGACAAATACCAGTTCCGGGTGAATTTGCAGACTAAGCCAACCAAGTTTTTAACCGTAGGTACACAAACATTTGCCTCCTTGCAAACTTTTGGACTGGCCAGTACCAGCACTGCTTTTAACTTTTTAAGGCAAACCACGCCGGGTGTTTATCCTTATTACAATGGTAAATATGGTTTCCCTTCGGCTCCCGAAGAATCATCCACAGCTAATAACATCCTGAGCTATTTAACCTCTACCGGCGGTAGCGACCAGGAATCCAGGATCAATACCACGCTTTTTGCCAACATCGATCTGTACAAGGGTTTAACCCTCGAAACCAAATTCAATTACCAGACCCGTTTCGAGGAGAATAATTCGTACTCCATTCCTTTTGAAAAATGGGATTTCTCGACCAATACGCTAAAGCAGGCCGCTACCGCGCCATCGCAATTGAGCACTTATTATGATTTTAATAAAAATTACCTCATTACGCTCGATGCTGTTTTACGTTACAATACCACCATTGCCAAAGATCATACTATGGGCGCTCTGGTAGGTTATGATCAGTATCAATACAAATACTACTATTTCGACGCCACCAAATTAGGCCTCATCGACCCTGCAATTACTACCTTAAGTTCGGCAACTACACCAACTGCCGCTACCGGCGATGCCTATGATTATACCCTGCGGTCGTTCTTTGGGCGTTTAAATTATGATTATAAATCACGCTACCTGTTGGAGGCCGTGTTCAGGTATGATGGATCTTCCAAGTTCGCGCCGGCTAACCGCTGGGGCTTTTTCCCGGCCTTTGCCGCGGGGTGGCGAATCTCTGAAGAGCCCTTTATGCAAAACGTAAATGAATATGTGGGCAACTTAAAACTGAGGGCTTCCTGGGGACAAACGGGTAATAACGTGCTGAACTCAAACGCGTCATTGGGTAATTATGATTACCTGGCTACTTACAGTCCAACGGCTTACTCCTACAACGGGGCAGCGGTAACTGGTCTGGCTCAAACCAAATTTGCCAACCAAAACCTCAAGTGGGAAACCACAACTACCAGCAATATTGGTTTGGATGGAACCTTGTTTAAAGGCAAAATGAATTTTGAGATCGATGCCTATCGTAAATATACCAGTGGCATCTTATTTACGCCAACCATACCGCTAACCGTAGGTACTGCTACGGCAGCTACACAAAACATTGCCGAGGTATCCAACAAAGGTATCGAGGTAACGTTGGGCTACCGTGGCCAGGCCGGTGGTTTAAGCTATAGCGTGTCCGGTAATTTTGCCTACAACTTTAACCGGGTCGAAAAATACAAAGGCATTCTGCAGGAAGGTTACACCACCGATGCCAGCGGAAACCGCGTGTATTCATCCAACATCGGGCAAATTTCCAGTGGTGGTACCACCAGGGTTATCCAGGGACATGTGATTAATGAATATTATCTAACCCCGGTATACAAGGGCAACGGAAGCTATTATAATGCCGATGGTTCGGTAAATAAGAACGGCGGCCCTAAAGATGGTATGATCCGTACACCACAGGATATGGCCTGGCTGCAGAGCATGATGACTGCCGGGTACCAGTTTCAACCGGCCAATGGTATCGGTAAAACCAAGATCTATTACGGCGACCTCATTTATGGTGATACCAATGGCGACGGCATCTACGGCAACAGCTATGACGCCCAGCTCAGCAATAAATCATCCACACCAAAATATAATGCCGGTTTACAGTTTAATGTATCCTACAAAGGGTTCGACTGTTTTATGATATGGGCCGGAAGCTTTGGGATGTATTACTACTGGAACGACATCGGGTATAATAACTCCATTGTTTCCTTGGGCAACGCGGTGAGCACTTTGGTGGCCGATAATCACTATTATTACAACGATGCTAACCCATCAGATCCGGCCAATAATATCCACGGTTATTATCCGCGCCTTAAAAACACATCAGATGTACAGAACGCCGCGGTAGCCAGCAATTTCTACCTGTATAACGCATCCTACGTGAAACTGAAAAACGTGCAACTGGGCTATACCCTGCCAAAAAGTTTAACCCAGAAATGGTCGTTAAGTAAAGTGCGGATCTACATGGCTGCCGAAAATCTGTTCACCATCACCAAATACCCGGGACTTGATCCGGAGATAGGTCCGAGTGTGGGTTACCCAACCATGCGTCAGTACTCTGTTGGTTTAAATGCTGCCTTTTAAGCTTAAATGAAAAATACGATGAAGAAGATATTTATATTGATATTAACTGTAGCCATAGTAACCGGCTGCAAGAAAAATCTGCTCGATACCACACCATATTCGTCCGTTGCGTCATCCAATATGTGGACAACTGATAATTTAACCGATCTGGGTGTTACCGGTGTATACCAGGCCCTGCGCTTAGGCGAAAATTCCGGCGGCGACTCCGGTCTGGAATTGTACATGCTGGATAGGTTTGGCTTTACCGGCCAAACCCGCAGCCAGGAATCCATGCTGTCTGGTACCATAACTACCGGCAATGGAATTTACAGCAGCATATGGCAAAATTTATACGAGGGTGTGCAGCGTTCCAACGATGCCATCAAAAACATCCCGTTAAAATCACCTTCAGACGCAGCCAAAAAGGCCCGTTATGTGGCCGAGTGTAAGTTTTTGCGGGCTTATTTTTACCTGCGCTTAAACCAGCTGTGGAAAGGTGTACCTATTTACCTGGAGCCATTTTCTGCCGATCAGGCTACCAAAGCAAGATCGTCCGAAGCAGATGTATGGAACCAGGTGGTGGCCGATCTGACAGATGCCATCAACGAAACCAATTTACCCAATATTTATGCCGCTGGTGTTGCCAATTATGGTCACGTTACCAAAGGCGCGGCTTATGCGCTGCGTGGTAAAGCCTATATGTACCTGCAGAAATGGGATCTGGCGGCTGCTGATTTTGCCATGGTAAAGTCGGCCGGATACGCTCTTTTTGCTAACTATACTACCTTGTTTAAAGCTGCTAACGAGCAATGCAGCGAAATGATATTTTCTATCCAGAACGTAGCTGTTGCCGGCGGTGGTACCACCGGCTATGGTTCAACCACACAATGGTTTTGCGGTACGCGCTCGTCTTTTGGTTCCTGCTGGAACGATTACCTGGTATCGCCCAATCTGGTTGATCTTTATCAAAATGCCGATGGTTCACCTTTTAACTGGGATAACGTTTTACCGGGTTACTCCGGCATGACCCCCGCCCAGCGGGAGGTGTTTTTCTTGCGGAATAATCTTACAGATAAAGAAATTGCCGCCGCTACAACCCGTGGCGCGCAAATGAGCCTGTATTTACCAACAGGCAACGAGGCCCGCATATTACAGGCCTACACCAATCGCGACCCACGCCTGGCTGCCAATGTGATCACCCCGTATGCTACTTATAATGGTGTATTTGGCTCCGTAAACGCTACGGTGACATCACGCTGGCCATACCGCGGAGAAGCCGCCCTGGGTGGTGATTTGCGTACCGATACCCAAAGCTATTTTTATTACCTGTACCGGAAATTTGTGTACGAAGGCAATGCCGAGATCATTAATAGGTCATACGGTCCTACCGATTTCCCGCTGATCAGGTATGCCGATGTACTGCTGATGTGGGCCGAAGCTTTGAACGAGCAGGGATCTACTGCTGATGCCATTGCCAAAGTTAACGAGGTGCGGGCCAGGGCAGGAGTGGCGCTATTAAACTCCAACACTGCCACCACCGTTGCCGGGCAGGCCGATCTGCGTGAGCGTATACGCAATGAGCGCCGTGTAGAATTTCCGAATGAAGGCATCAATTATTTTGATGAGTTGCGATGGAAATCATGGAAAGATAAAGTGTTTTACTCAGGCAATGGCGTAAAACAAGTTTGGGGCGCCAACGTGTATACCTATTCTTTCCAGGGCGATTACATCTATACCTGGCCCATTCCGTTGGTAGAAACACAAAGAAACCCCAACTTAAAGCAAAATGCTGGTTGGATAAACTAAAAAGAGAATCAAGAGATAAGAGTCAGGAATCAAGAAAAATAAAAGCTGATATTAAAACAGTGAATGATCTTGACTCTTGCTTTCTGACTCTATCTTCTCTACATCTTATATGAATAAATTACTACCGGGATATTTTTATCTCTTTTTGCTCCTGTTTGTTGGTCGGGAAGCCTCATCTTCGGGTGCGGTTCATCATATCGCATATTCGACTCACCCGACCATCGCTGCGCTCGGTCACCCTCTCTTCGCCTTCGGCGGAAAGAGGGAATTTGAAAAAAATAAAAACAAAAAGTTTCCCCACCCTCTATGCGGCGTAGCCGGAGAGAGGGTCGCCCAGCGAAGCGCAGGCGGGGTGAGTCGTCTAGAAGCGGCAGTGCAAGTCCCCCGCCAAACCATCAGCTTTAACACCGGCTGGAAATTCCACCTGGCCTACGATGTACGTAAACAACCGGAAACCATCAACGTAACCCTGCCCCACACCTGGAACGCCAAAGACGTTCTATCGGGCAACGGTAATTACCAAAGGGAAAGCGGCATCTATGAAAAAGCTTTTTCTGTAAATTCTGCCTGGAAAAATAAACGCCTGTTCTTGTATTTCGATGGCGTAAACTCGGTGGCAACCGTGCTGGTAAACAAGCATTTTGTGACCGAACATAAGGGCGGCTATACCGCTTTTTGTGTAGAGATCACGGATCTGGTGAAGCCCGGTGAAGCAAACCAGGTGGAAGTGCAGGTGAGCAATGCCGCCCGCGCGGATGTACTGCCTTTAAGCGGCGACTTTAACGTGTATGGTGGCATTCACCGGCCGGTTTCCTTATTGGTTACGGCAAAGGATTGTATCTCGCCATTGGATCATGCGTCGCCCGGCGTTTATTTAACGCCCCGTTCGGTATCTGCGCAATCGGCTACGGTGAATGTATTAACTAAACTTTCGGTGGCGGAAACAACCGGGTTACAGCTCAGGTCGGAGCTTGTTGATGCCGGACAGCACGTTGTTGCTTCGGTTACCAACGTAGTAAGCAATAACCGGAATGCGGTGCAAACCATCAGCCTCAAACAACCGCATTTGTGGAATGGGAAAGCCGATCCTTACTTATATAGCGTACAGGTGAGCTTGCTCAAAAACGGACAGGTGATCGATCAGGTGATACAGCCTTTGGGTTTAAGATATTATCATGTAGATGCCAATAAAGGGTTTACCCTGAATGGTAAATACCTCGATCTGCATGGTGTTGGTTTCCATGAAGATGTAGAAGGTAAAGGCTCGGCATTGGATATCGCTGATTACGACAAGGACATGCAACTGATCAGGGAGATAGGAGCCAATGCCCTTCGCTTAACCCATTACCCGCATGGTAAATATTTTTATGACCTGTGCGACAGGAACGGCTTAGTAGTATGGTCAGAGATTCCATTGGTTGGCCCCGGCGGCTATACCGGTGCCGGGTATTTAAAGAACCCCGAATTGGAGCAACAGGCCATGCAGGTGCTTACCGAGATGATCCGCCAAAATTATAACCACCCATCGGTTTGTTTCTGGGGATTATTCAATGAGCTGAAACTGGATCATGATGATCCTGTGCCATTTATCAAAGAGCTGAATGCTTTGGCAAAAAAGGAAGACCCGAACCGCCCAACCACCTGCGCTACTTTTTTAGATAGCGACCGCTTTAACCAGGTATCCGACCTGATTGCCTGGAACAAGTATTACGGCTGGTATGCCGGTGAATTTAAGCAGATAGGTGCCTGGGCCGATAAAACGCACCATAACTATCCGCAAAAGCCATTTGCCGTAAGCGAATACGGGGCAGGGGGCAGCCCGTTTAAGCATACCGAAAATAATGTTAAGCCTGATGCCGACAGCAGGTTTCACCCCGAAGAATGGCAAACCAGCTACCACGAAATGAACTGGCTGGAACTGAGTAAAAGACCTTTCGTCTGGGGCAAATTTGTATGGGCCCTGGCCGATTTTGGCTCCTCCATCCGCACCGAAGGGGATACCTCGGGCATCAATGATAAAGGCCTGGTTACTTACGACAGGAAGGTGAAAAAAGACGCATTCTACTTTTACAAAGCCAACTGGAACCCCGAACCCATGCTCTACATCACCGACCGCAGGAATACAATGCGCACCCAACAGGCTATTACTGTAAAAATATACAGCACCTTAGCGCATGTAAAACTAAAAGTAAACGGAAAGGACATAACCAATGGCGAGCCCGACGAGTTTCACATCATCCGCTGGGAAAATGTGCCGCTGCGCAAGGGAAAAAACAAAATTGAGGTAAGCGTTGGCACGGGCGAAAAAACGTTACAGGACTCATGTGAGTGGATACTGGAAGATGGAAACGGCATAACAAAAAGCAATTAATGGATAAGGATTCAAACCCCATGTCATTGCGAGGAGGAACCACGAAGCAATCTCGTAGCTATTCCCTTAAGCACATTTTAACGGCCCAATCGCTTTTTAATGCCCCAAAATTTCGGTATATTTGTATATATAACGGCCCGGTTACCTTCTTGAAAAAAGGTAACCGGGCCGTTTTGGTTAAGGAAAACAGGGCAAAAAATCGATCGATTTATATTTAGTTATTTGAATATCAATAAATTAATACTTTTTAAACCTTGCAAAACCCCTCAAAAATTTGTTAAAAAGTGTTAAAATGGCGTTAAAATTTAGTTAAACAAGCCAAAAGTGATGCGTTTTTACCCTGTTTTTGACTCAAAAAGTGTTAAAATTTAAGGTTTAAAAAGTTTTTGAACCACAGATGCCCCATCGGTCATCTGTCATCATCAATAAAACGAATGAAAAAAATATTACTATTATTAATTGCAAGTAGTGCCGCATTATACACCTATGCCGGCACCTACTATATCAACAACAAAACAGGTAATGATGCTTCCGATGGACTTAGCCCCACCAAGGCCTGGCGGTCATTGACTGCGGTAAATCAACATAGGTTTATGCCTGGCGATAGTATGCTATTTGCCCGTAACGGTGTTTGGGAAGGGCAGTTGGCCCCCTTGGGTTCGGGGGATGCAAAGGCTCCCATCGTGTTTAGTGCCTATGGCTCTGGCGCCCTGCCCGAAATAAAAGCAGGCGGCCATTTCCGGGATGCCATACTGCTACGCAACCTGCAATATATTGTGGTAGAGTATCTGGCGGCCTCTAACCTGGATAGCAGTGTAGAGTTCCAGAAAACGGGTCCTACCGGTGTTCGCGTGATGGCTGAAAATATTGGCACCCTGCACCATATCCGGCTGGCTAATTTGTATATCCATGATATCAATGGCGATAACAAAAAGGGTACCGCCGAGGGCTGCGGCATCTTTTGGGATTGCCGGGGCCCCAAGCCAAGCAATATTGAACATCTGATCATCGAAAATTGCAAGGTGGAGCGGGTTGATCGTAACGGCATCCGTGGTAATGGTACTTTCTCCTTCCGCACCAACTGGCTCCCGAACAAGTACCTGCTGATCCGCAATTGTCAGCTCGAAGATATCGGCGGTGATGGTATTGTAGTAAAAGCCTTTGATACGGCCATGGTGGAGCATAATAAACTATTCCATATCCGCAGCCGGGCAAAGGATAATGCCGTTGCCGTGTGGCCGCATAGCAGTGATCATACCACCATTCAGTACAATGAGGTTGGCTATACCCAAAACGATAACTGGGCTAACGACGGCCAATCCTTTGATATCGATGGTAACTCCCGCAATACTATTATCCAATACAACTACAGCCATGATAACGAAGGTGGTTTTATGCTGGTGATATCAGACCTCATTAATAAAGACAATGTGAAAACCAACGGAAATATCATCCAATACAACCTCAGCGTAAATGATGGCATCAACCGTAAACGGCTTTTCAATTTCGCGGGAGTAACCGACAGTACGCTGGTTAAAGGCAATATATTTTATAACAACGCGCCAAAATCATTCACCATGGAAGCAGTTGATATTGAGGGCGGGATACCTGAGCATGTTGTTTTTGAGGATAATTATTTTGTGTACACAGGAAAGACTCCAGTGGTATTTAGCAAATCGCCCAAGCAATATGGTCATGTAAATTTTATCAATAACGCTTTCATCGGAAATATTGTCGGACTGGATAACTTACCCAACCGGAAAGATGCTGTAGCCGCCAATGGGCAAAAGCAGTATCCTAAAAAGCCACAGTTCCCCTGGAATTTTATGCCGGTAAAGCTAAAGAGTACAACGCAGCAATTTCCGAAGGATTTATACCGGTCAGTTACAGCGCAATAAATACAGGTCATTATTTTAAAACGGATCTGCGGAAAAAAAGCTATTAACCTAACCGGAATTTTGTTAGTTTTATTTGACCGGTCGATCAAATGAAATTAGCTATTACCATATTCCTGTTTTCCATAGTTTGCTATTCGGCTGCCTATAGTCAGCGTATCGCGTTTGAGAACTTGACGGTTGATAATGGCTTATCGCAAAATTCGGTACTGGCCATAGTTCAGGATGGCCGGGGATTTATGTGGTATGGTACCCAGCACGGGCTTAATAAGTACAATACACGGAGCTTTAAGATCTACAAAAATGATCCGGCAGATAAGTCGAGTCTTTCCTCAGATTATATTACCTGCCTGCTGCTTGATGCGAATAAAACGCTTTGGATTGGCACCCGCAACGGGCTAAACAGGTACAATCCCGAAAAGGATAGTTTCGAGCGGGTTCAGCTAAACCCTCTATCAAAGGGTAGCCAGATTATCAGCTCGGTTTACCAGGATCGGCAACAAAACATCTGGATATGGTCATCAAATGGCTTGCATATGCTGCCTGGCAAAACAACTGGTAAGTTCAGTCAGGTTGCTGTTCCTGATTCGGTTGCGGGTTTGTATGGCACCAACGTGCATACTATATACCAGGATCATGAGGGCGTTTATTGGATAGGCTCGTCGGCCGGACTTACTAAAATGCAAAAGCAAGGTAATCGGTATCGATACCGAATGTACAAGCATGTAGAAGGAAATTTCAATAGTTTAAGCGATAATTCCGTGACCACTATTACCGAAGACCTGAAGGATAACTTATGGGTAGGTACCCTACACGGAGGTATCAACCTGTATAATAAAAACACCAATACCTATACCCGGTTTTTAAGCAATAGTGGCACAAGCGGACCGGTTAATAACAATATACGGATATTGCAAACGGCAAGCTCCGGTAAAATATGGATCGGTACACAGGGAGGCTTGAGCATTCTTGATCCTGCAACAAAACAATTTGCATCCTATAAGCATGATCCGGAGGATAAAAGCAGTCTGAGTCAGAATTCCATCTACAGTGTGTTTATAGATAATACCAGCACGGTATGGATAGGTACTTATTGGGGCGGCATCAACATGGTATCGGGTCACAATACCACGTTTTTAACTTTTCAAACAGCGCGGTACCACTCCAATATCAATAACAACGTGGTGAGCGCAGTATGGGAAGATAAGAGGCATAACTTATGGATAGGTACGGAAGGAGGAGGGTTAAATTATTTCGATCGTAAAGCCGATGTGGTAACCACTTACCAAAACAAAGTAGGCGATCCCTCATCCCTGGGATCTGATCTGGTTAAGATGATATATATCGACCGGAGCGGTAATGTTTGGACTGGAACCCATGGCGGAGGCTTAAATCTGTTCAATCCCGCTACCCGCAACTTTAAACGATATCTATACAAAGAAAATGACCCGGTGACATTAGGTTCAGAAGTGCTGACTGTTTTGGAAGACTTCCAGGGTAATTTCTGGGTAGGTACCCAAAATGGCCTGCTTGTTTTTAAGCGCAATAATACTGTTTTACAGGCAACTGATAAGCCGGTTATTAATAAAATTGGTAAACAATCGGTAAAGGCTTTACTTGAAGATAAGGATAAGCACATCTGGATAGCTACAGCCAATGGTTTGTATCTGTTAGATCATGGACATGGCATTTTAAAGCTGTTTACTACTAATGATGGTTTAAGATCCAACGACATCAATTGTATTTATCAGGATACCAATGGGCATATATGGGTAGGGTCGTACTATGGTGGCTTGGCCCGATATAATAGTAATGGGAAGAGATTTATAACCTATTCAGAAAAAGAAGGACTGGCAAACAATAACGTACAAAGTATTTTAGAAGATGCCAGCCATAACCTTTGGATGGGTACGGGTAATGGCTTATCCAAATTTAATATTGCCTCCCAAACCTTTAAAAATTATAATAAAAGCGATGGCTTAGGCGGCAATACTTTTAATATCAATTCCTGCTATAAAACTTTTGATGGTGAAATGCTTTTTGGTGGATATAACGGATTGAGCAGTTTTTTTCCATCCAAAATTGAAGACAATAATATCGCTCCGCCGGTTATCATAACTGGTCTAAAATTATTTAATCAGCCATTAGGAATTGGTCAATCTGATGGATTATTAAAAAAGGATATCAGTTTAACCCCTAAAATAACCTTTACACATGCGCAAAATGTGTTCACAGTTGATTTCGCGGTGTTAAACTATATCAAGTCCGAAAAAAATAAGTATGCTTATAAACTGGAAGGCTTTGATAACGATTGGGTTCATACCGATATACCATCAGCTCCATATACCAATCTTTCTGCCGGTAGTTATACATTTTTGGCCAAGGGGGCTAATAACGATGGTGTATGGGGAAAGGCCGCGGTTTTGCATATACAGGTGCTGCCGCCATTTTGGGAAACCATATGGGCCTATTGTTTATATGTGCTGTTTATAGGTGGTCTGGTATTTTTAATAGCCCGCTTTTTTATTCTCCGGTCATTGTTACGCAAGGATAAAGAACTCACGCAGTTAAAGCTGAATTTCTTTACCAACATATCGCATGAGATCCGTACGCATCTTTCTTTGATATTGGGACCCTTGGAAAAATTAGTATTGTTTGGTAAGGGAGATACCGAAAATACCAAACAATTGCAGATCGTCAAGAAGAATTCGGATAGTTTGCTTCAACTGGTAAACGAACTAATGGATTTCCGCAAAGCCGAAAGCGGTAATCTTAAACTTCATGTAGCTGAATACAATATCGTAAACATCCTGAGGGAGATACTGATCTCATTTGATGATCACTCCATATCACGTAACATCACTACTGATCTGATACCTTCTTCAGATGATATCAGGGTTTATTTTGACAAAGAACAGTTAGAAAAGGTGTTTTACAATTTAATCTATAATGCCTTTAAGTTTACCAATTATGGGGGACACATTGGGGTTTTTATAGAAGAAAAGAAGGATGAAGTTACTATTACTGTGGCCGATAATGGCAAAGGCATAGCTCCCGAAAACCTCAATAACTTATTTGAAAACTATTTTCAGGAAAATGACCAGGGAAAGCAAAATACGGGTTATGGCATTGGTTTAGCCTTAGCGAAAAGTATTGTAGAGTTACACGGGGGAGGTATTACAGTGGATAGCAGATTATCGCCTGAAGGCAACAAGACGGCTTTTTCGGTTAGCTTAGGTAAAGGAGCCGGCCACTTTAACCCGGCAGACCTGAGCAGGCAACAACTGGAGGATCAATCAGAAACTGTAAAATTTGCCATAAATACTGATGTTATTATAACCGATGTTCCGGTTGATAGGCAATCAACAGGAAACAAAAAATATCTTGTTTTATTGGTGGAGGATAACCCGGATGTGCGTTTATTTATAAGTGGCTTTTTGCAGGATCACTATGAAGTGGTTACGGGTGATAACGGGCTTAAAGGTTGGGAATTGGCAAAAGAACATATCCCGGATATGATCATTAGCGACGTGATGATGCCCGTAATGGATGGTTTTACGTTATGTAATAAACTAAAATCAGACGACAGAACAAATCATATCCCGGTTATTTTGTTAACGGCCCGGGCTTCTGATTCAAGTCATGTGGAAGGATTAAAGATGGGGGCGGATATTTACCTGTCCAAACCATTCAGTATTGAGATATTGCTGTTGCAGGTAAATAATCTTTTGGCTGCCAGTGAAAGGATCCGCCAAAGCTTTAACCGCCAGTTTAAACCCGTCCCGGAAATCGAACAAAGTGATACTATCCTGCACCCGAACAATGATCAAAAGGTAAAGAAACTGGTTGATTCAATTGATAATGAGTTTCTGAGCAAAGTGATCAGGATAATCGAGGCCGACATCGATAATCTGGAATTTGGTGTGCCCGAATTAGCAAAAGCGGTAGCGATGAGTCAGCCGATATTGTATAAAAAGTTAAACGCGCTTACAGGTATGTCTGTCAATGAGTTTATCAAATCCGTTAAAATGAACAACGCTACCATTCTTTTGCAAAGTAAACGATATACTATCAATGAGATAGCCTACATGGTTGGGTTTAGCGACCGTAAGTATTTTAGTAAAGAATTTAAAAAACAGTACGGAAAAACGCCGAGCGAGTTTATGGAAATGCTTTGATTTGCTTAGTGAAATAAAATAAAAATGCCCTGGGTTTATTCCAGGGCACACTTACTGAGTTGGTTGCTCAATATGATAATAATAAGAAATTATTCTTCAACAGTTGGAGCATCAGGCGCGTTCTTTTTAACAGATTCAATTCCGTTATCTCGGCTGGCCACACTTTCATACATTTGGCTTTTACCTATCACCTGGCCATTGGCCGCTTTTAGGTTAAAATAAAACTTTCCGTTTTTAGAGTCCGCTCTTTCATAATGTTTATCGTCAGGAGCATTCTTTTTTACAGATTCGATACCATTGTGCAGGGCTGCTGAAGTTGTATACCCTTCGCTGGAAAGAATAACCTGTCCATTAGTAGCTAAAAGGTTAAAATAATGCTGTCCGTCTTTACCTGTTTTAGTTGCAAATTTTCCCATGGTTGTAGATTTTTGATTTACACGAATATACATTTTTTTGAATAAATGAAATAAATCATAAGGCTTGTATTTAATAACAAACGAACTAATTACGTTTGTTAATGAGGTAATAATGTTAAGGTTTCAGGATGGTTTATTTAAAACGTTATGCAAGATTCAGCTTGTTGAAATAATAAAATAGAAACAATTAATTCTTTATTTATTTTTTTTAAATTTAGATAATCATTACTGAACCTAAAATCTATTATTATGGAAGAACTCACTCAAGAGGTATCAACAAAAACGCAATCATTTCCACAGACCTGACAAAAGGAGAGACCTGAATTATTATATCTCATCTTATAAGTAAATTATCTATGGGATCGCGACAAAATAATTAATCATCTGTTCGGGGAGTTTGTTCATAGATTAAAGAATATTTTAATATCGTGGAAAATAAACTGAATGGTTGGTTTAAACCTATTGATATAGTACCAAGTCAAAACCGTTAAACTTCTAAACCAATTTTCAATTCGATCGTTACAACTAAAATTATTTTAACATGAAAAAATTACTTGTATTATTATTGTCATTCTCGGTATTATTGGTAGGTACCAATACGTTTGCACAGACAACTGATGCTGCCGTGAAAAAAGCTAAAAAGAAAGCTGCCGATAAAACCGAGAAAGCAGCCGATAAAGCGAAAGCAACAGCCGACGACAAAGCCGATAAAGCCGCTGCAAAGGCAAAAGCCAAGGCCGATGCAAAAGCCGACAAGGCCGCCGCAAATGCAAAAGAGGCGAAATCTAAAGCTGATGATAAAGTAGCAGCCGCAAAAGACACCAAAGCGAAGGCAGAAGATAAAGCTGACAAAGCAATTGCAAAAGCAAAAGACACTAAGTCTAAAGCCGATGATAAAGTAGCAACAGCAAAAGATACTAAGGCAAAAGCAGAAGATAAAGCGGATAAAACCGCGGCCAAAGCAAAAGATGCTAAAGATGAGGCTACTGCAGCTGTTAGTACTAAAAAAGCGAAAGTCACTAAAACCGTTACCGAAGCCGCAAATAAGTCTGAAGATAAGGCCATTGGCAAAGACGACAAAGGCAGAACTATTTATTTAGGCCCAAGAGGCGGTAAATATACTTTGTCTCCAAGTGGCAACAAACAGTATATCAAAAAAACAGAGTAAGTTTTCTTAAATAGAAAGGTTCGTTAGCAAGCCCTGTAAATCAAAGAATTTACAGGGCTTGCTTTTGCTGTTTGTAATTTTTAATTAAGTTTAATTTAAGCTAAATTCGTCGTAGATATTAAATTAAGTACAAAAATCAACCTATGATAAAAAAGATACCTTCTTTGTTTGTTTGTTTAGCGTTTGTAATTCCTCTTCATGCACAGGAAATAGCGCCATCCTCGTGGCAAAAATTCCCAGATAGTACTGTTGTTAAAATTCACCCTTCTTACAATGATGTGACTGGCGTACATCGCTGGCTGTTTGGAACCAATTTTCGTAAAGAATGGGCCATACCTGTTAAATTACCCGTGATCAGGTTGTCAAAGGTTAATGGAGGCTTAACAACGCTAAAGCAGGGTGGAGGTATGCAGTCAAAATCATTGCGACTTGAAGATAAAACGGGCAGGGAATGGGTATTAAGGAGCGTAGAGAAAGTACCTGATAAATTATTACCGGAGGGTTTACAAGGCACGTTTGCAGTTGATTGGGTGGCAGATGAATTTAGCGCGCAGCATCCATATTCCGCGCTTATCGTCCCGCCATTGGCTGCAGCTGCAAAAGTACCTCATGCTAACCCGGTTATTGGTGTAGTTGCTGATGATCCGGCCTTGGGCGAGTATAGCAAAATATTCACAAATATGGTATGCTTACTGGAAGAACGCGAACCCATAGGTGAATCTGATAATACGTTCAAAATGCAGCGGGAGCTAACCAAAAATTATGATAACCGGCTTGATGGGGAGGCGTTTTTACGGGCTCGTATGCTTGACCTGTTAATAGGCGATTGGGACAGACACGAGGATCAATGGCGTTGGGCAGTAACCAAGGACGATAAAGCAAGGCATTATGTGGCCGTACCTCGTGACCGTGACCAGGTATTCCATGTTAATCAGGGTTTGTTTCCCTCTATAGCAGCATTGCCATGGATAGATCCTTTGTTGGGGAATTTTAAGGGTGATCTCTCTGGCGCGAAATATTCCTTATTTAAAACAAGGTTTATGAAACAATTTCCTGATGCGCAGATAAGTTATGATGATTGGATGCGGATTGCCAACGACTTTGTTAAGGTCGAAACGGATGAGGTTTTAGAAGCCGGTTTAAAACGTTTGCCTAAAGAAACTTATGATCTTAGGCATCAGGAATTATTATCTATACTAAAAAAGCGCAGAGATAATATACCGGCTGCCACGGCCGAGTATTACCGTTTTATAAACAGGATAGTTGACTTGCACACTACCGATAAGGATGAACAAATTACTATTAGTGATGCACCTAACAAGGCTTTGCATGTAACGGTTGAAAGCCTTAACAAAAAAGGGGAAGCTAAAAATAAGATATGGGACATGACTTATCAACCAGATATAACCCATGAATTAAGGTTATATACTGGGGCAGGTAACGATCATATTGTGGTTAACAATGCTTCATCGCCAATTAAGCTGCGTATTATTGATAGTGTTGACGATAAAACCTTTGATGTAAAACAGGCCAATAGCAGCATAAAAGTTTACGGGCCAAAAGACAACACAAGTTTTACAGGTGATGTGAACAGGGTAAGTAAACATTTTTCAACCGATACGCTAAATGGCCGGTTTGTGCCTGCCAATCCGTACAATGTTTGGATGCCGTTGGCAACAGCTGCTATAAATGCCGATGACGGGTTTTTATTAGGGCTTGGTTTTAGATATAAAGGCGTGGATGGATTCAGGAAGTTGCCATATTCCACCATACAGCAGGTAATGATTACGCACTCGTTTGCTACCGATGCCTTCAGGATTAAATATAACGGGGAATGGATTCAGGCTATAGGTAAGGCCGATTTTACGCTGCAGGCTTTTATCCAGGCACCAGATAATACGATGAACTTTTTTGGCAGAGGTAATGAAACCAAGCTTACCAAATTTTCGGGATATCGCCGGTTTTACCGTGCCCGTTTTGATACTTACCAGTTTGACCCTGCGTTACGCTGGCATACCGGTAAGGGGAGCACATTTAGCGCAGGACCGTCTTTACAATATTATCATATGAATCCAGAGGATAATATTGGAAAGTTTATCAGTTTGCCAACAACACATACTAATTCATACGATAGCACTACTTTAAATAAAAATAAAGCGCATGTGGGCCTGATTTTGAATTATGTCAGCAACCAGCGCAACAATTATATATTGCCATCAGCTGGTTTTTACTTCAATGTGTTGGTTCAGGGATATACAGGGCTTAACAGCTATTCAAAATCATTTATGCAGATCAAGCCAGAGTTTACCTATTATCAAAAGTTAAACTCCAAGGGCACGATTGTATTATCAGATCGTGTTGGTGGTGGCGTAACCATAGGTGACCCTGCATTTTATCAATCCCTGTTCCTGGGTGGGCAAGGGAATTTGCTAGGCTTTCTTCAAAACAGGTTTGCCGGTCAGCAAATGGTGTTCAACAATTTGCAGGGTAGGGTAAAGGTGGCTAAGATAGCCAGTTATATATTACCAGGTGAGTTGGGCTTAACCGGATTTTATGACGCAGGCAGGGTATGGATAAAAGATGAGCACTCAACCACCTGGCATCAGGGCGTTGGTGGCGGCTTGTATTTTTCGCCAGCTGGTTTAACTATTGTACAGTTACTTGCCGGGCACTCTAATGAAGGCTGGTATCCTTATTTTTCTTTAAATTTTAGAATATAACTTAACCAGACATTCTACTAGCTAAGAAAAAAAAAGCCTGTGATTTTGAAAATAAATTACAGGCTTTTTCCTTTAAATACATGTTGTTAATATAAATTTAACGTGGATGTTTTGTTATATAAACATGCCCGGGCTTAATTTGCAATCCAATGATGGAAACAGTAAATATGCCCCTATTACATACATTGGATGGATTTGAACGCATATTTAGAGAGAATTATGCTCCTTTGTTCGGCTATGTAAATTCCATGATCAATGATGAAGACTTGGCTAAAGATGTGCTCTCCGACCTCTTCCTCAATCTATGGCAGCACAAAGATAAGTTGCAAATTAATGATCTGAAGACCTATTTATTCCGCTCCGCGAAAAATGGCGCTTTAAAGGCTTTGTCATCCCGCTATCAGATTTCAGAATTACCCAATGATGCTTTTAATATCCCCGAGAATACCTACAATCCATTTGAAAAGTTTGTAGCCAAACAGTCTATCAAAATTGTTGAGGAGCTGATCAATAAGTTGCCTACCCATCGGAAAGAGATGATCGAGTTGAGACTGCTTGGCCTTAAGAATGCGGAAATAGCCCAGGTGCTTGATATTACGGAGAGGAAGGTTGAATATCACATGCGTGAAGCTATTGAGCAGCTTGGCCATGCTATCCACAACGGTAATTTTGATAAAGCTACCATTGCTGGTGGATTGATGCTGATCAACCTGATACTTACAGTAACTGTCAGTTAGTTTTAATACTAAAATGTAAAAGTAAGCCGGTTTTAGATCCGGCTTTTTTTGTTTTATGGTATTTAACGAAAACTTAACAAATAGGTAATTATTTCTTTAGGTGGAAACTGCCCCTGCCGCGCTCTTTAAATAAAATTAAAAAGCGTGAACTGGGAAACGATACTCAATTATGTAAACGGCGAATGCGGGCCTGATGAAGCTCAGGATGTTATTGACTGGGCCAATGAGCAAACAGAACATCGCTATCTGCTTACTTACCTGGAGCGCAGGAAACAGCAACGGGAGCAGCCTCTAAAACAAAGCGACATTGATGAACAATGGCTGCACTTGCTTGATCGGATATTTGAACTGTCAAAGTCCGATAATAAGAAGGGCAAACAACGGCCTTATTGGTTTTCTGGTATTGCAGCCAGCTTACTGTTGCTTTGCTTTTTAGGCTGGTTTTACGTGCAAAAAGTTAAACAAGGGTTTGGCAATGATTTGCAAACTCTGCAAAGCGCACAGAATGTAGGCGGTCGGCTTACTTTACCCGATGGTACCCTGGTATTTATGGCTCCGAATTCAAAAATTAGCTATATAAATACATTTGGTACTGATAAACGGGAGATTCAGTTAGCAGGAGAAGCCTTTTTTGATGTAAAACATGATGCTCGCAAGCCATTTATTATTCGTACAGACAATCATTTGGCGGTAACCGTATTGGGTACATCTTTTAATGTTTACTCGCGTCCCAAAACAAATATCGAAGTTAAGGTAGCCACTGGTTTGGTGGGTGTTACTGCAAATAATAAAACCAGCTATTTAAAGGCGGGTCAACAGCTTACTTATGAGATAAAAAGCCGCCAGGTAGCCATCGCGAAAGTAGATGCACACGATGCTTCATCCCTGCAAAATCAAACCCTGTTTTTTGATAATAATAATGCCGATGAGATAGCCGAAAAATTGCAACGTTGGTATAATATCAAAATCGAAGTACAAGCATCAGCCCGTAAGCGAGCCCGTTTTAGCGGCGAAATGAAAGATAATGGTATTGGCAATCTTTTACCAGGTCTGAGCTATGCCACCGGCCTTAAATACCGATATAAAAACCCTCACACTATTATAATATTCTGATTAAGCATGAAACAACTAAAACGCTCATTTTTTGTCCGGAAAAAACTCTGTCTGTTTTTGCTTTTGTTACTTTTTTCAGTAGCAATACAGGCACAGACAAGTACTTCAGGTCAGTACAGTTTTGAAAAAAAACGTATTAGCGTACAAGCCATTGTAAACACACTCAAAGCTAAATATGGCTATAAGATATCTTTTGATGCCAATGTAAGTATGGGCATTATGGTAACACTGCCCGATGAAAATTTACCTTTTGACAGGCTCGCACAAGTATTGCAACAACAGGCAGGTATTGGTTTAAAAAATATCGATGGCAACCTGGTGATCAAAAAGTTGGATATGGTTATTGTAAGCGGCGTCGTAATATCTGTTGAAGATAAACTGCCCCTTGCCGGCGTTAGCGTAACCGACGAAAACAAAAAGTTGTTGACCTTTACCAATAATGATGGTAAGTTTTCTGCATTGGTATCGAGCGGCGGCTCTTTAAATTTCTCTACCGTGGGTTTTGCCACACAGAGCCAGGTTTTTAGTAAGGCCACAGCAGGCATAACCATTACCATGGATAAATCAAACGCTACGCTGAACGAAGTAGTAGTTACCGCATTGGGTATTAAGCGTGATGAAAAGGCACTTGGTTATGCAGCCACGGTTGTACAGGGAAAACAGCTTACGGATGCGCTTTCCAGTAATTGGAGTGACGCGCTTTCGGGCAAAGTGGCTGGTTTGAATATGGTGAGATCAAATTCAGGCCCAACTGGATCAAATAAGATCATATTACGTGGAGAAAACAACCTTACCGGCGATAATGAAGCTCTGATTGTGGTTGATGGTGTAGTGATCAATAATGGTAGCGGCCGGCGTACAGGTATTTCCGGAGAAACTGTTTATGGTACTGGAAGCGACAATATGCCTGCCGATTATGGCAGCAGTATCAATGATATTAACCCCGAAGACATTGAAAGCGTATCGGTATTAAAAGGGCCGGGCGCCGCAGCCTTGTACGGCCAGCGCGGTGCCAATGGCGCGGTTATTATCACTACCAAATCTGGCAGCGCCAAAAAGCATGGTTTGGGTATAACGGTTAACTCAAATGCATCTATAGAAAAAGTAAACCGCTGGCCCGATCTTCAGTTTGAATATGGGCAGGGCTTAGCCGGCGCATCCTATTATTCATATGGAGCCGGGCCAGATGGCGCAAGTACCAGTGGAACGAGTTCTGCTTATGGCCCCCGGTTTGACGGCCAAATGTTTTACCAGTTTGATCCGGTAACCCAAAAGCAATCCACCGTTAGGACTCCCTGGGTGCCTTACACAGATAAGCTTCACCAGTTTTTTAATACAGGGCAAACCTTTACCAACTCGGTAAGCATTGACGGCGGGTCGGATAAAACCACAGCCCGGTTTTCGGCTACTAATGTTAAGAACAATTGGATTGTTCCAAATACAGGTTATGGCCGTAATACAGTGGCCTTATCTGTCAATTCCAAGATCAATGATAAGCTGACCATCAGCTCAAAAGTAAATTATCAGAACAAATTCAGCGATAACTTACCTGGAGCAGGTTATGGTAACCAATCGCTTATGTATTGGTTTATCTTCTGGCAACCCAGTGCCGACATTGATTGGCTCAAAAACTACTGGAAACTGGGACAAAAAGACCTCGCTATTGAGTATCCTTTCAGTTCATATCCAGAAAATCCATACGCGGTAGCCTATGAGTTTATTAATAAATCAAACCGTAATGCGGTAACCGGGAATGTTCAGGCCACCTATAATATTACCAAGGCACTGAGTTTGCAGGTCAGAACTTCTCTGGACATGGGCTATGAGCAGCGTGCGCAGGAGCGTCCGTATGATGCCGGAACTAAATATCCTAAAGGCTCTTATCGCACCCAAAACATTTTTTCGCAGGAGGTAAGCGGCGATTTCCTGTTGCGATATAATAAAGCCATAAATAAAGACATCACCTTAACCGGTACAGCCGGTGGCAGTATGCTACGTAATACTTACCGTGTAGATGAGGTAAGGGCCGACTCACTTAATATAGCTGGGATATATACCATGGCCAATTCCGCTGGTACGCTTATCACTTTACCTTATAGTAGTAAGTATGCTATCAATAGCTTTTATGGTTTATTATCGGCCAGTTATAAAAACTTCCTATATGTAGATCTTACCGGCAGGCAGGATTGGAACAGCGTTTTAGCTACTCCGCAAAGAACAGATAAGGTTGGGTTCTTTTATCCGTCGGCAAGTGCCAGTTTTATTTTATCTGATGCCTTTAAGCTGCCTACAGCCATCAGCTTTGCTAAAGTCAGGGTATCAGCATCAAGTGTTGGTAGTGGTAGTACAGTGCCCTACAGAACTTCATACTCCTATGGTTCAGCCGGGAGTACCTATTCTGGCGGAGCACAAAACCCGACAACATTGCCCGACGTAAACCTTGAACCTTTGCGTACCAATACTTATGAAGTTGGTTCAAACGTACAATTGTTCAAAAATCGCTTGGGGTTTGACCTGGCCTTGTATTCGGGCGTTACTAAAAATCAAATATTAAACCGCGTTGTAGATGCTTCATCGGGCTACAGCCGTGCGGTTATTAATATTGGTAAGGTTGCCAATAAAGGTATTGAAGTAGCCCTGAACGGAACGCCGATATCGAATCCTAAAGGCGGTTTTGTTTGGACAACCAACCTTATTTTCTCGGCTAACCGCAACAAGATAAAAGAACTTTCAGATAGTTCCGTTGTATTGCAAAACGGCCCCACAGGGGGCGGACAAATAGTAGCCAAAGTAGGCGGCAGCATGGGCGACCTGTATGGAAGGGGTTATCAACGGTCTCCGGATGGGCAGGTTGTTTTTGATCCTAAAACAGGTTTCGCGCTTATCTCTCCCAATCTGGTATATCTCGGTAATACCTCACCCAAATGGAAAATGGGTTTGAGTAACGATTTCAGGTATAAACAATTTCATTTCAGCATTTTGTTTGATGCTCAATATGGTGCTGTGGCGTACTCGCTTACATCGTATAAACTGGCCGAACAAGGTAAAACAACCAATACCCTTCCAGGCCGATATAATGGTATCATTGGTAATGGTGTGGTACAAAACCCTGATGGAAGCTACCGTAAAAACGATGTAGTGGCTCTCGATATTGACCAGTATTATCAATCCAATTTTGGAGCCAACAATGCCGAAGGAGCCACCTATAGCACCAATTTTATCAAACTCAGGGAAGCCAGGTTTGACTATACATTGCCAGCCCGGCTTTCTTCCAGGTTGGGTATACAGCGGGCTACAATTGGCGTGTACGGTCGTGACCTGTTCATTTGGACAAAATGGCCGGGTTTTGATCCAGAGTTTGGTACGCTCAGCGGCTCAGATATTACACAGGGTTTTGAAATTGGCCAGTTCCCCTCAACCAGAACAATGGGCGTAAACCTCGTTATCTCACTTTAATTAGCAGAACAATGAAAAAGAATATTTATAAAGTTATTTGTGCGGTGGTGCTTTTTGCAGCGGTTCAGCCATCATGTAAAAAGGATTTTGAATCCATCAATACCGACCCGAATGCATCGCCAACAACTACGCCTAAGCAATTACTGGCCCCTGCATTGGTAAATGTGTTAACTACCAATATGCTACGCAGCCGTACTTATAATAACGAACTGATGCAGGTCACCGTAAATCAAAGTGACTCTGAAGGCCAGGTTTTCCGGTACGATATCAAAAATACCTGGGGCGATTATACCTGGAACAACTGGTATTTGCAGTTAACCAACTTTAAATCAATATATGACATAGCCGGGCAAACCGTTACCTTAAATAAAGGCTACCAGGGTATATCGCTCATCTGCCAGGCCTGGATCTATTCCATGCTTACTGATACTTTCGGGGATGTGCCTTATTCACAGTCAAACCAAGGCCGTAACCTGAATTTTCAGCCTGCATTTGACAAACAGAAGGATATATACTTAGGTATATTTAAACAGTTGGAAGACGCCAATACCCTATTAAATGGTGCGGCAAATGTGGCATCTTCAAGTGACCCGGTTTTTAACGGCAATACCACCCTGTGGCGTAAATTTGGCAATTCATTATACCTGCGCTTATTGCTGCGTATTTCGGGTAAGGCCGAGGTTGCTGCGGACTGTATTGCGAAAATTAAAGATATTGTGGATAATAACCCCGGCACTTATCCCATCATGGCCAGTAATGCCGAATCTGCTGTTTTGAAGTGGACAGGTTCAGGCTACTTAACTTCGCCGTTTATTGCGGGGGTTCGGGCGCAGGACTTTACAGCGCCGTCTTTATGCTCATTCTTTATTGATAATTTAACCAAATGGTCTGATCCCCGTTTATTTCAGAATAGCTGGGCAATCGCTACTTATGGTGGCGGATATGTGGGTGTACCCAGTGGCTATGCACCTGGTAATGCGCCAATCAAGAAATCATATTTCTATTCTACCACCTCTGCCAAAACGCTCATGAATGAACCTTTAATGGGTAATATCATGAATTATGCCGAGCTGCAGTTTATACTGGCCGAGGCCGCTGCCAAAGGTTGGATATCCAAATCTGCGCAAACCTATTATGATAGCGGCGTTATTAATGCCATTACTTTCTGGATACCTACTTTTAACATACCTGTAGCAACCTATGAAGCTACCGCAGATATCACCTGGAACGATTCGGCATCACTTGACGATAAAATGGAGATGATACATGTTCAAAAGTATTACACCCTGTTCTGGACCGATTTTGAGCAATGGTTTGAATATCGCCGCACTGGTCACCCGGTATTGCCAAAGGGAGCGGGTTTGCTAAATGGTGGTGTAATGCCTGCCCGTATCGTTTATCCGGTTTATGTACAATCGGCCAATCCAACAAATTATAAAGCAGCAGTGGCGTCACAGGGACCAGACTTACTGAATACGCAAGTTTGGTGGCAAAAGCCCTAATTGTTTTAACTGAATGATTTATCACGATATCCATTGAAAATGAAAAAGATATTATTTTACACTTTGTTGCTGCTTTGCTCAGCTATACTAATGCAGGGCTGTACCAAGGCAAATAATTACCCTGGCGGGGTACTGGCCTCGGTTATAGCTGTAGCCGACATCAGAACTATATATAAAGGGGCTGATGTTACCCTCGATACCAAAAATCTGTTCGGCGCGCACCAAATGACTGGTATTGTAATTTCGGATGCGGCAGGAGGTAATATGCCCACAGGTTTACTGGTGGTACAAAACAACCGCAGGGCAAAGCTAAGAGGCATATCCATACCTTTAGGCGCCGCGGCTTCCAGCTATGCACCCGGCGACTCGGTGCTGATAGATATAACCGGAGGGGTACTAAAGCGGGTTAACGGCACTTTGCAGATAACCGGTATACAGCCTGCTGCGGTTACAAAGGTTTCTTCAAACAACACAATAGCCAGCCAGAAGGTGGCAACCAATACACTGAGGGCAAGTCTGGATAATTATGAAAGCACCCTGGTTACTATATCTAAAGCCGGTTTTGATCCATTGCCCACATCAACAGATACTTATGCCGGAGATAAGGTGATAAGCGATGGTTATGGTAAAGTTACCCTGCATACAGAAGCTTCGGCTGCATTTGCTGGTAAAAACTTACCACTAAGTGCCAACTTCGCGGCTATTGTATTTGGTGCAGATAGCAGCATCAGTACAGTAATTCCACAGCTGCGTATGCGTACCATTGACGACGCATTTATACTGGCAACCGACATTGCCCCTATGGTGATTAGTGGTTTCCTGACCGATCCGGCGGGTACCGATGCCAATTATGAGTACATACAGCTATTGGCTACCCGCGATATTGATTTTTCGACGGAGAACTTTACCGTAGTAACTACTAATAATGCAGGCGCATCAACGCCTTCGGGTTACCCGGTGAATGGCTGGGCCATGGGCGATCTGAGAACTTACAAAATTGAGCTCAAGTCTGGTAAAGTAACAAAGGGTACTTATTTTTATGTTGGCGGAACAGGTAAAAAAATAGATGGTTCAGCGTCAACTGATATAAGCTCATCCAACTGGATAGGAGCGTTCAATTACTCAACGGCCAACAGCCCAAATTTTAATAGCGATCCATCATCGGCATTTGGTACCAAAACCAGTAATCTATTAGCTAACAGTGGTAACGCAGCGGGTGTTGCCGTATTTACCGGTACCAATATTACGGCAGCCAGTAAACCTGTTGACGTGATATTTTACGGAACTGGTGGTAATTTATATGATGCCAGCGCGAATGTAGGCTACCGCATTACCAACAACGATTTTTACGATGTAAAGAATCCCGTAACCCAGGCAGATCAGCCGTTTAACAGGCAGGGAACCAATACCGCAGCATGTACGCTTCCGGTATCGGGTAGTTTTGCCCAGTTGGGTGGGGAATATAACCCGGCTATAGGCCGGTGGACGCTTAGCCGAAGCACTACCAATTTACCACTATCCAATAGTTCGGTGATTACAGATATTGAAGGCGACAAAGCTACCAGGCTCAAATAGCGGAGTTACTTCATTTGTGTTAGAGGCTGTATCATCATCATGATCAGCCTCTTTTTTTATTTGATCTATCCGGATACTCCATCATGAACTGATGTATAGCCCGGCTTAACTTAACTGACAAAAAGTGGGTTTACATGGTTTACATAATTCAGGGTTTACATTGATTTAACTATTTGATAATCAATAAATTAAATATTTTATCCTAAAAAAAGTGTAAACCCACTTTTGTATACTTATTACCGGCTAAATTTCAATTCATCAATGACACATCACCTTTTTATTACCACCATTTTAGCGGGAATTCGATCTTATCAACCGAGCCCACAACCAGGTCGGGTTTAAAGGCGTAGTGGCTCAGTTGGTCTTTGGATGATATTCCGGAAAGCACCAGTATAGTTTTATAACCCATTTGCACGCCGCCTTGTATATCGGTTTCCATGGTATCGCCAACTACGGTGGTTTCGGCGGTTTCGAGCCCCAGGAATTTACGGGCCGAGCGCATCATTACCGGGCTTGGCTTGCCGGTTACAAATGCCTTACGGCCGGTTGCTTCTTCTATCATAGCTGTTGTTGCCGCTATACCCAGGTTGTTCCAGCCGGGTTTTTTTGGTGATGGATCACGGTTGGTGGTGATGAATTTGGCACCCGCCAGTATCATATCTACCGCGCGCTGAACCATTTCCAGGGTAAAATTGCGACCCTCGCCCAGAACCACAAATTCGGGGTCGGTATCAACCAGGGTTATGCCGTTTTCATGCAGGCTGGTGAGCAAACCGCCTTCGCCAAGTACGTAAGCAGTACCATTCGGACTTTGATCGCCCAGGAATTTGCCCGTAGCCATAGCACTGGTATACACATGTTTAGCCTCAACGGTTATACCCAGCCTCTTCAGCTTACGAACCACTTCCAGACTGGTTCGCTGGCTGTTGTTGGTCATAAAGGCAAAGGGGATGCCCTTTTCAAGCAGGTGGTTTATAAATTTATCGGCACCATATATCAGCTCATCACCGCTGTATATTACACCATCCATATCAATAAGCAGTCCTTGTTTCATTTTTTTAAGATTATAGGCTTGTTAGGTTTATCCAACAAAATCAAATGTAATATTAACATGTTTAATGATCGAATAAAAATTGCAGAACATATTCTAAGAGCGGGGCCTGGATCAAAAACTTTTTAAACCTTGAATTTTAACATTTTTTGAGCCAAAAAAACACCGAAAATGATTTAAAAGCATTCGAAAAATATCGATTCTAATACTTTTAACAAATTTCCGCCTGATTTTAACGGGTTTTAAAAGTTTAAAAAGTTTTACTGTATTAATGATTACCGGTACATAAAAACCGTAAAGTCCTCATTACTATAATCATTTTTTAGTACCACGCGTTGGCTTAGTTGCCGGCAATGGGTCATGATCACATCTGGGTTATAGGCCGCTAACAAGCCGTTGGGAATAATATGCTTCAGCAGGTTAAAGGCAAGGCCTTTTCTGCAATGGTCATACAAACGGGTAATGGCCTTGAAAATAAAATCAGGGTCGGCATTGTAATAATTGAGTGATCCGCTGGCCATTACATAATCGGCAACAGGTATATCATCGGTCATAAAATCGCCGCGGATAAAAGCGGTGGCTTCCCAGTCCTGAAATCTGCGCGTAGCTTCGTCAAACAGCTCCGGGATCTGTTCCATGCCATAATAAACAATATCGGGATACAATTCGTGCAGGTAGGAGCGGAGGTCGCCATGGCCACACCCGGCATCCAGTACAGAATGGCCGTTCAGATCGGTCATATGAGCCAGTACATCAAAACGGATAATCTGGCTTTCGGTATCGCGCCAGCCCAGGGCCTCGGGGCCTCGGTTGTCATGCAGGGCAATCATATACCGGTGGTAGCCAAACACAGCTGCAGAATCGGGCGAAATACTCATGAACTTTACTTAATTATATCGAAAACTCTTTTTACTTTTACTCAAACATTACCTATGAAGATCACACGCCTTTACCTCACGCTCTTATTGCCGCTTTGCCTGTTTCTTGGCTGCAGTTCAACCATATCAACCTTTGATCAAACCGCTTATACCCAGGTTACTTCCTTAAAAGTGGATGCGCTTGATCTGATGGATAAAGCTACCGAAAATTATACAAGTCATGAAAGCGAAGTAAAAGCGCTTCAGCTGAATATTGACAAGGCCATTGAATACGATAAGCACCGCCCGCATAACGAGATCACTACACAAATGTGGACTATCCTAAACGACCCCCAGGGGCACCTTTTTGGCGGTTTCCTGGTAAAATGGAAAAAGGATGGCAAATGCAACGCGACTTACATCGTTGATAAAAAGAAACAGATCAGTAACTCCTTTGACCAGATAGCCGAACTGGAAAGTAAAAAGATAAAACCTGCGCAGGTAACCCAATAAATTGAATTATGGCAATAAATTTTAAAAACGTATTGGCTACGCTTAAGCAGGGTATAGCCGACCTGGCGAGCAACAGTTTAAAGGAATTTATCACCCAGGCAACAGCCGATGGGCAGGCGATCCTGAACGATCTGAAAGACGACTTGAAGACCTGGACAAAACAGTTAGCCAATGGCGACATCAGCAAAGACGATTTCAGCGACCTGGTACTGGGCCAGGCCGATGAAATAAAAATGATAGCCTTGAAGCAAGCCGGCCTTGCCGAAGTTACTGTTGACCAGTTTAAAAGCGATGTATTTAATTTGATTATTAATACGGTTGTAGGATTGATACCGTGATAGATTCTCAAATCTATTGCAGTTCTTCAAAAAACATGTCATTGCGAGCGCAGCGTGGCAATCGCATACTATACAGAGCGAATAATGCCTATCGTAGACCGCATTATTTCCACGCGTCATTTTACGAGCGCAGTGTGGCAATCGCATATTGTACAGAGCGTAAATGTATGGCGTATATCCGCTCTTGGCCGCGGGAGGGCCAGTCACGTTTTTCGTTGTGGTTTGTTTTTTTTGGTACTCAAGAAGGCTTCGCCGTATGTCGCCACAAAAGTAACCAAAAAGGCTTCAGCAGAAATGCTTCTTTGCCGCACATAGCCTTTACCCGGCAAATAGGGCAGAACCAGGGCTGCAATTATTTTGCCCAACTTCGTTCGTACATTTCCCCACGCTTCAGCAAAAACTTGCTATGCCCCGCAGCTGCACCGCCCACCATCGTTCTACCCGCTTTCGCCCGAAGCTTATCTGCTGACGGGGAAGGGCTTCAATCACTAATTCAATAATTAAAAATACCCGCATTTTTGTCATGCTGAACGGAGTGAAGTATCTATTGTACTTCGTGTATATTGAAGAAGATCCTTCGTTCCTCAGGATGACAAACTTGTAAGATGGTATGACAATAGATCAAGCTAATCTTTAAATCCATTAATCATGGTTCAGATTTTCTCCCAAAGCTTATCTGCTGAACGGGAAAAGAAATCAATAATTCACTAAATCACTAATTCAATAATTAAAACCCCTCATAAATCCATTTACAAATACTTAATTTTCATGGGTTTTAAACACTTTAGAACATGATTTTTGCCATGTTTTTTGTAAAAACACTACGAAATTCATAAAAATGTATAGTTTATACATAAATTCTATAGAATTAGTAGTTATTTAAAAAACAATTATATACATTTGCCGGAGAGATAAAAAAATACAACGTAAAACTGTTTTAAAAGCTCCAGAAAATGCAACCCGACCCAACCACCAATTCCGGCTTTGCTGCTTATCAAATGCAAACTGCTATTTTCCGTCGTTTTTGTTGTTGCTGTTGATCCAGGCGTTAGAGGATCTGTCTTTCTCTGCGATTGTTGCCTGCCGGTAATGATCTGATTTCTACAAATTATTCTTATACCATTTTATATACGGCATGACCATCTGTGCATGATTGGCTTTGCCCTTTTTACCTGCTTTTTAAATAACCATATATAAAAAATACTACTATTATGACCCTTAACGACGTTTCCTTGCTGGGAAAAAAGATACTGGTAGGGGTGATCATCACCCTGATTCCCTTTGTGATCATTTTTGGCGGATTATGGCTTACGCAAAAGCTGCTGTCTGATAATCATAAATCTGTCCCGGCATCCACAACACAAACTAAATCAACCGCATCATGAAACTGGAAGAAGCCAAAAAGACACGCATTATTAAAAATGCCCTGCTGAGCCTGGCACTGTACGCATTGCCTTTAGTGCTCATGTTTGTTACTTTTTACTTTACCGGGCAGCGCCCATGGGAAAAGAAAAAACAGGTGCAAAAAACAGCCCAGCCTGCCGAAAAAACTAAATCTGAAAATCCTTAAACATAAATACCATGATTGAACTGATAAAAAAAGTAATTGATAACCTGAACGGATACGGTTTTTCCGTTCTGGTGCTGGTACTCGGGGTGTTGGAGTTTTCGTTTGGCCTGTATAAAAAACGCTGGAACAAGAACGAACGCTGGGTAGATATTGCCTGCTTTACCATCCCCAAACTGATTGTTAAACCGGTAGTAGCTTATTACGGATTGAAAGTTTTGCCGTTTCTGCTACCTGGTTTCAAAAACGCTTTTGACTGGGTTCCCTTTTTCTGGGGTTTCATCATTATAGCCGTTGCCGACGACCTGACCCAATACTGGTACCACCGGCTACATCATGAAGTGCCATGGTTGTGGCGTTTTCACCGTACGCACCACTCGGCATCGTACATGGGGATGGCTATGGCCAGCAGGCAAAATGTGATCTATACCTTGTTTTTTTCGCAAACTTATTTAACTACCGCGCTGGTTTATCTGGGCCTGGGCATTCCGGCTATCGTAGTAAAAGGCATCAAGGGTACTATTACCACGCTGGCACATTCCAGTATTCCATGGGATAAGCCTTTTTATCAGTACAAAGTGCTGCACCCGCTGGCCTGGGTGTTGGAGCGTACCATATCTACGCCGGCAACGCACCATGCGCACCATGCCGCTACTACCGATGATGGCGTGGGCTATTACAAAGGCAACTTTGGCAATATGTTTTTTTTATGGGATGTGATATTTGGTACGGCGCATATTTCGCGTCAGTATCCAAAAGCTTATGGTATATCGCACTATGAAGGCGATCAATGGTATGCGCAGCTGTTATGGCCTATTTTTAAATCAAAAGTAGCCGGAAGCGAGTTGGCAGCCGATGGCCAAATGGTTAGGGAAGATGTGCCCTTACAGGAACATCAGTTATATCGTCCCGAAAAACGAGAGAACGTGGAGCAGGAAATTTCTGAAGAAACATATAACTTACAGCCGGTAAAAGCTTAAAGAGAATCAAGATATAGGAGTCAAGAATCAAGAATAGGAAAAATTTCCTGGCGATCAAGTGATTTTTGTTTTGTCTTGACTCTTGATTCTTATATCTCGACTCTATAATAAATATGAATCTTAAAAGAATTTCCCAGGTACTGATAGTTGTGATTGCTGGTTCGATTTTGTTTTCGGCCTGTAAGCAAAAAGACAAGGCTAAAGCTGTTGTTACAACCGACAGCGCAGCGTCGAATAAAAAGAAGGCGATATGCTGCGAATCGAACATTCCCAGCCGGTTTAAACCAACCCCTTTAGCGGGGGCGGCTGTGATGAACGGGCCCGATACCAGTCACAGTGGGATGGTTTGGATACCGGCAGGTACTTTCAGGATGGGGGCGGACAACAGCCAGGCCGAAAAGGACGAATATCCAAAACATAAAGTTACTGTGGATGGCTTTTGGATGGATAGGACGGAAGTAACCAACGCGCAATTTGAACAATTTGTAAAAGCTACCGGCTACATAACCACGGCCGAACAAAAACCGGATTGGAACGTGCTTAAAAAACAATTGCCCCCCGGTACCGAAAAACCGGCGGATAGTTTGCTGGTGGCTGCATCGTTGGTATTTGTGCCCTCGAAACAACCCGTATCACTAAGTGATTACAGCCAGTGGTGGACCTGGAAAAAAGGCGCCAGCTGGAAACATCCGCATGGCCCGGGCAGCGATATCAAGGGCAAAGGCAATTACCCGGTAACACAGGTGTCATACTATGATGCCGTAGCCTATAGCAAGTGGGCTGGCAAACGCTTGCCGACAGAAGCGGAATGGGAACACGCCGCCAGGGGTGGGTTGAATGATAACATATATCCATGGGGAAACGAGAAAGTGACCGATGGTAAGCCCAAGGCCAATATTTGGGAGGGCGATTTTCCATACCGGAATACCCAGCGCGACAAGTTCTATTATACAGCGCCGGTAAGTTCATTTGCCGCCAACGGCTATGGTTTGTACGATATGGCCGGCAATGTTTGGGAATGGTGCGCCGATCTGTATGACTACCGGTATTACAATACCATCAACAAACCCGAGGGGGTGAAAAATCCCGAAGGTCCATCAAAATCATACGATCCAGATGAGCCTTACGCAATAAAAAGGGTAGTAAGAGGTGGTTCGTTTTTATGTAACGATAGCTATTGCTCGGGTTTCAGGGTAGCCCGGAGGATGAAAACCACCGAAGACAGTGGGATGGAGCACCTGGGTTTCAGGTGCGTGAAAAATTAGTAATAAAAAGTGAGGGTGTCGCCCTGAGCTCCGTCGAAGGGTAGAGCGCAGAGGCCTGCCCACCATGCTTCGACGGAGCTCAGCATGACACCCTGCCCTCTCAAGAGGGAATTGATAAACATTAAAGAACAAAGGCATATGAAAAAATAATAACATAACATAAATAAGGGAAAAGCAATCGCTTTTCCCTCCAGAATTAAAACAACGAAACAGGGATCGATTGGCGTTGAGCCTGCTTCAATGGTGTCATTTTAAACTATTCAAATTTATGCAAAATATTGCAAAAGTTGGGCAGGGCTTTCTATTGCCCCAACCCCGGCTTGTTCACCTGGTCACGGCCATAGCCGCAGGTATTTACTACCGGTACGCCGGTGGCGGGCTTATATCAAAAGCCGCTTTATCGTCTGGTTTATTCACCAACTTAAACTACCAGGCGATATGAAAAAACTCTTATTTATTTCAGCATTAGCTTTACTGCTCCCCATTATTGTTTTTGCCCAGGAAACACAGCCTATCATCAATTCAAAACTGGTAGGCAGGGTAATTGATGGTTCCACCAAAGAGCCATTGCCCGGCGCGGTAGTACGTATAGAGGGGACAACACACGTTGTTTCGACAGATGTTCAGGGGAAATTTAGTTTTGTTACCGGTCAGAAGTTTCCATACAAACTTATTATAACCTTTATAGGTTACGAAACACAGTCGTTTATTGCCGATGGCAGTCCCGTAGAGATCCGGATGAAAGACGCGCAAAGCCTGCTGAACCAGGTAGTTGTGGTGGGCTACGGCTCTCAAAAACGTAAGGACATCACCGGTTCGGTGGCATCAGTACCACAACTGGCGCTCAAACAGCCCATTCCTTCGTTGGATAGGGCCCTGCAGGGTACCATCTCGGGCATACAGGTAACCCAGGCCACCGGGCAACCCGGAGCAGGGGTAACGGTACAGATCCGCGGTGTGAACTCCATTAACGCGGTGGCTGAACCACTGTATATTATTGACGGTTTCCCAACCTCAAACAGTAATTCCCTTACCGATGCCGGTGTAACCAATGGCCCTAAGATCAATCCTTTGGCTTCATTGAGTACTTCTGATATTGAAAACATCGAGGTGCTGAAAGATGCCTCGGCGACAGCCATATACGGAACACGTGGTGCTAATGGTGTGATCATCATCACCACCAAAAAAGGTAAATCGGGTGTATCGTCCATCAATTACGATGGCAGCTACGGCTGGCAAAGCGTGATCAAGACTATCCCATTACTTAACTCCGATCAATGGGGGGGCTTGCGTAACGACGCCCTGGTTAATTCAAACAAATCACCACAAACTGCCGCCCAACTCAATCCTTTTAATGTGAATACCGACTGGCAAAAGGCTGCCTTCCGGGAAGGGAATACGCAAAACCATAACCTGTCTATCCTTTCGGGGACAGACCGTACCCGCCTGGCGTTCTCGGGCAATTACATGAAGCAGGACGGTATACTGCAAAATACCAATTTTGAGCGTTTTGCCGGTCGTGTGAATGTGGAGCATGATTATAACGACAGGTTTAAAATATCATCCTATATCACCGGCAGCCGTATCAGCGCGCAGGTAGCGCCGGCAGGAGTTGTCCCGGCCATATTGCTGATGACGCCCACCACGCCGGTATACAATGCGGATGGATCTTTCTTTATGAAAAACATATTTGAGGGTACTTATGGCAATCCCATCAATACGCTGTATAATCAACTCAATACAACTACTACCAGCAGGGTTTTAGGTAATATCGCGGGTGATTACAAGATCACTACCGACCTTACTGCGCGTGTTTTAGCCGGTATCGACCTGATCGACAACAAACAGAACCGCTACCTGCCCTCCACGGTGTACGAAGGTTCAGGCTACTCAGGCATCGGCGAAGTAGGTACGCTGAATTCCTTTAACTGGCTTAACGAAAACACGCTGACCTATACCAAAAAGCTGGATCGTCATAATCTAACCGTATTAGCAGGTTTCACTCAGCAGAAATTTAAAGCCGAAGGTGCCATTACCGGTTCATCGGGTTTCGTGAGCGATTATGACGCGTACAACAACCTGGGTTCGGGGAGTATCACCTCCATTTCGGCCGGTGGTTTTGCTATTGCGCCATCATCATCATCCAATATCTGGGCTTTAAAATCATACCTGGCCCGTGTTAACTATGGTTTTGACAGCAAATACCTGTTAACATTAACCTTACGTGCCGATGGTTCTTCCAAATTTGCACCGGGGCATCAATGGGCATCGTTCCCGTCGGCCGCCATCGCCTGGAATGCTTCCAGCGAAAATTTCCTGAAAAATGTGGAGCAGATCAGTCAGCTTAAATTCAGGTTGAGTGCCGGGCAAACCGGTAACAGTGATATCCCGGCATACCAGTCATTCTCACAACTGGGTTATTACCGCTACAACTTTGGTAACACCACCGTAGCTGGTTTTGCGCCCAACAGTTTGGCCAATCCCAACCTTACCTGGGAAAAAACAAGCCAATATGATTTTGGCTTCGACCTGGGCCTGCTGAAAGACAGGATCACCGTTACCGCCGATATCTATTACAAAAAGACAACCAACCTGCTGTTATACCTGCCGCTGCCGGCTACCAGCGGACTTACCATTATTACCAATACCGCTATCACCAATCCGCAGCAGTATGAAAACGTGGGTTCGGTGCAAAATAAAGGCTTTGAGTTGAGTGTCAACTCGCATAACCTTACCGGTTCATTTGTATGGAACACCAGCCTGGTATTCGCGGTGAACCGCAATAAAGTGCTGAGTTTGGGTGGTAATGGGGTAAATCAATTCATCCCGGATTCGTCGCTGCCATCTATTTTAAAAGTAGGGGAGCCTATCGGTTCATTCATCGGGTACAAAACCAACGGACTGATCAAGGCGGGTGGCCCGGCATTAACCCCGGCGGCCAATACCTCACCGGGTGGGCAGGCTTATGTGGATGTTAATGGCGATGGCAAGATCACGCAATCAGCCGACAGGGTGATCCTGGGTAACGCGCAGCCTAAATTTACCGGTGGCTTAACCAACACCTTCTCTTATAAAGGTATCGACCTGAGCATCTTCCTGCAGGGGTCATATGGTAACAAGATATACAACCAGCAGCGCAACGTACTGGAACTGGGCACGGGCTATACCAATGCCACTACTGCCTTATTGAACCGTTGGACATCCACTAACACCAATACCGACGTGCACAGCGCGTTCCAGGATCCGGCGCCAACCATTTCTGACCGATTTATCGAAAACGGCTCATACCTGCGCTTAAAAAGCCTGAGTCTGGGTTACACCATCCCAACATCAGTAGTGTCCAAATCGCCTATCAAAAAGATCAGGATATTCCTTACCGCGCAAAACCTGGCCACCTGGACTAAATACACCGGGTACGATCCGGAGGTGAGCAGTAACGAGCAATCGGCTATTACCTCTGGTGTCGATAACGGGGCTTACCCCAACAGCAAATCCATTATTGCCGGGTTAGGTATCACCTTATAATATGATCAATATGAAACTTCATAACATTAAATATCTCATCATACTGCTTGCCTTTGGCGCCACATCCTGCGCCAAGCTGAATGAAGATCCGCGATCATTCATTCCGGCAAACCAGTTCTATAAAACACAGGCCGACGCGGTGGCCGCGGTTACTGCCGCGTACTCGTTGTTAAACGCGGGCTCCAACTCCATACAAACACCATACAATACCCTGTTTAATACAGGCATGAACTTTATGGCCGATGACGAAGGACCTGGTCCGGGGGCTACCAATGCCGATGTGCGTTCACAGGCTGTGCTGGGGCATGCATCATCGGGTTTGCGCATCCTGCAGATCTGGCAGCAGCATTACGCGGCTATCAAGAAAGCCAATATCGCTATTGATACTATCCCGCATATTCAGTTTGACGCTACCCTGAACAAACGACTGGTGGCTGAAGCTAAGTTTTTACGTGCCCTGTATTACTTTAACCTGGTGCGTTTATATGGCGATGTACCGCTGGTGCTGCATGATCAAACTTCTATTAATCTGTCTGATCTGCAGGTGCCCAGAACGGCTGTCGCTACAGTTTACAAGCAAATAGAAACCGATCTGACGGCGGCAGCCACCGATCTGCCAAACGCCTACACCGGAGCCGATCTGGGCAGGGCAACCGCCGGAGCCGCTAATGCACTGCTGGCCAAAGTTTATTTAACTGAGCGCCAATGGGCCAAAGCCGTAACGCAGGCCGAAGTGGTGATCAATGGCCCGTATGGTTATGATTTGTTCACCAATTATGCAGATGTGTTTTTGCCGGCTTCCAAAAATGGTAAAGAGCATATATTTTCGGCTCAATTCAAAGCCAACTCGCAGGGACAAGGCAATAACCAGGCGCCGCGGGCTATCCTGAACGCCATACCCGGTATGGTAAGCAGCTACGCCGACCAGGTGGTGTTTTATTCTGTGCCTGATGCTACCAAACCAGGTGGGGTAGATAAATTCTTCAGCATTTATAAATTGTACTCTGCCAATGATAAAAGAAAGCGCATAAGCTTTGTGACCCGTTTCCAGAGCCCCAGCACTAACCTTTGGTATGGTAAGTTGAATGACAATACCATCCCCGGCGATTCCACACCATTCTTTAATAAATATTACGATCCCAATGTGGTGGCCAACGAGGCGGAGTCGGGTGCTAACGTGCCGATTATCCGCTTTTCGGAAGTATTGCTGATCCATGCCGAGGCAGAAAATGAACTAAACGGGCCAACTACCAAAGCATATACCTCTGTTAACCGGGTGCGCAAACGCGCCGGACTGGATGACCTTTCGGGTTTGACACAGGCGCAATTCCGTGATGCGGTTTACCTGGAGCGACGCCTTGAATTTGTGTTCGAGTACCAGCGCTGGTTCGACCTGATTCGTGAGCGTGACGCCAACGGCAATGGTATACTGGAAGCCAGCCTGCTTAAAGTGGGCAAAACTAATGTGACTAAAGGGGTAGCAGGCAAATTTTACCTGTTCCCAATACCACAGCAGGAAATTGATAATAGTAACGGTAAGCTTACACAAAACCCGGGCTGGCAGTAAAGTCTCGCCCAACCCTCTCCAAAGGTGAGGGCTTTAAAACAGGATTTCAGAACCCTCTCCTTTGGAGAGGGCAGGGTGAGGCTCTGAATAGTTAAACGATTAAATATCAATGCTATGAAAAAAATAATTGTCGTTTTTGTAATGTTCATCAGCGGATTAACCACGGTCTTCGCACAGTCGCCGGCAACGGGTCAGGGTTCGCACGAGGTTGACCCCAGGGTAAGCGTGGCTGTGTTGCAGGTGCTTGATGAGTACATGACCACTTTTAATGCTAAAGACCTGGCCGGCTGGGAACGTACCTATCAATTCCCGCATTACCGGTTGGCCAGCGGCAAAATGTCGGTACTGGAAAAAGCAGGTCTTCGTGACTCGGCCAAAGTGTTTGGCGAGCTGAAAAAGACCGGCTGGGATCATAGCCAATGGGATCACCGCAACATTATTCAGGCTTCGGCAGATAAGGTGCATGTGGATACAGAGTTTTCAAGGTATCGGGCTGATGGCAGCCTGATAGGTCATTTCGAGTCATTATATATCCTTACCAAAGAAAATGGTAAATGGGGTATCAAGTTCAGATCAAGTTATGCGGAGTAGTATTGAAAAAATAGAATATCAAAAGAGGAACAGCCTATGACAAGACATGGAGCAAGCCTTAAACGCGATGTCGACTCACCCCGACATCGCTACGCTTGTCGACCCTCTCTTCAGCTTCGCTGGAAAGAGGGTTGCGGTAAGCTTTTTTTCTACCCTCTTTCCGCCGGAGGCGAAGAGAGGGTGGTCCAGCGAAGCGTAGACCGGGTGAGTCGATTCTGGAACCAGATGTCTTATTACCCTAAACAAGGGGCCTGTCACCCTGAGCTTGTCGAAGGGGCGTGCGCAGAGGCTTGCCCACCATGCTTCGACGGAGCTCAGCATGACATCCTTTTTAATTGATCACATGAAAAAATATATATGAAAAAGTTAATCATCATCAGCTTATTGCTGTTTTCGGCAAATACCGCTTTACGGGCGCAACAGTTAGCATATGTGCAAAAAAAGTCGGATAAGATTGCGGTAACACCCTCGGTAGAAAGAAAACTGCTCGATGACGTGGCACAAGACAAAGCCTACCTGATAGATGTGCGTACTCCCGAGGAATACAATCAGAAACATCTGCAATACGCTGCAAATATCAATATCAAATCGGCCGATTTTGCCGACCAGATCAGGAAATTGGATAAAAACAAATCCATCTATCTTTATTGTCATTCGGGGAATCGGAGCGGCCGGGCAGCCGATTCCCTGCAAACACTGGGCTATCATTTGAGCTATAACATCGGGGCGCTTGACAGTTTAACTAAAGCCGGTTTCCCGGTACAATAATTAACATCTAAAAATAAAATCATATCATGATACATTTAAAAGTACTCACCCCAAAGCCACCCCGGTATTTTAAACCGGGTGGCGGTAAAATATGGCCTGTTGCCGTGCTTATCAGCATACTCGGTTTGCAAAGTGTAAAGGCTCAAAATACCCAGCCATTTGGCGGCACTGTAGGGAAAACGCTTAATGATTCAAAGGAGTGGTGGCCCGAGCCTCATAAAGCGCCTGCCGGTGCGCCAAATGTGTTGTGGATATTGCTGGATGACGTAGGCTTTGGCGCTACAAGCACCTTTGGCGGCATCATCAAAACACCCAATTTTGATACGCTGGCCAACAATGGTTTGCGTTATACCAATTTCCATACGGCAGGTATCTGCGCGCCTACACGTTCAGCTCTGCTTACCGGGCGTAATCACCATTATGTGCACGAGGGCGGATTTTCGCATGTGGTTTTATCAGCCGGGTTCCCCGGTTATGATGGCCGCATACCATCTGATAAAGGAACGGTTGCTGAAATATTAAGAGAGAACGGTTACAACACCTTTGCCGTGGGCAAATACGGTTTAACACCTGATGAAGACGCTACCGATGCCGGCCCTTTTGACCGCTGGCCAACGGGCAAAGGTTTTGATCATTTCTTCGGATTCCTGGGTTCGGCAACAGATCAGTACAAACCTGACCTGGTAGAAGATAACGCACACGTAACACCCGATGGCCGCCACCTGAACGAGCAGATCACCGATAAGGCTATCTTTTATCTTACCCGTCAGCATAAAGTAGCGCCTGATAAACCTTTCTTCCTGTATTACGCGCCGGGAGCAACCCATTCGCCGCACCAGGTAGCCAAGGAGTGGAGCGATCTGTACAAAGGTCAGTTTGATTCTGGATGGGATGATTTTCGCGAAAAAGTGATCGCAAGGCAGAAAAAACTGGGCATTATACCTGCTTACGCTAAATTGCCCGAACGCAATACCCGTATCCCTTCCTGGAAATCGCTTCCGCCGGCCGAGCAAAAACTATACGCCCGTTTTATGGAAGTGTATGCCGGTTATTTAACCTATACCGATCACGAGGTTGGTCGTTTGTTGGATTACCTGAAACAAAGCGGTCAGCTGGATAATACCCTGGTATTTGTGATCATTGGTGATAACGGAGCCAGTAAGGAAGGCACACTGCACGGCGAGATCAACCCCAAAAAGAACTCTTCCAGGGTGCTTGCCGAGGCTCCCTACCTCAAAACCAATATCGAGGATATTGATGATATCGGCACGCCGCAGGCTTCTACCAATTATCCGCTGGGATGGGCACAAGCGGCCAATACGCCATTCAAATACTGGAAACAGGATGCCAACTCTGAAGGTGGTACCCGTAACCCGCTTATCGTTTACTATCCAAAAGGTATTAAGGATAAAGGAACCATCCGCACACAGTACGGCCATGTGATCGACGTATTGCCAACTACATTAGAGTACACCGGCATTAAATTGCCAGAGTATATCAGGGGTATTAAGCAGGATACGCTGCAAGGTACATCGCTGGTTTATTCATTTGATCATCCCGAGGCGGCCAACAAACATAAGATACAGCATTACTACATATTTGGCTCGCGCTCCATTTACAGCGATGGCTGGAAAGCCGAGGCGGCACACCACCCGGATTATGTGGAGCTGAACGACTTTACCGTTGGCAAAAATGTTCCCGATATCAGCTTTGATGATGATGTTTGGGAGCTATATAACCTGAATGATGACTTTAACGAGCGTATTGATCTGGCCAAAAAATACCCCGAAAAGTTAAAAGAGCTGAAAGCGGTATTCGAGGAGCAGGCTCAAAAAAATAACCTGTATCCGTTTATCGATTGGTACGATGTTTATCATAGGAGGATACATCAGAATTATAAGAAATAGAACCCCCTCTAAATCTCCCCTTTTGGGAGAGGATTTAGGTGAGGTTATTAACATAAATCAATATAAAACCTATCCATATGAAACAAACACACAAAAAAACGCTCGTGGCGATGGTAATTGCCCTGGGTTTTGCGTTGCCGGCCGCGGCGCAATACGGACCCGTAGCTCCGGCCAATATACCGCCATCAACCCCCGCAACCTATAAAGGAGTTATAGGCAAAACCCTGGCCGAATCAAAAGAATGGTGGCCTAAACCACTTAAGGCTCCTAAAGGCGCACCCAATATTGTCTGGATATTGCTGGACGATGTTGGCTTTGGTGCTTCGGCCACATTTGGCGGATTGATCAATACGCCAAATTTTGATACGCTGGCCAATAACGGCTTGCGTTATACCAATTTCCATACAGCAGGTATTTGTGCGCCTACAAGGTCGTCATTATTAACCGGGCGTAACCATCATTACGTGCATGTAGGTAATTTTTCGCATGCCTCAACCGCGGCAGGTTTTCCAGGTTACGATGGCCGTATCCCGGCTGACAAAGGTACCATTGCCGAAAACCTGCGTGAAAACGGTTACAGCACGTTTGCAGTTGGCAAGTGGGGCATAACACCCGATGAGGATACCACAGCTGTTGGACCGTTTGATCGTTGGCCAACCGGTAAGGGTTTTGATCACCACATCGGTTTTCTGGAATCGGCTACTGACCAGTATAATCCGCCGCATTTGGTGGAGGATAATTTCCACATCAAACCCGATGGCCGTAACCTGAACGAGGTGATCACTGATAAAGCGATTGCCTATATTGATGCCGCCCACAAAGCCGCGCCAGACAAGCCTTTCTTTTTGTATTATGCCCCAGGCGCTACACACGCGCCTCACCAGGTAACCAAGGAGTGGAGCGACCTGTACAAAGGTAAATTTGACGAGGGCTGGGACGTATATCGCCAAAAGGTTTTTGAAAACCAGAAGAAGGCAGGTTATATCCCTGCTTATGCCAAGCTGCCCGAGCGTAACGAGCGCATCCAGGCCTGGAAAAGCCTGCCGCCCGATCAGCAGAAACTGTACGCCCGTTTTATGGAAGTTTATGCCGGGTATCTTACCTACATCGATCACCAGGTTGGTCGGGTGATTAGCTACCTCAAGGCATCTGGTCAGTTTGATAACACCCTTGTGTTTGTGATGATAGGGGATAATGGCGCCAGTAAGGAGGGCACTTTCCACGGAGTGATCAATCCTAAAAACTCAGCGCTCACTACACCTGAGGCCGATTATATCCAAAAAAATGAAAGTGATTACGAATCCATTGGCACACCACAGGCTTCAACCAATTATCCGCTGGGTTGGGCGCAGGCTGCCAATACACCATTCAAATACTGGAAATCTGATGCCGATGCCGAAGGTGGTACACATAATCCACTGATTGTTTATTATCCAAAATTGATCAAAGAGAAAGGCAGCATTCGTACACAGTATGGCCACGTTTCGGATATATTCCCAACAACCATTGAGGCCGCGGGTTTAAAACTACCGGAGTACATTAAAGGTATTAAGCAGGATACACTGCAGGGTAAATCATTGTTCAGCTCCTTTAATAACGCGCAGGCTCCAACACTACATACCAAACAATACTATTACATCTTCACTTCCCGATCCATTTATAAAGATGGCTGGAAAGCCGAAGCTGCGCACCGCCCGGACAATATCGATCTGCTCAATTTCCCGCAAGGTAAAACACCGCCTGAGCGCAACTATGATAAGGACGTTTGGAAACTATACAACCTGAATGATGATTTTAATGAGCGCATTGACCTGGCCAAAAAATATCCCGAAAAGCTCAAAGAGTTAAAAGATCTGTTTGATGCCGAAGCCAAAAAGAACAATATCTACCCGTTTATAGATCGCGATGACATCAACAATAAAAGGATCCATCATCTGGAAAATAACCAATAAGGTGCTGAGTGGGCAGTAGTGAATGGTGAGTGGTCAGTTTGAGTTTTGTCGCTCGCTTAAAGCCTTACGAAGTTTTAAAAACTTCGTAAGGCTGGCTATTCGCCTTTATAAATTTCTGTCTTGATACATGATACTAATTACTTGATACTAAATAGATACTAAACTAAAAATATGAAAAAATTAAAGAGTTTTTTGCTGGCGGTAATCGTAACCGCCACGGGGATTGCTAATGCGCAGGCCCAAACCGATAAACCCCTGTTATCACTGGAGGCCTTTGCCGCCAAACTAAAGCAATCTAAAGATGCACAGGTGCTGGATGCTCGCTCGGCTGAGGAATTTGTGCAGAACCACATCAAAGGCGCTGTTAATGTAGATGCCAAAGCCGCCGACTATCAGCAGCGCCTGGATGCGCTTTCCAAAGACAAGCCAACCTTTGTTTACTCCATTGCCAATGGCCGCAGCAAGGTTTTATCCAACGAATTGCGCGCCAAAGGGTTTAAAGATGTAGAAGAGCTGCCGGGTGGATTAGCCAATTGGATCGGTTCTGGTTATCCCATTATTTCGACTACCAAAAAAGGCGTTTCTTTAACCAAAGCACAATTTACCGAGCTTACCGGTTCATCACCATTAGTACTGGTTGATTTTGGTTCGAGATACTGCGGCGCCTGCAAAAAACTGGTGCCTGTACTGGATTCGCTGAAAGCCAAAACAGGTTTTACCCCGAAGATCATCAGCATCGAGGTGTATGATAATACCGCCCTAGCTAAAGAACTGAAAGTAAATGTGCTGCCAACCCTGGTACTATACCAAAATAAAAAAGAAGTCTGGAAAAAACAAGGTTTTTCATCAGTTGCCCAGGTTGAAGCAGCGGTGGCACAGACCACCTCAAGCATCGCGAAAACCAAATAGTCATCACCCTTCCTTCTGTCATTTCGAACGAGGAACGAGGAGAAATCTTTTACGCTATTATATCCCGGTGTATAAGATTTCTCTCTTCGTTCGAAATGACATTTAGTGTAAACAAATAACCACCACCATTGAAACGTTTACTATTCCTTATTTTATGCCTGCTCCCGGGCATTACCTTCGCACAAAAGCAACCCTCCAAACCCAACATCGTCGTCATTTTAGCCGATGACATGGGCTTTGCCGATCTGGGCTGTTTTGGCTCGGAGATTCATACGCCCAATATTGACAGACTGGCCCGCGAGGGTTTAAAAATGACCCAGTTTTATAATGCCGGCAGGTGCTGCCCATCGCGAACAGCCTTATTAACCGGTTTATACCCGCATCAGGCCGGTGTGGGCGACATGGTGAAATATAAAGGTTCGCCAGCTTACCAGGGTTATCTGAATGATCATTGCGCTACCATTGCCGAGTTATTAAAGAACCAAGCGGGCTATAATACCATTGTATCGGGCAAATGGCACGTAGGATTGCAGCCATCAGCATTAGCTTTTAACCGAGGGTTTGACAGATCATTCACTATGTTGAATAATGGCAGCAGTTATTTTAATTCGGCCCCGTTGTATAACGATGGCAGCAAGATCACCTTTATGCTAAACGATAAGGAGATTACGAGGAATGATACCTCCAAATACCTCACCCAGGCTATTACCGATTTCGCTAAACAGTCATTAGAGCAAATTAAAGAGGATAAGTCGCCGTTCTTTTTATATGTAGCCTACAACGCCCCGCATTGGCCCATCCAGGCGCTGCCTGAAGATATTGCCCGTTACAAAGGCAAATACCTGAAGGGTTGGGACAAGCTGCGCAAACAGCGCTACGGAAAACTGGTGGCCAGCGGTATCATCAAAAAATATTGGAAGCTATCTGATCGCGATAGCCGGGTGCCCGACTGGGATTCATTATCGCCCGAAGAGAAAGAAAAATGGGATACCCGCATGGCTATCTATGCGGCCATGATCGATAGGATGGACGTCGGTGTGGGCGAGATCATGGCTAAGCTCAAACAGCTGGGGAAAGATAAAAACACCATCGTGCTCTTTGCATCAGACAATGGCGGCAGCGCCGATGAGGTGAAAAGTTTATCGACAGTAATACAAAAGAACGGTACTCCCGGTTCGGTAAATTCTATTGATAGTTATGAAATTCCCTGGGCCAATGTGAGTAATACGCCGTTCAGGCTGTTTAAAAGAAATACGCACGAAGGCGGCATCGCCACTCCCTTTATCGCCTGGTTCCAGGGTGTTATCAAACCTGGCAGTACCAACACGCAGCCCGCACATTTTATCGATTTGATGCCTACCTGTCTTGATCTGGCGGGCGTTACCTATCCGCAGGAATTTAAAAACAGGCAGTTAACACCGCTGGAAGGATCCAGCCTGAAAAACGTACTGCTCAACAAACCCTGGAATGGCCACAACGCTATTTTCTGGGAACACGAAGGTAGCCGCGCCATCAGAAAAGGGAACTGGAAACTGGTTGCCGAAATTAACCAGCCTTGGGAACTATACGACCTGGATGCCGATCGCTCCGAAACAAACAATCTTGCCGCCAAATATCCCGATAAAGTAAAAGCCATGGAAGCAGAATACCTGCAATGGGCGCGAAAAGTAGGGGTGGTTGACTGGAATAAGATCCAATCATTGTAGAAATAAACTATCAACCCTGTCATCTCGAACGAGGTACGAGGAGAGATCTTATATAAGCGATAAGTCAATAGTACAAGATTTCTCCTCGTACCTCGTTCGAAATGACAAGTTGTGTGATTTTATTTGAGATTCTCTTTTGTAACAAAATAATAACGGTTATCAGTTTGCAAACATAAGGTGTAACCGGTTACTTTGATAAACATTAAACCAGTATAAATTTTTAATGAAAAAATATTTTAATAGACTAACGCTATTGATCCTGTTATTGGTTTCATTTGGAGCCAAAGCGCAGCAACGGCCAAATATCATTTTTGTACTGGCCGATGATATGGGTTATTCCGATCTGAGCTGTTATGGAAGCCCGGTTATCAAAACGCCGTTCCTGGATAAAATGGCCCAAAAAGGTGTTCGTGAAACCAACTATGTGGTATCCAGTCCAAGCTGTACGCCGTCAAGGGCATCGTTGTTAACAGGTCGTTATGCTTCGCGGATGAACCTCCCTTACCCCATACCTCCGGGGTCGGAATTAGGTTTGCCTGATCAGGAAGTGACCATTGCCGAAATGTTGAAGGCTGTGGGTTATAAAACCGCCATGATTGGTAAATGGCACCTGGGCGATCATAAACCCTATAACCATCCCATGGCACAAGGTTTCGACTCCTATTACGGTATGTTGTACAGCCATGATTATAAGTATCCTTATGTTAAAACCGATACCACGCTTAAAATATTCAGGGGACATCAACCGGAGGTGATCAAACCGGCAGATTCCTCCCTCATCGATCTTTATAAGAATGAGGCTATCCGGTACATCAAAGAACAAAAGAAAGGCAAACCGTTTTTCCTGTACCTGGCGCATAATGTACCGCATTTGCCGGTAGCCTTTGCTTCATCGCAAAAAAATAAAGGCCGCTCAGATGGCGGTCATCTGGGTGATGTGGTGGAGCAGCTTGATGCCAGCCTGGGCGAGGTTTGGGCGCAGTTGGAGAAACAGGGCCTTGCCGATAATACCATATTTATGTTTTCGAGCGATAACGGACCCTGGATCGAGTTTCCGTCGCGTATGTCGGGCGATGGGGCCACCAAACCCTGGGATGCCGGTACGGCAGGCGTTTTTCGTGGCAGCAAGGGGCAAAGTTATGAGGGCGGCGTACGCGAACCTTTTATCGTTTACTGGAAAGGGCATACTCCGGTTGGCGCATCCATTACCAGCATGGTGAGCAATCTGGATGTATTGCCAACGCTGGCACAATGGGTAAATGCGCCTTTGCCAAAAGGGAGGGTGCTCGATGGTCAATCTATCTCGGATGTATTGTTGGGCAAAGGCGGTCGCCATCCTAAACACCGGGAGATCTATTATGTAAACAACGGTATTTGCGAAGCGGTACGCCAGGGCGATTGGAAATACCGGGAGGTAAAATCGGCCAATACCAATACGGGAATATCAAGTCAAGCACAGGAATCCAAGATAGAATTGTTTAACTTGTCATATGATCCGAGCGAACGAACCAATGTTATCCAGGAATATCCCGAAAAAGCAAAGGAACTGAAAGCTTTGTTCGATAAGTTCCCCGGTAAAACTGAAAATTAATTGCCTGTAAATGCGTAAACTCTTCTGTTTAATATTATTCTTGCCTTTATCAGGCACGGTAATGGCGCAATCGCCAGCCAATAATGATGTTGGTCAAAAGGAACGGGAATACCTGATTAAATCACTGGTGAAAATAGCCGATCCGGTATTGATCACCCTGAGTAAAAATGAGCTCAAACAGAAAATGCCGGTGGAAGCCAAAACCGGTGATCGTAAAAATTATACCTATCTGGAAGCATTCGGTCGCTTACTGGCGGGCATGGCGCCTTGGTTGGAATTAGGCCCCGCGCAAACCCCGGAAGGCATACTACGCAAAAAGTATATCACCCTGGCGCGTTTGGCTCTTCATAACGCTACCGACCCCAACAGTGCCGATTTTATGAACTTTAACAAAGGTGCTCAACCCGTGGTTGATGCCGCCTTTTTGGCCCAGGCTTTACTGCGTGCGCCGCATCAATTGTGGGATCCGCTGGATGCCGCAACCAAAGCCAATATTATTACCGCGTTTAAATCGTCGCGGGTTATTACGCCGGGTTATAATAATTGGCTGCTGTTTAGCGCTACCATTGAAGCCGCTTTACTGAAATTTGATAATTATGGAGACAGGATGCGGATGGATTACGCTATCAAACAGCATCAATTGTGGTACAAGGGTGATGGCCTGTATGGCGATGGTGCCGATTTTCATTGGGATTATTACAACAGTTTTGTAATACAGCCCATGCTGCTGGAGGTTCTGCAAACACTTCAGGACGCCGGCGTTGACCAAAAAACAACTTACGATACCGCGTTGAAACGTGCCCGAAGGTATGCGGCAATTCAGGAACGATTGATATCTCCCGAAGGTACCTATCCACCCATTGGCCGCTCGTTGGCTTATCGTTTTGGCGCTTTTCAATTGTTGTCAAAAATGGCTTTAATGCACGCTTTACCTGATGCTGTGAAACCGCAGCAGGTAAGGGCGGCTTTGTATACGCTGATCAAACGGCAACTGGAGGCCCCCGGGACTTTTGATGATAAGGGCTGGCTGCGGGTTGGTTTGTACGGACATCAGCCCGATATTGGCGAAGGGTACATATCGACGGGAAGCCTTTACCTTTGTTCCGAAGCTTTTCTGGTACTGGGTTTACCGCCATCTGATGAGTTTTGGCAAAAAGCCGATGAGGATTGGACCGCCAAAAAAGTGTGGAAAGGGGAGGATATCGAAACCGATCATGCTATTGATTGATTCCATAGCTAATTTACCATTCTGGACTATTTTGTTTGTCATGTCTGGACTAGCTGAATAGTCCAATAATGTCTGAAATTAGATCATAATTAATCTAAGCAGACATGAAACGCAGAATGAATATTAACGAGGCTGAGCCCCGTATTTACAAGGCCATGGCTGTGGCCGATAACTATCTGCCACAGTTTGACCTCGAGCGCCGCTTACAGGAACTGATCAGGATACGGGTATCCCAGATCAACGGCTGTGGTTATTGTATCGACTATCATACCAAGGATGCCCTCGCCCTTGGCGAAACTACCCAACGACTTTTTGCACTGGCCGCCTGGTGGGAAACTCCATTTTTTACCGAAGAAGAGCAAGCCATTCTACAATTGGCTACCGAAGTAACCCGTATTGCCGATCACGGTGTATCCGATCAAACTTATCAAAATGCATTGCGATTGTTGGGTGAGAAAAAACTGGCTCAAGTGATTTTTGTAACCACAACCATCAACAGCTGGAACCGGATAGCTATTGCTATGCACCTGGTTGCAGGAGAGGACTAAATAATATAAAAGCATTAAAACTTATGGAACCAATAAAAAACACTTGCTGCACCTGTGGTACACAATATAAAGCAGAACTATCATCGCCCGAATTTTGCCCGATATGTAATGACGACAGGCAATATCTGACCGAAAATGGCCAAACCTGGACTAATTCAAACGAAATAGCAGCTAATCACCGGGTATTGATCAGTGAGCTTAGTCCCTCGCTTTTCTCTTTACAGGTAACGCCATTATTTGCGCTGGGGAACAGGGCTTTGTTAACACTTTCGCCAGGTGGCAATATTCTGTGGGACTGCATTCCGTTGCTTAACCAGGAGATCATTGATTTTATCAGGTCAAAAGGTGGTATAAAGGCCATAGCTTTTTCGCACCCTCACTTTTACAGCAATGTGAACGAATGGGCAGAGGTATTCGACTGCCCGGTTTATATCCATGCTGCTGATGACCAATGGATGTTTAACAAAGGTTCACACATCAGGTTTTGGCAGGGAACCGAACGGCAGCTATGGGATGGCATTTCTATCATCAATACCGGTGGGCATTTCCCTGGTAGCAGCGTGTTACGGGTACCCGGCCTATCAGCAGAAGGGACATTACTCACCGGCGATAGCATTTATGTAGCCAAAAGCAAAAAACATCTGGCTTTTATGTACAGCTATCCCAATGTTATTCCTTTACCAGAGAATGAGTTGGCAAGGGTGATCAGGCGGGTTGAACAAATATCATTTGATAGTATTTATGGTGGTTTTGAATGGCAGAATCTAACGCAGGTAGCTAAAGAGATCTTCAGGTCGTCTGTAAAGCGATATGGTATAAGTATAGGAGAACCTGTATATTGATAAAAATGATAAGTGATTGTATCGAAATGTTTTAGTGTGCCGTAATGGCTATAAAACCTGTATTTTATGAAATCACTTAAACCAAATTTTATCGGCGCGTTCCATGGCGTTTTGATTTGCACTATACTAATTATCGGAGCATGCAAAAAGGATAAGAAGTCGCCGGTGCCGGAGCCTGCTAAAACGCTTTTTGGAAGCTGGTCTGTCACGATACCCGATGCTAATTTTTCACGCAGTTTAAATTTTGGTAGTGATGGCACATTTAGCACAACATTGTCCTATTATGATAAAGGACAAATTTCTTATACGGTTTATACTGGGACTTATCTTACTAAAGGTGATAGTTTAAAGGTTACGATCAAAGAAATGACTCAACAAGATCCAAATAAGCCATCGGTTAAAACGGCAAGTAATATTAAACTTTATGATAATAGCACATTTAAGCTTGACGGAAACCTATTAACATTAAAATATATTACCTATCCTGCCGACTCACCGGTAGTAACCGAAACTAAGTTCTACCGGCAATTGCCAGATTGATAATATACCATGTAGTACACAAAAAAGGCCGATTCTATTGAATCGGCCTTTTTTGTGGTTTTAATTAAGCCAGATAAGCGGGTGCCTTACCGGTAAATTTCTGATGATCTCTTCGTCCATGGGAGCATGATCCAGTTTTTTCCAGGTATTGAGCCAATTGGCATTACCATAGGCTGCGGCGCCGAATATCAGGGACGGTTGGGCTACCGGCCAACTTTCCCAGTGCATTACATCATGCGCGTAGGGCCAGGTATTTTTATCCTTTAAAAAGGGATATAAAAACTCGATCCCTTTTTTGATAGTGCGACCATCGGGTGTTTGATAGGTCCATAAGTTATCATTTTTATCGCTGAGTATCTGGCAAAGTGTGGTCATGGCATCCAGGTTAAATATAGAATAGCCATAAGGTTTGGTGCGTTTAAGCTCTAACGGGAAACTGCCATCTGGGGCTATCTGACTGGGTAGTAATACTTCTTTAAAACGGTTGCGGCAAAAATCCATCACCTCTTTATTACCCGTAAATTTGGCAAAGCAAGCGGTTTGCATAGCCCAGCAGGTACCATGATTGTTTTTGGCGTTCATTTCGTCTTTGCCATACTGGTGGGTAGTAAGCCAGGTAATATATTGGCTAAACCATCCTTTGATACCCGCCATTGTTTGCTGATCAATCAAAGGTGAGTTTTGCATCGCCTCCAAACCCTGAACCACCTCCATTAATTGTATGGTATCAATAATGCCAATGCCCCGGCCGGTGGCTACACCTTTGATAGCTTGTGCATATTGCAGGTTGGGGTTCATCCTGGTTTCGGGGATGATGAACCAGGCTTTCAGGTGCCAGAGGGCTTGCTTAACGTACTTTTTGTCGCCTGTGATCTGATAAGCTGATGCCAGTGCCCCGATGATCCGGCTAAAGCGGATCATGGCCAGGCGGTGCGCTGTGAAATTCTGCGGATTGGTGAGCCCGTCCTTTTGAATATATGGCCCATTCGGATCCTGCGGATTGGGCCACCAGTAATCGCCTTCGGAGTAAAAATCATGTTTGCCTCCCGAACTGCGCGGGCAGGTTTCGGCGGTAACCGTTACCGGGTTCTGTTTAAGCGCCCAGGCGGCTTCTTTCAATATATCGGCCTTTAAAGTAGCCGTTACCTGTTGTTTAACGGGCAGCACGGTGTCTGTTTGCCAGCTTAATAAGAGCAGGGGCAAACAAAGCAATAATATATAGCGTATTTTAAACATAGCTTATAAATTAATAAATGCGGTTGGCAAGCCCGGCGATTGTACACCCACCACGCTTTTACCATTGTTTGTTTTTATACTGATCAATGCGCGGCCATTATAAGCTTGCACCTTGCGCGAACCTCTTGATGTACCCAGATCATCTATCAAGGTACCGTCGCCGCTTAGCGAAAAAGCGATCCAGTTTACAGCGTCGGGGCATGGTATGCCTTTGCTATCCTGCAATTTTACCTGTATGGTGGCCTCGCCATTTTCATCTTTTATTTTTTCAATTACGATTTTGGCAGGTTTGCCCCATTTTTCGGTCTGGTATTGCTGACTGATCTGATCGGTAACGGTTTGCTTGCCTTTGTGAGCGATTACTTTGATATCATTATTGCCAGCCTGTAATGGTACCATCCAACGCAAACCTGCTGCCGGGAAATCCTGGCTGTTGCGTTTTTTTACGCCATAGCTTTTACCGTTTACAAAAAGTTCGGCATTATCACAATTAGAGTATACTTTTACCATCTTTTGTTCACCTGCATCACCCCAGCGTACGGGCCAGCTGTGTCCGTAAATGTGAGCCATCGGTTTATCTGTCCAGTAAGATTGAAATACATAATAAGATTCCTTAGGCGTAAGATCACGTTCAACCACACCCTTTTGGTTCATATAGGGGATAGGGTTATCAGGACGGATAGGGGTGGAGAAATCCTTAAATACCCAAAACGCCGAACCGGTAAGCCAAGTCATGGTTTCCTGTTCTTTCAGGTGCCAGTCGAACAAATTACAGATATAACTTTCGCTCCAGTCGCCATCTTTGGAAGCACGGGCTGCTCCGCCGTACAGGGAAGCATCACCCAGGCGCTCATCAGTTCCTGTTCCGGCCTTGATATTGCTCAATGCTTTATCCGGGTTTTCGGAATGGCGCAGGGCATGACTATCACCACCCCATTCGGCATGGAAAAAGTGTTTTACTTTTTTAAATTCTTCTTCGGATGTGGCTTTGTATTCGGTAAATAAACCACGGTACCAGCCCGCCCAAATAGAAGGGGAGTACACATCGGGGATATCCTTGCAAAAATCACAGCGCCTGATGGTAGTTTTGCGTGAAGGATCCAGCCGATGGGCGAGATCATTTTGCGCTTTCATAAATTCCCGAATTTTTTCTTTATCAAACACCGGGAAATCGCCTTCCCAATCGTTCTCGTTGCCCAACCCCCACAGAATAATGGCCGGGTGATTAAAATGCTGCTCAATCATGTTGGTCATCATTTGTTTGGCCTGGTTCTGATAACTCTCACCACCAAGACCGCCCCGGCACCAGGGCTCTTCTTCCCAAACCAAAATGCCCAGGCTATCGCATAAATTCAATATGGTACGGGATTGCTGATAGTGGCCAAGCCTAATGAAATTGACACCCATATCTTTCATCATCTGCATTTCGTGTCGCATCATGTCGTCGGTCATGGCCTCGGCAACACCAGCCTGATCTTCATGGCGATGCGTACCGCGGAGCAGTAGTCGTTTTCCATTCAGGTAAAACGGCCCGTTGTCGGCAAATTCAAAATTGCGGAAACCTATTTTTTCGGTTTGTACATCAACATGCTCGCCCGTTTTTACAGATACTTCAACCGTATACAGAGCAGGATCAGCAGGCGACCATAACTTTGGTTTTTTTATCTGAAATGAACCAATCGAAACATCACCGGTTAAACTGTTAAGCTGAAAAGTTTTGCTGGTAACAACTTTGCCCTGCGGATCCATCAATTTGATCAAACAATCAGCAGTAGAGCTATTGCCTGGGTTATAAAACCGTGCTTTAATCTGTAGCTCACCCATTTTACCTTCTTTATTGGTTTGTGCCGAAGCGAATATCTTATCCAATGAAACAGCAGGAGTGTAAACCAGGTTCAGGTAACGGTACAAACCCCCATAAACGTTAAAATCAGACAATTGTGAAGGAATAGTTTCCAGGTCACGAGAGTTGTCACACCTGATCTCCACCGGGATACGGCCTTTAAATCTTTTTTGATAGACATCTGTTTTCTTAAAATCTTCTATGGCCTGGGTTATATCTACGGTCCACTCATCGTAGCCGCCTAAGTGAGCGCCTACTTTGGTGGTGTATACATATACCTCGGTTTTTTGCCCGGCACCTTCAAAATGGAGTAGAGTGCGGCCGTTGGTATATGGATTTTTGATATCCAACTGGGTGCGGTACCAACCCGGGCCCTGGTAATAATTTACATCCGGATCAACTGCGTCGCGGGCATTGAAGCAATGAGGCAGAGTCACCTTTTGCCAAACCGGGACACTTTCGGGGTTACCGGGAGTAACTGGTCGCACAGCTTCCCATACGCCGCCGATGTCCTGCTTTAAAAATTCCCAATTGCCGGTAAGCCTTGTTTTTTGCTGGGCATAACTCAACTGGCTAAACGCTGAAAGAAGGGTTAGGAAGAATAATACGGATCTTTTCATAAGTATATAAAACCTGCTAATTGATATCGTTTAAGCGACTTTTTAGCGGATGCTCTTTTAAGTATTGTTTGAGGTTATCGTCTGGATAAACAGCGGCTGCGGCATGAACAATGCGTGTAAACGTACCGTAGGTAAAAGGTTCAATTTGCTCATGAGTCCATGCTTTTTGCTTCAACGCGTACGGCATGAGCCAATTGATAGCCGTTTTAATGCCTTTGCCATCGATGGTTTGCTCATGCCAGAGATCAACATTCACTAATGTTGCCATTTTAGCCAGGCGGCACCAGCCCCAAAGGTTCATATTGGCATAACCCCATGATTTGGTGCGGATAAGTTCCAGCGGCATAGCGCCATCAGGTGTAAATTGCTGATCGATCCTGGCGATGGTGGTTTGTTGCAGGGTTTGTTTGGCTAAAGCCGGGTTACCGGTAAATAAAGCAAAATCAACCACCTGTAGGTCGTAATAGGTACCATGGTTATTGATCTGGCTATGTTCCGATTTACCGTTTTTGCTGGTTACCAGCCAGTTCAGGTATTGCTTATACCATTGTTTTATACCACTGATCAAACTGTTGTCGATGTTTTTGCTTGATTGCAGCAAAGTGAGCATATCAGGTATAACGGTTAAACCCGTAGTTTCAATAATGCCAATACCCCGGCCGTCATTAAGCCCTGGAATATATTGCGCGTAGTTTAAATTAGGGTTCATCCGGGTAGCCGGATCGATGAACCAAACTTGTAGTAAAGTTTTAACTTTCTGTGTATATTTTTCGTTGCCTGTAAAGTACCAGGCCAGCGTGAGTTGTTCTACGCTATTGCATAAGTTGCCCATCTGACTTCCATCATGCAATAAATAAATTTCGGGATTTCGCCGGCCATCTCTGCGGATGTAGGGCTTGCTATCTTTTTTAGTAGAGTCGGGCCACCAGTAGGGCGCCTGACTTACATAGTCGTGCTTATCGTTACTTGGAGCGAGTTTTGTTTTGTGAAATGTTACTGAATAGGGGGCTGCACTCAGCAGGGTATCGGCGCGGGCGATCAGGTTGTTTACCTGTGCCGCCATGGCTGTGTCTTTATTTTGGTACTGTTGTTTACATTGCTCAATGGCTTGTTCATCAAGCAGTATAAAAACAGTTTTACCGGCCTTGCGTTGTGCAAAGCCGGTAAAATATAGGGGTATTAACAGAAATAGGGTAATATATCTGTATGTCATGATGGGTTAATAACCAGGATTTTGTTTCAGGTTTTTATTTACGTCAAGTTCAGGTTGCGGTAAGGGTAACAGTAATTGGAAGTCCTGGGCCGTAAATCCGTTTACTTGTTGCTCTACTTGTTTAAACCTGCCCAGGCGGATCAGATCCCAGCGACGATGTCCTTCAATACACAATTCACGGGCACGGTCTTTAACCAATGTATCTATAAAAGCCGATGGTGTAGGGGTGTTGGTAAGATCTAAATGGGAGGCGTTTAAGCCAGCTCTGTCACGTACGGTATTCATGCCATTAAACTTGGCCGGATCACTTGGATTAAGGTTATTCATTGCTTCAGATTGCATCAACAATACATCAGCATAGCGTAATACAAGCCAGTTTACGCGCGAGTTATTGGAGTTTAATACCCACTGCGGATCACGGAACTTGCTGATATAGAAAGGCACAGAGGATACTACGCCTTTGGCATCAACAACGGTATTTGATATATTCCAGGCCTTTCTTTTATCGGCGCCAAAATAAATCTGGTTGGCCATATATGGATTGGCAAGGAATGATCCGGACCCGTTTTTAGGCGTAAACATACGTACAATGATGTTTTGAGTAGTGGTATTGTTATTACCAAACTGCACATCAAAAATATGTTCGGTTTGCTGTGGGAAATATTTAAGATCGCAATTAAATACATCGCTGTAATTAGGCATCAGTTTATAAATACCTGAGTTAATCACTTTATTGCAGGCATTAAGCGCGTTCTGGTTATCGGCCGGATCTGCAAATGTGGTGCTGGCCCTTTGTAAATAAACCCTGGCCAGCATAGCTGAGGCTGCGCCTGATGATACCATACCTTTGTTGGCTGCCGCTATCTTATCCTCGGTTAAACAATTAGTTTCTGCAAATTGTAAATCGGATACCACCTGCGCGTATATTTTATTGGCAGCGGTTCTTGATGGAGAAAAATCTGGGTCATCTTTACTGGTAATAGGATGAGTGATCAATGGCACATCGCCAAAGCTGCGCACCAGGTCAAAATAGGCCAGTCCGCGTAAAAAATAGGCGTTTCCTAATAAATTGTTCTTGGCTGCAGCATCCATACTGATCTTGGGTACGTTTGCAATAATATCGTTAGCCCTGCTAATCAGTTTATAACTATTTACCCACCAATTATTGATCTCAATATTTTGAGCCGTATAGGTTAGTTTATACATGTCAATACGTTCCTGGTTTTGGGTAAGCAGGGGCACAAGGCCATCGCCCGATAGCTCGCCCATGATATAAACCGTACGCTGATAGTACGCTTGCGGTTGCAGTTGACTCAAGGCCCCAACTACTGCTGATTGTGCATCGGCGGCATTAAGGTAAAAGTTTTGATCGGTTAAAATGCCAACAGGTTTTTCTTCCAGGAGCTTTTTGCAGGAAGACAATCCTAAACCTGCCAAAGCACATAGTATATATATCTTTTTCATCGTTATCGTTATTTAGAGTTATGGTTTATAAACCCAATTTTAATCCCATAGTGTATGTTTTAACATTTGGATACGGATTATAATCGGTACCCAAAGAAGTATAGTTGCCGCTTGCTGTATCATAAGTATTTACCTCCGGATCATACCCGGTATACTTGGTAATGGTGAACAAGTTTTGACCGGTTACATATATAGATGCCGATTTAAATACTTTGCTCCATTTTGGTAATGGCAGATTATAAGTAAGGGTGATGGTTTTAAATCTCAGGTAGCTGCCGCTTTCCAATATATCGCTGGTAGGGCCAAGGCTGCGGCGTAAGGTACTGCCCACGCTTGGTAACGTATTGTCAGAACCAGGCATGCCAAAGCTGCGGGTTAATACATGTGCCAGCTTATTATCGTTAAGCGTACCGTTTTCACCCTCGATCAGGTTTTCATTCATGATCTGGTTACCATAAACGCCTTGTATCAATACAAACAGGTTAAATGGACCTACCGTTAAATTATTGTTAAAGCCATAGGTGAATTTTGGCAGGGCCTGGCCGATAATGGTACGGTCAGACGCGTTGATCACGTGATCGCCATTGAGGTCTTTATAACGTGGATCGCCCGGATTAACTGCATTGGTGATGCCGCTTGCTGCAATTTGTTGTTGCGATTGCCATATACCATCATACACATAGCCATAAAATGATCCGATAGGTTTGCCAACCTGTAATATGGCTGAGTTTTGACCACCAGGGTATAAGCTTGAACTTACGTTACCGGTTAACACATTTTGAGATCCGCCCAGGTCTAGTATTTTGTTAATATTTCTGGAAAAATTTAACCCTGTTGACCATTTTACAAGTGGACTGCTGATGTTGATGGTATTTACAGCCAGCTCAATACCGCGGTTGCTTATACCGCCAAGATTGTCTTGTATTGTTGAAAATCCGGTTGTTGAAGGGGCAGGACGGGCAAATAACAATTTGGTTGTTTTTTTATCATAAACATCGGCGTTAAAGGTGATACGGTTGTTGAATAAACCGAGATCAAGCCCCAGGTTGTATGAGCGGGTTTGTTCCCATTGTAAGTTAGCATTAGGTATATTACCCGGTGAAAAGCCTACAATACGAGCCCCATTAAGCATATATGTATTTAATGAGTACTGCTTATTGGGCGAATAAACAGGTATATTGGCATTACCCACTATACCGTACCCTAAACGAAGTTTCAGATCGCTGATTTCCTTTATATTTTTTATAAAGTCTTCACTTCCAGCTCTCCATGCCAGTGCAGCTGACGGGAATGTACCCCACTGATTATTTGCACCCAATGCCGAAGAACCGTCTCTGCGAACAGAAACTGTTAATAAATATTTATCCATCAGGCTATAGTTAATACGGCCGATAAAGGAGGCTAATTTGCGCCCGTTACCGCTTGATGAAACAGTTGCACTTGAACCGGCACCCAGGCCATCAGTTCCCAGGTTATTGGTGGTTAATCCGGTTGCTGTAGCCGAATTTGTTCTGAAATAAAACTTTTGATAGGTGAAGCCTGCTAAAGCGGTAATACTATGTATTTTATTTATGGTGGTATTGTAAGTAACGGTGTTTTCATTTAACCAGTTAAGGTTAGTTGGCGTGATGATCTGCGCATAGCCACCGCCAAGGTTTGTGCCAAGGTAAGTAGTGCTCGGCCGGAATATCTTTTCCTTCTCAAAGCGGTCGTCAGTACCAAAGCTTGTCCTGAACTTTAAGTTTTTTAATATATCATACTCCGCATAAGTATTAACAAATAAGCGTAGCGCATTATCAATATCTGTGTTTAAAGTAGCCGCGGCTATGGGGTTACCTACCGGATTGGTATAGCCGAGAGGCCCGTTTTGGAAGGTAAACTGTCCTTGAGCATCATAAACCGGAATGGTAGGGCTTATACGCAAGGCATCAAGCAGCGTACCGCCATTGGAGCCACCGCTGGTGTTTACGTTGGCCAGGTTTTGCTGATCAAAGGAGGTTTGGGAGTTTATACCAAACCGTACTTTTTTACTGATATCATGTGTGAAGTTAAAACGTAGTGTACCGCGTTTATAGCCCGAATTTATAATGATACCCTGTTGGTTGAAATAGCTAAAACTAACCAGGTATTTGGTTAAATCAGTACCGCCATTGATAGATACGTTGGCGTTGGTGATTGGGGCTGTTCTGAATAATTCCTTCTGCCAGTTAGTACCTTCACCTAAAGCATTTATTTGGCCGGTAGTAAAGGGTAGCGGTGTTGGTGTTTTTGAACTTCTGTTCAGGAAAGAGGTTACAGAATCAAGATAGGTGGCAAACTGAGTGGCGTTCATCATATCCAGCATTTTTCCTACTCTTTGTACCCCTGAGTACACATCGGCCGAAACATTGCTTTGGCCGGCTTTACCTGTTTTTGTAGTAATGATAACAACACCATTTGAACCACGGTTACCGTAAATTGCAGCGGCCGATGCATCTTTTAATACATCCATGGTGGCAATGTCATTGGGGTTAAGAGCTGTTATATCGGCACCAGCGTAACCATCAACTACATATAGTGGTTCGCTGCTGTTACTAATGGAGTTTGTACCCCTGATACGTATACTGAAGCTTGCACCTGGTTGTGAATTAGTTTGTGTAACCTGAACCCCGCTAACCTGGCCTTGCAATAACTGAGCTGTACCAAATACGGGTGTTTTGTCGACATTACCTAAGTTTGCCGATGATACAGAACCTGTAACATCGCGTTTCTTTTGGCTTCCATAGCCCACTACAACCACCTCATTGAGATCTTTGGAGCCGTTTACCAATTTTACATCTATGGTAGTACGGCCGCTAACCGCAATCTCCTGGGTAGCATAACCAATCGTTGTAAATATCAAAACAGCATTATTATCTGGTACTGTTATAGCGTATTTACCATTAATATCTGTAGTAGTACCTGCTTTGGTGCCTTTTACGCGTATGCTTGCACCTGGAAGCGGCTGTCCTTTCTCGTCTACAACACGACCGGTTATTTTTATGTCAGCCGTGTTTTTTAAGCTACCGGCTGATTTATTAGTTTTTATTGGCGCAGCACCAGGTTTAGCGCCAACGCTTGCAAAAGCACTGGTTAGCAAAAAACAAGTAAATGCTAATTGCAGTAATGTGCTTCTGAATACGCTAAAAAATAAAGCTTTTCTCTTCATATTCTTTGTTTATTGTATTAACTAGGTTTAAAAAATTGGCAATAGGATCCCTGTACAACTTTCGTTGCTTAATTTTTTTAAGGAAACCTTGATGAGGGGGATAGGGTGTCTGTTTCCAGACGGGTTTTGTCTGTTATTCTTCCATATTCACTTTTATTTTAGTAAGCACTGGTTTTATTGGTTTTTAGGTGGTTTTTAATACGTTTTATTACACTGTCAATAAATTTCATGACCGTACGCAGCTGTTCTGTCATTAACGCAAATGAGCATTGGTTACACTTACTATGTTTGATGATTGATCAATAGCATTTACAAAATATGAAGGTACAACCAAATACATACAGCAAACTTTAATAATTAATACAGGGGTTTATAAATGGGTGACAGCCTTATTCAGGCAGATGGCACATATCAAAAGTACCTACATTTGATACGGTGTTTTACACTTTGCCTCAATTTTATTTACGCAATCGTTTTCGAAAAAACAGGTAATGTAAAATTATCCTTACACTAAGGTGTATTTCAGCAAGGTGAATTGCTGTTTAAAATAGCCTGGCCGCTTTTGGAAATTACAAAACAGGTTATTTGTGTTTGCTTGCAGATGAGCTTCTTATGAATAGCTCGGTAGGCAATATCACATTTTCAAATTCGGTAACAGGGCGTTTGCTGTTGATGATACTCAGTAACATTTCGGTTGCCTTTCGGCCAATTTCAAAAGCTGGCTGATGCACCGATGTAAGTGAAGGGTTTAATACATCGGCCAGCACGGTATTAGAAAAACCAACTAACGCCACATCTTGTGGTATCCTGATGTTTTTTCTGTGCAACAAGGTCATGGTAGATGTAGTGATGCGATCGGAGGCCGTCAGGATGGCGTCGGGACGCGGTTCTGACGCTAATAATTCATCAACAGCTTGTTCTAACTCATCCAGGTTAAGGCCGCCATGAAGACAGTATTTAATGTATCGTTCCTTTACTTCGATACCTCTTTCTACAAGGGCGTTTACATAGCCTTCCAATCGCTGTTTGGTAACGGACGAAGTAACAGAACTGGTGATATGCGCAATATTTTTATAACCCGAATCGAGCAGATGTGTAGTAGCCTGATAGGCGCCGCCCAAATTATCAACTATTACTTTGTGTGTTTCTATTTCGGTGCTAACCCGGTCAAAAAAAACAATCGGCAAGCCTTGCTGCTGTAGCCTCCGGAGATGTTCAACATCGGCAGTTTCGGTAGCAATGGAAATTAGCAGGCCGTCAATTGCCCTATGGATAAGGTGCCCAACATTTTGTACTTCCAGGTCATAGGATTCATGACTTTGGGTAATGATCACATTATAACCCTGACTGTAAGCTTCGGATTCCATGCCATTAATAACCTGTGAAAAAAACTGGTTGTCGATACTGGAAACTACGATACCGATGGATTTGCTATGCCCTTTTTTAAGACTCTGGGCCATAGGATTGGGACGGTAATTGTGTTTTTGAGCAAACTCCATGACGAGTTTTTTGGTTTTCTCGCTGATCTCGTAGCTGTCTCTCAGTGCTTTAGAAACCGTAGACACAGATAGGTGTAATTCCCTAGCAATATCCCTTATAGTAATAGCGTCAAAATTCATAATTGGCTCTCTCCCGGCGACTCAACAAGTATATGAGTATTTTCTTAAAATTAGATAAAAACATCGACTAAACAGCATTTTTACACTCGCTTTCTCTAAAAAAATGTGATCAAAAATGAGTTGAAGCTCTGCTTGCATAGCGTCAACTCAAACGTTTGCGTAAAAATTAACCAGCCATGCTTTTATTTTGGCGGGAATACGTCGTAATATTGGCCTCATCATCAGTGTCTTTTACCCCCTGAATTGAGGACGAACCAAGCTGATCATAAACTTTTATAAAACCCATGAGAACCAAAAACTTGATCGTATTTTTTGTGCTTTCCCTTTTAACCACAAAGGCATTTTCACAAACCGATGTAGCCAAAGCTTTATCATTCGCGCAAAACCAAACCGTTTTACTGCTGAAGGAAGTTGACACCGTAAAATCAGATGCTACAAACTCTGCTCTGGTATCACCACGTAGTTTAAGTACCGATGGGAAATTGGTTATGGTGGCTTCAAAAGATTGGTGTAGCGGCTTTTTTCCTGGCGAATTGTGGTTTTTGTATGAGTATACCCATAACGAGAAGTGGGCAGATCTGGCCAGAAAATTTACTGCCAATATTGAGGTCGAGAAAACAAACGGCATTACGCATGACATGGGTTTCAAGGTATATAACAGCGTGGGTAATGGCTATCGTTTAACCAAAGACGCGCACTATAAAGAAGTACTTATTGAAGCTGCCAAAACACTATCCACCCGGTTTAACCCGGTTGTGGGTTCTATTAAATCATGGGATAACCGCAAGCAATGGAAATTTCCGGTTATTATTGATAATATGCTTAACCTGGAGCTGCTGTTTGAAGCCACCCGCTTAACCGGTGATTCGTCTTTTTATAAAATCGCGGTAACACATGCCAATACTGCTATGAAAAATCATTTCCGGTCCGATTATAGCTCATATCACGTTATTGATTACGATCCTGAAACCGGCAAAGTACTGCACAAACAAACTCACCAGGGCTATGCCGACGAATCGGCCTGGGCACGCGGGCAGGCATGGGGTTTATACGGTTACACCATGTGTTACCGCGAGACGAACAACCCAGCCTATCTGAAACAAGCTGAGAATATTGCCAAATTCATCTTCAGTAACCCCAATTTACCAGTCGATCTGGTACCTTACTGGGATTATAACGATCCGGCCATACCCAATGTTCCGCGAGATGTATCGGCTGCGGCAGTAGCTGCTTCGGCATTGTATGAGTTAAGTACTTATAGCAGAAATGCAAAGGAATACCGCTCAATTGCCGATAAGATCGTTAAAACCCTAAGCGGAAAATACCAGGCAAAAGCAGGTGGCAGCAAGGGGTTTTTATTGATCCACAGTACAGGTCATAAACCCGCCGGTACCGAGATTGATGTGCCTATCATTTACGCGGATTACTATTATCTGGAAGCTTTACTGCGCAAACAACAATTATACAAGGGGCTACCTGTAATTAACCGTAACTGATCCATGAAAAAAGTAGTTTTATTAATAAGCTTTCTTGTTGCCGGGGTATATGCCAGGGCGCAGTATGTGAGTTTAAATGATGCTGAAATCAAGGCATTGAAAAGGGATATAGAAAGTAAGGGTGACGTTAAAAAAGCATTTACGCCTTACAAACAAACTGCCGAACAAGCCCTGAATGAGCAGCCAAACCCTATAGAAACAATCGTGTCTCAAGGGGTGCTGGCAGGTAACCCCGCGAAAACGGCCAGCCTTAAATCATTGCAAGATGGTAATAAAATTTATGCCCTGGCTTTGTGTTACAGATTGTATCAGCAAAAAAACTATTTACAAAAAGCGCAGGATTTTCTGTTGGCCTGGGCAAATACTAATAAACCCAACGGCGACCCGATCAATGAAACCAAGCTGGAAGATATAATAACCGGCTATGACCTGATCAGGAACGATATTTCGGCAGAATCAAAACAGCAGATTGATGCGTGGGTAGTCAAAGTTGGCGAAGCGGAACTCAACAGCGCATCTGCCAAACCAGGCAGAACAACCAGCTTTAATAACTGGAACTCGCATCGTATCAAAACCCTTACCCTGGTTGCATTTACACTGCATAATACAGGCTATGAATCGCGCATTTACCAGGAACTTGAAAAGCAGATCAATGTTAATCTGAACGCCGATGGCAGCGGCTTTGATTTTTTGGAAAGAGATGCCCTGCATTATCATACGTATACATTGGAACCATTACTGCGGGCCAGCATGGTTATTTACCGTGCCACAGGTAAAAACTATTTTACCTATCAGTCAGAAAAAGGAGCATCTATCCAAAAGTCGGTTGATTTTTTGGTGCCATTTGTAACAGGCGCTAAAACCCATGGCGAGTTTGTAAACAGCAAAGTATCATTTGATAAAAAACGTGCCGAAAATCACGAAAAAGGATATGAAGCCGGCACTTTGTTTGAACCTGTAAATGGTATTTATACCCTTTCGCTGGCTGCTTATTTTAACCCGGCTTATATCAAAGATATACAGCAAGTTAATAGCGTTAAACAAAAATTTAACTGGCAGCTTGCCCTTGATCAGGTCATAAAGCCCGTCAGCAATAACTAATCAATCCATCCCGATGTCTGCGAATCTCCATAAGTTATTCTGTTTTTTTATTCTGTTTATCACTGCTGCTTCAGCGGCTTTTTCGCAGGGGCGTAATGTGATTGGCCTAAATGGTTACTGGCAATTTAGTAAAGGGACTTATACGCCAGGTTCTGCTGATACAGCATCGGCAAAATGGCAAACCGTATCACTACCGCATAGTTGGAATAAGGATGATGTAGATGATGACACCCCAGGTTATTATCGAGGACTATGTTGGTATAAAAAAGCGATAACAGTAAACAGCGATTGGCAAAATAAAAAGGTGTTTATATTTTTTGAAGGGGCCAACCAACAAACGGCAGTTTATGTGAACGGGCACAAAGCAGGTGAACACACTGGCGGGTACACCCGTTTTTGTATAGAGATCGGTCAATTTCTTGATTTTAAACCAGGTGCAAAAAACGAGATAGCGGTAAGCGTTGATAATAGTTTCAATGAAAATATACCACCACTCACAGCCGATTTTACCTTCTTTGGAGGAATTTACAGAGATGTAAATCTGGTGATCTGTAATAAAACACATTTTGATCTGAGCCATGCTTCAACCGGGGTTTATATCACCACACCCACTGTGTCGGCCACGAACGCTTTGGTGAAGATAAACGGACAAATAACCACAAAGTCGGATATCAAGCAAAAATTACAAATAGTTACCACCATTCTTGACCGGTCATCAAAAATGGTTGCCGACAAGAAGATTTTTTTAAGTGGAAATAATACGGAGCTAAACTTTGCTCAAGATTTGCCTATAATTAGCAACCCGCATTTATGGTCAACGGATGATCCTTATCTGTATACTGTTATTACCAAGATTGTCGATGCCAAAAGTGGGGACGTGATAGATGAGGTAGCCAATCCATTAGGTTTAAGATGGTTTAAGTTTGATGGAGAAAAAGGGTTTTTCCTGAATGGTAAGCCACTCAAATTGATGGGTGCCAGCCGGCATCAGGATTTTAAAGAATTGGCGAATGCATTGCCCGATAGTTATCACATCCACGATATGGAGCTGTTGAAGGCCATGGGCGCTAATTTTTTACGTGTATCCCATTATCCGCAGGATCCCATGATTTTAGAAATGTGCGATAAGCTGGGTATACTGGCGTCGGTAGAGATACCGGTAGTCAACGCGATAACCGAGTCGGCAGCGTTTACGGCGAATTGCAAAAATATGCAGGTGGAGATGATCCGCCAAAATTATAATCATCCCAGTGTGGTTATCTGGGCCTATATGAACGAGGTATTGTTACGGCCCAAGTTTAACAATGATAAGCCACGTCAACAGATTTATTTTGCCAATATCGCTAAACTGGCCGGGCAACTTGACAGCGTCACCCGTAAAGAGGATCCTAATCGTTATACCATGATCGCTAATCACGGCGATTTTAACAGATACAAACAGGTAGGCCTGATCCAGATCCCGATGTTGGTGGGATGGAACCTTTACCAGGGCTGGTACGGTGGTACAACAGCCGGCTTTGCCGAGTTTTTAGACAAGCATCATAAAGAGTTTCCGGATAAACCATTGCTGGTAACCGAATTTGGCGCCGATGCAGATCCCCGCATCCGCTCATCACAACCCGAACGCTTTGACAAAAGTTTAGAGTATGCGGTTGGCTTTCACCAGGTATATCTCAATGCGATCAAAGCACGTCCGTTTGTAGCTGCTGCAGCGGTTTGGAATCTTGTCGACTTTAATTCAGAAACCCGTGAAGAAACCATGCCGCACATCAACAACAAAGGCTTGCTTACCCAGGATCGTAAACCAAAAGATGTGTACAGCCTTTATCAGGCCTATTTACTAAATAAACCTTTTATAAAAATATCCAACTGGAACATTCGCGCTGGTATTACCGATAGTTTAAACAGCTCGGTTTGTACACAACCCATAAGCGTTTTTACCAATGAGCACACTATACAGTTAACGGTTAACGGAACCCGCTTGCCTGATCAGCAGGTAAAAGATGGCGAAGCTACCTGGCAGGTACCATTTATCAAAGGTTTAAACAGGGTAGAAGCGTTAATTACTGTTGATGGCAAAACCTACGCCGATATACAGGATGTGAATTTTAACCTTTTATCCCGCGATCTTAAAAATGATCGGGATCCTTTATTAAACATCAATGTATTGCTAGGCGCCAAACGTTTTTATGTTGACGAGGCACAACACCAGGTATGGATGCCTGATCAGCCTTATCGTACGGGTAATTTTGGCTATGTAGGAGGCCATCCCTTTAGCATGCCTGGTAACGGGCAGCAAAGCTATGGTACCAACAAAAATATCCTGAATACAGATAACGACCCCATCTACCAAACTCAACAAGTAGGTATACAACAATATCGTTTCGATGTACCCGATGGAGAGTACGAATTGGTTTTGCATTTCGCGGAGCTCACCACCAATAAAACCAAAGAAGCATTGGCTTATAATCTCACTAACAATATACAAAAAGAAAAAGCCGAAGAACGCGTTTTTAATGTGACGGTAAACAATCAAAGTATACTGAAAAACTTTAGTCCGGCAAATACTTATGGTACACTTACCGCGGGCCAGGAAAAAATACAAATGATTGTTACCGGTGGCAAAGGAATAATGATTGCGTTTGAACCACTTAAAGGCGAAGCTATCTTGAACGCTATCCAACTCCGGAAAATGTAAGTATTTTTTGCGCAAATGCGTAAAAACCGCATACTGATAGCGTGTTTGTACTCTTGCTAGTAACAGGCTATACTCAGACTTTTACGTCCAGTGTTTAAGTCGGGAATGAAAGATAATGACTAATTGAGCGAATGGTTCACATTCACTCCGACTATTTACAAATCAGAAGCAAGTAATAACAATAAGTTTCAGGGACATATCATGTCATCTGACGCTATAAGCTGGTTTTTCTGCAGGTCAGACTAAATTTGCGCCAAAGATTTTATACCTACCTTATCCCGAGAAAAGACAGGCCGACATGCACCATGGAGGCCTTCTTTTTTTTACTGATTTTTCCCTCATCATCAGTAAATTGAAATATTTCTTAAATATCCTGTAACCATTTTTTTTACCGGGAGTCTCCAATGTAAATAAAATACTAAACCTGTTTGAATACGCTAAGTGACAATGCCATCATGCTCCGGGTTAAAACCGGGGAACTGGAAAAAATGGGACTGCTTTTTGAGCGGTACCACAGGGCTTTATATGGCTTTTTATTTCACATGACTTATAACCGGGAAGGCAGTGAAGACATGGTTCAGACGGTGTTTTACAAGATGCTCAAATACCGCAACAGCTTTACCGGCGATGGCGAGTTTATGGCCTGGATGTACCAGGTAGCCCGTAACGTATTAAAAGACAGTTATAAAAAGAAATCTCAGCAGATTACTCACTATGATGTTGCCGACTTTGCCGATCAGATAGATGGAGGTACAGCTGCTGACGAGCAATTCGAACTCAGGCAAACGCGAACGCAGCTTCATGGAGCCATGAAGAATTTGAGTGATGATCACCGTGAGGTTTTGATCATGAGTCGGTTGCATGAATTAAAATACCAGGAAATAGCGCAGATTCTTCAAATTACCGAAGGTGCTGTTAAAGTAAGGGCACATCGGGCCATGCAGGAGTTAAAACAGGTTTATTTAAAAAGAAAACGTTAAACAGAAATAAGATGAAGTGTGAGCAATACCAGGAGCTGTTTACAGATTATATGAATAAACAGTTAACCTTAACCCAACAAACAGAACTGGAACAGCATATTGCCGGTTGTGATGCTTGTGCGCAGGAGTTGACAGCTATGAAAGAGCTATGGGATGAATTGGGCGATCTGGAAACACCGGAGCCATCGGTAAATGTAAAGGTGAAGTTTTATGCTATGCTGGATACTTTCACAGCATCGGCCGAAGAGAAAAGGGGCTTTTGGGATAAGATAGCGGATAACTGGAACCGGTTATGGCAATTACAGCCCCGTTTGCCAATGGCTTATAGTATGATCGTAGTGCTGATCAGTTTTGCTTGTGGATATTGGATTTTTTCTTCCGGCCGGAGTAGTAAACAAGATGAACAGCTGCAGGCACTTTCATCGCAGGTACATGAACTAAGACAAACGATGATGTTAGCCCTATTGGAAAATCCGTCAGCATCGGAAAGGATGAGAGGAGTAAGTTATACCAGCGAGATAAAACATGCCGATAAACAGGTAATCAACGCGCTGCTGGCCACATTAAATAACGATCCTAATGTAAATGTGCGCCTGAGTACCTTAGATGCGCTGACTCATTTGTCTGATCATCCAGAAGTTAGGGAAGGGCTTATCCGTTCTATTTTAGACCAGGACTCGCCTTTAATGCAGTCGGCTATAGCCGATGTGATGCTTAAGCTGCAGGAGAAACGATCGATAGGTTCATTTAAAGAATTATTAAAACAAAAAGACCTGGATCGCGGTGTGCGTGAAAAGATCAAGGAAACAATAACACAACTTATTTAAAACCAATTTATGAAAAAATTATGGATCCCCGTTTTGGCGGGAGCAGGGCTCTGTTTTGCCCAATTTTCGGCCTCGGCCCAGGAATTTAAGCAGCATGTGAGCAAGCAGTTTACACAGCAAAAAGGGGTAGTGGCTATTTACAATATCTTCGGCTCCATTAATGTAGAGGGCTACTCGGGCGATAAGGTGATCATGGAGATTGATGAAACTATTTCGGCCGATGACCAGACGACATTGGAGCAGGGAAAAAAAGAGTTTAAGCTCGGGTTCGATCAGAAACAGGATACGGTAATGGCCTACATAGCCGAACCCCATGATTCAAGGCCACATCGCTGGTATAACAGGGATGAAGACCGACATATTGAGTATAAATATACTCTTGAGTTTACCGTAAAAGTACCATATAACTCCGATTTGCGCATATCCACCGTAAATGACGGGCATATTACTGTTAAGGATGTGTACGGGGTACTAAAAGTAAGTAATGTAAACGGACCGATTGATATTGCAAACGCAAAAGGTCCAACGGATGCGCATACAGTTAATGGTGCGGTAACGGCCAGTTATTTGAAAATTCCTGTAGATGCATCATCCTATAAAACGATAAATGGGGAGGTGAAGATCACGTACCCTGCAAATCTGGCTGCTGATTTGGAATTTAAAAGCATGAACGGGCAGTTTTATACCGACTTTCCTAATGCGGAAGTAATGCCCAGTAAGGTAATCACAACCCAGTCAAAAAATAGTAAGGGTACCACTTACAAGCTCAGCAAAAACTCCCATGTGAGGATAGGGGCAGGCGGTAAATTATTCAAGTTTGAAACCCTCAACGGGGATATCTATATTAAAAAACAATAATAAATTGAACGACATGAAAATGATAAAAGCTATAAAAATTACAGGAGTACTCTTAACCGTTTTACTATTAAACACGCGTGGTTGGGCGCAAAGCGGTTCCACGCAATTGGTTGTTCCGTTGAGCGACCCGGGTAAACCCTATAAACTAAGCGCGGGCCTGGTACGGGGATCAATTACAGTGACTGGTTATGAAGGTAAAGACATTGTAATAGATGCCCAGGGAGAGGACAGGCGTGGTCATGTTAAAGAAGAAGGTAACGGCATGAAACGCCTGATAGGCACCAATAACCTGGATATCACAGCCGAAGAAAAAAATAATGAAGTGAATGTAGGTGGAAGTGCCGGCAAGTTGGTTAATTTAACTATTAAAGTGCCCCGCAATGGCGCTAAACTAAAGTTATCTACCGTGAATGACGGTAATATAAATCTCTCCAATGTAAGCGGTGAACTGGAGGTCATTAATGTGAATGGTTATATTAAACTAACGGGTGTTTCTGGTTCTGTAGTGGCCAATACCATTAATGGTGATGTGACGGTTGCGTTCAGATCTATTGATCCTAAAGCAGCCATGGCTTTCACTACATTGAATGGCAATGTAGATGTAACATTCCCGATCACACTAAAGGCGAATGTTAAGCTCAAATCAGATCGCGGGGATATTTATACCGACTTTGATGTAGTGAATACCGTGCAGAAACCGGCGGTTACAAAAACCAATAAAAACGGTATGTACAGCCTCAAAATTGACGATTGGGTTTATGGTAAAATTGATGGTGGCGGTCCGGAAATGCTGATGAAAAATATGAACGGTAATATCTACATACGCAAAGCCAAATAAGGAGGCTGGTTGCCATAATAAAAATATAAAGTTTATCTTGGTGTTTAACTTTAGAAGTTGAACATTGGAAGATATACTGGAAAAATTTTGGCAAAGGATAAACAACTATACCAGGCTATCAGATGAAAGCCGGATAGCCTGGGAGAAGGGTTTAAAAAGAAAGGTATACAGCAAAAATGAACTTTTTTTAGCGGAGGGACAGATCCCCCGGGCTGTTGCCTTTGTTGGCGAAGGGCTGTTTGCACAAAGCTACACTTCTGAAGATGGCGATACTATCATCAAGCGATTTTTCCCCGAAGGATATTTTGTGGCCTCAACCAGCGCCTTGTTATTAAAGGGGCCAAGCATGTTTACCATTAAGGCGCTGGAGCCAAGCGTGGTGCTGGAGTATAACTTTAACGATTTTAAACAGTTAACAGGAAAATATAGCGACATAGCGGCTATGTATATCCGGTATATGGAACTGCATTGGATCATCGAAAAGGAACCTTTGGAAATAGCTTTCCGGTCAGATACTGCCAAAACCAGGTATATACAATTTTTAAAAGATTATCCCACATTGGAGCCCAGGTTAAAGCAGCATGAAGTAGCAGCATACCTGGGTATAACGCCCACACAATTAAGCCGCATCAGGGCAGAATTATAATTTTTTTAGGGTCTCAACATTTGTAAACGTTTTTACTCAGGCGGTTATGGAAATTTGTTTTATCAATTAAAACAAATTATCAATGACACAAATCAATGCCTATTTAAAGTTTAATGGAAACTGTCGCGAGGCGATGGCTTTCTATAAAAATTGTTTTGGCGGGGAGTTAACCCTGCAAACCGTTGGCAACTCGCCAATGGCCGAATTTATGCCGCTTGAATCTCCGGATACCATTATGCATGCCAGTTTAATTAGTGGTGGCATCACCTTATTCGCTTCAGAACTGACCGAGCCGCAAGGTATCACCCAGGGCAATGCTGTTTATTTATGTATCGACAGTGAAAATAAAGAAGAGGTTAAAACATTTTTTGAAAAGCTTTCTGTAGAGGCTCGCTTTATTTCGCCGTTACAGGATACACCCTGGGGTGCCTTTGGGGTAATCACCGATCGATTTGGTTTTGGTTGGTATTTGAATTATGAAGTTAAAACTAAAGCATAATGTACAACATCATGAATACTCCAAATTATTATACCGACGTATTAAAAAACGAAGTTATTGTCTTTAATCCCGGTGAAGGGGAAATATTGGCAGTAGCCGATAATAAGATCACGCTGAAGGTAACCAGCGAGATATCCAATAATCAAATGGGCGTATATGAAATTCTGTTGCAGCCAGGTACCGTTGGCGCGCAGCTGCACTATCACCGTTATATGGACGAAACCTTTATTGTAAACAAAGGCACCCTAACCATTCAGCTATCAGACAAGATGATAGATGCCGTTGAGGGTTCGGTAGTTTACATTCCCCGATTTACGCCTCATGGTTTTCGCAATACAACCGATCTGGATGTTACAGCGACATTGATATTTAACCCGGGCCAAAGCCGGGAAGGTTTCTTTTTGGGTTTAAAAGAAATACTCACCGAACAACCTATCGACCCACATAAATTTTTAAAGCTTTATGACAAGTATGATAGTATCCCGGTAAATACCGAAAATATATTACCTGGTTAAAAACTTAAAGTCCCGAACAGGCCATTCTTATAGTCGGCAATGGCCTGTTCGTTTTCTTCGGGTGTGTTCATGACAAAGTTGTCTTTAGCGGCAACAGGTTCTTCAATTGGTTCTGCCGACAGGTATAATACCTGCGCATCGGTAGCAGCTGTTACGGCGATATCCTCATTTTCTTTACTGAATACGATAAGGTTATGAGCAGACACCGCTGTATCGTTTATCTCCACATCTCCATGGATAAGATATAGCAAGGTCCAGTAACCTGGCGTCGCGGTAAAATGGGCTGTTTTGCCCGCAGCTATTTCGCCAACTATGGAGATCACTGGTGTGAAATTTTTAATAGGTCCGGTTTTACCTTCATAGTCGCCGCTTAGCAGGCGGAAACTCAGGTCATCGTCCTCTAATACTTTTGGTTGCTGTTCTTTAGTAGCGGCCTGGTAAAAAGGTTCGTCCCATTTATTGGCTTTGGGGGCATTTATCCAGAGTTGTATAAGCTCCTGTGTGCCGCCGGTCTTTAAAAGCTCCGGGGTAGGGCCCTCACTGTGTAAAATGCCTTTACCGGCGAACATTTGCTGTACATCGCCTGCTTTGATCACTTTATCATTGCCTGCATTATCACGGTGGTAACCTTCGCCCTGCAGCATAATGGTGTATGGGCTAAAACCGCGATGCGGGTGGGGATGTATCCTTGAAGCCTGTCCTGGTTTAATAACAAGCGGCCTCATATGGTGCAAAACAATAAAAGGGTTGGCAAAGCGGAATTGCTGATGAGGCAGGGGCTGTAACACAACATCTTCCTCGGTTATTTTTTTCTCGCGGGCTTCCAGTATATGGTCGATGGTTTTTTTCATGGCGTAAGACAAAAACTTTTTAAAGATAGAAAAACGGAATAAGCCTAAGGTTTCCCGACTGTCAAAATCTTCGTTCCGGTTCCGGATCAATTTATCATTCCATCTTTTAGTCGCTTCGAAACCAAACTTATGAAATTCAAACAGTCCCAAACTTTTTAAACCTTTATTTTAACACTTTTCTGATCAAAATTGGGCCAAAATGGTACCAAAAAGGCCTAAAAACGTTACTGAGCTACCCATTTTAACACTTTTTAACAAATTTTTGACGGGTTTTGAAAAGTTTAAAAAGTTTTAATGTATTGATTTTTAGTTTTTTGTGTGAAAATAACTGCTTTTTAAAGCCTTTTTTGCCATTAATTAAACAGCCCTGCTTATGTTTTTCAAACAAGCAGGGCTGACGGTTGGATATTCTTAAATATACCGAAATTTTTCAAAAGCCGCAATAGGGCACGGTGCTAATATTTATTTTAAAGTAAGTCTTACCAGATATTGTTTAAACTCGTCTTCGAGCAGTACTTCCATGTTATAGCCCATTTCCTGGGCGATGGTAGTGAGGGTTTGTTCGTCGATGTACAGCCAGGGGAACCAGTCGGTTTTTTGCTGGTTGTATTGATACTGGTATTGAATTTCGCCATAGTATGGTCCGTTTTCGGGAAGCTTACCCTCGTACAAATAGGCAATGTCAGAAGAATCGAACAAAAGCTGCCCGCCTGGTTTAAGCAATTGCTTTACATGCTGTAAAAAGGTTTTCAGCTTTAGCAGGGTACCCGTGAGGCCAATACCGTTCATCAGCAACAGCAAGGTATCGTATTGCTGCTCCTGATATTCAAAAATATCGGCGGTAAGTACTTTGTTAACTCCGCGCGCTTTCATGATGTCTGATGCCAGTTTGGATATATCCAGGGCGGTAACTTCGAAACCGCGATCCTGCAATATCAATACGTGCGCGCCCGCACCTGCACCGATATCCAGTACGTCGCCCCGGCACTCGTTTAAGGCCAGCCATTCCAGATCGGGCATATCGTCTTCCTCACGGAAATAGGCCTCTACCGGCATTTCCTCGCGCGGCCCATATTGGTTATTGATCCAGAGCTGATGCTCCTGTTGCTGATGATAATGATCATGTATGGCCTGTCCTAATATATCTTTCATTCGGCGCAAAAATAGTAAGAAAGAGTCAAGAGACAAGAGAGACAAGAATCAAGAGACAAGAATCAAGAGACAAAAATCAAGAGACAAAAATCAAGAGACAAGAATCATAAAAAACGCGGAGAAATTGATATTAACCTGAACACTAATAAAAAACTGGTGTGTCTTGGCTCGTGCATCCTGGTTCTTGTCTCTTCTGATTCCTGACTTTTAATTTCTTGGTTCTTGTCTCCTGATTCTCGACTTTTGCCTCTTGATTCCTGACTCTTAATTTCTTGATTCTATCATGGCTCATTACGGTTTACTGGTACTTATCCTTATCGCGGGCGTTGTTTACAGCATATCGGCCCGTAAGCTAACACCGGTAGCAGCCATCACGGGCGCGGGTGTGGCCTGCCTGGTTTTTGCCGGGGCGGGATATACGGGTGTAGCCATGATGACCATCTTTTTTATTTTAGGTTCGGCGGCTACTTCCTGGCAGAAACACAAAAAGCAAAGTTTTGGCGATATTAAAGAACATCAGGGCGGCCGAAGCGCAGCGCAGGTATTGGCCAACGCGGGTGTGGGGGCCATTACCGGGATCCTGGTTTTATCGTTCCCTGCTTATAACTCCTTATGGGTGTTGATGATGGCCGCAAGCTTTGCATCGGCAACGGCCGATACACTGTCATCCGAACTGGGCACGGTTTATGGCCGTCGTTTTTTCAATATTATTACCCTGAAACCCGATCAGCGTGGATTGGATGGCGTGATTAGTTTAGAAGGTACTTTAATGGGTATTGGCGGCAGTTTGGTGATAGCCGTAGTTTATGCCGTTGGCTTTGGGTGGAACAACAGCCTGATCTGGCTTATTGTTGCCGGAACTATAGGTAATTTAACCGATTCGGTACTGGGCGCCTTATTGGAACGCCGGGGATACATAGGCAATAACGCGGTGAATTTTTTAAATACGCTGGTAGCGGCCCTTATAATGGTATTGTTTTACCTGATTTAATGCTGATATTTGACCATTGATGTGAATGATTACATTGATTCCGTTGATTCCGTTGATTTTTTACCCTTATGATACCAACCATTATATTCCTGCTTGTTGTTGTTGCCATTATCGGATACTACTTTTCGACTAAAAAGAGTAAGCTGAAAAAGACACCCGCCAATACGGTTTATAAGGCCATCCTGGAAAGATATATACCGTTTTATCAGGCCCTGAACAATACTGATAAACTTTTATTTGAGCAAAAGGTAATTGGCTTTCAGGAAGGTATTACCATAGAAGGGGTAGGCACAGCTATTGAAGATATTGACCGCGTAATGATCGCGTCGAGCGCGGTGATCCCCATTTTCAGGCTGGATAACTGGCGGTACAGTAATCTCACCAATGTAATACTCTATCCTGATACTTTTGATACTGAGTTTCAGTTTGAGGGCGAAGGCCGGAATATCATGGGCATGGTGGGTTCGGGCTACATGAACGGACAAATGATCTTGTCGCGGGCGGCCCTTACCAAGGGTTTTTCGCGTTCGGCTGGTAAAGAGAATACCGCTATACATGAGTTTGTACACCTGCTGGATAAATCTGACGGTGCTACTGATGGCATCCCCGAAAACCTGCTGGCGCATGATTATGTGCTGCCCTGGTTAAAAATGATCCACCACGAGATCCATAAAATAGAGGAAGGCCGGTCAGACATCAACCCCTATGCTGCCACCAGCGAAGCCGAGTTTTTTGCCGTAGCCGCTGAATATTTTTTTCAGAAACCCGAAGAACTCAAACACAAACATCCGGAGCTGTATGAAATGCTGTTTATGATGTTTATGCGGGTGAGGCGATAGGGTTCTTTAGTATCAAGTAGTTAGTATCAAGTATCAAGACTTTGTCTGAACCATGATTGAAGGGATTAAAAGATTACCACGATTTTGCATATATCTGTAACCTAAAAAGTTTGTCATCCTGAGGAACGAAGGATCTATTCGTAAATAGGCATATAGCATAATAGATGCTTCACTTCGTTCAGCATGACAAACATAATAGATGCTTCACTTCGTTCAGCATGACAAAAGGGTATTTCCAATGTCTTGATACTAACTACTTAAACTAATTATTAAATCCAAGATCAAGCTGTCCGGCAAATGATGTTATTTTGTCCATCTCGCCAATATGATAAACCGGGGTTTCTTCAAACCGGGAGGCTACAACCACATGGATGCCTTCGGCACAGGCCATAAACAAATCTTCAACCAGTTTGGGGTTGTTGTTATTGTGCGATAAGTGGGAGAGCAGTAAGTGGGTCATGTGTGCGGGCCGGTGCGTAGTAAATAAGGCCAGTGCCTGTTTATTTGACAGGTGACCCTTGCCGCCGCGGATGCGCCGTTTAAGATGGTAGGGATAGCCGCCGTTATCCAGCATATCGTCATCGTAATTGGCTTCCAGGAAAGCGGCATGGCACTGGCTAAAGTAGCGGATGAGCCTGTCGCACACTACGCCAATATCGGTAAATATGCCCACGTTGATATCGCGGCAGCTCACAAAAAAGCTATGCGGTTCGGTGGCATCATGTTCTTTGGGAAACGAGGTAACCTGCAATTCACCGATATTCACGGTTTCAAACTCCCGCAGGTGATGTACCTGTTGTGCATCTACACTGTTGCCTAAATGCAAAAGGGTACCAGGGGTAATGTATACCGGCAAATTGAACTTTTTGGCCAGCACGGGTATGCCGCGGATATGATCTGAGTGCTCATGCGATACAAATATGGCTTTTACCTTTTGCATGGATAAGCCCAGGCGGGCCATGCGTTTTTCAGTTTCGCGGCATGATATGCCGGCATCAACCAATATAGCCTCCCGCTCGTTCCCTACGTAATAGCAATTGCCGTTACTGCCCGAATTTAGTGATGTGATGAATAATGACATGTAAATACAAAGTAACGGATTTAAGCCAAATTTTATGTTTGCTTAACGCAACGTGTTTAAAAATAATCGTTAAAATTTTGCGGCTATAAAAAGCTGCTTATATTTAGCCATGGATTCACCCCAAACTTTACCGGTACTTAATGCTACAGAGCTGCGCGTGTTGGGCTCGCTGATGGAAAAAAGCAAAACCACGCCCGATTATTATCCCATGACGCTGAATGGCTTAACCGCGGCCTGTAACCAGAAAACATCGCGTAAGCCCGTTGTGAATTACGATGAAGGCACGGTTACCGAAACATTAAATACGCTTAAAAGACGCGGACTGATCTCGACCGTTACCGGCGGCTCTATCCGTAACATCAAATACAAACATAATTTTGCTATTGTTTTCCCGGTGATACCTGCCGAGGTGGCTTTGCTTTGCCTGCTGATATTACGAGGGCCACAAACGCCTGGTGAATTGAATACCAACTCGGGCAGGCTATATGAATTTGAAACGATAGAAGAAGTGCAGGAAATGCTGGAGAAACTGGCCGACCCGACTTTACCTTACGTAGTGCAATTGCCCAAACGCCCCGGGCAAAAAGAAGCCCGTTATGCTCATTTATTAGGCGGTACACCTGAAATAAGCGATGATGATGACATCGAAGAAGCAGGCAGCCGCTCAACCAGCGGTCTGGAAGCCCGAGTAAGCCAGCTGGAAAATGAATTGGCCGAAGTGAAGGAGAAGTTAGTGAAATTAATGCAGGAACTAGGAGTGGGGGAATAAAATTATCGCCCTCACGTCATTGCGAGCGCAGCGTGGCAATCCCCTATAGGCAGAGCCTCTCTGTAAGTAGGGGATTGCCACGTCGTTCCTCCTCGCAATGACGCGTGGGGAGATTTCTTTTTTAGTTACTGTAACCGCAACTACATCCCTATCTTATCTATACCTCTCTTTATCCTTACTCTTTTTTTTCACAGCTTCATAGGCCTTTTTTAATATTGCTACCAAATCTTCGGTTTTCATGGGTTTGGCTATGTAATCGTCCATGCCTTCTGCTAAACAAAGCTCGCGGTCTTCGGGGCCGGCGTTGGCGGTCATAGCTATGATATAAGGTTGTTTAAAGGCGTATTTGCGGATGTGCCGTGTAGCTTCAAATCCATCCATTTCGGGCATTTGCACATCCATAAATATAACATCAACCGGGTTTAACTTTAACTTGTTTAAAGCCTCAAGCCCGTTTGGCGCCATGATGAATTTGTAGCCCAGCTTGGTGAGCATCTTATCAACCAGTTTTTGATTGATCAGATTGTCTTCAGCCACCAAAATGCGCATCGGAAACTCAGTTGCGAAGTCTTCATCAAATAATTTAGGAGATCTGGGCTCTGTGGCAGCTGTGGCTGGCTGATTTTGAAACTCTGCCTGTATACTTTTCCCCAACTGGTTTTGTTTAACAGGTTTGGTGAGTATAGCGGAAAATAAGCCCGGGTATTTTTTCTTTGAACCATCGCCAATGGAACTCAGCATAATCACGGGCAGGTTTTTATAATTTCTTTTAATGGCCCGCGCCAGGTCGACACCGTCCATATCCGGCATTTGCATATCGGTTATCACCAGGTTAAATTTTTCGCCTTCTGATAAAAGGTCAAGCGCTTCCACGGGCGATGCGGCAGATAGGGTAAGTATTCCCCATTGTTCTAACTGGGTTTTCAGGATAAACCGATTGGTCTGATTATCATCAACCACCAAAATCCTTTTGCCTTCCATTTCGGCCGGATTTAAGATTACCGGGATATGTTTGGATTGCTTTTTACTGATAGGCACCCTGATGGTAAATACAAAAACAGACCCTTCGTTGTGAACACTTTCTACCCATATTTCGCCGCCCATGAGTTTTACCAGGCGCTGGCTGATCACCAGGCCCAAACCAGTGCCGCCATATTTACGGGTAGTTGATGAATCAACCTGCGAGAAGGCATTGAACAAACCCGGGAGCTTTTCGTCGGGAATGCCTATCCCGGTGTCCATCACACTAAAACCTATTTCGATATCGCCATTTTTAAAGGTTTTGGATAGGAATACTTTGATAAATACCTCACCTTTTTGTGTGAATTTTAAAGCGTTGCCGGTTAGGTTGGTAATTACTTGTTTAAGCCTGAGGCTGTCGCCAATAATTTGTGTGGGTAGGGCAGGGTCTATCTGGTAAACCAATTCCAGGTTTTGTTGCGAGGCCTGTTGCGAAAAAAGATCCATTACCTCCTCAATACAGTGACGCAGGTCAAAGTCGTCCTGTTCAATATCCATTTTACCCGATTCTATTTTTGAAAAATCAAGGATGTCATTGATCACATTCACCAGGTTGTCGCCGCTGGCTATAATGGTGTTGGTATATTCCCGTTGTTCGGGGTTTAATTCTGTTTCGCTCAAAAGTGAAGCCATCCCGATCACACCATTCATGGGCGTCCGTATCTCGTGGCTCATGGTTGCCAGGAATATGCTTTTGGCTTTGTTGGCCTTATCGGCTTCTTTACGGGCCTGCCGCTCCTGCTGGCGCTGCAGCTCTAATTCTTCAGATTGTACCTGTAGTTCTTCGTTCAGCGCCTGCAGCTCTTCTGATTGCGACTGTAATTCGGCATTGAGCCCCTGCAGATCGACTGATTGTTTTTTTAATTCCTCAGACTGCTGCAAAACCTCGTCAGTACGTTCGGTTACCTGTTGCTCCAATAAAGCTTTTTGTTTAACAATAGCATTTACTTTTAAGCGGTATAAACTATATATAACAGCAAAAACAAAAAATGTTACCAGGATAATAAACCACCAGGTTAGCCAAAATGGCGGCAGAACGGTTAACTCCAAATTCAGCTCCCTGGTTGACCATACACCATCGCCGTTATTGCTTTTTACTTTAAAAAGGTAATGGCCGGCGGGTAAATTAGTGTAGGTTGCCGAGGTTTTACGCCCTACATAATTCCAACTTTTATCAAAACCCACTAATTGATAGGCATAAACGGTACGGTTTAAGAAGGCATAATCCAGCGATACAAATTCAAATGAAATTACGGATTGGTCGTAATGTAAAGTGATGGCATTGGTGACTGTGATATCTTGCTTGAGCGGCGAGGGGTCTTGAGCATTTTTAGCTACCGGTATGGAGTTATTAAAGATCTGGAAGTCGGTTAAAACCAAAGGCGGATTGTAGTGATAGGAGTCGATCTTTTCGGGGTTAAATACATTAAAGCCGTTAACACCGCCAAAGTACAGCAGGCCATCCCTGGTTTTTAAAGCCGATTTCGCTTTAAATTCATCAGCCTGTAAGCCATCGTCAACGGTGAAGTTTTTGAATTTTTTGGTTATGGGGTTGTATTTGGATATGCCCTTATTGGTGCTTATCCAAAGATTGCCACGATTGTCCTCCTTAATAGCATAAGTGTAATTATTGGGCAGGCCATCTTTTGTTTTAAAAACGGTGAAGCGGCCGGTTTTGGGATCAAAACGATTTAGTCCGTCGAAAGTGCATACCCATATATTACCGTTAAGGTCTTCCAACAGATCGACCGCTTTGTTGTTGCTGATGCTGTTTGCTGATTCATCATGCTTGTAAGAGGTAAAAGTACCCGTTTGCTGATCAAAACGGTTAAGACCTCCTTCGCCGGTGCCTATCCACAGATTGCCTTTGGAGTCGACCAACAATGAATTGATAATGTTATCACTAATGCTTTTAGGATCATTGGGGTTATGTTTATAGTGGATGAACTTATTGGTTTTAGGATTATACAGGTCGAGCCCCTGACCAAATGTACCTATCCATATTTTATGATCGGGTGTGGCAGTAATGGCGTATATGTTATTGCCGGATAAACTGCTGCTATCATCAGGGTTATGGGTGTATGATTTAAACCGGTGGGTTTGCATGTTCATGACACTAACGCCGTTGCCCCAGGTGGCTATCCACAGGTTGTTGTTATCATCGTCCTGCATGTCCAGAATATAATTCCCGGATATGCCACTTTTGTCGTTTTCGCGGTGTTTGTAGGTTGTGAAAATCCCATTATCAGGGTTAAATAAATTTAATCCCCCGCCGTCGGTGCCAATCCATATACCGCCTTTTTTATCCTGGTAAAAGCTTAATACATAGTTGTTTGATAAGCTTTCGGGCAGAGAGCTGTGTTTGTAGTATGAAAAGTTCTCGGTGGTTTTTCTGTATAGGTTAATGCCCGAAGAAAAAGTGCCAACCCACATATTACCGATATTATCCTTTAATATGGCATCAACAGAGTTACTGGCTATAGTGGTGTTGTCGATATCATCATGATAGTGGTTTGTAAATTTATTTTCGGCGTAATTGTATATACTTATCCCGCCATTATTAATGCCCACCCAGATGTTTTGATCGCTATCTTCGGCAATGGCTTGTATGTAATTGCCCGAAAGCGAGTTGCTGTTACCCGGAATGTTTTTAAAGTTTTTAAAAGTGCCTGTATGGTCGTCATACAAATTTAAACCGCCGTTATCCCAGGTACCTATCCATAAACGTTGGTGGCTGTCTTCAAAAATAGCGGTGATGTAATTGGATGATACCGATCCGGCAACCTTATCATTGTGTTTAAAACAGGTAAAGTTTTTGGTTTGGATATTAAAGCGGCTTAACCCACCGGATGTTGTCCCGATCCATAAATTGTTCCGGCTATCGAGATAAATTGTTCTGGTGTTATTATCACTTAGGGTATTAGGATCAGCATCACTGTGTTTGTAGTGGGTGAACTTATTTTTGCCGATCTCGAATTTATCAAAGCCCGCATCCTGGTAGCTGATCCATAAATTGCCTTTTTTATCAAAAACAAGCCCTGTTAAGTTATTGCTTGCTACGGTATTTGCAGTTTTTCTACTATGCAGATAATGATAAAACCGGTTTTTTTTACGATCATATTTATTAAGGCCCCCACCCATAGTGGCTATCCAAAGGTCTCTGTTCTTATCTTCGGCAATATGAGTTACATAGTTATTACTAAGACTTGTGCTATCCGCGATATTGTTCTGAAAAACTTTAAATTTATTACCGTCAAAACGGTTTAAACCATCAAGGGTGCCCACCCATATAAAACCATAGCTACCCTGGAAAATAGTATTAACGTTGAGTTCTGATAAATTAGAGCGACTACCTATGCGCTGAAAATGCAAAGGCGGCTTTTGCGCGAACACATATAATGAGATAGCCTGGAAAAGTAAAATAAAATAAAGCTTACAACCCCTCATTATATCAAATGAATTATGACTTATTGGTAGTGAATAATTACATGAAATGTTTATCTAATTTACTAAAATACGCTTAAATAAACAGTATTTACATATGACTATTTAAACGCAAGAAAATGATAACTGGTTGTATTGTAGAGTAAAGGTGCAGTTAGTTGTTTAGCCAAAGTATATAATAAATAGGCCATGTATGTATAATGGCTCAATAACCATATTTTTGCCTTATGCAACAACAAAGCAAGGATCCGCTGCACGGTAAAACATTACAGGTAATATTGGAAGAGCTTTTGGCCCGGTTTGGGTGGGAAGAGTTAGACAAGCGTATCCGTATTAATTGCTTTCATGATAGCCCCAGCATATCGTCAAGCCTTAAATTTTTGCGTAAAACCCCCTGGGCACGTAAAAAGGTCGAGGATTTGTATATAGCCAGCTGCGTAAAGGCTTAGTGCTTACGTTTGTTGTTCATCTTTGCTTTCTGGCCCGAACTGTAGTTGTAAGTTTTTGCATTAGCGGCCTTTTTTTCATGAAAAGCGGCGCCAACAACAGGGGCATCGGCGTTTGATTTGGCCGGTTTTTTATCCGCTTCCTCTTTTTTTGCTTTTATCTCCTTTTCGATAACCAGTTCCTCGGGCAGCTCTGCTGTGGGGGTCTTTTTGCCGATGGCTTGCTCTATCTTTTTAACCTGGCTTAGTTCCAGATCGGTAGCAAAGGTAATAGCCAGGGTTTCCTGTTCACTGTCGGGTTCGTGATTGATGATGCGCTCCGTGAAAGTTTCTTTTTCCTGGGGCAGATCAAAATGAATGAGGAATGGGATACCGCTTAAATCGATAGTCTCATTATTTTCATTGGTTACGATCAAAACCCTTGAATTTTCGGCCGTCTTAAAATCTTCGATGTTTTTAAAACCATTGGTATCAAAAAACTGCGGGTTCAAAAAAGCTACCGCATCACGTAAACGGGAGTGAAGGCTTTTATATAGTTTATCTGCAGTGACTTTTGTGTTTACAAACACAACTGTCTTGGTGAACAATTCCTCGTCGTACAGGAATAAATTAAGCAAATTGAGCTTGGTGCCAAAGTTAGGCACGTTATAAAGCAATTGGGGATGTGTTTGAAGCGGCTGTTCTTCCAGTTCGTCCACCTCAATGATGGCCGGCTGATTCATGAAAGGTTCCAGCATTTTTTCCAGGCGGCTATGCATTACCTCGGTAAATACCAGGTGTTGACCACGCCCTATACTATTAGCCAGCTCCACAACCGGCAGCTGCAAACCTTTTTTAACTATCAGATCGGCATCGTCAATTACCAAAAGATCAACCTTGTTCAGGTTAAGCGCCAGTTTTAGGTAAATGGCTCTTGCCCTGTCGGGGGTAGCTACCACAATGTCGGCTCCATCGGCTAAAGCATCCATCTGGGCTTCAATACCGGGGGCAACGTATAAGCCCACAATCGAAATGGATTTATTTTTGTTGAGCAATTCAAATTGTTCAATCACGGCCATTACCTGTTCTTTTTCTGGTACCAGGATCAACACACGCGGAACACCTTCCGGGGCGTAATTGAACCGGTTTAAAACACCCAGAACATAAGTAGTGGTTTTGCCGCTTCCCTCTGGACCTATGGCAATAATATCCTGACCGCCAACTATACGGGTAAGCGTTTTTAATTGCAATTCTTTAGGGTTTGTAAAACCTGCTTCATTTACCGATCTAACCAGCTGCTTATTCAGCTTTAATTTTTCAAACCACACCATCAAAAATTGTATTAAATATTTAAGAGGGCAAAATTACCAATTTAACCGCTCATATTTTTTATAAAGATGAATTCAGGTGGTGTTTAGAAATAAATGCTACTGAAAAGGATGGTTGTGAGCATCAAACGCGGTATCGACTCACCTGGTCTACGCTTCGCTGGACCACACTCTCTTCGCCTGCGGCGGAAAGATGGGAGCATAGATTTTTGTAATAAGGAACAAAGATATTTGCAGTCGCTCGGCTCCGGCCCACAGGTGTTGGGAAGACGGAAAAAGAGTGGAAGACAGTGCGATTCCCCTCTTGAGAGGGGTGGAGGGGTGTGTCCTTCCGCTTCATGAGCACACCCCTGCCACTGCACAAGTCTACACACCCCCTCTCAAGAGGGGAGCTTGATCGATAACATTATCTCTTCCCAACACCTGTGGGCCGGAGCCGAGCGACTGCTGGGATTCTTTATTTCTTTATCCTTGCTCTTTGATCTAAAAATCATTGATCCATTCATCCCCTCTATGCGCGAAGCGGAGAGAGGGGTGACGAGCGTAGCGATGTCGGGGTGAGTCGTATAAAATAAAAGTCCCCGTTGTATACAAACGGAGACTTTTACGGGTATACAGATCAATGTAACCTGTGTTTTAAACTTTTTTAGGCGGCAGATCAAATGCTATTGCGTTATGTTCAAAATGACCTTTGTGGGCACCATCGCAAAATGGTTTATTGGCCGACAGGCCGCAGCGGCAGATAGATAGTACGGTGCGGCCTTGTAAACCGTATACATTTCCTTGCGCGTCAACAATTTCAAAATCGCCGTCAACTTTTACAGAGCCGTTATTATTAATGGTAAGTCTGGTTTTCTCCATGTGTTAATTTTTTGCGCAAAGTTAACCAATAGCGGTACCTGTAAATGGCCTATTTGCTATTTAGAGTTGTTCCGGATTACGGTAAAAATAGCTACAAATGACAAATGAATGATGTACGAAACTTAATGTTGAAACACATAAGTTTTAGCTTTGTTATATATGGGGAAGAGAGTCAAGAATAAAAGAGTCAGGAATCAAGAGCAAAAGTGAAGGCGGCCAGTATCATCGCTGAATTTTTATTTTATTTTGATTCCTGACTCTTTTATTCTTGATTCTTAACCTTTTCCCTCATATGCATCAAAAACACACACTATGGAATACAGACAATTAGGAGCATCGGGATTAAAAGTACCCGTATTAAGTTTTGGAACGGCCACTTTTGGCGGCGGCAACGAGTTTTTTAAAGCCTGGGGAAATACACAGGTTGATGAGGCTAAAAAGCTGATCAACTTATGTTTGGATGCGGGTGTTAACTTTTTTGATACGGCCAATGTTTATTCGCGTGGCTTATCAGAAGAAATATTGGGCCAGGCGCTGGAAGGTTTGCGTAACCGCGTACTTATCTCGTCAAAAGCTACTTTTACTATGGGCGATGGAGCCAACGATTATGGCTCATCTCGTTTCCATCTGATTCAGCAATGCGAAGCCAGCCTGCGCCGCCTGAATACCGATTATATTGATGTTTATCATATGCATGGTTTTGATGGTACCACACCTGTTGAAGAAACCCTGCGTGCCCTTGACGACCTGGTAACCAGCGGTAAGATCCGTTATATCGCGGCCTCTAATTTTTCGGGCTGGCACCTGATGAAATCGCTTTCGGTATCTGAGCGTTATGGTTGGAGCAGGTATGTTGGCCATCAGGCTTATTATTCATTGCTTGATCGTGAGTTTGAGTGGGAACTGATGCCGCTGGGTATCGACCAAAAAGTGGGTACCATAGTTTGGAGTCCGCTGGCATCTGGCCAGTTAAGCGGTAAATATCGCAGGGGGCAGCCTATTCCGCAAGATAACAGGAGGGCGCAAGGCGGCAGCCATGGTCCGGAAACAAACCTGGAACGTTTATACAATATTGTTGAAGCGTTGGACGAGGTGGCCGAAGAAACCGGTAAATCGGTAGCGCAGGTATCGCTTAACTGGTTGTTACAAAGACCAACCGTAGCCAATCTGGTTATAGGAGCCCGCAATGAAGAGCAGTTGAAACAAAACCTGGCAGCTGTTGGCTGGAACCTGACTATCGAGCAGGTTAAAAAACTGGATGCTGCCAGTGATGTGGATCCTATTTATCCGTACTGGCATCAGCGCCAGAATACCACTTTAAATCCGCTGCCGATACAGTATTAATGGAGAATCAAGGGGTAAGAGTCAAGAATCAAGAAAAACGTCAGGATAAAATGTTTTCTTTTAACAGGAAACCCTTATCTTGATTCTTGACTCTTACCTCTTGACTCTATCAACTATGGCTACAGACATGTTTACTTTTATGCAGTTTATGCGTGCTACCCTGCTGTCGCTGCCGGGGGTAACCGAAAAAATGCACTTTGAACATCCCGCATTTTATGTAAATAATAAAATAATGGCCAATGTAAAGCTAAAAGACGATTTGGTAGCCGTGCATACCCTGGAACGTGAAAAGTGGATGGCTATTGATCCTGATACCTTTTTTATTACCGATCATTATCGCAACTACAAATATATGGCGGTACGGCTGGAAACTGTAAAGCCAGATGATCTGAAAAAGCTGCTGATCACTGCATGGCGAAACCGGGCTACTCAAAAACTGATCAGGGAATATGAGGCGCGGTTGCTGCAGTGATTTGCCGAATTGCATCTTCGGAAGTAAAACAAAAGCCCGCCACCTGGGCGGGCTTTTTGCTAAATGCGTATACCAGTTACGCTTCAGCCAATAGCTTTTATTTATAATTTTTTAATAACTACAGTATTACCAGTACTGGAAATGATCACCCAGCCGACAGGTGTACCCTGGCCGCTGATTATGGTTAATTGTGTGCCCGAAGGATAACCCTGTATCATGGTGATTTCCTTTACACTTCCCAATGCATCGGTGTTGGTAACAATCCACCCGGCAGGGGTTACCTGACCACCTATGATGTTGATTTTTGTTCCCGTAGGATAGCCTTGTATCATGGTGATCTCCTTTATGCTTCCCAGCGCATTGGTGTTGGTAACAATCCACCCGGCAGGTGTGCCCTGACCGCCTATGATGTTGATTTTTGTTCCTGTAGGGTAGCCTTGTATCATGGTAATTACTTTAACATCGCCCAGGGCTGTTGTGTTGGTAACAATCCACCCGGTAGGGGTAACCTGTCCGCCTAAAATGGTAAGCTGATAACCTGTTGGCAGTCCGTCAAATTTGGTGATGGTTACATTACTTCCTGATTTGCCCGTAATTATCCACCCTTGCGGAATTGGCTGTCCGCTTTGGATAGTTTGGGTTTCGGGGATGGTGTTTAAGATTATATCCCTTGGTTTCGGAGATTCGGTTCCATCGTTTTGTACTACAGATTTATCCTTTTCAGGCGGGGTGATTTGCGAACCTTTTTTACAACTACTAATTACAACAGTAATTAAGCAAACAGCCGCAAGCAGCGATGATAAGTATTTTTTTGACATGGTTTAGGTGTTTATTTGATGTTTAAATACTGTTATCAATATCTGCCTAATATTTTACGGCAGCAATAGGTGAAAACACGGTATTTGAAAACAAGGGGGATTAAGTATGCCATTAGATATTCTTATCAGCATTGATGTTCAGGCAACTTTATGCGTAAAATTACGTACGTAAAAGGGTATAATTACCTGCGAAAAATGATAAATTATGATTTACCTTTATATAGTAAATGATCGCGGCTAATAGCTGCTCAACGGGCTTAAAAATAGCAGCGGTCAAACCTAAATCTTATCACTTTAAACCTTACCTGTCATGGTTAAAAAACAATACCTGAAAGAACTTACCATATCCGCCACTCAGCAACGGGGCGGAAGCACCAACACCTCAAAGGATGTAACCAAAGTACAAAGCTGGCTTAATTTGTACGCCATGGTTAAACCGGCTGCGGGTACCGCTACAGGTATCGATGGCGACTTTGGTCCGGCTACCGAAGCCGCGGTAAAAGCCTTTCAAAAGGCAAAAAGCCTGCCGCAAACCGGCATTGTTGATGGCGCCCTGTTTACCGAGTTATCCAGGCCGCTCTCCAATGCGTTTACCACCCCGGTAAAAGGCAACGATTTACGCACGCTTGTTGTTAATACCGCGCTTCAGCATCTAAGCAATGCTCCCTTTGAACTTACTGTTAAAGGGCAGAGTAACTGTGGCCCGTGGGTACGCAGCTATATGGATGGCTCAGAAGGTACCTCCTGGTTTTGGTGCATGGGCTTTGTGCAAGCTATTGTTGACCAGGCTGCCAGCCAATTAGGAAAAGATTTTCGTTCGCTGATGCCTTTATCCTATAGTTGCGATACCATTGGTACAACAGGTGTCAATAAAGGCATCCTCACCCGTTACGCGGCGGTGCGCAATAATCCGTCGGTTGTACAGCCAGGCGATATTTTCCTATTGCAGAAAACCAGTTTTGATTGGGTTCATACCGGGTTTATCACTGCTGTTCATGGCGATTTGTTCGAAACTGTTGAGGGTAATACCAATACTGATGGCAGTAGCAACGGTAATGGTGTGTATAAGCGGGTGCGTAATTTTCAGACATCCAAACTTGATGTATTTTCGATACAAGGCTTAGTTTAAAAAAATATATTTAACCGTGAATTTAAAGGGGCTCCATAACCAGGCCCCTTTATTTTTGTATTTTCTTTAAATGATTGTTTTACAGGCAGATTTAAGTCACAGTTAAGTTACAGTTCATTTTTAAAAAAAGTTGTTCATTTTCTTTAAAGCTTTCTAAAACTTAGGTAATTTGCCATCTTTGCTTATACAAGTAGTAGGTAATAAACCAATTAACCGTTTTAGATATGATTACCCGTAGAAAGTTCATCCAGACAAGTTCATTAGCAGGCACCTGCTTCCTGCTTACACCAGAGCTATCAAAAGCCGGGGTTTTTGATGGATCGCCAAATGATAAGGTGGTTTTAGGGATGATGGGAACCAACAGCCGGGGTTTATACCTGGCTCAAAGCTTTGCGCGTATACCCAATGTTGAAATAGGATATATATGTGATGTTGACTCCAAAGTGGTTGATAAAACCATCAACGAAATATTTAAAATTACCGGTAAAAAGCCGCAGGGTATCACCGATATCCGTAAAATGCTCGAGATCAAGGAAATTGACGCGGTAGTTATTGCCGCTCCCGATCACTGGCACGCCCCGGCCACCATTATGGCCTGCCAGGCGGGTAAACACGTATATGTAGAAAAGCCTTGCAGCCATAACCCGCATGAGGGCGAGATGGCAGTTGCTGCTGCCAAAAAATATAACCGTTTGGTGCAAATGGGTAGTCAGCGCAGGTCATTTAATAATGTGCAGGCGATGGTAAAGGAATTACATAATGGCGTTATCGGCAGGGCTTATTATGCCAAAGGCTGGTACACCAATCACCGGGCAACCATGGGCCGCGGTAAAGAAACCGCTGTTCCCGAAAACCTGAACTATGATCTTTGGCAGGGCCCCGCGCCACGGGTAGCCTATAAGGACAACCTGATCCATTATAACTGGCACTGGCTTTGGAACTGGGGAACCGGCGAAGCCCTCAACAACGGTACCCATGAGCTGGATGTGATCCGCTGGGGCCTGGGTGTCGATTTTCCGAACAAGGTAGTATCAACCGGCGGTCGTTTTCATTTTAATGATGACTGGCAAACACCTGATACACAGAATATCCTGTTTAATTTCCCCAACAATACCGCTGCCGAGTGGGAAAGCCGCAGCTGCAATGGCTTTGGCATCGAAAAATTAAGCCGCGGTGTTATTTTCTATGGCGATAAAGGAACCGTGTTTTATGGCGGCGGCAATGGCTACCAGGTTTATGATGAAAATAATAAACTGGTAAAGGATGTGAAGGACGATACCAAAGTTGATGCTACCAATAAAGTAAGTCCTACCGAAGCGCTTGATGGCCTCCATATGCAAAACTTTATTGACGCAATACGTGGCAAGGCAGCCTTAAACTGCCCGATCGAGATCGGATTTAAGTCGACATTGCTGCCTCAACTGGGTAATATATCCTATCGTGTTGACAGGGTATTGCATGTTGATCCGGCCAACGGGCATATCCTGAATGATCCGGAGGCTACCAAATTATGGAGCAGGGAGTATGAAAAAGGCTGGGAGGTAAACGTATAAACGTTTTTCACTTTCCGGCAGGTTTGCGTAAACTTGAAAAATCCTAAATAAAAACCATTATAAAACTACACATGAAGAAAATCATCTACCCGGCCATAGCCTTATTTGCTGTGGCGGCCTTAATGCCTGTTAAAAGTAACGCTCAAACCTTATTTGATGGTAAAACCCTTAAAGGCTGGAAACGCCTGGCCGGTACAGCCGATTATAAGGTAGAAGACGGACAAATAGTAGGTACCACCGTTTTAAATTCGGGCAACTCATTTTTAGTTACCGAAAAGGAGTATGGTGATTTTATATTGGAACTGGATGCCAAAATAGAAAGCAAGCTGAGTAATTCTGGTGTGCAAACTCGTAGCCATTATGATCCTGCCGGTCATGAAGGTAAGGGAAAGGTTTATGGCCGTCAGTTTGAAATTGATCCGTCTGATCGTAAATGGACAGGTGGTATTTATGACGAAGGCCGCCGCGACTGGCTTTACCCGCTTGATCTGAACGCCAAAGCAAAAGATGCTTTTAAGGTAGGTGAGTTCAACCACATCAAAATTGAATGTATCGGCAACGAAATGAAAACCTGGATTAATGGCGTCCCTACTGCCGATGTAGTGGATACTATTGACCGTAAAGGATTTATTGGTTTGCAGGTTCACGCGGTGAGTAAAGAGGAGCAGGCTGGTAAAAAAGTATATTTTAAAAACCTTAAACTGCAAACTACCAACTTAAAATCAACACCTTTTCCAAAAGATGTTTATGTGGTAAACCTGCAGCCCAACAGCATTACCCCGGCCGAAAAAGCTGCCGGCTGGAAACTGCTGTATGATGGCAAAACCAATACCGGCTGGCGTGGTGCTACCCTGAAAACTTTCCCAACTTTTGGCTGGGAGTACAAAGATGGAACCATGCATGTGCTGCCATCAGCCGGAAAAGAAGAATCTGGTGGCGGTGATATCGTGACCAACGATCAGTATAGCGCCTTTGACCTTTCATTTGAATTTAAGCTAACGCCCGGTGCCAACAGCGGGGTTAAATATTTTGTAACCCTGAGCGAAGTGACGAAAGGCTCAGCCATAGGATTGGAATACCAGGTATTGGACGACAAGCTGCACCCGGATGCCAAACTGGGCCGTGATGGCGATCGTACGCTGGCCTCTTTATACGATCTGATTAAAGCCAACAAGCAGGAACGTTTTGTGCACCCGATTGGCAGCTGGAACATCGGTCGTATAGTGGTTTATCCAAATAACCACGTTGAACATTACCTGAATGGTGTTAAAGTGCTGGAATACGAGCGCGGCTCAAAAGAATTCCGCGACTTGGTAGCTATCAGCAAATACACCATCTGGAAAAACTTCGGCGAAGCAAAAGAAGGTCACCTGTTATTGCAGGATCATGGCAATGAAGCGTTTTTTAGGAATATCAAGATCAAAGTATTGAAGTAATCACTTCAACCTATATAATTTGTCATCCTAAACAAAAGGGGAGAATCCGCTAAGTAGATTCTTCCCTTTTGTTCAGGATGATTTTTTTTAAAGCTTTCCTTCTAAGAAAACTCTCATTGAACATATCTGGAAATTATTTTCCCTTCGATTAGAAGCACTTAACTAATGTGTATAAATTTTGATTAGATTTTAATTGATCCATTCATCAATCAGCGCTTTTATTTGCTATTTTTAATTGTTAGACCTGTCTAACATCACGCTATTTAAAAGAGCATGTTTCCTGCATTTTATTAATCACCATAATCATAATTAACAGAAATGAGTAAGATCACAGTAAAAGACGGAACCGAGATTTATTACAAGGATTGGGGAACAGGGCAACCACTTTTTTTTCATCATGGCTGGCCTTTATCCGGAGATGATTGGGATGCACAAATGATGTTTTTCCTGAAAAAGGGATACCGGGTGATTGCCCATGATCGCCGCGGGCACGGAAGATCAAGCCAGGTTTCAGAAGGGCACAATATGGATACCTATGCCGCTGATGTGGCTGCGGTAACCGAAGCGCTTGACCTGAGAGATGCCGTACATATTGGTCACTCAACCGGCGGTGGCGAAGCCATTCATTATGCTGCTAATTTGGGTAAAGGTCGCGTAGCTAAAGTGGTGCTCATAAGCGCGGTTACGCCGATCATGGTGCAATCTGACACCAATCCGGATGGCGTGCCCATGGCTATATTTGATGAAATACGTGAGGGCACGGCATTTAACCGGGCCCAATATTTTGAAGATTTTACCATCCCGTTTTACGGTTATAACCGTGAAGGCGCAAAAATATCCCAGGGGATCAGGGATAATTGGTGGCGCCAGGGAATGATGGGCGGGGTAAAAGCGCATCATGATGGTATTAAGGCTTTTTCCGAAACAGATTTTACAGAAGACCTTAAAAGTGTAGATATTCCGGTGCTTGTTTTGCATGGTGAGGATGATCAGATCGTTCCATTCCCTATATCAGGTGCAAAAGCAATAAAACTTTTAAAAAACGGAAAGTTGATTTCATATCCAGGCTTCCCTCATGGAATGCCGGCAACAGAAGCTGCAACTATAAACAAAGATCTTTTGGCGTTTATCCAATCGTAAATAAAAAAGTTATTTTTGTTAAATATAAAAAGCTGTCAATAGTAAATGATTGACAGCTTTTTTAATTCTTTCACATCACAATTCACAACGAGCTTCTCACCATTACATGAAACGGTACCGCGAAGTGTTCGTGGCAGTTACTCAGGGCAAATTCTGCGGCTTTGCTGCCCATCAGCTTAAAGTCAGTTGATATGGTGGTGATACCATCCAGGATGATCTCCTTAAGGGCGGTTTCATTATAAGATATAACGCCCACGTCCTGAGCTACTTTCAAATCAGACGCGATGATCTTTTTGATCAGTTCAACCAGGTCGTCCTCGGTCAGGCTGATATAGACCGTTTGCGGCTGGATGGTTTCTGCCGATAAGGAATCGACTACAGCATATTCAAAAGCATATTGGCGGCAAAAATTTAAAAAACCCTTCATGATCTCTTTAGAGTGATAGGTTTTGCCCGGAAATATCAGCTTAATGGTATGGTAATTAGTTAGCTTATCCATGAGCTTTTTCAGGGCTTCGTACACGTCAGTAGCAAAGTTTTCATATATCGCCGCGAACTTTCCGCTTACTCCGGGTACCAGGTTATCCAGCAGAATCAGTTTATCCTTGGGGATGGTATTGATAATCTCGTGTGCTTTGGCTTCATTATCCAGGAAATGCGGGATAATAATATACTTGGCATAATCATTTTGGGCGCTTTCGGTAATGATCTTCTTGAAAAAATGGAAGTCGTTATTGTAGATGTAGAAGTCGACCGTAGCTTTTTCGCCAATGGTATCCACAAAAGCGTCGTAAATGATCTTTTTATGCGCGCTCAGTTTATTGAACAGCAGGAATATTTTGATCGGTTTTTGAAAATCGGTATTGGAGATAAAGAAACCCTTGCCCGGTACCGAACTTACAATGCCTTTATCTTTCAATTCCTTGTAAACCCGCTCAATGGTATTGCGCGAGGTATCCAGCGCAAAACTCAGATCATTGATAGAGGGAAGCATATCATCCTTAACAATATCACCGCTTTCGATACCCCGGATAATGGCATTGGATAGCTGCAGATATTTGGGCGTGATAGAGTACTCATCTATCGATAATATTTTCAGATAATTCTTCACAGTTTATTATTGGATCAGTACAAATGTACTATTACACAACCGCATTTTATTCATGAAAAAGATGGTAGGGGATAGTTCGAAAATGTATATATTTATGTTGTTATAACCAATTAACAACCTCCGGTACAACCAATTACCGGAACCCTGAAAACTTAATTAAACTATTCCCCTATGGTATTAAATTTACTTAACCCAAAGTTTCTTCTTTTATCGTTTTTTTTAATTGTGGTGTTTGCCGGTGGCGTTCAGGCCCAGGATCCATATCAGGCATACCGGCAGGATTGGCTCAAAAAGGCAGAAGATAATAAACCCAAACTTATCGAGACAGAAAAGCAACCTATTGGCCTGGTACGTATGGAGAAAGACCCAGCAGCTTTCCAGGGTTGGAAAGCTGTGCCTGCGGATAGTGTAGGCAAGTTGTATAACACTTCGTTCAAAACGCAAAACGGCGTTGTGGTTGATTTTGGCGAACATGTAACCGGGTACCTGACCTTCTTCATAAAATCGCTCAAAGGAACGCCCGATGGCCCTGTGAGGCTAAAATTTACCTTTGGTGAAGTACCCGCAGAACTATCTGTACCTTTTGATCCTTACAAAGGAACCCTGAGCCGGGCCTGGCTGCAAGACGAAACCGTTACTGTTACCGAAATGCCCGCAGAGGTTACCATACCACGCCGCCTTTCAGGACGATATGCAAAGATCGAACTGTTGGGCGCTTCGCCTAATTTTGATTTCCATATCAGTAATATAGTGTTTAAGGCAAGTTCGTCTGTAGCCTTTAAACCACCACTTCTGGCCGCCACTACACCCCAACTTATAGCCGACATTGACCGTGTAGGACTCGCCACCTTAAAAGAATGCATGCAAACTGTATATGAGGATGGCCCCAAACGCGATAGGCGACTTTGGATAGGCGATCTGTACCTGGAATCATTAGCCGGTCAGTTTTCTTACCAAAACAACCAACTCACCAAGCGCTGCCTTTATCTGCTGGCTGGTTTATCTGCCGATGATGGCATTCTGCTCGCCAATGTATTTGAAAACCCCGAACCCCATGCCCAGGCACGGAGCCGCTTACTGGATTACTGCCTGTTGTACAATGTGGCGCTAAAAGAATATGTTACAGCCACGGATGATAGGCAAACCGGACTTGACCTATGGCCTGTTGCCAAAAAGCAGCTGGATATCATCCGTAAATACGCCGGTGCCGATGGTATGATGAATTATCAAAAGGCCGGTAAGGAGTGGTGGGTGTTTTTTGACTGGCAGGACGGCCTGGACAAACAAGCCTGTTTGCAGGGACTATCTATTTATACCCTGAACCAAACCTACACGCTGGCGAAGTTATTGGGCAAGGAAAACGAAGTGGATGACATACAATCTTTAGCCAAAAAGTTAAAGGCCGCTGCCTATAAAAACCTTTATGATCCAAAATCGGGCTTGTTTGTGAGCGGTACAAATAAACAGATCTCCTATGGTTCACAAGCCTGGATGATATTGAGCGGGGTGGCTTCCAAACAGGAAGCACAAGCGGCTTTAAAAGCGCTAACCACTGTTAAGGATGCGGTACATCCCGGGGCACCTTATATGTTTCATTACTATATAGCCGCTCTTATTGAAAGTGGTTTAAAGTCTGAGGCAAAGGATGAGCTGCAAAATTATTGGGGCGGGATGGTTAAAAAAGGAGCTGACACTTTTTGGGAAGTGTATGATCCGAAGGATGAGCTGAAATCGCCGTATAATTTTTACCCGGTAAACAGTTATTGTCATGCCTGGAGCTGCACCCCGGTTTACTTTATCCGAAAGTATCCGGAGATATTTCAGCGCTAGACTGCTGATTTTTCTTTTTGTCATTCTGAGCGCAGCGAAGAATCTATTCTTAGACGTGCATGACGACTATTAGATTCTTCGCTGCGCTCAGAATGACAGGTTTAAGAGAAATTAATGTTCTTCAACAGTTTCATTGCCTTTCTTCTTAAAACTATAATACAAATATCCCAACGCCGGGAGTATGAATAGGCTGCCTATAAGCAAACCTACGCCCAGGTCGTCGATAGATTTGCCTGTGGCGTGATCGGTAAGCAGCGACATGGAACTGCCATCCTTAAAGATCACAAAACGGGGGAAACGGGTATGGCCAACCGAAATGAGGATCATGCTTACCTGGAACGCGGCCAGCACCCTGATCCATTGTTTGTTCTTTTTGTCGGAGATAATAAACCATAATAATACCAGCGATAGCGTAGCGGCGATAACAGCCGTCAGACTCAGTAGGTTACCAAATATCCAGTCGGCCAGGTGCACATGTTCTACATACGACGCCAGGAATACCAATGCGCCCAGTATCACGGCAGCTATGTTCATGGCTTTGGCTTTTTTGATAAAGCGTTTCACGTCATATACTTCGGGGCATTCGCCAATGAGGTAAATGGCAGCCAGGAAGCCGCAGAGGGCTACGGTGAAAAGTCCGACCGAAACCGAGAACCAGTTCAACCAGCTGAAAATATAGACACCTGCAAATGTTTTTGCTGTGGGGTCTATCTGGCCGGATAGGGCACTACCCGCGATGATGCCCAGGAACATGGGCGTAACAAAGCTGGAGTAAACAAATATATGATTGTAAAAGCCCTGCGTTTTCTCGTCCTTAATGGCATCATAATTCCGGAAAGCGAATGCCGTTCCGCGGGCTGTGATACCCAATAGCATAATGAGCAGGGGGATGTGCAGGTAAACGCACATTTCGCTGTAAATAGTAGGGAAACCCACAAACAGGATCACTACGGTAATGATGAGCCACATGTGGTTAGCCTCCCATATGGGACCGATAGCCTGGTAGCTGGTTTTGCGGGTACGGTGTTTATTATCATTGGAGGTAAAAAGCTCGATGATACCCGCGCCAAAATCGGCCCCGCCTAACAGAAAGTACAGCGTAATGGCGGCAAATAAAAACAAAATAACTACGTACAACATATCTTTATGGGCTTAACGGTCATACAATTCGGGCACCATTTGTATTTGTCTTTTCAGCAGGAAAATAACAAATACACTCAGCGTAAAATAAATAAAGGTAAACAGGTAAAAGGAGTACTGGATACCCGGCATCGGCGTAACCGCCTCGCTGGTACGCATAACCCCTTGTATTATCCAGGGTTGGCGGCCCACTTCTGTCACCGTCCATCCGGCTTCCAGGGCGATAAAACCGGCAGGCGTAGCCCAGATAAACATTTTCAGGAACCAGCCTTTAGTAAACCAGTCCTTCTTTTTCCATAAGGCAATAAAATACAATACCCCGATCAGCATCATCAGCATACCAAAACCAACCATGATCTGGAATGCATAGTGCGTAACGGCTACAGGAGGCTGGTTTTTAACAGGGATCTTATCCAGGCCATTAACCGGTTCCTTGAAATTATCATGCACCAGGAAGCTCAGTAAACCAGGTATCTCTATCCCATAATTTACTTTTTTAGCCGCTGTATCCGGTATGCCGCCGATAACCAAAGGTGCATAGCTTTGTGTATGGAAATAAGCCTCCATGGCGGCCAGTTTGGCGGGTTGCCTTTTGGCGGCGCCCTTGGCAGATATATCACCGCTTAAAGGCTGTAAAATGGCTGCCGCGGCACCAAATATAATGGCTATTTTAAAGGCTTTGCTATGAAAATGCACATTACGCTTGCGATAGATCATGAGGGCATGGATACCCGCAACCGCGAAACCCGTGGCTGAGAACGCGGCGATGGTCATGTGAAGCGACTCAGAGAACCAGGCCTCATTAAACATGGCTTTCAATGGGTCGATATTAAGGTATTTGCCATTTACGAAATCGAAACCAGAGGGACTGTTCATCCAGGAATTGGCCGATACTACGAGTATGCCCGATGCTATACCGCTGATGCCTACTACAATGCCCGTAACCCAATGGAACCAGGCATTGAGCCGGTTCCAGCCGTAAAGGAAAAAGCCGAGGGCTATAGCCTCGATAAAAAAGGCTACCCCTTCGAGCGAAAAGGGCATACCGAATATGGGGCCTGCATGTTTCATAAAACCCGGCCAAAGGAGGCCCAGCTCAAAGGATAACATAGTGCCCGAAACAGCGCCTGTAGCAAAAAATATAGCTACTCCTTTACTCCAGGCTACGGTAATGTTTTTGTAAACCGGATCGTGGGTTTTGATCCATTTGTAGTGCGATATGGCCATAAAAACGGGCATCACCATACCGATGCAGGAGTATATGATATGAAAACCTAACGATAAGGCCATCTGCGACCTTGCTGCAATAAAATCATCCATATGCGTAATACTAAATAATGGCTGAATTTAAAGCTATAATGTAACAAAATCGTGAAGATTTACTAATTGATATTAAATATAAAATATACTTTTTAAGTGTAATTGGTTGGATTAGTGCGTAAAATTTAGTAAACCTCACCTAGCCCTCTCCTTTGGAGAGGGCTTTTGATTAGCATAGTGCCCCATAAAAGCACCTAACTGAATTAGTAGGATTTTAAAAGTCGACCCTTTGGGGAGATTTAGAAGGGTGTTTACCCGTTCCGTTTCGTCGATCCCCTGATGATCAATTCCGGTTTGATGCTGATGATCTTTGGTTTGGTGGTGGTATCGTTATTGCCTATTTCCTGAAAAAACAAATTGGCCACGGTATTGCCCATATAAATACTAAACTGATCGATAGTGGTTATGGACGGACTGGTAATCTCCGAAAAGCTTTCATTAGCGTAACCGCATATACCCAGCTCCGATGGTACTTTGATACCCATGGCGTTGGCCACGTCCAATACACCTAATGCCGAGAAATCGGATGTGGAGGCAAATATGGCATCCGGTGGCTGGGGCAGGCTCAGCAGTTTGCGGGTTCCCAGGGCGCCCAGTTCTTTTGTCCATGCATTTTCCACAATCAATTCCTCTATTACGGGTACATTGTATGCCTTGAATGCTTTCAGGTAGCCTTCCTTACGTTGTTTAAAAATGCTCAGATTTTGAGGTCCTTCCAGCAGGGCTATTCTTTTATAACCACCTTCAATGAGGTGGGATACCGCTTCGTATGAGGCCTGAACATTATCATTGATCACCTTGAGGGTTTCCAGCTCTTCGGCCACACGGTCAAACTGGATAAGCTGAATGCCATGATCCAACACATTTTGCAGGTGCTGGTAATCATTACCATCGGCCGATACTGATATCACGATACAATCTACATGCTGATTGATGAGCGTATTGACACACTGCACCTCCTTGTCGTGATCTTCGTCCGATTGACAAATAATCAGGTTATAGCCTTTCTGATAGGTGATTTCTTCGATACCAGCAATCACGTTCGAGAAAAAATTCTGGTTAATGCGGGGTATCACTACGCCAATGGTTTTTGACTGACCCTTACGCAGGTTAGAGGCCAGCGTGTTCCGCTTATAATTGAGCTCGTCGGCTGTTTTAATGATCAGCTCCTTGGTTTTTTCGTTCACCTGGCTGCTGTTATTCAGTGCCCGGGAAACGGAAGAAGCGGTAATGCCCAGTTTTTCGGCAATATCATAAATGGTGGTACGTTTTACTTTCTTCATTACAAAGTGCAAGTTGGAAAAAATATTTTACGCAATCGATTGTAATTTTAAATATTTATTTAATTTCGTCTCGTTAAGTTACCAAAAAATAAACACACCCTAATTATTCACGTCATAACCATCTAAAAGTATGTTGCTATTAGGCATCGATATAGGTACGTCTTCGGTTAAGGTGAGCGTTGTTGAGGCGGCCACCCAAAAAATATTGGCCTCGGCGCAATACCCGGATGAAGAATCGCCCATTAAAGCTTTATACCCAGGCTGGGCCGAACAATCGCCGCAAATGTGGTGGGAGCAGGCGCAGCAGTCCCTGGAACGCTGCCATGCAAAAAATGCCTACAACCCGGCAGATATTGCCGCCATTGGTATTGCCTACCAAATGCACGGCCTAGTGCTGGTTGATAAAGATCAAAATGTATTGCGCGATAGCATTATCTGGTGCGATAGCCGTGCCGTTGAAATTGGCGATAAAGCTTTTGCCGCCATAGGAGAGGAGTATTCTTTATCGCACCTGCTCAATTCGCCCGGTAACTTTACGGCATCTAAACTGGCCTGGGTAAAGGAAAATGAGCCCGAGATCTACAGTAAGATAGATAAGATCATGCTTCCCGGCGATTATATCGCTATGAAACTTACTGGCGAGATCACCACTTCGGTATCGGCATTATCGGAGGGTGTATTTTTTGATTTCAAAGCTAATGGTATTTCTAAAGAGATCATCAATTATTTTGGTTTTGATGAAAGTCTTTTCCCGGTGATCAATCCTGTATTTTCTTCGCATGGCACCTTATCGGCCGCTGTGGCAGAAAAACTGAAATTGAAAGTTGGTATTCCGGTAGCTTATAAATCGGGTGATCAACCTAATAATGCCCTGTCCTTAAATGTGCGTAATCCGGGTGAGGTGGCAGCTACAGCAGGTACTTCGGGCGTGATATATGGTGTGAGCGACGAACTAACCTATGATCAGCAATCGCGTATCAACACTTTTGCCCATGTTAATTATGCCGAAGAGCAAAAACGCCTGGGTGTGTTGTTGTGTATCAATGGCACAGGCAGCCTATATCGCTGGGCCAAATACAATTTTGGGACAGGACTAAACTATACCCAAATGAACAACGAGGCCAAAAAAGCACCGCTGGGCAGTGATGGCTTACAGATATTACCTTTTGGCAACGGTGCCGAACGCATGCTGAACAACAAACAGGTAGGCGCCCACATCCAAAATATCGACCTGAACCTGCATACACAAGCACATATTTTCCGTGCAGTGCAGGAAGGCATTGCCAGCGCGTTTCGTTATGGCCTGGATATCATGCGCAGCAACGGCATGAATCCAACGGTTATCCGCGCGGGCAAAAGCAACTTGTTCCTGAGCGAACTGTTCACGGAAACATTTGTCAACGCCACCAGCGTACCCGTAGAACTGTATAATAACGATGGTAGCGTGGGGGCAGCCTTAGGCGCTGGTATCGGTGCAGGCATATACAAATCGCCAGCTGAAGCTTTCAGCAATGCCAAAGCTATACAATTGATTGAACCCTCAACCCAACAATTTGAACCCATTTACCAGGAATGGAAGGAACTATTAAGCTTAAAGCTGAAGGCATAAAGCCAAAAGCTAAAAAAGAAAAATTCGGTAAATCAATAATTCAGTAAATCGATAACTAATAACTCACTAATTCACTAAATCAGTAATTCAATAATTAAAAAAATATGAGCATCGTAACCGGAGAAAAACAGTTTTTTAAAGAGATAGGACAGATCAAATATGAAGGAACGCAATCGGATAATCCGCTGGCATTCCGTTGGTATGATGCGGATAGGGTAGTGGCCGGTAAAACCATGAAAGATCATCTGCGTTTTGCCTGCGCGTACTGGCATTCGTTCTGCGGTACCGGTGCCGATCCGTTCGGCGGTCCGACCCACGTATTTCCATGGGATGAAAAAGCCGACGCGGTTGAGCGTGCTAAAGATAAAATGGACGCCGCTTTTGAGTTCATCACCAAAATGAACCTGCCGTACTACTGCTTCCATGATGTGGATGTGGTTGATTATGGTAACGACGTAAATGAAAACGACAGACGTTTACAAGCTTTGGTGGAGTATGCCAAACAAAAACAAGCCGCAAGCGGCGTAAAACTGCTTTGGGGTACCTCAAACCTGTTCAGCCATAAGCGTTATATGAACGGTGCTTCTACCAATCCCGATTTTCATGTACTGGCTCATGCAGGCGCACAGGTTAAGGCTGCTATTGATGCGACTATTGCTTTAGGTGGTGAGAACTATGTTTTCTGGGGTGGTCGTGAAGGTTATATGAGCCTGCTGAACACGGATATGAAACGCGAGCAGGAGCATTTTGCCCGTTTTTTACATACCGCTAAAGATTATGCCCGTAAACAAGGCTTTAAAGGAACTTTCTTTATCGAACCAAAACCTTGTGAGCCAACCAAGCACCAATATGATTTTGATGCGGCTACGGTATTGGGCTTTTTGCAGAAATACGACCTGATCAACGATTTTAAACTGAACCTGGAAGTTAACCATGCTACATTGGCTGGGCATACTTTCCAGCATGAACTGCAGGTGGCTGCCGATTCGGGTTTGTTAGGTTCGATAGATGCCAATAGGGGTGATAACCAGAACGGCTGGGATACCGATCAATTCCCGAATGATATTAATGAGGTAACCGAATGTATGCTGATCATCCTGGAAGCAGGCGGTTTCCAGGGCGGTGGTATCAACTTCGACGCAAAGATCCGTCGTAACTCAACCGATCCGGCTGATTTGTTCTACGCGCATATTGGTGGTATGGACATTTTTGCACGGGCTTTAGTTACTGCTGATAACATTTTGCAAAAATCAGACTATAAAAAGATCCGCAAAGAAAGATATGCTTCATTCGATACCGGTTCTGGTAACGATTTTGAAACAGGAAAGCTGTCTTTAGAGGATTTGCGTAACTATGCCATTGCTAATGGTGAGCCTAAAACCATCAGCGGCAAACAAGAATATTTAGAAAATTTGATAAATCGCTATATATAGTTTATAATTGTCAATCTAACATATTAAAACCAACTTAACCAAAACAATGAACCTGAAAACCCTCTCGATCGGCGATTATGCTGTATTCTTGATCTACTTTGTATTAGTCGCCGGCTATGGCTGGTGGGTATATAAGCGTAAACACAACGCCGATGCCACTTCAAAAGATTACTTTTTGGCCGAAGGGTCACTGACCTGGTGGGCTATCGGTGCATCGCTGATCGCTTCCAATATATCTGCCGAGCAGTTTATCGGAACCAGCGGATCGGCATTCAAGATGGGTTTGGCCATATCAACTTACGAGTGGATGGCAGCAATTACACTGATCATTGTAGCGGTATTTTTTATCCCGGTATATCTTAAAAACAAGATATTCACCATGCCGCAGTTTCTGCACCAGCGGTATAACGGTACGGTGGCTATGGTAATGGCCATATTCTGGCTGTTGCTGTACATCGTAGTTAACCTGATGTCGATATTGTATCTGGGCGCTTTGGCTATCAGCGGTATATCTGGTCTGGATATCCATTTGTGTATCTGGTTGCTGGCTATATTCGCGGTGATCATTACCCTGGGCGGTATGAAGGTAATTGGTTACACCGATGTTATACAGGTTGCTGTATTGATACTGGGAGGGTTGGTTGCAACTTACCTTGCGCTTAATAAACTAAGCACTTTTACCAATACACCTGGAATTATAAGCGGCTTTAAATCGATGTATAGCGAGGCGAATGATCACTTCCACATGATCTTCAAAAAGGATAACGCTAACTATATGGATTTGCCGGGTTTAACCGTGTTAATTGGCGGTATGTGGATCACCAACCTTAACTATTGGGGCTGTAACCAGTACATTACGCAAAGGGCATTGGGCGCAAATCTTAAAACAGCCCGTGGCGGTATCTTATTCGCCGCATTCCTGAAATTACTGATGCCTGTTATCGTAGTATTGCCCGGTATCGCGGCTTATGTACTTTATCAAAAAGGTATGTTTCACCAGGAAATGCTGAGTGCATCTGGTGTAACCGACCCTAATAAGGCTTACCCTTCTTTACTAAACCTGTTACCAAGTGGCTTAAAGGGACTTTCTTTTGCCGCTTTAACGGCAGCAATCGTGGCTTCCCTGGCTGGTAAAGCAAATAGTATTGCCACCATATTTACATTGGATATCTACAAAAAAGCCATTAACCCGGCAGCTGATGATAAAAAATTAGTGAACTTGGGTAAATGGTCGGTAGTGGTAGCTATGTTTTTGGGTATACTTTTATCAGAGGTGATCGGTAACGCCTTAATGGGCGAAGGCAAACAAGGCTTCCAGTACATTCAGGAATATACCGGTTTCGTATCTCCGGGTATATTTGCCATGTTTATTCTGGGTTTCTTCTGGAAAAAAGCGACATCAAACGCGGCTATGTTCGCTACTATTGGCGGCTTTATCATGTCGTGCTTCTTTAAACTGTTACCGCGTTTTGCCGATCTGAGCTTCCTGTCGCCTTATGGCTTCTCGAAACTGGCCCTGCAGGACGATAAGGTTACCAAGCTTTATGAGATACCGTTCCTTGACCGTATGGGTTTTGTATTTGTTATTTGCGTTGTAGGTATGTATATCATCTCAAAAATTGACGGCGCCCGCGGTGTTAAAACCAATGGCCTGGAAATTGATGGATCGATGTTTAAAACATCCCGTGCGTTTACTGCTGGCGCTTTGATAGTTACAGGTATTGTAATAGCGCTTTACTCTATCTTCTGGTAGAAATTATTTTTCAACATATGGTAAAAGGCGGTGGATCAGATGATCTGCCGCCTTTTGTGCTTAAATAGTTTTATTAATAGCTAAAACGTTATATAATTTAGTTAAGGGTTAAATGTATCTTGCCAATAAGCCGCATCCGAAAACGTTTGCGTGGATTTGTTTTGATTAACCGTTCCAACTTGTACAAAATGATGTGTAATTTGCCGGTCACAACAAACCTTTTATATACGATACCATCAATCCATGGTTAATAATTTAGAACAAACATTTCGCTGGTTTGGGCCTTCCGATCCGGTTACATTAACAGCTATCAGGCAAACTGGTGCTACGGGCATAGTTACATCGCTTTATCACATCCCGGTTGGCGAGGTGTGGAGTTTAGACGAGATCAACCAACGCAAAAATATTATTGAAGATGCCGGGCTTACCTGGTCGGTAGTAGAGAGCGTTAATATTCACGAGAGTATCAAAACAGCCTCGACCGATAGAGATAAATACATTGCGAACTATGTAAGTACGTTGAAAAACCTTTCGCTGGCAGGTATCAATATTGTATGTTACAATTTTATGCCGGTGCTTGATTGGACACGTACCGATCTGGATTTCCTGTTACCCAACAAAGGAACCGCGCTGAGGTACGATGCCAAAGCACTGGCCGCTTTTGACCTGTATATCCTGGAACGTGAAGGTGCCGAAAATGATTTTACTGCCGAACAACAGCAAGCTGCAAGAACATATTTAGACAGCATCAGCGCCGAAGAAAAAGCCCAACTGATCGATAACCTGATGGCTGGTTTACCGGGTACCAATAAAGTATTAACTATCCCGGAGTTTAAAGAGCATTTAAAACGCTACGCCAATACTGATGCTGTTGCATTGAAAGCCAATTTGGGTTATTTCCTGAAGGGCATTATTCCCGGCGCCGAAGCAGCCGGAGTGAAAATGTGTATCCACCCGGACGACCCGCCGTTCCCGATACTGGGATTACCACGTGTGGTTTCCACAGAACAGGATCTGGTGGATGTGGTTAATTTTAGCCCATCGACAAGTAATGGCCTAACCTTTTGTAGTGGTTCATTGGGTGCCAGACCTGATAACGACCTGCCAGGCATCGTAGAAAGGTTAGGCGAGCATATCCACTTTTTGCATTTACGCAATGTACAGCGCGAGGATGATGGCAGCTTTTACGAGGCGGAGCATTTGAACGGCAGTACAGATATGTACGCCGTGATGAAAAATATTGTTTTAGAACAGCAAAAACGCCAGCAACAAGGCCGCGCAGATGTGGCTATACCCATGCGCCCGGATCATGGTCATAAACTGCTGGACGATTTTAATTATAAAACCTATCACGGCTATTCGGCCATTGGCAGGTTAAAAGGGCTTGCCGAACTGAGGGGATTGGAAATGGGAGTAAAACGCTCATTGTTCGATAAAGCATAATTTATAGCCTCACCCCGCCCTCTCCAAAGGAGATGGTTCGAAAGTGAAGTTAAAGTCCTCTCCTTTGGAGAGGATTTAGGTGAGGTTAAATAAGGTATAATTATAAACTTAAAAAGCAGTTTACCTGCTTAGCTACTAATGAAGAATTTTTTAGATCAGGATTTTTTATTAAATACCAAAACGGCGCAGCGCCTGTACCATGAATATGCCAGCCAGCTGCCTATTATTGATTATCACTGTCACTTACCGCCCGACCAGATAGCCCAGGATATTAATTTTAATAACCTCACGCATGCCTGGCTTTACGGTGATCATTACAAATGGCGGGCTATGCGGGCCAATGGTGTTAATGAAGCTTATATCACCGGTAATAAAAGCGACCAGGAAAAGTTTGCAAAATGGGCCGAAACAGTGCCTTACACTTTGCGTAATCCATTATATCACTGGACACACCTGGAATTACAGCGCTATTTCGGTATCCATGACCTGCTTTCACCGGCAACTGCTCAGCAGATATATGATGAGTGTAATGCCAAACTGAAAACTCCTGAATTCAGCATCCGCAATATCCTGAAAGGAAAGAATGTGGAAGTGGTTTGTACTACGGATGATCCGCTGGATAATCTGGCCTTTCATCAGCAGATCAAAAAAGATGGTTTCGAAATAAAAGTACTTCCGGCTTTCAGACCAGATAAAGCGATGAATGCTGATGATCTGAACGCGCTGAATCAATATATCGATCAATTGCAAGCGGTTAGTAATGTTGATATTTCAAACTTTGACGATTATTTAAAAGCTTTGAAGATCCGTCATGATTATTTCGCGGCTAATGGCTGCACATTGTCAGACCATGGTTTATCGCATATTGATGCTGATGATTATACTGATGCTGAAATAGCCACGATTTTTTTAAAGATCAGGAGTAAAAAAGTTTTATTACCATTGGAGATATCCAAGTTTAAATCGGCTATGCTGTACCAATTTGCTTTGTGGGATCATGAAAAAGGTTGGGTGCAGCAATATCACCTGGGTGCATTGCGTAACAACAATACCCGTGGCTTAGCCAATTCCGGCCCGGATACAGGCTGGGACTCCATTGGCGATTTTAAGCAAGGTGTTACCTTATCCAAGTTTCTAAACCGGCTTGATGCTGATAATAGGCTGGCGAAAACGATATTGTACAACTTAAATCCATCAGATAATGAGTTGTTTGCCGCGATGACGGGTAACTTTAACGATGGTTCCGTTGCCGGTAAGGTGCAGTTCGGTTCGGCATGGTGGTTTTTGGATCAAAAGGATGGGATGATCAAACAACTGAACGCGCTGTCAAACATCGGCCTGGTAAGCAGGATGGTGGGTATGCTTACAGATTCGCGCAGCTTTTTATCCTTCCCAAGGCACGAGTATTTCCGCCGCCTGGTTTGTAACCTGTTTGCCGAAGATATAGAGAATGGCGAACTGCCAAACGATATAGAATGGACTGGCAAGATAGTGCAGGACATTTGCTATTATAACGCTAAAAACTACTTTAATTTCGATAAGCAGTAATGAGTAATTCTTTCAATAACGGATCAGCTAAAGGCAATATACTTTCGTTTGGCGAATTGCTACTCCGGATATGCCCGGACGCGGGTGGCGAATGGCTGCACGAAAACCAGTTGCCATTTTTTGTAGGCGGTGCCGAGCTGAATGTGGCTACTGCTTTAGCTTTATGGGGGCTGCCATCGGCTTATTTTACGGCTTTGCCCGATAATGCTTTATCCACACAGATCCTGGATTACCTGCAGGATAAAAATGTGGATACAATGCCGGTTTATAAGGGTGGCGATAGGATAGGGCTGTACTATTTAACCCGCGGAAAAGATATCAAGAACAATGCGCTGATCTATGACCGGGCTAATTCGGCCTTTGCCGGTTTAAAACCCGGACAGGTGGATTGGGATAAGGTGCTTGATGGCGTAAGCTGGTTTCACTTTAGCGCTATCTGCCCGGCTATTAGTCAGGATGTGGCTGATGTTTGCGCCGAGGTGCTGGAAGCGGCATCTGCACGAAACATCACCATATCGGTCGACCTTAACTATAGGGCGCGCCTTTGGCAATACGGTAAACAACCTATCGACGTAATGCCACAACTGGTAAAATATGCCGACCTGATCATGGGCAACATCTGGGCTGCCGAACGGATGCTGGGCATACCGGTTGAACCCAATGTAACCGAATCGGGTCAAAAAAGTATTTACCTGAAGGAGGCTCAAAAATCGTCGGAAACCATTATCGCGCAATTTCCAAAATGTAAAGCCGTAGCCAATACATTCCGTTTTGATGCTGGAGAGGGGATAAACTACTACACGGCTTTGTACGATGGTGATAAACTGCACAGCTCCAAACAGTATGATACCGATAAGGTGGTAGATAAGGTGGGCAGCGGCGATTGTTTTATGGCTGGCCTCATCTATGGCTTTTACAGTGATCTTGATCCGTTGGAGACACTGGAATTTGCCACCTCAGCTGCCTATCAGAAATTATTTATAGAAGGTGATGCAACCCATAAAACGGTTCAACAAATCATAAACGCTATTAAACCATGAGCAAAAAAGATATTGTACTGAATGCCATATTAAACCAGGGATCATTGCCACTCTTCTTTTATGAAGATGCGCAAGTAAGCCTGGAGATAACCCGAACCTTGTACAGGGCGGGCATTAGGGTATTTGAATATACCAACCGCGGCACCGCGGCATTGGCCAATTTTATTGTGCTGAAAAAGGCGCAGCAGGAAGAAATGCCCGATCTGCAATTGGGTATTGGTACCATAAAAACCGCTGCCGAAGCAACCGCTTTTATAGCTGCCGGAGCCGATTTTATTGTAGCGCCGGTAATCAACCCCGAAGTAGGGGCTATAGCCAAACAACATGATCTGTTATGGATTCCCGGGTGTATGACGCCGACCGAAATTAATACCGCCCAGCAACATGGCGCGGCATTGATTAAGCTGTTTCCAGCTAATATTTTGGGGCCAGAGTTTATGTCGTCTATCAAAGATCTGTTTGCAGGTCAGTTATTCATGCCAACAGGTGGGGTTGACTTGAATATCGACAGCATCAGTACCTGGTTCAAAGCCGGTGTTTGCGCGGTGGGCATGGGAAGTAAGCTCATCAGCAAAAAAGTACTGGACGACCGCTTGTATGAGCAACTTTACGCAGACACTATCAAACTCGGTGAACTGGTGTCAAGTATCAAGTAAATAACAATGTAGTATCAAGTAGCGAGTATCACGATTTAAATGCTTTGTAGATATATACCAAAGAGTGTCTTGATACTTGATACTCGCTACTTGATACTAATAGAACAACAACCAATTAAAAACCAATCATAATGAAAGAAACTAAAGTTGGGAATTACAGATGGGTCATATGCTCGCTGGTTTTTTTTGCCACTACGGTAAATTACCTGGACAGGGCAGTGATCAGTCTTTTAAAATCCGATCTGACCAAGGAATTCAACTGGAACGACGGAGATTATGCCAATATTGAAATAGCATTTAAAATAGCCTACTCTTTGGGCCTGCTGGCAGCCGGAGGTTTTATTGACAAGGTAGGCACCAAGCTGGGTTACTTTTTATCAACCCTTTTTTGGAGCATCTCTGCAGTGTGCCACGCTTTTGTGGGCAGCACCTTTGGCTTTGGCGTTGTACGTTCGGCTTTAGGTATCAGCGAGGCGGGGAATTTTCCGGCAGCTATTAAAACAGTAGCCGAATGGTTCCCGAAAAAGGAGCGGGCATTTGCCACCGGGATCTTCAACTCCGGATCAAATATCGGCGCTATTGTAGCTCCTTTAACTGTACCTTTTATCGCGGTAACCTGGGGCTGGCGCTGGGCGTTTATCGTTACGGGTTCTATTGGTTTTATATGGTTGGTGCTTTGGTACCTGTTTTATGAAACACCTGCCAAACATAAAAAAGTGACCCAGGCCGAGCTCGATTACATCAACAGCGACCAGGAAATTTTGGGTCAGAAAGAGGAAGTAGTAGCAGGCAAAAAGATATCCTGGGGCAAACTGTTAACGTTTAAACAAACCTGGGCGTTTGTGATCGGTAAGTTTTTAACCGACCCTATCTGGTGGTTTTATTTATTTTGGCTGCCCGATTTTTTGGAGAGCCAGTATAATTTAAAAGGTACGGCAATAGCCATTCCTGTGGCATTGGTTTATACCATGTCTACATTCGGCAGTATTGGTGGTGGCTGGATACCTATGCGCTTGATCAGGAACAACTGGCCGGTATTTAAAGCCCGCAAAACTTCCATGTTTATCTACGCCTTATTCGTGATCCCTATTGTGTTTGCACAGGTATTGGGAGGTATTAATATGTGGCTGGCAGTAATTGTGATCGGCATCGCTGCATCCGCTCACCAGGCCTGGAGCGCCAATATCTTCACTACAGTATCTGATATGTTCCCAAAAAGATCAGTTGGATCGGTAACCGGTATTGGCGGCATGTTTGGTTCAATTGGTGGTGTATTTTTATCACTATTGGTACAAAAAAACCTGTTTGTACATTACAGGGCAATTCACCAGATAGAAACTGCTTATTATATCATGTTTGTGGTTTGCGGCAGCGCCTATATACTGGCCTGGTTTATTATGCACCTGCTTGTGCCTAAAATGAAGCCCATCAACTTATAAAATACATACATTGATCAACTAAAAAAGCCCCTGTAAAGGGGCTTTTTTTTATTAAAGTCTGCTTTCAACCTGCTCGGCCAGTTCATCTATCCAGCTGGATAAGAAGGGCTCAGTGCCTGTAAGCCTGATCCACTCACCTTCGGCATCTTTGGCTATAATCAAGTGTAGTGTTCCGTCAGTTGATTTAAACTCGTAAGCGTTTGTAAAGTTAGGATATGTAATCCCCTGGGCGATACCGTCAATTGTACTGTCGGTACCCGAGAGTGTTGCTTCAAATTGTTCCATAGGTGTATATTTTATTAACTAACACTGTTTTGGTGTTTGTGTTTGTTGAAGAAAGATTTCTGAACCAGGATTAACTGGATTAAAGGATTCTCTTGATTTATATTTTGTTTTTGTGATTATGAGGTAATCACAAAATCCTGTTCATCATGGTTCAGATGTTTACTAACTTTATGCCGTGCAAAATTTACAACCCGACCCCAAAATATTGATTGATATCGTACAAACCCGGATGCCTTATGGTAAATATAAAGGAACCATTATAGCAGATATTCCGATAAGTTACCTGGAATGGATGGCTGGTAAGGGTTTTACCAAGGATAAAATGGGAATGCTATTATCAACTACTTTTGAGATCAAGACCAATGGACTGGGCGAAATTCTTTTTATGGTAAGAAAATCACTGAGTCAGAGCGGAAACCGATAACCGGATTTATTACTTATCGATGACCATCCAACCGAAAGGTTTCGGGCGTATATACGACTAAAGAACTAAAATCATTGTGATATGAAAAAGTTGATCTTATATATAGTCGGAGTTTTTCTGTTTGCTGGTTGTGCCAACGGACAGTCATCCAATAAATTTGCCGCGTTACCAAAACCTAAAGTCGGCGAGGCCGAAGCCACTTTTGGCGGGGGCTGTTTCTGGAGCATGAGTGAGGCCTTATCTGAGCTGAAAGGGGTAAAAAGTGTTGTTTCAGGCTATGCTGGTGGCAACACCAAGAACCCAACCTATGAGGAGGTAAGTTCACAAAGCACCAATCACGCCGAAACAGTCGATTTAATCTATGATCCTAAAGTAATCAGTTACGCGCAACTGACCGAGGCCTTTTTCTTTGCCCATGACCCTACAACCCTGAATAGACAAGGGCCTGACGAAGGTACCGATTATCGGTCTATTGCTTTTTATCGTACCCCCGAGGAAAAGAATACCCTGCTGGCTACCATCAAAAAAGTAAATGAGTCAAAGCATTATAAGAACCCGATAGTGACACAGGTGGTACCTTATAATGTCTTTTATCCGGCCGAAACATATCATCAGGGTTATTACAGGAGCCATCCAAACCAGCCATACATCATGTCGGTATCGGAACCCAAAGTAATGAAATTCAGAAAAGCTATGACTGCAGAATTGAAGCCGGAGTTTAAATAACACCTTTTTATTTTGTCATTCTGAACGTAGTGAAGAATCTATTCTACGATCTGCATGTCCAATAACAAATCCTTCACTACGTTCAGGATGACAAACTTATATTTTCCCTACAACTTATTAAACCATCCCTTTTTCCAAAATACAAATACCTGTATAATGGCTATGGCAAACATAAGCACAATGGCGTAAACGTAGCCGTGCTGCCAGTAAAGTTCGGGCATGTTATCGGGAATAACATGGCCTTTGTCGTCCTGGCGGGCAAAGTTCATCCCGTAAATGCCGGCAATAAAAGTGAGGGGGATAAATATCACTGAAATGATGGTGAGCACCTTCATGATCTCGTTCATCCGGTTGCTTACCATTGATAGATACAGATCAATAATGCTGGAAGTTACCTCTTTGTAGTTTTCAATCAAATCCATGGCCTGTATACAATGGTCATAAGCATCACGCAGGAACAACTTTACTTCTGCTGTGATCAATGGGCACTCCGAGCGGATCATGTCGTTGATCTTATCACGCTCGGGCCAGCTTGCTCTGCGTATGATGATCAGCGTACGTTTGATCTGCTGCGAATTAAACATGATGCTTTTATCTGCACTGTTATAAACCTTATCCTCAATGGCATCCAGCTTATCGCCGATGAGTGCCAGCAACATAAAGTAGTTATCAATAATGGTATCAATAAGGGCGTAACACATATAGCCCGGTCCTGCGGTGCGTATCGCACCTTTACCCGCCTTGAGTCGTGCCTTTACCGCTTCAAAAAATTCTTCGCGATCTTCTTCAAAGCTGATGATCAAATTGTCCTTAAGAATGGCCGAAAACTGGTTGTTCACCAGTTCGTCCTCTTTGTTAAAACTAACCATACGACTGGTGCAAAAAGCATAATCATCGTATTCATCAAATTTGGGGCGCTGGTGGGTATTGGCTATATCTTCCAGCACCAATGGGTTAATGTTTAAGTGGGTGCCTATTTCTTCAATCAAGGTTGCGTTGCCCAGGCCGTTAATCTTTATCCAATGCGTATGATTATCGCATTTTTTTAGCTGGTTTAAAATTACTTTAATGTCTTTCCCTTCGGAGGTAACCAGCTCGTGCTCATTATAAGAAAACATAGCGATATGCGGTTTCAACGCGCCCTCAGGTAGTACAATTGTTCCTGGCCTGTCGCCAACATTGCCCTGGTGCCTGTTTACTTTATAGCGTACCCGTTTTATCCTGCTGTCCATTTACAAATAATTAATACTTTGCGGTCCCTGGTTAAATAACAGATCAACAATGCTCAGATTTTTCAGAAAACCCTTCCGATCTTCAAAAACCTGAAAATAAGGTTTTTGTTCCAGTTCCGTTTCTTTTTTTGGATGGATAGAAATTCTCAGGTCGGCAACGGATGACGGATATTCGGGTTGATACTCGTCCGTGTATTTTATATCGGCTTTTATTTTAATGAATTTCAGCAGCAGCTGCAAAAGCTCTTCACTATAGTCAAAAAGAAAGGGTACCTGTTTCTGCTTTTGATAGAACGCGGCAAAATCATCCTCGTAATATTCAAAATAAGCCGAACGGCGATAACAGGCCCCCAGGCTTTGCCAATGCAGGCGTTGCCAGTCAAAGTCATAACTGATCTTCACATCCTTGGCCTTGGTATGATTTTTTGAACCTTTAATGACCGGAACGGTGAGGGCCAGCAGCCCATCGGGCGAGTAAATATTGGCCCGGTTGCGGTAGGTTTGTTTAGGGAAATGCTCTTCTCTTTCTATCAGAATATCAGGTTTATACGTGTTTAACTGTACGAAATATTCAACCGGCGGAAGATAAAACATAGGGAACACAGCGCCTTTTTCAATCATATATTTTATGTTTGTGTTCAAAATTGGTTAAAATAATGATAAAAAAAGGGTTTTTGAGGTTAGGTATATTTTTTTTGTACCTCATATCGTTACTTCCCTTTTGGTTTTTGTACATCCTGTCTGATATACTGTTTGTTATTATCTATTACCTGGTGCGGTACCGCAGGGATGTGGTGCAGCAAAATCTGGCCAATTCCTTCCCCGAAAAAACGGCTAAAGAACGCCGTGATATTGAATTCAAATACTACCGTTACCTGGCCGATCTGATTGTGGAGACAGTTAAAATGATCACCGTGTCGGAAAAACAGATCCAAAAAAGGGTAGTAGCTACCAATTCAGAACTGGTGCATGAGTATTTTGCCAAAGGTAAAAGCATTATAGCTGTGGCCGGGCATTATTGCAACTGGGAGATGGCGGCGCTCAACTTTAATTTTGTTACCGATAAAAGGTTCATGATTGTGTATAAACCACTGTCTAACTTTACATTTGACGAATTTTTTATACAGGTACGGTCTCGCTTTGGCGGGCAGCCGGTAGCCATGAAACAAACCATGCGCAAGATGGTTGAATACCGCAACGAACTTACCGTAAGTGTACTGGTGGGCGATCAGACACCGGTAATGCACGAAGTAAATTACTTTACTAATTTTTTAAATCAACCTACAGCCGTATTTTTAGGCATCGAAAAAATATCAAAGGCTATTGATGCCTCCGTGGTGTTTTACGATATGAAACGCGTAAAAAGAGGTTATTACACTTATACATTGGTTCCCTTAACAGAAAATCCTAAACAAACTGCCGAGCACGAAATTACCGATGCGCATGTGCAATACCTGGAAGGGATGATCAGGCGGGAACCGCAATATTGGCTATGGTCGCACCGAAGGTGGAAATTTAAGCCGGAGGACATACATAAATGATCAACACACCCAAAGTTGCTGTAGTTATATTAAACTGGAACGGCGTTAAATACCTTAAACAATTTTTACCATCGGTATTAGCCTCCACCTGGCCGGGATTGGAGATAGTGATAGGTGATAATGCCTCTGCAGATGATTCCATCGCTTTCATAAAAGAAAACTACCCGGCTATCAGGATTATTCAAAACGATAAGAATTATGGTTTTACCGGCGGTTATAACCGGGTGCTGAGCCAGGTTGATGCCCACTATTATATCCTGCTCAACTCTGATGTGGAAGTAACACCCGGTTGGATAGAACCGGTGATCAGTTTAATGGAAAGCGATGAGCAGATTGCCGCCGCCGCGCCTAAACTGTTATCGTTCGCGCAAAAAGATCAGTTTGAACATGCCGGGGCTGCCGGTGGCTTTATTGATAGCTTTGGTTACCCATTTTGCCGTGGCCGTATGTTTTATGAGCTGGAGCACGATCTGGGGCAGTATGAACAATCGGGCGAGGTATTCTGGGCATCTGGTGCATCCTTATTTATCAAAAAGAAATATTGGGACGAAGCAGGTGGCTTTGATGAGCACTTTTTTGCCCACATGGAAGAAATTGACCTTTGCTGGCGATTGAAAAACCTGGGGTATAAGGTGATGTACTGCGCGCAATCAACCATATACCATGTGGGGGGCGGCACGCTGAATGCAGAAAATCCATTTAAAACCTATCTCAATTTCCGTAATAACCTGCTGCTGCTGAAAAAGAACCTGCCTTTTTGGAGAGCCCTGTTTGTGATTGGCATACGGTTTTGCATGGATCTGCTGGCCATATTCCGTTTCCTTGCCGAAGGCAAACGTAAGGATGCCTGGGCGGTTAGCCGGGCCCATCAGAATTTTGTACTGGGGCTTTTCGGGATACATGTTTCCGGTTATGGTGTTAAAGACCTGGGCAATGGCGAAAATAAGCTGTCGCCTAAAACGCACAAATCAAAACGGATAGTACATAATCTTAAAGGCATGTACAAAGGCAGTATTGTATGGGCTTTCTTCGTTAAAAAGAAAACCAGGTTTACTGATCTTGACCAGACTGATCTGATTTAGCATCATCCGCGCCGCTTTCTTTTATCCGCTTGGTCTTTGGAGCTTTCTCTTTGTCAGTAGAGCTGATAACCAGGCTTTCAGGCGGCCATATTAAATGCACATCCTGTTGAGGGAGTTGAATCCCTGCCTTATTTAGTACGTTATAAATATCTGCCAGTATCTGGCTTTTAAGGCCAACCCAGGTGCTGATGTCGGCAGCCCAGAAAAGTACCCTGAAATCAACCGAACCTGCCGTGAGGTTATGCAGCAATACCGATGGCTCGGGTACTTGCATAATATCGTTATGCGTATCCAATACGCCCTTCAGTAAACTTTTAACTTTTTCAATGTCAGCGCCATAGGCCACGGTAATAATGAGCTCTACGCGGCGGTTATTATTGCTCAGTGTCCAGTTAATTACGTGGTGGGATATCAGGTCGCCGTTGGGAATAATCACTTCGGCACCATCGGCAGTGGCTATTTTACTGGCCCGGATGCCAATATCCAGAATAGTACCCGAGCGACTGTCGACCTCAATAATATCACCCACTTGTATTGGTTTTTCAAAGGCTAGTATCAGCCCCGAAACAAGGTTATTGACAATGTTTTGCAAACCAAACCCAATACCAATACCAAAAGCACTGATAATGATGGTTATCTTATCAATCGGTACGCCTGATGCGGCAACCGCCAGGAAAAAGCCCACAGCAATAACGCCAATACGGATAAGCAGGGTAGAGGTGCGGTTTTTCTTTTTCAGTACATCCATATCATGCCTGTGTTTGGCCGATACATCATACAGATAACTGATGATCTTGGAACTGATAGACGATAGCCAGATCACCGCGATAAATATGATAACACTTTGAAACGTGAACACCGTATTGGTGCCGCCAATACTGCGGTTAGTGGTTAAAAATGCTTCAATGTGGTCAAAAACGGTATCTTCAACACTCAGGTTTTGAGTAAGCATCACAATCCAAAGCAAGCTGACTAAAACAGTAAGCACGCTCCTGAACTTATTTTTGAGTAACTGAAAGTCGATATATGAGCTGAAATTATTGCTGTTCTTACTGGCCTCCAGTTGTAAAAACAAAGCTTCCATGAACATTTGTACAATATAATACATCGCTATAGCCAACCATAAGTTATGCACTGCGGTTACCCCAATTATTTTACCCAAGCTAAAACGACCGAAAATATTACACAAAACCGAGGCAAGTTCAAGCACAATAAATACTTTAAGCACTATACTGCTATAAGGTAAAAAGCCTTCAGGCGACTTTTTAATAACCGGCAATAGCCTGATACTGATATAGCCAGAAGCCAGCCCGAGTATTAGCACCGCAACCCTGTCGGCATTGGTTACCTGTATAAACAGGTTACTGATACAATAGAAGTTAGTGATGATAAACAGCAGCAGCAAATAATTGAACAGCGGTTTAGGGCAGGTTTTCCAGGTTATGTATAATATGCCAGTTATCAGAATCACAAAAAATGTTTCCAATACAACTACCGGCGGATGATCATAAAAATTCGGAACCAGGGTAAAAGCGATGATCACTGCCGAGGCCATTGGATAAAGGATCACATAATTGGCCTGTGTAAATACCGCATCAGGCGTATCATTGGCTTTTAATATCTTTTTACGGCTCGAATAAATCCAGGCCAGGAAGCCCACCAATACCAGCAGCCCGGAAAGATGAGTTAATATATCACGACCGATAAAAAAGCTGAAAAGCTTGGAATTCATTGAAGTGGTTTTGGAAAGCGCCTCCTTAAAATCGATACCCTCGCTGGCTTTCATATTCCAAATATTGCTGTATTCGGCCGATAACGCTCTTTCGCCAAAGTCTCTTATTTTTTGATCTATCTGGTCTTTGAGATCAAGTATGGCTATATATACCGACGAAGTTCGGTTTTGCAACAAGCCTACCTTTACCATTAATTTTTTGTTAACGGTATCTAACCGGTGGTATTTACTGTCGATTGCTATTTTTTGAATCAGGAAAGTGGTGGCTAACGAACTATCAGACGGAAGGATCTTCAAGGTGCTATCCTTGGATATGGCATTCAGATCGGTTTGATTCTGGACCATTTTGGAGTTGATGTCGGCAAGCTGATCCTGCCATCCATCCAACTTGTCGCCCAGGCGGGTTAAAACATCGCGTATGGTATATAAGTAACGCAATGTGCTCGATTTATCGTTATCGATCAACGATTTGATGACTCCTACGCTTTTTTCATACCGGGGTAGTTGCGCGCTGATGTCGATCGTGTCTATCTTTTTGGAAAGGTTTGATTTGATCTGGTTAAAGGCCGATGTATAATATTCTACCTTTTGCAGTAAATTATTTGTTGATGTGTCCGATCTTTTGAGCGCCCGCATCATTGAGTCGCGAGAGAGGATAGCCGCCCGGAGCGAATCTCTTACCGATCGTGTTTTTTTCTTTTTGGTTTGGGCCAAGGCGTCCGCACCGGAAAAAAGGGTGATAAGCAACAGGCAGTACGCGGTAATTCTGTATAATTTATGCATAGGGGTAAATACGCTAAACGCCATGAGTTAACACTTTATTTTAAAAAAGATGCAAGATATAAGAATCAGGAATCAAGCGTTGGGAATTAAGACGGGTTGTTTCCTGTCTTGATTCTTGGCTCTTACTTCTTGATTCCTGTTTTTAAGAACCCACCAGGTTTTCAATCGCGAGGCGGTATGAGTCCATACCAAAACCGGCAATCACCCCTCTGCAGCTCGCTGCCAGCATAGAGTGATGTCTGAATGCTTCACGTTTATGTACGTTTGAAATATGCACCTCAATAACCGGTGTATTGATAGCCGCGATGGCATCAGCAATAGCTATGGAAGTATGGGTGTACGCGCCGGCATTCAGTACAATTCCGTCATACGAAAAACCAATTTCATGTAGTTTGTTTATAATTTCGCCCTCAACATTACTTTGATAATAATTAATAGTGATGTTTGCATAGCGCTTACGCAACCCGTCGAGATAAGTCTCAAAACTGGTATCGCCATAAATCGACTTTTCGCGTACGCCAAGCAGGTTTAAATTGGGGCCGTTTATAATTTGTATATTCATTAGTTCAAACTTAAAATAAATCATTTAAAAAAAGTAACAAATTGGAGTGGCGTTCGGCAATAAAAGGTTTTCAGGCCTATTTGAAGTTAGAAAAATCGCTTGCCGATAATTCTATCGAGTCGTACAGTCGCGATATTGAAAAATTATTCCAGTTTTCCGATGCGCAGCAAGCCCAACTAAAACCGGAAACTATTACGTTAAGCGACTTACGATTGTTTATAACCTGGGTAAATGAACTGGGCATGATCCCCTCATCGCAGGCCCGGATATTATCGGGCATCAAGGCTTTTTACAAATACCTGCTGATGGAGGACATCATCAAAACAGACCCATCTGAGTTGCTGGAATCGCCCCGGATAACGCGTAAGCTACCTGACACATTAAGTTACCAGGATATTAACCGGCTCATAGCGGCTATTGATCTGTCGAAACCAGAAGGTATGCGTAACAAGGCTATATTGGAAACCCTGTATGGCAGTGGCCTGCGCGTGTCTGAACTAACCGAGCTCAAGCTCTCCAACCTGTACCTGGATATTGAATTTATAAAAGTAACCGGCAAAGGGAATAAAGAGCGCCTTGTACCTATTGGCGCCGAAGCTATTAAGGCAATAAAAATGTGGATTGAACATGTGCGGGTTCATATTGCTATAAAAAAAGGGGAAGAGGACATTGTTTTCTTGAACCGGCGCGGTTCCCGCTTAAGCCGGGTTTATATTTTTCTGCTGATTAAGGATCTGGCCGAACGTATCGGGTTGAATAAGGCTATCAGTCCACACACTTTCAGGCATTCGTTTGCCACCCATCTGGTAGAAGGAGGGGCCGATCTGCGGGCGGTACAGGAGATGCTCGGGCACGAAAGTATCACCACTACCGAGATATATACCCATCTTGATCGTGAATACCTTAAAAGCACTATCAGTCAGTTTCATCCGCGTAGTTAAGAGGTAAAAAATATGGCCCGATGGTATGCTAATTCCCCGATTGTGGCGGGATTTACCCAGCTTGTTTTGCGAAATTTAATTAACATACATGATACTGACTTTAAGTAGATTTCGGCATTTAGCTTGCATAGGGTTAATTAAAGATTAATACCATGTTAGATTATATAGAAGAATTAAATGAGCTAAAGGAGTTGTTTGACGGCCTGGGCAACTATTCGAAAATTAATGCTTACGTGCTTCAGGTGCTTTTAGAACGCTATGATGGCGTTGTTGAACAGTTATACTGTATGAATGATCAGGTGTTCCAGTCTTCGGTAGCTACCATTCTGGAAGCCGAAAATGAGCTTAGCGTATTGATGAACGACGAATTACCATCAGTAAGAAAGAAACTGATATTTGAGATAAATAAGTTTAAGCTTAAAGTTGCTGTTAACAGCGATCTGAGTCGCTATGGACATTACAAAATGATCCAACAGATCAACTATAATTGATTAACCCTTAATTAACTGTTTCTATAAAGTGCACCAGGTTTATTCCAGGGCATTAAGCCGCGAAAACTCATAATTTCGCGGCTTTTACCATTCTATCGCGGCCGCTCATGTCCTGTTTTAAAATAATGTCTGTAAATCCCTTTTTGCGCAGCATTTCAACAGTCTCAGGCCCGTAGTTTTCGTTGATTTCAAAAAATAACAGGCCATTTGCAGGTAGTTTAGCCAGGGCAAAATCGGCAATGGTATGATAAAATAGCAAGGGATCATCCTCAGGTACAAATAGAGCGCTGTGTGGCTCGTGATCTGTCACATTAGCATGCATCTGCTTTTTATCCAGAAGTGTAACATATGGAGGATTACTGACTATTAAATTGTACAAGTCAAATTTTGCCGTTTGCGCCTGCCAATTCAAAATATCATTATGAATAAAATGAATATCGGTTTTGTTCAAACCGGAATTCTTCCGGGCTGTTTGCAGCGCACTTTCCGAGATATCAACTGCCGAAACCTTGGCATTAGGCAGGTTTTTTTTAATACTGATAGCGATACAACCGCTGCCTGTGCCAATATCAAGGATGCTGCCTGTAAAATGCTCGCTGTTTTCGGCAAATAACCCGCCGCAGGTTTCCAGTATCCACTCTACCAGTTCCTCTGTCTCGGGGCGGGGAATCAATACCGATGGATTTACTTTGAAGGGTAAACCATAAAATTCCGTTTCGCCTAAAATGTATTGTACAGGTTCGCCGGTTTGAAGGCGGAGGAGTACATCTTTGAGTTGATCGCTTTGTTCTACGCTTAATTCCCGTTCCGGGAACGCTTTGATGGATGCTTTTGATAGTTTGATTATTTGGCTGATGACCAATAAAGTAAGGGCTTCCGTTTCCGTGCTATGGTATATATTGTTCAGCTGTTTGTAATCTTCAAAAACATCCTTTATTGTAATCATGCAACAAAGTAACATAAAAGCTACTTTTGCAGCATGCTTAAACATGAAAAATATATGCAGCGCTGCCTGGAACTTGCCCAACTGGGTGCCGGGCTGGTAAGTCCAAACCCAATGGTTGGGGCAGTTGTGGTTCATGATGATAAAATAATAGGCGAGGGCTATCACCAAAAATATGGCGAGGCCCATGCCGAAGTGAATGCCATTGCCCAGGTAATCTCCCGGTTTGATAACGCCGCTGAGTTGTTAAAGCAATCAACTATATATGTTTCGTTAGAGCCTTGCGCACATTATGGCAAAACCCCACCCTGTGCCGATCTGATCATCAAACACCAGATACCACAGGTGGTAGTGGGCTGCCGCGATACCTTTGAACAGGTGGATGGCAAAGGGATAGCTAAACTAAAAGCTGCCGGTATTGAGGTGATAGCGGGTGTGCTCGAAAAAGAATGCCAATGGCTTAACCGCCGTTTTTTTACCCGGATACAAAAACACCGGCCATACATTATATTAAAATGGGCACAAACCAATGATGGCTTTTTTGCTCCTGATGATAATAGCCAGCTTTGGATAACCGGCGAACAATCGCGCAGGTTGGTGCACCAATGGCGCAGTGAAGAAGATGCCATACTGGTGGGTAAAAATACGGCCGCCATTGATAACCCTAAACTTAATGTACGCTATTGGGAGGGTAAATCGCCAAAACGTATAGTGATAGACCGAAGACTAGAATTAGATAAAAACTTGAATGTGTTTGATCAATCGGTTGAAACATTCATATTTAATGAGATTAAGTTTGATGCCGACGGCAAGAATAAATACATAGCCCTGGAGGATTTTGACCGTTATGTGCCCCAGTATATTTTGTACCAGTTATATCTGCAGGATATCCAGTCGGTTATTATTGAAGGTGGTGCCCGCACGCTGGAAAGTTTTATAGAAGCAGGTTTATGGGATGAGGCCCGCGTGTTTACCGGTAAAACTGTTTTAACAAAGGGTATAAAAGCACCGCAAATAACAGGTATAATTGCAGAAGAATTATCATCGGGCGATGATCGCCTGACGATAATACATAACATTTAAGTATCAAGTAGCTAGTATCAAGTATCACGACCAGAAAAACGGGTTGTGAAAACTGGATACTTAATTGATGAAAATCTTGTTACTTGATACTAACTACTTGATACCAATTATATCATGCTCTACGTTTTTTTAAGTATTTGCTGCAGCGTTGTAGTTTCTGTGCTATTGAAACTGGCTAAACGCTACCATATCGATGTATTTCAGGCCATCACCTGGAACTACTCTATGGCTATATTGCTTACCTGGATATTTTTTAAACCGCAGCTTAGCATCAATTTTACGGATGCACCAATTTATAATTATATAGCGCTCGGGATCTTATTTCCTTCGTTATTTGTCGTCATGGCCTCTTCTGTGCGGCTGGCGGGTATTGTACGCACCGATGTGGCGCAGCGGCTATCGTTGTTCATTCCCATTTTCGCGGCGTTTTTTATATTTAATGAGGCTAAGGATACCATAAAGATCATCGGCATTGTATTGGCTTTTATCGCTATCATATGCTCTATACCCTGGCAAAAGGCTTCACGTGATAAGGCCGCTAAAGTTTCCTGGATCTATTTACTCGTCGTTTTTTTAGGTTTTGGTATTATTGATGTGCTTTTGAAACAGATAACCAAGCTGAACAAAGTGCCGTTTACCTCGGCCATTTTTGTGATCTTTATATTGGCCTTCGCGCTTTCCATGATCGGACTTATTTACCAGGTAGCTACCAAAAAGACAAAATTCTCCTGGCCGCATATCCTCATTGGGTGGATACTGGGGATAGCTAATTTTGGCAATATTCTGTTTTACTTAAAAGCTCACCAGGCTTTGGCTAATAGTCCTTCGGCGGTGTTCTCATCCATGAACATCGGTGTAATTATAGTGGGGACTTTTATCGGGATATTCATATTTAAAGAAAAACTGAGTATGCTCAACAAAATTGGTATTGTAGTAGCTATACTGGCCATTGTGGTCATTTATTTCCCACAGCTTTTTAGTTAGTGAATTACTGAATTAGTGATTTAGTGAATTATTTGAATTTTTAAATGAGTTGTCGGTTTTTAGCTTTCCGCTTTGAGCCTTCTGCTTTCCGTTTTGAAAAACATGCTTTTTGACGATACTTATAAAACTATAGAACAGCCAACTGAAGGTATATTCCGCGACCGGGGCAGCAAATTCCTGGCTTATGCCTATCCAATCAACTCAGAGAATGATATTAAGGGAATTATCACCAATTTGAAGGCTGAACATCCCAAAGCCAATCACCATTGCTGGGCCATGCGCTTGAGTATTGATAGGGGAGTGTTCAGGGTTAATGATGATGGCGAGCCCTCCGGTACCGCCGGTCGGCCGATACTCAATACACTACTGTCGCACGATTTGACCAACTTAATAGTTGTGGTAGTACGTTATTTTGGCGGTACCTTACTGGGTGTTCCCGGTTTGATCAATGCTTACAAAGTAGCAACAGAAGAAGCTCTGAACCAGGCGACCATCATCCATAAAACCGTTAACGATATATATACCATCAGCTTTGATTACCTGCAGATGAACGACGTAATGCGTGTTATTAAAGACGATAACCTGGCCATTCTCCATCAGCAATTTGACAATGATTGCCGCATACAGGTTTCCATCCGCAAAACCCAGGTGGAGCAAACCCTGTTTAAGATCAGCAAGGTAAGTGGCGCCGTGGCGAAATATGATCACAGTTTGTAAGATGCAAGAGTCAAGAGCCAGGAATCAAGATAAAGGTGTTTTTTTTCTGTCTTGACTCTTGGCTCTTGATTCTTGTCTCTGGTTTAAAAAACAGACTTTCTTTTCCTTACTCTTGGTTCTATAATTCCCGGCATAAATGACTATTTTAGTCGAATATGCAATCTTTTGAAATCGATAAAACCGACCTGCTCCGCATTAAAGCTGCTCTGGAAAGCGATGATGTTGAGTTAGAGAAAGTTCTGCAGGGATACCATGCCTCTGAGATTGCTATTCTGTTTGAAAAACTTCCGCAGGAAGCCAAAGAACGCATCATCAATATTCTGCCAACCGACATCGCATCTGAAGTAATTTCGGAAATGGACGAGGAGCATCACCCGGAAGAACTGCTGGTGAACCTCGACCCGGATAAGCGTACCGAGATTGTGGAAGAGCTGGATTATGACGATGCTACCGACATTATCTCGCAACTGGATGAGGAGCAGCAGCATGAGATCCTGAAAGATATTGACCAGGAGGATGCCAGCAGTATCCGCGCCCTGCTCAGTTATGACGAGGATACGGCAGGTGGTTTGATGAACTCCGAGGTTATCCGGGTAAATATCAACCTGGATAAGAAGGACGCGCTCGACGAGATCATCCATCAATCGGAAGAGATGGAGGAACTATATACTATTTATGTGGTTGATGACGCGGCTACGCTGAAAGGTATACTCTCCATCAAAAAACTCATTAAAGCTAAAGCCGACGCGCGGATAAGCGATTTGGTGCAAACCACCTTTGTGTATGTAAAGGCCGATGTTGACCAGGAGGAAGTGGCCCGTTTAATATCGCAATACAACCTCACCAATATCCCGGTAGTTGATGAACACATGAAACTGCTGGGCCGCATTACGGTGGATGACATCATCGACGTGATGGAGGAAGAAAATACCGAGGACATCCTGAAAATATCGGGTGTATCTGAGGACGAAGAGCTGAGCGGCAACTGGAAAGACGCGGTAAAAAGTCGTTTACCCTGGCTGGTTATCAACCTGGGTACGGCGTTCCTGGCGGCATCCATCATCCGTAATTTCGATTCGACGGTGGCCAAGCTTTCTATTATTTCGGCCTATATGACCATTATCGCGGGTATGGGCGGTAACGCCGCAACACAAGCCCTGGCGGTAACGGTAAGGCGTATTTCCTTGAACGATCTGAGCGATAAACAGGCCTATAACACCGTGCTGAAAGAGTTTTTGGTAGGGATGATCAATGGCGCGGCAAATGGTTTGATTGTTTTTACGGTGGCTTTTTTCTATGATGCCAACCCGATGCTGGGCCTGGTACTGTTTTTAGCCATGACAGGTAACCTCATCATAGCCGGTTTAACAGGCGCGTCTATTCCGCTGATATTAAAGCGGGTAGGGATCGATCCGGCGGTAGCGTCGTCTATAATCATTACCACGTTTACAGATTGCATAGGCTTTTTATTACCGCTTTGGCTGGCCACAAAGCTTTTGTTACACCACTAGGTAATTATTGAATTATTGATTTAGTGATTGGGAGAATGGTCTGATTGTTAGTGAGTTATTAAATTATTAAAGTTCTGTTAATTCTTTAATTCTGTAAATTCCGATCCAAGACAAATAAATCGCTAAATCACTAATTCACTAAATCACTAATTATTTTAAATTTGACCCATCAAAATCATAACAGAAATGACCGAGGTAAGATACAACTGGACTAAAGAAGAAATCGCTGAAATATACCATACCCCACTGCTTGACCTTGTTTACAAGGCCGCAACCATACACCGTGAAAATAAGGACTACGCCGAAGTGCAGATCAGCTCGCTGATCTCGATAAAAACCGGTGGCTGTTCTGAAGATTGCGCATATTGTCCGCAAGCAGCGCGTTACAATACCGGTGTTAATGTGCATGCCATTATGCCTAAGGATGAAGTGATTGCCGCGGCCGAAAAAGCCAAAGCCGGTGGTGCTTCACGCTTATGCATGGGTGCTGCCTGGCGCGAGGTACGCGATAACCGCGACTTTGACAAGGTGATAGATATGGTAAAAGCCGTGAATGCCCTGGATATGGAAGTTTGTTGTACCCTGGGTATGCTTACCGAAAGCCAGGCGCAACGTTTGGCCGATGCGGGCCTGTATGCCTACAACCACAACCTGGATACTTCTGAGGAAGATTATAAGCGTATCATCACCACCCGTACCTATGATGAGCGCCTGCAAACATTGGAGCATGTGCGTAAAGCAAAAATTACTGTGTGCAGCGGTGGCATTATCGGCCTGGGCGAAACGGTGGAAGATCGTATATCGATGTTGAAAACATTGTCAAACCTGCCTAAGCATCCGGAGTCAGTGCCAATCAACGCATTGGTGCCTGTACAAGGTACGCCACTGGCCGATCAGCCAAGGGTATCTGTTTGGGATATGGTACGTATGATAGCTACCACCCGTATCATTATGCCAAAAACGGTAGTACGCCTGTCAGCAGGCCGTACAGAAATGAGCGTAGTTGAACAGGCTTTCTGCTTTATGGCTGGTGCCAACTCTATTTTTGCCGGTGAGAAATTATTGACCACACCAAACCCATCATTTGATACCGATATGGCTATGTTTGAATTGCTGGGCTTGTCGCCACGTAAGGCATTCAAAAACGGCCGTCCTAATGCGGTTAAAGAAGAGGTTGAAGTAGCAGGGTAAGTCCTGTTATTCAAATACCATAAAAGAGAAAGAGCCGCAATTTGCGGCTCTTTCTCTTTTTATAAATAAAGCGTCATTGCGAGCGCAGCGTGGCAATCCCTAATTAGCAGAGCCGCTCCGTATGTCGGGGATTGCCACGCTGCGCTCGCAATGACGTTCAAGTAATATTGGAATAGGAGCGGGTATTAGTCCCTCATATTAATATACTGCAATGGCTGACCGAAATTATCACCACGGCAAAGGCTGATCACCGCCTGCAGATCGTCAATTTTTTTACCTTGCACACGCACCTGGTCGTCCATAATAGATGCTTGTACTTTAAGGCCGCTGTCTTTGATCTTTTTAACAATCTTTTTGGCTGTTTCTTTATCGATGCCTTCTTTCACTTTAATTTCCTTTCGGATCATGTTACCCGATGCATATTGTTCTTTACCAAAATCAAGGGCATTGGAGTCTAGATGTTGTTTCACCATACGGCTGATGATGGAATCCTGGATAGCTTTTAAACGCATATCATTTTCGGTAACAATGGTGATCTCGTTGGTTTTTTTATCCAGGTCGATGGTGCTTTTCGAGTCGTTAAAATCGTAACGGTTCAAAATTTCTTTTTTTGCGGTATTGATCGCGTTATCAAGCGTTTGTCCGTCTATCTTGCTTACTATATCAAATGTGGGCATAAGTAAATGTTTTTAGTTTTATAAGTGTGCACAAAACTAAGTAATTTATAGTTTATAGTGTATAGTTGTTGGTTTATGGATGATAGATCATGGTTCATTGTTAAGAATCAATAGTGTATTGAATTTGCCAATCTTTATGGTTAATATACAGCAATAAACTATGCTCCATCATCTATGAACCATGAATTACCACCTATGAACAGTACCCCATGAACTATGTGTGAATAAAAACTCGTTAAATACTAATGAGTTAATATTAAGTTAACAAATAAATAAGCAGTTTTGTAAAAGTGAGCCCCAGGGGGCAATTTATATGGATAAACAGGTTCCCTTAATAAACAGAGAGATAAGTTGGTTATATTTTAACGATAGGGTTTTGCAGGAAGCTGCCGACCCAACTGTTCCGCTAATTGAACGGGTAAGGTTTTTAGCCATATTTTCATCCAATCTTGACGAATTTTATCGTGTACGGGTAGCTACCATGAGCCGCCTGGCCAACCTGAATGAAAAATCGAAGGAAATACTGGGGTATAATCCCAAAAAGATCCTCAACCAGATCAAAAACCTGGTTGTAAAGCAGGAGCGCAAGTTCAATAACCTTTATGAAAACATCATTGTAAAGGAGCTCGCCGAAGAAAAGATCTTTTTGCTGAACGATAAACAGCTTAACGTAACCCGCGGCGCCTTCGTCAAAACCTATTTCAGGGAAAAGCTATTGGCAACGTTGGTGCCCATTATGCTGGATGATACCATGCCGCTACCCGAGCTGCGCGACAGGGCCATTTACTTTTTTGTAAAACTAACCAAGAACAATAAAACCAGGTTTGCCCTTATCGAGTTCCCGGATAACCTATCAAGGTTTGTAACCCTGCCCGAAACCAACAATCTGAAGTTTATTATCCTGCTGGATGATATCATCAGGTACAGTTTGGAAGACATATTCTTCATTTTTAACCACGATACTATCGAGGCTTATTCCTTACAGCTCACCCGTGATGCCGAGCTCGACCTGGATAAGGAAGTAAGTGAAAAATTCATCGATTCGCTGGCTAAAAGCCTGCAAAAACGCAAAAAGGGTAAGCCCATGCGTTTGCTGTATGATAGCGAAATGCCGTTGGATATGTTAAAATATCTGGTGAACAGGATGGGGCTGCACGGCGAAAGTTTAATACCCGGCAACAGGTATCATAACTTTAAAAATTTTATCTCGTTCCCTAACGTAGGCCGGCCCGAGCTGGAATATCCTAAGTATCCACCTTTACCTGTTGGTGATATCTCATTTGGTAAAAGTTTGATTGGTTTGATCGCCAAGCGCGATTACCTGGTGAGCACACCTTACCAGTCATATGATTATATCGTCCATTTTTTACGCGAAGCGGCTATTGACCCCAAAGTACGGGAAATTAGCATCGCGGTATACCGTTTGGCCGAAAACTCGCAGGTGATACACGCCCTTATCAACGCGGCCAAAAATGGCAAAAAGGTGAACTGCCTTGTAGAGCTTCGGGCGCGGTTTGATGAGCAGAACAACATTTTCTGGAGCAACAGGCTCGAAGAAGAGGGCGTTAATGTATTGTACGGCGTGGCTGGCTACAAAGTGCACTCCAAAATATGTTTGATTACCCGTATCGAAAAACGAAAACTGGCTTATTACGCTTGTCTGTCAACCGGTAATTTCAACGAGAAAACAGCACGTATCTATGCCGATCACACACTTTTTACGGCCAATCCAAAAATCACAGGCGATCTGGTAGTAGTGTTCAAGGCTTTATATAAAAACGCGTTGCCAAAAGGGCTTAAAAATCTGATCGTATCGCCCATTGATTCCCGGCCGGCTATTTATAAGCTGATCGATAACGAGATCAAGAATGCCAAGGCTGGTAAAAAGGCATACATGATACTAAAAATGAACAGCCTCGCCGATGAGGATTTGATCAATAAACTGTACCAGGCCAGCAATGCCGGTGTTAAGATCAGGATGATCGTTAGGGGGATGTGTTGCCTGATACCTGGCGTAAAAGGGTATAGTGACAATATCGAGGTGATCAGTATTGTTGATAAATACCTGGAGCATGCCCGGGTGCATATTTATTGCAATGGAGGCAGCGAGTTGCTGTACCTGACATCGGCCGATTTTATGAGCCGTAACATTGATAACCGTATTGAGGTAGGTTTCCCGGTGTATGATGAACAATTGCGCAAAGAGATCAGGGATATTATTGATATCCAGTTACATGATAATACTAAGGCCCGAGAAATAAACAGCCATAATAACAACAAGTACCACAAAACTCACTCCGCCGAGTCGCATCGTGCGCAGATTGAAATATATAATTATCTGAAAGCTAAAAATAAATAACAAATTGAGATACGCCGCTATAGACATAGGTTCAAACGCAGTAAGGCTGCTGATTGCTGATATTATTGAAAACAATGGTTCGGTTTCTTTTAAAAAGAATACGCTGATCAGGGTGCCTTTGCGCCTGGGCGATGACGCGTTTATACAGCACCATATTTCTGAACGTAAAACCAATGATCTTTTAAAGGCGATGCAGGCCTTCCGCAACCTGATGGATGTGTATAAGGTGACCGATTACCTGGCCTACGCCACATCGGCTATGCGTGAGGCCGAGAATGGAGAGGAGGTGGCTAAACTCATCAAACAGGAAGCAAATATCGATCTGGAAATCATCCATGGCTCGAAAGAAGCCAAAGTGATTTACGCAAGTCATGTTGATCAAAACATCGATAAAAGTAAAAACTACCTTTATATCGATGTAGGCGGTGGTAGTACCGAGCTTTCCTTGTTTTCTACAGGACAGCTCATGGCATCCAAATCGTTCAACATCGGTACCATCCGGATACTCGATAACCAGGATACCGAAGAAACCTGGAACGAGATGAAAGATTTTATACGTGAGCATACCCGTGGTTTTAAACAATTGTCAGGTATTGGCACCGGTGGTAACATCAACAAGCTATATAAACTCTCCGAAGAAGAGAACGAAGCACCACTGAGCTTTAATAAGCTTCGCCAGCTATATACTTATCTTACGTCCTTCTCCCTTAAAGACCGCATCAACGTGCTGGGCCTTAATCAGGACCGCGCCGATGTAATTATACCCGCCTGCGAAATATATCTTACCGTGATGAAAAATGCCGGTATTAAGAGTATTTATGTGCCCAGAGTAGGTATGGTTGATGGTATTATTCAATTACTTATCGAGAAGAATTTATAAAAACTTAACGTAAAATTATTTTTACAAATTTGTTTAGTAATTTAAAAACTCTTATTATATTTGTAGTGCCCTCTCAAGGGCATGTTTTTCATAGGTAGATGTAGGGTCGGGTACTTGTTATTCGACCCTTTTTTATGCCCGTAACTTTGGTAAGTTTGCGTTGTTGATGAAGGATTAATTATGAAGAAGAAGATCGTAGTTGCCATTACGGGTGCCAGCGGCGCAATTTACGCCCGCCTTTTGTTAGAAAAGCTAAGCCAGCTAAAAGACCAGATACAAGAAGTAGCCGTTGTGATGTCTGATAATGCCAAGGATGTTTGGCGTTTTGAGCTCGATAACGAGGATTTTAGCCAGTACGACTATCACTTTTACACCAAGAATGACTTTATGGCCCCCTTTGCCTCCGGATCGGCAAGGTTTGATACCATGGTTGTGGTTCCCTGCTCTATGGGCACGCTGGGCCGTATAGCTGCTGGGATCTCTGATGATCTGATCACCCGCGCCGCCGATGTGATACTTAAGGAGCGCCGCAAACTCATTCTGGTAGCCCGCGATACCCCTTTAAACCTTATCCAAATCCGCAATATGGAAACGGTGACCGAAGCGGGTGGCATAATTTGCCCGGCCATTCCTTCATATTACAGCAAACCCAAAACCATCGAAGAGCTGGCCATGACGGTAATAAACCGCGTCATTGACCTCATCGGCCTGGATAACGAAAGTTACCGCTGGAATGAAGGACAATAATAACTGTGATTACTAAGGCAGCTGATGCTTTTTATTCGTTCCGATATTCATCAGCACAACTGCGAGCAGGATCAGGATAACGCCTGCCCATTGTAAAAAGCTCACGGGCTCTTTTAGCAACAAATTTGCCATCAATACAGAAACCGGTATTTCTATAGATGAAATAATGGCTCCCAGTCCCATGCCCGTTAGCGGCATTCCTCTTGTGAATAGCAGCGGAGGAAGGATGGTCCCGAATAAAGAAAGGAGAAGACCCCACCGCAGGAATATCCCGCAGGAGAATTCGTGGTTGAGTGATGAATGGAAAATGAGTATGATCACGATCAATCCACCCAATATCATGTAAAGACTTCGTTTTAACGGAGGAGCATGAAGCTCTATATTTTTCGAAGAGTACATGGTTGCCGTATAGCAAAGCGCTGCCATTAGTCCCCAGCCAAATCCGGTCCAGTTGATACGCACAGATTGGCTATGCAAATGGGTAGCCAATACAGTGCCGGTCAGGATAATAACGATGGATATTATTTTACTTAAGCCGGGCGATTTTTTATGCAGGATTGTTTCTACAATAACACCCATCCACACGGTTTGCATCAGCAACACAATAGCAACACTTACCGGTACGTATTGTACGGAGAAATAGTAAAAAGCGCTGGTCAGCCCCAATGATGTCCCCGCTATGATCAGCTTAAATACACCCTTTATGCCTGTCGATTTTGTTGCCGGTGCAGGCTCCCGTTTACGCAGTAAGGTTAAAATAAATAACCCTGCGACGCCAAGCATGTACTGCGAAAGTGTTACCTCGGCGGTGCTGAATCCTTCACGGTAGGCCATTTTTACAAAGGTTGCCAGCATTCCGTAACTTGCAGCGCCCAGCGCAATGAGAATGCTCCCTTTGAATACATTGTTTTTCATTTACACCAGTTCCCTCTCTATCAAGTCTCTGATATCCTGGTGCGATGTATCAATGGATGTTTTAGCTTTCTCCGGCCCGTAGGATAACCCGTTAATAGTGATTATGTGGATATTGCTGATGCCTATGATATTAAATACTGTTTTTAAATAGGTGCTCTGGAAATCCATGTACTCGTTATAATCTCCCTTGCCGTATCCAGGTTCGCCTCTTGAAAGCAAAAGAAACAGCGTTTTATTTTCAAGTAGTCCGGTATAAGGGTTCTGTACATCGGCCCGGTTAAAGGTAAAAGTCTCATTCACCCTTATAATCTGGTCGATATAGGCCTTAAGCACGCTGGGGATTGACCAGTTGTACATGGGCGAGCCTAATACAATCACATCAGTTTCCTTTAACTCGGCAATGTAGGTATCGCTTGTTTTTAATGTTTCCATTTCCTCGGCCAACCTCGCCGCTTCAGGCTTAAAAGCCGCGGCTATCCAGTTTTCGTTCATGTGGGGTACATCGATGTTCCCCAATTCCCGGGTGGTAATCATGGCATCACCATGGATGCTTGTCCAATGATCGATAAATACTTCTGTCAGTTTTCTGCTTTGCGATCTGAGCGCCCGGGCACTTGAATTGATGACTAATACTTTTTTCATTTCGATAATTTTATACAAAAGTATTGGGCTGTTGGGTTATATTTGTATGCCAATTTTTATAAAAACTACAGCCCAGATGTTGCCTTACAAATCATTGATCCTGGTTGAGCGAAATGCCTCCGTAGCGTTACATATCCAGGTGTGTAATAGTTTTATAGCGTTGATCACTAATGGCACGCTGCAGCCCGCTGATTTATTACCGAGTTCGAGGATATTGGCAGATCTGATCGGCATCAACAGAAATACGGTAAAACTGGCTTATGAAGAACTGATCAGCCAGGGTTGGGCCGAATCTATGGAGCGCAAGGGCGTGTTTGTACTTTCCAAGCTTCCTATACGTCGTTCCAAAACAGTATTACCCGAGGAGGAAAAAAACAATACTTCCAAAGAATCTTTCTCATGGAAAAAGCTGGGGAAGACTGCACCCAATGAAAATTTACAACAACAAACCATGTTGGCCATTGACGACGGTTTCCCTGATGTACGTTTGGCTCCTGTAGATGTATTGATGAGAGAATACCGGAGCCTTTCCCGACGGTTTCACGGCCGCAATTTTTTGAAGTACGGTAGTGCCATGGGGTCGGAACACCTTCGCCATTCTATTTGCAATTACCTTTCCCATAGCCGGGGTCTGATTGTCGCTGCCGAAAATATACTCATTACCAAGGGCAGCCAGATGGGCATCTATTTAGCCGCGCAATTGCTGCTCAATAACGGCGATAACATTGCGGTAGGTATTTCAAACTATAGCTCCGCCGATGAGACCTTTAAATACGCAGGCGCCAACCTGTTACGGATATCGGTTGATGATAATGGAATGGATGTAGATGAGCTGGAAGTGGTTTTACAGCACAAAAAAATAAAGGCGGTATATATTATTCCGCACCATCATTTCCCTACAACGGTAACCATGAGCATGGAACGCAGGTTAAAACTATTGAACTTGGCCCGGGAATACCATTTCGCCATTATTGAGGATGATTATGATTTTGATTTCCATTACGATAATAAACCTTATCTGCCGCTGGCTGGTATCGACCATAATCATAATGTGATTTATATCGGCTCTATCTCCAAAACGTTTGCCCCGGCTTTACGTATCGGATTTATGACGGGGCCGGTAGCTTTTGTGGAAGATGGGACATCATTACGGCAACTGATAGACAAACAAGGCGATACCCTATTGGAAGAAGCATTCGCGGTACTGTTTGATGATGGAGAAATGGAGAGGCATTTCCGCAAATCATTAAAAATTTATAAGCAGCGCAGGAACTTGTTTTGCGATATACTCCAATCCGATTTTAAAAACGTAATACAATTCAAGATCCCGGAAGGAGGGCTTGGCGTGTGGACAGTTTTTGATGAAAAGATTGACATGACCAAAATGTCACAAGAAGCCTCCAAAAAAGGGCTTTACATTGGCAATGGTAGTTTTTATAAGAACGAATCTTTTGCGGCCAATGCCCTGCGGATGGGCTTTGCCTCGCTAAAAGAAAATGAAATGATAGAAGCCCTCGGCATCCTGAAAACGATAATTCGCTGAGTTTGCTGGGCCACCCTTTATCTGCTAACTGGCATATTTAACACCCGTATCATCGGAGTAACTTTGTGGTAAATAAATCATAAAGACATGCAAACACGAATTAAAATTGACAAAATAGAGCCGGCAGGATACAGGGCAATTCTTGGCCTCGAAAAGTTCATTGAAAGCACATCGTTAACAAGAACGCATAAAGACCTGATCAAGATCAGATCGTCACAAATAAACGGATGTGCTTTTTGTATCAATATGCACACTTTGGATGCCCGTAAAGCCGGCGAAACAGAACAGCGTATATATGGCCTTAACGCCTGGCGCGATACCCCATTTTTCTCAGAAGAAGAACGCGCGATATTGGCCCTCACCGAAGAAGTTACCCTGATCAGCAACCATGTAAAGGATGAAACTTACGAGCAGGCAGCCAAATTATTGGATGAAACCTACCTGGCACAGGTGATCCTGGCTATTATCACCATTAACACCTGGAACAGGATCGGCATCACCACTAACTTAATACCGGCATAATTCTGCCATATAATGACGATGAAAGCCCTCTTATTGGAGGGCTTTTTTTTCTTTATCCGCTGCTGTCTTGAAGGCAGATAAAAACAGATATAGTGCTATGCCTTCTTCCGGGGATAATTTAATTACAATAAAGACTTTATAAACACCATCGGGGTTAAAGATTTTACTTCTGCGGAGTATCGGTAAGTTGATGGTAATGTATGAAGGGGGGCACCATTACTCCATAAATCACTAATTCAATAATTAATGCATTGTCATAACTCAATAATTCATTAACTCACTAAATCAATAATTAACTATCTTTGCGCCTTTTAGGATGAATAAGAAAGTTGCCTTTTATACGCTGGGCTGTAAGCTCAACTATTCGGAAACCTCGTCTATAGGTCGCCTGTTTAACCAGGCCGGCTACGATACGGTGGAGTTTACGAATACCCCCGATGTTTTTGTGATCAACACCTGTTCGGTTACCGAAAACGCGGATAAAAAGTGCAAGAAGATTGTTAAGGAAGCGCTTAAAATATCGCCAAACGCTTATGTAACCATTGTTGGTTGCTACGCTCAGCTAAAACCCCAGGAAATAGCCGAAATACCGGGTGTGGACATGGTACTGGGCGCTGCCGAAAAATTCCAGATCATTGATCACATCACCGATCTCACCAAAAAGCCTAAGGCGGTAGTATATAACCAGCCCGTAAGTGAGGCTAACGAGTTTGTACCCGCTTATTCTTTTGGCGATCGTACCCGTACATTTTTAAAAGTTCAGGATGGTTGCGATTACTCCTGTACCTTTTGTACTATACCATTGGCCCGTGGCAGCAGCCGCAGTGATACTATCGAAAATGTGCTGGAGCAGGCCCGCCAGATAGCCGCATCGGGCGTAAAAGAAATTGTACTGACCGGTGTAAACCTGGGCGATTTTGGCATCAGGAATGGCAAACGTGAAGATAAATTCTTCGACCTGGTACAAGCCCTGGACGAAGTAGAAGGGATAGATCGTTTCCGGATCTCATCTATAGAACCCAACCTGCTAACCGACGAAATTATTGCCTTTGTGGCTACTTCCAAACGTTTTGTGCCGCATTTTCATATCCCGCTTCAGTCAGGTTCAGATAAAATACTGGGACTGATGCGCCGTCGCTATAAACGCGATCTGTATATAAACAGGGTAGCCAAGATCAAAGAACTGATGCCGGATTGCTGTATCGGGGTAGATGTGATTGTTGGTTTCCCCGGTGAAACCCGTGAAGATTTTGTGGAGACCTATAATTTTCTGAATGAGCTAAACGTTTCATATCTGCATGTGTTTACCTACTCGGAGCGGGAAAATACCCTGGCCAGCCAGATGACCGGCGCTGTACCGGGTTCGGCCCGTGGCGAGCGCAGTAAAATGCTGCATATCCTGTCTGACAAAAAACGCCGGGCATTTTATGAAAGCCAGATAGGTAAAACAGAAGAAGTTTTATTTGAAGGGGATATCAAAGAGGGCTATATGCATGGTTTCACCCGTAACTATGTAAAAGTACGCACCAAGTATGACCCCGTGCTGATCAACGAATTGAAAAAGGTACACTTAACAAATATTTCACCTGATGGTGATGTCGATATAACAGAAAGCGAAGAAATATTAGTGCATTAAAATACTATATTCGCTTCAAACTATAACCTATGTTTCCAACCATTACATCGCTTCTTCAGTATCTTTTCGGTATAAATATCCCTTTGCCTGTTCAAACCTTCGGGTTTTTTGTAGCCATTGCTTTTATGGGTGCCTATTGGGCCTTTGCACAGGAATTTAAGCGGAAGGAGAAATTAGGCATCATTCATTCGTTTAAAAAAACGGTTACTGTAGGCAAACCAGCCTCGGTTAATGAATTAGTAGGAAATGGTGTCTTTGGCTTTGTTTTAGGCTATAAACTGGTTGATTGCATATTGAATTACCGCATGCTTTTAGACAGCCCGCAGGATTTTTTATTATCCTTACGCGGCAGTTGGATAGGCGGAATTATTGGGGCCGCGGCATTTGCTTATTGGGCTTATCATGAGGCCGAGAAACAAAAACAACCCAAGCCAGTAACCAAAGAGGTAACCGTGCATCCACATGAGCTCATGGGTAATATTTTGCTATGGGCTGCGATTTTTGGTTTTGCCGGAGCTAAGCTATTTAACGCGCTGGAAAACTGGGGCGAATTCATGAAAGACCCTGTAGGTATGTTGGTTGGCTTCAGCGGACTTACCTTTTATGGTGGTTTAATATGCGGCGGTGGCGCCGTGCTTTATATCGCCAATAAACATAATATTAAGCCGCTGGATATGCTGGATATCGGCGGACCGGGTATGATGCTGGCTTACGCCTTAGGCAGGGTAGGCTGCCAAATGTCTGGTGATGGAGATTGGGGGATAACCAATACCGCCCCAAAACCGGGCTGGCTGAGCTGGGCCCCTGATTGGATGTGGGCCTTTAAATTTCCGCATAATGTGAATGATGAAGGTGTGGCTATTCCGGGTTGTGTGGGCAAATTTTGCCATGAATTGGCTTACCCTGTTTATCCTACATCGTTTTATGAAGTGATTGTTTGCTTGCTGCTATTTTGGCTTTTGTGGAGCATCCGCGACCGTATAAAGCGTGCAGGCGTTATGTTTGGCATCTATATGATATTAGCCGGTGTTGAACGCTTTTTTATTGAATTGATACGGGTAAATACAAAATACCATGTTGCCGGTATCAGCTTTACCCAGGCCGAATTTATTTCGTTGCTGATGGTTGTTGGCGGAGCCATTTTGATTGTGAATGGGTTAAATAAGGATAAAAAATCAGCTGTTTTAAAGCATGGCTAATACTAAGCGAGCCAACAAATTACTGGACAACCAGGTATTCAGATTTGTTATTTCTGCAGGGGCAGGTTTTTTAGTTGATGTCTCTGCCTTTTACTTATTTTACCATAACTTATTGGTGAGGCATACTTACCAGATATTTTCATTCACGGTTCGTAATTCTACTCTATCCCTGGCACTGTCGTTTTTTATGGGTGTGATTGTGAATTTCCTGATAACCAGGTATATGGTTTTTACGGAGTCGAAGCTATCAGCTTATAAGCAGTTTATTCGCTTTGCATCCGTGGCTTGTCTTGGCTTTTTCGCCAATTTAGCGGTCATCAAAATACTGATACAGGACTTTGGCATATATCCGCCGGTGGCCCGGATAGGAGCCGCGTTAAGCTTGTTCTTCGCGAGCTTTTTTGTACATAAAGCATTTTCATTCAGCTTATCATTACGCAAACATGCAACTCAAAAACATAACTGAACAAGTAATTGAGGTTTCAAAACAAGCCGGGGATTTTATAAGACAGGAGCGTAAAACCTTTAACGCTGATAAAATTGAATACAAAGGCTTGAACGACCTGGTATCCTACGTAGATAAAACTGCCGAAAAACTGATTGTTGAAGGTCTGAAAAAGATATTACCCGAGGCGGGCTTTATTACCGAAGAAAAAACTACAACCACCGTTGGCGAAAGATATAACTGGATCATCGACCCTTTGGATGGTACCACCAATTTTATACATGGCATACCTTCATTTTCGGTAAGTATAGCACTTAAAGAATATGATGAACTGGTGGCTGGTGTAGTATACGAAGTGAACCTTGACGAATGCTTTTATGCCTGGAAAGATGGCCCTGCCTATTTTAACGGTACCGAGATCAGGGTGAGTAATAATCAAACCGTAGCTAACAGCTTATTAGCAACCGGGTTCCCATATTATGATTTTGGAAAACAAGACGCTTATATAGCCCTGTTTGCCGATTTGATGAAGAATTGCCATGGCCTAAGACGTTTAGGCTCTGCCGCTGTCGACCTGGTTTACACGGCCTGTGGCAGGTTTGATGCTTTTTACGAATACAACTTAAACTCCTGGGATGTGGCTGCCGGTATAGTTATCGTAAGGCAGGCCGGGGGCGAAGTAGTAACCTTTAGCGGTGGCAGCGATGTACTGGAAGCAAGAGAAGTGGTGGCAACTAACGGAAAAATAACAGGGGAATTGGTGCAGTATATCCAGAAATATTTCGTTTAGGATTTCACTGAAATAAAAAAGATTTCACGATCTCAATTGGATTAACAATATGAGATCTGTGAAATCTTAAATAATCTGTGTAATTAAATATTTATAGCGCTTCTGATACCACTTCGGTAACTTCAGGAACCATACGTTTCAACAGGTTTTCGATACCGGCTTTCAGGGTAACAGTTGATGAAGGGCAACCACTGCATGAACCACGCAGTTCAACGGTAACCACGCCTTCGTTAAATGAACGGTATGAAATAGCGCCGCCATCTTGTTCAACAGCCGGGCGAACGTAGTCATGTAATATCTGTTGTATTTTTACTTCGGTTTCAGAACCTTCAAAGTTTGCTGCTTCAGTTTCTTCCTCTAATTGTATTTTGAGTTCAGATTCAACCGCGCCTTTTACAAACTCTTTCATAATAGGCTCTACATCATCCCATTCGCTGCCTTCGGTTTTAGTAATGGTAACAAAATTACTGGCGAAGAAAACACCATTAACAAAAGAGAATTTATATAACTCTTTAGCAAAAGGCGACTTTTCTGCACTTTCTTTTGTGGCGTAATCGGCACTGCCATTAATAAGCAACTTGTTCACAATGAACTTCATGGTTGCCGGGTTTGGCGTTAACTCTGTATATACGTTGATATTCATTTCTTCTGCTATTTTTAATAAATCTTAATTAACAAATTTAAGTAGCTTTTTGATTTAAAGTTAGCTATTAATTAGTTATGACACATAAATGATAGACGTGAAAATATGCAGACGTGAAAATGTGCAGATATGCAAATGATTAAGGTTTTAAATGTCTTATAATCTGCACATCTGAAATCCGCACATCTGCACATCAGATTCCCGTATAATTTGACGGTGTTATCTGTTTTAATTCCTGTTTAATAGCGTCATTTACATTTAACGTATCAACAAAGGCTGCTATTGTTTGCCCGTTAATTTGTTGATTGGTTCTGGTAAGGTCTTTTAAAGCTTCGTATGGATTAGGATAGCCCTCGCGTCTTAAAATGGTTTGTATGGCTTCTGCCACAACCGGCCAGTTAGCTTCCAGATCGGCATTAATGGCATCCTGGTTCAACAGTAGTTTACCTAAACCTTTTATGGTTGATTTGATAGCGATCAGTGTATGCGCCAAAGGAACGCCGATATTCCGAAGAACGGTTGAATCGGTAAGGTCGCGTTGTAACCTGGAAACCGGCAATTTAGCGGCCAAGTGTTCAAATAAAGCATTGGCAATGCCCAGGTTACCTTCCGAGTTTTCAAAGTCGATGGGATTAACCTTATGTGGCATGGCCGATGAGCCCACTTCGCCTGCTTTTATCTTTTGTTTAAAATAGTTCATGGATATGTAGGTCCACATATCGCGGTCCAGATCCATGATAATGTTATTGATCCTTTTCAGGGCGTCGCAATGTGCCGCGAAATTGTCATAATGCTCTATCTGCGTAGTGAATTGCGAGCGGTTAAGGCCTAATATATCGTTAACAAAGTGGTTACCAAAAGCTTTCCAGTCGTTTGATGGATAGGCTATATGGTGGGCATTAAAATTGCCCGTAGCGCCACCAAACTTGGCCGAATAAGGAACGGTAGTCAATAATTCGAGCTGAGCCTCCAAACGTTCCACAAAAACCTGGATTTCTTTACCCAGGCGTGTTGGCGAAGCCGGTTGTCCGTGCGTGTGGGCCAGCATAGGTACCTGCTCCCATTCGCGCGCGTAGTTTTTCAGCGTATTAACCAGTTCTTGAATAGCGGGGTAGTAGGTGTTATTTACCGCCAGTTTAAAGGTGTAAGGTATGGCTGTATTGTTAATATCCTGGGAGGTAAGGCCAAAATGGATGAACTCCTTATAAGGTTCAAGTCCGCCTAATTTATCAAATTCTTTTTTTATAAAATACTCAACCGCTTTTACATCGTGATTGGTAGTTTTCTCAATCTCTTTGATGCTTTCGGCATCGGCCTCGCTGAAGTTTTTATAGATATCGCGTAACTTTTCAACCACACCGGCATCAAAATGTTGTAATTGAGGTAGATTGATTTCCGTTAAGGCAATAAAATACTCTATCTCAACAAATACGCGGTATTTAATCAGGGCGTATTCCGAAAAATAATTGGCAAGTTCAGCGGTCGTATTACGGTAGCGGCCATCAATAGGCGAAATTGCTGAAAGCGGAGAAAACGTCATGTTCTTTAAAATTTTGGCAAAGGTAAGAAAATAGACGCGCAGATGCTCCATATGTCGAGGGGTAAATGGAGGCTCTAAAATATTTATGATCCGATGTCCTGTTTTAGGATTATCAATTGTTATAAACTAAAAGTAATAAGGTATTCAAATTAAATAGCATGATATCAGTATGTTAAAGTACTTTGTCAGGTAATTGTATTTTCTAACGGAAACTTTGAAATCAAAAAATGTTTCCTTAGTTTTGACCCGGAAAGTCAATGAGTCAAACAGAAAGAATATTACGCGGAAGCCTGGAACTGTTTTTAAGGGCAGGGATCAAGAGTATTACGATGGATGATATAGCCAGGCATATAGGCATGTCAAAAAAAACCATATACCAGTTCTTTAAAGACAAAAACGAATTGGTTACCGCGGTACTTAAAGCTCAGTTGAAAGAAGATGAAGAGCAAATCAACGATATCATCGGTAAATCAAACGATGTAATAGAAGCGATGATCAATATGATGAAATGCTCCGAAGAAATATTTGCGGAGATGAACCCTACCGCGGTGCATGATATGCAAAAATATCATCCTGAAGCCTGGGCCGAATTTCAAAAGTTTAAAGCCGAAGTATTGATCAGTACCCTGGAGGAGCTTTTAACAAAAGGAATGAAGCAAGGTTACATCCGTCAGGATATCGACGTAAAAATAATGGCAAGGATGCGGGTGAGCCAGATAGAGCTGGGTTTCAATACCGAAATTTTTCCAATTGGAGAGTTTAATACCTGGAAGGTACAGGTACAGTTCGAAGAGCATTTTAATTACGGCGTGTGCACCCTTAAAGGATACAAGTTGCTAAACCAATATAAAAACATACACGAAGAATAAAATTATCACCCGGCAGGTTACCGGTAAACGGTATAATCTTTAAACAAATAAGAATAAAACAGAATAATAACCCCAACCATACTATATAAAAATGAAATATTTACTTTTTACGGCAACAGTGTTTTGCGCCATAGCTTTTAAAAGTTATGCGCAAGAGGCGCCACCTAATAACCAATCCTTCAACTTTAGTATACAGGACTGTATAAATTATGCCTATGAGCATCAGGATTCTGTTGTAAACGCCGGGCTTGATGTTAAAAGCGCGGAATATAAGGTTAAAGAAACAAGAGGTATAGGTTTACCCCAGATAAGCGGAACGGCTAATTTTCAGGATTATTTGAAAATCCCGACAACCCTGCTGCCCGGCGAAGTATTTGGTCAGCCTGCTGGTACTTTTATTCCGGTAAAGTTTGGGGTTAAATACCAGTCAAGTATTGGTGCAACTGCTGATCAGATACTTTTTGATGGTAGTTATCTGGTGGGTTTAAAAGCATCTAAAACTTATAAAGAACTTTCATTGAAGACTCTGACCCGTAATAAGATCCAAATTAGCGTATCGGTGACCAAGGCCTACTATCAGGTGCTGGTGAGCAATGAACAGTTAAGATTAACAGATGCCAATCTTAAACAATTAAAGCAGCAATATGATGAAACGGTAGCGCAAAACAAACAGGGTACCGTTGAAAAGATAGACGTAGACCGTATAGCGGTTCAGTATAATAACTTAGTAACCACCCGCGAAAATACTATTCGCTCACTCGCCTTAAATTACCAGGTTTTAAAATTTCAAATGGGAATGCCTATAGAAAGCGCGCTTTCTTTAAAGGATAAGTTGGAGGATATTAAACTGGACGATACCGCCGATCTGGCAGCCGATACCTCATTTTACCATAACCGCATTGAGTATAGCTTATCAGAAACAAATATAGCCCTGAAGAAGCTTGATCTGAAGCGCCAGCAATCACAGTATTTACCAACACTAAAGGCCAATGCATCTTATACGTCATCTTACCAGAATAATAATTTTGGTAACTTGTATAAAATGAATTTTCCATCCAGCTACATCGGGCTTACACTCAATGTTCCCATATTTAATGGATGGCAGCGCTTAAACCAGGTAAGGCAATCAAAAATCGCGGTTTTAAAATCACAGAATGATTTAGAGAATTCAAAAAACGGACTAAAACTGGAAGCTAATAAAGCCAATGTTGCCTATGTTAATGGACTGCAAAGCCTCAATAACCAAAAAAGGAACCGGGAATTGGCCGAAGAGGTATTACGTGTTTCTAAAATAAAATATCAGCAAGGGGTTGGTTCAAGCATCGAGGTAACACAGGCCCAAACATCTCTTGATGATGCAAATGATAAATATATACAGGGACTCTACGATGCCTTAATAAGCAAAGTTGACCTGGATAAGGCATATGGCCGCATTAAATAAACAATTACTAAACCTACTACTATATAAAAAAGGACATGAAAAGAATATTATATATCCCGGCATTCATTTTTTTAGCGGCTTGCTCCAGTAAACAACCCAAAAATAAAGCCGCAGAACTGGCCGATCTGAAAAAACAACAGGCCGAACTGAATGCAAAGATTGTTAAGCTGCAGGCCGAGGTTGGTTCAACAGATTCAACCAAATCTACCGATGTAAGTACAATTGTTATAAAGCCGGCCCCGTTTACCAATTATGTACAAATACAAGGTAAAATTGACGCTCAGGATAACGTAACAGCTTACCCGCAGGCTTCGGCTGTTATTACGGCTATATATGTAAAAGTTGGGCAGCATGTAAGCAAGGGACAAACACTGGCCCAATTAGATGATAACGTGTTGCGACAAAATATTGCAAAAAGTGCCGCCCAGGTTGATTTGAACCAAACCTTATTCAATCGTCAAAAAAATCTTTGGGATCAAAAAATAGGTACCGAGGTGCAGTTTTTACAGGCGCAAACAACACTGCAAACCGCTAAAAAAGATTTAGCTGGATTGAAACAGCAAGCCAGCCAATACCGCATTGTATCTCCCATTAACGGAACAGTTGATCAGATGGATCTTAAGTTAGGGCAAGCAGCATCACCAGGCCAAACAGGTATCCGGGTAGTTAATGCTGATCTTTTAAAAGTAAAAGCCGATGTACCAGAATCATATGCAGGCAGTGTAAATACCGGCAACCAGGTAAAAATATCAGTACCTGATGCTAATGATTCCCTGGTTACTAAAGTAACATTTGCCGCTAAGGTAATTGATCCTACATCACGCAGTTTTGGTGTGGAAATCAAATTGCCGGTGCGTAAAAGCCTTCGCCCAAACATGACCGCCATTATCCAGATAGCCAATTACTCTAAGGCTAATACTATTGTGGTTCCGGTTAAAGCTATCCTGAAATCAGAAAACGGTGATTATGTGTATGTTAACCAAAACGGAATTGCCAAAAAAGTGAACGTTAAATCTGGTACAACTTATGGTGGGAATACCGAAATATTATCGGGATTGAAAGACGGGGATCAGTTGGTTACCGAAGGCGCTACCGAAATTGAGGATGGTGATAAAATCAAGGTACTACAGTCTGCTAACTAATTATAAACGTTTGATCTGTTGATTATGAAAGATCTGAAAAAAGAATTTGGGCCCTCAAGTTGGGCCATTGACAATAAAACGGCCATATACGTGCTCATATTTATGATTACGGTACTGGGACTGATAAGCTACAACAACTTACCCAAGGAAAACTTTCCGGATATAGCGATACCTAAGATCTATGTAACTACAACGTTTGTAGGCCAGTCGCCACAAAACGTGGAAAATCTGGTGACCCGGCAGATAGAAAAGAAGTTAAAATCTTTGAAAGGATTAAAAAAGGTTACTTCGAATTCGGTACAAAACGTATCTGTTATTACGGCCGAATTTAATACTGATGTAAAAACCAAGGATGCCAAGATAGATGTTAAGGATGCTGTAGACAAAGCTAAGCAGGATTTGCCCCAAAATGATGATAATTATAAAGAACCGGTCATATCAGACATTAACGTGGCCGATCAGCCTATTTTATATATCAACATCTCCGGCGATTATGATCTGAAAAAGCTAAAAGAGTATGCCGATCTTTTAAAAGATGAGATTGAAAGCTACAAGGAAATATCCAAAGTTGATGAAGTGGGAGCTTTAACGCCCGAAATTCAGATTAATGTTGATTTGAATAAGATGGCGGCGGCACAAATAAGTTTTAGTGATATTACCCAGGCCGTTGGTAACGAAAATATATTACAGTCGGCAGGTACTATTAAAACTGATGGCGTACGCCGGAGTATAGATATTAAGCAGGATTTTAAAAACGCCGATCAAGTTGCTGCTATGGTGATCCGTAATCCGAAAGGGCAGGCGGTTTATTTAAAAGATATTGCCGAAGTTAAGGATTCGTTTTTAGAGCAGGAAAGTTATGCCCGTTTAAAAACCAACGATAACCCCAAATTTAAAAATGTAATTACGCTCAATGTAAGTAAAAGGGCAGGTGAGAACCTGATTCAGGCTTCGGATAAAATTAATGAATTGATCAAGCTGAAACAAAAAACGGTATTCCCTAAAGGCTTGGATATTGTGGTAACCGGCGATCAGTCTGATAAAACCCGTACCACGCTCAATGATCTGATCAATACCATTGTGATCGGTTTTATATTGGTTACGGTGATCCTTATGTTCTTTATGGGTACCACCAATGCCATATTTGTGGCACTTTCGGTTCCGCTATCGTGTTTTATCGCGTTTTTGGTGATGCCGGCGATCGGTTTTACGTTGAACATGATCGTGTTGTTCTCCTTCCTGCTGGCCTTGGGTATTGTGGTCGATGATGCCATTGTGGTGATCGAAAATACGCACCGTATTTTCGCTAACGGTAAGGTGCCTATTAAAGAGGCCGCGAAAATGGCTGCAGGCGAGGTGTTTTTGCCTGTGTTTTCAGGAACAATGACCACCCTGGCACCGTTTGTACCCTTAGCGTTTTGGAATAGTATTATCGGGCACTTTATGTTCTTTTTGCCTATTACACTGATCATCACCTTGCTGGCATCTTTAGTTGTGGCTTATATTATTAACCCCGTTTTCGCGGTTGATTTTATGAAACCGCACCATGATGGTGAACACGATAACCCCAAATTTGATAAACCAACCAGACGAGCGCTTATATATCTGGCTATAGCCGCGGTATTGGGCTATCTGATGAATATAGGTATTGGCAATTTGGTGGTATTTATAATGGCGCTGTATCTGTTGAACCATTTCGTGTTGTTAAGAGTGATAGACCGGTTTCAGAAGAATGCCTGGCCAAAATTTAAAGACTGGTACGCCAGATGGCTTGAAAAGGCAGTTAAAAGACCTGTTACCATGCTCATGGGAACAGTTGGCTTGTTTGTCTTATCCATTGTTCTATTGGCAACTATCGGTAAAACGCCGGAGTTTTTCCCTTCGGGCGACCCTAACTTTGCCTACGTATATATCACTATGCCAATTGGTACCGACCAGGCTACAACCAATGAGGTAACCAGGAAAATTGAAGAACGCGTAGCCAAAGTAGTTGAACCTTACAAGGGCATGGTATCATCCATTATCTCCAATGTTACCAAAGGCGTAACAGATCCTTCAGATGAGGATCAGGGCGATTATGAGAATAAAGGTAAGGTAACTGTTGCCTTTGTGGAGTTTGGAAAAAGAAATGGGCAAGATACTAAAGTAGCTTTAGCCAAAATACGCGAAGCGGTACAAGGTTTGCCTGGTGTTAAAATTGCTGTAGCTCAGGAAGCCAGCGGTCCACCGGTACAAAAGGATATTAGTATTGAAATCATTGGCGATAACCTGGATACGCTGGTGTCAACCGGTAACCGTTTAAAAGCCTATTTGAATAAACAAAATATTGCCGGTATAGAAAACCTTGTTGCTGACGTGCAAAGTGATAAACCGGAAGTTGTATTTGACATTGACCGTGAACGCGCAAACCGTGAGGGCATAACATCTGGCCAAATAACGCAGAACCTGGTTACCGCGGTATTAGGTTGGAAAGCCGCTGACTTCAGAAACACGAAAGAGGATGATTATCAGATAAAGGTAAGGGCGCTGGAAAGTCAGCGAGGTAATCTTGACGAACTGCGTAACTTAAAAATAACCTATCGGGATCTGGCTACCGGTGGTGCTATCCGTCAGGTACCAATCTCAGCGTTTTCAGACATACGCTATACTACTACCTATAGTAATATCAAGCGCAAGCAACAGCGTAGGGTACTTACTTTGGGTTCCAATGTAATTAAACCATACAATGCCAATGAGGTTAATGCCAATATTTTACAGGCTATTAATAACTTTAAAAAAGCTGATAATATAAGCATCAGGCAGGGTGGTGGGCAGGAAGATCAGGCGGAGGCTATGAACTTCCTGTTAGGAGCATTAGCTACATCATTTGGGTTGATATTGATCATCCTGATGATCCAGTTTAACTCTATTGGTAAAACCTTCATCATCATCAGTGAGATTTTTCTGAGTATCATAGGTGTATTCCTGGGCGTAAGTATCTTTGGTATGACTATGTCTATCGTAATGACCGGTATCGGTATTATTGCCCTTGCGGGTGTGGTGGTACGTAACGGTATATTACTGGTTGAGTTTACCGATATGCTCATTGACCAGGGCGCCAATTTGCATGATGCAGTTGTAGAAGCCGGACATACCCGTATGACCCCGGTATTATTAACCGCTACAGCAGCTATATTGGGCTTGATACCACTGGCTGTAGGCTTCAATATCGACTTTGTGGGCCTGTTTACTCACTTTGAACCACACATACATTTTGGTGGTGATAACGTAGCTTTCTGGGGGCCATTAGCCTGGACAATGATATTCGGACTTGGGTTCGCAACCGTCATTACCCTGATATTGGTTCCGTGTATGTACATTATCCGTTACAACCTGAAAAAATATTTCTTTGGTAAAAAATCCGTTGAGCCTCATAAAGAGCTTTTGGAAACTGAAACGGTTTAATTAAATATAAAAGCAAAAAAAGAGGCTGTCTCATCAATAATGAGATAGCCTCTTTTTTGTTTAAAATAGTCGATTTAATTTTAATTTTTTAGCTGAACATATTTTTCAAGGTCGCCCAGGTCATTTCTGGTTTTGGGTAAGCTGCCCGGGTAATTCTGTTGAAGAAAGGTGATGAGATTTTCGCGGATGTAACAACGAAGATCAAACGCGTCTGACGATGTTCTTGAGCTCATCAATACCCTGATCTCGATAACGCGCTCCTTTACGTCGGTTACCTGTACTACTTTTACCCGCTTGTCCCACAAGGGTGTTTTTAAAATAAGGCGTTCAAATTCCTCTCTTATGGCGTTTACCGGCACGGTATGATCCATATATAAAAACACGGTGCCCAGTATATCGGCCGAGGTGCGTGTCCAATTTTGAAAGGGCTTTTGTATAAAGTAATTGATAGGCAGGATCAATCTGCGCTCATCCCATATTTTTAAAACAACGTAGGTAAGGGTAATTTCTTCAACCCGGCCCCATTCGCCCTCAACCACCAGCACATCATCAATGCGTATGGGCTGTGTAAACGCGATCTGAAATCCCGCCAGCAAATTGCCCAGCGAATTTTGGGCTGCGAAACCCACAATAATACCGCCTATACCAACACCGGTTAATAGTCCTGTACCTATCTTGCGCATACTCTCAAAACTCAGCAGGATGATGGCTATGGTTACAAAAACAATCACCACTACGATAAGCTTACGCATAAACTGTATCTGGGTGCGTATTTTTCGCTCTTTTAAATTATCAGCCTTGTTCAGATCATAGGTATGGTAAATATAATCTTCCAGTATCCTTACCGAACGAACCAGTATGCCGGCAAAGGAGATGGTCAACAAAATTTCAATAGTTTTATCGAGTGGGGTTATATAAACCTTATCCATTCGCATAAAGGGGATAAATAAATTAAGCAGAAATAGCGGGATGAAGTAGGTTATGGCGCTGCCCAGGTTAATGATCACAGATCTGAAAAACGAATAGGAGGTTTCTTTTTTGGCATATAGCCGGAAAAGACGGGTAACTATAAATTTTATAATGAGCCCTACTAAAATAGCTATTACAGCAATCCCAAGGTCCCATATTACAGCGGGAACGCGTTGTGACAACTCGAGCAAACCAGGTGGCAGTTTATTTTCCATATTGATAGCATATATGTTTATAAAATCTACTTTAAAAATAGTTGGAATGTAAAATTGTTTTCGCAATAGTCGGGGCAGCGTGTGTTGATAGTTATATTTATAGAATTTTTGATAGTTTTGTTAAAAAAGTCAGGAATGTTGATCTGGCTTAGGGTTTTATATAATTTATAGATCAAATGGCTGCAGTCAATGACCATCAGGATATAAAGCGGGAAAAAATTTTAGAAGCCTCTCATCAACGGTTTTTACATTATGGTTATTCAAAAACTACCATGAATGAAATTGCCGGAGACCTGTCTATGTCAAAGGCTTTGCTTTACTATTATTTTCCTGATAAAAGCCAGTTGTACATTGCAGTAATGCGTAAACTGGCCAATGATTATATCAAAAACCTGGAAGAGCATATTGATACTTTTGCTAACTTAAAAGACGCCTTTGTTTTTCAGATCAATACCAACCACGATTTTATTGTAAGCAACTACAATTTCTTTGATTTTTTCAGGCTGAATGAACAAAACCTTCCGGATACCATTTGGGAGATTGTGGAGCAGGTGCACCTGGCCGAATTGAATTTATTAAGCAGAGCCATAAAAACCGAAATAGAACGGGGAGCCATCAAACCCGTTGAAAACCCGGAAGAAATTATCGATCTGTTATTAGATGCTTTGCATGGTATTAAAGTGAGCGCTGTATCGCAAAAGAAAGTAAACTTCCCTCGTAAAGAGCATCTGGACGAAATTCATACCAAAAGATTATTGCTGATAGATATTTTTATAAAAGGATTGATGTATTAGTCATCCTTAACTAATGAAGCTGATTTACTGTCAGTTATTAGTCAAAATACAAGCAAGTGATCAATCACAAATTTTATTATAGATAACTTTGTTTTGTACAAATAACCAGTGGCATTTAATGAATGCCCGGATTATTGAAAGAAACTTCCTATTTAATAAGAGGTGATTGTTTTAGAGTGATTTAGCAGAATGGAGCATATCCATTCTGCTTTTTTATGTTTAAAGGGCTTAAATAAATTTTCCATTGCCTGTGTCCTCACAGGCAATTTCCTTTTCTCTTGTCCATACTCGTTGTCTGTCAGGACACAGACAACGAGTGTCCAAATAAGCTACTGCTGCTTTGTGCCCATATCATGAACAAGCTGGTGTTGAAGCAATACAACAGAACGGCCGTCTATCTGGATAGTATCTTCAGCTTTAAATGTTCTGATAGAGCCGTTGTCATCCGGGTTGGCTGTATCGATCAGAAGTTCCCAGTCCAAAGCGTATTCTGCATACGGCAGTTTATAGTTCAGCGGTTCATCATGGGCGTTAAAAATAATGTAAAAGCTATCATCAACCACTTTATCACCTTCGGCGTTAACACTGTGCAAGCCCAGGCCATTTAAAAATACGGCTACTGATTTGGCAAAATCATGACTCCAGTTATCATCGTTCATTTCAGATCCATCGGGCAAAAACCAGGCTATATCGGCAATACCGTTACCTATAACCGGTTGCCCGTTGAACCAGTTTTTACGCGAAAAAGCAGCGTGCTCTTTTCGTAACTTAATGAGTTTACAGGTAAAAGCATATAATTCCTTATCCATGTTTTGCCAGTTTATCCATGAAATTTCATTGTCCTGGCAATAAGCGTTATTGTTTCCTTGCTGTGTTCTGCCTATTTCGTCACCGGCAACAATCATGGGCACGCCCTGCGAAAGAAAAAGTGTTATTAAAAAGTTCCTTTTTTGTTTGGCACGCAGATTATTAACAGCCTCGTCATCCGTTGGGCCTTCTGCTCCGCAATTCCATGACCGGTTATGGCTTTCCCCATCCTTATTGTCTTCACCGTTTGCCTCATTGTGTTTTTCGTTGTAGGATACCAGGTCGGTTAGGGTAAAACCATCATGAGCGGTAATGAAATTGATACTGGCGGTAGGTCTTCGGTATGATTTATACAGATCTGAACTGCCGGTGATACGGTTGGCAAATTCGGCCAGGGTACTTTCGGCACCGCTCCAGTAATCGCGGATACAATCGCGGTATTTACCGTTCCACTCGGCCCAGCCGGCTGGGAATTTACCAACCTGGTAACCGCCTTCGCCCAGATCCCAGGGTTCAGCTATCAACTTAACACGTGATATGGTAGGGTCCTGGTGAATGATATCAAAAAACGCGCTCAAGCGGTTCACTTCGTGCAGCTCGCGGGCCAGTGTAGCCGCCAGATCAAAACGGAAGCCATCAACATGCATTTCTTCTATCCAGTAACGAAGGCTATCCATCATTAACCGCAGTGCATTGGGTAAATTGGCATTCAGGGTATTGCCTGTGCCGGTGTAGTCCATGTAATATCGTTTGTCGTCGTCAACCAAACGATAGTAAGATACATTATCAATACCCCTGAAGGATAAAGTTGGACCCAGGTGACTGCCCTCGCCGGTATGATTGTATACCACATCCAGAATAACTTCGATACCTGCCTTATGCAATTCCTTCACCATGTTTTTAAATTCCTTCACCTGCTCGCCAAGTACACTACAGGATGCGTAGCGTGCATCGGGAGCAAAGAAACCTATGGTATTATAACCCCAGTAATTGCTAAGGCCTTCATTAACCAAATGCCTGTCGGATAGAAAATCATGTACCGGCATCAATTCAATGGCGGTGATACCCAGATCTTTTAAATAGGTAATAGCTGCCGGGTGGGCGATAGCAGCGTAGGTTCCCCTGATGTTTTCAGGTATCTCCGGATGCAATTTGGTGAACCCTTTTACATGAGCTTCATAGATGATCGATTTGTAATAGGGTATATTGGGGCTTTTATCCTCTTCCCAGTCAAAATTATGATCAATAACAACTGACTTGGGTATAAAAGCCGCGCTGTTTGTTTTGCTGAAGCTGAGATCTGCCTCCGGGTTGCCTACTTCGTATCCAAACAGGGAGTCGTTCCAGTCAATTGTGCCTGCAATGGCTTTGGCATAAGGATCAACCAATAACTTGTTGGGATTAAAACGATGGCCATTCTCAGGCTCATAAGGGCCATAAACCCTGAAGCCATATAGCTGCCCGGGTTTTAAACCTGGTATATAAATATGCCATATCAATTCAGAATACTCGGTAAACGGTATCTGTGCCGATTCAACTTCATCGTGGATAGTGTTAAATAAACAAAGATCAACCCCGGTAGCATTTTCAGAATAAAGTGTAAAATTAACCCCTTCACCATCCCAGGTAGCGCCAAGTGGGAATGGTTGTCCGGGATATGTTGTTATCTTCATTTGGTGTTCAGATAAATTATGTTCTTAGTGTCGGTACAAACTCACTAATTGAAATTAAAGAAAATTGTTTTATACGCAACTCTATTTATGCTATTAAACATGGCAATGTAAAAACAGCGTAAAAAGGATTGCTTTATTTTTAAATAACTTAATTAGTAATTGATTGTTAATACTGTGCTATGTAAATTTGTTTATCTACACCAGTAAACCTATGAATAAGAAAATATTTATTGTGGAGGACGACGCCGATCTGTCTGAAGCCATACAGCTAATCCTGCGCGAAGAAGGGTATGATACCGCTGCTTCGCTGGATAAAAATTCAATAAAGGGCGTAATACTGCACATGCCCGACCTGGTATTGGTTGATAACAGGTTGAAAGATGGCTTTGGCAGTGAGCTATGTATATCTATCAAAAATCATCCCTTAACCAGCCATATCCCAGTAGTATTAATGTCGGGATGGGCAAATTTGGAAGATACCGCCCGTGATTGCGGAGCCGATGCTTATTTAAGCAAGCCTTTTGAAATGAACCAGCTGCTTGAGGCTGTAGATAAACACCTGAGGCACCTGGTTTAATTATAAATTAAGAAAGATCAAGGATTAAAACAGATCACTATTTATTGTCTGCAGCTTGTAATGATCGTAGTTTTTAAGCTCTATGGCGTTGGCGGCTTCATCAACGGTGCGTTGCATCTCTTTCAGAAAACTTCTTAACAGCTTTTCTTTTCCGGGTAGCTTAAGCATCACGCGCAGCATGGCAGTTTGCAGCCAGAGCTGTTTTTTTGATTTAGGCACCATATCCTTTAAAACGGTGACCCCCAGCCTTTGATTAGCTTTCACAAACCACCGCATCTGGCTCTCGTAATTGGCAAATGCTATTTGATGATTGCCAAATGCAGCGGCCAATTCTCCAGCCAGCACATAGGCACCAACCATAGCCAAACTGCTTCCCTGACCGGAGGCAGGAGAGGGACAATAGCCTGCATCGCCCAGCAATACTACACGACCGTTGGAAAGGTTTTCGGTTTTTACCTGGCTTATGGCGTCAAAATAAAAATCGGGTGTATCATGAATAGCTTCCAGGATTGTTGAAACTACGGGTCCTTCATGTTTAAAATGATTTATTACCATTTGTTTCTGTCGGGCTATATCGCGATGATCATAATCAACAGCCGGCGCGGCAAACATCAGCATCACTTTGGCCTCCCTGTTTTTGCCTGTGCTGTATATATTGATGATCTTATCAACCGCCGGGTAGTTGAGCTCCCAATGGTCGAGGTTGTGATCGTTCGGGACGCTGAAAACAGATATAAAATATCCCAGGTGATCAATGGATGTTTTTTCCTGGTCAAATGCCAGTCCGCGTACATTTGAGCGTAAGCCATCGGCTGCTACAACCAGGTCAAAATCACGCTGTTCGCCATGTTTAAAAGTAACGGTTACACCATTATCGGTTTGGGTTAAAGCTGTTATAGAATTATCAAAAATATATTCTGTTTGATCCTTTGTTTTGGTGTAGAGTATGCCCGAGAGTTCGCCCCGCATGATCTCTACATCTGTATCCTGCCGCATGCCAAATATATTAGGATCGTTCAGGTCGGCATATCGTTTACCTTCGGCATTGATCATGGATGAGCCACGCATGGCGGTGTTCAATTCTCTTACCTGGTTTAGGATGCCCATACGCTGTGCCACATCGGTTGCCACGCCACGAAGATCGATGCGGTAACCGCCTTTGCGCAGTTCCGGGGCTTTTTCGACTATGGTAACATTAAACCCGTATTGGTTTAGCCACCAGGCCAGGGCCGGGCCGGCAATACTTGCGCCTGAGATCAGAATATTCCTGTTGTATATGTCGTTGCGTATCATTGGTCGTTCAGATAACAGGTCAAATATGGAGTGGCAGCGAAGTTTTTTTTAATGGATTTCGGTCAAATACCCTAAATTGTCGGTGAATGCGGGAGAAAGTAAATTGAAATTATTGAAACAGGGATGACGGTATAGTCGCCACGGTTTTATAGGTTTGTTATCACAATGGAGAAGCATGACGTTTCATGGATGCAGGTTGACAGGGAACTAAAGGATTCCTTCGCCATTAATTATCTGCATGCTCATGTTTTTGAAGCGCAAACCGTTAGCAGGATTAATTACCATCGCATTTTTATCATTCAGGCAGGTAGCGGCGCTATCCAGATAGATGACGGCAACCACCAAATTTCGGGTAACGAACTGTTTTTATTAGCGAAAGGTCAGCTATACACTTTTGAGGATGAGAGCCGGATAACCGGCTATGAGCTTTCCTTTGGCGATTGTTTTTGGGAAAAAGCACCCGGCAGTGCCAGCAATTGCAAGGCGGTATTGTTTAATAATGCCGTTGACAATCAGCAATTACCATTGAACAATGCCGATCAATCTGAGCTCAATAATCTTTTTCAAACGCTTCACCAGGAATATATAAAAGATGATTACCCCAATAAGCTGGATGCTATGGCCGCCTATTTAAAGATCATCATGATCAAGATAGCCAACGTGAACGCCTTGCTTGCCCGCGGATACGACAGTTACGAAAACCAGGTTTACCGGCAATACCTGGAACTGGTGAGCAGCCAGTATCAAACCACGCATGAGGTGGCCGATTTTGCCCGTCAGTTAGGGATTCCAGCCCGTAAACTATCTGATCTGTGCCGTCGGTGCAGCGGTAAGGGAGCCAAGGATATTATCAACGGACAAATCATCGCCGAAGCTAAACGCTCCCTGCAATTCTCCTCCAAACCGGTTAAGGAGATAGCCTATCACCTTAACTTTTCTACACCCGATCAGTTCAGTCACTTTTTTAAGAAAAATACCCTGATATCACCTAATGATTACCGTGGTCGCTTTGTAAATATTGGCATGTGATTGGCCGTTTTTAACATTTACCGGGTATGCCGCCACAGCTAATTTTGCTGATATAAAATCAACAAAATATGTCTGTAAATAAAGTAAAAACCATTGCCGGGATCACCATCCCCGATAGCACTATCGCCACCCAGGCCACCGAACTTTTATTGGAGCACGGTACCGAATTTATCTATAATCACTCTTTAAGGGTTTTTCTTTTTTCATCGCTGAACGGCAAACGCAACAATTTAAAATATGATGCCGAATTGCTATACGTGAGCTCGGTATTTCACGACCTTGGTTTAACCAAACACTACAGCAGCCCCGACCTGCGCTTTGAAGTCGACGGTGCCAATGCCGCCCGTGATTTTCTGAAAAGCCACGGACTGCCAAAAGAATCATTACAGCTGGTTTGGGATACCATAGCCCTGCACACTACCATTGGTATCGCCGAGCACAAAGAACCCGAAGTTGCCCTGATGTATTCTGGAGTGGGCCTTGATGTAATGGGTGAGGGGTATGAAAACCTGAACGCCGAAAACAGGGAGGAGATCATCCACGCGTTTCCTCGGAACGATTTTAAGAAAAACATTATCCCAACTTTCTTCAGTGGTTTTGAGCATAAAACAGAAACCACATTTGGCAATATCAAAGCCGATGTATGTGCTTACATGATCCCGAACTTTCACCGCAAAAACTTCTGCGATTGTATTTTGCACTCGCCATGGAGTGAATAAGGGAGATAAACCCAACTGTCATTTCGAACGAGGTACGAGGAGAAATCTTTTGCGCCGGACTAATCGCGCGCATAAGATTTTTCACTCCGTTCAAGAGATAGTATTTCACTTCGTTCGAAATGACATTTTTCTTCCCACCATTAATGATATTTTAATAAAATATTTATCCAGGACAATAGATTTGTGGCATACCCCGCTTCGCAAACCTGTTTAAAAACCTGGATAATGAATCTACTTGTATCAATTCTAAAAAGAGTTTATGGCTGCGCTATGGCAGTCGCGCTGTTGTTTATCTGTATTTTTAGTAAAGCCTCGCCATTGCCCGATCGTGGCGATTATCAATTCGACAAAAAAATATCGCGCAAGGTATTGGAGAATTATCTCGACCGTTCCATTACCATGCAAAGCCTGCTGGTTGGCCAGGGTAGTTTTGACGACAACCTGCGCATGATCAAAAATATAGGTGCCAAGTTCATTGGCCGGGCCGTTTGCCAATGGGGGCAGGAAGATGAGATCACCCAGAATTTGATCAAAGAAAAGGAACTGGCTGCAAGGGTGCATACGGCCGATGCCGACATTGTTTTGCAAGCCTGCATCTTCGAGATCGTAACGCCTAAAGTGGAGCAACTGCCTATACCTGCCTGGGCATTTGAAGCTTTAGGGATGCCCGTACAAAAACGGAATTTTAATTATGCGGATATGCTGTACCCCGATGGCAAATTTAAAAATCAATGGGGCAGGGGTTCCGTACCAGATGTAAGCCGTGCCGAAACCAAACTATTCTTCTATTTCCTGGCCAAATCATATATCGACGCGGGTATCGAAGGCATCCATTTTGGGCAAGTAGAGCTCATGAATAAAAATGATCCTAACCTGGATAACTACGCCCAGATACTCACCCTCATCCGGGAGTATGCCGGTAAACATGCCCGCAGGCATATGATCATTTGCGATTCGCACGTACCCAGCGGGGGCTTTGTGCGGAATGGTAAACTATTGATGGATGTTCACGCCTTTCCACTCCGTATTATGGAAACCCCGGGCAAGCCCGAGGAAGCAACACTACAGGTTGGCCATACCGATGCCCTTTACCTGCGCAGCAAAGGCGGTATTACACCCAGCGGCTGGACTTGTGAGCATCTGCCATACCTGGTGGAATTTGATAACTACGGCGTAAGCAAAAAGCCCGGACAGGAAAACGTGGGCGACATCCCTTTTTGGGTTTGGGGCTATGATGAGATCAGCTGGTTCGCTCATCAGAATAAAGCCTACCGCACGCAATGGCTGCATTACGCGTATGATTGGTTAAAGAAAACAGATCCGAATGGCCACCTCGAAATGCCGGGCGGCAGGCAAACTACATCTCCCCTGGATAAAAAGCGCTGGTACTATGCCAATAATCCCGGCAATGCCGTACCCGATGGTCATGGAGATGAGGATACTATTCGGGATATATGGGGAAAGGGGAAATAGGATAAACAGGGTGGTGTCATGCTGGTTTCTATGATAAAAACAAAAGGTTTTAATTAAGAAAGCCATTTTTAATTCCCTCCCCACGGGAGGGGTGTGTTGGGCAGGTGTATTGGCAGGGAGGGGTTTCTACGCGCGATAATTTGTCTAATCCATAAACCCCTTCTTCCCCTTCCCGAGGGAAGGAATCGCACCGGGCTTTGGCTTCTTGGCTGGATGTTATGCTAAGCACCGTCGAAGCATGGTGGGCGGGCCTCTACGCTTTACCCTTCGACGGAGCTCAGGGTGACAGCCGTTCCTAAAAACAAAACGGCCTGATAAGTTTTGCCTACCCGACCGTTTGCCTGCCCCGGTTTGAAGATTATCCTGAATGCCTTATGACCTGAAGATCATCCTTAATGATTGATCTTTTGACATATATGCAGTACCCCAGTTATACAGGGTTTTTAATTTATTACGATAGTTTACCAGCGATATCAGGTGAATAAACAACCACATAAACAAGGCCATGATACCGCCGATGTGCAGCTTATTCTTAAACAGGTCAACAACCGCCTTGTTCCTGCCAATGATAGCCATATCGCCTTTATCAAAGTAGTTGAAAGCGCTTAGCGGCTTACCCTTTAGCATGGCTATAAAGTTTTTGGCCAGGTTACGGCCCTGTTGTATGGCTACCTGCGCCAGTTGCGGGTGACCTTTAGGATAACGCTCGTCTGTTATCTGAACGCTGGCATCGCCAATAGCGTATACATTCTCCAGGCCAATTACCTGGTTATATTCATTGGTGATCATCCTGCGGCCAATACCCAGACTGGTTTCCGGTATACCTTCAAAAGTATTGGCGGTAATACCGGCCGCCCAGATCAATGTTCCGGCCTCAATAGTTTCCCCGGTTGACAGCGTGACCTCATGTTGATCATAATCCTTAACCTGTGTGTTCAATTTTACTTTTACACCCAGTTCAGAGAGTACCTTGTAGGCTTCCTGGTGTGTTTTTTCGCTCATGGGGCCCAGCAGGTTTTTGCCGCCATCAACAATATAGATACCGCCCGGGGTGCCTTTCAGCTCCGGATAGTCTTTCAGGAAAATGTTCTTTTTCATTTCGGCCAGCATACCGGCAATTTCTACCCCGGTAGGGCCACCGCCGGCTACTACAATGGTTAACAGTTTTTTCCGTTCGGTCAGGTCTTTAGTCATGGCTGCCTGTTCCATGGTTTGCAGCAGGGCATTACGCATGTGCAGGGCATCATCAATAGTTTTCATGGGGATGGCATTCTTTTGAACATTTTCCATCCCAAAAAAGTTTATCCTGGCACCTGATGCAAACACCAGGTAATCATAGGTAAGTTCTTCGTTGGTTAAGTGTACGGTTTGTGATGAAGGATCGATCTTTACTACTTCGGCCATGCGGTAACTGATCCGTTTATTGCGGAACATTTTACGAAATGGGTAACTGATATCTGATGGATCCAAAAAGCTGGTAGCCACCTGGTAAAGCAGTGGAGGGAAGTAGTTATAATTGTTTTTATCAAGCAAAATAACCTGGTAGTTTCTGTTTTTGGCTACTTGTTCAGCAAGGTTTATCCCGGCAAATCCACCTCCAACAATAACAATCTTTTTAACAGCGTTTTGGACATTGCCCGTAGCTGTTGGTGTAGTTTTAGGAGTGCTCATTTTATCAATTATTTGATAGTGTATTTTATACACAAATATACCTCTATTTTATCGAGTGTATTCGTTTTTGAGCGGTTATTTAGAGCTGATATGAAAGTGTTTACAATAGGATGATTAAGTGTGTATTTTTTACACTAAGCACGGGTGTTTTAAGATTGAAGATGCTCCGCTTAAACGAGCGGTTACGGGGCGTTTTGAGTGTAGGTACTTGTCATATAAAGCCTCCGCGCGTCATTGCGAGGTACGAAGCGAGAGCCTCACCCAAACCCTCTCCATCCCGATAGCTATCGGGAGAGAGGGCTTTAAAACTCTTTTTTTGAAGTCTCCCCTTTGGGGGAGATCCAATAGCTATCGGTTTAGAGGGGGCTTTTGCTTCGTACTTCGCAGCAATGACGCTTGGAGAAGAGTTTCATTACACCACCTCAATCACAATAGTCGCTTCATTCTGATCAATACTCAGGGGGATGGCCTCCAGGCCCGGTACAAAGTTAAATACCCTGCCTTTACTGGTAGTAGGCATCGCTGTAAACTTAGCGCTTGATGCTATTTGTAAGGTGGTTTTATTCTTGTTTACACGTAGCAGTGTTTCTTCGAACACAAACTTCTCTGTTGATCTGGAAACTACCGGCAGGATGATCCTGGTTTGCCCGTCGTAACCGCTTTTTTCGATGTTGTATCTGATGATGACCCGTTCGCCTGTAAACTGGTAAGTTACCTGGCAGTTCACTTCGCCTGCCGGTGGGTTTTGCTGGTTTTTGTCTACCAGTTTTGACCGGGTTTTGATCACCTCCTGCCCGCTGATGTCTCCGCGCTCAATCTGGGCTCCCAGGTCGTTTATGTTTGTAAATACCGTATCACCACCTAACCGGAGCTCTATACGTGGCGTTAGCGTCATGGATAGTGGGTCGGTATCGGGCTGCATGTTATCGGCCTCCAGCAATTGATACTGGTTCATGCTGCCGGCAAATATAGGACCTGTTTTTGGGTGCCAGAGCATGGTAAGGGCACCGCCGGTAGCATGCCCGTCGCTGGTTTCCTTATATTGCCTGTCGTACCCGGTAATGGTCGCCCTGAACTTTCCTTTGGCCACCAGCCAGGTCTGTATATCGCTAAAAGGCCGGATGCCATAAGCCTCTTCACGGGGTAGTTGGATACTATCGACATTTACTTTCGCCGGTTGGTGCTCATGATCTAATATGGTAGTCAAAGCTTTGATATGGCAAAAAGTATGGTGTACACAAACAGGTACCTGGTGCGATACGTAATGCGGGCCGCCATACAGTAAATTATCTTTGGTACACGCTTGCAGTAATTGCGTATTCCGGAGGGCTACTTTATAAAACCTCGGATCGCGCCCGGCCATCAGCGTGTATGCCGCCTGGCAGCCATCGCTGGTGCGGCTGCCCCAGTAGGTCCATTTATAATTGCGTGTGCCCCAGCTGTTATCCCAGCCGCCATCGGGCAGCATAAATTCCATATGCGTGCGCAGGCTACGGGTCACGGCGTCTAATACCTCTTCGTCCTTTGTCAATAAGCCATAAAGCACCAATGAAGGCAATGATTCTTCTACATTATAACCCAGGTCGACAGAAAAACATCCCTTCGGACTTGCCTTGTCGTTTGGATGGCCCTCGCCATAAATAAAACCGTCCTTACGTGTAATGTATTTTAAAGCGGCGTGTGCAAACTCCCGGCCTTTGTCTTTATACTTGGGTATATCCAGCATGGTGCCTATCAGCGATAGCGCGTATGAGGCAGTAACGGGGTAGTTAATATTACCATACTCCATCGAAAAATTGCTGTAAACATAGTCGGCCGCTTTTTGTAAGCGATCGGTTAGTTCGGTTTTAAAACTATTATCCATGATGGAGCCATGGTTTTTCAGTGTTTCGGCCAATGCTATAGACGAAAATACGGTAGTACCCTTCCAGGAGCCCTTTACCGGCTCATTGAGCCAGGATCCATCGGGCTGGCTAACCCGCGTTTTCATCCAGTTATAAAGTAATGCGGCGGCATCAGTGTATTTGGAATCGCCGGTTTTTTGAGCCAGGTGATAGAAGGGGTAAATAGCGTCGCTACCACGGCCATGCACTGTCTTGTTGGCCGGGCAATATAAACCACCGTAGTTATCGGTATTTGATTTATCCAGAACCTGCAGCGCCAGTAAACCTTTGGCCCATTGCCGCATCAGCTGATCACTCAGGGCGTACAGATCATCAGCAACAGGCGGAATGGTTAAGGCAAAAGCATTGGCCAATGGTGCCGCGCCGATAAGGCCAGCCGTTCCGATAGCGGTGGTTTTGATAAAACTTCTTCTGGATAATGTCATGGTTATAACAGGTATGGATCACAAATGTAATTGATAGATGATTATCGATCGAAAAAATCAACTACAACGATGTAATAGCCATTTTTACCATGTTTGGGCGGTTCCTTATCTTACAAAATACTTTATGATTGAGCTACCATTTTTTGCTTATTCAGCTGGGTGATGATCACCCCGGTCATAATGATCACCAGCGCAATTATTTGTTTAAAAGAGATTTGCTCGGCTGCGAGCAACCATCCCATAACAATAGCGATCACCGGGTTTACATAAGTATGGGTACTCACTATGGCGGGCGGCTGCACAGTGATAAGCCAGGTAAAAGATAAGTAAGCAACCAACGACCCCATTATCACCAGGTAAGCCAGGCCAGCCCAGGCGCTTAACGGAATCGTAGTGGGGGACAATGTAAACCACTCGCCCTTACCAAAAGCAACTAAGCCCGAAAAAAGACCGGCTGCCAGGAGCTGTACAGTGCTGTTAACCAGGTTGTCGCTTTTTGCAGGTAATTTGCGGTTGGCATACAATGCGCCGGTTACCCATGATACCGCGCTTAACAACGTTATAATAGTGCCGATTACCGGATGCCCCTGAACAAGTGTTGACCCGGCCGGTGCAAAATGAGCGAACAAGGCGATGCCGGCAAACCCGAGCAGCAGGCCGGTAATGATCCATTTACTGGAGAAATAAGCAGACCAGCGCTGGCGATCGAGCAGCACGAAGAAAAGGGGTTCGGTACCAACAATTACCGCGGCAAAGCCCGAATTGATATATTGTTCACCAACTACAACCAGTCCCGAACCACCGCTAAGCATCAGAATGCCGCTAATAATCAGAACTTTCAGATCCCGTTTCTCTGGCCAACCTATTTTCTTGATCATAACCCAGATGGTCAGGATCAGCCCAGCCGTCAGGTAGCGCAAGGCAGAAATGGTGAAGGGTTTAAAACCCTTTAACGCATAAACTATGGCGAGGTAAGTAGTGCCCCATATAAAATACACAGCAATGAATGCAAGCAGCAGTAATAATGGCGACGTTTTTTTTAAATTATTCATTTTTTAATTATTACTGGTAAAATATATTTTAATGGTGTTAATATATAAAACAAAACCGTCAATAATTGTTTTAACAGTGTGAATTTTATTAACTTTAACAGATGTACAGGATATCGACAGTAAATACAATGACATTGGATGGCGGCGTAGCCTGTCTGGATTTTGTAAATTCGGGTTACGACCGGGAGTATGGTGTAGTAACAGAAAGGTTAAACTCCTATGAGGATTTGATGATACTGATTGAGCGTTTGCAACTTTTTGATACAAATTACCTGGATACGTTGAAAAGCAAAGCGCGCCAATCGCCGGAGTTGGCTACAGAAGCATTGATGTTTGCCCGGAATATACGGCAAAAGTTATACTGCTTATTTTCCGGAATAGCGCCGCAAAATATCGCAGAAGCTGATCAGGGAATAATTACTGATCTCAATAGATTATTTGCGGAAGCACACCGGTTTGATGTTTTATCTGTAAATGGCAAAGATGTTGAGTTTTCTTTTCGGGCAGCCCCCGGCGATTTGATGGCTCCGGTATGGAGGCTGCTGTTGTCGGCCTATGATCTCCTAAAGAGTGGCGATTTACATAACCTGAAGCAATGCCAGCGCTGTGCCTGGCTATTTATGGATCAAACCAAAAATCACCGAAAAAAATGGTGTTCTATGGAATCCTGTGGTAATGCACAAAAAACAAAGCGCTATTATGCGCGGCAGAAAGTTAAGATTTGATAAAAAGTTTCTTTTCCGCAGATATACATGTAATGTTAATCAGTTAAAAAAATTGCAAACCCCATCGGGGTTAAAGCTTTGTAGAAGAAGCCAACCCCCAATTCAGTGCCGTAGGTACTGCTACATGTGTGTTGTTTGTTTTCTACAAAGCTTTTACTCCTACGAAGCAACTCTCCGCCAGTTCGAGCGTAGATGTTTGAACTTTGAGTATTTAAGTGGCGACAATAAATAGGCGAGGTGTTGTTATAGCCCCTGCTGGGCATTCAAATACCGGTGATCCACAGAAAACCTACCTCCCCCGCTTATCACCAGCGATATGGCCAGCCCGATCATCAGCAGATCGAACTCAAAGCCTTAAAAGCCTTTTGGGTTTGCGCCAAACCAATCCATAAAAAAGCCAGCCTGCCAGTGATGGGTAATAATAATGCCGATAAACAGCGGAATGATCAGGGCAGCAATAACACGCGTAGCCCAGCCGAGTATCAATAATATGGAGCCCGCAAACTCAATCAGGATCACCAGGAAGCCGATAAGCCAGGGCAGGTGTACAACGTTAGTAAAATATTGCATGGTATGTGTAAAACCAAAGCCGCCGAAAAGCCCCAGTAGCTTTTGGGCGCCATGGGGTAATAATATAAATCCTAAGGTAAGCCTGCTGATAGTAGCAGGCCAGTTGCCCGCGGTACTAAAAATTTTATTTCTGATATTTTCCATGAAACAAATTTCGGCAGCTCCGGAATGCTGTCTATGAAACTACATTCATAAATTGGGCCCTGCTTTTATAGCTTATTGCGGCGGATCCTGCTTAAAAACTGCGGCGTTATGCCCAGGTACGATGCTATCAGGTACTGCGGTATCCGTTGTTGCAGGGTAGGATAGCGTTGCAGGAAGATGTCATAACGCTGCTCTGCCGTATAGCTTATCGCTTCCATCACCCGTGATTGCGATGCCACAAATGCGTTCTGGAAAAGGATCCGGAAATATCTTTCCATAGCCGGTACGGCAATGAGCAGCTTATCCAGCGCGTGCTTATCTATTTGTAACACTTCGGTATCTTCCAGGGCCGATATATAAAGCGTTGACGGCTGCCCGGTTAAAAAGCTGTACAGATCGCCAACATACCAGTTTTCTACAGCCAGGAAGGCGATATGCTCGTTTCCCTGCTCGTCCAGGGTGTAAGCCTTCAGGCAGCCTTTCACAATAAAACTCTCATACCGGCATATTTCGCCCGCCCTGATCAAATATTCGTGTTTTTTGATGTGGATGGATCTAAAATTAGAAAGTACCAACCGGGCATCATCGGCAGAAAGATCGGCATGCTGATGGATATGTTTTAACAGGAGTTCGCTCATCAGATCAAAAATAATGATCTAAGATAAAATAAGCTGTTTGATATCCCCGAAATTACGATACGGCCGGCGGAAGTGTGGCACTTTTTTGCTTCCGCAGTTTAACAATCTGGTAAATAACCCCTGTAACATACAACAGAAACCAGATACCAAGCCACATTTTTACCGTGGGTGAATCAGGACCGCTGGCGATTGGCTGACTGATAGGCAAGCGGGTGAGGGTTTCGACAGTAGCTGGGATCATCGAAAAAAAGAGCGTTAACGATAGCAGAATGATCTGTATATAATCGGCCGCTTTGCCAAAAAAACGGATGGACCTGGCATAAACCGCAATGGGCAATATCACCAGGATAATAACCCCAAGCGCGTGCCCCGCAGAGGGATGCCCCGTTTTCATGATCGGGAACCCGGTAAGGCAGGTAATGATGGTTAAAATAACATATAAGCGACCAGCGCCATAGCCAGGGTTTATTTTCCCATGGCGAAATAAAGCGACAACAGCAGCAATAATGGCCAGCACACTGATAATGGTATGGATGATCCCGAGTACAGAAAGGTGATTAGGCATAATGGTGATTTTTTAAGGTTAACAGTTTGTGTACTAAATATAAGTAATTAGCAGCTAAACAAAGCAACACTGATAGTAAGTTATTTAATACTTTTTAAAATTTAAAAAGGGGCTCCAAAACAGGTTGTAATTTGTTAAAACGCATTGAAATCAATGTTTTTCGAATAGTTTGCGGCTCTTTTTAATCCGTTTTGTATATAAAAGTGTTAAAATTTAGGGTTTAAAAAGTTTTGGAGCGGATAGGTATCACGAAAAAGATGAGGTTAACATTCAGTTTAATTTATGTTAACAAGATAACAGTTTCTTTGGCGCAAATTAAAACAGGGGCTATATTGCACCGCCGTTTTACATCAACAATATCCGCATGAATAATTTTACAAAAGCAGTTACCATTTTAGGAGTCTTAACAATTACCGGTATCAGTGCCGGTGCGCAAATCAAAACCTATACCGTTGCCGATGCGCATTCGCATAATGATTATAAAAATAATATCCCTTTTCTGAGGCCATATGAAAAAGGTTTTGGATCTATCGAGGCTGATGTTTATGCCGTTAACGGTCAGTTGATGGTGGCTCACGATAAAAAGGAGATCAGTGCCAAACGGTCGTTAAAAATTCTATACATCGATCCGCTGATCGAGAAATTTAGCCTTGACCCGGAACGGAAACTGCGTTTACTCATCGAGATCAAAGAAGATCATAAGGCCGTTTTGCCCTTAGTGATCAAAGAGTTAAAGCCGCTTGAAAAATATTTTTCCTATGAGGGGCATCCGGGGCGCTTATCTATCGTGATGACCGGTGCCGTACCGCCTGCAGCAGAAATGAATAACTATCCGGACTGGATCTCCTTTGATGTTGACCATATGGATGGCTTTAACGCGCAGCAATGGAAAAAGATAGGACTGGTGAGCTTCCCATTTGGTAAATATCTGAAATGGAACGGTAAGGGTGTACTGAACAAAGAGGAGATCAGCAGGGTGAAAGCAGGCATAGATAGTGTGCACAGAGCGGGCAAAATGATCCGTTTTTGGGAAACACCCGATACCAAAAGCAGCTGGCTTGCGCTGATCAGGTTGGGCGTTGATGTAATAGGTACTGATAAAATAGAAGAACTTGGTGATTTTCTGAATAAAAAACCGCGCAGCGAATATGTAGCACCGGCACCTTACCCGGTATACCATCCAACCTATAAATCAGATGGTTCACAGAAAAAGGTCAAAAACATTATTTTATGTATTGGTGATGGCATGGGCTTGTCACAAATATATTCAACCTACACGGCCAATCGTGGTGAGTTGAATATATTCCAGATGCAAAATATAGGGTTCTCGATAACTTACTCGGCTGATGCTTATATCACCGATTCGGCTGCTGGTGGTACCGCCTTTGCAACCGGACAAAAGACAGACGACCGTGCGGTAGGGGTTGATCCATCGGGTAAACCATTGAAATCCCTGGCTGTTTACAGCGCAGAGGCCGGTAAGAAAACTGCCGATATTGTTGCCTGTGAATTAACCGATGCCACACCGGCTGTTTTTTATGCTCATCAGTCGGAGCGCTCAAGCGCTGCCGCCATTGCTAATGATATGGTATCTACACCAATTGACATCTTATTGGGTTCGGGCTATAAGGATTTTACAGAAAAGGTGAATGGCGAAACTCCGCTGGATAAAATGAAGCAAAAAGGCTATACCATTATCCGCAATTTTGATGAGTTTTTAAGCTCACAAGCGCCTAAAATAGTGGCCCTGGTTGATGATAGCGTAACCCGTCCAAAAATGGAAGGCCGGGGAAATTATTTGCCACAGGCCTTTAACAAAGTAACCAGCACATTTAAAAATAATCCACAGGGGTTTTTTATGATGGTTGAAGGCTCACAGATTGATCATGGCGGCCACAGCAATAATCTGAAACAGGTAATTACCGAAAACAGCGATTTTGACCGCGTAGTAGGTGATGCGCTGCGCTTTGCCGATGAGGATGGTGAAACGCTGGTAATTGTTACCGCCGATCATGAGACAGGTGGCTTAACCCTGTTGGATGGCAATATTAAAAGCGGATATGTGTGGGGCGATTTCAGTACCAATGACCATACGGGTACTCCGGTTCCGGTGTTTGCCTACGGTCCGCATGCCGGCGATTTTAGAGGTGTGTACCAGAATACCGATATTTTTAACAAAATATTAGCCCTCATCAAGGCCAAGTAAGCGTAAAAAAGACACTTTCCTGAACCAGGAACAAAAAATGCCTTAATGAATTACTTAAGGCGTTTTTTGCTCGTTTAGTGCCATTTGTTATTTACCTGTTCTTAGCTTTCCGGAAACGTTTGCGCATTTTTAGCTAAACTTCCTGTTCTTCTGTTCGCATTTATCTCTAATTTAGTTAACCAATTATAACCGCGAATAGCGCTTGATCATGACCTTTCCTGACTGCAAAAATAAGGCAGTCTAAACAAACTGGTTAAGCCCGGTTTTAGAGTTACAGTCGGTACGGTTAACCTAAAAAACTAAGATTGATATTTATGCCCGAAAAGTTTTCGATAACAGCATTTCAAAGTGGTGATATGGGAGCGTTCAATCACGTTTTTAACTTTTTTTACAAACGTGTATGTTTCTTTGCCGCCGGGATCGTTAATGAAAATTTCGTTGAAGATATTGTTCAGGATGCTTTTGTAAAATTATGGGAACGCCGGGGGAATTTTACCGACTTGAATGTGATAAAGGCCTTTTTATATTTAACTACCAAAAATAGCTGCATTAATTCCTACAGGCACCAAAAGGTGGTTGATAAATTTGAAAACGCATTAGTAGAAACTATTGAACAACCCAATATCATCCATCAACTCATTGAAGCGGAGGTACTGGAAGAGGTGCAGCGGGCCGTCGAACAATTGCCACCAGGCTATCGTAAGGTAATCTATCTCAGTTATTTTGAAGGACTAAGCAACCAGGAAACAGCCGATTACCTGCAGGTTTCTATCAATACCGTAAAAACTCAAAAAGTACGCAGCCTGCGTATTCTGCGCGAAATACTAAAACACTCGCCAACTGCTATAGCATTGTTGATACATAAAGTACTGTGAGTCAGTATGAAATATGGTGAGGTTTGAATAGGTATTCTCCTTACTTAATGGTATCCCGAATGCTTTATTTGTGGGTTTACACTATTTGCCCAATTTAATGTGTTTTTCATATTTAACTATCTTATTTTCAATTAGTTAAATTTATGTAAGCCGTAAAAAGTGTAAACCATGTAAACCCACTTTTGTCAAAAAATGATCACATTTCTTAGCCTGGACTCACGTTTAAATAATTTTTTTTGAAAAGCTGTCACCCGTTGCGTAGCCATAGGTGTTTGTATAGTAACCAATGGAAAAAACCGAACGCGATATTTATGTTGCCGGGCTTATCGGCAAATTGCTAAATGGTGATATTTCACCAGATGAGCATCTGTGGCTGGAAAATTGGATGGATGAAAGCGAAGATAACCGTGAACTGTTTAATAAGCTGACCGATCCTGATCACCTGGAGAAGCAACTGAAATATTGGAATACGATAGATAACAACGCGGCATGGCAAAAGCTACAAGGAAAGCTGGATGTAATAGAAACACCTCGGCGTTTTAAATACCTGTCGCTACTGAAATATGCAGCTGTAGTGTTATTGCTGCTTAGTGTTTCCTTTTTATTATACCGGGGAAATGAGCGGTCAGAGAAAAAGCAGGTTAATAAAATAGCACAAACCCCAATTAATCCCGGAAGCAATCATGCTATGTTGATACTGGATAATGGTCAAAAAGTAACCCTTAAAAAACACCAAAATATATCGCTGAGCGAAAAAGATGGTACAGCCGTATCTAATCAAAATGATGTGCTTACCTACAAACAAAATGGCCGTGATGCTGATGCTGCGCAAACGCCTGCATTCAATACCATTATGGTTCCGAGGGGCGGAGAGTACCAGCTGATATTGGCCGATGGTTCAAAGGTTTGGATGAACTCGGCATCTACCCTGAAATATCCCACTACTTTCATTGGAAAAGAACGCAAAGTTTACTTAACCGGCGAGGCTTATTTTGAAGTTGCAAAAAATACTGCCATGCCATTTATTGTAAAAACAAATAAGGCCGATGTACAGGTTTTAGGTACACACTTTAACGTAATGGCTTATGACGATGAGCTTAATTGTAAAACTACCTTGTTAGAGGGATCTGTAAGGGTTCAATCATCATCTGGTGTTAATGTGATCAAGCCGGGGCAACAGGCAATCATAAATAACCAGGGCCAGCAAAAAATAACAAGCGATATCAATATAGAAGAGGAAATGGCCTGGAAAAATGGCTTCTTTATATTTAAAGATGCCGGTATCAAAGGGATTATGCAACAGGCTGCCCGGTGGTATGATCTGGATGTGGTTTACGAGGGCGATATCCCGGAAATTCAGTTTAGCGGCAAAATGTCGCGTAAGGTTGATTTTTATGGGTTTGTGAACATACTAAAGTACGCAGGCCTGCACTTCAATATCAAAGGAAAAACCGTAACCATAACTAAATAACAGATCGGTGTGTGAGAAGACAGATCTGTTTACGAGAGCATTTAACCAATTATTCAACTTAAATTAAGAACGATGAACGAACAAATACCTGCTACACCTTAAGAAATACAGGGCACAGTTACGCGGCCCGTTTCACACATTTTTAACGATGATAAAAACCGGAGAGTGCTGGAACACTCACCCGGTTATATCTGGGCAAACCAATTATTGCTGACCGCATAATTGAAAATTCGAGTCTAACCCAAACTGTACAAAAGTATGAAATTCATTTCTAAGTCCACGCCGGGCAAGTGGCCGGCTATAACTAAAATTTTATTGGTTATGAAACTGATTGCCATTATAATGATTGCCTTTTTTACCAGTGTAAGCGCAAGAAGTTTGAGCCAAACTGTAACGCTGCACGAAAAAAATGTAAGCATCAAAACCGTCCTGGAATCTATTGAAAAGCAAAGCGGCTATCAGCTGATCTATGTAAACGTAAAACAGGATATAGCACGCATCCACATAAAAAATATCGACCTGGAACATGTAAAGGTGGAGGACGCCTTAAATACATGCTTTAAGGATCAGCCCATCACTTATAAGATCATCCAGGGCACCATTGTAATCAAGCAAAAAGAAGCCGAGGCTAAAACAGATATAAAGGTCAGCATTGATGTTCAGGGTAAGGTTGTTGATGATAAAGGACAACCCTTAATTGGTGTCAACATAAAAGTAAAAGGATCAGTAACTGGTACTATAACCGATGTGCAGGGGCACTATGCTATAAAAGTACCAGATGAGCAGGCGGTGCTGGTATTTTCCTATGTTAGTTTTGAAACAAGGGAAATAACGGTTGGCAGCCAAACAACCATCAATATTACTTTGAAAGATGCTACTAATAACCTGAACGAGGTTGTAGTAGTTGGATACGGAACCCAAAAGAAAGCTGATTTGACCGGCGCGGTGGCCACCGTTACAGGTACGGAGCTAAACAAAAGGGTAGCTACCGATCCAACCCAGCTCTTACAAGGTAAATTACCAGGCTTATCTGTTGTGCAGGGGTCTGGTGAGGCTGGTAATGAGGGTACAACCCTGCGGATAAGGGGTAACGGAACTTTTAGCGGTGCGGGTAATGCGCCATTTGTTATTATTGACGGTTTACCGGGAAGCCTAACCGCCCTTGATCCGCAAAATATTGAATCGGTAACGGTGTTGAAAGACGCGGCATCTGCATCTATTTACGGTACCCGTGCGGCCAACGGTGTGATATTGGTTACTACCAAACAAGGTAAAGAAGGTAAAGTGCAGCTTTCCTATGATTATAACCTGGGGATAACCCGCGCAACGGCTTTGCCCGAAAACCTGATCTATAATTCGGTGCAGTACATGACCTTATGGAATCAGGCCGCTACCAATTCAAACTACCCCAACAAATTTACCGATGCGCAGATAGCATTGTATCAAAATCCTTCAGACCCTAAATTGTATCCTAACTATAACTGGCTGGATGCTATTTTTCGAACCGTAAACGTACAAACACATCACATTGGCATAACCGGCGGCAGCAACGGCACAACCTTTAACGTGGGCTTAGGTTTTGTTGACCAGCCCGATGTCATGCTGGGATACTATTATAAAAAATACAATTTACAGGCTAACCTGAATTCTAAACTTAATAAATGGGCAACATTTGGATCAAATATTACTTTAAACTATAGCGAACGGGGGTATACCTCAAGAGGAAGTCAGGATCAATTCCTGTCGGCACTATCACAAACACCATTATACGGCCCCATTTTGCCTGATGGCAGCGGACGTTACACCAATTCGGTATTCCCAAGCGTACAAACCCCCAATAAAAACCCGATAGCAATTGCGCAGAACGCTATTAATAAGCAAAATGATTATTATGTACAAAGCAGTTTCTACCTCAATATACGCTTATTAAAAGGCCTGGAATGGCGTACCAACGCGGGTTTTAACTTTGATTTTAACAAAACCACCGATTTTAAACCTGTAATTAATCAGTACAATTGGTTTGCCAAGCCCACTGATGCCCCCGAGCGCACACTTGACGTAAACGGACAGGGTATCGATGTAACCGATAATAATACCTTTTACCCAATCGCTTACACCCAGCTTACCTATAGCAAATCGATCAATAATTCACACAATTTCAAATTGCTGGCTGGTACCCAGGTAGAGTATAACAAATCACAAAATTTAGAAGGTATCCGCAACCTGCCTTTTGCTACCAACACGCTGCAGGAAATTGATGCCGGACCGGTTGCTTCGCAGCTAAACAACGGAACCAGCAATATTTACGCCCTGCACTCATACTATGGCCGGTTTAACTATGATTACCAGGAGAAATACCTGTTAGAGGCCAATGCCCGCTATGACGCCTCATCGCGTTTTCCAGCGAATAACAGGTGGGCATTTTTTCCGTCGGTGTCTGTAGGATGGGTGGCTACCAAAGAGAAATTCCTGACCAATGTGACCTGGTTAAGCAACCTGAAACTCCGGGCTTCTTTGGGTAACCTCGGTAATCAGAATATCGGCAATTATCCTTACCAGGAAACCTATAACTTTAAAAGCTATTACAATAACAAAACCAGCTATGCTTATCCATTTTCGGGCAGCACGGTTACCAGCGGCGTAGTTAATAACTCATTGACCAACCCCGCTATCAAATGGGAAACAACCCGTGTATTTGATCTGGGTACCGATATAGCAGTGTTTAACAATAAGCTGAGCTTTTCCTTCGATTGGTATAACAAGTTAACCTCTGGTATTCTCGAAAATGCCGCACCCCTTACCCCTTTATACTTCGGGTTGAGCGCACCGACCATCAATTATGGTAAAATGAAAAATACCGGTATTGAGGCTTCATTTCAATATAATGATCGATTTGGTAAGGTCGGTTTCACCTTTGGCGGAACTATACAAGCTAATAAAAACACGTTGGTATCATATGGTGCTCCTGCTATCAACACCGGTACCAATACCATTAACCAGGAAGGCCAACCTTATGGGAGTTTTTATATGCTAAAGTATGTGGGAATATTTCAATCGGCAGAAGAGATCGCCAACTCACCTAAGCAACAATACAATCCTCAACCGGGGTATATCAAATATGCCGACACCAATAACGATGGCAAGGTTGATGATAATGACCGTGTAATTGTACCAGGCGCTTATCCCAAATTTGATTATTCTTTTAACACTGGTGCCACCTGGAATAATTTTGATCTGACCGTTTTCTTTTATGGTTCATATGGTCAAAAGCTATATGTAAATGGGTGGGGTATACAACCATTTAACCAGGGTTCGCCGCCGCCAAGCGAGTGGCTGAATGCCTGGACACCCACTAACCACAGTACCACTATGCCTATGGTTTATGTATTGGGTCAGGGTAATATCAGCAGTAATGCCAATACAGCATCTACCTATTATTTAAAAGATGCTTCTTTCCTGCGATTAAAGAATGTTCAGTTAGGGTATAATCTGCCAAAGAATTTTGCTAACCGCCTGTTCATGTCAGGTTTACGCATCTATTTTGCCGGGGATAACCTGTTTACGTTCACCAAGTTCCCTGGGCTTGATCCGGAGAGGGTGGCTTCCAACACACGATTTGTTACGCACCCGCAAAACCAGGTTTATTCTTTTGGGATAAAGGCTACATTTTAAACTTATTTATCAAAATAATGATGAAAACAGCAGTAAAATATTTGATGATCTTTTTGATGGCAACCCTATTATTTGCCTGTAAAAAGAACCTTTTAGATCAGAACCCTCCTGCAGACATAGGCAGCGGGGTATACTGGAAAACACAGAACGACGCCGATCTTGCGCTATCGGGTATTTATAGTTTTTTTATACAGGGCTTTAATTACACCTCTTCAACCAATACGGGTCAGGGTTTTGGAGCAGGTACACCTTACTGGGAAAGCCTGAGCGACAATGCCTATAGCGGCGCATACTCTAATATTGCTCAGGGGGCTATTACGCCAACCGTAGGTGGTTTGCAATCCGATGCCTATACCACATCGTACCGGGCTATACAGGCTTGTAATACTTTTCTGGATAATGTGCGGAAAATCAATCTGCCATCGCAAACGCTGTATCAATACATAGCCGAAGTACGGTTTGTGCGGGCTTACTGGTATTTTTTGCTTACCCAGTTATATGGCGATGTGGTACTGTCTACCCACCAGATAAACATTAACCCGGCAAATTCACAAATGGGCAGAACGCCTAAAGCTGTAGTGATTGATACCATACTCAGCGATCTAAACTTTGCCGTTAATAACCTGCCCAATACGGCTTATAGCGGCCATGCGGTTAAAGGTTCGGCTTTGGGTTATATTGTAAAGGTATACATGGCGAATCGCCAATACCAGCAGGCTGCTACTGTTGCCAATGCGATCATAGCTGACGGGAAATTCAGCATTTATACCGGTGGTTATAAGGGTTTGTTCTTAAAACCAGGGCAAAATAACAATCCCGAGATCATGTTTTCGGGCAGATACCAGGTTCCTACTGCATTTAGCCCGGCTGATTATTTGTACACCTACAGCTCCAGTTTTCAGCCTTTGGGCTATCTGGTTGATGATTATGAATGCACAGACGGCTTGCCTATTAGCACATCACCATTATATAAACCGGCAACACCATATGCCAATCGCGATCCACGGTTACTCGCTACCATATTAACTCCGGGTGTTTTGTACAAGGGAGGGATACCCTTTGTTCCTGCTGCCATAGGCGCTACGGCCGGATTCCTGAACAAAAAAGGTGTTGACTCAACACGGGCAACCGTTATCGGTACACAAAGCGACCAGGATTGGGTGTATCTTCGATATGCCGATGTTTTGCTGATGTATGCCGAAGCCAAAAATGAGGTTTCAGGTCCTGATGCCAGTGTTTATGCGGCTATTAATGCTGTTCGTACACGGCCTGGCGTAAACATGCCTGCTATACCTAATGGACTTTCACAGGCCGACATGCGTACCCGCATACGGCATGAACGGCGGATTGAACTGGCTTTGGAAGGTCAGCGGTATTTCGATCTGAAAAGATGGGGGCTCGACAGGGTAATCATACCAACCATCAAAGACCCCAACGCAGCCCAGCGCACATTCCCGCTGCGTGATACCATATGGCCGGTGCCACAAACCGAGATAGATATAGCCAAAGCGGTGGGTAATACGGCATTTAAACAAACACCAGGCTATTAACCCAGATACAATTATCATCAGAAAACATCAATGACAACTAAATATCAATTTAAAATAGTTATGAGCCTGATAATCCTGCTTATAACTTGCCCCCCTGTATTGTTTGCCCTGGGTAATGTTATTGTTTATAGTCCCGATAAGCAGGTGCGTTTAGAAGTATTTAATAAAGCAGGGGCTTTATCTTATAATATTCAATACAAAAACAAAGCGGTTATCAATGCTTCAGCTTTACATATCAGTGTTGATAAAAGCGTGCTCACTAACCATGCCACCATTACCGGAAACTCCACATACAGCATAAATGAAAGCTATCCATGGTATGGCGCACACTCCTTAGCTGTTAATCATTTTAATGGTGCAAAAATAAAGCTCCAGCATGGTAAGATCAGCTATCAGCTTGATGTTCGGGTATTTAATGATGCGGCTGCTTTTAGCTTTATTATACCGGGGAATAAAAATGATAAGCGTATCCCTGATGAAACTACAGAGTTTAATGTGCCTGCCGGTAGTACCATCTGGTATCATGATCTGAACGGTCATTATGAAGGGCAGCATACAAAAAAATCTATAGATTCGATAAGTGCCGGGCAATGGATAGCGCCGCCTGCTACTTTTAAACTGCCAGGTAATGCAGGTTATGCTTCTATTACCGAAGCTGATCTGAAAAACTATGCAGGTATGGCTTTGCAATCGGCAGGGCAAGGAAAACTGGTTTTACAACTGGCAGATCATCACCCGATCTCCCATCCTTATGAATTGAGGTATAGTAAAGACGATATAGCGCGGGTGTCCAAACCGGCGGCAATCAACGGTACCATTACTACGCCATGGCGTGTGGTTATGATAGGCTCAGATCTGAATACGCTGGTTAATTGTGATGCCGTACATAATTTGTGCCCGCCGCCTGATAAAAAATACTTTCCCGACGGAATCCTTACCTCATGGATAAAACCGGGGCGAGCCGTATGGCAATACCTGGATGGTGCAGGCGATAAAACTGTGAATAACATGAAAGAATATTCACGCCTGGCAGCCGAACTGGGTTTTGAACATAATATACTCGAAGGTTTTTGGGAAAAATGGAGCGATGATGAAATCAAAGACCTGACAAGCTATTCCAAACAAAAAGGAGTGGACATATGGGTATGGATGCACTCCAAAGACCTTCGAGATGCCTCGTTAAGACAGGCGAAGTTCAAACGTTGTCATGATTTAGGTATCAGCGGATTAAAGATCGATTTCTTTGATAACGAAGCTAAAGAAGTAGTCGACTTGTACCAGGATATCTTAATGGAGACCGCGCAATTACATTTAATGGTTGATTTTCATGGATCCAATAAGCCAACCGGTCAGCTACGTACATGGCCAAATGAACTGACACGCGAAGCAGTCAAAGGTATGGAATCGAGCAGACTGGCTGATAGGGCAACGCATAGCACAACGCTACCATTTACGCGTTTTTTAGCTGGACCGGCGGAGTATACACCTGTGCATTTTGGAGAGCGCCGTAAAAACACCACCTGGACAAATCAGATTGCAAGCGCTGTTATTTTAACAGCCCCGGTATTAACCTATGCTGCCAGTCCGCAGCATTTGCTGGAGAACCCCGGAGGGGATATCATCAAAAGTATTCCATCCACCTGGAATGAAACCATTGTGTTGCAGCCATCGGCAATAGGGGAACTGGCCGTTTTTGCCCGCAGAAAAGGCAATACCTGGTTTTTAGCCGTTATGAACGGAGCCCAGCCAAAAAATATTCAAATATCACTTAGCTTTTTGAAAGCTTCGGCTAAATGCTCAAGCCTTACTGACGATCCGGATAATACAGGAGCTTTAAAAACGCAAAACTCAGTAGTAAAACCTACCGACGTAGTATCATTGAGCTTAGGTACAGGGGGCGGATATGTGGCCAGGTTTAATCTGCAATAATTGATCACAAATTAAAAAATATGAGAAAGATCACTGCTTACAGCATTCTATTGGTTATTGGTTTAATGATATCGCCTGCATTAAGGGCGCAGCAAAAAACGGTTACATTGGATTATTATTTTAATAATGAATACCGGAAAAACAAAGCCGGGGAGCAGGAGAGGTATCACTATACCTGGGAGGATACTAAAAGCAGTGGTTTTTCTATATGGGGTGATGTTTTTAAGAAGAACGGAGCCAGTTTAAAAAGTCTTGAAAATGAACCAACTCCTGATAATTTAAAGGGAACCGACATTTATATTATTGTTGACCCGGATACTAAAAAAGAAACCCCTGATCCTCATTATATCGAATCCCAACATATCAAAGCTATAGCTGACTGGGTTAAGCAAGGTGGTGTATTGGTTTTAATGGCTAACGATAGTGCTAATGCTGAATTACCACATCTAAACGTGTTGGCTGCAAAATTTGGGATCCATTTCAATGATGATCTGTATAAACATGTGATCGGTACTCAGTTTGAAATGGGGACCATTAATATCCCCGCAAATGATCCGGTATTTAAAACCGCTAAAAAAGTTTATCTGAAAGATATCGCCACACTTCAACTATCAGCCCAGGCTAAACCTTTGCTTATTGATGATGCTCATGTAATTGTTGGCAGTGCCCGATATGGAAAAGGTAGGGTAGTGGCCGTTGGCGATCCGTGGTTGTACAATGAATATACTAATGGCAGATTACCTGCCGCTATGGGTTTTGACAATGATAAGGCGGCAGATGATCTGAGCAAGTGGTTGTTAGATCAGGTATCTGCAAAGGGAAAGTAAAAAGAGGATAAATAATCAATCATCTCAGTGCTAAGCAATGGTTTCAGAAATTGAATTGATCGTATTAATTAAAAAAGGGGATATCCGCGCCTTTGATGAGTTTTATAAAAGAAACTGGCGTGTTTTGTATCAAACGGCTTATCGTTCAACATCCTCACAGGAGGATGCGAAGGATCTTGTGCAAACGGTTTTCATAAATTTATGGAATTGCAGGCAGAACCTTAACCCCGATGCTTATACGCCCTCTTATCTTTTTAAGATACTGAAAAACAACATTATTAATTTTTATAAGCAAGATTCGGCCAGAAGAAAAAGATTGGAAAAATTATTATATCTGGATGAGGTAAATCAATACACCAACGAAGATAACCTAATGGCTAAAGAGCTTTCGATCGTAATTGATGGAGAGATCAGAGAACTGCCCCGGAAAATGCAGGAGGTTTTTATTTTATCACGCAGGCAGCATCTTTCTGTTAATGAAATTTCCGAAACGCTTAACATTACCCCCCGCACAGTTAAAAACCAGCTTTCCAATGCCTTGAAAATACTACGTACAAAATTGGGTATGTTTTAGTCATTTTTTATAAAAATAAATATGGTACCAGATGGTCTATGCTTTGTATATATTATCAAAACCAAAAACTGTTTAAATAACAGTTTATAAACTTAAAACAGATCATCATGATGCTATGGCGGAAGCCTGAACCCAATGATAAAATTGGGGAAGAACATCTTCGGGACGAGGAAGCTATGCGTGCTGTGGAAAAAGAAATGCTCCATAATATCCATAAAGAAATTTTGGGGAGATGGCATTTTCTGAAAACTACAACGGCTAAATATACCATGGCGGCCTCTTTACTGCTGATGTGCTGTTCGGGACTTTTGTACAAAAAATTATCTGCCAATGGAGAAGCCAGCTGGGTAACAGTAGCCGCACCCAAAGGCAGCATCAAAAACATTCAGCTTCCTGATGGGTCAACGGTTTGGTTAAATTCCGGTTCTGTACTGAAATTTCCCGATCACTTTGGCAAAACCAGGGAAATAGAACTGCTTGACGGCGAGGCCTATTTTGATATAAAGCATGATGATCAATCTCCATTTACGGTTCATTATGGCCGTTTACATGCACGCGTATTGGGAACTGCATTTAATGTGAAATTCTATAAAAGTATTAGCGATGTACGCTTGTCTGTTACCCGCGGCAGGGTAGAAGTAGGCAAGCAATCATCAAGCTTTGGCGTGATCACCTTAGGTAAAGAGGTTATTTACGATCAAAAAGCAGGCACTCATCGGGTTAGATTAATTGATGCTGAAAAAGTGGCTGCCTGGACATCAAACGAGATCAACCTGTACACTATCCCGTTTGATGAACTGATAATGCGTTTGGAAAACAATTATAACGTGCAGATCAATTATGATCACAGCCGGATACATCATCTTACAACTACCATCCATTTTTCAAGAACTAATACTTTACAATATGTACTGGATATCATTAAAACCATTCATCATTTGGATTATGATATAAAAGGAAAGGAGGTTTATCTGAAGAAAATGTGAATCAGTAAGCCAAATAAGCCGATATCACCCGCTGAATGCCGGTAATATCGGCCAGAGTTAAAATAATGAGTTATTGGCAGGTTCCAAGCTAATCCAATAATTCATCGCTAGTTTTTTTACCAAAAAACCACGTAAAGATGATAAAAAATCATACTAAATTATTTACTTTTTTCAGGAAGGTATTCATGCTGGTTATGATCAGCTCATTGGTGTTTAGCCAGCTATTGCATGCGAATGGCCTGATTGATCAGATAGCGGATCAGCCCGTTAAAATTGCATTCGGTAACGAGTCATTACAAAACTCCCTGGATAAGCTTGAAAAACAATCAAACATAAAGTTTTCTTATAACCCTGCCGATTTGAAAGGCTACAGTGTAACGCCGCGTAAATTTCAGAACGAACCATTGGGCAGGGTTTTAAATTATTTGTTTGCTAAAACCCATTTATCCTTCAAAGAAATCAATTCGGGAATTGTTATCTACGACAAATCTGAATCGTCAAAAGCTAACTTATTGATCGGTAAACCGGTGACGCTGGATATGAATAACGCATCCGTCGCCGAAATTACGGTTACCGGAAAAGTATCGGATTCGAATGGCCCCCTGCCCGGTGTTTCTGTAGGTGTTGAAGGCACCACAAAAGGCATTATTACCAATGCAAGTGGTAGCTTCACGCTTAAAGTGGAATCTGATGCAGTGCTTACCTTTACATCAATTGGTTATAAAAAGCAGCGGATTCCGGTTAACAATCAAACGGTTATCAATGTAGTGATGGTGTCTGACCTGAAATCATTGAATGATGTGATCGTAGTAGGTTATGGTGTTCAGAAAAAATCTGATGTAACCGGCTCTATCGTTTCTGTAAATGAGCAAGCACTTCGTGATATTCCGGCTTCCAATATAGGGCAGGCATTACAAGGACAGGCAGCAGGTGTTGATATCCAGAAAAGCGGCGGTAACAGTCATCCCGGCGCAACACCATCTATCCTGATCAGGGGAACCCGTTCCATAAATGCTTCGAACTCGCCATTAATCGTAGTTGATGGTATCCCTTTTAACGGCAGCCTCAATGATATCAACCCGGATGACATTGTTTCTTTAGAAGTATTAAAAGATGCGTCATCAACGGCCATCTACGGTTCAAGAGGTGCTAACGGCGTTCTGCTGGTTTCAACCCGCCGTGGAAAAAAAGGTGGGACAACTGTCAGCTATAGCGGTTATGCCGGCTTTAATAAGCCTTTAGGGAACTACAATATCATGAATGGGCCACAATTTGAGGATCTGAAAAAATGGGGCCTTATCAACGGAAACCCGGGTAAATACACCGGTATTGATGATCCTGCCTTTTTAACCGATGGCTCATTTGCTCCACAGGAAGTAGCCTCCATTAAAAGTGGCCGCAGTACCGATTGGCAAAAACTCATCTACAAAACAGGTTTCGTGACCGATCATCAAATAGGTGTTTCTGGAGGAACTGATCTGACTCAATACGCTATATCAGGAGGGTACTATAACGAAACCGGTATTTACTTTGGTCAGTCATTTGTTCGTTACTCGCTTAAATTGAGCGTCGACCAGCAACTGGGCAAAAATGTAAAGATTGGTTTAAGTGCTTTAAACACCTTGAGCTATACCAATGGCGAAAATGCCAACCCGCTTGGTCAGGCACTCAGGGCAAGCCCGCTTTCAACGCCATATGATGATGCTACCGGTAAACTGGTAGGTTTTACAGCAGGCAGTGCCAACCAGGTATGGAACCCATTGGCCAATTTTGTTCCCGGAGCAGTAGTTGAAACCCGCAAACGATTCGGAACGTTTACAACGGCCTATGCAGAAGTGAATTTAGCACCCGGCTTAAAATACAGGTTTAACGGCGGTGCCGAAGTAAGGCCCGATATATATGGTAATTACTATGCCAGTGCTACTACCAATAATCTCGGCGGAGCATCTACCGCAAATAACCAGAGTACTTATAGCTACAACTACACCCTTGAAAATATTTTAACTTACGACAGAACATTTGCGCAAAAACATCATATAAACTTTACCGGTTTATACAGTTTGCAGGAAAGCCAGTCGCAATCCAACTCGTTTAGTTATAACAACATCCTGTCTGATGGTATCCAATACTTTAACCCACAGTACGGTTCAAATTTAAACGGATCGGGTTCATATTCTAAGTGGGATATTATATCCTATATGGCCAGGGTAAACTATGGTTATGCCAATAAATACTTGCTTACCTTAACCATGCGTTCAGACGGATCGTCACGCCTGGCACCGGGTAATAAATATCATGTTTTTCCATCTGCCGCCGCGGCATGGAATGTTACCCAGGAATCCTTTCTGAAGGATTCAAAGGTATTAACAAATCTGAAACTGAGAGCAAGCTACGGTACCGTGGGTAATACGGCTATTAACCCTTACCAAACTTTGGGAGCCTTATCGTCGGTAAACTATAACTTTGGTTCAACCAATTTAACGGGTGCTTATCCCACCAGTGTATCTAATCCAAACCTTACATGGGAATATACATCTACTTTAAACCTGGGACTTGATTTCGGCTTCTTAGACGGACGGATCACAGGCGCGGTTGACGCTTATCATCAATACACCCGGTCATTACTATTACCACTATCATTACCACCAACATCAGGCATACCCAACAGCATTTTAACCAATGTTGGGCAAACACAAAATAAGGGTTTAGAGATCAGTCTAAGCTCTATTAATATAGCCGGTAACGGTCGCAATACTTTTAGCTGGACAACCAATTTCAATATCACTTTTAACCGCGGCAAAGTTACCAAGCTGGCAAGCGGCGTTACACAGGATATCACCAATGGGTTATTTGTCGGCCAACCCATCAATGCGATATTTGATTATAAAAAGATCGGTATATGGCAAAACACCAAAGCTGATTCGGCCTTGGCTAAAAGCCTGGGTTTAACTACTACAGGCACAGGCTCTGTTATCGGAACCATCAGGGTTGAGGATGTGAACAAGGACGGTAAGATCAACGCCAATGATAGGATCATATTAGGATCCGATCAGCCCAAATATACAGGTGGTTTTACCAACCGTATTGCTTACAAAGGTTTTGATTTTACTGTGGTTGGCGTTTACCGGGTGGGAGGGACAATAACTTCCAAAGTATTCCAAAGCGGCAGTTTTATCAATACTTTTCAGGGTAATTACAATAACATCAATGAAGATTACTGGACGCCCACCAACCATCAGAATTACTATCCTAAACCAAACTCAGCATCAACAAATACACCGTATTCTTCTTTGCTGAGTTATTTTGATGGTACGTTCTTAAAGATCCGGAGTCTTACTTTGGGATACTATATGCCAGAGTCGATAACCAAGCGAATTAAGGCCAGGTCATTAAGGATATATGCAACGGCACAAAATCCATTTATACTTTTCTCGCCTTACCGGAACGAATTCCATGGTCTTGACCCGGAAACAGCCGGGGCTTTAAATGTGGATACGCCGCCTACCAAGTCGTTTACATTCGGTCTTAACATGACACTTTAAATTGAAATAAGATGAAAAGGATATCTATATATTTATACACCTGTTTAGTTTTAGGTCTTTTAACCACAGCATGTAAAAAAGCACTGGTAGAAGACCCAAAATCAACACTTACTCCTGCCTTTTTTACCACCACACAAGGTTTTCAGGCAGGCCTTACGGCGGCCTATGCCGGTTTCAGGACTATTTTTGGGCCTGACAGTTATTTTGAAATGGTTGTACCCGGCACCGATGAATTTATTGCGGGTAACGACGGTAATAACGGCCTGGTAAAATACAACAGTAACTTTAACACGTCTGACGGTATTGTTGCCGGTATATGGAAAAATTGCTATACGTATATTAATACCTGTAACGGACTAATTGGTAATCCGCCATCGGGTCTTGATGCCACAACTACCGCAAGCCTCGTTGGTGAAGCCAAATTTTTGCGGGCCAATTATTATTTTATATTGGTACAATCCTGGGGCGATGTAACCTTAAATAAAACATTTCAGGCTACACCAACAACCTCGGCCACAAGGTCGCCAATGGCTGATGTTTACACTTTTATTATCCAGGATCTTAAAGACGCTATTGCGGTTCTTCCGGCCAGTCCACTAGCCAATGGTGTGCTCCCGGGCAAGGCCACAAAAGCAGCGGCTATGCACGCATTGGCAAAAGTGTACCTGACCAGAGCAGGTTCATCAGCCAAACAAGCCGACGATTATAAAAATGCCTACACCACAGCGCTTGATCTGATCAATAATGTTGCTCCTGCAGGTGGCTTAAAGTTGCAGCAGGATTTTGCAAGTGTATATGCAGAAGGCAACGAGGCAAACAGCGAAGTATTGTGGTCGGTTCAACATACTCCAACATTGGCTTACAATGGCTCGCCTACCCAAAATAATAGCGGTCCGGATAATTTGCTTTGCCATTTATTTGCTCCAAAATATGAAGTGCAGCCAGGTATGCAGCGCAGCACACTTTATGGTCGCCCTTACATACGTGTAGTACCTACCCATTGGCTTACCGATACTGTGTTTAAAGAAAGGGTGAACGACAAGCGCTATAACAAAACGTTTCAAACAACCTGGTTATGCAATAACGCTGCTTCGGTGCCTAATTGGCCAAACCCACTGCCTGCAGGTGCACCGGCAGGAGCTCAGCCCGGTGCACCTAAGTTTACTGTAGGGGATACCGCTATATGGATGCCCGGTTATGAAATGACCGCAGCCCAGATTGCCAAATACCGTTACCAGGTTATTCCGCCAAGTAAATACAGTATAGCTTTATCACCGGCCATGTTCAAGTATTTTGATACCAAACGGCCAGATCAAAACTCGCCATCAAGCAGGCCTATCATTATATATCGCCTGGCAGAAACTTATTTGATAGCAGCGGAGGCTTTGGTAATGGATGGCAGGGCGACCGATGCCGTACAATATGTAAACGCCATACGGGAAAGGGCGGCTTACCCGTCGGCCAATCCCTCAGTAATGAATGTCACCGCCAGTCAGCTTACATTGGATTTTATCCTGGATGAGCGTTCGCGGGAGCTATGCGGCGAAATGATGCGCTGGACAGATTTAGTGCGAACCGGCAAACTTTTGGAGCGGGTAAAGCTGCATAATACTGATGGAAAGAATAATATCAAACCTTTTCAGGTATTACGCCCGATTCCACAAGCTCAGATCGATGCAACTATCACTGGTACGCCGTATACACAAAATCCAGGGTGGTAAAAGTGGCGATAATATAAAACAATCCGGCCATTAATAATCAGTTGGTTACAGATGTTAAGCTATCGAGCGTAAACAAAAAAGAACTATAATTATATATGAAAAACAAATTTAACAAATACCTGGTGTTGATGGCCGGGTTTGCGGTAAGTGTATCGTTATACGCGTTAAAGCCAGGCTCAGAAGTGGTACCCGATGCAGATAATGCGGGATTGAAACTGCCGGATGGTTTTGGTGCCTTAAAAGTAGCCGAAACAGGTGCCAAAGCAAGGCACCTGGTAGTTACGCCACAGGGCGATATTTATGTAAAGCTGGCCAGACCCAACAAAGAAGGTAAAGGCATTTTAGTATTACATGAAGCCTCAAATGGCAAGGCTGAACTTAAATCGAGCTTTGGAACTTATGGTGGTACGGAGGTGGCGTTAAAAGGAGGCTATCTGTATGCCTCATCAAACACCGAAGTTTTTAAGTATAAAGTGAATGACAAAAATGAGGTGATCAACCCCGATCAGCCCGAGAAAATAGTTACCGGTTTAAAGGCTGGCCGTCAGCATGAAACCAAATCATTTGCACTGGATAATGATGGCAATATCTATGTGAATATAGGCGCCTGGTTTAACTCCTGTCAGGAGAAAGACAGGGGCCTGCATTCGCCGGGCATACCGGGTTGTCCTATACTGGATTCCATGGGTGGTGTTTGGCAGTTCAGGACTGATAAATTAAACCAAAGCTATGGTGAAGGTGTACGCTATGCTACCGGGCTAAGAAATATGGTGGGTATGGAATGGAACCAGCAGGATAACCAGCTTTTCGTAATGCAACACGGTCGCGATAATCTGAACAGCTCATGGCCTGAACTGTATACCACTAAACAATCGGCAGAATTACCAGCAGAGTGTTTATATGCACTAAAAAAGGGCGACAACGCTGGGTGGCCTTTTATGTATTACGACCAGATTCAGCATAAAAAGATAGAAGCTCCTGAGTACGGCGGCGATGGTAAAAAAGAAGCTGATGCTAAATATATAGACCCGGCAGTTGCTTATCCAGGCCACATGGCGCCAAATGGTTTGCTTTTTTATACCGGTAACCAGTTTCCTACAAAATATAAAAACGGGGCTTTTATAGCATTCCATGGTTCATGGAACCGTGCTCCGGAGCCGCAAGCTGGCTACTTTGTAGTTTTTCAGCCATTTAAAGACGGCAAACCTGCGGGCGATTGGGAGGTATTTGCTGATGGTTTTTCCGGTTCACCTGAAAAGACTGCTGCCGGTCGTGCCGATCATCGCCCATGCGGCCTGGCCCAGGGTGCCGATGGTTCCCTGTATGTTACCGACGATTCAAAAGGAACCATTTATCGTATCATCTACACTAAAAAATAATGGTTACAATGAAAAAACCTATTCTGGTCATCGCTTGCCTTTTTTGTTGCGCTCCGTTATTGGCCCAGATTAAAACCAAAGCAAAACCAAAACCTGCCGCGAGGCTAGCTGCGGTTGATGGTAAAGGCATATACGAAAAATATTGTTTAACCTGCCATCAGGGGGATGGCGGTGGCGTGCCGAATATGAATCCCCCGCTGATTAAAACATCCTATGTCCTGGGCGATAAAACCCGGCTGATCAAGGTAGTGCTCAATGGTTTTTCAGAAAATGTGGATATCGATGGTGAATCGTACTCCAACGTGATGCCCTCGCATGATTTTTTGAAAGACCAAGAAATCGCCGCTGTGTTAACCTACGTCAGGAAAAATTTTACCAATAAGGCGGGGCCAATTACTACGGCACAGGTAAAAGCGGTAAGGGCAACCAATAAAAAGAAAATATAGTTTAAAACAGATACCTAACAGTTAAATAATAAAATATGAAACGATTTTTATATCTGTTGCTGATACTTTGCTCTACCAATGTATTTGGACAAAGCGGCAATACCGAAGAAATAATCAGAAAAGTTGCAGATAATGTGATCCAGAATACCTCTTTTAAATTTATCAATACCAACACCAAAGAAAAATACGACTCTACCAAAGGGCTGGCTTCGTCACCGGATGTTAAAGCTGACAGCAAGTATAACAAATGGATGTACGTAAATGGCGTGTTGACCATTGGTATGGTACAAATGTCAGATGTGTTGGGTGATAAAAAATATGCTGATTACTCCCAACGCAACTTTGCCTTCATTTTTGATAATTTGGGTTATTTTGAAACTTTACGTAAAGCCAAGGCACCCAAGGTGGAGTATGGTGCAGTTTTTAGTATTAATAATTTGGACGCTTGCGGAGCCATGTCGGCTGGGTTATTTGATGTGGATGCCTTGGCAAACAGAAAAGATTACAAAGCTTATTTAAGCAGATCAGCAGATTATATTCTCAACAAACAAATGCGTCTGCCCGACGGCACGCTTTCGCGCCCCAATCCACGGAATATGACCCTTTGGGCCGATGATATGTTTATGAGCATCCCTTTTCTGGCACGCATGGGCAAACAAACCGGCGACACTAAATATTTCGATGACGCGATAAAACAGGTGGAAAATTTCAACAAATACCTGTACGATGCTAATACAGGTCTTTTCTTCCATAACTACTACTCAGATGATCAAACAAACGGCGTTGGCCATTGGGGCCGCAGCAATGGCTGGATAGCTATGGCGACTACCGAGTTAATTAATAATCTGCCCGCTAATCATCCAAAACGCGCCGAATTAATCAAATTACTGTTGAGACAAATAGTAGGTTACGCCCGCTACCAGGATCAAACCGGTTTGTGGCACCAGTTGCTGGATAAACCCGACTCTTACCTGGAAACTTCAGTTACAGCCATGTTTACCTATGCCGTGGCCCGAGCTGTGAATCAGGGTTGGATCAATGATCAATATATTTCTATAGCACGTGAGGGCTGGAAGGGCTTGTTAACCAAAGTTACAGCTGACGGTCAATTACAGGATGTCTGCATAGGTACCAATATGGATACGGCTATTAAGTTTTATTATACCCGTCCAACCGAGCTCAATGACACACATGGAATTGGCGCATTTTTACTGGCAGGTACTGAGATGCTTAAAGTGGAAAGGAAAAAATAAATATGTACAGATCGATCAGGCTCCTGCTGGTTATGCTCACTATCGTAATCAGTAGTTTAAATTCATTTGCTGCCGATGTGGATATTACGGCCTATGGTGCGGTGGGCAATGGTACCACGCTTAATACCGATGCTATTCAAAAAGCTATTGATGCCTGTTATAAAAGCGGTGGTGGTAAAGTTATTGTTCCGGCCGGTACATTTTTAACCGGTACCATCGCGCTGAATGATAATATCACACTCCAACTAAAAAAAGGGGCCATTATACTCGGCAGTACGGATGTTAACGATTATAAAAACCTTGACCCTTTTGTGGATGGCCTGGGCATAAGCGTGGGCTGGGCATTGGTGGTTGCTGTTGATAAAAAGAACATAGCTATAGAGGGCGAAGGTATTATTGACGGACAGGGATCAAAGTTAAAAGCACAGCAGATACAAACCGATACCCGCCCGGAATCACAACGCTGGGGCCGACGCCCGTTTTTGTTACGGGTGGTGCGGTGTCAGCATGTTTCGGTAACAGGTGTTACGCTCAATTATTCAGCTGCCTGGACATCGCACTACTTTCAATGTAAACAGGTGAATATCAAAAACGTAAAGATTGTGAGCAGGGGAGTAGCACATAACGATGGTATGGATATAGATGGCTGTCAGGATGTAACCATTAAGGGTTGTGACGTAAATAGTGGTGATGATGCCCTTTGTTTTAAAACCACATCAAGCAAAATGGCTTGCAGGAATATTGTGATATCCGGCCTGCGCTTAAAAAGTGGCCAGGGAGCTATCAAGATCGGCACCGAATCCATGGCAGCGTTTGAAAATATCAAAATATCGCAATGCTATATTTATGATACTACCAATGGTGGTATTAAACTGCTTTCGGTTGATGGAGCCCGGATCAATCATATCGATATCAGTGATATTACTATGGTAGAGGTAAAAACGCCTATGCTTATTCGCTTAGGTGCTAGGCTTAGCGTGTTCCGGAAGGATCAGGACATACAGCAACCGATCGGGGCATTGGAAAACGTAACCATCAGAAATGTAAAGGCCAAAGCGGCCGATAACGCGCAACTCATGCCACCGTCCGGTATCCTGATAACAGGCATCCCTGATCATCCCATCAAAAATCTGACTTTGGAAAACATCGAGATCAACCTAGCCGGCGACGGTACTGCCGAAAATGCCCGGCAGGTGGTACCTGAGGCAATTGATACATATCCGGAAGTAAAAACCTTTGGCCCGCTGGTACCGGCTTATGGCATTTGGGCCAGGCATGTGGATGGCTTAAAGCTTAGAAATGTAAAGCTTACGCTGAGTCATAATGACCTTCGCCCGGCTTTCATTGGCGATGATGGTAAAAACATTGAGATAATTAACTGGACGATTCCTGAAACTACCGGTGCGCAAGCTATTATCAGATTGGAGAATGTAGCCGGAGCTCGTATAAACAATAATACTGGAAGCGGTTCAGCTAATGTATTTGTACGAGTGGAAGGCAATGCAAGCCGCGATATACATGTTCTGGAAAACAAACTATCCGGGATATCAAAAAAAGTGGAACTGTCTGCTGATGTGAAAGCTAATGCAGCTATTTCGGATCACGATTAATAAATAATTAATGTGCCTAATATGAAGGTAAATACATACAAAATACTTTTAGGTTTCTTGAGCTTGCTGCTCCCTGCTTTAGTTTCTGCCCAGCAAACTGTTTTACCCATGCAAACAGATCGCTGGGCTATCCAGGCAGACGGCAGTATTAAATGGACGGTCAATAATCGTCTTCCGCATACAGATCATATCGAAATGTCGGGCGAAAAAGTGTCCGTTTGGGTGTTGTATGGTATTGACAGCGCAGGTAGATCATCTATTTCCCGCACGGTAGTATTTCCTACATTCAGGATGTTGCCCGATGGTACACGTACTCATATTGATTACACCTTTGGTGATAATGAGTTACCCCGTTTTCTGATCAATAACCGGCAACTGAAAACTGATCTGGCTACAGGCAAAAAATCGGGCGATCTGACCTATAATATCAAAAGCATCAGTCATAAAGGCATTATGCGTATAGCCGCCACTTCGGGCAATCCGGCATTGGTAAAAATCGATCGCAGTATTTTCCCTTCTGTGGATAAATCTATGGTGGTGGAGAAATTTGTGTTCACCAACATTACCGATAAACCGATGAATATTATTATGGAGTACCTACGACGTGAGGAAAGAACCGATAGCGCCAAAAGCAAGGTACGGCCGCACACCGTGATCATGGGGACGGTCGATCATGGCAGCAGGATGGTACAGCCCGGTGCAAATACTAGCTTCTCGGTTTATTACCTGGCCACAGATTTTCCCGCTCAGCCAATTACAATTAATCCTGATGCAGAAGAGAAGGCTCGTGAAAAACGAATAAATACCATTTTAACGCCCTTGCAGTTACAAACACCGGATACTTTATTGAATACCGCATTCGCATTTGCCAAGATCCGTGGAACAGAGAGTATTTACAAAACCAAGGTAGGTTATTTGCACGGTCCGGGTGGGCTGGCTTATTATGCCGCTATCTGGGCCAATGATCAGGCCGAATATATTAGTCCTTTCTTCGCGTTTTCGGGTGATAGCATCGGTAACCTTTCGGCCATGAACTGTTATCGTTTATTTGCTAAATATATGAATCCTGAGTACAAACCCATTCCCAGCTCTATAGTAGCTGAGGGCGACGCGGTATGGAAAGGCGCTGGTGACCGTGGCGATCAGGCCATGATCGCTTATGGAGCTTCGCGCTATGCTTTAGCTTGCGGTCAGCCTGATTCTGCCAAAAAACTATGGCCGTTGATTACCTGGTGCCTGGAATACAGCCACAGGAAACTGAATGATCAGGGGGTGGTTAACTCCGATCATGATGAGCTGGAAGGTCGCTTCCCGGCGGGTAAAGCCAATCTGTCGACAAACAGTTTGTATTATGACGCGCTGATATCCGCGGTCTATCTGGGCAAGCAATTGCATCAACCCAAATCACAAACCGACGAGTACCTGAAACAAGCCGCCGAGCTTAAAGGCAATATCGAAAAATATTTTGGGGCGAACATAGACGGTTTCGATACTTATAAATATTACGAAACCAATGATGTGCTGCGCGCCTGGATCTGTCTGCCGCTTACCATGGGCATTTTTGACAGGAGCGAAGGAACCATCAATGCCCTGTTCTCGCCCAAATTATGGACAGCCGATGGTTTATCCACTCAAGCCGGTAAAGAAACCTTCTGGGATCGGTCGACCTTATATGCGCTTCGTGGTGTATTACAGGCCGGCAAAACCGAAAAGGCTATGGATTATCTCCGTTATTACTCACGCAGGCGGCTCTTGGGCGAACATGTGCCTTACCCGGTAGAAGCATATCCCGAGGGTAATCAAAGACACCTATCGGCCGAGAGTGGTCTCTATTGCCGTATTTACACTGAGGGTTTGTTTGGCATGCGGCCAACGGGCTTTACTACCTTTAATTGCACTCCAAGATTGCCAATTGGATGGAATAAAATGGCAATAAATAATATACATTCTTTCGGCCATATATTCGATCTTACCATATCCAGACAAAGCAAGGATAAACTGCTAATTACTGTTACAGAAGGGAGTAAAGTAATAAAATATAAAATAAATGATGGCGGTACACAAGCTGTTCAATTATAACTACCAATAATTTAAAACCTATGAATCCATTTTTTAAATATATGATGGTTGTTGTAGCTACCATCACTATACACCATACGTTTGCTCAAACTCACCAGCTGGAAAAGCTTTGGGAAACCGATACGGTGGTAAGGGTGCCCGAATCTGTTTTGCCCGATCTGAAAAAAGGTATTCTGTACGTATCCGAGATCGACGGAAACCCCAATGCAGTGGATGGTAAGGGCGGTGTGGCTAAAATTGGTTTGGATGGCAAGATCATCGATCTGGATTTCACTATGGGTTTAAACGCGCCGAAAGGATTGGGAAGGTTTGGCAATGTACTGTATGTGGCCGATCTGTCGGAAGTAGTAGTTATCGACATCAACACAGGTAAGGTAAAAAACAAGATCGCTATCGACAGCGCTAAAGCCTTAAATGACATTACAGTTAATGATAAAGGAATAGTTTATGTATCCGACAGTAAAACCAAAAAGATCCACCGGATTGAAAAAGGAAAAGTAAGCACCTTTTTAACAAACATAGGGGGCGTAAATGGTCTTAAAGCTGTAGGCCCTGATCTTTATATCCTCGGGGGGCAAAAATTTATAAAATCGGACAATAAAGGGAATTTAACATCTATTACTACACTTAGTTGTGGTGGCGATGGACTGGAGGCTGTTGGTAATGGTGATTTCTTGATCACGTGCTGGTCGGGCCATATATTTTATGTAACTGCCGATGGTAAAATTGAAGCCTTGTTGGATATGCAGGATAAAAAGATAAATACTGCCGATCTGGCTTATGATCAGGTAAAACACATTCTGTATGTGCCTACATTCTGGGGCAAAAAAGTGATCGCTTACAAATTAATAACTACCAAATAATATGGGGTTTACTAAAATTCAGTTTCTTAAAAGCTGCCTGATCCTGGCGGGCATAGCGGGGGCAAGCCTGGTTTCTGCCCAAACACGCAGTAATGATGCGTATTTAAAATTATGGTATAACAAACCTGCAGCCGCCTGGGAAGAGGCGCTGCCTTTGGGCAATGCCACAACGGGGGCCATGGTTTTTGGCGGTGTAACTCATGAACGTTACCAATTGAACGATCATAACTTATGGTCGGGTTTTCCGGAACCAGGAAATAATCATCAGGGACCTGAATACTTGCCTCAGGTACGCAAAGCTGTATTTGATGGTGACTTTGAAAAGGCCGCCGACCTGTGGAAAAAGCATTTGCAGGGCCCGTATACAGCCCGTTACCTGCCACTGGGCGATCTGCTGCTGGATTTTAACTTGAAGGATAGCACGCATTACTATCGAGATCTGGATTTGAATAATGCCGTTGCAAGCGTGAAATATGAAGCAAATGGAGTTCATTATACCCGCGAAACGTTTATTAGTTACCCGGATAAGGTAATGATGATCTATATCACTGCCGATAAAAAAGGTGCGATCAATTTTACAGCCGGTCTGCAAAGCAAGCTGCATTTTACGGTAGCGAATGAGGGCAACAGTAAGCTGATATTAAATGGCAAGGCCCCGAGCTATGTGGCTAATCGCGATTACGAATCCCGGCAGGTGATCTATGATGAACCCAAAGGCGAAGGCATGAATTTTCAAATCGGCCTGAAAATCAGGAATACCGGAGGGAGCATAACGGCTTTGAATAATACTTTACAAGTTAGCGCAGCTGATGAAGTGTTGATTTATCTAACCGAAGCCACCAGTTTTAATGGCTTTAATAAATCGTCCGGACTGCAGGGTAAGGATCCTGCTGTTGAAGCCAACGCTGGTTTGCTTGCTGCATCTCAAAAAACGTATGAACAATTGAAACAACGGCATGTAAGCGATTATCAGCGTTTGTTTAAACGGGTTGAATTTAATTTAGGCGTCGACGCTGTAATGATAAAACAGCCAACAGATGAGCGGTTGAAAAATTTCAAGGTAGCCAATCCTGATAAGCAACTACAAACATTGTATTATCAATTTGGCCGATATTTGCTGATTTCCAGCTCAAGACCGGGTAGCGCCCCAGCCAATCTACAGGGCATCTGGAACGATCAGGTATCACCACCATGGGGTAGTAATTATACCACCAACATTAATACCGAGATGAATTACTGGCTGGCCGAAAATACCAATCTATCAGAATGTCATCAGCCATTGTTTGATTTTCTGAAAGAACTTACCGTAAATGGGGCCATTACCGCTAAGGAAAGTTATGACATCAACGAAGGCTGGGTTGAACATCACAACAGCGATATATGGGCCAAAACATCCACTGTGGGTGGTTATGATCATGACCCCAAGAGTTCGGTGAAATGGTCGGCCTGGCCAATGGGCGGAGCCTGGATGAGCCTGCACCTTTATGATCACTATCTTTTTACCGGTGATAAGGCCTTTCTAAGTAAAACCGCTTATCCCATTATGAAAGGTGCCGCGCAATTTATGTTGCATTGGCTCGTAAGTGATCCCAAAACAGGCTATCTGGTAACCAATCCTTCCACATCTCCCGAAAATACCATCAAAATTAATGGTAAGGAGTATTTGGTAAGCATGGCCTCTACTATGGATATGTCTATCATTCGTGAATTATTCCAGGATTGTATCAGCAGTGCACAAATATTGGGTACTGATAAGGCTTTCGCAGCTCAGGTAAAAGCCGCTTATGATAAGTTATATCCTTTTCATATAGGAAAACACGGGCAATTACAGGAATGGTTCCAAGACTGGGATGACCCCGCGGATACACACAGACATATATCGCACCTGTTTAGCTTGTTCCCCGGCCGGCAAATCTCGGTATTTAATACGCCACAACTGGCCGCTGCCGCCAAACAATCTATGATATACCGCGGAGATGTAGGCACAGGCTGGTCAATGGCCTGGAAAGTGAACTGGTGGTCGCGTATGCACGATGGAAATCACGCCTACAAGATATTAGGCGCAGCATTTAACTATATGGATCCGGTGCAGAAGAAAGAACAGATGAGCGGAGGAGGTACTTATCCTAATTTGTTCGATGCACATCCACCTTTTCAGATCGATGGGAACTTTGGCGGCACGGCCGGTATGACCGAAATGCTGCTACAAAGCCAGAACGGCGAAATAGAACTCTTGCCGGCACTGCCGGATGCCTGGGCCGATGGCAGCATTAAAGGCATCAAAGCCCGTGGCAATTTTGAAATAGCTATCAACTGGAAAAAAGGTAAACTGACTAAAGCATTACTCAAATCAAACCTTGGCGGAAATTGCCGGTTACGCACACCTGTTCCCGTAAAGGTGATTGAAGTAAGCAGCAAGCGTGCTGTTGGTACTAATAAAAATATATTGAACATTCCACCTACTAAACCAATATACCAAAAAGTTGACGACGCTAAGCTGGCGGATATCAGCTTTAATAAAGGTTATGTAATTGATTTTGCCACCGAAAAAGGCAAAAGCTACACCATTATACCTCAATAATAAGATGAAGATTTTGAAGCGTTTTTTACTGTTTTGCCTGGTTTTCATATCCACAGAGATACTTAAGGCACAATCCATCACCTGGACAGAAGTTGAGCCAGGAATATGGAAAGGCGTCATCGGCAAGCCCGAAGAGTTTGACCTGTTAAAAGTGGCAGGAGCGCAGCCATATCATGCAGGTTTGCAGCAAATGCCTAAGGCAATATTTCCGTTGGCACAGAGCGAAATCACTGGCCGTGTTCAGGATGGTAAAACCTATCTTCGCTTCCCTTTGGAAAAAAAGGAGCAGATATTTGGCTTTGGCTTAAACTTTCAAACCGTATTTCAACGTGGTAAAGTGCTTACGCTGCATGTAGATAATTATGCAGGTAAGGATAATGGTCGTACGCATGGGCCTACGCCCTTTTATGTATCATCTAACGGGTATGGCATATTTATCAATTCGGCCAGGTATATCAATGTGTATGCCGGTACAGCTGTAAGAAGAGATAGTAAAATAGATCCTGAAGTAAAAGACAGGAATCTGGATAAAACATGGAGCTCACACCCTTACTCAGACGGCGTGGAAATGCTGATACCAGCGGCAGGGGTAGAGATATATGTATTTGCTGGCCCGACAACTTTAGATGCTATACGGCGCTATAATTTATTGAATGGCGGCGGTTGCCTGCCACCGCGCTGGGGGCTTGGCTTTACCCAGCGAATGCAGCGTTTAACCGATGCCCATGGTGTTGCAGCCGAAGCACAGGCTTTCGAAGAAAAAGGTTATCCATTAGATTTTATTGGTCTTGAACCCGGCTGGCAAAGTAAATCGTACCCTTGCACTTTTGAGTGGGACAAAACCCGCTTCCCCGATCCTAAAATCCTGGTGCAGGATATGCTGAAAAAGAATATCAGGCTCAATTTATGGACAAACCCCTACGTATCGCCCGCGGCTCCCGTTTATAAAGATATTTTACCTTACAGCGGTTCGCACACTGTTTGGAACGGCATCGTACCCGATATCAGCATGCCCGAAGCACGGAAGATATTTTTTGGCGAATTGGAAAAAGGTAAGATAGATATCGGCATCAGTGGCTATAAAATGGATGAGGTTGATGGGGGAGATAATTATTTATGGCCCGATGTGGCTGTTTTCCCCTCGGGACATGATGCCGAGCAAATGCGCCAAACCTATGGCTTAATGATGCAGCGCTACACCGCCGAAATTTATCACCAGCGTAACCAGCGCACATTTGGATTGGTTCGTGCCTCAAATGGCGGCGGTTCATCATTCCCTTACGTGATCTATAACGATTACTATGATCACCGCGACTTTATAACTGCTTTAGTGAATAGCGGCTTTGCCGGGGTTTTATGGACACCGGAAGTACGCTCATCTAAAACAGGCGAAGAGTGGTTGCGCAGGTTCCAATCCAATGTATTTTCGCCCATGGCCATGATCAATGCCTGGGCCAGTGGCACCAAACCATGGTCGTTTCCTGAAGTTGCCGAGCAGGTAAAGATAATGGCTAACCTGCGTATGCAAATGATGCCTTACTGGTACAGTGCGTTTGCCAAATATCATTTTGAGGGCATTCCGCCTTTCAGGGCCATGTACCTGGAAGAAGGTTTTAACACTGATGTTAAAGCAGAGAATAAGAAACAAAGCCTGGAAGAAAATCCATACGAAGAAGCGGTAACCAAAGAGGTTAAAGATCAGTATATGGCCGGGGAGTATTTACTGGTGGCCCCTATGTTTGCCGGGCAAACCAGCAGAAAAGTGATTTTGCCCAAAGGTAAATGGTACGATTTCTATACCGGGAAATATGCCGGGGATGGAGAAGTGATCAATGTTGAACCTGGCTTGGATAAGATCCCGGTTTATGTTAAAGATGGTGGTGTAATACCCATGATGCCGGTAATGCTGCACGCCCCCAAATCGGGGCAGAAGGTTGATATTGAAGTAAGATACTATGGTGATAAACCCGGTAATTATTCTTTATACGATGATGACGGCGAAACCTTTGATTATGAAAAAGGCAACTATAGCTTCAGGAAAATCGCAGTGCAAAAAGTAAACGGGAAAATAAAAGGCTCCATTACACCTGCAGCAAAAGGCAAACCGGATAATGTTGGTAAAGTAATTTTCAAAGCGATGACGATGTAATATTTATATAACAACGGGTAACTTATTTCTTCGGGTAAAAAAAGAAGTTTTTACATTTACTGTGTGTGGTATATCAATGCCATTACGCGGATACTAACGTAAAAAACATCTTTATGAAGAACTTGCAGCACCGAGTACTTTTATCCTATTTGCTATTATTATCCTGTATGGTGGCAGTAGCGCAGGATAACACACACCTTAAATTAAAAAAGGCCCAGCCCGATTCGGTGAAAAAATCACAGGATGTGCCCGGAAAAAATAAAGGAGGACGTGTATCAAGTTTATTCGCTGACTCTGCCAAGCTTACCAGCAGCGATTACCAGGAGCACATCGAAAATACGTATATGGTTCTCAATAATATAGAGAACAAGGGTGAATTGGGCCTGCAGATCAATACCATCACGATGAAATTGAAAGATGCCGACTCCATACTATTTGTACTGAAAGATAATGTGCTTAATAACAGCGGGGCACTAAATCTGCGAAACCTACAGGTATTCCGCACCCTGCTTCAGAACATCCAAACAGATCTTAAGGAACACCGAACAATACTGGATAGCACCGATAATAAACTAACCGCCCTTAAAGGCAGTTTGAAGGTTTTGAGGAACGACACCGTATTGAGGCAGTTGATCCGTGATTCGGTAATTCGTAAGCAATTCGCGGCGCAGTTAAAAGATCTGCGTGGCGTATGGCTAAGCAGTACCGGAACGCTGAAAAAAAGCCTGGGGATCATAAATCGCTTGCAAACGCATACCTCGTCAAGTATGATCACTACGGTGCAGTTGCTGGATAAGGTAAATAATCTGCTTACGACATCTTCGATCCGCATTTTTGGTAAAGAATATAATTATCTGTGGGAAAAGGATACCATCAGCTTAACTGCAAATGCCCGTTCATCATTTGGTAAAGCCTATCAGGGAGAAAAGAAAGCGCTGAATTATTATTTCAAAGACACCGGCAATAAGCGGTTATTCCTATTGCTCATCGGCACATTATTCTTTGTGTGGATCTATCGTAACATCCGCATACTGAAAAAAAGGAATGCTGTAGAAAGTGTTAGTCAGATGAATTTCATCTATCTCCCTTCCGGGTATATTGTTTCGGCATTTGTGGTCATGTTCACCATTGCGCCCTTGTTTGATCTCCATGCCCCTTCAACTTATATCGAGTCTATGCAGTTTTTCCTGATGATCATCCTTACGGTGATCTGCTGGAAAAAATGGCCCCGCGAATTATTCAGGTACTGGATAGTGATGGTAGTACTTTATCTCTGTTTCTCGTTTACCCACCACCTGTCCGATCCCGGATTCTGGCAACGGTTCCTGTTGATATTACTCAACGTGTTTTCCTTTATTTTTGGTTTGCTCTTTCTTTCAAAAATGCGGCAACATCTGCATTTGAAAGGTTTTTTACGTTTTGTGATCATCCTGCATAATGTGATGAATGTGCTGGCCGTCATCTTCAATATATGGGGAAGGGTTTCGCTGGCACAAATATTAGGCAATACGGCTATATTTTCCTTTATGCAGGCCATAGGACTGGCTGTGTTTAGTCAGATCTGTGTAGAGGCTATATTGCTGCAGATTGTAGCCAGTCGGGTTAAAAGAGGCCATACAGGTGCTTTTGAATATGAGCATGTGCTAAAAAGCTTCCGCCGGCTTATTCTTTTCCTGGTGGTTGTTTTGTGGCTCATAGTATTTACCACTAATTTGAATATCTATACTTCGTTATTAGGTGGCCTGACCGATTTTCTGAAAGCAAGCCGTAGTATAGGCAATGCTTCCTTTACTATCGGTGGTATACTGCTCTTTTTCTTCATCATTTGGGTTGCGCACTTGCTGCAGCGTTATGTGGGCTATTTTTTAGGCGATACGGATACAGAGGAGGATATCAATGACAAAGGGCAACGTTCCAGGTTGTTGGTTACCAAGCTTATTTTACTTTGCCTGGGATATTTACTGGCCGTGGCTGCTTCGGGTGTACCGGTTGATAAGATAACCATTGTTATTGGCGCATTGGGTGTAGGTATAGGCTTGGGCTTACAGAATATCGTCAATAATTTTGTATCCGGTATTGTGCTGATCTTTGACCGACCGCTTCAAATAGGGGATGTGGTGGAAATAGGCGACCGTGCCGGAAAAGTGAGAGAAATAGGGCTACGTTCCAGTACGCTATTAACATCAGAAGGGGCAGAAGTGATCATTCCCAATGGTGATATACTTTCGCAAAAGATTGTAAACTGGACACTCTCCAATAGCCAGCGACGCATTGAAATGGATATCGCTGTTGGCGGCAGTACAGATATGGAAGTAGTTTCATCAGCTATCAAAAAAGCGATATTGGTTTCAAAATACGTTTATCAAAGTCGTGAGCCACAGATCTTATTTATCAAAGTAAATGATGATGGATTTGATGTAAAGGCATTCTTCTGGATCAGCGACATGTCCAAATCAGGTGAAGCAAAAAGTGAGATACTGCTTTTACTGCATGAAAAACTGAATGCAGTAAATATGGTCATTAAACCGGAGAAGAAAGAAATATACGTCTTTCTAAATGAAAAACCAGATTCCAAAGACACCGATACGAAATAGGAATAACAGGACTTGAAATCAAAAGAGGCTGTATCATTAATCATGATCAGCCTCTTTTTTATTTATACAGCCTTAGATTGGACAGGTTGGCTCAATTAACAAAAAGTGGGTTTACATGGGTTTACATTTTTTGGGGTTGATATTGAGTTATTTTATTGATAATCAATTAATTATAAATTTTTACGTCAAAAAGGTGTAAACCCACTTTTTGTATAAAAATCGTCGGCTAAAGATCAATTCATATGTGCACGAAATTAGTCCAGCTTAAATGTTAACGGAGTTTTTCCTGTCCATGTTTTTTGGATGGTTTTGCCTCCGGTTGGTGTAACTGTTACTCTTTCACCGGCGCCCTGCCGTGTTACTGCAATATCAAATGAACGGCCAAAGGCTTTAACATTTTTTAAGTTCATAAAATTCCAACCATTTGGCAATCGGGTACTTAGCGTAAAGGAACGGAACCCCGTGGGCCTGATGCCAAACAATCCTTCAGTAAATATGCGGCAATATAAGCCACTCTCTGCCGAAAGATGCCTTTGGTTGCCTTCAGGGTAAGCTTCAACAGGGTAGGGCACATGTTCGCCTAAAAGTCGGCGACGTGAATAGTAGCGCAAAAAAGTCATGGCTTGCTCTGTTGCCCCGGCCTGTAGTACGCCACGAAGCGCGTATAAGGTGGAGCGATCCCAGAAAGTAGTTTGTCCGGCTTGTGTGGCTAAACCATCGGCTGTCCATAATTGCGGCGAAAACAGGGCGTCTATAGTGCCTTTACTCCGGTCATATATGCCCATGGTGAGTGGTATGCAGATCCAGGCACGCAGTACATCGTTGGTTTCGTAATATTTGTAAGTATGGAATCCGGCTATATCGGCACCAAAATATTTTTCAATATTAACTTTAAGCTGAGCCGCTTGCCGAGTATACCCTTCAGTTTGTTGTTGAGGCAATTGCAATTGACGGCTAAGCAATGCTGCTGATACCAGTGCGTCATAATACAGGCAATTGGTAGACAGGTTGGCTTTACCTGATGGAAACCGGCCCTCCAACTCATCACTTTTTGATTCTACAACACCCTGATCATTGATATGCCTGCGACTATACTCCAGGCACCAGGAAATAAGCGGCCACAGCACTTTCGCGGAGTCGGCATTTCCATAGGTAAGCGCATATCTGGATGCGCCATAAGCTATCATAGCCTGGTCCCCGCGATCGCCTGCGCCTTTCCAAACCGTATCACCCTCGGCTACGATGGAACTTGGAAGGGCATTATAATCCGGATTCATATATTTAGCGAACATCCGGTAAGCATTCATGGCAGAAAGGTTCCCTAGCCTGTCGCCAGATATAGCAAAATAAGGATTGATATACTCAGCCTGGTCATTGGCCCAGATAGCGGCATAGTAAGATAGCCCCCCCGGCCCATGCATGTACCCGCCCTTTGTTTTAAAAATGCTTTCTGTAGCCCTGATCTTGGCAAAAGCAAACATCGCATTCAGGATACTGTCTGGTGTTTGTAATTGCAAAGGCGCCTCAATTTCGGCTATCCGGTTTTGACGTGCTTTTTCTTCCAATTGGGGGTCAACAGATGGGAGAGATGAGGGATGATCAGTAGCGCGGTAACAAACGGAAAATGTGTATGCCTGTCCTGGTTGCAATACCCGGCTGCCATCATTTACCGACTGCATGATCACCGTATGGGGGGATCCTTTACTTCTCAGGGTATCGGTAGTTACCTCTCGTTTTAAATGCTCTACAGATACCGTTACCGCTTTATTACTGATGTTGGTGAATGTATACTTTTCTATAGCGAGCGGTTTATCTACGGATGGAAAAAGTGCACGCTCTATTTTAACCGAATTGGGATTGCCAAACAGCTCCTCTATACGCATAATGCCATGTTGAGTAACGCTTTTGGTAAACACGCTAACATCCCCTTCCGACAAAGAGGGTCGCAATAGTTTGCCGTCTATATACATCCTCGGTAAGGCATTATCATCAAATGTATAAGCGATATGGCTACGGGTATCATCAGGCAACATACGAAAAGTAGGAAAAACCACTGTACGGGTAAGGTGGCTGATTTTAGATGCATCTACATTATAGGCAACCCATAAGGATACCTTCTCGCCAGACATTTCTATATGATCGGCATGGGGCAGGCGGTCTTTGATGTTCCAGGTGATGCTGCCATCTGCTTGTAAACGCCATCTGTCATTTTGTTGCGGTAACGATAACTTTTGAGCGGAAGATAAGGAGCATTGTACAAGGAATGCTGATGCGGTGAGCAGGAGTTTATGAAAGTAAGGTTTCATTAAATGTTTTGTATGGTACGATGGATGCTTTTATTATTTCACGCTGACTTTTACCTGATTCCCCGGTTTAACCATCACTTCTGCAAAGGATATGACCTTCCCCTGCGAATCCTTTTCTTGTTTGATGGTTAACGGTTTACCGCCAGCATAAGCCTGATGATACCTGCCGTAAAACATAGCTTTCCATTTCAGCGGCTGTTTCCCGCGGTTGATTAATGAGGATTGACGAGTATCAAGATGAGTCACATCTACTAAAGTATTCAGTAATGGCAGGTTACGGATTGCCGCGTTACCGTTATCGGTTGTTTTAAAAATAGTACTGATGCTATGCTGGCGTACATCGGGCGCAATACCCATTAAGCCCTGAACAATGCCTTCTATCACACCAAAAGAAACCTCCGGATACTCCCTTCTTGCCGTACTTTCGTCAGATAGGTACAGGATATAATCCCTTGCTTTGTTCCATGAACCTTTGTTATAAAATATCAGCGGTAAGTACGAAGTATTCTCTACGTTCCATGTTTTGGAACTAATGTGGGCTAATGTTTGAGTTACACGGCTGTGATCTTTCAGTGCATCAAACCAAAGCAAAAAGGTTTCGCCTTCATCTTTTCCAAAACGGTTGTCATTACTGTAATAAGTATAGTATAATTTATCTTTTTCGTCCCACCAATGGGCCTCCAGTTGTTGGCGGTATTTCTCGGCTTTCAGGCTGTATAAGGCTGCTTCTTTTGGTTTGCCTTTTTCTGCTAATATGGCCGAGTAGGTGAGTAACCCCCTATACAAGGCAGCGATCAGATCGGCACCGGTTTTTAAGTTGGCAATTCCTTCTGAGTAAGAAGGTAAGCCTCGGCAGCGATGAAATGAGTCGCTTTCATTAAAAGGCACCGGGGCATTGGGATGGGCCGGTCGGTTTAACATAGAGTCGGCCGACAGCACCCAGGCATTTATATAATCGTTTACCGTCTTTTCCTGGAAATGTACAAACGCGGGGTTGTTGATATAATATTTGTCGCCCGTCCATAAATAAAGTCGCCAGCTGGCACATAACACGTCAAAATTGGCGGGCAGGTTATACCAAAATTCGCGGTCATTCCTGTAATCCTCCGGAGCAGGTTTCCCCGCTTTATTGATCTCCCAGTAGGAACACCAGTTTTTTGACGCCGATATATTGCTTGCGAACAAGGTGAACATATTTCGGTTTTGCTCTTTTAAACCCAATATCTCGGCGCCGATACTTTGGTGCGATACATCGCGCATACAAAACGCGTCGCGGGGAGGTAGTGCCGATTCGTACCATGGCCCTACAGGATCATTCACATGACCTTTATAGTGCAAAGCCATGTTTTTGGCCCATACAAAGGCCTGCTCTACTTTTTTATCCGAGGAGGAAAAAGTTACACCATTATCCTGGGCCGTAGCAGCTGAAAAAGAAATGGTGCCAAGTATCACTGCAGGAGCAAATATCCGGCGTGCTAAAGAAATAATTATACGCATATTTAATCAAGTATTCTGGTCTATTCTGGTCTATTTTATAAAAATAATTATTTTTATTTATTGTCCAAACTTATTTTGCAAGTATCAGCGGAGAAAACAAAATAAACATCAGGATCATGAGAAGTAACAGGATGCCATTATAAACGTGCCGGTTCTTCCATGGAGTCATATTTACCACAGTATTAAGCTTTTGCTGATAGGGTACAGGCATCGGATAGATCTTGCCGATAAGCAGCATGAGTCCGCAGGTTATCAGAAATAAAATGGCTAAAATGTGCAGGAAATGAAGGTGCGTATCGAATACCAACTGGGTAAGGCCATAAGTTACTATAAAAAACACCAAACCCACTTTAGCCGCAATAGCTGGTACTCGCTTAGTCACAAAACCCATAAACATAATGGTGAAAATGGGCACATTAAAAAATCCGTTCACAATTTGTACATAGGTATAAAAGCCATTTTTAACAAAAATGATAAATGGCGCGATGAGCATAGCGGTTAAGCAAATGATGATCTCAAACCTTTTTGCTGTTATGATCAGGTCTTTCTCGGCAGTTTGCCCGGAACGTTTTTCCTTCCAGGGCTTATAAATGTTGAGTACAAACAACGTGCTCGAACTGTTGAGCCCCGCGTTAAATGTAGTAAGCGCTGCGCCAAAGATGATAGCGGCGATATAACCGGCTATAAAAGGCGGCGACACCAAGCTATCCAGTTTTGGAAATACTTCGGCCGTGTTATCCAGATGCGTAAAAATATGTACCGCTATTAAACCGGGCACATTTAAAAGTAATGGTGATATCAGTTTGCCAAAACAGGCTACCGCTATTCCTTTTTGGCAGTTTTTAAGGTCTTTTGAAGCCAGCACCTGCTGAACAATATATTGCTCGGTGCCCCAATAATATAAGTTCACCAATAACATACCGGTAAACAGGGTACCAAAGGGGATAGGATCTGAGGCCGAACCTATACTATTCAGATGCTCCCGATGCGTGTTCAACAGGATATGCAAACCCTGCATAATACTGCCTTGCCCAAGGTACCTGAGCCCGAAAAATGGCAGTAAAAGTCCCCCTGCAAAAATACCGAGGCCAAGCAGGGTATCCGAAATCGAGATAGCTTTTAACCCTCCCAGCAGTGCGTAAAGGCAGCCAACAGTACCCATTACCCAGATGAGTATCCAGATGGTTGTCCAGTAATCGGTATGCCAGATCTCTGAAAAATGAAACAGCCCGTTAAAGGCAACCGCCCCGCTGTACAGTACTGACGGTAACAGGTTAATAATGTAGCTGATCAAAAAAATAAAGGAAACCAGTTTTCCCATACCCTGGCCATATCTGGCTGTGAGATAATCGGGTGTGGTGGATATTCCCAGTTTAAGATACATAGGCATCAAAAACTCCGAAACCAGCAGCATGGCCAGTACGGAGGTTATGCCCCAGGCCATTACCGACATGTTGTGGGTGTAGGTCAATTCGTTTTCGCCTATAATGGTGGCCGTGTTGATATTGGTAAATAGCAAGCCGCCGCCTACCAGTAAAAAGCTCAAACTGCGGTCGGCCAGGAATAAACCATTCAGGGTGTTGAGTTTGCTTTTTCTTGATTTATACCAGGATACCAAACCCACGATGCCGGTAAAAAAAAGAAAGCTGATAAAAATAACCCAATTCACCTTTGTATGATTTAAAGCGTATTCCGTTCAAACAGGAGCATCGGTACCGTTAAACTGATTTTTTCTTTATTCAGTATAGCTTGCCCGGCCAGTTTACCCATGTTCGAAAAATCGGCAGAGAAAGTAGTGATCCCGATGATCTCTTTAGCCGGCTCATCGTTGTGCGAAAGTATGCCCAGGTCTTTGCCCGGGATCAGTTTCTGACTGTTACAATCGCGCATGATCTGCCATAGCGCAAAGTTGTCGAGGGTAAAATAAACTTTTCCCTTTTCAACGGTGCCTGGGGTGTATTCGTTGATGATGCGGCCCTTGATATTAAAATCTTTCAGGAATTTTTTGAACGATTTAACGATCTCTTTAGGGTCTAACGAACCGGGCGAGTGATAAAATATCATTTCATCAAACCGGCTTATTTTAGGCGCTAATTGGGAGAATATTTTATAAGAAGATTGGCCGAATTCCTGGGTTATATGGTTAAAATCGCCTTCCAGTGGTTCATACCGGTCAAACATCAGGAGTTTATTACGCGGGATAGCCTCCAGTAGTTCTTTGGTTTTGGAATGGGGGATAGGCGCAATCACGTACATGCCATACTTTCCTTTGATCTGGGTAAGGATGGTTTCAAATATCTCGATATCACCGTGATGGAAATATGGATTTAAACGGATGTTTTGCCCCAATTCATGACGGAAATTGCGATAGAATTGCTCTTCAAAAGTATCCAGGTTATACATGAGGAGGGCCACATTTAAGGTTTGCTCCGTATTGCCGTTGCCTACAAAATACCCCAGCCTGTTTTTTGATTCAACTATACCCCTGCTGATCAGATCTTTATAACCTTTGATGATCGTTTCCCTCGAAAACCCCAATTCTTTGATCAACCTGTTTACCGATGGGAGCATTTCATCTTGCCCGATCACTTTTTCGTTAATGGCGTTGATGATTCCCTGCACAAAACGATCATGTTTGGAATAAGATGGTATATCTGTCAGTTTTTTTATCTCTTGAAAAATTCTATCCATTTTCACTTGTAGATTTTAGACAAAGTAAGAAAAAAGGCAGCAAGCAGTTGCCCGTTTTCTTTATTAATTTGATTGCTTAGGTTTAAGTTTAGCTCATCTGAAAACTTTTTAAACCTTTAATTTTAACACTTTTTTAGTCAAAAACTCGATAAAGACGCTTCTATTTTGGTAATTTAAGTAAGTTTCAATGCCACTTTAACACTTTTTAATACGTTTTTGAGGGGTTTTGAAAACTTTAAAAAGTATGAAGTACTTGACATTTAAAACGCTGGTTTTAGTCCTGTTTTGGACTTAACTAAACAGCCCGCTTCTCTTGTTAAAGGAGAACCGGGCTGCCTGATTCATAAAACATACGAGATATTTGCCCGTGTTACAACTGAAGTCGTATGATAGATTATTACATTAAATCAATAGCCGGGGTTTTGCTTCAGGCTTTTATTCAGGTCAATCTCCGTTTGCGGAATTGGCCACAGATAATTTTTGGCAGCGTCAAACACGCGGGGCGTCCCCACTTTTATGGTTGTTCCCGGGGTTAAGGTAACCGTGCCGGTTGTTTGGTTAACCGTACCCAGTAAACTTCCGGTCACCTGTCCATTCATCACCTGCTGACCGATCTGCCAGCGTTGTATATCAAACCAGCGAAGACCTTCTACAGCCAGTTCTACTCTTCTTTCCCTGCGCAACAGGGTGCGAAGGCTTGCCTGATCGTTGTACTTTGACTGATCAACCACTGGCATATTTACGCCTGTTCTTGTCCGTACCGCGTTGATGTCATCATAAACCGAGGCATCTATTTTATTACTCTCGATTTTAGCTTCTGCATCCATGAGTTTTAATTCCGCGTAACGTATCAGGATCACGTCCATACCTACCTGGTCCATATTTGGGAAATCGGCAATTACCGGCGTGTATTTGCGCAGGCCATAAGCCGAAGGGCTGCAGTTGTTATCGCCCCAATGATCTAAAGTTTTCGGACTGCTCGAAATAGGATCATAGTAAAAGCCATAAGGCAATTTGCTACTGTATTGCGCGCCCGGATAAAAAACAGTTGCGCTAAGCCGTGGATCCCGGTTTTGATAAGGCTGTGCCGGGTTGTAACCCGATGCCGGATCGTCAATAGTTTTACCATTGCTTGTTTCATAGGCATCAACCAAACTTTGGGTAGGGGCAATGGAATTATAACCACCCAATGAGTTGATGGTCATGTTTCGGGCCCATCCAAAATTATTGTCGCTGGCTTTAAACTGCACATCCAGTATTACCTCCTGGTTATCTGCAAAAGGCTGACGGAACAGATTGACATAGCTTGGGTATATGCTATAGGTAAAAGGAGCGGTCATCAGTTGCTGGCAGTCGGCTATACATTGTGTGTACATTTGGTTAAACAGCTCAATCCTTGCTTTTAAAGCGATGGCGGCACCACGGGTAACGCGCCCAACATCCGAACCAGAGTAGCTAACAGGCAGGTCGGGAGCTATCGCGGTAAGCTCTTTTAATATAAATGTCACCACATCAGCTTTTGGTGTTTGTGTTACTTTATTGGCTTCATCAGTTGTCAGGTTATGCTCAACCAGTGGTACAGCTCCATACAATTGACTTAACGTAAAATACTCATAGGCTCTCAAAAAACGGGCTTCGGCTATTGTTCTGGCTTTGAGTGTGGCATCCATACTGGCACCGCCTACATTATCTAAAAACCAGTTGCAGGTTTGTATACAGCTGTAATTCCATTTGGTATACCCGGGATTGGTTGGTGTGGCAATACCGGCTGATAGGGCCAGCCAATTTTCCCATGGAAACTGGTCAAAGGTATTATCGGAATTGTTATCGGCAAAAACTCCGTAATAGCCATTATTACCGCCACCCCATTTTGAATAGCAGCCGTTGAGGGCTGCCAGTACGTCGCCAGATGATTTCCAGAGCACGGTATTGGTATACGAATCTAAAGGAGCCCTGTCGAGGAAATCTTTTTTACAGCCCGATGATGCCAGCGTGGCTAAAATAATTAAGGTTATGAATAGATTTTTCATTGAAGTATTTTTTTAATCATTAAAATGTTACCTCGAGACCAAGGGTATTTGTTTTTAGCTGCGGGTATGATCCGTAAGCGTTGTTCCCTGTAGTGGTTTCGGGGTCAACCCATTTGTAAAAGCTGGTGAACGTGAGGATATTTTGCCCGCTGTAATAGATCTTAACACCTTTTACACCCAGTTTGGCGAGAGTGTTAGCAGGCAGGGTATAGCTCACCAGTAAATTCTTTAATCGTAAATAAGAGGCATTGCGTACCCAAAAAGATGATACAAAGCTTTGCGGATTGTTTTGTGTATAGGTTGACCACAAGCGCGGGAATGTAGCCGAGGTATTGGTTGGTGTCCAGGCATCAAGCAGGGCAGTGGTAGGGTTACCAATGTTGGCTTGTTGTAATGAACCCAGTTCAAAACCCTGAACATAGTTCTTCACACCCAATGCTCCCTGGAAAAAGCCGCTCACGTTAAATCCTTTCCAGCCTGCACCCAGTGTAAAACCAAAGGTAGTTTTAGGGAAAGGCGAACCCAGGTACACACGGTCATTACCATCAATAACACCATCGGGTTTGCCATTGGGGCCGCTGATGTCTTTGTACATCAAATCGCCGGGGCCAATAACACCGCCGCTTTGTTTGGCGTGGTCAGTTACCTGTTGTTGTGTCTGGAAAATACCTTCTACCTGGTATCCGTAAAATGCCTGGAGCGGATAACCCACCACTCTTCCGCTGGAAATGGAGCCGGTACCTGCCAGATCAGTAATTTTATTAGTGATGAATGAAGCGTTAACAGCGATATTATAAGATACATTACCGATCTTGTTTCTGTACGCGGCGCTGAATTCCCAGCCCGAATTACGCACGGCACCGGCGTTTTGATAAGGTGTTGAAAAACCATAAACATTACTGGCCGGTAATTGCAATAATATATCGTTGGTGTTTTTTACAAAATAGTCGGCTGTAAAAGTCAAATTGCTATTCAATAGCTCCATATCCAAACCTACATCGGTAGTAGTTGTTTTTTCCCAGGTAATGTTTGGATTGGCGCCGTTGTTTAGCGCTATACCAGGCGCAAGAGTTTGATTAAAGGAATAATTTTGCCCGCTCGATATAACCAAAATTCCGGGATATGCAGCCGGGATATTGAGGCCGCCCGGAGAGCCCAGCGTTTGATTACCTAACTTACCCCAGGAACCCCGCAGTTTAAGCATAGGAATGGCATTTGATAAAGAGCTGAAAAAGGCCTCTTTCGAAATGTTCCAGCCGGCAGAAAAGGATGGATAAAGCCCCCATCGCTGGCCTTGTATGAACCTTGATGAACCATCATCACGCAGGTTGGCCTCAAACAGATATTTGTCATCATAGGCGTACCGGGCACGGCCAAAATAGGATAACAGCGCCAACTGACTGGAAGTACCGCCGTTTTGCTGCCCCAATGACGGTGCCGCGTTTATTTCTGACAGGGAACTGTTGAGGAAATTTTGCCTGTAAGCATACAGATACCGGTACGTAGTTAACTCCTGCGAGCTACCGGCCAATATGTTGATGCTATGTTTGCCAAAATGCCTGTCGTACTCCAGTAATGCCTGCAGATTATAGTAATTATTGGTAGAATTGGCATTGGCTATTGAACTTTGACTTATAGTTGTTAAAACTGTAGTTGGGTTCTTGGGATCATAATAAGTATCGGCGGGTTTAAACTCCTGCGAAGGATTTGCATTGTACCTGTAAGCGAATGACGGTTTAAAATGCAGCCCTTTGATTGGTTCCCAATCAGCTCCCGCATTGCCTGTGAAAAGAGAGTTCTGGTTGTTATTATAGCCTGGTGAATTAAGCCAGGAGATGGGGTTGCCAAAAGAAAGATAATTGTAAACACCATTTTTATATTGATTTACCACCGTGCTGCTCATAGCGGCCGTTGTACCAATAATACCTCCTATATCTCCACCGCCCAAACCGTCCGGGGCTTCCGTAGGGGCATATAAAAATGAAAGGTTTGCGTTTACACTAAAGTTTTTAGTGATGGCCGAGTTGATATTCATTCGGGTAGAATATCTTTTATAATTTGATTTTTGTATGATACCGTCCTGTTGAAAATACCCCAATGAAAAAGCATATTGGGTTTTATCATCACCGCCGCTGACATTAACAGCATGATTTTGCTGAAAACCGCTTCCCTTATATAAAAAGCTCTGCCAATCAGTATTGGGATGCGTATCCGGGTCGGTTTGATTTTTGAACAAAGTGATGTCATTGTCTGTCCAGTATGGAGCCTGACCTTCGTTTGCTAATGCCTGGTTGTATAAAGTAGCAGCCTGCCATGAAGGTAAAAAATCGGGCAGATGGGTTGGCTTTTGCTTGCCCGCATAGCCGGTATAGTTTATCTGCATTTTGCCGCTTTTACCACGTTTGGTAGTTATCAGTATCACTCCGTTGGCAGCCCGTGATCCATATATCGCCGCCGAAGCCGCATCTTTCAACACAGAAACCGATTGTACATCATTTGGGTTTACGTCTGACAGATTGCCGATGATACCATCAATCACCACCATGGGATTGCTGTTGTTCAATGTACCAATGCCACGCACATTAATGGCACCTGTTGAGCCGGGCTGGCCACCTGTGGTGGTAACAGTAACTCCGGCCATGGTGCCCTGTAAGGCATCATTCAGGTTGGTAACCGGCCGGTCCTGAAGCTCTTTAGCGCCAATTGCCGCTACAGAACCTGTAAGGTTTGCTTTTCTTTGAGTTCCGTAAGCTACCACTACTACCTCGCTAAGGTTTCTGGTTTTTTTATCCGGCGTCATCGTTACATTTCCGTCCCAACTGGCGGTAACCTTCACTGTTGTTTTTTCATAACCCAAAAAGGAGAACACCAGGGTGGCATTTTCGGGCGCGTTGATTTTGTATGCCCCATTAACATCGGTGGTTGTGCCTTGCTGGGTGCCGGCAAGGCTCACGCTGACAGCTGGCATAGGCAAGCCCTGCTCATCTTTAACGCGACCCGAAATGGTTTTAACTTGTTGGGAAAAAGATTGTTGAACGCTTAGCAGTAACATACAGCAAAGCATAACAAGTCCCAGGGTTTTAGGTACTTTTCTTCTCATAATCGATTTAAATTAATTGGTCTATTCTGGTCTATTCTAAAAATAAAAGTAGTAACTTTTTGAATACAAACAAATTTATTTTTACATAACAGGGAGTTGCATTGGACTTTATGGCCGAAATAGCGCCAGGAAGCAAGGATTGAAGTATATAAAAAAAGAAGGGAGAGGGGCAAATAGCAAATTCTCCCTATAGATAGAAAGGAGGGTTATGAAAATTGCAAATAAGGAATAGGGGTAACCTATCTCCGGCAGGTAATGCTATTATTTAAGGGGTTTTGTAAACCCCATCGGGGTTGAAGCTTTGTAGAAAAAAGCCGATTCCTATTCAGTGCCGTAGGTACTGTACTCAAGTTGCACACCTACGGCATGCACAATGCTTATTATTTGTTTGCTACAAAGCTTTTACTCCTACGGAGTATGCTTAATTTAATGACATTGTCTCGTGCACGGGGAAAATTACTATACCTTTTTAATGAGTGTCGCTGAATTGGCACCAAATTATGCTAATGAATATTATTATGCTAAATGACAGCCGCTTAAACTATTTGTATTTAACCCGAAATGGCTAGTAAATAATCCAGATCCGGGTGAGCAGTACGGTAGGGTTTGCCTGCCAAACGGATCTGCTGCCCTTCACTAATGCCCTGTAACTTTACCGTTTGGTGCAGGGCAATGGCTCCGTCATCGATCAGCAATTGGTACGCATCCTCAGAAATGATCATATCGTTGTTCAGCTCTTTAGTTTTAGCCTGAAGCCTTGACGCGATGTTAACTGGTAAACCCATAACAGATAATTGTGGTGCATTATCCAGGCCATACTCGCCTATAAATACTTTTCCGGCATGTAGTCCCACTCCAATTTGTAATGGCCCACCATAATAGGGTTCAGCGTAAGCATCGTTAAACAGGGTAACCGTTTGAAACATTACTTTAGAGGCCTGGTAGGCATTATTTACCGATTCTTTTAACCCTGTTTGTAAGCCAAACACGGCGTATAAGCTATCACCGGCAATTTCAACCACTTTACCCTCAAATTTTTTGACAATCTGATTAAAAGCCGTGAATAAACGACGAACCACCTGTATAACGGTTTGGCCTGGCTGTGCTTCCAATAAACCGGTAAAGTTCCGGATATCCAGAAATAAGATAGCCAGTTCCCGCTCCTGGTCTGGCGGGCCAAGGGTTGGGTTTAGTATAAGGTGATTATTTTCCATAATAGTACGACGATTAAGCGTTTAAAACATTTTAAGCAATTATAAAATATGACCAGTTTGATAATGTAGCAAAACTATTACCTCGACATTGTTGTAACCAGTTAAAAACGGGGAAGCGGGTTGGTTACTCGGTAAACGCCCTGTTATGAGCGGTAAACTTTATAGGAACACCAAGAGTGTTGATGGTTTATTATATAAGAGGGGCTATATTTTATTGATTCAGGTTATGGTATGAAAATAGGGGTTTACAAACTTGTAGATGTATTGTAGACGCTTGCCTGTAGACGAGTAGACGCTTTGTAGCATGTTATAATTAGATATTCTGCTGTAGTTGTTTGCAATTTTGTAGAAGTAGTAATTGCCGAATTAGCAATAACAAATCGGTATATTTTCCACTTTATACTCAATTAAAATCATATGCAGCAAGAACAAAGCATAGCAGACGTTGAACACTTACAATCAATTTATAACGCAGGCGATTATCCGGCATGCCTCGAAGCTGTAAATCTTTTTCTGCTTTTTAACCCTCAAAACCCGGAAGGTCTGTTACTAAAAGCCAAGTGCGAGTATCAGCTATCTTATAATAGTCCAAATGCCGATGAACTGTTAGTATCGGCGGTTAGAGGTTTTGAAAAATTGCTGCGGTTAACGGCAGATCATGAAGAGGCTATGTTGTATTTGGCCTATATCAACATTTTTATAACGGGCGCCAACTTATCTGAGGCCATAACATACTGTGACCGGCTGACGGAGTCCATCCTTTTAGACACCAGGACTAAAGCGATTACTTACCGGCAGGAAGCCTATTATCAAAAGGGCGATGTAGACAATGCTTTGAAGGACCTGGATATATTGATCAAATTAAACCAGGCTCACACAGTGGAGAGCCGTAGTTTGGCCGACCATGAGCAGAGCTTATTGTATGCTAAAAAAGCAAACCTTTACCTATACCATAAAAATGATCCTGCTAAAGCACTTGAAACCTTTAAAGAAGGGTTGATACACCGGTATAAAGATGTACACATCTATACCTTGATCGCTAATCTGGCGCTTGATCATCAGGATTATGAATTTGGAGGAGAAGCAGCGCAGGTAGCCATGTTTTCGGGCAGCGCGGATGCGGATACCGATGAGGATCTGATAACCTTGTACCATAGGTTGGATGAACTTACCCGGCAGGATATCATCAACACATCTATCATATACGCCATGTTGATCGCCCGAAAAATATACCCCGAGCGGTTGGAATGTGATACGGTTGAACTGTTAAATTTTGCGCGGCACTATATCAAAATATATCCTGACTGGTTTATCCCGTATCATTATGCCGGTGCTACATTGTATGAGGTGGAAAGCTATACTGAAGCGTTACCATATTTACAAAAGAGCATAGAATTAGGCGGACTTGCCCTCGGCTTACAACGCTTTATTGAGGTATCGTACCGGGTAAATGGCCAACTACCTACCATAGAAAGATGGCCCCATGATTCTGCTGTGATGTATTACAATGCCGGCGTGAGTTTTTTCTATGAATCGGAAAGTAACATCAGCAATGCGGGTATTGCCCGGGAGCTGCTGCAGATAAGGACAAATTTTTATAAAATTTCATACGATAGCTTTTACGATTACTTCTATAATGATAAAAGGGATGGCGCGGATAATGAGCCGCATATTTTCGCGATGTGCTGCAATAACTATGGCATAGCTTTGAGTGAACTGGGGGAATATGAAACCGCGGTTGAAGTACATAAACTGGGTTACGCTTTATCACCTTTTTGGGAGCAATTATCCAGTTTGGCAACCGCGCTGTTCGCCCTTCATCGATATGAAGAGGTTATAGAGGTAGTGGAACAGGCAACCGCTTACAGCAGCGATTATTTAAGGTTCGAAGATTATATCGATCTGAAGGGAAAACAATTGACAGCCATCTATGACCTGGGCCGAAAGGATGAGGCCAGGGAACTTTTAACTGCGATAGAAGAGGAGTATAACAGCTTTATTGAAAGCTACGGGAATGAGCTGAATGAGGAGGAATTGTTTGTATTAAGCCAAAGATACATTGTGGTTCAAAACATACGCCAGGACTTGTTAGGAGAAGTGAGCCTGGAAGAGGCTACTGAAGCCTGGAAAAATCAGTTGTATAAAAATCCTGACGACAACTCATCATGGTACATGCTGATGCAAAACTATTATCAGCTTGAAGATTATAACCAGTGTATTGCCTGCGCCAATAACTATCAGTCGGTAAAGGGCGAGGCGATCACAATTGAGTCTGTTCAAAAGGTGTATTATATGCGGGGTATGTCATACCTATACCTGGGAGATTATGTCCCTGCGAAAGAAAATCTGCTCATCCTGCTTGATAACTGCCAGCCGGGAAATGAAAATGACGAAAGCATCATTTGTGATACCAATATAAGCCTGGCGCAATGCAGTTATGCTTTGCGCCAATGGGACGACTGTATGGATTTTTCATTGGCGGCGACAGCCTGTTACGACAGAAATGGATGGAAATGGGATGAAACATGGATAAAAGCCGCGCTGCAATACGCGGATGCCTGTAAAGTTGCCGGTGAAACCGATGCCGCGATGGATACCGTGAATAATATTTTGAAAGTGGCACCCGAAAATGAGGAAGCCTTACAAAGAAAACGGGAATGGAAATCGGGTGGTTTGTTCTCTTTTTTTAAAAGATGATAAAAATTAAACCAATAAATATTTAATGAGTTATCGTTTTTATTACAACTATTTAAACCGCTGAAACATGACATTACCTTTTATTGAGATCATTGAATCTGTAACCCCCGATCCTAATTTGCTGATGTGGAAATTTGCAGATGCAGATAAGGAAATAAAGAATGGGGCAGCGTTAATAGTGCGGGAAAGCCAATCTGTGCTATTACTGAATGAAGGTAAGTTGGCAGATACATTCACAGCCGGAAAATATGCACTAAAGACAGAGAATATCCCGGTATTAACCCGGCTTAAAGGGTGGAAATATGGTTTTGAAAGCCCATTTAAAGCGGATGTTTATTTTTTCAATACCCATCAGTTCGTTAATCTTAAATGGGGTACACCAGCCCCTGTTTTGATGCGGGATCCAGTGTTTGGACAGGTGCGTATACGCGCTTTCGGTACTTACAATATCCGTATCTCCGATATCCGGCGGTTTTTCAGCGAGTACGCAGGTACCTATCCCAGGTTAAACATTGTTGAACTGGAAATGCAGCTGCGCGATTTTATTGCCCCCAAATTTGCCGAAGTGCTGGCACAGGCAAACATAGCTGTAATGGATGCCGCGGGCAATATTTCTGAATTGAATAAAAAAATACAACCACTTATTCAGCAATACTTTACTGGTCTGGGTTTGGAAGTAACCCAATTTACCATTACCAGCGTTACCCTGCCCGACGAGGTGCTTAAACATTACGATCAGGTAACCGGCATGAATATGGTAACCGACATCAATAAGTTCTCCCAGTTTAGCGTAGCCAGCGCCATGGATAAAGAAAACGCTGCCATGGGCGATGCTGCCCGGCAAGCCGTGGCTATAGGCATGATCATGAACCAGGCGAAACCAGCAGCACCTGCCCCGGAAGAAGATATACCTACACGACTCAAAAAATTAAAAGAGCTTTTTGAAACACAGCTGATCACAGAGGCCGAATATGCCGCTAAAAAAGAGGAATTGTTAAAGCTATTGTAATCATAATTATCAATGGGGGAGGATAAAGAAAAAAGAACGCTAACCTACCTGGAACGGCTGAAACAAAAAGCCATCAGCCAGGAAAATTACGGAGGCGAAGTAAAAGCAGAAGAGGCGAAAATGGAAGTACGGGATTGCCCGGAATGTGGGGCGGGCAGGGCCTTTCGCCAGGGACTTACCGCCTGCGCGTATTGTGGTTTTAAGTTCATGAATACCCGGCTTACCGATGGGGTTCATATTAAGAAAGAAAATAATTCATAACTGATGTTTGGCTTATTTGATAAAAAATATCATAACCCTGAGCTACTTGAAATGATAGGGCATACACAGGAACGCTGGTTTGCTTTTCTGGATAAGCTGGAAAACAGGATGCATGAAATGTGCACAGCCGCGGTGCCCGAGATCAAAGAGGTTTTTAACCAGGATACCGACCCCTATAAACGTGCCCATGGGCATATGTTAATGGGCCTGCACGGACAGATTAACCAGATGCGGCAAAAAGCAAACAAAACAAAAGAAGAAAGCATTTTTTACTTTATTGATAGGGCAACAACCCAGCTCCCTGATTTTATTTCCTCAGCGGGCCGCGAGTATCATGACAAGCTCCGCATTTTCAGACTTGATTGTATAAACAGGCACAATATTTTTGAAGAAAAAATTGCCTGGTACACCCTGATGCTGAATAATGCTGTTGAGGAACAGGACCTGGAAACTTTTTACCAGGAGCAATTGGCCGCTTTTGAAGATATCCGGAATAAATTTATCTGTAAGCAGTGCGGTGGGAACATAGCCATTGCCAAAATATTTTTTATTGCTACTTACATTACCTGTCCGTTTTGTCAAACCCAAAATACCTTTACGCCCTCTACTGGTGCGCAAATGGTACTGCATCAGGCCCGCAGCCTGGCAGAGCAGCGTACAGCCCATTTGCTTAAGGCTTATGAAGCAAGCAAGCCTAAGAACTCGCAGCTATATCAGCAATATTTACGTTCCATGTTTGATGAGTGGAATAAAATAGTGCCGGATATGGCCACCGAAAATGAGAAATTTTACCAGCGTATGCTGCATGATCATACTAATTCAATTAATCATTATTAAATAATAATCACATGTCTGAAAATTCATTATTAGAACCCATTCACGGTATTACTTTAGAAGATTACAGTGCCGCGTGCGCAAAAATAGGAAGCGGATTAAGCGAAGCAGATGTCGCGAAAGCATTAGGAGTGGAGGTGCCTGTATGGCAGGAAGCAAACCTGCTTTGGCCCGAGCGTATGAAACAGGATTCTACATTCCATATTGTAACGCTTTTTGGTCAGTATTTTGGTGCCGCTGATAAGCATCCCAAGTTTAGTAACTTAAAACCTGCTGCTTCAACGGAAGGATCAGGTAATGTCGAAAAAATTAAAGCTGATAAGGACTTTTATCAGGAGCTGGAGGTTGCAAGGCAGGTTGCCTATGAATACGGGCTCGACGGTGCGCAATGGATATTGGATAAATATGGTATCCCGCTCGGTGATTTCCAGATCGCTGCTTCTTTATGGAGTGACCAGATCCACCAGGATATTCAGGCTAATTATCAAGGATATAATCAACGCCAGGATGCATACAGAGCAAAATATCAACAATTATTTGCCGATGCTCAGGGCGGTAACGTAGCCGACGATATTGATTTTTAAGCTCTTGCACGAGTGTAGGGAATAATTAAATACCATCTTACTGGCGGTAGCCAGGAAGTATTAGTAAACACCGGCTTTCGATATGATCCCTATTGAAAGCCGGTGTTTTTTTTCCAAATGAAATCAATTTCAATCTCTATGTTTATACAACACGCGATGGGGCTCAGTCGAATCCTCCGTTAAAACCACTTCACTCATAAGTAATAGCTATAGCGCAGTATGCATCGAATTTTGCATCTATCAAATCATAATTAGCCGGGATAAAAAGATACTCTGTTTTAATTATTAATATAACATCATCAAAAGGTTAGGAAATTTGTGATGATTTGTTGTAATGAATAAAACCTTCATTATATTAGATCAAATTTTTATCACTATTAACCTCATAAAACGCTGTTGCTGATTGAATGAAAAGCGATATCCCGAAAATATATTCAGAGTTTGAATTCAGACGGGTATTTGAGCAATACAACCGCCAGGTATATGCCCAGGTTTATACTTTAGCGAAATCGCACTACGCAGCAGAGGAAATTACCCAGGAAATATTTATCAAGATCTGGCAGAACCGCGAAGCATTACGTGAAGTAAAAAATCTGGACGGGTATATATATACTATTGTTCGTAATTACTCCTTAAACTATTTACGGAAGGCGGCAAGCGATATGCGCCTTACTAACCATTTGATGCAAATAGCTGTTACCGGCTATAATGATACAGAATCGGCCGTGCAATTATCTGAGTATAAAACACTCATCCATGCGGCGGTATGCAAACTATCGCCACAGCGCCGTCTGGTGTACGAGCTGAGCAAAAATAACGATCTGAGTTATGATGATATCGCTTCGCAGTTAAACTTATCAAAGCATACGGTTAAAAATCATTTGCTCTCTGCCCTGGCATCTATTAAAGGGTACCTTACCCAGCATGGTATCGATCCAACACTCATCCTTATTTTCATAATTATTAAGAACCATTAAGCTATAGCTATCAAAAGGAGTATGTTTTTTGATAGTGTTGTGGTTTTTTAATTTTATAAAAGGATAGTTATTGATAGGTTATATTCTGTATTTTAATTGGGTGTGGAATAACATTTTTAGAATGTTGTAATAAAAAAAATAAAATTTTCATTTTGTATTAGTCTGTTTGTGGGTTTGCTGTGTCTTTAATGTAATCACACAGTTAAGGATGGATCACACCGAAAGAAAAACATACTTATTAAATCAATATATCAATAATGCCTGCACTCCCGAGGAGTTTGAAGAGCTGATGTCGGCTATCAAAGCTTCGCCCAATAATGAGGATTTTGATGAAGTATTAAAACGCAGTTGGGAAAGGTCGGCGCATTCGACGATTGAAAATAATTTAAGCTGGGCCGATATCTCTGCCCGTATCAAAGAAAATAAACCTAAACGTTACAATACCCGTGTATTATTGAAATATGCCGCCTGTTTTGCCCTGGCATTGCTGATAGGTACCATAAGTTTTTATAAAAAGAGGGATATCGGTACACAGTATTTAACTACTCAATCATTACCTGCCAAAACCAAGGTGATCACCCTGGCAGATGGCACACATGTTACCCTAAATGCCAACAGTTCTTTACGTTACCCTGAAAAATTCAGCGACGGACAAAGAATTGTTTATTTAAAAGGTGAGGCTTACTTTGAAGTAGTACATGATAGCAAGAAACCTTTTATCATTTATTCAGGCGCTTTAAGAACACAAGTTTTAGGTACAACCTTCAGCGTTAGCGCTTATAATGAGCAAAAACCTCAAAAAGTAACTGTTTTAACCGGTAAAGTTGGGGTTGTTGATCAAACTAATAAGGCACAGGCTATACTTACCCCCGGATTATGTGCCGTAACCGATCAAAAAAGTAAGAGCTTGAAGGTGAGCCGTATGACCGACCCTATGGATGCCATTGCCTGGATGGATGATAAGATGATATTTGAGGATGCCACCCTGGCCGATGTAGCTGTTGCGCTAAGTAATAAATATGCAGTAAACGTGGTGATCAATAATGAGCGTATAGCATCCAGGCATATTACCGCTATTTTCCAGAATCAAACCCTGCCCGATATTTTAAAGGGTATTACCAGGCTCACGAACGCCAAATACCAGGTTGATAGGAATGTATACACCTTATTTTAATAAACAGAATAATAACCTTTAAAACCGATTGCCTATAGAAATATACAATGACGACATAAAAAAGGTTGAATGTGATTCCAGCACATCCAACCCTACCGAGCCAAGGCTCAGATAATTCATAGCTCCCGCAAGGGCATTTATTAACTATAAATTTTCTTCAAATATATGACAAAAAACATATTGTCCTCTAATCGGCTGCGCAAAGCTGTAAACAGGATAGTCATAGTCACCGGTTTTTTATCTATCTGTTTCTTCAAAACCAGCGCGGTTATTCGCTCCATACAGGACTTAGACACTCCAATATCACTAAAAGTGACAAACATGCCTGTAAAAAATGTACTAAAGCGAATAAACAAGGCTATTAAGCTAAGTTTTGTGTTTAGTAACGAAATAGTTACAGACCAAACGGTAACCATTGATGTAAAAAACGAAAAGCTGAGCCTGGTACTGTCCAAGATATTTGATCCCCTGGGCATGGACTATCAACTATCAGGCAATATGATCCTGATCGAAAAAAAGCATACCTCAGCTATACCTGTAATGCAAAAAACTTTGGCGCTGCAGGTAACGGGTAAGGTTACGGATAACAGTGGTTCGCTGCCGGGGGTAACCGTAAGAATCAAAGGTGCGTCAATTGCAACCAGTACTGGAACCGACGGCAAATACAGTATTAACGTACCTGATGGTAATACTGTGCTGGTGTTTTCATCAATAGGATACCTTACCCAGGAAATTGCGGTAGGTAACCGCAAAACCATTGATGTACGGTTACAGGAAGAATCCAGCAAACTCAACGAGGTAATTGTTACCGCTTTGGGTATATCGCGTCAGCGTAAAGCTTTGGCTTATTCTGTTACCGAAGTAAAGGGTGATGAATTTACACAGGCCCGCGAAAATAACGTGGCCAATGCGCTTACGGGTAAAGTTGCTGGTGTAAATGCCACAGGGCTATCAACAGGGCCGGGTGGGTCAAGCCGGGTTATTATCCGAGGTAACGGCTCCCTGTCGGGCGGTAACCAGCCGTTGTATGTAATTAACGGTATGCCCCTGGAAAATTCGGTACCGGGCGGTAGTGCCACAACAAACGGCAGCGCCGGTAACGTTGACCGGGGTGATGGTATTGCCGGTATTAACCCCGATGATATCGAATCCATCAGTGTACTAAAAGGAGGTACAGCAGCCGCGCTTTATGGAGCAAGGGCTGCAAACGGTGTTATTTTGATCACCACCAAAAAAGGGCGTGCGCAAAAAGGTATAGGTGTTGATTATAACTCATCCTATACCATGGAAACACCCGCTGTTTTTCCGGATTGGCAATATGAATATGGCCAGGGCGATAATGGCGTGAAACCTACAACCCAGGGCGAAGCCATACAAACAGGCCGTCGTTCTTTCGGTGCAAAAATTGACGGTTCACCCTATGTTGCTGCCGATGGATTGACACATCCTTACAGCGCCCAGAAAAATAACATCAAAAATTTCTATCAAACGGGCTCTACATTTACCAACACATTGGCTTTTACAGGTGGTACAGAGGCTATTAATTACCGCTTCTCCGCTTCGGACCTGAACAGTAAAAGTGTACTCCCTAATACGGATTATAACCGTAAAACAGGCAACCTGAGCATTAACAGTAAGCTGGGTAAACGTATAAACCTGGAAGCTTTGGCGCAGTACAACGTTGAAAACGCGCATAACAGAACCACTGCGGGTGATGCTTTGGGAAACCCCAACTGGACACCCTACATGATTGCCAATACCGCAGATATCAGGTGGTTAAAACCCGGTTATGATGCCAATGGAAACGAAATAGCCTGGAACGATGCCTCCATTGCATCAAACAGCTACTTTGTGGTGAACAAGTTTAAGGAGAATGATATCAAGAACAGGTTCATCGGGCAGGCTGGCCTTACCTATGAAATTGTCAAAAATCTATCTTTAAAAGGCGTTGTAAGCCGCGATTTTTATTACTACAACTACAAATATATCCTACCAACGGGTACTTTGTATGTACCCAACGGACAATACAGCGAACTGAAAGTTGATGCTTCTGAAACCAACGGATTATTAACGCTAAATTATAACGGGAAACTAAACAAGGATTTTGCGCTTACCGCTTTTGTTGGCGGTAATCAGCAGCGTTCTGTTTATAACGAAAGCAATATCACGGGCAGCAATTACATTATTCCTTACTTCTATAGCTCCACCAATCTATCAACCATTTCTACAACACCAACCAATAACAAAACGGCCATCAATTCATTAATGGGATCGGCCGATATTGCCTACAAGAATTTTGCTTATCTAACCGTGACCGGTCGCCAGGATTGGTTTTCAACCCTGAGCCCTAAAAATAACAGCCTTTTCTATCCTTCATTCGGTGGTAGTTTTGTACTGTCCGAGGCATTTAAATTGCCGCAGGTGATCAGCTACGCTAAAATAAGGGCTTCGTATGCGCAGGTAGGCGGTGGGGCGCCGAGCCCATACCAAATTAACCAGGCATTTACCATGGTGCCAAGTTCAGGCCAGCCCATACAAAATGTATCGAGTACCACCATTTCTAACGCCAATTTAAGGCCCTATACATCAACCACCACAGAGGCAGGTATCGAGGCCAAATTATTTAACAGCCGCTTAAGTTTTGACGTAACCCTTTACGACAGAAAAACCACCAATGATATTGTTTCTACCGCCATCTCAGGAACTACAGGGTATAATAATGTGGTTTTAAATGTAGGCGAACTGAGCAACAAAGGTATTGAGTTACTGTTAAGCGGAACACCGGTAAAAACAGGCAGCTTTAGCTGGAATACCAGTTACAACTTCGCCTACAACAAAAATGAGGTGGTAAGGCTGGCTGCGGGTCTTGATCAGATCCAGATGGCCTCATCGGTTAACGGCTGGGCGTATATCAACAATATTGTTGGCCAATCATACGGCTCTATAGTGGGTACGCGTATCCTGAAAAACGCTAATGGCCAAACTGTATTTAACGCTACCACAGGTTTACCCGTAGCTACCGGATTACAAACCTTGGGCAAGGGCGTAGCGCCTATAACTATGGGTTGGTCAAATGATTTCCGCTACAAGCGGTTCTCCCTGAATGTACTGGTTGATGGTAAATTCGGCAATAAGATATTTTCCTTGATGGAGGTTTATGGCACCCGCTTAGGCTTAATGAAAACAACCTTGCCGGGTAGGGAAAATGGCTTGCAGCTGAGTGGTGTTGATCAGGCTGGTAATCCGTATTCCAGAACAGTACCTATATCCAATCTGCGAAGCTATTATGATAACTATAAATCGTACTCCGAGCTGTTTTTGCACGATGGGGGCTTTGTAAAACTTCGCCAGGTAATATTCAGTTACAACATTCCGGCCGATTGGTTGAAGGCTGTCAACGTACAAAACGCCTCTGTTTCATTTGTAGCACGTAACCTGCTGACTATTTATAAACAGACGGACAATTTCGATCCGGAGTCGAGCTTTACCAATGGCTCGAGTCAGGGTTTCGAGTCGTTCGGTCTGCCCAGAACAAGAAGCTATGGATTAAATCTCATGGTTAAATTTTAATTCAGAAAAACCACCATCATGAAAAAATATTTTATTCCCAAATTGTTAACCCTGCTCATAGCCTGTATCGGCCTGCAAGGATGCGACAAAAACTTTGAGGCTATCAACACCAATCCCAATTCATCGGCCAATCCCACACCGGCTTTTGTATTTACCAAAGCTGTGCTCGATGGAGCAGGCGACGTTCAGGTGCTGTTGCAGGGCACCATGCAATATACCACCAGTTATAATGATGTAGCCGGTTTTGGCGCAAAGTATGTGCTGAGCCAAAGCTCACAATCATGGGTGGTGTTTAACACCGCCTATCCTAAAGAGATCAATGAGATTACCCAGGTAATCACCTCGGTTACCGGTAAACCAGATCAGGTGAATTTATTATCGGCGGCCAGAATATGGCGTGCTTATTGTTTTAGCCGCATCACCGATCTGTATGGCGATATCCCATATTCACAAGCTGGTAAAGGGTTTACCGATGGGATTTACATGCCGGCATATGATGAGCAAAAGAATATTTATGCCGATATATTGAAGGAGTTGAGTGAGGCTGCTACCTCCTTTAACGCCGCTAAACCAACATTTGGCGCTGCCGATCTGATCTATAATGGCGATGTAGACAAATGGAAAAAGTTTGCCTACTCCCTGATGCTGCGCTGCGCCATGCGCATGACCAAGGTTGATATTGCCGGTGCCGAAACATGGGCAAAAAAAGCCATCGCCGGTGGCGTGATTACTGCCGATGCCGATATCGCCAAGGTGAATGGCTATGTTTCCGCAGGCCAGGATATTAACAAAAACCCGCTTGCTCTCAATATGCTTAACGCCGATTTTATAGGTGCAAATGGCACATCCAACCCTGAAGGTGGTAAATACCAGGATGTGTTTATCGACTATTTAAAAACCAATAAGGATCCACGCTTAGCAGCCGTTTCTGTGGTTTGGTTAAATAAAAATGCCGATACCACCGCCACCATTCAAAAAGGCATGTCATCAAGCCTGAGTGCGAAACCTGCCGATGCTGTGTTTGTAACCTATTCAGAGCCCAACCCCAATACTATTTTACAACTCAATAGTCCGTACCTGTTACTTACCAATTCCGAAACCAACTTTTTGCTGGCCGAGGCTGCGTTACGTGGCTGGTACACCGGCCCAAGCGTAAGCACTTTATATGAAAATGGCATCAGCGCATCTATGCGTCAATGGGCCTTGTTTGGTTCGCAGGGTGTTATCAGCAGCAACCAGATCCAAACTTACCTCAGTTATCACCGGTTCAATTCCACTGCTTCTTTTAACGGGCAAATGGAGCAGATCTATACGCAATTCTGGGTAGGGGTATTTCCTAACTCGCAGGAAGTATTTGCCAATTACAGGCGTACCGGTTACCCGGCATTGGTGCCTAATAACTATGTAGGCAACGCAACAGGCGGTAAAATATTCAGACGGATGCTGTATCCTACAACAGAGCAAAATTTAAACAAGGCTAACTATAACGCGGCCATCGCCCGCCAGGGTCCTGATGAGTTCCTGACCCGCATGTGGTGGGATCGCCCTTAATGTTTTACATCATCTGATAAAAAATATACATAACCTAAAAATAACATAATCATGGAAAGAAGATCGATCTTAAAAAAACTGCTGGCTTCGGCGGCAGGTATTTCACTATTTGGCTTTGCAAAAGCCGGTGTTGTAAACAACGATGAAAAAGAAGTAAACAACATAACCAAACACCAGGATATACCCCTGTTTTCGGGTTCAACCAAATTGGGCAATATGATTTTTATAGCCGGCAAAGGTGCTCACGTGGAACCTTTCGAGATCAAGGTGCATACCGAAATAGTATTGCAGGAGTTGGAGAAGGAGCTCAAAAAAGCGGGCTCATCCATGGAAAAAGTATTAAAAGTTACCGTTTTTCTGAATGACATTGCCGATTACCAGGGCATGAATGATGTGTACAAGGGCCGGTTTGGTAAAAATCCGCCGGTACGTACAACCGTTGCTGTTGCCAAAGGCGGCGTACCCGGAAACTCCCTGGTCGAGATGGATTGTATCGCTTACGTATAACCATACCAGTATATGAAACGCAGAGATATTTTAAAAGGCCTTACTATACTCCCGCTAACCAGCGGATTAATAGGCAGAGCGGCCGCTTTACATACTATACCTACACCAAAACCCGCGCCCAAACGCGATTTTTTTAAGGAACTTGATGTTACCCCGGTCATAAACGCCGGGGTAACCATGACCTTTTTATCAGGCTCACTCATGTTGCCGGAAGTGTTGGAGGCTATCAATTCAACCTCGCATGATTTTGCCAATATGTACGAACTGCAGGATAAGGTGGGAGGTAAGATAGCCGAAATGCTGCATGTAGAAGCAGCTATGGTGACCTCAGGCGCATCATGTGCTATAGTTTTAGGTACGGCGGCGGCTATAACGGGCACCGATCAATCGAAAATAAAGCAACTGCCCAATTTGCCAGGCCCACGACCCGAGGTAATTATGCAGAAAACGCATCGCTACCTGTTCGACCAGGCCGTAAGCACAACCGGTGCCAAAATTATTGAGGTTGATGGATCCGAGGGCATGGAAAATGCCATCAACAGCAATACGGTAATGGCCTTGTTTTTTAACGCCAGCGAAAAGAAAAGCAGCATTACGCATGAGGAATTTGTACGCATCGCTAAGAAACACAACATCCCTACATTTATTGATGCCGCGGCAGACGTGCCGCCGGTTGAGAACTTATTTAAGTTTCAAAAGATGGGGTTTGACCTGGTTACCTTTTCGGGCGGTAAAATGATTCACGGGCCGCAAAGCGCGGGTTTATTATTTGGTAGGAAAGATTTGATCACCGCGGCCCGGCTTAACCATAGTCCGAATGAAGCACCCATCGGCAGGCCTATGAAGGTGAACAAGGAAGAAATGTTTGGCATGTACGCGGCCCTAAAAGCATACCTGGAAAAAGATCATCATAAAGAATGGGACGACTGGCTGCAACGGGCAGAGCGTATCGGCAGCACGTTGGAAACAGTTTCGACGGTAAAAACCGAGGTGGTTGTGAACCCCGGCCCGGCCAATGCTTTTCCGAGCCTGTATGTAAGCTGGGATCAAACCAAAATAAAAACCAAACCTAAAGATGTACTCGTCGCCCTTAAAAGCGGTACGCCAAGTATAGTTGCCAACCGGCATGACGATACGTTGATCATTGGAGTGGTGCTGTTACGGCCCGACCAGATCGATGTAGTTGCCAGCCGCGTAAAGGCCATTTTACAACAGGCAGTTTAAGCCAACTTACAATTATTTATTGCTTTACGGAGTAGGTATTTCTGCTCCGACAGGATAACTATTGCCCCAGGTTTCCTGCATTAATGAATTAAAATTGATTTGAAATGCAAAAAAGAATATTCCTGGTAATAGCAGCCATGGGTTTAGCTATTACAACAATACAAGCACAATCCTATAATGTAGTTATCAAAGGAGGCCATGTGATGGACCCTAAAAACAACATCGATGCCGAAATGGATATAGCGGTAAAAGATGGCAAAATAGCGCTGGTGGCCCAAAATATCAACCCTAAACTGGGTCTGCAGGTTGTTGACGCTACCGGTATGTATGTTACACCGGGTCTCATCGATATTCATACCCACAATTTTTATGGTACCGAGCCCGATCATCAGTATGAGAATGGCAACCTGGCCTTGCCACCGGATGGTTTTACCTTTCGCAATGGGGTTACTACCGTGGTGGACGCCGGTAGCTCGGGCTGGCGCACCTTTTCCACATTTAAGGCGCAAACTATTGATCAGTCGCAAACGCGGGTGCTGGCCTTCATCAATATCGTGGGCGAAGGCATGCGTGCCGGTTATGAGCAAAACGCCAATGATATGGACTCCAAAATGGCGGCGCTGGTTGCCCGCCGTTACCGGAACATTGTGGTTGGATTTAAAGTGGCGCACTATGAGGGTCATGAATGGACACCGGTTGATCATGCGGTGGAAGCTGGCAACATGGCCGGTGGCCTGCCGGTAATGATTGATTTTGGCGGCAGCAATCCGCCGTTATCTATCGAAGAACTGTTTATGAAGCATCTGCGCCCGGGCGATATTTTTACCCACTGTTTTGGGCAACTGGATAGCCGGGAATATATTGTTGACCTTGCTACCCAAAAAGTAAAACCTTTTGTATGGGAAGCCCGTAAGCGCGGTATTTATTTTGATGTGGGTTATGGTGGTATCAGCTTTGCCTTTTCGCAGGCTATCCCGGCTGCAAAGGATGGGTTTTATCCCAATTCCATCAGCACGGATATCCATACTGGTAGCATGAACAATGCCATGAAGGATATGCTTACCACTATGTCTAAATTCCTGAATATCGGGATGGACCTTTATGAGGTGATACGGGTAAGTACCTCCAATCCGGCCAAAGAAATTAAACATGAAGAACTGGGCAACCTTTCTGTAGGCTCAGATGCCGATATTGCTATTTTAAGTATCAGGAAAGGTAAATTTGGTTTGTTTGACTATACCGGGTATAAAATTGCTGCCGATAAAAAGCTGGAATGTGAAATGACCGTAAGGGCCGGTAGAATAGTGTATGACCTAAACGGTATTGCTACACCAATAATTGCGCCGCGGATACCCAATAACAGGCCGCTTGCCAGAGAGAGTTCAGTAACCAATAATAAACCTATAAATAAATGAGAAACATTTTAAAGATCTGCTTTCCGGTATTGTTGCTTTATGCAGTTAGCGCCAGGGCCCAAACCATATCGAAAGAACAACTGATATTTTACACCTCCGAATGGAAAGGTGAACGCTTTGAGGATGGCCGGCCAAAAATACCTGACGATTTGCTGGAACGGGCCAAACATATCGGCATTGAAGAAGCCTGGACCGTGTTACGGAACGAAGGCTATAACAACCAATTTGAGGGCAACTGGAAATTAGTGAATGATGATGTTCCCGTAATTGGTAGGGCGGTAACCGCCATGTTTATGCCCAGCAGACCCGATATCGAAAAAAATATCAAGGCACAGGGAGTAAAGGATGGCAGGAAAGGCAATACCAATGCCTGGCCAATTGATGTGCTCAAAAAAGGTGATGTATATGTAGCTGATGGTTTTGGTAAAATAAAAGGCGGCACACTGATAGGCGATAACCTGGGCAATTCCATATTCAACAAATCGGGTAACGGGGTGATTTTTGATGGTTCAGCCCGCGATTTGCAGGGCTTAAAAAGTATTCACGGGTTCAATGCCTTTGTGCGTGATTTTGATCCATCGTATCTGGAAGAGATGGTGTTGATGGGCTTGAATACGCCTATTAGAATAGGGCATGCCATTGTATTACCCGGCGACCTGGTTCTTTCCGAAAAAGAAGGCGTATTGTTTATCCCGGCTCATTTAGCCGAGAAAGTGGTGGCTACGTCCGAATTTATCGCCCTGCGCGATGATTTTGGGCATGCCATGCTGAAAGCGGGTACATATAGTACGGGTGAAATTGACAGCCAGTGGACGCCAGCCATCAGGGAGGCATTTTTGAAGTGGCTTGCGCAAAGTGGCAGCAAAGTAAAAATGACCCGGGCGCAACTGGATGTCTTTATGGAGAAAAGAACCTGGTAATGATACACCTTAAATCGAAATACATTGAATAATTTTAATATGTATAAAATTATAGCGGGGTTATCAGTGATATGCCTGCTTATATCAGCCACACTTTTTTTTCGTGGAAGTATAGAACAATCCGGCCCTTTCCTGATCGCGTTTTTTGTGACGCTAGCCATCTCGTTCCGGGGCTTTAAGCAGCTCAAAGGCTTTTCTTATACGCTCATCATCTTCGCGGCGGTTACCACGGCTTTATATTACCCGCAGCATTTTATACAGGTAGGCGGGTTTAAACTGGCTGCCCTTATAACGCCGCTTATACAGCTCATTATGTTTGGTATGGGTACGTCCATGAGCATCAAGGATTTTGCCGGTGTTATCAAAATGCCCAAGGGGGTATTTATTGGGGTATTCAGCCATTTTTTGATCATGCCTACGCTGGGTTTCACCCTGGCTAAACTAAGCGGTTTCCCGCCAGAGATTGCAGCAGGCATTATTTTGATTGGCTGCTCACCCAATGGTATGGCCTCCAACGTGATATCGTACCTGGCAAAAGCTAATTTGGCCTTGTCAATCACCATTACGGCTGTTTCAACTATGCTGGCGCCGTTTTTTACGCCTATGCTCATGAAATTTTTAGGCGGTACCTTTATCCAGATAGATATGTACAAAATGATGTGGGATATTACCAAAATGGTCATACTACCTATAGGTGCTGGTATTTTGTTTAATAAATACCTGCTTAAACGAGCCAAATGGTTGGAATATGCCATGCCCATGGTATCCATGTTCGGTATAGCCTTCATCATCGTGATCATCACGGCTGCGGGCAGGAGCAGTTTGCTCAACATCGGTTTTATGCTCGTTTTGCTGGTGCTGATCCATAATCTGATGGGTTATACGCTGGGCTATTGGGCCGGCCGCCTATTTAAAATGGATGAACGCGACTGCCGTACCATGGCCATTGAAGTTGGGATGCAAAACGGTGGACTCGCATCAGGACTGGCGAAAGAAATGGGTAAGATAGCTACGGTTGGCCTGGCACCGGCAGTGTTTGGTCCGTTGATGAATATTACCGGCTCCTTACTGGCTAATTACTGGCACCGTAAACCAATCGCGCCATCAGCCGTAAAAGAAACACCAGTGGTTGTTTGATCCATTAAATATTCCAATCAGATCGAAAATAAAAGCCTGTAAATTTTAATTACAGGCTTTTTATTTGACCTTTAAATAGCACAGCTCGAAATTCAAAGAAAGCTAATATTAAAAGATAAAGGAAGAAGATGCATATATTATTGTTTCATGTAAAAGAATAATTGCAACTTTAAACTATTCATCTGGTCTACCTATTTTTAAAAGAATGAGAAATTTTGCTAAAAGCTTTTTATGCGTAATACTGATCATACCGCTTGCATCTTCTGTTAGTAAAAGTCAAACAACTACGACTTACACAAAGTATGTAAATACATTTATCGGTTCGGAGGGAGTTACCGACCCTAAGATACTGGGTTATGAGTTGCCAAAGGGTTGGCGAGCTTGGTCGGGACTTACCTTTCCAGGTAGTTCGTTGCCTAATGCTATGGTGCAATTGAGTCCCATGACAAAGTTTCAACCCGCCGGTGCCGGATACGAATATGAAGATTCGGTTATTGTGGGCTTTACGCATACCAATAAAGGCCATTGGAATTTGGGCAATATTCCTATTCTGCCGCTTTCAAATCCGGGGGGGCAATTTGGTTCGAGGTTTTCACACAAAAAGGAAAGTGCTTCTCCCGGTTTTTACCAGGTATACCTGGATGATTACCATGTCAATGTAAGTTTAACATCTACATTAAGGTGCGGCTATCATAGGTACGAGTATAAAAACAATGCCAACAGGCAAATACTTTTTGACTTGTCCAAAGCGCTTAGTCACCCGTCAACATGGAAAATTGAACAGGTTGGAGATTTTGCTTTACAGGGTTTTCAGGGCGGCGAAAACGTTTATTTTTATGCTATACTGAATACCAAAATTGAAAAATTAGAAAAGAAGGATGAGGGCGAGCGTACAGGTTTCGCCATAGTGCATTTGGCTAATGGTAACACAGGTTCGGTTGAACTTAAAATAGGCTTGTCATTTGTAAGTGTCGAAAACGCCAAACAAAACCTGGAAAAAGAAATAGGCGGTAAAACATTTGAAGCTGTTCGGAAAGAAGCAAACCAGCAATGGGAAACTCTATTGTCATCCATCCAGGTAAAAGGCGGAACTGATAAACAAAGGCAGATGTTTTACTCTTGCATGTACCGGTCATTTCTGTGGCCGGCATTACGTAGTGATGTAAACGGAGAGTTTAAGGATATCAAAAATAATATCGTAAAAACGGGCATTATCTATTACACTGAACCATCGTTATGGGATACCTATCGAAATAAGGATGTGCTGTTAGAGCTTATCAGCCCAAATGTTACGCTTAATGTTATTAAATCACTGAAAGATAAAGGCGATAAAACAGGTTTTATACCCACTTTTTTTCATGGTGACCATGCCACGTCTTCTATCGCAGGAGCTTATCTACGGGGTATTGATGATTTTGATATTAAAGGCACTTACCAGTTACTGTTAAGAAATGCTAATGTAGAGGGTGGAACCCGCCCGTTTATAACTGAATATATCAAAAAGGGATATATCTCCGACCCGGACATCGCTGCACCTAACGTAGAAACCAAGGGCAAAGCCGGCGTATCAAAAACGTTAGAATATTCTTATGATGATTATTCTGTTGCCCAGATCGCCAAAAAATTGGGCGATACCGTTAATTACAGAATATTGATGGCCAGATCCAAAAACTATAAAAATGTATTTGATCCATCAACGAAATTTATGAGGGGACGGTTAGAAAATGGGGATTGGGTAAAGAATTTCAATCCTCAGTATCCTTATTATGAATATATGTACAGGGAGGCAAATGCCTGGCAGATATCTTTCTTCGCTCCTCATGACATGCCGGGCTTGATTAAGCTTTATGGCGGATCAAAGAATTTTGAAGCTAAACTGGATTCGTTTTTTACCGTGCCATGGAACCCTCATTACATTGCCCGGAATGTAGAAACTATGGTAGGGCAATATTGCCAGGGTAACCAGCCCGACCACGAGGCGCCTTTTGCCTATTATTTTGTTGGCAAACCCTGGAAATCACAAAAGATCATTGACCATATACTGAATAATTTATATGGCATGGGTAGTAATGGATTGGAGCTTAGCGGCATGGATGATGCAGGTGAAATGTCGGCTTGGTATGTGTTCAGTGCATTGGGGCTTTATCCATTTTCGGCAACCGATCCGGAATATATTGTGACTGTACCGCTTTTTGATGAAATAAAATGGAAAACCAGTACGGGGAAAATAGTAACGATAACCAAACCAGGGAAGGGGAGAGCCTTAACATCTATAAAAATAAACGGAAAGGAAAATAAAGGCTACTTTGTGCCCAATAGTTTGTTTGCCAATGGTGGTCATATCAATGTGATCACAAAATAACGGTAAATTGAATTGATGAAAAAAGGAAATATTCAGCACTGGATATTTCCTTTTTTCGTTAAGCCCATTCTTTGACAACGGGGCGGTTTTTCTAATAATTGTGACCTACCTTTTGTGCCTGATTGATTTTTTCCATTTTTTGATAAGGATGTGAGTAATTGCTTACTTATATTAGTCTGCTATTTATAGTTCAACTAATTATAACCAACCCTGGTCACTCTTAAACTTATTAAAATGAAGGCGTTTATTGTTAATGCATGGCTTTTACTTATTGGCATAAGCGCTGCATTGGCGCAGCAACTTGATCCCGAGATAGCCCGCTTAAAAAATTATATCGATCAAAAAACGGTTTATGATGCCCGCAAGCAGCAAAAAATAGATGAATTGCAGGTACAACTCGATAAAGCGGCCCCACTTAATCTGCAGCTGCGGTTTGATATTTATTCCAAACTGTATGATGAGTATAAAAGCTTTAATTACGGCAAAGCCTTTAACTATGCCCAAAAGTTGCAGCAGATGGGTACCGCTATTAATGATCCTACAAAAATAGCATACGCCAAGGTAAAAATGGGGTTTATCCTATTATCATCGGGCATGTTTAAGGAAACTTTTGATACACTAAGGTCTGTAAAACTGGCTGGTTTGCCTCGGTCCGTTAAAGAAGAATATTACCTGCTTACAGCCCGTACCTATTATGATTTAGCCGATTTTGACCGGGATAGCTTTTACACCAGTATTTACAACAGCAATGGTAACCAGTATATTGATTCGGCCACCCGCTTATGTGATCACACTTCGTTCGAGTATATTTATTATAACGGACTGAAGTACATTAAATCGGGCGAATTGAAAAAAGCCGTGCAAAATCTGCGTTTACTGATTGATCATCACCACCTGTCCGATCACCAGTATGCGGTAACCACATCTACGCTTAGCGATATTTACATTCAGCATAACAAACCCGATAGCGCTGCAGCGTTACTGATAGGGGCTGCAATTGCCGATATCAAATCATCAACCAAGGAAGCAGCCGCCATGCTCAACCTGGCCCAGTTGTTAGATAAAAGGGGTAATACCGATGATGCATACCTGTTTATTAAACAGGCAATGGATGATGCCGTTTATTATGGTGCCCGCCAGCGCAAGGTTCAGGTAAGTGCTATTTTACCGGTTATTGCCAGCGCGCGCATCCTTTCTGAACAGGGACAGAAACGAGCATTCATGTTCTACTCCCTGTTGTTAACACTGTTTGCGGTAGTGGTGGTGGTTTTTATTGTGATCATATCCAAGCAATTAAAGCGAATAAAAGCGACGGATAAGTTGCTTGTTGAGGCCAATGCTAATCTGCGGCACACCATCGAAAAATTGAATGAAGCGGAAAAGATCAAGGAGGAATACATCGGGTATTATCTTAACATTATATCCGACTATATGAACAAGCTGGAGCGTTTTAAAAACTCCATCGAACAACGACTTACCACGCGTAAATTTGATGATATAAAATTGCTAATCAGTAACATCAACCTTAAAAAAGAGCGCGAGGAGCTATTTAGTAATTTCGATAAGGCTTTTTTAAAGCTCTTCCCCAATTTTGTAACGGAATTTAATAACCTTTTCCCTACCGAACATCAAACCCATCTGCTGCCAGATCAGCTTTTAAACAGCGATCTGCGGATATTTGCCCTGGTGCGTTTGGGTATTAGCGATACCGATAAAATAGCCCGGATCTTAGAGTACTCACTCAATACTATTTACAATTACCGCACCCGCATCAAAAACAAATCGTACGATCCCGATGGTTTCGAAGCTCACATCATGGGCATTAACGCGGTGTAAGGGCTTTAATACCTTGCATTTCGTTATATCTCATTTATATTTTTACTACTCTGTATGTTATAAATATATCTGATTGTCAGTAATTTATAATTATATTTTCTTAATAAGGGTTTATATTCGTAGTTCAGTACCTTGCTTTGACCGCAAATACTACCTCTCTTTGAATCGGCAGACCGGCAATGGTGTTTGGCGCTAATATGCCGTCTGCATACACCAATTTAAAAACCAATTTCATGAACATGCATAAAGGCACAACACATCTGCTAGGCAGCTGCGCGTACTCAATTTTGCAATGCTGGTTTCCGAAGCATTGGTATGCGGCCATATCGTCCGCCTATCTGTCATCTGCATAAAATAAAGCGAACCCCATTAGTATTTATCCTTAATTAATTCCAATGAGCACAAACCTTAAACCCAAACATTATGTATAAAAAACAACTACTCAAAAAACTGCTTATCAGCCCCTTATTTGTGTTGCTTTGCATAGCCGCAATGGCGCAGGGCATATCAATAAAAGGTAAGCTCACAGACGAAAGGGGCCTGGCGCTTCCCGGGGTTTCTGTAGCTATTAAGGGCACTACGCGGGGCACCCTAACCGATGCCGAAGGTAACTACACCATATTAGCCGGCAATCGGGATGTACTGGTGTTCACTATGATAGGATATGGCAGACAGGAAGAAACGGTTGGCAATCGTGTCAATATCAGCATACAGCTTTCACCAGATCCACACAGCCTTAACGAAGTAGTGGTGGTGGGTTATGGTACCCAGCGCCGTAAAGACCTTACAGGCTCTGTAGGATCGGTAAAAGGCGAAGCGTTCAAGAACCAGCCTATTACAAATCCTACAGATGCGTTACAGGGGCGTATAGCAGGTGTCGATATCGTTAAAAGTTCAGGTGCGCCTGATGCTACGCCCAGCATTGTGATCCGCGGTTTAGCATCGCTTAACCAACCTGCGCCGCTTTACATTGTAGATGGAGTGCGTGTACCCGATGGTAATAACATCAATGTACAGGATATTGCTACTATTGATGTACTTAAAGATGCCAGCTCAGCCGCTATTTATGGCGCTGCAGCAGCCGGTGGTGTTATTGTGATCACCACTAAAAAAGGCACTTCGGGTACGCCTACCATTAATTTTTCTGCACGTTATGGCATTACCAAACCCAAGCTGATCAAGCTATTGGATAAAAATGATTTCATTAAGCTGGAAAATATTGTCAATCCAACTTATTTCCAAACATCTCCCGGAACCCCAAGACCAGGTATTGATACATTGGCCAATACAGATTGGGTAAAAGCGATATATGATAATGCTTACGAGCAAAATTATAACGCCTCGGTAGCCGGATCTACTCCTGTAGTAAATTACCTGGTATCGGGGTTTTATAACAATCAGAAGGGTATTTACATCAAAAACTCATCGCGCATTGGTGGTGCACGTGTAAATACCGATCTGAAACTTTCCAGCTGGCTGAAAGTAGGCGAACAGTTGGCGTTGTCGCAGCGCAGCACATCGCCACCTGTAGGTACCGAGGCTCAGTTGCATAACGCGCCGTTCCGCACATTACCTGTAATACCCATTAAGGATCGTTTTGGCAAATTTGGCACCGTACCTCAAGGCTACGGACAGCTATCGCAATTTGGTGGACCTAATCCTGTAGGCAGCGCATTCTACGCTACAGCTAATAACCAAAAGAACAATGTTCAATCAAACGTATACGCCGAAATTACCCTGCCGTATGGTTTTAGTATCAGGAGTAATTTTAGCTACAATTACTACCTGGAAAACCAGGATTATTTCCAGGACGCGTTTACCATTGGTAAAACAAGTTCATCAACTAATTCACTTACCAAATATTTTATCCAAAGCACACAATTCCTCAATAATGATGTGCTGAGCTGGAATAAAAGTTATGGTAAGCACAATCTGAGCGCGGTAGTCGGTTACGAAGTGATCGACAATAAGTATAACATGGTTAACGCCGCCGAAACTTCTATCGGCTTACCGGGTTACTCGTTTATTCAAACATCAGGCTCAAACCTTTCTATCGCCGGTAAAACGGATAACAATGGTCTCATCCGTTCGAAATTCGCCCGTTTAAACTATAACTTCAATAGTCGCTACTATCTGTCGGGATCTATCCGCCAGGATGCCAACTATACCGTGTTTGGCCCCGATAAGCAAAAAGGTCGTTTCGCCGCTGGTTCTGCCGGATGGAACATTAGTGAAGAGGAATTTTTTAAACCATTACTACGGGTAATTAATAACCTGAAATTACGTGGTAGCTATGGTGAGTTAGGTAACAGTACCATTCCTGCATACTTATACGTATCGGCCTACAACCAGTTTAATGCTACCAATGGTATTGCCTCTGGTGCGCAGAACTTCTCGCAGGGCGGTCCGCTGATCATCGCCAATTCGGTGAACGCTATTCCCAACCCCGATCTGCATTGGGAAACCATTCGTGAAACCAACATCGGTTTAGATGGTGAGGCCCTGGGCGGTAAAATATATTACTCCATTGAATATTATAATAAGAACACCGATGGTATGTTGTACAACATCAATCTGCCCTTAAGCACGGGTTTTACCGCGCCATACATTGCCAATGTGGGCAAGGTAAACAACAGGGGTTGGGATATTTTACTGGGCTATCGTAATACCTCCGGTAAATTTGGATACGACATTAGCGTAACCGGTGGTTTCAACAAAAACAAAGTAGTTAGCCTGAGCGGCCTGGCAACAGACGCTATTTATGATGGTATTAACTACTATAGTATAGGTGATGCGGGCTTTAACATGATGCCTAACCAAAATCTAACCATCACCAAAGCCGGTCTGCCATTTGGGTCATTCTATGGTTACAAAGTACAGGGCATGTTTCAAACAGATGCCCAAGCTGCTGGTAGTCCGCAGGGAAGCACTGCTAAAGCCGGTGACTTGATATATGAAGACTTTAACCACGACGGTAAGATCACTGCGGATGACCGCCAGGTATTGGGTAATCCTAATCCGAAATTGGTTTACGGTGTCAGTGCCCGGTTTAATTATAAGGGCTTAGACCTTGCTTTGTTATTCAACGGTGTACAAGGCATAGATCTGTTTAACGGGGTTAATGCGTATAAACAGTTTCCGTTTGCTGATGGTAATACTACCCGCCAGGTATTTAATGCCTCGTATCTGGGATCAAACGGGTTAACCAGTCAGCCACGTCTTGGCGTAAAGAATCCTGACGGCACTTTCACGCTCGATCCTAATAAAAACTACCAAACCGTGAGTAGCTATTTTGTGGAGAACGGTAGTTACCTGAAGCTAAAGAACGCGCAATTGGGCTACACATTTAGCAATAGTTTATTAAGCAAGCTGAAAATTAAGAGTGCGAGAGTATTTATTATGGGGAATAACCTGTTCACCATTACCAAATACAGTGGCCTTGATCCCGAATTGGGTTTCGCAGCCTCTCAGCTTGGTTACTCTGGTGCTACTACGCGCGGCGTAGACGCAGTATCACAGTACCCGCAAACCCGTATCTATTCATTAGGCCTTGATGTTAATTTTTAATTGAAGAGTCATGACAAAGAAAATATATCTATCCATATTACTGGCAGCGGCTCTTACAGCAGGCTGCAAAAAGGCACCGCTTAACGCAAGCGACCCGTCAAAATATTCAACAAGCAATTACCCGGCATCGGTTGGCGACCTGCAGAGTGTGCTGGCAGCCAGCTATTCAAACCTGCGCGATCAGAACCTGTTCGGTTTCAACCTGTTGCCAAAGGCACTTTCGAACGCTACGCATACCGCCAATTCAGCTTATAGTGGTGATGCTGGCTGGAACGAGATGGCCAATACTAACCTCAGTGTTACTAATTCTTACTCCACCGGCGCATATACCTCGCTGTTCACCGGTGTGAAAAATTGCAATGTTACACTGGCTGGCGCCGATTTGCTGACCAAGAAGGGCGGCCTCTCGTCCGATGATGCAAACAATGTGAACTACATACGCGGTCAGGCATATTTTATGCGCGCATTTTACTATATGTGGCTGGAATGCCTCTTCGGCGAAAGCTATGTTAGTCCCAGTGCCGGCGGCGATAAAATGGGCGTGCCTATCTACAACGGTATTCCAGCCAGCCTGGCCGAAACTCAGGTACCCCGCGCTACAGCCCGTGCGGTATGGGATTTTATAGAAAGTGACCTGAAACAGGCCGCGACACTCCTGAAAGGTAAAACCTGGACTGGTGTTGATGTAGGTCGTCCTACTGAGTGGGCCGCAAAAGGTTTACTGGGCAAAGCATATGTATACACACAGGATTGGGCGAATGCCAAAACCACACTGAATGATGTAATACAGAACAGTGGTAAAACACTGATGCCCTTTGCCAAATATGCCGACTCCTTTGATGGCAACCCTGCTAATGAATTTAACGAGGAATCGCTATTTGAATTAAATGTTGACCCTGATGGCAAGGGTAATGATTACGGTATTTACGGCGGTAAGGCGGCTAATGCCACCACCATTAACGGCCTCATATGGCCTGCCTGGGCATTGGGCGATGATGGTACCGAAGGTGCCGCGCAGCCTTTGGGCTATGGTAACGAAGTAGTTCACGACCGTAATATCCCTCGTTTTGGTTTCAGCATAGGTTATTATAATTTGGTTAATAATCCTGCATTTGATAACTCAAAACCGGCCAGCTATAATAATCCTAAACAGGTGATGGATCCGGCTTACCGTACACAGGCCCTGGCTGTGCGCGCCAACAAAACTGCCGACCCGCGGTTGTTTGTAAACACTGTAGAACCATGGATAGATCAGGTGAAGCCCAATGGTTCTACGGTTTACCCAGCCTCAAAACCTAATTTTTATGCGGGGCAGGTAAATACCTATGGTTTTAGCTTCCGCAAATACTCGCCGGTAAATTATAATGTTAACAGCCCATCGCAACTGGGCAATGCCAGTGCCAGCGGCCCGGCCGATGCCTGGAATATTTACCTGCTGCGTATGGCCGATGTTTATCTGCTATATGCCGAAGCCTGTAAAGGTGGCGGCGACAATGCTAATGCGCTGGAATATCTGAACAAAGTAAAACGCCGTGCTTACAGTTATCCTATCAATGGCGCTTCACCCGTAGATTACGCATCACTTTCAGCCCCTACCGCAGCCATCGGCGACCCGGTATTGGGCAATAATCCACTTTACTACGAGCGTTTCGCCGAATTGTTTAACGAGGGCTACTGGTGGTTTGACGTTTGCCGCTGGCGCATTGGTAAATCGGAAGCGACTTATTACGGTACGGCACTTAATCTGAACGGAGCTATCAAATGGGACGATAACAAATCGTACACATGGCCAATTCCGCTGGCCGAGATTAACAGTAACAGCAAAATAAAACAAAACCCGGGCTATTAATAATCAATTGATAGGGGGGCGGGGCCTACAACCTGTTCCCCTTTTTTGGAAAAACTTTCTGTCGAAATTTCAAGTGATGTATCCTAAAGCACCATCTATGAACTGTGGTTAATGACCGCACGTATCTTGCTGTTGGAAAGCCTGATCACTAAATAAAAAACTAATGAAAAGAATATTTATTTGTATACCCTACCTGTTGCTGATGCAGCATATAACCTTTGCACAGGAAGATAAAATGGCAGAAGCCACTATGGACAAAGTGAAGTTGCATGTGCAGATGCAAAATGATGGGCGCCCAACATATGATGTGATTTATAACAACAAACAATTCATCAAAACATCGGGCCTGGGTTTTGAATTGGCCGATGATAGTACCTTTTACAAGAATTTTAAATGGCTGGGCAGTGATACCAAACAGGTAGACGAAACATGGTCGCCGGTTTTGGGTGAGGTGAGTAAGATACGTAACCACTACCAGCAACTGACTGTACATTTACAGCATCAGGGTGGGCAACAGCGTTTGCTGGATATTGTGTTCAGGGTGTTTGCAGATGGAGTTGGTTTTAGATATGAATTTCCGCAACAGCCCAATCTCGGTTATTTTATTATTACAAACGAGCGTACCGAATTTGCACTTGCTGGCGATGATAAAGCGTTTTGGATACCGGGCGATTATGACAGCAACGAATATCTGTACACCACATCAAAGATCAGTCAGGTGGATAACACGCAGATTGTAAAAAATGCCACTGATATTGCTGTTCGTACAGCTCCAGATGCTAAAGCGGTACAAACTCCATTGATGCTGAAGAGTGATGATGGGCTTTACATTAACATCCACGAAGCGGGATTGATGAACTATAGCGCTATGCAACTGCATGTGGATAACGTTACTTACAAACTAACTTCGGCATTGGTGCCCGATGCGGTTGGCAACAAAGCCTATTTAAAAGCACCTGATCATACCCCCTGGCGCACTATTATTGTGAGTGATAAAGCGGCAGATATCCTTTCGTCAAAAATGATCCTCAACCTGAATGAGCCATCGCGCATTGCCAATACATCGTGGATAAAACCTATGAAATTTGTGGGTGTATGGTGGGAAATGCAAACCGGAAAAAGTACATGGAGCTATGCCAAAAATGCCGATGATAAAGATGCGAACGGTAAACTTATCCCGAGCGGACAGCATGGGGCAAATACGGCTAATGTAAAACGCTTTATTGATTTTGCCGCGCAGAATGGAATCCAGGGTGTATTGGTTGAGGGCTGGAATGTGGGCTGGGAGGACTGGTTTGGTAACTGGAAGGAAGATGTATTCGACTTTGTGACCCCATATCCCGATTTTGATGTGGCGGATATTCAAGCTTATGCAAAGGCAAAAGGTGTACAGATGATCATGCATAATGAAACATCGGGTTCGGCCACCAATTATGAGCGCCGCATGGATACCGCATTTGGTTTTATGAATAAGTTTGGTTACACATCAGTAAAAACAGGTTACGTTGGCCGGATTATTCCGCGGGGCGAGCATCATGATGGGCAATGGATGGTGCAGCACTACACCCGTGTGGCACAAAAAGCGGCCGATCATGGAGTAATGCTTGATGCTCATGAACCAATGCGACCTACAGGCGTGCAGCGTACTTATCCAAATTGGATAGCCAGCGAAGCCGGCCGGGGTAATGAGTACAACGCCTTTAGTACCGGCAACCCACCCGAGCACGAAACCATTATGCCCTTCACACGATTAATGGGTGGCCCCATGGATTATACACCTGGTATTTTTAAACTCAAAAATTACTCTTCTAACCCCGAAAGGCAGGTGCATACAACCCTGGCCAAGCAATTGGCACTTTATGTAACCATGTATAGTCCGTTGCAAATGGCAGCCGACCTGCCCGAAAACTACCAGGCACATATGGATGCATTCCAGTTTATTAAAGATGTGGCGGTTGATTGGGACGATACCCGGATATTAGAAGCCGAACCTGGCGACTACATCACTATAGCCCGCAAAGCCAAGGGAACTGGTGATTGGTTTATAGGAGCCATAACTGATGAACAGGCCCGCAGTACCGCATTCCCTCTTAATTTTTTGGATAAAGGACGGAGCTATGAGTGTATCATTTATGCCGATGCTGCCAATGCCGATTGGAAAAACAAACCCGAGGCTTATCAGATAAAAAAGATAAGAGTGGATTCCAATTCAAAATTAAATATAAAACTGGCTCCGGGTGGGGGAGCGGCCATTAGTATTAAGTTGCTGAAGTAGATATCTCCATCATCACAGCCGATTATAAGACATTCGTGTTGATATCGAAGTTTAGGTCAGGAAAATCAGACAAGGTATTAAACCATGTGGAAAGTATCAAAGCTTTCCTGAAAACAAGATTTGTTAGAGGGAAAAATATAAGAATGCCATTATTTGCGGATAATTAACAACGATTTAACAAAATATTTAGTTATTTTTAGCATTGTTGATTATGCCATGGATGATATAAGTGCTTTTCCTGACCATTCTTTGTCCGAATTGTTAAAATCGGGTAGTCATGAAGCTTATAATGAAATTTACAAGCGTTATTTTGGCTTAATGTTCATTGACGCGTGCAAACGGACGGCCAGCAAGGAAGATGCGCAGGACATAGTCCAGGAAACGTTTATTAATCTTTGGAACAGGCGGGAATATCTTGATCCGGAGAAAAGTATCGCCGGTTATCTCTACGCGGCCATGCGCAACAAAGTTATCGACTGGTTTACCCATCAGGAAGTAAACTCCAAACACATTAATTCCTTCAAGGCATTTTATGAAACAGGCACTTGTATTACGGATCATGCTATTCGTGAAAAACAGCTGGCCTCTATCATCGAACGTGAAATTGATGCCTTACCTCCACGAATGAGAGAGATATTTATTTTAAGTCGCAGGGCAAATCTCAGCCATAAACAAATCGCCCAACAGCTTGATCTGTCTGAGCTTACTGTTAAAACCCAGGTAAAGCATGCACTTAAAATTCTACGTATCAGGCTTGGGCTGGTGGTATTTATTGCTATGCTTATAGGCGTTAAATAATAGCGTTTTCTATATCCTGAAAATATCTGAAAAAAGAATAGCGCTGTTTGCACAGCGCTATCGGGTTAAAGTAGAAGGGGACAAAAAAGCTTTTATTCTGCGGTTTTTTCCGGTAGTAACTGAAATGTGATCATGTTAGTGCCTGATAGAAATACCTGTGCGGCTTGTTTTAATGATGCTGCATCTATTTTTTGCAGGAGTTTATCTGTATCGAGTGCCTGGAGCACATCTTCATTGTTTTCATATTGGTTGAGGAGGTAATTCAGCCAGAAACCATTGTCCTTTAAAGCCAGTTCCACATTTTTTTCATACTGGGCTTTAAATTTTTGTACATCTTCTGCATCCGGACCTTTCTCCTTTAGAATATTCATTTCCTGCTCAACCATGTTTACCAGGTGGTCGGCATTTTGCGGGGCGCAGCCAAAGGCTACCGTAAGGGCAAAGCGGTTATGCGGATATTTGTTATAGCTGGTTTGTACCTGCGGGCTGTACACCTCGCCTTCGGCTTCACGCAGCTGTTGCAACACTTTGATCTGCAATACATCTCCTAAAGCTTTTAACTGCAGGTTGGCCAGTGGGCTATACGTATAATCACCGCTGAATACCAGTTGTACAGTAGCCTTATTCTCGGTGCCTTTGTATACCTTTTTTACAATAAACCCGGTAGGGATATGAATGCCAAGATCACGGGGTTTGATATGCTGATGCGTAGCTGGCAACGAACCTAAATAAAGCTCCAATAGTGGTATAATGCTCTCTGGTTTAAAGTTGCCAACAAAAACAAACGTAAATCCGGAGGCATCGGCAAAACGCTCCTTATAAATATCATAGGCGCGCAGCAAGGTGATTTTACCAATACGGTCTGCGGTTGGTGGAGCCGAGCGGTAATTATAATTGCCTAATACATAACTAACGGTATCTGCAAATACATTTGCCGGACTGGCATAGCGATTAGTTAAACCGGCAATGGCATTATTAATAGTGTTTTTAAACATCAGTGTATCCTTACGGGGGGCGGTAAACTGTAGGTAAGTTAATTGCAGAGCGGCTTCCAGATCCTGAGGCGCAGCACCTGCCCTGATGGTTGATGCGCGACCTATAATGTTAGCTGATGATGAAGCTACTTTGCCAGTAAAAAGATTATTAAGCTGTATCATGCTAAAGTCACCCAAACCCATCCTGTTCATGATGCCGCCCGCATTTGATGCCACATCATAGTCGGTATATTCATATAGTGATGTGCCACCGGGTGCAAATGCTCCATAAATGATCTGATCATTTTTGAAATCGGTAGGTTTCAGGATTACGTTTACGCCGTTGCTGAGGGTTAATTTGGTAATATTGAGCTGCGTAATATTTTGTTTGCTAATTACTTTACCAGCTTTGGGTTTCACAGAAAGCAATGGCTTTGTTATCTCATCTTCTTTAAAAGGTTGAAGATTTTCTTTGCTTACTTTAGTTATCCAGCTTTGCACGGTAGCAGAATCGGGTAGGGAGGCCCTGTCTTTTTCTGGGGCTGATACCAGTACATCCACGTCTTTTGATGCTAAATACGCATTCATCAGCGTATTGATATCATCCAGTGCAATGGCATTGATATGGTCTTTGGTGAATTGATATTCCCAAGCAATACCTGGTGAGGCTTCGCTATTTAAAAATAAACGCTGATATTCCTTTACATAGCTGGTTGAAGGAGTTTTGCCTTGTTCATTTACGCTGTTTTGAAGACCACGCAGATAGCTTTGTTTAACACGGTCAAATTCGGTTTTTGTAAAGCCATAACGCTTAATTCTTTCCATAACCCGCCAGGTTTGTGCAAAGCTTTGCTCCAACCTGCCATCTTTAGCTGATACGCTAAAGCTCAGCATGTCCACATTTTTTAATACCCCGCCAATGCCCGCGCTCATACCGGTAAAGGCAGGGTTGCTTTCGCGGCTTAACTCCGCCAGTCTGCGGTTACTCAGCAATTGGTTGAACAGGTTTTGTTTGATCGAGATGATATAATCTTGCTCGGTTTTTAGTTCCGGGGCCTGGTGTTTCATCATGATCTCCAGATCGGTTGTAGTTGCTTCCTTATCAGTAACGATCATGAACTGGCTTTTGCCGGTTAAGGGGACATCATATTGCGTACGCGCCCTTTCATTCTGAGGATTTTTAAGATCGGCAAATTTTTCTTTAACCAGCTTTTCGGCTTCGTTTAGATCTACATCACCTACAATGATCAGTGCCTGCAGGTCGGGACGGTACCAGTCATGATGAAAGCGTTTGATCACCTCAGGTTTAAATTTGGTTAATACCGCGTCGGTACCTATGGGTAGCCTGTCGGCATAGCGGGCATGGTTCAGCAACATGGGCAAGTATTGTCTCGACATACGGTCCTTAGCACCTTTACCCAACCTTTCTTCTTCCAATACAACGCCTCGTTCTTTTTCAATTTCGGTAGGATCTAAAGTAGCCTCCTGCGCCCAGTCGCGCATTATGCGCATACCGTTACCAAACATGGCAGGATCATCGGTAGGGATGGGCAACTGGTAAACTGTTTCGTCAAAACTGGTATAGGCATTCAGATCAGCGCCAAAACGAACGCCGGCTTTTTGCAGGTAATCAACCAGATCATTTTTCGGAAAGTTTTTGGTGCCGTTAAAGTTCATGTGCTCCATAAAATGAGCTAAACCCTGCTGATCGTCGTCTTCGAGCACTGAACCTACTTTATTAACGAGGTATAATTCTACGCGTTTTTTGGGTTGCTCATTATGACGAATATAATAAGTAAAGCCATTGGCTAGCTTGCCAGTGCGCACAGCCGGATCTAAGGGAATGGATTGCGCCCAGGTTGCGTATCCGGTAAAGCTGAGAGCGGTGATTAGTATCAGTTTTTTAATATCCATGGGGAGGAGGCGTTTAATTATTTAGTATTTTGCTGAGTTGCTTTTCGAGGTCTCCATCACGAAGACTACGGGCGATGATCTTACCATCCGGGGCTATCAGGAAGTTTTGCGGAATACCACTTACACCATATAAGGTTACCACGCTATTGGTTTCATGATCAAGGTCGGCAACATGTGCCCACGCGGTTAAGTGGTCATGGTTGATGGCGTTATGCCAGGCTTTCTCGCGTTGCCGTGTATCCAGCGAAACGCTCAATATCTCAAACCCTTTTTTGTGGTATGTATTGTACGCTGCCACTAAATGCGGATTGTCGGCACGGCAGGGGCTGCACCAGCTTGCCCACAGATCAAGCAATACGTATTTGCCTTTAAAGTCAGATAGTTTTACGGCATGACCGGCCGTGTCCAGCAGGGTAAAGTCTGTAGCCAGGCTACCGATAGCGCCCTTGGTATTAAAGGTAATGGCATCTGTTATCCTTTTGTTAAACTGCTGCCCATCCTCACTTGCTTTAATATTTGAGGGCAGCATATCAAAATAAGGTTTCAATTTCTGGCCATCAATACTATGACCGGTGCCAGCTAACTTCTGAAGTGCGAAAAATGCCACCGGAGATTTGGGGTGTTGCTTGATAAAGCCACCGTATATTTTATCCATAAAGCCCTGCTCAAAAGCATACTGCTTGGCGTAGACATTGTTGGCGGTAATGGTATCTTTTTGTTTCAGTAATTCATAAGCTTTAGTTTTAAGTGCCTGGTTTTTATCCTCGTAAGGTTTAGCTGTTGCGGTTAATGTTTTATAGTCATTATACCCGGCAGGGCCGCTTATGGTGATATCATGAAACTTTTTAGTGTGTGTTACCATTGATGTTCCCGGTGATAGGAACAACAAGGCTATGCCATCAGGCTGTATTTGCTTTGTTGTTCTCATATTGTAGGTCATGAGCACGGTTGGCTGTCCCACTTCTAAATAACCTTTCAGGCGGTAAGCATGGTTGGTTACTTCGGCGCTGTCGATAATCTGTTTAAAGCCTTGTGAATGCACAATGTATACCATTGGTACATCAATGCTGTCCAGTTTTCCCTTGATCTCAAAGTTGGTTTTGTTTTGGGCCAGGCCCAAAAAAGGGGCCGCCATAAGCAGCACTCCAAGTAGTTTTTCATGATAGTTTTTGATTACGGAGCGATCAATAGGTAACATTAATTGCTTTTTTGTTTATCATATACCAGTTTACCGGTTAGCTCCGATTCGCCGAATTTGAGTTTATAATCAATGGTAAAAGTTTGCAGATCGGGCGAGATGGTATAGGTTTTAACGCTTGGCGGCATCAGTCCTTTTGGGTTATCCAGAGTAGCCGTAACGGTATGGTCGTTTATCCATTGAATAGATAATTCGCTCCTGGATATAGTAGGAATCTCATTGATGACCGCATTGCTGTTTAGTTGAGAAGGTTTTCCATCAAACCGGATGATAGCCTTAGTACTTTCGGTTGAATCACCACTCTTGATCGTGAGCTCGTTGGCTGTTTGATCAATAGTAAGTACCTGTACTTTTTTAGCGCTCGCGGCGGTTAAGCGACCAAAGTCGCTTTTATTTTCGTTTAAATGCCACATACCTGCAAAATTTGCTTTTTTGGTTTGCCCTGAAGCGCTATAATTTATCAGGGAAAGGCAAGCCATTAATATTAAAGCTGTTAGACCTTTGTGTTTTATGATGATTTTCATTGTCATTATTATTTTAAGATGGAAGCTAATTTGGTATGCAGATCTTCGCCGCGCAGGTTGGTAGCAATAACAACGCCGTTAGGGTCGATCAGGAAGTTTTGCGGAATAGAACCCACGCCGTACAATTGTGCAGCCTGGTTTTTCCATCCTTTGAGGTCAGATATCTGTGTCCATGGCAGGGCATCACTTGCGATAGCCTTGAGCCAGCTGGCTTTGGCCGATTCTGAATCAAGAGAAACACCTAATACAGTAAAGCCTTTGTCTTTGTACTTATTGTAAGCCTTCAAAACGTTCGGATTTTCCTGCCGGCATGGTAAGCACCAACTGGCCCAAAAATCAACCAGTACGTATTTTCCTTTAAATGATGACAGGCTAACTGGCTTATCATGAATGTCATTCTCGGTAAACTCAGGTGCTTTACTACCTACAGGTATCTTGCCCGTTTCTACTTTTTGTTTAGCCAGGGCCGCTTTCATCATCGAGTCGCGCGTTACAGGTATGTGGGCAATGGCCAAACCTAACTTGTCGGTTTTAACGTGGTTGGGCAACTGTTGTATCAGGGTGTCCTGAGCCGCGCCGCCTACATAGCCAGATAACAACAGCGCATAAGTAGTAAAGGGGCTTACCCGGTTATTCGGGTTGTTTCTAACAAATGTGTACATGTCAATTAACCCCTTAGACCCTAATAAGCGGGATCTTTTTAATACATCGGCCTGCAGCGTTTCGTTGGTTTTGTATTCCTCACTGGCTGCTATCCGTTTGAGTTCTTCTTTTTCCTTTACAACACCATTGCTTATTTCAATTACCTGATTTTGAGCCGCAGCAGCCGAGCCGGAAAGAGTGAACTTTTTAAGTGTGCCATCTGAAACTATATTCAGTTCGCCTTTGTCCAGATAAAGGGTAAGGTCTTTGGTTGGATCTGTTTTAATTGCAGTGCTAATAGTTACCGCTACGGCTTCATCAACGGTGAGCTGCCCTTTAAACTGATACCCGTTGTTTTTTACCTCGGTACTATCTATGTGTTTTCTTAATGTTCCGGGTAAAAGTTCTGTCAAATACAATTTAGTGGGTGCAGGGGAGAGGTTTTGTAGTTTGCCATTAATAATGAATGGCTGGGTTTGTGCTATGCCTTGTAAATTGGCTATGCACAAGCCTGTGGTAAACAGAGCGATGATCTTTGCTTTCATGATGAATTTTGTTATTAAAAAAATAAGAAGGATCGATAAACCCAGCAGGGCCGGGTTGGGCCCTGCTGAAGTGTTATTTCAATAGAGGTGTATTTTTAATTATAGCCAGGATTTTGTTTCAGGTTAGGATCAGCCCTGATGTCATCAGGGGGGATAGGCATAAATTGCTCGAAGCTGGCCCATGTACCACCTTTTTGCGGCGTTACTACGCTCATAACCGCGTCGAGCTTGTTGGTACGTTTCAGATCAAACCACCGGTGGCCCCATTCGCTAAACAGCTCTACCTGGCGTTCATGTGCAACCGCGTCAAGTATGTTTGATTGTGAGTTTGCTGTCGAATTGGGTAATCCTGCTCTTGAACGAATCATATTGATATCGGCAACAGCCCCAGACAAGTTGTTTTGCTGAGCGCGTGCTTCTGCGCGAATCAAATATTGTTCGGCAAAACGCATCACTATCGGATATTCGGTAACGGCAATGGTCGAGCTCAATGATGCAACTTTATATTTATTGGCGTAATAATATGTGGTTATGGGAGTGGTTGTAGTTGTGAAGGTACCAACCCAGTTGGCCAAACGGGCATCACCGGTTTCAAAAGCCTTTACCAGGTTGTTATTCAGCGGTAATTGTGTTGCTATGGTATAACTTGCATTAACTATCAGGAAGTTGGCATCAATAGTGTTTAAATAAAGCTGCGAAACGGGTTGCAATGCCCACAAGGTTTCCTTGCTAGCCCTTAAAAAAACCTGGTTCAGGTTGGCTACAAGGGTGTAATTAGCATTGCTGATCACGGAGCTGGCCTGAGTTTCGGCATTCTTCCAATCTTTGAGATAGAGATAAACCCTTGCCAGCATAGCACTTGCTACTTGTTTGTTGGGCCTTATTCTGTCGGTAACCGCATTGCCAGAGGCATCTACATATACGTTATCGGCCAGTGCTGCCTGGGCATCGGCCAAATCCTGTACTATCTGCTTGTAAATGGCATCGGGAGTACTATTCGGAAGAACGTTATTGATGGTATAGTCATCAGTGGTTGTTAATGGTGGGGTGCCGTAAAGATTTACCGCATAAAAATAAATATAGGCGCGTAAAAACTTCAATTCGCCAACAAGCTGCTTTTTAACACCATCAGTAATAGCCCCAGAGCCTGAAATACCATTAATAGCCGTGTTACAATAGAATAATTGTCTGTAAAACTCTGACCAGAAGGGAGGAGGATTTATAGGGCCATAGCTATTTAAATAAAACGTACCTAATGAGGAGTTGCTGGAACCTATGTTTATCAATTCATCGGCCGCCAGCCCCATAGTTAAACTAACACCGGCACTGCCCTGGAAAAATGATCCGGAAGACATTTTGGTATATATACCCGATACCACCGACTGTGCGGCACTGTTTGAGGAAAATGCATTGCTGCTATTAGCCGCAACAAGCGACGGCCCCACCTGTATAGCTTTTTTGCAGCCACTGCCCGATATGCACAGGATGGCCAATACGCTTATGTATAGCGCTGTAGAATATATGTTTTTAATTTTCATGATTCCTTCTTTTTAAAGTGATGCTTGTATACCAAAAGTGATAGTTCGAAGCGGAGACATTTTCAGGTAACTTTGAGTTTCAGGATCCGAGAAATTGTAACCGCTAATGGTGGCCAGGTTTTCGCCTAATGCATAAATTTTCAGATTATGCAGATGGAATTTCCTGGTTACTTCGTTATCGAACTGATAACTGACCGATGCGTTTTGCAGCCTGATGTAAGATGCATCGCTGTAATAGGCATCTAAGTACATGTTTTTGGCGTTTAACGCATTAAAAAGTGTTGGGCCAAAGGTGCTGCTAAATTTGCCAAACCTGGCTACGTCACCCGGTTTTTGCCAATGATCTAAAATGGCCGTTGGATAGTTGGTATTAAAAAGTCCGGGCACAAAACTGGTAGCAAGGATCTGTCCGAAAGGGCTCCGGCCAGTTTGTTTTATGCCGCGAAAAAGGAAACTAAGTGTAAAGCCTTTGAAGCTGATAGAATTGGAGATAGAACCAAAATAACCTGGATCGGTATTGATTGTTTTGACTTGATCTGAACCTGAGCTTGATGGCGCGGAAACAATTTTGCCGTCTTTATCATAAAACTGATAGAGGCCTGTTTGCGGATCTACACCAGCGTAACGGTTAACAAATGTGGTATTAACCGATTGATTCAACTCCTGTAATGTAAGTGTGTTAGCATTGGGGAAGGCCAGCAAAGCATTGCGCTGCTTACTGATCATAAACGTTGTTGACCAGGTAAAATCTCTTGACTGAATGTTAATAGTACTGAGTGTAATATCGAAGCCTTTATTTTGAACTTTAGCATCAATGTTTTGAGTTACGGAGTTAACACCTGTAGTTGATGACAACGGGACGGATGATAATACATCTGTTGTACGGTTTCTGAATAAATTTCCCTGTAAGCTGATTCTGCCTTTCAAAAACTGCAGCTCCAAACCAATATTTGCTTTGGTTGTAGTTTCCCAGCTTAAATTGGGATTAGGCAGGTTGGTTGGTGTAATGCCGGGTACACCCTGGTATGGGTTTACTGAAGTTACCGGCGAAAAGTTTTCCAAATACTGATAAACCCCTATCTGATCATTACCGGTAGTACCATAGCTTCCTCTTAATTTACCAAAGCTCAGGAACGGAAGCGCGTCTTTAATAAACTTCTCCGAACTGAATATCCATTCACCGCCGGCAGCATAGAAAAAGTGAAACTGGCGATTCTGACCAAACTTACTGGAACCATCATAACGGCCAGAAAGATCAACAATATATTTATTTTGCCAATTGTAATTGATTCGGCTATACAACGCGCTGTATTTATAATTATAGGCATTATATCCCTGGCCAAAAGCAGTGATGGTGGCTGCAGCCGCAATGTTATTGATCAACAGATCGTTACTATATCCATTAGCCACCAGTTGTGTCGCGTCAACCAATTGTTTTTGCAAACTGGCACCCACCAGAACATCCAGTGTACCTTTGCTTATGCCGCGATTATATTCTATCTGTGGTTCTATACTCCAGAAGCTTTTATTGTTCCAGCTATAATTGGCGGAACCTTTTGACCCAAGGGCTACGTAGGTTGGTAATATAGAGGCTAAGGGGTTAGCCAGAAACTCAACCAGTGATTGTTTATTGTAGCCTATGGTTGCCTGTGCTTTTAAACCCTTAGCCAGTAAATAACTGGCAACCATACTGCTGGTTAAATTTGATAAAGAAGTCCGGGCCAGTGTTTTGGTTGATAATAATGGATTTATAAAAGTGTTATTTTGAAAATTCAGCGTACCATCGGCATTATAAAGCGCAGGAGCATCAGGCGCAAGATTGGCGCTGCTGGTGAGATCGACCGATGGAATGTTGTTAAAATCGTAAGTATATCCCCCCGAGAATTGAATGTTGAATTTTTTATTATTGCTGGTAGAGTTGAGGTTGAAGCTTAAAGAAGATGTTTGATCTGATCCCCCAACCAATTGCTGAACGTTTGTTGAACGCCTGTAATTACCGCTTACCCGATAAGAAACATTATTACCGCCACCGGATATGCTGGCCTGGGCATTAGTGGTATAGCCAGTGCCTTTTAAAAACATTTTTGGCCAGTCGGTATAACGTGTTGTATCCCAGGTTCCGTTGATGTCATAATCTGTAGGTAGTATAGCGGCGTTATCATTTTTCTTGGCTTCTCTGCGCATTTGCAGGTACTGCTGCGTATTTAATAGTTGCGGTGTGGCAATGGCCTGGTTTACGCCGCTGAAAACATTTACATCAATTCTGGTATCGCCCTGCTTACCTTTTTTTGTGGTGATCAATATAACGCCATTGGCACCTCTTGAACCATAAATGGATGTGGCGTCAGCATCTTTTAGTATGTTAATACTTTCTATATCTAAAGGATTAATTAAACTTAATGCATCGTAGGCCTGGCCATTCGATCCTAAATAATTGGATTTTTGAGATGAATAACTACCGCCGTTATAAGGGATGCCATCAATAATATATAACGGAGCTGAGCTTGTGTTTAATCCATTTTGCCCCCTGATCACGACATTGTAAGTACTGCCGGATTGCCCGGTAGACTGGCTGATCACCATACCCGGAACGGTGCCCTGTAACACGGTTAAAGCATTACCCACTGGGTATTTCTCAATTTCTTTAGCAGTTATAGTAGTCTGATCGCCAACGTTAAGCCTTTTAGTTGTCTGACCGTAAGCGATAACCTGTATCTCATCCAGTTTGCTGATATCTTCTTTAAGCTGTATTGTAAATGGCGATTTAAGGTCCTCAATCCGGATCTCCTGTGTTTGATAGCCTACATAGGAAAAAACCAAAACCACATCTTTTGAATTGACCAAAGCATTAAACCGGCCCTGTGCATTTGTTACCCAGCCGGCTATAATGCTGGATCCTTTTACTTTCACCGTAACACCAGGTAATGGGCCGCCGTTTTGTCCCGTGACTTTACCTGATATAAAAATAAGATCACGTGGTGTAGCTGTTTCTTTAAGGCGTACAACTATGGTATTATCAATAAACTTATAATTAAGCGGTTTATTGGCCAATGACTTGTCCATTACTTCTGTAACGCTGGCATCATTAATCTCGATGTTGAAATTTGGAAAAGTGCGGAGCACGTCTGGGTCATATACAAACGTATAGCCGCTCTGTTGTTCAATAGTTTTGAAAAGCCTCTCGTATGATATATTTTTTGCCTTGAGGTTTATACGCTGCGCAAAAGTAGCGGCGCTTACCTGCATAATACAAAGCAGAATTCCTAAAGTGGTCAATCTCATAACCAGGAAAAATTTGTGAAGTCCTTTCTTATAATTTAAGAAAGGACTTAAAGTAAAATTTTGCATACTTTTGTATGGTTTGGGTTTGTAAGTACCTTGTTTAGTTCAAAATAAATTATGGTTAACCCAAACTTTTAGCCGGGAAGTGTGTCACCACTCTCCGGTTTTTTTTGGGCCAACAAAAGGGGACGGAAGCCTGGCAACCGCTTTTATTTAAGGGGTAATTATTTTACAATAATCCTCCTTCCTTCAATTTTAAAGTTGATACCTGCATATTCCAATATGGATAAAGCCTTTGATGCGTTGGTATATTTAGTGAATGAGCCGGAAAGCCGTTTGGATGGAATTTTTCCCTGGTATACCACGTCAACATCATACCAGCGCGCAATCTGGCGCATAACGGTATTGATATCGGTATAGTCAAAATAAAACTTACCGTTTTTCCAGGCAATCACTTCTTCACTGTTAAAATCATTGGTTACGTGAATAGATGAGCTGTTGATATTATCGACAGCTTGTTCTCCTGGTTTTAGTATAGCCGATTTTGTATCCCGGCTAACCTTTACAGCGCCTTCAAAGAGTGTTGTCTTTATAGAGGGTTCATCATCATAAGCATTGATATTGAAATGAGTACCCAATACCTCAACCGCTTGACCACGGGAAATTACCCTGAAAGGTTTATGCTGATCATGGGAGACCTCAAAATAAACTTCACCGGTTATCTGAACCGTTCTGTCATGCCCGGTAAACGCTGTTGGATAGGTTATGGATGATGCCGCGTTTAGCCATACATTGGTGCCATCGGCCAATGTCAGGTGATATTCTCCACCGCGTGGGGTGGCTGTGGTGTTATATATCGGCGCAGCTGTGCCATTATCAGTTCCATTATAAACTATTTGCCCCTCGGCTGTTTTGCTTATAGCCATATTGCCTTGCTGGGCTATTTTTCCGTTAGAGGCACCTGTTAAAACAATGTGCCGACCGTTGCCAAGCGTGAGTATAGCTTTATTGCTCCCCGGTGGGAGATCATTTTGTTTAATTATGGAAGCTGTATTTTCTGAATTTGATGAGGATTGGCGGAACGTAAAATATGCAGCGATAGAAAGGCATAAAAGGATGGTAGCGGCAATGGAAAGATAAAACCTTTTCACGGCAAGACGTTCGTCTTTAGGCAATTTTGCGCTGACATGACTGTAGGCTGCTTCAATTTCTTCTGGTGATGGTACTGCATCATCATTGGCTGCATTAAGATACCAGCTTTCAACCCAGGCGGTCTCTTCCTGATCACATTTTCCTTCGATGTACTTTTTTAGCAGATCCTTACTTTCCTGGTTAGTCATGGTGGCTTATTACTTGCTTGTATATTAGGTATTACGGTTGAAAATATCAGTGGGGGTATGCCGATGTTTAAAAAATTAAACTTTTTTAAACATTGGTTTAACAAGTATCCATTATCACCAGTTGTAAACAGTTTATTGATGAACAAAACTACGCTGAACAAGCCACAGGTTTGTTAAAAAGTGGGTTTACATGGTTTACACTTTTTATGGTTTGCATTGTATTATATTGTTGATAATTAATTAGTTAAATATAATTATGTCTTAAAAACTGGGTTTACATGTAAACCCAGTTTTTAGTTGAATTTACATCGATCAGCTTTTACATTAATTTATGGTTTGTTTTTATGTGATTAATAATCAATTGATTATTGAATATATGTAAATACTCGTCATAGGTTATTGGGGACTATCAGGGTAATGTGAATCCGATGTGAGGAATAAATGTAAAATATTGGCAATAGAATTAGACGACCTCACTAAACAAAAAGAAGTCCCGCTAATTGGCGGGACTTCTTTTTGTGTTTTATAATAAACCTCTAAAACCATACATATCACTAAGGATATCCCATTTACGGGACAGAGCCTTAGTGATTATACGGCTTGTCGGTACTAATAAAAGCTCATCCAGGCTCGTGCATCGGTAGCATTAACCAAATCGTTGTTAAGTATATCCTATTAAGGTTGAACCGGAAGATCAGGGCCGATACTCACAAAAAATAATTGGTCAAATCCTACGGCCTTCCATAATGGATCATTCCGCATTTCCCATCCCCCGGCACTAATACCATTAAAGTAAGCATTCACAATTGCGAGATATTGATACTGATCATATTGGTCTACGTAGTGCTTATACCACAAAGCGTTCATTACTTTTGCTACATTGAGCTCAGAGTGGTCAAAGTTGGAGTGAGCCTCATATAAGTTATACGCATTATATGCATCATTAATAAGGAAGATATACGGGGCGAAATAGGCTTTCACCTTTGCAACATCTGTGGGATTATTCACATTTCCATCCCTGAAGAATTCTTGCAGAGTTACGTTCGAGTTGCTGCTTACTGACTGGAGGTGTGCAATCCCAATTCCTGAGTTACCTGAACCCGAGGTACCACCATCAGGAAAGGCGACTAACATACAAGCTATATAGTTTCCTGCAGCTGTTTCAGGGGATATACTAAGATTACCGATATCATTGCTAAATTGACTATTGCAGCCCCTTGTAGATGAGCTACTTGGCGGCTCGGTGGACGATATGGATAAAAGAGAAGAATTATTATCAGACGCAGCCATGGCCGGTTTAGTTTGTTGTCTAGCCTGATCTTTTTTACATCCTGTTATGGTGATAGAAAATATGGTCCCAATCACAGCAAAAAAATAATATGCTTTTTTCATGAGTTTTGATTTTTTTAATTGTTATTTACTTGTACTTCGGTCAGAAAAGTGAAAGTACAAATCCGTTAACTTTGTATAATGTGCTATTAGCCAATGTTTATTTTTTATTCAAATGGGTCGTGTTAATTAGCATGACTCATCTTGTTTTTTAATAGCCCCTCTAAACCATACATATCACTAAGGATATCCCATTTACGGGACAGAGCCTTAGTGATTATACGGCTTGTCGGTACTAATAGAAGCTCATCCAGGCCCGGGCATTGGTAGCGTTAACCAAATCGTAGGTCTTAGCCCCGGTTTGGATGACGTAGAAGCCATTAGGATCAAGAAACTTATTTGTTGTTGCTGTAACTATTGGTTTTGCAGAGGCTGGCAGGGCAGCACCGTTGAAACTTCCAAAGTACGTAAACACGATTGTTCCACTAGCAGGAAATTTTGCAATAACCGCAGGATCCCCAGCACTATAACCATTGTCGGTAAAAAAACCCAACCTGTCATAAGTAGTTCCTTGGTCAAAGCTGTACAAGCGGTACACAAATTCACTAAATATTGAACGTAAGTTAAAAGCATCCACAACATTATCTACAGTAAAACCGGTATTGGACTCCCAATACGTATTGCTATTAGCCGGATTATTATGAAATGCTTTAGCTGCTGTTAGATCATATTTTAAGGGTGTAATAGCTTCTTTTACTTGTGTAGCACTGCCATTTACAGTTAAACTTACCGTATGACTAGTTGTGTCACCAGCTATTTTTCCTATACTGGTTATCGAGGTTTTGTCGATCAAAAGCGGGGTGCCAAGTATGATGCTGTTGGTTGAACCATCAATATAAAAACCACTGGAAACTGTTTTTAAATTGGTGCCACCTTCCAGATAAGAGAGGCTTAGTATTTTATTTCCTTTATCAATATTCAATTCGCAAGCCGTTGTGCCTATAGTTACCCTTTTAAAGTAAGTGCGCACAGCGTTCAATGTCGTAAACACAGCCGTGGTGCCTGTTGTAAAAGAGGTGTATTCGGCTGTTGTTTTGGCTTTTACTAAGGTGAGTTTACTTCCTTTTTTATTGCCTATCAGGGTTATGGTATCGCCGCTCATTTTATCAAATGAAAATTCAAAATCTGAGCTGTAGCCAATGCCCGAATCTCCGCCAAGCACATTTGGATCGGGATCTGACAGTAAATGTATATAGGAGTAGGTATCAAACAGCAGTGACGGCGCCTGTAATTGCTTTAAGCTATAAGCACTTTCGTTCGGGGTGGTTGATGTTTCCTCGTCTATATCAGAAAGCATGGATACCCTGTTATCGGCTCCAAATTTTATAGAAAACAGATAAACACCGCCGCCATTGGGGTATAAAATAGCTTTCCAGCCATTGGGAGCGCTTGTTAACTGCGTTTGATATTTACTAAGCGCTTCTGTGCTTCGTTCGGTAGGGGTTTTGCCAAAATAATCGGGATCATTTTTTTTACATGCAGATAAGCTTGTTATCAGCAGTAATAATAAATATGCCGGGTAAGTATATTTTTTCATTGTATGTCTTAATTAATTTATTTTACGTTACACTCAACGCGTTGCGCGTTATTAAAACCGGTTATCATCTAATTATTGCTTATAGCAGCAATAGAGGCATGAACCCGTGTTTGTAAACTGTAAAAATCAATGTTGAAATTCTTCTTAAAGTAATCAACCACAATGGCTTCTTTTTGCCTCATCTTAGCAATACCGGCAGCATAAGCCGGATCAGGGATAAGTCGCTTCTTCGCCGGATCGGTTGGGTCAACGATAGTTTTGTTCAAATAAGCCTCATACCCATCCTTACCCCAGGTAAGCATCCATGAAACCATTTCGGCAATATCCTCAGTATACTTATCCCTTGCATATTTCGAAATAAAGCCTAATTGCAATGGAATCTCTGAGGCGGTTGCCCAATTTCCGCTGTAGTCGCCGGCAGATACCTTGGCATATTCAACAGGGATCACCTTTTTCTGGTTAAGGATATGGGTAAATTCGTGATTAATTACATGTACTAATTGTATTACCGCGTCCTCATCTTTTAAATCAGTACCATTAACATTGGTTAGTAAAATAGTGAGCCCTCCGGAAGCTTCGCCTAGTACCTCGGTGCCATCGGTGTTGATTTCGGCACTTCCAGACAGGATTATCTGTTTCGGTGTATATATTTTCATGAACACATCGCTACCGGTTTCGGCATTGTACGGATCAAGCCATGCTTGTTTAACGCCCTCCATAAAAGGCATAATGTTAGTTTCCTGGGGTGGTACCAGAACATATTGCTGGTCAAATAGTGATTGATCCCATTTGTATTTAACATCAATGTTATAGGGTTTTACAAACTGTGTATTTAAATAGGTATCAATAGCTGTTTTACCGGCGGTTTCGTTACCCAAGTAATTGTCTTGCAATACCAGTTTATTATCCTTTTTGCACGAAAAGCTAAAAAACGTGAGCAAAAAAAGGATTAAGTATTTTCTGTTTTTCATCTTAATACTATTTTTTATTAGAATTAAATATTGTTCAATATTCTAAGTGTCATCATCTGAATATTACCCGGTATTAACGCGGGTTAGGTGCAAGACCGGCCTGGCTCTGCGCCGTTTGCGGAATTTGCATTACCTTACGCGGGTCATCGGCTTTAAGTTCGTAACGATCAACTTCGTTGCCTGCATTATCAAGTATAGTATGTGTTACCGGCAGATGATATCTCAAAATATCAAACCAACGCATTCCTTCATCTACATATTCATAGCGTTTTAAGTCAAGAATAGTGCTGATCAGGGCATCTTTGGTAGAGCCTGTTTTATAGTATGCCAGCGCTTTTGCTATGGTAAGGTTGTTGGTGCCTGGATCATAATTATTAATGATGGTACTTAAATATGTATTCAGACTGCTAACAGCGGCATCATAATTACCTTGCATAACCAATGCCTCGGCCCGGTTAAACAAGACCTCGCCACTGCTCAATAAAGGAATATATATATAGCCGTTGCCTATTTGAGTACTCCCCTGAACAAAAATGAAGTTTTCCAAAAACTTGTTAAGCCCCTTCATTTGTCCGGACGCGCCGTAGCTTCTTATATCTACTGCGAGGGAGCCATTTACAATTCCGGGTATTTTAACGATATCAATCCTGATTTTTGCGTTTAGGCCATAACGGAAATTTTGCCAATCCCGGGCCCAGTATGAAGCTGTAGTGGCCAATAGCAGGTTTGCCTTTTGTGTTGATTTTGTGTATAAAGCCCTAAAATCAAGGTCGGTGATTGGTTTGTAAACCGTATTCCAGGGCCTTAAATAGGTAATGGTAGTACTACCCGGAAAAGCCTGATCTGCTTGCTGAACCACTTTATCATATTGTTGTTTAAACAGGTAAAACCTGGCGGCAAACGCGTGGGCCGCGGTTGTTGTAAACCGGAAAGCCGGTACCTGGTAAGCATTATCGTCCAGCAGTGGCATGCCTGCCAGTATATCCTTTTCAATCATGTCATAAACATAAGCTACCGTTTTACGATCGTACTTTTTAAGTAACTGGGTTTCAGGTTCGGTTACGTAAGGTATTCCCGGGTCTGTTGCTGCCGTAGCGGGGTTATAGGTTTTGGCATAAAGGGATACGAGCATAAAATGAGCATAGGCGCGTGCCAGCAAGGCTTCACCTTTATACGGTTGATAGGCTACTGGATTTGCAGCCTTATTACAGGCGTCAAGCGCTTGGTTAGCAGCGGCTATCGCGTTATAACATCCCAACCAGTAATTATCTGATGATCCTGAAATATTGGAAGGGTAATCAATGTACTTATAAGCATTTTCGTTTATCAACGGATCAAGCGAACCTTGGGTGGCATAACCCCTGTCGCCGCTGTTATCAGATAACGATTCACAAAAACTGATGTAATCAGCTGCGGGATATGCCGAAGTAAGCAATTGCGATACTTTGGTAGGGTTATCCAGCGTAGTGCGGTTATCGGGTTGTTTATCAAGGTATTTGTTACATGATGCTAATGCCATGGTGCTTACCAATGCGGCAATTAGCATAGGTAATTTCCCTATCGGTTTTTTGCCACTTGCTTTTGATAGCGTAGGGGCAAAGGTTCTGTGAACTGGTATATATTGTTTTAAAACTAATTTCATGGTGTTTGATGTGTCTTTTTAAAATCCAACTTTTAAAGAAAGTACCAACTGTTTTTGCAATGGCTGGGCCACGCCGCCGGCATTAAAAAACTCAGGATCCTGCCCATAAAGATTTTTATCAGCAAAAAGGAGCCATAAGTTTGTACCCGAGGCGGTTACCGAAGCGTTGTTCATGCCTATTCGTTTGGCAAAATCAACAGGAAGCTGGTAGGTGAAAGCCACATATTTTACTCTGACAAACCCACCATTCGCTACCCTTGCCGATGAGAAGTTATAATTGTTATAAGGATATGCATCCTGGTTTACCGTGTAAAAAGTTTCTGCATCAAGTATGGACGGTACGTTGGTTTTCGTTTCATCGCCAGGTACTTCCCACCTGTTGTTAAATTCTCTTGGGAAGGCATCCAGATCGGTGTATTTGGATTTAAATGCAGGGTTTAAGCGTATTTTATTACCCGCCTGATAGGTGAGCTGTACAGTTAATGAAACGGGACCGTAGCGGAAATTATTGGTAAAACCACCGGTATAAGGCGGATCGACCGGACCTTCATATTTCAGATACTTGGTTACGTTTGATTGTAAATTAACAGCGTAGCCCGTTTGCCCGGCTTCATTCACAAATTTGGGGATACCTGTATAATGGTCAAGCCCTTTAAAATCCAATGAGAACAGGGAACCTACCGGATAGCCTAACTGATTAGCTCCGGCTGGCGCTAACTGATCAAAAATAATGGGGGTGTTTTTGTAATTTGTTATTTTATTGGTGTTGTAACTAAATATAAAGGTTGATTTCCATCCCCATTTTTGTTTTTTAATGATATCACCGCCAATGGTAAATTCATACCCATGCGAGCTGATGTTACCATAGTTACCTTGTTTTATTTCCTGACCACCTATACCACTTGTGCGGATGAGCCCGATAAGATCAAACCCTCTTTTGCGGTATACATCAGCGGTAAGGGTAAGCCTCCCGTTAAAAAAGCCTGCATCTACACCAATATTGCCGGAATATTGTTTTTCGAAGGTAAGATCAGAATTTTGGAGATCTTTAATATAAATACCCGATTCAATATCCTGGGTATATTGCCGGAGCGTGTTCTGGGTTTGCAAAACAACCGAAGAGTTTGTTGCTACTCCAGGGGCGGCTGACAAGCCATAACTTGCCCTTAATTTAAGTAGGCTCACGCTTGATACGTTTTGCATAAAGTCCTCCTTATCGATATTCCAGGCACCACTCACGCTCCAGGTAGGCAGCCAGTGCAGGTTGCTTCCTATGCCAAACTGGTTTGACCCATCATACCTTACAGATCCCGTTAGTGTATAACGGTCGTTATAAGTGTAATTGATGTTGGTATAATAGGATGCAAAGCGATCATAGGTATAGCTCATGCCAAAATATGGATCATTTTGCTCTGTGCCTTTCTTAATAATACGCGAGTCGACCAAAACAGTACCTCCATAATCATACTGATAGCCATAGCCATTGTTGAAAGCGTTTTGACGCTCGGCATATTTTATTTCCTGCCCTATTAGTATATTAATGTTACTCTTACCAAAATCCCTCACATAAGATAAGTGATTCCTTATATCATAGCTCGATAATGAATTATCGGTACGATTGTAAAGACCTCCTGATGGCAATACCACCACAGGCTCGTCATTAGGATGATCAGGATCCTTATAAAGGAAGCTATTGCCCTGAGCTATGGTTGGGTTGATATAGGCCCGGTACGCATTGGCCTGATTAGAGTTTTCATTTACCAGGTTTTCCTGGGTGGTTTTTACGTATCTGAAAGCACCCAGAAGATCATATCTTAAATATTTACTTATCTGGTATGACAAATTGGTTTGTAGTTTAACATCAAGAGCAGTAAGCCTGATCTTGTTGTTCTGCAACTCATTGATAATGTTAAAAGGAGCGTAATTGCGTGTAAAATACTCCAGATTTCCCTGGCTGTCATATGGCGTAACAGCCCTGCTGGTAGTTAATGCGAAATTGTATGGATTGATATCAAAACTGCGGGTTAACTGGCCATAAACCGGATCGGATGCACGGTTAACTGTGCCTGGCGCGTCCTGCTGCCGTAATGATGCTGTGGTTATGATACCAACCTTAACCTTGTCTGAAATGGTATAATTATTTTGAGAGTTAACCGTATAACGTTTTACCCTGTCGGCTATAGTCCACCCGTTATCGTTTAAAAAGCTTACAGAGGTATAGGATTGGGCTTTATCAGAACCGCCCGAAAAGCTGAGCGCGTGTTCCTGTACTAAAGAGTTACGGAAAAGTATTTTGAACCAATTGGTATTAGCTTCGGCGTAACGTTTTAAAAAGGCATTACGGGCATCGGGCGTATTGGCCAAACCAAAGGTTTTTGTGGCCGGATTATACTGTAAGGCATCATACATTTTGCCATAAATGCCCCGATCCGGATTATTGCCGATATCGCCTACATTGAGCAGTCCTTTGCCGTACATTTCTGAGTAAACACTCATTTGTTCGGCCGAGTTCATAATGTTAAAATTGCTGTAACTTGGACGCAACGAAGAGCTAAAGTTGCCAGTATAACTCACCAGCAGCGAACCTGCTTTACCTTTCTTGGTATTAATAACAACTACTCCGTTCATAGCTCTCGCCCCATATAGTGAGGCAGCTGCTACGTCTTTTAAAATATAGATGTCATCAATATCGTTAACGTTTAAACCGGCAACAGACGAACCCAGAAGGGTAGAGGCATCGCCGCTGGATAACTGATCGTTGGTAACGTTGATTACATCCTCCAGCACAACCCCGTCTACAACCCATAAAGGTTTATTGGCGCCGGTAAGTGAAGTTACCCCCCTGATCCTGATTTTAGGAGCCGATCCGAATGTGCCCGATACGTTTTGTACGGAAACACCGGCTACCTTACCCTCCAGCAAACGGCTAACATCAGTTGTACCGTTCATTTTTATATCTTCGGCCTTTAATCTGGCCGCGGCACCGGTAAACTTATTTTTATCAAGGGTTTGGTAACCGGTTACTACTACCTCTTTCAAGCTGGCAGCGTCTTCTTCCAGTTTGACAGATAGCGTTGGGTTTTCTGCCGAAACTTCTATTTCTAACCTTTTATAACCCAGCATCGAAAATACCAATTTAGCTCCCTTGTGTACCCGGAGCGTAAACTGTCCGTTAGCATCAGTTTGGGTTCCGTTACTCAGGCCTTTTTCTGTAATGGTTACGCCCGCGCTTTTTTCGTCCTTGCCATTTTGCCGTCGTAAAAGCACAGTGCCTTTCACCGTAATTAATTCATCCTGCCCTAAAGAAGTGTTAGATGTAACAATGATATTTTTGCCAATGACTTTAAACGTTAGCGATAGTTTACTGAAGCAATCATGTAAAGCTTTTTCGATAGTCGCATCCTTTAAACTGATACTTATTGTTTTGTCTCCCAGTTCCTTTTCATTATAAAAAAAATGATAACCAGATTGGTCGCTGACCGATCTCAATACTTTTTCAAGCGGGGCATTAACCTCCCGCAGGTTGATCTGGCTGAATCCTTTAGCGCTCGTCTGAAGAAGCGTAATAACCATCAAAAAGGTGGTTAATTTCATAACTTTTAAAAATTTGCGGAAATACCATGCCTTGGGCACGGCAAGAATAAACGAATAAAAATTCATTACATTTGTTTGGTTTGGGTTAATACATGGAATAGCGAAACAATTCTTTTTCCCGTTAGGGAGGGTTAATCCAAATATTACGCAGGAGTGCTCCAACACTTCTGCGTTTCTTTTGATCACCTTTCTGGGGAGAGTTTTGGTAGTTATTTTTCCATAGATGTTTAAGGTTTAGGTTTTAAATAAATTAACTGATCATTCTGTACCCTCTATTATTATATTCTGGTTGTTTTGTGTCATTTTGAAACGAACCTTTAAATAGCTTAATATATCCAGCACTTCCGACATATTAACATTCCTGGTGATTTCGCCAGAAAACTCAACGTCAGGTATCTTGCCCTCATAATTTACATTATACCATCTCGAAAGCTGGCGCATTACTGTTGGTAAACTGGCTTTGTGAAATTTAAATAGTCCATTTTTCCAGGCTACAGCCTCTGCTACATCGGCATTATCTGTAATTTTAAAACCCTGACCTGCGAATTGTGATTGCTGGCCTGGTTTTAGGGTGATGTTTTTTGTGTTGCCGTTGATCTTAACACTTCCAGATATCAGTGTTACTTTTGCAAGGGGTTCATCAGTATAGCTGTTAACATTAAATTGTGTGCCCAGATCTTCAATAATCTCATTTCCGGCTATGATTCTAAAAGGTTTATTAGCGTCATGTATTACTTCAAAATAAGCTTCGCCGGTAATTTCAACCTTCCGTTCATTACCATTAAACGCTACCGGAAATTTTATAGATGAAGCCGCGTTTAGCCAAACTTTTGTACCATCAGACAATACCAGGTTATATTGCCCTCCACGTGGCGTATTGAGCGTGTTATATAAAGTGGTAGCCATTGGATTCTGCTTTTCAGATGAGCTGTAAAGCACTTTTCCATCGGCTGTTCTGTCCACAGTTACACCGCCCTGTTCTGCCAGTTTCCCCGCCTGATTACCCGACAAGACCATTTTTCTTCCATTCGCAAGTGTTAAAATGGCTTTGTCTGTTCCTGGCGGTACCTGGTAAGTATATTTTTCTGCTGCCTGGGGTAAACTGTGTTTATGCCATAAGAGATATCCCCCTGCAGATAAACAAAGTAACAAAACTGCGGCAGCCGAGGATATCCACGGAATTAACGATTTGATTTTTTGTTGAGGAGGTGGTGTTTGAATAGAAAGTATCTCGGCTAATTGATCATTAGTCAGTTCAGGCAATTTTTGGAATTCAAATTCTTTGTACCAGGATTCAAGCAATGCTTTTTCAGCTTGGGTACATTTTCCGGCATTGTATCGGTGTAATAATTTTTTAAAATCCTCGGTGCTCATTCCCTGCTGATATAAAATATAACTGTAAGACAGTTATGTGCCTACCCAGGGGCTAGTCGATTTAATAAAAATTTAACATTAAATATAAATTCAGCAAAATTACAGCTATAATCAGCATCTCAAATTTGGGGCGTAGTGCTTTTAGGGCGCTTTTGATATGGTTTTTTACCGTAAAAACAGAAATATTTAATTTTTCTGCGATTTCTTTATGGGAAAGATTGTCTTTTCGGCTTAAAACAAAAACTTCCTTCATTTTTTCAGGGAGTGCATTGATCTCTTTATCTATCCGGGCTGCCAATTCTCTTTCCCGTATTAAAAAATCAGTTACATGATCTTCTTGGGCAACAAATTGTATAAATGAAGAAGCATATTTCGATTCAACCTTTTTATGCTCTATATGATTTAATATTTTATTACGGATAATGGTATATAAATAGCCGGCAAGATTTTTTGTATCAGGTATTTCATGCCTGTCTTTCCATAAAAATGAAAAGGTTTCCTGTACAATATCTTTTGCCTCTTCAAAATTTCCAAGCTTTTTGTAAGCATGAATGAGTAAGATACCTCTATAACGGCGATAGATTTCGGTATAAGCTTCCTGATCTCCTGATCTAAGTAAGTTAATTAATTCAGTATCATTCAAGATTCTATATCATGCTATTCTTCAAGAGCCAATATAAAAATAAATCAATTTATATTTCTTCTTTAAAGTTTTTATTTCTTTTTAAGAGTATTTATGGCCGCCTTAAAACGCATTTGATCATCAAAATCGGTTGTTTTTTCTGTTGCCCGTTTGCGATAATCAATAGGAGTGATACCTGTTTTTTCTTTGAAAAGCCGCGAGAAATAAAAATAGCTGTCAAACTTCAAATCGTATGCGATATGTTTTATGGGTATATCAGGATTGTTTAAAAGCTCTTTAGCGCGCTCAATTTTGAGTTGGATATAATATTGGCCGGGCGATAATCCGGTATAACTTTTAAATAGTTTCCGAAACCACGAATAGCCTACCTGTAATTCATCGGCAGCCTGCTCGGGCGAAAAATCATTTACGATATTGGAACGGAATAACAGTCGGGCTTTATTCACAATGATCTCTTTGTCTTCGCACTCCACATCGTTTTGTTTAATGACAGCATGTACGCAACCCAGCAAATGTAAAGCCGCACCCGATATGAGGGGTTGGTAACCTGTATTCTCGTTCCTGGTATTTTCGATGATGTTGTTAAATAAATTGAAAATGCCTTCGTTGAAACCGATGTACATACTTGGGTTTTTCGGACTCAGGAAATTATTTTTTACCAATCTGTCAATAATATCACCTTTAACTCCTATCCAATATTCGTCCCAGCCGGTTTCATTATTGGGTTTATATCGGTGGCGCTCGCCAGGGAACAGTATGATCACTGTTCCAGCGGTAATAGTACGTTGTGTGCAGTTATCAGATTCAAAAACACCCTTGCCTCTTGTGATATAAATAACCTGGTACTCATTTAAAACCCTACCTATATTCCAGCTAAAATAATGATGTGCCGGATGATTTTTTACCGGATATAAGCCGGTAGGTTCAATATGGGTACAACCAGCATTAAGCACGCACAGCCCCCAATTTTCATCTTCGCGGCTTACAGGCAGGTATTTGTAATAATTGATCATTTAAAAAGCATTTACTAATAAACAGTTTGGTAATGTTTATATAAAAGGTAGATTAAAAGCCATACCAATTGACGCAGACATAGGTTTATATGAAGTTAAAAATAACAATAAATAGGTCTGTCACAAGTTGGATTTCAAAAAGTACAGATACACCACTAAATATTAATTGTTTATCTGGCTATTTATTAAGTTGTTTCCCGCTTGAATCGAGCATATCAAACTTTATTATTTTACTATTATCTGCAGTATAGGTATTGCCGCCATCGCCGCTATAAAAAGCCGAAACAGAAGTTGCCTCCGCGGTTTGATAAGCAAAACCGTATGATCCGGTAACTGCTGCCGATTTTACAACAACGCAATAATTTATGCCTGCCTCAATTTTTATTTTAGGCCGAACGGTAAGCCTTTTTGCCGACCAGCCCACAACGCCTGCATCCAGATTCTGAGTGCTTAAGGGGCTGCCGGTTGGTTTACCTGTTTTGTCGGCCCTGTAAACGGCAATTTGAAGTGTGGCATCGGGATATCCTATTTTAAAGGTGGTAAAACGCAGGGTACTTAATACACCTGATAAGCTGGCCTTAAAGGTTTGTGCCCATTGCATCGCCTTACTGATGTCATGTTGCGTACGATATTCTTTTAAATTGATGTTTTTTGCAGGCTTATTATCAGAAGTAGCAATTTTGAATGATTGATCACAAGTCATGGGTTTTATGGAGCCATCGGCCTCGAAACTGAGCGGTGCCCAGTAATAATTTGCCAAAGCCTCATTTTTCGCGGCATTGTTCCATAAATCGCTGCCAAACAAAAAAACAGGGCCAGTACCCAATATGATGGTTGACACAAAAGATGGCTGGCCCCCACAAGAGTTATCGCTGATCTTTCGGCCCTCAGACCATGGTCCCAAAGGCGATTTAGCCATACTATATGATGCCCCTGTACCAGAACAATAGCCACAATTGGGATCGGAATAAACTACATAATAAATACCATTGCGCTTAAACATACCCGGCGCCTCGGTTTGTCCTTTGGTAATGCCTTTTGCAACTTCACCCGTACCTGTCAAATAGTCGTCGCTTAATTTTTCTATTACTATAGTGCCTTTGGTGTGCCAGTCGGTATAGGCTAAGTATGCTGTACCATCATCGTCAACAAAAGTATCATGATCGCCATTATTTAAAGTAGCGGCAGGAGCGTTTGCATTAACAGCAAGTTTAGGTTCGGCAACCTCTGTAAATGGTCCGGTTGGAGATTTTGCTGTAAACACGTGATAACCCGATACATTATCATAAGTGTTTATCCATAGCACGTACAATCCCGTTTTTTTATTGTAGATAACATGTGGACGGAAACAGCCGATGGTATTACCATTACAGCGGGTTTGCCAAACCTGGGTTGTGGCATCAAAAAGAAAACCGCGGTCTGTCCAGTTAACCATATCTGTAGATGAATAGCTTTTAAAGCCGCAAAAAGGCGCATCTTTCTTGCCCCATTCAAAACCGCAATCATAACTGGTGCCATACAGATAATAAACGCCGTTAAAAAGCGCTATTTCGCCATCATGCGCATCTATGGCATCACCTAAAGTGCTAAAACGGGTTATCTGATGCCCGCTCTTATCAAAGTTAGTAACAGTGGCTAAGTTTACTTTTGCTTTGTGCTGTGCTAAACCCTGTTGCGAATAAAAGCAGCAGGCTGCCACAAATAGTATTACTGATGCATAGCTGTTTACCAGGCGCGAGTTTATTTTTTTCATGCAGGTTTAATATGGTTTGTAGTTGCTAATTTAACTGCAGCAACCCTGGCGTGTTTATATATTTTGACAAATAATTTGTTCTTTATGATACCGTACTTATAAAACATGTTTAGCCTTTAGTAATCATACTGTATTTTTTGTGATGTATTTGAATTTTGTTATAAAAAATTGTTTATCAATTATTTAATAATCCGTTGTCAAAAACTATAAACCAAATATCAAAACCTGTATGAGGGACTGATAGGATTAAAATACTTTTATCAACCGATTTATACAAACGCATACATGGCATGTAACGCGCTTGTTAAACTTGTTAAATATTAATTTAGTTTAAAGCCGAGTGTATTGCTGCCGTGAGTAGTAATTTAAACTTTGGCATGACGATGTACTGTTATACCAGGCGGTTATAGATAAGGGCAAAAAGAATATAAATATTAAAAATGGTACCTGGAGATAACAAAAGCTCATCTGGTTTAAAAATAGGTTTGTTTGGCATTGGCCTTGAAGCATATTGGGCTCAATTTGAAGGACTAAAAGAACGGCTTACCGGCTATATTGAGGTTGTAAGTAACAGGCTGCAAAGCTATGATGCTGAAATTGTTAATTTGGGGCTTATAGATACGCCTGAAAAGGCTTTTGAAGCAGGTAGCAGTTTTCGCCGGGAAGATGTGGATCTGATATTTTTGTATGTAACCACTTATGCCTTATCATCAACAGTATTACCTGTGGTAAAAAAGGCAAAAGTACCGGTTATTGTGCTTAACCTGTCACCTGCCGCTGCTATTGACTACACGGCTTTTAATAAAATGACGAACCGTACCGATATGACTGGTGAATGGCTGGCTTATTGCTCGGCATGCCCGGTACCGGAAATTGCCAATGTGTTTAACCGCTCTAATATTCCGTTTTATCAGGTTACCGGTATGCTGGATAATGATCCTGAGGTTTGGCAGCAGGTGGAGGAGTGGATTGCCGCAGCAAAGGTAGCCCATGTTATGTATTACAATCGGTTGGGAATTATGGGTAGCTACTATAGCGGAATGTTGGATATTTATACCAATCTTACCCTCCATTGTACCACTTTTGGCGGCCATATTGAAGTTATTGAGGTGGATGAACTTTCGGCTATCCGGGCTACCGTTACAACCGAAGAGACCCTCGAAAAAATAAGCGCGTTTCATAATATTTTCGAAGTGCAAAATGACTGCCCGGCCGACGAATTATCACGCGCCGCCATGACAGCGGTGGCGCTCGATAAGCTTGTTCAGAAATATCAATTAGGCTCCATGGCCTATTACCATAAGGGTACCGGGAACGAAGCGAATCACAACACCATGACCTCGGTGATTTTGGGTAACTCCATGCTTACGGCCAATGGTATACCTGCAGCAGGCGAATACGAAGTGAAGAATGCCCAGGCTATGAAGATTATGGATAGTTTTGGCGCGGGTGGATCGTTCACGGAGTATTATGCAATGGATTTTAATGATGATGTAGTGTTGATGGGGCACGATGGCCCTTGTCATCCCGCCTTGGCCGAAGGGAAAATAAAGGTACGGCCATTATTGGTTTATCATGGTAAAGTTGGCAGGGGTTTATCCGTAGAAATGTCGGTAAAGCACGGCCCTGTCACCCTGCTTGCTGTCGTGGAGACAATAGATGGTAAACTTCTTTTCCTGGTAGCCGAGGCCGAATCTGTTGCTGGGCCTATTCTTGAAATTGGCAATACCAACAGCAGGTACCGTTTCCCGATAGGCGCAAGAAAATTTGTAGAAGATTGGAATTCCTATGGGCCTGCCCATCATTGCGCCATAGGGCGGGGGCATATAGCATATAAGATAGAGAAGCTGGGCAAAATCCTTAACGTACAAACTATTAAGGTTTGTTAAAAGCAGATGAGGGGGTATTATATCTTTTACATAGCAGATCTTTCATAAAAGTGTTAATCTCAAACTGATTAGCCATGGGCTTATTGCTAAAGGGAACTTTAGGCATGTACGGTTCAGGGCCAAACTCAGTAGTTATAGTAAATAGGGGTATACCCAATTGATTGTTAACGGAGATAATCTTATCCCACCATCCCAGGAATTGATGAAGTGCATAAGCCCATTCTGGTGCCCGCGGATCTGCTACCTGCGGACCTTGTTCAAAACCAACGCGGGCGTGGATATGTATGCTCCGTTTAACAGCTTCGTCCATAATCAACGTAAAGTTTTCGAGCATGCTTTCGGTAACACAAACCCAATGCGAAAAATCGGCTGTGATCCTGAAATCCGGTCGGGTGGCAAAAAAGTCTGTAAGCATCTGCGGCGAATAGCCTAATCTGCCCCGGTGGGTTTCATGAACTACCCGGATGCCGGTTTTTGCCGAAAATTCAAGCGCGGTATCTATTAGGGCAAGGTTTTGATCAAAGCTAAAGTAGTCACGACCCGTATGCGAGTTGATCAGCAAGGGTTTGGGTTCGGCACACTCCTCCAGGTTTTCAATAAAAGACGCTCTGAATTTTTTAAAAGTACAGCCTTCGGCACGGTGTTGATGGCTTACCAGGTACATCTGATGCTGTTGCAGATAATCGAATAAAAGCCGCTTATCATCCTTGTTAAGGGGGATCCAGGTATCTACACCGTCGTATCCCGAAAGCCTTACCTTATCCAGGAAATCGGTCAACGGCAAATGTTCATGGCCCCATTGCGGGCTTAATATTTTGATCTCCATTTTACGGATTGTCACGCTGCCTTTTTTATAATGAAAGTAACAGCTGACTTGCAAGTTTGCCGGAAGCTCAGTTGACCTTTTTTATCTGCCGTAAGGTGTTTCACTTTTCCATTAATAATCAACTCATAATTAGTTTCCGGTTGTAACTGTGTAAAGGCAAACTCATAAGTATCGGGCGAGGAGACAGACCATGAAATTTTTTGCGGCATCCAGGAACTGATAGTCAACGCAATCGGATGGGTCGATTTTTGGCTTACCTGTAACTGTGTGCTATCCTGGTTATGATGGTAGTAGGTTAGCCTATTCTCTGTTTTTGATGCACCAAATTTTTCATTGCTGCTGACAGAAAAACCTTTGGTGCGCATAGTATAATTATTTGTGCTCAAACTGATGTCGTAAACGGTGTCGCGCAGTGTGTACGAAAACCTGGTTCCATTCAACACATCACTCATATGGGGTTCAAGCCCCATGCGGTTCCATTTGGGGCGGATGCCATAAATATCACGATATAAAGCTGTAATGGTGGTACATATCCCTGCCAGAATGTCTTCGCCAAGACCCAGTTGGCTAACCCTGCTGTAGCGTTGCGATGAAAGGCCATCCTTTTTATATTGTTCCAATAGGTTGCGGATATATTTAAGTGCGATTTTTTTATCATAGCCTGCATACGCCCTGATACCGAGGTAGCCCCATGTTGGGAAAATATCACCATTTTCATACTTGGGGAAAGGCCAGTTTCCGGCGGATACTTCTTCCCTGGTGAATGAATCGAAGCACAAAGGCCAGTGAAATAAGTGTTCGTTGGTAGTACGCTGTTCTATCTGGTCAAGGATCTGGGCTATCCTGGCCGGGTCATCACAAATGCCAAAGGCTATGGCTGCAAAATTAACCGGTGTAACCAGATTATCGCCATGGGTAGTACCGTCATTATCTCGCCAGTAAACGTATTGCTTTTTAGCTGGCAACCAAAAGCCGCCTTCACTCACCGGTTTATTGAAAGCGGTTTTAAGTTTTTCGGCAGTTGTTGTATAAAATGATGCCTTTTGGGAGTTTCCTAGTACCTTTTCACAATTTGCCCAAAGGTTCAGTGCTTCATACATCTGTGCGTTTACGAAGGCATTTTCATAACTAGCCCACACAATATCCAGCCAGTCACTGGCTTTTTTTTCGGTTATATTGTTGTTTACCATCTCAAAAATACCGTTGTGGTTACAGTCGCGCTTGATCAGCCATTCCAGTGCCCGTTCACAGCTTGTCTGGTGTGATTTTAGCCACTTGATATCGCCATTAATGTCAAATTGTTCGCTGGTGTTAATTACATAGCCGGTTTGCGAATCGACCGTGTATCCCCACATAGCTTCGTAATAGCCTGTTTTAGGGTTATAAGTGCCGGGTATTTCATCGCCCGCCGCGTTATGCCAGCGAGATAAAACACGGCCGTCGGCAAGCATAGCTTCATCGCGTTCCTGGTTAAGCGTGGCCGAAAAGTTACGGGTGTAATTTTCATCATCTACCGCCAGACCGATCTGGGCAAAGAAAGGCTCATGCATGCATTTCCAGTTGGTTAACCAGCCATTACCACCAACAACATTATTATCAACCACGCCATACCGTCCGGTAGTATTAAGCAGTTCCCGCACAGATGCGGCATCGATCCCTGCGAGGCTACCCCTGGAATATTTGGTAAAATAATCCTCGTAACTCAATTCATACTGCACGGTTATCCTGCCCTTATTGATTTTAAAAGGTGCGAATACATCGGCTTTTTGGGATACAAAACGACTGAGGTCATAGCGCTGGTTTAGCGGCTCGTTACTTACTATTTGCTGACATGTAAATTCATTTTTATCGCTTTGTGAGTATTTGGTTGCAATTACACTCCCGGGGCCGGCTTTCGCTGTTATTTTTAGTCCGTCGCCAGTGTTTACATTCCAGAAGGTTACGCCGCCGGTATGTACGCCGTAAATATCATTTACATTCTTCAGATATTTGCACCATACCATCCCGCCGTTATCTAAAATGCCACCTTTCCAGGTGTTAAGACCCAAAAAATTCCATTTTGGGAAAGCGCTGTCTTCTAATTCGGTTGTGTTGTTGTACTCCCGGCTGATATTCCAATCTACTTTGTCACCATTGATTGTAAAACCCCAGGTTTCATCAACAATAACATGTTCATCACCATAATGTATGCCGCTAAGAATAATATGATTCCCGTTCTTGTTAATTTTAATAGCGCCAGCCTGTTTATCAGAAAAATAACTGCCGCTTTTAGTCTGTATACCGGTTTTAACACCCGATGCCGACAGCACATTGCGTCCCTTGACGTTTAGTTGGCTGATGCGGCAACCGGAGGAGTAATCAATAACGATAGACAACTTGTTATCCGGTACGGTGATAGTAATGGTCTTGGCTGAAACATTATACCGGATGCCCTTGCTATAGCCGATCTGAGAAAAAACCGGCTGATACGATAGGATCAGGATGATAATACTGGTAACTAATCTTCGGCTCATATTTTATGAAATTGGATACTATTGGCGATAGGTAAAATTAAGATTCCAGGTAAATCAAAGGATTAAGCGTATCATTATTTAACAGATCACCTAAATTAAGGCGGGCAATTTCTTCGGGCGATAAAATATTGGGTATGCCATTAAAAGTGCTACCATCGGGCATATAAGCGCAGGTCATGGCACGCCTGTAACCAGGTGTCATGTTAGCATGCGCACCATGAATGGTAAGGCCGTTGTGAAATGAACAGCTTCCAGCTTTCATGGGCGCTGCCATTGATTTGGCTGTTTTAAATTCGGGATAGGTGGTAAATATCGCCCCCATATTTTTGCCGATCCCCGGATTTTCGAAAGTGGTATTGTGATAAGATCCCGGGATAAAAAACAGGCATCCGTTCTCATAAGTAGCATCATCCAAGGCTACCCAGATAGATAGTGCCCGCCTGTCGCTAAATGACCAGTATGGCGTATCCAGGTGCCATGATGTAGGATTAGCCCATGGCTTTTTGATCAGTGCCTGGTCATGCCATATACGGATGCCTTGTGCTCCACAAAGCTGCGCGGCCATTTTTCCCAACCGTTCATCTAACATGATCTTTTTTATTTTTTCGTTGTCTTGCCATAAATTAATGAGCTGGTCAAAAACATTATCATAATACGATTTATCCGCATCATCGCCTTTGCCGTATACTTCTTTGCGATCGGGCATTTTATTGCCGTTCCTTTTTGCCACTGCTTCATCAAGCGCTTGTCGCCAAAATTCCAGTTCTCCCGGGGATAAAAAATCTTCAATCACTAAAAATCCGTCACGACGGTATTGCGCAATAGCTTGCGGCGACAATTCGTTTTTCATCTACTTTAAGAAATTTGAGGTTTGTAATGATCAAAAGTATGGCAAAATGAAACATAGCCTTTAATACAGAAATCGCTTTTTTTTGTACTTTTTGGTAAATTCTTATCTCGATTAAGAAATAATTATGTGGGACACCGCCATCTTATGCGGTTTGAAATTTATAAACTTCCCCATAATCTAAAGTGCTGTGTTAATGTGCGATGGTAAATAGTTTGTGTCTGGGCGATCGGGTGGAAATGATGAACCCGTAAAATTTGCCAAAAAGTACAAATTATAATTCAAATTGTGTATTTGAAAGCCTTTACAGTTGGCATAAGTTTGATATAACAATTATTTGCCGTTGCCGGCTAAGGCATATCTATAAATTTTACTATTTCTACAAACTAATTAACCTTTTTATCATGGTAAAAAAATGACTTCATGTTATAAAACTGTATTATTTAAAATAGTGCAATTGGCTATGATACATGCGGAAGCTGCAGTTTTCCCCTTAGAGGATCAAGCAAACAGTCCCTGATAAGCCCATAGGTCCTTTTGGATATTTTGCACAGGCTTAATTTTCCGAAATACAGATCCCCAGACTTTATTAATGCACTTGCCTAAAACAGCCATTTTACCTTGGCCTGGCATCGCTATGCTCTAAGCTGTCTAATTAATCAACATTATAATCAAACTAAAATTATGAAAAGAAAACTTTTACTTATTAAACCATGGAAGTACAGCTTGCGGCTCATTTTTGGGTTGCTGCTCTGCGTTCCGCTTCTTTCGCAGGCCCAGGTCATCGTAACCGGATCTGTAAAAGATTCCGTAAATTCCGAATCGATCATTGGCGCTACGGTATCTGTAAAGGGCACAGGAACTGGCACACAAACAGATGTGAACGGTCGGTATAAAATTACTGCTACCGTTGGTAGTGTTTTAGTTTTCCGATATGTGGGGTACAAAGAACAACAATTTACGGTTCAAAATGCAGAGCCTATTAATATACGATTGGCCTCGCTCTCGCAAAATTTGAAAGAAGTAGTTGTAGTGAGTTACGGTACACAAAATAAGCGGGAAATTACCGGTGCTGTAAGTTCTATAAACACCAAAGAGGTTAAAGACATGCCCGTGGCAAACATAGGGCAAAAACTGCAGGGCAAACTGGCCGGTGTGCAGATCAATCAAAATTCGGGCACGCCGGGTGCCGAGATGTCTTTTAGGGTTCGTGGCGCGGCATCAATCAACGCGGGTAACAGTCCGCTTATTGTGATCGACGGATTCCCTACCGTGAGTGGATTACAAAGCTTAAGTCCGGATGAAATTGAGTCTATATCGGTATTAAAGGACGCGTCTTCGGCGGCTTTATATGGTTCACGCGCAGCCAATGGTGTTGTACTGGTAACTACCAAACAGGCTAAACTTGATCAAAAAAGCCTTGATTTTAGCGCTTACACAGGGTTTCAATCGGTGCCAGACCGTGGTAAACCCGACCTGATGAATGCCCAGGAATTTGCTCAATATAAAAAGGAATGGTACGAGGATGCTGCCAAATATGAAGGTTATACGGGCGGTGTACCTTCGGTTTACCAAAACCCTGCCCAATATGCAGGTACATCTGGCACCAACTGGTTTGATGTTTTGTTGCGCACAGCGGTTACGCAGAATTATAACCTCGCTTACAGCGCAGGTAATAAAGATCTTAAAACGGTGGTGAACCTAAACTATAATAAACAACAAGGCGTGGTGCTTAACTCGCAGGATGAGCGTTTTACCGGGCGTACTAACAATATCTACACCGCGTCTGACAGGTTAACGCTGGGCGTCAACCTGGAATTATCTTATGGTAATAACCAGGTAGTACCCGGACTTGATAACGGCCGTAACATTATCGAAAACGCTTACCTGATGGATCCTACGCTGAATTATAAAAATCCTGATGGGACCTATCCTGTTTCGTTTTCACAGCCAGGAATGTTCCCCAATCCTAACTATTACCTGGTGGTTACCCAGCGTGTAAATAAAACCAAAGCGGCAAGGGTTCTCGCAAACGCCTGGGCCGAAGTGAAGATTATTGACGGATTGAAGTTTAAGTCGACTGTAAATGTTAATACCGATAATACCATTAACCGTCAGTTTACACCATCAACAGCGCAGGGTGGCTTGGGCAGCGCACCACCGCAACCGGCTACAGGCAGTTACAACACCAGCAGTTTTGTAACATGGCTTACCGAAAATACCCTTAACTATCAGAAAACATTAGGAGGGAAGCATAATTTTGACCTGCTTGGCGGTTATACAGCCCAAAAGTATTCGTTTGAAAACAGTAATATCAACGGCACGCAGTTTCCGGATGATAATGTTCAGTGGATAAGCGCTGCCACCACCAAGCTGGGTAATGTTGGTGCTACACAATGGTCGCTAATCAGGTATGTGGGGCGCTTTAGGTATAACTATGATTCTAAATACCTGTTGGAGCTGGCCTATAGCCGGGATGGTTCGTCAAAATTCGGCCCGAATAACAAGTATGGTAATTTTCCTTCCGTATCAGTAGGTTGGGTTATATCTGACGAGAGCTTTTTGAAAAACATTAAGGACATCAGCTTTTTAAAAGTAAGGGCCAATTATGGTAAAGTAGGTAACAATAACATTGGCGATTACAGTTACCTGGCCTCTGTTAATACCAGTAACTACGTTTTTAGCAACCAGGTGGTACCGGGCAAAACACTTAGCGGTATTGGCAACAATAACCTGACCTGGGAAACCACCACAAGCTACGATCTTGGGCTCGACCTGGAAATGTTTAACAGTCGTCTTACTTTTACTTATGATTATTATTGGAAAAAAACTGATGGTCTGCTATACGGCATTGACATTCCGGTACAATCAGGATTTTCTACCATCACCTCAAACGTTGGGCGATTTGACTTTTGGGGACATGAGTTTACCATTGGCTCCAAAAACCTGGTAGGTGCGTTTAAATGGAATACCAATTTCAATATATCCTTTGATCGAAATATTGTTAAAAGCCTGGGCACCAATAATGCACCCATTGGCGGCTACAACGAATATTGGGATGATAACAGAACCGCGGTAGGGCACCCAATAGGTTTGTTTTACGGTTACATCAACACGGGTGTTTACATGACCCAACAACAGTTTGATACCGAACCGCATGATGCAACCGCTATGGTTGGTACCGCGCGCTTTAAAGATGTAAGCGGCCCAAATGGTGTGCCAGACGGTAAAATTGATAGCTACGACCGTACATTTATAGGCAACCCAAACCCCAAGTTTGTATATGGTATCACCAATAGTTTTTCTTATAAAAGTTTCGATTTAAGTATAGTAGCTGCCGGGTCGGTGGGGAATGATATCGCTGACGATGCGTTTCAATCAACAGAAAACCTGGATGGTGTATTCAACGTAAGGAAAGGAGTGGCTAACCGCTGGCGGTCAGAACAGGATCCAGGCGATGGCGTATATCCCAGAACAAGAGCCGGTACCACTGCCGATTTCAGGAATTTTACCAGTCGCCAGGTATTTAAAGCCGATTATATCGCTATAAAAAATATCACCCTGGGATACACTTTCCCTGTAAAAAGCAACAAATATTTAAAAAGCCTGCGTGCAAATATAAGCGCACAAAACCTATTTATTTTCACCAAATACCCCGGTCTTAACCCGGAAGCAGGTTTTGCGGGTCTGAACGGATTAAACCAAGGCCGCGACTTTACAGGCTACCCAATTCCAAGAACCATATCCTTTGGTTTAAATGCAGGTTTTTGATATTGATTACTTTAATAACAAACAAAATGAAAAAAACAGCTATCATCATATTAAGCGTACTCGGTTTGGCATCCTGTAAAAAAGAAACGCTAAACCTTGTACCTCAAACCAGTCTTAGTTCGGCATCGTTTTTTAAAGATGCTGCCCAGTACAACCAAGCTCTTACCGGCGCATACAACAATTTACGTACGGTAGCATTTACCGGCATTTATATGGACGAAATGCGATCTGACAATACATTTTTTACGCTTTACTCTGCCGATAGAGGAACTTCAACCAGTGCCGAGGCTATGGCCGAGTTTATTGATAATAATATCAGCAGCCAGGAACCCAATAATCCTGGTAACCGCTATGGTAATGATTATTCGGGAATAGCCCAGGTAAATACAATATTGACACGGCTTGATAAATCAACATTAGCAAAAGCCGATAAAGACCAGATCTCGGGCGAAGCTTTGTTTTTAAGGGCCTTTTATTATTACGATCTGGTACAGCATTACGGCGGTGTGCCTTTGCAATTAACAGAGGTAACCGATGTAAGCGGCGCGTTTTTACCCCGCAATACAGCCGATGAGGTTTACAACCAGATTATCACCGACCTTAATACCGCTATACCAGTGCTGCCAATTGCCAAAACTTTTCCGCAAACAGGCAGGGCAACACAAGGCGCGGCAAAAATGTTACTGGCCTACAGCTATATGTCAAAAGCAACCAAAGAGTATGCAAAAGCCGAATCCGCTTTATTGGATATTACAAAAATGAATTATGGTTTATTGAGCGATTATGCCGCTGTATTTGACCCTGCCAATAAAAACAGTAAGGAATCGATCTTTGAGGTACAATATAAAATGGGTAACGACGGGCAGCAAAGCGATTTTATCTGGCGCTTTATTCCTAAAACAACCAACTCCGAGGTGATATTAGGTTTACGTGGCACCAATGCCCGTGGCGGCCTGGCCAGCGGTGGCTGGAATGTACCCACACAGGAAATGGTTGATTCTTACGAAAAAGGCGACCTGAGACTACCTGCATCGATTGCGGTGGCCGAGGGTACGGTTACCAATGAGGTACTAACAACTACTGCCGTAAAAAGCCCGGTTGATTACAAGCCTACCGTTGGTTTAGGGTATTATTACTTCATAAAAAAATACCTGCACCCGCCATTTCAGGTAGAATACAATACCGATGATAACTGGCCGGTTTACCGATATTCAGGAGCTTTGCTGTTATTGGCAGAGTGCCTTGTTGCCGAGGGTAAAGCCGCTGATGCTTTGCCCTATTTAAACCAGGTACGGCAAAGAGCCGGTTTAGCCAATATTACAGCCGCAACCAAACAAAACGTAGCCGACGAAATGCGCCATGAACTGGCATTTGAAAATCACCGCTGGACAGACCTTATTCGCAATAACATGGCTATTGATGTACTTACTGCTAAAGGTGTACGGCTTAAAGCATTGTACGGTTGGCTATTGCCAAGTACTTTTAACATTACGCAGAACAGGTTTATTTATGCTATACCTTTCCGCGAGTTACAGATAAATACAAAACTTACTCAAAATCCGGGTTATTAAATTGTACTTTTATTTAATAAGGCAGGTAGTTGATACCTGCCTTATTTGATTTTTAAACATGATCATATGATGAATTATCCGCGTACTTTAATACTGTTGTTAACGATTATGATTACGAGTACTTGTACGGTACCGGCGCAAAAAAGATATATAGATGGCCGTCCCAATGCCACATACCGGTTAAGCTGCGTGGATGAAGGCGTGGTACTAAAGCATGGTGACGGAGCAGATAGCTGCGATACTTATGGTGCCCGTGAGGCCATAGTGAACAAAGATAACGGCAATTATTACTTGTTTTATGACGGCGCTGGTAAGACGGGCTGGCTTGCATGCCTGGCTGTAAGTAAAGATTTAAAGATATGGACAAAAAAAGGCCCGATCTTAACCTTAGGTGATAGCACAAAGCCAGATTCCAAAAGTGCCTCCGCACCGTGGGTAATTAAAGACAATGGCGTGTGGCATATGTTTTACCTGGGAACGCCTCATACATCGCCAGCCCCGGATCGTATTCCGGCCTTTCCTTATCTAACTATGAAAGCTCGCTCGGCGTCATTGTCGGGGCCGTGGAAAAAACAATATGATGTTACCCCTTTTCCGCAAAAAGAGCATAGTTATTATTCTGTAACGTCAAGCCCTGGGTTTATTGTGAAATATAAGGGGCGGTTTTTGCAGTTTTTCAGCGCGGCCACACAGGATAGTTCGGGCACTAAACGTTCATTAGGTTTGGCCAAAACCAGTGATCTGAACGCCACCTGGCAATTGTCGGCCAAGCCGATTTTTCCACTGACAGAGCAGGTCGAAAATTCCTCATTATATTTTGATGATAGCAGTAAAACCTGGTACCTGTTTACCAATCATATCGGTATCAACGATGCTGGTGACGAATATACCGATGCTATCTGGGTTTACTGGTCAAAAGACCTCGAGAAATGGGATACCCATAACAAGGCAATTGTGCTCGATGCTACCAATTGCAGCTGGGCAAAAGGAGCAATTGGGATGCCAACCGTAATAAAAGCAGGGAGCAAATTAGCCATGTTGTATGACGCATCTGCCGGGAACAGCATTGGTCATATGGGGCGCGATATTGGTTTAGCCTGGATATCTTTGCCTATAAAGGTTAATAAAACCAAGAATACTAAATAGGGGGCTGCACTTAATTTAACAGATTTGTAATTGAAAAAGAGTTATTTTAAATACCTGACTATTAATGCTCTTGAAGAGAGATGGGGGATGTATGTTACCACAGCAGGATATTCAAAAGTAGATGCCAATGAGCATTATCCCAACCAGCAGCATCCGCAAAGTCATGAATTAACCTGGAACAGGGGGCGGATACTGAATGATTTTTACCTCGTTTTTATCTCAAAAGGAAAAGGTGTTTATGCATCAGATTCAACCAAACCTTTTGAGGTAGTAGCAGGCACCTGCTTTTTCCTTTTTCCCGGGGTTTTACACCGCTATAAACCCGATCCGAAAGTGGGATGGGAGGAATATTGGGTTGGCTTTAATGGGTACTACATTCAAAACCTAATGCAGCAGGAATTTTTTGATCGGCAAAACCCATTTGTTTTTTTAGGACTGAATAAAGATATTCTTGTTCTTTTTACGACTTTATTGGAAACCATACAAGTGGCTTTGCCTGGCTATCCTCAACAAATTGCCGGGATCACCATGCAGATCTTGGGCTTGATAAACACCATTATGCTTCATCATGAATCTCCTGACGACCGGATAGGCAAACTCATCGCTAAGGCCAAATTTATTATTCAGGAATCGTTTGAAGATAATCTGGACATGGAGAAACTTGCGCGCGAAATACCGATGGGATATTCATCTTTTCGCAAATCATTTAAAAAGCTCACCGGCGAATCGCCCAATCAATATCATCTTAACCTTCGCCTTGAGCGTGCAAAAAATTTGCTGAACACAACGATATTAAATATCAATGAAGTTGCAGAACAAACCGGCTTCGAATCGGTATTTTATTTTTCCAAGCTCTTCAAAAAAAAGAATGGAGTGTCGCCTAAGCATTATCGTAGTAGTGAGGAGAATAATGTTAAGGATAGTGTTAATATGTCAGATAAGTAATTGTAGGAAGTAAAGAAAATATCCAGACTAATTCATCGGCTCACCCATTCTTGTATAGTAGTTTAGGAATGAATAAAAAAAACCTTGTAAATAATTGATTTACAAGGTTTTTTTAGTGGAGCCGGAGGGATTCGAACCCTCGTCCAAACATGGTATAAGGTAAGCTTTCTACATGCTTAGCTTCTGTTTAATTGTAGGGAAGGGGAAGGTCAGTCGCTTACCTGTACCGTCTTCCTTAGGTGCTTTATCTCGCCTGCTATGCACACCATTAAGCTGGCCAGTTCCGTTTTTCGATGCCCCTATTGCCGATTCAACAGAACGGAAAACCAGCGGGACAAAAGCTAGTTAATTCTAAATTAAGCAGCTAAGGCGTAGTTATTTTCGCCATTTGTAAGTTTGAGCGTTCTGATTTAAGCGCTAATTCACCCAACGCGCTGCATGCTTACTTACTTATCTCCATCCTGTCAATTCCGGTCGACCCCATTTTATTAGAGCTGCATAAGCCGGTAGCAGTTTGCAGTTAAGGGTTCAAATATACGGAAAATAGTTTGCAGTTAACTAATATCTTCTATCCAACAAGATGTTTTATGAATGGTATTTTGCTCATTATATAAACTAAAAGCCACGATAGTAAAAAACATGACAAAGCGATAACAGGAATACTAAATATCGGATTAAAAATAGTGTAGTTAATATCTGTCAAATCAAAAAGAGTTAATATCAACGCGTGACTGAAATAGATCCCCAAAGTGAATTTACCAGCATTTTGAGCTATTTTATTCAAAGCAGGACTTAACCTTACCACTGTATGTTTAGCGGTCAAAAATGCGCTTGCCGAAAGCAGAATGATGAACGGGCTTATCGGTTCATAAAAAAAAGTACTTATTTCATGGTTTTTTAATAGCAGGTAATGCGTACCCGCAATAATGATCAGTGCTGTTACCAAAAACGTCGCTGCAGCGATATAAACCAGACCACGAATATGGAAATTTTTGTAAGTCAGATAATAACCCAGAATCAGATAGCCTATATAACCGGTAAAGTTATGCAGGTCGATAGCTGTATCAAAACTGCTTAAGTAGGGTTTGCTGATCAGTACAGTTAAAAACCAGATGCAGAGAAAGTATAAAAGCTCTTTTTCTGATGCATGCCTTACAAATTTACCCAGGATGGGGATGAACAAATACAAGCCTATTAACAAGTACACATACCACAAGTGATAATAGGCGCCCGTTTGAAATTGGAGTAAGATCAGTTTGGTGTTTGCCCAGATATCGTCTGTAAAAACGAACTCCTCGTTGTAGCATCGGTAAAGGATGTAAACGGTGCTCCAGAAAAGAAAAGGTAATATTAAGCGGCTCAGTCGTTTCTTTAAAAAATCGCCCAGCTCATAATCCCGGTGAAGCAGCAATGCGCCGGTTATCATTACAAAAACGGGTACGGCAAAGCGCACCAGGGCATTGTAAATATCGGCTACGAGCCAATCTTTCATGGAGTTTCCTTTATGATAAAAAAGCAGGGGTGAAGCTGTGTGCAATATCACAACCGCAAACATGGCAATCAGGCGTAAATTATTTATCCAGGTTATGTTTTGTGGCGTATCCTGAGTGTTATCCTGGTTAAATGTCATCTGTCAGCACTGTAGTACCTGGTTTAAGGGCGGGATGTATTATATTTTATAAATACCGGTAAATATAAGAAGGGAAGATTATAAATTGAAGAGCCAGTGTAAAACTAATCTTTCTTTATAAAGCTCCGCTGTTTCCCACCCCAGTCGCTCAGCTGTTTTAGGATAGGGCCCAGTTCCAGCGCCATCTCGGTAAGTTCATATTCAACTCTTGGCGGTACTTCAGCAAAAACGGTTCGTTTAACCAGGCCGTCCTCTTCCAGGGCACGTAATTGCAAGGTTAGCATGCGTTCAGATATATAGGAAAACTCTTTTTTGATTTCGTTAAATCTCATTTTTCTTTTGCATAACTTATCCAGTATCAATAATTTCCACCTGCCCCCAAGCTTATGAACAGCATAGGTAAGGTCACAATCAATAATACACACTTCGTTACGGGTATAGGTTGAACTTTGCTTTCTGCCGGCCATTAGTTACTTTTTTGTTAGTACCATACAATTAATTACTTACCGTGTAAATTTAACGTTGCCAACTAATTTTGCCAAAGAAATTTTTGACAAAAAATAATAGTATAAAAATTATGGATCTGTATTTAAAAGGAAAAACCGCGGTAGTAACCGGAGCCAGTCAGGGACTTGGACGAGCTATCACCAAAGAATTAGCTATAGAAGGTGTAAAAGTATTAGCTACCGCCCGCAATGTGGAATTACTAAAAAGCCTGCAGGAAGAAGTAGTAGCTGCAGGAGGTGTAGAGCCGGTTATATTGATACAAGATTTTGTTGCACCAGATGGGCCGCAGAAAATCGCGGCAGCAGCTTTATTAAACCTGGGTCAGGTTGATATCCTGATCAACAATACCGGTCGCAGCCAGCCCCTGGATGTTATTGGAGAGGAGGAGGCCTGGAGCGCGTCGATGACGATGGATTTTGACCGTCACCGGCAATTGACTCAACAATTATTGCCTCATTTTATGGAACGTAAGCAGGGCTCGATCTTAAACATCACCAGTACTTATGAGTTACGCAGCATAAATGTTTCGGCTGTTGCCAAAGCGAGCATTGCTATGTGGTCAAAACAGTTGGCGGGACAATTGGGTAAATATGGTATCAGGATCAACTGTTTACAGCCTGGCCTGCTTGATACAGCCAATGTACGCCGCGGCTTTACTGCCGAAGCCCGTAAGGAATTTGCAGCCCGCGAAATCCCCCTGGGCGATTTTGGCGAACCGCAGGATATAGCCAATATGGCCACTTTCCTGGTATCGCCACGTGCAAAATACATCACCGGTACCGTTGGTGTCGTTGATGGCGGAATGCGCCATTATGCTTTCTGATCTTTTCTTATAAAGAGTATTATCATCACATCTGCGTCAAAGCCAGAAGGTGATGGGTGATGTGGTGATCATACTTGTTGTATGTTAATTTACTTTAATGCTAATCCTCTATTTGGATTTATACTTTTTTCATATCAATGTCAATGATCAAACATTTTTTAATATTCACTTAACTAAAGTGATATCTTTATGCTCATACCAAACCGAATGAGCACTATTGTAAAGAACCGGATAACCTCTATTGATTTCCTTCGTGGCACTATTATGATCATTATGGCGCTTGACCATGTGAGAGATTACTTATACTCAGGTTCATTTTTGTTCGATCCGCTCGACCTTTCAAAAACAAGCGGTATATTATTTTTTACCCGGTGGATCACGCATTTTTGCGCCCCGATATTTATGCTCCTTGCCGGAACGTCGGCCTATCTTATAGGGCAAAAGAAAACCAAAACGGAGCTATCCGTATTCCTCATAAAAAGAGGATTATGGCTCATCTTTCTGGAAATGATAGTGGTTAATTTTGCCTGGAATTTTAATATTACGTTTCCCATGTTTCTTTTTGTAACTATTTGGGCTTTAGGGCTAAGTATGATTATACTGGCTGCGTTTATACACTTGCCCAAGAAGCTGATCCTGGTTATTTGTATTGCGATAGTAGCCGGGCATAACCTGTTGGATAATGTTCATGTGGAGGGTAATACTTTGCAAGGGTTTGGATGGGCGCTGATACATGACCAGCGATTTTTTACCTGGCATCAAGAGATATTTTTAGTAGGTTATCCTATTGTGCCGCTGATGGCGGTAATGCCTTTAGGTTATTGCTTAGGCACATGGTATGCTACTGGTTATGATATCAATAAAAGGCAACGGAATTTATTGATCCTCGGCAGTTTTGCTATTGTTTTATTTATAGCGTTGCGCTATACCAACCTGTACGGCGACCCGGTAAAATGGAGTGTACAAAAAGATGCTTTCTTTACTTTCCTTTCGTTTATTAAAGTAAGTAAATATCCACCATCCTTATTGTATCTTTTGGTGACACTGGGAGGTGCGTTTTTGTTTCTTTCATTTACCGAAAAGCTAAGAGGACGAGTTGTAAACATAGTTTCGGTATATGGCAGGGTACCCATGTTTTATTATCTTATCCATATCTATGTAATACATTTGATAGCCGTTATCGCATCGGTCTTTATCCCCGGCCAAAACTGGAAATTATGGTTCCTCACAAAGCCTATCTGGTTCACTACAGATCTTAAAGGCTATGGATTCTCTTTACCTGTTGCTTACCTCATCTGGATAGCCATTATAGTAGCCCTGTATCCTTTATGTAAACGTTATGATGCATACAAACAGGCCAACAAACAAAAATGGTGGCTAAGTTATTTGTAGTTTTTGATCAATTGCCGATGCTATTCGCTCCTTAAACTTTTTACCGGACTTGCAACTGCTGCTTTGATGGATTGAAAGCTAATGGTAATCAGCGCTATCAATACAGATACAACCGCAACAATAACAAAAGTTATCCAGGTAACATCAATACGGTAAGCAAAACCAGATAGCCACTTGTGCATAGCATACCAGGCTAATGGCCACGCGATGATATTGGCTATTAGAACCAGTTTTAAGAAATTTCCTGAAAGTAGCAGCACAATGCGTTGCACAGATGCCCCAAGCACTTTCCGTACCCCGATCTCTTTCACCCTCTTTTCGGCCGAATGCGACGCCAGGCCAAACAGCCCCAAACAAGAGATGAAAATGGCGAGACCAGCCAGAATACCTACTATCTTGCTTACCTGGTTATCGGCTTTGTAAACCTCGTTAAAGTGGTCGTCCAGAAATTGATATTCAAACGGATAATTGGGGTATAAGCCATCCCATTTTGATTTGATAAATGCTATAGCAGCCGTAGTATTGCTCCCATTTATCTTAACAGAAATATTTCTGAAATCCCAGCTATGTGCGCACACCATAAACATGGGCTCAATTTTGTATTGTAAGGAATTGAAATTGAAGTTTTTGGCAACTCCTTTTATTGTGCCTAATGAATCAAAGCCAAATTGCAAGCCTATCAGCGAAGATAGAGGGGCCTTAGGATGATCTTTTAACAGCGATTTTGCCAGGGCTTCATTAACAATATATTCACGTCCGTTGAGTTTTTTATCCGGAGAAAAATTACTACCGGCAGCCAGTTTTATTTTATACAGATCAAGGTAATTGTCATCTACCACCAAAAGGGTTGTGCCAAAATCTTGCTTTGGTCCATCCGCAGGTTTAAAAGATACCCCTGTCTGATCCAAATGACTCCCTAAAATATCCTGCGAGGCAGTTACCCCCGATACTAAAGTACTGTTCAATAATTGATCCTTAAAAAGCTCATATTTTTTGGTGGTGATCCTATCCAGGGGGATATTGACTATTTGTTCCCGATTGTACCCTGGATCCTGCTTTTGCATAAACCTGAGTTGCCTTAACACAAATACGGTGGCTATCATCAAAAAGATGGCACTGCTAAACTGGATAACAACCAATATGTTCCGGAGCAGGCCTTTATCTTTCCCAACTTGTATAGATCCCTTCAAAACCTTGGCGGCCTGGAACGAAGATAGGTAAATAGCAGGGTAGATGCCCGATAGGAGACCGATAAGAACCGTGCCCACAAATATAAAGGCTATGGCTCCCAAACTACCAAATACATTGAAGTTGATATTTCTATCGCTCAGATTATTAATATAAGGCAAGGCTAGTTCAACCAGGCCAATGGCAAGCGCCAATGCTATAAAAGAGATCAGGATGGTTTCGCCCAAAAATTGAAAGGCCAATTGAAAACGATGGGCTCCGATGGATTTACGAATACCCACTTCTTTGGCTCTTTCTGCAGAGCGCGCTGTTGAAAGATTAATAAAATTAACACAAGCTATGATCAGTACTATCAGCGCGATAATAGCAAACAGGTTGGTCGATTTTTTATCAAATTTTTGATAATTGATATAATCTAAACCAATATCCGCCGAGTTGGCATGCACGTCCTTCAAAGGCAGAAGAAACAGCTTCATATATTTGGTACCATCTTTGCCGAGATGCTCTGTAATAAAGGCAGGGAATTTCTTTTCCAACAATGCCTGGTTGGTGCCGGGCGCAAGTTCAAGATAGGTATTTAACCAGTTGCCGCCCCAGTTTTTAAACATCCAGGGTTTATAAATACTGCTGAATGAGAACAGGGCATCAAATTGTAATTGTGAGTTTTGGGGCACATTGGCAAGTACTCCCGTAACAGCGAAGGAAACAGTATCGCTGCCATAATGGGTTATTGTTTTCCCGATAGGGTTGGCATCGCCAAATAGTTTTTTGGCCGTTTTTTCGGTAAGTAAGATACTATTGGGCTTGCTGAGCGCTGTTCTTTTATCGCCACTGATTAGTTTAAAATCAAACATCTGGAAAAAGGTGGAGTCGACAGCAAATGCTTGTGGCAAAAATATGCGCTCGTTGTTATAGGTCATCTGGTATTTTTCATTCCACTTTATCTTCGTGAAATTTTTTATTTCCGGGTACTTCATTTTTAAGGCCTGCCCCATCGGAAACATGGATAAAGCAACCTTTTGCGTTGTTCCTTCCTGACCAACTGTCTGCACCTCATTTAACCGGTAAATGTTTTTGGTATGAAAATTATCAAAGCTTTTTTCATAGGCAACAAACATCATGATCACCATAAATGCGGCCATACCCACAGCCAGGCCTACAATGTTGATGGCTGAGAAAGCTTTATTTTTCCAGATGTTGCGCCAGGCTATTTTAAAGTAGTTCTTGATCATCGGTTTAAAGTTCTAATGGATTAGGGAAACTAAAATGATTCGTTAAAATATATGCCATGTTTTTAAATATTTGATTTTTAATTAGTTAAATATATAATGCGCCATCCTGCTGTATCAAAAACGTACATGATATTGTTTGCTGTGTATCAAAAACGGATAGGTCGGGCACAAAAAATATTATGTTATTTAAAAACATTTTGGCTGGTTTTTATTTACCTGTAAAAGATGTTGCATGAATGCCAATCGGTTACATTTGTGTATAACTAAAAAAATATGAAAGCAATTCAAATGACAGGATACGGAGATTCGTCCGTTTTGAAAATAGAAAACATAGCTCAGCCTGTACCTGCTACCGGCCAGGTGCTTATCAAAATAGCGGCTACAACCATTAATCCGTTCGATATGAAAATTCGCTCAGGTGCAATGAAGCAATTTATACCCATTCCAATTCCATTCGTTCCCGGTACTGATTTCTCCGGAACGGTAGAAGAGACCGGCGAGAATGTAACCCGCTTAAAAAAAGGGGACAAGGTTTTTGCCACCACATTTGGCGGTACCTATGCTGAATATATCGTGATGGATGAAAAAAAAGTTTCTTTGATTCCGAATAATGTTAGCCTGAATGAAGCCGCAGCCCTTGCTGTTCCGCTGAATACCGCTTACAGTGTGTTGATAGAAGGCGCGAATTTGCAAGCTGGTCAAAAGGTATTGATTCATGGAGCAGCGGGTGCTGTTGGTATCGCGCTGGTTCAGATGGCCAAAGCATTGGGCGCTTATGTTATCGGCACAGCTTCGGCGAAGGGCAAGGATCTTATCAAATCATTAGGCGCTGATGAGGCGATCGACTATAAAACACAAGATTTTGGCCAATTGGTACATGATGTTGACCTGGTTATAGATGGAGTAGGGGGTGAAACGCAGCAGAAATCATACGCGGTAGTAAAAAAAGGCGGTAAATTAATTAGCATAGTTATGCCTACTTCAAATGAAGAAGCGGAAAAATATGGTATCAGTGCCGAATTTATCAATTCGGCCCCAAAATTGGAGAAATTGGCATTTGGCAAAAAATTAGTTGAGGAAAATAAAATTACCCCACATATAGCCAAAGTATTGAATCTGGAAGCCGCCGCCGAGGCACAGGACCTGGTTACAGCCGGTGGCCTTAATGGAAAAGTGATTTTACAGATAGCTTAATAATTCCGGGCCAGATTTAAAGATTTAGCTTAATCAGATCTATAAAACAAGAAAACCCGGCTCAAAGTCGGGTTTCCTTGTTTATGCAATAGTTGTGTTTTGATTACCTGCTTTCGGCAAGCTGTTCATTGTTTACCACACGACCCGGGTAAACTTTCAAAGCTTCTTCCAGACATATCATCGCGTTTTGCAGGTCTTCATTTTTTAATACATAGGCCATACGCACCTCGTTATATCCTGCGCCGGGAGTGCTGTAAAAACCGGTTGCAGGTGCCATCATCACTGTTTGGTTATCATGACTGAATACTTCCAACATCCATTGGCAGAATTTATCGGCGTTATCAATAGGTAATTTAGCTACCACATAGAAAGCGCCACCCGGATTTGGACAGTAAACGCCATCTATTTTGTTCAGTTTGCTCACCAGGGTATCCCGGCGACTGGTATATTCTTTATTTACGGCTTCAAAATAGCTGTCGGGAGTATCAACGGCAGCAGTGCCTGCAATCTGTTCAACCATACCTGCGCTCAGGCGGGCCTGGGCAAATTTTAAACCAGCAGTTAAAACCGCTTTGTTTTTGGTGATTAAACAACCCAAACGGGCGCCACAGGCACTATAGCGCTTACTTACGGTGTCCATCACAATCACATTTTCGTCTAATCCTTCCAGGTGCATAGGCGAAATAAAGGTGCGGCCATCATAGCAAAACTCCCGGTATGCTTCGTCCGAAAACAGGTACAGATCATACTTAAGGGCCAGTTCTTTCAAGGCTTCCAATTCTTCTTTAGAATATAAATACCCTGTAGGATTGTTGGGGTTACAGATGATGATAGCCTTGGTTTTATCAGTTATCAGCTTTTCAAACTCGCTGATAGGGGGTAGGGCAAAACCGTTATCAATAAAAGAAAGTATCGGCTTCACCACAATATCGCTCTGGCTGGCAAAACCGTTGTAGTTGGCATAAAAAGGCTCCGGGATGATCACTTCATCACCCGGATCAAGGCAGGCCATCATGGATATGGTAATAGCCTCAGAACCGCCAGTGGTTACAATAATATTGTCGGGCGTAATGTTGTAACCCAGCTTGTTATAATATTCTGTAAGCTTTTGGCGGTAAACCAGCGTTCCTTCAGACGGGGTATAGGCCCAAACTTTAAAATCAATATTTTTAATGGCATTCAGCATGCCTTCAGGGGTTTCAATATCAGGCTGGCCGATGTTCAGGTGATACACTTTTTTGCCATCCAGCTTAGCTTTATCAGCAAAGGGAGTTAGCTTGCGTATAGGCGATGCGGGCATTCGCTGCCCTTTTTGAGATATTTTTGGCATGTGCAAAATTAATAAAAAAGAAAGTATTGTTGTTATATACCTCCTCAAACGAAAAAAGACCCTCAAAAAGGGTCTTTTATTTTATATTTTTTAATCAGCCCCTGCTCAGCAAGGGCTATGGCAACTTGCTGTAATTATTTGCTCGATGCAGGCTTGGCTACAACTTCGCCAACAATATTCAGGTACTTTTCTGGCGTAACCGCGTTTGATTTTACAACAATGGTTTTGTTGAAAGGAGCAGCGGCAGCAGCATTATAAGTAATTTTGATTGTGCCTTTTTCACCACCTTTTACAGGAGTTTTGGTGTAATCGGCAATGGTGCAACCGCAGGTTGGTCTTACTTCTGTCAAAATAAGAGGCTCTTTACCAACGTTGGTAAATTCAAAAACGGTAGTTACAGGAGTACCCTGAGGTATCTTGCCAAAGTCGTGTTTTTCTTCATTGAATTTAAACTCCGCTTTTTGGCTATCCTGTGCCGATGCAGTAAAGGCAAATCCTAAAACTACTGCGCAAATCATTAATATTTTTTTCATACTTTGTTTGATTAATACAAATATATAAGGTTTAACGTAAAACAAATATATAAGGTTTAACCCAAATTAAAAACTATTAGTTAAACTCCATGTTTTATTGTCAGTATGCAAAATACAGAATAGAATTTTATAATTTTACCGTCTAAACGAAATTATATATGCCCGAATCTACCTTACGTGCAACCAGTAAATTTAATACTGCAGAACTGAGTTTTGATGATTTCAAAAAAATTGTGATTGACGATTATCGTATTGGTTACGAAAGTCGTCAGGCAAGTTTAATAGGCAGGAGAGAGGTTTTAACGGGCAAAGCTAAGTTTGGCATCTTTGGCGATGGTAAGGAAGTTGCCCAATTGGCCATGGCCAAAGCTTTCCGCGCCGGCGACTGGCGCGCAGGATACTACCGCGATCAAACTTTTATGTTTGCCACTGGCATGAGCAACCTCAAGGAGTTTTTTGCACAGCTTTATGCCAACCCCGATATCGAAAAAGATCCTGCATCTGGTGGCAGGCAGATGAACTGTCACTATGCCACCCGCTTTGTGAACCCCGACGGCAGCTGGGTTGACCAGGCCGAAACCATGAACTGCTCCTCAGATATATCAACCACCGGTGGTCATATGCCCCGTTTGCTCGGTTTGGCCTATGCTTCCAAACTATATCGTCAAAATAAAGAGCTGGAATACCTGAAACAGTTTTCGCTGGGTGGTAACGAGGTTGCCTTTGGTTCTATAGGCAACGGTTCCACATCCGAAGGTTTGTTTTTTGAAACCTTTAACGCGGCAGGTGTACTGCAGGTGCCCATGGCCATCTCGGTTTGGGATGATGCCTATGCTATATCCGTACCAGCAAAACTGCAAACCACCAAAGAAGATATTTCTGAGATACTTAAAGGCTTTCAACGTGAAAATGGCTCCAATGGCTATGAAATATTTAAAGTAAGGGGCTGGGATTATATCGCTCTTTGCGAAACTTATGAACGCGCTATAACGATATGTCGCGAGCAGCATGTGCCGGTACTCATCCATGTGGTGGAAATGACACAGCCTCAGGGCCACTCTACCTCGGGTTCACATGAACGTTACAAATCAAAAGACCGCCTGGCCTGGGAAGATGAGCATGATTGCCTGTTGAAAATGCGCGAGTGGATGCTTTCTTCAGCAATTGCCACGGAAGCAGAGCTCGATGAATTGGAAACAGCAGCCAAAAAATATGTACGGGAATGCCAGCGCGAAGCCGCCGCCGAACTGGGGGATATCATTAAAGTTGAAGTTGAAGAAACCGCGCGCTTAATTGACAACCTGGCCTATACCGTAGCTGCTAAAGAAGAGCTGACCGGTATCGCTACCGAACTGCGTTCAAGTTATGATGCCGGCCGGAAAGATACCGTAGGTTCCGTGCGTAAAGCCCTCCGCCTTACAGTACATGAAACGGTAACTGAAAGACAGGTATTGTTAGATTGGCTAAAAGCAGAGACCATTAAAAATAAGGAGCGTTACGATTCTAAGTTATTTTCAGAAACACCACAATCTCCTTTAAATGTGCCTGTTGTGCCGATTATCTACAGTGAAGAAGCACGCCTTTTAGATGGTCGCGAAATATTGAACGCCTGTTTTGATGCCAACTTTGAGCGCGACAAAAGCATTGTTGCCTTTGGCGAAGATGTAGGCGCTATTGGCGATGTGAACCAGGGTTTTGCCGGTTTGCAAAACAAATACGGCGATCTGCGCATTACCGATACCGGTATCCGCGAAACTACCATCATAGGCCAAGGCATGGGCCTGGCTATGCGTGGTTTACGCCCTATTGCCGAGATCCAATACCTCGATTATCTCATCTACGCCATGACCGTTTTGTGCGATGATATAGCCAGTTTAAGTTACCGCACTAAAGGTGGTCAAAAAGCGCCGCTCATTATCCGCACACGTGGCCACAGGCTCGAAGGGATCTGGCATTCAGGTTCACCGATGGGCATGATCGTTAACTCCATGCGTGGTTTCCATCTTTGTGTGCCCCGTAACATGACTCAGGCCGCAGGTTTGTATAATACCCTGTTAAGGGGTGATGAACCGGCTATCGTGATCGAAAGTTTGAACGGCTACCGCCTGAAAGAAAAGCTTCCGGAAAACGTGGGCGAATTTACCGTTCCGCTGGGTAAGGCCGAGATATTGAAAGAAGGCGGCGATCTTACCGTTGTTTCTTATGGATCAACCCTGCGTATTGTGCAGGAAGCTGCCGCAGAGCTCGATAAAATGGGTATCAATATCGAAATTATCGATCCGCAAACCCTGTATCCTTTTGATATTGATAATGTTTGTGGTACTTCCTTAAAAAAGACCAGCAAATTATTGGTTGTTGATGAAGACGTACCGGGAGCGGCATCAGCCTACATTGTTCAAAAGATTGTAGAAACCGAAAATGGTTACTATTCGCTTGACGCACAACCCAGAACATTAACCGCTAAAGAACACCGTCCGCCGTATGGTTCCGATGGTGATTATTTCAGCAAACCATCTGTTGATGATGTGATCGAAGCGGTTTACGCCATGATGAATGAAGCTAATCCCGCTAAATATCCACCGATATTTTAATTGGTGGATTAGTGAATTAGTGAATAAAAACGTTGTCATTTCGACGAGGAACGAGGAGAAATCTTGTACGTGAAGCTATCCAATTGTATAAGATCCCTCTTCGTTCCTCATTCGAGATGACATTTTTTAATAATCTCTTTCAGCTCGTGAGTCACATAGTTTCAGCTTTCAGCTGAATATTATTTTTGCTGCCCATACATTTTCTTGTGTTCAATTTCGCGCTTAATCTTTAAGTTTGCGGGCATTCTATTCTACAACACACACATTATGGATTCAACAACATTCACCACCATATCAAACATCATTAAAACACGCCGTTCGATTAAACCGGTCACCATGAACGGACAAAAAATACCTAATGCGCAGGTTGCCGCCTTGCTGGAACTGGCCGACTGGGCGCCAACCCATGGCTATACCGAACCATGGCGCTTTATTGTATATGAAAATCCTGCTGACTTTTGCCGTGAGCATGCCGAAATATATAAACAAGGAGTTAAGTTAGAAGATTTTAACGAGTTGACTTACAATAATCTGCAACACCAGGGCGATAAGGTATCACACGTGATCATTGTAACCATGAAACGTGGCGACCTGCCAAAAATACCTCCCTTTGAAGAGATCGCGGCGGTTTCAAGCGCTATCCAAAACATATTGCTTGGCGCTACTTCTTTAAATATCGCCTCGTTCTGGAGTACCGGCGGTGCAATATTAAAACCCGGCATGAAAGAGTTTTTGCAACTGCGCGAAGAAGATAACGTACTTGGTGTGCTATACCTGGGCTACGCCGATCAATATCCCGAAGGCCGGAGAAATACACCGCTCGAAGAAAAGATCAACTGGGTGAAGTAACTCTTTTTTAGATATTAAAACGCATTGTCATTTCGACGAGGAACGAGGAGAAACTATCTCTTGAGCGGAGCGAAAAATCTTTTACGCGGGATATATTAGGCGCAGAAGATTTCTCTCTTCGTTCGAAATGACAAATATGGGAGAGGCTCCGGTGGATATCTCAAATGCGTCCTTGTGGTTACAATAGCAAACTTCATTATTCAAAATTCATTGTTGGATATTTTCAACCCTCCTTCATCCAATCACTTATTTTCCTCCCTCATTACAATAATCCTTAACCTTTTACCGTTTTTCTCCGTATAAATTAGTGTTTAATTGCTTTATCTTAAATTTATTTTCATTTTAGTAAATAAAAAATACCCTGAAATGATTTTGACTTAAGTAAAAAATTATACATTTGTAATTGGCCGGCTCCTAATTCTGGTCAGTTACCGACTTAACCTGTTGCTAATTTAAATTATTGTTTAAAATTAAACTCAACACAAAAAGTATGAGGAAACACTTATGGTGTGTCACATTCGCGGTTTTATTTTTAGCTACAACTGTTATCAGCTGGAGATCCGCAGGTGCAAACAAATCAGACGGAAAAGTAAATTCTACTCTAAATGCAAAAGAATTATTTAATCAGTATGTAAATAGTTTATACCAAACGGCCAGCCTACAGCAAACCGGTTTGGCATTTGATGTATTTGAAAAAGCGGTTACTGGTTATACCAATTTAAAGCTCAATCATTTATTGCCACAAAGCAGTTCTGTACTAACAGTGGTCGATTTTACCAAATCGAGCCGGGAAAAACGTATGTGGATCATTGATCTTTTCAGTAAGCAATTGTTACTTAACACATGGGTGGCCCACGGACAGGGTAGTGGCGAAGAAATGGCTACCAATTTTTCTGACAGGAACGACTCGCATCAAAGCAGTTTGGGTTTTTACCTTACCGACAATGTGTATATGGGCAAACATGGCCGTTCTTTACATTTGGATGGTCTTGACGAAGGTTTTAACGGCAATGCCCGTATGCGTGATATTGTAATTCATGGTGCCAGCTACGTAAGCCAGGCCGCCATCAACCACCAGGGATACCTTGGGCGTAGCTTCGGCTGCCCTGCTGTACCGGCCCGGCTTGCCAACACCGTGATCAATACCATCAAAGGCAAAACGGTAATATTTATCAATGGCAATGATGACAGGTATACTTCCAAGTATCTTGACGAGGCCGGTCCGCTCAATTTTATAGCGGCCGATACATCCGCTTTTGATTTAGCAAGACTATAAGTTTAGTATCAAGTAGCTACTTGATACTAATTAACGCCCATCAACGGTTTTAAATGATCGTACAGTACAATGTCCAGTCCGTACACGTCCTGGCGCGATTGTAATACGCCTGCGTCATCTGCCCAGCAGGTAACATAAGTAATGTATATTGGTGTTTTTTTAGGCAGACCGATATTGGTAGGTTCGGGGTTATCCTCGCTCATATCTTTGGCTATGGTATCATAATTTTCCCCTTCGCCAAAAAGGTTTTTAGCAAGTCCTTGTGGGTCGCCCAGGCGTACACAACCATGGCTTACTGCACGCATAGATTTTCTGAAAGCCGATTTCGCAGGTGTATCATGCAGGTAAACGCTGCTTTTATTTTTGAACAGAAATTTTATTTTTCCTAATGAATTATCTTCTCCCGGGCGCTGTTTGAAATCATATTGCAGGTTATCCGCTGTAACCGTCGACCAGTCTATCGTCTCCGGGTCTTCAATTTTTCTCCCGTCTTTATAAACGTCTATATTTTTATTCGATAAATAGTAAGGATCTTCGGCTGCCTCAATAATAATTTCTTTGGTGGCTATGCTTCGTGGTATGTTCCAGGTAGGGTTTACTTCAACGCTATGGATCACGCTGCTCAATTGCGGTGTTTCGCGTGGGAAGGGTTTGTCATATCGGTCGCTGTCTACATAGGATATCAGGCTGGCATGCCCGTCCATGTTGCGCCCCTGGCCAACACAAACCTTCATGTTTAAAACCGATTTACCATCTTCTATCACATCCAGTTTAAAATCGGGAATGTTCACGATAACGTATTTCTGCTCGGTAGGTTTATTCTTCCAGCGCAAGCGCTCCATATTCACCAAAAAATACCGTTTGGATTCTTCGGCAGATAAACCATCTATTACGGTATTATTCACAAAAGCTTTTTGCAGTATCTTGTATTGCGGATCGGCCGGTTGTATACTATCCAGGTAGCTTTTTAAATCTTTTACCAACAGTACATTTCTCATGCTGATGCTATCTGGTCGCTTGGTGGCTGTAAAATAGCGGGAAAATATTTTCCGGGGATTCACCACCCCATATTGCAATGCATTGGAATATTTAATGAGCGAGCTTGCGGTAAGCAATTCAAGCCGGGCCAGTTCATGATAGGCTTCGTCGGTTGTCAGGATGCCATTTTTGTCATGAAATTTAGCCACAAGCGTTTTGATGGCCCTGATATGATAGGGAGCTTTGCTCAGTCCATGTTCGGTGATCTTGTCATAATAATCGGGCAGTATATCCAAATCGCCATTAAATAAATGGTTCATCACCAGAACGGGCTGGTAGTCATTTTTTCTGATAAAGGAATCGATTACCGATTCATTAGCGATCTTTGATTTTTGACTTTCTAATTCTTTTTTCAGTGTAGCAGCCAGCGTATCAGGGTCAATGTCCTGGTAAATTTTATTCTGGGTTATTTTAAAAAGTTGATCGGCTATGGCTGAATGCTTTTTCTTGCAGCTTTGCAAAGCAAACAGGGATACAAAAAGACCCAATATAAACAGTGGAACGGAGGTCTTTTTTGAAGAGGCAAAAATCATGATAAAAGTATAGTTAATATTCCTTGTGTTAGCAATAGCCATACCACAAAGCAAAATGACAACGATTATTTTTTAAAACCGCTGTTTTATATCAAAACTGCAGAAAGTTAATCAGGATATGCTTATACATAACCCATAAGGTGTACCATTTAAACCTGCCGTTTCTATATTTTCATACAAAGATACGGTAAAGGACGGGAAGTTCCTGTGCAAAGCTAAATGGCCTTTTGACTGTAACGTTTTATAACTGGGTGTAGTCTTACCAGTAGCTGCTACCTTAATGTTAGCTTTTATTATATCCGTATGAAAAAAACTTTCACCCAGATCGTTACCCTGTTAGTTTGTTTAATAAGCAGCGCTTTTGCGCAAGTGAAACCGTTAAATATTATTCGCGATAGTATTTACTCCAATACACTCAAAGAAAAGCGATCGATCGAGATTGTTCTGCCGGTGGGATATAGTGATACTACCGCTGCCAAATATGATGTTATCTATATTACAGATGGTGAATGGAATACGCAGATCGTAGCTAATATCGAGCGGTTTCTGGAGATCCAGTTTATCCCGGCAAATATTATGGTGAGCCTGCCCAATACTATGCTGCAAGGGCAAAACATGCGCGGGCGCGATCTTACGCCCACCCGCACTGGGGGTGACCCTCAATCTGGTGGGGCTGCCAATTATATTGCCTTTATCAAGACCGAGCTGATGCCTTACATCAACAAAAAATACCACACTACGGGCATGAATACTTATCACGGTGGCTCGTTGGGCGGATTGTTTGGCATGTATACGCTGATGAAGGAACCCCGGCTCTTTCAATCGTACCTGCTGGCCGATCCGAGCTTTTGGTGGGATAAGGATTATCTGCCCAAACTGGTAAGGGATAGCATAGGCAAGATCGACTTAAACAATACCACTTTGCTTGTGACCGGACGGGAGGGAGAGCCCGCAAAAGAACAGCGGGTAATCGTCATGGATTCGATAATCCGACAGGCGGCTCCGGCAGGTTTTCATTATAAGCTGATGTTGTATAACGACGAAACACATAATAGCATGATCTTCCGTACGGTATATGATGGCTTAAAGTTAACCTACCATGGATACAACAAACCGGGTTTGAATTTTTACCCGATGAACGGTGTATTATTGAAGGACAAGCCTTTGAAGATGCATTTTCTGGGCGATTTTGTAAAAGAGCTGCATTATACCACCGATGGGAGTGAGCCAACGATGGCATCTCCGAGAATAGAAGGCAATGAATTTACACTTCTTAATACAAAGCAATTGAATTTGAAAGAGCTTACCTATCGTCCGGGATACGAGCAGCAGGTGAGCGCGAATTTTACTATAGGCAGTACCCTGCCGGCCGGTTCTCAAATCAAAAATTTTACCCCTGGTGGTTGGAATTATACTTACTATGAGGGTAGCTGGAACTCGCTACCCGATTTTAAAAAGCTAAAGCCTTTAAAAAAGGGTTGGGCCGATAAAGACTTCGACCTGGGCAAGTTACCCAAACAGCAAAACTTTGCCTGTGTGTTCAACGGGCAGTTGGAGATAAAACAAACGGGCTATTACATTTTTGGCTTACGCAGCGATGGCGTGTCGACCATGTATATCAACAATCAATTAATACTTAACCAGCAAACAGTGGGTATTCAATCGTACGTATTGCCTCTGCAAAAAGGATTTTACAGCATGAAGGTGGAGTACCTGGCGAAGCAGAACAAGCCAGCACTCGACATCCTCTACGCTCCTGAAAATAGCGACGGTGGCATTATACCTCTGGAACTGCGCTACGGGGATGCGAAATAATTGCCCGTAGGAGAAAAGATCTAAGTCTTGAATCTCAAGTTCTGAGCAGGATCTGAAACTTAAGACTTAGAGCTTATGACTGTCGACTTAAATTATCGCCCACAGTCAGATGAATTCAGGGCAACAACGTTGTGGTTTTCGTCATACGAGATACAGGTACAATATAAATTGCATGACCCGAAAGAATAATTACCTTGATTGTCGGTACCCTCACACATCGTGCGCTGACAGTACACCTGGGCACTTGCGCCCCCCTTTACATTTTTCATCTGGTCGCGATTGAGCAATTTGCCCAATGACGAAGTTAAATTTGATTTTCTCATTGTTTTAATAATATATAATTGGTTCAGTTTATGATGCCTGTTGAGGTATATAATAAATTGGGATTTTATTATATGGTTTTATTTATCAGGTAATTATGTTTTATATATCACTAATATAAATATTTTTTATAAGTTTTATATTTTTTAACCTCGATAAATAATGTATTATATAGATCTGTTGTTCGCTCTGTTTATTAATACCGCGGTTTGCCGTGAGATGACAAAACCGTTGTTTTATCCTGAAGATTTAAGGTTATACCGAACTCGAACTTACCACACCGGGCTTTATACTTCCGGCTTAAATTCGTATATTTGTATATATCGGCAGCCCGGTTTTCTTTGTAAAAGAAAACCGGGCTGTTTGGTTAAAAGAAATTAGACACGAATATCGATCGTTTGATATTTAGTTATTTTGAATATCAATTATTTAATACTTTTTAAATCTTTAAAAACCCCTCTAAAATTTGTTAAAAAGTGTTAAAATGGCGTTAAAATTTAGTTAAAGCGGCCAAAAGTGAGGCGTTTTTGTCCTGTTTTTAACTAAAAAAGTGTTAAAATTTAAGGTTTAAAAAGTTTTAAGGACACAAAATCAAGCCAATTTTTTAAAAACGATGACAGCAAAAAATAAAACTGAAGTTTGGCTCCGCGGGCCTATGGATGATGTGCCGGCACTCCTCCAACCGGTAGCCCACGCCTTGCTCCAAGCCAGAGAGGAGCTAAACGAATTAATGGCTGATTTCCCGGATGGACTTTTATGGCAAAAGATAGCAGGGATGGCATCCCCTGGCTTCCATCTGCAACATTTAACGGGTGTACTTAACCGGCTGTTTACTTATGCCAGGGGAGAAGCACTTACAGCAGAACAGCTTAACTATCTGTCGGGTGAAGGAAAAGCAGCTGAAAATATAACCATAGCCGACCTTCTACAACGATTTGATAGTGAGGTTGATAAAGCTATTGCCCAGTTGATAACAACTGATGAGCAGACCTTGAAGCAATTCCGCGGAGTAGGGCGGGCGCAACTACCCTCAACCGTAATGGGCCTGTACGTGCATTCGGCCGAGCATACCATGAGGCATCTGGGGCAGCTTTTAGTAACAATTAAGGTGCTGAAAAACAGCGTTTAGTTTACATTTTCAATAATAATTGGTTTAGCGTGCGGGCTCAATTTTTTCAGCACAAAAAAGCCCGTAGAGGACAGCAGGCATACCGAAGCTAAAACCCACCATAGCATCGAAAAACCGCCATGAGCGATGATCTGACTGCCAACCGCAGGGGCAATGATCTGCGCCGCCGACCAAGACATACTATAGAGTGCAGCATATTCGCCGCGATTACCATTAGTGGTTCGATTTATCCAGTAGGCGTTCATGAATGGCATACTCATAATTTCGCCCAGGGTGATCATTGCCACCACCAAAATGGCTACCCATGCGGCATGTGGCAATAAATTTAACATAGCAAAGCTGGCGCCTGCTATAATAATACCCATGCAGATATACGTAAGTGGGTTTCTCTTGCCCTCCAGTTTGTGAATCAGGATCATCTCTACCAATACGATAAGGATGCCATTCAGTGCTAATAGAAAGCCTATAAAGCGTTCGTTGAAATGCCACTGGATATTATAGAATACCGGTTGCATAATAAAGAATTGGAAAAAGCAGGTGGCAAACAAGGTGCTCAATAAGATAAATATCAGGTAAACGCCATCCTTATAGGCTGATGTTGATGCTATGGCTTTATCGGCCAGGTCTTTAACTGTTTTCCTGATAGTTGAGCGCGGCATCAATTTCAATAGTAAAAGTGCGGCAAAAATATTGGTGCAACCATCCACCCAGAATAGTAAATGGTAATTGAACGAGGCCAGGAAACCACCTAAGCCGCCTCCAAAGGCCCATCCCAGGTTGGTGGCCAGGCGGTTGAGCGAATAGGAGCGAGTCTTATTCTCGTCGTTGCTGTAATGAGCTATAGCTGTGGAGTTTGCCGGACGAAATGATTCGTTGCAGATACTGAGTATGAAAGTACCTATACTCACGCTTAAAAAGGTACGCTGATAGCCCAACACCAGGAATAATATACCGCCAATAAACAATGCGCCCACCTGAATGTCGTAAAAACCGATCTTGTCGGTTAGTTTGCCCCCGATAAAGGCGCCCGATATAGCTCCAATGCCAAAAAACGCCATCACCCAGCCAGATTGCACAATGGTAAAATGCAGCTGCTGAATGGTATAAATACTCATAAAAGGTACCACCATAGTGCCGCTCCGGTTAATGAGCATTACGATGCTCAGGTACCAGCTGTTTTTTGATAGTCCGCTATAAGCTTGTTTGTATAATTGGATGACAGAGGTTAACATAGGTTTTTATGGTTTGCAAAGGTAATTATAAGCAGAAAGCTAAAATGGAAAAGCCCGAAGCTTTTTATGGCTTCGGGCTTTCGAACTATTTAAATGGCTTCAGGACTTTGTGCCCTGAGCTTTTAGCTTAAAATAGAGTTTCGGTTCCGGAGCCAATGATCAGCCAGGACCAGTGCGGCCATGGCTTCAACAATAGGGATGGCACGAGGGACGACGCAAGGATCATGACGACCTTTACCTGATATTTCGGCCGCATTGCCTTCGCTATCAATAGTGGCCTGATTTTTCATGATGGTAGCTACCGGTTTAAAGGCTACTTTAAACTCAATAGGCATACCATTACTGATACCGCCTTGTATACCACCAGAAAAATTGGTAATGGTGCTAATATCGCCTAAATGTGATTTTACAAAGATGTCGTTATGTTCCGATCCGCGCATCTCGCTGCCGGCAAAGCCCGAGCCAAATTCAAAGCCATGAACGGCGTTGATGCTTAGCATCGCCTTCCCCAGATCGGCATGAAGCTTATCAAATACAGGCTCACCGAGACCTACAGGGCAATTTTTTACATGGCAGCTTATCTTACCGCCAACAGTATCGCCGTCTTTACGCACACTGTCAATAAAGGCGATCATTTCCTCGGCAGTGGCCGGATCGGCACAGCGTACGATGTTTTTTTCACGTTCGTCAATAAACTCCTGTACGTTGTTGATACTTACGTTAGGGGCGTTAATAGTACCTACACTGCTTACATGGGCCGCTATCTCGATACCCTGGCTTTTGAGCAAAAGCTTGGCCAAAGCACCCGCAGCAACACGTGCCGCGGTTTCCCGGGCTGATGACCGGCCCCCACCGCGATGGTCGCGTATACCATATTTAGTTTGATAAGTATAGTCGGCATGGGAGGGGCGGAATACGTCCACATTATGACTGTAATCTTTGGAGCGCTGATCTTCGTTGGGGATCAGCATAGCTATAGGCGTTCCTGTAGTTTTACCTTCAAATACACCTGATAGGATCTTTACGGTATCACTTTCTTTACGTTGTGTAGTTATTTTTGACTGACCGGGTTTGCGTTTATCCAGTTCGCCCTGAATGTAATCCAGATCAACGGTTAATTGCGCTGGGCAACCGTCAATAATAACCCCTATTGCTTCGCCATGCGATTCGCCAAAGGTGGTTATTCTGAATATTTGCCCGAATGAGTTGCCTGCCATTATTTTAGATATGAGATGTTAGATATGAGATTTGAGACGGCTCACCACAAATCTATTTATTTAAATCGTCATTGCGAGGTACGAAGTAATCTTTATGATGTACAGAACGGCTTCGCAATGACGCTTGGTGGTTATTTTTAGTGCTATGCCTCTATTTCCTGAACCTTGAAGCCAAGTTTAGCCAGATCGGTCCAGAATGCGGGATACGATTTATCAACCACAGGCCCGTTCTCAAACTCCAATTCCGGAACGATAAGCGCGAGTGGGGCAAATGCCATAGCCATACGGTGATCGTGATAGGTATTGATAAACATGCGCTCCGGAATAAACTTGCCACTGCAATCCAGTTGGTATACCTCGTTATTCTCGATGAGTTTTACGCCCATTTTGGCCAGCTCGGTCTGTAATGCTAAAATACGGTCAGTTTCTTTAATTTTTAACGTTTCCAAACCGGTAAAAGCTGTTTCATGCCCTAAAGCCGCACATACCACAACAATGGTTTGAGCCAGATCGGGACACTCTTTCAGATCGAACACCTTGTGATTAAAAGGCTTGTTTTCTTTGGTTAGCTGAACACCGCCATCTTTGAACTGCGAGGTGATGCCAAAATTGGCCATGATCTCGGTGATCACGCTGTCGCCCTGTAAGCTGTACGGGGTAAGGCCGGTCAGGAATAACTCTGCTTTATCCGCAAGTGCTGCTATGGCATACCAGTATGATGCCGCGCTCCAATCCGGTTCAACATGTATGGAGGTAGTGGAAAATTCCTGGTTTGCAATGGAGATCACATTATCCTCCCATCGGTGCTGAATGCCTGTTGAGGTCAACATAGCCAGCGTCATTTCGACGTAAGGCCGAGAGGTTAACTCTCCTTGTATGTGCAGCTCCAAACCAAAAGGCAGCCGTGCAGCGATGAGCAACAAGGCAGTAATATACTGACTACTAATGTTACCTTTAATACTGATCTTACTAGTTAGCTGTGCGAAACTGCCTTTTAGTTTTATAGGGGGATAGCCCTCTTTTTCTTCGTAATCAATATGGGCACCTAACTCTCTCAGCGCATCGACCAATATACCTATCGGTCTTTCTTTCATCCTCTGGCTGCCGGTTAATATGACTTCATTATCCTGTATGGCAAAGTAGGCGGTTAAAAAACGCATGGCCGTACCGGCAGGGCCGATGTCGACGGTAGTGAGTTGTGAGTCGTGAGTGGTGAATGGTTCGCCGCCTGCAAGAATTTCTTGATTCTTGATTCTTGGCTCCTGATTCTTTCTCAATATACCCGCCAGCAACACCGCATCAGCGGCATCGGATACGTTCTCTACCTTAACCTTACCATTGCTTAAAGCCTCGATCACTAATGCACGATTGCACTCGCTTTTTGAGCCTGTGAGATTTACCGTGCCGTTTACTTGCTTATTATTCCTTGTCAGGATGACGTTTTGCATCAGGATATTCTATTATACGTGGGTAAGTTTTTCTGCAGCTTGTCCGGCTTCATTGGTGTTCATGATCTCGGTTTGTCTGCGGATCGACTCGCTATGTAAAAGCTCTAACAGTTTCTCTGTAAATTCAGATCCTAATTTTAAGGCTTTCGCGTAGTTGGTACGTTTTTGAACAATCTCATCCCAACGGCCTACCTGCAAAATGGTAATGTTGTTGTCTTTTTTGTAGTTACCGATCTTCTCGGCAATTTGCATACGCTCGGCAATTTTCTGGATAACCAGGTCGTCAATTTTATCTATCTGGCTGCGTAGCTCGGCAAGCTTGTCATTTAACTCAGCATTGCGGATCTCTGGTTTACGTAAAGCCAGGTGATCGATAATATCAGCTAAGGCAGCAGGGGTAACCTGTTGTTTGGCATCTGTCCAGGCTACGCTTGGATCGATATGCGATTCGATCATTAAGCCCTGCATGTCAAGGTCTAATGCTTTTTGTGAGATGTAACCGATCAGGTCGCGGTTACCCGAAATGTGGCTTGGATCGTTAATGATAGGCAATTCAGGGGCCAATGTTTTTAAGTTGATGGCAATATCCCACATTGGCTCATTACGAAAAGCTGATTTCTCGTAAGATGAAAAACCACGGTGTATAGCTGCCAGTTTAGTAATACCAGCATTGTTGATACGTTCCAAAGCACCTATCCATAAAGAAAGATCTGGATTTACCGGGTTTTTAACCATCACTGGTACATCAACACCTTGTAAAGCATCAGCAATTTCCTGTACGGTGAAAGGGTTAACGGTTGAACGTGCGCCAACCCATAAAATGTCAACACCTGCTTTTAATGCTTCTTCCACATGTTTTGCAGTTGCTACTTCAACAGCGGTCGGTAAGCCAGTTTCTTCTTTTGCGCGTTTAAGCCATTCTAAACCTATGCTGCCAATACCTTCAAACTCACCTGGACGGGTACGTGGTTTCCATATACCTGCACGTAATGCAGAAATGCGACCGGTTTGAGCTAATAAATGAGCCGTAGCTACTAATTGATCTTCGGTTTCTGCACTGCAGGGGCCTGCTATTACCAATGGTTCTTTTCCGGTTTTGATCCAGGTGTGAAGCGGCTGTATGTTCAAATTCAATTTCATCGTTTTTGTTGTTTGTCCGGTATTTTGTTTTGCCGGTGTGTTTTATATTTTGTTTAAATCTTCAGTTGTTAATTAAGAGGGTCAAATATTCCTGCGAATATTGATGTACTTCCTTATGCGGTCGTTTTTTTGGGGTTTGGGGGGTGTGGTTGTTAATTCATCATCATGTCTTTCATATTCACCAAGTATGTTAAAGTTATGCGTGTATTTAAGTATTTGCCTTATCGATATATCGTATTGTTTTGGCTCATCCCATTCAATGTCTACGTAAAAGTTATATTCGTTACGTTTACCCAGGATAGGCATAGATTGTATTTTGCTCATATTCACGCCCTCCTCGGCAAAAATATTAAGTACTTTGGCTAATGCTCCAACCTTATTGCTTACCTGGAAACAAAGCGAAGCCTTATTAGAGTTCTTTTTTTCCACATTATCATGATGGGTAAGGATCAGGAAACGGGTAAAGTTCTTTTTGTTTGATTCTATGCGGCGTTCCAACACATCCAATCCGTAAAGTTTAGCGGCAAGGGCATTAGCAATAGCAACGGTATCGGTTAATTGTTCCTCTCTGATACGTTTGGCACAGGCCGCGGTATCATTACTTTCTACAATTTTAAGGTGAGGGTATTCATCAAAAAAATCAACACACTGACGTAGGGCGATAGGGTGAGAGGTTACATATTTGATATCCTCGAACTTTACACCGGGCAATGCCATTAAATGCAGTTGAATAGGCAGGTAAATTTCGCCAACTACCGGGAAGCCATAATCAAGCAACAGGGTATAATTAGGCAATATACTTCCGGCGATGCTATTCTCAATAGCCATCACCACATAATCGGCCTCCCTGTTTTTTAGGGTCTCAAAAGTTTGTTTGAATGTGTTGCATTCAATGGTTTGCGTGTTTTCTCCAAAATACTTTAAGGCAGCTTCTTCGTGAAAAGAAGCACGTATTCCCTGGATTGCAACTCTTGGTCTTTCTATTTTCATAACCCCTGTTAAAGCAAAAAGTCCCGGCATTTTGTGCCGGGACTTTTTAAGTTCTTTATGTGTGTGTTAAGTACATATTAGTCCCGGCTCATACTGTTAAAGTAAAAGTAGTAACCGAAGTAATATGCGCTTGTAAATTTCATTTGTTTTTTATTACGCTGTAAATGTACGGTAAAAAATGTTTTTGTCAATAGAAAATTTTATTTTTTGTAAAATAAACAGGCTGAACAAAACTTTATTCTGTTTGAATTGATTTTACGGCTATTTGAACAAGTTTTTGGTTTTAAAATTAACAGGCACGGTATAATTATCTGCCGGGTCTTTGAATTTTGCTAGCAGATCGATAGCCGAAATGAGCATATTTGAAATTTTAATAGCGCTGCCATCTTTAAAATACACTTCTACATCGTCACTTAAATTACGGCTGCTGTTGCCCTTGCCAGCATAATATATGATTTGTTGAACGTCGCTTTTATTATAGGTTACAATTTGCTGGTCATTGTACCCAAAAGAAAACCGGTTGTTGCCTTTGGATATTTGCAGGTATTGTTGCCGGTTTTTAAAATATCGGGATGATGCATATAGCAGGAATGATCCAAATATGAATAGCGTTAAGCAGAGGAGGAATAATGAGCCACTATTATTTTTATTAATAGAGGATAGTAAAATTATGCACAGGTAAATAAAAAAGAGGGACATCAATGTAAGGAAATACCAGGTGCTTAGTCTGTAAATGAAATTTTTAGTTATAAAATGCGCCCGGTTACCTACATTAAAGAAATGTTTTTCAAATAATTTCAGATCCAATTTTTGAGTAAAGAAATCGCTGACCAAAGTACTCACTGAATCAAGATCAGGAGTGTGGTATTCATATAGGTGATTGCCTTTATCCAGGTAATACACACAGAATTTACCGCCAAAATATAAGCCTAGTTTTAAATAGTTCAGATCATTATCCTGAATGGTTACAGAGGGGCCTGTTAACTGTATATCGGTTAATGAACGTTCCTGATCCCAGGGGAAGTTTTTAATGAGGTCTATCGTATTATCAAAGTTTCTTGGCTGCTCATCAGAAAACTCACCTTTTTCGTAGGTATTATGCTGAAGTTTTGATACAAATTGTGGCATAGGGTATAAGTACAGGCATTAGTTTGCCTGCATTCAAATATACTACCCTAAATAGATAGTATACTCCTAATTAAGCAGAATGTTTCTGTTCTTCAGGTAAGGTAAGTTGCTGGTTTTCGTATTCCCGCTGCAGTACACGCGCGGTTTGCGAACTACCATCATGGCTCCATCCGGGTGGATTTAGCAAATACCCCAACTTGTTTTTGAAACCCGGAGCAAGTTTAACATCATGGATCAGAGCTTTCCACTCGTGAAAGATAATATTCACAGGGCCCATATCTTCGGGCTGCTTGGTGAGGCCATATTTAACTGGTTCGGGCAGATTTTCATCGCGGAAAGTACCGAACATCCTGTCCCAGATGATCAATACCATGCCCATATTTTTATCCAAATATGGAATATTGGAGGCGTGGTGTACCCGGTGATGTGCTGGTGTTACAAACAGCCATCCATACCATTTGGGCAGTGACACTTTATACTGCGTATGTACAATATTGCCGTAAAGTTGGGTAATGAGATAGGCATATAAAATATCAAGAGCATTAAAGCCCATCAATGCCAGTGGCAGATAAAAGAAAGTGCGATAAAAAGGCTCAAAAACTGTCGATCTAAATCCTGTGGTTAGATTAAAATGCTCAGACGAGTGGTGCGTTACATGCATGGCCCAAAAAAGCCTGCAGTAATGCCCTGTGTAGTGCAGCACCCAGTATAAAAAATCCTGCACCACAACCAATATAATCCAATACAGATAAACGTTGTGGATCTGAAAAAGCCTGAACTGATAGACAAAACTCAGCATAAAAAATGTGCTGGCCTTAACTATAAGGTTAGTAACTACGGCTAATGATGTAAGGTAAATATTATTAAAGGTATCGCGCTTTTCATAATATTTGCGGTTTTCCCAGTAGCTTAAACCCATCTCCACAATGGTTAATACCACCAGCAAACCCATCAGCACCAGGGCGGCCTTATTCCGGGGATCTAAAGCAGACATTTTACAAATTAATGTAATACATTAAACTTTCACGAAGTTCGGCTTCTGTACAGATATTATCAATATTGCATTCCCCGATTTTATTCAGCAGCGTGCAATTTATTTTATTATCCTGGTTCTTTTTATCCTTTTGCATAATGGCAAACAGGGTATCAAAACTATCCTCTTTGATCGTGTATCTTGGATAAAGATCGTTGAACACGCGGGTTATTTCGCTTAATTCTTCTGCGCTTAAACCTGTTTTTTTGTATGCAAGATATGATTCGCAGATCATGCCGATGGCTATGGCCTCGCCGTGTGATAGTGGGTCAGTATCATTGATCAACGAATTGGTTTCAATAGCGTGACCAATGGTGTGGCCAAAATTTAATGCTTTCCTGATACCCTTTTCTGTAGGATCTTCAATGGTGATCACGTTTTTTATCTCTACAGAACGATAAACCAACTGCACCGAAGGGTTTTTCAGATCGCTTGATTTTAGCTCTTCCCAATATGCGGCGTCGGCAATAAGGCCATGCTTAAGCATTTCTGCTAAACCCGAAAGTATTTGTCGAGGCGGCAGGGTCTTTAAAAAATCATACTCAATAAATACAGCTTTGGGCTGAGTAAAAGTACCCACAATGTTTTTGATACTATCAATATCGATACCTGTTTTACCGCCAACGGAGGCATCTACCTGTGATAACAGGGTAGTAGGTACATGTACAAAATCAATCCCTCTTTTGAATGTCGAAGCAGCAAAACCACCCAGATCGGTCACAACGCCACCTCCAAGGTTTATCATTAAACTTTTGCGGTCGGCACTAAAATCTATCAACATTTTCCATACGCCGATGCAAAAATCAATATCCTTGCTTTCCTCGCCAGCGTTTATTTCGATAAGATCGTAATCACCAAGTACGTCTAATTTACTTTTTACAAGAGGCAAACAGTGAACGCCGGTATTTTCGTCGGTTAAAATAAAAAATTTAGAATAGGCGCCTTTTTTTACAAAATCGGCTAACTCATCAATACTGTTATTGAAATATATAGGGTAATTGTCGCTTTGGATGGTATTCATTGTCATATTACCAGGATTTTATTTCCCCTAAATTCAACGGTATCACCACGCTTAACTTTAAGGCGTTTTCGATAATCAACCTCGCCATTATATTTCACTTCGCCCTCACTTACAACTATTTGAGCCTCTCCGCCGGTTGATACCAGATTGGTAGCTTTTAGCAGTTGTATCATCGGAATATAATCGCCTGTTAATTTAAATTCTGTCATGGAGCGGCAAAAATAAACTATTCATGGAATATTGAGATATCATTTTATAATTTTGCAGATGCTTTCTAACGAAACGAACAACAAATCCAAACAGGTTAAGCCCTCTTTTGAAAATACCGAAATCGCTTTCCGTCACTCATCCAATGCTGATCTTAACCGGGCTTACTGGTTATTCAGGATAATCAATGTTAACTTTTTAGTAAAGATAGGTCCCCCGGTAACTAATTTTGCTATCAAGATAGGTTTACCTATTAAAAGCCTGATCAAGGCTACCATATTTAAACACTTTTGCGGCGGTGAAACTATTAACGAGTGTAATAATACCATTAAAAATTTAAACAGCGGCGGAGTAGGTACCATACTGGATTACTCGATAGAAGGAGAGGATGACGAGGCTGTTTTTGACAGCACACGTGATGAGATCATCCGTACTATAGAACGGGCAACTTCAGATAAGGCTGTACCACTTACTGTTTTCAAGGTAACCGGTGTTGGCCGTTTTGCATTACTGGAAAAACTGGATGCTAAATTGGCTCTTAATGCCGAAGAAGAAAAAGAATGGCAAAGGGTACAAAATAGGGTATTGGCTATATGTGATAAAGCTCATGTTAACAATGTACCCGTGATGATTGATGCCGAAGAGAGCTGGATACAAGAAACCATTGATCTTTTGGCTTTAACCATGATGAGCCGTTTTAATACCAAAACTGCCATAGTTTATAATACTTACCAAATGTACAGGCATGATAAGCTGGCATCTATATTGAACGATCATGAAATAGCCGTTAGTGAAGGCTTTATTTTGGGAGCTAAGATTGTGCGTGGTGCTTACATGGAAAAAGAGCGTAAACGTGCCGAGGAAAATGGTTATCCATCACCTATTCAGCCTGATAAAAAATCTACCGACCTGGATTATGATTCCGCGTTGGATTACTGCACCACCCATATCGATAAAATTGCCTTTATTGCCGGTACCCACAATGAGGAGAGCTGCCGTTTACTGGCCGAGCTTTTAGACAGTAAAGGTATCGACCACAAACACCCGCATGTATACTTTTCGCAGCTGTTAGGGATGAGCGATAATTTGAGCTTTAACCTGGCCGATGCTCAATATAATGTAGCCAAATATGTTCCGTATGGCCCGATTAAAGCTGTATTGCCGTACTTATTCAGAAGGGCCCAGGAAAATACAGCTATAGCCGGTCAAATGAGCCGCGAGCTTAGCCTGATTGTGAAAGAACGGAAAAGACGGAAACAGTAACTACGTTTACGACAATATCAAAAAGGCCATTTCTTTAAAAGGGAATGGCTTTTTTATTGTCATTAAAAATAGCGTCATCAATACTCCATTAACAAAAAAGTGGGTTTACATGGTTTACACTTTTTATGGTCAACGTGATGTTAAATTTCTATCAATCAATTGTTTATGTTTTATTTCCTTGGAAAAGTGTAAACCGTGTTTTTGGGTATATAAGCGCCTGTTGAATCGGAGATAATTTTATTGAGATGTCATCTCGTTTTCTTAATAATTAAAGAACAATCATTTAATCAAGGGCTAATATTGCCGGGTTTAAATTTATTGCATTATAAACTAAATTTAATATTATGCAATTAAAACGGTCCTCATTTGTTCTCCTTATCTCATCATTGCTACTGATATCCTGCCAGAAATCATTAGTAAGCCCAATTCCAACGGATCCTGCAACGATCGGTACCAAAGCAAAAACTCAGGCTGTGGTACAAACTTTTGATGAAGATTTTGAGTCCGGATCAAAGACCGGGTATGCGGCGGCTGATGTTTCATTGAATAGCGGTTCCTGGAATCTTGACGATGCATTGATCGGAACCAGTACCTCTGATCGGAAAAACGGTAGCCGCTCTGTTCGCATCCGTAACACAGGTACTTTAAGTATGAGTTTTGATGTGAGTACTGGTGCCTCGACCGTTACCATGAATTACGGGGTTTATGGCACCGATGGCTCTTCTGCATTTCAATTGTGGGTTTCGGCTAACGGGGGAAGCAGTTATACACAGGTTGGCTCTATTGAGATAACCGCATCAAGCACCACTTTAAATACTGTCACTTTTACTGTTAACCAATCTGGTTCTTTACGTTTTCAATTGAGAAAGACCTCAGGCGGCGTTAACCGGATCAACATTGACGACTTTATTATTAACAGCTTTGATTCTGGTTCCGGCGGTGGAACAGGTGGCGGATCGGGAAGTTCAACCGCTGATAATACAAATTTATTGTTAGGTAACCCGACGGGTGCTACAAACAATACTGCTAACGCGGATAATTACCTGATCGATCAGACTTATTATACAGAAAGTTATAATCGGGATAAAGGTGTACCCAATTGGGTAAGCTGGTATGTAGGTAGTACCTCTCTGGGTGCTATAGATCGTTCGAATGATTTTCGTGCAGATACCAATTTACCAGCCGGTTGGTATGAAGTTTCCAATACCAGCTATTCCGGTTCGGGTTTTGACCGTGGGCATAATTGCCCGAGTGCCGACCGTACGTCTTCTACGGCGGCTAACCAATCTACCTTTTTAATGGATAATATGATTCCACAAGCCCCGAATAATAATGAGCACACCTGGGCTAATCTGGAAGCTTACGGCCGATCGCTGGTCAATGCAGGTAACGAGATCTATGTAGTGATGGGCAGTTATGGTTCGGGTGGTACGGGTTCCAGTGGTTCTGCTACCACCGTTGATGGCGGCCATGTGGTTGTGCCTTCCAATATCTGGAAAGTGATTGTGGTTATACCTAATGGCAATAACGACCTTAGCCGTATTACCACTGATACCCGCGTGATAGCCGTAAATACGCCAAACATCAATTCGATCAGTTCCGACTGGAGTCAGTATATTACTACGGTAAAAGATATTGAGAATGCTACTGGTTACACTTTGTTCTCTAATTTACCGGCCAGTATACGTACCGCGCTTGAAACAAAACGGGATGCCGGTACGGCTAACTAATAAGCTGCATTAATCAGAAATAATCCCCTGATTAATGCAGGTGCTGCCATATGATATCAAAAACATCAGCAGCATTGATGTTTTTGATATCATTTTCCTTGTCGGTAATAATAACGGGTTTATAAGCTTCTGGAATACCAATTCGGCCATGTGAGCCTTTTATTAAAGTGGCATCAAGCGGTATTACATCCATTACATATCTTAAGCCTGCTTTTTTTCTTAAAAGTTTATATCCGGCTCTTAGCTTTGAGGTCATAAACATCTCTACCGGATCATAGCCCGGTTTTTTGTGGATATCGACCACCCGTGCGTAATCGGGTGCTTTGGCATCATCGAACCAGAAATAGTAGGTGAACCAACTGTTCTCGGCAGCCATCAGTACCAGATCTCCTGAACGCTCGTGTTGAATATGATGATCAACCTGTGCAGATTTGTCTAGCACCAACTCTACACCGGATATGTTTTGCAATAATGTTTTTACCTGTTCGGTTACTGTTTTGTCATTGATATAAATATGGGCTACCTGGTGATCGGCCACGGCAAATGCTTTGGATGCGCCGGCGTCCAATAACTCTAAACCTCGTTCTGTTCTGATCTGTAAAAGGCCATGTTTCCGCAATATGCGGTTAAGGTGAATGGGATTATTTACCGGGGCAACGCCATACTCAGAAAGCAGGATAATACGGGCTCCTTTATTCTGATAAAAGGTTACCAGTTGCTCAACTACCGCGTCAATTTCTTGCAGCTCTTTACCGATCATAGAAAGATCAGGCCCAAATTTCTGGAGGCAATAATCAAGGTGGGGGAGATAGATCAATGTAAGTGTAGGGTTGTTCAACTCTTCATTCATCATGGCCGCATCCGCTATCCACTGGGTTGATTTAATGTTGGCACCGGGTCCCCAAAATTGGAATAAGGGGAATTGTCCCAGTTTATTTTGTAATTGGTCGCGTAGTTCAGCGGGATGGGAATAACAATCAGGTATTTTACGTCCATCTGCCAGGTAATTAGGGCGTGGGGTTACCGAATAATCGGCCGACGAATACATATTGTACCACCAAAACATATTGGCACAGGTAAAAGACGGATCTTCTTTTTTGGCTTTATCCCATATTTTTTCGCCATGAACAAGTTTGTTGGATTGTTTCCAGAATTTTACCTCACTATCGGCATGATCATACCAGCCATTACCCACAATACCCGTGTCTGAGGGGAATTTCCCTGTTAAATAGCTGGATTGAACCGCGGTGGTAACTGCAGGTAATAACGGCTCAATGGTAGTAAGATGCCTTTGACTAATATATTTTTGAAGAAAAGGAGTGTGTTGCCCTATTACTGAAGATGATAATCCTACAATATCAATCACTACTGTTTTATTCATGGTATTTGTTTTTATGATGATAGTTTTGTTTTAACCCACGCCAGCTCCCTGATGATCGATTCATTCAGAGGGACTTTTAACGACGAAGGCAAAACTTCCCAGGTATAAGTTTCTACTTCCAGATGGTTGGTGAAAGGGCTGCTTTTTTGAAGCGAAAGTACTTCTGTAATATCTGACTGGGTAGATTTAACCAGGCCCATGTCTTCGACAAAGATAGGCACGTGAAAATGAGCCCGCCACTCTGTAACTTCAGGATCAGGAGCATCAGCTAATGCTTCTGAAAGATCAGGATAGCGTATCAATGAGCTATCATTGCGTTTAGCGATAACCTGATGGAGGTAGGTTGGCTCGTCAAATTTTGAAAGCTCATTGGTTACTTTCGATCTTTCTTCTAACAGCTCCGGAAGCTGTGCTTTTAATGCCGCGCTGATTTGAATTTTGCCGACCTTAATACCTTTTGTCCTGAGCTGTTCAATGATGGTTGTGTGCGGCTCATAACCAATAGCAAAGTGACAAACATCATAACATAAACAAACGTGCCTTTTCAGTAGCTCCACTGCTTCATCTTGGGTTATGCCCAACTTTTCCGAACAGTAGATTTTACCTTTCGCAAGCAGATCGTTTTCAAACCAGTTAATAAACTCCGGTCCCGATTCCAGGAAACCATCTGGTTCTGGTTCAATATCGAGGTGTAACAAAGTACCGGTAGATTCATAGATATAATGTAACGCTTCTACAACAGACAGAATATTTTGTGTGGCAATATTTTTAGCTTGTTCACTTTCTTCGGCGGTTGTAAACCAGGGCTTATAAGTAAGGGGAGAGGTTGAAATGCCGCCATCCATTCCCTCGGGTAATAGCACTGCCAGTATATTAAATAACCGGATGGTATAAGCCATGCGTTCCTTCGTAGTCCAATCGGGCGCATGTACCTGATCTTTAACCCGGGTATGATGAAAGCCACCATAGGGAAAGCCGTTCATGGTAAAAACATAGCCACCAACAACTTGCAGCCATTGTTTAAACTCTTCAAGATGACCGTCGTCTAATATTTCTACACTGGCCTGGTTAGAAAGACGCAAACCGATTCCCATGGGTTCATGGGGAGATAGCGATTTTTTAATTATCGGAAAACTTTCTTTTAAAAGGGTAAAATGCGCGGCCCAGCTTTCACCTGCGTAGATGTTTGTACAGAAAGTTAAATGGCCTGAATTTAATTTCATAAGACAGAAGATGAAAGATTGTGCGCTGTTTGCTGGTTGAGCTCAAATAAAATTTCACCTGCTTTTTTAACCAGCGCGGCATCAATTTCATGAGCTTCTTCGCCTTTGCCTATAGCTGTCAGTAAGGTGACGGTCAGCTGCCCGCCCAGATGTTCGCGGAACTCCTGTAAACCTAATAATATAGGGCTGTTATCATGTTCAACCTGAAGTAAAGGGTGGGTAAGTTCAAACCCTAACTTTTGGATCAGGTTTAGTACTCTGTCTGATTCATCGCTTGATAAACGACCTGATAAATTGGAATATACGGTATCTAAAGCGATCCCCATAGCCACGGCTTCACCATGCCTGATCTCATAATTGGTGAGGTACTCCAATTTATGTGCACTCCAATGCCCAAAGTCAAGCGGGCGTGAAGAGCCGCTTTCAAAAGGATCGGCACTGCGGATATGTTCCAGGTGCAATTTGGCGCATTGCCATATTTGATAGTTCATAGCATCCCGGTCTCGCTGAGCTAATAAGGTGGCGTTTTCTTCTAACCAAGTGAAAAAAACTTTGTCTTTGATCAGGGCGACTTTTATGGCTTCAGCTATGCCCGATCGCCAGTCGCGATCGGATAGTGTTTCCAAAAACAGGTCATCATTAAAAATCGCGACAGGAGGGGAGAATGTACCCAGGAAGTTTTTCTTGTTAAAATAATTGATGCCGTTTTTAACCCCTATACCGGAGTCATTCTGCGACAGAACGGTAGTGGGTATCCGAATATGCTTAACGCCCCTGTGGCTAATAGTAGCCGCATAGCCAACCATGTCCAGTACGGCACCACCTCCAATTGCAGCAACAAAAGAATGCCTGTCTATACTATAGCTGTTAATGGCTTCCAGAACCAGGTCCAAATAGCAGGTATCGTTCTTTACCGTTTCGCCACCCGGAATAATCAATATATCCTGCACTAACTGCGTTTGGTTATACTGAATAAAATAGTCTTTTATCTGGCCAATTAAAGCAGGATGATTATTTGCTACACCCTCGTCAATCACAAAAAGTATCTTTTTTACAGAAACGGAAGGATTGTTACCCGTTAAAAAGTCATTAATAAGTTTATTAGCAGGATCAAAAAGTGCCGATGTGAAAAAGACGTTGTAACTAAATTTTACCGTAAATGATTGGTGTAGCGTATCCATATAGTATGGTATTGGGAATGATTATTAATGAGCATTATGAAATTAGGTAACAGCAAAAAGCTTAGACAACCACATAGATACCGGTAATAAGGCAGCGATGCCTAAAGCCGGGTAGATGGAACTAAAAGTAACTGCCCAGGCAGCATCCATCAATATGAGTGATATAACCCCTGCTTTAACTGCCGCGCCTATATTTTTACCAATAGGTTGCTGTATGGCTTTGCTAAGGGGCTTAAATATCATCCATGCAAATGGCAACAGAAAAATAAGTGACCATAACCATTGTTGGTTGATAAAGGAAAAATACAGAATGGAACCTATAACCAGTGCGTAAAGGCAGGCCGCTATATACAGGTTTTTTTGGTTACCGCCATGCACTTCGCCCCGGCTTGTCATGGTGATAGAGAATATGTAAATAACGGGTATCAAGGCAAGCCAGTAATGGCTGTAGAGCATGGCGGGGATGATACTTACGCCCAGTAACAGATTCAAACCTCTACAGATTCCCATGCTTAATGGGCCAAAAAAGGAGTGATGCTTACCGACCTTATTATACAATAAAGCAAAAAATGCGATAGCGAGAGCAAGCACACCTGATGTTAAGTTATGTAGTGCTGCCAGGATCACGCCTGTTAAAAGCAATATTGTACCGAGTAGCGCCGCTTCTGTTAAAGTTACCAGCCCACTTGGGATGGCTCGTTCAGTGCGTTCTATACGATCTAAATCGGCATCAAAAACATCGTTGAAAACTATCCCGCCACCATATAAACAGGCTGTTGAACAGCACAACAATACTATGGAAAGCCAATGATCTGTAACCGTAGCTGTAAACACACCGGCAATAGCAATACCAGCCAATATATCAGCCACCGAAGTGACGATATTGGCAGGCCTCATCATCCGTAAATAAATGAATAACTTTTTCAACGCCGTTTTAACTGATGATAATAGAAGATTTATCGATACGTGGTTGCTGCCCTCCGCGTAAAATGGTATTTCCCTCAAATTTTCCGCTTTGATCGATGCTTTTTTGGTTTGTGAAATCGGCTTCGTCGATCTGGCCGCTTTGGGCAAATGCGGTTATGGCATTGCGATAGGTTATGAGTTCAATATCCTGATCGCTCAGGCCCCGCATTTTCATCAATGCGGCAGTTTTAGGCACTGCCAACGGATCACTAATACCCCAATCGGCAGCTGAATTGATCATGATACGCTCCGGTCCGTATTGGATGGCGATGTCAACCATGCGCTCATTTCCCATTTTTGTGAATGGATAGATGGTAAAAGCAGCCCAAAAGCCACGGTCGAGCACTTCTTTAACGGTTTCTTCATTGTTATGATCAACAATCACCATATACGGATCCAGGCCATGTTCCTGGGCAATATCCATACTGCGCTGCGTGCCTCTCTTTTTATCGCGGTGCGGGGTATGAATTTGTACAGGCAGACCAGCTTCTTTAGCAAGCTCTAATTGTAGCCGATAATATTTTTCTTCGGCTGCAGTCTGATCATCAAAACCTATTTCGCCAATACCAACTACGCCATCTTTGTAAACAAATAATGGTAAAAGCTCCATCACCTGTTCGGCTAAAGGTTCATTATTTGCTTCTCTTGAATTTAACCCGATTGTACAGTAATGTTTGATGCCAAACTGAGATGAACGAAATCTTTCCCAACCTATCAAGCTGCTATAATAATCTCTAAAGCTGTCCAGCCCGGTGCGCGGTTGACCGAGCCAAAACGCCGGCTCAATGAGAGCCACAACACCGGCATCGGCCATAGCCTGATAATCATCGGTAGTGCGGGAAGTCATATGGACATGTGGGTCAAAAAACTTCATCCCTTTTACCGAATTTAAATCAAATGCCTCAAGAGTTTTTCTCTCCTCCTTATCTTTTTCTATCGAATGACTACAACACATAATATATTTTAATTTACAGATACCTTAGTCCAATTTAATGCTTTATCAAAAACTACCATCTTTAGCTCAGGAATATTACTTAACCATTGCTTTGCAGGCTCAAATCTGGATTCTGAAATGGCCAACGCTATAGCTTCTTTTTCTATCATATCATCGCGGGCGACGCCTATTTTAATATCTTCAAAAATTTTCTCATCAATAAATCCCGATACCAATCGCCATAATGCTGGATTTACTTTGCGCCCGGCAGCCCAACGTTCACGGGCATAGTCGCTCAATACCAGAGCTAGCTCTTTATTAGTCCGTTCATCCAAACCAACTATTGATGGTATATTTTTTTCAGTAAAGAAGGCCTTTAGCACCAGTTGGTTCCAGGCGGCCTCATCCAGGTATTGTGATGGATACGGATTGTTATACATAATGGCTTCTAAAACCGAGCCGATATTACTGCGGATGCCTTCGGCGCATCGCTTCGTCCACATCTCGGGATAAGCAAGAAAAGGTAAAGCTGAATATAATGCTACTGCCTCATTCATTTCGGCCGATAAAAACAGATTTTCGATGGTTTGATAATATTTGTCTTTATCTGATGTGTCCCATTGCAAAAGCAACCATACCCGACATAACCTGTCAATAGTCCAATTTGTAAATGGGCCTGTAGTTACTTCGGTAGACGGGGCGGATTGTGGATTGTTTATTGTAATCGTGGATTTTCCAGTTTTTCTGGGAATGATCATAAATCCTGTATTCAGAGCCGAATAATTATTGGGCAACTCATGGAATTGTTGAAGCCACGACCAGGTATCCGATGAAACATTAGCCCCGATAATATTAGCCATAGAGGCTTCCACTTTTGTTATATCATAAACAAGCATAAAAAGTCAAATCAAGGGATGAGCGTAATGAAATATTGAGGGTGTGTAAAAAAGCCCATGAAGTACTCATGCAATAAAATAATTGATCAGCAAAGCTGCCGAAATGATCAATAGTCCGAAGAACTCGCGCGTTTGCTCGATGTAAGGTTTGGTTGCCTGCATGCTTTCAACCAGGCTTGGTTTCTTATATTTTGTTATCCAATCACGTACGCCATCTTTCGCAAAAAACAGGATTATCGCATAAATCAGGTAAAAAGCTATTAATAAAAGCCATATGGTAGGATAGTATTTGCCAAAGACAACCAGTCCGCAGCTAACAGATGCACTCAGGTAGATAGGCACCCAAAGCCAGGGGTCAACATCATTTAAATTAAGGTATGCAAATACCAGAAATGATAAACAAAAAAAAATGTTTAAAATAATTAGGATCATAAAATTTGAATTAATGCGGTATGCAACTACAGTGCTGGAAACCATGCATCCTAAATGCTGTGAGATCCATCTTGCTATCGATTGCAAAAGCTAATATGAGAGTAAAAAATCTGAAAAGAAAATTTCAATTTTTTTACTTGGAATCAAAGATGATTTTTCGGGCTCCTTAGTATCCTCTAAAAGGAAAATATGATGATTCAATAAAACAAAAAAGGTTCCCGGGGAAATCATTCCCGGGAACCTTTTTTGTTAGTTCATACCATACTTACTCTATATTCCAAAAAGTTAGTTCACTCATGTTGCTATAGTTAGGATCGCCGCTTGCTGTTTTTAAGATCCTTATTCTGATGTAACGCACCGGCGGCGGATTGCTTTTCAGATCAAACTTCATGGCTTGCTGACCATCGTCTGTCCTTACGCATTCCTTAAGCTTGGTCCAGCCTTTTGATACCATCTCCGCTTCCCAGCCCGGATCATTTCCTTTTAAAGTTGTAGCAGCATTTTTAATATCTGCAATGCCCCATACTTCAAAGTCGATGGGGTTGTGAGATTGATTTCGGCCTGTTTCTTCAATTCTACCTAAATTGGTATAAATGGCGCCCATATCAAATGTAATGTGATGCGGTAAGGGGTGATCGCCATCGCTATGGAAAATATTCGGATAAGATTGCGGGCCAACGCTTCCGTCCCAAAGTTTACTTATACTTGTCTGCCCCTCATAAGTCCCCACATCATTAGGGAGTGAATTTTCATTAAACAATTTTTTATCGCATTGAACGTAAAGCAACGTGATATCCGGAAAATCATCAAACCTGTCAACTGCGAAGGTATCAATAGCTGTTCTTTCGGGTATATATGATGATTGGTACTGAATCTTGGTTCCCTGCTTATAATGGGGAAGCGTGATAGAATTACTATCGGGCGAAAGGTTCATGGAAACGGTTTCACCAGAAGTGTTGGTATATCTGATCACTGTATTTATATTGATGGTATCAGGGCTATTAAAAATCAGGTTTACTGATCCGTCGGCATTATTTTTAAACGGGCGTGTTCCGTTATAGGCCCTGTTGAGTAAGGTGCTGGCATAAACAGGGCCATAAACCTTCACGTTATTTACCTCGAACGGAATTGATTTATTACCTTTTGCATCAAATGAGTAAATGGTAAAAGTGTAAACAAACTCCTTAAGCCCCGTTATAGTGGTGCGTACACTATCTGTTTTAGTTGAAATTTTAACTATTTGAGAGTCAGCTTTATTGTTCCAGTATACTACATATTTAACAATGCTTGGGTCTGAGCTTGATTTCCATTTAAGGCCTATCCGCAGATCTCCGGGCTGCGTAATTACAGCGCCCACCGCTCCTGTATAAACAATTTCCTGATTGCCCAGAAATTTTTTAAAATCTGTTTGCGTTTTATTACAACCGTATATTGTTATTAATAATATACAGCCAAACAGCGTATATAGAAGATTTTTCATACTCTTATTTTTAATAAGTAATTAATTTATTCCTGCTTTTTTAAGCCGGAATATCAATCAGGTTTACCATAAAATGATACTTCAATTATATGTGCAAGCGTACCGCCTGACCATGTTTTAGCTATAGAGATACGTAAGTATTTAACTGAAGGAGCATCAAATGGAATATTGAACTCCGCACCCTGATTAAAGAAATCCTTATCGCTTTGGTTAACAGCTGTTGGTGGTAAACCCGATGGAGGTGCCGGCCAGTGGTAATTACCCAGATTTGTCCAGTCGCCTATAACCGTTCCTACCGGAGCACTAATTGGTAGTACAGCATCGGCAGGTAAGGTTTTGTTGGAGCCCCAGATACTAAAATCACGCGGATTACCATGTCCATATTCAAAACCTTTGCGCCCCCACATCTTAAAGCGGCTTAATTTATAGGTTTTACCTACGCTAAAAGTACAGGTAAAAGGTGGTGTTGAATTTGAATTGGTGTGCCATCCGGGGTCATCTAAACTACCGTCCCACAATTTGTTCACCGTCCAGCCTCCGCCTTCATAAAGCTCATCATCACTTGGCAGCGCATAGGTAGCAAACAGCCCCTTATCCAGTAACTCTTCGTATAATGGGGTCAAATTCTTTTTCAAAGTATCTGAGATATTACCCCATTCATCGGTGATGTACACACCAAAATTTCTTGGAGTTGATTTAAAGCCCCTGATAGAAAAATCAATGGTATCGCCCTTAGTAAAATGCTGCTCCTGTACCTCCATTGATTTTGTTACGTCATCAAAAGCGGTAACTATTATACCGATATCTCTTTTTAGCGGATTCAATGCTTTTACATTAACCCCACCAAAGTCTGCCGATATAGCTGCGGTTGGTCTTACTAATTGATAAACAGGGGTTTTAGGGTGTACGGTAACCGTAACCGGATCGGACATTACTTCTGCTTTGCTTACAGCATAAAGGGTAACCTGATAATCCTTTGATTCGGCAAAACCGTTAACTTCCACCGTATCTTTATAGTATGATGATTTGGTTTCCCTGGCAACCTTATCTCTTATGCTGTATTTGGCTAATACATAAAGCAGGTTTTCTGAATTTGGGAGGTTATATGTTATGTATGAACCACCATTAAAATTATCTACTTTAATATTGGTAACTACCCCGGGTTTTGTTTTATCTGTAGAGATGGGGCCGGTATTAAATCCATCGTTTCGCTTACAGGAAATTATACCTATCATTAGCAAACCCATAAGGAGCTGCAACGAATATCTATTTATATTTTTCATGACTTTTCAATTATCTGTTGAAATCCTTTGTAGGCCTACCAGTTTGGATTTTGAACGAGGTTATTATTAATTATCAGGTTATCAGCCCTTATTGGCCACATGTAGTTCCTGTTATTGAAAACAGGCGTTAAAATGGTACGCGGACGGTAATAGTTTACAAATGATTCTTCAAAAACGCTCCATCCCTGCAGGGGCCTGGTCATTACATTTTGTAATTCCTTCCAACGGCGCAGGTCCCATCCGGCTTGCGCTTCAAAGGCCAGCTCAATACGTCTTTCCTGGTGTATTATTTGACGTAAACCATCTTTATTGGTAAACTTAGTTGGAGTTTTGGAATAATTTGTCCACGCCTCAACAACACCCGGTAAACCTGCCCTGATTCTAACTTTATCAATGTAGGGTATAACTTCTCCAGATGATTTTCCCTGCTCATTTAGTATTTCGGCATAGAGCAGATACATACCAGCAAGCCTTATTACCGGAAGATGAAAATCTTCCCAGGTCATGGTTTTATCATAGACTGTTAAATAATTAACCAGTTTTTTGGGCCAGTATCCTGTTACATTTATCCTTATGTTATCTTTAGGGCCCGCGAATGATGATGGGCCTTTGCCTGCAACATACAAGGCGTTTTCACCATCTCCTAAAACTCCATTACCATACCATACGCCGCCATCAAAGGCCAAATCAGCGTAAAACCTGGGTTCGCGGTTAAAATGTGCTTTTACGGTTTCGTAACCATTGTGGATGTAAAATCTATTAGCGTCGTTGCCGATTTGTTTGTCATACCGATTTGCATAATCCCATGTTTTATCTTCATTAATGGGTACCCCATTATTGGTATAAAACAGTTCCTGCTGGCTTATTGGAGCTGCAATTGTGCCCTGGGCGATTAAATTACCTGCTGCTCCGGCTGTTAGCCTCGGCATAAAATACTCCTGGTTACCAAACCCGAAATGCCCGTTCAATGCCCATATCAGTTCGGGGTTTGTTTCCCATTTATCGGTAATGGTAGTTTGTAGGTTTAATACTTTTTTTAATGAATCGGTAAGGGTTGCGGGAATGTTAGCTGTAAGATCACTCGGTACATGCAGCCTGTATCCGTTTGCCTCTGCCGCTTTAATGGCATCCAGACATGCTGTGGCCGCTCTGTCCCATTTTGTAGCATCATAAGCCGCATTAAAAAGCGCCTGACCATCTTTGTTCTTTAATGATGCCAGATCGGGATTACCATTAAACAGGGGGCTGGCAGCGGTTGTCAGAACCTCGGCCTTTACGCATAAGGCAATTGTTTTGGTTATCCGACCCAATTCCTCTGTCTGGTTCTGGATAATTGGAGGTAGGCCAGGTATAGCCTGATCCAGCAGTCTGACTATGTAATTTACTACAGAATCGGCAGGCGCCCTTTTTACTTTTGTTTCTTCTGTAGTGGCTGTAATAGGCAGGTTTACATCAATAATAGGGATTGGGCCATACATCCTGAACAGGTAGTAATTGTAGTAAGCTTTTAAAAATTTTGTTTCAGCAATCCATCTTTCCTTTTCAGACGGGCTCAGATCAATGGGCTTGTTAATATTTTCGAGCATGGTATTGCATTTCCTGATGGCTACAAACAATGCCTGGCCGCTATTCTGCCCATCCCAATAATTAAGTGCTGGATTTTGAGCACTTTGAGTTCCGCGGATAAGGTTAAAACCAATGGGGTTAACGCTATTGTTATCCTGAAGGTCATTAGGAAAAAGAACTTCACCCGAAGTTACAAAGCCTACATTGGTTTTTACGTCAGCAAAGTTTTGCAGCGCGTTGTAACATCCAAAAAGATAATTTTCGGCCTCGTTACGGTTTCTGAAGGCGTAATCAATAGTGCCGACATTGTCAGGTACAACGTCAAGATACTTTTTACATGATACACCCACCATGGCCAGTGTTATCACGAGTAAATATTTGTAATATGATCTCATATTCTTAAACTAGTAGTCAGTTAATGATTATAGGTTAACATTTATACCTACGTTAAATACCTTTTGTATAGGATAGGCAAAACCATTACCACCTAATTCAGGATCCCACATTTTAAAAGGGCTCCAGGTTAGCAGATTCAATCCATTAAAATATACGCGGGTTTTTCTTACTCCTAAGCTTTTAGCAATTCTATCAGGCAGGGTATAACCGATCTCGGCCGATTTGAGGCGCAAAAAGCTACCATCGCGCATCCACCAGGTACTCTGTTGCCTGTTGTTTTCGATTTGAGCGCCGTTAATACCTAATCTTGGATATAAGGCATACAAATTCTGGTTATCTTCTGACCAGTGATTATCGGCATAAGCTTTTAGTAATTGTGTATTGCCATTGTAATAGTTATCCGGACTTTGTATAAAAGGGCTGGTACGTGCAGGGTCGATAAAGAAGGAAACCTTGGCTTGTCCCTGGAAAAATGCCGAAAGGTCAAAGCCATGCCAGCCTCCGCTTACACCAAAACCATACACTATTTGCGGAATATACGGATCGCCCAAAAATGTTTGATCGGCGCCGTCTATTTTACCGTCACCATTGAGGTCGCGGTATTTAATATCACCTCCCTGAGGCGGGAAGCCGTTTGTACTGAAAATTTGTGTTGGCGAGTTTCGTGCTTCCTCATCATCAACAAATAAGCGCTCGGCTACGTAGCCATAATTACGGTTAAGTGGTTGCCCGGTTAAAAGCCTGTATTTTTCGTTGTAAGCGGGCTCTTCATACTGAACATATTTGTTTGCGGTATAAGTAAAGTTTGCTCGTGCTGATAAAAAGCCTCCATTACCAATACTTTTTTTACCATCAATCTGAATATCAATTCCTTTTGATTCTACTTTACCAATGTTTGCAGCTATGGGTGCTTCCAATCCCATGGTTGAAGGAATATTGTTCCGGTTTTGCAGTACATCATATTTATCGTTTTTGTAAACCTCGGCAGTTACATTGAAGCTTTTCAAAACAGTGAATTCCACACCCAGGTTAAGTTGTTTGGATTTTTCCCAGGTTACATCATCATTTTCATAGTTATTGATCTTAACGCCCCCATGGCTATAACTATTATTGGTGCCGAAGGATGCGCCACCGCCGCCATTAAGATTCACATCAGATAAGTAGAAAAATCTACGGTTACTGATCTGGTCGTTACCTACTAAACCGTAACTGGCACGCAGTTTAAAACGGTCAAACACGTTATACAGGTCTCCCCAAAACTTCTCCTCCGAAAGGATCCATGATGCGCCGATAGTTGGGAAAAATCCCAACCTGTGGTTATCTGAAAATCTTTCGGAGCCGTTATACCCAAAGTTAAACTCCAGAAAATATTTGCTTTTGTAGGAATAGGTTGCCCTGCCGGCAAGTGTTTGATTACGGTAAGGCAATGAATATTGCAGCGTATATTGATTAAGATCAGGATCTTTATTATTTGAATATACTTGTTGCTGACGGGTGCCAATTAATGCTCCGCTTATGGTATGATTAGTGCCAAAAGTTTTGTTGTATTCTAATACCCCCTGCAGATAAAGCTGGGTTTGCAAATTATCTGATCCTGGATCCCGGTTGTAATTCAGATATTCCTGAGCTTGACCAGGTTGGGAGTTTATCCATTGCAATGTGTATTGGTTTGATGCTTTATCATAATTGCCCACTGTGTAATAAAAAGGGTTATAAGCCATGCTTGATTCAAAATAAGCATAACGGTTTGTACTGAAGATGGCATGAAAATTTAATCCCTGGGTTACAAAATCGAGGTTTTGATTTAACTCCAATTGAGCCAGAAGTCTTGATTCGTTTGAATTTTTGTGCCCTCTTAACAGGTCGGCATAAGGATTACGGGTTTGTGTGGTATTGGGGCTTGTTCCCGGAACATTACCAAAAAGGATGTGTTTAACATTAAGGTTTGCAGAATCCGGCTCAAAATAGGCTGGAAATAAAACTGGACTGGTGTGTGTGGCCTCATTATAAAGGTCGGTTGAAAAGCCTCCGTCGGCACTTTGCGGCCCATTATACTGGTTAAATGTGCCTGATAGACGAACAACAAGCTCGGTTTTATTGGTTACGTTTATATTTACATTTGAACGCAGCTGATAATTGGTGAACTTAACGTTATTGTTATTATTATTCCTGATATCGGTTCTTAATATACCATTATCATTGCTGTATGATCCGGCAACATAGTAGCGTGCTGCGCCACCACCGCCTTGTATACTCATATCGGCACGCTGCGTATTTGTATGTTTCTTAAATAACAAACCGAGCCAGTCGACAGCAGGATAAACAAAGGAGTTGCTTCCTGGATCGCCTCTCATAGCTGCCTCTGTGTTGGCTATTTTGTTTGCCGTAAAGGGGCGTTCGGCTAATGGATTACGGGTAATGGTAGCCTCGTTATAAAGTTTCATGTAAGTGATGGGGTCGGCAAGCTCAATGCTTTTTACAGATTGCGATCTGGCGTTTTCGACCCTGACATTAATTTGTGCTTTACCCGCTTTACCTTCTTTTGTTTTAACCAGAATAACACCATTACCTCCCCGGGCACCGTATAAGGCGGTGGCACTCGCGTCTTTTAATATCGAAAAGCTTTCAATATCATCCACATTTAGCCGGGCCAGATCATTTGACGTTAACTCCACGTTATCAATCAGTATTAAAGGACTTTGACGATATCCGAATGTAGTTACCCCTCTAATAAAAAATTGCGCGTTATCCTGTCCCGGTTGCCCGCTAGGTGTATAGGCTATAATACCTGCAACCTGGCCTGCCAACGCGTTGGTAAGGTTACTTGCAGGTATTTTTAAATTGGCGGGTTTTACTGTAGTAACAGATCCTACAATGGCCTCACGTGATTGTTTTCGGCTATAAGCGGTTACAACCACTTCGTCAGCGGCTTGTACGTCTTCTTCCAGCGCTACATTAAACACCTTATTTTGTGGGGTTACTGTGAGCGTTTGTGATTTAAAACCAACAAAGGTTATTTTAATTACAGCATTGTCCTTTACATCTAAAATAAATTTACCATTAACATCTGTCACTGTACCCAGCTTAGAATTACCAACCACCGAAATGCTCACCCCCGGCAGCGGTACACCCTTGTTATCCTTGACCGTCCCTGTTATGGTTACGTCGGCAACAATTAAAGCTGGTGTAACTGTTGGTTTTGCTACTGCCGACTCTTTAATGATGATAGATTTGCCATCAATAATATAAGAGAGATGGAAGGTTTTCAGAGCAGTGTTCAACGCTTCTTCAAGAGATGTGTTTTTAAAGTCGACACTCAGTGTATAGTTCTTTTGAGGCCCTTTGGGCGACCAGAATACATTATACCCAGTTTGGCGATTTATTTCACTGAATAGCTGTTTTAATGTGACATCGTTTTGTTTGTAAGTTATTTTTTGTGAAAAGACCGATGCACTAACCTGCATAAATGCAAGCAGGAGTATAAGGCTCGTTATTTTCATTATAAGAAGGAATTTCTTGGTGTAGCACGAAGGCTTACAAATGTTTGTAGTAAAATTTTTGTACATTTGTTTAGGCTGGTTAATGTTAAAATTGTTATCTCCAATAGCGTTTTAGTTTAATAAGCTTTAAGATCAGAGACATCGCGAGTGTCTCTGGTCCTGCTTTTAAACTATTTCCTTTTTATTAGCTGGAATCTTTCATTTTCTTCTCGGTTTAAATGGTTTAAAAAGTTTATAATTAATTTGGTTTATTTATTTTTTAGCAACTCTGATTGTAGATCCGCTAATGATGAACCGGTCATTTGTGATCTGCTCCATTATTTTTAACAAGGCTGATAGATTAGCAAAGCGGGTAGTAACCGCAACGATCGTTTCTTTTTTTACACTTTCATCTTCATATACAATTTTTACATCGTACCACCGGGCTATCTGCCTCATGACGCTTTCCAGCGGCTCTTCATTAAACCTGAAATTACCATTCTTCCAATCTATGGCTTCACGTGGATCAACTGTTGATATTTTAAACGTTGTTGTAAGATCAGCTTCCTGCCCCGGTTTTAATGTTGCATTTTTATCTCCTGCTATAATTTTAACAGCCCCCTCTAAAAGTGTGGTTGTGGTGTTTTGCTCATCCGGATAGGCATTTACGTTAAAATGAGTTCCTAAAACCTCAATTACCTGTTTATTGGACACTACCCTGAACGGGAGAGCTTTATTATGTGCTACTTCAAAATAAGCCTCCCCGGTAAGCTCAACCCTGCGTTCATTGAACGAGTCAAAACTTACCGGATATTTTATTGATGATTCCGCATTAAGCCATACCCGCGTGCCATCTGATAACAGCAATTGATATTGGCCACCTTTGGGGGTTTGCATCGTATTATACTGCGGAAGGGTATTTTTAACAGCATTGGGGTTGGCGCTATAAACCAGTTTACCATCGGCTGTTTTGGTGATTTGGCTTCCACTTTGTTGCGCTATTTTACCGGTTGCTACATCGGTCAGAAGCACCTTAGATCCATTTGCCAATACTAAAATGGCTTTATTGCCACCAGGTCTAATAGGATGTTCCTGTGCTATCGTCTGGTTTTGGGCTGTTTTGTATTTATTAAAAAATAAAATAGTACCTGCAGTAAGCATAATCAACAGCGATGCCGCAACGGCCCATCCCTTATAATTAACGGAGCGTTTTTTTTGAAAATCTATCTCATCGAGGAGGCGCATCAATATTTCTTCGTGAACATCGTCTTCCTCCTCAGGGAACTCTGAATCCTGACTGGAAACAGAACTATACCAGTTTGCCAGCGCCTGTTTTTCGGCATCCGTGGCTATCCCTTGCTGGTGTTTTTGTATTAAGCTATAAATGGTTTCGCGGTTCAATTGGTATTGCGCTTTATATAATGGTATGTTACATGAAAAGGGCGTTACCCTACATCGGTGATAAAATAAATTTAAAAATTTTGAGGAGTGATGTTAAAATGGCAGTCTTAAAGGAGGGAACGGTATAATAGAATAGATGTCAATGCTAATATGCCGTATTTTTTGAGTCCACCTCGGATAATCTTGAGAGCCCGGGTCAGATTGGCTTCGACACCTTTTTCGGAAATTTGCATCTGGATGGCAATCTCTGAATTCTTCATGCCAATTTCGCGACTATACCGAAATACAATCCGGCACTTTTCAGGAAGTTCCTCCACTATACTATCAATGTATAGCTGCAAAAAGCGCGCGTCTAATTTGTGTTCATCGTTGGTGAAAAGTTCAAATTCAATATTTTTATTGGCAAGCGCAGCCCGTCGTTGCTCTTTCTGATAGTAATGGTATATACTTAACTTAATGGAGCCCGCCAAAAAAGCGGGTAGGTTTTGAATATCGGTAAGATGACGTTTTTCCCATAATGAAATAAACACATCATGTACAATATCTTTAGAAACAGTACTATCCTTACAATGATTCCATGCAATGGCCAGCATTTGTTTCCAATATCTATTATAAATTTCGGTAAACGCGGCCTGCCCATCCTTTTTTAAGGAAAGGGCTAATCTTTCATCGCTGTATGTGCTATAATCTGGCATAAAAGTACAACTCTAATTAAGAGACATTAAAGAGTACCTAACAGCCTAAAGATGGCATAACATTCCATGCATTCAAATAAATAGCGCTTTTTGTTTCAAGTAAAAGTTTTATCATAATTTTTATTAGGGGTGAATATAATTATATCTGCATCTGTAATGGCAATTATACTATCAAGATGATTTTACCTGAGTAGTAAATTAAAATTCCAAAGCAATTTCAAACTTATTGATTATGTATGAGCTAATTACTTTTTGCTTGTAATGGTTTAAAATTGGTTATGAACGAACAAGTCAGATGGCTAATATAGTAAAATTCGGGAAATCATAATCGTTTTTTAAATGATGAACAGAATGAAAGCAGAAAAAACCATTATTTGGATAATGAACAACGTTCAGTATATTTGCGCGACATTTTAGCATTCATGGGAGTTACAGAAAGAAAAGAACGGGAAAAAACGGAGATGAGGGAGCTGATCACAGCTGCAGCCATGAAAATGTTCCTGGAGGATGGCTATGCTAAAACTTCCATCCGGGGCATAGCTGATGCAATAGAATATAGTCCGGGTACCATTTATTTGTATTTTAAAGATAAGGATGAGCTATTGTATGAAGTACAAGCTGATGCCTATGGCCGTTTGTTTGAAGTGTTTAAAAAAGAAGCAACAAGCACCGATCCGCTTGAAAAACTCAATCAGCTTGCCCGTGCCTATATCAATTTTGGGTTAAACAACCCCGAACTTTATGATTTGATGTTTATCATTCGTGCTCCGATGAACGTAGACGAGGAACTTCACAAAGTTAATGGAGCGAACTGTCTGAATTTTTTGATCGATTGCCTTACAGATTGTATTAATAAAGATCTGCTTCGTATGACCGATGTGCAACAAGCTACTTTACAAATTTGGAGTACTGTACACGGGTTGGTATCCCTTAATTTACGTTGCCGTTTAAAAATTATGGTCGAATCGGAGGAAGCTGTGCCTCTGGTATTAATAAAAACGATGGAAGATTATTTAGCGGCTGTAACAAAATAGATTTTTTTTAATCTATTAATAAACAGTGTTCATTATATAAACATTGAATATTTTTAAAATAAGTTGATAGAATAAAAGTATGTGAAACACCATACCAAGTAATATTTAATAATTTTTTTACTTTTTAACTAAACATAGTTCATTATGTATACGAGGTTCATAAAAGGATTAATTCCTGTTTTTTTATCGCTATGCCATATAAGTGCATTTGGCCAAAGCGATCATCGGCAACTTGACGAATATGTGAATATAGCATTCGCACAAAATCAGGGACTAAAAGAGCAACAGTTTGATCTGGACAAAGCCATGTTTGCCTTAAAGGAGGCGCAAGCTATGTATTTGCCAACCGTAAGTTTACTTGGAAGTTATACCAAGTCGGCAGGGGGGCGTACCATAGATGTACCGGTTGGTGATCTGGTAAATCCGGTTTACACCGCGCTCAATCAGTTAACCAATTCAACCAGATTCCCTCAACTTAAAAATGAGTCTTTTCTGCTAAGCCCCAACAACTTTTACGATGCCAAGGTGCGTACCTCGTTGCCGCTTATTAATGCGGAGATCCGCTATAATAAGCTGATTAAGCAGCAGCTCATCACCAGTCAGCAAGCGGCTGTAAATGTTTATAAAAGGGCTTTGGTAAAGGATATTAAGACCGCTTATTACCGGTACTATCAATCATTACAGAGTATTGCTACCTATAACAGCGCTATGTTATTGATAAAAGAAAACATCCGGGAAAACGAAAGCATGCTACGAAATGGTGTTCGTAACGGCACTGCATTATTGCGGTCAAAAACCGAACAGGAAAAAAACAATGCTGCTTTGATACAGGCGCAGCATGCTATGCAAAATGCGAAATTGTATTTCAATTTTCTACTCAATCGCCCGTTACAGGATTCTATAATTATAGAAAGTAAAATGGTTACAGCTGTAGTTGCGATACCCGATACTTCCCTTGGTACCAGTCGTCGTGAGGAAATAAAACAACTACGTACCATGCAGCAGGTTTACACGCTTGATTATCGCTTGCAGAAATCAGGTTTTATACCTAAGGTTAGTACTTTTATAGACCTCGGTTCACAGGGAAATGATTTTAATGTGAACAACAAAACCCGGTATTATTTATGGGGTGTAAATCTGCAATGGGATATTTTTACCGGTGGGCAGCGTAAATATCGTGCCGAACAATCAAGAGCTAATGTAAATGCAACAACTGCCCAGCTCGATCAAACCCAGCAATCTTTACAATTACAACTTGATCAAAGCTTTAATAACTATCAATCTGCCATAGCGACTTATAAAAGTATCACTGCACAGCTCTTGTTTGCAGGCAAATACTATAACGATCAGTTAAAAGCCTACCGGGCAGGGCAATTGCTTTACCTGGAACTGGTAGATGCGCAAGATCAACTAACCAATGCACGCCTGCAAATGGCAGACGCGGAAGCTAACGTACAAATTGCCCTTGCCGAACTTGAACGCGAGCAGGCTACTTATCCCATTAACAATCCTAATCAGCAATAAAGTATATGAAAACCTTTAAATACACCAGTTTATTATTATGCATTCCTTTGATGTATGCCTGCAAATCGCACCCGGCATTCGTAAATAAAAATGAAGGAACTGATACTATCCCCGTGCAAACTCTACCACTAAAGCAACAGAATAATAATGCTGCTATGAATGTATCCGGGCAATTCACTACCGATGATGAAGTAATGCTATCTTTTAAAACAGGAGGGATTATTAATAGCCTCAATGTTAAAGAAGGCGATGCGGTAAAAAAAGGCCAGCTGCTAGCCACCCTAAATCTTACCGAAATTGATGCACAGGTACAACAGGCAAGTCTTTCTGTTGAAAAAGCACAGCGCGATTATCAGCGCACACAAAATTTGTATAAGGATAGTGTAGCCACGTTGGAGCAGCTACAAAATAGTAAAACCACGTTGCAACAGGCACAGCAGCAATGGAATATGGCTAAATACAATCGCCAATATTCAGAAATACACGCGCCCAAGGATGGTTATATATTACGTAAACTGGCTAATGCCGGGCAATTGGTAGCTGCAGGAACAGCCGTTTTGCAAACCAACGGCGCAGAAACCAGTAAATGGATATTACGTGTCGGTATTAGCGATAATGAATGGGCAAGACTGCAATTGAATGATCGTGCCCAGATTCAAACCACGGCATTACCTGGCCAAATGCTTCAGGGAGCAATCAGTCGTAAATCCGAAGGGGTTGATGCCGTTACCGGTACTTTTAGCGCCGATATTACGCTCGACGGTAAAAAAGTTAAAGGGATAGCGGCAGGTATGTTTGGTAAAGCCGTCATTACACCGTCGCGAACAACGGTGGGTGGAAGTGAGTGGCAAATTCCTTACGAGGCATTGCTTGATGGAGATGGTACCGCCGGTTATGTATTTATTACCAACGATAATAAAACAGCGCACAAGGTAAAAGTAGCTATTGCCGGAATCAATAAAAACACGGTTACCATTAGCGCCGGGTTGGAAGATGCTAAAGCGCTGATTATTTCAGGTTCGGCTTATCTTACCGATAACGGTGCTATTGTTGTTCAATCACCTAAAACCGCAAGCAAATGAAAATATCAGAATATGCTGTAAAGAACAGCCAGTTTACGCTGGTGATCTTTATTATGATTATTGCTTTGGGGATAACCACCATGTTAAATATGCCCCGGTCGGAAGACCCCGAGATGCATCCGCCTGCTTTTTTGGTTATTGTTAATTATCCGGGAACAAGTCCGCGTGATATTGAAGATAGGGTGGTAACACCATTAGAAAAAACGATAGGAGGGTTAGATGATATTAAACGCATCCGTACCAATATCTCCAACGGGGTTGCTGTATTAAGGATTGAATATAAGTATAGTAGTAATATCGACTCTAAATACCAGGAGATAGTACGGGAGGTAAATAATAAACGAAGTGAGCTCCCCGCCGATATTACCAGTATTGAGATTCAAAAACAACAGCCAACCGATGTAAATGTATTACAGGTTGCCCTGGTATCAGAAAATGCTCCCCGTAGCTTATTGCAGCATTTTGCCGAGAAATTGCAGGACGAATTGGAAAAGGTATCTTCATTAAAACTGGTGTCTATCTTTGGTTTACCGGGGCAACAGGTTAGGATAGAACTTGATCTCGAAAAAATGGCTCAAATGCATTTACCTGTAAGTGCTGTAATTAACAGTTTACACAGTGAAATGGCCAGTGTTCCTGGTGGTAGTATCGATGCTGCCCATCTTACCTTTAATATTAAGAGTAATGATTATCGTACACTCGACGCGGTAAACAGTACGATTGTTTATGCTGCGAATGGTAAAAATATTCTACTAAAAGATATTGCCCACGTGTATTATGGCTATGGTGAAGAAAAGCATATCACCAGATTGAATGGGCATCGCTGTGTATTTGTAACCGCGGCCCAGAAGGATGGCGAAAATATCAATAAAACCCAGGCAGATTATAGTAAGGTGCTTGCTAGTTTCAAAAAGTTATTACCCGCCAATATCGATCTGGTACAAAATTTTGATCAGGCGGATAATGTAAGCAGGCGCTTAACCGGTTTGAGCCATGATTTTATTATCGCTATTTTACTGGTGGCTGTTACTTTGTTGCCTCTGGGTATCCGTCCGGCGATTATTGTGATGATCTCTATTCCGCTTTCACTTGCAATTGGCATTGTGCTTTTACAATTGTTTGGCTTTAATTTAAACCAGTTAAGTATTGTGGGTTTGGTGGTTGCCTTGGGACTTCTGGTTGATGACAGCATCGTGGTAGTAGAAAATATAGAGCGCTGGATGCTGGAAGGCCATAGCCGTTTGGAAGCGACCTTGAAGGCAACCGGTCAAATAGGGAAGGCCGTAGTGGGGTGTACCGTTATCCTAATCATCGCGTTTATGCCCTTGGTATTTTTACCCGAAGGATCGGGAGATTTTATCAGGTGTTTGCCATTGGCTGTTATTTTCTGTGTATTAGCATCTATGCTGGTATCCTTAACCATTATTCCGTTTTTATCAAGCAGGTTATTAAAAAATCATACCGGCAATCCCGAGGGAAACTTCCTGATGCGCGCTTTGAAAAGATTGATCCATGGAAGTTATGCCCGTTTGCTGGATAAAGCGCTTCAACGCCCATTTTTAACCATAAGTGTAGCGGTTGTTTTGTTTGTATCTGCCATCTATCTGTTTGGTGTTATTGGGTTCAGCCTATTCCCGTCGTCAGAAAAGCCGCAATTCCTGATCAATATTACTACGCCTAATCAATCCAATTTGCCTTATACAGATAGCGTTTCTCGGGAAATTGAAAAGCAGTTAAAAAAAGAACCGCTTATTCAATATTATGCTACTAACGTAGGGCATGGTAACCCACGTATTTACTATAATGTAAATGCAGAAAATAACCGTAGCGATTTTGCCCAGCTTTTTGTACAGTTCGACAACGATACCAAGCCCGATCAAAAATTAGCCTTAATTCAGCGCTTACAGCACAGATGGGCGCATTACCTGGGCGCCAAAGTGGAAGTGAAGAACTTTGAACAAGGGCCACCGGTGGTGGCCCCTATAGAAGTACGTTTGTTTGGCGATAACCTGGATACGCTTCGGGCCTACTCCTTAAAAGTTGAACAATTGCTACACCAAACAGCAGGTACCATGTATATCAATAATCCGGTAAGTTTATTGAAAAGTGATATACGTATAGCGGTTAACAAGGAGAAAGCCCAGCAACTGGGCGTAAATTCTTTAGCAGTAGATCAGATTGCCAGACTGGCGGTTACCGGTTTGGATATGGGGACATATTACAATAACGATAACAAATACGGTTACACTGTTTTACTTACCCGGATAAAAGAAGGTCGCCCAAGTATTGATGCCTTCCGGAATCTGTATGTAAATAACGCTCAGGGGAGTGCTTTACCCTTGAAGCAAATTGCCGATCTGCAATTGGAAGCTTCGCCTGCGGTTATTAATCACCAGGAAAAAAAGCGGGTTGTATCCATACAGGCCAATGTGCAGAAAAGTTTTCTGGTTAGCCGTGTTATAGATGATGTAACTCAAAACATGGATAAGCTAAAGCTCCCTGCTGGTTACAGCTATGAAATGGGAGGTGAAGTAGAATCAAAAAACAATTCCTTTGGTGGTTTTATGAGCATTATCCTGGTTACGGTATTTGTATTTATAGCGGTTCTTGTACTATTATTTAAAACATTTAAAAGTACGCTGATCATCCTTTCGGTGATACCATTAGGAGTAGTAGGAGCGGCGGTAGCGCTTTGGGTTACGGGTAATTCTTTGTCATTTGTGGCTATCATCGGGTTAATAGCCCTGGCTGGGATCGAAGTAAAGAACACGATTCTGCTGGTAGATTTTACCAACCAGTTAAGACAGCAGGGTAAGGGATTGCAGGATGCCATCCGCGAAGCTGGTGAGGTGCGGTTTTTACCTATTGTATTGACATCTCTTACCGCGATAGGCGGGCTGATCCCAATTGCCACATCCACCAATCCTTTAATATCCCCATTGGCTATAGTGCTTATCGGTGGATTAATAAGTTCTACGTTGCTATCCCGGATCGTAACACCGATTGTTTACGAACTGATCCCGCCGGCGATAGATGGGGTTAAAGACAAATAGATCTGAAGATAAATAAATCTGAAAGCTAATGAGGGTACAATAGTCAAAACTATTGTGCCCTTTGTCGTTTCATATATCTTTTTTGTCTAAATAGGTTTGATCACGAAGCTTTATCGCCAATAGTCTCTTACAAAAATAGAACGATATGTCAATGCCCGGCAGAAGCATTTAAAGTAAATTCTAAATTTATTAGTGATATAAATATTTGAATTTAAGTGCGTTGTGTTTATTGCTTTTCTGTTATCGCTACATTAATCTGTTATTAAGATTTTATTAATGCCCGAGAGGTTATTTACTCCCAGTTAAATAAACCAATTTTCAATAACCCTAATTTCAATAGAGCATGAAAAGATTTTTCTGTATGCTGTTGGTATGTTGTATAACATGGAGCAGTTATGCCACGGCCACACACTTAAAAGGTAATAAATATACCATAGCTGCTGCGCCCGTCAGCGGTAAGGTTAAGGACAGTAAAGGCGTACCGCTACCCGGTGTATCGGTAAAAATAGAGGGAAGCAATACTGTGGCTTTAACCGATGTAAATGGGGGTTTTAAGATAGATGCGCCAGCTGGTGCTACGTTATTATTCACCTATGTGGGTTTCGAAGACCAGAAAGTTGTTTTGAATGGCCAAACTACTTTGGATATTACCCTGGCAGAGAAAACCATAGGCTTAAATGAGGTAGTAGCCGTAGGTTACGGTATTCAACAAAAAAGAGACGTGACCGGAGCGACCAGTACGGTTACATCTAAAGAGATAGCTAAGCGGCCCCTGGTTAGGGTTGAACAAGCCTTGCAAGGTACTACCGCAGGCGTAACCGTATCCAGTAACAGCGGTCAGCCCGGTACAGGCTTGAGTGTGAAAATACGCGGGGCCAACTCTATCACCGGCTCTACAGAACCTTTGTACGTTATAGATGGGTATATCGGAGGTAATATCGAATCTATAAGCCCGAGTGATATTCAGTCACTGGAGATATTGAAAGATGCATCCGCGACAGCTATTTACGGGTCACGAGGTGCCAATGGCGTGGTTTTGATCACTACCAAAACCGGTAAAATAGGCAAGCCGGTTATCAACATCAACACCTGGGTTAGTAAGGCAAGTGTTCCCAAAGAACTTGACCTGATGAATGCCTACGATTTTGCCCGGACGGTAAACGCACAATTTGCTACAACAGGAAACCCTCCCGCGTTTTCTGATGACGCTTTGAATAATTTTAAAAACAATCCGGGTACCGACTGGCAAAAAGCAGTACAGCAAAAGCCCTGGATAAGGAGTTACCAGGGTGATATATCAGGTGGTGGCGAAAATGTGAATTACCTGGTATCATTCAATCATCTTGATCAGCCGGGTTTGATCCTGAACCAGTATTACAAAAGAACCACACTGCGTGCCAACCTGGGTATCAAATTGAACGATAGGATGGACCTTAAAGTAAACCTGACCGCTTTATTACCACAAAGTCGTAACACCGGTTATTCGGGAGATATCACTGATCCGTTTGCGCAGGCTACCCAGTGGGATCCTACATCGCCCATACGTGATGCCAATGGTAATTATATTTTACGGGCACAATATGGGTCCATTCAAATAAATCCTGTGGCCCAGGCTAATAACCAGTTGGTTGATGTAAATACTACCAATATCACAGGTACCGGTGTGTTTATTTACCGCATCACCAACGATCTGACGCTTACATCTAATAATACCTATGAAAATCAATCACAGTTAACCCAAACGCTGTATGGGCCACAAACTGGCTTAGGTTTGGCCAATGGTGATTATGCTGCCGCGGCAACCGGCCGGTACCGTGCTTATCAAACCAGTGATTTCTTAACATACAAGAAAAAACTGGGTGATCATTCATTAACGGTTACCGCACTGTATGAGTTTCAGAATCATCAGAACACCAATATTAATGCGCAATCAAAAAATCTGTCAACTTATGCATTGGGTTATTATAACCTGGGTTTAGGTACCACCCAGCTCACCACATCTGGTTATTACCAGGACGCCTTGCAATCATTCATGGGTAGAGTAAATTATACTTATAAAGATAAGTATCTGCTGACTGCCAGTTTACGTTCCGATGGTTCGTCGCACCTTGTTCAAAAATATAGTACTTTCCCTTCTGTAGCTTTGGGCTGGAATGCAGCCCGGGAAAGTTTTGTTGAAAAATGGAACGTTTTCTCCGACTTGAAATTACGTGCAAGCTGGGGTAAAACCGGTAACCAGGCCGTAGCTCCCTATGCTACTATACCGCAGTACGTAACAGGTGGACCGGCCTATTATTTTGATGGCACAACCTCATCTATCACGACACCATTAGGCACACCGGTATCTAACACGCTGAAATGGGAAACTACTACTACCACGGATGCTGGTTTAGATATGTCGTTTTTTAAGGGCCGTTTAACATTTACGGTTGATGCTTATCATAAAAAAATCAGCAATTTGTTGTACGCCAAACAAGTGCCGTCCTATGATGGCGGTGGCACCTATCTGGCTAATATAGGCAGTTTGGACAATAAGGGTATCGAGTTTGCCTTAGGCGGAACTCCCTTAGCCGGTAAAGTGCGTTGGTCAACTAACTTTACTATTTCCTTTAATAAAAATAGGATAACCAGTTTAGGTGGCGATGATAATATTGTGGTAAATAACATCGGTTCGGCACAAACTGGTGTATCCATATTAAAAGTGGGCATGCCATTGGGCGAGTTTTATGGCTATCAATTTTTAGGTACCTGGAAAACAAACGAAGCTGCACAAGCTGCACAATTTGGTATGAAACCAGGGGATGCCAAATACACCGATGTTAATGGAGATCATAAATATACTGGCGCCGATTTGATGCCTATTGGTAATGGTACACCTAAGTACAGTTTTGGCTTTATTAATGATGTAAGCTATGGTAATTTTACCTTAAGCTTTATGTTCCAGGGAACGCATGGCAACCAGATCTATAGTGGTACCATTCCTTATACTTTAGGCGGTTTAGGTGATGCCCGTAATGCTACATCAACAACGGCATTAAATATCTGGACACCGACAAATCAAACGGACAACCCCACATTCAGTAGTACCAGCCAGAACTTTATCAACAGCAGTCGCTTTGTTTATAATGCAAGCTATATCAAGCTCAAAAACCTGTCATTAGGCTACACTATACCTACCAACGTTTTAAGTCGCGCAGGATTTAAAAGTGTTGAAGTTTATGTGAGCGGACAGAATATCTGGACGATCACCAAATACCCGGGTTATGATCCGGAAGTTTCTAACTCAACCAATGCTATTACGCAAGGCTTGGAAACAGGTGTTATACCCAACCCCAAGACCTATACATTGGGTTTAAGAGCCACTTTATAATTCACTAACCAATTGCTTTCTATATAAATTATAAAAGATGAAAACAAGATATTCCATAACGGTAGTTTTATTTTTGGCGACATACATATTCGGATGCAAAAAACAGCTTACCGAAGATCCCAAAGGTAATCTTACACCGCTTAATTACCTCAAAACACAGGCAGACCTGGATGCGGCTGTAGCATCTATTTATGCCAAATATGCGGTGGATGGCGCTTATGCATTTACCAATAAAAGTACTTCCTATTTCGGAGCCGACGATTTAACAACCGATCCCGGACTTAATAAGGGTGATATGCGAGCCTTTGATCAACTAAACGGCAGCAGCACCAACTCCAGTATGCTGGCTCAATGGAATGGCCCGTGGACGGCCATTTACCAGGCTAATAACGTAATTACCAATTACGCACAGGTAAATTCAACTGATGACCTGAAGCGTAAGGCGGCAGGACAAGCTTACTTTTTGCGCGCCTGGGGATATTACAACCTGGTGCGTACCTTTGGCGGTGTTCCTTTGGTTGATAAGTTGATCTCTGTGAACGACAGGCCACCACGTGCTAGCGTAGGCGATATCTATAATCTGATTGTAAGCGATCTAAAGATAGCGAAAAGCTGGTTGCCGGTTAGTTACAACGATCCTAAACAGATAGGAAGGGCTAACCAAATGGCTGCCAGGGCTATGCTTGCTGATGTATATTTAACTATGGCCGGCTGGCCACTAAAGCAAACAGCCAATTATGCCTTGGCAGCGTCTGAGGCTGATACTGTTATCCGATCCGGCGGCTATACGTTGATGAGCAACTATGCATCTGTGTTTACAACAAACAATAACTCCGAGTCTGTATTCGGGTTGCAGTTTAATGTCGGTGGTAGTTCACCAAATCGTACTTACGGAGCATCAAGTGTACCTTTAGATGAAGTGGCTGCCGATGGCTCAAGTGGCTGGGATGATTATTACCCGGAAATAAACTTCTTCCTTAACGCACCCAAGTGTGTCCGTACTGATGCTACTTTTTATACCACGCTTAAATTAAGACAGGGATCCGGTAGCAACGTTACCTTTAAATTGGTGCCATGGAACTCATCCGAAACGCATGCTGGTCACCCGTATTACAAAAAATTCAGGGCAGCATTGGGCGATGGGGTAGTTGAAACAGCAACCACACTGCAATCCATTAACCCGAGTACCAATAAAACTACTGACATTATCAGATACCCATTAGTGTTACTGGATTATGCTGAAGCACAAGCCATGTCGGCTGGTGGGCCATCGGCAGCAGCTTACGCGGCAATTAACCAGGTGAGGACGAGAGCGGGTCTGCCTAATCTGCAAACTGGATTATCAGCAACCGACTTTCAGAAAGCCGTAGTTAATGAACGCGCCTATGAATTTGCTGGTGAGTTTGGTATACGCTGGTTTGATATTGTGCGATTACAACTGCTTTCGGAAGTTATAGCAGCACGGGCAACCACTAATGAAAATCCTATCAACTTCACCGGCGATATAACCCAGCGTTATCTGGCGCCAATACCTCAAAACGATATGTACATCAATCCTTCCTGGTCACAAAACCCGGGTTATTGATCACGCAAACCTTATCACTATAAAAAATGCTTGTTCGTGCGAAAAACATGGACAAGCATTTTGAATACTAAAACAATAACCTAATAAACCTCATACAATTATGAAAAAAATACCCTTTGTAGTCATGTGTTTTTTAATGTTAAATGTAGCCGTCTACGCGCAAAGCAGGCATTCAAAAGTTACTCGTTATCCTACTTATCATGGTCTGGTGATGGCCGGCTACCAGGGTTGGTTTAGGGCCGAGGGTGATGGCACAAAATCGGCTTTCAGTCACTATTTTGCATCTGAAAGCCATTGCGGTGTTGATGCCTGGCCCGATGTAACCGAATATATCAATACTTATACCACACCATTTAAGCTTGCCGATGGCAGTAACGCCAAGTTATTTAGCTCTCATGATAAAAGTACAGTTGATCTGCATTTTAAATGGATGCAGCAATATGGTGTTGATGGTGTTTTTATGCAGCGTTTCATGGGCTATGCCAAAAACGTAAAAGATCGTCGTGAAACAGGTGTGGTTATTAAGAATGCGCTGGATGCCGCTTCAAAATATAACAGAGCCATTGCTATTATGTATGATCTTTCTGGACTTAATGCTACAGGCGAAGATTGTTCGGCTATTATAGCCGACTGGAAATACCTGGTTGATTCGTTAAAGGTGACCAACCAGCCCGGTAATAAAACATATCTGAATAACAATGGTAAACCTGTAGTGGCTATCTGGGGCCTTGGCTTTCCGGACAGGCCGTATAATACCCGCAATATTGGTATCCTGAAGTTGATAGATTTTTTGAAGAATGATCCGGTTTATGGTGGTTGCGCGGTGATGCTGGGTGTGCCAACTTTTTGGCGAGATCTGAATGCCGACTGTTTGAACGACCCTTTCTTGCATGAGGTAATCAAACAAGCAGATATCGTTTTACCCTGGACAGTACAGCGTTTTTCGCCCTTACTGCATAACGATATGGATCGCTACCGCGACTTGATGATGGGTGATATGCAATGGTGCAAAGCCAATCATTTAGAGTATGTACCCTGTGTTTATCCTGGCTTTAGCTGGCATAACCTCAGTACCTATGAGTTTCCGGATGATGTAAAACCTGTAGCATCTATACCAAGGCAGGGAGGACGCTTTTATTGGCAGCAGATATCTACCGCTTTGCAGGCCGGTGCATCCATGCTTTATGTAGCGATGTTTGATGAGGTTAATGAAGGTACCGCGATATTTAAAGTAACTGATAAACCACCTGTAAGTAACAGTGCCAAATTTATTGATATGGATGGCAAACCCAGCGATCATTATTTATGGCTAACCGGCGAAGCCGCTAAAATGTTGCGTAATGAAAAGCCGTTAAGCTATACCATGCCAGTACGCGCTAATTAATCATTACACCCCAAAGATTAATTAATAATGTTTGATAAATGATATTGCCAAAGCAGTATCATTTATCATTACGTAACTATCGAATGAAAATCCTTCTTAAATTCTTCGCCATACAGGGCTAAATATTCTTTATTGAAAGCTTGAAAGGTAGATTTGGCCAAGGAGTGTTTACCGAGGAACGATAGGGCTTTACACTTCATGGTCATAGCTTCTTCATTCACCAAGTCAAAATTAAATATGCAATTAGCCAGTTTGATCTGCATTTCCGGGTCGTTTTCCAGGTTTATCTGGCTTGCATATTGCAGCAGGATATCAATAATTTCGTTAGATAGATCAGATTTGATCTGGTCAAGCCATGGGTAATCAGCGCTGGGTAAAAAGCCGCCGCGTTGTGTAATTTCTATCAGCGCTGTTATTTTTTCCTCATTTATCGGTTTGCGATTAGCCATTAACTGCAAATAGTTATAGTAATCCACGTAAACCTCATTAAAATCAATTTCTATTTTCCAGTTACCGGTTTCTTTTGATAGGTGCACATACTCTATTTGGGTTAATAGGCTCCTGAGTTTGGATAAATTTGCCGAGCGGTTATTTTTTGCGCTGTTTTCCGATTTATCAAACCAAAGCAGTTCAATCAGTTTCTCAGGACTAATACCCCGACCAGATCTTAAACTATAAATCAAAATAACCAAGAATAGCTCTTTTATCAGCGAGGTAAACTGCCCTGTAATATCATCGCCTTTAAGGGTATAAAGTTTTAGGTCACCAAAAAGCAGGATGGTTCTTTGTGGGGGTGTAGTAATACCTGTCGCAGTAATTTCCTGAAGCAGCTTCGTAGGTGCTAAGTATTCTTCTGAATTAACTTTTCCGGTTGTATCCGAAATCTCCGGCTGTAATATGGATTTGCGTCGTTTATAATAAACAAAGCCGGCCACCGCGATGATGATCGATAAGAACCCGGCTATATAGTATTTGATACCGGATTTATTTGTTGGCAGAACTATGGCCAGCGGTTGCGCATCAGGAGGACTCGACAGCGTGAAAACACTCACGGTGGATACATTATCCATAGACCGGGCTAATGTCAGGGCAACAAATTGCTGCGTTAAAGGACTATAGTACAAATTGGCGAACGCATGTGTATCAAAAAAACTGAAGGGTATTTTACTGCTGATAGTGTGGTAGGAGGGCTGGTTCAATGAACCGATCATCAGTTGAAGATAGGTGTTATATTTATGGTTGGAGAAGGCCAGTGCCGTATAGGTTTGCGCTTTTTCGTCGATGATCATGGAGTTGGCCAGGGCAAAATCTTCATCAGGCGTTTTAAGGGTATAGATCTTTTTAAAAGTTTTGGCTTTTACGTCATATTTTACCAGGTCGTAAATATTCTTTGGGTTTAACATTTGCTGACCACTTAAACTGCCATACCCACCTAAAAAGTAAGCGTAGCGACCACTGTCTGTAACTCCGCAAGCAGCCAAATAACGAGGGCAAAAGCTGTCGCCCCCGGTATTTACCTCAGCCCATTTCCCCGTGGGGATATGATAGCGGTGTACATTATTTTTATAGGTAAGCTGCCCGTATCCGGCAACTACATATAAGGAGGTATCAGCAACAGAAAAAAAATTATTGGCGTGCCAGTAATCAATGATGGGAAAATAGGGTTCGTCCCTGTTCCAGATATGCGTATTGAAATTATAGGTTGCTACAGTGGCATTTTTGCGGTCGATATAGTAATTATACAGCCTGTGGTCATATATGTTATATACCGACTCATTACTGGGTTTGAGGTTAAACCGGCCGTTACCGTAGGCAGTAGCAGTTTGCTTGCCATTTTTAACCGAAATGCTCCACAAGGAGTCGCTGCCTATCACATACACTTCGGCAGTTAACGGATTAAAGGCCATGCTGGCCATACCCTGTGCCTTTACGGTTCTTATCTGTGCCCAGTTGTGGTGCTGGGCCCTGATCCAAAGCGGGTGATTTATAATGCCTTGCTGATTGTTTAATATATCATGCGCTATATATCCTTGCGCCTCATTTAAGGGCCAGTGAAAGCGAGGTTCGCCACCAACATCGATCCTGATATCCCTGAGCTTGAATGGGGGAGCGTCGGTGGTTTTAAAATTAGGATAGTTATTAATACCGAAGCATAGTTTATAAATGTCCTTTTTATTAAGGTGAGCATTAGGTTCTACATATGTATGTCCATTTACATTAAGCAATAGTTGATCATGATCAATATCAAACTCCAGCACCACTTTACTCCATTGGCTTAATAGTTGCTTTTGGGGGATATCAAATCCAATTTTAGTGAAACGATCGTCAACTACTAATTTAAAGTGATTATGGTCTGTGTCAGGACCATCTTCCACCATATCCCTTTTGTTATAAATGAGATCAATATTGCGGTTGCTGTTTTCGATGATACGAAAGATATATCCGAAATAATCGATCTGATCAGGTAAAAAAGAGATCTCAAAAGATAACCGGAAGTTTTGTGTGGGGGTAAATCCTTGTCCGGGGAAAAGATCAAGGCTGGTACGTTGATCGGCTACTACCTCATGACTGTAAAAGCCTAAACCATAAGATTGTTGCCCCCAGATTTTTAAGTGGCAAAGTATAATTATTAAGAAACAGGAAATGGTAAACTTATAGCAATAAGAGGGGAGTTTCATTAATAACTATATTAACAATTTTAATTGGTTTATTAAATTTTTCCTTAAAGTTTAAGTCAGATAAAATGACCTTCCCTTAGGTTTAGATATCGCAGAATCTATATACTCAAAATTAAAAGTATAAACTCACAATCACAACGTAGCGAACATATTTACAATAATGGCAATTTAATACATCCGGTACACTAACATGCGCTTATTATCAGTGAGTTATATTGTTTGATTAATGTTTGTTGAGGTTTTAAATTCTGGCTTTGTGTTGTAACGTGTTGATTGCCTTTGTTTTATGTAAAGTGAAATATTATTGTGATTTTTTGCTGGTTAAGGAATGTTTAAGGTTTCATTAAGGATTGCGGTTTATTTAGCGACACCAATTAGTCCAATTTTAAACCTATTAAATCTTAAACATGAAGAAACTTTTATGTATTCTGTGTTTAACATGGTCTGCGTTAAGCAGTTTTGCACAAAGCCATGTTATTAAAGGAAAGGTGATTGATGAAACCGGGGTTCCCTTGCCCGGGGTTACTGTCACCCTCAAACAAACCCAACGCCGTACGGCATCCGATAAAGACGGTATTTACGCCATTGATTTGGGAACTCTTAACAATAATGTGCTGGTATTTTCATTTGTAGGTTACCAGACCCAGGAAGTAAGTATTACTGGGAAAACGGTAATTGACATTAAGCTGCTGCCCGATTCCAAAGATCTCAGCGAGGTGGTGATCAGCGCGCTAAACATTCCCCGGGCAAAAAAATCATTAGGTGTTGCGCAACAAAGTGTAAACGTAAACGAGATGACAGAGGCTCGCGCGGGCAATATTGCCGATCTGCTTGACGGCAAGGTTTCCGGGTTACAGATATCAACCAGTGGCCAGCCGACGGGATCAACAAGGGTACAGATTCGTGGTGCTAATTCCATTACAGGTAATAACCAGCCGTTGTGGGTGGTTGACGGCGTCCCTATCGACAACAATGACTCCAATGGCCAGGTAGGTAACCTTGACTATGGCAATAATGCAGCCGACCTTAACCCCGATGACATTGAAAGCATCGAGGTGCTGAAAGGCCCGAATGCCGCGGCGCTTTATGGTTCAAAAGCCGCTAACGGAGCTATTTTGGTCACCACAAAAAAAGGCAAGAAAAATGCTGGCATGGGCATTTCAGTGAACAGCAACTACATGGCGTCAAGGGTATTGCAGTTTCCCGAATTTCAGAATGTTTACGGCGAAGGGGGGAACGGCCGGTTATCAGGTACGTTGGTAGGGCCATTAGGATCTGGTGTGATACAAGCCGGTACTGGTGGCGGTCGTAACTGGGGGGTACCCATGCTGGGGCAACCATATTTAACTTTTGACGGTAAACAAACCACCTACTCGCCAAATCCAGAAACGGTTACCGGGTTGTATAAGGTGGGAGTAGCATCATCACAAAACGTGGCTTTCAGTAACGCTACTGATAATTCAGCTATTCGTTTTTCTTATACCCGGTATGATGCTAATGATGTGGTGCAAAAGCAAAACCAGGTGGCTAAGAATAATTTTCAGTTAAGTACCAGCAAAGATTTTACCCCATTTATTAAGATCGAAACACGCCTCCAATATATACAGGAAAGGGTAACCAACCGTACCTATCGTAATGAGGATCCGGCAAACCCACTAAATTATCTGATCAACGCGGTAACCAGCATACCATTGAGCAGCTTGATCCCCTGGAAAGATGCCAATGGAAATGCTTTTAACGGAGGTGGTAACGGAGGGATTGAAAATCCATATTGGGATATCAATGAGAATGGTAACCAGGATGTGCACAATACCATTATCGGCGGGGTAACTGCTACGGTTAAGATTTTTAAAGATTTGCAATTTCGCGCACAGCAATCAGGTAATTTATTGTGGGGCAACCGGTATACTTTTATTCAGAAAGGCTCACTGTCCAACATTAACGGATCATATAACGAATTTCAGCAAAATAATAGGGTATGGAATACCGAAGGCTTGTTGATGTACAATAAACGGATCTCCGATTTTTCGATTGTAGCTAATGTGGGTGGCAACCTACGCAAAACAGATTATTACAATACCAGCGCTGGTACATCATCGCTGGCGGTTCATGATGTTCGCAGTTTGGCCAATACTACCAGTATTATTACGGCTAATGAATCTTTTTTAAGATCTCAGGTAAACTCCGTATATGGCACCGCCAATTTGGGGTATAAGGACTTTCTTTATCTTGACCTGACCGGCAGAAACGATTGGTCGTCAACGCTGCCTCCTGCAAACGCATCGTTCTTTTATCCATCGGCAAGCGCCAGCTTTGTATTTACGGAGCTTTGGAAAGGTATATCACCTAACTTTTTGAATTTTGGTAAAATTAGGGCGTCTATAGCACGTGTGGGTAATGACACAAGTCCGTACAATTTGTATAACGCTTTTGTAAACTCAGGCAACTTTAACGGTATTAATTATATGACGTTTGAGTCGCAACTAAAAAACAAAAACCTGAAACCGGAGCTCACTACCTCAACCGAATTGGGGCTGGAGCTGCACTTTATGAATAATCGCCTTAGCATTGATGCCGATGTTTATAAATCAAAAACTATAAACCAATTGCTTACCGGTAACACTCCACCCGAGTTTGGTTTTACTACGCAAATATTAAATGCCGGCGAGATTCAAAATAAGGGTGTGGAAGTTACGCTCACCGGAACCCCCATCCGCACCAAAAACTTTAGCTGGGATGCTACCTACAACTTCTCGCTCAACCGGAACCTGGTTAAGTCTTTAACTCCGGGTATACCATCTGTATACCTGGGTGGAGCGGTTACTGCAGGTGTTTATGCCGAGGTTGGTAAACCCATAGGTGTAATCAGGGCGCAGGATCAGGCCTATTCGTCAGATGGTTATGCCATCATTAATCAAACCACAGGGATACCTTATTTTACTTCTATAAATCCTATTGTAGGCTACGCAAGTCCGCGTGCTTTGATGTCATTTGGATCAAATTTTAGATATAAGAATTTCTCGTTTAACTTCCTGGTGTCAAGCCGTATTGGTGGTTCATTATTTTCCGGAACGGGATATCGTTACTTCATATCTGGTGTGGCGACACAAACGTTGGGCGGACGTGATGCCTGGCTATTTAGCGATGGCGTGTTAGGTGAAAATGCCAACGAGCAAACGGGTATAACCAGTATATATAACCTGCCATATCTGGCAGCTGGTCGTGTAAAAGGTTCCATTTACCCTGGTTACTATCCTGTATTGGGTAGTAACGGACAGCCTATTGTGGATGCCAACGGTAATTACGTAGCTAACTTGTCAGCACCAAATACCAAATATATCTCGCCACAAACTTATTGGCAACAAACTAATCATATATCGCATCTATACACCTATGATGCCTCCTATGTGAAGTTATCGCAAGTAATTGTGGGCTACTCATTGCCAGCAAGACTGCTCAGGGGTACGCCGTTCCGATTGGCTACGCTGTCATTAGTAGGGCGTAACTTGTGGACAATCTTCCAGAAAACGCCGCGCGGTATCGATCCGGAATCCGCTGCTTATTCGGGCAACGCCCAGGGACTTGAAGTGGGTGGATCGCTTCCTTATGCAACCTATGGTGCCGACTTAAAATTTTCGCTATAAAATCATGAAAAAGATCATCATATATTTAACGGTATTACTTGTTGCCTTTACCGTATCCTGTACCAAGGATTTTACCAAAATCAATACAAACCCGGCCAGTTTCACATCAGCAGCACCCGAAGCTGTTTTAACCAGTGCCTTTGTAAATACTATCAATAAGTTTGAATCCAACAATGTGGTTTATCTATGGGAATATTCCCATTTGATCGATCCTGTTGGTCGCTATATTGGTGGTGATGATGGTGGTGGCGCCACCTGGACCTTATTTTATGCCAATGTATTAGGTTCTACACGTCAGCTAAAAAAACTATACCAGGGCAATCCGGCCTATACCAATCGCATGGCTATCACCGATATATGGGAATGTTATGTATACACTTACCTAGTGGGTTGTTATGGCCCGATACCCTATGATAATGCAGGTAAAACAGACAACACCGATGTGGAATACAACGATGAAAATAGTATTTATACTTCGCTGCTTGCCCGTCTTAAAGCTGATGCTGCAACCATCAACACCTCCGGAGATAAATTTAATCCGGATGTGATATACAACGGCGATATGACCAAATGGATAAAATTTGCCAATACCCTACGCTTACGGATAGCTTTAACGGTACAAAATAATCTGCCCGATGTGGCTGCTGCTAACATCAAAGAACTGATGGGTAATGAAAGCACGCTGATTAGTTCAGAGGCTGATGATCCTAAACTAACCTATGGCACAGCTACAGGTAGCCAATCGCCTTATAACGTGATGTTGGTTCAGGGCACATCTTATCAAGGTACGGCTACGCCCGTTATGAGCGATTATGTGTTCACTTATTTCCGTTCCTATCATGATCCGCGTCTGGATGCTTATTTTAACAAGGCTGCAACACCTTTTAATATCCAGGATACGCTGACCAGTAAAAATGACAACCTGCATTATGTGGTTATTTATCCTATTCCGCACCTGGGGCAACCTAAATCACTCGCGCTATTAAGCCAATGGGGACTTCAAAATCCGCCTTTTGCCGGGTCTACGGTGCCGGTTAACTTTAGCACGCTGCCAGCAGCATTGACGGCTGCAACCAGGCCGTTTTATATGATGACCTATGCCGAGGTTTGCTTTATGAAAGCCGAAGCAGCCCAGCGCGGATACGGAGGTTCGCAAACCGCCGATCAGTATTACTATGCTGGCATCAACGCTAACTTTGCCTTTTGGGGATTAACGCCAGCTCAGGCTGCCGCCTACCAGGCGCAGGATGGTATTAAATGGAATACCGCGGGTAAAGGGTTTAACTATGATCTGGGTTTTATCAATACCAGTATTCCCGCCGATAACCTGACCAAAATATGGATACAGGAGTGGATAAACTTTTTTGACGATGAAGCTTTTGAGGCCTGGGTATTACAGCGTCGCACACGCAATTTAGTGCTGCCACCGCATACCAATCCAGGTAGCGTTAACGTCCTTACAACTTACTCTAACCTGAACGATCGTTGGGCTTATCCTATAAAGAATGAAGTGCAGAATAATCCAATAGGTTATGCCAACGGTGTAAAGTTACTGGGGGGGGCCGGCGATTATGTATTTACTCCCTTGAAGATAGAACCACAGTACACTCCAACTGATTGGACGAAGGCGCATGCGTTTGTAGATCTGAGTTTTGTGCAAAAATGGTATGGCAACAACATTGAAGATCTTACCGCGGCAGGTATCAAATACACTGTACTATCTACTTACTAATCAATGATAATAAAATGAAAAAGAGACACATATATCGCTACAGTCTGCTGCTATTGTTAATATCGGCAGGGTTATTTTCCTGTAAAAAAAACGATCCCAGTGTAAAAGATAATTTTTTAAACTATCAGATACCCGATGTTCCTGTAACTTCCAATTATACGGTAGGGGCGTTCTATTACACCTTTACTACACTTAATGCCAATGTTACGCAGATACCAACGGTTGGCAAATATGGCTATACCAACGGCTTGCCGCCTGCCGGAATAATGCAGCAACATATAGCCGATGCGGGAATAGCTAAAATTGATTATTTTATATTTTCGGTACGCTCTCCTACATTGGATAACAAAAACTACCTGGTTGATTCAACCACAGTGAACGCATTTTTAACAGCTCCAAACAGTGCGGGCATAAACTTTGCACTTTCCTATAACCTCAATACGGGGCTGCTGGGTATTACCAATTCTGGTGGTACTACGGGTAATGGCGTAACCATCGAAACTGACCCGGTAAAACTGGCTGCATTTTATAATGATTTTAAAAGGTTGGCCTTTTTTCTTGGCAAAACTAATTATCAAAAAGTTAACGGAAAATATCTGCTGATCATCAACAATGCGCAGGATCTGAATTCCAAAGATAACGTGGCTTTGTATAAACAACTCCGGGTTAATTTATCGATCTTGGGTTTTGATCTGTACATCGTAGGGATGCAAAACCGGTGGTCGCCGCCTGAGCGTTATTATTATCGTTTTCAAAACTGTACGGATGCTATGTATGAGGCCAACATGGGTGATGTGGCTGGAGATAATGACCGTTATTGGAATTTTCCCCAATATACCGATCAGAACTGGGCTTACTGGAAAAAGACCATCGAGGCCTGGAACATGGAATTTGTGCCTTGCGTAATGGGCGGTTACAATTACCAGATCAATAATCCAACTACCAATCAGCTCAGCGTTCAACGTACCGCTGATGGTAGCTGGTACAAAACATTTACCAATGTAGCCAAACGTAACGCCTCTAAAAGCAGGCTCATTTTTGTCGACTCGTTCAATAATTTCTCGGTCGATTCGCAAATTGAACCCACACAAGCTTACGGTAACACTTACCTGGATATTACTCGAAAGGCTTTTAAATTGAACTAAAATAAAGCAAGAAGCAGGCATGCTATTAGCATGTCTGCTTCTTGCTCATAGCATCCGGAGAGCTGCAATAACATTAATATATCTACCTAATGAATGTACTTACAAAAACTTTAAGCACGCTGGTATTGCTGGGTTTAACTACCAGTAGATTATACGCACAGGATAATACATTAACTGAAAACTTTGAAAACCCCGGTCATCACTATCAAAAAACAGGTCGGGGGGAATGTCGTATCTCCAATGGGGTATTAACCACCAAAGATGCCTACCTGAGTTTTGGCGATGCCAATTGGAAAAATTATGAGATCAGTTTCAGAGCGAGGGTACCCGATACGGTAAAACATGTCCAGATATGTGCAGGATTTCGGGCCGGTAACCGCGACGACTGGTATATACTCATGCTCAAAGGAGGAATTCAGCAGGATATCTACCTCGCCCGGTTGGGTTATATGGGTAGTGATGACTTCCTGGCCCTGCGCCGATTGGATTTTCACCCTGAACCGGGAAAATGGTATAATTTCAGAGTACAGGCATGCGGCAAACGTATCAGAGTGTTTTTAAACAACGAAAATTTGCCGCGTATTGATATTGCCGATTCATTAGCTTATTTATCGCCACAAGGGCAGGTAACCTTAGGTGGCAGTTGGATTACCAATGAGTTTGATGATCTGGTGATTAAACCATTAGGGGAAGATCAGTTAAAAAATACGCGTATAGAGGAATATTCAGTAGCCGTAAAAAACAAAGAGGTATTACGTCGGCAACAGCGCAGTACTTATAAACCGATTTCTGTTGAACAGATGAAAAGTGGTCGTACGGTTGTTTCTCTTAATGGTCAATGGCTGTTTTCGCCGGGGTATGAAGCAACAGAACAAACTAAAGCAGTAGACCCCGAAGAAAGTGATCGAAACTGGCATGTATTAACCGTTCCCAATTTTTGGAACCCCACCCGCGTTTGGCTTCACGGAGAAAAATATAATAATGACAGCAAAGGTGTGGCCGATAACTACTATCAAAAAGAAACTGCCCGTTGTGAGGCTTACACATTTGATTATAAAAAAACAAATGTAGGTTGGTACCGCCAATGGATCACTCTGCCAAACGATATCGATGCCAAAAATCTGCAGCTTTCATTTGATGCGGTATCTAAAGTAGCCGAGGTATATATCAATGGACATAAGTCCGGAAGCCACATTGGTATGTTTGGCAATTTTGAATTAGATGGTACGGGTTTATTTAAACCGGGGAAAAACCTGGTGGCAGTAAAAGTAATCAGGGATTATGTAAAGGACATTAAAGATGCAGATAAAGTAATGGACGTCGCAGTTACCGTACCTGTTACCCAAAAAATGATGAAGGATCTGGCACATGGGTTTTTTGGCGATGACCCCGCCGGTATCTGGCAACCTGTATCGTTGATCATTAGCGATCCGATGCGGATACAGGATGTGTTTATTAAACCCAATCTTAGTGGTGCTGATATGGACATCACGGTGAAAAATTACACCGATAAGGCGGTGCCGTTTTCAGTTGCCGCTGATATACATGGTGTGCCGCTTAAAGATGCATTATATAACCATACCATACTTGATCAGCAGCAACTTCAACCAGGCGAGGAACGGACTTTTACCGCAACCATAAAGGGGCTACAACCCAGAATCTGGTCGCCAGAACATCCTGACCTGTATGATTTTAATTTTAAGCTTACAACGGCCGATGGTCATGAAACTGATTCGAAGGTTATCCGGTCCGGCTTCCGCGTGTTTAAGGCCGAAGGTGATTACTTATACCTGAACGGCAAGCGCTATTGGTTGCGGGGTGCTAATCAAACACCACTAGGATTAGCCCCCAATGACACTTTGTTGGCAGATACCTTTACCAAACTCATGAATAAAGGCAATATGCTGGTTACCCGTACGCATACTGTACCCGGTACTGAAACCTGGATGGATGCCTTTGATAAAAATGGTATTGGTGTAAGTTATGAGGGTACTTGGTCGTGGCTGTTTCTGAGTAGCAGTATGCCTTCACAAAATCTTATCGATCTGTGGAAACAGGAATTTTATGATCTGTTAAAAAAATATCGCAACCATCCTTCCTTATGGATCTGGACGGTAAATAATGAAATGAAGTTTTATGATAACGACCCCGACACGGAGCGCGCCAAAGTAAAAATGAAGATCATCTCTGATGTGGTAAAACATATGCGGCAGATTGACCCTACACGCCCAATAGTATTTGACTCTAATTACCATCGCAATACCAAACGTTTTGGTGACGATTTTTATAAAGATATTGATGACGGTGATATCGATGATCAACACGCCTATCTCAACTGGTACGACTATTCTATATTCGATTATTTTAAAGGCGAGTGGCAACAAAAGTACAAAAACAGCGGCCGTCCGCTTATCAGCCAGGAAATGTCGACCGGTTATACGGATGAAACCGGTCATGCCACGCGTTTTTATAACTATGTTCACCAAAACCCGGAGTCGCTGGCTGGCAAATTTACTTATGAATATAGCGATCCTGCTTATTTCATGAAACCGCAGGCCTTTATTACCAAAGAACTGGCTGAAGCTTTACGCCGTAGCGATGACCGTTCTGCCGGGATATTGCATTTCGCCTTGATCACCTGGTTTACCAATGTTTATCAGCATGATCATATCAAGCCGTTCCCGGTATTTTACGATATGCAAAAGGCCTTGCAGCCTGTGCTGGTATCTGCTGAGCTTTGGGGACGGCACTTTTACGCTGGTACAAAATTGCCTGTACGCTTTTGTGTTATAAACGACCAGGAGGATGGTTCTGTATTGCCCGCATCAACACTGCAATGGAAGCTTATGGGTGACAAGGATGCTGTATTAGCGAGTGGAAATATAGCTGTGCTACAGGTTGATCATTATAGCCGTCACTGGATAGAGCCGCAGATCGATATTCCAGATAAACTGCCTCAGCAAAAACAAAATGCCCAACTACAACTGCAATTAATAGTCAATGATAAAACTGTTTCAGTAAACAGTTATGAAGTTTTGTTGGCGGCGAAACCCAGTCTGCAGGCTCGTAAACTGGCAGATAAAAAAATAGTTGTATTTGATGCCTTTAGCAACATAACTACTGTGTTGAAATATTTAGGCATTCAGTATACGGCTTTACCCACGTTGGCAGATGTGCTGAAACAAAAGGCGGATGTATACTTACTCTCCGGACTTGACTCGCTGAGCACCACAACGTCTGATATTGAACAGATCAGGCAGTTGGTTCATAACGGACGGAAGGTTTTGCTGTCTGGTTCGGGTAGTGTGGCGCACATTTTATATCCGGAATATATCAGGAGTTTGCTTAAAGAGAAAGGCGAGATCACCAATATAGATATTCCCGAGTCTTCCATATTTGATGGCATTGAACCTTTGGAAATACGTTATCTGAATAATAACCAGCCCGAAAGTCCGTCGGTGATATCAGGTGCTTATCGGATTAATCGTGATGCGCATGTGGAGGCACTGGCATCATTCATCAAAATACACGGTTATCTCTCGGGTAATGTTAATGAAAGAATGCGTGCGCTTGATAAGATCAAAGGATTTCCGATTGTTAAAATCAACGACGGCAAGGGAGCAGTGCTATTGTCCGAGATAAGACTTGATAAGGCGATTACCGATCCTGTTGCAGGTAGGCTGTTGATCAATATGCTGCTTGATTTAACCAGGTAAACACATTGGGGCATCTAAATCTCAAAATAAATAATATTGAAATTTATTATATCATATATCTTATTAAGATTTTTTTAAGTATTGATTAATGTTTTAAAAGAAATTAGCAGTTATAACCAATTATTATGCTGTCTGTGATGATACCTTGACAGCGTGTGCTAACCTTAATTAATAGTGTTTGTTCTACTTCCCGTCGTGAAGATGGTGGTTTATGTACGTGATTGGTAGTGGCCTCCGGTCTTAAGATCGTGTTGCGCTTTACCGATAGGAATAATCTTTTGCATTTACTAACCAATAAATACAAACCAAATGAGAAAAATGAACATTTTATGCCTGGCGGCCATCATGGGGCTGTCCGTTAGCTGTACTAAAAAAAACGCGCCCGCCGATGCGCTTAATGCTGCAAAATCGGGTAAACTGAACACTCAAGGATCGCCTCCGGGCGACGTAGTAGGTAAACTGGTGGTAGGCTATCAGGGCTGGTTTTCGGCTACCGGAGATGGATCGCCTAATAACCATTGGGTGCACTGGGCTGGTAATGCCGGAGGAGCGGCACCATCACCCGGGCACCAAACCTTTGAGCTTTGGCCCGACATGCGCGAATATACCAACTCCTATCAAACAGGATATGCCAACCTGGGCAACGGGCAGCCAGCCAAGCTGTTTTCGCCATGGGATGTGCAAACGGTAAATACACACTTTTCGTGGATGCAGCAATATGGTATTGATTGTGCCGCCCTGCAGCGCTTTGGCAAAGGCAACGCACAGTTGGATGGTATTGCCACCCGGGTAATGAATGCAGCTCAAACCTATGGTCGCAAATTTTATGTGATGTATGATATCTCTGGCTGGACTAACTTCCAGTCCGAAATAAAAACCGATTGGACAAATGATATTGTAGGTACGCTCCATCTTACCTCGTCATCTGCCTATGCCATGCAAAATGGCAAGCCGGTGATTTGTATTTGGGGTTTTGGCGTATCCGGGCGGCCAGGCGACGTGAATTCTTATACCGATGTGATCAACTACTTTAAAAATCTGGGTTGCTATGTTATTATTGGGGGGCCGCGCAATTGGCGATCACAAACTGCTAATCTGCCTGCCTTTAATCTGGCCAATATGATTATGCCCTGGGCTACCGGTACTTTTGGGGATGTTGCCGGGGCTGATTCCTATGTGCCTACATTAAGTGCTGATTTTGCCTATTGTAACACAAACGGTATAGACTATCAGGCAGAAGTATTCCCTGGTTTTTCATGGTCAAACTGGAACGGCGGTGCGCAAAACCAGATCCCTCGCCAGCATGGCGACTTGATGTGGGAGCAATTTGCCAACGTTCGCAATCAAGGTATAGGCAATGTATATGTAGGTATGTTTGATGAGTACGATGAAGCTACAGCCATCGCCAAAGCTGCTGAGGATGCATCGATGATACCAACCAACCAATATTTTTTAACGCTTGATGCCGATGGTGTACATGTATCGTCCGATTATTATCTGCGGCTTACCAATGATGGGGGCAAGATGATCAAGGGCCAGATACCACTTACTTTTACACATCCTACACCTTTTGTTGTAGGCGGTACAACAACCACTGTATTTATTGATCATTGCGATACTGCTACTGGTTGGACATCCAGTAACACACTTTCGGTGAACACTACAGACAAGAAGGAGGGAACTGGCGCTTTACAGTCGGTTGGTAGCGGAACAGATGAGTTTAGGAAAAGCTTCACTGCGGTCAACACGGGCGCAACGGCAGCTAATGGGTCTATCCAGTTCTGGTATTATGTATCTGATGCCAGTCAATTTGGCACCAACAACCAGATAGAATTGGGCAGCGGTGGCGCGGCAGATGTAAATGAATACAGTTGGAACATCGGTACACTGGTAAACGGCTGGAATCTGATCACCAAATCATTTAATACGGCTACTGTAACAGGAGGAACGCCTAATTTGGCAGCTATCAACTGGTTTCGCATTTATCATGTAAAAACAGCCAGTATTACTACCCATGTCGATGCTGTAACAGTTATACACTAATAGTTTATTAACATAAAAATCTAATTCAGGAAGAACCGGAAACGGTTCTTCCTGTTTATGGTATCCATTCAATAATGAAAAAAATAACACTTACTCTTTTAGTTGTAATTGGCTATCTGTGCATGAGCTGTGCAAAAAAAGAATTGACTTTATCGCATAAGCAGAGTACATCAATAATGAAAAATGTAGCCATTAATGTGGTGCCAGGCAATGGTTCTCTTGGCGACACTAATATTAAATATTTTGGCCGTTGGGATTTTAGCAGCACCACACAGTATATAAGTTATTGGGGGGGAGCCTACATCAAGGTGAATTTTACCGGTACTACCGTGAAGTTTAAAGTAGGTAATACCACCAACTACTATGCCCGGATTGATAATGGTCCATGGGTAAGCTATATTGGTGCCAGCGGAACTATTGATTTAACATCCACACCATTAGCGGCTGGGACCCATACGCTCAGCGTGGCACAAGGTAAAGATTACAGTTACGTCTTCAACTTTCAAGGTTTGATATTGGATGACGGGGCGGTTACCAATGCACCATCAACTGGTACCGATCTGATAGAATATATTGGTGATTCCATTACAGCAGGATATACCGACCCGCAGGCTAACGTATCTGACTACGCCTGGGTTTGTGCCGAAGCCCTGGGTACCGAACATACGCAGATAGCCTATCCTGGTATTGCTTTAGTAAATGGGTTTGGCTTAAATGCTGATAAAACAGGCATGGATTTACAGTATTTTAAAGCACGTTCACTGGCAAATGCAAATTCGCCTGCATGGGATTTCGGCACATACACACCGAAGATAATCGTAATTAACCTGGGGCAGAATGATAATAGCACGAGTGTGCCAGACGATACATTCCAGGCTGATTATATATCGTTTTTGGCCAATGTACGTGCAAAATTCCCCAATGCCGAAATATTTGTGATGCGTACACTTGCGGGCGTTAAAGTGGCCCCAACTTTGGCCGCCGTGAACGCAAGGGTAGCTACAGGCGATACCAGGCTGCATTATATTGATACTAACGGTTGGTTAACTCCCAATAGTGCCGACTATACCGGAAACTCGGGCGTGCACCCCAGTGTAGACGGTCATATTAAGGTAGCCAATTTGTTAAAACCCATTTTAGCGCCATATTTAACAGGCGGTACACCGCCCGTTTCGGTATACCTTGACCATTGCGATGCCATCAGTGGATGGGCATCTGGAAACACTTTGAGTTTAAATACCTCGGATAAAAAAGAGGGGAGTGGCGCACTACAGGCAGTTGGAAGCAGCATACTTGATTTTCAAAAAGTATTTACGCCGATAAATACCGGTGCTGCAATAACTAATGGATCTATCAGATTTTGGTATTATGTGTCTGATGCCAGTTTGCTTGGTTCCAATAATCAGGTAGAGTTAGGCAGTGGTGGCAATAACGATGTTAACGAATATAATTGGGATATTGGTCCGCTAAACAATGGATGGAATCTGATCACTAAAACTTTCGCCAGCGCAGGTACAACAGGCGGTACGCCAAATCTGAATGCTATTAACTGGCTCCGTATCTATCATGCCAAAACAGGTAGCGTTATTACCAGGATAGATGCTATACAAATATTGCATTAATACTTTATCGAAAACAGGTATTAAAAGGTGTTTTATTACCTGATAAGCCTTCATATTAAGGGAATATTAACTTTTTTTTAATTAGCTGAAGGTTATTTGCTCATGAAACGAGTGGCCAGATCATTTGGCTCCAATACAATTAACCTGTAATAACAAACAAGCTGGATGAGCTAAGCTCAAGTGATACAATATGAAAATAAACAGAACAACGCTAGTTGGGCTATTCCTAACTTTTTATCTTTTTTTTCCTTTGACCGGTAAGGCACAAAATCCAATTATAAGGAACATTTATACAGCCGATCCGTCTGCGCATGTTTGGAGCGACGGAAGACTATATGTTTATCCATCTCATGATGTCGACCCTCCAAGAGGATGCGACCTGATGGATAAATACCATGTGTTTTCGACAGATGATATGGTACACTGGAAAGATCATGGTGAAATACTTAGCGCAAGTGATGTCTCTTGGGGGCGAAAGGAGGGTGGTTTTATGTGGGCGCCGGATTGTGCCTATAAAAACGATAAGTATTATTTTTATTTTCCGCATCCCAGTGGAACCGATTGGAATAAAACCTGGAAAGTTGGCATTGCTACCAGTTCAAAGCCTGCTGAGGGTTTTGTTTCGCAAGGATACCTTGATCTGGGTGATGATAGCCGCTCTATGATCGATCCATGTGTATTTGTTGATGACGATGGGCAAGCTTATTTTTATTACGGCGGAGGCGGTAGATGTGTCGGCACGAAATTAAAAAGCAATATGACGGAAATAGCTGAGCCGTTAAAGACAATGGATGGATTAAAGGATTTTCATGAAGCTACCTGGATATTCAAGAGAAATAAAATCTATTATCTGACTTATGCGGATAATCACACGATAAATGGCAAAGGAGCCAACAGACTGAATTACGCGACAAGCAAAAGCCCTTTAGGACCCTGGGTTTATGGAGGCGTCTATCTTGACCCAACGGGTTGCGACACCAGTCATGGTTCTGTAGTGGAGTATAAAGGCCAATGGTATGCTTTTTATCACAATAGCGTTATCTCCGGTCGTGGGAATCTCAGGTCGGTTTGTGTTGATAAGTTGTATTTTAACAAAGATGGATCAATCCAAAAAGTAATTCAAACGGGCATGTTAAGCCAATAATTGTATTTTTTATTTCCGGGCGAATTGTGGCTTATGTTTCGTCATGATCTTCACTATTTCAACGTTGCCTGTACAATTTCTTTATAGATAGTGTAAAAGCCCGATATTGTTTAACACAGTATCAGGCTTTTCTTTTACGCCTCAGAGTAGTTTAATCTACTTTATTTCTTAGGATTTAATTAAATGCTAAGCATTGGTGTAGTTGAGCAAAGATCTGTTGAACGCTTAATATTGTTATGTAACAAATCTTCTACATAAATTATATTTTATCTATAGATTTTGTAGTATTTAAATTAATTTCTATGTTTGTCGCGTCAAATTAAAAACATAAGTAATGTTAACGTCTTCAAACAGACCACTGGTACATACTTCAAAAATGATGATGAGCTACCATAAGGCAATGCTGGTCATGTGTTGTTGTTGCTGGTAATTACTTTTTCAACTAATACTTTTTTCCTGATAAAAAACACTTAAATGTGCTTTTAAGGTCAAGTTGCCTTGAGTGCATAACTATGCAAAAAAATCTCCAGATGAAGTTATAAAACAACAGAAAAACCGGCAAGGAAGCCTCGCCGGTTCATTTTTCCGGAAAAGATCAGCTACGTAACGCCAATCACTTACTGACCCTTCCGCTAAGTTTCACCTAATAATTAAATTATTAATAAAACCTGTTAAATATATGGAAATATATATCCATGCTAAATCATTTTATAAAAAGCTCTTTAAGTTACTTCTACTCTTCTTTATCCCCGTTTTATCGTTTGCGCAAACAGAACAGCAACCCACCATCAATTCTCATTTAAACGGTACTGTAGTTGACGCTATTACCCGTGAACCATTACCCGGTGCGGCAGTATTGATACTGGGTACAACACATTCGGTAGCGACAGATAGGGATGGTAAATTCTCTTTTGTAACCGGACAGAAATTTCCGTACACACTTATAATTACTTATATAGGATATGATAAGCAAGAAGTTACAGCAAATGGCAGCCCGGTTACTATACTTTTAAAGCAATCTGTGCGTGCATTAAATGATGTGGTTGTGGTGGGATATGGAACTCAAAGCCGCAAATCATTAACAGGTTCAGTATCCACTGTTAGTGCCGATGAGGTACGTAACAAACCAGTAGCCAGTTTTGATCAGCAATTACAAGGTAAGGCGGCAGGTGTACAGGTATCTGCCGGCACCGGGATTCCCGGTGATGGTTTGTTTTTCCGAATCAGAGGGAGTACATCTATCAATGCCGGTAATGATCCTTTGTATGTTATTGACGGTGTTTTTATCAATAATCAATCGCTACAAAAGATTACTACCCAGGGCCAGGCTAATAATCCGTTGTCAGACATTAACCCTGCTGATATCGAAAGCATCAGTATATTGAAAGATGCCGATGCTACTGCAATCTATGGCGCACGTGCGGCTAACGGCGTGGTACTGATCACTACCAAACGGGGTAAATACAACACTGCTCCAAAGGTGAGCTTCAATACCTATTTTGGATTTGCTAAAGCCCCTAAACTGTGGGACCTTGTAACTGGTCCGGAACATGCGGAACTGGTAAACGAACTTTACCGCAATACCGAGGCTGATGCTATTGCCACGGGTAATACATCGGCAGCTACTACTTATAAATACCAACCTTTTAGGGCACTAACAGATAACCCTGGCGCTTCGCCTGCTCCGCGTGGATTACCACAGGATCAACCTACTTATGATCGTTTGCATGATGTGTTCCGGACTGGTTTTTTGCAAAATTATGACGCCTCGATCTCCGGTGGTAACGACAAAACACGATATTATGTAGGCGGTGGTTATAACAGCCAACAGGCCGACTTGAAAACCAACGATTTTAATCGCGGGAGTTTTAAGTTCAATCTTGATCAAAAAATAAGCAATGTTTTTAGTATCGGCACCAGTACTTTATTATCACAAACTTATCGTACTAACGCCCGTGTAGGTGATGGGCCTCAGGGAGGAATTTTACAGGCTGCCTTGCATACACCAACCTATTTGCCAAAAGTAAATGCAGATGGCAGTCCGGCTAAATGGGCAGGTTTTGACAACCTGGATGTGCTGATCAATAATACTAACATGCACTCCAAAAGTGATCGTTTGATCAGTAATATCTATGCAGATGCCAATATTACACCCGACCTGAAATTCCGCACCAGTTGGAGCGTGGATTATAACACTTACAACGAATATCAATACTGGAACAGCCTGACCAACCTGGGGGCGGCTAATCATAACTTGGGTACATCAAGTATCAGTACCAATTCTATCTGGACAAATGAACAAACGCTTACCTATAATAAAGTTTTCGCCAACAAACATGCTTTCAGCGCGCTGATTGGTAATACGCTGCAAGGCAGTGTGAATTCCCAAACCTTTGCGCAAGGAACAAACTTCCCTAATGATTCTTTCCAGCAGATCGCTTCTGCTGCTACTACAACAGCCTCATCAACAGAAAATAAATACAACCTCTCGTCCTTTTTCTCCAGGATTACCTACAACTACGCCGGTAAATATTTTATAGAAGGTAATTTCCGTGCAGATGCGTCTTCCAAATTCGGTGCAGATCATCGCTGGGGATATTTCCCGTCGGCAGGTGTTGCCTGGCAGGCAAAGGAAGAGGATTTTCTGAAGAATGTCAATTTCCTTAGTAACCTGAAAATACGTGGTAGTATCGGTTTAACCGGTAACCAGAATGGTATCAGCAATTTTGCATCACGCGGCTTATGGCAGGCAGGCTCCAACTATCAGGACAACCCCGGTACGGTACCTTACCAGTTAGCCAATCCCGATCTGAAATGGGAGAGTACCCGTCAGATCAATGTTGGAGTGGATGCAGGCTTTTTTAATAATCGTTTAAGCCTGGAATTTAATGTATATGATAAATATACTACCGGCTTATTATTAAACCTGCCACTGCCTCAAAGCTCGGGCTTTGCTACCATAACCAAAAATGCGGGGGAGATGAGCAATAAAGGTTTTGAACTGGCTATTAACAGCGTCAATATCAAGAACCAGGGATTTACCTGGCAAACCAGTTTCAATATCTCGCACAATGCCAACAAGATTGAAAAGCTACCTATTCCTATCGATGCTTCGTACGCGGCTATACGGATGCAACAGGGGCAGTCCATGAACTCTTTTTATGTATATAAGCAATTGTATGTTGATCCGCAAACAGGTAATGCTATTTATCAGCATGCTGATGGTACCAGCGGCCCAACCGTAACTGCTGCTGACAAAGTGTTTGATGGTAGCGGCTTACCTAAGTTCTTTGGCGGTATCAACAATACTTTTACTTATAAAGGATTTGACCTGAGCATCTTCTTCAATTTTGAAACCGGTAACAAGGTATATAATAACAACGCTTACTTTCTGGAGGGCGGAGGTACACGTGACGACCGTCGGGCTATGGATACTTACCAGCTTAAACGCTGGCAAAAGCCGGGTGATATTACCGATGTGCCTCGCTTAACTGCCCTGGGCTCTAATTATACTTTAAGTCCGGTGAGCCGTTTTATCGAGGATGGATCATTCCTGAGATTGAGCAATGTAAACCTGGGTTATACCTTACCTAAAACTGTTGCCGAACGGATCAAAGCCGCATCGGTGCGCATTTATTTTAGCGGGTCGAACCTGTGGCTGTTAACACACTACAAAGGCCCTGACCCGGAGATCAATGTAACGGCCGATCCTAACGTGCAGGGGTACGATCTGGGTACACCGCCAATTCCGCGTACACTCCAAGTTGGCGCTAATATCACCTTTTAATGAATTAATGAATAAGACATGAAACGAATACTTTATATACTCCCCATTTTGCTGATATTTTCATCCTGCAAAAAGTTCCTGGATGTGCAGCCACAGCAACAGGTGGATGAATCGCTGGCCATAACTGATGCCGGTAGCGCTGGTACTGCGGTTAATGGCATGTACAACAGCTTGGGGACCGATAACTATTATGGTTCTAACTTTCCGGCTATATCTTACTTGTATGGCAGTGATGTGGTATGGACGGGTTCACAAGCGGCGCCACAGGAAATATCGGCGCATAAAACCACCGCTTTTAACAGCTATATTGGTAATGCCTGGGGCGCCATCTACAAAACTATTTTATCAGCCAACTATATTTTAGAAGCAGTTCCAAAGGTTACTGATCCGCTGTTTACCACGGCTACCAAAAATCAATACCTTGGCGAAGCATATGCGGTTAGGGCATTATCGTACTTTGACCTGGCGCGTGGCTGGGGCGGTGTACAATTGATATTAACGCCAACGCATACACCGTCAGATCATACCGGGATTAAACGCAGTAGTTTGGCTGATACCTATGCCCAGATTTTAAAAGACCTTAATGCAGCCGAAGGGTTATTGCCGGCTACTACCAACCGCAACCGCTTTACACAGAAAACCGTCTGGGCTTTAAAGGCCAGATTTTATCTGTACAATAAACAATGGGATCTGGCTGAGCAATACGCTACCAAGATCATTAGTGATAATGCCAATTACAATTTATTGAAACCATACAGCGCGTTTTTTGCCAATAATGCTGTCGCTACATCGGAGTCAGTTTTTGAGATCGCTTATAGTACCTCCTTCAAAAATGGCCATAGCGTATGGTTTTTGCCACCGGCATTGGGCGGCCGCAGGGAATGGGCGCCATCAAGCACATTGGTTTCTTTATTGAATGATCCAACTATAGGCGGCGGACGCAGCGCTTTGATAGCACAAACTGCGCCTCCGGGTAACTTATGGTATGGTAAGTTATATTATCGCAATCCTTTGGGAACAGACCCGGCCTATATTATTCGTGTGGCCGAGGTTTACCTGATCAGAGCAGAAGCCCGTGCACAACAAGGAAATCTTTCTGGTGCTTTACAGGATCTGAATGCCGTTCGTGATCGCTCTGGAGTGGCTGCTACTACTGCAATTACTCAAGCTGATATCCTGTTGGCTATTGAAGCGGAAAGGAGAGTAGAATTTCCATTCGAGACCGATCGTTGGTTTAACATGGTGCGTACCAATCGTGTGGCTGCAGTATTGGGTATTACCGATCAAACCAAATACCTGTTCCCGATACCGGCAAGCGAATTATTGGCCGATCCCGATCTGACACCTAACCCTGGATATTAATCATCAAAACATTATTATAATGAAAAAGATCATCAATTTATTCTTAGCCCTGGCATTTTTTAACGCAGCTAGTGTATTAGCACAAAACAAAACCAACCCTGTTGGTCCCGAAAAAGGCTCGTTGGTTATTGTAGGTGGAGGTAATGTTGGTCCGGAGATCTGGACCAGGTTTGTGGAGCTGGCCGGTGGGGCCAATGCAAATATCATTTACGTGCCTACCGCGGGTGATGACTCCACCGTAGTAAAGAACGATAAAACTGTTAAAAAACTTCAGGAGCTCGGTGTTAAAAATGTAACCACGCTGCATACCCGCGATCCGAAAGTGGCCAATACCGAAAAGTTTGTAGAATCCATTCGCCAGGCCACTGGTGTTTGGTTTGAGGGCGGTCGTCAATGGAAAATCGCGGATGCATATCTGGGAACATTGACCCAAAAAGAATTTAAAGCTTTATTGGATCGTGGTGGTGTTATCGGCGGTACCTCAGCAGGGGCCACCATACAGGGTTCGTACCTATTCAGGGGCGATACCAAGGGGAACACAATATTAGTGGGTGATCATACCCAAGGCCTGGATTTTATCCATAATGTAGCTATCGACCAGCATATCCTGAAACGCAACCGCCAGTTTGATCTGTTGAGTTTTATCAAAAGCCGCCCCGATCTGCTGGGTATTGGTATTGACGAAAGTACAGCCATCGTGGTGCATCAAAATACTTTTGAAGTGATTGGCGTATCCTATGTCGGAATCTATGATGCCCGCAACTTTGCCGGGGCGGTAAAAAATCCATCCAGTGATTCGGGCAACAACGGACCTTTCTACTATCTCAAAAAAGGGGAAAAATTCGACCTGCTAAACCGCAAGGCCATATTGCCCTCACCAGCATCAACTAAAACAGCAAACAATCAATAATAACAGGACATAATAGCCGGATGACTGAGTGGCTAAGTGAGGGTCTGCAAAACTCTTAACGGCAGTTCGAACCTGCCTCCGGCGTCTACAAAACTACCAAAGCAAATTATAACCATGAATGCACTAAAAGGGGGCTTACCTCAAACAGACTGGAAAGGATATGAGAAATGGGCTTTTCGCATCTTTTCAATTTACTTCCTGTTACAAGCTGTTCCGCTCGACTGGAAGTACTATCGTAATCTATTCTCCATCAATTGGCTGCACCTGCGTTTTAGTGATATATTTTATATCAGCCGGTATACGCCGCAAATATTCGGGAATGGTACAACAACTGGCTGGGGGCTTAACTCTTATGCTGATTGGTTGATGATATTGCTTATTGCCATTATTGGTGCGGTTATATGGAATTACCGCGATAGAAATGTAAAAAACTATGACCGCCTTTATTATTGGGTGCGAGTTATTGTACGTTATCGCCTGGCTATAGGGATCATTGCCTATGGTTTTATTAAGTTTTTTCCACTGCAATCGCCATATCCTTCTATCAGCAACCTGAATACCCATTATGGCGAATTTAGTCGCTGGAAGTTATTTTCGTTAAGCTTGGGTATTGTACCCAATTATGAATCATTCCTGGGTTTGGTTGAGTTGCTGGCAGGCGGGCTGCTATTGTTCCGCAAAACATCAACTATTGGTGCCCTGATAGTAGTAGTGTTTACGGGTAACGTGTTTATGTCAAACCTTGCTTATGAAGGGGGAGAGGCTGTTTATAGCCTTTACCTGATCACGTTGGGACTATTCCTGCTGGCTTTTGATATAATCAGATTGTTTGTGCTGATAGGTTTAGAAAAGAAGGTAAAGGCAAATCATTTTAAATTGGAATTATCAGTCAATTGGAAACGCAACCGGTTAGTAATCAAAACAGCATTCATTTTCTTTTTTGTGTTCTTATACGGCTATAAAACCTGGTCTGCTTATCATCAGTCGGTTTACCAGTATCCGCAAACAGCGGGTTTAAAAGATGCTGCCGGTTTGTATGATGTAAGCGAGTTTAGAGTAAACAGTAAAGTATTAGCTTATTCGGCAACAGATACCAGCCGCTGGAAGAATGTGGTATTTGAAAAATGGGCAACAATCAGTATCGGTACCAATAAACAGGTGAAAATTGATTCGGCTGTTACAGAGGAAGTTAATGATAAAGATGCCGACCGCAGATATGAAGAAGCGGGTTCCATCGGAAGGCAATACTATAGTTATCAGATTGATGCAGCCAAACAGCAGCTTGTTCTGCAGAATAAAAACCACAATTATCCTAATGATAAGCTGGTATTGAACTATACCAGGCCTGATACCTCAAGTCTGGTATTAACAGGCGTCGACGGACGCGATACAATTTATGCAGTACTTCATAAGATCAATAAAAAATATCTTTTGCAGGAAGCCGCAAGTGGCCGCAACCGGGCAATTAAACTTTAATGACCACCATTTAAAGAATTTATCATGTCAGTAGAAATTCAATCAAACGATATCAATATTTCAGAAGTATCCGGGCGGTATCAGACAGCATCTGCAACTATCTCGGCACAGACAGTAAAGAAAGTATGGAAGCCATATCAAAAAGTGCTATTCCGTATTGCCTTTGTGTTTTTTGTGCTCATGAGTATCCCTATGACGAGCGAATGGTATAAGAACCTGATCGGGATCAACTGGTTTCATTTGCATTACCGGGATCTGTATGATATTGCCCGTTTCCAACCTTCATTGGTGCGTTTCCAAACACCGGCCTATAATTTGATGGGCTATGCCGATTGGTTGGCTGTATTAGCTATAGGTATTGTTGGCGGTTTGATATGGACAGCTATTGATCGTGGTAAAACCAAAAACTATGAAACTTTGTATTATTGGCTGCGGGTAATTGTACGTTACCGGGCAGGTATTGGCATTATTGGTTTTGGCTTTACCAAATTATTCCCGGTGCAGCTACCTTATCCTTCGCTGGGTATATTGAATACCAATTTTGGCGATTTGACGGCGCAAAAAATATATTGGCTGTCTATCGGCATTGTACCTTGGTACCAGGTATTCGCCGGCGTGGTTGAAGTATTGGCCGGTGCTTTATTATTTTTCAGAAAAACCACTTTGCTGGGCGCTATATTGCTTTTCGGTGCTTTAGGCGATATTACCTTTGTGAACTTTTCTTATGATGGAGGCGTACATGTTTATGCTTCGTATTTTGTACTGTTTGCGACATTCTTAATTATTTACGATGTACCGAAGCTATATAATCTGCTGATATTAGAACGAGACACAATACCAACAAATTTTTACCCGGTCATCTCTCAAAAGTGGTTGAAATATACCCGCGTAGTTTTAAAGGTAGCCACCATCTGGATATTCCTGGTTGTGTTGTTTTATATCCAGTACATCAACTTCAGATATGACCCTTACAAACAACCCGCAACAACAGGGGTAAAAGAATTAAGAGGTAATTATGAGGTAAGTACATTTAAGATCAATAATCAGGAGATATCTTATTCACCACTGGATTCTGTACGATGGAGTGAAGCTACGTTTGAAAACTGGTCTACACTCACATTTAAAGTCAATAGGCCTGTGCCTCTTGATCTTTCGAATGGAGGCGGTTCACCCATGCGAGATATTAACCGGACATTTGAACTTACGGGTGTAGCCGGTGGTCAGCGGGTGTTTTATTATGAGGCTGATACTGTAAATCACGTGCTTTACCTACAGGATAAATATGTAGCATCAAACCGGGGGAAAAAGGGAAAGGGAAAATGGGATAAAGCCAGTGCAAAAGGGAAAAAAGGTAAAGGCGATAAAAAAGACTGGATACCTAAGGAAGCCCGGGTAAACATTCGCGATGAAAATACAGCTATTGATAAAATTGCTCTCTCCAACCGTCGTACCCTGGGCATTGCAGAAGAATTAAAAGACAAACGTAAGCGAAATCACATGATATTGAGCTACACTACTACCGATGGCAGTCATGTTATTTTAAAAGGCATCAATGAATGTAAGGATTCCATTTATGTAGTGCTTGATAAAGTGAACAGGCCTTATGCTTTAAAAGATAGTAAATTGCAGGCAGGCAAATATTAAACCTGTCAATTAATTAGCACCAAATTAACTTATAATAATTTTATGTCATCCACCAAAAAAATAACCTTACACGAAGACTGGACGGTAGTAATCCTTGGCTCGCTGATCATCCTGCTTAGTATCGGCGGCCTTACTCTAACTGTGCCCAAATTTGGCTGGGCCACTACCGATCAGCTATTTAGTGATGTGCTCAAGCCCGCAAATCTGGGTGCTGTCGGCGTTCAATTCCTGTTTGTTTTTGTGATCGCCGCTGTCGGTGCTTTAATTATGGGCAAATCGCTCAAAAACTTCCTGATCATGTTTCCTTTGGTTTACGTGCTTACCATTATTGCACTAATTATAGCGGGTAATAAACAGATCAAATATTATGGACTGGAAGCTGTGATATTCAGCCTGGTGATCGGATTGCTCATTGGCAATCTCTTCAAGCTGCCCGATTGGTTTAAATCGGCTTTGTCAACCGAGCTTTACGTCAAAATAGGTTTGGTTTTGTTGGGTACCAGCGTTATCTTTTCAGATATATTAAAAGCTGGTTCATTAGGGCTTATTCAAGCCTTATTGGTGGTAACTTCAGTTTGGTATTTCGCTTTCTGGGTTTGTAAAAAGCTTAAGGTCGACGATGAAATAGCCATGATGATATCCAGCGCGGTATCTATTTGCGGTGTATCCGCGGCTATTGCCACGGCCGGAGCTATCAAAGGTGATTCCAAAAAGCTATCGTATGTAATATCTATGGTACTTATTACGGCGGTACCTATGATGATATTTATGCCGATGATCGCCCATTATTTTCATTTTAAGGATGAAGTAACCGGTGCATGGCTGGGCGGTAGTATTGATACCACGGGGGCCGTTGTAGCATCAGGATCATTAGTGGGCGAAGTAGCTTTGAAGATAAGTACCATCGTTAAATTCTCACAAAATGTGCTTTTAGGTTTGGCTGCTTTTGCTATCTCCATCTACTGGACATATACCAAACATCCTGCTGGTACTGATCCGGATAAAAAGCCTACGCTAAAAGTGATCTGGGAGCGTTTCCCCAAGTTTGTTTTGGGCTTTATTAGCGCATCACTATTATTCTCCTTCTTTATTTCGCCGGAAACCGGCGCCCATGTAAAAGACAGCTTAAAAAACTTACAAGGTCTATGGTTTGCGCTTGCGTTTACCAGCATTGGCCTGGAAACCAACTTTAAAGAACTGTTTGATCAAAATAGTAAAAAGCCTTTGTACGCTTTTTTGATAGCACAAACCTTTAATATATTTATTACGCTGGCTATCGCCTTTATCTTATTCTGATGTCAATGAATTATGCCAAAGCGGTTTAATATTGGTAATACATTTTTGGCAATTGCCCTGGGCTTGTGTGTTATTGTCATACTTGGGGCATACAATAATAAACTGGCGACTGTAAACGTCTCCGGTTTTGGGGCTGATACTACACAATGGCCCACCAGCTTTGGCTTTGGTAAACCAGCTACCCAGCAGCAAATAATGGCTTGGGATATTGATGTGAGGTCAGATGGATTGGGCCTGCCTCCGGGATCAGGTACTGTAGTTCAAGGCAGAGTGATTTATAATACTAAGTGTATGGCCTGTCATGGATCGCTAGAAAAAGCTTTACCACCAGACGCGAAGTTACCTGCGCCTGTTTTGGTAAGTGATAGCACTTCAAAGGTAAAGGCCATAGGAAATTATTGGCCCTACGCTAGTACTGTATTTGATTATATCCGCCGGGCTATGCCTTACAATTTACCAGGCTCGTTGACAGATAATGAGGTATATAGTGTAACCGCATATTTGCTCAACGCCAATAAAATTATTAAGGCTGATGCCATGCTTGATGCTAAAAGCCTGCCGCAGATAGTAATGCCAGCTCAGCAATTGTTTATTAATGACGACCGTCATGGCGGCCCCGAAGTACGTTGATATGGAAAGTCAGGACAACAAAGCGAAAGAAGATCAACCATTTACCCATAAAAAGATAAGTCGGCGCTTACTATTGGGCGGGGCCGCAACCACGGCCATTGTAGCTATGCAGTCCTCATTGGGTAAGTGGATACAGGTATCGGCCCAGCAACCATTATTAAAAATTGATGACCCTACTAAACGAATAGGGCCCGGGCCAAGTGTGGCAGGCAAACGCTCACCATTTGAGCATCCGGTGCGTATAAAGTCTGATACATCATCACGTACACCTTTGCAGGATCTGTACAGTTCGTTAACCCCATCCGATCTGCATTATGAACGTCATCACGCGGGTGTGCCACTTATCGATCCGGAAAAACATGAATTGTTGATACATGGCATGGTCGATAACCCCATGGTTTTTAAGCTGACCGATCTGAAACGTTTCCCTTCTGTAACGCGTACCTGTTTTCTGGAGTGTTCAGGTAATTTTCGGTCGGGTAAAGAAACGATGAACCCACAGGAGATCTGTGGTCTTACAAGTCAGAGTGAGTGGACAGGGTTAATGCTTTCCACTTTGTTTCGCGAGGCAGGCGTGCAGCCCAAAGCCACCTGGTTTTTAGCTGAAGGCTCGGATGCAGCAGTGATGACTCGCAGCATCCCCGTAAAAAAGGGTTTTGATGACGCTATGATTGTTTATGCACAAAATGGTGAGGCTATACGACCGGAGCAAGGTTATCCCATGCGTTTATTATTGCCAGGATGGGAGGGGAATACCTGCATCAAGTGGTTACGCAGATTGGAACTGTCTGACGCTCCCTTCATGACCCGGGAAGAAACCTCAAAATATACTTACCCGGTAAAAGACCGTATACGCCAGTTTAGTTTCGAGATGGATGCACGCTCCATCATTACTTATCCGGCATACCCCAATCAATTGGAACGTGGGTGGGTAGAGATACGCGGTATAGCCTGGTCGGGCAGGGGTAAGGTGGTTCAGGTTGAGGTAAGTACCGATGCTGGTAAAACCTGGAATGCCGCCCGGCTGCAGGAACCGGTATTGGATAAAGCCCACACATATTTTCGTTATTTATGGCAATGGAAAGGCGATGAAACAGAGATCATGAGCCGGGCAATTGACGAAACTAATTATACTCAACCAACACTTCAACAGCTAATTGATGCCAGGGGATCCCAGATCAATGGGTATCATATGAACCCAATAACCGCCTGGCAGATCAAACGTGATGGCCGGGTATTGTTTAAGTACATAAATTAAAAATTTCCAGCTCTAAATTTCATACCCTCATGACCTGCATTTTGCAATAGGCAAATTGATAACAACACATCTATGCGTGTACACCTGCCTTGGTATTTTATACCGGGCAGGTTTTGTTTTAAAGAGCCTGGTTAATAAGCATCCCCATTTTGGGGGATGTATCCCTAATTGTGGTGATACCGATGCCCCTGAATTGGTGGCAGTAGGGATAGGGATAATGAGCCACCTTTGTGATGTAATAATTAACAAAAGTTACCCTTATAAGAACGAGCTTGGAGTAACTAAATATGAACATAAAAATGATCAGGCTGGCCAGCAAGAATTTTTATATCAAGCAGAAAAAAAAATAATTTGAAAAACCATTTAACCATGAAACTTAACTTATTAAAATCAAGCACCTTTTTTGCCTTAACACTGGTTGTTGGCCTGGCTTCATGCTCAAAAGATAATAACAACAACGGATACAACCAGGGTAATCCTCCACCAAGTCAGCCACAAAATCAGCCAGCAGCTACAGTTCAATTAGCTAACAATGCTAAATTCGGCAGCATATTAACCGATAAAAGCGGTCGTACTTTATATAGTTTTGCTGTTGATGCAGCAGATAAATCAAACTGTAACGGTAACTGCGCGGTTACCTGGCCTGCCTTTAACGCCGCCGATGCTTCGGTAGCGACAGGCCTTAATACTGCCGATTTTGGTACCATCACCCGTGCCGATGGCAGTAAACAAACTACCTACAAAGGATGGCCACTATATTATTACTCTGGTGACACCAAAGCCGGCGATACCAATGGCGATGGAATTGGTAAAACCTGGTTTGTATCAAAACCCGATTATACTGTAATGCTGGCTAATGAGCAGCTAACCGGAAATGACGGCGTTCAGTACACCAGTCAATACGTTGCCGGAACCGAAGTTGTGCAATACATTACTGACGACAGAGGCAGAACGCTATACAGCTTTAAAAAAGACAAAGCCAATACCAATACCTACACCAAAGCTGATTTTTCAAACAACAGTGTTTGGCCTATTTTCGAAATCGCTAAAGTTTTAAACGTGCCTTCAATTTTGGATAAATCACAGTTTGGAACAATTACTGTTTTTGGAAAAACACAGTTAACTTTTAAAGGCTGGCCAATGTATTTCTTTGGCGCCGATGGCGGAATAAAAGGAAACAACAAAGGTGTTAGCGTAGGTCCGGGTACATGGCCTGTTGAAAATACTGTTACAGCAGCGGCACCAGCAAACTAATCTCTTTTTTAACTTATAATAGCAATACAGGCTGGTTTATTAACTGCCTGTATTGTTATTTAAACTCAGGGATTGTAAAAAAAGCAGATAATATAAATTAAAGTCGCAGGCAACTATATCTTTGCCGATTACGTGATAGAAGTAAAATATACACCTATTTCGAAATAGCATAATACCCCTGGCTTTAATGAAACATCGTTCCGCTCCGCGACTGATCAGTTTGATCATCAACTGTATCAGTTTATTATCCCTGACCATCTTTTTATTAATTAATACAGCTTCAGCACAAACCGAGAAGCCTTTTTTTAGAAACATTGGGACAGATAATGGCCTGTCACATGATAAAGTGAATTGCATAATGCAGGATAAACGCGGTTTTTTATGGTTTGGCACCGAAGATGGTTTAAACAGGTATGACGGTCAGTACGTCACCATATTTAAAAGCCAGCCTAATGATACCACCTGCATTTCGGGCAATATCATTACTGATATGCACGAAGATAAAAACGACATTATCTGGATAGCCACCTCTGATGGTGGATTAACCTGCTATAATTATCATTTATCTGCCTCCAGGCAGTTTAAACAGTTTAAGTATAATCCACGTAAACCCGACGGCATTCCTGATAATGGCATTAGCAAAATAGCAGACGATGGAATAGGTAATTTGTGGCTGGCAACGGGCAATAATTATGCAGTAAGGTTTAATAAACAAACAGAAAAATTTGATATCCCGGTAAAAAAAGGTGGCAGCGGTATTTTATCATTGGCTATGGCGGGCACTGATACGCTTTGGGTTGGCCGCGCTGGTGGTGGGCTTTTGAAAATTAATGTCCATACGCTGCAATATAAGGTTGATGAGCATTATAAGAATTATTATACCAAAATGCCACATACCTCTATCTCTTCTATTTTCCAGGATAGTAATCATAATATGTGGTTTAGCGATTGGGACAACATATTATATCATTACGACCCGGTAACGCACATCGAAAAAAACATCAAACCGGTAATAGGATCAACTCCCTTATCTCAGGATGAGGTAACCTCATTTACCGAAGACAAGCATAAAAACATCTGGATGGCTTGTAAAAATACGGGCGTTCTGGTTTATAATATGCCCGAACATAAATTTATCAGCTATCAGCATGATCGTTTTACGGATGGATCACTGATTGATAATCATGTAAATACCGTTTTTATTGACCGCAGCGGTATTGTATGGATAGGTACCAATAATGGCGTAAGCATTCATGATCCGGTTTATTCGCCGTTTAAGCAATATTATTTACCCATCGATAAGGATGCCACTGTTTATGATTTTTATAAAGATGAGCATGATAAGCTATGGATAGCTACCAGCCGTGGGATATTTACCAAACTGCCCGGAGCAGAAAAATTTGAATACCGTAAATTATCCTTTGATGGGGAACCCTTGGCTGTAACTAAGTTTTTTATTGATAAAGATAAAACGTTTTATTTAGGTACCGATTATACCTTGTTTACATATGACGCGATAAGCAATAGGGTAACTCTTTTGCCCAACACTTCATCCGATGTGGTGATGAAAAGGCTCATCAACTCGCGCATAGTATCCATTGTTCGCGATACGATTGATGCTCACCCTGTACTAGTGGTTTCACCCTACGGGCATTACATCACTTATTATGACCTTACTGATAAAAAATGGATTTCAAGAGTTGATTCGGTAAAAAAAATTATAAGTAAACTAAATATCAAGGATAACCTGATCAAAAAATTCTACAAGGATAAAAAAGGTGGTTTGTGGCTGGCCACTAATAAATTTGGTTTGGGTGACTGGTCGCAAAATATTCCTTCCATTAAATATTTTACTGCTGACCGTGGTGATAATACCTCTATTAGCAGTAACGATGTTTATGATATTGAGGGAGATAAAAAAGGTAATCTCTGGATAAGTACCTACGGCGGCGGACTTAATTATTTTAATACCGTCGATGGTAAGTTTACCCATATCAAAGAATCGAGTAACTTAACCGAGGGTATGCAATCGGACCCGAGCGGTAATGTTTGGATGATATGTAACGGGCATATGCATCAATATAACCCACTTACACGTATATATAGCTGTTACGATTTGCCCAACCTTCAAAAGAATGGCGGCGTTAAAGGTTATGTTTATACTGATAAATACAATAACATGTATGCCGGCGGCTCAAATTTTTATATTGAATTTAATCCTGCCAATATCCACAAAATAACCAGCGACCCAGATGTTTACTTTACCGATTTTAAGATATTCAATACCTCTTTTAGTCATTTGCTCGAAAATAAAACCATTAAACTAAATTATCGCGAAAACTATTTTTCGCTGGAGTTTTCAGCTCCCGAATACAGCAGCAACCATGTGCATTATGATTACATGTTGGAGGGATTTGACAAGGGCTGGATCGAGGCTACCAAACGTAACTTTGCAAGCTACTCCAATCTGCCCGGCGGTAAATATCTGTTCAAGGTAAGGGCCTGCAACTGGAAGGGTAATGTAGTAAATAAATTTACATGTATTACCATTATCATAAGGCCTCCATTTTGGCGTCAATGGTGGTTTTACCTGCTGATAATTATTACTATAGTGCCAATTGGTTATTTCCTTTACCGCTACCGTATCAATGAATATATGAAAAGGCAGGCCATCAGGAACGGTATAGCCCAGGATCTGCATGATCATATAGGATCAACGCTAAGTAGTATATCCATTTATAGTCAGGTAGCTAAAATTTACCAGCAACAGCAAAAAGCAGATAAGTTGAGTGAGTTATTAAATACTATAGGTGATACCGCAAATGAAACCATCAGTGAAATGTCGGATATTGTCTGGACTATCAATCCAAAAAACGATCACATGGATAGTATTGTGCAGAAGATACGATCTTATGCCCAGCCTCTTTGTGTGGCTCAAAACATCCATTTTGCCTTTAATTGTGATAATAAGTTATTGAGACTTACGCTTGAAATGGCTGCCCGGAAAAATTTCTTCCTGATACTTAAAGAGTCGTTGAATAATGCTATAAAGCATTCCGGTTGTAAAAATTTAACAGTTGATATCCGGCTAACTAATTACGATATTGAGTTGCAAATAACAGATGACGGTGTAGGCTTTGATCTGGCACGAAAGGACGCCGAGGGAGGAAGCACCACAGGGGGCAATGGCTTATTTAATATTAAGTCGCGGGCCGATGAATTGAATGCCCGGCTTAAAATAGATAGTGGAATACAAGGTACTAAAGTGAGCCTGGCATTTAGTATCCTCTAAAAGTCATACTAAAAATGTTTTTGAATTTTATAATTACCCTAATAATCATAAAATAAATCGAAAGAATGAGTATTCGAATAGCCATATTTGATGATAATAAAAACATCCGTAACAGCATAATATTGTTGTTAAACACCGACCCGGCTTTTGAAGTAGTGGGTACTTTTAGTGATGCTCAACACTGCGTTGATAATGTAATAACCTCAAGACCCGATGTGGTTTTAATGGATATTGAAATGCCCGGTATAAATGGCATTGAAGCTGTAAAAATTCTAACTAAGGAGTTTCCTCATATCCAGATCCTGATACAAACCGTATTTGAAGATGATGAACGTGTTTTTGATTCGATATGTGCCGGCGCCTCTGGTTATATTTTGAAAAATCAGTTAAACAGTTCTTTAACAGACGCTATTAAAGAATTGCAAACAGGTGGTTCGCCCATGAGTCCTTCTATTGCCAGGCGTGTGCTAAACATGCTGCAGCAGGGGTATCAAAATAAAAAAGTGCCATCAGAAGAATACAACCTAACCGCACGTGAAAAAGAAGTATTAAGTGGTATTGTAAATGGGTTGAGTTATAAAATGATTGGATATGAGTTGAATATCAGCTATGAAACGGTACGCAGCCACATCAAAAAAATATATGATAAGCTCCATGTAGCCTCGCTTACAGAGGTTGTTGCAAAAGCTATTAATCAAAACATAGTTTAATTATTTACGAGCCTGCTACTTTAAAAGAACTGACATTAGTTCAATGGGTTAGGATTAAAGCTTTTTTCAATACGATTGAAACTGCTTTTTGATGATTCACAAATAGGGCATGAATAATTCGCTAATGATTCAAAATCTACTCCGGGAGCAACATTGTTCACGGCATCGCCGTAGGTTTGGTCATATATACTGAAACAATTTTTGCATTGATAGACGGGGGGAGCTTCTTTGCCGGGTTTTTCTTCAGCTTCCTTTTCAGTAACGGATAGTACGATGTTGTCATTAATTAAAATGCCATAAAAGTAGTTGCATAGCTCTATTAAACATTGTCCAAGGTTGGTTATCGGTACTTTTTCCTTGTAAATAACATCATCTTTCGAGTTCGGGTTAAAATCCCGTGTATGTAAAATATCAAAAACACCGGGCTCCTTTTTCTTGATAATGATAGCACCGGTTAACCCTGTTTTGGGCTGCATTTTGATGGCAAAACAAAGCCGGTGGGTGCGTAAGTCATATTCTTCAAATTCACGTACAAGCTGCCGTTTAAGCTCCAGGCTCTCGCTATTCAGGTTTTCGAGCTGCCAGTTTAGTTCGTTAGATGCATGGCGTACATTGATGCGGTATTTATTGAGGATGATGCCCCAATCTTTACGGTTACTTTCGCTGATACCTTTGATCAGTAACGATTTCCAGGGTGTAGTGTACACCTGCCCGATTCGGTTTTTAAGGCATATGGTACAGATATCTTTCATGAATTCCAGTGGGAACAGTTCATTGCGCCGGTAAATACCCAGCCAGTGTTTATTGTTCGCATACCGGTTAAAGCCTTCATAGTAGGGGAGTTGAAACTCCGGGAGTTTTAATGCCTCTGTGATGGGTTGGGTAACCAGAGCCTGCTGAGCGATAACAAGGTTGTGGAATTTTTGATGATTGATCTTTTGCCGGTCATAAAACAATGCTTTATGGTCCATGATTGTTTTTTCGGTTATCCGGCTCAATACAGGAATATCGTCCGAGTAAACCAGCGATGGCCAGCAGTAAATATCGGTTGTTTTAGGGAAACGGATATATAGGTGCCAGTAGTTGCTTACTGTAGAGGTAATGAAATTGAAGTTGCCACTAAAAAAAGGGACAAAGGTTTGATGCTGATCAACCAGGTTGACCTTTAATCGGGGTTTAAAATTAAACAGGTCAAATATATCTTTATAAACACCTTCCTTCATCCAGCTTTCTGTGTTGAAAATAGCGTCAGTAACATAGGAGCTAATGATGTTTGGAAACTCATCTTCATCTATTTCATAACTGATTTCGGCCCGCAGCATATCCATTTCCAGATCTTCCAGTTGACTTGCATCGATGCAAAAAAATAACTGTTGCCTGTTTCCGATACGAATAGACTGTGAACCAGCATTCTCGGCTATCAACAAAAGCTCATAAAGATCGCCGGCAGATACTACACCACCAGGCAGGTTTACTTTGATGCAATAAGTTTCTTTCTCGTCCATGGTTATTTTACCAAAACATCTTTAAGCATTTCTTCCAGTAAGCGTTTTACTTCAGGGCGACATGATCCACAACCCGTCCCAGCACCTGTAGCTGCGCACAGATCTTTTAGATTATTACAGCCTGAGGCTATTTTGTTCTGGATATTTTCGCTACCCACATTATTACAGCTGCAAACCAGCTTACCCAGTACCGGCTCGGCCTTGTTGCCGCTGCGTAACAGTTGGATGCGTTTTTCACTAAGTTCAGTTTTGTTGGCTATCAGTTCTTTAAATTCCAGAAATTCACTTTTATCACCTATGAGGATGGTGCCAACCAATCTATCCTGGTGAACGATACACTTTTTATAATACCGCTTGGCTTTATCAATAAATACAATCTCTTCATAGTGTTGATTATCAGGGCGCTCAGATAAGCCGATACTGCACAGATCAAAACCATGAATTTTGATGATATTCATAAACAGTGTGCCCTTGTAATAACTGGCAATGTCACCATTCATGTATTTGGCCATTACTTCGGCCTGTTGCTCGGCGGCGGCGGTAATGCCGTACATGGTGCCTTCAAATTCGGCTATTTCGCCTATAGCATAAATGTCAGGATCGCTGGTTTGCATGCGTTCATTTACGATAACGCCACGTTTACATTCCAGACCGCAATCCTTAGCTATTTCGAGGTTGGGCGTGGTTCCTATAGCCAGGATCATGGCATCGCAATCTATTTTGTTACCACTTTTTAGGCCCACCCCGGTTAATTTCGATCGACCGTAGAACAGCTGCACTTCATCATCATAATAAATATCGCAACCTTGGTCGGTCATTTCTTCGGCCAATAACTGGCTACCCAATACGTCCAGCTGCCGGTTTAAAAAGCGCGACACCCGCTGTACAATGGTGATACGCATACCAATTTCGCGCAATGACGCAGCCATTTCCAGCCCGAGTAAGCCGCCACCTACAATAACCACATGGCCACCCTGCGGTACATGTTTTATAAAGCCATCGGCATCGTTACGGCTGCGCATGGTGAATATGCCTGGCAGTGACGGCACATTTTTGGGCACTGATGCCCGACTGCCTGTAGCCAGCAACAGCACATCATATGAAGTTTTAATCCCACGCGAATCGATGACTTGTTTAGTAGCACGGTCAACTTTCTCGATACTTACACCCCGCAGCATTTTAATGTTATAGGCAGGCTCTTCCGAATCTTTCATTTTTATCAATTGTTCCCAGGATTGTTCACCACTGATGTAATCGGGTAACATCACCCGGTTGTAAAATGGGTGGTTTTCTTTACTGAATATGGTGATCTCATCGTCGGGGTTTAGCTCGCGGTACGATTTTACAAAGCCATAGGCCCCCGCACCAGCACCCACCACCACAATATGCTGAAAAGGTTTCTTATACTTTTTAAGATTTACGGCGCAGTACTTAAAATCGGGCTCTTTAGATATGGGATCAACCTGATCGCTGGTGACATTATTAGCCCGGTTTAAATCATTATTTAAAATTTTACCCCAATGCATGGGCAAAAAGACCACACCTTGCTTTATCTGCGTGGTTAACCGGGCTTGTACGCGTACCTCGCCACGGCGAGAGGTAATCACAGTAATATCACCTTCATTAAGCTGTAAAGCAGCTGCATCATCAGGATGGATCTCTAAAAAAGCCTGTTTATAGTGCTGATTAAGCTTGTTTACCTTGCCCGTTTTACTCATGGTATGCCATTGATCGCGGATGCGGCCCGTGGTGAGGATAAAGGGGTAATCAACGTCCGGTGCTTCACTGGTTAAAGTATCTGCAACCGGACTGATCACCGCTTTTGTTGAGGGGGTATAAAAAATATGATCTGTAAATAAACGTGTTGTGCCTTTGACCGGGCTTTTCTTTTTATAAGGCCATTGCACTGTTTTTTGTTCTTTCAGGATCTCGTAACTCAATCTGCTGATATCGATATTGGTTTTGGCGGTAAGCTTTACATGTTCGGCATAAATAGCTGCCGGGTTTTCAAAATCAAAACCTTTATAACCCATTTTGCGGGCAAAACGACAAATGATCTCGGCGTCGGGAAGGGCTTCACCGGGGGGATCAATTAACTTATTTAAATAACTGATACGCCTCTCGGAGTTGGTCATGGTACCTTCCTTTTCGGCCCAGGCAGCAGCTGGCAAAATTACATCGGCATAAGCCAGCGTTTCGGGTTTGTTACTGATCTCCTGTACCACCACAAACTTCGCTTTCTTTAAGGCTTCTTCGACCATGCGAACGTTGGGCAGGCTGGTAAGCGGATTGGTGCACATGATCCAGATGGCTTTTAAGCGGCCATCGTTTAAGGCCTCAAACATTTCAGTTGCTGTTAATCCCGGTTTGGGTTGAATGGTTGTACCACCCCAAAATTTTTGCACTTCTTCCCGGTGTAGCGGATCAGCCAGGTTGCGATGGGCCGGGAGCATGTTGGACAATCCACCAACTTCCCTGCCCCCCATAGCATTGGGCTGCCCCGTTAATGATAAGGGGCCAGAGCCGGGTTTACCAATATGCCCGGTGATCAGGTTTAGATTAATCAAACTCAGGTTTTTATTTACCCCTATAGCGCTTTGATTAAGCCCCATCGTCCACATGGTAATAAAGCCTTTGGCCTCGCCAATATATTTTGCAGCCAGGCGGATGCTGCTTTCGCTCAATCCGCAAATAAGGGCAGCTTCGGTCAATGTTCTTTCAAAAACAATGGCGCTATATTGTTCAAAACCTTCGGCGTGATTATTTATAAAATTAATGTCGATGTCTCCATTTTCGATCAACAGGCGACCAATGGCGTGATTGAGCGTAATATCGGTTCCGGGATTGATCTGTAAATGCAAATCGGCAATGGCGCAGGTATCCGTAGCGCGCGGATCAACCACAATGATTTTTGTATCGGGATTGGCGGCTTTGTGGGCCTCAACCCTGCGCCATAAAATGGGATGGCACCAGGCCGGGTTGCCGCCCATTATGTAAAAGCAATCGGCCAGTTCAATATCATCATAACAAAGCGGTACGCTATCCTCGCCCAAAGCAATTTTGTAAGCGGCTACAGCACTGCTCATACATAAACGCGAATTGGTATCCAGGTTATTACTGCCGATAAAACCCTTCATCAGTTTATTAATCACATAGTACTCTTCGGTTAAACATTGACCCGAAGCATAAAAGGCAACTGAATCAGGGCCATATTTATCGATAAAAGTTTTAAAAACAGCAGCGGTGCGATCGAGCGCTTCATCCCAGCTTACCTGTTGCATGGGCATACTTTTATTGTAACGCATTTGGGGGTACAGCAGGCGGTCACTTTTATCATTCACGGTATGGTGCAGGTTCATGCCCTTACTACAAAGCATCCCCTTGTTTACCGGATGATCTTTATCGCCCTGTAGTGTAACATTGCCATTCTTTTCTTTATTCAGCACAACGCCGCAACCCACCCCACAATAACAGCAGGTAGAGGTTACGGCATTGACGGTTAACCTGTTTTTTGATGATGATGCTTTTACGCTCATTATGTTTATGCCATACTGCCCGCTATTACCGGGTCAGTTTCTGTACTGGGAATAGTTTGTTTATAAAAACGGGTAATGAAAACAATTACGGCCACAGCAATAACCGTGTAGCCGATATAGGTAAATGCCTGCACATAAGTAATAGCGTTAGATTTGAACAGGAAACCGAACAGCATTCCTCCAAAATTTCCTCCGGCGCCAACTATGCCGCTTACCAACCCCACATTTTTGGTATTTACAAATGGCACTATACCATAGGTAGCACCGTTAGCCATTTTAAGGAAAAGCGCGAATGATAACATGGAAACGATAGCCGCCAGCAAGGTGCCCGATTGCGCGAACAGTGTCAGGCCCAGGCCTTCAAACAATAATACACCGGCCAACAGCAAACCTTTGCCGCGCATACCAAACTTACGACCAACCTTGTCTGATACAATGCCACCCAATGCACGGGCAAACAGGTTCATAAAGCCGAATATGCCCGCCCAAAAACCGGCTTGGCTTTGCGACAGGTGGAATGAATCTACAAAGTGAAGGGAGGCCACGTTATCAAAAGTGATCTCCATACCAAAACACATAGCATAAGCCATGGTCAGGGCCCAGATACGCCAGTCGGCCAATACCCTCCAGTCGGTTTTAGTTGATTTGCCTTGGGTATATCCAATTTCATCATAGTTACCATTGGGGGTATCCTTGGTGTATTTATAATATAGGTAGGCGATAACCAGCATCATTACTCCGGGTACGATCATGGCATATCGCCAGGCTTCTGCCTTGGTATAGCCAAAACCCACTATGGCTGCAAATATTAACGGCATCACCATATTGGTTACACCTCCGCCCAGGTTGCCCCAGCCGCCGGTTACCGCATTTGCCGTACCCTTTAACTGTGGTGCAAACATCATAGAGGTATGAAACTGCGTGATCACAAATGAGGCTCCGATAATGCCAATAGCCAGTCTGAACAATAAAAAGGTGGTGTAATCGTGTGCGAGCCCTACAAAAAATACAGGCAATGAACCCACCAGCAATAACCTGATGGCGGTTTTACGCGGCCCCCAGGTATCGCAAAGTTTACCAATAATCAAACGGGCTATAATAGTTGCCGATACTGAAGCGATGATGATATTACCCACCTGGCCCTTGGTTAAATGTAGTTCGGCGCGAATGGTGGGCATCAGCGGAGCCAGGCCAAACCAGCCAAAAAAGCACACAAAAAACATGAGCCAGGTAATGTGGAATGTGCGCATTTGCACGCCTTTTACTGAGAATATATTGAGTTTAGTAAGTTGATTTTCCATAATTCTGAATTTTAAAAGCAGGGGTTATTTATTTAAAAATTCGGGTTTGATGTTAAGCTGCAGGTAGGCCCATACTGGTTTTAAATTAGCGGCGCCGGGTGTGATATTTTTGGCGTACTCCATACTGCGGGTAGCCGCCATGTAGGAAAAGCCAAGGTCGATTCCTGTAAACTTATTGAGCTTATAGCCGGTAGTGAGGTCAAACTCAGTACCGAGGTATTTACTTACCGGTTGGCCATTAATGTCTTTCTGATCTTTAGCCAGCATAAAATAATGGTTGGCCAACTCTGTTGTAAACCTACTGTTTGATGAGGTATACTTTATTTTTAAATACGGATTACTCAAACCACCCGTTGGCGAACCACTTACCGCATAAAAATAATCCATGTATCCCCAAAACTTATGGGGCGTGCCATACAAGGGATCGAAACGGTGGTTGGTTTTTGAAGTAGAAAAAGCATCGTTACCAGAAAGATAGTCCCAACCAGCCGTATAGCTTAACACATTGGGTTTATAGGTCACCGAAGCCGTAAAAGTATACGCGCTTAATTCCGATCCATCGCGATCATGACCGCCCTGGTAGTAAAACCCGCCGGTTAATGCCAGCTGATTTTTATCGCCAAAGGCCGGATTGATTAACAGCCCGGTGGTATAACGGGTATTGACACCCGTTTGGTTAAAACGTTTACCATATACATAACCCACATCGGTACCTGAAGTATTTTTAACCGAATCCAGTATGTATTTACTAAACTGATCGGCCAGGAACAAACCTGACACTTTGGTTTTACTGAATTTTTTGGCCACATACAAATACTCCAAAGCTTTATAGTTTTGAGTTGCCGCGTTACTGCCGGGAGAGTTTAAATAAGCGGGGCTGCCATTTTTAGCGCTCAGTCCGGCACTGTTGATCAGCGGGATCAGGTTTGCTGGGGTATTGACCAGATTCCCTTTACTGTCTTTTACTGTAGCGGGGATATTTGCGGGAGTATAAAAGGTACCATTATAATTAATAGCATCGGAGTTTTGATTAAATGCCGCACCAAGATCAAGCTGCCAGCCATTTTGCAATAATTTTAATACAATGGCATCATGGCGCCGTCCCTGTTGTGTCCAATCCAGGTTACCCAGCAAGCGTTCATCATCATAAACCAGTTCCTGCCGCCCGGCTTTGATGGCAAAATAATCAACTGGGGAGATCTTAAAGGAAGTGTCTTTTTTGTTGGATAAAATAATTTCGGCCCAGGCTTCATGCAGACTTAGTTTATTGCCATCAGCAGGGGTTATGGTAGATGCATCCTGACCCCATAGCCTGACATCCTGAACCGAGGTGTGAAAAATAAGTTTGCTCGATTTATAATCAAGCGTTAAACGCGTTCGCTGGGAAACAAACGCTGCATCTTTGTACCCGCTGGTTTGCAGGGTACCGTACCCATCCCTGAATTCGCCCCTGGTGCGTAACTGCCCCGCGAACGATAGCTGTGCATTTGCATCAGAAAAAGAAAAACAGATTAAGAAAAATGCAATAGCAGGAATAGTGTATTGGTTTAATACATTTTTGTACATTTGAGATAGTTTTTTATTTGTTAAAGCAATGAAAACTGTTTAACCCTGTCTGGGAATGCGACCTCCCGGCAGGGCTTTTTTATGTTTTGTGTCTAAATGTTTATATCCATAGGCATTTATTTTGCTATTCTTTCTTTTTTAAATTTTAATTGTCATAAATATATCCAAATTGATGTTATGTATCAATTTTTATAATGTTAATTTGAAATTTTTATGATTTAAATCATAAAAACTAATTTTTTTATAAAATTATCAATTTATTACATCGTAAAAATCATGTAAATAACATTTTCATAATAATAATTTCATAATTGTTAAATAAAAATCATCATTATGTTTGTTTTATTTAATAAATAATGTGTTTTTTTGATTTAATTTATTATGAATTGTTAATATTGTTGATTAATTGTGTTTAAATTTGTGTTATTTTCAATAAAATTAGATTTATATCGATAATTGTATTGTTTTTGTGGCTTAAAAATAGATTAAAATAAAAATCCCTCAAAAAATTCGAACTTTGAGGGATTTTTATTTGTAAAAGATAGAAGTGATTTGAATTTCAAGTAAATTTAAGCTAAATAATGCCAATATAGACCCTTTCGTTATCTACTTTTACGGGATAAGTTTTAATTTGATAGTCTTCATCTGTTAGGCACTCGCCTGTTAAAAGCGAGAATGTTTTTTTATGAAACGGACAAGCCACCTTGGGATTGCAATCATCACCGGTGCTGCCAATCATCCCGCGCGAAAGCGCCATCTGTTGTTTATGAGGGCAGAGGTTTTGTGTAGCGTACCATTCTCCCCTGCGGGAGAAATTATATAACGCTATTTGCTCATTGCCGTGTTTTACACATACACCCCCGTTTTCGGGTACGTCATCTGTGTAGCAAGCTAATATCCATTCAATATCTGTTACTGTTTCCATGATAGTATTCTTTAGTCCGGAAGTTTGTTTTTTTTTAAAGATTTATGATATTTACCATTGCGCTTTTACCTGCTCGCGCATGGCTTCAAATTTTATAGAAGGATCTTTTTCTTCGGGCGCATTGATAAAGTGAGCGAAGCGCTTGCGCAGATTGGGGCTTCCAATAACTTCCTTCCATTCGCAATGATAGGTGTTAACCAGTTGTTGCATTTCCTCGTCCAGCTTTTCGGCAATACCCAGGCTGTCATTGATTACCACATTTTTGAGATAGCTCATGCCGCCTTCCATTTTATTGAGCCAGGTAGCAGTACGGGTTAGCGGGTCGGCGGTTTTGATATAAAACATCAGGAACCGGTCTATGTATTTGATACAGGTGGTGCTGTCAATATCTGTGGCCAGTAGTTGTGCATGTTGCGGCTTGGAGCCTCCATTGCCACAAACGTATAGGTTCCAGCCTTTTTCGGTAGCTATAATGCCAAAGTCTTTTGATTGTGCTTCAGCGCATTCGCGGATGCAGCCGCTTACGCCACCCTTGATCTTGTGGGGGGCACGGATGCCTTTGTATCTTTCTTCAATTTCAATAGCAAAGGATACGCTGTCGTGTAAGCCGAATCGGCACCATGTGCTGCCCACGCAACTTTTGACAGTTCGTAGTGCCTTGCCGTAGGCGTGTCCGCTCTCAAAGCCGGCGTCTATTAGTTCTTTCCATATCTCGGGCAGGTCATTTAAGTGAGCTCCAAACATATCTATACGTTGGCCGCCCGTTATTTTAGTATAAAGACCGTATTTTTTAGCTACTTGTCCGATTATGATCAGCTTGTCAGGGGTGATCTCACCGCCGGGGATTCGAGGCACTACCGAGTAAGTGCCGCCTTTTTGTATATTGGCCAGGTAGCGGTCATTGCTATCCTGGATGGTATCCTGCTTTACGATTACATCATTCCATAAGCTTGACAGAATGCTGGCCACGGCGGGTTTACAGATTTCGCAGCCATCTCCTTTGCCGAAATGGTCAAGTACTAGGTCGTAATTTTTAACTTTGTTTATTTTAACCAGATCAAACAATTCTTGACGGGAATATTCAAAATGCTCGCATATTACATTTTTAACATATTGACCATTTTTCTTCATAGTGCCGGCTATAAGATCTTTTACCAATGGTACACAGCCACCACAGCCCGTACCTGCTTTAGTGCATTTTTTAATATCATCAATGCTACAGGCTCCATCATTAACTGCCGAACAGATAGCCGACTTACTCACCGCTTCGCATGAGCAGATCAATGCATCATCAGGCAAACTTATTACACCAGTACCCTCGCTATCCTCAGTACCCCTGGAGCCCAATATTAGATCCTCCGGATTGGGCGGCAGGGTGATTTTATTATTAACGGTTTGCAGCAGCATATTATAGGCATCTGCATCGCCAATTAAAATGCCACCCAGTAGGTATTTGCCATTATTACTGATATTGATACGTTTATATATACCCTTGTGTGTATCTTCAAATATGATGGTACGACAATCTGGCTCTGTGATAAAAGCATCGCCAAAGCTTGCTACATCAACCCCGATCAGTTTGAGCTTAGTGCTCATATCATAGCCGTAAAATCCTTTCTCATGCCCTGTTAAATAAGAGGCCACCACATCAGCCATTTCATAACCCGGGGCAACAAGGCCATATATCATACCTTCGTAAAGGGCGCATTCGCCAATAGCGAAGATGTGCTCGTCGCTGGTTTGCATCTTTTCGTTAACGATAATTCCGCCACGGGTACCTGTATGCAGGCCTGCTAGTTTGGCTAATTCATCACGGGGACGGATACCAGCAGAGATGACCATCATGTCAATGGGGAGGCTGGTATCGTCATTAAATTTCAGCGCTTCAATTTTGTGGTCTCCAACAAATGCTGCAGTGTTTTTATTGAGGTGGATATTTAAACCCAGGTTTTTTAGTTTAGATAAAAGCATCCCGCTGCCCGTAGAGTCTATTTGTCGGGGCATTAGGCGAGGGGCAAATTCAATTACGTGTGTTTCTTCGACGCCAAGATCTATCAATGCTTTTGCTGCTTCGAGGCCTAATAACCCTCCGCCCATTACGGCGCCAACTTTAGCATTGGTGGCGTAAGTTTTGATCAGTTCCAGGTCATCAATGCTACGGTAAACAAATACGCCTTCTTTTTCGACACCCGGGATGTCGGGGACGAAAGCTGATGATCCCGTGGCTAATACCAGATAATCATATTTGATGGTAAGTCCTTTGAGGGAGTGGATTGTTTTTTCTGAGCGATTTATTTCCTGAACGGGATCATTAAGATGTAGTTCTATATTGTTGTCGGTATACCATGAGCTAGTAGATAGCGATAAGTCGCTTGCTGTTTTGCCGTTAAAATACTCACTAAGATGCACCCTATCGTAAGCAATACGGGGCTCTTCACCGAAAACAATGACATTGAAATGAGATGATCGGGTTAATAATTTTTCGCAAAACTTGTAACCCACCATTCCATTGCCAACAACTACGATGGTTGGTTGAAACATAATGTTTTTTTTAAATGTTAAAGCAAAAACTGTATCTATAATGCATTGTAGTTGCGACCTTAATGCATTATGATAACAATATTAACCAATTAAATTAATATTTCAATTTTTTAGGCGGTAAAAAATTAATTTTTTGAACATTTTTATGATATTTATAATATTTAAATGTTTTTTTATTTTTAAAATTGAATTTTTTTATGATTTTGGTCGTTTTTGCATAGTTTAAATTGATTATAATTGATAGAAATTTGAATTTTTGTTTGAATTAGTTGTTTTTTAGGATATGAAAATTAGAATAAAAGGAAATTCAATACGCTATCGGCTCACTAAAACCGATGTGGAACGTTTTTCGAATAATGGATATTTGCAAGAGCAAACGGTTTTTGGTAATGGTGTATTAACTTACGCTTTGCAAGTTTTTGACTCCAATCAGCTTTCGGCGAGTTTTGAAGATAATAAAATAACCATTTTTATGCCAGATACTATGGTTGAAAGTTGGGTGACGACAGATAAGGTAGGATTTGAAGACATCATTGCGCCGCTTCACCTGCTCATCGAAAAAGATTTTAAATGTTTAGATAATGTAGCCGAAGATCAAAGTGATAACTACCCTAATCCTTTATTACATTGTTAAATAGAAAGAAATTGGTAGTTGTATAAGAAATAAAAAAGGCCTTAGCGGATGCTAAGGCCTTTTGTGCGCCCACCTGGGCTCGAACCAGGGACCAAAAGATTATGAGTCTTCTACTCTAACCGACTGAGCTATAGGCGCGGTTATTTGTTTTTGTTTGCGGGTGCAATTTTACATATTTGCCGTCAAATTACAAAACGCTTTTATGGAAAACATTAAAAATATCATCTTCGATTATGGTAACGTTATATTCAGTCTCGACTTTTTGAAAGGGCAAGCCGCCTGGAAACAGTTGGGAATCAATAATCCCGCGGATTTTTTTGGGCATAAACAGCAGGATGAAATTTTTGATAAATTTGATAGGGGAGAAGTCACTGCCGATCAATTCAGAGACTATGTCAGGAAAAAGATCGGCAATCTTGAGCTAACCAATGATCAAATTAATGCAGCCTGGAACAGTATGCTACTCGGAATTGAGTCCGGGAACCATGAATTATTGCTGCGTTTAAAGAATAAGTACCGCACCTTTTTGCTCAGTAATATCAACGAGATCCATTATGAGTATATCATGAACTATCTGAAAAATGATTTCGGGTATGATGGTAACGATCACATTTTTGAAAAAACTTACTATTCCCATTTAACAGGTAAGCGTAAACCCGATCCTGCGATTTTTGAGATGGTATTAAATGAAAATAATCTTAATCCATCCGAAACGTTATTTATTGATGATAGCCCTCAGCATTTGGCAACTGCGCAAAAACTGGGTATACAAACGTTTTTAATGACAGCGCCCGATACTTTACAACAGTTTTTTAAAAGAGAGAAACTTTAATTTCAGTAAACGATTTAGATTTACCCGCTGATGGTATCTAATATTAACGCTATAAAATTATCCATTGTGGTAAGCGGATCATTACTGAATTTATTTGTAGAACGGTTTGCAAGAATAACATTACAGGAAAGTGCCTGATGTCCTAAACAGGCTGCAAGACCATATATTCCTGCGGTTTCCATTTCCAGATTAGTAATTTGTGAGCCGTTGGAGCTTTTGAAAGATGAAAGCCTGGATAGAAGGTTAGGAGTAGATGATGTTGCACGCACCTGCCGGCCCTGCGGGGAATAAAACCCTGGAGCGGTAAGGGTTATTCCATGTGGAGCTATATTGCCGAGCAGGTCGAGCAATTTTTTTCCAGCAGGTGCATAATAGGGTTTAAGATTGAAGTGAGAGGTAATCACCTCATGGAATTCTTTTAAAAGTTGCTCATCGTTATTATTTAGTTGGTGTTCATAAAAATGCATAAGGGAATCTAAACCAAAAGCCCCGGACGATACCAAAAGGCTATCGATGGGGATATCTGCTTGTAAGGCACCGGAAGTACCGATGCGAATAATATCGATACTGCGAAACTGAGGGTGGAATAGGCGAGTGCTAAGATCGATATTTACCAGGGCATCCAGTTCATTTAGCACAATATCTATATTATCAGTGCCTATGCCTGTGGAAATAACCGTAAGTCGCTTGTTGCCAATCCAGCCTGTATGGGTTATAAACTCACGTTTGCCTTTTTTTAATTCAATATGATCAAAAAAACTACTAACCCGGGGCACTCTGTCCGGATCACCAACCAGGATAATGGTGTCACTTATATCTTCGGGAAGTAGGTTTAAATGATAAATACTGCCATCACTATTTAAAATTAGATCGGTTTCTGAAATTCTTTCCACGTGGTTTATTATTGGTTGATATAAAATTAATCAAATAAAATCAATGGGTTTTGAAATACCGGATGTTGCGATGTAATTATCCTTATTGAATAGACTTTATATTGTAATTTCAACAATTATCATTTTTAATGAACAGTTAACTTCAATTAAACATTTGAGGGGCAATTTTGACACAATTTTTAATTTTGATTACAACACCACAATAAAAGTGGATAGTTGTAAATTGCTAAACTAAGTAACAACTCTATAATAAACATGAAAACCCTTTTAAGCGTATTCCTGATACTGATTTTACCTCTGCGCCAGTGGAGTGATGGTGATGATAATGTGCCTATGAATAAAATACAGGTAATAGGGTCGCACAATAGTTATAAGGAAGCTATATATCCTACTTTGTTTAAAGCTTTTAAGCAACAGAATCCTGAAGCAGCCGATAAGATCGATTATGAACATATTGGTTTATCGGATCAATTGGATATGGGATTGTTGAATTTAGAGATCGATATTTATGCAGACTCAAAAGGTGGTAAATATGCGCATCCTAAGGGTTTAGATTGGGTTAAAGATCAACCATCTTTTGACCCTAACGGTGAGATGAAACAACCGGGCTTTAAGGTATTTCACATTATTGATCTCGATTTTCGCAGCCATTGCTTAACGTTTAAAGATGGATTAAAGCAATTAAAAACATGGTCTGATGCGCACCCTGATCACAACCCAATTTTTATTACTTTGGAGCCCAAGGATGAAACGCCGAAAGACCCTAATCGTACTGTCCCTGAAAAATTTACTGAGCAAACCCTCGATGAGTTAGATAAAGATATCAGGGATGGTTTAGGTAACAGCCTGATTACTCCGGATATGGTTAGGGGTAAGTATGCAACGCTTGAAGCAGCGGTATTACATGGCAATTGGCCAATATTAAAAGCCGCCCGGGGGAAGTTTGTCTTTATAATGGATAACACCAAGGAGGACAGAACCTTGTATATTCAAGCCCATCCATCCTTAAAGGGCCGAGTTTTGTTTACCAATACAGATCCAGGTAATCCGGAGGCTGCTATGATGATCAGAAACAACCCCAATGATCCCGAAATTAAGGAGCTGGTTAAAAAAGGTTATATCATCCGCACTCGTGCCGATTCTGATACGGAACAGGCCCGTGCAAACGATAAAAGCAATTTTATTGCAGCATGTAATTCAGGAGCGCAAATCATCACTACCGATTATTATCTAAAAAGTACGCATTTTAGATCTGATTATGTGGTGAATTTTGACGAGGGTAATAGATATTTTCGTTTAAACCCTGCATTCAATAGCAGCAGGCAAAACAACGGAACCGGAAAATAAGACTGGCTTGTAATAGGTTTCTGATCTGATCAAAGACAGTAAATACAAAGTAACAACGCGGTACATCTTGGCATTTAGCTGTAATTTTATACTTTTATCCCTATATTATTATAGCTAAGTGTATGTATTGGTATGAAGATGAGGTTAAGGGGCTTGAGAAAGAAAGGGTAAAACTAACCCATGAGCCGTCGACGTTGTTTTATGGAAGTTCATCTATAAGGTTATGGGATACTTTATTTGACGATTTTAAATCCTTTAATCCAATTAATTTAGGTTTTGGAGGTTCAACACTTGCTGCCTGCTCCTGGTTCTTTGATCGCATTGTTGCGCCTTACGATGCCAAATCCATAGTAATTTATGCGGGGGATAATGATTTAGGTGATGGAAGGCATCCGGAAGAAATATTTATTTTTTTTGAACAACTTGCCAATCAAATAGCACAAAGATTTGGGACTATACCCTGTTATTATGTATCCATTAAACCTAGCATAGCCCGCTGGGATCTGATTAATTCGCTCAGATACACCAATAATATTATTGAAAATGAGATCATCAAACGTGATGATAACTGGAAATTTATCAATATATATCATAAAATGTTAAATAAAGATGGGTATCCTGATAAAGAATATTTTCAGTCAGACGGACTCCATCTAAGTAAAAAGGGCTATGCTTTATGGAAACAAGCAATTTATGCCAGGCTTTCGGAGAATTTTCATGCAGAATTAATATAAATATCACACCATAGAGGCATCTTGCATAAGGTATGGACAGAGAATACACGCAATGGTATAGCCCGGTTCTTCAAAAAAATATGGAGATGCTGATATTTGGCTATGGCGGAGCTTCTGTTTTGTTTTTTCCGGCAAGAATGGGGCGGTTTTATGACTATGAGAACTGGCGCGTGATCGAAGCACTAAGGCCTAAAATTGAAAACGGATATATCCAGGTTTATTGTGTTGATAGTTTCGACACCGAAAGCTTTTATAGCACTGGCTTTCATCCCTCAGTGAAAATATCGAGGCATATTCAATACGAAGAATATATCCTCCAGGAAGTTATACCATACATGGATGTTAAAAATCCTAACTCCTTTAAAATAGCGGCAGGCTGTAGTTTGGGCGCATATCATGCGGTAAATATTTCATTAAGGCATCCCGGGGTATTTAATAAGGTTGTTGGCATGAGCGGGAGGTATGATCTTGCCAGCAAGATAGGTCATTACGAAGATCTGTTAGAGGGGTATTGGGATGAAAATGTATATTTTAACATGCCTTTACAATATATCCCCAATTTAACAGATGAAAGCAAACTTGAAATATTAAGGCAACTGTACATTGTTCTGGCTGTTGGAAATGCAGATGTTTTATTAGATAATAATCAAACCTTAAGTAATCTGCTAACAAGTAAAGGGATTAGCAATTCCTTGTACATATGGGATAACGAAGCACATCAGGCTCGTGCATGGCGACAAATGGTAGCCAACTATTTATGATGCGCCTAAATTTAGCTGAGCATACCAACCCACATGCGTGTTACCTAATTATTATAAAATGATGGATTATATTTTGCTTGATGTATAAATATGCCAATATAGTCCATTATTATGTTATAATAAATTTACACTTTTGCTTGTAAAAGCATTTCTCAATTAATTAAGCCCCTGTTAAAAATGTCGTCTGTTGTGGATACACAGGAACATATTCGTCGTATTCAGATTCATGGAGACGAGACTGCATTTAGTGAGCTGTACACACTGAATGAATCCAGGCTTAATAAATTTGCTTATTCGATTCTTGGCGATCGGGAAGTTGCACAGGAAATTGTAAATGATGCATTTTTGAAAATATGGATAGGTCGTCAAGATCTGGATACTATCCGGAATGTGCAGGTGTATCTGTATGTATTAATAAAAAATGCCTGTCTGAATCACCTGCGCAACACATCTACAAAAAAAATAAAAGAACTTCAGCTTGTTGAAACCTATTATTTTCGATTATCAGTTGATCCTTCTCATTTATTGATCAGCAAGGAATTGGAGGCCCGGGTTTTAAATGCTGTTAATCAATTACCGCCGCGCTGCAAACTTATATTTAAAATGGTTAAGGAGGACGATTTGTCCTGCAATGAAGTTGCCGATATTCTTGGCCTTTCCAATAAAACTGTTTTTGCGCAATTGGCCATCGCCCTTAAAAAGTTAGATGACGCGCTTAGGGGTAAATAATATTCTAAAATGTCTTCTTCAATTTTTTTTTATTTCTTTTAGGAAAAACCTAAGAGTTGTGTGTCCTTACGGGGTATACTAATTATTATGGGCAAATCCAGGTTTATTGAGTTAATGGCTAAAAGCATGGGCAAAACCGCCACTGCTAAAGAATTAGCCGAACTTAACACATTTCTTGAACAATTTCCGGAGTCTAAAAAACTGCACCAGGTAACTGATGCTTTAAAAGGCAACACAAAGCAAGCCGACGCAACAAAACAGAAAGATATCAGCACTAAACTTGAAGAGCTCTGGTATAAAATAAAAAACACCGAGGAAAACTCCGGCACTCTTAAAAACAAAGTAAGATTCCTGTTTTATTGGCGGTGGGCAGCAGCGGCTGTAGTTGTGCTAGGTATCGTAAGTGGTTTATGGTATACCCGGAACACTAACCGAACAGATGAGGCTGCAAAACTGGTTGAACATGAGGCACGCGTTCCCTATGGCAAAACTCAAAAGTTAATAATGCCCGACGGTACTAAGGTTATGCTGAATGCAGGAAGCACGCTGGTTTATCCCGAAACCTTCTCAAAAAATACCAGGGAAGTGAGCCTGACTGGAGAGGCCTTTTTTGAAGTAACCCATAATGCTAAACGGCCATTTTTTGTACATACCAATAAACTAACTATAAAAGTACTGGGAACAGTATTTAATGTTAAAGCCTATAATAACGACAAAAACATCGAGACCACATTGCTCAAGGGTAAAGTACAGGTTGAACTGAAAAATAACCCCGAGAAGAATATAGTACTGTTACCCAACGAAAAGCTATTGGTAGCTAATCAACCACAAACTAATTCACAGCGTTCTGGTGATCTCAGGGAAGCCAAAATAGAATACCAGGTAATTACATTGCCCATTGTAAAGGTCGATGAGATCAAAGAAACCGCGTGGCTTGATAACCGGATATTATTTACTAATGAGCTGTTTGAAGATGTTGCTAAACAGATAGAACGAAAATATAATGTACAGATTGTGTTTGAAAGCCAGGTACTTAAAGCAGAACAAATAAGTGGTCTGTTGGATAAAGAATCATTACAGGATGCTCTTAGGATCATTGAAATAACAACCCCATTCAATTACCGCATGGATGGGAAGATGGTTTACTTGTCAAAAAAATAAAAACAAAATCAATTTAACTAACCCCTAAAACTAACGCGTATGACATTGAAAAATTACTTATCAGATTCCTGACATCTCCAAATAACAAGGGAAGAGCTGGCACTCCTCCCTGTAAAAACAAATAGGACTTATTAACAAGAGTAAGGTATTGTAACACAGTGCTTACTCTATCCATTTAATTTTCAAAACAAATGTAATGAAAAAAACAAGAAGGGTATTTCCGCTTCAGGGGGCTCCCGTATGTCTAAAAGTTATTTTGCTGATGAAAGCAGTTTTCCTCCTAATTCTGGTTACATGCATGCAAGTTTCGGCAACAGTGTATTCTCAACAAAAGTTTACACTCAGCGTAAAGCAAACCGATGTGAGCAATATTTTAACCAAGATTCAAAAACAAAGTGATTATCGTTTCTTTTACAACTACTCGGCCATCAAAAAATTGGGCAAGGTTGATCTGGATGTAAAAGATGCCACGATAGATCAGATATTGAACAGCCTTATTGATAGTAAACTTTCCTACAAAATGGCGGATGATCATGTGATTATCATATCCAACCAGGAAGATGCCAATCGTCAGGCTATTATTAAAGGTAAAGTAGTTGATAAAACAGGCGAGCCTTTAATTGGTGTAAGCATTAAGTTGCAAGGAACAAATATTGGTGTAACATCAGATGTGAATGGCAATTTCAGTATCAACGCGCCCGACGATGGTACGCTGGAGCTAACTTATATCGGCTTTGCCAAAAAAATAGTACCCATTGCCGGCAACAAAAGCTTAACTATTACTATGGATGCTTTGCCATCAGCCCTAAATGAGGTGGTTGTGGTTGGATATGGTACCAGTAAAAAAGTAGACCTTACAGGTTCAGTAGCCAATGTTAAGGGTAGTGATATTCAAAATTTGCCGGTAGCTTCGGCAGCACAGGCTTTGGATGGCCGTGCCAGCGGTGTAAACATTGTAAGCAACAATGGTTCACCGGGAGCAGCCCCAAGTATTCGTATTCGCGGTACTGGTACTATCAATGACGCCAATCCATTAATTGTAATTGATGGTGTACCTACATTTGACCCTAATGCATTTAGCGATCTTAACCCCAATGATATTGCCAGCGTTGACGTTTTGAAAGATGCATCTTCAAGCGCTATTTATGGTACCAGGGCGGCAAACGGGGTGGTGATGGTAACTACTAAAAAAGGTACTTATAACCAGAAACTAAGCACTACAGTTAATTTTTATAACGGCTTTTCAAAATCGGTTAAGTACCTGGACCTACTCACAGCCCCTGATTTGTATAAACTGAAAAGAGAACGTTATACCAATGATGGTGTTGCTATTGACGCGCCATGGAATGATAGTTATTATGCCACCCAAAGAACCGACTGGCAACGCGCTATTATGGGAACAGGCCATGTAAGCAGCGGCGATATCAATATAAATGGTGGTAATGAGGTATCAAACTATTACTTCTCAACCTCTATTTACGATGAAAGGGGGATCATTGACAAAAGCGACTTTAAGCGTTACAGCGTAAGGATCAATTCTGAGCATAAACTGAAACCATGGTTAAAAGTGGGCGAAAACATACAGTTAACTTATACTGATAATAACGGGTATGATACTTACAGCTCACAAACAGGTTTGGTTTTCTCGGCACTTCGCTTTAATCCGGCTATACCATTGGTAAATCCTGACGGCAGCTTTGGAACATCAAGAAATTTTGCCAATCAATTGGGCGATATCAATAGCCCGTATGCAACCATTCAGGAAACGGACGCCTATAAACGCAAATACCGGACATTAGCAAACGCTTTTGCCGAAGTGCAGTTTATCAAAGATCTGAAATTGCGTGTCAACTATGCCTTTGATGGCGATATAGGCCGTCAGTATGAGTTTGATATTAAGGATATTAACCAGGCACGACCTACCAACAGTTCTTCACTAAAGCAATCTGAAACAGACGAATATTCCCAATTGCTGGAAGCTTTTCTTACGTATGATAAAGTCTTCGGAAAAAGTCACCTAACGGTTACGGGCGGTTATTCGTACCAAAAGTTTAATACCAATAACGGCTTTACCGCGCAAAGGATTGGGTTTGATGATACTTCACCCGATCAGCGGTACCTTTACCTGGGTCAAGATCAGTTTGCTACAGCTTTGCCACCCGATCAATCGTCATTGCAATCGGCTTTTGGAAGGGCTTTTTATAACTACGATGACAGGTTTCTAGCTACCGCGACATTCCGTGCTGACGGCTCATCAAGATTCGGACCTACCAATCACTGGGGTTATTTTCCGGCTTTTTCACTGGGCTGGCGCTTATCACAGGAGGAGTTTATCAAAAATATCAGCTGGATCAGTAACCTGAAACTAACCGGAGGCTATGGCCGCTTGGGTAACCAAAGTGTCGATACGTTTCAGTACCTAAGTTTAATACAGGTTAACAATACCTATGGCAACGGCGGCTATGCCTTTGGCGGAACAAGCGCCAGCGGAGGAGCCGTTACCCGGATAGCCAATCCCGACATACATTGGGAGGTTACCGCCATGACCAATGTAAGTTTGGAAGCGGGCTTTTTAAACAATAAGCTTAACACCACCATTACTTATTTTAATAAAAATACCAGCGACATGCTTTACTCTCCGCCTACGGTAGGGACTTTTGGCCTTGTTAATATTCCGAGCCAAAATGTTGGTTCCATGAATAACAAGGGTATTGAGGTTGAAGCAAATTATCAGGGCGGTAACAAATTAAAGTTTAGTGTTGGTGCTAACGCATCATTTATTAAAAACAAGGTTACCCATCTTGATGGCGAGGGTTCATATATTGGATCGGTTCTTTACGGACGCTCTAATCAGGAGATCTCCAGAACTTACCAAGGTCAGCCGATCGCGTCTTTCTATGGTTGGAAAACCAATGGCTTATACCAGACTCAGGCCGATATCGACAATGATCCGGCCCTGAAAAACGACCCGCGTAAAGGAAATATTAAACCAGGCGACGTACGTTTCCGGGATCTGGACGGCAATGGGCTGATTGATGGTAACGACCGTACCAACCTGGGCAATCCAAATCCAAATGTAACAGCAGGTTTGCAGGGAAGCTTATCGTACAAAGGGTTTGATCTGTCGGCAAATTTTACGGGTGTTTTTGGTGTTAGTTTATACAATGCCGATAGGATGCAGGGTATTGACCCAACCTATCCGTTTAATATGTACGCATCAACGTTGGGTCGCTGGACCGGACCGGGTACCAGCAATACTATCCCCCGCATGTCTTTAGATCGTGCAAATGATAACTATCGTACATCTGATCTGTTTGTTGAGAGTGGTAACTATTTTTCGCTTAAAAATGTAACCCTCGGTTACACACTGCCAGCAGAATGGAGCAAAAAGGCAACCTTTAGCAGTATAAAGTTATATGCATCGGGTCAAAATGTATTTATCATCACCAAATACTCCGGTTATACGCCTGAGTTGGGTTACAACAATGGTGGTAACCTGCAAAGAGGGGTTGATGTGGCCCAGTATCCGGCAGTACGCACAATAACATTTGGTATAACCGCAAAACTATAACCTCATGAAAGCAAAAAACATATTATATATAGCAACAGCGGCACTGTTATTTACAAGCAGCTGTAAAAAAGCACTTGACCTGAATCAGAAAGGTGCTTACAATAGCGATAATTATTTCCAGAACGAAGCACAGGCGGTTAGCGCTATAACCGGTATATACAGTTTACTGGAGGGAGAAGATTATATAGCCCATGCCGAAACTACTTTTGATGTGGCCTCTGATGATTACTGGCGCTCAGGTGACCACAGTGAGGACGAAGCTATAGAGAATTTAACATACGATGCCTCCAATGCGCAGGTTAACTATAGCTGGAAATGGAAGTATGAAACAGTCAACCGATCTACCAATTGTATCATCAATATCCCTAAGATCGCCAATATAACCCCTGCCATCAAAACACGCAGCATGGGCGAAGCATATTTTTTCAGGGCTTTTGGTTACTGGCGTTTGATGGTAATTTATGGCGATGTACCCATTATTACCGAGGATGACTACACCAAACAAAACTTCAATGTGCCTAAATCGCCTATTGAGGATGTACGCAAACAAATTGAATCAGATCTGAAACTCGCTATTGCCAATTTGCCCGAAAGCTACGGCCCGGCCGATCGCGGTCGTGTAAACAAGGGCACAGCGCTTGGTCTGTTAACCAAATTGTATATGTACTGGGAAAAATTCCCGGAAGCTATAGCAACCGGGCAACAAGTGGTAAGCAATCCTAACTATGCGTTAGCTGCTAATTACCAGTCGAATTTTACCCGTGCCAATGAACTTCCTGCCAATAACACAGAATTATTATTGTCCATACAAGCCATTCAAAATGTAATACAAAACGACTTTACCGTGTATTACATTCCTCGTCCATGGGGCGGCTACGGCTTTAGTCAGCCATTACAAGGACTGGCCGATGAGTTTGAAGCCAATGACCCACGTAAGCAAGCAACGCTTTTAGGGGTTGGTGACCAAATTGATATTGGTGATGGTAAAGGGTTGACTACATTTACGTCAGATCTTTCTGCCACTGGTTATGTTTTCCGTAAATACGCGGTATTTAACAGTGCAACGGCAGGTGGTGGTGTTGATCACTCTTTTGCCGTACCATTAATGCGTTCTGCAGATATTTACCTGTTGGTTGCCGAAGCCTTGATCCGTACGCAAGGAGCAGGGGCAGGGGATGCCCTGATCAACCAGGTGAGGCATCGCGCATCGCCTTTGCTAAAACCGGTATCAGGCGCGGGCATGAAAGAACTGATCCATGAGCGTCGTGTGGAACTTGCCGGCGAAGGCGAGCGTCACCAGGACCTGATGCGTTGGGATAAAGACAAAATAGTTGATATTGCCGCTATCTACAATTTATCGATATCTAAAGCTCCAATCGATCAAAATAAGAATGTAATTTTTGTTAGGCCGAAACATTACTACTACCCAATTCCTCAGGTTGAAATTGACAAGAGTAAAGGTGTTTTGAAACAAAATCCTAATTTCTAAAAGATGATAGTATAAATTGCCGGTAATCAGGATAAGGAGTCTCCCGCAGGATTTTTTATTTTGGTTGCCGGCATTTTATAAAACACATCTACGTTATTCTCGTATCATCACGATTATTATTCAATAAAATTATTAAATGAGAAAGTATTTACTTGTACTCGTTGTTATGGCATCTGCCTTTAAGGTTAGTGCCCAGGTTGATCAAAAGGCACTGTATGCCTTTATAGAACGGGTTATTCCCGGCAAAAGCAGTTCCTTTATTATCGAGGCTATTCCACAGCAAAATGGTAAAAATGTTTTTGAACTTGACAACAAGGATGGTAAAATAGTTTTACGGGGTGATAATGGCTTGTCCGTAGCCTCGGCATTAAACTACTATCTTAAAACTTATTGTTTTAGTGATATCGGGTGGAATGGTACCAACCTGAATTTACCGGCGACACTGCCTGTAGTAAAGGGACTGGTACAGAAAGCCACGCCATATCAATATCGCTATTATTTAAATTATTGTACCTACAATTATTCCATGGCCTGGTGGGATTGGGCCCGCTGGCAAAAAGAAATTGATTGGATGGCCCTAAACGGCATCAATCTGCCATTGGCCATTACCGGCGAAGAAGCCGTTTGGCAAAACGTATACAAAAGCATGGGCTTTACCGATAAACAACTGGATGAGTTTTTTAGCGGTCCTGCTTATTTTGCCTGGTTTTGGATGGGTAACATTGATGCCTGGGGTGGTCCGCTGCCACAGCATTGGATGGACTCCCACAAAGAGCTGCAAAAGAAAATATTGGAGCGTGAACGTTCCTTTGGTATGAAACCTGTACTGTCTTCATTTACAGGACACGTTCCGCCATCCTTTAAAGAAAAATTCCCCGATGCAAAGGTTAAAAAAACCAACTGGGATGCCGGTTTTCCGGATGTTTATATACTCGACCCCGACGATCCGATGTTTGAAACCATCGGTAAAAAATATATAGAGGCGCAAACCAAAGAGTTTGGTACAGATCACCTGTACTCTGCCGATACTTTTAATGAAAACGTGCCGCCAACAAATGATTCTACTTACTTGGATGGCATGAGTAAAAAGGTTTTTAATTCCATGGCCGCAGCTGATCCCAAAGCAATTTGGGTGATGCAAGGCTGGATGTTCCACTATAACAACAAATTCTGGCAGCCCCAGCAGATCAAGGCGCTGCTAAACGCGGTACCTAACGAACAAATGATCGTTTTGGATCTGTATAGCGACGCACATCCGGTTTGGAACCGTACCGAAGCATATTACGGCAAACCATGGATCTGGAGCATGCTGCAAAACTTTGGCGGCAATATCAGTCTGTTTGGTCGTATGCGCCATGTGGCGGCCGATCCGGCGATAGCCCTGCATGATCCCGAATCAAAAAATATGCGGGGCATAGGCATTACTCCCGAAGGTATCGAGCAAAACCCAGCGCTGTTTGCCCTGATGTTGGAAAATGTTTGGACTGATACCCCGATTGATGCGGATAAATGGTTGACTAACTACGCGCAAAGACGTTATGGCCAAAGCAACACACAGGTAAATGAAGCCTGGCAAATATTATTAAATACCGTGTATTCCGGGGGCCTAACAGAAGGTGGCCCGGAATCTATTATCGTGGCCCGGCCTACCTTTAAGAAAACTATCGATAGGGTACTAACCAAACTGGACTATGACCCTGCGCAACTGGTTAAAGCCTGGGGGCTGTTCATCAACGCTTCGGACAGTCTAAAACAAAGCGATGGCTTTCAATATGATCTGGTTGATATTACGCGACAAGTGCTGGCCAACTATGCAAGTCCGCTGCAACAGCAAATGGTAAAGGCATACCATACGGGGGATAAGGCACAATTTAAGTTATACAGCAGCCAGTTTTTACAACTCATGGATGATATGGATGCGCTGTTGAGTACCCGTAAAGATTTCCTGTTGGGTAAATGGATAGCTGAAGCCAGAGCTAACGGCATCACCGAAAAAGAAAAGAACCTGTATGAGTTTAACGCCCGCGATCTGGTTACACTTTGGGGCGATAAAGAAAGTGGCTTGCGAGAATATTCCAACCGTCAATGGGCTGGATTGATCAACGGATATTATAAACAGCGTTGGGTTCTGTTTTTTGACCAGTTAAATAAATCACTGGCTTCGGGCAGTAAATTTGATGAGCTTGCTTTTGACAAGCAGGTAAAAGACTGGGAATGGCAATGGGTAAACAAACACGATAATGCATATCCAAATACTATCAGCGGTAATTCTGTAGAAAAAGCCAAGCAATTATTTAAGAAATATAGCCCTATAATTCAGCAAGCTTATCAACGGTAAATAATGAACAAACGTTTTTATACCGCGCTTTTGGTTGTTGCAATGCTGGCTGGAAGCAATCGGGGTTACAGCCAGGCTATAAATGATCATATATTTCCTGCGCAGGAAACAGCTAAGCCCTTCATCAATTTTGATAGTAAAGGGTTTTTAATAAATGGAAAACGTACTTTCCTGGCATCGGCAGGCTTAGAATACGCGCGTATTCCACGGCAGCTATGGTATGATAGATTGTTACGATTAAAGAGGGCCGGCTTTAATTGCGTGGAAGTATACACGATATGGAATTTTCATGAACCACTGGAAGGTAAATTCAATTTCGCAGGCGATCATGACCTGAACGCATTTTTAACTACGGTTAAGAGCCTGGGTATGTATGCCATAGTTAGGGTAGGACCCTACTATTGTGCCGAGTGGGATCTGGGCGGCTATCCATTATGGTTGAAATTTAAACCAGGCCTCCGTGTGCGGGAAGATAACCCGGAGTTTGAGAAATACGTTGACCGTTTCTTTGATAAGTTATTACCCATTGTTTTTAACCAGCAGATTAACAAAGGCGGCCCGGTAATTTTAGTGCAGCTGGAGAATGAGCATAATAATGGATGGGGAACGGTAATGCCCGATAATTATTTTAAACATCTGCAAAGCAAGGCACTAAGTTTAGGTTTACAAGTGCCGTATTTTTTTAGCGGCCTGCACCATGCCAGTGACCCTGCAGGCGATGGTACATTGGATGACCCAAAACGACCTAATCCATGGTTTTCAACCGAGTTTTGGAGTGTATGGTACTCTCAATATGGCGCTAAGCCAACAGATTCGGCGGTGTATGCCCGGCGTACCTGGAAAATAATAACGCACGGTGGTGGCGGATATAACTATTACATGGCTCATGGGGGCTCAAATTTCGGTTATACCAATAATGATGAAGATGCAGCATCCTACGATTACGGTTCGGCAGTTGGGCAGGCTGGCGATCTAAGGCCCATCTATTACGGTTTTAAACGAGCGGCCTTTTTTGCCCGTAGTTTTCAGGATGTATTGGAAAATTGTACCGATGCAACTGCCGCCTATAAAGATATTGCAACAGACGGCAGTTTAAAAGTTACCGCAAGATCGGCCGATATTGGTGATCTGGTCTTTTTAGATAATCAAGGTAAGAAGGCACTCAAAGCGGTTGTTAAAGTTGATAATAACATACCTGTAGCCACTGTAATGCTGGCTCCGGGTGAGATATATCCTTTGGTGCACAATTACATCATCAATAACCAGATAACGCTTAATTGGGCGTTTACACGTATATATGGGCTGGTAAAGCAAGGTAATACCACAACCATCTTGGCCGAAACCGAAAAAGGCAGTCCTGTAGCGCTTTATTTTAAGGTGGGAGGAAAAGCGATCGTACCTAAAGGAACAACCGGATTTAAAGTAAGCGATGGTAATATCGATCTGTTAACTACTCAGTCAGACAAACCAGGCGAATATTCATTTGAAGTAGGTGGGCAGCGTGTTCGTATTTTAACCATGGATGCCAAAACAATGGATAAAACCTGGATAGTAGAGCAGGCGGGTTCAAATGCTATTATCAGCGGTGTATCTTACCTGGCCGATGTTAAACTGCAAAATGGCCAGTTACAAGCCACTGCCGAATATCCTTTAACAGGTAAAAAAGATGGGCAGATCTGGTTATATCAAAATAATAGTTCATCTCTTTTAAAATCTGTATATCAGCATGATATAAAATATAATTTAAACATAAGTTTATCTCCATGGCAAAACAAAGATGGGGCTGTTTATGCGGCGCCAGCTTATAATGATACCAACTGGTTTAGTTCCGCCGATCCTCAACAAATGGGCGCTGATGGCAACCTGACTGCCGATGCCTGGTATCGTACCAGGGTAGATGTTCCGGTATCGGGAAAGTACACCATGCAGGTTGATGGCGGAGACAGGGCTACAGCTTTTGTTGATGGCAGGAAGACTGTTCAATGGAAAGTTAGGGACGGCGAGGTGACATTTGATCTGGAAAAAGGCAAACACACACTGGCTGTATTTACTGCGCACGATGGTCGCGATAAGCTGGCTGCATACATCGGTTCGATAACTGATGTGGATAAGAAAGGCTTATCGGGTCAGGTTCAGCTCAAACAGGGTGGTCCATTTATATCTGCTATCAACAATTGGTATTTTACCAAAGCCGAAAAAGCTATCGATGTAAAAAACAACATCCCGGTTTTTGACACTATCAGCTGGAAAAAATATAAAATTGGTGATGATGTATTTAACAAGCAGGAGGGCTTTGGCTGGTTTCAAACTACTATCCCGGTTCAGGCAGGCAATCCTAATAAGCTTACCATCAATTTCAGAAGTGTGGACGAAGACGCCACCGTATTTATCAACGGTAAGCAGGTAGCACAACATAAAGGCTGGAACTCGCCATTTGCTGTGGAAATTAATGATACCGCTACGCTTAAAAAGCCGATCATGCTTACACTATTCATCGAAAACTACTCCAACGAAGGCGGTATTGATCAGCCTGTAAAAATAAACAGCATAGGTGATGCTATGATCATCAATAATTGGAAAATGTTTGGGGGGCCGGGCAATCCGGATGCTGTTGATGGCTGGAATAAACCAGTGCTTAAAACCTCATTCGCAGGTCCACAGTTTTTCCGGTCACAATTTACTGTGCCACAACCAAAAGGTAAACATTTGATATGGCGGGTTTATACCGATGGCTTGAGTTATGGTTCTGTTTGGGTGAATGGCTATAACCTGGGCCGTTACCCCGAAAAGGTGGGCAATATTGGCATGTACATACCCGAATGCTGGTTAAAAGCTGGCATCAATCAAGTGGTAATTTATGACGAAAATGGTAACCGGCCAGATAAGGTAAGCATCAGATCAGAGAAAGAGGCCGGTAGGGTAACTTATATACTTCAGGGAAAATTATAATAAAATTAAAAAGATATGGCTTTAGCAAAAGACAGGTTTATAACGCTCGATATTTTCAGGGGCATGACCATATGCTTCATGATCATTGTAAATGCTCCCGGTTCTGGCGCGGTTCAATGGGCGCCGCTGGATCATGCAGCATGGTTTGGTTTTACACCAACAGACCTTGTTTTTCCGTCTTTTTTGTTCGCAGTGGGCAACGCCTTAAGTTTTTCTAAAAATAAATTTGAAAGTAACAGCGCTTTTCTGCGTAAAATAGGCAAACGTACGTTCATCATATTCTTGTTGGGTTACCTGATGTACTGGTTTCCCTTCTTTCACCGCGAAGCCGGTGGCTGGGCATTTAATCCGCTGGGCAATACCCGTATTATGGGGGTGTTACAGCGTATCGCGCTTTGCTACTTTTTTGGCTCGCTTATCGTGCACTATTGTTCCAAGCGTACGGCTGTTATTATCTCCGTTTTACTTTTATTGGGATACTGGGTGTTTTTACTGCTGCTCGGCGAACCGGGCAAAGAGTTGACCATGCTGGGCAATGCGGGCACCCGTTTGGATATATTAATTATGGGCAACGTGCATTTATACCATGATAAAGGCGGCCCTATAGCTTTTGACCCGGAAGGGTTGCTGAGCACTTTACCTGCCATTGTAAATGTAATAGCAGGTTACCTGGCAGGGGCATACATACAACGCAAGGGACGTAACTATGAATCGGTAGCAAAGCTATTAATAGCCGGGGTTTGCCTCATTGGGATAGCCTTGTTCTGGGCTCAGTTTTTCCCATTGGCCAAAAAGTTATGGACAAGCACATTTACCTTGCTTACCACCGGTATCGACCTGGTGATTATTGGTGTATTGATCTACGCCATCGAACTAAAGAATATCAAGCGGGGTACCAACTTTTTCCTGGTTTTTGGCCGGAATTCGCTGGCGATATACCTGTTGTCGGAATTGCTATTTACCGTTATTTCAACTGTTTGGGTGAAGCCAAACCTCAGCTTTTATGATTGGGTGAACCAGGTATTTTATCAGCCGCTTTTTCCGGGTGCATTTGGTACGCTGGTTTTTGCCCTATGTTATATGATGCTTTGCTGGTTTGTTGGTTATGTGATGGATAAAAGAAAGATCTATATCAAAATATAAGTTTACATATGTTTAAAATGCCCCTCGTAACAAAAAAGGTCGTTGGACTGCTGTTGCTATCGCTTGTTTTAATTTCCAATACAAAAGCGCAAAACAAGTCGAATTTATCATATGTAAACCCTTTCATCGGCACTACCAAAAGTGGTGTACCTACCCATTGGGGTGGTGATGGTGGTACGTATCCTGGCGCAGTATCTCCATCAGGATTTATCCAGATCAGTCCGGAAACACGGGTTAGCGGAGCAAGAGGGTATAACTATGCCGATTCATCCATTTATTATTTCAGCTGTTTAGGCCACCATAGTGGTTTTCCCGAAGGTTCGGCGGGGCGTTTATTTATTATGCCTATAATAGCCGGACAAGGTTTTGAACCGGGCATTTATAAGAGCCGTTTCTCGCACCAGAATGAGATCGCGAGTCCAGGATACTACCGGGTAAAATTCACCAATAATCATATCATAACCGAAGCAAGCACATCTACCCGCACAGGTATACTGCGGTTTACATTCCCTGCTAAAACAAAAGCACAGATCTTTATAGGTAATACAGGGGATATAAACGTTGTCTCCGGAAAAATTATACATGGCGCTGCTTTGAATACGGTGATCAATTTTAGTGAAGCTTTTAATGAAAAGAAGCAAGTAAAAGACGGTTACCTATTTACCTTTAAAACAACTGCCTTGGCAAAAGTTATTGAGTTAAAGCTGAGCACATCAACAGTGGACTTCGCGAGTGCTCAACACAATATCGATAAAGAAATAGCTCAACTCAGTTTTAAGGCCTTTGCTGCACGCACGGCCAGTGATTGGAGTAAACAATTATCTACTGTTGATATTATAGATAGCAACGAAAACAATAAGACCATATTTTATACAGCCCTTTACCATTCGCTACTGATTCCCTGGGTAATTTCTGATGTGGATGGGAATTATAGGGGTGAGGACGGTGTTGTTCACCATGCTTCGGGTAAGTATCAATACGGCGGGTTTTCTCCATGGGATACCTTCCGGTCGCTGCACCCTTTGTTGAGTTTATTGTATCCCGAAAAGCAGAAGGACGTCATCTTGTCCATGCTGGATATTTATAAGCAAACCGGCCATTTACCCACCGAAAGCATGACCGGTAACCACGCGATCCCCATTATTGTAGACGCCTATTTAAAAGGTATCACCGGCTACGATAAAGCGTTGGTTTATAAAGCCATGAATAGTAATATTATTGATTCGCCTTTTGTGCAGAAGGATATGAGCATATATCACCGTTTAGGTTATGTGCCGTATACCAATTCAGAATCGGTTACCCGTACGGTAGAGTATGCTTATGATGATTGGGCACTATCGCAATATGCCAAACTGGTCATGAACAACGAGGCAGACTATCAGCTTTTGCAACAAAGAGGTCTCAATTACCGGAACCTGTTTCATCCTGATGATTTGTTTATGTTACCCCGGGCTGGAAATGATTTTAAGGTGAACCCGGGCATGTCTGGCTACAAAGAGGGCGACAAGTGGGTGTACTCATACTTTGTACCTCACAATGCCAAGGACCTGGTTAACCTGATGGGCGGTAATAATGCCTTTGCCAATTGTTTAGATTCTGCTTTAAGGAATGATGTAATATTGTTTGATAATGAAACGGTTATACATGTTCCTTATCTGTTTAATGCAGCTGGCAGGCCCGATCTTACACAAGCCTGGTGCCGGGATATTATGCTGAAACGTTATCAAAATAATCCGCAAGGGTTGCCGGGGAATGATGACCTTGGAGCGATGTCGAGCGCTTATATATTTAATGCATTGGGGATATTTCCCATGAGTCCGGGCAAACCGGAATATGCTATTGGCGCGCCCTTGTTTCAATCGGTAACCCTGCATTTGGCAAATCATAAAACATGGACAATTGAGGCTAAAAAACAATCGGCTGGCAACAAATATGTAAACTCATTAATTGTTAATGGTAAGGCATATGAACAATTGGTTTTGCCCCACGCGACAATTACCGGTGGCGGAGCAATGCAGTTTACTATGAGCGATAAGCTGCAAAAATGGCCTGCCGATAAAAATCCCATCATATTATCGGAGACTAAAACGGCATCGGATATAAAAATTATCAGCTATAACTTGCAAAAAACAAGAGTCGAACCGAATGAGCAGTTATGGTTGCGGTTTACAGTGCAAAACAGGGGCTCGGCCGGTACTAAGAATATCAGGATATATGCTGATGGAAGGGTTGTCGCCAGCAAAAACTATCTTATTCCGCAAGGAAGCACAGTCGCTGATTCTATCAGCTGCAGATTATATAGATTAGGAAAAACAAAAGTGAGCCTGAATGAGGCAGGCGATGATATGGTAGAGGTTATTGAACCTAAACAACAAGTACAACATCCTTTTGAAATATCAGGAATCGAGGCTAAACCATTGATACATCGCGACAGCCAGCAGCAGATCGGTTACACCATTAAAAATCTGACTGGTAGGGATCAATCATTTTCTATCCCTGTAAAGTTGAATGACTCTCTTTTATATACTGATCATCTACAGCTTGCCCCAGGAGAAAGTAAGATGCAGAATCATCAGTTTGAAGATAAAGTAAATGGTATTAAAATATTGCTGATCAACAATATATCATCAATATATAAAGTATTTAGTGATGATGCGGGTTCGCTGCTGCTTGATCTTACGCTCGTTGCAAAAGATAATGATCAGCTTATTGCAGATCATTCGGGATTTGAGAACAACGCGCATATCATTCAGCCCAAGCGCGTGGAAATCGGAAAAGGAAAAAGGTTACTGCTGGGTGATGATCGCTTCGTTGAAGTACCTAATGCGCCGAGCCTGGATAAGCTTGGGCAAACTATTACCATGATGACCTGGGTTTATCCCGAAGGAAAAGAAACTGGGCTTACGGATATGCTTACCAAAGGCGATACCCATGTTTTACAAATGAATAATAACGAAACGCTTACCTTTTTTGCCGGTGGCTGGGGACGCGGCGATTGTACAGTAAAACTACCTGCAAATTGGAAACAGAATTGGCACCATATAGCAGGTGTTTGCAATGGTAATATTTTGTTTCTCTACATTGATGGTAAATTGGTAGGTATGTCAACGGTAGAAGGGCCAGTGAATCTATCTGTGGCCAATAAATGGCAGATAGGACGGAATGAAGAGTTTCCGTCAGAGCGGATATTTCATGGCTATATGGACGGTATCAAAGTTTTTGCCCAACCGCTTTCAACCGCCGGAATCCAGGAAATTTTTAACAAGGAGCAAAGTCTTTATAAAGACAAGCCTGAAAACTGAACCTATTTAAGCCGATACCGGAACCTCCACCTGTTTGGACATATACTTCCTTAATTTCCTGATCGGGAAATAAGTAAAGATGATGGAATAGGCGGCCGCCAGCGAACCATCCAGATAGGCCATTATTGGTCCGTTGAATTTATAATGAGCAGGTAAGCTTACTTGTGCTATTAACATTACAGCTAAAACAATCAGAAAACTACCAACGCCATTGATAATGGCTGTTTGCATGGCAAATCTGTTTTTATTCAGATCGTCACTAATTGTCAGGTCAAGCACTCCTTGTTCAACGGCCAGGATCGTTTTTTTGAGGATATCGAGGCTGAGTATAAAGGGTAAAAATAACGACATGGGCAGTGTAAGCCTCGCCATACTTTGTTCGCCTTCAAACAGATGGGTATAGCCTAATTTGGCAAAGCTGGCATAAGCAATGATGGTATTGAAGAAAATATTAGGAATGATGTATTGCAGCAGTTTCTTTTGTACAAACCGTCGTAAGGTAGTTTTTTGTATTGGTTTTTCAGGCATGCGTTAATTGCTGTAAGTTGGCAAATAATAGTTCCATTGCGGCATCTTTTATTTTCAATGCTTCGGTCTCCTCCAGGAAATTATCGTTTGACATAAAAGTAAAATCCATCTTGTTTTTAAAAGTGGTTGTTACCAACGTATTAGGATTGCGCCATGGAAATGCCACCGTTGGACTGTAAATAGTTTCCACTTCAAAATTCTGGTACTTCTCTGCAATAGGAAGCCTGCCCATGTTTGATAGCGTAACATCGTGCGATCCATCCGTGGACTTTAAAAATTTCACCATCCTGTTCACTGTTTTGTGCATGTATTCGCCCATCCATAACATTTCATAGGCGTTCATGGTTTCGATTTTGGCAGTCAGATCAGTTTTTATTTTACGAGCCTGTTCCCAAAAATCCATATTGGGATTTTTTTTATCAATAGTCAACTCCACAATAGGCGCAAAGGCAAACATCGTATCCGCTTTTATCTCGGGTATAAAACGCCTGATATCTACCGGGCTGATCAGCTTACCGCGGGCCTTAGCTCCTCTTACTTTTTGAAATGCCTTGAGAAAAGCCACACATAAAGCCGCGTGCATTGATGTACCTGCATTTTTAGTAGCTTCGGCTATGGCAAGAGTTTGTTCTTCATCCACTTTCCAATGTATGGCGTAGTTTCTGCCGGTTCCAAATTTGTTACGGGTGTTCTTAAGCAGAAAAAATAACCGGCCTAAAAACGAATAGATCCTGCCTTTGCGTTTGTTTTTAGCGATATCAAAGCTATCGGGCATTAATTCCTGTACCGAATTGAATGGTATATAGGTATCCAATTCCTGTGCCGGGTTATCCAGCAGGCTTAATATCTCGCTAAGCAAAGCTACACAGGTGCCTCCGTCGCAAACACAATGCGGCATCACCAGTAAAAGCTCTGATACAGCAGCTGATCTTATCCATACCACGCGCGCCAGCGGTACATTGTCGCCGTCAAATAACTTATACCATTCTGTTTCCGATTCCTTTAGCCAATCGTTGTCGGTAAGGCGCTCAGCTATACGTACCGGGATCGATCGTACATATTCATTGGTAACAAAATAGGGGCCGCCTTCCTGTTCTTCGTCTATACCTACCCTTAGTAACGGATGTTTTTGCTGAACCTTTGCCAGGGCGGTATGCAGATTCTCGGGATTGATGCTCCCGGCTATTTTAACGGCAAACACACAATTAAGCGGCGTAGAAGCATCTACGTGCATAATTCTTTCCACCATCATTAGTTTTCTCTTCATGCTACGGCTACCGCTATATGATTAATCTGTTCTTTGATCATGGCTATCATTTTATCTTTTATAGCCAGGGCATCTTCGTAAGGAACAAAGCCCTCGCTGGCAATAAATGAAAAATCCATTTGGCCGCGGTAAGTAGAGGTTACCATGGTGGTTGTGTTACCCAATGGACCGATCACCGCCGGACTGAATATAGTTTCCAGTTCAAACGAGCGGTATTGATGCGGGATATCAACCTTACCAAGGTTAGAAAACATACAATCGTTAGTTGATTTTCCGTTTTTTAGCAGGTTGGTAAAATTATCCATCGCAGAGTGTGCCGATTCCATCATCATCATCGTAGCATAAGGATCAAGTTTGGCTGACTTTTGATCAACATCTTTCTGCATAGCCTTAATATTATCTAAAAAACTCAAACCAGCATGAGCCGAAACCACGATCATCAAACCGAACGCGAATATCTGGTCTTTCTTGATCTCGGGAGCGAATCTGCGGATATCAACCGGGCATGATACCTTGTTATGCGCCTGGTCTTTTCTTACCTGCTTAAAGGCATCCAACAATACCCCGGAAAGCATGGTGTTTACCGTTATGCCTGCCGATTTACAATAAACTATCAGCTCTTTGCTGATCGCTTCATCAAATTTCCAATGTATGAGATAATCCCTTTTCCTGTCGATGCCGTTTTTTTTCACTGGTATCAGCTTCAGCGCTACAGCGGCAAGGCCACCAATGAATTTAGCCTTTAATTGTTTGGTTTTGTTATTTAAAATAGCCGATGGAATAATATCTTCTACACCTTTTATCGGGTCTTCTTTGCCGATATCTGCAGCCGGATCATCCAAAATCTGCAGCAATTCGGCTAATATGCTCATGGCCGAGCCACCATCGCATAAACAATGGTGAATGGTAATGATCATGTCAGATACGGTTTCATCCTTTATCCATACTACACGTAAAAGCGGACCTTTGGCCGTATCAAATGGCGTAAGCAATTCCCTCATTGATTCTGCCTGCCAATCGTTATCACTTAAGCGGTTCTCAATTCTTACCGGAATCTTAACTGGTTTGGTTTCATCAATAATAAACCAGGGCCGCTGCTTACTATCATTTTGCACAAAGGCATTTAGCCAGGGATGTTTTTCCTGTACTTTTCCTAAAGCGAAATGTATATCGGCCTCTGCAAAAACGCCGCGCAGCCTGAATGGTATAACACCATTGAAAGGCAGCGTACCGTCGCCATGTAACATTCTTTCGCCAAATAGTAGTTTTCTTCTCATGCCACACTAAGTTCTTCCGTTGTTCCGGTTAATGTTGAAATTGTTTCCATCATTTTATGTTTGATAGCCATCGCGTCTTCATATGTCAGGCTTCCTTCATTGCTGATGAACGAAAAATCCATCTCTCCGCTATAAGTGGTTGTGGTAAACGCTGTAGCGTGCCCTTCAGGGACCATAACCGATGGGCTAAATATGGTTTCCACCTCAAATTGTTTATAATGCTGCTGAATGTCCAGCTTACCCAGGTTAGAAAACATGCAATCTTTATTGGCTTTTTGATTACGTAGAAACTTGATTATTTTACGTAAAGATCCGTGGGCCGCCTCTAACAGCATAATGAGTTTATACGGATCAAGCTTGGTCATTTTGTGCTCGATATCTTTTTGCATAGCCCGCGCGTTGCTGAAAAAGTCGAGACCCGGAAAAGTGGTTACCAGTATCATTAAAGGAAAGGCAAAGATGTTGTTCTTTTTTATCTGCGGGTTAAAATTGCGGATATCAACCGGACACATGATCTTGTTAAGCGCTTTTTTGGGCAGAACCTGCTTAAAGGAATCTAAGAGAATAGCGCACATGATGGTGTTTACCTTGATGTTTTCGGCTTTGCAGCAGGCCAGCAGGGCCGAGCTAAGCTCTTTATCCAGTCGCCAATGGATCAGGAAATCTCTTTTTTTCTCTACCGGTTTATCCTTAGCTGGTATGAGTGATAAGGCTATGGAAGCCATACCAAACAGCAATTTGGCCATAAACTGGTGGATCTTATTATTCAGCATCGCCGGCGGAACAATATCTCCAATATCGGCTATGGGGACTTCGACAGCTATGCGGGCATCAGGATCATCCAGGAATTGTAAAAACTCTTCGAGCATAACCAATGCCGAACGGCCATCAAAAAGACAATGATGCATCACCAGCAAAAATTCTGAAACCGGTTCGCCTTTGATCCATACCAGGCGCATCAGCGGTTCCTGGTAGCTGTTAAAAGGTACCGACCACTCTTTTACCGATTCTGTTTGCCAATCATCACTGTCTATACGTTCCATAATACGTAGTGGGATATTAACCGGGTGTTCGTCATCAACTACAAACCAGGGCTCTCCATTCTTATCATTTTTCACCACCGCATTCAGCATGGCGTGTGTTTTTTGCAGACTTGCCAGCGCAAGCCGGATGTCTGTTTCTGAAAAATTACCGCGTACTCGTACCGGTAAAAGCGCGTTAAATACGTAGTTCCCATCTCCATGCATAACGCGTTCAATCAAAAGTAATTTTCTTCTCATAGGCAACAAATTGTGATAAAAGGTTTAGGTTGGTGGTTAGTTCAAAGGCGCCAGGACAGATTCTGCCGCGGCAAAATCTTCCAATAGCTGTACAGCCTTATCATTACCACCGGCGGCTACAAAGGTTTCATTTACCTTTATGGCAGCCTCCCGGTATTTCGGGTTTTGTAATAGCTCAAAAACGGTATCGCGCAGATCAGCAATACGCAAGCGCTTATACCGTATACTCACACCGGCACCTGAGTTCTCGATCAGTTTTGCAGTGTGGAAATGATCATAAGCGATAGGGGTGATCAGCATAGGTAATCCATTGATAAACGTATCATTTACCGTGTTGAAACCACCATGGCAGATCACGGCGTCCATATGCGGCATCAGTTCGGTTTGAGGTACAAAGCCGTTTACGATAAAATTATCGGGCCATACCTCAAAAATATCAGGATTGGTGGCGGCTACTATAGTTACCGGCTGATCTGCAAAAGCGGTTATCAGTTTCTGGAAAAATTCCTTGCGGATGTCAACCAGTAACGTACCTAATGATACAAATACCTTTGGTGTGGTAGCTTTTGCCAGCCTTTCCCAATCAAAAGCGGCATTGTTGGGCCTGCCTTTTACAGGGCCAACAAATTTCATGTGCGGTGATACTTCATCAAAACCAGCAAAGGCCTGCGAAGTAAATACCATGTTGAGCTTGTGGGAGTGGATAACGATCTCATCGCCATAAACACCAAACTCCTGCTGCAAGCCTTTTACCAGGTTTTGCTGCCATTCAAAAATTTTAGGTGCGCTGTTGGCGGTATCGCCCATCACATCTGGTGGTACAGGTGTAGTGGTTACCGATGGGATGCCTTTGATGTGGGCGCACAGGGCGCCTGCAAAGGTGATACAATCGTTAATGATAACATCGGGTTTCCAGGCATCTACAAAATTGCTTAGTCCGGGCATCATGATACGGGCAAAGGGCACGTAAGTTTCTTCCAAAGCCAGTTTCATCACCTCCGGACCTGAACAGGCAGGGCCATCATCCTGGCGTTTCAGGATCCGGTTTATTTCATCCAGATGCTCCTCTAACTCAGCCGCGGGATATATGAACTCGCCGCCTGCAGGGATGTGTTTATCGGCCAGTGGTGTAATACCCAGCCATTTTACTTCATGACCGCGGGCAATAAGACTTGCACCAATACTTAATGTTGGACTGATATGCCCGAAAAATGGTGGAACAACAAATAAAAACTTTGCCATGGTAGATTGATGATGATATTGTTAGTTTTTTAATACTTCCAAAGATTGTTTTGACGCGACCTGCTCCAGCAGGTCGGCCGCAGTTGCTGTGCCGCCAGCCTCCAGGAATGATTGTTTGATCACTTCTGCTGATTCTTTATAAGCAGGGTTATTCAGTACGGTGTTAACGGCTTCTTTCAGGTGATGGGCTTTAAAGCGGTTAAAGTTTAAGCGCTCACCGGCACCTGTGCGCACCACACGGCCAGCCACATGTGACTGATCATAGGCAATAGGGATTACCACCATAGGTAAACCATTTGACAGTGTTTCGCAAACAGTGTTGTGACCACCATGACAAACTACGGCATCCAAATGAGGCAGCAGATCGAGCTGGGGTACGTGGCGCTGTACAATAAAGTTGGCGGGCCATTGCTCAAACAGGTCGGGGTCAGAAACCACAACTGCGGTAATATCCTCGTTGCCAAAGGCTTCTATCACTTTGCTGAAGAAACTCTTTTTATGCTCGTGGTCAAAAGTTGTGCCTATGCTTATCAGTATTTTAGGATTGTTGCTCTCTTTTAGTTTATCCCAATCAAATGCCGTTTTGGTAGCCGGGCGATTGATCACCGGGCCGGTAAAACGGAAGTTTGGCGTTAATTCCATATCGCCAAAAAAGGCCTGCGAAGTAAGCACCATGGTTAGCAGGTCAGAACAAACAATAGGAGTAGGAACGTCAACCCCAAACTCCTGCTGTAAACCTATTACCTGGTTCATTTCCCATTCATGTACTTTAGGCAGTTCCTCCATTACTTTGATAGCAGCAGGTGCAGTTACCGATGTAGCATAGGGCAGCCCCTTATTGGTAGCTGCAATAGCACCCGCGAACATCTGATGGTCGGTGATCACCAGGTCTGGTTCAAATTGGTCGAGCAAATGGATAATGCCATCATAGCTATGACGGTTAAGGGGGATCAACACTTCCTCGTACAGGAATTTGAGACTATCAATCCCGTATACTATTTTTTTGGTGATGATGTCCAGGTATTGCTCGCTTTCCCGTTTCTGTTCGTCGTTTTCGTCGTAACTGATGTGCAGCAGTTCGCCGCCTTCCGGAAGCCTGGCAGCCAGTGATTCGTCGAGCGTTATCCAGCCTACGCGGTGGCCGCGTTCCAGTAAAACAGCGCCCATGCTTAAAGTAGGGTTGATATGCCCGGTTAAAGGAGGTACTATAAATACAAACTTTGCCATAGGTATAAGTTTTTCGCGGGTAAAGTTTAGTTCCTGAAAAATGTATTGATCATATTAGCGATCAATACAGGTTCTTGTATCGGTATGTTATGGTCACCAGGAACCGGGGTTAGTTCTGATGTTTTTATCTTTTCATTGAGCTCTTTGCCGGTTTCCAGGCAATTGGAATCTGCTCCGTAAAGCAACAGCGTATCTTTGTTCAAAAGGGCAACCTCCGGCTCGTCCAGAAAATCCTTTTCGGCTATCATATCACTTTTGATACTGGTTTGGTAAAACAGGTATTCATACATGCGGTGGTTACGTTCCATCTGCCGTTTACCCATTTTTACCTTGGTGGTATCGGTAAAGTTCTCTACGTAATGCTCCAAAAACTCACGACTGTAATCGTCAATAATACCACGTGCTTTCTCGTCCTTTGGATCAGGTGCTTCAATAACTACGAGCTTCTTTACCTTATCCGGGAAACGCAGCGCCATTTTCAGAGCGATCAACCCGCCAAAGCTGTAACCGGCCAGATGCACCGTGTTCAAGTTCAGCGCTTCCATCAGACCGTTCAGGTCATCGGTCATGCTGTTGAGGTCGTAACCGTGAAGGGTACGTTCGCTCATGCCATGGCTTTTCAGATCGTACATCACCACGTGGAAATGCTCGGCCAGAATGGGGGCGATATTAAAATAATAAACAGAGAGGTTACTAAACATGCCATGAACCAGCAGCACGGTTTCGGCCGCGCCTTTGTTAAGCTCCTGGATATGCACATCCCTGTTATTTACTTTGATTACTGGCATTCGTAAATGTAATTGATGATCATACCTAAGTTCAGATTGATGAGCTGATCAAGATCCATGGATGACAACCAGCCGGTAAAATCGATCTGGTCACCAAAATGGGCTTTAATTTTTTCGGAAAAAGACACGATCTCGATGCTGTCCATTTCAAGGTCTTTGGTGAATGAACTTTCGGTAGTGATATCCATTTCCTCCACAAATTCCTCACCTATAACTTCGGTGATGAATTGCTTCATCAGATCAAATATTTCTTCTTTGTTTAGTTTTCCTGTTGATGCTACTGTGTCCATCCGATTATGTAGTTTTTATGTTTTAATGTTTTGATGTAAATGTCTTTAATGCGCAGTTCGTCGCCTTTAATCTCCTCAACTACGTATGCTTTGGGGTTACCTTGCAGGCCTTTGCCCAGGTATTTGCCATAAGCTTCCTTGGCCACCCAGAAACGGGTTGCCCATTCGGCTGCATCCTTGTCTTTTAACAGGGCTGTTTCAGTTTCGGTAAATACCATGTCAAAAAAGCCTGTGCCGCGATTTTCGATGGTTTCCATGTCGATACCCACCGGTTTATCATATTGGGCAATACCTACGGCATCTGTTCCTTTATGGGCAATGGATATGTGGATACCATCGGCAAGGCCACCACTTGGATAGGGCTTACCCAGCTCATCAGCCTTTATTTCGAAGGTGATAGGGTAGCAGGCCTGTTGTTTTTGTTTGTTGAGCAGGTTCCTCACAGCATCTTTTACCGCCACGCGACTGATCATCCAGATCTTGCGCTTGTTTGGCATCAGCGTGTTGTGGTGTTTTTTCTCGTCCTGGTTGAAATAACGTTTCAGGATAAAATCCCAGGATACCACGCGTGAGTAAGCCTGATGGAACATAAATATACCCGGCGCTATCTCTTCTGATAAACGGTTGTGCAATGGCGACATGGATACGTTCCACAGTGGTTCGTCAATTTCCAACCGTCGGTTTTGCCAGCCGGTGATGATGGCCCAGATCTTGCCGTTACGCTTCATCACAAAATCGGCAGTGGCAAATTCATCATTCAGTTCGGTGAGTACGCAGGTACACTCAAACTGACCTTTCTGGTCTTCCATTGGTTCAAAAAACTCGATCTCCTGAATTTTTACCGGGAATGCGATACGGTCTTTGGTGAGCGTTAATTGCAGCCATAAACCGAACAGTTGTCCGGCGTTATCCAGCAGGGAGCCTTTACCGGCATCGCCTTCAATAATACCGGTGATACCTTTTTTGCCTACAGCCGTTAGGGAACGAATACCCTGGTAACGCGGGCCATGGAACATATGCGCGTCATAGATCTGCTCGGCAGTGCGCTGGATGTCCAGCAGTTCGCCTACATCAAAACGACGGTCTGGTGCCGGGCTAAGCTCGCGGGCCAATTGTACTTCGGCATTGGCAAATTTATCCAGGTCGAGGTAAACGCGTTGCTGATCTTTCCATTCGCCTTTAACAGTTTCGCGGAAAGGTTTTACTACGTTCATCCATTGGAATACCTTAATGTTCATGATCTTTTGCACCTGTTCGCCGGGTGATTGTTCGGCAGCTATTTCGCCAAACATCTCAAATATCATGGTCATCGGTATCACCGGATCCATATCTTCTACGCAATGCCAGCCTTTTGGCTGACGCAGCAGGGAGTGGTCTATCAGGTAAGGGCAGTTATCCAAACTAACATCCAGTTGTTTAGAAAAAGGAACCCTTTTTACCGGAGCATCAGTAGTTATTTGCGGCGGAGCCACGGGTGGTGGTGCCTGAACAGGTATTGATTTTGTCGTAGCTCGTACCACCGGTTGTGCAGGCCTGTTCTGGAAAAGCTGTAGCATCTCGTTCTGTATGCTCACCATTTCGGCCACGTTTTCGCTGAAGGCCCGCATAATCGGATCAGCAACGTCAACCAGCATAGCTTCGTGATTTACCGGTACCTGCTGTTTAACCGGGGCAAGATTTTTAAGCCCGGTCAGGTTATGTACAATGGGCGAACCCAGTTCCAGTTTGATACCTTTTGTAGCAGCGGGTGAAGAGGTTTTTTGGCGACCCATAAAGTCAAGCGCAACCTCTTTACCTTCCACAAACAAGGCTGCCAATACCCGTTGCAATTGGTTTAAGCCAGGGCGCGTGGGTACGTTTGATGCTATAGTACTAAAGCTTTGGCCTTTTAAAGTATCGTCAATAAAACCTATCAAACCACCCGAGCCAACTTGTATAAAAACACGGGCGCCTTCGCTGTATAGTTTCTCGGTAAGCTCACGGAAACGTACCGGTTTGATCAAGTGCTCGGCGCTCAGTTGCCTGATGGCCTCAAAACCCTCCGGATAAAGCTCCAATGTAGTAGCCGACCACAGCGGCGTAGTTGTTTTGCGGAACTGCATGTTGCGCATCCCATCCAATATCAGGTCCAGCTTATCGGCCACAAAAGGGGAGTGGAAGCCTGATTGAAATGGCAGTATCTGGTGAAAGATCTGTTTGGCTTTTAATATCGGCACCAACTCATCCAACGCGGGTTTGCTGCCGCAAAGGATCACTTGCTGCGGGCAGTTATCGTTCGATAGGTATACATCTTTAATCCCGGCCATAATAGGCTCCAGCTGATCAATACCGCAACCTACTGCTATAAAGCGAGAGTCTTTTAGTTCGAATGTTTCCGGGTTCAATACATCCAGCAGTTCCAGTACCGAGCTTTCTTCGGCCAGTTCAGATGAACGGGCAGCCAACCACTCGCCCAGGCTATGCCCGGCGTTCATATCCGGTTTTACGCCCAGTTGTTTCAGGGCGGTATCCAGGATGCTGCTTTTATTGAGTATGCCTAAGGCTTCACTCAGTAAGCCATCGGCTTTGGTGTCATTATCCGGTGTGATGTTAAAATAATTGGCTACGGTAGTTACTTCGCCACCTGCTAAACCGTCAAGGCCTGGAAATACAAAGGCCACCTTACCGCCATCGTTCAATAAAGGGGCATTGGTGTACCAGATATCCTGTTTGTTGCGCCATGGATTGTTTTTGGCAGCTATTTTGGTTGCTTTCTTTATTCTTTCGGGTGTTGGGTCGAACAAGGCTATACGGAAATTGCCTTGGCCTTCGCTGAAGTCTCCTGTTTCCAACGCGGTGATCAGTGCCTCGTGCGTTTCACGGGCCAATAATAATACCTCGTCCTTTTTAGGCGCATTAAAGCCTTCCAATACCACGTGAGCATTAATGCCGCCAAAACCAAAGGCATTTACACCGGCAAACTTGGGTAAACCAGATGCCGACCAACTACGGGATGCCTGTACCGGTGAAAACCGGGTTTTTTCCATTTGAGCCAAAGGCGTTTCGCAATGCAGGGTTGGCGGCAAAGTATCATGATACAAAGCCAGGCAGGTTTTGATAAAACCAGCAATACCCGCGGCAGGCATGGCATGACCGATATTTGATTTTACCGAACCGATTCCTGCATCAGGCAGTTCGGGATGGTAGCCAAAAAACTGGGCCAGGGTTTGCAGCTCGGTCTTGTCGCCCAGTGGGGTACCTGTACCGTGCGCTTCCAGGTACCCAATTTTATCTGTGGGAATACCTGCATTTTCCCAGGCCTGCTCAATGGCCTTAAGCTGGCCTTTTACCGCAGGGCTCATTACGCTGGTGCCGCTGCCATCGCTGCTGACACCAATACCTTTTATAACTGCGTAAATTTTGTCTTTATCGTTTATGGCATCTTCCAGGCGTTTTAAAACCACAAAACCACAGCCTTCGCCAATGATCAGGCCATCGGCAGCAGCATCAAAAGGTTTTATTTTTTCCTGGCGGGATAGAGCTCCCAATTGCGAAAATATACTCCAGAAAGCAGCGTTTTGCCCGGTGTGCACACCACCGGCTATCACCATATCGCAACGGCCGCTGTTCAGTTCTTGTACACCATGATCGATAGCAATGAGTGAACTGGCACATGCAGCATCCAGAGTGAATGCCACACCGCCCAAATTTAAGCGGTTAGCCACCAGCGATGCTACCAGGTTGGGGATAAGCCCCATGGCGGTATCGGCGCTAAAACGCCCCTTGCGTAGTTGGAATTCCTGTTTTACTTTTTCTACTTCGGCATCGCCCAAGCCGGGTAATATTTCTTTTAATAAGGAAGCGATCTGCTCGCCGGTACGTACTATCTCAATGGCACGGGTTGCACCGGGACCGGTATAATTACCTTTACCAATGATAATCCCCGTTTTATCCAGCGTAACATTGCGGGCAAATACGCCTGCATCTTCCAATGCTTTGTAGGCCAGATCGAGCGTGAGCAGATGATCTGGCTCGGTGCCTTCAACAGCTACCGGCAGAATGCCGAAACGGCGAGGGTCAAATTCATAATCAGGAATAAAGCCGCCGCGGTTACAGTAAAAACGATCTACTGCCGACCCCTCTTTACTAAAATGCACCGGATCAATACGATCCGGTGGCACTATTTGAGTTGAGTCGACCCGGTTAATTATATTTTGCCAGAAGGTTTCTACATCGCCCGCTCCCGGAAAAATGCATGACATCCCTATTACTGCTACATCCGTTTTCTTCATATGTGGAATGTGGTTTAACCGATGTATAATTACCAGTTGTTACCTGCCATAATTAATACCTGGCTCTCTTTGCCGTATTTTAATTCATTTAAAAATATTTCACGACCATGTTGCAGCGGTATCAGCGCTATGCCACGGCGTTCGTATTCTTTTTCGAGGGTTGGCGATACCATGCCGGCACCTTTCCATGGGCCCCAGTTGATAGACATTACCTTACCATTGATGCGTTTGTTAAGCACCCATGCATATTTGTCTAACACGCTGTTAGCTGCCGCATAATCTGTTTGTCCGCGGTTACCATAAACCGAAGCGATACTCGAGAACAGGATCACGAACTGTGTTTCCGGACGCAGTTGCTCGGCCAGGATACGCAATGGTTTTACCTTGGTATCGAAAACGCGGCCAAATGATTCCGGGGTTTTGCTTTGGAATAATTTATCTTCCAGTAAGCCTGCACCGTGTACCACACCATCTATACGGCCATATATTTCATAAGTATCATCGATAAAGCTGCTCAGGCGTTGCTCATCGCACAGGTCGAGTGATTTGTACACTACGGTTGAACCACCGGCTTCCATTTGAGCGATGGTGCGCATCACCTGGTTGTTTTTGTAGATACGGGCAGTTTCCTGTTCAACTTCGGCAGGTTTTTTAATAACGCCTTGTTTGATCACGAATGCACGAATCTCATCTTTTGATTCCAGCGCGTCGGCAGCGCTTGCTTCAGCTTTTCTTGGATCGGCAGAGCGTCCCACCAGGATATAAGTACATGGATAATCCTTAGCAAAATGGATCATCAGCTCTGAAGTGATACCCTGGGCACCGCCAAATACGATCACTACCGATTTTTTATCCAGTTTAATATGTGATTCTTCCAAACCGGTGATCAGTTGCGACGGGATCAGTTCCATTACATGTCTTTGATGATCACGGTAAATCACTTCCGATGGTTTATCGGGATTAAGGATCTCTTTCAGGGTAACGTCAGCTATCTCCTCAGTGGTCATTGGCGTGCCTACGCTTACTACACGGCATTTGGTTTGTTCAAACTCGCGGTCGAGGCTTTTAAAGAAGCCTGGATAACCCTGGTAGCGTCTTAATAAGCTGATGTCCGTAAATTCATTCAGATGCAGCATGGTATCTGATATGATATAAACCCATTTTACAGTGTCAAAATCCAGTTTCTTGATCAAAGCGAAGTGATCGATTATACCTACTGTTTTTTGAGAAGCAAACATATTAAGGATGATCAACCCTTGATAGCCCTGCAGGTTACCACCGGCATACACAATATCGGCCAGTGCGCCGTGCTGTTCCAGTAAATGTTTGATCTTGATAGCCTGTATACCACCATCATCAGTAATTGCAAAGCGTTTACCTTTAATAATGGCGTCTTCGGCAGTTGCCTGTTTGGTAGGGGTAAGCTCGAAACGTAAACGTGACAATGTTTCGTCGGCTGTTGGTTCAGCTACGGGCTCTTCTATGATCTTTTTAGCTTCGGTCACCAGGCCTTCTGTTTCTGATTCAATTTCAGCAATCCAGTTGGCCAGGCCATTCAATGTTTTAATGGCTGCCAGTTTTTCCATCATATCATCTGCCTGTTCATTGGCTTTTCCAAAACCTATCTTTAGTTTCAGATCGCCGATGATCTCCATACGTTTGATCGAGTCGATGCTCAGGTCGGCTTCCATATCCAGGTCCATACCCAACATTTCCTGCGGATAACCTGTTTTATCGCTTACTACAGATAATATGGCCGCTTTCAGGTCTTCAATAGAGAATTTAACTTTTGAAGTTGTCTGCACATTAACCTCCACATTAACTGCAACAGGTGCAGCTGCGGGTGCCTGTGCTGTATTTTCATTGATCCAGTTTACCAAACCGCTCAGGGTTTTGATACCGGCCAATTGCTCCATCATGGTGTCCTCGCTTTTTTCGCTGTTGCTAAAACCGCCCAGCTCGGTGCGTAAAGTACCAATGATTTCCACCCGTTTAATAGAGTCGATGCTCAGATCGGCTTCCAGGTCCATCTCCATACCCAGCATATCCTGCGGATAACCGGTTTTATCGCTCACTACCTGTAATAATACCTGTTTAACATCTTTTTGCGCGGCAACTTGTGCTGCTACCGGTTGTGCGATAGCTTTTACTTCCTGTTTAACTTCAACAGGGGCTACCGGGATAGGGTGTTGCTGCACATAAGCTTGTTGCTGATATTGTGGCGCCTGCTGCTGGTAAATCATCGGGCTGCCCGGATTTTGTCCTAAAAAGGACATCATCACATCTCTTTGGGCCTGTATCAGCATTTTCATGCTGTTCAGGTATTCCTGCATCATCAGTTCCGCACCCGAATTTACGACGGTGTGCGTTTGTGTCGGTACTTCGTTGTTTTTCATTTTAATAGGTTCAATGATAGGTAGGGCTCCGTTAGCCGGCAGCTTTCCATTAGCAGGTATGGCTTGCTGGCCGTTTACGTACCAAACAGCAGCGCTCTTTTTGTATAAAGCTGGTTCGTCCAGGTTTAATAATTTGGCGCCGCGGCCTTCAAATAATTTCTCGATATGGATGTTACGGCCTGTAGCCATATAGTCGGCCAGCATACAAAGCAGATGGGTTAGCTTGTTGCGGCTGTTATCTTCGGCAAATAACAATACTTCGTCTTTACCCAAACAGGCTTTAGTTAAACCGGTTAATACTTTACCCGGGCCAACCTCTATAAATATCCGGGCGCCTGCGGCGTACATTTGCTGTACTTCTTCCACAAATTTTACCGGTTTTACCAGGTGATCGCTTAAGCGTTCCTTTATTTCTTTGGCTTTAACAGGGTAGGCAGCTGCGGTAGTGTTTGACCATACCGGCAAGTGCAGATCGTTAAAGTTTACACCGGCAAGTACTTCGGTATACAGTTCTTTTGATCTGGAAACCAGCGGGCTGTGGAATGCACAGGCTACTTCCAGTTTCCTGGCCGATATTTTTGCCGTTTTTAATGTTTCCATTAAGCTGTGTATGGCAGGGGTTGTACCAGCAATTACACATTGTAACGGAGAGTTATAATTAACCGGGTAAATATCTTTTAATCCCGAAATGATTTTTTGTAATTCGTCCTGAGTAGCGTTTACGGCTATCATCGCGCCCGCGTCGCCATCAACAACGGCGTCTAATATTGATTGGGCACGTTTGGCGCTCAGGTTTACCAATTCGTTTTCGTCAAACGCTCCGGCAAAACACAGGGCTGGCAATTCGCCATAGCTATGACCGGCAACCATATCCGGCTCAATGCCCAGGTTTTTCAGGAAGTTGGCCAAAGCAAGGTCAACCATACCCAGTAATGGCTGTGCCATGCGGGTATCTTTAATGGTCTCTTTCTGCTCTTTGATCAGTTCCGGATCGAAGGCTGCGTTCGGGAACAGTACTTTTTCATATTCAGGGTACTGCTTTAATAAAGTACGCATGGCCGGGAACACCACGAAAAGGTCGCGTGCCATGTTGATACGCTGACTTCCCTGACCAGGGAACATGAAGGCCACTTTACCTTCCTGTTTTTTAACTATATAAGTGTCTTTGCTTTCGATGCCTGAAAGGGCCAGTTCAACCTTCATCATCAGGTCGTCGGCATTGTCGGCAACGATGCTCAATTGTACCGGTTTGGTACTTGCAGTTGCTAAGCTAAAGGCTATGTCTCTCAGTTCGATATTGCCGTTGATCTCCAGTAAAGCTTTTACTGAGTTTAGTTTTGCTTTTGCTTCGTCGTAAGTATCACCACGGAAAACAAAAAGCTCTGAAGGCCATGATGTTAATGCAGGATTGTCTGCCGGTACCGGGGTGCCGCTTTCAATTACAGCGTGGAAGTTGGTACCCCCAAAACCGAATGCGCTTACACCAGCATAACGTTTTTCTTCCATCCATAAACCGGCTTCGGTATGGAAAGCGAAAGGACTTGTCTCCGGATTATAAAACGCGTTTGGTGATGTTAAATTGATGGTTGGTGGTTTTATACCATGATAAACCGCCAGGGAAGCTTTGATCAGTCCGGCCAAACCGGCGGCGCATTTGGTATGCCCGATCTGTGTTTTTACCGAACCCAGATGTGTTTGACCAGCAAGCGCGCCCGATTGGTTCAGCATATCGGTCAATGCGCTTAACTCGGTTTTATCACCAACTACGGTACCTGTACCGTGGGCTTCAACCAAACCTAATAACGATGGAGTGATACCGGCTTGTTCATAAGCACGTTCCAATGCACGTACCTGACCGATTTTGCGTGGAGCGGTTAAGCCCAGCGCTTTGCCGTCGCTTGATCCGCCAACGCCTTTGATCACCGCATAAACACGGTCGCCATCGCGCAGGGCATCTTCATGTCTTTTTAATACGATCATGGCAACGCCTTCGCCTAAAGCTATACCATCAGCCTCGCCATCAAATGTGGCGCAACGGCCTTTGCGGGATAGGGCATGGGTGCTCGAGAACATCAGGTAATCATTGATACCATTGTGTAAATCGGCGCCACCGGCCAGTACCATGTCTGATTTTTCGAGGAATAATTCCTGGCAAGCCAGATCAATAGCTGCTAACGACGATGCGCAGGCGGCATCTACCGTAAAGTTACGACCACCAAAATCCATACGGTTGGTGATACGACCAGAAATTACGTTGGCCAGGATACCCGGGAACGAGTCTTCAGTAGTTTTTGGCAAAGCCGCATCAACTTCGGCAGGGATCTCGCCAAATACCTGTTTGTAATATCCCCTGAAGCTGTAGCTGTTGGCCAGGTCGTTACCACCTTCGGCACCAATAATTACAGATATGTTGTCACGATCAAAATTACCGCTGCCATAACCTGCATTTTCCATAGCCTGTTTGGCTACCAATAGGGTTAACAGCTGTGTTGGCTCAATGGCGGCCAATGATTGCGGCGGGATACCAAATTCCAACGGATCAAAATCGATCTTTGGAATAAAGCCACCCCACTTGGAGTGCGACATATCATCGGCGGTAGATGTAGGATCGTAATATAAGGCTTTATTCCAGCGCTCATCAGGCACCTCGGTTACGCAATCTTTTCCTAAGATGATATTGCGCCAGTATTCTTCAATATTTTTTGCTTCAGGGAAAATACAGGCCATACCCACGATAGCCACATCAAGCGAACGCTCGGTTGATTCTGGCGCGGCAGGTAAAGCGGCTTTCTGGATATGCTGATAGTTGTTTTCGGCCACATCCTGGTGCAGTTCCAGCAGGGAAATAACCTTGTTATGCATCACGGCCACCTGGCCTATCATGTACATACCCAGACTTAACTGATCGGCCTCGTTGATGGTTACCAACTCGTCGCCGCGACGCTCGATGCCTTTGGCAGCTATACGCAGACGGCCTACGTTCAGGCTTTCCAGTTTTTCCCAGATCTCTTTTTTGTCGATACCGGCCTCTTGCAGTTTGGCTTTCTCTGTACTAAAGAAATCAGCGAAAGCGGTGTTCAGGCAGCGGGTTTCATGACCCGGTGCTGTTTCCAGCAATACAGTGTCTTTAGCTTGCAGGGCCTGCTCCTGAAATTTATCCTGAATGGCGCCGGTGATCACCGCTTCTTTAGTATATAAATAAGCGGTACCCATCAGCACACCCACTTTTACACCTTTGGCGGCCAGTGGAGCTGCCATTACGGCTATAAAGGCCGATGAAAATGCATCATGTATACCACCGGCGAAAAATACGCTGATCTCTTCGGGCTTGTCTTCTTTTAACAGGCGCTCAATTTGTTTTTCCCAAAGCACCATGCTCGATAGCGGGCCAACGTGGCCACCGCATTCACGGCCTTCAAAAACAAAGCGGCGGGCGCCTTCTTTCAGAAACATATCCAGCAGGGAAACTGAAGGAACATGTAAAAATGTTTTTATACCTGCTTTTTCAAGCGGTTTAGCCTGTGATGGCCTGCCGCCTGCAATCAATACTACGGGTGGTTTAGCTTCCAGGATGTATTGCATTTGCTCGTCGCGCAGTTCCTGTGGGGCAAACCCCAGGATACCTACACCCCAGGTTTTATTACCGGCGAGTTTCTTGGTATCCATCACCAGTTCTTTAGCGCGGGGGCCTTTTAATAACGACAGCGCGATGAATGATAAAGCGCCCGCTTCTGCCACGGCATCGGCAAATGGAGCTACATCGCTTACGCGGGTCATTGGGCCCTGGGCAATAGGATAGGTGATATTCAGATCTTTGGCTAAAGCATTGTTTGGTCTGATCACGTTTAGGGCCCGTGCCTGGTTCAGGTGGCCATACATGGCTTCTTTGATACCAAATACAAGTTTGTTTAGTTTTTTATAACGGTTAATCAGATCGGTGGCCAGGGCGATGTCCTGACCCATAGGAATATAGCTTTTATCTACCTGAAGATCGGTGAAATAAGCTTTAAGATTAGTATAAGTAGTATTATCTGGCAGGGCAGGAGAGTTTGGACGAACCAGTACCCTGCAGTTGTCGATCAGTTTGGTTTCCGTGCCACTTAGTTTGGTGCAAAGCTCTTTCAATTCTTTTGGCACAGAGCACTCCGGGAATAGTGCTAATTGGCTATCTAATATAACACCGGCTGCTCCTTGCGCAGATAACGCGGCTGCTGTATGTATACCCACACCGCCCTGCACCCAAACCGGGATATCTTTTACCTCCTGTATAACGCGCTGAAATAGGATGTATGATGATTCGTAAGCCACATTACCGGCACCTTCATTCCCTTTAATAATGATACCTGCCGCGCCTTGTGCTTTTGCCTGTTTAGCAGAAGCAAGGTCATAAACCTGGTAAACAAGCGCGGTATTTTTAGGCTGTTTGATCTTTACCCCGAATGGAGCTATGATCATGCTCACCTGCTCAGGGAGTTTGATATCGATGATGTCGGCTCCTGTAAAACAAACACCAAAATCGATTAAGCCGCGGTTTACTAAATTTTCAAGCGCAGCTTCGGCAATGGTTTTGTTGAACCCAAGACTCAGTACAGGATAAGCTCCCGCCTGATGCAGATCAAGTGCAAGCGATACATCGGGTTTTTCGAAGGGGGTTAATCCAATTATTGCACGTTTTTTCATGGTATAGGGTAGATAAAATTTTTAAATAGATGGCTATCTGCAAAAACTACCATACAAATCCCAGATGAGGATATAGAGAACACTAAATATTATGGCAGATGAAAATAATAAATCAATCTTATACTTTAATCAAAAAGTAATAATTTAATAACAAAGACATCTTAATCTTATTAATTATACAATAATACCACTATATTTTTATATTTCTGCACAGTGAATACAATGAACAGAAAAAGAACAAAATGAAAAAAAAGCCCCGGAACATATGGTAATGGCCTAATATTATGTTGTTTATCAGAGAGATTAAAGGATTTACCTCAAATAATAATGATAATTATTGGTTAATAAATAGATTCCCTTGAGTTAAATATCTTTATTCGGCGTAATTTTGACTAATTTGTTAATATTTATTTAAAGTAGAATTTACCTTGATAAAATTGCTTTAAATACGAGTGAATTAATATGTAATTATCTGATATTTAGATATTTGTATATTTATTATAAAAATAATATCTATCAAGTGTTTGGTAGCCAGATAGTTCGGAAGGGAAGAAGGTGGGGTATTCATAGAGCCTGGTATTGGTACTTTTTGAAATTTATATTGCCTGTTGCATTAAAAAATAAACTAAAGTGTAAGTATTTATATAAATCCAGGTTTTGAGAGGTGGTTTTAGAGCTATTAGCTCTGCTTTTTATTTTTTTTGCTTGTTTAAGTTCTGCTAAAACTGTGTTTTACTAGTTTAGTAAAATGCTTTGAATAGTTTATAAATAAGAAAAGGCCGCTTAAGCGGCCTTTTCTTATTTATTAGGTGACATGATATTAGTTCACATCAAACCAGAGTTTGGTGGTGAGTACGTCGGCACCCTGGTTGGCTACAGCTGCCTGATAGCTGGCACCATTTAATGTTTGCTCGGTACCCGGGTAAATAAACCTTACCGGCATTTTACCGTTCAAGGCACCGGCAACAGCTGGCTTTAGTTGCGGGTAGTCCAGGCGGCGCCATTCGGCAAAGGCTTCCAGGCCCTGGCCAAATAAGGCTATCCATTTTTGATTACCAATTGATTTTTTATAGTTCGATGCATCATACTTAACTGCCGCGGTATTAAGATAGGCGGCAATGGCCGCGTTGCCGATGTTGTATTGTTGCAATGAAGCGGTTATTGCCTGGTTGTACAGATCGGCTGCGTTACCGGCTATAAAGCCGCGTGCTACGGCTTCGGCCTGATCAAACAATACCTCGGCATAACTGATGATTACGGCAGGGGCATGCGGCGCCAGGAAATAGGTGCCTGGTTTTGATGTTTTGGTTAAACCCAAACTGCTGGCATCGCCAACCAATAAACCATTAGGTACGCCTACATAGGTTTGCGGGGTAGCATCCTTGGTTGGACTGGCAAAAATTGGCAGGCGAGGATCATTTAGCGCGAATAGCTGGTCGACTATGGTTTTGCTGATACGGTAATCATCGCGGGTATCAAACAAATTGCTGATCGGGTTTTGGTTTGGCGAATCAACGTAAATCAGTTGCGCAATCTCGCTGTTTGAGCTGATATAACCGCTGCCTTCGGCCTGTACATCTGCCAATACCTGTTTAGCTTTATCAGGTTCACGATCAGCAATACGAAGCGCGATACGCAGACGCAGCGAATTGGCGAATTTTTTCCAGGAGGCAATATTACCACCATATATCACATCGCCCGAAATAGTTTTACCCGATGTACTAAGTGCTGTTTGAGCCGCTTTCAAATCATCAAGCAAGGCAAAATACACATCTTTCTGTGTATCATATACCGGAGTAAGGTTTTGATCAATATTAACCGCCTGTTTATAAGGTATGTTGCCATACTGATCGGTAAGCAGGGTAAATACCCATGAACGCAGTACCAGGGCAACGCCTTTATAATTAGTATTTCCCTGGCCATCGGCTATTGAAATGATCTTATTCAGGTTGATAACACCTTTGGTGTATGATGTAGTCCATAAGCTTTGAAACGAGCTGTTGGTATAAATGTACCGATCCGGATCGGTATACTGAATTTTGGCCCAATGCTGTGCAAAAAGCAGGCTTGAGTTCATGTTGTTGTCGGTACCCCAATAAGTATCGGCCATGTTTTTGATCACGCCGGTAAGCAGGTAGTCGGGAAGCGGGTTTTCGGTAGCATTGGGGTTTACATTAACTTTTACCAGCTCTTTTTTGCACGATGCCAATGATAATAACAACGTGCCTGATAATATGATGGATGTATATTTAAGTTTCATTACAATTAGAATTTAAGGTTAACATTAAAACCAATGTTGCGTACAGTTGGCAGGGTTAAATCTTCCATACCTTGCGCGTTGCCGGTACTAAATGCGGTTTCCGGATCGATGTTTGGCGCATTTTTGTGGATGATCAACAGGTTACGGCCTACAACAGCGAATGACGCTCCCTGGAAGCCAATGCTTTTGGCCCATTTTTGAGGCAGGGTATAACCCAGTTTTACTTCCCTTAATTTAACATAGGTGGCGCTGTAAACAAATGGCTCATCGGCGTTGGTTAAAGCTTTATAGTATGCCTGTGCTGATAAAATGGTGGTGTTTTTACTGCCATCGGCTTTTACACCATTGTACACAATACCATCATTATATACGGTTACGCCATTTGGTGCGCTGCCGCTTATCTGTACCGGTGCCGATGATGTATTGTTACCCGGGTAATAATAGCTTATACCGCCATTAGATGTACCACGGCCTGGCAGGGTAGATGCCAGTATACCGGTATAGGTGCCTGTGCTGTTGGTGCCTGAGTAAATAGAACCACCAATGTGCGCATCGATCAATACACTTAAATTGATGCCTTTATAGGTAAAGCTGTTGTTGATGCTGCCCAGCCAGTCTGGTGTATATTTACCCAGATACTGGATAGTTGGGTTAATGGCAGGTGTACCATCGGCATTTACAATTACCTGCCCGCTGGCGTTACGCTGAAAAGCGTTACCATAAATAGCGCCGTATGGCTTGCCTACCGCGGCCAGTACCTGTACAGTGCCATCAGATCCTAACAGATAGCTCTGCAGGTTGCCTTCATTGTACAACGAAAGTACCTTGCTCTTGTTGCGGGAATAGTTTACGTTTACATCCCAGCTAAAATCTTTTAATTTAACCGGTGTTAAACCTAATACTACCTCCAGGCCCTTGTTATTAATAGTACCGCCGTTGATAAGCTTTTGGCTATATCCGGTCGACTGGCTTACATTCACATTAAGTATCTGGTTTTTACTGTTGGTGTTATAAACACTTGCATCTAAACGGATCCTGTCGTTAAAAAAGCCCAGCTCAAAACCGGCTTCGGCCGAGGTTGTTATTTCGGGCTTTAAGTTAGGGTTAAGCTGTATGCTGTTGGCGCTTTGCTGTGGGTTTCCGTTAAACGGAGCGGTGAAGTTGTAAAAGTTGATCAGCTGGTAAGGATCGGTGTCTTTACCTACTTTTGACCATCCGCCACGTAGTTTTAAATAACTTAATATATCGCTTTTAATATCCAGCGCTTCTGATAATACCAAACTGCCGTTTACAGAAGGATAGAAGTAAGCTAAACTGGCTTTTGGAAGGGTTGACGACCAATCGTTACGGGCTGTAACGTTAATAAACGCATAGTTCCTGAACCCGATTTGTCCCGAAGCAAAATAGCTGTACCTTTTTGATTTACCGTAATTGTTTGACGATATCAGCGGATCACGTGAGTTGCTCAGGGTATATAAGCCGCTAACCGCCAGTTTAGGCGCTTTTTGGTCGTTATTTTCAAATGTATTTACCCGGATGTTACCACCAATCAACGCGTCGATCGAGAAATCATCGTTTAATTTTTTGGTGTATTGCAACCTGCCTTCGGTATTGGTTTCGGTAACGTCATAAGCATCTTCTTCGTACGAGCCGAATGGTGTACCATTGGTGCCATAAGCTATCCTGATCTTACGGCGATCATTATAATAATCGGTACCGGTACGGAAATTAGCCGACAGGCCATCAATGATTTTATAATTCAACTCCGCGCTACCAATAAAACGGTTGCGGGTTTGGCTCACGGTATTTTCATAAGCCTGGAAGTATGGGTTGCTATAATAGCTGTTGTTCCAGTTAAACGTATTGCCATTGGCATCGCGGTAGTTTTTTAGCTGGCTGATATCAACCTGACGGCCAAACCAGGTAAACTGCAGCATGGTACTGGTAGCACGTTTACCGCCCGAGCCCGGTAAATTATCGGCATCGTCTTTAATATAGTTGGCAATGGTAGTTAAGGTTAATTTAGGCGTAATTTTATAGGTAGCATTCAATATAAATGAATTGCGGCCCTGCTCTGTATTGGGAATTACGCCGGTTTGGTGCAGGTTGTTATAGCCTAAACGGAAATCATATTTATCGCCCGAGCCGGAAAGTGAAACGCCATTGTTGAGCGTAACACCTGTTCTGAAAAAATTCTTTACGTTATCGGGATGCGCCACAAACGGAACCGGAACGCCATTGGAGTTAAACTGCGGTATAAGCTGGCCATTTAACGCGGGTCCCCAGCTTTCGTCAACACCATCATTAACACCGCCGCCTTTACCATCCACATAGCTGAATTTACCGTTTGAACCTTGTCCGTATTCGTTTTGATATTTAGGCAGGCCCAATAAGCTCGAAAATGAAGTATTGGAGTTGATGTTAACACCAAGGCCTTTGGCGCCTTTACCGGTTTTGGTTTTGATGAGGATAACACCAGCCCCAGCGCGTGAACCATAAAGCGCGGCCGCATTAGGGCCTTTTAATACCGAAATGGATTCAATATCCTCGGAGTTGATGTCTGAAATAGGATTGGCAAAATCCCTTGAACCGCCTACACCCAATTGCTGGGTATTATCAACCGGTAAACCATCAACCACAAACAATGGCTGATTATAGCCTGCAATAGAAGTTTCGCCACGGATAATGATACGTGACGATCCCATATCGCCCTGGCTGTTGGTTACATTTACACCTGCTATTTTACCACTCAGCGCATTCACCAGGTTGGTTTCTTTGGCCTCAGATATATCTTTTGATTTAAGACCCTGTACGGCATAACCGAGCGTCTTTTTATCTTTAGATATATTGAGAGCGGTAACCACAACCTCGTTCAGGGCGTTGGCTTGCTCCTCCAGTATAATGTGGAGTGATGCATCAGCCCCGGTAACAGGTATTTCTTTGGTAGTAAAACCAATATAAGTTATTCGTAGCACATCATTTACTTTGGCGTTGAGGCTAAACCGGCCATCACTGGCGGTTTGTACACCGTTGGTGGTTCCTTTAACAGAAACACTCACGCCGGGCAGGGGCAGCCCGTCTGACTTGGCGGTTACCACCCCGCTTATTTTAACAGATTGCGCCGCAACCGTTTGGATGAAAATAAAAGGCAACAGTATTGCCAGTAGTAGTTTGTAATTTTTAAACATGGTAATGGATTGTGAATGTTAATGATACCATACAGTACCGGGAATGATCAAAGGTTTTACTTACCCGCCAATTGGGCGGTTATATCATTCCGTTAAACTGTAAAAGTTTTGATTGTTGGGTTGTGTTGCGTTGATTGAGATAAAAGCCTGACCGACCCGAGCAACGCTGTGTTTTAACAGCAGCAACACATGTTTTGCATAGATGACATAGGGGTAGAAGAAGGTATTAAAGTGTAAATGTTCAAAACAATAGCGTTGTTTAAGGTTATGTAATTTGTTTTCATGCGCGTTGTGATAATCAGTTAAATCGATATAGCAGTTACGGTGACAACATAAAGCGACACCTGCCCGGTTATTTATTTTAGTTTACAGAGGCGGTTTTATTGTTCACCAAAGCGTCCACCACTTTTACCATCGAAGCAAACTCCTGCGTATCATACAGGCGGGTGAGGTAAACAATGCGTCCATCACGATCGATCACCACATTGCGGGTAACACCACTCTTTTTATTGGCGAATTTTCCAAAAATATTCGCCCCCGGATCAAGCGCCAGGTTGTAGGTGATCTTCATATCGTGGTGAAATTTCTGCACTTTTTGCAGAGGTTCATCGCGGTCGACACCGATTAATACCAGTCCCTGGTCTTTGTAGGTTTCCCAGATGTCTTTTTGCAGATGTGGCATTTCCTGGCGGCATACGCTGCACCAGCTGGCGGTAAATTGCAGTATAACTACTTTGCCGCGTAATTGCTTTAAAGTTGTTTTGGTACCATCGGTAAGTACCAGTTCAAAATCATCAGGGGCCTGTTCGCCAACTTTAACCAGGTAACCGCGGTCGATATTGGCCGAGTCAATAGCTTGGGCCGATTGTGCCCGGGCAGCAATACCGGTAAACAGGAAAAGATAAACTATGAGTAAAAATTTGTTGTTCATTTGAATATATTAAATAGGGCCCTCTATAATTAAGCAGGCGGTAAAAAATAACTTTTTCAATTAAACAGAAAGGATGGAAGGGGGATATCGAAACAGGCTATAGCTGTATTGTGTGGACGTATCATTATCTTTTCTGCAATTTTTGCAGATAGGAATTAGCACCTTTATAACAATCTGTACAGGTTGCTAAGACATCACAGGGCCTTTCCCTCAGTCTTTCTGGATAATTAAAAAATGAAATAAAGAACGATTTCGACTGCAAACATATAAATAATTCTACTAATTCCATAGACTTTATATTAAATTGATAATTTTCGCTTATTTCTTACAATCTGGTGGCAAATGGGAGGAGGTGAGAAATAAACTCACCAAGCGTCATTGCGAGCGCAGCGTGGCAAGCCCTAACTATACAGAGCGGCTCTGCCAATTGGGGATTGCCACGCTGCGCCCGCAATGACGCGTTTTTTATGAACATTGAATACCAATTATCCGCCACTTTTTAAAGTTTTCAAAACCACCAAAAAAACAGGTTGAAATTTGTTAAATGGGAATTTTTTTAATCGGTTTCAAGCTCTTTTCACGCTGTTTTCGCCTGAAAAAATATTAAAATTCAAGGTTTAAAAAGTTTTTGAAGAGGGGCATGCAATAAAACATGATCATCATCAAACAAAAGATCAGGAAAACGATTAAGTAAATATTTCGAGAATTTTTAAGCAATGTGATCTTAAAAATGAGAGATTTGTTTTCGGTCTGTGATCAGATCATTCACCAATTATACTTTCTGCTAACTATGCAATTAAAACGTAGCATTTACCTGTTAGGCTTACTAGTTTTTGTTTACGCGGATAACTTCGCCCAAACCACAACCCCTAAAAAGCAACTGGATGAGGTTGATTATGTTGATCCTATAATAGGGACTTCTTTAAAAGGTTTCGCCAGGGATTTCGAGGCGGGCAATGGTGGTGGCGGTACTATGCCCTGTGTAAACGTACCATTTGCCATGACCAATTTTGTGGCTCAAAGCCGCGAAAACAAAATGAGCTACATGGTTTACCACTATGAGGATAGCAAGGTTGTTGGGTTCACGGCAACTCATCAGCCCACCGTTTGGATGGGCGATTACGGCTATGTTTCGGTGATGCCGCAAGTAGGTAAATTGCGTGTTTTGCCGAAAGAACGGGCGCTTACCTATAGCCATACCGAGGAAGTTGCCAAACCGTATTACTATTCGGTAAAGCTAAAGGCGACCGGCACAGACAAGATCAAAGCCGAAATAGCGGGTGCCAATACCTCTGGCATGTTCCGGTTCACCTTCCCCAAGGCCGATCAGGCGCATATCATTATACAAGGTATCAACCTGAACCCCGAGCTTAAAGATTGGGCCAATGGCTATACCGTGCGACTGAAAAAGCTGAAAGGCTATGTGCATGTAGATACCGTAAATAACGAAATAACAGGCTATAACCCCGACAGGCAATCGGCCCAGTTAGGTCCTGAGCTGAAGAATTTTAAAGGGTATTTTGTGATCAAATTCAACAAGCAGATCAAAAAATACGGCACCTGGGATAAACAGGTGATCAGCAAAGGCAGTCATGAGCAGTACGGTACCCGCATGGGCGCATTCATATCCTTCCGTACTAAGGCCAACGATGAGGTAAGGGTTGTAGTGGCCACTTCATTTATCAGTATTGATCAGGCACGCGAAAACCTTAAAAAAGAGATCCCTGATTGGGACTTTGACCGGGTAGTGAAAAACACGCGCGACCAATGGCAGCAGGCCCTAAAAGTTATACAGTTAAGCGGTGTGAGCAAAGATCAGCGGACGATTTTCTATACCGCATTATTTCATACCATGCTGTTTCCGAGGCAGTTTTCGGAGTATGGTAAATACTACAGCGCCTTTGATGATAAAGTGCATCATGGTATATCCTATAACGATTATTCCTTGTGGGATACCTTCAGGGCGCTGCACCCGCTGCTAACGCTTACCCAACCGCAACGGGTGGACGGCATAGTGCAATCGCTGCTACAGATGTACCAGGAGGGAGGTTGGATGCCGATGTGGCCAAATCCAACCTATACCAATATTATGATAGGTACCCACGGTGATGCTGTTGTGGCCGATGCTTATGTAAAAGGTTTCCGAGGATTTGATACCAAACTGGCTTATGAAGCCCTGCATAAAGACTCATACGATGCCCCCGATGGTGATACCCATAAACGCTGGGGCGATCGTGACCTGTGGACGAGCTTTGAAGCCCGCGGCGGCCTCACCAATTATCATAAATTGGGATATGTACCGGTGGATAAGACAAGGGAATCAGTTTCACGTACCATTGAGTATTCTATCGATGATTATGCCGTGGCCCAGGTGGCTAAAGGTTTGGGTAAAGACGACGACTATAAACAGCTGATTAACTGGAGTAAAAACTACGAGAACGTATACAATAAAGCTACTGGCTTTATGGCCCCGCGTAACTCCGACGGGCATTTTTCGGTCAAGCCTGACTCGGGCTTTACCGAAGGTACCAAGTGGACCTATACCTTCGGCGCTATGCATGATATACCGGGGATGATCAAAATGATGGGTGGCGAAAAGGCTTTTGCCAATAAGCTGAGCCAGAATTTCAGCGGTGGGCATTATCGTGCCGATAACGAGCCGGGACACCATTACCTGTACCTATTTAATTATTGCGGTATGCCCTGGAGAACACAGGAACTGGTACGCGAGCATACTTCATCGCAAAACTTCAGGAATGCGGCTATCGGTATCAACGGAAACGATGATTGCGGCCAAACTTCGGCATGGTATATTTTCAACGTAATGGGCTTTTACCCGGTAGCACCGGCATCTGGCATTTACAGTATAGGTGCTCCGCAATTCCCGTATATGGTTTTGAATCTGCAGCACAATAAAAAGCTGATCATCAAGGCTACGGGGCTTTCGGCTAAAAATAAATATGTAAAAGAAGTAAGCTTCAACGGTACGCCAATAAAGGATTATACCATTTCGCACAAACAGATCATCGAGGGCGGTACACTGGCCTTCACCATGACCGATAAACCGCAAAAACTATAAAATAGCGTATGTTGGATTGAACTCAAATTTGGTTAAAAAGTGGGTTTACACTATTTTGGGTGTATTTTTATTTAACTAATTGATAATCAAATAGTTAAATTGATTTTTGTCCTGAAAAGTGTAAACCCATGTAAACCCACTTTTAATCAAATTACGCCTGTTGAATGTGCTTACTTAACGTGTGTTTGCTGCGGCAGGTAGTATTTGTGGTTAGTCGCCCGCCCGCGTAGAATCCCTGACCACTAGTTTAGATGGCAACGTGATATTTTCCTTTTCCAGCTGTATAGGCTTGCCTGCCAGATGACCAAACAGAAGCTCGGCTGCTTTGCGGCCCATATCGTATGCCGGTTGTAAAACCGTGGTAAGCGGCGGGTTCAATATGGCCGCAGTGATCTGGTTGGTAAAACAAACCACTTTGATATCGTTAGGGATGTTTAGCTTCAGTTCCTCACAGGCCAGGTAGGTGGTTGTGGCCAGATGTTCAACCGTAGCAATAATGCCATCGGGTTTTATTTTGTCGATGTGCTCTTTTAAAAAGGCAATGTTTTCCTGGTTATATTTATTGGAGCAGCTGATGATATTTTGCTCTTTGTGTTTCACCTGATGTTCGGTCAGTGCCTTTTTGTAACCACCTTCACGAGCCTGTAAAATAGAGGGATAGCCCTCAATGGTAACCAGCGAAATGTTTTTGCAACCCTGTTCAAGCAAGTGCTTGGTGGCCATATAGGCGCTGTTAAAATCGTCGGTTTTGATCTTGGCGGTAGGGATATCCTCACAAACCCGGTCAAAAAATACAATAGGCACACCGGCCTGCTGCAATTCCTGTATATGACGGATCTCCTTGGTATTGCTGGCAACCGACATGATCACCCCATCTACGCGACCACTGCTCAGGTCGGCAAACATCTGTGCTTCGCGCTCATAGCTGTCGTGGGTTAAATAGATGAGTGCGTGGTATTTTTCCTGCCCTACAATGCTCTCGATACCGTTAATAGCCTGGCTAAAAAAGCTGTCGGCAATTTCGGGAATAATAATGGCAATGGTATTGCTTGACCGTTTCCGGAGACTGCTGGCGTAAGGGTTGGGTACATAGTGCAGTAGTTTCGCGGTTTCTATAACCCTTTGCTTGGTTTCTTCGCCAATGTCATGACTATCCCGCAAGGCCTTTGATATAGTTGCAATAGATACATTTAACACTTTTGCCAGTGTTTTCATGTTTACTTTGTTGCTTTTTGCTTCGGCCATAGGGGTACAGATTTTTTCCGGATTTTAACTAACTGTTAAGCGATTTTTATCGCTAAACTAAAAAAAAGTTTAGCAAGGTAATAAAAATAGCGTTTAAAATATGTAGGCTTAAGATAGCTGTCATTTGTACGGTTTAAGTAAACGTTTAAGCAAATAAATACGCCATTTTTGATAAATCTGATTTTAAAAATGGACAAATTTGTATAACACAGCTATAAAAACCAGCTATAAAGGATTGTTTACCAATTATATTTCCTTTTAAATTATAACATCATGAGTAAGATAATCGAAACACCGCAGCAAGGTCCGTTGAATTCTATTGAAGAGTGGGAAGATGATATATTAGCCCGTTACCCCGATGCTGATTCCATAGCTGCCGGCAGGGATACACAAGCATATCGTGACTACGAAGCTACTACAAAAGATAGTGTAAGGGAGTTTTATCGTTTACAGCACATCAACCAAACCTATGATTTTGTATTGCAAAAAAAACAGCAATACTTGTCGTTTGACAAACAGGAAATGACCGTTTGGGAAGCCTTTGATTTTTTAAATCAACTGGTTGACGATTCAGACCCGGATACCGACCTGGATCAGTTACAGCATTTATTGCAAACATCAGAAGCTATCCGTGCCGATGGCCGACCTGATTGGATGGTACTCACCGGCTTATTCCATGACCTGGGTAAGGTTTTGTGCCTGTTTGGCGAACCGCAATGGGCCGTAGTGGGTGATAGCTACCCGGTAGGCTGCGCTTTTTCTGACAAGATCGTTTACTCAGAGTATTTTGACCTGAACCCCGATCATCACGATCCGCGTTACAATACCAAATATGGTGTTTATGAGCCCAATTGCGGTTTAGAGAACGTACACATGACCTGGGGACATGATGAGTATATTTATCACATCATGAAGCCTTACTTGCCCGAGCAGGCTTTGTACATGCTGCGTTACCACTCGTTTTACCCACAGCACCGGGAAAATGCCTACAGCCATTTAATGACCCCACATGATCACCAGTTATTTAAATCTGTTGATCTGTTTAATCCATATGATCTTTACTCCAAGAGTCCGGTTCCACCGGATTGGAAAAAATTGCGCCCGTACTATGAAGATCTGGTTGCCAAATATTTACCGGCAACACTGAAATTCTAACAGGGTTTCCTACAAATACCCCATTAGCATAACCGCTGGTGACATTATATCACCGGCGGTTATGTCAATTCATTTTATTTCATAGATTTGAAAAATTGAACCGGCCAAAAAATACCGGCCTAAATATCCTATTGCAAAAAAACTCATGCTGAAACACATTTCTACGGCCGATCTGTTGGTCTTTTTCTTCTATTTTGTCATAGTTGCCAGTTACGGGTACTACATTTATAATCGTCGTAAAAAAGAAACCAATAATAGCTCACATAGCTTTTTCCTGGCCGAAGGATCGCTCACCTGGTGGGCTATTGGTGCCTCTATCATTGCCTCCAATATTTCGGCAGAGCAGTTTATAGGCATGAGCGGTGATGGTTTTTTTGCCGGGATAGCCGTAGCCGTATATGAATGGGTGGGTGCAGCGGCCCTGATCATTGTAGCGGTGTTTTTTATGCCGGTGTATATCAAAAACAAGATATTTACCATGCCGCAGTTTTTGCAGGACAGGTATAATGGCGGTGTAGCGCTGGTGATGTCGATATTCTGGCTGCTTTTATATGTTTTTATCAACCTCACAGCTATATTATACCTGGGCGCGTTGGCCATTAATGGCTTACTCGGTGGTGAGTATTTTCACCAGGTTATGATTGGTTTGGCCATATTTGGGGTTATCATTGCGCTGGGTGGCATGCAGGTGGTAGGTTATACCGATGTTATACAGGTAGGGGTGCTTATAGTGGGTGGTTTGGCTATCACTTATCTATCCTTAACCATCGTGAGCGAAAAATTTGGCTTTGGCACCAATGTGCTTACCGGCTTCAACCTGTTATTGAAAAACGCGCCCGATCATTTTCACCTGATATTTAAAAAACCATCGGCAGGAGCATCAACCGAAACTATCACCAAATACCTGATCTTACCTGGTTTTGCCATGTATATTTCTGGGCAGTGGATCAGCAATTTAAATTACTGGGGATGTAACCAATACATCACCCAAAGAGCCCTGGGTGCCAATATTACTACCGCGCGTACAGGTATCTTATTTGCCAGTTTATTGAAAATATTGATGCCGGTAATTGTGATGCTGCCAGGTATTGTGGCCTTTGTACTATATAAAAATGGTCATTTGCCGCAGTTAGCCGGGGGTAAGGACGGAGCTTATTCTGCCATGTTATCCTTTTTGCCGTCGGGTTTAAAAGGTTTATCCCTGGCCGTTTTAACGGCTGCTATAGTGGCATCACTGGCTGGTAAGGTAAACAGTATAGCTACCATCTTCACGCTGGATATCTATAAAAAATACATCAAGAAAGACGCCAGCGAACGCCGCATGGTGTGGACAGGCAGAGCGGCCATCTTAATGAGTTTGCTTATAGCCGTTATGTTTACCTGGAACGACGTGTTAGGCATCAGCGGCGAGGGCGGATATACCTTTGTTCAGAAATACTCGGCCTTTGTAAGTCCCGGAGTATTAGCTACTTTTCTGCTGGGTATGTTTTGGAAAAGAACCACTGCTATGGCGGCTATTGTCGGGATATTGGTAGGTATTACTTCTTCTATATTTTTTAACAGTTTTGCAGTTGAGTGGTTTGGACCTGAAACGATATTTTACTCCGCATTTCACAACGCAAAAGGCGTTTATGAGATCCCATTCTTTATTTCACTGAGTTGGTCGTTCCTGATCACTTGTTTGGTGATGATCGTCATCAGCTTAAAAGGACATGTGGTTAATGCTAAAGCTATTGTTATCGAAAGATCGATGTTTAAGCTAAAGCCATCATCTGTTATGCTGATAGCGGTGATATTGATATTGTTATCAGCCATTTATATCAGGTTCTGGTAGATTTTAGTTCATGGAGTTATAGTCCATAGATAATAGTTCATGGTTCATGGTTTTTTGCATGTAGATTAACACAGGGTGTTTTCCATGATCTATGAACCATGAACCATGATCTATTTTAGCCTTTGCTTGTATTATTTACCAGGTCTCTCCATTCAGTCAGCTCAGGAATACCAGGTTTGCGTTTGCCAAACATTTGCAGTATCATTTCGCCATCGGCATCATATAATTCAATAGAATTTACATCGCCGTCTGTTGATGGTTTGATCACATGCCATGCTTCAGCTATCATATCTTCGCGCAGGTGCAGGTTAAATTCCGGGTCAAGAACATTGAACCATGGCCCCATAGGCACCAGCTTGGTAATGTTACCACTATGGATCTGGATACAACCTTTATTACCTACAAATATCATTACAGGTATTTGCTGTGTGGAGCATGTTTCTGCAATGGTTTTAAATGCTTGCAGATCAACTTTTTTAGTGTATCTGGCAGGGGCAAGGCGTAATGCCTGTGTTCGGCTCAGTTTGAATTTTCTCAACAGTCCAAAAAACTCATGGCTATCATTCATCCCCTTCCACGCATCCTGAAAAGCGGTGGTTTCGATAGCAGCATCAGGCAGTTCTGTTATTGTTGAGTTTTGCGCCGGGCTCACTACGATCTCCGGATTTTCTGTATCCTGAAATTGCTGTACCAAGTCATCGTAAGCAGCTTTATTGCTGGTATCGGTTAGATATATTTTGTGTATGGCGGTACCCTGCCGATCAAAAAACTGCAGACTTTCGCGCCTATTTTCCTTCACTGAAAACCCGAAATGCCATTGCTGCATAAATAAACGAAGGTCAATGTCTTCGCCCAATACCAGACCTGCATGCGGGGTAAAGGATATATTTTCATATACACCCTTACGCTCGCTCACGCAATATTCGTTGCGGGTAAGACCCATCACATAACCCAGGCTGTTTACCTGTTTAAGGATCGTTTCAAAATCTTTTTTCAGCAGAGTTACGGTTTCACCAAGTCCGGTGGCCAATAATTCTGCTTCGCTTACCTGTAGGTCGGCGGCGATATCCCTGATGCGCTTTTTAGGGTTGGCCAGTTTATATTCTTCGTATTTTGTTTTTAATGTGCTGGTTGTTGTTTCCATAGGGTTAGTGTGTTAAAGGTGTTTTACTTTGTTCAAATACTATTTCGTGCGGCATGATGATCTGTTTCAGGGTTGATGGATTGGTAAATACATCGGCCTTAATTTCAAATATTTCATAAACCGATTTAGGGTTCAATACTTCGGCGGGGGTACCATCATACCACTTGCGGCCGCGTTTCATCATGATAATGCGGTCGGCATATTGTGAGGCCAGGTTCATATCGTGAAGGACGCTTACCACGATGAATTTCTTTTGCGCCATCGATCTTAAAATGGCCAGTGTTTGTTGCTGATATAAGATATCCATACCGGCAACGGGTTCATCCATCAGTAGTAGCGCATTCGGCTGTTCCCAAACCTGGGCAAGCGAACGGGCTAGTTGAACCCGTTGCTGCTCACCACCGGATAAGGTAGGGTATTGCCGATCGGCAAATGCCTGTACACCAGTGGCCTCCATGGCGGTTTGTACGATATGGAAATCTTTGGCCGCCGGGCTATGTTGAAAATGCGGATAACGCCCCATCATCACAATCTCTTTAACCAGAAAAGGCAGGCTCACCACATTTTGCTGGGTTAATACTGTTCGCTGATGGGCAAGTTCAAGTTGTGTGTAGCTATTCAGAAGCCGGCCATGAAGGGATACCGAACCGCTTTCGGGCTGATCGGTACCGGCCAGCATTTTTAATAAGGTTGATTTGCCCGCGCCGTTGGCACCCAGTATGGCTACCATTTCGCCAGGTTTTATGCTGAAGGATATGTCCTTGAGTAATTTAGCTTGCCCAACACTGTAGGTTATATTGTTTATGGTCAGCATATTTACGCGAAGCTTAGTTTACGTTTGTCCCTGATGAGGATATACAGAAATACCGGTGCGCCAATTAAGGCGGTGATCACCCCGATGGGTAGTTCAATAGGTGCTATCAGGGTTCTGGATATAATATCGGCTACAATAAGGGTCAGCGCCCCAAGCAGGGCCGATGCCGGTATAACGTGTTTATTATCAACACCCAGTACCAGCCGTACAATGTGCGGTACCAGTAAGCCCATGAAATTGATGATGCCGGTAAGTGATACCGCCGCTCCGATGGCCATAGTGGATAGCAGAATAACCCTGCGCTTGGTTTTATTGACATCAAGACCCAGGTGACCGGCCTGCATCTCGCCCAGGGCAAAAGCATTCAGGGCCTTGCCCGATGCCGGTAACAAAAGAACAGGGATCAATACAAAAGGCGCAAGGCAGGTTACAGTTTGCCAGGTAGCACCGCCCAGACTGCCCAGCATCCAAAAGGTAATATTGCGTAACTGCTGTTCACTGGATAAATAGGTGATGAGACCCGTAAGTGCCCCGGCAAGCGCATTGATAGCAATGCCTGCCAACAACATGGTAGCTACATTGGGTTTGCCGTTGTGTTTTGATATCTGGTAAATGAGCAGTGCCGTAATACCCGCGCCCACAAACGCGCCAAAAGCTAAAAGATAATAACCAAAGATATTACTCAGACCGGTTAATAAAGCCCCTTCTAACCCGATAATGGCTACAGCCATCAATGTACCTCCCGCAGATATGCCGATGAGGCCGGGTTCGGCCAGTGGGTTCCGGAAGATGCCCTGAATGGCTGCACCAGATATGCCAAGCGCAGCACCAACCAAAATAGCCAGTAACAGCCTGGGGAACCTTACAATAAAGATAATAACGTTATGCTGTTCATTCACCTGAGCCATGTGGTAAATGCCCAGCTTGTGCAGCATCAACTGAAATACTTCTCCGGCAGGAATAGGCACGGCGCCTAATCCAACCGAAAAAATGCCCGCAATTAAAATACAGATAGATAGAATAATATATATGAGTCCTTTGCGCATGTTATTTCGTCCTGATTCTTGACTCTACAGTTAAATTTTGCTGTGCAATTGTAAAATGGCCTGATCAAGCCTGGTGCTGAAATTGATGAGCAGGTCGGCATCCATTTGTACAATACGTTTGTTTTTGCCCGCATTGGTTTGTGCCATGCCCGGAATTTTCAGGATGCTATCCATTCCACCAAGGCTGCTAAAGCCAAAGTCGAACATCAGGATCACATCGGGATTGGCTTCCACAAGCGCTTCGGTAGTATAAGGCTTAAAATCATTAAAAGAGCTTACCGCATTTTTACCACCGGCAAGACCAATGATAGCATCAATATGTGTGTTTTTACCGGCTACCATCATTACCCCCGGGCCTCGGGCATAAATAAACAGTACTTTGGCGTTTTTAGGCTGTTGTTTTACCAGGGCAAGAGCTTTAGCTACCTTATCTTTGGTTTGCTTGATCAATATATCGCCTTTGGCTGTAGCATTTACTGCCGCGGCAACATCCTTAATAAATTGATAGGTGCCATCTAAGGTGAAAATCTGTTTTATACGCACCAGTTTAATACCCGCGGCATTAATTTGAGATTCAATTTCTTTTGATACCGAACCATCTGGTGCCAACACCACATCCGGACTAAAGGATATTAAGCCCTCAGCGGATACAGAGCGGTTTTTGCTCACCTTGGGAAGCGTATTGACATAAGCAGGGCAGGTGCTCGTAACATCAACAGCAACAATGCTTTTACCCAAACCTAATGCGTCCAAGGTTTCGGTTAAAGCACCATTTAGGGTAACGATACGCTTAGGTTGTGCCTGCGCTTTGGAATGTAATGTAAGCCTGGCTATGAATAGCAGGAGATAAAAATATCTTTTCATGTGTTTGTGCTATATAATTAATTCTCCGGCTCGATAAAGGCGTATTTGAACGTGTAATAGCCCGGGTCACCATCGCCATTTTTGTAATAGTTCAGAATCTCAACCTTAACATATTTACCTGAACTGGTGTGCACAATAATAATACGACCGGGTATAGGAGTGATGCTATGATTGGTCATATCATAAGTGTACCAGCCATTATTACTGCCCCATGGAATTGCTTTTGTTTTCTGGCTGTCTTCCAGGTAACCGTTTGCTGGAGCCTTAAGGATCTTATCAAAAGAAGCATCTTTTAACAATTGAGCGGTTGTATTTCCTTTGCCGCTGGTTCCGCTGTTAACCAGTATTACAGTGCGGGCAAAAACAAAGTCCCAGTCTTTGCCTGTCGTATCTGCACCTTCAACCTTTTGGCCTTTGTCAAAATTGAAATAGATTTTTTGCTTAACCGCATCCTGGTCATTTACCATTTTGAATGTTCTGGTGCTGGTTTGTGCCATGATATGGCTGCCATATAATAGTATGGTTAAAGTCAGGACAAAAACGTTCCTGTAGCATGTGTTCTTTTTCATAACACAAATGAACCTCTTATTTATAATTATTCCAAATAAGGTGATGTTTATTTATGAAATCCGGCTCTTTGTGATTCGGGGCCTATATCTGGTAGTATAAGTCAATGATATTTAATTAAATAATTGATTGTTAATTTATTAATTGTATGAGAAGTAGTATTTGTTTAATTATTTAGGTCTACAATATGGCATCCAGATAGGATAATTACCGAAATAATAGTCCCAAAGTCGTAAAAAATAATCCGAATTCCGGTAACAAAGTATCAAATAAACTAAGCACTTTTGTCTTGTTCTTATTTAGACTGATTAAAAATAAGAAAAGTTAAATGAAATACTTTTTACCACTACTCGTCATGCTCCTGTACATTAATCATATTCAAGCTCAATCATCATCGGCCCAAATACAGGGTACGGTTACTGATGATAAGGGCAATGCGGTTGCAGGAGCGGCGGTTACTATTATACAAACAGGGCAAGGTGGTGCCACTACAGAAAAAGGGAAATATACTATAAGCAATATCACCGCTGGAGTTTATCATATCAGGGTAAATGCTATCGGATACCGATCCATGGTGGTTAAGGCCATATTGAAGACAAATGAGCATCTGGTTTTACCTATCAGCGTAGAATCGGATATGAATATGTTGAATGAGGTAAACATCAACGCTAAAAAATATAATCCCGATAACCTTATTGATCTGCAGCGTACGCCAATGCCATCTATGGTGGTCACACGCAAGCAAATTGAGCAAATGGGCAGCCGACGTTTAGATGAGGTGCTGAAAGAGCAAACCGGCCTGGCCATTGTAAATGATATTGGCTCTGGCGCAAGAGCCATTGGTTTGCAGATGCAGGGCTTTGATAGCGGTTATACCATGATATTGATAGACGGCCAACCCATGACGGGCCGTAACTCGGGTAATTTTGATCTGTCGCGCATTACAGTGGCCAATATCGAAAGGATAGAGATCATCAAAGGAGCTTCTTCATGTTTATTTGGGAGCGATGCGATGGCTGGCGTAGTTAATATAGTAACACGTCAGCACGTATCGCAAAGCCAGGGAATGGCAGGTGTACGGTACGGAACCTTCAATACCGTTGATGCCAATCTGGAAGGCGAAAGTCCCTTTGCCAATGGTAAAGGCTCGGGATATATAGCTGGAAATTATTATCGAACTGACGGCTTTAATGCCAATCCTTATCTATCAGAGGGAAAAACCGTACCACCATATACCAGCTATACCATACAAGGGCGTGCAAAATATATGTTGAGTACGGTTAACACCCTCAATTTTACCGGCAGGTTTGCATCACGCCATTCTGTAAATGATAAATCATATACCGGTAGTCCAACAACAGATAAACTGGATGAGGACGATCTGAACGGATCGGTAGTATTGAATACCAACTTAAGCAGTGGCCTGCGCATTAAATCGCAGTATTATCTTACCCGCTATGCTACCGGGCAAAACATTACTGATCTTACCTCAAACCAGGTAACCCCGGGCAATAATTTTACGCAGTATCTGCACCGCGGTGAAGTACAGGCATCTAAAATGTGGTTTAATTCCTTAAGGGTTACCAGCGGTATAGGCACGCAGTATGAAACCATGGATAATGACGCTTTCCCTGGCGGCAAACATCAGCAAAATTCCTTCTTGTACAGCCAGGGCGATTGGAAAGTAAGCAATAAAGTGGGCGTAATAGGCGGATTCAGGCTGGAGCACCATAGCCGTTATGGCAGCAGTCTTACACCAAGTTTTGGCATCAATTATCAGCCCTTAAAAATGCTGGTTTTAAAAGCAGCCATAGCTACAGGATTTAAAACACCGGACTTCAGGCAGCTATATTTAGTATTTACCAATTTTGCTGGTGGCGGTTATACCGTATTGGGCACCGAGCAATTTGCGGCAGAACTAAAAAAATTGCAGGATGCCGGCGAAATATCAGCTGTTTTTCCTAATGCTTCTAAAGTAAGCGCCTTAAAACCCGAGCGCTCGGTATCATATAGTGCTGGTTTTACATTTACACCTGTTGCCGCGTTCAAGATCGATGTGAACGGCTTTTATAACAACGTTCATAATTTCATCAATACCGATCAGGTGGCTTCCAAAAAAGGGGGGCAGCAGGTATTCACCTATTTTAATATTGATAAGGCATTCCTCTCTGGTCTGGATGTAGGTATGAGCTGGTTGGCCGCCAAGGGCTTAACCATTGCGGCAGGATACCAATTGCTCTATGCCAAAGATCGTGGCGTTGTTGATTCCATAAAGGCGGGCACGGGTAATTACGCTACGGTTTATAACCCTAATACGAGTGAAGAGCGCCGCTCAAAAGTTTCTGATTACTTTGGGTTAACCAACCGTTCGCGCCATATGGCCAATATCAGGTTTAACTATGAATATGAGCCTAAAGGTATCACTGGCACGTTCTGGGTAAACTATCGTGGTAAGTATGGCTTTCAGGAATCAAACCGACCAAATGGCTTTTTAGATCCCTATGATACTTATGTGGCGAGCTTTTTCCTTTTCAACGCATCGGTTCAAAAAACACTGCTCAACAAGCACATGGCCATACAGCTTACGGCCGATAACCTATTTAACTACCGGGATATGCTGATGCCCGGGCAACCTGGCCGTATGATACTGGCCGGATTAAACTACCGGTTCTTTTAACAGATAAGATATATGAAAATGACCAAATACAATTACTTGAAAACACTACTCATTACGGTTGCCTCGGCCTTATTGATCAGTTCATGTACTAAGGAACAAGTAAAACCTCAGCTACAGGATGGCAAAAGCACTGTAGTAAATGATTTGCCCGGCGATGTTGGCAGCACGATCAGCAGCGGTTTCAAAACTTTTTATTTCAGTTTTACTACCAATGCTAAAATTGATAGCGGTCAGAAGAAAAGTTCGCAATGGGATATTTCTTTCGCACGGGAGTACAACTCCTATGTAGGTATAAATAACGGTACTAACGATGCCAGTTTAGGTTTTGGCGGAACAGGAAAAGGCAGCATGGTAGTGGTAAATAAAGCCTATGACCAGGTTACTGAAGCCCCATCAGATAATGTATTTACCTCCGCAGCAATAACTTCTGCAGGTTGGGATAGTGGTAATGGCAGCGGTTGGTATTTCTATGACCTGAAAACCCACCTGGCAGTGCCAGTTAAGAACCGTACTTATGTTTTACGTACTGCGGATGGTAGATATGCCAAACTTGAAATGGTGAGCATGTATAAAGGGGCGCCAGCTGTAGTAACCGATCTGAACTGGCCGGCGCCTTATTTCACCTTCAGGTATTTTGTACAGCAAGATGGCAGCCGCAATCTATCAACCAAAGACTAATTGAATAATTACACCAACATACATATTATCATGCGATCAATCACCCATAATCTCACTAAATGGCTTGGCGTGCTTACCATTGCCGGTATGCTTTTTAGTTCCTGTTCAAAAAGTAACAACCCTGAACCTGACCCAAAAACCGATACACCAGCTGCATCTGGTTCCGTACCTTTTTATAAACTGCAAAGAGTTGAAAATTTTTCGGCTCCTACGGATGACAGCGCTCCTACAACGGCGCCTCCTGTTCTTTATTTCAGTCTTGAAAATAAAGTGCAAGCACCTGCCGACTATCAAAAAACGGCCCGCTGGGATCTATCTTTTTCCAATTTGTATAACAGTTTTATTGGTGCCAATAATGGTAAAGATGCAACAAACCCGGGCTACACAGCCAATGGAGTAGGTGGTATACTCATCTTAAAACAAGCATTTGAAACGGTTACTGATGTTCCGGCTGATAAGGATTTTTCAACCTCCAAAACTTTTGGTACAGATGACCAGGGAGCCTTTGGCGAGGGAACCGGCTGGTATCTGTATGATTTTGGCGGAAACATCAGGGGCGATGGCAGCTATAATAAACAGCATGTGGCTTACGCGATGCCTGAGTCGCGCACATTGGTAGTGCGTACCGCAACGGGTAATTATGCCAAGATCAAAATGATCAGCTGTTATAAAGATGTGCTTACTGCTGATAAATGGTTTCGCGATACACCGCACATGTATTTCACATTTGAGTATGTGATCGTCCCGAAAGGCAGCACCAAGTTTGAAATTAAATAATACTTACACCTGCATATCCCGATGAAATTAAAACTAATACCCTTTTTAATAGCCATTTTGATAACAACTGTTTTCGCTTCATGCAAAAAAACTGTTGAACTGCCTGCACAGCCCCAAAACAAGATCACAGAATATAAGGTAGTTAACCTTACTGATACGGTTATTTATGGCGCTATTGATCAAATTGATAAATCTATCACGGTATATGTACCGTTTTATCTTAACCTCACGGTTATTGATCCTGCTATATCAGTATCGCAAGGAGCAAGTATTGTAGGAAAAGTTGAACCGATACCTATTAGCGCACAAGACGTTAAATATACGGTTAAGGCAGCCGATGGCAGCACCAATATATATACACTTAAAATAGTACAGCAAAATACACCATCATTAACAGTTGACTGGAGTGCTAACGCTACCCTGGAAGTGTCGCCTTTATTACAACTGCCCCCGATTATTGGTGATTTTCAAAGCAGGAACGGCTCTTTGGTGCAGGTTCAAATGACCAATCAAAAAAGCAATAAGGTGGTTACGTTCCCTACGGGGTCTGCTTTTTCCCTTAGCCCTTCAGATAACCTGTATGTATTAAACGGGGTAATATTACCCGCTGATATTGACACCGGATCATACAAGGTTAAGGTTACTTATCTTGGGCATACGTCCGAAATAACACGCCCTATTCATGTTTTTTTTCAACAGCCCAATCTGCTGATACCATCACGTGAAGTAAAGCAGGGAGGCACAATCAGTTTTACCTCATTTAATACTGTATTTGTTGGTTTTAAAGCGGCTTCGGTAACGGTTAATGGTAAAACTTATGATCTGCCTATACAAAGCTACACTTATACCGACATGACGCTGAAGATACCTGATGATTTTCCGGTAGGGGTTTATTATTACACGGCCCAATACAGTTTTCAATTTGATGGCTGGGATGCGGTCAAAAAAATCGGGGCGTTAACGGTAACGGCCAAATAACACATGGTTATCCCACCTGCGTACGAAGGTGATTAACATATATTAATTCAATTCATTTATTAAAATTCAATCTTATTCATCATGAAAAACAATTTTCTAGGCGTTTTAAAATCTGGCGTAGCTGTTGTTGCTATCGCGGTTCTGGCAGTTTCCTGCTCTAAAGACAAAGGCGTTGCCCCTGCAAACAATGATGCTTCGGCAAATTCAAAATTATCTGTTAACGCGGTGCCAACCAGCAATACTTATACAGTAACCGGCACTTATGCCAACCCGGCACAAGGCCCGGCCGGTTATGGTACTATTTATGTAGATCTGGCTACTGGTGCTCAAAGCACAAGCAGTTTTACCGCTGCCGACGTGCTTTTTACAAGTACCAATAACTCGGTTATACAAACCATTTCAGGCTCTACTTTAAAGTATTTGTATGCTCCAACTAAAACATTTGCCTCATTGAAAATTTCTGATTTTGCTGGCATTACCGCAGTCGCAAGCATCGGCAGAAACACTTCAACCGATCCAAATGCTCCTAATGGCTGGTACAACTATGTTCAGCCAGGTGGTGTAACAGCTATCGCTAGCTTTTACATCCTGGTTACTCCCGCGTCTGGCAGCCCATATGCCCTACAAGTTACCGGAGCTACCGGTGATGGTACAACTACCAGCAACAGAGGTGTATACACTATTAAAACCGGTGTAATTAATAACAACTAATTAAATATCGGGGCAAGCCGGTTATCCGGCTTGCCTCTTTACAATTTACCCTAATAAAATAAATATTCGAATAATGATCTACTTTAAATCAGGAAGACTATGTTTCTTGCTATCGTTACTTGCGGCTGTTTTTGTTATATCCTCCTGTAAAAAGGAGTACGTTGAATATCCTTATAACGATATTGAGCGTTTTACCATAAAAGATGCAAATGGTACAGAAATAAAAGCAAGTATTGAAGGATCAGATATTATAGTTTATTATCCTCCTTTTATGGCTGTCCCTGATTTTATCAATCCGCAGATCACTGTTTCTGAAAGGGCGGTTATTGAGCCGGCCTCTGGTGCGCAGGTTGCCTTTAAAACGGGGGTGACTTTTAAAGTAAAGGCACAGGACGGTAGCGTTAAAACCTACAGGCTTAAACCTGCAATAAATCAGCCCAATCCTGCTTTTGAGGTTGGGGATTCACGTTTAGGAGATGTGCTTGTTTTATTCGGCGAATACATGGTGCCCGATACCAGTCGTACAAAATTATATATTGTTGATAAAAACAATAAAGAGACCCAATTGCCGGGTTCTTCCTTTACGGAATTTACGGCATCACGGCTCATAGCTAATATTCCGATATCAATTGATACCGGTTCATACCGGGTTAAGCTTAAAACAGGTAGCCTGATCCAGTTAAAAGGGCCAATCCATATAGCCCCACCTGATTTATCATTGGTGGTGCCTGCAACAATTACTACGGTTAAACGTGGTGGAACCCTTTCCATTACAAGTGATAATGGTTCATTAAAATATTACAAGCAAATATTTGTCAGGGCGACTATGTCCATTGATATTTTCACCGAAAAACCGGTAAATATAGTTAGCATAACCAACGACGAAATAAAATTACAAGTACCGGTTGATTTCCCATTGATCAAGATCGAAAACATTTATCTGTATGATAAAAATGATACGCTATATGGTATAGACAGATCTGGCAATGGAATACAAGTAACAGAATAACACAAACACCTACATATATCTATGAAAACATAGCCTGCATCTTTTGGGATGCGGGCTATAAAGTTAAAGTACCATATGCATATCAAATCAAAAATAGAAGGTTTTGAAGACTGGCTTTTTATAGAAGAACTGCCTGACAACTATAACGTGCAAACGCCATTGGCCGAAAAAAGCATGACCATTAAGCGCCCGCCGGTTAAGCAGTTCTCAAATCATATGATCAGCTCGGGTGGTTTGTTTCTGATGAATGTGCAGATGCAGTTTAATGAGCCTGCCAGTATCCTTTTTGAGATAGAAGGTGAAACTGTAACCTCGCAGTTTATATTTTATGAGCAAAAGCAAGCTTTGGACGATAAACAGCGCACCAAAAAAATGCGGGGAGGAGCAAGGCATAATATTCGTTATATCCCCTCCCTGTCGGGCAGATATGAGTTGTTGCCCGATGTGGTGTACAATTACTTCCTGGTAGTACTGTCGAAAGAATATTATTTTCATTTGATCAACCAAGATTCTTTGCTGCATGCCGATTTTGTACAGGAAATTAAGAATGGAAAATTCACTTCTATATCCGCCCAGGATTTGCTGGTATCGCACGAAATGAGACAAACCATCAATGATATTGTAGAATGCAAAAGAGCCGGTGAACTGAAACGGTTGCATACCGAATCGAAAATATTGGAACTGCTGATGCTTCAGATGGAACAATTGCAGAACGATCAGCATGATGAAGTGCGCAAGTATTCCAACCTTGAGCAGGAAAAGATAGAGCAGGCCCGTGATATTTTGGACCAGGATTTTGCCAACCCGCCCGTATTGCCGGTTTTATCGCGTATGGTATCCCTCAATGAGTTTAAATTGAAGCGTGGTTTTAAGGCATACTTTGGTACAACTATTTATGGCTACGTAACCAGGTTAAAAATGGAGCGTGCCCGGCACTTGCTTGTTGATCAGAAAATGACCATCAGGGAAGTGACCTACGAGGTTGGTTTTAAGCACCAGTCTCATCTGTCCGAAGCTTTTAAAAAGTATTTTGGGATATTGCCTAGTGAGATCAGAAGCTAAAAACTCAGTGTACTCTGCTCAAAAGCAGGGCAATGATCACCGCGATGAAACCGTTGATAGTTTTGTATAAGAAACACGAAGGTATCTTAACGCCTGGGTTATCTGGTTTTCAACCGTACGTTTAGAAATGTTGAGTTTACCCTCTATCTCGTCATTACTTAAATTTTGTACCCGGCTTAACCAGAATATCTCCTGGCAACGGCGGGGTAATCTTTTAATAGCTGCGCCAGTTCTGTCTCAAATGATTCGTAACCCAGTTTGCTGTCGGCGGTGTTGTATACCACCATTTCTTCCATTTCTGCAAACTGCTCCATGTATTCCACACAATTAATTCGTGCAGCTTTCAGATGTTTAAATACGTGGTAACGGGCGGTTACATGTATATAGTTTTGAAAGTTGTTTATTTTAAGGTGTTTAACACACTCTACCATTTATAGCCAGTTAAACTTTCATAAAGTATTTGGTAAGCATGATTTGACCATTTTGGGTGGTGTGCAGCAGGAAGTAGATAATCAGAGTTATGAGTAACATACCTGTCGAGAAGATGAATTTATAAAGAAACATGTTGCTGCGCCATATTGCCGAGCCTATAGTTATCTGCTGCAGTTTTAGCTTTGGTTTCGCTGTTATTTGTTTATAAATTCAAATATTGAATTGAAAAATTCCTGAGGTTGTTTTTGCCATTGCCAATAAGTATATGGCCAATTCCAATCTGTACCATTCAGCTCTCCCTTTGTTATCATGTCGTGCCCGCAATTTTTTACGATAACAATTTTATAATCCACGCCTGCATTTTTCAGGTAGGTTTCCATTTTAATTTTGTTTTCGGCTGGGGGCACTAATACATCTTTTTCCCCAAGAATACTTAACACAGGACATTTTATGTTATTTAAAGCTTCTTTAGGGTCATACCTATTTTTTCTCCACCACAATATGTCGTTCCCTATTTGTGATTGAGGTATATCAAGATTATCTATCCATTTTTTATCTTTTATTTTCGAGGCATAAGCTTTAAGCGCTTCCCAATCTTTTGTATGATTACTCTGAATATATTTGAAAAAAAGTCCCGAATAATGAAGTGCAGAATCAATAGAATGTTTTGAATAACCTTCATCAGTCAACGTATATTGAACACGATTAACATCTTGCTCATAAAGAGAAACAGCGGGACCTACTATTAAAATTGCGAAGCCACAGTTTGAGACTTTATTGGCTGCAAGCGGTGTAATCCATCCTCCCTGGCTTGCGCCAATAAAGCCTATTTTGGTATAATTCAAATCTTTTCTTTCTTTTATATAATTGAACGCGGAAACAGCATCGTCTGCCAGAACATTGAAATCTGCTGATGAAAAATTACCTGTTGATTTACCTGTCCCACGTTTATCATAAAGTAAAACTCCTATACCCTTGCTTGCCAGACTATAAGCTAATGAATGATACCAAGGTGTGTTCCTGTCTTCCCATCCGGATCGATGTACTAAAATCACATAAGGAATAGGTTTCTCTGATTTTTTGGGTTTAAACAAAACTCCTGCAAGGGAAACATCTGCATTAGAAAATTTAATTTCCTCTTCTGAAAAGCTCTTTTTTTTCGCCGCCGTTTTTTTCAGGTGAATCCGGATTTTAGGATTCATATCCTTGCTTATACCTGTTAAATCTCCTGTTTTAGAGTCTAAAAAACAGGAGAAATCGCCATAGAATATTTTTAAATTCAAAGTGTCCTTTCTCAAAGCTATTTTTTCTGTAGTCACATCCCAATAACCAATTTCAGGAATGTCGTAAGTTGTTTTATCTATAGCAAAATCAAAGGAGATTAATTGAACAGATCCATCTCTTGTCAGGGCACCTTCGTAATGTCCTTGTGGTGTTTGGCTGTGCGCGATTTGTGCTATTACAATCAAAATAGCTGTATACATGGTTTTCATTATTGTAAGGTTTATATGTTTGTACGTGTTACTTATTTATATGCTTCCAATAATAATTTGAGGCATAGGCAAATTGCAGCAACAAATAAATATTTCATCTTTTTGGCTTCTTTTAAATGTATTTTAACATACAAACGTTGCAAGAGTGTCAAAATAAACTTTACTCTTCGTCATCACAGTTTCTAATAGGATGGTCTGATTTAACTATTTATCACAATTAGCTAAAAGCGATATTCCAGGTTTAGCGTTTAATTCGAGTTATGTATTTTTAGAGGAAACCTTATATTGATTGATAATGCGCCATTATTTAAGGGCGCATTATTTTTTACCAATTGGGGAATAATATACACGCTTTTAAAACTATTCCTATTGGTTGTATGATGTGTCATATAGGTCATTGGAGATAGCTTTTGGGTGGTCTGAATTTTGTCTTGATCAGCTATACTCTGAAACCTATGTTGATTGATTGCATGATTGTGGATGACGATGAGATGGCTGTTTTTCATCTTCGTAGTCTTATTGACAATACCCCGTTTTTAAACCTGTTATCGTTTTATACCGACCCTAACGAGGGCCTGTTAGCCATAGAAAACCAAAACCCAAGACTGGTTTTTCTGGATATCAATATGCCTGGCCTCAACGGCATTGAACTCGCCCGTATTATTAATGAGCGTATGGGCACCGATGCGCCACGTATTATTTTTACCACAGGTTTTGATCGTTTTGCGATAGAAGGGTACAAAGTAAATGCTTTTGATTATCTGCTTAAGCCAATTGAATATGAGGTGTTTCTGAAAACAATGTATAAAGCTAAAGCAGATCTGGAAGGTAATACGCAATTGCAAATCACAGATTATACAGAGCATGATTTTATTTTTTTACGGGTTGAGTATGAATTAGTAAAGGTTTATTTAAAGCATATACTTTACATTGAAGGATTCAAAGATTATGTAAAAGTTTATGTAACCAATACCGATGGTTATATAAAATCACTCACTACCATGAAAAATCTGGAAGAAAAATTAAAGAGTGGCGCATTTATGAGGGTGCATCGTTCTTTCATCGTTTCGCTGGATAAGATCGATAGTGTTACCCGGAGTACCATCCGATTTGGAAAAATATTGATACCTGTTAGCGAACAGTACCGGGAACCGTTTAAAAAGTTTATCGATAAGTGGTTTTAAGCTTTATCTTCTGGTTTTGAACTTTTGTCGAAAGGATAATAGTATCTGTCGAAACTATTTAACATTCGATTGAAAACTTATTTTATTTGATGCGGATTTGCAATATAACAATGCGTAGCTTTATATAACTATGCACAGGTTATGTATAACTAAACCCATGTTGCAGTTTAGTTATTATTTACCTAATCCTTTAACCTAATTTATAATTCAGATGGAGACAAGCACTTTTTCAAAATTTTCGGCCGAGTTTTTCGGTACACTGGTATTGGTTTTGATGGGCTGTGGCAGCGCGGTGATTGCCGGCGCCAATGGCACAAGTGGTGTTGGTTTGTTGGGTATCTCTTTTGCTTTTGGCTTATCGGTTGTAGCAATGGCTTATGCTATTGGTCACATATCTGGTTGCCACATTAATCCGGCCATTTCTATAGGTATGGTTGTTGCCGGCCGTATGAAAGCAAGTGAAGCGGTTATTTACATTATTGCCCAGGTATTGGGGGCTATTGCCGGCGCTGGTATCTTATTGCTCATAGCATCGGGGAAGGATGGGTATAGCGTAGCCGCTAATGGTTTAGGACAAAATGGATTTGATGCCTTTTCACCGGGGCATTACAATTTATTATCCGGCTTTATTGCCGAAACTGTTTTTACCTTCATCTTCCTGCTGGTAATTTTTGGTTCAACATCTACAAAAAATATACATGGTGGTTTCGCGGGTCTGTCAATAGGTTTAAGCCTGGTGCTTATCCATATCGTAGGTATCATGGTTACCGGTGTATCTGTAAATCCGGCACGTAGCATTGGCCCGGCATTGCTGGTTGGCGGGGCGGCTATCAGCCAGTTATGGTTATTTATTGTGGCTCCCATATTGGGTGCTATATTAAGTGCCGCGGCATGGCGTATCCTGTTGGAAAGAAAATAAAATTCAAATGCATAACCAGGTCGGCATGGCTATTCCTGTTTGACCTGGTTATACCTAAAAATCAATCCAAAATAATATTTCATTTTTTTTCTGCTGTTACTATTACCCAATATTTAACCGTTGGCGGAGTTTTTAAGTGGTATCTACAGCCCGCATAACCATCCATTTTTAGCCTTCTGGTTTTCGTTTACGAGCTATACTTTTATTTAATGGTTTATATTTTAAACTTATTCTCATAAGAAGTTAAAAATATATCTTCCCCGGTTTTAATAAGTGTTATTATTGCCCTTAATTTTTCCATTTAAATATCGGCATCATACTTGCTTAGGTTACTGCTTTAATGAAATCTACATATACTCAAAAAATCTCAAGGAAGATCATGCTGGCGTTTTTGGCATTGATCATTATCCTTGCCATCATCGCGCTTTTTGTACGTAATTCTATTTCCAATAAATTACAGGACCTTTCAAAATTAGCGCACGATGTTGAATATGATCAGTCAAGACCCCAACAAGCCTTGTTATTATTGCATGAGGCCGAAGATGATTTTCAGGAATCGTTATTAAGTGCCGACGACGAAAAAAGTAAAGCATACAAGTTAAAACTCTCACAAGCGTTTGACCTGATAGATACGCTGCTTAGAGATCACAGTAATATACCGGGCTTAAGCGACGAGCAACATCAAAAAGTGCTGTTTTGGCGCGTAAAAAAACTGGAATTATCGGGCAAGTTATATGAGCTTAAGCATAATTTTGATTCCCTGCTTACTGTTTATGCCGATTTTAATGAGGCTACTGGTAAAGAACCGGTTGTTATCACCACGACCACCGGGCCCAAGAAAAAAAATGTAGAGAGTAAATCTGATACCATAAAAAAAGATATTGTTGGTAAAAAGAAGGGCCTTTTCGGACGAATCAAAGACGCTATCGTTAATAAAAACAACAATACATCCTCCAGCATTATCGTGGTTAACCATAGCCGCACAAACTTATTGGTCGATTCGGCAACCCGTAAAGTGGCTTACCGCGATAAAAAGAACTTTAATCAAAAGTTAAAGCAGTTACAGGAGCGGAATATCAAATTACTGGCTACTCAAAAAGATCTGACAGCCCTTAATATTCATATCCGTAACGAGATGGAGAGTATTATAAACGGTGTAAAGGATATCAATTACAATATGGCCAATGAGTTTAAAGGGATGACATTTAAAAGTTACCAGGAAACAACCCGGCTAATCAATAATTTTTATCTGGCGGCTCTTTTCTTAGTACTGATATTTGCTGCGTTGCTCATTGTATTTATCCTTAAACTGGGTGTATCTGAAACCCTGCTACGACAAGAAAACGAGCGTTCGGTCACCATTGCTCAGCAGAAAATGGATCTGCTGCAGCATATGAGCCACGAAATACGTAACCCACTTACCGCTATAAAAGGTTTTCTGTATATATTCAGTCAAACTAATCTTTCGCCACGGCAGGCAGATATGTTGGGCTCCATCAGGCTTTCGTCTGATATGCTGCTGCGTACATTGAATGATACGCTCGATGCCGCTAAAATGGAGAATAGCGAGTTTAAGATAAACCGCGATCCTTTCAACGCTGATTTTGTATTGAAAGAGGTGATAGAGAGCATGGAGTTTAGTGCCACCAAAAAGAAACTCAGCCTGGCATATCATTTTGAAGGCGATAAGGGTGCCCTGATTTTGGGCGATAGTTTCAGGCTTAAACAAGTGATGGTTAATTTGCTAAGTAATGCCATTAAGTACACCGATACAGGCAGTGTTACCGTAAAAGCTTCCCTGGTACAGGTAAATAAAGAAAGCAGGTTGACGGTTGACATCATAGATACGGGTGCAGGTATAAGTACAGAGCAGCAGGCAAACCTTTTTTCTAAATATTACCAAACCAACTCCGCGAAAGGTCAAACAGGTACCGGACTTGGGCTTTATATCTGTAAGCAGTTGGTTCAGTTGCAAAAAGGACAGATCAGTGTAAAAAGTGTGGCCGGAAAGGGGAGCACATTTAGTTTTTATATACCTTATGAGGCGGGCAACCTGGTTGCTGATAAACAAAAAATAGATGATCCGCTATCCTTGCTTAGCGGTATTAGTATCCTTGCTGTAGACGATAACGAGCTTAGTTTAATGTTTCTGAAAATGATGACCAGCAAATGGAATATTAAATTTTATCAGGCCAATAACGGAGAGGCTGCACTGGATATCCTGGCTAAAGAATCCATTACTGTTATTCTAACCGATATCCAGATGCCTGCCATGGATGGTCATGAGCTTATAGCCGCTATCAGGCATTTAAAAGCCCCGTTAAATAAAGTACCGGTTATTGCTATCAGTGGCACCTCAAGACCATCAGATGCTGAAAAGCTTTTCAAAAAAGGGTTTTCAGGTTTTTTAAGCAAACCATTTGCCGAGGCAGAACTGGTACGGCAGATTATCATCGCTTTGAAATTGTGAGATTTAGCATCAAGTAGTTAGTATCAAGATTTTCGACTTATTGATATCTTGTCTAGCTACTTGATACCAGCTACTTTTCCTATCTTAAAAGTCATGATATAAATTCCGGAAGCCACTCTTTAAACCGAATGTAAATAAGGTGGTTTTATTATCATTCAGCGCATTCTTCTCTTGGCGGTAAAGGCCGCCAATTTCAATACGGAGATTAGTTTTAGGATTTACCAGGAATGATATGGTACCTTCACCATAATAAAGTTGTGTACTGATGCCCTGGCCAATAACCGGAGTTGGGTTAGGGTTAACCGGGTATGGCTTTGTCAATAATTTTCCGTTATTATCCGCCGCATTAGCATCAAGTCCGTATTTACCATAATCAACCTGGCCCTGAAAATCAAACCGGCCGATAGAGTAGTTGATGATACCTAGAAACTCCCTGAAATTGGCTCCGAATGGATGAGCAAGAGGATCGCCGAAAAAAGTATAATTATTAAGCACCTGCGTGTTGGAGTAGGTGTACGGTTTCACGGTATTAAACTCAAAAAGATAGTTTAAACGGTTAACCTTAAATATATCGGCCCCACGTATACCCAATTGTACACCATTAGTATTGTCAAGGTTATTGCCCGAAAAGAAGTTGTTGAATTTAAACCTGTCGAGCAGTAACTGACCATAAATAGCCGTTTTATCAAATATCTTATACTTGCCGGTAAAGCCTACAAATACATTGTCTCTGGGTGAGCCAGACGAGCCTAAACCGCTGGAAAACACCAGTGGATTGATAAAGTTTACATCAAACCCGCGCCTGTTGCCCTGTGCATCGGCTTCCGGGGTGATGAGCGCGTTGAAGAAACCCAGCGATACACGGTTGCTTACGTTCCAGTCTACATAATGAAACAGGGCCCACTTGCGCCTGTTGCTTCCCAACTGGTCAAATTTTGGCGCTTTAAGGTCCTCCAGATAGGCCCAGGCCATCATATACTGTACGCTGCCAAGGTTAGCAGTAACTCTTAACAATGGCATATTAGCAGCATAGTCTGAAAGTAGTAGCGATCTGTAGCCATCACCTACAAACATTTTATCCTGTCCAAGGGTAATGTTCAGTTGTTTTATAGGCGTGTAAGATGCGATAGCTGTAACGTACGACCAATCCTGAGAGTTCTGTGCCTGGCCGTTATAGTGGCGGGCATAAGCCTGGCCGGGTACAAAGGCGTTTGCATTTACAACATCGTTATAATAATCCGGAAACTTGGCCTGGTCTTCAAATCCGCTGGTGTAAAAGGAGAATTTTGTACCCACCGTACCGCCAAACTGAAAACCACGGGCATTTAAATAGGTGGATCGTTTGCCCGAAAAATCTCTGCCCAGCTGCAGATCGGCAATAACATCACCGTAAAAAGTATAATCTTTGGTTTGTACATCAAACAAATGTTCGTTAAACAACTTACGGCTAAGCCAGGTTTTACGTTTGTCGCTAACGCCTATGTTCATTACAGAATCATAGGTGCCATTGATCACACTGTCTATCAAAAAAGGGCGTAAGGATGTATGAAATGAGCTTTTTACACTATATATATCACCGTTAAATTTTTGATAAAGCAGATAGGATTGTGGTAAATAAACAGATTGTGCATGGCTTGTCTGAACCGAAAGGAGGAGTATCCCCGCTAACAAAAAAAGTTTTATAGATTGAACGAAGTAAAGTTTTTGCATCACAACAAAGTAAGCATTATTTATATTAACATGAAAATTGGATCAGCGCTTAATTGGCTAAGGAAATAACCCCCTTATTTGTTTCACAAAATAACATATTAATGCTTGAGTTTCGATTTTTAGCGTAAACATTTTTTGAGTAAGGGCTTTTTATTATAGTAGTTCCAGATTTATAACTATCTGAAAGTATGATTGATCCGCTTATAGGAAGTATATATTCTATACTCCAAAAATCTTTAATCTTTTGATTGTAAAAGTTAATTTATGTTAAATTTGGTGACACTAAGCTGATTTCTTTTAATAAGCTATAAAAATCCTGATATTTGCGCGCTTATTGGCTCAATTGTTCATTGGTTGTTGAACGAATAGCTTTGCATGGTTATTCATATACATCCCGCTAATGAACATGGAACAGATGCACCAATAAACTAATGGACAAGTGAACTAATGAACCCATATATAATATAAATGCAATACAAAAAAATCAATAACCTTTTAGGCTGGCTTTGCTTTGTTATAGCTTCTGTTACCTACATTTTAACACTGGAGCCCTCCGTAAGTTTCTGGGATTGCGGCGAATTTATTTCATGTGCTTACCGTTTACAGGTAGCCCACCAACCCGGTTATCCTGTTTTTGCTATGCTGGGCAAATTATTTTCGCTGTTATCCTTTGGCGATAATACCAAGGTGCCTTATTTTACCAATCTGGGTTCTGCAGTAGCCAGCGGGGCCACTATTATGTTCTTGTTCTGGACGATAACCGCCCTGGCCAAAAAGATGCTTTTAAATAAACGTGATGATGTGGTTGAGCAATCAAACCTCATCCTGATCATGGGAGCAGGCCTGGTTGGCGCGTTGGCCTTTACTTATACCGACACCTTTTGGTTTTCGGCTGTTGAGACCATTGTATTTGCATTATCATCCCTATGTACCGCTATTGTATTTTGGGCCATATTAAAATGGGATGCCCATGCCGATGAAAAAGGCGCGGATAAATGGCTGGTTTTTATAGCCTACGTTATCGGTTTATCTATCGGTATCCACCTGCTTAACCTGTTAACCATCCCGGCTATTGCCATGGTATACTTTTTCCGCAGGAGCAAAAATATTACCGTTAAAAATGGTATACTGGCATTTTTAGCAGGCGTTGTTATCCTGGGGCTGGTGCAATACGGCATCAGGGGATATACTATCAAATTCGCGGCGTATTTTGATCTTTTCTTTGTGAACTCACTGGGATTGGGCTTTGGCAGCGGAGCATTTTTCTTTATCTTATTAATTGTTGTAGTGCTTGTGGGTGGTATTATATATAGTATCCGCGCTAAAAAGCCAACGGTTAACCTGGCTTTATTATGTGTGGCCTTTATATATTTTGGCTACGCGGCTTTTGCCTATATCCCCATCAGGGCTACAGCTAACCCCGATCTGAATAACTCTCACCCGGATAACGCTTTTACACTTTATGGCTACTTAAACCGTATCCAATACGGCGAAACGCCATTACTAAGCGGCCCATATTATGATGCTACCGTTACCGATCAGAAAGAAGGCAGTACTATTTATCGTAAAGGAAAAACAAAGTATGAGAATGCCGGTAAAAAGATCGAGACAGAGTACAGCCATACTACGCCATTCCCGCGCATGTATAGTACCGAACCTAACGATGTTCAGTTTTATAAAGAGTGGTTGCGTATTCCGGATGGCCAGGCGCCGGGCTTTGGCGATAACCTGAAATTTATGTTTAGCTGGCAAATGTACCAGATGTACTGGCGCTATTTTATGTGGAACTTTGTGGGCCGTACCAATGACGCCGACGGGCAAACGAGCACTGGTGGCATTGATGGAAACTGGACTACAGGCCTTTTTGATAAGAATCTACCCAAATCATTATTACACGGGACCACCTATACACCGTTATATGCGCTTCCACTTATTATTGGCTTAATTGGTGCGTTTTATCACCTTAACCGTAAAAAGAAGGACGCGCTTATTGTATTGCTGTTATTTTTCTTTACGGGACTCGCTATTGTACTGTACGTTAATCAGCCATCTATACAGCCACGTGAGCGTGACTACTCATACGTAGGTTCTTTTTATGCATTTGCTATCTGGATAGGTATAGGCGTTATTGCCATTGCCGAATTTGCCCGTAAATATATCAATGCCAATACCGCCGCTATCGGCTCAACCGTGATCTGTTTATTGCTGGCGCCGGTGCTGTTGGCCAGCAAAGAGTGGAAAAGCCACGACCGTTCAACCAAATGGACAGCCCATGATATGGCCTATAATTACCTGATATCGTGCCCGCCAAATGCCATATTGTTTACTTATGGCGATAACGATACCTACTCGTTATGGTATGACCAGGAAGTGGAAGGTATACGCCCGGACGTACGCATTGTTAACCTGAGCTTGTTTACAGGCGATTGGTATATCCGCCAGATGCAGGGAAAAATGAACCAGTCGGAACCATTGCCTATCACCATGCCTTATGATAAATATAAGGAAGGGGTGAGGGACATCATTTATTACAATGATCGTAAAATAGCCGGACCTGTAGAAGTAAAAGAGGTTTTCGACTTTATCTCTTCTGATGATAGAGCGACGCAGGTGCAGTATCAAAGTGGCGATTGGGGTAACTATTTACCAACCAAAAACTTTAAGATCACTATTGATCCTGATGAGGTGATTAAAAATGGTGTAGTAGCGGCTGATCAGAAAGATAAGATAGCCAAGGTGATGGATTGGAAATATACCTCCAACTACGTTACTAAAGATAACCTGGCCATGTTGGATATTTTGGCCCATAACCATTGGAAAAGGCCAATTTGTTTTACCACCACTATCGGTAACGATAACCTGATAGGTTTACAACCTTATTTGTATAAAGAAGGCTTTACCTACCACCTGATCCCTTTTCAAAAAGATACCACCAAACGCGATCAGTTGGGCAAAACCAATACCATGGTAATGTATAACAACATCATGAACAAGTTTAAATTCGGCAACTTTAAAAATGCCCGTTACCTTGATCATGAGTCAACATCCATGTTTTACCCGGTGATGGCCTCTACCTTTATTGATCTGATACAAAACCTGATGCAGGAAGGGCATAATGACCTGGCGCTGAAAGCGCTCCATAAGTACGATCAGGAAATGCCCGATATTACGCCATATATTGATGTGGCCGGTCGTAAATTATTTCTGGCCCAGCTGGCATTCCAGCTTAATGATGTGGTTCTTGGTAAAAGACTTACTGCCAGCATTGATGATTACGTGACCGATCAGTTAGATTATAACTATCATTTGTTATCAGATAACTCCAGTAACGTAAACATGCGCGATGTGCAGATCAGTTTGCAATTGCTAAACGGTATAGCCGATTTCACCAAAGAAAACAAGCAAACCGATATCAATAAAAAGGTATCAGCGCAATTGAATGATTATATGAAAAAGTTTGCGCCAATCTTAGGCAGCGGACAATAGTATACTTTCAACTATATCAAAAAGCCATCTCATTTTGTGAGATGGCTTTTTTTATAAGCTTTTTTGATATTTTAAATAAATATCAAAAAGTCGGGTTCTTTGTTTATTTTCAATGCCTGTATGTCAAAGTGTTTAAAAATATACCTAACCTTAATTTTTTGCCCGCTATTAGTATTGTTTAAAAGTCAATTAGCTAAAGCAGGTACCCCCGTTATACATCAATCGCCCAGGCCAACATGGTTAAGCAGCGTTAAAACTTATGATCAGAAGCCATCGGCACGAACCATTGAAAGAGGCTTTTTTTATGCGTTGATAGAAGAACAGATCCAGGTAGAAAAACAGGCCGATTATCATCACGTGATCCGCGAAATTGTATCAGACGCAGGAATTCAAAATGCCTCGCAGATATCTATCAGTTTTGACCCGGCCTTTGAACGTCTCGACTTTCATGATATCACCGTTTGGCGCGATAATAAACCACTAAACCGCTTAAAAATATCGGCGTTTAAAGTGCTGGCCGACGAAAAAAACCTCTCTGATTTTTTATACCAGGGTACCTTTTCGGCTTTATGCATATTGGATGATATCCGCAAAGGCGACCGGATCGAGTATTCCTATACACTTACCGGTCGTAACCCCATTTTTAAGGGTAAATACTGCGATAATATTTATTTTCAATGGTACACGCCCATAGCTCATCAGTATACCGCTGTTATCACGTCGCCACAAAGAAAGCTCAATTTTAAATATTTCAATAAAACACCCAAAGTAACAGTTTCTGAAAACGTCGGACTTAAACAGTACGCTTATGAAGATTTTCAGATACCGGCAGGTGAGGATGATAATAACCAGCCCGCCTGGTACGATCCGCTGGGGCATGTACAGATCAGTGAATATAACAGTTGGGCCGATGTGGTGGATTGGGCGCTGAGTATTAATCCAACCGATACGCATATCACAGGTGAATTGGCTGACCGTATAAAAAAACTTAAAATCGAGGCCGGTAACGATAAGGAAAAATATTTCAGGGCGGCTGTGCGGACGGTGCAAAATGAGGTTCGGTACATGGGTATCGAGATAGGACAGTACTCGCACCGGGCCAATGACCCTCAAAAAGTATTTAAACAGCGTTATGGCGATTGTAAAGACAAATCCCTGTTGTTGGTATCCATGCTGAATGCCAACTGCATAGAAGCGCATATGGTGCTGGTAAATGCCAGCCGCAATGAACATATAGCCGATTATATACCTACCTACTATGCTTTTAATCACGCTGTAGTAACCGCTAATGTTAATGGCAAACAGGTTTGGGTTGATGCTACTATTGATTACCAGGGTGGTGAAGGCACTGATATTTACTTCCCCGATTATGGGAGGGGACTGGTATTAAAAGCAGGTAATAACGCTTTAACAACCATACCGCCTTCAAAAACAGGCAAGATCACCGGTAAGGATATTTATACCATTAAAGATGAAAAATCGCCGGTATTACTTACTGTTAAAACGGTGTACACCGGCAACCATGCAGATAATGTACGCGATAGATTAGCCTCTAACAGCACTGCCGAAACTGAAAAAAGCTACCTGGAATATTATGCTAAAATATATACCAAAATTGAGCGTAAAGATTCTTTAGCCATATCAGACGATCTCCAAAAGAATATCATCACTACTACAGAAACTTATTTGATCAATAATTTTTTTAAAAAAGACTCCACAACCAACCGCTTAACCGGGGGGCTTTATGCCTACAGTATATCGGAAATGTTTCCATCCATTACCGGGCAAACAAAAACTCCCGTATCATTAAGCTATCCATACAATTTGGAGTATACACAGCAGATAATACTACCAGGCGGCTGGGATATAACACCTGATAGCGCCTCCATCAACAGGGATTATTTTCGTTTTTCCTCAAATCGTAATGCTGTTGGCGATAGCTTATTTTTGAAATACAAACTTACATTTCTGAAAGACAACGCGCCTCTTAATAAGCTCGCCGAATTTAAAGGTGATATTAAAACAATCAATAATGAAGAGCTTAGTTATAGCTTCTCTTACATTGGCGCAGGTTCTGCATCATCAGCAACTGCCGTTAACAGCTTTCTGATCATACTGACTGTTGTACTGATAGCAGGATTTGTTTTTTTATGCATGCGGATATATCAGCGGGAAACACCGGCCATAGTTTTTGCTCATGGCTCCGGCTTTCATCCTATTGGCGGTTGGCTGGTATTGGTGACTATAGGCTTGGCATTAACCGCTTTAGCGGCAATTTTTCGCGAGTTTTCGGATCATATTTTTAGTCTGCATACCTGGACTCTCTATGCTGGCAGCCGGCACGAGTTTAATTATAAACTGGCGCTTGTATATCAGTTGGTAGGTGATACAATATTGGCTGGTTATGCCATATTTTGCCTGGTATTGCTGCTTAATAAGCGAGACATATTACCATCTTTCATCATCGGGTATTTTATATATGGCTTGATCTTTTTTACCTTAAAGATCATTGTTGTGCAGCCGTTGCACAAAGCGGCCTTAACTAATGATAGTATCTCGGTAGCGGTACGTTCGTTTGTGGTAGCAGTTATCTGGATCTCTTATTTCAAGAAATCAACCCGGGTTGCCGAAACATTTATTGTGCCGTATCCTCCATATAATTACAGTTATGAAGGGCCCGAAACGTTTGCTAAAGAACAGCCACACCAGGAAGGGTAAAACGCCCTGGTATACTCTCTATACAGATCTTTTACAGGTTGACCGAGGTGATTTTTATGCCTTCTATGTATTCTGCAGGGTATTTCGTATATTTGTATATATAACGGCCTTGCTTTCTGTTTAACAGAAAGCAAGGCCGTTCTGTTAAAGGATAAAACCGACCAAAAATAGAGACTGTTTTAGATTTACTTATTTGAACATCAATTATCAAATACTTTTTAAAGCTTTCAGAACCCGCTGAAAATTTGTTAAAATGGCATTAAAACTCCATTAAACTGAATATTTATCGGCTGTTTTTAGTCGTTTTTTGAACAGAAAAGTGTTAAAATTATGGGTTTAAAAAGTTTTCGGGCGGGTGCATTCTATAATATCCAATTAACATTTAGCGGCCTGCCGGAAATATTAATTTTTAAAATAAATTTGATTACTTTAACCATAAAAAGCCATCATGAAATTTCAACAGTTGTTAGAAGAGGTAAAACATTATGTCATATCATATTTTGATGTGCATGATGATCCCGAACTTGCATACCATAATCTTAAACATACTAAAGACGTAGTTGCTGCTGCTACTCAGATAGCCAACCACTACCAGCTATCTGACGAAGATTTTTTTATAGTGCTTTCCGCAGCATGGTTTCATGATACCGGCTACTTTGTTGATAAAAGCAATCATGAAGTGAAAAGTACCGAAAATGCAACCCATTTTCTGAAACAACAAAAGGTAGATAACGCGGTAATTGATAAGGTAAACGCCTGTATCATGGCTACCGAAATGCCCCAAAAACCAACCAATCTGTCGGAAGAAATTTTGTGCGATGCCGATCTGTTTCACCTGGGTACCGATGATTTTAGAGAAAAAAGCAAGCTGATGCGCAAGGAGTTGGAGGCCTGCAGGCACATCGAAATTAATAAAGACACCTGGCGCGAGGGTAATATTAAACTGTTAGAGTCGCACCATTACTTTACCGATTATTGCCAACTGCTGTTAAATGACCAGAAGCAAAAGAACCTTGAAAAATTAAAGGATAAACAAAGCGAAGTGGAAGAGAAATCCGAAAAAAAGGAAAAGGCGGAAGGCCGAAATGTGACTGAAACAGATCATGTTGAAGCTGCTCTTGTTAAAGAAGAGGAACATCATGAAAAAAAACATAAAAGTGATAAGCCGGAAAGGGGTATCGAAACCATGTTTCGTATCAGTTCAGCAAATCATCAGCGTTTGAGCGATATGGCCGACAATAAGGCCCATATCATGATCACAGTGAATTCGATCATCTTATCTGCCATTATCAGTTTGGTATTGCGCAAGTTGGATGAGCATTCCAACCTGCTGATTCCTACTTTTATGCTGCTCACAGTAAGTTTAACCACCATGATATTCTCTATCCTGTCCACACGGCCTTCAATTCCGCCGGGTATTTTTTCGCCCGATGATATTGAAAAAAAGACGGTCAATCTACTTTTCTTTGGTAATTTTTACCGTATGTCGTTAAACGATTACAGCGATGGTATGGTAAAAATGATGGACGATAAGGATTTCTTGTACGGTAGTCTTATCCGCGATAATTATTCGCAGGGTGTTGTATTGGGCAAAAAATATAGGTTATTGCGGGTTTCTTATAATGTATTCATGTTCGGTCTTATTATTTCGGTATTGGCGTTCCTGATCTCATCACTGATATAATCTGCTAAACAAACATCTTTATGGATCATTACTCATTTTTTGACAGAGACCTGAGTTGGCTGCTTTTTAACGAGCGTATTTTGCTGGAGGCCGAAAAGGAAGATCTGCCTGTAATGGAAAGGGTGAATTTTCTTTCGATATTTTCTTCAAATCTGGATGAGTTTTACCGGGTTAGGATGCCTGTTATACTGGCGGTTAACAAACTGAGTAAAGGCGCTGCACACGAAAAAGCAGACGTTTTACTGGAAGCCCAGCAACTGATTGAACGGCAGCAGCAAAAATTCGGACAAGTGTTTACCGGCAGGCTAATACCCTTGCTTAAACAAAATAAGATAAACCTCTTGTTCAATGAACCACTTCCGGAAGTGGTGCGGGATAAAGTAACTGATTACTTTTTTAGCCAGGTGATGGCTTTTTTGCAGCCTGTTGACCTTTCGGAGACCGGGAAAAAGTTCTTCCCAGAAAACAACCGCTTATATTTCCTGATCAGCCTGGAGGTGAAGGGTGAAAAGGAAAAAACGATACTGCTTAATATCCCTTCAAATCAACTACCTCGTTTTTACAGCGTATCCGCAGATGATCAGCAGTATATTATATTCCTGGATGATATCATCAGGTTTAACCTTGACAGGCTATTTACCAGCGAAACCGTAAGCGGTTGTTACAGTTTTAAAATAACCCGTGATGCCGAGCTCGACCTCAAAGACGAGTACCACGGCGACCTGTCTGAACAGATCGAAAAGCAATTGTTAAAAAGAGACATGGGCATGGCCACCAGGTTTTTGCACCAACCCGGAATCCCGCTGCGTACGCTACACTCCATCACCGAAAAGCTGGGTTTGCAGGGTTCAAGCGTGGTTGAAGGGGGCGTATATCATAATCTGAAAGATCTGATGAGCCTGCCTGTTAATTTACCTGCTTTGCGTTATACCCGCTGGCCGCCAATTGTCAATACAGGTTTGATAGATAAAGAATCGTTGTTTGATCACATTGCCGATCATGACCATATTTTCCATGCGCCTTATCAATCGTACAACAGTATACTGCGTTTTTTTAATGAGGCAGCCATTGACAAGGATGTACAGGAAATCTCCGTGACCCTGTACCGGGTAGCCAGTGATTCCCGTATTGTGAACGCGCTCATCAGCGCAGCTTGTAATGGCAAAAAGGTGAGGGTAATGGTGGAGCTTAAGGCCCGCTTTGATGAGGCCAATAATATTAAATGGGCCAAAAAAATGAAGGCTGCCGGTGTCGAGATAATTTATAGCGATAAGGCATTAAAGGTGCATGCCAAAATTGCTTTGGTAAAAAGATTGGTGAATGGCCGGGTTAAATATGCAGGCTTATTGGCCACAGGTAACTTTAACGAAAGTACCGCCGCCTTTTATACCGATCATATTTTAATGACGGCTAATCCGGCTTTGCTTCGCGAAATGGAGCTGCTGTTTATGTTCCTGGGTAAAAAAGCGAAGACATCCGAAGGGTATCCTATTGATTTTAAGCACCTGCTGGTGGCACAGTTTAATTTACAGCAACGGTTCCTGGAACTGATTGACCGGGAAATAGATAATGTAAAAAAGGGCTTGGATGGTGCTATCACCATTAAGCTAAATAACCTGGAAGAGCGTATATTGATCTCTAAACTATATGAGGCATCACAGGCAGGGGTAAAAATATCACTTATTGTACGTAGTATTTGCTGTATTATACCTGGTGTTAAAGGGATGAGTGAAAATATAACAGTACGCCGCGTTGTTGATCGTTACCTGGAACACGGGAGGATATTTATTTTTCATAACAATAACGAACCGGAGGTTTTCCTGGGTTCGGCTGATTGGATGAACCGCAATATTTACCGGCGGATCGAGGTCTGTTTCCCGGTTTATGATCAGGGTATCAGGGCCGAGATCATGCAAATCATCGATCTGCAGTTAAATGATAATGTACAGGCGGTAATGCTTAATGAAGAGCTGCAAAACATCAGCATCGAAAAGCACGAACCCCTCATACAATCGCAACGGGCTATATATGAACTTTTACAGCACAAAACCGATGAGAAAGTTTAAAAACAACAAAATGAAGGGAAAGACTGCTGCTTTGATCATGATGGTGATTGCTGGTATTGCGGTAGTGTTAGGCATGTCATGCACCAGTAAGCCCGAAGTTATTACAAATCCAAAGGGATACGACCTGAATAAACCGGTAAAGTATAACATGCACATCAATTTAACCGAAATATCGGGCATTGCCTTCCGGCACGGTAAAAGCGATTCGTTATATGCGGAGGAGGATGAGAATGGTAATGTATATTATTTAAAATTAGGCGATAAAAAGGTAAGCGAAAGCCGTTTTGGCAAATCGGGTGATTATGAAGATATCGCTATCAGTAATAATTACACGATCATCTTGCGCAGCGATGGTACATTGTTTACTTTTCCGTTTAACCAGGTAAGGAATAAAGAGATCCAAGATGTTAAGAAATTAAAGGATGTAGTACCTGCCGGCGAGTACGAAGGTATGTATGCCGATGAAAAAGCAAATCGGTTATACATCCTTTGTAAAAACTGTGATGGCGATAAGGGCAAGGTTAGCAGTGGTTATATTTTACAACTGCAAAACGACGGGACGGTTAAATCTGCTGGTGGTTTTAGTGTCAATGTTAAAGCGGTAGAACAACTACTTACAGGTAAAAAGAAAGGCGCATTTCGTCCTTCGGCATTGGCCAAAAATTTAAATACCAACGAGTGGTATATTCTTTCGTCGGTAAATAAGGTACTGGTGGTTGCTGATGCTTCCTGGAAGATTAAAAATGTTTATCCCCTGAACCCCACGCTGTTTAATCAGCCAGAGGGTATTGCGTTTGATGACCAAAACAATCTTTACATATCAAATGAGGGCGATCTGGTAAGCGCAGGTAACGTATTAAAATTTAACTATACAAAGTAATTTAATGATAAAAAACAAAAAGTTTTTCCTGTTTTTAATATGGCTCTTTGTCTTTATAAACACCGGACGTAGCTTAGCACAAAATCTTGATGTTAATATTTTAAAAAGTATTAATCCGAGATATCCAACTTCGCAATATTGGCGCGGTACCAGTAATTCTGCATATTATGTGGCGGGTGCAGCTTCATTTGGTACTTTAATATATGGTTTGGCAAGTGATAATGCCACAGTGAAACATAACGCGGTTGAAACTCTGATCAGTTTGGGCGCAAATGTGTTGGTTACTGACCTGATAAAAATCAGTGTTAACCGTACCCGTCCAGCTGATAGATATCCTGATTTGATATTTGTCAATACCCCTACGCATAACCAATCTTTTCCGTCAGGGCATACCAGTCTGGCCTTCGCAACAGCAACAACATTATCTATGCAATACAAGAAATGGTATGTTACTGTACCCGCTTACGTATGGGCCTCTTCTGTAGCTTATTCCAGGATGTATTTAGGTAAACATTACCCAACAGATGTACTGGCAGGGGCAGCTGTGGGCATTGGTACGGCTTACGCCGGGCATTGGTTTAACCAAAAGTTATTTCAACAACGTCAGAAATCTAAAAAGTTTGATTAATGTATATGTTTGATAATAAGTATAATACCAATCGTTTTAATTACAAAAGCATTACTGACAATTGTGCGTGATAGTTATAACTTTGACAAAATAAATCGTAGAGCCTTTCTTAAAAAGAAATAAGCTGCTCAATCCGGAGAGAGACTGTACCCGTATCTGTCTGTAGTTTTTAACAGGGTAATTTTATAATCACAATGCACACAGAAGTTTTAAATATAAATAAAGATGATTGTTTTTTATGCCAGGTAGATACTTGCCTGTCATTTAATCCGTTCGTGGAGCATCTGCAAGAACGCGTACAAACTGAAAAAACACTTAAAAGTGAGTTTTACAGGTATGTATTGAATAAATTTGAAAATGACACTTGTATAGATCTGGATATGCATCCCGAAGATGCCGAAAAGTACCGGGAAATGCTCGAACTTATCTATAGCATACTTACACCACCAATCTTAAACGAAAAAGAGTTTTTTTGGGCCCTGAGTACACCCGTGCCCGAAAAAATATTTTTCAGTACCGACGCTTTTTTCGATTTCCATTCCAGCAATCATTCCAGCCTGCACGCTGTAAATATGACCCAGGGCGAACTGTTTAGCCAGCGCCAGAAACGGTTCATATACAACCTGATACTTGACCGGCTATACGGCTTCACAACGGTGTCGAAAAATGAATTGCTGTTTACTAATGCTGATCCCGAAACAGGGCTTTCCCGCTATTATAATATCCAAACCAATACGCAGTTTGTTAATGTGAAATTGATTGGCGAGTTACCCGAGATCAATTTTGATGCGATTGAGCCCTATATTAATGACTACGAGGGGATAGATGTTTTAGAAGACATACTGCCGCTTTCTAACTTTAAGTTTGAAGGTTTTACAGTGATAACCCTTACCGATGTAACCTTGCCTCACGCGGTTGAAAGCATCCGCAACGAGCTGGTTAACCATTCCAATAAGGAAGCCGATCAGTATGATCAGATCATCGATTCATTGAAAACGCTTTCTGAAAATTCGGCTATCGAGTTTGGTTTGCTGCCTTTTTTAACAGTCAACAATAAACTGATATTTGATACAAACGAATGTTCGCAAAGCGTACTCATTTCATCGGCGAAGGAGTTTAGCCTGGCAGAAGAAACATTTTATGCCATTACCGACGATTATAAGCAGAATCCCAAGCCTGTATTTTTCCGGTCGCTGACTGATGAGAAGGTATCAAAGCACCCCTTCCTGAATATTTTAAAACAGGCGGGTATCAAGTCGTACGGTATCTTCCCGGTTTATTACAATAAAAAAATGGCCGGTATTATGGAGGTTTATTCCTACCAGGAGATCGTGTTTTATGAAAAGCTGTTGTCGAAGTTACAGGCGGCTATTCCCCTGGTAGCTCAGTTGCTGCAAAACAGCATCGACCAGTTTGCCTTCCGTATAGAAACCATTATCAAAGATAAATTTACCTCGTTACAGCCATCGGTTCAGTGGAAATTTAACGAAGTGGCCTGGAATTATCTGAAAAAGAGCAACCGGAAAAAGAAAAACCAGGAAATAGAGACTGTAGTTTTTGATGATGTGTATCCATTGTTTGGTGCTGTTGACATCCGCAACTCTACTATCGAACGTAATAGTGCCTTGCAGGAGGATCTAAAAGCGTTGCTAACCATTATTATGGAAACGTTAACGGTACTAAAAAAACATATTCATCTCACACTCACCGATAGGTTGATATATAAATGTGAGGAGTGGCTGGAAAAAGTGAACGGCTTTATAACCACCAACGATGAGTTAATGCTGGATGGTTTTCTGCGGGATGAGGTAAATCCCTTCCTTGACCATTTCCGGAAAAACTATCCGAACGAAAAAGAGGTGATCGATCGCTATTTTGATTCCCTTGGGGAAGAAAATGGCCTTTCGTATACCAACAGGCGCAACCTGGAGGCATCTATGCAACTGATCAACACTTCCATCAACCATTACCTGGAGCAGGCACAGGAAGAAGTACAGGGATCGTACCCATGCTATTTTGAAAAGTTTCGAACAGATGGGGTAGAATATGATATTTACATAGGGCAATCTATAGCGCCAGACAAGGCATTTGATGTGCTGTATTTAAAGAATATTCGCTTGTGGCAGCTCAAGTCAATGGCCGAAATAGCCAGGCTTACCCATAGCTTAACCGATCAGCTTTCAAGGCCTTTGCAAACTACGCAATTGATATTTATACACTCAAATCCTATCGATATCAGCTTCAGGAACGATGAAAGGCGCTTTGATGTGGAAGGGGCTTATAACATTCGGTACGAGGTGGTCAAAAAACGCATTGATAAGGTTTTAATAGCCGGCACTATTGAACGTTTAACCCAGCCCGGCAAAATAGCCCTGGTTTATTTTAACCAGACAGAAGCGGCCGAATACATGGAATATATTAAATACCTGCAGGAAGAAAATATATTGCTGGATGACCTGGAAGAGCTTGAATTGGAGGAATTGCAGGGTGTTACCGGCTTAAAAGCACTAAGGGTTGGTGTTAATTACGAAATAGCTTTAGAAAAATAAAACTATTTTTGTAATATACAATGGTTCTACTATTGCTAAACAAAAACCATATCATGCGGCCTGCTAAAAACGTGTTTAAATTATTATTCCTGTTTTTAACGGGAGTTGTCCTGTTAGGTCCGCAATGCTTAAAAGCACAGGTTACCGGCGATAGCATAAAACTGGCCATAGAACCCACCTATAATGATGTAAGCGGAACCCACCGGTTTTTCCTGGGCGAAAATTACCGGAAACTTTGGGCCGCACCTGTTAAGCTTCCCATATTTCATATCGCTACAGAAAAAGGCGGCTTAAAAATTCTGCAAAAGGGCGGAGGGCAGCAAACCAAATCATTGCGATTGGAAGACCCTACCGGTCAGCAATGGGTATTGCGTACCATTCAAAAATACCCGGAGAAGGGTTTACCTGTTGATCTTAGGCCTACGGTAGCCAAAGATATACTGCAGGATCAGGTATCGGCAGCACATCCGTTCTCGGCGCTTACGGTACCGCCACTGGCACAAGCATTGGGTGTGCCGCACTCCAACCCCAAAGTAGTTTATGTGCCAGATGACCTGGCCCTGGGCGATTACCGGAAAGATTTTGCCAACCAGGTTTTCTTATTTGAAGAACGCGAGCCCCTTGATGCCGACAAGACGGACAATACCCTAAAAGTACAGCGGAAACTGCAGGAAGATAATGATAACCGGGTTAACGAAAAAACGGTTTTAAGGGCACGCCTGCTGGATATGCTCCTGGGCGATTGGGACAGGCACGAAGACCAGTGGCGCTGGGAAAAGATTGATGGCAAGCACGAAACCATTTATGAACCTGTGCCGCGCGACCGTGACCAGGTGTATTACAAAACATCGGGTGTGTTACCCTGGATAGTAGCCCATCAATGGTTAAAATCAAAGTTTCAGGGGTATAGCAACGAGATTAGAGATATCAACGGCTGGAACTTTAATGCCCGTTATTTCGACCGTTACTTTTTAAACCAGTTAAGCGAAGATGACTGGAAGGAGCAGATCAGCTTTGTACAATCGAAATTAACGGATGAGCTGATCAACAAGGCTATGAAACTGATGCCCGATACGATCTATCAGCTTTCTGGTAAAGAGATAGCCGCAAAAATGATAGCCCGCAGGAATGGACTTGCCAAACAAGCGCTGGAATACTATCGTTTTATATCTCGTGAGGTAGAGATCCCGGCGAGTGATAAAACGGATCAGTTCACCATTCACAACGAAGCGGATGGTAATTTAACCGTAACGGTTAACAAGATCAAAAAGGATGGCAGCATCGATAAAGTAACCTATCACCGTACATTTACACCTTCGGTAACCAAAGAAGTCAGGCTATATGGTTTCGCCGGTGATGATGTGTTTTCAGTTACCGGCAGCCAGCCTTCGCCCATCAAAGTGCGTATGGTAGGTGGGGATGGTATGGATAGTTTTGCTGTAAACGATAGTTTGCATAATAAGCGCAATTTATATATTTACGACCGATCCGATCAGCAGAATAAGTTACCGCTGTTATCCCAGGCAAAAAATAAAACCTCAACGGATACCGCTGTAAATAGTTACGATAAAACCAGCTATAAATTCGACCGTTTTGAGCCCATTATTTTAGCTAACTACAGCAATGATATCGGCGTATTGCTTATAGGTGGTTTTTCGTATGAAAAACATGGTTTCCGGAAAGAGCCTTATTCTTTTAGGGAGGAATTTTTAACCAACTATTCGCTCGCGCGGAAATCATTATTGTTTACCTATGTAGCCGAATGGAAAAAGCTGATAGGCAATAATGATTTTGGTATCAATATACTGTCGCGGGGGCCAAACAACCTCAGTAACTTTTTTGGGATAGGTAATAATACCGTTTTTGAAAATAAGGATGACCATAAGATATCTTACTATCGTAACCGCTATGATTATGTTACCGGCGATGTTTCGTTACATCATACTTATGGCAACTGGCGCATAAGCGCAGGCATAGCCGGGCAGTTTTATAATAGCCAGGCATCCAACAACGATGAGCGTTTTTTGAATGATTATAACCGGGCATATCCCAATGAAAAAGTATTTGGCACCAAGGTTTATGGCGGAGTAACAGCAAATGCCAGGTTGGATACGCGTAATAAATTGATTATCCCTACACAAGGGGTCTTATGGAATACAACCATCAGCGGTTTTTCGGGTGGTGGCGCTGGTAGTCACAATACTTATGGGCAGGTCTTGTCCGAGTTTAGCTTTTACTTAAATCCCGACAGGGATTCTGTTTTGGTGATAGCTAACCGCACCGGCTTAGGTACAACCGTAGGCGATGCAGCTTATTTTCAATTGATGAAACTCGGCGGGGCGCAAAATTTCAGGGGTTTCCATACCAACAGGTTTACCGGTAAAACCATCGCCTACAATAACCTGGAGCTCCGTTTAAAAGTGCTCGACTTTAGCTCATACCTGTTACCAGGCTCCTTAGGCATTATCGGATTTAACGATGTAGGGCGGGTTTGGCAACCAGGTGAATCATCCGACCAATGGCATGATGGTTACGGAGGCGGTATCTACCTGATACCCGCTCAACTGGTACTGATTGAAGGGGTGGTTGGTTTTTCCAAAGAAGGCGCTTTGCCCTATATATCGATAGGTTTCAGGTTTTAAATAGACATTCTAAAGACTTCGTAAGTCTTTACCCATCATTTTATAAAATAACAAGAGAATAAAAACAGATAACGTTTGGGATGAATTGACACTTAACCGGTAATATTTATGCAAAAAGTGGGTTTACACATTTTTTGCATAAATTTAAATAAGTACTTGATTATCAAATATATAAGTCAATGTAAACCGTGAAAAGTGTAAACCATGTAAACCCACTTTTTGGGGTAATAAAGTGATTTTAAGACTTACGAAGTTTTTAAAACTTCGTAAGTCTTTCTCTTAAAAGTTTAGAGTAAAAGAATATCTATCTGATGCGCATGCACCATATTTACTACCGGAGACCAGGCGAAAACCGTAAACCTGCCATCTTGCGAGGCTACCAGCGCTATGGCATCCTTTTGATCAAATACAAACTGAGCAGCCGATAAATGCCTTGTGCCTCCATTTTGTGCCGGGTGGATGATTTGGGTAGAGCAGCCAACTACTGGCTCTGTAACAATAATTTCCTCAACGCGAACGCTTTTAGATGATCGGCCTATCTTGGCTCCGAATGCCAGCAATTCGTGTTTGTCGTTGATCACAGTAGCTCCATCTATAGAGGTTAAGCCACCAATGGTATCTACCGCACGGCGCAGCTTTTCCTGCCAGGAGGTATGGTATTTTTCGATGCCCTCGTGTATCATCAGATCGGTAAGACCAGAGAAGGCTGGGGATACCGGGTAAGATATCGGTGTAATGATCGATTCCCTCCAGTCGTCGTTCCCGGAAGGTACTACCAGCAAGATCCCGCCACGACGGTGAGCTTGCATAGAAGCAGCCAGCTGTACCAATACATTCACCGGGTCGTTCCACAACGATGGCAGGGTAAAATCAAGCATGGAAGTGAGTATAGTAGGGCAATCGGACAAGGTTGAACCCTGCTCATCTACCACCTTGATGTCATCACCTTTTAAAATAGCGATGTTTACAAATTTGCCAAAACCATCGACTCTGCGGTGCTTGATCACCAGCAGGCCCGGTTCTATAACTTCCAATACAAAACAATAAGCGGGTATGGCTAAAGTGGTTCCCCAAACGTAAAGTCCATCATCATCAATCCACACACCTAAATGGATGCCTGGTTGCTGAACCGCAGATGCAAACTTGGTGAGAATATTGGGAGCGAGCGGTATTTTATGACCAAACAGCAAAGGCTGCCCGGCACTTTCAGGCGGCAGAAATGCTAAAGTAAACTTTGGCGAATAGCCCTCTTCACGCCGCAAACTTGCCCAAAAGGCTATATCAATTATATTTTCAATGGTGTTGATATCAGGAGTAGGGGCGGCAACGTCTTCCGTATCGGCATTAGCATTCACTAACGAATGAAAATATTTAAAATGCCTTTCAATGGCAGGCGCTACAACCCTGGCAGCTTTATAAGTAGGTTCTGAAGTGGTGCTGCTGGTTTTCATTTTTTTCAAATAGAGGGCTTGTTATCTTACCAAAAATAACGCTATTTACCTGCCATCACAAACAAATAGCTCAAAATTGCAATTAACGGATAATTCTGTTTTAGTAAAGTAATATCTTAATTTTATAATCAGGAGCATCGTCTTTATATTGATATTTGTATGTTATGTACCAAACGCTGTTACAATATATTATTGATTACTCGCTAATGCAAGTATCAGATCAGGAATTTAAACTGATACAGGCAGCTTTCAAACCCAAAAAACTGCGTAAAAAACAATACCTGCTGCAGGAGGGCGATGTGTGTAAATATCTTTCATTTATAGCCAAAGGCGCAATGCGGCAGTATGTTGTTGATGATAAAGGCGTTGAACATATTGTACGCTTTGGTATTGAGCGCTGGTGGATGGCCGATTATGAAAGTTTTACCACCAAAACGCCCTGCAGTTATGATATTGATGCTATTGAAGATACCGAGCTCTTTCAGATCAGCAGCGAACATCTGGAGGAGTTAAAGGAGAAAGTTCCGGCTATTGACGCCATGATCGAAAAAATGAACCAGCGGAGTTACGTGTCTCATCAAAAACGCATCCGCTCATCCATCAGTCAAACTGCAGAAGAGCGCTTTACCGATTTAATGAATACTTACCCCGAATTTTTGCAGCGTTTTCCTCAAAGTATGATCGCCTCTTACCTGGGCATTTCTCCCGAGACATTAAGCCGTATACGTAAGCAAATGACTTTGAAGTAATAGTACCCCCGCTTGCAAATTATCCATACTTTTGCCACTTTAATACAGGTATGGATCAGCTCACAACTCCGGGGAAATTGAAATTGCGAATTGCCTGCGGGGTATTCTTTTTTATTTCGGGGTTTGGATATTCATCGTGGGCTTCACGTATCCCATCCATACAGCAACAATTACACTTGAACGAAGGCCAGTTGGGGGCCGTATTATTTGCCCTGCCTATAGGCTTAATGCTTACTATCCCTATAACTGCAAAAATGTTAAAGCATTTCAGCAGCCGGAGTATTATGCTGGTGGGCGCTATCGCTTTTAATCTTTTACTGTGTTTACCTGGTTTTACAGCCTATATATGGCAACTGCTAGTATTGCTGTTTTTCTTTGGTTCTGCACGTAACATATTCAATCTTTCGGTAAACGCCCAGGCGGTGAGTGTACAGGGCTTTTATGACCGGTCTATCATGGTTACGTTTCACGGTATCTGGAGTATGGCTGGGTTTGCCGGCGCTGCTGTGGGATATTTGATGGTATCTTATAATGTAGCCCCTTCTTACCACTTATTGTTTGTTGGAATCAGCATGATCATTATCACACTGATCTTTTACCCGCATGCTTATTATGAAAAGCCGGTTAATAAGATCAATCGCTCGGTTTTTACCTTGCCCGATAAACACCTGATCAAATTCTCGCTGATCTGCTTTGCATCCATGGCCTGTGAGAATACCATGTATGATTGGAGCGGTATCTATTTTCAAAAAGTGCTTCATGCTTCAAAACCAGCGGCAACGGCTGCATTTGTAGTATATATGGTATCTATGACCATCGGCCGGTTTACCGGGGATAAGCTTGTGGCATCGGCAGGTATAAAAAAAGTGCTTAGTTTTAGCGGTATTTTGATATTGACTGGTTTGTTGTTTTCTGTCCTTTTACCATATAGTTATACAGTATATGTGGGTTATGCGATGGTGGGGATGGGGGTATCCTGCGTGGTACCGTTAGTGTTCAGTATGGCGGGCAAATCGCAAAGTATGAATACAGGGCAGGCGTTGGCCGCTATATCAACAGTAGGCTATCTGGGCTTTTTGATCATACCACCGGCGGTAGGTTTTATAGCGCAAGCGGCAGGATTACGCTGGGCCTTTGGTATTGTGGCTGGTTTCGGGGCCTTGATCATTGTTATGGTATCAAAGCTTAAACCGCAAGCCGAAGCTGTGGTTACATCCTAAACTCTTGATAAATGTCAAGGTAATTTTTTGCTTTATATCATTTAGCAGCTTTTGGGCTTATCTCACCTTTGCTATGTAAATAAAAACATAGCAATAATGAAAAAGATAGTTTTAGTAACCGGAACCAGTACAGGATTCGGCAAATTAATAACCCAAACGTTATCAAAAGAAGGCCATACTGTAATAGCCGCCATGCGCGGAGTGAATGATAAGAACCAGGCGGTTGCCCGGGAGCTCGCTGCATTGCCCGGTGTTGATGTGGTTGAGCTTGATGTAACGAGTGATACCTCTGTGCAGGAAGCATTTGCAAAAAGCCTTGCTAAATATGGCCATATTAATGTATTGGTGAATAATGCGGGTTTAGCCGGTTTTGGTGTAACCGAAGCCTATACGCTTGACCAGGTAAGACGCCTGTTCGAGGTGAATTTCTATGGCGTGTTGCGCACTTATAATGCGGTGCTGCCATCTATGCGAGCGCGTAAAGATGGGCTGATCATTAACCTTTCAACCGGAGCCAGCGGTTTTACTTTGCCTTTTATGGTGCCTTATATGGCTTCTAAATTTGCCATGGAGGCCCTTACCGAAGGTTTTCAGCATGAGTTAAAAGATTACGGTATCGAAAACGTATCTATCCAAAGCGGGGTATATCCAACCGAAATGAATACCGGCGTTAAGCCCGGGGTTAATGCCGATAAGGAAGATATTATAGCAGCTTATGGAAGTGTCGCTGTAGACACTTTTAACGCTATGGGTACAGCGCTGTTTGGCAAAATGGCCGAGTTTAAAATGGATCCGCAAACCATAGCCGATGGTGTGTTGGAATTGATCAATAAAGAGAAAGGTACACGCCCCTTACGTTTTCCATTGGACGCCGTTGCACAGGGTACAGATCATGAGTTTGTAAAATCTCGTGCGGAGATCAAAGACAGATGGGCCAATAAATATGGATTTAACCTATAATTGCATCAAATTAAAAGTCCGGTAAAAAACGCCGGGCTTTTACTCATCAAAAACCACCACAACATGAGCAATTCTATAACCGAAACCAATGCGCTATCATTGCTGAACACAGCAATTAAAGTGGCTATATCTAACTGGGAGCTGCAAAATACCCGTCTTAATTCGTTGTTAGACAAATTAAGCGACGAACAACTGGCCGCGCAAACGGCACCTGGACGTAACAGCGGCGTATATCTGCTGGGACACCTTACCGGCGTAAGTGACGGTATGTTTACTTACCTGGAACTGGGCGACAGGCTTCACCCCGAGCTGGATAACCTGTTTCTGAGAAACCCGGAGGCTGCTGAGCTGGAAAGACCATCGATAGTAGAACTGAAGGCTTATTGGGCTGAAGTAAATGCACAGCTCAAACAAAAAATGGAAGCATTACCTGCAGAAGCCTGGTTTGCTAAACACAGCGCTGTGTCGGCAGAAGACTTTGAGCGGGAACCGCATCGTAATAAACTGAATATTCTGATCAACAGAACCATTCATCAGGGATATCATTTAGGGCAATTAGTTTACCTGTTGAGCAAACCAAACGTATAAAGGGCTTTACGTGACAATTCGGTGAAATGAATTTGACAAAAGGATGGTAAATAAAATTTAGATCCTTTATACTTTTGCCTAACGCTGTTAAATAAATTAACAAGCGTTAAAATAAACCGGGAACTGAGATAAAACCCGGTTGTTTTTGTAAAATCATTTAACACTGTTAAATAATTTAATTAAGTAAAAAAGTGGCAAGCAAAGAACGGATACAACGCTTAAAAGAAGAAACCAGGATCAATATCCTGGATGCTTCCCTCCAAATTGTAAAGGAGGAGGGTTGGCAAGCTTTGAGCATGCGTAAAATTGCCGATGTAATTGAATATACTGCGCCCATTATATATGAGTATTTTGCTAATAAGGAAGCCATCCTGTTAGAGCTTACCCGGAAAGGTTACCTGATATTGACCCGGGATTTACAGGAGGTGAGAGCTAAATATGAATTGCCGGCAAAACAGTTGGAGGCCATGTGGCTTGCCTACTGGGATTTTGCGATGAAGAATAAAGAACTTTATCAATTGATGTTCGGTGTAGAAATGAATTGTTGCTGCGATATGGTGGCAACCCTCGAAGAATCAGAAGGGCCGTATAACGAATTCAGTCAGGCTATTATTGAACTCATGCACATTGAAAACCCAACCAAAGATATGGTATGTTTAAAATACTACACTTTTTGGTCTGTAGTACACGGATTGATCTCGATCAATATCCTGCGCAGGGGTTACTCTGATGAAATGAACCAACAGGTATTAAAGGATGCTATCGGAACAATCATCAAATCAATAGAAAGGGCTTAAAATTTTGCCTGGATTAAAACAATGTTAAATCATTTAACACTGTTAAACATATAAAGTTTAAACATCTATCTATCAAACATATAAATACAAACAATCATGGACATCAAATTTTACATGCTACTCATTAACGGTATTAAGAAGCTTAAAACTGTTAAAGCCAGCACTGCTTACAAAGCGTGTTAGCTGCATACAACCGGATCATATACATATGAACATAACTCAATCAACATATATGCAGACCGCAGGGTCAATTTTTAACTCCTATCATTTATCATCATCAAAAATTAATTATTTATGAAAAGTTTCATTTTAGCGCTTTTAGCACTTTCATTATATGGTTGCTCTTCAAAGCCGCAAACGCAGCAGGCTCCGCCGCCACCATCTTTACCCGTAGCTGCTGTTACAGCAGGTACACAAACTACTTATCAAGATTACCCTGCATCAATAGAAGGGATTGTTAACGTAGAAATCCGTCCGCAGGTAAGCGGAACATTAGATAAAGTTTTTGTTGACGAAGGTGCTTTTGTAAACGCTGGTCAACCAATCTTTAAAATTAATGAGCAACCTTACCGTGCTGCTTTAAACAACGCGATCGCTGCCTTGCACGCTGCCGAAGCAACCCAGCTCAATTCACAACTGGAAATTGATAAATTAACTCCATTAGTTGAAAACAAAGTAGTTTCTGACTATCAGTTAAAAACAGCTAAAGCAACCAATCAGGTTTCTAAAGCAAATATCGAACAGGCAAAAGCAAACATAGCAACTGCTCAAATCAATTTGGGTTATACTTTAATTAAAGCTCCTGTAAGCGGTTATATTGGCCGGCTACTTAAAAAACAAGGGAGTTTAGTTACTCCGGCAGATGTTGACGCGCTTACTCAACTATCAGATGTGCATGATGTACGTGTTTATTTCTCATTAGGCGAAAAGGATTTTATAAACTTTAAAGAACAATATCCTGGTCAAACCTTAAGTGAAAAATTAAAACAACTGCCAGCCGTATCCTTATTATTGGCTGACGGTACAGAGTATGCCAAACAAGGTAAAATAGATATGATCGACGGTCAGTTTGATAAAAACACCGGCGCTATCACCGTACGTGCAAGTTTCCCTAATCCACAAGGTTTAATACGTTCAGGTAATACTGGCAGAGTACGTCTAAGTCTTGAACATAAAGACGCCTTAATTATACCTGAATCAGCCACTGTTGATATGCAGGATAAAGTATTTGTGTTTACCGTTGGTGATAGCAGCAAAGTGAAAAAAGCGGCCATTACTATTGTTGGTAAAAACGGTGACAATTATCTGGTTAAAGACGGCGTAAAAGTAGGCGACCAGATTGTGTTAAGCGGTGTTGATAAATTACAAGAGGGTATGGTTATCCAACCTCAAAAAGCTACAGATAAAGTAGCTGACGCCGCTGTAACAAAAAAATAATACATACACTTAAACTTTAAAGTCATGTTTCAGAAATTTATAGAAAGACCGGTATTATCAACTGTTATCTCCATATTATTGGTGATAGTTGGTATACTTGGTTTAACAAAACTGCCCTTAGAGCGGTTTCCAAATATCGCGCCTCCGTCGGTATTGGTATCTGCTGTGTATCCGGGCGCTAATGCCGAGACTATTTTACGTTCCGTGACTCCGTCATTGGAAGAGGCCATCAATGGTGTGGAAAACATGACCTACATGACCTCCACTGCCAGTAATGACGGTACACTGGGTATCACCGTTTACTTCCAGCAAGGCACCAACCCGGATCAGGCTGCTGTAAACGTTCAAAACCGTGTTTCACAAGCAACCAGTCAATTACCTGCCGAGGTTGTACAATATGGTATAACTACTACCAAACAACAAAATAGCTTTATTGGAGCTATGGGTATTTACTCAGAAGATCCAAAAAAATACGACGCGACCTTTGTAAACAACTATGCACAGATCAATATTATTCCTGAGATCAAACGTATCCCGGGTGTAGGTTCTGCCAGTGTATTTGGTGGTATTAAGGATTACTCCATGCGTGTTTGGTTAAATCCAACTCAATTGGCTACATATAAAATTACACCTGCCGAAGTAATGGCCGCTATACAGGACAAAAACCTGGAGGCTGCACCTGGTAGACTTGGTGAGCGTAGCAATGAAGCATTTGAATATGTAATTAAATATAAAGGTAAACTTACCACACCAGAGGAATATCAAAATATTGCTATCCGTGCAAATGCAGATGGTTCCGTACTGCGTTTAAAAGATGTAGCACGTGTTGAACTGGGCGCTTATAGCTATAGCAGTGTTAACCGCTTAAACGGATACGAAGGTATTACTATTGGTATTATTCAATTATCAGGCTCAAATGCCAACGAGATCCAGATTGCCATTGATAAGCTGATGGTGAAATTATCAAAAGATTTCCCGGCAGGTATCAAATTCAATCAGTTTTATCGTACCAAGACCGACCTTGATGAGTCAATTGATCAGGTTGAGCATACATTGGTAGAGGCCTTTATATTGGTATTTATCGTAGTATTTATATTCTTGCAAGATTTTAGGTCAACATTGATCCCGGCCATAGCGGTTCCGGTGGCCATTATTGGTACCTTCTTCTTCATGAACCTGTTTGGCTTCTCTGTTAACTTGTTAACCTTGTTCGCTCTGGTGTTGGCCATCGGTATTGTGGTGGATGACGCGATTGTGGTGGTGGAAGCGGTTCATGCCAAAATGGAGGATAATCCAAAACTTACCCCAAAAGAGGCAACTACCGAGGCTATGCACGAAATTAGCGGTGCCATTATATCAATTACATTGGTTATGGCGGCGGTGTTTTTACCGGTTAGTTTCATGACAGGTTCAACAGGTATATTTTACCGGCAGTTTGCGTTAACAATGTCTATAGCCATCATTATTTCGGCTGTTAACGCTTTAACTTTAAGCCCGGCCCTGGCTGCTTTATTCTTAAAGAATAAACATACTGCCGATGGTCATGAAGCGCCTAAAAAAGGTTTTGTCGAAAAATTTTACGCTGGTTTTAACGGTGGGTTCAATTATATGACCACCAGATATGTTGGAGCCTTAAAGATCCTTATTCGCAATAAATGGATCAGTATGGCTGGCCTTGCATTAATAGTTGTTGCTACAGTTTACCTGGTAAACAGAACAAAAACAGGCTTTATTCCAACAGAAGACCAGGGCTTCGTGGCTATCGCGGTTTCAACACCATCCGGAACTTCATTAGCCAATACCAGTAAAATAATCAATCAAGCCGAAAAAGAATTGAGAGCTTTACCATCAGCAAGATTTGTGATGGCATTGTCTGGCTTTAACTTTTTAACGCTATCAAACAGCCCATCAGCAGGTCAGATCTTCCTGTTGTTAAAACCTAATAAAGAAAGAGGGGCCGTTAAGAATATTGATGATATACAAAATATAATAAGAGGCAAATTAGCCGGTATACCAAGTGGTACGTTCTTCGTGTTCAGCTTTCCAACAGTTCCCGGATTTAGTAACGTAGAAGCTTTGGACGTTCAGCTTCAGGACAGAACCAACGGCAGACTGGATAAATTTAGCGGCGTAGCCAATAACTTTATCGGAAAGCTGATGGCAAAACCGGCAGTAGCTTATGCCTTTACTTCTTATAAAGCCAATTACCCTCAATTACAATTAGAGGTTAATGACGAAAAGGCTAATCAATTAGGGGTAAATGTCAGAGACATTTTATCAACCATGCAGGCTTACTTCGGTACTGCGCAAGCATCAGACTTTAACCGCTTTGGTAAATACTATCGTGTGATAGTTCAAGCTGATATTGCCGACAGAACCGACCCTGCATCTATTGACCGCGTATTTGTTAAAAACAAAGCAGGAGAAACTGTGCCTATTAACACTTTGGTTAAACTAACCCGTGTTTACGGTTCAGAAACTGCTTCACGTTATAACCTGTTTAACTCTATTGAGGTTCAAGCCATTCCTAAACCAGGCTACAGCTCTGGTGATGCTATTAAGGCTATCGAGGAAACAGCTAAAGAAGAATTGCCAAATGGTTTTGCTTATGAGTTCTCGGGCCAAACACGTGAGGAGATCTCTTCAGGCGGTCAATCGGCTGTGATATTTATGCTTTGTTTGATATTTGTATACTTCTTACTATCAGCACAGTATGAAAGTTACATCCTGCCACTGGCAGTAATACTTTCCATCCCTACAGGTATATTCGGTGTGTTTGTGGTATTAGGCTTAACCGGTATCGAAAATAATATCTATGTACAGGTAGCCTTGATCATGCTCATCGGTTTGTTGGCCAAGAACGCCATCCTTATTGTGGAGTATGCGGTACAGCGACGAAGAGCAGGTCATACTTTGGTTGAATCGGCTATAGAAGCAGCCAGATTAAGGATAAGACCGATCATCATGACATCACTGGCCTTCGTATTCGGTTTGTTCCCGATGAGTATCGCAACAGGTCCGTCTGCACAAGGTAACCACTCTATCAGTATTGGTGCAGCAGGTGGTATGCTTTCAGGAGTAATCCTGGGTTTATTCATCATACCGGTACTGTTTGTGATATTCCAATACTTGCAGGAAAAAGTTTCAGGAGCACCTAAAGCACCAGCGAATAATGGTGGTAAAGATGTTCATGTAACAGACTTTGAACTGGCTAAAAATTAATTTTAGTATATGTCAATGGTGAGTATCAGGTATCAATAATTAAAAAAGTTGTATTTGAGATTGTTAATCAATCTTGATACTTGATACTCACTATTTGATACTGAAAAATGAAAATCACTAACTCAATAATTAATCGATGAAACCATATATAAAACCATACGCCTTATTAATACTGGCAGTTGCTTTCATAAGCGCCTGTAAAGTATCAAAGGATGTGGCTACACCAAAAGCAGAGCTGCCTGCTAATTTCAGAAATGCAGCCAATACCAGCGATACCAGCAGTATTGCTGATATTCAATGGAAAAGCTTTTTTACCGATGCTACTTTGCAAAAGCTAATCGATAGCGCTATTGCTAAAAATTACGATATGCAGATAGCTGTTAAAAACATCGAAGCATCGCAGTTATTATTTAAACAGGTAAAATGGAACTACGTTCCCGAGCTGGATTTAAATGTAACGGCTAATACCAACAGGCCTTCTAATAATAGTTTGAATGGTTTAAGTACAAGCACTTTCCTGAAAACGAAGCATGTAGAGGACTACAATGCTAATCTGGCCCTGACCTGGGAAGCTGATATCTGGGGCAAGATCCGCAATCAAAGCAGATCAGCATTAGCATCGTACCTTCAAACAGCCGAAGCTAAAAAGTTGCTTCAGACTAATATTGTGGCCAGCGTATCACAAGGTTATTATAATCTGCTGATGCTGGATGATCAGTTGGCTATCGCACAAAAAAATGTAAAGCTTAATGACAGCACTTTGCGTATTATCCGTTTACAATTTGATGCAGGTCAAACTACATTATTGGCGGTACAACAGGCCGAAGCTCAACGCTTATCCGCCGCTCAGTTGGTACCGGGATTTGAACAGAACATCGCTATTCAGGAGAATGCCATTAAGATATTAACCGGTTCACTTCCTGACAGGGTTGAACGTACTGTTCGTTTAGAAGAAGTTACCATTCCTGATAATCTATCAGCCGGTGTACCATCGGCCGTAGTAAGTCGCAGACCGGATGTGAAAAGTGCAGAATTAGCCTTAACCATTGCTAATGCTAATGTTGGTATCGCGCAGGCTAATATGTACCCTTCATTAACTATTACGGGTAGCGGAGGTTTAAATAGCTTTAAAGCCAGCAACTGGTTTAACATCCCGGCTTCCTTATTTGGTACCGTAGCCGGTGCGGTGGCTCAGCCATTATTACAGCACAGACAACTGAAAACTCAATATAAAGTTGCTTTGGTTGATCGCGAAAAAACTGTTTTACAGTTTAGACAATCTGTTTTAAATGCTGTAGGTGAAGTATCTGACGCTTTAGTAAAGATCGAAAAGCTGAAAACACAACAAGGTATTATTGCCGATCGTGTGAGCACCTTGCAAAAAGCTACCAGCAATGCTAACCTGTTGTTCAGAAACGGCCAGGCTACTTACCTTGAAGTGATCACTGCTCAAAGTAATGTATTGCAAAGCGAGCTTGATCTGGCAACCGTAAAGAATGCACGTTTAAACGCTGTATCTGATTTGTACCGCTCAGTAGGCGGTGGCTGGAAATAAAAATAACTCCACCCAATATATATGCAAAGCGGCCCTGTTTATTACGGGGCCGCTTTTTTGGTTAAAGTGGGTTACTTATAACCCTGATACATTGAAATGTGTATAGCTTGTAAACCCTAAAAAGGTGTTGTCATTCGGCACGCCATTTGGTGGATTGATCTCTCTTAATGATTTCAGGTTAGCTGTTTTGTAATGGTTGTATGCCACCTCGGTACCAGGGAATACCGGGCTTGAGGTTGAGCAATAATTGCAACCGGTACTTTGATTATAAGCACTTCTCATAAAATCATAACCAGCGCTAATCCTGTTGGAGTTGGCTGTCCAGATGGAACCATCGCCTTGTATGCCGGCAATTTGTGCGGCATAAGCCAGTGCAGTCAGGGTATATTGATAGTGCACACAATCTTGCCTGTCGCACAGTTCAGGGAGCGTACCATTGCTTTGTATAACTATTGGCAGATAGTTTTTAATCATATCTTCACCATTCTGGAAAACGGTAGCGCTGTTTAAAAATACCCCAATGGCCATCTTAGCGTATCCGGCTGAAGTATCCCAATTGTTATTGTACGATGTAGGCGTATTATTGATATAATTGTTTTTAACCAGGTTAAGGAAATTACTGAATTGGGTAATATCCGCAGCCGACCAGCCGGCACCTACACCATTAACTTTGTAATATCTGATAATCTCGGCGGCGGCAACAAAACTCGGCGTTGTCCAGGAAGCTTCCAGATCTGGCTGATTCGGATTGGTAGATGAATCTTTCAAGCCATAGCCCTGGAAATTGTATGCCCAGCCATTTAAAATAGCAATGGTTTGTTGTGCATAGCTTGCAGTGCCGGTTTTGGCCCATCTTAGTGCCGTGGCATAGGCTAGTTCGGCATCCTTACGGATCTGATCTTTGGATGGGGTAGTAGCACCGTTTGAACCTACTACCACTGTTGCTGGAAATGAAGTAGGATAGGAGTGACTGTTAATGTAATCCAGAACTTTTTGGTAATAAGCTGTGCGGGTTGCATCGCCTCCGTTTACCTGTCCTGCAACCAGATCCAGGCTGGCTTGTGTGTTTAATACCCCCGGGTGTACAAAGGTAGTTACTGCACTTGCAGCCAGTTTATCAGATTTGGCAGCATTGCCGGATGCTGCGTTTTCCTGATTTGATGACTTTTTACATTGGTACAAAAATGTACTCCCGGCAACCAAGCCAATGGCGATCAGCGTAGAGCTGATTTTTTTGTTTTTCATAATTTAAAGTTTAGTATATGGTTTATTATTTGGTTTGCAAAAGCACATAAAAATCCTGTTCGGAGTTTGCAGGATCTCCGTTCGGTATTTTTATCAAAAAATTATTATTATTCGGTATATATTGGTAAACCAAATCTATATGATGTGTATGTTACAATAAGCTGTTGTTGAGGAATTTATTTACGAAAACGTTTGCGTTTTAGCTATAAAAATATCGAATTTTTAGGGTTACATGGCTAAGCATAGTGTATCTTAAAGCTCCGGGTACATACAATACTTAGTGTAATTGTCTATAAAAAAAATATTATTATATAATGCTGAAAAATACATAAAGAATAAACCTTTGCGTTTTTTTGAATAAACCGGCTGTTTAAAAAAAATGGCGCTCTATCAGATCATTAATTTTACATATTGCAAATAATTACCCTGAAATAGCCATATTTTTGCTATCATAGCGGTACCCTTGAGAGATTTGAACTTTTTATTGAATGAAATTTAGACTATTAACAGCATTTCTTCTGCTTTCTGCATACGGTTGGGCCCAAAATCTCAACATCATTCCGCAACCGCAATCTATTAACCGGCTGGAAGGTCAGTTTTATTTAAACAACCGTACCACAATTGGTACAACCGATACCGCATTATCTGTTCTGGTTGGTTATTTCCAGAAAGAGGTACATAAAGCAAAAAATGTAGCACTTGTACAAAATGTTGGTTCCGGAAGCTTAATTGATATTAAACTAAGCAGCACTCCGCAAACAGCCGGAGCTTATATTTTAGACATAACACCAGAGCATATCACGGTTTCATCATCCAATAAGGAGGGTGTGTTTTATGGGTTGATGACACTGCTTCAACTCATAAAAGATCAGCAGGCAGATAACGACAATAATTTATGTTTACAGGCCTGTAAAATAGCTGATGCTCCACGTTACCAATGGCGCGGTCTGATGCTTGATGAAGCAAGACATTTTTTTGGTAAAGACAAAGTAAAACAGTTACTTGACTGGATGGCCTATTATAAACTGAATAAGTTTCATTGGCATTTAACCGATGTGCAGGGCTGGCGTATCGAGATCAAAAAATACCCCAAACTGGCAACAGTAGGTGGCATGGGCAATTACAGTGATACCTCTGCTGAGGCTGAGTATTATACGCAAAATGAAATCCGCGAAATTGTAGCTTATGCGGCGCAACGTTTTATAACCGTAATACCCGAAATTGATATGCCCGGGCATGCGACAGCAGCTAATAAAGCCTATCCCGAGTATTCGGGCGGTAGCGTTGCCGGTTATCCCAATTTTACCTTTAATCCGGCTAACGAAAATACTTACCAGTATCTGGCTGATATTATCAGAGAAACCAATTCGTTATTTCCGGCACACATGATCCATTTGGGTGGTGATGAAGTTGCCTATGGCGTTAAAGCGTGGTCGCTGGATACGGCTATTGCCCGTATGATGCAAAAGAAAAATTTTGATGGTGTTAGCCAATTGGAGCAGTACTTTTTTAAGCGTATGGCCGATACTGTTACCAGCCTGAATAGTAAGATACTGGCCTGGGACGAAGCCACCGGCGGAAGCCTACCCGCTGATAAAACTATTATTTTTTGGTGGCGTCAAAACTTACCCGGTCAGCTGCACCTTGCCTTGCAGAAAAATTACCAGGTAGTACTTTGTCCAAGGCTACCGCTGTACTTTGATTTTTTACAGGATACGGGACTCGTGGCGGGCAGGAATTGGAATGGCGTATTTAATAGGGTAACGGATGTTTATAATTTTCCCGACAGGCAAGTGTCTGCCGATGAGCTCAATTCCAAACTTATTGTAGGTGTGCAGGCCAATATTTGGTCAGAAACCATAGAGTCTGAAAAACGTCTGGATTTTATGCTTTTCCCGCGTATAGCCGGTTTAGCCGAAGCTGCCTGGACTGCACCAGACCAAAAAAATGAGCTGGCTTTTACAGAAAAATTAAAGGCTGATTTTAAAAACTATGATGCCGCCGGTATTTACTATTATAACCCGTTTGAGCCAAATTTTCATCCCGAGGTTGTTGATTTTGTACCACGTGTTAAGCTGGTTAAAGCCCGGTCATATGTTCGGCATGCTTCAAAAAGAGAACATGGGAAAGTAAGCCGGAAAAAACATAGCAATTCAAAAAAGGATCATAAAAGCTCAAAAAGAGCTCATAAAAAAAGGAAATAACCAAATCGGTTATTTCCTTTTTACCTGTCTTAAAGCCTATCTGTAAGTAGAAAGATGGGTTGTTTTTATGCTTAGCATAAATGATTTACCTACGCTTATTTTCACGTTTTTATCCTGCAATAATGCTTTTACTCCTTCGTCGGTTTTAATAGCTTCGTACAGGTCACGTGCTATTGGCGATCCGCTGATGTTGTTGGTCACCTTGCCGTTTTCCATACTGATGTTAAACGTATAACCCGTTTTACTGCGGCCACCTGCCGACTCAAAATCGGTTATATTCAATTTAAACTGCTGATCCTCATTCAGGCTCTTCTTCAAATGCAAACGAATAACCGGCATATACCTTTGCCAGGTACTTAAAAACTTTCTTTCTTCCATACTAAACTATGATTCTATAAAAAATAAGGCCCTCGTGAGGTTATTCTACAAGGGCGTAAAATGATTGTAAGAACAGGTGATATTTCCTGATCCTATTTATTGAAAATTATTGTTTGTTAAATTAAGGTAACGGCGAGCAGCAGGCCTTCCATAATGTTACCGCATGATTTTTCAAAGCTAAGTAAATTAATGTGCAAAGGACTCATGCTGGGATGATAAAAGTTAAACCGGACTTTATTTGATATGATTTAATGCCTGCTGGTATCCTGTAGAGGTAATATAGGGGCTCGTGACCGGCCAATTTAAGACTGTTCATGAGATCAGCGGCGTATTAATTAGTAATTTGCACATATAAATTTTGCCAGCAGAGAAATGACCTACAGCCACAAATTCAAAACCTTACTGACTTGTTTTTTAATCACGCTTGCTTTTATAGCTAAAGCGGCCCCTATCATTTATGTTAACCAGGTGGCTTTTGATACAAAGGGTGCAAAACAGGCGGTTATCCGTAATGATGTTAACCTAAGCGGGCTAACGTTTAACCTGCTCAACTCATCTGGTAAGGTTGCATTTACAGGCGCACTCAAAGGACCTGAGCAAATTGAAGATTGGGTTAAGGGTGCTTTTTTTTACCAGGCCGATTTTTCATCATTTAAACAAGCGGGTAAGTATAAATTGAGCATCAGCGTAAACGGCAAAGTATATCTTTCAGATGGTTTTGAGATTAGTGAAAACGCGCTCGCGATAAACACCCTGCCTGCCATCATTAACTATTATAATAAACAAAGGGCTAATACGCCAACAGAGCTCGATGTTGATAAAGCTATCATCCTTTTTGGCAGCAACAAAACCGCGGATGTACGCGGCGGCTGGTGTGATGCCTCGGGAGATGTAAGTAAGTATTTTTCGCACCTGGCTTATGCCAATTATATGTCGCCGCAGCAAATTCCTTTGGTAACCTGGTCAATGGTGAACGCGGTGCAAACTATACCGGGTTTGCTCAAACAGATCAATGCAGAAAATAGTATGACCAGCGAGGCTCTATGGGGAGGCGATTACATCATGCGCTCGCTATCCAAAGAAGGCTATTTTTATATGACCGTTTTTAGCTACTTCAGCAAAGATCCCAAAGCACGCCGTATAGTGGGCTTAAGAGCCAACAGTGTTACAACCGACGAATATCAATGCGCTTTTCGCGAGGGAGGCGGTATGGGTATAGCCGCCCTTGCCCGTATCTCTACTTTAAAAAAAGATGGCGACTATAAATCGGCAGAATACCTTGCTGCGGCTAAACGTGCTTATGCCCATCTGCTCATCAACAATACTAAATATGATGATGACGGTAAGGAAAATATCATTGATGATTATTGCGCATTGATGGCTGCAACTGAGCTTTGGATAGCAACAGATAGCTCATTTTATCAGGACGAAGCCCGCAAGCGGGCACAACATATCGAAAAGCGAATGAGCCCCGCAGGCTATTTTATCAGTAACGACCAGGGGCGCCCATTTTGGCATGCCTCCGATGCCGGTTTGCCCATTATTGCTTTATGCAGATATTTAACTAAGGAGAAAGAGCAGGGTGAAAGAACAGCGGCGTTAACCGTAATCAAAAAAGCGCTTGATTACAACCTGCGTGTAACCAATGAAGTGAATAATCCCTTTGGCTATGCCCGGCAAACTTTCCGCTTAAATAATCAAATCAAGAACGGATTTTTTATACCACATGAAAATGAAACCGGTTGGTGGTGGCAGGGCGAAAATGCCCGGCTGGGCTCATTGGCGACCGCGGCTATAGTTGGCGGTCGTTTGGTTTACCCCGAAAAGAGCGGCTGGGGTGTAAAGAAAGATCTGGCTGTTTATGCATCTGATCAGTTATCATGGATACTGGGCTGCAACCCGTATTCCATGTGCTTTATGTACCAATTTGGCAAAAATAATGTACCGTACATGAGCTCCAGTTTTGGGCATGGATCGGGCAAGGGTGGTATATCTAATGGTATTACCGGGAAAGAAGGCAACCCAGATGGCAGCGGCATTGATTTTAAAACTGAAGATAACGGAAACGAGTGGCGTTGGACAGAGCAATGGCTGCCTCATGCGGCCTGGTTTATGCAGGCCATCACTGCTATTGCCCAGCCTGAATAACATTCAGACTCAAATTTTAGAAATATTGATCATTTCCTTATCTTAGCCTTTGTGAGCCGGGACTAATCAACCGCGGCTAAACATCTGCAAAGCTCAACCAATCATGTGCTTTATTATGCTGTAATGCGGCTGTTAAAGTCGCGTCAAAATCAATGTTATGCTGATAGCTATAATGAAGGTCTGTATTTTTCTCTGTATCCTGATATTACCATTTCGAGGGCCCGCCAGGCGACGGGAAAACACGCCAGATCGACCCTCAAGTGTTAAAGTTTTTTCAAAATATAGTGTGAATGAACGGGGTGGCCTGGAAATGATCGAAACGGATGATCATACCGAAACTAACTAAAACAAATCTCTCAGGCACCGGTAGCGTACCTGAGAGATGAAGGTTATTTTTTACTTTTTTTGGATAGGGCCAGGATCTCGTTTTGCATCATTCGTTCTGATATGATCTTCCTGATGAGTTCAACAGGTAAGGCTTCGCCTGGTGCAAAATGCAGTGTAGAACCAGATACCCTGATATCTTTGAGCTCATCCTTCATAGATTTTACCAGGCTGGGGTTCATGGTGTAAAAGCTGCAGTACTTTTTATTTACTCCGATCCCCACCAGCATGTAATGATACTTGTAGCAAGGCAGCTGATAACTAATCATTTCAATGGCCTGCGGAACGGTGTCTTTGATGATGAGCCTTAACTTTTCCAGTATCGCTCTGAATGCTGCTGGTTGTTGGGCAATATATTCATCGGCATCTCGTGGTGCCGGAAGATCTGAACCTCTCATAGCAGATAAATATACCGAATTGATGATTAGCCTTGCGCGTAGGCTTCCTTTAATACATTAAGGTCAATTTTAACCATCTGCATCATAGCATTCATCACATTGTTGGCTTTTTTGGTGTTTTTATCTTTCAGCATGGCCTCAATTTCTATAGGGCTTACCTGCCATGATAAGCCAAACTTGTCTTTAAGCCAGCCGCACTGGTTTTCTTTTCCACCATCGGCTAATAAGGCATTCCAATAAAAATCAATTTCTTCCTGGGTTTTACAGATAACCGATAATGATATCGCCTCGGTAAACGGAAACCCAGGGCCTCCGTTCAATATCATAAATTCTTGTCCGTCCAGCTCGAAGCGGGCTACCAGTATATCGCCGGCTAATTGTGGATGTGTTTCACCATAGCGGGTAATATCTGAAACTTTTGAGTTTTTGAATATCGAGGTATAAAAATCGAGAGCCTCCTGAACTTTTCCGTTGAACCAAAGGCATGGGGTGATCTTTTGCATAATGTATTCTCCTTAATTTGTTTTAATATGATTTACTTCAATTTGTTTTGTTATACCAAAGTTACCTGAAGCAATCCTACTGAAAAGGGTGTGAATGTGACAATATGCGGGGGCAATTGCGTATTGATAGTATTTGCCTTAAAAAGTAAAAGGCGGTCTGTTAACAGACCGCCTTTTATATGTCGAAAAAGAATTTTCCTTAAGTATTATATCACTCAGGAGTTTTTTGATTTTTCTCCGGCGAATGGTAAAGTAGATATAAAGATAACCATACCTATACCGAAAGTTATAAAACCACCATAAACAACACCGGCAGAAGCCTGAACACCGCTAATAGAATCAGCAGGGTTAAACGCGTGGTTTGGCGTGAAAATAAAGAAACCGCCTATGATTAAGATACCTATTGTTGTGATTAAAAGCCCTAATATTCTTTTCATGTTTTTGATGTGAAACTGTAATACCGCAAATGTATAAACTTTAAAGCAATCAACAAACATCCCTTTATTTTAAATATCAACAGGTAAACTATTTTTACCACCGCTTTTGGTGATATGCTTAATGATTTAAAGTTGATAAATTAGGGCTATAAATTACAAACAATGCAATTGGTTATATCCTGTTGTAATACCAAACACTTACTATGAACATAAAACATTTAAAAATCGCATTTTTTATCGCGCTTACCTGGTTGGCAGCGTGTAAAGACCCTGATGCAGCGCAGAAGACCGAATTGAGTTTACACAGTTTTTTAAAAGACACTACAAAAGGTGTACAACAAGGCGGGGTGCAGGTAGTTTCCATCAATACGCCAAAAGGAAAATTTAATGTATGGACAAAGAAAATTGGTAATAATCCTAAGATTAAGTTACTGCTGCTGAACGGCGGACCGGGCGCTACCCATGAGTATTTTGAATGCATGGAAGGCTTTTTACCTGCCGAGGGCATTGAACTGATCTATTACGATCAACTGGGTACAGGAAATTCCGACAATCCTAAAGATACCGCCATGTGGAGCTTACCGCGTTATGTAGAAGAGGTGGAGCAGGTAAGGCAGGCGCTCAAATTAGATAAAGATAATTTTTACCTGCTGGGCCATTCATGGGGTGGTATCCTGGCTCTGGAATACGCGTTTAAATATCAGCAGAATTTAAAAGGGCTCATCATTTCCAACATGATGTCCAGTTGTCCGGACTATGGTAAATATGCCGATAATGTTTTGGCCAAGCAGTTTGATCCCAAGGTATTGGCCCGCATCAGGGCAATTGAAGCCAAAGGCGATTTTGAAAACCCGGAGTATATGCAGTTGCTGTTGCCCAATTACTACGCTAAGCATATATGCCGTATCCCGATTGAGCAATGGCCCGAACCTGTTAACCGCGCTTTCAGCAAGATCAACCAATCGTTATATGTAACCATGCAGGGGCCCAGTGAATTTGGTATTGCCGGTAAGTTAACGCATTGGGATCGTAAAGCAGATCTGCCTAAAATTTCAGTCCTAACTTTGAGTATAGGTGGCAAATATGATACGATGGATCCCGCACACATGCAGTGGATGGCGACCCAGTTTCAAAATGGCAGTTACCTGTATTGCGCCAATGGCAGTCACATGAGCATGTATGATGATCAGCAAACCTATATGAACGGTTTAATAAAATTCATCCAAGGTGTGGATGAAGGCGAAAAGAAAGTGAAATTGTAAACCTTGATCAAAACAAAAAGCCCGGTATACTATACCGGGCTTTTTGTTTTTGTACCAGATCTAAACTTATTTTGGCAAATCTTTCATGAATTCCAGAATATCGGCGCCAATTTCCTGGACATGAGTTTCCAGGGCGAAATGACCGGTATCATAAAACTTCACTTTGGCGTTGGGATTATCCTTTTTATAGCCTTCAGCGCCGGCAGGCAAAAAGAAGGGATCATTTTTGCCCCATACGGCAAGTAGTTTTGGTTTTTTATCCCTGAAGTAGGCCTGGAATTTAGGGTACAGCAGCACATTGCTCTTGTAGTCAACCATCAGGTCAACTTGTATGTCTACGTGACCGGGCAGGTCGAGGATATGTTTATCAAAGGTATAAGCTTCCGGTTCGATCAACGATTTGTCGGTCACACCGGTTTCATACTGAAATTTTACCATATCTAATGATACGAAGTTTTTTAAAGCATCACGGTTTTCCTGCGATGGATTGTCCCACGCTTTTTGGATCGGGTTCCAGGCGGTGCTTAAACCTTCTTCATAAGCATTCCCATTTTGCGAGATGATACCGGTTATCTTTTCAGGATTGGCCAGCGCCAGGCGCAAACCGGTAGGAGCGCCATAATCAAAAATATAAACCGCGAAACGTTTGATCTTCAAATTATCAATAAAACCCTGCATCGCTTTAGCCAGGTTATCAAAGGTGTAACTGTAAGTTTTAGGATCGGGAGCATCTGAAAAACCAAAACCAGGCAGATCGGGCGCTATCACATGATATTGTGCAGCCAGTATAGGTATCAGCTTACGAAACATGAATGATGAAGTAGGATACCCATGCAATAGCAGGATAACCGGTGCATCTTTTGGGCCTGCTTCACGATAAAAAATATTCAGCTCATTTACCTTAACATTGTTGTAATGGATGGTTGTCGTTTTCATTTGATTGTTTTTTGTTGTATGTATTTGCTGGGCATGCAGGGATAAAGTTCCGCCCGTGATAAGCAGTAGTATAAACTGCCATTTGATTAATGTGATTGATTTCATAGTTCAAATTTATATTGTATATTTGATTATTAAAAACGATTAATAATAATGCAAAACATCATAAAAAGTGATTTATGAATAGTAATGATCTTAAAATATTTGAAGCGGTGGCCACCCATGGTAATTTTACCAAAGCTGCCGAGGCCATGTTCACCGTACAATCAAACGTTACCGCGAGGATAAAAAGCCTGGAAGAGGAATTTGATGTGCAGTTATTTAAAAGAACATCGCGCACGGTAGAGTTAACATCGGCGGGTGAGATATTTATCCAATACTGTAAAAAACTGAACCATCTCACCGAAACCTTAAAACAGGAATTATCCAATGTTCATCAGCTATCCGGCTCGCTTAAAATTGGGTGTATTGAAACTACAATGGCGCTTAAAGTGCCCGGATTGATACAGAAGTTTACTGATGAATACCCCGATGTTACCTTGAGTTTCAGGGCCGACAACTCCGGTAATCTCATCAATGATGTTTTGAACTATAAGCTCGATGCCGCTTTTGTAGCCGCTCCGGTTACCGCGCCGGAGTTGGGTGTACATCTGGTAAAAGAAGAAACGCTGGCCATCGCTACGGCCGCTAATTATCCGGATCTGCAGGATTACGTAAAAAAAGGACAAGTGAAAATTGTTGTTTTTGACGTGGGTTGTAGCTATCGCCCCAAGCTGGAAGACTGGCTAAAAGCCCAGGGGATATTTAATTACCAATGTACCGTGCTGAATACGCTGGAGGGCATAGTAAATTTTGTGGAAGCAGGGGTGGGGATAACTATTATGCCCGAAGATCTGTTCAGCCAGATGTATTATAACCGGAAGTTAAAAACATACCGCATCGAGGGCGAGCAGGGCGTATTAACCACGTTGATCGCGTACCGGAAAGACCTGCCGCAGTCAAATGCTATGAAAGTGTTTATGGGTTTGTTTTGATCATGAATAACCGGGTTCATTTTTATAAATTTGATGACCTGGTACCAGGCTGTTGATTTACCCTATGATTTTTAAAAAAATACACAAATCCGGTATTACCTTATTCCTTATTGCTTTTAACGCGGTAATTGCTTATGCGCAAACCAACAATCAGGTAGTTGAACTGGGCGTATCACGGGTGCTGGCTCAATACAGGCGTTCGGTGATCAGCGATATTCAATATACACTTAATCTGGATATTCCTGCAGATAAAAATAAAGGTATCGAAGCTAAAGAATCCATCAGCCTGGTTTTAAAACATACTGATCAGCCCTTGCAGCTCGATTTGAAACAGGGTGCGGATAAGGTGCATGCCATACAAGTGAATTACAAACAAATTCCTGTAAAATTGGAGCAGGAGCATTTATTGATAGCTCCCGGATATTTACGTGTGGGTAAAAATACCATCTCGCTTCAATTTACTACGGGCGATCAATCCCTTAACCGTAATGACGATTATTTATATGCTTTATTTGTACCCGACAGGGCACGCACGGTTTTTGCTTGCTTTGATCAGCCCGATCTGAAAGCTAATTACCTGCTTACGCTCGCCGTACCGGCAGGATGGAAAGCCTTGACCAACGCGGCTATTGCCGATTCGGTAACCCGGAATCAAAGAACCACTTATCGCTTCAAAAGATCGGACAAACTGAGTACTTACCTATTTTCCTTTGCTGCAGGTAAATTCAACAGCATTAAACAGCTTATTGATGGCAGGCAGGCCGAGTTTTTATATCGCGAAACAGATACCACCAAGATTAAACTGAGCATCGCTCCAACGTTTACCGCCCATAAAGATGCTATTAGCTTTTTACAACAGTGGACAGGCATCCCGTTCCCTTTTCAAAAAGTGGGTTTTATAGCCATACCCGATTTTCAGTTCGGTGGTATGGAGCACCCTGGCGAAGTACAATACAAAGCTTCGGCGGTGTTTCTGGATGATGGGGCTACCAAAGATATGATTATAGCCCGGTCGAACCTGTTCTCGCACGAAACGGCACACATGTGGTTTGGTGACCTGGTAACTATGCGCTGGTTCAATGATGTATGGATGAAGGAGGTATTCGCTAATTTTATGGCCGATAAAATAACCGAAAAGCTCATGGGCAGCGAAACTTTTGATCTGAAATTCCTGCAGGATCATTACCCGGCGGCTTACAGCATCGATCGTACACAAGGCGCTAACCCTATACGGCAGGATCTGGATAACCTGAAAGATGCAGGCTCGCTGTATGGTAACATTATTTACCACAAAGCACCCATCATGATGCAGCAATTGGAATTATTGATGGGAAAGGAGCCATTCAGGCTGGGAATACAGGAATATCTGAAAAAATATGCTTATAGCAACGCCACCTGGAACGATCTGATAGCTATTCTGAGTAAACACACTACAACCGACCTGTATACCTGGAATAAAGTATGGGTAAATCAACCCGGCCGGCCTGTTTTTGACGATAAGGTCCTTTACAAGGATAACAAGATCAGCAATTTTACCATAACCCAACATCCTGAGTTTGGTGCTGCACGTATTTGGCCGCAATCGTTCAACGTGACCCTGGTTTACCCGGCCTACACCAAAAACATTGCTGTGAATATGAAAAGCGCGGGTATTGAACTAAAGGAAGCGGAAGGTCTTGATAAGCCCCAGTATGTGCTATTCAATTCAAACGGGATAGGATATGGCTTGTTTCCGGTAGATAAGGCTGGCACGGATAGTTTATTCCGGATCGGCAGCCCTCTGCAAAGGGCCTCGCTATATATATCTGCCTACGAAAATATGTTGGCAGGGCGATATTTTAAGCCACAGGAGCTACTAAGTATTTTTTCAAAAGGGTTAGCCCGGGAAAAAGAAGAAACAAATCTGAGGCTGCTAACCGGTTATATGGGTAATATTTACTGGGAGTTTATCACACCTGCTGTTCGTGATGCTATAGCCGCTGATCTGGAGAATAATTTATGGTATGCATTACAGCAACAAGAGAAGCCAAATAATAAAAAAGTACTGTTCCGCGCTTATCAGGATGTGTATTTAACCAGGGCTGCTATAAAGAATATCTACACTATATGGCAGCAGCAAAAACCACCGCTGGGCGTAAAGTTAAATGAAGATGATTATACCTCCCTGGCACTGAGTATCGCTTTAAAAAGTGATTCGGTGCCCGGCGTATTACAGATGCAGGAGACAAGAATTGCCAATGTAGATCGTAAAAAACGATTGGAATTTTTAATTCCGGCACTCTCCTCAGACGAGCAGGAAAGAGACCGTTTTTTTAATAGTTTACAGGATGTGAAGAACCGGCAAAAAGAAGCCTGGGTAACCACTGCTTTGATTTACCTGCATCATCCGCTTAGACAAAAAACTTCGGAAAAGTATCTGCTCAAAAGCCTGGAACTGGTAGAAGAGATACAGAGAACGGGAGACATATTTTTCCCGCAATCATGGTTGCAGGCGATCTTTGGTTATTATCAGGACAAGGAAGCTACCGAAGTTGTAGAAAAATTTTTAAGTACTCATCCCAACTATAATCCAAAGTTAAAAGCCAAAATATTACAGAATACAGATAACCTGTTCAGGGCGCAAAAGTTGTTATGATTGTTCCATATTATGAGATTGAACGTATTGGACGTGATTAGCATTGCCGCCCGAAACGATGGTGCAGGAGGCACCTACGGAGCCGGGAAATATCTCCTATCAGCTATAAACAGATGGCTCCTCTGGAGCCTGATAGTTTGTAGTTCCTGCGTTCATAAAAATTAATAAAATGAATGGTTGCCGAGAAAAAAACTCGTATTAACTATAACCGGTGTCCCATCGTGAAACCAGCGTAAATTATAGCTCCGGAGGAGCATCCTGTTTATAGAAAGAGTAATAAAGTGCAGTAGCTCCAGAGGAGCCTCCTGAATCTCAAAAATATTTATTCCTATGAGGCATCCAAGGTAGAGCCTTTTTTAATGGTATTGTTCCGAATAAACAGAAATGACATCAAAGCACCTAAAAAAGCAAGCAAAGCCGACAGCTGCATCACCTTGGTGTAAACAGTAATAAACCCAGATCGGTAAAGTTTTTTAATAACCTGTTGGTCATGCGTGTCAAAGCCTGCGGGCACTTTGGCATCGCCCAGGTTAACCGCCTGCGTCATCACTGCCTGTTTTTGTTTTTCATTTAATGGGATTTGCTGAATATCCTGTTGTAGCGCGCCGGTGAAAAGCAAAACCGCAAAGGCCCCCAATATGGCATTGGCAAAAACATTGGCAATGCGCGAAAGTGCGTTATTTACTCCCGATGCCGTTCCCGAATAATGATCACTTACCGAGCCCATAACCGCCGCTGTAAGAGGAGCCACCGTAAACGACATGCCCGTACCGAATATGATGATACCCGGGAAAAAGGTGGTCCCATAATCTGCCGGGCCTTTGGTTTGCCCAACAAATGATAAGATTAATAAGCCTATGCCTGTTGTCGCTGGCCCTGCTATCAATAACAATCTTGGCCCGTGCTTATCCGCAATGGCCCCGGAAAAACGGGCCATAATGATCATCAGTATAGTGAAAGGCAAAAAAGTAAGACCTGATTGTAGTTGACTATAACCCTGTGCCTGTACCAGGTTGAGCGAAAGAAATAACATAGCCGCGCTAAGGCCGGCATATAAAAAAAACGTAAGCAGGTTAACCCCGCTGAAAGTCATGTTTTTGAATAGTGTTAAGGGCATCATCGGGTGAGTGCTTTTACTTTCGATAAAGATAAAAGTGGCTAGCAGCACTGTCCCCGCTATTAAGGTAGTGTAAACCTGCCAGTGTCCAAATCCCATAGCTGGCGCACGTAAAAAGCCGAAGGTAAGCGCGGCTAAGCCAAGTGCTATGGAAATCGCTCCGGGGAAATCGAGAGTGTGGTCGGTGTCTTCATCACGGCTTTCGTTTACTTTAAACCAAAGGATCAGCAAGGCTACAACGCCTATCGGTACATTAATGAAAAAGATATAGCGCCATAAACCGGCATCGCCAAAAGCGCCGCCTAAAATAGGGCCCCCTAAAGTAACTACCGTAGTAAAAGCCGACCAGGTGCCGATGGCCTTGCCCCGTTCTTTTTCGTTTATGGAGGAGGATATTAGAGATAAGCTGCCCGGTATCATCAATGCGCCACCAATACCTTGCAGCATCCGGAATGCTATGAGCAAATTAACATCGGGGGCAAAGCCGCAGGTTGTTGAGCCCACGATGAAAATAAAGATGCCTGCCATAAATATCTTTTTTCGGCCCAATTTATCGCCCAGAGCGCCACCGATCATGATTAATGCGGCCAGCATCAATAAATAAGCGTTCAGTATCCAAAAAAGGTCCGTACCGCTGGCATTAAGGCTTTGTTGCAACGATGGCAGTACCACATTAAGGGCAGTGCCATCAATAAAAGCCATGGCCGAGGCCATGATAGACGAAACCATGATCCATTTACCGGCCGAACTGCCCAATGCCACTGTTGCCATAAAATAAGGTTAATGTATATGTAAATGTAACAAATGGCAATTACAAAAGGATGGGATAATTGGTGGCAATCATTGGTGTGATGATCACTTAACAGTAATAACCCATTAAGTAGTAGCTATCCTAAAAAGTATGTCATGCTGAGCGCCGTCGAAGCATGGTGGTGGGGGGCCCTGAGCTCCACCCTTCGACGGCGCTCAGGGTGACAGTCCCCTTTTTTAGTAGTATTTTTCGTTATGCCTTTTCATCGTTTATTACTCACTTCACCACCCATTCATGTATCCCCGATGAATTATCTGCCGGTAACTGAATTTCCATTCTTAAAGCCGTAGTATTTACTGGTTCAAAGCTTACGGTATTAAAACTGTCTTTACTGATATTGTACGGAATAGTGTTTTTTACCGGCACCCATTGACCGTCTTTCAGGTACAGTATTTTGTACGATGCCGGGATACGGCAGCCGCCCCAGGGGCCATCATCAAACCAGTATACCTTTGATTCGCTGACGGTATGTGCGGTATCAAAATTATATTGTACGTATTCGCTGGTGTTTTTAGCCGGCCACCAATGCAGGTAAGGGTAGTTGGTATCCTTAGAGTCAGCAGGTTCATATTGATCTTTTATAGATGCAAACATCCTGGTATTTTTTAACGACGATGTTACCTTGCTGGTACTTGCTATGGTAGGTGCAGGTTTTGGCCTTGCAGCCGAAGCTTCGTACGGGATCCATACGGTCATTTCGCTTGGTCCGCGGTTTGCCCAGGCATAATAGGGAATGGCTTTTACCTGTTGGTTGGCCTCGATTAATCGATTGCTGTTTAACTGGCGTTTTGTGCTTTTACCCACGGTATTTATCACATCAACGCCGTTGAGCAGATCGGCATAATAATTTGCCTCGGCAATGGCGTTTTTATCAACCATAATGTTTTGAACCAGGCTGTCTTTATTATCGGGGCCTTCAAGGCAATACACAACTGGTCCGCGTTCAAAAGCAAAACGATTGATATCATCCTTTACCAATGGGTTGGCCAATACTTTTTCGGTTTTCATGGGTAACAGCAAGGAAACCTGGTCGCCCTTTTTCCAGGTACGTTTTAATACCGCGTATCCTTTTTCGGTAACAAATGATTGCGGTTTACCGTTGATGGATAACATCACGGGTAACACTTTTTTATCCATAAAAGTATATAGATCACCCGGCACTGGTTGCTGTTTGGCCCACCCTGGTATACGTATCCTTAAGGTAAATTCGGTGTTTTTTTCCGGATTAACCGTGATATCAACTTTGCCTTTCCAGGGGTAATCAGTTGTTTGAACGATGTTCACATTGCCTGATGCCAGTTTGATGTTACTGGTATTGCCCATAAACAGATTTACGTACAGGTCATTTTTGTTTTTGGCATAAACATACCCCGGCAACGATGGCAAAAAACGGGTCATGTTGCTGATGCAGCAGGCGCAGCTGATCCAGGCACTGCGTTCGTTTTGCGACATAGATGCCAGTGGATTAGGGTAAAAGAAACGATCGCCACTGAGCGAAACACCCGAGAGCAAACCATTGTAAAGTGTTCTTTCCAGTACATCAATATATTTGGAATCGCCGTGCAGCAAAAACATCCGGTTGTTCCAGTACACATTACCAATAGCCGCGCAGGTTTCGGCATAAGCCGACATGTTTGGCAACTGGTACGCGTCGCCAAAAGCCTCGCCGTTACCGGTTGCACCTATACCGCCTGTGATGTATAGTTTTTTGTTGACCACATCGCCCCATATATCATCAATAGCGGCTAAATATTTGGTGTCGCCCGTTAAGGCTGCAATATCTGCCATACCGGTATACATATAAGCTGCCCTTACCGCATGCCCTTCGGCCTCATGTTGGTCGACTACTTTTTTGTTGGCCTGGTTGTAAGCGTCGCCCTTGGGGCCGCGCACATCCAGGAAAAATTTGGCCAGATCAAGGTATTGCCTGTTGCCGGTGACCCGGTACATTTTTGATAGCCCAATTTCTACTATCTGGTGACCGGGATATTCTTCCAGCTTGCCCGGTCCAAAAACCCTAACCAGCAGATCGGCATTTTTTATAGCGATATTAAGCAATGTACGTTTACCGGTAGCCTGGTAATGGGCAACGGCAGCTTCGTACAAGTGGCCGCAATCATACAATTCGTGGCTTAGTACTTCCTCTTGTTCCCAGCGTTTGGCGCCTATCCATTCATGCGGTTTTTGGGCATGTACACTACGGAAGGTATACAGGTAACCATCGGGTTCCTGTGCGGCACCGATAATGCTGATCAGTGTATCGATATATTTATCAAGTTGAGGGTTAGCTTTGTTTTGCATGGAGTAGGAGGCTCCTTCGATAGCCTTATATACATCGGTATCATCAAACGGGAATTCGCTTAGTTTATCGCCATCAAGTTTTTTGGCGGCCCTTAAAAAATTATCCATGCGGCCGTTTGCCTTGCATTGCGCCAAAACGTAGGGGATGGTCACATTGGCGTTAACCTCCATTTTGGGCTGCCAGAAATGATCATTCACGTGAACACTGGTGAAGACCACAGGCTGTATAGGATAATCTTTTTGCTGTGAAAAGGCCATATTTGTAAATGCTATTATGAATAGCGGTAGCATGCAGACTGTTTTTCTTTTCTTGATCATACGTTTGGTTTTCCGGATATGTAAAGTAAAACTACAGGTATGTACAGAAATGTGATGGATGATAATTTGCAGGGTGATAACCGGATTTTACCCCATTTTGCTGTCAGTATATGCCTCAAATTTATTTAGTATATTTGTGTAGGTAACAGCCCGCTTGTATGTAAAAAATACGAGCGGGCTGTTTTGGTTAAACGCAGAAAGGAACAAAGATAGTCTGTTTTTTATTTAGTTATTTGATAGTCAATTATTTAATACTTTTTTAAGCCTTAAAAAAGCTTATCAAAATGGGGTTTAAATTTGTTAAAAAGTGTTAAAATGAGGCTGTTTTGAATATTTTATAGCCGCTTTTACCTCCGTTTTGACTAAAAAAGTGTTAAAATTCAAGGTTTAAAAAGTTTTTTGCACCATGAATTATCACGATTTGAGTGCCGAAAACAGTTTGCCTGGATAAAATATGGTTAGTACCAGTTAAATTATTGAGTTATTCATATGGGCTGCGAAACTAAGTTTGTAAAAAACATTTAGCAATGATAGCATTTGAATGGAAAGGCGTATTACCCGCCGTAACTACCAAGTTTACCAATCATGATGAATTGGACTTTGAAGCTTTTAATATCAACTTAAATGCCCAACTGGAAGCGGGTGTTGATGGTTTTATACTGGGCGGGTCTTTAGGTGAAGCAAGCGTACTGAGCGATCAGGAAAAATACGATCTGCTTGCTCATACCGCAGCCTTTGTGGAGGGAAAAGTGCCTGTTATACTCAATATTGCGGAGCAAACAACCAAGGCTGCCGTTATCTGCGCGCAAAAAGCATTTGACAATGGAGCTGATGGCTTAATGTTATTACCGCCCATGCGTTATGGCAGCGATGAGCGCGAAACCATCGCTTATATCAGTACTATTGCCAAAAGCACGCCGCTACCCATCATGATCTACAATAACCCGGTTGATTATAAGGTAGAGATCACCCTGGATATGTTTGAACAACTTGCAGCCTATGATAATATACAGGCGGTAAAGGAATCAACCCGCAATGTATCTAACGTAACACGCATGATCAATCGCTTTGGCGACAGGTTTAAAATATTAACCGGTGTTGATCCCCTGGCTATGGAAAGCCTGGTGATGGGTGCAGACGGCTGGGTTGCTGGCCTGGTTGATGCTTTCCCTAAAGAAACTGTAGCCATATACCGCCTGGTTAAGGCTAAACGATACGATGAGGCACTGGCTATATACCGTTGGTTTTTACCGGTATTGGAGCTGGATATCCATCCCAAATTGGTACAATACATTAAACTGGCAGAAGTGGCAACCGGTATTGGTACCGAAAATGTACGTGCTCCGCGTTTGCCATTAGTTGGTGCTGAGCGTGAAAAAGTTCAAAAGATCATTAACGATGCGCTTGCTGTTCGTCCGTTGTTACCTGTAGGAAGTTGGGGTAAATTAAACGTGGTTGTATAACAATAAAACACATGGCCAGTAAAACTTTTTTTTGCATAGATGCGCATACCTGCGGTAACCCTGTAAGGTTGGTGGCCGGTGGCGGCCCAACATTAAAGGGCGATAACATGAGTCAAAAGCGCCAGCACTTTTTGAAGGAGTATGATTGGATCAGGACGGGACTAATGTTTGAGCCCCGGGGCCATGATATGATGTCGGGTAGTATCCTGTATCCGCCTCATGACCCGGCAAATGATGTGGCTGTTTTGTTTATCGAAACCAGTGGTTGTTTACCCATGTGTGGTCATGGAACCATCGGAACTATTACCATTGCTGTGGAAGAGGGACTGATACAACCTAAAGTGCCGGGTATCATCCGCATGGAAGCCCCCGCAGGCCTGGTATTGATCGAATATAAACAGGAAGGTAAAAAAGTTACTTCGGTAAAGCTTAAAAACGTAGCGGCTTATCTGGCAGCAACAGATCTGCAGGTGGAATGCCCGGACCTGGGCATGCTCACCATTGATGTATCCTACGGTGGAAATTACTATGCCATAGTTGATCCACAGCCCAATTTTGGAGGGATTGAGCATTATACCGCCGGGCAACTGATTGCCTGGAGCCAGGTATTACGCAAACGTATCAACGAAAAATATGAGTTCGTGCATCCACAGGACCCTACCATCAATACCTGTACACATATCCTCTGGGCCGGGGCTACATTATCCGCCGATGCCACAGCCCGGAACGCGGTATTTTATGGCGATAAGGCTATAGATAGGTCGCCTTGCGGCACAGGTACTTCAGCCCGTATGGCGCAATGGCATGCCAAGGGAAAGCTGCAGGTTGGTGAGCCTTTTATCCATGAAAGTATTATTGGTAGTAAATTTACAGGCAGGGTAGAAGAAGTGGTAAAGATCAATGATATAGATGCCATTATTCCAAGTGTGGAAGGCTGGGCAAAGGTGTATGGCTACAATACCATTAAAATAGACGATGACGATCCTTACGCTCATGGTTTCCAGGTGATATAACTTGCTTTATTTTTAAAATCAAAATCTCAAAAATACATTATGACTAAAGTGCTGATTATTGGTGGTGGGATTGTTGGTCTGAGTTCAGCTTATTATTTACATAAAGCCGGGCACCAGGTTACCGTGGTTGATAAAGGAAATATGACCGACAATTGCTCTTATGGGAATGCCGGCATGATCGTACCAAGTCATTTTATACCCCTGGCCACACCAGGTATGGTAAGTCAGGGTATCCGCTGGATGTTTAGCAGTAAAAGCCCGTTCTATGTAAAACCTTCGCTCAATCCGGAATTGATATCCTGGGGCCTTAAATTCCTGAAAAAGGCTAATGCTGAGCATGTGGAAAGATCGGCTATTCCTTTAACAGAACTTTCTTTATTGAGCAAACAACTTTACCAGGAGCTGAGCAAAGAGCCTGATTTTGAATTTGATTTGATTGAAAAGGGTATCTTGATGTTTTATAAAACCGAAAAGGCTGCCGAAGAAGAAGCTCATATGACTGAAAAGGGCAGGCAACTAGGCCTGGATATGAAAGTGCTCACACCAGCCGACTGCATAAAGCTGCAACCCAAATTGAATCTGGATGTATTGGGTGCAGTGCATTACGGTTGTGATGCGCACCTTTCGCCCAATAAGCTCATGACTGTTTTATTAAAATATCTACGGGCTGTAGGTGTTAATTTGATCGCTAACAAGGAAGTTACAAAAATTGAAACTTCAAACGGCAAAGTAAGCCGTGCATGGGCATCTGGAGAAGAATTTACAGCTGATGAATATGTGATAGCAGGTGGCTCATGGTCGCCAGCCATAGGCAAATTATTAGGATTGAAAATCCTGCTGATGCCGGGTAAGGGCTATTCCTTTAATGTTTCGGATAATGCCGATGTAATGCAGATCCCAGCCTTATTGGCCGAAGCCCGTGTTGCTATTACCCCCATGAACGGAGGTTTACGCTACGGCGGAACAATGGAGCTTGACCGGATCAATAGCCGGATAAATATGAACAGAGTAAAGGGCATAGTAGAGTCGGTACCTCAATATTTTCCTGATCTTAAACCTGTTGTTCCACAGCAAAAAGATATCTGGTATGGCTTCCGGCCAGCATCGGCAGATGGGTTGCCTTATATAGGCAGGAGTAATAAATACGCTAATCTGACCATAGCTACCGGGCACGGCATGATGGGTTTAAGTTTGGGGGCGGCAACCGGTTTACTGGTAACTGAAGTTATTTCGGGTAAACCAACAACCATCAATATTAATGGCTTTGATCCTAACCGGTAGGATAAATTCAAATTCTCATGATAGTTATCCTCTTATTAGTAGAATTATATTAATAATTTATTTATAATTGTTTTATTTACAATTATAAATATTCATATTTATATATAGTTATTCTATATTTTAAAATTGTTTAGTTAACAATAAAAGCAAACTATCCGTCAATTTTTAGGGCATTTTTATCCTGATGTTACAATAAATTATCCACTAATAGCCGGATATTATCTTTTTATGTTTGATTAATGGTTTTTTGAGTTAAATAAATGTAATTTCAGAATGAATTAATTCACAGCAAGATGAAAGTTTTACAATTTACCATCCCGTTGCCTCATGACAAAAGTGTAATAGTGGAAAAGGTTCATCTACCTCATCATTATCCTTATCTACACCGGCATAAAGAGATCCAGATCACCTGGATACGGCAAGGGGAGGGTACTTTGATAGCCGGAAATAATATGCATGATTATTCGGCCGGTGATATATTCTTTTTAGGAGCCAATTTGCCGCATGTATTTAAAAGCAATCCCGAATATTTTGCGCAAAACACCAATAAACAGGTAGAAGCATTAACCATCTTTTTTGACCCGGAGGAAGCGCTGGCTTCTTTGTTTAATTTACCGGAGATGACCCCGGGCAGGATATTTATGCAACAGCATCAACAAGGGTTTAAGATTCCTGGTGAGAATACAGATGAGATATTGCGAATAATGACCACTTTGAAAAATGCATCGGGCCCTGATCAGCTTGTGCAGTTTTTATATCTTCTTAAGGGGCTTACTAATCTAAAAGATAAATTAGATCCATTATCCACCTATGGTAATCTCCCCGGTATCACCGAAAATGAAGGTATACGCATCGGTAAAATCTATAATTTTATCATGCAGCATTATAGCGATCCTATTACCCTGGAGGATGTAGCTAAAGTAGCCTATATGACACCAGAGTCGTTTTGCCGTTATTTTAAAAAACACACTGGGCATACCTTTGTTTCATTTCTGAATGAGATCAGGATCAACGAGGCCTGCAAAAAACTGATCGCTCACAAATTTGAAAGCATTAACTCAATTGCCTATAAATGCGGTTTTAACAGCATAACCAATTTTAACCGTGTGTTTAAGTATATTATTGGTAATTCTCCGCGTGGTTACCTTGATGCTTATAACAATAACCTGGTAAGTCTTAACAGGGCTGCCAGTTAAACCACGATAGAAAAACTTTTCCTTAAAAGACAGACAAGGATAGTGGATTATCTGGCTATGATTACATTAGCCTGAACCATTATAACGCTATGTGATGAAGTTTACCGGTATTTCTGTTCAGAAGATCGTAATAGAACAACTTCCCTCACAATGCCACTTTATAATCTGTTAATGAAAAATATAATCAGTAAAATTTTTGGTGCTTCTTTTATAATAGGATTGCTGTGTATCGGTACGTTAAGCTCGTTTCGGAATCAAAATAAGCAGAAAGCAACATCCCCGGTAGATGAGCCAACACCCCGCATCGTTAATATTGTCAATTTCATTCGTTTACTGGAACCCCGTGATGCCGCGATTACCGAGGATGTATTGTACCAGACTGTGGTGAAGCAGGTAGAGATCATGAAGAAGTATAAACTCGGGGGGACTTTTTTATTACAATATGACGCGCTGATTGACCCACGGTATCAAAAACTGCTGAAAGCTTTACCCCGCGATTCTTTTGAGATAGGAGCCTGGTGGGAAATACCCCAGCCACAGGTAGAAAAAGCGGGATTAAAATGGCGCGGAAGATATCCATGGGACTGGCGCGCCAATATTGGTTTTTCCACCGGCTATACACCAGAGGAACGGGAAAAGCTGATTGATGTGTACATGGCCGAATTTAAACGGATCTTTGGTTATTATCCTAAGTCTGTGGGTTCCTGGTTCATTGATAGTTACAGCCTGAATTATATGTATCAAAAATACCATATTGTGGCGTCCAGCAATTGCAAAGATCAATACGGTACGGATGGCTATACCCTTTGGGGTGGTTATTGGAACCAGGCTTATTATCCGAGCAAGATCAACTCCTATATGCCTGCTCAAAACGAAAAGAACCAGATCCCCGTGCCGATCTTCCGGATGCTGGGATCTGATCCCATACGCCAGTATGATACTGGTCTGGGGACAACCCGCCAGGGCGTGGTAACATTAGAGCCCGTTTACAAATTTGGCGGCGGCGACTCTGCCTGGGTAAATTGGTTTTTAAAATCATTTACAGAGGATAAGTGTCTTGGATTTAATTATACACAAGCGGGGCAGGAAAATTCGTTTACCTGGGATGCTATGGCTAAAGGTTTTGAAATACAGATGCCTTTATTGGCGCGATTACGAGATGAGCACAAGATCAGGGTGGAAACTATGGAAACTTCGGGCCGCTGGTTTAAAGAGAAATATAAAGTTACACCAGCCACTTCATTCGCGGTGAGTAAAGATATGGAGGGAAGTGATCTGAAAACCGTATGGTTCAATAGTCGTTTTTACCGGATCAATATGTTGTGGGAAAATGGTACGCTCCGTATTCGTGATCTTCATCTTTTTGATGAAAGTTTTCCCTCTGTTTATACCAAACAAGTAGCAACCTCTAATGAATGCTCATTTTTTACCTTACCGGTTATTGATGGCTATATTTGGAGTAAACCTGATCAAATAGCTGGCCTAAGATTGAAAGTATTGATTGATGGGCAGGAAGTATTGGTAAAAGGGAAAGATCCGGTATATAGTCAAACTCAGGCCGGTCACTTACATGTAACCTGGCCCTTAACCTCTGTTAAGGGATCTTTTGAGATGGATATGGACGAAAAGCGATTGAAAATGAAGCTGGTTAGTGACCATGCTTATACGTGGTATTTTGATATGACTACCGCTGCTAACGCGAAATTGCCCTTTGAAGCAATCCTTGATAATCAGATCGCATGTAGTTTTGAAGGTATGGACTATGTTTTTAAACCAATCAGGGGCAGCTTTTCAAAACCTGGCAATGGAGTTTTGTTCCGGTTAAAGCCCGAAATGAATACTGTTCTTTTTGATCTTTCCGATATAAAGAAGCCTTGATTTGAACTATAAATAGTATTGCATTAGTCCAGGTCATTGATGAGGCCTGGTTCTTCTTTCTTCAGGCGTAGGTTCATAACTATGGGTACGATGATCATATAAACAGCAATGTTGGATAGCCAAACAGCACCTGGCCATTGCTTTTGAACCAGAAAATAGATGGAAGAGAAAACCAGTGGACCTATAATAGCAGATAGGCTGATAACAGAGGTAAGCACTCCCTGAAACTGCCCTTGCTTACCTTTTTCTACTTGTTTTGTAGCCAGTGATTGCAGGGCTGGGGTGCCTATACCACCAAGGGCGAAGACCGGCATTATCGCAAAAATCATCCAGCTTTGTTTTGCCAAAGCCATGACCACCAGTGCAAGACATGCACAAGCAAGACCCACAAATATGGTTGGACGATCGCCCATAAGTTTAACCGCGGGCCCGGTGAGGAAAGCCTGCACAAGCGCCTGGCAAACGCCAAATGCGCCCAATGATAAACCAATCCATAACCCATTCCATTTAAAGGTGTCGGCGCCCCATAGCGCCCAGCAGGTGCCATATACCTCACCAGAAAAACTGAAGATGAAAAATACTAAGATCAATGGCGCTAACACTTTCATGGAGAAAGCCCATTTCATTGGCTGTAGTGGGTTTAATGCGCTTAGATCGATCTTCTCTTGCTGAGCTTTGCGCGATTCGGCCAGTACAAATAATGCCAGCAGCATATTACAAGCATTAAGGCCCGCAGCAACGATGAAGGGGAGCCGTAGCCAGTAATCGCCCAGTAGACCACCGAGAACGGGGCCTATAATAAAGCCAACGCCAAACATGGCATTAAAAACACCGAACCGGCCAGCTCGTTTATCTTCTGGTGATATATCGGTGATATAAGCTGTTGCAACGGCCATATTGGCGCTGGTAAGTCCGGCGATGGCACGTCCGATCAGTAATAACCAAAGTGTTGATGCAGATGCCATCAGTACATAGCTGATAGCTGCTCCGCCTAGCGATATTAGTAATACAGGGCGCCGCCCCAGTCTGTCGCTGAGCGCGCCCAGCACTGGTGCAAATACAAATTGCATTACTGCGTAAAGTGCGGTTGTTATGCCGATATAAGGAGCTACATTACTGGTGTGTGTCACTTCCCGGAGCAAGCCAGGTAATATAGGAAATATAAGACCGATGCCAACGGCATCAAGTGCTATGGCAGTGAAAATAACAAAAAGAGGATTCTTCATGATAGCATAATAGTTCGTTGACGATGATGCCAACGAACTTATTAAAATGTGCAATGGGGTAGATTAGGTAAGTTTATAGTGTGGAGCAGCAAACCAGGTTTCGGCAGCCCGTTGAATTTCTGCAAGGTCAGGATCCTGATCAGAAGTCCAGGCGATAAACCCATCCGGACGTATTAGTAAGGCGCTTAGGCCTAGTTGTTCTTTTGCCCGGCCCGAAACATACCTGATCTGGTTACCGTATTCACCAGCGAGTGTTTTAAGTGAAGCATTCGAATCAAAGTCAAGCAATATTCCCTGACCCTGGTGCATGAATTCGCCAATTGTAACGCCGTTTTCCAACTCAAAGTTAGGAATGCTACGGCCGAGCAGCGGGTGATTATTACCGAGATTATAATGCGTGTTAATGCCCCATACGCGGCTTGCAAAGTAGGTGGCGCCATCGCGGGTGTTAATCAGGTCGCGAAAAATTGTGTTAAGTGCATTGGCTGTGGTACCCGGTTTCATGATTGCGATCTGGGCGCGTGACCAATCCAGCACCTGTGCCCCAAGAGGATAGCGTTCGGTATAATAACTATCCAGTAAGCTTTCCGGCGCTTGCCCGTGAATGGTGGCAGCAAGCTTCCAGCCAAGGTTCATGGCATCGCCCAGGCCAAGGTTAAGTCCCTGGCCGCCCAAGGGTGAGTGAATATGAGCGGCATCGCCTGCTAAAAATACCCGTCCGTTGCGGTAGGTTGTGGCTTGCCGTGCACGGTCGGTCCATGTGGTTGCGGTACGCAGGGCACTGATAGTTACATCGGTATTGGAGATGCGGCGCAGCACTTCCTGTACATGTTCAAGCGTAAGAGGTTTCTTTGAGTGATGGAATGCACCGCCATCAAAATCCTGTAATAGTACGTAACCCGGTTGCGATTGCATATACATGCCTTTATCTGTCACGTTTCGGCCCGGTTTGAGCTTTTCGGGATCCGTAATATCAAGCAGTGTAGAGTAACCGGTAAATTCCGGTTCGGTACCGGCAAATTCAAAGCCGCCGGTTTTACGAACCACGCTACGGCTACCATCGCAACCAACCAGGTATTTACCTTGAAAAGATTGCTCATCTGATTGAACGGTAACTCCATCCGGGGTTTGATGAAAGCCGGTAATGGCCAGCCCGCGTTTGATCTCTACGCCCAGGGATTCCGCGCGACGGATCAACACGGTCTCAAGCTCCTGCATTTCGGTGATCAAATTGGTATCGGTGGAACTTGGCAGGCGATACTTCCATTGTGAAGTGTCAATGTTGGCATCAAGAAATTGAATGCCGGCAAAGTGACCTCCGGGGCGTTGTGCGCCTTGTTTGGTATTTTGATGTGGGTTTTTAACGCGCTTATGTAGCTCAAGATCTTTTAGTAAATCACGGCGGTATAACGCTTCAACAGAAAGCGCGTTAAGCCCCCGGATACCGAAAGGAAGCTGTTTTAGAGGTGAATGAGGATTCTCGGCCTTTTCCAGTATAAGAACTGTGCATTTGGCCAGGGCAAGTTCACAACCCAGGAACAGACCCACGGGGCCTGCGCCTGCAATAATTACATCGTATATTGATTGATTTTGTGTAGTTTTCATATTGAATTATTTATACACAAAACTCCCGAATGTTCCTGTATCAGGATTGTATAAACGCGACAAAATCATTGCTTATAGCCGGTCTTTCTTTTCTGGCTTTTCGCGCGAAGGCAGCTGGTGTTGTTCCACTGTAACGTTTAAATTCCCTGCTTAGGTGTGGTTGATCCGTATAGCCCAGTTCATGAGCTAAGCCGGTAATGTTGACGTTTGGATTAGTCCATAATTGGTTTCGTACCTGCTCAAAACGTATCAGGGCAGATACATCTTTAACCGTTTGTCCCGATGATTGCTTGAAGTTTCTTTCGAGGGTACGAACAGTTGCATGAGCAGCCTCCGCTACCTGACTTACCGGCATAGTGCCGTTTGCCTCTCTCATGGCAACTCCTGCTTTAAATAGCATGCTGCTGGTAGCTACGTTCGACCGTGCATTCATAAAGTATTGTTTTACCTCGGCTATCGCTTCGTTTATCTTACCTGTTTGAATATACTTGTTTAATGCAGGCTGAAGCTGGGCTATGGGATGCTCAAATGTACGCACCCCACCTTCACCAGAAGGCAGTCCAAGCAAATCGAAAACCGTCCAAGGAAAGCACCTGATGGCGATAATCTCTAAACGTTTTTTTGAGTAAAAGTGGGCAGGCTGATTGAGTAGCCCCATCATAAACGGTGATGGTAATGGCTGCAAATCGCCATTGTATGAAATGAAGATATCTCCGAAATAAAAAATAATCTCCACATAGCCATCAGGCTGCACTTCAAAACTTGATGGTAATTCTCCTGATTCTCTTATGTTGTACCAAAAGCATTTTATGGTATCCCGTAGCTCTTCAGGAGGTTCAAATTCTTGGTGCTGCATTTTAGGAGGTGGCATATTTAGGATATATCTGATGCAATTATATCAAAATACGAAAGTTAAATTATATAAAAAAGTTAACAAGACGGTCTAAGGGTAACATCGGCTTTTTTATGAAAGGAATTGTATCCATGAAAAAAAAGCTTCCTGGATACAATTCTTACCATTACCCCGTAATTTTTAAATCGGTACCCGGTCAATTAAAAGCTAAACGCCAGTGAAGTGGTTAAGGCGATGTTATGATCCAATGTTTTGTTGTTGTTATTGACAAAAATATCGTCTTTGCTATTCAAACTCCTAATCTCTGTTCGCCATGTTAAATTGCTGAGGATGTTATAATCTACATTTGCCGAAAAGCCCCATGTTTTAAAACCATTGGGTGTATTTGTAGCTATAATGACGCCATTTTTATCATTATAATATTCAGCCCTTACACCAATGCTGGTTTTGGACGTAGCCGCGTATTTTAAGATCAGGGCAGATGTATACCAGGTGTTAAAATCTGATGATCCTTTGGTTTTTTGCTCAGCTCCTATATCAAACCCAAGTGTGGCCGCCCATTTGTCGCTTAACTGAAAAATGCCATAAAAATCATGGAAGTAACGCATTTTTCGCACACTATCCGGTTTATCATTTCCAATAAAGGTGCTGCTATTCAGTGTTATTTTGGATGATGGTTTAAAAGTAACCTGTGTGCCAAAGGCCGGAGTGGTATTACCATCAATTCTTTGTATGCGCTGCCATCCATTCAGCACTAAGGCGCTTAAATACCATTTTTCATTTTGGGAGGTATAGCTCAGCCTCGCTCCGGTTTCAAAATAGGGTGAGTTTTCGGCAGCCAAACTGCGGCTAAGTGTTGGGTTATCCTTGCCTACAGCACTTTCCCAACCAATGTGTGATGGCAATACACCAGCATCTATCCATAAATTATTTTTAGATGATAACCTGACACCAATATTAGCTTCATAGATATTTTTGAGCAGGCCAGGTTCTGCAGAATAATTAGCATTCATGTAGGTACCGGTGGCAAATGTGAAATTCCCCCGCACTTTGTCAGAACTGTAAGCGGCTTTAATGTATGCCAGATTTAAATTAACCTCATTATTCCTGCTGAAATTGTATAAGAATGGCGGCATAGTATTGTTGAGTGGCCTGTTAAAATCATAGTTGTAATAAGCTTCCAGGTAAGCACTTATGGTAATGGGAGAAGTTTTTGTTTCCTGTGCCATTGCACCGGCAGTCATTAATAATATTATTCCTGTAATAAGTTTTTTCATTTGTTTTTTTGTTTTAATTCTTTGTTCTCAACTGGTCTAATGGCGCGTTTAATTATAATACATTTACTTTCGCTGAGTTAAACACCTGTAGCACAGGATTTATAGTTTTGGTAATTAGAAATTTGGAGTTTAGGAGCACATAAGCCATGCACGCAAACATGAATATGGCAAGGATGAAGATCATAAGGTTTAGTTTCTGAAGGAGTGGACAGATTTAAAAATAGCCGCGAGAAAGCGAGGCCGAGCAGGGCATAGATCATAGTTGTTATTTGTTTTGAGTATTTATTTAGTGATGCAGGAAAAAATGAAATTTTAAGTAGCAGATATAGAGCAGGGACAAGGTCATGAGCCAGGCGAAAACAATAATGACAACATCCTTAAATGTGTATTTTTCCTTTTCTTCAGAGGACTTAGTGGCGGGGAGATGTATTCGTTTTTGCATGGCGAGCATTTCTTGTTTGCCTCGTAGTGCCAAAACAAGGGCCAGACCAGGAGAAAATCGCAGTAAACTAAACTAATTGATTGTTGGTCAATTTATTAAATTGAAAAATAACAGAGTGCTATGTATACGCCACGCTTTGAAAGAACTCTCATTTTGAGAGGGTATATCAATATTGAATGGTTGTGATATCTACGATGCAATTGAATTTTATATCCTGCAACAGAGTATAAACTTTTACCATAATTGTATAAAAACGGATCAAAGAATTGCCGTAATTTAGCACTGTGAAAAGAGTCGCAGTCATATTACTTCTCCTGATCTACACGGCATCTGTTTGTGGAATTACCATAACTAAGTTTTATTGCTGTGGTAAATTAGCCGGTGTTTCTCTGTCTGTTAGTCCCGCATTAAAAAGTGACCATAAGGCAGCAAGTGGTTCCGATTGCTGCAAAATTGTTAAGGCAAACTTCAAAGTAAAAGACAATCATGTTTCGGCCAAAACAGGTTTAAGCTTAAAAAAATCGTTTGCATTAGTTGATCTTGTATTTTTCAATCCAGCTTCCCTGGAAAAGATCGCCTTAAAAGAATTACAGGGTTATAATAGTGAGGCACCACATGTTCAGCGTAATCCTCTTTACATCCTATATTCCAGTTACAGAATTTAATACCTCAGGTATTTCACCCCATAATCATTTAATCGCTATTCAGGCGAAATTAATTGTTCAACTTATTATTTAATATCTCCTATTTATCAATTTGTTGCTGGAGAATTTCGGTACTTATATTTTTTACAATGAAAACTTTCAAATTTTCGATCATTTTATTTGTTCTGCTTTTGGCAAAATCATTAGTGCAGGCCAATAGCTTTAATATTCAACTTACTCCGTTAACACAGGATTCACTCGTGGCAATTAAAAATCTGAAGCTATCAGATTTTAAAATTCTGGAAAGAGGTGCAATTATCATTTACGAACGCCAGCGTCCGGGGGATAAGCTTAACCTTTTCAAACCAATCCTTACCCATTACTTCAGCATAAAGGGTTCAGATAAAGTTTACCTGCTTACACTGGAAAATTTAAAGAAGATCTATAAAAACGGCCGGGCATTTGAGATTCTGGATACACGATTCAGAACAGATAACGATCTGTTGGACTACGATACTATTCATCAACAATACAGTATCAATTATTACTTGTCAAAAGTAGATCAAGTTTAATTATTAAACCTGCAATAATCATTCGGTTCCCTCGCTAAAATGAAAAAGCCCTCTTGAAAAATCAAGAGGGCTTTGTACCCAGCGCCGGAGTCGAACCGGCACGGTTTCCCACAGGTGTTTGAGACCAGCGCGTCTACCAATTCCGCCAGCTGGGCATGCTCTTATTGTAAGTGGTATTTCTTACAAGCGGGCTGCAAATGTATCTAAACTCTCTTTAATTCGCAACAGATATTTTTGTCTAAAGTAAATTTCTGCTATTTCATTGCGTCGGCTTTCCTGCGCTGTGTGGTCCAAATGTTCGTAACCGGCAGTCAGTTTAGTAAGTTTGTCATTAATATCGCCCTCAATAGCAAGCACTTCCGCGGTAACCTCAGCCAGCTGTCCGGCGTCGTCAACTTCCATCAGGCGTTCATTAATATCCATCATTTCCATTAAAAAATCTGCCGGAAGTTGTGGTTTTGCCCCCTCAGATACCAGGTTATGCAGCTTTAAAATGTATTCCATACGGCGTGCCGGGTCCGAAAGTACCTGGTAAGCCTTGTTATTTAGTGTAGATAATTCCAGTATTTCCTGCTGTTTAGTTTCATCTTCGCCGGCATAAAAATCAGGATGATATTGTTTGCTTAGCGCGTAAAATTTCTTTTTCAGCAATGCCGCTTCTATATCAAATGATTCAGGTATGTCGTAAAATTCAAAATAATTCATAGCACGAATTTCACTAATAAAAACTAATTAGTACGAATGGATGTGCATTAATTACATCCATATTATTGAACTGTGTGCAATTTCTATTTGCGAGTATCCATTCGTGCTAATTAGTTTTTATCCGTGAAATTAGTGTCCGGTATTTCCTATTCGTTGTAATTGGTGCTTATCATTATCTTTGCCTCTTACACCATAATACACCGCAATATGTTGTTTGAAAAAATACGGCAGAAGCCGTTCTTTATATTAGGGCCATGCGTAATGGAAAACCAGGAGCTCTTATACCAGGTAGCCGAAAAAGTGGCCGAAGCAGGTGAACGTTATCAGGTTCCTGTAATATTTAAATCGTCATTTGATAAAGCTAACCGTACATCTATCCATTCGTATCGTGGCCCGGGTATCGAAAAAGGGATGGAAATGCTGCAAAATGTAAAAGACCGTTTTGGCTTGCCTGTAACTACCGATATTCATGAACCCGCACAAGCTGCTATAGCCGCCCAGGTAGTTGATATACTTCAAATTCCGGCTTTTTTATGCCGCCAAACCGATCTGTTGGTAGCTGCTGCAAAAACTGGTAAGATAGTCAATGTAAAAAAAGCGCAGTTTTTATCAGGTCAGGATATGTTTTACCCTGCACAAAAAGTTATTGAAGCCGGTAATGATCAGGTGATACTTACCGAGCGGGGTAATATGTATGGATACAATAACCTGGCTGTTGATTTCAGGAATATTTATGATATGAAAGCTTTCGGACATCCTGTTTGTATGGATTGTACCCACTCGGTACAGCGCCCCGGTGGTGCTGGTGGTAAAACTGGTGGCGATCGTACTTTTGTACCCATGATGGCCCTGGCGGCAAAGGCATTTGGTGCCGATGGATACTTTATGGAGATACACCCTGATCCGGATAACGCGCTAAGTGATGGCCCAAACATGGTTAAATTGCATGATCTGGATAAGGTAATGGCTCCGCTGGTGTCTTGATGAACTAATTTGTCTGAATCTGAATTTACTGAATTAAAGAATTAACAGAATCCAGGTTGAATAATTAATAAGTAAAATTTCGATTATGGTAAACCTAATAAAGTACTGCTCATGAGTATGTATTCATACACAGAAGGAATAATGTGTAAATCACTAATTCAGTAACTCAATAATTCAATAATTAATTGTGGATGAAAGATATTGCTAAAAGGGTTTTTGATATTGAAATTGAGTCGTTACAACATGTGGCCGGCTTAATTGATGATGAATTTTCCAAAGTAGTTAATGTTATACTAAAATCTACAGGTAAACTGGTCGTGATCGGGATAGGTAAATCTGGTTTGATAGGCAAGAAAATAGCAGCCACGCTAGCCAGTACCGGAACACCCAGTTTTTTTCTGCATCCGGGCGAAGCTTTTCATGGAGATCTGGGTATGGTAAGCTCCAATGATATGGTGATGCTGATATCTTACTCGGGAGAGACGGATGAGGTGCTCAGGATCATCCCATTTTTAACCTGGAATAAGAACGTTGTTATTGGTGTTACGGGTAACCCGAACTCAACAGTGGCAAAAAACAGCCATCATCATTTAAATATAAAAATTTCAAGAGAAGCTTGTCCACTTGAACTGGCGCCTACTTCATCAACTACGGCAGCATTGGTTATGGGCGATGCCCTTGCTATAGCCTTAATGGAATCACGAGACTTTCAGCAACATGATTTTGCCCGGTTTCATCCCGGCGGAAGCCTGGGACGTAAGTTATTAGTTAAGGTAAAGGATCTGATGCGTACAGATAAGCTGCCTTTTATAAATGAAAGCGCCACCTTTATGGAGTTATTGCTCAGCATGTCTGCCGGGAGATTAGGGATGGTAATGGTAGGGGACGCCACTTATATCAAAGGAATAGTTACCGACGGTGATTTGCGCAGGGCATTATTACAACATCCGGATACTTCAACTTTAACGGTTGCCGAAATTATGACCCCGAACCCTATTATTATTGATGAAGAGGAATTCGTGAGCCGGGCCGAACAATTAATGATCGAAAAAAAGATCACAACACTGTTAGTGGGTTCTGCATTGGAAAGAACTATCAAGGGAGTTTACCAGATCTATAATCAATAGGGTAGGCTAAGCGACAAAAAAATAAATCTATATTTACGATCTACAGCTATATAAAATGATTGATCAAGAGTCAAATCAATTCCAAAAAAAATTTACACCATCAGCCAATACTCATATTGCTATTATTGGATTAGGATATGTTGGGTTGCCCTTAGCCGTAGAGTTTGCCAAAAAATACCCGGTAAAAGGGTTTGATATCAAACAAAGCCGTGTTGAAGAATTGAACAGTGCCTTTGATCGTACCCTCGAAACGGATTCGGCTGTATTATCTTCGGTATTAACAACTAATGTAGCAGCAGATAAAGGGCTTTTATTTACATCTTCTATCCAGGATATCGCTTCCTGTACTATTTATATCATCGCTGTTCCTACCCCTACAGATCAATATAATCGTCCTGATCTGGGTTTGCTGATTAAAGCCAGTGAAAGTGTAGGCAGCGTGCTTAAAGCAGGGGATGTGGTGATCTATGAATCTACAGTATATCCGGGTGCTACAGAAGATGTTTGTATCCCGGTGTTGGAGCAAAGCTCCGGACTTAAATTTAATGCTGACTTTTTTGCTGGATATTCACCAGAACGTATCAATCCGGGCGACAAGGTGCATACACTTACCAATATTTTAAAGGTAACCTCGGGATCAACAACCGAGGCCGCTGATTTTATTGATGGGCTTTACCGGTCTATTATAACCGCGGGAACGCACAAGGCGCCCAATATAAAAGTGGCCGAAGCATGCAAGGTTATCGAAAATTCGCAACGGGATATCAATATTGCTTTTGTAAACGAGTTGGCCAAAATATTTAACATCATGGATATTGATACCCATGCTGTTTTAGAAGCCGCGGGCACCAAATGGAATTTCCTGAATTTTAAACCTGGACTGGTTGGCGGGCATTGTACAGGGGTTGATCCGTATTATCTTGCTCAAAAGGCACAAGAGGTGGGTTATCATCCTGAGATCATACTAGCAGGGCGCAGACTGAATGATGGTATGGGTACTTACGTAGCCTTGGAGGTTATAAAACTGATGATAAAAAACGATATATCAGTTAAATACTCCAATATACTAATATTAGGTTTTACCTTTAAAGAAAATTGCCCGGATGTGCGTAACACCCGGGTCATTGATATTGTAAAAGTTTTAAGCGGCTTCGAAGCCCGTTGTGAAATATATGACCCCTGGGCTGATCCGGCTGAAGTTAAACAAGAGTATGGCGTAGATACGGTAAAGGACATTCATAAATTGCGCGGAAATTATGACGCGATAGTTATTGCCGTAGGACACCGGGAATTTCTTAATCTAAATTACAATGAGCTCAAGAAAAACGATTTATCGGTTATATATGATATCAAAGGAATTTTAGAAAAAGATCTTGTAAGCGGGCGTTTATAATTCCTGTCGGCTATATAAAAAACTGTTTATATATTGCGGGGTCTTTTGTTTTAGTTAATTGTTTTATATTTGGTTTTGTATGGATTCTCTTAATTTATAATTTTGCGGGCAGCAACTTTACAGCTTTACAACCCGTTTAACATTCAGCCTTCAGGTTGCTTTATAAATAAATTATGCTAATTTTAGCGTGTGTTTTCTACTATAATAAGCTCTAATAAATGATTCACAGATACGCTACTTTTATTAAAGCAGTGAACCTTACCATTGACTATATTATACTTAATATAAGCATGGTAATTTCTTACTTCATCGAAGACAGATCGTATATTTTTTGGATAAATAACAGGAGATATTTACCCATTGTGCTGGTGTTTAATTTGATCTGGCTGTTATCCGCAAATATCACCGGTTTATATGAACATGTTTTAAACAAAGACTCCATAAAAACTTATCGGGGTGTAATTAAAACCTATCTTTTATTTGTAAGCTTTATTTGTTTCACCATTATCATACTGATAGGCACAAAGGCGTATTTTATAACGCGTGAATATTTGTTTTATTCTTTGGCATTATTTGGCTTTTTGCTGGGGTTATGGAAGCTGGTATTCCTCACCATACGTAAAAGCGATCGTGCTTCATTGATTGATACCAGGGCCGTAATTATTATTGGAGGCGGCAGAATAGGTGCCGACCTTTACAGCTTTTTTAAATTAAATCCCGAACGCGGATATAGCATGATCGGATTCTTTGATGATAACACCGATCATATTATGGATAAGCGTCTTTATCTGGGCGGAACGGAAGATTGTATTAGCTGGGTGCTTAATAATAAAGTTGATGAAATATTTTGTACCCTGCCTAATTCAGAGGCGCAAACTATTGAAAAGCTGATGCTCGATGCTGATAAAAACCTCATCAGGTTTAAATTCATTCCCGAATATTATGATTACGCCAAAAAACCAACTTTTATACAAAGCTTTGGGCATATTCCGGTAATATCAGTAAGGCCCGAGCCTTTAGAGAACATGCTTAACCGGTCAATTAAGCGATTATTTGACGTTGCATTTTCCCTGTTTATCATTTTATTCGTGTTTAGCTGGTTATTTCCTATACTCGCTATTTTGATAAAACTGGAATCAAGGGGGCCTATATTTTTTGTGCAGGAACGCTCAGGTCGCGACAATAAGCCTTTCAAATGCTATAAGTTCCGAAGCATGCGGGTAAATAAAGATTCTGATAAGAAGCAAGCGACCCGCGGCGACTCGCGTATTACCAAAACAGGGGCGTTTATCCGTAAAACAAGTATTGATGAATTACCACAGTTTTTCAACGTACTTTTAGGTAATATGTCTGTAGTAGGGCCAAGGCCACACATGATTAGCCATACCCAGCAATACTCTCAATTGATTGATACTTTCATGGTACGCCACTTTCTTAAACCGGGCATTACCGGCTGGGCGCAGATACAGGGCCTTAGAGGCGAAACACAAACAACCCAGGCTATGCTTGAACGGGTAGAAGCTGATGTTTGGTACCTGGAAAATTGGTCGTTCCTGCTGGATATGAAGATCATCTTCCTTACCGTATGGAATGTGGTGAAAGGCGAGAAAAACGCGTTTTAACATGGCTATTTTTCACGATCAGCTCAATCGTGTAATCAGCTTGCCGGCAATCCCCAAAAGGATCATATCTATAGTACCATCGCAAACTGAATTGTTGTTCTATTTAGGGCTCGATACGGAGGTCATTGGCATCACTAAGTTTTGCATCCATCCGAAGGATAAATTTCAAACGGTAACTAAAGTAGGGGGTACCAAACAATTAAATATCGAACTGATAAAAGCTTTAAAGCCCGATCTGATCATCGCCAATAAAGAAGAAAATGAACGCAGCCAGGTAGAGGAACTCATGAATATTTGCCCGGTTTGGGTAAGCGACATCCATGACCTGAATAGCGCGCTTGATATGATCCGTACTGTAGGGTTGCTGGTCAATCGCGAAACAGAAGCCAATAGGCTGTGTGTTGATATTACTAACCGCTTTAACAATCTTGCATTACCAAACACAAATTTAAGCGTAGCTTATTTTATCTGGCGCAAGCCTTATATGGTTGCCGGAACTGGGACTTTTATTGATAATATGCTTCAAAAATGCGGACTTACGAACATTATTGATATTGATCGTTATCCGGAGATAAACTCGCTGGAAATTATAAAAATTAACCCCGATCTGATCCTTTTATCATCAGAACCATATCCGTTTAAGCAAAAACATATCGACGAATTTCAGCTTATGCTGCCTAAGGCAAAAATCATGCTGGTTGATGGTGAAATATTTTCGTGGTATGGCAGCCGATTATTGTATGCCCCTGGCTATTTTAAAAGCATAATAAATGAATTAACGTTAAATTAATAGCAAAGAAATGAGAGAGATAGCTAAAAAACTAAATTTTTGTTTTAAAATTTAGCATTAAACACTATCTTTGCGACCTGTTAAAAATCCTAATGCGGAAGTGGCGTAATTGGTAGCCGCACCAGACTTAGGATCTGGCGCTTCACGGCGTGGGGGTTCGAGTCCCTTCTTCCGCACAACAGTTAAAAACCCGGTCATATTTGACTGGGTTTTTTGTTTTCATTCCCAGCAAAAATCAATATATTTAGCTTCAAAGCTCCTATTCTTCTATATGAAAAACATTTACTTATCGGTATTACTTTTCTTTTCAATTACAGCCAATGCCCAAAACGTAGATTCAACGTGGTTTGTAAATAATTATATTAAAAAAGAAGTAACTATACCGATGCGGGATGGGGTTAAGCTTTTCACATCTATCTACATACCAAAAGATCAATCAGAAAAACATCCCATATTATTAACCCGAACCCCATATTCGGTTGGGCCTTATGGTGCAGCTTACAGGCCGTATTGGCGGGGTTATATGATGCGCTACTGCCGCGAGGGCTATATTATGGTTAACCAGGATATCCGTGGCAAGTACATGAGCGAGGGGATATTTGAAGTTGTAAGGCCATTTAACCCCCAAAAAAAAACAAATAAGGATGTTGATGAAGCAAGCGATAGTTATGATACGATTGACTGGCTGGTTAAAAATATTGATAACAACAATGGTAATGTTGGCGGAATAGGTATATCGTTCCCTGGCTTTTTTGCTACCATGATAGCGCTAAGCGGGCATCCGGCGCTAAAGGCAGTTAGTCCGCAGGCACCGGTTACCGATCGTTTTTTTGGTGATGATGACCACCATAATGGTGTTTTGATGCTGATGGACGCCTTTGATTTTCATGTAGGCTATGGTTTTAGCGCGCCAAGCCGTAAACCATCCATAAAAGGGGCCAAAGGCGTTGACATCAATTATAAAGACAATTACGATTATTATTTAAAAATGGGGGCAATGCCCAATTTGACCAAATTGAGTGGTGATACCATGAAATTTTGGAGCGACATGATGAACCACCCCAACCTGGATGCCTGGTGGAAAGCGCGTGATGCCCGTGCCGGAATAAAAAATGTTAAACCGGCTATGCTGATAACCGGAGGATTGTTTGATGCAGAGGATGGATACGGCGCCTGGCATACTTATGAAGCTTTGATTAAGCAAAGCCCTGCAACAAACAGTAAGCTTGTCATGGGGCCCTGGTACCATGGCCAATGGGCGAGCAGAGACGGTACTCATTTAGGCAATGTGCGGTTTGATAGTAATACGGCAGCTTATTACCAGGATATGGAAGTTCCGTTCTTTAATTATTACCTAAAGGGAAAAGGAACCGACTCGTTAAGTAAAGTGACAATTTTCTTCTCGGGCGAAAACAAATGGCGTAAATTTTCGCAATGGCCGCTAGCCGACATCAAAGAAACACCAATTTACCTGTTGCCACATGGTAAGATATCATTTACAGCCACAAAAAGTACAAAGCCTACTTTTGACAGCTATGTAAGCGACCCTGCTAAGCCGGTACCTTATGCGGAAAAAATACATGCCGACCGTACCCGTGAATATATGGTTGATGACCAGCGTTTTGCCGCACGCCGTACGGATGTGCTGGTTTATGATACAGGAATACTAACGGATGATATAACATTAGCAGGTCCGGTAGTTGCCGACCTATTGGTAAGCCTATCGAACACAGACGCTGATTTTATAGTAAAGCTAATTGATGTTTTTCCGGAAGATACACAGGCTAACCCAATCACCAGATATCCGATGAGTGGGTATCAGATGCTGGTACGCGCAGAAACCATGCGGGGCAAATTTCGCAACAGTTTTGAAAAGCCTGAGCCATTTGTACCTGGTAAACCAACACGGGTAAAGTACACGCTGCCCGATGTTGCACATACCTTTAAAAAAGGCCATAAAATAATGGTACAGATACAGAGCTCGTGGTTCCCGTTAACAGACAGAAATCCGCAGCAATTTTTGGATATTAACCAGGCAAAGGATACGGATTTTGTAAAAGAAACTATCAATGTTTATCACAACAGTTCAAAGATCATATTACCTGTTATTAAATCTTAGCCTCAGCGCTATTTTTGATGGACTTAAAAAGAACAGCAAACAAAAAATGAATTTGCTTTCTTTGGGTATGGGTGTTAAATTGTAGTTACGTATACTGATTGAAAGGATCAAAACTACTTAAGTTTTGACGGCCGAACTTTAATTTTAGGTGATTAGCAAAGTTAATCTATCTTTGGGGCTTAAATCTTATAATTATATTTTCATGGCAAAGGCATCCGAAATTAAAGTAGGTAATATATTGCGCTTCAACGGCGAACTGGTAACCGTAACAGAAGTACTGCACCGTACACCAGGCAAAGGCGGAGCATTCTACCTGGATAAGTTTCGTAACATAAAAACAGGAAAAATTGTTGAGGCCCGCTTGGGCACCGACGAGCAGGTTGAAATTTGCCGTGTAGAAACCAACGATTTTCAATACTTGTATGAAGATGGCGACGCCATGGTGATCATGGATAATACCACCTTTGAGCAGCATAATATCCCTAAGGCGCTTTTTGGGCCCGCGGTGAAATTCCTGAAAGAAGGTATGAGCGTAATCGTTTCGTTTGAAAGCGAAGAACCGATCATGGCTGTAGCACCCAACTTTGTGGAGCTGGAAATTACCTACGCCGAACCTGCCGTTAAAGGTGATACCTCATCAGGCGCGCTGAAAACAGCGACTACCGAAAATGGTATAGAAATTAAAGTGCCTCTATTTGTTAATCAGGGCGATAGAATAAAGGTAGATACCCGTACCGGCGAATACGTTGAGCGTGCTAAATAGGTAGACAAAAAAGCCGGTCGTTAAGGCCGGCTTTTTTTTGCATTCAGCTTTCCATGGTTATGTGATCAAGGGTTTTGTTATCATTCATTTTTACAACCAGAATATATTGTGATATATCTTTATCAAGAATAAAGTCTAAAATGGCGAACTCTTCTTCTTCGTCTGGATAAAAGCCAATTCTTCTTAATTTTAATATGGAAAGTAATTGAAGATCAATAGACAAGTTCTTGTCTGTATTTTTCAGAAGTTTATCCAAGTCACTCTGATCGAGTTCTTCGGTATGAAAAGTTAAATATTCCTTAACCGCGTCGCCCTGGTCAAAGTCATTGAAGATCTCTTTTTTTGCAGTATCAATAATTTTAGGAAGATCATCCAAATAGCTTTTTAAAACAGCAAGTCTACCAGGTTCAATGTTTGTTTCGTCGAAATTTATATCTAATTGAATTTGGTTCTGCTCTAAATCAATATCAATTTCATAATAATCTGTTAAAGAATCAGAATCTAACTCGTTAAAGAATGGAAGATTTATAATCATTTGTTGTCAAGGTTTAATGACTTAAACATATTGATTTTTAATAATAATTGAATGACATTTTGATAATAGATATGTTAAATTTTATCTGATAAAACATATTCTGAGTGGAAGAAAAAACACACCACCATATCTCCACCTAAACCGATAAAACATTCATAGGCGTGAGCAGATCCAACAGATCCTGCCGGGATAGGGATTTGAGGATGTTGGTATCCGTTTTAACCAGGTCATGCACAAGGCCTTTTTTGTTTTCCTGTATCTGCATGATCTTTTCTTCTACAGTACCAGGGCAGATCAGCCTGATGGCTACAACTCTTTTGTTTTGCCCTATGCGGTGAGCACGGTCAATCGCCTGATTTTCAACTGCCGGGTTCCACCAGGGGTCGATGAGGTAGATATAATCAGCTTCGGTAAGGTTGAGTCCTGTGCCACCGGCTTTTAGGCTGATGAGGAATACCCGGCAGTGATGATCCTGTTGAAATGATTGTACTACGGCTTCGCGGTTGCGGGTTTTGCCGGTGAGCTGCACAAAGGAGATCTTCCGCTTGAGCAGTTCTTCGCTAATCAGGTCGAGCATACCGGTGAATTGCGAAAACACCAGTATTTTATGCTCCGGCGATTTGCTTTCTATTTGCTCGATCAGCGTATCGATCTTGGCCGACTCTTTGCCCGGCAGCCGGTCGCCACTCATTAAAACCGGCGAATCGCAGATCTGGCGGAGCTTGGTAAGCCCTTTTAATACGTTCATCGGGGTTTTCTTCAGCTCCTCATTATCAATGGCCGAAATATATTCCCTGAATTCCTTTTCGTAAGCATCATAGATCCGTTTTTGTTCGGCACCCATTTCGCAATGTAGTACCATTTCTGTTTTCTCGGGCAGATCGCCGGCTACCTGCTCCTTGGTTCTTCTCAGGATAAAAGGCTTTATCTTTTTCTGTAATTCGGCAGCACGGATCGCGCTCTTGAACTGATCAATAGGTGTAGAATAGATATCCTTAAAGTATTGCTTACCGCCCAGTAAACCGGGGCAGGCAAAGGAAAGCTGGCCGTACAGGTCAAAGGTGTTATTTTCTATAGGTGTGCCGGTTACCACCAGTTTATTGCGCGATTTTAGCAGACGGGCTGCCTTATATCGTTGCGATGACGGATTCTTGATGTTCTGTGATTCGTCCAGAATAACATAGTTAAAATGGTAATCTTTCAGAAAACGAACATCAGAGAGCATATTGCCGTAGCTCGTGAGGATAATTTCGTATTGATCAAAATCATGTATCTCCTTTACCCGGTCGGCCCCATAAAGGGTATGCAAGCGAATGGAAGGGGCGAATTTTTGTATTTCCTGCTGCCAGTTAAAAATGAGTGATGTCGGCACGACAATCAGGTTGGTGTTTTGACTAATCTTTTTACGTTGCGACAGGATAAAAGCTATCACCTGGATTGATTTTCCCAGGCCCATATCGTCTGCCAGGCAGCCGCCAAAATTAAAATCGTCCAGGAAGTTGAGCCAGTTTAATCCCTGTTGTTGATAGGGGCGAAGGGTTCCTAATAAATCAGCGGGCACATCAACGGGGTTGATCGTTTCGAAGTTTGCAAATTTCTCGCGGTAAATCCTCAGGTCCTGTTTAACTTCTTCTGCCAGCACTTGTGCCTCATAGATCGTCTCTATAGATGAAAAATTGATTTTAGGCGTGTGTAGCATATCATCGTCCGCAACTTCGCCCGCGTTAAAATAGCTTTCAAATTTGGCAATCCATTCATCAGGGAGGATGCCGAGTGTACCATCATCCAACTGTACAAATTTACTTTTGTTGCGGATAGCTTTATGCAAAGCTTTTAAGCTCGCTTTCTTTTGTCCAAACTTGGCTTCTATAATGGTATTAAACCAATTCATGCCACTCAGTACCTTAATATCAATACTGATCTTGTAAGGGCTAAGCCGGTTACCTTCTATCTCATTAAAACCCAGTATAATGATCTGCTGATTACGCCATTGTTCAAAAACATCCGGAAACCAATCTTCATTCAGGAAGTGTTTTTTATGCAGGTAAAAATAGTGCAGGTCGTCATCAGCTTGTTCCTCAAAATAAGGATGCTGCCTTATCAAACTGGCTATAAAGGCTTTTTCAGCGGGCTCATTGCGCTGTACCAGGAATTCTTTTCCGTTAGCATCAATGGCATAAATATTTTTTGGGGTACGGATTTGTATTTCAGCTTCACCATACCGCATAACCGGGATAAGCATAATATGGCTCCCAAAATCCGACAGGTAGATGATCTTTTCCGGATCCTGGTTAAAGCCCATTTGCTCCAGCTGCTTTGGCGTGGCGGTTTGAATATGCTGGTATTTTACATCGATGGTATCCTCCAGTTTGCCTAACCATTGACTTTTGATCAAAGGGTATTTAGATTGGTGCACAAGCATATTGCCGGGTCTTTGTTTCAGAAAACTCATCACATTCAGAGCCTGCAGGTTATCGGCCAGGTACAGTGTATCGCCATTAAGCAAAAAATAGCTGAACATGATGCGCTGGTCTTTCAGAGTGTGGCGTTCGCCATCAATAGTGATATCAAGCGACAGTTCAAAAAAAGAGCCGTCGGGTTTTACGCGGAGCTGCACACCCTGCGGAAGCGGTGCTACTTTTACAGGTATCAATGATGAGGCACTGATCTTTTCTCCTTTTTCTGCGTCCTGATAATAAAAAGGATAACCCATTGGGTTTTTAGCGATGGCTCTTAAAGCTGCCAGGTCTGTTTCGCTTTTTTTACCGGTAAGGTTATTCTGGAATTTGCTGATACCGGTGTAGAATTTCAGCTCCTCATGATCGGTAGTTTTCCAGACCAGGTCCATGGGTTCCAGGCGGTTCAGCGGGTTTTTTAATTTTCCCTCTTTGGTAAGTGCCGAAGCAAAAAGCTCTACATGCAGATACTTATAATATTTATGCTCCCGGATCACCACAAATGCGCTTTGTTCCTGATCATCAAGGGATGACGCTGGCGGCTGATCAGGGTTCGAAGGTAGCATGGTGCGCAGCGTGTTCAGGCTTTCTTTAGTCACTGGGAAAAGATCGGGAGAATGTGAAGTGATCACCAGCTTATTATAAATCAGCTCGATCCGGAAAAACTGATCGGGATCAGGCTCGTTTTCCAAGCCATAAGGTATGGCCGCGTTTTTTAATTTTTGATGGCGAATCCGTGTATTAAAAAACACAACAAATTCATCCTTTCGCAGGATGGTTTGCAATACCACTGCCTCATGCTCACATAATTTCCCCAACTCGTTGGTACAGGTGCAGGTGACCAGCAATTGCTCGGGTTCCTGTGATACTGTAACAGTAGGGAAAGTGATGTTTTTAAGATTATTAAATGCTCCTTCGTTAACTGTCAGACTTAGCGGATTAAGATATTGCCCGGCATCTTCATCAGTATAGAAACCTGCAGAATTATATTGAGCGATATCCCTGCTGGTCATCGATTCCAGGTTGGTGCCCCTGAAAATAAAATGGTGATTGCTGTCCTGTGTTTCTGTATTGCTCAATGCTTTGCTCCGGTATAAATAACAAGAGCGAATTTAGGATAAAAAATAGATGTGCAGATGTGATCAGATGTGCAAATGTGCCGATATGCAAATGTGCAGATGAAAATAATTATACCTGATGATCTGATTTTGAGCATGTCTGTAAAATTACACATTCGTACATGATGGCATTCGCACATCAAAACTTAATCCCATTTTTTAAACTGTATTTTTCATTTTTTAAATACGGATCTGTCCATTGCAGGGCTATTTTGCTTCTTTGCCCCGTTTGGCAAATGAATATCAGTTTTTTGTCAAGAGGTATCATATCCGCAGATTCCTGTAGCTCGTACAGGGGGATATTTATCCCGCCAATATTATAATCATCGAATTCATAGGTCTCGCGTACATCAATAAGACAGATGTCGTCAGGTGATTCTGCCAGCCAGTTGTTTAAAGTTTCTATGCTGATATCATGATCTTTGGCTACTGTTTTATCAACAAGCGGAGGTGTTGAAACAACCTGCTTTTGTTTGGTTATTTGATAAACACTCATGCTGTTATCCAGTGCGTTCATGCTGAATAGTTTGCCGGATAAGGTTTCACCGAAACCGCAAATGATCTTGATGGCTTCATTGGCCATATAGGTACCGATGATACCCGGCAGTACACCGATAACGCCTGCATCGTCACAATTCGGTACTTCGTCGTTAGGAGGGGGCTCTGGAAACAGATCCCGGTAATTTGGCCCGCCTTTATAGTTGAATACCGATACCTGTCCTTCAAACTTAAAAATGGAACCAAATACCAGGGGTTTGTTTAGGGCTACACAGATATCATTAACAAGGTAGCGTGTGGTAAAGTTGTCCGAACCATCGATGATGATGTGGTATTCCTTAATAAGTTTTTCTGCGTTATCAGCATTTAATCTTTCCTGATAAGCAATCAATTCTACGAAAGGGTTAAGCCATTCCAGCTTTTGTTTAGCCGTTTCGGCTTTGGGTTTTCCCACATCGGTAATAGTATATAAGATCTGCCGGTGCAAGTTGCTCATATCTATCACATCATCATCAACTATACCAATATGGCCAACACCGGCAGTCACCAGGTATTGTAAAACAGGGCAACCCAAGCCACCTGCGCCGATCATCAGCACGCTGGCAGCTTTTAATTTTTCCTGACCGATTAAACCCAATTCTGGCAGTATGATCTGGCGGTTATATAGTTTCAGTTCATCACGTTCCAACATCTTTTTATATTTTGAACCCTCTCTCTCGATAGCTATCGGGATGTAAAGGGCAGGGTAAGGCACTATGTTAAACAATTATCCCAATCCTTCCATACCGGTTCATAGCCCTGCTGGCTGATCACCCGGGCAATCTCTGCGGGGCTCCGTTCATCCGATATTTCAAACTGCTCCAATGATTCTGGCTCAACGGCATAGCCTCCCGGATTGGTTTTTGAACCCGCACTGATGGAGGTGATACCTAGTTTGATGATATTGTTCCGAAAACGCGGCGATTCGCGTGTAGAAATTGATAGTTCTACCTCCTCGTTAAACAAGCGATAGGCACAGATCAGTTGAACCAATTCGCGATCATTCATTTCTACCTTAGGTTCTAATCCACCGCTAAATGGGCGTAATCTGGGGAACGATAAACTGTATTTGCTTTGCCAGTATCGTTTTTCCAGGTAATTCAGGTGCAGGGCGGTAAAAAAACAATCGGTACGCCAGTCTTCCAGACCTATCAATACGCCCAGGCCCATTTTATGGATACCAGCCTGACCGAGCCTGTCAGGTGTTTCGAGGCGGTACTTGAAATTGGATTTTTTGCCTTTGGGATGATGTTTTTTGTAATCTTCCCGGTGATAGGTTTCCTGATAAACCAGTACGGTGTTTAAGCCGTATGGCGTAAGTTGTTCATAATCTTCCAGATCCATGGGCTGTACCTCCATAGAGATATGCGCAAAGTGTGGACGGATAAGTTCCAGCGCCTTCTTAAAATAATCTACATGCACCGTAACATTGTCCTCGCCGGTCACCAAAAGCACATGTTCATATCCCATATCCTTGATCACTGCCACTTCCTGCATAATTTCCATGGGCGACAGCGTTTTTCGCCTTACTTTATTATCATAACTAAAGCCACAATAGGTGCAAATATTGCTGCATTCGTTGGATAGATAAAGCGGTACATACATCTGGATCACCTTGCCAAAACGTTTAAGGGTTAATTGCTGGCTAAGTTGTGCCATTTGTTCCAGATAAGGAGCAGCCGCGGGTGAAACCAAAGCTTTGAAATCTTCCAGCGTACGTTTGGTAGCTGATAAAGCTTTTTCCACATCCGCGCCGGTTTTGGCGTAGATGCTGCCTTTGACCTCGTCCCAGTTATAGGTTTCAAAAATATCGTTAAAGCTATGCATCTAAAAAAGAGGTTAGTGGACTACTGGCGACAGCATGTGAAACAGGTGAGGCCAACTTAGCCTCAAAGGCCATCCGACCAGCCTCCACAGCAATTTTAAAGGCCGCGGCCATACGCACAGGATCACCCGAAACAGCTATGGCGGTGTTTACCAAGACCGCGTCGGCGCCAATCTCAAGTGCCCGGGCAGCATCAGATGGCGAACCAATCCCGGCATCAACAATTACGGGCACGTTGCTTTGTGCGATGATGATCTCTAAAAAATCAATGGTTTTTAATCCCTTGTTGCTGCCAATCGGCGAACCCAGAGGCATTACCGCTGCGGTACCCGCATCCTCCAGTCGTTTACATAAAACCGGGTCGGCATGGATATAGGGGAGTACTACAAAGCCCATTTTGGCCAGTTCTTCCGTGGCTTTAAGTGTTTCAATAGGATCGGGCATCAGGTATTTGGGATCAGGATGGATCTCCAGTTTTATCCAGTTGGTTTCCAGGGCCTCCCGTGCCAGTTGTGCCGCAAAAACGGCTTCTTTAGCATTGCGCACGCCAGATGTATTGGGCAGCAGGTTAATATGCGGGTATTTTAAGCGGATCAGCAGATCGTCCTGGTCATTGTTCTTCACATCAACCCGTTTCAGAGCTACGGTAACCAATTCTGATCCCGAAGCTACCAAAGCTTCCTCCATCAAGGCGGATGAACTGAATTTGCCCGTACCCGTGAACAGGCGGGAACTGAAAGTTTTATCGGCTATTTTTAACATCTTATACTTCTTTTAAAACGTTCATATGTAACTGTTGGTAGATGTATTGCGTGGTTTGTGCAGCATCGGCAGCGTGGGTGATCGCTCCGGAAATAGCCACGCCATGTACCCCGGTTTGTATGATCGCGGCAATATCATTAGGTTCAATCCCACCAATGGCGATGATGGGGATGTTCATCGCTGCCGATCTTACTTGAGCCAAAATATCCTGATAGCCCTCTAATCCCAAAATCGGACTCAGCTTTTCTTTTGTTTTGGTAAACCGGTAGGGGCCCAAACCAATATAGTCGGCGCCTTCGGCAACTCTTTGTTGAATATGCTCAAAAGTATTGGCTGTGCCACCGATGATCATCTCCTGGCCTACTATACGCCGTGCCTCTGCAATGGGCATATCCTGTAAACCCAGGTGCAGACCATAAGCGCCGGCTTTCAGTGCAACCTCCGGATGGTCATTCACAATCAGCTTTGCACTAAATTGTTCGCATAATGCCTGAGCTTCTTGTGCATATTCCAGGATGGTAGATTCGGGCTCATCCTTTACCCGCAGTTGGATCCATTTGCAGCCCGCGTTAAGGGCTTCTTTGATGGCCGAGAGATGCGTACGGATTGGTGTTTGTTGCGATATATAATGAAGCTTATCAATCATGTTTGTTTAATTAAAAGGTGTTCCTGTAATTTGTTGAAGTTGGTGATCGCATGCGCCGGATTGTTCCATATTGTACCCAAAACCGCCGCGCCGTCAAAACCCATATGTTTTACTTTATGCAGGTTTGCGTACCCTACACCGCCTAAGGCAATAACCTGTGTTGCAGTGTTTGGTGGCAGTTGAAAATTATCGGGCAGTTGGCTTTGATAATCCGGTTTGGATATACTATTAAATACAGGCCCGAAAAAAGTATAGTCAAATGGTGGTAATGAGCTCAACTCATTTATATTATGAATTGATGTGCTCAATACGTAACCTTCTTCTTTTTTAAGGATCAGTTTACCCGGTTCTGTATCTAACCTGTGTTTTTCGGTATAATGCAATTTCTTGATATCAAAATCCGAGGCGATGTGATGTTGCTGATGTAATGTTATCTGCGGATAAAAAGCATGATCTATCTGCTGTAACAGGTCAACCAGCTGTGTTTCGTCCCAAGCCGGTTTCCGCAAATGATAGCGCTTTAAACCAGCCTCAAAAAGTTGATTTATTATCGCAGCCTCGTTGATTACCTGCTGGGGATATGAAATAACTATCAATTGCATATATCTTTATTCATTAAGAGCCTGTCAGTCTGAGCTTGTCGAAGACTCGCGTATAGGGGCCTACTCACCATGCTTCGACAGGCTCAGCATGACAACCTGGCTCTTGTACCAGATTTTATTACAGGTATATCTCGCTCCCTTTCTCTGCAAACTCCTTTGATTTTTGCTCCATCCCCTTTGCCAGTGCAGCAGCTTCGTCCACACCATTTTCTTTGGCGTATTCCCGTACATCCTGGGTGATTTTCATGGAGCAGAAGTTAGGGCCGCACATGGAACAGAAATGGGCTATCTTGGCACCGTCGGCAGGCAGGGTTTCATCATGAAATTCCCTGGCGGTATCCGGATCGAGCGAAAGGTTAAACTGATCCTCCCATCTAAACTCAAAACGGGCCTTACTCAAGGCATTATCACGATACTGCGCACCGGGGTGTCCTTTAGCCAGATCTGCCGCATGAGCGGCTATTTTATAGGTAATTACCCCATCTTTTACGTCTTTTTTATTGGGTAAGCCCAAATGCTCCTTCGGTGTAACATAACAAAGCATCGCTGTACCAAACCAACCGATCATGGCGGCGCCGATGGCCGAGGTAATATGGTCATAGCCAGGAGCAATATCGGTAGTAAGCGGACCTAATGTATAGAATGGCGCTTCACCGCAATGAGCCAGTTGTTTGTCCATGTTTTCCTTGATCATGTGCATGGGGATATGGCCCGGGCCTTCAATAATGGTTTGCACATCGTGTTTCCAGGCAATTTTGGTTAACTCGCCCAGTGTTTCCAGTTCGCCAAATTGTGCTGCATCATTCGCATCGGCAATACAGCCTGGTCGTAAACCATCACCTAAAGAGAAGGCCACATCATAAGCTTTCATGATCTCGCAGATCTCTTCAAAATGGGTGTACAGGAAGTTTTCTTTGTGATGGGCCAGGCACCATTTGGCCATAATAGAGCCACCACGCGATACAATACCGGTAATGCGTTTGGCGGTAAGCGGCACATAGCGCAATAGTACACCAGCATGGATAGTAAAATAATCCACTCCTTGCTCTGCCTGCTCAATCAGTGTGTCGCGGAATAGCTCCCAGGTTAGGTCCTCGGCTTTACCGTTTACTTTTTCCAAAGCCTGGTAAATGGGAACGGTACCAATAGGCACCGGCGAATTGCGGATGATCCATTCGCGGGTTTCATGAATGTTTTTCCCGGTTGATAAATCCATAATAGTATCAGCTCCCCAACGACAGGCCCATACCGCTTTTTCTACTTCTTCTTCAATACTGGAAGTAACCGCCGAGTTGCCGATATTGGCGTTGATCTTCACCAAAAAATTACGACCGATGATCATCGGTTCAATTTCTGGATGGTTGATATTGGAGGGGATCACCGCACGGCCTGCGGCAACTTCCGAGCGAACAAACTCTGGCGTTATGTACCCTTTTGGTGTATTTGCACCAAAACTATGACCGGGGTGCTGATGACTCATCACCTCGTATTGCCCATTCAATTGCTCTTTTAACAGGTCGATGCGCTGATTTTCGCGAATCGCGATGTATTCCATTTCGGGGGTAATAATACCTTTTTTTGCGTAGTGCATCTGCGATACGTTCATACCCGGTTTAGCTCTTAAAGGCTTACTTACGTGCGCAAAACGTAACTCATCCAGGCTTTGATCGTTTAAACGCTGTTGCCCATATTGGGAGGAGATGCCATTGAGTTGTTCCACATCATTCCGGTTCGTGATCCATTGCTCACGTAGGCGGGGGAGCCCTTTTTTTACGTCGATAGTGGCGTTTATATCGGTATAGGGGCCGCTGGTATCATAAACGGTAACGGGGGCATTGGGTTCTGTTTCGCCAAAGCGACCATGCAGTTTAGTATCGCTTAAACTAATCTCGCGCATGGCTACTTGTATATCATGCAGCTGTCCCTGCACAAAAACTTTTCTGGAGGCCGGGAAAGGCTCGGTAGTTAATACCTGGCCGGTTGGAATTTTTTCTTGCTTCATACTTATACAATTATTGAATTATTGATTTAGTGAATTAGTGATTGGAGCTAATTATTGATTTATTGATTTTTTGAAGGGGGGATTCATTTGCACATCATAATTATTGAATTAGTGCGTTAGTGCGTTCTATGAAGGGAAACTCATTTGCACATCCGCATATTTGCACATCTAACATCACCCTCCCTGGGTTGCTTTGATGATGACGATTTGATCTTGGTGGCTGACCTGTTGATCTGCCCAGTTGGATCGCGGAATAATGACCTGATTAATGGCTACGGCAATGCCTTTTGGCTGGGCATCAAATACAATAGCCAGCATTTGCTGTACATTGCACACATCGGTAACCTGGTAAGTTTGTTGATTTACGGTGATTTCCATTCTGCATCTAAAATTTCGACTTTAGGAATGGCCCCGTTTACATGGAGGAAAGAAAAAATAACCACATAGGGTTATCGTCACTTTTCCCTTCGGCAGTACTAACTGCATCAGGTTCAAAGGGTATTATCTCAGTCCATTAAAGGACACCCCTAAAGTTGCGGTAAACTTATAAAAAAATAGATAATTCAAAGAATTTTCAACTTTTTTAAATTCTTTGAATCCTACTGACATAAGGCTGTCACTAACCATAGGTTTCTTTGTAATACAAAATCAAAACAAAAGAAACCATGGAAACAAATGCAATCCCACAAGTAGAAAATTCAACTGCCCAGTTCATTTCACCTGAAACTTTTTTAAATAATTGGCAAGGACACCGCGGCCTAACCAGAAAAGTCATTGAGGCTTTTCCGGAAGATAAATTATTTGGTTATTCGATAGGAGGGATGCGTTCATTTGGTGTAATGGCTGTTGAAATTATGGATCTGTCACAATATGGTGTTGAAGGTGTAGTGACTGGTACATGGAGATCGGCCGAAACGCTTGATCATGCCACAGAAAAAGTAGCGGTTGAAAGTAAAGCGTCCATCTTGCAACGCTGGGATCAGATCACCCAGGAATTGAACGAATACTGGCCACAAATTTCACCCGAGCGTTTTCAGGAAGTGGAAGTAGCTTTTGGTGCTTATGAAAATAAAAATATCAATACGATACAGTATGTTGTAGACAACGAGATCCATCACAGGGCTCAGGGATACGTTTTTTTGCGTAGTTTGGGTATCGAGCCACCTGCATTTTGGGACAGGTTTTAAGCCAGTCCTTCTAATCACAAGCAGCCTGGTTGAGGCTGCTTGTGATTATTTTAAAGTAAAACCTATTTCGTATTCACAGTTGAATTTTGGTTATGAGCATGAACCAGTACCCAGAGATTATCAAAATGATGATCCATATTCTTATACGGCTATATCTCTATATCCTGCCTATCCTTTAACGCGTCAGTCAATTTTTTGTTAATTTTGACGCTTTGGTAAAAATCAATAAAAAATTGTATTCAAAAGACGAGGCATCACAGATCAGACAGGCTTTTTGGACCGCATTTGGGCAATACATAGCGCCGCAACTTTCGGCCGATGGTTTAAGAATTAACTGGATCAACTACAAAACAGGCATCAAATACCTTAACTTTAAAATGCAAACCGGTAATCGTCAGGCCTACATTGCTATCGAAATTTCTCATCCCGACGCCGGGATGCAGGAACTGATGTTTGAGCAATTCAAAGAGCTAAAAACAGTATTTGATGCTAATGTTAATGAAGAGTGGGACTGGGAGCTGCATACGCGCGACGAAAACAATAAACTGGTAAGCCGCATCATCAAAACGTTACCATCAGCAAGCATCTTTAACCGTAACGACTGGCCAAATTTGATATCCTTTTTTAAACCCCGCATCATAGCGCTTGACGAATTCTGGAGCGTAGCCCAATATAGTTTTGAACTATTTAAGTAATACAAGATGTGCAAATATGCAAATAAGGCCGGATGTGCAAATGAAGGTAATGATTAATGATTTGATTTCTTGATCTGGTGCATTTACATATTCAATCTCATCTGGACATTCGCACATCTGCACATCTTCTACATATCGTCTCAATTAATCGTCAATTTAACGCTTTTTGTAGTGGTATATCTGTTTTAAGCCGGAAAATGCAAATATTTACGGCTCTATAAATCCATATTGTATAAACCATTTATAAAAACATGAAAAGGTTCCCATTAGTTGCTTGCCTTATGTTAGCAGGCTTTTTGGCCAGGGCACAGGCTACCAAAGCGCCTGCTTATCCGCTCATTACACACAATCCTTATTTCAGTATTTGGTCGTTCACCGATAACCTGAATGAATCTACCACCCATCACTGGACCGGTAAAGATCAATCGCTGCTGGGCCTGATCAAGGTTGACGGTGCTGTTTACCGTTTTATGGGTAAGGAACCCGTGGAGTACAAAACTGTACTGGCTGCGGCCGACGAAAAGCCCTATACCTGTAAGTATACGGAGGCAGAACCTTCCAAAGACTGGGCGTCTGCCAAATTTGAGGATAGCGGTTGGAAAACAGGCACGGCACCTTTCAGTAATGATAAACAGGCTGCCAAAACTTTATGGACAGGCCGGGAAATCTGGGTACGCCGTACTTTTACCCTGAATGATCTTAACTTTAATAAGCTTTGGTTAAGACTGCACCATGATGATGAAGCAGAGGTTTATATCAATGGAAAAAAAGTAAGCGAACAAGGTGGTGCCAACGGCGATCTGCAATATTTTGCATTGAACGATGCCGCCATAAGTTCCTTGAAAAAAGGTGAAAATGTGCTGGCATTACATTGTACCAACACAGGCGGTGGCGCCTGGCTTGATGCCGGTTTGGCCGATGAGTTAAAACCAACGGGTCATGCCGCTCTTGAACTGGCCAAACAAACCAGCGTAACCTTAAATGCCACCCAAACCATTTATAATTTTAAATGCGGTAAGGCCGATCTGCAGGTTACATTTACTTCACCTTTATTGATGAGTGACCTGAACCTGTTGTCGCGCCCGGTATCTTATATCAGCTATAAAGTAAAATCAAATGATGGTGCCGCACATGATATAAAAGTTTATTTCGGTGCATCGGCAGATATCGCGCGTAACACACCACAGCAACCGGTAACTACGCAACAGTACATATCGGGCACGTTATCTGTTTTAAAAGCGGGTACTGTAGAACAACCGGTATTGCAAAAGAAAGGTGATGACCTGCGTATCGACTGGGGGTATATGTATGTAGCTGCACCAAAATCTGCCAACGTACAGCAATACGTAAGCACCGGTAAGCAAGCTGTCGATTCATTTTTTAGTGGAGGCAGTAAATCAACGGTAAAGGAGGGAACCAACCTGGTTTTAAATACCGTGATCCCTTTTGGTAAGGTGGGCAAAGCAGCGGTAGCTAAATTTGTAGAATTGGGCTATGATGATATCACTCCCGTACAATATTTTCATGCCAATTTAAAGCCATGGTGGCAAAACGCGCAAACCAAAACCATAGAGCAGGTATTAGCCAAAGCTGCCGCGGAGTATCCGGCAGTGCTGCAAAAATGTACCGCGTTTAATACTTCTATGTATAAAGATGCCCAAAATGCGGGTGGCACACCTTATGCTAAATTATGTGTGTTGGCTTACAGGCAAAGTATTGCTGCTCACATCCTGGTGAAAAGTCCGCAGGGTGAGATCTTATTCCTGTCGAAAGAGAATTTTAGTAATGGCTCTATCAATACGGTCGACGTAACATACCCATCGGCACCTTTATTCCTGCTTTACAATCCTAAGTTGATGGAAGGTATGCTGAATGGTATCTTCTACTTTAGTGAGACGGGTAAATTCGCGCATGATTTCGCTGCGCATGACCTGGGTACTTATCCATTAGCCAATGGACAAACCTATGGTGAGGGCATGCCGGTTGAAGAATCGGGTAATATGCTGGCTTTAACTGCGGCTATAGTACGTGCCAACGGCAACAACCCGGCCTATGCCAAAAAACACTGGAAAACTTTAACCACCTGGACAAATTACTTAGCTAAAGAAGGCCTGGATCCTGCCAACCAGCTTTGTACCGATGATTTTGCGGGTCACCTGGCGCGTAATGCCAATCTATCGGCTAAGGCTATTGTGGGTGTGGGCTGTTATGCTCACCTGGCTGGCCTGCTTGGTCAAAAAGATGTGGCTGCAAAATACAATGCCATGGCTAAGGATATGGTTTCCAAATGGATGAAAATGGCCGATGCCGGAGATCATTATTCCCTGGTGTTTGATAAAAAAGATACCTGGAGCCAGAAGTATAATATCATTTGGGATAAGATACTGGGCTTAAACCTGTTCCCGCAATCGGTTTATGACCGCGAAATAAAGTTTTATCTGACCAAACAAAACCAATATGGTATACCGCTGGATAGCCGTAAAACCTATACCAAAAGTGATTGGATCATCTGGACAGCTACTTTAGCCAAAAACAGGGCCGATTTTGAGGCATTGGTTAACCCGGTTTATAAATACGCTATGGAAACCCCAACTCGTGTGCCACTAAGCGACTGGCACGAAACTATCAACGGGAAACAGGTAGGTTTCCAGGCTCGTAGTGTGGTGGGTGGATATTATATCAAGCTTTTACAACAAAAGTGGAACGGTAAATAGTTCCAATTATAAAATAAAAAACATCTCATTGCGAGCGCAGCGTGGCAATCTCTTCGCGTTTATTCATACCTGCGAGGAGATTGCTTCGTGCCTCGCAATGACATGTTTTTTTTATGCCTCCCTACATTCCCGCCAGTGCAGCCCACGTATCAGCATTAAACACTGGGTTAATCTCAAAACTATCATATTGTATAACCAATTTCTTTATACCCGAGGTTACTACTTCATGAAAGGGTATCATAATTCCCTGTACCGGGCGCAGATCTGATAATGCGGATACCGATGTCCGACCGAATGTTTTATTGGCCTCGGCTACCAGTTGGTTTTGGTTGTTGATGGCAAAAATATAATCGTTACCGTCCAGTTTGCACTGAACCGAATAAGTATTGTTTTTGAGTTTTTGCATATGCAGCACCTGCATCTGGTTGATGGCTGGTTTGCGCAGCCCAAGTAAACCCGAGTAAAATGTGCTTTTCATTTCGGCTATCCGGGCAGGGGGCATATCTGCTTTTTTGCCGTTGAGCCATTGCCAGCCAATGCCATTTTCTTCCTGTTCGGTCGAAATAACCTTTTCGTTTTCCCAAAGCTCTATCCGTATTTTATTATCCTGAATATCAACATAAGATACTGCTTTTACACCCATAATAGTAGCTGTATAGCGCAGTGTTTTGATCGTGTCAAGTTTCCTGCCGCCATGCGCGTTGTTGGCATCTAAAAGCAGCGCTTTGGCGTCATGATGATGAATTAGGTCTTGAGTTGTTGTTTCTGTTTTGCCGGTTTGCTTCATGTGATGATTAGTTTTGACAAATCCTCCATTAAAATATTATCCTTCCCGAGTCGCCGCTATAATTGTTTTATATAACCTGGCTTGTAAAAGATGCATTTTATATTTTTATTGGCTACATCCCTTACTTAAATTATCAAAATTTCTTACTCTCTCAAAAATTAAACCAGTATTGCCAGATGCACGCATAATTTTAAGCATCTTAATTGAGCTATATATCCAGCAGTGGTTTTGCAAATACCAAAATTTGTATACTTTTATTGTTCAATGGAAACCAAAAACAATAAAAAAACCATCAGGGCCTGGGCCTTTTTTGATTGGGCCAACTCCGCATACAACCTGGTTATCACCTCTACCATTTTTCCGGCTTATTATGTAGCTATTACCACTACTAAAACCAATGGGGGTAAGGTGCAGTTTTTCGGCAAAACCTTTATAAATACAGCCTTGTCTGATTATGCCTTGTCGGTCGCTTATCTTATCATTGTTTTCCTGTTGCCCATACTATCCTCCATTGCCGATTATAAGGGCAATAAAAAAATATTCATGCAGTTTTTTACGGCCATTGGAGCAATAGCGTGCTGTGTGCTTTATTTTTTCGACGCGAATCATATTGAGCCGGGGATCATCGCCTTCGCGCTGGCTGCTATTGGTTACAGCGGTGGTTTTGTATTTTATAACTCTTACCTGCCCGAAATTGCTACTGTAGATATGCAGGACAAGGTGAGCGCTAAAGGTTTTACTTATGGCTATATCGGCAGCGTGCTGCTGCAGCTTATTTGTTTTGTGTTTGTGCTGAAGCCCGAGCTGTTTGGTATTGTTGATGAAACATTCCCTGCCCGTTTATCATTTTTACTGGTTGGTTTATGGTGGATGGGTTTCGCTCTTATACCATTCATCGTACTACCCAAGGGGAGCCCCAACGCGGTTAGTCATGATCATAATATCATTAAAGGAGGCTTTATAGAACTTGGAAAAGTTTGGAAAAAAGTGAAGACCATGCCTTTGCTTAAAAGATACCTCCCGGCGTTTTTCTTTTACTCCATGGGGGTACAAACCATTATGCTGGTAGCCACAGGTTTTGCCGCCAAGGAACTGCACATGCCTACATCGGCCCTCATTACAACCATTTTAATTATCCAATTGGTGGCTATTGGTGGGGCAACACTTATGTCGCGCTTATCGGGCAAATATGGCAACGTACGAGTGCTCATTGCCGTAGTGATCATCTGGATAGGGGTGTGTGCTGCCGCTTATTTAACTAAAACGGCCACAGAGTTTTATGTAGTAGCCGCAGTAGTAGGCCTGGTGATGGGCGGCATCCAGTCCATGTCGCGCTCAACCTATTCTAAATATTTACCCGAAAACATTACGGACACTGCATCGTTCTTCAGTTTTTATGACGTTACCGAAAAGCTGGCGATAGTGGGCGGAGTATTCAGCTTTGGTTTTTTTGAAGAGCTTACCGGCAGTCCGCGCAATTCGGTACTGGTATTGGCCATCTTTTTTATAATAGGTTTAATATTATTGTTTTCTTTGCTGGCAGCAGAAAATAAGCTAAAGAAAAATACGGAGCTAAGCGCCGTGTAATTGTGTAAGAGATGAAGATTGAGTTATTTGTACCCTGTTTTATTGATCAGTTGTTTCCCGATACCGCTTTTAATACCGTAAAAGTATTGGAAAAGGCTGGCTGTAAAGTGAGCTTTAATCCAAACCAAACCTGCTGCGGACAACCTGCTTTTAACGCCGGTTTCTGGGACGAGGCCAAAGCCGTGGGTAGCAAATTCCTGAGTGATTTCTCCGACGATAGCGTCATCGTAACGCCGTCCGCTTCCTGCACCGGCATGGTGAAAAATTACTATAATGATCTGTTCACCAATACCGCTGTACACAATAAATGCAGGGCCGTGCAGGGCAATATCTATGAATTGTCTGACTTCCTGGTGAACATCCTGCAGTTTGATTATTTTGGCGCCGAGCTCGACGGTAAAGCCGTTTACCACGACAGCTGTGCAGGCCTGCGTGAATGCAAGATCAAGGACGAGCCCCGCCAGCTACTCTCCAAAGTATTGGGCCTGGAACTGCTCGACCTGAAAGATAACGAAACCTGTTGTGGTTTCGGCGGAACCTTCGCCGTAAAATTTGATGGCATCTCTACTGCTATGGCCCAACAAAAGGTGGATAACGCGCTGGCCGCAGGAGCGGAGTATATTATCTCCACTGATGCCTCCTGTTTGCTACATCTGCAAAGCTATATCGACAAAAACAGTATCCCGATACAAACCATGCACCTGGCCGATGTGCTGACACTGGGTTGGGGGAATGTGTAGGGTTTGATTTGGGAATTGGGATGTGAGTGAAGTTATATAAAAACCACGTCATTGCGAGGTACGAAGCAATCTCTATACTTGGACCAAATGATATAGACCCATTGCCAACATTGTAACACAGATCAAGTTTCTTTAACAATACGCCTCAATATCATGACAAAAAGAGAACAATACGGACTGGAGTTTTATAAAAGTAAAGATCCAATTGATGGGAGTATTATTCATGTTTGCAATAGACGGGGTGTTATTAACGAGTATAATGTACTACAAATCATCCAACAACTTAATCAAACTGAAACACAAAGTTTAATTGATGAATAAATAATGTTCTTAATGGTCAATATCATGAACAATACTTTGTAACAGACGGGACCGAACATGAGAGTATAGAATTGAATTTTCCCAATATAGTTTTCGGTGAAAATGACTTAGTTATATCTATGCAGGATTTAAAGGCCTTGCTACAAGAATGGCTTACATTCATTAGGTCATAGTTTTTTGTCATCTCTTGGTCTCTTGAAAGTCAACGACCTACTTCCTATCGATATCTATAATTTCGAAATTACTGTTTTGAAGAAGTTGTGATACCGGGAATTCCTTGATAACAGATTCATCAAACTCCTTGTCTTTCAGGTCGCTGATTCCGGTTTCCATATTTGTTTGGTATTTATTGATAGCTATATAAACCATGTTACCATCAACATGATCAACCTTGAACAGGGTTTAGTGGTCATCTTTCATTTTAACTTCCAGGATATCATCTTTTTTTAAGGAAGTCATCATATGACTAACCTTGGCCGCTTTTTGCTTATCAGCGATGGAAAAGCCAACAATGGCAAGGGCTATAAGTAAAAGTCCGGAGAAAGTCCATACCGGCATTTTAGCATGGGTTTTAAGGTTCTCGTATCCCAGTTTTACAGAGGCCGGCATTTCCTTTAATTTCAATATCTGCCGGCAGTTATCGGCAATAAGTTCTGTTTTGCGCAGGGAGGCCCGCATACCATAAATGATCATGCTTTTGTGTGATTTAAGGTTAGTATCCGGGTTTGAAAATAATAAAAAGATCAATAGCAGCCTTAGGAAAAAACAAAAAGGGTTTATGGTTAACTGCAAGTTACATTGAAACAAAAATGATATTGCCACGTCATAACAGTATGAAAAACTTAGCCGTTTTATTACTTTGTTTGGCAGTGGCCGGTATGGCAAGTGCTAAAGGTTTACCACATCCTGATAAATTCAACCTGCCGGATAGTATCATCCGAAAAAAGATATTGCTGGCTCAATTCCCAACGCGTAATGTTTCCAGTGTTGATGTTCGTGAGATTAATTTTGGCCCAAAACAAAAAACGGGCAGGCATCAGCACCCTATACCGGTAATGGGCTACATTGTTTCGGGAACGGTATTGTTTGAGGTAGAAGGACAATCCGCTAAAGTATTACACGCAGGCGATGCCTTTTATGAACCTGCAAATACTACCATCGCGCATTTTGATAACCAATCGGATACCGAACCGCTTAAATTTGTGGCCTATTACCTGCTTAACGGCGAAACCGAATTAATAAAAATGCTGCCCGAAAAAACAGATAAGTAAAAACCATTGATGAGAATAATACCACCACCCCAACCCGGAGAATACCCGTCGTACGCTATCATGTACATGAAATTACTACCTACCGATGGACTGATATTAAAGCACCTGCAGGATAATTTTGATATGGTGAAGCAGTTGGTCTATTCCTTACCCGAAGATGTCTTATACTATCGCTATGCCCCTGGTAAATGGAGTATAAAAGAAACACTGGTACATATTATTGATGACGAACGCATTTTTGCCTATCGTGCCCTGCGCTTTGCCCGTAACGAAAAAAACAACCTCATCGGTTTTGACCAGGATAGCTATGCGCTTTATTCGGAAGCCGACAGCCGTTCGCTCGATAATATTTTTGAAGAGTATGAGGCCGTGAGGCGGGCAACCATAACTTTATTTAATGGCCTTCCCGATAATGCTTTCGGCAGGATGGGACATGGCACCGGCACCGCCAATGACGCTACGGTAAGGGCCCTTGCCTATCATATTGCCGGGCACGAGCTGCATCATATTAATATTATTAAAGAAAAATACCTGAGCTAAAATCAACATGTGTTATGCCCTGGGGGGGCCGGATTTGCCGGTCTGCTCCGGATTTCGTATCTTTATATTATAACAGCCCGCTGCTCTTTTTCTAAGAGCAGCGGGCTGTTTAGTTAAGACCAAGACATGATCAAAAATTGTCTGTTTTGCATATAGTTATTTGAAAATTAAATATTTAATACTTTTTAAAGTTTTAAAAGCATAACAAAACAGTGTTCAGATTTGTTAAAAAGTGTTAAAATTGATGGTTTTGAATCAATTTTCAGCCGTTTTTACTCCGTTTTCGATCAGAAAATTGTTAAAATTTAAGGTTTAAAAAGTTTTTGGAAAGGGTATAGGGATTTAGAAAATCTAAATCAAAATAAAATCCTAAATTAGCGCCACAAAAATAAAGATCACTTTGTAGGTGATCAGCAAACGTAATTTTATAAAAATTTAAATCATAGTTGTAGATGATTAGTATTACACTTCCTGATGGATCCGTTCGTCAGTATGACAAGGGGATTACTTCCGCACAGATCGCCCAGTCGATCTCCGAGGGATTAGCACGTAACGTATTAGCCGCCGAAGTTGATGGTCAGGTTTGGGATGCCAGCCGCCCCATTGAACAGGACGCGCACGTTAAATTATTAACCTGGAATGATGCTTCGGGTAAATCAACTTTCTGGCATTCATCAGCCCACTTAATGGCCGAAGCCCTGGAAGCCCTGTATCCGGGTACCAAATTTGGTATCGGTCCGGCTATTGAAACCGGTTTCTATTATGATGTTGACTTTGGTGATCGTGAATTCTCGTCTGATGAGTTTAAACAGATTGAAGATAAGATCATTGAGCTGGCCAAAACCAAAGAAGAGTACATCCGCAAACCGGTGAGCAAAGCCGATGCGATTGAATATTTTACCGAAAAAGGCGATGAATACAAGCTTGATCTGATCAAGGATCTGGCCGATGGTTCGATCACTTTTTATACACAAGGTAATTTTACCGATTTATGCCGTGGGCCGCACATCCCTAATACAGGCTTTATTAAGGCTGTTAAACTGATGAGCGTGGCCGGTGCTTACTGGCGCGGTGACGAAACCCGTAAACAGCTTACACGCATTTACGCGGTTACATTTCCCAAAGCCAGCGAGTTAACTGATTACCTGCACATGATCGAAGAAGCTAAAAAGCGCGATCACCGCAAGCTGGGTAAAGAACTGGAATTGTTCACTTTCTCTGAAAAAGTGGGTATGGGTTTGCCATTGTGGTTACCCAAAGGCACTGCATTACGTGAACGACTGACCAGCTTTTTACAAAAAGCGCAGGTTAGGGCAGGGTATGAGCAGGTAATTACACCACACATTGGGCATAAAAACCTGTATGTAACATCAGGTCACTACGAAAAATATGGCGCCGATTCATTTCAGCCGATAAAAACACCGCAGGAGGGAGAGGAGTTCTTTTTAAAACCAATGAACTGCCCGCACCACTGTGAAATATACAAAAGCAAGCCGCGCTCTTACAAAGATTTGCCGGTACGTTTGGCGGAATTTGGTACTGTTTACCGGTACGAGCAAAGCGGCGAGCTGCATGGTTTAACCCGTGTACGTGGCTTTACTCAGGACGATGCGCACTTGTTTTGCCGCCCAGATCAGGTAAAGGATGAGTTTAAAAAAGTGATTGATCTGGTGTTGTATGTATTCAAAGCCCTTGGTTTTGAGAACTATACTGCGCAGGTATCGCTTCGCGATCCTGAAAATAAGGGTAAATACATCGGTACTGACGAAAACTGGGCTTTGGCTGAGTCGGCAATTATTGAAGCTGCCGAAGAAAAAGGTTTAATCACCGTTCAGGAATTGGGCGAAGCCGCTTTTTATGGCCCTAAGCTTGATTTTATGGTGAAGGATGCCCTGGGTCGTAAATGGCAATTGGGTACTATACAGGTTGATTATAATCTTCCTGAACGTTTTGAACTGGAATATACTGGCAGTGACAATCAAAAACATCGTCCGGTAATGATCCATAGGGCGCCGTTTGGTTCCCTGGAGCGTTTTATAGCGGTGTTGATTGAGCATTGCGCAGGTAATTTCCCGCTTTGGCTGTCGCCGGAGCAGTTTATTATTTTGCCCATATCAGAAAAATTTGAGGAATATGCAAAAAAACTTTCTGATGTGTTAAAAGATTCCGATATTTGCGGGCTGATTGATTTTAGAGACGAGAAAATAGGGCGTAAGATACGTGATGCTGAAGTCAAAAAGATCCCTTATATGTTGATTGTAGGTGAAAAAGAAGCGGCTGAAGGCTTGGTTTCTGTAAGGAAACATGGTCAGGGCGATTTGGGAAGTATGAGCATAGAAGATTTTAAAGAACAAATAACTAAAGAAATAAAAGTATAACTTGGCATTAAACAAACCTTTCAATAGAGGACCAAGGCTTCCTTTTAAGAAAAAAGAAGCTGAACACAACATTAATCAATTCATCAGGGCTCAGGAAGTTCGTCTGGTAGGCGATAACGTTGAGCAGGGAGTTTACTCTTTAAGAGACGCGCTGGCAATTGCACAGGAGCAAGAGCTCGACCTGGTTGAAATATCTCCAAACGCTGTCCCACCGGTTTGTAAGGTAACGGACTATAATAAGTTCATTTATGAACAAAAGAAGAAGCTAAAAGAGATAAAAAACAATGCCAAGCAAACGGTTATTAAAGAGATCCGTTTCGGACCAAATACCGATGACCATGACTTTGAATTTAAATTGAAGCATGCCATGAAGTTTTTGGAAGCCGGTGAAAAGGTGAGAGCCTACGTACACTTTAAAGGCCGTGCCATTGTGTACAAAGAACAGGGCGAAATCCTGTTACTTCGTTTTGCACAGGCGTTGGAAGATAACGGTAAAGTAGAGCAGTTACCAAAGCTTGAAGGAAAAAGGATGTTTTTAACTCTAGCTCCTAAAGCAGTAAAAAAATAATAATTTTTAAGTACGACGTTGACGTTGTACCATTAAATAAAGGAAAACGTTGAGAAACGTTAATATCTAAAAACAAATAAATAGAGTTATGCCAAAAATGAAAACCAATTCCAGTGCAAAAAAGCGTTTTAAGCTTACTGGAACCGGTAAAATCGCAAGAAAAAACGCATACAAAAGCCACATCTTAACCAAGATGTCGACAAAACGTAAGCGCGCCCTTGGTCACACCAGCTTAGTTTCTGATGCTGACATGGGTAACGTTAAACGTATGCTTTGTATCGGAAAGTAATTCACAAATTTTTTAACCAGGTATTAGAGTTTTAAGTTCTGTTATAAAAACAGGCACTCACTACCAAAATCAAACAAGATGCCACGTTCAGTTAACGCAGTAGCGTCGAGAAGACGCAGGAAAAGGATCATGAACCTCGCCAAAGGTTATTGGGGTTCACGTAGCAAGGTTTACACCATTGCAAAAAACACAGTTGAAAAAGGTTTACAGTACGCTTATCGTGACCGCAAAACCAAAAAAAGAGAGTTCAGAGCTTTGTGGATACAGCGTATTAACGCAGGTGCCCGTCAGCACGGAATTTCTTACTCTCAGTTAATAGGTAAATTAGCAGCAAAAGAAATCGGTTTAAACCGTAAAGTATTGGCTGATTTAGCGATGAATCATCCAGATGCTTTCAAAGCCGTGATTGATGCAGTAAAATAATTAGCGCAAGCTTAATAAAAAAGGCCTTCTGTTTATTCAGAAGGCCTTTTTGTTTTAGTATGAAGTTATTTTGTCTGTGAGTAATTAAATTGGAATTGAGTTAAATTGGGCAGATGTTTTTTAGGCCTTTTCAATTCATTTTGATAAATAACATGCCCCAGATTTTTTAGGAATGGAAGGCAAATCGTGGCGTATTCATATTTATTATCGTTATAAACCCCATCCTCATTTGATTGCACTACCGCAGTTAGTAAGAACTCAACATGATTTTTAAAATCGACAATGTAGGCGTTGTCAATATCATATCCATAACTGTCGCCTACTTTGTTAAATATCCTGATATTGGGTTCAATTACCGCCGAACTATCTCCACCGTAATATAAAAATTTGCAGTATGCCGGGAAATAGTCTGGTCGGTTATAGGTTGGTTTTATGTTTTCTGTAGGAAATGTACTCATATATCGGTATATGAAAGCATAATCGGCAGATGTGAGGTTGTAGCGCTGATTCGTCGGAAATGATTGCGGAAAAAGGAGTCTCTTTAATACCAGCTGCTGATCGGCAATAGAATACACATTTTTTTCACTCAAATTAAAGGGTTTATTCACGAGGCGGTCGCTGCTGTCCAGATAGGCTTTCCCCATAATCATATTATCCAGGCGCATCGGATAGTTTAAGCTATCATATAATGCCTTTTTGCGGTATACCACTTGGTTTCCATCGTAAAAAGTAATGGGGTTGGTATGTCTTGTGTTTTCTCCGGCATCGCCTACTGCCAGCCGACCCACAATACGGGTATGATATAACTGGTATTTTTTTAGTTTGCGATTGATCTCTTCACGGCCAACAAATTCATACAAGCGATTGAAAGCGTCGTTATCACTTACCAATAAGATTTTTTTAATATAATTCTCTATACTGGGTAGCCCATTTGCCGATGAGGTATCTGTTTTTACCCTGGTTTGTTTGGCAAAGGCGCTGTCGGTGATCATAGTTGATCTTGTGGTTAAGCCTTTAACATGTAATTCGTGAAGTTTTTCCAGCGCGAAAATGGCTGTTGGTAGTTTAACTGTACTGGCAGGATAGAAATAATGTTTAGCGTTAAGTCGATAACTGTATGACTTAAAATGCGGTGTGTTGTTTTTATCTCGGTCGATTTGCGTATACAATATTTGTACCTCATTTTGGGTAGGATGGCTCAATATCTTACTAAATAGCTCCGGATGACTTTGTAAAAGCTCTTTCAGGAAAACAGTATCAGGTTGCTGAGCAAAGCTGGATATGGCGATTACCAGCAACAGAAATGTAATGTACGGTTTCATTATCATAAATATACAGATTGTTACTTTGCGATTGCTCATAGTTAGCTTACTTTTGTTGCGCTTTAGGTTTCATACGGTTTATTACTGTAAATGAATTAAAAGGGAATACGGTGAATAATCCGTAACTGTCCCGCAGCTGTAAGCTCTTTAACCATTGCCCACTCTTATGGCCACTGTTCTGAAAAGAATGGGAAGGCAGGGCAATTTGGGGAGCAAGTCAGAACACCTGCCCAGGCACTTATAGTATTCATAGCTTTCGGGGATTGAAGCTTGAATGTGAATGCCCTTCATTGAGTGTATTTTCATTTGCCCTGATCATATATTGGATATAGTATAAGTTGATAACAAGCATTATTTAATTATAACAGGTTATATGGACAAACTTTACTTTAAAGGTATTTTAGGAATTGGATTATTGCAGGCTACATTGCTGGTAACCACAGCACAAGCGCAGGATACTACGCGATTGCTTAATGATGTAGTGGTTACCGCTACCCGCTCACCAAAAAAACTATCTGATATAGGCAGGGTAGTTACCGTGATCCCGGCCGAGCAGATTAATCGCTCACAGGGGAAAACCTTACCCCAATTACTAAATACCGTTCCGGGACTTACATTTTCGGGCGCCCAGAATGCGCCGGGTATCGCTACATCCATTTATCTGTATGGAGCATCTACAGGAAACACGTTGATATTGATTGATGGTTTCCCAGTGAACAATGCAGCAGCCATAGACGGCAGTTATGACCTGAACGCTTTTTCATTGGATCTGATAGATCATATCGAGATTTTAAAAGGAAGCGGATCAACTTTGTATGGTTCAGACGCTGTGGCCGGTGTTATCAATATCATTACCAAAAAAGGAAAGGGGCAAGGACTTAAAAGTAGCCTGCAGCTAATGGGTGGTAGTTATAAAACCTTCAAAGAGTCGGCTTCATTAAATGGAACGGTAAACAAAACGGGAGTTGCTGTAAATATTTCCAATTCCGATTCAAGAGGTTTTGCGGCAGCAACAGATACAACGGGTAAAGGCAATTTTAAAAAAGATGGCTTTCATCAGCGTTCGGCGAGTGTAAATATCAATCAGGCAGTTTCCAGGAATTTCAGCCTGAATGGAAACCTGCAAACAAGCTATACATCAGGTAATTTACCCTACGGAGCATTTACCGACGATCAAAATTATACTTACAACAATACGTTTTTGTTTGGAGGTTTAGGGGCTAAATTAATATTGCCAAAAGGGTCGCTGCGTTTCAATATATCGCAAAATACAGTTTGGAATAATTTTAAAAACTTTCCTACCGACAACGATTCTACCCACCAGATAACTAAAAATATTGGGCGTATTACCAATGCCGAAGTTGTGTTGAATCAAGAATTAGGTAAATATTTTGACATAACCAGTGGGGTAAGTTTTAAATATAGCAACACTACCCAATATAGCTTATATGAATCAACAGGTTATCATCCCGGAGCCAGTACTATCGCCGATAATTTGGCTCATAATAATATATTCAGCGCTTATACTTCTTTGTTTTTTAAAGCTGATATTTTTCACATGGAACTGGGTGGGCGATACAATCACCATAGCACGTATGGCGATAATTTTACCTATACCATTAACCCGTCTTTGTTCCTGGCCGATCAATTTAAAATTTTCGGATCAATAGCATCAGCCTATAAATCGCCATCATTGTATCAGTTATATTCCCAATATGGTAATGTAAAACTAAAGCCCGAAACTACTACCTCCTATGAAGCTGGTTTTGATTGGGAGATTGTTAAAAACGCACTGACATTCAATACCCATTTCTATAAACGGAATGCTAAGGATGTGATCTATTTCTTTACTCAGTCTGTTTCGCCCTTTGCATCTTTTTATCAAAACGGTCAGTTTCAAAAGGATAAAGGTTTTGAGAGCGAGTTGAATTATCACGCTGATAAATTAACGGCTGCAGCCTATTATACTTATGTAAACGGTAAATTGACCGATGAAAAGGGCGTACAAACGGCCAATCTTTACCGCAGACCAAAAAGCACATTAGGCATTAATTTTAACTACCAGGTTATTGAAGATTTTTCATTTGGCGTGAATTATAAATATACCGGCAACCGTACCGATCAAAACTTTGCAACCTATCCGTCTACAGTAGTTACTCTAAAACATTATCACCTGGCCGATCTGCACCTGGAGCTGAAGGCAACCAAAAACCTGCGCGTATTTGGCGATCTGAATAATCTATTGGATCAAAAATATACCGACTGGTTGGGTTACAATACCATGGGTATCAACTTCATGCTTGGGGCCAAATACCAGTTTAATTAGCAGCTTTTTATTTAGTACATTTATAAGTAATTTTACCTCATAAATTTGAATCATGAACTCAAAAGATAATACAACCCGCAATATCGTATTGATACTGATGATCGTGGTAGCGGCCGCGTTCAGGTTGCTGGCATTTAAGTATAAGGAGCTGAGTAATTTTAATCCGGTAGGAGCCATAGCTATATTTGGCGGTGTGTATTTTGCCGATAAATGGAAAAGCTACGTTACGGTAATGCTGGCCCTTTTCGGAACGGATATTATCCTGAATTACTTGTACTTCCATAAATTAACTTTATGGTATAGCGGTGCCGAATGGACGTATCTGGCCTTTATTTTAATGATCCTGGTGGGTAGCCTGATTAAAAAAGTAACTGTACTGAATGTAGTTTTAGCTTCCGTTGCTTCCGTATTGATCCATTGGTTGCTCACCGATCTACCGGGAACTTTATATCCCCACACCTTAGCCGGTTATGGCACATCGTTGGTTAACGCCATCCCATTCGAAAAGAATATGGTATTTGGCAATTTAGTATTTGGCTTTATTTTATTTGGCGGTTTTGAACTGGCTAAAACCAAATACACTTTTTTACGCACTAAAAAGCAACTGGCACTTTAAGCTAACTCAATAATATAGAAAAGCGATTTGCCACCAGGGCAGGTCGCTTTTTTTATGGATATATAATTTTTAGATACCTATGAAAAAACTGGTAGTGCTAACAGGCGCAGGTATAAGCGCCGAGAGCGGTTTAAAGACTTTCAGAGACAGCGACGGCCTGTGGGAAGGTTACGATATAGAAGACGTGGCAACACCGCAGGCATGGCAGCGAAACCCGGCTCTGGTACAGCAATTTTATAACGAGCGCCGCAAATCGGTATTAGAAGCGCAACCCAATGCTGCTCATTATGCTCTCGCCCAACTGGAAGAAAAATATCGGGTAACTATCATTACCCAAAACATCGATGACCTGCACGAAAGGGCTGGTTCCACCAATGTAATGCACCTGCATGGTATTATAACCCGATCGCAATCAAGTATCGATCCTGAGCTTACTTATCCCATTAATGGCTGGGAGATTGGGGTGGATGAAGTGTGTGAATTAGGCTCGCCCCTGAGGGCCCATGTCGTTTGGTTTGGCGAGGACGTACCCATGATAGGCCCCGCCGCGCGTATTTGTGCCGATGCGGATGTTTTTATGCTTGTAGGTTCATCCCTGGCGGTATATCCGGCTGCGGGACTCATCAGCTATGTGCGACCGGAGATCCCAAGATATATTATCGACCCAAAGATACCGGATGTAAGTGTGAGGGGCCAATTGATAAAAATACAGGAGAGGGCTACTGTTGGCGTACCTGCATTGGTAGATCAGCTTCTGAAAGATCAATAATTTAAGGGGTTAAGTAGTCATCTAAAAAGTGGGTTTACATGGTTTACACTTTTTATGGTTTGAATTACTATAATTATCTGAAAATCAAATATTTAAATATAATTTACCCTCAAAAAGTGGGTTTACATGTAAACCCACTTTTTGAGGGTAAGAGACCTCAAGATCAAGGGGTGATGTTATTAAATTAAAGAATTTTGCAAACCCCATGGGGTTAAAGCTTTGTAGTAAAAAAGTCGATTTTCATTCAGTGCCGTGGGTACTGCACTCAGGTTGCATACCTATGGTATGCTAAAATATTATTCTTTGTTTGCTACAAAGCTTTTACTCCTACGGAGTAGTAAACCTTTAATGACATTGCTCGTGTGAACTGCAAAACTTCAGAAATAATAATTTAAATCTGCCTGGCATTTTTAAAAATCACTAATTCGCTAAATCACTAATTAAAAAATAATGAAAAAGTGCATATTCAATTGGAGCGGGGGTAAGGACAGCGCCATAGCCTTATATTATTGTCTTCAGAACCCTGATCTGGAGATCAAATACCTGGTTACCACTATTAATGACGCGGCCGACAGGATATCCATGCATGGTGTGCGTACGGAACTGCTGATTAAACAGGCTGAGAGTATCGGCATCCCGCTATACCAGATCCGCCTGCCCGAGATGCCCGGTATGCAGGAATATGACGAGGTGATGCACCGCCACCTCATGTATTTTAAGAGCGAGGGTATTACCCATGCCATTTTTGGTGACATATTTTTAGAAGACCTGAAAGCTTACCGCGATGCCCGCCTGAGCGAGGTAGGTTTGCGAGGCATATATCCCTTGTGGAAACGTGATACCGGCGAATTGATTAGTGAGTTTTTAAGCCTTGGCTTTGGTACCGTGATAGCCTGTACCCAGGAACGTTTGGAGCGCATAGTAGGGAAGGAGATCAGCCCGGAACTGATTGATGCCCTGCCCGATGATGTAGATGTTTGCGGCGAGAATGGTGAGTTCCACACCTTCACTTTTAAGGGCCCGATTTTTAAAAATACGATACCTTACAAAACAGGAGTGAAGATTTTTAAAGAATATAAAGCGCCCCAAAATGCCGATGACTCCTGCGTTTCGGTAACTGATCAAAAACGCTCAGGATTTTGGTATTGCGACCTTGTTTTGGCATAACTTCCCATTTATTTGGCAAAAATAGCCGCAGAATTAAATTTTCTATATATGTATAACTATTTATATTACAATTAATTAAATAATAAATACAAAGTAATGGTGTAAATTAATAGCAATAAGGAATTATTTTTGGCTTTAAATTAGCCTTTATTGCAGAATAAAATTCTGTTTGTAATGCTATTTAAAATTAAATAACTGTATTATAGATAGTTATGGTTAATAATTGTACCGATAATATGACTCTTTGAAGTCTTTTCGCATTTCGGTAAAGCGAGCGCCTACCGTTTTCAAAAACTCTTCATCCAGTAATTCAAAAACACTGTTTACGCCATCCGTCAAATCCATCTCGGGTATCTTGTAACTTTGTTCCAGGGCGCCCTGTTCTATCTTCACAATAAACTTTTGGTTCATGTTCAGGATGGATATTTTAAAATCCGGGTGCGGTAGTTCGGCTATAATTCTCATAGATTAATTATTGAATTAGTGATTTATTGAATTAGTGAGTTGTTTATGGAGTAAAGATTTTTGGAGTAAGGCGTAAGGATTTTTGAATAATAACTTTTGTCTTTAATCTTTAAATTCTCGTTCTAAAAATCCTTGCTCTCAAAATTCCTGTTCTTTGCTCCAATGATCCTTGCTCCAGTATCTTCCAGAGGATCTTTTCCGTGGAGTGATCCAAAGCTTTCCAGTATTTCAAACCGGGCGAAAAGTTCTTCGCTGTACCAGTTTTCGCTGCGGGTGAGTTTGATTACCTCTGCGTGCTCGCGGCTTTTGTAGGCGAAATTTTTCACAGCATCCAGGCTTTGCCAAACCGAAAAGGTGGCTTGGCGGTAAACCGGCGCTTCGCCAATGCCAAAAGAGGTAATGTAACCCGGTGCTTTGGCCATCAGGTTGGCTACCTCGTCTACATGCGACCAAAAGTTCTTCAACCGGCTTATTCTGATCGTAGCACGGGTAAGTACTGCGATAGGGCCGGTATACTCTTTTATTTCCGGGTTGCCAAAGGGTGTTTTGCCATCCCATTTGCCATGGCTTTGCAGAGGTTCACATAGTACCGTCCAGCCTTCATGGCCAAATATTTTCCACCAGCCCGAAACAACAGAGCTGGCCTGAAATCGATCGAAATCTTCCCGGCTGTCCCAGCAGGCCAGCAGGCCCCATTGCTGCCAGTCGGGCTGCAAATCAAATGTGCCATTATGACCCGAGCCCAGCAGTTTATAAAAACTACAGCCTTTTTGCAGCCACATGGGCAGGCGATGTATGGCCATGGCCAGCAATGCAAAAGGGATAAAAAGTTTCCGGTATCGGACAATGGTAAGGCTAACGATCATGTTTTGCTAAATAAAACATTAATTGTAAAACCCCCGCCAAAAAACTTTTTAAACCTCAAATTTTAACAATTTTCTGATCAAAAACAGGGTGAAAAGAACAAGTGATCATCATTTTTATTAACGCTTTAAAGTTATTTTGACGTTTTTTAACAAATTTTTGATGGTTTTAAAAACTTTAAAAAGATTTATTGGATTGGTATTCAAGTTCGCCTTCCGTGCAAAGACGGGGTAAAAAAACATGTCATTGCTGAGAGAAGCGTGGACAACCGACCAGCGGGAGCTCATTAATGCCGTAAAAAACAGTTAACAACATTAATAATCTCGTAGCTATTCTCGTCGATGAGAACGCAAGGAGATTGCTTCGTCGTTCCTCCTTTCAATGACATATAGGAAATATGCAGCAATGTCAAGGCGGGTCAATATCACGCGGCAAATACCTTTATCCCGTCAACAGCCTAAATATGATATGCTGTTGATGTACTTTCTGCGGTACATTGTTATTTTTGTACTATGGCAGAGGATTTAAACATAACCACATCAACCGATAAAACTGAGCAATATACTACGCTTATTCCGCAGATTGAGGCACTGCTTTATGGCGAGCCTGATTTGGTGGCTAACCTGGCCAATGTGGCCGCGGCTTTAAAGGAGCAGTTTAAATGGTTTTGGGTAGGGTTTTACCTGGTAAAAAATGGCGAACTGGTGTTAGGTCCGTTCCAGGGCCCCGTAGCCTGTACCCGTATTGGTTTAGGTAAAGGTGTTTGTGGCGCGGCATGGCAGCAGGCCAAAACGCTGGTAGTGCCCGATGTGGAAGCCTTCCCTGGTCACATCGCCTGTAGTTCGCTTTCGCGATCAGAAATTGTAGTGCCTGTATTTCATAATGGAGAAGTGATTGCCGTTTTGGATGTGGACAGCGAATTGCTGGATCAGTTTGATGAAACCGATGCGCTGTACCTGGAGCAAATTGTAAAGCTGCTGAACTTTGCATGAGCAGGATCTATCTGATAGCTGGCTTGGGTGCCGATACCCGGGTTTATAACAATATCGACCTTCATGATCATGAAGTGATCCCTGTTGACTGGATTGAACCCCATCAATCAGATACTTTAAATACTTATGCGCAAAAACTTATCCATCAATATCATATATTGCCTAATTCGATCCTTATAGGTAACTCCTTAGGCGGAATGATAGCTGTGGAAATGGCAAAACAGATCCCGGTGAAAAAGGTGATCCTGGTATCGAGCATCAAAACAAATAGCGAAGCGCCCGGGTATTTTAGTGTCTTTCGCGCGTTGCCCATTTATAAGCTTATTCCCGGGAAATTGTTCACCGCAATGGGCTTTATGATCAAGCCTTTATTTGGGCATATGAGTGCAGAAGATGCCTGGTTGTTTAACGATATGCTGAAAAATTCATCACCGACTTTTGTGAAGTGGGCCATGGGGGTAGTTCTACACTGGAAAAACGATATTATCCCGCCAAATCTCTTTCATATCACCGGTGATAAGGATCTGGTGTTCTCTTTTAAGCGTATCATTGGTGCCACCATTGTTAAAGGTGGTACTCATATTATGATATTTGATAAGGCAAAAGAGATCAATAAATTATTAAAAAACATCCTCAAAAAATGAAGTTGCCCCAAGAGTTTTACCTGGGCACCGATGTGGTGGCTATAAGTAAAAGTTTATTAGGTAAGTATTTATTTACCTGTATTGATGGTGTAACTACGGGTGGTTATATTGTTGAAACAGAAGCCTATAATGGCATCGTAGATAAAGCCGCGCACTCCTATGGCGGCCGACTTACGCCACGTACCCAAACCATGTTTATGCAGGGTGGTATAGCCTACGTTTATCTGTGCTACGGCATTCACGAAATGTTTAATATCGTAACTTCTACAGAAGGGCATCCCCAGGCTATCCTGATCAGGGCCATGCACCCAACCGATGGTATCGAGGCCATGCAGGCGCGGCGTAATATGCCGGTACTTAAATCAACCATCACTGCCGGACCGGGTTCTGTCGCTAAAGCTTTAGGTATTTCCCGGAATATTAATGCTATTAGTTTGCAGAGCGACACGCTCTGGTTGGAAGATCGTGGGTTGAATTTTACCGATGACCAGATAACGGTAGGACCGCGGATAGGGGTTGCCTATGCAGCCGAAGATGCGCTGTTGCCGTATCGCTTTTACGTGAAAGGTGATGTTTATGTAAGTAAACCGAATAAGTGAGTTGTGAGTAGGTAGTAGTAATAGGGGACTTAGTAAGGTTTTTTATTTGAAGTGAAAACTCACCATTCGCTGCTCCCCACTCACTAATTAATTATCTTTGGCTCGATGAATTATCAAAATAGTTTAGCGTTTGCTTTGGAGCAGGACGCGCTTGATCCGTTAAGAAATTTCAGGAGTCGTTTTCTGATTCCCCAACATCGGGGTGCCGACGCGGTTTATTTATGCGGCAATTCTTTAGGTCTGCAACCGGCCTCGGCAGGGAAATATATAGCCGATCAGCTCAGTACCTGGCAGAACCTCGCGGTAGAGGGTTGGTTCCAGGGCGATGATCCCTGGCTTGCTTATCATCAACAGCTTACGCCATCGATAGCCCGCATTGTAGGTGCACAGGAAAATGAAGTTACGGTGATGAATTCACTTACAGTGAATCTTCACTTATTAATGGTAAGTTTCTATAAGCCAAATAGTAATCGATTTAAAATTATCATGGAAGGGGGGGCTTTTCCGTCAGATCAGTACGCTATGGAAAGCCAGGTTCGGTTCCATGGCTTTGATCCAAAGGATGCTATCGTGGAGGTCTTTCCGCGTGAAGGCGAGCTTACTTTACGCACTGAAGATATCCTCCAAACTATCTATGAACATGCCGATGAGCTGGCCCTCGTGATGTTTGCCGGCATCAATTATTATACCGGTCAACTGTTCGATATGAAAGCCATTGCCGCTGCGGCTCACAAAGCCGGCGCCTACGCGGGTTTCGACCTGGCTCATGCTGCTGGTAACGTTTCGCTGAGATTGCACGATTGGGGTGCTGATTTTGCCTGCTGGTGCTCGTATAAGTACATGAACTCAGGTCCGGGTGGAATCAGTGGTGTTTTTGTGCATGAAAAGCATTTCGACAATCCAGAATTAGACCGCTTTGCGGGCTGGTGGGGTTACCGGTCAGATAAGCGCTTTTTGATGGCGCCCGGCTTTGATGCGGCTAAAGGCGCCGATGGCTGGCAGGTGAGCACCAGTCCGATATTGCTCCTGGCTTTATTTAAGGCTTCTATGGCTATTTTTGATGAAGCGGGTGGTATTGGTGTCCTGCACGAGAAAAGCGTGGCTTTAACGGGTTATATGGAGTTTTTGATCAATGAGTTGAATACGGCGCAGGGCGAGGAGGTGTTTAAGATCATTACACCAGCAGATCCGCAGAAGCGGGGTTGTCAGTTATCGGTAGTTTGTAAGCGGAATGCCAAAGCTATTTTCCAATCCCTGGCCGATAACGGCGTAATAGGCGATTGGCGCGAACCCGATGTGATCAGGCTGAGCCCGGTACCGCTTTACAATACATTCCAGGATGTGTATAAAACCGTGCAACAAATGGCTGCGGCGATAAAGCAGTAATACCGAAGCAGGAAAGCTTTTGAATTTTGAATTTTTACTTTTGACTTAACAAAACATGGTTTACTATAATCCTAAAGAGTGGTTTTCTTTTATTTTCAAGATTAATAAGGCCGATACGATGCGGGAGCTGTTTCCGCTGATGATTGCGGTTGGTGCGTACGCTGGTGTGGTGACTTATTTTTTGATCGATTTTTGGCAATTGCCCGATAGTAGCTTGCTCCGCAAGGTAGGTTACATTCATCAAACCATTGGTTTTGTATTTTCATTATTGCTGGCATTCCGTATCAATTCGGCATATGACCGTTGGTGGGAAGGACGTAAGATTTGGGGGAGTTTGACCAATAACAGCCGTAACCTGGCCATCAAGCTAAGGCACCTGGTTGGTGACAATGACGCTGCGTTTTTCAACTACACGATATCGCTTTATGCACGCTCGCTCCGGGATCATTTGCGCGACAAATATGTACCAGAAGAATCTGAATTCATTACCATCGATCCGCAGAAACATGTGCCCAATCAGGTGGCCTCGGCTATTATCGAAAACGTGTACAAGCTCAATAAAAGTGGCGTAATTAATCCGGAGCAATTGTTTAGTATTACGGCAGAAATAACTTCATTTACAGATATTTGTGGTGGGTGCGAGCGGATCAAAAAAACACCTATTCCTTTTTCTTATAATGTGTTTATCAAGAAGTTTATTTTTACTTACATCATGACACTGCCCTTTACCTGGGCCTTTGATCTGAAGTATTTTATTATCCCGATCATTGCGTTTGTATTGTTTGTTTTTGCCAGTATCGAGCTGTTGGCCGAGGAGATAGAAGACCCCTTTGGTTACGATGCGAACGACCTGCCGCTGGATAATATCTGCGAGAATATTCAGAAACATGTGGGGGAGATATTGGGTTAGGTTTTTAGATGTGCAGATGTGCGAATTTCAGATGTGCAGATGAAAAACAGCCCCACGTCATTGTCACGCTGTGCAGCAATGACGTGATGGGTAGAAAAGAAATTATATGTTCAAGATAGCCTACGATCCCATATACGCGCACCCGCTGCCCGAAGGACATCGCTTCCCGATGCTGAAATATGAGCTGATCCCTGCTCAATTGCTGCATGAAGGTGTGATCAGCCGCGATAACTTGTTTTCGCCGGATGTGTTATCGGAGGATATTATCCTGCAAACACACGATGAAAATTACTGGCACCAACTGCGCGACTTGACCTTGCCCGAAAAGGAGCAGCGCCGCATTGGTTTTTCTCTATCAGCTCGGCTGGTGGAGCGCGAGATCAGGATAGCTAAGGGAGCTATCGATGGCTGCAGGTTTGCTTTTGATGATCGTATCGCTTTTAATGTAGCCGGGGGTACGCACCATGCGGGTAGTAACTGGGGCGAAGGTTTTTGCTTGTTAAACGATCAGGCTATAGCGGCTAACTGGTTATTAAATAATAATTTATCTCAATCTATCTTAATTATTGATTTAGATGTTCACCAGGGTAATGGTACCGCCCAGATATTTGAAAACGAGCCCCGGGTATTCACTTTCTCGATGCACGGTGCAAATAATTTTCCTTATCGTAAGGAGACATCCGACTTAGATATTCCACTGGCTGATGGAGTTGAAGACAATGAATATTTAAGTATACTGTATGGTGCCCTTCCTGGTCTGATCCAACAACAAAAGCCCGATTTTATATTTTACCTTTCGGGTGTTGACATCCTGGCGACCGACAAATTGGGTAAACTGGCCCTGAGTAAAGAAGCCTGCAAAGCCCGCGATCAGTTTGTGTTTGAACAGTGTATCGCCCATAATCTGCCGGTACAGGTTAGTATGGGTGGCGGTTATTCACCCCAGATCAAAGATATTGTGGAGGCGCATTGCAATACTTTTAAGGTAGCGGCTGATCTGTATTTTTGATAATGGTTAATTTTTAAAAAATGCTTGTCATGCTGAACGCAATGAAGCATCTATTATGAAACTTTTCAATCGCAGAGTAGATCCTTCTTTCCTCAGGATGACAATAAGGTTTTCTTTTAATCCTTCGCCAGTATCGGCACAGTGTCTTGTCGGTGCCTTTTACTTATAATATTAAACCGGATAAATAACAACACCGAAGCTGTTGCCAGCCCTAAAGTTAAACCATACCAAACTCCGTTTACGCCCAGGTTAAGCTTGATCCCTAATAGATAACCCACGGGTAAGCCCACTACCCAGTACGCCAAAAAGGTAAAAATGGTGGGGATATTTACATCACCCATACCGCGCAGGATGCCAAGGCCAACCACCTGCGCGCCATCAAATAACTGGAAAAAGGCCGCTATGATAAGTAACTGTGCTGCAATGTCAATAACAGTTTGATCGGAAGTTATTATCCAGGGTAGTAAATGCCTGCCGAAAGTAAATATGAGCGCGGTGACCGACATAAATGCCAGCACAATATGATAATTGGAAATAGCCGACATTCGCAGATTTTGATGATGGCCCGCACCAAAATAATTGCCCGATTTAATGGCCGCCCCGGCAGATATACCGCTGGCCATCATGTAGGTCATGGATGCCAGGCTGATGGCTACCTGGTGCGCGGCCTGCTGATCGAGCCCGATAACACCTACTAAAATGGCGGCCCCACCAAATGCGCTTACCTCAAATGTGTACTGCAAAGCCACCGGCGCGCCTATCTTCATAATCTGTATGCCCCGCAGGCGATCGATGTTCTTAATTGCAAAGCTTTTCAGATATTGCTTAAATATGGGCGATCTGAAAACGTATGTAGCCATTACTATGGCCATCACACAACGATCTATCAGGGTGCTGTAGCCAACACCTTTAATGCCCATAGGATGTACACCAAACAGGCCTTTTACAAAGATGATTCCCAAACAGATGTTCAGTACGTTACCCCAGATGGAAATAAGCATGGCTTGTTTGGTAAATCCAAGTCCTTCGGCAAACTGTTTAAAAGTATTGAATATCAACAGCGGTATCAATGATAAACTAAGCAGCAGCAGGTAAGGCTTGGCTTCGGTTACCACCTCTGGCGATTGATCCAAATGACCAATGAGCAGCATAGTGCCAAAGTAAATGCCGGCAAACAACAGGATGCCACTCAGGATGTTTAAAAACAAACTGTTGGATAGCAGTAAACCGCATTCTTTAACATTTCCCCGACCGTTATTTTGTGCGATGAGGGGAGTTAAGCCATAGGAGATACCCATGCCAATAACCAACGGCGTCATAAAAAGGCTGTTCACCAATGACACCGCGGCAAGTGATACTGTACCCGCAAAGTGGCCCACAATAATAGAATCGGACATTTGAACCAGCGTATGCCCTAGCTGTGATATCACCACGGGGATAGCCAGTTTAAGGCTTTCGCCATAATAAGGTTTGTATTTCAGGAAAACGTTTTTCATTTATTCAGGTACAGGAGAGCAGAAAGCTAAAGGCAGAGAGCCCAAAGCTGCATTGCTGGTTATTGGCAAAATTACTATAAATTTTTTGGCTACCGCGTCAGCACCGGGCAATAGTTTTGGTATTGATATAGCTTTTAGCCTTCGGCTTTAAGCTATAGGTTTATCAGCTTACCGTATAAAACTCTTCTTTTTCGGTGGTATTGATGCGGATAAGTCCCGATAATATCAGGTCAACCAGGATGCGTTGTGCCCGTCGCCGGCCTATCTTTAACAGCTCAGCGCACTCTTTAATGGTAATGCGGGTATGCAGCTCCAGGTATTGCAATAGTGATTTTTCATTTTCAGAGTATTCAATTAATACTCCCTCGTCACTTGATGAGCGTTTAAGCACCTCCAGAACAATTTTGCTGGCCAGTACGCTTTTGTCTTTTACCCTCACATAGGCCCACCATTTGCCGTCTTCGGCCAGGGCGTAGTGCGGTTTCAGGTCGCTTGCGGGTATATCTACCACCAGCACCAGTTTATCATCCACATAAACCTCATCAAATATGGGTTCCAAAGCCGGTCTGGCAAACATATGCGCAGCTTTGGTGATCATATAGCGCTCCTCATCTTCAGATTTTACACCTTTAATGGTACCATCATCGGCAACACCAATCAATAGTTTGCCGCCCTTGTTATTGGCAAAGGATACCATGGTGCGGGCAATCTTTTCGCAGCTTGTAATTGTTTTTTTAAAGTCGAGTGATACACCTTCGCCCTCAAATATCAATTTTTTGATATGGTTCATGTTTGCGCTTTATCCTATCCGTTAAACTGGTTACTGAGGCTTAATATAAGGGGTATGTATTTCCATCCATCTTTCGGGGTGAACTATCTGGGTAAATCCAAACTGGTTATAAAGGCCCTGTGCATCTAAAGTAGCTAATGACCATCTTCTTAATCCCTGCAGATCGGGATGTTTAACGATAGTTTGTACCAGCCATTTAGACAGGCCTTTCTGGCGGAAATCGGGCAAAACAAAAACATCACACAAATAGCCAAAGGTGGCATTATCGGTAACAACCCTTGCAAAACCGGCCTGAACACCTTGCTGATAAATGCCAAAGCACATGGAATTGGCAATGCCTTTTTCCAGCACTTCACGCCGGATGCCCTGTGCCCAGTAGGAGTCGTCGTTCAGGTAATTGTATATCAGATCAACGTTGAGTAAGCTTTTATCGGTAGATATCAGGAAGCCTTTTTTGATAAAGACTTCATCGTTCATATATGTAGCCATTAAGATAGAATTATAAGTTAGTACTTGTAAAATTTAAATTGCGCAAATACACCTCAATGGTTACTGATACGCACATTTCACCATCTTTATTATAAATATCAATAGGATGGTGTACCATGTATTTGCCTTCGGTATTTAACAGCATTTCGGCATGTTCAATCTCCGCGTCGGTTAAAGTTATCGTAAAATACAAATTACCCGAGCCTGGTTTTAAGTAATGTATAGTTGATGATTTTGACCATACCTTTAATTTATAACCTTTTTGAATAAGTAACTGGTGAAACAATATCGGGTAAAACGGATCGGCAGCCGAAAAAATGGTACCACCAAAAATGGCATTGTTATAGTTTTTATTCAGGATGCTCTTAGCGATCTTTACCTTAACACCCTTAAACCCCTTATCAAATTTTATCACCCAGATACGCTGAAAAAAAAGAGGGGGGTATAAACGCATCGCCCACTTTAACATTCGTTCAGATACCACCATAGACCCTAAATATCTGAAAATTATAAGAAATTAATAGCATTTATAATGTAAAATTAGGGTTGTTCCTGGTATATAAATAGGGTGATAGATTTTTTAACTTAAACAAAATTGTTGCTGTATGGTTAATAAGGTATTCTATATAAAATAGATAATTTATTCAAATACAGATAACTATGAAAAAGCAAATTTTACGTTTGGCACTTGTCGCGACGATGGTAGGTGCAATAGCAGCGGGTTGTAGTTCTTCAAAAACAGCCAGCGGATCAGATAGTACGAGCACCGACACTTCAAAAAAGATGGCCCCCGCAGCAACCGATACCACGGCAAAGCCCGATACTACTAAAAAAGACACCACAACAAAGCCTGTTCATTAACACAGGTTACGTAATAAATAATTGCCGGATGAGAGCATCATCCGGCAATTATTTTAAAACGCGCTTTTGATCACGCCTCCATCGGTCCTCAGCAAAGCCCCGTTGGTTGCTGACGATAGCGGACTTGCTATATAAGCAACCATGTTGGCAATCTCATCCGGATCAAGAAAACGCTGAATGACAGATGTGCCGCGCATGTTTTTAAAAAACTCCTTCTCCATTTCGCCGGCAGTTAGTTTTTTCTCCGCAGCAAGCTTGTCAATAAAACCACCAACGCCTTCTGAGCGGGTGGGGCCAGGTAAAATGGAATTTACCGTTACTCCTGTTCCTTTAGTTAGCTCGGCCAGGCCACGTGCTACGGCTACCTGCGCGGTTTTGGTCATGCCGTAATGGATCATTTCTTCGGGAATTTGTATAGCCGACTCGCTGGAGATGAAAATAATGCGACCCCAGTTTTTTTGGAGCATCTTGTCAAAATATGCCCTGGAAAACCTGATACCGCTCAATACATTTACTTCATAAAATTTCAGCCAGTCCTCATCAGGAATATCCTGGAATGCCTTGGGTTCAAAAGTCGCTACATTATTAACCAGTATGTCAACATCAGGCAGGCTGTTTATCATACGGTCAATGTCACTTTTACTGGCCACATCGCCGGTTAAGCCATAAACATCCTGGCTGCCGCTTTCTTTTTTGATCTGCTCTACCGCGGTTTTAACACGCTCATCGGTACGGCCATTTACATATACTTTTACGCCTTCGGCAGCCAGTGATTTAGCTATGGCATAACCAATGCCGGCGGTTGAACCGGTTACCAGCGCCACTTTATTTTTCAATTGAAGATCCATATTCTTTCTATAATTAAGTTGATGATTAAAAGTACCAATGTTTTGTCGGCATATATCATTACAAACAAAAGATGGAATGGTGCTGACAAAATGGAAATTTAAAAGTGTGACAATCCAATTATAATAAATTATACCAATCGGTATAATTTTGCTTCGATGAATGATCGGCTGATCATTTGAACAACGAAAACTAACATGAAAGCAATTCAATTTAAAGAATACGGAGCATATGAAACCCTTAAAGTAGTCGACCTTGATATCCCGGAACTACAGGAGGGGCAATTATTGGTTAAAATAAATGTAGCCGCGGTGAACCCAGTAGATAATACTATCAGAAAAGGTTTAATACCGCAGGCAAAAAAGCCGCCTATGATTTTGGGCAACGAGGCCGCCGGGGTAGTGGTACATGGTAACAGCGAGTTTGCGGAGGGGACAAGGGTGATCATATCACCATTTGCACCCGATGGTTCGATAAGAGGCATCTCAAGCAACGGAACCTGGCAAGAGTATCTGGCTTTATACCCGCAGGAACTGATTAAAACGCCCGATCATGTATCTGATGAAGAAGCCGCCACCTTTCCGGTTGCGTTTTTTTCGGCACAGGCCAGCTTAAATAAAGGTGATTTTACCAACAACAAAAGTGTATTGGCATTAGGCGCGGGTGGCTCTGTTGGTAACGCCACTATTCAACTGGCATTAGCTTATGGCTCGCCTTTGGTTATCACTACTGCAGGCTCAACTCAAAAAGCCGAAGCCGCCCGGTCAGCGGGTATCGAAAATGTTATTGATCTTTCCAAAGAATCCATCAGCGATGGTGTATTAAGAATAACCGAAGGGAAAGGGGTAGACCTGGTGGTTGACAGTATCGGTGGAGATTTAACCGGTCAGGCCATTCATTCGCTGGCCCGTAATGGTATACTGGTTACCATTGGCTACTCGGCGGGTGTGCAATTCACAGCCAACATAACCGATTTTGTATGGAAGGGTTTACAAATGAGGGGGCAAAGCCTTGCTGGATGGTTTAATGCCGAAGAACAAAAACAGGTATGGGATCAGTTGCTGCCATTATTAGCGCAGAAAAAAATAAAACCCATAGTGGCCAAAGTATTTGATATTGCCGATGCTGCCGAAGCACAACGTTATTTAATTGAAGACAGGCCTTTTGGTAAGGTACTGATCCGGTTTTAAAAGAGCTTGTTAGTTAATAACAAGGTGTTTTGATAGGAGAAGGGGGGAGCTTTATTTATATAGAGCGCTCCCCTTGCTTATTATGGGTGATCATCAAACGTTTGTGTAGAGAAATTTGATCAAAATATGAGCCGCTTACTCATCAGGATGATATCTTCATGCAATTATGAAGAAGATATTTACCCTAATGATAGCCTGTATGGCGTTTAGCTTGCCCCATGCCCAGGAATACAGCCAGGTTCAGCAACTCATCAATAGGCAGTTCCCTTTTTTAAAAGGAAAAGTCCAGTTCCGGAAAACAACCATAAAGGATAAGGGAGATACCTTTCGGCTTTATCAGCATGGTAGGTCATTGGTTATCGAGGCCAGTACGGTGTCGGCGGCGGCCTACGGGGTAAATTATTATCTGAAAAATTATGCCCACATGTCGCTTTCTCATTATGGCGATAATGTAAGAGCGATAACACAGCTACCTGCAGTTACAGATACTGTCAGCGTAAATACACCTTTTCAGATCCGTTACGCCTTAAATTATTGCACCTATAATTATACGTACAGCTTTTATAACTGGAATGATTGGGAACGGGAGCTGGATTGGATGGCCCTCAACGGTATAAACACTATGCTGGCTCCCATAGGCACCGAAAAAATATGGCAAAAAATGCTGACTAGTCTGGGTTATACGGATAGCGAGATTCGCGCTTATATCCCGGGCCCGGGTTTTAATGCATGGTGGCTGATGGGTAATATGGAAGGCTGGGGTGGGCCGGTGAGCGATGGTATGATTAACAAATGGGGGCTTCTTCAGCAAAAAATAATAAAACGAATGAAAGAACTGGGTATCCAACCGGTATTGCAGGCATTCACCGGGCTGGTGCCGGATAACCTGGCTGTAAAATACCCTAAAGCTAAAATTGTAAGGCAGGGAAAATGGGCGGGTGGCTTTCAGCGTCCGGCGTTTCTGGCCCCTTCAGATAGCTTGTTCATAAAAATGGCCCGTCAGTATTATACTGAAATGCAAACATTGTATGGTAAGGACATCCAGTATTTTGGCGGCGATCTGTTTCATGAGGGTGGCAAAGCAACGGGCATTGATGTTCCGGAGGCGGCTGGCGATATTCAAAAGATCATGCAGCAATATTATCCCGGCAGCATCTGGGTTTTACAGGGTTGGCAGGACAATCCCCGCAAAGAGCTGTTAGCGGGACTCAAAAAGGAAAATGTGCTGATCCTGGATTTAAAAGGAGAAGAGTTTAACGAATGGGAAAGCCGGAATGGTTTTGAGGGGACACCTTACATATGGGGCTCGGTAAATGACTGGGGCGGTAAGATCACCATGATAGGTGATCTGAAGCGATTGGTTACTGAACCTCAGCGGGCATACCGATCGCCGCAGGGTAAATGGATGAAAGGGATCGGTATTATCCCTGAATCAATCACTGCTAATCCTGTTGCTTTTGACCTGGCCTTGCAAACGGCCTGGTCTGAACCTGGAGCCGATATGGATAATGTGATCAAAAGGTATATCTCGTACCGTTACGGGGCCTATAATAAGGACGTTTATGAGGGCTGGAAACTATTATTAAATTCTTTGTACGGTGTACCCGATTCCAAAGGCGCAGAAGCTATATTTTGCGCCCGGCCCTCTGAAAATGTGACCAACACATCCACATGGGGATCCGATTCCACGCAGTACGATGCTCAGAAACCGGTGCAGGCATTGCGGCTTTTCCGCAAAGCTGCTGTACAATTTCAAGGCTCGGTTACTTTTAAGGTTGATATGGTTGATCTGGCCAGGCAGGTGATGTCAAACCAGGGCCGGGTGGTTTATGTTGATTGTATGAAAGCCTATAAGGCAAAAGATATTAAGGCTTATCAAAAATGGAGAGATCTGTTTCTGCAAATGATACGCTTGCAAAACGAGTTATTAAATACCGAACCCAATTTTATGCTGGGTACATGGCTGAAGCAGGCCAGAGCCTTTGGTATTACCCCAGATGATAAAAAACTTTGCGAGTGGAATGCCAGGGCACAAATAACCTATTGGGGGCCGGATTATAACCCAAAGACCGACCTGCACGAATACGCCAATAAAGAGTGGGGTGGTATGCTGGGTAGTTTTTACCTGCATCGCTGGCAAATGTTTTTCAACGAACTGGATAGCCGGCTTAAAGGGCAACGCTCAAAAACAGTTGACTATTTTACTGTTGAAAAAAACTGGGCCAGGCAGCAAAACGCTTATCCAACTAAAGGAACCGGCAATTTTTTAACCGAAGCTGACCGGGTGATAAAATTGATTAGTCAATAATAAGTTATTTTATTAGAGAAGAAAGGCGTTTTATGTATATAAAGCCCCTTTCTTATGTATTAAAACTATTATAATATAGTTTGTTTTTTATGGATAGCAAACGTTTGTGTGCTATTTTTTGCCGATAATGCTATATGATGAAACTTATGTTATTTATAAGTTTATTATTAATGGATTATATTCTGTAAATAATGAATGTTTAGTGTGTATTTAAACTCAGTTAAATAAAATTAAATTTACTTTCCCGTCAATTAAAAGGTTTAACACAAACGTTTGTGTTAAGATTAGAAATGTTTCCCGAACATTTAATATTTATCTTGTTGACACAAGCCAATAAATAACTGAATATTAATTAATTGTAATGATGTGTCGAAAGCATGCTTTTGCTTTCAGATGCTGAATTTGATCGGGCGCTAAGGCTCGGTTCCTGGTGAGGTATGTGGTGGGTTTTAGGTATCCATTGGTTTGTAGGGTCGCGCCTTTCTATAATAATATCTATCAAATAATAACAAACCAATTAAATTACCACAATCACTATGAAAATGAGGTTAAACAAATTCACAACAATTGTATTATTATGTGGGGTTGCCCTGGCATGCTCCTGCAAAAAAGACCTGGTTAGTAAATCACCAAACGAAGCAAACAAGACGGGATCCAACACACAACCCAGAGTGGTAAGCGGCGATTATTCGTCGGAGAATGCTTACAGTTTGAATGTAGTTTATTTTGTGCCATCAGACCGTACAGCGATCAACGGTTACCAGACCCGTTTGAGTAAATTATTGCGCTGGGGGCAGGAGTTTTACCGTTCAAACATGATCCGTAATGGTTATAACTCCACATTCGGGTTGTTTGTAAAAACAGCCGATACCTCATCTGTTCGTATTGTAATTATCAACGGGCAAAGTCCGGCGAGTTCCTATACCTATAGTAATAAAGGTACGGTGGAACAGGAGATCAATAGTTATTTTACAGCTAACCCAAGCCTCAAAGCAAGCGATCATTACCTGGTTATTATGCCGGTGCCGGATATTAATGCTGCCGATGTACCTTTTTACGGAACCGGCAGATTTTGCTATGCACTGGATTACGCCAAATTTGACATCCAGTATATGGGCCAGGCTACAACTGACGGCAACCTGCTTACCAAGTGGTTTGGTGGTATGATGCACGAATTGGGTCATGGTCTAAACCTGCCACACTCGCACGAAACAAATACAGAGCATTCAACTTTGGGTACCAACCTGATGGGCTCTGGAAATTATACACTGGGTTCGGCACCAACATTTATAAACCGGGCAGGTAGTGCCATCCTGAATAATTGCCAGGTATTCTCAAAAACGGTAAAAACATTTTACAATACATCATCGGCATCACTCACATCGTTGAACGGAAGCGTTAGCAATGGCAATTTTATAGTTTCCGGAACGTTTACAACTACCGATGTTATAACCGCGGTAAATGTTTACCAGGATCCCGGACCTGCCTATGGTGAGCCCAATAATAATTACGATGCAGTAGCCTGGTCGGTTAATCCAACTGGAAATTCATTTACGGTATCCATGCCTATTTCAGAGCTGCAGAAAACTACCGGCGACTATGAGTTGTTTATATCCCTCATCATGGGTAATGGCAACAGGAGCACAGTTGGCTATTTATATACTTTTGCCAATAATCTTCCCGTGATCAATTTTAATTTTGATCAGACAACTGCTCTGACCGATGGTGTATACGAGCTGAAAGCCGCTTGTGCACCAGGACGCAACCTGGACGTAACCGGCAGCGGCACCGCCGATGGTACCAATGTGGCGGTTTATACCGATGGCAATACCAACAACCAACGCTGGCAGGTAACCAGCCAGGGTAATGGCTATTATAAGTTGGCTCCGCAAAATGCTCCCGGCAAAGTGCTTAATGTTACAGGTGGTGGTACTGCATCAGGTACCAATGTAGATATTTCCAGCGATGTGAGTTCCAACGCGCAGAAATGGAAAGTAGTGAGTGTGGGCTCGGGTTATTATAAACTACAGCCGGCCAATGCGCCAACACTATGTTTGGATGTTACCAGCGGAACCGATGCCAATAACAATGTCGAGATTTATACAGATAACGGGGGTGGCGCGCAACAATGGCGGTTTGAAAAGATTAATTAGAATTATTATTTAATATTGCAAAAAAGGCGTATCTTAATACAGAAATACGCCTTTTTGCACTTTAAAAAGTGTAATGTCTTGCGCCTGCAGACAAAACAAATTAAACCAATTGAATGTAATGCTGTCGTACTGTATAAATATCCTGTAAGATGAAAAAAATAATTTTTGCCGCAGCTTTATTAGTAAACTGCTTCGTATTCAAAATAGCCAGTGCTCAAATTAATGTGAGTTTAGGCATAAACATTGGTAGTCAGCCAGAATGGGGGCCAGTTGGTTATGATCATGCCGAATACTATTACATGCCCGATATTGATGCTTATTACTCGGTTCCAACGCACCAATATATTTATTATCAAAATAATGCATGGGTACGTACGGTAACATTACCGGTAAGGTATCGCAACTACGATGTGTACCGGGGGTATAAAGTGGTGATCAATGACCGGGATCCATGGTTGAGGAACAATATTTACAGGACCAGGTATGCCGGTTATCGTGGCAGACGCGATCAGGTGATCATCCGTGATAGCAAAGAAGAGAAATATCGTAATCATTGGGATAACGGTAAACACAAAGGCTGGTATAAAAAAGATAAAGGTTGGAAAAAAGACCGTGACGATGACAGAGGTCATGGTCATGATAAACATCATGGACATGATGATTAAAATTATTGATGAAATTTTTTAACAAAAAAGCCTGAAATAACTTCAGGCTTTTTTTGTGAGATATCGAAGGGCTTTTGTCAGTATGACGAAAGCCTTTTTTTTGTATGTGGTTTTGAATTCAAAATGTTCCGCGCAGAAGGTGCCGGTATTACTTTTCATTATAAATCTGCCTGGGTTTATATATGTGTTTTTGATATTATAATACCTGTAGGTAATAACGCGTATTGTAGATCATGTACCTTATAAAGTAATTTATATTATTAAAATGACTGGTTTATAATCGATTAAATGAATTAATTTTTATTTATGTCAATAAAATTTCTTCATGAGAAAGTAAAGTTCATTATTTATTAATCTAAAAGAAATACAAAATCTCTTGACTTTATATAAAAATATCCTACATTGCGCTTATTATTTACCTAATAAAACGTTTTATTAAGTTATTATAGGATAATATATTCCTACTTATTTGTTTATGGCACTGAAAAATAGCCATATGGAATAGTATTGCCTAATAAATAATGAACTAAAAGCTTATAAAAACCAATTTATCTAACCAAACATTAAAAACATGTCCAACAACGTCACTTTTACAAAAGGTAGTGGCATTCGCCTCTACACACCCGAAAATGAAGAGTACATAGACGGGGCTTCAGGAACATTTAACCTCTCACTGGGCTACAGTCACCCCGAACTGGTAGAGGTACTTAAACAACAGGTTGAAAATTTGATCCATGTATCATCGGCGTTTACGGCAGAGCTGGCGCAAGAGGTCCTTGACCGCATTCTGGACGAAGCGCCGGAGCATATCACCGATGGCTGGATGCGCGACATTATCGGTTCAACGGCAAATGAGGGCGCGGTGAAGATCGCAAACAAATTTAATGGCAAAAATGAAGTGGTTAGCCTTTCGCTTTCACATCATGGGCAAACATTGTATACCACCAATATTTCGGGCAACGCATTTAGGCGGAAGTCTTTTTCCAATACTATTTCTACTAAAAACGCCATTGTGCCGGCCCCTTATTGCTACCGCTGCCCATTCTCGGCTAAAGGTCCGGGTAAATGTGGCTTTTTGTGCGCCGAGGCTATTTATGATTATGTGGAATATGGCAGCTCGGGCAGTGTATCGGCGATGGTGATGGAACCTATATTGGGCAATGGGGGCAATATTATCCCACCGGAAGGTTATTTTGAAAAAGTACGGCAGATATGCGATGAGCTGGATATCACCCTCATTGCCGACGAAGTGCAGACAGGTATAGGACGTACCGGCCACATGTTTGCCAGCGAACATTATGATATTAAGCCCGATATCATTACACTGGCCAAGGGGCTGGGTGGCATTGGTATCCCGGCAGCCGCCATTCTGTATAAGCCGGAATATGCTGTATTGGAAAAGTTCGAGCATTCTTATACCTCGGGCGGTAATCTTTTGTCGCTGGCCGCTTCGCAAAAAACCATGGAAGTGGTATCCCGCGAAGGTTTCCTGGAAAACGTACGCAGCACTGGCATCATATTGGGCGACTTACTGAATAAGCTGAAGGAAAATTATCCGCGTATTATTGGCGATGTACGGGGCATCGGGTATATGTGGGGCCTGGAGATCATCGATAAGGATGGTGCTCCCAATCCGGATCTAACCAACAAGATCATTGATGCTGCTTTTGAAAATCATAGCCTCATTTTACGAAGCTCCCGCTATGGTTTTGGCAATGTGGTAAAAGTCCGCCCGGCACTTACCGCCACTGTTGATGATATTGAAGAGATCTATTCGCGTTTAAATAAAATTTTTAGTCAGATATAAAAACATGAAAGCAATTGTGTACAGCGGAGCCTGGGATATTGATATTCAGGACAAAGCAGAACCGGAAATTACCTTGCCAGATGAGGTGATCGTAGAAATTAAAGCGACGGGTATTTGTGGTACCGACCTGAGTATCATCTCGGGCGAGTATAACGCCAAACCCAGTGTGATCATCGGGCATGAATCGGCCGGTATTATTGTAGCCAAGGGGAGCGGGGTTGATAACTGCTTCGAGGGCCAGCGCGTGATCATCGACCCAACTTATTTTTGCGGTTATTGCGAAAACTGCCGCAGGGGGCAGCGTAACCACTGTCTGCATAAATCGAGTACCGAAGCGGGTGTATCTATCGATGGTACTTTTACCAAATATTTTAAAACTACCAAACACTTCATTTACCCGCTTAATGACAATATCCCTTTTGAACAAGGCGCCATGTCTGAACCATTGAGCTGTGTACTCACAGCAGTAAAAAAGTTGGCAGTAACACCTTTTATGCGCACGGCCATTTTGGGTGGCGGCCCGATAGGTTTACTGTTTTATATGGCCCTTACCCAGCATGGTGTACAAGAAGGGGTGATCTATGAAGCATCGCGCCAAAGGATCAAACTGATAGAGGATAACAATGTATTATCCAAACATTGGAAAATTGAACCGGCCTTTATCCCCCAAAAAAATCAATACGACCTGATCATCGATACTACAGGTTCCTTATTGGAAAAATCAATGCAGGCTATTGCCGATGGCGGTAAAATATCCATGATGGGGCTGCGTAATAACCAGCAAACCATTAACCCAAGGGAGATAGCCGATCGCAGTATTTCCATTATTGGTTCTATTGACTCTATGGACACTTTTAAACATGCGGTGGATATGATCAATGGCGGACGCATGGGTCTGGAAAAGATCATCACCAATGATTATAACCTGGATGATTTTAAGCTGGCCATTGAGCATTTAGGTGTTAACGTGGGCACGCGTGAGCGCAGCAATAATATTTCGAGCTTAAAATCGGTGATCACCATTTAATTCAGTTTAGTTAATACCCTATTAAAAATCAAACCATGAAATACATTATTTTTGATATCGACGGAACTTTAACCGATACGACAGAGGTTGACGATCGTTGTTTTACACGGGCCCTGGAAGATGTTTTTGGATTCAAAGGCTTTGAAACCAATTACGGTCATTATGTAAATACCACCGATTCTGGTATTATTGATCAATTATTCCAGGAACAGCATCAGCGTACCTATACCGATGCAGAACGGGAAAGCTTTATCAGTCATTTTTGTAATTTGTTAAAAGCGGCTTATGCGCAGGAAAAGCATTGCATGAAAGAAATACCCAAAGCCGCCCAGATTTTCAATACGCTTTGTGGGCAAGAGGGGATAAGTATTGGCTTGGCTACGGGTGGCTGGCGTGAGTCGGCTTTATTTAAGCTGCGTTGTGCCGGTATCAATCTGGAAGGTTGTGTTGCTACTTCTTTTGCTCAGGATGCCAAAGCCAGGCGCGATATTATTGGCAATACCATCAGGCAGATGAACGAACAGCATAACATAGAAGTACCCAAGAACGATATTGTTTATGTAGGCGATGGTCGCTGGGATTATGAAGCCACGAAACAGTTGGGGATCCGCTTTATCGGTATCAACAATAAAAAACTGGCCGAGATCAGCCATATTGTAAAACTGGACGATTATGATGAAATTCATCAGCACCTCTGGAACCAGGCTGTGCCTGCTTAATACTTAATGGATAATACCTGTCTGGAATAACCGATATTCCGGACAGGTAATTTTACTACCGCCCCCGGGCTTTTAAATAAATGTATGTTGTCATCACCAGTATCCACTTCATCTATTGATATCAAGCGTTCGCATCGCGTTGCTACCTGTATATTTTTCTTTATCTGCGGTTTAACCTATTCCAGCTGGACCTGCCGCATACATGATCTGAAAGCATTTTTTAGTTTGAACAATGCTGAGCTGGGCAGCGTATTATTTGCTTTGCCCATAGGGCTGCTCACCAGTTTACCTATTTCGGGCTGGATGGTAACCAAGTATAAAAGTCGCCGGGTACTGATAGCCGCTGGCATACTTTTTCCACTGGTTTTATGTATGATTGGCTTGATAACACATATATGGCAGCTGGTTATCGTGTTGTTTTGCTTTGGCTTTTTGAATAATGTTTTTGAGGTAGCCATGAATACCCAGGCAGTAGGCATCGAATCATTATATGGCCGGTCTATCATGGCATCCTTTCATGGTTTATGGAGTTTGGCCGGTTTTAGTGGCGTGGCTATAGGTACGCTGGCTATAAACCTGGGATGGCCGCTTTGGATGCATTATATCATTATTGCTGTACTCTGCTGGATCATGGTATTGATCTCCTTTAAAAACCTGTTGCCCGAGGATGAAGCCTCAGAATCGCAACCGCTGTTTGCCAAGCCCGATTATAATATACTGAAACTGGGTTTCATCGCTTTCGCGAGCCTGATAACCGAAGGAACGATGTTTGACTGGAGCGGCGTTTATTTCCAGAAAGTAGTCACCGTACCAGAAACCTTAACCACCGTAGGCAGCGTAGCCTTTATGGCCACCATGGCTATGGGCCGGTTTACCGCCGATGGCCTGGTAACCAAATATGGTGTGAGCAGGATTTTGCAATGCAGCGGTGTGATCAGTACAACAGGTTTATTGCTTGCGGTTCTGTTTCCTAACATATACGCGGCTACAGCTGGTTTTTTAATGGTAGGGATAGGCGTATCATCGGTAGTGCCATTGGTATTGGCCATAGCAGGTAAATCAAAAACATTGGCGCCGGGTATTGCCATTGCGGCAGTATCAACAGTCGGTTTTCTGGGTTTCCTGATAGGGCCACCGTTGATCGGTTTTATCGCGCAAGCAACAAATTTACGCTGGTCTTTCACACTGATCGCATTATTAGGCCTGGGTACTACGTTTATGGCTTCACAAATTAAAAAGATGATATGATGGTTGCATCATATCATTACTCTGTCCGCAAGCTCTTGATAGGGTTAACAACGGCTGCTTTTACAGATTCATAGCTAACCGTAAGCCATGCAATTGCCAATGCAGATACCGATGCTATGATGAATACCAGCCAGCCTACATGGATATGATAGGCAAAACCCGTTAGCCAGGTGTTCACAGCGTACCAGGAAAGTGGTATAGCTATAACTATGGCTATCAGGATAAGCCTGGTGATGCCAGAAGCTAATAAATAAACAAGGCTTAATACCGATGCACCCAGCACTTTGCGTACACCAATCTCTTTGGTGCGCTGCTCGGCCATAAAGGCAGATAAGCCGTATAAACCCAGGCAGGAGATAAAAATACCCAATGCGGCAAACAGGTTAAAAATTTCGCCCATTTGTTGTTCGCCTTTATAAAGGTTAGCCAGATCCCGGTCAAGAAAATCAAATTTGAAAGGGTAGGCCGGGTTAAGTTCCTGGCTTATGGTTGATAATGCCTTTATGGTAGCATTGGTTTTGCCGGGCAATGTTCGTACTACTATAAAGCTGCCATTTTTATTAAACGGCATAACCAATGGCTCTATAGCTTGCTGGATCGGTTTAAAATTAAAGTCTTTCACCACGCCAATGATAGTACCCTTGTTGCCCCAAAGTGTTAATGGTTTACCTATTGCAGCATTAGGCTTTAAGCCCATAATGCTCAGCATTTTTTCGTTAACCAGGTAGTTAGCTGAATCGGTTTTAAAGGCCCTTGAAAAGCTGCGGCCCGCTATCATCTTCATCCTGAATGTATGGGTAAAATCCTCGTCCACACCCATTACCGGGAAAATTGTTTGGGCGCGGGGATCTTTGCCGGGCCAGTCAACGCTCATTGTCCAGCCGCCGAGGTTGGTGGGCAGATCGGTAATGATAGAAAAATCGCTGGTAAGCGGGTTGGCATTTAATTCGTTTTTTAAGGCTTGCTTCTTGCTCCAGATGTCTCCGGTTACGGGTATATACAAAAGATTAGCCTTTTCAAAGCCGGGGTTTCGTTCGCGGATAAATTTAAGCTGGTTGTAAATAACTACGGTGCCAACCAGTAATACAATAGAAACCATGAACTGGATTACAACCAGGGCGTTGCGAAACAATAAATTGCCCCCCATTGATTTTACATTGCCTTTGAGTACTTTAACCGGGTTAAAGCCCGAAAGGAATAAGGCAGGGTAGCTGCCAGAGATAAGCCCGGTTAACAGGGCAATACCAAACAGACTTAACCAGAGCTTCACATCATACACATCAATACTGAGTTTTCTGTTGGCCAGTTCATTAAATACAGGCAGGAATAAAATAACGATCCCGAGCGCAAGCAATAAGGACACAAAAGAAATAAATACCGATTCACTTAAAAACTGGAAGATCAGTTGCCCACGTACAGCACCGGCCACTTTACGTAAACCAATTTCTTTAGCCCGGCGGGCCGACCTTGCGGTAGCCAGGTTCATGAAATTAATGCAGGCTACTACCAATATCAAAACAGCGATAATAAAAAAGATGCTTACATATTGCGCGTTTCCATGGCCCGGCGAATCGCCCAATCTTTCGGGTGCCAGGTGGATCTTGGTTAGAGGTGCCAATTGAAAAGAAGCTTTTACTTCGATTCCCGGGGTATGTTTTAGCGATATCTGGTCAATTTGCTTTTCCAGTTTTGATAAATTGGCTGGGGAAGGATCGAAGTTTTTATCTAACAGAACATAGTCATAAAAATTAAAATTAGTCCACACGCTATTTTTTAAATCATTATTCGTCCTGGCTAATGAGGCCATTGGAAGAATAAAATCAAATTGCAGATCGGAGTTGGCAGGGATATTGGCCAAAACACCGGTTACAACCACGTTTTCTTTATTGTCTTTTCTTATTATCTTCCCAATAGGGTCTTCGTTGCCGAAGTATTTTGTGGCCATTTCCTGCGTTATTAAAACGCCATCAACCTGATTTAATGCTTGGGTACGATCGCCCTTCACTAACGGAAAAGAAAACACATCCATAAAGCTCGGATCGGCATAAAACGCACGCTCTTCCTGGAATTTTTTGTTATCCACTTCAAATAAAACAGAAGGAAAAGCTGGTTGTAAACGAACTGTATTTTTAATAACTGGCATTTCCGCTTTCAAACCGGCAGGCATGCCTGCAGAACTTGCCGCGGTTTTTGAATCACCAAAATCGTTATTGATGCGATAGATCTGGTTGGCATTTTTATGGGACTTGTCGTAGCTTAATTCGTTTTGTACCCAAAGTAAGATTAAAATACTTGATGCCAGGCCTATGGCTAAACCTGTTATATTTAAAATGGAATAGGCTTTATCCTTAACGATATTCCTGTAAGCAAGCTTAAAGTATGTTTTGATCATGGTGCGGCCGGTTTTAAAATGTGTCGATACTACCTCAAGTATGCCAATAACGTGCCTTTATTATAATATATTGATTATTAGTGATTTATAACTCATATAAAAGCTCAATTGTTCGGAAATGTTACAGTTGCTGTACGTTGCCGAACAGAAACTTTCCTGCAAAGTATTGTAAAGTTTTAAGGGAGTTGCCGAACCCATTGGCTTCGCCAGGCAGGTGCTTCGAAAGCATCGGCGAAATACTGTGTCTCGTGTACCACTTTACCATTGCTGAACTCCATAATGCTCACCGTGTATGCCGATTGCTCCTGGTAGGTGATGGTATATTCGGTGATCCAAAGATCGCCTTGTCCCAGCATTCGCTTAATATGGAAACCCGATGGTTTACCCGGATGATGGCTCCGCAAGGCTTGTAAATTACTTCGGCCAAGGATGCGCTCGCCCGATTGGGGATAGTCACAAATGGCATCGTCTGCATAAATATCATGTTCCGCGTTTATATCACCAACTGCCGACGCGCGCCAGTGCGCATTCAGGGCATCAAGTATTTGTTCTTCTTCCATGGGTGTCTGTAATTAAGTTGCTTGAAAATAAGGAAAATAACTGCAACGATGATTATCGCCCTGGAAAAATCATTTTGTCGTATTTTTCCAAATCATTCTTATTCCTGATGCTTTCTTTTGCAGGTAGTTATAAAAATATCATGGAAAAAATATTAAGCTCCAGCTACAAGATCCGGTTTCAGGATTGTGACCCATTTAATCACTTAAACAATGCCAGTTATATTAATTACTTCATTAATGCCCGCGAAGATCATTTACTGGATAATTACAATTTTGATGTGTTCGAAAATTTAAAAACCACGGGTGAGGCCTGGATTGTGGTATCTAATCAGATATGTTACCTGACCCCGGCAAACGTGATTGAAAATGTACTCATCGAATCACAGCTGATCGCCTTCACTCCCAAAAGTGTCCATATCGAAATGCGTATGTGGAACGAAAGCAAAACTAAACTGAAGGCCATGCTATGGACAAACTTTGTGTATTTTAACACCCAAACGCAAAAGGCCACTAATCATCCTGCGGCAGTTACTGAATTATTGGAAAACATATTGTTGCCTGTAGAACAAAATAATTTTGAGGAACGACGTAATTTCCTGATGCGAAGAGCAATAGCGTAATTAAAAACCTGGAAAGAGCGGCAAAAAATCGTTAATTTTATTCAGGATAGGGGTAGGAAGTTTGTTTATGAGCTCATTCAGGTATGTCGAAATTCCTCCGGTTGAACATCTGAGGGATTTTATAGATACGTATTGGATAATGGAAACCGGACCGTTATACCAGCCGACAGAGGTACGGTTATATGCGGATGGCACTACAGATATTTTTGTTAATATGGGTAGCACCAGGCCTTTACTTAACAATACACCGCTTTTACCCGGTACTATTTACTTTGGTGGCACCATGACCACTTCAAGCCTTATTCAACGTTTGCCGAACAGCATATTCATTGGCATCCGTTTTAAGCCCGGCGGTTTCGCATTCTTTTATAAACTACCACTGCAAGAACTTACCGATGAAGTTATAGAGTTCCCGGATCGTTTTCTGTATGATCTGCTAGATGTGGATGCTCAAGTTACCGATCGTTTGGATGATTTCTTTACCCGGAAAATCAAGGATACCCGCAACCTGATTTCTTTGGCTAAAACTGTAGAAAACAATAAAGGGAAAATTACGGTAGATCAACTGGCTAAAAAACATCACATCACCAACAGAACCCTGGAGCGTATGTTTAATGAACATATGGGGATTAGTCCAAAGGAGTTTATTAAAGTGATCCGGTTTCAGCAGGTTTTGAAAAGGATTCGTAAAAAAGATTTTAAAGAAGGCCTTTCACAGCTTGCATATGAAATGGGTTATTATGACCAGGCGCATCTGTCTAATGAAGTTAAACGATATTCAGGGTTTGATCCAACAACACTGGCAACCTTATTTAAGTCGCGTTAAAATAAACTACACCTGTTATTTGATAATTCTTATAAATTCGCTTGCTTTATTATCAGCGTTATTTTTGAAATACCAACAGATGATTACTAAGTTCCCAATACTTGTTATTTGCATGTCACTTGTAACATTAAGAGCTGCAGCACAGCAACTGCCTGTAGCTACCAACATGCAAAAAGCATACACCACGGCTACGCGGGATAAAATATTATCGCAGAAATAATCATTTTTAAGATCTGTACAGCTGTTTCTTTGACTGTGTTTTACGTTAAAAAATGTTAAATCAGTTCACTTTGACGTATGTAGGCAACAGTAGCTATAATTTCGCCAGCTAACGTGCGTTCCCATACCAAAACTAAAACTGATTCACTCCCGATGGTTAACTTAAGCCGTATAAAACCTGCCATATTGCTGGAGGTGCTGCTGCATGTGCTCTTTTGGGCGCTCATCACTTTACTGCCGTTATTTTCTGCAACACCGCACCGGTTTATCCCGTTTCAACATATCGTGTTGATCAATACACTGCTTGCCGTTGTTTTTTATTTGAATGCCTTTATCCTTATACCTTTTTATTTGAATGAGCACAGGCAACCCTGGATATTCTTTTTTCTATTGATCCTTACCTTTTTATTGGCCAGTGTGCTGATTACTTGTATGCGTCCAAGAAATTTTTTTCCACCGGGTATGTTTGCGGGGCACAGACCACCGCCGGGACGTAATTTTTTCATTTTGCCGCTGATAGCTATTACCGCCGGCAGCTTTGCTTACCGGTATCTTACCGATCATTTTCGCTATGTGGCCAGAAAAGGGGAGATTGCTAATGCCACCATGGTTTCGGAGATCGCTTTTCTGCGTTCGCAGATCAGTCCGCATTTTATGTTTAATGTGATCAACAGCGTTGTAGCATTATCCCGGTTGAATCCCCCGGCTGTTGAACCTACGCTTATACAGTTGTCTCAATTATTGCGCTACATGCTGTATGTATCTGATGAGGAACGAATTACGCTGGGGCGGAAAATGGAATACCTGAACAGTTATATCCAACTGCAAAAACTCCGTTTCGGTTCTGCTGTTCAGGTAGATTTCGATGCGCACATCGGTTCGCCCGAAAAAACAATTGAACCCATGCTGCTTATTCCCTTTGTTGAAAATGCTTTTAAACACGGCACAGGCGATGTTACTAATCCTTCTATAGCGATCAGCCTGATAGCCGACAACCGCATGCTTGATTTCAGGGTATCCAATCAATACAACCCGGTTGAACTTAATAAGGATGAACATCACGGTATAGGACTTAACAATATTAAACGCAGGCTTGCACTGCTGTATCCCAATAAACACCGTTTGGACATTCAACAATTAAACAGCACCTACAATATTCACCTTCAATTGCAATTAAAATGATACGATGCCTTATTATCGACGACGAACCATTGGCGCTTGATCTGTTAGAGGATAACCTGCGGCAGGTTGATTATATACAGGTAACAGGAAAAGCGCGCAACGCGGCAGATGCCCTCAGGATATTAAGAGATAACCCGGTAGATTTGATCTTTTGCGATATACAGATGCCCGGGATCAGCGGTTTGCAAATGGTAAGCAGTATGACCGTGCGGCCAATGATTATTTTTGTGACTGCCTATGAGCATTTTGCCCTGCAGGGCTTTGATTTAGAGGTGCTGGATTACCTGATCAAGCCTGTTCCGATGGATCGCTTTCTGCGAGCCTGCCAGAAAGCTTACCGCGTTATGGAAACACGCCAAGCAGCGCAAATATTACCTGCGGCACAGTCGCGCAATTATCTTTTTGTTTATTCGGATTATAATCTGATTAAGATCAACCTGGATAAGATTGAATTTGCAGAAGGCCTTAAAGATTATGTGAAGATCCACCTTACAGGTGCCGACAAACCCTTGCTCACACGAATGAGCATAAAAACGCTGGAAGCTCAATTACCGGCTGAACGTTTTTACAGGGTACATAAATCGTATATTATCAATGTAGATTATGTACAGCATATTCGCAGGGGTAAGATAAAAACATTAACCAGCGAGCTACCGCTAAGCGATGCTTACCGCGATATGATTGATAGAATGACCGGGAAAGCTTTGGCGTAAACGCACAATTGGGCCCCTTGTCTACACATTCGGCCCGATGGTCTCATTTATTTTTATCGTCTGCGCATAGGTTGCAAATTGCCTGCTGTAACCAGCCCGCGAATGAAAAAACTGTTACTTCTGATCTTCCTGATAATTTGCACCTGTTATGCCAACGCGCAAAACACCAAACAATTACTACGTAAGGATACACTCAACAAATTTGTATCCAGTCCTTTTGATGAATTGCTGGATACAATTTCTGTTAATTACGGGTTAAAAATTGTTTTTGAGCGCGATTCACTGCATAGATATGATGTGGTGGAACACTTTTTTCAAGAGCCCTTAGAAGATGTGCTCGGTTTCTGCTGCAAAAAATTCAACCTGCACTACTGGACCGATGCCAGTGGCACCGTGTTTATTGTAAAGGATGTAGATGATATGCAAAGGCTGAAGCAATTGGCTAAAACCCTGAAGTCGCCAAAATCAGCTCTTAAATCCAAGAACCCGGATGGTACGCCCGTAGAACAAGATCGGGGTTTTGACGCCATGTATGAAGCCGAACAAAAGGCCGCTAAACTTAAGCAGGCGAATGCTTCACCACCGGCAGCAGAGGGTGGAGGTGTGGGTCAAAAATCAAAGGCTGTATCAACTAATAAGATGTCGTTACAGGCTAGCCAGGTTGATAAAACTAAGTCAAATTCGCACCTTACCGTAAGTGGTAAAGTAGCTGATATGAACTCGGGCCTGGCTTTACCCTCGGCAACAGTTCGGGTGCGCAATACCAATCTTACGGTTGTTGCCAATAATGATGGTAATTTTACTTTATTTAATGTACCCGCAGATACCTGCACATTGGATGTTTCTTATTCCGGCTATCAGCCAGACAGTTTCAAACTCAACCCCGATCTGCTTCAAAAGCCCTTAGTACTTTCCTTGTTACCAGCCCTCACTACGTTAAATGAGGTTAATATCATGGGGCAAAAAAGTGGCGTAATGAATACCGATGTTAAAAAGGTTGGCGTGCTACAACTTACACCGGCCAATCTTGACAAATTGCCAAACCTTGGCGAAAAGGATGTAATGCGTGCCTTCCAGCTCATGCCGGGAGTAGGGGCAACCAATGAATCCTCCTCAGGAGCATATGTACGGGGAGGCACGCCTGATCAGAACCTGGTAACCTTTGATGGTTTTACTATTTACCAGGTAGACCATCTTTACGGTTTTTTCAGTGCTTTCAACAGCAACGCGATAAAAGAAGTACAGCTGTTTAAAGGCGGTTTTTCCGCGCAATATGGGGGGCGCCTTTCCAGCGTAACGCAAATCAGTGGTAAGGATGGTAATACTAAACAAGCCGCTTTCGGGGTTGATGTCAGCCTATTGAGTTTAAACGCATTCATGGAAACGCCGATCAACGATAAATCATCACTTTTGATGACATTCCGGCGCTCGTACCAGGGGCCTTTTTATGATAAGATCTTCCACCAGTTTAATACATCTACCGGTGGTGGCTTTGGCGGCGGGGCAGGCGGTGGCGGAAGAGGTGGATTCGGTCAGCAAACCACACCGGCTTCTCATTTTTATGATGCCGATGTACGATACAATTACCGTGCAGATCAGAATGACATATTTACCTGGAGCTTTTACTCAGGTGAGGATAATACTGATAATAGCCGGCAACTTGAGTTACCTTCTTTTTTGGGCGGCACCGCGCCAGATATTACCGACTATACCAAATATGGCAACCTGGCCAGCAGTTTAAAATGGTTCAGGCAATGGAATAAACAATTACACTCCAACACCTATATAACTTATTCTTCTTATTTCAACGACAGGAATCGCTCAACAACCGGTACCACCACCGATAGCAATGGTAACCAGACGAGTTTTAATAACGGTACGGTGGAGAATAATAATTTGAAAGACGTGGGCCTGAAATCAGATTGGGTGTGGGAAATGAATAACAATTTCAAACTTTTATATGGCGGTTTTACATCCTTTCAGCATATCAACTATGATTACATCCAAAATGATACTTCACACCTGATCAATCAGCACAATAGTGCCTTCTCGGGAGGTGGTTACCTGGAAGCCGAATATGACCCTACAAGCGCGTTGCATGTGCAGCCGGGGATTAGGGCCACTTATTATAACCCAACCAGTAAGGTATATGTAGAACCACGCCTGTCGGCAAGTTATGTTTTAAATGATAATTACACGATTAAATTCGCTACCGGGCAGTTCTACCAGTTCATGAATTCGGTAACACGCAATGATATTGCCAATGGCAACCGTAATTTTTGGGTTTTATCCAATAATAACGATATCCCTGTTGGCCGGTCGCGTCATTTAATGGGAGGGGTGGCTTATGAAAATGATCAATTTTTGATAGATGTAGAAGGATACTACAAATGGCTCTCCGATTTAACGCAATATAACATTACCCAAACCGGTTTCGGCCGGGGAGGGGGTAACCCCACTGTTACCGAGGATTTTTACACAGGTTCGGGACGTGCCAAGGGTATTGAAGTGCTCGTTCAGAAAAAACTGGGCCAATATACCGGCTGGTTGAGCTATACACTAGCGAATGCCGAGAATAAGTTTGCCATTTATGGTAATAATTATTATCCCGCCGATCAGGACATACGCCACGAGTTTAAAGCCATCAATATGTATCATGATAACCGCTGGAATTTTTCGGCAGTATTTATATTCAGTACAGGGCATCCATACACTGCTCCTTTGTCAACCTATACGCTTACCGGTGTGGATGGTAACCGCACCGTTTACTTTAATGTGAGCGGTAAAAATGCAGAGCGTTTGCCAGATTATCACCGGCTCGACCTATCTGCTACTTATGACCTGCTGAAAATCAGCGGCGATAAAATAGGAAGCATCGGTATCTCGCTTTTTAATGTGTACAATCACGTGAATACCTGGTATAAGGAATACTTTATTCGCAATAACGCGGCGGTGAGCACCGACGTTGATTACCTGGGCTTTACACCTAATATTACTTTAAGTTTAAGATTTAAATGAAACGCAACCTATATTTCATTTGGCTAACCGGTATCATCTTTATGGTGACGACCGGATGTAAGAAAAATAATCTCAATTCGACAGGGCAACCTGTAGTTCAGGCTTACCTTTTAGCAGGTCATCCCATTACAGTTAATCTGTATCAGCAAAAATCGTTGACTGATACCGCGAATTATGGCCCAGCAATAACCGGGCAGCAGCTTTATATATCTGATGGAAGCAAGCAGATCCAGTTGACCGAAACCACAAAAGGTACGTACACTTCGAATGATAGCACCTTCCTGGTTTCGGGCAAAACTTACAGCCTGAGCTTTAAATATTTGTCACAAACAGTTTCTGCGAAAACCGTAATGCCATACAAACCACAAAATTTTCAGACGCAATATGGCCAGGTTTATTATGAGAATGATAAAAATACAACCCGTGGAGAGATTGATACATTGAACAAATTTACCTGGGATAACCCCGATTCGCTCAACCATGTCCTGGTATTTGATAATATCGAAAAAACAACGCTTCCGCTACGGGCAGGCATTATATCCAATAGCGGATCATATCAATTTATAATGCAGGCAGATCGAAAATCGGTGTATTTCGTAGAGTCTGACAGCTTTCCTTATTACGGTAATTTCCAGGTGGTTTTGCTCAGTGTGAACCAGGAGTATGCCGATCTGTTAAAGAGCAATACCCTTGGTTCCAATTCCCAAAACCTGCTCAATACACCAACTAATGTGGTTAATGGCATAGGGATCTTCACTGCTTTTCAATCAGATACCTTGAGTTTTATATTACGATATTAAAGATGGATTTAGTTATTCCGTTGCCCGGTTAATGCTGTTGGCGTTACTCCAAAAAGTTTTTTAAAAGCAAATGAAAAGTGCGACAGGGCTTCGAACCCAAGGTCCTGGTAAATTTCGGAAGGTTTTTCATGCTTGCTTTGAATTAAAAAATGAGCTTCCTGTAAACGTTTTTCCACCAGCCATCGGTTGGGTGTTTGATTAAAGATGAATTTGAAATCCCGCTTAAAGGCCGATAAGCTTCGCCCGGTTAAATAGGCGAACCGTTCAACGCTTACATTGAATTTATATAAGCAGCAGCTCTTCGCGTTTTACATCAAAAAAAGCTTTATCCATTTGGCCATCGGCATTATTAATAAGGTGTTAATGACCGAACAAAGTTTGGGATCAGCTCATTATCCTCAAACTGTAAAAAGGATGTATCAGATTTAAATCTTATTAAATTAACCTGGTGCTTGCTCTGGAAGGTTTTTAAAAATGGTTCGTCAAAATGTAATTGAATTTTTTTCACATAATTAACATTATGTTAAGTAATAAAATCAAAAAGAGAGGCTTTTATAAAAAGCCCCTCTCCTGTATGATATCTTATTGACCGTTTAGCGCGTCAATTTTCTTTTTGGTTGCTTCTGCGTTAACGTTATCTTTTTTACCTAAGTAGTAAGTTCTCAGGTTTGTTAAAGCGTCAATTGATTTTGGATTTAACTCTGTGGCTTTCACCAGGTATGGTTTTGCCAGGTCGAATTGTGCATTGGCTTTATTAATAGCCGCGTCATATTCTTTTTGTTTGTTGGCAGGTAATTTATTTGCCGCGTTGTAGGCGTCAATGGCTGGGTTTAAAATTACGTAACCTAAGTTCAGGTTAGCCTCAAAGTAGTTTGGATCAATTTCCAGGGCTTTTTTGTACATGTCTGCAGCCTTGGTGTAATTATCAACTTTTTGTTGCTGTAAAGTATTTTTGGCTGCAGCGTCTTTTGCTTTGGCTTGTTCTTTAATAATGGCTTCGGCAGTTTGTGAATAAGTTAAACCTGCGTAGTAGTATAGTGTTTTGTTTTTAGGATCGGCAGTTAAAGCAGCTTGTATTTTTTGAATCACTTCTTTTTCTTTACCGGTTTGCAGGCTTATTTCAATCTCTCTTTTACGCAGATCGGTATTTGATGGATATTTGGTTATACCTTCGCTAACTGATTTAAGAGCGTTGGTAGTATCCTTATTAGCTAAATAAAGCGATGATAAGTCCATATAAACACCCGCGTTTTTGGAGTACTTGGTGGTTACCAGTTTGTTATAATTGGTAATTGCCGCTGCATAGTTCTTAGCGTTGGCTGCTGCTAAACCTGTGTAGTAAATAGCGTTGGTATCCTCAGGCAAAACAGTACGGTAGTAATCAAATGAACGGTACGCCTGATCATATTTTTGAGCACCGTATTCAGCAACACCTTTGGTTAATTGGTATTGAGCCAGGTTTAAATAAGCGTTATCAATTACTTGTTTGTTTTCGCCTTTGGCATCCAGTTCTTTGGCTTTTTTTAATGACTCATCGGCAGTTGTAAACAAAGGTAATGAGGTGGCAGCAACAGTATCCTGAACGGCCAGCGCAGCATAAATGGCGCCTTTTAAAGCAAAAGTTTGTGGTAAGTTGGCTGTTTTTTCATTAGCAGCAGCTTTGTCTATAGAGGTTTTGGCAGTTCCAAGGCTTTTAGTAGCAACGGCTAAAGTAGCTTTTGATCCCCTTAGTCCTTCGTAATTGTCATATTCACTTTTTGCAGTGCTTAATTCACCTTTTTGTGCAAACGTTGTTGCTGAAACTAAGCCTAACAGGCCCGCCATCAAAAGTTTGATTTTCATAGTTTATTTAGTTTGTTAACTGTTTTAGTTTACTGTTTATTTTATCTAATTGATCTTTATTGCCGGTTTTAGTATAAACCAGTTGCAGCGCTTTTAAGCCCTGTACATTATTAGGGGATATTTCGTTAGCTTTTTCAAGCCATTGTACAGCACGACCGATATCCTGATCCTCGCTCCCCTCCTTTGCATTGGCGCTTTGTTTTAAATAAAGCAAGCCCAAATTAAAAGCGGGATCGTAGGCAGAACTGTTTAACTCAATTGTACGCAGATAAAGTGACTCCGCCTTATCAAATTTATTCAAATGATCATAGCAATTAGCCGCTACAAATGCAATATCGGCGTTATTTGCATTAATATCAAGTAATGGGCCTATTAATGGCTCCAGGGCCTTGTAATTTTTCTGGTTGTTGTAAATGTTTGCCTCATCGAGCAGCAAGAAGCGGTCGTTGGGTAGTACCTTCCTCCCCTTTTGCAATATCTCTAAAGCTTTGGAGGTATCTCCTAATGATTTATAAATACTGGAAGCGGTTTCAATGTATTCGGCGCGATTACTGTCAACCGCTAATAATCTGCTGTAGTATTTCGCTGCATCTACTAAATTACCAGCCTTATTGTTTGAATAGGCTATATAATCATTAATTTGTTTAAAGTTGGGGGCATATTTGCGTGCGTTGTCAAATGCTTCCCTGGCTTTGGTGAAATCTGAATTATTGGTAAACTCAAATCCTTTACGGATGTAAACATTGGCTAAGCAGCGCTTGCTATAATCAATTTCTGCCTGGAATTTGTATTCCTTTTTATTTGCCGAAAGTTTATCAACTAAAGTCGAAGTTTCCGGTAATAATTTATCCGGCTGACCCAGTTTATTGAGCGAATCGATATACAGAATGCTCGCGTTAACCAGGGCCCGGTAGGTGTTTTTTTCCAGATCGGCCGTGTCTGATTTGGTAATGATCAGGCTATCAGCCGATTTTTTGGCCGCTGCCAGGTACTTCAGATCATTCTTTTGCTTATAGTAAGCCAGATTATTAACCACAACCTTTAGCGCTTCGCTTTGAGCAAAGGCAAAGGTTGTAGTCATTGATGATATTATAACCGCCAGGATAATTTTACGGTAACCCATATTGTTTATTCAGTAGTTTCTGTTGCTGATTCGTTGCTGTCATTAGCTGCTTCATCACCATCACCGGCATCATTTACGGCATTTTCATCCAGTTCGGCCTCTTCATCCTCGTCATGCTCAATTTTTGCAACAGAAGCTATTTCGTCATTACCTTTTAAAGTAATTAATCTAACGCCCTGTGTGGCACGGCCCATAGTTCTCAGCTCGCTAACCGCTATACGTATAATAATACCCGATTTGTTGATGATCATCAGGTCTTCTTTATCAGTAACACCTTTTATGGCCACAAGGTTTCCGGTTTTTTCGGTAATATTTAAAGTTTTTACACCTTTACCACCGCGGTTGGTTACCCTGTAATCATCAATATCGGTACGTTTGCCATAGCCTTTTTCTGATACTACCAGAACGGTTGTTTCGGCGTCGTCAATACTGATCATACCTACTACTTCATCGTTGTCGCTATCTAATGAGATACCACGAACACCGGTTGCGGTACGGCCCATCGGTCTAACAGTCGACTCATTAAAGCGGATAGCCCTGCCCGATTTTAAGGCCATCACAATTTCGCTGCTGCCTGTGGTTAAGGTTGCTTCCAGTAACGAATCGCCGTCGTTGATGTTGATGGCGTTGATACCATTGGCACGCGGACGTGAGTAGGCCTCGAGCGAGGTTTTTTTGATGGTACCTTTGCGGGTACACATGATAATAAAGTTGTTCTCCAGGTAGTTCTGATCCTTAAGGCTGATGAGTTTAATATAAGCCTTGATATTGTCTTCCTTAGGGATATTGATGATATTCTGGATAGCTCGACCTTTGGAGGTACGTGTGCCTTCCGGAATTTCAAATACCCGGAGCCAGTAACACTGGCCAGATTCGGTGAAGAACAACATGTAGTTGTGGTTGGATGCTACCAGCAGGTGTTCAATAAAGTCTTCATCGCGGCTATTGCTGCCGATAGAGCCTTTACCCCCTCTGCCCTGACGACGATATTCTGTTAAAGGCGTACGTTTGATATATCCTTCGCGCGATATGGTGATCACCACATCTTCGTCCTCAATAAAGTCTTCGGTTTGCATTTCGGCGGATGAGTGAACTATTTCTGTTCTGCGCTCATCACCGTATTTGTCTTTTATTTCAATCAGCTCGTCCTTAATGATCTGCATCCTTAAACCTTCGTCATTTAAAATTGAATTTAAATAGTCGATCAGTTTCATTAACTCCGCGTATTCATCTTTGATCTTGTCGCGCTCCAGTCCGGTTAACCGGCGAAGCGTCATATCCAATATGGCACGGGCCTGTATATCGGTTAAACCAAACTGGCTCATCAAGCCTTCGCGGGCTTCATCAGGTGTTTGTGATGCACGTATCAGGCGAATTACTTCATCCAGATGATCCAGGGCAATTAATAAACCCTCTAATATGTGGGCGCGTTTTTCCGCTTCGGCCAATTCAAATTTGGTACGGCGAACAACAACCTCGTGTCTGTGCTCCACAAAATGGTGAATCAGATCTTTCAGGTTCAGCATCATTGGCCGGCCATTAACCAGCGCGATATTGTTTACGCTGAACGATGTTTGCAGCGCGGTATATTTGAACAGGTTGTTCAGTACTATAGCAGCATTGGCTTCCCGTTTAATTTCATAAACTATACGGATACCTTCGCGGCTTGATTCATCGCGGATAGCGGATATACCTTCCAGTTTTTTATCATTTACCAGGTCGGCAGTACGTTCAATCATAAGGGCCTTGTTTACCTGGTAAGGTACTTCGGTCACCACAATCCGTTCGCGGTCGCTGCCATGGGTCTCAATTTCGGCCCGGGCGCGGATCACTACCCTGCCCCGGCCTGTTTCCAACGCTTCGCGCGGGCCTTCAAAACCATAGATGATACCACCTGTAGGAAAATCCGGACCTTTCACAAATTTCATCAGTTCGGCTATCTCTATCTGGCGGTTATCTATCAATGCGATGGTAGCATCAATCACTTCAGAGAGGTTGTGCGGTGCCATATTGGTAGCCATACCTACCGCGATACCAGATGCACCGTTAACCAGCAGGTTAGGGAATTTACATGGCAATACGGTTGGTTCCTGTTCCGACTCGTCAAAGTTTGGCTGAAAATCGATAGTATCCTTGTTGATATCAGCTACCATTTCTTCGGCCAGTTTTTTCAGGCGGGCCTCGGTATAACGCATAGCCGCTGGTTCGTCACCATCCATCGAGCCGTAGTTGCCCTGACCGTCAACCAGCAGGTAACGCAGGTTCCAGTCCTGGGCCATACGCACCATGGTATCATAAACAGATTTATCACCGTGCGGGTGATATTTACCCATTACGTCGCCCACAATACGGGCCGATTTTTTATAAGGCTTGTTGTTATTTAAGCCCATATCAAACATGCCATATAAAACACGTCTGTGTACAGGTTTTAATCCGTCGCGGACATCGGGTAATGCCCTGGAAACGATCACCGACATTGAATAATCAATGTAAGCGGATCGCATTTCTTCGTCAATATTTATCGAAATTATTCTGTCTTCCTTGCTTGAATTGTCGTTTTCTGTTCCTTCAGCCATTTTTATTAATTTGTGGAATCTTCTCTATAATTGCGCGTTAAAAAGTGTTTTTTAAGCGACTTGCGAAGTTAAGAAAATAGTTGATTATTGTGCCAATTTTTGGTTCAATAGTTCATTAGTGCTATTGATTTGCGTAAAAGTTAATAGGTTACCCTACGCGATCTTTTTAGCCACCCACAGCGAGTCATATTGCCGGTAATAAACATAAGATGATGAGTTCATCACCAGATTTTGTATTACATAGGTAGGGCCCAGCTCATCACGTGTTTGATCATAATCATGAAAAGCGATATAGCCACCGATAGCAACCTTAGGTGAAAATAGCTCAAAATCGAGCTTACAACCTTCTATGGAATGATCGCCATCAATAAAAAGCACGTCTATTTTGTTAAAATCTGCGGCAAACTGGTAGGAATATCCCCGTTTGGCAACAATTTTTGACAGCACTTTAAGCCTGGTCATGTTATCCATGAATTTGGCATAAAGATCATCAGTGCCTTTTTTTTCGGCGTATATTTTTTCACTATCCTTATCCAGGCCGCCATCAGCATTAAAAGGATCAATGGCATAAACCCTGCCCGATCTGAGCCCTCTGGATAAGCAATAGGTGCTTTTACCCTGCCAGCTGCCTATTTCAACTACGGTGGCATTGCGTGGTGCCTTAAGGGCTAAAAGAAACAATCCCATAGCCTCGCGCTCAGTAAGCCAGCCGTCCAGATCTTTGAAATGGCTGATATATTTCATGATCCGGCCTTTTATCCATTGTTTAATCATAGTGGTTTATTGGTATTATTAGTTCATTAGTGTCAATGGTTCATTAGTTTATTAGTAAATGATTTAACAAAAATCACCAAACCAATTTAATGCAATATATTACCCGATACAAACCAATGAACTAATAATACCAATGAACTAATGAACCATTGACACTAATGAACCCTCACCCAATGATCTTCGATCTTGTTGCCATTGGGTAAGGTAGCTAAAAGTTTAAGCGTATCGTTGCTCACTGTATAAGCGTATTTTACAGTTTTGCCCAACAGTTTTGATGGTTGATTGCAATAGGTTTGTGTTTCAAAGCAGGTATCTGCCTGTAGTTTATAGTCGCCCTTTTCGTAAATAAAAGTTTTTTGTCCCTTTTCAATTACTTTGGCCTGGTAATGCAGATCGTCATACGTACGCTGCAATGTGTAGCTGGTGGATACGCTGTCCTGTTTACCATTAAACAGCCCTCCCCTATACTCCCAAACGCCTTTTAACGGGCTTTCACCATTAGTAAAGCCGCATAATAGGGCAATCAGTAATACCGGGAAGATCGTTTTTTTCATAGTATTTATTTTTTAGTATCAAGTAGTTAGTATCAAGTATCAAGATTTTTCTTCTTCAATACCACATTTGAGTGTCGTGATACTTGATACTAGCTGCTTGATATCAAATTCTGCTACTTGATACTGACTCTCAAGCCCAGTTAATCCCTTTTTTGAGTAAAGATAATGTCCTTTCTTCTTCGCTGCCTGCTACAGGCTGATAGTTATAGATCCATTTGGCTGTGGGCGGTAAGCTCATCAGTATAGATTCGATACGGCCATTGGTTTCCAGTCCAAATTTGGTGCCTGCATCATATACCAGGTTAAACTCGGTATAGCGGCTGCGGCGCTGGTATTGCCAAAGTTGCTGTTCTTCGGTAAACGCGCTATGGCGGTTACGTTCCACCAGTTCGGTATAGGTAGGGATGAATGATCGGCCCAGGGCTTTTGAAAACTCAAAAATGCTCTCCCATGATAACTCCTCATTGGCAGTTAAGCGATCATAGAATATGCCGCCTATGCCCCGGGTTTCGTTACGATGTTTGATATAAAAATAATCATCGGCCCAAAGTTTAAACCGGTGATAAAAATCATGATAATAAGTATCACACACCGCTTTGATATTACCGTGGAAATATCGGGCATCAGCATCAATAATGTAATGTGGTGTAAGATCGATACCGCCGCCGAACCATCTTTTTGGCTGCTGATCGCTGCCTGCTGGTGTTGGCATTTCAAAATACCGGATATTCATGTGGATGATAGGCACCAAAGGATGGTTCGGGTGAATCACGATAGATACGCCGGTAGCAAAAAAATCGTCCGACTCTACCTGCAGGGCCTTTTGCATATTTTCGGGCAGTTTACCATGAACGGCCGAGAAATTCACGCCTCCCTTTTCAAATATATTGCCGTTTTGGATGATGCGGGTTCTGCCGCCGCCGCCGCCGTCACGTTCCCATACTTCTTCTTCAAACCGGGCTTGGCCGTCGGTTAATTCCAGCGCCGCGCATATTTCGTCTTGTATCTGCTGGTAATCGGTGGCTATTTGTTCTTTGCTTATCATAGGATGTAAAAATACTTTTTTAGTATCAAGTAGCTAGTATCAAGTATCAAGATTTCCGGTAGTTTATAAATATGCTTTTCAAAAGTCGTGATACTTGATACTAGCTACTTGATACTATCTTCAACCTAACTGATCTCCACATAATCCAGATCCTTGCCAAAGGTTTCTTTGAGCTGACTTAAAGAGAATAAGGCTATCAGGGTTAATATACCCATCATAATGTAACCACTGGTTATAACGCCGTAATTTGCCTTAAATGCGTTAAATGCTATTGTTATTGGAATAAGGGATCCGCGTACAAAGTTTGGTACCGTTGTGGTTACGGTTGAACGTATATTGGTGCCAAATTGCTCTGAAGCAATGGTAACAAATGTAGCCCAATAGCCAACAGTGCACCCCATAAAGAAGCTAAGCCATACAAAACGCTCGGGGGTAATACCTGTGGCACTCAGGTAAAAATATACGCTTACCAGCGATAATAATAGAAAAACAGCCATGGTTAGTTTTCTTGATCTGGTGATCTGGGCCAGCAAGCCTGCGAAAAGATCGCCAACTGCTATGCCGATATAACTATAAAAAATACCATCGCCTGGTTTGATGATTGTTTTTGCGCCAAGTGCTATCCCAAACTGGTCAGAAAAGCTGATCAGCACGCCGACCACATACCATAACGGTGCACCTATCAGTATGCAATAAAGATATTTTTTAAATCTGCTCCAATTGGTAAAGAGCATAAGCATGTTTCCTTTTGATACTTTACTTTGTTCGATATTCTTAAACATTCCCGATTCAAAAGTACCTATCCTCAATAAAAGCAAAAGTACTCCCAGGCCACCTCCTACGAAGTAAGCATTTCGCCAGCCAAATTTGGCAACCATGTAAGCAGCAGTAGCGCCAAACAGGCCAATAACGGCAACCGTCATGGTTCCGTACCCCCTTTTTTCTTTGCTTAAAGTTTCACTTACCAGGGTAATACCAGCACCCAGTTCGCCTGCAAGACCAAGACCTGCGATAAACCTGACAATGGCATAGGTATTTACATCGTGCACCAAACCATTAGCAAAGTTGGCAATGGAATATAATAAAATTGAGCCGAAAAGAACTTTAATGCGCCCAAGTTTATCACCAACAATACCCCATATAATGCCTCCTAAAAGAAGTCCAAACATTTGGATACTGATAATAAACTGTCCTTTACTTGTTATTTCCTCGGGAGTTAAACCAATATCTTTCAGGCTGCTTATCCGTACAATGGAAAAAACAAGCAGGTCATAAATATCAACGAAATAGCCAAGTGAGGCAACAAGAACCAGGAATAGCATGTTCCTTGTGGCTTGGGCCGATGGTGTTGTAGTAGTAGTCATATGTTTTTCATGGGGTATTTGTGGAGGCTAAAGTAGCAGAATTATATAAAATCAAAAATTTAATCATGAAAAAAGCCCCTGTGTATGCAGGGGCTTTTTTTGAGTGTTTGGTTAAACTATACTTTTTTTACGTTTACCGCTTGCAATCCTTTTCTGCCTTCTTCCACTTCGTAAGTTACATCATCATTATCTTTAATAGCATTTACGCCGCCTTGTACATCTTTAAAGTGGACAAAAAGATCTTTACCATCCTCGGTAACGATGAAGCCATAACCTTTTTGTGTGTTAAACCATTTTACTTTTCCAGTTTTCATAATTATAATTATCGTATTAAAAAAAAATTCGTATATAAGATTAATAACTAAAGCCAAACTGAAAATAAAACGGTTTTAATAATCAGAAGGAATAGATAAACCCATCTTTACCAAATATATAAAATTATTAATAAACCAAATAAAATTATTTATTTGGTTGTGGGGTTATCCTTAAATAGGGTTTTATAGCTTTATAACCCTTTGGAAATTTGGCCGGGATATCTTCTGTTTTTATAGCTGGTACCACTACTACATCTTCTCCGTCTTTCCAGTCGGCCGGTGTAGCTACACCGTAATTGGCTGTTAATTGCAAAGAATCGATTACCCGTAGGATCTCCTGGAAATTACGACCTGTTGATGCCGGGTAAGTAATGATGAGCTTAACCGCTTTATCCGGACCGATAATGAATAACGATCGTACTGTAGCGTTAACGGAGGCATTTGGATGGATCATGTCATAGGCTTCGGAAATTTTGCGATCCTCATCGGCGATGATCGGGAAATTTACTTCTACGCCCTGGGTTTCGTTGATATCCCCTATCCAGCCATGGTGAGATTCTACCGAGTCGACACTCAGCGCTAATACTTTTACATTGCGCTTGCTGAATTCGTCTTTCAAAGCGGCAGTTTTACCTAATTCGGTTGTACAAACCGGGGTATAATCGCCTGGGTGCGAAAAAAGCACGCCCCAGCTGTCGCCAAGATATTCGTAAAAATCAATTTCACCTGCTGATGTTTTTGCCTGAAAATTTGGGGCTTTATCGCCTAATCGTAAACTCATGATTATGTTGTTTTATTTATAAAGAATAAATGACTACTAAGTTACTATACATTAATTGATAAATCAAAATGTAAAAATAACATCGGGTTAAAATTTACAGAATTATGTAACGGATAAAACTGCCTGCTTGTTGTTGAAAATGTTTAATTGCAAAAACCGTAAATATTTTGTATATTTAAGTATAACCAGCCACGGCCCCACTTAATTGAAAAATGTAAGTGGGGCCGTTTGGTTAAAGAGACAAAATAGGCTAAAAAAGCATTGTTTAGTACGCAGTTATTTGGATATCAGAAAATTAATTCTTTTTAAAGTTTTTAAAACCCATCAAAAATTTGTTAAAAAGTGTTAAAATGGCGTTAAAGCTTTGTTAAAATGGCTAATAAGTGAGCTTCTTTACATCATTTTTGATCAGAAAAGTGTTAAAATAAGGGTTTAAAAAGTCTGCTGCCCTTATCCTGAGGTTTGAATTTTGTAACCGGGTTAAAAAACTCAAGACCAATTGTTAACCATTACGGATCTGCGCTTTTAAATTTTGCTTCAACATTACGCCGCAAATATTGTTGAACCTATTAACTAAGCACAAAAACTGAATGAGCAGACATACCTATGAGACCGGAATAATTGGAAATTGCGCCTTTTTGGCCCATATTAATAAAAATACCAACGTCGACTGGCTTTGCTGGCCCAAGTTCGACAGCACCTTCATCTTTGGCGGCTTGCTGGATAAAAAAAAGGGCGGCGAGTTTTCCATCCGCCCTGAGGGAGAATATACATCGGAGCAGCACTACCTGGAAAATACCAATGTGCTGATAACGGAGATAAGCCCCAAAAGTGGTGGTAAATACCGTATAACCGATTTTGCACCAAGGTTTTATCAGCATCAGCGGTATTATAAACCCTTAATGCTGATCAGGAAAATAGAAGCTATTGAAGGCTCGCCCAGGGTTATTGTGAAGTGTGAACCTGTATCTGAATATGGCGCGGTAAAGCTGAATGTAAACCGTGGAAGTAACCATATACAATACCTTGGCGGTGAGGAGAATATGCGGCTTACCACCAATATTCCTATCAGTTATGTATTTGATGAGCAGGCCTTTGTGCTGAATGAAACCAAATACCTCGCCTTAACCTACGGCGAACCATTGGAAGCCGCCCTGATATCAACCGCTGACCGATTTTTGGCCGAAACCATTCAATACTGGCGCACCTGGATCAAGCACTCCTCTATCGCTACGTATTATCAGCCATTTGTGATCCGCTCAGGCCTGGCATTAAAAATACACCAGTTTGAGGATACGGGGGCCATTATAGCTGCAAGTACTACAAGTTTACCCGAATCGCCGGGAAGTGGTCGCAATTGGGATTACCGCTACTGCTGGCTGCGTGATACTTACTATGTGATCACCGCGCTGAACCACATTGGTCACTTTGAGGAAATGGAGAAGTATTTTAGCTATGTTACGGATATCTCCTTTTCCGAAGATGAACGCTATCAGCCACTTTACGGCATAACCGGTAAAAGAAAATTGGTTGAGGAAATACTGACCGATCTGGATGGTTATATGGGTAACCAGCCGGTACGTATTGGTAACCAGGCTTATGAGCATATCCAGAATGATATTTATGGGCAGGTAATGATCTCCCTGCTCCCGCTATATACCGATCACCGTTTCGTTTTTTCGGAACGGAAGGATTCGGTTCGCTGGATAGAGTCGCTACTGAATAAGATTGACCGTACCATTGATGAAAAGGATGCCGGGATCTGGGAGTTCAGAAACATGGCCAATATACATTGCTACAGCAACCTGTTCCAATGGGCCGGGGCCTCGGCCGCTGAAAAGATGGCACGCACTATTGACAATAAAGAACTTATTGACAAGGCTATAGAATTGAAAGAACGCGCGGCCGCGCATATAGAAAGCTGTTATGACCCGGTGAGGAAAGTGTATACCAATTCGGCAGGTAGCTCCAATCTGGATGCCAGTACGCTGCAATTGATCATGATGAATTATCTTGACCCGGAATCGCAAAAAGCTAAGGATCATTTACTTGCATTAGAAAAAGAGCTAAGAACCCCTAATGGGTTGTTTTACAGATATTTATATACTGACGACTTTGGCAAACCTAAAACTACTTTCCTGATATGTGCCTTTTGGTATGTAGAGGCTCTGGCCAGTGTTGGTCGCCTGGATGATGCCCAGCGCGAGTTTGCCAATCTGCTGCAATACTCTAATCACCTGCTATTGTTTAGTGAGGATGTTGATGAACAGGACGGTAGCCAATGGGGTAATTTTCCGCAGGCATATAGCCACGTAGGCCTGATGAACGCGGCCTACCGGATAGCCATGAAATTGGACAGACCTATATTTCTATAATTAGTGAATTAGTGAATTAGTGAATTAGTGAATTAGTGAATTATTGAATTATTGAATTAGTTGAACAATACGCAACTAATTCAATAATTCACTAATTAATTTACTTAATCACTAATTCAGTAAATCACTAACTTAACTCTCTAATTAACTTCCACCGTAATATGCTGGGTGAAGCTGGTGAGTAGTTTGCGTACTTCTGCGGGGTTGCGGAGATAAAATTTAGCTGCTGATAAATTGCTGCCTACTTTGATGGTAATTGCAGTTTCCGGTAATGCTTTAAAAATATCTTCGTCGGTATAATCATCGCCAAAGGCTATAATAAAATCATAATCTTTGCCTTCTGTTAGGGTTAACGCGGCTTTACCTTTGTTGATATCCATGTTCTTTACTTCCAGTACCTTATCCCCTGCCAGCAGCTGTAGGCCTTTATCGCTGGCCAAATATTTCAGGTTGTTCATCAATTCGCTCGCTCTAAGCTCTCCTAAGCCATTTTGTGCCTTGCGGTAGTGCCAAACCAGCGAATAGGTTTTCTCTTCGATAAATGAGCCCGGAGTACGGTCTACATAGGTTTCCAGGATGGGATAAATATCATGTTTCCATTGATCGCTCAATCCCGATATTTTATGCCAACTGGTGCCAGGTCTTTTAAACCAGGAACCGTGTTCGGCAATCAGGTATATATTGGTATGGCTAAACCACTCTTCGAGGTTTTCATGCTTACGACCACTGATGAGCACGACCTGATTGGCAGGATCTTCTGATAGTTTATCAATTATATCGTATAATTCTTTATCGGGACTGGCCTGCTCAATATTTGATTTAAAGTTCACAAGGGTACCATCATAATCTAAAAAGATGATCCTTTTTTTGGTTTTGATATACCGGTTGATGATAGATTGTTCGGTGGCGAAACTAACATGCCGGGCCTGTAGGGAGCGCTGCATGAGTTTAACCTCCTTTAAACGGTCAAAGAAAATTTTGACCCAGTGCGAAATATTAAACTTTGATACTAACTGCCGCATAGGTATCATGCGCCTTTGCTGCTCTTCCAGTGGCATGCTAAGGGCCTCCAGTATCGCCCGGCAAACCTCGCCCGTATTATTTGGGTTAACGACGATAGCATCAATTAATTCTTTAGATGAACCGGCCATCTCACTTAATATCAATACGCCATCGTTATTTGTTCTGCTGGCAATATATTCTTTACTAACCAGGTTCATACCATCGCGCATGGGGGTTACCAGGCATACATCGGCAGTATGGTATAAGGCAGATAGTGTTTCGATCGGGAACGACCGGTAATAATAATGGATAGGTGTCCAATCCATGGTTCGATATATGGAATTGATATTACCTACCCTTTTATCAATTTCCTCACGCAGGTGGGCATATTGCGGAACGGTATCCCTTGAAGGCACAACGATCATGTAGAACGTTATTTTTTCAATACACTCGGGGCAAAGCTCCAGCATCAATTCAAAAGCCTGCAAGCGTTGTAGTATACCTTTGCTATAGTCCAGCCGGTCAATAGAAAGGATGAGCTTGGTGTCTTTGAAATTGTTTTTTATCAGCTCGATCTGTTCTTTGACATCATCCTGTAGCGGTAAAGTGGCATATTTTTGCTCATCTATTCCCATGGGGAATGATTCTACCACGATGGAACGCTCATCCATGGTGATGATGTTTGATGAGGTATTTACCGGCAAAATACGTGAGGTTGCTCCCAAAAAATGACGCACATCATCAAAGGTGTGAAAGCCAATCAGGTCGGCACCCAGCATACCCTCCAATAGTTCAGATCTCCAGGGTATCAACCGGAACATTTCATGTGAGGGAAATGGAATATGCAGGAAAAAGCCAATAGAAACATCAGGCAATTCATTCCTTACCAGGGCAGGTAAAAGTAATAACTGGTAATCATGGATCCATATAATATCGCCAGGTTCGGCAACACTTAGGATGCTGTCTCTAAATTTTTGATTTACAGCTTGGTAATAATCCCAGTTTGATTGCTTGTAATTGGCGTACGTGGAGGCGTAATAATGGAAAACCGGCCATAATACCTCGTTGGAGAATCCTTCATAATATTGATTGATTTCTTCCTGGTCAAGAAAAACTGGTATTAGGCTGAGTTCTTTTAATTGATGGGAAACATGGTCTTTATCCTGTTGCTCGGTGATCTCGATGCCGGGCCAGCCTATCCATACATTATTACCTTGTTTATATATTGAACCTAAACCGGTTGCTAAACCCCCTTCACTGGACGATAAAATATACTCGTCTTCGTTTTTTGAAATTTTGATAGGTAACCGGTTAGATACAATGATGGTCTTGGGCATATCTGCGAATTATATTAATAAATTATACTTATTAATAAAGACAGAAAGCCTCAATTTGTTTGCTTAATAGTTACAATGAAGGGCAAAATAACAAGCTTGTGACATAAAAAAGCCATCCCGATTGTCGGAATGGCTTTTTATGAAGACTATTTAGAATTATCTTACTTGTTGGAAAAACTCAAGGTTAGCTTGTTGAGTGATCCTTACCAATACTTCATGAGTATCGTTTTTCAGGTCAACAAAGTATGAAGTTGGGTCGATGTTGTCGTTCAGGTCGGTATTAGCCTGGTAAACGATAACCTCGCCTATTTCGTAACCTTTGTAATCTTTAGCAATTTGTTTTAAAGTTTTAGCAGGGATAGCTTTAGCGTCAACACGTTGAGTTACACCTAAAAACTCGCCATTCAGGTTGTAGAAAGCGGTTTTTTTAACGCCATCGATAGTGAAGGTAGCCTTTTGGCAATTTTTGGTTACAGTCCAGTTTACATCTTTTGCATCGGAAAAGTCAACTGTGAAACCGTGTAAAGCGATGTAAGAAACGTTTGTTCCACCATCAACTACTTTTTTTACGCCGTCAGCGGCAAATACATTAACGCTTAATAAAGCGGCAATTGCTGTTGTTAAAAATATCTTTTTCATGTTCGTTTAAATTTTAAATCCATAACAAAAGTATGCTAAGATTAGTAATGTCACAAATAAAATTTAACTTTTATGAATATTTTATAATTATATTACTTTTATGATGAAAAATTTAAATTTTTATAATGCACTTAGTGTATAATTTACAATATGTAAATTTAAAAATGTGCAAAAAAATAGGTTTTGGATTAGCTAAACCGATTTTTCAAATTATTTTAACCTCAATTTAACCATTATCCGCGAAACCTGGATACAAAGTCATGCCTCCGTCCATAAAAATGGTGGTGCCGGTGATGTAATCGGCCTCGTCTGATGCCAGCCAGGCAGCCAGTTTGCCAATATCATCAGGCTTGCCAATTCGGTTATAAGGTATGAGGGTGAGCAGTTTATCTAATGCCTCGGGTGTATCCCAGGCAGCTTTATTAATAGGTGTTTGTATAGCTCCGGGTCCGATGCCCACTACCCTGATTTTATGCGGGGCCAGTTCCTGGGCTATGCTTTTCATAAACATGCTAATGCCCCCTTTACTTGCGGCATAGTTAACATGCCCTCCCCATGGAATTACCTCGTGTACACTGCTCATGCAAATGATCTTGCCAGCTGCACGGCTTCGTTCGTCCACTACCCCCCTGCGTATAAACTCTCTGGCTGCTTCGCGCGAGCATAAAAACTGCCCGGTAAGGTTAATGCTGATCACTGTATTCCAATCATCCAGGGTCATATCTACAAATTTGGAATCTTTTTGCAAACCTGCATTGTTTACCAATATATCGATGGTGCCGTATTGCGCGTACATCTGGGCAAACATTTCTTTTACCTCAGTTTCCTGGCTTACATCAGCTTGTACGGCAAATGCTTCGCCGCCAATCTCCTTTATTTCAGCTACGGTAACTTCCGCAGCATCATGATTGTGGGCGTAATTGATAACCAGTTTGGCACCAGCGGCTGCGAGAGCCAGGGCTACCCCTTTACCGATACCGCTATCGGCACCGGTAACCAGTGCCGCTTGTCCTTTTAATGATGGGTTCATTTATCTACAGATTTAATTGTTTTAATATAACCAATGTATTTTACAGGATAAGGTTTTATATATTAAACATTTGTAAACAAAAAGAGACGCAATTACGCGTCCCTTCAACAGAAAAAATATGTTGGTGATGGCTATAGTACTTTTATATAATCCAAAAACATATAAAGCGCTTTCTTTTTTCCTTCGGTAAGATCGAAATCTATCTTGTGCATCAGATAATCCTGTATGTCAAAATCTTCACGCATGGGTAGTTCTTTAAAAAGCTCTGCCCGATGATCAAGACCATGTTTCAGGGCGGCGTTAAACTCGTCCATAAAATCCTGTGGAATAGGTTTGTTGGCTATCCAGCCGGCAAACATAAAAGGCAAACCCGTAAAGTTTTGCCATTCTTCGGCAAGGTCATACACATAATTATATTTATCTTTTTTGCCAAAGGTGCGGTCGCCTATTTGTACAAAAGCGGTGTTGGCTTCTGTAGATTCGCTGTAGTCTGTAGCATCTTTAATTAATTCGGGGTTTACATTCCAGTAGTTTTTTAGTAAAACACGCGCCAGGTTATTGGATGAGCGCGATTGCGGATCGAGCTGTAGGTATTTGATGTCCTTAACATCGCAATTGCTAAAAATAAATACCGAATTTACAGCGCCTACTGCCCCGATACAGTATTCAGAAACTATTTCCCAATGTGGTAAATTCAAGGTAGCCGCTACAGGAATGAGGCCGATATCAACCACATCATCTATTAGTTTTTGAGCACAGTCTGACGGCATATCGAGGCTCAATTCAATTTTATCTAATATTCCACTATGCTGGATGCCGTATATAAAGGGTTTGGTGTTGGTGTAGCTTACAGCTGATATTCTTATCTTATTCACAGAAACGCTCTCTTTCAGGATTGTTTTAAATGTTCGGAGTTGTTAAAATCGACGATCTCAAATTTTTCGCCGTTGTAGGTCACTTTGTATAAAACCAGGTTCTGGTGCGGAAAGGTGTCCATCTCTGTAAGCGGAACGCCTGATAATATACAAAGCAATAAGCGCATGGCACGACCATGCATACAGACGAGTACTGTTTTTTCTTCGGGATGGCTCATGATCACATCGAGCGCTTCACGCTCTCGTATCTCCACCTCGTTAGGGCTTTCACCGCCTTCAAATTTACTGTCTAAGCGACCATCGAGCCAGTCGCGCATGATTTGTAAAAAGGCGGCTTTGTTTTGGGCCGTAGCCGGTTGCCCTTCGTGTATTCCCCAGGCCAGCTCATCCAGGCCTGATAGTTTTTGATAGGGAATTCCCAGATCAATAAAAGGCTGAACGCTTTGTTGAGTACGCTTTAAGGCCGATAGATATATTTTATCAAATGGTACAGTTTTGTATGCCTCAAAAAATTGAGCTGCCTGTTTACGGCCCTCATCGTTTAAATCGGTATCCATTCCCCGTCCCTGTACAACACCCAGCCTGTTGAGTTCTGTTTGGCCGTGGCGTACTATATATAAGGTTTTTTGTATCATTCTTGTTTAGGATGAAAGGTAAAAGCTGAAAAGTAAAAGGTTTGTATAAAAAAGATAAACCCTTTACCTTTCACCCTTCGCCTTTCACCATCAATTAATTACAGGCAACTTGTAATACTGAGGTTTTGGCTCAGTTTCCGGGAATTCAAAATTAGTATAGTCGGTTACTACATTATATAAAGTGTCGCGCTCAATAGGCTGTCGGCCAATATTTTTGATCAGTTCTACCAATTGTTTGGTGCTCATGCCCGGGTGCTGTTCTTCGGCACCAGCCATAGAATATATTTTAGTAGTATCATCCAACGTACCGTCAATATCATCAACTCCAAAGTTTAGGGATAGTTGTGCCGTAGTACGACTGATCATAGCCCAGTAAGCTTTAATATGATCAAAATTATCAAGGTAGATACGTGCCACCGCATAGTTACGCAGATCCTCAACCACGGTTGACTCGGGCACGTGCGACATTTGATTATCCTGGTTGCGGAATTTTAACGGTATAAAGGTTTGGAAGCCTCCAGTTTTATCCTGTAACTGGCGCAGGCGTTCCATATGATCAACCCGGTGCCAGAACTTTTCTATATGACCATAAAGCATAGTAGCATTGGAGCGGCCACCCAGCTTGTGCCATTCTTCATGAATAGCCAGCCATTGGTCGCCGGTACATTTATCTTTGGATATCAGGTCACGAACCTCGGGATGGAAAATCTCGGCACCACCGCCGGGAATTGACTGTAAACCAGCTTCCTGCATCAGGCGCATACCTGTAGCATAGTCAATTTTGGCTTTTTTAAATATATAATGATATTCAACAGGTGTTAATGCCTTGATATGCAGTTCCGGGCGATGAGCGCGGATACGGCTAAAAAGCTCCTGGTAAAAAGGTACGTCGTATTGTGGCAAAACGCCACCTACTATATGCACTTCGGTTACGGGTTCACCATCATATTTGGTCACCATGTTAAACATTTCGTCCATGGTATATTCCCAGCCTTCTGATTTTTGCTTCAGCAAGCGAGAGTACGAGCAAAATTTGCAGTCATAAACACACAAATTAGTTGGCTCGATATGAAAATTACGGTTGAAATAAGTTTTATGACCATGCCGTTTCTCGCGGATGTAGTTGGCTAAAACGCCCAAATAACCCAGGTCGCCCTGCTCATATAATATCACACCTTCATCAAAGGTGATGCGTTCGTTATTAAGAACTTTTTCGGCAATGTGCTTTAAATCAGCGGATAGATCCGGATTTTGTAATAATAACTGTAAATTACCTTCAGCTTCCATGGAAAAAACTTTGCGCAAATGTACTAAAAAGCATAAAACTATGCTTTATGAGATAATTCATTGCAAAGCGGATGGAAGTAAATGACACTAAAATTGCACAGGGGTAATCAGGCTTATGTTGATGCCGTTAAAACAATCGTCCTGACACCCTTTGGGAACAAATCCGCAACTGGATATCATACCGTTATTTTTCGCTTCAAAGTAAATGTCATTGGCTTTCTTATCGGCTTTAAGCCAAACCGTTTTGGCTTTTTGGTAAACATCATCTAATATAAGTGATTCGCCTGCATCGTTAGGATGTGTGTTGATATGATCAGCATCTTCATGCCATTGTTTTAACGTGTCTTTTTGAGCTGTGCCGTTTCGCTTAAGTTGGGTTGAAATAAAATCCCTTGAAACTATCTTACCATTAATTACACTGATTTTAGTCTCTGACCCATAACCGAAAACGGATCCGGAGTTCGAGGTATAGAGATAGGAATTGTGCGCATTACTTTTAAAGCTTAACCAAGCGTTATAGCTTTTATTAAACTCACTTTCATTAGCAATGTTGTCTTTCTTGCAACTGCTTAGCAGTAACGAAGCAATAATTAACGAGAAATAAAAATTTTTCATGATTACAGGGGGGTATTTTAGAATATTACGCAAAAATTATGCCCCCCGTTACACCTTATAAAAATAATCTTATTTAATTTGGCCAAATGAAGATTGAAACTATAGCTATCCACTCCGGGAATAAAAAGGACGAATCGTCAAAAGCAGTAATACAGCCTATTATATTATCTACCACTTTTGAACGTGGTATTGATGGTGATTTCCCGGGCGGACATATCTATAGCAGGTCATCAAACCCCAACCGCTGGTCGCTAGAAAATGTATTGGCTAAGCTAGAGAATGGTGCAGATGCGGCTTCTTTTTCATCTGGTAATGCTGCTGGTATGTCTGTATTCCAGTCGCTGCCTCCAGGTACGCATGTTATAGCGCCTGATGATATGTATCATGGATTGCGCAACCAGCTTAAAAACCTGTTTGCCGGAATTTTAACTTTTGATTTTATCGATGTAAACGATACAGAGGTGTTGCAGCAGCACATCAGGCCAGAAACAGGAGTGATATGGTTGGAAACGCCATCGAACCCCTTACTTAAAATAACCGATATTAAAAAGGTTGTCGCTATTGCCAAAGCGAAAGGGATTAAAGTGGTTTGCGATAATACTTTCGCCACGCCGATATGTCAGCAACCGCTTGCTTTGGGCGCCGACCTGGTAATGCACTCCGCAACCAAATATTTTGGCGGCCACAGCGACCTGATGGGCGGCGCGCTGATCACAGCCGAAAAAAGTGAATGGTGGCAAAAAATACGGCAGGTACAGGAAATGGGGGGCGCAATCCCCTCTCCAACTGATTGTTATTACCTGGCCCGCAGCATTAAAACGCTACCTTACCGGGTTAAAGGCCATGTACAAAACGCGCAACTGCTGGCTGAGTTTTTAGAGCAGCATCCTCAAGTTGATCAGGTAATGTATCCAGGTTTACCCTCACATCCACAACATACCATTGCTAAAGAACAAATGCTGGCTTTTGGAGGCATGTTATCTTTTATTGTTAAGGGCGATGAAAACGATACGCATAACATCATTAACAAACTCAAGTTGTTTACCCGTGCCACCAGTTTGGGCGGTGTGGAGAGCCTGATTGAGCATCGCGCAACCGTTGAAGGTCCGGACACTAAAACTCCTAGAAACCTGCTTAGAGTATCAGTTGGTTTAGAGCATATTGATGATCTGATAGCGGATTTGAAACAAGCTTTGGATTAATGCCAGGCTGCAAATAGTTTCACCATTTCTTCTGCATTTTGTGTAGAGGGACGGTCTGCAACAACTGTTTCAATTAAAGGAGATTCCGCATATATGGCCTTGACCCTTTTTTCATACCTGTCTTTATCCTTTATAAATTGTTCCGGGTGTTGATAGTAATATTCAATTGCCGATAAACGTGTAGCAGGATTTTTACTGTAAAGTAACATGAGCTCAATTTCGGGAGTGATCTTATCTTTAATGGCGTTATAATTACGTCGATTTTCAAGTAAAATGGGGGAATACCCCATAAAAGCATAAACACCATATATCTCACCCGAGTACGGTGTCATTAAAAATTGTATTTTTTTATCTGTTGTATATTGTTTTGTGTTCGTATTTAAAGGCTTTACCATCTCATCGTATTTGTAATAAACAGGCTTAGTGAAATAACCATTGCCGGGCTCAAATAGTAGTGAGCAAATTTCTCTGTACCTGTTTGTTAATCGGCTGTCAAATGGTAAAAGAGAGCTTAGTTCATAACTGATCAACTTATCTTTAAAGAAAATAAAATGATAGCGAATGGATAAATACCCGATTTCGTAAATGCCACGAACTGAGTAATAATTAAAACCAAGGTCATTACTTTTTCGGTTTACTGCATTAAACAATGGTAGTATACTGGCCGGAGCATTTTTATATACATGAGCTAACCGCTTTACAAACAGAGAGTCTTTTTCAATTAATTCAGGTTTTATTAGAGCAGTATCTTCTTTGATCTGCCCAAAACTGGCTAATGAGTATAAAAGACTAATAAGTAAGAAAATGCACTTTTTTACGCAGGTATTCATTGGTTAAAACAAGTTACTAAAATTTAATTTGGTTTTTTAATTTATATCACCCTATATTTGCAACAATATTTGGTAGCGATACCATTGATCAATTCTCCGCGATAGTTCGGGTTTTGATTTATAAAGAAGCGGCGAGAGATCAGGCTCAATGACCCGCTGGCAACCCTCCAAAATTGGAGAAGGTGCCAATTCCTGTCCCGGAAAATAACCCCGGGGAATATAAATTTATAACCATGAAAAGTTTAATTAAATTTAGTCAGCGCCACATTTTTAATACCTCAAACGGTAACATACAACCTATTTGCTTAAATATTAGCAGTATGTGTATGTGTTGCTGCTGATCCACTGGACGCGTCCTCTTTTTCTGATCCCGGAAAACACGTGTTGCAACAAACAGGTAAAGTTTATTTACCCGCCCGTTAAAAATCCATCAAAACAGTAAAAAATTAATTAAACACATTTCAATCTTACAACTATGTCTGCCAACAATTTAAAATTCGAAACCCTTCAATTACACGCCGGTCAGGAGGTTGATCCAACAACAGGCTCACGTGCTGTACCACTTTATCAAACCACATCATACGTATTTAAAAATGCGGAGCATGGTGCTAATCTTTTCGCGCTCAAGGAGTTTGGTAATATCTACACCCGCTTAATGAACCCCACTACCGATGTTTTTGAAAAACGGGTAGCGGCTTTAGAAGGCGGTGTTGCAGCCTTAGCCACAGCATCCGGGCAGGCAGCACAATTTTTAGCACTAAATAATATATTACAGGCTGGCGATAACTTCGTGACCTCCCCTTTCCTGTACGGCGGTACATACAATCAGTTTAAAGTAGCTTTTAAGCGATTAGGCATCGATGTTCGCTTTGCCAAAGATGATACCGCCGAAAATCTGGAGGCTTTAATCGATAATAAAACAAAGGCCATTTACCTGGAAACTGTAGGTAACCCGGGTTTTGCTATAGCCGATTTTGAAAAAGTAGCAGCCCTGGCTAAAAAGCATGATCTACCGCTGATCGTTGATAATACATTCGGTGCGGCAGGTTACCTATTCCGCCCCTTGGAGCATGGTGCTCATATCGTGGTAGAATCAACCACTAAATGGATCGGCGGTCACGGAACCAGCATTGGCGGTATTATAGTTGATGGTGGTAACTACAATTGGGGTAACGGAAAATTTCCTCAGTTTACTGAACCATCTGAAGGTTACCACGGATTAGTATTTGCCGATGTATTTGGTATTGACGGCCGTTTTGGCAATATCCAATTTATTATACGTGCCCGTGTGGAAGGTTTGCGAGATTTCGGTCCATCGCAATCACCGTTTAACGCCTGGTTGAATATACAGGGTTTGGAAACGTTGTCTTTGCGTGTACAGCGCCATGTAGATAACGCTTTAGAACTGGCCAAATGGCTGGAGCAACATCCGCAGGTAGCTAAGGTTAGTTATCCGGGCCTTGCTTCATCCCCATATCATGCCCTGGCAAAAAAATATTTAAAAAATGGATTTGGTGCTGTATTGTCCTTTGAGATCAAAGGCGACAAACAACAGGCAAGTCATTTTATTGATAGTTTACAATTGGTAAGTCATTTGGCTAACCTAGGTGATGCCAAAACGCTGATCATCCAACCATCGGCTACAACGCACCAGCAGCTTTCTGACGAAGAACAGTTATCTGCGGGCGTTACACCAACATCATTAAGGGTATCGGTAGGCATCGAACATATTGATGACATCAAGGCCGATTTTGAACAGGCATTTGCCAAAGTAGAGCAGCTTGCTGCAGAGTTAGTATAATAAGTGAGTGGTGAGCAGTGAGTGGTGAGTTGAAAATAGAAACTCAACACGCACTGCTTAAAACTCGAATAATAGAATAATGAATACAGAAATATTTAAGTACACAGAAGCATTTGAATTTGAATCGGGTCAGCAGATACAGGATCTGGAAATAGGTTTTCATACTTATGGCCGGTTAAATAAAGCTAAGGACAATGTGATCTGGGTCTGTCATGCTCTCACAGCCAATGCCGACGTATTTGATTGGTGGAAGGGGCTGGTGGGTACAGGTTATCTTTTCAATCCCGAAGAACATTTTATTGTGTGCGCGAATATTCTGGGTTCGCCTTATGGTACAAGTAATCCTTTAAGTATTAACCCGGTAAGCGGGCAGCCTTATTATCAGGCATTCCCTCAATTTACCATCAGGGATATTGTAAAAGCACATCAGTTGCTTGCAGACCATTTACAGATTGATCATATACATATTTTGGTAGGTGGGTCACTTGGGGGGCAACAGGCTGTTGAGTGGGCTATTACAGAGCCTGAACGAATCAAAAACCTGATCCTGATAGCTACCAACGCGCGTCATTCACCATGGGGAATAGCGTTTAACGAGTCGCAACGTTTGGCTATTACAACCGACCGTACTTTTTATGCCAATACGCCCGATGGTGGTCAAAAAGGACTTAAAGCGGCCAGAAGCATCGCCCTGCTCTCCTATCGTGGCTATAAAACTTATTCCATAACCCAGCAGGAAGAAAGCGATGATAAAACAGATGATTACCGTGCGTCAACCTACCAAAGCTACCAAGGGCAAAAACTGGTGAACCGGTTTAATGCCTATAGTTACTGGTATCTGACCAAAACCATGGATTCGCATAATGTGGGGCGCGGCCGTCACGGAGTTGAAAAGGCTTTAAGCCTGATCAAGGCCCGTACTTTGGTAATCGGTATCCATTCGGATGTGCTGTTCCCGCTTGAAGAACAGAAATACTTATTTAACCATATCCCCAAATCAGCCTTTGCTGAGCTTGATTCATTTTATGGACACGATGGGTTTTTAATTGAAACAGAAGCATTAACAAATATTATCACATCGTTTTTTAAAACTGATGTAAAAGGAAAAATTATAGAATTACAACGTACAGCGTAATGAGTAAGAAGTTAAATATCGGATTATTTGGATTTGGAGTTGTTGGGCAAGGACTTTATGACATCGTTAAAACCAAAAATTTAAACATTGAAATTGTAAAATTTGCCATCAAGGATCCGCATAAAGAGCGTTCTTTGCCTGCACATTTGTTTACTACAGACCGGGACGAGCTATTGAACAACCCGGAGATCAATACTATTGTAGAGCTGATCAATGATACGGAGGCTGCTTTTGAAATTGTATCAAGAGCATTAAAATCTGGTAAAAATGTGGTTTCGGCCAGTAAAAAAATGATCGCCCTTCATTTGGAGGAACTGATCGAAATACAGCATAAATACGGGACATCTTTATTATATGAGGGCGCGGTTTGCGGTAGTATCCCGATCATTCGTAACCTGGAAGAGTATTATGATAACGAGTTGCTGCACTCAATCAGCGGTATTTTTAACGGTTCATCAAATTATATACTTTCAAAAGGTTTTATAGAGGGCCTGGATTATAACAGCGCACTGAAACAAGCCCAAGACCTTGGCTTTGCAGAAACAGATCCAACCAGTGATGTTGGCGGTTTTGATGCCAAATACAAGCTGGTAATAGCTGCTGCGCATGCCTACGGTGTAATTGTACAGCCCGACGAAGTGTTTAACTTCGGTATACAAAACCTGGGCGCACAAGACTTGCAATATGCCCGCGAAAAGAACCTGAAGATCAAATTGGTTCCGGTAGCCAAAGAGCTGGATGAACATAATGTGGCCCTGTTTGTACTACCCAAATTTGTAAACGAAACGGAGTTTTTATATAATGTAGAGTATGAATACAACGGCGTAACTGTACAAGCCGCATTTGCCGACCAGCAATTCTTTTTTGGTAAAGGCGCGGGGGGCCATCCTACCGGATCGGCGGTGTTGTCTGATATCGCGGCCTTACGTTATAACTACCAGTATGAGTATAAGAAGGCCAAAGAAAAAACCGATCTTAACTTTACCAATAATATCGAACTGAATATTTACCTACGATATGACGACGAAAGCCTGGTTGAAGCATTAAACTTTAAGCATATACAGGAGCGTTATTATTCAGGTAGCTATAAGTTTGTTATCGGAAAAGTTAACCTGCAGGACCTGATCGATAACCAGGATCTTATTTCTGAGAGTAAAGCCTTCATCGCTTTTGCTGATCAGCTTACCGGGGTGACTTTAGCCGCGACGGTTGAACAAACTGCAGAGGCCGTTTAATATTATCCAGTAGACGCATGTAATGTGTCTCTACGATAAAATAATGTGGAGCCGCATTACCTGTGTTTAATTATTCAACCTGAATATCTTCTACTCGAGGTAATAATGTTTTATCCGGTTCAAGCCCTCATCAAGCTCATACACTAATGGCGTAGCTGTGGGTATCTCAAGATTGCTGACGTCTTCATCACTCAGCAAATCAATATATTTTACCAGGGATCGCAAGCTGTTACCATGAGCAACGATCACTACCTTTTGATTGCGCCGCATAGCCTTTACAATGCGCTCGTTCCAAAAAGGTAAAACCCGATCCATAGTTTCGCTCAAGTTTTCAGTTAGAGGTAGTTCTCTTTCAGTGAGTCCTTTATACCGCAGATCGTGACCTGGATAACGCAGATCATCTTTGGTAATTGCCGGTGGATGCTCATTGGGGTCGCGTCGCCATTTATGAACTTGTTCGGGTCCGTACCGGGCTATAGCTTCATCTTTATTCATACCTTGCAGCGCGCCATAAAAACGCTCATTTAGCCGCCACGATTTTTCAACCGGTATCCAGAGATGATCTAATTCCTCTAAAATAAAATGCAGGGTTTTGATGGATCGTTTAAGATAAGAGGTGAAACCGACATCAAATTTATAACCATTCTTTTTAAGGATGTTGCCCGCATTTCTGGCCTGTATATAACCATTTTCCGAAAGGTCAACATCTTCCCAGCCGGTAAAGCGGTTTTCCAAATTCCAGGCACTTTCGCCGTGGCGTATCAATACTAATTTCTGCATAGGTAAATACTTAACATAAAAGTAGCTCTTGAGTTGCAAAAATTTGCTTAATATTTATAAATCAGTTAGATTGCGGTGAACCAATTTAAAATCTAACCTATTATGATTCCTACAACACCTGTAGCAGTTAAAGATGGCATTGCCAACCCCGCTCCTCTTGGGCTTTGTGCCTTTGGTATGACCACCGTATTGTTAAACATCCATAATGCCGGTTTCTTTGAGATGAATACGATGATTCTATGCATGGGTATATTTTACGGCGGATTAGCCCAGGTAATAGCCGGCGTAATTGAAGCCAAAAAGAACAATACGTTTGGTTTAACTGCATTTACCTCTTATGGTTTCTTTTGGCTATCATTAGTAGGTTTAATTGTAATGCCAAAACTGGGCTGGGGTGCTGCGCCTTCAGAAGGCGCTATGTGTGCTTATCTAAGTGTATGGGGCATATTTACTTTACTATTGTTTTTTGGTACACTAAAGCTCAATCGTGCATTGCAGTTTGTATTCGCTTCTTTAACCATACTATTCTTTTTGCTGGTTGCCGGCGATGCCACAGGTAACAATAGTATAAAACATCTGGCCGGGTATGAAGGAATTATTTGCGGCGCATCGGCTATATATACAGGTATTGCCAATGTGTTAAATGAAGTTTATGGCAGGGTTATATTACCCATAGGTCCGGTTAATGTTTAATTTAAAAGCTAAAATTAATTCTGCTAAATTGCGCAGGTGAAAGATTTTAAAAAATATTACAATATACCGGCCACTCCCGAAGAGATCTATATGGCCCTGACCAATCCGATCACCATAGAATTATGGACTGGTGAAATCGCAGAAATGTCAACCGAACCAGGTTCTGAATTTTCGATGTGGGATGGCAGTATCACTGGCAAAAATTTGGAATTTGAGCCAAACAAGAAGATCGTACAACAATGGTATTTTGAAGGCGAATCTGATAACTCCATAGTAACAATTAAACTACACACTGATAAAGGAGGATCATCGGTAGAACTGAGACACACTAATATCCCAGATACTGACTTTGATGATATGGTTGACGGCTGGAATAACAGCTATTTTGGTGGCCTGATAGACTTTTTTGAAGGAGAATAATAATAAAAAAAGCGTCATTGCAATGATATAAGGGTAATAAAAAAAGCCGCTCAAATGAGCGGCTTTTTTGTTTGATAGATTGTATCTAAACTGAAATTCAACTATTAATATAGTGTGAACTCAACTCTGCGATTTGCCTGACGGCCTGCAGCTGTTTTGTTAGATGCAATTGGTTGTGTTTGTCCATAACCAGTAGCTTCAATACGTGATGCGTTGGCACCTTTACTTACTAAGTAAGATTTGATTGACTCTGCACGGTCTTTTGATAATCTCATGTTCAGATCTTTTGAACCTGTGTTATCAGTATGACCTGCTAATTTTAAGCTAAAGTTTTTCTCAATCAATAAATTAGCAACCCTGTCTAAGCTTGGTAATGAGTGAGCGCGGATAGTTGATTTACCTAAATCAAACTCAAGATTTTTGATCGCGTCTTTAACAACTTTTTTATCTTCTTCAGTTACCACGATAACCGGTTTAGCTAATGGACAGCCAGAACCATCTACTTTTGTACCAGAAGGTGTATTTGGACATTTATCATTAATATCCAGAACTCCATCGCCATCACTATCGGTTGTTAATTTGGCAAGGTTAGCATTAGTAGTGTTCAAATCATTTCTTAACTGGTCGTTTTTAGCTCTTTCTGCATCAATTTCACGTTGTAATGCAGTTTTGGTTTGTTGATTTTCCCATAAGTATTCTTTACGCATTGATGATACCGGGTTGTGTGTTGCCATTTGTGGTTTTTTACGGCTACCCAAAGCAAACTCTAAACCGATGTGTGCATAAGAAAATCTGTCGTTACCTGATCCGTAGTTGTTACCATCAAAGTTGTCAGATTGTACAAAGTTAACCTGGTAACCCAAATCAAGGTTTACACCCGGAGCGATGTCAAACTTCAAACCAAGACCAACCGGGATAAAAACTTCCTTGGTAGATTTTCCATCTGTTCTGAAGTTGGTTTCCTGACCTGCCGTGTTGATGAGTTTTTGTTTGTAGCTCATATATCCACCACCTACAGTTAAATAAGGCTGAATAAATGGTTTGTCATGGCGCCAGTTAATGTTAGCCAGAGTAATGTTTGCGCTTAACGCCGCCGACCAATTGATCTGGGTGCTAAATGAGCTGTAAATAGAATTACCTGATCCATCTAGCTGGGCGCTGTTGTTACCTTTTACTTTACCGCGTAAGAAATCAGCTTGTATACCTAATGAAGGCAGGATCTGATCTTTAATATAAGCACCGTAACCTAGTTGTTCGGTTGGATTTTTAAAATCCTGTCTGCTATTGGTGCCGAAGATGGTATAAGGGGTTAACATGCCACCGTGTACACCTATAGACCACGTACGTAATTTATCGCCACCTGAAAAAGGTTTTACATAATCATAGCTCGAAGCCGTAGAGTCAGGTGATTGGGCAAATAGTTTACCACCTACCATAAGTGCTGTTAGAAGCAGCGTGGATTTTTTTAAATTTGATTTCATATCGTTGTGTTTAATTATTGGTTTACTGTTGAATAAACCATACCCCCATTTGGCAACATTAATGCCAGCTGTCTAATTTCTAAATCAGCCGACAAGTTAAAATGAAGGTTCATTTTAAGGTAAAAGAGTCAAAAATTGAGTATAAACAACTGATAGAGCCCCTTTTAAGAGCATCGCCTGAACAAGGGAAAAACCCGTGTTTTAACGGGTTGGAATTATTAATTATTGACTTTTTGTATCGGATAGTTAATGAGTAAAAAACAGTACAATCTGTATTCAAAACTTATAATTTGTATATATTAAACTATACAATAATTAACTATAGGTATATTGTTCATAAACCTCCTGAAACCCAGAAGATGAAATTTGGATGAAATTTAAACAATAATAAGGTTTTTATTTGAAGATATATATTGTATTGTTAATTATTAAATAAATGTTATTATAAATAATAAATACACATTAAGCCATAACGGCTATAGTATCAAATACTTTTTCACCCAGTTGAGTATTACCCTGTAATATTGAATTTTGTAAACCCGCTACTGGTGTAATGGCTTTGGTGAAAAGTCTCCAGGCAATATCTGGTTTGATGCTGACGGTGCAATCTGCCGGGTTGTTGGTTTCCGGAGCAATAATCCATTTGTTGTTACTTCTTTTTATATACCATTCGCCGCCCGCTTCACCTTCAATGATTATTTTAATTAAAGTATCTTCTTGAGCTTGTACATGACGATATGTATGCGGCAATGCATGCATAAAAGTGGCCATGCAAGGATAAAATAACTCGCGGCGCATAATACCCGGTTTGTTTACCGCATCGCGTATTTGCTGTTGATGGTGCCACTTTTCGGTATACTCCCTGGCTATATGAAACCAATTGGCCGATTGCTCCTCTCCTGCCCAGGCTACAGAAAAGCGGGCATTGGCAAAAGGGTCTAAAGATGCTAATTCATCAACGAACTGTTTACCGGTTGTTTCGTGTAGTTGTATCAGCAGATCAGGGCTTACCTGTTTCATCGCTTTTACCCAAACGGCGTTCTCATTATTGATAAAACTAACCAGATCATTATAGCTGTTAATAACAGGAGGCGTATCACCGGTAAATGATTGTTTGGAAGATATCGTACGCACATTGCCATGCAAAAGATGCGCAGTGACATCCTTTACCGTCCATAATTTAGCTACAGTAGGTTTGTTCCAATCTTCGGGCAATAAGGATCTGAGCAGTTCAATGAGCAATTGATCCAGAATTGGAAAAAGGTGTATGGTTGGTATGGGGATAGTGTTCATAGTTGTAGTTGATGGTTCATAGATCATAGGAGCTACATCTGAATCCACAAGGTTCGTAGTAACTACATTCTTCAATCTGTGTCCATGAACCATCAACAATGAACCATGAACTATATTACAGCAGGGTGTACAAAAACTTTTGATTTAATATCAGCACCGGCTTTACCCAAGGTAGCTGCAACAGAGCAGTATTTGGTTAACGAGAGTTCGACCGCGCGGGCCGCTTTATCTTCGTCAATGTCGCCGTATAAATGAAATTCAATTTCAATATCCTCCCATAATGAGGGTTCTTTACCGGCTTCACGCTCGCCGTTAACTATCATTTTGTAATCTTTTACTTCCTGACGTTGTTTTTTAAGAATACTGATCACGTCAATGGCCGAGCAGCCTGCCAGGCCCATTAACAGTATCTGCATTGGGCGAACACCAAAATTTTCACCGCCACTCTCAGGACTGCTATCCATTTTTACAGTGTGGCCATTAGCGTCAACCGCTTCAAACCCGAAATCGCCGTGTACACGTTTAAGTTCTATTTTATTAGGCATATTGAATATATTGTAAGGCTAAGTTACGTATTTGCGGGCGCTTAATAAAGTACAGCCGGGCCGCTTTATATTGTTTTTGATAAAAATGATCTTAAACTGATGGTTTCCTGTCTTTTACAGGTATCACTAATTTTAAGCCCGACCATGTTTCATCTACTGCGCAAATTTTGATATCAATCAGTCCGCTTTTAAGAGCGGTACCCCTTACCAGATCTTCCGTCACATCAGTTGTTACTTTAGAGGCCCTTTTGGGCCAGGAAACCCATATCATGCCATCTGCTTTGATCTGCCTTTTCAGTAAGGGCAGCCTGATCAGCAGCTCATCCTTATTTAAAGTAAAGAAATGGATAAAATCCTTTTGCGGGCCTGGGGTATCATCAAAATATAGCCCCGATGGCAAATCGGTAAACAATTCCATATAATAAGCGGGCGCGTTGATCAGCTTAATCTTGAAGCCTGGTTTGATGCCCAGCTTTTTTGCCAGTGGTGTTCCTGAATATCCGGTCATGGTGCAATCTGCCGCATATGGTGTTTTAAATGTTCCACATAATCATTAGCCAGCCAGGCTACGGTTTGCAGGTTTGGTTCCGATTTGCTGTTGTCGCAGCGGGCATCTACCCTATCCAAAGGATAATTTTTTAATACGCTGATGATCTGTTTGTTCAACAGTATCCAAAGATCGATGATGTCATTAACCTCTGTATCCTGGTAGCGTTGCACACTTACCCAGGCATCCTGTTCATAAGTAAGCCTGAAGTTTTCTTCGTAGGTGCAGCGTATAAATCTTTGCAGGTTAATTTGCGCGCTATCGATCAAATGGCCCAAGATCTCTTTCTTTGACCACTTGCCGGGAGCTGGCCAGGTTTCCCAGTCAATCGCCTGTAATCGGATATCCTGAAATTCATCAATGGTATCGGTTAATTCCTGTACAACGTGGTTCATTTTGCTTTAATCAAATAGTATTTAAAGATTGTTATTTCATATTAAATAACAAAACCATTAACTTCAAAGCCTTAAACATAGCCGATGGTCCTTAACTATATCTGGATAGCCTTTTTTTTGATCGCCTTTGTGGTTGCTTTTGTCAAACTAATATTTTTTGGTGATGCAGAAGCGTTTAAGTTATTGGTTGATGGTATATTCAGTTCCTCAAAATCATCGGTAATGGATATCGCGTTGCCATTGGTTGGTGCCATGGCATTTTGGCTGGGCATATTGAATATTGGCGAAAAGGCGGGTGCCATTAATTTTCTTTCGCGAATTGTAGGACCTTTCTTCAGCAGGCTTTTCCCCGAGGTACCCCGCGACCACCCGGCTACCGGGCAAATGCTCATGAACTTCTCGGCCAATTTATTAGGACTTGATAATGCTGCCACTCCCCTGGGTTTAAAAGCTATGGGCAGCCTGCAGGAGTTAAACCCGGATAAAGAGTCGGCCTCAAACGCCCAGATCATGTTCCTGGTGCTGCATACTTCGGGCTTACAATTATTGCCCGTTACCATTATAGCGCAGCGTGCCATACTAAATGCCGCCAATCCTACCGATGTATTTATACCCTGTATTATCGCTACGTATGTAGCCACTGTGGTTGGTCTGCTTGTGGTGGCGGTTAAACAAAAAATAAACCTTTTGGATAGGGTGATCATAACCTGGCTGGGCGGCTTAACCGCTTTTATAACCTTGCTGGTTTGGTGCTTTACCCATTACTTAACCAAAGTGCAAATCAGCGCGGTATCAAACATAGGCAGTAACTTTTTGCTGTTCACCATACCCGTAATGTTTATTTTGGGCGGGCTGATCAAAAAGATCAATGTATTTGATGCTTTTATTGATGGAGCTAAAGCCGGGTTTGAAACCTCGGTGAAAATAATACCGTACCTGGTAGCCATGCTGGTTGGCATCAGTGTTTTTAGAAGCTGTGGCGCTTTGGATTATATGAACGATGGCTTGCGCTGGGTATGTATTCAATTTAACCTCAATACCCGTTTTGTGGATGCTATGCCGGTTGCTTATATGAAACCTCTGAGTGGTTCGGGATCGAAAGCCATGATGATCAATACTATGCAAACTTTTGGGGTTGACAGCTTTGCCGGGCGCCTGGCTTGTGTATTTAATGGCTCGGCCGATACTACCTTTTATATTGTAGCCCTCTACTTTGGATCGGTAGGTATAAAAAGATCCCGTTATGCTATTCCGGCAGGCCTGCTAGCCGATTGTGCCGGCGTTATTGCCGCTATTCTGGTGGCCTATTTGTTTTTTGGTTAATAATTTAATTTTCAATAGATTTCGATATTTTCCAACAAGTTAATTTTCCCTCATATCCTTCTCTTTTTTTGTAACCAGCAGTAAAAATATTCCGTATAAGAGTACGGATTCGGCAACCGTGAAACCTGCTTCACGTTAGCTGTTTTCGCTTGATAATTGTTTTGCCCCCAAATTCACCTTAATAGGATGGTGAGTTAAGAAGCATTTAATCATTGTGAAACCAATTTTTAATGAACATAAAGTACACTAAAAAATTATTTTTTTTAGCTCTTCTCTGTCTACTTGTGTCATCCGCCGCAGCTCAAACCATCAATATTGGTACTGTTGATGCGGGACCCTATGGTTCGGGCTCAACCATTAGCATATCTATAAAACTGAGTAATTCTGATTGTTTTGCCGCAAACAATGAGTTTGATCTTTACTTATCAGATGCCAATGGGAATTTCGGATCACAACAAAAGATAGGTAGTATCAGCGGCTTTTATGCCACATTTGTAAACGGTATTATCCCTGCCGGAACGCCATCCGGAACCGGATATCAATTAAGGGTGGTATCTACAGTACCCGCTGTTACCAGCGCGGCCTCTTCGGCCTTTACTGTTAATAATGTGGCCGGGGTGGTTGCCGCGGTAAGTTCCCAGATCATCAATCCGCAATATCCCGAAGTGTTTGGTACATGTAACGGCCGGCCTAATGCTGCTACAGCTTATACTTTCTTAAATCAATCGGCATCGGGAACATCTGTTACGGCAACCTTTTTTAATGACCTGGCACAAACGGTCGAAGGTGGCGTTGTCAGCATTTCGCCCAACGGGGTTTTTAACGCTAAGGCTGCTAATTATACGGTAACCGTTAAAGCGGTAAACGGCGGTGTTGTAGGTACAAAGTCGTACCTGCTTATGAATAACGTAGCCAATCGTGTTTTGGGGGCTACGGGTATTACCTCGGTATGTTTGTCAAACGGCAGCGGCGAACTAACATTTAATGCCGATATCACATCGCCGGAAACAGGTTTGCAGAATAACTACCCGGGCCATATTTACAAGGTATCCTGGGGAGATGGTACAAGCAGCACCTTTACGCTTTGCCAAATTATTGCACAAGGTGGTAAAATTGTACATACTTATACCGCGTCGTCATGCGGCAGTATCGTTAACAATACAGTTAAGAACGTTTTTGGCGTTAATTTACAGCTTACCAGCACGTATTGCGGTGATATAGGCACTCCTGCAACTCAATATGCGCAGGTACTTACCCCACCCGAAAATAAGTTTTCCAATAATGATGTAGGATGTGTAAATACACCTGTTACTTTTGCCAATACCTCCTATCCGGGGCAATCTGGCAGCACTACCAATACTTCGGCAAGTTGTATTAATACGGATGCTAAGTATTCTTGGTATGTTGATGATGTGTTGAAGGTTCAAAATTATGGAGCTACCCAGCCCTTCATTTACACCTTTACTACACAGGGTATACATAAAGTAAGGCTGGTGTTACAAAATACCGCCGGTATTTGCGGGGCTGCCGATGTTACACGGGAAATTTGTATCCAGAATCCACCAACAGTACAGTTTAATTTCCCGGTGAAATCTGGCTGCGGGCCTTTAACCGTAATACCCGATAACACATCGGTTATTGATGCCAATTGTAATAATACCAATGCCTATCAATGGATAACGGATGCGCCAGCAGGAAGCCTTACTTACGCAGATAATACAGACGCTAATAGTCAGCAACCACATATGGTTTTTTCTAAAGCAGGTGTTTACCGGGTTAACCTTATTATCAATACCAAAAGCTGCGGTCCGGTTTTAGGTACCGCGCAAACCATAACAGTTGATGATACGCCAACTGCCCAACTTTCGGCAGATGCACAGGTATGCGGTATTAACCAAACCCTTAAATTTAATACCGATGCCGGTATTACCCACACGGTTTTGGACGGTATAGGTGAATTGAAACCTGATTCCTACACCTGGACAATAAGTGGCGGCGCGTTTGATTTTACCGGCGGAACCACCGCTAATTCTCAATATCCGCAGATATTATTTAAAGACGCCGGCACCTATACCATTACTGTTGCTGTAAAAAATAATTGCGGCCCACCGGCAACAGCTACCCAGCACCTTACTTTTCAAATATCGCCAACCATTAGCACTGCCGCCCCCCCGACAGTTTGCGCGGGATCGGATATTAATTTAACAGGTACTGTATTAAGTGGCACCATAACCAGTCAGACATGGACAGGCGGTACGGGATCTTTTAACAATGCTAACGCATTGGTTACTACTTATACGCCATCAGCCGCCGATATAGCCGCCGGGAAGGTTACATTTGCATTAGCCGGTACCACTACCCTGCCCGTTCCCTGCGATAAGGTGATAAGTACGGTAACGGTACTTATTGAACCTCAAACGGTGATCACCAGCGCCCCTACGGTTAATAATCTGTGTTCGGGAACTGCCCTTAATTATCATATAACAGCTTCTAAACCCAATAGCTCTTTTACCTGGACAATTGATCCTGCCAACACTTCGCCATCGGCTACGGGTTATACCAACGGCAGTGGTTCTTTTATCAACGATGTGATCACCAACAGCGATCCATCCAATTTCGCTGTAGTCACCTATATTATACAGGCTACGGGCAGTAACTGTAACGGCGATCCTTTTACTTTAACTGTTCATGTTTTACCTGCACATATTACAACAGGCTTTACTGCCAGTGTAACCTCTGGTTGCGGGGCGTTACCTGTTCAATTCACTAACACCTCCGTACCGCTCAGCAGCAGCTTTACCTGGGATTTTGGCGACGGTACTAACTCAACCGAAGTAAACCCTACCCATACCTTTGCACCGGGTACCGATGGTAAGGATAAGACATATACAGTAACTTTGAATTTGGTAAGTTCCTGCGGAAATGTACCTGCTGCTACAACTACAATCACTGTGCACCCTGCATCACCGGTGGCACTTATTCTTCCAAGTCCGCTAAGTGGTTGTTCTCCATTTGATGTAACCGTTCAGAATGCATCGCCGGGTAATAATAAGACCTATACTTATCACCTATATGACCCGGCCACACAGCAGGACGTTCTGCCTCCTGTAACAAAGACCGATAAAACTTCGGTTGTTTTCACCGTAACTTCAACAGTAGCCAAATTGTTTAAGTTGTATATGGTAGCCGAAGATCTTTGCGGTAATACTACAAAAAGTATAGAATGGCCCATCTCCGTATCGCCACCAGATTTTGTAGCAAAAACCTTTGTGACCGATAATAATAACACGGGCTGCGCTCCTTTTGCTACCAGCTTTGTAAATGCCTCAACCGGTGGTGATACGTTTACCTATAATATTTATGATCCTAATGGTAATGTTACCCATTTAACTGCCGGTGGTTTGGGCAGTACATTTGCTTATACATTTACCGCGGCGGGTGTTTACAGGGTTTCCATTACGGCGGCTAATGGCTGTTCGTCTATCGAGTCGGATAAAGTAACGGTAACGGTTAATCCATTACCCTTACCTGCTTTTACAGCCGATGCTACTACAGGTTGTAAGTCGCTGGTGGTAAATTTTACCAATAGCACACAAGCGCCGGATGGAAATTCCAGCGCGAGCTCTTACCAGTACGACTGGGATTTTGGTGATGGGAGCGCACACGCGTTTGAGCAAAACCCGGCCCCGCATACTTATCAGTTTAGCAATACGCCATATACGGTTACATTGCTGGTTACCAACCCTGTAACCGGATGTACGGCCACACTGATTAAAAATACTTATATCACGGTAAACCCGCCGCCTTTTACCGCGTTTGGGGTTAAGCCGGATACCACTATCAGTATACCTAATTACCGCTTTACTTTTGTTGATCAAAGCACCAATGGCCCCACGCAATGGCACTGGGATTTTGGAGATGGGCAAACCTCTAACAATCAAAATCCTGCCCATACCTATATTGATACAGGCACTTATAAAGTAACGCTAACTACTTATCGGGGCAGTTGCGATAGTGTTATTTCGCACAAGGTTCATATCACGGGCATTCCGGGACAACTTTATCTGCCCAATGCTTTTATGCCCACCAGTGGTTCAACTGAGCTACAAAAGTTTATAGCCAAGGGCTCAGGTATCAAAAAATGGCACCTGCAGGTGTACAATAATTACGGGCAGCTGATGTGGGAAACCGATAAACTGGATGATTACAAAGGTACACCTGTTAGTGGCGACGGTTGGGACGGAACTTTCAGGGGGGCACCGGTACAGCAAGGTGTTTATATATGGCAGGCCTCAGCAACATTTATCAACGGAACGGAGTGGAAAGGCATGAGTTATAACAACTCGCTGCCCAAACGTACAGGTACCATCAATTTAATACGATAGCAGATGCGCAACCCATTAAAAAAAGGTATTTTATTTTTTGCAGCACTGCTGACAGGCATGATAACTTTTGCCCAGGATCATATGTATTCGCAATTCTTTAATTCACCGGTATACTTAAACCCTGCGTTGAATGGCCAGTTCCCCGGCGATTTGCGGATGAACCTTATCTACCGTAATCAGTATACCTCGGTACCGGGGGGGTTTAATTATATCACGGCATCTGTTGATTATAATATTCCACGGTTTGGCGGTGGTGTAGGTTTATTGTTTACCCGTGGCAGCGAGGGCGCTGCCGGATTGGTTAAAAATAATATAGCCGGTGTTTACTCCTACAGCGTTGGTTCAGATGATTTTGTATTGTCGTTTGGCTTGCAGGCGGGCATTACCAATCGGTCGGTCAATTACAATAAACTGGTGTTCAGCGATCAGATAGACCCGCAGTTTGGCTATATACCGGGCACCCCTACCGCCGCGGAACCGCCACTTTTTGATAACCGCTATTATTTTGATGCTGGTGCGGGTATTAACCTTGTGATCAGCGATTTTAATATCGGCGGCGCATTACAACACATCAATCGCCCCAATGAATCGTTTACAGGTATTCCGGCCAAGTTACCCATGCGTGTCACAGCCCACGCGAGTTACCGCCTTGATCTGAATCCTTACGCTAATCTTGATGAGGACGAAAAATCATTCCTGATACCATCGGTTATCTTATATAAACAAGCCAGCGCGCAATCTATCAATGCAGGTATGCAGTTTAAACGGAGAAGCATCAATGCTGGCCTGTGGTACCGTACCGGCGGATCGGCAGGGCCAAGTGCGGTGGTACTCTCGCTGATATTTGATATTTTTGTCCATCACGATGCCGGCGAAAAGCTGCGTTTAGGGGTTAGTCATGATGCTCCCTTCGGTGGTTTAAATTACAGTAATACCAGCGGTTCATCAGAGGGGAGTATCGGGTATGAAACTACACTGCCATCCCGCTCTGATACCTATCGTAAATTTGAAGGTTCGCGGCGTTGTTATGATTTTTACTAGTCAGGGAGAAATTTGAAATGTCTTTATACTTAATTTTAGTACATTTACCCATAGATTCTTCGCCCCTGGGTTTAGTGGTTTTTTAACTGATCATATATTTTTAAAAAAAATGAATTGTGCAGGCAACCTTTTATTATCAGGCTACGTGATAACTGAAAAAATGATAAATATTAGTACAATTTAACCCATTATTACCCCTTATATGGGAGAGGCGGAACTACAACAACTTATTGCGGGCTGTTTGCAGCAAAACCGAAAGGATCAGAAAATGCTTTACAAGGCGTTTTATGGCTTTGCTATGAGCATATGTCTGCGATATGCAGGTAACCGCTATGAGGCGTCGGAGATCATGAATCAGGGTTTTTTAAAAGTATTCACTAATTTGAATAAATATGATACGGGGCGGCCGTTCATTGCCTGGGTTGGCCGTATTATGATGAATACCTCGGTTGATTATTACAGGAGTAACCTTAAACTATCACTTAATGATGATCTGGATGCTGCCGAAGATATAGGCCATGATGAACTGCCCGACCAAAAACTAAATTATGATGACCTGCTGGGTATGATCCAGCAGCTGCCGAATGCCTACCGTACCGTGTTTAACTTGTTTGCTATTGAAGGTTTCTCGCACGAAGAAATAGCTGCCCAGTTGGGTATCAGTACCGGTACTTCAAAATCTAACTTATTTAAAGCGCGGGAAAAACTAAAAACAATGGTACTCAACTCCGGCCGTTTGCCGGACAATGGTTCTGAGGATATCCGGCATAAAATTGTTGCAATAGGCGCGTTTACTGTTGGATTATCACACTTGCTTGAATTAATAATGCGATGAAAGAAGGGAAAAACGAAAATAAATTAGATCGGCTATTCAAAGACGGGTTATCCGGCTCTGAAGATCATTTTGCTTTTCGTGAGGAGGATTGGGCTTCTATGGAGCGCCTGCTGGATAATAAACCCAGTAAAAAGGCCGCCATCAGGAGGATAATTTATTACTCAGCGGCTATAGCGGCTATTTTATTATTGGCGATAGGCTTGTTCTTATTTAACGGGGACAATAAAGTAGAAAAACCCAAAGATGAACTGGCTGTTAAACCAAAAATCAAAACAGATACAACTGTACCTGTAGTGAAAGATAATGGCCAAAATATTCAGCCTGTAAAAGATTCGGTTAAACATGTAACTCCGGGTATCGAAAATTTGGCTAAGGGTGATGTAAATGGTAACAAAAGTCAGTCAGGATCATCAATATTGGGTATTACCCCAGGTAAACAAAAGCAGCAAAACAATAATATACCTGCAGATCAAAGCCCTATGGCTCCATATGTGCAGAACAACAAAGTAACAAAAGACAGTGTCGATAAAAATAAGGTTGTTCCGGTTCCGGCAGATAAAAATAACAGTGTAGTTGATCCGTCAAAGATTGCTTCTACCGATACGCAAACGAAAAATAACCTGGCCGCCAACACGCCGGATACCAACCAGCCAGATACCGCGGGTAAAGTAACACCACCTGTGCAACAAACCAAAAAGGATAAGGCATCTCTTAAACCGATATTAAGGACAGGCCCACGCTTTACACTTGCCATAATGGCCGCACCTGATCTGAATGCGGTAAATTCATTCAGTCGTAACCAGGTAGGTACCAACTTTGGTGTGCAGCTGGGCATTCATCTGTCTAAAAAATTTAGTATATCTACCGGTGCTTCATATGCGGTTAAGCCATATCAAGCTACCGGCAGCCAATATAACTCCATAGCCTGGCAGGGGCGATCAAGTAGTGATCTGCCCGATTATGTAACCGCCAATTGCAAGGTTTTGGATATACCACTGAATCTGAATTATCAGTTCTATGCCAAGGGAAGAAACAAGTTTGCCATAGGCAGTGGTTTGTCATCCTATATTATGCTGCGCGAAAATTATCATTTTGAATTTGCCGATGGCTCAAAACCCTCATATGATGTTCAGGTTGATGGCCGCAACCAGCATTGGTTAGGCGTATTGAATTTAAATGCGACTTACGAGCGCAGGATCAATTCCAAATTCAGCACTGTTATACAGCCATACATGAAACTCCCGGTTACAGGCATAGGCGTTGGTCGTGTTGACCTCCGGTCAACAGGTGTTGCTGTGGGTGTAAACTGGAATATCAACCCGGCTAGGCCTAAATAAAAGGGTAACAAAAAGGATGTCATGCTGAGCTTGTCGAAGCATGGTGGGCAGGCCTCTGCGCGCGAGTCTTCGACAAGCTCAGACTGACATTCCCTACGCATTTATTCCATAATCTGTCATTGCGAGCGCAGCGTGGCAATCTCCTCGCGTTCTAAACGGTTAGCATAGCTACGAGATTGCTTCGTACCTCTTCGCGATGACATTATTTTACTGGCTTTTAGCCAGAGCAATAATGTCTTTCCCTTCTATAATCTGCTTGCCATAGCCATCATTGGTAGCGCTGATCATGGCATGGGCTAACTCCTGCAAAGTAACAAAGCCAGCAGGATACAACGCTCTGCCAATGGGGAACAACCAGTTGATGTATTTATAAAAACTATGTGTGTTCAACAAACCTTTTATCGGCCTGATAAAACCTGGCCGAAAGGCAAATACCTGCTTAAAAGATAATTTCATCAAATCGTTTTCGGTTTTTCCTTTAACGGCGGCCCAGCCTTTGCCTTTTTCATTGCTGTCAGTTCCGGCTCCGGAGATGTAGCAAAAGGTCATGCCAGGGTTAAGTTTGCTCAGCGTTTCGCCCACATGCATGGTTAGCGTGTAAGTTAACTTATAATACTCCTCGGCTTTGATGCCTACTGATGATACCCCTAAACAAAAATAACAGGCGTTATATCCTGATAACTCACGCTCAATAGCCGAAAGATCAAAAAAATTACCATGTATTATCTCCTTAAGTTTGGGATGGGTAATGTTCATGCTTTTCCTGTTGATCAGCAGAACAGCTTCTACATCGGGGTGCTGTAGGCATTCGTGCATCACCCCCTCGCCTACCATTCCGGTGGCCCCTGTTATAATAGCCCTTATTTTTGTTCTCATAATTTTGCAGGGTTTACCAACATTAACCAGGTGAGATCAAATGCATCGTTAATGATCTGCTCTTTTTTGTCGCTGCATAGATCGCATTTCACCAAGAACTCATACATCCCGTTAATCTGGCTCCAGGCAAGCGTGGCAATTAGCTCGGTAGGTAAATACTTAAATATTCCGGCCTGTACAGCACCCTCTAAAAGTTGCGTATGCTTCTGGGAATGCCTGGCTATATCCTCGGCAGGAACCAAGGCCAGGTGTGGTGAAAAGTGAAATTGTTGAAGAAAAAAGAACTCTTCCGGATGTGCAACCCCCCATTTTAACGAATACACAAACATGTTCCTGAATTTATCTTTAAAAGTTTCGCCTTGGTCTATCTTTTCAAACAGATGGGTGTTCAGCTCCTCTTTTGTTTGGTTGTACAGGGTCACTACTAATTCGTCTTTGGTTTTAAAATAATGAAAAAGTGTACCGTTTGATACACCGGCCTCCACAGCTATTTTACTGGTGGGTGTACCGTGAAACCCGTATTGTACAAACAATTTTAGGGCCGTTGAAAGAATTGATGCTGACTTATCCATATATAAACTGACTAATCACTCTACAAATGTATCTAAAATTCGGCCACCGCAAATTATTTCTCTGGTTAACAGTGCTTACATCATAAAATATTAAAATAAAACGACAATTCTTTATGCGTTGGGCAACCCTTTGCTGTGAAGCAACGATATATTAATAGACAACCATATTAGAGCCTGCAGGTGTATCCGGCGGGTATGGTGTAATAAAAGCTTGATAAATCTTTAATTATCTGCATATGGTACCAGTTTCAGTTGTGATCATCACCAAAAACGAAGCCGAAATGATAGGCCGCAGCATCACGATGCTGAGGCAGTTAACCGATGATATTGTTGTAGTTGATAACGATAGTACCGATCATACTATTGATATATCGGTAGAGAATGGCTGCCGCGTTTACCAAAAAAGCTGGGACGGATACGGAGCTAATAAAAATAAAGGTATTGCCCTTGCCCGCTATAACTGGATACTGAGCATCGATGCTGACGAAATACCAGATGCTGACCTGCTTACTTCTATCAGTCGCTTAAAGCTGGATGATTGCGATACCGTTTATGATATACCTTTTAAAGCTTATTATGGCAACAAAGCTATCAATTTTGGCAATTGGGGCCGCGATCATCACATCAGGTTATTTAACCGCACACGTGTAAAATGGTCGGAGCCACCTGTACATGAAACCCTGGTGCTGCCGCAGAATATGCGTGTGCAGAAATTGAGCGGTCATCTGCACCACTATTCAGTTAAAAATGTGCAGGAACATGAGGCCAAAATTGTGCACTACGCTCAGTTGAGCGCCTTAAAATATCAGCAAAGTGGTAAAAAAGCCAGCATGGTAAAATTATATCTTGCTCCTATCTTCCATTTTGTAAAAGCTTACGTATTTTTATTAGGTTTTTTAGATGGCAAAGAAGGCTGGAATATTGCCCGCATGGCCTTTAAAAATACCTGGTTAAAATATTATTACCTGGATAAGGCCGAACAAAATCCCGTTGGAAAGAAAAACCTGTATGAAGTACCTGTTATGGCATACGAACTTAAAGCCAATGCCCATACCGAATAAAGCGGGGCGTTGCCCATGAAAAAAACGCTCATCCAAAACCTTTCGGCCAATACACTGCAATTGGTAATCAATCAATTGTTCGGAGTGTTGATGTTCTACGTGCTTTCTGTCAATTTGGATAAAGATAGTTTTGGGTTGATTAACCTGGCGCTTACGGTAATATTTACCGCGTTCAATATCCTTTCTTTTGGTATCGATCAAACCGTGGTAAAGAAGATAGCTCATGGCGATGATGCCCGTAGTGTGCTATCCATTTATATATTCCATGTAGTTTTTACGGGGATCTTGTTCTACGGTATCCTGTTACTGGGCAAACTAGTTTTTACCAGCGACATCTTACTTTACCGGCTCATTTTATTTATTGGCGCGGGCAAGCTGATGCTCTTTTTTTCTACCCCGCTTAAACAGATATCCGGGGGGATGGAACGATTTAAGCTGCAGGCTTATATGCTGGTGGTGTCAAACATCGTTCGGGGTTGCGCTTTGGTTGTATTAGCGATAACGCATTTGTTAAGCATTACCGGTATTATGTGGGTATTTATAGCCGGTGATACGCTGGAGTTCTTATTCAGCGTATACCTGTTCAAAAGATATATTGGCATATCCATCGCGCCCCGATGGAATAAAGCCGAATACGGTTTGCTGGTCAGGCAGTCCTTACCACAGGTAGGCGTTGTTTTGATCACCTCGGCACTGGCCCGTTTTGATTGGTTGTTTATCGGCTTTATGGTATCGGCCATCAAACTGGCCGAATATAGCTTTGCATACAAAGTATTCGAAATAGGTACCCTGCCCCTGCTGGCTATAGCGCCCTTATTGATACCCCGATTTACCCAGTTGTTTAAAGATGAAAGCTATACCGGCAATAACCTGAAACTCCTGATCAGGGCCGAGATGGTTATTGCTACATTTACTGCTTTGCTGCTGAACATGTGCTGGAACCCATTGATTGATCACATCACCGGCGGAAAATACGGCGTAGTTAATAGTAATACCATTTTCATCCTGTCGTTATGCCTGCCATTCATATACATCATGAATTTTTTCTGGACGATATACTTTGTACAGAATCGCCTAAAAATGATCCTGCAGGTTTTCCTGGTAACGTTTGGTGTAAATGTTATAGGCGATTTGCTGCTGATCCCCTTTTTTAAAAACGAAGGCGCCGCTATCGCTTTCCTGGCATCATGCGTTGTGCAGGCTATTTTATTCAACTCAAAAAATAAACTCAGCGAATTGAATGGTAGTCTGTTTATTTTGTTAAAATGCACTACCTGCGCGCTTATCGGCGGTGTATTGGCTAAATTTCTATTCCAAAACTTCTGGCTGGCTTTGCTGGCCTCGGTGGCTTTTTACTTTATGGCTTTAGCACTTAGCCGCCAGATCAAAATTGCCGACTATAAAAATTTCCGTAAAATATTGGGTCGATAGATCAGGGTATCGGATAGCCAGTATCTGGATTTTTGTAGACTGAATGTATTTTTAAAAGTCTTGATACTTGACACTAACTACTTGATACTTTAAAAAACTTCCAGGCAACCAATCCCATTTTTAGGTCGTAATGATTATAAAGAAACCGGAGCATGTTGACCAGAGCAGTGGCTTTTTATAGGGATAAAATAAATGATAAGGTGGATTGGAGGCTACTCACCTTTTTGCTGCTTTTTTTAAACGTAAAGCTGGCCATAAAAATTCCGGTTATTTTGCTGTTTAGCTTATGGCCCGCCAATTTTAAATTCGGATTCCGGTTTAAAGATTCCCGCCTGCCGCTTTTTTATCCGCTCATCATCATCATAGCTGTAGTTAACTGGATCATTTATCAAGGTTATACCAATGGTAATTACAATATTGTGCTGCTTACCGGCATTGGTTTTTGGCTGCTGTGCATATTGGCTATACACCAGGTTAAACTGGCTATTGACAACAATACCCCCGAAAAGGTACATCAAACCATAACAGCCTTTTTTATAATCAATGCCCTGATATCTTTATTGATACTTGCCGTTATCGTTTTAAAAACGCACACTATCAACCCATATACCTACCAGGGGCAGTATCAGAAATACTTTATCAACACCGGTGATTATATTAAAGGAATAGCCTTTGATACTTCCATTACCAATTCTACATTATGCGCTTTTGGTGTTATTTACTTCCTGATACGCAAAAATGCCGCAATGCTGCTGGTTTGTATGGCTATCCTGCTGCTTACCGCAAGCAATTTTGTTAATCTGGCTTTACTACCCATATTATTGCTGCTGTTTGTTTTTAAAACTGATCGTTATCAAAAAAGCCTGGTTGTTGTATGCTTTGTTTTTCTGGTTGTTTTCATGGCTAAGATATCGCCGCAGAATAATAATTACACCACGCAAACACTCATTCACTTATTTAAAAAAGATAAACCGGTAAATACCGCGGCCGTGCCTGTAAACCCAATGGCCGACTGGCGTATTACCGACCGGCCCGATAATACCCTAACGCCCGAAGAACGCAAACAAAAGATAGCTACCCTGTATCTGGACAGCGTAGGCAAGATGCTGGATTCGATAAGGGTGCGTAGACGTCCGGACTATGCAAAGAATGCTTTCCTGGCTGATGGAGGGCGTATAGCCATTACAGAACCCAACCTGAACGGTGATTTTTATCAATACAATAAAGAAACCCCGCTTGCAATGCTGCAATTGGTGAATTTTATAAAATTGCACAAAACAGCCCTGCCTACTGCCGGAAATGATGATTTTGTTTATGCTATACCCGGTAAGGCGGCAGGATTTTTGCAAACCATTGCCTTTTTTCGGACCCATTTGGGCAAGATACTCACTGGTACAGGTATTGGTAATTTCTCATCGAAATTGGCTTACCGAACAGCAGGATCTGGTTTTGCCGGTGGGTATCCTGCCAAATATGCCTATATCAACCACGATTTTTTGGTTAATCACCTTGATCTGTACCTGTATTTTTATAGCAAACAAACAAGTTTACACTCCATCAGTAATAGCCCCTATTCTGTTTATGACCAATTACTGGCCGAATACGGTTTACTGGGTATTATCCTGTTTATAGTCTGTTATATAGGCTTTTTTATACGTCATTATCAAAAGCTCACTTATGGTTTGCCCATATTGTTTTTGGTGCTGGCTGTTCTGCTGACCGATTACTGGTTTGAACAACTATCGGTAATGGTGTTTTTTGAACTGCTGTTATTGCTCAATATCAAAGAAAATGAAACCGTTAAACCAATTCTCCCATGAATTTTGACACACCCCAAATAACGGTTCTGATGCCTGCTTATAATGTGGGTAAATATATAGCCGATGCTATCCGGTCGGTGCTGGAGCAATCGTTTACCGATTTTGAACTGCTTATAGTTAATGACGGCTCTACAGATGATACCGTTGATGTGATCCATTCCTTTGCCGACCCGCGCATAGTGATGATACACCAGGACAATAAAGGGGTATCCCTGGCCTTGAATACCGGGTTAAAATATGCCCGTGCCCCTTATATAGCCCGGTTTGATGCCGATGACGTGTGCCATCCTGAGCGCTTACAAATACAGTATGATTTTATGATCAACAATCCCGATTACAGTATCATAGGCTCCGCCGCCGATTATATGGATATGGAAGGTACTTATCTTTTTACCTCTACCCCTCCGGCAACAAGCAATGAAGACATTCAGCAATTGGCATCGTCGGTTTGCCCCTTTATGCATCCCACCGTGTTCTATAAAAAAGAAGTGATCTTAAAAGCAGGCGGTTATAGCGAATATGCTTACACCTATGAGGATCATTTTTTATGGGTAAGCATCCTGAAAGATCAAAAGGCCTGTAATTTCGCCCAGCCTTTAATCAAACACAGGCTTAATCCGGAATCCATCACTATTGATGAAAAATGGCGACCTCGTAAATTCCTCAAAATAAAATACAGCACGCTTAAAAACAAGGTAGTTACCGCAGATGACGGTGCTCAGCTAACCGCAATGGGTCAAAAACAGCAATTGCGCCAGGTTAAGCATGGCGCCTATTATGCCTTGTGTGCCAAAAAACTATTGGTCAATAATTATCATCCGCAAAAGGCACGGGGACATGTGGTAAAAGCTATCAGCATATCGCCATTACGACTTGATAATTATCTGTTATATACTATCAGCTTTTTGCCCGAAAAATTCATCATGTGGTTTCATAAATTAAATTCAGGGAGGCTGGCGCAATGATCAAAGTAGCATTTATAACCCGCTCAACCATATATACCGTGCCCGGCGGTGATACCATCCAGGCGGTGCAGACTGCGCGTCACTTGACAGAGATGGGCATCACTGCCGATATCAGGCTGGCTAATGAAAGTATCCACTACAATCATTACGATTTGCTTCACTTTTTTAATCTTACCCGCCCGGCCGATATCCTGTATCATAGCCAGAAAGCAGGTAAGCCCTATGTAGTATCTACCATTTTGTGCAATTACGGTGAGTATGATAAATACCATCGCAAAGGCATGGGCAGACTGCTGCGCTATTTGTCGACTGATACTATCGAGTATATTAAATCCATAGCCCGTTACCTGCTGGGGCGCGATAGTTTGGCAAGCTTGTCATACACCTGGCTTGGTCAGCGTAAGAGCATCAAGAATATATTGAGCAGGGCCGCTATGATACTGCCCAATTCAGAGTCGGAGTATAACCGGGTGATCCAATCATACGAGCGCAAGGTGAAACACCTGGTAGTGCCTAACGGGGCCGATCAGAATATGTTTCAGTATGATCCGGACTATCCAAAGGATGAGAAACTGGTGATCTGCGCAGCACGAATAGAGGGTATCAAAAATCAGCTGAACCTGATACGTGCGCTCAACAATACCCCCTATCGCTTACTGTTGATTGGCACACATGCCCCAAATCAGCTGGCCTATTACCAGGAATGCCGGGAAATAGCTGCCGATAATGTGATTTTTATTGATCACATCCCACAGCAGGAACTGGTAAAATATTACCGCCGGGCAAAAGTGCACATCCTGCCCAGCTGGTTTGAAACTACCGGCCTGAGCTCGATTGAAGCCGCGCTCATGGGTTGCAATATTGTAACCAGCGATAAAGGCGATGTACGCGAGTATTTTGCCGACGACGCCTTTTACTGCGATCCATCATCACCGGAAAGTATCCTGGCCGCTGTTGAAAAGGCAAGCAAAACGCCTTACAATGAGACTTTAAGACACCGCATATTAAAACAGTACACCTGGAAACAGGCGGCATCACAAACATTAAAAGCGTATCAATCAGTATTATAGCCATGAAATTACGTATAGCCATTTTAGGAACCCGGGGCATCCCCAATTATTACGGTGGATTTGAGCATATATCTGAATATGTATCGGCCGGTTTGGTAAAACGCGGGCACTCGGTAACTGTTTATAATTCGCACAATCACCCGTATACCCAGGATAGCTGGAATGGTGTGGAGATAAAACACTGCTACGACCCGGAATATTTGATAGGTACCGCCGGACAATTCATCTATGATATGAATTGCCTGCTGGATGCCCGCAAAAACAAGTTTGACGTGGTATTGATCATGGGTTATACCAGCAGCTCGGTTTGGGGCAAACTGTATCCAAAAAATAGTACCATCATCACCAATATGGATGGTATGGAGTGGAAACGGTCAAAGTACTCCAAACCGGTACAGCAATTTTTAAAATACGCCGAAAAGTTGGCTGTAAAGTACAGTCATTATTATGTGGCCGACTCCAGGGTGATCAAATCATACCTTGCCGATAAATATAACATTACAAGTGAATATATCCCCTACGGCGCTGATGTTTACTCGGATCAGGAACGTGAACAGTATGACTTTGACGAAGCCTTAAAAGAAGATTATTTCCTGCTGATGGCACGCATGGAGCCCGAAAATAATATCGAAACTATTCTGGATGGATTTAACAAAAGCAATTCGCGCAGAAAGTTTAAAGTTTTGGGCGATACCGGCAACCGCTTTGGCAAGTATATCACCAATAAATTTAATAACGATGAGCGTATAGAATTTAAAGGATCTATTTTTGATAACCCCAAAGTACGATCGCTACAAAATAACTCTTACCTGTATTTTCATGGGCATAGCGTAGGCGGCACCAATCCATCTCTATTGGAAGCCATGGCCAGCGAAGCGCTTATCGCCGCGCATAACAACCCCTTCAATAAATCGGTGCTGAATACCGATGCTTTTTATTTTTCAAATGCTCTCGAAGTGCGGGAACTGGTAGAAAACGTACAGCGCCAAGACACAGAAAAAAGCATGGTGATGAATAACCTGCATAAGATCCAGGATCAGTTTAATTGGGAAACGGTAATTGATCAGTACGAGGAATTTATTGTGGAAAGCTATAAACACGCCAATCATGAAGCAATTATTGCTTATTAATGATACACCGGCCAATAGGATAAGCTATTACCATGTGCTCTTGCTCATGGCAAGCCTGCCTTTTGATATGTTTTACAGTCATATCATTCTTATTAGTTTTACGCTGCACACGCTTATTCATCTGGATAAAAGCAGGCTAAAAGCATTACGTACTTTTAAGCAGTTGGTACTGCCTTCTGTTTTATTTATTACCATCATCGCCACCATTTATACTATCAACCTAAAGGCTGCTTTTAATGAATGGACTTTGCGGATCCCGCTCTTACTGTTCCCGGTTATGTTCCTACTCAATGGCCTCGATTGGAAAAAATACCGGGAAAACTTCTTGATGGGGTTTTCGTTGGTTTGCGCGTTAACCGTTTTTTACCTGTTCGTGGTTGTTTTGGCCACCGTTAGGTTTTATCATATGCCTTTGCGGGCCATTTTTGGTGAAGGTTTTACCAATCATAATTTCGCCGGTCCGTTAAAAATTCACGCTACTTTTTTCTCCTTCCAGCTGGTTGTCGCATTGGTTTACCTGCTGTCGGTTTTGATCAAAGGGGTAACAACCAGGTGGTTAAGAAATATATACATCATCAGTTGTCTTATCCTGGTATGTGGAATGATTCAGTTGAGTTCCAAATCAATATTGATTATCCTTTTTGTGGCTGTAAACGTGGTACTGCCACTGTATCTGCTACAGGCAAAACAGCGTCGGCGATACATGATTACCGGATGGTTGATCACAGCAGTAGGTATTGCCGGAATTTTAAGCATATCCACCTTCAGAGATCGCTACATAACCTTGCTGAAAGACGATATTTCAACAGATAAAACCATCCCCCGGAACTCAGATTCGCGCTTTGAACGCTGGCATATCGCAGCCGCACGCATAAAAGATAAACCATTGCTGGGATATGGCTCAGGCTCGGAAGTAGGTTTGCTGAAGGATGATTTTTATAATGCCAAAATGTACAGCTCCTATCTCAAAGGCTTGAATTCCCATAATCAGTATATCAGTTTCGTATTAAAATCGGGTATATGGGGATTGGTTATTTATATACTGACACTGGTTTATGGGTTTAAAATGGCCTTCAAACGAAAAGATGTTTTGTTCATCAGCTTTATGCTGATTATTGCTGTGGTGTCGGTGAGCGAAAACTTATTGGATGTAGATAAGGGCGTGATGTTTTACAGCTTTTTCTTTTCCTTTTTCCTGTTCTCGGCGCCTGATAATAAAACAATTATCAAAGAGCAGCAAAAACCTGATGAATATTTAATACCGCTGGCAACCAACGCATTGGCTGCTACGTCATAATTATATACTACTAAATATACAGCACCGTGGCAGAGATCAAAAAAAACATATTGGCAACACTGGCTTATTTCGATGTGTTCAACTATCCGCTTACGCGGGAAGAGATAAGTTTGTTTCTGCCCGTTAAGTGCGATGCTATAGATTTTGATCTGGCTATGGCCTGCCTGGTGAGTTGCAGACTGATTTATCGGTTCGACAGGTTCTATATGCTAAAGAACGATCCCTACCTGGTGAAAAGAAGAAACGACGGGAACCAGAAAGCGGCCGATATGATTAAAACAGCCCGTAAGGTAGGTAATATCCTTATCCGTTTCCCTTATGTGCGTGGTATAGCTATTTCGGGTTCTTTATCAAAAAACTATGCCGATGCCGAATCAGATATCGATCTGTTTATAGTTACCGCCCCCAACCGCATGTGGGTGGCCCGTACATTGATGCACTTTTTAAAAAAACTCACTTTCCTGGTTAATCGCGAGCATTACTTCTGCATGAACTACTATATAGATGAGCAGCAGCTGGAAATTGCCGAAAAGAACATTTATACGGCGACCGAAGTGGTTACCCTGATCCCGATACAGGGCGATACCACCTTTGCCGATTTTTTTGCAGCCAACGCCTGGACACGCGACTATCTGCCCAATCATATCATGCGGGTATCCACAGCCAAACCTTTAAGCAAATTTCCCTTAAAAAGCCTGGTTGAATGGTTATTGAATAATCGTTTGGGCGAATTACTGGATAACAAGTTCATGAGGATCACGGCCAGCAGATGGAGTCAGAAAACCCGCGAGAAAAAGTTAAATGATCACGGTATGGTACTGGCCATGGCAACCGGTAAACATTACGCCAAACCCGATCCAAAGAATTTCCAGATTAGTCTAATCAGTCGTTACGAAACCAGGATAGCACAGTTGCTGGTAGAAAACCAGCATAGTGTAGCGAATTAATAAATAAAGAAATTATGTCATTGCGAGGAGGAACGACGAAGCGATCTCGTAGCTGTTCAACTTCCGCTGTCATTTCGAACGAGGAACGAGGAGAAATCTTTTACGTTGTTTAGAAATGAGCAGAAGATTTCTCCCTGCGGTCGAAATGACAGCTTTAAATTAATACTCCCGAATAGTTTTGTTACTTCTTTTCCAGCGAGATAATAAAATAGTCGCCCATGAATTTCCAGGGCCAGCTACTTTTTAATTTATCTTCTTTGTTTTTCAGGAATTGATAGGCTTTAGGATGCTTTTCAGCAAAGCCTTCAATGTAGGATGGCGGTACAATGGTGCAAAGTCCCTCAACACCTAATACTTTATATGATTCCTTTAAAGTATTGATAATGAATGATGAACTGTAGTAAAAGCACTTGAAATAAGTCCCCTCGATATGTGCGGTACGGCCATTGCTGCTAAAAAACCTGCGGAAGGCGGTTTTGAATTTGCCTTTAAAAACCAGCAAGGTTTCCCACAGGCAAAAGCCGGGAATAACCACCAGCGTTACCTTGCCGCCTGGTTTTAAAAGCTGGTCAAAAGACAGGAGAACTTTGTCCAGTTCGCAGGTACAATTGAGACCACCAAAGTTAGAGAATATATGGTCAAATGGCCCCTGGTTTTGCAGTTGGGCCAATTGAGTAAAAGAGCAAATTTCTGTGCTGATCCGGTCGCGGTAAGCTTCAGTTTTTTGGCGCAGTACCTGTTGCATGCCTGTGGATATATCGGTAGCATGTACCCGGTGACCATTTTTGGCAAAAAACAAGGCATCTTCGCCGGTTCCGCTGTTAAGCTCCAGGATACTACTGTTGGGCGCCAGGTATTGCAAAACATGTTGCCTTACCCTTGCCCGTTTATAGTTAACAATGGTATTGCTGGAATAGATCTCATCAAAAATAACCGACTGCCGGCTAAAAGCTGTAGAGGCATCGGTTTCGTTGGTACTCGTTATGCTTATCCCGTTTGTCATGATGCTTTTTCCAGTTGATTAAGTTTAAAACGCTCAATCATCATAGCGGGTGCATGGTATAATACGGATGCGGCCTTGCGGATGCGTTTTACACTTGGTTTAAAGGGGTTGCTCAACAGCTCAACCAAACTATGTTTAGCCAGATGAGCATGATAGTTTTGATGTACGTACTTGTGCAGCTGTTTGTAGTAAGCAGGCTTAAAGGTATTGTTGAACATCAGTGCCATCTCGTCGGAGTCGGTCCAGTTGGTTTTTTGCTGCAGATCGGCCTTTACTTTTTCATAAAACAGCGTACCGGGCAGTGGGTACGAAACTGATATACCAATTTCATAAGGCAGCAAGTTGTTGATCATACGGATGGTTCGCCTGATATCTTCCTTGTTTTCGCCCGGATAACCAAACTGGATAAAGAAAGATGGTTTGATGCCATGCTTTTTCATCATTTGGGTTGCGGTGTATATCTGTTGTATGGTAGTGCCCTTATCCATGGCATCCAGTATCTTTTGCGATCCGCTTTCCGCGCCTATCCAAACATTATCACAGCCCGATGCTGCTAAAGCTTCCACGGTTTCATCATCCAGTAACAGATCGGCGCGGGATTGCAGCTTGTACCTGAACTGCAAGCCCTCCTGTTTTACTAATCTGGCGAATTCAACTACCCAACCTGGTTTCAAGCCAAAAATATCATCACAAAACCAGATATGATCCATGTTGAACATCTCCTTCATCAGCTTCAACTCGATGATCACATTTTCGGGACTGCGCGAATTGTAGCGGTTACCATAAATAGGTTTGGCGCACCAGTTACACTTAAAGGGGCAGCCGCGTGTGGTACCCACATTGAGCGAAAAATAACCTTTATGCTGCAGCCAGCATTCGCGATATGGCGCAATGTTAACCAGGTCCCAGGCCGGTAATGGCAAACTATCCAGATCTTTCAACACAGGCCTGCCCGGTGTTTTAACCGGGACATTATCCTGTAGATAAGCAAGGCCTTGTATATGAGAGAAATCTTCTCCCTTTTTTATGGTATTAGTCAATTCCAGTAAAGTTTGCTCTGCTTCGCCGATGATCACAAAGTCGGCGCCCTCGGCCAGATATTCTTTGAAACGGTCGGTTGAGTCGGAACTGGCCACAATGACGGTGCAGCCGCGCTCTTTGGCCAATTTGCACATGGCAAAAGCAGCCTCGCGCATATTGGTGAGGCACATTTTGGTGAGGTAATTAAAACCATCGTCATAGATCACAAAAAAACCGGGACGGGTTTTATCCAGGAGATCCGTGATCTCAAGTGGGGTATGACTAAACATTGTATCAAAAAGCGATACCTGGTAATTGTTTTGCCGCATCAATGAAGCAGCATATAAAGTGCCTAGTGGCGGATATGGCTGTCCCTGCGCCCATTGTTTGGGATCGAAACGCAAAAAATAGGAATGCGTAAAAAGTATATGATTTAACTGTTCCATAGGTTAAGCGACATTGGTTAATGGCGACAGGTTAAGTGAGCAAACGCATTTTACACAGGTTGGGTGCCCCGAGGTATCCAATGCCCTGCGGAAGGCGATGGCTTCGTCGCTGTTAATGATTTGTTTAAGCGGGGTATCCCTGATATTGCCCATACCTTCCATAAAAAAACATGGCCGCACGGTGCCATCGGCTTCCACAACTGTGGATACCCAGGGTGCATTGCATTTTTTAAAAGGGAAATCATTCAAGCCATAAAAAGCGGCATAATAATGATAAATGTCCCTGATCTTTTCGCGGCTTTCCGCAATAAAGCGGTTATCAAACTCGGCGGCATATTTGGTCATCAGGTAATTGACTACTTCATTCAATTCGGGAAGTTCACGTTCTGCTATCCGTATTTCGTCCTGTCGTGGTTCTTCCCAGGCCTGCTGGCGGTTAAAAGCATGACTGCTCACATCGGCGGGCAAAAAGCTCACCTGGTCGAGCCCCATTTTTTTTGCTTCGGCAATAATAGCCGGCCAGTTACGATAGTTGAGCCGGTGTATCACCGTACGACCGGTTATACGATACGCGGGGTTTAGTTTTTTGATATACTCCACCCCTTCCTTAAGCTTGCGGAAGGCATTGGGAATGTTCCGGATAGCATCATGCAGGGGTTCATCACCATCTAAGGATACAATCAAATAGTCAACCCAGGTCAACAATTGCTCTGCATTGCTTTTTATGGATAAACCGGTGGTGAGCAGCGTTACTTTGATACCGGCATTTTTAAGGATGCGGCACAACGCAAAGAAATTGGAATTTAATAAAGCCTCGCCACCAGACATGAGCACTTGTTTGGTGCCGAGTTGTTTTAAGGATGCCAATAAGCCGCTGATATCTGCTTCGGTTAGTTGTTTCAGGTTTTTGTTGTCCTTCCAGATGTCACACATCACACAACGGCAGTTACAGGCGCTGTGAGGCATTAATATTACAATGGGCAATACTGATATCCTGTGCGTTTGCAGTGTGCGGTAACGCTTAAAAGTATGGTATAACGACTGACCTGCCATAACTATGGTTTTTCTTTCAAATCTTAAACACAATTAAAAACCCTGGATCTCCGGCTGGCGGTATTTCCAGAACCTTTGCAACAGCTTTATTTCGTATGGGTACTTGTACAGGTTTGTTTTATAACGCAGGCTCGATATCAGCTTAATTGATCTTCTCTTGAGGTCATTCATCCTGATATCGGTAACCGTTGGGTAAACGCCATTCAATACGGTCTCAAAATTTCTGATCTTGTCAATCATTTCCGGTTTTATCCAGGGGGTTAACGGGTTTTTGCGCAGATCGAAGCTTTCCCAGGCCGGGCTTATCCAGTCTTCCAATATCTGAGGATAGGCGAAGCCCGATTCCAAAACTTGTTTGTACAGTTCGGAGCCCTCTGTGGGCACCGGTGTATAGGTATAAATAACAATCTCAGTTTTAGGGTTAACGGCTTTTACCTGTTTGATAAAATTGATCTCAAAATCTATCTGCTTCTGCACTTTCTCGGGCGTTTCCGCTGGTGTGCCTAATACAAAAGAATATTCGGGGATGATATCGAATTTCTTCATCCGCTCGGCAAAACGGATGATCTGTTCGCCGGTTTGGGTGCCGCCTTTATCCATCTGTTCCAGGATCTCGTTGTTGCCGCTTTCGGCCCCAAAGAAAATACATTTGCAACCCGATTCCCGGATAATCTCCAGCGATGAATCTTTAAACTTATCCATGGTGTCGATGCGTGCCATACCCCACCAGGTCATGTTTTCGGGTTTAATGAGTTTGGAAAAATCAACCGCGCGTTTCTCGGATACAAAAAAGTTATTGTCGTGAAACTCAATGGCATCGGCGCCCCATTTATCTTTAATGTATTTTACATCCTTATACACCGTTTGTGCCGATTTGGCTTTCCAGCGGGCCTCATAAATAGGCACCACCGCGCAAAACGAACAGGTAAAAGGGCAGCCAATGCTGGAATGATAAGCCAACGTATGCTCGCCCAGGTAGGTTTTACCCAGGAATTTAGGTATGGGATAAAAATTGTTCAGCTTATCATAAGGCAATGGCGGCAATGAATCCTGATCAAGCAGATCTTCTTTGATGGTTTTGGTTATTTTACCATCGGCCTTGTAGATCAGGTTTTTGATGAACTCGTAAGGCTTACTGTTCTCCAACGCGTCTATCAGCAAAGGAAAAGCATTATCGCCGGGCCCGTTGATAATAAAATCAACATATTTAGAATCCAATACCACTTTGGGCTGATTAGAAGGGAAATAACCTCCCCAGATCATGGTGGTATATGGGTATTTTATTTTTATGGCTTTGGCTATTTCAATGGCTTGCTTTAATTGCGGGCCGGGCATCACCGTGAAACCCAGGTAGCCATACTCACCGGTTCGTAAATAGCTTTCTATTTTCTCCATCGGGTCGGCTTCACAGTTGCCGTCAACAATGGCCCATTCATATTTTCCTTCAATAGAGGCCGCTATATTTAAAATGGAATTAGGTATACGGTATTTGGCTATAGCACTTCTTGGGTTAAACAGTATTACCTTATTGATTTTTGCCATATAGATTTATTCTTGACGCATGAATATTTAAAGACCGGTCATTTAATTTTAATGATAAGCGATGAGGTTTTACCCCCATCGCTTACACAACCCTAAATCATAAAAATTATAACCGTTCTTAATACATTACGCTGGGTATTGGGCAGTGGTTGCCTCAGCCAGCAATAAAAAAATGCAGGCAACCTCAAGGCGTTTTACACCGTATTGTTATAAAAGATGATTACTATGCTGGCAACCATAAAAAACTACTTACAGAAAAAAAGGTCATTATCGGCCGTAACCGAAAAAAACGCGGTTGACGCTTATGATATCTGGGCCGAGAATTATGATAGCCAACCCGATAACCTCATGCTGCACCTGGACGGAAAGCTGTTTGAGCAGCTCATCAGCAACGTTGATATCAAAGGTAAACAGGTGGCCGATATTGGTTGTGGCACAGGCAGGCACTGGTCGCTGTTATTTAGTAAAGAGCCCGGCACGTTAACCGGGTTTGATGTATCTGGCGGAATGTTGAAAAAACTGAACGAAAAATATCCGCAGGCGCATACCTATATGATCACTAATAATTTGTTTTCTGTGATTCCCGACGAAACTTACGATGTGATCATATCTACCCTTACCGTGGCCCATATTGAGGATATTGAAGAAGCTATGCAGGCTTGGGCCCGTTTGCTCAAAAGCGGCGGCGAGCTCATTATCACCGATTTTCATCCCCATATCCTGGCTTCCGGCGGTAAACGGACATTTAAGCACAATAACTCGGTAATGGCCGTGCAGAACTACGTACACCCCATTTATACCATAAAAGATGCCTTGTTCCGGAATAATTTTGAGCTGCTTTTACAGGAGGAGATCAAAATAGACGAAAGCATGAAGCCTTTTTATGCCAAACAACACGCGCTGCATGTGTATGAAAAGTATAAAGGTTTCCCGGTGATATACGGTATTCATTTAAAAAAGGGATAATGATACTCCACGGGCTGCGAATGGCCGATGGCGGGCAATGTGTAAACGTCAGGATCAATAAAGGTAAAATTGATGAGGTAACACCTGTGTCAATTACCGGGGATGACACTGATTTACATTTTGATAATGCCATGATCTTTCCCGGGTTGATCAATTCGCACGATCATCTTGATTTTAATCTTTTCCCCCAGTTAGGTAATCGCATATATATAAACTATACCGAGTGGGGCGCTTATATCCACAAACATTATAAACCCGAGATAAATCATATATTGCGGGTACCCGCTCCGCTGCGTATTCGCTGGGGAATATACAAAAACCTGCTTTGCGGGGTTACAACCGTGGTTAATCATGGCGAACATCTAAGCCTTGATGGCTCATTGATCAACGTTTTTGAAGAAACACAGGATTTGCACTCCGTAGGTTTTGAGAACCTATGGCGACTGAAACTCAACAATCCCTTAAGACGCCATTTGCCTGTAGCGATACATATTGGCGAGGGTACGGATGAGGCGGCTTCAACAGAAATTGACAGTCTTATCCGCTGGAACAAATGGCGCCGGCCGCTAATTGGTATCCATGCCGTGGCCATGACCGGCGCACAAGCTGCTAATTTTAAAGGTATTGTGTGGTGCCCCGAGTCGAACTATTATTTGTTGAATAAAACGGCCTCTATCGATCAATTAAAACAACACACCACTATTTTATTTGGCACCGACTCTACCCTTACTGGCAACTGGAACATATGGGATCACATCACCATGGCCCGTAAAACAGGTTTGCTTACAGACGAAGAGTTATACCAATCCCTGAATAGTAACGCCGCGAAAGTATGGCTGATGAATACCGGCGAAATCAGCCCGGGAAAAGATGCCGACCTGGTGATAGCCCGCCAAAAAAATGGAGCCACTGGGTTTGACTCTTTTCACGGTCTTAGCCCTGCCGGTTTGCTTATGGTGATGCATAAGGGTAATATCCGTCTGTTTGATCATGAGTTGTTACTGCAAGTTGCTTCCGTAGTAAAGGGGCGCGATTTTAGTCTGATCAGAGTAGGAAAAGCTTATAAATATATTGAAGGTAACCTTGGGGAATTGACGGAGCAAATTCATTTGTATTTGCCTGAATTTACTTTCCCGTTTGAATTTATGGATCATCAAACATTTTAAAAGGTGATAAAGCTGGTTGACCTTACTTATTATGCACATCGCGATTATACCCATACCGCCCAGGTTAGGGAAAACCATGCCCCTGCTCTTGCCTTTGCACCTTATCTTATCCATAAGATCGACTTTTGTTTTGTTAAACACGCCGCCTTTGAAGAGCACGTTGTTATGGATGGTGTGCCTTATCATTTTTTTAAAGGCCGAAACCGGTTTTGGTCCATCACGCTAAAAACACATCAATATATCAAAAAACTCAAGCCGGATGTGGTACTGGTGCAGGGATTCATCTTTCCGTTGCAAGTGATTTTTTTGCGATTGTTTTGCGGTAAGGGATTCAAAATTATGATCCAGCATCATGGTGGGTTGCCCTTCGGCGGTATCAAAGGCTGGCTGCAAAAAATAGCCTGCAGTTTTGCCGATGCTTTTATTTTTACGGCTGCCGGTAATGCTATGGTCTGGAAAAGGAAAAACATCATCAAACAGGATGCCCCCATATTTGAACTGCTGGAGGCCTCCACCAATCTTCAGCAAAAAGATAAGCAAATAAGTAAAACACGCACCCAAATGGCGGGCGAAACCAATATTTTATGGGTTGGCAGGTTAAATGCCAATAAAGACCCTATAGCTGTTTTATTGGGTTTTATGCAGTATCTGAAGATAAAACCCGAGGCCAAATTGTATATGATCTACCAAAGTGAGGATATGATCAATGATATAATGGCCTTGTTTGCCTCCAGTAAGCTGCTGGCAAACGCGGTGGTATTGGTGGGCCGCGTTGCTAACCACGAATTGCCCTACTGGTATAGCGCGGCCGATTTTTATATCTCGGGCAGCCATAAAGAAGGCAGTGGATATGCTTTATTAGAGGCTATGGCCTGTGGCTGTGTTCCGCTGATCACTGATATTCCTCCATATCAAAAAATAACCGGAAATGGCCGTTGCGGGTTTCTATATCCCCCGGGTGATGCCAATGCGCTGGCCAGATTGCTTTATACTGTGAATAACGCCGATCAAAAAAAGCTTTCTGACGATACCTTAATTCATTTTCATCAACACCTCAGTTTTAAGAATATCGCTGATGATCTGGTGGGTATTTGTGAGCAGGTCACGACGCCCATTCAAGCGTCAACGCTTGAATGATTTTTTAGAGTAAGCGTCCACGCTTACTTGTCTGATGTTGCAATCGTAAGCGTGGACGCTTACATTCATTGTAGTTCAGCATGACAAAATAGTTTTTTTATCTTTTTTAGCGCAAGTCTTGGGTGGTTGCTGGTGCGCTGATGACTTGTGCTTATGAGTCTGATGATGTCACAAGTCATCGACCCACAATACCATAACACAAGACTTGCGCCAATAAAGGTGAAACCACGAGTAGACAGTAAAAAATCTCCTGTCATTCTGAGCGTAGCGAACAATCTATTATACTACAGAACTGTCTGCGAATAGATCCTTCGTTCCTCAGGATGACAACCTGAATTATGGAGATTGTCGTGGTTCGTTCGAAATAACGTTTAGTTTAGGAGAAACAAGAATACTCAACACCCAAATAAAGCGGCAACCCGGGTGGCAATGGTTTCTACGGGATATGCCAGTACGGGCTCATGCAGCAAATCAGGATCGTGCAGCAGCTCTTTAATTATCCCGGGTATATTCTCAACATTACCAGGTACATGATGCTGTGGCGGGCGCGAATCCATTCCCTTTACCAGGCTTACCACATGGCAGCCTGCATACAGGCCTTCGCTTAAAACGGTGCTGTAGCCTTCGTAGGCCGAGGTGTGCAGCAGTATCTTGGAGCGTTGCATTAATGCCAGAACTTCGGGGTGCGAGAGCTCTCCCTTAAGTTCGATATGATCTTCCAACTTTAGCCTGCTGATCTGTTTTTGGAGGTTCTCCATTTCAGGACCTTTACCACATATCACCGCTTTTAAATGCGGAAATTGCCTTGTAAGGCTTTTTACTACCTGGATAAACAGGTTGTATTGCTTCAATGGTATCAGCGAGCCTACCCCAATGATGTCGATCTCCCGGTTGGTGGATTGCTCTCCAAAAAGTGTGACATCTATCCCCGATGGGATTGTATAACCTGGCTGTATATGGTAATTAATGCTGAACTCCCTGGCCAAAAAATCAGATATGGCTATTAATTCGCCAGCCAGTGGTTTTACCTGTTTTACGTAATGGTTACCCGCTTTGGCATCCTGGCCAAGCAGCCAGGTATATTGTGGCAGGTTATACTTTTTGGCAAAGCGCTTACCCATATAGGCGGCCTCACCCATCCAAAAGCTCAATAGGCCCATCAGTTCATACCGGGCATGCAATTGTTTAAGCGTTTGCCATACCCGCCGCCAGGTAATTAAGCGGTATAACTGACCTTTGCCTTTTCCTGCCAATGCGATCACCTCCACCCCTTGCCAGTTATATCGCGCGGCTTTAAATGGGTACTGAAAACTAACCACCACGATATGCAGCCCGGGCTTATTTTGCTTTAGTCCCCTTACAAAGACCTGCATAGACGGTATGCAGGTAGTATCGTTTTCATCAGCCGGGAAACCGGGACTTAATATCACTATGGTTTTTTGTTTGGTCATTCCAGTGTTATCAGTTTGTTGCAATAGCTCAGGCTCGCGGTGTTATGGGTTATAAAAAGGATCATTTTGCCCGAAGCAGCCAGTCGTTGCAGTTGTATCAAAATGGCTTCCTCGGCCTGTTGATCCATCTCGCCAAAAGGTTCATCCAATATCAGTACGTCAAAATCATGGTAAAGCGCCCGGGCAAGCAATATGCGCTGGCGCTGACCGCCGCTCAAGTTTTTCCCATTTTCCCTGACGGTCTGGTACAATCCTTCTGCATTGCCATTCAGCAATGGGTTAAGTCCGCATATTGCGATAGCCTCAGCCAGTTTTTCATGCTCACTTTCCTCATCGCTGAGGGTGATATTTTTAAGAATCGTGTCATGAATAAAATAACCCTGTTGCTTTACATAGGCTATCCTGTTCCAATACTGTTTTCTGGCGATAATATTTGCTACCTGGTCATTGATGAGGATATCCCCATCATCAGGCACTAAAAAGCCTAACAATAGATTGATGAGCGTGGTTTTGCCTCTGCCAGATAAGGCCGAGATACCCGCCAGATCGCCCTTTTCGATACTAAAGCTGCTGTTTTTTAGGATCTGATGATCTTTATACCGGAAGCTGATGTTGTTGAATTGGATGGAGGTGATAGCCTCAGCCTCACCCCAGCCCTCTCCAAAGGAGAGGGAGCCTGGATCAGCAAAGCCGCTAAGTAAAGTCCTCTCCTTTTGAGAGGACCGGGGTGAGGTCAGATCATTCAGCGTAAACTCATAAGTTTTTATTTGCCCGGTGCTGTTGAGTATTTTGATAATACCGGGGATGATCTTGTAGGCGGCAGCCATAAAAACGCCGATAGTGAGCAGATCAATTACTGGCTGGTTGGTCCAGTATTTATTGATGAGCACTAATATAAAGAAACCCAGCACCGCGAAGACCTCCACCAGGCGCGATGGTAAAGCCTGCAAGGTTTGTTGCCCGGCCAGGTTATCATTCAGCCGTTGCTGATAGCTGTGGTAACGATTGGTGAAAAAGCTGGTTTTATCATAAATATTACTCTCCACAAAACCGGCTAATGATTCCTGTAAATGCTGAAGCGTTTTTTCGCTGGCCTGTTTGGTATTCACCCTGATCTGTTTCGACCGTTTCCGGATAAACCAGGCCAGTAAAATTACCGGAGGTAACAGCAACAGCAGCAGCAATAGAAATAATATGGGCTGATAGATGAGTATAGCACAAACCGTAAACAGGATAAGGATGCCCTGCGAAATAACCTGTTGCACGTTGGTGAGGATGTAATGACTAAACTCAATAGGCTGCTGACTGATCTGCCGGATATGGATAGAGGAATCGACATTAACAAAGTTCACGTAATCATTTTTCAGGTAATTGATGATGTTCCTTTTTGATAAGCGCGAAGCTACTCCATAAAAAAAATGATGCTGAAAACGCATAATGAGGTAGCCCATCCAGTTTTTAAAGCAAAAAAGTACCAGGAATATACTGATGAGCAGCATGGAATTTTTGTTGAACCAGCCAGAAGGCAAAAAGGCAAAGCCGTTATTGATGGTTTTAGTCGAAGTGTAAATTCCGACTACCAGTAACAGCATCCCCAGAAAAGCGATATCAAGCGCGCTGATCAACAGATCGAGCAGGATGAGCCTGCTCAATTGCGCTTTCTCCTGCCTGTTCAGCAGTGTTAAAATGCCTTTTATAATATGCTTCATTTTTTAAGAAGCAAGAATTAAGAGTCAAGAACCAAGAAAAACAATGTGGTTATTTTCTGTCTTGATTCTTGACTCTAACCTCTTGACTCTATTCATTACGGGCCAAAAAGCTTAATGGTTGCCCGTTTGAACGCAAAAAGCCCGGTAATTTTAATTACCGGGCTTTTGATATGAGGTCGAAAAGATTTATTTGTTAAGCTTGATCTCTACACGGCGGTTCAGAGCTCTGCCGTCTTCTGTAGTGTTATCTGCAATTGGCTTGCTTTCGCCATAACCTTTTACGCTTAGGTTATCGCCGTTGATACCGCTGTTTACCAGGTATAATTTTACTGAATTAGCTCTTTCAACAGATAATTCCATATTGTGCTCAGGCGTACCTTCTGATGAAGCATTACCATTCAATACAAATTTTACAGTTTGATCTTTCTTCATTTCAGCAGCTGCCTGATCAAGGGTTTGGTAAGATGAAGTTCTTAGCACGGCTGAGTTAAACTCAAACTGGATATTGCTAAAGTTATAGTTTGGTTTTGCCGGTGGCGGCGGTGGAGTTTCTTTTGGTGCAGGTTTTGGCGCCGGAGCTGGTTGTGGCTTTGGTGCGTAAGTTTGTTCGGTTTCAACCGGTACAGGTTTTTGAACCAGTTTTTTTGATTTACATGAGATTACAGTGATGGCGCCTAACGCAAAGATTAAAGTAAATAAGGGTGTTTTTAAAGCTTTCATAGCTAAATTTTGTTTTTTTGTAAACATAAAAAATATTCGTGATTTCAAGCTCAGTTGAGTATAACATGGCGTGAAAATAAAGAGAATCACAGGATGTTTATTTCACATCGGGCTGTCCTCCACCAATTTTGTATCGTAACTAAACGCAGATTTCAAAAGGTAAGTATTACGTTAAAATAAGCTGTCCATGAAAATAATCTGTTAATGGTGCTTTATGGTATTGATAGTTAGGTATTTGTACGCATTATTTTCGGTAGAAATACGGTGTGATATTTTGACTATTGATGTTAAATTAGTGTTACCTAAACTTATCATCATGGAAAGCAGCACACCATTTGAAGGCATTCAGACACCGGACATTCATCATCTGCGCCGGATTGAGGTTTTAAAAAAGTATCCCCAGGTAAAAAAATTGATGGGCTATGATCCCTGGGCCGCGGTACTTACACTATTTATTGTAGCCGGTCAGCTAAGCTTTGCCTGGGCGGTAGGCGTTTGGTTTCCGCACTTTGGCCCCTATTGGTGGCAAATTATTTTGTTATCATACGTAGTTGGAGGCACCATGAACCATTGGGCGGCTATGGCCGTACACGAAATGGCACATAACCTTATGCTTAAAACCCCGGCGCAGAATAAGGCGTTAGCTATTATTGCCAACATACCTGTTCTGGTTCCAGGAGCCATCGCTTTTAGAAGGCACCATATGAAGCATCACTCCCATTTAGGTATCGAACAGATAGACAATGATTTCCCGAGCCATTGGGAGGTTAAAATGGTGGGCAAATCGGGGATAAAGAAATTTGTGTGGTTGTTTTTTTACATCTTCTTTCTGTTTTTGGTGCGAGGTTTTGATACCAAGCCCACCCGTTGGGAGTGGGCAAATATCATCACGCTGGTCATTACAGATGTGCTTATATTTATATTCTTAGGTAAAATAGCCATTATTTATTTGCTGCTTTCAACACTATGGGGCTTTAGTTTGCACCCATCTGCGGGGCATTTTATACATGAGCATTTTGTATTTAAGGAAGGTCAGGAAACCAATTCCTATTACGGGTGGCTCAATTGGGTTTGTTTTAATGTGGGTTATCATAACGAACATCATGACATTATGAATATCCCGGGCCGATTTTTACCCCGCTATTATAAAATAACCAAGGAGTTTTATGAGCATCTGGACTCAACCCGATCCTGGACACGGATGTTTTATGAGTTCATCACCCAGTCGCGCTTAGGTGCCGATAAACGTTATGTACGTACCGAGCAAATACGCCAGGAAGGACTAAAAATGGCCGAGGGGCTTTAAGGAAAAATAAAGAGCTGGTATGAGGCGGGCTACTCCTCGATAATTTAATTATAAGCGGAAATTTTCGTATTTTTGTATATACAGCAGCCCGGTTTTTCTGACCAAAAAGAAAAACCGGGCTGTTTAGTTAAGGAGAAATATAGCCAGAAATCGACTTGTTTTCAATTTAGTTATTTGACAATCAATTATCTAATACTTTTTAAAGCTTTCAAAACGGCGCTGAAATTTGTTAAAAAGTGTTAAAATCGATGGTTTTGAATGAGTTTTGAGCTGTTTTTCGATCGCTTTTACCCTGTTTTTGATCAAAAAAGTGTTAAAATAAAACTTTAAAAAGTTTTTGTACAGCCTGTGTCAAATTTTGTGACCGGTGTTTTATCCTGATCAAATATGTATTTATTTGCGATATCGAATTGATAAACCCATGTACAACACATTACAAAACGATCTTGATAACCTGGACTATTTATTATCTTTAACTAAAGATAAAGCCGCTGCTTACCTGAATGAAATAAATGACAGGCCTGTAAGCGTCAATAATGTTCAGGTAACTATTCCCATCAATCTTCCTGAAAACGGAATTGGCCTGGAGGGTACCTTAAAAGCCTTTTATGAGCAACATCAGGATAAGATAGTGGCATCATCAGGTCCGCGGTATTGGGGTTTTGTAACCGGTGGCACCACTCCGGCCGCAATTGCCGGCGACTGGCTAAGTGCGGTGTTTGATCAGAACCCACAGGGAATCAAAGGCTCGGGTGATGTGTCTGCCAATATTGAGTTGCAAACCATTAACTGGCTTATTCAATTGTTTGGCTTGCCATCCTACTTTAAAGGTGGCTTTGTAACGGGCGCTACCATGTCGAACTTTACCTGTTTGGCCATTGCCCGGCAGTGGGCAGGCAAGCAAAAGGGTATTGATATTGCCCGTGAGGGTATCAAAACAGAGATCAGAATATTAACAGCCACTCCACATTCGTCAGCTATTAAATCACTGGCTATGTTGGGTTTGGGGAGTAGCAATATCATTACAGTAAAAACCGCAGAAGGTAACCGGGAAGCTATGGATACAGCTGATCTGGAAGTTAAATTGCAGGAAAATAAGGATTATCCGGTTATTGTGATCAGTAGTGGCGGTACGGTTAATACCGTTGATTTTGATGATATGCAGGCCATTGCTGATTTACAAAAGCAATATACTTTTTATTGGCATATCGACGCTGCTTTTGGGGCTTTCGCGGTTTGTTCGGAAAAGCATAGTCATCTGCTAAGCGGATGGGAATTTGCCGATAGTATTACTGTTGATTGCCACAAATGGCTCAATGTTCCTTATGATGGCGCTATATACCTTGTTCATGAAAAACACGCGGCATTTCAGTTGCAAACGTTTCAGAACAGTAATGCCCCCTATTTAGGCGATCCGGCTACCGACTTTAGTTTCCTGAACTTCGGGCCTGAAAACTCCAGGCGCTTAAGAGCCTTGCCGGCCTGGTTTGCATTACAAGCCTATGGTCGCAGCGGATTTGGATGGATTGTGGAAAATAATATAGCGCTGGCCAATCAATTTGCGCAGCTACTGGAGCAAAACACCATATTTAAATTAGTCGCGCCTGTAAGGTTGAACGTAGTTTGTTTTACTATAGATAGCGAAGAAGATAGAGGCCGTAAACTAGCCCTGATATTGGAAAAGCTCAAAGTATCAGGTAAGTTATTCATCTCTCCGACGTCCTATAAAGGAGTACCTTGTTTGCGGGCAGCATTTGTAAACTGGCGAACTACGGAAGAGGATATTTTGATAGCTATTAATGAATTGACCAAGGCTTCCTGACCGGTAAATACGTACTGATTTAAAATAATAAAGTTGACTTATTTGTTTAATGAACTTTAAAAATAAGCAGATAATCAGATTGTTATGTGTTTTAGTTGAAGGATTGGTGCCTATTGATAGATTAATGCTTGTAAACAGATAAGTGATTTTTGCTTATTACATCTAAAAAAAATTAACGTTATATTGCAATACTCCATGATTGGAGTATACGTCAATTTGGGGAAGTAAAAACCTGCATTATAAACCATTTACTGTATGAAACATATATCGATACTGGTTCCTAAACGGGCCATACTCGGAAGCCTGGAAGGGTCTCGTCAATTGCTTACGCAAGTGAACCAATTTTTTTTGGCGGCCGGCAAAGACCCTATTTTTAAAGTTGAACTGGTTGGCCTTACCATGGAAACTCCGGTTAGCGGTGGCTTATTTACCGTTAATGCCAATAAGCTGATCGGTGAAGTTGAAAAGACCGATCTGATCATTATTCCTGCCATTGATGGTAATATCAGTGAAGAAGTGGAGAATAATAAAGAGTTTTTACCCTGGTTAACCGAACAATATAATAAAGGAGCCGAGATCGCCAGTTTGTGCATGGGGGCTTTTTTATTAGCCTCAACCGGCTTGTTAACCGGCAAAAAATGCGCTACACACTGGATGTTTGCCAATGAATTCAGGCGGATGTTCCCGGATGTTAACCTGGTTACCGAAAAGATCATTACAGATGAGCAGGGCATTTATTCGAGCGGGGGGGCCTTCTCCTACTTGAATCTTATTTTATATCTTATTGAAAAATACGCCGGTCGTGACATTGCCATTTTAAGTGCCAAGGTTTTTGCCATTGAAATGGAGCGGAATAGCCAATCGTCATTCATCATATTTCAGGGGCAAAAAGATCATGCAGATGATCCGATCAAAAAAGCACAGGAATTTATTGAAAAGAATTACCAGGAAAAAATCACGGTAGAGCAACTGGCCTCGATGTTTGCTCTTGGTCGCCGAAACCTGGAACGCCGCTTTAAAAAAGCCACAGCAAATACCGTGGCCGAATATATACAGCGTGTAAAGATCGAGGCTGCTAAAGTAAGCCTGGAAACTTCGCGCGAGAATGTGAACGAAGTAATGTATAACGTAGGCTATACCGATACCAAAGCTTTTCGTACTACATTTAAGCGTATAACAGGCCTCTCTCCTATTGATTACCGGAATAAGTACCAACGGGAGTACGCCACGTAATACAGATCTTTAATAATGCCTTGTTGCTATTTTAAAAAAGCATCAGGGCATTATTGAAGGCTTCTGAGAAAAGATGTAACTAATACGTTCCTGCTGATGTGTTGTATCAGTATCTATCGCTAATTCCCTTCCTGTAAATCGTTGATAATTAGTTGTAACGTTTCCAGTATTTGAACTGATTGTTTTAATCACTTCAACAGATAACAGGTCGCCGGGTATCCTGGCACCAAACCAGCGATCATCGTCCTGCTGTTTCCAGGTAACCAGTGTCAGGTTTTCTCCCGGCGGATAGTTTGCTGAACCTAAAAGAGCTGTTTTTAAGGCTAGGTCATTGCCGTAGAGAGTTGACATGGTTTGCTCCTTTTTGTTGATGAATGAGGTGATCACTTTTAAGCCAGCTTTGCTAAAGTTAAACGAAGCGGGTATAGCGGCTTTCTTATTTAAAAGTTCCTCGACGGGTTTACGGTTATTACAGGCCGATACTATCAAAACAGAGGCCGCGAATAATATATGAGTAATTTTCATGATGATTTCCTGATAGATTAGTGTTCAATTGGTGATGTGAAAACAAAGTCGGTGTTACTTAAGGGTTTATGACAGCTCACACACTCATTAGTAAACAGGGCTGTTTTACCATAAGGCACAAGCTTATCAGTTTTAAATCGGGCCCAACCCCATCCGGCAGTTGAGGCATACTTTTTATCGTCCTTAATCATATACTCCACCTGCTTAAATGCGCCGGTGTGTATATTGCCATCTTTATCGGTTACCTGATCCCAGGCCACTTTGGCAAACGTTGTTCCATTGGGCCATGGATTAATATGATGTTCGCGAATGGCTTTTATGGCTATCGGATTACCGAAGATCACTCGCATAGTGCCATTATCAAAACGTTCGGTGGTACTGATGGTTTCCCCGTTTTTATAGTCTGGAATATAAGTAATTCCGTTTAAGGCTTTGGGCAGTTTAGCTAAAGTGGTAGTTGTTTTTTGCCAATGCGCATATTGCTTATCGGCCGTGTTTATTTTAGCGGTATCTCCCGGGATTTGCTTAGGCGAAAAGGACGAGACGTATTTTTTCAATATCTCCAGATCGCTTTTGGAAATGGCAGCCGAGGGATGAACCAGTTCGTAATCCTTTATAGGCATAGCACCAGCGGCTATCTGGTTAACGGCTTCCCAAAGCATGGCTTTTTGATCGGCTGGTGCCAGATTTTTCCAGTTGGAAAAATTTAAGTGTTTGCGACCGGTATTCACGTGACCGGCTACTCTCCAATAAACAGGTGATATCTGATCATACCAGCGTAGGTTGGTTTCATTGGAGTGGCAATCATAACAAGCCCGTGTCAATATACTTTTTACTTCTGTCGGAGCTTCTATTTCTGCCGTTACCGGTGGATTGGTGATCTGAGGGCGAATGAATTGTATAGACAAAAAGCCGATCAGCAAAATAGCTCCTATGACTATGGGTTTTCTTTTGAATAGGTTGGAATTTGGGGTATTCATAGTTCAATGATTATACAGCAAAGTTGTTTAATAATAAACACTTATACGCATAACCAGTGTCGAAGTAGACAATTTCAAAGGCGAACCGGACATTTTAACGGTTGAGTTATACAGGTGCCCGTTCATCAGACCTCAAAAAAGTACGGGGAGACGGTTTTAGCCAGCCTCTGCCGCTTTATCCAGATCCAATTGAAAGATGGTCTTGTTGGTATCACTTATTTCAATATTCTTATCACCCTCAAGATTAATAATAACATCGTTATTTTTAAAAGCCATAGTGGCATGCAGGTTATATTTTCCCTGAGGTATCTGTGTTGCTGTAAATTCTGAACTTTGATCATTGGCTGGTTTGTCGAGTGTAATAATATCGCCTGCGTCGGATTTTAGTGTAACAACAGCCGCATTAAATCCTCCCTCAATGATATCGGCTGCCTCGGGTGCGGATAACATAGCCTGAGCTAAATGCAGATCGACGGTTATATCTGCTGTTTTTCCATCCGTTTTATTACTGTTATCTGTTGAGGTGCTATCGTTTCCGCTTAATGGTAATACCAGGTCTTTTAATCCATCAATAAATTTCATAACCCGTCCCGAAAAGAATCCCGAAATAAATGAAAACAATAAAAGCCCTTTACCTATGCTGATATCTGTCATTTTGGAGTTGCTGCCGCTTAATAAATTGTATCCAAGCACCAAAACAAGAGCACATATGGGGGCGTAAAACATTTTTGATACCTGCCCAGATATTTCAGCAGGGTCGAACGGCCCTGTATCCGCATCTCCAGCCAATTTTAATGCCTGGCGGTTGGCAATACTTACATAATAAATTAAACTTACCAGAACGCCTATAAGAGCCCAAAACAACACCTCGGCATAAGTGCCTGTTCCAACAAACCAGAAAAAATCATTCACAATGATCTCCGCATTGGTAAGGTATGCCTTGGCATCTTTATTGTTAAGATTGATCAATAAACTATCCATACGTTTGAGACGGTATTCATCTATGCGTCCGTCATATTCATTTCTTAAAAAGTTAAACAGCGCACGATCGCGTTCTCTCCGGTTTGCAAATACAGCTTTTTTAACCGCTGGGTCTTTTGATGCCAACTGAGCCGAATCAGGATCAGGATATACAGCAAGTACATTATCAATATTCAACAATTGCGTATTGTCCAGTTTTTTATGATCGGTACCCTTATAGCAAAGATGAAGTGCGGTATAAATCATCGCAATAAAAACAAGTATCACGCAAAGGGTCAGTAGCCAACCGGCTCCGCTCCAGGTTTTTGCTTTAAAAAATGACAACATGATTTTTTATGGTTTGAGGTTTTAAAAATTAGTTAAGACAAATAGCTGCTGAACACCCATTCGTCTGCCGTGTTACTTATTTTACTCCATTGATTGGTTGTGGTATAAATGGCAACCTGAGTATCTTGAGTAATTGTGCGCAAAATAGGATACGATGTACCTGGCCCTGAGCGGACGTTTAATACATCTGTATTTACAATCATAGATGCAATTTGGGATATCGAAGTTTCATCGAGTTGCTTTATTCTACTAGCAATCAGAGGAAAGAAATTAGCTTCGGCAGATGTAATGGTATTGTTGCCGAAAAACGCAGTGCCCGGACAAGTTTTCTGTTGATTGCCAACCTGATTATTATTAACCACACTTTCAGGGAATCTTTTACCTGAACGGTCAAACCAATGATGATAAACTACTTGCTCTTTTACCGGTTTCAGATCAAACTTCATACAAAGTATAGCATTTAAAAATACAATAGTATCCTTATGCGGTAGGGTCATTTGATCATGCCCTGCATCAAAGTTACCTAAGTTTTCGATACAAATGGCCCCTGAGTTTGCACCAAAAATGCCTGCTGGTGTGATATTTATTGGGCGGCATAGCCCAATGTTACCGGAAGGGAAAGTGGTCAGATTCTGCGCGATGTCGCTCCAGTCATTATTATGGATATGATAGCTTCTCATAGATTCGAGCCAATACATTTCCCCTTGACTAGGGCTTAGTGAACTGTAATTTGGCTCCCAGGTATGATGGTTTTGTATCATTTTAATGCTTCTGGAAAAAACTGTGTTTACCAGATACTGCTGAAACTCCTGTGGGGTGTATATATGAAATTGTGCTAAGGCCATGTTCTTTCCTCCGGTTATGTGGTTTAATTAACTCATGGTACGTTCTTCTTTACGATACTCTTTTCTTATCGCTTCTATCAAGTCGCTGAGGCGTATGTATTGATCATTTTTGGATATAGATTGCAGCGCGGCGTAATGGATGATGTTAAGTATAGCTGCCCCGGTTAATTCATATTTATCAGCCAGGTCCTTTAATTGGATGCAGGGTTCTGGCCCGCATGATTCAGGGAATGCTTTTTCCCATAATTTTAGCCGCTCCTGCGCATTTGGCATAGAGAAATGTATGATCGTATGGAAGCGTCTTAAGAAAGCATCATCCATATTACTTTTCAGGTTGGATGCGAGTATGAGCAGGCCGGGAAAATCTTCTATGCGTTGCAGTAGGTAACTTACTTCCTGGTTGGCGTACCTGTCATGAGAGCTTTGCACGCCGGTACGCTTACCAAATAAGGCATCTGCTTCGTCAAAAAACAATATCCAGTTTTTATTTTCGGCTTTCAGGAATACTTTCTCCAGGTTTTTTTCTGTTTCGCCTATGTATTTACTTACCACCTGCGAGAGGTCAATACGATACACTTCTTTATCAAAGTACTTGCCAAGTAGGGTGGCTGTTAATGTTTTGCCCGTTCCTGAAGGGCCATGAAACAGTGCCCTGTAGCCTGGTTTTATTTTTCTTTTCAGTACCTCATCCTGCATCAATGTATCATTATGTTTCACCCATATCATAATCTCATTAAGCTGGTTCTGAGTATAATTGTTCAATACAAGATCGTCCCACGTCATGGCCGTTGCAATATTTTTTGCCGGAAAATCGGGACTGAATTTAGGTACTGTTTCGGCACCTGTAAGAAAACGGCTTACCCATTCTGCATCAAGTATGATCCTGCCGCTCATTAATGGTTCGCCCTCTTTAACGGTTTCCATAGACAGTACGCCATGTTTAACCAATACGCCATGAGTGAGTAGATACTGAACTGCAAGGCGTTTGTCGATATCATTACTACCTAATATGAACTGAACGGTTTCACCGGTGGGCAGTAATCCGCGGTGGTTATTTCCTTTTATTCCTCCAAATTCAGGAAAATCGCCGCCATTTGGTAAAAACTCTTGTATAATGTTTTCAAAAAAGGATGTACGCAAATGCGGGGCCAGCGCGGTTAAAAGGATAATGTATTCCTCGATAGGAAGCTTCTTTTCGATAATAAACCCATTAATTGAGCTGCCATCGTCCATGATGGTAACTGGTGGAAAAGAAGTTTCTGTATTATTGAAATGCGCTTGCAGGCGATTATGTATCACCTGATAAAGTACTTCCAAAGAGCTGGTTATTGATTGAGCCTGCATGGTGTCTAAGCTTTAATATTAAGGTTTTTTTTCTCCTCCGTTTGTAAACAGCTCTGGTAGACGTAATACGTCGACAGATAAAAATACACCGGTTCCTTTTGGTAATTGATCCTCAAACTGACCGGGAAGGGTTCTCATTATCCACATGGGTGATTGTCCGTTACCGCTAACCAACATAGGCGTAGGAGGCAAAGGTTGATTGATGTATCCTTGCAGGTTAATAATACCACTGGCAAATTTTAGTTTAATGGAGCCACCTGTGACATCAAAACCTCCTTTTGATGAATATTCACTGCTTAAACCTAATGTAAGATCAAGTTTTGGGATAAAGTTCCATTTATTATGTAACAATTCCAGATAAGGCTTGAACTCAAATTCTGTATCAAATGACAAAGGGGTTTTATTATCACTTAATTTATATTTAAAAGAAGATAAAGGGAAATAATCGTGATATGGGATTAGTGAAAGTGGCAACGCTATGTTTTTATCATTTAGTGATTTTATAGTGTCGGTCCTGAATCTTTGATCAGTAGCGAATACCGAACCCAATATTCCCAATGAACCGAGGCCAAAACCTATAATACTTGCTTTAAGTTCGGTAGGTTGGTTGTCCCAAACTGCTTTTTTCAGCGCGTCTGTTTGCTCTTTCTGCCATTCTTCAAACCCGGGTTTATCATCCAACTGTTCTTTAACAACTCCTGCCCCTTCCGTAAGTGTTTTGGATGGATCATCCTGCCTTTGAACTATATTATTGGCTGGTTTAAAAAAAGTATTTTTATTTGGGGCAGGATTTGCCATGCGCATAATCTGATCGGCCATGTTATCGGCCTCCCGCTCGTAAATGTCTTTGGGCTGATTAATGGAAAGTTTAGGCTGAAAGAACAAGGGGCTTTTATCCCGCGATCTTGCAGACGTTTCCGGTTGCGTTGTATCTCTTATTGCTTTCAAGTTATTACATTTTATTTTAAAATTTGTTTAATTGATGGTCGGGTAACCCATCCTGTAAAACCCCCACCTTCTTTTATAAGATCAGTCTTTGTTTTTTTGTCCTTGTCATCTAAATCTTTATTGTAATAGTAAACCAATCTGTCTAAAATGGTATCCTCGTCATAGATTCCTATTCCAAAGCCCCTGAATTTTCCGTTACCATAGTATATTACATTTTCGCCCTGCCATAAGCCATTTGGATGTTTAGCTCCATAGTCGGCAAAGTTTTTAAAGTAGCCGTGATCGCCCGGAATAAGTTCGCTTATTTTTTGTTTTGTTGGTAGCTCCTCAAATTTGTCAGAACCTACCAATGACTTTAAAAGATCGGCACCTGAATTGGCAATCACCAGACCGGCACCCGCTGGAAACATTTTGTTAAATTTATCCTTACCCAAAGCCTGAAGCAATGCATAATACTCTACAGCAACAGACAATGTAAGGCATTCAAGCTCTGTGCCTGCATTAGGCCTAAACATATCTTCTATTGCGTCTGAAGAGTTTTTCCCAGCGGGGAATGGTACTTTTGCGATGAAATGATAATCCTCCGTTTTATCCCAATAAAATGGGTTCAAAGTGCCTCCGGGATGACCTTTTGTTGGGTAATGGCAACAATTAATGCTTTTATCGTTGGCAATATCCATACCCTTTATGGCATTGCTCCGGATACGGATCTCGGTTCGATAAGCTTCCCAATCTTTAAAATCATATTCGGGGCCCGCCCCATTGTTATGCCATCCCAATACAATTTCTAAACCTTTATCTCCAAATGTATCTTTTACTATTTTTTTGTATTGATCGTCAACCGTCATTGCCGTATTTCCGACCATTATTTTTCGCTGCACCAATGGACGTGTTTTTTCTTGTTGTACTACATGAGTTAATTCATGTGCTAGTAACTTCTTGCCGTTATCGCTATCTGGCGAATATTGCCCGTTGTTAAATACTATATTGTTACCCGTAGTATAGGCTAATGCATTGACTGATTGAGCAGATTTTGCAGCTATTGTGTCCGTATGGATGCGTACATCTGAAAAGTCATGACCAAAACGTGGCTCAAAAAAACGACGGCTATTCTCAGATAATGTTTGGCCGGATGCACCTAATGAACCAATATAATTATTCAATTCATGGCCACTGTGCGCATCTGCGTTCGGACTTTCCTTGCGATGCAGCTTTACTTCATCTTCACAATGCTGGCATTTGCGTTGTATTCCATCAGAAGATTTAAAAAAGGCCTTTTCGTTATGAGCTGGAACAGCCATACGCATAACCCTATCAGCCACATGATTTGCCTCCTGCTCATAAATATCGTTAGGTTGATTGACGGAGAGCTTTGGCTGAAAAAATAGCGATTTGGAGGCTGTGTGGTTTTCAAGCTTACCAACCAGTTTGATATGTTGATGTGAATCCACTGTGAAATATTTAATTAAATTCTAAAGTATATGTCCCTTTAACGCTTGGTACATTTATACCCGTAGTTTCAGATCTTCCTTCAAGTCTTATAAAAGGGCCGGCAGATACTGCTGATAAAGCGACACCATAGTCCCCGCCTTTACCCGGATCGCCTATGATCTGGCGTGATGCGCCGGCTTTATATTCGCCGCCTTGTTCATTAGCCGTAAATACATGCAAACGGACATGGTCTGGTAAAAAATCAATATGCATGTCTAAACCAATCCTGGCTTTTTTACCATTGCCAATTTTTATAGTATCGGGTGTAACAAATTGCTTCTTTTCACCAACAGGAACCGCATCATCATCCATCTTTTTACGTGCGTCCATGCAGGTTTTCATATCTATTCCCGCAACTGTACATACATCAAGATTATTTGGGTGATCTGCGTTATCCATAATGGATGTAGGATCATTATAACCCGCGGGTTTTGATAGTTCTTTCCTGAACCAGTATAACCTAGTACCCAGCTTCATCTCATCATTGTCTGCCTGCGAATCAATGTAGTTATAGCGGTCTAATTCATAAGCCATCATATGATGCAATTCATGGGCAAAACCTTTAGGACTTCCTCCAGACCAATTGGTGGCCACTTCCCATTCCGATGGATTCACTTCCACCGTGAACGTATCAGGCCCGGCTACATCGACAAATGTGATGGAGACGATATAGCCTTTGGTGGAGGCTGCTTTTTCGATCCCATCCTTCATTTGTTTAATTTTGTTAACCTGATCCATAGTACCCGTACCTGTAGGCCTTAACATTATTTCGGCCTTGATGACAATATCAGTTGGCGATCTTCGGTCGATATAATAAGCACCGCCTCCAAATTTACCAACAACGCGCTCAAATGATCTGGCGGGATCTTTCGCGGTATTTTCCTCCATATCCTTATTTTTGGCTTCTTCTGGTTTGGCAACTCTTACAGCTTCCTGTGCAACTGCCGTATTGGTTTTTGCATTTGTTGCAGTGGTGATTTGTGCGGGTGTTTGGGTTACCGTTTTAAAAAGCAATTGAAACTGTTTCAAATAATAGGAATTCTGAATAGGAACTGGCTTTTTCTTTATTTCGGTGATGATTTCCTCGGCAAGTTTTTTTTGTCCCGCATCCATGGCTTTAAAGGCTGCTTCTGCCTTGATATCTTTAATCAATTTATCGCGGTCAATTATTGCTTGTGCGTCTCCTTTTCCTGGTGCACGCTGAATTAATTTGGGATGGATCCCTTTGCGTTGTTGTACTACGTGTGTTAATTCGTGCGCCATTAGTTGTTTACCACTGTCACTTTCAGGGGAAAACTGACCGCTGTTAAAAACAATATTATTGCCCGTAGTATAAGCAAGCGCGTTAATGGATTGTGCCGATTTTGCGGCCACAGTATCAGTATGGATGCGCACGCCCGAAAAATCCTGCCCAAAACGTGGCTCAAAAAACTGACGGCTGTTTTCAGGTAGCGGTTGACCAGAAGAACCTAATGAAGCTACATAGGTATCTAAATCATGGCCACCAAGAGTTCCGGCTGTAGAGCTTTCTTTACGAAAAAGTTTCTCCTCTTGTTGACAATGTTGGCATTTGCGCTGAATGGTTTGAGCAGGCTTAAAAAAAGTGTTATCATTTATAGCAGGATCAGGCATACGCATAAACCGGTCGGCCATAGCATCGGCCTCTTGCTCATAAATATCATTAGGTTGATTTATGTTGAGCTTTGGTTGAAAGAATGATCTGGATACAAATAATGGATCCTTTATTCTGTCTTGCCTCTGGGTATGTTTTGCTGATTCCAATGGATATAATAATTTTATTCTGGTTTATATAAGCCTTTTTGGGGATTCCAAAATGATGCTTTTGGTGCAGTCAGGTCCAATTTAGCTGCTTGATTTTGACATGCCTCGGAACAGTCTGCATATTCATCTTTAGCTAAACTCCTGCCCAGCTCCTGATTGTTTACGTCCTGGGTATAACTATCGTGGGGCTCGCTGTCAAGATATTGCCTATAAAACTCCCGGCCCCGGCCGGCCAAGTACGCTGCGGTTCCTCCACATCTTTTTTTTGCGCAGCATGCCGCATAACAATGCCCATAGGCATCCCAAACATTGTTCGGGACGTCGGCCTTGGTTTGCTCATAGTACCACTCACTGAAATCGTCTGAGGCTCTTTTCATTAAAGGCTTGCATGGTTGTAAACAATTATATTTCCAATAAGCATATGCCCCTCCCATAACTGCAGTACCCAGAGCAACTGGAAGCCATGGGAAGGTTTTAACTTCTGCTCCTTGTCCTTGCTGCACTACGTGCGTTAACTCGTGGGCTATTAGCTTTTTACCGCTGTTGCTTTCCGGAGCGTATTGCCCGGTATTGAAAACGATGTTATTGCCTGTAGTATAAGCTAATGCATTAATGGATTGTGTCGATTTTTCTGCTTCTAAGCCAGTATGGATACGTACATTGGAAAAATCCCGCCCAAAACGGGGTTCAAAAAACTGGCGGCTGGCTTGGGATAGAGCTTGCCCGGATGATCCAAGAGTGCCTACATAATTGTCTAACTCATATCCCCCCTGCACATTGGAGTCTGAGCTTTCCTTGCGATGCAATTTTCCCTCCTCTTCGCAATGTTGGCATTGACGTTGGATACTATCCCCAACCGGTTTAAAAAAAACATTTTGGTTATGATTGGGTATTGCCATAGGCATCACCTTATCTGCCATTGCATCGGCCTCTTGTTCATAAACATCATTTGGCTGATTTATGGTAAGCTTGGGTTGAAAAAAGAATGAAGCAGCCTTGGATGTGATATGATGCGAATTGCTTTTTACTGGTTCAGTGTTTTGTTTCTCTTTTGACATATAAACCTATTCTGATAATTCCTGTTTATTGAAAAATTCAATTATTAATTGTAATCCTTTAAAAATAGGGTACTCCATATAGATTATAAATACTTCTTGTCATGCTGCTTTCCACTTCGGCTGCTTGTTGGATCACAGAATCTACAATTGGTGTAGCTACATGTTCTCCAACCTCGTGGCCAACGGTGTGCCCTACAGCTCCGCCAATAGCTCCAAATAATAATCCACCAAGAAATCCGCCAACTACACAAACTGCATCAACAGGACCTGTAGGTGCGCATAAAATTGCACCAGCTGCCGCTCCGCCAAGGGCCGAGCCTAAAATGCCTCCAGTCCATGAACCTGCTTCTTCTGTAATTACTGTTGTGGTGTGACCTGTGCCTACTGATGAAGCTATTCTATCAGTTGTTTGATAAATGCCGTATACCAGCATTATTCCGCCAGCACCTCTTATTACAAACATTCCGGCTGACCCGCCTGGAGTTACCCGGATACGAAGTCGTTGTGCTCCGGGAGGCAATGGCCCATCACGCATCGCCTCGGTCATTAGCCTGCCGCGCCCTGCAAATGCGGGGTCAACAGCCCCATCCGGACCGGTTCCGCTCATTACATCTACTCCGCTTGGAGTGGCTGGTCTTCCGCCAATGGCGGCCTCAACTTCGGCTCTGGGTACCGTAATGCAATTATTTGTACACATTGGAGCCCGTCCCCGTGATAATAATTCTGCATTGAGATTGCCCTCAGTAGGACCGACCGGACCTAATATGGGATCCGCAGCCCCTGTTGCACGTGGCGGACTGTAGGTATAAGTCCCCCCATATTCGGTACTTCTTAAACGTTCGGCAAATGCCAGGCCCTGTTCCGGTGTTTGAGGCGTAAAAATATAATATTGATCGCCGGCCATCATCGGGAACCAGGCATCATTTGCAAAACTACCGGGTACGCCCTCGTGAAGTCTGACTGTAAAGTTATGGCCAACTATTGGCGCATATTCGCCCATATAATACCCGAGGTTTCCCCTATATCCCCTTATTGTTGGTGTTGAAAACAGGCCTTCCGGGTTTGACCACACTGAGGTATGGCTGCCACCCCATAATATACCGGTGGTATTTCTGGGAATGAAAGACCATGGAGTTGGCGAAAAATGACTTGCCCCTGCTAATGCCGGTCCTGCAACAGAAGATATTAAATTACCTAACGGCACCATCATCCCTTCTGGTACGCTATCAATTGATCTACCCGTCATCTGGGTAAACTGTTCCGGAGTTAGCCTGCTTGCATTGAAATGTATATTTGTGCCATCACCCGAAGCTGATGGTGTATGCGTGCAATTGATGGCAACCGATGTTTGCCCGGCAAAGAATGTATTAGGGCTTGGCTGGCCAGGGCCTATGGCATAACTGAAATCAAACTGTGTACCTGGCCCAACAGTCCCCAGGTCAAAATCTACCCTGGCGGGTGATAGCCTTACCGTTGCATTGTATTGACCATCTGTTACGTTACAATGATCAAGATTATAAGAGGTAATGGCTCCATCATGAGAGAATTTGATTTGATTATCGCCGCAATTTACTTCTACATTATCTACCGTTCTTTGTATCATTCGCGAAACATTGTTTCCCCCTTGTTGTATGGTGTGGGTGAGCTCATGAGCTATTAATCTTTTACCATTTTCGCTTTCGGGCGAATACTGACCGCTGTTAAAAACAATATTATTACCTGTAGTATAGGCCAGCGCGTTAATGGCTTGCGCGGATTTTGCGGCTACAGAATCGGTATGAATACGCACATTTGAAAAATCATGACCAAAACGGGGTTCGAAAAAGTTACGACTGCTTTCTGATAGAGACTGCCCGGATGAGCCAAGGGATGCTACATAACTGTCCAATTCGATACCTCCATTTACGGTTGCACCGGAGCTTTCTTTACGATGAACCTCCTCTTCACAATGCTGACATTTACGCTGAAGGGTTGTTAATGCTGGTTTAAAATCACTGATTACATCTAAACCGGTATCAGGGCCTTCTTTACGCTGAAGTTTTTCTTCTTCTTCGCAATGCTGACATTTACGCTGAACAGTTGTTGGAGCGGGTTTAAAAAACGAAGACTCATTTGATGAAGGGACGCTCATACGCATAACCTGATCAGCCATAAGGTCTGCTTCCTGCTCATAGCTGTCACCAGGCTCATTTACCTGTAATTTAGGCTGTACCAAATGCCCGGGAAAAAAAGGAGCATTGTTTTTTGCCTTTGTAGTATTTTCGGGTTGTGATTGCTTATTTGCTAACATTACTTCTATTTTAATACCAATCCACATTTAATATTTCCTGCATCCATGGTAGGCGTATGGTTGAATACCCCCACGGTAATTTACCTAATAATACATCAATAGTTTTCTGCTCAACTGTTAATAGCCACCCATTTTCTTTTTTTGTTAGTTTTCCATCCCGTTCAAAAAAGGCGCTTCGCAAGCCTTTAACCGATGTGTTTTTTAGCGGTGACCAATGGTGTATAATAGCCTCTAATAAGTTTTTTGATTCTGTTTTTTCTTTTTTCGTTAAGATCAGAGTTGCTGGCAGGGTTTCCTCCAAGGGATAACCGCATAAAATTTTAGAAAGCGTTAAATCAAACTCGGCAACTTTGGTTTTTCCTGTGGCCAGATAATAAAGTAATAACACCGCCCGCTGATGAGCCGTATCATCTTTAAATCTTCCATCCACTAATAAGTCCAGATCATTAAAATAAGGCGATAAAAAATAATGAAGGATCACAATTCCACTACCTTTTATGTATAACGTTTCTGATTCTTGAATACCTGTAAACCTTCTACTCTGCGGCAGCGGCCGTTTTGTATTATCTCCCTGTTTCTTTTTCTCAGATATTTCTTGCTCAGTCTCGAATTTTTTTGGTTCGTTTAATGATATACTATCTTGATTATCAGTAAGCGTGATTTTCTGTTTTTCCAGTTCTTTTGCTGCCGTTATCCCTTTTTGTTGTTTTAATTGCTCTTCATCCTGGTAATTGGAATGATTAATCTTGTTGTTTTCCTGTTCTTCTTTGGTTTTTTCATCCCCCGTATTGTTTTGCCGGATATCTTGAGTTCCCTTTTTTATATTGATTTTTTTCGGGTCATTTGTAGAATCAAAGCGTTCATCGGTTTGGGTTTCATATGCTTTTTGATTTTTATTACTGCCTACGTGATCCGTGTTTTCAACGTGGCTTGTTTTACTCAGGTCTGTTTGCTTGCTGATACTTATATCTTCAGTATTCTTATGCGCATTGTTGGCTTCGGTTTCTTTAAGCTTATCTATAAATGCAGGATCTTCTGTATTATTTCTCAAGTTGTCCCTTGATATTAAGAGCGACTTAAGATCCAGAAGTCCCTTCTTGACAATATCTGTTTTAAGCGTCTCTTTTGATTTACTCTCTGATAATGATGTTATTATGCTATGAATTGAGATTTTAAAGTGATTTGTGAGCAAATCTAATGACCGTAATATCAGTTCACGATCATTGATAACAGATAAAGTCGTGCCATTCCCTGAAATTACAGGGCTTAACAAAGCCTTAAAAATACAAATCCATATTTCCTTGCGATTTGGTGAGCTTTTGTTTGTATAACCAACTATGAAACTTACCAGATCTTTGTAAATAAGAGTCCAGGATTCGGTTTTTAATGAGGTAATAATTGATAATAATTTCTCCAGAAAGCTGTTATCAAATTGCGAAACCAGCCTTTGGAGTATAACTGGGTTATCTACATGTTTATCACGGAACCAGTCAAAAAAGTATAAGGCTGTTTTTTCAGAATCCGAAAAAATAGCTATGATCTCGTTACTCCACGCAGCCATATTTTCAACCGGGCTATACCAGGGCAAATAACCATTCTCCAGAAAATAAATGAACGCTTTTGCTAATGATTGTTCAGGCTTTAATATTTGTTCGCTATGCTCATCTGCCAAATCATTTTTTATAGCTGGGATGCTTTTTCTGAGTTTTTCGATAAAGTGCTTTTTAAACTCTTGTTCAAAATTGTGTGCTTCAATATTACCTAAATCCAAAAGCAATGAATCGATACGTATAATATCAGTTGTTGGAAATAGTTCATCAAAGATGGCCTCCATACTAGCAGATAGTTCATTACGCAGCAAGTCACTCACTCGATTTTGAAAAGCGAGAGCCTCTTCCCGTTTGGGAATATTTAAAGTTACTTGCTGCCTATGAACTATATGTGATGCCATGATTTATTACTTATTGATCTTTCTTCTTTCTGGTAAAAAGTTTTTCTATTGCCCCTGGTTTTTTAAGCGATGCCGGCGGACCGTCTGAAATAGCAGGGCTGAAGCCTGTTGAGGTAATCTCCAGCTGCATTGATGTTGTTGACGAATGACAAGTCCCGTTTGATATTGTTAACGAAACAGTAACAGTTGAGGCTTTAACATTTACTACACTACTATCACCTGATATTCGAATAACCCCATCGGTAGTCATTGCGCCTTTCGATATATTATCTCCAAATACTTCCCAATCATAGGTAAATCTGGTATCTCTGATGACAGGGGTAAATGTTGCTGATACAATACCTGACCTTGCGGCAGCTACGGCCGCAGTTTTAATGCCACCAGACCAATCATTTATAAAACTGAAACCACTATTACCAGGTACAGAAAGGACTGTAATGTTAAATGGTGCAGAACTTACATTATTTACGGTGTAAATTAACCTGTACGTTCCAGCTTTAGCGATGGCAGGTGTAAAAGTTTGCTTGGCTGAATCAAGACCTGGTACTGCATTAAAAGTACCGCCTGGTATTGATACCGCAATTTGTGCGGGATTAAAATCATTATCACAGAAAGTGGTACCACTCATCGAAATAACCGGTGCGGGCGGTGGTGGGGGCGTAATTTCTGCCGTAGTGCGTTCTATCGGCGAACCTATATAAGGAATATAGAAATCGGCAATAATAAGTCTATTATTGATATCATAGCTTGGCTCCTCTTCAACAGCAGATCTCCCGGCTAAAATATCGATCAGCCTCATCTTTTCAGTATCAGATACACCCTTACTATCGGTTACCATTTTTTTGACAAGGTTTAGCGTGTTTTCATCAAGATTTGGGGATGCTTTTTGTCCATCTGCTGAAGTGGTTTCGGTACTTGCCGATTGCTCTTTCACTGATGTTATATTAGCAGCTTTAGAAAGAGGGGTACTTACGTTTCTTTTCAAAGTTGGGATATAGTTTTTGTAAACTAATACCAGAGTGCCGCCTTTGGGTACTCCTCCTTTATGTTCGAGCCCCGGGTTGTTTTTGTAGAATTCTAAAAATGTATGTTTATCGGTGTAACGGGAGTATCTATCGTTAACTTCATTACTTAATGAATACAATAATTCGTCAAGAGCAGCATTTAATACTCTTTCAAAATCTACAATTAAAATATCCAATCCATAAGTTTGAATTGATGATATTATAGAGGCATCCCGTGGAATCTGAGTTCTTGCCACCGGGCCTTTCAGGGTAGCTATAACCTTATTGATGGAATCCTGATAATTGTTAAACGCATCATATTGGTCGTTTAAATTGACATTAGTGATAGATGGGGTATTCATCAAGTATACCATCACCGTTTCGATTGCGTCAATAAAATTAAAAAAGTAGAAATAAAGTTCGTCTAGACTACCTGGTTGAGAGCTCGTAACGGGATTGGTGAAAACTCCGGTGTCACTTAATGCATTAAGATAAGCACTTGCAATTGTGTTAGGCAATACCGCACAATTGTTGCGCATAAAGGTGCCCTTTGGATAGATATAAGGGGTGTTTGAGGGGCTCACTGATTCAATCCCACGAATTAGGTTACTTTTAACATCTGAAGCTCTCCTGATAGGATTATTTGTTTCTATGTTTAATTTACCGGGAATATTGGTTCCTGTACTTTTAGAGGTATAAGGTAAGTTTGCAACAAAAATAAATGGAGTTAGTACCTTAACCGTGGCTTCTGTTGTTATCAGGTTATAGTCAGTTTCCAAATCCCGAATTTCAGCATCAGGTAAAGTTACATCCGAGAAATTAAACTGTTCAACCCCAACTGTTACTACATCAAATGGCAAATTATAGGTTAAACGCTGAATAAGAATATTTGACAGAACATCCTGATAGTTTTGGCCAATATGCCCTTCAACTCTGAAAAAATTGTACTTTTCAATATCATACAAAAGCGGTTGAGCCACTTCCGTACTGGTGTTATATAAACCTGAATTATAGCCCAGGTTTAACGTGGCTTTGCCGCTGTTGGTTTTGGCGTAATTCCATGATTTATACAACTCTGCACCGCTTTCATTTACCGAGTAGTAATATGGGATGGCACGTTCCGAAAGCGGAAAATGCATATATTGGCTTGGTGTGATCTTTATCGTAAATTTATCTGACTGGGTTGTGTCCGGAATAACAAAATCTTTGATCATCAGTACCATCCGGCTAAATAAGAGAAGTACCTCGGCGGATTCGACCCCCATTTTTGAAAATAATGGCGAATAAATAAAGTAATTACGGTAACTATCCTTTATATAATCATTAGTAGCCAGTGATGCATCGCCTAAAATAAGGTGCAATGGAAATAAGTTCTCATCCGGGCTTCCGGTAGCGATGATGTGGGATACCTTAGCAGTGAACTCATCATAGGCTTTGATCAGGTCATCAATAAAATCGTAGAAATATTCAATCGCGAGCGGATTTTGTTTTAATAACTGGTCAAGATAATTTTTCAATACGGCCAGCATATCAGAAAAAGGATTTGACGTAATGTTCAGAATGGCCCCGTATTGCTGATAGCAGGAATTATAGGCATCAGTTAACTGGCTTAATGTGGTATCATCAACTAAATTAACAAAGGCATTCAATACATCATCTGTTGTTTCCAGATCAGTATAGGGGACATTAAACCTTTTTAGCTGCACCTTGGAGTTTAAGCTTAGCTGAAATGCTTTAGATGGAATATTTAACCTGGGAGATATAGGTGATATTTTATTTATAGTACCTATCCTATCAATATTACTTACCTTATTGGCATTATTATATAGGTCATTTTTAGCAACAAGTAATGGTCTTACCTGTAAAACCATTTTTTCGCCTTTGTTATTGCAATCCTGTGTGTCGCAGTTTTTAAGGTCTGTTTCCTTGATCTCTAAAAACAAGGCGATCACATAATCATTTAAAAAGTTAGCCGCTGCGGAAGAAAGTGTCTTGGCGTTGAGTTGTTGAGCACTTTCCAACGCGTTAAACTGATCATCAGTCAGTAATAACCATACACTCTTATTGGTGCAAAAAGGCTTGAAAAAAGGCAGATTGCCATTATTATAAGTAAATGGCAGATCAACAGGTACATCAACAGCTGTATACGGCATATAGTAGGTATACTGATTGGTATTCTGTGTGATCAGATATCCTTGCGAAGTAACTCCACAGCCTTTAGTAATTTCAATAATCCCTGGATTAAGTACTATATCCAGCCCGCAAACAATACCAATACCTATTAGCTTGTTACGTGTCCAGCGGTTTTGCTGATCGAGGTAGTTAAAAGTTTCATTGAGATGATCGTTAGTAAGTACCTGATCTGGTTCAAACACGATGTATTCTATTGGATTTGCCATATATCAATTTTTTAAAGATCCTAAAATGGTTTTGCCCAGCATTACCGGGTTGGTGTCCTTACTTTCGGCACAATCGTGCAAAGTGGCTACCGGGTATTCACTATGTAGATTAAACAGCAGTTGTATCAGGGTATCATTAGCTTGCTGCAGATCATCTATTTTGGTATTATCAGATGAGTAATTTGCTAAGGCCGTTATCCATGCCCTATAGGCGTTTTCAAAATCATAGATCGACTGGTCATTTATCCAGCAGATTTTCACCATGGTGTGCGCGGGTGTTTCCTGACGTATAATATCCTCAAAATAGTTTCGGAAGGCTAAATTTCTAAAATGCAAAGGCCAATAAGGCAGTACTATTGACATTTTGAAGGAGTAGGGATCCTGCTCGCCGCAAAAATCACAATTCTGGTCAAGGCACACCGGTGCAAACTTAAATTGATCATTTCGTGGTCTTAAAAGTAAATGTTCAATCAGGTGAAGTCCATCGGCGTCACATTCATTATTAAACTCTGTTACAAATTGATCCAATGCTGTGTTTGCATCTGCCAGAGATGGAAAATTATTGCTTATAGCAAGATTTTTATCCTCGTTATCAATTACGTAAATATTCCAGTTGCTGCCCGTCTGCTTAATACCATAGTGCTCATTGGTTAAAACAACATCCATAAATGCAGGTAAAGCACTGTTTAATTCCTCTTGTGTGTCATAAACAGCCACAGATGTTAGCGTACCTCCGTTTTGATTGCTGAATACAAATTGGTATTTGACAGGTGTATCATTAGTAGTAATAATCGTGACATTACCGATACAATACAGGAATCTACGGTAAATGTTATTGATTCCACCCAGGTGACACAGTTTCTTTTCCAAACCTGATACATTATCCGTATCCCACAATTTACTGGTATTGACAGAAAAGTTTGGATGTGGCGGGAAGTAGTTTTGTGGAAAATAATTGAATGCCCTACCCCTTTGATAACCAATAACCGGGTAATCCTTTAAAAACGAGATTTTACTATCGATGATATCTGCAGGTGTTAAATTGGACTCTTTTTGGGTGGCATAATCAAGCGAGTAATTCAGCAAGACGTAATCATTAAATGATTCGCCAAAACGACTCATCAGGTGATCGAGGAAGCGACTTCGCCTGTCGGTAAAAACTTCATTTGATTCGTATAAACCTTGCCAGTCGTTTGCCGGTTCAGCAGTCGAATCCTGGTTTTGCATTACCCTTTGATTAATCGTATGGGTTGCTCCGTCCTGTTTATAAACTGATTGAATGTTTTTGATATCACCCAAAAACTGTGCGTAATAAGTTTGTACGATATTCTCTGTAGAAAATAATTCCTTTGCACCGCTTAATTGTGAAAAGAAATCGGCCAATAACTGATCAAATAGTAATAGATAGGCTTGTAATTGTTTTGCCTGTGCTTTTCTTTGATCACTTTCATTTGTTGAAAGTCCTGCCGAACCCACGCCGTAAGTTTGAGGTAAAAGATATTCAACAGAAGTATAATTATCCAGCGGATAATAATTACCTGCAGGAACGGCCAGGTCATCAGTATGTCCTGAAAGCTTATTCCGGGCTTTTACGGCACGTAACCACTTGAGTGTGTCGCGCACCTCTGTTAAAGATGGCAAATACGGGAATTGGTTTTTATAGAAAAGAAGTTTTGATTTTGTTTCAGAAAATACCGGCTTACAGCCCGTAGTTATGGGCATGCACCAGTTTTTTCCGCTTAAACCATCAACCGGCTTATCATCAGCTCCATATTTTGTCATCATAAAATTTCGGGCTCCCAATACCCCATCGATATCCATGATCATACTGATGATATCCGAAGCATATATTTCCCCACGTAATTGAGTTTGCTCCAGCTCTGCGGTATCGATAAATCCATGTTGCAACACGGGGCCTTCAAATATGGCATCGGTAGTATAGCCCTTATCTTGTAATTCACTTAACAGGTAAAAATTCACTGAGGGGTTAAGATATTCTTCGATGGCATAGAACACTTGGGCTTGTATCTGCTCCATATCAGCAGATGGCAAAACCTCTATATCACAGCAAATGGCTATTTCTTCATCTTTTATAGTGGTAACGCTTACGAAGTCTTCACACAGGTTTCTGTTTTCATTTAAGGTACGGATGGCTGTTTGAACAATGCTTTTGGCCTGTTGAATTTTTAGCAGGTATAAGTTAAGTACCTGTGCGGTAAAATCAGCGCTAAAAAAAGCCTGGATATCACTTTCCTGTACAATTTGGCCGGAAGGTTGCAGATCGACATCAACTATACCTGCTATGACAGCCGAAGAGGTTGATCCTTCAATAGTATAATTAAAATCAATTTGAATGATAAGACTACTACCTGTTGTAAAACTGGCAACAGCGCCAGAAACAGATGCAGGATCGATGGTTAATAATGTAGCCACAGTTGGATTATCCCATACAGGGAAAATAATAGTAAGACCAACATCACCTCCTTTAAATTTGCCGCTTGCTGGGTTTAAAACCTGCAACGCCCCGTTGTTCATGTCGCCAAATTGCTGATCAGCGTCGAGGTCAAGCAATACTTTATATAGGCCTGATAAATAAACCGGATGTGGTGTTTCCTTATATGACAAAGCATCCAATTTGCAATCAGCATAAAGTGTTATTTCGCCGGCCGGAATGTTTTTATCATTATTAACATAGTAGTCGGCGTATAAAAACCAGGCATTATGTACTCCTACTATATCTATTAATAATTTACGGTAATCATTTACATTAAGTGGCGATTGCGTAAGTATATTTTTGGCGGTATATAAAGTTTGTGAAGATGCTATTTGGCCATCCGCGTCGGTAAGCAGATCTTCCATAGGCATGCCCGTTCTGTAGCCTAATTCAGTTATGGCATAACAGAGAGCTTCTAAAATAGTGATTCCCGGGTCATGCTCGTTATAATCTGTCCAGATCCTACCGCTCAGTTTTTCAATATAACTCAAGCCGGCCTCTCTCAGAAAAGCATAATTTTGATCGGCGGTTAAGCCTGGATCCTTGCTGATTACTTTTTGCTTATCCATTACAATCACAATTAGCTGGTGAATTAATTAAATGTTTTACCTTGGTTTCTTCATTATAATATGATACCAAAATAGATCTGGAAGTACTTGCTATCGCCTCGTCTATATCATATTGTGCTTCTATTACCACCTGTCCCTGGCGAAGTATAATGTGATTCATCTTAAAACAGGTAACAAAGTCTACATAAGGTCTTTCTTCAATAAAATTGAGCACTACTGATTTTTCAATACTATTGCCAAATTGGATGGCTTGCGGATCGCCAAAAGCCCATGGAGTTAAAAATTGCTCAATTTCATTGTTTAACTGATTGGAGAAATAAACAGGGTCAATACCATCACGAAAGGTGACACTAAACTCAAACTGTACTTCTTCAAACGATGGGTTACTGAGGTGTAGTTTTACAAATGGTGATGTGAGCGTTTTAATATATTTCTCGATTTCGGTTAACAGACCTATACTGGTATATGGCCTAAGTGGGTTGGCATTGTTCAAATGTGTAAGATCTGGGATAGTTATTATTGTAACATGTCCTGCCAGCGTCTCACTGTATTTTTGCTGATTGGTGTTCACATCAAGGAGAAATCCGGTATGGTCAATACATTTTACCTTAAAAACCTGCGGGAAGTATTGTAATATCAAACGCTCATAATCCCAGGTTGTGATAGCTCTGTTTTTATGGCGCAGGCGCTCGCTTACCCTTTGATAAAACTGATCATCAGTTTCCTGCACGCGACCTCCAAATGAGGTATAGGGTTGTTGCGTTTTCTTTAATGCAGCGTCGGATATTGCTGGTTTACTAATTGTGTTTGGTGGCAGTATCTGGGTAAATACAATGTTATTCGTAATATCCTGAATAAATTGAGCTTTTGCCGCATTTACACCAACCGCAATTAAATTACAAATGGCATCTGTATCGTGCTGTACGCCAGCTTTTATCCAGATTAGTCCATTATCGGCACGAGTATTTATAAGAGTAGCATCTGCTGGAATATTAAACGTAACTAAACCGGAGCTGGTTAAATTATTGGTTTGGTCAGTAACCGATTGTTTATTAAATAGCAGCCAGTTGTTATTGCTCAGGTAGTACCAGTTTACCAGGGTCATGTTTTTTAATGGATTGGCACTCCCGTCTGATACTTGAAACAGAACAGAGAAAACTTCGTCGGCTTTTGCATTATTTAAGCCTATCCATAACTCGCCGCCATCATCTGTAGGTATTCCATCCTCAACATTAAACACCGGTAATAAAGTGAGTGCATCTGCAGTAATAGCCGGGTGCATTTCACGGAAGCCAAAGGGCTCCATATGATAAAAGAAATTACTGCGGGTAGTAAAACTGGTATTGCTGAAAACAATACTATCTGTAGCGGTATATTTTACATTTATTGATTTTAAAACCGGATGAGCTGGAACCGGGGGAGTGACTTTATCAACGGTATAACCAACAACTTTATTTGGATCCGTAGTATCATAAACCACTTTAACAGATGGCGGAGGAATATGGGCTAGATATGTAGCCATGCTGTAATCATTCCCTATCATTTCCAATTTCAGGTAACCATCAACAGAGGTTATATTATAATCCTCATTGGGTGCAAAATCTCCGGGTGATTGTGCTACGCGTTCTAAACCTGTAATATCAATCTCTTTGGGGCCTGCAGCCACATTGATATTTACCGGGCTGGTTGTTATTATATTTGGAAGGTCATTTTTGATAGTATTATTAGTTCGGTCAAGAGACAGGCCCCGGTTTATTATATTTTTAACATTAAATGGCTGATCATCCTGAGCCAAATTATTCACGTTCAAAGCAAGTGCATTATTTGCCTCAAATGATAAGCCTTGATTTATTACGGAAGTAATATTGGCTGTTAACGTGTTACGTGCATTAAAATCATTAAATACTACCGGACTTAGTATTCTTTGTTGCACATCGGTGATAACAATGCTTGATGCATATAAGCTTGTTCCATTAGAAATAGCTGTCCAACTACCTTTGGTTAATGAAGATAAATTTACCGTTGTAGCAGACAATGGCGCTTCCTGCCAATCAAAATCTATAGCTAATTTGGTGAGTTGTTTTTGAAATATTTCCTTACTGCCTATGATAAACGAGGCTCCGTTTTCTGGAAAATCGCCAAATGGCTTAAATGGTTTGGCTGGATTTATTTTGCCATCATCATTTTGCAGTATTAAATTTTTAATGGCATCAACAACTACCGATATGGTTACCTGATTTATCCGCGGGGTTTTTATTTTTTGGTATGAGGAGTAGCTATTAAGCATTACCTGGGCTATGGGAAGTGTGCTATCAAAATTCCCTCCGTGTATTTTTGGTGAATAAGAAACAATAGCAGGCGCATCGCCTTCCAAAACTACAGTTAAAGAGAATGTTGTATTGTTTATTACTGAAGCTGTATACACGGGTACTGTATACCAGTCCTTTTTACTGGTTAATTGGATATTGAATATCCCGGAAAGATCGGCAGATGTAATACCGGCTAAACTATCACATGTGAACGTTAATGTTATAGTACGTTTGCCTTCATTTAAATATAATACGTTTGATGCTACAGCAAAGCCAATAGAGGCTTGCTGAATATTTTGGGGATTGCCAAACGGGAACCAGGAATTGTCTGCACTTAGTAACTTAGCTCCCTGACCGTCTTCTGAATTAGCTGTAGGCGAAGCATATAAAGTTACAGGACTATCATCTTTATTTAAATAGATGGATTTTAGTGCCTGAACATTTGCTGTTTGAACTACAATATCATCTGTAAGCGAATAGAATAAATCTTTATTGTTGGCGTCCTTGCCGGCTTTAAATGAAGTGCCCTTAGGCAATAAGTGCTGATCTGTGTTTTTTTGCAGTTCAAAAACCAGGTGCACAAAATCTGCTTCGGCTACATTATTACTTAATTGCAAAACCTGTTTATAGTAAAAATCAAGATGCTTTTTAGTATACTGATTTAAATGTTGTTGAGCAAAGCCAAATAGTTTTATAAAGGCCAAGTAAAGTGCATAATGAGGTGCATGAGTCGGATAATTATCCAATGCTTCAGATAAGTAAGCCGGGGTGCGGCTCACTATATTTACAATACCCGAAATGAATGATTGTAAGGCCCCAGTAAATAGGTTATGTGTAAGAATATGATTAATGTCCTCCTGAACGGTGCCTGTTAGTGTGATAGGGAATGCCGTAACCGGGGGCGAAACGGTGAAAATACTTTCCAGACGTTTTTGTGAAGAGACAGCATAAACACCCTCTAATGGAAGAAAAGTGAAGTTTTGCGAATAAACGATGTCATCAACAGGAGTTAAGGCCTCTGTATATGTTGAAGCTGGGTCTATAAGAGAACCAGTTACAAAGCTTCCATAATATTGATAAAGTATGCTTAAAGGGGCTGCTACTTTTGAAACTATAGAAACTGATAAAAAAGTTTTATAACTCAGATCATCAGCTAAATGTTTATAAGCATCGTCAAGCGCTGCTGTTATTGAAAAAATAAAATCAAAAAGAATTTTAAAATTATTCTTTGCATCGGCGTCACTTGTCGCGTTAGCTATAGTATTATTTAAGTATTTGATAAATGATGCATAATCGTTTATTCTCCATTCGGCAATTGCGGCTATTACTACTGCAATATCTTTACCCATGAGTTGTTGCCAATCACCATTGATCGTATTGGTATTGTCGTAATAGTTTAACCAGGCGCTATATTTTTTCGTAAGCAGGATAAGATCTGCATCTGAACGCTCATCAACGAGCGCGCATTTAGCCAAAAGGGCATCCAACGCACGCTGAGCCTGGCTGGTGCCGTTATAGGATAAGAGTTTGGTATCGAAACAATTATTTGCCATCAGTGTATTTCTGTTCCTTCGTTTTTATAGTAAGGATATACAAAATTGAACCTTGAATTTGTGGTGCGAACAGTGTAATTAAGGATGATCAGGATCACTCCTTCTGTTTCGCGGCTGTCATCAACCTGTATCGAAGCCAGATCAATCCGAGGCTCATAGTAAAGTATAGCCGTTTTGATCATCTCGCGGATATAGGTTTTAAAAGTGGTGGTCATGGGTTCAAAAAGCATCTCGTCCAGATTACAGCCATAATCAGGCACCATCACCCGTTCGCCCTTGCGCGTTGCCAGTAATATTTGCAGACTGAGTTGTATATCAGCCTCATCACTGGTCATGATCACCGAGTTTGCGGTAGTATCAAATGTTGGCGGAAAACTCCACCCTGTTCCTAAAAATGAATCAGCCATGTTAACCTCCTATAATTACTGTTGGACATCCTATTATTATTGAACCGCCATGCGCAGTTGGGTCACCCATACGTGCTGCCGGTTTACCTCCTATCAGTACTGTTGCCGAACCGTTTGCTATTACATCTGGCGGCCCTGCGCAGGTGCACATGTCACCTGCACAGGCCGCAGGAAGTCCGCCTATTAATACAGTAGGGCTCCCCGGTGGTAATATGGGTCCGCCTACATGAGGAACCGGCCCAGTAAACATAGGGCAAACATGCATGTCTGAAATTCTAGCTGCGAGTGGCATATTTTTTATTGGTTAAGTGGTTGATTGAGTTGGATTAGTTTAGATTAAGTGAACGGTTGATTAGGTTATTATTCGTCAACCTATCAAACCACTTAACTCAATCAAGCATTCACTTAATCAACCAAAACATTAATTAATCATTACTACGCCACCCTTTAGGGTAGCTGTACCTGAGCCTTCTACCTTTACTGATGGAGCTGACATGGAAGCACTACCGCTATCGGCCTTAATTGAAGCCCCACCTGCACTCATCTCAAAGCTGGAGGACGGTTTTATAGAAACATTGGTGGCTTCAATGGATAGATCGCCTGTTGCTTTGAGCTTAATATCTGCTCCGCTTTCCAGGTTTATAGCTGATGAATCCATGGTTACTTTGTTGTTATTCTCATCCTCCAATTGTATATAGCCTTCCTTTTCGCTTATGGTTATCTTTTTACCTGCAGGTGTTTCAATTTTTAATGACTTTTCATCGTCGTTAAAGATCATCTTCATGCCGCTGCGTGAGGTGTAGCCTTTTTCGTCGTTCTTATTGGCAGCTTTTAGTGGGGCTGGTTTATTGCTGCTGTTCAGCATACCTAATACCACAGGATGGCGGGGATCATTATTTAAAAAACCTACCACCACCTCATCGCCAATTTCAGGGCGAAAAAAAGTACCGCGATTATTACCAGCATCAAGGCAAGCCACACGTGTCCAGATACCATCCTCGGCAGGATCGATAATGGGTAACCTTACGCGTATCCTATCCTGGGTATCAGGATCGTTTTCCAGATCAGTTACAATTCCTATTTGTAAACCTTGTATGGCCGGCAGCATATCTACCGCAGGTGGAGAATTTACATCCGGCTGGCGAGTAAACAACTCATTGGATAAGCCGAACTGAACATCGGTAGTCCAGCTGCCGTTCACAATTTCATGACGCACCCCAGAAACAAATACTTTTCCGTTAAAGCGGTCGCCCACCCCACCAATATTGACCAGATCGCCTGGATTTAACTGACCGCCATATCCGCGAAACCTTACCCTGCCCCTGCAACGTGACATCCTTGCTTTTTGAAGGCGACCATCCGCTAAACTTTGTAATTCATCAGTCGTAAGATCTTCGCCGGAGTATAGGTCATATTCTGATACACTTAGCACCGCTCCCAAATCGCTGCTTGAAATATTACCATTCTCTTCAAAACCAGGTTCAGCTGCACTTGCGGAAGCTATCTCCTGAGTGGTATAATCCCATGTTTTGGCTGTGAGGCTCTGATATTGATTCCGAGCGTCCAGATCGGCATCAAATTCCAGCATTGTAGCACCAAATAAAGTGTCAAGCACTGTTGCCGAACTGAAATTAGGTTTTTTTGCGGTTATTTTACCATTATCAACCATGCACAGTTTGCCATTAGCTTCCATCCGCGATACCATAAAGTCCCAATCGGTACAATCATATTGAACAATGGATTTTAGTGTTATGCTGGTATCCTCTATGTCGGTATCTAATCCGTAATTGCCTATGATCCCGGTAATAGCGTCGCTGTCTTTAGTATCATAAAAATATTTGTTCTTACGGGCTATAGTCATTTTAATGGCTTTATCACGGCAATCGAGGATCAATACAGGTGAGCCATTTCCTCGTATTTTTAAACTATGTTTCAAGATGATACCTTTAAAAAGAGTGGCCTGTTCAGCATGGTAGCCTACCGCTATTTCAATTTCAGCCCCCGGAACCAAGGTTGGTTCGTTACTTATTGCAAAATCTTGTGCCGAAGCATCACCATCATATATCAGCAACTTAGCTACCGGGATACGGTTTATTTCTTTACTAAAATTCATGGAAGCCACCTGGTAAGATGCACCCAGTAGGGTCCCATTTACCTTAATGGTAAAGGTAACCAGATCGGTATTTTGTGTTCCAGGTAATGTTTGGCTTAGTGACATGGTTTATTTTGCAATTGGTGGAAAAATGATTTTAGTTCCGGCAGTTAATTTTTTGAAATCTGTTAGTCCGTTATATTGTGCTACCTGGTAGTAATACTTGCTGTCTCCGTACTCCTTGTAACACATTAAGGCCAGGGTATCCCCTTCAATTACTGTTCGGATATGCGTCAGATCGGGTGACTGGCGGTTTTCGATAGCCGCCAGTTTGGTTTCATCAATTACTCCCTGGAAAGTGCAATCTGCTTCGGCACGTAACGGTGTGCCATCGGGATTGAACAGTTTAAAAGTTAACGTCATGCGGGTCATCTGACAATTGTAGAGCAGCGGCCCCCATTGCAATTGAACATAACGCGGCTGGTGTGTTGTGCCATCGTAGTCATAAACTACGCTTTTAAATTTTTCAAAATCCTGTACTACATCAGGTTTGTCTGCCGGCAATCCCGGTACGGCTAAGCCTGATAACAAACCCCCACCTCCCCTTTTTATCACACCGGTACCATCAAACAAGAACTTGAAGGTGAGGGATTGTGCAGATCTTTTACTAAAAGAAGTAATACTTTCACTTGAGCCCTGGGCGCTTTTCTGACTTACCTCAGTTCCGTAAGTAAGCGCATATGATTCGGGATTGATCAGTACATCATAGTCCAATCCATCGGCTTTTGTGCTAAAACTGATATCCGTATAGGCAACCAGTTTCATCTTTTTTAATTCACCCAGGCTCATCGGTCAGTTTTTTCTTTTAAAATTTCCAATACCTGTTCAACACATTTGGCAATAATGTCCTCACTATTTGTGGCTCCTGCAGAAGAAGGTGTTGTATTTCCTCCTGTATTCCCGCCTTCGGTGATGGTGGTAACTATTTGCAATTCTCTTATCTCTACTGGCATTGGCTTATTGTTATTAAACTGTTTGTTAAAGCATATTGATTAGCCTACAGAAATACTGGCACTTGCGCTGGCCCCTCCAAACAGATCGGCCACCGCACCGACAGCAGCACCAACTGCTGCCGACAGGTTAAGTGTCTTATAGTATTCATAGCGAAGGGTCATCGACTCAATAACTATCGAATTTGTTTCTGCATTAAATGAAGAAAGACTGTATTTGATCGGTATAGCATTAGCGATATACCATGACGATACGGGCAAATGATCTTCGTTTAAAAGCGATATCAACATGTTGGTAGGTTGATAATTGAAATTCTCGATCGAATCTAGACACCATGCCGTTACCCCTGATACCAGTGTCATCCCCCGTTTCAAAACAAGGTCTGAATACGTGTTACGTCCGGGCAACCGGTGAACAAAACGATTCTCGCCACCCTCCTTATAGGTATCCAAACCCACATCAACAGTTAAGCCTGTAACATCCTGAAAACGGAAATCATTAGGCACTTGCGGAAATATTTCAAATACCACCAGGAAATGGAAGCCGGTAAAAGGGTAATCAAACATGACTATTCGTTTTGCATGGTTAAGCCTTCATGTGCCAGTTCAAGCGTTTCAATAGCAACCTCATTACCATCAGCCTTTAAATCGGTAGAGGTAACTTTGGTAGGCCAGGCATTTTTAACTTTCCATACCACTACAGGTGCTAATGTTTCGTCAAGCAGACTAATGGTGATATCGCGGCGCTCAACGGTATTCATGTTAATGGTATTATGCCAGTTATAAAACTCATTGTCTGATTTAAACACACCTCGTTTAAGCGTGATATTGCTGAATTTGCGTTGCCCTGGCATCTTGATTTTGTGATATTCCGGGCTCGCGCCATCGCGGTATTCAATTACATCGTTGGTTATATCGAGTCCGCTTACGTCAGTGAAGCCGATGCGTGTGCCGCCCCAGTCAACACTAAAATGGAATTTCGGAAGTGGGTAATTAGCCATAATATTTAAGTTTTAGATTGATTGATAATTAATTTTTAATAAACACTACTATTAAGCTTGTTGCTGGATCTGAGAGAAACGCAGGATGATAAATTCAGCAGGGCGTACAGGAGCCATACCAATTTCAATGATCATTTTTCCATTAAGGATATCATCAAAAGTCATGGTTTGTCCCAGACCTACTTTCACGTAAAATGCTTGCTCTGGTTTCGGCCCAGCCAAAGCACCCTGACGCCACAGATTGGTAAGATAATTTTCGATCATAGCACGTACGCGTACCCAGGTGTTACCATCGTTGGGCTCAAACACAAACTGCATAGCTGCTTTTTTAACTGATTCCTCAACCATAATATAAAAACGGCGTACTGATATGTATCTGAAATCGTTACTGTTACCATCCAAAGTACGGGCTCCCCAAACCAGGATACCTTTGCCCGTGAAAGCGCGTACCGCGTTAATTGACTTGCCGGAATCTGTATCAATGTTCAGATCTTCCTGGGTGTTATCGTCAACATTTACCAATGGTTCCACTATAGTATTAACACTTACATTGGCAGGAGCTTTCCAAACGCCTCTAGTACCATCAACTGAGGCATAAATGCCGGCCAGAGCGCCACTCGGAGGTACTACAATTCCCTGGTTTTTAATGGCTACGGTGATGTTGTTGTATATAGAGCTTGAATCGTTGAGCTGGATTTCCAGATTTTGTAAACGCAGATTCACTTCATTGATGAACGCTGATACAGAATTTACAACTCCTGAATACAGATTGTTAACTCTTGCCCTGATATATTTTACAGCGGCTGCTGCATCTGCGGGTGCTGGTGTACCATATATGGTTGGATCTGCAGCCAGGCCAGCGGCATTTGGGAACGCCGGAGTGAAATTAGCTGCGATTGCCGCTCCTATCGCCCCACCAGGAAAACTTTCATCCAAAAGAAGAAGTTCACGTATCAGTTGGTCCATTGGTGAAATATCGGTTGCATCGGCACCGGCCCTGGTGTAGGTAGTATGAATATCTTTTGTTGTACGGCCGCCATAAATATGACTTGGGTCGGCATCAGTTAAAGTGCTGTTCAAAGCTACAAAACCCAATATGATGTCTTTGATATAAGATAATCGTAAAGTCATCTCAGGCTTATCACTTGTTGAGGGAATTAGCCCGTAAGCATCGGTTATGGCACTGGTATAAGGAGCTACATTGAACGGAGCGCCAAAACCAGGTGTGTTAACAAAAGTGTTGATATGGGTATTCAAGTCGGTTACAGCCCTGTCAATTTGTGTAACAAAAACATTATTAGTTACAATATTTTTTGTAGGTACATTGGTGCCAGCTGGTTTTTGCAGTTGAATATTCCGGTACGAAAAAGAATAGGACAAACTTGAACGGAGCCATGGATAATATGCCGCGCCATAATTCAAATTGGCCGAACCTATTCCATTTCTAAAAACGGTAATAACGTCTGAGTTATCGTAGGTTCTTTCTTTGTCGCCATTAAGTACATCCAGTATGGTAAATCTGTCCTGCAGATCGGCGCATGCTTTCAAAGATGTTGTAGCCAGGTTATTAAAATCACTGGCGCCAAATGAAATAGCATCAGGAATAACAATCAGCGTTGGCTCATCCTCTTTACGTAAAACTTCAAAAGCTCTGATCTTGCCGGCGTCAATAAAGTCGGTAATGAGCACTGAACCGTCATTTTTGTATTTACCAACAGAAATAATATAGCAGTTAACACCGCCGTTACTGTAAAACATTCTTACAGCGTTATACAACTGGTATTTGGGCGATATATTTACAGTATCTACACTATTGTCTGGCTTAAGCGCAACATTAGCAGTGAGATTAGGAAAATCGGCGCCAAAATATTGTACGTATTGAACAAGTGAGGAAATACGTACAGCTTGATTAACCACACTCTTCCCATTTCTTGTCGCGTCTTGCGAGTATCCGATAAATACCGGAACCGCGGTGGCCACCTGTGCAATTGATGGCGGAAAGGATGGAATTTCATTCACATAAACCCCTGGAGTTTTAATTGTGCTTTCGTTTATTTGTGACATATTTATCGGTTTTTAAAAGTTTAAAAAGATCTCTGAACATGGATAAGTATCGGTACCCTTTGTAATTGTGACGAGCCTCTGAGGATCTGCACAAGCAATTGGAGAATAATCATGATTATTTAAGGTTAATTTTAAATTCAACGCCTTATTACTTAATGGAATAGGTGTAAGTGAAGTAATCACACTCGCCGGATTTGCGAAGTGATATAAATTAGCCGTGTCATTAATGTTGCCCGATTGTTTGCTGGCCAGAATATATTTCCAGATGGTAGCACGGTTTAAAAAGTAAATACTATAGTGAGGCGCAGGGTTTATAGGGGCCCCACTCCCATCAATCAGATTACAGGAAACGGGTGATGCATCATTAAAAATGTCAATCACGGCAAAGGTTTTGCTAGCACTAAGCTCATCATTAATGTAGATCCATTGCTGGATGCCGTTAACCGTTAATGAGTATTTTCCTGACTGCAAAAAGCTCAGATCAAGTGGAAAAGAGGAAACCGGATTTGCAAAAGCTATCGTTTTTGAAAATACAGATTGGGTGTAGGTAGTAGCAATATTATCATAACCCAACACAGATATATTAACTGATGCTTGTGGGGAGGCAAACTGGTATGCGGATATAGATGGCATCCATTTTAAAGCATCCGCTTCTGTCAGATATTGATTTTTATCCACAACCATCCAATGGTTGGCATTGGTGAGATTAAAAGTGTTTCCTGGTTTGCTGCTACCAATTGCTCTATATGTAATACCTGTACCGTTTGACACCAGATCGCCGGGAGCATAAGTATTTGCCGCGTTATACACCGCTATTTTGCTCGACAGAAAAATTTTTCCGTTACTGACGTTGTTGTTCCTGTTAGTGAAATAGTAAATTTTACCAGGTGTAGCAGAAGATAAATTGGTATAGTTAAAAAATAAAGGGTTGTTAAGTTGCATGAAAAAAGTGAACTGCGCGCCTGTTTCAATTGCCGTAAACGGTTTTGGAGGATTTATTTTACCATTACAGTTTACCCCGGTAATTAACTGGTTGGAGTATTGCCGTGCAATTATTTGATGGCCGCCTAGAGTTTTAACCGTTTGGTTTGAGGGTAAAATATTAAAGTCGGGACATAGTTGATCTTTGTAGTAACTATGCAATAGTTCAACCGTGAACAGACTTCCAAAATTGATATCAATCATAATGTTTGCAGCGTTTTGTCGTTAACAATAATTTCATGCAGCAGAGGGGTATTTCCTTGTGCAAATTCCTCACTTATACTGATCATCCGCATTTTGTACATAACAGAAGGCAGATATTTTGACCCCAGTATACCCCATAAATTGTTCATGTCCTGAAATGATAATGTGTTGAGATCCAGGATAAGTTTTTCAACTCCCGCAGGTAAATCGGGTGAGCTAAGTGGTGTAAATACGTTTTGATATTGAAAAAACTGTATGATGAAAGAAAGACGCTTCAACGATTCTGTATAAGTTGAAAGGTTAACCGCGAACAATACATACAGATTGAGGTATATTTTGGGGTTCTTATAGGTGGTTTCACTCCCTTGCCGAACATAATTTTCGGGCGATTTACTGATCCTGTCCTCCTCTATGTTAACCAGTGTTATGAATGCGTTCGCCGGATTATTTGTGCCGGTAGATCCGGAGGTGTCATTATCATTCCAGGCTATATTAGCTACCTGAATAAAAGAGTTACTGTTGGATGGATCCAACTTTAACCGCAGATAGCTATCCAGATGCGTGTTCAAGAATGTTAAAGCCTGATCTATCATTGTAATAAAGTTTATACTGGTTTAAAATGCTGCCTTATAAAGGGATGTATAAAACAGCTGCTTAATAATTTCAGGGAGAATTATTATGATGTAAAATTAGGAGCTTAATTATTAATTAATACGCGTACTTTTACTAAAAACACCTCAAATGCCTGCGTATTTTTACGCGACTTTATTGTGTCCTTTTGATAGTATATCTATTCTGTAATTGAGATAGTTAACTAAAGTTGATATTTAGAGCCTGGTATTATAAAAGTATAATACCAATTATGTATTTTTTATACTGGTTGAAAAAAATATATGCTATTTAGGCATACAGAAGAAAAAAATCTTATGAACGGGCAAAACATTTTAAAACAAAAAAGGAAAGCATATGCCTTCCTTTTTTGTTCTAAATAAACGAATCTGATTAATATCCTGGATTCTGATACATTGTAACCGGGTTTAACTTGGTTTCGTTAAACGGAATAGGGAAAAACCTATCTTTTGTAGTAAAGTTTGATAACAGAGCTGAGCCGAAGTCTGCCTGCTTTTTACTGTGAAAATATGCTACTAATTCATCGGTAGTGAAAGTACGTAACAGGTCAAATAAACGGTGATGTTCAAAGGCCAGTTCAACACGTCTTTCATGTAATATAGCCAGTTTAAGGGTTGGGTATTTAGCACTGTAGGTGGGGTCTTGTGAAGAAACTTCATAAGTAGGCATACCAGCTCTCGCACGTACCATATCTACATATTGAATAGCAGCTGTATTGTTACCCAGGTACATATTTACCTCGGCAAGCATCAGGATAACATCAGCATAACGCATCAGGATCCAGTCATTACCTCCGTACCCATTTTTACCCGCTCCTGAACTTGCATCCCTAAACTTGGTAACAAACCAATCTTTAACCGTAGCATCATTGGCAAACTTGATGGAGAATGCGCCACGTGGATCATTAGCTTCATAATCATTCACAAGGTCATGTGTTACGTTATTACCAACACTACTTGATGATTTTAGAGAGTTAATGGTTTCGCCTTTAGCCTGATTGTTTGCCGCTATGCTTGAACTGTAAACCGGATCGCCCTGTATATTTACAATTTGCCAGATAAGCTCGGGGCAAGTACCCTTTTTGGTTACATCAAATACATCGGTGTAAGGGATATCTTTTAAGTTAGCAAAAGTTTTGGCGTTATAAGCTGCTGTAAGGCTTGTTAAGGCATTATTTAAATTTGTTGTTTTATTGGCAGCATCTAATGTTGTAGCCATTGTTAAATAAACCTGTCCCAATAAGGTATTTACAGCAGCAAGTGATATACGACCAATTGTGCCTGCCGCCTGGGTAGCAGGTAGGGGGCTGCTTTGAGCATCCTTTAAATCGGCAACTATTTGTGCATAAACTGCGATCTGCGGGTTACGTGCTGTACTCGCGGCAACCTCATTGAGGTCTGTAAATTGTTTTGTAACCAGCGGTACATCGCCCCATTCCCTAACCATGTGAAAATATATTAAAGCACGGATAAATTCAGCCTCGGCTTTATATTGCTGTTTGGTTGCGGGTTTGGCAAAGTTTACCTTATCAATATTAGATAATACAATGTTACAGTTGGATATAACGGAGTACATAGCACTCCAATGTGAGTACAAGTAACTGTTGGTAGGTATTAATGAAAAGTTATTAAACCCAAAAGGCTCGCCTGCGTTAGATTGATTATCATTTGTCCCGGTATCATCAGAACGTTGGTCGGTCCACAGATCACTGCCTTCACCTATGGTATTACCGCTTCTTAATAGCGCATAACAACCATTAACCGCTAATAATACATCATTTTCGGTTTTGAAAGACGAACTTATTAACGAACCATCGGGGTTAGTTTGCTCCAAAAAGTTTTTTTTACAAGAACCCAGCGCAAATAACGCAATCAGACAAACTAGCTTTATATTTATATTCTTCATTTGCTTCAGAATTAATTTTTGAATTAAAAAGTTGCCTTAACACCCAAATTGTATGACCGTACCAATGGGTAAACACCATAATCAATACCTGGAGTAAGGTTTGTATTCTGTGAACCGCTATAGCTATAATTATAATTAACTTCGGGGTTATAACCTTTGTATTTGGTAATAGTAAAGCCGTTGTTAACAGCACCATATATTTTCAATGAGCCTAAACCCAGGTTACGACTTATATAATCTGATTTAAGTGTGTAACCCAAAGTCATATTGGTGTTTCTTAAGAAAGAGCCACTCTGTAAATAAAAAGTTGATAGCCTGGTGCTGTTACTTTGAGTACTACCACGTGATGCACGATAAACACTTCCCGCACCCGGATCGGCAGCATTACGGTAACGATCGGCAACATCAGCATATTGGTTACCAGAACCTTCCATGTTGTACAGGTAGTAATCTTGTCCGTCAACTATCTGATTACCATAAGAACCCGCAAATGCTGAACTGAAATAGAAGTTTTTGAAGGTTGCATTTATGGCAAAACCATAGGTGAATTTAGGATATGGAGTGCCAATAATGCCCGCGTCTTTCGCATTAATTACGCCATCGCCATTAACATCCTTAAAATAAAGATCGCCAGCCTGTATCGGGGTAGTAGAAAATGTTGAAATAGGTGGACCTTTAATTTTATAACCAGCCGGATAAGATTGTGTAGCCGGATTATAGTTAGCACGATCTGCAGCTATGTTAGCCAGATCGGCCTGACTTACTATCCCGGCAACTTTATAACCGTAGAACATACCTACGGGCTGTCCTGTCTCGGTAATGTTAGTTAAGTATGAACGCTCCGCACCTGCACTGATAATGGTATTGCTACCACCAAGGTTCAACACTTTGTTTCGGTTTATGGATATGTTACCGCTTAGATTTAAGCTGAAATCTTTTTTGGCGATCACCTTACCGTCAACCTGAAAATCAAACCCTTTATTACTTATTCTTGAATCAGGACCTAAATTAGTGGTAACGGTTGTATTTCCTGAAATAGCAGATATTGGTTCTTTAAATAACAGGTTATAAGAATGGCTTAGGTAATAGTTAACAATAATGAAAAGTCGTCCTTTAAGTAAGCCCAAATCAGCACCAAAGTTATATTGTGATGTTGATTCCCATGTTAAGCCTGGATCAGCAATATTACCTGCAGTAAGCGAAGGCGCTGTAGCACCAGGAGTACCAAATACCGCGTTTGCTGGTGGGTTAAAGTATTGTTGAGCAGTATAATTACCAATGTTGTTATTGCCACTTAAGCCCCAGCTGGCGCGTAACTTAACTGTTGATTGGTCGCCCAGCCAACCGTGATAAAATGACTCATCAGATAAATTCCATCCTGCTGAAACAGATGGAAAATTTGCGTATCTGGTTTTAGTGCCAAAACGGGAAGATCCATCCGTACGGAATGAGGCTGACAGGAAATATTTACTGTCATAATTATAATTTATCCTGCCCAGGTATGACAATAATGTATAGGTATCATCTCCTGTTGGTTGTACTCCTTCTATTGGGCTGCTATTGGGTGTAATCAGCGTTATTTGAGCTGGATTGGCGCCCGCTATGTTTGGTATATTATCGTTCTGAAAACCGGTACCCTGTACGGTAAGCACATTATTGGTGGTTTTCTGAGCGGTATAACCTACTAATCCGTCAAAATGGTTTTTACCTAATTGCTTGGTGTAGTTCAGCGTAAACTCGCCTAATTGGTCACGATAATCAATGGTTTGGCGTATAGCTTTTGCTGCCTGTATTGATTGAGGTGAACCCGGTGGGTTTGCCCCATTACTAATATTAGTAGGTAAATAGTAGTTGTAGTTTTCGGCATAGGTTTGCATACCCAGGTTAGCATTGAACGAAAGGCCATCCAGGATGGAATAATTGGCATGAGCGTTATAAGTTGCACGGTCACCTACACGATTTATCTTTATTAATGTTGCTGTTGCTATTGGGTTTTCGATTGATTGATAAGCGTAAGCTGTTGATTGTGCTGCGGCTACGTTTGTCGCAATGCTGCCATCGGCATTGTAAGCCGGGAAGAATGGCATATATATCAATGCACCGAATGCCGGGCTATGATCCCAACGACCGTCCTGAGTTTCCTGATTGGTAGTTTGAGTAAATGCTATGTTTGCTCCTACTTTTAATCTTTTGCCTATCTGGCCATCAATATTGGCACGCAGATTTATTTTTTTCTGTCCTGTGCCCAGCATAATACCCGGATTATCCTGGTAACCAGTACTGAAGTAATATCTTGTGCCATTTGAATTGCCCGAGAACGAAAGACTATGGCTTTGTGTTACCGGGTGACGATACAATTCATCTTGCCAGTCGGTATTAACTGTTTGATGAATAAGCGACTGTGTTTGAAAGTTATAAAGATAAGGCGGAACGCTTACCGAACCGGCGTTACCTACGTTAGCTATACGTGTAGCGTTATCATCAGAGTACATGGCATCATTCCAGGTATGACCGGTAGTAACCCACAAGTCATGATAAGAATTGTTACGACCGTCGATTACCAGCTGCGCAAATTGATCTGAATTTAACAAATCAACTTTTTTAGCCAATCCGTTAACTCCAACCTGAACGTCATATTCAAATTTGCCTTTGCTGTTTTCTTTAGAACCGTGTTTGGTTGTAATAAGTACTACACCACCCGCAGCCCTTGAACCGTAAATAGCAGCCGACGCAGCGTCTTTCAATACATCAATTGATTCTATATCATCCGGGTTGATAAATAGATCGTTACCTGCAGCATAACCGTCAATTACATAAAGCGGATCTGAACTTGCAAGGAATGAACCAACGCCACGTACGTTAATTTTGGTAGTGGAGTAGGGCGAACCGCTAACTTGCGATACCTGTACACCCGCAACTTTACCTACTAAGGCCTGACCAACTGTCGGAGCGGTTAAATTCAGCTCTTCTGATTTAACACTGGCTATAGCTCCCGTAAAATCGCTTTTGCGTACCGTTTGATAACCGATAGCCACAACTTCGTTCAGTATGTTTGTTGATGGCAATAGCTTAACGGTTATCTCCGTGTGTTCGCCAACAACAATTTCCTGGTTGGTGTAGCCTACAAAAGCAAAAACCAATGTGGTTCCGGGTTCAACAGTAATGGTGAATTTACCGTTGATATCTGTTGCCGTTCCTTTGTGTGATTTTTTTTCATAAATACTTACACCTGGTAAGGCTAAGCCTTTTTCGTCAACTACGGTTCCGGATATCTTAACGGGGGGCTGTTCTGTTTTTAATGGAGACTTAGGATCCAGCTGAGCTTTTTCTACCCTAATCACCACATGGTGATCATCTACCTGGCTAATGGTTCCTTTATAGTTTTTTAACAGCTTTTTTAATACCTCGCTTATACTTTGGTCACTTACATGAAGTGATATGTGTTTTTTAATATCAACAGTGTTATCATACCCGATAACGAAATCCGTTTTTTGTTCAATTAGGGTAAAGGCTTCCTTAAGTGTAATGTTATCAGCAGTAATTGATATACGGGTATTGTTAATGGTTTGTCCATCGGCTGCAAAGGCTGGACCGGTTAATTGTAACATAAATATGATTGCAATTAAAGGGTAAAGCATGGCAGACTTAAGCCTTTTTATTAAATGAACTGGGGGACTGATTCGATAAAAATTTTGCATTTTAAAAGAATTTTTAATGATTGTAAGGTCGTTTTAAAGGCAGACACTACTTTAATGTCTGATTCAACAGGGGTTGGTGAAGCATTCCCTGTTTTAATAAGCTCGCTATTATTCCATGCTTTTACAGTTTTTTTAAATTAATTAATACAATCTTATTTTTGATTTGGTAGTGTAAACCTGTGAGGCGGTTAAGTACGTTTAACACATGGTCAAGGGGCTCATTATTAAAGCTAACGGTGTATAACCGTCTCGTTTTTTCGCCATTAAGTTTTATGGTTACATTATACCATCTTTCGAGGGTTGAGGCAATTTCATCCATCGAAGCACTTTGAAAACTTAACTTGTTCTGTTGCCAGCTAATTAAATCGGATGTTTCGACACGGCTAAGGGTATGTATGTTTGTTTGTTCTTCAAACATTAGCTGTTGGTTATGCGTAATTGCATCAGCGAATGTTTCGGGTTTACTGTCCGCATTGTTTTTCTCCACCTTTACTTTACCGCTTTTAACGGCTACTCTTATTTTATGATCCTCTGGATAGGCCTTCACGTCAAACTCGGTACCCAGATCAGTGATAAGTAATTTGCCAGAGTGGATAGTAAAAGGCTTAGCCTCATTATGTGTTATGGAGAAAAAAGCTTCACCTGCAAGAAAAATCTCCCTGGTTTTAATACCAAAATTGGATGGTATAAGGATCCGGGAATCAGAGTTAAGACTAACCATACTGCCGTCTGGCAACGAGAATTTCTTTTTTGCCCCTTTGGATACCACAACGGTAGTATAAGTAACTGTTACATTTTGTTTAGACTCAGTCTGATAGTATTTTAACCACCAAATGCCAATCGGGATCAGGATCAGAGCGGCGGCAGCATATAGCCATCTGCGATCAAATAAATTGCGAGGATGATTTAGAAGAACGCTATTTATTTTCTCATCCATGTGTGAGAGAAGCTCGAGATCCTCCTTGGTATTTAATTTTTCAATAGGTGTTTTTTCAAAACTGGCAAACCAGTCTTCAACTATTTTACGTTCCTGGTCATTTGCTTGACCTGATTGATATTTTTCGAATAATTTTTTTACCCTATTGTCCACGTACAAGGTGCTTTTTATACAGCTCGTGCATAAGGGTAGTTTGTCCTTTAAGAAAAGGTTAACAATTTGTTACCTTTCCTGCGTTATATTTAGAATCGAAAAAAAACAAAGAGCAGACTAAGCGTAATGATGAGCATCAAAAGCTCGGGATGGTTATTTCGTAAATTTAACCGAAGACGTTTCAAGGCTTCTGACACATTATTGCGAACGGTTTTTTCTGATATATTTAGGATATTAGCAATCTCGCCATTTTTTTTGCCTTCGTTTTTACTCAGATTATAACAAGAACGCATGGTTTCAGGTAGTTGCACTACCAATTGATCTATTTTATCTGTAAGTTCACGGGCAAGGCGATGCTCTTCGGCAGAATGAGTCATTTGTTCAATTTTTCCAATCAGATAGTTTTCACCTTTGATCCTGGTGTTTTTTTTTCGATAGGCTGAAACTACCTGATTACGACTAATGACATATAGATATAATTTAAAGTCATTGATGTTACCTAATTGCTTCCGGTTTGTCCATAGCATTATGAATATATCTTGTGTTACATCTCTTGCGTCTTCTTTGCTGGTAAGCCTCGCGTAAACTACATTGAAAACAAATTCTTTATAACGGCAATAAAGTTCCTGAAAAGCAGCAGTATCGCCCTCACAACATTGAGTTAGCAGCAACTGCTCTGATAAATTGATGTATATCATTGATTAGCCCCGAATGAACGCTACAAATTTAATGAGTGTTTATAGTCGGATTATAAAGCAGGTATTAACAAACTAATATGTTATTGAACGCTACTACCAGGAGGTATTTGTAAACGTTACGTTATTTTTGCGGGATGAGGATACGGCTATTCCTTTTTGGGTGTCACCTAAAAAGGAAAAACCTTCCAGTTCATCCTGTTTCCCATCAATATTTATCTCTCTGATCACCTGTTGCGTTCCTGTTTCTATAGATTTTTTCAGATCTATGTATGTAAAACGCCACATCCTTCCTTCCTTTTGATTTTGAATAAGGACAAGTATATTTTTTGAAGCTATCCAATGCAAGTTCTGAACCCAGGCGGTGCAGGTAAATTTTTTATATAGTACGCCTTTTTCGCTGGTTCTGGAGGCCTTTTTTAGGGCTTCTGGATCATACAATCTAACTTCGTTGCCATTATTACCATAATCTGCGGTAGCTACATACCATTTATTATTGTATTTTACATATTCCGGTCTCGTACCCTGAATACAGGCATCATCATCAATGGTGTTGATCAGGTTACCATCCAAAGTACCTGTTTTTAAGAGGCCATCCCAGTTAATGCAATAAATAACAGCTTTCCATTTGGTGCCATCTTTATTCAGACGGATGGAGTTGCCCATAAAAGTGGGCCCGGTACCGTTATAAGCTATACCGGTAGGATGGTTTATTACATCCTGCCCGTTTGTGGTTAGCTTATATTCTTTATTCATGTAGGTGAGGCTATCCCCTACCAGTCTAAATTCACGGATCATTCCAACCTCCCGGTCACCATATAAAAATATTCTTCCATGCTGATATGAAATACCCTGGCAGGCGCCTAATGAATCGATGGTTAAGGCACGGGTAACCGTCATATCAACTGTTTTATTAAAAAATGCGGTTAGCCCTAAGCACAATATAGCTATTGAAATAAACAGTAATTTCTTCATGATCATTGTTTTGCAGAATTTGAAAATAGTTGCGCCTGATAGCTCGATCTTCTATGGATCAAGGGGTTCATCATTATCAATTCTCAGAGATTCAATAGTTGGGTAAAACTCCTGCTCGGTGGCCGATAAGCGTTTGCCCAATTTATAGGGTACATATCCCAGCTCCTTTTCACAACGCCCGGCCATATTTTCTATAAAATAGCTTTGTGATTTATCTGTTGAAGTAATACAAGGTTTGCTGAACGGCATCCCGTAACGGAATATAATACGAGCGCAATTACGCATATTGGTAGTGGTGTGCCGTGCATGTGGGTCAACAAATATGGCATTTTCCGGTACGTGCAATTTTTCTACCATATACTTCTTCATTTCATCCGACTCGCAGTATTTGGTTTTATACGGGTGAACCTTACCTCCGGAGGTCATGATGAATGGTGCTAAACCTTCAAAATATCTTAACGCCGCTACCCGGCACCGAAGCATTCCTTCTGCACTTAAAGCCACTCCCGGAACGTCGGGACCTGCCCCCGGTATCAGGATCATGGTATATTTATACTTGGCCCAATTGATGGTTTTAATCCGTACATAAGCGTTTTTATTGATCCCGGAGATCATCGGCTCATCGTTTGCAGCGTCGTCTCTTTCGTTTATCTCCAGGCAATGTAGAGCGTAATTCAAGGATGGGACAAAAAACAACTTTTCATTTTTGCTTTCGTCCCATATAGTTGCCGAAGCATCATATACCAGGTTAAGATATCCACGGTTTTTTACATTAAAGCTGATAGAGTCAATCGCCGGGTAATTTGGCTTGCGGCCCTCTGCATAAACCTCAATAGTATAATTAACCGCTTTGGCATCCTGCTCCCATGCACTTACCAGCATTTGAACCGGCGATAGACTACCAAATTGCTGGTAAGTACCGGATGGTATTAAATGTTGTTTTACCAGGTTATCGAGTGCATTACCTGTTTTATATAAATTGATCAATCTTTCGCTGATGGCTTTGATCTCATCATCACTAAATTTCAGGGTCTGCGTAAAACACAGAGGATCTTTGCAGGTTGTGAGTGATGATTTAATGTTATCCAACCTGGTCTGAGTTAATTTTGTCAGCTCCGGGTCGTTAGCTAACAATTGTTTAGCTGCCGCGTTATTTTGAAATAAAGTGAGCAGATAATAGTTCTTAGTCTGTATAATATTATCACCTATCAGCTTATAGTTTTGATTTGCCGACTGACCATAAGAGTAAAAAGCAATGAAGCTTAATAATAGGAATAAATATTTCTTAAAATTCATGAGTGAGGTAGTCAATTGTTATTAAACGATAATTGATATTTAATGATTAAAACCAGAGCGCTTTTTAATCATCATCGTCTTTCTTTTTTTGTTCCAACAGTACAAAAGCGCTTCTTTTCGGTGCAGGCATAGCAGAATGTTCTCCTTTTACAGATTTCCAAACCACCTCATTCAAATCCAGGTCTGGTACAGCATCCTCCTTAGCAAAATTGAATAATTCTGAACGCTTGCTGCTTTCATTATCAGCTATATTACGCCTTTCCAGATCGACTTCGGCCGGCTTTAATTTATAGGGTGTTACATCAACCTTGCTGGTAAAACATTCATATAAAGGCATTGCCCCGGCATCATACTGACTCATCGGTGGTAAGCCAAGTATCAATTCCATAGTTCGCAGAAAACCGGAAGTTGAGTACATCGTATGTACAACTGCGTTACGTTTTACATAAGGTCCAATTACAAATGCCGGCGATCGGTGAGCATCAACGTGATCAGGGCCATTTTGAGCATCATCCTCCAGTATAAATACAACAGATTCCTTCCAGATCGGGCTTTGCGACAGATGTTCGATAAACCGGCCTATCGCCAGGTCGTTATCAGCAACCGCAGCAACCGGCGATATTTTACCTTTCTTCTGTCCGCTGGTATGGTCATTGGAAATACGAATAGTATTAAACTGGGGCACTGCATTGATAGTAAGCAGGGAATCAAAGTCATGTTGCCAGGCATCAACCCTAACCTGGTCTTTTATATCGAGATTAAAGCCAGGCGACTGCGGGCAGATGTGCCCCTGAAGCGTTTTAATATTAGCTTTTCCATCATCGCTGAACTCGCCGTAACTACGATAGGTTATACCAGCCCTCTTACAATAATCCCAAATAAAGCCATCGCGTGGATAAGTAACCGGCCTGCCACCTTCAAAACTGGTGCTGCCACCACGATTGCCATAGCTGGTTGGCCAGGTTTTTTCAATTACATCTGTAGCATACGCGGCCATGCTCCAGTTGTGCCCATCGGCACTTACTTCGGCATCAACATAAAAATTATCAAGCAATACAAACTCGCTGGCTAAAGCGTGGTGGTTGGGCGTTACGTGTTTGCCAAATAAGGTTAAAGATGTATCTCCATTGCCACCTTGCATATCTCCTAAAACCTGATCATAGGTACGGTTCTCTTTAATTATATAAAAGACATGTTTTATTGGCGATTTTTCACCTAATTTACGTGGAACAGGGTTACCGGTTTCGCCATCGGCGGTTGCGGTTCTTTTATCAGTAAACGGTGTATTTGCATAAACCTGGCGGGTGTATTGTTTCAATTGTTCGGGTTTAGGCGCATCAATAAATGATAATGAACCTTTGAATAAACCGGCGATATATTGTAACCGACTATTAGCGGTACTGCCGGTTTGATAGCCACTATTATCAGCCTTTGAAATGGGTTGAGGACCTTGCGGATTGGCCATTGAGCTTAATCCTTTACCATTAGTTACCAATATTTTACTACCTAACGTTTTTACGTTAGTAGGATACCAGCCCACTGGGATAAAACCCTGGCTCTTGCTGTATCCGGGTTTGGATAGGTCAAAAACAGCAAGACAATTGTTATCGGCATTAGCGATATATAATGTTTTCTCATTGGCACTAAGCGCCAATCCATTAGTTGTAGAACCCGTTAACCGGGTTGGGTACAATGTGGTAGCGACAGTTTCAATTACTTTATTACTAATGGTATTGATGATAGACACCGTATTGTCATTGGCGTTTGCAACAAACAGGCAGGTCCCTTTTTTATTCAAAAGTAGTTCGTTAGGATGGTCGCCAGCGGTTATTTTGTTTTCAATAGTTTGCGAGGTTGTGTTTACTACAGCAACGGCCCTGCCGCCCCAAAGCGAAATGTATAATTTTGTTTCATCCGGAGATAATACACAGCTATAAGCTATAGCGGGTAGTTGTACCTTATTAATGATCTGTTTAGCTTGTGGATCAATAATATAAAGGGTACTATCCTCTTTAGTTACTGTATACAGCTTGGTATTGCTTTTGTTAACCACAATGCCTGTCGGGCATATTTTATTTTTGGGCCATGGTGTGCCTAATTTTATAGTATCTGCCGTGTTTAACTTATTATCATGCAAGTGAAAATCCAATATCCAGTTATCATTACCGCCAGATGCATACAGATGTTTTTCGTCGCGGCTAAATGCCAGTCCATACCACGATTTGCCCAGAACCTTTTCATCAAGCAATTTTTCGGTTTTGGGATCAATAAGTTGTAACGATTGTGTGCTTTGACCATTATTGGTTACAGCCAGCAGCTTACCGGATGCGCTCAATTGCATATTTAAGGGCAGATCGCCTAATGTTAATGATCGGCCGGCAGGGCTTAATTTCCACCCATTAGGGAGTAACACCTGTGAGGTTCCTTTTACTTTGCCAGGTATCTGCGCAATTACAGATATGCTAATGAGTATGCTTAATAGCGAAGCAAAGCTTATTTTTTTAATTATTGAATTAAACATGGTAGTTTAAGTAAGTATTAATGCAAATTAAATGATACCTGGGCCCTTATTGTATACCCATTTTGCGACAATGTCGAGAGATCCCTTACTGCTTCTGATGGTACTACATTGCTATGAGTAGCGTAAATAATGGGGCCACCACAAATAGAGAACCCAAATCTTGAACCCGACGGAATATAATTGACAGATGGTCCAATTAACAACTTGGCCCCACCTTCCGCTTCATCTGCTTCCCAAAAACCTTCCAGATCTTCACCCACAGCTTCTGCCCCAGCATAGAAATTACCAATAATACGGTGATGAAAACCAAGACTCGTTATCAGGTCGATTCCGTCCCTTGACTTATCAAAAGCCTTTTCAAATCGGAGGTTTCCTGCAAATCGCCAGGATGCAGCATCAAACGAGGCCGTGACGCGGCTAAAAATAGATTTAACATTTGTCCAATCACGGCTACCACCTAAGCTAAGGCCAATACGGGGGCCAAATAGTTGTTTGCCGCCGATAAAGTCATGCATTAGTTCAGCTTGTTGTGCACTGGTTGTACCGCCATCCCGCGCAAAACCTAAAGCTGCATTGGCATATAATGTAAACTGGTTGCCCAGATAGCCCTTAACAGCCAGTTGCTGATCAACACCGTCGTAGCCAAATGGAGTTAAGGTGCGTTCACCATAACTGCCGGAATAATTTAGACTCCAGTATGGGGAACTGCCTGTCAGAGTGTTAACGGAGAATAAAAATGGTTGAGGGGCTGCCATTTTAAAATTCCCTGTTGGGTTTATTGGGCCGGCATTTTGTGCCATTGCAGCCACACCTGATAATACTAATGATAATACAAGGTAAAGCGTTTTTTTCATACGCTGCGAATTAACCCCCTTCATGTTACCCTATAATTAAGTAATCGTAAACATAATGTTGAATCCTCTTTTGCTATTATCTTGTTACAAAGTATTTCCTAATCAAGGCGGTTTTCTCTGGCTTTTCTGAAAGTAATTAGCACACCCAATATCATTCCAATGGCTATACCCACAGGTAAACTGTGCAAAATTAAACCGATCACAATACCAATAACTAAACCACCTGCAAAATATCCCGGTTTTATTTTATTCATTATTTCGTATTAAAATTAAGTATTCCAGTTGAATACTAAGAAGCTTTTTACTGCAGACAAGCAGCTGTCATTTATGGCTATTAATTTTATCTTTATCATTTAACATCAAGCCTATATATGAAAGATAATCACCTGGCCAGCCTGCGAATATATAACCAGAAAATTAATAACCCCGTATTCACTAAGCCCGAGGATGTGGTAAAATATATGGTGGCTATGCAGGCTCAGGATTACGCAAGTGCTAAATGGGCCATTGGGTTACGGATGCAGAACGCTAAAGAGCAAGATATTGAAAACGCTATAAACCAGGGAAAAATACTGCGCACTCATTTGCTGAGACCAACCTGGCATTTTGTGCTCCCACAGGATATCCGTTGGTTGTTAACGCTTACCGCACCTCGTATTCATGCCATCAATGCCTCCTTTTATAAAAAGTTTGGTTTTACAGATACCTCATTTAATAAGACAAACGAACTTTTGGCAAAGGCCTTGCAAGGAAATAAACAATTGAGCAGACCCCAGGTTTTGGAGCTGTTTAAACGGTCGGGCATCGCTACTGATGATATCAAATTTACTATCATACTGATGCGTGCCGAACTCGACCAGGTTATTTGTAGCGGAGCCCGTATCGGGAAGCAATTTTCATATGCCCTGCTGGATGACCTCGCCCCAGCCTCTCCGGCTTTGACTCATGAAGAAGCCTTAACCAAGCTTGCCGCAGCTTATTTTAATACTCGTGGCCCTGCTACTGTACATGATTTTGCCAACTGGTCGGGGTTGACCATTACCGACGCTGGTATTGGTCTTGAAAATGTAAAAGAACAATTGGTAAACGAGGTGATTGACGGCAAAACCTACTGGATACCAGATAGTCCCGATGCATTGTTGCCGAAAAAAAATACCACCTTTTTATTGCCAGCCTATGATGAATTTGCCACCTCGTACAAAGACCGAAGCGCCTTAATTGCTCCCGAATATGTAGAGCAGGCAGGGCATGTTGTTTTTGATCCCTCAATTATTGTCAACAACCAATTGGTTGGTACCTGGAAGCGTAGTCTCAAAAAGAATGAAGTTACAGTCGACCTTAACCTGTTTGGGCGGGTAAATAAAACGCAGACAAAAGCACTTGAAGCCGCCGAAGCCAAGTACCGGAAATTTCTTTTCTGAGGCGAGATCAGTAACCTCCGGGTTACGTCAAAAACTTTTTAAACCTCAAATTTTAACACTTTTCGATTCAAAAACGGGCTAAAATGGATTAAAAAAGATCAAAAAATATCGATTTTAACACTTTTTAACAAATTTCAGGCTGATTTTGAAGTGTGTTTTAAATTTTAAAAAGTATCAAGCAATTGACTGTCAAATAACTATATGAAAATGAGCCGGTTTTTAAGCCTTTTTCTCTTAAAATAAACAGCCCGATTTTCCTTTTTATGAGAAAACCGGGCTGTTATTATATCCAAATATACGAAAATTAAGGCGCAAAACCAAGATGCAGAAACACTGTTATCCTGTTATATTTGATCTCTGTTTTAAAATTTCATTATCATGCCTGAATTACCCGATCTGCAAGCATTTAGTTATAATCTCGATAAAAAATTAGCCGGAAAAACGCTTAAACATGTGGCTGTTATCAATGCCAAAAAATTGAATGTAAGTCACCAGGAACTACAAGGTACACTCGAAGGGCAAAAGCTGGATAAGGTTTACCGTGAGGGCAAGGAGCTTTACCTTAAATTTTCAAAGGGCGATATCCTGGGCCTGCACTTGATGCTACACGGTAAACTGTTTCTGTTCGAAGAAAAAAACGGGAATAAATATCCGATTATCGAATTACATTTTACAGATGGATCGGGATTGGCATTGACCGATTTTCAGGGAATAGCCAACCCTACCTTAAATCCTGATGATAAGGAAGCGCCTGATGCCCTGGCAAAAGACGGCGGTGTTGACTATCTGACCGCCCGTCTTCAAAAAACAAAAACCAACATCAAAACCGTACTGCTCGATCAAAAGATCATTCGCGGTATTGGTAATGCCTACGCCGATGAGATCCTGTGGCATGCTGGCATATCACCCATGTCTATCAGTAATAAAATCCCGGAGCATAAGATAAAGGAGCTGGTTAGATCTATCCATACCGTACTTACAGATGCCGAAAAGGCTATCCTGAAGGCTAATCCGGATATTATCAATGGCGAGGTAAGGGACTTTATGCATATCCACAATTCAAAAAAGACCCACAGCCCCAAAGGCGAGAAGATTATTGTGAAGGAAGGTACCAGGAAAACGTATTATACCGAGGAGCAGGAGTTATATAGTTAGGGCTCTGCTTTTTTGTCATCCTGAGCGTAGCGAAGGATCTATTGTCGAATATGCATGATCAGTTAACAGACTCTTCGCTACGCTCAGAATGACAAACTATTGAAATAATATCATTTCAACTTCTTCACCAGCACATTAAAATCGGCGCCAACAATGGGTATTTTTTTCCATTCTTCGGTTGGGCCATTTTTGCGATAAGTGCCGCCGTTGAGTACGCCACATGAAAAACCAAGTTCTTTACGGGGCTGTGTTTTTAAGAATTCAACGGCAACCAATATATCCCCTTTTACTTCTACCTTGTACGGTGCCAGATCAACGGTGATCAGTTGGTTATCCCTTAAGGGTTCATTGGGAGCTTTTTCTCTTACAATTACTCCCTTTATTTCTTCTTTAATCAAATTATCGCTCTCGGGCAATTTATCGCCCATGGCATATACGTTCACTTTAAATGGAATAGTATCCTTACCCAAATTGTCTACGTGAAAACTCAGTTTTAGTAACTCAACCGGCTTATGTCCGGCATTCATCCTAATCCCCACCTGCGCCCCCTGCACAACATTGAAGGAGTTATTGGTTGTTCCTGATCGTAATTTATTACCGATGGTTTTTGTTTTATCCTGCGCCAGACTATTGAAAGCGGCAAAACAAATAAAACAGATAAACAGTAATTTAAATACTTTGGATAGCGGCAGGCAATGATTGATCATAAGACGGTTATAAAATGATATTTAATAAAGGCAAGACGAAACCGAAGGTAAATTGGTTGCACGGTTAATATCTTTTATTTCCTGATCATTTTATAATGCCATATACCGGCCTCCTCAAACTCCGGACCTATTTTTTCAAAATTAAACCGCTCATATAGGGATACGGCCTGTGTTTGCGCATGCATATAAACATACGTAGCATCGGCAGGCAAATCGTCCAGAACGGTTTGTACCAGGGCCTGCCCTATGCCATGACCGCGGAATTTTTTCAATACAGCAAAGCGTTCCAGTTTATAGCCTTTATCTGTTTTGCGCCAGCGGCAGGCGCCTGCAGGTTCGCCATCAATTGTTGCCAGGAAATGGGTCGATTCATCTTCAAACTCCCATTCCAGCTCGGGAGGGCAGTTTTGTTCAACTACAAAAACTTCGCGCCTTACGGCAAAAACTTTATCAAGATCGGCTTGCTCAATTACTTTTCTTACTTTTAAGTTTGTGGGCATTATAATGTGGTTTGGTTTTAAGTACAGTTAGTTTGGCGTTGTGATTCTCTTCGGCAGCATCAATAGAGTGGGTACAGGTAAGGTCATCTTCCTTTTCGGCCAATATAGATAACTGCACATAAAATTTATGCAACTGGTCAAGCTCTTTTTCGTTCAGATCCTCAATATCCACCATCCGGTTACTGGCGCCCTGGTGCGAGGCCAGCAATTCGTTCAGTTTTAAGTGTATGGCTTTTGAATCTTTATTCTGAGATTTCTGGATCAGGAAAACCATCAAAAAGGTAACAATAGTGGTTCCCGTATTGATGATAAGCTGCCAGGTATCAGAATAATGAAATATAGGGCCGGTAATACCCCATACAACAATAACAGCAATGGCTGTTAAAAAAGCCCCCGAGCTGCCCGTGGCAATGGTAGCCCAGTTGGCAAAACGTTCAAATAAATTCTTCTTTTTCTTAGCGATCTCTGCCATATACGTAATTTATCAGGTTTTGGGAAACGCTTATAACCAACAAAGCGCCATTACAACAAATGTAACAGCGCTTTGTTAGTTTTTGATGAATATTATGGATTAAGAGCAAGGATAATAAGAGTCAGGAATCAATATGAACTTAAAACGACTTTATTTATCGACTTTTTTTCTTGGCTCTTGACTCTTAATATCTTGCCTCTCTTATAATATTATAATTTGCTATTTACATCAACACAGTTAAGGTCTTCAAAAGCAGCAGCTAAACGTTTAACAAAACTTTCTTCGCCTTTGCGTAACCATACGCGTGGGTCGTAATATTTTTTGTTTGGAGAATCTTCGCCTTCGGGGTTACCGATCTGGCTTTGCAGATATCCTTCTTTTGATTTGTAGTAATCTTTAATACCTTCCCAGTACGCCCATTGCATATCGGTATCAATATTCATTTTGATGGCGCCGTAAGAGATAGCTTCGCGGATCTCTTCCTGGCTTGAACCAGAACCACCGTGGAACACAAAATTGATAGGTTTGGCATCGGTTAAACCAAATTTTTGTTTAACATACTCCTGAGAGTTATGCAGGATAACCGGCTGTAATTTCACGTTGCCTGGTTTGTAAACCCCATGTACGTTACCAAAGGCAGCAGCTACGGTAAAGCGCGGGCTTACTTTTGATAAATGCTCATATGAGTAAGAAACCTCTTCTGGCTGGGTATATAAACGTGAGCTGTCAACATCAGAGTTGTCAACGCCGTCTTCCTCGCCACCGGTAACGCCCAATTCAATTTCCAGGGTCATACCTAATTTAGCCATACGGGCCAGGTATTTTGCCGAGATCTCGATGTTTTCTTCGATAGGCTCTTCCGAAAGATCAAGCATGTGTGATGAGAAAAGCGGTTTACCAGTTTCGGCAAAGAATTTTTCACCATGATCCAACAAACCATCAATCCATGGTAAAAACTTCATGGCAGCATGATCGGTATGAAGTATAACCGCTACACCGTAATGCTCAGCCAGTAAGTGAACGTGTTTAGCAGCCGATACAGCACCTAAAATGCAGGCCTGAAGCTTTGAATTATCTAATGATTTACCGGCGTAAAATTGTGCGCCGCCATTTGATAGTTGGATAATTACCGGAGAGTTTACCTGTTTGGCAGTTTCCATAACCGCGTTAATGGTGTTGGTACCAATAACGTTTACCGCAGGCAAAGCAAACTGATGCTTTTTAGCAACCTCAAATAGTTCCTGCACCTGATCGCCGTGCAGAACACCTTTATAATTTTTTAAATCCATGAGCTTTTATTTGGGCCTCGAAGTTATAAAATTTCTTGGTTTTAGTATAAGTATCTGATTATTTGTTGCGATTTAACCGTTTAGCTGCTCGCTTACTGTATTTTATACACTTTGTTTGAAAAAAAATAGTTTAACAAATAAAAGTGAACATGGATTACTTACTACTTGTTATAATATTTTTCGTTTCTTTGTAGTCAATTGAAAGAGCTCGACATAGATATGGCATGGTTTAAACGAGAGTTGAAAGGGATAATTACGACTACTGAGGAAAAGAAAGAAGCCCCCGATGGGATCTGGAATAAATGCCCTAATTGTAAGAAACCCCTGCATTATTCTGAGCAGGTTGAAAATCAATATGTTTGTCACTATTGTGGCTACCACCTGCGTATAGGTTCAAAAGAATATTTTGCAGTATTATTTGATAATAACGAATTCACGGAGCTGTTTCCTGATCTGACTTCAGGCGATCCGCTGCATTTTGAAGATACCAAGAAATATACCGACAGACTGGCTGAAACCCAAAAGAAAACAGGATTAAAAGACGCAATACGCGCAGGAGCAGGTAAAATTGATGGGCAGGACCTGGTTATCGCCTGTATGGATTTTAATTTCATCGGTGGTTCTATGGGGTCGGTAGTAGGCGAAAAAATAGCCCGCTCTATTGATTATTGCATCGCTAATAAAGTTCCGTTCCTGATGATATCCAAATCGGGCGGCGCAAGGATGATGGAAGCAGCCTTCTCATTAATGCAGATGGCTAAAACATCGGCAAAACTGGCTTTACTATCACAGGCTAAAATTCCTTACATTTCATTATTGACCGATCCTACAACAGGTGGTGTTACCGCATCATACGCTATGCTTGGCGACATCAATATTGCTGAGCCAGGTGCACTGATAGGTTTTGCGGGCCCAAGGGTTATTAAAGAAACCATCAAAAAGGACTTGCCGAAAGGTTTCCAAACCGCGGAATTTGTTCAGGAACATGGTTTCCTTGACTTTATAGTTGATCGCAGGGAAATGAAAGAAAAACTGGCATCGTTCATTAAAATGATGGCGAATTAATACAATACTTAAGATTTGTCATTCTGAGCGTAGCGAAGAAGCTGTTATCCAATAGACATATCTGCGAATAGATACTTCGCTACACTCAGGATGACAAAGTGGATTAAAATATATACAAACAAGAAAGGCTGTTCATTTTGAACAGCCTTTCTTGTTTGTATATCAAACCGGTAGCTTATTTAGTTGTTGCACCGGCATTAGCTCCCCCACCTTCTACATGCTGATCGGGAAGCATGGGCAAGCTGCCATCTCTGCGCAGCACCTTGAAATCACCTCTGTGAGGTCCATATTTTTCAATGTATCTTTCATTTTGTACTGGGCTTGCGTACATGTTCTGATAATTGGTTCCTGTTCCTTTGTTATTATCCCGACCGGAATCGGGGTTTAAATAGTTGTTCATGGTCTTATCCTCCTATCCAATAAATAATCAAAGTGGTAATTAAATACCTTCCGTGCCTGGCTCGTGACCTATCATACGACCGGTTGTACGGCCATGCGGACGGCTTACAAAATCTGTTTTGGCAGGACCTTCGGATGGGAACTCTTTTTTATTTGGCGGTGTTACGTCGTTTTTCTCACTGTATGAGGTATCAGCACCGCGTTGTGGCTGATCAACTTCCTGCTGACTATGATATCCGGAACCTTCTTTTTTTGTTTGGCCTTCGTCCGGTATTTCGTCATCATCTTCTTCTGGCACTTCGTCAGGACGCTCGTATTCGTCGTCCTCATCATTCAGGTCTTGTTGATTAAACGTGGGTTTCAGATCATTAGTATAAGCATCCTCATCCTCTTTCAACTCGTCATCATCTAATTCATTGTTGTTAAAGGCATCTTCGTTTTGACGAAATGAAGCATTGTTGGTATGGTCTAAATCGTTACGATTATTATCCTGGGAATCCCAGGCTTCTTCTTTATTGCTCATCATAGGTTTTCCAATTTGATAGTTAATTAATAAACCAAATGGATTGCTGAATTGTTTTTATTTTGTCGAAATAAGAAAATTACTTTCTTAATAAATATAGATGAGAGATATAAACGAGCGTAAGTATTTATAACAAAAAAGCCCGTCATTAACAAAATGACGGGCCTTGAAAACGAATTATCTTTTGAAATTAAACGTTCACCGGGCAAAGTTCACGAACTTTGGCCACAACGTAATCAACTTCTTCTTTGGTGCTATATTTGGAGAAGGAGAACCTTACAGATGGTCTTGATGAGCTTGCGTTAATAGCCGTAAGTACATGCGAACCAATATCAGTACCCGAGCTGCAGGCACTGCCACCTGAGGCCGAAATACCGGCAATATCCAGGTTAAACAATAGCATATCCCCCATTTCCATTTCGGGGAAAGCCACGTTAAGCACAGTATACAAACTTTTCTCCGGATCGGTTTCGCCGTTAAAGCTGATGCCGGGGATCTGGTCGGTCAGTTTACCCATCATATAGGTTTTCAGATCCTGTATATGATTGCGGTGCTGCTCCATTTCAGAATAGGCCAGCTCAAGCGCTTTAGCCAGACCAACAATGCCGTAAATATTTTCGGTACCGCCACGCATGTTACGTTCCTGGGCGCCGCCGTAAATAAAGGGTTTTATTTTAATACGGTGATTCACGTGTAAAAAGCCAACACCTTTTGGCCCATGCAGTTTATGGCCAGCACAAACTAAAAAGTGTGCCTTCAGCTTGCTCAGGTCGTGCTCATAGTGGCCCATGGTTTGTACGGTATCACAATGATAAATGGCGTTGTATGCTTCGCACAGATCGCCGATTCGGATCATATCAGACAGGGTACCAATTTCGTTATTGGCATGCATGATAGATACAAAACTGCGTTCATTGTTTTTCAGTAACGTTTCCAGGTGATTATAATCAATATTGCCCTTGTTGTCTACATCAACAAAGCTTAGTTTGATGATGCCCGACTTTTCCATTGCTTCCAGAGTATGCAATACCGCATGGTGCTCAATATGACTGGTGATGGCATGAGTAATATTATGATCAACAATACCACAGCGGATGGCGGTGTTATCGGCCTCGGTACCGCTTGATGTAAAAAATATCTCGGCAGGTGAAGTATGAAGCAACCCGGCGATGGTTTTGCGGGCCCGCTCAATCAACGTGCGTGCTTCGCGACCGTGCGCATGGATAGATGAAGGGTTACCATAGTGGTTCTCCATCACTTTGTACATTTCTTTTAAAACCTCCGGATCAAGCGGTGTGGTGGCCGCGTTATCAAAGTAAACACGCATCTCTCTTTTGTAATTATTGAATTATTGAGTTAGTGAATTAGTGATTGAAATGGAAATATGAAGCATTTGAAGCTACTACTCACCATTCTCAACTCACCACTCACTACTTAATTTAATATCTCTTTTATATCGGCAATTATTTTATTTGCCAGGCCGTTTGCTACCGTTTCTGAATTACCTTCAGAGTATATTCTGATGATAGGCTCGGTATTTGACCTTCGCAAATGTACCCATTCTTTGTCAAATTCTATCTTCAGGCCGTCAATGGTGCTATGCGGTTGTTTGCTATATTTTTGCTCCACCTTGCTTAAAAGGGCGTCTATGTCCATTTCGGGTGTCAGGGTTATTTTGTTTTTAGAAATAAAATAACCTGGATATGACATACGCAACTGAGAAATTGATTTGCCATACTTAGCCAAATGGGTTAAAAACAGGGCGATACCCACTAAAGCATCACGACCATAATGTAATTCAGGATAAATTACGCCACCATTACCTTCACCGCCAATAACGGCATTTACCTCTTTCATTTTGTTAACCACGTTTACCTCGCCTACTGCGGCAGCATGATATTCGCCGCCCTCTTTTTCGGTAACATCACGCAGGGCACGGGTTGATGACAGGTTGGATACTGTATTGCCCTTATTGTTTTGCAGCACGTAATCGGCAACGGCAACCAGGGTATACTCTTCGCCAAACATATTGCCATCTTCGCAAACAAAGCAAAGACGGTCAACATCCGGGTCAACAGCAATGCCCAAATGCGCCCTTTTGGCGGTTACTTCTTTTGATAAGGCTACCAGGTTTTCTGGCAGCGGTTCCGGGTTATGCGGAAAATTGCCATCTGGTTCGCAATAGAGTTCGTGCACGATATCTACACCAAGGGCTTTCAGCAGTGCAGGTACATAAATACCACCTGTTGAGTTCACACAGTCGATCACTACACTAAAATTAGCTTTTTTGATTGCTGCAACATCAACCAGCGGTAAGGCCAGTATCAGATCGATATGTTTTTGCATCCAGCTATCGTCATGGGTTACCTTGCCCAGGTCGTTCACATCGGCATAATCAAAATCGCTGTTTTCGGCCATTTCCAGTACTTCTTTACCATCGGCATCGCTAATAAACTCGCCTTTTGCGTTCAATAGTTTAAGGGCGTTCCATTGTTTAGGGTTGTGGCTCGCAGTAAGAATAATGCCCCCTGCAGCTTTTTCGCCCGTAACTGCAACTTCAACCGTAGGCGTTGTGGACAAGCCCAGGTCGATCACATCGATACCCAGCCCTTGCAGCGTACCGATAACCAGGTTGTTAACCATAGCGCCCGATAAACGTGCATCACGCCCAACAACAATTTTTTTGATACCTGATTTTTTTACGGCCCATGCACCATAGGCCGATGTGAATTTAACAATATCCAATGGTGTTAAACCATCGCCAACAGCACCGCCTATGGTGCCGCGGATCCCTGAAATAGATTTTATGAGTGTCAAAATTATTTGGTTTTGAATGGCAAAAGTAAAAATATTTAAATGATAAGCGGTGTATAAACAAGCGCAATTTACAGGCTGAACTTAATTTATAAGCCACTTTTTTCACGCAAACGTTTGTGATAAACCAGCTTTAAAAATGCATTTGCAAATGCAACAAAGCTACATTATGTAGTTCGATTGTAAATTATCCGTTTATTTATCAGCATTAACCATACGGCATCCATGTTGTTTTAAAGTTATTGATAACTTTGTTGCCTGATTGCGGCTTCATATCCGTGCGGCTTTTATCCATTATATTAAAACGGCAATGCCTGAACATCTATTACAACTCGACCGGCATTTATTCTACTTTATTAATCACGATCTGGCAAACCCCTTTTTTGACTGGATCATGCCTTTGCTGCGTAATCCTAAATTTTGGATTCCGTTATATCTGTTCATCATAGTTTTTTGTATTTATCGTTATAAAAAAACGGGGGTTATCATTATCGTTTTGCTGGCCATAACCGCCGGCTTTGCCGATTTTAGCAGCGCCAGTATCATCAAGTATAATGTAAAACGGCTTCGCCCCTGCCGTGATCCTATCGTTTCGCAAACCGACATCAGTCGGGTACCCTGCGGAACGGGTTATAGCTTCCCGTCTACCCATGCTACCGATCACTTTGCCATGGCCATATTCCTGAGCCTGGTATTTTTCAGAAAATGGCGCTGGATATGGCTCTGGGCCATACTTTGGGCTGGGCTGATCAGTTTTGCCCAGGTGTATGTAGGTGTGCACTTCCCCGTTGATGTTATCTGTGGCGCTATTTACGGCTCGCTGGTGGGTGGCCTGTTTGCTTTACTGTTTAAAAAACTACAACCTGCTTTTTAATGGCTGTCTGGAAAATTTGTTTGCTATTCTTTTGTGCCTTTTTTGGTGGTACCTCTGTGTTTTTCTTTAAGGGCGATAATCATAAAACCCTTAAACTGGTACTATCATTCAGCGGCGCTTACCTGTTTGGTATTACTGTGCTGCATTTAATACCCGATGCTTATCATGGTAATGATAATTGGGTGGGTGTTTTTATACTTGCCGGCTTTCTGTTCCAGATCATCCTGGAACAGTTTTCTGATGGCATTGAACATGGCCATATGCATAAACCGAAGCATGATCATATGGTATTTCCGGTGGGAATTATGATCAGTCTTTGCCTGCATGCCTTTTTAGAAGGCATGCCACTGGCCCAGGGCAACCAGGATCAGTTGGTTTACGGTATCGCGCTGCACCACATACCGGCTGCTTTTGCGCTGGCTACGGTTTTAATAACCAATAAGCAGAGTAAACAGAGTACTATATTATTTGTGGCGCTATTCGCGGTGATGGCACCTGCGGGATATCTTTTCAGTACTGCCCTCAGTAATGGCAATATTGGCAATTTACAACATTACTTTAACCGTATTATGGGTGTGGTTATTGGTATATTTTTACATATTTCTACCACTATCCTCTTTGAATCAAGCGCCGACCATCGCTTTAATCTTCGTAAAATGATCGCCGTGTTACTGGGTGTTGCTATTGCATTGGTGGCGTTTTTGGGAGAGATGTAGAGCCCAGTGCCGATGTGCAAATGTGCGGATTTCAGATGTGCAGATAAAAAACAAAATGTGAGGGTATAAAAATGTGCAGGTGATTTTAGTGATTAATTTCAAAATCATCTGCACATCTGAAATCCGCATAACTGCACATCGTTAATTAATACTCTCCAGCATTTTTATATACAGATTGATACCTTCTCTGATCTCGTCTACATAAACAAACTCGTCGGCGGTATGCGAACGTGCCGAATCACCAGGACCTACTTTTATAGAAGGGATATCCAGCAGCGATTGATCTGAAGTGGTTGGTGAACCATAAGTGGTACGACCTAAAGCAATACCAGCCTGCACAATCGGGTGTTCTTTGGGTATAGACGATGGTTTTAAGCGGATAGAACGCGGATTAACATCGCAGTTGACGTGCTGACGAATGATCTCCAATACTTCTTCATTACGGTAAGCATCGGTAACCCTTACATCAACTGTAAAGGTACAACTGGCGGGTACCACGTTATGTTGTGAGCCCGCATTGATAATGGTAACCGACATTTTTATCGGCCCAAATACTTCTGATTCTTTCGGAAAAGTAAAGCTCCGGAACCATTCAATGTCTGTTAAGGCTTTATAAATAGCATTATCCCCTTCTTCACGTGCGGCGTGACCTGCACGGCCGTGAGCCACGCAATCCAATACCATTAAGCCGCGCTCGGCAATAGCCAATTGCATTAGTGTTGGCTCGCCTACTATACCAAAATCAAGCTTGCCTAATTCAGGTATGATGAGCTCCAAGCCATTCACGCCAGAGATTTCTTCTTCGGCAGTGGTAGCCAGGCAGAAGTTATATTTTAAGTTTTCTTTATCATGAAAGTAAAGAAACACCGCTATGAGCGATACCAGGCAACCGCCGGCATCATTGCTGCCCAATCCGTAAAGCTTTCCATCTTCAATTTTGGCGTCATAAGGGTCGCGGGTATAGCCTGAGTTGGGTTTTACGGTATCGTGATGCGAGTTGAGTAAAATGGTAGGCTTAGCGGCATCAAAATGCTTATTCCAGGCCCATATATTATTCATTTTACGATGTGTTTGTACACCGCGTTGCTGTAAAAATTCATTGATGAGATCGGCGGTGCGGTCTTCCTCTTTACTAAACGATTGTATGAATATCAGCTGCTGCAGTAAAGCTACTGCCTGTTGAAATAGATTATTGTTATCGGCCATATATGTAGGCATATCCTATGATGGTAAGCGGGCAAAATTAATACTTTTTGGCCAGTATATTAGTATCAAGTAGTTAGTATCAAGTATCAAGTCAGCTGCATTTATTTTTATAACAACTTCAAAAATCTTGATACTTGATACTAACTACTTGATACTAAATAAAAACTAAATTACTCGTCTTCTATTTTAGAATGTTTGCGCGTATCATTCATGGTAGTGTATAAAATAAGTGACAGGGCTATGCAGACAGTTACATACCAGTAAAACCATTGTTGATGATGTTCATTTTTAAACAGCAGGGCAATGTATTCGGCAGAGCCGCCAAATATGGAAACCGCTATGGCGTAAGGAAAGCCTACGCCAAGGGCACGCACGTTTGCGGGGAAAAGTTCGGCTTTAACTACCGCATTGATGGAGGTGTAACCGCTTACAATGATCAGGGCTGCTAATATCAGCGCGAAGGCTATCCAAACATCTTTAGTTTCGCTTAAAAGCGTGAGGATAGGTACTGTGGTAAGCGTGCCCAATACCCCAAACCCAATGAGCAGGGGTTTACGGCCTATTTTATCAGATAACAAGCCAAATACAGGCTGCAGCAGCATAAATACAGCCAGGGTAAGGGTTGATACCAGGGTAGCGCTGCTTTTGCTGAAGCCCGATGTATTTACCAGGAATTTTTGCATGTACGTAGTAAACGTATAAAAAGCGAGCGTGCCCCCTGCCGTTAAACCAATTACTGTGAATACTGCTTTGGGGTGTTTGGCCAAAGCTTTTAAAGTACCCTGAGTAGATTTTGATTTACTACTTTCGTTAGTAAATGATGCAGATTCTTGCAGACTGCGCCGCAAATACATGGTAATCACCGCCAAAAAAGCGCCGATACCAAAGGGAATACGCCAGCCCCAGTCATGCAGTTGCTGTTCGCTTAAAAAAACACGCTGTAGTAAAACCAGCACGCCTAAAGCCATCAACTGCCCCATAATCAACGTTACGTATTGAAAGCTCGAATAAAATCCCCGGTGTTTTTTGCCTGCCATCTCGCTCAGATAAGTTGCGCTGGTACCATATTCGCCGCCTACGCTTATACCCTGTACAATACGTGCCAGCACCAACAGTATAGGCGCAAACACTCCAATAGAGCGGAAGCCGGGTGTTATGGTGATGATTAATGAGCCTACGCTCATCAATAATACGGAAGCCGTTAAAGCTGTTTTACGACCATATCTGTCGGCAAAAGTACCCATGAGCCAACCGCCTATCGGGCGCATCAAAAAGCCGATGGCAAAAATGCCGGCCGAATTTAAAAGTTGTACGGTTTGATTATCTGAAGGAAAAAAAGCGTCGGAAAAATACAGGGAAAATGCGGTGTATACATACCAATCATACCATTCTACCAAATTACCTAACGAGCCCCCTACTATGGATTTAATGCGTCCGGTAGTGGTTTTGGGGATGGATTTGGCTGGGTTGATCGATGATGTGTCCTTGGTTTCTTCTTTCATTGGGTTTGGTCGGTATATCTGATCATAAATGTAAGAGAAATTGATTGATCTCATCCAAAATCATGACAATCCTTTAATCTCGTAACAAAATTCAAAAAATCACATCAAACCAACAGTCAGAATAACTATCTTGTTTGATGCTTTTTACCGAAGATTTTTTACACTATATATGGAAATTCAGGCTGTTTGATCGTACTGATCTGAAAACGGAAGATGGCGAAAACCTGGAGATCCTTTCGGCCGGAATGGCCAATACAGATTCGGGGCCTGATTTTCATAATGCCCGTGTAAAAATAGGCGAAACGGTTTGGGCCGGAAATGTGGAGGTGCATCTATCCTCGTCTGATTGGCAAAAGCACGGCCACACTACTGATAGCGCTTATGATAATGTGATACTCCATGTGGTTTACCGCGATGATGCGCCTCTTATCTTATCAAATGGTCGCAAAGTGCCTACATTACAACTTAAAGATCGGATACCCGACGAGTTGTACAACCGTTATCACCAAATGATCTTTGGCGATCAGCGTATCATCCCCTGCGAAAAAAGCATTGCCGGTATTGATGGGCTCATTATGAACAACTGGCTTACCCGGGTGCTGGTAGAGCGGTTGGAGAAACGCTCCACTGCGGTAACAGATTCCCTCAATCTCAATCATAATGATTGGGAAGAGACTTTTTACCAGTTTTTAGCGGCAAACTTTGGCTTTAAAACCAATGCCCTGCCCTTTGAGTTACTGGCCAAATCGTTACCGCAACTTACGCTGGCCAAGCATAAGAATAACCCCATGCAAATAGAAGCCCTGATATTTGGGCAAGCCGGCTTTCTGGAAGCGGAGCTTCAGGATGAATATCCTTTGAAATTAAAAAAGGAATATGATTTTCTGCGGAAAAAGTATAATCTAAAACCTATTGAAAACCATTTGTGGAAGTTTATGCGGTTACGGCCTCAAAATTTTCCTACTATCAGGCTGGCCCAGTTCGCTGCGCTGATTGTGCAATCGAATCACCTGTTCTCCAAGATCCTGGAGATAAAAGATATCAGTGCTTTACGTGCCCTGTTTACCGATATTAAGGTAAATGATTATTGGGACGATCATTATCGGTTTGATGTACAATCAAAACCGATAGCTAAAAATCTGGGTGCGGCCTCTATCGACATATTATTAATAAACACTTTGGCTTTATTTTTGTTTAGTTACGGGAAACAGCACCAGCAACAGTACTATATTAGCAGAAGCTTAAAGTTGTTGGAAAATTTACCGGCCGAACAAAATAATATTACCGAAGATTTTGTTAACTTAGGGCTGAAAATTAACAATGCTTTTGAGTCGCAGGCGCTGCTGGAGTTGAAAAATAATTATTGTAATTATAAGAAATGCCTGCAATGTGGCGTTGGTAACAAAATATTAAAACTTGCCTGACATGATACAGAGAATCCTTACTTTTTTTGAACGGTACTCCTTTGGTGTATGCACCTATCTTGGCGAAAAGTTTAACGTTTCTATCTCAAAGATCCGTTTGTTTTTTATCTACTCTTCTTTCTTAGCGGTGGGTTTCCCGCTGATATTTTATTTCTTTGCCGGTATCGTACTTGATATCCGCAATTTTGTAAAACGCCGTCATACAGGAGTTATCGATAGATAAGTCTTAAGTTTGTTTTAAACCTTGATTCATGGGATTAAAAGATTGTCAGGATTTTGGAACTGAGTTGATGTGTCTTTTTAAATCCGAAACGGCGTAGCCTTCTTGAGTACCTTTAAAATGAACCGATAACGAAAAATCGAAATTCCGAATTCCCAAATCTTATAATAGTCTTCCCGTTTTTACAGCATCTTGTAAATTGCTGATCTTAAACTTAGGTTTATAACAATACAGCGCCAGTTGTTTGGCCCAGGTGCTGCTGTAGCCAAACACGATTTTGATCATACGTACCCGGGTTGAGCCTTTGGGATAGCCATATTTGTACCAGGTAAATTTGGATTGGTCAACCTTAAACTGATCGGCAAAATCGGCCAGGAAAAGATCTATCTCGATATCAAAAATATCCAGGTCCAGATCAAGGCTGGTATCCAGGTTCAGGCTTCCCGGATCAACATGATTCAGCTTATAGCGGTTGCAGTAATCAACAATAAATTCTTTTAAGGGTGGCAGTACTTCTTCCATTTTAATCGAATATAATTTTGACCATGTGTTGTATAGGACGTCGCTTTTAAAATTAGGTTGCATCTATGGAGACATTATTTTCAAAAAAAGGTTACCACAAATCGGCAGGAAATAAACGCCGTATGATTATTATTGCAGTCTTGTTTATAAAAGCATATGAAACTAAAGGTTATAGCTTTTGACGCCGATGATACCCTTTGGGTAAATGAGCCCTATTTCTTAAAAACCGAAGAGAAGTTCTGCAGTCTGCTGGAGGACTTTTTGCCGCAACATACAGTTTCTAACGAGCTTTTCAAGATCGAGATAGCCAATTTAGCGCTTTATGGTTATGGTATAAAAGGGTATATCCTAAGCATGATTGAGGCCGCGCTAAAAATATCCGACAAAAAAATAGGTCTTGATGCCATTGAACTGATTATGGAATATGGCAAAGGCATGCTTAATGAGCCTATTGAACTATTGGATGGTGTAGAAGATGTGCTGGCAACCTTAAAAAAGCATTACCGCCTGGTAGTGGCTACCAAAGGTGATCTGCTCGATCAGGAACGGAAACTCAAAAAGTCGGGATTGTCGCACTATTTCCACCACATCGAGATTATGTCTGATAAGCAGGATGAGGATTATATCAAGCTTATTAAACATTTGGATATTAAGCCCCAAGAGTTTTTGATGGTGGGCAATTCCCTAAAATCAGATGTGATGCCGGTGCTCAACATCGGCGGTCATGCCATTCATGTGCCCTTTCATACCACCTGGGCGCATGAGCATATAGAAACCAATTTAACCCACGATAATTTTAAACAGGCTGATACACTCCGTGATATTCTGCCGTATATATTGGCATGAAGCATAAATTAAATATTGATACCTGGGCACGCAAAGAACATTTTAATTTTTTTAAAACTTTTGAGGAGCCATTTTATGGCGTCGTAGTCAATATCGACTGTACACAGGCTTACGGCTATGCAAAAGATAATGGTGTATCCTTTTTTCTGTATTACCTGCATAAATCGTTAACAGCCATCAATGAACTGGACCCGTTCAGATACCGTATTTATGGAGATGATGTGTTTATTTATGATCGCATAAATGCCGGGCCAACTATTGGAAGGTCCAATGGTACTTTTGGTTTTGCATATATCGATTTTCATCCCGCCCTTGATGCATTTATAACAGGCGCAAAAAAAGAGATTGAACGGGTGCAAACTACCACTACCCTTTTCGCCCCAAAGCTCGATGATGATATTGTACACTATTCGGCCATGCCCTGGATAAATTTTACCAGTTTATCACATGCCCGCAGTTTTTCGTTCCCGGATAGTTGCCCTAAAATATCATTCGGAAAAATGACCGAGGAGAATGGCAAAAAAAGCATGCCGGTATCGTTGCACGTACATCATGCCCTGGTTGATGGATTGCATGTTGGCCAATATTATGATCTTTTCCAGGAACTGATGAGCAGTAGCAATTAAACTATTGCTTTTTCCATTACGATGAGTTCTATGTGCTGTTTAGGGCTGCCAAAGCGACCATGGTCATGAAAGGGTTGTATCTCGCCGGTAAAGACATAACCTCTGCGCTCATACCAGCTAATAAGCTCTGCGCGGGTGCTGATCACCGTCATGGTGATGGTATGGCAATTGAATTGTTTGGCTAATATCTCGGCTTCTTGCAGTAAGGCACGCCCTACTCCTTTACCCTGCAATACTGGCGATACGCTAAACATGCCCAGGTATAGTTTTGGCCCTTTCACTTCCAGGTAAACGCAGCCAGTGATCACACCGTTATCATCCGTGTATTTTAGTATGGTGATAGCCTCATTACTGAAATATTCTTTCAGCATGGTTTCATCTATCCGTATACCATCGAGCATATCGGCCTCCGAGGTCCAGCCCTTTTTTGACTCTTCACCGCGATAGGCTCTGTTTACTAATACATTTAATTCGGGAACGTCGGCAAGTGTGGCCTTAGTGATGGACATATCTATTTTTTATTTATTGGGAGGGCAAACTTAATATTTAGCGCTGTAAAAAGGAAATATGGCTACATGTATCCTAAATAAATGGCGGTTAGCATAAAGATATCGTATACAATGTGAAAGAATATCAGGTACCAAAGATTGCCTTTAACTATTTTATAAAGCCAGATAACAAAATTAGCCCCTATAAATATGCTGATCATAGCACCCGCTCCCTCCTGGTAATGGTAAAGGGTAAATATGATACTGGTAATTAAGCCGCTGATTGCAAAACTATATTTACTATCATCCGTCATCGCTCTTATGCGGGTAAAAATAAAGCCTCGATAAACGATCTCTTCAAATGGGATCACCAGGAAGCTGGCTATCGCAAGTAGTACGAATAACTGGATAGCATTATGCCTGATGTAATAAAAATCAGAAACGTTTGCCGGCGCAAATCCCAGCCAGGTTAACAGGGGGCCTAACAGCCAATACATAAGCATGGCAAACCCTAAACCTATTGATCCACCGAGCCAAAAAGATCGGAAACTGATATCTCTGAATCTGAAACCAATATCGCTAAATCCCTCTTTATATAACCTTAAATAACCGCCTATCAATAGCAATAACAGAATAGCAAAAGCATACATAGGCATCAAGCCCAGATGTGGAAAGATGACCAATACGATGATCATCATTACATCAAACAAGAATCTTTTACTTTTATTAGCCGTCATTGTCTTTTTGACTATGCCGATTAATAAAAGTTACTAATATTTAAAATCTTCACGAACCGGGTCGAATATATCGATCAGCTTGCAATCGGTAATAGCCCTGCCGCCATGAATCACATTTGGAGGGATAATGGCATAGGTGCCAGTATCCAGTATTTGAGATACACCATCAACGGTTAATTCAAACTGCCCTTCAATCACAAAAGCACACTGATGATTGATATGCTGGTGCATTGGCGATACCGCGCCTGCCTTAACCTCCAAAAAATTGATAGTATTTCCCGGGGTATGAATGATCTTTGATAAATAGCCCGGAATCATTTCCTTGGTTTCGATATCTGCAAACTGATTAAATACTTTGTTTTCCATAATGATGTTTGTTGCCTGATGGGGGCGTAGGCGTAAAAGTATAAAAATTGTGCTTAACGCGGTAGTTGTAAAATCAGGCTATCGTCAGAATACAGCATGAAAAATGCACTGTCTAAAACTAAGCCGTATATTTAAGGGTTTATTATACATACTACATTCTACGCTTGATATGGCTTTTATTGATTACTATAAAACACTGGGTTTGACCAAAACCGCTACCGATAAGGATATCAAAAATGCTTATCGCAAACTTGCCCGTAAGTATCACCCTGATCTTAACCCGAATGATGCCGAGGCGCACAAAAAATTCCAGGAGCTTAATGAGGCGAACGAAGTATTGAGCGATCTGGAAAAACGTAAAAAGTATGATAAATACGGCGAAAATTGGCAGCATGGCGAAGCTTATGAACAACAAGCCCGACAACAACAAAGCGGGCGCGGTAGCTATGGCGGCAGTGCTTTCGGCGGTTTTACTGATGATGAAAGTTTCGGCGGTGGCGATTTTTCTGATTTTTTCAAGTCGATGTTTGGCGGTGGCGGCAGCAGGCAAACAAAATATCGTGGAAAAGATTTGAATGCCGAACTGCAACTAACTCTTCAGGATATTGCGGAAACTCATAAAAGAACCTTAACCGTTAACGGCAAAAGCATACGCATTAATATACCTGCCGGTATCGAGAACGGACAAACCATTAAAATAACAGGCCATGGGGGCGCAGGTGTAAATAATGGCCCTGCAGGAGATCTCTATATCAAATTTTCGATACCAGATGATGTCCGCTTTAAGCGTGATGGACGCAATTTATACGCCACAGTTAAATTGGATCTTTATACTGCTGTACTTGGCGGAGAAATTACAGCGGAAACCTTAACCGGGAAGGTTAAAGTAAAAGTAAAGCCCGAAACCCAAAACGGCACCAAGGTAAAACTAAAAGGTAAAGGTATGCCTGTTTACAAGAAAGAGAATGAGTTTGGCGATCTGTACCTTACCTATGATATCCAGATACCGGTAAACCTCACCGAGCGGCAAAAACAATTGTTTGAGGAGCTCTCCAAATCATGATATAAAATTTAAAGAAGATGAAAACAGCGGATTTAATATCAATAAATGATTTTTGTTTATACCATAACATAGAGTATGCCTTTATAGAATCCTTATATAAGGCTGATTTAGTTAAGGTTACTGTAATTGATGAAACTATTCATATACCCGGAGCGGAATTGAGAAAACTCGAAAAGCTGATCAATCTATATCAGTTGGATATCAATGTAGAGGGTATAGAAGCCATCAGCTATTTATTGCACCGGATGGAAAAAATGCAGGATGATTTGCAAAGTCTGAAAAATAAACTGCGGTTATATGAAGGTGAATAGCATGTAGCTTACTCCATATATTTTAGCATCATACGCTCACTCACAATATTAGCGTCTTCGATTACAGAATCCGGATAGCCCATGGATTCCAATATGGCTATACCGTTGCGGCTTTTGAGTAGGCCTTCTTTAAGCTTATAGTCAAACACCAGAACGGCGCCTGATTTGGAATCCTCAAACGAATAAATAGCAAAATCCTCATCAAGCAACTCGGCCAGCTCAAGATCATGTGTTGATACGAAAACAAAATTCTGATTGGCTGTGATATAGGACAATACCGATTTAGCGGCAGCTATACGTTCAATGGTATTAGTACCTCTGAATATCTCATCAATAATAACCAGGCTTTTTACCTGTTCAATTTCGTTGCTGCGGCTCATGATAGTTAATATCGATTGTGCCTGTGCCTGGAAATAGCTCTTTTGCTCCTCTATGCTATCCGTAGTTTTAATGCTGGTCTGTATTTTTAAAAAGGGAGCTTTATACTCTTTGGTACAGCTGGTGAACAGGGTTTGGGCCAATAAGGTGTTAACGGCAATCGCCTTAATAAAAGTTGTTTTGCCCGACATGTTTGAGCCTGTTATCAATGCCCCCTTATCGGCACGTGTATATAATGAATTGGTAACGCATTTATCAATCAGCGGATGATACAGATCGGTAATATTCATTTGCGCATCGGTATCAATAAACTGGGGCTTATTGTAATAAGGTAAACCATCCCTTACCGATTGGATAGCTACCAGCATATCAATTTCGGCTACATACTGATAAACCAGTTCAATATCTTCCCGGTATCTTTCAATATGTTTTATAGAGCTGGCATAAATGCGTGGCTCTAACAAAAACAAGGTTTTAATGAGTTGAAAAACAGCATAGCTCAAATCCCCGCCCCCGTTTATCAGTTTACTTTCCAGATTGATGATGCTTAAAGAGCGTTTTAGCCCCTGTAAATTTTTCAAACTGGTTTTCACAGCTTCATTATCCTCCAGACCGGCATGTTTTACCAGCCATACCGCTACATTGTGCATAATAAGCAACTGGGGCAACGAATTGGTGTAGGAACTTATTTTTTTCTTATTGGCATAATGCAAAACCACATTATAACCTACAAAAAACAATAACAACAAAATGCTAATGGGATTAGGATAAACAATCAGCGATACGATAAGCGCGATGATCACCAGCGGCACAAACCTGATATAAAAATTCATGATCGGTACAAAGATCGATTCATGGGTTCTTAAAAACAGATCGGCAATATAATACGCGTAGGTATTGTTGAGTTTTGATAATTGTAGTTCAATCAGCTCCCGGTTGGGTTTATCTTTATTAATGGACTCAACCTTAGCGTCAAGTGCTAATAATTTTTCAAGGTTTGTTTCGGGAAAATGCAGTTTTTTATATAAATATTGCTTACCTGGCTTGGAGCTTGTTCTGTCGATATAGTTAAAAATACTTTTCAGATCGATGTCTTCGGCGGTAACATCGGGTAATCTGTCCCAGCTTTTATCGGCATTTAGGTAGGTTTTAATCAAATCAAAGTTGCGCCTGGTATTTATAGGCTTACCCCATTTGCTTTTTATTTTATCAAGTTTCTTTTCATCGGCACGTAATCTGCCATAGTAAGAGCTGATCAATGAAAAACCCAAAACAATGACCAAAAACAGCAGGGCAAATAAAAAGTAATACATGCCTTAAAAATAAAAAAAATATACTAAACCTCAAGTGATATTTATAGTCTATAAACATAAATAACTACCATGTTAACTTAATTTTTGATTTATGAAAGCCATCAAATTTTCGGTCGTAGTTTTTGCATTGCTGTTTTCAGTTCAGTTTGTAAAAGCTCAAAGTATATCTATAGGTGCTTCATTTGGCCATTATCCACGTTCAAGGGTGGTAGTTGCCGCTAATTATCCGGCATATGGTTATTATGATCGCCCGGTATATTATGGTTATGCGCGCAGGGTTTACTATGGTCGTCCATATTATTATCCAGGCCGTTATTATGCCCGCCCGGTTTACTACCGTGTACATCGCCATTACAGATGCTGGTAATAAAAAAAGAGCCCGATATAATTCAGGCTCTTTTTTTTGGTGTGCATGTTAGTTATCTATTGCCACTCAAAAAGCGTTGCAGGGCTTGTTGAGTAAAGTCTGAAAGTACCAGTTCGCCACTAATAGCGGCACGCTGGGTTAATAATTCGTCCCAATTTTCTGTGCCTTCCCATAGTATCTTTTTAAGTTCCGCGAGAGCATCCGGGTTATAGGAGGCCAGTTTTTTAGTAAGTTCGTCTACGGCTGAGTCAAGCGAGGGGATATCTTCATACACTTCATGATATAGCCCGTGATCGCGGGCCCATTGAGCCGATTGAAAATCAGATGCCCTTATGGTTAATTGCGAAAACCCAGACAAGCCAACTTTACGGGTTACCGCAGGCGATATTACAAACGGCCCGATACCTATGGCCAACTCGCTTAATTTGATGGAAGCAAAGCCGGATGCCAGGCAATAATCGGCAGCAGCAGCAAGGCCCACCCCCCCGCCAACCGCTTTTCCCTGAACCCGGGCAACAATTATTTTAGATGATTTACGACAAGCATTGATCACTTTGGCAAAACCAGAAAAAAACAATGCGCCTGCTTCTTTATCTTTTATTTGCAGTAACTCATCAAAACTGGCACCGGCACAGAAAGTACGATCGCCGCCACTTTTTAAGATAATAACCCGTACCTCGGGATCGTTACCTGCCTGATTAATGCATTCGGCAAGATCATTTAAAAGATTTGCGGGGAGCGAATTTTGGGCAGGGTGATAAAAGCTAATAGTAGCTATACCATTTGCACTTTTATTAAAAGATACATGGCCATTATCTGTATCAGGCATAATTTTGAGGTTTATTGTATAAAGATGGACTATCTGACAGAGCCCGTTTGCCCAATATCAGAAGTATTTGGCTTACCTGCAATTTTCGTTCAAAATAATTTAAGAATGATCTGTCAAGCAATCACAGGTAATTCAAAATAAAAAGTGGCCCCATTACCTAATTCGCTGTCGACCCCAATTTTACCCAGATGATTACTAATAATCTCGTCGCTGATATAAAGCCCCATACCCAGACCGCTGGTGATGTGACGTTTGTCTTCAACCCGGTAAAAGCGTTCAAATATGCGATCTATCTGCTCTGCCGATAAGCCTATACCAAAATCAGTTACAGACACGCGTACCAAATTATTTTTTACAATGGTTTTCAGGATGATCCTTTTATCGGCCAGGGAGTATTTTACAGCGTTATTGATAAAATTCATTAAAACCTGCTCCAGGCGTTCGGCATTGCCCGTGATGAAGATGTTGGGCTGCAGCTGAACTTCTAATTCATGTGATGGGTAGATATGCTTTGAATTTTCAACCACCTGCATCATCAGCTCAGATAAATTTACTTCACCCATAGCATATTCCAAGCGGCCAGCCTGTATCTTACTTACATCAAGCAAATCATTGATTAGGTGCTGCAATTTATTTACAGCCACACTTGCTTTACCTATATATTGTTTTACTACAGGCGGCAGCTCCTCTTTCTTATAAGAGCTTATCAGCTGCAGATAGCCCTTTAGACTGGTTAAGGGTGTTTTGAGCTCATGACTGGCTACGCCAATAAATTCGTCCTTACGATCCATTTCCCGCTTCTGATCTTCGATGTCGGTAGCTGTACCCACCCAAAAAATAATCGCGCCGCTGTCGTCTCTTAAAGGTACGGCCCGGTTCAGGTGCCAGCGGTAAGTGTTATCCCAGCGTTTATACCGATTTTCAACCTCAAATGTGTTACCGGTTTTTAAAGCCTCAATATATTTATCTAAGGTATTGGGCAAATCATCAGGATGTATCATATGCTGCCACCCCCATCCTACGCTTTCGGCATAGCGGCTGCCTGTATAATTATACCATTGTTGGTTGTAAAAATCAACCTCACCACCTGGCAGGTTTGTCCAGGTCATTTGAGGGATATTGTTGGCAAGTAATTTAAAATGCTCTCTGCTTATTAGCAGATCATTTGTACGGGCCCTAACCGTATCCTCCAGCTCATTGTTAAGCTTTACAGCAGCATTTTGGGCGGCCAGCAATTGTTCGTTTTTTATTTTTAATTCCCATTCTATTTCTTTCTGACTGGTAAGGTCTGTTAAGATCAAGCTTAGGGCTGTACCTTCGTCCAAATCAAGCGTAGTGCAGGAAAGCTGGCACGGGGTTAGTTTTCCCAGCTTATTGGCCAATAATATCTCGCCTTTACAATCTTCTTCCCAGCCTTTGTCCATCAGATCGTTAAACTTATCAACAGATATTTCCGGAATAAAAACCGCAAAATTCAGTCCGATCACTTTTTCCAGCGGCAGACCCATCATGGCGGCAAACCGCGAGTTGCTATACAAAATGGTATTATCCTTGTTCAGCGTAACAGCGCCTTCATTCATCTTTTCAATAAAAACACGATAGGTTTGGTCGGCTGTTTTTAAGGTGTATAGCTGATGGCCATCGGCATCTTTTACAATAAGCGCGTCAACCTGCCCGTTGCGAATGGCGTCAATGGTATCATTGGCCTCCTCCAGCTGTATCCGAAGTTCCTCGTTTTGCTGCAGCAACTCTTCATATGTGTATTTAGCCAGTTCCATTAATTTTCTGTTTGTAAACCAAGACCCTTTAATACTTTACCTGTATTTGACATATCACCAATAAGACGGCGCTCTATACCCGGCGCCTTTTTAATGAGCATGGGTAAAGCGATAATCTGTTCGTGTTCCACAGTTAAAGGTTGCTGATAAACATCTACTATCTCCAGGTCGTAATTGCCTTTTAAATGGGTTTCGCAAATATCTTTGAGGTTGGTTATAGCTCGCGCTGAATTTGGCGATGCACCCGTTACGAACAAGCGTAAATGATAAACCTCTTGTTTCTGCTCATTAAAATAATTATCCTCAGATAAAGATGATTGATCCTTTTCGGTCATTTTTTATAGTTTACGGGGGCGTATATCTAAACCCACCAATACTTTTTCTTCGTTTGACAGATCCCCGATTATTTTGCGGATAGGCTCCGGTACTTTGCGTACCAATGTTGGTATGGCAAAAATCTGGTCGCCCTCGGCCAATTGGGGTTTTACTAAAAGATCGATCACTTCAATCGAATACTGACCTTTTAAATGTTCTTCACAGTATTTTTTAAGATTAGCTAAAGCACTAACAGATTTTGCTGTTTTGCCCGCAATATATAACCTTAATTCATAATTTATTACTTCAGTTTCCATTACTTTTTCTTCTTTACCGGGCTTTCTTCTTTTATCCCCCTCCGCATTTTTGTTATCTCTTCCCGATTTTTGTTCATTATTTGTTGTTTTAACTCGTCTTCGTAATATATCCTGTTCAGCTCTTCTTCTACCGATTCGAACTCGGCTTGTAAACTGGATATTTTAGCTTCCAGCGTTTTACGTTTGCGTATAATTTCCTTGTCTTTGCGTGATACGGCGAAATCACGCAGCGCAACACCGGTTTTTTCCTTTAGTTGCTGTGCTTCCCTTGCCGATCCTGTTAATACGCCATCGGGCCCCAGGTAAACATCAACCAGATCAAGCCCCTTATCGGTGATGATAAATTCGCGTACCTGATTGGAGTGTTTCATACCGCGCGATTTCATGATGTATAAACCGCGATTACGCTCGCCATTATGCTCAATATCCCGTACCAGCATCCAGGTATCCACTAACGATGATACGCCTTCGTCGGTTTGCTCATTTACAATGGTGTTGAGCGATAAAGCTGTGAACATTACCGTGATTTGTTCGTTCTGTAAAAAATCTATAAGCCTTACAAGCATTGATTTTACTTCACTTACAGATCCTACGGTGATCAGATTGGTTATCGGATCTAATATTACCGTAGCCGGTTGAAATTGCTTGATCAGTTTATAAATGGCCACCAGGTGCATCTCCAACCCATATAAGGTTGGTCTTGACGCATGAAATCGTAACAAACCGTTATCAACATATTGCTGTAGATCGATGCTGATAGACCGCATGTTGCGGATGATCTGGTTGGGCGATTCTTCAAAAGCAAAATAGAGGCATTTCTTTTTCTGTTTACAGGTTTCGGCAGCAAAATACGCGCCGATACTGGTTTTACCGGTTCCGGCAGTTCCGGAAACCAGGATGCTGCTTCCTCTAAAAAAGCCTTGTCCTCCGAGCATATAATCCAGTGCCGGAATACCCGATGACACCCTTTTTGATGAGACCGCTTTTTCGAGCCCTAAAGAAGTCACTGGCAGCAAAGAAATACCATCTTCGTCAATTAAAAAAGGGTATTCGTTGGTTCCATGTTGCGAGCCTCTGTATTTTACAACACGAAGTCGGCGGGTTGAAATCTGGTTGATAACCCGGTGGTCAAGCAGAATAACGCAATCCGATACGTACTCCTCCAGACCCTGTCTTGTGAGGGCTCCTCCGTCCCCTTTTTCGCCAGTTATAATAGCGGTAACTCCTTTGTTTTTAAGAAAAGTAAAAAGCCTGCGCAACTCGGCACGCAGAATAGTCTGGTTGTTGAGGCCCGAAAAAAGATTCTCCAGCGTATCCAATACTACCCTTTTGGCGCCAATGCTGTCAATGGCATGTCCTAATCTGATGAACAAACCTTCCAGGTCATATTCGCCGGTTTCTTCTATCTCGCTGCGATCGATATGTACATGGTCGAGTTTTACTTTTTTCTCTTCCTGTAGTTTGTACAGATCAAAACCCAGGGAGGCTACGTTCATAGCTAATTCGTCGGTTTTTTCTTCGAAAGCCATAAAAACCCCAGGTTCATTAAAGAGTGTAACCCCGCGAACTATAAATTCAAGCGACATCAATGTTTTACCGCAGCCGGCTTCTCCGCAAATAAGCGTAGGCCGGCCAGCGGGTAAACCACCGTCTGTTATTTCATCAAGTCCGTTAATGCCCGTTGGTGTTTTGGGCAATGTTTTAAAAATGGTTTGCTGTTTTTTATGTGATTTAGTCATCTTAAACAAATGTTTTTTCAAGTGTTGATCAACTGAAGCCCAAAATTGTCGCGCGTTTTCATATCAAATGGTTAATAAATGCTTATTGGGCTCAAATTGTTTTAATCACTTATATTTATGATAGCTTCTTTAACGCAATTTGATACTATTGGTTTTTACCAGCAAAAAAACCTTACTCTAAATTTGAATACCACCAGATACTGAAACAGGTATATTTACCTCAATTAAAAAAACATTAATTCATTTGCCATGTTTATTAGTTATAAATATAATAATCATGGGGGTTTTACAACATATACAGCATCAGATATCGGCTCTTAACGATCTGATTAAAATAAATAATGATCGCATCGCGGGTTATGAAAAAGCTAATGAAAGTACTAAAGAAACAGGATTAAACTTGCTCTTTAAAGAATACATGGATCAAAGTAAAAGCAATGTTTCCGAGTTGCGAGATTATATCCAAGTATTGGGAGGCGACCCTACCGATGGTACTACCCTATCCGGGAAACTAAATAATACCTGGATAGATGTTAAGTCCGCTTTTTCAAGCAAAGACAGGCGTAGTATATTAAGTGATTGTGAACGTACCGAAGATATTGCCAAAAAAGCATACCGGGCGGCACTGGATGATAAAGAGCTGATATGGGAAGATCAACAAGTCGTGTTCATCCTTAAAAAGCAACTGGAAAGTTTAAGGGTTGCCCATGACACCATCAAAGCATTACGCGACGCGGAGGTGAATGCCTGATAAATAAACGGGACTGATCCGTTTATTTATTGACCAACTACTGGTTTTTCTGAAATAATACTATCCACAACAAATACACTTACGCCGCGCCATGGCAAAGCGTGCAAATATTCCTTGTAATGTAATTCGAGGTAAGAACCAGCGCTGCTGCTTAGCTTCTGCGCAACTTTCTCGTCGGTAACAGAAAACATAAATTCGTTTGAGGAGATATTGCCCCCACTTTGTGGTGTTTTTATGCCGCTTTGTATCAGTCGGCCCTCATAGGTTTTAAACAGGTACCCCTTTTTTACAAAGTAGTTCATGGTGCCTGCCTTTGCGCCTTCGCCAAAAACAAAGAAATAGCGCTGGTAAGTAAACCCGGCGATCAATACTAATATCACTATTAAAATAATTGCTTTGGTACGGCCTTTCATATAGATATATTTTTATCTAAACTACAAAATAAAACTAATAATCAATGGTGAGAATAAAGAACCGAGAATCAAGAAAGCTATAACACTGGATTGAGCTTAGACCGGATTTTAATAAGAAAAGCAAAGCCCTCATCTTGACTCCCGACTCTTATCTCTTGATCCTCATCAATTATTACCTGCAGGTGTGAGTTTTAAGTTTTTGTAAGACGATAGCATGAAATTGATCAGATCGATAATGTTCATGGGTGGTTCGTTAGTGTTGATGCTAAGTTTCTTTTTACTGTCAACAAAGTCAATGGCAAAGTAATAGTTTGGCGCATCGACTACTTGGTTGCCTTGTTGCCAGTCGTTCATTTTTTTTAGCTCGCTGTGCTTAAGCCAATAATTCAATGTATCCAGCTGACTCGGACTTAGTTTGCCGGTATAATCACCTTTGTATGGAGCAGCATGTTCACCGGCTTTTAAATGGTAATCGCCATTGGGCCATATCTCGATACCCAGCTGCGGACAGTCGCCAAAACATGTGGATGATAGGAAATAGACCTTGGCAAATTTTACGTTTTTATCGTAACTGTTTTTGAAGTTGAAGAATTCGTAAGTAATGGTACCTGCCAGTTCAATAGCATTTGGCTCAACGGCTTTTAAATATATACGATTATAGTCGGCGTGTCTAATCAGGAACTTAAAATCGGTCCGCCGTTGCTTCTTGAAATTGTCGGCACTGCTTCTGAAGATGTCTGACAGGATCAGTGTATCGTTCACAATAGCATAATGATCTTTAATGCCGGCATTGCCTACAAAATTATAATATACTTTTTTGTCGATGAAGTAAAGGTGGCCCAGATCTTTGGTTATCCAGCGTTCGGCGTCCAGTTGTACTTTTTGAGCAAATGATAAATCTGAGATAAGCAAAAATAATAACAGAGAGAGTCCACGTTTTACCATTGGAGTATGCTTTAGGGGTAGAAGAAATTTGGCTAACGCTTTAAAAACTCACAAACTCATATAATATTTTGTTAATGATGCAAAATCATCAAACTTCAATTCATAGTCATCTGTTTTTCCAAAACCATAGCTCACAAATATAAATGGTATCCCGGCCATGCGTGTCTGCTCAGCGTCACCATTAGTGTCTCCTATATAAACCGGGTGCTTTAGCTGGTGTTTATCAATCAGCAACTGCATGTTATGATGCTTGGGCATATTATTTTGCCCATAAGCTATAAAATCGGTAATGTCATTTTCAATTTTAGCCCAGCTGATAAACAAAGGAATAATCCCTACAGCGCAATTACTCAGTATAAAGATTTTGTATTTGGCGGCCAGTTGTTTGATACCCTCGGTCACTCCATCGTACATAACGCCGCCACTGGTGGGCAGTATCTGTCTGCGGGTTTCATTTACATCCATATAGATGCTCTGTGCCCTGTTATCATCAAACTCGGGCATAAGTACCTTGGTTAGTTTTTTGCCTTCCATGCCCATCAGCTGCATCAGGTCATCACGGCCGAGGGTACGTTGGATGCTCATTTTTTCGAAAACCAGGTTCCAGGAGTTGGCGTAGGTGTCAACGGCATCCCAAAGGGTTCCGTCCATGTCGAATATCAGACTATCGGGCTTTTGCATGTGAGCGATCTTGTTTTTGCTAAGATGTAAAATTTACACCAAGCATAAAACAGAAGTTCATGTTTTCTTCATTATTTATCTTCACCTTAGCATTGTGATAAGGTTAATGTGGGCCAGCTTAGCAGGAGGTTGGTTCCATAGGGCCTCTACCGTAAAAGGTAGGGGCTTTTTTTATGCCCAATTTTTTGCACTTTGAGTTTGTTATAATTATTTGATAATAAGATAATTGAATTGTCGCTAAAGTCTCATAGCTCCGAAATAGACCATCTCAAATCCCAAATCAGATGTTGATGCTATCGCCTATTTGGTATACTTCGTTAAACTTTATGCCCAGTTTGTCAAAATGTTTCACGTAAGCAGCATATCTTTTCTGAATGAAGAAAGTTTTGGAATAACCATCATGAACGGGTAATATCTGGCGGGGATGCAACTTATCGGCAAAGGCGGAGATCATTACTTCACTGGCAAATGGCGCCATGGTTACCATAATTAGCAATTCTATTCCTTTGAATTTCAACAGATTATCTTCCATGGAATCGACCGGGTGCAGCACCCTATCGTTGATCACAAAGCCTGTCATTTGAGGTAAAGGGTTATCCATGATCAGGGCATGTTGTACCGGAAATGCCTCCAATTTGAAGGGGCCAAAGTGCTCAATACCCTCTTCCAGGAGCAAATATTTTATTCCGACCCTGTTTAATTGCTCACCAACCTGACTATTGGTGACTACCTTGGCCCCGGAAATATTTAAAATCCTTTGTAAAATATCTATTACAAAATGATCCGGATGGATATGGGTAATCACTACAGTATTAACATCGGCAAACATTTCGGGTGTTACCAAGCCTTCAATAAAAGAAATATCGCCTGGATCAAATAAAATTTTATAACCATCGAGCTCAAATACAAGGCATGAATGGAGGTATTTTGAGATTTTCATATCTTTTTAGTTAGTATCAAGTAGCTAGTATCAAGTATCACGACAGCTGCATTTGCTTCTTAACGAATTCAAAAATCATGATACTTGATACTAGCTACTTGATACTAAAAATTACAACAATTCATTTGCCAGATTGGCCAGTTCGCTCCGCTCACCTTTTTGCAAGGTGATATGCGCGTACAGCGGATGTCCTTTGGCTTTATCTATCAGGTATGACAATCCGTTACTTTCTGCATCCAGGTATGGGGTGTCTATCTGGTAAATATCTCCTGTAAAAACAAATTTGCTGTTTTCGCCGGCGCGTGATATAATGGTTTTTACCTCATGCGGCGTAAGGTTCTGGGCTTCATCCACAATAAAGAATATCTTACTCAATGTACGTCCGCGGATAAAAGCCAGCGGGGCTATGGATATTTTGTCGTTAGTTACCAGTTCATCTATTTTGGCCTGCATCTTTTCATCGTCCCCAAACTGATCTTTGATAAACTTCAAATTATCCCAGATTGGCGCCATGTATGGGTCGATCTTTGATTTGATATCACCGGGTAAGAAACCGATATCCTTATTACTTAAAGGCACAATCGGCCTTGTAACAAAAATTTGACGATAATATTTTCTTTGCTCCAGCGCGCTGGCCAATGCCAGTAAAGTTTTACCTGTGCCGGCATTGCCCTGGATAGTTACCAGTTTAATATCGGGATGTAACAAGGCATGAATGGCAAAGGCCTGCTCAATATTGCGGGGTAATATATTAAATACCGGTTGCTCTATAACTTTTTCCAGCTGCCTGGTTTGGGTATTATAAAAACCAGGTACATCGCTATTTTTGCTTTTTAATATATAGAAATGATTATTGGTGTACGATGTAATATGCAAACTTTCGGCTGGCAGATTTTCGTGCTTGTTTAACTGGGTTATCAGTTTCTCGGTAACCTTGTTTACATCAGTTTGCCCGGTATACAATTCATCCAGGTTTTTAATCTTGCCGGTTTCATAATCTTCTGCGTGCAGATTAAGCGCTTTTGCTTTCAGACGCAGGCATATATCTTTTGATACCAGCACCACTTTTTTACCAGGATTCTCTTCCTGCAAGCCTAAGGCCGCATTCAGAATGCGGTGGTCTGTTTTGTCGGAGCCAAAAACTTCTTCAGCATCAATAGCAGTGGTTTTAATGTCCATCGCTACTTTGAAACTGCCTTTGCTTTTGCCATTTAATGGTATCCACTCATTTACCATCTTATTACGAGACAGATCATCCATAAGGCGGATAAAGCTTCGGGCTTCAAAATTACGGGTGTCGTTACCGTTTTTTTTGTTATCCAGTTCTTCCAAAACCTGAATAGGTATGGCTACATCATGCTCCTGGAAATTCTGGAATGCGTTGTGATCGTAAAGGATCACCGAGGTATCTAAAACAAATATTTTATTACTTCCTATAGTCCCGTTCTTACCATCTTTATTCATATCCGACTAATTTAAGGAATCTGTTTTTAGTTTCCATTTTGTATTTCGGAATTCGGATGTTGGATTTCGAATTTATTTTGATTGGAAACTTGGGATTAAGACTCAAAACTCCCCCCTTGTCGGTTTTGTTCTATTTTATTTTTTGATATCGCCGCAACTTTATCAAAAAATAAAACGCCATGAAATCATCAACTTTTAATAACAATAGCAAAATAAAACAATGGTTTACCACATTGATCATCATTGCGCTTCTGTGCTGGAATCAAATTGCTTATGCTCAAAATTCCCCCTTAACCGGCAAGCCCCTGTTTGAAAAAAAATGTGCTACATGTCATGGTAACGATGGCACAAGAGGACGCTGGGGTGCTGCGAATTTGCGGTTAAGTAAATTAGATAACAACGAATTGCTCTACACCATTAGTAATGGCCGTGGTTTTATGCCCAACTGGGGAAAAAAACTGACTGCGGGCCAGATAAGCTCTGTAATTGAATACATTAAAACTTTAAGAAAATAAATCATGATCAAGATGAATATGACAACCCTGATTTTAATCATCACAGCAACAGTCACTGCTTTAATCGCGGGTCTGTTTTACGGTTATACCTGCTCTGTTAACTTAGGACTGGGTAAACTCGCCGATCGCGAATATATCGCTGCTATGAACTCCATCAACGTGCAAATAATAAATCCGCTTTTTATGGCCAGCTTTATGGGGACGTTATTGTTGCTGCCCCTGAGTGCTTATCTTAATTATAGCCCGGGAATGAATACGCGCTTTATCCTGTTAGTTGTTGCTGCTCTGGTTTACGCTATCGGTGTGTTTGGCGTTACTATGTTTGGAAACGTGCCCTTGAATGATGCCTTGGCAAGGCTTAATGCTGAGACCGCATCGCCAAAAGAATTATCGGTATACCGGGCAATGTTTGAGGGGCCCTGGAACTTTTTGCATAACATCCGCACATTGGCTAATGTAGTAAGTTTAGTATTGGTTATTACCGGTTGCTGCTACGAAAGCAAATAAATGAAAGGAATTGCAAAATCTGGTAAAAATGAAAACGGGAGTCTTTTCTTTCGAATTGAGCTCCCGTTTCCTGACCACTGTTCTGCCATAGCTTCCCAGTAGCACCAAGTTTTGTGCATCATTACCGATATGATCTTGTCCGTCGCTCTTTCGAGCTGTCGACTCCTTCAATATCATTGGTTCAGTTGCGGTTCTCCGTGAAGTTCCTGCATTTCCCCAATACCTCTTTTAATCACAATCCTTTTTCAAAAACTTTCGTCTTATCATTTTTTCATGTAACTCAGGCACTTCCCTTGTTCTTTAGTTCTCCCGAAGGCTAACCCGATTCAACTTCTGTAATCCTGAAAGGCTGTCAATGTACGTCGTTCTTGATGATTTCAATATCGGGACATCCTGCTGATTCTGCAAGGATTTTATTTGTTTTTTATTAACACGTTATTAACATTGAAAGTGTAGTTATAAACATTGATTAAAGCTTGTTTTTCAATTCATTATTTATGGATAGTTGAAAAATAGCCGTGCTTATAAACAATTCGCTTATTCACAAAAACTCGTGAAATGCATAGTTTTTATGTTTCAGAAAATGCGTAAAATGAAAAAAGTCTAAAATTTTTCTGTTAAATGGCGCCAATATCTTTTAGGAATATGCCTTAAATGGAGCTTTGTATTTTTCCTGGAAACGATGTTTGTGCTGCTAAAATAATTTTTCCAAAGGCTCTGATACATGAGTTCATCGTGGCTCACAATCGTTATAGTATCGGTCGGCTTGCTTGTTTCTGAAAAATCAAGCGAGATATATTGGGTATCGTGCAAATCATAATAAATCCCATACCGTCTTTTAATATCATAGATCATCCACTTCTGATCGGCGTATCGGTCCTTGAAATGCCTGATCAGCAATGGCAGAACGTTAAAATCGGGTTCTACAGCCGAGTAAAATGTTTCGTCTTTTAGTTTTTGGAAGCGCACAAACGCCTCCATCCGATGTTTTTCACGACGAACCATTTTGATGATCTCTGAAATACGCATCACGTATTTATTTCCATAATCTTCTTCAATATTTCTATCAGCGTCAAAGGCATAGCGAATAAAGCCAACAATCGCGTTTTCTTCATTCTCCATTTCGGCCATGTGGGCAATATAAAGTCGTTGTACACAAGCAACTGATAATCTTTTCCGTAGCCCTCGTAATACCCTGTTAGCACGGTTCTCGTCTGTGATAATCTCTAATACCTCTTCAAATAACGCACTGGCGCGCCATTCTCCTTTTATTAATTTTACGTGGAATAGTTTACGCTCGTATATTTCAAATACCGCAGTGAGTAAGCCTTCGAATGTGCCATCGTAAACCAATGTATACATGATCAAAACAAGTTAAGTTGGGTTTGCGTGTTTTTGATGTACTTGCTTTTTGATTCGGCAAGGATAAATTGTTTAATATTATTGCCGGTTAAATCGCGGCGTTCAAATTCGTTGCTTTTACAAATAATAAAATACCGGGCGCGATTAATGGCCACTCCTATTTTTTTAAGTTGCTCCCAGCTCACTCTGGCAAATTTGCGCGCGCTCACAATTTTTTGTGCCGACTGTATTCCGATGCCCGGTACACGTAGTATCAATTGCAGATCGGCCTTATTAATATCGACGGGGAAAATCTGCATATTTCGGATGGCCCAGCCCAGCTTAGGATCAATATCCAGATCAAGTAAGGGTTGATCTTTATTTACAATTTCGTTTACATGAAAACCATAAAACCTCATCAGCCAATCGGCCTGGTAAAGCCGGTTTTCGCGCACCATGGGTACCGCTGTATTTAACGCTGGCAGGCGTTTGTCGGTCAGTACCGGAACATAGCCGGAATAATACACTCGTTTTAAATTGAAATTCTGATAAAAATAATCAGCTGATTGAAGTATTTGCTGATCGTTCTCTGGTGTGGCACCAATAATTACTTGCGTACTTTGTCCTGCCGGGGCAAACGCCGGTGCGTTTTTAAAGAGCTTTTTTTCTTCGGCCCGTTGAATGATCTCTTTTTTTAGAAAATTCATCGGGTTGATCATGTCCTGTCGGTTTTTGTCCGGAGCTAACAGTTTCAATCCACTTTCAGTAGGCATTTCCAGATTCACACTCAACCTATCAGCGTACAGGCCTGCCTCCCGCATCAATTCATCACTGGCTCCCGGGATAGATTTGAGATGTATATAGCCGTTAAAATTGTGTTCAGTGCGTAACTTTTTGGCCACCCTAACCAGGCGTTCCATAGTATAATCGGCATCCTTAAAAATGCCGGAGCTTAAAAACAAGCCTTCAATGTAATTGCGCCTATAAAAATTTATGGTGAGGTCAACCACCTCCTGCACGGTGAAGGCTGCACGTTTAACATCATTGTTTTTACGGGATACACAATAGGCGCAATCAAAAATACAATGATTGGTAAGCAGTATTTTCAATAACGATACACATCGCCCATCCTCCGTGTAGCTGTGACATATACCGTTACTCGCATTTCCAAGTCCTTTGTTTTCATTTTTGCGTTTACTACCACTTGATGCGCACGATACATCATATTTTGCGGCATCCGCCAATATATTCAACTTCTCTGTTATCCGCTCTACATTCATATTAAATCAAAAATACTAATAATTTTAGCAATTCGACATTGAGCAAGAGTTTATTTTTAGCGCTTTTGGTTGTAATCCGAGAATAAAAAAGGCCGCCCCTTGCGGAGCGACCTCTTTAAAAAACCAAACTAACTACTTTATGAAAACAATCTTTTATTATTTGATAGCTATTTCTCTTGATTGAAATTTAGCTTCTTCTTTTTTGGTTATGGTAAGCTTTAATACACCGTCGGTATAATCAGCTTCGATTTTTGAATGATCGGCGCTTTCTGGTAATGTGAACGATCTGTTGAAAGAGCTGTAGCTATATTCGCGTTTGCTGAATTTTTTACCTTCTTCTACGCTTTCGCTTTTCTTTTCAGAAGAAACGGTCAATACATTTTTATCCAGATTGATCTTGAAATCTTCTTTCTTTAAACCGGGTGCTGCCAGGTCAATCTGAAATTCGTTTTCAGTTTCGGCAATGTTTACCGCAGGCACGCGGGCAACTAATTTATTACCGATGTATGAGTCGTTCAATAAAGAATCTAATACATCATTAAAGAATGGGTTTACCGCGTTATTTTTTAATCCGTTGTTGAATTTTACAAGTGTCATTTTTAATGTCTCCTTTAAGTTTTTGTTTTTGTTAACTTCGTAAGCTATTAATCAAGTGTTGTACCAAGTGATAAAATCGATAAATAAGCGACAACTTGTCACTTTAAATTGATTCTATACAGACAAAATGACCTAAATGAGCGAAAAACTTTCAGATTACAAGTATAAAACGGCCATCCCCATCCGTTTTTCAGATATAGATGCCTTCGGACATGTAAACAACGCGGTGTATTTAACCTATTTTGAAATAGCCAGAAGCAATTACTGGAAAGAGATCATCAACTGGGATTGGAATCATGCAGGTATTATCCTGGGGAGGTCAGAGATCAATTACCTGAAACCCATCACCATTAATGACCAGATAGCCTGTTATGTACGTACCGTCCGTATAGGTAATAGTAGTTTTGATGTAATGCACGTACTGGTTAAGATAACCGAGCATGGTGAAGAAATTGTAACTACCGGCAAAACCATTTGTATTAGCTATGATTATAGCGCTAATAAGTCAGTATCTATACCTGTTAATGAGCGGCGCAGTATGATTGAGTATGATGAGCCAAGGCTGATTTTGAATACGAATTAGTAGATGTGCAGATATGTAAATATGCAAATGTCGGTTTACATTGTTTTCATTATCTGCACATTTGTTTTAAAATATTTTCCCCGGGTTTAGTATCCCGTTAGGATCGAATACTTTTTTGATGCCTTTCCATAAAGCGAAATGTACATCGGAGTATTTTATTGGCATAAATTCTTTTTGAACAAGGCCAATGCCATGTTCGCCGGAAAGTGTGCCGCCTAATGATACGGTTAGCTCAAAAATTTCACGGATGCCAAATTTGAGTTTGTTATTCCAGTCGTTATCACTCATCTTGGCTTTGATGATGTTTACGTGCAGGTTGCCATCACCGGCATGGCCATAACAAACAGATTCAAAGCCATATTTGGCACCAACTTCTTTGATGCCTTTTATGAGTTGCGGTAATGCGGCCCGGGGTACTACCGTATCTTCTTCTTTATAAATAGAGTTTGATTTTACCGATACAGCCATGGTACGGCGAAGGCGCCAAATTTCTTCTTTTTGGGCCGATGAGTCCGCAAACAACACATCGTTACAGTCGTAATTCTCTAAAACGGCGTTGATCTTTTCGCAGTCGGCAAATATCACGTCTTGATTGTTGCCGTCAACTTCTATCAATAAAAAAGCCTGAACATCATCCTTAAGATCAAAAGCGATACCGTCATATTCTTTTACCCACTCTACTCCCCTGCGTTCCATAAACTCCAGCGCTGATGGCACAATACCCGCCCTGAATATAGCTGATACAGCTGCACAGGCCGCTTCGTTAGTTGGAAACGATGCCAGCATCAGCGCATCAATGGTTGGTAAGGGTATCAGTTTAACCACAATTTTAGTAACAATACCTAAGGTGCCTTCCGAGCCTATCATCAACTGAGTTAAATTATAACCCGAGGCATATTTAAGCGTGTTGGCTCCCGTCCAGATGATCTCACCGGATGCCAATACTACCTGTAAATTCAATACATATTCGCGTATGGTTCCATACTTAACTACCCGCGGCCCACCCGATCCATGCGATACGTTACCACCAATAAAACAGCTTCCTTTACTGGCCGGATCAACCGGATAAAGCAAGCCTTTGGCCGCTACCTGGTTCATAAATTCCTCGGTAATTACACCTGGTTCTAAAGTAGCTTGCAGGTTTTGCTCATCAATATCCAGTACTTTATTAAAACGCTCCATCGCTATCAGCAACCCACCTTTAACCGGTAATGCGCCGCCACTTAAACCTGTGCCGGCCCCGCGGGGGGTAACCGGGATGCGGTGCTTATTGCATAGTTTCAACAAGGCAGCCACTTCTTCCGGGGTTTGGGGCTTGGCAACTACTTCTGGGTAATAAACCAGGTCCTCGGTTTCATCGTGACTGTATTTTTCAAGATCGTCATGCTGCACAATAACCGCGTCGGCACCAACAATGGCCGTAATGGCATCAATTACAGGTGGTGTTATGATATTATAATTCATGTTGTTGGTGGATAATTAATCGTAACGCTCGACTGGGCTACACGTCCTGTCAACGGGGGATTTAATTTTTTTATCGTCACTTCAATGGTCTTAACAAAGGGGTATTTACTCTGAATACGATTAGTGATCGCCTGCCCTACCGTTTCAATCAGCTTACTGGGGATCTTCATCTCCTCGCAGGCTATGGTATACACTTTTTCATAGTCAACCGTATTATGTAACCCGTCCTTCAGGTCGGTTGCCGGTTCAAAACCTACCGCGATATCTACCAGAAAACGGCATCCTATTTTTTGCTCCTCGGGATAAAACCCATGATAGGCAAAAAACTCTGCACCCTGCAAGGCTATATTTATCATACTCCAAAAGTAATTGATTTTTTGATTCAGCAAGTCTCTTTATGCCTTTGGACTGTTAAATTTTAGTAGAAAAGACTGGTTCAAAGTTTTTTTTGAAAAAATATAATTTTCAAAAAGTAGGTTTAAACAATCTAAACATAGTTTTTGAAATAAAGTGGCTTCTGGTATTCAAAAACAGCGATTTAGGCTTCACCAACTCCACCTCAAATCATCTATATTTGCCCACCAACTATAACATTATGGCTAAAACAGATCTGTACGAAGCGCCTGATTATTATCAATTAGATGAATTGTTAACCGAAGAACATAAGCTCATCCGTTCATCCGTGCGCGATTGGGTAAAGAAAGAATTAAGCCCCATTATTGAGGATTACGCCCAAAAAGCCGAGTTCCCCAATCAACTCATAAAAGGCCTTGCCGAGATAGGCGCCTTCGGCCCAACTATCCCTGTTGAATATGGTGGTGCAGGTTTGGATTATATGGCCTACGGCATTATTATGCAAGAAATTGAACGTGGTGACTCGGGTATCCGTTCTACCTCATCTGTTCAGGGTTCATTAGTGATGTATCCTATTTATGCTTATGGCTCCGAGGAACAGCGCAAAAAATATCTGCCCAAACTGGCATCTGGTGAAATGATAGGCTGTTTCGGTCTTACAGAACCTGATCATGGCTCAAATCCGGGCGGTATGACTACCAATATCAAAGATGCCGGGGATCACTATATTTTAAATGGTGCCAAAATGTGGATCTCCAATGCCCCATTCGCTGATATTGCCGTTGTTTGGGCTAAAGACGAGAGCGGCAAGGTTCGCGGAGTGATTGTAGAACGCGGCATGGAAGGGTTTACCACTCCAACTACCCATAATAAATGGTCGCTAAGAGCATCAGCTACAGGCGAGCTGGTTTTTGACCATGTGAAAATTCCTAAGGAAAACGTGTTACCAAATGTGGCTGGCTTAAAAGGTCCGCTGGGTTGCCTTAACCAGGCCCGTTACGGTATTGCCTGGGGAGCGCTTGGCGCGGCTATGGATTGTTATGATACAGCCCTGCGCTATTCTAAAGAACGTGTGCAATTTGGCCGACCTATCGCCGGCTTCCAACTACAACAAAAGAAACTGGCCGAAATGATCACAGAGATCACCAAGGCTCAGTTATTGGTTTGGCGTTTGGGGGTACTCAAAAACGAAGGTCGGGCAACTCCTGCTCAAATATCCATGGCCAAACGTAACAGCGTAGAAACCGCCATTAACATAGCCCGCGAAGCCCGCCAGATATTAGGTGGCATGGGCATAACCGGTGAGTATTCTATCATGAGACACATGATGAACCTGGAATCAGTGATCACTTACGAAGGTACCCACGATATTCACCTGCTGATAACCGGTATGGATATTACCGGGGAAGATGCGTTTAAATAAATATTGTCAGAATCAGAATTTTCAGAATTTAGGAATTAACAGAATTGACTGGTTATTATTCTGAAAATTCTGATTCAGACAGTTTCCTTTAAAAATTCCCCGTACCATTTTCCCGACTCCTTAACAATACGTTGTTGGGTATTATGATCAACATAGATGAGCCCGAAACGGGGATGATAGCCTTCGGCCCATTCAAAATTGTCGGTCAGTGTCCAGATAAAATAGCCGTTTACTTTGCAGCCTTCATTTTTTGCCTGGAGTACCTGGCGTATATAGTTTTGCAGATAGCGCAGACGCTGCGGGTCATCTACTTTACCTTCATTTACCATATCCGGGAAAGCGGCGCCGTTTTCGGTAATGATAATACTTTTGATACCGGGGTAAGCATCAAACTTTTTAATCATATGATAGATAGACGGTGGAAAAACTTCCCAGCGCATAGCGGTAAGCTCATCAACTTTCCGATCTTCTGCCTTTATCATTTTGGCGTTGATATAAGGCGTAAAAAACGAATATTTAACAACCTCGCGGGTATAGTTCTGGATGCCTATAAAGTCGAAATCAAAATGCATGTTATCCTCATCGCCTGGCAGAATATATTTTTGGATACTCTTCAGTACCGGTAATTCCTTAACAGGATAGCCCATACCTAAAATAGGTTCAATAAACAACCGGTTGATCAGCGCGTCTGCTCTTACTGCGGCGGCTACATCCTTTGGTTTATCGCTGGCGGGGGTAATTTGCGAGCAGGAAAAGGTGGTGCCTATCTGCGCTTCGGGCAGTAACTGGCGTAATATCCTTGCTCCAGCGGTAATACTAAGCACCACGTGGTGTATAGCCGGGATAAAATTCCTGATGCCGCTGCGGCCCGGAGCATGTATGCCGAAAAAATATCCCGCGCCTGTAAAAACAACTGGTTCATTCATCACCATCCAGTGTTTTACCCGGTCGCCAAAGCTTTGGACGCACAGGTTTGTAAACTCGCTGAACCAGCTGATAACCTCCCTATTTGTCCACCCGCCTTTTTGTTCCAGTATCTGTGGCAGATCCCAATGGTAAATAGTAACCCAGGGCTCTACTCCTTTTTTGATGCAATAATCAATAACCCGGTTATAATAATCAATACCGGCCTGGTTTATCTCGCCTGTGCCGTTGGGTAAAAGGCGCGACCAGGATATCGAAAACCGGAAGTTGGGGATATTGAGCTGTTTGATGAGATCGATATCTTCCTCGTACCGATTATAAAAATCGCAGGCGGTACGAGCGTGGTCGGCATTAAGTATCTTGCCTTTTTTTGTGGTAAAAGCATCCCATACCGATTCGCCCTTGCCATCGGCATCGTGCGAGCCTTCTATCTGAAATGCGGCAGTTGAAACGCCCCAAATAAAGTCGGGGCCAAAGAGTTGTTGGCGGAGTGGTGTATCCAGATCAGTTAGTTCCATTAAATTGAGCTAAGCAAAGCCCAAAATTGCGATTATTTTATGAAAGAAAAGCTTAACGGACAATTTAGTGGATAAAAGATGATCTCATGCTTTTGCGGATCATCCATTCACGAACACTGCTTACCAATCTTGAAAAAACCGTGATGAATTTCATAACTATGCTTTTTAATATATAACTAAAGTTAAGCTACAGGTATAACCTAATTGTAACAGTTATATTATCATATTATTAAACCGCGATGAATTGCGGTTAATTGAAAAGTACGTTTTACTTAAAGTTAGTAAATTATTGTGAAACAGGTAGTTATTTTAAAGAATAAGTTTTGCAAATCTTCTGTTGTAAAGTTAATCGGAAAAAATAGATAAAAGACCTATTTTGAGTTTTGTCATTTATGCCTGATACTTGTTCTATTATTCACTTATCTCCTCATGAAAGCACACTTTATTAAACTGTTCAATTATAACCGCTTTGCTAATGATCTGATACTGAAAGCAATTATTGACAGGCAAGTGCCCCAAAAAGCATTACAACTGTTTGCACACCTGCTAACAGCCGAGCAGGTTTGGTTTGATCGTTGCCACAACTTACCACCCAAATATGCTAATGCATGGTTTGATTATACTATTGAAGAGTGCGTACAGCTTGTTCCGGAATGTCATGACCAATGGATAATCTATTTAAACCAACTAACCGATGCCGATCTTAACAAAATAATTAAATATCAGAATTTTAGAGGTGATAATTGGGAAGATTCACTGGCGGATATATTAACACACGTAATTAATCATGGTACGCATACCAGGGCCAGGTGGGCCAGCAGTTGAAATTTGCGGGTGCAGAAAGTTTACCTATTACTGACTATACCTATTATTTAAGATCGGTAGTTAACAAAATTTAACCCGTTTATTTGCCATATTTGCCAGTATATACTTCCATTGAAAAAGTCCTATGAAAAAATTTAGTTTGATTACTTTAACAGCCTTGGCTTTGTGGGGTTGCGGAGACGGTAAAAAACAGGAAAAATTACTGCTGGATAGCGTTATAGCTACACATGATAAGGTTATGGCCAGCGACGAGCAGCTGATGAAAAATAAAATGATCCTGGATAGTATCATCAAAAATGCACCAACTACAGTAAATATCGACTCAGCCAAAGCTTATTTAAAACTGGTTGATGATGCGGATGACGCTATGAGCGATTGGATGCACAAATTTGATGCAGAAAATAAAGGTAAATCCCACCAGGAGATCATCGATTATCTGACCGATCAAAAAAAGAAGATCACCATTATTGATTCGCAAATAAACATGGCCGTTACCAGTTCAAATAAATACCTGAATACAACCACTAAAAAATGAAAAATATCGTCTGTGCATTTATTGTAATCGCGCTTTATAGCGCCTGTAAACAAGGTAGTACTAATAATACTGCTAAACTTCCTATTTTGGGCAATCGTGAACCGGTTACCAAAACGGTTGATGGCAAGCAGGTTACCGATACAACTTATTCAACCATCCCGGCATTTAAATTTGTGAACCAGTATGCCGATACTATAAGCGATAAAAGTTTGGACGGCAAAATATATGTAGCCGATTTCTTTTTTACCACCTGTCCTTCTATCTGCCCGGTAATGCACCGCAATATGCTCAACGTGTACAAAGAGTTTAAGGCCGATGATAATTTCAGGATCATATCCCATACCATCGACCCTAAATATGATACTGTGCCAGTGTTAAAAAAATATGCCGATAAAATGGGCATCAGCGGCAATACCTGGTGGCTTTTACACGGTACTAAAGAAGAAACTTACCAGATAGCTAAAAATTACCTGGTATCGGTACAGGAAAAAAAACCACAGGGCGAATATATACATGATGGTTACTTTGTTTTAGTTGATAAGCAAAAACGCCTTCGTGGTACCTATGATGGTACCGATCCCGCACAGGTGACCAAATTAATTGCCGATATTAAAACACTAAAAACCGAACCCGACCAAGTTAACGCTAAATGAAATTAGCATTTTTTACGGGCATAGTCCTATTATTTATTATGGCAGTGGTGGCCTCGTGCCAGAGTGAGGATCAGGTTGAATTTAGCCGCTATTACTCTGGCGGCAGCGTTATATATTTGGCGCATTGCCAAAACTGCCATGGCGAAAAAGGCGAAGGTTTGCAGTCGCTGATCCCACCACTTACCGATTCTGTGTTTCTGAAAACTAATCGTTCATCATTAGCTTGTTATCTAAAAAATGGCCTTAAAGGAAAATTAACAGTAGCTGGTCGTGAGTTTGAAGGTGAAATGCCTGCTGTAGCCGATCTGTCGCCCATTGAGGTAGCCAAGGTATTAACCTATATAACCAACTCCTTTGGTAATAAGTCAGGTTTGATTAATCTGCAACAGATTGAGGCTGATTTAAAAAATTGTAAGTAAATCACTTAGCAGTCGCTCGGCAGGAGCCCACAGGTGTTGGGAAGAAGAAAAAGTTGTCATTTCGACGAGGTACGAGGAGAAACTATCTCTTGAGCGCAGCGAAAAATCTTATACGCTGAGATAAGCAAATCGTACAAGATTTCTCTTCGCCCTCCCGCCCAGGCCTCAGCTTCTGCTCATCGAAATGACAACGTTCGGTATAAATTTATGTCTTCTCAACACCTGTCGGCAGGAGCCGAGCGACTGCGGGACAATAAAGGGTGCCATGCTGAGCTCCGTCGAAGCATGGTGGGTGGGCCTCTGCGCTCTACCCTTCGACGGGGCTCAGGGTGACACCCCTCTTTTTATTACTGCGTTTTACTAATAAATTGCACGTTGGTTTTACTGTCAGATCTCAGCACGCTTTGCTGCCTGAACTTACTGATGTACAACTGAGCTATGCTATCCAGCGCGGCATTACGCTGCTTGCTTGGTTTTCCAAAAAAAGTAGCCACTTTAGTAGGTTCGGTTATGGTTACTTTTGTTTTGGTATCCTTCCAGCGCCCATCGGCGTTCCATTCGGTATACCCTTCCGGAAAAAAATGACTGATCACACTGTCGCTAAAAGCTTTCCATTGTTGTTCGCTAACCTGTCCTCCATCGGGGATATCCCTTCCAAAAAACAGATCGCTCCGCTGATAAGTAGCACAAGAAGCCAAACTAAGGCAAAAGAAAAGAGGTAAAATTCGGTAGGTATTCTTTTTCATAGGTGTAAAAGGTTTTGGTATACATCAAAAATAATTAAAAAATAAAATTTAACTATTGTTTATGGGGTTTAATTAAAGATTACAAGAAAGCCCCACCCAGTCCTTTCCTTTGGAGAGGGCTTTAGGCATTTTTTTAAAGTCTCCTACTTTGGGGTAGATTTAGAGGGCGCCCCTTCCCCAAAAAATCCGTACCTTTACCCCTGCAAAACGTTCTATCGCTGTCCCGATTTATCGGGACGGAGGAAAGTCCGGGCAACACAGAGCATCCTGCTTCCTAACGGGAAGGCGCCGGCAGCCGGCGACAGCAAGTGCAACAGAAAACAAACCGCCACGTCCCGATAGCTATCGGGATTGGGTAAGGGTGAAACCGTGAGGTAAGAGCTCACGACGTTTCCGGGTGACCGGAAATGATGGTAAACCTCAGGAGTTGAAAAACCAAATAGGTCCCGGAAGTGGAGTTGCTCGCTTCCGCAATGCCTTCGGGCACTACTCCGGGATGGGTAGGTTGTTTAAACCTGTCAGCAATGGCAGGGCCAGATAAATGATAGAAATTGCTTTTTAAGCAATACAGAACCCGGCTTACAGATTTGCTGCTGAATTATATAACCCTTTCCTGCAAACAGGAAGGGGTTATTTTTGTTACAAGCTCAAGTGTTTATTTTTCTATACAAAATCTTATATATTAGCAAGCTAAATAAAGTCCCAGGTACTGAGTTCTAAGTCTGATGTCTATTCGAAAATAATCTTCAATTGATGACTTAATGCTTAAGACTTCGGACTTAAAAAACTACCTGATTTACATTTAATAAAAGATATGGCTAAAATTTTAATCATTGATGATGAGCGGGCGATCCGCAATACGCTACGCGAGATATTGGAATATGAGGATTATGATGTTGAAGACGTTGACAATGGCGTTGACGGACTGCAACTGATTGAAAAAAATGATTACGACCTGGTACTGTGCGACATCAAAATGAATCGCATGGATGGCATGGAGGTACTTACCGAGGGTTTGGCCATAAAACCCGATCTGCCTTTTATCATGATATCTGGTCATGGCACAGTTGAAACAGCTATAGAAGCCAGCAAAAAGGGCGCGTTTGATTTTATATCAAAACCACCAGATCTTAACCGCCTGCTGATCACCGTACGTAACGCCCTTGACCGAGGAAGCCTGGTTGTTGAAGCCAAGGTATTAAAACGCAAGGTTTCAAAAGTTCGCGAAATTCTGGGTAACTCCCAGGCTATTGTTAAAATAAAAGAAACTATTGACCGTGTAGCCCCTACCGATGCCCGTGTTTTGATCACTGGTGCAAATGGTAGCGGTAAAGAATTGGTGGCTCGTTGGCTGCATGAAAAATCTAATCGTTCCTCCTCTTCTCTTATTGAAGTCAATTGCGCGGCTATTCCGTCAGAGTTGATTGAAAGTGAGCTTTTTGGTCACGAGAAGGGTTCATTTACCTCGGCTATTAAACAGCGTATCGGTAAATTTGAATCGGCCAGCGGCGGTACGCTTTTCCTGGATGAGATCGGCGATATGAGCCAATCGGCCCAAGCCAAGGTTTTACGTGCCTTGCAGGAAAATAAGATCACTCGTGTAGGCGGCGAAAAAGAAATAGATGTTGATGTGCGGGTAGTTGCGGCTACTAACAAGGATCTGCTTAAAGAAATAGAGGCAGGCAATTTCAGGATGGACCTTTACCACCGACTGAGCGTAATATTGATACACGTGCCGCCGCTGGTTGAGCGTAAGGATGATATCACCCTGCTTACTCAAAGCTTCCTGGATGAGATCTGTAATGAGTATGGCATGCCGGTTAAAAAAATATCAGATGCCGCCCTCGAAGCCCTGAAAGCATTGCCATGGACGGGAAATATCCGCGAGCTCAGGAACATGGTTGAACGCCTCATCATCCTGAGCGACAAAACTATTACCGATAATGATGTGAAGGCATTTGCCAATCCTTCGGCTCCTGCAGTTGCGGGCGGCGAAGGTAATGGTATGGCCCAAACCGATTTTGATCAGTTCAATAACTTCCAGGAATACAAGGATTTTGCCGAGCGGGAATACATCAAATTTAAATTGGAAAAAAATAACTGGAACGTATCCAAAACAGCCGATGATATTGATATACAGCGTAGCCACCTGTATAGTAAGATCGAAAAATTCGGTTTGAAAAGAGGCGAATAATAAACTTATATAAATATTTTAAAAAGTGACTGAACTTAACACTCAATCACTTTTTTTATTGGGTTAAATTTTTTACAATTGTAATAAACCCAATCACGTTATGAGAAACACATTTTTACTATCGTTTTGTATTTTAGCCATCGCTGGCTGTACACAAAAACCTGCCGAAACGGAAAAAGCTCCTGCCTCTCCTTTAACCGGTACCTGGCATTTAGTATCGAGCAAAAGCATTACCAAAGGCGATACTGCGGTAACAACCCCTCCCCAAGATCAGGAAATGGTCAAAATATTTAACGGAACTGATTTTGCGTTCTTTACCCATGACTTAAAAAATGGAAAGGTTGATAAACCAGTTTTTAGCGCTGGCAGCGGTATCTATACCTTGCAAGGTAATAACTATGCAGAGCATTTGGCTTACTGCAATGCCCGCGAATGGGAAAACCGCGATTTTAAATTTACCGTAGAATTTAAACATGATACCCTGATCCAAAAAGGCATTGAAAAAATTGACAGCCTTAAAATTGATCACGAGATCATTGAAACCTATGTAAAACTGCGATAAACGATATAAGCAGATTACAACACGTAATAGTTTTACGCGCAATTTTCGTGTTTTTGTAATGAATAACGGCCCGGTTTTTTCAATAGAAAGAAGAATCGGGCTGTTTTGTTAAGGATAAAATAACACAAAAAGGTAAGTGGAGGATTTGATCAGAAACTGATTATCTTTGCAGTGCCCCCATATGAACGTACCATCCCCAAAAACAGCAAAAATGCTTTTGTCCTGTAAACTCACTGTTGTTATATCAATCACCGTATTATTTTTTAATAACTGCCGGACAGAAAAGCTTAAACCTACCACCGACAGTCCGAAAACGCCCGATGGTACCATAATATCAAAAGATACAACAACTGATGGTTCTCTCATTCCTCATAGCGTGGCATTAAAAAATATGTTCGGTATCAATGCCTATGAATGGAACTTTTTGCAGGATCCGGCAAACCCTAATTTGAAAAGTCATATTTATGAGGCTAATATGGCTGTAATCAAGTCTTTTAGTGCAGTAAGGCATTATATGAACTGGAATAAGCTGGAAAACACCAAAGGCGATTACACTTACAATCCTACTAATAATGGCAGCTGGGATTATGATTTGATATACACCCGTTGCAAGCAAGACGGCATTTTGGTTTTGGCCGATCTGAAAAATTGCCCAACCTGGCTGGAAAGCACCTACCCTGCTAATTTGCAGGATAATGAAAATGTGCCTGCACCTTATGGAATTAATAAAAGTGATCCCGCAACCTATGCCGACCAGGCACGTACTGCTTTTCAGTTTGCCGCAAGGTATGGCTATAACGGCAATGTAAATAAAGCCCTGGTTAAGGTTGATAGTCGCCCGAGGTGGGCTAATGATCCACTTAATGTGGTTAAGATAGGCATGGGGCTCATCAAATATATTGAATGTGATAACGAGCGCGATAAGTGGTGGAAAAGTGACGCTACTCAGCAAACTCCGGAGGAATACGCCGCAAATATGTCGGCATTTTATGATGGTGATAAAGGCCGGTTAGGCAATAACGCCGGCGTAAAAACCGCTGACCCTACTATGCAGGTTGTGATGGGTGGTTTAGCTACCTGCGATGTAAACTGGGTTAAACGGATGGTAGAGTGGTGCCGGAAAAATCGGGGTTATAAAGCTGATGGCACTATAAACCTGTGTTTTGATGTGATCAACTTCCATTTTTATAATAATAATGGCAATATACTTACCCATGCCAGGGCAACTACGGGCGTAGCTCCTGAGCTATCTATGGCCGGTCAAATTGCCGATTTATTTGTGCAGTATGCCAACACATTACCTCAAAAACCCGAGGTTTGGGTAACAGAAACGGGTTATGATATAAATCAGGGTAGTTATCAGAAGGCTATAGCTATTGGCGATAAATCAGTTCTTTCAACGCAAGCCGATTGGATACTAAGAACCTCTCTTTTGTATATCAGGCATGGCATCAAAAAAACGTTCTACTATCAATTGCTGGATGATACTCCCGATGTTGATGTTCAGTATGCTACTTCTGGTTTGGCCACGGATGCTAAGCCGAGACCTGCGACCGATTATATTCTGCAAACCAATGCACTGATGGGGAATTATGCCTACCAAAGCACTATCAATGCCGATCCAATAGTTGATAAATATGTTTCGGGTGGTAAAGTAATGTACGTTTTAATGATCCCAGATCAAAAAGGCCGTACTGCGAATTATACGCTCAATTTAGGGTTTTTGGCCGCTAAAGCCAATATTTATACCTTAAAGGCAGGTGCAAATGTGGCTGTTAAAACCCAGGTTTCCACAACGCTTGGTAAGGTAACGGTGAAGGTTTCAGAAACCCCGGTGTTTGTAGAAGCCGCTAATTAAAACAGTATATCAAAATCTCATCTTAAAAAGCTATTTTTGCGGTTCAATGGAGCACATTCGTAATTTTTGTATCATCGCACATATCGACCACGGTAAAAGTACACTTGCCGATAGGTTATTAGAATATACCAACACTATTACCCAACGCGAATCGCAGGCACAATTGCTTGACGATATGGACCTGGAACGCGAACGGGGTATCACCATAAAAAGCCATGCCATACAAATGGATTATGTGCTTGACGGGCAGAAATATACCCTGAACCTGATAGACACCCCGGGCCACGTGGATTTCTCCTACGAGGTTTCCCGCTCTATAGCTGCCTGCGAGGGCGCATTGCTTATCGTTGACGCGGCACAAGGTATACAGGCGCAAACCATATCAAACCTTTACCTGGCATTAGAAAACGATCTGGAGATAATCCCAGTGCTGAATAAAATGGATCTTCCCGGTGCAATGCCCGAGGAGGTAAAAGACCAGATAGTTGATTTGATTGGTTGCAAACGTGAGGATATTCTGGCCGCATCTGGTAAAACAGGTATGGGCGTACATGATATTTTACGTGCCATTGTGGAGCGTGTACCGGCACCGGTGGGCGATCCTGAAGCACCTTTACAGGCTTTGATATTTGATTCGGTGTTCAACTCTTTCCGTGGTATCATTGCTTATTTTAAAGTAGTGAACGGCGAGATCCGTAAAGGTGATAAAGTAAAATTTGTCGCGACAGAAAAGCAATATCTGGCTGATGAGGTAGGTACGCTGAAGCTTCGTCCGCTTGCTAAAGATGTGATCAAAACCGGCGATGTAGGCTACATTATATCTGGTATTAAAGAAGCCCGCGAGGTTAAGGTTGGTGACACCATAACCCGGGTTGACCGTCCTTGCGAAGTAGGTATTCAGGGTTTTGAAGAAGTAAAACCAATGGTATTTGCCGGTATTTACCCGGTTGATACCGAGGACTACGAAGAGCTGCGCGAATCGATGGCTAAACTGCAACTGAACGATGCATCACTGGTTTTTGAACCGGAATCATCTGCGGCATTAGGCTTTGGTTTCCGTTGCGGTTTCCTGGGGATGCTGCACATGGAGATCATACAGGAGCGTTTGGAGCGTGAGTTTAACATGACGGTGATCACCACCGTTCCCAACGTATCGTATCTTGCTTATACTACCAAAGGTGATGAGATTGTAGTTAATAACCCATCAGATCTTCCTGATCCAAGTAAGATTGATCACGTGGAAGAACCTTATATTAAAGCAACCATCATTACCAAATCTGAATTTGTGGGGCCGGTCATGTCGCTTTGTATCCAAAAACGTGGTAGTATTGTTAATCAGTCGTACTTAACGTCAGATCGTGTTGAGCTCATATTTGAAATGCCGATGGGCGAAATTGTTTTTGACTTTTATGATAAGCTGAAAACTATTTCCAAAGGTTATGCTTCGTTTGATTACCACCAGATCGGTTACCGCCAGTCGGATTTGGTTCGTCTGGATATCCGTTTAAATTCTGAGCCTGTGGATGCTTTATCATCCCTGATATTCAGAGGCAATTCTTATGATTTTGGTAAAAGGATCTGCGAAAAGTTAAAAGAACTTTTACCTCGCCAGCAATTCGAGATCATTATACAAGCATCAATTGGTGCTAAGATCATAGCACGCGAAACGGTGAAGGCCTTACGTAAGGACGTTACCGCCAAATGTTACGGTGGTGATATATCCCGTAAGCGTAAACTGTTAGAGAAACAAAAACAAGGTAAAAAACGCATGCGCCAGGTTGGTAACGTAGAGATACCACAATCGGCATTTATGGCTGTTTTGAAATTGGATTAATATAGAATCAAGAGATAAGAATCAGGAGGCAAGACAAAAGAGCTTCTCTTGATTTATGCTACTCTTGATTCTTGGCTCTTACTTCTTGATTCTTATTTATTTTATGCAACTATTAGACGGAAAATACGTATCGGAAAAATTGAAGGTTGAAATAGCCGAAGAAGCGGCTAAAATATTACAGCGCACCGGCAGGCAGCCTCATTTGGTGGCTGTATTGGTTGGTCATGACGGTGGCAGCGAAACTTACGTGGCCAGCAAAATGAAAAACTGCGAAAAGGTTGGTTTTAAATCAACCCTGGTACGTTATGAGGATGATGTGACCGAAGAAGAATTGTTGAAGAAAGTGGAGGAATTAAATGCTGATGCAGACATCGACGGTATCATTGTACAACTTCCCCTACCCAAACATATCGACCCGGAAAAAGTAACCGAGCGTATTGATCACCGTAAAGATGTAGATGGCTTTCACCCGGTAAACCTGGGCCGTATGCAGCGTAACCTGCCATCATTTATACCCGCTACTCCTTATGGTATCACCCTGATGCTTAAAGAGTATGGCATTGATACTGTAGGCAAACATTGTGTGGTAGTGGGTCGCAGTAATATCGTGGGCTCCCCCATGAGTATTTTGATGGCTCGTAATACTACTCCGGGCAATTGCACAGTTACTATATGCCACAGCCGTACTCCTGATATTAAAAGCATTACCTTACAAGCCGATATTTTGATCGTGGCCATAGGCAAAAAGAATTTCATTACTGCCGATATGGTAAAAGATGGTGTTGTTGTGGTTGACGTGGGTATGAACCGCGAAACCTCTGCCCTAACCAAATCAGGCTATAAACTATACGGCGATGTTGACTTTGAGAACGTTGCTCCAAAATCATCCTGGATAACCCCGGTACCGGGCGGTGTTGGCTTAATGACCATCATTGGTTTACTTAAAAACACCCTGGCTTCCGCTAATAAAGAGGTTTATCAATAGGTTGGTTGATTAAGTGAGTAGTTGATTCTGTTGGATTAAGTTAGAACCATTTAACTCAATCAACTACTCACTTAATCCAACGCTCACCTTACTTACTTAGTATTTTCATTTCGGCAAGATCAACTTGCATAGCTTGCCGGCGGATAGCTTCCTCACTGAATTTTTTCTCCTTCCGGATGCGATAAAGCTCCTTGCGTTGTTGTTGGTAAATATCTTTCAACGCCTTCCGATAAACATCTCTTTGTGTTTGATGGGTATCTCCATGTTCTAATGATCCAAGGCGTGCCGCTGCGTGTTCCGCGTTATTTTGCAGTTCGGTTTTTAATACTTGTAGTAAGTGGTTGTGTTCAATTTCATCTAAATAATGTTCATCAAGTCTTTTCAGGGCCACTTCTGTAAGCCTGATCTTGATGGTCATTTCCTGCTGATCTTCGGGTACCACCTGATCAATGTCTTTTATCTTCATCAATTTAATGAGGATAGGTAGTGTAAATCCCTGAAATACCAACGTTACCAATATCACCACGAAGGTGATAAAAATAATAAGGTTTCGATGCGGAAACGCCTGCCCGGTATGGGTTATTAAAGGCAATGAGAGCGCTGCTGCCAGCGAAACTACGCCACGCATACCCGCCCAACCAACAATAAACGGATTTTTCCAACCGGGATTTGGTTCTGTAGTGCGGATACTTTTAAAGAGCCAGCGAGGGACAAAAGTGCCGGGATATATCCAGATCAACCTGATCAGGATAACTATTCCACTGATGATCAGTCCGTATTTCCATGCTTCTGCCAATGAATAGCCCTCCAACCCTTTCATGATCACCGGTAACTCTAACCCGATCAAAATAAAAACAAGACCATTGAGGATAATAACTACCGTTGCCCAAACATTAATCGCTTGTAATCGGCTTTGCCCATCGGTAAATATTTCATGCGATCGGTAGGATAAGAATAACCCTCCGCTTACTACAGCCATCACACCCGAATAATGAAATTGCTCGGCTGCCAGGTACATAAAATAGGGAGATATGAGCGTTAATGCCGAATCAATACTTGCCGTGGTAGGTAAAAAACGATGTATGGCATACATTACATGAGCCACCACCACTCCTATCACTATGCCCATCAAGGTAACCACAAAAAACTCTGTAGTGGCTTCATGCAGGGAAAATTTGCCTGTTAGCACAGCGGCCAAAGCAAAACGCAGTACAATTAAACTGGAGGCATCGTTAATCAGGCTCTCACCTTCTAAAATAGTGATTATTCTTTTGGGGATCTTAACATTTTTTAAAACCGAAGTGGCCGCTACCGCATCTGGTGGGGATATAATGCCACCCAATAAAAAGCCCATAGGCAAGGTAAAGCCGGGTATAACCGCCGTGGCGAAAAAAGCGATAATAGTTGACGTAAAAATAACCAGCCCAAATGCCAGTAAACTTATCGGTCGTTTCCATTTCCAGAAATCATTCCATGAGGTGTACCAGGCTGCTTCATAAAGTAATGGTGGTAAAAATATCAGGAATATGAGATCGGGGTCGATAGCTATTATCGGCATACCAGGGATATAACCGATAACCAGGCCAGCCAGAACCAAAAATATAGGATATGCGATGTTTAACTTTTTGGCCAGCATGATGAGCATGAAGGCGGCAAAAAGCAAGATCAGAAATTGCAGCAGGGAATAATGCATGGCTAAAGATAAAAATCAATCGTAGTTTATGAAAGTTTGATCAGTTTCACTTTCCACTTAACCGTTCCCAAAAAGATTTTATGCCTATATAAATACCGTCTGCTCTCATTTCAACGGGATATGTGGCTACAAAATCATTTTGGCCCTCTCCACCTTTGCCGGTTTCAAGATTGTAGGTATACCGGTGATACGGGCAAACAATTTTACCTTTCACGCATAACCCCTCGCTCAGATCGGCTCCGGCATGAGGGCAAACGGCCGACAGGGCATACAAACTACCCTCAAAGCCAACTATGCAAATGCTTTTGCGGCCAATTTTAGTTTTGGTAATAAATGGCGCTGATGTATAGGCCATATTGATCTTATGCCACTTCATAAAAAAGTAAAAGCCGAAGATAAATATAATATCAAAAATCGATCTTCAGATTCATTACCGATGGGTTTTTGATTACCTCGTCCATACTTGTAACCAGCGTTACGCTGCGTCTGTCGGCAGAGAGTACGGCTTTAGAATTATTTAATTTTTTAACAGGTTTGGCAAATTTCAGGATCACCTTATAAGGCATATCTATCAACATGGCTTTGGCCATCATAAATGTAGATTGGGTTTTCTTTAAAAAGGCGTTGAATTTGGCCTTGTCGATTATGCGGTAAAATTTATGCGGGGTGATATCATACGAATAATAATCCTGACCGGCTACCATTTGGCGGGCATCAAAACTTTTGCTGGCTTTATCGGCGCTTGTAAATGCATTGATACGGCTGTTCAGGGCTATTTTTGAAAGATTTTGAAGATAATACTGTAAGTCGGCAGCGTTTTTGGCTACATGCGTGATATTCACTTTCATGATGCTCTTTTTGAGGTTCATGTTAATGGAAAGGTCGCTGGTTTTAGCCATATTACTTTCCTCGATGCTCATTTTCTGCTGAGTACTGTCGGGCATCGCGCTGTAAAAATTCAGTGTGGTGTCCTTAACCAAACTAAACTGCGGCGTTTCCTTTACCGAATCAGACATCAGGTTCACCAATACGGATACAGCTTTGCTCATATCAAAGCCATATACCACATTACAGCTGCCATCGGCTTTAAAATCGTATTGCTCTTCAATATCTACACAGGAGCTTAAACATAAAATGGCCAGAAAAATTAGGGGTAGGTAGAATTTTTTCATCGGCTTATGGTTTTAGGTTTACGAGGATTTCATATCAGTTAAGTTAAATCCAGGTTAATTTAACCGGGTTGTTAAAACTGAAGTAATAATAAATATTATTAACCATAATAAAAAGAATAAATAGCTAAAACGTTTACGCTACGTTTACTATTCGCCCTTACGCTTTCGGTATAAAATAGATACCTTTGCAAAAATTATGGCACACCAGATTCCAGACGACGGCACGCTGCTTCCTTTAATGGAAGAATTCTACACGATACAGGGCGAAGGATACAACACAGGCAAAGCGGCTTATTTTATACGCCTTGGTGGTTGTGATGTAGGCTGTCATTGGTGTGATGTTAAAGAGAGTTGGGATGCTGAATTACATCCTTTAACCGCTGCCGATCAAATAGTGGCCAATGCGTCTGTGCATCCTTCAAAAGCTGTTGTGGTAACAGGTGGTGAGCCATTAATCTACAATTTAGATTATCTGACCGCCCAGCTGCATGACCGGGGCATTAAAACTTTTATTGAAACATCGGGCGCCTATCCGCTTTCGGGGGATTGGGATTGGATCTGCCTGTCACCCAAAAAATTCAAAGCACCTATGCCCCATGTGGCCGAAAACGCGCATGAACTAAAGGTGATCGTGTTTAACAAATCGGATTTTGAATGGGCCGAGTATCACGCCAAAATGGTATCGCCCGATTGCAAATTGTATCTACAGCCAGAATGGTCAAAATCAAAGGAAATGACTCCGCTTATAGTTGATTATGTGATGAATAACCCGCAATGGGAAATATCATTGCAAACGCATAAGTATTTGAATATTCCTTAATATTTGTAACTTACGATAACATTTATCGTATCAAAACAGATGAAGATTGTAATCATCCTGATTTTATCAATTTTTCTTCCTGTTATTGCTTTGGCTCAGCAAAACCAATACACTACCACTAAAAAGGAAGCCATAAAGTATTTTGCCGAAGCCAACAAAAATCTCGATGAGCATTTATATGACGAAGCTATTGCCAGCCTTCAAAAGGCTATCAATGAAGATTCCAAATTTGTAGAAGCACATGCCCAGCTTGCAGATGTATTTCGATTGAGACATCTATACAAACAAGCCATTGATGAATATTTGAGGGTTATAACCATTAATCCCGATTTTAACCGTTCAGTTTATCTCAAAATCGGTGAGGCCGAAATAACGGAAGCAAAATACCCGCAGGCTCAGCAGCACCTGGAAAAATATTTAAGCTATCCAGATATCACTCCTGCTAATAAGTTATATGCGCAAAAGCTTATTGCCGATGCTAAATTCAGTATCCAGGCGATGCAGCATCCGGTAGCGTTTAAGCCTGTGAATATAGGTCCCGAAATAAATACGGCCAATGATGAATACCTGCCTGTTGCCACCGCCGACGAAGCCTTATTGATATTTACCCGGAAGGTGAACAATAATGAAGATTTTTACAAAAGCGCCAATATTGACGGGAAATGGCAAACGGCCAGTTATCTGAGCGATCAGATCAATACAGCCCAGTACAACGAAGGCGCGCAGTCTATTTCCCAGGATGGTAAATACTTGTTTTTCACGGGATGTAACCGTCCCGATGGTTTGGGTAGATGTGATATTTATATTGCTCAAAAAAAAGGCGAGGATTGGGGTAAACCTGTTGACTTAAGTCCGCCGGTAAATACCTCCGGATGGGAATCACAGCCATCCATAAGCGCTGATGGGCGTACACTTTATTTTGTAAGCAACCGGGCAGGTGGTTATGGCGGATACGACATATGGAAGTCAACCCTGAACAGCAAAGGTTGGGGGCCTGCAGAAAATTTGGGGCCAAATATCAATACGGCTTATAATGAGCAATCGCCTTTTATCCATGCCGATGATAGTACGCTTTACTTTAGCTCCAATGGATGGCCGGGTTTGGGTAATAAAGATCTTTTTGTAAGCCGTTTGGGTAAAGATGGCAAATGGCAAAAGCCCGAAAACCTGGGCTACCCTATTAATTCCAACGGAGATGAAAATGGACTGACCTTAACCGCGAACGGTAACATCGCGTTTTTCGCTTCGGATAATCTAAATGGTTATGGCGGTTATGATATTTACACATTTGAGTTACCGGTAAATGTACGGCCACGCGTAGTAACCTATGTAAAAGGCAATGTACATGACGCTAAAAGCAATCATCCGCTGGAAGCCGCTATCGAGATCATTGATTTGCAAAGCAATCAACCGGTTTACCAGGATTATAGCAGTGATGACGAAGGTAGCTTTTTGGCTACCATTACTTCGGGTAAAAACTATGGTTTGAATATCTCGAAAAGCGGGTATATGTTCTATTCCGAGAATTTCTCGCTGGTGGGTTATAAAACCAGGAATCCGTTTAACATTTCTGTTTCATTGTCGCCTATAGATGTTGGCAATAAAGTGATCCTGAAGAACATATTCTTTGATACCAATAAATTCGATCTCGAATTGGAATCAAAGGCGGAGTTGGTGAAACTGATCGAATTTTTAACCGTAAATCCAACGGTACATATTGAAATATCAGGCCATACAGATGATGTAGGCCCGGATCAGATTAACCAGACTCTTTCCGAAAACCGGGCCAAATCTGTGTATCAGTATTTAATTGGTAATGGCATTAGTGCCACTCGCCTGGTATATAAAGGTTATGGTAAAATGCAACCGATAGCGCCTAATGATACCGATGAAAATCGGGCAAAGAACCGCCGCACCGAGTTTAAAATTATTTCTAAATAAGAGGATAGTAATTGAACATAAAAAAAGCTTTTAGCAAATTACTAAAAGCTTTTTTATTTGTTATTAGTTACCCATTTCTGATATGAATTTAATGCGCATTAATTGCACCTCTTCACGGGTATAATCATCGTTTCCTAATTCGCTTAACGCATCATCGATGGAGTCAACTTCGGCGGTGCGGAAGTAATCAAATACCTCTTCCTGCTTGTCCTCATCTATTACTTCATCAATATAATAGTTCAGGTTAAGTTTTGTGCCTGAGTTCACTATAGTTTCTACTTCTTTCAATATCTCTTCGTAGGTGAGCCCTTTGGAGGCCGCAATGTCATCCAGATTCAGGTGACGATCGATATTCTGGATAATAAATACTTTGAGTGCCGATTTATTAGCCGCGCTCTTAATCACCATATCAACCGGGCGATCGATATCGTTATCTTCTACATATTTTTGTATCAGATCAGTAAATGGTTTACCGAATTTCAGGGCTTTACCTGCTCCTACTCCTGAGATCTGTTTTAATTCTTCAGTAGTGATTGGATAATGCGTGCACATTTCCTCTAATGATGGATCCTGGAATATCACAAATGGAGGCAAGCCCTTTTGCTTAGCCAGCTTTTTACGCAAGTCTTTAAGCATTTGCAATAGCTGGGTATCCAATGCGCCACCGCCTTGTTTAGGGCCGTCAGCGTCATCGTCATCATCCGTAGCCTCCATCACCTTATTGAGGATAAAACGGATGCTGTGCGGGTTATCAATAAAGCTGTTACCGGTTTTGGTTAAGCGCAGCAAGCCATATTGATCAATATCTTTGGAAAGATAATTGTTTAACAAAGCTTGTCTCAGCAATGAGTTCCACAGGTTTTCACCTTGCTCCTTACCTGATCCATAATAGTCAAGAGTATCATGTTCATAGCTCTTTACCTGGGCGTTTTCAGTTCCCATCAATATGCTGATGATATGCTGATCATCAAACTTCTCCCCAATGTGTTTGATCAGGCTTAGCGCTTTATGCAAATGCTCCTCGCCATCAAAATGGTCTTTATGGCCGCAGCAGTTATCGCACATGTTATTACAGCCCGCTTCATTAAAGTTTTCTCCAAAATAATGCAGCAGTTGTTTACGACGGCATACAGAAGATTCGCAATAATCAATTACTTCTTTCAATATCTGGGTACCAATTTCACGTTCAGAAACCGGTTTATCCTTCATGAATTTCTGAAGCTTATCAATATCTTTTTCAGAATAAAAAGCCACACAAACACCTTCACCGCCGTCGCGACCAGCCCTGCCTGTTTCCTGATAATACCCCTCCATGCTTTTAGGCACATCATGATGTATCACATAACGAACATCCGGTTTGTCGATACCCATACCAAAAGCAATGGTGGCTACAATCACCTCCACATCTTCCATCAGGAATTTGTCTTGAGTATCGGCACGTACCTTGGGATCCAGGCCGGCGTGATATGGTAATGCCCTCACACCATTCAGATTGAGCGCTTCGGCAACTTCCTCAACCTTTTTACGGCTAAGGCAATAAATGATGCCCGATTTACCCTGGTTTTGCTTTACAAACTTTACGATCTCTTTGATCACATTGCGTTTGGCACGAACTTCATAAAACAGGTTTGAACGGTTGAATGATGATTTATATACCGTTGCATTGTTCATCTGCAGGTTTTTCTGTATATCCTGCTGAACTTTTGGTGTAGCGGTAGCCGTTAAGGCAATGATGGGTATATTTTCGCCGATATTGCTGATCACCTGGCGTATCTTGCGGTATTCGGGTCTGAAGTCATGCCCCCACTCCGATATACAGTGGGCCTCGTCAACCGCTACAAATGATACATGATTAAGTTTTAAAAAGTCGATATTCTCCTGTTTGGTCAGTGACTCGGGAGCAACATATAAAAGTTTGGTTTTTCCGGCCAGCACGTCTTCTTTAACGCGGGCTATGTCTGATTTGGTAAGTGATGAGTTTAAGAAATGAGCTATACTGTCCGATCCTCCAAAAGCTCTCAACTGATCTACCTGATTTTTCATCAGGGCTATCAGCGGTGAAATTACTATCGCAGTGCCGTCGCTCATTAATGCCGGCAACTGGTAACACATGGATTTGCCACCACCGGTAGGCATGATCACAAAGGTGTCATTACCCGCCAGTATGTTTGTTATAATCGCTTCCTGCTCCCCCTTAAAGTTGTCGAATCCGAAAAAATTCTGGAGATTATCAAATAGCGACTTCTTAGTTTCTATCATTGTTTAACGTGATCTTGAATTGTATTTAAAAGTTTAAAGTAACAAAATTTAATGAATAAACGATGGATTTACTATTTAATTTTATACAAATATGATTATTAAATGAAAAACAATTTGTTCATTTGGCGCATTTAAATTGCGGACAAATTCGCTATCCAATTATTTAGTTTTATTTAACCCATATTTAACAGATTATTGTACACTTTTGCGCTGGCTACGCAAAATAAAAACTCTTTTTACCATATGAATAAAAACAATTATGCGATCATCATGGCAGGCGGCATCGGGAGCCGTTTTTGGCCCATAAGCCGGTCATCGCATCCCAAACAATTTATAGATATCCTGGGCACGGGCAAAACCCTGATCCAAAATACATACGAACGTTTTCTGAAAGTATGCCCCAAAGAAAACATCTACGTGGTGACCAACGAGAATTATACCAAACTGGTGAAACAACAATTACCGGAAATGGCCGATGGGCAAATCCTGACCGAACCGGTGATGCGCAACACGGCCCCCTGCGTGGCTTATGGCTGTTTCAAGATTGAAAGCCTGAACCCCGAGGCGGTTATCGTGGTAGCCCCCTCAGATCAGCAGATCCTGGATGAGGAGGCTTTTGTGACAGCGATTGAAAAATCACTGGAGACCGCAGCCTCAACCGATAGTTTGATCACCCTTGGGATTAAGCCATCGCGCCCGGATACAGGTTACGGATATATCCAGTATACCGACCAGGCCATTAACCAGGATTTTCATAAAGTAAAAACGTTTACCGAAAAACCCACGCTGGAAATAGCCAAAACGTTTATCCAGAGCGGCGACTTCCTATGGAACGCGGGTATCTTTGTATGGTCGGCCAAAGCCATAGTGAATGCTTTTGGTCGTCATTTGCCAGAGATGCATGAGATCTTCGCGGAAGCACGTCCGGTGTACAATACCGGGGACGAGAAGAGCTATGTGCACAAAGCTTATCAGCAATGCATCAATATCTCGATCGATTACGGGATCATGGAAAAGGCGGATAATGTGTATGTACTGCCATCGGCCTTTGGCTGGAGTGATCTGGGCACCTGGGCCTCGATCTATGACCTGGCCGAGAAAGATTATGTAGGCAACGTGGTGATCCCGTCAGAAAAAGTGATCATGTATGATTCATCCAACTGCATGGTAAATGTACCGGGTGAGAAACTGGTGATACTACAGGGACTGCATGATTTTATCGTGGTAGAATCCAACAACACGCTGTTGATTTGCCCGCGCGATCAGGAACAGAATGTAAAACAGGTAGTGGCTGATGTGAAAGCCAAATTTGGAACGAAATTTATTTAGGGTTGGTGAGTGGTTGATTAAGTTAATGGTGCTCATTAAAGCGGATCGTTATAATTTCTAATATAATCCAATTACTCACTTAATAGACTCAATCAACCACTCACCCAATCAACTACTTAACCGCAACGCGTTGCCTTATCGCCTCATACAATATTACTCCGGTTGATACGGATACGTTCAATGATTCGATCTCACCAAACATGGGGATTTTAGCTAAGTGGTCTGATATGCGGATGATCTCGTTGCGGATGCCATCCTCCTCGGATCCCATGATAATGGCTGTTGGGGCGGTATAATCGGGCTTGTAAATATCGTCCTGTGTTTTTTCGGTACAACAAACCAATTGTAAGCCCGATTCCTGTAAAAAACGAACGGTTTGCATAAAGTTATCATGACGGCAAACCGGTATTTTGTACAATGCTCCCGCTGATGTTTTAATAGCATCAGGATTTATCTGCGCCGAACCTTTAGCAGGGATAACAATGGCATGCACCCCGGCACATTCGGCGGTACGGGCAATAGCGCCCATATTGCGCACATCGGTAATAGAATCCAGAACAAGCACCAATGGTACCTCTCCTTTTTCAAATACTTCGGGAATTATATTTTCAATCTTCTGATAAGTTATCGGCGAAATAAAAGCTACCGCACCCTGGTGATTTTTTTGGGTAAGGCGATTCAGTTTTTCAACGGGCACCTGCTGGGCGGTGATGTTATATTCTGTAAGCAAAGCTTTTAGCTCATGCGACAGGCTACCTGCGCCTCCTCTCTGGATATATAATGCTTCAATTTCCTTGCCCGAAGTGATGGCCTCCATGATCGCCCTGATACCAAAAACCATTTGGTTACTTTCGCGCTGAGGTCTTGAATTAAATGCCATTTGTAATGATCTGTTTTTCTGCAAAAGTAGCTATATTAATTGATTAAGCACTTATTGAACTGATAACCCTTTTCGGTTTTTTAAAAACACAGGTCAATAATAGTTAACATTATAAAACTTTATTAACATAGGTTTAAATGTTTGTAAATCAGGGCAACTAAAACTTTATTATAAAGTTATCAACATAGGTGTGTTAATTAAAAAGCTTTAAATTATAACACTGGGTATGATTGTTTTAAAATCTCGATACACTATGTTGATGGAAATGTAGCTTCAAAAAAACATTTTTTGTATATTTTTGTCGACTTATGAATTTCGAGAACGATAACCTGCAGAACAAGCCGAATACTAACGACCGCCGGAGCCGCATCACTACCCCGACACCCTACAGCGGACTGGGGAAACTTCCGCCCCAGGCTACCGATCTGGAGGAGGCTGTTTTAGGAGCGTTAATGCTCGAAAAAGACGCCCTTTCGTCGGTTATTGATGTTTTAAATCCCGAAGTTTTTTATCGTGATAATCACCAGAAAATATTTGCGGCTATAAAACAGCTGTTTGAAAAATCGTCACCGGTTGATATCCTGACAGTTACAGCCGAACTACGCAGGCAAGGCGAACTGGAAATGATTGGTGGGGCCTACTACATTACAGAACTGACCAGTCGTGTGGCTTCTGCAGCCAATATTGAATTTCACGCCCGTATTATCATTCAGAAGTTCATTCAACGCGAACTGATCCGCATATCTACGGATGTTATTCAAAGCGCTTATGAGGACACATCTGACGTACTGGACCTGTTAGACCGGGCTGAGAAGAACCTTTTTGAAATTGCACAAAGTAACTTGCGCCGCGATGCCCGTAAAATGGATGACCTGGTGCATGAAGCTTTAAAAGATATTGAGGCGTTAAAAGATAAAAAAGATGGTCTTACCGGTGTAGCCTCTGGCTTTACAGCGCTCGACCGGATGACCTCGGGCTGGCAAAAATCCGACCTGGTGATTATAGCTGCCCGCCCGGCGATGGGTAAAACGGCTTTCGTACTGAGTTGTGCCCGTAACGCCGCGGTCGACTTTGATAAACCGGTTGTGGTGTTCTCGCTGGAAATGTCCTCGGTTCAGTTGGTTAACCGTTTAATATCCGGCGAAACCGAAATTGAACAGGAAAAGATACGTAAGGGAACTTTGGAGGAATGGGAATGGCAACAGATCCACTCTAAGATTGGCAGGCTGGAACAAGCCACACTGATCATCGATGATACCCCGGCATTGAATATATTTGAATTCAGGGCCAAATGCCGCCGTTTAAAATCACAGCATGATATTCAACTGATCATTATTGACTACTTGCAGTTGATGCATGGTAAGGCTGAAGGTAAAGGCGGGGGCGGTAACCGTGAGCAGGAAATTGGTAGTATATCAAGGGCCTTGAAATCGGTAGCCAAAGAATTGAACGTACCTGTGATCGCGCTGTCACAATTAAGTCGAGCGGTTGAAACCAGGCCGGGTAACTCCAAAAGACCAATGCTATCGGATTTGCGTGAGTCGGGATCTATTGAGCAGGACGCGGATATGGTGCTTTTCCTTTACCGCCCTGAATACTATGGCTTAACAGAAGATGAAGACGGTAACCCAACCAACAATGTGGGTGAAGTTATTATAGCCAAACACCGTAACGGTGAAACGGGTACGGTACGATTGAAGTTTGTGGGTAAATACGTAAAATTCGCTAACCTGGAAGAGAGCATGGATGGCTTCCCTCCTGCTGCGGGCAGCGCATTCTCGGGCCTGGCGCCATCGCAGGATTTTGAAAAACAAAGTAACTTCATCATCCGCCCATCGCGAATGGACGATATTGATGATGAACCACCGTTTTAATATCGGATTTGGGAATTTTGATTCGGATTTATTTTTATTGTGGATTGAACTAAACAAGAAATCTTAAATCATAGTAATTCCGAAATCGAACATCCGAAATCCCAAATCAAAAAAATATCCCCAGTAACACCCCGATGATAATAATTACCGGGGTTTTTATTTTGGTGAAGTGCAACAGTAAAAAAGTGCCCGCCATAAGCCCATAAGCTATCCAGTTGCCCCCAAATGGCCGTACCAATAAAATAAAAGCCGTAGCCATAAAACCTACCGCTACCGCGCTGATACCACTTAAGGAATTTTTAATACGGGTTATCTTTTTAAGATCTTCCCAAAACGGCACAATAAACAGGATCAGTATCAAGCCGGGTGTGTTTACCCCAATAACCGCCACAATGCTGCCTATGATCTGCCCACCAATGCCGTATCCCTTGTTCCCTAAAGTGATACCGCCTAAAAAGGATGTAAAAGAAAATGTTGGCCCCGGAAGCGCCTGTTGTAAGGCGTATCCGGAAAGGAATTCCGAATTGCTGAGGTAATGTTTAACTTCTACAAATTCTGTGTACATGAGCGGCACCATAACCTGTCCGCCACCAAATATCAGGATACCGTTACGGTAAAAGTTCTCAAATAAACGAATAGGTAAGCTAAACGGTGACGTTTGATTGATGATGGCACCCAGTGCCGCAAAGAACAACAGAATCCCAATAAAATAAGCCACTTTATTAGGGTTTACGTTAGAGTATAGTTTAACCCTCAATTCGTTTTCCTGCGGCTGGGTTTCCATAGCCGATGATATAATCCCACCTAATAAAACCAATAATGGGAAAGCATAGGCATTTTGGAGAATAAGTGTTGCTATGAACGATGCTATAGCCAGCATGGTGCTCACCCGCGTTTTCAGGAACCTGTGCGCAAAACTATAGGTAGCATAAGCCACAATACCTACAGCCAAGGGTTGTATATAAGTGATAATGTGTGCAAATTTAGCACGGTTGGCAAACATTTTATAGCTGATAGCAGCGGTAGCCATAATTGCAGCAGACGGCAGTATCCATATCAGGAAGGTGATCAAAGCCAGCCTTAATCCGCCTACCTTCCAGGCTATACCGACCAATGTTTGGGTTGATGACGGGCCGGGCAACACTTGCGATAAAGCATTGAGCTCCATTAATTCATCTTCGGTAATATAATGCCGTTTTTCCACAAACTCACGCAGTAAAACAGCTATATGCGCTTGCGGGCCACCGAAAGCCGTAAACGTATAGATCAATACATCACGAAGAAATAGAAGTTCCCGTTTTTTCATTTAGCTCACTGGTTCATTAGTTCACTGGTTCATCGGTATCGAGCCAAACCTTATTAAACAAATCGTCATTACACGGTTGTTAAACTTTTGTAAGATTAGTAAAATCTCCTTAATTCTTAAATTCTGATTAGCATAGGTCCCAATGAACTAATGAACCAGCAAACAAATGAACTATTTAATAATCGTCGTCATCTTCTTCAATGCCTTTGGCCTGGCGGTAAACAGCCTGCAGCTCTGAAAAAGCATGGTTGTCGCGCTTTTGTTTGGCTATGGCCATGCCGTTTTCGTAGGTAGTAATAGCGTCAGGTTTGCGGTTCAGGGCTTCATATAATTTGCCTAAATGATAATAAGTGCCCACATAACCCGGGTGATTTGTCACCAGGTCCTCATAATAAGTTAAAGCCTTATCTGCCTGATTCAGACGTAGATATTCTGTGGCGAGGGCGTATTTTAAAAATTCGTCTTCGGGTTCGTTCTTTATAAATTCTAATAGCTTATCCAATCTGCTCAACTCCATTTTAAACTCTATCTTTTTTAATTAAATTTGCAAAAACCTATTGATATGAAGATCCTGGTATGTGTAAGTAATGTTCCTGATACCACCACAAAAATAACCTTTACTGATAATAACACCCAATTTAATACAAATGGTGTTCAATTTATACTAAACCCATATGATGAGATAGCGCTTTCGCGTGCTATTGAGTTAACCGATGGCGGTAAAGGGGCGGTAACGGTTATCAACGTTGGTGAAGTAAATACAGAAGCTACTATCCGTAAAGCGCTGGCTATTGGCGCTACAGACGCGGTGCGTATAAACGCTAAACCTCACGATGCCTGGTATGTGGCTTACCAGATAGCTGAGTACGTGAAAGCCAATCCGTTCGACCTTATTTTGACGGGCCGCGAGTCTATCGATTATAACGGCTCAAAAATTGCCGGTATGCTTGGCGAGTTGCTTGATCTGCCTTCGGTATCTATCATCAAAAAACTGGATGCTGCTGATAAAGAAGCTACCGTTGAACGCGAGATAGAGGGCGGTAAAGAGCTCCTGACCATTCCCTACCCTTTTGTGGCCGGTACTGCTGAAGGCGTTGCTGAACCTAAAATACCCAATATGCGCGGTATCATGTCGGCCCGTACCAAACCCTTAGCGGTGGTTGAACCAGTTGAAGTAAAGACTTATTCGGAAGTATTGAGCTATGAAACTCCTGCCCCTCGTGGACAAGTAAAACTAGTTCCTGCTGATGATACAGCGAAATTGGTTGAGCTTTTGCATACCGAAGCACGCGTTATTTAAAAAAGAAACAAGAATCAAGAGCCAAGAATCAAGATAAGAAATTCAGAAGATGGGAGATTTAAAAAATATAATTCAACATAGCGATATATTTTTTCTTGATTCTTGTCTCTTGATTCTTATTTCCTAAAACCATAACTCATTTTAATATATGTCAGTTTTAATATATGCGGAAAATGCCGGTGGTAAATTCAAAAAGTCAATTTTTGAAGCTGTTACCTATGCCCGTGCCATTGCCGATCAAAATAAAACCAATCTTGTGGCTATCTCCATTGGCGATGTCAGCAAAGATGAATTAGCCGCGTTAGGTAAATACGGTGCCGAAAAAGTGCTGAACGTATCTGGCGATAAGCTCAAGAATTTTATCAACCAGGCTTATGCCTCTATCATTGCCGAAGCCGCAAAAAAGCAAAGCGCCGATATTGTGGTATTATCCAATACATTCTCTGGCCGTGGTTTAGCGCCACGTTTGGGTGTGAAACTACAGGCCGGTGTTGCTGACGGTGCCGTAGCGCTGCCAGAGCAAAATGGTGGTAAATTCACTATCAAAAAAACTGCTTTCTCGGGCAAAGCATTTGCTATTGTAGAGTTAACATCAGCCAATAAGGTTATCGCCCTGGTGCCTAACTCTTATAAGGTGGTGGAAACCGGGGGGACTGCCCAGGTAGAAGATTTTGCTGCCGAAACCAAAGAATCCGATTTTAGAGCCGTGATCAAAGAGATCGTTCGCTCTACCGATAAAATATCCCTGCCTGATGCGGAAATTGTTGTTTCTGCCGGTCGTGGCCTCAAAGGGCCCGAAAACTGGGGCATGGTAGAAGAGCTCGCCGAACTGCTTGGCGCGGCCACAGCATGCTCTAAACCAGTATCAGACGCGGGTTGGCGCCCACACAGCGAACACGTTGGTCAAACGGGGATCGCTGTCAGTCCAAATTTGTATATTGCGATAGGAATTTCAGGTGCTATACAGCACCTGGCGGGTATCAGTTCTTCAAAAGTTATTGTGGTGATCAATAAAGATCCGGAAGCTCCTTTTTTCAAAGTGGCAGATTACGGAATTGTTGGCGACGCCTTTGAAGTTGTGCCTCAATTAATAGCGGCCGTTAAAGAATATAAAGCTTCAGCATAAATTATATAGGTGCGATGGGTAATAACATGAAAAAAATTAAGCTGGATATAGTAGGGTTATCGTACAGTCAGACACAATCGGGCGCTTACGCATTAGTTTTAGGCGAGGTAAGCGGCCGGCGACGGCTCCCTATCATTATCGGCAGCTTTGAAGCACAGGCCATAGCTATCGAGATAGAAAAAATGACCCCGAGCCGCCCGCTTACGCACGATCTGTTTAAGAGCTTTGCACAAGCTTATCAGATCGAGGTGCAGGAGATCATTATTTATAACCTGGTCGACGGTATATTTTACTCCAAATTGATTTGTAGCGATGGTAAACGATCCATCGAGATTGATGCCCGCACATCAGATGCTATTGCGGTAGCTGTACGGTTCGACTGCCCTATTTTTACTTACGAGTTCATCCTGTCTACCGCAGGTATAGTTATTGAAGGCAATGATTTTGTTTATCTCGAAAACATCAACGAAACCCAGGAAGAGAAAACAGTAGGCGCAACCGTAGGCAGCGGATTTGCCTCATTGAGTATAGACGAACTTAAAACCAAATTACAAGAAGCGCTTGCCGAAGAATCATATGAAAAGGCAGCCAAAATACGCGATGAGTTAAACAAACGCAAAGCATCGTAGAGATTGTCTGAACCTTGATTAAAGGATTATATGATTACCTCGATTTTAATGAAAAAATTATTTAATCCTTTAATCAGGTAAATCAGGGTTCAGATGAATTCTCAAATTTCCTGATTCACATTAATTTCACTACTTTCCCTTTTTAATTTAATACTGATTTTATTATTTAAACCCGGCGTTGTATGAATATTAAGTTTCGCTTAATAGTGATGAATTTTATGCAGTTTTTTATATGGGGTTCATGGCTGCTAACTATAGGGGTATACTGGTTTCAAAATAAACAATGGTCGGGTGAGCACTTTGGTGCTATTTTTTCAACCATGGGCATCTCGGCTATCTTTATGCCCGCCCTTACCGGTATTATTGCCGACCGCTTCATAAATGCCGAAAAGCTTTACGGGGTAATGCACATTTTAGGAGCAATGACCTTATTTTGTTTACCGCTTGTTACCAATCCGATCACGTTTTTTTGGGTGATGTTGCTGAATATGGTGTTTTATATGCCAACCCTATCATTATCCATAACCGTGGCCTATTCGGCGTTAAAAAACAGTGATAAGGATATTGTAAAAGATTACCCGCCTATACGGATATGGGGAACTATCGGCTTTATTGCTGCATTGTGGACGGTGAGTCTTACCCATAACGAAACCTCGGCCAATCAATTTTATATCTCATCGGCGATGGCCCTTGTATTAGGTTTATATTCTTTTACATTGCCTAAAGCTCCTCCCCTTATGGGTAAAGTTGCTCATAAATCATTTGTAGAGCAATTGGGTTTAAAAGCTTTTACTCTATTTAAAGTACCTAAGTTTGCTATATTTTTTGCATTCTCACTTTTGTTAGGCGCTGCCTTACAGTTGACCAACGCCTATGGCGATACCTATATCCACGATTTTGCTACTGTGCCGGCTTATAAAGATACCATAGCAGTAAAGTATCCTGCCATTATCATGTCCATATCCCAGATCTCCGAAACGTTGTTTATCCTGGCTATCCCTTTCTTCCTGCGTAAGTTCGGTATCAAGTATGTGATGCTGTTTAGTATGCTGGCCTGGGTGTTACGATTTGGTCTGTTTGCTTTCGGCGATCCGGCCAGCGGACTTTGGATGATCATTGGTTCCTGTATCGTTTATGGTATGGCCTTTGACTTCTTTAATATTTCGGGTTCATTATTTGTCGAAACGCAGGCAACACCCGAAATCAGGGCCAGCGCCCAGGGCCTTTTCATGATGATGGTGAATGGCTTTGGTGCCTTTTTTGGCAGCATAGGCAGCGGCTACATTATTGATAAGTTCTTCACCCATGCCGATCATAGTAAAAACTGGCACGGCATCTGGCTAACTTTTGCAGCTTATGCCCTGGTGATAGCGATTATTTTTCCTTTTATATTCAGATATAAGCATAACGCGGCATTAAAACATGCTATTGCACATGCATAAAGCAATATTATCTGAATCAGAATTTATAGAATTTGAAAATTAACAGAATGTTACTCGATTATTCTGAAAATCCTTAAATTCTGTAAATTCTGATTCAGGCAACTATTTCTTGCCTATGGCGTATTGTATGCCGCCCAAAAGATGTTTCAGGTATAAGGGATCGGCATATGATTCATCGGTATGGCCCAGCTCGGTATAAAAGGCTCTGCCGCCATCAAAACTGTGATACCAGGCCATGGGGTGATTATCACCATTTTCGCCGCCGGTATAGCTTTTTTCGTCTATTTTGATCAGTACATGCAAATCGTCGGCTATCCATTTATAGTTGTACCACTCATCCCAGCGTTTCCAGGTTTCGGGCAAATGTTTGGTGGCTATAAAATTGCGGTCGACCACATTCAGCGTAGCTTCCTGTTGTTTGGGGTGACTTTTAAAGTAAGCACCCACCAGTTTGCCATACCAGGGCCAGTCATACTCCGTATCAGTAGCCGCATGCACGCCTACAAAGCCGCCACCTGCTTTTATGTATTGCTCAAAGGCAGTTTGTTGGGTATCATCCAAAACATTACCAGTGGTGCTTAAAAATATCACCGCGGCGTATTGTTTGAGGTTGTCGGGTGTAAATTTTGCAGCGTTGGTGGTGCTATCCACATCAAAATTATTCTCCTGTCCCAGTTTTATAATAGCCGGAACACCAACCGCTATGGAGTTATGATGAAAACCCGCGGTTTTGCAAAAAATGAGCACTTTGGGTTTCGATTTTGCATAAAGCAGTGTTGTGCTGAAAAGCAAACAAATAAAAAGTAGTTTTTTCATAGTTGATTAAGTTTATGTCGTACTGAAGTTGTTTCAGCATCCTACAAGAAGATCTACATTGTATGATCAACCTTGCTTGTGGGATCCCGAAATAAATTCGGGATGACGTGTATGTTTATTTTATCCTTGTTCTTTGCTCTATTTATCTATGATCCTTTTATATATTTCCCTTCTTCAATTCTCCAACTGCAAAATCGGCTGCACGAGCGGTTAATGCCATATAAGTTAATGAAGGGTTTTGGCAGGCGGACGATGTCATCGCTGCACCATCAGTACAGAACACATTTTTGGCATCCCATACCTGATTATGCGCATTCAGAACAGATGTTTTAGGGTCAAGCCCCATGCGGGCGGTGCCCATTTCGTGTATGCCGTCACCAACGTTGTGGCCCCTGTCGTGCGTTTTTACATTTTTAACGCCGGCACTTTCCAGCATCTCTTTGGCTTCTTTTACGATATCGATGCGCATTTTCTTTTCGTTGTCCCTGATAATGGCATCCATGGCTAAAACAGGTAAGCCCCATTTATCCGTGCGGTTTTTATCCAGGGTGATCTTGTTATCATGGTAAGGCAGTAATTCGCCAAAACCGCCTATGCCAATCTCCCAGTCGCCCGGTTCGGTTATCGCGTCTTTATATTGCGCGCCAATGTTCAGTTCGGCAATCTCGCGGCTCCAACCTGTTCTGCTTGCACCACCCTGGTAGCCAAAACCACGCAGGTAATCGCGTTTATCGCCAAATAAATTGGCAAATCGTACCACATAAATGCCATTGGCACGGCGACCATAATAATATTTATCCTCAAAACCTTCTACATGTCCAGATGCGCCCAGGTTATAATGATGATCCATGATATTATGCCCCAGTTCGCCGCTGCTGCTGCCCAGTCCGTCGGGCCATACATCCGTTGCCGAATTCATCAACACCCAGGCACTGTTTAAAGCCGAGGCATTCAGAAATACGATCTTGGCATAATACTCATAGGTTTGGTTAGTTTCGGCATCAAGTACTTCAACTCCGGTAGCTTTTTGCGTATCCTTATCGTACAATATTTTAGTAACTATGGAGTATGGCCTAACCGTTAGGTTCCCGGTAGCCAAAGCCGCAGGTAAAGTTGAAGATTGCGTGCTGAAATATCCACCAAAAGGACATCCTTCCCAGCAACGGTTACGGAACTGGCACTTGGTACGACCAGGAATGGCCGCTGTAAGATTAGCCGAACGACCGATGATCATATGCCTGGTGCCATTATAATTCTTTTTCAGCCGGGCAGCTACATCTTTCTCCACCCAGTTCATATCCATTGGTGGCAGGTAATGCCCATCGGGTAATTGCTCCAAACCTTCTAATGAACCGCTTATGCCGGCAAACTTCTCTACATGATCATACCAGGGTGCCAGGTCTTTATAACGGATAGGCCAGTCAATTGCCCAGCCGTCTTTGGCATTAGCTTCAAAATCATGATCGCTCCAGCGGTAGCTTTGCCTGCCCCATAAAATAGAGCGGCCACCCAACTGGTATGATCGCCACCAGTTAAAGGGTTTAATTTCGGTATAAGGCGCTTCCTGCTCATTAACCCAATAATCCATGATGGGCTCATAAGCCCCCCAGCCACGTGATATTACCGGTCTGACTTTGCGTTGAGCCTGTGTTGGACTGCCACGGTGCGGCATATCCCAGGGATTGTTATTGGCGGTTTTATAATCTTTGATGTGTTCAAAATTACGGCCGCGTTCCAGCATAATGGTTTTCAGACCTTTTTCGGTTAATTCTTTAGCCGCCCAGCCGCCGCTAATGCCCGAGCCAATAACTATAGCGTCATAAGTATTGGCGGTTTTAGCCTTGCCGTTTACATTGTTTAATGGCATAATTTCAATAAAATTAAAGGTTGGTTTTGCAATTGGATAAACAATAATATCAATTAAAACCAAACAAAGCAATGAACTGTCAATAAAAAAACAATCGATTGTAATTTATAAGTTACAAACAGGTCAGAATAAAGTATCATACAGATCACATATAATCATATTCCTGTAAACGCCTCTCGCAAAACAACGGTAGTTTTTCTACTTTTACATATTATACCCCTACTGCCATGCTTACTGTAAGTGAATTATATATTTATCCTATCAAATCATTAGGAGGCATATCATTATCCAACGCCGAGGTTACCGACCGTGGTTTAAAATATGATCGTCGCTGGATGCTGGTTGATGAACAAAACCGTTTCCTAACCCAGCGAGAATATCCGCAAATGGCGTTGCTAAAAGTGCAGGTTGAAAACGACGGACTGTTAGTTACCCATCACCTGAACGGATCGGTTGCCATACCATTTGAGCAACATAACCAGGGCAAACAGGAAGTGGCTATCTGGGATGATACCTGTGCGGGCGTATTTGTGGATTCGGAACTGGACAATTGGTTTAGCGCTGCACTAGGTATAAAATGCCGACTGGTGCACATGCCCGAAGACACGCATAGGGAGGTTGACCAGCGGTATGCATCACCGGGTATGATCACTTCTTTTGCCGATGGTTATCCTTTTTTACTGATAGGTCAGGCTTCGCTTAATGATCTGAATAGTCGCCTTGCCGAACCATTACCCATGAACCGGTTCAGGCCTAACATTGTTTTTACCGGCGGTGAGCCTTTTGCAGAAGACCTGATGAACCATATACAAGTAGCCGGTATCAACGTTTATGGAGCCAAGCTTTGCGCACGTTGTGTGCTCACTACTATCGATCAGCTTACGGCGGTAAAGGCTAAAGAGCCTTTAAAAACATTGGCGCAATACCGGCTGATGGACAAGAAAATAATGTTTGGGCAAAATCTGGTTCATGAAGGTACAGGCATCATTACCATTGGCGATACCCTGAATGTATTAAGTACCCACACCGAAGAAAGATTCCTGGTGCCTTATAAATGAAAAGACATATTGCCCATATTACCCTGGTGATAGCCGATTATGATGAGGCCATTGCTTTTTATACCCAAAAGCTTGGCTTTGTATTGATAGAAGACACCATTTTAAGCGAAACAAAGAGATGGGTTTTAATAGCGCCGGATAAAGATGCACAATGTTCTATTCTGCTGGCGAAGGCTGCGGGTGATGAACAAAAACAAGCTATTGGCAATCAATCGGGCAAGCGCGTATTCCTGTTTTTGTATACCGACAATTTTTGGCGCGATCATAAGGCCATGACTGCTCAAGGGATCAATTTTGTGCGGCAGCCGGTTACCGAGAATTATGGTATAGTAGCGGTTTTTGAAGATCTTTACGGTAATTTGTGGGACCTGATGCAACCTTCCGATAAACAAACAACATGAAACCAACTATTACCATTGAATACTGCCCCAAATGTAACTGGATGATGCGCGCCGCTTACATGGCCCAGGAACTGCTGACTACTTTTACTGATGATGTTTATGGCGTAACCCTGCACCCAAGCGAAACAAGTGGCAAATATACCATCAGTGTTAATGATAAGGTATTGTTCGACAGAAAAGAACAGGGGCGCTTCCCGGAGATCAAAGAGTTAAAACAGCTGGTTCGTGATCAGGTTAACCCGGATAAAAACTTAGGGCACTCGGAAAAAGAGAGGCAAGAAATAAGAATCAAGAATCAGGAAGAATAATAGTAATCGATTAATTTAATCCCTTGTCCTGATTCCTGGCTCTTATCTCTTGATTCTATACCCTATACAAGTATCCTATAGTATTACTGGATATTTTTATTTATAATTGTGTACCTTTGTTAGTTTTATTTTAAAAAATGCTATCTAAAAAAACTAAATACGCAATTAAGGCATTAGTGATCCTGGGTAAGAACATGGATCAGCCGCCAATGCAAATTTCAAAGATCGCTGAGGCCGAACGTATCCCCAAGAAATTCCTGGAGCAAATACTGCTCGATTTACGGAATGCAGGTTTCCTGTACAGCAAAAAAGGTGCAGGTGGTGGTTACAGCTTAAATCGTGATCCTAAAGAGATATTCCTCGTAAGTATTATGCGTATCACGGATGGCCCTATTGCTATGGTGCCTTGCGCCAGTCTTAACTTTTATCACAAATGCGATGAGTGTCACCAGGAAACTACCTGTGGCATCCGCGATGTATTTGTTGATGTTCGTGATGCCACGTTAAAAATATTAAGTGAGACCAGCATCGCTGATATCATCTCGCGGGAGCAAACGCTTATTCATACTTAAAAAGCTTATTGACCGCTGTTAAAATTTAAGATAATCCTTAAATTGCATTGCTTTTCGGAAACTTGTAAACCGGGGCGCCTTATCACTTCATATCCAAAAATGAAATATTTGCTTATACCCCTGTTTTGCATTGCTTCGGTTGTCAATATTTCCGCGCAGACTGTACATTTTTATAGCGGAGCAAAGATTCCTGATTATGATAGCATGTCATTTCGTATGTTTGAGCAGGACAGCACGTCGCTGTATGCCATCCGTTATGATAAAAAGGATTATTTCTTAGACATTTATGAGAAAGAGCTCTTAAAGAACGAGGCTCATATAAAAGTTCCTCTCCCACCTAAAGATTCGATCCAGTACAGTTTTGAAAATCTTTTTGTTTTCAAAGATAACTTCAGTGTATTCTACTCCTATTTCGACGAAAAAAACTTATGCAAAAAGTTAGAAATGTTGAACTTTAAAAGAAATGGAGAAAAAATAGGTGCAGCTAAACTGATAGATACTTCAGGCGGAAAAAATGCGCGGAAAGCTGGCAGTTTTTCTATCCTTAATAGCAAAGCAGCTAAAGAGTTTCTTTCATACGGGTATAAAACCGTAAAAGATAGCACATATATCAACATCAATCACTTTGATTATACAGGAACCAAAACCCGAACACAGAATATCTCATTGGGCAAAGACCCCGGATATGAAGTTTATTCGGCGTTTGATGATAAATGGGATCTGTATCGCTTAACCAGAAGTAGGTTAAGGAACAAAAATGTTAAATGGAACGTTATAGTCTACTCTCCTTCGTCCAATACTCCGCAAATCATCGAACTGAAGCAACTCTCAAAAGATACTATTTCCCTGTCGGGCAGAGGCATGTCCTACGTCGATGATCATGACCAGATTAATTTATTATTACCTTATACAACTCCGTCTTCGGATAAAAATGCGGTGGGAGCATATATTGTACAGATAGATACAAAAAGCTATAAGTTGGTAAAAGAAGTGGCCATTCCATTTAAAACCGGCAGTAGTGGTGACAGTGATAATGCCGATAATGATGATTTTTCTTTGTCGTCATGTATCCCCATGCAAATTATTACTACAGCCAATAATGGATTACGGATCGTATTTGAAAGCAGGCTCAGAACCACCACAACCTATTATGGTATTAAACTCCAAAATGAGTTTGATATTGGCGATATTATTACTGTTGATGTTGATAGCAATTACGTTGCAAAACAAATTAACCGTATAAAGAAAAAGCAGCATACCAACGAAGAAAAATTTCAGTTTACCGGATACGCGCCTTTAACTTATAAGGGAAAAAGTTATTTCCTTTATAACGAGCTCCCCCGAAACTTACAATGCCCACCAGATGAAATGAAGAAGGTAAACTCTTCAAAAACTGATGAAACTGTGGTTATTTACGCAACAATAGATAGCGGTAAGGTGCAAAGAAATATACTGATTAATAAACCACCAAAATCAGATACGGACGCCATTTTTCCGGGTTCTGTTTTCCGGGACAAAAATAAAAGGCAAGTAATTTATTTACTCCGGAAAAAGGAAACCGATATGTATCTCACAAAGATCTTTATCGAGTAAGCAACAGTATAATTATTTCAATCTAATTCTGGATACGCGCTTCTTATAATCTCACCAAACTGTCAAATGGTAATTTTTTTCAATTAAATTCTACCATTTCCCTATAGTATGTATATATTTGGGGAATGAATACCTTCAACAGGAATATTTACTACAAAAATCTGATGTGTTATTGCGTGAGAGACAATAAGGCCAGGCTATAATTTTTGTATTAACCATATACGCCTCTTTAGCCTAAGCCAAAGAGGCTTTTTTATAATTGATTAAACGATAAGATATGCAGAGCTTCAGAACGGAACTGGAGAACCCGATAGTTGAAAAAGATATTATTGATCTTGAAAAAAAGATAAGGGCTTTTCGTGAAGGTAAAATTCACGACGAAAAGTTCAGGAGCTTACGTTTGGCACGCGGCATTTATGGTCAGCGCCAGCCGGGTGTGCAAATGGTGCGTATCAAGTTGCCATTTGGTAAAGTTACTTTCAAACAGCTGCTGCGTATTGCCGAGATATCTGACGAATACGGAAGCCGTAACCTGCACTTAACCACCCGCCAGGATATCCAGATCCATTATGTGAGCCTGGAACGTACACCTGAACTTTGGGCCAAACTGGAGCAGGATGATATTACCCTGCGCGAAGCTTGCGGTAATACCGTCAGAAACGTTACCGCCTCCCCCGCTTCGGGTATCGATCCGCAGGAACCATTTGATGTTTCGCCATATGCGCATGCTACTTTCGAGTATTTTTTACGCAACCCGGTATGCCAGGAAATGGGGCGTAAATTCAAAATCTCTTTTTCATCAAGCGATGCGGACACCGCGTTTTCATATATCCATGATATCGGCGTTATCCCGAAACTGAAGGCCAATGGCGAGCGTGGCTTTAAAGTGCTTTTAGGCGGTGGTTTAGGCGCCCAACCGCTGTTAGCCAGCATTGTAGAAGAGTTTTTACCCGAAGATCAACTCATCCCTTATATCGAGGCCATCATCCGGGTGTTCGATCGTTATGGCGAACGCAATAACCGTAACAAGGCCCGTTTGAAATACCTCATTCAAAAACTTGGATTACAGGAAGTTTTACGTTTAGCGGCTATCGAAAGAACGGCCATCAAAGTAAAAAGTTATACTATCGACCGTGATGCGGTTCCACAACCTGCCGTTCCGGAAGAAACCGCTTTTGCCGAAGTAAGCATCAGCAACCCTTTCCGCTATGAGCAATGGTTGGCTACCAACGTGTTTGAACAAAAGCAAAAAGGCTTTTATGGCGTATACATTAAAGTTCCCGTTGGTGATATCTCCTCAGATACCGCCCGTGAACTGGTAAAAGTATTACGGCCATTGGTTGCCGACGAGATCCGCGTTACCCAAAACCAGGGATTACTGTTGAAATTTGCCCGCAAAGAGGCGTTACCAGCCCTGTACCAAGGCTTGGCTAAGCTGGAACTGGCTGCGCCTGGTTTTGACAGCGTGGCTGATGTAACCACCTGCCCTGGTACCGATACCTGCAACCTGGGCATCTCCAACAGCATGACCATGGCCCGGGTGCTGGAAGACCTGATCTACAACGAATACGAAGATTTTATTTATAACCGAGATATCAAGATAAAAATAAGCGGCTGTATGAACTCCTGCGGTCAGCATGGTTTGGCGCATATTGGTTTTCATGGGAGTTCGCTTAAAGCGGGTACCAAGGTGTTACCATCTGTACAGGTGATGCTTGGCGGCGGTACCGTTGGCGACGGCGTTGGTCGTGCTGCTGATAGGGTGATCAAGGTACCATCAAAAAGGGCAACCGATGTTTTACGTACCCTGCTTGATGATTATAAAGCACTTTCAACAGAAGGCGAATTGTACAACGATTATTACGACAGGCAAGGCAAAGACTATTTTTACCGCTTGCTGAAACCACTGGCCGACCTAACCAACTTAACCGATGACGAATTTGTTGACTGGGGTCACCAGGAAACTTTTGTTACCGCCATTGGCGTTGGTGAATGTGCCGGTGTGATCATCGACCTGGTAGCAACGCTGTTGTATGAGTCAGAAGAAAAACTGGGCTGGGCCAAGCAATCATTCCAGGCCGGTGCATGGTCTGATGCCATTTATCATTCCTATAATACACTGCTAAGCTCAGCTAAAGCGTTGTTACTTGATAAAAGTATAAACACCAGTACGCAGGCCGCTGTTATTCGTGAATTTGATGCCAATTATGTAGAAAAAGGCGAATTTGATATCGAAGGCAGCTTTAACGACCTGGTTTTACAGATCAACCAACATGAACCTTCTCAAGAGTTTGCTACAGCTTACTTAGCGCAGGCAACCGCGTTTTTAGAAAAAAGTAAAGCAAAAAGAGAGGCTTTGGTACAATAATAAAATTGTTAAAGAATAGTAAGCATGTCATTATTGCCCAAAGATAGCAGCATAACCAAGGTTCAGAACCAGGATACTGGGGGCAATCAATTGTTTCCCGTGTTTTTAAAGCTGAACGACCTGCATACCGTACTGGTAGGCGGAGGTAATGTTGGGTTGGAAAAACTGACCGCTATTTTAAATAACAGCACCCATGCCAAAGTAACCGTGATATCCCGTGAGTTTTTAACGGAAATACACGAACTGGCTGCTCAATATGACGGCTTAACCGTTATTCAGAAATCCTTTACCGATGATGATCTGAATGATGCCGAAGTAGTGATAGCCGCTACTAACGATAGCGATCTGAACAAATATATCCGCCAGGCAGCACATGACCGCAAATTGCTGATCAACGTGGCTGATAAACCTGAGCTTTGCGATTTTTACCTCGCATCCATCGTTCAAAAAGGCGATTTGAAGCTGGCGATATCCACCAACGGTAAATCGCCAACCATAGCCAAACGCTTAAAGGAAGTGCTCAACGAAAGTATCCCTGACGAGTTGGATACCACTCTGCAGCAAATGAGCGAACTGCGCAATACCCTCGCCGGTGATTTTGCCGACAAGGTTAAAACTTTAAATAAAGTAACCTCGGTACTGGTTGAGCCTAAAATTACCGTTAATAAAAATTTTATCTGGCTTATCTGGTCAACCATTATCATTTCCCTGGCGGTTGTTATTTCCGCTTTGTATTACAGGGAACCTCAGTTTAAATCATTTATAGAGGGTGTACCTCCACAGTTTTATTACTTTTTGGGGGCTGGTTTCCTGTTTGCACTGGTTGATGGCGCTATAGGTATGTCATATGGCGTTACTTCTACCAGTTTCTCCCTCTCAATGGGTATCCCTCCTGCATCTGCCAGTATGGGTGTCCACCTGTCAGAGATATTGAGTTGTGGTATAGCCGGCTGGATGCATTTTCGTATGGGTAATATCAACTGGAAGCTTTTTAAATTATTGGTAATACCCGGCATTATCGGAGCTATTACAGGTGCTACGTTATTATCATCATTGGAGCATTATAGCATGTATACCAAGCCGGTAGTGTCTTTATATACATTAATACTTGGATGGGTTATCCTGTCAAAAGCTTTTAATATCAAGCGTAAAAAATCGACCGATAAAGTAAAGCGCATTTCGTTATTAGGTTTAGGTGGCGGCTTTATTGACGCGGTTGGCGGCGGCGGTTGGGGATCAATCGTATTGTCAACTTTGATAGCTGGTGGCCGTAGTCCTATATTTTCATTAGGTACTGTAAAATTAGCACGTTTTTTTGTTGCTATAGCCGGTTCTATTACCTTTATTAGTTTGGTAACCAGCGATCATTGGCCTGCAGTAGCTGGTTTAATATTGGGTAGCGCATTGGCATCGCCTATAGCGGCCCGTATCTCTAATAAAATATCCACCAAAACCATTATGGTTTCTGTAGGTATTATCGTAATACTGGTAAGTATCAAATCGATAGTCGCCTTTATTACCAAAGTTTTGTAACATGAGTGAAGTAGTTAAACATATACAAAAAGTAATTGCAGGTCTCGACCCTGTTGAGGCCCTGCGCGAACTCGCCGAGCTATTTCCCGGCGAAATCGTGTTCTCTACCAGTTTTGGTTGGGAAGATCAGGCCATCAGCCACATGATATTTGCCAATAACTTGCCAATTAAAGTTTTTACCCTTGAAACCGGCCGCCTTTTCCGCGAAACCTACTCTGTTTGGAGCAGCACTATGGACAGGTATAAACAACCCATACACGCCTATTATCCCGACCGCGATCTGCTGGAAGAAATGGTAAACAAAAAGGGCCCCAACAGCTTTTATGAGTCTGTAGAGAACCGTAAAGAGTGCTGCGGTATCCGAAAGATAGAGCCCTTGAAACGCGCGCTTAAAGGCAATAAATTATGGATCACCGGTATCCGTGCCGATCAATCTGCCAACCGCCATGATATGGAAAACGTAGAGTGGGACGAGCAAAACCTGCTGGCCAAGTTCCACCCTATTTTTAGCTGGACATTAGATGATGTTAAAGCCTATATCAAACAATATAACATTCCCTATAACTCCCTGCATGATAAAGGCTTTCCCAGCATTGGCTGTATGCCTTGTACACGTGCTGTTGCCGAAGGCGAGGACTTCCGCGCCGGCCGCTGGTGGTGGGAAGATCAGTCTAAAAAGGAATGCGGACTGCACGAAGTGAAACAGCATTAAACAAAGACGCTTTTTTGAATTATACACTCAAAGCCGGTATGGTCATCAGATCATCCGGTTTTTTTGTTTTAGGAATATAATAACCGCGTCATTGCTTCGTGCCTCGCAATGACGTGATTTTTAATACTCCCCAACGTTGTCATTTCGAACGAGGAACGAGGAGAAATCTTCTGCTCCGGGCTTATCCGCGCGTAAAAGATTTCTCACTATCGTTCGAAATGACAGCGGGTGGAAATTCAATCCCACAAAAAAGCGAATGAGCATTGCTGCCCATCCGCCTTAAAAACTATATAAAACGTATTAAAAAAAAGCTTATTTAGGTTGTTGGCCGCTTAACAAGCCATCGAGGGTAACCGATACATAGTACAGACCGCCAATAGTTGGGCCGCCGGCATACTGAATGTACCGCTTGTTGAAAATATTGCTTGCGCCTAACTTAAAGGTGGCATAGTATACGGGTACGCGGTAGGTAACCTGCGCATCAACAGTGCCAATAGCGGGTACGGTACCGGTAACCAGCGGGCTTTCCCACAGGAATGACTCCTGCCATTTGTAAACTACGTTGAAGCCAAAGTTTTTAACCACTTCACGATTACCAAATGATACGTTGCCCGACCATTCCGGTGTATTAAAGCCCGTTACAAAAATATCAGAGGCCGTTTGAGCTTTTAACTTGTTAAAGCTTACGTTGCCTGATATGGTATATCTTTTATAAAAATTATAGGTAATACCTGCCGATGAACCGTAGTTGTGATAAATGTTTTTGGCGTTGGTGTACACCCGGTACCTGCTTTGCCCCTGGCTGGCTGCATTGGTTGAAGTTGCAGAAGTTGGGTCGCGGTTAATGTCAAGCATGGATAATACGGCCGCGTCTGTGCCCACAGTGGTTCCATTGGGTACAAACACCTGCACCTGCCCTAAAAAGCCGTCATAACGGTTAGTATAGGCATCTATGTCGATGAATACTTTGTTATCGGCAACAATGCCTTTGTAACCAATCTCGTACGAGGTGATCTGCTCCGGACGTGCTGGTGGCAAATCGGCTACTTTCAGCAGGTTCCTGTTAGCCAGGGCATTCGCATCTGTGCTACCTCCCGGTGCTGCGTTTACAGCAGCGTTAAAATTGGTTACCGATGTTTGCGTGTAGCTGTTGCCCAGGTAACCTAATCCATCATTTATAAATGGTAAACTACCTACACGTTTCACCCTACCATTGTTTACGTATGACAAAGCTTCAAACAATGATGGAAAACGGTACCCGTTCTGGAAAGTGAACCTGAAGTTATGGTTTTCATTCACCGTATAAACGGCAGCTAAACGTGGTGTAAATTTAGGATCGAAGTAAGGGTTGTAATCCCAGCGGATAGATCCGAATAATTTCAGCTTCTCGTCAAAAAAAGTTTTGGTTACCTGGGTAAACGCGCCATATTTTTTGTAGATCACATCTTTACCAAAACTTCCGTTGGCCAAAGGTGTATTACGATCAGCAATAGGACGGGTAAAGTCAACAAAGTTATTTCCATCAGGTATGATGGAATATACGCGAACATCACCGCCAACCAACAGGTCGATTACCTTGGCATACCGGCTCAGGTCCCATTGGGCCTCGGCATTATACATGTGGCTTTTTTGTACAAGGGCGGCGCCACCGGTCACTGGTGCATTCGGGATCTGGCTCGATTTAATGTCCCAGTTGTTGATACCTATGATGGTTTTACGCAGATCATTAAAGGCCTGTGTGCCTGGCTCTACCCTGCCCTTATCGGCGGCGGCCCTGGCAAATTGTTCCGCTGCGGCCAGGTTAGCCGATGTTAATTTACCACCTGCATATGATTTAAGCGCGTTACCGTATAAAGTGGCCCAGGCCGAGTTGCTGGCGTGGTTCAGGTCGAGATTATCAGCCAATGGCTTTACGTTGAATGAATTACCTGTATTCTCGATAGACTCATATGCGCGAACCAGGAACTCTTTTCCCTTTAACTCCACTTTATGGTTCTGTACGGTAGCACCATCGAGCGATATCTTGTTACCACGCTGAAAAACACCATCCATGCGGCCATAACGGTATGTATATGATAAAATGGTATTCGGCGTTATTTTGTAGGCCAATGTACCATCCAGTTTTAAGTTGGTTACATGCGGATCAACCAGGTCCACCTCATTATAGCCGGTACGGGCCACATTAAGGTTGGGACGGGCCACACCATCAACAGTAATACCTTTAATTACAACCGTATTACTACCGGCAAGCGCGTCATCGCCATATTTGTTCCAGCCGTCATAAGCAGCGTTGCTGGTACCTGTCAGTTCGGGATACGCCGGGTTGGCGGTTTTTAAGTTTGTCGGGTTTTGATCTTTCTGGGTGTTTGATTGCCAGTCGGTTCCCTGCAAATAGCTAAAGTTTACTTTGAAAGCGAATTTATCATTAAAAGCCTTCGCAAACCTTAAAGCATCTTCGGTTAATGAACTCGCACCCAAAGCATCATTACCCACGTGGTTTAAAGCCTGGCGATGGTAGAAGCTCAATCCCTGGTATTTAAAAGGGTCTTTGGTAAACAGGTTCGATAAACCGTTGATGGCATTGGTGCCATACAAAGCTGCGGCCGCACCCGGAGTGATTTCGATGCTGGCGATATCCAGCTCGGTTGGGCCAATGGCATTACCCAGCGGTACACCTAAAGTAGCCGATTGCATATCAACCCCATCAACCAGTTGCATGAACCTGAAGTTGTTGGGGCTGTTAAAACCGCGGGTATTAGGTACCTTAAGGGTGATACTCGTGGTGGTCATCTGTACGCCTTTCACGTTCTCCAGCGCGTCATAAAAACTTGGCCCAGGCGATTGTTTCAGCGCGTTGATGCTCAGTTTTTCGATAGCTACCGGCGAGCGTAACAGTTTTTCTTCCTTACGGGATGCGGTAACCACCACCTCGTTGATGAGTAATGATTGTGAGGTAAGCTGAATATTTAAAGCGCTATTGGCATTCTTAATGTAAAACTCCTGTGGTTGAAAACCCACAGCGCTAAAAATCAGTGTGTATGGTAATTTAGCACTTGTAGTTAAGGCGAATTTACCGGTACTGTCTGTAGCCGTTTTGTTGGTAGTACCTTTTATACTAACGGTGGTGCCTACTAAAGGTTGTCCGTGATCATCTTTTACCTGTCCGCTTAAAATATACGAGCCATTGAGCTGTGCATAACTGATGGCTGGTGTAAGCAAAAGAAAAAGTACAATAAGTCTTAACGAATTTGTAAAGATTTTTTTCATGTAGTAAGGTTGGGTGGTGGTGGAAACTAAAATTTGGGTTGATTAAATGTTTTTGATAGATGTAGAGATCAAAAGCATCAACAACAGGCAGTAGAGCACTGCATATTTACAAAGGGCATTAACGTAATTTTATAATAATGATACATTGTCTATAGAATTAGTCGACAAAAATAGAAAAAAAATAGGTTTAACAAATTTTTTTTCTATTTTAATTTTGAGTCTGCTTTATCAAGCCAGTGATCAAATACTTTTTAAACCTTTTAAAACGCCTCAAAAATTTGTTAAAAAGTGTTAAAATGGCGTTAAAATTTAGTTAAACTGGCCTAAAAGCATCCCATTTTGCCCCGCTTTTGATTAAAAAATGTTAAAATTTAAAGTTTAAAAAGTTTCGGCGTAACTAGATAATTTAGACAGCGTCCTTTCCGGAGGGGCCTTCCTCCCTCCTCCTTTCAACTACATTTCGGCAGATATACTTGGTAATTAATTACACAATAATTAATAGTTTATATGCATATAAAGGCATAATCAACAATAATTTATTAAAAATTATTAATTTTTGCCCATAAACTAATGTAAATAATAAATACAAGAGCCATAATGGCTGTATTTTATAGTAAAATGATAATTTTTTGTTCAAAATGGTTAATTTATACCTTAAAGCGAATTAATATCAATCAAAAAATGCTATTTTTGGATCAAAATACGATCAGCAGGAAATGGCCTTCAACTATCAGCGCATCATTATCAAAATAGGCTCTAACGTTTTTACCCAGGAAAATGGCTTACCCAACCTGCAACGTATAGAACACCTGGTTGAACAGATAGCGGCGATCAAAAAACAAGGCAAGGAAGTAATCCTGGTATCCTCAGGAGCAGTGGCTTCTGGTCGCAGTTTGATCACTATTTCCGAAAAATATGATGCCATTGCCGCAAGGCAGTTATTGGCTTCCATTGGTCAGGTAAAGCTGATCAATACCTACTCCAGTCTTTTCGAACGCTTTGATATCCTTTGCTCGCAAGTGCTGGTCACCAAGGAAGATTTCAGGGACAGGATGCATTACCTGAACATGAAAAACTGCCTGGAATTGTTGCTACAGCACCAGGTAATACCTGTGGTGAATGAAAATGATGTGGTATCAGTAACAGAATTGATGTTTACGGATAATGATGAGCTTGCCGGTCTTATAGCCTCTATGCTAAATGCTGAGGCCCTTATCGTGCTAACCAATGTTGATGGTATATATAATGGCAATCCAAGCGCGCCGGGATCTTCTGTAATTGAAGAAGTTAATGGTTCTGTGGTTGATTTCTCTGAGTTTGTTTCTTCGGGCCGTTCGCAATTTGGCCGTGGAGGTATGATCACCAAATCAACCATGTCGCAAAAAACGGCACAGCTGGGCATAGCCGTGCATATCGCTAATGGCACACGTGAAAATATTTTGACCGATGTTCTGGAAAATAAAGTGATACATACCCGCTTTATCCCTACTAAAAAAGCATCAGGCAAAAAGAAATGGATAGCGCATTCCGAAAAATCGGCAACCGGCATCGTTCAGGTTAATGATGGCGCAAGGCTTGCGTTAACATCTAACAAAGCCACAAGTTTATTACCGATAGGCATAGTACAGGTAGTAAGCGATTTTAAAAAAGGCGATATTATTAAACTGGTTGACGAAAAAAACAAGCAAGTAGGCTTAGGTATAGCCGAATATGGTGCTGATAGAGCTCGGGAGCGCGTTGGACAGAAAAACCAAAAGCCCCTGGTGCATTACGATTATCTTTATTTACAAGGTTAACAGCGATGGGATACGATAATTATTTTCAAAAAGCCCTTGTAGCGGGTAGAAAGCCTACCCTTGCTCCTGCATTGATTAATCAGGTATTGCAGGATGTGGCATCCGAAGCAATTGCCCAAACCGATTACCTGCTGACCGAGAACCAGAAAGACCTTGACCGGATGGATAGCACCGATCCTAAATACGACCGGTTGAAACTTACCGCCGCTCGCATTGAAGCCATAGCGGGTGATATGGTGAATGTGGCCCTTTTAGATAGCCCTCTGGGTAAACAGCTTTCGCAAACCAATATGCCCAACGGTTTATCCATAACAAAGGTTAGGGTTCCGCTGGGTGTTGTAGGTGTTATTTACGAAGCCCGACCCAACGTTACATTTGATGTATTTGCCCTTTGCTTTAAAACAGGCAATGTCAGTATTTTAAAAGGCGGTAGTGATGCCGATTTCTCAAACCGGGCCATTATCTCGGTTATACATAAAATACTGCGTAAACATCAGCTGGACACCGATATAGTTACCTTATTACCTGCTGATCGTGAAGTTACTGCAGCCTTGCTAAATGCCGTTGGCTTTGTGGATGTATTGATACCGCGAGGCAGCCAGTCATTGATTAATTTTGTGAGGGATAACAGTAAAGTACCCGTAATTGAAACCGGGGCAGGTATTGTTCACACCTATTTTGATGAATCGGGCGACCTGGAAAAAGGTGCTCAAATTATAGCCAATGCCAAAACACGCCGGGTAAGCGTTTGTAACGCGCTTGATTGTTTAATTATCCACTCATCACGCGTTACTGATCTGCCGGGACTTACCTACATATTAAAGGAAAAGCAGGTAGAATTATTTGCCGATGAAACTGCCTACGAGGCATTAAAGGGTAATTATCCGGATAACCTGCTGAATAGAGCCGCTCCGGAACATTTCGGCACTGAATTTTTGTCTATGAAAATGGCCATAAAAACAGTAGATAGCTTTAAACAGGCGCTTGAGCATATCGCCATAAATGGTTCAAAGCATAGTGAGGCTATTATTACCGAAGATGCCGAACATATAGCTACATTCTTAAATGATGTAGATGCAGCCGCGGTATATGTCAATGTTTCAACCGCATTTACTGATGGAGCCCAATTTGGTCTGGGCGCTGAAATAGGCATCAGTACACAAAAACTACACGCCCGCGGCCCTATGGGGCTTGAAGAACTGACCAGTTATAAATGGTTGGTTAAAGGCGATGGTCAAACCCGAAATCCATAATTATAAACCTAATACCTATACTTTGTTGCAAAAAAAAGGCGCTTGAAAAAGCGCCTTAAATTTTTCCTCACTGTTCGGTCTGTGTAGTTATTTAATCAGGTAATTTGCTATAGCAACAAAACAAATAATCACTAAAATCACTCCTTGCAGTTTTTGCTCTAATGTTAACTGGCTTATCATTTTAAATTAATTAGGGTATAGCAAATTTAAAATGTAAACCGGATGTCACAAGAGCGTAATACACTTTTGCATTTTTTTTAACAAAAAACTTACATGCTTTTTACAATGGTCACCAGTACATTTATTCGTTAAAATAATCGCAAAAAAAAGCTTGCACTATTAAAATTTGTGTAGAGACTACACACTATTAAAGTGTTAAATTTTATGCTCTATGATTAAGTAAAAAGCATTTTTTAGATAATTTTTATAATCGGGCATTTTTTTTAATCTTAAATATACAAACATAGTATATCCTGATTTTAGCTGTTATTATCTTCTGGGAAGCAATTTTCTTTCTAAAGAAACTGTATAATCATCATGAATTATAACTTAATGTAAATTTTATAATAAATTGATTATCAGTAATTATTAATTAATAGTTAATCTATTGAACCCGTTGGCGGAGATATTTTCCTTTAAATTAATGGTCTTTTAAAATCATCGTTTCCGACCATTTTAGCCACATATTTTAGCTCAAGCGCAAGCCGATTTCTTAGTGAATTTAAGAGATACAAAGAAAACTTTACAAGTTAAAAAACAGGTTGCCGCCAGATGGGAAAATCACATTAAGGCATATTGCACCCGCCCTATTGGTTTGCCGCCACTCTTATTGATGTATTGGAGTAATGTTATGGTACACAACTTTGAGTAAAGCCGAGACACGTATCCCCTTATTGTCTTTGCAAAATTACGCTGGGTATTGAATTGACCATTTAATTGAGAAAAAAGGGTCTCTATCTTTTTCCTCACTTTACCATAGACAAATGGTTTTTGGTTCTTTTGATTTTTCTTTGGTGGTGTTTCCAGATGAACGTTGTAATCATTTAGCAATTCTTGTTTTCGCCCTTTGCTTATATAGCCTTTATCACCCACTATTCTACAACCCCTAAAGTCCTTGCCTATTTCGTCCAAATAATGAACATCATGTATTGTCGGGTCGGCAATTTTAAAAGCTTTTATAATCCCTTCTCCAGTGCACACAACATTTAGCTTTAAACCATAATACCATTCGTCTTGAGCTGCACACCACGCTACTTTGGGTATTAAAGTAGTATCGTCTTTGCAAATTGTACTGCGGTGCTTCCTCGCTATTTTACATATTCTTAATGGCATAGAGTCAACCACGTAGATGTCTTGAGTTTTACGTGTTTTATTCATCTTGTCACTTATTATGTTTCTGAGCTGATTAATCTCATTTGCTAATCTTTTACGCCTATCATTGTATTGCCTTCTACTTAGCAGGTTAGGAAAGCAATCTTTGTAATCAGAATTTAAAGATGCAAACAAGTAGTTCTCGCTATTCAATCCTAAAAAGTCGGCAGCTAAACTAAGAGCTATGGCATCAGTATCTGTGAATCTATGTCTTGGGCCGGGGCGGACTTTCTTTTTGAGCAAAGAAGATTCCTCCCTTAAAATTTCATTTAGGGTGCCGTTTATTTTATCAAATGTATTCTTTATATGGTGCACTGAAAATTTTGCCAATAGCCAAAACTTTCCTTACTTTGCACGTGAGGAAAATATGGTTAACGCTTTGTTTTTCTTCTAAAAGCCCCCTCGGTCGCCAAACTTGATGGGGCTTTTAGTTTTGTTAATAAATCTATTCTTCTGGCAATCTCATTTAATTGCCAACTCTCCTGTTATATTCCGTTTTACATAGTTTCTCCCTATCTATATTATTATAAATGCCGTTTCAACCGAAAAGATGTATTATTGTTTTATAAAACAGAATAATATTTTATTTATTGACAAAAAATCTATAAATAAAAATACTAATTAGAAAATTTCAGAATATTATTTCTAATTGGAAGTTTTTAAGAGGAAAGTATAGTCGAGATATATAATAAACTTTATCGCTCAAACTGGATAAAATATTGAGATTTTCTTTATAGCATTTACTTCAAAAAGATTTTGGATGATATTTGTAAATAAAGCCGTATGAAAACAAGAGAAATATATGAAGGTATTATAATTGACGAGAAACAATTCAAGAAGCAAAAAAGAATTTACAAAACACTAATAAATGATTTACAAAAAGCTATAAATAAATATACCTCTAATAGCATGGATGGATATGGTGCATCACTCTTGAGTAAGCAAGATTTAATAGAATGGAATAAACTTGGAAATCCAAGTACAAATGATTTTTATTGGCAAAAAATACCCAGTTTTTGGGGTATGGGAATAGCTCTTACTTATTATTTAGCACCTATTCCGGTCGAAGATTTGCTCTAATCTTTCCATTATCTTTGTTAATTAATTTGATTTCATACAAATCAATGTTGTCTATGAATAACGGAACATTATCCAATTCACTTTCTAAATAAAACCCGTCATCTTTTTTGATGATTCTATATTTTGAAGAAGGATTACCATCTATGTTCAATGTATCATTTGTAAACCTGTAAGAATGATTACTGTTCGTTTCAATAAAAGATTTTCCAAAGAAAGTAGCTTTCATTTCTTCGAGGGGAGATACTAATCCAATCGAAGCTATAATTCTCTGAAGTTTCAAAGTTCTACATTCGGTTGAATTGGATACATTTCTTTCAAATCCTAATTTAGAAATGTAATCGGTCATTTCTTCTAAATCTTCAAAATAAATTAATACATCATCGTTAGTGCCACCTCTGAATCCACTTACAGGTTTAGGTATTTCATAAGAATCAAAATCGGTTGTAGCTACGGAATAACATTCAAGTTGATCACCAGATGCTCTTGATGGAACGCTAACTTCAATTAAGGACATAAACTTATATTATTTAAGGTTTGGTTAATTGTTCTAAAGATACATTTAATCCTTCAGCTATCTCGTAGAGATAGTAATACGATGGATTTATATTACCTGCTTCCAGCCTCTGAACTGACTGCTGATCTTTACCAATGGAATGGGCAAGTTGCACCTGTGTAATACCCTTTTCCTTTCGGATTTCCCGGATTCTTTCGCCAAGCTTTTTGAGTAATACTTCCTTTTCCATTGGAAGTATAATTGTAACCCAACTCTTTTAATATCAATACAACGTATCGGTTGTATTTTACAGAACCTTTATTTATTTTCGCATCATAGAATCACATGTACCTATATGAAAAAATATCTATTGATAATCTTACTATTGTTTTTCAGTCGCGCATCTTACAGCCAAGTCAAAAAGATTGAAGACTTACTAAACTCACAAGAGTATCAAGTTATCAATGATATGAGGGAAAGAGGTTATCACTTGAACAAAAAGCTTAGTAATTCTGAAAGTAGACAGTTTGTATTTATCTCAAATACAGATTTGAGTGATCGGGTTTTCTTCGCCTATTTCGAAAATAGTTTGGTTCGCTTACTTACAATTTACCCTCCCACAAAAGGTCAATTTGACAATTACATCAAATCAATAAAAGAAAGCGGACTTTATAAGTACGATGCTGGCACACACAATTACATTAAAATAGAGTATCATAAGCAGATAATGATAAGACCATTTGAAAAAGACGGTACACAACCGTATTCAATAATGGTTATCCCCAATTATATCGAAAAGAAGTCTGATAAAAAGGAACTGGCAAAAATGGATGGTCACTATAGAATTATGAATGGGTTCAATTCTGATGACGAAAATTCATTCACACTTAAAAATGGCGAAGCGACTTTAAATCTATTTGGTCAAACGTTTATAGATGTAACACTAAATAAAACCTCCGAAAATAATTACAGCTTGTATTTTGCTGGAGTATCGGAGTCCAATGCTATTAAACCTCAAGACGAAGCCAAATATTCAAAAACTATACCTATTGCTACAATTAGCGTTAAGGGCACGTCTATGCTTTTTCGCTGGCTTGGATTATATCGTTCTTCTACACAAAAAAGAGATTTCACCGAATTAAACGAAGCACCAGCAAATAAAGAATATGTCTTGAAGAAAAACTAAACAATACGAATATGAAAAAGTTATTTATAAAATTGGGAGATATACTGATTAGGGGTACATCTATAGCTAATTAAAAAATAGACAGCGAGAAGAATTAGACCCTTTTTGGATTCAAGACCCATAGTATGAAAAAATTACTTGCTGTTTTTTTAAAATATAAACGACTGAGCGAATTATGCGAAATCATAGGTTCAAGACCTGATTGCTGATTCAATCTCAGTCGTTTTAACATTAACAACAAAAGATCAGCAGCATGACGCATCATGCAAAGCCGTAGGTTAGGCTTAATTCTCGATATAATCCATGCTGCCTAATGCCGCTATTATCTATGCCTAAAACAAAAAACTACACTTACTTTATCGGAATTGACGTTTCCCGCAATAAACTTGACTTTGCTGTAATGCAAGCGAATAATTTCCTTTTTCATAGAGAAATTAAAAACATAACTGATGACATTCAAGCATTAATAATTGAATTAAAGCAGTTGCCCAAATTCACAGTAAGTAAGGCCATATTTGGAATGGAGCAAACAGGCTTTTATTCCAACCATCTACTCAATTCTTTAAAGAAGATTAAGGCAAATATCGTACTTGAAAATGCGTTGCATATTAGAATGTCATTGGGAAATATACGTGGTAAGCATGATAAAATTGATGCCATACGTATCGCTCAGTATGTTCATAAAAATCGAGACAATGTCAAATTCTACGTTCCTAAAAGGATGATTATAGAAAAGTTAGCCCATTTGTCTTCACTAAGAAATAGACTAATAAGTATCAGTAAGGCCTTGGAAACCCCAATAAAAGAGCAAATTACATTTATCAATAAAGGAATTAATAGACAAACATCGGCTTTATGTAAGGATAGTATAATATCAATCAAAACAGATATAGTAAGAATTGATGAAAGTATCATGGAGATAGTAAATAGTGATGATTTGATAAAGCGTCTGTTTACAATTATTACATCTGTTCCGTGTGTTGGGCCGGTTACGGCTATCCAAATCATCATATCTACCAATGAATTTAAAGATATTTCTGATCCTAAGAAATTTGCATGTTATGCTGGAGTGGCACCATTTAAAAGAGAATCGGGCTTAATAACAGGAAAAGCCAGAGTGTCGTCAATGGCTAATAAAAAAATGAAAGCTTTATTACACACATGTGCACTTGGAGCGATTAGATGTTTTCCTGAATTGAAAGAGTATTATAAAAGGAAAACAAAAATAGAGGGCAAACCTAAGATGGCAGTATTAAATGCTGTAAGAAACAAATTGGTATTGAGGATTTTTACTTGTGTAAATCAAGATAGATGTTTTGAAAAGGAATACATAAAGCCAGTTAACGAATTAATTTTTGATAATACTGAGCCTCTGGAGAAGTGAAGAAATAATAAACAACATCAAGGGATATGGATAATCAAAGGATAATGACCTATTCGCTGATATATTTTATAATACGTTGTTTATTAGCAGCAAGCAGAACTAAGCGACCTCATGGTTAAAGACCAATTGATGGAAAAAGTTACTTGCTGCTTTCTTTAAAAATAAAGCCCCTCGTTATTAGCGAGAGGCAGTTAAATAAATTCCATAAATCTTTAGTTTAAAAATTAGAATATCTGTTACTTCTTTTTTGGAGAAGGATATTTTATCTTTTCAACTTCTGTTGTCCGAGGATGCTTTACAGTTTCCTTGATTGGGACAAATTGACCATTGCCGGAATCTCTACCGACTTTTCTTACTACTGACATATACTTATTTTTTAAATTATGATATAAAGTTGATGCTATTAACTTTAGTATCCTAATGATAATTACTAACAAAGCCCCAAGTTATTAACAACTCAAAAAAATTACTAACATGTAGTCGTATTTTTGGTTTAAATACAAGAATTAAGTAATGAATGAAACTAACTGGAACAAAGTTTTTGAAGACAAGGTAATAAAAATAGCTATCAGAACATTAGCTTTTATTGTGCTTTTAATTGTTGTCGTTTTATCGACAATTACATTTATAAAGATAAATAAAGGGGAGCATGTTAAGCTTTTTGGGTTAGAGTATAACATCCCCAAGGAGCATCCAGATACAATCCTAAAAACAAGTAAAGTAGAGCCTGATTCAATATTTCGAAATACGGAAAAGGAAAAATTCTCAAAACAACCATTTATTGCAAAAAAATTGCATCATAAAGACTTATCGAAAACCAATGATACAGTTAAAACCACTCTACCAATTATACAGGCTAAAAATGTAAATACAGGAACGAACTCTGGTAACATTGGGGATAACGGACATATTGTTAATGGTCCTAATAGTGGCATTAATGGGGATGTTAATATTAATCAAGAGAAGCGACTATCAGAAAATGATAAGATTGCGTTATTAAATTTCATAGAAACAACTAAGAAGAAATACAATTTTAACCCTAAATGCTTTGCAATTACAATGGTCAACAATAGTAATGGAAATTTAATAGCGTCACAAATTGAAAGTTTATTAAAACAACAGGGCTACACAATGAATGGTGATTATGGTACAAGTATGAGATATCCACCACTTAAAGGAATTATGATTGATAAAAATAAAAGTAGTGATTGCTTAGATATAGACATTGGAACGTTATAATCAAATTCTTTAAAGTGATAATAATTTGTATATTAGTTCAAACCAAACTATTATCACATCATGAGTTTATTTACAACAAGAGTAGAATTGCATAAAAATGCCACTTCAGAAGATTACAAAACCCTTCACACTGAAATGGAGAAAGAGGGCTTTTCCCGTACAATTAGACTTGATAGCGAATCAGTAATATATCATCTTCCAACTGCTGAATATAATAAAAGCAGCGATACGCTTTCCACTGAACAGATTTTAGAATTAGCAAAAAAAGCTGCCGCCCGCACTAATAAAACTTTTAGCGTTTTAGTCACGAAGGCAGACGGGAGAAGATACTGGCATAACTTGGAGCCAGTAAAATAGCTTACTCGTGCCCATCGCCATAATTCGCACGCCAATCTGTTCTTTCACAATATGGAACAATAGTTTCTTGTGTTAATATCCATTTTGCAAATTTTTCTTTTTCCACTTTAGGAGGCACGCCTCTTTCTGTACTTTCTTGTTTTATTTTTTCACTTTCATCCATATTCATAAATACTTAGCAATTTAAAATATGAGCAATTCAGAAAATTTCAACATAGAAGAATACGATGATTACGCTAAAAAGCTCGGTGAGAAAATAGAGCGGAAGGAGGAAAAAGGAATTGAAGAAACTATCAAATATTTTGATAGGATACATGATAAATTATTTTCTGTTAACAGTATATTAATAGGTGGTTATTTGGCCCTAATAGCCTTTAAACATGATGTTCCAAGAACAATACTATTTATTCCGATGCTTAATTTTTTTCTCTTAATCTTAATTGATTACAGATTAATGGAAAAGAGCAGGTCGGAATCAAATTATGGAAAATTCACATCAGACTCAATTGATAAATATGGTAAGCATATCCATAAAACAAATCTTTTATCATTTTTATCAATTCTTCTTACTATTGTCGAAACTCTGTTTTTCACCTATTATGTAAGTTAAGTTCTAATTATGGCTACTTATTTTGGTTTTAGTGATGAATGTGGTGATTACAAGGCTGAAATGTCTTCGAAGCAAGCAGCTCGTCATCCATTTTATGTTCGAAGTACACTAATAATAAATTCGGATGAATGGAAACTGTTAAGCATAAATTTTAAAGAGCTAAAGAAAAAATACGGTATCCCACTAAACTTTGAGCTAAAGTGGGCTTACTTATGGAGTTTAAAATTTCATGAGGATAGAAATAAAGTAATTCCAGATAAGCATGATATAAAGCCTTTTGAGAATTTAGGATACAAATTACTTATTTCATTTGTTGGGGATGCTTTGGGGCTAATTAATCAACTAAGGGAAAAAAAGATAATTATAACTTACACTGATAACTTAAAAGCCCCAAAAACAAATGAAAAATCTATGTTATCATTCCATTTGCAAGAGCATATGCAACGAATTGAAATGGAATTGAAAAATGGGGACAATTTAGCGGTTCTATTTTTAGACCCTGTAAATGATGAAAAAAACGAATACCTTAGACAATTATATTATGAACTATTCGAAAGTGGCGATTATGTTAAATATGGACATATAAAAGATAGTTTGAATATTGAAAACTCCCATCATTCGGTTGGAATACAGTTAGCCGATTACATTTCTGGTAGTTTTAGTGCGATTCTAAAATCAGATGATACCGGTAATTATATGGACGGTATAAGAATGTATTTTGATAGTGTCCACGATAATTTAAGAAGAAGTTACAGTGGTGCTATTCAAGGATACGGTATAAGAGAAGTTCCACAAAATCATTTATGGAGAAAGTCACTTACTGAAAAACTCATTCAACTTGAATCAATTAACGATAGAGTTCGCTCAGTATAAAACCTAAGATAATAAAGCCTCTCGTTATTAGCGAGAGGCAGTTAAATAAATGCCATAAATTTATAGGTTACTTTTAAGCTAAAAGAGCCATTGGAATGTAAAAAAACATATCCGCTTTTCTTTTATAGCCAACTTGCATTTTTTCATTTATACACTATATTGGCATTTAGGGCGGCAAATTAATTCCGCCAACGGGTTATTGAGATTTAATAGGTTTCTCCATTTTACCCTCGGCTGACCAATAAAGTATTGACATCAAGATCAAAAAGGTATCTTTGCAAAATTATGAGTAAGCATGGCAGGATCTTAGTGGCAATGAGCGGGGGGGTTGATAGTTCGGTAGCGGCAGTGATGTTGCATGAACAGGGCTATGAAGTTATTGGCCTTACTATGAAAACCTGGGACTATGCCTCATCTGGTGGTAGCTCAAAGGAAACCGGCTGCTGCAGCCTTGACAGCATCAATGATGCCCGTGCACTGGCAGTGGGTTATGGCTTCCCTCATTATATATTAGATATCAGAAGTGAATTTGGCGATTTTGTGATCGACAACTTTGTGGATGAGTATCTGGCAGGCCGTACCCCTAACCCATGTGTGCTTTGCAACACCCACATCAAATGGGATGCGCTTTTAAAGCGTGCCGATAAACTCGACTGTGAATTTATTGCTACAGGCCACTACGCTAATATCCGTTTGCAGGATAATGGCCGCTATGTGATATCAAAGGGAAAAGACGAAAATAAAGATCAATCATATGTATTATGGGGTGTATCTCAGCAGAACCTTGCACGTACAAAATTCCCTTTAGGCAGTTTTTCTAAGCCCGAGATCAGACAAATGGCCTTGGATATGGGACAGATTGAACTTGCCGGCAAAAGCGAAAGCTATGAGATATGTTTTGTACCCGATAACGACTATAGAGCCTTTTTAAGACACAAAGTAGAAGATCTGGATGATCGTATAGGCCCGGGTAACTTTACGCTCACCAATGGCACTGTAGTGGGCAAACATCAGGGCTATCCGTTTTACACTATAGGGCAACGTAAAGGTTTGGGCATAGCTTTGGGACATCCAATGTTTGTTACGGCTATAGATCCACATACTAATACTGTTGTTTTAGGTACGGCAGATGAACTGGAACGCAAACAAGCCTGGGTTAAAAACCTTAATCTGGTTAAATATGCCACTATCAATGAGCCTTTAGAAGCTATTACCAAAATACGCTACAAAGATGCGGGTATGCAAAGCAGCATTGTACAAATGGGCGAACATATGAAAGTTGATTTCCATCATAACGTTTCAGGCATAGCACCGGGACAGTCGGCTGTCTTTTATGAAGGAAATGATCTTTTGGGTGGTGGCTTCCTAATGTAGGCCTTCTATATTGCTTGCTAATGGCATCTTGTTGCCGTATGCTTTTAATTGCCAAAACGCCTTAAAACTCCGCTTTACGAATAATCCTGCATTCCAACTATTTATACGTTTAGCCGTAAAAGCTTATAAGCTTTTACCAAAACAAATTTGCGTTTCACTTTCTTTATGTTTTATTTGCAAAAAAATAACTGCTTAAATGGCCAAAAACCTACTCATAGTTGAATCTCCGGCGAAAGCCAAAACCATCGAAGGATATCTTGGGAAAGACTTTACGGTTAAATCGAGCTATGGTCATATCCGTGACCTGGTAAAGTCTGAAGACGCAATAGATATTGCTAATAACTTCACCCAGAAATATGAAGTACCGGCCGATAAAAAGCAAGTTGTCAGCGAATTAAAGAAATTAGCTAAAGAAGCCGAAATGGTTTGGCTCGCATCGGACGAGGACCGCGAGGGTGAAGCCATATCCTGGCATTTATTTGAAACACTGGGTTTAAAAGATGCCACAACCAAGCGCATTGTTTTTCATGAGATAACCAAGCCAGCTATTTTAAAAGCTATTGATACACCACGTAAAATTGATTACAACCTGGTTAATGCCCAGCAAGCCCGTCGTGTATTGGACAGATTGGTGGGTTTTGAGCTCTCCCCCGTTTTATGGAAAAAAGTAAAACCGTCTTTGTCTGCTGGTCGCGTACAATCTGTAGCTGTAAGGCTTATCGTTGATCGCGAAAGAGAGATCAATAAGTTTAAGTCAGAAGCTGCTTTTAAAATAGTAGCCATATTTGGTAAAGGTAAAGAAGCATTTAAAGCCGAACTTCCCGAACGTTTTAGCCAGCAGGAAGATGCCGAAAAGTTCCTGGCTGATTGTATCGCGGCCGATTTTGATGTTCGGTCGTTAGAAACGAAACCGGCAAAACGCTCACCCGCGGCGCCGTTCACAACCTCTACGTTACAACAGGAAGCCAGCAGAAAATTGGGCTATTCGGTAGCCCGTACCATGCAGGTTGCTCAAAAGCTATACGAATCAGGTAATATTACCTATATGCGTACCGACTCGGTTAACTTGTCAGAAACCGCTTTGAATGCTGCTCAGCAAGAGATCGTTTCGGCTTATGGTGAAAAATATCACCAGCACCGTAAATATAAAACCAAAAATGCCAGTGCCCAGGAAGCGCACGAGGCAATAAGGCCAACTTATTTTAATAATCATACCATTGATGGCGATTCATCCGAAAAACGCTTGTATGAGCTGATCTGGAAACGCGCTATTGCTTCGCAGATGAGTGAGGCGCAGTTTGAAAAAACAACCGCGAAGATCAGCATCTCCAGCCGCAAAGAAGAACTGACCGCCAATGGCGAAGTAATGAAGTTTGATGGTTTCCTGAAAGTGTATCTGGAATCGGAAGACGAGGAAGATGATACACAACAGGATGGTGAGAACGTTATGCTTCCGCCATTAACAAAAGGCCAGCGCTTGGCATTACAGGAAATGTCGGCAACCGAACGTTTCTCTCGTCCACCAGCACGTTATACAGAGGCCAGTTTGGTTAAAAAGCTGGAAGAGTTAGGTATCGGTCGTCCATCAACGTACGCCCCTACTATTTCAACTATCCAGAACCGTGGTTATGTGGTTAAGGAAGAGCGTGAAGGAAAAACACGCAACTTCAGGGTATTGACATTAAAGGGCGATGCGATCCTAAAAGAGAATAAAACAGAAAATACAGGCGCAGAACGAGGCAAACTTTTCCCTACCGATATTGGTGCTGTAGTGAATGATTTTCTGGTTCAGTATTTTAAAGGTATTGTTGATTTTAACTTTACGGCAAGCGTTGAAAAACAATTTGATGAAATAGCACAGGGTTTAAAGGAATGGACAGACATGCTCCATGATTTTTATAACCCTTTTCATAAAGAAGTTCAAAGCACCATTGAAACCGCAGATAAAGCTACCGGTGAGCGTGAATTAGGCGTGCATCCGGAAAGTGGCAAAAAAATATCCGTACGCATCGGTCGTTACGGCCCCTTTGTACAGGTAGGTGACAGTGCTACGGAAGAAAACGAAGAAAAGCCACTTTACGCGAGTTTAAGAAATGGCCAGAGTATAGAAACTATCAGCCTTGATGAAGCACTGGAGTTGTTTAAATTACCAAAAGTTGTTGGTGAGTATGAAGGCAAGGTGATGAAAGTGGCTATCGGTCGTTTCGGGCCTTATATCAGCCATAACAGTGCGTTTGTTTCTTTACCCAAGGAAATTGATCCACTGGACGTTACCGAAGGACAGGCCATAGAACTGATCAATGCCAAACGTAAAAAAGATGCCGAGAAACTGATCAAATCTTTTGACGAAGATCCCGAGGTTAAGGTGCTTAATGGCCGTTGGGGCCCTTATATTGAATTTGGAAAGCTCAATGTGAAGATCCCCAAGGATAAAGATCCATTGACGCTTACCTACGAAGATTGCAAGGCCCTGGCTGATGCTACACCGAAAGATGCAAAAAAAGGGCGTTTTGGTAAAGCGTCGGCAGCAAAACCGGCGGCTAAAGCACCGGCAAAGAAAAAAGCGGCAGCAAAAAAGAAATAATTTAGTGAATGGTTTATTACGTTGATTAAGTGAATAGTTTTTTTATCATTTTATTTAACTACTCACCTAATCAACCATTCACCCAATAAACTAAACATGATAAAAGACCTCCCCGAAAATAACGTACAGGATATTGCAGTTGCGGTTGCCTTGGAAAGTGAGAATATAGAAAGCAAAGTATGGTATGTATATCTCATCAACCTCAAGAATGAGCCTATTGAAAATGTGCTGGTTACATCCAAAGGTTATGGTGAAAAGGACGGTGTACAGGTAAAAACGTCAACACTAAGACACATGTTCCCGGAAGTTCCCGGGCAGGCATTTAAGCTTATTGAACCCATTGACGAACAAACCTTTGGCCTTAATAATGAGTATTGGCTCAGTTATTATATTGGTAAAAACATCTACGATAAAAAATTCATTTTTTTGCCCGAAAGTATAGTCGAAATGAATTTCATCAAGCTGCCGGTTTTGAATAAACCAGGTGTTATGATACGATAATCCTGCATAAAATAAGTTTCCGTTTAAATTATTTATTCTCATAAATTTCATAATTTACATGACCATAAATAAACCTATTCCATGGAGAACGGATATACCAGATTCCGCAGGCGTAAAAGCATCATTACCTTAGGTGCATCACTTGCACTCATCTTATTAGTTGTTTACTTAATTGCTATCGGTCGTAAAAAAACGACTGTAGATCCTGCATTTAGTAAATATATTGAATCATATACTACCGGGGTTATCTCAAAAGAAAGCACCATTCGCATTCGTTTGGCCGGGCAAGTACAGGTTACCCATCAACAAAATGAACAACTAAGCGATGGTCTTTTTGATCTCTCGCCCTCTGTAAAAGGTAAAGCCCATTGGGTCGACGCACGTACTATTGAATTTAAGCCTACTGATAAACTTGATCCCGAAAAAACATACACGGTAGATTTTGATCTGGGTAAATTGATCGAGGTACCACATCAGTTTGACCATTTCAAGTTCGGTTTTCAGGTAGTGAAACCCGACTTTAACGTAAGTTTTGCTGGTTTAACAACCGCCACAAATACCTCTATCGATGAAATGAAACTGGATGGTACCATTCAGACTGCTGATACAGAAGATCCGGCCCTTGTTGAAAAATTGGTAACGGTTAATTATGAATTTCCTGTTAAAATAAGCTGGGAACATAATACGGGAACCAAAGCTCATCATTTTAAAATAACAGGATTAAAAAGACAGGCGAATAAGGTAACTGCAGTCACTATCAATTGGGATGGCGGTAGCCTTAATGTTGATAAAAAAGGTAACCAACATTTTGATGTGCCGGCGATAGGCGATTTCAGAGTATTGGATATACGCGCCGTACAGGATAATGATCAATATGTATTGGTGCAATTTTCCGATAATATATTGGTTGGACAGGAGTTGAATGGTTTGATAGGTATCAATAACATTACCGACCCAGCTTATACCATTGACGGTAGTACCGTGAAAGTTTATTCGCCCGAGAGTCTTCAGGGTAATTACAGCATTTTTGTAAATGAGGGTATTGAAAATATATCACACAAAAAAATCACGAAAACCTATACTGCCAGTGTGTTTTTTGAGAACAGGCTACCGGATATAACCATACCTGGCAAAGGTGTTATCCTCCCCGATTCCGGAAAATTAATGATGCCTTTTGAGGCCGTGAATCTGAATGCTGTTGATGTTAGCATCATTAAAATATATGAAAGCAACGTACCCCAGTATTTTCAGAGCAATGGCTTTGATGGAGGGCAGGAACTACGCCAGGTAGGTAAACCTATAGTTCAAAAAACCATCAGGCTTGATAATGATAAAGCACTTAATCTGAATAAGAAGAATCGCTTTATGCTGGATCTCGACCAGATGATCCGCACAGAACCAGGTGCGATCTACCGTGTCGTGATCGGTTTCAGGAAAGAATACTCTTTGTATAACTGTAGTGTCCCATCAGCAGGCGTAAAAAGTAATAGCAGCGACGAAGATGTATATAACGAAAGCGAATATTACAACGATAATAGCAAGGTAAACGACGAGGATGACGACTTTTGGTCGCGGTATGATAATTTTTATCCTGAAGGTTATAACTGGCAGGACAGGAACAATCCTTGTACCCCATCCTACTTCACCAAAGAGCGTTGGGCAACGCGCAACATTATAGCATCAAACATTGGCCTTATTGCTAAACGCGGCACTAACAATAGCATGCTGGTGGCGGTAACCGATATTTTAAGCGCCCAGCCTATGAGTGGCGTGGATATGGAATTACTGGATTATCAAAAACAAGTGATTTACAAAACCACATCGGGTGGAGATGGTATAGTAAAGTTTGATCTTAAACGTAAACCTTATTTGCTGGTGGCTAAAAAAGGCGCTCAACGTGGTTACCTGAAACTGGATGATGGTAGTTCCCTCCCACTCGCCCGTTTTAATGTAGGTGGCGAAGAGATTCAAAGCGGCCTTAAAGGTTTTATTTATGGCGACCGTGGTGTATGGCGTCCTGGCGACTCCATATATACATCCTTTATACTGGAAGATAAACTAAAAACATTGCCGCCAGATCATCCGGTTCAGTTTGAGTTATATGATCCCAATGGCAAGTTATACAAACGTATTACCAAAACAACTGCTTTGGATGGTTTTTACAGTTTCCATACCGCTACAGAAACCTCCTCGCCTACCGGCAACTGGACAGCCAAGGTAAAAGTTGGCGGCGCTTTGTTTGAAAAGAAGATCAAGGTAGAGACCATTATGCCTAACCGAATGAAGCTAAGTCTTTCATTTGGCGGAGCTGCGGAGCTAACCAAAGGCAATAATGCCAATGGCAAGCTAAGTGCGCAATGGTTGTTTGGAGGGGCTGCACAAAACCTCAAAGCCAAGGTCGACGCGTTTTTAACGCCGCAAACCACCAGCTTCAAAAAATACGAAGATTATGTTTTTGACGATCCGACACTGGCCTTTAATACACAAACTCAAACTGTATTTGATGGCAAACTCAGTGCCGATGGTGTGGCAAATGTAGATGCCAATATCAACGTAGAAAAACAGGCCCCGGGACAGTTAAGGGCCAATTTCCTGGTTAAAGTATTTGAGCCGGGAGGAAATTTCAGCATACAGCAAACAACATTACCCTATAACGTATACTCAGGCTATGTAGGCATAAAAACACCCCAGGGCAGCGAGCTTTCGGGGATGTTGGTTACGGATAAGGATCACCAGATTGATATTGCGGATGTAGATGTACACGGTAACGCGCTGGCCGGTACCCGTACTGTGCAGTTGGAACTGTACAAAGTACAATGGCGTTGGTGGTGGGATCAAACCGGCAATGAGACAAGCAAGTTTACGCAGGATAAATATAATAAACTCATCAAAGCTGCATCCGTGCAGGTTACCAATGGACATGGTAAATGGACGTTACGTGTACCTAAAGCCGATTGGGGCCGTTACCTGGTCAAGGTGAAGGATGAGCAAACCGGACACTCTACCGGAAAATTCATTTATATGGACTGGCCAAACTGGTCGGAAAGGTTACAGCAAACCAACCCTACCGAAGCAGCTATGCTATCGTTCACATCCGACAAAACCAGCTATAACGTTGGCGAGCAGGCCACGTTAACTATACCAACCGCAGCTGCTGGTCGCGCATTGATCAGCTTTGAAAATGGCAGCAAGGTTTTAAGAACCACTTGGATAGATACTAAAAAAGGGCAAACTCAGTATCGATTTACGGTTGATGAAACCATGGCCCCGAATGTATTTGTGAATGTTACTTTATTACAAAGACACTCGCAAACAGTTAACGATCTGCCAATCCGTATGTATGGCGCTATTCCCTTACAGGTTGATAACCCGGAAACCATCCTGAAACCGGTGATCAGTATGCCCGATAAGATCCGCCCCGAAACACAGTCGGCTATTACCGTATCCGAGGCATCTGGCAAGGAAATGACCTATACCATTGCCATTGTTGATGAGGGTTTACTGGATATCACCAATTATAAAACGCCTAACCCACATGAAGCATTTTATGCCCGGGAGGCACTGGGCGTAAAAACTTGGGATCTGTTTGATTATGTGATAGGCGCGTTCGGCGGCGGTTTGGAACGAATTTTAAGCATCGGTGGTGATGGAAACCTGGGCACCAACAAAAACGTATCTGTAAACCGTTTTAAGCCTGTTGTAAAATTCCTTGGGCCATTTCACCTTGGCAAAGGCGAAAAGCAAACCACACCCTTTAAACTGCCTCAATACGTAGGTTCTGTTAAGGCTATGGTAATTGCCGGGCACGATGGCAGCTATGGCTTTGCTGACAAGGCTGTAGCCGTGAAAAAACCATTGATGATATTGGCCACATTACCGCGTGTACTTGGCCCTACAGAAAAAGTGCAGTTACCTGTTACTGTATTCGCGATGGAGCCTAACATTAAAACGGTTACCGTATCTGTTCAATCAAACGCATTCAGTAATCTGGCTGGTAATAATTCCAAAACGATAACCTTTGCTAAAACAGGGGATCAGCTGGTTACGTTTGATTTGGATGTTAAGGATTTTGTAGGTGTAGGTAATGTAAAGATCATAGCCAAAAGTGGTTCAGAAACCGCTGCGTATGATGTGGAGCTGAATGTACGCAACCCTAATCCACCAGTAACCCGTGTATTGGAAAAGGAACTTAAACCGGGTGAGATCTGGAATACGGCATATCAGGCTATTGGTATCAGCGGTACCAATAAAAATACGCTCGAAATTGCATCTATTCCCTCTTTAAATCTGAGTAAGCGGCTTGATTACCTGATAGCTTACCCGCATGGTTGTGTAGAGCAAACCACATCTTCGGCGTTTCCGCAATTGTATTTGGGGCAACTGCTTGACCTCTCACCTATTCAAAAGGCTGAGGCCGAACGTAATATCAAAGCCACCATCAGCAGGCTCAATGGGTTCCAGATACAGGGCGGCGGATTGAGCTACTGGCCAGGCTATGGCGACGCTGACGAATGGGGAACCAACTATGCGGGCCATTTTATGCTGGCAGCCCAGGCTAAAGGTTACAGCATGCCTATTGGTTTTATTGAGCAGTGGAAAAAATATCAAAAGCAAAAAGCGCAAACCTGGGCTCCTGATCCGCATAAATTTTATGGCGATGATCTGAACCAGGCCTATCGTCTGTATCTGCTAGCCTTAGCTGGTGCTCCCGAATTAGGTGCTATGAACCGGCTCAGGGAGTTTAAATATATAAGTATCGAGGCCAGATGGCGCCTGGCAGCTGCTTATAAACTTGCCGGGCAACCCGAGGCGGGTTTACGGATGATCACTAATTTGCCAACTACCATAAAACCATATTATACGATGTATGGAACTTATGGATCCGATCTGCGTGATGAGGCGATGATCCTGGAAACACTTACCCTATTGGGTCAACAGCAAAAAGCAGCCGGATTATTACGTACTGTTGCTTCGAGATTATCCCAGGATGATTGGTATAGTACGCAAACCACAGCTTACTCACTTATTGCCATTGCGCAATATTGTGGACAAAACAAAGCAGGCAGTAAGCTTACTTTTAGCTATGACGGCGGGGTATCAAAAGGCAATATCAGTTCGGCTTCCTATATGTGGCAGGCAGCTTTAGCCGTCAACGGTGGGAAAGTAATGGTTAAGAACAATGGTAGCAACAAGCTATATATAAGATTGATACAAAAAGGCCAGCCATCATCCGGGCTTGCTGTAAAAACCTTTATTGACCCGCAGGTGATGGAAATGAGAGTGGGTTATTTTACCATGAATGGTAAGCCTATTGATCCTACAACCTTAAAACAAGGCACCGACTTTGTGGCCCAGGTAAATATCAAAAATCCGGGCAGACGTGGCAGATATGATAACCTGGCCCTTACGCAGATATTCCCGTCGGGTTGGGAAATATTAAACAGCCGGATGCTGAATAACGATGAGGTATTCAAATCATCTCCATCTGACTATCGAGATGTACGGGACGACAGGGTAAACACTTATTTTAGTTTGGTTGAGGGTAAAGAAGTAACCTATTATGTAATGCTGAATGCGGCTTACGCGGGACATTACTATTTACCCGCAGTATATTGCGAGGCTATGTACAACAACTCCATCAATAGCTTGATCAAAGGACAATGGGATGATGTGGTAAAATAAGTTGGATTAACTGTTGAGTTGCCCGTAAATTGAAATTTAACCGATAATGTTTATGCAAAAAGTGGGTTTACACTTTTTTTTGATAAAATTAATTAACTAATTGATTATCAGTAATATAAGTCGGTTTTAACCATAAAGTATGTAAATCATGTAAACCCACTTTTTGGTTAATTGAGTCAATCCAACCCAAGGCTTTACATCAAATTTTCGATTGAGTATCCTGATAGATCAAATAAAAAAGAGGCTGATCATGATTGATGATACAGCCTCTTTTTTATAAAGGGTGGTTTTCCTTATAAGGAAAATAACTTATATGCCAATGCAAGGCTAAAAACGTTTACCCGTGTATGAGAATTATCGTTGCCATAGGCAATCTTATTTAAACCACCTTCGTAGCGCAAATCAACTGAAAAACTGCTGATATCTACACCGGCACCTATCTGAAAACCATAGTTGGCACTTTTATAATCTAAATGGGTTGCTTTGTTGGCAGCATCATCAATACTTTGATCCTTATTAACAGCAAACGAAACTACCGGGCCACCATAAAACCGGCCACCCAAGCCAAATGCACCGATTTTACCACCTAATAATAAAGGCACATCGATACTGGTGAATTTAGCCGTATTTTCATTGTTCTGATCGTCTTTTACTTTGATGTTTTTACCGGTAACATAAAGTTCTGGCTGAAAATTAAAGCCCAAACCGCCTACCCTTGCCCAGACACCCGCCAGGTAACCCGCACGGTTACTATTATTAAAAACGCCGTTTGACGGGAATGCAGTGTAATTTAAACCGCCCTTTACACCAAAGGAAAAGTTCGGTATTATCTGGGCAGAGGCCATACCGATAGTGAATAAGCAGATACTTAAAGTTAAGATAATTGTTTTTTTCATGTTTGAGCGTTGTTTTTAAGGTGAAGCGATCTAAATTAAAGCTGCTTTAAAATAACAGTTTTATAATTAGCAATATCCGGCGTATAATGTTTTATAATTTTACACAAAACGTTATACGCCGGATATCAGGATTTAAAATCTGAGAATAAAAGTATAAATTTTTTACAGAATCACTGTAATTCAATTTACCAGGACAGGCGTCCCATATAGTAATCAAGCACTTTGTTATAGATATAGCAATCGTACCGGGCGTTAATGAGATTGATGTTGGCCTTATCAAAGTTATTTTTGGCTACCACAAAATCAACTGATGTAAGTACTCCTGCATTGAAACGGATCTCGGCTGTTCTGAATGATTCTTTGTATGCTTTAACCTGCTCCACTAATACATTGTACCTGTTATAAGCCAGCGTCATGTTCACATAAGCTTGTTCAACATTCTGACGCAATACATTCTTAGTGTTTTCCTCAATATATTTTGATTCCTGCAGATCAATTTTAGCAAGCTTCACCTTATTTCTGTTTTGGAAATAATTTAAAATCGGCACTGTTAATCTAACACCAAACTGTGTACTATAGTTATTTTTAAACTGATCATAATAACCTATGTTTTGATAACTGTTTTTATACTGCGTTGCATAAACTGGACTTTCGCCTCCTGTGGGAGTCTTAACAAACTGCTTGGTTTGCACAATAGAGGAATCGATAACTGTAGAATTTTGTGCGGCGCTTGAATAGTTTGTGGTTATTCCTCCAAATAGGGAAACAGTGGGTGATAAAGCCCCTTTGGCTACTTTTACTCCCCTTTCGGCACTTTGCCGTCTTAGTTCGGCTGCCTTTATATAAGCCAGCTGTTGTAAAGCGGTATTAAATATCTGATCGGCATTTTCACTTGTTTGTTTAGCAACATCCTGTACGCTTATAGGTTCCAGTTTAATGTTTCTGTTATAAGGAATGTTTAATATCTGCATCAGGTTTAATTTTGATGCTTCCAGGTTATTTTTAGTAGTTACCAAATTAAGTTCATTATCACCATAAGTACCTTTTAAATCATACAAATCAGAAGGTAGTTTATTAGCACCATCTTTTTCCAGTATTTCCAATCTTTCAACTTGCTTTTTGGATACATCAAGCTGATTATAGGCCTGGGCTAATAACTCGGTATTATCCAAAACCAAAAGATAAGCGGTTATCACGTTAATAGTAACCTGGTCCTTGGCCTGTTGAAAATCCATTTTACCAGCCTGGTAAGCTAATGAGGTTTGTTTAATAGCATTCAGATTTTGCAAGCCGCTGAACAGGGTTAAGCCGGCGTTTAAGTTGTAATTACCCGATGTATATGATTGAGTTACATAACTGTTTGTAAATACGTTGATACTACGCCCGCTGTTAAGACTATGATCAACCTGGCCGTTTAATGTTGGCAGCAAATTATCTTTAGCCTGTTTATAATTCACGCCCAGACGCTGCATTTGAAGGTCATTTTGTTGTACTACCAGGTTGTTTTTTATAGCAATATCTATGCATTGCCTTATGGTAGTTAATGTATCTGTTTGAGCGTGTACATTGATGGCTGATAACACCATTAAACCGAAAAATATAAATTTAAAGTATCGCATTATGATATGATCAGAGTTGTTTTGATGATTCGATTTTACCATCTAAAAGGTTAATGATACGCGAACCGTATTCAGCATTTTTTTCAGAATGCGTTACCTGGATAATAGTAACTCCATCTTCTTTATTTAGCTTACGAAATAGCTCCATGATCTCCTCTCCTTGTTTGGAATTCAGGTTACCGGTAGGCTCATCTGCCAGCAGCAATTTGGGTTTGGCTATCAGTGCACGGGCTATACCCACCAATTGTTGCTGTCCACCAGATAATTGTGCCGGAAAAAGATCTTTTTTGCCCACAATGTTGAAGCGATCCAATATGTCGGCCACCATGGCTTTGCGCTCAGCGCCTTTGAAATCCTGATAAATTAGCGGTGTTTCGATATTTTCATAAACGGTAAGCTCATCAATCAAGTGGTAAGCCTGAAAAACAAAGCCAATATATTGTTTATATAAAGCGGAGCGCTGTTTTTCTTTCAACTGATGTACTGCATGACCGGCAAAGTAATGATAGCCTTCGGATGGTTCATCAAGCATACCGACGATATTAAGCAGCGATGATTTACCAGAACCCGATGGCCCCATGATGGATACAAACTCGCCCTCATCAATTTCAAGGCTAAGGTCATTAAGAACAAAATTTTTAAGTCCGCTTACCTGGTAATATTTCGAGATATGTTGGAGTGATAGCATTTTTAGTATTTATTTTGACTGGTGTATATTAGTTTTTGTTTAAAAATATCAATTCAATTCTGCCAATCAAGTATCAATAACATACCAAAATATTAATAACCTATAAATCAATTCATTATATCATATAAGCGCTATAAATACTGTTCGCTTATGTAACAGGAAGCGTACGGTTATGATACAATGAAAAAGCCGAAAGTTTAATTCAGAAGGCCAAAGGCCCTCTTTTAATAAACTTTCGACTTTTCGGTTATTCGCTTCTTAAACTTTTAACCGGATTAGCTATCGCTGCTTTGACGGCCTGAAAACTAATGGTTAAAAGTGTAATTATAATTGCCACAAATGTCGAGACAAGGAACACACCTGGCCCTATAGTTATCCGGTAATCATATTTCTGTAACCAATTTTGCAGGAGGTAATGCGCAATAGGCGAAGCTATTATACAACTAATGATAACTAACATTACGAAATCTTTGGATAGCAAAAACCATAGCTGGCTCACCGTAGCACCTAATACCTTACGTACACCTATTTCTTTTGTTCGTTGTTCTGCTATATAAGCTGCAAGCCCAAATAAGCCAAGACAGGAGATACATATAGCCAATGCGGCGAAAACACCAGATAGCTTACCTATTAATACTTCCTGACTAAATTTTTGATTATAATCATCATCAACAAATTTATAGGTGAAAGGATAGGCTGGATTATATTTAGCAAATATTGAACTGATTTTTTCAATTGCGCTATGCGGATTTACATTTGGAGCCAAACGATATATCAAATTATCTTGCGGATAAGTACTATAAACAAACATTGTCGGATCGGCTTTGGCAAACGGTGAAGTCATTAGAGCATCTTTCATCACCCCAACAATTTTCATTTTATTCCCATTATACTGTATTGGTTGACTTAGAGGTTCTTTTAATCTTAAGCGTTTAATAGCGGACTCATTAAACACCAGGTTTAAGGTATCTGCAGCAATACCTGTGTATTCCCTCCCTTGTTTAACTTGCATGCCCAGGGTTTTAAAATAATCACCTGTAATATAAACTACTCCCATTTCAATGGTCTCGCCGCCGAACTTGCCTGGCCACTGATCTATATTGTTGTGAAGGTAAATATCAGTAGCCGGACTGGAAGCTTGAGTGATACTTTGCACAGCACCGCTTTGTAGTAATTCGTCTTTTAATGCCTGATAATTTTTGCCCAGGTCGCTATTAGAACTAGTAGTCAGTAAACGATTAATATCGTATCCGGGGGGCCGGTTTTTGGCGTATTGAATCTGTCTGTAAATTACTATCGTACCTATGATCAGCGCTATTGAGCAGCTAAATTGCGTTACTACTAGTATTTTTCTTGAATAAGATGCAGAACGTCCTATCTGTATTGTCCCTTTTAAAACTTTAACCGGATTAAACGATGACAGATAAAATGCGGGCTTACTGCCTGCAATAAGTGCGGTAAACAACACGCAACTGATCGTTATTAACCAAAATGGAGCGCTTTGGACAGGAATACCAATTGTTGTACCCGTAAGCGCATTAAAAGGTGTCAATGCTATTTGTACAAATAGTAATGAAAACAAAAATGCTATAAATGTAATTATGGTTGATTCTGTCAAAAATTGAAAAATCAGCTGCTTGCGTTGAGAGCCTATGGCCTTCCGGATACCAACTTCTCTGGCTCGTTTTTCAGATCGTGCAGTTGTTAGATTGATAAAGTTAATGCAGGCAATCAATAAAACCAAAACTCCAATTATACTAAAAATCCTTACATATTCAATAAATCCTCCGCTAGCCACCCCATTTTTCCAGCTGTTATACAGGTGCCAGTCGCGCATAGGGTGTAAAATAACTTCGGAGTTTTTAGCATTGATGTTATTTTCACCCTTTTCCATATTTTTTATCTTCGGAGCTAACTGACTATACGAAACCCCTGACTTTAGTTTCACATATATCAAAAAAGCATTAGCCCCAAAACTTCCGCTACGCGCCTGTTTTACATAAGCTTGAGTTGCTTCCATATAAGCAAAAGGTATCAGGTATTTGAATTGAAGAGACGAATTACCTGGCAAATCGTCAAGCACACCGGTTACCTTTAAATCATTCTTGTTATCAATCCGTACCGTTTTATTTATAACGTTAACAGAACCAAATAAGGCTATAGCAGTAGCTTTTGTTAACACTATAGAATATGGATCTTTCAGCGCGTCTTTCATATTTCCCTGTAACATGGGGTATTGAAACATTTTTAAAAAATCGCTGCCTACTTGCGAACCATTAAGATAAAACTTTTTTTCACCTACCATTAAACCATGAGAGCCGTTGCCGTCAGTCTCGGCCGCGTATTCTATTTCTGGAAAATTGTTTCTAAGCGCGTCGGCAAGTTTTAAAGATGTACTGCTGAAAGTAAGTGTTTCACCATTGCTGTTAAAGTTGCGCCAAACCTGATAAAGTTGTCCATAATTCGGAAGAAACTTATCGTATGAATATTCATTATTTACCCAAAGGGCAATAAGTAACGCAACGGCCATTCCACCTGCAAGCCCTAAAATATTAATGGCGCTGTAAACCTTATTGTTTACTAAATTTCTCCAGGCTATTTTAAAATAGTTTTTGATCATGATGCTTTAAATTGGAAAACTTTAATTGCAGCAAATTGCGCCTTACTCACTCCGTAAACTCTTAACAGGGTTAGCGGTCGCGGCAATAACCGATCGGTACCCTACAGTTATAGCAGCAATGATAAATGTTGATAGTATTGATGCCAGAAAAATACCAGGACCAATAGTTATGCGGTATTTAAAGTCCTGCAGGTAATTGTGCATAACCCACCAGGCAAGAGGTGCGGCAATTACAAAAGCTATAAGTAACAAATAAGTAAATTCTTTGCCAAACAACCATAAAATGTGCTGGGTATCTGCCCCCAATACCTTACGCACCCCTATTTCTTTGGTTTTTCGAACAGCCATAAAGGATACCAGGCCATATAATCCCAGGCAGCCAATTAGGATAGCTATACCAGCAAATGCCTCTACTAACTTTAACTGTATATTATCCATTTCATAAAATTTCCCAACGCTGTCATCAAGAAATTGATATGAATAGAGCTCCTCAGGAAAAGTGTCGTTCCATATTTTTTCAAGAGCGGGTAATGTTGTTTTAGCATTACGCATATTAATTTTAACGGCCAATGTAGAGTATGACCGATAGTCGGGCATGATACAAATGGGTGATATTTCAGTATGGAATGAATAATTGTAAAAATCTTTTACAACCCCGACTATAGGTGCAGTAACTGATCTTCCATCTACAGAAAGTGTTTTACCTATTACATCCTGTGGTTTAAGATTGAGCTTTTTTACAAAGGTTTCATTGACTAAAAACTCGCGCGTAGTATCGGAAGGGAAAAAGTTACGCCCGGCAACTAACTTTACCCCAAAGGTAGCAAGGAAATTTTCATCGCCCGGTTTTGTATTGATGCCCCAATGCTCATCTTCGGCCCTTTGATTAAAACGAACATCGGTACTGTTATTGGATTGCGCCGCAGGAGCCTTATAGCAATAGGATGTTTTTTCGACACCTTGCACTTCATTAATACGATTGCGCATGGTGCTCAATTTAACCTTATCATTTTTTGGTACAGGCAACAATACAACAGCATCTTTATTAAAACCCAGATCAGTGTTTTGAGAATAATGCAATTGCGAAACAATAATTATTGCGCCTATGATCAATATCTGAGAAATAGAAAACTGAGTAACCACCAATATGCGGCGTAATGAAAATCCACCCACATGTTTTTGTGAAAGTTTGCTTTTAAGCGCCAGTATAGGCTGAAAACGTGCTAATACCAAACCTGGGTATGATCCGGATAAAAACACAACCAGTACGCTTATCAGAACAACAAAAGTCGTATACTGCGAAAGTTTAAAGGCCATCTGTGAGTGAAACAAATTATTTATTACCGGTAAGGCAAGGAATGATAAACCTATGGCTACTATAACAGCTACAAAAGTGATCAGAGCAGTTTCGGCAATAAATTGCCAAAATAATTGACGTGGAAGACTGCCCAATACTTTCCGCACGCCTATTTCTTTGGCTCGGTTCAATGCCTGCGCTGTGGCCAGGTTAACAAAGTTTACACATGCAGTAATGATCAGAAATAAGCCTATAAAAAATAAGGCCCACAGATACTTCTTGTCGGCATAACCGTCCAGATCGGCATTGAAGTGAATGTCCGAAAGAGGTTGCAGTTTAAACTTCCATACCTTTAAATCGCGCCCTTTATAATGCTTGCTTACAATATCGGCCATCGCATTATTGGCACTTGCCATAGTGGTAGATGGTTTTAATAAGGTAAATACTTCGCTTCCGCTAAAAACACCTCCCCAATTTTCTTCTCGCCGTTTATCGGTATATTCATCCATGTTGCCGTACGAAACATATACTTGTTGTTTACGGTCGGTATTGGCTGGCAGATCTTTTAGTACACCAGTAATGGTAAAGTTAACCTTATTATCCAGGCGGAAAACTTTTCCAATAGGATCAGTATCGCCAAAATACTTACGTGCTGTTTTTTCGGTCAATATCGCTTCGCCGGGTTTTACCAGGATTGTTTTTTTATCACCTTTTAAAAGGGGGAAATTTAAGATATTAAAAAATCCGGGCTCAGTAAATGCAACCCCATCTTCCTCATTAAATTTTTTAACCTGGTTGCCTTCGGTAAAACTGATCAGATTATCATGAAAGCTGATCACACGAGCTGTTTGCTCGGCCAACGCAAAATCGTTACGAAACGTTTTCCCTAAGGGCTGAGGCACTCCCTGCGACCGACCAATACCATCATCATGCCATTCTGTATACAATCGATAAATCCTGTCTGGATTTTTGTGGAAATTATCAAAGCTGAGATGATAACTAATCAGTGTAAAAATTAAAATACCGCAGGTGATACCTAAAGCCAGGCCTATTACACTGATAAACGCGTATGCCTTGTTACGTTTTAAATTACGCCAGGCAATTTTAATATAATTTTTGATCATAAAGGTTAAATTCTATATGCTGATTTTTAAATCTTACTTCAATAAATTATTACTCCCGGTTACTCGCTTCGTAAGCTTTTCACCGGGTTTGTTAGTGCCGCTTTTACCGCTTGAAAACTAATAGTTACTAAGGTGATAATTATGGCAGCTGATGCCGATAACAAGAATACACCGGGGCCTATAGTTATACGATAATCATACTTTTGTAGCCAGTTTTGTAAAAAGTAGAAGGCCACAGGCGATGCGATAACACAGCTTATACCTACCAGTAAGATAAAATCCTTTGATAACAACAGCCATACCTGGCTTACCGACGCGCCTAATACTTTACGGATACCTATTTCCTTTGTCCGTTGTTCTGCAACGTACGCGGCCAGGCCAAAGAGTCCCAGGCAGGAAATCAAAATAGCCAGACCGGCAAATATTCCAGCTAATTTCCCAACCAGTACTTCCAGATTAAATTTATGGTTGTATTCCTCGTCAACAAACTGGTATATATACGGATAAGCGGGATTATAGGAATCAAATATTTTTGTAAGTTTTTTGATAGCATCCTGTGTATTGGCGTTAGGCGACAAGCGATACATGACATTATTGGCTACATGCCCATGGCTGAAAATAGCTGGTTGAACCGGTGTAAAAGGCGATTCCATTAAGGCATCTTTTACTACTCCAATTACACGTACCGGAACAGAAGAGTTCCCATTCCAGGTGATTAATTGGTTTATTGGATTTTTTAAACCTATTCTTTTTACTGCGGCTTCATTAAGTATAACACTGGTTGAGTCTGCCGTCCAGCTATGGGTAAAATCCCTTCCTTCTTTCAGAGTCATCCCCAGGGTTTTAAAATAATCATTTGATACAAAAATAGCTGCGATGTTCACGGACTCTTCATTGGCGCTTTTGCCGGGCCATTTATCAAGTGACATATGACTGTATATACTGGTAACCGGGCTTGAAGCTGCTGCCACGCTTTCTACATATCCACTAGCCAGCAGATCATTTTTTAAAGCATCATATTTTGTATTCAGATCTCCGCTCATGTCGGTCATCATTAATCTGGCCGAATTATAACCGGTTGGCCTGTCCTTAGCGTGTTGTATCTGCTGGTATACGATAATCGTACTGATGATTAATGCGATAGAACAACTAAACTGGGTTACCACTAATATTTTACGAGGCAGGGATGCCGACTTGCCTTCCTTGATCGAACCTTTTAAAACCTTCACAGGGTTAAATGACGACAGATAAAATGCTGGTCTGCTGCCAGCTAATAAACCGGTCAACAGCACATACATCAACATAGCAATCCAAAATATTGGATTTGCATATGGTATACTAATAGCACTATTAACTAAGGAATTAAAATATGGCAAAGCCAATTGTACAAACAGTATTGAAAATAAAAAGGCAATAAAAGTAATGAGGATAGATTCGGCTAAAAACTGTATGATCAGGTCTTTGCGTTGCGAGCCTATTGCTTTACGTACACCAACTTCTCTTGCCCTTCGCTCGGAACGGGCGGTTGAAAGATTCATGAAATTGATACAAGCAATAAGTAAAACGAGGATCCCAATAATGCTAAACATCCTAACATAATCAATAAAACCACCAACAGCTTTACCGTTTTTAAAATCAGAGTACAGGTGCCAATCTTTTAAAGGATGCAGGATCACCTCAGGTTTTCCTGGTCGCATTTGAGGACTATGCTCATACACCAGGTTCTTGATCTTAGGTGCAATTTGTTCAAGGGTTACCCCTGTCTGTAACTCTACAAAAGCATTGAATGAGTTGTTTGTCCAGGTAGTGCGGGCCGTTTTCATCCAACCTTCTGTTTGCTCCTTAAAACTAAACGGAGTTAAAAAAGTGAACTGTTTGGTAGCGTTTTTAGGGATATCTTTTATTACACCAGTTACTTTTAAATTTTGTTGATTATCAATACGAATAAATTTATTGATAGGATCGGTATCACCAAATAAGGCCTTAGCTGTCGATTCATTTAAAATAATGGAGTAAGGGTCAGTCAAAGCATTATTCGCATTACCTTTTACAAAGGGATATTGAAATATCTTTAAAAAGTCCGGAGCCGCGGCGCCACCATTCAGATATAGTTTTTTATCGCCAACCAATAAGGAATGCCATTGCCAGCCCACCCAATCTGTTTCGGCAACATACTTTATACCAGGTATGTCTTTTCGTAACACATCGGCCAAAGGTATAGCCAATGCTGTTTGTGTATGCTCCCCATCGTGTTGGGTGGTGAAATTTAACTGAACCTGGTATAATTGCTTATAATTGGGCAAGAATTTATCATAGGAGTATTCATTCACTACCCATAATCCAATAATCAGCGCAACCGCCATACCGGCTGCCAATCCTAATATGTTAATGGCGCTGTAAATTTTATTGTTGACGATATTTCGCCAGGCAATTTTCAGATAGTTCTTGATCATAATTTTTAAAATCTCTAAGTTTTAAACCTTAAATACGAAATCAGCTTATTCATTTCTCAAACTATCCACCGGATTGGATAATGCTGCTTTAATAGCCTGAAAACTAACGGTTGCCAACGCTATTAACATGGCCACTACCCCGGCTATCGCAAAAACCATCCAGTTTATAGTTATCCTGTACTGATAACCTTGCAGCCAATTGGTCAATGCCCACCAGGCTACCGGGAAAGCGATCAGGCAGGAAATACCCACCAGTTTTAAAAAATCTTTTGACAACAAACCTGTTAATCCGGCAACGGAAGCGCCCAACACCTTTCTGATCCCAATTTCTTTGATCCTCCGCTCTGCTGTATATGCTGCTAAACCAAATAATCCTAAGCACGATATGAAAATAGCAAGCGATGCAAATACGCCTGCAAGCTTTCCGGTTAATGTCTCTGTTTTAAACAGCTGGTCAAAATCGTCATCCATAAATTTGTACTCAAAAGGATAAGCCGGGTTATTAATCTTCATGACCGCTCCTACTTTCGCCAGCGCTTCTGATAAATTTACATTGCTTTTAATGCGTATGCTTAATACATTAGTTCCGGTTATCTTATTATATAATACAAGTGGTGTGCTCACAGCGTACATGTCATTATAGAGAAAGTCTTTTACTATACCCGCTATTTCAAACTCTTTTTTGCCTACATCTCTCAGAATCCCGCCTACACGACCCTCTTTGCCCATTTGCTTCGCCATGGCCTCATTAATAATTACGCTATTGCTATCCAAAGACGAATTGGTGTAAAAATCTCTGCCCGATAGCAGTTTCATACCCATAGTCTGAACAAATTGCGGACTTACATCCTCAAATGATATCAACGGGTTTTGTGACGGCGCTTTCCCCGTCCACGAATAATTATCGGTGTTCTTCCATACCTGTATTACAGGAAAATCGCTTAACGATGCATTCTCAACTACACCACTTTGTTTTAGTTGCTGGTAAACACTCGCAAAATGATCAGTTAGTTTGCCCTGGGTAGTTACATAGATCAAATTACTTTTGTTATAGCCCAAGTCTCTGTTTTTTACGTGCTGTATTTGCTGGTAAATAATGATAGTACCAATAATGAGTACTATAGAGATAGAAAACTGAATGATCACCAAACTTTGCCTGATGAAACCAGCGCCGGACGGTAGTTTTATATTTTTGAGTACAGCAACCGGATTGAACGAGGAAAGATAAAATGCCGGATAGCTACCAGCCAATAAACCAGTAACAGTGCCGATCAGCAACAGATAAATAAGATGAATTGGTTCAAAAATATTAATAAACAGCTCTTTTTGAACCAGGTTATTAAATGAGGGAAGGGCTATATATATAAGTCCAACGGCTATAAATACCGAAATAAATGCCATTACAATAGCTTCACCAATAAATTGGGCTATCAACTTTCCTTTTCCCGCCCCCATTACTTTACGTACACCTACCTCTTTTGCCCGTTTCTCTGACCGCGCTGTTGAAAGGTTCATAAAGTTTATGCAGGCAATAATTAAAATAATAAAACCGATGATGGAGAATAAACGGACATACTCAATACGTCCGCCATCCATTTTGCCGTTTGTGAAATTATTGTGCAGGTTCCAGTCATTCATACCAAAGAGAAAGCATTCTGTTTTGGTACCGCTATTTTTGCTGGTTAGGTAATGTTGTAGCTTTTTATTAACTCCCGCAAGGTTTGCGGATGGTATCAATTCAACATAGGTAATCGCCCAATTAGCGCCCCAACTTTGCATCCATGGAAATTTATGATCAATATTGGCTATTGGGGCCAGCCAATGAAATTGGAATGTTGAATTTTTAGGCAGATCATTAAAAACACCGGTGACGGTATATTCCTGTTCATTATTTATCTTCAATGTTTTACCTACAGCATCTGCCGTTCCGAAAAACTTTTTAGCCATTGTAGCATTAATAACAACAGAATGCAATTCCTTAAACACGTTTGAAATATCTCCTTTTACAAATGATAGTTTTAACATGGAGAATATTTCGGGATCGGCATAGCTACCATCTTCGGTAATAGCCTTTTCGCCCAGCGAAAATAAAAGCTGATCCGATCCGGCTGTTCGCGCAATAGCTTTTATTTCAGGGATTTCCATTTTCAAAGCCTTGGCCATTGGGCCGGGGGTGGCAATAAAAGTAGACATCTTACCATCATAGGTCTGATTTTCATAAATGGTATACAGATTGTTTCGCTTTTCGAAATTGTGATTAAACGTCAGCTCATCCTGAACCCACAAAAATATAAGCGAAGCGCAGGCTATACCTGTAGCTAAACCCGCGATATTTAAAAAACTATAAGCCCGGTTTTTAAGCAGGCTGCGAAGCGTGGTTTTAAAATAGTTTCCTATCATGGCAATAGTTTTATGTTACTCGTTTCTTAAACTCTTAACCGGGTTTACCAACGCGGCCTTCATGGCCTTATAACCCACAGTAAGCCAGGCTATCAGAACAGAAGATACAATAGCCAGTATAAATACCCAAATACTTAAAGATATCCTGTAAGCAAAGTTTTGCAGCCAACCACTCATCAGGTACCAGGCCGTTGGCATAGCGATAACAAATGAAATGGCTATTAGTACCATAAATTCTTTAGAGAACAGGTAAATGATACTGCTTACCGACGCCCCCAATACCTTGCGTATACCAACCTCTTTGGTACGTTGCACCGCCATAAATGACACCAAGCCATACAAACCAAGGCACGAAATAAAAATGGCTATACCGGCGAATATTTTATACACCAGGGCCATTTGGTTTTCTTGCTGATAGAACTCCGCTATATTTTGATCAAGGAAATATCCATTATAAGCATATTCGGGATAGGTGGCTTCCCACATTTTTTGCAGCTGTGCGATTGTTTGGCTCAGATTTGAAGTCTTAATCTTTATAGCCACCTGTGATTCATATTCTTTATGGGCCGATATAACTATAGGTTTTACTGTTTCGCGTAATGAGTTGGTCTTAAAATCCTTAACCACTCCAATAATGGGGAGAGTTGCGCCTGTACCCAAGCGCACTGTTTTACCCAATGCATCTTCGGCATTTTGAACACCCAGTTTATGAATAAAGGTTTCATTAACAACAACCTGCCTTGCGGTATCACTTACATCAAAACCTCTGCCAGCAGCAAAATGCAATTCAAAAGTTTTGAAATAATCGGCATCGCCATACTTTAAGAAAGTGCTAAAGCCCGGATCTTTAACGGAGTGATTAAAATAAAAATTAGTTGCTGCGTTGTTTTCAGACGATGGCGCATCTGAAGAAAAGCTTACCGATTCTACTTGTGCATTTTGCAATAACCGCTGTTTAAACGAATCCATTTTACGCAGACTCAAGCTGTCAGTGTATCCCGGTATGATCAATACTGCATTTTTATTAAAACCCAGATCGGCTCTGTTAACAAAATCCATTTGACTTACTGCCACAATGGTGCCAATAATGAGCAATTGCGATATGGCGAATTGAGCAACTACCAGGGCCCTGCGCAAAGGTATGCCTCCTATAGAAGCGGCAGTGATCTTATTTTTTAAAGCCAAAACGGGCTTAAAGCCGGAAACTACCAAAGCGGGATATATACCCGATAGCAGGATAACACCGATCATTACAATTGCCGCAAATAAGATATTATCCGGAGTGAAAAGTCCGATGCTTTCTGGTACACTGGCAATGTGTTTTAAGTAAGGAATAGCCAATTTAGCCACAACAAGCGCCAGTAAAACTGATCCGATAACAATTAAGGTTGTTTCACCTATAATCTGCATGATCAGTTGTTTCCGGGTACTTCCTAATACTTTACGTATACCTACCTCTTTTGACCGCCCAACTGATTGTGCAGTAGATAGGTTTATAAAGTTAATAGAAGCCATAACGATGATGAGTATGGCAATAAATGATAATGTACGCAGTGTGGCTTTGCTCATGATATGATCACCAAGCGTATTACCAAAACGCGTATCAAAATGTAATAGCGACAATGGCTGAGCAAAAATAAGCTTCTTCTTGGTGCCGCTTTCATAATGCTTTTTCGTAAAAGATATAAGCTGGTTATCTATATTATTAATAGAGGTATTAGGAAATAACATGAATACCTGATGGTTGCTGCTTATGGCGCCCCATTCATTTTCATAATAATACTCTTTGGGATGCTGTTTCCAGGTAATATACGATACCATTATTTTAAATGGGAAATCCGTATTCGCTGATTGGTCTTCAGTAACACCCGCTACTTTAAGATCAATCAGGTTGTCCATTTTCAGGGTTTTACCGATGATGTTAGTCCAGTCACCAAAATATTTCACAGCAGTACTCTTGCTGATTACTACGGTATTAGGTTCTGTTAAAACAGAGGGCGATCCTGCAATCCATTTAAAACTGAAAATATCAAAAAATTGAGGCTCGATAAATACAACCCCTACGCTTTCCGTGAACTTTTTATCACCTGTGTTTTTCCCTGCACTCAGATCCCGAACCGTGAACTGACTGCCATAGCTGGAATTCAAAGCGGCTATTTTGGCTTGCGGAAAGTCAACCCGTAAAGCATCCGTGGCTGGAGCTGGCAAACCTGGAGTGTAACTAAACCCATCTTCATGGATTTGCTTAAGCACAATGTGGTAAATATTTTTAAAATTGGGTTGGCTTGCGTCAAAACTCATCTCGTAACGAATGATAATGAAGATCAGCAAACAGGCAGAAATACCCAATGTTAACCCGGCTATATTTATGGCAGAATACCCTTTATGACGAATGATGTTTCTCCAGGCTATCTTAAAATAGTTTTTTAGCATTTTCTGTAATTTAATCAGCATTAGAGATTAAAACACATACCAAAACACAAAATAGCTGTATATCAATAAATTATACAATTATTTAAGAATAAAGTGTTCGTAAGTGTAACAACACCTGTACGATTATGATACAGTGAGTAGGAGCTAATTACTTGGCTGGAGGGATTACTTAAGTAGGTGTTTTACTTTTTTAGGATAACCGGTCAAGCATTAAGATAATACCTGTTAAATTAATGTTACAAATTCAAAGAGGTTAATCAACCATTAAAGCACTTTCTCCAAGACTAAATATTTACCCTTTGTGCCGACAGAAAAAAAACCTAATCTTTTACACATGTTTAGTGCTTTTATATTATCTTCTTTTACCTCTGTGCAACATTTCCTAAATCCTTTAAGGACCAGGTCTTTCAAAGAAAACTCAACTAATCTTCTGCCATATCCCATTCTCCACACCGAGGGAGAAACTATGAGCATAGATATAAACCCAATTTTGTTTACATGATCATTAGCATAATACGCTAAAAAACCTTGTAAAACATCTTGCTCAACCACAATAATAATGCAGGCCTTTTCAATAAGTTTATTAACGTAAGTATTTAAGTCATCAAGTTCAAATATGCCGCTGCCATCATTGATTAATTGACTCACTAAATCAAGAATTTTTTGTTTCATAAGGATGTAATTTATACGATGAAATTCGGTACAATAGCACAATCTATATGAATATTTCTTGATAAACGAAAAGACAGTAAACTATGTAAACTTAGTTTACAGTTGTTGTTTTAATTTTACATAATTTTCACATGTCACTCATTGCGTAAACTTTTAATCGGGTTAGCAATAGCTGCCTTAATTGTTTGAAAGCTTAGGGTACACAAAGCAGCCAGCAACATGCCGGCACCACTCAAAACAAATATCCACCAGCTGATGGAGGTACGATCGGCAAAGCTTTCCATCCATTTATGCATGGCATACCAGGCCAGAGGCGTAACCAAAACAAAAGCCAGCACAATAAGCAGCACCAATTCAGTTGATAATAAAGCGACTATTTGGGTAACAGAGGCACCTAATACTTTCCTTACTCCTATCTCTTTGGTTCGTAAATTAGTTGTGTACATGGCTAAACCAAGCAAACCAAGGCAACTGATAAATACAGACAAGCCAGTAGCCCAGGTTAATAACGTTGATGTATGTTGCTCCGCATCATAAAATTTGGCAATATTCTCATCAAAGAAATGATATTCAAAATCGTCTTCCGGATAGATCTCTTTCCAAGCCGATTCCATAGCCGAAATGGCCTTTTTCCATTCATTTCCGCCGGCTGATTGTGATTTTAACGCGATATGGAATGTGCCGTTATTATAGTGTTCATTACCTTTACTGGTTAAAATAGCCAAAGGTCTGATTGGCGAATGCAGGGATTCATGATAAAAATCGGCAACTACGCCAATGATCTCCATCCGGGTATCGCCGTTGAAATTATTTATCAGCTTACCTACTGCATCTTTAGGATTTTTAAATCCAAATACTTTTGCGCAGGTAGTATTAATTAAAAAACCTTTGGTTGTGTCTGCGGCTTGCAGGTTGCGCCCGGCAAGTAGTTTGATTTTATATACATTAATATAATTTTCATCGCCATATTTTTCTTCCAGATTTATTTTGATCTCCTTTTTCCCGTCTTTATAGGTTGCTTCTGTGGAGTTGCTCGAGCTGGAAGAAGGCGCATCCTTACCCATAGCTATCATCTCTATTTGAGGTATAGCTTTTAGTTTGTTCATAAATACCTGATTACGGCTAACCGTACGATTTTTCCAGGGAGAGTTGATAATTATAATAGCATCCTTTTTAAAACCAAGGTCCTTATGCAGTGCGTAATATATTTGTTTGCCCACCAACACTGTTGCCATGATAAAAAACTGGGCAATTACAAACTGTAAAACTGTTAACGATTTACGCAGCGTAGCGTTACGTGTTTTATGACTATTTGAAGCGGTCTGGTTTTTAAGTACTAAGGCAGGTTTATACCCTGATAACAAAACGGCAGGATAAAATCCGGATAAAATACTGACCACGATTGTTAATATGAACAAAAAAAGGATCAGATCCGGATGTCCCAAAATATCCACTTTAACACCCTGCGGAATAAAATCGGCAAAAAGCTTTAGGATCACCGGGGCTATGGCTACGGAAGCAATTACAGCAATTAAGGTGATTAAAAATGTCTCGCTTAAAAACTGGATAATAAGTTGCACCCGGCTGCTGCCCATGGTTTTGCGTATACCTATTTCTTTAGCCCTCTGTGTAGCCTGTGCGGTAGTTAAATTCACAAAGTTGATGCAACCTAATAATAACAGGAACAAAGCGATCATCAACAAACCATACAAAGTTGTTTTATTGGCGGTGCGATCGCCCCCTGTATCAAAAATTCCATATGTGCCATTAAAATGCAGATCACTTAAGGGTTGCAGGGAGAAGTTCCTGGTGTTGCCTTTATCCTGAGGCTTTGGCGGATTATTTTTCTTTAATATTTCATTTAACTGTTTCTCGATATTAGCAACAGTAGTGTGGGGTGATAACCTGATGAAAAGCTGGGAAGCAGATGTTGTACCGCCCCAGTTTGTTGGTCTTAATTCATTTTGAAGAGCTAAATTTGAATTTGCTGAAGCAGCAGATATAAAATCATGAAAAGTAAAATCATTATTATCTTTTAATGTTTCAACAATACCGCTAACAGATGTGATTAGCGTATCGTAAGTAACTGTACGCCCCAACATCTGGTTATAAGACAAGGATGGAAAATATTTTTTAGCCTGATCGGTGGTCAATACAACCTGATTAGGCGCATTTAACGCGGTCTTGGCCGAACCGGCCTTCCAGGTATAATTAAACAGCTCAAAGTAATGACCGTCAGCCAGCACAATATTGTCTTGTAACTTAAATTTAACAGGAACGCCTGATTTTGCAGGAATCAACACATTAGGTTGATTAAGCGTGAAGAATGGAGCCGAGATAGCCACCCCGCTCACAGATTTCATTGCTCCGGGCAACGCGCCGGTAACTCCCCTGTTGCTAGTCGCCTCACCAGAGAATGTGTAATTAGAAACTATACGGTATATGCGGTCGCCCTCTGTGAAGGATTGATTGAAGGTAAAATCAAAATGTACGATCAAATAGATTACCAACGCGGCGCTTATACCAATGGATAACCCGATGATATTGATCAGGGTAAAAAGCTTATGCTTACTAAAATTACGTAAAGCGATCTTGAAATAATTTTTGATCATAATGGTATAAATTCTAAGAAACTAATATCTAAACACTAAACAACCTTGGGTTTTGGCTTTTATTCGCTACGTAAACTTTTTACCGGGTTGGCCATAGCTGCTTTGATAGATTGAAAACTGATAGTTACAAAAGCGATCACAAGGGCAATAACACCCGCCATCACAAACACCCACCACTGTATACTGATACGGAAAGCAAAATCAAGCAGCCATTTACTCATGGCATACCAGGCCATTGGCAAAGCAATAATAGAAGCGATAAGTACCAACTTTAAAAAATCCTTAGATAATTCGGTTACAATCTGTGGGATGCTCGCTCCAAGCACCTTACGTACGCCTATCTCTTTAACACGTTGGCTAATAGTAAATGCCGACAAACCAAACAGACCAAGGCAGGCTATAAATATGGCTATAAAAGAAAATATGGTGAACAAGTTGCCTTGCTGTTTTTCGCTGTCATATAGCTTTTGAAACCGTTCATCCAGAAAGGTATACTCAAACGGGGTTTCGGGTTGTAACTTTTGCCAGGCTTGCTGAATAGCGTTAATGGATGAATTTATATTATTACCCTCGATTTTTATAGATAATCTGCCATAATTATCCCTGCCTGGCATCCTGAATAACAATGGGATAATGCTTTGGTGCAGCGACTCAAAATGAAAATCGTTTACCACACCAATCACTTTGCCCCTTACTCCGCCATAGGTGAGATCTTTTCCTATAGCATTTTCTGAGGTTTTCCAGCCGAGCACTTTTGCAGCAGCAGCGTTGATAACGTAATTATTGCTATCAGTACCAAAATCACGCGAAAAATTGCGCCCGGCAGCCATCTTCATACCAAAAGTAGGTATAAAGCCGTAATCTGTATTTACATATTTAACGTCTGCTTTAACAGGCTGAGATTTACTTCCTTCAAAAACAGATATTCCCTGATCATCCAATAACCTGCCAGATGGAATGCGTGATGAGCGTGCCAGCTCTTTAATCCCGGCATTTTTAGTTACCTCATTTTTAAACGTTTCGAACTCGCTATTACTGAATGGGTTGCTCATGGTGAGCACATGATCCTTATCAAACCCCAATGATTTTTGCTGAATATACCTCAACTGCTGAAATACGATGGTTGTAGCGACTATAAGTACAATAGAAACAGAAAATTGCACAACTACCAGCACTTTACGAAATGATACTCCCCCTGACCCTATTTTTAATATTCCCTTCAGCACCTTTACAGGTTTAAATGATGACATAAACAAGGCTGGGTAAATTCCGCTGAGGATGCCTATAAAAAATGGCAATATCAATATGACCAGTAGTAATCCGGGCTGATACAAACTGCTGAAACTTAAGCCAAGCTTTGATAAACTATTGATAAACGGTATCAATAACCAGGTAAGTACTAATGCCAGTACCAGCGAAAAGAAAGTGATCAATACCGATTCGCTTAAAAACTGGGTAATTATTTCTTTCCGTTGTGCACCAATCACTTTTCTGATACCAATTTCACGAGCTCTTAATGCCGAACGCGCGGTTGAAAGGTTCATATAATTAATACAGGCTATCAGTAAGATAAACAAAGCAATTGCCGAAAATATATACACCCGTTTAATATCGCCATTGCTTTCTATTTCAGAATCCAGGTGCGAATGCAGGTGTATATCCAGTAACTTTTGAATATGCAGTTTGCTGTTTTTTGATTCCTGGTAGTTGCCTGGCTGACCTGGGAAATGAACATATTTATCTAAAAAGCCAGGGAATAATGATTCCATATGCTCCACATTATAATTAGGCGGTAAAAGCATATAAGTATAAAAATCATTATTGCCCCAATTGGTATGTAGCTGTTTATCACCATACAGCGTACTATCTTTTAAAGTAATAAATGATAAAAGCATTTCGGGATGCAGGTGCGCATTAGCCGGAAATGGTTTATAAATACCGGTAACCTTAAAATTGAATTGATTAGCCAGCCTGATCTCCTTATTCATCGGATCCTCGTTACCAAAATATTTACGGGCCATGTCTTCGGTCATCATTACCGTAAACGGATCAGAAAGAGCGGTTTTTGGATCACCCTGGATAGTTTTTACAGTAAAAACGTCTACAAAATTTTCATCGGCAAAATATGACCCGTTTTCATTAAGTAATTTATCCTTATAACGCATGGAAACGACACCATTTCCACGCAGCCGGGTTATTTTCTTAATGTCAGGAAATTCATTCTTTAATAAGGGAGCAAATGGCGGAGCTATCGATCCCAAGAAAAGGGTTTGAACCCCGTCTGCGGTGTTGAAACTTCGGGTTACCCTATAAACATCTTTGGCGTTGGTGTTATACTTATCATAACTCAGTTCATTTACGATATAAATCAGGATAAGCATACAGCAGGTTAAACCGATAGTTAATCCAAAAATATTGATGAACGAAATAAATTTATGTCGTGTTACATTGCGTATGGCACTGCGTAAATAATTCTTTAACATGCTTGTAATTATTAAATTTTAAAACCAGACATCCTCCCCAACTATTCTTATAAAAGGAAGGTTAAAATATGTACCAATTATGTAAAATATTAATAAACAGCAAATTACATTTAAATTGATATCCTAACTGTTCGCAGGCGTAACAGTTGGTGTCCGGTTATGATACAGTAAAAAGCAAAAAGCCCATCGGGCTAATTCCCCAACAGGCTTTTATATATGATTAATAGCTAACTAGTTCACATTCAAATTAACACGACCGTTCCCTCTTACCTGCACCAGTGCGCCTCCCCCATTGAGTTTACCCTGAACCTTTTCCTTTTCTTTGGTACCCTCAAAATTTCCTGTAAAATTAGTTTCCACCTTGTCGCCACGCAGATCCAGATCTACACCTTGTTTTGACGGCAGATCCAGGTCAATATGCCCTGAGCTTACATCTATTTTAACATATTTACCTACGCTGTTAAATTGCGCATGAAAACTACCCGAACTGGTTGAAGCTTCCAGTGCACATGATAATTGGGTAAGATTAATACTGCCGCCGCTTGTACCTGTTATCAGCTCGCCGTTAATGCTGTTACCACGAATACTGCCACCGCTTGTGGTTGCATCTATATTACCCTGAAGTCCTTCCAGTTGTAATGACCCTCCGGAAGTTTCCAACCTGATATGCCCAATGCAATTAGCAGCAGTGATGCTCCCTCCGCTGGTTGACAGATCAATATCCTGACCTGAATTACTTACATGAATACTGCCGCCTGATGTTCTGCCTCGAATAGCGCCCGTTAGCCTATCCATATGCAAACTGCCACCACTGGTTTCAAAAGTTTGTTTACCGGTTAAATTGTCCAGATGGATACTGCCTCCGCTGGTATTCAGATCAGTAGTTACTTGCTTTGGTACAAAAACTTTAAACGATATGTTCAGCGAATTATTCCAGTTAAAAAGGCCCTTGCTTTTGCCTTTGGCTATAGCCTGCACCTCGCCGTTGTTAACGGTTATATCCAGTACATAATTCTCTAAGCGCTTTTTTATTTCATCATTCGAAATATTGCCGATACCATTATTACCGCTGATATATACTTCAACCCGCGGATCCCCATTTCCGGCACCACTCACCGTAATACTGCCGCCCGATGTTTTCACGACAACGGATCTGATGGCAGATTCTTTTAATAATTTTGTCATATAAGGAGCCTGTCCATCACGTTGGGCAAAGGCAATCCAACTTTGGCCGGAGATAAGTAATAACAGTAAATATTTTTTCATGATTGTTTAGTTTGTACACATAAGACCAATATCCGAAGATTATGGTTGCATCCCGTTAAAAATATATCTTATAAATGATTTTCTTCTGTGGTTATTCGCTTTTTAAGCTTTTTACAGGGTTAGCCAATGCCGATTTAATAGACTGGAAGCTGATGGTTAAGAAGGCAATCACAATAGCACCTGTGCCGGCTAATAGTACTATCCACCATTGAAAGTTAACCCGATAGGCAAAACCTTGTAACCATTTGTGCATAAAGTACCAGGCCAATGGCGATGAGATGAGTATGGCTATAAATACCAGTTTAATAAAATCTTTAGTAAGCATGGTTACTATAACGGTAACATCAGCTCCTAATACCTTGCGTATGCCAATCTCTTTGGTACGCTGTTCTGCGGCATATGCGGCTAAGCCAAATAAGCCTAAGCAAGCAATAGCAATAGCCAGCGAGGTAAAAACCACAAATATTTTTCCAACACGTTCTTCTGACCGATAAGTGGCTTCAAAATCCTGATCCATAAAGGAATAAGCAAAATGCTGATTAGGAACCAATGATTCCCATTTGGTTTTTATCTGAGCGAGCAAAGTTGGCAGATTTTGTGTTTGTACCCGTATACTTAAAGCGCCACGGTCTTCTTCCAGAAACAAAGTAACCGGCGAAATATTATCCCGTAAGGAGCTGAAATGGAAATCCTTAATAACACCGATGATATTAAGTTTTTTGATGTTTTTACCAGAACTATCCATAGGCCGGTAAATTGGCTTGTTTAAGGGTGAAGTAAGTCCGAGTAAACGTGCGGCTGTTTCATTGATGATCATGGAAGAAGAATCGGTTAGCATATCTGCAGAAAAGTTACGGCCATTGATCAGTTTAATACCAAGAGTATTGATATAATCCTCATCAACCGACCATATCTGAGGTAAAATGGCCCGCTTTTGGTCGAGAGTAGGATCCTGGAACAAGGCCGAGGTATTTCTGTCATCGGCAGTTGGTAAATATCCGGTCATGGTAGCATTAACTACACCCGATAACTGTTTGATCTCCTGTTTGAAAATTTTCGCCTGGTTACCCATTGCGCCTATGTTTTTTACAATGACTACCTGGTTACGATCATATCCCAGGTTTTTATGTTGTATATAGTTAAGCTGATTATAAATAACCAGTGTACCGATGATCAGGATAATGGATATAGAAAACTGGAAAACTACCAGGAAACTCCGGAGCCTGCCACCTTTAAAACCGGCTGACAATTTACCTTTAAGCACATCAACGGGCTGAAACGCTGAAAGGAAAAAAGCCGGGTAAAAACCAGCTAAAGCCCCTATAGTTAATGATATAGCTACGATAACCGGCAGTAGCCAAAACATTGATTGCGAGGTTATAGCCAGTTCCTTATTAGCCATTTGATTAAAGAAAGGCAGCATAACCCATGCTAGCGCCACGGCAATAAGCGTAGATACAAATGTTACTAAAATTGACTCTGTTAAGAATTGAGTGACCAATGAACCACGCCCCGAGCCCAAAACTTTACGCACCCCAACTTCACGTGCCCGGTTGGAGGAACGCGCGGTAGAAAGATTCATAAAATTGACACAGGCTATGAGCAGAATAAACAAAGCAATTGCCGAAAGTATATATACATACTGGATGCTCCCATTGCGCCCCAACTCGCCTATCCGGTTAGAGTGCAAGTGGATATCTTTAAGAGGTATTAAACTCATTTTAAAATAATTACCTGCCTTTTCAAACTCATCGATGGTTAAGTGTACCATGCTTTGCAACTCGATATTGACATGCCTGCGCAAAAAAGCCGGGAGTTGAGCATTCAGTCTTTTATAATCAGCCCCAGGTTTTAGTAAAACATAAGTGTTAAAGTTATTGCTTAACCAGGTTGTTTCTCTGCTTTCAGGGAATGATGACATGGAAAGAAAAAAGTCGTAATTAAAATGTGATTGTTTAGGAATGTCTTTGATAACGCCAGTAATTTTATAATTATCCTTATCATTAAATAGCAATGTTTTACCAACTACATCGGTGCTGTTAAAATACTTTTTAGCTACACTTTCTGTAATTACGGCACTATTGGGTTCCACTAATGCAGTTGTCGGATTTCCATTGATCATGGGTAGGGTAAAAATATCAAACAAGCCAGGATCGCTATAGATCATCATGTTTTCCTGGATGTTCTGATTATCTTTTTTTACGCGCACGCCTCCTCTTGCCTGAAATCGCACCGTATTTTCAACATCAGGAAATTCACTTTTTAAAACCTGGGCCAAAGGAGCCATGGTTTGGGCATATATGGAATGATTACCGCCAAATTTTATTTCAAAATTCACGCGTACTATGCGGTCGGCTTTTTTATTGAATTTATCGTAGCTCAGTTCATCAATCACATAAAAAACAATCAGCAAACAGGTGGCTAAACCAACAGACAAGCCTAAAATATTAATAGCGGTGAAGCCAATGTTTTTTCGCAGACCGCGAATGGCAGTTTTGATATAATTTTTTAGCATGATCTTGAAATATTAAAATATTCTTTACTAAAACTCAATCCCACTTTTCTAAAATGCGTTATCTACAAAACATACAATTCAAAGCACAACTCCCCCTATTCGCTTCTTAAACTTTTTATCGGGTTAGTCAACGCGGCCTTTATTGATTGAAAACTAACTGTTGCCAAAGCAATGATTATTGTTAGTAAACCTGCAGCTATAAATACCCAAACCTGGATATTTATACGGTAGGTATAGTTTTGTAACCAAACATGCATGCCATACCACGCTATGGGTGATGCTATCAAAAACGAAATGATCACAAGCGTTAAAAAATCTTTAGATAACAAGGTGGTCAAACTAGAAACTGATGCGCCTAAAACTTTGCGAACACTGATCTCCTTTTGACGATTTTGGGCCATATAAGCCGCTAAGCCAAATAAACCAAGGCACGATATAAATATGGTTAGGCCAGCAAATAAGGTTGCCAACGTACCTGTTCGCTTTTCGTCGTTAAACTTACGGGCATACTCATCGTCGGCAAAATGATACTCAAAGGGATATTCTGAATTGTATTTTTTAAACACGCCTTCGGCACGTTTCAGGTTTTCGGCAGTACTATTTGCTGGGTTTAATTTATAGTGTATCACATTAAACCATGATTTTGGGCCCTGTACAAGCATTGGCCTAACAGGTTCATACGGCGATTCGATGATAAAATCTTTGACCACACCGATAATATGCCAATTACGGTTATCGCCGTTTTTCACGATCTGACCTATTGGATTTTTAAATCCCATAACCTTGGCGGCTGCTTCATTCAGCACCATTGCTGTTGAGTCGGTTGGATAAGTAGCAACATCAATATCCCGACCTGCTACAATTTTTAAACCTATTGTCTTCGCAAAATCGCCATCGGTATTGTAAACAATAAAGTCAATTTTCTGACTCTGATCCTTTCCTTTCCAGTCATAGCCCCAGCTGTCACTCCAGCGCTGCGTAATAGGCGAACTTGTTTTGGTTACCGACATAGCAGCCCCACTGCTAATTAGTTCGCTCCTGATCAATTTGTAGTTCTTTTCAATACTACCCATCATCATCGTATAAACCAGATTATCCTTTTTATAACCTAATTCTCTATCCTGCGCATACTGCATTTGGTTACGCACAATAATGGTACAAATGATAAGCACAATAGCAAAAGTAAACTGTATAACTACCAGTAGTTTACGCGGGGTAACTAAAGCGTTGGCCGCCTTAAACGTGCCTTTTAAAACACTTACCGGCCTAAATGATGATAAATAGAAAGCGGGATAACTGCCCGCTATAGAACCGGTTAGCACTACAAACATTAGAAACACAAGCCAAAAGCTAATATTGCCAAATGGTATAAACAGCTGTTTATCTGTTAATTGATTAAAACCAGAAATGCTGATCTGTACTATAATGAGGGCTACTATACCGGCAATAAAGGCCAGTAATATAGATTCGCCAAGGAACTGGCCTATGAGCGAACCTTTTTGAGCGCCAACCACTTTCCGTATACCTACTTCCCGGGCCCGCCGCTCACTGCGTGCCGTACTCAAATTCATGAAGTTAATGCAAGCAATGAGTAAAATAAACATGGCTATCACCCCAAATAACTTTACCGTATTGATACGGCCACCAACCACTTTGCCATTTTCAAATTCTGAGTATAACCGCCATTTGCTGGCTGGATGCATAAATACATCATCGTCTTTTTGGTCGGAGTGTGATCTGGTGATATTTAAAACCTGTTTATTCAACGCTGTTTCAGTAACATTAGGCTTAGTCAGCACCCAGGTTTGTACTGAATTGTTACCCCAATTTTTCTCATCCTCATGCTCTGTTTTTATCAGGTAGCTCCAGGGTATCAGGTATTCAAAATTAAAACGAGTATTATTGGGCAGTGCTTTCATAACGGCGGTAACCGTAAAATTGTCAACACTATCAATTCTAACTGTTTTGCCGATGGCATTCTCATTGCCAAACAGTTTTTTGGAAAGCTGCTCAGTGATCACGATAGAACTTATTGTATTTAGCGCCGTTTTTGAATTACCTTTTAACAAAGGAAAGCTAAACATGGTCAGGAAACCCGGATCAGTAAAATAACCAGGAACATTTAAGTGTTTATCGCCTACGGTAAACAAAAAGTTAGCTGATGTAGTTCTGGCCACATCTTCTACCCCCGGATATTCCTGCTTTAGGGTTTTAGCCATTACCTTAGGTGTGGTTGGCCAGCACCAAAGTTTACCATCAAAAACCGCACGGTTATAAGCCAGATATAATCGCGATTTATTGGCGTGGAACTGATCGTAGCTCACTTCATTCTGGATCCAAAATAAAATGAGGGCAGCACTTGCCATGCCAATCGCCAAACCAGCTATGTTTATCAGCGAAAATGATTTATGGCGTAATAAATTCCGCCAGGCTATTTTTATGAAGTTCTTGATCATAATGATTGAAATTCTAATTTCTAAACTCTATTTATCTAAAAAATAAATTCTAAATAGCTTTCTGCTTTTAGCCCCTCTACTCATTCTTCAAGCTTTTCACCGGGTTGCTCAAAGCTGCTTTTATAGCCTGCCAGCTTACTGTAAGCATACACACAACTATGCTTATACTTATGGTGGCTATAAATACCCACCAGCTTACATCTGTGCGGTAAGTATAATGGGCCAACCAGCGATTCATGTAATACCAGCTGATAGCCGAACCAATCACAAACGAAATAATAACCAATTGAAGGAATTCTTTTGACAGACTGAACCAAAGGTGGCTGATACTCGCGCCTAACACCTTGCGGATACTTATTTCCTTCTTACGCTGTTCGGCTGCGAATGATGCAAGTCCGAACAAACCTAAACACGATATCACGATAGCCAGTATGGTGAACGAAGTTGATAGCGTGCCCAGTAATTTTTCCGTCTGAAATTTCCCATTAAAGCTTTCGTCAACAAATTTGTATTGAAATGGGTACTCTGGATTATATTTTTTATATATCGCTTCCAGTTTTGCAAGACTTTGTGATACAGGAGCCTTGGGGTTTAAACGCATACCCACTTGCCCAGCCCAGCTTTTATCAAACCCAATGATTACGGGTTTTACCGGTTCATAAGGTGATGCCCAAACAAAATTTTTAACCACGCCTATTACCGTGCATTGTTTTCCCTGCCATTTTACAATTTGGCCTAATGGCTGTTTTAACCGCATCATTTTCACAGCCGCTTCGTTAAGCATTAGCGTTGATGTATCGCCAGTGCGGCTTTCATCAAAATCCCTTCCCTGTAAAACATGCAAGCCAAAGGTTGATGTAAAATGATAGGATACAGCTATCTGGTCAATAGGTATCTTATCCTCGCCGGCAAGCTGTCCGGGCCATGTTACGCCCCAGGTATTGCCATTAGTGTGGGCAATACTACCCGATGTAGCCGCGGCATCTGTTATTGCACCCGAACTGATGGCATCTCTCCTGAAGTTATCAAACTGTTTGATCATATTACCTTCCAGGTCAAACTCTACCAGCCCCTGCTGTAAATAGCCAACCGGCCTGTTTTTGATAAAGCTGATCTGCTTATAGATCAGGATGCTTGAAATGATCAAACAGGTAGCAAATACAAATTGTGTTATCACCAATATCTGCCGGGTGTGCCATATTGTTTTGCCGGTACTATTTACACCTTTTAGTACTTTTACAGGTTTAAATGACGACAAAAACAGAGCCGGATAACTACCTGCCAGCAAGCCAGTTACCAGGGTTACGGCTATGGCTGCAACCCATGCCCAGTAATTAGTGTACGGTATAGTTAACTGCCTGCCGATAAGTTCGTTGAACGATGGTAATAGAGCCGACATCAGCAAAAGCGCGAATACAAAAGCAAGGAAAGCTGTAAGTATGGATTCGCCTAAAAATTGCTGTATGATAGCGGCGCGTCTTGCCCCCACAACTTTGCGGATACCCACTTCGCGCGAGCGGCGTTCAGAGCGTGCGGTTGAAAGATTCATGAAATTGATGCAGGCTATCAGTAAGATCCCTATGGCTAATAGCAAAAAGAGGCGTACATATTCAATACTGCCGCCGGTATTTACCCCATTCTTGAAATCGCTGTGCAAATGCCAGCTAGTAAAGGGGAATAAAAACAATTTATTCTCCTTATTATCTGCATTATAGCGGGCTACAAGCTTTTTTATTTTACCGCTGAGTGCATCAGCATCTACACCCGGTTTAACCAGTACATAGGTCATAAAGGAATAATTTCCCCAGCCTGAATTTTTGACCCAGGGTTGTGTACTTTCAAAAAGTTTCCAGGATATAAGCGCTTTAAACCGGAAGGTTGAATTTTGAGGCAGGTCTTTTATTACCGCGCTCACTTTTACCAGTTGGGTGCCATTTAACTTTACTGTTTGCCCCATCGGGTCTTTATCGCCAAACAGAGCTTTCACGGCCGATTCGGTCATAATCACCGACGATATATCTTTAAATGCATCCCGCTTGTTACCCTTCACAAAATTAAGCGTAAATATATCCAGGTAAGAAGCATCGGCCGACATCACGTTAAACTTGAGCGGCTTATTGTTATAGTTAAACAATTGATCGTAAGCCCAATTGGTACGTGCGGTGGTTTCTATTTCCGGGTAATCTTTTTGTAATACGCCGGCAAGCTGTACGGGTGTTGCATCGCCGGTACCGATTCCGTTATCGATCGGCTGATTTTTCATTACCTTGTATATCCTGTCCTTCTTCTCGTGAAAACTGTCAAACGTAACTTCATTGTATACATATATCAGCAGTATGAAGCTTACGGCCATCCCCGCGCCTAATCCACCAATATTAATAGCCGAGTATAGTTTATTCTTCACTAAACTTCGCCAGGCTATTTTAAAGTAATTTCTTAACATGGGTTTTAACTTAAATCTACTATTCTATTCGTTTTTGAGGCTATCAACAGGATTAGCAACCGCGGCCTTGATCGATTGAAAACTGATGGTAATAACCGCGATAAACAAGGCAGTTAAACCAGCCAGTACCAAAACCCACCACTGGATATTGATGCGATAAGCAAAATCCTGCAGCCATTTATTCATCAGGTACCAGGCTATGGGCGAGGCTATTAAAAATGATATTAATACCGGTTTTAAAAAATCTTTGGTTAATAAGCTGGTAATTCCAGATACGCTTGCTCCAAGTACTTTGCGGATACCGATCTCCTTTGTCCGTTGCTCCGCAATAAATGCAGCTAATCCAAACAAACCAAGACAAGCTACCAATATGGCCAGTAATGAAAATACCGTTACGGTTTGGGCGGTGTGCTGTTCAGAAACATATAAGCTTTGAATATGGCTGTCCAGAAATTCGTAATCAAAGCTTGAGTTGGGCATATTGGTTTTAAAACTACCCTGTAACTGCTGCATAAAACGCGGCAGATCTTTGGTGTTATACCTGATAAGCAGTGTTCTTAATGATTCTGGTGCTTTGTTCATTTCGTAATATACATAGCCCCCTATCTCGGCTTTAAGTGATTGATAATTGAAGTCCTTTACCACACCACTGATGATAGATTTGTCTAACATCTCCGTATCTATCGGTTTTCCAACAGCATCCTGGGGCGATTTGAAGCCAAGATATTTCATAACAGCTTCATTGATCAGCACATAACAAGAGGTATCTCCTTCGGCTAATGTTTGGGGAAGTGAACTGCCCGCAAGTAGTTTTAATTGCATAGTTTTCACTATGGAACCATCGGTATGGCAGGTTTTTACAGGCAGGCCTTCCTTGTCGGTAATCAGTTTCCGAACACTTCGGCCACTTTCTACATCGCCTGGAACAGACTGAACAGCCGAAAAGCTTTCAACAGCCGCCATGCCTCTCAAATCATTCATTAATGCCGTTAGTTGTTGTTGATTTTGGGCCGATTTTACATTAATTGCGATAATACCGTTTGGATTATAACCAAGATCCCGGCTCCTGATATACCGGATCTGCTGAAGTATAACAATAACCGAGATGATTAAAATAATAGATGATGCAAACTGAAATACCACCAACCCCCGGCGGATGAGATTTGCAAAGGAGTTTTTCAATTTCAATTTGTTCATGAGCACCAGCGGTGAAATGCGCGACAGCGAAAATGCGGGATAGCTGCCGGCTACCAACGTTACAAAACCCCAGGTTGCAACCAAACCCAACAAAATCTGTGGCTCTAAAAATGCCGATGAACTCAACTCAATACCGGTAATGTTTTGGAACCAGGGTTTTACAACCAAAGCAAGCAAATAGCCCACGAAGATAGCCATAAGCGAGAGCAAGGCAGTTTCGGTATAAAAAAGCAGCAGCAAGTGACGTTTATCGGCACCTAATACTTTATTAACACCTATTCCCTTTGAGCGTTTTTGCGAACGGGCCGTAGCCAGGTTCATGTAGTTGATACAGGCAATTATCAATACCAGCAGTGATAAAAATATCAGCGATTTTACGGTACTGATACTGCCTATCCTGCCGGAGTAACCATCACGTATATCAGCCGAGTAAAGATGGATATCGGCCAAAGGCTGGAATATAAAATTGGTAAAATATTTATTTTCCTTTTTTACATTCTTATCAATAAGCCCGGTGGCAGATGCCTGCACCTTGGCAACATTAGCGCCGGGTTGCAGCAGGCAATAGGTTTCGTAACTGGCATTGCTCCAGTATACATTTTTTCCCATCCATGAATCCTTAATATTATAGATCATATCACAATCGATGGTACTATTAGCGGGCAAATCGGCGTAAACGCCAGATACATGTAGTGTATCGCTATTATTTACATAAATGATCTTTCCGAAGGCAGACTCAGACCCATACAACCTTTGTTTGGCCGATTGTGAAAGCACAATAGATTTTGGCTGGGCAAAAGCGTTTTGCGCATTACCCTCAACAAACTTCATATCAAAGAGGTTAAATACCGTTGAATCGGCCAGGTATAAACCTTTTTCGGCAAAATTTTTATCCCCTGTTTTCAGTGATACCGACGCGCCAAAATCATGTTTAACCAACCTGGCCATACTTTTAACCTGTGGAATGTTTTGAACTATAGCCGGGCCGACGGAGTTGGGTAACTCTGCCCAAACCTTATAGTTATATTGAGCAGTTGTTTGCATATTCACCCGGTAAACATTTTTCGAGTTTTTATACATACGGTCAAAACTCAACTCGTAAGAAATGCAGGCAAACAGTGTTATACAAACGCACATACCAATGGCCAATCCCACCATATTAAGCGAGGTGAAAAGTTTATTGGTAATAAGATTACGCCAGGCTATTTTTATAAAATTTTTGATCATAATAATTGAAATTCAAATTTTAAACGCTAAATCGCTCTCTGCTTCCAGTTCCTTTATTCATTTTTCAAGCTCTCAACCGGATTGGCGATTGCAGCCTTGATCGATTGAAAACTTACGGTAACAACAGCGATAAGTAAAGCCGCTACACCAGCCAGTACCAAAACCCACCATTGAATATTTATTCTGTAAGCAAACTCCTGTAACCATTTATTCATCAGGTACCACGCTATGGGCGAGGCTATTACAATAGAAATGAATACGAGCTTAATAAAATCTTTAGACAGCATGCCTGCAATAGCCGATACACTGGCGCCCAATACCTTGCGTATCCCTATTTCTTTGGTGCGCTGCTCGGCAGCATACGCGGCCAGGCCGAATAAGCCCAAACAGGCAATGATTATAGCCAACGAGGTAAATACGATAAATATTTGCCCGGTACGCCGCTCCATACGGTACGAAGCATCAAACTCCTGATCCATGAATGAGTAGTTGACCTGCACATTAGGTGATAGTTCCTTCCATCTGTCTTTTATTTGGGATAGCAACGCCGGCAGGTTTTTTGTATCAACCCTGATACTTAAGGCCCCGGTATTTTCGGCAAGCGTCATCACAACCGGGCTAACGCTTTCGCGCAGGGAATTGAAATTAAAATCCTTTACTATCCCAACTATATGATATTGCTTTACATTATCTAACGAATGTTTGCCCCCCTGGCTTCTATACAGGGTTTTGTTTATCCCATCATTAAGCCCCAGAAACTTAGCGGCCGACTCATTCAGTATAATGCCGTTAGAATCGGTAGGCATATCCTTGGAGAAGCTGCGTCCTAACACCATCTTCATGTCAAGTGTTTTGATATAATCCTCGTCAATTTCCCAGCTTTGCGGGAATAGCGATTTTTTTTGATCAAGGGTGGCATCTTTATAATAGATCGAGGTGTTTTTCCAGTTGGAAGTAGGCAGAAAGCCTGTCATAGTAGCATTAATAACACCTGGAATTTCTTTTACCTCCTGTTTAAACGTTTTGGCCTGCCGGTTAAGTTCAAAAACGTTTTGAACAATGAGTACCTGGTTACGGTTGTAGCCTAGGTTTTTTGTTTGAATGTAATTCAGCTGGTTATAGATCACCAACGTACCAATGATCAGAAAAATAGATATGGAGAATTGAAATACCACCAGGAAACTCCTGAGCCCGCTGCCTTTAAACCCAGTAGCTAATTTGCCTTTTAAAACTTCAACCGGTTGAAATGCCGACAGGTAAAAAGCAGGATATGAGCCTGCAATTCCACCTACAATTAAAGAGATGAGTAATAACGACGGAACTATCCACACCAATGACTGGCCGTTAATGAGCAATTCTTTACCTGATAACTGATTGAACACCGGCAATAAAAACAAAGCCGCTACGAACGCTAACAGGGTTGCTACAAATGTAACCAGTACCGATTCGGTTAAAAACTGGGCGATTAACTGTTTACGATCAGAGCCTAAAACTTTACGCACCCCAACCTCACGTGCCCGGTTTGACGAACGCGCGGTAGAAAGATTCATGAAGTTTACACAGGCTATTAAAAGAATAAAAATGGCTATTGCCGAAAATATATAGATGTATTGCGTAGTGCTATTTGGACTTAACTCACCGCTCAGATTAGATTTTAGGTGAATATCAGTCAAGGGAATGAGGTTCATTTTGAAAAAACTACCACTTTTTTCAAAAGCTTCAATGCTCATATTTACCTGAGCCTGCATTTGGGCGCCACTGAATTTCTTTAATAATGCCGGAAAACTGGCTTCCAATTTTTTGGCGTCGGTACGGTCTTTTAATAAAACATAAGTATTATAGTCGCTTCGCAACCATTCATTGGAACGACTATCTGGCCAGGTAGACATGGAAATGAAGAAATCAAAATTAAAATGCGACTGCTTCGGTACATCACGAATTACACCGGTAACTTTAAACGGGGTATTATCATTTAACAGCAGTGTTTGGCCTACAACATTAATGCTGTTAAAATATTTTTTGGCTGTAGTTTCGGTAATTACAACGCTGTTGGGTTCGGTAAGGGCCGATGACGGGCTTCCGTTGATCATCGGTAAGGTAAAAATAGCAAACAATGAAGGATCGGCATAAGCCAGTCTATTCTCCAGTATAGTGGAATTGCCTTTTTTAACGTGCCAACTACCGGCATTCTTTAAGCGGACAGCATTTTCAACGTAGGGATATTCTGCTTTTAGGGTTTTGGCCAGGGGCGGCATACATACAGCATATTGTACGCTGTTGTCGCCCAGTTTAAGATCTTCATTTACCCGGAAAATTCTGCTGGCCTGGGTGTTATACCGGTCGTAGCTCAATTCATCAATTACGTATAATATGATGAGCAGGCAGGTTGCCAATCCTAAAGCTAAGCCCAGGATATTAATAGCAGTAAACCCTTTGTTTTTTTGAAGACCGCGGAAAGCTGTTTTTATATAATTTTTGATCATTTACTTAAGCGTTAAATATTTACCATTATAAAACACCATTTCCCTATCTTCTTAAAAACCAAAGGCTTATTTCATGCTTTCTTAAAAATTGAAGGATATTTTGAACTATCCCTGTGGAATCAAAACATAAAACTCAGGCTATCCCCTCCCCATTAGGGGAAGGGAAGCGAGGCACTTACTAACTTATATAAACTATTTTTAGGCTTGTGATAAGGCTTGGCTTAAACCATTATGTTTTCCATAACGCTTTGACCGTCAAGCAGGCGAATGATACGGTGGCTATAACGGGCATCGTGCTCAGAGTGTGTAACCATGATAATGGTGGTTCCCTGTTCGTTAAGATCGGTAAGCAGTTCCATTACATCGTTACCGTTGCTGCTGTCCAGGTTACCGGTGGGCTCATCCGCTAGTATTAATTTAGGCTTGTTAACTACCGCGCGGGCAATAGCCACACGCTGTTGCTGACCACCTGATAACTGCTGCGGATAGTGATTGCGACGATGCATGATCTGCATTTTATCCAACACCTCTTCCACCCTTTTTACCCTATCGGCCGATGCCACGCCGGTGTATATTAATGGCAGTTCAACGTTTTCAAATACGGTTAATTCGTCGATCAGGTTAAAGCTCTGGAATACAAAGCCAATATTGTGTTTGCGTAGGTCGGCACGTTTACGTTCAGTAAAATGAGCTACCTCGATATCGTTAAAAATATAGCTGCCAGCATCCGGATCATCCAACATGCCTAAAATATTAAGCAATGTTGATTTACCGCAACCGGATGGACCCATAATGGCCACAAATTCGCCGGTAGCAATTTCAATCGATAGCTTATTTAAAGCTATGGTCTCTACCTCTTCGGTACGGTAGAATTTCTCAAGATTAGTAATTTTTATCATTGGTGCCTCCTGCATCATTTCTGCCACATGGCAGATAGATTTATTTTTTTATGTTTCGTTAAGTTAATTAGTTTTATATATGATGTTTTTGAACTGCTTTTCGTTGCAGTTATACCTATTTATTTTTTCAATACCAGCTCTTGTATATCGCCATAAGTTTCATAGCTTGAGGTAATTACCTTATCGCCAGGTTTCAGGCCATCGGTTACCACAAAGTAATCCGGGCTTTGTCTGTCAAGGTGTATATCTACCTTATATGCTTTTGTACCGTCCTCACTTACTTTAAATATCCAGTTACCGCCGGTTTGCTGGTAAAAGCCACCTTTAGGTAATAATACAGCTGTGGTCTCATCGCTTAAAGCCAGTCTTACCTGTAGTGTTTGGCCTTTCCTGATACCTTTTGGCACTGTACCTACAAATTGCATATCAACCTGGAACCTGCCGGCAGTTATGGTGGTAAAAACCTTTTTGATCACCAGATTATAAGTTTTATCAGCAAACTGAAAATCACCTTTTAAACCGGTATACACACGTGAAAGGTAATGCTCGTCAATATCAACCCTTGCCTTAAATCCCGACTGAACATCAATCTGTCCCAGGTGCTCACCTTGCTTCTTATTCTGACCAACTTCCGCATCCATAGAGGTGAGCTGACCATCAACAGGGGCTCTTAAAGTAAGGCTTGCTACTTTTTTACGCATCAGCTCCAATGTGGTTTTCATGTGCGCATATTGTTCCTGTGATTGCGATGCCTGTTGTTTAACCAGTGCCGTATCCTGCGATAATATTTTCTTGGCTAATTTATAACGGTTAACCTGATAATCGTACATGTTTTTATCAGATTGATATTGTTGCAAACCGATAGCTTTTTGATCGTAAAGATGTTTGTCCAGCTTATATACCCTTTCGGCTTCTTTGTAGGCGTTCTCTACATCAGCCATAGTATTTAGCTTAGTAATAGTATTTTGCTGAGCGTTATTATGCGATATCTGCATCTGGGTTTGCTCGGCATATACAGCAGTTTCCTGGTTAGCCAGGCTCAGTTCCAGATCGGTATTGGAAAGTTTTAAAATTGGATCGCCCTTTTTCAAGTTAGCACCGTCTTCAACATATTTCTGTTCTACTACCCCGCCTTCTGTTGCATCAAGATATATGGTGGTTAGCGGCATCACTACCCCATTAACCGGAATAAATTCCTGAAATGGGCCTTTGGTAATGGTACTAATAGTTATACGTTCGGTATCTACATCAAGCTTACTTTTACCCGATGTACCATAAATAACCCCTCCTATCAATAAAGCAAGGCCTGTTATGCCCGCAATTGTGAGTATTCGCTTATTGTTCCAGGTCTTCTTTTCAATTTTTCTGTCCACTGTAGTTTATTATATTTTGATAAGTCATAACAAAAAGATATGCCACAAATTAAATTACTGTAATTCAGTTCATTAAACAGTAAATAGCCAATTAAAGCGTACGCTTCTGTTACAGCAAGTGTCCGGTTATGATACAGTGGGTTGATTTTGCCGTAATCCTTCATTATTGATTTACAGTTTAATACTTGTATTATAATAACTGGTATGAAATTTAAGCAATTTAGTTCAGTAGTTCATTGGCTCATTAGTTCGTTGGTAGCAATAGTCTGTTATATTTGTCAATATAAGCAACGGCACAATGAACAATTGAATCCGTGAACTAATGAACAACGCAAAAACATGATACTAAAAAAGGCTACTATTTTAATTGTCGACGACGATCCGGACGTGCTTACCGCTGTTAAGCTTTTACTAAAAACAGAGGCTCAGGAAGTAATTACCGAGAAAAACCCGGAAAATTTAAACTGGTTGCTGCAGCGCAATGAGGTTGACCTGGTGTTGCTGGATATGAATTTTAACAGCGCTATAAATACAGGTAATGAGGGTTTATATTGGTTACGCAAGGTAAAGGATTGGAAACCCAATGTATGTGTGATCATGATTACCGCTTATGGCGATATTGACCTGGCGGTACGTTCCTTAAAAGAAGGTGCCAACGATTTTATTGTGAAGCCTTGGCACAACGAAAAATTAATCACCACCATAAAAGAACTCCTGGATAAAAAAGAGGGCGTAAAAACTACCAAAACCGCTGTAAAAAGCACCGCCGGTGATACTTCCATCCTGGGCGAATCGGAAGTGATGCAGGATATTTTTTACAAGGTGAATAAAATTGCCCCTACAGATGCCAATATCCTGCTGCTGGGCGAGAACGGAACCGGCAAAGATCTAATGGCCAAAGCCATACACGAGCGTTCGCTGCGTGCAGATAAACCATTTATCAAAGTGGATGTGGGTGCCCTCACCGATACTTTGTTCGAGAGTGAGCTTTTTGGTCATAAAAAAGGTGCTTTTACAGATGCCCGGGAAGATCGTACCGGTCGTTTTGAAGACGCGCAGGGCGGTACCCTGTTCCTGGATGAGATAGGTAACATTAGCCTGCAGCAACAGGCAAAGCTGCTTACCGTACTGCAAAACCGGCAGGTAACACGCCTGGGTACTAATAAAGCTGTTGATATTGACATCAGGTTAATCTGCGCTACCAACGTACCCATGCAGGAACTGGCTAATGAGAACCGCTTCCGGAAGGATTTGATCTACCGTATCAATACCGTCGAGATCAATATGCCGCCGTTACGCAGGCGTAATGAAGATATTACCATATTGGCCCGCCACTTTGCTAAATTGTATGCCGGTAAATACCTTAAACCTTCGGTAGATTTTGATGCCGCAGCTTTACAAAAATTAAAATCATACAATTATCCGGGCAACGTACGCGAGCTGCAATACACCATTGAGCGGGCAGTGATCATGGCCGACGAAAACATATTGCGGCCAGACGACCTGATATTTTCGATTCTGGAAACAGCACCTGAAACTGTTATTGATGACGACAATATCCAGCTGAGTACTTTGGAGAAGAATGCCATACTAAGGGTTATTGAAAAACACAATGGCAACATAACACGGGCCGCAAAAGAATTGGGATTAACCCGCACAGCCCTATACCGCAGATTAAGCAAATATGATATTTAACCGATATGAATGGCGGCTGTTGCTGCGCGTATTCCTGATGTTCCTGGCGCTGGTTGCCGCCGCCTTTGTTATTGTTAGCGGTAAACCACTTTACCTGGTAATTTTTGTACCGCTTATCGTATACGCGGTTATTGAAATGATCCGTTTTCAGAAAAAAGCGCAGGATGAGGTAAACCAGTTTGTGGAATCGATACATTACCGCGATTTTTCACGGCATTTTGACGTTCGCCGGGCACCTAATGAATTGAAACCGCTGCGTAAAGGTTTCAATGATATCAATACTACCTTTAAACTCATCAGCCGCGAGCGCGAAACCCAGTATCACTATCTGCAAAAGATCCTGGAATTGGTTGATACAGGCATCCTCTCATTCGAGGAAGAAACAGGCAACATCAGCTGGATCAATGAGGCCTTTAAGAACCTTATAGGTATCCCCTATCTTAAAACTGTGCACTCGCTTGAAAAACGAGATCCGGCCTTGTATCTGGAATTGATTAAAGTAAAGCCCGGCGATAGTAAGATCATCACCATGACCCGCAACCAGCAATTGGTAAAAATGCTCATCACGGCCAGTGTTATGCGCAGCGATGATATACTATATAAGCTGATAGCCTTTCAGAACGTAAGCGAGGCGCTGGATGAAACCGAATCAAAAGCATGGTCGAAATTGCTCAACGTAATGACCCATGAGATCATGAATTCGGTTGCCCCTATATCATCCTTAGCCGATACGTTAAAAAACAGATTGCAAAGTCCAGAGATCACCGGGGCCATTCAAAGCAGCGAACTGGAAGATCTGGAACTGGGTATCGATACCATCAAAAGACGCAGCGAGGGCTTGCTCAAATTTACCGAAAGCTATCGCAGCCTTAACAAGATCACCAAGCTCGATCTGAATAAGATCCTGGTGCGCGATCTGTTCGAAAACCTGGCCAGCCTGATGCGGCCAACGTTGGAGAAAAAACATATCGAACTGGAGATCATCCTGCGCGATCCTACCCTGGCCATACAGGCCGATATTAACCTCATAGAGCAGGTAATGATCAACCTGCTGGTAAATGCCATAGAAGCTGTAAAAGACCGCGAGGAGCCGCGCTTAATACTATCAGGAGAGTTACAGAACAACAGCAAAACCCTCGTAAAAGTAACCGACAACGGTTTAGGTATGCCCCCTGAATTACTCGATAAGATTTTTATACCTTTCTTCAGTACCCGTAAAACCGGCAGTGGTATTGGTCTCAGCTTATGCAAACAGATCATGCTGCTACACAAGGGTAACATACAGGTACAATCAACCGAAGGTAAGGGATCATCATTTATTTTGCAGTTTATACCGTAGGGCCCCCGACTTCAAATATCATCAAGTTGAGGATACTCCGCAGGAGTAAAAGCTTTGTAGAAAACAAAAAATATGTATTTAGCATGCCGTAGGTATGCAACAGGAGTACAGTACCTACGGCACTAAATTGGAATCAACTTTTTTCTACAAAGCTTTAACCCCTATGGGGTTTGCGGAAATTTTCAACCAAATTGTATCCCCCTCCTATATATGGGAAGCACCATGCACATACTTTTACCCTTTATTTGCCTCATTTAAAAAGCAACTATTACCTTTGATACAGAATATCTTTTTATAAATAGAGGCAGTACAGTATATGAAAACCTATAAATTTGAGGCATTCACTTCCGATATTGAGAAGAATATCCGCGATGAAATTTATAAGCCGGGTCATAAACTTCCTTCTGTACGCCACTTAAAAAAACAATATCATACCAGCATTAGCACTATTCAAAATGGTTATGAGTACTTAATCATACTGGGTTTAGTAACCAGCATTCCCAAGTCTGGCTATTATGTAGCAACGCCTTCAAATCCAAAGCAAAAAAACACATTGCAAGATAATCCCGTAGTCAGAGATGCCATTTTTGAAAGAAATATGGAACTCATAACCGCATCCCGGGGCGAAAAAAAAATAGCAGAATTTAATGTAGCAACACCTGGCGATCTGATGATATCGCAAAAACTATTGCTGAGAACCATGCAGCAAGTGATACGGGAAAAAGGCGCGGGCCTGCTAAGATATTATCCTACCAATGGTTCCGAAGATTTAAAGACCAACATTATAAAACATGCTGCCGGGTACCAGACACGGATCAATCCAAAGGAATTATTGATTACCGATGGCGCATTGCAGGCGCTTTATATTGCCCTGTCGGCAGTATGTAATGCGGGTGATATAGTTGCGGTAGAAAGTCCCTGCGTTTTTTCTATACTGGAGGTGATCAGGGTACTTAACCTTAAGGTGATCGAAGTACCGGTTGATCTGGTGAATGGTTTTGATGTCGATTTTTTAAAAAAGGCCTGCCAGAAAAACAAAATAAAAGCGGTTGTCATTACGCCCAATTTTCATAATCCTACAGGCCTATTGCTTGCTGATGAGCTTAAAAAAGAACTCGTTAATGTAATACAGCAATACGATATTGCCGCTATTGAAAATGACATTTATGGCGATTTAAACTTTAGCGGTAAGCGCCCGTCTACGCTCAAAAGTTATGATGAAAGCGGATTGGTTATCACCTACTCATCATATGCCAAAACGCTCGCCCCGGGCATCCGTTTAGGTTGGTTATCGACAGGCAAGTTTCTGAAGCGGGCCGAGCAAATTAAATTTTCAATGGGTAGTACCGTTTCACCGGTCTATCAGGAAACCGTCAATCGTTTATTAGAAACAAACAGTTATGACCGCCATATCCGCGCGTTCAGAACACGATTGGCAAAAAACGCACACTTTACCATCAACCTTCTATCGGCGCATTTTCCTAAAGGTACATTTATTGTACCGCCTTCTGGTGGTTACAATTTATGGGTAAAGATGCCCTCTCATATGGATATGCATAATTTTTACCATCAGTGCGAGCGAATAGGCATTAAATTTACGCCGGGTTATACTTTTTCTTTTTCAGGCATGTTTCCAAATAATTTCAGAATTGTATTCGCAGATCAATATTCTTCCCTAAAAGTCAAAGCATTGGAACTTTTAGGTGAAGCTATATCAGTATAACTGTACTGGTTATTTTTACGTAATCTGTATCTGTATCGATAGTGGCATTGCTTTTAGTTTTGACACCATAAAATGTCAAAATGAATTCAGTAATCATAACCAAATTTACCATCGCTACCCAACAAGGCATGGATACGTTATTATACCTCACCCAAACTATCGCCCGGGAAAAATTTTCGCCCCTGCTCCCACCAGAACAAATAGAGAATTATCTTTCAGAAAACTTTAGTGAAAAGGCGTTGATGGTTGAAGTCAACAGCATGTCTAATCAATGGTTGGTGGTTTATGCCAATGATAAACCAGCAGGCTTTGCACGGATTACGTCCAAAGGAGAAAAGCCAAAAGCTATAGTACAGAACCGTGTTATCCGGATTGCTGATTTTGGTATACTTACGGCATACACTGAGCCCGCCATCTGTCAATCATTATTTGATAAATGCTTATCCGTTTGCAAGTCCTACCAAGCAACCTGGATCAATGAATATGCAGAAAATCCCTTCATCAGCTTTTTTGAATCCCAGGGTTTTATCAAACAAAATGAAGAATACAGGCTGGATGAACTCCCATTGCCCTCTGTTTGTCTGATAAAGCAATCTGGTTATTGATCAGCAAGTATCGCTCTCCCTTAAAAACACTCAGCAGTTTTCGTCATGCCTTTTATATCGGTAAAAGCAAAACGTTTTTTATCATCCCTGAATGCAAGATCACGTGTATGGAAAACTGTGGCTTATCTCCTCATCAAAATATATCAAAAATGAAATCAGATCAACCGTTAACTGCCAATCCACCGTCAGTTACAGATATTATTGCACCACCCATGTTCCTGGTCATTATTTTATCACTGGGTACTTTCATCATCTTTTTCCAGGGATTTATGGTCGCGCCGATTTTACCCAAATTGGCCATGTTGTTTCACGTATCCGTTCGTCACGTAAGTTTTATTGAGCCTGCCTATTTATTGGGATATGGCTTTGTTACCCTGGTTTACGCGCCCTTATCAGATAAATATGGCCGCTTTCCAATCATCCTGTTTTCATTAACCTGTTTTATCGTGTTAACCGCGTGCACGGGCTTTTGCCATTCCATCACGCAGATGATCATACTTCGCTTATTAACGGGTTTAGGCGCCGGTGGTGTGGCTCCAATTACCATTGGATGGATAGGTGATAATTTCCCCTATGCCAAACGGGGGCACGCTTTGGGGATTCTCTTCGGATTTATGGCCGGGGGAATGGCTTTTGGCTCCAGTGCGGGAGCGCTGCTAACCGCCCGCTTAGGCTGGCAGATGATGTTTTGGGTAGCAGCAACGGTAGGCGCTTGTATATTATTGGTGTTGATAGCTAACGCTAAACATTTTTTACAGAGAAACACTAAACATGCCGGCGGCTTCCGGATGATGTACCAGTCTACAAAAGAAATATTTTGTTTACCGCGGGGCTGGCGAACTTACCTGTTTGTGCTGTTTAATGGCATGTTTCACAGCGGGGTTTTCGCCTGGACTGGTTATTTCTTTTACAAAAATTATAACCTTCATGAACGGGAGATCGGCCTGGCTTTATTAGGATACGGAATACCCGGCTTGTTATTCGGGCCGATGCTTGGCAAGCTTGCCGATAAATTTGGACGCAATAAAATTATCCCGATAGGAATTTTAGTGGGTGCCTTGTCTGCAATAACACTGAGTATAAATTATTCACTGGCCATATCCTGTATAGCTATCGCCACTTTATCCTTAGGGTTTGATCTAACCCAGCCTTTATATGCGGCTATCATTACAACTCTTTCACCCAAAAAAGGTGCAGCCACCGGTTTGTTCGCCTTCTTCCTTTTCATGGGTTATGGCTTTGGAAGCCTGATTTTTAGCCTGATCGTAAATATAGGGCTAAACCAAACTTTCCGGTTATTCGGCATAGTTGCTATAGTTGTGGCCGGTATCGCTGTAAGCAATTTTAAAAATGAAAAATAAACAAACAAAACTTAAGCGATCAGCTGGAGATGGCTATTACTTCATCTTCTGCCGCTATAAAAAGAACAGCTATATTTGAATTGCAAATCCGGCTTATGAACATAATTGGAATTGCACCTTTGAATGCCATAATGAATAAAAAAGCTCAGACAACCGCTACGCTTAATTTAAGGGGAATACGGCTTCTTGCCATATCCGGCAGCCTGCGTTCCGGCTCATCCAACCATCATATCCTGAAATACCTGGGTACGCAGGTTCCAACTGATATCAATTACATCATATACGATGAGCTGGCGCTGATACCGCCATTTGATCCCGGTTTGGATAACGATACTCCTCCGGATGCTGTAGTGCGTTTACGCGGGCTTTTAACCAATGCCGATGGCTTGATTATCTGCACCCCGGAATACGCATTTGGTGTGCCCGGTCAGCTTAAAAACATGCTGGATTGGCTGGTATCCAGCAGTTCGCTGGTCGAAAAGCCGGTAGCCCTCATCACCGCCTCCCTGGGTGGCGAACATGCCCACGCCTCGCTCCTGCTTACATTGGGCGCGCTTAATAGTCATGTTGTTGATGGTGCTGCGTTGCTTATTTCCTTTATCCGCTCCAAAATAAACGCGGAAGGCCAGATCATTCATCAGGAGACCGAAGAAAGCTTAAATATATTGATGCATAATTTTTTAACTTTAGTAACAAATTCACTTCAATAGATTTAGCCCCATGAAAAAGATCATTTTGTTATTCTTTGCACTGGCGATTGGCTTGAGCAGCCGAGCGCAAACTGCTAATCCATCTGCCGATGCGGTATTAAAACAAGCTTATACGCAGGCTGCCAAAGAGCATAAAAAGGTAATGCTGATATTCCATGCCTCGTGGTGCGGCTGGTGCAAAAAAATGGAAGCTTCGCTGAACGACCCATCCTGCAAACAAATGATCGATAACAACTATGTGATAGCTACATTGGATGTACTGGAACAACCCGCTAAGAAAAACCTGGAAAACCCCGGATCAACAGAAGCGCTAACAAAATTTCATGGTGAAAAAGCCGGCTTACCATTTTGGTTGATCCTGGATGAAAAAGGAAAAGTTTTGGGCGATAGCCAGGTGCGGCCAAAAGGGGCTTCACTGGATACTTATGGTGATAATGTAGGCTGCCCAGCCAGTGAAAGCGAAGTAGCCTATTTTGTTGAACTGTTAAAGTCAACCTCCAAATTAAGTGATGCTGAATTGGCCGTTATAGGCAAACGTTTTGCGCTTAATCAACCTGCTCCGGCTGCAAAGCCAGCAGGTACAAATTAGTAACTGGTAATCTTAACTGGCATTTGACAGTGCCCCGGAAATTTCGTATATGAATATCATTAGCCGCCCGGCTCTCTCTGAATAAAAGAGAGCCGGGCTGTTTAGTAAATAACAAAAACCAGCCGAAACCCCACGGATTTTTATTTCATTATTTTATCAAATATTTAATACTTTTTAAAGTTTTCAAAACCCGTCAAAAATTTGTTAAAAAGTGTTAAAATGGCGTTAAAATTTAGTTAAAATGGGCAAAACGGGCACCTTTTTGACCCGTTTTTGGGTTGAAATTTGTTAAAATCAAAGGTTTAAAAAGTCTCATGGTGCAAAATTTCAATAATTTCAAGGCATCATATCTTAAAAATCTTACTGCCAATTTGACAATATCCCGTTCTTTGGAACAGGCATTGATAGTTCCCCATTGAAAATCATATTAAATCAATCATACAAAAATATTATGCAAGAAAAAGGCAGCATTTCGATTCACACCGAGAACATTTTTCCGATCATTAAAAAATTCCTTTACTCTGATAATGAGATATTTCTGCGCGAATTGGTATCCAACGCGGTAGATGCTACCCAAAAGATCAAACGCCTGGCTTCCCTGGGCCAATACAATGGCGAACTGGGTGATCTGCGTGTTGAAGTGGCTTTTGATAAGGATAAGAAAACGATCACTATATCTGATAACGGCCTGGGTATGACCGCCGAAGAGATCAAGAAATACATCAACCAGATCGCATTTTCAGGCGCTACTGAGTTTATGGAGAAATTTAAAGAGGCCAAGGATGCCAATGAGATCATCGGTCGTTTTGGTTTAGGTTTCTACTCAGCTTTCATGGTTGCGGATAAGGTTGAAATTCAAACACTTTCATACCAGGATGGTGCCGAACCTGCTTACTGGGTTTGCGATGGCAGCACCGAGTTTGAGATTGGCGAAGGCGTACTGGAAGAACGTGGTACCGAAATTACCCTATACATCAACAGCGAATCTGAAGAGTTTTTAAGCGAGCACAAGCTTCAGGAAATACTGGATAAATACTGTAAATTTTTACCTGTACCTATTAAATTTGGCACCAAAACTGATCGTGAAGATGATGGTGTTGATGAAGAAGGCAAACCAAAATACATTGAGGTTCAGCATGATAACATCATCAATGAAACCAATCCTATCTGGACAAAAGCACCGTCAGAATTAAAAGATGAGGATTACCTTAACTTCTACAAAACGCTTTACCCATTTAGCGAAGACCCGCTGTTCTGGATCCACCTCAATGTAGATTATCCTTTTAATCTGACCGGCGTATTGTATTTTCCTAAACTGAAAAATGATTTTGAAGTACAAAAAAACAAAATCAAATTATTCAGCCGCCAGGTATTTATTACCGATGAGGTTAAAGACATTGTGCCTGAGTTCCTGATGCTGCTGCATGGTGTTATCGATTCGCCTGATATCCCGTTGAACGTATCCCGCAGCTTTTTACAAGCCGATAGCAACGTTAAAAAGATCAACAGCTATATCACTAAGAAAGTAGCTGATAAATTGTCAGAACTATTTAAAGCCGATCGTAAAGCATATGAAGAAAAATGGGCAGATATTGGCTTGTTCGTAAAATACGGTATGGTTAGCGAAGACAAATTCTATGATAAAGCCAAAGATTTTGTTTTGGTAACCAATACTAAAAACGAAAACTTCACCTTACCAGAATATAAAGATAAGGTTGAAGCTGTTCAAACCGACAAGGATAGTCAGCTGGTTTATATTTACACCAATGACCCTGCTAAACAGGATGCTTTTATCCAATCTGCTGGTAAAAAAGGTTACGATGTACTGGTGATGAACTCTCCTATCGATAATCACTTCATTAGTCAATTAGAGCAAAAACTGGAAAAAACGTCACTCAAACGTGTTGATGCTGATGTTGCGGATAAGCTGATCAAAAAAGACGATGCGCCGGAAACAGTTTTGACCGAAGAACAATCAACCCTGGTAAAAGACATCTTTAATAAAGCCATCAATAAACCAGCCTATAATGTTCAAATAGAAAGTCTTAATCCAGATGAATTGCCTGTTACTGTTACCATGGACGAGTTTATGCGCCGGATGAAAGATATGGCTGCAATGGGTGGCGGTATGAGTTTTTATGGTAATATGCCTGATAATTATAAAGTAATTGTAAACGGTAATCATAAACTGATCGGTCGTATATTACAGGAAGAGAATGAAGAAGTTAGAGCCCAATTGTCAAAACAAGCATTTGATCTGGCCCTGCTATCTCAAGGCTTATTAACAGGTGCTGAGCTTACCGAATTTGTTAACCGTAGCGTTAATTTGATATAGTTTCGAGATAATTAAAAATAAAAAGCCACCCGTACAAAACGGGTGGCTTTTTATTTTTAATTATTTTTTAGATTTGATTTAAACAGTTATCAATCAATTAATAAAACGCGTTAAAATGTCAAAATTTAATCCCCAGTTTGATGAGTATATCGCAAAATCTGCCGATTTTGCCAGGCCGATCATGACGTATTTACGGCAGATAATTCACGAAACATGTCCTGAGGTTGAGGAAATCATTAAATGGGGGAATCCACATTTTGATTACAAGGGCGATATGATGTGCATACTCGCTGGTTATAAGCACCATTGTTCTTTCAGCCTTTATAAAGCGGAGTTGATGAGTGATAAAAGAATAATAGAGAGCGTAAAGGCAGGCCAAAAGATGGGATATATGGATAAGATAAAATCTTTATCAGACCTGCCAGCCAAGGAAGCATTGGTAGCTTATATCAAAGAAGCTATGGTTTTAAATGAAAATGGTGTAAAAAAAGCGAAACCTGTATCTGAAAAACCAAAAGTAATTGAAGTGCCTGATTATTTTAATAAAGTACTTATAGCTAATCCATTGGTAAAAGAAATTTTTGAAAATAAATCTCCCTCTTTTCGCAAGGACTATTTAGTTTGGATAACAGATGCAAAAACTGAAGCCACAAGACAAAAAAGAATAGAACAGTCCTTAGAATGGATAGCCGAAGGAAAAGGCAGGTTTTGGCAGTATGAAAAGTAAGTCCGATCGATAAAAAACAAGGTCATCAAATTTGCAAGCCATCCACAGAAACGGGTGGTTTTGTTATTTAAATAATGCTTAACTTTAATAGTAATTAAACCTAAGTATCACTTTATTGTCTAACGAATAAATACTTAACTATGAAACTATTAAAGAATATATCAGTGTTGCTTTTATTGACTTTTATCGGTATAAATATAGCTAATGCTCAAAGTACCAGTAAAGACAAAAAGGCCGCTCGTGCTTTGGCCATAAAAACCCTGGTGGAGGCTCAAAACTATGTATTTAAGGCCAATTACGTAATGCCTATGCGGGGCATAAGCAGATCATTAACCTCTGATTATGATCTAACCGTATCTAAAGATACCATATCCGCATTCTTACCATACTTTGGCAGAGCCTATACTGCTCCATACAACGCTACAGAAGGTGGTATTAAATTTACCAATACCCATTTTACTTACACCTCAAAACCAGGTAAAAAAGGTGGCTGGGCCGTTGTTATAAAGCCAACAGGTAAGGACAAAAATATCAGCGACTGGCGCGACGTGCAAACCTTAAGACTTGACATTTCTTCCGATGGTTATGCTTCATTGCAAGTTACCAGCAGTAACCGCGATCCGATCTCTTTTAATGGCACTATAGAAAAACGGGGAAAGTAGCAAAAAGAGGAAAGTAAAAATGCTCAAAGCATTCCTTTGTGCTAATATACAGAGAGTTAGTTAAATATAACATATAATCAGAAGCTTAAGGTTTAAAATCTTAAGCTCTTTGCTTTCTCAGCTTTCCAGTAGGCCTGCATTATCCTTAAGCATTACGCCGGATGATTTCCGTTTGAAAGCCTCATTAATGAGGTAGAATATTTTTTTTGTTGCCTTTGCATAGGATAAACCGCCAGGTCTGATGTTAGATACACAATTACGTGTTTCATCTGTAAGACCGGGTTTAGGGCTGTATGTGAGATAAACGCCAAGGCTGTCTGCCGAACTAAGCCCTGGCCGCTCGCCTATCAATACCATGGATAGTTTTGCATTTAGTCCATGACCAATATCATCACCAATGGCAACACGCCCCTGTTCAACCAGGCTAATGGGAGCCAACTTAAAACCTGCCGCTGTTAGCTGTGGTATGAGTATTTGCAATAACCCCAGGGAATTTTGATTAACAGCAGTTGCCGATAAGCCGTCCGCTATAATAATAGCGATATCTGTTTCGCTATGATATTCCTTAAGCAGTTGAATGGATTCATCGTTTAACCTTCGCCCCATATCTGGCCTTTGCAGATATTGTTCCCGGTAGCTCACCTTACTTTGCAAGTGTAAAACTGGCAAAGTAAACAATTTAAGTAAATCCGTTAAACTACTGATATCTAATTCAGAATATACAGCATCGCGTGCATGAGCGTGAGCCAGTTTAAACTCTAAGAACTGTTTTAAAGGAATACTGGTACCCACCCTGCCGATAGCTATCCTTGCCGTGGTAAACTCTTTCAGTGCCCTTAATGACTGTATCTCCTGAGGGACATTCCTTTTCATGTTATTTAATCATAGCTTTCAATAAACCGTGTGATTGATTTGCCGGCAGCATATTTCCCCCACTATCTACTATCCCCTGTTTAATGAGCCATTTTTCAAACTCAGGCGTAGGTTTTAAATCAAGTACTTTACGCAAATAAAGCGCATCATGGAACGAAGTTGACTGGTAATTAAGCATAATATCATCAGCCCCAGGTATACCCATGATAAAATTACACCCTGCTACACCCAATAAGGTAAGCAGATTATCCATATCATCCTGATCGGCCTGGGTGTGATTGGTATAGCAAACATCAACGCCCATAGGCAAACCGAGCAATTTACCACAAAAATGATCTTCCAAAGCAGCACGGATAATTTGCTTGCCATCATATAAATATTCGGGCCCGATAAACCCAACAACGGTATTGACCAGCAATGGCTTAAATTTTCGAGCAAGGGCATACGCCCTTACTTCACAGGTTTGCTGATCTACCCCCAAATTGGCATTGGCAGATAGTGCACTACCCTGTCCTGTTTCAAAATACATCACGTTCTGACCTATTGTTCCTCGATTTAAGGATAGGGTGGCCTGGTATGCTTCCTCAATTATATTCAGGTTAATACCGAAACTGCTATTGGCTTGCTCTGTTCCGGCTATCGACTGAAAACAGAGATCAACAGGAGCGCCCTGGTTAATTAGTTCTAAAGTGGTAGTGATATGACTTAACACACAACTTTGTGTAGGTATCTCAAACTGATAGCGAATATTATCCATCAGTTTAAGCAGGTTATTTACCGCTGTAGGGCTATCCGTAGCCGGATTGATACCTATACAGGCATCACCACTGCAATGCAGTAAACCATCAATAATGCTGGCAGCTACACCTTTTGGATCATCGATTGGGTGATTAGGTTGTAAACGAGTACTAAAGTGCCCTTTTAAGCCGATAGTATTCCGGAAAATAGTGATTACTTCGCACTTCTTTCCAACAGCTATCAGATCCTGATTACCCATTAGCTTGGATACCGCCGCGGCCATTTCGGGCGTAATACCAGCAGCTACACGAGTTAAGGTGGCGGTATCGGTTTCATCGCTCAACAACCAGTCGCGCAACTCTCCCACTGTTAAATGACTTATAAAGCTAAAACTTGTAATATCATGACTATCAATAATCAATCTGGTTATTTCATCCTGCTCGTAAGGTATCACTGCCTCGTTGAGAAAGGTTTTCAAAGACACATCAGCCAGCGTTATTTGAGCTGCCACGCGTTCCTCATAGCTTTCGGCAGTTACACCGGCCAGTTCATCGCCAGACCGGTAAGGCGATGCCTTTCCCAGCAAAGTTTTCAGATCCGGAAACTTATAAACCTTGTTGCGTATAGTGTGCCTGTAAGCGCTCATTAGTTCAATTGTTCATTGGTGTTTCTACCCCGCTTCTGTAAATTCAGGTGCGGCCATCATTTCATCGGTTAGCGCTATTTTATGTTTTCCTATCCATATAAAAATCGCGATCACTACAATCAAGCTTCCAAAGAATATACCGCTCACCTGTAAATTAAACCAAATGATGGCGAAAAGGCATACGGTTGATATAATCAGAGCCGTTGCCGGAAACACCGGGTAAAACGGCGAGGCAAATGGTCGCTCAAGATTTGGTTCTTTTTTACGCAGGATAAAAAGGCTCAGCATGCTCATCAAATACATCACAATTGCCCCAAGTACCGAAAGTACGATGATCTGCGCTGTAGTGCCGCTATAAATAGCTATAAAGCTCACTACCCCACCAGCCATAAGTGCCCAGTGAGGTGTTTTGAACCGGTGGTTGATGCCAGCCAGCCCCCGTGGCAAATAACCACTGCGAGCCATAGCAAATACCTGCCTTGACGATGCCAGAATAGTTCCATGCAGCGATGCGATCAATCCAAACAGACCAATACTGGCAAATATTTTAGTGATACCATTTGCTTTACCTAAAACAATCCCTATAGCTTCTGGTAGCGGGTAATCCAGGTTGCTGAGTTTACGCCAATCAGCTATACCTCCGGTTAATATCATAACCCCCAGAGCTAATGCAACCAAAGTAGCCAGTGCTGATATATAACCCCTTGGGATGTTTTTCTTAGGTTCCTTAACTTCTTCGGCAACCATGGCTACACCCTCAATAGCCAGGTAAAACCAAACCGCGAAAGGCAATGCAGCGAATACCCCGGCCCAACCAAAAGGCATCGGATTGCTCAGGTAATTGTCCATTTTAAAATGAGGCGATACGACACCCATATATAGCAATAGTTCGGCTACAGCTAATAAGGTAATGAATACCGAAAATGTGGCTGATTCCTTTACCCCCGATATGTTTAGTACGATAAACGCCGCATTAAATAACATAGCCGACTGCATAACGGGTATAGCCGGGTATAAAAAGTGTAGATAGCTTCCCAATGAAATAGCTATAGCTGGCGACGCCAATAAAAAATCGATCAATGTGGCGTAACCGGCAACAAGGCCACCAATAGGTCCCATGGCCCTATACGCATAAGCAAACGCACCGCCTGCATGTGGAATGGAAGTGGTAAGCTCTGTATAGCTAAAAATGAAGGTGATATACATTACCGTGATCAACAAAGTAGCTATCAGAAATCCAATAGTTCCCGATACGGCCCAGCCCAGGTTCCAGCCAAAATACTCACCGGATATCACCAGCCCCACAGCTATTGCCCACAGGTGAACAGGTTTTAATACTCGTTTTAACTGCTCTGCCGAGGATGCTGCCATATGATTTATTTAATGCGGCTTTAAGATACTTAAAGCCGCTGTTAAATCAAAATGACAGTATATTATGGAATTGTTAAGGGCAATATTTCATTGAAATCATTGAGTCATTAAGTCATTTATATTTATTCAATGACTTAATGACGCGAAGTAAATGACTTAATGATATTTAAACCTTCAAAGTATTCTTCAAATACCCAATACTGCTTGTTATACTGGCCAGTGGATCTTTGGTCATATCGTGCTCTACAAAAAAATGTTTCATACCGGCCGATGCCGCAGCGGCGAAAATGGGTTTAAAATTAATGGTGCCACTACCTACCGGTAATATGGTTTCACGTTTAGCATCCAGATCTTTTACATGCCACAGCGGGAAGCGGCCAGGGTGTTGTTTAAACATTTCAACCGGATTTTTACCGCCTTTGATAGCCCAGGCCAGATCGAGCTCCATTTTTACATTTTTGGCGTCGGTTTCGCTAAGGAGGAGATCATAAGGCACTTTTCCATCAACCGGGTGAAACTCCATATCGTGATTATGATAGGCGAATTGTATACCTACTTTTTTAGCGGCCTCCCCTGTTTTGTTCAGTACATCTATAGTCGATTTGATCTCATCCAACGTAGCTGTAGGCGAATTGGCGCAAACCAGGTATTTAACCCCTCCTTCGGCAGCCTCATCAACCAGTTGCTGCATATTTTCGCGCAGGTTTTTCATGGGTGGTATCACCAGCGGCTTGCCATCGGCCCCTACAGGCATTTTGGCTCCGGGAGGAAGTTTAAATGGGGCCCCAAGCACGTGGTGCGACGTCCAGGCCATACCCAGGTCGTTAACCATAGTTTTGAACTCTTTTGGATTCATACCATAATAGCCGCCCTTTTTGCTAAAAGCCGATTCCAGCTCCTTATAGCCTAAACCCGCTATTTTGGTTAGCGTTCCTTTTACATCTTCATCAATAACTCCAAAAAATGTGAATAGTTGTAAGCCAACCGCGTGTTCGCCTTTTACATTATGGAATAATGAACCTGCTTTGCTGGATAAAGCCACGACACTAAGAGCCAGTGCACCAGCGCTTTGGATAAACTTTCGCCTGTTGTAATTCATACTGATAATTTTTAGTTTTTATAAGTGGTACAGTAAAACTAAATAATTTTTGTATCGATCAAAATTTTATTGTGTCTTTTTTACACAATAAAATTTTGGTGAATGTTTTTTCCCAGATTTTTCCAATAAATTGACAGTAAAAACAGGGGTATTTTCGATGCTTTGTCTGGGTCAAAAACTTTTTAAACCTTGAATTTTAACGCTTTTTAACAAATTTCGGAGCAAAAGGAATTGTTTTTTGATCGTTTAATTAAGCTTCGCGGCCATTTTAACACTTTTTAACAAATTATTGAGGTGTTTTGAAAGGTTTAAAAAGTATTAATTATCTAATTAATAAATAACTAAATACCAAACAATCGCTTTTAGGTTTATTTTCTCTTTAACTAAAACAGCCCGGATCTCTTACAAAAAGAGATCCGGGCTGCTATTGATATAAAGGTACAGAAAAACCGTCAGACTATCAATATATAGCGTTAGATATACAGGCAATTGGCTATCAGTCCTGTCCAGCCGGTTTGGTGGGCTGCGCCGGCTCCACGACCGTTGTCACCATCAAAATATTCGTAAAAGAGGATGTAATCTTTAAAGTTCGGATCGGTTTGCATTTTGTGGTATTGGCCAAATACGGGGCGGTTGCCGTTTTCATCACGCAGGAAGAGATTTGATACGCGACGATAAAGCTCATTGGCTACTTCCTTGAGATTTACATAATTGCCGGAGCCGGTTGGGCACTCTACCTTAAAATCGTCACCATAATACTCGTAAAAACGATGTAGGCTATCGATGATGAGGTAATTGATAGGTATCCAGATGGGGCCACGCCAGTTGCTGTTGCCGCCAAACAGGCCGCTGTCACTCTCGGCAGGTATATAGCCTATGCCAAAGTCGACACCGTTTACGGCCACATGGAAAGGTTTGTCCTGGTGATATTTGGAGAGGGAGCGGATGCCATAATCGCTCAGGAACTCCTTTTCATCCAGCATGTATTTCAGGATCGATTTCATCCGGAACCCTCGCAGTAAACTGATGAGATGTTTACCATTTGGACCTTTCTCGTTCCAGCGCGAAACCAGCGAAGCCAGGTCAGGCCGGTTTTCGGCAAACCATTTCATCCGGTCGCGGAATATGGGGCTATCGCTGATATCACTTTCATTCAACACCTCAGTTGCAAATAAGGGGATCAACCCTACTATACTGCGTACCCTCATTTTAATCGAGCCATCATCCGGGAAGCTAATCTGATCATAGAAAAAGCCATCCTCATCATCCCAAAGCCCTTCATTGTTTTCGCCCAGGTTTGACATTGCCCCTACAATATAAATAAAGTGCTCAAAAAACTTAGAGGCAATATCCGCATAGGCATTATCATCAGCGGCCAATTCTGTAGCTATGCGCAGTAAATTCAACGAATACATGGCCATCCAACTGGTTCCATCAGCCTGTTCCAGGTGCTGACCCGAAGGCAGAGGCATATTCCGGTCAAAAACGCCAATATTATCCAAACCTAAAAAACCACCTTCAAACACATTATTACCCGATGCATCCTTACGGTTTACCCACCAGGTAAAGTTGAGCATTAGCTTGTGAAATATTCTTTCCAGAAAGTAAGTATCACCTTTGCCGTTATTGGCTTCCTTATCGGTTTTGTAAATGCTCCAGGCCACCATAGCATGTACCGGAGGGTTGCCATCGCCAAAATCCCATTCATAGGCCGGTAATTGCCCGTTGGGATGCATGTACCAGTCGCGGGTAAGCAGGATAAGCTGATTTTTAGCAAAGGCCATATCAATGCGGGCCAAGGCAAGGCAATGGAAAGCGAGGTCCCAGGCTGCAAACCAGGGGTACTCCCATTTATCGGGCATGGATACAATATCGCGGGTATTCAGGTGCATCCATTTGCTGTTGCGGGCGGTTTTGCGCTGCTCGGGCGGAGCGGGTTGCGCCGGGTCGCCGCGCAGCCAATGGCGGATATCGCAATAGTAAAACTGTTTGTTCCACATCATACCGCCAAAGGCTTGTCGTTGAATCAAACTCCTGTCAGTATCATTTTTATTGCTGTATATGTCGTTATAAAACTGGTCGGCCTCGGTAAGGCGGGTTTTAAATATCTGGTCAAAATCTTCAAAACTATAGTTAGCATCGGGCGATAAACGCAGTCGTATAGTAATACTTTGTTTTGCGGCTACAGTAATATCATAGTTAATAGCAGCCTTTGTACCTGTATTTTTAGGATTGATAGTATCCGAACCATGTACAATATGATCATTGATGCCATCCTTGGGATATTTGATGCCGTTATCATAATTGTAAAGCCGGCGGGTATTGGTCTCGTTTTCGCAAAATAACAGCTCAGGCGAGCCTTCGGTGTGCAGCCATAGCTGATCAAGGTCCTTGTGCGATACCTCTATCCTACCTGCTCCATTGGCCGTCAAACGGGGTTTATAGTCATTATAACCCCAGGCCCAGGTATTGCGAAACCAAATGGTAGGCATGATATTCAACGCGGCGTCCTGATCACCGCGGTTGTGAACGGATATTTTGATCAGGATATCGTCCTGAGCGCTTTTGGCATATTCGGTAAATACATCAAAGTAAGCGTCGTTGTCAAATATCCCGGTGTCGATGATCTCAAATTCAGGGTCTTTACGTGTACGGCGTTTGTTTTCGGCTACCAGCCATTCATACGGAAAAACCTGCTGCGGATATTTGTACAGCGCTTTCATGTAGGAATGCGTGGGAGTACTGTCCAGGTAATAATAGATCTCCTTTACATCCTCGCCATGATTGCCCTCGGGGTTACTCAGACCGAAATAACGTTCTTTAATGATGGGGTCTTTTTTATTCCAAAGCGCTATGGCAAAGCAGAGGTTTTGCTGTCTGTCGCAAATACCGGCTATTCCTTCTTCGCCCCAACGATAGGTTTTGCTGCGGGCCATGTCATGTGTTATAAAGCTCCAGGCATCGCCATTGGCGCTATAATCTTCGCGTACTGTACCCCACTGACGGTCGCTTACGTACGGGCCCCATTTTTTCCAGGTAGTATCTTTTAACCTTGATTGTTCTGCATTCATGATAGATGATAATGCTTTTTTGAAGCAAGTGTTTGCAAATTAGGCTTAATTAAGGAAAGATAATAGGATGGAATGGTTTGTTTTACACGGGGATGAGGAAGCCTCACCTAAATGGCGAAGCTCTCATGTAATAATCCTCTCCTTTGGAGAGGACTTTACATAGCACATTTTACTCCCTCTCCTTTGGAGAGGGCTGGGGTGAGGCTTTACAGCCATGCTGTTATCAGGATGATAATTTGACTCACCCGCCCGTTGCCTCGCTCGAGCCCCCTCTCTTCGGCTTCGCCGGAAAGAGGGGGAAAGAATTTTTGTCATGCTGAACGGAGTGAAGCATCTATTATTCAATATGCAAATTGGCAAACAGATCCTTCGCTGCGCTCAGGATGACAAATTCTATTATTTTATTCAGCCCAGGCTTTCCTTAAAAACCTCAGCCAGTTGCCGTGCATCATGTTTTCGATATCCAGGTCGGTATAGCCACGTTTTTTGAGCATTGCGGGTACTTTTTGCAAATCGGCAATGGTTTCCAGGTCATACGGGCATTGCTCGCGACCGAAAGCACCATCAAGGTCGGAGCCCATGCCGATGTGCAGCGCATTGCCGGCTATCTGGCAGATGTGATCGATATGATCAACCATTACTTCCAGGTTGCAGTTCATACCTTTAGGGGTCGACTGTCCCCTCACCCAGTTGGGTACCATCATCCAGGCATCCAGCGCGGCACCAATAACCGCGCCACGATCAATAAGGGCTTTGATCATCTCATCGCTGTACTGGCGATTGTGGTTCACCAGCACGCGGCAATTGTTATGACTGGCCCAAACATGGCCGTTAAAATGATCAAGGGCTTCCCAAAAACTATCATCGCATAAATGGGTGGCATCCAGGATAACGTTGAGGCGTTCCATTTCTTTCAGTAGCTCATGTCCTTTCGGCCCCATATAGCCTGTAGCATCGGTCCCTTGAGCGTAACGACCGGGGCCGTAATGCGCAGGACCTACGGCACGTAATCCGTAATTATAAGCACGCTCCAGGTGATGTACAGTAACGAAAGAATCGGCGCCTTCCAGACTTAAAATATAACCCACGGGTTTGTTTGCTGTCGATTGGCCATCGTTCCAAAGCGCGAGGTGTTTCTCCAGCGATGGCAGATCGGTTATCTGCACCATTTCGCCGGCATCTTCCATGGCTTTGTACCAGGCTACCTGGCCCTGGGTTTGCGCCCATGCCTGCTCTGGCGAATGCCAGCCCGGCAACGGGTTGTCTGGCGCTACATAACGCCCTATCTGCGTAGCTACTACCAGGCCAATATTGCCTTTACGCAGCTCGGGCAAGGTAACCACAGCTTTGGCACGATCAGGCTTATCAGTGAGGCCTTGTTCACGTTGATTAACTTCGGCCAGCGGACGGGTAAGGTCGCGGTTCCACTCAAGCGCGTTCATGCTCAGGTCTAAATGGGCATCAATTATAAACATATCAGATAGTTATTTTTCTGTCGCGCGCAGCATTTAGCCATTCGCCTTTAAGTGCATTATTTTCAATAGTATATACTCGCTCATATAAAGCAACAGTTGGGCATATATGATGCGGTATACCGTACAATACATCACCTATATGATAAGTGTGACCTTCGCCTGCCTCTACCACCAAATGCTCTTCGCTTTGGCCTACAGGTACCAGTTCGGGCGCATTTAAAAAATAGATCCGTTTGCTTAATTCATTCTCGGCTGATACAGATTTATGGCCCACATCCAGGCAAAGTTTGGTGGCTCCCGGCAGGGATATTACCCTGGAAATAACCAGCGCAGCGGGTAAAAAACCTTGTTCGGCCATGCCCAGCTGATAGCCTTTATCCCAATAAACAAAAGTACCGGGACTGCATTCTACCACTCCTCTTTTGGCGTGAATGGGGAAGGTAGGCGATCCACCGGCTACAATCACCGGTTCGGCATAACCACGCTTTTTGATATCTTCCTGCAATTTTAAAACAGGCTCAAAGCTGGTATTGCAACGCTCGGCACGGGTAGCCAGATCGGCATCATGGATATGACCATCATAAGCGTGCAAGCCTACAGGGTTTAATCCCGGTAATACGGCACAATCCATGTATAATTGCAACGCCTCAAAACCGGCTTTGATACCGGTACGGTTCATACCAACGTTAATATCGAGATAAACATCTACACGCAGCTTGTATTTTTCGGCCACTTGCGATATTTCGCTCGCAGCAGCGGCATTATCAACCAGGCAAGAGAATTTGGTAGCCGGGTAAGCATGCACCAGCTTAATGAAACGGTAAAGCTTTGGCCCAACCGGCTGATAGGCCAGCAACACATCGGGCGCTTTGCATATAGCCAATAATTCGGCCTCGGCAATGGTAGCGCATTTGAACTTGCGGATGCCGGCTTCGAGCAGCAACTGCGTAACCTCTTTATTCTTGTATGTTTTTACGTGCGGACGTAACCTGGCCGCATCATCGATCATGGTTTTAAGCAGATCGATATTGGCCTTTACCCTATCCGGGTAAACTACCAAAGCCGGGGTATCCAGCTTTTCTATATCGCCAATGGTGTACCAGTTTTGAGTCATGGGTGGAGAGTTGGTTAGTGGTGAGGAGTGAATGGTAAGTTTTTTGTCTGAACCCTGATTTTTCACCTTTTGTCTATTTTTCATTGGTGTTCAAGAAGGCTTCGCCGTTTTTAGGATTTAAGGATTACCAGGATTACCAGGATTAATTATTTAATACCTGAATCTTTATTGTGATTTCCACTCACTATTCACCACTCACTATTCACTAAAATAATTCAAACAGGGCCTCGATCTCAACCGGGATATTGTCTGGTAACGACCCCATGCCTACTGCGCTGCGTACGCCTATGCCATTTTCTTCGCCCCATATTTTGGCAAAAAGCTCACTGGCGCCATTGATAATAAAAGGGTGTTTTTCAAACTCGGGGGTACAATTTACCATACCCAATACCTTGATCACTCTTTTAATTTTGTTGAAACTGCCAATGTTGGCCTTAATGGTAGCCAGCATGGTTAAACCAACCTGCTGAGCGGCCAGCTTACCATCTTCCTGCGAAACGGTATCGCCAATACGACCGATGATGAGGGAAGCATCGTCCTGCACCGGGCCGTGGCCCGATAGGTAAAGATATTTTCCATCAACTAAACATGGTTTATAAACGCCAAGTGGCTTTGGTGCGGGCGGCAGGTTTAAACCCAACGCCGCGAAGTTTTCTTCGGGAGTGTTCATAACGGTAAAATTATAAAGTTTAAGCAATAATTAACAACAAAAAAGCCGGGGATCTTATCCTCGGCTTTGATTAATTAACTGTATGGTATTCCGTTTAAATTTAACTCCATTGTAAATTATTGGTCTTTCTCAGGGGAAAGGCTGGAAAACCAGAGGGAGCCTTTTTTACCGCGAACCATAATGCCAGCAATACACCATAACTACCGCCGCGTTCTACCCATTCAAACAATTCGTAATGCGGGTAAAATAATTCGCTGCCTATTTTCCAGATAATAAATACCAGCAACAGGTTTTGAAATGGCCGGATGAGTATAGAAAGAGCCGACAATATTTCAAAACCACCAACGATCAGCGCTGTTTTGACCGGATCATGAAAACCCAGTGACTGGTATTGTTTCAGCAGTCCGGCTTTTTGTATCAGGTTAAGCCAGCCATGCCCCAATAGCAATAAAAATGCGATAACTCTTAAGCTGTTTACAACTGTTTTTAATACCGGTGACTCAATAACTACCTGATCGTTCATGCGGGCAAACCATTGCTTTAACGGCATTTTAATGCCACCCTGTACGATTAATAATGCCAACGGGGCACCAAAATTACCAGCACGTTCAATAAACTCCGCAAATGGTTCGCCGGATAAGGGACGCATAGTAGCGGTAACAAGGCCCCATATCACCAGCCAACCCGCAATGGCACGCGTAGGATAAACGAGCATGGATATGCCCAACAAAATATCTACAGAGCCTACAATCGGCATCAGGTGGTACGCCGCATCATGACCAATTCCTACCACCGCGAAATAGTTGCACCATATAGGTTTGGTGATAATACCAAATGCACCATGCCCTATAAAGCACATGGCGCAGGCCAATCTTAGTGTGAAGTAAATTTTTTGATCGGTAGTTAAACGTAACATTTATTTTGATTAAAGATTATGAGACTATGAGATTTTGGGACAAAAGAAATTGTATGGATCATTTTTTTTAATCCTTTATCCAAAAATCCTTTAGTCTCATAGTCAGAAGGTCCCAATACTCTATTTATCCGCTCCATCTGCTTTTCCTCTAAGCACGGCGTATTGACCAACTTTTGCTCCGGTTTGCAGGCCCACTTCACAATCGCTGCGATAATGTATGGCGCCGTATAACCGCGACATGGCAGCATCATGAGCCAGATCAGTAAACTTGCTACCTCTATCGGGCAGCAAATAGGTCAATACCGCCGCTGCCGCCGCGCTAAAATTGGAGTGGCCCGAGGTATATGCCGGAAAGTTAGGTATCCCGGTCAGCGTTTTAATGTTTGGATTGGCCTGAGACGGGCGCTGGTTGAAATAAAAATACTTGGTATCCCAGCATACAATAGCGGCATCCATTTCGGCCATGTTCAGCAGGGCGAAGTTGCGCGCCCAGCGTATCTCACTATAGTTCTGCTTTACAAATTCATCGGCAGCAATAGCGTTCCAATGGCCTGTAGGCGTATAGGTGCCCGCGCCATCAGCCCAAAAAGCAACCTGCTCCTCATGTGCACGTGAATGGTCTTTACTGAAGGATAATACCTCTTCCGTTTCTTTTTTAAACTCAGGTGAATTGGTTAAATAAGGGGGACCTGGTCTTAAAGCAATCACGGTAAGCGAATCAAATAAAAAGGGAGTAACTTTTGAAAACAAAGGCAGCATAGGTGGTCTTTTGGGGGTTTCGAGGCTCACCCAAAACTGCTCGCCTTTGGCAGTAGCCGTTGTTTCAAATCCTTTCCAGATATCAGGTGTGCCAATAGCTTTGCCAGCACGGTCGTTACGTGCACGGTTAGCAAATATGGCAGCCACCTGCTTACCCAATGCTTCGCCCGCGTTAAGTTCGCCGCGGGTATTGGCGCCGGCCATGATACGGTATAGTTTTTCTTCATCGGCCTTTTGTTGTATATAAGCGATCTCTGTAGGAAATAATAGCTTCATGATCTCCACAGTAGTTCCGGCAATAACAGCATCTTCGCTTGGATATGATGGCAGATCGGAAGTAGGTACCAGTGGCTTTATAGCCGAGTCGTTTTTATATGGAGCGGTACGTTTGTACACGTTTTTAAAATGCCAGGCAGCTCTTAGGGCATCGTATTGGCTCGCACTCACGTAGGCATAGGCCCTTGCCGCATATGGTGGGTTAGAGAACGGAAACTCCGGATAATTGAAAGGATTAGCCGAATTTGGCGCCGGGTAGGTACCATCCGGGTTTTGATAAGGTGGCACATTATGTTTAGCTACCAGATCGCGCAGGATCTCGTTCCACCGCAACACTGAGCCGGCGCTCCAGTATTTGATGGTCGCTTTTTGATCATCGTTAAGGCTGCGCTGCAATGCTTTGATCTCGTTAATATCGGCCACATAAGCTGGTGAAGTTAAAGCATCCGGAGCGGCAACATTCAACACACTAAAATCGGTTACCAACACCGGTTTCCAGGTATCGGCATTCAAATCGATATTGGTTGGTGCCAGCGCTGGGTAAGCTGCGGTGCGATCATTAATATCCTTTTTACATGAGCTCAAAAAAGCAACACCTGAAACAAGGACTGGGATTATATAGCGTAATGTTTTTTTCATATTGATCATCTTTAAGTATTAACCTGCTTATTTTTGTTTTTTGGTACTAAAAACGTAATAAACTCCTCCATAAAATGTGCGGGTTTGCCCAACGTTACGTCCGCTTAAAACATAATTACCACCGGCGGTAAACTCCAGTCCGCTAATGGATTGCAGGCTGTATTTTAATATTACCCCAGCCAGTGTCGAGTTCATTTTATTACTGGGGAAAGGCATATCATTTTTACGGATATCAAAACCTCCAAGCGTGGTTATTTTGGTCAATACAGCTTCGGCATTAAATTTTAGACTTCGGTAGCCGGAGCTTACCAGGAAATTGGTCAGATTAGGCATTTGCACCTCGTTGGTATAATGCAGTTCGGTTGTGTAGTACGAATTTCTGTCGATAGTAATATTGCTGCGGCGGATATATTGACCCGCACCAGCTACAAAAAAGCGGCCTACCTGATAGTTCAGTAAACCACGTAGGGCCACATTTTTACTGTGCAGCCCTATGGATAAGGGTAAATAGTCGGCCCGGTAATTACTTAGCGGTATCGTTCCGGAGAGTATAGCATGAAAGCTGAACAAGCCCTTGCCTATTTCCTCTTTTAGGGCCATCCATTTAACTGAGGCTGTCAGGTCCTGAAAATTGTGCTCGCCCCTTAGCGTACCTGCTGTGGCATGGGTAGTTACATAAGGCACCATAAACAATAAATTAATCCGATTTGACAGACCATAGTTTCCACCCAGGCTATAAGTATTGGAGCTTACAGTGCCCAGGTTAAGGTTGTCGCGTTTAAAAGTGCCTTCCCAATAATGATCCCAGCTACTGTGAGTATACATACCGGCGGCACAGAAATAATCTTTGGGAATCATCAATGCATCAGCATCTGTTTGTGCTTTGGCAAATGGGGATAGAATAAGACTAAATGAGATAACTAAACAGCATCTGCAGAAAAGTTCAGGTAAGGTTTTTATCATATATTACAAATTAGGGTGAGGTAAACAAATCAATCGGCAACGAGGTTAACGCATATTGCTAACCTCTTTATAATCAATCGGCAATACTAAAGACAATCAATAACTGAATTATGCTTACAAGCAGATGAAATACTTTTCAGTCTATGATCAACCAGATAGGCATGGCAACCGGCGGCTCAGATCTATTTAGTTTACAGGATTATGGACACAATAAATATATTTACAATAATATAATTATCATGATGGATATTTTAAAACAACCCTGGCCCTGGTATGTAGCTGGCCCATTGATTGGCCTTGTGGTTCCGGCTCTTTTATTGGCAGGCAATAAGGCCTTCGGTATATCATCCTCATTGAGGCATATCTGCGCGGCTTGTTTACCCGCAAATATTCCCTTTTTTAAATACGAATGGAAAAAGGAAAGCTGGAACCTGTTTTTTGTTGCAGGTATTGTGCTGGGTGGTTTTATAGCCACACAATATTTATCGGGTAATCATCCGGTTAATATTAATCCACAAACCACTACCCTACTTAAACAGCAAGGTATAACCGATTTTAGCGGCCTCCTGCCGCATGATGTATTTAACTTTAATCAATTGCTCACACTAAGGGGATTCATTTTCATGGTTATTGGTGGCTTTCTGGTGGGCTTTGGCACCCGGTATGCAGGCGGTTGCACATCGGGGCACGCCATTATGGGTATCTCAACTTTACAATGGCCATCTGTTGTAGCCACATGCTGCTTCATGGCGGGTGGCCTTGTCATGACCTGGTTTATTTTGCCTTATCTTATTAGCTTGTAATATGCCTAACATTAAATATCTCATCATCGGAATGCTTTTTGGGATTGTGCTGGTTAAATCGGAAGTGATATCCTGGTTCCGGATACAGGAAATGTTCCGGCTGCAATCATTTCATATGTACGGCATTATCGGCAGCGCCATTGTAGTTGGTCTTATCTCTGTATTACTGATCAGGCGTTTTCAGGCCAAAACCATATCCGGAGAACCTATCGTTATCCCGGTTAAAAAATTCCACTGGGGTAATGTTTATGGTGGCTTGATATTTGGGCTGGGCTGGGCTATAACAGGAGCATGCCCGGGTCCGCTGTTTGCTCAGATAGGCAGTGGTTTCTTTGTAATTATAGTTACGCTACTGAGCGCCATAGCCGGTACCTGGGTTTATGGCCTGCTCAGGGACAAGCTTCCGCACTGATTTACTGTCGATGATAAACTATGATTTGTTTCAGTTTTAATTTCCACCAGCATCCTGTACATCGCTAATTGAACGAATAACCCGCGCCGGGTTTCCTCCTACAAGGGTATTCGGTGGGACATTCTTAGTAACTACAGAACCTGCGGCTACAACCGAGTTTTTGCCTATTGTTACGCCACCGATGATAATTGCACCGGCGGCGATCCAAACGTTTCTTTCGATTACAATAGGCTTTCCGATGGTAACGGAACGACGTTGCGATGGATCAAGGGGATGTCCAGTGGTAATAATACTTACATTCGGCCCAATCATCACATCATCTCCTATGTCGAGCCCGCCAAGATCATAGAAAGTACAGTTCTGATTAATAAAGACATTACGCCCTATACGGATCTCGTTCCCACCAGCGGTATAGAATGGGGGGATCAGCGAAAAGCGTTCATCCACATCTTTGCCAATAAGCTCGCTGAATAGGGCTCGAATTTCATCAGCATCATTAAATGTCAATCGGTTAAGTTTTGTGGTAATCTCCATCGCCTGTTTTACGTTTGCCACCATGGCCGCCGACTCTGGTGTTCTTCTGTAAATTATCCTGGTGTTATCGTCATTCATTATTTGTTACTTTTTTAGCTTATAATTGCCTTCCCCTCTCATCGAAGTAAAGTTAGTAATAGAAGTCTCGGGGAAATTATATTTTTAACCAAAGACTTTACCCAATAATGGAAAAGAAAAAATTAACTGCTGGTAATATTACCTATCTGCTGTCGGCGGCTATTATAGTTATTATGCTGGTAAACCCAACAGCGAAAGCTTTATTGATACGAGGTTTGATTGGTATTGGTTTTTTTAAGCCCGACATCCCTGTTCAGGTATCGAAAAAAGCTTTAGCCGACCCCTTTAATATCTCTTTCAGGGATAGCACAGGAAGGATTTTAAATACAGCCGATTTAAAAGGTAAAGTGATATTTGTAAATTTTTGGGCCACATGGTGTCCGCCTTGTATCGCGGAAATGCCTACCCTTAATGGGTTCTATAAGCAGTATAAAAATGCTCCCAATGTGGTTTTCATACTGGCCGATGTAGATAACAACTATACAAAAGCCAACGAGTTTATGAAAAAACATCATTACGTTTTACCTGTGTATACATTAGCCAGTAATATACCGGAAGACATCATGGACGGAACAATCCCAACTACCCTGGTATTTAATAAAAAAGGCGAACTGGTATTTAGACATACTAATACTGCTAATTACAACAGCGCGGGATTTACAGATTATTTCACTACCCTATTAAACAATAAGTAGCTACTTCAATTAATTGTTTTCTGAACACAAAATATGCCTTATCAATTAAACATGATTTTAATTAAATTAATTGTTGTTATTTTAACACTTATTAATTTTTTTTCTTTTCTTTACAATTCCAATATCAAAACCTCATTCAATGAAAAAGAAAACACTTACCCATCTCTTTACTTGCTTACTGTGTTTTGGTTCGGCTACAGCTTTTAGCCAAACCGGAACGATTACCATTAGTGATAATTCAAAAACCACCATTGATAAGAATATCTACGGGCAATTTGCCGAGCACCTTGGTCATGGAATATATGGGGGTTTTTGGGTTGATAAGAGCCTTCCTGTAAAAAAGCAGGATCGTATCAGGCTTGATGTTGTTGAAGCATTAAAGAAAATAAAGATCCCGAATCTGCGCTGGCCCGGCGGTTGTTTTGCTGATGAATATCATTGGCGCGATGGTATAGGTCCGGCGGCACAACGCCCGCGTATGGTGAACACCAATTGGGGCGGTGTAACCGAGGATAACAGCTTTGGTACCCATGAATTCCTGGAACTTTGCAGTTTATTGAAGTGTGAGCCCTATGTAGCAGGCAATGTGGGCAGCGGCACAGTGGAAGAAATGTCTAAATGGATTGAATACTTAAATTCCAACAGTACAAGCACAGTCGTTAAGGAAAGAGCCAAAAACGGTCACCCGGAACCATATAAAGTTACTTTTTGGGGTGTGGGTAATGAAAGCTGGGGTTGCGGTGGCAATATGACACCCGAGTATTATGTAAACCAATTTAAACGCTATGCCTCTTTTGCTAAGGATTATCCGGGCGCAAGGCTTAAAAAAATAGCCAGCGGCCCCAATGCCGATGATTATAACTGGACAGAAGTATGCATGAAAAACATCCCGCTGCATATGCTTTACGGCCTGTCGCTTCACTACTACACTATACCAACCGGTAACTGGGGTAAAAAAGGTTCAGCTACCTCATTTAGTGAAAGCGAATATTTCAATACCATGGTAAACTGCCTTAAAATGGAGGAGTTGGTAACCAAACACTCGGCTATTATGGATAAATATGATCCGGAGAAAAAAGTAGCCCTCGTAGTTGATGAATGGGGCGTTTGGACAGATCCTGAACCCGGCACTAACCCTGGTTTCCTGTATCAGCAAAACAGCCTTCGTGATGCGCTGATAGCAGGCACCACGCTAAATATTTTCAACAATCACAGCGACCGGGTAAAAATGGCCGCGCTGGCACAAACAGTTAACGTTTTACAGTCACTCATTTTAACCGATAAAGAAAAAATGGTGCTTACCCCTACCTATCATGTATTTGACATGTACAAAGTTCACCAGGATGCCAAATACCTGCCTATAAAATTAGATGTTACTGATTATGAAGTTGATGGTAAAAAGATAGCGGCTGTAAATGCTTCGGCTTCACAGGATGCCGCGGGCAAGGTACATATCTCATTGGTTAACCTGGATATTCATCACCCGATAACCATTACAACGGGTTTGCAGGATATCAAATGGTCGGCAGTAAGCGGTCAGATACTCACTTCGGCCAATGTAACCAATATCAACACTTTCGCTGATCCCAACAAAATACACCTGAGTAATTTTACCGGGGCGAAAAAGGATGGTGATAAACTGGTGGTTACATTACCAGCTAAATCAATAGTGACTTTGGAGTTGAATTAATACTTGTCTACACAGTGTCATCCTGAGCGTAGCGAAGGATCTATTAACAGATAGGCATATCGAAGAGCAGATCCTTCGCTACGCTCAGGATGACAAATTGTTCTGTTGAGGCTACTTCACCTTAATCCCCCAAATATCACTCAACGCTTTTTTAGCGGCATGATAACCACACATGCCATGTACGCCGCCACCTGGTGGTGTGGATGACGAGCAGATATAAAGCCCCTTAGCTGATGTTTTATAAGGCGACCAGCGCAATGCAGGTCTGGTAAACAGCTGCCCAATATCGATAACCCCGCCATTGATGTCCCCACCAATATAGTTAGGGTTATATTGCTCCATTTGTGTGGTATTGAAAGTGTGCCTGGCTAATATAGTATCCCTGAAACCTGGTGCAAAACGCTCAACCTGTTGCTCAATAATAGTTGTCATGTCTTTCTCCGAACCATTGGGTACATGGCAATAAGCCCAGGCCGTTTGTTTGCCTTCTGGCGCACGTGACGAATCAAACTGGCTTTGCTGTGCTAATAACACAAACGGTTTTTCGGGGTGTTCACCTTTCCAAATACGTTCCTCGCCAATGGCTATCTCTTCAAATGTATTGCCTATGTGTACAGTTCCGGCCTGTTTAACCTGTTCGGCTTTAAAGGGTATTGGCGCGTTAAGAGCCCAATCTATCTTAAATACGCCCATTCCGTAACGATAGCGCTCCAATTGCCATTTATACAGGGATGAAAACCGGTGCCCTGCTATTTTCAGAAGTTGTTTGGGCGTGATATCAAACAATACAGCGTGTGCAGATGGCAGCTGGTTTAATGACTCAATGTACCGGTCGGTTTCTATTTGCCCTCCTATCGAAATAAAATAAGAACCTAAGGCATTAGCTATTTGTTTTGACCCGCCCTTTGGTACAGGCCAGCCTTTTAAATGCCCCTGCGCCATCAGTACCAGGCCAATGGCTGATGTAGCTAAATTGCTTAAGGGCTGTATGGCATGTGCTGCCATCCCGGCAAATAAGCCTTTCGCGGCTTGGGTTTTAAAACGTTTCTCTAAAAAGCTGGCCGAGGTTAAGCCATCAAGGCCAAATTGGGCCATAGCCAACGGGTGCTTGGGAAAATGCAGCGGACCTAAAGCATCGGGTGCTATGAGCGGCCAGTTTTGTACAACGGGTTTGATGAGTTTGAGGTATGCCTGTTCATCGGCACCTAACAAGCTGGCGGTTTGTTCGATTGATTGGGTTAAAATAGCGGCCGTGCCATCATCAAAGGGGTGCGCGGCCGCTATTTCTGGATAAATATATTCTAACCCGTGCTGTTGCAGTGGTAATGTTTCAAAAAAGGGTGACGCTGCTGCCAGGGGATGTATAGCCGAACATATATCATGAAGGTAACCCGGCAATGTCAATTCAGCCGAACGCAGCCCTCCTCCTATCTCCTTTTTACCTTCTATCAATAATACAGATAAACCGTTTTGTTGTAATAAAATGGAGGCCGCCAAACCGTTAGGTCCGGAGCCTACAATTACGGCATCATAATCGCGTTTTTCGGGCTTCATGTATAAAGGCTGATGTTTAAAAGCTCACTAAGGTATTTAAATAAAGGCTTTTTACCTTAATGATTTTAAAAACACAGCTGCATTTTCAGGATCAATTCAATACCTCGCCTGCGTGGGTAGCTTCGGGCACCTCGATCAGTTTACCGGAACGTACATCATAAATGTAACCGTAAATCGGGATGTTGCCGGCCACCAGCGGATGCTGCCTGATGCGCTGCACATCTTCTACAACACTTGCCTCCAGATTTTTAAAAGTAAGGAAAGCGATGTGCCGCGCTTCGTTTGATCCGCCGCTTTCTTCGGTATTTCGCCATCCATGTTCATCAACAGTGGCGGTTTTCAAACTTTTAGCCAGCAAATCGCGGATAATATCATCGGTAAACAAGGCCATACCGCAATCGGTATGATGGATCACGAACCATTCTTTGGTACCCAACAGTTTGTGCGATATCACCAGCGAACGAATGGCATCATCACTCGCCCTGCCACCGGCATTACGGATCACATGGGCATCGCCTTCGGCCAAACCTGCATACTGGGCAGGATCAAGCCGGGCATCCATACAGGTTAAAATAGCAAACTGCCGCGCTGGTGGTATGGTTAATTCGCCTTTGTCGCCAAAGTGTTTTACATATTCCTGATTAGCCGAAAGTACCTGTTGGTGAACTTTCGACTTTATTTTTTGCAATGGATCAATTACGTTTGACATGGTATCTCTTTATTTAAGATGATGATCAGGCAGATTTTCTGCTGTGGTTGATCAATGCCGATTCATAAACCGAAGCAATAACATCATCGGCAGAAAATGTACCCAGGAAGTCAAAATCAATATGGCTGTATACAATCTGTTTGGATGGGTCGACAATGTAAGTAGCCAATAGCGGCGCATTTACGTCGATACCTGAAAACCTGTTCCAAACCGGATCTTCGTCAGAGAATACCCTGAATGCCTGTGCCAGTTCCTTTTGCTCGTCGTAATAAAAATTAAGGGTAAAACTGTGCTCCCAGGCTCTTTTTTCCAATTCCTCGGTGCGTTCATCGCTGATGATCAACAGATTTCCGCCGCTGGCCTTTATTTCATTATGGATATTGTTAAGCTGTTTAAGCAAGGTAAAACCATGATCGCGCCAGTGATGTGAGTAAAAAGCAATTACCAGTGGTTTATTTAAAAGATGTCTTAATGAAACAGGGCCGTGCACTTCGGCACCGTTAAAAAACTGTTGCCAGCGGTTGTAAGTACTATAGAATTTTAGATCTGGTATATAATTGCCGGCTTTAACAGGCTTCAAAGGCTGGTATGGCTTAAACGGAAGATCAGCATCGGCAACGATCTCTGACAGGTCAAAAAATGGATATTTGGTATTATTATTTGTAGTTAACATTTTTTTATAGCGTAAGATTAAACGAATTGAATTTGATTGATACGGTAATAGTTGAGCGTCAACAACTGCACAATCCGTAAACTACAGGGTAGTCAGCTAATAGCCGGGCAACTGCGGGCTTGTTTAATTGATTTACCAGGTAAGCGTTCATAAAATGTATGTTAAATAATGAGATCAGTAAAATATGATATTAGGCGGGAGAGGCAGAAACTGTTGCTCAACAACAGCAACACATGACCATTGTGCCATCGGCACGATGCAAAACGAAGTGTGTATTTAATATGAATTTACTGCCCGACATGATTTTGAATGTTCTGAAGTTCAAATATACTATAATATCTATATATTTAGTATACATTTTTATAAATTATTTTTTCTCCTTTTGTTTTCTATCTTTCACACAAATAATTCCCTATGCTAAACAGACCATTAAAACAATATATTCTACTTATAATCACCGGTATTTCTATTCTGTTTAGCTGTAAACAAAATCCCAAACACAGGATATCAAAAGCTGATTCCATAAAAAAGAAGATCGTAAAAGAATGGAATAAAACCATCCCCGGAAGCTTTAGCGATCAAACCCAGTCTGTTTTTGATAGTACACAAATAAATATTTTCCTGAAAAAGTACCCCGCCTTTGCCCCCTATGCTAAGGATATTAACCTGTTTTATAACAAGCGCAAGTTTGCTTATGCCTGGTATGAAAAAGGTATATTAATAGAACAAGCTGGCAACCTTGTTGATAGATTAAACAATTTACAAAACGAGGGTGTATATAAGGCCATCCCCTACCCAAAGTCATTGGATTCGCTGGTATTTGACGCGCACCCAAAAACAACCAAGGTTAAGGCTAAAATAAATATCACCACCGAGCTGATGCTTACCGCGCAATATTTCGTCTTTTCGAAACTGGCTTTTCAAGGCATGAGCGATTCGGTTACCCGCGCTGTAAACTGGTATCTGCCACGTAAAAAAGTATCCTATAACGATTACCTGGATAGTTTGCTAAAAAAACGGGGTAAACCAGGCGAAACTTTATCTGAACCTGTTTATCGCCAATATGACCTGCTGAAAAACTTCCTGGCCAAATATCGCCACTTGGATACTACAGATAAATGGCAACCCATAGTTATCGAAAAAAAGTTAAAACCCGGCGACTCCAGCGCTGTAATAGCCCAGATCAAAAAGCGACTTTACAAGCTGGAAGATTTTAGCGGAGATACGACAAGCAATGTTTACAATGATGAATTGAAAGACGCCTTTAAGCAGTTTCAGCTGAGGCATGGCCTTACTGCGGATGGCATTGCAGGCGCTGGTACTATAGCCGAATTAAACGTTCCTTTGAAAACCCGGATACGGCAGATCATCGTAAATATGGAGCGCTGCAGATGGTTGCCAGTAAGCCTGAATACAGATTATCTGGCTGTGAATATACCCGAGTTCAAACTTCATGTTTATCATGCCGACAGTTTATTATGGAGCTGCAACGTGGTTGTAGGTCAAAAAGTACATCAAACCGTGATATTTTATGGAGAGATGCAGTATATTGTTTTTAGTCCGTACTGGAACCTGCCCGAAAGTATTATCCGGAATGAGGTACTGCCCGAGATAAAAAGAAACCCTAACTACGTTAACGAGCACAATATGATCATCACCGGGAAAGAAAATGGCTTACCGGTGATTAAACAAAAGCCGGGCCCTGCAAACTCTCTGGGTTTGGTTAAATTTCTTTTCCCAAATAGTTACAGCATTTACTTGCATGATACACCTTCCAAATCGCTATTTGGCGAATCATCAAGGGCTTTCAGCCACGGCTGTATTCGTGTTGGCGAACCAGCCAAATTGGCTTCATTTTTATTAAAATACGATACCACCTGGACTTCCAGTCGCATCAACAAGGCCATGCACCTGGGTAAGGAGCAACAGATAACACTTAAACATAAAACACCCGTATTTATAGCCTATTTTACTGCTTTTACCGATCGTAATAACAAGCTTAATTTCCGTAAGGATATATACAACCGTGATGAACAGCTGGCATCAATGGTCTTATCCGGCACAGGTAGTTATTAAACACTACAGGCCTGTTTTCTATATCGCAAATAGATCTTTTTATTTGTCATTTTGACAATAAAATTTGCCGTTATATCATTTGAAGGTTTATAATATTGATAAATTAAAAAAACAAAATATTTTTCTTGGGTTTGTAGGCAATACTTAAAATTTAATTGTCCCTTATTAAATCACTTTATACGCCCGATGCAATCCCGGGCGATTAAGTGTGCATTTAACACCAACATTAATTAAAAAACCCGAAAAAATAGGCCTATGTAAAAAACGCTTACTAACCCTACACAAAGCACAATTACCCGGCGGGAAATTGCTGCCCGACACCATGATTTTTGAATGTTTATAAATGCAGGTACTGCAATAGTACCTTGTTATTAACTCCCTTTAAATTCAGTAAAATATGAAATTTTTCAAACACCCCATGGGTGTACATAGGCCGTGGATATCAAAATCTTTGCCCTTATGTAAGTTAGCCCTTGCTGGTATAGTTCTCATAAATACGCAAACAGCGGCACACGCAACACCTAAATTAACCCACAATTTAAATTTTAATATCAGCAACAATATCGCAAAGATCAGCGGTAAAGTAGTTGATGATAAAGGACAGCCACTGATTGGTGTAAGTATCAGAATAAAAGGCTCAAATGCAGGCGCGCAAACAGACGCAAATGGTAATTTTAGCATTGAAGGCGATAGCAAGACTGTATTGGTAGTTAGCTATATTGGTTTTACCACCCAGGAAATAGCAGTAGGCAACAGAACTTCATTAACTATCACGCTGATAGCAAACACCAACCTCAATGAGGTAGTGGTTACTGCTTTGGGCATAAAAAAAGAACAGAAAAAATTAGGATATGCCCTTACGACAGTAAAGGGAGACCTTCTTGATAAAGCGAAGGAAACAAACGTAGCGTATTCCTTAGAAGGCCGGGTAGCTGGTTTAAGTATTAGTGGTACCAGTGGTGGCGCAGGTTCATCAGCCCGTATATTATTACGCGGGGTTACCAGTACCAGCTCTACTCAGGGTCCTCTATTTGTTATTAATGGCGTTCCAATGGACAACACCCAAAGAGGCCAATCGGGCGAGTGGGGCGGTGCAGATTATGGTGATGGTATTGCCAACATTAACCCCGATGATATTGAAACTATGACGGTATTGAAAGGTCAATCAGCATCTGCGCTTTATGGTACCCGCGCAACAGGTGGCGTTATTTTGATTACCACCAAATCGGGTAAGAAAAATTCAGGTTTTGGCGTAGAATACAACACCAATTACCAGATGGATAAAATTTATGACAATACCGATTTCCAAACCCAATACGGACAAGGTGAGTTGGGTGTTAAACCAGCCAATCTTGCCGCAGCTTTAAGTACAGGTAGCCTGGCATGGGGACCTAAACTTGATGGTTCACAGGTAATTCAGATCGATGGTAAAACTCATCCATATTCAAAAACCAGCGACGATTATACCAAATTTTACAAAACCGGAAACACTTTTACCAATACTGTAGCTTTAACAGGTGGTAATGAAACCGGTGCTTTCCGCTTGTCGTTGTCAGACATGAACAATCACGCTATTACACCAAACAGCGGGCTTAACAGGAAAACCTTTAACTTCAACGGTTCACAAACCGTAATGAAAAATCTGGACATTAATCTGGTTGCCAATTACATATTGGATAACGAGAAAAACCGCTCTGGTTTAAGTGATGGACCAGGAAACCCCAACAACGTACAGTTTTTGGCACCCAACCAGGCCCAAAGCACTTTAGCGCCGGGAACAAAAGCCGATGGTTCTGAACAATCATTTACCAATGATATATATGTAACCAATCCTTATTTTGCAGCTTATAATTTTATAACCAACTCAAACAGGGAGCGCTTAATATCTTCGATATCGGCCAAATATAGCTTAACTCCCTGGGCATATGTGCAAGGCCGTATAGGTTATGATCAGATCCATGACAAGCGTTTTAGGGTAGAGCCAACCGGAACAGCATATGTGAGCGGCAGCAATGGTAATTTAAAAACACAACAAACACAAACAACCGAATTTAACGCGGATGTATTATTAAGCGCCAAGCACGATTTGATTAAGGATTTCCTTAACCTTGACATGTCTGTGGGTGGCAATATTCGTAAAAGTAATTATGACGGTACTTATATCAATGCCAACAACCTTATCCTTCCTTACTTCTATGACCTTTCAAACGGCGCGCAAAGACTCGCTGGAAATATTGGCTCTGATTCTGGTACTTTAGATGATGACCCTAAAAGACAGCAGGTGAACTCAGCCTATTATACTGCTGATTTTGCCGTGAAAAACTTTTTGGTTTTAAGTACATCCGGACGCTATGATTATTATAGCAGTATATCAAAAGCTTTAGGTCCTGGTCTTTTCACACCTTCTGTTTCTGCAAGTTTTATATTCTCTGATCTTACGCATATCAATGGTCTTGATTTTGGAAAGCTGCGGGTTTCATACGCAAAAACAAGTAATCCAGCGGTTCCATTTACAAACCAGGTTTACTATAGCGTGGCTAATTCAATTAATGGTGTTCCTGCGGCTACCTTTTCTTCTCAATTACCCAATGTTAATCTAAAACCATTTACTTTAACCGAGTTTGAAATTGGTACCGAGTTAAAGTTTTTGAATGATCGTTTAGGATTGGATGTAGCTTATTTTGACAGAAAAACTAAAAATGAGATCGTTAGCGGTACTCTTGATTGGTCAACCGGATACACTAACTATTATATTCCATCAGCATCTGTTGGCAATAAAGGTATAGAAGTTGAAATACATGGCACACCTGTAAAAACAAGTACATTTACCTGGTCGCCTTCTTTTAACTTTACTTATATTAAAAACAAAGTATTAGAAACCGATCTTGCAGGTGCAAATTTAGGCTTAGGCACTTATCGTCCGTTAAATGCAACTACCGCTTTTGTTAAAGGTCTTCCGGGCCCGCAAATTATGGCTAATGATTACAAACGTGACGGCAGTGGCAATATTATATTTGATGCTACAGGTAATGCCGAAACTACTGCACGCATACCTATGGGAAGCGTTGTACCTAAATTTTACGGTGGCTTTAATAACGATTTTACCTATAAAAACTTTAACCTGGGTTTCCTGGTTGACTATCGTTTTGGCAACAAGGTATTATCGGCAACTAATTATTACAGCATTTTCCGCGGTTTAAACAAAATGACTCTTGAAGGCCGTGAAACAGGCGTGGTTGGTGTTGGTGTAACCGAAAGTGGTGCAAAAAACACAGTTAATGTACCTGCCGAAACATATTATCAAACGCTGGCACGCAACGTTTCTGCCTTAAATGTTTTGGATGGCAGCTTTATTAAACTGCGCCAGGTTTCGTTTGGTTACAGTATCCCCAAAAATATTTTAGGCAACAGTCCTTTCAACTCTATCACCGTTTCATTAGTTGGTAGAAATCTTTGGACAATCATGAAACACACAGACAACATTGACCCTGAATCAAATTTTGCGCCAGGCATCAATTATGCCGGTATTGAAGGTACAAGCGTACCTCCTGTCAGGACATATGGGTTAAATGTGAACTTTAAATTTAAAAAATAACAGAGATGAAAAAACAACTGATATATAGTTGCCTGCTTATGGGTGCCACCTTTATAGCGGGTTGTACTAAAAATTTCGACCAGATCAATACAGATCCTACTAAAGTAGCCCCAACTTTGGTTACTGCACCATTTTTGATGTCACAAGCTCAAATTAAATTCTCAAACTCCGGATATGATCAATTACTTTTTCAAAGTATGTGGGTGCAATCATTAGCATCTACTTATGATTACTACGGAAATGGCGATAAATATATTTATGCTGGCAGTGGACGCGATTATTTCTCAAGAACGTGGAATACCAGCTATGGTTCATCTACTTTAATTGATGAAATGAAGAATGTTATTAAGGGTAATGCGGCTCTTTCTAACCTTGACAATTGCGGAACCATCCTGCGGATGATGATATTGCAACGCATCACTGATGCTTATGGCGATGTGCCATTTTCGCAGGAGGGACAAGCCAAAGAAGGTATAGTTACACCTGTTTTTGATACTCAGCAAAGCATTTATACCTCGATGCTTGATCAATTGGATAAAGCAACAACAGCTCTTGATGCATCAAAAGCCGGGCCCACTTCTGATCTTTTTTATGGAGGCGATGTTTCCAAATGGAAAAAATTGGGCTATTCGCTAATGCTAAGGGCAGCTATGCGTTTAACTAAAGTTGACGCGGTAACCGCTCAGAAATATGCAGAAATGGCATACAAGGGCGGAGCCATGGCATCTATTGATGATAATGCAAAAGTAAAAGCCGACAATACAAACGGAAATGCTAACAGCGACGCCAATGCATTACTGGTTACAGATGATTTCAGGGAAGTACGATGGTCAAAAACCCTGATAGATTATATGAAACTAACCGCCGATCCACGCATTAGCGCTATTGCCGAAATATCAACCGGCACTGGAAAAAAAGCTAATGAAACCCAGATAGTTGGTATCAATACAGCAAGCCTACAGGTAGGTATGCCGAATGGTTATGACCTAAAAGGTGGTGCTACTGACATCTCAAACGCTCCAGGCTATCCAGGCACAAGCCCTGCTAATCCGGCGGTTACAGGTGATGCCGCTGCTCCTGATGGTAAATATTCCCGCCCTCAGTTTGCAGTATATGATGATCGCAACCGCTATAATTTTCTGATGACTTACGGCGAAAGTGAGCTTTTATTTGCCGAAGCGGCTACAAGAGGTTGGAATACAGGTACTGCTGCCACACACTATGCAAATGCTCTTACTGCTGATATGGCAACCTTAGCTCAGTTTGGTACAACATCTGTACCCGCAGCAAGCATTACGACCTATGTAGCAGCTCATCCTTTGGTTGCGGCTACAGCTTTACAACAGATCAATATGGAGTATTTCGTTACAACATCAACAACATTTAACTTCAACGAAACCTGGTCAAACTGGAGACGGTCAGGATATCCTGCTCTAACAGCAGTTTCTTATCCCAACCAATTTGCTACCACTATTCCGAGAAGGATTCCTTATCCACTTGGATTACCATCAACAAATGCTGCTAATTATGCAGCGGCTGTTGCCAGGCTTACTGGAGGTGATACCTTCACAGCCAAGGTATGGTGGGATAAATAGCATACTTTTTTTCTAAGCAAACAGGGAGACATTATTTGTCTCCCTGTTTGCTTTATACGCTTTATAAACCTTATTTTTAGAACAGCAGTGTGCCTAACCGATTTGTGTTTTAAATAAACCTATTATGTCTGTTTTTAAATTATTCACTCCTAAAGGCGGCATCAGACCTTTCATGATAATTATCGCAGTGCTATGTTTTACCTGCACTCACTTGCATGCACAGCAAACACTTTTTAAACTGCTACCTCCTGAGCAAACAAGCATAACTTTTAAAAACGATCTTATAGAGGATGAACATCTGAATGTATTATCATACGAATATTTATACAATGGTGGCGGAGTGGCTGTAGGTGACATCAATAACGATGGGCTCGAAGATATCTTCTTCACCAGTAATCTTGGCCCTAATAAGCTTTACCTTAACCTGGGCAATTTAAAATTTAAAGATATAACCAAAGAAGCCGGTACCGGACTGGCCGGTCGTACAGGTAATTGGAAAACAGGCGTTACCATGGCCGATGTAAATGGCGATGGTCTTTTAGATATTTACGTATGCTACTCGGGCCTTGGCGATAACAGCAAACGCCGCAATCAATTATTCATTAATAAAGGCAATAATAAATTTATAGATCAGGCCAAAGAATATGGCCTGGACGATCCTGGTTATAGTACTCAGGCCGCATTTTTTGATTATAACAATGATGGCAAGTTGGACATGTTTCTGCTTAATCATAATGTAAAAAAGATAAGCAATCTGGAATTTGCTCAAAACAAAAAAGAAACCGACGAACTGGCCAGCAATAAACTTTTTGAAAACCAGGGAGGACATTTTATTGACGTTTCAAAAAAAGCTGGTATTATACAAAACCCACTTACTTTTGGCTTAGGCGTTGCCATTGCTGATATCAATAAAGATGGTTTTCAGGATATTTACGTAACCAATGATTATAACGAACCCGATTACATGTATATCAATAACGGGGATGGAACTTTTACTGATAAAAGCAAACAAAGTTTAAGGCATCTTTCGCAGTTTTCAATGGGGGTGGATATTGCCGACATAAATAATGACGGTTTGCCGGATATCATGACCCTTGATATGCTGCCACCAGACAATCGTCGTCAAAAACTTTTGCAGCTGCAGGAAAATTACGAATCATTTGAATTAATGCTACAGCAGGATCTGTATAAGCAATACATGCGTAACATGTTGCAGCTTAACAATGGTGATGGTACTTTTAGTGAGATCGGTCAGCTGGCGGGTGTTTCTAATACCGATTGGAGCTGGTGTCCACTTATGGCCGACTTTGACAATGATGGGTATAAAGACATCTTCATATCCAACGGTTATTTCAGGGATTATACCAACAAGGATTTTTTACGGTACTGGGGCGATTATAAGCTTAAGAAAGCCATGGACAAAGAACCATACCTGTTAATGGACCTGGTAAAAGCTATGCCATCCACTGCCCTCTCGAATTATGTTTTTCAAAACAATCACGACCTTACTTTCACCGAAAAGAAACAGGATTGGGGTATCAATAAACCAGGCATATCAAGCGGAGCAGTTTATGCCGATCTGGATAATGATGGTGACCTTGACCTGGTTACCAACAACATCAACAGTGAAGCATCCATCTATCAAAACATGACGATGGAAACTTCTAAAAAAAGTTATCTGGCCGTCAACTTAAAACAAGACGGCCCAAATGTAAACGCCATAGGCGCTAAGGTATTTGTATACAACAACAAACAGGTACAATACCAGGAGGTTAACCCGAATAGAGGTTACCTATCCTGCGTATCTACCGTTCTCAACTTTGGTCTTGGCGATCAAAGTAAAATTGATTCTATACGGATAATATGGCCCGATCAAACTTCACAATTATTGACTGATGTGAAGGCTAATCAGCGTTTAAATGTTGCCTATAAAGCAGGCTTAGTAGTTTATAAACCAGCAGTCAGGGGAAGTAAAAGTATCCTAACGCAAACCAAACCCATTATTGACTATAAACATACCGAAACTACTATAAACGATTTTAAGCGTCAATTGCTGATGCTCTTTATGAGCTCCAAAACAGGGCCGGTTATAGCCAAGGCCGATGTAAACAAAGATGGTCTCGAAGATCTATTTATTGGTGGCGACCAAAATACCCCGGGTAAAATATATATTCAAAAGCCAGGCGGTACATTTAATACAAGTGAAGTGTCAGATCTGAACCATAAAAATACCTCCGCGGCCGTATTTTTTGACGCCAACGGCGACGGTTTACCGGATTTGTATGTGGCTAAGGGAGGATATTCATTAGTAGAGCCCAACACTCCCGACTTACAGGATAAGCTATATTTTAATGACGGCAAGGGGAATTTCACTTTATCAACCACCTCTCTGCCACAACTAAATACCGGTAGTAAATCATGTATACGCCCCTGCGATTATAACAACGATGGTAAAATAGATCTTTTTGTAGGCGCTAATGTTATTCCCGGCCAGTACCCTGTAACGCCCAAAAGCTACCTGTTAACTAATGCAGGTGAGGGTCGTTTTGTTACAACCGACGTACCATTTGCAGCTTGTGGTATGGTAAAAGACGCCCAATGGGTTGACTTAAATAATGATGGCCGTAAAGACCTGGTTATTTGTGGTGAATTTATGCCTATCCTGGTTTATATCAATACTACAAACGGCTTTGTAGATGAAACCGCCAAATACTTTGATCACCAGGAAAATGGCTTTTGGAATACTTTGACTATTACCGATATAGATGGTGATGGCAAAGCAGACATTATAGCGGGCAACCTGGGTACCAATACGCAAATACATGCCTCAATTACCGAGCCTGCCGAAATGTATTATGCCGATTTTGATGGCAATGGCTCTATCGACCCGTTCTTTAATTTTTATATCCAGGGAGTGAGCTATCCATTTGTAAGCCGCGATGAGTTGAACGATCAGATATACCCCATGCGTAAAAAATTCAACTCCTACAAAGCTTACTGTGATGCTACAATGAAGGATATTTTTAGTCCGGATGATTTGGCTAAGGCTACGAAACTTATCGTTAACGACGTGCAAACCAGCTGTTTTTTAAACAGGAATGGCAAATTCGTAAAAGCGCAACTACCGATTGAAGCCCGGTTTTCGATGGTAACCCAAATAATCACCGCCGACTTTAACCATGATGGCAAACCAGATCTTCTGCTGTTAGGCAATCATTCCGACAACCGCTTAAAACTAGGGAGCTTTGATGCCAATTATGGCTGCCTCTTAACCGGAGATGGTAAAGGTGGTTTCAAATATGAAACACAGCTATCATCTGGACTTTCGGTTACCGGAGATGTAAAATCAGCGGTAGAAACAAAAATAAACGGCTCAAAATATATTTTGATAGGCATATCTGGCCAGCCATTACAATTTTATAAGGAAAACTAATGATCAAAAATATATTCATCTTTTTGCTGGTATTGTGCAGTGCAATTCCGAGCTATGCTCAAAAGAATAAAAAATTGTTACCCGATTATTTACAGCTGGATAATACGGTCAAGGCGATATCGGCAGTAATGATACATGATGTGGTGAATCCACCGGCAGCTGCCCGTTATTATAACTACGTGATGTTGGGCGCTTACAACCTTACGGCTTTAAATAACAAAGAGATAGTGCCGCTTGCCGATTTTATAAAAAGCTATAAGGATGATAACCAACTGAGCATTGAAAAAGATAAATACAATTATCAAATTGCCGCGATATACTGCATGCTTGAAACAGGTAAACAGATGCTTCCATCTGGCTTTATGCTGCAGGATGCTGAGGATAAATATGTTGCTTTGCTAAAAGATAATAAAATAGGTGATGATATCATCAAGCAATCTATTGCTGCGGCCACAGAAATGACTGCCAAAGTGATCAAGTACTCCAAAGGTGATAATTACAATAAACTAAGCGGCAGGTTAAGATATACCCCTATAAAGGGCGGTAAAAATTGGTATCCTACTCCCCCAACCTATATGGAGGCTGTGGAGCCGAACTGGAAAACGATAAGACCGATGCTTATCGACTCATCCAATGAATTTGTACCGGTACGGCCAACGCCATTCAGTACCGATAGCACGAGTGAATTTTATAAGCAGGCTTATGATGTTTATAAGGTTTCCAAAAATCCCCCGATGGAGCAGGTGACTATCGCCAATTTTTGGGATTGTAACCCATTCGCGGTTACCACATCTGGTCACATGATGATCGGTTTTAAGAAGATCAGTCCGGGAGGGCATTGGATGAACATCGCCGGTATTGTATGTAAAAAAGCTAATTTAAGCTTTGATCGTTCGGTAACTGTACTCACACTTGAAGCTGTAACCCTCATGGATGCCTTTATTAGCTGCTGGGACGAGAAATACCGCAGTAACGGGATCCGCCCGGAAACTTATATCAACAAGTATATCGACATTACCTGGACGCCTTATTTGCAAACCCCGCCATTCCCCGAATATCCAAGCGGGCATGCGGTACTTTCCAATGCATCCGCAGGGGTTTTAACGTACCTGTTGGGCGATAAATTTGGTTATACCGATGATTCGGAAGTGCCATACGGCGTTGGCCCGCGCAGTTTCAAATCTTTCTATGAAGCAGCCGAAGAAGCTTCCATATCCCGTTTTTACGGAGGCATCCACTTTAAGGATGCTATCGTTTTTGGCAACAAACAAGGCCGGTTGGTGGCAGCTAAGGTTATAGAAAAAATAAAAGCTGCAAAAATCACCAGGCAAAATTGATTCGTATGAAAATAAGAGCATTTATTTTAACCGGGCTTTTTGTTTTAACCGCTCTTATTTGCCTCAATTCATTTACTGCCAAAAGATATTTGCCGGCTAACGACGAAGGCAAAATGCTTTTCGACAGATATTGTACCAACTGCCATATGGCCCCCGATCCGGCGAGTTTAACTAAGAGGATTTGGCAAAACCACGTATTGCCTGTTATGGCAAGCCGCATGGGTATCATCTACCCTAATTATGATCCATTAAGGGGCTTAAGCGAAGAGGAACGGGAGATCGTAAAAAAGGCGCGCATCATTCCAGACGAACCTATTTTAACTAATGAAGAATATAGCAAAATTATAAATTATATACTCATTAATGCCCCCGATAGTATATCGTTAGATGAAAAAAGGCTGACACGTAACAGTCCACTACAACAATTTCTACGTGAGGATGTGCCAATAGCAGAAACTACACCATCATTAATAACAGGCCTGGAATATAATTCTATTACCAATACCCTTTGGATAGGTGATTTTTATAAAAAGGTGTATAACTGGCAATATGGTAAAGGCGTAACCAAAATTTTTAATAGTAACACCCCCGTAGTTGATTTTAATTTTTATAAAGGCGATACGTATTTCACGGAGATAGGCAAACTATTTCCTACGGAGCTCAGCACGGGATCTTATTCGCAATTGAAGGATAGTGAACGCACACCATTAATTACGGCCTTACATCGGCCCGTTCACGCTGAAATCGAGGATTTGGATAATGATGGCATACCCGAGATTGTGGTTTGCAACTTCGGCAACAAGATTGGTTCTCTGTCGCTGTTTAAAAAGAATAGATCCGGACAATACTCTGAAGATGTATTAATGCCCCAGGCCGGAGCTATCAAATGTTACATTAAGGATATGGATGGCGATGGAAAAAAAGACATTGTTGCTCTATTTTCGCAAGGGGACGAAAGCGTGTGGATCTTTTATCAGAAGGATAAACTCAAATTTAAAGCAAAGCGGGTTTTACGTTTTCCGCCCAATTATGGTACAACAGATATGGTTTTGGTTGATTATAATCACGACGGGCTTACAGATATTGTAACTGTACATGGCGATAATGCCGATTACTCTAATATTCTGAAAGCCTATCACGGTATCCGTCTTAACATCAACCAGGGAAACAATATATTTCAGGAGAAATTCTTTTACCCGATTTATGGTGTTACCAAAGTAGTAGCCGAGGATTTTGATAAAGACGGGGATATTGATTTTGCGGCCACAGCTTTCTTCCCTGAATTTGGGAAACTGGTTGATGAATCATTTGTATACCTGGATAATACAGACCAGGGGAAATTTACCTTTAAATCATATACGCAGAAGAGTGAAGTCCCAATAAAAACACTGACGCTTGAAGCTGCAGATGTCGATAGCGATGGTGATCTGGATATTATCACAGGTAACTTTGCTCAAAGCCCCGGCCCCGCTCCTGCCGATCTTGACCAGAAATGGAAATCGGCTAAATATGGTTTGAGTATTTTTTATAATCAGCTTTATAAAAGCAAAAAATAAAATTTTGTCATTCTGAGCATAGCGAAGAACCTATCGCGTGGTTAATAGATCCTTCACTACGTTCAGGATGACAAACTATTGGGGTTTATTTCAATACCGATACCGCTTTATTAGCATCACCTACTCCCCAGACTGTTCCTGGTTTGTTGCCCATGGTAATTACCAATTCACCTCCGTTGATGATGTCTTTGTATGCAAAATAGGTTTTGTTGTAAACCTTGCCATTTAGCAGCATCGCATTAATGTATTTATTTTGCGGGCCGTTGTTTTTTACCACGATATGGAAAGTTTTATTGCCTTGCAATTTTAAAGTAGCTTCGTTAATAACGGGACTACCGAAAACATACAGTCCGTTTGCCGGATTGGCCGAATAAAATCCAAGCGCCGATAATACATACCAGGCCGACATCTGACCAACATCTTCGTTACCAATAATACCATCTGGTTTATCGGTATAAAAATCATCAAGGATATACCTTACTTTTTCGGCAGTTTTCCAGGGCTGGCCAGAATAATCATAAAAATAACTCATCGGATGGCTTGGCTCATTACCATGGGCATACTGACCGATCAGACCAGATACATCCGGCGATTTAAATTTACCCATATCACCCTTTGCGATAAATAGCGAGTCGAGTTTGGTGTTGAATTTTGCTTCGCCGCCTAACAGGTTTATCAAACCCTCCACATCCTGAGGTACCAGGAAAGTATACTGCCAGCCATTGCCCTCTGTAAAATCGCCATGCTCATGTATAGAAATGAATGGGCTATAAGGTGTGCGCCATGAGTTTTCTGACAAACGGCCACGCATAAATCCAACTTTAGGATCATAATAATTTTTATAATACTGACCGCGCTTGCTGAAATAATCATAATCGGCTTGTTTGCCTAATTTTTTGGCAACCTGTGCAATACACCAATCATCGATAGCATATTCCATACCCATCGATACGGATTCTGCAGTACTATCAGCAGGAATATAACCCAGGCTTTTTACAAACTTAATACCACGGGTATCCTGCATGGCGGTTGTTTTCATAGCCTCATAAGCCAGGTTAGCGTCAAAACCTTTGTAACCTTTTAACAAAGCATCGGCCACAACAGGCACCGCACTGTAACCTACCATACAATTGGTTTCGTTGGCCATTAAATGCCATACTGGTAAGCTACCCTGCTGCTGGTAAATAGCCAGCATAGAGTTGATCATGTCATTGGTATGCTCCGGATGAATAATGGTCGATAGCGGATTATTAGCCCGGTAAGTATCCCACAAAGAGAAGGTAGTTACGTTATTGAAGCCCTGATTCTTATGCACTTTTTTATCTGTTCCCCAATACTCCCCGTTCACATCGTTAAATATAGATGGAGCTATCATGGTGTGATAAAAAGCTGTATAGAACTTTTTAAGTTGTGATAATGAATCGGCTTTAATAGTGATCTTTTGAAGTTGATTATTCCAGGCTTTATCAGCATCGGCAACTACCTTATTAAAATCCCAGCCTGGTATCTCCGTTTTGATGTTCAGCATCGCATTTTCGGAACTTACCGGTGATATACCTACTTTGGCATAAACTACCTCGCCTTTGGTTGTAGCAAAACTGATCACGCCTTTAGTCTTCTCGCTTTTTAACTCTGTTCCAGAAGCAAGTGTCGTATTGTCATAAACCTCGAATTTGCTGATGGGTTTAGAGAATATCGCGGTAAAGTATATACGCTGATCAACCGCCCAACCTTTTGAAAAACGGTAACCAACAATGGTATTTTTATCAACCTGTTTGATGTAGGTTTCCATTGATTTGTCCCAGCCGATACCTTCCTTCAGATCGATCACTATATGAGCATCTTTTGCAGCTGGGAAAGTATATTTGTGCATACCAACTCTTGTACTTGCGGTAAGCTCTACACCTATACTATAACGTTTTAGCTTAACTTTATAATAACCAGGTTTTACAACCTCGTCCTGATGACTGAATAGTGATGTATATCCGCTTTGCAGATCTTTTATTGTGCCTTTGGTTACTTTAACAGGTCCGGTAGTTGGCATAAAGGAAATATCGCCCAGATCGCCTATACCGGTACCACTCAAATGCGTATGCTGAAAACCGATGATAGTTGAATCGGATATATGATATCCCGAGCACCAGTCCCAGCCTTCGGAAATATTGGTTGGCCCCAATTGAACCGCGCCAAAAGGTACGCTGGCACCTACAAAAACGTGACCGTGAAACCCCGTACCAATGTAAGGGTCGACATATTGAGTTAAACTACCTTGCTTTGCCGCATCCGGTTTATGCGCCTGGCCAAACGAATTTGAACAAAATAATGCCAGTAACCCGGCTAAACAGATCTGTTTTTTCATTGAATGATTTGATATAGAAATAGTATTGGGTTTATAATTCGATACAAACATAAACCCAATACTTAATAGTTTATTAATAAACGCTTAATTCAGCAACAGTAATACCATTTCCCGAAATTACATGCGTTGCCTCAAATTTAAAATACCTGGCTTTAACAGGCTCTTTCAAAATAACCGGTTGCTCTATCAAACTTGCTTTAATGTTAGAAAATTCGCCCGAAGCTACTTTTTGCCATTCTTTACCATCATTACTAATGTAGAATACATAGCTATCAACAATTCCATCAAATTGTTTATCCTGACGGGGTAAATAGCCAAAAGCCTTTATTTCTTTAATGCTACCCAGATCAATGCTTATTTGTTGCGGAAAAGATGTATTTTCTTGTTTTAAAGTACTGTAAATGGAATGGCTGTTTTCGTCAATAGCGTTTTCGGCCCGGTTATTATTACTGGCATCAATAACCTTCCAGTCAGCCTTAGCATATCCTAATGAAACAAAAGCAGTCTCACTTTGCTGATCTTTTCCTTCAAAACTACGTGCTTTTATTACTGCATCGTCAGTTATAGTAAAAGGACCTTTATATAGCGGTGACTTCAAGGTTGGCTCTTGCCCATTTAAAGTGTAGTGAATAGAATTTACGGGAGCTTCGGTACTGATGCTTATTTCACCACTTTTGTTCCTGCTGATCTTCGGAGCGGTTAAATGAACCGGCTCTTTATAAATACCAAAATCACTTAAAGCTATAGCAGCTTGTGAACCAGTTATACGTAATCTTAATTTAGATGCTGTAATATTTTGTGTTAAACGGATAAGCCGGTTCCCTCCTATACTGGTTGCCGAAGCAATTTGCTGCCATTTGCCATTGGTAAAGGCGTCAACAGCGAGCGAATCGATGCGTTGCCCTAATTTGATGTTTTCACGCACCCTGATTACATTAAATGTTTTAGGGATATGCAGATCAATAGTTAATTGAGGCGTAGTTACTTTATCGTCTGTAGCCCAATAACTATAGCGATCGTTATCCAATAAAAACTGCGGACCGTATTTAACAGTATTCTTACCGCGTACGTTACTTGCTGTAAGCGTTGCTCCTTTTGCCAGATTTACCGCAAAGATTTGTTTTAGCAACTGACCAAACTCGGTAAGCGATTTTACATCTATCTCATTAACAATCCCACGCTGATCAGGCGATAAACCCAGATCAAGTGCAGCGCCGCGACCAACACTTTTGTAATATAGATCAAGCAAAGTATAAGGTGATTTTACGCCGCCATCTTGTGTTTTATGATAAAACCATCCTGGTCTTAATGATACATCACATTCAGCAGGCATCCAGTATTTACCATCACGGGTACCTTCTGTGCCCTCATAATCCTTTACATATCCATTGCCAGGTTCTTTACCCTCATCCGGAGCATGAGGCGTGTATGTGGCCCAGCAAGTTTCACCGGCATGGCCTTCCTCGTTACCTACCCAGCGTACATCCGGACCTACATCGCCAAATATAACCGCATTGGGTTGTAGTTTGCGGGTAATGCCCCAGGTGTTTTTCCAGTCATAATAGGTTGAGCGATCTATCTTACGTATTTCGCGCTTACCGCCATAGTATCCATCACCGCCATTGGCACCATCGTGCCAGGAGATAAACAGCGGGCCATAATGTGTATATAGTTCCCGCAATTGCTCCTGGTATATTTTTAAGTATTCGGGAGTACCGTAGTTTGGGTTATTCCTATCCCAGGGCGAGCAGTAAACGCCCAGTTTCATACCTAATTTATCACAGGCCTCACGATATTCTTGAAGTATATCGCCTTTACCATTTTTATATGGGCTTTGTGATATGTTGTGTTCTGTTGTTTTAGTTGGCCAAAGGCAAAAACCATCGTGATGTTTTGCTACCACCACAACACCTTTAAATCCCCCTGCTTTGGCTGCCGCAACTATCTGCAAGGCACTAAACTGCGACGGATTAAGCAATTTAGGATCTTCGTCGCCATAACCCCACTCCTTGTTGGTATAGGTATCCAAACCATAATGAATAATGCAATACATTTCCGTTTCCTGCCAATTGAGTTGTCCCTGAGTTGGCAAAGGCCCAAAAGGTTTAGGAGGAGCCTGACAAAAGCCCTGTACGCTAATAATAAACAGTAATAGTAAACCAATAATTTTTTTCATTGCTGATATTTAATTTTTAAACCATTCTGCAGGGATATCCTGACGGGCCGAACCATTTACACTATATTGGAGTTTAAGGGTAAAACCACCGCCACCTTCTATAAAGTCAAGTGCAAATGGATGTAAGCCCATTTTCAATGCTATCTGTCCGCTCCTTTCCTGGGCAGAGTGGTTACCATCATTATCAACTACTGTTGTTGGGCCTATTTTTAATACGGCACCATCATCGGCAGTTAAATAAAAACTATAAATATCATCAGTAGGTACATTAATGAACCCTTTGTAGGCAATACCGAATGATGGGGCTTTTACCGTTGATGGTACTTCGATAGCAGTGGTTGTAAACGTACTGTCAACCCTGGCTTTCTTCATCAGGGAGGTTTGTTTGAAGGAAGCTTTATAATATTTACAATCTAACCCAGGTTTTGTACTCTTCACTTTTACCGGGCCAAGCATATATTGCTTGCTATAATTCAAATTATAAACATCGCCGCGTGTACCATTTGCGGTGAATGCTGCAACCCGAACTGTTTCATTATTAGTTATACTTAAAGCTTCTGGTAACTCCCGTGATTTTGCATCGGGCAAAGAACCATCAGTAGTATAACGGATAATTAAAGAAGGCAAAGGCTTGCTGATGCTTAAACTTCCCTCATCGATAAATACATAATTATTCAATAATCCTGGAAGATCGGGTAAGCGATAATTGATATTCATAGCATCCATGCGGCTATACTGTTTCACCAGGCGTTTCTGATATGAATCATATTTACCAGGTTGATTTGTCCACAGCATTTCGGCCAGGGCAGTAAGGCGGGGCATATACATATAATCAGCCCTTTTTTCAGAAGGTATCATTTCTGTCCAGATATTGGCTTGCGCACCGATGATAGATTTAGCTTCTTCGGCATTTAGAACCTTAGGGATAGGGTTAAAATGGTATACTTTATCGATAGAGTATTGATCTGGCTGATAATCAAAATATAAGGGTTCCCCGGGAGTCATGATGACGGTGTTGCCATTTTTTACTGCTTTCACCGGAGCGTCGGGCACCCAGGTACGCCAGTACATAATGATAGCCGTTGGACTGATACCGCCTTCAATAATCTCATCCCAACCAATCAGCTTACGACCTTTGGAATTGAAGAATTTCTCCATGCGATTGATAAAGTAGCTTTGCAGGGCGGGCAGATCTTTGATCCCTTCGCGCTCCATCAAGGCTTTACAATCTGCAGATTTACCCCAATCAGTACGGTCAACTTCATCACCACCAATATGGATGTATTGTGACGGGAAAATATCCATGATCTCGCTAAACACATTTTGAGCAAATTCATAAGTGGTTTCTAAACCCGGACAAATAGGTTTGGTAAACAGTTTACCCCATGAATTTTCACCGTTACAGGTTAAAAAAGGATAAGAGTTAATGGCAGCCATCATATGACCGGGCATATCAATTTCGGGTATAATGTCGACATGACGAGCCGCGGCATAAGCTACCACGCCTTTCATTTCCTGTTGGGTATAAAAACCGCCGTACATGGTTTTTCCGTCGCGCTGAATAATGTGTTCTTTGTCGATAACAAAATCAGGATTGTCTTTAGCCTTTTTCATACAGGCTGAATCCTGATTATTAAATATACGCCAGGCACCTTCTTCGGTTAGCTTGGGATATTTTTTGATCTCTATACGCCAACCCTGATCATCTGTCAGGTGCAGGTGAAGTTTGTTCATTTTGTAAAGCGCCATCCTGTCAATAAACTTTTTCAGGTAGCTTATCGAGAAAAAATGCCGGGAAACATCCAGATGCATACCACGCCAGGCATAGGCTGGTTGATCCTGAATAGTTAAAGCTGGTAATAGTAAAGTTTTACCTACTCTACCTTTTTCAATAGAAACCGGCAACAATTGGCGAATAGTTTCAATTGCATGGAACATACCTGCCGGATCTTTAGCCGTAATAATTACCTGCTGCTTGTTAATAGTCAATTTATAGGCCTCTGGTGCAGTTAGAGAAACATCATATACCAAATTGATGGCATTGGCTTTACTGCCTTTAATTATTGTTAGTTTTTTACCTAATCCTTTTTGCAATAGCTGATTGAGTTGATTGGCTTCGTCAATAAATTGCTTTGCGGTTGTGATGCTGGTTTTATTGCTTATAGTAAAAGCACCCTTGCCGGCTACCAATTGTGCTGGATATGGGATCAAGGGAAACCGGGTGGCTGTTTCCTGCGCGTTTATAGCATCAGCGCAGGTAAAAATAAATGCCGCTGCCAACAAATATTTTGAAATGGTCTTCATTCTTTTCTTTTTGTTATTTGTTGATTGATATTGTCCGTTCAACTACATTCCAGCCACCCATAGTTACAGTGAGGTTCTTTTTGGCTGAGTTTTTATAATCAATGATCACTTTCTTTTCTTCGCCAGGCAAAACGGTTATATAATTATCACTGTAAAAAGCTGGCAATACCCTTTGCTTAGTATCTGCATCTGTTAATGACAGCCGGTTGAAAAATGCCAAAGGGCCGTTACTTGTATTAACTAAAGTCACTTCTACTTTGTCAGCACTTAGATATTTAGCCGAGGCGCTTAAGTTCCCTTTAGGCATGTTTTGTAAGCCAGAATAGTTTCCTTTTTCATCTGGCATCCAGTAAATATTTTCGCTGAGGATCTTTTTATCTTTGTCCAATAACTGCAGACAAAGGAAGGCTCCTTTGTCTTTGGCCAATTTATTCATTTCACCTTTTAACGATAAATAACGCTTAACCGTGGTTGGCGTTACATCAGAAAATACCTGGGTAAGCACTTTTTCTTTACCATCCATATCATAAGCTTTAGCTACCAGCATCATATTGGTATGGCTCTTAAATGTATTGTTGGCTACCATCACCATACCATCGGTTGGATCATACATAATGTGTAGTGGTTCGCTGCCATTGTGCAGGCCATACAGGCAAGCATTAGGGTCAAGGTAGTAATCATACATCTGGCCGCGCATGGCTGTCCACGGATTCTGGGTTTTCCAGATAATAGTGCCTGTGTACCACTCCCACATATGTGAACTAAAACCTTCCATCAGGCCGCGATATTGATCATAATTGACCAATTGGGCTTTGGTTGCAAAATCCTCTACATCTTTTGCTTTGCCATATTTATCAATAAAACCATCATAGCCAATATACTTATGATAATCCCAAACAGAATCGGTTTTAGTCTTGCCAGTTGCTTCATCATACTCGGGTAATACCATATTTTTGGCCGGAATGAATCTTTTGAGCGACTCGTAATCGCTTACCCCTACCGAACCTACTTCAGAGTTGAAAGGGTAAGTTTTATGCGCCCAAAAAGTCGACAAGGGCTGGATACCATAAGGCCCATCTCCATTGCCGCCCAGGGCGTTACGTGACATCTCCTCTGAATTAGAATAAGGGATAAACCAACGGGTATTATCCAGTTTAGGCATGATACTATCACGCAGGGCTATCAACATATCCTCGGGTGGGGTTATTTCATTACCTCCACACCAAATAGCCAATGAAGGATAATTACGTACCAATTTTACCTGGTCTTCAATTGATTTAAGATATAAGCCATGATCGTCAGGGTATTTTCTGCGCGTCCATTGATCATCCAGTTTCATCGGATCCGTCCAACGACCGTTACAATCACCAGAACCCCACATATCCTGAAAGACCAGCATACCATATCGGTCACAAGCTTCATAAAACTCAGGACGTTCAATCAGTGCACCTCCCCAAACCCTGATCAGGTTCAGGTTCATATCCCGGTGAAAGCGAACTTCGGCATCATAACGAGCATCCGAAAAACGTAACATTTCATCAGATACTATCCAGTTGCCTCCTTTAATAAATATCTTTTGTCCGTTGATGTTGATCTGTCTGCTCTCGGTACGAGTGTTCCACTCCGTGGTGATCTGCCGAACCCCAACTTTTATTTCGTCCTTGTCAGATATTTTGTTGTCGGCGGTTACAAACTGCAAATCCATTGGATAAAGATGCTGTGCACCATACCCGCTCGGCCACCAAAGCTTTGGATTTTTTAAGGAATAATCATTGAGTTGTATGGTTTGTGTCGAATTCGCTTTGAGTGTAACTTTTTTTGAAACCGCGTTGCCATCCAAAGTATATTTTAGCTCGCCGCTAACAGGCAGGCTGCTTGCGTTTTGTAAATCTGCGGACACTTGAATAATAGCTGATTGCTGCGGGCCCTCTGATTGTCTTACACCTGGTACAAGAGTTACTACATGTGGGTCAATAATCCTTACCGCTCCTGTTTTTTCTATAGTCACCTTGTCCCATATACCGGCATTGCGATCTTTGATTGGCTGTATCCAATCCCAGCCTGCGGTATATTGAATACCCACATTACGCGCTATGGTACCATCACCACCCTGGCCTCCGTTTGGATTGCCTACTACATCTGGAGGATATACAATAACGGCGAGCCTGTTATTACCATCTTTAGCCATCCATTTGGTAATGTTGTATGACTGACGTAAAAACATACCCTTATGAAGCTGGTCATTTAATTTACGACCATTCAAAAACACATCACAGCTATAATTTACACCTCTGAAATTCAGATAGACCTGATCAGTGCTCCTGAGTTGCGCCTCTTTAAAATCCTTTACAAACCAATAAGTGTAGTAATCACGACCAGTCCTATAAATATCAGGGATCTGCTCATTATTCATTCCGTAAAACGGGTCGGGCATTTTATGAGCGGCTATCAGGCTGGTTAATACCGTGCCTGGCACAACAGCTGGCATCCATGAACTTGTATTATAAGTTGTATGAGAAATGGCTATTCCCGCGTCTTTTACCTTGCTTACCGGGGCACACTTCCAACCTTCGTTTAGCTCATACTTACTTTGTGCATTTGCCAAAGTAATACAGAGTATGAACAATGTTGTTATTGAAAATTTATAAGATACGAGGCTGACTACCGGGTAATTTTTTTTCATTATGTGGTGGGGTAATGGTTTCAAAATTAAGTACTGCAATGAACGCAGAGTTATACTTGTTTGGTAATTTGATGTGGTTTTTTATCTTATTATTAATATGCCAATTTAAAACAGGCTGCCTCAGTTAAACCAGTGTTTTGTTGCAGGGTTGTAGGGATACTGATCACTATTTCATCACTTTGTTGCTTCCATTTCAGGCTTTGCTTACTGCCCAATAGTATTATTTTTTTAGGTTTAGGGGCTTTAACAGAAACAGTTGCAGGTAAGGTTACTTTCTCCTGATCGGATAACATAAAAGCATATATGGCATTATCATTTTTTGCTTTTGTGTAAAAAACATTACCGGTTGAATATGGAGCTACCGATTTGGAGTTATAAATACCTTCGCCATTGATCTTTATCCAGGCGCTTATACCTTTTAATCGCTCATACGCAACAGGATCCCAATCACCATCAGGGCCAGGGCCAATATTCATCAACAAATTACCTCCACGCGATACTATTTTAACCAATAATTGTACAATTTGCTGTACCGATTTATAATGATCTCCGGGTACATAGCTCCAGGAATTACCCATGGTAATGCAACTTTCCCATGGATGGTCAAGCGGCACCTCGGGTACCTCTTGTTCTGGTGTTGTATAGTTTTCATATTGGCCGGATACCGTACGATCGACAACGATCAAACCGGGTTGCTTTTGTCTTCCCATAGCGGCAATTTTAGGCATATCAATATCCTGATCATATTGAATACCCCGTTGCCACTCAACAGTGGTATCAATACTACTTTTAGGACGAACCCATCCACCATCGAGCCAAAGAATATCTACTTTCCCATATCCGGTCATCAACTCACCAATCTGATTGTAAGTAAAATCTTTAAACTTTTGCCACCGTTCAGGATGCTTTTTAGGATCATAGTTTACGTTTCTGTCTTTTGGTGGAAAGTATGGCCACCAATAATTCTCGGTGTGCCAATCAGGTTTTGAAAAATAGGCCCCTATCATAAAGTTTTCTTTACGAAAGGCGTTAAATACTTCCTTAGTAACATTACTCCGGGGATTAGTTGAAAATGGTGTTTTTGCGCTGGTAATTTTATAATCGGTTTCTTTAGTATCAAACATGCAAAAACCATCATGGTGCTTTGTTGTAAATATCACATATTTCATACCGGCATCCTTTGCAGCCTGCACCCATTTTTCAGGATTAAACTTAACCGGATTAAATGTAGTTTGCAGATTTTCGTAAGCTGTTTTATAGCCATTATATGTAGCTCCGTACGGGCCGCGACGCTGGGTCCAGCCTTCATCTTCGGGGCAAATGCTCCAGCTTTCAACTACCCCCCATTGGCTGTAAGTTCCCCAATGCATAAAAAGCCCGAATTTCAAATCTTGCCATTCGGCTAGTTTCTTTTCCACCAATGGATCACCGGGGGCAACGTACTGCTTGGACACATTGTGTTTTTGCGCCATCAGAAATGCGCTAAAAGAGCTTAAAACAAGAAACGTAATAATTTTTTTCATGTAAAATGGCATTTAATATAACTGACAACAATAATAGGTGTATTGCCTACACTTTTTAAATTTTTTTAATAATTATTGAAACTTTGCCAATAAAATTTCCATTTTAGCAATTAATGTTTTATTATTGTTATACCGATATTAAGATTTAAATTTACGTGATTAACTAAAATTCCCGGGTTTTGAAAGACAGAAAAGTTGATACACTAAACTTGTGGAAACTCATTTGCAGCAATGATGATGAAAAAGCTTTTGAGCTTTTCTTTCATTTGTTAAATAACTCACTTACTAAATTTTGTATTCTGTATGTTAATCAACGGGAAATAGCAGAAGAGATCGTATCTGATGTGTTTGTTAAATGCTGGTTAAACCGAAAAAACTTAACCGAAATACTTAACCCGGAAACCTACCTGTTTGTAGCTGTAAAAAACCAATCTCTAAATCACATTAAAAAATATTCCAGTATCCATCTGGTACAGATCGAAGAAACCAACTCCGTTGAATTTGTAAACACTTACAACCCACAAAAGGAAATTGAAAATAAAGAACTGATCTTCAGAATGGATAAAGCCATTACCGCCCTTCCCCAGCAATGCCGTATTGTATTCAGGTTGATCAAAGAGGACGGAATGAAATATAAAGAAGTTGCCGAAATTTTAAATATATCACCACGTACTGTACAAACACAGCTTTTTAGGGCTGTTAAAAAGTTAAGTGTTGTTTTAAGTAATTATAATAAACTTAACAACCCCGAAACGCATACGAACAATTTATTCAAGGCACTAAGTGTGGTTATTGGTATTATGCAACTATTTTTTATAAACTTGTAGGTATTTTATCAAGAATAGTTGTCCACCTATAAAAAGCACGAAATATCAGAAATGGGCAATGATAGATTTATAGAGCTGGTTAGTAAAAAATTAACCAATGAGATCAGCTCAGAAGAAAGCGAAGAGCTTCAACATTGCTTAAACTCCGACGAAATAAATCGCCGCGATTTCGAGTTCCTGAATATTTACTGGAATAGTAATGATACCGAATTTGCGGATAATGCTTTGGCATTTCAAAAAATAAAAACAAAGATCCAAAGTCAGGAAGCAGATACCGCTACAATCCCTAATTTAAAAAAGTCATATACTTATGTTTGGCGCGCCGCTGCAGCCGTTATTTTACTTACAGCTTGCTCCTGGTTTTTTTATTCCCGATTTGTTAGTAAAAGGATTAACCTGCTTACTACCACTCCCCATGCATGGCAAAATAAAAATACGGTAAAGCGCGAAAAGTCGACTATTGTCCTTACTGATGGTACCCGGATCACTTTAAACTCGCAAAGCACATTAAAATACCCTACAGTATTTACGGGTAAAACCCGTGAGGTTTATCTTAGTGGCGAGGCTTTTTTTGATGTGCATAAAGATCATGAACATCCCTTCATTATTCATACTGAAAAAATGAACATTAAGGTACTGGGTACTGCTTTCAATGTAAAGTCTTATCCCAATGACCCGCAAAGTGAAACTACCCTTATCAGAGGCACCATAGAAGTTACACTTGACGACAGGCCTTCTGACCGTATTATATTAAAACCTAGCGAAAAACTTATTGTAAAAAATGGTTCGTTTAAAACCACGCGCCGAAACACTAAGCTTAATCCGGCTGATGCAGGTTCAGGTATGCGCTATGTACTTACTACTTTCACCCGTTTGCAGCAGGGTGATAGCACCGTTGTTGAAACCTCATGGACTCAAAATAAATTCATTTTCCGGGATGAAAACTTCGCAACGCTATCAGATCGTATGGAAAGATGGTACGGTGTAGACATCAAATTTAAAAATGATGCATTAAAGCAATACCGCTTTAGTGGTGTTTTTGAGAAGGAAACCATAAATCAGGCTCTTGATGCATTGCGCATGACCGAAAATTTTAATTACAAGATTAAAAATTCAACCATTTATATCTATTAAATTGCCTATGAAATTAAAGTTTACTTAACCCTTTAAAGAATCTGCCTCTGATGTAACAAAATTCTGAAAAACGAACAATTGTTACATTTTTTTTATATAATTACCCCTATCTGTACTGGTCTGGCAGATCTATCTATTCCTTATAAATTTATGTAAATTTAATACACAACAATGGTGTAACGGCAAATATTGACTATAATGTCCTTATTGATAAATGAAATTAACTTGTACTTTAATAATATTCTTTAATTTTCTGGTTTTAAGTTCTCATGCCCAAACACGTGTAACCCTCAATCTTCAATCTGCCGATTTTAGGAAGGTATTATCTATAATTGAACACCAAAGCAGTTACCACTTTGTTTACAGTGAACGCAAGGTACCTGTAATGAAAAAAGTAACCATTGATGCAAAAAATGAAGAAGTTACAACGGTACTAGATAAAATTTTATTAAACTCAGGCTTTGCTTACACCGAGCTGGCCAATCACCTTGTTGTTATAGCTCCTACCGCGGAGATTATTAATGTAATTAAAATCAGTGGCCATGTAATTGGTGAAAAGGGCGAACCATTAGCTGGTGCTACGGTCATGGTAAAGGGTTCCACGGCCGGTACCCCTACAGACACGGAAGGTTTTTTTTCATTTGAAGCCCCGGAGCAATCCATCCTAAAGGTTAGTTACGTGGGTTATCAAACAAGAGAGATAAGAGCATCAGGAACTACACCCTGCGTCATACAATTATCCGTTAGCAACATACTTAATGAGGTGGTTGTTACAGCTCTTGGCATAAAAAAAGATGAAAAAAAAGTCGGATACTCAGTGAGTACCATTAACGGTGATTTACTTGATAAGGCCAAAGAAACCAATATTGCTTATTCGCTTGAAGGGCGGGTTGCGGGTTTAAGTATCAACGGCGTGAACGGTGGACCTGGTTCATCGGCACGCATTTTATTAAGGGGTGTAACCAGTTTCGGCGCGGCATCCCCCCTGTTCATTATCAATGGTATACCGATTGATAATACGCAAAGAGGCTCTGCAAATGAATGGGGCGGCGCTGATTTTGGCGACGGGATTAGCAATATCAACCCGGATGACGTGGAGAGCCTGACAGTTTTAAAAGGACAATCCGCATCTGCCTTGTATGGAGCAAGAGCTGCCAATGGAGTTATTTTGATCACCACAAAAAGCAGCAAAAAAAACTCTGGTTTTGGAGTTGAGCTAAATAGCAATTACCAGTTAGATAAAGCAGTTAATACTTTTGATTATCAAACTGTTTATGGGCAGGGAGAGTATGGTCTGCGGCCACAAAATGTAAACACCGCAATCTCGACAGGTAATTTAGGTTGGGGTGAGAAGTTAGATGGTAAACCGACTATTCAGTTTGATGGCAAATATTATCCATACTCCGCTGTAAATGACAATATTAATAAGTTTTACCGTACCGGATCATCCAACACAAATACAATAGCATTCAACGGAGGCGGAGAGAATGGAGGATTTAGGCTTTCGCTCTCCAATCTTAGCAATAACTCTATTGTTCGCAACAGTGGTTTGTCACGTAAAACTGTAAATCTTACTGCTAATCAAAATGTATCGGCAAAGCTCAGTTTAAATATTGTTGCCAATTACATTCAAGAATCATCAAACCTTAAACCCAATTTAAGCGATGGACCGATGAATGCCAATAATATACAATATCTTGCCGCTAATGTAAACCAGGCTGCACTAGCTCCTGGTACCAATGCCGATGGTTCAGAACTACGCTGGAATAACGACTCTTATGTAACTAATCCATATTTTGCTGTATATAAATTCGTCAACAATATCAGTCGCCAACGGCTTATTGCCGCTATAGTAACAAAGTACAATTTCAATAGCTGGCTATACATACAAGGAAGACTTGGTAATGATGTTTTATATGATAAAAGATTATCTGTTATACCCACGGGTACCGCTTTTAGCCCTGGAGGCGCGGGAGATATCGACGAACAATCAGAAACACAACGATCTGAGCTGAATACGGACGTACTTGTTGGAGCTAAACATGACATCGTAAAAAATCTGCTCAGTTTTGATATATCCGGCGGGGCTAGTTTGCGTAAAAATAGCTATGAATATACCAAGCTTTTTGGAGGGCCCTTTATTATCCCCTATTTCTATAGTTATGAGAATCTAACTGTAAAAAACAGCCTTTACAGTTATAAAAGCAGCGAAACACATTCAGCTTATTATACTGCCGATTTCTCCATCAAGAAATACATCACCATTAATAATACGGGTAGATTTGATGTTTACTCTACTTTGCCACAGGGGCACCGGGGCATATTTACGCCATCAGTATCCGCCAGTTTTATATTCTCAGAGCTTACACATATACCGGCACTTGATTTTGGCAAACTTCGTGTTTCTTATGCCCAAACTAGTGGAGAACCCTCCGACACATATATCACATCTCAGTATTATACCATTAATAATTCTGTTAATGGAGTTCCTACGGCTGGGTTTTCAAATACCCTTCCTAATTTATTTTTAAAACCTTATACCTTAACCGAATCTGAAATTGGTATCGATCTTAAATTTCTGAATGGACGATTAGGTTTAGACGCAGCTTTTTTTCATCGAAAAACCAGAAATGAAATAATTAAGGGCGATCTGGACATATCGTCGGGATTTACCACAAGGTTTATCGGTACAGGTTCAACTCAAAATAATGGTATCGAAATAGAATTAAACGGCACTCCTTTTAAAACAGCCAATTTTGTATGGGGGCCTTCTTTTAATTTTACGTTTGTACAAAATAAGATCCTGCAAACAGATGGTACTCCACAATCGGCAAATATAAGTTTTGGCACTTATCGGCCATTGAATGCTGCTACAGCCCTGGTTAAAGGTTTGCCAGGACCTCAAATTATGGCTAACGACTATTTGCGTAATACAAACGGGCAGATCATATTTGATACCAACGGATTACCTGTAGCTGGGCCGCGTATACCTATGGGAAGTGTTGTACCCAAAATTTATGGCGGTTTTAATAATAATTTCACTTATAAAAACCTGAACCTTTCCTTCCTGGTCGATTACCGGTTTGGCAATAAAATATTATCAGCTACCAATTACAATAGCATTTATCGGGGATTGAACAAATTAACGCTTGTTGGTCGCGAAGACGGGGTTGTTGGCGATGGTGTAACATTAAGCGGGGCTAAAAATACGGTGTCTGTTCCCGCCGAAAATTATTACCAGGCCCTAGCCCGAAACATATCGGCACTCAATGTACTGGATGGTAGTTTCATCAAATTGCGACAGGTTACTCTTGGATATACTTTTTCAAAAGGTCTTTTAAGAAGTTCTCCAATTGAAGGTATAACCGTATCTTTAGTGGGTCGTAATCTTTGGACAATTATGAAACACTCAGACAATATTGATCCTGAATCGGGTTTTTCACCCGACATCAAATATGCAGGTATTGAAGGCGCGAGTTTGCCCCCTACTCATACCTATGGAATTAACCTTAATATTAAACTTAAAAAATAATCTCAAAAAATGGCTCCAACCATGAAAATTCTTATCAAATCGTCAGTCATTATGACGGCTATATTATTTATTACTGTTGCTACCAAAGCGCAGCAAAAGCTTTTTTATAAAGACCCTTCGCAATCGATTGAGATTAGGGTAAAAGATCTTTTATCCAGGCTTACGCTGGAAGAAAAAGTATCTCTTCTGGGTTATCGCAGCCAGGCAGTTCCACGTTTGGGGATACCAGCATATAACTGGTGGAACGAAGCCTTGCATGGCGTAGCCCGTGCCGGAGAGGCTACCATATTTCCACAGGCTATAGGTATGTCGGCAACATTCAATGATGATCTTTTAAAACAGGTATCAACCGCCATATCAACAGAAGCCCGTGCTAAATATAACCTGGCCATAGCACAGGACAGGCACCTGCAATACATGGGCCTTACCTTTTGGACACCCAATATCAACATCTTTCGCGATCCACGCTGGGGCCGTGGGCAGGAAACTTATGGAGAGGATCCATTTTTAACCGGCCGTATGGGCTCGGCATTTGTTAAGGGGTTACAAGGCGACGATCCCAGATACCTGAAAGCCTCCGCTACAGCCAAACACTTCGCGGTGCATAGCGGTCCAGAGGCAGAGCGTGATCATTTTGATGCTAAGGTAGATGAAAAAGATCTTCGTGAAACTTATTTATATGCTTTCCATGAACTGGTAGATGCCGGAGTGGAATCGGTAATGAGCGCTTATAACCGGGTAAACGGTGTGCCCAATTCTATTAACAAAGTATTGCTTACCGATATTTTACGTAAGGAATGGGGATTTAAAGGACATGTAGTTACTGATTGTGGCGCCCTTGATGATGTTTACCTAACTCACAAAACCCTGCCAACCGCGGTTGAGGTTGCAGCAGCAGCGTTAAAGGCTGGTGTAAACCTGGATTGCTCATCCATTTTACAAAACGATGGATTAAAAGCTATTCAGCAAAAGCTGTTGACCGAAAAAGATATAGATTTGGCTTTAAGTGCTATTTTAAGAACTGAATTTAAACTCGGTTTTTATGATGATCCTTCACTCAACCCTTATCATAATTATGGAGCAGATAGTATTCACAATACACAACATATAGCTCTTGCCCGTAAAGTAGCCCAGCAAAGTATGGTGTTGCTTAAAAACGATAAAAATATTTTACCATTGAGCAAAAGCAATGTATCCAGTATTATGGTTGTTGGGCCCAACGCCGCGTCTCTTGACGCGATGGTAGCTAACTATCATGGCACAAGCAGCAAGGTGATCAACTTTGTTGAGGGTATAACTGCCGCAGTGAGTAAATCAACAAGAGTTGAGTATGATTTGGGATGTGATTACAAAGATACGACGCATTTTGGTGGCACATGGGCCGCTGGCAATGCCGATGTTACCATAGCGGTGATTGGACTATCTCCAGTGTTAGAAGGTGAAGCAGGCGACGCGTTTTTATCAAATAGCGGTGGCGACAAAAAAGATCTGAGTTTGCCTGCAAGTGAGATAGCTTTCATTAAAGCATTGAGAAATGGTGTTAAAACCAAACCTATCATTGCGGTTATCACAGCCGGTAGTGATGTTGATGTTTCGGCTATTGAGCCATATGTTGATGCGGTTATATTTGCCTGGTATCCGGGCGAACAAGGTGGCAATGCTCTGGCCGATCTGATATTTGGCGACGTATCTCCTTCTGGCCATTTACCACTTACTTTTTACAAAGACATGAGCAATCTGCCTCCTTACCAGGATTATAATATGAAAAGCCGCACCTATCGGTATTATAATGGCCCGGTTGAGTATCCGTTCGGCTTTGGTTTAAGTTATACCTCATTTGCCTATACCCTGGATACCAAACTTAAAAGCGCCTACAAAAAGACTGATATTTTGTCCGTAACAGTGAATGTAAAAAACACTGGCAAAATGGATGGTGATGAGGTTGTCCAGGCATATGTTGAATACCCTAAGCTTGAACGAATGCCCGTTAAAGAATTAAAAAGCTTTAAGCGTATTAACTTGAAAAAAGGCAGCGAAGGATCGGTCACATTAATGGTTCCTGTTCAGGATCTGCAAAAATGGGATTTGGATGCCCATCAGTGGAAACTATATCCTGGCAAATATAAATTAGTGCTCGGTAGTAATTCTGCCGATGAAAAAGCAAGTGTTGATTTTAATGTATCTAGGTAAAATATAATGAAAGTAGATATCCAAAATAGCTCAGGATATCTACTTTCATTTACAGATACCGTCGCTTTTATTATTCCCATCTCAGGATTTAGCCAGCTTGCAATGCCAAATCCATCTTTACCTTGTTAAATTTGTAATATAGGTGAGCGGTTCTACAAATCCTTTTTTCCATAAACCTATTAATATACTGAGGTTCGCGGTTCAATGTAACTTTATATCTCCATTTTTTGTCATCAGCTTAAAAAGTCAACCCCATTCACACCCTTGATCTTTTTCAGTTCAGCAATCACAGTCAGCACCGTTTCCTGCTGATTGAATTGTTTTTGTATAGTGATCTTGATCTCATCATTGCCATCACCGGCAAACAAACTGATTTCCCTGAACGGAATATTGTTCGCTTTCAGAACCGCTTCTATAGCTTCAAAATCTACATGTTTCTGTTCCAAGGTCATTCTGATATTTCGATACCTGTTTTTTTTGAAAAACCTGTTTTCAAAAGGCTTAAAAACAGCAAGAATAATCAACGCGATAAATGTGGCGCTCACCGCTTCAATGTATAAACCACCACCCACAGCCAGACCAATAGCGGCAACCGTCCAAAGACCTGCCGCGGTAGTCAAACCTTTCACAATCTCGTTGCGCAGAAAAAATATAGTTCCGGCACCCAGGAAACCGATACCACTTACTACCTGGGCGGCAACTCTCGAAGGATCGAGCGCTATACCAGGTTTACCTACAACGTCATTAAAACCATAGGTAGAAACCAACATCACAAGTGCCGATCCAAGACCAACCATCATATGGGTTCGTAAACCGGCTGTCCATTGCCTGCGTTCCCGCTCCCATCCAATTATACTGCCCAATAGCGCGGCTACTAACAGCCGTAAAAGCATATCATAAGTACTTATCATATTATTCAAATAAACATGAACATTAAAATGTTTGTCACAAAAGATAAAGTTGGATGGGTTTTAAAATGAAAGATTTCTGATAAGCATAATTGCTTAAAAAAGGTTCATTTTTGTTGTAAATTGAATTTGCAGTGGTAACCTTGATTCAAGGCATTCCAGATCTTATTAATTTTCTAAAAACAATTCCATACACCTTTTGTCTATAAATTTAAATCAACACATCATGATTACCAGCGGCGTTACAATCGGAATAAATAAACAAGATGGCACTCAAATTAATATTGCCATTGATCCTATAAATTCAGGCGCTTATAAATTATACCGGGATACCGATAGCGCCAAAAACTTTGATAAAGGATATCTTGGTGCCATATCCTTGGATGGTACCGACAATAGCTACCATTATGCCGGAGGTACCGAGCTTACCGACTTCGAGCTGAAACAGTTGGCAGATTTTATACGTGGTTACAGAGCTACCGGGAAAGAATTTGATGACCATAACCGGGATATCACCACCAAGTGATCTGTGATCGAGTTACAAAAGAACTTTACTAAACTCCCGGATATACTTAGCAATATAATCTTGTTTTGATTTGGCCTTGTATTGCATAATATACCGAGGGTGCTCCAGCGCCACTATTTGTTTAAAAAACTGTTTCTCATCATTTAGTTTTTTCAAAAAGGCCTCATTCTTGCCAGTTCCAAAGCAAAAACAAACGTCTGTTTCAAAACCTATATCTATTTGCTTCTGTATATTTTCAACAATAAACGGATATACCGCCTTCTGTAATGCAGGGGTATCGTAATAATTGTAATTGGTTTCCTTGCCATTATCGCCCGTAATAGTAAAACCCAGCGGGCAAACAGAATGAATATAAAACTGTTGATAAAACTCCGCTATACCTCCAAACGCATTTATCATTGCGTAAACGTACTCTGATGAAGGTTCATGTGTCATAGCCCCGGGAAAAGCTATCTGGCATTGGTTTATCATTCTTTTAGGATCGGTAAATGATACCCCCGTCATACCCGAGCCAAACCTGCCCGGGTTAATACCCAATATCAAATGCCGCGGATGCTCATCGCTATAATACTTACGGTAAAACTGGCTCGAAACCTGCATAGCTGGCCCGCTCTCTTTAAACGGATTCATAATACTGATACCTGGAGGCAAGGCTCCGGTAAACTCAAGCTGTTGGTTAAAGGCAATTATTCTATCGGCAAATGTGTTCATATTGAGCGCTAACTTATTCAAAAAGAATGGACACAAAAAATAAAATCCCAGCTCCAATTGGTAACCGGGATCTATTATCAGGTCTTGGCATTATGTCATAATTACCCCACTAATGTGTCATATTCTCCCCTTTCGCGCCCTGTTTTATGTGGGTAAATTTGATCTGTAAATAGTTTTAAAGAATTAAATATTAAAAAATAAAACAAAAATCAACAGATTTAATTATTAATTAATAAATACAATTAACTCATGCTAAAATACAACACCGCCTTTAGTGGTTTTTCAGTGAACGATTTACCCAAAGCAAAAGAATTTTATGGCAATATATTAGGATTGAACGTTGAGGAAGATAAAGAGATGCCCAACCTGTTGAACCTTCAATTAAACGATGAGAATATTATCCTCATCTACCCCAAACCAAATCATCAGCCTGCCACCTTCACTATACTTAATTTCACAGTAAATAATGTTGAAAAAACGGTTGATGAGCTAACAAAACGGGGAGTGAAATTTATAGTTTATGATGACGAGCACTTTAAAACCAACGAAAAAGGTATACTTTACGGCGATGATCGCGGCCCCACAATTGCGTGGTTTAATGACCCCGCGGGTAATATTTTATCCATTATCGAAAAATCGTAATTCGCTGTATCGCTTTTTCTTTTTAATACAAAAGCGTAATTATTGCTTACATATCACATCAACTCATAGTAAATTTATTCCCTAACCGGGAATAAATTCCTCACTTTATCTACGTCCAGGCAAAAGAGATATGCTATTAAAAAGGGAAATTAATGCCTCTGTTACGCTCTTTTTACATAATATGAGCTTATTACCAAATAAAGGCGCTCATAAAATGCGTACCTGTACATTCTGTATTCTTTCGGTATAGTAATTGAATGTACATCAGAAATTGAAGAATTAGCTACAAGATTACTTGAGCTTGTTTTAGTTTCTCAATTAAAATATGTTTACAACTTAATTAACCAGGTTTTATAAATCTTCTGGAATGAAAAAAACCCTACTTATTGTTGATGACGATTTAAGTATTTTAAAATTACTCAACTTCATCCTTTCAAAGGATTACGATATAGTGGTTAAAAACAATGGTATTGATGCCTTTGGTTGGCTTGAGGATGGTAACATGCCTGAGCTGATTATTTCTGATCTTCAAATGCCTTATTTTGACGGACAATCATTTGTAAAAAATGTTAAGATCAGTGGTTTCTACCGTGATCTTCCGGTGATCCTTCTTTCTGCGGCACATGATCTTGATGAACAGGTAGGGAAAATGCCATTTAAAGTCGAGACCTATATTCAAAAGCCTTTTAAACCAACCGAATTAAAAAACGCAATTAACCAACTTTTAGAAAGTTATGAGTCAACAAACATCTGATTGGAACGAGAGCTCGGGTTCTCATGTTAAGATCGCGTATGCTGGTTCGGCATTAAAAGAATTGGTCTCAACCGGTATTAATGGTAATTTCAAAGTAATATATAATGATTCTTTTGCCGACCTTGAAGAGTATCTGGGTAATCAATCCATCCTAACCGTTCCTGATATTATTTTAATGGAGGTTGATACCGATGGCCAATGTTTTAAAATAGTTGAAGAGATCAAAAAAAGCTTTTTGCTTCACGGGTCTATCATTGTTCTTTTATCATCTAATAACGATAAAAGCCTTAAACAAAGGGCCATGCAGCTAAAGGTTCACGATTTTTATAGCGTTCCGTTTCCTATTGATAACCTGCGGGAGCGCCTTAACTTCCTGGTTACCTTTAAACTCATCAAACCAAAATTGCTTGAGCTATCTAAAGAAGTTGATACAACTTATAAAATGCCGATTGGTAAGCGCTTAATTGATTTATTGATATCTTGCAGCATGCTATTTGTGCTATCCCCGGTATTTTTGATTATTGCCATATTGATCAGGTTAGATTCAAAGGGCCCTGTATTTTATAAAAGTAAGCGGGTAGGTACAGGATATAAAGTATTTGATTTTTATAAATTCAGATCGATGCGCACCGATGCCGATCAATTGCTGGCAAAGCTCTCAACAGAAAACAATCAGTATGCAACTGAAGCAGGAACTAATAAAGCCGCATTTGTTAAGATTAAAAACGACCCGCGTATTACTAAACTGGGGCAATTTTTACGCAATTCAAGTCTTGATGAGCTGCCTCAATTATTTAATATCCTTGTGGGCGATATGTCTGTAGTAGGAAATAGGCCACTGCCAGTTTATGAAGCTGAAATGCTAACCTCAAACGAATGGTCGATGCGTTTTCTGGGTCCAGCGGGTTTAACAGGGCTTTGGCAGATCAGTAAAAGAGGCAAAGAAGACATGTCTGAACGGGAAAGAAAAAAATTAGATAATTTTTATGCTCAAAAATATTCTATTTGGTTAGATTTAAGGATTATTATGGGAACCATACCTGCATTGTTTCAAAAAGAAAAAGTATAACACTAATGAGCAAAAATATTATAAAGCTTTCCCTTCTATTAATCTTTATCGTTTTCACAAATAATACCTATGCACAGGAATCTTTTATTAAGGATATATCCTACCCATATCTGGAAAAACTGATAGCCACAGCAAAGAAAAACTATCCGGAAGTTAAATTAAGACAAAGCCAGGTAAATGCCGCAAAAAGCAATTACAATGCAACCAAATTCGCCTGGCTCGATGGCTTAACCGCATCTTATATTTACAGTCCCCAAAATTCTATCAATCTTGCTACCCCGACTATTTTTAAGGGATATCAATTGTCTATATCTTTAAACATAGGCCAACTACTTAAAAATCCAGCCACAACCAATGCAGCCAGGGAAACGTATAAAGTAGCAGAGTATCAGCAAAGCGAATATTTGTTAAGCCTGGAAGCTCAGGTAAAACGCTTTTATTTTGCCTACCTGGAAGCTCAGGCCGAACTCAGATTGCGCTCAAATGCGGTACTTGATGCCGAAGGTGCGGTTAAACAATTAAAGTACGCTTTTCAAAAAGGAGAAACCACTTTTCAGATCTATAACGAGCAATTAAATAGCCTTTACAATCAAAACTCATTCAAAGTACAAGCTGAATTGGCCACATTTACAGCTAAAACCAATCTTGAAGAATTATTGGGTACTAAATTAGAAGAGATTAAATAATAATGGAGATAGCCAAGTTTTTTAAGCTTTTACGTAAATATCGCACTACACTCATCATCGTACCGCTGGTAACGATAATCGGTTCTTTTTTTCTTGTTAAAAACCTACCCAACAGCTATATATCACATGCGCAGATTGCTACTGGTATTGTTGATGCGTCCAGACACCTATTGGATAAGGATGATAATATAAATGCCCAAGAGCAGCAGGTTTTTCGTGAGTTTAGTAATCTTATCGCCATTATGAAGCTCAAGAAGCTGATTAATCAGGTTTCTTATCAACTCATGATACACGACCTGAGTAATCCTGTACCGTTTCGTAAATTCAGTAAAGAACTAACTGCTTTACACCCCTATGAACGCGATAGAGCTTTAGCTTTATTTAAAAACAAATTCCAAAGAATGGAACCTTTATCGTTGTATGATAAAGAGGAAGATAAATTAAATGACATCCTCATATCCATGAAATATGATGAGCGTTCCATAATGAAAGAGCTTGTTATAGCACGAGATGAGGACAGCGATTTCATTACGGTTACTTTTGATTCAGAAAATCCACAATTATCTGCATTTATAGTAAATACTTTGTGTAACCAATTCATCGCTTACTATACCCAAAATGTAAGGCAGAACGAAACTAATGCTGTGAATTTCTTATCGAAACTTCTTGAAGAAAAAAAGAACGCTTTAGATAAAAAAACAGAAGAACTGCAGAAATACAAGATACAAAACGGTGTATTAAGTCTTGATGAGCAATCAAAGGCTATTTTTGGCCAGATCATGGTTTATAACGATAAAAAGTTACAGGCCGAAAAAGACATCGTTTCCTATGATGGCGCCATTAACGCGATCAACAGTAAATTTGAGCCTGGCGACAGAAAGTATGTAGAAGCTTCCGTAAGTAAGTATAATCAAGCCATCACTACAACTCAGGATCAGTTACATATCCTGGAAGACAGATATGTTCGCAGTGGATTTAATCCACGCTATAAAAACACGATAGACTCTGTCCAAAACTTGCTTACGACACAGATAAATCAGTCGTCAGATAAGTACGTTACTAATCCATTAGTGGCCAAAGACGATCTGATCCATCAAAAACTGACGCTCGAAATTTCAAGAGACCTGGCTAAATACAGTGTAAAATCTATCGATAACGAGCTTGCCAATCTGAATGGCAAATTTTCGCGCCTGGTACCGTTTGACGCCACCGTAAAAACCTATGATTTTGACATTGATATTGCCGGTAAGGAATATCTGGATGTTTTAAACCGGTATAACGAAACCAACCTGAAATCAAACTTCTCCATCAACCTGAGGCAAGTTGAAATTGCTGCACCTGATGTAGCACAACCTTCAAAAAAACTACTACTGATTGCTCTTAGTGTAATATTAAGCGTATTTGCCTGCCTACTTGGGTTATTTGTACTGTTTTATTTGGATAGAAGTATCCAGGACCCATCAGACCTGGTTAACAGAACGCAATTGCCCCTGTTGGGTTATCTCCCCCCTATTAAAGGCGAAAACCTTGACTTGAAAAAGCTTTGGGATGTAGAACACCGGGATAAAATGAAGCAATTTAAAGAATTGATCAGATCTGTGCGGTTTGAGATAGACCAGGAGCTTCAGGGTGATAAAATCATTGCTATAACCAGTTTGGATGCGGCAGAAGGCAAAACATTATTAGCTATTAGTTTGGCTTATTCTTATTCCATGATCAATAAGAAGGTATTGCTAATTGATGGAAATTTTGACAACCCTACTGTTAGTAAAACAGCTATGCCTGGCGTTTACCTGGAGGATTATTTTAAAAATAACCCGCTTAATACCCAGGAAGTAAATAGCAGTACCGCAACCGTACTTGGCAACCATGGCGGAGACGTTACCTTATTTGAAATTGGAGATGAAGCATTTTTGAAAACACGCTTTGATGATCTCAAAACAAAGTATGATATTGTTATTATCGATACAGCACCGCTAACGTCTTTAAACAAATCAAAGGAGTGGTTATTATTTGCCAATAAGATCATTGCTGTTTTTGAATCGGGTAAAAGCATTACCAATACGCAAAAACCGAATGTGGCCTATTTGCGCAGCCTTAATACAAAATTTGCCGGCTGGATACTTAACAAAACCGATTTTAATCAGAAAAAAGATTCGGTGTCATAAGCCGCATCTCCTTATCGCTATAAAGGTCTATAATTAATTAAAATCATATTAATTATGAGGTTAGAACCAGAGAAAAAGAAACTCGACCCGTTTGAAAGCTTAAGTCCTGTTCAAAAAAAATCTCGTAAGGCTGCTGTTATCGTAGCGTTTATTGGTTCATTTGCCTGGGTTGTTAAAATTTTATTTTTTTAATCAGATAAACAGCAAATGCTGAATAACATGAATCATAATGAAACAAAGTTATCACTTTGGAAAAGCGTGCTCGCACAAAAGCTATCCAATAAGGTGGTAATATTATTTTTGTTATTGATTTCGTTATTCTTCAGCTATATAGTTTATAAATTCGGGATCATTGGAGGCAGCATTGTTTTAACCTTGCTTGTAGGTATTCCCATCTTATATGGCATTGTAGCCTATCCTAAATTCGGCATCACTATACTAATATTTGCTTCCTTTTTTGTGAATTATGTATCAGAGATAGTTCCGGAAATTGCCCCTATCGGAACTCTGCTTGACGCCATAACATATTTGCTGATCCTGGGATTTTTCATCAAGCAGAGAAAAGAACATGATTGGTCGCGTTTTAAAAACCCCATCAGTTATATTATCTTAATCTGGCTGGCCTATAACCTGTTAGAGGTTGCCAATCCCTGGGCAACATCAAGGCTTGCCTGGGTTTACACGGTACGTACCGTTGGTTTTATTATGCTGATGTACTTTGTATTTGTATATCACATCAGATCTGTTGATTTCATCAAGTTTTTGCTGAAGCTATGGCTGGCTTTTTCATGTATTGCCGCAATATCTGCATTTCAGCAGGAAAACATTGGTTTCTTTTGGTTCGAAAAAGACTACCTATATGCCGATCCCTTAAGGGTTAGCCTGCTTTTTATAAACGGGCATATGCGCAAATTCGGCATTTTTCCTGATCCGGTTACTTTTTCATACAACATGGTTGTTGCTGCTTTACTGTGCATCGCTTTAATTATGGGTAACCATAGCTTGCGTAAAAAAATAGCCTTGGGCTTTATGGCAGCATTTTTTCTTTTTGTGATGCTTTATTCAGGCACAAGAGCAGCATACGTCCTCGTCCCTGCATCATTACTCATGCTTGCCGTATTGAATTTCAATAAAAAGGTAATGATCTTCGCTGTTACAGCAGGTTTAATGCTCGGCTTTCTGATTGTAATGCCTACCTCCAACCCATTGATCAAACGGTTCCAAACAGCATTTAACCCCTCGAGCGACCCATCATACAATGTACGGGCAGAGAATCAAAAACGTATAAAACCATATATTTTATCGCACCCAATAGGCGGTGGTCTCGGCTCGGTTGGTGTTTGGGGGCGCCGGTTTTCGCCAAATTCCGAGTTATCAAAGTTCCCTCCCGATAGCGGTTACGTACGTGTTGCTGTAGAAATGGGCTGGATTGGACTAATCCTTTTTTGTACACTCATGTACATTGCTCTTTATAACGGCATTAACTATTACTACAGGATCAAAAACCCCGAACTTAAGAACTATTGCATGGGTATGATACTCGTCATATTTGCTTTCAATGTAGGTAATTTCCCCCAGCAGGCCTTGGTACAATACCCCAGCAATATCATGTTTTATTTAGCCATTGCTATAATCGTGGCCTGCATGCGCCTGGATAATGACGAACAGGAAAAGGCCCTGGCAAAACCGTTGGTAAACGAGCAGAAACTACAAAAATGGAGTTAACTAAATGGCACTAATATTAACCATAAAATCAAACCCTGGATTAAAGCGCTTTGTACACTGGCTTATTGTTCGCAGCGGTGAGGCTAAACCCAGGTTGTGGGTACGCTGGTTTGTCAATCCATTTTTTCACAAACGAGGCAAGCGGTCTGTTGTCAGGTTCAAGGCACGAATGGACATATTCCCCTTCAATAATTTCTCTTTGGGCAGCAATAGTATTATAGAAGATCTGGCAACCATTAATAACGGAGTTGGCGATGTTATTATCGGAAATAATTGTGGCATCGGGATCGGTAATGTATTGATAGGCCCCGTGACTCTGGGTAATTACGTTATGCTGGCCCAAAACATTGTACTTTCGGGGCTTAACCACGGCTACGAGGATGTCACTACTCCCCCCCGTTTACAAAAAGTAACCACCAAACAAATCATCATTGCCGATAACGTTTGGATAGGCGCCAACAGCGTGGTTACAGCTGGCGTTACCATTGGCAAACATGCTATTATTGGCGCCGGCAGTGTGGTTACCAAAGATATACCTGAATATAGCGTAGCAGTTGGCAACCCCGCAAAGGTGATCAAGAAATATAATTTCACAACTAAGAGCTGGGAAAAGGCATAATACATGGGTTTGCTTAAAAAAGTTATCAATAAACACACGCTTTCTTTAGCCAGTAATGCCATTATGCCGGTGTTGGGCATGGCTATACTATCGCTGATGGCCCGCTATCTTTCCAAAGCTGACTTCGGTGATTATATATTTTTCCTGATCGTATTTACCCTGGCCGATACCTTTCGTACTGGCTTTATGCAAACCTCACTTATTAAGTTTTACGCAGGTACCGATAAAACACGCGCGGCTAATATAGCAGGCTCAGCCTGGTATCTGGGTTTTATGATAGTACTGGCATTTGGGGTAGGTAATTTGCTGATGTATTTTTTCTACTTCGGCAATAACTTTAATATGGCGATGATCATCAAATGGTTCAGCTTGATATTTCTTTGTACACTCCCATCTGCCATAGCCATGTGGATACTGCAGGCCGAGGAACGCTTTGACAAATTGTTCTTACTACAGCTCATCAATCAGGGTGGATTTTTTATATGTATACTGCTATTGATCATTTTTCAGAAAGCCAGCTTTCAGAACGCGTTATATAGTTATCTAATTAATAATATATTAAGCAGTTTAATTACAGTTATTATTGGCTGGTCAAAAGTAAAAACTATCGGCAGTAAAAGCTGGGCATCCATCAAAGAACTGGCTCATTTTGGCAAGTTTAGTGTAGGTACCTCCATCAGCTCGTACTTGCTGCGCAGTTCTGATACTTTTATTATTAAAATGATGTTTCCATCTGAACTACTGGCAGTTTATTACATCCCGCAGCGCCTTATGGAAATATTTGAGATACCGCTGCGGGCTTTTATAGCTACAGCGCTTCCGGTAATGTCAGGTGCAGTTCATCGTGAGGATAAGAGGTATGTTTCCTATATCATGAAAAAGTATGCCGGCATGCTCACCATAGCGTTGATACCTATTGCTATAGTTTCATTTATAGCTGCCGATCTGGTCATAGGTTTACTTTTTGGCGGCAAATATCAGCACTCAGATGCAGGCAATATCTTCCGTATATTCATGTGTTTTGTGATGTTGTTGCCTATCGATAGGTTTTTTGGTATTACGCTCGATATCATAGGCAAACCACAGCTTAACATGATTAAGGTGTTTATTATGCTTGCCGTAAATGTAGCCGGCGATTTTGCGGGCATATTTATTTTCCATAATCTTTATGGCGTAGCAATTGCATCCATTTTCACATTCTTTTCCGGGGCTATATTTGGTTACTGGGCCCTAAAGAAACACCTGGAATTTAAGCTTGGTGATATATTTAAACTAGGCTATATTGAATTAGTGGAATTATTAGGCATTGTATATCAAAAAGTGCTTAAAAAAGAGCCTGAACAAAATTGATATGGAGCTCAAAAACAGGCATATCATTATTTTTTCACAGATGCAGTTTGACGGCCGCCTGGAGTCGACCAACTATACCATGGCCAAGCATTTGGCCAAAGACAATTTTGTGTATTATGTCGATCGTCCTTTTACCTGGAAGGATTATATTAAGTTTAAAGATACCAAAGAATATCGTGTTCGTAAACCACACTTTTTTTCGGCATCCAACAGTTACATTCAAACAGATATTCCCAATCTCAAGATCATTATTTCGCCTCCGGTACCATCAATCAATATGCTTCCCGAGGGTCGTTTGTACCGCGCAGCTGTTAAATTCAATGAAGGAATTGTTGCCAGACGACTAAAAAAGGTAATTAAAAACCTGAATATCAAGGATTACATCTACATCAATTCCTACAACTATACCTATCCCACTTTTCATCAACTCATAAAACCATTATTAACCGTTTATCATTGTGTTGATCCCTTGGTTGAAGAATATCAAATAAGGCATGGGCTTATATCTGAAGATATTGTAGTAAAAAGTGTAGATATGGTGATCTGTACCAGTAAACAGCTACGGGATAGCAAAAAAAAGATAAACAGTAACTCATTTTTTATTCCTAATGCAGCAAATATAGCCCATAGTCAAAAGGCACTTGATCCTCAATTACCGGTGGCCAATATTTTATCAGACATCAAGAAACCGGTGATCGGGTACTTTGGAAACATAGAACGCCGTATTGATTATGACCTGCTTGCCGAAGTATTACAGCAAAACCCTGATAAAAACTTTGTTTTTGTAGGTCCTATTGATGAGGATTACTTAGAGCATCCGGTATTTAAGGCATCTAATCTACTGTTAAAAGGTGCTGTACCTTATGAGCAGATGCCCGCTGTTCTAAAAGGCTTTGATGTGGCTATTATTCCTTTTAAAAAAGACGAAGTAAGTAATTCCATATTTCCTTTAAAATTATTTGAATACCTGGGTTCGGGGCGACCTGTAGTATCAACGGATTTTAATACCGATCTGCATGAATTTACCGGCAATACCGTAAGCTATTGCAGCAATGCCACCGAGTTCTCCAATGCCTTAAACACAGCGTTAAATGACCGCCCCAATCTTCAGCAAAAACGACTTGAAGTGGCGGCCGGAAACACTTGGGAGCATCGGATCCTGGAGATCAAAAACTTATTGGCATTAAATTTAGACAGAAAGCTTAATAGCTAACTTATATAAAACGCCTTTCAGATAACAAACATGGATATTATAAAACTAATAGCAACAATAATTATGGATGTGCTTTTTATATACCTGGGTGTATACAGCATTTATCTATTTATTTTCTCAGTTGCGGGGAAATTAATACCCATTAAACAACCTCCGGTTGCTTCTACGTTAAGTCGGTTTGTAATTTATATCTGTGCTTATAAAGAAGATGAGATTTTATTAAACTCTGCCGCAAGTGCCTTAACTATTGATTATCCTAAAGATCTGTTTCATGTTTGCATTATTGCGGATTCCCTTAAACCCGAAACTATTGAAAAATTAAAACAGATGCCCTTGCAGGTATTGGAGGTTTTTTTTGAGAACAGCACCAAATCAAAAGCCTTAAATAAAGCCATTGAAAATACAGCTGATGGCTTCGACGCGGCCATCGTTTTTGATATTGATAATGTAGCAGCCTCCGACTATCTGCACCAGATCAACAACTGGCTACAAATGGGCGAACGGGTGATACAGGGACACCGGGTAGCCAAAAATACCAATACCCAGGTAGCGGTGCTTGATGCCATAAGCGAAGAAGTTAACAATCACATTTTCAGACACTCGCAATGGTTATTTAAACTATCTGCAGCTATAATTGGTTCTGGAATGGCTTTGGAATACAAACTCTTTAAGGAAACCATGGGTAAAATAGACGCCGTAGGTGGTTTTGATAAAGAGATGGGATTGATACTTACCCGCCAAAAAATAAGAGTAGCCTACGCCGAAAAAGCTTTGGTTTATGATGAAAAAGTAAGCAACCCAGAAGTATTTAAAAAACAACGTAAAAGGTGGCTGTCGGCCCAATTTAATCTGTTGCGAAAGTATGGCAGCAGCGGCTTGGGGCAACTATTTTTACATGGAAACTTTGACTATTTTAACGAAATATATCAAATGTCAATATTACCGCGGGTACTGATGTTGGGATTGATGCCTTTTATGTTGCTGATGTCCTTCCTACTTCCAGGCATAGGCCCTCACTGGCAACTATGGCTCGCAGCCACGCTTTGTTGTTACATTGGTATTGTTGTTGCTATACCCAGACAGTTCTTTAACAGGAATCTGTTCAACGCGGCACTAAAACTGCCACTGATATTTTTCACCATGTTATTGTTGCTATTTAAATTAAAAGGTGCCAATAAAAAATTTATTCACACCCCTCACGATCACACTGCCGCGTAATTACGCACAGAAGAATTGACGAGGGCATAAAGATGTTAACCGGATAAATAATTGTCTCACAATGTCCAATCCAGTAAATACAGACGCTATAAATACATTGAACAATACACAGGCTGATTATCCCAGAGATAAAGCGCTTCATCATTTAATTGCAGATCGTGCCGCTCAACTACCCGATGAGGTTGCCGTTGTATTTGAAAACCGCACACTTACTTTTAAACAGGTAAACGAAGCGGCAAATAAACTGGCTAGGCACCTGCTCACATTCAACATACAAACAGGTGATATTATTGGTCTATCGGTTGATCGCTCTCCCGAAATGCTTATCGCATTGTTAGCCATCTTAAAAACCGGTGCGGCTTATGTACCTCTTGATCCTGAATATCCGAAAGACCGGGTAGAGTTCATGATGGAAGATTCGGCTGCCAAAATATTGCTCACTTCTCAAAAATTTAAGGGGCATTTTGTTTCAGTAGCACAGGAGGTTTTGATTGAAGATGCGATAGCTAAATTTGATAGCTATAGTAGCGAAGAACCAGAAACTATAGTTACAGGAGATGACCTTGCCTACGTGCTATTTACATCAGGCTCAACCGGTAAACCCAAAGGTGTACAGATCAAACATCATAATCTGGTCAATTTTCTGCTCAGCATGCAAAAAAAACCCGGATTAAAAACCGGCAATAATCTGCTTGCTGTAACCACTATTTCCTTTGACATTGCCGGGCTCGAAATGTTTTTGCCGCTGTTAACCGGTGCTAAACTGATCATTACTGATGCGATTACTGCTAAAGATGGTCGCGCGCTGATCGATTTGGTTACTGATCATCAGATAACCGTAATGCAGGCTACCCCTTATACCTGGCGGGTAATGCTGGAAGCGGGCTGGGAAACCAAATTCCCGCTCCGGATACTTTGTGGAGGTGAGGCCCTCCCTAAGGATCTGATCAATAAACTCCTTGCCCGTTGCTCCGAACTTTGGAATATGTATGGCCCGACTGAAACTACGGTATGGTCGACAGTAAAACAGATTACCAGCAACGAAGATATTTCGATCGGCAAACCCGTAGATAACACGCAGATTTACATTCTTGACGAAAAGCTGAACAACTTTACAGACGGAACCATTGGCGAAATATATATTGGTGGCGATGGTGTTGCCAAGGGCTATTTAAATCGCCCTGAGCTTACAAACGAGCGTTTTGTGAATGATATATTTTCGGGCATTCCCGGAAGCAAAATGTACCGTACCGGTGATTTAGGTAAAATACGTGAAGATGGAGAGGTCGTTTGCCTTGGTCGTATTGATCACCAGGTAAAAGTACGTGGTTATCGTATTGAACTGGAAGAGATAGAACAAAATCTGTTAAAACAAGACAATGTAAAACAAGCCGTTGTTATTGCCCGTGAAGATACTCCCGGAAACCCGCGGTTAGTAGGTTACGTGATCATCCATGATCAAAAAAGTGATAACGATCTGCGCGCGCAATTTGATACCTGGCAACGGGGCCTATTGGAGGTATTACCGGAATATATGGTACCCGATGATTTTGTGATCATGGAAACCATCCCGATTACGCCTAATGGTAAAATAGACCGTAAGGCCTTGCCAAAACCAAACTATAGCAACATACAACGTACCGGCGAGATTGTAGCGCCACGCACCAGCAATGAAAAACTGGTAGCCGATGTATGGAAAGAGTTAATGGGCTTGGAAACCATTAGTATTTTTGACAATTTCTTTGAACTGGGTGGTCGTTCCCTGGTAGCAGTTAAAATTATGGCTCGCCTGGAACAGGAAACTGGTAAACGCTTGCCGTTGGCCACGCTTTTTGAACATGCTACAGTAGAAAAATTGGCTGCCCGCCTTGAAGTTGATGCGACCTCTATCACCTGGGAATCCTTAGTTCCGATAAAACCTAATGGCACAAAAATGCCGCTTTATATTGTACACGGCGCTGGTTTGAATGTATTATTATTCAATGCCTTGGCTATGAATATGGATGCTGAGCAACCAGTTTATGGTCTTCAGGCCAAAGGATTGAATGGTATTGATGACCCATTGGATGTTATGGAAGAGATAGCTGCTAATTACATAGCCGAAATTGTAGCAAAGAATCCGGAAGGCCCCTACGCCCTTGCAGGGTACTCCTTAGGTGGCATTATTGCCTATGAAATGGCCAATCAATTAATGGCCGCAGGTAAAGAGGTGAAAATGCTGGCCATGTTTGATACCTATGCAGATCTGTCAACTATTAATGATCCTTTACTAAAAAAGATATTTAATAAAGCTACTTTGGTTTTAAAACAGATCGGCTATAGTTTGGTATTGCTCGCAGAAGATCCTAAACGCACCATTGAATATAAGAGTCTGATCATTAAAAGGAAGATCATTAAACTTTTCTGGAAAATAGCTCCGGGCAAGGACGAGAAGAAAGAAGGCTTTTTTGCTTATGATAACGAGATAGACGAAGCAAGTGAAAAAGCATTGCGCAATTATATTCTGAAACCATTACCGATAGCCATTGAATTATTCAGAGCTAAGAAACGCACTTTTTACATGGCCGATTTTAAATTCCTGGGCTGGCGTCCATTTGCGCAAAAAGGCGTTCATGTGCATGATATCCCTGGTGAGCATAATACCATATTTGCTCCACCAAACGATAAGGAATTTGCCGTGGTGCTGCAAAATTGCCTTGATCAGGTATCCAAGAATTAATATCCTCTATATAATTAACTAACTGATTGCCCGGTGATATAAATTATCACTGGGTAATTTTTTGGAATCGCTTTTTGATCTTCAAAAAAGGTTTTTCATAACCATAATACGAAGCCGAAGCCAAGGCTATAGTCCCCCCTGTTGTCACTGTATAGATCAGGATGTTTTCGATAAATATCCCCAGGGAGATCAAATACTTTTTAACCAGGAATAACACCAGGAATAAAACAAATTTATGCAGTAAATATATCCCGTATGAAATTTGGCCGATATAATCCAGATATCTGTGATTTAATGAATAGATGCTTGTACCAGCCTCGCAAAGGTTTACAATAAGTAACGACGACATAAATGCTATCAAAACATCACCATGCGGAATATCATAGTTGATATACAACCCAAGATAAATAATATAAATCATCATTAATATGGCCTGAAACCATCTTTTAAAGATCACATTAAATAGACGTTGAAATTTAAAATCAAATTCCGGGTGCTTGGTATTGTAATAAATAACGGCAATCACCGCCCCTATCATCATATTATCATAGCGGGCGTAATACAAAAATATATGTAGTATGTGGTAAGCTGAGCTCTCATTGGCAATCCTGCCAAATATTACCTGTATCGCGATGATAAAAACGATAAAAAGTAATAATGCATAAAGAATATGGTTCAGCTTTTTGAGCCTGAAAAAATGAGGGTGAAAAATATAAAACTGCTCTTCGGTACCAATTGACCAGATTGGATCCATAATAGCCGGTAACAGGTTGAGACAAAATGCCAGGTTGGGTAAAAACAATACCGAAAGCCATAACGCTTTATCTGCCCCACCCGGATAAATAAAAAAACCAAATAAAACCACCAGAAAGTATAAAGGCCATATTCTCAAAAGCCTTCGCATATAAAAAGCTTTAAAATTAACTGCTCCAAAATTTTTCTTTTCTTCCAGTAATAAATAGGTTATTAAAAATCCGCTTAATGAAAAGAAAACCGTTACACCGATCTTGCCTAAATTAAGCACATCAAAATGCGGTATACGTGGTATGTTAAAATTGCCTTTGTGTAATTCAATATGCGCTATAACCACCATCAGGGCGGCCAAGGCCCTGATCCCGTTTAAATTGGGGAAATGCAATTTGGGGCGATTTTTACTCAATGAAACTTGCTTCGTTCCATCATCCATAGCTATTTTATATTACGATTTTAACTTTTAGATAATCTTTTCTGATTAAGAAATAACACTATAAATACTTATGTATCAATACAACCTTATGTTACAACACTCCAACTCACGCCTGGCACACTTCTGACTATGCGCTTCACCTCGCTATGGCTTAACTTTTGATAATATTAATTCGTAAACGTATCACTTCTGTCTTAATCATTATACATGAAAAAAGTTTCTATTGTTACAGTAAATTTTAATCAGCCGGCAGTTACTGAAGATTTGTTGGAATCAATAGAAAAATTGAACAGCTACAAAAACATTCAAATTATTGTAGTTGATAATGCAAGTATAGCAAATCCCCTACCAGAGTGGTCTTTAAAATATCCGCATGTAACTTTTATACGCTCCGAGGTCAACCTTGGTTTTGCAGGTGGAAATAACCTGGGGATTAAAGAAGCAACCGGCGATTATCTTTTCCTGGTCAATAATGATACTGAATTTACCCCTGGCCTGGTCGAAAAACTGGTTCAGGTTATGGATACCAAAGATGAAGTGGGGATGGTATCGCCTATGATCAAGTATTACAGCGACAAGCAGTTGATACAATACGCAGGATATACACCCATGAATTATTATACCTGCCGTAACAGTTGCATTGGCTTTAAGCAAAAGGACACTGGCCAGTATGATCATATCACGGGCCCTACCGCCTATTGTCATGGTGCGTCTATGATGATCAGAAAAGAAGCTGTAGACAAAGCCGGGTTAATGAGCGAAAATTATTTTTTATACTACGAAGAAGTGGATTGGTGCGAACATATCATGAACGCCGGGTATAAGGTCTGGATTTGTACTGATGCATTGATCTACCATAAAGAATCGGTGTCAGTAGGTAAAAAAAGTAAACTAAAAGAGTATTTCATGAACCGCAACCGCATGTTGTTTATACGGCGTAACGCGCCATTTGGTAAAATGCTGATCTTTTACGTTTATTTTTTACTTTTTGTAGTGCCCCGGAATTTAATAGCTTATCTTAAAGCGGGTAACAGCAATTTTATACCTGTACTTTTTAAAGCCATCTGGTGGAATTTCACCCATTCAAAAAATAGCAACAATTTAGGTTATCCTATTAGCACCATCAAATGAAAATTACATTAGCCATAAGCCTCCTTATTGTATTTTACACCTTTGCGGGTTATGGGATACTTCTATATGCCATCATACGTATCAAAAGAATATTCAGGGGTACCAAAGTAATAACAGAAGATCTGGATAACCTACCCACTTGCACACTGGTTGTAGCAGCCTATAACGAGGAAGGGTTTATAAAAGATAAAATAGCTAATACTCTTTTATTAAATTACCCTGCAGGGAAATTGAACCTGCTTTTTGTAACTGATGGATCATCAGACGATACACCAAACATCATAGCACAATATTCACAGATCCAATTATTGCATCAATCGCAACGGAACGGTAAAATAGCAGCAGTACATCGTGCTATGGAATTTGTACATACCGATGCAGTTGTATTTACCGACGCCAATACATTTTTGAATAAAGATGCACTGATAAAAATCTGCAGGCATTATATCGATGCCACAGTTGGGGCGGTAGCCGGGGAAAAACGTGTACACTTTGATGAAAATGCCGATGCCAGCGCCGCGGGTGAAGGCTTTTATTGGAAGTATGAATCAGCATTAAAAAAATGGGATTCTGAACTGTATTCGGTTGTTGGCGCGGCTGGTGAATTGTTTAGTGTAAGGCGTCATCTTTATCAGCCCGTTCCGGCAGATACCGTACTGGACGACTTTATGATATCTATGCTGATAGCCAAAAAGGGATATCGGATTGTATACGAACCCGAAGCTTATGCCACAGAAACTGCATCAGAAAACGTATCAGAAGAGTTAAAAAGAAAGGTAAGGATAGCAGCCGGAGGCATACAATCTATTTTACGGTTAAAAAGCTTATTCTATCCTTTTGTTTACCCAGTTCTCTCATTTCAATACATCAGTCACCGCGTTCTGCGATGGACTATTACCCCTTTTTTATTGATATTATCATTTGTACTCAATATTATATTGGCTCTTGAACCTGGGGCTACTGGATACCAATTACTTTTATTGGCTCAAATATTGTTTTATACGCTTGCGGTATTAGGGTTTATTATGGAGAAGAAACAACTTCGCATAAAAATATTGTTTATACCATATTATTTTTGTGTGATGAATTATGCAGTTTTGGCTGGCATTATCAGATATTTTACAGGCAAACAAAGTGCTGTTTGGGAAAAAGTACAGCGCAAACAATAACCGGTGCTTAATAACAATTAAAATATTAAATATATAAAAGTATAAAATCGCTATCCTGACCTGGTTTAAAGTTCCTGCAACTAACTTTAAAACCCAATTAATAAATGGTCTGATCAGTTCAGATAGTTATCCTTGTCAACTTATGAATAATAACAACGGCATCACATCGTCAAAGGATACAGATCATACGCTTCTGCTCCAAGGGTTATTTGAGCGTCAGCTAAATAAAACGCCTGATGCCGTCGCCGTTGTTTATAATGGCGAAAGTATTACTTATGCCCGTTTAGATCAGCTCTCCAATAACCTGGCAGCCGCTATTATTTCAACGTCACCAAATTCAGTAATAATTGGCGTCAATACCTATCGGTGCATTGAAACCATCATCAGCGTTTTAGCCATACTTAAAGCAGGCAAGGCATATTTACCTCTTGACACGGGATATCCCAAAGACAGGCTTGAGCAGATCATAGCCGACTCTGGTATCGATACCTGTATAACACCTAAAGCTCAGGAGTATTTTTTCGAAGAGCTGCCACTTAATATTCTGTTGAATGATCATGTTTATCCCGAAGTGAATCCGTTACCTTCAACGACAGACCGGGGTGCATACGTTCTTTACACCTCAGGATCAACCGGTAAACCCAAAGGCGTTCTGATGGGCCACTTGGCATTAGTAAACTTATTACTATGGCAAAAAGATCATTCTACATCCGCATCGGGTTCGCGCACCCTGCAATTTGCTCCGCTTACTTTTGATGTGTCTTTTCAGGAGATCTTCGCTACCCTTACTACCGGCGGCACGCTGGTGCTAATAAATGACGAATTGCGAATAGATCCTGTTCAACTTTTACAATATATTGAGTCACAATCGATAAACCGGATATTTTTACCATTCGTGGTGCTTCAGTATTTAACCGAAGCTGCCGTTAGCAATGATCTTTTTCCTACCTGTCTAAAGGAGATTATGACCGCAGGTGAGCAATTGAAAATAACTCCCCAGATCGGTAGTTTTTTTAAAGCACTGCCAGGCTGTACATTATATAATCAATATGGCCCAACTGAGACCCATGTAGTAACACAACTAAAGTTGGATGGCGATCCATCGCTCTGGCCATTTTTACCGAATATTGGTATACCGATTGATAATACCGACATCATTATATTGGATGAATTGTTTCATCAAGTACCTGAGGGAGAAACGGGGGAACTTTGCGTTGCTGGTATAAGCTTAGCTGAAGGCTATTTAAATAAACCCGAACTAACCATCGAAAGATTCGTTAGCTGGTCAGAAACAGAAAATAAAACCACGCGCATTTACCATACCGGCGACCTGGCCCGTTATTTACCGGATGGTAATATTGAATATTTAGGCCGTAAAGATACCCAGGTAAAGATCAGAGGTAACCGCGTGGAATTAGGCGAGATAGAGGTATTGTTAAATCAGTTAGAAAACATCAGGCAGGCCGTGGTTATTGCTGGCGAAGATGCCGCAGGGCAAAAACGACTGTTGGCATATCTTGTCGCATCCGATAAATCGCAAAATACAGATAAGGTACGTCAGCATTTAGAAAAGCATTTACCCGATTTTATGTTGCCTTCTGCTTATATATGGTTAAATGAGCTACCTAAAACCACCAGTGGCAAAGTAGATCGTAAGGCTTTACCACAGCCCAATTTGCAAAGACCAGAACTTTCTACCTCATACAAAGCACCATCTACAATAACAGAGAAAAATATCACCACTGTATGGATGAATTTATTGCAGTTGGACAAGATTGGTTTGGATGATAATTTTTTTCAATTGGGAGGTAACTCGTTACTGGCTTTAAAAACAGTAAGTGAGTTAAAACAGCAATACAATTATGTTATACCCATCACTAAGCTTTACCAATATCCTACCATAGCGGGTTTAGAAGGTTTATTAAACGGCACAAACGAAACAAAACAGTTTTCAATCCGCAAAAAAAACAAAGAGAATAATGCTAACCGCGATGTAGCTGTTATCGGCATGGCTGGCCGGTTCCCAGGAGCCAATAATATCGATGAGTTTTGGGAACTTTTAACCGAAGGACGTGAAACAACCAGTTTTTTTAGTGTTGATGAAATAGACAAACATATTCCAACTGCAATAAAAAACAATCCTGCTTATGTAAAAGCACGTGGTATTATTGATGGAGCCGACAAATTTGATGCTGAATTTTTTGGCTTCAACCCGCGATCGGCCGAATTAATGGATCCCCAGCAACGTATATTCCTGGAAATAGCCTGGGAAGTATTGGAAAAAACCGGACACCTGCCTAAAAAATACATGGGAACTGTTGGTGTTTTTGCCGGGTGTGGGTACAATACTTATTACGATAACAATGTTTTAACCAATCCGGATATAGTAGAAAAGATAGGTCATTTCCAGGTGCGGCTCTTAAATGAAAAAGATTATATAGCTACCAGAACAGCCTATCAATTAAATCTGCAAGGCCCTGCAGTAGCCGTTTATGCCGCATGTTCGACATCTTTATTGGCAGTGGCTCAAGCCGTAAACAGTATACGCGACGGACAATGTTCCGTGGCCATTGCGGGCGCAGCATCCATCACTTCGCCTGTAAAAAGCGGGCATCTTTACGAAGAAGGGGCCATCATGAGCAATGATGGCCATTGCCGCCCGTTTGACGAATTGGCAACAGGAACCGTTTTTAGCGATGGCGCAGGCGTTGTTTTACTAAAAAATCTGGAAGATGCGCTGCAAGATGGCGATACCATTTACAGTGTTATCAAAGGTGTTGGCGTTAATAATGACGGTTCGGTTAAAAGTAGTTTTAGCGGGCCAAGTGCTCAAGGTCAGGCTGGTGCTATCGCTATGGCTATTGATGATGCCGGAATCGAGGCTTCATCTATAAGCTATATAGAGGCGCATGGAACGGCCACCCCTCTTGGCGATCCTATTGAAATAGAAGGTTTAAATCTAGCTTTTGGCGAACAGGACAAAAAGCAGTATTGCGCTATTGGCTCGGTAAAGAGTAATATGGGCCACCTAACAGCGGCTTCAGGGGTTGCCGGATTAATCAAAACGGTTTTGGCTTTGCGTAACCGGCAAATACCGCCATCACTATTTTATCAGCATATCAACCCGAACATTGATATTTCCAATAGTCCATTTTATGTGAACGAGCAATTAAACCCATGGGAAACAGATGATATCAGGCGTGCCGGTGTGAGTTCATTTGGTGTGGGTGGTACCAATGTACATGTGGTATTGGAGGAATTTGAAGAGAAAACAACTCCTCCGGGAATTGATAAGCCGTGGAAATTGATCTGCTGGTCGGCAAAAACAGAAAGTAGTTTAAATCAGTATGCTCAAAACCTTGGCAACTATATTTCAAAGTACCCCACAGTCAATCTGAATGATATTGCCTACACCCTGCACTCCACCAGGGCGGAATTTAATGTTCGCAGGTTTGTATTAGCGACCAATAATGGAGAATTGATATCTAAATTAAACACACCTGGAGAACCGTCCGCTTCAAAAAACTTAAAAACAGACATTAGCGGTATAGTTTTCATGTTTCCAGGTCAAGGCTCGCAGTATGCCAAAATGGGCGCCGATCTGTATCAAACCGAGCCCGTTTTTGCCAATGCAGTGAATGAATGTATAGCCCTTTTGCAAGGAACTATACATGAGGAATTACTGCAAATATTATATCCAGAAACAGAGGATGAACAATCACACGAAAAAATAAAACAAACCATAAACGCACAACCCGCCATATTTATCCTGGAATATGCCATGGCCAAATTATGGATGAGCTGGGGTATACAGCCTGAGGTTTTAATTGGCCATAGCATTGGCGAATTTGTAGCGGCCCATTTAGCAGGCGTATTTACGTTAAAAGATGCGTTGTTTTTAGTACCCGAAAGAGCAAGGCTGATCAATAGCGTACCAACTGGCAGCATGCTATCAGTGCGCTTAACGGCAGATCAGCTTATAGCGTTATTACCAAATGGCTTATCTATAGCAGCTATCAATAGCCGTAAATTGTGTGTAGTAGCCGGACCGGATGATCTTATTAATAAATTCGCTGCTGATCTATCCGAAAAAAGCATACCCAGCCGCTTACTGGTAACCAGTCACGCTTTTCATTCATCCATGATGGATGAGGTTATTGCCCCGTTTGAGGCGGCAGTAAGATCCATAAAATTAAATGCACCGGTAAAACCATTAATATCAACCGTAACCGGTAACTGGATGAGCGAAGCAGAAGCCACCGACCCGGCCTATTGGGCGCAACATCTGCGCAGAACTGTTCGTTTTGCCGATGGCTTGGATACTTTACTGCAGGATGAAAACAGGCTTTTCCTGGAGGTTGGCCCCGGAAATATATTAGCTACCTTAACACGCCAGCATGAAGCAGGCAGGAAAGCAACGGTTATATCAGGATTTGAGAAAACCGAAACCAATGATGAATGTTATTCTGTTCTTAAAGCACAGGGACAACTTTGGTTAAGCGGATTAGAACTTAATTGGGATGTTGTTTATCAAGGCCAGAACAGGAAAAGGATCGATCTCCCTACTTATGCATTTGATCATAAACGATACTGGCTCGAACCTGCAGCTATTACTCATAAAATTGAAACAATAGCTGATGCTTTTGTTCAACAAACAGAAAACCCGATCACGCAAACCATACCAATGAGAAAAGATATTTTAATTACTAAACTGAAAGAAATATTTGAAGATGCTGCCGGCATTGAAATAGAAGCGGCTAATACAGGGCTGAGTTTTATGGAAATAGGGTTCGATTCTCTTTCGCTCACACAAATAGCTACTAATCTTAAAAAAACATTCAATGTGCCGATTACTTTTAGGAAATTATTTGAAGAGTATAACAGCTTAAACCTGCTGGCATCTTATCTGGATGCCAATCTCCCTGCCGATGTTTTGAAGCCGGAAGCAGTTGCACCGGCACCGGTAGTAGCACAGCAACAGGCATTTATACCACCAACTATAAACACCAGTGCAGGAAATAACGATCTGATCATTGGGTTAATATCGCAACAATTGCAGTTGCTTACCAACCAGCTTGCGCTTTTACAAAACGGCAATGGTATTCAACAAGGCACTACTATCCAAAATAATAGTATCCCCGCTCCTGTTATAGCACCTGCAAAGCCTTCAATAACATACGAACTCAGTCCCGAAGAACAAGTAGAATTAAAAAAACCATTTGGCGCGACGGCTCGTATCGAAAAGCAAACACTGGAACTCAACAACAAACAAGCGGCGTTTTTAAAAGAACTGACCGCCCAGTACAATACAAAAACCAGCGCCAGTAAAGCACAAACACAAAAAGATCGTCCATACATGGCCGATCCCCGTGTGGTAAGTGGTTTCAGGCCATTGACTAAAGAAATTGTATATCCTTTGGTGGTTAACCGCTCCAAAGGCAGTCATGTATGGGATATCGATGGCAACGAATATATTGATGCGTTGAATGGATTTGGATCAAACTTTTTAGGTTATCAAACAGATCAACTTAAAAAAGCCGTTCTGGAGCAGGTTGAAAAAGGCTATGAAATAGGTCCGCAGCATGAACTGGCAGGCGACGTTTGTAAGCTGATCACCGAGTTTACCAATTTTGATCGGGCAGCCCTTTGCAATACCGGATCCGAGGCCGTTTTAGGTGCCATGCGTATTGCTCGTACGGTTACAGGCAGATCGCTTATTGTGGCTTTTAGCGGCTCTTATCATGGCATTAATGATGAAGTGATTGTTCGCGGGACTAAAAAATTGAAGACGGTACCAGCCGCTCCCGGCATTATGCCCGAAGTAGTGCAAAATATGCTGATACTGGATTACGGCACCGAAGAATCTTTAAAAATAATAGCTGAACGCGCCCACGAGCTGGCGGCTGTACTGGTTGAACCTGTACAAAGCCGCAGACCGGAATTTCAACCCGTAGCATTTCTAAAGAAAGTAAGAGAGATAACCCAGCAATCAGAAACTGTTTTAATATTTGATGAAGTAATAACGGGTTTCCGGATGCATCCGGGTGGTGCGCAGGCCCTGTTCGGTATCAAGGCTGACCTGGGCACTTATGGTAAAGTTATCGGTGGTGGCATGCCCATTGGCGCTATAGCCGGTATCAGCAAATATATGGATGCTTTGGATGGTGGCAACTGGCAATATGGCAACGACTCTACCCCTGAGGCTGGGGTTACTTACTTCGCGGGCACCTTTGTTCGTCACCCTTTAGCGTTGGCAGCCGGGAAGGCTACGTTGCTGTATATGAAAGAGCAGGGCCCATCATTGCAGGAAGATCTGAACGCACGAACTAAACGATTAGCCGATGCCTTAAACGTTATTTGTGAGCAAAATGGCATTCCTGTTTACGTACCCTATTTTGGTTCGCTTTGGAAAATAAAATTCAAATATGAACTGGCTTACGGCGAATTACTGTTTACACTCCTACGCCTTAAGAGCATTCATATCTGGGATCTTTTCCCTTGTTTTTTAACCGCTTCCCATACGGATGAGGAAGTAGATCTGATCATCAGCAAATTCAAGGAAAGTGTTGCAGAACTAATAGCCTCAGGGTTTATGCCATCAGAAAAACAGCAACAAACTCATGTTATGCAAAATGGCTTAGCTACAACCCCGCCTGTACCTGGTGCAAAACTTGGGCGTGATAAAGACGGTAATCCGGGTTGGTTTATCAGTGACGAAAACAATCCAGGACAATATTTACAGGTAAAAGTTAGCAACAACTGATTTTGGAAGCCGTCTACACATATAATACTACTCCGGTTGAATTTGATCCTTTTGCCGGACCTGAATTACAAGGCATAGCCCATTCTACAGAATCGCAATTGGAAATCTGGGCTTCTTGTCTTATTGGCGGCGATGAGGCCAATTGTGCTTATAACGAATCATTTTCATTATTACTCTCAGGCATATTAGATCATAAGGCTATGTTAAGAGCGCTACAGGATCTGACTAACCGGCATGAAGCGCTCAGATCATGTTTTAGCGCCGATGGCAAGTATATATGCATTTATAAAGAGTTGGCCTTCAAAATCAATTACCAGGATATTACTGATCGCTCAGCCGAAGAACAACAAACACTTATCGATGAGCAAAATCAGCAAAATGCTTTAACACCGTTTAATCTGCTCACGGGCCCTCTGTTTAAAATATCACTGATCAAATTAGCCAGTGATAAACACTTGTTAACCTTCATTGCCCATCATATAGTTTGCGATGGATGGTCGATAGGCATTATGATGCAAGACCTCGGAAAACTATATAATGCCTATAGCAATAATGAACAGCCGCAACTATCCCCTGCTCCCCTCTTCAGTGATTATGCTGCTGAACAATTGGCATTTGAGCAGACTCCGGAATATAGAAACACAGAAGTTTATTGGCTTGAACAATTCAAAGGCAGTACCCACGCCTTAAATATTCCTACCGATCTGCCACGCCCAGCCATACGCACCTATAAAAGCCACCGCGATGATTTTAATTTAGACAGCGAACTGACTTCTTCTTTAAAAAAACTGGCTAAAAGTAACAACAGTAGCTTCGTTACTACACTATTGGTGGCTTTTGAGATTTTTTTGCAACGCTTAACTGGTCAGGACGAGATCACTTTGGGCTTGCCTGCTGCGGGGCAGTCGGCTACAGGCAATTACGGTTTAGTTGGGCATTGCGTTAATCTGCTTGCACTCAGAAGTTATCCAAAGGGCGAACTTTCATTCAGGACTTATCTAAAACAACGTACTTCGGCTATTTTAGATGCGTATGAGCATCAGCAATATACTTTCGGCAGCCTGCTCAAAAACCTAAATATCCCCCGCGATGCTTCGCGCATACCCCTGGCGCCAGTCATGTTTAATATTGATATGGGGCTTGATGATGATGTTAATTTTAACGGATTACAACATCAGCTAATAAGTAATCCCCGCGAATATGAAAGTTTCGAACTATTTGTAAATATATCCGGACGTGATGAGGCACTTACCCTGGAATGGTCATACAATACCCAATTATTCAAAGCATCAACTATCCGCGGTATGATGGATGATTTCGAATTTTTATTGAAACAACTGGTAAATAACCCCGATATACTCATTGCCGATATTCCGCCTAAAAACTCCGGAGAGCTTATCGATCAACTAAATAGCTGGAATAATACCTTCTCTGCTTACCCGAAAGATACAGGTCTTCATCAATTGATCAGCCAACGGGCAAAAGAATTTAGCGATCATGTAGCCGTAAAATTTGGTGATCAATCGATTACCTATAAACAGTTAAATGAAAACGCCAATCAGCTGGCATCATTGCTAATCAGCGAGGGCGTAAAAAAAAGTGATAAAGTAGCATTTGTGCTTGATCGTTCGGCGAATTTGGTAGTGGTAATGCTGGCCATCATGAAAACAGGCGCGGTGTATGTACCTGTAGATCCGCAATTCCCCTTAAACCGTATCAACCACATGCTTACTGATTCCGGTTCGGTTCTGCTCATTACATCCGAAAATTATAAAGAACGTTATCCAGCAATTGCAAAAGAATTGCTGATAGACAATATATGGCCTACACTTGATCAGTACGCTGCAAGTGATATAGAAGTTGAGGTACAAGGCGACGATCTGGTTTATATACTATATACCTCTGGCTCAACAGGATTGCCAAAGGGCGTACAAATAGCTCACCATAACTTAATTAACTTTTTGTACAGTATGCAAAAAACACCAGGTATTACGGCCGCAGACAAACTGCTGGCGGTAACCACGGTAAGTTTTGATATATCAGGCCTGGAATTATTTTTACCATTGATCAGTGGTGCACAGGTAATCATAGCCAACAGCCAGGAAGCGAAAGACGGACGTGCACTACTTGAAATCATCCAAAAAGAAGGCATTACCATTATGCAAGCCACACCATATACCTGGCGCATTATGCTTGAGGCTGGCTGGGATACCGCAACTCCGCTAAAGGTTATCTGCGGTGGTGAGGCATTACCAAAAGAACTAGCCGAAAAAATAGTAGCCCGGGCGGAAAGTTTGTGGAATGTATATGGCCCAACGGAAACAACTGTGTGGTCAACCGTAAAACAGATAAAAGCCGATGATGCACTTATCACCATTGGCAAACCCATTGACAATACAGCCATTTATATTTTAGATAAATATCTTAACCCTTTGCCAGCTGGAACAGCAGGAGAAATATATATTAGTGGTGATGGTGTTGCTAAAGGTTATTTAAATCAACCTGTTTTAACAAGCGAAAAGTTTGTTGCCGATCCCTTTTCAAAAGTCGCCGGTAGTAAAATGTACCGTACCGGTGATATGGGTAAATTTCTCAGCAACGGCGAAATCGAATGCCTGGGCCGGATAGATTCGCAAATAAAAATACGGGGATACCGCATTGAAACCGGCGAAATAGAGTATCACCTGGTTAATCAATATAACATTAAAGAAGCGGTGGTTTTGGCTCGGCCCGATAATAATGGTATCGATAAATTGATGGCCTATGTGGTTACAGGAGATAACTATAAAGCCGAATCTGAAACCGATCAGGTAAAAGATTGGAAAATTGCATTAAGATCGGCACTGCCGGACTATATGGTTCCTGATAACCTGATCATTGTGCCAGCTATGCCTTTAACACCTAATGGTAAGGTTGATAAAAAAGCGTTGGCTGATCAGCACGGCAACTTAGCCGAAAACATTCATCTATTCATAGCTCCAAGAACAGATGTGGAAAAACTGGTAGCCGATGTTTGGTCGGAATTCCTGGAGATCAAAAACATCAGTATTTACGATAATTTTTTTGAGCTCGGTGGTCACTCCCTTATTGCAGTACAGGTAATGACCCGCATTGAAAAACTTACCGGTAAACGCCTACCCCTCGCTGCTCTCTTTGAAAACTCCACTATTGAAAAATTGGCTTTAATGCTGGAGATGGATGGCAAATCAATCGTATGGGATTCATTGGTGCCTGTTAAGCCTTCGGGCAATAAAATGCCTTTATATATTGTGCACGGAGCTGGGCTTAATGTATTGCTATTCAACACCCTGGCATCAGGCATGGATGCCGACCAACCAGTATATGGTCTGCAGGCCAAGGGCCTTAACGGTATAGATGAGCCATTAAATAACATTGTTGATATCGCGGCGCATTATAATGCGGCCATCATGGCCCAAAACCCTACAGGCCCTTATGCATTGGCAGGCTATTCTTTTGGAGGTATCATTGCTTTTGAAATGGCCAAACAGCTCGAAGAACAAGGCAAACAGGTAAAAATGCTGGCCATGTTTGATACATACGCTTATCGTTCACCTTATTTTGATCCATGGATCATAACGCAAACAAAACGGGGTAAGTTTTTTTTACGTAAATTGATATATAATTTATCATTCCCTAATGGTTTCGCGAGCACAGTGGTACATACGGGTAAGGTAGCCAAACGTGGTTTTACCAAATTATTTTGGAAGATATTCAAGGACGAAAAGCAAGAAGGTTTTTTTGGTTATGCCAATAAAATAGATGAAATGAATATACTTGCCGAAAAACATTATAAATTAGAGGCCCGAAATATTACTATTGAATTGTTCAGAGCCGAGGATCGTACTTTTTACATGGACGATTTTGAATATCTTGGCTGGAAACCATATGCATTAAAAGGAGTTAACGTACATAAAATACCTGGCGGACATAATTCTATTTTTAAGGCCCCTAATGATAAAATATTTGCAAGTATATTACAAAGCTGCCTAAACAAAGTCGCCCCAAAATAACCATATTATGTGTTTAATTAAAGTTCATATCAAATACCAAGATGATATTAATTGGCAAAATGGCGTGAGTTGTGATTATAAGTTAAATGATGGCCAGGTTGATGTTTGGCGTATCAGGATCAGTTCAAATCTGACATTTATTGATGACTTTTTTAAAGTATTATTACCTGATGAAATAATAAGAGCTAACCGTTATGTACAAAAAAAAGACAAGCTTCGGTTTGTATTAAGCCGAGGAGCATTGCGTTGTTTACTAAGCAAGTATACCAATCAGCCTGCTACTACCATTAAATTTGTTATCAGTGCCAACAAAAAGCCATACATATACGAGCAAAACTTAAAATACAACGTGTCTCATGCAGGCGATTGGGTTTTAATTGCTATATCAAACACAGAAGTTGGCGTAGATACTGAAGAGATGGATCCTTCTTTTAGTTATAAAGAGATTCTTGCCGATTATTTTAGTAAAGACGAGATTCATTATATTGCCCATCAGGGCTCTATTAACAGCTTTTACTTACTTTGGACACGTAAAGAAGCATTAACCAAAGCAACCGCAATTGGTTTAGATAATAACCTGAAATATATCCCCAGCCTAAACGGCGATCATGAATTGGATGGAGGTATACTTGCCTCATCCGGTAACTGGAAAATGAACAGTTTTAAGCCCGACGAAAATAATATGGCCAGCCTGGCTACCGAAATAACAGCCGGGCAAACAATGTATTGGGATGTTAACTTTGAAAACTTTTTACCGGGCTTTAAACAACCCGTACTTTAATATACAGAATATGGCCCTTACACCATCTTTCCACCCTATCTTTTTCCCCTCTTCATAGGTTCGGCCATAATAAGAAATGCCCACCTCATAGATCCTGATTTTCGGGATGCGCGAAATCTTGATGGTTACCTCGGGCTCAAAGCCAAATCGTTTTTCTGTTAGCGGAATTCCCTGTATCATCTGCGTGTTAAACAATTTATAGCAGGTTTCCATATCTGTAAGATTCAGATTGGAGAACATATTTGAAGCAAAAGTAAGCCATCTGTTTCCTATGGTATGCCAGAAAAACAATATCCGATGCGGGTTGCTTCCCATAAATCTTGAACCATAAACCACATCGGCAAAACCAGATACTACCGGTTTTAGCAGGTCATTATATTCGGCAGGATCATATTCCAGGTCGGCATCCTGAATAATAAGATACTCCCCTGTTGCCTTTGATATACCTGTATGCAGGGCCGCCCCTTTACCCTTGTTTACTTCATGCTTAAAGTATTGTATATTAATATCGGGATTAGCCTGTTGATATGTGGCAATGGCCAGTTCTGTATTGTCCTTTGAACAATCATTCACAATAATGATCTCTTTTTGAATATCATTGACAAGGTTTACCTCTTTAATTTTATCCAAAATTAAATGTATCGTATTACCTTCGTTATAAGCGGGGATGATAATGGATAATTTTTGTATTGTCATTATTGTTTTTGTGGTCAAACTATGCAATTGTTTTATATTTATACTTCGGTATAAGCTTATTATATCTTTATTGAAAATATTTTAATGCAAGCCGTACTAAAACACGTCAAAATTTACTTAAAAAAACCAAAAGTAATATTTATACTCATATTTCTGACTGTTTTAACCCTGTTGTTTTGGTTTTGTTTGCCCAATCCGTTATTTAAAAGTCCAACATCATATGTTATTGATGATAGTAATGGACAATTATTAGGTGCATCTATTGCTATCGATGGTCAATGGCGCTTTCCCTATAATGACAGCGTGCCCTATAAGTTTAAGCAATGTATCATCGCCTTTGAAGATAAACGCTTTGAGCACCATCCCGGTTTTGATCCTTTAGCCTTTGGCAGGGCCTTGAAACAAAATATCTCATCAAAAAAAGTAACCAGTGGTGGCAGCACTATAACCATGCAGGTCATTAGGCTTGCAACTAAGCACAAACGCAATATCTGGAATAAATTTTTAGAGATATTTATGGCTCTGCGGTTGGAGTTTACTCATAGTAAGAACGAAGTTTTAGCACTTTATGCCAGCAATGCTCCATTTGGCACCAATGTAATCGGTTTGGATGCCGCTTCATGGCGGTATTTTGGGCGCGATCCTAGCAAATTATCCTGGGGAGAGATGGCGGCGATGGCCGTTCTGCCAAACTCACCATCATTAGTGCATCCCGGCAGAAACAGGCTTATATTACTCAAAAAACGAAACTTATTGCTTCAGCGTCTCTACAAGGCAGGTGTCATTGACAGTACAACAAGAGCTTTGGCTGAACTGGAACCTGTGCCAGATCGCCCGGTACCTTTACCACAGCAGGCTCCTCACCTACTTCAGCGGTTTAAAAACGATCAGCAGCACCACCCTGACGGCGATACCCGGCTACAAACAAGTATAAACTCCGCCTTGCAAGAGCAGGTTAATGATATCCTGGAACAGCACCATCAGCTTCTGAAAGCTAATGATATTAATAACATTGCCGCCATTGTTTTAGATGTAGAAACGGGTGCTACGCTGGCTTATGCGGGTAATATAGCACACAGGGAAGACCCGCAGATGGAAAGTGATGTGGATGTGATTGACGCTCCACGCAGCCCGGGTAGTACCCTAAAACCTCTATTATATGCCTCCATGTTGCATAACGGTTTGATATTACCTAACAGCCTGTTGCCTGATGTACCTACACTGATAGCAGGTTATCACCCGGAAAACTTTGATTTGGGATATGATGGCGCTGTGCCAGCATCACGGGCATTATCCCGCTCCTTAAATGTACCCGCTGTAAAAATGTTGCAGCAATTTAAATACGAACGTTTTTATGACTTTTTGCAAAAGGCAGGTATCACTACTTTAACCAAACCGGCAGATCATTATGGATTGTCGCTGATATTAGGCGGTGGCGAAAATACGCTATGGGAGCTAAGCGGAGCTTATGCTGATATGGCCCGGGTGCTTAATCATTATGACCGGTATCATGGTCAGTATAACCCGGCAGATTATCATAGCCCCGTTTATAGTATACCACAAAAAGTAGTAAAACCTAACCTGGAAAAAACGGGCTTACTGGATGCAGCATCCATATATTATACATTCCAGGCGATGGAAGAGGTTATGAGACCAGGTGAAGAAATGCTTTGGCAGCAGTTCAGCTCCACCCAGCGTGTGGCCTGGAAAACGGGCACCAGCTTTGGCTTTCGCGATGGCTGGGCAATAGGTGTTACTCCACGATATGTGGTTGGTGTATGGGTGGGCAACACTGATGGCGAAGGCCGGCCCGGGTTAACAGGTATTAATACCGCGGCACCCGCGCTGTTTGAGATCTTCCGGTTATTACCTGTATCGCGCGATTGGTTTGAAATGCCAACCGGCGAAATGGTCAAAATAAAGGTATGCCATCAAAGTGGTTACCGCGCCGGGCAGTATTGTGATAACACCGACGATATGCTGGTTCCTAAATCAGGACTTAAAGCACCCGTTTGCCCCTATCATAAATTGATACATCTCTCGGCCGATGGGCGGTATCAGGTAAACGGGAATTGCGAATCGCCGGATAATATGATCAATAAAAAGTGGTTTGTACTCCCCCCTTCTATGGAGTACTATTATAAAGCCAGAGATTATCAGTATCATGTATTACCGCCTTTTCGCGCGGGTTGTATTCAGGCAGAGAATGGTAATGCCATGGAGGTTATATACCCAAAAGATGACGCCAAAATATATGTACCTCTTGAAGCCGATGGTAGCCGGGGCCGGATGATCTGTAATGCTGCTCACCGGGTTCCGGGCATGAAAATATTCTGGCACCTGGATGATCAGTACGTTGGCGAAACACAGGATTTTCACCAGATGGCCCTTAATCCGCCTCCAGGCAAACATATACTTACCCTGGTTGACGGAAATGGAAATACCATTAACATAGGCTTTGAAATATTGAGTAAATAATGGATTCACATAATATGTAATAAGTTAAGTGTCAAAAAATCAATTGTTGGCTATATAACTTAAAACATAGAACCGTTCAAAGTCCAAACATTCATTATATTGGCATCACAAAAATGTAATTCCAATGCTCGAACAGTATGACCTGCATAATTTAATGGTAATTGATATCGAAACCGTGCCTCAATACAGTTCACATGATCAGGTACCGGAACATTTGCAAAAGCTTTGGGAACTTAAAAGCCAAAACCTCCGCAAGGATGAAAGCGCCGAAAATTTTTATAAAAGCGCTGGCATCTGGGCCGAGTTTGGTAAGATCATTTGTATATCGGTGGGGATATTTACAGGCAGCAAAGATAAGGACATCGGGTTGAGAATAAAATCATTCGCGGGCCATGATGAAAAGGACGTGCTTGCCCGGTTTTCGGCCCTGTTGTTCGGTCAGGCGCCTAACTTGGTTTTATGCGCGCATAATGGTAAAGAGTTTGATTTCCCTTACATCTGTCGCAGGTTACTGATCAATGGGTTGCCATTTCCACCTCAGCTACAATTAGCCGGGAAAAAACCATGGGAAATTGTACATATCGACACCATGGAACTCTGGAAATTTGGCGATTATAAAAACTACACCTCACTCAACCTGCTTACTGCCATATTTGACATCCCCACCCCAAAAGACGATATTGATGGCAGCATGGTTGGCGATGTTTACTGGAACCTGAACCAACTCGAGCGTATATGCACCTACTGCCAAAAAGATGTTGTAGCAACGGCACAGCTGTTAAGACGCTACCGTGGTGAAGAACTGATAAAAGATGAACTGGTTACCATAATAGGCCAATAAATGTTACAGATAAGCGATCTTTCGGTTAATTTTAAAACAGCTAATGGTTTATTCAAAGCGGTAAAAAATATATCTTTCACTTTAAAAAAAGGCGAAACAGTAGGTATTGTGGGCGAATCGGGTTCTGGAAAGTCAGTGACGTCGCTTGCCCTGATGCGTTTACTCAATACCGATCAAACGGTAGTTAATGGAGAAGTATTATTGAATGATACCAAGCTATTTGAACTACCTGAGGCTGATATGCGCCACATTCGTGGTAACCGGATGGCCATGATCTTTCAGGAACCTATGACCTCGCTAAACCCCGTGCTTACCTGTGGCTTTCAGCTTACCGAAGCTATAAAACTCCATTTAGGGCTGAGTAATGCTGAAGCCAAAAAGAAGACCATCGAATTATTTAACGAAGTTCAGTTACCGCGACCTGAAACTATATTCGACAGCTACCCACATCAAATATCCGGCGGGCAAAAACAAAGGGTAATGATAGCCATGGCTCTTTCCTGCAATCCCGAGATATTGATAGCCGATGAACCAACGACAGCGCTGGACGTAACGGTTCAAAAGGCCATTATCGATCTGTTGTTAAATCTCAAAAGTACACGTTGCCGCAGCCTTATATTTATATCGCATGATCTGGGCGTGATCAAAGAAATTGCCGACCGGGTTTTGGTGATGTATAAAGGACAAATTGTGGAAGAAGCTTCTGTAGCTGACTTGTTCAATAATCCACAACATGCCTACACCAAAGGACTTTTAGCCTGCAGGCCCTCCCCTGATCAGCACTTAAAAAAACTACCTGTTATAGCCGACTTTTTTAATGCTGATGGTTCCCCGGATACTCAATCAACAACTATCGAGAGCATCCGCGCCAGATACAGTTATACTGAAACAGAAGTCGCCAATCGTAAAAAAGCGCTTTATGAACAGCAACCTCTTTTAAAAATTGATAAACTATCTACCTGGTTCCCCATTAATCCGGGTTTGCTGGGCCCGTCAGGGCAAGTGGTAAAAGCCGTAAACAATGTGAACCTGGAGGTCTATCCAGGCGAAACGCTTGGTCTCGTTGGTGAATCCGGTTGCGGCAAAACTACCCTTGGCCGAACTATTTTGCGCCTCATTGAACCTACTCATGGCACTGTAAGTTTTGAAGGAACGGATCTGGGCAGTTTAAAAAAAGATGCCTTACGCGAAATTCGTAGGGATATCCAGATTATTTTCCAAGATCCCTACTCCTCTTTAAATCCACGGCTAACTGTTGGGCAGTCATTAATGGAGCCTTTACAGGTACACCAATTTTATAGCAACGACACGCAACGTAAGCAAAAAGTACTGGAACTGCTGCAACGGGTAAATCTTTTGCCTGAACATTTTAACCGCTACCCGCATGAGTTTTCGGGTGGGCAAAGGCAACGTATTGTTATAGCCCGCGCTTTGGCTCTGCAACCTAAATTTATTATTTGCGATGAATCAGTTTCCGCTTTGGATGTATCCGTACAGGCGCAGGTATTGAATCTCATCCGTGAGTTACAGCAGGAGTTTAAGCTTACCTACATTTTTATTTCACATGATCTGGCCGTTATCAAGCATATATCTGATCGTATGGTGGTGATGAACAAAGGCGAGATCGTCGAAACAGGTTACCCCGATGATATTTATTATCGCCCGCAGCAAGATTATACCAAACGTCTGATAGCATCCATCCCGCAGGGATAATTCAGTGAACAAGGATGTTTGGAGCAAAGAATAAGGATTTTTTCTATATTCTTTTACACCAACAATCATCATCCCAGAAACTCTTTTGTTTTTCCTGTCCTTGTTCTTTGTTCCAAATGTCCTTGTTCCTCAAAAACTCCCCCATCCGCTAATGCCCAAATTCCGTATCTTTGACCAAATACTTATGTATGTCTAAAAAGAAAAATAACTCTTCAATAGTTCAGGTACTCACTCAAATGGTGCTTGATGTATTTGAACAAAACGGTAATACACCGTTAAATTACAAACAAGTTTCTGCTAAACTAAATGTTCGCGACCCCGAAGCGCGCGAGATCATATTTGATATATTAAAAGACGAAGCCAAAAAATCAGTACTCAAAGAACTTTCGCCCGGTAAATTCCAACTTCTGGAGTTAAAAACGTTTATTGAAGGTAAAGTTGATCTAACCAATGATGGCTCGGCTTTTATTGTTACTGATGATGAATTTGAAAGCGATATTTTTATAGCTCCCCGTAAACTGCGCAACGCCCTGAATGGCGACCGTGTTAAAGTATACGTATATGCCAAAAGCAAAGGAAAACGTAAAGAGGGTGAAGTAATTGAGATCATCCAAAGGGCTAAAATGGAATTTACCGGTGTAGTAAAACTGTCGGAGCGTTTCGCGTTCTTTATTCCTGATGATCGTAAAATGATGCACGACATTTTTATACCCATCAGCGAGTTGAATGGTGCTAAGAATGGAATAAAAGCAGTTGCCGAGATTACCGACTGGCCAACCGAAGCAAAAAACCCTATCGGCAGGATCAAGCATGTACTGGGTGCACAAGGTGAAAATGATACGGAAATGAATGCTATACTTGCTGAGTATGGTTTTCCGCTATCTTTCCCTGCCGAAGTAGAACATGAGGCCGAAGCCATATCTGATGTTATCTCGGAGCACGAAATAGCCAAAAGGCGCGATTTCAGAAACATCACCACATTCACTATCGACCCTTTTGACGCCAAAGACTTTGATGATGCGTTGTCATTCAAACAGTTAGACAATGGCAACTATGAAGTTGGTGTTCACATTGCCGACGTATCACATTATATAGAACCCGACTCTGCCTTAGATAAAGAAGCATTGGAACGTGCTACCTCGGTTTACCTGGTCGACCGTGTTATACCTATGTTACCTGAGCGTTTATCAAACGGGCTTTGCTCTTTGCGGCCTAAGGAAGAAAAATTATGCTTTTCGGCCGTGTTTGAACTGGACGAAAATGCTTATGTAATTAATGAATGGTACGGTAAAACCGTCATTTACTCCGATAGGCGCTTCACTTACGAAGAAGTTCAGGAAGTGATCGAAAATAAAGCAGGCGATTTTGTAGATGAGATTTTAAAGCTTAACGCCCTGGCCTATAAACTACGTGAACGTAAATTCAAAAATGGTGCCATCAGTTTTGAAGCTACCGAAATTAAATTTAAGCTGGATGAACATGGTAAGCCAACAGGTGTTTATGTAAAGGAGCGCAAAGATGCCCATAAACTTATTGAAGATTTTATGCTGCTGGCTAACCGCAAGGTGGCTGAATATGTGAGCAAATTGGGTAAAGGTAAACATAAATACACTTTTGTGTACCGTGCCCACGATTCTCCTAAGCCCGACGCCCTGGCCAACTTTGCGCAATTTGCCGCACGTTTTGGTTACAAGGTAAATACAAAATCGGACAAGGAAACGGCTAAATCCCTTAACTTTTTGATGGAAGATGTGGAGGGTAAAAAAGAGCAGAATGTGCTTACCCAGCTGGCTATCCGATCGATGGCGAAAGCTATTTATACTACTAAAACCAGCAGCCATTACGGACTGGCATTTGATCATTATACCCATTTCACCTCTCCTATCCGCCGCTATCCCGATGTTATGGTGCACCGGCTTTTGTTTCATTATTTGCACGGAGGTCAATCAGCCAATGCCGAACATTATGAAAAACTATGTTCGCACAGTTCGCAAATGGAGAAGAAAGCTGCGGACGCGGAACGTGCTTCGGTGAAATATAAACAGGCCGAGTATCTGAAAGACCAGGTTGGTAATATGTTTATCGGTATCATATCGGGTGTTACCGAATGGGGTATGTATGTAGAGATCATTGAGAATAAGTGTGAGGGCATGATCCGCTTACGCGATATATCTGATGATTTTTATACGTTGGACGAGAAAAACTTCGCCATTATTGGTCAGCGCAAAAAGAAGATATACCAATTAGGCGATGAAGTACAGATCAGGGTAAAAAATGTCGACCTGACTAAAAAACAAATTGACTTTTCATTAGTACAAGATTAGTTCATCGGTTCATTAGTTCACTGGTTCATTAGTGGTTTGTTTAATACCTATCCACTATAAAACACCAATGAACTACTGAACCAGTGAACCAATGAATCAATAAAGAATGAAACAACTTACTGATTTGCAGGCATTGATAACTGAAGCTATTGACAAGCTTGAGTTCCCTCAACACCCTGCAGACTTATATGAACCTATAAGTTATATACTGACTCTTGGAGGTAAACGCCTGCGGCCGGCCCTTTTGCTTATGGCCTGTGACCTTTTTGGCGGCGATGTAGAAAGTGCTGTTCAACCAGCTTTAGCTATAGAGGTTTTCCATAATTTCACGCTGATGCATGACGACATTATGGATAATGCACCACTGCGCCGGGGCCAGATAACCGTACACGAAAAGTGGAATGCCAATGTGGCTATCCTTTCTGGTGATGCCATGATGGTAGAATCCAACAAACTGATGATGCGGGTTCCGGATGCTATTTTACGCCCGGTAATGGATGTTTTTAATGAAACCGCTACCGGTGTATGCGAAGGTCAGGAAATCGATATGAGCTTTGAGCAACGCAGCAACGTGATCATCGACGAATACCTGAACATGATACGCCTCAAAACCGCTGTGCTATTAGGTGGTACACTTAAAATTGGCGCTATTATAGGTGGAGCATCGTTAACAGATGCCCAGCTATTATATGATTTTGGTGTGAACCTCGGGGTAGCCTTCCAATTACAGGATGATATACTGGATGTTTATGGCGATCCCGACAAATTTGGGAAACAGGTTGGCGGCGATATCATCTCCAACAAAAAAACGTACCTGCTTATCAAAGCACTTGAGTTGGCTAAAGGTAATCAGGCACATGAATTGAATAACTGGCTCGCCATGCAACTGTTTGACATACCTGAGAAAGTAACCGCTGTTACTGGTATTTATAACGAGCTGCAGATAAGGAAATACGCCGAAGAAGCTATGCACACCTTTGCCGACAAAGCATTCAAGGCATTGGACAATATCAATCTTCCCGAGGAGCGCCGCCAATACCTGCGTCAGTTTGCCGATAGTTTATTGGTAAGAGAGTATTGATTCAACATTATTACCACATTTGGCCATGCTACCGGTGGCATCTGCAACAAATGAAGGGAACGCATAACGAAAAAGGCCTGATCAAATTGATCAGGCCTTTTTGTATCAGGATTCCGGCACAGGATTTTTTGCTTTCATGGTAGCGCCCGCGCTTGCTATAACGATCAGTGCTACAGCTATCCATTCATTCAAAGAAAGATATTCATGAAGAAAAACAAGACCCGAAAGCGCCGCGACTGCAGGCTCCAGGCTCATTAGGATGCTGAATGTTTTTGCAGGAATTCTTCGCAATGCACTCATCTCCAATGTAAAAGGTATCGCACTTGAGAGTAAGGCTAACAGAAAGCCAGACAACAGCATACCAGGTCTGAAATGAATTAATAACCCATTCCCTATTGCCACCGGTAATACCACCGCAGAAGCGAAGAGCATACCGATACTTACGGCTTTGCCACCATCCGTTATTTTGGAGATTCGTCCGCCCAAAACAATGTAACCAGCCCACAATGCACCGGCTAACAAGGCCAGGAGCACGCCGATAACATCTAATCCATTATTGCTCCATGGTGCTATCAGAGCTATTCCGGCTGCTGCCAGAATTATCCATAAAAAATCTATAACTCTTTTAGAACCGGTCATGGCAAGTACCAGGGGCCCAATAAACTCCAAGGCAACACCCAGCGCAAGAGGTATGCGCGCAATAGCCATGTAAAAAACAAGATTCATCGCTCCTAATGTTAACCCATACCCGGCGACCGCTTTCCATTGTGTATTGGACAGACTTTTTAAATTAGGGCGATTAAAAATAAACAGGATAATGGCAGAAAAAAAAATTCTCAACGCGGAAGTTGAAGCAGCGCCTAATACTGGGAAGATACCCTTTGCAATTGCCGCACCGCCCTGAACACTTATAATAGATAATAACACCGCAGGTACTGCCGGGATTTCGAAACCCTTCTTATTCTTCATTTAAAAATGCTTAGTGATAAAAGTAAAAGATTTGGCCTGCAACGATGTCAAACCTATGTAAGTTCATAATGCATAAAAAAATCCCTGATCAAGTTGATCAGGGATTTTCTATATCTGTTAGCTTAGCTAATTACTCAGCTACGGCTTCTTCAGTTGCTTCTGTATCAGCTTTTTTTGCTTTTGGTGCTGCTGCTTTTTTTGCTTTTGGTGCTGCTTCAGCAGTTTCAACTTCGGCTACTGGTGCTTCAACTACTTTCTTTTCTGCTTTTGCTTTTGGTGCAGGAGCTGCAACTTCAGCAACCGGTGCTGCTTCAACCGGAACTACAGAAACGTATGAACGGTTATCAGCTTTTTTTCTGAACACTACGTGTCCATCAGCTAAAGCAAATAGAGTATGATCTTTACCAATACCTACGTTAACACCAGGATTGTGTTGGGTACCACGCTGACGTACGATGATGTTACCTGCAATTGCTGGCTGACCACCGAATATTTTGATACCTAAGCGTTTGCTATGCGACTCACGGCCGTTTCTGGAACTACCGGCCCCTTTTTTGTGTGCCATTTCTTAATATTTTTATGGAATTGATAAACAACTCCAGGTTTAAACTTTAATTATAATGTAATACCAGTGATCTCGATCTTGGTAAATTGCTGACGGTGACCGTTTTTCTTTTTGTAACCTTTTCTTCTTTTCTTTTTGAAGATAATTACTTTATCACCTTTTAAATGAGACACGATCTTAGCCGATACTTTAGCACCTTTCAAATCAGAACCTAATTTGAATTTACCTTCGTTTTCTGCTAACAATACACTGTCAAATTCAATACTAGCGCCCTCATCCCCTTGTAATCTGTGTACAAAGATCTGCTGGTCTTTTGCAACTTTGAATTGCTGTCCGGCTATACTTACTATTGCGTACATGTTTGTTAATTATTGTTTTAAAATTCGAGGTGCAAATATAGGGATTGATTATTAAATAAACAATACCATCTATTTTATTTCTTCAATCTTTCTTCGGCAGTATATAAACTCTGCTCTATTTCCTTGATCAGGGTTTTATTGGCATCAATCAACCTAACGTCACCTACAAAGCCACTATCGTATACTACGCGCTTACTTTTCTTCTTATACTTAAACTCGATAATGTAGCGTATCGATTTGTTTTTGCCCTTGGTACTATCGGCCAGTTCTTTTACCGGAAAATCCCAGAAACCCAGGTCGGCAGCCTTGTGGTGCAGATAAAGTAGATCATCGCTGGTTAAACGCAAATGCATTTTTACCAAAGAGTCTTGCTTATTTACATATTGATAATCACCTGTTTTGGAATCATATTTATTGATCAGGCTATCAACAGGACCGAATTGTATTGTCATGGAATCAAAATCAGAGAAGCGGTATGGCGCATTCTTGATCATCATACCATAGTAATAAACACAATACACTATAAAAGGTACTATAATAGTACACGCAAAAAATATTTTCTTGGAACGATCGGACATGGGATTAATTAGTGAGTTAGTGAATTAGCGAGTTAGTGAATTATTTAACATCGTTATTTTTTGATACTGTTTTTCTTGATGCGGAAGCTATTTTAAGAATTTGGCTTGCTTCATCTGCCAATGCCGATAAACTTGATGCTACTACTACTCCTGCATCTATCAGAACCTCCATCCAAAACAAAGCTTCATCTGCTTCCTCTACAACAATAGAAAGTTTAGCATGAAACTCAGCTTGTGATCGTGCTCTACAGGCAGCCCGATAGTTAGCTCCAACGGATGAAGATGATCTTAACAATTGCCTGCCTATGATTTTAGCCTCCTCCGTCGGCGGCAAAGTTCTAAAAAATTTAATATTATCTACAACAAACTTTTTAGTTCGCTGTCTGAATATCTCCGCAAAGGCTGCTTTGCTATTATCTTCCATTATTATTTAATCAATCAATAATTAAAAAACCACTTAAAATCACTAATTCACTAAATCAATAATTCACTAATTATCAAGCTCTCCCTCCCATTTACTTACTACTGCAGCTGCCATGGCATTGCCTAAAACGTTGGTTGCTGAGCGGCCCATATCCAGTAAAGGATCAATACCGATTAATAAAAATAAGCCAGCCTCAGGTATATTGAACATAGATAATGTGGCGGCAATTACTACCAGCGACGCTCTGGGGACACCAGCCACACCCTTGCTGGTAAGCATAAGCACCAGCAACATCGATAATTGATGGCCGAAAGATAAATGAATATCATATGATTGCGCCAGGAATAAAGAAGCAAAGGTCATATACATCATGGAGCCATCCAGGTTAAATGAATAGCCCAATGGCAATACAAAACTTACAATTTTATTGCTGCAGCCAAAATTTTCCAGCTCAAGCAATACTTTAGGATAAGCCGCCTCACTGGTTGATGTACTGAAAGCTATCAGCATAGCATCCTTTATGCGTCCTATCAGTTTAAACACCGGCTTCTTTAATACGATAAAACCAACCAGAATAATGATTAGCCAAAGCATGACCAATGAAAAATAGAACTCGCTTATAAAAATACCGTAGGTAGATAGCACGCCCAGCCCCTGCTTGGCAATTACAGCCGTAATAGCTCCAAAAACAGCCAGTGGGGCAGCTTTCATTACATAACCTGTGATTTTTAAGATCACGTGTGCAAAAGCATCCATGGCTTTGATCACGATTTTACCCTGCTCGCCAATGGCAGCGGTTGCCACACCAAAAAACATAGCGAATACCACGATCTGCAAGATCTCGTTATTGGCCATAGCCTCAAAAATACTCCGTGGGAAAACGTGACCCACAAAGTCAATAAATGACAGGGCTGTTTTCTTGATACCGGTACTTAAGTGACTATCAGGCAGTGGTAGGTGCATAGCTTTACCCGGCTGAAACAGGTTAACCAGCAGCATGCCTAACAACAGGGAAACCAGCGTGGCACTTAAGAACCAAAGCATTGTTTTACCACCTATACGGCCAACAGCTTTAATATCCCCTACTTTGGCCACACCAACTACCAGCGTAGTAAAAACAAGGGGGGCCACGATCATTTTGATCAGTCGTAAAAATATCTCACTTAAAATAGAAAAACCTTCCAGTTTATCCTCGCGAATAGAATTATTATCTTTACTGATCTTTGTTTGTTGTACTTTTTGCGCCCTCAAGGCTATGTGCTCGGCAGCAGTAGTGTCATTTAATAAAGCCAATTTGGTGTTAATAGTTTTAATATTAACATCGGCCGTATTAATTTTTACATTGATGGCATTAATTACGCTTACATTATAAATGTAGCCGGTTATTACACCTAAAACAAGGGCGATAAAGATGTAGAGAGTCAGGTTATTTTTTGGCATATAACAAATTGCAGGGCGCTAAACTACAAAAATTAATAATTTTAAAAGTATCAAGTAGTTAGTATCAAGTATCAAGACAGGAATAAAGCTCCTTTTACGATTACTTATATAAATCTTGATACTTGATACTAACTACTTGATAATAAATTATTATGAGTATTACCACATACGGTTTACAGCATATAAAAAAAGAGACTCAGCACCTTTCGCAGGAGCAGCTATCGGAGCTTTTGCTCCGTTTGGCACGTTATAAAAAGGAAAATAAAGAGTTGCTGGCTTACTTATTATTTGAGGCCTATGATGAGGCAGCTTTTGTTGAAAAAGTAAAAGGCGAAGCAGGTTTTATGTTCAGTCAGCTATCAGCACTGAGCTATCATGCGGCAAAGGGTATGCGTAAAATTTTGAGATTGCTGAGCAAGTACACCAAGTTTGCAGGTTCAAAAGAAGTAGAGATAGAATTGCTCCTGAACTTTTGTGTGAACTACCTGGAATATGCCGATAGGCGTACCACCTACAAACCTATCAGACTGATATTAACCCGGCAGGTAGAAAAGATACGCGGATTGATTGGAAAACTACACGAAGATCTGCAGTTTGATTACCTGGACAGTTATAACACCCTGCTTGATGATGCCGAAAAAAAACTGGTTTGGTTTAAAAAGAATGATTATCAGTTGTAACATATAGCCTTTACATTAATCTAACAATAAAAATCTATTAACGCGTGGCCAACAAAGAAGCAGCATTCAAGCAAATATATGAAGCTAATTCTAAAAAGATATTCCATTTATGCTATGGTTACACCGGCGATGATGATGCCGCGAATGACCTGCTACAGGAAACATTTTTAAAAGTTTGGCAAAATTTAGAGAAGTTTCGCAACCAGGCCATGATTTCAACCTGGATATACCGCATTGCTGTAAACACTTGTTTAACCTATTTACGATCAGAAAAAAGACAGGCTAAAGACGAGTTAACCCCTCAAATAGCCGAAACAAAAAGGGAAGAACTATCGGATAAAAACGAGCAGGTAGCTTTGCTGTACAAGTGTATTTCAAAGCTGGAGGAGTCGGAAAGAATTATAATAACCATGGTGCTTGATGAAGTGCCATACCCCGAAATAGCGGATATTTCGGGTATATCAGAGGGAAACCTGAGAGTGAAGATTTATCGTATAAAACAAAAATTAACAGAATTATTTAACCAGTATGAAAGACTTTGATCATCTGATGTCGGTTTGGCAGGGACAGCCAAAACCAGATCAACTTTCAGTGGATGATGTGCTGAAACAGGTAAAGAAGGGGATCCGAAGCATAACTACCAAGTTATACTGGACCATTGTGGCCATGGTGGCTATAGCAGCGTTTGCATTTATTGTTACCTTTTTCCTGGCCTTTAAATCGTGGATTACCACCGTGGGTATTCTGATAGTGCTGGTCACTATGTTGATGTACCTGTCGCTCGTAGTAAGGCACTATCATATTTTGAGCAAGCGCGATGCTACTCAAAATCCCTCGGAGTACCTTGACAGCCTTAAAGCCTACCAAAAAACAAGAACAAAAATCATCGGCTGGTTCTATTACATTTACATACTGCTCATCAGCGCCGGCCTCGCACTCTACTTCGCCGAAGTACTATCAACCTCCTCCCTCCTTTTTAAACTCATCACTTACGGTTCCATAATTATCTGGTTTTTATTTACCACGTTTTATTTAAAACCGCGCATGTTTAAAAATGAAGAAGAGAAGCTTAACCTAATGATTGATCGGCTGGTGCGTTTGAAGGAGCAATTTGATTAAGACTCTTATTGAATTTGATGACAGACCATAATATCATTATACAAAAAGCTACCATAGCTGATGCTGATACCCTACTGGCACTCAGCAGAAAGACCTTTTTTGATTCTTTTGCGCATCTGAATACGCCGGAGAATATGCAGGCTTATGCTTCGAATGCATTTACACCAAAACGGGTAAAGGCCGAATTGAACAATCCGGGTTCGCTCTTTTATTTTGCCTTGCTTAACGGAAACATTGCCGGATATATCAAAATAAACCTGGATGCCGCACAAACAGAACTGCAAGACGGCAAGGCTCTTGAAGTAGAACGCATTTATGTTTTAGCCGAATACCATGGCAAAAAGATAGGCCACGAATTATTGAATTTCGCTTTTCAGATGGCAAAGGATAAATACTTACAATACGTTTGGCTGGGCGTTTGGGAGCACAATCAAAAAGCTTTAAGCTTTTATGAAAAACACGGCTTTAAAGTATTTGGCAGTCACCCTTTTATGTTAGGCAGCGACAAGCAAACCGACCTGCTCATGAAGAAGGAGTTATAGCCTTATCGTTGGTTAACCAGCGAGAACATCACCTGCTCCCGCAATTGCCTGCTTATAGGCACCTGATGCTGGTTGATATGCAACATATTACCCTCAATAGCCGTAATTTTTGGGGTGGATACAATAAACGATTTATGTGTTTGTAAGAACACCTGTTGAGGTAGTTTTTCCATCAATGCTTTTAGTGTGCTATGGGTAATGATCCTCCGGCCGGGGAAATGGATCTCTACATAGTTCTCCAACCCTTTGATATACAATATATCGTTAAATATCACCTTCTCCAGTTTACCCTCGCTTTTTACAAACAGGTAATCAGCTTTTTTGATATTGCTGTTGCGCAATTCAAAATAATCCTTTGCCTTGTAAGCAGCTTTCATAAAGCGTTCAAATGGTATAGGTTTCAGCAAATAATCAAGTACGTCCAGGTCAAAGCCATCGGTAGCGTACTCTTTAAAAGCCGTAGTGAAGATCACTTTAGGTGGGTCGGGTAACGATTTGATAAAGTCTACACCAGTCAGGTGCGGCATTTGTATATCCAGAAATAAAAGATCCACCGGTTGCTGAGCCAGTACAGCCCCCAGTTCCATGGCATCCTCGCATTGGGCTTTCAGGTCAAAAAAGCCTGCTTTTTTCACATAACCTTCTAAACCTTTCCGCGCAAAAGGTTCATCATCGGTAATAATACAACTGATCTGGCTCATGTTCTAAAATTCTAATTCTAATTGTGCAATATAACTACCGGCCTTACCACCGGCTATCAACCGGTGTTTGTTTGGATAAAGGAGCTCCAACCGGCGTTTTAAATTTTCGTGCCCGATGCCACTATAGTTATCCGCTATCTTCATGGTTGCAGGTACATCATTATATACTTTAAATAGCATTCCTTTTTCAATGGTAGTAGCCGAAATATCAATTTTATAATCACCACCAATATATTTAAAAGCGTTCTCTACCAGCGGCAGCAAAAGTAAAGGGTATACCAGCTGATCGGCAAGCTCTTCGTCAAAAAACACGCTCAAACGCATTTTTTGGCTTGCCCTTATCTTCTGTAGTTCGATGTAGTTTTGCAGGTATTCCAACTCTTGTTTTATGGGTACCAGTTGTTGCTGATCGTAAAGCTGGTACCGCAGCAAGCTCGATAGCAGCTCCGTACTTTTTTTAGCTCCGGCAACATCCTCATCCATCTGAAAGTAAATGGTGTTCAGGGCATTGAATAAAAAATGAGGATGATACTGCGCTTTCAGAAACTTCAGCTCGGTTTCCAGGTGATCATTGGTTAGTTTTTCCAATTGCATTTGATTATTTACATAGGCCCTTAACCAGGTGTTAGTACGCGTTATTCCGTAATAAATTATGGCATATAGCGTGGGGATTAAGTTGATATCTACCGCATCTGCCCATGAAAGGCCGTCATCAGTAAAAGCAGCCATAGGGGTAAATATCAAGTTTATCAATATCAGATTAGCCAGTACAAAAATGAGCAGTTCCCGTACCAAACTTTTATAACTTAACTGAACACTTCCTTTTTTATCAAAATAACGAAACAACCATTCAAAAAGAGCAATCCCCAAATATCCCACTAATATGCTCAGGCTTATCTCAAGTGAATTCAGAGCCCATGAACGTTTCCAGAACTCAATGTCAATCACAATATCATTCAGCGCCCTGATCGTAAAATATATGAGCAAACCATACAACGCAGGGAAAATATATTTCCGGAAAAATTTCATATCGTTAAGTTATAAATTTCAGGCAGAAATTGTTGCGGCTGATCTTATTTCCCCTATAGGCACCTCTGTTACAGGTTTGGGTTTATCCTTGGGTTTCATGCCAAACAGGAACCGCATTAAAGCAAAGGGCCTTATCAGTAAATGATAAATTAACACACTTACAAAAAAGGTGATGCCTACAGTATAAATATATTTGGACAAGATACTTTCATTTCGTAGCTGTACAATATAATAAACAATCAGAACAATTACTGTTTGGTGTAGTATGTAAAATGGATATACAGCCTGGTTTAAGTAATTTAACACCTTATGGCTGCGGTTAAAATAATGTTTACCATAACCAACTAATGCCAAAACCCAACCCCATGCTATTATAGGCCTTAGCGCGGTAAAAGCATAAGAAAACAGTATATGATGAAATGGCCAGTTTTCTTCATGCTGCGGTTCTATTTTATTCCACCTCATAACCTCCCACATCACCAGGGTTAAAAAACCTATGGTTAAAGCAAACCGGCGGTTACGCTCCAAACTGTCCATTAGTTTAGGTTGTAATTTGCAAACAAAGCCAGCCAGCAGAAAAAACAACCAATAAACAAAATAACTGCCATCATGTATCAGATCGTTTGTTTCGGGATAGTCCCAACTGGTAAAAGTAAACCAGATTATACCAGGCAGCATTAACAGGTATGCCCATTTACCTTTGGCCAACACGGCAAGCTTTTGTTTAAATACATCGCTTTTAGGCGATATCATCCAGGCAAATACAGGAGCAAATATGAGGTCATAAATAAACAGGTAGGCAATAAACCACAGGTGATGCCAGCTGAAACTACCGCCCTTTGGATAGGGTACAAAATTAAATACACTCGGGTACCAATCCCAAAAACTGCCTTTATAACCATGCGCCAAGCGTTCCATGTAGATCTGCGGTGGAACAATGATAAATATGCCTACCAGCAGCGGAATAAACAACCTGCGAAAACGTAAACCAATAAAACTTAAGGTCGACCGCCGCTGCATCATATAGTAACTCACCGTACCTGATATAAAAAAGAGCAGCGGCATACGAAAAAGGTGTAAAAAATGGTTCGACTCCATGAGTAGGTTACTGGTTTCCGCGTTTTTGATATGCCAGCCATCTTCACTAACAAAGGGCATAGCCGAATGAAAGAATAATACCCCGGCAATGGATAAAATCCTTAACCAATCCAGGTAGGTTTGACGTTGTGTGGTTTCCATCTTGTTTCTTTTTTATTCAAAGAAAGCCCTCTCCAACTACGTAATAAAATCAGTTTGACAAATGGTATTTACCCTTTGACCAATGGTAAAAAAGACGAGAACACCTCACTTCTTTGACGTTGATACCGCACGTATTTCGGGTAAAACTACTCGCCATATTACGTATAAATACTAACCTGATTCTTGTAGCGTGCACCTAATTTTACATCAGCCTAAGTGTATTAACATTTTATGAATAATAATACAACCGCAAGCGAATGCCGGCCCTAACAGCATCCCTGTCGCTTCAGTACCAATTAGTAATAAGCAGTGGAGTAAGCCGAAAATCCGAACCAAGAGTAAGCTCAATTAAAACCAATAGCTATGATAATTGCAATGCAAGGTAACTGGACAGTTACCGTAAAATCAAAAGGGGCCGCTTTTCCACAGCGTTTTGTGGTACAAGGCGCTACATCAGCCAATGGCACTCATCCGGGCACACCAGGTACCTCTGTTTTTGTAACCGGGAGCCAATGGTCTATTATTATTCAAAACGATCCGGGTACAGGGTTCCAGGCATCAGAAACCAAACTCACCTTTCCGCACCAGGTAGGGAGTAACTATGTTTTTGATATTCAATCGAACGATGCGGGTAACGATACCGATTTTGACGACCTGGTGCTCACCTGTTCAGCCCCGGTAAACATCAACGATTTTATTGTTTACGGTAATGTAACACTTTACAGCGGCTCATGCATCTTTAATCCTTGCCGCAGGTTCCCATATGTGATCGATACCTATCCGGGACTGTTACAGGCATTAAAGAACCCGCTGCTCAAGGATTATATCAATAAGTATTATCCTGAGCGTATACCCGGCCCGGTTAATCCACCCGATCCGGCGCCATACTTTAAACCGATAGTTTTTGACCTAACCAACGAAGCCACACAAGCTAATACCGCGTTACAGTATACCAGGAGTGCTCCTGTGGAAACAAAAAGGAATCTAAAAGCAGCAGACGAAAGCGTTTCTGCATTCGCGGCCAGTAATTTTCAGTTGGTCTCTTCTACTCCTGCTGTAGCTTCCAAACAAATATTGGCACAGTCGGCAGAAAACATTTCACTGGCTAAAAATATCGGTGGCTTGTACAGGTATTGCCTAAGCGGCCCGGGTTCCAATTTAACCCTCACCTTTGAGGAGTATGACCGTACCGGTTCCGAACTGCTCGGTGGTGCCTATACCGGGACCGGCGACAGACGTTTACTTGGCGATACCATTACCGACATGAACGGGAATTATATCTTCCGCTTTAGTTTTGATATGACCTTCCCAGGTTTGGAAGATGCATCGGACGTAGGCCCGGGCGAAGATATCAACACGGTATTGTACCCAGATATTATCGTAAAAGTAACAGGCTATTCGCCATACCAGGTATTGTATGAAAGCGCACCTTACTACAATATTCAAAACCTGCGCAGGATAGACCTGTGTTTACCGGAATCAACGGTACATGTTTCATCGGCCTGCTTTAATGGCAACCTCATCGGCAGCTTAGGTAATGTTTTCATTGGTGGTAACCAGAATACTCTGGCTTCCACATCCACAGCTTCACTGCGCCGTTATGGGGATTCCAATTACCTGGAATCAAACGGGGTAATATCGGTTAATAGTTCCCTTGCTGGCTTTCATGTAGAGTGCGCCGCCTGGAACGGCACTATCGATATGCGGGGTTGTATGTATGATGCTACCAAAAGCGCCATTGATAACAAAATCAGATGGTACACTATCCGTGTTAACCGCGCCGGAACATCGGGATGGACTTATGTAAGTCAGAATTATAAGCATCCAAAATTCTCCAAACGTAACCAGCCCAATTATATCGGCGACGATGTAGGTCCGTTTTATCCAGCTGTGGGCGGAACTTTAAATGGCGCGGTTCCGGCTTATATGAACATCCAGCGGCAAATATTTGTAGATGGCGTTGACTGGGAGTTTTCCAATTTCGACAGGTACATGCAGCTCAATACCGCACTTTATGATGTGATAGCGGGTATAACCACACCTGGTACATTTTATGTACGGGTAGATGGCTATGATGCCGCTGGCGCTCACGTAACCAACGCTACCGACCTGATCGCGCTGTATATCCATAATAAAGGTCTGCAATTCCAGATGACTGGCGCCATATTGAATGACAATACTATTGTAAGCGGTGGCTGCGGATTGTATCGCCTTACCGACGCACAGCTAAAAACACCTATGGTATTTTCATTTGAAGCCAATGATCCGTATGGCTTTGTGGATACTTACAGCTTAACCATGGGAAGATGCCCGGGAACAGAGCTTGATCTGAATGCCAATATCGAGGGCGATTTTACCATTATCGGCTCACATACATTTCCAGGAGGATCAAATCCATCAAATGTTCATGATGCCTGCCCTGGTTACAAAGGTACACAAGACGATTACAGTAATCCCGGCCTGGTGAGCGCACAGATACAACCACGGCCCGTTGGCGATGGCTGGATCAAAACCGGAGAATACTTTACCATATATTCCTTTGGTTTAACTGCTAGTCAAAGGGTCACCAATGGTTATAATACAGGTAATTCGGGGCCATACAATGCTTATTCACAAATTATGATGGAGCGCCTTAATCCATGACAGATGTTAACGTCACCGGTTTTATAATTTGCACGCTGGCCATTTGGCGCATCTCGCACCTGTTTTCGCAGGAAGATGGGCCATTTGATATCGTGATCAAATTCAGAAAGCTTTTCGGGCAGGGTTTCTTCGGAGACCTGCTCGACTGCTTTTATTGCCTCAGCATGTGGGTGGCCATCCCTTTTGCTGTACTACTGAGTAACCAATGGTTGCAAGGTATCATCGTTTGGCTGGCGCTCTCGGGCGCAGCGTGCCTCCTGTTTAAATTAACCGATAAAAACCAATAACAACATGAATTGCTGCGGAAAAAAAAGACAAGCCTGGCTCAGGGAAGAAAAAACCGTTCAAAGCTCACCCAAAGCAGAAGTGCATACATCAAGTGCAATTACAGATCAACCCTCCCGCTGGTTTGAGTATACGGGCAACAACCAGTTAACCATTAAAGGCATTGGCACCGGGACTCCATACCACTTTAAATTCAAAGGCGATAAGCTATCTGTTGACTACCGCGATTCTTTTGCCTTTATGGCCGAAAGGGAGCTCAAAGTCACGAGTCCTGATCAAGAATCAAGATATTAGAGTCAAGAATCAAGGCAAAAAACATTTATTGTTGATGTGCATAAATGCCTCTAAAGCTATCGCAGGTTATAATTTTCTTGGTTCTTGACTCTAATATCTTGGTTCTCATTATCACCCTCTCATAAATGGGTTAAAATTACGTGTGCCTATTTCCATGCCGGCGGCGCGGCAAACGGTTTTATCGCCAAACTTAAAATTAATCTTGTCCATAGCCTGGTAAAGTCTGATCTGCTCTTCGTTGTCCTCAAATAAATTGATCTGGTAACTCCCGGTACACAGGTCGCTTAGTCTCACGCCTATCAACCTCACGGGGCGATGTTGGTTCCAGGCTTTTTTGAGTAGGTTTTTAACGCCTGGGATCAGGATATGCTCGGCAGCAGTAAGCGGTATCTTTTGCTGCTGTGTGTGGGTTTCGAAATTGGCATAGCGGATCTTGATGGCCATGCAGGAGGATAGCTTATTTTCCCGGCGCAATTTGCCGGATAACTCCTCGGTCATAGATACCAGAATATTTTCCAACGTACGCGGATCGTTCACATTGTTGCCGAAGGTATGTTCTGTTGATATCGATTTACGGTCGCTATGCGGAACGATCTCACTATGATCAATCCCATGGGCCTTTTCCCATAAATATTTTCCAGCCTTACCAAAAACAGCCTCCAGAAAACGGATATTGGTACGCTGCAGGTCGCCGATCTTTTCAATACCATATTGATACATTTTTTGACAAGTGCTTTCGCCCAGGCCCGGTATTTTACCGATAGGCAGTGGTGCCAAAAATGCCAGCTCTTCGCCATGCTTTATATATAGCTGTCCGTTGGGTTTGGCCTGGTTGGTGGCCATTTTGGCTACGGTTTTACCCGATGCCATTCCAAAAGAAATAGGCAAACCGGTTTCGCGGATCACTTTTTGGCGCAGGTTGCTGGCAATCTGGTAACAATCATGAAAACGCTCCATACCCGTTAAATCGATGTAGAACTCATCAACAGATGTTTTTTGATAAAGCGGTACCGAGTCATGGATGATCTGGGTAACCTCGCGTGAGGCTTCTGAATAGCGACCATGGCTGCCATGAAGCACAATAGCATGCGGACAAAGCTTTACCGCCTGCCGGGTAGGCATGGCCGAGTGTACACCATAAGCCCGCGCTTCATAGCTGCATGAGGATACCACTCCCCTGTCCACCGAGCCGCCAATGATCACCGCCTTACCTATCAGGCTGGGGTCAAACTTGCGCTCTACGGATACAAAGAAGGAATCAAGGTCGATATGTACAATATGCCGCTTAACATCCATGCACAAATATGAAAATAAATTTAGTATTTTACTAAAAATATTAGCATTTTTGTTTCATCAAAACCAGCTGCCATGTACATGTATGAAGACTATTTATTCCTGCTTTCGCCTCCAGAGGCTATAAAGCACGAAATTGCCCGCTATAAAAAAGCCTCCGCTAAATTAATTGGCAATTATAAAAGCATGGATTCACCGGCACACATTTCGGTTCACCACCTGGAGAGGCAAAAGCCCTTTATGGCCGAAACCAATTTAATCCGGATGGAGAAAAGCCTGAATGAGCTGCCGCCCGCTTTATTGCATGTAGATGGTTTTAAGGTTTTCCAGCATCTGCATAACCGCATGACCATTTACGCCCACATCAGGATCACCCCTGCTGTTGACGAATGGCTAACCCAGCTTAAAAGAAAGCTGAGCATCCGCAAAGCTATCGTACCCCACATAACAGTAGTCCGCGACGTTGCCGGGTCCGATTTTGAACGCTTATGGCCAAATTTCCGTCATAAAAAGCTGGTGGAACCTTTTTGGGTAAATGAGCTGGTTATGCTTAAACGCGAAACATTTGCCCATGAGCCACAATGGCGGCCGTTTAAAATTTTTGAATTTAAAAACAAAAAAGCCGCAGCCAATACCGCCGAAGCTATTATGAGCCGACAGGCAGCAGCCGATAACCAAATAGATCAGATAAACCTTTTTTAAACACATAGTCATGAACAACAGAGATTATCTTACCGTTATTTCCCCTCCAGAGCACGTGGATAAAAAAGTTGGCTTATTTAAACAGGAATGTGTTAAACGCATCGGGAAGTTTCCGGGGATGTACGCGCGGGCACACATCACCATCGAATCTTTTAGGGACGAGGTTCATCAGCTTACATTAAAACCCTTGCTCCTCACTCCTTTCTATGAAATGGTGGGCTTTAAGGTGCGAACCATACCACAGCATAAGCTTAAAATTAATGGATTTGACTTTTTTAAGCACGGTCCCCATTTCCGAACCATATACGCCAAAGTAGATTTGGATAAAATAACCGAGGACTGGTTTAACCAGGTTAAAGGTGCTTTAAGAATGAAAACCAGGAGAATCACCCCTCATCTTACCATAGCCCGGAATATACCGGTAGCTTCATTTAACAAATTATGGCCCTATTTTCAGGAAATGGAATATCTGGATACCTTTTTAGCTGATTGTTTAACTATACTGGAAAAGGAAATCGACAACAAAAATGATCGGTATAAAGTGCATAAAACGATCCCTTTTCGCAAAAAACCTCTGGCGGCTTAGCCGCTGTCGGGATCAATTAGTGGCACATTGGGGGATAATTACCTAAACGATAATCAGTTATCTTTTTTAACAATTTATTAACCATAAACAAACCTTTTTCTATATTTGCGCCGGGGTAAGTCTTTTACGGCCAGCTCCTCTTGAACTCCCCCAGGGTGGGAACACAGCAAGGGTAGAGAGTTGAGCGGCGCGATAAAAGTAGCTTACCCTTTTTTGTGCCCTAATTTTTGGAAAAACCTCCATATATTCCCGGTTCGATAAATATAGAGCATCCAATACCTAATGTCGAACCATCCCCACTTCTTTCTAAAATCAATTGTCATCCTGAGGAACGAAGGATCTTCTTCACTATGTTAGTTGTAATATAGATACTTCACTCCGTTCAGCATGACAAAAGGGATTTAACTATTGTATTATAATCAACTGTCATCCCGAACGAGGCGTCAGGAGAGATCTTTTACGTTTAGCTAAACAGAATAATGATTTCCCCTTCAACATTTAACATTCATTATTCATTATTCATTATTCTCCCCCTATCTATTATGGCCAAATCCTGACAAACCGTATATTTTAATTGAGCCGTATTGTAATTAGTTTTGCTCACCAATACAAAATTACATCATGCCTAAGATTCCAGTTTTAGAATACTTAAAACACCTGTTAGCTGGTACCCTTACCCCCGATATGGAAACTATTGTGAGGTACCCCACAGCCATATCGCAAACATTAGCTATCCGTATAGCAGCTGTAGATCATGGAACCGCCACCGTTGAGATTGACGCCGATACCTTGATCCATGGCAACCAGCAAGGCACAGTCCACGGCGGATTGATCTGCGAACTGACCGATGCTGCCATCGGCACAGCGCACTCCACCCTGATGAAAGAAGGTCAGTCCTTTACCACCATAGAGTTAAAAATAAACTTTTACCGGCCTGTATGGAAATCGAAATTAAGGGCAACCGCTACACCTTTACAAAGCGGTAAAACCATAACCCATTATAAATGTGAAGTAAAAAACGAAGAAGACAAGGTGGTAGCCATGGCCACAAGCACCGTGATGACACTTTACGAGGATAAGGCAGCAGGGCGCTAATTGATGGGGGTTATCACCGCAGCACGCTGGTATAATTACTTCGATATCCGTCATTCAAAATTCATTATTCGATATTACTTCCTGCAAAACCTCAAACTGCCTATCTTCGCAACATGCTCGATATACTCATTATAGGTGGCGGCCCCATTGGTTTGGCTTGCGGTTTGGCTGCTCAAAAAGCCGGTTTAAGTTTTGTTATTGTCGAAAAAGGCTGCCTGGTTAACTCATTGTACAACTATCCATCAACCATGACCTTCTTTTCTACCTCAGAAAAACTGGAGATCGGTGGGGTACCTTTTGTAACCGTGCACAACAAACCAACCCGCGCCGATGCTTTGGAGTATTATCGCCGCGTAGCGCTTTCCAATCACCTGCCCATTAACCTATTTGAGGAAGTAACCAATGTTACCCTACACAACGGCTCTTATACCATAACCACCAGCAAAGCTACCTATCAGGCAAAAAGGGTAATCCTATCCACCGGTTTTTATGATATCGCAGTTAACCTGGATATCCCGGGCGAAGATTTGCCCAAGGTAAAACACTATTACCAGGATCCGCATTTCTACACCCTGCAAAAAGTGGTGGTGGTAGGTTCCAGCAACTCGGCTATTGATGTAGCGCTCGAAACCTATCGTAAAGGCGCCGAAGTTACCCTGGTGATCCGTGGCAGCGAAGTAAGCAGCCGGGTAAAATACTGGGTACGGCCCGATATCATTAACCGCATTAAGGAAGGCAGCATCAAGGCATATTTTAATTCCAACCTTCAGGCCATTCGCCAGCACGAAGTAGATATCCAGACACCCGACGGACTGGTAACCGTTCCCAATGATTATGTAATGGCCATGACGGGCTATAAACCCAATTTTGATTTCCTCCGGAAACTGGGGATTGTATTGTCTGATGATAAATTCATTCCGCGGTACAACTCCGAAACTATGGAAACCAACCTGCCGGGCCTGTATCTTGCCGGTGTAGTTTGCGGCGGCTTAGATACTCATCTATGGTTTATCGAAAATTCGCGTATCCACGCCGATATGATCATCAATGATATCGTGGCTAAGCGTTAATCAGGCGTTTATTTTTTAACTATACACTTCAATTAAATAATTTACTTATTCATTATCAAATAATTAAGAATTTTATTTTCATAAAATAGTACTATGTATTGCATAATACTATTTAAAACACCTATCTTTATTTAAGTTTCAAATTAAATAAAGCAAAAACCATGAAATCAACCATTATCGCCCTGCTGTTGCTATTAGCGGGCAGTGCCGCTTGCCTGGCACAATGCGACAAGAAATTAAATCTGGTAACCTCAAAAACCGAACATCTGGATGGCAGTAACAACCTGGAGAGGGCTGTCGATGAGCAAACGGTTATTGAAATAATCGACAAAAACATTTCCGTTAATATCGAAAACGGGAAACAAACGCTTACCGGGACTATCAAATCAAACACCTGTGACTGGAAAACACCATTTAAGGAGGGCAAATCAGTGATCAAAACCACCATCAGTGATGAAGATGGAAACGGCGAAAAAGACTACATCCTCACCATTGAAGGTAAAGACGGAAAAGTTACCCTAACTGCCGAAAGAGTAGATGACTCCAATAAGAAGTTAAGATTTGTGTTGGATAAGTTTGAAGAGAAAAAGTAAATGATAGGAGCCGTCAAAACTATCTGCTCCCCTTCTTCTGAGCGAAAACCAACGCATTCTTGTACCTGCCAACGGCCCGGTTCTCCAATAAGGAGAACCGGGCCGTTGAGTTAAAAGAAAGTCGACCTAAATATTAGACTAATTTTTTAAAACTTTTTAAAGTTTTAAAAAGCCGCGAAAAGTGTCTAAAAATTTGTTAAAAGTGTTAGCTTCTATATTTTTTCAAAGATTTTTGAGGTTTTTCGCCCTGTTTTTGATCAAAAAAATGTTAAAATCTGAGGTTTAAAAAGTTGGTGGGTATGCCATCGAATCATTGGTCTTTAAAGGCTGAAACCGCCACCTCAAAAAACCGAATATAATCTTAACGTTATTAAATCATTTTTTTCTTGCATAAGTAAAATTTTATGCAATAATTTGCACCCAAATTAAAAACACAGTAATACCACAAAAAAATGAATCTACAAAGCTTAAATAAGCCCGCAATAAGAGCAACATTTGCTCCGGCTGCCGCTGCTTTGGTTTCAACTGTTTTTTTATGCTGCCCTCCCCGACGAAGGCCCTATATGCCACGGGTTTGAATTAATTCCCTGTAACAAAACCACCGCTAAAGAATAAAGTATTTAAACTTATTCTTTTAAAAACCATCTAATTATTAAGGCTTAAAAAGCCAATTAATTTAACGGTAATATCTATTTTAATGACCATACAAGATTTTGATATTCAGGTTGCTACTGCACAACATGTAGATTATGCGCCTCAAATATGTGTTGAAATGGCCGAATCGGCCAAAGCCAGGGGCACTGGTATAGCCCAACGCTCGCCCGAATATGTTGCTAATAAAATGCTGGAAGGCAAAGCAGTTATAGCCCTGCATAAGGATGGCACCTGGGCAGGTTTTTGCTATATTGAAACCTGGAGCCACGGCGATTTTGTGGCTAATTCGGGGCTTATTGTTAATCCACAATTCCGTAAAGCAGGATTAGCCAAAGCTATTAAACACCGCATTTTCCAGCTTTCCAGAACTAAATACCCGGAAGCTAAAATATTCGGTTTAACCACAGGTTTGGCCGTAATGAAGATTAACTCCGAATTAGGCTATGAACCGGTTACCTACTCTGAACTTACCCAGGACGAGAACTTTTGGGCAGGCTGCAAAAGTTGTGTCAATTACGATATTTTGATGAGCAAAGAGCGTAAAAACTGCATGTGCACCGCTATGCTGTTTGATCCTGCCGAAAAACAAAAACAGGATGAGGAGAAAATGAAAAGGATCACCCACAAGGCTACCTTGCTTGAGCGTATTGAAAATGCCATTAAGAAAAGGATCCATCACGATAACGATTAAGGTAAAAGGCGAAGGGTGAAATACCTAAAGCAAAATGAATTTATAATAACAAATACACATAAATTGAAAAGAAAAAGCTTTAAGCCTTCCGCTTTTAGCTTTAAGCTCAAAAAACGATGAAGAAAAAAGTAGTATTAGCGTATAGCGGCGGATTAGACACCTCATTTTGCTGCATATATTTAACACAGGATCTTGGTTACGAAGTTCACTCCGTTATTGTAAATACCGGTGGCTTTAGCAACGAGGAATTAAAAGGAGTAGAAGAACGTGCCTACAAAATGGGGGTTACCTCGCACCATGTGGTTGATGAAACCAAAAACTTTTACAATACCTGTGTTCGCTTTTTGATTTATGGTAATGTTTTAAAAAATAACACTTATCCCCTTTCGGTAAGTGCCGAGCGTGTAAGCCAGGCAACTGCTATTGCTAACTACGCCAAAGAAATAGGTGCCGAATTTGTAGCGCATGGCAGTACTGGTGCCGGTAACGATCAGGTACGTTTTGACATGATCTTCAACATCCTGGTTCCCGAAGTACAGATCATCACCCCTATCCGCGATTTGAAACTCAGCCGCGAGGAAGAGATTGAATACCTGAAAAAACATGGTGTTGATATGAACTTTGAAAAAGCCAAATATTCTATCAACAAAGGCATCTGGGGAACATCGGTAGGTGGTAAAGAAACCCTTACCTCTAATTTAGGATTACCTGAAGAGGCCTGGCCTACCCAGGTTACCGAATCGGAAGTAAAAAACCTGGAACTTGTTTTTGAAAAAGGTGAGTTGATTGGCATCGACAAGGAAAGATATGATCACCCAACAAAAGCTATCCAGGCTTTACAAGCTATTGCCCAGCCCTATGGTATTGGCAGAGACATTCACGTAGGTGATACCATTATCGGTATTAAAGGTCGCGTAGGTTTTGAAGCCGCCGCTCCAATGGTGATCATCAAAGCGCACCATACTTTAGAGAAGCATGTGTTGACCAAGTGGCAGCTGACCTGGAAAGATCAGTTGTCTGCTTTCTATGGTAACTGGCTACACGAAGGACAGTTCCACGATCCTATCATGCGTAACATGGAGGCATTTTTAACAGATACCCAGCAAAACGTAAGCGGCAAGGTATTTGTACAATTGCACCCGTATCGCTTCCAGGTAGTAGGTATCGAGTCAGATCACGATCTGATGTCAAACAAATTTGGCAGCTATGGCGAAATGAATAATTCATGGTCTGGCGAGGATGTTAAAGGATTCTCGAAAATATTCGGCAACCAGGTTATGATCTATCATAAAGTTAATGCCCCCCAGCCCCCTGAAGGGGGAGCAAATAATGCTTAACAAAATATAAATGGACAGTACTCAAAATAAAACAGTTGATCAAACTTCCCCTTTAGGGGGTCGGGGGGCTTTCTCTAAGGGCGAATGCCTTGAGCATTATAATTGGGGTGATGATTGCCACGGCTGGACTTTTATTGACACCGAAGCATTGTCTGTTAAGCAGGAATTAATGCCACCGGATACTGCCGAGCAATTGCATTACCACGAAAAAGCTACACAGGTATTCTTTATTTTAAAAGGGCGGGCTACTTTCAATATAGATGGTAACGTTACCGAATTAAAACCAGAACAGGGAATAGAGATATTACCCGGTCAAAAGCATTTTATCAGTAATAACGACCGGAGCGATCTGGAATTTATTTTATACTCTTATCCATCAACCAACAATGACAGGATCAACATCAAATAAGGTACGCGCGGGCATTATCGGCGGTGCGGGATATACAGGTGGCGAAATGCTGCGTATACTCATCAACCACCCCGATGTAGAGATAGCTTTTGTAAATAGCAATAGCAACGCAGGTAACTATGTTCATGAAGTTCATACCGACCTTTTTGGCGATACCAACCTGCGTTTCACCGGCGAATTGTCGTTTGCTATAGATGTGCTTTTCCTGTGTGTTGGCCATGGTGATGCTAAGAAGTTTTTGGAATCAACCGTTATTCCTGATCACATCAAAATAATCGACCTGAGTCAGGATTTTAGATTGACTCAAAGCTCAAAATTCAAAAATAAAAGCTTTGTGTATGGATTACCGGAATTAAACCGTGAAGCCATAAAAACCGCCGATAACATTGCTAATCCAGGTTGCTTTGCTACCTGTTTACAATTAGGCTTGTTACCCCTGGCCTCAAAAGGTTTATTAAATAGCGAGGTACACGTAGCAGCCACAACCGGCTCAACCGGTGCCGGTCAGAGTTTGGCGCCTACATCGCACTTTACCTGGCGTAATGATAACCTGTCTGTTTATAAGGCATTTAACCATCAGCATTTAAATGAGATCGGTCAATCGTTAAAGCAATTACAGGGCGATTTTAACAAAGCCATCAACTTTATACCTTATCGTGGCGATTTTACCCGTGGTATTATAGCCTCTATTTATACTGATAGCGATCTGAGTGAGGAAAAAGCGTTGGAATTGTATAAAAGCTATTATGAAGGCCATCCCTTTACCCATGTAACCAATAAAAACATCGATCTGAAACAGATTGTAAATACCAACAAGTGCTTTATTCAAGTGAGCAAACACGAGGGTAAACTATTAATCATCAGCATACTGGATAATTTACTTAAAGGCGCCTCGGGCCAGGCAGTGCAAAACATGAATTTGTTATTTGGCTTAGATGAGCGCGCAGGGCTACGACTTAAGGCGACCGCTTTTTAAGCTTTCGCCACAATTACAGCACTGTTTAATTTAAGTTTTTAATCTATTATCTTTTTCAAAAATGAATTTATTCGACGTATATCCTGTTAACCCAATCAATATAGTAAAAGGCCAGGGCAGCCTGGTTTATGATAATCATGGTACTGAATATCTGGATATGTATGGCGGTCATGCCGTAATATCTATCGGTCATACCCATCCGCATTATGTAAAACGTTTGGAGGATCAGTTACACCAACTGGGTTTTTACTCTAACTCTATCGAAATCCCTATCCAAAAAGAATTAGCAGCTAAATTAGGTAAAGTATCCGGCAAGGATGATTACCAATTGTTTATGTGTAATTCCGGTGCCGAAGCCAACGAGAACGCTTTAAAACTGGCTTCGTTTTATAATGGCAAGAAAAAAGTGATCGCTTTTACCAAAGCGTTCCATGGTCGTACCTCTTTGGCGGTCGCCGTTACCGACAATCCTAAGATCGTAGCCCCAATTAATGAAACAGATAACGTAATATTTTTACCATGGGCGGATGAAGCTGCATTAGAACAAGCCTTTGCCGGTCATGGAAATGAAATATCATCTGTTATTATTGAAGGCATACAAGGTGTTGGCGGCATACAGGTAGCACCCGAAAGTTTTCTGCAAAAGATCCGTTCATTGTGCGATCAGCATAACGCTGTTTTCATTGCCGATTCGGTTCAATGTGGTTACGGGCGTACAGGTAAATTTTTCTCACAGGATTTTGCCGGTGTAAATGCCGATATCTATAGCATGGCTAAAGGTATGGGTAATGGCTTCCCTGTGGGTGGTATCATTATTTCACCAAAAATACAACCGGCTTATGGTATGCTGGGCACCACTTTTGGCGGAAATCACCTGGCGTGTGCCGCAGGTTTAGCCGTACTGGAAGTAATAGAAGAGGATAACCTGTTACAAAACGCTTCAACCATTGGCGAATACCTGATCAAGGAACTTAAGAAACTGGAGCAGGTTAAAGAAGTACGTGGCAGGGGCCTGATGATCGGTATCGAATTACCTGAGGAGCTATCAAACGCACGCAAGGATTTGCTGTTCAAGCACCACATCTTCACAGGTGAAGCTAAACCAAACGTAGTACGGTTATTACCTGCTTTAAATTTGACCAAAGCACACGCCGACAGATTTTTAGAGGCTTTTGTAAATGTTTTAAACCAATAATTCGCTATTAAATATCCGGGCTAATGAAACTATTCTCTTCTGTAAATGATGTTACCGATATCAATGCACTTGTAAAGCAAGCTTTGCAGCTAAAACAAGATCCGTATGCCAACCAGGATCTGGGTAAAAACAAAACCCTGGCACTGGTATTCCTCAATCCAAGTTTGCGTACCCGCATGAGCACGCAGAAGGCAGCTCTTAACCTGGGCATGAATGTGATGGTGCTTAATATCGATAAGGAAGGATGGGCTTTAGAGCTTCGTGACGGCGTGATCATGGATGGCAGCACGGTAGAGCATATCCGCGAAGCCGCGGGCGTTATGGGGCAGTATGCAGACATTATCGGTGTACGTTCGTTCCCTGGTTTAAGGAACCGCGAAGAGGATTATAGTGAAATGATATTCAACAAGTTCGTACAGTTTTGTAAAGTACCGGTGGTAAGTCTGGAGTCGGCCACGCGTCACCCGTTACAAAGCCTGGCCGACCTCATCACTATCGAAGAATTAAAAACTACGGCGCGCCCAAAAGTGGTATTAACCTGGGCACCGCATATCAAGCCACTACCACAGGCCGTACCTAATTCATTCGCTGAGTGGATGTGCAAAGCTGATGTTGATTTTACCATCGTACAGCCCAAAGGCTATGAACTTTGTACCGACTTTACCCAGGGCGCAAACATTGCTTATGACCAGGACGAAGCATTAAAAGGAGCGGATTTTATCTATGTCAAAAACTGGTCGGCTTATGAGCCTTATGGCAACATCCTGGGTAAGCACGAGGAATGGATGCTGACCAACGAAAAGTTAAAGATCACCAATGATGCTAAGGTAATGCACTGCTTACCCGTACGCCGTAATCTGGAGCTTTCGGATGAAATATTGGACGGACCAAACTCCGTAGTGGTACACGAAGCCGGCAACCGCGTTTGGGCTGCACAGGCTGTATTAAAGCAAATGCTGGAAAGTTTATAAGCTTTCCGGCATTTGTTTTATTTTGGTATTGATTTACTTAGGCTCTGGATCAATGGCCCGGGTTTCAATATCAAAATAACGGATGATCAAGCGGTTGTCGCTATTCTTGGTAAAATAGGATATAGCCCAGCTAAAAAATATGGTACCCTTGTTGGTAAAGCCCGCCAATGACATAATGTGCACCACTCCCCATATTACCCAGGCAATAAATCCCTGCAAGTGAATGCTGCCGATATCAGCTACGGCCTTATTCCGGCCAATAGTAGCCAGTGACCCTTTATCATTATACTTAAACGGTACAGTAGTTTCTCCATTGCCATTAATAATACGGGTTAAATTTTTAGCCAGATGCCTCCCCTGCTGTATAGCTACCTGTGCCACGCCCGGATGTCCGTTTGGTGTATCCGTAGTAATTACTGCTGATACATCACCTATCGCAAAAATATTAACATAACCATTCACTCTACCAATTCCATCTGTTTGGATACGATTGCCTTTGGTGATAGACGTTTCAGGCACTCCCTGTGGCACCTCCCCTTTTACACCTGCTGCCCATAATACATTTTTGGTGAGTATGGTGGTACCATCATCAATCTTAAGCTCTGTACCATTATAGCTTTGCACGTGTACACTATTAAAAATGGTTACATCCATATCCAACAAAAACTTCTTGGCCTTTGCAGATGCGCCCGGCGAAAACGCGGCCAGCAATTCGGGCTTGCCCTCAACCAGGTAAACTTTCATGCTGTGTTTACGCAGGCCATGATAATCTTTCATGAGTATCAACTGACGCATTTCGGCCAAAGCACCTGAAAGTTCAACACCTGTCGGGCCACCTCCTACCACCACAAATGTCATTAAAGCAGCTTTCTCCTCGGGATCTTTGGCTATTAACGACATTTCCAGGTTTTGCAGAATCAAGCTGCGCAGGTTCAATGCTTCCGGGATATTTTTCATCGGCATAGCAAAATGCTCTATTTCCTTATTTCCAAAAAAGTTGGTGTTTGAACCCGTTGCGATGATCAGGTAATCAAAGTAAATAGTACCAATATTGGTAGTCAATGTATTATTTTCCGGATTTACGCGCTCCACTTCGGCCAGGGCAAACCTGAAGTTATTCTGTCTTGTAAATATCCGGCGAATAGGGAAACCTATCGAATCAGCAGCAATACCTCCCGCAGCCACCTGGTACAATAAAGGCTGAAAAGTGTGATAATTATGCTTATCCAGTAAAAGCACGTCTACCGGTGCTTTTTTAAGATTTTTGGCTAATTCCAACCCACCAAATCCGCCACCTATAATAACCACACGGGGTTTAGTACCTTTTTTTTGATCCATATAAAAGCTTTAAGCAAGTTTAATGCCTTAAAATCTCAATATTACTAATTATTTCATAATCAAATTGTAAAGTTACACTGATAATGGATTAATCATTTTTTAACATTTTTTGAATAAAATACGCTATAAATTCATATTTTTAGCAGATTCCTGTTTGATTTAATAGGAATTTAACATCAAGAGGGTTATATTACTATTATAATGGACAAAATTGATACAGTTTCAACAAATTCTGCCCAGTTACAAGGCAATAAAAGCCTGTACATCATAAAAATTGGAGGAAACGTAATTGATAATTCCGAAAATCTGTATCATTTTCTGAAAGATTTTGAAGGGCTGGATGGTTTTAAAATATTAGTGCATGGTGGAGGCAAAGTTGCTACCCAAATTGCCGAAGAGTTAGGCATCGAAGCCAGAATGGTTGATGGCAGGCGTATTACCGATATTGAAACCCTAAGAGTGGTAACCATGGTATACGGCGGCCTGATCAATAAGAACATTGTGGCACAACTACAGCGTTTTGGCAATAACGCTATCGGTTTAACAGGTGCCGACGGTAATTTTATCAAGGCCAAAAAACGCCCGGTAAAAACCATTGATTATGGCTTTGTAGGCGATATTGATGAAAATTCCATCAACCCCGAAAATATAAGTCGCTTAATGCAGGCTGGCTTCACTCCCGTTTTTTGTGCGCTGACGCATGATGGCGAAGGGCAATTATTAAATACCAATGCCGATACCATTGCCTCGGCACTTGCCGTATCACTGTCATCATTGTACGAAACCACACTTATTTATTGCTTCGAGAAAAAGGGTGTACTTCAGGATATTGATGATGAAGATTCGCTAATCAGGGAAATTGATCCGATACGTTACGAAGAATTAAAGATCCAGCGCATTATACACAGCGGCATGTTGCCCAAACTTGATAACGCTTTTACCGCCATTGCATGCGGTGTTAAGGCAGTGATCATAGGTAAATCTGACGACCTGGGACAATTAAAAGAAAATAAACCATTTGGAACACGTTTAAGTAAAAACGCATGAATTCATCACAGCATTTAGCCATTTTAGGCTCTGGTAACATAGGGCTGTCATTAGCCAAAGGATTGGTCAAAGCAAATATTTGCAAATCCCAGCAAATTTCACTCACCCGTCGTAATGTATCGGCCCTGGCTGATTACGCTCAATTAGGATATCACACTACCGACAATAATATCAAAGCGGTAAAAAAGGCAGACATTATTGTGTTGGCCGTACTCCCCCAACAACTTAACAAACTACTGGATGAAATAAAGCCTGCTATAAAAGCCGAAAAGCAATTGATCATTTCCGTAATATCCGGGGTTACCTGTAATGATATTCGCCAGCAGCTCGATCTGAACGTACAGGTAATCAGGGCCATGCCGAATACAGCCATAGCTATTGGCCATTCCATGACCTGTATAGCTACCGATAATGGTACCAATAAAAATATAAACCTGGTAAAGTCGCTTTTTGATACTGTGGGAATGAGCATCCAGATCAACGAGGAACTGATGACATCTGCAACCGCGCTTTGTGCCTGTGGTATAGCATTTTTCCTGCGTTCTATCCGTGCGGCATCGCAAGGTGGTACCGAAATAGGCTTCCATGCACATGATGCTTTAAAAATGGCCGCTCAAACAGCTAAGGGCGCTGCCGATCTGCTGCTGCAGCTGGCATCACACCCCGAGCAGGAAATTGATAAGGTTACTTCGCCAAGTGGATGTACCATTGCAGGTTTAAATGAAATGGAGCACAATGGCTTCAGCTCGGCCATGATCAAAGGCATTAAGCTTTCGGCCGAAAAGGCAGGCGACCTTTACAAGAAGGATGAATAATTATATCGTAAAAAATATCTTTTATTTTGATAACAGGTGTATCAATATGATATATCTGCTTAATTAGCACAGAAAATATAACCATCTAAAAAACAATTCTTTGAACGCGCCATATCAACTAAAAAGCCATTATTTTACCGATGGTACAGTTTTGGCACCCATGCGCTAAAAGCGTTTATTTATAAAAATGTTAACAGTCGAAAAAATCGGTGGTACCTCTATGACCGCCTTAAATGATGTGATCAAAAACATCATCCTATTTGAACGTTCCGGACAACAATTGTACAACCGCATCTTTGTCGTATCGGCCTTTTCAGGGGTAACCAATCTCCTGCTCGAAAACAAAAAAACCGGTGCGCCGGGTGTTTACCATAAACTGGCGACTTATAAAGATTTTCATAAGCCGCTTAAGGCCCTTATAGTAAAGTTAAAGCAGATCAATAAAAGTTATGAAAGCCTTGGATTAAACATTGCCGAGGCCGATAAATTTATTGAGCAACGCCTTAAAGACGCGCAGACTTATCTGGAAAACATAGCCAACATCCTGGCTTCGGGCTATGTAAATAAAGACGACGTTTTGCTGGCTGCCCGCGAGATCCTGGCATCAATCGGCGAAAGCCACTCAGCATTTAACTTTACCAATATCCTGCAAAATATGGGTATCAATGCCACGTTTGTTGATCTGAGCGGCTTTCATGACCACCGCTCGTTCACCATCGACCAACGCATAAAGAAAGACCTGCAACATATTGATTTTGAGAATACCATCACTATTGTAACCGGTTACACCAAAGGCACCGAAGGTATCATGCGCGAATTTGACCGCGGATACTCGGAGGTTACTTTTAGCAAAATAGCGGTGGCCGTTAAACCGGAGGAGGCCATTATCCATAAAGAATATCATTTATGCACGGCCGATCCTGAACTGGTTGGTGTGGAAAATTGCTTCCCCGTAGGTAATACCAACTATGATGTGGCCGATCAGCTGGCAGATGTGGGCATGGAAGCCATCCACCCCAAGGCATCAAAACCCCTGGAAATTCATGATATCGACCTCAGGATCAAAAACACCTTCCAGCCAGAGCACCCTGGTACACTCATAACCCGCGAGTACATTTGCGACAAAAAACGGGTTGAAGTAATTACAGGTACCGAGCGCGTGCTGATGATCGATATTTATGACCCATCGATGGTGGGTAATGTGGGTACCGACTTCCATATCATGCAGCTGTTCTATAAATTTGGCGTGAGCTACACTTTTAAGGCCACCAGCGCCAATAGTATCTCGATAGTGATATGGGATAAGGATTTTAATAAAAAACTGATACAGGATCTTGAAAACGACTATGAGAAAGTAACTGTAGAAAAAATGGCTATGGTTTGCCTTATTGGCTCCAATATGGATCAGCCGGGTTTACTGGCTAAATCGGCTACAGCATTGGCTCAAAAAGGTATCAATATTAAGAGCTGTGGTTTTGCCCTGCGCAAGGTTAACATCCAGTTCCTGGTAGCCCGCGAAGACTTTAAAGAAGCCATTAAAGCTTTAAATAAAGCAATGATATAAGCTACCTATTAAGAGGCGCATGCGACGCGTCTCTACATTTAAGGCAGGTTAAAGAGACACGTCATATGTGTCTCTTTTTTTATATTTCACAGTCACCTTGTGGTCTCCCGAAGCCCCCCTTTTGTTATAAAAGTGGGTTTACACTTTTAAGGCATTATTCGATATAAATTCAAAACAATAAATTGATTATCAAATATTTAACTTCATGTTAACCATAAAAAAGTGTAAACCGTGTAAACCCACTTTTTATCACAAAATAACTCACCTAACAAGCATTATAATTAATGGATCCGGGCTTTTACCAACCTTATTTTCAAATCCTATTGTAACTTTCCTGTGGCTGAATTTTTATAAATGCCCTGTTTTTAGCATATTTAACTCTTACTTAAGTTTCCTATGCGTAAAGCCCTACTCCTGTTATTTTCATCTTTTTGTTTTCTTAGTGTATCCGCCCAAAAAGCTGCAAAAAAACCTTTGGACAATTCTGTTTTTGATGGATGGCAAAGCATCAGCAACCAGCACATCAGCAATAATGGCAAATGGATATTTTACGTCATAAAACCACAACAGGGCGATGCCGAACTGGTGATCACCAATACAACTAATACCGCTAAAATAAGGGTACCACGTGCCGATACAGCCACTTTTAGTAGCGACTCCAGGTTTGTTACTTTCCTGATCAGACCTTTTTATAAATCTATTCGCGAAGCTAAAATCAAGAAGAAAAAACAGGCCGATTTTCCAAAGGATACGATGGGTATTATTACACTCGGTTCACAATCCATAACCAAAGTACCGGCTATCCGATCGTTTAAATTATCGGCAAATGCCGCTGTTGTAGCTTATCTGGCCAGCGCTGATACAGTTAAGAAACCACTGCCTAATGATACTTCAAAGAAGGCTGTAAGTGCAACTATTGCCCCCACAACACATGAAGGCTCCGATTTAACAGTGAGTAAATTGGGGGGCGCTGGTACAACACGTACATTCAAATACGCCACCGATTACCAGTTAAGCAAAAACGGAAAGTTATTGGCATTTGCCGTAACCGCGCCTGCAAAGCAGAAAGATGTTAAATCGGGTATGTATGTGTATGATATTGATAAAAACGCACTTAAGGCTATTAGTACTGGTCGGGGTAATTACCGCAATATTACGATTGATGATGAAGGAAAACAGCTGGCTTTCACAGCTGAAAAGAATCCGGAAAAAGCACTGGTTAAACCATTTAAACTCTATTATTATACCAGTACCCGCGACAGCGCGGCGGTTGTAGCAGAGGCCGGGGCAAAAGGCATTCCAGAGCATTGGGTGGTAAGCGGCGATGGCAAGGTTTATTTCAGCAAAAGCGGCGGTAATTTATTTTTTGGAACTGCCCCAATTCCCAAACCTGCCGATACTACTATTGTTGATTTTGAAGTAGCGAAGCTGGATATCTGGAATTATAAAGACGATTATCTGCAGCCACAGCAGCTAAAAAACCTGCAAACAGAATTAAAACGCAGCTATCTGGCGGTAATAAAACCCAATGAGGCTGAGCCAAAACTCTTACAATTGGGCAGTAAGGCCGTGCAGGAAGTACTGGTGGCCGAAAATAAAGATGCCCGCTATGTTTTGGGCGTAACTGATACAGGAGCCCGCATACAAGCACAATGGCAAGGCGGCACCAAACAACAGGCTATTTTGATTGATACCAAAAGTGGTAACAAACGCCTCATCAACGCGGGTTCGAGGGCGAGGTACCGCATATCCCCCGACGGTAAATATGTGATCTGGTTTGATCTGGAACAGCAAAACTGGTTTTGTTATACTATTGCTAACGGACAAAAAAGCAATCTCACGGCCACCATCGGCACAAAAATGGGCGATGAACTGAATGACGTTCCCGATTTTGCACCGGATTATGGGATGGCCGGTTGGCTGCAGGGCGACAAAGCATTTTTGATATACGACCGATATGATATCTGGAAGATAGATCCGGCTACAGGGGCTGTAACCAGCTTCACCAACGGTATAGGTCGTAAAAACAAATTGATCATCCGATACGACGCTACAGACCCTGAACAAAAGTATATTCCGTTAAAGCAACAGATGTGGCTGCAAACCCAAAATGAAGTAAATAAACAATGGGGTTATTATACCAAATACCCCGAGAGTAATGCTATTCCTGAAAAGGTTAATATGAACCCGGTAAGTTATGGTGATCTGTTGAAAGCTAAAAATGCCAACGCCTACATTTACACCAAAGCCAGTTATGAGCTTCCACCGGATCTGTATGTATCAACCGATCTGAAAAAAGAAACTAAACTAAGCGATATCAACCCCCAACAATCGGAATACAACTGGGGAACGGCTTCACTGGTGAAATGGACAACTCCAAAGGGATTCAAATCTGAGGGTATTTTGTATAAGCCCGAAGATTTTGATCCGGCAAAAAAGTACCCGATGATCGTATATTTTTATGAAAAACTATCGGAGGGTCTTTTTAACTACATCGCTCCGGCCCCTACTCCTTCCCGTTTGCCGATATCCTACTTTGTGAGTAATGGCTATTTGGTTTTCGCACCTGATATCAGCTATCAAACCGGTCACCCCGGCGCATCAGCGGTTGAATATATCAATTCGGGCGTAGAAGCACTTAAAAAGAATTCTTGGGTGGATGCGGCCCATATCGGTATTCAGGGGCAAAGCTGGGGAGGTTACCAGGTAGCCTACCTGATAACACAAACCAATATGTATGCAGCCGCATGGGCAGGCGCTCCCGTAGCTAATATGACATCGGCCTACGGTGGTATACGCTGGGAATCGGGTGTAAACAGGCAATTTCAATATGAAAAAACCCAAAGTCGCATTGGCGCGACACTGTGGGAAAAGCCGGAATTATATATCGAAAACTCACCATTATTTCAGCTCCCTAAAGTGCAAACACCGGTAATGATCATGAGCAATGACGCAGATGGCGCCGTGCCGTGGTACCAGGGTATAGAAATGTTTACGGCCTTACGCCGCCTCGGTAAACCTGTTTGGCTTTTACAATACAATGGCGAAGCGCATAACCTGGTGCTAAGACAAAATCGCAAAGACATCACCATACGCGAGCAGCAGTTTTTTGACCACTTTTTAAAAGGTGCTCCACTGCCTGTTTGGATGGCTAAAGGTGTACCTGCTGTCGACAAAGGAAAAGACTGGGGTTTTGAACTGGTAAAATAAATTGTCTTTTCCACTTTAACATACTATCAAATTACTGTTGGCTAACAATGGTAATTTGGTATAAATGTTGAGGCTATGGCAGAAAACTTAATTTATGCTGGAACAACTGCTTCAATCTGGCGACTATGCCTCTGCCCTGGAATCCATAAAAAACGGTGAAAAACTCCCAAAAACGATCTTCGACTTTAATAAATCCCAAATTTTCGACAAACTGCTTCGGGACAAACAATTTGAAATACTGAACTATTTTGTAAAAGATAAAACCATAGAAACAGACATTTATGAGTATGATAGTTTCGATAAAAGCATCTTTGCAAGCATAATTCGCAATTTATCTGACGATAGTGAGTCCAGCTATTTTCTCAGGAATTTCATGACCAAATTCGATAGTATAAATGATGAGGTTTCGACTAAAACGCTATTGAGTTATTTCTTTGAAAATTTCGCCAAACTGGAGCACATCAAAATTTTGATCGAGGCCGGTTGCAATATAAACTTTAAAAATAACGCGGAGGAAAATTTGCTCCACCAGGTTATTAATACTTATTCACGGTATCCTGAGCTTTCATTATCCTATTTGTCTTTGCTTATTAATGAAGGTTTGGATATCAATGATGCCAATATTGTTAAGAAAACGCCATTGATAGCCGCCATTGAACGCAACAGGAAGGAATACATCGACCTGTTATTGCAAAATGGCGCGGATCCGAATCATATAGATAAAGATGGCAATACCGCTTTTTTCTATGCTGTGGTCCATCAGCAAAATTTAGGTTTGTATAATCAACTGCGCGAATACGATAGTCCACAGTTTGATTTGTTGAATAAAAACCAGGTAAGTTTGCTGTTTGAATACATGAGGATGATAACCGGCCCATCAGAAAGCACGCTTGAATTATTATCCAAATTGATCCATGACGGAGCCGATTTGTACCAGGAAAGTCTGTATTACCAAAATCCTGCTACCCCTGTTAACCTGATTGCCGAAAAAGATCCTGCAGTTTTAGAAACCATTATTGATACCGGAGTTTTAGACATTAACCGGCAGGATAATGAGGGTAATACCCTGCTGCATAAAGTTTGCGCCTATAATGTTAACTATGAGGAGCGAAAAGCTAAAGAAACCTATAGAAAAGTAAAATTACTATTGGAGAATGGCGCAGATGCCAGTATCACCAATAATAAAGATCAAACCGCTTTAATGCTTGCATCTGACGATAACCTGAAGATTAAAACGGTTGAACTCCTGATGAAAAACGAGCAGAATGCTTAATCTTGAACTATTAAATCTACCTAAATATGTCCATGTCTTTTATCATAGCCTGCGAAAGCGGGAAAAGAAAAATTGCTGAGCTCTTATTACAAAACAAAGAAGTTGATGTAAAATATACCGACGAAAAAGGCCGTACGGCGCTGCATTACGCGGCACACCAAGGCTTTTTGGATCTGGTTAAAATATTAATTGATGAAGGCGCTGTGCTGGATTATGAAGATCATGCCGGGGAAACTCCTTTTTATTTTGCCCTATTACAGAAGCAGAAACAAACAGCCTTGTACCTTTTAAATAAGGGTGCAAATACGTCAATTAAAGATTTTAAAGGCAATAGTCTGTTACATTTAACCGCCCTCAATGCGCAGATTGAGATTTTAGAGAAACTTTTAGAAACAGCAACCGATGTAGATATAGAAAATAATGAGGCAGAAACACCATTACTAGTGGCTGCTGGCTGGCGTAACCGCGAAATTGTAAAGCTTTTATTGAGCAAGGGAGCCAATATAAATACGACTGATAAATTAGGGAATTCACCACTGTTGTATGCGGCCAAATCAAAAAACATCCCCATAGTAGAGCTTTTGCTTGATAATGGAGCAGATATTAACCACGTGAACCATGCAGGCGAATCGGCCCTTTTAATAAGTTGTTACGATAGCAACCGCATGCTCACTAAATTATTGGTAGATAGAGGTGCGAATGTTTTTGTGGCTTCAAAAAATGGACTATCGCCAATTTGGTATGCTTGCTCAAATAATCAAAAAGAGATCGTTGAACTGTTTTTAAACAACGGCGTTGATGTTAATTATGCAAAACCGGTAAATGACACTACCGACTCGATGTACTCCTACCTTGATTGGGTTGAAACCGCCAACAACCTGGCTTCTGACAGTAATTTTTCACTAAGTAACACCTACAATTACGGGGGCGAAAGCTTAATTCATGTGGCAGCAAAAAGTGGTCATATAAGCATGATCAAGTTACTGCTGGATAAGGGCGCTCAAATTAATGTGCAGGATGAAAGTGGGAATAGTGCATTGCATTATGCTGCGGCAAACGGCAAAAAAGATATGGTGAAGCTATTGCTCGAAAACAATGCAGATGCTTCTATAGTAAATGCCAAAGAGCAAAAGGCAATTGATTACTCCAACATTAAAGGTTACAATGAAATAACGGAACTTTTATTAAAGGCAAGTCCGGCCAATGGCACAAATTCAGATTTTGCTAAGGCGACAGAGCCGATTCAGGCCGCCCCTAAAAATGATATGGCGGGTAAAAAACAAGCTCTTTTGGATTTAAAAGAACTATTGGATGCAGGAATTCTTTCGCAGGAAGAGTTCGACGGCGAAAAGGCTAAAATATTAAAGGGATGATTCTCCAATAAACGCAAAAAGCCGGGCAATACCCGGCTTTTTGCGTTTATATAAATTAAATTATATCGCTCTGTTCGGATCCCACTGTTCGAGATAGTCGGCCACACGGCGTACAAATGACCCGCCCAAAGCACCGTCAACCACACGGTGATCATATGATAACGACAGGAACATCATGTGACGGATAGCAATCATATCTCCTTCTTTTGTTTCGATCACAGCAGGCTTCTTCCTGATAGCGCCTACAGCCAGAATTGCAACCTGTGGCTGATTAATAATAGGTGTGCCCATTACATTGCCAAATGAACCCACATTGGTAATGGTAAAAGTACCATCTTTTACATCATCGGGTTGCAGCTTACCAACACGGGCACGGTTGGCCAGATCATTTACCGCTTTGGTAATACCCAGCAGATTTAGCTCATCGGCTTTTTTAATTACAGGAACTATTAGGTTACCACTTGGTAAAGCAGTAGCCATACTGATGTTAATAGCTGCTTTTTTGATAATCTGGGTACCATTTACGGTAATGTTGATCATCGGGAAATCTTTAATGGCTTTTGCAACAGCTTCGATAAAGATTGGTGTAAAGGTTATTTTTTCCCCTTCGCGTTTTTCAAAGCTGTTTTTTACCTTCTCGCGCCACAACACAAGGTTGGTAACATCGGCCTCAACAAATGAAGTAACATGAGGAGAGGTTTGCTTGCTCATCACCATATGATCGGCAATTAAACGACGCATCCTATCCATTTCAATAACCTCATCAGCACCCGATACAGATGCAGCTGGTCTTTGTTGTTCTTCTCCTTTAACCGGTTGCGCAACTGGTGCCGCTACAGGAGGAGGTGTATAAGCACTTGCTGTTACAGGAGCACTAACTGATACCGGAGCCTGTTGTTGTACCGGTTCTTCTGTTTTTTGAGCAGGAGCTGATTTTTGTTTATGCTGGAGATAATTCAAAAGATCATCTTTTGTTAAACGGCCTTCTGAACCACTTCCGGGTATTTTATCCAGCTCGTCGGTACTGATACCTTCCTGGCTGGCAATATTTCTTACCAAAGGTGAGTAAAAGCGACCTTCACTTTTAAATACGGTAGGCTCTGTAGCAGCATTGGCTTTAGTTAATTGATCCAAACCAGGTATAGAAGCAATCTCGGCTTCTGCAGCAGGCTGTTCTGCTGTCTCGGCTATTGGGGCGGCAAGCTGGGTTGGTGCCGTTTCTTCGATTGGTTTGGTTTCTTCTAAAGGTTGCGTAGTTGCCGGAACTACCGGCTCACTTGAATTAGCTTCGTCAGTTTCAATAATCGCGATTACTGATCCTACCTGAACAACATCGTTTTCTTTATAGAGCTGTTCAACAAGTTTGCCAGCCACAGGAGATGGAACGTCTGAGTCAACTTTATCTGTTGCTATCTCCATTACTGCTTCATCCGCGTCTATATGATCTCCTGGATTTTTTGTCCATTTAATTATAGTTGCTTCTGCAACACTTTCACCCATTTTTGGCAATAACAGTTGGTATTTGGCCATGCTAAAATTATAGTTTCTTTTCCAAAATTAGGGATTTCGATCAGTAATTTACAATTTATGTGAGTAAAGTATTCAACATTGATAACGCTGTTATAGCGCTTCTTTCGATGTTTTGAATGCGTTTATTTCCGAATGTGTATTTCTTTATCAACATTTTTTGTTTGCCCGCAACCGCAATCCACACAGTACCAACAGGTTTAGTTTCGGTACCTCCATCTGGCCCCGCAATGCCGGTTATGGCAATCGCAAAATCCGATTTAAAATTTTTTAATGCGCCTTCAACCATTTCTTTTACCGTTTGCTCGCTTACCGCGCCAAAATCAAGGAGCGTTTGGTGCTTTACCCCCAAAACACTTTCCTTTAGTTCATAAGCATAGGTTACCCCACCACCCAAAAACACAGTCGATGAACCGGGATGTTGCGTGAACAAATGTGAAAGATATCCACCAGTGCAACTTTCGGCCACAGATAAGGTAAGCCCCTTGGCTTCCATTTTATTCAAGATAGATTTTTCGAGGGTAATATCCTGATCTATTACATAGGCGTCACCAATACGTTCAATGATCCGTTTGGCAAACTGATCAACCTGCTCCTGCAAACCGGCCTCATGATCAGCAAAGGCGCTCAGGCGCAGGCGTACTATGCCTAATTTAGGCAAATAGGCTAATTTGATGTGTGGCGGTAAGTCGTTTTCAATATCAGCGATCTGTTCAGCTAAAAAAGATTCCCCTACCCCAACGGTTAAAATAGTTTTATGAATAATAACAGGCAGTTGAAAAAGCTCTTTTATCTGTGGCAGTACCCGCTCTGTCATCATGTACATCATCTCGAAAGGTACACCCGGCATAGATATATAGGTGACCTTATTTTCATAAAACCACATACCTGGCGCAGTACCATTCTGATTAAAGATCACTTTGCAATTCGCCGGTACATAAGCCTGTAATCTATTCACCTCAATCATAGGCCTGTTAAACCGGGCAAAAATCCCCTTCACATGTTCAAGTGTATCAGGATCTTCTATCAGTTCAACACCAAAATATTCGGCTAAAGTTTTTTTGGTTATATCATCCTTGGTTGGCCCCAGACCTCCTGTAATAAAAACAATGTCTACACGATTTGCAGCCTCAGCTAATGCTTTAAGGATATGTTCGCGATCATCAGATACCGATGATATTTGTTTTACGCGTATTCCTATCTTATTTAATTCTGTAGCCATCCAGGCCGAATTGGTATCTACAATTTGACCTATAAGTATTTCGTCGCCTATAGTTATAATTTCTGCCAGCATTTCAATTAGTAAAAAGTTCCACTGTTGGTATAATCATTTCGCTTACTCAGTTTCAGATCCTGCAATATAGTTGATTTTACCTTCAAGGTAACATTATATGATTTCAAATAACCAAAAGGGATCCATTGTATGGAAAGATCCCAGCAATGCAGGTCGCGATAGATCGAAAATGATGTTGCGCTTCCCAATTTACCCGCTTTAATATCATAATTGGTTGAATACTGCACCTTCCACTTAGGCGAAACATTAACGTCTCCACTTATCTGAACGGTGTTACTTGTACTAACCGTATTTAACGAGTTGGTGTAACTGTAACTATAGTTGAAATTAATATTCCAAGGCACATTAAAATCAACATAAGCATTCGGGTCACTGTTAACTAAGGCCAAACGCTGGGACTGCGTTGGCGTAAGGTTAGCCAGGCCATTCACTGCGCCCGGGGTACCACGTGCTGCCGCCTTTGTTGAATTTAAACTACCGCTCATAGATATACCCACGTTTGCCAATTGCGGAAACTTACCGTCTTGCCAGCTATAACGGTTGATAAGCTGACTATATCTTACTATGTTATTATTTTGAATAGAGTCGCGAACTACGGTTACGTATGGATTAAAGGTACCCTGAAAACTAATGCTCAATTTTTGATTAAAGATAGCGGTATGCCCGGAAAAGGTTATGGGCGAAAGCTTCATGGTATCCGCTGCGAAATTGTAAAAGGTGGAGAAAGATAAACCTTGCAAAATGGTGATCTTCCTGTCTGTACCGGATGTATCGGTACTTTTAGCCTTTACTTTGGCTTCTATCGTATTATCGAGACTAAAATTAAGCCCAGCTTGCTTACCCGGAGAAGGTCCTCCATAAACAGCGCCATCAAAAATAGAATATTTTTGCGACGCGTATGGATAAGGTATGGTAGCATTACTCACTGCGGTTTTATAATACCCAAAACTTGGGTCTGAAAAATCGGGACGGTAACCAAAACTTATAGAAGGCGTCATAACGTGCCTTATTGCCTTTAAATTACCATGTTTAAAATTGATCTGCCCATATAATTTGGTAGATAAGCCCGTACTAATACTGTATTCGCCAGAGCGTTTAAAACCGGGGATGGTATCAGTAATCAGCTGATCTGAATTACTGATGCTCCCCCGTTCAAATCTTTTGGTGATACTTTGAAAATACCAGCGTTCTGTATAGTTAATGCTACTATTAAACTGAAAGTATTTCAATACGTTAAGACCTAAACTAACAGGTATTTGGTGCTGGAAACCATTTTGCAGACGCTTTGAAAGGGTCTCGCTTTTGAAAAGCTCAGCCTCAGGTATATTATTTACCTTATTGGTGGCTGTCATGTTATAGCTCACCGTAATTTTCTGATACCATTTTTGCTCGCCAACCCTATCCTTGGAATCAAACGGATTTATGGACGACATTCCAAAGGCAACTGTTGGCAACTCTAAAGTAATTGTTTTATTAGCAATATCCTGGCTGTGCGATAATCCAACACTTAAGTTGAATGGTGTACCCGCCCATGTTTTACCATAGGATATACTTGAACGCAAGCTGCTCGTTGCTATGGTATTTACGTTAACAGTTCCCCTTGTATTCCTGAAAAATCCGGAAGTACCCGCGTTTACAGATGCGCTAAAAGTAGAACCCGGGTTAGCGTTAGGATCCTGGGAATGCGTCCAGTCAATATGAATGTCTTTTGTGGCAGGGTCACCTGGCAAGCCATAGTTGTGTGATCCAAAGCTTAATGCCAGGTTTCCTGTGTACTTATATCGTTTTAAATAACGCATAACGCTATTTAATTCGTACGATCCTTTAGAATACACGGTAGCTGTGGTGGTAAGGTCTATATAATCATTAAACCCTAAATAATATCCGAAGTTGGAGAGCTTAAATCCAAGTTGCTGATCTTCGCCAAAAGTAGGCAATATGACACCCGATGTTCGTTGGTTGGGCTTTGGAAAAAATCCAAACGGAATAGCCAGAGGCAAAGGTATTCCCTCGATCTCCAGATATGCCGGGCCCGAGATGATCCTGTTTTTCTCGCCAATACCCCGGGTTATCACCACACCAAAATGGGTTTCCGGATATGGGAGATCACAGGTACTGAATATCACATTACGATAGGCCACTTCAGTTTCATTTAACTTTTTTGCCTGCCCGCCGGATATAAAATTACCCTCCTGTTCTGAAGCCGGGTTATATAGCTTTCCTTTTTTGGTTTCGTAATTGAATAACAACGAATCAGATGACACTGGCTTTTCTGTCTTTTGCTTGGAGATAGGTCGGCCTACATAACGGTGCGTACGAGGGTCAATACTTCCACGGGCGAATATGATGTGGTTTTTTTGGTCAACGCGGATAAAATCGGCATCAAGTTCAAAGTCCTCATAAGTAACCCGGGCACGGCCATATAAATATAAAATATTGTGTTCATTATCTACATGGGTAGAATCTTCCGCAACAGCTTTTACCTCAGACTCTATATCAGCTTTCTTTTGAGTGGTATCAGTTTTAGCAGGGGTATTTTTGGATGATGAGTTGCGTGTGTTCTTTTTGCCTTTAAGCAATTTCTTGTCCTTAATGGTATCCAGTTTTATAATAGTATCGATAACAGGTTTGCTGCTATAGCCTTTATATGTATTTTTGCTTTCGGCAGAAAATACACTCACCGTTAAAATAATCGCAAGCAGAAAAAAGAAGGTTGTGGATTTCAAAATTGATTATGAATAGTATTTTTGCAGATAAAGTTAACAGCGTTCAAAAATAATGAAAAATAGGGCATTGAAAAGATTGATTTATAGTTTATCGGTATTGCTGGCACTCCTTTCATATTTTCCGGTCACATCTTATGGTTTCATAAAAAAAGATACGGTTATAAATAACACTGGTTTTAAACTCAAAACTATTATTATTGATGCCGGCCACGGGGGTAAACCTTCCAGTAATGTAGGTCACTTTTCACATGGCGCATCAGGCGAATATTCTACTGAAAGGAATGTAACGCTTGCCATCGCGTTAAAATTGCAAAAAGCGGTAGAAAAAGATATACCAGGTGTAAAAGGAGTACTTACACGCAGCACCGAAGATGATGTTTCATTTGAGCGGCGTGCCGAAATTGCCAATGAAAATAAAGGTGATGTTTTTATTTCGATACATTGTAATTCTTTATCGGATAGACGCGTAAGCAGAAGAGTAGGTACTAAACATCATAAACCGGTTTATAAAACAAGTTTGGTTCCCGATCGTTCTGGTAAAGGTGTGTTATTATTGGTTTATGCATTAAAACGCACAAGAGAGGCAGAAAATGAGATCAAAAAGAATCAGGTTGAGGGTGAATCTGAACTTGATGGAGGAGCTTTAGATCCCAACGACCCCATAACTATTATTTTAACAAACGAGTATAAAAGAAAATTCAGGCAGCAAAGTATCAATCTGGCAACATTACTCAACAAAGAATTTGTTGAAACAGACGGCAGACCGAGCGAAGGTATAAGAGACCAAAGTATTTATGTATTATGTCATAGTTCCATGCCATCTGTTTTGGTAGAAACCGGGTATATTAATAACCCTGATGACGAGGCATATCTAAATTCGGAGGATGGGCAAAATGCTATTGTTAACTCGATTGTACGGGCCTTAACAAATTTTAAAAACGAGGTTGAGCAGGTTTCAAAATAATATAGTTTAGCTTTACCTGTTATATAACATCACATCAACGATCTAAAATAGAAGAAACAAATTAACCCGAAAACAACTACTTAATGAAAATCTCAAACGAAACAAAAATAGGAGCTCTTACAGCCATAGCTATTACTATACTGATATTAGGATATAGTTTTTTGCGTGGCAACGATGTTTTTTCGGGTTCTAATAAATATTACGCCGTTTACAGAAGTGTGGAAGGTCTTGCTTTGGCAAAGCCTGTGTTAGTTAACGGTTTTCAGATTGGACGTGTTTCAAGCATGAAATTGCAGCCAGATGGGCATACTATCGTAGAGTTTAAGATCGACCCGGATTATGTTATACCCAACAATACCCTGGCTAAATTATCCAGTACCGATCTTTTGGGTAGTAAAGCCATTGTTTTTGAGCTAGGAAACAGTAAAGTTGCTGCAGAAGATAAAGACACCTTAAAAGCCGACATACAAGGAAGCCTGGCCGAAAGCCTGCAGCCTATACAGAAAAAAGCCGAAATGCTGATCACAAAAATGGACTCATCATTAGCGGCTATCAATAAAATATTAAACCCTAACTTCCAGAAAAACGTTGATCGCAGCTTTATGAGCATTGCTAATTCGCTGCAAACGCTGGAAGGTACTACTAAAAAGATTGATAACCTGGTAGCTTCTCAATCTGGCCATATTAATGGTATCCTGACTAATGCCGAAGTGGTATCAGGAAGCCTGAAAACCAGCACCACCCACTTAAACGGCATGACCGCCAATTTTGAAAAGGTGAGCAATGATATTGCATCTGCCAACATCAAACAAACATTAGATAATGCCAATAAGGCCATGGCCGACCTACAGGCTACCATTGCTAAGATTAACAATGGTCAGGGATCATTAGGTTTACTGATGAACGACGACAAGATGTATAAAAACCTTACCGATGCATCCAATAACCTCAACAATCTGTTCATCGACCTGAAAGCACATCCAAAACGTTATGTAAGCTTCTCGGTTTTTGGCGGTAAAAAAGATTAAGTTTTTGAATCAAAAAGTTAGATTCAGGAATCAAGACGGCAAATATGCGCTAAAAAGTGGGTTTACATGGTTTACACTTTTTAGGGTTTACATCTATATATATATAATTGATAATCAATGCGTTAATATAAAAAACATACAAAAAAGTGGGTTTACATGTAAACCCACTTTTTTGCTATATCCAGGCTTGATTCCTGACGCTGATATCTTGCCTCTTATTCTATCGGGAATGTTTTCCCTTCAATAGCCAGTTCTGTTTCCGGGAAAACACTTCTGGCCTCGTCAAGCAACTCGTTCAGGGTTTTATACCGGGCAGAAAAGTGTCCGATCAGCAGTTTTTTAGCTTTGGTTTTTAAGGCGATTTCTGCTGCCTGTAAAGCTGTGGTATGGTGGGTATCTTTAGCCCTATCCAACATATCATTTAAAAAGGTAGCCTCGTGATAAAGCATCGTAACGTTGCTGATCTGTTCAAAATACTGCTCGTTATATAATGTATCTGAGCAATACGCGTATGATTTTGGGATCTGGGAATCGATGGTCAGGCTTTCATTTTTATATACTTCACCGCTTGCCGATGTATAATCATTTCCCCTTTTAAGGGCCGAATAATACTCCACGGGTATACTCAAAGCCTCAATTTTTTCCTTTATTAATTTACGTAAACGCTTCTTTTCTTTAAAAAGAAAACCGGTACAGGCAATACGATGATCCAGCGGAATAGTTTCTACAACAACATCGCTATTATCGACGATCACTTCAGATTTCTGAGCGTCAATTGCTGTAAACTCCAGCGGAAACTGCAGTACTGTTTCTGAATACTTAAACTGCAGGTCAATAATCTCTTTTAAGTGAGCTGGGCCGAAAAGATACAAGGCTTTTTTACGACCATTCAAGTGCATAGACGATAGTAAGCCTATCAATCCCAAGTAATGATCGCCGTGAAGATGACTGATGAATATATGATCAATACGGCTCGCCTTAACATCAAAACGTAACATTTGCTGTTGGGTACCTTCGCCGCAATCAATTAAATACAGGCGCTCGTTGATATTGAGCGCCTGTGAAGTAGGATTTCTGTTAAAAATAGGGGTCGCTGAGCTGCTACCCAATATTGTTACCTCAAATTTCATACAGGGTAAACAATCATACACCTTATCTCGCTTCCTTTTTCAGCTCTTTTTCAATCTCTTCCATAAAAATAAGATCGATACCTTCTTCGGCTGTAGGCACAATGTTCAGTACATTATCCAATTGCGATATGGTTACCAAACGGGATACCGCGTCATTTAAGCCTGCCAGGATAAATAATCCCGTAGCATTTTTACATAAGCGGTGACCTACCAGCAAGCTGCTTAAGCCAGAAGAATCTGCAAATTTTACCTGTGAAAGATCAAGAATTATATTTCGCTGACCTTCAGTATTGATCAATATCAACTCGGATTTCAATTGAGGTGTAACCAATGAGTTCAATTTTGACTCATTAAGCTTCACTAAAATATATTTCTCGTGCTTATCGACAGTAAATTTCATTCTTATTAATAATTAGAAAGCTAAGATATGATAATTTTACGGGTAATTAAAAAACTACAAATTTGTTAAAGCGGCTTTAATGTTGGTTTCAACCCGGTTAAGCACGCTGTCATTGTCAGACTTTACAAATACTTCACCAATAATCTGCTCATATAGTTCAATATACCGTTCTGAGATTGATTTTACAATTTCAGGGGTCATAACCGGCACTACCTGGCCATCTTTACCCTGAAAACCATTCTCAATCAGCCATTTTCTCACAAATTCTTTTGAAAGCTGTTTCTGGGCCTCTCCTTTCTGCTGGCGCTCTTCATAACCTTCTTTATAAAAGTATCGTGAGGAATCGGGTGTATGTATCTCATCGATCAGGTATATCTGGCCATCAACTTTTCCAAACTCATATTTGGTATCAACCAATATCAGTCCTTGCTTAGCAGCTATTTCGGTTCCGCGTTTGAACAAAGCCTTGGTATATGCTTCTAGTTGGGCGTAGTCATCAGCCGAAACAATGTTTTGCTTCAAGATCTCGGCCCTGGATATATCCTCATCATGACCAACAGATGCCTTCGTGGTTGGTGTTATGATGGGCTCAGGCAGTATATCGTTCTCCTTTAAGCCTTCGGGTAAACTTTCGCCGCAAACCTGTCTTTTACCCGCGCTGTATTCGCGCCAGGCATGGCCTGCCAAATAACCACGGATGACCATTTCTACTTTAAAAGGCTCACAAATGCGTCCGATGGTAACACTCGGATCGGGTACAGCTATTACCCAGTTGGGTACAATATCAGCAGTAGCTTCTAAAAATCGGGCCGCTATCTGGTTAAGTACTTGTCCTTTGTAAGGGATAGGCTCTGGCAGCACCACATCAAAAGCTGATATGCGGTCGGTAACCACCATAGCCAGGAATTTATTATCAATCGTATAAACATCACGAACCTTGCCTTTGTAGTAGTTAGTTTGGCCGGGTAAGTTAAAATGTGTTTCTTTTATCGCGTTCATTCTTTTTTTAGTATCAAGTAACTAGTATCAAGTAGCAAGTACATTGCTTGCGTTTAACTTCAGCTTCAAATAATCAATACAGGGATCAAAAATCTTGATACTTGATACTAGTTACTTGATACCAACTAAACTACTTGATACTAAAACCTTATTGTATATCCCCGTAAGCTTCCAGTATTTTACGTACCAGTTTGTGCCTTACTACGTCTTCGCCGCTCAGGTAAACAATCTCTATTCCTTTAATATCTGTTAATATGCGCAGGGCGGTATGCAAGCCCGACTGTTGTTTTTTAGGCAAGTCAATCTGGGTAACGTCGCCGGTAACAATAAACTTGGCCGATGGCCCCATACGGGTTAAAAACATCTTGAGCTGCATATCGGTAGCGTTCTGTGCCTCGTCCAATATCACAAAGCAATTGTCAAGTGTACGGCCACGCATAAATGCCAGCGGTGCTATCTCGATGGTACGGTTCTCCAGGTAAAACTTCAGTTTCTCGGCCGGAATCATATCATCAAGCGCATCGTACAAAGGTCGCAGATACGGATCTATCTTTTCTTTCAGGTCGCCCGGTAAAAATCCAAGGTTCTCCCCTGCTTCAACCGCAGGTCTGGTCAGGATTATCCTTTTTATCTCCTTGTTTTTGAGTGCCCTTACCGCCAAAGCTACAGCTGTATAGGTTTTACCGGTACCGGCGGGCCCTATGGCAAAAAGTATATCGCTTTTATTGATGCAATCAACCATTTTGCGCTGATTAGCTGTACGGGCTTTAACCATTACGCCGTTGGGTCCAAAAACGATCACTTCGCCGCTGGCAAATTTATCCGCCGACGGATCAGCCGCTGGCGCGTTAGTATTTTTGGAACCCAGGATGCGCTCCAGGTCGGTAATATTCAGGTTTTCGAACTTCTCTACGTGTTGTAGCAGGTGATCGAATTTTTCCTGAAAAATATTCAGTTCGTGATCATCACCCAGAATTTTAACTTCGCTGCCACGTGCAACTATTTTAAGCTTAGGATATTGTTTCTTAATGATCTCAAAATGATCATTATTTGGCCCCCACAATACTGCCGGATTTACATTTTCAATAGATAGCTTTAGCTCGTTCAATACTAATTTGATTTTTAGTTACGGATTTTTATGAATTAAAAATTGAATATTTGTAGCTTCAAATGCTACTACAAGATTAGCAATAAATATTATAAAATTAATGGCAATAATAACATTAACTACTGATTTGGGCGATAAAGATATTTACCAGGCTGCATTAAAAGGCAGCATCTACAAATTGTTGCCTACAGTGAATATTGTTGACATTACCAATAACGTTGCCGCGTTTGATGTGCAGCAAGCGGCCTTTATCCTGAAAAACAGTTTTTACTACTTTCCCGATGGTACGGTGCACCTTATTGGTATCGATACCGTTTATAACGACCACACCAAATTTTTGGCTGTAAAATATAAAAACCACTATTTTGTGGGGGCCGATAATGGCATTTTTTCATTGATGTTTAAGGAAACGCCCGAAGAGATCGTGGAAATAAACATTATGCAGGATCTTAAATTTTTGCATTTTCCACTGGCCGATATTTTTGTAAAAGCAGCATGCCACCTGGCCAAAGGCGGCAAGCTCAGCGAGATAGGTATCCCGGTACAGGATATCGAAAATAAGATGAACCTGCAACCGGTTATCGAAAAAAACCTGATCAAGGGCGTGGTGATCTATATTGATTCATTTCAAAACGTGATCACCAACATTACCAAGGAATTTTTCAATAGCGTACAACAGGGGCGAAAATTTGTATTGAACTTTAAACGCAACGAAACCATCAATCACCTGAGCTGGCATTATAATGAAGTGCCTGTTGGCGAAAAGTTGTGTCTGTTTGGGATAAGCGATCACCTGGAGATAGCCATTAATAAGGGCAATGCCAGTGGTTTGCTGGGTTTAAATTTGAATGATAAGGTAATCATTGAATTTCAATAGTATGATGAAACAAATCCTGTCGCTCTGCATTGTCCTTTTTTTGTTTACTGATTTAGTGGCGCAAACCAATACACAGATCAGTGCCGATTCCATCGCTTATCAGCTACAGCGAAAAAAAATAAACAGCATGCTGGATATGCGCAAAGTACGGTTTGGCCAGTACAGCCAAAGCCTTAGTGAGCATACCGGGATATTTGGCTTTCAAACCAAGGGGGATATCCGCCGGTCGAATGATATTTTGATGGATATTGTGAAGACCGATGATAACATTTACAAAGAGTTAAAGATCCTGTTGGAATACCGCGCCTTTCAGCAAAGGCAGATCCAGAATCACTCCAAAGAGGCCGAAACCATTAACCAGAACTACGTTAACCTGATCAGCAAATTAAGGCAGCAAAATGTAGCGTTAAAAGCAGATGCTCAGCGAGCTGCCACCATGCAACGCATCTATATTTTGATCATTGTTCTCATGATTGCGTCAATTTTATTTCTGATAAGCAGAAAAAGTAAAGTTAAGGTGTAATTTTGCGGATTGGAGCCGGTACTTTATCCCGGGTTTAGAACTTAGAGTTTAGAATTTAAATACATACATGGCAAGAGGACGGCTGAATAGTGGCGCTAAAGCAGAAGCAGAATTACCCAAAGCAAAAATAAACAGGCAGAGCATACAAAACATCCGTAAGCTACTCAATTACATTAAACCTTACCGGGGCAAATTTATAGCAGGATTGATATTTTTGTTCATATCCAGCCTGGTGGGCCTTGCATTTCCTAAAATTCTGGGCGCTTTAATAGATGCCGCGCAAGGTAAATACCCAAACAGTTATTTACCCCATAGTCTTAATGCCATCGCCATTGCTGGTTTTGTGTTGCTATTCGGTCAGGCTTTTGTTTCCTTTTTCCGGGTAGTTTGGTTTGTACAGGTCGCCGAAAAATCATTGGCCGATATCCGTCGTGATACCTATTTTAAGCTGATCACGCTGCCCATGAACTTTTTCGCCAATCGCCGTGTTGGTGAACTGAACAGCCGCATCTCAGCCGATCTGTCACAGATCCAGGATACTTTAACCACTACTTTTGCCGAGATCATCAGGCAATTGGTGATCATGGTAGGCAGTGTTATTTTATTAGCGGTGGTATCGATAAAATTAACCCTGGCTTTACTGGCTATCCTCCCCTTCCTGGTAGGTTTTGCTGTGTTTTTCGGAAGATATATCCGCAAACTATCACGCCAGGCGCAGGACAGGCTGGCTGAATCAAATACCATTGTTGAAGAAACCCTGCAAGGCATCGCCAACGTAAAAGCTTTTGTGAACGAAGCTTATGAAGCTACCCGCTATGACAAAATTTTGCGTATAGTTGTGAATATAGCCGTAAAAGGTGCCAAATTTCGCGGGATATTTGCATCCTTTATCGTGTTTTGTTTGTTCGGCACCTTCGTAGGTGTGATATGGTATGGATCGGTACTGGTGAGCAACCATGAGATCCTGGTGGGTGATTTGACTACGTTTATCATGTACTCTATATTCGTAGGCGCCGCTATGGGCACTTTTCCAGACCTTTATGCCAATTTACAGAAAGCTGTTGGCGCAAGCGAACGCGTACTGGAAATACTGGCCGAACAAGGCGAAAACATACAAATGATTGAAAATAACAACCAGGTAGATCAAAAAATCAAAGGCAATCTTGCTTTTGACAACGTGGTGTTCGCCTACCCTTCCCGTTCGGAGCTTACCGTTTTAAAGGGCATTTCCTTTGATGCGGCGGCTGGTCAAAAAGTGGCTATTGTTGGGCCGAGTGGTTCGGGTAAATCAACCATGGCATCCTTGATACTGCAATTCTATCATCCACAAAGTGGAAATATTTTGTTTGATGGTCGCCCAGCTTCAGATTTTTCTATCACTGATATCCGTAACCAGGTAGCCATAGTTCCCCAGGATGTGATGCTTTTTGGCGGAACGATATCAGAAAACATTGCTTATGGCCGATTGAGTGCATCTAAAGAAGATATTATCCAAGCTGCCAAACGTGCTAATGCTCACCAGTTTATTACCTCTTTCCCCGAAGGCTACGAAACCGTGGTGGGCGAACGTGGTGTTAAATTATCGGGTGGTCAGCGCCAACGTATCGCTATAGCCCGGGCGTTGCTTAAAAATCCTTCAATATTGATCCTGGACGAGGCTACCTCATCATTGGATTCCGAATCAGAACGCCTGGTACAGGAAGCTCTGGAGGAATTAATGAAGGATCGTACGTCCATCATCATAGCTCACCGCTTATCAACCATTCGTGAAGCTGATAAGATCATTGTACTGGAAAAAGGCGAGATCATTGAATGTGGTAATCACCTGGAACTCATCAGCAATGAGCAGGGTTTGTACCGCTACCTGAACCAATTACAATTTGACGCGCAGAATGGTTAATGGTCGATAGTCCATAGACCATAGCGATTATTTTAATATATTACAACAGTAAAGAATTGCAGAGACTATGGTCTATCGTCCATAGTCCATCGACCTATAAAAATGAAATTAACCATACACGGGGCAGCCCGTCAGGTAACCGGCAGCATGCATTTGCTGGAGGTTGACCGATATAAGATTTTAGTGGATTGCGGGTTAGATTACGAGAAAGACCGCAACATACAAGATAACGAGAATTTCCCTTTTCGCCCTGAAGAGATCGACGTGGTGATATTAACCCACGCGCATATCGATCACTCGGGCAATCTGCCTACACTCATCAGAATGGGCTTTAACGGCCAGATCCTGTGTACCCCGCCTACCGCCGACCTCACCGAATTATTACTGCTCGATTCTGTTAGTATCTTCATGAATAAGGCCAGCAAAGGCTACAGGAAACGCGGCAAGGGCAAATTCAATACCGGCGGAGGTCCACAGCCACTTTACCTACAAAAGCACGTGATGGATACTGTAGACCGTTTTGTGACCATCGGCTTTAACCGGCCTTTCCGTATCAATGGCAATATTGAGCTTACTTTTATACCTGTTGGACATTTACTAGGTGCAGCAGCAGCGGTCCTGCGTGTTACAGAAAATGGTGAAGAAAAATCCATTGCCTTCACCGGGGATATCGGTCGCAAAAACTACCCGGTATTAAATGATCCACAGGAGTTGCCACCGGTTGATTACCTGGTCACAGAATCGACCTATGGAGGCCGCTACCACACTAAAGACAAGTCGGTTGAGCAAACCCTCATAGAGGTTATTGATAAAGCCTGTGTCAAAGAACAAGGGCGGTTGATCATTCCTGCGTTCAGTATCGGCCGTACCCAATCATTGGTGTACTCCCTCAACAAGATCTTCAGCGAAGGCTTGCTACCACCGGTTAAAGTGTTTGTGGATAGTCCAATGGCCACCATGGCAACCGGCATTTTCAGAAAGTACCATAGCCTGGTTAATCAGGATGCCCAGGATTTTTACAAGGACAAGGGCGATGAATTTGAGTTCGAAAACCTTACTTATGTAGAGAATTTGAAAGATAGTCGCCAGATATCCAATTATTATGAGCCCTGCATCATCATTTCTTCTGCTGGTATGCTGGAGGGCGGCCGTATCCAGGATCACCTGTTTTATAATGTCCAGAATTATTACTGCACCATCCTTTTTATAGGCTACTGTGCCAAAGGTACTTTAGGGCACCGTTTGCTGCGTGGCGACTCCATAGTACACATAAAAGATCGCGAACTGGCCGTTTATGCCACCATCAAACAAACCGACGTACTGAGCGCCCACGGCGATCATAACGACCTGATGGAGAACGTAAAACAACAGGACAAATCGAAACTCAAAAACGTTTTCCTGGTACATGGAGAAACCGAAAGTATGCAGTTACTGGCTAACGACCTGGAGCAGAATGGCTATATTGTAACAATACCAGAGAAAAACGTGGTTTATACACTTTAAGCCAGGGAAATACGTATTATTGATCATCAAACTATTTTCATAGATAAGCCCAATAAACTATGGCACCCTTATCAAACTTTAAGAACAAAATGCAACTGAGCCGGGTTATTTTTTGCCTTGCCTTTATTATAGTTGCTTACGGTTATTTAAGACAGGAAAAAGCATTCAAAGACAGCATACTTGTTGTTGCAAAAGTTACCGGTTTTCAGCACCCCAAGATCGACAGAACGGAAATAGATGTTCAATATGATTATGATGGGCAAATAATCAACAATCATTTCTCTTTAAGTAATACCGACAGCTTAAAAGTCGACTCCAAAATACGGCTCCTGGTTTCCCGAAAACATCCCGTTGAGTTTATCAAATACGTTGGGGTTGGAAATTAAATCTTTACTTTTTAAACCTTAAATTTTAACACTTTTCTGCTCAAAAACGAGGTAAAACATTCAAAAATTGTTTCAAACCCCCGAGTTTAACACTTTTAAACAAATTTTCACACGATTTTGGGCGGCTTTTAAAATTTTAAAAAGTATTAATTTACTGCAGAAGATTTCTCTTTCATCCTCACTCTCACCCCTTCATGCTCTATCGAAATGCCCCGTCTTCAATCGGCCATAAAAACAAAATAGCCGGAACCATTGCTGATCCCGGCTATTTGCGTTAAACAGTAAACCTCGTATTTACTTTTTATTTTTTGAAATGGTCAATAATCAAACTGGCCAATTCAACACCTATGCGTTCCTGAGCCTCGTTGGTGGCGGCGCCAATGTGCGGGGTAAGGGAAATTTTAGGGTGTTTCAGTATTTCTTCGCGCGGAGTTGGTTCATTGTCAAATACGTCTAATGCCGCGAATGAAACCTGTCCGCTGTTTAAGGCGTCGATCAGGGCCAGCTCGTCAATTAAGCCGCCACGTGAAATGTTCACCAGACCTACACCTTTTTTGGTTTGAGCCAGTTCTTCGGCGCCTAAAAGGGCTTTGTCAATAAATGGGGTATGCAGCGTAATAAAATCAGCTGTTTTGATCACTTCGTCAAGTGTAGCTTTTTTTACAGAAACCTTTACGGTTGTACCACCACCCAAAACGATGTCAAGCTCGGAGTTAAATTCAAAAAGGTCATAAGCCAACACTTCCATACCTACGCCGATAGCAATTTTGGCTACCTCGCGACCGATACGGCCAAAACCTACAATACCTAATGTTTTACCACGTAGTTCGATACCTTTCGCATAAGCTTTTTTCAGATCGTTGAATTTGGTACCACCTTCAACCGGCATTTTGCGGTTGCTGTCATACAGAAAACGAACGCCGCCAAACAGGCTTGAAAACACCAATTCGGCTACTGATAATGAAGATGAAGCGGGAGTGTTATACACGCCGATGCCTTTTTCTTTGGCATAGTCAACATCAATGTTATCAACACCAACACCACCGCGACCAATCAGTTTCAGGTTTGGAGTAGCGTCAATTAATGCCTTGCGTACCTTGGTTGCGCTACGCACGGTGATGGCATCGTAATTTTTTAATTTTTCAGGCAATTCATCCTGAGGTATATTGTTGGTATCAACAAAAAATCCTGCATCTTCCAGCATTTTTTTTCCAATTGGATCTATACCATCGTTAGCTAATATTTTGATCATGTCTTTTGTGTGAGTGGTGAGTGGTGAGTAGTGAGCGGTGAATGGTTGAATAGCGGTAAACTGCTCACCATTCTCCACTCACCATTCACTAAATTATTTATTACTTTCTGCAAACTCGTTCATTACATCAATCAGCACCAAAATGCTGCTTAATGGCAATGCATTATAAATGGAAGCACGGAAACCACCTACACTGCGGTGACCTTTGATGCCTACTATGCCTCTTTCGTCGCATAATTTCAGGAAAGGTTTTTCCAGCTCAGGATTCTCCATTACAAAGCATACGTTCATGTTAGAGCGATCTTCCGGAGCAGCCACTGCTTTAAACAGCGGGTTAGCATCGATAGCATCATACAATACGCGTGCTTTGGTGATGTTTTCCTGCTCAATGGCAGCAACACCGCCTTTACCTTTTAACCACCTTAAGGTTAACATTGAAACATAGATGGCAAAGCATGGAGGCGTATTGTACATAGAACCACCTTCAATTTGTGTTTGGTAGTTAAACATAGACGGGATCTTGCGATCAACCTTGCCTAAAATATCATCTTTTACAATCACCAGGGTTACACCGGCCGGACCCATGTTTTTCTGAGCACCGGCGTAGATCAAACCAAAATCAGCAACGTTAACTTTGCGGCTGAAAATATCTGACGACATATCACAAACCAACGGGATAGGCGATTTAGGGAACTCCTGTAATTGCGTACCGTAAATGGTATTGTTTGAAGTAATGTGGAAATAAGCGGCATCCGCAGGAATAGTATAATTCTTAGGAATGTAAGTAAAGTTGCTCTCTTTTGAAGTAGCTACAATTTCAACCTCGCCAAAGTATTTAGCCTCTTTTAAAGCTTTATTTGCCCAAACACCTGTTTCCAGGTAGGCGGCTTTACCGGTTGACGGCAACAGGTTATAAGGAACCAAAGCAAACTGTGTGCTGGCACCTCCCTGTAAAAACAGAACCGAATAACCCTCAGGAACGCTGAATAACTCTTTCACCAAACTAACAGCTTCATCTAAAACTGCTTCAAATTCTTTTGAACGGTGTGAGATCTCCAATAATGACAATCCTATACCATTTAAATCAATTACTGCCTCAGCAGCTTGTTTTAAAACTTCCTGAGGTAAAATGCCGGGTCCGGCACCAAAATTATGTTTCATATAGTTAACAAATTGTAGGTTCTGAATACACGATTAGGAACTTCGTATTTAGTTGGGCCGAAGTTAATTAATTTGACAAAATATATAGAGATTATTTGCATTTTTTGAAAAAATATACAATTAATCAACAAAAGGCCTTTTGATTGCAAATTTGTAATTTATCCTACCGGGTTCGTAGAATTTATTACGATTGTAATAACTTTTCGGGATATTTAAGGTGAGATATGGCAGCCGACGGGTCGGCCGACGAAAACACAGAACTGCCTGCAACCAGCGCGTTGGCACCTGCATCAACCAGTTTTTGGATGTTATGCTGATCAACACCACCGTCAACCTCAATAAACAGGTTTGGATTTTTATCGCGGCTCAGCGCTTTCAGGTCGTGGAGTTTTTTGTAGGTATTGTCGATAAATTTTTGCCCACCAAAACCGGGGTTTACAGACATGATGAGTACCAGATCAAGATCGGCAATGATGTCCTGCAGCAAAGTAACCGGGGTATGTGGGTTAAGGGCCACTCCTGCCCTGCAGCCAAGCTCTTTAATAGCCTGCACGGTGCGGTGCAAATGCTGACAAGCTTCATAATGTACCGTGATGCCATCGGCGCCGGCATCTTTAAAAGCTTTTAGATAACGATCGGGCTCCACAATCATCAAGTGAACATCCAGTGACTTGGTGGCATGTTTTTTGGTAGCGCTAACCACCGGGAAACCAAATGATATGTTGGGTACAAACATACCATCCATAATATCAACATGCACCCAATCAGCATCGCTTTTATTGATCATTTCCAGATCGCGTTGCAGGTTGGCAAAATCGGCAGCTAAAATTGATGGTGCTATCAGATGGTTCATATGCAAATATAATAATCCCCACGGCCCTCAAAAGGGAGAGTTATAAAATTTATGTAAAGTTTTTTGGGGAGGGAACAGAGGGAATATTCTCTCCAGTTGTCATCCTGCGCACCGAAGGATCAATTAACAAACCATGCAAACCACAGGAAAAGCGTAGAATAGATTCTTCGCTGCGCTTAGAATGACAAAAATTTTTTAGGTTATAGTTTAGCCAATAAATACAGGAGGCCATTCCATAATTTCCTCGTTCAAAAAGTCCAGTTCGGGTTCTCTTGGGCAATTAATTTTATCTTTTTTTCCCTCGTCCAGCCTTTAATCTCCTTTTCACGTTCAATTGCATGATTTATAAATTGGTGTCGCTCAAACCATACGAGATAATAACATTTATACTTTGAGGTGAAACTTTCAGCTTGATCAATGCCAAAATAATGTTCGTATAATCTTTGATTTAAATCATTAGTTACACCAGTGTATAATACCGTTTTATTATAATTTGTAAGGATGTAAGTAAAAAAGTTATACTGGCGCATCTTGCAGATGAATCTACAAATTTGCACTTATTTAAAGAAATATGGCGTACAATATATTCTTCACTGCGTTCAGAATGACAAGGATATTTTTAGATTACAACTCTAAAAGTTTGTCATCCTGAGGAACGAAGGATCTATTAGCGAACTAGGCAAGCCGGAAGAAAAGGTATAGAATAGATTCTTCACTGCGTTCAGAATGACAAAAAGGTTAAGAAAAAAAATGTAATTCAAAAACTCCCCCTTCAGGAAGCCCGGGCGGCTTAATCGCAGTTAAGCAACAGGTCGTAGTATTTCTTCATGAGCACGGTATCGTAATTAACCAGGGAGCTGTAGGCTTCGGATACCAGTTCGTTAAGGATAGATGAACCTAATTGACCGCCTCCATTGGGAATAGAGTCGTAATATACGATGAGATCTTTTACCCTGATGATCTCATATAACAACAACTGCACAAGATCGGTCTGTGCGCCCGACTGTATCCCATGCGGATTGTTATTTAGAAAATCTAAAGGATCATTAGTAGAAGAAGTCATGTTTTCTCTCAAGCAGGATCGGACTTAATGGTGTTATCAGCAATCTCTCAACTTTACTAAAGTTCAAATTAGCCTGTTTTGTTTTAATTTTTTTTCAAAAAAATCATAAACAAAACAGGCTAAATAACAAAACCCTCGTTACGAGGGTTTTGTTATTCAATTCAATAATTAATTAGCCTTTGGGGCTTCTGGTTTCGGCAATAATACTTTTCTGGAAAGTTTTAGTTTTCCTTGCTTATCAACATCAAGCAATTTAACTCTTACCTCATCGCCAATCTGGAATATACCATCCATCGTTTCGATACGACGATGATCGATCTCAGAAATGTGCAATAAACCATCTTTACCCGGCATAATTTCAACAAATGCACCAAACGGCATAATTGATTTTACTTTACCTTCATATATCTCGCCCACTTCTGGTTTTGAAGCGATAGCGCGGATACGTGACAGAGCGGCATCGATAGAAGCCTTGTTATCGGCAAATACCTGAACGATACCCTGGTTGTCTTTTTCTTCAATAGAAATAGTTGCACCTGTTTCGCGCTGCATTTCCTGGATGATTTTACCACCGGGCCCGATAACTGCACCAATAAATTCTTTGTCGATTTTAATGGTAACAATACGCGGAGCGTGTGGTTTGTAATCCTCACGTGGCTGGGTAATGGTTTTAGCCATTTCGCCAAGGATATGTAAACGACCATCTTTAGCCTGGTTCAAAGCGTTGGTTAACACTTCGTATGACAAGCCGTTGATCTTCAAGTCCATTTGTACAGCAACGATACCGTTTTTAGTACCGGTTACTTTAAAGTCCATATCACCTAAGTGGTCTTCATCACCCAAAATATCAGAAAGGATAGCGTATTTAGTACCCATTTCATTGGTGATCAATCCCATCGCGATGCCTGATACAGGCTCTTTAATTTTTACACCAGCATCCATCAGCGCCAATGTACCGGCACAAACTGTTGCCATTGACGACGAACCGTTTGACTCCAGGATATCAGAAACGATACGGATAGTGTATGGGTTTTCGTCTTCAGAAGGCAATACTTGTTTTAATGAACGCATAGCCAGGTTACCGTGACCAATTTCGCGGCGACCAGCACCACGGTTAGGACGAACCTCACCAGTTGAGAAACCAGGGAAATTGTAGTGTAACAGGAATTTCTGGTAGCCGTTGATAAACGCACCATCAATCATTTGCTCATCATCCTTAGCACCTAAGGTAACGGTAGTTAATGATTGGGTTTCGCCACGGGTAAATACAGCCGAACCGTGAGCAGATGGTAAATAACCAACTTCGCTCCATATCGGACGGATCTGGGTAGTTGTACGACCGTCTAAACGTTTACCTTCGTCTAATACCAGGTTACGGATAGCATCATACTCTACATCGTGGTAGTATTTTTTGGCCAGGAACTTAGTAACGTCATCAATCTCACCTAAGGTTTCGATATAAGCATCGCGAACTTCTTTAAATTTAACACCGCGCTCGTCTTTTGCAGATGCAGAAGAAGCGATAGTGTAAACCTGGTCGTAAGTAGCGGCGTAGATAGCTTTTTTCAAGTCTTCGTTGCTATGCTCATGGCTGTAAGTACGTTTTACAGTTTTACCAACTTCGGCGGTTAACTCTTTTTGAGCTAAACATTGTAATTTAATAGCAGTGTGCGCAAATTTGATGGCTTCAACCAATTCAGCTTCCTGAATTTCTTTTGATTCACCTTCAACCATGTTGATGTCATGCTCAGAACCAGCAACGATAAATTCTAAAGTCGCGTTTTCTAATTGGCTCAGGGTTGGGTTGATTACTAACTGCCCATCAATTTTAGCTACACGAACTTCAGAGATAGGGCCATTAAAAGGGATATCAGAAACAGATAAAGCTGCAGATGCTGCTAAACCAGCTAAAGCATCTGGCATAATATCTTTATCGGCAGATATTAACGTGATCATCACCTGGGTATCAGCATGATAATCTTCGGGAAATAAAGGACGCAAAGCACGGTCGACCAAACGGGAGATTAACACCTCATAATCTGATAAACGAGCCTCGCGGCGTAAAAAACCACCTGGTATACGACCAGTGGCAGCGTATTTTTCTTGGTAGTCAACAGAAAGGGGTAAAAAATCAACTCCCTCTTTCGCTTCCGGCGATGATACTACGGTAGCCAATAACATGGTATCACCCATTTTAATTACTACAGAACCATCAGCTTGTTTGGCCAATTTACCGGTTTCGATCTCAATGGTGCGGCCGTCACCTAAATCGATAACCTTTTTAATTACGTTTAAACTCATCTTGTTTTTGTTGTGATGCGCTTTTCATCTTTCGGAACGCATCGGTTTTTATGTGTGTATAATATTTGTTCAAAAGTAAAAAAGCCATCCGAATATTGCGGACGGCTTTTTATGAAAAACTTGAAAAACTTATTTGATGATATCCCTAAGCTGTAACGCTTTGATGATAGCACGGTACCTTTCAATATCCTTATTGTAAAGGTATGCCAGCAATGCACGGCGTTTACCTACCAATTTTTGAAGTGATAATTGAGTAGAGAAGTCTTTTTTGTTATTTTTTAAGTGCCCGGTTAAGTGAGCGATACGGGTGGTGAATAAGGCTACCTGTCCTTCTGCAGAACCTGTGTCTGTAGCTGATTTACCGTGTTTTGCAAAGATCTCTGCCTTTGCTTCTTTACCTAAATACATTACTTGAATAATATTAAAGCGTGAATGATTAATTAATTGTGGGTGCAAAGATAGGTATTAAATTCAAAAGTTAAAATTCAAAATTCAAAAGGCTATTTTTATATTTTTCTAACAACAAAGGTTTTAATTTTTTCTTACCAGGGTAATGAATTCAAAAGGTCGCCTTTATATTTTTCCGGGCAAAGCTTTTGATTTTTGAATTTTAACTTTTGACCTACCAGGTGCGTTGCCTGCGGCCCGGGCTTTCCGCTCATACGCCTGCGGGCCTTAGGTTCGGCCGGTATCCGCTGCAATCCCTAAGCGTGAATGGGGGTAATTAAGAAACCAGCAATTCAACTCAATCAACCTAATCAACTATATTTGCCTAATGAATACTCCTGCCCAATATAGCACCTTTGAAACAGAACTTCGCGTACGCCCTGATGATATTGACATGTTTCAGCATGTGCATAACAGCAAATATTTTGATTATGTGCTGGCTGCCCGGTACGATCAGATGGAACGCTGCTACGGTATGGCCATGGAAAAATTCATGGAACGGGGTTTTGGCTGGGTGATACGCATTGCCCATGTAGATTATAAACGCCCCCTGGCTATGGGCGACTATTTTGTTGTAAAAACAGGCATTGAATCTATTAACGAAAAAGGCTGCCGGGTGCAATTCACTATTACTAATAAAAGTACCGGCAAAATAAGCTGCGACGGCTATTTTGATTACGTGATGATTGATATGGCTACAGGCCGAGGAGCTAAGATCCCGCAGGATGTGATTGAGCACTATTTGATATAATATTGTGAATAGTGAGTGGATAGCGGTGAGTTTTTGTCTGAACCTTGATTCACCTAATTAAAGGGTTACCGGATTTTTTACTAAATTGTTCATCAATTTTACCACGACTCACGACTCACGACTCACGACTCACGACTCACGACTCACGACTCACGACTCACGACTCACGACTCACGACTCACGACTCACGACTCCTTCATATCTATAATAGTTATTGTAGAAAAACAAGTAAGCGATGATCAGATTCAGCGGGATCAGCACCCAAAGCAGGCGGAACATAATTACCCAGAACAGTACTATGAACAGGCCCAGGATCCATTGCAGATATTTATCCATATTGAGGCCAAACCAATAAAGCAGGCTATGAAACAGCAGGGCTGTGCTTAAACCAGCCAGCAATAGCTCAACAGCCATTAGCGGTTGAAACCGACTGAAAAGCCAAACACTTTCGGGCAGCAGCAAAAAGAAATAAACACCCGCAAAGTTTAAGAATAACCAGAACCGGCTATAGGGTAAATTGCGTGTAAAGCTTAGTTTGGTTTCTTCAAAGCGACGTTCTTCAAATATCAGCACAGCATGAGCGGTGATCACTGCCAGTATAGCTATACCTGCCACCCTGGTATCGGTACTTACATCGGCAAACAAATAAAATACCCCGCTAATAATAAGCCATGATAAACCTTTGGTAATAAAGTAAGGCACCTTTTTATCATCAAAAACATGATAGATATACAGGCTGAAATAAGGTTTGCGCCATTTACTGCTCCATCTGAGCAAAAACGATTGTTTGCTGCCATCAATCATTCCATTTATCAAGCGGGTATATATCACCGCGCTGAACCAGATCATAACGGTTAAAAATAATAAGATCACCGAGGGTAGTATATAAAAACGATGCGCCAACCCTACCCCAACGGCCAGCAACGCGTAAATAATAACTGGGGTTAAAATGCCAGCTTGTGTATAATACCAGCTTTTACGCTGTTCTGATCTGCTCAATGAAGTACTACTATAAAACAGGAATTGTTTATCAGGTGCAAAAATCTGTGTACCAACGTAATGCCAGCTTTTAAAAATATAGATGAGCCAGACCCCTATTACCAAAGCCAGCATCACCGGGCTACTGGTCATGGCCAGCATTAACGATTTATGGTAAGTGATGAGCATATTGCCTGGCACTGTACCCACCATGATAAAAAACACAACAAACAATATCCCGGCATGCACCTGGTAAAAACCACCGGCAAATACTTTGAGCAGTACTTTGGTCAATGGTTGTTGCATCAGGCTATAAATTTAAGGGTTTGGTCTTCTACCAATAATTCGCGGGCTTTGGGTAGTTCGGCATATTCAAGTGCCTGGTGCGATGATAGCAGGAAGCTCGTTCCTTCCTGCTTATAGCGTTCGGCTATCCAGGTATTGAGTATTTTTAAGGATTCGGTGTCAATGGTGATCAATGGCTCATCCAACAAAATGAGCTTGGGTCGCCCCATAAAAGCCAGCACCAGCGATAACTTTTTGAGCATCCCACTGGAATATGTACCGACCGGCCGGTTTACATAAGCCCGCATCTGCATAGTATCGATATAATGCTGCTCCTGCCCTGCTTGCGCGTCCTTGGCTTGAGCAAATAAAGCGATCAACTCTTTACCCGTTAAGAACTCCGGAAATACGGGTTCGGCCTCTGCAAAGTTTACCAGTTTCCGGTATTCCACGGGTTGCTTTTTGATGCTGATGCTGTTATCGAGCAATATATCGCCCTCAAAGGATAATGTACCAGCTATGGATTTGAGCAAAGTACTTTTACCCGAGCCATTTACGCCTTTTATCCAGTAAATACCTGGTTCGATGGCGAGTTCATCAACCTTCAATGCCGGGAAACCTCCGTATAGTTTTTTGAAATTTTGGAACTTTAACATTGGTGATTTGATAATGAATCATGAACCTTTGTTACAAAAAAGAGACGCAAATATGCGTCTCTACTATATTTTTACTTTCGGAATTCGGATGTTCGATTTCGGATTTAAAAATTCAATGATTTGAAGATTTAGAATATTCTTTTTTTAATCATCCCCGAATAAATCCCAAATCGAACATCCGAGTTCCGAAATCTCTTAAATCGCTCCTTCTATCAAAGCGCTATAAAACTCACCCAAATCCATACCGGCAGCTCTTACCTGCTGCGGGATCAGACTGGCAGCTGATTGGCCGGGAGTTGTATTTACTTCGATAAAATAAAAATCGTTTGATCCTTCCAGTAAAATAAAATCTATGCGTACCATGCCTTTACAATTCAGCCTGCTATATACTTCGGTCACAATATTGGCTATCCGTTCGTTTTGCTCCGCGGTAAGGTCGGCCGGGGTTATTTCTTCCGTTACGCCCGAGGTATACTTAGCCTCATAGTCAAAGAAGTCTTTGGAAGTAATGATTTCTGTGGCAGGCAGAACTGTTATTTTACCATGCAGACGGGCTATGCCAATGCTAAACTCACGCCCTTTGATAAATTCTTCCACCAATATCTGCTGATCTTCATGAAAAGCTTTTTTTAATGCATCGGGTAAACCGGCTACATTATAAACCTTGCTCATACCCACACTGCTGCCACCATTATTGGGTTTAATGAACAATGGAAACTTCAGTGTAGCGGCAATAATAGCCACATCATGCATATCCTTTTCAAACAAACGCATCGAATGAGCTGTATGCAGGCCATGTATCCCGTTTACCAATGTTTTGGTATAAGCCTTATTCATGGTGATGGCCGATGTGGTGGCATCACAAGTATTATAAGGTATGCGCAGCATATCAAAATAGCCCTGTAGTTTACCATCTTCGCCGGGGGTGCCGTGTATGGTAATAAACGCGAAATCAAATTTGATCTTTTCGCCATTCAGCGTAATGGTAAAATCGTTCTTATCTACATCAACCGGGCCATTTTCCGATTCATAAAACCACCTGTCACGCTTGATCAATAAAGTATAAATCCTATATTTTTCGGCTGGCAAAGTGCTCGCTATGTTCCTGGCGCTATTGATAGATACTTCATATTCACCGGTAAAACCACCGGCCAAAAGGGCTATATTTTTAGTTGTCATAATTGCTTGTTAGTCCGGAAGTCGGAAAAGACCGTAAGTCCGAAAGTAAAATGTTTAACGTAATGTAGAATCGAAAAATCAGTAATGCCCGAAAGTAAAATCTTTAAACTAAATAATTAAATAATGAACCACAATTTTTATAAAAATCACTGAATTCCATGACTAATAATCTGTTCCTATAAAACTTCCTGACTTCGCGGTCTTCCCGACTTTCGGACTTTCTACATAGCCAAATCCGAAATTATTACTATGTTTGATACTTAATTTGAAGCAAATACCAATGAGCAAGTTTGGGGCTTACTTAAAAACAAAATCATTTCGCAATAACATCATCATGGCTATTATTTCGGTAATAGTCATCGTTTTAATAGCATTCTACAGCCTCGGATATTATACCCACCATGGAGCAGGCATACCTGTACCAAAACTCAAGGGGTTGCTGATAGACAGGGCCACAGCCACATTAAAAGAGCAAGGTTTTGATTATAAGATCGACTCGGTTTATGTGCAGGATGTAGCCCCCGGAACCATTGTAGAGCAAGATCCTGACGCGGGCACAAACGTAAAAGAAGGCAGGGTTATTTACCTGACCATGGTTACCCTGCAGGCCCCTAATATTTCACTGCCCGATCTGGAACAAAGCAGTTATCGCGAAGCGGTAGCAACCTTGTCAAACTATGGCCTGAAAATTGGCGATACTACTTATCGCTCCGATATCGCGCGTGATCGTATCCTGGAAGTTCGTTTTGGTGGCCAGGTGATCAAAGCCGGCGCCAAAATACCAAAAGGCTCACGCATCGACCTGGTTTTGGGCGATGGTGAAGGCGCCAGCGAAGTGGAGATTCCGGAGCTGGTTAAACTTGATCTGGATGCCGCACGCTTTGCCATTAAAGGTGCCGGTCTTACTATTGGTACCATTACTTACCAGGGAACCATTACCGACTCCACTAACGTGGTTGTGGTATCGCAGTATCCTATGAAAACCGATTCGGCCAGTAAAGCCAGCATTGGTACACGCATTAACTTAACGGTAACACAAGGCACCAAAACACCCGATGCCCCAACAAATTAATGCCACCGAGTTGTTGGCTCGCCTAAATAATGGCGAGCATCTGAACCTGGTAGATGTACGCGGGGCAATGGAATATCATACCTATAATATAGGTGGCCTCAATATACCATTACCCCGGCTGGAGCAAAGCATTCAGGATTGGGACTACAACAAAACAGACGAGATTATCGTTATCTGCAAAGTTGGTTTGCGCAGCAAAACGGCACAAACTATATTGCAGCAAAATGGTTATCTTGATGTTAAAAATTTAAGCGGCGGATTGATAGCCCTCCAAAAACTAAAAAAGTAAGAATCAAGATACAAGAGTCAATAATTAATAAAATCAATTTGTTTTCGATAGGAATATTACAACCAGAAAGTTTTTTTATCTTGATTCCTGACTCTTGTATCTTGACTCTATAATTATATCTTGACTCAATAAAAATCTATTTATCATGACTGAACAGAAAGCGCCGTCAAAGGGTATACTCAAAAAATTCATCATAGCCCTGGTGCTCGTTATTATTGTACTGCTGGGCTTTACCGGTTTCAATTATTATCTGAAGTACTTTGGCCCCAACGTTACGGGCAAACAGGAATACCTGTATATACATACCGGCGCCACTTATGATCAGGTATTAAAAACCATACAAGAGCAGGATCTGGTGAAAGACACCGCCTCATTTAATTGGGCGGCGGTAAACATGAACTATCCTAAACGCGTAAAACCGGGTCGTTACCACCTGCGCCAGGGTATGGGCAATCGCAAGCTCATCAATATGCTGGCATCTGGTACACAGGAACCTGTACAGCTGGAGTTTCACGGTTTAAGGCAAAAAGAGCAGTTTGCCGGTTTTGTATCTAAAAAGATCGAGCCCGATTCAACAGCTATCATCAACCTGCTGGATTCTGCCAGCTACGTGTCTAAATATGGTTTTACTACTGATAATGTGTACGCCATGTTTATGCCCAATTCCTATCAGTTGTATTGGAATACATCACCCGATAAGTTCTTCGAAAAGATGTACGCGAATTATCAAAAATTCTGGACTCCGGAGCGTAAACAACAGGCCGCCGCACTTAATTTAAGCCTGCCCGAAGTGTCTATTTTAGCTTCTATTGTTGACGCTGAAGCCCTGCATGATGACGAAATGCCAGCCGTAGCCGGTTTGTACCTGAACAGGCTAAAAAAAGGCATGAAACTGGAAGCCGACCCTACAGTTATCTTCGCTTTAAACGATTTTACTATCAAGCGGGTACTCACCAGGTATCTGTCATACAACTCACCATACAATACGTATCTGCATAATGGTTTGCCTCCCGGCCCTATCATGATGCCATCTGTTGCTGCAGTAAAAGCAGTGCTGAACTATCAAAAAAGTGATTATATCTATATGTGCGCCAAGGCCGATTTTTCGGGCTATCATGCTTTTGCTACCAATGTAAGCGACCATTTGGTGAACGCGCGTAAATTTCAGCAAGCCCTTAACGAGCGAAATATCAAGCGCTAATGTTTGAGCATACCACTAAAATACGTGTCAGGTACGGCGAAACCGACCAGATGGGCTATATGTATTATGGCAACTATGCCGAGTTTTATGAGGTTGGCCGTGTAGAAATGCTGCGCAGCCTGGGTTTAACCTACCGGGGTATGGAAGAGTCGGGCATTATGATGCCCGTACTGGAGCTAAAATGCAAGTACCTTAAACCAGCCCTATATGATGAAGAAATCAGCATAAAGGTGATCATGGATAAAATGCCGGGTATCCGTATCCATTTCCGGTATGAATTGAGTAATCCCAAAGACGAACTGATCAACCAGGGCGAAACATTGCTGGTATTCATCAACATGAAAACAAACCGCCCCTGCTTACCACCGCAGGATTTCATTGATAAATTAGTACCGTTTTTTAAGTAGATTTGGTTTAATGAGATGGCTGCATCATTTTTTGCTCCGGTTTGGTTTTTACAGGTACTTTGTTGACTGGACAAAAGTTATCATCCTGCCAGGTTTTCGTCCTTTGCCACTGTATACGGTTATTGTCTTTTTTTACAAAGAGATCGCCAACAGTTCGCTGGTTAACCGCGCCTCTTCATTGGCTTATAGCTTTATGTTAGCTATATTTCCGGCAACGATATTTTTGTGTACGCTGATACCTTACATACCTATAGATCACTTCCAGGTTGAGTTATTGCGGATATTATCCACCATTTTACCTACCAACGCCTATCTGGCATTCAGGGACACCCTCATCGATATCATCAAGAACCAGAATGGCAAATTATTATCCTTAGGCTTCCTATCTACGCTGTATTTTGCCACCAATGGGGTAACCAACCTGATGAAGGCTTTTAATAAATCATCGCTGCTCAAAGACAGGCGCAGCTGGATAAAAAGACGAGGCGTGGCGCTACTGCTTACCATTGCTATCAGTTTTGCCCTTGTTATAGCCATAGGTATACTTGTAGCCGGGCAAACAGCCATCAAATTCATTAGGCGGCATTTAATTAGTAAAAGCATTATCTGGCTGTACTCCTTACTCGGTTTGCTGTTGAGCTGGGTAGTGATCATCATCATATTTTTTGTAACGGTATCCATTTTATACCGATATGGGCCAGCTCACAAAAAAAGATGGAAGTTCATTAACCCGGGCTCTGTTCTGGCAACAGGCTTAGCCATATTAACTTCAATAGGGTTCTCCTATTATATAAACCATTTTTCATCATACAATAAAGTGTATGGCTCCATCGGAACCATCATCGTAGTGATGATCTGGATGTACCTCAATTCGCTAATTTTGCTCATCGGATTTGAATTAAACGCCAGTATTGAGCTTTCAAAACGCAACATTCGCATCGAAAAACCGCGTTATAACACCTTCCGAAGCAAAAAAACAGGCAATTTATAAGCAATTTATAAAATTAATAAACTGGCTATCAAAAGCTTATTAAGGATATGTAAATAAAATGAAAAAAAATCATTTTCAGATTTGGCAATCCGCTTCAGATTTGTACTTTTGTCGCCGGAGAGCTGGCAGAGTGGTCGATTGCGGCAGTCTTGAAAACTGTTGAACTGTGAAAGGTTCCTGGGGTTCGAATCCCTAGCTCTCCGCTGAAAATAAAAAGCCCTGTAAATCAATAATTTACAGGGCTTTTTCAATTACATGCATTGATATCGAACCTAACTTTGAGAAAACAAAAACCCTCTAATTTCGCTAATTAGAGGTTTTTTGTTTTTAGAGTTTGTTAGAGAATAACAAAACTCGTATAAAATCCCAAAACTCATGAGCGTCTTTTGGAGCGTTTTTTAGCCCCAAAAATGACGCACCAAGTCTATTTACAATAGCAAAACTGATTAAATAAAGTGTCCCTCATATCTCAATTAGTATCCATGAATTGAGATTTAAGAAATGTAAAATACCTGTTCTTTTAATTCAATATAACCCTTGACAAATTTGCGGACATTTAAAAAGAACACATGTTAGAAAAAAGCTTCGGTTTGCTTTATTATTTAAAGCAAACCAAAAATCGAAAAAATGAAAACAGATATATTTATCTACGGATCACGGTAGACGGAGAGCGTCGGGAAATATCAACCAAAAGACAATGGATACCTGATCAATGGAACGCACAATTAAGCAGGACAACTGGTATCAGCGAAGAAGCGAAAGAATTGAATTCTTATTTAGATTTGATTTCTGTTAAGGTTTATCGGGCGAAATCCATACTACTGGAAAGTAATAAAGCATTAACCGCCGACAACATTAAAGATGTATTGACTGGAAACAATGAAAAAAAGTATTTCATTGTAGAAGCCTTTGTGCGCCATAATAAGCAAATTAAAGCTTTAGTAGGCCGGGAGATTGCTCCCGCCACATTAACCCGCTACAGAACAGCCTGCGACCATGTACAAAACTTCATCAAATGGAAGTATAAAAAAGAAGACCTGGAGCTTAAAAGTTTAGACTACGATTTCATCTCCCAATTTCTATTCTGGCTTAAAACGGAGAGGAATTGTGCAAATAACACTGCTGTCAAATACCTAGGGAATTTCAAAAAAATAATCTTGGAGTGTCAACAAAAAGGGTTGCTAGCCAAAGATCCGTTTTTAGGTTTTAGAACAAAACGAGATGAGGTGGTACCAGTAGTCTTAACCGGAGATGAGTTGATCAGGATAAGGAATAAACAATTCGACACGCAAAGGCTAAAACATGTACGGGACATATTCCTTTTTAGTTGTTATACCGGTCTAGCATATAGTGATGTTTACAAACTTCGCATTACCGATATTGTGATTGGTATAGATGGCGATAAATGGATCATCACAACTAGGCAAAAAACTAAATCGAGCACAAGACTTCCATTACTTCCGAATGCGCTGGCTATTCTTGATAAATACAACAATCATCCCAAATGCTTAACCACGGGCACTCTTCTACCCATCTTAACTAATCAGAAAATGAATTCTTACTTAAAGGAGATTGCTGATGTGACTGGTATATATAAAAAGCTAACTTTCCATACTGCCAGACATACTTTTGCCACTACTGTCACTCTCACCAACGGCGTACCAATGGAAACAGTATCAAAAATGCTGGGACATAAGTCACTAAAACAGACACAGCATTATGCCAAAGTCCTTGATGTGAAAATCAGTAAGGATATGAAATTATTGAAAAGGAAGTTGGAGAAGGTTTAAATTAGTTATTACTTTTTGGTAATGGCTCGTTTAGTAAACAAGTAAAGTGCAAGGTTGCGCTTTACTTGTCTACACTTGACTGTCATCCTAGAATATTAATGATATTTTATTAAAAAGGTCTTTTACAAGTAGGGCATCCATTTTGTGAACTCAAAGGCCCGGTAAATAGACCTTTTTCCAATCTTGTCGAAGGGCCTGTATATAGACCTTCATTAAGGGATTTAATCTGATTGTTGAAGATATAATCTAATATCTCTTTTTGTTGCGCCTCTGTTAGGGCGTTGTACCAAAGTAAAAATTTTTGTATCATGTAATTATTTTTTAGTATTTCCGCAAAGTTGACAATTACCTTTCTTAAATTCCCAAGGTGAGCTTTTACAAACCGGGCAGACAATAGAATAATTACCTGGGTCAAATTCTTTTAATGCTTCCCGGTAAGTTGTTTGACGTTCATCATCGGAGATTTTTGAAAAGGTATCATTATCCTGCAAGTCCATTTCAGAGACGTATCTGAAAAACCAAGTAAGCTCAGCTTCTGTAGATTGTGCAACATTATCGCATTCGTTGGCAATGTAAATATTGTTTTTCATTCCCAATTTGTGTACGACAATCTTATCGCTTACTCCCCAAATCAATGATAAAACGGCTACCGCAATTAGAACAACGGACAAAGCAAAACTGACTATGTTAATCAGGTTTTCATAGCTGGTACCTTTGGACACATATAAAGCTACTATAAACAATATAGGCACAATTACTGTCAATATCAGGAAAAAGTTATTCAGTCCTTCCAGTTTACCCTTGCTTTTTCGGTGAAGAATTTTGGCGGACAATGCATTTATTTTAGTTTGTTCAATTTTTACATTCATGTTTAAATATTTAGATAATGATCACTGACTGGCGGTCTTTGGCAACGCAGATGACGTCTTTAACAATATAACATTCGACGAAGTGGTTGCCGCGGAACTGGGTGACTTCATAGTGACTGTCTTTACCTTCGTGTATCTGCCCACGAACATTATTAAGCTTCAATGCCTCGTCACCACGGTTAAGCACTTTCCAATAAATTTGATATGGCAGCGGCACTGTGCATTGTTTGATCGCAAAAAAAAGATCGCGTTGCTTACCTACCCGATTTCCCTGGGTGGGCAGATCATAATGACGATGGCCTGCTTTTTTTCCGACGCGGCCCATCATACGAAGTTTGTATACAGGATTGATACGGAGCGGAAAACCAAGGTCTGCAATTTGTTGTTCGGTATTATTGAAGCTTACTAAACCACGGTTGTTATTTTGAACGCTGGCATCGACCTTTTGCTCAGGTTTTTTAAACTCTGTACCAAAGATGAGTTGCCACTTTTGAAGGCTTTTTTCTTTGTCGGCCTCTTCGTAGGCATCAGTTATTTTATCACTATAATAGATCATTTTCGTACGGAAGTTGGCCCAGCCATCTTGATCCCAGCGGTCACCAAAATTCTCACCGGTTTCTCCGGGATCATTAATGGTCGGCATCGTGGGGTAGCTTTCAACGTACGCTTTGAGTTTCCTCATGATGGTGTACAGCGTGGTTGGTATATCATTATAGCAATTAGGATCTTGCAGCAGCGCGGCATCATTTACCTGTTCTCCCAAAAGTGCGTTCAGAACGATCGACTTAATGGAGAATGTACGCTTATAATCCCTTAAATATTTGATCAAACGAATCACTTTAACAAAATGATGTTTGGTGATGCGGTTGCGTTCGTCCAGCCATTCTGTATATTTTTCTGGATCAGTTAGTTCAAAAGTATTATCTCTCCTATTAGTCACATATTTTTTTCCGTGGCGCTCTAAAAATGGCACCACATCAATATGAAAATCGTTGGCGTAGTCAATCGTTACGCAACGAGTCTTCCGGCCAACCTTGTCGCGATAGGTGCTGTTATCCCGGAATAATTGATAGAGTTTTTCAACGTAATCGCAGGCTTCCCAGTCAGAAAATTCTTCCATGTAAAACAAAACATCCGCATCGAATTCATCTGTTACCCTAACAGGCTTGATGATCGTTTTGTGCGCATAAGAACCTTGCGGAATTACGTCCAGGAAGTGATCTTCTAAAAGCTCACTGTCCTGCAGAACCTTGGTAATGGCTTCTGTACGATCGTCAAGAATAGAAATCCTGCTGCTATTTAAATTTACTTCCTTATCCAAGAAATTTTTAAAGTACTCAATTAATTTCATTATTATTAATTTTCAGTGATGACCGATAGCCATTGGCAGTTCGGTCGTAAATAGTGATGGCGGGATGTACATCACGCATAAGCCCTCTGCCACAAGCGATGGCAGCAGTTACCGGGATTGCCGGGAAGAAATCAATGTTGCGGGAGGCCTTATGGTCTTTTTCCAGTTCACTTAAAAACCGATGATAAACCACAGTAAAATTCTCCAGTGACTTGCGATTAGTAAAAATGTCGCGGTGAGGCGTCACTCCGATTGGGCGAATCTCATAGATATTACTACCCGACTTTGAGGCTTCTGGTAAATCGGCTAATGGAATACTGCCACTAATCGAAAGTACTAAGCTTAGCTTATTTGATTCGTGTTTCTTCAGATAATTGATTTCGAACTGCACCTCCGGTTCATCTGTTGACCATGCCCATGTTTCCGAGGTTCCGCGTTGTTTCTGATAGAATGATGCAGGCACTTTGTCACCCAATTTGTATCCCAAGTAAGTCAGTAATGGTATCCGGCTTAGTGCAAATACTGATAAGTGTCGGATAGTGCCTTTTTGGATCCCATCCGTTAACGGCCTCAAGCTTCTGTCTATGATCGTTTGCCCCATCTGCCAATAAGCATCCCAGGCTTCCTCTGGCTCGCCAAGAGTATGCAGGTCGATCTCAATGCCATGACGATCGAAACTATCCATATACATCGCAAATTTTTCTTCACTCTTGAATACGACATCGCGGACATGCTTTTTACTGACTTCTACGTTTACGCCGCGGATACCACCTAGCATACGCAAAACAACACTTTCGGCATCGGCATTTAGACTTGTCAAATGAAATATTCGCTGTTCATGCTTGACCTTTTGCATAATCAGGCGTTCAATCGTAAACTCTTCCAACAGTGCTTTTGTATCAACGATTTTATGATGTTCAGCGCACAGTAATACGAGGTTATTGACATCATTACGCTCGTCCAACGGCGTTTTAGCCTCACCGCGCGGTGAGTTTTTAGCCTTACTCCAGCCAACGATGTGGGCCATTTCCCCGACGTTTACCTCATAAGTCAGATCTAAGAGGTATTTGTTGCAGATCGCGCAACGGCCACCCGAACGAACCCAAAGCCTAAAGCGGTCTTCGATCTTAATAGACGGGCGTTTCGATACCGTATAGTTTGTTAAGGTTATCTGATCTTCTTCTAGTTCAGCCATCTCCATATTATTTTAATAGAATGTCAGAAATGATGTAGCGCAATTTTTCCTTCAGATCATAATCAATATCCAATTCTTCGGCTTTGTTACACATCTCCAGCAGCTTTACAAAACCTTTGACCTGATTATCGATCTTCGGCTTGAAAATATCTTTGAGTGCTTGTACGCTCTTAAAAGCGCTATTAGGACTGGTAATCTTTCGCTCGATATGAGCGCGCAGCTCATCCGGCGTTTTAATGCCTTTAATATTTTTCAGTTCGTCGATGGTTTCATCGGTATCGTTCAACATTAAGCCGACCTCATGTAAATAAGTCAGTACTTTTTGTACACCTGTCGAGTGTGATATTTGCAGCTTATGCTTTCGGGTCTTTTCCTTATTCGGGAATAAGTAGATGCCGTTATGCAACCGTCCGCCTACGCGAAAGATTTTGGTAAAATTAAGCGATCCCTGTCCAAGATCATTGGTTGAAATGGCCAGCGCTGATCCGACTTTGCCGAACTCGCCGGCATCTTTCGTAAACTTATCAGCCACAAACAACTCCAGTTTCGATTCAGAAACCCCGGCGCTGGTAATTTGGTATTCATTACCTGTATGTTGCTGCATATCTCTATGTAGAGTTAGCATGGCAACTACGAACGTAAAATCGACCCCGTATTCGAAATATTTATCTACTGAGGTAATTCCTCTCAGAAATAGCTGGCCGTTGTTACTAACTAAACGGTAACTTTTCAATTTGTTATAGCGGCGGTCATTCGTGGCCAGATCCTTAAAATAGCCCAAATTATATTGCGCTAGAGCCCCAAGCCCGATCTTGTATAACTTGTTAGCATATTTAGCCATATCATAGTTATCGAAATAACTGTTTTTAGCATCGTAGATCGCAAAGCAATCCAGATCGTTATTCATATCCTTACCCAAGATATACTCATCAAAATTGAAGATCAACGGGTGCGGATTGCTCAGGTCAGCCACGGGTGTAGCGCTTTCCCGGATACTGATGTGTTTAGTTTGCGCTTTGATCGCAAAACGCTCAAAATGCTCATTGATGTATTTCAACCGCTTGAAAACGGTGTCTATATGATCAACAATGATCCATTCGTCTTTGGCATCCTCCGTTTTAAAAATATCGGCGATTGCTGCACAATAGGGATGGTTTTCAACCAGTGTCATCAACTGGCTTACTTTAAGTTTTCCGGTGCTCAGGGCATCATCCATGATGACCGGTTTTTGTGTAAATCTTTCGGACATAAAAATTCCTCCTTTTTAACTGTGTTACTTACGTCACCGGGAATCAGCCGCCCGGACACCGTCACAAGAAAAAAGAAGGAATTATTGAATTTACTTGCTTTAAAAGTAACTTTTTCTACTTTTGTGCGTTAAAATACAAGCTGAGGACGCTAGACCTCTTTCATTCGTTTCAATTCACCTTGTGCGAATGATCTATCAATTTTAAAAGGCTCGGGGCTACCACACTCCCGGGCTCTTTTATGATAGGTCAAACCTGATATTATCTTTCTATTTTATTAACTTATTTCATTTTATTCTTCCGCTTTTAATTGTTCGAAATAGCTGATCAAGTATTGCATCGTGAAGTAAGGATTACGCTCATGAATTGCTATCCCTTCCTCCTGGTTTTGGTTGATCCGGTTTGCCCGCTCAATCGCGGCGGGCAAGTTTGCTTTTAGCTCTTCATAGGCATTGCTGCGGGTCTTGTGATAACCTGGCCATAACCTAATCAAATATTGCCTCGCTTCTTCGCCATTTTGGAACGCTCTGCCACAATTTTCGAAATGTAAGATGAACCAGTGTTCGATACAGATCGATGTGTAGGCGATGTGAAAACCGTCTTTCCGGATGACTCCGAACGCTTCCGCTAACTGAGGCCAGCGGTCGTTATCAAAGAACAACCAGACCGCATCATAATTATTTCGGTCTTTAGCGGCCAGCTTAACCCTTTTACGCGCTTCCGTTGTCAGGCTTTTGGGATCATTCTGGGATTGATAAAAAATCTCAATAGCAACTGAGCGCTGCAAATTGCGTGGCAGTTCCTTCTGAAGGGCACGGGCATAAATGTACTCCGTCATCCCTTCACATAAGATCAAGATCCTTTTATTAACTTTCAGTCTCGTCATCCCCCTGCATTTCAATTAAAAAATCTACGTCGTTGATAATCGGCGTACCCCCTAAACGACCGGTAGCATACCATTTATCCAACGGCGCACTTAAACGAATTCCTGGAATATCTGAACACCGTATCAATTCGGTACTCCCGTATTCGTCTTTTTGACTGAACCATACCTGATCCCTGCGGAAGCGGTCGTTGGACAGCTGAGAGATATCATGTGTGGCAAAGATCAATTGTGCGTTCTTTTTGTTGATTGCCGGATTATGAAATAACTGAATCAGGAAACCGGTAATGTTCGGGTGAAGGTTTTTTTCAAACTCATCAACCACTAATACACGCCCCGTAGCCAATGCATCCAAGATAATCCCACCCATTACAAAAAGACTCTTAGTACCCGCTGACTCCTGTCGCATATCAAAAGAATCGAATCCGACCCTTTCCTTGTTTTCGAACACCATATGCTGTGTACGGACATCATATTTGTAGTCTTCTTGGAATTGTTTTTTTACATCCTCCGGCATATTACCAGGGAATTTGAAATCATTCCAGTCTACCTCTTCTACCGTAACCGAACTTATACCCGTATCCAACGCACAGATCATAGCATTAAAGCGATCCCTGAATTTTTTATCCTTGTCCTCTGCAAGTCGTTTTGCATAAAGCATGGTCAAATTATGCTCGTGATAAGCTTCAATCATCGGAAAGACACGTAACCCCAATGTAAAGAAGCGAAATGCCTTTAATAAGATATCATCTGCATTGTTTTCGACAGCCTTGGAAAGAAACAACTGATTAGGCATCAAAAGCTTTTCAAGGGCTTTTTTAGGCCCTTTATAATAGTCCCCAAACTTGATATCCTTTCCGGCCTGACGGGCGAAAAGCAAACTGCGGGAATTCGCAGGATAATAGTAAAGCTCTTCCTGAACTACTTGATGTTCATTGAAAGAAACGATATAGTCATACTGCAATTGATTAACAAAACTCAATTCAAAAGTTACAGGCAGACTGGCATAATGCTTATCCAATAAGTGCGGCTCGTAGGCACCCATGTCCTCGTCGGCCTTAAAGCTCGCTGATTTAAGTACCAAAAAGTTCAAAGCATTCAGTGCAGTTAAAAAGCCGGTCTTGCCGGAAGCATTTGGGCCATAGATCACAGCCGACTTAAGCAGGCTCTTTTTACTATGGCTTTTAAAGTAATTCGATTCTAACCCTTTCAACCCTGTTTTGAGCGTGGTCATTTCCATACGTGTGCTGATGGATCTGAAATTGGTTACTGCGAATGATATTAACATGATTAATTTTTTTTCAAAATTACGAAAAAGAATCGACAATTCAAAGCAATAAATCCGAAATAAATATATTATTTACCTAAAAAAAGCAAATTTATATTTTTAATCTGTTATTTTAGTGATTTAATGTCTTAAAAAGCTTTAAACGCGTTTTTTGTTAGTGTCTAATTATCTTTTAAATGTTATAAAAATTTAGTGACAAAAATTGATCGTTAAATCATAAATAATTAATTTTCAAATATTTACATATAAATAAACAATTAAAAGATGCAAAAAATAACTAGGTGTGGCATTGTTGACATGCATTTGAAAGATAGCTGTGACCGACATTTTTACTGAAATTATTTTCGATGATTGCTCGTTTTGACCTGGCAAGAGCGAGTTCTTGGCAATTAATTTTATTTAGTAATGGGCGAATTTAAAGACATCCTAGTGCGACAGAACGCCAACTTTCTGAATACTTGGCACTAGGTAAATTCTACAGATAGAAAAAACTACAGTTTGAATATCCACAAACAACGGTAGATCAGCCCAATCCCTCAACAACTGAAATTAAATTATTATTCAACCGTAGCATAAACAATCTAAAGAAGGCAGAAATGCGTCAAACGGATATTACTCCCTCATATGATTGGTCAATTCAAATATTTGTTTAGCGAATCGACCGAGGATTGCAGCCGCGATTTGATTTCTCCTTGTAGGATATCATTATAGCTTACCGCTTCCATGGTTAAAATATCGACGGTTAAACAATAACGCGGATCTATTTCATACTGCTTAGCATAGACCTTCGATAAATAATTAAATTGGGCCTCGGCATAAATTCCCAAATCTTCTTTACTGAACTTTTCAAGCCAGGCAACAAACCAAATTGCCCCTACTTTGACAGTCTCACCTTTGCCAAAAGTAAAAACGTGGTGGGGTAAAATTTGTAAAGGCACATCATCTATCGTTAAAAGCTCCTTTGATTTGGTCAAAAAATTCAGGTCACCCGCAGGGCGCAATTTTGTAAAATCGAAATTCGTATAATTATGCAGTATTTCGAGGTTTCTTTCGTACATCTTCTTGGTCAGCCTATTAGTCGCTGATTGATATACACTCACGACAGCCTCAATTTTTTCAGCAATTCTTGCATTATCATTGTCCTTAAAAGCATTACTTAAGCCACTCGTGCTCCTTTTCCAATAATCACCTCCGCCATCGGTTGGTGCGGCAATTTTTGGTATTTTAAGTTGACTAGCGAAGTTGGCCTGTCTTTTTTCCGAGAGCCTTCCGAACTCCACTAATTTCTTTAATGCTAATTTATTTATCATTATTTATAAATTTACTGATTTAAACAACTTAACTAATTCATAATTAGTTTTTTAATATACATAAAGATACAAAGAATAAACGTGGTTTTTTATTGCATTTTATTAACATCCACGTTAATTACTAACATAATTAGTATTATAAAATTACGTGATGTATCTTTATGAGGTTGAATCGTCAACTAATTCGCCTTTTGTTTTCTGTGTTGAAAAGGCAATAGCATAGCGGCGGGAGCCGAAGCAAAAACAACACGTAAAAAGTCTATATAAACCGCCAACAGTGTGAGCGCTGACTACCGCCATAAACAACTCACGACAGATGCAAGCGAAAACGAAAAATCGCGGGCCGGGGAAAAACGGAGATTGACTACTTTATCCGTCTTGGGAAAGTCCAAGTGCAGGGTCCCGGTATACAGGCTACACAGAAAAAATCGCCAAAATTTTAAAAAAATGTTTTTTGACGGGCGTTTTCGTCGTTTTGGGAACACTGTTCACACATTTTCCGCGCTTTTTTTGAGTTTTGCCGTTTTTTTCTGTTTTAATCTTTGTTTGAGTTAGTCGATGCTCCCATTTTATGGAAGACAAATAACTACTTGCAGGGATATAGGCGGGGTATGCATTGTCGTGTAAAATCTACGCAAAAAAGAACTCCACAAGATGGTCGTTAAACCTGCAATGCTTTAATTAGGATTTGGAAACAAATAAACTATCAGGACATCAAAAAAGTAATGTTATGGGGTATATGAAGTTTATCAAGGAGAGTTACGTACTTGCCCTGCTCGGAAAAAACTTACCAATCAACTCAACACGCCTCACTAAATTTCTCGATAATTACCTCAACCATCTCTGTGAAGAAGGTTATACGCTTCCAGTGGATTTACTGATGCATAACGTCTCATTGAACAGAGACTGGCAAACTAGTGAATTCGCAAAGATCGATACTGATTTTCGTATGGACGTAGACGCTGAAAAGCAAAACCTTTCCATAACCATGCTGGACTATACTGCTGAAAATGAAGTGGAGCGACCATATGAAGATCGGCGTGTGGTTTTACATATCGTAGTTAAAAATAAATTTGGCACCACCTGGGCAGTTCACATTCCGCTACAAGCAGTCATGCCTGGCTTCGGCGATCCTACAGACGGCTATCAATGCTACAGTCATTTTATCACTTTTTTAGGTCCTGACGGGATGCCTTTAGACCGACATGAACTGTACTATTGCGGTATTACCAAACGCGGATGGTTAAAGCGGATGGCTGAGCATTTCCGAAAAAGCGAAAAAGAAAGTAAAAATAAATTCCACCAGGAATGGCGAAAATACCAGGGTGATGCGCACGTCATGTTAAATTCCGAACTACTTGCTTTAAACCATACCCACGAAGGGGCTATGCAATGGGAAGAATGGATGGTGGATAAATATATTATGGGAATAACTCTTTAAATACCATCCCCGGGGGCTTTAAAGGGCTCGAGGAACTGGGAGTATTTAAGCTGCCGGAAGGCGCCCGAGAAGGAATGAAGACCTGTCGTGGTTTCCAGGTTTCTTATTTCGGCAATATTTCACGCAAAGGTATAAACAACCCATACATTAAAAAGCTGTGGCAGGACGATCAATTCTATGCAAAATCTGTTGGTAACAGAGCTAATGCTTTATCCAAAGAACAGGTGACGAAAATTCGCGCACTTGCAAGTGATGGCCACGACGTCGCGGCCATCGGAAAGCAATTATGCATTTCAAACCTGAAACGCCTAAGTAATATTATAACAGGAAAGACCTATCGCCGTATGTGACTTACACTTCCGCTTAACCGGTTTTGCGGCTTTCAGCGTCACCGGCGAAATTTTGTATTTTCTTTGAACATATGAGCTAAATGGGCAACACTTTCAAAACCTGCGTCAGAAATAATGATGCCTACACTAAGTCGTTTGAAATTGAAAATGATTTTAAAATCAAAAAAAATGTTTTTATCTTAGACTTAACAATTAGAGTAACTTGCTAATGCGTTATACGTAGAGTAAGGAACACTTGAGAAATGTAACGTACTGACTATCAGCACATAAAAAACAAGGTTCAAAAACCCTGTTTGGAGTTGAGGGAATAGAACAAAAGGAACTGCGTCATTCGTAGAGTCTTTTCAAAAAAAGACACTAAAAACCGCATTTCCAGCGCGTAGAGGCACATGGTTCTGAACCCTAGCTCTCCGCTGAATACTTCATCAAAAATGAGGAAAACCCTGTAATCAGTGATTTACAGGGTTTTTTATTTTCATCAATTGCTCAAAAACAACAAAAATATTCAAAAGGTCGTGGCAAAATCGTGGCAGTTTTGTTCAAAATAAAAACCGCGTTTCTGGTCCGAAAGAACCCGAAAAAGGTAGAGGAATTTATTATATTTAATCAGGAGCATCATCTAAGAAGACCAAGTGAATTATTTGTCTAAGTTGACCAGGAAAACAATGTATACGTTAGTGGATATGTGTGTGAAGTTGGATCAGGTAGTTCAAAATTCGAATCGCAATAATCAAGACTGAACTGATCCTCTTCTGCTTTATTCTGATGAGTTGGATAACTGGCCAGAATTGTGCTTAATGCTGTCTGTTCTACCGATGCCCGTCTAAGGAAATCGATGGCCTGCCTTTTGGCAATGGTAAGCAACCATGAGGCAGGCTCCCTGATAAGTACAGATTGCTCTCTTTGTTCCCAGCATTTTAAAAAAACATTCTGGCTAATATCGGCGGCCAATTCGGATGATCTTAAGTATTTACGAACAAAACGAAAAACAACATTATAATGTCGGTTATAAATTTCGGTGTACGCAAACTGATCGCCACCCTTTAAGAGAGATAATAATTCTTCGTCTGTTAAAAAACTGTGCCTCACCTAATTAATAATTTATAAAAATCAAATAGCAATAAATTGCACATCAGGCCGACTATCCCTGATTCTTGTTCATTATCCGTATCAGTTTTCGCCTTTAAAAATCCAACAACATCTATTAAGAAGATATTTTACACTACCAGCCACTGTTTCAGGATAAGCCCAGTTGCTTATTGCTTAAAAAGGAGCCCCTTCGGGGCTCCTTAACCATTATAACCTATTATAATCAAGATTCCCCTTTGATTATCTCTTTGAACCGAAAGCATAAATCCTTCATCTCTCGGTTTTATTTTTATATTTTACCTTTTCTATTTCACAGCATTTATTTCTGAAAAGCTTGACATTGAGCTCAATACGCTATAATTGCTTGTGCTGGTTAGTCTAAAACACTTTGCCTTAACAGGTTTCTGCAACACGAAATAACGGCCGAAGGATAAGCACAAAATGATCGGGGCTACAGCAACAATACAAGGTAAAGTAAGGCCGCAGATATGAGGCTGAACTTTTTTATTCAATGCGGCTCCAATGGCGTCACGATCATCCTCCACCTCATCGGATGTAGGCAGATTTTCTACCCATTGTTTTAAAAACCAGGTTTTGGGCAAGGCCTTTTCACTTTTTGTACAGGTTCCCGACTCATATTTTAGTAATATGGCTTTTATTTGCTCTTTGGTCATAATTGGAAAAGCACTGAAATTTCCTTGTAAAAGATATAGACCGCTGAGTCTAACCTATGGCCCAGATAAAAATGAAATAATTTTAAAATATTTATTGATAAAGCTTGAAGGGCATCTTATTAAAGATATTCTCTATAGTACCTTATCTGTATCGAGAGGAATACGCTAACTTTTGAGGGCGATTGTAGTTGAAGATTTATCCTTGTACCTGCACTGGATGTTAAACAATATACATTTCAATCTTTCGGCGCGCAGTTTGCCGAAGTATGGGTGGATCAGGATTTTGGAACAATTCGCGTAAAACGCTTTACCAGCGTAATGGATGTGGGCCGCATCATGAATGAAAAGACGGCGTGTTCGCAGATCATTGGGAGTGTAATTTTTGGAATAGGCGCGGCTTTGATGGAAGCGACAGAATATGATAAACTTTGGGGCAACCCGGTGGTACGCACCCTGGCGGATTATCACATCCCTGTTCATCTGGATGTTCCGCTAATCGATGTGCATTTTATTGGCAAACCCGACCCGCATATTTCACCCATTGGAGCAGGGGGTGCCGAGGAGATTGGTATCACAGGTGTATCAGCAGCGATTGCCAATGCCGTATTCAATGCAACGGGGAAAAGATTAAGAGACTTGCCATTGACGCCAGATAAATTAGTATGAAGTATTGACCGATGAAGGAAGTCAATATGATTATACAAGTCTATGGAGCTGCCTGACACCGAAAGGACAAAAGGGTAATATTAAACACTATGCTTACTGCGGCGTGTGGGAATTTCGGAATGGAAAAACAGCCGGGTTGCGGGCTTTTGTTATCGAAATTAATTCATAACCCATCATGGGGTGAAACACGTTTTAAAATATAAGATAGCAGGGCTGCGAAAAAAACGTAGCCTGCGAAAATAAAATAGCCCGGCTGTAACGAGGTTCCATTTGAGGTTATTACATTTAACGATTCGCTGTGAATATTGAGGTTCGACAGCTGGCTTTTTAAAATACCATTTAAACCGATATAAGTCATTAACATACCAACTATCATTACATCTGACATATCCCATTTACCCAATTCGAATGTGAGGTAACGAACTATGCCATTGCCGCCAAACTTTTGGGGACTAAGCACATAAATCCCTTTGGCGATAAGCCTCAGGAGGGGTAGAATGAGGATAAACAGCAGAATAAGTATACCAACAACGATAGCATCTGGTTTGGACTGAGCGATTAATGTTTCAACCACCCCCAGGATACTTTTGCTTTGATAAAACAGCACCTGGTTTTTAAATTCCACCTTACCATTTAGCAGCCCCAGATCCAGCGATTGGATACGCGCATCCACCTCTATTACAGGCAGCAGGCTACCTGTTATCAACATCACCATGGCAAAAATCAACGCGAAAACAAATAATGGCGTTTGCATATGCACCTGCTTTCGCAAACTAAACCACAGTAATAGAGCCAATAATACACAACCCAGCATGATACATACATATTGTATAAGCTGTATTTTCAACGCAGAAAGCCTTTGATCTATACGCTGGTTAAAAGCAACCGGATTAGATACCTTATATTTTTTGTACACATATTTAGTAACAGTGTAATTGGCTACACTAACACTGTCATAGATCTGTTTAGTCAACTGGTTAACCTTGCTTCCGGCAATGTTTTTCAGCCGCTTTTCGCTTTCAGGGCTGCTTATTTTAGCAACAACGGTTTTAGCGAAGGGCTTTACCTGCGCTTGTAATTCGGCCGAGTCGACCAGCGTATTGAAGGCCAGTTTTTTCAACTTGCCCCCTAGCCCCTTCTGAGGCTGATTGATCTCAGCTACGGTTTTGCTAATCAGTTCATGCATTTGCTTTTCCACCATCACCAGCAGATCTTTTTGCTGCGCTTTTGTTATATGAAAATCCTGTATCTGGCTGCTTAGCACATCGGTAATACGGTCTCGCCACTGATCTATAGAAAATAAGCCGAATGAAACACTATTGGATAAGCTATAATCTTCCTTAACCTGTTCCCGCTCGGCAGAAACCCCTGCCAGGCGATAGCCCGAATAAACCGCACCACTTAACAAAAGGCTAAGCCCGATAAGTACAATTATATTTAAAATGGTGTACTTCATTTAGTGAGCATTATAGGGTGTTATATATTTCAGAATAGTAGATAAGATCAACCCGTACAATACAAAGCTGATAAAAATGATATATCCAGGCTGCAATGCCGTGTTATTGGTCGTGATGAGCGTCAGGTCATCACCGCGAATATTGAGCATAGCGAGTTGTTTGTCTAACAAGCCGTTCAAACCGATATAAGTCATTAATATAGCGATAACGATAACATCGGCCATGCTCCATTTTCCGGATTGAAAAGCAAAATATTTGATCACGCGGTTCTCGGCCAGCTTTCTTTTGCTAAGCAAATGGATACCCGTGGAACTAAGTTTCATGACCGGGAAGAGGATACTAAAACAAAGGATAAGTATACCTACCGCAATAGAATCAATGGCCGGTTGTTTCACCAATACTTCTACTACACCCAAAATGCTCTTACTTTCGTAAAACAATACCTGATCTTTAAAGGAAACGTGCTCGCCAAGCAACACAAAATCAAGCGTTTTAATACGGCAATCCACCTCAATCATCGAAGCGCTCAGCCCTACTGCCAGTAATACAAATGCAAATAATAACGAAAGTATAAACAGCGTGCCGTGCAGTTCGGTACGCTTACGCAATACCCACCACAGTACCAGAACAGCCAGTATGCAGGCTAGCATAAAAAAGCAATAACGGTACATTTCCACACGGACAGCCTGTAGTAAGTCATCCAGTTTTTGATTCAGCTGTTCTTTAGAGTGCACCCCATATTTATGGTACATGTTATCAAACAGGGCATGATTGGCCCGCAATGTACTGTCTATGCTTTCGGTATGCTGCAACTGGGTAAATTTACCCATCGCCAGGTTGCTCAGTTTGGTCTTTTGGTTGGGATTGTCTGCCTTGGTGATGATCGATCGGGCTAAATCAGGAACCTGCGCCTTGATCTTATCTGTTTTAACGAAGGTTTTTATGGCAGCCTTGCGAATTTTTCCGACCAGGCTTTGAGGTTTTTTCTCCACCATAGCTTCGGCTTTATTAATGAGGGCGTAAAGCACAGATTCAACTTCAGTCTGCAGCTCCTTTTTTTGTTTGGATGTCAATTGGAAATGTTTTACCTGCCGGTTCACGATGCCCGCTACTTCGTCGCGCCATTGATCTACAGACAATAAACCGTAGGATATATTATTAACGGTGGAATGGTCGAACTTGATGGTTTCCTGCTTTGCCGATAGCTCATGTAGCCGCCAGCTAAAAAAACCTTCCAGGCCCAGCAAAACAGTAAGACCCAGGATTAAAAGTAGTTTTGGCAAACGATTTTGTGTTTTCAAAATGTGATAAATCAGGCGACTAATTTTTGTAACTATACCGTCCGGCCGCGTCGCTTTTAAAGCGATTGTCAATTTGCGTTTTCAATAGCAAAGATGCCTGAATAGAAAAAAATGGTTCCATACTATTAGGTTTAATTACCTATCATACAATATCATGCCATTGCCTTTTCATGAATGAAAAGGAACGTTAATTGCTCTTTCTGTATTTTTTTTCGGACAAGATTTACAGGTTCGCGGAATGGAACGTTTCCGTAAACTCTTTCCAAGAATAGTTATATAATATACCTTTCTGATAGCGAGGATTTAAAGAAAATTGTATCCTTTATGCGCAATAAGTTTGAACTACACATGTTCAGGCATTTATATTTACTTATTTTTCAAAAAGCCGCACTGTTCAAGGCGCGGCTTTTACTCAAATTGATGATTTGTAGGATTTACATATCCCTTAAACCTTTAATCGTATCATGACTTGCGTTAATACTTTGTCCCTGAGTTTGTATTAACTGACGAGCTTCTGGCTCCAGTTCAGTTTCTGTCAGTGCATCACGGTAGGCTTTTTTTATAGCATCTTCACCACGTTCACATTCTTCAAGTATGCTTTTACGATCACTGCCACCAAATAAAGCTTTTACGTCGATCCAGGCACGGTGTAATGAGCCTGACACACTGGTGCCTGTTTCCGGGTCGCCATTATTTCTACCTACCGCGGCTGCCAGTTCGGTTACGTTTGTACGGCTCTGCTGTGCCAATTGATCGAAAGTAGCTTTTAGATCAATGTTTTCATCATTCAGATCTGCAGCAGCTTTTTCAAATCCTGCGGCGCGGTCATTGTTGATCTCAATCAAGTCATTTAATATGTCGGTTGTTTTCTCTGTAGTTTCCATGAGTGTTTATTAATTATTATTGATCATCATTTATGTTATCTATTATCTTATTATCTCTAAGCGCGATGGTTGATCCTATTCAGAGACGGCCTGTTCATTGATGGAGGTTTCTGCAAGCCCGGTCAATGCATGATCCGTCGTTTTTTCATTTTCCAGTGTTTTACCTAATAATGCCGCCACTTCCGTATGTCCCATACTACCGGCGAAAGCTTTAAGTGTTCCATAGGTAGCGATCTCATAATGCTCCACTTTTTGTGCGGCCAGGATCAGACCTGCATCGCGAATCAGGGTTCCTGCTTCCGTATCTTCTACTATGCCATTAGCTTCTTCAATTAAACCTGCCATAGCATCACATTTTTTTGCTACCGCTTTTTCACCTAGTAATCCAAATACTTTTTCCAAAGTGTCTACATGCGTTTGGGTCTCCTGTGTATGCTTATCAAAAGCTGCGGCCAGTTCTGGGCTTGTAGCCGCCTTTTTCATTTTTGGTAACGCCTTGACCAGGTGTTTTTCGGCCCAGTAAATATCTTTCAGTTCGTCTACAAAGAATTCATGAAATTCTGAGTTCTTCATTTTTCCGTTTTTGCCAATCGTGGTCTTTGTGCCGTTGTTTTCTGTTAAAGTTGTCATAGGATGTTGTTTTATAAGATGTTCTTTAACAACCTTAATAACAGACTAAAGTTTTAATTGAGTTGTTATTTTTTTATTAATTAGTAAATTATTTATTTTTTAATTAAATAATCAAACATTAAGGTTCATTTCTTTGTAGTAAATAAATCCCGTCCCGCCCAGTAAGCTGCTATATTAAAATTTATGAAAAGATTGAAATCTATAGTACCGATGGTTTGCCGTTTATGGTGTTGCTCAGCTACGGGGCAATGAGTAAAACTTAAAATCAAATGATGATGGTTGATTTAAATGAAGTATTGATACATGCAGCCCGAAAATCCAGACTGGTTTTGTAGCGTTTGGCCGGGGAATAAAACCAGGAACGATATTGCCATTAATGGGGCTGGAAGATATAGCACCCCTAATCAACCTTAAGTTAAAAACCGATGGTATTCTTTACCCAGGCATCCTGTCGCCGAAAAAGTAAATACAACTCATCCCATAAACATTAGAGCTTAAAGATCATATCCATAGCGATGCCAGGGTAAACAATAACGCTACGGTCATGATCAAAAATCCAAGTTTCAGGAAAGCCCAGGCGCTCACGCTTTGCCCTTCCCTACGCAGGGCTACCAGCCATAAGATCGTAGCGAGGGAGCCGGTTATCGAAAGATTAGGACCCAAATCGACACCGATTAAAGCAGAACTTTTGATGATGTCAGGTATATGACCGCCCTGTATAACACTACCCGTTATAAGCCCCACAGGCAAATTATTCATCAGGTTGCAGGCAAAGGCAATAACAATACCAGTTCCCCAGGCGGTTTGGTTAACTGCATTTTGTGCATTTTGGTGCAACAGAATATTCAACACTTGAATTACACCCGTTTTGCTGAGGGCTTCAACCAGTACAAAAAGTCCCGCTACCAATGGAAGTACACTCCAGGACACATCTTTTACAACTATCCATGGATTTTTCCTGGCCCTGATGATCACAATACCTGAGGTGATTATTCCAGTAACCGCTGTAGGGAATCCCAACTGAATATTTAAGGCCGAAGCTACCAGAAGGATCACAGCAGTACCAACAATACCAAAAATCGCTGTTCTACCACCTTCCGAGAGTATGGGTATTAGAATATTGGTTTCAATTTTCTGCTTTAGGGCGTTTCGCTGAGTCAAGTAAAGCATCAGATATGTTATGCCTATAGCAACTATCGAAGGTATAATATATTGTGACAGCCACAGTAGTAATGGCGGCATATGATCTCCGTAAATAACCAGGTTGGCAGGATTTGATATGGGCAGCACAAAAGAAGCGGCGTTGGCAATGAAGGCGCAAATTAAAAGATAAGGAAGTGGCTTTTGAACCTTAGCCGCCTTTACCGCAGCAGCTACTGCAGGTGTTAATACCACAGCCGTAGCATCATTGGATAAAAACGTGGTAACAACAATGCCAACCAGGTAAATTAAAAAAAAAAGGCGGGTTGATGATCCTTTAGCCATCTGCGTGGCATGGGCAGCCAGCCAGTCAAAAAGTTTTTCCTCCCGGGCTGTTTCGGCTAATAGCATCATACCCATTAAAAACAAATAAACGTCGGTACCTTTGGTAATTCCTAAAAAAGCATCCGCGGGTGAAATGAGCTGTAGTACAACCAGCAGAACAGCACCAGATACAGCCCAAACAGCTTCCGGTATTTTAAATGGTCGGATAATAACGCCCGATATAGCTAAAAAAGTAACAATCCAGATAATATAATGAGCCATAAGAGCGTGTGTTTTGCCGACAAATGTAATCATGTTTTAAAGGCTGGCTGCAATAACAGGTTTAACAACACAAGCCTTTCTTATTATTTTAGAGAACATCAGCCATAAAAATATAGACATTACCGCAAAACTCCCCAAAACCAGGAAAGCCGCGCTAAAGTTCATACTTTGAGCTATCCATCCACCTATGGCAGGGCTAAGCGAGGCGCCAAGTCCCTGGATAGTCATTACAGCGCCCTGTCCAATATTTATACGCCCCGTACCATTCAAAATATGAGCCACCAGACCTGGTACTGCCACACTTTGTAAACCTGCGCCAACGCCATCCAGTATTTGTACCGGATATAACCCCACATGACTAATCATATGGGCCGCGATAAAACCGCGAACCGGAAGCGCTAAAAAAGAGATTAACATTACTAACCAATAACCGTTTTTAGCTGCCATTCGCATCGCTATCACCGACATTCCAATCATGGATAATTGTGCAATAACAATAGTCATAGCTACAAACATAATAGGATTTCCCTGATTGTTTACCGCAGCCGCCATTCCGTAGAGAGGCAGCATTGCCCCATTGCCTAAATGGAATGCCGCAAGCGCCCCGGCGAGGATTAAAAGAGGTTTGCAAGTAAGCAGGGTTTTAAGGCCACTGGCTTTTTCAGCCATTGCTGTTTCCTTTCTTAAACCCCGGGCGGCATCATTATCAATTGTTTTAGCAGGTATCAACGATATAGATATAATAGATAACATTCCGAAGATGGCTGCGAGTCCAAACACTGCAGGCATGCCAAACTTCATACCCAAATAACCCGATAATCCGGCCCCTACTACATTACCTGCATGGTTAAAAGCCTGATTATAGCCATTTTGACGATTGAACCCGGATTGTTTTACAATACCCAGTGTAATGCCAATTACTGCAGGCCCAATTGCCGCTCCTGCTATAGCGGTAGCTACCTGAGATATACTTATCAGCCAGAAATTTTGAGATATTAAAATTACTCCGGAAGCAATAATGGTAAAAACACCAGGGATAACAACGTACATGCGCTTACGTTTTGTCGCATCGATCAGTGCACCTGCAGGCGCAGTCATTAACATGCCGGCAACGCCGCCTATGGTCATTACAGAGCCTATTAAACCGCTTTTCCATCCATGGGCTAATAAAAATATACCCAAGAAAGGGCCAATACCGGCCTGCATATCAGCCATAAAAAAATTAAGGGCCTGGAGTGCCGGAATAACTTTTTTATCAATATAGCGGGAGGACTGTTTGTTCATGCTGCAAGTTTCAACAGCATTTGATCATCAATGTTTGGGTTTAAATTATATTAAACAAAACATCGATGGCTATTCCCCTTATGAAGTGTTCTTCAATTAAGATGGGCTAAAATTTAACCAGCAGTTTTTCTGAAACAAGCTTGCCATCTTTATAGTATTCAAAGAACCAGCTATCGTTCTTTTTTAGTACCACGCCGTTAGAAGTTCCATTGCTTGCTATAAAATAATCCTGAACTGAAGTTTTAGTAAGGGTTAAAACTATTTTGGGTGTAGTATCAATTAATTGATATCCGTTGGCTATAGCCTGGGCATATAAAGTTCCGGTGGGCTGATTTGTTTCTGCTTGTGCCGGTTTTGCTGCGGTAGTTGCATTAGCAGTTGCAGCAACAGTTGAAACAACTGCAGGTGATGCAGCAATTGCTGGCTGGGTAGTTGTGTTTACAGCCGTTAACGAAGGAGCAGCTGTGGTAGCTGTTGACTGTGTCACTGGTGTATTAACGCCACCGTTATAAGCATATGATACTGCATCTAATGATGTAAAGGATTCTCTTAGGGCCAGATTATAAGAAACCCGGTATTCCTTTTCTCGGCTTTTACCCTCTTTGCACTTAAAAACTATATTACCCTGGCAATCTTTTAATAAAAGCGTAACACTGGTAGTAAACATGGTATTTTTTTCTAACAGGTCAACATTCAGTGCCTGGCATTTATTATTTGCTATTTCACTTGGCAATTCTGCATTATCAAAATAAACAGTAAAGCCTTTCTCCGCTAAAAGACCTTTGGTCAGAGTGTTTAACCCATACTGATCTTTTTGTTTCAGAAAGCTAAACTTCTCAGGCACTACAACATATTTATAATTGTTGATAGTATTTTGAGCATACACAGAAAAAGAGCTGAGTAAAAGGAATAATAAAACGTATCTTTTCATATAGAAACAAGTATTGAGATAACCCAAGGCTTAATGATTGATTTTGTTTAAAAAACCACTATCAGAAGCTTTACAGGTTATGATGAATGGCACTAAAATTAGCAATATTTTCTAATATGTTTAAGTCATTAAATGTGTTCAAAATACTTTTTCTGCCTGTGTGCTGTTATACGTTTGTAAAACATTAACCGCCTCATATTTTTGTTTAACATAATTTAACTAATATTTATTTGGTGGTTTGAGTTTGCTTTCTTTAATTTATAACATAATGCTGGCATTCTTATACCCACTTAAAATTAGAAAGTTATCCTTTATCACCCTGTTTATTTTACTTGCACCGGTACCGCTCTTTGCGCAAAATCTGTTTTTAGAAAAAATAGATATATGTAATGCGGCCAATTTTTGCATGGATTGTGGCGATCCCAAAGCAACCTGTGATCAGTTTACACTTGATTATATATGTGATCAAATCAATCGTAAATATATTTTGAAAGATGCTTTTGGATCAATCTCTTTCCAGGTATTGGTTGAGCCATCTGGTTTCAGTTGTGTATTGAGCCATACCGATGTTACAAACGGCCCTTTAACAGCAGAACTGATCAGGTATCTGAATGGTAATATATGGCGAGCCGCCAAAGTAAATGGCAAGACTGTTTCCGCATCAGTTAACGTGATCTTCCGATTTGCGAACGGGAGAATATCTGCTCAAATGCAAAGAATGGATTTAAGCGAACTAAAGCCACCAGGTGATCCAACTATTTATAACAAAACAGTTGCTTATACCAATCCATCTTTGAACTCTTATGAATTCACCACCTGGACCAAGTATAACTCTCCGCTGCCGGATAACATCAGCAAAACCTGCATTGTAGATAAAACTGATGTGTTATGGTATACTACCATTAAGGGGTTGACACGCTTTGATGGTCAAAGCTTTAATCCGATCAACGAATTCAACTCCCCATTTACTGCCGAAACAGCGGTAATGGATATCAATGTAGATAAGGATAATAACAAATGGGTATACGTTGATAATAAGATGTACAAGTACAGTGATGCAGGGTGGCAGATCTTTGATTTTAAGAAGTTTGTAACTCCGGGAGCTATCCGTATCTTAAACAACCGCCACGGTGACCTTCTTTTCACTACAGAAGCCGGATTAGTTGTTTTAAGACAGGATAAGGTTGTTGTGCTGAATAAAAAAACAATTCCGCTATTACCCTCTAACAATGTTAATTATGTTTATGAAGATAGCAGGAAACGTTTGTGGATAGGCACATCAAAGGGTTGCATCATGCTTGATCACAATGTGCCAACTACTTATAACACCTCCAACACTCCTCTGAAAAACACCTATATTTCTAATGCTACGGAAGATGAGTCGGGTAATTTGTATTTCTCATTAACCGCTTGCAACGCAACTCCGGGCGATGATGACAAAGAAGGCATAGCAGTGCTGAGGCCCAATGGAACCTGGCTTCATTATACGGATAAAAATTCCGGCTTGCCATCAAACCACGTTAACGACATGTTGTATGACAAGTATGAACATGTTTTGTGGATCGCTACTGAGCAATCGGGACTGGTAAGGTTTAATTTGAAAGATGGCTGGGAAAACTATCACAACAATAATACGCCTATGCCTGGTTATACCATAAATAAATTGGCCCAGGATTCCAAAGGTGTTCTCTACGCGGCTACAGCTAATGGTTTACTAAGGATCAAAAAGAGGAGATAAAAGCGTGCGGGCTGTTATGACGCCGGTGTAAGCTTTTTTATAACGGCATGTTTATTTGCTATCGAAGATACAAAGTTATCCGTTCTGGAAAACTCATATCCTTTTAATTGTGCCCACGCTATAAAATTTTTTATCCGATTTATAAATGGCTCTCCGGAGTTTCTGGATATATAGCGTGGCAAACCATATTTTTCTTTATGATACAGATTGGTAAACTCCCATGGATGGAAATAAAGGTTCAGATACCCATCTTTACGGTGCGTGGCTGCGCTCATTAGCTTGATCAACGGCAAAGGTAAATTATGGAAACTTAACCAAAAAAGCGGAAAACGGATCAATGGTGATACCGAAGCCGGAATTTGTAAAACATCATTGTCATAAAACCAGGTACGTGGCTTATCAAAATTATTATAACGCCCGGGTAGCCAGGTAGGGTTAATAGATGAATTGTAAATATATCCGGCGTTCTTTATCTCAGCTTCATCTACAGGCATCATCCTTGCCATACGGAAGCCACTTACTTCAACACCCGAAATATCCTCGAGTACCTCTTTGGATTGTTTTAAATGCTCTGGTTTAAAATCGGAATGATAATAGCCATGTGATGCTATTTCATGCCCCTCGTTTACAATTTTAGCAATCACATCTGGTTTGTGAAGCGCGTAATTCGCGGTACAAAAAAAGGTAGCCCGTATGTTTGCGGATCTGAGTAACTCCAAAATTGAATTTGTGCCATTAGTAGAGATCGATAGTTGCTCATCAAAAGATATTGACCGACCGAATTCTAAAGGCAAATCAAATTCCTCAACGTCAAACCCCAATAAAATCATTATTTACATTTTTGACGGTTAGAAGATTTGTTGAACGAATAATATAATTAGGGCGGTGTTTTGACTGCATAAATATTTTACCCACATAAACCCCTATTATGCCTAATACCAATAGTTGCAAACCACCAAAAAAAGCTACAGTGGCTATTACCGAAGCCCAGCCAGAAACGGCATATCCGGCAAAGTAGCTAAACAATACATACGGAATGTATAATATAGCCATAGCCGAAAAAAACAAACCTATACCTGTAACTAAATATAAGGGGCGGGCGCTAAACGCCATAATACTGCCTACTGCAAGTTTAACGAGTTTAAAGAAAGAGTAACTGGCTTCGCCGGTATGCCTTTTAGATGGTGTATAAGGAATACCAATCTGTTTGAAACCAGCCCATTTGATTATCCCTCTGAAAAATATTTCATATTCATCAATCAGTTTTAACTGCTTTACCACTTTCTCATCCATTAACCGGAAATCGGCGGTGCCATTTTCCAGTTTGATATCTGAAAGCATATTTATGCCTTTATAAAACAGCTTTGAAGTGGCTTTCTGATAAGCTTTAGCGTGCGGGTTACTGTTTTGCCTATAAGTGTATATAATGTCATAACCATTTTCCCAATATTTTAACATTTTTAATATTAACTGCGGGGGATGCTGCAGATCGGCATCCATGGTTATTACGGCATCACCGTGAGCCATTGCAATACCCGCCTTAAGCGCATGATCTTTCCCGAAGTTTTTTGAAAGCTCTATATAAAAAACATTAGTATGCAGTTGAGCATTAAATTTTATCTCATTTAAGGTATTATCACGGCTCCCATCATCAACAAAAATTAATTCATAGTCATAATTTGAGTGACTCAATGTTTCATTGATCTGTTCAATTAAATAACTTATATTTTTTTCTTCATTGTGGGATGGTATAATTACCGATATTTTCTTTTTTATAACGAATGTCATGTTATTTTAATAGGGGCTTTAAATTGTGACAGGTAACTAAATACTATATTGGTCAGGTTTACTCTTATAATTTTTTAATCAATCCTTCTGTAACAAACATGATACGAAGAAATAAGCAACAATGCTACAACTCCATTTGAATAAAAAGTATAACACATTAAAAAAAGAAAATACTCTTACTTTACGGGTGTAACTTTGCTGTTACAAACATAAATAATTAATAATGATTTAACCATAAAATCATCTACAATTAGCCATAGAATTGTAAACATATTAACATTCACCAGAGCTCTGATGTACCACAATGTCAACAGCTTATACAGATTTAAGCTGTTCTGGCTTTGAAAAGTCCCTTGTTAAGGTTTCATAAACTATTTTTAGCCAGATCAGGAAACATGGCAGAGCCTTGAGTTTGTATGGGGCAACATACTCCGTTCTGATAAATCGTGGAAAAAGATCTGATGGGGAAAAGCTGGTTAGTATAATAGCAAAGATCAATAGAAATACCTCATACCGGGTAACTGGCCTATTTAAATTTATGTACCAGATAGCAACACCAGTAAAAGCGATAATATAAGTTGATGACTCTGATGAGCTGCTGAAAATAACAGCGAATATTAAGGCAGACGAAAGGATAAGTAATTGATATTGTCGCAATTTAAAGCTTTTAAGCCTTAAATAAGAGAGCATAAAGAGCATCAGCCCTGGCGCTATAACATATATATTCTTTAGTCCTTGATAATTAAATATATTTCTGATCAATCCCATAACGCATATTTCCTGAAGATCAGATCCCTGGTTATGGGCATTTTTGGCCACCAGATCATTGTACCAGTCATGATAGGTTTGAATGATAAAGGTTGGCGATGAAATAAGCATAGGTAATACAAATAACACTACCGACCAAAAAAGAAAACTTCCAATAAATTTTAGTTTATTTTCTGAAAAGAAAAAGAAGGCAAGCCCTACTATCCCATATAACTTCACAAAGGTTCCAATAGCTATCATCAGGGCGGCCCAAAAGTCCTGTTTCCTTTTGATAAAACTAAAACTTAAAATAATTAACCCGGCTATCATGGGGTTACTTTGCACATTAGCAGATGCTGTCATTAATTCATGTGCGCAGATCAGCAAAATAATTACATACTGATTTTCTTTAATGGGTAACCGTTGTATGGCTTTAAACAATATAAAAGCATTAAACATTACCCACAGCAAAACACCTATACTATCGGGCATCAACGCGAATGGTGCGATTATTATAGAAAATACAGGACCATAATGATTAAGATCGTAAAAATGTTCTGGTTGATAGGTATAAAGATTATGCTGATGAATAGTATTTATAAAATTGTATTTGAATACCAAATAGTTATTAAATACCTGGTGGGTTAAAATTCCTTTAAGGACGATCAGGAAACTTAACCCGAACCATAAAGAAAACACAAAGGGCTTATTGTAGATAAGTTTAGTTATTTTTTGCATAAAACAGGGGTATTGGGTTGCGAATATACAAAACAACCACATTACTCGTACTTTATGTTTGATTTGACGAAACTCTCATTACATTTATATTTTACAAAGAATTAAATTTACAATTAACAAAAAAAGCCACCCATTTAGAGTGGCTCCTGTTATTAATTGGTAAAATATCAAGACCCAGGAGTACCTGCATCTAATTTTACTTCCAAGGCTGCCCGTACATTTGCCGGCAAGCTTGATAATAAAGCGTAACCCGTTGCCAGTTCTATATCTTTCACGGTTACGATATATTTTGTCCAGTCGCTATTGGTAGTGTTAATATTAGGTGTATTTACAGCGATAACCCTTGTTGAACTGGTTACCCTGCCCAAATCATTATCACCAACTGGTATAATAACCGCCACCTTCCATACATTACTTGGCACATTAACATGGCCATTGTTTATGGTAGTAGCCGAACCGTTTGAGCCGGCCCCCCCGGTACCATAGCTGCCCATAATGATATATACCTCGTTACCTAAAACTACCTGCTCTCGAAGATAATTCTCCAGATTGGCCCAGGTATGCTGATTGTTATTTGGCGCCTGCGGTATCATATTAGTCATCAGGAAAGTAGCCGAATTAGCATTAGCCGAACTGGTACGATCAGCCGAAGGACAATTATGCCCCCTGTCAAACCCGCTGCCAGAATAGGCATTATCATTAACCATATACCAATTTGCAGGCAAGCTGGCCCAGCCCGCGAAATTATTCAACCGATCTGAAGCACCAGTGATATTTGTAGCATCCAAATGCCAGCTCACCCAATTCGGCTCGCCTTTGGTGGCATTGTATGATTCGGTATAATATTTCTGATCGATAAGGTAGTTATCCATAGACGATGTACTGCTTTGCGCGTTTGAGGGGTTACCAAATAGCAGATCGCTATTGTCGCCGGTTGACGGCGGAGCGTCTGTACCCGCTGTTACGTCCCTTGGAGTAGATGCAGGTGCTGTTGGTGAACCACCGCCGTCATCACCACCGTTATCGGGGGTACCTACAACAATCCCTGGGTCGCCTTCACCTTTAAAGGTAATATCGTCAATATTGACACGGTTATTTGTGGTGGTTCCCGTTCTCTTGATTTCAAAACGTACTTTACCGGTTACTGTTACTTTGAAAGTATCAGTAACCAATTTTGTATTGTTTTCATTGATATCCTTTCCAATCTGCGTATAAGTTTTGCCGCCATCAGCAGACATTAATAATTGCCATACAGAAACAGGATCAGAACCGTACTTGGCATGTTTAATAAGCAAGGTATCAATACCATTAATATCAAAATTCATGGCAATATCTCCGGCACGCAGACGTACAGATGCAAGACCATCTTTTACATCGGGTGCCGTATTCCCAATCAATGCATCGTTAAAATTCCAGCTGCCGGTAAGTAAAGTTATATCAGCGGCGGCATAAGCGGTCTTCTTACCCTGCTCAAAGGTTTCAGTGATACTATAAGACGGAATTACAGGTGGTGGAGGTGTAGTTTTTGTTGTATCGCCCGAGGTGGTGGGCGGCATGTCTGTTGATTTTTTTGAGCAGCTTGCCATGGTTAATACCAAAGTAAAGCCCAGCAGTAAGTTTTGAATTTTCATCATTATTTGTTTTTGTGTGATAGATAATAGCAAAGCATGGCCATGACATAGATGCCCATGAAAAAATTATACTAAGAGTGATATGAATAGAGGAGTAAAATCAGGAGCATGTGTAAACCATGCTCCTGAAGTATAATTGCCAGTATATTTTAGCTTTTAATTACAAAAGCAGATCCATTGTAGGTAAATGTTTTGGTGGCATTTGATATAGCACCAAATTTATAAACCGCATAAGTAACGTTAAATATCTGATCCTTGATAGGGCTGGTGTATTTATTTGCTAATAGAGCTATAAATGCGTTATTTAGGTCTGTATCGCTCCAATATGTAGCATCTGTAGAAGCACTGATATTGAAATCTTTATATTGTGCTACGTTTGCCCTCGCTGCTGCGGTGCCGGCGGTTGTGGTTCCTATAAAGGTATAATCAGCGGATGATAGGGTCAAATATACCGTAGGATCTGGTATCCATGCGCCATTGTTTTTCAGAAATGATGCAGTTGATTGTGTAGCATTTATTACCCAATTTGCACCATCATAAGTAAGTGCTATAACCTTTTGATAAGTAGTTAAATAGCGATAGTTCACATATTTAACATCGCCTTTTTTAACCGTTGTTGAAACTAGCGGATCAGCCTTTAAAAAGGTATTGATATAAGATGGGATAGTGTTGTTACCTAAGTCTGAAGCAATAAACCAATTATTGTTTCCTCGCCCCACAGATGCATATTGAGCTGCAGAAACACGATAAATTTTTTGCCATGCGCCATTCAAATATAAAAATGCATCCGTAGCTGGCACACCTGAACTTGGAGTAGCGCCCGACTCAAAATAGGTATAACTCAATACCGCCAATTGATTAGCTACCGGACTTGTATACTTGTAAGGGAGCCAGCTTAGTATTTGAGCTGTGCTGAAGTCGGTAAACTTGTTGCCTGGTAACAGAGTGTAGTCGTCCTTAGTAAGCGTATAAGCTGTATTCGCGTTGGTTGAATCGGCTAAAACAATAGATAATGGAGCAAGTGTAAAAGTAACAATTGCAGTTGAACCATTGCCCAATTGAGGCTCTTTTGCATTTAAAATCTGTGGGATATAGGTATTTGCGTCGGCAATTGACTTAAAATTATATGATTTAGAAGGATATTTTGATGTATCCAACAACTTATAATCTGCTTGTGCCAGGGTAAGGCTCATGGCCTTGGTATATGTTGCGGGGCTTATGTTTGGCTGCTTTTGGCAAGCTGTTAGTACTACAGCTATAAAAGCAATTAAACTATATATCTTTTTCATGAAGTTTCTTTTTAAAATTTAACTTTTATACCAGTAGTAAATGTTCTGAGCAAACCATAATACACGCTCAGATTAGCTGGTGAGCCGGTAGCAGCTGCGTCATATCCATCGGCTATATACTTGGTGTTTAACAGGTTATTTACATTACCATTTAATGAAGCATCTAAACCAGCAATCTTAAACTTAAAGGAAGCGTTAAGGTCCCATAAAGAATAGTTTGGTATTTTATATGGTTGTACTCCCGGGCTGGTAATATTGGCAAAATTGAAACTTGAATAGTAATTACCGTAGAAGTAATAGTTTGTACCCAGTTTTAAATCAGGTAAAACTTTAATATCTAAGCCAAACGCCGCTGTGGTTTGCGCTGCATCACCTACTTTAATTCCTTTTATTAATACTTCCTTAACGGTACCGATAGCCTTTTGCTGGTTATTAAATACGGTAGCCGGACCTGCGTTTTTGGTGTAGTACCAATCGCCGTAAGAGAACATACCATGCAACGTTATTGCCTTAATTGGCTGATATGATAATTCCAGTTCAGCTCCCTGGTGCATTTCACTAACCCCGGATATGTTAACACTATATATCAGGTTAGTAGCATTATCGGTAAACGAAGATGAAAAAGCCTCATCCTTATATGCACTACGGTACAGGTTCAACTTAGCTAAAAAGCCCGATGTTTTAAACTGGTAGCCTAATTCGTAGCTGAATAATTTTTCATCTACAGTTCCGGTGTTAATGGAATTAGTGAATTTTTGGAATACGTTATCAAAGTAAGGTGGCTTGGTAATGTAACCAATGTTAGCAAACACGTTCATCTGATCGTTCAGGTTGTAATTTGCTCCAGCTTTGGCCTGATAACTCAGGAAGTTAACATACCGGCTTGATTGTGCGGGGTCGCTGTTCAGATAGTTGTATAAGTCAACCCTCTTATCGCCGGTTCCTGAACCCGATAGGGTTATAAATGCCGAAAAGTCGTCTTTTGCATACTCTGCTTGTGCATACGCCCCTCCAGACATCACATAGTCCTTGTTGTAGTAATCAATTTTATCACCAACTACTGCACGATGATTTGGATTGTTAATATCCCCAGATCGGCTACCGGCTGCCTGGCTTGCAGTATATGGATCATACACGTAATCAGCACCTAACAGATCTTTAACTTCCTCGTAGTGGGTGCCTTTATAATATCTTAAATCTAAACCGGCAGAAAGGTTCAAATAATTACCAAATGTAGTGGTGTAAGTACTTCTTAAACCATACCAGGCATGATCATTATGTGCCGCATACAAATATGTTGAGGCAGAACCATCCGGGTTAGCGGCATTACTTTTCTGCACGGCATCAAAATCAAAAGGAGAGTAAAAATTACTCACTCTTGGGGGTACAGCGGTACCGGTGGCAGACGCCCCTATTGCACCACCACCACCAGTACCATATGTTGCGTATAATACGGTAGACAGGCTCGACTTTTCGTTGATAACCCAGTTATGGTTTAATGAAAATACCGGTTTGCTGAAAAAGTTGTTATAAGGATTTATTTTTTTACCATCTTTTACACCCAGGTCATAATTCCATTTAACTCCCTGTGGAGCACCAGCGTAATCAGTTAATGGACGTTCTGGACGCTGACCATGGGTTTGAGTTGCACCCATCACTGTAAAAGATAAGGTTTGACTCGGAGTTAATACTTTTGACAGGTTAAAGAAGTAATTGTAACCTAAAAAATTCAATCCATCAGCATAGCCATCCCCTTTGGTTCTGCTACCCTGAAAAGTAGCGGCCCAACCATTGGCATTTAAACCGGTTGATACCAACACTGCTGTTTTTTCGTAATTATTGGTACCAATAGTTTGTGAAATATATCCACCCTTTTCTGCGTCTGTTGTACGTGTGGTGATATTAATGGTACCGCCAAATGACGGAACGATAATTTTTGAAGCCCCTAAACCACGTTGTACCTGCACAGAGTTGGTTACATCGGTAAGACCTGACCAGTTTGACCAAAAGATAGAACCGTTTTCCATGTCATTAACAGGAATACCGTTAATGGTTAGGGCAACGTTACCTTTCTTGGAACCACTTGAAAAACCACGGATACTGATACGAGAATCGCCATAACCACCACCCTGCGCTGTAGCCATTATGCCTGGTGTACTTTGCAACAATTGCGGAATATCACGGCCGCCCAATTTTTCTTCAATATATTGTTGATTGATGCTTGATACCGCTATTGGTGTTTTACGATCAATAGCCAGATCGCCGGTTACTACAACCTCTTTCATGGCATTGGCACTGGATTTTAGTAAGATCAGGCCCAGATCATTTTTACCGGTAATTGGCACTTCTTGTGTGACATAGCCGATGTAGGAAATCACCAGTATTTTAGTATCGTCATCACCTAATTTTAGCTTAAAATCACCATTAAGGCCGGTTGAGGTGGCTTTGCCGCCGCCTTTTACACCAACAGAGGCACCGATAAGCGGTTCTTTGGTGTCGGCATCAACTACTTTACCCGTATACACAGAGGCTAACATAGCTTGATTAGCCGCTGATACTGGTTTGCCCGATTGCTTTTCTTTAACAACAATGGTGTGACCAACTATAGCATAGGTAATTGGCTGGCCTTTGAACACCTTATCCAATACCGCGGTTAACGCCAGGTTTTTCACGCTAAGTGATACTTTGTTGCTGTTGGCTACCAATTCTGTTTGCATAAAAATATCATAGCCGCTTTGCTGCTCTATTTTATTTAAGATGCTCTCGATACTGGCATTCTTTTCGGAAAGGGTAATGCTTTGGCTAAAGCTCGCGGCGCTCAGATGAAGGCATACGGCAAAAAGTAAAGCTGTGATAAGTTTAATCCGCATAATAAATTTCCTTTTTGTAGCCGGATTTATCCGGGAAAAACAATTGGTAATCTTATTAATTTTATTTACCCGCGTGCCTTCACATACGGGCGCAGGAAATGTAGAAAAATCCATACTTTTGTTTGGGTTGTTTAGTAAAAAGTGTATTTAGTCAATATGATTTTATATGGTCAGCCCATTACTCCGGCCGGAGGTGCTCGTAACACTTTCCGGCTTTTTTTATGGACCTAACCCGGTTAACCGACCTTGCCGGCTGCCGTTATCAGGCTTTATGATCTTACTATAATCTTCCTCCCGTCAATTGTGAAGTTTATGCCGCTTGTTTTTAATATTTGAAATATCTCTGACACCGGTACATTCCGCGAAATACGGCCCCGGTAATGTTTTTGTACCACATTGCCCTGGTATTCCACATCTACATCATACCACCTGGATAATTGGCGCATAATGGTATGCAGATCGGTATTACGGAAAAGGAATTTGCCGTTTTTCCAGGCCACCGCCTCATCTATATCTGCATTTTCCTTTACTTCAATAGCGTTTATTGTATTTACCGCCTGTTCTCCTGGTTTAAGTTTGGCGCTTGCTCCGGTTGCATTCCCGGTAACTTTTACACTACCTTCCAGCAGTGTTGTTTTGGTAGCCGCTTCATCGGTATAGCTGTTAATATTGAAATGCGTACCTAAAACCATGACCGTTTGAGTAGCGGTTTTTACATAAAAAGGTTTTGAGGGATCTTTACTTACTTCAAAATAGGCTTCTCCGTTAAGTTCAACCCTACGTTCATTACAAACAAATGCTGCAGGATATTTTAACGACGAGGCCGAGTTTAGCCAAACCCTGGTACCATCAGGTAAAACAATTTGATACTGACCACCGCGTGGTGTGGCCAGCATATTCATCACTACTTTTTCAAATTGCGGTAATTCTTTTGGTTTAGCGGATTCAGCAGCCTGATAAACCAACTCTCCGCTTTTATCTTTAGTAATGATAATATTTTGCTGATTGGCTATTTTTCCCTGTTTGGAATCATCCAAAACAACCTTTGATCCATCGGCCAATGTCAGAATAGCTTTATTGCTTCCGGGCGGAAGGTCTTTCTGCGGCTTAATAGCCATCTTCTGCTCACCTGATGTATTAAAATATCTGGTTAATGTAATAGCTGAAGCTATTAATACGATTATAGCTGCCGCGTAGGGCCACAATTTGGCGGCAGTTTTTTTACGGGTGATATTTTTAAACCCCGTTTTTTTTACAATATTTTGCCACGCTTTATCCTTATCGTTTGCTTCAAAGGTTTCCAATTCCGAATCAATTGTAACTTCATCGGTTAGTTTTCTGAATAATTCCTGGTTGCGTGTATCTGCTTGAAGCCATTGCTCCAGTTGGTCTTTCTCCTCGGTGGTAAGCTCCTTTCGCAGATATTTCGCGATCAGCTTACCCAGATCAAAATAGGGTTGGTAATTATTCATATTTCCGTTTCGTATATAAAGACACCCTTGTTTTTAAAAAGGATAAAGAGGTCATCAAAAAAATTTATTTATTTTTTACCTGGTGTCCAATTTGGGTCTATTCGCTTGATATGCAGGTGTAATTCATATATTTATTAACGATTAAAATTTGAAACAATGGACGAATTCATTTTAATTTTCAGGCACGAGGATGGTAGTAAAGTAGCTTCACCTGAGCAGATTGAGGTTTGGATGAAACAAACGATGGACTGGATAGGTGGCATCGCGGCACAAAATAAATTCAGCAGCGGCACCGGTTTACCTTTTGATGACGCCAGGGTAGTTTGGCACAATAATGTGGTTACTAATGGCCCTTTCGGCGAGATCAAGGAAACCATCGGAGGATACATTATTGTAAAAGCCGATTCTGTGGAAGAAGCGGTAGAGTTTGCTAAAGGCAGCCCGGTATTACAAGGTGATGGTAATAGTGTAGAGGTGCGCAGGATAGCCCGGCGCGACGGTATCCATTAAATTATTGAGGCCAAATTATCAAACCGTTACTGGTTTTGCATCACCTACGCATTGAGGTTAAGCCGGTGATATTTATGCAAAAAGTGGGTTTACATGGGTTTACACAATTTACGATTAACATTGACTTATATAATTGATAATAAATTAGTTATGAATTTTTTTAAGAAAATTGTGTAAACCCACTTTTGGGTTAATTGAGTCAATCCAACGCTCATCTTACCATGCAAAAACAGGAACTCATACCACACTTGTTCAGAACCGAATACCGGAAAATAGTAGCTGTACTTTGCCGCCGGTTTGGCTTTGACCAAATGGAAACTGCCGAAGATATTACCAGCGATACCTTTTTAGCAGCGGCACAAACCTGGAGTTTTCATGGCGTTCCGCCCAATCCAACTGCATGGTTATACAATGTGGCCAAAAACAAGTCTAAAAATCATCTGCAGCGCAATACCGTTTTTGAAAGCAAGGTATCGCCAGAAGTAAGAACTGCTGCTCCTGAATTTCATGAGTTGGACATCGATCTGTCGCCACAAAACATCAACGATAGCCAGTTACAGATGATGTTTGCCATTTGCCACCCGGCCATATCTCCCGAAGCGCAGATTGGCTTATCGTTGCGTATTCTTTGCGGTTTTGGCATTGACGAAATTGCCGAGGCTTTTTTAACCAATAAGGAAACCATCAACAAACGCTTATTCAGAGCTAAAGAAAAAATCAGGACCGAAAAAATAAAAATTGAACTACCTGCCCCTGCCGAAATTGATGAGCGACTTGAAAATGTATTAACAACTATATACCTGTTATTTAGTGAGGGTTATTATTCCGTTAGTCAACATCAAACCTTACGTAAAGAGCTTTGCCTTGAGGCTATGCGTTTATGTTATATGCTGATCGAGAACAGTAGTACCAACAAACCACCGGTAAATGCCCTGCTATCTTTAATGTGTTTTCATGCTTCACGTTTTGATGCCCGCGAGGGTGAGAATGGTGAACATATTTTATACGATGATCAGGATGTTGATCTTTGGAACGCGGAACTGATTAGTAAAGGCGCTTATTTTTTAAAATGCGCCACAACCGGCAACACCCTTTCCAAATACCATATTGAAGCTAGCATAGCTTATTGGAGCACTCAAAAGAACGATACCAAAGAAAAATGGGAAAAGGTACTGCAGTTGTATAACCGTTTATTACAAGTAGCCTACTCCCCCATTGCCGCGCTCAACCGCACATTTGCCTTATCAAAAGCCAACAGTAAAGCCGAGGCGATTGTGGAAGCCGAAAAACTAAAGCTAACAGATAACCAATTTTATTTTACCCTATTGGGTGAGCTTTATACTGGTATTGATAATGATCAAGCAAAAGCCAATTTTGAGACGGCTTTGTCTATTGCCAGAACCGTAGCCAGTAAACAAGTGATCCAGAAAAAGCTTGAACAGTTACAGTAGTAAGATTATTTCCTGAAAGTAAGCAGGGCTAATGTAAACCAGGTAAATAACTCGGGCGAAAGTTTTACCCGGAGCAGTTCCAGGGCCCTTTGTTTCTGCTTTTTTACCGTATTGATAGACATATTGAGCTCATCGGCTATTTCCTGGTTCTTTTTACCATCAAAATAACCCATGATAGATATGGATCGATGGCTATCCGGTAACGCATGGATAGCGGCGTGGATCTCGGCCATAGCCTCGGCGGTGATGATGGCTTCAATTACAGGTGGTTCTTCGGGCTCCGTATTTCCGTAGTATTGTATGTAACCCTCCACCACTTTATTATGCCTGATGCTGTTAAGGCTTGCATTACGAACGGTGCTGTACAGGAAATTCTTAACGGCTATATTGTCCTGCATTACCGTATCACGGTGGTGCCAATATTTTATAAATGCATCCTGGACAATATCTTCCGCATGATCTTTATCCTTAACCAATTGAAAAGAAAAATATACCAGCCTGTCATAATGCTCTTTAAAAAGAACATCCAGATCTATTTCTTCAATCGATCCAACCGACTCACTTTTGTGCGTAAATATTCCTTTTACAATACTCATCCATCCGTTGCAGAAATAATTTATGAGCATCATTTACGCCATTACTGGCTCATCATAAATACCCGGTTCAAAGTTGAACTTTACGTGTTCAATTTAAGTTAAATTCGGGTTAATAAATAGTTTCATTACGGTAACTTTTCAGTTGCAAACTTTAAATAAAACTGCACCATCGATGTAGAAATCACCGTGTATAATCCAATAGTTCCCCGCTATCTTCCATTTCATTACAAGGACTTTTGCTGTTGATTTGCACTATAAAACAACAAGTTAATGAAAGATTATAAAAAGTTAATTCAGGAAATATTTCAAAACATTTTTGAGAAACCGGGTTATGACGAAACGATCGTAAAGCGCTATTTTAGTACTGATTACGTACAATATGTAGACGGTAAAACGCTGCACTTTAATGAGTTCATCAAACATATTAAAGTACTTAAAGAGGCCATAGCATCCATGACTTTAGTTTTTGATTCCATGGCCCAGGATAATGATATTGTTTTCACCAATCACCGGGTGAAGGCGACTACTAAAGAAGGTAATACAGGCGAGGTTCAGGTGATAGCTGAATTTCACATTCAGGATGGGCAGATAAATTATTGCAACGAACTTACCCGCCAAATAAGCGGTGACCCGAAAGACAGTGATCTGGGATCACGGCATTGATCAGTCGGTACAAAGCAATAAAATCCACCCAAACAACCGGGTGGATTTTATATATAAATGATCTGCTTATAAAAGCTCGCAATAATATCCGTTATTATTCATCAGTTTGATGACTCTGGGCACTGGGACATGCTCCCCCTCAATTCGTAAAACGCGATCACAATCTTCCAGATCAAAGTTTATTTCGATACCTGGAATATATTGCCTGAGTTTGCGGATAAGCTTAACCGATTGATCAACATTTTGAACATCTGTTTTAAAAACTTCTACCATAGTATCTGTCATTCTTGGTGCATATGCCTGTTTAATCATCATTCCTTTATTTTTAGGATAAATTGTATAGTTTGAGGGATAGTTTTTAAAACCGGTAATTAATACCTGTTGATACCGCCACACCTGTTTTCTTTAATTCGGTTAAAGGAGCTCCCCGTTTGTCGAGATTGTTAAACGGTACCCAGTTAACTTTTTGATCTTTATCATACAGATCGAGCTTTTGGACAACATTATACCCGGCACTCACCTCTACCGAGAAATTCTTGGCCAGCGCATAATTGTAGTATAGCGAAGCCTTGAATTGCTGTGCCTGGAAGTAATCGGAGTTCATCTTTTTTGACAAACGGTAAGTACCTCCACCGATGCCAAAATCGCCGCTGAAGCCGAGATTACTTTTTTTGGATAGCTTATAGTTCAATTTTTCAGAAACCGGGATTGTTCCTGATAAGCTTAGTTTGTCGGAAATGTTCCAGTCGATGCCAAATACCGGAACAAGCACTGAACCAAAGAACTGTTTTGAATAAACTACCCCTATTGAGTAAGTAAATTTAGCTGATTTCCTGATCTTTAACATTGCCACTCCGGTATAAAGCATATCATCACCAGAGATATCCTTCAGATCAGAAGATAGTGTTGGTACCGCTGAAATGAGCAAGGCATATTTTGGCGAAAATGCCTTTTGAAAAGTAAGGGGAACCGAAATGGCATGAAAATTATCGCCGCCAAACTGATTGCCCATGCCAGAAAGAAACAGGCCGCTATACCCTACTCCTGCTAGTAAAAAATCAACTTTTCCGTTTTGCATTTTGCTGTATAAGGGCAAAGTAAGATTTCCGTTTACTTGCTGTATATTCAGGTCTTTACCATTGATTTTAAAGGGAGAATAGGTATAGTCGGCTTCAAAGGAACCCAAATTCGGAACCGTAGTTATGGGTGCTGACACACCCTCTTCTACGGGTGTGCTTTGCTGTGCCTGCGTCGATAGGGAGAATGATACTGTAGTTATCGCAATTAAAGACAAGATCTTAGTTTTCATGAGTTGTTATGGGGTTATTTTAAATGATTTGTTTGCCAAACTGGCTACCTGGTGGATCCTTCCCTGCATACAGTTTGATGTTGTTTTTTAATTCATATTTCTCTTGAAACACGCTTAGGTACATTTACCCTTACTCTTCATGAAAATTATTCTGATATACAGTCAGGCTATTTCCCCTTTACCCTTAGCCTATATGTAAATTATTTTCCGTAAATGACATTTCTATGATCTAGGCAGATTCAAAAAACCATGAAACTACATTCATAAATTTTTGGTGAGTAGTTTATTCCTTTGTGTTTTATTTTAAATAAGCTATGAAACATTATCGATTTTCCATACTACTACCCTTATTGTTCGCGGCTTGTACCCAGACCACTTCAGTAACCGATCGTACAACTGAGAACAGGAACAAACAGATCATCCAAACCTATTTTAACGAGGCATGGAACAAGGGCCGGTTGAACGTGCTGGACAGTATTTTAAGCAAGAATTATATCAACCACACCCCATCAACACCTAACCCTCCGAAAGGCCCTGCAGGATTAAAACCTATAATTACGGCCATACGTGCGGGATTTCCGGACTTGCATTATGAAATAAAAGACATTATTGTAACCAACAACAGAGCCGTTGCGCGTGTAGTTATGACCGGAACCCAAACAGGCACCTTATTCGGGATAGCGCCTACCGGGAAGCATGTAGAAGTTAATCAGATCAACATTGAAAAAATTGAGAACGGAAAGATCACAGAACACTGGCGGGTAACCGACGAGCTGGCCATGATGAAACAACTCGGGGTGGTCAAATAAAGTGCGTCAAAAAACTTTTTAAACCTTAAATTTTAACAAATTTCCGCTCAAAAACGGGCTAAAAAAGATTAAAAATCACTCAAAAAAGTCCAAGTTTAACGCTTTTAACAAATTTCAAGGCGATTTTGATGCGTTTTTAAATTTTAAAAAGTATTAAATTTTGAAATCCACTTAAACAAAAAGCAGTTGATTTTTGCTCTGCTATTTTGCGTCATTCTTGCTGACCGACAATAAAGCTAAAACATCATTTTTCAAATGATCGGGTATCAGGATGATGCTTTGGGAAACCTGGCCCATATCCCGGATGCCAACAGGCATTTCCCGCGTTGGCTCGCGGTAACCTTTCAGGATAAAACAACCTTTTTCGTTTTCATATTGCACAGTTATCCGAAGTTCGGTAAGCAATTGGATATCGCGGTAAAGCGTACGCGTGCTGATGCGGAACTTTTCTTTTAAGTAATCAACCGTTACCACCTTTTGGGTTTGTAAAACGGCCAGTACCTCCAATAACCTGTCTGTCCTGTTCATTTGGTTTGTATTGCTATACAAAACTGGTGCAGCGCCGTGACAGCAGTATGTCAGCAGGATTTTTAGAACTGGGGGACTATGGGACTTTGGGGATTGTAGGACTTTGGGGAATAAGGACTTTGAGGAAAAAGGATTTTGGGAACAAAGAAAAGATCCTTGCTCCTTATTCCTTTTATCCTTACTCCAAAAGTCTTAACTCCAAATCTCTTTAATGTCCCCACAGGGCCTCTCGGAGAGGACCCTGTGTTTTGAATTGCCAGACGGCGAACCTCAGGGTCCCTTTCAGGAGACCCTAAGGGAACAAAAGTGGCCTATCACCCTGAGCTTGCCGAAGGGTCGTGCGCAGAGGCCTTCCCACCATGCTTCGACAAGCTCAGCATGACACCCCTTTATTGTCATCTTCCCCCTACCCGTATATCTCCTTACTCAAGAAGTCGTTCCTGAACTTTCCTTTTGGATCAAACTCGGCCACCAGCTTTTTAAAATCATTGAGCTTTTCATAGCGCGATTCCAGTACTTTGGGCGCCATGGTAAATATTTTGCCCCAGTGTGGACGGGCGTTAAACGGCGAAAGTTCCTTTTCAATCAGTGGTAATAGTTTCATCACGGCCGCTGTTTCCTGTTTCCAGGTAAAGTGAATGGTAACTGAGGTTTGATTATGGCAGGGGCTCATCCACAGCTGGTCGGCAGCAATGGTACGGATCTCGGTGATAAACAAATGCGGCCCTATCTGCTTACCTAAACGCGCTATAGCGGTTATGGCTTCTACTGCGTGATTCATCGGCACAAAGTATTCAGATTGCAGTTCCTTACCGCTGCTGGGGGTAAAACCCATTTTAAAGTGTGGCAAGCGCTCATACCAGGGTCCGGGAACGCCCATTTGCTCGGTACAGTTTTCGGCAGAGAGCGCGATAATGGGGTGCACATTTTTGGTGGCGGCTTTGGCGCCATAAAATTCGGGGCCGTTATGATCTTTATCCCTACCGATACGGCTTTTTATCCAAACCTCGTTGATGCTGTCGTGCTGCCAGTCGGTAAATAAACTCACGCTATAACCGGCAGATACTATTTTTTCAAAGTTTTGCTTAACCTGCGCCATGGGCATTTGGGTAAACACCCGCTGCTGCATCATAAAGGTGGGCTCTATCTGTAAGGTAACTTTGGTAACCACCCCGAGCGCACCAAGACCTACCACGGCAGCGTTCAGTTTTTCAGGATTCGCTGCTTTAGATAAGTGAACAATACTGCCATCGGCCTTTACAATTTCCAGGGCGGTAACCGCGCTGGATAGATTACCATTTTTTACACCCGAGCCATGCGTAGCTGTGGTGATTGATCCCGCCACAGAAATATGCGGCAAAGAGGCCAGGTTATTCAGTGCAAAACCCTCTTTATGCAGGTATGGTGCCAGTTCGCCGTATTTGATGCCTCCTTCAACGGTAACAGTATGGGCTTTTTTATCCAGACTTATCACTTTGTTGAGCTCTTTGGTCGAGAGCAGGTTGTCCTTACTATCTGCAATGGTATTAAAACAATGCCTGGTACCCAGCACCTTCAGTTTATCGTATTTTTTAACCAGTTGCTGAACTTCCTGAACCGATTTGGGGTAAAATACATGATTGGTGCTGTAGGTTAGGTTACCAGCCCAGTTTTTTAATCGCGGAGCCTGAGCCCAGCCCTCCAATGATGATAGTAACGGTGTAGCCATTAAGGTAGTGCTTAATTGAATAAATGTTTTTCTTTTCATAGCGCGGCATAATTGGTTACCACAATGTACCCCTAAAAATCAAGAATCAATAGCATTTCAATCAAGATACTTTTTGCCCAACCAGCAATGTTTTGCTGATACATTATTCGCCCGGATAAGATCGGAACGGTAGTAATCGAGTAGCTTTTTCTTTTTCCCCGGCTTAGTGGCTTCTCCCTCGTCAAATTCTTTTGCATGATCAGTTATCACATTGATGTCTAAAACCTCAGTCGATCTTTCAAATGATCTGCTTAGGGCAATGATATCTCTCACTAAAGGAGACTGCAAGTGCATCAACGTATCTCTTTCTATTTTTGGCTGTTCGTTTTGCCCGGTTTTAACAGTGACATTTTGTTTGTTTGCCAGGGGTTGAACCTGTATAAGTATAAGTGCGCGGGGTTCTGTTTTCTGTATCTGTGTGATCATCTGAGGTTTGGCGGCTTGCAATACTTCCCGGTAATAACGTTCGTTAAAGCGCATGGAAATAGCCTCTTCCACGTTCCCGATAATGCCCATGAGCAAAGCCCCCAGACCCACGCCTATCCAATAACTCTTTTTCACCGTAAAAAGCAATAAGGCACCTGCAAATGCCAGCACACTCCAAACTATCCTGATACGCAGCCAGGAATGGTGGGTGCGTTCAACCTTCGGAACCTCTTCTTTAAAAAAAGCTTGTTTGTTCTCCCGGTATAAACGCAACTTTTGGGGCAGCGCTTTCTGGGTTACGTAACCATCGCCAAAACCACCGATGCCCATCACCAGACCAATAACAAGCAAAGGCAGTGATATTCCCTTTAATAAAGATAGCGGTTTGGAAAAACGCCAAAACAATAACCCGACTATTATTAGTAATACGCCAAATGCCGCGCCGGTAAAGCCATGCCTTGATTCGGTATGATAGTATTGCAATATTTTTTGAATAAAATCCATGCTAATGAGTGTAAAATATACAGGCAAAATTGTACAATAAAGAAGGTAGGAGTTTTGGTAGGAAGCTCAATTTTACTTTGCCATAAAGCTCATATATAAGTTACTCATTATTAAAACATTTGAGCTGCAGCATACGTTAAGTAAGTAATCAAAATTAAACCAAGTTACCATTATGAAACATGCATTTATTTTTGGCACCAGCATATTTTTAAGCCGCCAAAACACCCTGACCTACACAGACGGTGATAAAAGCACCGAATTTTTAAAGGTACTCTCATTTTATAAGCACGAACGGGGCTCGGAAGATCAATCGCTCGTTATCGATGCCAATATCACTACCCTATCCGGCGAAGTCATCAAAATAAGCGGCAACAGGCTGGAAAGTGGCCCATCAACTGTGCATGTGGAAACGGATGCTAACCGGGTTTGGGTGTTTCAAACAGGACATCATGAGCCGGTTTTGGATGTATACCAGTTAAATGAGCATGAATTTCATGGTTTAGGCAGTCATATAGTTAACGAAATTGGCGTACAACATCCCGACGCGGTAATCACCATCAAAGGTAATTTTAAGGTTGATGGCGCTCATTTTATGATCGAGAACGAAAAGATGTTCATCAATCACAATGGTTTTGCCAATGGTGTAGAGAATGCGCATGAAGGTATCCTTTTATCGGCAGGCGAGCCAACTCATTAAGCCCCGCAATTAACTCGAATTTGAAATACGCAAGATAGTTTACACACGGATATCCGGGTAATAGGTAATGGAACCATACATTTACTTATTAAACGGATATTCGTTTATCCAGTGAAATCCTCTGCGCATCAGCATAAACTGCTTTTCGTCAAAACGGTTAAGTTTAATTTTCAAAGAGTCTTCCATCCATTTTCCTTTTAACAGCAAAACACCGGGGCGCGGTTGTGTATAGGTGAAGTAAAACTTATCCGATGTATCGGTAACGGTGTTGATAACAACATAATGTATTTGAGTATCTACTTTAAAACCCACATACCTGTTGGTATCGTTCATTAATTTAATCTGCGCGCTATTGCTGTTGCTGATAATCAGCCGTTTCCACCGGGTAGTATCAGTGGCAAGCGGAGCCACGGTATCCTGATTGCGTATAAAACTTTCCACGTTATAAATACCATAAAGCAGCGGTTTTTTTGGCTTTTTCGCCATACAAGGATGCCATCTTTATATCATTGGTAATATTTCCGGCAAGTACGTAGATGATGATCAGGTATTTAATTACAATAAGGCTAATATTTTTCCATCGTTTTTTAAACCGGTGTGGCGAAAGACTGGCGGGTAAGGCTGTTTTATTTAAAAAGAAAACATTGATAAGACGCTCCGCATCACTCAGCAGCAGAAATATACTCATCACGACCAACGCGGTTGATAACAGCTTAACCGGCACATCAAAACAATAATTGATAACCATGATATTACCAGCTACCACCACCCCTAAAAGCGCCCCAAAAAGCGATGTGCGTCTAAAAAACAACAATAAACCGCAAGTAACCTCGGCTATGCCAGCAAAGTAATTAAAGCCGGTAGAGTAACCAATGTACGTCCAGGCTAATCCCATAGGGGATGAATCACCGTAAGGTTGCGATAATCTGACGAGGGAGGGTGTTGGAAATTGCAATTTAATAACTTTAACAAAGCCGTACTCCAGCATCATGATGCCTAAATAAAAACGTACAATTACGGTAAGCCAGTAATACAGTTTACTGTAGTTGCGTGCTTTTCTATCCAACAAGGTCCATATAATGGCGGCTATTACTGACAAGGTAAATATCAACAGCAGCATAATATAATCATACCGTGTATCGCCGCTGCCATCCGTAAATGCGGTGATCGGTCTGGCCAGGTTAAGCACATGTTTTGCAAACCAGATGATAAAACTGTGCTGAGTTTCCGTAAGCAGTCCAACAACCGGATTTGGATAAGCTCCGTTAGGATTAAAAAAAAAAAACTTAGAAGAAAGATTAACACAAAGCGAAATCCGGCTTTTTTTTGGGCTGACCAGTAAACGGGTTCGGCAATAGTTGTAGTCATGATAAAGGGTAGAGTTTGGGTGCGATAATTTAGATATTATTTTGATAAAATGGTTAGTGTGTAGATGCCTGTATTTTTAAACCTTTGATTAAGTTTAAACCTACAGGTTGTTTTTGGGTCTTGGTTTATTTGTTTGAACATTTTTTTCACGGGTTTAAGCTTCAAAACCTTAGGGTTAATTAACTTTTGAATAACTTTGCCTTTATTTTCATCTTCGGTTTAAACTGAATTGTGTAAATTGAAGATGCTTTTATAAGTGTATAACCAAAATGGCCCCCAATAACGATAAGCTATTTACTGCTGATGATTCCGAGCTTTGGGATCTGTTTAGGGATGGCGATGAAGTGGCCTATACCCAGCTTATACAAAAATATTCCAAGCCTCTTTTTAACTACGGCTACCGCATTTATCAGGACAAAGATTTTCTAAAAGATTGTATCCAGGATGTGTTCCTGGAGTTATGGAACCGAAGGCTGCGCATCAGCCCCACGCCTGCTGTAAAATGGTATTTATTTAAAGCCATCCGCCTCAGGATATTCCGCGAACAATCTAAATGGAACCGGAGCGAGGCACTCGACGAAAGCTATGAGTTCCTGGTTGAATTCAATATCGAATCAAAAATGATAATCGACCTGGAAACCATAACCTTAAGCTCCAGGATTCAACAGGTACTAAACGCCCTGCCCCCGCGCCAGCGCGAGATCATGTACTTACGTTTTTATGAGAACCTTGACTTTGATAACATCGCACAGATCATGGAAATCAGCAAACAATCGGTTCATAACCTGTTGCAAAAGGCCTATAAAAACTTCAGGGCCGAATGGGTTGTGCTGATCATCGCCTTTTCGAACCTGAATTTGTAAAATTATACAATTGTTTATCAGACAGTTATAACAAATTCACAAAAAACTTCCATTTTTTTATCCCTTAGGAGGGTAATATTCAGCCTTTTCGGAATATATAGGGTAATAACCAATTGAATCTGTTCCAGGTGACCAACTATACGAATTACGAAGTCGAAGACTTTTTGCATGACGATTTTTTTATTGACTGGGTTTTAAAAAACCAGCCACACCACCAGGCTTTCTGGGAGCAATGGCTTGCTGAAAACCCCGGCAGAAAGAAGACCGTCGATCAGGCACGCGCCATTATCCTGGCTATAAGGGTTAACCCTTTAACGGAAGAGCTGACTAATGCCGAGGTAAACGCTATGGCAACAAACATTTACCAGCAAGCTATTGAACAATATGAGCCCGCTGTGATCAAACAACGGTTTTACCAAACCGGTTGGTTTCGTGTTGCAGCTACGGTGATATTGGTTGCCGGTGCAGGCTTTTTGTTTTTTAAGAAGTATCGTCAACCTGTTTCCTCTCAAGCCGATCCGTTTTTACAGGTGATCAATCATACCCCAAAATCAAAACTGGTGCGCATGAGTGATGGCAGTCTTGCCGTTTTAAAACCAGGCTCCGGATTAAAATACCTGCGCTCATTTCATGATAAAAGAGAGGTTTTTTTAGATGGAGAAGCCTTTTTTGAGATACACAAAAATCCACAGATGCCTTTCCGGGTGCATAGCCACGATATGGTAGTGCAGGTATTGGGTACCAGCTTTACCGTAACAAGCAGGCGCAACAACCAAAATTTTAAAGTGGTGGTAAATACCGGCAAAGTATTGGTTTACAATCAAAAGGAAGTAACCAAAGAGGGTAAACGCCAACATGAGGTTATTCTTACGCCAAACCAACAGGTAACCGTTGCTGATAAACAGTTAAGCTTTAAAAAAGAAACACTCGCTATTCCATTGACCCTGTCAAAAGAAATGGCGCAAAAAGAATTTACATTCGATAACGCTCCCTTATCAGCAGTTATCGACCGGATAAATAAGGATTACGATGTAAACATTGAATACGATAAAGCCAAATTGGGCAGCATCAGCCTTACCATATCTATTTCTGACAGGCCGCTTGACGAAAAAGTTAAACTGATATGCAAGGCTATTAATGCCACCTGCCAATTTATTGATGGCCGCATTATTATCAACGGTCAAAACCCAAACCCTATACCAACCAATTAACCTATTATTAAACCTATTGAATATGATGAGAGAAAGAAATACTTAAACCCACCTAAAAAACAAACCGGCAATATTTGCGGTACTGCCGGTCCAAATGTTTAGCCCCACAAATGATGGATACTCATTTACTGTAACCTCTTGCAAAGGTTGAGCGGGGCTTTTTTGTCAAGTTATTAACGAATCATTAACTCTAACCAAATTTATGAAATATAAACCTATACTCGTAAAAATAATGAAGATCACATTTTTACAGTTAACATTAAGTCTCTCATTATTAGGAAGCGCAATTGCAAAAGATAGTAAGGCACAGGCTATTTTAAATACAAAGATCACGGTAAGCGAAAATAACACCGCGTTAAAAACAGTAATTAAAAGGCTGGAAGAAAAATACCATATTAACTTTGTGTTTAGCCCGGCACTGATCAATGATAATCAAAAGGTTAACGCCTCGTTTACAGAAAAAACCTTAGGCAACGTGTTAACCGATCTGTTTACGCCGCTTAACCTGGCTTATGAAGTTTCGGGCGACGTGATCATCATCAAAAACAACCCTCCCACAGTGGTTAACAAACGAGCCGACCTGGATATGAACCAGGCTCCTGTTACGGGTAATGTTAAGGATGATAAAGGTTTGGCAGTTCCTGGTGTTACGGTAACCATTAAGGGTACCAGAACCGGAACCGTTACAGATATTAATGGTAACTTTTCACTAAATGTAAGCCCGGGCACAGCATTGGTTTTCACCGCTATAGGTTTTGAAACCAAAGAAGTACTTGCCACAACCGAGCCTCTGAAAATTACCCTGGTAACATCGAATAACAGCCTTGCCGAAATCGTAGTGGTAGGTACAACCTTCAAAAAAGGCGACCTTACCGGCTCTGTAAGTAACGTAGATTCCAAAACGTTACAGGAACGCACAGTTACCAATGTTAGCAGCGCCTTGCAGGGTCGTGTGGCTGGCGTATTTATAGGTGGCGGCTCCAAACCAAGCGACGACCCCGTGATCAAGATCCGTGGTACCAACACCATCAACTCCGGCTCAACCCCTATTTATGTAGTAGACGGTTTGATCATGGAAAACAACCTTGGTGGCTTTAATTCCATCAACATGAACGATGTGGAAACGGTATCCATATTGAAAGACGCTTCGGCTACTGCCCTTTACGGTTCGCGTGGTGCCAATGGTGTTGTGGTTATCACCACCAAAAAAGGCAAAAAATCACCTGGCGATGGTACCATTAGCTATGATGCCTGGGCCGGCTTCTCTAACTATGCCAACAGGCCCGAAACCATGAGTGCCCAACAGTTATTTGATTTACGCGTGGATGCCTATGCTAACGGTTACATCAAAGATAATCCTAACGCCAACAGACAGGATTACATTAACAATACCTTGCTTAAAACCAACTTAGCTTTCTCACAACAAGAATTTGATACTTATAACAGCGGTAAAACCTACGACTGGCTTAAAGCTATTTCGCAGACCGGCTATCAGCAAAACCATGCTTTAAGCTTTGCAGGTGGTACCGAAAGAGGCTCATTTTACCTGAGTTTGGGCTATGCCGGTACAAAAGGGATTATACAAACCTTAACTCAAAACAAATATAGTGGTCGTTTTAATGCGGATTACCTGGTTAAAAAATGGTTAAAAATTGGCACCAATACCGGCTTTACCCGTACTGACGATCATCTGCCCGATGACGATGCGTACAACCAGGCCATTAATGCCAACCCACTTTTAAATTATGATCCGTACCGTGCTGCAGCTACCAGATATACGCCTAATTACTTAACCGTGTATTACCGTGCGCTTGGTCAAAACAGCAACAATAGTTTTAACCCGTTCAACGCGCTTGATATTACCCGCAGGCAAAACCGCAACCGCCTGTCAACATCAAACTTTATCAATGTAAACCCGATACCGGGTTTGGATATACGTTCAACCTTTTCTGTTGATTACGGGCAGCAAAGCTACTCTACGTTTACACCAAACAACATCCAGGAAGCTATCCGGAATTACAATGGCGATGCACGGGCCAAAGCCGAACGCTGGAATGACCTGTACTGGCAATGGGATAATACCGCTACTTATACCAAAACCTTTAATTCCAGGCACCGCATCACCGCGTTGTTGGGTACAAGTGCCAGCAAACGCACCTCCGATTATACTTTGGCGCAAGGCGACCGTTTCGCCAGCAACGACCTGTTATACTATGACCTGAATGGTGCGGCCGCCCAGGACAAAACAACCATAGGATCAACCTTTTACGCTTACTCCATCTTTTCGGTGATCGCTCGTTTTACCTACAGCTTTGATGATAAGTATTTCGTGACTGCTACCGCACGTGATGACGGTTCATCCAGGTTTGCGCCGGGACATCAGTATGGTATTTTCCCATCAGCTTCGGTAAAATGGGATGTTGTTAAAGAAGATTTCATGAAACAGCAGAAAATATTTAACCAATTGGCTCTGCGTGTGGGTTATGGCGTTGTGGGTAACCAGGATATAACCAATTATGCTTTCCAGACGTTGTATGGTTCAAAAGTTAACAACAACAACGCGCTGTTAGCTAACGATGGTTTGAAGGGCAATCCAGATCTGACCTGGGAACGGCAAAAACAAGCCAACCTTGGCCTGGATATGGCTTTCCTGAACTCGCGCCTGTCTGTTACTGCCGACGCGTTTTACATCAATAATGATAACTTGCTGCTTGATCGTCAACTGGCCACCACTACCGGCTATACGCATCAGTTGCAAAACGTGGGTCGTGTAAATAACAAAGGCGTCGATCTTTCATTAAGCGGTCAGGTAGTTAAAAGTAAAGATTGGAACTGGTCATTATCCGGCAATATATCTTTTGCCAAAAACACGGTAAAACAATTATATGGTAATGCCCAGCAGATCTATAACATATCTGGCAGCACCATACAGCGTGAAGGCAATTTATTTGTTAACCAGCCGCTGCACGGTATCTATACCCTTCGTTCGGGCGGTATAGCGCAGGAATCAAACCGCGCTGAGTGGCAGGGCCTTAACTACAATGGTAAAACAGTAGGTCTGGGCGATTTGTTCGCGCTGGATGTTTCGGGCCCTAATGGTGTTAAAGATGGTATTGTTAACCAGTACGACCTCCAGATTGTTGGTAACGAAGATCCGAAATACTACGGTGGCTTTGCAACCGATGTTTCTTACAAGGGGATAACTTTAAACGCGGTGTTTGTTTACTCGCATGGCGCCAAAAAGATCAGCGGTTATTATGAAGGTCTGATCAACAGCGTGGGTTCAAGCATGGCTTCAACCGATCTGTTAAACCGCTGGACACCAACCAACACCAATACCAATATTCCCCGCGTAATTGACAATACCAGTTACAACCGGTACAACCCGTCCGATCTGGACTATGCCATTCAGGATGCCTCGTATCTGCGTTTATCGGCATTGACTTTAGGCTATAACCTGCCTCAAAAACTACTAAACAGCTGGCATGCCAACCGCGTACGGATTTATGCTACAGGTTCAAACCTGTTCTGTATTACAAAATACAAAGGCCTTGATCCGGAAACCGGCGATTACGGTTATCCACCGGTACGGACATTTGTTCTTGGGGTAAATTTTGGATTTTAAACTTCAATGCAAAAGATCATGAAAAAAACCATTATAAATATATGCATTGCAGGAACAGTAATATGTTCGGCTTCCTGCAAAAAATTCCTGAAAGAGGATAGTTTAACCAAACTGGACGAAAGTAAGGTATACTCAGATATAGGCCTGGTACAAACCAGCTTGAAAGGCGTATATGCCAGCTGGTTAAATAACCGTGTAGATGAGCAGGGAACCGTTTTGATGATGGGTACCGACGAAACCCAACAAGGTGCCTATCAAATGAAAAGCGATGCCTCCAAAGGTGGATTGGACAGGTACGACGGCAACCTGAACTCGCTGCAAGGCCAGGTAACAACTCAGTGGAACCTTCGCTGGCCCCTGGTGAATGAGGCAGCCAAAATCATTAACGGGGTTGATAAACCTACACTGCAGGCAGGCTCTGTAGAAGCAGGCATTGTAGGTGAAGCCAGTTTCATCCGTGGCTTTATTGACTATGAGCTGGCCATGTACTGGGGCGAAATACCCATCAGGGACCTGAGCCGCGAATCGCAACTGGGTTTTAAACGCCAGCCGCTTAAAGATGTATGGACATTTATTATCGCCGATTTAACTAAGGCCGCGGCTTTTTGTCCGGACAAAAATGCCGCAGGCAGGGCAACAAGCGGGGCAGCCCTGGCTATGCTGGGTAAAGCTTACATGTCGGCTCCGGTGTCAACCGGCTTGCGCGATTTTGACAAAGCCCGTGACTGCTTTGAAAAAATGATGGGCAGATACAGCCTGGTACCTTATGCCGATCTGTGGGACTATAACAAACCCAACACGGCCGAATCGATATTCGAATTTCAATATAGCCCGGTATCTCCCAACAATAATAAAGTACAATTCCAGATAGGCTCGCGCGCGGTACAGAACACCTTTGGCGATGGCTGTTATTACTCGGGCTACGACAAGATAGTTCCAACAATACATGCCTATGAAACCGTTGCCAATGGTGGTATATGGGAAGATGGCGATGTGCGCCGTAACGAAAGCATCCGTTATGATTTTACTTATTATGGCGTTACGCCAACGCTCGACATTATTTCATGGGAAGGTTTGGGCAATGATTTTGATGAGCTAAAACCGCACATAAAAAAATATGAGGATTTCCGTACCGATACCCATAGCGGTCTGGGGTACAACAACATGTACAACTCAGGTAAAGATATGCCCATACTGCGTTTAGCCGATATTAAATTATGCTATGCCGAATGTTTAAATGAGCTGAACAGAACAGGCGAAGCTGTTACCGTGGTTAACCAGGTACGGGCACGCGCCTGGGGCGGTACACTGCCGGGCGATAAAGCATGGGGCGCAATGTCGCAGGCCGATTTCCGTACCAATATCATGGACGAGCGTACCCGTGAACTTTTCGCGGAATGCTGGCGTCGTATTGATTTACTCCGTACAGGTACTTTTGTTGACCGTGTTAAAAAATATAATAAATGGACGGCCCAATCCGGAACCATCCAGGCATTTAACGCGCTTTATCCAATACCAGACACTGAGTTAAAGCTGAATACCGAAATAACACCACAAGATCAAAATCCGGGTTATCATTAATCCAAAATCACAGATCAAAATAAAAGAGGCTGTTTCCATTTTTGGGAACAGCCTCTTTTGCTATGCGATAATTAGTCGCGGCATCAGTTCACGATATTATTGTGCTTAAAGCTAAAGTACTCAATAAATTTCTTGAACCGTTTTTCCGATTTGATGAATTGCTCTAACAGGGCCAACTGATTTTGCGCCCTTACCAGGTTTTGCAATGGATAGGTGGTGTGATAATAGATATCGTCATTTAAAAAATCGGTCAGGAACCGGAGCACCTGCATATAGATCATGTATTTGCCCGAGTAAGTAAAATATTCCTTCTCCACAGGAGTCAGGGCTGAACCCATAGCCGAAATATATCCTTTATAAATAGCATAAAAACATTCTTCGTTGATCTGGATCTTTGAAAAATCACGTTCCTCTTCGTTGGCTGGCGAAAGGTAGGTACGCAGCATATCACCAACATCGCTCAAAAAGTACCCCGGCATCACCGTATCCAGGTCGATCACACACAAACCGTTATGATCCTGATCAAACAACACATTACTGATCTTGGTATCATGATGTATCACCCGCAAGGGCAGCAACTGGCGGTCGATCAGTTGCATATAGGTAAATAATATACCTTGGTACTTATAAATATCATTAATAGCAGCAGCGGCTACAGCCAATTTATCGGCCCCTGCAGTGGAGCAAGCCTCTTTAAATTGGTCGAACCGTAATTTAAGATCATGAAACCGGGGCAAAGTATAATGCAGTTTATCCAAGTCAAAACCACGCAGCAAATAGGTAAATTTCCCAAACTGGTGGGCGGCCTCAAAGGCTTCCTGCTGATTTTTAATTTCGGTTATGGTTACCGAGTTATCAATAAAAGGAAAAAGCCGGTAATACTCCTTTTTGTTATTTATTTCAACCAAACGATCGCCTGTCAGGGTGGGTATTGGCGCCACAAAAAGGTAATCGGGTGCAGTTTGTTTAAGATGATCTGCCAACAGAGCCATATTTTCTGCAATGGCTTCCGGATTTTTAAAAACGTACGGATTAATACGCTGAAGGATATAATTTTTTGGCCCGCTAACCTTCCAGGTATGGTTAATCAACCCCGCACCAAAGCTTTTTATAATATAGTTATTGGCATCGAGTCCGTATAGTTCCAGGATCTGGTTAAGCATCATTTAAGGCAAATTTTAGTCAAACGTAATTAATTACTGATGAAAAAACATGCGCAAACGTTTGTGCTTCTTTATTTTACACAAGCTAATCACCTTAACAAAAGGTCATTACAAAAAGCAACAATATTCATAACGACAATATGATAAAATATTACCGGTTAACGTTATTCAGAAGAATTAACAGTACAGGATGAAGTATTATTTTCATCGCTCACATCAAAAAAGACAGAACCGATGCGAACATTTGGTATGATGTGCCTATTGCAAACGTTTGCGTAGTATTTTGTGCAATTTTCTGTGCTGCCCTACCTATGAAAACACTAATTTCCATTATTCTATTTAAACATATGATCACATGAAATACACCATCAGCCAAAAAAATTGGGGCGAGTATAACGGTCACCAGATATTCCTTTACGAACTAAGCAATGATAACGGCATAAAAGCGTCCATAACCAATTTTGGTGCTGCTATACAGTCTTTATCCGTTCCGGATAATCAGGGCAATATGGCCGATGTTGTACTGGGATATGATGATCTGCAGGGCTATATCGACGATCAGTTTTATATTGGCACTGTGGTAGGCCGCTTTGCTAACCGGATAGCCGGTGGTAAAGTAGAAATAAACGGTACATCATATCAACTTACAGTTAAAGACGGCGGTTTCCATCATCATGGCGGCAAGGTGGGCTTTAATAAAAAAGTATGGCAATCAAAATCTTTCACTAATGAAGATGGAGTTGGTGTGATACTGGAATATCTGAGCATCGATGGCGAGGAAGGCTTCCCGGGCAATCTCACTACTTTAGTTACCTATACGCTAAATAACCAAAACCAGCTTATAGTTGATTTTGCAGCCAAAACCGATCAATCAACCCTGATCAATTTAACACAACACGCTTATTTTAATTTAGCCGGACACGATGCCGGGTCTATCCTGGATCATCAACTCATGTTGCCTTTAACAGATTACCTGCCCGTAAATGCCATGCAGGTACCCGAGGGCACACTTACCCCGGTAAGCGGCACACCCTTTGATTTTACAGAACCAACTGCTATTGGCAAGCGCATTAATGAGGATAACGCCCAGCTGGTATTAAGCCGTGGATATGATCATTCCTGGGTGGTAAAAAAGCAGGACTCCGATGAGTTAAAATTAGCGGCAACCGTTTTTGAATCTGGCAGCAAAAGAACATTAAACGTTTTTACTACCGAACCTGCCATACACATTTATACAGGTAATTTTTTAGACGAAACCATTATCGGTAAACAAAATAGCAGCTATCCGTTCAGAAGCGGATTATGCCTGGAAACCCAGCATTATCCGGATGCACCAAACAAACACCATTTCCCCAGTACGCAGTTAAATCCGGGCGAAGAGTTTAAGAGTCGTACTATTTTTGAATTTGGGATAAATAGCTAAGCTTATCAAACGTTTGCGGCGTATTTGAGGTGTGTGATCTGTTGTTTTTAGAAATATGATCAATAACTTCAATCCCGATAGATGGTGGTAACCAAACCATTAGTTCACATTAATAAATCATTATCAAACAATAACATAAATGGACAGAAGAACATTTGTAAAAAGCAGCGCGATAGCTGCCGCCGGGTTTACCATACTGCCAACAGGTAGTTTATTTGCCAAGGATAACGGCAAAGTACGGCTTGGTTATATTGGTGTAGGTGCCCGCGGCATGAGCCATATTTCTGAAGGCGCCCTGCGCGACGATGTAGAGATTGTTGCCATATGCGATATCCAGGAACATTCACTAAGTATCTGCCGGGACTTTTTGGCCAAAAAAGGCCGGCCCGCAGCTAAAGAGTACACCGGCGGTTTGGATGCTTACAAAAAACTACTGGAAAGGAATGATATTGACGCGGTAATTATAGCTACACCATGGCAGTTTCACTACCAGCAATCTATTGATGCCATGAAAGCAGGCAAATATGTAGGTTGCGAAGTAATTGCCGGTTTAACTGTTGATGAGCACTGGGCCATTGTTAAAACATCCGAAAAAACAGGTATCCCTTACATGACATTGGAGAACGTATGCTACCGCCGGGATGTAATGGCCGCTTTAAACATGGTTAGGCAGGGTTTATTTGGCGAACTGGTGCACCTGGAAGGCGGTTATCAACACAACCTGCGCGATGTGTTGTTTAATGATGGTAAAGGCCGCTATGGTGGTAAAGGTGTGGAATACGGCACAAAAGCACTAAGCGAAGCCCAATGGCGCACCCAGTTTAACATCGACCGTGACGGCGACCTGTACCCTACCCACGGCGCCGGCCCTGTAATGCATTATATTGATATTAACAGCGGTAACCGTTTTACCAGCCTGGTTTCATTCAGTTCAAAGGCGCGTGGTTTGGCTGCTTATGTAGAGGAGCTTTCGCCGGGCCATCCAAATGCCAAGATCAACTACAAAAATGGCGACGTAACCACCACCATGATCAACTGTGCCAATGGCGAAACCGTTCTGTTATCGCACGATACACATTTACCTCGTCCTTATTCGCTTGGTTTCCGGGTGCAGGGTACTAAAGGTATCTGGATGGATGTAAACAGATCCATCTATATCGATCATAAATCAAAAGAGGATGATAGCTGGGATCCGGCGAAAGAGTGGTTTGAAAAATATGATCACCCGTTATGGAAAAAACACGATGCCGAAGCCGCAGGCGCCGGGCATGGCGGTATGGACTGGTTTGTATTTAATGCCTTTATCGAATCGATAAAACACAAACGCCAAACGCCTATTGATGTGTACGATTCGGTTACTATGAGCGTAATAGCTCCCCTATCAACCCAATCGGTAAAAGAGGGCAAGACTTTGGAGTTCCCCGATTTTACAAAAGGTAAATGGAAAGACCGTAAAAACACATTCGCTTTAGACGATAGCGGCTTTTAAGCTTGTTTTCATAAAAAATTCAGTAATTTGAGCTGTGTTTGATCAGCTTAAAAAATTATTACCACAACTTCAAGGCTCATGGGAAAAGTATGAGAAGCTTTACCATCGCCTTGAAGTTCCTGCAAAAACTATCCTTTTGCACGAGGGGGATGTATCCAAAAAAGCCTATTATATTGAAAAGGGCTGCTTGCGGGTATGGTTCAACAATAAAGGTAAGGATGTAACCTTCCAGTTCTTTTTTGAACAGGAAGCGGTATCATCTATTGAAAGTTTCCGGAAAGGCACGCCAAGCCTGGTCACGCTGGAAACTATAGAGCCCTGCATACTTCACTGGATCCACAAAAAGGATTATAACGAGATGATGAGCGAGCTCAATGCCATTCCGGAGGTGCGGGAACGATTGGCCGATGTGATGCTGGACAGGCAAATCAATTACATGACCCATTTCATGTCGTTCATCAAATACACGCCCAAGGAACGCTACCTCACCCTGCTCAAAGAAAAACCACATATCATTAAGCGCATACCACAACATTACATCGCCTCCTACCTGGGTATTACCTCGGTTTCGCTAAGCCGCATCCGTAACGCAGTCATTAGGTAATTATTGAATTAGTGAATTACTGAATCAAAAAGCACCTTTTCATTTATTAACAAATGTTATCGCAGGCCCACAGCTGGCTGCCGAAATTTGTTGAACAAATAACAAATGAAATGAAAGCAGCAGTATTATATCGGGCAGGAGAAACTCCTCAATATGCAAATTTTGCAGAGCCCATCCCCTCCGAACACGAACAAATTATTGAAATTAAAGCCGCCAGTATCAAAAATCTGGATAAAGCACGAGCCAAGGGCACGCATTATGATAAGCACGAGAACTACCCGGTAATAGTTGGGGTTGACGGTGTAGGTGTGTTAGCAAACGGCACTCGTGTATACGCTGGATCGGCCACAGGTATGATGAGCGAAAAAGCGCTGATTAACAAAAATTGGTACGTTCCGGTACCCGATAAACTGGATAACATTACCGCGGCAGCTATACCTAACCCGGCCATATCAGCATGGTTATCATTAGCATACAAAGGCAAATTAAAGAAAGGTGATACCGTATTGATATTAGGCGCCACCGGCATTACCGGAAAACTGGCCGTGCAGATAGCCCGCCATTTAGGTGCGGGCAGGATTATCGCCATTGGTCGTAATCAACGGGCTTTAGATAATCTAAGTGCTGATGCAACCATCTCCCTCAACCAACCTGACGACGACGTTAAACAAGCTATTAAAGCAGAAGCAGCTAAAAGTCCGTTTGATGTAGTTATCGACTACCTATGGGGTAAACCCGCCGAGCTGCTGTTAGGCACTTTGGCCGGGCACGATTTGAATGCCACGGTTGATCATATCACCCGTTATGTGCAGGTTGGCGAAATGGCCGGCCCTGCTATTAATCTTCCTGCCTCTATCCTGCGTAGCACCGCTATTGAGCTTACCGGTGCTGGTGGTGGAAGCGTTTCACAAGAGATCATCGTCAAGATCCAAACCGAGATACTACCCGAAGTATTCAAGCTGGCCGCGGAAGGAAAACTATCTATCGATACGCTGGCCATACCTTTAAAAGATGTAGCCGAAGCCTGGCAGCAGGATGCGCAGGGTAAACGGGTAGTGATTACGATGTGATTTTTGTCCAGTCCATTCAATTTGTCATCCTGAGGAACGAAGGATCTGTTCTACGACCTTACCGCTGGTCAATAGATTCTTCACTCCGTTCAGAATGACAAATTTTATATTTTCTACTTACACTCTTTTTATCTACTTGCACTCGTTTGTAACGAGTGCTTATTGTGGAGCAGCAATTGCATCGCTCTTGCGTTTTAAACGCAAACCCAGGTTAAGCACTCGTTACAAACGAGCGCAAGGTGGGATATTCATTAACTTGTCATCCTGAGGAACGAAGACCTATCCTACGACCTAACCGCTAGCCGATAGATTATTCTTCGCTACCCTCAGAATGACAAACTATGTTGTTAAAACTAATTTACCGGCAAGCCTTCCTCAAAACCAACCTGTTCATCACCCTTACTCTTACCGGTATCGATATTCCAGGCCGAGGTCAGGAAGTGGGGCGCTTTACCCGCCGCATCTTTATTGCTGTAAGTGCATTTGATCACCCTTGTTTCGCCCGGCGCCAGCGAAATATAGTTATCACTGAATATCACCGGCAGTATATCATCACCATCCTTACCTTTCAAAGCGCGCAGATGCACAAAAAAGGCCACTGCTTTGCCGTTATTGGTTATGGTAACCGAATGCGTGGTACTATCGCCTTGGGCAGCTTCCTGAACATGGCCCAGTTTAAGTGCCGTTTTCGGAATCTGTTGTAAAGCAGTATAATCGGCATAGGCAGATTCCGGCGTGGTGTACCAGTTTGATTTTTTCCAGTTCAGTACTTCCTGTTTTTGCGATAGCCAGTACCAGTTAATACTTTCTACCTTACCCTGACTATCACTTAACTGCAAACGCACAAAATAAGCAGGTGACAATCCGGTAATAGCGGGCAGGGCAAATACCACTTTCGAGGCATCAGCTTCAATACTTACCGGGGCGGTTTTGGTAAACTTTACCGTACCATCAATATTGTAAATCGTAGCTTTTACTTGTAAACCTGTGATTTTTTCCGGGTAAGAGTTGATAACACCTACCTCATTTGATTTGTAGGAATACATCACATGCAATGGCTCCATAGATTTTTTCATGCCGAAGTAGGTGCCTGCCGGGTACAGGTAATAATCATAAGTATGCCAAATCAACCCGGGCCACGGGTTGGCCAGCATCCATTGCACTACTCCTGTGGCGGTATTGTATTTTTTAAAACCATAGGCCTCCATCATGGCGCGGTGTGCCTCATAGTTTTGCGCTTGTGCCTTGGCTATGTAGTTTTTGATTGATGTAGATTCTCCATAACGGTTTGAAAGCGCCTTATCAAACACTTTCGTAGTGCCAAATGACCCTGTACCACAATGGTATAACCACGCCGGCGAACTGGTCGACAGGGAGTCTTTAGGGATAAACTTGATCAAACTTTCATACGGAGGGATAGACGGGCCCGGTGATATTTCTGTAGCAAAACTCCAGGTGCCTCCAAATTTGTGCGTAGCATCGGTTTCCCAGTATATAGGTGGTACCCATTCATAAGGGCCAGCCATTTTTACACCACTATAGCCGGATACTTTCGATTTGGTTTCATTAGCCGTAGATAATGTCGGATTTGGCCACTTCAACGTTTTCTCAATCTTCAGGTAATCACGCTCTACAGAGGTATCGGTTGGCGGCATATCGCTGCCATTGAGCCACACCATGAGGCTGGCTTTGTTGCGCAGCCAGTACATTACGCTGCTGTCAGATGCCATGGCTACCTTGCGTTCGGCTGTGTCCCAGTGCTCGGGGTGTTGCCATACGCCACAGCACATCCAGCCGGTCATCACCAGCATACCGTACTGATCACACAGATCATAAAAATTATCATCTTCCATTTTACCTTCGGAGCGGATGATATTCATATTCATATCCCGCACAAGCCTCACTTCCTGCTCTTGCCTTTCAGGCGAACGGCGCTGAAAAATATCCGGCGACCATGCCGCACCGCGGATCAGAATAGGTTTACCGTTCACAATAAACTCACGCGATTCATTGTCGATCAGTTTAGAATCCATCTGGCGGATGCCGAATTTCTCCCAAAGGCTGTTACTTACCTTACCTCCTACCTCTGCGGATAATTCAACCCTATTCAGTTCGGCCTTACCATATTGCCAGGGCCACCAGATACGCGGATTTTTGATATTGAGCTGTTTATACACCTCCGGACTAAAGTTCACGTTTTTTGATTCGTGAGGCAGCAGGTGTACTTTTTGTTCAAAGCTTACGTCACTGTTGATCTGCCCTTTAATCACGGCATCCTGCGCGGTATTGGTATAATTGGTTACCTGAGCATCCACATATAAATGCGCTACGGCCAATGACGGCAAATCAAAACGAGTGGTTACCAGTGGGTACTGCACCCCTACTTTATCATAGGTTTTGATCTCCACATTGTTCACAATACCACCGTTATAATCGGGTGGATAAGGGATCCAGTCGGCATAATCAATGGCCAGGTCACCTTTGGCTTTGTTGGGTGTAAATGGTCGCGTTATTTGCAGGGCCAGCACATTGTTGCCGGTATAATTGATGTGTTTGGTTACATCCAGCTGAATGATGCGGAAAGGCCCTTTGGTTTGGGTCGAATCGGCAATTTTTACACCATTTAGCCATACGTTTGCCTTGTAATTGATGCCATGCAATCGCAGGATTACATTTTTACCGTTTTCGGCAGCAGGCAAGGTAAACTCCCGGCGAAACCACCAGGGTTTATCCAGTTTAGGATCATTGAGCTTTTTTAAGTTGCGTCCCATAAATGGGTCAAAATCATAAACTTTATTGGCCAGTAAGCCGGCTATGATGGTAGTAGGCACGCTTACTTTATACCAGTTTTGGGTATCGTAATTTTCTTTGGAGATTTTGTCGGCCGGTGCCACATCGGTCACTGCTGATTGCATTTTCCAGTCGTCCTTCAGTATAAGCTGAAAACTTTCCTGTCTGGCCTGGCTGAATGCCTGTTGAAAGCACAAGGGTAAAATGAGCGTAAGTATGAATTTTTTCATGATAAGAAGTATAGTTTATTGTTGATTATCGTAATACAAAGCCGCGGCACCTATGATGCCGCTGTTTTCCAGTCCCGATACCTCTACCCTGATCCGTTCGGCAGTTTTGGTATAGGCGAATGTTCTGATCTCTTCCCACATCGTTTGCTGAAAAAACGCATGGGCATACCGTACAGAACCACCCAGTACAATTAGCTGCGGATCATAAGCATACATCACTTGTTTTATAGCATGGCCAATATGTTTACCTAACTCTGCATATAGTTTTAATGCCTGCTCATCCCCCTTTTTGGCATCCTCAAAAACCTGCACGCCATCTAAGCCATACACATTGCTAAAGAACGAGCCGCTGCAATAATATTCCAGTATGTTATCCAGGTACGGAAACAAACCAAATTCACCAGCTCCGCAGTTAAAACCAGGGTACAATCGTTTGTTGATCATGATACCAGCGCCTAAACCCGTACCCAGCGTTAAACCGATCATCGAATCTACATTGCCCCCTTTGCCAAAATAATATTCGCCTACAGCAAAGCAATTGGCATCGTTATTTACATACACAGGTATGCCATAACGTGTTTCCATCAACTGTTTTAAATGCACTTCCTTCCACGATGGAATGTATTGCACATCATATACAATACCTTCAGCAACGTCAACCACGCTGGGTACACCAATACCAATGGCGGCTACCTGATCGTTTTTTAACAGAGTGTCAACCACCTGGTATATATCATTCATCACATCTTCAACAGAACCATCGCTTTTTATTTTTTGCGATACGATAGCCGACAAGGAGTTATCATTTACAATTGCTCCGCGGATATTGGTAGCCCCCAGGTCTATCCCTATTACTTTGATATTATTCATGAGTAGTTTTCTTTTTGATGTCGATGGTTTTATTGGTAATGAGCGGTTTTGCCCAAAAGCCTACGCTTAATATATAACCAAGGGTGATGTACAAAAAGAACATACCAGCGCGCAAGCCAAAAGCATCACCCAGCAAACCGATAACAGGTGGTATAATAGCTCCGCCGATAATGGCCGTAACCAGCAAGCCTGCAAAAGAACCGTGATCTTTATTGATAGAATTAAGTGCCAGTGAAAATATAATAGGATACATCACCGAAGCAAAGAAACCTACCAGCGGAAAGGCGATCAAAGCCACACCGGTTGGCCCAAACAAAGCCGCAGTTAAACATACTAACGCCAGTATGGTAAAACTGATGAGCACTTTACGGCTGTCCATTATCTTCAACAGAAACAGGCCCAGGATGCCGCCTGCCGTCATCAGTCCCCAGAAATAGGCTACGGTATCTGCTCCTTTGGTTTGAGGGTCAAGATCGTGATAGGTTTTCAGAAACTGGGAGATCCAGTTAGCGATGCCCTGCTCCGTGCCCACATAGCAGAACATGGCTACCAAAAACAGGATAACGATAGGTTGCTTAAATAGGTCAAAATGCGTTTGCAAGGAGCCTACCTGCTCATCTTCTTTCAGTTCAACCTTGGGGAATTTGGTTAATATCAGCAGAATAACCATCGCCAGGCATATCACTGTAAAAAGCCAATACAAAGAGATCCAGGGTAGGTTTTCAGGCACCAACGAATGTAACAAGCCCACGATACCGCCGCTATTGTTTTCTTTTAAAGCTTTAACCATATAAGAATAAACCAGCGGGCTCAGAAAAGAAGCGAGCCCAAATATCAATTGTGCCAATACCGAGGTAAAGGCGTAATTCTCCTCGCCACCAGATGTTCGGAGCAGCGGATTGATCACCACCTGCAGCATAGCCATACCACAGCCAATCAGGAACAAGGAAATAATAGCGCTGAGGTAATTAGGCTCCATAGCCAGCAAAAGCGAACCTAAAAAAGCCACCACAAATGCCGCCACCATGATCTTTTTCTCCTTAAATGTTTCGAGCATAATAGCCGATGGTACCGACATTACGCCATAGGCTATAAAAAATGCCAGAGGAAGTACACCCGCCAATGTGTAACTTAGATGGAATACTTTGATGATATCCGGAATCAGCGGACCGATCACATTGGTTAAAAAGGAGATCACAAAAAAGATGAGCATGATCAGGGCTACAATGTAGTAGTTACGTTTCATTGGTTAAGAATAAAGGTTTTGTTATAATTACGTTTTTAAAATTTACAAACTATTATATAAACAGGATCGATGGCTCTGGACAATGTTATTGATATTCTTTTATAATAAAAGTTCCGTTTGGTTTTTAACGGCATAAGAAGGACAATTGTAGGGGCAAATACCCTCAAGCCTAAGGTTAATATTTATAATTAATAATTGCTAAAGTGAGCATTGAACAAATTATCAATCAAATTTATCCTGTACCTGAAACCTCCGCGCAGAAGCTGAAACAGTTGGTTGAGGAAATCACTTTACCTAAAGGGCGCATTTTATTTGAGGTTGATAAAATCAGTCGGAACGTTTATTTTTTAAAAAAAGGTATCGTACGTGCTTATTTATTTCAGCACGACACCGAGGTTACCTTCTGGTTTGGCCGGGAAGGTGATACCATTATCTCGATGAAAAATTATGTAGATAATAAACCCGGTTACGAAAATATTGAGCTTTTGGAAGATTGTGATTTATACCGCATCAAAACCAGTGATCTACGAAAACTGTTTGCCGAGGATATTCACATTGCCAACTGGGGCCGCCGCTTTGCCGAAACCGAACTGATCAAGGTAGAAGAAAGATTGATCTCCCGCCAATTCAGCATGGCAGCCGACAGATACCAGGAGCTAATCACCCACAATCCCGATCTTGTGCAAAGGGTGCAATTGTGTCATATAGCCTCTTATTTGGGCATTACACAGGTGAGTTTAAGCCGTATAAGATCCAAAATCAGGTAACTATATTATTTATCCTATGTTAATTTTTAGGCTGTTTATACTCCGGAACTTTACAGTCGAAATAAATATAAGATAAAATGAATTGGATCATATTAATCATCGCAGGTCTTTGCGAAGTGGGTTTTGCCTCATGTTTAAGCAAAGCCAAAGTAACAACAGGTACCGAAATGTACCTTTGGTATACCGGATTTTTTATCACCATGACCCTGAGCATGGTACTCCTTATCAAAGCCATACAAACCTTACCTATAGGTACAGCCTATGCTGTTTGGACGGGCATCGGTGCTGTAGGTACAGTATTGGTAGGAATCCTGGTATTTAAAGACCCAACCAACTTTTGGCGCTTGTTTTTCATGAGCACCCTCATCATCTCCGTAATCGGGCTTAAATTTGTTGCCGAGTAAGCATAAAACAAAACCGGCGACCTGATATGGTCGCCGGTTTTGTTTTCTTATGGGTTGGGATAAGAAAATCAGATTATCATTTCGAACGAGGTACGAGGAGAAACTATCTCTTGAGCGCAGCGAAAAATCTTATACGATAAGCCATTCAGAAACATGTTGTATAAGATTTCTCCTCACCCCATCGCTTTGTGCAATGCCGTTCGTTCTAAATGACAGTTGGAGTTTTATGAACCTTATTGGTTTATCCGGAACTGCTCTGTTGCGGTTATAGTTGTACGGGTGCAGGTCATGGCCGCAGTGCCTCCCTCGCTTGAAATATAAGCGCCGTTGTTGCCTCTAAAAGAAATAGTACCGTTTGAGTTCACAACCCAATCAAACTGCTCCCATGGGCCAATAACGGTACGATTACAGTTGATAGCTTGAGTACCGTTTTCTGAGGACACATATTTGCTTGAATTTTGCAAAACAACCTTTCCGTTGCCCGCATTAACAATAGTAAACTGCTCCCAGCCTTGTGCCGCAGGGCGGTTACAATTCATAGCCTGTGTACCGTTTTCAGAACTTACATATTGATTGTTTGAACCTTTAATGGTTACTGTTTGCCCAAAGGGAGGCGTAACCGGATTGCTACCACCTACAACAGGCGCTGTCGGGCGTATTGAGGTAAGAGGAATTTGTCCTTTCAACATCCTGCCACCATCGCCCGTTAAACGCAGGTAGTAATCGGCAGAGCATACGGTACCATCTTCATCCAATGATAAAAAGTTGGAACCGGCCGGAACAAAGGATGAATTTTCTGTTGTTTTAGCAATCTGGTTACCTTCATTGTATTCATCAAACATCGAAATGTACAGACCCTGTGCGCCACCACGGATCAGGTTATAAAACTGGGTCCACATCAGGTCGCCGTGTGCGCGCTGACGTAATTGCAGGTCGCCCGGCAATACACATGGTTGATAATCGATACCATTGGCATTACAATAAGCCTGATCGCCCACCTGATGATCGTTATAGAAGTTATTGGCTTCACTGATATTACCTATTTTACCGATCATCCATGGCGATATCATGTTCAACGCGGTAGCGGTTGGTAAAAAGTTGGGCTGGATATCGGTAGCATTGGTATCTCGCCATGAAGCTGGTACACCACCTATTACGTAGCAGCCCTGGCCTTTAAACCAATTGATCACATCCAAACAAACAGCCGAAGAAAATGGGTGGTTAGCATCCATAAAACCCAATCCCCAGATACATACTACCGGTTTGCCGTTTTGTTTGGCATAGGCCGATGACGAAGTATACGCCGACATTTTATTTGTCCAGTCGGTTTTGATCTCTGATTGCATGTTTGTCCAGCCGGTGATATCATACATGATATAAAATTTGCGACCAGTAGCTTCAGCGGCAGTTCTTACCTTAGCCGTTATCGCGTCACGAACCGGGCCTTCCCCACCTGTTGGATTAAAACGTTGCAGCGCGGCGCAATCAATATTATTTTGCTGCATCCATTGAAACTGTACATTTACAGTTTGGTCATTAAAGGATGAGAATAATTTTGCGGGTGTTCCATTATTTAAATTGGCAAAACCAGTTTGATAAGAGCTGGTATACTCGCGCATATCAGGCCATGATTTGATACCGATATTGTTTGTTGATGGCGCCTGGCCCGCATTCGGTGCCCAATGCCACCAAATATTAATAGGCGAACCGTCGCCAATAGCGGCAAACCATCCCTGGTAGCCTACAGTGATCTTCCCAACCACATCACCAACAGGTGAGGCAAATGTACTTTTGTTTTTTCCAGCCAATGCACTAGCTGAGTTTCTGTCTAAACCTTTTTTACAGCTGCTTAAGCTTATAATGCCAAATAAGGCCAATAAAAATATAGCTTTAATATTTTTTAGTTTCATAATTTACGTGTTTAATAATTGGTTTGATAGTAGTTAATAGTTGTAATTAGACATAGCCATCCCTAAGGGGGCATAAAAACGTATTTTTTCATAGATATTAAGGTTAAATAAACCGGAAACTTCTAGAAAAAGCATACCGGTATAAATTGGTTATCAGCATAAAATAAGCGGAAGGATATTAAAAAAAGCTTAATAAATACTTAATTTTTAAACTATTATAGATTATTAATTAAGTTAAAGGAATTTTATATAGCTTATTAAGAAACCTATAAGCTATATATATGAAAAGTAAAATATAATAAGCACTCAATAATTACCCATAAAAAAGGCCAGACTTTATAAAGCCTGGCCTTTTATTTTTTTTTAGAAAACAGCAGTTTACATTACCGCCATCCACCACCCAAAGCACGGTACAAATTCACAATGGCTTGCAATTCCTGCAACCTGTCGCTCACGCCACTAAGTTGCGCTGCCAATAAGTTTTGTTCGGAGGTTAATACATCGGTATAGTTTGTTGCTGAGCTGTAACGTAATAACTCCTGTGTATAGTCAACCGATTTTTGCAGTGCGATGATTTGTTTACTGCGGGAATCCTGTTTTTCAACAGCGGTTTCATGAGCATAAAGCGCGTTGGAAACTTCCTGTCCGGCTACCAACAATGTTTTCTGGAAACTATTCAGAGCCTCCTGCTGTTGTGCCTGGGCGGTACGTAATCTGGCTTTATTGATACCCTGGTTAAAAATAGGTTGCGCTATACCAGCCACTGCGTTATAAAATATTGATTTGTCAAAAAAATCTTTCAAAGTCAAGCTTGAGAGACCTCCGGAAGCGGTTATGGTAAATGACGGGTAAAAATAAGTCCGCGCCAGGTTGGTATTCTCAAAGGCCGCCCTGAAAGCATATTCACTTTGCTGCACATCCGGGCGGTTGGTTAGCAATTGTGTAGGGATACCCGTTTGCAGTTCGGTGGTTACCTTTTGATCGGCTAATGTACTGCGGGTAATTGGGCCCGGGCCCCTCGAAAGTAAAATATCCAGTGCGTTCTCCGTCTCGCGAATGCTGCGTTTAATGTCAGGAATAGATACTTCGGCGGCATAACGGTTAGCCTCGCTCTGCACCACAGCCGCGCCATTAACCACGGCCCCTTTTTTGAGCTCCTTCATGGTCTCCACATCCTGAATCCGGTTTTTAAGCGTTTGCTGAGTAATTTCCAATTGCTTATCCAGAGCCAACAGGCTGAAATAGTTATTGGCAATATCCGCTATCAGCTGGGTTTGCACCGCTCTTTTGGCGGCATCACTTTGTAAAAAACTGGCCAGGGCGGCTCTTTTGGTGCTGCTTAGTTTACCCCAAATATCGGCCTCCCACGAAGTACTTAAATTGGCCTGATAGGTGGTAGTGAGGGTATTGATGTCGATACCTTCCGGGAAATTCAACCCGGCTTGCGATTGTTTTGACCGGGTAACGCTCACATTGCCACTTAAGCTGGGGAGAAAGGCGGCTTTGCTTTGGCGCAGGGTTGCCTGCGCTTCCAATATCTTTTGTACCGCGGTTTTCAGATCGAGGTTATTGTTCAAGCCTTCCTGTATCAATGATCTCAATACAGTATCCGCAAAAAGGTTTTGCCAGGGCATCGAGGCCATGGTGGTCGTATCAGTCGACTGGCTACCGCGATAAAGACCTTCAGTATTTACATCCGGGCGTTTATAGCTTTTGGTAACGCGGCAGGACAGCAGCACTCCCGAAAGCGAGACAAATAGTAATATATATTTTAAACAATTTTTGTTCATGGCGATGTTTTTAATTGATGGATCAATGAGCGGGTTTGAGTTCAACCGCTTCATCCTCATCGTCGTCATTATCTTGTTTCGGTGGGCCGCTTACCCTTTCCTGCAAATGCTGGAAGATGATAAACAACACCGGGATCACAAACACCCCAAATATGGTTCCTACAAACATACCACCCACTGCCCCTGTACCTATAGATTTATTGCCATTAGCCCCTGCTCCTGTTGAAAACATCAAAGGCATAATACCAAATATAAAAGCAAAGGAGGTCATCAGGATGGGGCGTAAACGGGCTTCGGCACCTGCAATAGCTGCTGGTATCAGTTCCATACCCGCTCGTCGTCTTTCCAAAGCAAACTCAACAATCAGGATGGCATTTTTGGCCAGCAAACCAATGAGCATGATAAGGGAGATCTGCAGGTAAATGTTACTTTCGATACCGAATATCTTGGCAAACAGGTAAGTTCCCGACAAACCGACAGGCAAGGAGAGCAATACCGCGAAAGGCAGAATATAGCTTTCATATTGGGCGCTTAATAAAAAGTACACAAACACCAGGCAAAGCATAAATATATAAGCCGATTGCGTGCCTGCGGTTAACTCTTCCCGCGTTAAACCGGAAAATTCATAACCATAACCCGCAGGCAGGCTCTCCAAAGCAACCTCTTTAATGGCCTTGATGGCATCGCCCGTACTAAAACCCGGCTTAGGTTGGCCCGAAACGGATATGGCCGTAAACAGGTTAAATCGTGAAATAGACTCAGGCCCAAATACTCTTTTCAATGAAATAAAGGAAGTTATAGGCGCCATCGTACCCGCGCTGTTGCGTACAAATATTTTGCTTAAACCTGCCTCCGTAGCCCGGTAATCATAATCGGCCTGCACCATTACACGGTATTGTTTACCAAATTGATTAAAGTTAGAAGCATATAAACCGCCATAGTACCCCTGCAGCGTATTCAATACCGAATTTACCGTTACACCGGCTTCTTTACATTTGGCTACATTAACATCAACCTGGTATTGAGGAAAATTGGGGTTGAAGGATGAATTAAGGCTTTGAATTTCGGGGCGCTTGCTAAGGGCCGCTATAAAGTCGTTACTTACTTTAAACAATTCATTCACGGTATGCCCGCCTTTATCCTGCAGCTGAAACTCAAAACCATCACTGTTACCAAAGCCATTTAAGGTTGGTGGCGAAAAATAAAACACATTAGCTTCCCGCATTCCACTGGTTTTGCCATAAAGCTGACCAATAATACCTTCCTGGCTGTCGCTTTTTGATTTACGCTTATCCCAGGTTTTCAGTTTCATGATCACCATGGCGTAAGCGCTGCCATTACCTGCAATAAAGTTAAACCCAACCAGTTTCAAGGTACTCACCACAGCCGGAAAGGTATGTCCAATGCTATCGATCTTATTGGCAACCGCATCTGTGCGTTCCATGGACGATGCCGGGGGCAGACTAATAGCCGCGAATACAACGCCCTGGTCTTCATTAGGCACAAAACTGGATGGCGTGGTTTTGATCAGGTAAATAAGAACAGAAGCAAATACGGCTATGGCGGCTACCGCTATCCACTTTTTATGCGCCAGGAACCCTACCGACTTTTTATACTTACCGCTTACCGCATCAAAAGCGGTATTAAATATCACGTAGAAATGATTGATAAAACCATGCTTCTTGGTGCCTTTTTCGTGCGGTTTTAAGAACAGGGCGCACAAAGCCGGACTAAGCGTTAAGGCGTTGATGGCCGATAACATAATAGCTACTGCCAGCGTAATACCAAATTGCTTATAAAATACACCGGTAGAGCCAGATATGAAAGTTACCGGTAGAAACACTGCCGACATCACCAATGTAATGGAAACTATAGCGCCTGATATCTCGCTCATCGCATCAATAGATGCTTTTCGGGCCGACTTATAGCCTATATCGAGTTTAGCGTGTACGGCTTCCACCACCACAATGGCGTCATCCACCACAATACCGATGGCCAGCACCAATGCGAATAAGGTGAGCAGGTTAATAGTAAAGCCAAATAAGTTGAGGAAAAAGAAAGTACCCACAATAGCTACCGGAACCGCAATAGCCGGGATCAGTGTAGACCGGAAATCCTGCAGGAACACAAACACTACGATAAATACCAATATAAATGCTTCAATGAGTGTGCTGATCACTTTTTCTATCGAGGCATCCAAAACCTCATTGGCATCAACCAGGTAAGCGATCTTCATTCCTTTAGGAAAGGTTTCGGCAGCCGCATCCAGGATCTTTTTTGATTCATTGATCACATCGCGGGCGTTTGATCCCGCCGTTTGGCTAATGGCCACACCTACTGATGGTTTACCATCAGTAATGATATGAAACGAATAATCCAGCGAGCCTAATTCAACCCGGGCCACATCATTCAACCGCAGCAATTGCCCATTGCCCACCGATTTAATGATCATGTTGCCAAACTCAGCGGCAGATTGTAAACGCCCTTTGTACCTGATCACATATTGAAAAGATTGATTGCTGTTTTCGCCGAATTTACCTGGCGCAGCTTCTATATTCTGCTCGTTAAGCACATCGGTAATATCATCAGGCACTAAACCATATCGCGACATCACATCCGGTTTTAGCCAGATACGCATGGAATAATCCCGGGAGCCAAACACTTCAGCGGTACCCACACCGGTTACACGTTGTATTTGCGGCACCAGGTTTATCTTGGCATAGTTTTGCAAAAAGGTTTCGTCGTACGTTTTATTGTCACTGTATAAGGAAAAAATAACCAGGTTGCTGCTCTGGCTTTTGGCCACCGTAACACCCGATTGCGTAACAACCAGCGGCAATAAACTGGTTGCCCTTGATACCCTGTTCTGCACGTTCACCGCGGCCAGATCAGGATTGGTACCTACTTTAAAGTATACCGTGATCGATGCAGAGCCATCATTAGAGGCAGACGAAGTCATGTAGGTCATGTTCTCCACCCCATTGATCTGCTCTTCCATCGGGATGATCACGCTTTTAAGTACCACATCGGCATTAGCGCCATTATAAAAAGCAGACACGTTTACCGTTGGCGGCGCTATATCCGGGTATTGTGAAATTGGCAAGTTAATAAGGCCCAGTATACCCAGTATCAGCAGTAAAACGGATATAACAGTTGATAATACCGGGCGTTCTATGAATTTTTTAAGCATACAATTGCTTTAACAGGATTGATAAATTAAACTCCACTATTTAAGGTTGCCATAAACAGATGCCTCACTAACCGGATTGACTTTTATGGTGGTTCCATCCGGCAAATTATTGGCGCTTTCCAGCACTATTTTATCGCCGGCATGCAAACCGTCGGTAACTACGTAAAACTGACCAGCGGTGTTATCCATCACCTGAATAGCTACGTTCTTGATCTTGTTCTGTTTATCAACCAAGTAAACAAAGCGTTTATCCTGCAGTTCATAAGTGGCTCTTTGTGGTACCAGCAAACCCGATTTAATCGTGTTGGGGATTCTAACCGAAGCGCTACTGCCACTACGGATAATACCCCGTGGATTTACAAAATCGGCACGTACATTGGCAGCGCCTGTAGCGGTATTAATTAATCCGTTCACCGTTTCAACACGGCCTGTATGCTCGTAAGTAGTACCATCAGGAAGTATAAGCAGCACATTGGGTAGTTTGCTTAATTTTGATTTGAAGGAGGTTGTACCTGCGCTATCCTTGCTAAAATCAAGTAATTGTTTTTCGTTCAGCGCGAAATAGGCGTAAATATTGGAGGTGTTATAAACTGTAGTTAAAGGATCTGTTGTGGTACTGGTTATCAAACTACCCAATTTATAAGGCAGCGAACCAATAACGCCATTTACCGGACTGGTTATGGTAGTATATCCCAAATTAACCTGCGCGTTTACCAACGCAGCCTTTGCTTGTGCTAAAGCGGCTGCTTTTGACTGCTGTGTATATTCTGCCGATTCCAGCTCGTAATGACTGATGATATCTTTTTCAACCAGGGGTTTTACTTTATTTACCTGCATTTTGGCCAGGCTCAGATCGGCCTCCGCTGTTTTAATACCTGCTTGCGCGGTACGTACATCCTGCTCATATTGCGGGGCATTGATCTTAAAAAGCAATTGGCCCTTTTTTACGATAGAACCTTCGTCTACGTATATTTTTTCTACGTAACCATCTACTTTGGGTCTGATCTCGATATTCTGTTGCCCCTGGATACTTGCCGGGTAATCCACATTTAAAGTAGCCGACCGTGGCTGAAGGGTAAGTACTTTATAATCCAACACCTGTGCTCCTTCCTGCCCGCCGGCTGCCTGTTTGTTTTTATTCCCGCAGGAACTAAATATAGCTGCCAGTAAGGCAGCGGTAAAAAATACAGCCCTATTCTGAGGCGAAAGTACATAGTAAGTTTTGCAGAAAGGTTTTAAAAGCATCATAAGTAAAATAATCGTGAAAATATAGCGCGTAAGGATTTACGCCGCTAAATACGGCATTAATTAGGTTTTTTGACTGTTAAATATAGTTAATGTTACAGCTTATTTTAAAATCGCGCAGATGTAAAGATCAGACGTCGATTAAAATGGCTTTTATTTTTTGGTCAAGATCATGCGCGTCAAAAGGCTTTGCCACAAAATCGTTCATGCCATGATCGATACACTTTTCCATTACTTCCCGGGTGGCATGGGCGGTTATCGCAATAATGGGAATAGTATTTTTGCCATTATCCTCGCCTCTGATCGCCGCGGTTGCCTCATAGCCATTTAATTGGGGCATATCCAGATCCATCAGTATAATATCGTAATGATTCTGCTGTAATTTCTCCAATGCCTGTTTTCCATTATCAACAGCATCAACAAAATAACCACGCTTTTCCAATACTTTAATGATCAGCAACTGATTCAAATGATTATCATCTGCAACCAGTACCCGGGTATTTTTCGTTTCATTTTCCGGTATGCAGCTATCCGGTGTATTATGAGTTATTGATTGTTCAGCAATTACCGCATATTTGTCAAAAGGAAGCAAAAACCTGAAATCGGAGCCTTCGGGTGTACTGGTTTTGATAAATATATCCCCGCCATGCAGGTCGACCAGGTGTTTGGCCATGCTCAATCCAAGGCCAATACCGCCTAACCCCTTATTTTGCCTGAATTGGTCAAGGCTTTCAAATATTTTATCCTGCTTTTCTGCGGGGATACCTATACCGGTGTCCTGAATACTGAAACCTATCCAAATCACATCCTCGGTATCGTCAATAACGTATGTCTCCACCAAAACAGAACCTTTAGTGGTAAATTTCACCGCGTTGGAAAGCAGGTTTAATAATATATGGCTTAAACGCATCTCATCGCCCAAAACCAGGTACGGAACGTCTGTATCAATGCGATAATTTATTGCCAGCGCTTTTTTATTAACTTCCGGTTTTAACATAGCCACCGCGTTGTGCACTACATCACGAATGCTTACAGGCTGCTTTTCCAATTGTACGTTGCCAGATCCAATCTTCGATAGGTCAAGAATATTATTAAGCAAACCTTTTAAAAACTCACCCGATTTCATAATAGCCCTGATATACTCTTTTTGCTCGGTATTCATTTCTGATTCTTGCAACAAGCCGGCAAAACCCATAATAGCATTCATCGGCGTTAAAATTTCATGGTTCATATTGGCAATGAACACCTGCTTAATTTTTTCAGATGCCTCTGCCCTTTCCAGTTGCCGGCGCTCTTTAACCTTGGCGTTTTTCAACTCGTATATAGTATGCTCCAATTTATCGGTCATTTGGTTAAAGGCGGTTGCCAAAATACCAATTTCATCCTTTGAATAAACTTTTACCCGGGTATCAAACTCCTCTTCTGACACTTTTTTAGCCCCGGAGATAATTTCTTTAATGCCTTTTTGCATACCATTGCTTATAGATATAGCGATCAGTATCCCCGTTAGTTCAACAGTAAATGCCAAACCAATTAGAATTTTAAGTACAAGGCTTTCAAACCATCGCGACCCTTCACCTAAACTATAGGAAAAGCCATCTTCCATTGGCGTAAACTCGGCATCGATTGCAGAAATGTATTCTAAAAACTGTTGAGTTTCTAATGCAGTTGTAGTTCCGGATAGCACTTTATCATGTAGTTGCTTGCTCACGGGGATCAGCTTTATCAATACTCCCTCGGCCTTTTTCCAATAAAAAATGGTCTGCTTTAGATATTTCACCTGATTAAACCGCAGCATTAATTTAATCATACCGTCAATATCATTCGGATGATTACGACCTTCCAGGAAACCTAATCGGGCTGCATCGTAATCTGGAGGCATTCTTTCAAGGGCAGTACGAGCTGCACCATCCCCCAGTGGAACTTTTAAAAATTGCTGAAAAGCCTGATAATCCTGTTCATTGTGTGAATAAGCGTAGACTTTTAAATGGGATAAAGCATCTTTTTGCGCCTTTGACCAAAGCCCCTCCCCGCCAACATATGACCTAACTGCCGAGAGTGTTTTTATGGCAAAACTAAGCGTAAATAACTCTATTATAATCAGAAAAGCCATTATACCTATAGTAAAATATAATTTCTTCGCGATCGGAATATCCCTAAACCACTTCACTAAAAAGAATGACTGCATGCCGTGATAAGCGTTCCATGTTTTAACCTCTAAAAGTAATTTAAACTAAATTGTTATTTCTATTCATAAATTACAGAACAGTTCATTTTATTCACTATAAAAACCTGCTATTAACAGGCAAATCTATAAACACAAAACCAAAGAAGGCCTCCTACCGGTGGCCTTCTTTTATAAACAGAACTATACTTATTTAAATATTAATGAAATACGAAGGTAGCCGGGAAATAATAGCCTGTATAGGGGATATCCTTAGTTTGAGATCCGCTTGATGCATCATAAAAAAACAGGTCGTTTACACTGTAGTTAATACCATACCCGGATTTTACCGTACTCACTACCAACTGATTCAATTTGGCATTAAAAGCCAAACCTGCGCCATACAATTCCTTGCCGGCTGGTACGGTTATAAAAGGAGTGGTAAATGAAGTACTATTGCCTGGGGTATATTTATAGATTTCGGTACCACCGCTATATGGGCCATTTTTAGCCAGGAAAATAGTATTCTCGGTGGTAGAGGCTGCAATGGAGCCTGGATGCCAAGCACCCCATGAACCATTAACAGTAAATGGCACAGTGATATTTTGTACATCAAGCGTTGCGGGGTCTATACGCACCAACTGGTTGCCGCCTGCCGCCCATATAGCACCATCTTTGCTACGGGCGAATGCTACTTCTAAGCCAGGAATAGTTTTAGCAATGGTATAGTTAGAGGCGTTTAGTACCACTACCCCGGCCGATTGTGATAGCGCGAATACATAATTACCTGCTTTGATCAGGTCACCTACCTCGCCGCTCACACCGCTGATCTTTGTACCCAGTTTAACCGTTTGCAGATTAAGCTGATAAATACCATCACCTGTACTCACTAAACCGGTATTATTATCGATGCCGACAAACGCCCGCCAATCGTTACTACCAGCAGAATCTATACGGCCCGTTTCTTTAAGCGACATATCATCAGTTACCACCAGGGGACCGCCTGCTTTTGATAACAGGTACAATTTATGATTATAAACCGTACCGAACTCCAATGATGAAGTAGCTGGCAGAAGTGTTTTACCGGGGTTTTCTTTGGTAAATATGCTATCGGTTAAAGTCCCTTTTGCGTAATCGAAAAAGCTTACGGAACCCGTACCGTGACCATACCAGCCCTCATTTACTATAAAGAAACCGTTTTCATATTTACCCGGAGGCGCTATTTTAACATCGTGATCCTTTTTACAGGAAGCGATAGTGGCCATTAACAATACCGGAATAAGATATGTTGATAGCTTTTTTATGGTGAGTTTATTTTTCATGCTTATTGTTTGTGATATAAAGAATTAATGAAATACCGCTATAGAAGGAAAGAAATATCCTGTATAAGCGATATCATTGATCAATGCTCCTGTTGAGGCATTATAAAAGCATAGGTCATTAAAGCCATAGTTAGTGGTAAAACCGGAGTGTACCGTATTAACAATAACCTGGTTATGTGCAGGATCATAACCTACACCCGAACCATACAACTCTCTGCCTGTTGGCACGGTGATAAATGGCGTAGTAAATGAAGCGCTGTTGTTTGAGGTATACTTATAAATCTGTGTACCACCAGAAAATGTAGCGTTTTTGGCTATAAAGATGGCGTTTTCGGTAGTAGAAGCAGCGATAGAACCCGGATGCCAGGCCGCCCATGAGCCGTATATGGAAAACGGCACAGTAATGGTTTGTATAACCAAAGTAGCTGGATCAATGCGCACCAGTTGTGTGCCACCGGCGGACCAAACAGCACCGTCAGGGGTTTTGGCAAACGCGCATAACATGCCAGCAACAGAGGTAGATGTAACCACCGAATTATTAGAAGCATTCAATACGATCACTCCGCTTGATGCTGATAGTACAAAAACATAATTACCGGCTTTGATCATATCGCCCACCTGACCGGTTACGCCATTTAATTTGGTACCCAAAGCCAATGTTTGCAGATTGATAGGAAAAATACCCGAATTGGTACTCACCAGGCCATTGTTAGCATCAATACCCACAAAAGCCCTGAAGTCATTACCACTTTTGGCGGCAATACGGTTTATTTCCTGTAAAGTATGCGGATTGACCACTACCAGGGGGCCTCCAACTTTACTTACCAGGTATAATCTGTCGTTAAAAATAGTACCGTACTGTAAGGTGCTGCTGGTTGGGTTCAGGTTCTTACCCGGGTTTTCTTTGGTAAACAGACTGTCGCTGAGCACGCCAGTACCAAAATCGTAAAAGCTTACCGTTCCAGTACCGTGTGCATACCATCCTTCATTGATCAGGAAAAAGCCGTTATCATATTTACCTGTGCCACGCACTTGCAATTTGCTGTTTACCTGATTAGTATTTGGTGTAATGTTCGCCGCATCTTTTTTACAGGAGTTTACCATTCCCATCAATAATACAGGGACAATATAGGGTAGCAACTTAATAAGGGTAGATCTTTTTGTTTTCATGGTGTGTTGATTGGTTATTTATACAGATTGTTTATTGATCTAATTTCACTATGCTAAGGTCGGCGGCACCGCAAACTTCGGTTGATTGTTCTCCAAGCCACCCCATATCATATAGCACCCCGGTTTGCACTTTGATAAAATCGATACCTTTCAGCTTCACTCTTTTTCCGTCCTTATCAATAGCGTTGGAAATATCAACCTTATCGCCGCCATAAGTACTGTCAGAATAGCCAAAATCAAAAGGCCTGCTTGTGATATATTGCGGGTTGCTATCGTCAATATTAGTTGAGGGTAACAAAGTTCCGGTTACAGTAAGCGTTCTGCCATTTACCCATCCCGGGAAATAAGTGGGCTGCGTGTTATATTGGTTCCTTTTTACAAAGCCGGCACCGCCCTGATTGTCTGTCCATGGTATGTCATCAGCATCATTTGCCGGGCGGGTATAAGTTACCTGGTAATTGCGCACATATCCGTCATGATCAAATTGGCTGCCTTTCAGTTCATACCAGGTATCATCCGGTTTGCCGTTACCATTTTTATCATCCATCACCCATATCACGCCGGGCTCGGCAAATATGTTAGGTATAGGATTACCAAAAACAATCAGGTCATTGGCATTGGGTACATTCAAAACGGTATGGTCAAATCCCAGTACAATATAACCGCCCCAGGCTCCTAATGAAACCAGCCCCTGAGTACCTCTTAATACCCCTTTGGCAGCTGTTGAATCGCCAAGAGTGGTATTGATAAATTGGCCCGGAGCGGGCTTAAAATCAAAAAGTGCGGTTACATAGGGGTTACTGGAAGCCGTTACAGGCCTGATAGGTGAGCCCGGAGGCTCGGGTGGAGCTACAGTATCGCGTTTAATAACTGTATCAACCCGCAGTTTCTCAACTATTTGTACATCCTTTTTACAGGATGACAGCAGGGCGACACCAATGATGACCGACAGGAGAAAAACTTGGTAAAGATTAAGGTTCAATTTCATTTTATTGATCAGTTTATGTAAGTATTAATAAGCGAATGCAAAATGGGCCGGTATATCCCCGGCCACTACCGACCATTTTTTCTTTCCCGACGGATCGAAGCAATACAGCGTTCCCGGTGTAACGTAATCTTTAGCATCAGTAACCAATACTTCTTTAGTTACCGGGTTTACAGCTATACCGTAGGGAACCTTGATCTGGGTTTCGGTGCCATCGGTAATAAACTTCGTATTCAATACGGTTTCATCTTTTACATTAAGCATGGAATAGGTGGTGGTATTTGAGTTGGTGTTGTAATTATATTCGTAACCATACATATAGGCGATATCACCATCAATCCAAAGGTTACTTACGCCAAAATCAAATTGCTTTTTAACCTGGTCTGTTTTGGTGTCAATTACAAATAACTTGGAGGGAATGCTATAATAATCGCCGCGGGAGGTTACATAGATATCGCCGTATTTATCAGCCTTTACCCTATCCAGGTTGATGGCCACATCTATGCGTTTCAACTCCTTAAATGAAGGCAGGTCGATAACAGAAACCGTACGCTCATAATTTGGCGGACTATAACCGCCTGAGTTAGCTACATACAGCTTTTCGCCTACTATGGCCATCTCTTCGGGTTGGCGGCCAACGGTAACCTTGCGTGTGATCTGAAGTGTAGAAGTATCTATCTCATTAACAGCGCCATTCGGCGCTTTGGGATCGCCTACTTTACCCAGGTAAGCACTCACATAGGCTTTGCCATTATGAAAGGTTACGTAACGGCAGTTATCGATATTGATGAGCGAGATCCGTTTACCGGTTTTCGCGTTCAAAATCTCCACCTTGTTGGATACGTTAACCACTACATATACCTTTGAACCGTAAATGCCAATATCATTACCCACATCGCCCAAACCTTTGGTAACATCCGGGTTGGTTTGATTGTAAATATTACGGCGATACTGCCCGCTAGTATAATCCAGGTAGTCAAGCGAAGCCTTATTAATATTCATATTACCCTCATTAAGCAAATAGAAGCCTTTAACCACAGCTGTGGGATCGGGGGGCAACAAGGACTTATCCTGCTCTGGGATGGGTTTAGCATCTTTCCGGCAGGCGCTGTAGCTCAGAATAATGCATCCGAGCAGCAGATATTTCATGTGATTTATTTTCTTCATGGCAAATGCTTAAAATGTTGAACTTATGGTGAAGCGATAGTTGCGCCCCGGCAAGGGAAAATTGTATATCACGTCGTAATATTGATTAAGCAGGTTATTGATTTCGGCAGTAAGTTTAAGCTTGTGGCTATTGAGCTTTGTGGCATAGGTAAACCCTATGTCGTGCGTGTACCACGGCGGCATATAATTGGCCGCTTCATGATATTTTTGATTATATCTTTCGCCGGTATAGATATAGCTATAGGTGAAGGCCAGTTTATGCCACTCAGCGCCTATCAGTACCGAACCGCTGTTTACAGGGGTATAAGGTATTTGCTGATTATAGTTGAGATCAGTTTTATCAGTTACATCCACCGATTGTTGATAGGTGTATGAAATGCCGGTATTCAATAGCACACTACCCCATAATTGCCACGTAGCCTGCGCGTTTACCTCGGCCCCCTTAATATGTACTTTACCCAGGTTAATGATAGACCACCGACCCAGATCGGCTCCCGGTACCGCCACTATTTTATCCCTTACCTGGTTGTAATAAGCATCGGCCTGTATCGCGAAGTAGACCAGCGTTTGCTGATGCAGTGTACGGTTATAAGTAAAGCCCAGATCATACTGCTTGTTAAATTCTGGCCTTACCGTAGCGTAACCTACAAAAGTGTAATACAGGTCATTAAAAGTTGGCAGCCTGAAAATGCTCTTATAAAAACCACGCAACCTAAAATCAGGGCTTTCTGTGGGTTGCCATGAAAACAATAATGCGGGTGTATACTCGGTTTTATTATCTGAATTAGCCTCAACCGGAACTTTGTCCCGAACAAAAGTACCCAGCACATTAGCCTGTAAGTTAAACCGGGTAAAATGCAATTCGGTGGCCAAGGCCGTTAACAGTTGATTACGAATAGGCGGTGCAAACTTATATTTAGCCGAATCATTCTCGGTGATGTGCAAGGTACTCCACTCATAATCTGCCGAGGCCGCCACATCCCAAAACTTATTGATCTTGTATTTATTAGCTACCGAAAAGTAAAGTTCATGTTCATAATAACGATCATTTAACAGCCCGGTAGTTGTGGTGATATCGGGATTGGTATAATGGCTGAAAGTATTGGCATACTTACCACTAAGCATCAGACTGTACCTGTCGCCAAAATTTTTGTTGTAGGTAGATTGCATAAAGATATCCCTGTTCCACAAGCGCTCATCCGAATCAAATTTATTGGATACAATGGCGGCCGGTAATCCCCTTGCCGAATTATACAGATACCCTTTAACTGCCCATTTACTACTATCCGGCAGCTTTCCATTTAGCCCGAGCTCTACCCGTTGCGCGGTGATATCGCTGTTTTGCCGCACGGCTGTAGTATCATAAACACCATTAGTATAACGGAATTTGTAGCGGCCATTGGCATGTACAAACTCTGTACTGAAGGTACTGTAGGTATTATCACTCAGCTTATACTGCCAAAAGAATGACGGATTAACCAAACCTGATGAACCGGTTTTAAAACTCACTTTACCAGCAGAACGGCTACTATCCTCAAAATGCGGCTGACGCGAGGTAAGGTAAATAGCGCTCCCGGAGGCAAAGCCCTTGGCCGACTGAAATATGGTACCCTTTTGCGCATTGTAAAGGGCTATTTCATCAATGTTATCCAGCGAAAACTTACCCAGGTCAACCTGGCCATTTTGGGAATTGCCAAATTCGACACCATCATAAAAAACACCTACATGATTACTACCCAGACTGCGCACATTAATGGTTTTGAGACCGCCTACGCCGCCGTAATCCTTCAATTGCACACCTGAGAAATAACGGATGGCATCGGCCACCGAAAAGCTATTCAGCTTTTCCAGCTCCGCTCCTTTGAGTATTTGCAGTGGTGTTGCCGAAGTATTACGCGAAGAAATCCGGCCTGCACGAACGGAAACCTCTTTCAGATGGCGACTTTTGACAGTATCTGCTGCAGGTTTATGGCGACTGGTATCCGCCACCTGCGCCTTAGCATTACCGCAAAACAGGCCCCATACCGCTGTAAGGCAAATAAAAAAAATCGGGAAGCACAAATATTTGTACAAGTGTTGCAATACGTTCTGTTCGTGAAAAAATTAAACAAACAGCCAACAGGGTACCATCAATGGAAATACGCAACAACGTGAGGTATCTTCATTCCAGCTTCAATCCCCGAAAGCTATGAATACATATCATGCAATGGCAGGTCTTCTGACTTACTCCCCGCTTACCCGGCCTTCCCGTCGCGATCATATCGAAACAGTGGCTATAGAATGGATAGCGGTTAACAGAGCTTACAGCTGCGGGACAGTTCCGGAATTACACCGGATTCCCTTTTAATCCCCAAATCATAAAGGCCTGGGGAACCAAAAGCGAGGCAAATATAGAAATAAAAAGCACAAGGACTTTGATGTTTTGGTATGCCGCATAGATAGCATAATTTTCAAACAGGATACCATACCTAATTCATCAACGAAAATCATGCGGAGCAAAACAATAAAGCTTTCATTCAATTATAAAATTTATATAGTTGAAAATCTATAGCTTATATTAATTATCTAAATTTTTTATTTTGTAAATTTTTATCTCAATGCTTGTTCAGTTTTTCTTCAATACGTTTTTGCAATTGCTTTTTGTACTCATCATCCAGCTTCAATTCGCTGATCTTTGCCGGATGGAACAGCTCGCACACCATTTTATTGATCATGGAGCTTTGCTGTTCAAACACCCTGCATACCGAGCAGCCGGCCAGGTGGATCTTCAATTCCAGCTTTTCGCGAAGTGTTAAGTGGTCAATCAGCTTCTTCTCAATTAAACGAGTGGCTTTGCGACAGTTGTACGCTATTTTTGTCAATTCATCCATATTCCTCCCCTATTTTAGATTTATACTATAGAGTTAGTCGTTCTGCATAACAGTCCCTTACAATTTTTGAAAATAGTTTCTTACTCCAAGAATCGTTATTCGCAAAATCCTTGCTCTTTGCTCCCGAAAGTTCCCCAAATCCTTACTCCCAAAAATCTCTACCTTTGCAGGCAATGGATTATTTCAAAAGGCTCCTTGATCTGCTGAATAAAGAAAAAGAGGAGGACCGTAACGCTTATCTTAAACTAACCGAAAACTCATCAGCTGCCGACCGCCGGGCACAAGGACTTAGCTGGTATCCTATAGCCATTCGTGGAACCGAGCCCGGCCGGGGCGATTATATCAATGTAGAGGTTGAACGAACTACACATAAGGACCTGGCTCACCAGTTGCGTTTTGGAGTACCTGCAGCCCTGTTCTCCAATCACGATCCAAAGACCGACCGTGCGGAAGGCACCATCACCTACCAGGGCGGCGACCGCCTAAAAATCACCCTATATACCGACGAACTGCCAGATTGGACCCGCGACGGCAAACTCGGCATCGATCTGCTTTTTGATAACAATAGTTACGACGAAATGCAGAATGCCCTTAAACAGGCTTCGGCCATAGCCGTAAAGCCACAGGAAGGACGCTTGATCCAGATCCTTACGGGCGAGAAAGCTCCTGTATTTAATACTACCGCCCCTGTTTCCGCTCCACGCTTAAACGAGTCGCAGACAGAGGCGGTTAATAAAATAGTTTCGGCGCAAGACCTGGCCGTTATTCACGGGCCGCCGGGCACGGGTAAAACCACTACTCTGGTACAGGCTATTAAAGCGCTTATCGGGCAAAATAAAAAACAGGTTTTGGTTGTGGCTCCAAGTAATACCGCGGTTGATCTGCTCAGCGAGAAACTAACAGCCGAGGGGCTAAATGTATTGCGCATCGGTAATCCGGCCCGGGTATCCGAAAAACTGTTGTCCTTAACGCTCGACAGCAAGATTGCCGAACATGACGATAACAAAGAGATCAAAAAACTCAAAAAACAGGCCAGTGCTTACAAGGACATGGCCCACAAATACAAACGCAGCTTTGGCAAAGCAGAGCGCGACCAACGCAAGGCCTTGTTTAATGAAGCGCATAAGATCATGAAGGATGTGGCCGCCTCCGAGCAGCACATAGTTGACGATTTGGTGAGTAAAGCCCAGGTGATCACCGCTACACTGGTGGGCGCAAATCACTATACCATACGCGATGTAAGGTTTGATACCGTAGTGATTGACGAAGCCGGTCAGGCATTGGAACCCGCCTGCTGGATCCCTATACTAAAAGCGCAAAAAGTAATACTGACGGGTGACCATTGCCAGCTACCACCGACGATCAAATCGGCAGAGGCGGCCAAAAATGGACTGAGCACTACCCTGCTCGAAAAATGTGCATCCCTGCATCCAGAAGCTGTAGTATTACTGGAAGAACAATACCGTATGCATCAGGATATCATGGGCTTTTCATCAGCAGAGTTTTACCAGAGCAAACTGAAAGCACATACTTCTGTAGCGCAGCGTTTGCTTTTCCCCGGAGATATGCCTGTATCTTTTGTAGATACCGCGGGCTGTGGTTTTGATGAACAGCAGCAGGGCACCAGCGTAGCCAACCCCGAAGAGGCCGTGTTTTTATTAAAGCACCTTAATAAGCTGGTTAGCAATTTAAATAGCACCGACAATTTCCCTTCTATTGCTATTATCGCGCCTTATAAAGAACAGATCAGGGTGCTGAATGAGTTGCTGGCTGCCCATCCTGATTTACTTCCTTACAGCAGTTATATTTCGGTAAACACGGTGGATAGTTTCCAGGGACAGGAACGCGATGTGGTTTATATCAGCATGACGCGGAGTAATTCCGAAGGCGAGATCGGTTTCCTTTCAGATATCCGCCGGATGAACGTAGCCTTGACCCGCGCCCGGAAGAAACTGGTAGTTATAGGGGACAGTTCCACCCTTACCAGGCTGCCATTTTATGCCGATCTTATCGACTATACCGAACGCCTGGATGCCTATGAAAGTGCCTGGACATATGCCGGTGAATAATACACCTTGCTAACACCTTTTAGTAGCCATTTTTACACTATCAAATCCAGTTACGCAATCGTTATCGACGATAAATATTGCCAAATTGTTTCATTTTAGGCTTTTTTATGATTATCTTGTCAGCAAACCAACAACAAATTAATACGTAAAAATTACACTAAGCCTATGGCACAAGCAAAAACATTAGGGCAATTTATCATTGAAAAACAAGCGGATTTTCCGTACGCTAAAGGTGAGCTTTCGCGTTTGCTGCGCGATATAGGTATCGCGGCAAAAATTGTTAACCGCGAGGTAAACAAAGCAGGTTTAATGGATATGCAGGGAGAAGCAGGCAGTACCAACGTACAGGGCGAAAGTCAGCAAAAATTGGATATTTACGCCAATGAGCAATTTATAACAGCCCTTAAAAGTGGCGGGGAGTGCTGCATTGTAGCATCGGAAGAGAATGAAGAGATTGTAATGCTGGATACCGATGTATCCCTGGATGCCAAATATATTGTAGCTATTGACCCATTGGATGGTTCGTCTAATATTGATGTAAACGTATCAGTGGGTACTATTTTTTCTATATACCGCAGGCAAAGCACCAGCGGCCGGGCAACGCTGACGGATGTTTTACAAAAAGGCGTAAACCAGGTTGCCGCGGGTTATGTGATCTACGGTACTTCAACCATGCTGGTTTATACCACAGGCAAGGGCGTTAACGGCTTTACGCTGGATCCATCCATAGGCGAATTCTGCCTGTCGCACCCGGATATGAAAATACCTAAAACGGGTATTATCTACTCTATCAACGAGGGTTACTATGTGCACTTCCCGCAAGGAGTAAAATCATACATCAAATATTGCCAGGTAGAGGATGAAGCTACTCACCGCCCCTACAGTTCACGTTATGTGGGTTCTATGATAGCTGATCTGCACCGCAGCGTGATCAAGGGTGGTATATTCATTTACCCGGTTACAGCGGCTACCCCAGGCGGTAAATTACGACTGGTTTACGAATGCAACCCCATGTCGTTTGTTATTGAACAAGCTGGTGGCAGGGCCACAGATGGTAAAAACCGCATCATGGAACTGGATGTCACTTCCCTGCACCAGCGTACCCCTATTTTTATAGGCTCCGAGCAAATGGTGCTCAAGGCCGAAGAGTTTATGGCCGATGCCGTGGAAGAGGAAATAAGTATGGATTTGGCGGGGTAAGTAAAAAATTGTCATTCTGAGCGCAGCGAAGAATCTATTATACGATAGAAATGCCGCTGAATAGATCCTTCGCTGCGCTCAGGATGACAAACCATATTAAAGAGAAACATTAAACCAAAAGACCCGGCAATTTGCCGGGTCTTTGTTATTTGAAAAACGAAACACAATTATTTATTATCCAACAGCTGTAATGTTGGGACCAACAGAGCAAAGCATTCCATCAGAAAAGCCCTTATACTGGCTGCAGTTTTTACGGAAAAGTTCAGCCAGGTGACTAGCTGTTTCCTCGTAATCATAAGAGTCGGCCCAGGTATTTGCGGGGTTCAGTATCTGCGATGGCACACCGGGACAGCTTTCCGGTATCATTAGATCAAAAATGGGTAGCTTTTGATAACTTACGTCATTCAGTTGACCTTTGAGTGCGGCCTTGATCATAGCGCGAGTATAACTCAGCTTAATACGTTCGCCTGTACCGTATGATCCTCCTGTCCAGCCGGTATTCACCAGCCAAACATTCAGTGGGTACTTATCCAGTTTTTCGCCCAGCATTTCGGCGTATTTAGTGGGATGTAAGGGCAGAAATGCCCTGCCAAAACAAGCAGAGAAAGTAGCCTCGGGCTCATTAATACCATATTCTGTTCCGGCAATTTTAGCCGTATAGCCCGAAAGAAAATAATACATGGCCTGCTCCTTAGTCAATTTAGAAATTGGAGGCAGCTCGCCAAAAGCATCGGCCGTAAGGAAAAATATATTCTTCGGGATATCACCGATTGCCGGTTCTATCGCGTTGCTGATAAAATGCATCGGATACGAAAGACGGATATTCTCTGTCTTGGACAGGTTATCAAAGTCAACCGTTTTTGACCAGGGTTTAAAACAAATATTTTCCAGAAGCGCGCCAGACTGCATCGCATGATATATCTGCGGCTCTTTTTCGGCGGTCAGTCCGGCTATTTTAGCATAACAGCCCCCTTCAAAGTTAAATACCGAATTTTCGCCCCAGCCATGCTCATCATCGCCAATCAGCTGTCGGTCAGGATCAGCAGAGAGTGTGGTTTTCCCGGTACCCGATAAACCAAAAAAGATGGCCGTATCACCATCCACACCTTTATTAGCGGCACAATGCATGGGCAAAATGTTTTGGCGAGGTAAAAGGAAATTCAACACGGCAAATACCGCTTTTTTGATCTCGCCGGTGTAACCCGTCCCTCCTATCAGGATAATTTTTCGGGTAAAGTTGATGATTGAAAAATTATGCTGACGGGTACCATCCACAGCCGGATCGGCCTTAAAGCCAGGCGCTGACACGATCGTCCATTCCGGATTAATAACCCCATCCGGACGCAGGAACAGGTTATAGGCAAACAGATTTTGACTGGCTGTTTCGGTAATCACGCGTAAGGTAAGGCGACTATCTTTTTCGGCACAGACCATAGCATCACGTACAAAAACAGGTTTGTTATACAGGTAAGCCATCACCTTAGTGTACAGACTATCAAACACTTCCACATCCACCGAGATATTAATATCACCCCACCAAACGGTATCTTTTGTCACACTGTCCATTACAATAAAACGATCTTTTGGCGAGCGGCCGGTAAACTCACCGGTGTCGATAGCTAACACTTCATGATCAGTTAAATAGCCTTCTTTGCGTTCCAGGGCGACTTTTATCAAATCATCCGGTGATAATTGATAGTGAATTTCCTGGGCCTTGTTCAGCTCAGGAAATTCCGTTTGTAAGCTTGTTTTTTTATCAGTGATTTGTCCCATATCACATTAATTTTGTTATTGGTTTGGGGCAAAACTAAGACTACAAAGACGCAATTCAAAATATATAATAGCTGATAATCAAATAGTTGTATTCAATACACTAAGATAATTCAACCTACTAATCAGGGGGTTATCAGCAAATTCAGCAAGGAATTATTTCCGAAATATTTATACATGTAATATTGACAGAAATAGGTCAAAAATGGCCATTTTCGTGAATTTTTAATATTTCCGTCCTTTTTATAAGCTAGTTCATACGTCATCGCTTGAGCTATAATAACGGCGAGCGTCCCGGTGATACCAGTATACCCCCAATACAACGCAGCCACCGACCAGCCGATGAGCTGGCATTTCCAATAAAGGGATAGAGATAGCTTTTTTTTCAATTTGGCTTTTATTTATTACCCAAAGCAGCAAAATCTATCCGCAACAAAAAAATAAAGTACAGGAACGAGGTATTTTGGGTATAAACGTGTTATAAATCCCTCACAGCAAACAACATATCTGGTACAGCCTTATCTATCTTCTATACCTGTACTATTTAATAATAATTATTACAAACAGCAACAATAAAATTGATTTATAATTAATTAACCATAACTATAATGTATTTTTTTGATACAAATCGCTATATTAAACGCAAATCTTATTAACTATGAAAATTCTGTACATTAAAACTTCATTATTATTGGTGTTATTGGCCAGCACTAATATATTATTTGGCCAGGGCATTAAAGGAAAAATAACCGATGCGGCAAACGGCGCAACCATGCCGGGTGTAAGTGTTTCGGTTGTGGGCACTTCGCAAGGTACTTCGTCAAACGAAAAAGGTGAATACTCCCTCAAAATATCACAGGGCAGTTATCAGCTTAAAGTTTCCTTCATCGGGTACGAAACCCAAACCACCAATGTAACCATTACCAGTGGTACCCAGACACTTGATTTTAGCCTCAAACCTTTGAGCAACGCGCTTAATGAGGTGGCGGTAGTTGGTTCACGATCAACCAAACCGCGCACCAATATCGAATCGCCGGTACCGGTAGATGTGATTTCGGCAAAAGAGATGCGCAGCTTTCCGCAAACGGATATTACCCAGGTATTAAATTATATAGCCCCCTCCTTCAGCTCCAACCGGCAAACCGTGGCTGATGGTACCGACCACATCGACCCGGCATCGTTAAGGGGTCTGGGGCCCGACCAGGTATTGTTACTGGTGAATGGCAAACGGCGCCATACCACCGCTTTGGTAAATATCAATGGCACCTTTGGCCGTGGTACCGTTGGTACCGATATGAATTCTATCCCACTCGCTGCTATTGACCACATAGAGGTTTTGCGCGATGGTGCGGCCGCCCAATACGGATCGGACGCTATTGCCGGGGTGATCAATATTGTATTGAAGAAAGTTACTCCATTGGTGATATCGTCCAGCTACGGACAGTCGGCCACATCAACAAATGGAAATACCTATACCGATGGCAAAACCTACCAGATAGACGGCAGCAAAGGCTGGGACTTGAACGGGAAAGGTTTTGTGAACGTAGCCGCCCAATACCTCGATCGTGGGGCAACCAATCGCGGAGGCCTGGACACCCACCCTTTGATCTATTCGGCATTGCCTACTAAAGGAGCCAATGAGTCTGAGGCCGATTTTGAAACCCGTTTTGCGGGCATTAAAGCCGCCGATGACGCCAAAGCTAAAGCTGATGGCTTTAACCGCGATAATATGATGGTTGGGAACTCCCACTCCAAAAATTTCGGAAGCTTTGCCAACGCCCAATATAGTGTAGCCGATTGGGCCAGTGTTTACCTCGCAACGGGTTACACACATAAAACAGGGTCGGCAGCAGGATTTATTCGTCTACCAAACCAGTTTACCCAGATCGACGCTACTATTTATCCCGATGGTTTTTTGCCCTTTATCAATACTTCTATCAATGATATCTCGGCAAGTGGTGGAATTAAAGGAAAACTCAGCAACTGGACCTATGACCTGAGCAATACCTTTGGCGAAAACAACCTGAGCTACACCATTGATCATACCCTGAATGCCTCATTACCGATAGGCACCAGCCCTACTTCATTCAAAGCGGGTGAACTGATCTTTAAGCAAAACACGGTTAACCTTGATGTTTCGCGCAAGTACGATTTTACCGGTTTCCTTACCTCATTAAATATGGCTTACGGTGCCGAGTACCGCATTGACAATTATGAAATAAAACCCGGTGAGGAATTATCTTATTCCTTCGGTCAGCCTTCAAAGGGCATCCCGGGCAGATTAGTGGGTACTACTCCGGCTGCTGCGGGCGCACAGGTATTTCCAGGCTTTAAGCCCAGCAATGCTATAGACAAATCAAGAAATAACCAAAGTTTATATGCCGACTACGAGGCAGAATTTGGCCCGCGTGTAATGTTAGAAGCCGCAGGCCGTTATGAGCACTATAGCGACTTTGGTTCAAACTTCTCTTATAAATTCACCGGTAAAGTAAAAGTGATCGATCAATTGTCCATCCGTGGTGCCATCGCCACAGGTTTCAGGGCTCCGTCATTAGCCCAGCGGTATTTTAATAATGAGAGTACACAGTTTGTGAGCGGCAACCCTACCCAGGTATTAACCGTGAATAACGACAATCCCATTGTGCGGAAATTTGGCGTGGGATCATTGAAACCTGAAAAATCAAAATCGTATAGCTTAGGCTTGGCCGGTAAGATTACATCTGGGTTTACATTTACGATAGATGCTTACCAGATAGATATCCGAGACCGTATCGTGTTCTCGAGCCAGTTTACCCGGGCTACACCCGCCGTGGCCGAGATATTGAATACAGTTGACCCTAACGGCCAGATCAACAGCGTACAGTTTTTCACCAATGCTATCTCCACCCGTACCAAAGGTTTGGATATTGTTTTGGCCGACAGGATCAGCATCAATTCGGCCAGCACTTTAACACTTTCGGCAGCGGCTAACTTTAACCAGACCAAAGTACGTTCGATACAAGGTTCGGACATTATAGAGGGTAATGCGGCCTTAAAGGGCAAACTGTTCGACCGTACGGAGCGCTCGCGTTTTGAATCGTCGGTACCGGCCAGTAAGATCAATCTGAGCGCTTTGTATAACATCAAAAAGTTCGATTTTTCGTTAAGATCGGTTTATTTCGGCAAGGTAACCTACCTCAATTCGGTTGATCCGACCATTCCGACCAATAACCTGCCTTTACAGATGGATCAAACCTACTCCGGCAAATGGGTGACAGATCTGGCGATAAGTTATAAAGTGATCAAACAATTGGGGGTTACCATAAGCGCCAACAACCTGTTTGATGTTTACCCGGATAAAAACTATATAGACCCACGCGATAATGAGCACAACCTAAGCGGCGATCCCACAAAGAATTACACCAATGGTCGTGATAATACGTCAAACGGTCACTTTGTGTATAGCCGCGCCGTATCCCAATTTGGTTTCAACGGCAGGTTTTTATCTGGCAAGGTGGTTTATACTTTTTAGCAGAATAAAGACACATTCTGGAGACACAAATATGCGTCTCTACATTTTCTTTTCTGTAGAGACGCATATTTGCGTCTCTTTTCATTTCCCCATTATTTCCCCACCACAGGCCAGCCATTTCGATATTGAACCGGACTGATACACATGACCCGGCCTTTTTCTTTATGGGCTATTTCAATAGCGTGATAAGCTATAAAACTTTTACCTTTTTCGTCCTGAAATATAGAGTTGTGGCCCGGCGCGGTATAGACTTCGTCTTTTTCCAGTATTACACTGTTCAGAGATCCGTTACTTTCTCCCAGGCGGATAAAAGGGCCTTCTGGTTTATCGGCTTTGGCAATCATAACTGCATAATTGGCTTTGGCACCGCAGCAATTATCGCCGGAGTAATACAGGTAATAAGTGCCCTTATCATAATCGAGCCAGGAACCTTCAACCAGGTTACTGTAGGTTTTGTCCTTACCCGGGTATACAATGGCGGTGGCGTTCGTGCCCGGTTTAAAAGCCGACCAATCATCCGTCATTTCCTGAACACGTAAAGGTTCAAAATCCGAGCCCCAGTACAAAAAGTGCTTACCCGTTTTTGGGTCGACAAAACCTTTGGGGTCTATACAATGAAAACTCGATCCGCGCAGCAGCGGTTCACCCTTATCTGTAAATGGGCCCAGCGGGTTGTCAGCATAGGCAACAGCAAGGCATTTACCGGTCAGTTCATCGGGATCAGCAGAAAAGATCATGACAAACTTTTTTAGCCGGGCATCAAAAAACACATCAGGCGCCCAAAAGCTTTGTGTGTTTGACGCCCATTTAGGTTTCTGCGGTAATGCATCACCCTCATATTTCCAATGCTCATGATCGGCCGAGGAAGCTACCTGTATATTCATCATTTTGCCATTGCTCATCCCTTGGGTAGCATAAGCATAATAGGTATACCCAACGCGAATAACCGTTGGATCGGGAAAATCCCGATCCAATACTACATGAATTTTACTTGCAGTTGTTTGCTGTGCATACCCCCTCGTATACAAGCAAACTACGGTTAATAAAAGGAATAGGTATTTAAGCTTTATTTTCATCATAATCTGCACATCTGTAATCTACACATCCACAAATCACTTCCCTCTCCCCGTCAGGTTTTTAATCAGTTCGGTTTCTTCCGGCTTGTAAGGCGATCCATCCTTGCGAAAAATATCATGGAACCATAGTTTGGGTTCACTGCCATCCGGTATCGGCGTATCCCAGGCATAAATGGTATTGGTTTTGCCCGATACAAAACCCCAGTTAATAGCCCCAACATTTTCTTTCTTCAACATGGGCAATACCGTGCTGAACAAACTATTGCGCGGACGCGCCATATACTCGGTACAGATCAACGGGCGACCATACATTTTCAAAAACTGCACTGTTTTTAAATGATCAGCCTCTGGAGTATAATCATGATAGGTGATCACATCCGAATTGGCTACCTGGTACTGGTTCAGGGTTTCCAACCCCCAGCTCCATACACCCGCGCTTACCGGCTGGCTTGGATTTATAGCTCTTGCCCATTTAAAAACAGATTTTAATAAGGGTAAGGATTTATCGCCTTTGCCAGAGTTGCCGGGTTCGTTATACAGATCCCATAGTAATATGCGTTTATCGGCTGCAAAACGTTTCAACACGTCTTTTACATATTTTTCGAGCGCGGGAAAATTGGCGGCATCCTCAGAAGCCGGCTGACCAGGATCCTGCATCCAACCTGAATTATGGATACCCGGCTTTGGCTCGGGTTGTTTCCCTATTTTGGGTTCCTTATTCCAGCAATCATCAAAAAATACAAACATGGTTTGAATACCGTGCTTGCTGGAAATAGCCAGGTATTGATCCATGCGTTTTTTAAAGCCCTCGGGATCCTGCTGCCAGGCCAGGTGGTGTAAAAACACACGCATTACATTCATACCTATACCTTGCGCGTAGCCCAACTCTTTGTCGATGGTATTGGGATCAAAAGTATCGGCCTGCCACATTTCCAACTGATTGATGGCTGTGCTGGGTATAAAATCGCTACCCACCAACCATTGATGTTTCGCGTACCATGTTTTTGCCTTTTGTGCCGACCATACCTGTGCCGGAGTCTTTTGCTGTGCCGAAGCCGCCACATGGAGCAGGATGATCGATGCGATGACCAGTAATTTCAGTTTGTTTTGCATGTGTTATTATTTAATAAGTGCTTTTTTATTGATTAAATGTCCTTTGATCATCCAAATAGCTGTATAATTATTATAAGCATCGGTTGAGGTAAGGGCGATAATGCTGCCATCGTTAAGTACACATAATGAATTCCATAATCCACGTTTATTTAGTGGGACGTTAAATGGGGTAGCTGTATTCAAAAAATCCCTGCCCTCACTATTGCCTACAGCTACCTGCATGCAGGCCAACTCCCAGTTGCCGTTCCTGCCAAAAGTGCTCTGGTAGGATAAAACCGTTTGGCCGCCTGGTAATTGACGCAGATATGGCGCCCCGGCATAAACGGTATCGGGTAGCCTGGGTGTTAAGGCATAAGTACGTTCAGGATCGTTAGCGCCTACCGTTTTTTGCCAGTTTTGGCTAAAACTATTACGGATAATGGATGGCTTAAACTGGCGATCTGCATTGTCTTCAATGGAAAACAAGATTTCTTTTGTCCCTTTTAGTATAATGGGCACGGGCATACCATCCCTGTGACCCGGCGTAAAGGAAACTATCTCTGGTTTTTGAGTCCACGTTAAGCCATTATCAGATGACCGGAAAATAGATATATTTTGTTCGTTGGAATGTGTATAAACCCCCTCATTAGAGAAGTACAATTGAATTTCGCCGTTGGGCAGCTGTATTTGCACTGGTTCCCAGCAGCCATCCTCGAACTGATAGCTGGCCTGGTATATCAACCGTTCATCGCGCCAGGTTTTGCCCTCGTCGTAGCTTTTTTTGGTGCGGATGGCAAAATGTTTAGTGGTATCCCAACTATCATTTATTTTATGAGGGCGCGGATTATAAGACACCAGCAACGAATGATCTTTTAATTCCAATATCTCCGGCACAGCCATACTTACACCGCTAATTGTGGAAGCTATAATCACCGGTTTAAGCCAGGTTTTACCCAGATCATGACTTTGCGTACACTCCACGCCGCCATCGCTTTCATACACGCACAGGAGGTTACCATTATGCAGCTGTATCATACGGGCATAGTTGGCGCTCTTGTTACCAGATAGCGGTGCCACTTGTTTTAGCGTCGACTGATCCCACACGAGGCCCATCTGCCCCATCGACACCAACGGGATAAACAGCAAAATCAACCAGGCGAATGTTTGTTTCATGATCATTATTTGATATCGTCGAGCCAAAAATTAAATGGTTTATCCCTATCACAGGTAAGCGTGCCATTGGTAAATTCAAGTTCTGCGGCATGTATTGAAGTTCGTTTGGATGAATAGGAATATGTTCCGTCCTTATCGAACCCTCCATCATCCTGGTGCATTTTCCGGCCGGGATGGGTAAAATAAATAATGTAAGCATGATCATTGGATATCACTACATCGGCATGGGCGCCGGTAGGTGTATCCTCCTGGCGATGTCCCGGTGTATCCAGCACGAGCCCCTGTCGCTCCCAGGTTTTCGCATCATTGGAACGATAAACCCGCTGACCATGCCATTCGTCGGTGATCATCCAGTAATAGTTTTTGAATTGGAAAATTTTAGGTCCCTCATGTGCTTTACCTCCAATGGCCGGTTTATCGTCAGCTTTCCAGTTGACCAGATCGGTGCTTTCGGCCGTCATGGTAATGCTGCCCAGCTTCTGATCTTTATACCACATGTGCCATTTACCATCGGGTAATTTGATAAGTGTAGGGTCGATAATGTTATGATCGGGCAGATTCAATAGTCCAACATATTTCCAGTCCCACAAATTCTTGCTAGTATAATGCACCAGGTGCGAATCGCCGCCCCATTGACTGTAAACGCCCCGGATATAAACCACAAACATATGATAGGTGCCGTTTTCATAAACCACATCCGGAGCCCAAAAGGTATTTTGCCCTTGTTCAAACTCCAGATTTAACGCGCCTTTATAAACCCAGATATGACCGTGATCTTTAGAAGTAGCTACTCCGATGGCCGTACCATAACAAAAGGCCACACCCGGCGACTCCACATTGGCCCTACGTTGGGTATACAGCATCGTCCATTCCTTCTCGGTATGGTTATAAGCCAATACTGGGTCGGCAGCACCGTCATATACCGGGTCACGGTAAAGCGGTGATGGCGGCTGATGAGTTATAGCCGGGTTATTCTGGGCCTTACTATCAATCGATAACAAAGTCAGGACTGTTAATATCAGAAGGCCTTTTAACTTCATTTTGTCAACTATTCTACAACCGGGAATGATGAAATCCTTAACCTTGCGCCACCCATAGGCACCAGCGTTAATTCAGATACTGGCTTATCCGTTTTTATCGGACTTTGAGGCAACACGCCACACAATCCATACTGGTCTATCGTCCAACCCGAAATTTGACGTCCCTTTGCCTTCAGTTCAATAGGCGCGTTGGCATTGGTAAAAGGATTATTGTCCTTCGGCCAGCTACGATGGACGATCTCGATAGATTTTTCCGGGTGCTGTTCATCGATCACCAAGCCGTAGTTCCAGGCTGATGCCGGATGAATTTCATACGAGGGCCATTTCTGCGGATCGGCACTGGCTTGCCAGTGCGAATCGCCCTGGGTTGATTTCCGGCCATCTTGTTTGGTATACTGCTCGTCAATTTTGAGTGAATAAGTAAGCGGCCCATAATTTATGCTCACACTGTTCTTATTGGCCGCCCACTCGCGAACTTTGAGTTGCATAGGTAAATGCAGGGTTATTTTATCGCCGTTTTTCCAGGCTTTATTGATCTTTATATAATTCCCGGCAACAGCGTTTACAGGTACGGCAACGCCATTTACTTTTACGCTTGCGCCCTTGCTCCATTCAGGAACGCGCAGGTACAATGGAAAACTTACTGGTTTAGACGTAGTAACTGCAAAATCCACCTGATCTTGAAATGGATACCTGGTGGTTTCTGTCAAGCTTACTTGTGTACCGTTACCTACTTTAGCGTTTACCTCTCCTTGCGTATACAGCTGTGCGGCAAGACCGTTATCCGGAGTGGCCATCCAGCTGTTTTCGGCGTAATAAACCCAGCCTGCCGCATGGTTATGCTGGCAGCAGCGGCTACTAAAGGGGTTCATCATTAAAAAAGGCCCCTCGTTAGATATGCCAGGGTGGTGGTCTTTGCTATCACTCACCACCATATTCGGTGCAGTTAAGTAGCGTAGCGAACGGTAGTCGGGCATGAAAGCCGCAGAGAAAGTATTAAAAGCTACATCTTCGCAATTCTCCGCCCAGAAAGTATCGCCGGTTGAACCCAGCAACATTTGGTCTGATGTCATTTGCTCCACCATACCGCAGGTCTCTATCGCCTGGCGCGGATCGTCATAGCCTTTACGGGCGTTTTCATCGGCGCCAAACATACCGCCGGGTACCTGTCCGTAGATGGTGCGGATGAGTTTAAAGTCGTTATAGGTGGCATTCAGATCCTTAGGGTCATGGCTTTGCAGATAATAGGTAGCCGGTTCACGGAAACACTGAGCCACGTTTACATTGTGCCAGTTGGGCAGGGTGTTAGTCTGCCGCCAATTGGCAGTGTTCCTGTCGAGCTTGGTAGCCAGGTCGAGCAGGAATTTATCGCCGGTACGGTTATACAACCAGTATACGCTAAGCATATTATCACCGCCGCGGCTATTTTCCCAATAATCTTCTAAAAAATGATCATCCGGAATCGACAGCTCATATTTGAAATATTTGGTCATGAACGGGATAACCCGCGGATCCTTGCTGTATTCATAGTATGATTGCAGGCACCAGAGCATCGGCATGTTTGTCCACAGATCACGGTTGCCCTTGTTTGTCCTCGCCGGACCGAAATCGCCGTTATCCCGTTGATTGTTCAGTACCGCGTCTATCCAGAATTTGGCCTCGGCAATCATCTTTTTATCGTTCAGCATATAACCGATATCGGCATAGCCTTTTAACCAGTACGGAAGTTCCTCCCAACCATACTCACCTTTACCCTCTTTATTGAGCCAGGCATTATTGGTTTTGGATAGCCAGATACTGATCTCGCCCAGATTGCCCGTGAGGCCGTCTCGCTGCAGCTCCAGCGCTTTCTTTAGCCAGCCTCCTGCTTTGATGCTCCCAACGGGTAATTTGGTAAAATATTGCTTTTGCAGCGGTGCGCGGTTATTGATGTAAAAAGCATTGACTTGTCCATTATCAACTTTGGCTACTGCAGTCGCTTTCACACCTGTTTGGGCCGTTGCTACTATACCCGAGCATACAAGCGCAGTGGTGAAATAAAATCCTTTTTTAACAGCGTTTATTTTGTTTTTAAAGCGCATAATCAGCGGTTATTTATTTTACTAAAGATGGATCGTACAACTTGCTATTTACTTTTTGCAGCGACTCCACCGGCATTTTGATCACTTTGCGGTCATAGGTCATAAAGCCGTTTACTTCCCCCTCCACATCGGTGGTTTGAGTATATACCGCAGCTGATAAGCCTAATTTGATCAGCTCCTGTAATCTATCGGTAAACGTGGCGTATTTTTTAAACAGATCATCGCCATTTTTAAAATTCTGGTAACCCCAATTTTTATTGGCTTGCCAGGTATGACCTTCTACCGGCCAACCCAAGCCGCCAAACTCACCCAATACCACGGCCTGCGTTTTACCGAAGATCTCGGCACGAGGCATAGCCGGATGAGGATAGTTATGCAGATCGACAATATTACCGGTAGCATAAAAATTGCCACCGCTGGCGCTGTTCACCAGGCGCGATGGGTCTTTTTTCATTGTCCACTCGGTGATCTCTACTGTTTTAAACTGCCCCCAGGCTTCATTAAACGGCGTCCACACTACGATGCATGGGTAGTTGTATAAGGCATTGATAATAGCATTCCATTCTTTGCGGTAATAGCCTTCAGACTCCGGCGTGCGCTGCTGATCGGTTGCCCTGTCATAAACACCCGGGCGGTTTTCCCAATGGTTACCCAAATCACCGCTCGGCATATCCTGCCAAAGCAGCATGCCGGTTTTATCGCAATAGGCATAATAACGGGCGGGCTCTACTTTAATATGTTTACGGATCATGTTAAAACCCATGGCTTTTAGCTTATTAATATCAAAGCTCATAGCCTCGTAAGTTGGCGGGGTATATAAACCATCTGGCCACCAACCCTGATCAAGCGGACCGTATTCAAATACAAATTTGTTGTTTAACAACATACGCTGTACGCCATTGGCATCGGGGCCTAATGATATTTTGCGCATGCCGAAATAGCTTTTTACTTCATCAACCGGTTTATTGTTACGGATAACGGCTACGCGCAGATCGTATAGAAAAGGATCGGTAGTCGACCATAATTTTTCATTTTTAATATCCAATACTGCGGTTGCACCGGCATCTACTATCTTTTCATCAACCTGTGTCTGGCCATCCCAGGCACTGATCTTTAATTTGTCGCCAGGCTGACTGTTGGAAACTTGGGCCGAAACCGAAAGGGTGTGCTCATCAATATTGGGTGTTTGTTTGGTAGCGTCGATATGCGTTTTGGCTACACCTTCCAGCCAAACGGTTTGCCAGATACCAGTAACCGGGGTGTACCAGATACCTTCGGGTTTTTTAACTTGTTTGCCACGCGGCTGCGGACCATCATCCGTAGGATCCCAAACACTTACTTTAATTTCTTGCGTTGAACCGCCTTTTAAATAAGGGGTTATATTGAAGGTAAAAGGATCGAAACCTCCTTCGTGCACACCGGCGCTTTTACCGTTTACAAATACTTCGGTACGCCAATCGACAGCGCCAAAATGCAGTAAAACATCTTTCCCTCTGAGGGTTTTATCGAGGGTAATGTTTGTTTTATACCATAACATGCTATCCTTGCCTACCGTTTTGCCTACACCTGATAATGCCGATTCCACAGCAAAAGGAACCAGTATTTTGCCTTCATATTTAGCCGGCCCTGTAGTTGCTTTGGGTACTATGGCATAGTCCCACAGGCCATTCAGATTTTGCCAGTTGGGGCGTACCAATTGAGGTCGCGGATACTCCGGTAATGGTGCTTTTGGGTCAACCTTTTCGGCCCAGGGCGTGGTGATCCTGTCTTTGATGAGGTGCCAGTCGTTTTGTTGTGCTCCGGCCGAGAGGGAGGTTAAAATTAAAAAAGATGCGCAAAAATTCAGTTTTTTCATCAGGGATAAGCAGATGTATGGTATATAGAACTAAGATTTATTTTATAAATATAAGGGGGCCACCACAATGTTTGGCCCCTTTAAATTGTAATTAATAAGATACTTTAACTACCGGCGAAAATATCATATCCTCTACCCCAGCTATCCTGATGCCTACGCGGGCATAAACATAATTCTGTGTTACCGGAAATGAAGGTATATTTACGCTTAATGACAAGTTTGACAGATCGGTGATAGCACCACCATCCAAATCAACTTTTGCAGCATTATCACTTGGTGATACAAACTGTGTTTTATTTACAAATAAACTCACCGTTTGTATGTTTTTAGCCGTGGCATCGGTAATTATTTTTTCGATACTGAAGTTGGCGTTTATTTTACCATTAGCCGCTACTATTTGTGCATTCCTGACCATGTAGTAAGGCGTTACTTCGATATTTACAGTCTGATCACCAGTGAGCGCAATATTGATCGTATCCCTTCCACCTGACGGGAGCTCTTTCCATTGAAAAGGCCCCTGCCCCGGCTGAATGGTAAATTTATAATTACCACTAAAGGTCAATACGGAGTAGGCACCATCCTGGTCAAATGTACCGGTAATGGGTGTATTGCCTTTATACCCTGTTTGATAAAGCTGAAAAGGAACCTGGTTGTACTCAACCCCAATGGGCGAGCCTTTGTACATTAACTGCCCGGTAAGCTTAATTGAAGGAGGTTTAACATTATCCAGCTTACAGCCTGCCGCCGAAAGCATGAGGATAAACATAGCTATGTGATGAAATTTAATTTTCATGATCTTTGAATTATAATAATATGCTTATTGATTTGGCTGTCTCTTGATCTTTGGATTAGCAGAAATGATAGCATCACTGATCTGCGAATAATAATTACCCAATTTGAAAGTAAGTACACCCGTTACCGGCGATGGCAATACTTCCCTGAATACCCATTTACCATCGTTCGGGCTACCTGGGCTGTAATATTTGTACGGATACAGGCCCCATGGCTGCGTATTTCTCTTGGTTGCAGAGCCAATATTACTGGTCAGATCTGCCAAACTTTGTGGATTTCCGTCCCAAACTTTGGTGGCTATTCTCCAGCGTTTCATATCAAAAAGCACATGGCCCTCAAATGAAAGTTCGGCACGGCGCTCATGCACTACCCTATCAAAATAATTAGACGCGTTTAAAACGATAGGCGTTGTTAAACCCGCCCTTGAGCGTACCTGGTTCATATAGGTTGATGCTGTGGCGAAATCACCCAGTTCGGCAGCAGCTTCAGCGGCATTTAATAACACCTCGGCATAGCGGTACCGGATAAAGTTAACATCACTTTGACGACCTCTACGGCCCGAACCTGTTGCCGGATCAAGATATTTGCGGACATAAAATCCGGTTTGGGTACGAAGTGGTTCACCGGTAGGTGTAGGACCATCTTTACCAACTACCTGTATTGGTGTTGTTGTACCAGGCAATGCGGCATAGTGTGTAGCATCATCGCTGCTGATGATATTGCCATTAGACAGCAAATATCCACCCCAAATATCGATATAAGCAGTTTTCCAGAAATAATGTGGCAGCATTACGGTACCTGCCAATCGGGCATCCCTGCCTGCAAACGGATCCTGCTGATCTGCATAATAGATCGGGTTTCCGGAACCGTCTTTAGTGGCTATCGGAGCAAAGGTGTTATCCAGCTTTTCAAATGATTGTACCAAGTTCAAGGAAGGATCTAAACGACCAGCGTCTGAAGCCTCGTCTGATACAGAATAAGGCTGATCATTGGTGGTAAATGAATGTACCTTACCGGCCAATGCTTTAAAATCCTCAACCCATATTGATTCCTGGTTTACGCTACTTTTATCCAGAAATATAGCTGCAAAATTATCTGAAAGATTGGGCAATACCTGGTAAAGTTTGTATGATCCGGCCGAACCGTTGATGATCTCTTTAGCTGCTGCCAGAGCTTTGGTATAATAGCCTGTAGCCATGCCTGATGGAATACCTACCTCACCGCCTGAAAGCGAAACCTGCGGTGTTGAAGCGCCATATTTTGCTATAGAACCTGCATATAATGCAGCTCTTGCTTCCATAGCCAGTGCAGCAGCCTTGGTTGCTCTTGATTTTTCGGTCGGATCAGATGGCAACAAACCTTTGATGGCTTCGGCTTCGCTGATCACAAAATCATAAATATCTGACTCCTTTGCTCTTGGAAATTGTAAAGAACTTACATTACCACTGTTATCATAAGAAAGCGATTGTGTAATCAAAGGCACACCACCCATTCGCTTAACCATTTCAAAATAATAACTGGCACGTAAAAAACGGCCTTCGGCCAAAAATCTGCTTTTATCAGCAGCTAGTAGTTTGGTTGAAGCGGTTACGTTTTCAATAAACAAGTTCAAATCGCGAACATATCCGTAGTCCCAGGTACCCCATGTGCCGTAACCCCAGCTCCTGTTTTGAACAATGTTGTAAAAACCATTATCTGAGGGGAATGATTCTCCAAAATCGGCAAAAGTTGTCCAGCCGGCATCCAGGCTCGAAAAATCAAGCACTCTGTTATACAGATCGCCCAATACAGATAATACCAGCGCCGGATCAGAAAAAACCACATCAGTGGTGACCACCGATTTTGGCGGCACATTTAAAAAATCGCTATCTTTTTTGCATGACTCAGCACCTATCAGTACAGAGATCATAGCTATCGTGAATATCTTTTTCATTGAATATTTTACTTAATGTTTGTATTAAAAGGTTAGGTTAACACCAAAATTGTAAACCCTGCTTTGGGGTGTTTGCAAACCATTATCGTCATTAACTTCCGGGTCAACTCCGTATTGGCGCAGGTTGTCTATAGAAAACAGGTTGTACACATTGGCATAAAATCTCGCCCTTTTAATTTTCACCTTCGCTAACAGGTCTTTGGGTAAAGAGTAACCTATTTCAATTGTCCGTGCTCTTAAGTATTTTACATTATGCAGCCAAAAAGTTGAATTAACCGCATTTTGACCATCGCCATAATCATAATGAGTAAAGCCTACGTTGTTCCGGTTTACCGGATATTTACCAGGCACCCAGGCACTGTTCACGTCGTTAGGGTTGCTCAGGTGCCAGCTATCCTGGAAAATGGTGTTTAAGTTACCATTATTCTGGAAGGCCCATCTTGATTCCCAGTTCTGGTTCCAGGAATAGCCAGAACCACCAGAAAAGTCGGCGTGAAAGTCAAATCCTTTATAACCAAGTCCCAGTGAGAAACCAAAGTTCGTATTAGGCTGCGATCCTAAGCCATAACCAATTGGGCGGGCATCGTTACCGTCAATTTTACCATCACCATTCTGATCTTTATAGATTAAATCGCCCGGCAATACGGTGCTGTTACCTTTTCCGTCCTCATTCACTTTGTAACCATTGATCTGTTCGGCCGATGTAAATTGTCCTATAACCTGGTATCCCCAAAAAATATTGGCCGTACGATTATTTTGTGAACGGAAATACTCATCAAGCGAGTTGCCAAAAGGAGTATCAGCATAAATACCTGTTTTTTTACGGCTGTAAGAAAAGTTTCCGCTGATGTTGTAGCTTACTTCACCAATTTTATTGTTGTAAGCCAGGGAGATCTCAGCTCCGCGCTGTGAGTCGCTGTTTTCATTGATGCCTGGCAAACCAAAGCCCACCTCCACCGGCAGAACCACACTATAATCGGTTCCAACAATGCCGGTACGTGATCTTTTAAAATACTCTACCGCACCGGTTAACCTATTGTTCAAGAGACTAAAATCGGCACCTACGTTAAATATTTTACTTTTCATCCAGGATACGTTAGTGATCGGCACGCCTTTATTAATTGAGGTGGAAACCGGATTACCATCCAATATGGCCACATTACCAGCAGCCCCATTTGCATAGTTATAACCTGGTAAATAAGCATATGGAGTTACAATAGGCGTATTTCCACTTGCGTCATACGGGCTTCTGTCGTCACCCAATACACCATATGATGCACGGAACTTCAAATCATTCAGCACGCTATTATCACCCAGCAGCTTTTTCATAAAACCCTCGTTGGTGATTCTCCATCCAACGGATACGCCCGGGAAATAACCTACACGATGAGCAGGGTCAAACAGGTATGATGCATCTCTTCTGCCCAATGCTTCTAAATAATAGCGATTGTCATAGTTATAATTAAAACGGGCCACATAACCTATACGAGCCTCAGAATCATCACTATCCTGGTACTGATCCATGGTTGGGAAATAGATCAATGGCAGGTTATTGGAGATAGGGTTAGCGTGCAGCCAGTTCCTCAGGTGCTCTTTGTGGATACGCTCGTTAACCAATGTTGCACCAATGGTGCTTTTACCAAAAGTGTTATTATAGCTTAACTGCAGCTGAGTGGTAGTATTGAGCTCTTTACGTTGCTCACGCTCACGCCATGGATTGGTAACGGCGTGGGTTATATCATAGTTACCGGTTTGTTGATTATAGGTATAGGCATTGTAAGTGTACTCATGGTTGTTGAGTAACTCATCAGCATAGTAATAAGAATAGTCATACTTTGCGGTAAGGCCCTTGATGCCCGGAATGATATACTCGGCCTCAAAGTTGGTCTGTAATACGCGCCAGTCCTGGTGCCAGATACCGGAAAGCTTATCATTTAAAAACGCGTAATTGGCCTCGGTATGCGGACCATTATCTCTTAAATAAGCAGGATTATCATTGGCATAAGGACGATCCAAAGGCGTATTTTCCAATATACCCAGTTTGGCCAGTACATAGTCATCGCCACCCGGAACACCTGGATTTTCACGTGTTTCTATCCTGCCGTTAATATTCATACTTACCGAAAGGCCGGCAGCTACCCTTGCCTTTACGTTTGACTGGATATTGGTACGCCTGAAAAGATATTCGGCACCGGCGGGCGAATTTTGGGTAAGGTGGGTACCAGCCACATAATACGTTACTCTATCACCAGCACCGGTAAAATCGGCATGGAAAGAGTTTAGTGGTGCACCCGAATTTGCTAATACAAACGGTTTCCAGTTAAAACTCTGATATCCTGGCTCAGTACCTGCTTTGTATTTTGCCAACTCGGCATCGGTGATGGAGGTGCTGCCATTGGTAATTACCTGTGCCGCGGCCAGGGCTTTCATATAGTCATAAGAGTTGGTGAGTACGTTGGGGAATCTGTCCCAGGATTGAAAACCCAGGTAGGAGTCGACATTGATACGGCCTTCGCCAGAACCCCTTTTGGTAGTTACAACCACAACACCATTACCGGCGCGCACACCATAAATAGCAGCTGATGCATCCTTTAACACCGAAATACTTTCCACATCATTTGGCGCCAGGTTATTAAACTGACCTTCATCCTGTTGAATTCCGTCAATTACATACAAGGGGGCACCCAAATTACGGATCTGAACACTGGCGCTGGCCCCGGGGCGTCCTTCGGCCTGCTTAAAGGTTACGCCGGGTATTTTACCGGCTAAACCAGTACTAACGGTTGAACCGCCGTGTACCCTTTCAATGTCTTTACTGGTAACGCTGGCTATTGAGCCTGTTATAGATGCTCTTTTCTGCGTGCCGTAACCGGTTACTACCACTTCTTGTAAGGCTGCGTTATTTGCTTTAAGTTTTACATTAATAACAGAACGACCGTTTATCGGCACCTCTGTTGATACAAAGCCTATGTAGCTCAGCACTAAAGTACCGTTAGCATCAGGAACATTAAGGGTAAACTTTCCTTTGATATCGGTAGTTGTCCCCACTTGCGTTCCCTGAACGCGGATAGCAACACCCGTAAGCACTTCGCCCGTGGTATCTGTTACTGTACCTATCACCTTGAACTTATTCTGCGCCGATGCAGAAGATGGGACAAGCAGGTAAAACATAAAGAAAAAAGCAACTAATGCCAATTGTAGGCCCCATTTACTGGGTGGCCATTGCAAGCGGAAGTACTCTACTTGTTTGAGTAGTAAAAATTTTCTCATAAATGATTTATTTAATTGGTTAAGTGTTTTGATTTAAAATGTAGGTTTGACATATTTAAATCATACTGTAAAGAAAAAGCATTTTAGCCCGCATCTATTAACCAAATCATATCAATTATTAGTCAAAACGTATCATTTTCTACCACAATGAAAACGCTTGCCGAGAATGGTTATATTTGCTTACTGAACGATTTTGAAACCTGTATTTTTAGCTTCTTTATTATTACTCCTTTCGTTTAATATCTGCTGTGCACAATCATATTATTTCAGGCATTACCAGGTAGAACAGGGGTTATCAAACAACACCGTTTACTGCATTACGCAGGACAAACGCGGCTTTCTGTGGTTTGGAACCAAGGACGGGCTCAACCGCTTTGACGGCTATACTTTCAAAACATTCAGGCATGATGTTAAGGATAAAAAAAGCATTTCGGGCAATATGGTGCATACCCTTTGCCTGGATAAGGATGGCAGTTTCTGGGTAGGTACAGATCATGGCCTCGATAAATACAATCCTCAAACAGAAAGTTTTATACATCTCACATCAAACAACAACGCTATCAGATACATAGCAAAAGACAGGTTTTATAACTGTTGGTTTGTTTCCCGGTCGGCGTTGATGAAGTATGATAAAAACACAGGTAAAATAATTGATTACAAGCTATTTCAACATTTTGACGCTACTTCTGTGGCTGTTAATGAATCTGGTGATGTTTGGGTGTCATCCACAGCAGGCAGCCTGGAAAAATTGGATACTGTCACAGGCTCTTTCAGTAGTTATAGTGTATTCAAAAACTCGCCGCCCGTTGCTTCAAAATTTATCGAGAAAATATATGGGTCGGGCAACAAAATATTTATCGGCACTACCAATCAGGGCATTAAACAATTTGATTGTACAAATGGCACGTACCGCGACCTGTTAACCTACAACGCTAATAAAACCGAAATATATGTACGTGATTTTATAAAGTATAATGATCATGAATTCTGGATAGCCACAGAATCGGGGATATTTATTTATGACGACCTAAAAAATACCTTTACCAACCTGAAAAAACAATTTAATGATCCCTACTCCATTTCTGATAATGCTGTTTATACGGTTTACAAAGACTCAGAAGGTGGTCTTTGGGCAGGAACATATTTTGGCGGGGTAAATTATTATCCTAAACAATACTCCACATTCAACAAGTTCTATCCCGGATCTGACGAAACAGGCCTGCAGGGCAATGTAGTACGCGAAATAACAAAAGATCAATATGGCAACCTGTGGATGGGTACGGAAGACAATGGGTTAAACAAGTTAAGCCCTGATAAACATACCTGGACACATTATTATCCCGGCGGTAAAAACACTATATCAAACACCAATATACATGGCTTAATAGCTAATGATAACGAGCTTTTTATTGGTACGCTGGAACGAGGATTAAATATTATGGATATCCCCAGCGGTAAGGTGATCAGGTATTACCTGGCAGGCAATGCAGCAAACATGCTCAAAAGTAATTTCGTTATTACCTTCTGTAAAACACGCTCAGGACTTATCCTGGTGGGTACAACCCAGGGGCTCTACAGGTATAATACCCTTACCAAAGACTTTACACAGATCAGCGGGGTACCAACTCATGATTTTATTTACAGTATTACCGAGGATCATAATGGAAAAATATGGGTGGGCACAGTACATGATGGTGTTTATTTTTATGATCCGGACAAAAATTCAGGTTACAAACTAAAAGATGCACAAGGCGTAACCAATGCGCTGAACAACAGCACCGTCAACGGTATTTTTGAAGACAGCGATCATCAACTCTGGTTCGCAACGGAAGGCTTGGGCTTATGGAACTATAACCTTACACAAAAAACCTTTAAATTTTACGATCTCAGCAACGGCTTCCCCAGCAATTACGCGTTCCGGATATTGGAAGATGATCATAAAAACCTATGGATAAGCACCACTCGGGGGTTAGTATGTTTAAATATCCCTACTAAAGGCATCAAGATATATACCAAGGCCAGCGGTTTATTAAGCGATCAGTTTAACTACAACTCGGCTTTTAAAGATACCGATGGCACCATGTATTTTGGCTGTGTAAAAGGTATGGTTAGCTTTAATCCATCGCAGTTTAAAAAGAACGATTTTGTAGCGCCTGTATATATCACCGGGATACAGATACACAACCAGGAAATCTCTGTTAACGGCAGCGATTCTTTACTTCACCGGTCAATCATCTGCACCAAACAACTCAATCTTAACCATAACCAATCATCATTCAGTATTGATTTCGCGGCTTTGAGCTACCCTTCGCCAGAGATGACCCAATATAAGTATATGATGAAGGGACTTGATAAAGGCTGGACCCTCCTGAAAACCAACCGCAAAGTATACTTCACGCAATTACAGCCCGGGCGTTACACCTTTATTATTAAAGCGGCCAATAACAGCGGGCAATGGCTGGCCAAAGAAACCAGACTCGATATCACCATAACTCCACCATTTTGGGAAAGTATCTGGGCTTATATGATTTATATGTTATTGATACTGTTGGCCATGTATTACATATTGAGACAGTATCACATTAAAACCCGCGACAAGAATAAACGGCTTATCGAAATATTGGAGAACGATAAGGAAAAACAGATATACAATGCCAAAATTGAATTTTTCACGAATGTTGCTCATGAAATACGTACTCCGCTTACCCTCATTAAAGGGCCAATGGAAAAGGTAATTAAAAAAGCTGGCAGCGTTCCGGAGATACAGAACAACCTGCAGATCATGGAAAAAAACACCGATCGTTTGCTGGAATTGACCAATCAACTGTTGGATTTCCGGAAAACCGAGACCAACGGCTTCAGTCTTAGTTTTGTTAAAGCTGATATCACCGAGTTGCTTGCCGATACTTTTTTGCGGTTTAAACCAATGGCCGAACAAAAGAGTATTCAGTATGAATTTAAACATCCGGTAAAAAATCTATATGCTTATGTTGACATCGAGGCCTTTACCAAAATAATAAGCAACCTCATTAATAACGCTATCAAGTACGGTCGTTCAGTGGTCGAAATAGAGTTATTTGACCTGCAACCCGATGAAAGCACTTTTTCGCTCGAGATCAGTAATAACGGCCACATAGTTCCATATGAGATGCGCGAGAAAATATTTGAGCCATTCTTCCGTCTTAAGGAGTCTGAAAAGCAGATCGGTACCGGTATCGGCCTCTCTCTTTCGCGCTCACTTGCCGAGCTGCATAAAGGCGTATTGGTGCTCAGCAAACCAGTAGATGATCTGAACACATTTTTGCTCACCCTGCCCGTACACCAGGACGAGGAGTTTGACCTGTACAATATACCCGATGATTATGAACTAACTGATAAAACCAGAGAGGAGGATCTTGATTTTATGAAACCAATTATACTTTTAGTCGATGATAACCCCGAAATACTTGATTTTATTTCGGACGACCTGAGCGAGAAATATTCGGTAATCAAAGCACTGAACGGTCAGGAAGCGCTGGATATGATCGAAATTGAGAGCATTCAGCTTATCATTAGTGATGTGATGATGCCAGTGATGGATGGCTTTGAGCTATGCAAGAGAATAAAAACCAACTTTGACCATAGCCATATCCCCATCATCCTGCTCACAGCCAAAAACACCCTGCAAAGCAAGATAGAAGGACTCGAAGTAGGTGCCGATGCCTATATCGAAAAGCCTTTTTCGCCCGAACATTTGCAGGTGCAGGTGGCTAATTTGCTCATTAATCGCAATAAGATACGGGAACATTTTGCAAGCTCACCGCTGGCTGGTATCAATACTATGGCTTACTCCAAACCAGACGAAAGCTTCCTGGACAGGCTTAACGCAGCCATCATCAAAAACATCCAAAACCCCGAACTTGATGTAGAGCAAATTGCAGGTTTAATGAACATGAGCAAACCCACCCTATATCGTAAAGTAAAAGCCATATCAAACTTAACCATCAATGAGCTCATCAACATTACCCGGTTAAAAGCCGCGGCCAAACTACTGGAAGACGGCGATTACAAGATATACGAAGTAGCTGCCATGGTGGGTTACAGTTCGCAATCGCACCTGGGGCGTAACTTCCTGAAACAATTTGGCACCACCCCTACCGAATATCAGCAAAACAAAAAAAACCTTAAAACCAGGTCGGTTAATTAAACATTGCATCTTATTATATATGAAAAAGTTATCCTTTACTTTTTGTCTTTTCATACTTAGTATATCGGCCTGTATGGCTCAAAATACTTTTACTAATCCGCTGCTACCATCCGGTGCCGATCCGTGGGTTATTTACCACAATGGTTATTATTACTATACCAATTCAACCGGGGACAACCTGGTGATCTGGAAAACTAAACGTATGCCGGATTTGAACAAAGCCGAGAAAAAAGTGATCTGGACACCGCCCACAGGCACAACACATTCTAAAGAACTATGGGCTCCCGAGCTCCATTTTTTACAGGGCAAATGGTACATGTATTTTGCTGCTGACGATGGCGACAACAACCATCACCGCCTGTATGTATTGGAAAATGCCTCTTCCGACCCGCTACAGGGCGAATGGACATTTAAAGGCCAAATTGGCGACAGTACCAACAAATGGGCCATCGATGGTTCTGTGTTTGAGAACAAGGGGCAGCTTTACCTGATCTGGGCCGGATGGGAAGGCGATACCAACGGTCAGCAGAACATTTATATAGCCAAAATGAAAGATCCTTGTACCGTAAGCAGTCAAAGGGTCAAAATATCAAGTCCCCAGTATCCCTGGGAAAAATATGGTGACCTGCACGATGATAAAAATCCAGCCCATGTAAACGTAAACGAGGGTCCCGAAATACTCAAACATGGCAACAAACTGTTCCTGATATACTCAGCAAGCGGTTGTTGGACAGACTACTACGCCCTGGGCATGCTCAGTACGAGTGCCAACAGTAATTTGCTTGATGCCGACTCCTGGAAAAAATCGCCGGAGCCGGTTTTTAAACAATCGCCAGAGAATGGGGTTTACGCACCGGGACACAATTCTTTTTTCAAATCGCCAAATGGTAAAGAGGACTGGATCTTATACCATGCCAACTCCAAACCCGGTCAGGGCTGCGGGCACGACCGCTCGCCGCGGGCGCAAAAATTTACCTGGAATAAAGATGGTTTGCCAAATCTTGGTGTGCCCCTAAAAACGGGAGAACCTCTACCTGTGCCTGCCGAGTAAAAACTTTTTATAAGGTTAAGTCACATCTCTCTCACCCGGCCCACGCTTAGCCAGAGGCCACCCCTTTTTCTCCTACAATACACCTCCATCCGCGCGTCATTGCTGAGGAGTAACGACGTGGCAATCCCCTACTTACAGAGCGCACCTGCTAATTGGGGATTACCACGCTACGCAATGACGTTATTTTTTATCAGTTTATTTTTTTGACACACCTATCATTTTTCTTTCAAACTTTATCCTTAAACTGCAGTATTTTATATTTAAACCCAAACCGCTAATTCTTAAAAACAAACACATCATCCTGTATGAAAATAATTATTGTAGGTGCCAGCGGCACTATAGGCAAAAAAGTAACAGAAGCCCTTCGCGGCGAAAATGAGATCATTACCGCGGGCTCCAAAAGCGGCGATATACAGGTGGATATCACCAGCAGCGAATCTATCGAAGCCTTTTACAAACAAACAGGCAGTTTCGACGCCTTGGTGAGTGTTACCGGCAGCGCGCATTTCGGTCCGCTTAAAACCATGACTGCCAAAGATTTTGACATCGGTTTGCAAAACAAATTACTGGGACAGGTAAACCTGGTGCTTATCGGTCAGCATCATATCAATCCCAAAGGATCGTTCACGTTAACCTCAGGTATACTGGCCGATGATCCTATTGTGCTTGGCGCCAACCTAAGCGCAGTGAACGGGGCCATCAATTCTTTTGTCAAATCTGCCGCCATTGAATTGGAAAATAACGTACGCATCAACGCCATCAGTGCTGGTGTGGTGGAAGACGCTCCAGGCTATTTCCCTTATTTCCCGGGCCATATCCCCGTAACTATGGATAAAGTATCCAACGCGTATTACAAAAGCGTATTTGGCGCTTTAACCGGGCAGGTGATACAGGTTTGGTAAAATAACATATGTCATTGCGAGAAGGAACGATGTGGCAATCGCGTAGCTATTCCTATCCATGAGAACGCGAGGAGATTATTAATGTTTCTAATTGTTTTTTTGAGGCATTAATGAGCTCCCATTGGTCGGTTGTCCACGCTGCGCAATGACGTATTAAGTATTTCCCCTCTCCCCAAAAGTGGGGATATGCAGCATTTCATTTGAGTTTTAGGTTTAAAAAACATAAGTTTGATGTCTGTAAATCCTTTTTAATTTAATGAGCCAGTTAATTACATCGTCAACTGTTCCCGGCTTTATACGCAACGTTGTAGCCAATGTACATCCGGATAGTCATACTTTTTTAATGCATAAGGTAAAAGATACCTGGGTTGAAATCACCTACAGACAGGCATTAGAAAAGATTGACGCTATATCCGCCTGGTTCCTGCATATGGGTGTAAAAAAAGGCGACCGGCTGTCGCTCATTATTGAGAACGGGCCGGATTATGTTTATTATGATCAGGCTCTGCAACAAATAGGTGCCGTAAATACCTCCATCTACCCTACACTTAGCGAAAGCGAGATTGAGTATATCCTGAATGATTCGGGTGCAAAAACCATTTTGGTGGGCAACCCTTTCCTGTTGCGCAAAGTTTTAAGAGTGGCTAATAACTGCGAGTCGCTGATCCGCATTATACCGGCTTTTGAGGATTTTGAAAAACACAGCGATAAAGTAAGCCTGAATGCCGGCGTTGTTGGCTTTGACCAGGTGATACAGGAAGGCCTGGCGTTGGTTGAGCAATACAAACACGCTATAGCAGCAGCACGCGAAGCCATTTTAACTACCGATATTTCCTGTTTGATCTATACTTCGGGAACTACGGGTATCCCTAAGGGGGTTATGCTGACGCATCATAACCTTACCCAAAACGTGATCAACAGTTTGATCCAGATCCCGTATATCGAAAAAACAGACCTGTTCCTGTCGTTCCTGCCACTATCACACGTGTTTGAGCGGACGGCTACTTATCATATTTGTCTGTCGAAAGGTTGCACCATAGCCTTTGCGCAAAGCCTGGAACTATTGGCCAAAAATATGGCCGAGGTTAAACCAACCGTACTATGTTGCGTGCCCCGACTGTTGGAACGCATACATGATAAGGCCATCAAAAACGGTACATCTGCCGGAGGCGTAAAATCAAAGATATTCCTTTGGGCACTGGAGATAGGTAAAAAATACCGCCTGGTTCAGGAAGCCGGTAAAAAGCCAGGTATCGTTTTAAAAAATCAGCATAAAATTGCAGAAAAGCTGGTATTCAGCAAGATCAAGGAAAAAACCGGCGGTCGGTTGAAATTTATGGTATCAGGCGGCGGCGCATTGCCGCGCAATATTGGCGAGTTTTTTGGCGACCTGGGTATTGTGATACTGGAAGGTTTTGGCTTAACAGAAACATCGCCGGTTATGGCCGTTACCGAATATCACCGCGTAATATATGGCACCGTAGGCCGTATTATTCCGGGTATTGAGGTGGCTATTCAAAATGTAGAAACGCAGCATATTTATACCATACAAACGCACGAAAACTTTAAGGAAGACCTGCAATCGGAAGAAGGCGAGATCATTGTGCGCGGGCATTGTGTAATGAAAGGTTACTGGAACAAACCCGAGGAAACCGCCACCGTGATTGATAAGGATGGCTGGTTCCATACCGGCGATATCGGCAGGTTTTATCGTGGCAACCTGCAGATAACCGATCGTTTGAAGAACATGCTTGTGAATGCCTATGGCAAAAATATTTACCCTACCCCGGTTGAGAACACCTATCTGAAAAGCCCTAAAATTGAACAGATATTTTTAGTGGGCGATAAACGCGAATATATCACTGCCATCATTGTACCATCGCGCGAAACCATGCAGGAAACTTTTGGCCTCAAGGACGCGTTTTTTGAACAGCGGGATGTGTTTATTGAAGATAAGGAACTGGTTGATTGGATTGGCCAGGATCTGCGCAAGCTAAGCAACGAACTCGCCAAGTTTGAACGCATCAAGGCATTTAAAGTAAAACGTAACCCCTTCAGCATGGACGATGGCGAGATAACCCCAACCATGAAAGCCAAGCGCAAAGTGATCGAAAAGAAATACGCCGCAGATATTGACGAAATGTATTTGCAGGAAACAGAAGCTGACTAAACCGCTGATTTTTTTGATTACGCTGATGGCGTTGATTAAATAATCATTTAATGATATTATTTGTAGAGACACATAACATGTGTCTCTTTTTGTTTACCCACTACGTCATTGCTGTAAGGGTTAGGTAATTCGGTAACAGAATTAGCTATTATTTTTTGTTGTTTAGGGCGACCATATCGATAGGTTTCTTTCCGCCGATACCTTGGT
>NZ_JABGNA010000002.1 GCF_013149275.1 Mucilaginibacter sp. SG564
AAGTCCATGGCTTTTGTATGTACCTGATACTTGCCTTTATCTTTGTTCATCTTGTCGGTGTTTTTTTAGCCGAGCATAAGAGTAATAAGGGTATTGTTTCTGATATGATCAACGGCGGGGGTGACTATCAATGATTATTTTCCGGTGATCAACTTAGCCATCAGGAACGCGGCCCCTGCGGCAAGTGCACCAATTACCACTACCTTAAATGCACCGCTTAATGCCGGCTGTCCTGTCATTTTACTTTTAAAGTAACCGAAAATAAATAGACAGATCAATGTAAGTCCACAGGAATAGAGCAGTGCCTCTTGCGCCTGACTGATAAGAATATATGGCGACAAGGGTATAATACCCCCGACTATATAGGAAACACCAATAGTAATCGCACTTTTTGTCGCCCGATTAGCGTTGGGTTCTTCCAGACCCAATTCATAACGCATCATAAACTCCACCCATTGTTTTTTGTCTTTGGCCATTTCATCGGCAATTTGGTGCCGCAAAGTTTCTGAAAGACCAAAGCCTGCAAATACCTCCCTCACTTCCGCCTTTTCCTGTTCGGGCAGGCGCTCTACTTCTTCGTATTCCCGCTTCAATTCAGACTGATAATGATCCACCTCTGTCCGTCCGGCAAGATAACCACCCAAGCCCATGGCTATAGAACCCGCAACGATCTCCGCGATGCCTGCTGTGACCACAATGCCCGAAGAACTTATAGCGCCACTTAAACCTGCCGCTAAAGCAAACGGAACTGTTAACCCATCAGACATACCGATCACGATATCCCTTATGGTTTCTGAACTGGTTACGTGGTGTTCGTGATGCATTTGTTATTGTTTTATTAACGAATATACTATTTGAACTTCATGGCCAGGGTTACAATATTTGAATTCAGGCCGGTAGAACGCATATAATGCCCAGCCCTGATCTCCAATGAATTGAAATGTTGCCAGCCAAATACCCCGGTTGGAGGGGATAACCTGATATTGGCCCCAACAAAATTGCTGTGTAAGGTAGAAAGATCATAATCACTGGTGTAATAGGTATCCATAGGCTTATGTTGTCCATAAGGAGCAAAATAGCGTGTGCCCTGCTGGTTATTATACCGGTAATAAGGGCTCACCGATACGAATGAAGTTAGCTTAACTGGTATTTCCACTTATATGCGGCAGGGCATTCTCCAGAGTATATTTCAGCATTGGTTAAAGCGCATACCTCCGCCAGCCTGGTCAGGATGATCTTATCTCCCTCCGGGCTTTTCTCCCCTGTCGGTCTGGGTAAATTATTAAAGGAAACTATTCCGCACGATAGCTTTGGTCATTTACGAATCCCTTTATATGTAACGCCGACAGATATCGGGAGCGGTGAATCGGTTACCTTTTCTGAAGGACAATTGCATCCGGTTCTTATCGGCTCGTCATCTATACCGGGTTTGTTCACGCCGGTTAAATTTGGCCGGCATTACCTGGTTGATGGTGGGGTCCGGGACAATCTGCCTGTGGATTGTATCAGAAACAAATGCCGTAAGCTACTTGGCAGTCATGTAAATAAACTTTACCATGACCATCCGGAACAATTGGGAAGATTCCAGGTGCTGGAAAAAAGCTTTCACCTGGCCGTGGCCAATACAGTGGCAGCTCATGCCCTCCAATGTGACATTTTTCTGGAACCTGAACTACAGGGCCATCAAATGTTCGAAATGAAGCATGCTGATCAGCTTTTTAAAGCCGGCTATGATGCCGTTTTGAAACAAAAGGAATTATTGAAAGCCTGGGTTTAACATATTAAAGAGTGTACATAGACAGGATTCAAATCTATTAAACGAAAACGGGGACTATCTTTTGGAGACAGTCCCTGAAAAAACCGACACTTCCAATCACTTACATTAAGATGCCTTCAGGCTCCTCCACTGTTAGCTTGCTTTCCACACTGTAAACCCCCGGAGCGGCCCATACGGCATTTTCAGCTTCATCTTTTTCAGTCAGTGTACTTACCCGGCCGGTGAGTATTACCTTGCTGCCATCGACTGTTACGTTAATCCTTCCGGCATCGATATTCGCATTGCGGCGAAAAGCGGCGCCGATCTTTTGTTCCAATTCAAACGCGGAAACTTTTGGCTTAATTTCAATCAGGTTAACAATGGAACGTACCCCGGTCAGGTTCTGAATGGCCGTTTTGGCATTGTTGCGCTGAAAGGCCCATTCTACCTCTCCCTGCAGGGTAACAATACCATTTTCAACTTTGATCTTTACCTTCTCTTCCTGTACCGCTGTATTCCATTTCAGGGCGTTTAATACCGCTTCCGCGATTTCCGCATCTGTTTTACGATAGACAGGCGATACACCCACCTGGATATCTTCGGCGACAGCTTTTACACCACTGATTTTTTTTGCCGCATTTTCCGCGGCGATTTTTTTACTGTAGGTATCCACTTGCCCTGACAGTGTCACAACACCATTTTTTACGGCCACGCCGATTTCAGCGGCATGTAAAAAAGGGAGCCAGGTAATTTCATCCATTACATCTTGTTGAATTTGAAGATCTGTTTTCATCACAATAAAAATTTAAAAGTTTATTAATATTTATTGCCCAAAAGAACAGCTTATGGCATTCCGCTGCCATGACCGCCATCATTCTTTTTGCTGATCCTGGTCAAACCCTTGAAAAAGTGAATCCAGACAGCGAAAACAATAAATCAGCATCTGCTGGATCCCGCGTTACATCAAAGAGGAAAGGCCGGGTACTCCTCTGAAAAAGAAACGTCCGAGAAAGCAATTTTGATACACAGATTACAGGGCTATTTAAATATCGTATAAAACATCGCGATAGCTGCCGCCCCCATGGCCAAAAAAGTAAGCCAAAGCAGTGTGTTGGATAACCGGCCGTTTTTATAGTCACCCATGATACTTTTATTGCCGGATATCCTGACTATTAGAAATAACAAGGGGACAGCGGCAACCCCATTTAATACCGCGGCATAAACCAATGCCTTCACCGGGTCGATCCCAATAAAATTGATCAGCAGGCCGATGAGCGTAGCTACACAAATGACCAGATAAAAAGCTTTGGCACGATTCCATTTAAGATTCAAACCTGAATCCCAGGCAAAAGCCTCACAAACAGCATAAGCCGCTGAGCCCGACAAAACAGGCACCGCCAGCAAGCCCAAACCAATGATGCCGACAGAGAAAATCAGTTTAGCCAGGAATCCGGCATGGGGAAAGCTATGCACCAGTGGCTCAAGCGCCTTCGCGGCATCAGCGGCTGTTTTTACATCAGTGATACCACTTTGATGCAGGACGGTTGCACCAACAACAATAATGCTCCAGGTGGCGAATTCAGAAAACAACATCCCTGAACTGTTATCAATGCGCATATTCCTGATGGCAGCCTTGCTGATCACCGGCTTTCCATCGATCAGCTTGTTGTGCTCCTTTTCCTCCTCCACTTCCTGCGACGCTTCCCAAAAGAACATATAAGGTGATATGGTCGTCCCCAAAACACCCGTAATGATGAAGAGAAAACTAAATGTAAATTCAAAATGAGGAATAAATGTTGCCTTCATCACCGTAGCCCAGGGCTGGTGTATAATGAACAGGGTTATAGGATAGGCCAATAAGGCCAGTGCGAGCCATTTTAATATCCTGGAATACGTATGGTAATTGGTAAATATCTCTAATAAAAGGATAATAATCGTAAAAAATAAGGTCAGTATCACAAAAGGGATCGGCACTAGCAGCTGTGCTGCCGATGCCATAGCACCGATATCGGCGCCGATATTGATCACGTTGGCAACAAGCACCAAAGTCACAACTCCGTACAATACCGTTTTATTATAATGTAGCTTAACTACTGAGGCAATGCCCCTGCCTGTTACCATCCCTATACGTGCACAGGCTTCCTGAACTGCGATCATAAACGGCAGCATATACAAGGCGGTCCATAATTGTCCATAACCAAATTGTGCGCCCGTTTGCGAATAGGTAGCAATACCTGACGGATCATCATCAGCTGCACCTGTTGTTAAACCAGGTCCTAAAACCCTCAGAAAACGGATTAATTTGTTTTTAGGTCGTTTAGTAATCGGCTTTAGGTTCATTCAGCTTTATTGTTTTCAATAAAGGTACACTAAAAGTGTTTCTCAAAGGTGATAATAGTCATGAATTGAAAGGTCGTCAATCAATATTAATGAAAAGTATCTAACCTGGTATTTGGTGTATACACAAGGCCCGGATCAAGAATTGTAATAGGTGAAACATAAAGTTCTGTTAACATTCCAACCGTTATCGTGCCAAAAAACACTTTCCTACCCACCAAAAGGGAGAGTCGTTCAGAAATCTTTTTTATGGGCGTATCTATTTCTTCATATAGGTCAAGTTGAGCCGCAGAAAAAAGTAACAGATTTGTATCAACAACATAAACAAACTATTCAAAATTCATCACCTTTAAATTAAAAAACAATGAGCACAATCACAGTAAAAGACGGAACCGAAATTTATTATTATAAGGACTGGGGAACAGGACAACCACTGTTTTTTCACCATGGCTGGCCATTATCCGGCGATGACAGGGACGCGTGCCTATTTTTCCTATGGCCTTGATAGCGCAAAACACGTGCTCGGGTTTAAAAAGTATGCCAACACACCCGAATATTTTCTTGAATTTAAATATGCCATTCCTGATAGCAACACCATTATACTTGACGAACTAAAAGGTAAGGATAGTTTACATGTTGAGCTAAAACGCACAGACCGGCATTTCCAACTTGCTGAAAGGCAATTTCACTGGCTGAATGAGGATACCAATTAAAGAATAACATTTTATTTGTCCACATAATTTGCTAAATAATAATCTGTTATAAAAATTATGATTTACCCCCCTTCAGCGAGTGGGGCTTTTTTGTCCCTTAATATTTTTATTAATTAGTTGGTACGGTGATAGTATCTGGAGTGATGACACCGGCCTGGGGCTGAATGAACAGAGGACAGTGACTCGGAGGACTGACTTTGACGTAGTAGTATAACGGCCCTAATGCCGTAATTTAGAAGGTGATTCTAATCATGTATTAAGTTGTTGACTGTCATTTTTGTAGCGATTAAAATAAAGGAGTTTTACAGCATGCAAAAATCAAAATCATGAAAAAAATTAACTCCCTTTTATTTATATTAACTATGATCACGGCGGTTACAGTTAATGCCCAAACTCCTAAAGACACAACATTTAAAGTCTACATTAATGCCAAAGGTGGTATACACAATCATGGCGGCACACCGCTGGGGTATATTGATAAAGACAATATCGTCCGTGACAACAAAGGTCAAAAACTTTATTTTATTGACGGGGCCGGTAATGTGATCGACGCGAATGGTAAAAAATTGGGTATGGCCAAGAAAAATGGGGCCTATTACAATATCAATGGAGAGAACATTCTTAACACGAAAGATCTGGATAAAGAAAAATGCGCCATTTTAGACCCAAAAGGGCATAATTTTGGTACGGCGCACCTGAATTATAAGTTGCATGCCTGCGCTGCACATTGTTATTTCCTGGAACAGCAAAAGAAAAAGGACGAAGCAAAAAAGGCAAAGGCCTAACAATTAGTTCCATCAAGGCACTCGGCTGGGTTTTCTAACAGATCCCCGGCCTTTTTATTAATATCCGGCTATATTAATCTAAATAACGAGCTGGTTGTTAAACAGATGCGTACTTTTATAGTAAACCAATCTTAACGGGAAATTACCAATCCAAAATGAAACACACTCACCAGGCAGATGAAATGAAAATGGAGCATATGGACCATAGCAAAATGCAGCACGGTCATGATCCGCATCATGGCATGTCTGAATATGACCACCATGCCATGATGATCGCTGATTTTAAAAAGCGGTTTTATGTAGTGTTATTGCTTACTGTCCCGATCATGCTGTTGTCTATGCAGATTCAGCAATGGCTGCATGTAGATTTCAGCTTCACAGGATCTCCTTACGTGCTTTTTGCATTAGCTTCCCTTGTGTTTGTGTACGGCGGCTGGCCGTTTTTGATGGGATTGGCAGATGAAGTAAAATCGAAGAACCCCGGCATGATGTTTCTGATCGGCTTTGCCATCACCGTGGCTTACAGTTATAGTGTAGCCATTGTTTTTGGTTTAAAGGGGATGGATTTCTTTTGGGAACTGGCCACGCTGATCCTCATCATGCTCTTAGGCCATTGGATAGAAATGAAGTCGGTAATGGGTGCATCAAATGAACTGGAATTGCTTGTACAGTTGATGCCATCAGATGCGCACATGGTTATGAAGGATATGGTACATGACGTAAAGACCAATACACTAAAACAGAATGATGTTATCCTGGTGAAACCCGGTGAAAAGGTTGCGGCAGACGGGATCATACTGGAGGGTGAAAGCTACCTGAATGAATCCATGCTGACCGGGGAGTCTAAACCCGTACAAAAGATCAAAGGTGATAAAGTGATCGCAGGATCTATCAATGGTAATGGGTCTTTCAAAGTTACGGTATCCCATGCAACCAAAGATTCCTATCTCTCGCAGGTGGTTAAGCTGGTTGATGATGCGCAAAAATCGAAATCACAAACCCAGTTGCTGGCAGATACTGCTGCCCGATGGCTTACTGTGATCGCCTTGGTTACAGGTATCGCTACCTTTCTGTATTGGTATTTAACAGGGCAAACCTTAGCTTTTGCGATGGAAAGGATGGTGACCGTTATTGTAATCTGCTGCCCTCATGCCCTAGGGCTGGCCGTACCATTGGTAGTTGCCAAATCAACCGCCTTATCTGCAAAACATGGTTTACTCATCAAGAACAGGACCGCGTTTGAGAACGCAAGAAGAATTACCACGATTGTATTTGATAAGACCGGCACACTCACCATTGGGAAGTTTGAAGTATCAAAAGTAATCGCCTTAGATAAGGACTTCGATGAAAATGAACTCATTCGCCTCGCTTCTGCATTGGAACAAAAATCAGAGCACCCGATTGCCACCGGTATCCTGCAAAAAGTTAAGGATTTGAAGATTACCATTCCAAAGGCGGAAAACTTTAAGGCGATTACCGGCCAGGGTGTTGAAGCTACTGTAGAAGGTAAACAAATAGGGGTTGTCAGCCCCGGTTATTTAAAGGAAAACAAGTTAACTGTTCCTGATGGCTTTACGGCTAATGATACGGAAACAGTGGTTTTTGTGCTGATTGATAAAGAATTGGCAGGGTACATCGCACTATCAGATGAGGTCAGGCCAGAGTCGGCAGAAGCTATTAGAATCCTCAAAGATGAAAATATCAAATCCATATTGCTTACCGGGGATAACAGTAAAGTAGCGGCAAGTGTCAGCAAAACGTTAGGCATGGACAGCTTTATTGCCGAGGTATTGCCGCATCAGAAACTGGAAAAAATCAAAGAACTGCAAAGCAAAGGCGAGTTTGTAGCCATGACAGGCGATGGCGTTAATGATGCTCCTGCATTGGCCCAGGCAGATATTGGCATAGCTGTAGGTTCGGGGAGTGATATAGCGGCAGCGACCGCAGGAATAGTTTTGGTAAACAGCAATCCAAAGGATATTGTCAGCCTGATCTTATTCGGTAAAGCAACTTACAGAAAGATGGTTCAAAACCTGGCATGGGCAACAGGTTACAATGTTATCGTGTTGCCATTGGCCGCCGGCGTGCTGTTTAACCAGGGCATCATATTAAGTCCGGCTGCAGGTGCGGTCTTAATGACGGTCAGCACGGTTGTCGTGGCTATTAATGCCAGTATGCTAAAAGTAAAAGCTTAATCACCAATCATTGATAGTCCATATTGATTACCAGCCTGTTTGTTGATAATCATATTGCCCCATGGCTGAGGCCATCATTTAGCAATTATCGCTTTCATGAAAGCGAATTAAGAAATCGGCCTTCACCCGTAGTTTGATTTTTTAACTAGGCGCTTAATATCTTTGATCCATATTTTTCGGCCATCCGTTTCCAAAATGTCTTCTTCCTTAAATTCCTTTAACAGGCGAATCACATTTTCCTGGGCGATCCCGGCCAAGCTGGCCAGATCCATCCTGGAGATATTCAAAATAATCTCTTGTTCACCGGATCCTTTATCCTTAAACTTTTCCCTCAACACGATCAGTGCGATGGCAAGCCGTTCCGTCGCGGTTCTTTGCGAAATCACGGAAATACCATTGGCCAGCACACTAAACTCATGGCTCAATGTTTTCAATAAGCGCCGGGCAAAAAGCGGCGATTTATCCAGAATAGTTAAAAAATCTTCTTTAGGAATAAAACTAACCAGGCTATCTTCCAATGTGGCGGCAGAATCAGGACAACGTTCTTCCGCTAAGACCGCATGGTACCCGATCAGCTCGCCTTTGTTGGCTACGTAGATGATCTGCTCCCTGCCACTCCTGTCAACTTTATATTTTTTTATTTTCCCCTGGTGGATAAAATAAATACCGGAAGGCACAACACCTTCCTTGAAAATAATTTCCCCTTTTTGATATTTCTGCGCTCCCTGCCGGGAGATCAAAAAGTTGTAATCTTCTTCTGAGAGGGTATTCAAAACAGACTGTGTTGTGAATTCCCATTTGTCAATCGGAAAAATTCCAGATAGGCTCATGTTACAAAGATACGAATTTATTAAAGCCTATTTGATAAGCTACCGCACGCTGTATACGTCAAACGCATAACTCACCGGGAAAATATAACGCTCCTATTTATCGGCAAAAACTGATAAATATCAGCCAGCACGCTGATGTCATACCATGCCATTGCCGCTGCTATATGTCTAAATTTGTATACGATGAAAGATGATCAGTTTTCGCCTCTGCCACTCGATCCCCAGGATCAGACCAAACCAGAAATAACCCGATCTCCAGAAAAAAAACTGATCAATGAACTCTTATTCAGCGATGACACGGAATTTGATTGGCTATACCCAAAACAATTTCAATTGCTATCCCTCAAACATTTCACGTTGTTGCCTATTGCCCAAAAGGCCGCTGAGTTCCTGTCTTTACCCAACACCAGGGTGCTTGATATTGGTAGTGGCGCCGGTAAGTTCTGCTTAACTGCGGGTTATCATTTCCCAAAAACTTTTTTTTATGGAGTGGAGCAAAGATATGAATTACATCATTTGGCAGAGAACATCAAAAGATATACGGATCTGCCCAATGTGAATTTCATTTACGGGAATGTCACCCAGATTAATTTTAAAGAGTTTGATCACTTCTATTTTTATAATTCATTCTTCGAGAATATTGATCAAATCAATAAAATTGATGATACGATCGAATTATCAGAGAGCCTATATAACTACTATACCCAATACCTTTATATGGCGCTGAGCGCAAAACCATCCGGAACACGCCTGGTCACTTTTCATAGTTTAGAACAGGAGATCCCTCCGGATTACAGGCTGGCAGATGTTTCCTATGATACTTTGCTAAAAATGTGGATCAAAGAATAGTCCAAATGAATGTATTCAGATTTTAACTGCACCCTTCAGGAGTTTTGAAACCGATAGAAAAGACAGCAATATGCTTCATGATACGTTAAGTTCATCCCTTTTTCGTAAAGACCATGTTTTTGACGATCTGTATCCCGAACATATCCAGGCATTATCACCTATGCACTGGACCTCCGTTAACATCGCAAAAAAAGCGGGCGAATTCCTGGCCATTCCAAATGCCAAAGTATTGGACATCGGGAGCGGTGTCGGAAAGTTCTGTCTGGTAGCTGGTTTTTTCCATCCGGAAACGACGTTTTACGGTATTGAACAACGGAGCGAACTATTTACTTTCGCAGAAATAGCCAGGGAGGAAATTGATTTGCCCAATGTAAATTTCATTCACGGCAACCTGACTGAACTGGACTTTGACGATTACGATCACTTTTATTTTTATAACCCTTTTTACGAAAATATCGAACCCGACAGCCGGATCGATTATGCGGTAAAAACTTCATTTGAACTTTATGATCGCTATAGCCGGTTTGTTTACGAAATGCTGGATAAAAAGCCCGCGGAAACAAGGCTGGTAACATTCCATGGCACTGATAGCCAGGTTCCGCCAAGTTATCAGTTGGTCAGTAATTCCTATAGTCGGTTCCTGAAAATGTGGATCAAGGAATGAGTTCCAGGATCGGTATAGTAATTCATTGGTTTATAAAAGAAGCACCGCATTGATAAAATAAATCATGGAAAGAACGTCAAAATCATGGGCTATGCTGCACGCCAAATGCCCGCGCTGTCGTCGGGGAAATATGTTTGAGGGGGCAACGTACAGCCTGGGTTCCAACAGGATCAACCTGAATTGCCCGCATTGCCAGATGGTTTTTGAAATTGAACCGGGTTATTTCTACGCGGCGATGTATGTGAGCTATGCTATGAATGTTGCAGAGGGAGGATTTTTATGGGTAGCTACCTTTCTGATCACCGGAAATAACGACTCACCCTGGCTATATCTTGCCACCATCCTGGGCGGTTTGTTCATTCTTTCACCGCTGAATTTCCGTTACTCCCGTGTGATATTGCTTTACTGGCTGTCACCAAAGGTGCATTATCATCCCGAACTGGACACGGATACGCCGGTTGACGGAAATAAATATAAATGGTTTAAATAATGAACAGCATGACGAATTTGTTCAGACCAAAGCTGATCGACACCCTTAAGAATTACACCCTGGCGCAATTTTATAAAGATGTTGTTGCCGGTGTAATTGTAGGTATCGTGGCCTTACCTTTAGCTATAGCTTTTGCCATAGCTTCTGGTGTATCACCTGAAAAAGGAATTTTTACCGCTATTATTGCCGGGCTGGTCATCTCGGCATTAGGAGGCAGCCGGGTACAGATCGGTGGCCCGACTGGCGCCTTTATCGTCATTGTTTATGGAATCGTCCAGCAGTTCGGTGTCAGCGGTTTAGTTATCGCCACCTTTATAGCCGGGATACTACTGATCATCATGGGTGTGGCCAAATTAGGCAATACTATCAAATACATTCCCTATCCCCTGATCATTGGTTTTACCACCGGGATCGCTGTCATCATTTTTTCCTCCGAGATCAAAGATTTTTTGGGGCTGAAAATGGGAAGTGTTCCAGCTGATTTTATCAGCAAGTGGCAGGATTATGGACAGCACCTGTCTTCTGTAAATCTATATGCCCTGTTTATCGGGGTTTTTACCTTGTTGGTCGTTTTGCTGTGGCCCAAAGTAACCCATAAGATCCCGGGCTCACTGATCGCTATTGTGATCAGCACATGGGTAGTTTGGTTCTTTCATCTTCCTGTAGAAACCATTGGCAGTCGTTTCGGGGCTATCCCTTCTGCTTTACCACACCCGGTAATTCCCGGCGTCAGTATGGCGACCATTCAGCAATTGATCCGGCCTGCTTTTACCATCGCATTGCTGGGCAGTATTGAGTCTTTATTATCAGCGGTTGTCGCGGATGGCATGACCGGCGGGACCCACCGGTCTAATACAGAACTGATCGCTCAGGGACTGGCGAATATCTGTTCTTCTATTTTTGGAGGCATCCCCGCAACCGGTGCGATTGCAAGAACAGCCACTAACGTTAAAAACGGTGGGCGAACACCCATTGCTGGGATTATCCACGCTGTCACCCTGCTCCTGATCATGCTTTTTGTAGGCAAATGGGCTGCGCTGATCCCGATGGCGACACTCGCAGGGATATTGATCGTGGTCGCCTGGAATATGAGCGAGCTGGGAAATTTTATAGCTGTATTTAAAGGCTCTAAAAGTGATGCCGCCGTTTTACTGACCACCTTCGGGCTAACTGTACTAGTGGACCTGACCGTAGCTATTGAAATCGGAATGATCCTGGCTGCCTTCCTGTTTATGCGCAAAATGATGCAAACAAGTTCTGTACAGCAAGCTGTCTTTTCAGCAGATCAGCTAACTGACCTGGAACTTAACCCGGAAGTCATTCCAGCCGGGGTTGATGTATTTGAGATCAACGGTCCTCTGTTTTTTGGCGCGGCCTATAAATTTAAAGACGCGATGAAAGTACTGGAGAAGCCCGCTAGGGTATTGATCATCCGGATGCGGAACGTACCTGTTATTGATGCAACCGGTATCAGGGTATTGCGGGATGTTCACCAGGAAATAAAAAAGAAAGGAACAAAACTCATCCTTTCCGAGGTGAATAGTGAACAGGTAATGGCTGAGTTAAAAAGAGCGCGTTTGTTATTTCAAATAGGGAAAGGCAATACCGGTGATACGTTTGAGAAAGCTTTAAAACGGGCGAACGACATTTTATCAAAAGCGGTCATCTACCAAATGCATAAATAGCACACTGCTAATAGACAGTCGGGTGTTGGCCTGCAGTTCCGCTATGGCATGGTGTATGTCCCGGTGCCCGGTGCTAATCGTAATTTTCACCAGTAAAAACATTTTGTCTGTCATCATTTTCGTAAGTATTTAAGAACTCGTTGAATTCAAATCTGAATTTGGCCGGGTCTTCCGCAGCCAGTTTTGCAGCGTAGCCGTCCCAAAATATTTGGTCGGTCAGTTCGATAAATTGCTCGTACATCTTAATTCCTGTTTTTGGTAAACCGTAAAAAATACTCCCGGCAACAGCCGGGAGCATCCGCCTTTAAGCATTTGGAAGCACGATATTGGCTTCGATCTCCGCCAGTTTCTCATGGCAGGCATCAAAAATGAATTGCGCCACCATGCGGATAAGGCCGGGTGTATTGGTGGTAAAATCCCTGCCCTTGTCATCTTTAATGATCAGTTTGCAGCCCTGATAAGGGTTGCTTTCCAGTTCGTCATTTTCTTCCACCAGTTTCACCTCAAAATCTTCGAGTAATTTGATGCGGGCAATCAGGGCCAATCGCTGAATACTCCTGCGGTGCAGGTCGTTGACGGTTTTAATAGTTTGTTCCAAGTTCATCACCGGTTTGATGTATTTCACTTCTGCTTTTGGCTCCGGGCCGTTCAGTTCCTGTTTCTCGGTTGTGGCTGAATTGTTAAGGGGTTGGTTATCGCCGGCAGCGGGCTGAACGGTCTTAACTTCGGCACCATCGGCTTTCGCAGCTTCCTGCGCAGTGCCAGGGTTTTGATTTTTAAGGGGTTCATCATTTTTGGCTTTGCCCGGAATATTCGGGCGGTTTTCAGTTTTTGCGGGATTTGTTCCTTTGGCACCGGCAGCAGCAACTTGTACTTCCTTTGCATTTTTTTCTGCGTTTTGCATGATTAAAAAATTAAGTGTTAAAAAATCTGTTTATTCTTTTCTCTTTCAACCCTTTCCCTTAAAAGCTTTTTTTAAAAGAAAAAGGAAAAAAAGAAAGCGATACAAGGTGCCTGGCAGAGGCAAAAAGGAAAAGGAATAAGTCCCGCAGGGTGGCGCGCCAAAAAAAATAACAGGCGCCATTATGCCGGAAGCTTTTTGCTGTTGTTGCAGCAATCGCCGCACTAAAGGCACAACTTGGCTGCCTTTTTTTCCTTCTTTTGAAAAAAATGAAGGTCTTCCTGTAATGTTGTCTTTACAAAAAAGCAAGTGCCTGTCTGCCGGATCATGGATATCAGGCAGCGGGGCGGGGATACGGCAGGCAGGCTTTTGCCTGAAGCGGAAAAAATGGCTGAGGGAATGAACGGAATGTAATGGAGCAAATGAGCGAAGCGATCTACTGTGAATATTCCGGAGGCCTTGATCATCCAGGTTCTGGAATCGGGGACCAATAGTTCTGCAACACTTTGACCATATTAAATCATTGATCAATAATCGCAACTTTTCAAAGCGATAAACACAAAGCGCAGCTCTAAATGGCACAGAACCACCTGATCAAGGCCTTCGGAACGTCCAGGTAGGACGCCCCTATAGTATAAAAAATGCCGCTCTACGAGTGGCTGTTATCTTATGTAAAAGTTTAACAATGCCGACTAGCAAAATATCGGGGACGGCTGTTTGCCCGACAATGAAAATGAACATCCATTTGGTGAGATCTGCTTTTACCTCAGCAAGATCAGAAAATTCCGGCATGCTTGACCATGCTGTTCCCTTCCCGTTAGACCAGCGAGGTATGTTGGGAATATCAAATTCCAAATATATAACTCAGGAAGATAACGTGGTCACAGTGTAAGAGAAAGTCCCGAACACTTCGCCGGAACGCATTGATCAAAGGCTCGGGAATATCCATTTAGGTACCCAACACTTATGAGTAAAGGAAATTTTTCCTGCACCATTATTGATTGGCAGAACAAAACATAAATAACACTTAATATTTTCATCTTCATAATGAATTATATTACCATTTTAATGCTTTGATATTGAAGATAGCCTCCGATAAACCAGATGAATTAACCGTCAACTTAATATCACCGGCATGGTGCGTACTTCTGATTACAACCTGCGCACGTCCGTGCCATGCTTTTCTTGTATCTCCAACATACGTATCTGTGTCTTTCATATCCCCATTGGCTACCCCTGCAATTGTGCCGGGCCCCTCAATTTTGAAAAGCAGACGATTGGCCGCATTGGGCTGCAGAATATCATCCTTGTCGGTTAGCTCCACTGTAACAAAACACAAGTCCTGTCCGTTAGCCATTATCTCTTTTCTATCAGCAGTTAGTTTGACCTTTGAAGCATCGCCGGAAGTTTGCAACACGGTTGATTCCATTTCTTTACCCTTATCTACGCCAATTGCCTTCAAATGGCCGGGTGAATAAGGCACCGTAAACTCAGCTTTATGTTCCTGTTCTTCAGTCGTCGGCTTTTCACCAATGAGTTTGTCGTTTAAGTAAAGACGTACACTGGGATACTTTGAATAAACTTCCACATTAATTGGTTTTCCCACATATTCAGGCCAGGTCCAGCTTTCCCAGGTGGGCCACACTGCCCACCATGTAGTCTTAATCTCAAGCGGATCCGGATCAGGTTCGCGAACTGCCATGTAAAGCTTCTCAGTGTTATTGTATAAAAGGTTACGATAATGCGAAATAGGTTTTCTCCACCCTATCAAATCAATGTCGCCACAATAGGCACCATGCCAGGGAAAAAAATCATGTTCCCAGTGTTCACCGGGCACATCGCCCGAATAATACCAACGGCCTATTCCTGATTCCCCAAGATAATCCATAGCCGTCCAAACAGAATCTCCAATAACATAATTGTTATTGGTTACCAGCTTCCAATTTGCAAAAGCATCCTTGGGATACGATTCTGTTTGAACGATTATCCTTGAAGGAACCCGCTGATGATCGGCGGCAGCATTCCATAAATGGTAATTATAACCGGCTACATCATGAACTGCCATAAGCGAATCCATAATTGCCCAATCTTTGCCTTTTTCCACAACCGCCGATGTTACCGGCCGCACTGTATCTATTTTTTTTATGGCACCTACAAGCATTTTGGCTGTTTCTACAGCCCCCGGAGTGCCTCTCTCTACTATTTCATTACCAATACTCCACATCATAATTGAGGGATGGTTGCGATCCCTCAAAACCATCGCATTTAAATCGCATTTCCACCATTGGTCAAAATATTGGGCATAATCCTGTTTGTTTTTACCAACCTTCCAACAATCAAACGATTCGTCAACCACCAACAAGCCTAATCTGTCGCAAGCATTTAAAAAAGCTTCAGAAGGTGGGGCATGAGAAGTTCTTACCGCGTTGAATCCCGCTGCTTTAAGTAACTCAACCTTGCGCTCCTCTGCCCGATCAAAAGCGGCACCACCCAGGCAGCCGTTGTCATGGTGTACACATCCGCCGTTCAGTTTTGTTGTTTTACCATTAAGCTGAAACCCATTTTCAGGCGTAAATTTTATGGAACGTATACCAAAACTCGTTTCAGTTTTGTCAACTACATTTTTGTTTCGTAGAATCTGTATCTGCGCGTTATATAGATGGGGTGTTTCCGGCGTCCGGGGGTGTCGCCCTTCAAGTGGCTATCACCCATCCTGAACTTGTAAGGCATTTAATTTTGGCCTGCACTTCCTACAGCCCTGAAGGCAACAATATGGTAAATCCAGATAATTTGAAACTAAAAAAAGCAACAGACGTAAATCAATCTGTATGGAGAAAAAATTATAATAAGATAGCCCCGGATTCTACAAAATGGCCTAAACTGCTCGAAAAAGTCTATGGTATTATGGGATCATGGAAGGGTTTCCAGCCAAGCGATATTAAGAATTTAAAATCACCCACACTGCTGATATTTGGTGATGGAGATTTAGGTACTCCAGAGCACCAGATAGCAATGTTCAGGCTTTTAGGTGGAGGTAATTGGGGCAACCTTTATGAGCTCCCTAATGAGCAGCTCGCAATTCTTCCTGGCACGTCACATGTAACTATGGTTGACCAGACAGACCTGTTGATTCCCATTGTTACCAAATTTCTGAAAACCCCAGATTCAAAATAGCATAATATGCTTTATATCAAGATTATATTAATTAAAACTGACATTCCGCTAAACACCGTACAGTTTCACTAAACCAAGCTATAGCTGTTGATTCGGAAAATTGTTTAGATGACGATTTAATTTATCCGGATAATTTAACCTTTCATAATAAGATGCAAGATAATGTCGAAGATCTAGACCCCAGGCTTATGTATCTATTTATGGCCTACTATAATAATAACGCTAATGAACAGGAAATAGATGAGCTATTTCAAATTCTTGCGTCCAGTATAATTAATGATTTAACCCTTATCCGGCTTATGGCTTACGCATGGAAAAATACTTCCGCGAAATACGACATCTTTACTTTTGAGAAAAGTAACAAGATATTAGAAAACATTATCAGAAAAACACTGCCGGAACCATGAATTCTCCTGTGGATTTGAGTGATCATTGATAAAATCGTATAATGCTCTGATACTTTAATTCCGAAATAAACACAAACCTTAATGCATGTCTATATTTAAATCTACGATAGTCTGTTCGTAGCTGTTCCATAAAAGTCCTCCTTTCATATAAAAGATATTTTTATAGGCCTCCTGTTTATTCGCAATCACATCCTTAGTTATTATGAATAGTTTTTTTTAATACAAAAACATTCTATATATATAAATAAAATACAATTATGCATTATATTTGAAACAAATGTAATTTAAAAGAGCATAAATGCCGGATAATCCTAAAAGCAGTTCAATTTTCTCAAACCCAAAGAAACCTTCAGTGGCAATTATTGGGGCTGGTTTCGCCGGATTAAGTGCTGCGGCATATTTAGCCGACTCCGGTTGCCACGTTGATATATACGAGAAAAATGCCGATATAGGCGGTAGAGCGCGACAGTTGATTACCGCTAACGGATATGTTTTTGATATGGGGCCAAGTTGGTATTGGATGCCGGAGGTATTCGAGAAATTCTTCAATGACTTCGGATATAAGACATCCGACTTTTACGATCTGCAACAACTTGACCCAGGCTTTACGGTTGTTTTTGGCAAACGTGATGTTGTAAATATTCCGGCTGATTACGCGGCTCTTGGGGAGCTTTTTGAAGTCATAGAACCTGGCAGCTCCCGCCAATTGGATTTGTTTTTAACGGAGGCCGCCTATAAATACAAAACGGGAATGGACACACTTGTTCAAAAACCCGGCATTTCCTTAACTGAGTTTGCAGACTGGAGTTTGATTCGTGGCGTTTTTAAGTTACAGGTTTTTACCTCTTTCAGCAAACATGTAAAAAAGTTTTTCAAGAACCCGAAACTGATAACTCTGATGGAATTTCCCGTTCTTTTTCTTGGTGCAATGCCGGAGGACACGCCTGCGTTGTATAGCCTGATGAATTATGCGGGGCTCAAACTCGGTACCTGGTATCCAAAAGGTGGTTTTGGAAAAGTAATTGATGCCATGCAAAAAGTATGCGAAGCGCAAGGCGTAAAAATATTTAATCTCGCAGAAGTTACGCATTTAAAAGTTGATAAAGGATTGGTATCCGAAGTCGTTTCTAAAGATGAGCATAAGGTTTACGATGGCGTCATTGCTGCGGCAGACTACCACCATATAGAAGAAAAACTCCTGAAACCGGCTTTCAGAAATTACAATGAAACGTACTGGCATAAAAGAATTATGGCCCCGTCAAGCCTGATCTTTTACCTGGGTATAACAAAGAAAGTTAAGCGGCTGGAGCATCATACTTTATTTTTTGATGCCGACTTAAAACTTCATGCCAAGGAAATATACAAAGACCCACAATGGCCAACGAGGCCTTTATTTTATGTATGCTGTCCTTCAAAATCTGATGATACTGTTGCTCCTGAAGGCCATGAAAATTTATTCATATTAATGCCTTTGGCTCCAGGCTTGGATGATTCTGAACAGTTGCGGGAAAACTACTTTAACCTTATCATGGATCGGCTGGAAGATTATACGGGTACAGATATCAGAAAATCACTCGATTATAAAAAGAGCTACTGCGTCAACGACTTCAAAACTGATTACAATTCATTTAAAGGCAATGCCTATGGTTTAGCCAATACGCTGATGCAAACAGCGCACCTAAAACCCTCAATAAAAAATAAAAAGTTGAAAAATCTTTTTTATGCAGGGCAATTGACCGTCCCCGGGCCGGGCGTACCACCATCTATCATATCCGGCAAAGTATCTGCCCGGCAGCTTATCCAACATCTCAAAAATCAAAAATGAAAGCAAAATTTGATACACTCTCCGCAACTTGCAGCAGGGAAACTACCCGACTTTATAGCACCAGTTTTTCGCTGGGTATACTTTTCTTCAAAAAAGAGGTACGAGATCCAATTCATGCCATTTATGGTTTTGTGAGGCTCGCAGATGAGATTGTAGACAGCTTTCATGATTATCCCAAATCCGTCCTGCTTGCCGAATTCAGTACCGATTGTTTTAAAGCAATCGAACGCGGGATCAGTATTAATCCTGTGCTTAATTCATTTCAGCAAGTGGTTAATAAATTCAATATTGATCATACCCTGATAACGCAATTTTTAAACAGTATGGAAATGGATCTGGCGGAGCAAACTTATACGCATGAGAAATATGAAGAATACATCATGGGATCGGCGCAAGTGGTCGGGTTAATGTGCCTGCATGTGTTTACTAAAGGCAAAAAACAGGAATTTGACCGCCTAAAAATACCAGCTATGAAACTAGGGTCTGCTTTTCAAAAAGTAAATTTTCTGAGAGACCTGAACGCAGATTATGAGCAGTTAAACCGCTGTTATTTTCCTAGTGTTAATTTATCCTCATTTTCTGACTTAGAAAAAAAAGCTATTGAGCAGGATATTATTACTGAATTAGAAGAGGCCCTAAAAGGCATCAGGGAATTGCCCCGCTCCTGTCGCAAAGGAGTTTACCTGGCTTATGTTTATTATCGACAACTATTACTTAAAATAGCCCGAGTCCCCGCTGATAGGGTAATGTCTGAGCGAATAAGGGTATCCAATAGTCATAAATTTTGGCTGATGTTTGATTCTTTAGTGAGATATAAATTAAACGTGTTATGAGGTTTTACTTAACGATATCCCGACGCCACGTTAGCAACAACATGAACTATTTCTTAAACGCAACATTTTCAGGATACAATTCTCATCTAAAAGCCAATCGCAGTCTAGAAGATTAATGACAATGAACTGAAAAGAAGTGAAGAAAAACACTTTCAACAAACCAATAACATATGGAAGTAAATGAGTACGTGATCTTGGTAAACGAAAACGATCAAATGATTGGCACCATGGAAAAAATGGAGGCACATGTAAAAGGAATGCTGCACCGAGCTTTTTCTATATTTATTTTTAATACAAAAGGCCAACTGTTATTACAGCAAAGAGCTAATCATAAGTATCACTCCGGCGGCAAATGGACCAACACCTGCTGCAGCCATCCAAGACCGGGAGAAGGAACCCGCAATGCGGCAAACCGGCGGCTGAAAGAAGAAATGGGTTTGCTTTGCGATTTACAACCCGCCTTTAATTTTACTTATCATACGGAGATTCAGCAAGGAATTACGGAATACGAATACGACCACGTTTTTTGGGGCATAACGAATGAACAGCCGGACCTGTGCCTGGAAGAAGCTATAGCTTTTAGATATCAGGATATGGCTGATTTAGAGACAGACATTCAGAATCACCCTGAACAATATACCACCTGGCTGAAAATTTGTTTTGACCGGGTAAAAAGCCATCACCACCAATATTTTAATTCATGATGAGCATACTATTTAAATTCCTTGTGATCACTTCAACCTTCTTTGCGATGGAGGGTGTGGCTTGGTTTTCGCACAAATATCTGATGCATGGTCTGTTATGGTCTTTACACCGTGATCATCACAAAAAAGAACGACCAGGATACCTGGAAAAAAACGATCTTTTTTTTCTAATTTTCGCTATTCCGGGCATCAGTTGTCTGGCTTTAGGAACACTGGGAGATATACCGCTATTTTCCTGGATAGGCACAGGGGTAACCATTTATGGCGCTTGTTATTTTTTTGTGCACGACTTGTTCATTCACCAACGCATTAAAGTACTGCGCAATTCCCAAAACTGGTATCTGAAAGCCATCAGGCGTGCACATAAGATACACCACAAACACACCGAAAAAACCGATGGCGAATGCTTTGGCATGCTATGGGTACCGTTAAAATATTTCATGGATGCCAATAAAAATAAAGAATCATGAAATATACATACCTTTTGATTGACCTTTTTTCCGTACTCGTTCCCTTTATTTTTTCCTTTCATCACAAACTCCGGTTTTATAAACACTGGCTCGCACTTTTTCCCGCAATAATCATTACCGGAATTATTTTTTTAGGCTGGGATGTATATTTCACATATTTAAAAATATGGGGATTTAATTCGGTTTATCTGATTGGGTATCACATAGCCAACCTGCCGGTGGAAGAGGTGCTCTTCTTTGGATGCATACCCTATGCTTGTATTTTTACTTTTACCTGCTTAAATACACTTATTAGGCTAAACACATACAAGAGGACCGAAATATGGATAAGCTGCCTGTTGATTGTAATGTCTTGCTCCTTGGCTATCAGTTTTCATGCCCGTAGTTACACCTGTTATACGTTCACTTTGTTAGCCGTTTTACTTTTTACAACACAATTTATTTTAAAGGCGTCATGGCTTTTAAAATTTTACACCAGCTATCTGGTTCTTTTAGTTCCTTTTTTAATCGTCAACGGACTTTTGACAGGTACCGGCCTTGATACTCCTGTTGTATGGTATAATCCTGCCTTTATTATTAACGTGCGAATATTAACCATACCTGTTGAAGACATATTTTACGGGATGGATCTCATTTTACTCAACGTGATGATTTATTCCTGGATAAGCACAAAAATAAATCGAATACAAAAATATCGCAATAAAGCCGATACTCATGTACAACTCGCACCTGTTTATACAAAATCTAATATACATTCATGACAAATAATCATATTATAATTGATCAAAAAGACAACGCTGAAGTGATGGAATATGATACTGGCCATCACGGTTCAGCTTTTGATACGCCGCTTAGAGCAGACGCGTTCGACTTAGACGACGATACCAAAATGGAATTGATTGCAGGACATTTTGCAGGTATAATGCAGGTGCTGGGAATGGATCTCCAAGACGACAGCCTGAAGGACACCCCCAAACGGGTGGCCAAAATGTATGTGAAAGAGATTTTCAGCGGCCTTAATCCCGCCAATAAACCAAAGCCAACTCTATTCAAAAATCCTTTTCAATACAAGCAGATCCTGGTAGAAAAGAATATTGCTGTTTTCAGCAATTGCGAACATCATTTTCTACCTATTGTAGGTAAGGCCCATGTGGCTTATATCAGCAACGGACAGGTGATTGGTTTGTCGAAGCTGAACCGGATAGTGCAGTATTGTTCGCAACGACCCCAGGTGCAGGAAAGGCTGACCATTCAAATAGCAAATTTACTGAAAGAAGCACTCGGAACGGACGATGTGGCGGTCATTATAGACGCATATCATCATTGTGTATCCAGTCGCGGCGTAAGAGATGCAGGCAGCACAACAATAACCGCCGAATACTGCGGCCAGTTTTTAAATACTGAAACGAAAAGTGAATTTCTAAAATATATAGGATGATCAATTACCAAGAAAAAAATATCCTTGTTGTCGGTGGAAGTTCCGGTATCGGTTTATCCCTGGTTAAATTTTTAAATGAAAACAATGCCCGTGTTTATGTGATTTCAAGAACTATACCGGATGATTTCCCGGCTGGCGTTAAACATTTGCAAGCGGACATTACAGGAGATCTTGACGCTGTAGTTGCATTTTTGCCCGAACATTTACATGGACTGGTTTATTCAGTTGGTAGTATTAATCTGAAACCATTCAACCGGCTAACAGCAAACGATTTTTTAAATGATTATCAACTGAACGTTTTGGGAGCAGTGCGGATGATTCAGTTATCGCTTAAACAATTGAAAAATGCCGGAGGAGCCTCGGTAGTTTTAATCAGTTCTGTGGCCGCAAGAACCGGTTTGCCTTTTCATGCCAGTATTTCAGCGGCAAAAAGTGCGATTGAAGGACTGGCATTATCATTGGCCGCTGAACTGGCTGCGCAGCAAATAAGAGTGAACGTCGTTGCTCCTTCCCTGACGGATACCACGCTTGCACAAAACTTACTGAACTCACCTGAAAAACGGGAAGCATCGGCCAAAAGGCATCCCCTGGCCAGATACGGGCAGCCGGAAGATGTTAGCCAAGCGATAGCTTTTTTACTTTCTGACTGCAGCAGTTGGATAACCGGACAAGTAATCCGCGTTGATGGCGGCTTAAGTAACTTAAAAACAAGTTAAAATGATAAATATTGAAGGAGATCAAATTGCCGGGATGGAAAAACATTACAGAATTAGCCTGATCAATAGCCTGGTCGGTTATAAATCGCTGAACCTCCTGGGGACAACCAGTAAGGACGGCATCACCAACTTATGTTTAATTAGTTCCACTTTTCATCTTGGAGCAAATCCGCCTCTCCTGGGTATGGTGATAAGGCCGGAACGTGAACATAATGACACGCTTAATAATATCAGAGAGACCGGCCAATACACCCTGAATAATGTTTTACCCGCATGGTATAAACAGGCCCATCAAACCAGTGCCAGTTATCCTTCCGGTGCATCAGAGTTTGAAATCTGCGGATTTAAAAAGCAATATACTAATGGGTTTAAAGCCCCTTTTGTAGGCCAGTCTACAGTCCGGATCGGCTTGGAGTTAAGGGAAATGATAGATATCGAAATTAATGGCACAACCATCGTCATAGGCGAGATCATTCAAATATTAGCTGATGATTTAATTATAGGAGAAGACGGCACCGTTGATCATATTAAAGCAGAAACGATTACGGTAGCAGGGTTGGATTCCTACTATCTTCCACAGTTTGTGGGGCGTCTCGCTTATCCCAAGCCCGGCATTGAACCTCAGGAACTTAAACAATGAATAATATCCCTTATGTTATGATAGTTGAAGATACAGATGCAATTATTATCGGCGCAGGGTTAGCGGTTTGACCGCGACCAAGGTTTTAAAAGTAGTTGGCAAATCGATCAAAATACTGAAAGCTTTTAACAAAAAAAATTATGGTTGGTCACAAAATATATAGCGACGGAATTTTGGATAATAAAAGATTATTGGGAGATCCATCTGCCGATAATTTTATAAAACTTGTATTTTCCGATCCGGTCAAAAAAACGCAATTGCAGCAATGGTTAAGCAGTGCGTCTGGAGATAAGGAATTGCAATGGATAAAAGGTATTTACCCTGATTTCGCTTTCATCACTCAGGCCGATAAACTACCTTCATGGGCCAACGAGCGGTTAATGAAAGTTGGTGCTGTATTTTTTGCGCAGAATTCTGAGATGATCATGAGCCTGCTCGGGCTTTTATCCCTGCCTTATTGCTATACCGCTGCCAATGGCGCTATGGTGTTGTATATATCTGAGCTGATACGTAAACAAACCACAAAACGCTTATATGATACAGCCCTATTTGTTTGGGAAGTAATGGGGCCAGATGCTTTCGATAAAAGCGGTGATGCTTATCACCAGATTTTAAAAGTGCGCATTATGCATGCCGCTGTTCGTTATTATACGCTTCAAAGCGGCAAATGGGATGATACCTGGGGCATACCTGTTAACCAGGAAGATATGGCGGGAACAAATCTTTCATTCTCACTGATCGTTATCCGAGGCCTCAGACTGCTCGGGATTAACATAAGCCAGCCGGATCAGGAAGCCTTTATGCATATTTGGGCAGTAATTGGCTTTTTAACCGGCCTTGACGAGGACGTGATCCCAGAAAATTCCAAAATGGCACAACAGTTGGACATCGCTATTAAACGTCGGCAGTTTTGTCCTTCATTGCACGGAAAACAGCTTACCAGATCACTTACAGATCATATCCTTGCGGTTAACAAAAGCAAAGCTACAGCTGCTGATATTTTAGGTTTAATGCGTTATTTGCTGGGCAATGAAATATCGGATATGCTTTCTATTGATGTTCCAGAATTGCCAGATTATAAAATTAAGCTTATCAGAACGCTAAATTTTTTAAAAAGCTTTAAACCGCCGGGCAATATTAACCAAAAGTACCGGATTGCCTACGTTGCATTCAAAAAACAAAACCCGGAACTCCGTAAAAGAACTTAAATTTGAACAATTAGCCGGTGTCCATAACTTTACCTCACATGAAATCATACCAACTCATTCACCAATTAATAACCCTCGTGGAGCAACTGGAGGATGAGAACCCGGGCCGCGAAGTATCAATTCAGGATTTTGCTGGCTTCTTGCTTACTTCTGTCGGCGACCCCGCAGGCGATTTCGTTAACGGAGATGTGAGATTTGGGAAGAATGAAAGTATGGCACAAGAGATCGCGTATCAATTGGATAATAACATAGGAAGATTATTTGTATACATGAGCCGGTATGCCAAATCTTATATCAAAAAAGCATTGGAGGGCACCCCGTTACCAACAGCAGAAGATTTTACCGGCCTTGCTATTTTACTTACCCATGATCATTTGTCGAAGAGTGAGTTAATCAGCCATAATTTGCAGGAAAAAACATCGGGTACCGAGGTTATCAGGCGATTGATTGCCGCTGGCCTGGTAAAAGAATGGAATGATCAAAAGGATAAAAGAAGCAAACAGGTGGCCATCACCGAAGAAGGAAAGCAGCTATTATATCGGGTATTTGTTGATATGAGCTATGTAGGCAAAATGATCACCGGTAAATTAACCATAGCTGAAAAATTAGTATTGCAACACTTACTGCAAAAATTGGAGAACTTTCACCATGAACACCATGAAAAGAAAACCATCTCGAGCAAAGCAGATCTGAAAAGCTTTGCGGAAGATAACAAAAGGACGAAATAAGCAATCGTACAATCGGCGGAATTAAATCATAAGCCTAAGAAATCCAAACAAATCTAGCTGCTTAACTAATATAATATAAATATTAAAATATAGCTTTTCAAATATGCCAAGCCGAGAGGCTGAATAGTGTTGGCAATCGCATTGCTAAATTGATTCCATCATGCCAAGATATATACAATCCATTGACTAACAATACGATATGAGTAATTTTGCGCTAATAAGCCGTTTCTTTCTCTGAAGCGTTGACCTCGGCGATTTTAAGAAGCATTCCTTTGAAGATAAAAAAATGGAAAGGCAACATGGCGTACCAATACAAACGCCCTCCCAAACCAAGAGGCCGGAACGTCGCCGTCTGCTGGATAAGATTATTATCGTCTATACAGAATTCCAGCCAAGCTTCCCCGGGCAGTTTCATTTCTGCATATAATAACAGGCGTTTTTCTTCTTTACTGGCATAGATCACCCGCCAGAAATCCAGAGTATCTCCGGGATAAACCTCAGAGGCGTTTTTACGGCCGCGACGCAAGCCCACCCCTCCAAATAGCCGATCAAAAAAGCCCCGGAAACCCCATAGCCAGTTAGCATAATACCACCCATTTCTGCCTCCTATAGCAAAGATTTTCGCTAAGGCAGATTTTGGATCCACAGCTTCGGCTGATTGTTTATTTTTAAAGACCCCGAATTGGGGCATTTCAATATGCTGCGCCAGCCCCTTATCGAAAATACTCGTGTTCATCGCATCGGCCCAGGTGGAAAGTACCATATTCTGTTCAATCTTATCAAACGCAATTTTAATAGCTTCTTTATAGGTAATAAGTTCAATATCTAATCGTTCCGGCAGATCGTTCTTTTCACCCACAACATCTATTTTCATGCTCTCGACCAGGTTTCTGGCGAGGGGATAGGATGTAGAGGTTACAAAGTAAAGCCAGTAGGACGATAATTTCGGTGACATTAACGGCAAGGTCCAGATCCTTCTCGTTAATTTCCTGACCTGTGCAAATTGAATCAGCATTTGCTTATAAGTCAATGTCTCCGGCCCGTAAATATCAAAATGATGACCATAGGTATATTTTTTATGCAATACGCCTGTCAGTAGTTGAATGACATTGCGAATAGCGATCGGCTGACATTTGGTTTTCAACCATTTAGGAGCAACCATAACCGGTAATTTTTCTACCAAGTCGCGGATGATCTCAAAAGATGAGCTACCAGAACCTACAATAATACCTGCACGGAGTGCGGTCACTGGCACCACGCTTTTGCGTAATTCATCCTCTACCACTTTTCGCGATGCAAGATGTCTGGATAATTGCTGTTCATTCGTAATGCCGCCCAAAAAAATAATTTGTTCCCCCTCAGTAGTGTCTATGTACGCTACAAAATTCTCAGCGGATTTTTTCTCTTCCTTACCAAAGTCTCCGCCACTCATACTCATTGAATGTACCAGGTAATATGCAATATCAATATCTTTTGGCAAACCAGCAAGCGTTTGGGGTTTCATCAGGTCTCCTTCTACCAGAACAACTTGTTTGGGTTTATATTTTTTGATATCTAACCGTTGCTTATCCCGGACCAGGCAGACCACTTCATGACCCTTTTCCAACAGCACCTGTAACAATCTACGCCCGATATAACCGGTGGCACCTGTAAGCAATATCTTCATTATAATTGTTTCTTAACCAGTGATTCTTTTCCAGTGTATTATTCAAACCGTTACTGGTCAATCCAGTCTTGTTATAACTCGTTGTTTGTCTATTTGTTTAGGATTAGAACATATCAGGATTTGAATTACTATGAAAACGCTGGGTATTAGTTCTTCGATTGCGGGTTAATTCGAATTCTTGATATTTATTCCAGATCATAGGAACGAAATATCAAGAGGTCGAATTTTGGTTCACCTTCAAGGCCCGATTGCTTAAACAATTTGACAGATACACTGTCCTTTCCTTTGCGGTCTGACTGTAAAACATCCGGAATCAAAACAAATCGATTTTAAGATAAGCAACTAAGCTTTCCCCGGTTGATAAGGTATACTAAACTGCATAGTGCTACTCTTTAGCCGTAATATACTTTGCTGTGATAAATAAAAGTAAAGTACGGTCTGCTTTAGCCTCGTCGTAGTTTTCCTTAATCAATTGTTTGACCTGCTTATTCTTTAATTTTACAGCGGCCATCTGTAAGACCTGAAAAGATGACGCTTCCATGCTTTCTATATTTTGCATATAAAATGCTATGGACATGTCTCGAAATTCAGGTTCGCTGCTGTGCAACATAATATCGGCAAATGCGTCATCAACAAGTCCCGATAATCCACTATAGCTGGCATCTGAGCGTTCTGCATCAAGGATATTATATATAATTTCCATTCTTGCCAACTGCTTTTCCACATCTTCCATCGTTTCCAGTATAGCATACCTTAAATCTGAAAAATGGGCTTCATTGGCTATTTTAGGTAAGTGGCCGATCAGGTGAGACTTCGCAGCATAAATTTTATCTAAATGTTTAATGAAGAACGTTTTTAATTTTTTCGGGCCGAAATTGATTTTTTTAATTTCTTTTGGGTTCTTGTGATTTTCTTCCATCAGATCAACATAAATTTTAAATATACGAAAGTCGCATAATTTCGAGTCGCGGTATTGTCAGTAAAATAATGCTATAGTCATGGACTAAACCAGGATTTTTTGCACATGCATCAATAGCTGATATATATCAAAAGGTTTACTGATATAATGATCCGCACCACATTCATTAGCAAGGAGTTCCAGATCTGATTCAGCTGAAACCAAAATAATCGGCATCTTTTCTTCCTTATATTGTTCTTTTAATTCCGCACATATCTCATCACCTCTTTTCTTAGATCCTTCAATACGCACGTCTAACAGAATTAAATCGGGATGAATGATTTGAATATGTTCAGCAGCGTCCCCGGTGTTGGATAATACTACTTCATATCCCTCTTCCTGAAAAACGATATGCAGGATTTCCAAAATATCCTCATCATCGTCAATTACGAGTATTCTTTTAGACATAACGTTTTTCCATCTATATAGCAAAGGTTGTTCCCAGTTTTGCCATTTAGATAAATAAATTAACTTCAACATTAGCACCCGTTAAAATAATGCTAACAGTTATAATGTTAATAGCTAATTGAGAAAATTTGTCCAATAAAAGTAGCCGATGTGTCTCTTTAAGCAAACATCCGTTTTCGCACTTCTACATGCAATTATAAAAGACACCTGATCTTCAGGATCTCTTTTATAATTTGAAAAGCTATTTGACGGCTTCGTTAGCTACAGCCTCACTTACTTTCTTAGAAAGTTTAGCTTTCTTTTGGATGATGTCGGTTACGGTATCTTTAGCGATTTCTTTAATTTTTTTCTTGAGGCCTTTCCCGGTTTCGTTACCGCTATCGGACAGAAAAAGATAGGCCAAAGCGCCTGCAGCAACACTGGCGATTGCGATCCCGGCGATGAGTACGGTGTGGTCCTTTTTTTTAAATGGATTTTTCCTAATTCAAATAATATAAAAGTTATTCGCAATAACGTCCCGTTAAATCACAACTTCAGCTTTTAAACCGCAAAACAAATATTTTGTTTTTTTCATCTTTTTTAATTAGTAAAAATTTAATTTCTGTTAAATATTTTTATGAAAAAGAAAATACACCATTATTTATACCTATCTTGTGGAGTTATTAATAATCAATGTAATGCAACAAGGAACAGTAAAATTTTTTAATGAAACAAAAGGATTCGGATTTATCACACCAAACAATGGTGGTAGCGAAATTTTTGTTCACTCTACAGGCCTGATCGACAAAATTCGTGAGAATAATGTGGTTAGCTTTGATGTAGAAGAAGGCCGTAAAGGCCCTAACGCAGTAAATGTAAAAGTAGCTTAATACACTATATATTTAAAATTATTGTGAAAAGCACCTTCCTTAACGGAGGGTGTTTTTTTTTGAATGTATTTCGTCAAAAGGGGTAATAACCGCTCCTTTTTTGAAGGAAATTCGTATGTCGCTTAAATAGCGTATTTTTGTTCTGAGATTGAACCAGATGACTGCTGATGAATGATAATAGTGCAAAAAATGCAATTCCTGAAGATAATAACACCTCAGGCTTTACCGAACCTTTCGAGGCTATAGATATCGCCAGCGTCGCCCTTGCTTCTGCGAATGTCGGTATCTGGATCATGGATCCTATATCCGGTAAATTCCTTCCCTCGGAGCGCACCAGGGAGCTATTCGGCTTTTCAACAAAAGAAGATATGTCTTTTGAGGATGCCATGTTAAAAGTGGTAGAAAAATATAGAAAAATTGCTTTGGAGGCTATCGATAATGCCTTTAAAAAACAACACGCGCTTTATATCGAATTCCCCATTGTGGCCATTCCCGATCACAAACAAAGATGGCTTAGCGTAACCGGCGGTTTCAGCAGCCCAAACGTAGGCAACAGCTATTTCTCGGGAATTATCATGGATGTCACGGAGCAGAAACAAAATGATCTGAGAAGAAGTAAATTTATAGGCATGGTCAGCCATGAATTGAAAACACCGCTTACCGCTTTGAAGGCGTATGTGCAGATGCTGAGTAATTGGGCTAAGAAACAGAAAGATAGCTTTACGATCGGTGCGTTATCAAAAGTTGATACGCAGGTTAGGAAGATGCTCAATATGATTAATAGCCTGCTGAACTTATCCGGTGCAGAAGCCGGTAAGATACATCTGAAAAAGGAAGAGTTTCGGCTTGATGTATTGATTAATGAAGTGGTGGAGGAAACTTTATTCATAACCGGCGGCCATCATATCGTAACGGTTCCCTGCGATCCGGTGAGCATCAATGCTGACCGTGAAAAAATAGAACAGGTGTTGATCAATCTGCTGAGTAACGCTGCAAAGTACTCTGATAAAACCGCAGAGATCGAAGTTGGTTACGTCTTGCACGATACCTGCGTAGAGGTAAGTGTCAAAGATCATGGTCTTGGGATAGCCCCGGAAAATATTCAGAAGCTTTTCCTGCCGCATTACCGGGTTGAAAGTAAGGAAACAGAAAAAATTGCCGGCTTCGGCATCGGGCTTTACCTGTGCGCGGAAATCATCAACAGGCATCATGGGAAAATCCGGGTCGAGAGCGAACCCGGAAAAGGCAGTACGTTTAAATTCACGCTTCCTTTATAATAACCCCGCTTTAAATGGCTGAGGAATTTTGTTGATAGCGCTATATGGCAATCTCAGAACATAAACATATCCGGTAATCCGTATGCTAATAACAGCGGATTATTAAACCCGGATATTTATAATAATTGATTATACTGTAAAATGTTGGCCAATGCATTTAATGTATGGTTTCTACAGCGATAATGGAGGCCTTATTCAAAAAACGAAACAAACCCGGTTTCTACATCATACAAGCCGCCTATAATCTTTATATCACCTTGTTGTTCTAACTCTGCCACTATGGGGCTTTCCCGTCTGATGCGGTCAATTGTTAAGCGAACATGGATATCTGTCACCCTATTTACAAAAGCACTGTTTTTGCCATCCCTGTTCTCTGTAATTGTTTTCTCTTCAACGATCGCCGGTTGAATTTTATTTAGTAATGTGGTTAAATTGCCCATTTCTACATGGTTGCAGGCTCCAACTATCGCCCCGCATTTGGTATGGCCGAGTACCACAATGATTTTTGTTCCTACCACTTTTGTGGCAAATTCCATGCTGCCAAGAATATCTTCATTTAATATATTCCCGGCAATTCGGATGCTGAATATATCACCGAGCCCCTGGTCAAAAATGAGTTCCGCTGAAGTCCGGCTGTCTATACAGCTTAAAATTGTAGCAAATGGGAATTGGCCTGCCGAAGTTTCATTAACCTGCTGTAAAAGGTTTCTGTTAGCTTTTAAATTATTTACAAATCTCTGGTTACCATCTTTTAAGATTTGAAGGGCAGCCGCTGGTGTTAAACTACTTTGGGTTTCTTTTGATTGTGTATGCATAGCTTTTTTAATTTAACGATTTATAACGAATAAAAACCTTGTGGTTTTAAAGGTTCCGGTACTTCTGTTTCTCCCAACAACTGTTTAATATTTATTTCAATGTTAGTTGCAATGGTCGTCATGGCCGTATCTGTAGGAAGGTTATTGAACGGGTCTTGAAGATGCGTGGCGGATTTTTCCAACAGAAAAAATGCAGAAGATATAACCAGTAACAAAGGGATCTCAAAAAAACTATCGATATCTGTCAAAGCGATCGAAAGGGTAACGACGAAAATGTAGATGAAGAAGTGCAAAAATAAACGATAGGTTTGTGGGAACACTGTACTTTTTATACGTTCAGCCATGCCCATCGCGTTAGAAAAGTTAACCAATGTATTATTGATTTGTACATGACTGAAAACTTCCAAACTACCCGCATCTTTCAGGCCGGCAATTTGTAGCGCGTTTAATTGCAATAATGCCAGAGGCTTGTTATTGTGCTTTTTAATATGAAGCAGATCACCTTCTGAAATGAATTTATCTAAATTCTCCGTGGCATCCAGTCCTCGCAGGCTTTGGCCTAAACTGAAACACCAGGCTATTTGCCTGTACGCAATTTCTTTAATGTCTTTTTGTTTGTCCCTGGAAACGAAGGATTGTAATTCTATAACAAAAGTCCTGCTTTCATTAACTATAGCGCCCCAAATTTTTCTGGCCTCCCACCAGCGGTCATAAGACTGATTGATCTTAAAAGATAAAATTACGGAGATAGCGGTACCAATGAATGCAGGTATACCTATAGGCATTTCCGGTATCAAGTGCTTAAATTGACTCGTTAGATAATTTACTAACAAACCGATGATCAGCACATACAATACCTCCAGCTTGATCTTCTTGAGGATATAGGAAGCGGGAATTCTCTCTTTTAATAGCATATTCTGTCCAAATGAATTTAAAAACAAAAATATTAAACTATTTTATACAATAGTAATACTATTATAAATAATGAAAAAACTATCCTATTGTTAAATTACTAACTTTGATTAAAGTTTTACATCTATGGAATTTCAGGTAAAGTTTGCTATAAACGAAAAAATATTTTTGCGGAACCCCGAAAGTAGCGAGGTGGGTAAGGTGATGGTAAAAAGCGCGATAGACCTGATCTATGAACTGGGTTTTGAACAATTTACTTTTAAAAAGTTAGCCATAGAGATTAACTCTACTGAAGCCACCATTTACCGCTACTTTGAAAACAAGCACCGGCTTTTACTCTATATATTGAATTGGTATTGGTGCTATATGGAATTTTTAGTAATGATTAAGTTGGAGAATATTGTGGATAAAAAGGAACAGTTAAAGATTATTGTTCATCTATTAACCCATGAGTTTGCTGAAAGCACTAACCAGTTTGATTACAATAAAAAATACCTCAATCAAATAGTCATATCAGAAAGCAGCAAGACGTATCTTGTAAAAGATGTAGCGGAGATCAATAAAGATGAAGTGTTTAAGCCATACAAGGATCTTTGTGCGAAAATTGCTGAAGTAATCAGTTCTTACAATCCAGCATATAAATATCCAAGGTCGTTGAGCACAACCTTGATAGAGACTGCTCATCACCAGCAATTCTTTAGTGTCAATCTCCCTAAATTAACGGATATATCTACGCTAACTAAACCGAATTTTACCAGTGGATTTATAGAAGACCTATTATTCCACGCAATAGGATAATGACATGCCACTATTCAAACGCGACTCGAGGAATTTATCAGCAGTACCGGCATCAATGAACTGATGGCCACTTCGCATATCTACGACCAGAAGGCACGACTTAATCTTACCGCTTGCTGGCGGAAGCTTTAAATGCTTAAATTAGCGTGATGGAAGATCGGAAAAACTGGAACGTATTGTTGAAGCGCGCATGAAACTCAAAGCGCGTTTTGAGCAGCAAATGCTGGCTACGCCTTCAGTAGCCGATAACCAGCCAAAAGGTTCGGGCCCGCCCAACCGGCATGCCATGCCGGTAATACCCATCGGCCAAACCAAAACCGTGAAATGGCCGTGCTTGACCTGGGCTATCACCCCAATATCCCGCAGAAGCGCTGGCGGCTGACGATCGATGGCGCGGTAGAACACCCGGTCGTATTGACCTGGAAAGACTTTATGGCACTACCCCAAACCAAAGACACCTCGGATTTTCATTGCGTCACCACCTGGTCCAAACTGGATATGCACTGGAAGGGCGTGAGCCTGCTAGACCTGGCAGCGCTGGTGCAGCCCAAACCGGAAGCCACACACCTGCTCTGTTACGGCGATGACACTTATACCACTAATATCGCTTTAGAAGAAGCGTTAAAGCCCGATGTGCCGGCCAGCCGTTGCCCCAGGAACATGGCGGTCCCTGCCTGGATATTCCGGAGCCGTTGATCAATAAGTTCCGCAAATAGAGGTCAGGGCGTTCCGTTACACTTTGACCATGCTATCTTTTTGAGTTAGATATCTGAAATTTATATTCATTAATACGACTCGTTGGTCCAATGAGCACGGAACAACATGGTCAAGCATACCGGAATATCCAACCTAGCTAACGATCGAAAAGGTATTAAATCAAAAACTGGATAGACTCCCGCAGTTATAGAAGAAATAAGATTTTCGAATAAATTTTACGCATGTAGCCTGCACTTCGAATCGTATTTTTAACGTCAGCAGAAGGAACAAATTTCTAATAGTTCTTTCCAAGTAGAGGGGGCGAAAATCAATGTGCACGAATGCATATACTTTTCGCTGTTATTACTTTGATAAATATTGATAGGCCGGAACTACGTGGACAACCTTACCATTTTTCTCCAATCGATCGGTTTGATCAAGGGTCACGATAAAGCCTTCATCAGCATTAAAAAATCTAAGTGCTTCAACCACACCATCCAACTCACGGTTGATATTATCAGGGTTTAATTCAAAACACACCTGAACGGCCTCCACTAATTTTCCATTGTTTGTGATTACGAAATCGCATTCATTCTTTTCAGCAAAATAATAGATCTCCCGGTGTTTTTGACGTAGGTGCAGATAAACTAAATTCTCAAACTTTCTGCCATTATCTTCTGTAAAAGAACCTGAATTAACATTGATCAGGCCAGTATCTATCGCATAAACTTTCCTTGGGTTTGCGATCTGTTTTCTTAAAGAATAGCTGAATTTTGGAACGAATTGTAATAGATATGAATATTCCAGGTGTGACAAATACTCCATAACTGTGCTGGTAGACCCGATTTCAAACAGCGTTTTAAGCCTATTGCCTGTGATCAACTTTGAAACATTGGAGAGCAGATAAAATGCCAGCCGCTGCAACGTTTTAACATCCCTGATGCCATAGCGAACTGCGATGTCTCTAATCAAAATATCCTCGAATAATTGATTTAATATTTCAGGTATCGCTTGTTTTAAATATTCCGGAAAGCCGCCTAATTCTAAATAGCTTAATAAAGAAGACTTATCATAAGATAATCCTTTAAAGGAACAGAACTCGTGATAAGAAAAAGGGAAAAGCTCTTTTGTGATGTGCCGCCCAGTTAACCTGGTTCCCAATTCTCGGCTTAATAAAGAGGCATTAGAGCCTGTTATTACTAATTTATAATCCTCATCCAGCTTTTGCCTTGCATATCTTTCCCATTCTGGGATAATTTGGATCTCGTCAAAAAAAAGCACACTACTTCCGCTGGCCTTTATGGATTCATCCAGCCTGGCAAAGTCGGTAGGGCCGAATTCATAAAGCCGGGGATCTTCAAAATTAAGATATAATGCATCAGGATATCTCTCTTTGAGTAGTTGGAAGAGCAGCGTGCTTTTCCCGCATCTCCTTATTCCCGAAACAATTAATGCAAACGCCGACAGGTCTGGCAAAGTTGCCAGCGCATCTCTTTTCAGACCAGGATCTTTTTGAGTCAGGTTTGCTTTTTGCGTTTCGATAACCTGATTAAAGGCAGATTGAAGTATCATATTTATTTATTTGACACAAAAGTACAAAATTGTTTGTCAGTAAAATACAATTTTGTTTGACGTCAAAATACAACTATGATCTTCGGTAGATAGCCAGGTTTAAAATTCATATGACTTTTACGATTCACAGTTAAACTCTTATTACAGAGCTAACCCGAAAACACCATTCATAAGAAATTCTATTAACCGAGGTATTCGGCGTGAAAAACACGACATGAATTAAAGATCAAGGGATAAGAAATTTCGGCAGAACCGCCTCACCATTTTGGGATTCTTGGTGCAGACGTGGAATAACCATTTTGGTTGACCCCTTTTTGCCAATTTGATTTACATCTGTAAATACTTGACTTTTAATATCAATGGTGGTCATTTTCAAATTGGCCAACTGGGGTCAAGGTCTAGTGGTTTATCCAGCAGTTATCGAATCAAATTTATCAGATGGTGTAGCAAAGGGGTTGTACCGGCGGGGCCTGGATGTTCCGGGCGCAGCAAGCATCTACGTATCGGTAACAGACTTTTATTTGTTTAATAACGTAAAGACTCCGGCTGACATATTTGAAGCACTCCAACTATTTATAAACGGTATAATTACCAGTAACGGACGACGTCTTCTCGCAAATTATAATAAGTAAAAGCAAACGGATCTCTTCATAACCTATTGTTAAGGAGGCTATGTCCGATAGCGCCATTTCAATTAATTTTCAGGATCACAATGATTGTCACCTTCATATCATAAAGAATACAATATACTAAAAAGTCTTTTAATTAAACTTTTTAGTATATTTTTGTATTGAAAATTTATGAACATGCTTACTAAGGCGGAAAGAACAAAACAATTCATCCTGGAAACAGCAGCCCCTATCTTTAATCAGAAAGGGATATCCGGTGCTAATATAGACGACGTGCTCGCTGCCACAAAATTGACTAAGGGATGCCTTTACGGTCATTTTGAAGGCAAGGAAGACCTAGCCCTGCAGGTTGTTGACCACATGCTGAATACTAACGGCGAGAAGATGTTGTTAGCTATCAGCAAGGGTAAAACAGCGAAAGCTAAGGTATTTGCCTTTCTCGATTTTTACAAAGATCCTTTAAATACTTACCTTAAAGGTGGGTGTCCTGTATTTAATATTGCGGTTGAATCCGATGATAACTTTCCAGCCATTAAAGAAAAGATAGCAGGAGTCATCCGGCATGGACAAGAGTTATTTGTTAGTATTTTAAATCAAGGCATTGCCGGCGGTGAATTTTCTGAAAAACTTGATCCGGCTATCTATGCGTTCAAAGCGGTGTCTGCGGTTGAAGGTGCTGTTGTGATGTGCAGGGCGATGAATACAGCAAAGCCGATGGCCGGTTTGCTTAGGAGCCTGAAAGCGGAATTAGAAAGTTATGCGATATGATTTTTTTCGCTATTAAATATACTAAAAAGTATTTTTTATAAACACGGGAAGTATTTTGCTACAGCGTACTCAGTCCGCTACCGCTGGCATTATTTAGTAAAGATTACAAGCAATCAAAATGAGAAAAAATATACTAAAAAGTATAAAATAACAATTAAACAACGATGGGCCAGGGTAGCAAACCTGCTTCCTGAAACTATTTAAAATTAAAACAATGAATGACCAAATTATTTTCGAGCCATATAATTTAAATGGCCTTGCACTGAGCAACCGCATCGTAATGGCACCAATGACCCGCAGCCGTTCGGCTAACCCGGGCAATGTGGCTACAGAACTTACAGCACGCTATTATCAGCAGCGCGCTTCGGCCGGTTTGATCATCACCGAGGGAACTTATGTTAGCCGTGACGCCGTAGGGTACCTTAATGTGCCTGGAATCTATACAGCAGCGCAAGTTGAAGGTTGGAAACTGGTTACAGATGCAGTGCATCAGCAAGGTGGGAAAATTTTCGCCCAATTATGGCACGTAGGACGATTATCGCACCCTGACCTGCTTGAAGGTGAACTTCCGTTGGCGCCATCAGCATTAAATCCGCTGGCCAAGGCATTCACGCCTGAAGGTTTTAAAGACACGGTAGATGCCAGGGAGATGACACTGGGGCAAATAAAAAAGACCATTAATGATTTTAAACAGGCTGCTGCAAACGCGGTTGAGGCCGGTTTCGACGGTGTTGAACTGCATGCAGCCAATGGCTATCTGCTGCACCAGTTTTTCAATCTTTATTCCAATAAACGCCAGGATCAGTACGGCGGCGCCATCAAGAACCGTGCACGCATATTATTCGACATCCTGGATGAACTGTATACGGTAATCGATATGAGGAAGGTAGGGGTAAGATTAAACCCATCTCTTCACGGTATCCAGGGTATGATGCTCGACGAGGAAACCGTGGCTGTGCATGATTACATCGTTGCTAAATTGAATGAATATGACCTGGCTTACCTCCACCTGACCGAACCTTTTACCGATGTGACGGGCAATCTTTGGGCTATTGAGGAAGTTGCCAAACGTTACCGCCCGCTTTATGATGGCACTATTATCATTAACCGCGGATTTAACAAGGCCACAGCCAGCCAGGTATTGAACGATGGTGATGCCGACCTGGTATCATTTGGGGTTCCCTTTATTGCCAACCCTGATCTTGTTGAACGTTTTAAAGCAGACGCGCCGCTCAGCCAGGCCGATCCGTCGACTTTCTACACACCGGGAGAAAAAGGTTATACTGATTATCCGGTCATGGCCAAACAAGAATAGTTTATAAAATATTAAAAAAACAGAAAAGTGAAACAAACAGTTTTAGTCACAGGTGCCTCATCGGGTATCGGGCTGCTTGTCGCCAGCAAGCTATACGAAAATGGCTATCAGGTAATCGGCACAAGCCGGGATCCACAAAAACACCAGGCAAAATTACCATTTAAGTTACTGCAATTGGATCTGAATGATGACCATTCTATAGCATCTTTTGGTGAGCAACTGTTCAGCCAGGTCAAAACTTTAGATGTGCTGATCAACAACGCGGGTTTCTTAGTAAACGGACTTGCCGAGGAAACCCCTATTGAATTAGGCAAACAGCAGTTTGAGACCAACTTTTGGGGAACGATCAAATTAACTAACGAGTTGCTACCCTACTTCAGGAGGCAAAAACATGGAAAAATAATTACCATTGGTTCCCTGTTGGGTTTGGTGAGCCTTCCAAATACTGCCTACTATTCGGCTTCCAAACATGCCCTTGAGGGCTATTTTAAGGCACTTCGGTTTGAATTGAACCAGTTCAACATCAAGGTGGTTATGATCGAGCCAATCAGTTTCAAAACCAATATCGGCGAAAGTGCAACAGTAGCGAAAGGAACTATCACAGACTATGATCAGTTCAGGCAAAAGGTCATCGCTTATACCAAAACAGCCTTTGATAAGGCACCCGAACCCACGCCGGTTATCGCTACTTTATTGCGGGCAGTGAAGGAAAAAAATCCAACGTTTGGTTACCCCGTCGGAAAAGGATCATCAATCGTACTCCTGCTTCAACATTTCGCCTATAAGTTTTTCGAGAAATCCATTCTGAAATCGATTAACGCTTCAAAATAGAATTAACAATAAGAAATTAAAATCATGCAATTAAAAGGAAAAACGGTATTGATCACAGGTGGTGCATCAGGTATCGGGCTGGAAGCAGCAAAACAATTTTTAGCCAATGGCGCCAATGTGATCATCACCGGCAGAAACCAGGAAAAATTAAATGAAGCCAGGAAGCTATATCCGGCAATTACGGCCATTAAAAGTGATGTATCAGATGCCGGTGATGCGCAAAAACTTTTCAACCAGGTACAGCAATTGGGTGGTATAGATATTTTATACAATAACGCAGGGGTGTTAACAGACCCAATTAACCTTGGAACAGCAAACAATCAGCATTTTGAGGACGCGGCGTATGAAATGAACGTCAATTACCTGGCGGTGATCCGCCTTAACAACCTTTTCATTGATATGCTGAAATCAAGGAAAGAAAGCGCGATTATCAACACCACTTCATTACTCAGTTATGTTCCGTCATTGCTGGAAGCCACTTATTCAGCTTCTAAAGTAGCCTTGCAGTTTTACACCAAATCGCTTAGAAAGCACCTGCAAATTTTGAACAGCAGCGTAAAGGTTTTTGAACTTTTACCGCCGCTTGTTGCCACAGAAATGACAACTGATATGAACGGCAAAAAAATGAGCACGGCAGATATGGTGAAAGCCTTTATTGCAGGCCTTCAGAAGGATCAGCTTACTATCCGTATAGGCGATACCAAAGTAGTGTATATACTCAACCGGCTTTTTCCGAAAATGACTTTTGATTTGGCTAATCCTAAGAAAAGTTACAAAGTAATAGTCTCGTAAAACCATTATAACCATAAAAAAATGAAAGCATTCATTATAGACAAATATAAAAGCAAGGATGGCGGGCGCATTGGGCAAATACCCGTTCCTGTACCACAACAGGATGAAGTATTGATAGAAATACATGCCACTGCAATCAACCTGCTGGATTCCAAAATCAGAAACGGGGAGTTCAAACTCATTTTGCCGTATAAGACACCGTTTGTTTTAGGTCATGATGTGGCAGGTGTTGTAACCAAAGTTGGGGCACGTGTTTGGATATTCCGGAGCCGTTGATCAATGAGTTCCGCAAATAGAGGTCAGGGCGTTCCGTTACACTTTGACCATGCTATCTTTTTGAGTTAGATATCTGAAATTTATATTCATTAACACGACTCGTTGGTCCAATGAGCACGGAACAACATGGTCAAGCATACCGGAATATCCAATTACATTAAGATTAACCTTGTTTGAAGCCTCTTTCTTTTGCTACTTTTCTTTCCGGCGACTGAAAGAAAGAAAAGTAGCGTCCCGGAATTTTAACCATAAAAAAGGGGCTCGTCGCCCCTTGTGTTAATTCCTTTCAAAAACCGTCCCTCCCCACTTTTCAAATTCCCGGCATAGGTCGAACGCCGATTGAATTTTATTGAAGCCATTGCCGAAAAGGATGGATTTGAGCTTGGTATCTTCAGTTTTATAGGACTTGATATTTTGAAGATAACCGCTGATCGCATTGTACGCACCAAAAAGGGTCCCTCTCGTTGTATCGGTCTGCTGGGTGTGATGGCTGAAAGCAAATTCACATACTTTTTCTATCGTGTTCAAAAATTGGCTGGAATATTCATCTATGTTCTCGTCCATCACCTTTTGCAAAACTTCCCTGCTGGGCGCCATGGCCTGTTGTACCAGTCGCAATACCTCCTTATCGCTGATCCTGACATGCGCCCAGCGATTAAATATATGGTCTAACTGATTGGAAAGGTTATTGGATATACCCATAACCTTATGCGCCTGTGTCAACCGCTCCTGAGCGGTTTGGGTATGGCGTATCTTTACGCAGTTGGTCATATTATTTAAGGCGGCATGCAGGGTATTGTTACAGCAAATCCTGGTGGGCGTAAAGGCGGCGGTTATACTGCCATAACCGTCATGGGAGGTAGTCAGAAAGATATATTTCTCAATCAGATCATCCCTTCCCACCCGGATATAACCCGGTAGTTTGGCCGTGATAAATATACGCTCACCCGCCTGCCCTAATGCTCCTGCGGTTTCATAAAGAATACCATCCCCGCCACCAACGATAGCATCAAAAAAGCTGAACGCATCCCTGTTTTGTACGACTTCATAATCATTACCCACTACGCCCAATACCTGCTCGGTATCAGCACGTACAGTAGCGTAATAATTCGGTACGGCTATATCGGGAATGGCTTCTTCATTATTCCACAAATGGTTATTGGTATCGTAGGTAAATAAGGGACGTTTTTCCACAATATAATCCAGACCGGCAAATTGTATCGCCTCGCTGCTTGTCGGGTAACGGTCAATGATCTGTCCTAAATTATGCCAGGCTTTTTCCTTTACGCTCATAAAGCTGTGCCTTCCTGTTTTTTCATTAAAATTGATATGGTGTGCCATCTGCTTAAATTTTTAGTGTTTCCTTGTTTTTAGTTTTATAATTTCTGTTTTCAGGACCTTTACATTCCGGGTGCTGCTAACGGACAGCCGGGTGTTCGCCTGTAGTTCCGCTATGGCATGGTGTATGTCCCGATGCCCGGTGCTAATCGTAATTTTCACCAGTAAAAACATTTTGTCTGTCATCATTTTCGTAAGTATTTAAGAACTCGTTGAATTCAAATCTGAATTTGACCGGGTCTTCTGCAGCCAGTTTTGCAGCGTAGCCGTCCCAAAATATTTGGTCGGTCAGTTCGATAAATTGCTCGTACATCTTAATTCCTGTTTTTGGTAAACCGTAAAAAATACTCCCGGCAACAGCCGGGAGCATCCGCCTTTAAGCATTTGGAAGCACGATATTGGCTTCGATCTCCGCCAGTTTCTCATGGCAGGCATCAAAAATGAATTGCGCCACCATGCGGATAAGGCCGGGTGTATTGGTGGTAAAATCCCTGCCCTTGTCATCTTTAATGATCAGTTTGCAGCCCTGATAAGGGTTGCTTTCCAGTTCGTCATTTTCTTCCACCAGTTTCACCTCAAAATCTTCAAGTAATTTGATGCGGGCGATCAGGGCCAATCGCTGAATGCTCCTGCGGTGCAGGTCATTGACGGTTTTGATGGTCTGTTCTAAGTTCATCGCAGGCTTGATGTACTTCACTTCTGTTTTTGGCTCCGGGCCGTTCAGTTCCTGTTTCTCGGTTGTGGCTGAATTGTTAAGGGGTTGGTTATCGCCGGCAGCGGGCTGAACGGTCTTAACTTCGGCACCATCGGCTTTCGCAGCTTCCTGCGCAGTGCCAGGGTTTTGATTTTTAAGGGGTTCATCATTTTTGGCTTTGCCCGGAATATTCGGGCGGTTTTCAGTTTTTGCGGGATTTGTTCCTTTGGCACCGGCAGCAGCAACTTGTACTTCCTTTGCATTTTTTTCTGCGTTTTGCATGGTTAAAAAATTAAGTGTTAAAAAATCTGTTTATTCTTTTCTCTTTTAACCCTTTCCCTTAAAAGCTTTTTTTCAAAAGAAAAAGGAAAAAAAGAAAGCAATACAAGGTGCCTGGCATAGGCAAAAAGGAAAAGGAATAAGTCCCGCAGGGTGGCGCGCCAAAAAAAATAACAGGCGCCATTATGCCGGAAGCTTTTTGCTGTTGTTCAGCAATCGCCGCTCTAAAGGCACAACTTGGCTGCCTTTTTTTCCTTCTTTTGAAAAAATGAAGGTCTTCCTGTAAGGATGTCTTTATGAAAAATGTAAATGCCTGCCTGCCGGATCGGGGATACCTGGCCATGATTGGGGATCCGGCAAGCAGGCTTTTGCCAAAAGCAGTAAAAATGGCTGAGGGAATGAACGGAATGTAATGGAGCAAATGAGCGAAGCGGTTTTTACTGCGCCTTTATCCTGTTCTGTTAAAGGAGAGGCTGATAAATCTTACGCGGCAGCCCCCCAACAGCCGGAAACAAATAAGCCCCTACTATTACTTTGAGCTGAAATTTTATACTCTGTTCAATTATCTTAAAACTATCATTATGTGGATAAACCACTAAGTCTGCTCCCTGTTGGCCAATTTAAAAATGATCCCCACTGGCATTAATCAACTATCTATAGATGTAAATCAAATTGGCAAAAAGGGGTAATTAAAATGGTTATTTCAATAGAAAAAAAACAGTAAATACGCAGATTATAATGCATAGTCGACATTCCAGCATGCATGACCGTGCTGTTCCGTGCCTGTAAGATTAAAAAGCTGTGTTGATGAATATCAAATTTCAAATATCTCATTCAGAAAGATAACTTGGTCATGAGTGTAACGGAGCGTTCTGAACTCTTTTTGCGGAACTCTTTGATCAACGGCACCAGAATATGTAGTTTAGGTATTGTGGTTGGAAAAAGAATCCTGTTTGTCTGCTTTTTTTTCGCGTTGGTCGTTTTATATTGATAAGACCGCTTAAAAAAAGCAACTTTAGCTATGCCAATGTTTCAATCCGGTTTTTTTCTTAACCCCGGCAAAGCCTTGCGCTGGTTGCAGCATGGTCTGTTCTGGCTGCTGCTGCTCGGGTTGCGCTTTTATCTCACAAATATCTCTTTTAACGTATACGGCGGTTTTCCTATAAGCAGTATGCTTTTACTCAACACCTGTAGCACCGGCGTTATTGTCCTGTTTTATTATACCCTCGTTTACTACCTCTGGCCAAAATATCTCGTCAGCCATAAATATGTTAAGGGTGTATTGCTGATCTTGTTACTTTTGGTGGTTTATACGATCTCTGATGCTATCGCCGAGAAATTTCTGATCAGCAGTTGCGCACCTTGTATGGCAAGGTTAGCTAAGACGGAACCCGGCTACTTCCAGCTTATAAAATCCGATTTGAGCAATATCGTTCTCGTTCGCCTGGTCACTTTTGGTACCCCATTTTTTCTGCTGCTCACCTTAACTATTCCGATCAGTATTAAGACCGCTCTTAACGCCTACCGCAGCAATATGAGGAGCGTAACCCTGGCGAAACAAAAGCTCGAACTGGAACTTAACTTTCTCAGAGCGCAGCTAAACCCGCATTTTTTATTTAATTCCATGAATAATATTTACGGGCTGATCATCGCCGGCGATACGGAACGGTCTGCGGGTCTGGTGTCCCGCCTGTCTGAATTGTTGCGTTATATGCTTTATGAATCCGACGCGGACACGATGCCGATCAGCAAAGAAGTAAAGCTGATGACCGATTATATTGAACTGGAAAAAGTAAGGTTGAATTTCACAAGGGTGACGTTTAACCCGACAACCATTTTGGCCGACATTGGAATTGCCCCTTTACTGCTTATTCCGCTGATCGAAAACGCGTTTAAATTCACGCCGGACGAACCGGGCGCTTTTATCGATATTGCATTAACTGTCACTCCTGATTCGATTGATTTTAAAATAGAGAATAGCGTTGACCCCGCCAGGCCGAATGGTCCGTCCGGCGGTATTGGCCTGGTCAATATGCGGAAGCGGCTCGGATTATATTATCCCAGTCGCTATCGTTACGAAATCAGCAACAACGGAAATAATTATTTGGTGAATTTATGCGTGAGCCTATGAAAAAGATCAATTGCATGATCGTTGATGATGAGCCGATCGCACGGGATATCCTGCAAACTTATATCCAGCGCGTTCCCGAATTGGAACTCGTTAAAAGCTGCCGCAACGCCACCGAAGCCTATGAAGGGCTTTACGGGCAGCAGGTCGACCTTATTTTTCTGGACATCCAGATGCCGGTCATTACCGGTACAGAATTCATGCGCTCGCTGCGTAAGCCACCGCTGGTGGTTTTTACTACAGCTTATTCCAGCTATGCGGTGGAAGGATTTGAGCTCAATTCTGTTGATTACCTCTTAAAGCCGATCACTTTTGAACGTTTTTACCAGGCCGTGCAAAAAGTAAGCGAAAGAATGGCTATCAAACAGATTCAGGTACCAGAAACAGAACATCAGCCGGGTTACCTGTTCATCCGCCAGGATAACAGGCTGGTACGTGTGGAGCATGACCAAATTTTATATATACAGGCGGAAAGAGATTTCAGTTCGGTTTATTTAAAGGAAACAAGATTGCTCGCAGGCATGCACCTGAAGTTATTCGAAGATCTGCTTCCGCTCAAGCAGTTTCTCCGCGTGCACCGGTCATATATCGTCAATCTAAAAGCGATCCGGGCGATCAAAGGTAATGTCATCGAACTGGAAAATGCCGAGGTTCCCATTGGGGCAAGCAACCGGGAAGAACTGTTTCAACGATTACAGCTCTGAATCAGGTACAAAGTTCGGGGGATGGCCATCTTGTCATTTAACGAAGTTATTTAAATTGGCAGCGGTGATGACCAGCCGGGCATTTCCTTTTAGTTTGGTTAAGATGCTCCGGGTTTTGAGCGGTCCCAGATCCACAGAACTGCCTTCGTCCAGTGTGAGGCGCAAAGTGTCTGTCAGATTGCTATCCCTGAAAGTTACGGTGGATGAATGTCTGCCGTTGATGACCAGGCTGCCGAGCCTGAGATCTTTCATTCTCAGGATAGCCTCATGCTCCTGCGTGATGAAAAGTGAACCCTGCTTCAATCCGCTCAGTTCACAATTAATACCGGAAGTATTGATCATTGCCAGTGCGGGAACAGTAAGTATCAGTCCGGTGGTGCATTGTTCCGGCAACTGGTATTGCTGGTTGGAAACTGTAAAATTAATGGCCAACGTATCCTGGTGCTGTTCCATCCTGAAAAATTGTTTCCTGGAATTCATCAACCGAATGGTATATGCAGTTCCCTGCACGATCCTGACCGTATAGGAATTGCCCCCGCTGATATTCAAAACCTTGTACGGCCGGACCGGTACCATTCCGAAATTCTTAAAAGGATCCTTCAGGTCAATCCGGCGGTATTGGATGGCCAGTTCGCGATCAGCAGTGAAAAGGGCTGCCACAAAGAAAACAGCGAAAGTCACTAATAACAGGTTGCTTTTTTTGATCATCATAAGGTTAGATTTCTTTTTCCGTAAACTTGAGGTAGGCGATATAGCTTAAAAACAGCGGCAGCAAAAAATTATAGCTGACATTGATCAGTGCCTGGATGCTTGCCGGCAGATAGACATAAATATTTTCGCCGTCATGAATGAACTGGAAATAATTAAACGGCAAACTGCTGGTAATGCTATTTTCGCCGGTCATCGCTTTCATCAGTACGACGTTACCCGTGGCAGCGATGATAAAATACAGCACCATTAATAAAAGCGTTTTGATGAGTGCGCCTTTCCGGAAAGCCAGGCTGCCGACCAGCAGCCATAACTGGAAATTGACAAAGACCAGGTAAAAGCTATAGAAGCCATTGCTGAACACATTTGCTTTCATCGTGGCAGACTGAGAGCCGCTTGCCATGCTGAAAAACAGCGCTTCGATGAGATAAAATATGACAGTGTAACCGAGGCCGTAGAGAAAAACCGCGTAAATGATCCATAGCATGATCTTTTGGCCGGCTGATGCAATAATGCCCAGCAGCCAGATCGTTTTTGCCGGATGGCGGAGCTCCTGATATAAGCATGCAGAAAATGCGGCGCCCCCACCAAACAACCCGATCAGGAAAATGCCGTTACCCACACCGCCGGAAAAACTCTCCCGCCAATGCCAGGTAATAAAAAAGAGCAGAAACAGGAGGCTTGCGATAGCCAATGCCAATAAGCCATAAAACTGCCGGTGCTCTAAATACTGGCGCCGGTTCAGGGCGATCATTTTTTTAATATAGTTCATGTCCATTTTATTGGGTTTGAAAAACAGCCCGGATGCCCGATGGGTTATAAATGGCCGCGTTAAAAAGCAATTCCAGATCGAGCGTGGATGTCTCTGCTCCGGTGTTCCTGCTGACTGTCATGCGGCCTCCTGGTGCATCAATGCCATATATGATGGTATCGTCGCCAGCCCGCTTCGCACTGAAAGAAAGCTTTTGCCCGATCTCTTCTTTATCCGCGGCAAGTAATACCCGGCCCTGGTCAATAATGATAACGCTGTCTATCAGGCCATCCAGGTCTTTGACCTGGTGGGTAGACATGATCGTAATTTTATCATACCGTCTTGTCCTGGCAATGATTTCCCTGAATTCAGTCTTTGAGGGGATATCCAGTCCGTTGGTAGGTTCGTCCATGATCAGGACATCGGTATTGGCAGCCAAAGCGAAAGCGATATGGATCTTTTTCTTTTGACCAAAAGAGAGTTTATGCAGCTGGCATTTTTCCGGCACATTGAAAATTCGCAGGTATTCATAAAAGCTGGTCTCGTCAAAGCACCGGTAAAATACGCTGTAAATCCGCAGAAAAACGGGAATAGTGACAGGCGGAAGCTCACACTCTTCGGGAATAAAGTACAATTGGGCTAAAAACTCAGGCCGGCGATGCCGGGCCTCCAGGCCATTAATCGTGCAGCTTCCCTTCTGGGGGAAGACCAGCCCGGCCATATTTTTAATCAGGCTGGATTTACCTGCGCCGTTCTTACCCAGTAAACCATAAACCCTCCCTGGCGGCAGCGTCAGGTTCAATTCCTGGAAGAGCGTGTCCCGGGAATGATAGCCATAGGTCAAATCTTTGATAACGATCATGCTACAAATGGAAGAACAATCTGACACCTGTTCAATTTTATTCGACGAAGCCACCTATACTTCCAACGGGCGGCGCCTAGCAGACAACCGGACATCGCCGGAATGGCCGGCATCAACACTATCGGTAGTTCGGGCCGTTTGGTTGCCAGTTCCCATGGGTTCGTCGATTTTATTTTTCGGCTTCACGTGAATAATGTCTTTTTGTGAACAAACAGGATGAAAAATGGAAAGGAAAAAATTGATTAACCAGCTGCCCGTTTGGCTAAGGGTAGGCGTTTATTTTACTGTTATTATTATAGGCGCCTATATCGCCGGAGTCGTTCCCGTGCTCGACAGTATCTTCTTTTATTTCGGGATCGCGTTGTTATTGAGCTTTTTGTTCCTCAAAGCTGAAGGTAAACCGTTAACCAGCCTGGACTTTATGCCTGCCTGTGCTACCGATGGGAAAAATTTCTTCATCGGGCTGCTTATCGGCCTGTTGGCATTATTGACAAGCGCCGGACTTACCATTTGGTTTAATGGTAGCCGGCTGATATTTACCGGCCATGCTGATCCTGTATTTTTGCTGATCCTGATTTTTATTCATCTCTGGTCGTCCTTTGCGCAGGAATTCACCTACCGGGGTTATCCCTTTCAACGTTTATTGACCTGGTATGGGCCATGGGTAGCTCAACTGGCGGTCACCCTGCCATTCGCTGTCATGCACCTGAAACTGAATACCGCCATAACCGGGCAGCAGTTCTTCATGACCTGGCTTACCACAGGTATGGGATCGATACTTTACGGGCTTTGTTATCTCAGGACAGGCAAATTGATATTGTCGATTGGCTTGCATTTCGGCTGGAACCTGGCCCAGGCGCTTGTTCCCCGCTCGCCGGAGGAAGGCAAGACTATGCTTTTTACCCTTATACAGGATGGCCGGCATTATCACCCTTTACATGTGCTGCTGCCATATCTTGGCATTACCGCTATCATGATGTTCTTTATCTGGAAATCGAGTACGCTGCAAAAGACAAAAAAAGAAACCGGGAATCTTGCCTCATGAAACGAGCGGGCTATAACAAGATCGCCGCTGTCCGAATAAATACATTATTGCGGGTCCTGCTTTTTTGCATGTTATGTGCACTCATATTGGTTACGGGTTCTGCGTTATTGAAAAACTGGAAAAAAACCTGGGCAGACCTTTCACTTGGCACCTTTGCCGCTGTGGCATCATTTCTTCTCTCCATTCCGTTTGCGAAATGGGAGAAGTTATCATTAGGGCAACTTGGCGTCCTTCCGGGTAAGGCGACCTTAAACAAAATAATCATCGGTTTTTTGATCGGGCTGCTCATTGCTGGTCTCCATTTTTCTTTAGTCCTGATTTTTGGGCATATCAGTTTGATCAATACAACCTTGTCATTTAAATCAGTCGCTTTATCTTTCCTCCTCTATTTGATTTTGGCAACAAGGGAAGAAATCGCTTTTCGCGGTTATGCGCTTCGCAGCCTGTCCTATAAGATCGGCCCCTGGAAAGCGCAGATCATCATTGCTGTCATTTTTGCGCTTGAACATATGGCTGGGGGTTTTACCTGGCAGCAGGCTTTTTTTGGCTCCGGTGTAGGTGCCATGTTGTTCGGCCTGGCAACGCTGCGCACCAAAGGCATTGCACTTCCTGTCGGGCTACACGCCGCATGGAATTTCGGGCAATGGTGTTTTGGTATGAAAAATACACCCGGCATCTGGCAGGTTTCAGTCAGTAAAGGATTTGAAGAAAAAAACGAACAAATAATTATGATCTGCTACCTGATCGTCATGGGGCTGGCAATAACGTTGTTTTTTCTATATCCTTTAAAACCATCATTAAAAGCTAAAAAAATACCCGACTGAGTCGAACCCCGTTTGCCGTCCATGCAAGTAAATTCAAGAACGTTCAAGATGAATATGTCCAAAAAATAACCCGATATTTCCCTTAAAAAGTCAATATGAGCAATTAGCCGTTCGCGGTGTACAATCGATGTTCTATGTTACAGGGGATCATGAAAATCCAACCTCGCTGGCCCATCGCTTTAGTCCGCGCAGTAACAACAGGCCGGACATCGCCGGTCACGAAAGCGAGATCCGGGTATTGATCTGCACGGATGTGCTAAGTGAAGGACAGAACCTGCAGGACGCCCATATCATCGTTAATTTTGACTTACCCTGGGCCATCATCCGTTTGATCCAGCGAGCTGGCCGAGTGGACCGCATTGGTCAAAAGGCTTCTCAAATTATTTGCTATTCTTTTCTACCGGAAGATGGGATCGAAAGAATTATCAACCTAAGAGCTATTTTAAGCACTCGTATAAGGGAAAATGCTGAGGTTGTTGGTTCAGACGAAACTTTTTTTGACGGCGACCCTGTCAATATAGAAGATCTTTACAATGAACGTTCGGGTATTCTAGAAGAAGATGATACGGATTCGGAAGTTGATCTGGCATCTTATGCGTATCAGATCTGGAAAAATGCGACCGACGCGGATCCGCAACTCAATAAGATCATTCCTGATCTTCCGAATGTGGTCTATGCGACAAAAGAGCTTAATGGGTTAGGAGAGACGCCGGGCGTGATCGTGTACAGCCGTACAGCGGAGGATAATGATGTGCTAGCGCTGATCGGCATGGACGGACAAATCATTACGCAGTCGCAGCTTACTATCCTCAGGGCTGCTCAATGTAACAGAGACACCCCGGGGTTACCAAGGATTGACGAACACCATGACCTGGTGAAAAGGGCAATTGATTTCATCAGCGAGGAGGACATTAATACGGGCGGCACCTTGGGGAGGAAGACAGGTGCCAAATATCGCACCTATACCCGGCTGGACCGCTATTGTAAATCCTATCAGCATTCCCTTTTTGCCAATGAGGAACTTAAAAAGGGGGTGGACGAAATTTACAGGTTTCCGCTAAAGGAGTTTGCCAGGGAAACGCTGACGCGCCAATTAAAAGCCGGTATTTCCGACGATCAACTGGCTGCACTAGTAATCTCTTTAAGGGAAGAAGATAAGCTTTGTATCGTCGATGAAGATGGCCAAAGCCAGAAAGAGCCTCAAATTATTTGTTCGATGGGATTAGTAAACGGGTAATATGAAACTAAGTAAAAAATTGTTTAATGCATACGTCCGTGAATTCCGTTTTAGGGATTTGTTTGGGCGTTTCGGAGATATGTTACACCCTATTCCGTGGCAAACTGACCACCTATTTTGCTGGCAAAGAAATGCAGCAGATGCTTTAACAGCATAAAACAAAGATAGCTTATTTACCTTTTTTAATAAGTCTGGTACTGCTCGTGCTTTTTCTTAGAAGCTTGAAGCACCTGGACATGTGAGCGCATATCTCTTGCGGAGATCATCGCCCATCACTTTAATACCGGCTTTAAGGGCGATTTCGCATACGCGATCAGGCTCCCAATTCACTTCTTCATCGGCGAGCCTGATCAGGTCCTAAACAGCACAGCCAGTATCTAAAGCATCGTTACAAAAATGGGGTGGTCAGCTTGATCCGGAATACCCTGGTCACTTTGAATCCGGAATGGGTGGTCACTTTAAATCGGAATCAGGTGGTCAATTTCAGCGAAATCTCCAAGTAAAAGCCGGCCACAAACTTAGGAAGCCTAAATTATCTGCAGTATGGAAAGGGAAAGCATTCGCCGAACTTGATGAACGCCCACCAGATCAGCAAGTCAAGAAAGTTTCCGAGTTAGATCGACTTGTTAAGAGGGTTATCTTAGAGAAACTACCCTTTAAAGTTCCTGACCGCCTAACAAAACCAGATACTTTAACTATCGCCGCAAAAGAGAGTTTATCTAAACTTACTGATGTTAATCATCCTGGAATGGTTGTGACATCAAAAGGCCAATTGGATATACGTATAGCCCCATCAAACACCGGTCGTGCGCTTCGCTTTATGGATACGCTAATTAAATGCGTACGTGCAAGGGGCTATTTCTACGAGGTAAATAACGACGGTAATTTCGTTGTTATAAACGATGTAAAGCTTCGAGTCAATTTTCGAGAGCAGACAAATAGATTTAGGGTACATAATAAGCCATATCAAGATTTTGAATGGCGTCCTAATGGCAAACTTGCTTTTCGTCTTGACAGCAGGTTAAAGGCAGAATGGAGGGACTTAAAAACTCAGTTACTTGAAGATCAACTACCCAAGATATTAGCAAAGTTGGAATTAGCTGCTAAGCAAGAAAATGAATATTTAGAAAAAGCGCGCCTATGGCAAGAAAATTGGGAAAGACAAAGGAGAATACAAGCAGAGCGAGAAATACGTCAGCGGCATGAGCAAAAAGAATTCCACGAACTAATGATCAAAGCCAAGCGTTGGAAACAGGCCCAGTTGCTTCGTGAGTATCTTACAGCTATACCAAATGTTAACCATGAATGGCTCTCCTGGGCAAATCATAAAGCAGATTGGCTTGATCCAATTACTAACGCTTATGATGAATGGCTAACAGAAAAAGATTTGGAGGCTGTTTAAAAGCAGATTGAGACTAACCTGTACAAATGCAACTATATATCTGTGTAGCCATATATCTGGCTATATAGTTACACGGATATATATTGTCAGTTTTATTCTCCGCAAATTTGCGGAGAATAAAAACGTGATTCGCCGCATAAATTTAAGACAGACAAGATATACTATTCGTCTCTGGGAATTTTCAGGTTTTCCACTTGTCCAACGTACCGGAAGCGTGTTGTTGGGACTTGATTTATAATTAATTATCTTTAATTCTTATAAATCATTATCACAACAATTTTAAATGGCCGGAACTCATCCACAAAAGCCGTCGCCGCAAACGGTCATCGATTTCGATCAGGTTAAATGGCCTAAACAGGAGGGATATCCCCTAAACATCCACTCTGCCGGGCGAACGGTCGAAAGCATTGTTTACGGAGATATCGCGGATAGTTCCACTTTTTTGATACTGACTGGTTTCACTTCTTTATCAAACTTAGTCGATCTGTTCGGTAGTAAGGACCATCCGCAATTAAGTGCCGTACGTATACTTATTGGTTTTGAGCCGAATATCAAAGGTCGCAAGGTCTATTTGCGATACGGTCTGGAAAAGGAAATAAAAGAGTACTGGGTTAAAAGAGGTTTATCTATACTTCAAGGTGGTGCGGTGATCTACCTGATCGAAAAGATCCGAAGCGGCTGGATACAGTTCCGCTTCCGAGATAAGCTTCATGCCAAGATCTATGTAGGTAACCACTTCGCTACACTTGGATCCTCCAACTTCAGCAAGAATGGTTTGAACTTACAGGACGAGGCGAACATCAGGGTAGCGAACGAAGGTAGTACCGCCAATCAATATCGGGATATCCGCCTGATAGCCGAGAGTTTTTATGACGAGGCCAGCCCTTATAATGACAAACTGATCGCTTTACTTGAAAACCTTATCGGCGATGCGACTTGGCAGGAAGCCCTAGCCCGCGCTATTGCCGAGATGCTTGAAGGAAACTGGCTGAACGAATATAAAGAGATCATCAGCCGTATGTCCGGCGCTAACCTTTGGCCGACTCAATGGAAAGGGCTCGCACAGGCGGTCTCTATCCTACAGCGTCAGTCGAATGTGCTCATTGCAGACCCGACCGGCGCCGGCAAAACGCGTCTATGTACCGCGCTCGTTCTCTGTCTGCAGCACCTGTTATATGAGACCGGTAAGCACCATCGCACGGAATCGCTCATCATCTGCCCACCACTTGTACTGAAGAAATGGGCTGGCGAGTTTCATCGCTTCGGTAAGATCAACCATAATCAGGTTTCTATGGGCATGCTCAGTAATGGATCCCCCGAAAATAAAGAACGCATCGCGGCACAATTGAAGCTGGCCAACCTACTCATTATCGATGAAGCGCACAGCTATCTCGCCGATTCTGGGCGTACCTTCCAGATCAAGACCAACCGCGCCGACCATAAGATCCTTATTACCGCTACGCCCATCAGTAGACGCGTGGAGGATGTGCTCAGCCTCGTAAAACTGCTGGACGTCGACAACCTGACCGATGAGGCCTTTAAGATTTATCTAGAATTGCTGAAAAAACCTTACTACGGTAACCAGATGGACAACGTAGCGATGCTCCGGGAATTCATCAGCCAATTCACCGTCAGGCGGACCAAAAAGCGCCTGAACGAGGAGGTTGAAAAGGATGAGGAGGCCTTCAAAAACAGTTTGGAAAAAGGCTGCCGCTTCCCCAAACAGGTGGAAAAGATTTATCAAACCCGGGAAACTCAGGCGGATAAACATATTGTTCGCGAGATCGGTGAGTTGGCGCGGCAATTGAAAGGCATCACTTATCTGACTGGTTTCCGCCTACAAGACCCCGGGGAAGAGGAGGGTCAAAATTTGAACCATTATGTAGAGCGGCGTATCTTTTCCGCCCGCTCTCTGTCGATCTATATGATTCGTTATGCGCTCCGCTCGTCACACGTCGCGCTGATCGAGCACATTGAGGGCTCCGAAAAGGCAATGACGCATTTCGGCTTCCGGGGTAAATCAAAGGTCACCGGTAATAAACTGCAGAAGATCGATGACATCATCGCGCGGCGAGAACTCCCGTACCGTCAAGGTAAATTCAAGAACATACCCTTCCCAGAATGGCTCGTGGACGAGCATCTTTATTTCGAGGCATGCGAAAAAGAACTGGCGCTTTACCGCGAGATTGCCCGCAAAGCCAAGTCATTATCCGGTACCAGGGAACTCGGCAAGGTCCATGAACTGATAAATGCTACTAAGGCCCACCGCAACTTACTGGCCTTTGACTCAACGGTAATCACTTTGTATTACCTCCGCAAACTGTTCGCGGAACATTACCCCGCACAAAAACTTCTGGTCGCCAGTGGCAGTGAGGAAGACAAAGAAAGCCTAAAAGTATTGGATGTTTTTAAACTGGAGTCCAAGGATCAAGAACGCTATATTGCCTTATGCTCGGATAAAATGTCGGAAAGCGTAGACCTGCAGAAAGCTTCCTGCGTATTCCTACTGGATACTCCTAGCGTGCTCCGCATTGTCGAGCAGCGTATCGGCCGGGCAGACCGCATGGACAGCATGCATAAAGCCATTGACATTTACTGGGCTTATGATTCCGATGAATATTCGCTCAAAGGAGACGAGCGCCTGATCGAGACCAACCACGTTGTGGAACTGATCTATGGCTCGAACTTCCAGGTGCCCGAAATATTGAAGGGACGCCGCTTTACCAAGACCGACAGCGTAGAAGCATTGATTGAAGAATATAAGGATTTCGTAGATAAGGACGAATCCTGGACCGGTGTCGAAGACCGCTTTCAGTGTATCCGCAACCTCAAGGAAGGGCCGGATGCCCTGATTTCAGAAGCGGTCTATCAGCAGTTCGCCAATGTGGCCTCCGAGGTCAAAGCCAAGGTAAGCTTTATCGCTGGCTCCGGTAAATGGTGCTTCATCGCCCTGCGCGGCGACCACCGCAAAAGCCCTCACTGGTATTTTATCGATGAGAATGACCTGATCGAAAGTGACATGATTCGCGTGACCGCGCAACTGCGCAGGCATATCAGTAAGGATGCAGTACGCTTGAAATGGGACGCCATCAGCCTGAATCATTATGTTACGCTGTTCAAGAAAAAAGAACGCGAACTGCTACCCGCTAAGAAACGCCGGGCTCTGGAGGTTGCCGATCATATTCTCAGGCAACGCAAGCAGCAGAAAGCCCTCGACCGGGAACTGAACGCGGCCCTAAACATGATGCAGGAACTGTTATTAGGCAGGTCTGAAGAGATCGTCGACTACGACCGCCTGGCCGATGAATGGATCATCGTCCTGCAACCTTACCTGGAAGCCAAAAGGGAAAATAAAAAAAACAAGAAACTAGAATTCAATCTCAACAGCCTGAAGCGGGATCATGCCCGGATCGAACTATCTGCCGACCAGCTATACCATATGGCCGAACAGTCGATTATTGCCGAGGCTATCGACAAGCGGATCGCGTCCTGCATCATCGCCGTTGGCGGATAAAGATATTTTGCTGTTCACGGTAAATAATGTGTATAAAACTGATATTGAGATGTAATGATGTGCTTTACTGGGAATTAATCGGCTACTTAAAGCAGGTTGAACAAAGAGGTAACAATATTATTGGATATCTATATATCTATATAGCCAGATACATAGCTATATAGATATACTTCAGATTCTATACATAAATTAAATTCGTTAGATCTACTATCTCCTAGGACCACCTCTATTTGGTCCTATTTCTTCAGAACTATCATTGCCTCGATTAAATCCCCGATTCTGCTGTTTCCGATCATGTTTTGCTATGGCATTATTAATGCTTGTACTTACATGCTGCCATCTTAAGCTTTTATCTTTAAGAATTACAGGAACGTTAAAATCAATATCATTGTAGTAAAGAAGCGAATTACGAGCTTGAGTCCGATCCACATTAGGATATTTGCTACAGTAGAACTCCAGTATGTCATTATATTCGAATTCCTGAAGTAGATAATGAATATCAATAAAGTCTTTAATTCGTTGCCCACTATGAACGATTGCATTTATTTTCATTGCGGCGATATCTTCTAAAGACATCATTCGAATTCCTTGAATGGTTTCGATTTGTTTAACCGCCGGGTATTTATGACTGATCAGGTCAAAATCCACATCAAAAATACTTCCACTGACGTAGTTGCTTTTTTGCCTTCTGATTAATGCGTTGTATTGTTTTTCCAGATGCGCCGCTAATTTTACGGCATCAAAATCTCCGGTATTGAAAAGATCTATATCAATGGATTCTCTATGGCCAAGCTTCAATGCTAAAGCCGTTCCGCCAACAAGGTAAAAAGATTTGAATTGCTGATCACGCATCAGCTTGTAGATTAGATCCAGTGTCCCTGGTTTAACTGTTTCTTCGTGTAACATTTGAGCTCAGTTTTGCTCAACTGAAAATATTCACAAACAGCTTCTACAGTCATATCGGTTAAATAGTTGATTTCTTCCTTTAAAGCATGGATCAAATTATCCTGGCCATAAAATCGTATTATTTCTTTCCAATCTGATAGGTCGCCCTTATTAAGCACCCGCTCAATAATAGTCAGTCTTGACCGTCTCCAATCAATTTTATCAAACTCAAAGTCCCAGAATAATACGGGCGATAGATTGGGTCTGCTGATTTTTTGTATCAGCGGCTGCCGTTCTATTTTAACCTCGTCATTTTCGAATGGGATCTTTTTTTTAGAAAGATAATTATTAAGGGTATGATAATTAAAATCCGGGTAGCTATCGCAAAAACCTTTCAGACTTGAAAATACATCAATATCAATGCCTGCAAAACGTTTCCATTGTACTAGCACCACTCTTTTATTGATTTCTTTTATCATACCCAAATTTAACCAATAACTATACAAAATGCCTAATATTTGTGAATATTTGTCAATTGAAGGTTAATGGTTAGTGGTTGATAATAACTTAATTTTAAGAGTAGCCATATCGGAACTGATCTTATGATCCATTACTTTAGCATAAATCTGTGTGGTTTTAATGCTGGTATGACCCATCATCTTCGCTACACTCTCAATCGGAACGCCGTTATTAAGTGTTACAGTTGTCGCAAACGTATGCCTGGCAATATGGAAAGTCAATAATTTGGAAATGCCACACAAGTCGGCAATTTCCTTTAAATAGGCATTCATTTTTTGATTGCTCATTACTGGTAGCAACAGGTCATCGACAATACATTGCGGATTGTCTTCGTATCTTTCGATTACTTTTAACGCTGCCGGCAAAATGGGAATGCGAGATAGGGTATCTGTTTTCTGGCGGTTAGTATAAATCCATAAATCACCATCAATACCCTTAACCATTTCAGAGCGTTTAAGCTTTTTAACATCTACATAAGCAAGTCCAGTATAACAGCTAAACAGAAAAATATCCCTAACCAATCGTAGTCTATCTGCCGGAAATTGCTTACTGGCAATAGCTGTCAATTCTTCTTTAGTTAGCACAATTCGATGAACTTTCTTTGTTTTTGGTTTATAATTGAGATAAGGATCAACGCTAAGCCAACCGTTACCCAAACAGGTACGGACAATTTTGCCTAAGTTCTTGATATACTTGATCGCAGAGTTATTGGCACACTTGCGCACACTCCGTAGGTAGTATTCAAAGTCATTCAGGAACTCAAAATTGATTTTATTGATAGGTATATCAGATACATTGTGCTGCCATTGCATAAAATCTTTGGTATGCATTAAGGCCGTTTCGTAACGTTGCAGGGTGCTCTTTTCAAATTCCTGTCCTACCAAGCTACGCATCTTTTGGTTATGATCTTCAAAAACGCTAATCAAGGTGCGTCCCTTTTCTGTTTTACCAATAAAGCGATTTTTGAGACTCTCGGCAGTAACCATTTCGTCATTAGCCGTCATCCATCGATGAAACTCCTGGGCTTTGGCCTGCAAGGTATCGAGATAAGAGTTTAGGCTGCGAACGTCTTCTTTGGTGCCGATAGCACGGCCTGCTTGTGTATTCCAGCGGGAGGGGTCGCAAGTTTTACCGGTTGAGGCTTCAGCTCTTTGGCCGTCAACGGTAAACCGCAGATAGATGGCCACCGGGCCATTTTTGTAGGTAGAGCGCTTCTTTAAATAAAAAAGCAAATTGATGTTAGTTCTCATTACAAATGAATTAAATAGTGAAACAAAATTGATTATTCCATCACTTGCAATCAAGATGTTCACTCGCTAAACATCTTCTAAATCAGTTACTTATGGTGTTTCTGGTGAGCATCTTTTTAGCTTTAATATGCTCACCGAATTGCTCACCTTTTTTATGCTAAAACATGCATATTTTGGTATTTTCGGCCAAACAAAAAAGCCTGTAAATCGATGATTTACAGACTTTTAGGCAATTTTGACATTGTTTTCAGCGGAATGGACGGGACTCGAACCCGCGACCCCATGCGTGACAGGCATGTATTCTAACCAGCTGAACTACCACTCCGTTTTTGGGTCTGCAAATATACGCAGCTTTTTGTATTACGCAAATGGTTTTGAAAAAAAACTTTTTTATTGTGGCGTTATTACTCTTTTCCGGTGCTATCGCCTATAGACAGGTGCCATTTTACCATTTTATAAACAACTCAATATCAACCAAAACCAGCTACTGCCTATTCAAAATTTCCATTTTTAGACCTTTTAAACTTTTTTTAATTTATTTTACATCAAAGGTAAAATAACGGCTGCCAGCAGCTCCAGCAGGAGCAATTTCCGCTTTAATTCAATAATTTTTTTGGTTTTAACTACTAATTGGCTTTTTCTATCAGTGTTGATATTCACATTAAACTACCTAAATGGAAGGCTGTGAAAATCACATATCCGGCTTTTAGCAATTTCGTCTGTAGCATAAAAAGAGTCTGCTTTTATGGTAGGTTGCTACGGTCATATTTGCATACGGCAAATAACTGTAGTTGATAGCTGCCCCGAATGAAACACCAATGTTACATCTGTATTGACTAAACCGACAATCAAAATACCTGTCTATCAGTTATAACAATTAAATAAACATTATGAAAGCTTTAAAAATATTAGTAGTTGCACTATTTGCAACATTTGCCTACACCACAGCCAGCGCACAAACACATCACCATCGTCATGTCGTGCATCGTCATCATCACCATCCTGTTGTACACCATCCACGTCATCACAGATTGTAAAATAAAAAAGGCCCTTAAAAAGGGCCTTTTTTATTTTACATATCGGAAAGTTGCTATTACAATTTACGTTTCACTTCTACATTTTCATAGGCTTCAACAATGTCGCCTACTTCAATGTTATTAAAGTTTTGAATGTTCAAACCGCACTCATAACCCGCATTTACTTCCTTAACATCATCTTTAAAACGTTTCAATGATGCCAGCTCACCGGTATAGATCACCACACCATCGCGAATGATACGGATCTTACTGTTACGGTTAATTTTACCATCCAACACCATACAACCGGCAATAGTACCCACCTTGCTGATCTTGAAGGTTTCGCGTATCTCGACATTGGCAACGATCTTCTCTTCAAATGTTGGTGCAAGCATACCTTCCATCGCGGCTTTGATCTCGTTGATCGCGTCGTAGATGATAGAATACAACCTGATATCGATCTGCTCAGCTTCGGCCAATTTACGGGCACTTCCTGACGGACGAACCTGGAAACCGATAATGATCGCATCTGATGCAGATGCCAGCAATACATCAGATTCCGAGATCTGACCTACGGCTTTAGATATGATATTAACCTGTATCTGTTCGGTTGATAGCTTCAGTAATGAATCCGATAACGCCTCGATAGATCCATCCACGTCACCTTTAACAATAATGTTAAGCTCCTTGAAGTTACCAACTGCCAAACGACGGCCGATCTCATCAAGGGTGATGTGTTTCTGCGTACGTAAACCTTGCTCACGTTGCAATTGCAAACGTTTATTGGCAATTTCACGGGCCTCAACTTCACTTTCCAGCACGTTAAACTTATCACCCGCTGTAGGCGCGCCTTGCATACCTAACACCTGTACCGGTGTTGACGGTCCTGCAGATTCAACTCTTTGTCCGCGTTCGTTGGTTAATGCCTTAACACGACCGCTGTAACAGCCTGCCAGTATCGGGTCTCCAACTTTTAAGCGACCAGCCTGTACCAGAATGGTGGTTACAATACCACGACCTTTATCCAAAGCGGCTTCAATAACCGTACCTACGGCACGTTTATTCGGATTGGCTTTCAGTTCAAGCAATTCGGCCTCAAGCAATACTTTTTCTAAAAGCAGCTCAACATTTAAGCCTGTTTTGGCTGATATTTCCTGGGTTTGATATTTACCGCCCCACTCTTCAACCAAAATGTTCATTGCCGAAAGCTGCTCACGTACTTTATCGGCGTTAGCGCCTGGCTTATCAATTTTGTTGAAAGCAAAGATAATAGGTGCACCTGCTGCCTGCGCGTGGTTTATGGCCTCGCGGGTTTGCGGCATCACGCTATCGTCTGCAGCAATTACTATAATTACAATATCCGTTACCTGTGCACCCCTTGCACGCATAGCGGTAAACGCCTCGTGACCTGGAGTATCCAGGAATGTTATTTTACCTTTATCGCCAGGCAGGGTTACCTCATATGCACCAATGTGCTGGGTAATACCACCGGCCTCGCCGCCTATTACGTTAGTTTTACGTATAAAGTCGAGCAGGGATGTTTTACCGTGGTCAACGTGCCCCATAATGGTCACTATCGGCGCACGTGGTATCAGATCTGCCGGATCATCTTCCTGCTCCAAGTTGGCTTCCTCGTCCTGTGGTTTTACAAACTCTATCTGATAACCAAACTCGTCGGCAACTATGCTTAGGGTTTCGGCATCAAGCCTTTGGTTAATAGACACGAATAAACCCAGGCTCATACAGGTAGATATGATCTGCGTTACAGATACATCCATCATTAAAGCCAACTCATTCGCGGTTACGAACTCGGTAACCTTTAATACTTTGGATTGTAGTTCCTGCTCTAATGCCAGTTCTTCGGCACTTGAGGCCACATCATCACGTTTTTGACGACGGAATTTAGCCCTTTGCGCAAATTTACCCGACTTACCGGCTCCGCTTAAACGGGCCAGTGTAGCCTTGATCTGGTCTTGTATATCTTTTTCAGATGGTTCCTCTTTTGGTGTATTGTTCTGAGGAGCGTTACGGTTGTTCCTGAAATCGGGACGATTGCCACCACCCTGGTTAGGACCACCCGCGTTTGGATTATTACCACGGTTCCTGAAATCAGGACGGTTTGGATTAATCGTTCCGCCTGCAGGTGGATTATTATGTCCTTGTCCCTGCTGTGGTTGCTGGTGATTACCACCACCTTGCTGTCCGCCACCATGTTGCGGGTTACCCTGGTTATCCTTACGTTTTCTTTTACGCTTATGATCGGCGTTATTAGCGTTTGATGATGATGCCACCGGATTACGTTTAGGCGCGTTAACCGGCAATTGTATTTTACCGATCACGTTAGGCCCAGTAAGTCTTTCGGCCTTTGCCCTGATCACATCAGGTTCCTGGTTCTCATCAGCAGCAGCCTCGGCAACCGGGGCTTGTACAGCAGGGGGTGCCGGCGGAGTTACGGGTGCTTTTGGTTCTTCGGCTTTAGGCGTTTCAACAACAGGCTGTTGTTTTGGCTCTTCGGCTTTTGGGGCTTCCGGAGCTTTTTCTACTGGCGCTTCGGCCTTAGGCTCTGGTTTGGGCTCTGGAGCCACAACTTCCGGCTGTTTAGCAACCTCTACAGGTTTTACCACCTCCGCGGGTTTTTCGGCCGCAGGTTGTGGTTTCGCGTTCAGGTTATTAAGATCTATTTTACCCACAACCTTAACACCCGGCAAAACGTCGTTACGTTCTTCGGTTTTTTCAGAAGCTGTTTCAACCGGTTTTGGTTTTTCTGTCTGCGGCGAAGCATAATGACCAGTATTTTTGATCAATATCTCCTCGTTCTCAAAATCCCTTGAACGGCGGTTTTCAACCGGCTTTTCCGGAAACGCAGCAGGCTCTTCTTTTCTGATCTTTCCGATACTGATCTGCTTGGCTTCCTCCTTGATACTTTTGTCAACAGCAAACTCCTTCAACAATGCGGAGTACATGTCGCTATCCAGCTTCGCCATAGGTTGTTTTTCAACCTTATAGCCCTTTGTAGCCAAAAAATCGACAATGGTACTCATACCAATGTTGAGTTCTTTTACTGCTTTAATTAATTTTATTGATTTGTCTTCTGACATTTATTATAATTTCTCTGCTTATTATCGCAAAAATACGATTTTAATTTTGGTTTCTATGCTTATTCAAACTCAGCATTCAATATTGATAACACTTCTTTTACAGTTTCTTCTTCCAAATCTGTACGTTTTACCAATTCGCCTACTGTTAAAGCAAGTACCGATTTCGCGGTGTCTAAACCTATACGTTTAAACTCATCGATGATCCAGCTGTCAATTTCATCTGAAAATTCTTCGATGTCCACATCCTCGTCATGCTCGTCTGCTTCGCGGTAAACATCTATTTCATAGCCGGTTAGTTTACCTGCCAGTTTAATGTTATGACCGCCACGGCCAATGGCCAGTGATACCTGATCGGGTTTTAAATATACCGCAGCCGTTTTTTTATCGTCATCCAGCTTTATAGATGTTATTTTGGCTGGAGATAACGCACGCTGAATATATAACTGAACATTATTGGTGAAATTGATCACGTCAATATTTTCATTTTTTAATTCACGAACGATACCATGTATACGTGACCCTTTCATACCCACACAGGCACCAACCGGATCAATACGGTCATCATATGACTCAACTGCCACTTTTGCTCTTTCACCCGGTTCACGCACAATTTTTTTGATGGTGATCAGTCCGTCGAAAATCTCAGGCACTTCCAGTTCAAACAAACGCTGTAAAAACTCAGGAGCGGTACGTGAAATGATGATCTTAGGGTTACTGTTCAGCATATCTACTTTATGAACAACCGCTTTTACACTGTCGCCTTTTTTAAAGTAGTCAGCCGGGATCTGCTCGGTTTTTGGCAGCAATAGCTCGTTACCTTCATCGTCAAGCACCAGGGTTTCTTTTTTCCAAACCTGGTAAACCTCACCGGTAACAATTTCGCCTACACGATCTTTATATTTTTTGAAGATCTCATCTTTTTCCAGTTCCAGAATTTTTGAAACCAGTGTTTGGCGGGCGGCTAAAATAGCTCGGCGGCCAAAGCTTTCCAGCGTGATCTGTTCAATAAAATCATCTCCAACTTCCAGGTCGGCATCAATCAATTGTGCTTCGGCTAATTCAATTTCCAGGTCGTCATCCTCGCTAAATCCATCTTCCATAACCTTACGGGTACGCCAGATCTCTAAGTCACCGTTATCTGTGTTTACAATTACGTCGCAATTTTCATCGGTGCCATATTTTTTCCTGATCATGCTTCTGAAAACGTCTTCCAGAACGCTCATCATGGTTGGGCGGTCAATGTTCTTGAAATCTTTAAATTCCTGAAAAGAATCAATTAAATTAATATTGCTCATTTTCTACTTGAATGATATTAAAACTTTTGTCTCTGTTATTTTATCCATAGGGATCACGCTTTCAACAGTTTCGGCTTTTTTCCCTTTTTCTTTTACTTTTTCTTCAATAATAATGGCATCCTCTGTAATAGCTGTCAGCGTGCCTTCTCTTTTGGTTCCGTCGGCCATTTTGATACCTAAAGTACGCCCTATGTTTTTGGCGTATTGCCTGGCCGATGATAGCGGGTAATCAATTCCCGGCGATGACACTTCCAGATTGTATGCCGTTTCGATCACATTCTCCTCTTCCAAATGAAAGCCAACGTGCCTGCTAATCTGCACACAATCATCAATCCCCAGGCCGTTGTCACCATCTACCAGCACAACCAGCTTTCCGTTCGAGTGCATTTTGATATCCACAATAAACAAATTCGGCTTATCGGCTATCTTCTCCTCAACCAGCTCTCTTACTCTTTTTTCAATATTCATTACCCTCCGGTATTTTGATTGATAATTTGATTGATAAAATAAAAGAGGGGACAAATCGCCCCCTCTTTTATTAATTAGGTGCAAATATACACAATATTATTTGATTTTCAAGCAATTCACGGCAGTTTATTACTTAAAATGTTAAATCAACATAGTGTAAACTCCCCGGCCTGTTGTGCCCCCCTATAAAATCTGCAGGCTTGTTACCATTATCAAAGTGATAATACCGCACAAAATAAGTTTGGCGACTTACAAAGGGGGTATCCGGTGTAAAAATAACGGCGCCATCAGCAATATGGTATGTACCCGGCTGCACCGGCTGATAGCTTTTCATTTCTGTATCGGCCGGCATTTTATATACCGGTATGAGCCCCTGCCAGTTAGCTCCCGATGTGTCGCGGGCAATGTCCTGGATAACCGCCACATCTAAACCGGTTATTTTGACAGAACGTTCCTGATTTATCTTACTGATGTGGATTACGAAAGGTTTAGGTGTATTGCTACAGCCTATGTTTAATAAAACAAGCAGAGTTAGTAATTTATTTATGGAAATGTTTTTGGGCATGATTTGGCGATTTGTAAAATTAAGCTTTCAACCATGTCATTGCGAGCGGAGCGTGGCAATCTCGTCGCCTGTATATTGAACGCGAGGAGATTACTTCGTCGTTCCTCCTCGCAATGACATATTTATTTGCTTCGTTCACTTTCTCAACGTTTGCTCGAACAGCTTGAATATACGCTTGTATTCATCCGCCCAACTGCTGGGCTGTTCAAAGCCGTGATCTTCTACCGGGTACGATGCCAGTTCCCAGTTCTCTTTATGCAGCTCAATTAGTTTTTGTGTAAGGCGAATGATATCCTGGTAATTCACATTTTGATCAATCATGCCATGAAGCATCAATAGGTTGCCTTTTAAACCATTGACAAAATATATGGGCGAGCTTTTGCGGTAAGCCTGCTCATCGGTAAAGGGTTCATTTAATATATTGGATGTATATCCGTGATTATAATGCGCCCAGTCGGTAACCGATCTGATAGCACCGCCGGCAGCAAAAACATCGGGCTCGGTAAACATCCCCATGAGCGTAATGAAACCCCCGTATGACCCGCCGTATAAACCCACATGTTTAGGGTTAACACCAAATTTTTCAACCAGGTATTTTACTCCGTCAACCTGATCAGTCAGATCTTTACCGCCCATATGGCGATAGATACCTGTGCGCCAGTCGCGGCCATAGCCTGCACTGGCTGTATAATCGATATCCAGTACGGTATAACCATTATCGGCCAGCAGATTATTGAACATAAACTCGCGGAAGTAATAACTCCAGGAATAAGTTACTTCCTGCAAATAACCAGCCCCGTGTACAAAAATAACCGCGGGTTTCGCCGGATCGGCCTTTTTAGGCAGATACTGGCGCGCGTAGACATCGGCACCATAACGGTTTTTAAAGGTGATGATCTCCGGATCACGCCATGCGTATGAATTGAATTCGGCCGAAACAGAATGTGTTACCTGTACCGCTTTCGCTCCAGGCTTATTAGGCTGCAGATACAATTCCCAGGGTTTGTTGGAATAAGAATAACGTATAGCCAGCCATTTTTCGTCGGGCGACAGGGTTACATCATTACCGCCCTTCATTCCGGTTATTTTTACCGGCTTACCTCCGCTTACCGGGATGCTGTAAAAATGCGTTATACCCGGGTGCTCCATATTCGCGGTAAAGTAAAATGTTTTTTTATCGTTTGATAATTGCAGGGTCTGTACTTCCCATTTACCGCTGGTGAGTTGCTTTTTTGCACCGCCGATCACATCAACCAGGTAAATATGCGAATAGCCGCTGGCCTCGCTCTGGAAGTAAAAGTGGGTATCATCGGTAAAACCAACATTACCCGCGGCGCTGGTTTCAATGCCCGGCCCACCGATCCAGGCTTCATCCCGCTGACGATCGAGCAGGGTTAGTTTGCCCGTAACTGGATCAAGGCGCATAATCCACCTGTCTTTATTATCCTGTGCGCTGATCACCACAACAGCATTTTTACCATCAGCACTCCAGAATGGGCCTTCTACATCCACTTGCCTATCGGCATTCGCTTTTTTGCGTTCGGCCAGTTCTGCAGGGTAATCCTTGACATAATCGGGCAGATCTTTAATGCCGGGAATGTCCTGCGTAAGTACCGGATAGAAAGATTGGCGACGGGTATCAAACACAAACATTTTTGAAGAAGATGATGCTCTACCCACTTTAGAGCGGTTCGGGATATCCTCCGTAAAACCCGAAGCGGTTACATAATTAGGTACCATAGCATTTTTTACACCATTGGCTGCTTTGGTTAACCGGTAGGTGATGTACTTACCATCCGGGCTTATTTTTACCGCTCCCACACGATCGCCGCCGGTAATCAATTCTTTTAATTGCTGAGGCTCCAGGGCCGCAGCCTGGGTTGAATCGAGTTTATCTTCTTTCGCTTCTTTTTTGATGATGTCAAAAAGCTCCAGCTGCTGTTTTTTAAGCCATAACTCCTGATCGTTCAGCGTTTCGGCATCTTTCTTTTTTTCCGGTGATCGTACAAAGTTGGTAAGCTGTTTTAACCGTCCACCGTTGAGTTTAAGGGCAAAAAGATTATTATTTTGTTTAAATATGATCTCCTGCTCATTACCACTAAAAACAGGGTCATCCTCACGCTGTTCGGTATTGGTTAGCTGGGTAACTTTCCCGGTTTTGATGTCGGCAATAAACAGGTCGCCGCTCTTTTCAAAAACCTTTTGCGTATGGCCTTTATTCCATTCACCATCGGCCGTTAAACCACGCTGCTCTGCTATGCTTACTTTTTGCGGACTAATAGTACCTGTAGTAATGGCGTATAACGCGTCGGCATCATCATGGCCGGGGTTCCATTTAAAATAGATCTTTTTACTGTCGTCGCTCCAGCGGATATTGGATGGCGATGTACCGATCCATTTAGGATCGCGCATGATCTTTTCAACGGTAAGTGTATCCAGTTTCTGGGCAAACACGCCGGCAGTATTGGCTATAAGTAGTAAGGTGATCAGTTTTTTCATGTAATCTATGGGGCAAAACGCCTTAAAATGTTTGCAATTTAACAGTTTCGGTTATCATTGTTATTTTTAAGCATTTTATTGTTACAAAATGGAAATACAGGGCTCAGCATTTACTTTGAGGGGATGGTTTGATGGCGATGAGGCATCATTGCAACAACATGCCAATAATCCGAATGTATCCGCCTTTTTGCTCGATCGTTTCCCCTATCCTTACACCCTGAACGATGCCGTTACCTGGATCACCTTTATGAAAAAACAGGAGCCACATACCAACTTCGCCATAGCGATTGACGGCCAGGTTTGCGGCGGTATTGCCCTCGATCTAAAAGTTGACGCCAACCATAACCAGGCCGAGATAGGCTATTGGCTTGCCGAACCCTACTGGGGCCGCGGCATCATTACCGAAGCCGTACAATTACTTACCCATTATGCTTTTGAAACCCTTGGCCTTATACGTGTACAGGCAGGTGTGTTCAGCAAAAACACTTCATCTATGCGGGTATTGGAAAAGGCGGGCTATGTTAAAGAAGGCATTATGCGCAATGCGCTGATCAAAAAAGGCGTAGTGATGGATCAGCACTTATACGCCATTTTGAAACCCGAATAATTTAACGGCTCCTTAATTCACCATCCTCCCGGCAAGATCGACCGTGCGGGCAAATGGGTTTAAAAATTTATTGGCCAAAACGGCAAATTCACGCCGGGTTACCGGTTTGTTCATATCAAAATCGGAGCTAAATTTGTATTGTGTTTTCCAGGCTTTCTGCATACTTATCTGCAGGGTTTTAGGCTCGGTAAGCGTAATCTCGCTGATGAACGACAGGAGGTTACCTTGCGTAAATTTTTCGTCAGGCTTTTCTTTATTGAACCACAAAAAAGCGCGGGCGTAGATCTCCTTAAAAAAAGGCTCCACTTCGGCGGTGCTTACTACCGAGTCGGGCATAAACAGTAACTGCGCGGTGTTGCCGTTTACCTTTTGTATTCCTTTCAGTAAACCCGTAGCCCCGATCTGCTGTATCGACCTCAAATATGGATCATTGGATTTGATATCGGCAAAAGGCAATAACCAGGCTTTAAAATCAAGCAGTTCGCCCTGTATTATCCGAACATTTAGTTTTTTGGTTGTTGTTTTAAAGAAAGCGCAAAAAGCAGCCGTCGCCCCCGCCCCCTGCCCTACGCACATTTGTATGGAAGGATACATACTGCTGGCATTAACCAGGTGCGATACCGACAAAGCTTTTTCGGTAACCAGCAAGTTATCCAGATCTTTAAGCACAATAGAACCCAGCGGAATACTATATCCTGTAAATGGTGGATAGTTTGTTTTGGGGGCTGTACCTTCACCATAATGTTGCCCGGGTGTGGCATCTCCAACGGCTATAGCAGTACGATATAGTTTGACAGACCGATCATAAGGCTGATACAGGTCATCCAGTGTCATGCGCACCAACCCTTTGGCACGACTGGCTTCGCGGATATATGGAAGGTATGGCAGATGATCAGCGGTTGGATATTCATCATCCAGGCCCAGGTTTTTAAACCCCAGTTCTGTTTGCAGGTAATATATTAATCCCAACGTATGTAAACGTGCTTTGGCATAAAAAGCATTGCGATTAGCGGGTTTCAGGTCATCTGCCGTGGTTGGGTATTGGTTGCCGCAGCCTGCCCATTTGATCATGAATTTATCATTAGGCAACCTGCCTTCGTTTAGCATTTTGCTGATGTTTTTATCTTTTAGGCAAGCATATTCTGCAGCGTCATAACCTTGCGGTTTGGCCATGGTTTTATCGGCCGTTTTACCAAAGTCTTTTACAATGGCTATCCAGGTAATATCCTGTATCCGGGGTAAAGTCGTTTCAGGCGCCAGACTTTCGCCTGTATCTTTTGAGCTGTCAAAACCCGATACTAACACCTCTCCTGCCTTGGCTGCTACATCGCCGGTTTCGGTGGCATCAATTACTACTTTGGCTTTTACGGTGGTAGTTCTGTTATTTTCGGTGATACTTACCTCCCAGCCTGTGCCATCTTTTTCAATAGCGGTAAAAGGTGTATTGAGTTTTACGGTGAGGTTTTTAACCGTGTCGGTCATTTTTTTGAGGATGGCCGCACCGGTGTAGGGCTCAAAGCGCAGCGTAGCATTATAGGTGGTATCATAACCCAGCCTGTTTTTATAAAAATCGCGCACATGTCTGCGGAACTCGCCCCAGATACCCGATGGTAAATTCCGGTTGCCCTCAACCACGCACATACCGGCGGCGGTCATACTGCCACCCAGCCAGGGACCGGGTTCAACCAATAAGGTTTTTAGTTTGCTGCGTGCTCCCTGTATAGCCGCCGCGGTTCCGGCAGCACCGCCACCTATCACCAGAATATCGGTTTTTATGGTTTGGGCATATGAAAATGAGGCATTTAAAAGCAGGAGTACTAACAATATCTTTTTAACCATTGGTTTATTAAATAGGTACAGAACGCTAATTTATAGCAAAAGCTTGTGGTAGTTTTAAATTATCCCTAAATTAAATTTTTTTTATAGCCCATGACAGACGAACAAATGAAATTTCCGATAGGGAAATTTACGCCGCCGGCATCATATACCAACGAAGATATACGTGAATGGATAGAGGAAATCCGGACCTTGCCGGGTAAATTACGCCATGCTATTGCCGGTCTGAACTACCAGGAGCTTGATACGCCTTACCGCACCGGCGGATGGACACTACGGCAGGTGATACACCACATGGCCGATAGCCATATGAATTCTATTACCCGTATTAAACTGGCTTTAACCGAAAACAACCCAGTGATAAAACCATACGAAGAGGCCGACTGGGCGTTGCTGCCCGATTATCGCCTACCGGTTGAGCCGTCCTTGAAAATGCTGGAAGGCATCCATCAACACATGGTGGCCTTGTTTGAAAGCTTTACCGAAAACGAATGGATCCGCACTTTTGTTCACCCGGCATCTGGTGACACTATTTCACTCGTCAAATGTCTTGGAACGTATGCATGGCACAGCAACCACCACCTGGCCCATGTTACCGAAACAGTGAAAAAATTTGCAGGAAGAGGCGAAAGGGAAAAGGTGAAAGAATAAAGGAAGAGGTGAAAGGTCAAAGGATAAAGGCGAGAGACAATTACCAAGCAAAACCTTTATCCTTTCGCCTTTAAGCTTTCACCTAAACTGCGGCCGGGAAACTCAGATAAAAAGAGGTACCGCTGCCCGTGGTGGTTTCGAACCAGATCTTGCCATTGGCATTTTCGATGGAGTTTTTAACAAATGCCAATCCCAAGCCTGTGCCCGAGCTTTTGGTGGTAAAGTTGGGTTCAAATATTTTTTCGCGCATGTTTTCGGGGATTCCGTTACCATTATCTTTAATGGTGAGCAGCACATTTTTACTGGTGATGAGGTAATTGATATCGATAACTCCCTGTCTGTCTGGCGGGGTTGCTTCAATGGCATTTTTGAGCAGGTTGTTAAAACAGCGCAGCAACTGGTCTCGGTCGGCATTGATCATGAATGGAGTTTCCGGGGGCTGGTAAGCAATAAGAATATTATCCATTTGCTTAAAAATGGTAACCGCCTGCCCCAGCATTTCAAAAATATTGATCTGCTCAATTCGGGTATCGGGCATTTTGGCAAAGGCCGAAAACTCCGAAGCAATAGAAGACAGACTTTCAATCTGTTCAACAAATGATTTACTAAAACGCTCAAACTTCTGATCAAATTTAGGATCCTTATCCTTCCATGATTTATCAAGCAATTGCAAGCCCAATTTTAAAGGGGTTAGCGGGTTTTTAATTTCATGGGCAACCTGTTTGGCCATTTCACGCCAGGCGCTTTCCCTTTCGGACTGAGCCAGGCGGTGTGCGCTGTTCTCCAATGCCGATATCATTTTATTGTATTCAGATATCAATGCCCCGATCTCGTCATTACGCGCCCATTTGATATGTTCGTTCTTTTTACCGTAGATGGTTTTACTTAAACTTTCCTGTATAAAGTTTAGGGGCGCTGTAATTTGCCGGGCAATAATCACCGCGAAAAACCCGATGGCCAAAAACACTACTGCGTATACATTGATCATTACATTTAATAAGGAGCTGATACGTTCGCGATAATCCGCCTCGTTCGAAAAATAGGGCAGCTGGATATAAGCTATGGTTTTATTTGAGCTGATAATGGGCGCGTAAGCCGCTTTATAGCTTAAGCCGCCTATTTTTTCCTCATTCACAAACTCCGATTTCTGCAGCTTGCTCAGGTAAATAAAAGCTTTGGCATTCATCCTTTTGGATGTTAACCCGTACTCATAAATTTTAGGCTGCGTAGTTACCAGCGGTACCCCGTTGGTATCAAATAAGGTAAGATCTGTTGAATAATTATTGGCCAGCTCATTAAAACTCACCTGGCTTTCTTCATTAACGTTATATATATATTTATTGAACAGGCCGCTTTCAAAAGCTGTAACTATACGGGTTATCTTATCGCGAATCATTTTGTCCTGTTGGGTATGGTATTGTGTGCTGATGGATACGAAGGTGATAAAACCTACCATCATTAGCGTGACCATTACAGCAAACACCATCGAAAACTGGATACGGGTACGATACAGTATCCTATCGAAGTTTATTTTAAAACCCCATTTTAATTCATGCTCATTAATGCTCCAGATCCTGATACGCATCCTTAACCAGCGGATGGTTAAAATAACCGCGCTAAACAATAACAGCACAACAAAAAAGAAGGTTATAGAAGTGATGCCGGTATATAAAGGGTTCTCCTCCCTGCTTACTACTATTAAATTACGGTTACTGGGCTTATATATTAAATGACTATAAGTTGCAAAACTATCATACCACTCGGCGTTATTACTACGAGTGGTTTTAATGATATACTTTTTTATAACTCCCTGAAACTCGGCATTATCAAGCGTATAAACATAGTTACCCTTTTGGCTCAGCAGCTTATTATCAATATAAAACGCATAGGAATAATCTTTAAATTCATCTTCTGGTTTTATATGCCCGTCAACCAACAGCTCCGGGAAAGTGCCTGATGGCTGCAGAGGTTTTGATTTTAATTCGATGACCAGGGTACCTAATTGCTTTCCGCCATAATTAACCGGTAAAATGGCAAAGTAATTTTGAAACCCGAACGATTCATTCTCCCGGTAAAAATAATCTGATACCTTAAAGGAGCTGTATAATACCAGATCTTTAAATACATTTAAAGCATAGTTATCATCCGTTAAGGGTTGCTCTAACTGGTTATACTCATGTACTTTAAATTCATACTTCGATAAATAGCCATCAAAATATAATTTCTGAAAACGGGTTTTCAGGAAATCCTTATTGCGTACAGCATTCGGGTTAAAGTATGCCTTAATAGCGGTATCGGCGATGATCTGTCCTTCTATTTTTTTGAAAATATAATCGGCGGTCGCATCGTCCGGAACTTCGAGCTTCTGAACAAGCGCTTTACGCGTTTCCCGTTCCTTTACATTTTCAAACTGATTAAGCTTAATAGCCGAGATAAGCGCGCATATTAATATAATGGTCAAAAGCGTTGTGCCATTAAGTCGCTCTTTATGAAATAAATGTCCGTAGGCCCTGATAACAACCAAAATACACCACAAAAGATAGAACGATGTATACTCCCGGTACAAGGCAAAAATTATGGTTGTTACAACTACGCTCAGCAATAGCAGGAATAACTGATGCGAACGCGGTACTAATAACCTGAGACAAATAGAAAGAACGATCTCATCAATAATATAGAATATCAGGAAACTGAAACACAGCATCAACACGCCAAGCAAGCTAAAACCCGACAGACTCAATACGTTATTTACATTAAAACTTATTTTTGAATTGATGATCAATCCATAAAACAGGTTCAGCAACAACGTTGAGCTCGCAATAAGTATGAGTATACCGGCAATAACAATGAAATAGCCAGCCACCTTCCCGGGTATAACCGTAAATAACCTTCGCCTCTGCAGATATATAAAGGTAACAAACCAGCATATGCACATGATATTGATACAAAAATCGCCCAGGGAAGGATATACTACACTGGATGCATAAAATATGGGGTTAAATACCGACAGGGTATAGGCAAAATCGGGTAGGTTGTAATGCAGATTAATATATCTGAACAATACTATAAACGCTGCCAGTAATATGATGGATAACACCGCGTAGCCTTTGAGTGCAATATAGCTGCATACCCTGTGCATCAACATGCACAGCACCATAACGGTTAATATCCAGAACGCCAGCTCATAATAAACAAAGGCATAATTAATGCTATTGGCCTTTAACTTTATAGAAAATAAATAATGATGGTTGCTGCTATGTACCTCGTAAACATTGTTATCGGCAAAATCAGCAATTTCAATATTGTTATATTTAACCAGATCTTTATCAAAGGTGTTTTGCAGATACTGGTTCTCAAATGCGTAGTTGATCTTTATCGGGATAAAAAAAATGACGGAAAAATCGCCTTTGGTTTTTCTTATCGCTTCATAATAGCCATTGGGTTGCTTAATAAAGGAGTGGCCCTCTTTTATAGCCCCAAAATTGTCGGGAATAACCCTTATACCACTCCAAAACCGTAAATTATTGTTTTGCAGTGTAATAAAAGGTATACGGTTGTTAACCGTAATTTCATTAATATCATTAAGGGCATCCTGCTCATTATCGGGCAGGTATTTAAACAGCCTGAGATTCAGCTTACTGTTGATCAGTGCATTTACATAAGCTTCTTTTTTATGCAGGTTTTCTTCCAGCGTGGTGCCGGCTTTTACCAGGTTGTTTACAGGCGTATACGCTTTTTGAACAATAATGGCCGTAGCTAATAAACTAAGGCCTATTAAGGTAAGCAACAAGCGTATTTTTCCTGCGGTAGTCAAATTTGCTGTATGTTTTAGTTAGTATCAAGTAATTGGTATCAAGTATCAAGACTTTTACTGATTCTAAATCTGTATTTAAGAGGTCTTGATACTTGATACTAATTACCCGATACCAAAATATTTATTGTAAAACCGCGCTACTGGTAGGCACCGCCACATCTACCTTTTTTACCAGTCCCTGCAGCACTTTGCCCGGTCCTACTTCGGTAAACGATGTGGCTCCATCTTCCAGCATATGTTTTACGGTTTGCGTCCATCTCACCGGCCCGGTAAGCTGGGCTATTAAATTTTGTTTTATGGATGCCGTATCTGTGTAAGGTTTGGCATCAATATTTTGGTAAACAGGGCAAACAGGGTCTTTGATCTCGGTGGCCACAATAGCAGCCTCAAGCTCCACTCTTGCCGATTCCATCAGCGGTGAATGAAAAGCGCCGCCAACTTTAAGCTTCAGCGCTCTTTTTGCTCCTGCTGCCAATAGTTTTTCGCAGGCTTCGTCAATACCTTCAATACTACCCGAAATTACCAGCTGCCCGGGACAGTTATAATTAGCGGTAACCACTACACCAGCTGCCCGTTGGCAAACATCTTCTACTGTAAAATCATCCAGACCCAAAATAGCGGCCATGGTTGATGGCTGCAGCTCACAGGCTTTTTGCATAGCATTGGCACGTGCGGCCACTAAACGTAAACCATCTTCAAATGATAAAGCCCCTGCGGCTACCAATGCAGAAAACTCACCCAGTGAGTGACCGGCAACCATTTCGGGTTTAAAATCATCACCTAAAACCGCGGCTAAAATAACCGAATGTAAAAAAATGGCCGGTTGGGTAACATTGGTTTGCACCAGGTCATCGGCGGTGCCATCAAACATCACATCGGTGATACGGAACCCTAATATCTCATTAGCTTTTTCAAATAATGCACGGGCCTTTTCTGATTGTTCATACAGATCTTTACCCATACCTGGAAACTGGGAACCCTGTCCCGGAAAAATATATGCTTTCATTTTTTATTTCGGATGTCGGATGTTCGAATTCGGATTTACTATCCAGCTCCGGTCTCCTGTTTTTATCTTCTCTTGGTTCTTGATTCTTATCTCTTGCTTCTCATCCCAGGCTTAACCCAATTTGGCTGATATCAAATTTAAAAATTCGGTACGGGTTTTCTCTTTTAAAAACTCGCCGGTAAATGCCGATGTGGTAGTTACCGAGTTTTGTTTTTGTACACCGCGCATGCTCATGCATAGGTGGCGGCATTCAATAACAACACCTACGCCAATTGGGTTCAGGGTATCCTGTATACAATCCCGTATCTCGTTGGTCAATCGTTCCTGCACCTGCAGGCGGCGGGCAAAAACATCAACAATGCGCGGTATTTTGCTCAAACCAACCACATAACCATTGGGTATGTAGGCAATATGCGCTTTACCAAAAAAAGGCAGCATATGGTGCTCGCACATGGAGTATACTTCTATATCTTTTACAATTACCATCTGGCTGTAGTCCTCTTTAAACATGGCCGAGTTCAGGATCTCTTTAGCATCCAGATCATAACCGTGGGTAAGATACAGCATAGCTTTAGCCATACGCTCAGGTGTTTTTAACAAACCTTCGCGCTCAGGGTTTTCACCAATTTGCTTTAAAACGTCGAGGTAGTTGCCAGAAAGGTTTTTGATCAAAGAGGGGTTATAACGGTCAACCTTGGTATAGCCATCCAGATCGTCATCATCATCGCGATGAGGGAGGTTCTCTTTATCTATCATTTTATCAAATTATCCGCCAAAGTATTCGGCAGAGTTGTTTTCGGTTTCATACAATTTAACCGAGTGTAAAAAAACACCCTCATACGCTTCAATAGGCGCTTTAAGCTGGTTAAATATCTCAATGCATAGTAATTCTGTTGATGCCATTTTACCTTCCATAAAAGGCACATCCTTATTAATGTTCTTATGATCGAGCTTTTCGATCACATACTCGTTAATAATACCTTTAAGCTCTTTCAGGTCAATAAGATAGCCTGTAGCATGCGTAACCTCGCCTTTTACGGTTACAAACAGGTTGTAGTTGTGCCCATGCCAGTTGGGATTGGCGCATTTGCCAAACACCTCAAAATTTTTTTCAGCGCTCCATTCCTCACGGTACATCCGGTGAGCGGCATTAAAATGTTCCTTGCGCGTAATATGTATCATCATAATATTCGTGGGTGCAAATATACAAAACAAAAATAGCCGAGTTGTTTTATCTTAGCACTCAAAAAAATGCAATATGCTCATATTAATTGTAGCAGCCACCTCTTTTGAGGTTGAACCTTTAGTAAATCGTTTCGGAAATAAGCTTGATGTATTGATAACCGGCGCCGGCATGGTGCCCACCGCCTTTGCCCTGGGCCGGCAGTTTAATATGCACAAGTACGACCTGGTGATTAACCTGGGTATCGCGGGCAGTTTCGACCGCGAAATTACCCCGGGCTACGTGGTTGAAATTACCGAAGATACCTTTGCCGAAACAGGTGCCGAGGACGACCAGGAGTTTATCCCCATCACCACTCTGGGCTTTGGCGAAAACACCTTTAAGCCAACTACTACCCTGGAGCAGGTGTGCAGCAGCCTTTACCTGGCTAAAGCAAAGGCCATTACCGTAAATACCGTTCATGGCAATGAGGAATCAATCCAAAAAATACAGCGAAGGCTGAACCCGCAGATAGAGACCATGGAAGGCGCCGCCTTTTTTTATGGCTGCCGCCAGTTCAATACGCCCTGCCTGCAGATCAGGTCAGTGTCAAATTATGTAGAAAAACGTAACCGCGACAACTGGGACATACAACTTGCCATTAAAAATCTGAATAACTTTGCCATCGAACTGGTTAGCCGGATCATTAATAATTAAATTGAGGTGTGAGAAGTTAGTGTGAGTGACAGAGACAGATTGATCTGATAGCTTCATTCTTCGCACTCGCTCTTCGCACCTGCAACACGCACTTACCATGAAACTAACACTCGGCTTTTCGCCATGCCCCAACGATACTTTTATTTTCGACGCGCTGATACACCATAAAATTGATACCGAAGGCCTGGAGTTTGAGGTTTTTTATGATGATGTGGAAACCCTGAACCAGAAAGCCTTTCGCGGCGAACTGGATGTAACCAAATTAAGCTATCATGCCTTCGCCTACGTAGCCGATAAATATGTACTGCTCGACTCAGGCAGTGCACTGGGCTACGGTGTTGGACCAATGCTGATTTGCAAGGACCATCCCGAACAACTCCACACACAACTCACCACTCTCAACTCACCACTCACCATCGGTATTCCCGGCAAATACACCACCGCCAACTTTTTATTGAGCTATGCTTTTCCTAATGCTACCAATAAAGTGGAGCTGGTATTCTCTGACATTGAAAATGCTGTGCTGGAAGGCCGCGTTGATGTGGGGCTCATCATCCACGAAAACCGTTTCACCTACCAGGATAAAGGTTTAAAAAAGATCCTTGACCTGGGCGATTACTGGGAAAAACAAACCGGTTGCGCCATACCTTTGGGAGGCATTGTAGCCAATCGTGATTTACCAGTTGATGTACAGCATAAACTGAACCGGGTACTGCGCAAATCTGTTGAGTTTGCCTTTGCCAATCCAAAATCTGGTTTGGAATTTATCCGTTCTCACGCCCAGGAAATGAGCGAAGAGGTGATGTACAAACACATTGAACTTTACGTAAATAAATACTCCATTGATTTGGGCGAAGAAGGGCGCAAAGCCATTAATCTGCTTTTTGATACGGCGCTCAAAAACAATACAATCCCAGCTATAGAAGAAGAATTGTTTTTGAGCCCCCTAACCCCCTGAAGGGGGAATTTTACCTGCAAATAAATGGCCTGTAATCCTGAGCTCGTCGAAGGATTGCGCGCAGAGGCCTACCCAACGTGCTCCTCCACGCGTCATTGCGAGGCATGAAGCAATCCCTAACTATACAGAGCCGCTCTGCTAATCGGGGATTGCCACGCCGCGCTCACAACGACGCGCTTTTTATCACCCGCCACTTGCTATGTAAGCAACCCTTACTTCGTCTTTCCATTTTCCTTCTTCAAAAAAAAATTTCAAATAAAATTTGCGTAAGTAAATACTTACATATATATTTGAGTAAGCAAATGCTTACATATCATGACAAGTACCAGAAGAGATGTATTCCAGGCCATAGCCGACCCCACCCGCCGCCAGATCATTAACCTGATCATGCAGCAGCCCCTGAACCTGAATGCCATTGCCGACAATTTTGAGGTAAGCAGGCCCGCCATATCTCAACATATCAAAATCCTCATTGAATGTGGCTTGATAGATGTTAAAAAGAACGGTCGGGAAAGGTATTGTGAAGTGAGGCTTGAACCCTTGAACGAGGTGGCGCAATGGATAGAACCATACCGCCGGAGCCTGGAAGAACGGTTTAACAAAATGGATGACCTGCTGGCACGTATGCAAAAGGAAAATAAATCAAATGATAAAAAATAAAGAAGCACCAATTAAAAATTAAAAAAATGGAAAAGAATAAAACAACCATCGCAGCCGTACCCGGCAAACAGGAAATTTTCATCACCCGGGAATTTGAGGCTCCACGCGAGCTCGTGTTTAAAGCATATACCGACCCTGAATTACTGTTACAATGGTTGGGCGGCCAATGCGACCTCACCATGCGGATAGAAAAATTTGAAGCCAAAGCAGGCGGCTCCTATCGTTATATCCATACCGATCCGGCCGGAAATGAATATGGCTTTCATGGAGTTTGCCATGAAAGTACCGCCCCCGAGCGCATTATCCAAACATTTGAGTTTGAAGGCTTACCAGAAGCAGGGCATGTAGCACTGGAAACTACAAAATTTGAAGCCTTACCCAATAACCGGACAAGGGTAGTTACACAATCCGTATTTCAATCAGTTGCTGATCGCGACGGCATGCTGCAATCGGGCATGGAGCAAGGCGTCCAGGACTCGCACGCACGCCTGGAGGAATTGCTGGTAACTGTTACCGCCTAAAATTAGATATATGTCATTGCGAGCGCAGCGCGGCAATCTCGTAGAATACAAGTTACCTTACATTATTCGCGATTGCTTCGTCGTTCTTCCTCGCAATGGCATAAAGTAGATTCATCGAGCCTAAAACCATCTGCCAAATGACCTTAAATCACTTTATCTTTAACAAAGCAGAATATTGTATCTTGTAGGTGTTAAAAAAATGCAGCTATTTTGTTATCCATCAGGATTCCACGAGAGGGGTGGACATCACGCTTACAACCTGTTATATTGGATGCCGAAATAAATTCGGCATCACTTTTTTACCCTCGGGAGCTATAATCTGGCAAGTAACTATTTTCTGAAATTGAAATTATAAGCAATTCTTAAACCGGCCACTGCTACAGTGGTGCTGCCGCTTGTACGGCTCCACTTTAAAACGCTGCCACTCAAATCAAACTCTACGTTATTTTGATTATCAAAGGGGATCTGATAACCTATAGCCAATAGACCGCCGCTGCTGGATCTGTCGGCATTAATGATCCCTAAAACTCCGGCACTTGCAAACCATTGTTGCGTAAAATAATATTTGCCGCTAAGTGCAAGGCTAATTCCGCCCAGATCGCCACGGGTATAGGTGCTATAACCCTGGTAACCCTCATGAATAATGGCCCCATCGCCTTTTATCTGCTTAGCGCCTATTGCGGGCACCAGCGCAAATCTATTGCCCAGGCGTATATTACCCTGCAGGCTTACATCAGCCCCGGTACTGTAACCTGATGCAAATGGCACATTAACACCGGCGCCCAGGCCAATACCGCTGTGTGCCTGTGCATTTACACGTGCATGCATAAGCATCATAATACAGGCTAATATGGCTAATGCAAAACTCTTGCCCATCATTAGTTTTTAAAGATCACTATACCGGTTCTCAATACAACAACTGGTCATACGGGTACCTTTCGGTATGTATGGCCTTTACTTCGTTATACAACAAATCCCGAAACTCGTCGACATTTTCCTTTTTGGTAGCCGATATAAATATCGCCGGACTATTATTCTTCGCCATCCAGCTATGTTTAAAATCCTCTAAAGTAAGCGGTTCTGTTTGCGGTTCAATCTGGTGTTCTTCGGGCCTAAAAGCATCTATTTTATTAAACACCGTGATCATTCGTTTATCAATAGCGCCAATATCTTTCAGGGTTTCATTAACGGTACGTATCTGATCCTCAAAATTAGGGTGCGATACATCCACCACATGCACCAGGATATCGGCCTCGCGTACTTCATCAAGCGTCGATTTAAAGCACTCTACCAAATGGTGAGGCAGTTTACGGATAAAACCAACCGTATCCGATAACAGGAAAGGCACATTTTCAATTACCACTTTCCTCACGGTAGTATCTAGCGTAGCGAACAGCTTATTCTCAGCAAACACATCTGATTTGGATATCATGTTCATGATGGTTGATTTACCTACGTTGGTATAACCCACCAAGGCGGCACGCACCATCTGGTTACGGTTTTTGCGCTGTGTTTCGTTCTGTTTATCGATCTGCTTTAGTCTTTCTTTCAGCAATGCTATTTTATTCAGGATCAAACGCCTGTCGGTCTCTATCTGTGATTCACCCGGGCCACGCATACCAATACCACCCTTCTGGCGCTCTAAATGTGTCCATAAACGGGTAAGGCGGGGCAGTAAATATTGCAGTTGGGCCAGCTCAACCTGGGTTTTGGCTTGTGCGGTTTGCGCCCGGTTGGCAAAAATATCCAGTATCAGGTTATTCCGGTCGAGGATCTTTACCCCCAGCTCCCGCTCGATATTACGCAGTTGCGATGGTGATAGTTCATCGTCAAAAACCACCATATCAATCTCTTCTTCTATAACAAAAGCTTTAATATCTTCCAGCTTACCCGAGCCTACAAAAGTTGCCCTGTCGGGGCGTTGTAGCTTTTGGGTAAAGCTCTTCACGGTTTCGCCACCGGCTGTTGCCACTAAAAATTCCAGCTCTTCTAAGTATTCTTTTTCCTGTTCTTCGGTTTCGTGCGGTGTCATTACACCAACCAGAACAGCTTTTTCCTGCTTCACAGCAGTATCGTAAAATTTTTGCTTCATTAATTATTGTATATCAATCCAAATGCCAGTTTAACTCATAGCATATATCAGGGCAAATACCCCGTTTACTGATGCCAAAATTACAGTAAAGTAATATATAAATTACTATTGTTATTTACTATACGCGCCAGCCTTTCAAATCATTACATATTTACCAGTTATACCTTTTAATCAAAAGGCAAATGGATACAATTAAATATATTAAATTGTTTTTTTTATTTTCATTTTATTAAATTGCTGCAACTTATTTGTAACGACGATTTAAACCTTAGCACATGAACAAGATCTTTACCCTACTCCTTTTAGGGTGTATGGCAGTTGCTGCCCAAGCGCAAACACACGCGCCTGTACCCACCGCACAAGCATTTGGCAAAGTTGATAAAGCTGATCTGGACCTTAAAGCCTGCGAATTTGAAAAGGATGCCAATGCCGAAATCCTTTTTGATAAAGCCGAGGTTTACTTTGACCAAACCTATAATATTGTGACCGAAAGGCATAAACGCATCAAAGTATTTAACGACAATGGCAAATCGGAAGCCAACATCCGTATAGAATATTACAGCGCCAACCATCTTCAATATATTACCGGCCTGCAGGCCCAAACCATCAACCCAGCCAGCGGTGCGCCTGAAATTATAAAAGTTGATAAGAAGCAGATATTTACTGAAGTGATGGACAAATACCGCTCGGCCATGGTATTTTCTTTCCCTAACGTAAAACCAGGCTCCATCCTGGAGTATAAATACCGCTTAACATCTGCTTCTATTGGCGATTTCCCGGATTGGTATTTTCAGAGCGATCTGCCTACACGCTACAGCGAGCTAAGCACCAATGTACCTGATGTTTTATATTATAAACAACTGGTTAACGTGCACTCGCCTTACGTTGTAGATAAAACCAATTCAAGCAACGCGCATATCCAGGCCCTGGCTAATATACCATCATTAAAGGACGAACCTTTTATGAATTCCCGTAATGATAACTCAGAACGTATCCTGTTTCAACTATTAAGTATTAAACCAACCAATGGCTTTACACATACTTACCAGGATACCTGGAAAAAGGTTGGCGAAAATAAGTCTGAAGATGAAGATTTTGGCGGCCAGATAAACCGCAAACTTGCCGGCGAAGAAGCAATTATTGCCAAAGCCAAAAGCATGAAAACCGATGACGATAAGATAGCCTATTTATTTAACGAGGTTAAAAACACCCTTAAATGGAACGACTCCTATGCCCGTTACACCAATGACGGCACCGTAAAAGCCTGGGAAAAAAAGATAGGCAACTCCACCGAAATTAATCTTATACTCACCCATTTGCTCAAAAAATCGGGTATCAAGGTATATCCTATGCTGGTAAGTACCCGCAGTAATGGCCGCGTTAATCCGGCTTATCCAAGTTTTTACCAGTTTAATACCTCGGTAGCCTATATTCCTGTAGATAGCAATAAATACTACGTGCTTGATGCTACCAACAAGTACAATATCTACAACCAGGTACCCAATACCTATCTGAACTCGTTTGGCTTGTATATCAATAAGGACGACCAGGTTTATGACCTCGCCTTTTTAGATGATAAAATTCCCGTTAGACAGGTTGTACTCATCAATGCCGAAATAAAACCTGAAGGCAAAATGAGCGGAACTGCCGATATCAGTAGCTTTGCTTATAACCGTATTAACTGCATCAAGAAGTACAAAACCGATGGCGAAAAAAAATACATCGATTATTTGCGTAACGATAACAATAGTATGAAGATAGCAGCTGTTAAGTTCGAGAATATGGAGGTTGACACGTTGCCGCTACAACAAAAAATGGACTTTAACCTGGATCTTACTGGGGCCGATGAGAACTATATTTACTTTAACTCCAACCTGTTCACCGATCTTAAAACCAATCCATTCCTGAACGAAAACCGGGTTACCGATATCGACTTTGGCTATCGCGACAACTACGCTATAACAGGCATATTTAAACTGCCCGCCGGTTATAAAATTGACGCCATGCCTAAAAGCATCACCATGATGATCCCAGATAAAAGCATTGTTTTTAAGCGCATTGTGGCCGAGCAGGATGGCTCTATCATGATCAGGCTCAATGTTGATTTTAAACAATCACTGTACTTTAAAGAGAACTACCCGGAGTTTCATGAATTCTGTAAAAAAATGTACGAAATGTTGAATGAACAGGTAGTACTTAAAAAAGGCTGATAAATCATGTTTATAAAAAAATATCACAGGCTGCTACTAATCCTGGCAGCCTTATGCACAATATATAGCCACAGCTACGGCCAGGATAAAAACATCCCTAAAGATCTGTACGTGGCCGCAACCATACCCGATTCGTTAAAAGAGGATGCCAATGTGGTAATTCGGTACGAAGCACGTGAAACCATAGTAAAGGAAGCAGGCAGGCAAACAACCAAAGAGCACAGTATTGTAACCGTACTCAATGACAAAGGCGATGATGATGCTATCTTTATGTTGCCTTACAACAAAAAATACGACTCGTACAGCGGCATCGAAATAAACATTTATAATGCTGCCGGCCTCCTGATTAAAAAATATCATAAAAGTGATATGTACGATGGCTCGGCAGCTGATGACGAAACCATGGTAACAGATCAGCGCTATTTGGCTATCAAGCATGCTATAGCCAGCTATCCAACAACTATCGAAATTCAGTATGAAGAAAACGAAAGCAGTTTTATTGGCCTGAACAGCTGGTATGTGCAGGATAAAATGGAGCAAGCTGTACAAAACGAATACTGTAAGATCTCGGTAAACCCCTCTGTTGGTTTCCGGTACCAGGCCAGCAATACCAATATTAAACCTGTTAAAGGCAATGCCGACGGCTTGGATACCTATACCTGGACGGCTAAAAACCTTAAGGCCATTAAAAAACAGGAACATGTTTTAAGCTGGACCATCATCCCCAGGATCAACTTCGCGGTAAACACCTTTAACTGCTACGGCTATCCCGGCGATTTTACCAGCTGGCAATCATTCGGCAACTGGATCAAATCATTAAATGACGATGTTTCTTCCCTTAGCCCCGAACGCATAGCCCAGATAAAACAGATGACCGATACCATCAAAACCGATAAAGAGAAAGCCCGCTTTTTGTATAATTATATGCAAAAAAGCATGCGTTATGTTGGTATCCAGTTAGGCATCGGGGGCTTCAAGCCATTCCCTGCTACCTTTGTTGATCAAAAGAAATACGGTGATTGCAAGGCGCTTTCCAACTATATGCGTGCCCTGCTCAGCGCGGTAAATATCCCATCAAATTATGCTATTATCCGGGCTGGCTACAATGCTGAACCCGCCAGCCTGGCCTTTCCCAGTAATTCATTTAACCATGCCATATTGTGTATCCCTTTTAAAAATGATACCACCTGGCTGGAGTGTACCAGCAGTACAACCGCGTTTGGCAAACTGGGGCCCTTTACCGAAAATCGCAATGCCCTGTTGATCACAAACGAAGGCGGCAAACTGGTAAATACGCCCCGTAGCGCCCCCGAGGATAACCAGCTGAACAGCCAGGTACACCTGGTACTGGATGCCGATGGCGGAGCCAAAGCCCACATCAGTATTTTAAGCAGCGGCGAGTATCGTAGCATGTTTGTTGATGTGCTACCCACCTACAAAGCCGACGAACAAAAGGAGTATCTGTTAAAACACCTGGATATAAAGCAACCCTCGGTTTTTACCTTTAAGCCTGCCGATGATGCAAAAGGCTTTAAAGAAATAAGTATTGACCTGGAGTACGATAAGTTTTGTGACATTGCCACCGGCGACAAGCAATTCTATCGCCCAATGGCCTTTTTGCTTTGGGATGTTACCCTGCCGGCCGAAGAGAAAAGAAAAAGCAATTACTATTTCCCGGCGCCGGTTGCTAAAACCTGCGTAACCACTATCGATCTTCCAACCGGTTTTGAGATGGAAACGCTCCCCACCGATCAAAGTCTAAAGTTTACCTACGGCAGTTACGAGGTAAAATATAAATATGATGCCGCCAAAAACCAGGTGATCAGTACAGCTAAGTTCAACCTGACCAACCAGCTGATCCCAGCCGCCAAATACACCGAAATGCAGGTTTATATGGATGCCGTAGCCAAAGCGCAAAATAAAAAACTGGTGATCCGCCGCAAAGCTTAAATTTGCGCCTGATGATATTCAGGCTCGATAAACGTTTAGTATTTCCTGAGCCCGATCTGGCAGAACCAGACGGGCTTTTGGCTGTTGGTGGCGACCTTTCCACCCAACGTCTGCTGCTGGCCTATCAAAATGGGATTTTCCCCTGGTATAGTGATGATACCCCTATCCTCTGGTATTCGCCGCATGAACGTTTTGTGCTTTATCCGCAGGAACTTAATATATCCCGGTCCATGCGCCGGGTACTTAACTCGGGTAGGTTTAGGGTTACTGCCGATACTTGTTTCAACGAAGTGATCGCGGCCTGCTCCACCGTTCCGCGCGAGGGACAGGATGGCACCTGGATCACCGCCGGTATGAAAGCGGCTTATAACCAACTTCATGCCGAAGGTTATGCCCACTCGGTTGAAGTTTGGCAAAACGACGAATTGGTTGGCGGTATTTACGGCGTAAAGGTAGGCGATGTTTTTTGCGGCGAAAGCATGTTTAGCAAATTAAGCAACGCCTCCAAAACGGCGCTGATACATGTATGCCAAAGTGGCTTATACAAACTGGTAGATTGCCAGGTACATACCGATCATATGGAATCAATGGGCGCACGCATGATCAGCAGGGCGGAGTATATGGCCATTTTAAACCCCGAAAATTAAAAAAGCTTTCGGCCTTAAGCCTTCCGCTTTTAGCTACTATATAGTTACCTTTGAAACGTGCAGCAAGCAAATACCAAAGAACGTATCATTTTAGGCATCGACCCCGGAACGGCCGTAATGGGCTACGGCCTGGTGAAAGAAACCGGACCAAAAATTGAACTCATTGCCCTGGGTGTAGTGAAAATGGAGAAGCTGGATGACCATATGCTCAAGCTGCAGCGCATATTCGAAAAAACAGTAGCCCTTATTGATAATTACAAACCCGATTGCCTGGCCATCGAAGCTCCTTTCTATGGCAAAAACATACAAGTGATGCTTAAACTGGGCAGAGCGCAGGGTGTAGCCATGGCTGCCGCCTTAACGCGCAATATCGATATTACCGAATACGCGCCACGTAAAATAAAGCAATCCATCACAGGTAATGGCAACGCCACTAAAGAACAGGTAGCCGCCATGCTGCAAACCCTACTAAAGTTTAGCGAAACCCCCGATTTTCTGGATGCTACCGACGGCCTGGCCGTTGCCGTTTGTCATTCTTTCCAACGCATATCCACGGGCAGCAGCAAAACCGGCAGCAAAAAATCATACTCCGGCTGGGATACGTTTGTAAAGGATAATGCGAAGAGGATTATGAAGTAGATGCGCGGATGATGATCTTCCTACAATATAAAAGTTTGTCATCCTGAGCGGAGCGAAGGATCTAATCTACAGCATGTAAATCGGCGAATAGATTCTTCACTTCGTTCAAGAGATCGTTCTTCGCTTCGCTCAGAATGACAATGGTTTTTTATCTGCACATCAATTCCCTTAATCCCTTAGCGCCGCTTTGATCTTTTCTTTGGTAGCGCTCAGTTCTTCGGAGGTAAAGCTAAGCTTTGGGCGGGCAAAGTTCATGTCGTCAACCCGGTTCATGGGTATCAGGTGGATATGGGCATGGGGTACTTCCAACCCGATCACCGCGACACCAACCTTTTTACAGGGGATAGCCTTTTTTAGCGCTGTGGCCACAATTTTCGCAAAAATGTGCAGCCCGGTGTAGGTTTCATCATCCAGGTCAAATATATAATCAACCTCTTTTTTGGGTATCACCAGCACATGCCCTTCGGCCAGCGGACTAATATCCAAAAAAGCCAAAAACTCATTACTTTCAGCTACTACATGCGCAGGTATTTCGCCTGCTATTATTTTTGAAAAAATGCTCATGATTGGTGCGTGGTTTATTAAGTAAGTGGTTGAAATGGTTAATTAAGTTTTAGCAGTTAAAAAATCCTGATAATCCCTTAATCAGAAAAATCAAGGTTCAGACAACTTCATCAACCACTCACCCAATCAACCATTCACCAATGAACTTATCTGCTAATTTCCAGTATCTCAAATTCAATTACACCTGCAGGAACAGTGATCTCGGCAGTTTCGCCAACTTTTTTACCCAGCAGACCTTTAGCTATAGGTGATGTTACCGATATTTTACCGGCTTTCATATCAGCTTCGCTTTCTGATACCAGCTGGTAGCTCATGGTAGCTCCGTTTTTAATATTTTTGATCTTTACTACAGATAAAGCCAGCACTTTTGATACATCCAGTTTTGACTCATCAAGCAAGCGCGCATTGGCCAGGGTTTCCTGCATCTGTGCTATTTTAGCTTCGTGCAAACCCTGCGCTTCTTTAGCAGCATCGTATTCGGCGTTCTCAGAAAGGTCACCTTTATCCCGGGCTTCGGCTATAGCTCTTGATATATCCGCACGTCCGGTTGTTTTTAATTTTTGTAATTCTTCTTTTAATTTCTCTAAACCATCTTTGGTAAAGTATGATACCTCTGCCATAACAATAAATTATTTAATGTTCACTTCGTTGGTCATTCAAAAAAAACCGCCCCCCTTGTTTTAAGAAGGACGCAATGACTCTAAAAACAAACAAGACTACATGGGCCCGAGCCTACATAGTCTTGCTTTTGTATTTAACGAAGATAAGTTATTTAAATTTTAATATCCAAATTTTTTTACCGGCACCAATGGTTAATTAGTCCATAGTCGATGGACCATAGACCATGACCATAAAGAATCATACGTTTTCTTTTACTATGGACCATGGACTATCGACCATCGACTAAAAAGCCACCAGCTTCTCGGCCATTACCTCGCTTATTTTGCGGTACGAGTCAAATGTCCAGCCTGCTACATGCGGACTTAGCAGTACCCTGCCGCTTTGACGCAGCTCATCAAACCACACCTGCTCGGCCAGGGCCGGGAATTTTTCTACCTCCAGCACATCCAGCCCGGCACCCAGTATTTTGCCTTGTTTAATAGCATTCAGCACAGCGCTCACTTTGGCGGTTTTACCACGCGAGGTATTCAGAAAAAATATCGGTTTTTTAAAATGGAACAAGTATTCATCATCCACCAATCCATTGGTTTCGGGCGTAAGCGGTATATGCAGACTCAACACATCGCTATGTTTCACGATGTCTTCCATACTTACTTCGCGAGCATAACGATCGCTAAAGCCGGTCTTGTACTTATCATAAGCAATCACCTCTACCTGGAAACCCGATAGCTTGCGGGCAAAGCTATGCCCCATATGGCCATAACCAATAATCCCCACGGTTTTGCCTTTAAGTTCAAAGCCGCGATTAGCTTCTCGTTGCCAGCTGCCGCCGCGTATTTCAGCATCACCTTTATTTAAATTGTTCATTAAGGATAACAACAAACCAATGGCATGTTCGCCAACGGCGTCTGAATTGCCCTCGGGCGCGTTGATGAGGCTGATACCTTTTTCGGCCGCATAGGCTTCGTCAATATTATCCATCCCGGCACCGGCACGGGCTACAAAGCGCAGATTGGCCCCGGCATCTATCACATGTTTATCAACCCTGAATTTGGAACGGATCACCAGTCCGGCATAATCGCCTATGATCTGCAGTGCTTCGTCGGCTTTGATCAGGGGTTGATAATCGCATTGGTAACCTTTGGCGGTGGCCATCTCCATAAATATGGGATGCACATCGTCAACTATAAGAATGTTATTTTTCAATTTCGAAATATTAGGAAAGGGCAAATTTACAAAACCTACCATTATTCACCATCAGCTATTTATGGTACGATAGATTTTTACAGTTTGGATATAATTGCAAGGCACATGGAGCATGCTGTATTTTGAACGCCGGTAATGGCTCACCCCGACATCGCTTCGCGCATAGAGGGAATTTCTTAACCCTCTTTCCGCCGCAGGCGAAGAGAGGGTGGTCCAGCGAAGTGTAGACCGTGAGTCGACTCTGCATCATCCGATCTTGCACTCGCTACAATCCACAGCGCAAGTAAACCGGGCGAGTCAATTTCCCCTCATTTAAATATATTTGTTTAGCAGCAATCAATATTTTATGGAAAACTTACAAAAACAGGTTAAAGCATTAAAAATATACTCAGGCATGTTAACCCTGCTGGTATTGGTATTAATAGTGACAGCTTTCAGACAGACTGCCAGCATCAACGAACATTTTAAACACATCACCGCCGAACGTATCGATATTGTTGATGCCAATGGCCAGATCCGCATGGCTATTAGTAATCACGATCGTCAGCACCCCGGAACCATTGGCGGCAAAGAACTACCTAAACGCGACCGCCCAGCCGGTATGATATTTTTTAATGACGATGGCGATGAATGCGGCGGGCTGGTGTACGATGGCAATAAAAAAAGCGCCGGTATGACCTATTCCGTCGATCAGTATCAGAACGACCAGATCATGCAGATCCAATACAGCCAGGATAAGGATACCGACGGCTTGAAACGCAGCTATGGTTTAAAACTGTGGGATAAGTACGACAACTTTCCATCGGCTAAGGTAGTGGCCTATGTTGATTCATTAAAGCAATTGAATAATGCTGCTGCCTACGCTGCCGGTATCAAAAAACTGCAACAACCAGGGGTATTAACCGCCGAACGGCTTTTTGTGGGCAAAAATACCAAAGGCGAAGTAGGCTTGTTTTTGCGTGATGATAAAGGCAGGCCCCGCCTCCGAATTTATATCAACCAGCAAAACCAACCCGTTATAGAAACGCTAAATGATAAAGGCCAGGTAGTGGCATCGAAATAAGACAATGAATTGAACGCTGTATTGCGAAGTACGGAGCAAGAGCCTCACCCAACCCTCTCCATCCCGATAGCTATCGGGAAAGAGCGCTTTAATTTTTTTTAAGTCTCCCCTTTGTGGAGATCCGATAGCTATTTGATTAGAGGGACTCTTACTTCGTACCCTCCCAATGACGTGTGAATTAAAAAGCGCAGACCAATAGTCGGCTCTGTAATCTCACTTCCAGAAAAATTGCAGCGACTATTTAAGTTACCTGCCATTTTGAACAATTTTAAAAACTGGCACGGGAATGGCTTTATAAGTCTGGAGTTGTGAGTATTAAGCATGGAGTTTTTTCCTGCAACTCAATACCCACAACTTAAAACTAATTACAGAGATGAAATTAATCAAGATAAAAAAACTGGGTACCGATATAAAACATCAGGCCGAAAAACTAGCCGACAACGGTTTTAAGCAGATATTTAATCATATTGACCAATTTAAGATTAAAAAAGGGGTTGATAAACTGGGGCTGGATAAATTTATAAATCAGTGCGCGCTAATGGCCGCGGGCTCGGGTGCTGTTGCCGGCAGCGGTGGCATGGTTACGCTGATAGCCGGTTTACCTCTTGATTTTGCCAACCTCATTACGCAACAATTTAGGGTAACTATGGCCATTATGTATTATAACAAGGGTAGTTATCAAATGGAATTTAACGAATTCATGGGCCTGGTAGCTACCTCGTTGCGGGTAGAGGCCGGAGTAGCCATATCCAAAACCATGATGGAGGGCATTGCCGAAAAATTCCTGATGGTACTGGGTACCCGTACCGCCGAAAGAATGGTACCCGTAGTGGGCGCTGTAATTGGCGGCACAGCCAACTACCTGTTCATTAAACGCATGGCCGAGATGGTCAAAAAAATGCAGGATACCCCGGTGGTTATACCGATAGCCCCCTAACCCCCTGAAGGCGGAACTTTTGGCAATATCATTATTTAGGGCTACTCCGTAGGAGTAAAAGCTTTGTAGAAAACAAACAATAAGCATTTAGCATGCCGTAGGTATGCAACTTAAGGTTGTAGTACCTATGGTTCCCCGGAACTTCAAAATCCGACAAAATTGGTGTATATTTAAATACACAACAGGCCTGCTTTCTTTTTTAAGGGAGCAGGCCTGTTCAGTTAAGAAACAAAAGCCCCCGAGCATCCTATTTTGAATACAACTAATTAATACTTCTTAAAGCTTTTAAAACACGTCAAAATCGGGCTGAAATTTGTTAAAAAGCGATGAAATAGAATTTTTCAGCACTTTTTTGAATCCATTTTTCCAGTTTTTGATCAAAAATTTGTTAAAATCCGGGGTTTAAAAGGTTTTTTTGAAAAGAAATTACTGAGTACTCCGCCCTGTCGCCACCTCATTGGTGAGCTTTACAAAATCGGCAACGGTGAGCCGCTCGGCGCGCAGATCGAGGGTTGTATTCCCTGCCATCTGTTCTTTGTTGATTAATGATGATATGGCATTGCGCAGCGTTTTGCGGCGCTGGTTAAAACCCGCTTTGACAATTTGCCAGAAAAGCTTTTCATCGCAGTCCAGGGCTTCAGCGCTATTTCTTGTGAGCCTGATCACTGCCGAAAGCACCTTGGGTGGTGGATTAAACACGCCGGCTTTCACGGTAAACAAGTATTCTACCTTATAATAGGCCTGCAAAAAAACGCTCAGAATACCATATTCCTTGCTACCGGCTTTGGCGGTACAGCGTTCGGCTACTTCCTTTTGGAACATGCCCACCACCTCAACCACTTGCTGGCGGTTATCGAGCACTTTAAATAATATCTGGGAAGAAATATTATACGGGAAATTGCCAATAATAGCCAGCGGACCATTAAATACGCCTTTAAAATCCATCTCCAGAAAATCGGCATTAATAAGGCGGCTACCTAAATGGGGGTATTTTTTTTGCAGAAACTGGTATGATTCCTCGTCAATGTCGATCAGGGATACTTCGTATTCGGTCTTCTGCAATAAAAAGTCAGACAGGATACCCATACCCGGGCCAACTTCCAGCACGTGTTGATAACGGCCATCGGGTTTCAGGCTGTCCACAATTTTGGCAGCGATATTTTTATCTGTCAGAAAATGTTGCCCTAAATGTTTTTTTGCCCTTACCAACGTCATTATTAATCAAATATTTGAGCAAATTAAGGCATATTTGTGCTTTATTCGGGAACTATAAGCTTAAAATCTTTTATTTGCAGTAAAAAAGTCGGGTAAAAGCTGAAAGGTTAAGGGTAAAAGGTAACGCCTGGACCGTAAATTATAAAAAAAAATAATCACAGATCAGCATCAGTGAAATCACTCCAAAAACCGGTGAAATCCTGTAATGATCAGTGTAATCATACATAATAACATGAGCGAAAAAATTAAAGTAGGGATAAGCATAGGTGATGTAAATGGCATAGGATTAGAAATAATTATAAAAACACTGGCAGATGCCCGCATTTACGATTATTGTACCCCCATTGTATACGGGCATACCAAGGTAGCCTCGTTTCACCGCCGCGCAACCCAGGTTAATGAGCTTAATTTTCATGTTATTAATGATCCGTCACAAGCGCAGGCAAAAAAGCCTAATATGATCAATTGCTGGGAAGAGGATGTAAAGATAGAGATGGGCCAGGTGACCGAGGCTGGTGGCAAATATGCCTTCATTTCCCTGGAACGTGCTACTTTTGATCTGAAAGAGGGATATATCGATGCCCTAATCACGGCGCCTATCAATAAAGATAATATACAAAACCACCAGTTTAACTTCCCAGGCCATACAGAATACCTGCAACAACGCGACGGCGCTGCCGAATCATTAATGTTTTTAGTGAGCGATACCTTGAGGGTTGGTGTAGTTACCGGGCATATTCCCATCAGTAAAGTAGCCTCAAGTATTACCGGCGAAAAAATACTGGCTAAGCTTAAGCTGATGAACCATAGTTTGCAGAATGATTTCTGGATCCGCAAACCAAAAATCGCGGTGCTGGGTCTTAATCCTCATGCCAGCGATAATGGTCTGATTGGCAGCGAAGAAAAAGAAGTGATCATCCCAGCTATTGAAGAGGCCCGCAACAACGATATAATGGCCTTTGGCCCCTACTCAGCCGATGGTTTTTTTGCCAATGGAACATATTTGCAATTTGATGCCGTGCTGGCCATGTATCATGACCAGGGACTTATTCCTTTTAAGCAAATAGCTTTTGAATCGGGAGTTAATTTTACCGCAGGTTTAAATTTTGTACGCACCTCTCCAGATCATGGCACCGCGTATGATATAGCCGGTAAAAATCAGGCTTCGGAGATATCATTCCGCGAGGCCCTTTTCACAGCCATACATATAGTAAAACACCGCCGCGAAACGCTGGAATTGAACGAAAATCCGCTGGTATTTACTAAGCTGAGCCGCGACAGGGACTAAAATATGGTCTGTAATAATAATGTTTCAATTTAATTAACGTTAGATTAAAACATTTGCTTAGTTATCGCATTTACCACTTTAATGAATGATTTTTTTAGTCGAGTCCGATCCATTGACGCTTTTCGTGCGGTAACCATGTTCCTGATGATATTTGTGAATGACCTCGACGGTATTCCAAATACACCCAACTGGCTCAAGCATGCGGGCGAAAACGTTGATGCTTTAGGCTTAGCCGATACTATTTTCCCTGCGTTTCTATTTATCGTGGGCTTATCTATACCCTTCGCATTTCAAAACCGGCTTAAAAAAGGCGATTATAAACTGCTTTGGCGTATTGCCACCCGCTCTTTCGCCCTGGTATTCATTGGCTTTTATCATGCCAACATGGAAACCTACAACGAGGTTACTACCCTGCTGCCCAAGCCCGTTTGGGAAAGCCTGGTTACGTTTAGCTTCTTTTTTATCTTTTTAGATTATGGTAAAGATACCTCCAATCTTAAACGGTATATTTTACAAGGATTTGGCATAGCCTTGCTCCTGGCCATGTCTATCCTCTACAAAACCAGCGATCCGGGGCATACCTGGCTACATTTTACCTGGTGGGGTATCCTGGGGCTGATAGGCTGGGCGTACCTACTTTGCGCGCTGATCTATTATTACTCCGGAGGATATCTCTGGATCCAGGCAGCGGCATGGATATTCTTCATGTTCTTTAACATCGATTTTCACTTCGGCTTTTTGAATTTCCTGGCTCCTCTGCAAAAATATGTTTGGATAGCAGGCAACGGCGCTATGCAGGCTTTTACTATGGCCGGGGTGTTTGTATCGGTATTGTATATGCGACTTAAGGCTAATAACGAGCTTAAGTTATTGTGGGCCGCCCTGCTCATGATTGCCATTATCATGTTTAATATGGGCTTTATTGTACGTTATTTTAGCGGTGGTATTTCCAAAGCACGCGATACCCCTTCATGGGTACTCATTTGTACGGGTATCAGCTTAATCATGTACGCTATTTTTATTTACGTGGTTGATTTTAAGCATAAATACAACTGGTTCAAGATCATTGAGCCGGCCGGCACCAATACGTTTACCTGTTATATTGTACCGTTTTTATTTTACCCTATGTATGAAATGAGCAACCTGGGCTATCCGGAATACCTGAGCCAGGGCACCGGTGGATTGATCAAATGTATCCTGTTCGCATTTGTAATGGTTTGGCTCACCGGTTTGCTGGATAAGATCAACATCAGGCTGAAAATATAATTGGAGGTGAAAGGATAAAGACAAAAGGCGAAAGTAAATAGCAGCTTTAAGCCTTTGGCTTTGCGCTTTAAGCTTAAAAATGGCTCTTTAATTTTCAAATACCAAAACGGTATTTGGTTTATATTATGCCCTCTTTTTGATAATTAGCCTTGTACATTAAAGTATTATCTTTACCTTTAATAATTAGTGTTATAATTTACCACTAATCAAATTAAAAAAACAGTTTTCAGTTATGGGATTTTTCCATACATTTGCGGGCTAATTGTTGCTCATTGAAATCGCTTAGAACATATTCGATTCCTTTTACAGGGCTTAAACTGGGAAAACACCAGTTTGAATACACTGTTGACGATGCTTTTTTTGACGAGTTTGATTACTCGCTTGTGAAAAAAGCCAATCTGCAGTGCCGGGTAGAATTGGATAAACAGGAAACAATGCTGATACTGGATTTTCATATCAGCGGCACGGTTAACGCCAATTGCGACAAGTGTTTGGCCCAGTATTTACAACCGCTGAACATCACCGAGCAGCAGATCGCTAAGTTTAGCGATGAAGTGATTGACGAAGATGATGAGATCATCACCCTGAATAAAAATGATCATGAGATCAATATAGCGGGGTTAATATATGAATACATAAATGTTGCCATGCCATTTATATCGGTGTGCAGCAATGAGGGTAACACCTCCTATTGTGATAAAGAGATGCTCGAAAAGTTAAATAACCTTTCGGGAAATGACGAACAAAATGAGCAGACAGACCCACGGTGGGACGTGCTCAGAAAAATAAATAAATAATAAAAAAGCAGGATCATGCCACATCCAAAACGTAAAATATCCAAATCAAGAAGAGATAAGCGTAGAACACACTACAAAGCTGAAGCTCCAACTTTAACTACCTGCCAAACTACAGGTGCCGTGCATTTACCGCACAGAGCTTATACTGTTGATGGTAACGTTTACTACAACGGTAAATTACTGATAGAGAAAGCAGCAGTAGCCTAAGTTTAATTTTCTGAAAATGAAGATTGGCTTAGATATTATGGGCGGTGATTTTGCTCCCAAAGCAGCCGTTTTAGGGGCAATCGAAGCTTATAAGGCTTTATCTGCCGACCAAAAACTGGTGCTTATTGGAGATAAAGAAGTTGCAGCCACTATTCTTCAGGAAAACAATGTAAGCCCCGACCATTTCGAGTTTGTACACACAACCGAAGTGATTGGTATGGGCGAACACCCTACAAAAGCCATTGTTCAAAAACCGGATTCAAGTATTTCGGTTGGTTTTCAATTGCTCAAAGAGGGGCAAATACAGGCCTTTTCTTCGGCTGGTAACACCGGTGCTATGCTTGTTGGCGCCATGTTCAGCGTAAAAACCATTCCCGGCGTTATTCGTCCGGCTATGACTACTATTGTACCCAAACTTAAAGGAGGTTTGGGTATTTTGTTGGATGTAGGCGCCAATGCCGATTGTAAACCGGATGTTCTGGTACAGTTTGGTGTATTGGGCAGCTTACTAGCCCAATCGGTATATGATATTACCAATCCTCGTGTAGCGCTGATGAACATTGGCGAAGAAGAAGAAAAAGGTAATATCCTTAGCCAGGCTACTTATCCATTAATGAAAGAAACATCGCTGTTTAACTTTATAGGTAATGTTGAAGGACGCGACCTGTTCAATGAATCGGCCGATGTTTACGTATGTGATGGCTTTACCGGCAATGTCATATTAAAGCTGGCCGAATCGTTTTATGTTATAACACGAAAAAAACAGCTTAAAGATGAGTTTTTTGACCGGTTCAATTATGAGCAATACGGCGGAAGCCCTATCCTGGGTGTAAATGCCCCCGTAATTGTAGGCCATGGCATCTCTAGTCCCGAAGCTATCAAAAACATGATCCTTTTATCAAAAAACATGGTTGAGAGCAAACTGGTTGACAAAATTAAACAAGCTTTTCAGTAAAAAAATAAAAGATGAGTAAAATTCATGCTGCTATTACTGCTGTACATGGTTACGTTCCCGACTATATCCTGACCAACCAGGAGCTTGAAACATTGGTTGATACCAATGATGAGTGGATCGTAAGCCGTACAGGCATTAAGGAGCGCCGTATACTTAAAGGCGAAGGCTTGGGTACATCTGATATGGCAGTTCCTGCAGTTAACGGGTTGTTAAAAAAACGGGGCATAAGCGCCGATGAGATCGATCTGGTTATTTTTTGCACAACTACTCCCGATATGCCTTTTCCAGCAACAGCAAATATCCTGGCCAATAAAATTGGCGCGGTTAATGCCTGGGGCTTCGACTTACAGGCTGCCTGTTCTGGCTTTATTTATGGCCTTACTACAGGAGCCCAGTTTATTGAAAGTGGTAAACATAAAAAGGTACTGGTAATAGGCGGCGATAAAATGTCCTCGATAGTAAATTACCAGGATCGTGCTACCTGCATCATTTTTGGCGATGGCTGCGGCGCGGTATTGCTTGAGCCTAATACCGAAGGCTATGGTGTTTTAGACTCGATCCTTAAAAGCGATGGTTCCGGAGCTCAGTATCTGCACCAAAAAGCTGGTGGATCTGTAAAACCGGCGACCCACGAAACGGTGGAAGCCCGTGAACATTTTGCCTACCAGGAAGGTCCCGCGGTATTTAAATTCGCAGTAACCAATATGGCCGATGTAGCTCACGAAGTAATGGAGCGTAATAGCCTGGGAGCAGATGACGTTGCCTGGCTGGTACCTCATCAGGCCAATAAGCGCATCATTGATGCCACAGCCAGCCGCACAGGCCTGAGCGCCGATAAAGTGATCATCAATATTGAACGTTATGGTAACACTACAAATGGTACAATACCATTATGTTTGTGGGAGTGGGAAAGCAAGTTCAAAAAAGGTGACAACCTTATTTTAGCAGCGTTTGGCGGTGGATTTACCTGGGGTTCAGTCTATTTAAAATGGGCTTACTAAACGCGCATATTAAAAAATAAAAACATCTGTTCATTTTAATATGTTACTATAATTTATAGTTAAATCATAAAAAAACATTTGCACATTTGCAGTCTGCAATTTTGCATATTGCCAGTTTGCACATTATCAAATAACTTAGATAAACAAACTTTATCCAAAACCACTCAATCCCAAAGTATGGATATTAAACAAATTCAGGATCTTATTCGCTTTGTTTCAAAATCAGGCGTAAACGAAGTGTCAATTGAGCAAAAAGATTTTAAGATAACTATAAAAACCAACGAGGTTCAACCACAGGTTATCCATGCAAGCATCCCGGCGCAAACCGCCCCAGCGACATTACCTGTTGCTCCGGCAGCCCCGGCAGCGGCACCCGTGGCTACTCCTGCTGCCCCGGCAGCGGCCGATACCTCAAAGTATCTTACCATCAAATCGCCCATGATCGGCACCTTTTACCGCTCATCAAGTCCTGATAAACCGTTATTTGTAAATGTTGGCGATGAAATAAAAACAGGCTCTGTTGTTTGTATTATCGAAGCCATGAAACTTTTCAACGAGATCGAATCTGAAATTTCAGGTCGCATTGTAAAAGTATTGGTTGACAATGCTTCACCGGTTGAATACGATCAGCCTTTATTTTTAGTAGAACCTATTTAGTAGATTGCACCGATTATAAATTGATTTTACCGATAGCAATTGATTGTATTGATTATAAAAATTAATCAGTGTAATCCGTTAAAAATAATCGGTGTAATCATAGAATAATCGGTGTAATCATAAAACAATCAGTGTAATCCTTACAAAAAAGATGTTTAAAAAAATATTAATAGCTAACCGGGGTGAAATAGCTTTACGTATTATCCGTACCTGTAAAGAGATGGGTATTAAAACCGTAGCTGTATATTCAACTGCCGACCGTGATAGCCTTCATGTACGTTTTGCTGATGAGGCTGTTTGTATAGGCCCACCGCCAAGCCGCGACTCTTACTTAAGTATTCCTAATATCATTTCGGCTGCCGAACTGACCAATGCCGATGCTATACATCCGGGCTACGGCTTTTTATCTGAAAACGCCAAGTTTTCGGCTATTTGTGCCGATTATGGTATCAAATTTATTGGTGCCACTGCCGAGCAGATCAACCAGATGGGTGATAAGGCATCAGCTAAAGACACCATGAAAAAAGCCGGCGTACCTATCGTTCCGGGTTCCGAAGGCTTACTTAGCGATGTAAAACAAGGTATTGGCATAGCTAACAAAATAGGCTATCCTGTTATACTAAAAGCTACAGCCGGTGGCGGTGGCCGTGGTATGCGTATAGTTTGGAAAGATGAAGAATTTGAGAACGCCTGGGATTCGGCCCGTGCAGAGTCGGGTGCAGCTTTCGGTAACGACGGCTTATATCTGGAAAAATATGTACAGGATCCGCGCCACATCGAAATACAGGTAGTGGGCGATCAATATGGTAAAGTATGCCACCTTTCTGAGCGCGATTGTTCCATTCAACGTCGTCACCAGAAACTGGTTGAGGAGTCACCATCACCTTTCATGACCGAGAAACTGCGTAAAAAAATGGGTGAAGCTGCTATAAAAGGGGCTAAAGCTGTTAAATACGAAGGTGCCGGTACCGTAGAGTTTTTGGTTGATAAAGACCGTAACTTCTACTTTATGGAGATGAATACCCGTATCCAGGTAGAGCACCCGGTTACCGAAGAGGTGATCAATTTTGATTTGATCAAAGAACAGATCAAGGTTGCTGCAGGTATCCCTATCTCTGGTAAAAACTACGAGCCAACCATGCACGCCATAGAGTGCCGTATCAATGCCGAAGATCCGTTTAACGGTTTCCGCCCGTCACCTGGTAAAATAACCAATTTCCATTCACCAGGTGGTCATGGTGTGCGTATCGATACGCATGTGTACACCGGTTACGTGATCCCGCCAAACTATGATTCGATGATAGCCAAGGTGATCTGCGTAGCGCAAACCCGTGATGAAGCATTGAGTACGATGGAGCGCGCACTGAGCGAATTTGTGATAGAAGGTGTAAAAACAACCATACCTTTCCATCTTAAATTATTGCAGGACCCTAACTTCCGTGCAGGTAATTTCACTACGAAGTTTATGGAAACCTTTGAATTTTAAAATAAATTCAAACTATCTTCATACAATAAAACGTACTTAGCACAATAGCGTTTGTACAGCGGTATTTATAAACCATGAGCGATAACAAATTAATTAAGGCCATTAAAGACAAAGGCAAAACGATGGAGGCAGAAATGTCCTTCTTCGATCATTTGGAAGCGCTAAGGTGGCATTTGGTACGGGCGTCAATAGCTATTGTGATATTTACTGCTGTAGTATTTTACTTTTACGACTGGATTTTCGATACCGTGATCATGGGCCCGGCCAGACCAACCTTCTGGACTTACCGTATGCTTTGTGAAATTGGTGCGGCTTTACACCGCTCCGGATTTTGTATCGATAAGATCAACATTCAGCTGATCAATACCGAAATGGCGGGGCAGTTTACGCTCCAGATCAATTCGGCACTTATTATTGGTATTACTTTGGGTGTGCCATACCTTATCTGGGAAATCTGGCGCTTTGTAAAACCAGCCCTGCATGAAAAAGAACGTAAAGCCGCTACCGGATTTGTTTTCTATGCCTGTATGCTGTTTCTTCTGGGTATTATGTTTGGATATTATGTCATTACGCCCATGTCCATTAATTTTTTATCCGGATATACCGTAAGCACAAAAATTCAGAATTTATTCTCTATTGATTCCTACATATCGTCAGTTGCTACCTTAACGCTGGCAACCGGTGTGGTATTTCAATTGCCTATCCTGGTTTATATATTATCAAACCTTGGTGTTTTAACACCCAAGTTTATGCGCGAAACACGCAGGTATGCTATTGTGATCATCCTCATTATAGCGGCAGTAGTAACGCCTACACCTGATATGTTAACCATGACCGTAGTAAGTATCCCGCTGTTTGTACTGTATGAAGTAAGTATTATAGTAGCAGGTTTGGTTGAGAAAAGAAAACTGAAACGCCACGAAGAGGTAATGTCATAAATCAGATATATACACGACATATAGAAAAGCGGCCACTAAGTGACCGCTTTTTTTATTTAAAAACATGGTTTACATAAATTCGCTGTTTTACGACAAAAACAAACACAACTATCTTATTATCAATAATATATAATCATGTTAACCCAAAAAAGTGTAAACCCATGTAAACCCACTTTTTACGCAAACAAAGTGCCTGTGCTGGCAAAATCCGCTTCCCTCCCGGAGAGCATTTGACCAGGGCTTATTGTAAAAACCGTACTATGTGAAATTGGCACATTTGCACAGCTAAATAATTTGCACATTTGTACATTAACTTAATACTTATTTAACTGATGAAAGAAGGGCTAAAGATTGCCATTGGTGCCGACCACGCCGGCTTTGATTATAAACAAGCTTTGCTGAACGCTGTATCAGCCGCCGAGATTAAAGATTTCGGCACCTACTCCAACGCCTCGGCAGATTACCCCGACTTTGCCCACCCCGTTGCTTCGGCCGTTGAAAGCGGCGAATTTGACCTTGGGATACTGGTTTGCGGCAGCGCCAACGGTGTAGCCATCACCGCCAATAAACATCAGGGCGTCCGCGCCGCCATTTGCTGGACAGTTGAGCTGGCCGAGCTGGCCCGCAAGCATAACGATGCTAATATTGTATGTATCCCTGCCCGCTTTATCAGCATTGAGGATGCCGGAAAAATTGTTGCCGCTTTTTTAAGTACAGAATTTGAAGGCGGACGCCACGCTACCCGCGTGGGTAAAATTTCCTGCTAATTAAGGCAAAAGGACAAAGGCGAAAACTAAAAGATATAAGTCACACCTCATTTTACTATGATCTATGAACCATTAAAATAAACTCTTTACAAACCTGAACATGAAAAAAATATACCTATGGGCCTTTTCATCGGCATTTGCCTTAAATGCCTGCGCTCAGCAACAACAAAATCCAACTATCGTAAAATATGCTAAGTTGATCACCGCCGAGGATGCCAGAAAGCACCTGAGCATCATAGCATCCGATGCTTTTGAAGGCCGTGAAACCGGTAAACCCGGCGCCGAGAAAGCAGCAAATTATATCGCGGCTGAATTTAAAAGGTTAGGTTTGCAAGCTCCTGTAAATGGGTCCTATTTCCTGGATGTACCGCTTACCGAAAACGCGCTAAAAGTAACCGACTTTACGGTTAACGGAAAAGCATTTACTTATACCAAAGATTTTTACCTTACCGGAACGTATCCGGATAATAACTTAACCGCCAATACTGTGGTTTTTGTGGGTTATGGAACCGATAGTGAAATCGGCTCGACAGATTTGACGGGAAAAATATTGCTTTGGGTAAACGAGGACAAACCCGAAGCTGGCTCCACTCCCAATACAAGCTACCGGATGACAGCTGCCCGTAACAAAATCATTAAAAACCTGCAAAGCAAAAAACCTTTAGCCATACTGGCGGCTAATCCAAGCATCGCTGCTGCATTAAGTCGTTTCGGCAGCAGTATAGCAAGTGCGCGTTTAACCATTAAAAAGGATGATGCCCCATCGTCAAATACTAATGCCCCGGTAGTCAACGTCACAACCGAACTGGCCAATGAACTGGTAAAAGCAAGCGGTAAAACATATGATCAATTAAAGACTGCTTCTGCAGAGGCTGCTACTCCTGCCTTATCGGTAAAAACCGATGTGGTTTTGAATTACCATACCGAAAAGAAAGATGTAAAAGCGGTTGACGTACTGGGCTATATGCCAGGTACCGATCTGAAAGATGAGGTATTGGTATTTTCGGCTCACTATGATCATATTGGTTTAAACCGCGACCCAAATGCTAAAGATAAGGTAAATAACGGCGCCGACGATGATGGCTCTGGCACAACCGGAATTTTGGAAATTGCCCGCGCGTTTTCACAAGCCAAAAAGGATGGACACGGCCCGCGCCGCAGTATCCTTTTCTTAGGCAACGTGGGTGAAGAGAAGGGTTTATTGGGATCGGAGTATTACTCTGAGCACCCGGTTTTCCCATTGGCTAACACCATTACCGATCTGAACATTGATATGATTGGTCGCGTGGGTGAAGAATATATCGGTAAACCTGATTCAGCTAATTATGTATATGCTATCGGTTCGGCTATGCTAAGTTCCCAACTGCATGAAATTGGAGAGAATGCCAATAATACCTACACCAAGCTGCACTTAGATTATAAATATGACGATCCCAAAGATCCAAACCGCTTTTACTATCGCAGCGACCATTACAACTTTGCCAAACATGGTGTCCCTATTATTTTCTACTTTAACGGGGTACATGCTGATTACCACCAGCCTGGTGATGAAGTAAGCAAGATCAACTTTCCATTACTGGCCAAGCGCGCGCAACTGGTATTTTATACCGGCTGGGATCTGGCAAACCGTGACAAACGCCCTGTTGTAGATGGTAAGATATCTGAAGAAACCAGGTAATAATCGAGTTCAAAAATCTAAATATAGAGACGCAAATTTGCGTCTCTTTTTGTTTTGTTAAAAACTTAATCAACCTCTCAACAATCAACCAATATAAAAAAAAACTAAATTCGCATATATGGGAAGCACTGCGGAAGAGTTTTTGGTAGCCTCTGAAGAAAAGGCCTTTGATGTTGATCACCGCCGTATTATCAATAATAACATTGATAAATACAGTACTGCTGTTGAGCGCGGCCTTTCCCGCATTACCAATCTTGAAAATGCCAAACGCAAGGGCCACGTGATCAAGTGGAAGGTAATGGAGAACCTGGATAAATTTTTACCGGAGTTCGAAGCCAACTTTCAAAAACGCGGCGGCAAAGTGATCTGGGCCAATGATGCCGAAGAAGCTAATCGTGAGATTCTGAGCATTATCCGCAAAGCCAACGCCAAAACAGTTGTAAAATCAAAATCGATGGTTACCGAAGAAATTCATTTAAATGAATTCCTGGAAAGTAACCAGATAGAATCTTTGGAAACCGATCTTGGCGAATACATTGTGCAGCTTCTGGGTCAAAAACCTTATCATATAGTTACCCCGGCTATGCACCTCAGTAAAGAGGACATTGCCAAACTGTTTCATGAACGTTTTGGTACCCCCATCGATGCCACCCCGGAACAGCTTACGTTAAAAGCACGGGAATTATTACGTGAAAAATACTTGCAGGCTGATATAGGCATTACAGGCGCAAACTTTTTACTGGCCGACACCGGCAGTATCGCTATTAGCGAAAATGAGGGTAATGCACGCCTATGCACTACCTTTCCTAAAATACACATTGCCATTGTAGGTATCGAAAAGCTGATACCATCCATCGCCGATCTTGACTTGTTATGGCCAATCCTATCGACGCATGGAACCGGGCAAAATCTCACCGTTTACAATACCATTTTAAGCGGCCCTCGCCAACCCAACGAAACCGACGGGCCTGATGAAATGTATGTAATATTGTTGGATAACGGCCGTACCAACCTGCTGGCCCAAAAAGATCAGCGCCAGGGCTTATACTGCATCCGATGTGGAGCCTGTTTAAACGTTTGCCCTATTTATAAAAATATTGGCGGCCATACCTATAATACCACCTATAGCGGCCCTATTGGCTCCATTATTACCCCGCATACCCGCGGCATGGACGAGTTTAAGCATCTAAGCTACGCTTCCAGCTTATGCGGCCGTTGTACCGAAGTTTGCCCCGTTAAGATCGACATCCATAAAATGCTTTTGCTTAACCGGCGCGACGCGGTCAAAGAACACCTGGTTACCAATAGGGAACGCTGGGGCTGGAGCATATGGCAAAAGGGTATGCTCAAACGCAAACTCATGGATTTTTTTGGCGGTAAAATGAAGAACTATCTGCTCAAAACATTCTTCAAAAAAACCTGGGGGCACCTTCGGGACATGCCCAATGTTACCGAAAAATCATTCAGCAAGCAGTGGCAGGAAAAGAACCGTGTTCAGGACGACGAATAAATCTGTACTACATTAAAAAACTATCATGCGAAAAATAATTTTGAACCTGGCTTTAAGCCTCGACGGATATATTGAAGGTCCCAATGGCGAGTACGACTGGTGCTTTGCTGATCAGGATTATGGCATGACCGAGTTTTTAAGTAGTACTGATGCCATATTTCTGGGACGAAAAAGCTATGAGATGCTCATGCGCGATAGTCCGGACGTATTTGCGGCAATTAAAATGTACGTTTTTTCCAATACCTTAACACATGTGGAGGGCAATGCGGAGATTATCGCAGAAGTCGACTTTAAAACACGTATAGATGAGATCAGGCATCAACCCGGAGCAAATATCTGGTTGTTTGGCGGGGCCGACCTGGTATCGGCATTTATAGTTCATAACATGATCAATGAACTATTACTTTCTGTACATCCGGTAATTTTAGGTGCGGGCAAACCACTTTTTAGCAATCTAAAAGAGCGCACAGAACTCACATTGCTCGGCAGCGAGCAGTTCAGCAGCGGATTGGTACAACTGAAATATACGCTCAAACCCAAGTTTGATATGGGTATGCTGAATAATCTGTAGAGAAAATCCCTATTTGATTTTGATCAGATAAGTTCCCGGCGCAAAATTAACATGCAATGTTTTCCCTCCTTGTGGATTATACTGTATACTTTCAGCCATAAAAGTCACCTGGTACTTAGCTGTTTCCTGATTAACTGCAAGCATAACACGAGGTAAATTGTACGTTTTAGGCATATAGCTTTCATTGGTACGCTGAAGATACTTTTCCATCTTCACAGAATCAGCTACCAGTTTACGCGCCAGTGCTTCCACGTCAAACCTGAAAACGTCATTACCAATTTTGATGATTCTTTCCTGGGTATCCGGATGGATCTCAGTGATCTTAGTTCCATTGTAATTATTGACAACCGTGTCTGCTGAATTGTCTGTAGCCAAGCTCAAGTCATATCCCTTTATCACCGTTATATCTTCATTTGATCTAAAAGTGTATCCGTTTACCGCAGTTACATTGTCTTCCTGTCCCCGATAATAGGGTTGAAAACGATGCAGCCCTAAATAGTTTTTGGCCCATTCCACCTTATCGCTGCGTAATTCATAACGATCACTTACAGAGCCATGGTAAAACTGGCTTTTCTTTTTGCCCAATGAATCAGTAACCAATGTAAGATCTTTATTAATATAAGGCTGAAGCGGTAGAATATCGTATTTAGATATAAAGTAATCCAGATTAGCTACCACATGGCTCCCATCAATTTTGTTCACTTTATTGCTGTCAACCGGCATCAGCTTACCATCTTTAACCGCCTTATATTTTTCAAAAAACTTAATAATAATACGCCTTTGCGAATACATACTCACCGAAACCGCACTCTGGGGCCCATAAATAGCCAATAAGGTGAGTATGCATAATGAAACCGGGATCAGCTTAATGTTTTGCTTTTTGAACAGTAAAAAGTATACCGATATAAACAGTAACCAGCAAGCCAGCAGAATTAAAAAATATCGGTATTCTGTAACGCCATACTTAAATACCCTTGCACCTACTGCCACAAATAGCAAGCCCAGTAATGGTATCAGCAAAAAGTAAAAGCTGCGCGAAAAGGTTTTAAGCCATTTGTTTTCAGCATGCTCACGTATCGGATAAACCAGTAACAACGATAGGATACCAAATACCGCGTAACCTAAAATGAGGTTTGATACAAGACCTTTAGGCAGGTTCCATTGCACCAGGATCTTAATTTCATAAGCCAATAAAATGATCAGGTAAACGGTTGCTAACGGAATCAGTACATATTGTGTGAATATTTTTAGTCCTTTCGGATAGCTGTGATCGCTGTCAAGTAAGCTGGTTTCAGCGGGCACGCCAGCCAGAAAGAATATAGTAGTAAATATACCGGCTATCCATACCCACAAAATGGCATAAGTATCGCTCTCAAACTTAAAGTTGAACAGAAAATTAGTTGCGCCTATAGCTGCGGCCAACCCCAGAAATAACACCAGGCCATACAGTACACTTGTTAAAAATCGCAAAAACAAGGTTTTATTAAACTGCCAGAAACCCTGTAGCTGTCCCTTTCCTGTAAAAGCGGCAAAAGCCACCAATAAATGAAAAGCCAGACTCATCAGAAAAAACCGAAGGTAATCAGCTTCACGCACGGAAGGGTTGATGATCAGTATAAGGGATGCAGCAAATAAAGTGGCGCCCCATTTGATCAATCGCCGCCTGTTAACAGCTAAATCTAAACTTTTAGTATATAGTGATGCAGATAAGCTCAATAGCAACCCTAAATTGGCTACCATTATCAATCTGATACACCAACCTTCGTTCAACCTGCTCAGTTGTTTCAACTCTATCTCGGTGGTAGCAGCTATGGTGCCTACAAAGGCAAACAAAATTTCAAAAGGATAACGCTTTATGGTGTCTAGAGCACCCTGGGCAAGACTTTTTAACGATGGAAATTTCATTGGTACAAGGTTTATTTATCCAATGTACTGATTTTTGTAAAATATATGCGGTAAAACCTTATCTGTACCCCCTTAGGGATTGCATTTTACACATTAGTGTTTATATTTGCGGTCGCAAAAAACATCATTTTATATAAATATAATGAGAGAAATACAGTTCAGAGAAGCGCTAAGAGAGGCCATGGTCGAAGAAATGCGCAACGACGATAAAATATACCTGATGGGTGAAGAGGTTGCCGAATATAATGGTGCCTACAAAGTAAGCCAAGGTATGCTGGATGAATTTGGTGCCAAACGCGTTATTGATACGCCCATCTCTGAATTAGGCTTTGCCGGTATCGGCATTGGCTCTGCCATGAATGGATTGCGCCCTGTTATCGAGTTCATGACCTTTAACTTTTCGTTAGTGGCTATCGATCAGATCATCAATGGTGCAGCTAAGATCATGTCAATGAGCGGTGGCCAGTTCTCGGTTCCTATCGTTTTCCGCGGCCCAACCGGTAACGCGGGTATGCTAAGCTCACAACACAGTCAGTGTTTTGAAAACTGGTATGCCAACTGTCCTGGTTTAAAAGTGGTAGTGCCATCAAACCCTTACGATGCTAAAGGTTTATTAAAATCAGCTATCCTTGATCCGGATCCTGTTATTTTCATGGAATCTGAATTAATGTATGGCGATAAGGGCGAGGTTCCTGAAGAAACTTATTATATACCTCTGGGTAAAGCAAAAGTAGTTAAAGAAGGTTCTGACGTTACCTTAGTAGGCTTTGGCAAGATCATGAAAGTGGTTATTGCAGCTGCTGCCGAACTGGAAAAAGAAGGTATCCATGCAGAAGTAATCGATCTGCGTACTGTACGCCCTATCGATTATGCTACTGTGATTGAATCGGTTAAAAAAACAAACCGTTTAGTTATCATCGAAGAAAGCTGGCCTTTAGGTTCAATCGCTACTGAGGTTGCCTTCAAAGTACAAAAAGACGCGTTTGATTACCTTGATGCTCCTATATTACGCATCATGGGCGGCGACGTTCCCCTGCCTTATGCACCAACCCTGATCCAGGAATACCTGCCAAATCCGGAGCGTGTTATTAAAGCGGTTAAAGAAGTAATGTATGTTGCTAAATAGTAACAGTATACCATATTGTAAAAAGCCTGCTACAAGTAGCAGGCTTTTTTATTGGCCCATAATTTAAAAGACAAGTAAGCGTAATCTTAAAAAAAAACAGGTCATTTTATTAAAAAAGTGGGTTTACATGGTTTACACTTTTTACGGTTTACATTAATTTATCTAATTGATTACCAGTAAATTAATTTTATTTTACTATAAAAAAGTGGGTTTACATGTAAACCCACTTTTTGGTTAAATTTAAGCCAGCTAACGCTACCGCTGACTTCCAGCCCGTAGTTCTCATGGCTCAGCTTTCAGCTGATGACGTAAGCTGAAAACTTAGCGCATATCACCCACGCGATACGCTACGCTAATCTCGCGGGAACAAAACCACTGGGTCTGTCATGTCTCCTAACAATAAATTTACCATCATTTTACCATCAGGCAGGACTGATATTATTTAATTACTTATTTTAGCTAATAAATCATCGGTATGCAATACTTAAATCCTAAAACATTAAAGTCAATATTTCTAATAGCCATAGCTTTTATTATTTGTAATAGCGCCTACGCGCAAACGCCAGCGACTGCAACCAGCGCCCCCAAAACGCCTGCCGCCACTGTTACCGGCGCGACTGCTTACATCGACAAATTCTTTAAAACTTATGAAAAAGATGGCACTTCACGAGCCATCATCAACATTTTTAAAACCAATCCTTTGGTTGATTCGACCAGCCTGAGGGGTTTGATCGCTAAAATTGATACCACCCGCGCTTTGATCGGCCTGTATATTGGTAAAGAACTTATTGTTCAGCGGAAGGCATCAAACAGCCTGGTTTTGTACAGCTACCTGGTAAAACACCAGAATCAGCCGGTACGTTTTACTTTTATGTTTTACAAACCAAAAAACGACTGGGTAATATACCGCCTGTATTTTGACGACCAGGTTGATAATGAACTGGAAGAATCGGCCAAGATAAACGGAAAGACACAATAGCTAGCTTAAAGCAGAAAGCAAAAGGCCCAAAGCTCTGTTTTGGGCCTTTCTATTATTTGTTATATTGCTTTAAGCTTTGCGCCTTGGGCTTTCAGTGCCTCAGTCCACCAGAATATTTTCGCCAAACTTTTGTGACACAGTGGTATTTTCTTTACCGTTGATAGTGATCACCAGCGAATTATCATACGAAATTTTTTCCAACAGTTTGATGCTGGTACCTATCCCAATATCCAACTTTTGCAGGTACTGCAAAAACGAGCTGCTGGTATCTTTTACGGCGGCCACCCGGCAGGTATCTCCCGTTTTCAAGTCGGCTAAGGTTACCGAATAGGGTTTGGGGATTTTACCGTTTGCTTTGGGGATAGGGTCGCCATGTGGATCGTACTCAGGGAAACCCAAAAATTTATCCAGCCTGTCGGCCAGCGTAGCATCACTGATGTGTTCCAGCTCTTCGGCAATATCATGGATCTCGTCCCAATGATACCCTAATTTTTCCAGCAAAAACACTTCCCAAAGCCGGTGACGGCGAACGATCAATACAGCGTCTTTTAAACCAACCGGAGTTAGTTTTACGCCTTTTTTCTTATCGTACTCTATCAATTGCTTCTCGGTAAGCTTGCGGATCATATCCACTACCGATGCAGGGTTGTTCTTCAACGACTCGGCAATGGCCGTAGGTGTTATCTTAAAATTAGGTTGCTGACTAAGCCGGTAAATTGATTTTAGGTAATTCTCTTCTGATAATGTGTACATCCACCTTTATGATTACACACAAACATAAAAAAACATAACGTTAATACATAAAATTAGTCTTAACTAATTTTATGTATTTTATCAATCAAATAATTTAAATATGTTTGCATAAATTTAAATTATATGCGAACACTATTTTTACTTTTTATATTATTCACAACTAATCAACTTTTTGCGCAAAACGGTGTGCTAAAGGGTCATGTTACCGCCAATAATGAGCCCCTATCCTACGCTTCGGTAAATATTCAAGGGCTTGGTAAAGGCGTAAGTACCAACACCAAGGGCTATTTCGAGATTAAAAACATCCCACCGGGTACTTATGGCATCACCATTACCAGCATAGGTTATGAGGCCGAAACGCTCAGCATCACCATTAGCAATAATGAACCTGCGGTAAGAAATGTAAGCCTGAAAGAAAAGCCATCCAAACTCAATGAAGTGGTGGTAACCGGGGTATCACGGGCAACACAGCTGCGCAGCAACCCGGTACCTATTGCCGTAATGAGCAAAAAAGAGATCGAACAACATGTAAACAACAATATCATCGATGCCATTATCAAGGGCGTACCCGGAGTAAGCGCGGTTACCACCGGCCCCAATATCTCCAAACCTTTTATACGCGGACTGGGCTATAACCGGGTTTTAACCTTGTACGATGGTATACGCCAGGAAGGGCAGCAATGGGGCGACGAACACGGCATCGAGATAGATCAATATGGTATTGGTCGTGCCGAGGTGGTAAAAGGCCCTGCCAGTTTAACCTATGGCTCAGATGCCCTGGCAGGCGTGATCAACCTGATCCCATACATCCCCAACGGCGACGATGGCAAGCTCAATGGCGATTTCATAACCGATTACCATACCAACAACGGCATGATCGGTACGTCGTTAGGATTATCTTATAAAAAGAATAACTGGAAATACGCCTTCCGTGCTACGGCCAAAACAGCCCATGATTATCAGAACAAGATCGACGGCTTTGTGTATAACACCGGTTTCCGTGAATTTAACCTGTCGGGCATCGCCCGGGTTGATAAATCATGGGGCTACTCCCAAATTGGTGCTATACTTTATGATAACCGCCAGGAGATCCCCGATGGCAGCCGCGATTCGCTCAGCCGGCGTTTTACCAAACAAATTTATGAAGCCGGGAACGACGATATCAAAAACCGCCCTATAGTCTCCAATGATGAATTGCGGTCTTATTCCATTACCCCTTTACACCAGCGTATACAGCATTACCGGGTATACAACACCAACTCTTTTAAAACCGGCGAGGGCAGCATCAATACCTCGCTGGGCTTTCAGCAAAGCATTCGCCGGGAATATAATCACCCTACCGTTCCCGAGCAGGCGGGGCTATATGTGGTACTGAATACCATTAATTATGATGTACGGTACAACCTTCCATCTTTTGGGGGTGTGGAAACCACCACGGGCATCAATGGCATGTATCAAAGCAACCGCAGTAAAGCCGCTACGGATTTCCCGATACCCGATTATAACTTATTTGATGCCGGTGGCTTCCTGTTCGCCAAGAAAAGTTTTGGTCGTGTTGATATCTCCGGTGGCCTACGGTACGATACCCGGCACGTTACCTGGAATAATTTTTATGTGGGCACAGATGCGCAAACTGGCTTTGGTAAGCAGGCACATTTACCCGATACCGCAGGCGCTAGTCTGCAATTCCCGGCTTTTAAACATAATTACCGGGGTTTTTCAGGCAGTTTAGGTCTTACCTATAATATCAGCGACCGTCTGTTGCTCAAAGCCAATATTGCTCGGGGCTACCGTGCGCCAAACATCACCGAAATTGGCTCAAACGGGCTTGATCCGGGTGCGCACATTGTTTACCTGGGCAACCGCGGCTTTAACCCCGAATTTAGCCTGCAGCAGGATCTTGGCTTTATTGCTTACCTGCCCGATATGGATATCATTGCAGAAGTATTCAACAATAACATCAACAATTATATTTACCAAGCCAAATTGAACGATGCCAATGGTAACCCGGTTATTATTGTGCCCGGCAACAGCACCTATCAATACCAGCAATCAAAAGCCCGCTTATATGGAGCCGAACTGACACTGAACTTGCACCCGCGAAGCATCAAATGGCTGGCGCTGGACAATAGCCTGTCCTACGTAAACGGCATCAACAAAAACCAGCCATTGATAGATAAATATGGCGAAGCCGCAAAGTATCTTCCTTTTATACCGCCGCTGCATATACGGTCGGCGTTGCGGGCTACCTTACCCGGAACATACGGTGTATTAACCAAACTAAATGCCCGTATTGAGGCCGATGCCTATGCTGATCAGAACCATTTTTATGCGCTGGATAATACCGAAACTTTTACCAAAGGATACACTCTGTTTAACGCAGGGCTGGGCTTCACCATTAAAGCCGAAAAGGCAAAATCGTCCTTTTACGAATTTTTTATACAGGGCGATAATTTATTTGACACCGCTTACCAGGCCAATTTGAACCGGCTAAAGTATTTTGAATATTACCAGGCATCGCCCAACGGGCATATGGGTATTTACAATATGGGGCGAAACTTGAGCTTTAAGGTTATCCTGCATTTTTAGTATCATGGGAGTAGGCTATAATAGAAACGGACTTCCCTTAAAAGGAAGTCCGTTTCTATTATATATTGAATATGATGGATTAGTGATGACCGTGACCGCCACCATGGTTGCCATGATCGCCGCCGTGGTTTCCGTGATCGCCTCCGTGATTTCCATGGCCGCCACCCCAGTTACCATTTCCGTGACCACGACCTCCGCCCCAATTACCACCCCGGTTACCCCAATGGTTACCGTTATTATAGTGCGGGCGAACATAGGCCGTTCTGCGTGCATAATTACCACGCCAGTAGTTGGCATAATGTGCGTCGCGACTGTTGCGGATGATCACCTGATCATGACGGCCACGATAGCCAGCATAATGATCTCTGTAATAGCCATGCCTTAACCATGGGTTACGGTCGTTGATCACTACTTTATAACCATTATATAAGTTATAGTGGCGATAACGTACCGGCAAATAAGCGCGGTGTACCCATACATTGTTATCAAAATATACATACTGATGTGTAGGTACATCGTAATAGGTATCAATATCGGGCATGTAATAATAGTTGGCATAATCATACCCTACAGGGCCCCAGGCCGGCTGACTGCCAATGTTTACGCCTAAACTTACACTAACCTGGGCGCTGGCTGTTTTAACGGCAAAGCAGCTTACAAGTAATACTGCTGATAAAATGAGCTTTTTCATTATAGATCTTTTAAGTGTTGATAAGGATCATGGTAAAAATCATTTAACTGAATTAGCAGGCCATGATCACCTAATTTATAACGTTGTTTGAATGTATGACATTATTTATCGCAAAAAGTTTAAATTATATTGCCGGCAGGTATATACACCTTATGGAGGTAACACCACAAAAAACGAGCCTGCTGATAAGAACAGACCCGTTTTTGTATATAAAATTTAATAAAAATTAGTTCCTGTGCCCGTCGCCACGGTGGTCGCGATGATCATCATCACGATTGTCGCGTACAGTTCTATGCACCACCACCTTACGGCTATTTCCGCGCTCACCTCTCCAGTGGTTAGTGTATTCAACCTCTTTACTGTCGCGGATAATGGTTTGATCATGACGGCCTCTGTAGCTTATATATTTCTTCCTGATCACATCATTATGAACCCATGGAGTAGGCTGATTTACCACTACCTTATAGCTATGATAAACATCATAATTGCCAAAGCGTGCTGGCAAAGCGGCACCATGCACCCATACATTATTATTCAGGTAAACGTACTGATGAGCGTTGATATCGTAATAAGAGTCGACATCGGGCAGGTAATAATAATCGGCATGGTCATAACCTGTAGGGCCCCATTCGGGCTGGCTGCCAATATTTATATTTAAACTTATTTGAGCGCTGGCTATTTTTACTGATAAACAGCTTAGCAATATAGCCGCTGTTAAAATGATCTTTTTCATTGTTTTTCGTGTTGTTTGTATGTATGACAACAAGCTTAAACAAAAGTTTAGCCAGTACACTGTACCACGTAGTAACTAATCAGTTACAAACACACAACAAATTGACAAACAATAAATTAGCTTACTGATCGTCGTCAGTATCCTTATCGGCGGCCTTTTTCCCGGCCATAGCCAGCACGGGTTTTCCGATCACTTTGTAGTTACCCTCGCCTTTTAGTATCGATGCGATCTGAGCCTTGTCCTGCATGGTTTTTACCGCCTGGGCCAGCTCTTTATCGTATTTAAAATTAGTTTCGTAACGGCCGCGCTCAAAATAATAGCGGGATGCTATTTCATTTTCCAGCACTTGTTTTATTTCAACTTTGTGCTGCTGCAGATCGTTCTTTTTGCTGGTTAACAGCTTTGATTTTAAAATATCGTACTCCCCCTGGATATCGTTAAACTGCTTTTCCTTGGTGGCTTCGGTTTTTAAACTGGCCAGCACCTTTTCGGCAGTGGTGGTATAGCTGTAATTTTTATCGGCCAGGTATTTTACAAAATCGCTGTAATCAGCATCCGATAAGGCAAATTCTTTAGGTTCGGCTATTTTAGGGTGTGCGTCTCGGTAAACGGTAGCATAGTCAAATATCAGCAATTTACCTACCAGGGCCTGGGTTACATTGGCAAATTTTTCCTGCTTGATAAAAATATCCGGGTAAATGCCGCTACCATCAAAAACCGAGCGGCCATTTTTTGTTTTAAACTCATGTATCAGCGAGTCGGCTACTTTTACCACGCTGCCGTCATCTTTACGATGGGTATAATCAAGCGCCTGTATACAACGCCCCGATGGCACATAATATTTGGCAATGGTAATTTTAACCAGGCTGTTATAAGGCAGATTAAACGTTTGCTGCACCAGGCCTTTGCCATAACTGCGTTGGCCGATAATAATAGCCCTGTCAAGATCTTGCAGAGAGCCCGCCACAATCTCCGAGGCTGATGCCGAATGACTATTTACCAATACCACCAAAGGCAAATTGGGTTCTAATGGCGTATTTACTGTGCTATAGGTAAAGTTCTTATCCTTGATTTTCCCTTTTTGCGAAACCACCTCTACATCTTTCTGTACAAACAGGTTCACTATCTTTACCGCTTCCTGCAATATGCCGCCGCCATTTGAGCGCAAATCCAGTATGATACCGTTAGGGTTACTCTTTTTTAGTGTTACAAGCGCGTTGGTTACCTCGGCGGCAGAGTTTTCCAGGAACTTATCCAGCTTAATGTAACCCATGTTGCCGTCAACCATACCGAAGTAGGATACATTGGGCTGTTTGATCTCATCCCGGATGAGGTTCTTTTCAAAGGGCTGCGGCGTATTATCGCGCTTGATTAATAATTTTATAGGAGCCCCTTTAGATCCTTTGAGCAATTGGCTTACCTGGTCGTTATTTTTCCCTGTAAGATCAATGTCATTTATTTTCAATATTTGGTCGCCGGGACGAATATCGGCCTTCTGGGCCGGGAAACCGGCAAAAACATCAGATACAAACACCTTCCCATTACGTGCAAAAATGCTGGAACCGATGCCTCCGTACTGGGTGCTTACATAGTGTAGCTTATAGTCTTCAATTTCCGATTCGGGAACAAATTCGGTGTAGGGGTCGAGCCCATCGAGCATAGCATCGACACCGGTTTTTACCATTTTGGCCGAATTGATATTATCTACATAATTGATATTCACCTCTTTATATACCGAGGCAAAAACATCCAGGTTTTTGGAAATCTGGAACAGGTCGTCATTAAAAGCCAGCCCACCGCCTGCCAGCAATGCTATACCGGCAAATAAACCTATCTTTTTGTACCTTTTATTGATCGCCATACCCTGTTTCGTCATTAAGCCTATAAAAATACAAAAAAGCTTATTGTTTTTTACAAACCGGGCCTTATTTACAATCGGTTATTGTCAATATTTACCAAAGCTTTCTTTAAAGTGAACACTACATACTTACGGTCGCGGTTCACCAGGTCCATTAATCTGGTTATCAGGCTTTCTTCCTGACCCTCTGCGTATTGCAATTGCTCGTCGGTAAGGTGGTTATATTTGCGTTGTACCTTTATTTTGATGCGCTCCCAATCTTTGTTGGTGATACTGATCTCAGCCATGATTAATTATTTTCAGCAAAAATATAAAAAATACACGGCAGCAAAATTAAAATGTCAGCCGCCTACAGGTTGCTGCAAAAAAACTTTTTAAACCTTGAATTTTAACAAATTTTGGGGCGAAAATGACATAAAAACTGCCCAAAATTTATTCAAAACATCCATTTTAACACTTTTTAACAAATTTCAGCGCTGTTTTGGCATGTTTTTAAAACTTTAAAAAGTATTAAAAAATTGACTTTCAAATAACTACACACCAAACGATCGGTTTTTGGACTTATTTTTCTTTAAACCAAACAGCCCGGATGCCTGGTAAAAGACACCCGGGCTGCCGGTTGGATATAAATATACGAAATTTTGGGCGGAAGTGGAAATGCCCTCATCTACTCATCCGACCATCGTTACGCTTGGTCATCCTCTCTTCGCCTTTGGCGGAAAGAGGGGAATACTTTCTGCGCGTCATTGAAGCACAGAGTGGCAATCCCTAACTTTACAGAGTCGCTCTGCTTATCGGGGATTGCCACGTCGTTCCTCCTCGGAATGACGCGCGGGGAGCTCCAACCCTCTTTCCAGCGAAGCTGAAGAGAGGGTCGCCCAGCAAAGCGTGGCCGGGGTGAGTCGTATGCAGCGGGCTTTGAGTCACCCGGCTAAACCCCTTCCTCTCCTTCCCGAGGGAAGGAATCGCACGTGCTTCTGCTTTTTTCTATAAACTTTGAACTTAAAAATTCAGTCTCCCAACTAAATCCCCACACCAACCAAATGCTCTGGTAACGCTATATCCCGGCTTAACTCATCGGCTATGGGCGCCATACGGCCGTTTTGCAGCGGGATCAAGCCCGACCAGATGGGCAGCGACTGGTCCTCTTCATCATCAACCGGCATACCGGTACGGAGCTTGGCCGATGCTTCATTGATGCTGAAAGCTAAAGCCGTGGTTTTGCGCACTTCATTTTCTTTTATCGGCCGCAGGTAATCCCAGCTGCCGGGTACAATTTTATCGGTGAGCCATTTAAAGGCTTCTATCTTATCCTGCACCCTTTCTACCTTTTCGGCTTGTGCAAATATCACTACCGAGCGGTAATTCACGGAGTGGTGAAAAGCTGATTTGGCCACAACCAGGGCATCCATTAGGGTTACGGTGATACATACCGGGATACCTTTTTCCAGTTCGCGGATAAAGTGGCTGCCTACCGAGCCGTGGATATAAATTTTATCCCCATACCGCACAAAAGCCGTAGGAATCGAAAACGGCTTGTTTTCAAACGAATAGCTGATGGTGCAATAAAGCGCCTCGTCTAATATACTATGGATGGTTTCCGGTTCATAATTGGCCCTTTTGGCCGACCGGCTTGGAATGAGATGTGATTTTTGGGTTGCCATTGTTTTTATTTATCTATTTAATGATCAATTGTTTATAAACAGCCGCGCTTACCGGTTACAGAAAGCGAGGATATGATTAATGCTCTTTTGTCCACGAGGAGGCTCTCCCAGTATACGTTTACCCAGGGTTATTGCCGGATTTAAACACCTCCTGATCACTTTCAGGAGCCCCGTAGGGTATAATTGAAGCAGATGTGATTCCTGAGTTACCATACTTTTGTTTGTTTAAATCCCCACTTGAGCGGGCAATAGCCCATCTGTTTAAATTTCCGCCATCTTTTCCCCTCTTGAGAGGGGGCGCGTAGGCCTTAGTTGTGGCAGGGGTGTGTTATTAACCGTTTTTTCGCCTTGATGAACACACCCCTCCGCCCCTCTCAAGAGGGGATTCGCACTAATCCACCGTTCTTTAATCTGTCTTCCATTTTGTTTTTTATAAAATTATACCTTTATTGGATCACCATAATCATCCAATTTTTATAAAACGGATAGTCCAGTTTGTTATGCAGATACTTTCATCGCTTTTAAATATTGATAAAAACGCTGCCCAATCGGTTTATTTACAAATTGGTAACCAGCTAATGGCGCTGATTAAGGCAGGCACTTTGCCAGCCGGGTACAGTTTACCCGGAACCCGGCAGCTGGCGCTTTTGTTAAATGTCCATCGCAAAACAGTAATACGCGCTTACGACGAATTACTGGCGCAGGGCTGGCTCGAAAGCCAAACCGGCAGCGGTACCTTTGTAGCCCGGCACTTGCCCACCTTTAAGCCACAGCCTTTAGTTTCCGTTTCAGCAAACACCAATCAAGTGGCTGGTTTCGCCATTCATGGTGCTCCGCATTTGAATCGCAAAATAGCTAACCTGAATACCCCTCTTCACCTTGACGATGGCTTTCCGGATACTCGCCTGGCGCCGGTACTTGATCTGTCAAGGGCATACCGTACACAACTATTAACCGGCGACCCGTATATCCGCTTGGGTTATGGCGATACCCGGGGTACGGCCTGGCTGCGCGAAGAACTGGCTGTGTACCTTAATCAAACACGGGGTTTGCGTATTACGCCCAACAATATTCTTATTGTACGCGGAACGGTGATGGGTTTGTATTTAACCTGTACCGGCTTGCTGCAGCCTGGCGATACCGTAGTAGCAGGGGACCCGGGCTGGGCCGGCGCGCAAATGAATTTTTTACAGGCAGGAGCCAATCTGGTCAAAATACCGGTTGACGACTATGGTATGGACATAGACGAGCTGGACCGCCTTTGCCGCCAACAACCGGTGCGCATGGTTTATGTAACATCGCATCACCACTACCCTACCACCGTAGCGCTGCGGGCCGATCGCCGGATACAATTGCTGGCCCTAGCTCAAAAACATGGCTTTATTATTTTTGAAGATGATTATGACTACGATTTTCACTATCAAAACAAGCCGCTGATGCCGCTTGCCAGCGCCGATGAAGCAGGTATGGTGTTGTATTGCGGTTCTTTTTCAAAAAGCATATCGCCAGTTATCCGGGTGGGATATCTTGTCGGCCCCGAAAATGTGATCACACACCTGGCCCGCCTGCGCCGTATTATCGACCGTCAGGGTGATGCTTTACTGGAAAGCGCGGTAGCCGAGCTGTTACAAAACGGCATCATTCAGCGCCATTTGCGCAAATCGTTACGAGTGTACCGGCAACGGCACGATGTTTTTTGCGATCTGATGACCAGCCAACTGCACAATTATGTACAATTTAAAGTACCCGACGGTGGATTAGCTGTGTGGACACAATTCGATCCCCGGATTGACCTGGCAGCACTATCCCAAAGGGCCTTAAAAAAGGGTTTATTTATTGAAGGAGAGAGCAACGGCTCCAATGCTATCCGGCTTGGCTTTGCCTCATCTACCGTTGAAGATCTGCAGCTAAGTGTTGACATTCTGGCCAAATTGCTCCGGGATATTTAAACCAATAATCAATTTCATCTGTAGAGACGCATACTTGCGTCTGGTTACCAAATGAGCCTTATTACAAACCGGGAGACACAAATATGCATCTCTACAGAAGGGTGTAAAACCAAATTCCACAAGCAACATTTAACCTTTTAGCACGTCAATTGATAAGTTATGTATACGCTTTTGTTACAAAAGCCGTTTATAGACTAATTTATTTTAAAACAGTCGCGTGTGTAAATCAAAACTCATGCGGCATCACCAACATCAAGATTATGAAAAAATTACTATGGAGTACGGCACTACTGATAGCGGTAAGCATCGGGGCCAAAGCACAGGTTTCATTAGGTATTAAAGGCGGTGTCAATTTTTCGAAGATCAGCACCGATAATGTAAAAGAGTCGACCCTTACCGGTTACCAGGCCGGTTTATTTGCCCGTGTAGGTAATACCTGGTATTTTCAGCCCGAACTTTATTTAAGCGGTACAGGCGGTAAATTTGAATCGAGCGATAACAATACCGCTTTTAATGGTAAAGTACGATTCACTAACCTGAACGTACCCTTGCTGATAGGCAGATCATTTGGTCAGAAAGATCTGAACTTTCGGGTAATGGCGGGTCCTATCTACACCTACCAGTTGGATGACAAGGTGAGTTTAGGCAATAACGTGAGCGGAGCCTTCGATAATTTTAATAAAAGCAATTTCGGCTACCAGGTGGGCGCCGGTGTTGATATCGGCTCCATCACAGCCGATTTGCGCTACGAAGGCGGCCTAACCAAGGTGAGCGACAGCTTTGCCAAACGCCAGAATCTTTGGGCGCTTAGTGTAGGATTTAAGATACTTTAAGGATTAATCCACAATAAATTTGTCATGCTGAACGGAGTGAAGCATCTGTTAGCCGTTATACATAGTCCGTTAATAGATCCTTCGCTCCGCTCAGGATGACAAAGAAAATTTAAACCCGAAGTCATGCCGAACTTGTTTCGGCACCCCATCAGCAGGGTTACATACATGATGTATAACGGCCCTGTGGGATCCTGAAACAAGTTCAGGATGACATTCTTTGTAAAACAAAAGCCCCGGCAGGTAACCTGCCGGGGCTTTTGTTTTTATTTATACTTCAGAGCGAAGCGTGACAACCCCCGATTAGCAGAGCGGCCCTGTACAGTTAGGTATTGCCACATCGTTCCTCCTCGCAATGACGTACGGGGAATTTACTTCGCGTTAAACTGCAAGCCTGTTACGCCAGCTACTAAAGCCACTTGTTTTACTGGTTTGTAAATAAAATACAGCTTGTGCATCTTGCCATCTGTTACCGGGTTGATGGTTACATGGGTAAGCCCGGCTTTCTGATCGGCTGTAGGTACAGGCATGCTCCCTTTACCTACCAGCTCACCATCGGGCGCATCTAAACGAGCCTCAAAATCAAGACTTGTGCTTGGTGGTGCCTGCCAGAAGTTGGTCATGTTTACGGAGCGTACACCGGTTAAATCAATATCATCTACCTCAAACCAGCCACCGTTTTGCGGAATGATCAGCAGGTTAATGCCGTTGTATTTAAACGAGGTAAAGCCGCTTACTTTTTCGTTACCGGCAAACTGATAGTTGCTGCTCTTTAATGTTGCCACACCACGACCAGTTAAAGCTTTGATGTTTTTACCGCCATTATCTGTATAAGCAGCTGATAATACCATGGTCGCGTTTGACTGCTTGCTGCCCGGTTTTGGCAGGATGCTACCCTCGGCTGGTAATGATTTCTTTTTATTGCCCTGGTTATTGATCGATAGTACCCAGGTAATGATCTGCTCCACATCGGCTTTCTTGATGCTTGGATGCGCAGACATCGGCACCTCACCCCAAACACCGGCGCCGCCTTTGATTACCTTTTGGATCAATTTGTTCATCGCCTTCGGGTCTTTTTTATATTTAGCCGATACTTCGGTAAATGATGGACCTATTGATTTACCCACTTCTTTATGGCAGCTTTTGCAATCCATGCTCAGCATAATGGCTTTACCGCTATTTTCCGGCGTGGTTTGTTCTAATTGCGTTGCCGATACGGGCTTTTTATAATCATCAATATAATCAACAGCCACCAAAATGCGACTACGGTCAACACTGGCTGTTTTAGTACCATCGGTTACCTTAACCGCGTATTTAACCGGTACGCCTGGAAGGTAAAAAGATTTGTTACCACCGGTAAACTTTACCGTTACCTGTGGTTCTTCGTTACCGGCGTATACATTTATAGGTGTACTTTTGGTTTTGGCTCCGTGTACGTCCTTGGCGGTAACTGTAATGTTATAGCTGCCTGCTTTGGTGTATGTATAGTTTAATTCGGGAGTTGTGGTTTCTTTAGTAACCCCATTACCTAAATTCCATGAATAGGTGATGTTGTCGCCTTCGGGATCAGTTGCTTTGGCGCTTAATTTAACAACAAAGGGTAAATTACCCGACGTTTTATTTGCCTTCACCAAAGCTATTGACGGCGGCCTGTTACCACTGATATAATCGATGCGGAACAATCCGGCATCAGGGTTCTTACTGAACCAGCCGCTGCCATATTCCAAACCATATAGCCTGCCATCCGGACCTACTTCCATATCGATCATAGAGTTCGATTTCAGTTTCGGGAAAAATGGTTCCATTTTATCAAAGTCGCCTTCTGGAGTCATGCTAACCGCTTTTATCCAACCGCGCATCCACTCATAAGCCAAAAATTTGCCGTTATAATAATCGGGCAGGCGTGTCGAATCGGGATACATGTCGGTATAATAAACCGGACCGGCCATAGCGTTACGGCCGCCTGTACCTACCTGCGGAAACTCTGCCGATGCTCCATACGGGTACCATATAAAGGCAGGCTGCGCGGGTGGCAAATCGCGTAAACCGGTATTGTTGCGCGACTCATTAACCGGATGCTCCGGGTCAAACGCTGCACCGGAAGTACCAGTGGCGTAATCATAAACATGGTATGGCTTATTATCAGCCACAAAATACGGCCAGCCATAGTTACCGGCTTTACGGGCCTGGTTCACTTCGTCGTAACCCATTGGGCCGCGGGTATCCAAACTATCGTTGTGCGCGTCGGGGCCAACCTCGCCCCAGTACAGGTTACCGTTCTTTTGATCGACCGAGATACGATAAGGGTTCCTATCGCCCATTACATAAATTTCAGGACGGGTTTTTGGCGTTCCTTTCGGGAAAAGATTGCCTTTGGGAATATCATAAGTACCATCGTCATTGATCTTGATACGCATAATTTTACCGCGCAGATCATTGGTATTACCGGCCGAGCGGCGGGCATCAAACTGGTAGTGGCCTGGCCTGTCGTCTAAAGGCGCATAACCACTGGTTACATATTTCTGCTTTTTCTCGTCAAATGGCGTCGAGTTATCACCTGCCGAGAAGAACAATATTTTATCGGGACCCGGACCAAAGGCGATAGAACCGCCGGTATGACAGCAGATCTCGCGCTGAGCTTTTACTTCCAGTATTACTTTCTCGGTTTTTTTGGTGATCGTATCGCCCTCAAAAGTAAATCTCGACAAGCGATTAACCGAGCTATCAGCCGGACTGTAATAGATATAGATCCAGTGATTTTTGGCAAAGTTAGGGTCTTTAGCCAGGCCCAGCATCCCTTCTTCGGCATTTACACCGGGAGTATGCAGGGTTTTGTAATATACATCAAAAGCGCCTACCTGTTTTACCTTTTGAGTACTGTGGTTATACAACATAATTTCGCCGCGGCGCTGTAACACCAGGATATCAAAATTGGGCAGGATAGTCATCTCGGTAGGCTCATAAAACTTACCTGTTGATAACTGCGTTTTTCTAAACCGGTCTTCATCGGGCGGCAATTGTGTTTTAACTTTCGAATAATTGAGGTCTTTGTTGTCGCCGATGGCATATTTTATACCGCCGAGCAGCATTTTAAGATAGTCGGCATCTTTATAAGTTTCCTCGGTATGGCCAAGCTCGGTATAAAAGGCACGCCCGCCATCAAAATCATGGTACCATACCATTGGGTGATAGCCCATTCTTTTGCCTCCGGTATAGCTGCTTTCGTCAATAGTAACCAATACGTGTACATCGGGGGCCAGCGCTTTTTTAAAGCTGTAAAACTCGTCGGTATGTTTCCATACTTTGGGCAGGTGTTTGGTGGCCGCATTATTGTTATCAACTACATTTAAAACACCCGGCTGCACGTTAGGGCTTTTATCATGAATACCCGGGTGGTCATAAAACCAGGCGCCTGCCAAACGGCCATACCAGCCCCAGTCGTACTCGGTATCTGTAGCAGCGTGCACACCTACATAACCACCACCGGCTTGTATGTAGCGTTCAAATGCGGCTTCCTGGCGGTAGTTGAGTACATCGCCGGTGGTGCTTAAAAAAATAACGGTGGCATATTTTTTAAGATTCTCATCGGTAAACATACCGGCATCTTTAGTAGTATCCACGTCAAATCCGTTTTCACTTCCCAGTTTCTGAACGGCTGCGATACCCGCATCAATGGAGGCATGGTGGTAGCCCATTGTTTTTGAAAATATGAGCACACGGGGTTTACCGCGCCCGGCTATATTGAATGCAAGATAAGTGATGCAGCAACAAGCCGTAAGAAACAGAAGTAGGATTTTTTTCATGGTGCTATTATAGTTGGTTTTTTTGGGTTTAATTGATCGGGAACAAGGGGCTTCGCAATCGATTACAATAATAAGTATTCGATCAAATTTATCATAAAAATATTAAGATAATAATATCAATGCGTAAAAATGACACAATTGGAAAAGAATCAGGAAATTAAGAGCCAGGAATCAGGAAAAATGTATTCAATAAATGCCCATGAATTGTGTATTAGCTTTCTTTCTTGATTCTTGGCTCTTGATTTCCTGCCTTTCCTTGAAAAACCTATAAAAACAGCAAAGCCCCTGATGGGCAGGGGCCTTTACTAACCAATTATAAACCTAAATTATGAGAAGAGCTGTAGGAGAAGGAGTCGAACCTCCACGGAGTGGTTATTTTTATTGCTAAAAGTTTCCCAATTTCTCCGCCACCGCGACAAGGAGGTGTGTCTGCCAAAATTTCACCATCCTACAGGATAAAAGTTCCACGACTTGCTGAGGAACTTGCTGTTGGGGAAGGATTCGAACCTCCACAGAGTAGTTAGCCCGCTTCGGGTTTTCTATGATCTCCGCCACCGGGACAAGGAGGTGTGTCTGCCAAAAATTTCACCACCCAACATTGTTTTTTTGTTTAAAGAACAGAAAGCAATTGTCATTTGCTTGATACAAATTTAATAGACCCATCAATTCCTTGCAAATATTTCAACAAAAATATTTTATTTTTATTCAAATTTTAATTAAACTTGTATTTCAATATAGATATTCAAATTTATGTCCCACAGAAAAGCTCAAAATTTAGAAATTGATAATCTTGATATCCAGATTTTATCAATATTAATGAAGAATGCTACCACTCCATACACCGAGATAGCAAAAGAGTTAATCGTTTCTGGCGGAACCATACACGTGCGAATGAAAAAGTTGGAAGAGATGGGTGTAATAAAAGGAGCCAGCCTGGAAGTAGATCCTCAGAAATTAGGTTATGATATTACAGCGTTCCTGGGTATCTACCTCGAAAAGGGCTCGCAATACAACGAAGCTGTTAAACAATTGAAAACTATAAAAGAAATTGTTGAGCTGCACTATACCACCGGCGAGTGGAGTATTTTCGCCAAGATCGTATGCCATGATACCACCCACCTGCGCGAGGTTTTGAACGAACAGATCCAGGGTGTTAAAGGTATTCAACGCACTGAAACCTTCATCTCGCTTGAAGAAAGCATCAGGAGGCAGATCACTTTGGAATAAAATTTTACTTGATATAAAAAGCGAAGGCTGTCATCCTGAGCTTGTCGAAGGATAGGGCGCAGAGGCCCTACCCACATGCTTCGACAAGCTCAGCATGACAGCCATTAATTTATTCCCTACTTAAATTTGTTCTTCAGCGCTGCCAGTTTTAAAGCCATATCTGTTTCCGGTTCCTGGGCCGGTTTTTTGTTATAAGCGGGCTTGTTGTTATTGCCGCCGGCAGGCTTTCTGTCGTTATTCCGCCTTTCCTGCGGGGCGCTCTTATCATTTTCTTTCATGGATAGGGCTATGCGCTTGCGGTTCACATCAACCTCGGTCACGGTAACCTCTACTTTCTGGTGTACCTTCAGCACCTCGTTCGGATCTTTGATATACCTATTGGTGATCTGGCTCAGGTGAACCAGGCCATCCTGGTGAACGCCGATATCCACAAAAGCGCCGAAATTGGTGATGTTGGTGACGATGCCGGGCAGTTTCATACCCACTTTCAAATCGCCTATGGCATTTACGCCATCGGTAAAGCTAAAGGCCTCAAACTGCTCGCGCGGGTCTCGGCCGGGTTTGGCCAGCTCGGCCATGATATCATTGAGTGTAGGCAAACCCACTGTTTCTGAAGTATATTTTTGCAGCGGGATGCTTTTGCGCAATGGAGCGCTGCCCATCAGGTCTTTCACCGTGCAGTTCATATCTTTGGCTATCTGCTCCAACAAGCTATAACGTTCTGGGTGCACCGCGCTGGAATCCAGTGGGTTTTCGGCATTGTGGATGCGTAAAAACCCGGCCGCCTGCTCAAAAGCTTTATCGCCCAGGCGAGGAACTTTCTTTAGCTGATCACGGCGTTTAAAGGCACCGTTCTGATCGCGGTATTCCACAATGTTTTGCGCCAATTGCGGACCAAGACCTGATACATAGGCTAATATTTGCTTAGATGCCGTGTTCAGCTCCACGCCTACTGCGTTTACGCAGCTCATAACGGTATCATCCAATGAGGTTTGTAGTTTGTTTTGATCCACATCGTGCTGGTACTGCCCCACCCCTATTGATTTGGGATCGATTTTTACCAGCTCGGCCAGTGGGTCCATCAGTCTACGGCCTATAGATACCGCGCCTCTTACGGTGATATCCTTATCCGGGAACTCTTCCCGAGCCACATCAGATGCCGAGTAGATAGATGCCCCGCTTTCGTTCACCATTACAATCACCGCGCCTGGTAAATTCAGGTTGCGCACAAAAACTTCCGTTTCGCGACCAGCGGTACCGTTGCCAATAGCAATAGCTTCGATATTATATTTTTCAAACAAATGTTGAACGGTTTTTTCGGCTTCACGAGCTTGTCCAGCACCGGTATGTGGGTAAATAGCTGTATTTTCCAGCAGCTTGCCCTGCTCATCCAGGCAAACCAGTTTACAGCCCGTGCGGAAACCCGGGTCAATAGCCATAACCCGTTTTTGCCCCAGAGGCGCGCTTAATAACAACTGGCGCGCATTCTCGGCAAAAACACGGATAGCCTCTTCGTCGGCTTTCTTTTTGGTAACCAGGCGCACTTCGGTTTCCATAGATGGTTTCAGCAAGCGTTTGTAACCATCGGCAATGGCCTGTTTAATCTGGTCGGCCGATGGGTTGATACCTTTTACAAAAGTATCTTCCAGTATGGCAATGGCTTCTTGCTCTTCGGGTTTAATATCAAGCCACAGGATCTCCTCTTTTTCGCCCCGGCGCATAGCCAGGATACGGTGTGATGGTGCCGATTTTACAGGCTCTGTCCAGTCGAAATAATCTTTATACTTGATACCTTCTTCTTCCTTACCTTCGGCAACTTTGGATTGAAAGGTTCCCTTTTCAATAAACAACTCGCGGATGCGGGTACGTACCTCGGCATTTTCGCTGATGGTTTCGGCGATGATATCCCTTGCACCGGCCAGGGCTTCTTCTATACTGTTCACCCCTTTTTCGGCATCTATATAAGCCTCTGCAGCGGTTTCCAGGTCGACTTTGTTTTGCTCCAATAACAGATCGGCCAATGGTTGCAAGCCTTTTTCGCGGGCCGCGGTAGCACGGGTTTTGCGTTTGGGGCGATAAGGCAGGTAAATATCCTCCAGCGTCACCATAGTTTCGGCCTCGTCGATCTGTTTTTCCAGTTCGGGTGTTAGTTTACCCATGTCGGTAAGCGATTTCAGGATGGCTTCGCGGCGTTTATCCAGATCGCGCAGTTGTTGTACGCGGTCGCGGATCTCGGTCACCTGTACTTCATCGAGCGTACCGGTAACCTCTTTACGGTAACGGGAAATAAACGGAACGGTAGCGCCCTCATCAAGCAATTCAACAGTGGCACTTACCTGCTTTTCGGCAATGGAAAGCTCCTGGGCTATTTTTTTATAATGCGATATCATAGTAAACTTTGGACTGCGAAGTTGGGTACTCTTTGGTTAAAAAGCAAAAATGGTTTGTAAAAAGAATGGTGAAGGTATCGAAGCCTCACCCAACCCTCTCCAAAGGAGAGGGCTTTAAAATACTTTTTATAAGTTCCTCCGGCCAATGTTGGTGTTGTCACCAACATTATACGTTCTGGTTAATTACTCGTGCAGATTGTTGTTGGTGACAACACCAACAACGGCGGTGCTCCCTGCGGTCGGTTGTCCACGCTGCGCTCGCAATGACATGATATAGTATTTATTACTTAAGATAATCCATTACTTAGCCACCTTCCTCAACACCTTCTCAATCGCCTTACCCCAGAACTCACCCAAAGCCAAGGCGCCTTGTTTGTTGGGGTGCAGGTAAAATGTGCCCTGATTGCCCTTTTCAGGTATCAGATCGGTTAGGTGATGTTTCTTGAAATAGTTGAATCCTTTTTTATCCCCCACAAAAACATGGTTTGGGTTGGTGGTGCCGTAAGCAAATACCAGGCTGTCCAGTTTAGGCACATAGCTTTGCAGGCGGGATAAACCTTCTTGTAAATACCTTGCACCATTATAAGTATTGGGGCTATACCAAAGGGGATGCTGATAAATAACGATAGCTTTCGGAAAATCGGTCAGTAGTTTCTCCGTTATCGTTTTTACATTCTGGATATAATCAACCGGAGAAACTGGCGAACCATGAGGACCTTGAATGGCGCTGTCATTAGTACCCAGTTTCATGGAGAATATGAGCAGAGCATCCTTATCGGCGAAAGCACCCGCGGCTTGTTCTACCTGGGCAAAGGTGTTGGTGCCGGGTAAAAAATCAAGCGTGGTATAACCGCTGTGGCCCTGGTTGCTAAATTCAACCGTCCCCAGGTTGGCCTGTTTACGCAGCCAGGCGATCGCGGTAGCTGGCGGCGCTTCGGTAGCAGGATCAGCCAGTTGTACGCCTTGCGTAATGCTATTACCGATAAAAACAACATTGATATTTTGCTTTTTTGATTGGGCAAAGGTTGATGAAATGCTGCAGAATAATAGTGCAGCAATAAAAAAATGCTTCATAAAATTATTTAGTTCCTCAAATATTGTTTTTCAAATTTCCCGCTCATGAAAAACCATGCAACAAGAGTCGAACGCAGTATAGACTCACCCCGACATCGCTGCGCTCGTCACCCCTCTCTCCGCTTCGCGCATAGAGGGGGTTTTCATTTCTTTTTTCTCAACCCTCTTTCCGCCAAAGGCGAAGAGAGGGTGATCCAGCGAAGCGCAGATCGGGTGAGTCGGCTCTGCGTCATTGTTATTCTTTAACAAAGCTTGTTCTGTCTGATCATGTGCTATTATCCTCTCAAGAGGGGATCCGCACATACCCGGCTTTTTCACTCACTACTCACAACCTTACCATTTCACGCCCATATTCCAGAACATGAATGCCCATTTATCCACCTGGCCGCTGATCACCTGGGCTGTTGACTGCCCGGCACCGTGGCCCGCTTTGGTTTCAATACGGATGAGTACCGGGGCGGTGCCTTTTTGATATTCCTGCAGGCGTGCGGCAAACTTAAAGGAGTGCGCTGGTACTACACGGTCGTCATGATCGGCGGTGGTAACCATGGTGGCCGGGTATTCCTGCGGTTTTAAGGCATGATATGGCGAATAGTTGTACAGGTATTGGAACATCTCTTTCGAATCTTCGGCGGTACCATAATCATAGCTCCAGCCCGCGCCCGCTGTAAATTTGTTGTAACGCAGCATATCCAAAACGCCTACGGCAGGGAAAGCTACCTTAAACAGATCAGGCCGCTGGGTGATCATCGCTCCTATGAGCAGGCCACCGTTTGAACCGCCGGATACTGCCAGGTGCTCCTTAGAGGTATATTTATTTTTGATAAGGTATTCGGCAGCAGCAATAAAATCATCAAACACGTTCTGCTTTTTCATTTTGATGCCCTTGCGATGCCAGGTTTCGCCATACTCGCCGCCGCCACGCAGGTTCGGCACGGCGTAAATACCGCCATGCTCCAGCAATATAATGTTTGATGTGCTGAAAGCAGGTGTTAAGCTGATACCAAAACCACCATAGGCATATAATAAGGTAGGGTTTTGACCATTCAGTACCGTACCTTTTTTATAGGTGATGATCATCGGGATTTTGGTTTTATCCTTCGAGGTATAAAACACCTGTTTCGATTCGTATTGCTCGGGATCAAACTTCACTCCCGCTTTTTTATACAGGGTTGATTTGCCCGTAGCAATATCCAGCTTAAAAATGGTGGTGGGATATACATAATTGGTAAACGTGTAATAGGTTTCCTTCTCTCCCTTTTTTGTTCCAAAGCCAGAGGCTGTACCTACCGATGGCAGGGTAATGGTGCGTTCCAGTTTGCCATTCATATCGTACTGCTGCACAAATGAGGTAGCATCCTGCAGGTATTCGGCGAAGATCTTGCCGCCGCCGGTGGTGGCGCTCAATACATTTTTGGTTTCGGGGATGAGGTTTTGCCAGTGGGTTACGCCTGGGTTTGCCGCATCAACAGTAACAATTTTAAAGTTGGGCGAATAAATATTGGTAAGGATATACAGCTTACTGCCCACATTATTTAATATGGAATGCTGGTTATCAAAATTATCAATCACGTTTACAATATCGCTGCCGGGTTTGCTCAAATCCTGGATATACAATTCATTACCGGTGGTTGATGTAGCCGCGGTGATCACCAAAAAACGCTCATCTTCGGTAAGGTACGCACCTATATAGCGGCGCGGGGTTTTATCACCACCAAAAATAAGCTTGTCGGTACTTTGCGGGGTGCCCAGTTTATGGTAATATAATTTGTGATACTGTGTCATACCCGACAGCTGACTACCTTCCTTTGGTTTATCATAACTGCTGTAATAAAAACCATCTGTACCTTTCCAGGCAAGGCCGCTGAATTTGATATCGGTGAGGGTATCGCCTACCACGCTGTTATCGGCGGTTTTGATCACGATCACCTTGCGCCAATCAGATCCGCCTTCGGATATCTGGTAAGCGGCCAGGTCGCCATCTTTGGTAAAATCTATCCCTTGTAGCGAGGTAGTGCCATCGGCCGAAAATTTATTGGGATCTAAAAACACTTCAGGGGTACCATTATCTCCCATCTGCCGGTACAAAACAGACTGGCTTTGCAGCCCGTCGTTCTTATAAAAATAGGTGTATTTGCCTTCTTTAAATGGAGCGCTGTATTTTTCATAGTTCCACAGAGTTTCCAGCTGCTTGCGTATTTCTTCGCGGTATGGGATCTGGCCCAGATAGTTTTGGGTAACCTTATTTTCAGCTGTCACCCACTCTTTAGTATCAGCCGCCTGGTCATTTTCCAGCCAGCGGTATGGGTCAGGTACTTTGGTGTCAAAATAAGTATCAACGGTATCAACTTTTTTGGTTTGAGGGTAGGGAAGTGTTTTTATAGTCATTTGTTGTTGTGCATGGGTATAGCTGCAAAATAAAACAGCAAACGCGAATAAACAGGTAGTTAGTTTCATATTGACTTTTAAATTACAGGAAAACTAAAGGTAGGAAATTTGTTCATTTGCTCACTGGTTCATTTGTTCATTGGTCTTAGCAAATTGGAGTCGCTGGCTTATCCATCTTGTACCCATGAACAAATGAACCAATGAAAGTTAAAAGTTGTTAATTTTAATTAATCCTGCTATTTAATTGAGCGGGGCGAGCTATATTAGCCCCCGAATAAGGAAACAAGCCCAAACCAGGGTAATTAATCTGGTTTGGATTGATAATGGGCTTCGCGTGTAATTATTTATTTACAATGGATATTTACTATCCGGGCCTTTATTGATAATAATGCTTTTTTTTACACGTTTGCTAAACCGGATAATGCGGTGAACGGCAAACCTATACAAGTTGTTAGTACAAATTTATAACATGAAAAAAATCTTTACATTAATTACGGCAGCCCTAATGATGCTGATAGTGTTGAACGCAAGGGCCCAGGATAGTCAGAATGATGGCGATGCACCGGCCAAGCTTAAAAGCTATATTGGCATATTTGGTGGCCAGTCGCGCGCGTTGAGCGATTTTAAAAGCACCGATTACAGTAATCCAAAAGCAGGCTTTGCCAAAAATGGTTTTGTAATGGGTATAGACGGGGCCGTTTATTTTTACAAACATTTTGCCATAGGTTATACCATATCCAAGCAAGACCAGGGTAATTTAACCTTTGATGATGATCAAAAAATTTCACAAGGATATACTGATGATTTTAAAGCCGACGGTTCAACCGTAACTGCCGACAAGCGTTACCGTAGCTACAATATTTTGCTCGGCCCGCAATATACATTTGTATACCACAGCTTAAGGTTTGACCTGAGAGCATCAGCAGGTGTTATTAAAAATACCGCCACACCAAGTGTAGAAGTTGCCATTACCGGGGTACCTGCGCAAACTGCAACATTTACCCAACAAAGCTCAAAAGGTACCGCCTTTGCTTACGGAGGTAGTGCAGCCATTCGCTTTGATATGGGCTCTGGCTGGGATCTGTTACTGAAAGGCAATTATGTTAAGTCGGACGGGCCAACTATTTCTACCACCGGCCGCACCAGCAACGTGGGCCGTATAGTTACCAAACAACCTATGACCGAAGGGCAGATAGTTTTTGGCCTGGTAAAAGAGTTTTAATTGAAATAAAACAGACGAAATCTGTTTAGCAAAAAAAGAGGCTGTATCATCAATCATGATCGGCCTCTTTTTTTTGCCCTATTCAGATACCGGTTGGGATTGATTCCATTAACAAAAGTGGGTTTACATGGTTTACATTTTTTAGGGTTAACATCGACTTATTTTATTGAAAATCAATTATTTAAATATTTTTTTAGAACAAAAAGTGTAAACCCACTTTTTTATAAATATAACCGGCTAAACTTCAAATTACGGGTAGCCCACACCAAGGGTAGTTTGTATGACACGCCTTTTTTGTTTAATGCACTTCTATCTGTTGAGGCTGGGTAGCCACAACTTCGGGCTGTTCTTTAAACATTTCGAAAGTGCCCGTTACGCAAACTTGCTTGCCTTTGATATGCTGCAGATCTAACGTTGTTTTGCCTTTTACCGCGATGGTATATTTTTGATGCGGGTAAGCACCGCCCAGGTTTAGCAGGGTAAGAGTATCGCTTACCATTTTCATAGAGTAAACAGTATCGCAAAGGGTGCCGGTTTACCCAGGTTGTTTTTAAATTCGGTGGCGTTAAAAGCATGCTGCGCATTTGCCGCTCCGGCAAACATCAACAGCAAAGAAGCCGAGGTTAATATCTTTTTCATTGATGTAAGTATAAATCAAAGCTTTGATATACCGAGCTTGTCATCAAATATTTACAAATGTTTAACCACCCGGTTTGTTATCCTTATTCTTACCTTCCTGCTGATCTGCTTTTGGCGCAATCCCGTCTTCAAAGTTCAACGTAAAGGCTGATTCCGAGGCTCGGCTTGCCCTTTCCAGGCCGCTGATATTGGGCTCGTCGGCATCCAATATTTGGTTGCCGGTATCATGTTCTTCGCCCTGTTCAAATTCATTACCAGGGTCTTTCTCTTCCTGAGCATCGTCGAGGTTGGGGTTTTCTGGGTTTGCCATAATTTTATTGGTTTAGTAGATATATAACCATAAGCAGGGCCGGATGTTTGGCTTATAAATACCGTGCCCAGCTCCGCTTCTTCCTTTCGTGCTTAAACTGTATTTTTGCCGGATATGCCAACCCGTAACAAACTTTACTTTGCTTCTGATTTTCACTTGGGCACCGGCGGCTATGCTGAAAGCCGTAAACGCGAAGACCGGATAGTTCGCTGGCTGGATAGCATTAAAGCCGATGCCGCCGAATTGTTTTTAATGGGCGATGTATTTGACTTTTGGTTTGAATATAAAACCGTAGTACCCAAAGGGTATACCCGTTTTTTAGGCAAACTGGCAGAGCTTACTGATGCTGGTGTAAAACTTTATCTTTTTAAAGGCAACCACGATATGTGGATGTTTGATTATTTTGAAAAGGAATTTGGGGCGATCATCATTAGCAACGAATTGAAAATAGAACGGAATGGCAAAAAGTTTTTCCTGCATCATGGCGACGGGCTCGGGCCGGGTGACGGATTTTACAAAGTGCTGAAAAACTTTTTCCGCAGTAAATTTTGCCAATGGCTTTTTGCCCGCATACATCCTAACCTTGGGGTGGGCATTGCCAATTACTGGTCAACCAACAGTCGTATCAGCAATCAAAAGAAAGAAAACCCCAAACCCGGAGAGCAGGAATGGCTGGTTACTTTTTGCCGCGAAGAACTGCAAACCAATTTTTACGATTACCTCATCTTCGGCCACCGGCACCTGCCACTGGATATACAGCTAAACCCCAACAGCCGCTACATTAACCTGGGCGAATGGGTAAATTACAATACCTACGCTGAGTTTGACGGAACCGAGCTCAAACTAAAGCAATTTGAAAAGCTTTAATATCCGTTTGAGTTTAAAATCCTGGCTTTTTGAATCCGGTATTCCGCTTCGGTTATCGCACCATTATCCAATAGCTGCTTATATTTTTTCAATTCATCTGCAGATGACTGATCAGGGAAGTTGTAGCTCTTTTGCTCATCAATTCTGTTGGTGCAATAAACTATAATTATGCCAATCCAGTTCAAAAACAGCCCTAAGAGTAAACCACCTATAGGTCCGATAGCTCTTTTTGAACCCGCTCGGTACCCCCATACCGGAAAAATGATTATAATGCCAAATGCAATAAGAACAAGAATAATTTCTGGTGCTCCAAGTCCACCCATGATAATAGGATTTAAGTTGATGGATAAATATATGAATTTTCCAGTCATCTATATCACTCGCTGCTCATCATTCGCCGCTTACTACCCATAACTTACAATACACTGAATTATATATGCCTGAAAATATGTATTTTTGTGCGCTTTTTACAGTAAGTCTGTATCCCGAACGAAAACATAAAGAATTTTCTTAACCCGGACCACCATTAACTGTAATAAGTTATAGATATTGAGGATAATATATGTTAGAGAAATTAGAACTGATATTTCAACGTTGGAAAAGTGTTGAAGGTGAACTGAGTAATCCGGAAGTAATGTCGGATATGAAACGCTTTGCCCAACTGAATAAGGAATATAAGGACCTTGCCAAAATTGTTGATGAGTACCATATCTATCGCAACATCATCAGCAATATTGATACTAATAAAGAGATCCTGGCTACAGAAAAAGACGAAGAGTTTCGTGAAATGGCCAAAACCGAACTGGATGAGCTATTGATCCAGCGCGAAGAAAAAGAAGAAGCGATCCGCCTGATGCTGATCCCCAAAGATCCGGAAGACAGCAAAAATGCCATCGTCGAGATCCGCGGCGGTACCGGTGGTGATGAAGCGGCCCTTTTTGCCGGCGATCTTTACCGCATGTATATGCGCTATTGTGAAAAACGCGGCTGGAGAACCGAACTGGTTGATTACACCGAAGGTACAAGCGGTGGCTATAAAGAGATTGTGTTTAACGTAAATGCCGAAGATGCTTACGGTAACTTAAAATATGAATCGGGCGTTCACCGGGTGCAACGTGTACCCGATACCGAAACCCAGGGCAGGGTACATACTTCGGCCGCTTCGGTGGTGGTATTGCCCGAGGTTGATGAATTTGATATCGATCTGCAGGTAAGTGATATCCGCAAGGATCTTTTCTGCGCTTCGGGACCAGGCGGTCAGTCGGTAAACACCACCTATTCTGCAGTGAGGTTAACCCACATCCCAACCGGCATTGTGGCGCAATGCCAGGATCAAAAATCGCAGTTAAAAAACTACGATAAGGCTTTGCAGGTATTACGTTCACGTGTGTATGAAATGGAATTGCAAAAACACCTGGAAGAAACCTCTAAAAAACGTAAAACCATGGTATCAACCGGCGATCGTTCTGCTAAGGTTCGTACCTATAATTATCCGCAGGGCCGCTTAACCGAGCACCGCATCGGGCTTACCATATACAACCTCCCCGGCGTAATGAACGGCGACCTGCAGGACATCATGGAAGCCTTGCAATTTGCCGAGAATGCCGAAAAATTAAAAGAAGGAACAGTAGTTTAAAGCTGTTTTCACCTGATTTGTGATCAGGGCAAAAACCCTTTAATGATATAAAAATGCCTTAAGCCCTATGCTTAGGGCATTTTTAATTTACAGGTAACCCCTCACACCTAACCAACTGTAATCCAATTTAAAAAATGTGAAAACTATCGCGATGCGATAATTACACTGTCTTTTTCATCTTATTTTCATATAAGGGGGCTACTTTCGTTTTTGTACAGCGATAATGTAGCGCTTTTAACAACACTTCCGTATTGCTTTTAGCGTTTTACAACACTGTTTATTTTTTTGACAATAATTAAATTTTATTTATGCTGGCAGTAAAAACTTTAACCAATAATTTAACCACTTACAAGCGCAGTGTACGCTTAATGGGTGATAAATTTGAAATTAGTGTAGTTGGGAATGATCCTCTACTGGCCGATGAACAAATTGATATTGCCATCAACGAAATTAACCGCGTTGAAAAATTACTGTCGGCTTTTAGCGAAGACAGTCATATTAACCAGATCAACCGCAACGCGGGTATCGAACCGGTGAAAGCGAATGCCGAAATTTTCAGACTGATTGACAGGGCACTGCAAATATCAGAGCTTACACACGGAGCATTTGATATTACCTATTTTACCGGTACCACTTATACTGGTGATGATACCGCGCTTACCGAAAATGCCGATGTTAAGATAGCACCTTCGCCGGTGATGCTTACCAATTATAAAAATGTAGTGGTTGATGCCACTAAACAAACCGTTTTTTTAAAGGAAAAAGGTATGCGTATTGGCTTTGGCGCTAACAGCAAAGGTTATGCTGCCGACCGGGCCAAATACATTTTGCAAATGAATGGAGTAAGCAGTGGCGTTATCAACGCCGGTGGCGATCTGCTAACCTGGGGTACGCAACCCAACCAAAAACCATGGACAGTTGCCGCTGCCGATCCGGAACAAAGAAAACAACCATTTGCCCACCTGGATATCAGCAACATGGCATTTGCCACATCAATTAATGCCGAAAAATATGCCAGCATCAGCAACAAAAAATTTGTAAGCGTGATGACTGCCAAAAAGGGATTCCCGGTAAGCGAGATCACCAGCGTGAGCATCATCAGCCCAACAGCCGAATTATCAGATGCTATGGCTTCGCCACTTATCAACATTGGTGTTAACGCGGGCCTGTATATGATCAACCAGTTAAATCAAATTGCCTGTATTATTATTGACGACCAAAACCGTATTTATACGTCAAAGGATGTTAGTATCTGATACAAGCATTTATATATAAACATATCATCATTATTCTGGCCAACCTGCAGTTTCTCATTACCCATCTGCTTTGGCGTTTTGTATACAAAGCGCCAAAGCAGATGGTATTTTTATTAACAGCATCCCTCCCCTTGGATTTAACTGTTTAAATTGACCGATATTTGACAACAATTTTAAGTTTTTCTTCCCCTCAATGATAAAGTGGTTTGCGTATATTGTCCTGATATTGATATTTGCACCATGTTTGTTATTTGCCGGCGCTAAAAACAGGCTGTCAGACCCTGTCTATAGTACTATCGCCATCATTCAGCACTATAAAATTCCTGCGGATACGATATTGGCAAAAAACGCGAAGGATGAAAAAAATAAAATTAAAGAGGTAGCAAAACCAAAAAAGCAGGCTAAGCCCACAAAGGTTGATGATTCAGGGGAACCCGTTACCTCTAAACCCAAACCCAAAAGACAACGCCGGCCAGAGGGCATGGAACGCCCGCCGGAGATACCCAGAAGAAATGGCAATTAACAGGTTAATAAAGATTTATTGATGAAGTACCTTTGCTTACTTTTTTTTATTGCCGGCAGCAATGCCCTATACGCTGCAGGTATTGACAGGAGCCTTCTGCCAAAAGGTCGCGACTATAAACTTACTGCCGATACCGACACCATTGTCAGGAAACAATCGGTTTCTGTGGGTGTAAGTTATGGCAGCGACGCCTTATTTTTCGGTCGCACCGGCCCAATCAAGTACCCCTTTATTACCGGCGATGCGATATATAACAGTAAATCGGGCGTGTTTGTATACGGTTCGGTGCTCAAAGTATTGGGTTATGCCCCCGTTGACGAGGTTGATGTAGGTGGCGGCTATTTTTATAAGTTTTCCAAATCATTCTCGGGCGCGGCCAGTTATACCCGGTTCATATTTAACAAATACGCCAATGTTATCAAATCGGCATCATCCAATGATATCAACCTTAAAAATGCTTACGACTGGAAACTCTTTAAAACCACCGTTATCCTGGATTATCTTTTCGGGAAATCGAACGACTTTTTTACTACCGTAAGCACTTCAAAGTATTTCGAAAGCAGCTGGAGCATTTTTGATGATAAAGACTATCTGTCGTTCAATCCTTCATTCAATGTGATTCTGGGAACACAGAATTTTGTGCAGCGTTATGAAGTTGATCATAACTATCAGCATGTTTTACCTCCCGATGTATTGGAACACCTTAATCTTGCGGCCGCGCGCCGAAACAGGGTTTTCAATGTGCTCAATTATAGTTTTAAAGTCCCGGTTGCCTATAACCGGCCGCATTATACCCTGGAAGCCTCTTGGCGCTACTCGATGCCGGTTAACGTGGAAGGCACCCTCGAAAACAGGCGGGAATCGTTTTTTAACTTTACATTTTACTACCTTTTTTATTAACGGCGTATGAATGTACTGATCATTGAGGACGAACGCGCGCTTGCACAGGAGCTGGAAATATTCCTGACCAATTATAACTACATCTGCGATGTGTGTTTCAACGGTACATCAGCTTCTGAAAAAATAGCGGTTAACTTGTATGATTTTATTCTGATTGATCTGGGCCTACCCGATTATGATGGCCTCGATCTGTTAAGGGAAGCAAAAAAAGTAGATTCTGAAGCCGCCTGTATCATACTTACTGCCCGGGCCGAAATTAATGATCGCATCAAGGGTCTTGACCTGGGCGCCGACGATTATTTACCCAAACCGTTTTCATTGCTCGAGCTTCAAAGTCGTATGCAGGCTATCATTCGCCGCAAATTTGGGGTAAAAAATAATACCATTGAACTTGGAGACTTCCTCATCGATCTTACCAATCGTACTATATCGCATAGCAACAGCGTTGTAAATACCATAACCAAAAAAGAATTTGACCTGATAGCCTATTTAATTTTACATAAAAACAGAACCTTAACCCGTATGCAGTTAAGTGAGCATATCTGGGGCAGCGTGGTTAATAACGACTATGACTCCAATTATATTGATGCCCACATCAAAAATATACGGAAAAAGTTAAACGCCTTTGGCTCGCCAGATTGGCTGGAAACGGTGCGTGGCCTGGGCTATAAAATAAAGATCAACGCTTAAGTATTGAGACTCAGAACAAAACTTACGCTTTTTAACGCCATATCAAAACTGGTTATCGTAGTACTGTTTGTATTGCTGGTACCCGTATTGATCAAAAATATAAGCAGTAACTATGTTGATAGTAAGCTCATCAAACAAAAAAACAAGCTGTTGCAAATAGTAAAAAGCCATGGTATTGAAACTTATATAGAAAATGGCGAGCCTTATGGTAGTTATCTGCCCCTTAAAGAAGAATTCATAAGTTTGGACGAAGTAGATCCAAATTACTTTTTAGATACCATTAAACTGGGTAAACGCTTGTTCAGCGAAGGCGACACCCTCGAATACCGGATACTAAGCCATACATTTAAAGTCAAGAATAAGAATTATCTACTGGAAATAGGCAAAAGTGTGGATACGCTTGATGAAACCAGCATCCCGCTGCAAAATATCGCCTTCCAGGTATTGCTGGGTATGATATTACTGACCATTCTGGCCGATCAGTTTTATTCCAATTATGTGCTCAAGCCTTTGCGGCTTATTATTAAAACCAAGCTTGTTGGCCAAAAGTTCCCCAATTTTAACGCTTATAAAAAAGTACGCACTACTACTACCGACTTTGAATACCTGGATATCAGCATCCATAAAATGGTGGAGACAATTGCCGATAAGTTTCAGAAGGAACGTGAATTTATTTCCAACGCTTCGCATGAACTGATGACCCCCATCTCTATCCTGCAATCCAAGATCGAGAACATGTTTGAGGAAGAGGACATCAGCGACGACCTGAAGGTACGTCTGATCGAAATGCAGAAGATCCTGAACCGTTTAAAGAGTATTACCAAAACCCTTTTGCTGATATCACAAATTGAGAACGAACAATTTTTAAAAGAAGATAAAGTTCCGGTAACTGAATTACTGCAGGATGTATATGACGAAATTTCCATACGCCTGCAAGATAAAAATATCAGTTACAGCATTGATATCCCCGAAAACTGGAACATGGTGAATATTAATAAATTCCTGTTGTTTAATTTATTTTTCAATCTCATCAATAACGCTATCAAATACAATAACGAGGGTGGCTACATCCAGATAACAGGCACCGCCGGACATAATAACTTTATCATCAGCATAGCCGACAATGGTATTGGTATCGACGCCGAAGCCATTCCTTTTATATTTAACCGTTTTAAAAAGTTCAGGCAATCACTTCAGCAGGATAGCTTTGGTCTGGGTTTACCTATTGTTAAATCAATAGCTACCTTTCATGACATCGATATTGAGGTAATTTCGGATAAAGGCGCGGGTAGTACCTTCAAGTTGATATTCCCAACTACACTTATCGTGGCTAATTGATCATATAGGCGGTCATATTTGTATCGACAATTTTACATTTTTTGTACTAAAAACAAGCCATTATTTGCAGTCTGGCCAAAATATCAATCGCCATTTTGAAAATTCCTTACTTAAATATTAAAAAAATATAGCCGCAATACACTTTTAGGCACTTTAAAAAACAAAGCCTGTTTTTTATTGTTTTTGGCACTGGCTTTGCAAATGATATCTAAAACATATCATAATTATATATGAAAACTCTTCGAATTAAGATAGCCTCCCTGAGTTTGGCTTTAGCCACCGTCGGCATTTTAGGCTCAGGCTGTGATTCATTGACTAAAACTCAAAAAGGCGCAGCGATTGGCGCTGGTGCAGGTGGTACAATAGGTGCTTTTATAGGTAAAGCAGCAGGTAATACCGCGTTAGGGGCCATTATTGGTGGTGCTGTAGGCGGTACTGCCGGTGCCTTTATTGGCCGTAACATGGACAGGCAGGCTGCCGAAATAAAACAAACCGTTCCCGGAGCTACCGTTACACGTGAAGGTGAAGGCATTTTGGTTAAGTTTGATTCGGGTATATTATTTGACACCGACAAATCTGATGTTAAACCCGCTGCCCAATCTAACCTGCAAAAATTGGCTACCTCGTTACAAAACAACCCCAACACTAATATTTTGATAGTTGGCCATACCGATAGTACTGGTACAGCACAACATAACATGGATCTGTCTATCAGAAGGGCCGAAGCTGTGAAATCATATATCGTGTCTAATAATGTAAACTCATCCCGCTTAACCACATCTGGCAAGGGTAAAACCGAACCGATTGCTGATAACCGGACACCAGAAGGCCGTGCGCAAAACCGCAGGGTTGAGATAGTAATTGTGGCTAATGATCAAATGAAACAGCAGGCTAAACAATCTGCCCAATAATAACCATATAATAAGATCAAGTTAATTAAAGAACCCGGCCGCGAGGGCCGGGTTCTTTGCGTTTATACCCATCAGCTCAATCTATTCCCGGAATATCTAAAAACAATTTGTAATCAATAAGTTAATCCGTTATTTTTGTTATTATGATAAAAAGATCGGGAGCTTTATTATTAACCTTGCTGTACACGGTTACAGTACTGGGCTTTGCTCTTAATCTGCATTATTGTGGTACGCAGATAGCTTCTGTTAAAATTGATTCGCCGGCCGTTAGTTGTAAAATGGCTCAGGATTGCAGCAAAATGAAATGCTGCAAGGACAAACAAATACAGATTAAGGTAAAAGACGCGCACCAGATTGAACCGGTTTCCATCATCTCTAAACTTTTTGGATTTGATATCCCCCGTTTATCTTTCAGCGGATTTTTTACACCATCCAGGCAATCATTTGCCAGCCCTTCGCCTAAACGCGGGCCGCCCGGCATGCCCTGGCAAAACGTAGCCACATTTATTAAAAATTGTATTTTTCGTATCTGATCAACATTAATTGCTTATCGAATACCCGGTAAAATTACCGGTAGTTTATTTTTCAACAATTAATTTAAAAGATCAAAATGAAAGCTCTAAAAATATTTATTGTACTTTTTGTATTTACTGCTACCGCAGCAAAAGCCCAGTTCACCAAAGCCGAGCTGCAAGTTAGCGGCCTTACCTGCGCCCTGTGCGCCAAATCAACCGAAAAAGCATTACGTACCCTCCCTTTTATAGGCGATATCAAAACCGATCTGATGCACAACTTATATCTCATTACTTTTAAAAGCGATGTGCCGGTAAGTTTTGAGCAGATCAGCAAAAAGGTTCAAGGCTCAGGCTTTTCGGTAAACAGCTTAAAAGCTACTTTTAACTTTGATAATACCAAGATTGCCAATAACATTTTCAGTTATGGCGGCGATACATACAGGTTATTAAACCCTGCTGATAAAGCCATTACAGGCAATGTAAATTTCACAGTAGTTGATAACGGCTTCGCCCCAAAATCGGTGTCCAAAAAATACCTGGGCCAGGTTACCGATACTGCCCCTGCAAGCGGTCGTATTTATCATTTAGCTATTTAATTCTTCATCAAGCATTATCATCATGAAGAAATTGATATTGGCTATTGGCCTTATGGCACTGACGTATCCGGCATTTTCGCAGGAATTATATGTAAATACTGAACCAGCCAGCAATATGGCCACAGGCTCGCTTGGCCTGCGTTTGGAGAACCAGGGATTTTTTAAACCCGACTATAAAAACCGTACAAGCTTTGAGGCCATGTATGGCGTAAGCAGGCATTTAATGATACACGGCTCATTATACGTATCTGATTATTACAGCAATAATCAGCATTTTGAAGGGGGTAGTGTATATGCCAAATACCGGTTCTTATCTATAGATACGGTACAGAAGCATTTTCGTGGAGCATTTTTCGCGAAGACGTCCAGCATCAATAATCCCATTGTTAACCAGGAAATAACGCTGGAAGGCGACAACTCCGGCCTGCAAAGCGGTGTGGTATTTACCCAGCTTTTGCATAAGCTGGCATTATCCGGCTCGGCAAGTTATTTGCGGGCTTTTGATAATCGTGGGGGCTATAACCTTTCGCCGTTACAAGCCCGCAACGCGTTGGCCTATACTTTATCGGCCGGATACCTGTTATTCCCAAAAAACTATCGCGATTATCAGCAAACCAATGTTAACCTGTATGCTGAGTTATTGGGTAAAACCAATCCGGGTCATGGACAAAGTTACCTGGATATTGCACCGGCAGTGCAGTTTATATTTAACAGTGTTTGCCGCCTGGACCTGTCATACCGTACGCCACTTTACAATGACATGGTACGCAACAGCAAGAACATGTACCTGGTAAGGCTGGAGTATAACTTTTTTAATTTGTAAACCGAGAGTGAGAGCCCCTGGGGTGAACGATCAATTCGCGATCATGCATATTGCTAAACAGATCCTTCACTATCGCTAACCATCATCTATTGAACAGAGGCTTTAATCAATTGCGTTATTTCGCCCATAGAGACTCTGGACCTTACAACCCTGGATGAAAAAAACAAAAAGCCCCGTTCCGATATCCGGAACGGGGCTTTTTTATATGTATTAAATAAACTTATTTAAGTGTAAAGCCTGTTTTACCCATGGTACCACCATCGGCATAAAGTAATACGGTATAAGTACCCTTTTGGAAAGGTAGGTTCGGGTTTACCCAATCAATAGTGTACTGGCTGCCGTCGTCCTTAAAGTCGATGGACGTTTTGTAGGTGTATTGCAGATCCTGGTTGTCGGCACTGAAAGTTCCGCCATCGGCAGGGGTAATCAGATTGCCTGTTGGATCAATGATACGCACATAAATATCGTGCAGACCTTTTATAGCGATGCTATTGCTGGCCACTGTAAAGTTGATCTTGATTTTTTTAGCTGGGCCGGCACGGGTAACATCAACCTCTTTACCGCTGTTCTTCACCTTATACGCTACTACATTTGCCGTGGCCAGCTTAAGGGCTTGAGCCACCTTCACCTTCGCGTCCAGATCCTGGTTTTGTTTAGTGAGCGTATCGGCCTTTTTAGCTACCGTAGCCAGGTTGGTTTTTAGCGTATCCCTTTCGGTAGTTAACGATTGATTCTGCTTTTTCAGTTCTTCAATATCGGCAGTGTATTTAGTTACAAAATACCTTAATTGTTTCACATCTTCCTGGGCCTTAACCAATTCAGCTTTGGTTAATTTCCCTTTAGCCAATTGGGTTCTCAATACTTTAATTTTGGAAACCAATGAGTCGTTTTTGGCTTGCATTTGCTGGGATAATTTGGCTTTACCTGCATTTACCTGCTGAATTTGTGATTCAAGACTGTCTAATTCTGTTTGCAGGCGGGTTTGTTCATCATGCTGGTACACGATCTTAGTATCCGACTTGTTTTTTTGCAAGTACAGATACACATCGGTACCCAATAGAGCCAAGACCACCACAATGAGGAAATAAATGACGTTGGAGTTTTTCTTAGATGGTTGACCGGATTGATTTTCCATAGCAATTAAATGTTTAATGTTTTAATACAGTTAAAAAGCAAAGCTGTTTTAAAAAAATGCAGCTATTTAACTATTGTGATTAATTTACAAGCAAATCTAAACTGATAGATATTGCCCGCTTTACCTGTATTTTTCTTTTTATCAGCACTTTCATGCCCAACGATATTTAAACGTTGAAACACTAAAAATATGATTTTAAACAGAATTACAGGTAAACAATTATGTTAGGCAACGGTTAAAAATAAATACAATATGCTAAAATCACAATAAACCTTCAAATTTTATACTTCATAATAAAAGTGCAACGTTATGAGTTTTATATCTTTGCAGCTTTTACTTTAATCCCCGTTGATGCATATATTTCGCCGCTTTATACTACTGATCGCCCCCCTGCTTACCATGGCAACCGTTTACGCGCAGCCTGCCGAACCCGCTTCTGATGAACCAATAGTTAAAACTGAGCCCAAACGGGAATTCAGAGGAGTGTGGATAGCAACAGTAGTCAATATCGACTGGCCCACAAGCACTAAATTTACTGCTGATAAGCAAAAACAGGAGCTGATAGATATCCTCAACTCGCATCAGGAAACGGGCATCAACGCCGTAATGCTGCAGGTACGCCCTGCTGCCGACGCTTTTTATGCTAAAAGCCGCGAACCCTGGTCTAAATATTTAACCGGAAAGCAGGGTCAAGGCCCTTATCCTGCTTATGATCCCCTGGAGTTTGCCATAACCGAAGCGCACAAACGCGGCATGGAGCTACATGCCTGGTTTAACCCCTATCGCGCCACTTTCGATGGTAATTTTGCCGCGCTGAGTCCGCAGCATATCACCAAAACAAAACCCGATTGGTTCTTTACCTATGGCGGTATCAAAACATTTAATCCCGGGTTGCCAGAAGTTCGCGAATATATTGTACAGGTAATACTGGATGTGGTTGACAACTATGATATCGATGGCGTACACATGGACGATTATTTTTATCCATACCCAATTGCCGGCCAAAAGATCAACGACGATGATACCTTTAGAAAATATGGCCAGGGCTATGACAATATTAAGGACTGGCGCCGCCACAATGTGGATCTGCTTATAAAAATGATTGGCGACAGCGTACACGCACACAACCCGGATATCAAATTCGGTATAAGTCCGTTTGGTATATGGGCCAATAAGGCGCAGAATGATGAGGGTTCAGAAACCAGCGGCGGATCATCCTATTATGAAAACTACGCCGACTCACGCGAATGGGTTAAACAGGGCTGGATAGATTACATCAACCCCCAGCTTTACTGGCCTATTGGTAACCGGGCAGCTGATTTTGAGAAACTGCTCAACTGGTGGAGCGATAATACTTTTGGCAGACACCTGTACATTGGGCAGGCGGCTTACCGCATCAATGAGCGAAAAACCGTGGCCTTTAAAAACCCCAAACAATTACCAGATCAGATCAATATGATGCGGGCCAACCCCAGAGTTCAGGGCAGTGTTTATTTCAGCTCCAATTCACTGACCAACAACCCTCTGGGCTTTACTGATTCGCTTCGCGAAAATTATTATAAATACCCGGCCTTGCCGCCGGTAATGCTTTGGCGCGACTCGATTGCTCCGAATGTACCCCGGGAATTTACCGCGAAAGCCATACAGGGCCATGTACAATTAAGATGGATGGCACCCACATTGGCCAGAGACGAACAGCCTGTTTATGGCTACGTGATCTACCGGTTTACCGATGGCGAAAAGATCAATATTGATGATCCTAAAAATATATTGCGCATACAATATAACAGTGGCTTAACCTTTGAGGACAGCACAGTACAAAGAGGAAAAACTTATATGTATGTGATTACCGCGCTTGATAGATTAAAGAATGAGAGTGACCGCTCGCCAACTATCGCGGTCACGGTTCGCTGATCAGCTATTCATCACCGAACCGCAGTTAATATCAAGGGTTTGCCCGGTGATAGACCTCTGGCTTAACAGGTACGCTACCAACCCTGCAATTTCATCGGGCTGGCTCATACGTCTGAGTGGTACACTTTGCATGGCAATTTCATAAAACTCCTGTTTGCTGATACCTATACCATCGGCTATGCCCTGTAAGCCATCCTGCGACATTTCGGTATCTACCCAGCCCGGGCAAATGGCATTCACCAGGATATTTTCGGGAGCAAATTGCACTGCCCATGAGCGCATCAATCCCAGCAAACCTGCCTTAGAGGCGCAATAAGCCGAATAGTTAGCCACACCCAGCCGCGCCAGTACCGACGAGGTGATCAGTATATGTTTCTCCCCCGTTGCATTACGCAGCGCGGGTAAAAAGGTATTCACAAAATTATAGGTACCGGTAAGGTTGGTGTCTATAATATCTGTCCAGCGGTCATCATCACCCCAGTAATTCTCACCCCCGATGCCCGAATTGGCAACCAGTCCGTTCACCACAACGCTCCCCAGTTGTTCAAAAGTACGGGCAAGACTTTGTTGATTCCGGATATCCGCTATCAATAGGCTATGATTGCCCGCAGGCAGGCTTTGCAGTGTTTGTTGTAACTTTTGTTCGTTGCGGCCAAGTAAAATACAGGTATTACCATCATGTGCCAGTTTCTGCGCGATAGCTTGTCCAATGCCGCTCCCGGCGCCGCTAATGATATAGGTGTTGCTCATATTGACAGGCTGATAAGTTGTTTTTGTTGCAGGCTGTCGAGGTAAATATCTATCTCTGAATCGCCCATACCAAATATTTTATCCTCGTTCCAAAAGGTGGCATATATGGATGATCGGGTTTTAGCACCACTATTGTAGATATCCAGCAGTCGCTGTTCAATATAACCCAAACCGGCTTCATTCACCTGTAAACGTTTCAAGTGAGCTTGTAAAGCAGGTTTTAGCAAAGGCATACCTCCCCAGAAGTTATTTTCATTCAGCCACTTTTCCAATACGGCGGCATTGCCCTGTACATATAATTGCCAGGCTTCGGTAGCAAGTTCAAACTCCCATTCGTTCAGGCGTTCACGGCCATCATACAGCTCTTCAAATTGTTCGCCGTTGAGCTCACCCAAACCTTTGGCAAAATTAAACTGGACGCAATCGGCCAGGCAAATGAGGTAAATAGCCGGTGCCGACATATCCGTTTTGCGGCTAAGCATCTGTAAAACACCCAACAAGTTCACCTGACAATGCAGATCAAACTCAAACCAGAGGTTAATCTCGGTATAGTCGCTGTTGAGCTTGCCCAGTTCGTCAATTACCTTATGCTGGTAAAAATCAATGTTTTCATGGAACGTTTGACTGATCCACTGGGCGCGTGCGCTCCAGAAACTGCCCGAAAGTATATTTTCCTGCAATGGGCCCTCAGAAAGCACTTCGCGCCATACCAGTACATCACCATCAAGTCCGGTTTCATTAAAACCCGACAAGGCGGCATCCCCGTTTAAAATATGCAATATGTTACTCATTGGTTTTTAGAATTAGTAGCGGGCCTCAGTCAATGAAGCATCCTGATGGTAAAAATAAATTTAAAAAAGCAGCAATTATACTTCATTAAAAATTTGCAGGAAATTTTGAAGATGAAATGATTTTGTTTTTCAACTCCCTCTCTTCCGATAGCTATGGGGATGAAGAGGGATGAGCGAGGCTTTACTTAGTTTTTACCAAACTATCTCCCATCAATTTTTGCTGACTTGTTTTAATATATACCCGGATGTCATAGTCCGACATTTTTTTGAGCAGTTCGATGCCCGGGCGGTATTTATCCATAAAGTCCAGCAGGGAATCGCCTTTAAGATTGGTGACCGTTCCGACCAGGCTTTCGCTGAACCGGCTGTCGATGTACCGCCTTTCTTCATCCCTGATCAGTACTTTTTTAAATTTATACTCCCGGCTGTGTTTGTAGGTGAGGGCGCGGATAAACTGTGATGGCACAATGGTGATACCAGCTACCGGCAGAAGCCCGGCATTGCTACCCGATACCGCTATCATATCCTTGAGCTTAGGCGGCGAAGAATTAAACTCTTTTGCAAACATTTTACGGTTATTCAACGAATCTTTTATCCTGTCTCTTTTACCTGTTACATGAACTTCGCCCAGCTCAATAACCGCAGCATCTAAACCTATCCTGATATTTTTATTATTTGCCGAATTAAGCGGAAGTACAAATAACTTATATCCCTGCATTTTTACCCGGAGCGTGTCATTATTTTTTTCTGTAGCGATACTAAACTCACCCTGTATACCGGTAATGACATTTGCTTTGGATGTAGCTACCCAGGTCCCAGCGAGTGGTTGCCCCGTTTTTTTATCAGACACCATGCCGCTTATACCTTGCCCGTAGGAGCATAAACAGGTACACATCAAAAACAGGATAAGCAGGCTACGCATTGGTTTATATGTTTTGATAATCAAATCATTACAAACATAACTACCAAACCTAACTCATGAAATTGGTTTAACATTCTTTAACTTATGTGTTTTGTTAAGGAATGATTTGATGCACCCGTTCTGCATATTCAACAATAGATCCTTCGCTGCGCTCAGGATGACAAAGAAAGGTTAAAGTCATGCCGAATTTGATTCACTGCCGTTGTTGGTGTTGTCACCAACAATATGCCGGGCAATTCCCGAAACAAGTTAGGATAGGCTTATTTTTTTACCTTATCCGTTTAAAATATGCGGTAATTGATTGAAATATTGGTGGTTGATGGCTAAATATTCCCTATATTTAATTACCATCAAAAAACCAAAGCCATGAAAACTTTACTTATCGCGATCCTGTTTCTAATGGCAACTGTACCATTAGTACTGGCACCGCCACCACCCATCCCCAGCAAGAAAGGTATTCATCACGCTACCATTTGCAAAGCAGCAATGCTTTCGAAAAAGGGGGGATGCGCTAAGGCATGCAATCATCACTGCCCAAAAACTTAGCACATTTAATAACCGCTCCTTTCGCTCACCATGACACCCTATTTTGTTTATATGTATTATTTAATCATGACAAAAGAACCCTGCCTTGCGGCAGGGTTCGCACATTTAACTATTTATACTGAACAAAAAACTACGATTGTTTAACCCTCTTTACGAACAACCCATCGAGTTGCCGCAGTTGAGGCATTTGTAACAGGTGCCCGAACGCAGGGTGGTGTGCCCACATACGTTACAGGCAGGGGCATCGCTTTGTACACCCATGCTCAGATCAACAGAAAACCCCTGTTTCTTAGCACCGGTAAAACCATCTGGATTATTAACAGGTACATATACATTGCTTTCGTCGGTATTGAAATCCTCGTCGCTCATTTGCGGGTTGCCGAGGGTGGCGTTATTTTCGGTAAGCACGTGTACCAGGTCGGTACGGTTCTGGTATTCGTAACCCAGCATCCGGAAAATATAATCGATAATACTGGTGGAGCTTTTGATGTTGGCATGGCCCACCACCATACCGGCAGGCTCAAAACGGGTGAAAGTAAATTTCTCTACATATTCTTCCAGCGGTACGCCGTACTGTAAACCTACCGAAACAGCAATAGCAAAACAATTCATGAGCGAGCGGAAAGTAGCGCCTTCCTTGTGCATATCCACAAATATTTCGCCCAGGGTACCGTCCTCATATTCGCCGGTGCGCACAAATACATTCTGCCCATCGATAGTAGCTTTTTGGGTGAACCCCCGACGTTTAAAGGGCAGACTCTTCTTTTGCACCACGCGCGACAATTCGCGCATAAAATTGGTATCCTTTGATTTCTCCATAATGGCTATGGCCGCCTCGATCACCTGCTCTGGTGTCAGATCGCTTAGTTTTACGTTGGCGGCTTCGCCCAGTACTTCTTCTACCGTTTCTAGTTTATCGTCAACCTCTTCTTTCGTATCCGATTTGGTGGATAGCGGCTGGCTTAGCTTACAGCCATCGCGGTAAAGGGCATTGGCTTTCAGGCCCAGCTCCCATGACAATTGGTAGCAATCTTTGATTTCATCAACTTTAGCCTCATTGGGCAGATTGATGGTTTTAGATATAGCACCCGACAGGAAAGGCTGTGCCGCAGCCATCATTTTGATATGACCATGCGCATGGATGTAACGCTCGCCTTTGGCGCCGCATTTATTGGCACAATCAAAAATGGGGTAATGTGCTTCTTTCAGATACGGAGCACCTTCAATAGTCATGGTACCGCAGATGTATTCGTTAGCTTCTGCTATTTGTTTTTTATTGAAACCAAGCGCGCGCAGCACGTTAAAGTCGGGCGCGTTGTATTGATCGGCAGTGATGCCGAGGCGTTTCAGGCATTCTTCACCCAACGACCAGATATTGAAAGCGAAGCTGATCTCAAAGGCCGATACCAGTCCTTTGTCGAGCTTTTCCAGTTCATCATCGGTAAAACCTTTTGCTTTTAAGCTATCAGTATTAATATGTGGCGCGCCTTTCAAGCTGGCCGAACCTTTGGCGTAGTTTACAATAGCGGTAACCTCGTGCTCGCGATAGCCCAGGTTGCGCAGGGCTTCGGGCACAGCCTGGTTTATGATCTTGAAATAACCGCCGCCTGATAGTTTTTTGAATTTTACCAGCGCAAAATCAGGTTCGATGCCGGTAGTATCGCAATCCATCACCAAACCGATGGTGCCGGTTGGAGCAATAACGGTGGTTTGGGCGTTGCGGTAGCCATACTTCTCGCCCATTTCCACAGCCTTATCCCAAGCGTTGCAAGCAGCAGACAGCAGATAGTCCGGACAGTATTTAGGGTCGATACCCGGAGGGGCTATCTCTAAATTCTCGTAATTTTCGGTGGAGTTATAGGCGGCATAACGGTGATTGCGCATCACCCGCAGCATATGTTGTTTGTTATCGTTGTATTTGCGGAAAGGCCCCAGCTCACGGGCCATTTCGGCCGAGGTGGCGTAAGCCGTACCGGTCATAATAGCGGTGATAGCGCCGCCAATAGCGCGGGCTTTGTCGCTGTCGTAAGGGATGCCGTTCACCATTAATGCCGAACCTAAATTGGCATAACCCAGGCCCAACGTACGGTAATCGTAAGAGAGCTGCGCCACTTCTTCGGATGGGAATTGCGCCATCAGTACGGAGATTTCCAACACGATAGTCCACATGCGACAAGCGTGTTCAAAACCTTTTACATCAAATACCCGGGTTTGCGGATCAAAGAAATGCGCCAGGTTGATAGAGGCCAGGTTGCAGGCTGTATTATCAAGGAACATATACTCTGAACATGGATTGGAGGCGTTGATACGGCCGCCTTCCGGACAGGTATGCCACTCGTTAATGGTGGTATCAAACTGTACACCCGGATCGGCGCAGGCCCAGGCCGCGAAAGCGATATCGTCCCATAATTTTTGCGAAGCGACAGTTTTGGTCACCTTCCCGGTAATGCGGCTGGTGAGTTCCCAGGGCTTACTGCCTTTGAGGGCATGGAAAAAACTATTGGGGACGCGCACCGAATTATTGGAATTTTGACCCGATACGGTACGATAAGCCTCGCCTTCATAATCGGATGAATAACCGGCGGCTATCAGCGCAGCTACTTTCTTTTCTTCCTCTACTTTCCAATTTACAAAACCTTCTATTTCGGGGTGATCCAGATCAAGGCAAACCATTTTGGCTGCCCGGCGTGTTGTACCACCCGATTTGATGGCACCGGCAGCTCTGTCGCCTATTTTGAGGAAAGACATCAGGCCCGACGAATAACCGCCACCGGCCAGTTTTTCCGTTTCGCCGCGAATCTTAGAAAAATTGGTACCCACACCCGATCCATATTTAAATATGCGGGCTTCGCGCACCCAAAGATCCATGATACCGCCCTTGTTCACCAGGTCGTCATCAACAGAAAGTATAAAACAAGCATGTGGCTGCGGGCGTTCATAAGCCGAGGTTGATTTGCTCAGCGTTTCGGTAAGCGGATCAACAAAGTAATGCCCTTGTGGCTTGCCCGTGATACCATACGAATTATGCAGCCCGGTATTGAACCACTGCGGCGAGTTTGGCGCGGCCAGTTGCCCAACAATGGTATAAACTATTTCATCATAAAAAATATCGGCGTCTTTTGGACTGGCAAAGTAGCCATAGCGTACGCCCCAGTCTTTCCAGCAGTTGGCCATACGGTGGGCCACCTGTTTAATGCTTTTTTCGGAACCGGTGCTGCCATCGGCCTGCGGTACGCCAGCCTTGCGAAAATATTTTTGCGCCAGTATATCGGTTGCCACCTGGCTCCAGGTAACCGGCACTTCTACATCGTTCATTTCAAATACAGCATCGCCGGATGGATTACGAATCACAGACGATCGCTTATCATATGTAAACAGATCAAATACGTTAATTCCGTCTTTAGTGAAATAGCGTGTTGTTTTAAGCCCTTTCCCGCTGCTGGAGGCGGACATTTTGGAGGTAATGTTTTTGGCCATAGTATAATAGATTGGAGGTGAGAGTTGGTATTTTCAAAACACTAAGGGTGTTTTAATCAAAGCTATCAGTATGCGTATTATCTTTTATTTCAGAGTTTTCCACACATGTCAATTAATTGGCTCCAATATCATATATTAATTTTTAATTACCTGATTATTAAATAATTAAACGTGTTAATAATTAAAAAACTATCGTTCTATATCATTTTTTTGTATCTTGAAGCGTATTGATCCTGCCCGATACGTTCATATTAAACTGTCAATTAAATTACCCGTCCCTACACATGAAAAAATTAATTCTGATAGCGTTCATCGTTGTTTTTACACTGAGTGCCCGAGCGCAGGAACAACCCCATGTATATAATCCTAATGCCGATGCCAAAGCCGAGATTGCTGCCGCGGTAAAACAAGCCGCCCAACAGCATAAAAACGTGCTTTTACAAATTGGCGGCAACTGGTGTATTTGGTGCATCCGGTTTAATGACCTGGTGACCAAAGATGCCGACCTGAGCAAATACCTGAATGATAATTACGTGGTTTTGCACGTAAACTACAGTAAAGAGAACGAAAACAAAGCCGTACTGGCCGATCTGGGTTATCCGCAGCGCTTCGGCTTCCCGGTATTTGTAGTGCTGGATGGTAAGGGCACACGCTTGCATACCCAAAACTCAGGCTACCTGGAAGAAGGCAAAGGCCACAGTAAAGAAAAAGTTATGGACTTTTTGAAGGACTGGTCGCCAGCGGCTATCGATCCTAAAACTTACGAAAAAGCGAGGTAGCACCTCTCCCAACCCTCTCCAAGGGAGAGGGCCTTGATTAGCATATTTTTATTATCCGCTTGCGCAAGTTTGTCCTATTCAAAATAATTATTACCAACAAAAAAGGCTCACCATTTGGCGAGCCTTTTTCCATTAAAAGTATATTTAAATAAGGTTATTCAACAACACTTACTTTAAGCATGTTGGTTTTACCTTGTTTAATAATAGGCACAGCGGCAGTGTTAATCACTACGTCGCCGGCTTTGATGAGGTCTTCTGCTTTTAGCATAGCATTTACATCAGCAATAGTTTGATCGGTACTTTCCAATTTATCATAGAAAAAGGCACGTACGCCCCAAACCAAACTTAAAGCATTTAGCAATTGCTTGTTGGATGTAAATATATAGGTGCTAGCCTGTGGTCTGTGGCTCGAGATCTGGAAAGCGGTATAACCCGATGTGGTCATAGAAACGATGCCAACCGCGTTGGTGTGTTGTGCCAGGTGAACGGCCGATTCGCAAACCGCGTTGCTAAGGTAATCTGGCGACGATGGATCGATATCATTAACTTTGGCGGTATTGAAGTTGTAGCCATGCTCTTCTACATTGCGCACAATTTTGGCCATGGTTTCAATAACAATAACCGGAAATTCACCAACTGATGTTTCGCCGCTAAGCATCACCGCGTCGGCACCATCCAATACAGAGTTAGCTACGTCATTCACCTCGGCACGTGTTGGGCGCGGGGTGGTGATCATCGATTCCAACATCTGGGTAGCTACAATTACCGGTTTTGAAGCCGCACGGCATTTTTTGGCGATCATTTTTTGCAGCAATGGCACTTCTTCCAATGGCATTTCTACACCAAGGTCGCCACGGGCTACCATCACACCATCTGTAGCGGCAATAATTTCGTCGATATTATCAATAGCTTCCGGTTTCTCTACTTTAGCGATAACCTTGGCTGCTTTGCCGCTTTGGGCAATAATGCGTTTAAGCTCTATAATGTCCTGACCGGTACGTACAAATGATAAACCTATCCACTCCACATCATATTTCAACGCGAATTGCAGGTTGATTAAGTCTTCTTCGGTTAAGCTTGGGATAGATACTTTGGTGTTAGGCAGGTTAACTCCTTTACGTGAAGTTAGGATACCGCCGTGTACCACTTCGCATATAACGGTATCTTTTTTGTTGGTTTCAATAACGCGTAACTGCAGTTTACCGTCGTCCAGCAAAATAATTTCATTGGCCTGAACATCTTGCGGAAAGGTATCATAAGTAATATAGATCTGCTCGTCGTTACCGATACATTCTTGAGTGGTGATTTTAATATGAGTTCCGTTAACCAGGTGTATGCCCCCATCTTTTACTAAACCAATACGAATTTTAGGGCCCTGCAAATCGGCCAGGATACCTACATTGGTTTTATATTGTTCGTTAATTTCGCGAATGATGTCAATTACGGCTTTATGATCCTCCGGTCTTCCGTGCGAAAAATTAAGGCGGCAAACATTAACACCGGCTTTGATCATGGCTAATAAAACATCTTTTTTAGCTGACGCCGGGCCCATGGTGGCTACAATTTTAGTACGATTATAGTATAGTTTCATATTGTTCGGGTTAAACTGGCTTACATTTATATTTAGTGTAAAACCAACACTCTTTTTTTAAATTTTGCGCTAAAATAACAGATTTTCCCGTGATTTTATTTTTTTCGGATCAATCTTTACGGCGGCCACAACTTCGGGTATCTTATTAATGGTTGATACCAGGCTGTCCAGGTCATCGTCGTCAATGTAATTGCGGATCATGATAAAGTAATCGGCGCTCCTGATCTCGGGCACCAGATAACCGTCAGATCCCTTATTACCAATAAAATAGAAGTCGGTTTCGGTGGTTTCCCACTGATAATGAAACAGAGAGAACAATACAGGCTCGGCCCCCTGATAAATATCAACGGCAAGGTCGTTTGACCTGGTAAAATTAAAATTTAAAGATTTGTTGATAAGGTAACAAATGCGGTAATCTTTTAATGATGTGGTTATGGCGATAAGCACAAAATCAAAATCGATCTCAAACTTTAAAAATTTCCTGTTCAAAATCATTACTTTTACAAACGTCAAAATTACGAATACAAACCGTTTGAATAAAATTTTGTTACCGAAATATATTGTAAAAGTTTTAGATTTGATAATTGACAGAATTTATTTTTCTTTGCACTGAATTTTTATTAATCATTAAACTATAAAGACTATGTCTGATATCGCTTCAAGAGTAAAAGCTATTATCGTAGAAAAACTGGGTGTTGACGAAAGTGAAGTTACACCAGAAGCGAGTTTCACCAATGATCTTGGTGCCGACTCGTTAGACACCGTGGAACTAATCATGGAGTTTGAAAAAGAATTTAACGTGGCTATTCCTGACGATCAGGCTGAAACTATTGGTACTGTTGGCCAGGCAGTTGCTTATCTTGAAAAAAACGTTAAATAAGACTCCCTAACTGGATTAAATGGAGTTTAAAAGAGTTGTAGTAACCGGGCTTGGAGCACTTACTCCTATTGGTAATACCGTTTCGGAGTATTGGAACGGGCTGATCAATGGGGTAAGTGGCGCTGCCTTAATCAAAAGTTTTGATACCGAAAAGTTCAAAACTAAATTCGCATGTGAAGTTAAGGGCTTTGATGCGGATGGTTTCCTGGGCCGTAAAGACGCCCGAAAATTAGATCCCTTTGTTCAATACGCTCTTTTTTCAACCGAAGAAGCTGTAAAGGACGCGGGATTAGATTTCGAAAAATTAGATGTTAACCGTATAGGTGTTATATGGGGAGCGGGCATAGGTGGCTTAAAAACCTTCCTTGATGAGGTGATGAACTTTGCTAAAGGCGATGGTTCACCACGTTTTAACCCCTTCTTTATACCTAAAATGATAGCCGATATTGCCCCTGGTCATATCTCTATCAAATATGGCTTACGCGGCCCCAACTTCACAACCGTTTCTGCCTGCGCTTCATCAAACAATTCCCTGATCGATTCATTTAACTATATCCGCATGGGTAAAGCTAATATGTTTATCAGCGGTGGTTCTGAAGCTATCATTAATGAAGCGGGTATTGGTGGTTTTAACGCTATGCACGCCCTGTCAACCCGTAACGATGATCCGGCAACGGCTTCACGCCCGTTTGATCTGGATCGTGACGGCTTTGTGGCCGGCGAAGGTGCAGGCACCATCATCCTGGAAGAGCTGGAGCACGCTAAAGCACGCGGCGCAAAAATTTATGCCGAAATGATAGGCGGAGGCATGAGTGCCGATGCTTACCACATGACCGCTCCGCACCCGGAAGGTTTAGGCGCGGCAGCCGTTATGCGCGCAGCTTTAGAGGATGCCAACCTTACTCCTGCAGATATTGATTATGTAAATGTTCATGGAACATCTACACCAATTGGCGATCCGCAGGAGATCAAGGCTATACATGATGTATTTGGCGATGATATTTACCGTATCAATATCAGCTCAACCAAATCCATGACCGGTCACTTGTTAGGTGCGGCTGGCGCGGTAGAAGCGATAGCATCAATATTAGCTTTAAAAAATGGTATCATCCCCCCTACTATAAACCATTTTACTGACGATCCTGCTTTTGACCCTAAAATCAATTTCACCTTTAACACTGCTCAAAAGCGTGATATAAGGATAGTTCAAAGCAACGGATTTGGTTTTGGTGGCCATAATGCTTCTGTTATATTTAAAAAGTACGAAGATTAATTGTGGTTGTGAATGCCTATCAGTCAGTTTTATAAGCTATATCTATCACCCAACAGGAAATACGTTAAGATTTTAAAGAATTTGCTCGGTTTTGTGCCGGGCAATTTGTCTTTATACCGTTTGGCGTTCCGGCATAAGTCGGTAGCCCAAAATGTAAAGAAAGGGGTAAAAAACAGCAACGAACGCCTGGAGTTCCTGGGCGATGCTGTGCTTGGCAGTGTTGTTGCCGAAGTACTCTTTAAACTATACCCGTATGAAGACGAAGGTTTTTTAACCGAACTGCGCTCCAAAATAGTAAGTCGTGTAAATCTTAACCAGCTTGCCCGTAAACTGGGTTTTGACAAACTGATTGAATACGATAGTCGTATGCTTAACTCCAGCCGGCAAGGCTCATTACTGGGTGATGCGTTTGAAGCCCTGGTTGGCGCCGTGTATTTGGATAAAGGGTATGATTTTACCAAAAGCTTTTTGATCAATCACATCATCAAATCGCATATTGACATTCATAAGCTGGAGCAAACCGAAACTAACTTCAAAAGCAAACTGATCGAGTGGTGCCAGCGCCATGGCCGCGATATTATTTTTGAACTGGTAACCAACCAAGAAGGCGAAAGTGCCAAGCTTTTTACCGTACAAGCCAGTGTTGATGGTGAAGTAGTGGGCGAAGGCAAGGAATTCAGCAAAAAGAACGCCGAAAAACTAGCCGCCGAAAAAGCCTGTGAGTCTTTAGGGATTTAAGGCATCGGCTTAAAGCGTCATCCTGAACTTGTTTCAGGATCTCACAGGACTTAGACCGATGTTATTCTTTTCATATTTTAAACACTTCTGATGGGATGCCGAAACAAGTTCGGCATGAATGACCCTTTATTTAATTCTCCAGTTAATGTTTTTCTTTTTTCAAAGTTTCACCGGGTTGTGATAGTTGCAGTGTGCTATCCCTTTTGATAAAAGTTGGCGAGTTCAATCCTTCCAACACCTCCTTTTGACCACTGTTTTTATAGTACTCATATGACTTTTGCATGTGCTTGATCAGGTCATAATCGGTCCAGCCTTTCAGGTCTTCGTATGATGGGGTATAGTAATTCATAAACCTGCGGGCGGCGCTATCGGTTGGTAATTTGGTATATTGTTTTACAAAATAAACATTGTAGCGCCTGTTAATTTCGGCCTGTTCAGCTTCGCCCTTGGCAAAGTTGGCAAAACGGCGCGCACGCCCTGGAGTTTTGCCAAAAAGCTCATAAAGCCCCGTAAGCGGACTGCTTAGAAACGAAAGTACTGGTGGTTTGCCGCTATAATAAGTACCCTGTTTGCGGTAATCGTTCATGATGGCATTAAGTTCTTGCTTTTTAGTTTGGCCAAGCACTTTTACTTCGGCCAGCTTAATCACTGGCTGCATGTATACCGGCATATCGCTGTTGTTCAACACCACAATTTTTTGCGGGGTATACTCATCTTTGGTAAAAAGCAAGGTATCGCCGGTAGACGCTTTTATGGAAAACCAACCCAGATCATCGCTGATCATGAGGCTGTTTGTTTTGAGATTTTTGATCAAAACCTGCCCCATTCGTTCGGGCGTGCTCTTTTTTGAGATCACTCCTTTGAGCGTAAATTCCTGAGCTGAAGCTATTAAAGCAGAACAAATACAGGCAATAAGAAGCAGGGGAAAACGATAACGCATGTGTGATATTGAACGCAAAGATACCAACAGTATTTCACACCAAATGTAAAAAAGTGTTAAAGTTCTGTGGTAGGACAAGTCCGATAAGTCAGTAAAGTCCGGAAGTTTTTAACACTAAATATTTCTGGTCTGTTGAGTAAATATATTTCGTCTTTCGGTCTTATCGCACTTTTCGGGCTTTCGGACTTTACCGACTTATCGGACTTCCCCACTCTTTCAAACTTCAAAACAAAAATCCTATCTTTGCACATGATAAAATCCATGACAGGGTATGGAATTGCCAGTTTTGACTCCGGTAATACCAAATATACCGTTGAGATCAAATCCCTGAACAGCAAATTTCTTGAGCTATCCCTTCGCTTGCCCAAAATATTCTCTGAAAAGGAGTTTCAGCTGCGTAATGATTGCAGTAAGCAAATTGAGCGCGGCAAGGTAAACCTGTCTATCAATATTGAGCAGGTAAACACCGCGGTAAAAGCTGCCGGTATTGATAAAGATCTGCTTAAACAATACTACCTGCAGTTAAAAGAGGTGAGCCAGGAGCTTAATGAGCCAACCACCAATCTTTTACAGCTTGCCTTGGGATTACCTGAGGTAGTAAAATACGATGATGAAACCGCATCAGAGGATGAGTGGAAGCTGGTTGAAAAAACATTTCAGCAGGCTTTGGCAGCCTTTCAGCAATTCCGCTCTGATGAAGGTAACGTGCTCGAGAACGATGTAAAACACCGCATCAATATCATTCTGAAAAACCTGGAACTGGTAGAACTGGAAGATCCTAAACGTGTACCCCTGATACGTGAGCGCCTGAATACTTTTTTAAGCGAAGCTGCCGACAGGGAAGCTATTGACCAGAACCGTTTTGAGCAGGAGCTGATATACTATATTGATAAACTGGATATTACCGAAGAGAAAATACGCCTGAAAACCCATTGTGAGTATTTTATCGAAACCCTAAAAAATGCCGACGCCAATGGTAAAAAACTGGGCTTCATCTCGCAGGAGATCGGTCGCGAAATAAATACCCTGGGCTCTAAAGCCAACGATGCCAACATTCAAAAGTTGGTAGTGGGCATGAAAGAAGAGCTAGAAAAAATTAAAGAACAACTGTTAAACGTATTGTAGTAGCTTATAGTTGATGGTTCATAGATCATGGCTTTTTTGCCTTGAGCTATTTGCTATTAACTATGAACCATTATCCATTAACTATGAACCCGGAAGGTAAACTCATCATATTCTCAGCTCCGTCGGGGGCGGGTAAAACCACCATAGTACATCACCTGCTTAGCAAAATGCCCGAGCTTGAGTTTTCCATTTCGGCCACTACCCGTGAATGCCGTGGCGATGAGGTGCACGAAAAAGATTATTACTTTATCAGCAAAGAAGAATTTTTGCATCGCATAGCTAAAAAGCAATTTGTGGAGTTTGAAGAGGTTTACAGCGGCACATTTTACGGCACCCTGCGTACCGAAATTGAACGCATCTGGGCAAAAGGGAAAACCGTGATATTTGACATCGATGTGGAAGGCGGCATGCACCTGAAACGTAAATACGACGGACAGGCCTTAGCCATATTTGTACAGCCCCCTTCACTGGAGGTTTTGATAGAGCGCCTTACCGGCCGCGGTACCGATAGCGAAGAAAAACTGAAAGAGCGTTTTGCTAAAGCCGAAAAAGAACTTAAATACGCCCCACAGTTTGACATTATCCTCAAAAATTACGATCTTGATACGGCTTGCAAAGAGGCTGAAGAACTGGTGAGGAACTTTATTAGCCCCCCAGCCCCCTGAAGGGGGAGCTCTAATTTACTTAGTCAAGAGGTTTACAACATAAAAACATAATTATTCATTCCCCTTCAGGGGGTTAGGGGGCACCTGCTAATGAAAATAGGCTTACTGTTTGGTTCATTTAACCCTATACACATAGGGCACCTGATTATTGCCAATTACATGGCCAACCATACCACGCTTGATAAAGTTTGGCTGGTGGTATCGCCGCAAAACCCACTCAAAAAGTATGGCGACCTGATCAATACCTACGACAGGTTGGAAATGGCTAAACTGGCTACGGATCATGCCACCAACATTACCGTAAGTGATGTGGAGCTAAAACTGCCTCAACCTTCCTACACTATTGATACGCTCGCCCATCTCAAAGAAAAGTATCCGGAGCATGACTTTGCCCTTATCATGGGATCAGATAACCTGGGGACACTGCACAAATGGAAAAACTATAAGTTGATCCTGCGCGATTACAAAATATACGTATATCCACGCCCCGGTTATGAAAATGCCGAACTGGCCGATCACCCTGCGGTTACCATCACCATGACCCCGCAAATGGAACTATCGGCAACCTTTATCCGCAAATCCATCGCCGAAAAAAAGAACGTGCAATATTTTGTACCAGACCCGGTGCTGAAATTTATTGAAAGTAAGGGACTATATAGGTAAGTTTAAAGCCGAAAGGTTAAGGGTTAAAGGTTTTCCCTTAACATCCCTCTGTGCTTTTATCTTTCGCCCCCTTAAACTATCTTTGTTCCTGTGAGCGAAAAAACCATACTGAAACTGCAGCTGCCCACCGATCCGCTTTGGGTCAAAAACGTGGTGGAAAGCAATATTGAGGAGTTACTGACCGATCATGCTTTTTGCGAGCAAAAGGCGGCCAGCAATGCTATTACTCTTATTGTGCAAAACCCCAATCTGAATGATCTGGTACAGGAAATGGCACTGTTGGTTCAGGAGGAGATGGATCATTTTAAACGCGTGCACGATATTATACTGCAACGGGGTTTTGTACTGGGCCGCGAGCGCAAGGACAATTACGTGAATGAGCTGCGCAAATTTATTATCATAGGCGGTGGTCGCGAAGCGCAATTGATAGACAGATTGTTGTTTTCGGCCATGATAGAGGCCCGTAGCTGCGAACGCTTTAAAGTGCTTTCGGAAAACATCGGCGACACCTATTTATCTGAGTTTTACCACGAGCTCATGGTAAGCGAAGCCACTCATTACGCCACCTTTATTCGCCTGGCCAAAAAATATGCGGTTGAGATTGATGTAGATAAACGCTGGGCCGAATTTTTAAAATACGAAGCGCAAGTGATCCAAAACTATGGCAAAAGCGAAACCATACACGGGTAGTTTAATAGTGAGTAGCCATTAGTGAGTGGTTAAAGCTTGTTATCGATAATTTACTCACTATATAACCTAAAAATTATTATCTATAATTCATTACTCACTATTTAAACTGAAAGGTTTATTGCCCACATTTCACTGCTAACCATTCATCACTCACCGCTTAAACCTTAACAAACCCTACCACATTTTGCAGATAATTGTCCATCATCTCGATATCCACTACATCATTAATAAAGCCGATGTGCATATCGGGGCGAACGATGATGGCTTTCTTTTGCTTTTCTTTAATACCAAAAGCATCAAAAACATGTTGGTTTTTGGCTGATGGCGGCAGATAAAAAAAGTTAAGGGCGCCGGTATAGTTTTGGGTGATCCATTTGGCCAGGGTAAACAAGTCGATCTCCTGTAGCTTACCCAGGGTTATCATGGTAAAACCGGGCTTGCTGCACCATTCATGCAGATCGGTTTCCTGCTGTTTCTTTTCGTCAAACACTTTGAGATACGGCAATCTGTCGCCGGCTTTTACGAGCGAATCATGGCTCAGGTGCAGGTTGATCTGGCTTTCGCGATAGTTGATGCCGGTTTGTGAGAGGCGCTTAAAAAACGAATCCCGCAATACGGGCTTACCCCAAACGTTTTTCAGGATAGCAGGAAGTGCCCATTTTTTTAACAGGCCCACAAACCAATTGCGCGACAGTATCAATTTAAAAACACGATCGGTAGTGTTCAACAGGTCTTTGGCTACAGGCATACGCTCGGCAGCGTAGCTATCCAGTATTTTTTCCTGTAATTGATTATTCACTACACCTGCCAGTTTCCAGGCCAGGTTATAGGCATCCTGTAAACCAGTGTTCATCCCCTGCCCGCCCACTGGCGAGTGGATATGCGCAGCATCGCCAATCAAAAAAGACCTCTTTTGCCTGAAATTATCGGCCATGCGATGATGCAGGCGATAGGTAGTAAACCAGTTGGTATGTTCTACCCCAATGGTTTGGCCGGTAATAGCATTCAGGTGAGGTAGTATTTCTTCTATTGGCATATCCTCTCTTTGACTAAGCTCAACGGGCACCTGACCAACAATTCGGTAACAATTTTTTTGGGGCATTGGGAAAAATCCGGCGAACCCTTTTTTCGCTAAAAACAAATTCACCTTGTCGCTAAAAGCATTGCTTATTTTCACATCGGCCAGGTAAAACTGGTATTGGTAGGTATCGCCATTAAACGGTATACCCAGTTGTTTGCGTACCATACTGCGTGCACCATCGGCACCAATAAGCCAGTCGCAGGTAATATGCTGGGTTTCCTCCCCGCTTTGTAGTTGCGCTATCACCTTATCGGCCTGCTGCTCTATGGCCAGCAACGAGGTATTCCAGTAAACCGGGCAGCAGTTCAGTGTTAAAAAATCCAGTAAAAGCCGTTCGTTTTTGCTCTGCGGATACAGATGCACAAATGGAAAGGCAGTTTGCCCATCGCCAACATTATTCAATGATAATTCAAGTACATTTTTGCCTTTCTGGTTAAATACCACGCCAGCGGCCTGCTTGCCTCCTTTTATAATGGCATCAATAACGCCCATTTGCCGGTATATCTCCAACGACCGGGCCTGCACAGCCAGTGCTTTAGAATGGGTAGTTGGCCCTTGCTTACTGTCAATAATTACCGGCTGTACACCATAACGCAATAGCTGGGCAGCCATCATTAAACCCGAAGGACCTGCGCCTACTATCAACACACTGGTATGCTGCTGCGTAACCGTCATTGTTTATTTATGGATGAAAAAGCAGAAAAATGGTTGGCCGCTTGTGCAACTCGGGAACTTTTTTCTGCCACTCGGCAATGGTTTTGGTTTGTACAAATTCTGTAGGCGCAGTTAAATCGGTTGCTATGCAGAGCTTGGTTTTAGGATTTGCTGTTTTTAAAATCTCTTCCAGCATAGGGTTATTGCGAAATGGGGTTTCAATAAATAGCTGTGTTTGATCGAGCTTAATGGCCGCTGCTTCCAGCTCTTTGATCTTTTTGCTGCGCAGCGCTTTATCAATAGGCAAATAACCATGGAAAGTAAAGCTTTGCCCGTTAAAGCCAGATGCCATCAGCGCCAGCAAAATAGAGCTTGGCCCTACCAGAGGCACCACCTTAATACCCATGCGATGTGCCTTATCTACAATCTCGGCGCCGGGATCGGCAATGCCGGGACAGCCGGCTTCGCTCATCAGGCCTACGTCGTTACCCGCCTGTAAGCCTTTAAAAAAATCGGCTTTACCCATATCGCGGTTATGCTTACTGTAATCATGAATGAGGAGTTCGCTTTGGGGCGTTTTTAAGCCCGCCAGCTTTAAAAACTTGCGGGCGGTTTTCTCATTCTCCACAATGTACTCTTTGATACTGTTAATGGTATCAACCAGGTAAAGGGTAAATGATTGGGCGGCTGTTTCTTCGGCCAGCGGTACGGGTATTAAATAAAGGGTTCCATAGGGCATATTGCAAAGTTGCTGTTTTTTGTTTAAATTAAGCTATTGAAAGGAGTCTGAAAAAAAATGAATTCATTGGGCGTAAACTGGTTTATTGAGGGATATATCGATTTTGAACAAAAAAAGTACGTTCTCCTGAATTATTTACAAGAAATTAACCGCCACTTTGATAAGAGTCGACTATATCCCAACCTGGCCGATCTTATTTTTCATTACAACAACCTGGTTGATTTTAGAAAGAACAAAACTGTGTTGCAACAGGCCTTTCCGCAGCGTTTAACGCAGGCTGATATCGACGCAGTAAAGCTTACCTATCAAAAGATCATTAAGGACGATCAGAACATGCAGGAGATTGAGCAGATTATTGCCTATGCCCTGGCACAGATGGATCCTGCGATACAAACGGGTAAAGAGATCTATGATTTTGTGGAGAGCCGCCTAAATATCGATCCGGTAGGTATTGTTCCCCTGATGCCTTATCATGGTTATTTTTCGTTACGCAACGGCAAGGAGCGCACCAATTGGATATATGAATATCACCTCACTATTTTTGAGGATAAGGACGATAAATACCGCGGCATCAACATTTCCTTTATTGATACCTATGAGCACAGCATCACCAATACACCCGAGGCCATAAAGCTGAACCTGATTAACCGTAATAAGTTTTTACCCAACCCCGCGGTATATTATGTGCATAGCGACATCACTTTCCCTCTGGAGCAAACCTTGTTGCCGGTAGCCAAAAGAAGCCTGGTAAAATATATTTCGAGGGCGGCATAAAGTTTTCTGATCCCTTAATCCTATAAAAATCATGGCTAAAATGAATGGGCCTTACCCCTTGTAGTGGTATAAAGTTTTACTACTTTTAAATAACCAAAACCAACGAACATGGATTTTCCAAGTAATTTAAAATACACCCGAGATCACGAATGGGTACTTGCAGAGGGCGATACAGCAACTATAGGTGTTACCGAATTTGCGCAGCGCGAGCTAGGCGATATTGTTTTTGTTGACATCCCAACCGTGGGGAAAAAAATCGAACAGGAAGAGGTTTTTGGGACAATCGAGGCCGTAAAAACCGTATCTGACGTATTTATGCCCGTTGCCGGCGAAATTATTCAATTTAATGAGGAATTGGAAAGCAGCCCGGAGATTATAAATGAAGATCCGTATGGCGATGGCTGGATTGTTAAGATTAAGCTCAAAGATCCAAAATCTGTTAATTCGCTTTTGTCTGCAGACGAATACAAAAAACTGATAGATCAATAATTTTTTATAAAAACTGAGGCTTGCTTTTTAGCAGGTCTCCTTTTTTATCCGTTCCATTTGATCTGAGTGACCCCTGATATTTCGTGGATATTTTCCAGCGATCCTGAAAATTTATTGCCTATAACAATAAATTCCCGGATATTGTGATAGCCCAAAGTTTTACTATTTTTGGGCTCACAAAATTAACAATATGAATTTTCCAGCTGAGTTAAAATACACTAAAGATCACGAGTGGATACGCGTTGAAGGTCAAGAAGCAACTGTGGGCATCACCGAATTTGCACAGCGTGAATTGGGCGACATTGTTTACGTTGACGTTCCTACCAAAGGAAAAGCACTTGAACAGGATGAAGTTTTTGGAACGATAGAGGCCGTTAAAACAGTATCTGACCTATTTTTACCGGTTGCGGGAACAGTTACCGAGCTTAACCCCGACTTAGACGGAGAACCAGAGTTGGTGAATACCGACCCTTATGGCGACGGTTGGATAGTGAAAATACAACTTGCTGATGTATCTTCTGTTGATTCACTTTTATCGGCAGCTGATTACGAAGCTTTGGTAAACGCTTAAATGAAACTATTTTTAAAATATCATGGGCTCACAATTTTGTGGGCCTTATTTGTTTTTACGATGTGCGCCGTTGATCTGGGCAATGCGGATAAGTCGCCTATGTTTTTCCCGGGCTTTGATAAACTAACCCATACCGGCTTCTTTTTCACGCTGATAGTGCTTTTTTGCAACGGAATAATAAGGCAACAAAAACCACTGTCGCTCTCGTATAAACAAATAGTTTTAGTTACCATAGTTGCCATTATTTTTGGTGGGCTGATAGAAATACTTCAGCTCACCATTTTTACTTGGCGCAGCGCCGATTGGAGCGATCTTTTTGCAGATACTTTGGGTACTTGCATGGGTATGTTCGCGGTACTGGTAACATTAGGAGCAACGGGTTATGGTAAAAAATAAATTCATTGTATTAGGGGCACTCGTATTATTAACGGGCTTATCGTCATGCGGCATATTCAAAAAAAGCTGTAATTGCCCGCATTTTTCTGATGTGCGGATGTGCAAATATGCGGATGGGCAGAGGATGGGGTAAATCGATGTGCAGATGTGCGAACATGCAGATGTGCAGATGATGGGGTGGTTTGATGTGCTGGCAGTATGCTCAAATAAGGCGCAAGGGCGGATCTTCCCAAACATCTTCATAATTTTCTGTTATCAAAAATCTCGTTCCAGGAGCAAGGCCTAAATATTTGGCGATTATCGGAAATGATTCAATGACATGTATTACATGTACAGGTTCAAAAAAGTCCGGATCTGATGAAAAGTTTTCTCCGGCCCAGATATACCAACCTGTTGTATCACCCTCTAATGGATGACGAAGCCCATTTATAGGCCAGATACCATCTTTTAAATTCTTCGCTATCCCGATTTTTAAAAACGGCAATGATTCATAATACGCTGAGCCATATTTTTCACATATAGCCATCTGTTCGGTTTTGTAACCCATCATTTTATTTCCTCGCATAAATATCCAAATAATCCATATCATTTCTCATTTGCACATCTGAAATCCGCACATTTGCACATCTTAAAACTGTCATCATTTTATCATTTCTCATTTGCACATCTGCATATTCGCACATCTGCACACCTAAAACGCATCTGCACCTCTAAAATCTGCACATTTGCACATCAATCGCGTTCCCCTTATTTGGATTTAATATAAATAAGATTACATTTGCTGTGGTTTAAAATTATACGATGACACTTTCACAACTTGAAGTAGGCGAAATAGGAATTGTAAAGGAATTTACTGATCTGGAAATGTCGGTAAAACTGATGGAAATGGGTTGCCTGCCAGGCGAGGAAATAAGAATTTCGCGCATTGCTCCCCTTGGTGATCCGATCGCTATTCACGTTTCGGGCTATCAATTAAGTCTGCGGAAATTTGAAGCCTCCACCATCGTATTGCAATAGTATTTGTAAAAATTGAAAGCCGATATAAGAGTTGCACTTGTAGGAAATCCCAACACCGGTAAATCAACTCTCTTTAATATACTAACCGGTCTTAATCAAAAAATAGGAAATTTTCCTGGGGTTACTGTTGATAAAAAAACTGGCTTTTGTCAGCTCCCTGATGGCCGCACCGCCGAAATCATTGACCTGCCCGGTACCTATAGTATTTATCCCAAAAGTAAAGACGAATCCGTTGTATTTTCGGTATTGGCGGATAAAGCCAAAGGACTAACACCCGATTTGATCGTGGTAATACTGGATGCCTCCAACCTGAAACGCAATTTATTGCTTTATACCCAGATAGCCGATTTGAAAATACCCATCGTGGTGGCTTTAAACATGATCGACGTATCTGAAAAAGCAGGTATTGATATCGACATCAACCTGTTCGCTAAAAAATTGGGGGTGCAGGTAGTGCCAATCTCGGCACGTAAGATCAAAGGCATCGACCAGCTTAAAAACGCTATCGCCCACACCAATAAAATAGCCCTGCAGCAAGATACCATTGATGTAGAAGTTATTGCCCCGCAAATTATAGCGCAGATCAAAGACGATCTGAAGATCGACAACTCTTACCTTGCCCTGCAACTGGCGCATCAGCATGAAACGCTGAGCTATCTTTCCACCGAGCAAAGCGACAGGATAGAAAAACTGGAACACGAGTTTTCGTTTCATTCACAAAAATCCCAGGCCGCAGAAACCATCGCCCGCTATAATTTCATCAACGATTTATTGTACGATACGGTTAAAAAGCCCGAAACGGCACATGACGAAACCGTAAGCAATAAAATTGATAAGATATTGACGCATAAGATGTTCGGCTTTGTGATCTTCTTTGCCATACTCATGTTCATCTTCCAGGCCATATTTTCCTGGTCGGCCTACCCTATGTCGCTGATCGAGGATCTGTTTATCTGGCTGCAAAAAGTAATCAGTAATATATTGCCTGCCGGTCCGCTGGTAAGTTTGATAGTTGATGGTGTGCTTGCCGGATTAAGCGGAGTAATGGTATTTATACCGCAGATTGCTATCCTCTTCGCGTTGATATCCATCTTAGAAGATACTGGCTATATGTCGCGCGTTACCTTTATGATGGATAAGGTGATGCGTAAGGTGGGCCTCAACGGCAAATCGGTGGTGCCGCTTATTGGTGGTTTTGCCTGCGCGGTGCCCTCTATCATGAGTACCCGCAACATCGAAAACTGGAAAGACAGGATGATCACCATTATGGTTACCCCTTTGGTAGCGTGTTCAGCGCGATTGCCTATTTATACGCTGATGATCGCGCTGGTGGTACCCAACCGCAACGTATGGTGGATATTTAACCTGCAGGGCCTCGCACTTACCGCTATGTATCTGCTCAGCATTGTTTCGGCAGTTACGGTAGCTTTTGTCATGAAGTTTATTTTAAAAGCCCGCGAACGTGGTTATTTTATTATGGAACTACCTGTATATCGTATGCCCCGATGGAAAAACGTGGGCTTTACTATGTATGACCGTTCCAAAACATTTGTGCTACAGGCAGGGAAGGTAATCATTGCCGTATCGGTGATATTATGGGTGTTGAAATCATATGGCCCCGGCGATACTTTTGCCAAAATTGATCAAAAGTACCATCAACCGCAATACGTAAAAACCATGACACTCGATAGCCTCACCAAGGTTATCGCCTCAGAAAAACTGGAAAGTTCTTACGCCGGCGTATTTGGCCACGTGATTGAACCGGTAATTAAACCATTAGGCTTCGACTGGAAGATAGGCATAGCCCTCATCAGCTCCTTTGCTGCCCGAGAGGTTTTTGTAGGCACCATGGCCACCATTTACAGCGTGGAAGGCGATGCGGATAAAATGCAATCGGTTCAGGAAAAAATGCACGAGGCAACCAATCCCAATACCGGGCAGCCGGTATTTACACTGGCCGTCGCGTTTTCGCTCATGATGTTTTATGCCTTCGCTATGCAATGTGCCAGCACCGTCGCCGTGGTATATCGCGAAACCAAAAACTGGCGCTGGCCCGCCGTGCAGTTTGCCTATATGACTGCCCTGGCTTATACCGCCAGCTTTATAGTTTACCATTGGCTGAAATAGGCTTTGGGTTCATGGTTGATAGATTTTGGATTATGAACAAATAATAATCTCTTTGTAAATACTTTAAAAACTTCTGGCTATGATCCATGAGCCATCAACTATGAACCGATGATTCCCTATATTTGTATAGAGGTAAAAATTGGATAAAGTAAAAGTTTTAGAAAAGTATCTTCCGCCAGACGCGGCTCCCCTTATTGGCCGCTGGATTGATTACTTTAAATGTGAATTTAAAATTTCGCGTAACCGCGGCAGTAAATTTGGCGATTACCGTGCACCTTACGGCGGCAAAGGTCACCGCATCTCCGTTAATTACGATCTTAACCCATACGCTTTCCTGGTAACTACAGTACATGAATTCGCGCATCTGCACACCTGGAACGAACATAAACAAAAAGCCAAACCACATGGCACAGAATGGAAGGCCAATTTCAAAAAAATGATGCAGCCTTTTTTTGAAAAAGACATTTTCCCTGCCGATGTAAAACATGCCATTACCAGCTATCTGAATAACCCGGCAGCATCCAGCTGCTCGGACTTGAATTTGTACCGTTCCCTACGCAAATATGACGCGCCTAAAGAATCTGTACTTACGGTAGAAAAAGTGCCGCTAAAAGCACTATTCAAAATAAAAGGCGGCAGGATCTTCCGCAAGGAAGAGCAATTGCGCAAGCGTTTTAAATGTACAGAGATAGCTACCAAGCGCGTTTATCTATTTAGCCCGGTTGCAGAGGTGGAGTTGGTAGAAGATTAGTTTTGATTCCGGATTTTATCTGAACCATGATTTACCAGATTAAAGGATTATAGGATTTTTTAATATCGTGGTAATCCTCAAATCCCACAAACGGCGTAGCCCTCAACGGAGTTAATCATGGTTCAGAAAAATTCTTCTATCAAATAAATCCGAAATCGAACATCCGAATTCCCAAATCAATAAAATCCTTACTTTTGGGCCATGGCAAAAGTGAAATCGTTTGTGAATAATCCTTACCAGGAAAACACCTATCTTTTATATGACGAAACCGGCGAATGTGTGATCATTGATCCGGGGATGTATACCGCTTCCGAACAAAACGCGCTTACACATTTTATAAGGGACAATAACTTAACACCGGTATTGTTATTAAACACCCATTGCCATATCGACCATGTATTGGGTAACAAATTTGTATTTGACACGTACGGGCTAAAACCAAAATTTCACGAGGGAGAATCTGAAGTACTAGCTGCTGTAGTAGCCTATGCCCCGCAAATGGGCATCCGTTATGAAGTATCTCCCCTGCCCGATGAGTTTCTGCCCGAAACCGGCAGCATCCAATTTGGCAATACCACCTTGCATTTGATCTTTGCTCCTGGCCATTCGCCTGCCTCGTTATGTTTTTATGACAAGGAAGCCAATATACTGATAGGCGGCGACGTGCTGTTCAGGCTGAGCATCGGCCGGTATGATCTTCCCGGCGGCAATTTTAGTACATTAATGGATAACATTACCACCAAATTGTTTCGCCTGCCCGATGATTGCATAGTTTATCCTGGCCACGGCCCAGAAACTACTATCGGTTACGAAAAACAAAACAACCCGTTTTTAAATTAAAAGTCAAAATTAAAAAGTCAAAAGTCCTTCCCAACTCATAACTTGCAACTTACAACTCCAAAACTAATTGAACACCTCGGTATATATAGCTAAACGGTACCTTTTTTCGGGCAAAAAAATGCACGCTATTAATATCATTTCGGGTATTTCCATGCTCGGTGTTTTAATTGGCAGCGCAGCGCTCATCATTATTTTATCGGTATTCAATGGTTTCGAAAAAGTGATCCTTTCGTTGTACAGCAACTTTACCCCAGAGATCAAGATAGAAACCCGCCTTGGTAAAACTTTTAATCCGGATACCGCCTATTTTAATACCTTGCATCAGGATAAACGCCTTATTTCCTACACCGAAGTATTGCAGGAAAAAGCACTGATCAAATATGGCGACAAAACCTTCCTGGCGACTTTAAAGGGAGTAAGTGACGATTTCTTGAAAAACAAACAGCTGGATAGCACCGTACAGGTGGGCTCTTTTACCTTAAAAAGCGGAGGGCGCAACTTCGCTGTTATTGGAGCTACTATTCAAAATAATCTGGGTATTAATGTTCATGATGAGCTTTCGCCCATACAAATATACTCGCCCAGACGGGGGACGGAAAGTTCAGACAATCCGCTTAATGAATTTGTGGTTCGCTCCATCAATCCATCCGGCGTGTTTGGTATTCAGCAGGAGTTTGACGATATTGTAGTAACTCCCCTGGAGTTTGCCCGCGATCTGCTTGATCAGCCCAAAGAGGTATCATCTATTGAGCTTACTTATAAAAAAGGCACCAATCTGGCATCGGTACAAAGCAAATTAATAGAAGATATTGGCAAAACATTCACCATAAAAAATCGCAAACAGCAAAACACCGAACTTTACAAAACCTTGAACTATGAGCGTTGGTCGATATTTATGATACTCACCTTTGTACTGATCATAGCAATATTTAACATTATTGGTTCGTTAACCATGCTAGTAATTGATAAGCGAAAGGACATTGCCATACTAAGCAGCCTTGGTGCCAACAAGCAAACCATTCAAGGCATCTTTTTTTTTGAAGGGATGATGATATCTCTCATCGGCTGTATTGCCGGCATTGCTTTGGGCCTGATATTCTGCCTGCTGCAACAGCATTTTGGCTGGATAAAAATGGGCGCGCAAATGTCGGTGATTGATGCTTATCCGGTTGATATTAACCCGGTTGATGTTGCCTTGGTATTTTTAACAGTTGGCATCATTTCTGTAATAGCATCAGGCATTAGCGCACGATTAAGTATTAAAGGTTTAGATGAAATCAAACAGGATTTGTAAATTTGCGGTATGAGGATAGGGTATATTAAATATTTCGCGTTCTTACTTGTTTTAATTGCTGCATGCTCATGTAACAGGAACTCATCAAAAGCCAAAGAACAAACAGTTTTTAAGGGTTTATATAGTTTTGGCCCCGAAATAAAATCATTCAAAGATTGCGATAGCGGCAGAGAGTTTTGGGTTACCGACAGTTCGGCCCAGTTAGAATTGCAATACTCACAGCTCAATTTCGAAAAACCTTACGAGCCTGTATATGTGGAGGTAGAAGGTATCAAATCAAAATCAGGAAAAGAAGGTATGGGATCTGAGTATGACAGTACCCTGGTTGTAAAAAAAGTTATAAAAATAACCAAAGAGATACCCCAGGACATTTGCAATTAATACGTTATTATTAATAGCTTTAATCATTCACAACGCCTGCTATATTTCAGCCGTTCTAAACCAAATAAATAAAACTCATTTGCCACAGTGGCGTTAATTAACTATTATGGAATCAAAACGTCAGCAAAAATTTGCCGGAGTAATACAGCAGGATCTGGCCGCCATATTTCAGCGCGAAGGCATGAACTATTTGCCAAATACCCTGGTAACCATTACTAAAGTACGCGTAACACCAGACTTGGCCATCGCCCGTATATTTTTAAGCTTTTTTGGCAACAACAACCTGCAACTGGCCCTGCAAACCATTAAATCACACGCATCCGAGATCAGGTATAAACTAGGCGCCCGTATTAAAGACCAGGTAAGGATCATTCCGCAGTTGGAGTTTTTTGTGGACGACACCAGCGAATACGTAGAGCGTATGGACAAGATATTTGAAAAACTAAGCAAAGAAGAGCGCCAGCCCGATACCGAATAACACTGCCGGATGGATCCGCATGCCCGTTTAAAAACTTACTTGCAAAACAACCCTGCAGCCATTGGCAAAGTGGTTGATTATAATGCCGGCTCCGACCGGCTTTTTCCGTTGGATTTTACCGCCGCTAACACCGACCTTAATATAGATATCATTGCCGATACACAACGGTTTACTGATTGGGTAAGTGAGAAATTAAAAGCCAGTAACTCCCGGTATGGCATTGGCGGCTATATGGAGCACCGCACCATTTACGCCGTGAGTTCACACTTTGATACCGATGATGAGCCGCGCCGCTTGCATTTAGGCGTTGATATCTGGGGCGATGCAGGTACGCTTATTTATTCGCCGTTTGATGGTACAGTTCACAGCTTTCAGGATAATAATAACCTGGGCGACTATGGCCCAGCCATTATATTGCAACATAACCTTGATGGCCTAACCCTGTACAGCCTCTACGGGCACCTAAGCCGCAAAAGCTTGAACGGACTGACAGTTGGTATGCCCATCCGTAAAAACCAGCAGATAGCCACACTGGGCAACAACCAGGAGAACGGTCAGTGGCCGCCACACCTGCATTTTCAGCTCATGTATGATATGGAAGGTAAATATGGCGACTATCCCGGCGTATGTAAATACTCCGAAAAGGAAAAATACCGGCTGAATGTTCCCGATCCTGGCTTGGTTTTAGGCTTCTAACCCCACGTAAAAGCTAATTCATATTAAACTTTATATCCGTTTTATTGTCGATATTTATAGGATGATAAAGCGCCTGTTTATATTCGTTTCGCTGATGGTAACAACGGCATTAATGGCCTCCGCCCAGCCTGCTTTCAAAGGCGGCCAAAACGCGCTCCTGGATTTTTTAAGAACCAAGATAGTATATCCAGAATATTCCAGCAAAAATTGTATTTCGGGCACTATTGATGTAGCATTCAGGATTGACCGTAACGGCAAGGTTACCAGCGCCAGCGTTCAGCGGGGCCTGGGTATCGACCTGGATGATGAGGCCCTGCGGGTTATCAAACTTACATCAGGGCATTGGACTATACCAACCGACTACAACGAAAACACCAACCTGGTACAACCTATTCGTTTCGATCCGTCCCAAACCAACTGCGGCTATCAGAATAACACGGCAAATATGCAGGCCGCCATTGATGATTATAAAAACCGGCAGGAGTTGGAAAACGCCGTAACTAATTACTATATCAATAAATACAAAGGCACAGCAGATACCAGTAAAGAACCTGCCATTCTGGCCTTAAAAAAACAGTTGGGTTTTGACGACGAGCTGATCAGCGACCTGCTGAAACAGGCTAATCAAAAATTAAAACAGGGTGATAAAGAAGGCGCCTGCACCGACTGGACCTTTATCCGCAATATAGGCAGCGATAAAGCCGACAGCTTTATTAAAAAATATTGCGGGCAATAACTTTATAAAACCATTACATTCACTGCATGGTTCAACACGAGCAGCAATTACGCAAAAAGGTAAAAACCTGGATCATTATATTCATCATCGGCTTAGTATTAAGTGGTGTAACTGCCTTCCCCATCGAAACTGAACTGGCCTTTTTCGCGGCACACGCCCAGGCTTTCCCCACATTTATGCAACCTTGGATCATGAAGGTGTACCTGGCCGTAAAAACTACCAATCAAAACTATCCTTACTTAAGTTATGGTACCGATTGGCTGGCATTCGGCCACCTGGTAATAGCCATGGCATTTGTTGGGCCGTTAAAAGATCCTGTAAAAAACATCTGGGTTATCCAGTTTGGGATGATCGCCTGTATTATGGTGTTTCCATTGGCCTTTATCGCAGGTCCGATACGCGGTATCCCCATTTACTGGCGCTTTATTGATTGCTGCTTTGGCATTTTTGGCATTATACCGCTTTATATCTGCTATCGCGATATTAAAAAGCTGGAAGCCCTAACTTCCTGAGGAAAGCATATGTGGTGCTTTGGGCTTAGCGTTAACTATATCCCGGCTACCCGAAGGCACTGTCGAATTATTTCGATATAGTTGATTCAAAATATACTGCACTATCAGTTTCCCCATTTTTTGCTTCCCAATTGTTGACAGGTGGCCACTGTTTCGATAGAGGATCTTATGTTTTTTATAATTATCACATACCATACTAAAGGGCACCACTATGGTTGAATCCTGCAGATGGGTGTCTTTTAACAACTGATTAACCTGTTTGCGGTAATCATCAAGGCTACCCGTACTGCCATTATCAATAATTAAAGAAACTACTTCGTTACGGGCCTTTTGTAATACATCCAAACTATCGGTGGTTTCCTTAAAACCAAAATCGGGCATGGTCACAAAAACAGGCTCGATGTTATTTTTTAACAGATCTCCTATAATGAGCGAACAGTAATAAGCGTAAAACTTGGCCCCCATTTCACCGGCGGCATCACTGGTACCTGCTAAAACAATGCAGTAATCAAGGTTGTGGTGTAAAATTTCGCTGCTGGAGTAAGGCGTACCCGGGTTGGTGTAAAGGTTATCATATATCTGTTTTGTTTTGGCCTCCGGCTCGCCAAATGAAATGATCTCTGTTTTTAAACCATGCTTTAAAAACTCATCGCTGATAATGGTATCGAGCGTGGTTCCGCTGGCCCAGCTATCGCCAATAATACCAATCCGGAGTATGTTGTTTTTGTGCTTTATTTCGTGCCGGGATAAATGCCTTGGTTCAAAAGAATATCTTTTATATAAGTAATAACCAAATTCAATTAACAGCACACCTGTTAATAATAACAACAGCTTTATTCGCATACTTATACCAGTTACAAAAGGGGGTTACGTAACAGCATTATTTTACGATCAAATATCCAATAAAGATTTACTTTTTATAAAATATTTCGGGAGTAATTATAGAAAAAACAGGTAAGTTACATGTTTTAAAGTTTGCCGCAGCTTTTCGAGCGCTATGCTCACCTGGCGCTCAACAGTTTTAGGAGAGATATTGAGCTTACTGGCAATCTCTTTATACTTCATATCGCTGAAACGGCTCATCACAAAAATTTCACGGCATTTCTGGGGCAGGGTGTCAATAGCCGCATTAATCTGCCGGGTTAGTTCCTTTTCTTCATACCCACTTTCTACGGTGTTACGTACCTCATCAAAAAGATTATTCTTTTCCAGATAAGCCACGTATAAGTTTTCTATTTTTTGATGTTTTAAGTAATTCAGGCTTCGGTTTTGTACCATTTTAAACAAATAAGACCCAACCGAAGTTGAAAAACTAACCTCATGACCTTTTTCCCATAAAAGAGCGAAAACATCGGCAACAATTTCTTCAGCAATAGAAAGATCATTAACAAAACGGTTGCAAAAAATCGTAAGCCGGGTATAATAAAGCTTAAATAAAGCTTCAAAAGCCCTTGCATCACCCTGCGTAAGTTTTGTAATGAGTATCTCGTCGCTTTTAGTAATCATTTATTCATAATCAAATCAAAATGAGGCACTTTTTAAAAAACTTTAACAAGTTAGCTAAAAAAATTTAAAAGTTTCAAATTTAATATCGAAATAATGATAAAGTAATTATAAAACATTCTGCATAGTGTAGCATAAACACAATTAATTCGGGGTTTTAATGCCCATTGCCGAATATTTATAAAAAATATTTTATAAAGTTTTGAGGGTAAGCCGTTTTTTAGTTGTCTTGCTAATATAATAAGAATGGATAACGAAGAGATAAAATTATTACTGGTAAAGTACATTACCCGTGAGGCCGACGAGCAGGAGACAGATCGCATAAGGGAATGGGTAAAAGCGCATCCGGAAAATGAGCAGTACTTTGCCCAGTTGTATGAAAGCTGGCAAAATATGTTGTACCTGAAGCCAGAAATTGTTGATGAAGAAAAAGCATATCACAAATTTTTGTCGACACTGCCCCAGGAAACAAAATACAGGCAATTGTACAAATGGAGTAAAGTGGCGGCGGCTGTAGCGCTGGTTGGTATATTGTCTGTTTTATTAGTAAGGCATTATGCGCAAAATGTGCAAAGCATCAGAGTAGTATCTGTTAAGCAGGGAGGTATAAAAAAGATAGTTTTAACCGATGGCACCCTGGTTTGGTTAAACGCCGGCAGCAAGCTGAACTATAATACTGATTTTGGCAAAAAAAACCGCACCGTTTATTTGGAGGGTGAGGCATTTTTTGAAATAGCTCCGGGTAAAAAAACAATACCATTTATTGTAAACACAAAAAATTATACCGTTAGGGATATCGGCACCAAGTTTAATTTGAAATCATACTCTAACGACTCTTTCTTTGAAACAACAGTTGTAAAGGGAGAGGTTTCTGTTGAAGGCAATATTGATAATAATACACGCGAAATGAGCCGCATATATGTTAAGCCATGGCAGGTATTGCGAATATACTATCAGCAGCAAAAAGAAAAATACACTTATAAACCCGATGACCAACATGATCTGAACGAGATACAGGTATTACAGATCGATTCGGCCAAGATGGATAAATATGATGGCTGGAAAGAGGATCTGCTGGTGTTTGACGGAAATACCCTTAATGAAATATCAAGGGTACTGGAACGCCGATACAACGTAAAAATAATCATGAATGATGTCGGGTTACAGAACATTAGGTATTATGGAAGCTTTAAAAATATAGCCACCATTGATAAGGTATTGAGCTTAATAAAAGGGAATACAGACATTGACTATACCATAACAGGCAATACCGTAACCATCACTAAAGAAACCAACTAATCAACAATAAAACATAACTATTAAAAAAGCGCATATGGCAAAAAAATAACTCCTTCTCTTTTCAATAAAAAACCCGGCGTGCGCTAACACTCCGGGCTATGTAAAAATTAATAGCTAATACCCTACGCTTGGGGAAGCCTAGTATTAACTAATTAACAAACACAAATTTATGATAAATTTTGACAGAAAATCTGTATGGCCTGCGCATGCATGGCAAAAAACCATTAAAATTATGAAGCTTGTTACTGTTTTGCTCTTTACGGGTATAATGCACATACATGCTGCCGTTTATTCACAAAACGTTTACAATTTTAACCTTAATAACATTTCGGTAAAACAGATGTTCAGGCAGATAGAAAAGAACAGTAAATACACTGTTTTTTACCGGCTTGATCAGGTAAATGCCGACAAAAAAATAAACGTTGAGTTACAAGACGCCAGCATCGAAACGGTGATGAAAAATGTGCTTCAGAACCAACCATTAACGTTCCAGGTAGTTGATGATATTATTATCATTAAACCTGCCGATGGCAAAGCCATTGCAACGGTTACCGTAACCGGGGTGATTAAGGACGCGAGCGGCACCCCGCTTCCCGGAGTAAGTGTTAAACTGGCGGGAACTTCGTTAGGTACGGTAACTGATGTTAATGGTAAATACAGCCTCACGCTGCCCGATGGCAATGGTACGCTGGAGTTTACTTTCCTAGGCTTCACCACTCAACGGATAGCCGTTAATGGAAAAACTTCTATCAACGTAATCCTGGCAGAAGAATCAAAATCACTGAACGAGGTGGTTGTAGTAGGTTATGCGACTCAAAGGAAAAAGGATTTGACAGGCGCCGTAGCTGTGGTTGATGTACAAGCCATGAACAAGCAAGCTTCAGGATCGGTAAATAGCCAGTTACAAGGTCAGGCATCCGGTGTTACCATCATAGGATCTGGTCAGCCTGGTGCCGAACCACAAGTACGTATACGGGGCTTCAACTCCTTTGGCAATAACGATCCATTATACGTTGTTGACGGTATACCAACACAGGATATCAGCACCATTAACCCTAACGATATTGAAAACTTTCAAATATTAAAGGATGCCAGCTCGGCCTCTATATATGGCGCGCGTGCATCTAACGGTGTAATTATCATCACTACTAAAAAAGGCAAGGGAAAAGTTACTATTCAATATGATGCCTACTACGGGAGGCAGGTACCTAAGGGAGGCAACGTATGGCACACGTTAACCCCTCAGGAGCTCGCCGATTTAAAACACCTGGCCCAGGCAAACTCTGGTGTTACCGATTTTCAGGACGATCAGTATAACCCTGATGGAAAAGGCTCAACTTATACTTTACCTGATTACATTTCACCGGCTGGTGCAAAAAATGGAGATCCATCTACCGATCCTTCATTGTACTACGTAAACCCTAATTATACCACTTCCGACGATTACAACAGTTTTTACCGGATCACCAAAGCTAACAAAGCCGGTACAGACTGGTACCACGAAATATTTAAAACCGCCCCTATGACCAGCCACAACCTGGCCGTAAGCTCAGGCAATGAACAGGGAAGTTATTTGTTCTCGTTAAATTATTTCAATCAACAAGGTACACTGATCAATACCTACGAAAAAAGGTATACCATTCGTGCCAACAGTCAGCACAATTTCAATAAGCATGTGCGCATTGGCGAAAACCTGGCTTATTCCGTAGTTAATAATCCTCAGGTAGGCTATAACAATGGTGATGCGGTTATAGCTCATGCCTTCAGGGAGCAAACTATTATCCCTGTATATGACATTAAGGGCAACTATGCCGGTGATAACGGATCTGGCCTGGGCGATGCCTTTAACCCCGTAGCTATGCAGCAACGCACAAGAAACAATAAATCGCTTGCTTACAGGCTGTTTGGAAACGTATTTGCGGAAGCTGATTTTTTAAATGACTTTACTATACGCACCAGTTTTGGTGGCGAAACGGCTTCCGGGGCCTCTCATAGCTTCACCTATCCTCAATATGAAAACGTAGAGAACTCGCAAACCAATCAGTATAATGAGGATTCATACAGCAATTATAACTGGACCTGGACCAATACTTTAGCTTATCATAAAACAATTAATAAGCATGATATTAAGGTACTGGTAGGCTCAGAAGCTAATCAGAGCTACTCCAGCAACCTGGGTGGTGCAAGACAAGGATATTTTAGTTTTGACCCTAACTATGTTGATTTAAGCACAGGTAATGTGAGCAGCGCTAGTAACTACAGCTATCGTGGCGAATCATCCTTGTTTTCGTTATTTGCCAGGGCCGATTACATTTTTGATGGCAAATATCTTTTCAATGCCACCGTTCGCCGTGACGGAGCCTCCAATTTCTCACAAGTTCATCAATATGGCTGGTTCCCGGCTTTCAGTGCAGGCTGGAGGATATCTCAGGAAGGCTTCATGAAAGGTGCTGCATGGCTTAATGATTTGAAAATACGTGGTGGATATGGCATTATGGGTAACCAGCTTAACATCACCTCTTCAAACCGGTTTGATGCGTTTAGCAGTGCCGTAGGCCAATCTTATTATGCACTTAATGGAGGCAACAACGTTGTAGCAGGTTTTTATCAGTCGCAAATTGGTAATCCCAACGCTAAATGGGAAAAAGACGCCAATACCAACATAGGTTTTGACGCTTCTATATTAAACAGCGCTATTACCGTTACAGTTGATTACTATCGTAAAGATATCCGCGATCTATTGTACAATCCGGAGGTGTTAGGCACTATCGGCAACGGCGCGCCACCGTTTGTAAATATCGCTAAAATGAAAACGGACGGTTTGGATGCCAGCATAGCTACCAATTTTAAAGTAAACAAGGTTGGATTTAACGCCACATTCAACATTACCACCTTTAGCAATAAAATAACCAAAGTATCCAATGATGCCAATTATTTTGATAGCGATAACCCCAGAGGTTTTGACATTGGATTTGTACGCAATGAGGTAGGGCATTCATACGGCGAATTTTATGGTTATAAAATAGCAGGCTTCTGGAACTCGCAACAGGAAATAGATGCGGCTAACGCAAAAGTTCAAAAAGCGTCAAATGATCCTAATGCAACCTACCAAACGGATGTAGCTGTTGGTCGTTTCAAATATGCGGATGTTAATGGCGATGGTAAGATCACAGATGCCGACAGAACTTTTATTGGTAATCCTAACCCTAAATTCACTTCAGGCTTAAACCTTGGGGTTACCTACGCAGGCTTTGATTTTAACGCGTTATTTTACGGTGTTTTTGGCAACAAAATATGGAACAACGTTAAACGCTGGAGAGACTTTTACTCATCATTTACCACAGCTAAAAGCCAAACAGCACTTTATGATTCCTGGACGCCAACAAACCAAAACGCTAAAGCGCCAATACAGGAAGTTAACTCTTCATTTAGCAGTAACGCACAGCCAAACTCTTATTTTGTTGAAAATGGTTCATATGTACGCCTGCGTAATGCACAGATAGGCTACACCTTTTCACCAAACGGCCTTAAAAAGTTAGGTATTCAAAAATTAAGATTATATGTATCAGGGACCAACTTATTTACGATAACCGGATACTCCGGCATCGACCCTGAATTACAGGGGCAACCCGACAGTCAGGGGCATACCACTTTTGGAATTGACGAAGGCACCTATGCAAGTCCCCGCACCTTCTTATTTGGTGTTAATCTAACATTATAATTAATCATTAAGCACGATTACAATGAGAACAAAAATATATATCGCTTTAAGTATGGCTCTTGCCATATCAATTAGTTCATGTAAAAAATCATTGGATAAGCCGTTGTTGGGGGCCTTGGAATCTCCTCTGCTCCAAACAAAGGATGGCGTTAATGGCCTGCTTGTAGGTACTTACGCCGCTTTAGACGGCATGGCAGGCACATCGGCCATAGGCGGTGGCAATCCCTGGGAAACCTCGCCAGATAACTGGGTTTTAGGTGGCGTGGCCGGCGGCGATGCGAATAAAGGCAGTATAGCGGGCGACGTATCTGAGATTGAACCCATCATGCAATTTTACAGCGACCCTACCAACGTTTTTTACAACAGTAAATGGAAGGCCGATTATGAAGGCATTTCAAGGGCCAACACTGTTTTAAAGGTAGTAGCCAAGGTACCTACCCTTACTGATGCCGAAAAAGCCAACATCATTGGGCAAGCCCGTTTTTTAAGAGCACATTACTACTTTGATCTGCGGAAGATCTTCAAAAATGTGCCTTATATCGACGAAACGACCACCAATTTTAATCAGCCTAACAATACCGATGTATGGTCGAAAATAGAGGCCGACCTTGACTTTGCTTATAAGAACCTGCCGGCTACACAATCAAGCGTAGGCATGGTCAATAAATGGGCAGCTGGATCTTACCTGGCAAAAGCTTACTTATATCAGCAAAAATACCCACAGGCAAAAACCGTGTTTGACGATGTTATTCAGAATGGTGTTACTTCAAACGGCCTTAAATATGGCTTAAACGACAAGTTTGATGACAATTTTACACCAGAAACAGAAAATTCAAAAGAAGCGGTATTTGCTATACAAATGGCAGCTAATGTTGACCCGGATGGCCCCACCAATGCCAACAATGGCGATATGCTGAACTTCCCTTATGGCACAGACAGCCCATTCCCATGCTGCGGTTTTTATCAGCCATCTGCCGATCTGGTTAACCACTTCCGTACCGATAATAACGGCTTGCCTTACCTCGATGATTTTAACAGTCACGCTATAAAAAATGATATGCACCTGTCATCATCTGACGACTTTACACCAGATGACGGTAATATCGACCCCCGTTTGGATTGGACAGCAGGCCGTCGCGGTATTCCATACCTTGACTGGGGTATACACCCGGGCGACTCGTGGGTTCGGGATCAGAGCTATGCAGGCCCCTACTCGCCAATAAAAAATGTTTATTGGAACGCGACACAAAATACCGATGGCGATAACCACTCCTGGGCACCAGGCTCGGCCATTAATTATAATGTGATCCGCTTTGCCGATGTGCTTTTAATGGCTGCCGAAGTTGAAGCCCAGCAGGGTAATCTGGCCAAGGCAGAAGATTATGTGAACCAGGTGCGTAACAGGGCTGCAAATCCAATTGGCTTTGTACATACCTACATCGATCCTGCAAATCCAACCAAGGGTTTTACAAATACACCGGCGGCTAATTATAAAGTGAGCCCATATCCAGGTGGGGCATTTTCCAGCCAGGCATTCGCTCTGAAAGCCATTTATTTTGAGCGCAAAATTGAATTAGCGATGGAGGGGCACCGCTTTTTTGACCTGGTTAGGTGGGGCATTGCCGATACCGAGCTGAATAACTATTTTAAATACCAAAACACCGTTACTACCGACCTTAGGAGCGGAAAGTATGTTAAAGGTAAAAATGATTACTATCCTATCCCGCAAAGGCAAATTGACTTAAGTGCAAGTGGCGGCAGTCCTGTACTTAAACAAAACGCAGGTTATTAATAAAAATTCAGCTAAAGCTTACCGGGCTAACCCCGCCTGGTAAGCTTTTTTAACCAATTGCTTATCACGCCCCTGTTTTTAAGCACACCAAACCTAAATAATAAATTATGAATAAATCATCAACGCGGTTTCTGTCGCTGGATGTATTTCGTGGTATGACTATCTGTTTCATGATCATTGTAAATACGCCCGGTAGTGGCGCGGCCCCTTTCTCGCCACTTGAACATGCTACCTGGCATGGCTTTACCCCTACCGATCTGGTATTCCCTTCATTTCTATTCGCCGTGGGCAATGCCATGAGTTTTTCCATGAAACGCTACCAGGAACTGGGCAATGCGGCTGTTTTAGGTAAAATATTTAAACGCACCCTCCTCATTTTCCTGATAGGCTATCTCATGTATTGGTTTCCCTTCTTTAGTTTTAAGGGAGGTCATGTTTCCTTATCTCCTATTGCAAATACCCGCATTATGGGCGTATTGCAGCGGATAGCTTTATGCTATTGCTTCGCCTCGCTCATGATCCATTTTCTGTCAAAGCAGTCGGTTGTTATTCTATCTGTACTGTTATTAATTGGCTACTGGATCTTGCTGCTGGTTTTTGGCGACCCGAATGATCCCCTAAGCATGACCGGCAATGCGGGCATATTCCTGGATAAATTCATCCTGGGCGACAGCCACATGTATCATGGCGAAAAAATAGCCTTTGATCCCGAAGGTATCCTGAGCACGCTGCCTGCTATAGTGAACGTGGTTATTGGTTACTACGCAGGTAAATTCATACAGCAAAAAGGCAAGGGTTATGATACCATAGCAAAAATGCTGCTTACCGGCGCGCTGTTCATCTTTCTGGCCTTATGCTGGAACATGGTATTCCCGATCAACAAAAAGCTGTGGACAAGCTCATTTGTACTGGTAACCACCGGGCTCGACCTGGTGATCCTATCATTCCTTGTTTACGCCTTGGAGATCAACAATTGGAACAAGGGCAACTGGACACGCTTTTTCACCATCCTGGGCAAAAACCCATTACCCATTTATGTACTGTCAGAAATACTGGTGATATTCTTTTACATGCTCAGCGTAAAAGGAACCAGTTTTTACGACTGGATCAATACTTCCCTTTACCAGGTAATAGCCCCGGGAGCTATCGGCTCGCTGCTATTTGCCATAAGCTATATGCTTATTTGCTGGTGCGTGGGCTGGTTGCTGGATAAAAAGAAGATCTATATCCGGGTTTAAATTTTTCAACCTAAATATATTGCTAAAAGGGGCTACATCATTAATCATGATCAGCCTCTTTTTTTTATTTGACTTATCCGGATACTCAGCCACGAATTAATGTATCATTCGGGGTTGGACGAATAGGCTCTATTAGCAAAAAAGTGGGTTTACATGGTTTACACTTTTTTGGGTTTACATCGATTTAAATTACTGATAATCAATTAATTAATAATTTTTTAGGCAAAAATGTGTAAACCCACTTTTTGCATCAATATCACAGGTCTAACGTTAATCCATAGATAACAAAATACCTATGAACATCAATTCGATTGATGATAAAACCTCTTTCTGGTAATAGCACATGAGTAGATATAGCACATCAATAACATCACAAAAACAGGGTTGTCACCCTGAGCTCCGTTGAGGGGTGGAGCGCAGAGGCCTACCCACCATACTTCGACGGAGCATGGCATCATCAAAACAGCCAAAGCCTTGTGCGATTCCTTCCCTCGGGAAGGGGAGGAAGGGGTTTATGAAACAGAATAGTCATTGCACGCAGAAACCCCACCCTCCCATTACACCTGTCCTACGCGCCCCTCCCGTGGGGAGGGAATTAAAAATGATTTTACTGTCCCCTCACGGTCTCTCGCAGAGGATCCTGAGGTATAAACTGGTTTAGAAACAACCTCAGGGTCTCTTTCAGGAGACCCTGAGGGGATTAAGACAAATGTCTATTGATTTTTATATCATCCCCCTGGTCATCAGCCTTGTTTGCCAATAAGCTTATAACCATCGGCCATATCAGGAATTTGATCAAAGGACATACCTGCATACCGCTTTTCTATCCTGCCAATATGAGTGCAGGCATGTTCCAGATACTCATCGTCAATAACTTCCTGTATCGTATCTCTGATACCTTCGTGGCTCAGGTTTGCCGCGATGATCATATCAGATGCCCAGAAACTGGCCGAACCGGATTGTGCCATTAATCTTTGAATATTTGCCAGCGTAAATAGTGTAGCTACAAACACGTTACCATTTTCAAGTATAATATGAACATCGATATTGTCATCAAGTTCATTGGTTTCGTTATAGCCAGCCGGAAAAGTGATCTTAAAATCCATCTTTATTTATAAAAGTATAAAGATAAGATTCCCTTAGTTATTCTTTCAAATTAACAAGTTCACCATTTTTCAGTCAAAAGCAACAAATCATCTTAAATAAAAAGCAATAATTTATTAAAATTTACTTAAAATGAATTATTTATATAAATAATTGGATTTTTTTGACATTTTTTTTGCTTTTTTAATAAAACACTTCATAAATTACATTTTATAAAAAATAACTGATTGATAAATTTATAATTATGGCAATTTTACATGAAAGAATCAGCTTATTTTAATCAATACACTCCCATTAACGGCGTATGGGACGAAATGTATGGTACAAATTGCAATGTTCGCGACCATTATTTGAAAGTTATCGAGTACATTTCAAAAGAATCGGCCGATGATCTGAACAAAAAAGAAGAGCTGGCCAAAAGCCTGTTCATGAGCCAGGGTATTACTTTTACCGTTTACAACAGTGGCGAGGGTATCGAAAAGATATTCCCTTTTGATATTATCCCCCGTATTATTACCGCCAGTGAATGGGCTTTTGTAGAGAAAGGCATCAAACAACGGCTTACCGCCCTTAACCTGTTCCTGAAAGATATATATAACAACCAGTTTATTGTAAAGGATGGCATAGTGCCCATTGATATTATTTACTCCTGTCCGCATTTTTTGCGGGAGATGTACCAGCTTAAAGTGCCCTATGATATCTATGTACACATATCTGGCATCGACCTGATCCGTGATGAGGACGGCACTTTTTATGTGCTGGAAGATAACCTGCGCACCCCATCAGGAGTAAGCTATATGCTGGAGAACCGGGAGATCACCAAGCGTTTGTTTCCGGATCTGCTGCCCCAATGCGGGGTTCGCAGCGTAACCGAGTATCCAACTATATTGTACAAGAACCTGCTGGCGCTTTCGCCCAGGCAAATATCAAACCCAACCATTGTATTGCTAAGTCCGGGCATATATAACTCGGCCTATTTTGAGCATACTACCCTGGCCCGTTTGATGGGCGTTGAACTGGTAGAAGGCCGAGACCTGGTAGTTAATAACCATAAGGTATACATGAAAACCACTACCGGCCTGCAGCAGGTAGATGTGATATACCGCCGGGTTGACGACGAGTACCTGGACCCACTCGTTTTTAATCCCGAAAGCATGCTGGGTGTTGCCGGCATCATGGGCGCTTACCGCAAAGGCAATGTGGCTATTGTAAATGCTATTGGCACCGGCGTTGCCGATGATAAAGCGGTTTACGCTTACGTTCCGGATATGATACGTTACTACCTGAACGAGGAACCGATCCTGAAAAACGTACCCACCCACCAATTGGGCAACCCTGATGAACGTGAACATGTGTTCAAAAACCTGAATAACATGGTGGTTAAAAAAACCAATGGTAGCGGTGGCTATGGTATGCTGATGGGTCATGCCGCATCTGAACAGGAAATTGACGACTATAAAAAAGAGATCCTGAAAGATCCGCGCAATTTTATTGCCCAGCCAACTATTAGCCTTTCGGCGGCGCCTTGTTATATGCAGGGCCTGTTAAAACCCCGCCGGGTCGACCTTCGCCCTTATGCCCTTTACGGGCCCGACGGCATTGAGATAGTGCCGGGCGGATTAACACGCGTGGCCCTTAAAGAAGGTTCACTGGTAGTAAACAGCTCACAGGGCGGCGGCAGTAAAGATACCTGGGTGCTCGCCTGATTTGAGATTTCGGACGTTCGATTTCGAATTTAGTGGCAGTCCATTACTTTCGTAATTTAAACTCCGCAACCCATCAGGCACAATAAATCATTAAAATAAATCCGAAATCGAACATCCGAAATCCGAAATAAAAAGACACATATGTTAAGCAGGGTTGCAGCAAGTTTTTATTGGTTAAGCCGTTACATTGAGCGCAGCGACGGCATGCTGCGAATGCTCAAAATAAACTATGCCTCATCGCAGGATACCGTACAGGAATTTACCTGGGAACCGGTGATCAGGATATTTGTTGGTTTGCACGAGACTGATGCCGACACGCTGGACAACGATAGCCGGTCTGTTTTAAAATATATGGTAACTGGTAAAAACAACCCAAACTCCATACTCAATATTATTACCCTGGCCCGTGAAAATGCCCGCGGCGTGCAGGAGCACATCACCAAGGATCTGTGGCAGTGCCTTAACGAGTATTATCATACCGTAAAAGACCCGCGGATAGAACGCGCCTTACAGCGGGAAGACCCGATTGGCGTATTGGATGTTTTAATAAAACAGGTGATGCTCTATTACGGTACCGTCGAAATTACGATGGAACGTGGCGAAGGTCGCAGCTTTATGAACATCGGCAAATACCTGGAACGGGCCATACAGTCGGTCGACATCCTGGATACCAAATTCAGTTCGGTGAGTGACAATCCCAACCTGCTTACTGATACTACTTACTGGAAACACCTGCTGCTTTCATTAGGCGGCTATGAGCTGTACCTCAAAACCTATCGCGAAGGTTTTGAGGCCGAGAACATCCTGGAACAGGTGGTACTCAACAATGATTTCCCGCGATCGGTTATTTATTCGGTAAATAATATCCAACGCTATTTTGACAGGTTGAAAAACGATACCAATGTGGACACCTATCGCGAAATGTCGTTCCAGATAGGAAGGTTGCAGAGCCGTATTAAATATAGTTCGGTACGCAGCATCAGACAGGAAGGCCTGCATGGATTCCTGACCCAGATCAGGAACGAACTGTACAGTGTAGGTAACTCTCTGAATGAATACTATTTTGCCAATTCATAATTAACCATATGCCAGAGTTTAAAATACAACATATAACCAAATACACCTATGAAGGACTGGTACGCGACAGCGCCAACCAGATCATCCTTTTTCCGATAAAGGATGAGTATCAGGATGTAATAAAGCAGGAACTGCAAATTACCGGCAACCCGGTTGTTGACACCCATATTGACTATTATGGTAACGAAGTAGGCAGCTTTACCTATAGCGAGCCGCATTCCCAGTTACTCATCAGCTCTAAACTTGATGTGATCACCCGGCAACGCCCGCTACCCGTGAATGACATTTTCCCCGAACAACAGTGGGAGGATTTAAAACGCCTGCAATACATGGTGCCTTATATTGATTTTTTAAAGCAGGAATACTTTGAAGGACTGCCGGAGCTACAGGTTATTGTAGAACAGGAAAGATCAAAAGACGAAACACCCTATCAGGTAGCTCTCCGTTTTTGCCAGTACGTGTATCAGAACTTTGAATACATTAAAGGCGTTACCACCGTTGAAACCACGCTCGACGAGGTTTGGCAATTGAAGGCTGGTGTTTGCCAGGATTTTGCCCATATTTTAATGGTGATGCTCCGCCTGCTTAAAATACCGGCACGCTATGTAAGTGGCTATATTTGCACTCACAGTAGCGCCATGCGGGGCGAGGGCGCCACCCATGCCTGGGCCGAAGCCTATATCCCTGATTATGGCTGGTTAGGTATCGATCCTACCAATAACTGTATAGCTAACGAAACTCATGTGCGCCTGGCCGTTGGCCGCAGCTTTCCGGATTGCTCGCCGGTAAAAGGTGTGTACAAAGGTTCATCTGGGCATAAACTGGAGGTTGCTGTAACGGTTGACGATGAAAACTCACCCGCGTATGATAACCATACCATTCAGGAAACTGCTCCTCTGCAACCAGTAACCGAGCCCGCCAAAAACAGCTATCAGCGGCATATGGAGATCATGCAACAGCAGCAGTGATGATGATGTGAGGATTTCTGAACCATGATTTTCATGATTAAAAGATTTAAGGATTATCTGTATTTAATCAAGGTGATCCCAGAATCCTACAATCATGGTTCAGAAAATCTGAAAGTTAAACTACTTTTTTAGCCGAGGCTACCAATACCGGGATAACCGGTACCTTATCGTAGGTCTTTGATATCTTGCCATTGCGGTCATAAATGGCAATAAAAGGCGTATTTTTTATCTGAAAATACTTCTGCACCAGGTAAGTATACCCCTCGGTTCCTATGGTGATGTTATGATATTTAGCCAGATCAAAATCACGTTGAAAAACCTGTATGGCTTTCAGTTGAGTAACAAAAGTGATCAGTACGATCTGCACATCCTGCAGATTTTTCAATTGCGGTTTCAGATCATACATCAAATGCTGGCAGTGGCCACAATCTGGCGAAAAATAGATCAGCATTACCGGCTTGTTCTTTTTCAGGTTGGCCGGGGTAACATATACGCTATCGGTAGTTAATATATGATACGGAGGGATGCCGGTATTAGCGCCTAAGGTTTGGGCTTGTGTACAGCCAGCCGCGATAAGCAAACAAAGGAACAGATATATCTTTTTCATTAGATTAATATAGTATTTCATTAAGCATATTTACGATATTTTTAACTCTCCAGCAATTCCAGCTGCCAGGCTATCTGCTCTTCTGTTATAGGGAACAACGCGTTTTCACGCACGGTATGATAAACGGCCTCAAATAAACCATTATAATTACCTTTGTCTGACGGTACCCACTCTACTGTTTTCTGATTATCGGCCCCCATCAGCACCAGTTTACCTTCACTGCCTTCGGGTTCAATACCAAAACCTTCTTCATTTGGCATCGTGCCTGCATCCAGTTGTGCCTCCTGCACGTCGGTACGCAATTTTACAAAGCTACCCAAGGTACCGTGGATCACAAAACCAGGCAAATGTTCGGCTATCAGTAAGCCCGAGGTTAAATATACATTGAGCTGGTTGGGGTACGAAAGGTGAATATTAAAATAATCATCAACCTGCGAGCCCGGCCGGTGCGAAGCCATTGTTTTCACATAGCTCAGCGGTTTGCCAAATATACTGATGGCATTATCCACCAGGTGCGCGCCCAGATCATAGGTAAGTCCATTTCCCGGAGTATCTTTGGTTTCCTTAAATACCTTAGGCCCGATAGGCATCCGGTACCTGTCCAGCCTAAAATGCACCTCGATCAGTTCGCCCAGTCTTCCGCTTTCAATTACTTTTTTTACCGAAATAAAGCCGCTATCGTACCGGCGGTTTTGGTAGACCATCACCTTCAAATTCAGCTTCTTACCCAGATCGAACAAGGTTTTTACTTCTGCCGATGTTACTGCCGCGGGTTTTTCGATCAGCACATGTTTACCCGCGTTCAGGGCCTGTATGGCATAATCAAAGTGGGTATTGTTGGGGGTGTTAACGATGATCAGTTCAATTTCGGCGTCGTTCAGCAACTCATCGGTGGTATTGTAGCTGATCACATCGGGATAAACCTTCCCGGCCTTTTTTTCGTGGCGTTCAACAACCGCTTTAAAGGTAAAACCAGGATTGGTGGTTAAAAATGGCGCGTGAAATATCCGGCCCGACATGCCGTAGGCCATAAGGCCGGTAACGATTGGTTTTGATGACATAGATAGATAATTATTCGTGGGCTGAAAGCTCAAAGCCAAAGGCCCAAAGCTTTTGTTTATTTAGTTTTTTAGCTTATTACAAGAAACAAACAACGTATGTCTCAAAAATACTTTTTAAACCTTGAATTTTAACAAATTTCTTATCGAAAACAGTGTAAAAACAGTTCGGATTTTATCCAATACCATCGCTTTTAACAAATTCCCACTCGACTTTAATCTATTTTAAAAACTTTAAAAAGTATTAGATTATTGATCGTTAATGAACTGCATACCAAACAGCCGTTTTTTATGCCGGTTGTTTCCTTTAACCAAACGGCCCCGCTTGCATTTTTCAAAGCAAGCAGGGCCGTGGTGGTGATGCAATCTCTAAATTCTAAACCCTAAGCTCTAAATTCGAAATCGAACATCTGAAATCATTTGCACATCCGCACATTTGCATATCTGCACATCTATTTCAAACCTTTTTTAATGGCTTCTATTTCTGTAAGGTGACCTTTTATTACCGGTAAAGTGTTGGTAGCAAAAGCCTTCAGGTCGGCATCTTTACAATTTTTGGCAGCATCCTCAAACAGGGTGATGGTTTTCTTATGCCCGTCAATCATGGCATCTACATAAGCCTTGTCAAAATCGGTTGTTGATTTAGCCGAAAGATCTTTCAATTCTTTTTGCTTTTCTTCGCTTGGTTCGGCAGGCAGCGTGATGTTTTTGATCTTGGCTATGCCCATCAATTCCTCATTGGCTTTGCTGTGGTCTTTTACCATCATTTCGGCAAATTTTTTCACCTGCGGATTGATCGCCTTTTGTTCGGCCACTTTGGCTACGGCTACTTCAGCCATACCACCATTTGCGGCATCGGTGGCAAATTTGGCATCGCCCTGGTCAACCGCTATGCCTGTAGCGCCGGTTGTGGTTGTGTCTTTAGTATGATTTGCACTGTCTGCGCTTTCCTTACTGTCGGTTTTGGCACCGTTATTACATGCCTGGAACATCCATGCCGACAGCACGAACATCATCATTAAACTTAACTTTTTCATAGTGAATGTTTATATTGTTTTTATAATCAACAATTTTTACTCAGATAAGTTTCATTTTCTTATTTGTAAAATAATTTAACATAAAAACACGCTACATCCACACGTCATTACTTCGTACCTCGCAATGACGTGTGGAAAAGGAAAGAAAACCCAAAAGGCCATCATGCATGCATGATGGCCTTTTATCTATATCAATGAATACTTATTTCAATTTTTCCAGAGCGGCTTTAAGTCGTGGTATCAACTGCTGAATGTCATCCGGAGTAACGGTACCTACCGAAGCGCGGAACCAGTTTACGTCATCGCCGGTACCAAAGGCCGAGAACGGCACCAGGGCTACCCCTGCTTCTTTGATGAGGTAAAAGTTGATATCGGCCGAATCTTTCAGCACCGCGCCATCGGGCGTGGTTTTACCCGCGTAATCTATTTTTAGTGTGAGATAAATGGCGCCCATCGGTTCAATGGAATCTACCTGCAATCCGTCGGCTTTTAAGCTCTGGAAACCCTCGTGCAGGGTATTCAGGCTGGCTTGGATCTTGGCTTTTATATCGGTAAGGTAATTATCTACAGCAGCGGCATTGGTAATAAAGCCCGCCATGGCCATTTGCTCGGCCTTGGGCGACCATGCACCCATATGCCCCACAATGGCTTTCATATTTTCAATTACGTGGGCCGGGCCAAAGCCCCAGCCTACCCTTACCCCTGTTGAGGCGAAACATTTGGAAGCACCATCAATAAATATGGTATAATCCCTCAGTTCGGGGCGCAGCGTAACTGGGTCAAAGTGTTTGTGTTCGCCAAAGGTTAGCTGCGAGTAGATCTGATCATACATCAGGTACAAGGGTTTTTCGCCGGCTGCACGGGTTTTATTTTCGGCAATTACCAGGTCGCAGATCTCTTCCAGATCCTTTTTGCCAAACATGGTACCGGTTGGGTTCAATGGAGAACATAAAGCCAGCAATGCCGCTCCTTTTAAATGTGGGCGGATCTCATCGGCCGTAGGCATAAAATTGTTTTCGGCACGTGTTGGTATCATTACCGCCTGGGCGTTCAACAGATCGCTGTAGTGGTTATTATTCCATGATGGCAAAGGGAATACCACCTTTTCGCCAGGATTAACCACCGCCAGAAAGGTGGAATAGATAAGCGGACGTGAACCGCCGGAGATCAGTATTTCGTTATTTGCCGAGTAATCCAGGTTAAAGCTTTTCTTTAAAAAGGCCGAAACGCTCTGGCGCAGGTTCAGCATACCATCAGCCTGGGGATAATTGGTTTGCTTTTGGTTATATGCTTCTACTATACCGTCCTTCAGTTCGGCTGGGATGGGGTAAATATTGGAGTCAAAATCGCCAATAGTTAAGTTGGCGATGTTTTGGCCTTGTCTTTTCAATTCGTTCACCTCGGCCGCTATTTTGATAATTTCGGAGCCGTGGAGGTTTTGAGCTAATACGGAGATACTCATTGGAAATATGAATTTTATGAGCGGCAAATATACGGGGAAAAGCTGAAAGCGAAAGGCCGAATTTGGGGATGAGACTCACCGGATTTGTGTTGAGCTCTCTTAAAAACTCCGTCATTGCGAGCATAGCGTGGCAATCCCCAACTTACAGAGACGCTCTGCATATAGGGGATTATTAATGTGTTAGTTATTTTTTAATGGCATTAATGAACTCCCTCCGGTCGGTTGTCCACGTCGTTCCTCCTCGCAATGACGCGTGGAGAGAAAAGCTATTCAGGCTAAAGCTATAAAACAAAAAAAGCGAAAACTAAATATCAGGAGATCTTACTTTTCGCTTTCAGCTTTTTGCCTTTGGCTTTTAGCTTACAAATATGCTTTCCTAAGCTTAATAATGCGCATCCAGTGCATCAGTTTCATCACCGGGTAAACGGGATCGATCTCGAACCATTTGGCGCCGAAATTGGCACGGTTGGGATGTTTGTGGTGATTATTCTGGAACAGTTCGCCCAGCATTAAAAAGTCAAACGGGGTAGTATTTTTTGATTTGTCGCCATTATCAAAATTGGCATAACCGTATTTATGGCCGCACCAGTTTACGATGGCGCCGTGGATTGGGCCCATTAAAAAGTGGATCGGAATTAACAGATACATCCACCATTGTGTGGCAAATACCACGTAAAAAGCGATATACAATATCCCGAATGATATGCGCGATACCATAGATGAACCTACATAGTCAACAAAGCGCCACTCGGGTATATTTCCTTTAAAACGCTCTTCCGGGTTCGACAACCTTTTTACATGCATACTGTAACTTTTGGAGGTGTAGATCATCATCTGAAAAACATCCTTAAAAAAGTGCGGCGAATGTGGGTCCTTCTCGGTATCGCTGTAAGCATGGTGCTCGCGGTGCATAATGGCATAAGCCCGCGGGTTTAAAAACGACGAGCCCTGGCAAATATAGGTAAGCAGGTAAAACACCCCTTCATAAAACTTATTGGTAGTGAACATTTTGTGAGAAGCATACCTGTGTAAAAAGAACGTTTGGAAGAATAGCGACAAAAACCAGTGCGCTATAAAGAATATAATAATTACCACTGAGTTAAATAAATTAGAATTTGAATGTTATTTATAATCTTTCCAAAGATACGATTAAAACCCAAATAAAGTTTTTCCAGTTTCGGAATGATACTTATTTAACGCAAAAAAGGGGGTTGTGTGTGTTGTGGAGAGAAAATTTTTATTGGGGAAGGTGCGGGGAAGAGTGTGCGGTAGTATGTTTTGCTCCAAGCCCTTTTTCACCCTGTCATTTCGATGAGCAAGTGTGTAGGGTTGAATAAGGGGCGAAGAGAAATCTTCTGCAGCTGATGTATCCGGCGTATAAGATCTCTCCTCGTACCTCGTTCGAGATGACAATAGTTAGTTTTTTTATTACAATTCAAATTGCTGAGCCAACAGCTTATAAGACTCCAACCTATCTTCAAAATGCTCGGTAATAGTTACAGCCATAATTTCATCCACGTCATAATCTTCGGCCAGCCAGGTGAGTTTTTTCTTGATCTCCATGGGGTTGCCGGTAATTACGCGGTAGCTGTTCTGCCTGATGCGCTCCTGCTCGCTCGCGTCATATACCACATCTTTCACGTCATTATAACTTAGCGGCACAATGGGGCCGCCCTTTTCAAACTGTAAAAACCGATGACTCATTACAGCCCGGTGTTGTTTTATTTTTTCTTCATCCTCGGAACAAAAAACAAATATGGCTACATTAACCATAGGCTCCGCCAGATCGTCTGAAGGCTGAAAACGTTCGCGATACAACTTCACATTGAGCGGACCACCGCTTGGGTTAATAAAATGCGCGAAGGAAAAGCCCATACCAAAGTGCGCGGCAAACAAACCGCTTTGTCCGCTTGAGCTTAACAGCCATTTATCGGGCACGGTTTTTACCTGTGGGATAGCCGTTATCCGGGCTTGTATAGTACCGGGCTCATAGGTATCATGAAAATAGTTGTTCAGATCGGTCAGCTGCTCCACAAAATCATCTTCCCTGAACTGGTTTGACGGGTTAAGCACCGATGCGGTAATACGATCGGTGCCTGGCGCGCGCCCCATACCCAGGTCGATACGACCGGGAAAAAGAGCTTCGAGCATCCGGAAGTTTTCGGCCACTTTGAGGGTACTGTGATTGGGCATCATGATACCGCCCGAGCCGATCCGCATGCGCTGGGTTTGTCCGGCCAGGTGGGCTATGAGCACTTCGGGCGTTGAACCCGCCAGGATGCCGGTGTTATGATGCTCGGCAACCCAGTAACGGGTATAGCCCAGCTTTTCGGTATATTTTGCTAATTCGATGGTTTCTTTTACGGCCTGTTCGGCAGTGGCGCCTTTTCTTATCGGCGACTGATCCAGCACGCTTAAACGGATTTTCTTTGTGTCCATAATGATAATAAACACAAATGTAATGATAGGGTTGCTGCCCGGGTTTATGAGGGGCTTTTTATGGCATTGGGATTATAATATACAAACGCGTCATTGCGAGGAACGAAGCAATCGCAAACTATGCAGAGGAAGATGTCTGTCGTAGAGCGCTCAATTGCCGCTAAGGCTGTTACTTTTGTCTTGATACAAAAGTAACCAAAAGATCAAGTCATCAGAAATGCTTCTTTGCCCTGCAAATCCGACAGAACCACGGCTGCAATTATTTTGCCCAACTTTGTTCCCACAACCCTATGCTTCTGCAAAATTTGCTATGCCCCTGCAACCGCACCGGCCTGCATTGTTCTGCCCGCTTTCGCCCGAAGCTTATCTGCTGACGGGGAAAGGAATAAAATCAAGATATCAGAATCAGGAATCGAGACAACGGCAATTAAGCAGCTAAATATGTCCCGGCCTCATTCACTAATTCAATAATTAAAATCTGGCTCTTACTCATTAAAATGATACAGAAAAACCACATCGCCGGAAAAGGCGGGTTTCTTTTGGCCTTCAATTTCCAATACAACCGACATGGTGGTTTTTGTAACGCCACGCAGGTTGATGAGGTTAAAGAGTTTAACTTTCAATCGTACTTTATCATTCACCAGCACCGGCTGGGCAAAACGCAGGTTCTCGATGCCGTAGTTGATCTCCATTTTGAGGTTGCGGATATCGGCCACCTGTTTCCACAGGTACGGGATAAGCGACAGTGTCAGATAACCATGGGCGATGGTGCTTTTGAAAGGACTTTCGTTTGCAGCTTTTTCCGGATCGGTATGGATCCATTGATGATCAAGCGTTGCATCGGCAAATTTATTGATCTGCTCCTGGGTGATGGTGTGCCAGTCGGACACGCCCAACTCATTACCTAATTGCGCTTCAAACTCGTTATAGTTATTGATAGTGATCATCCTTTTCTGTTTATATTTTATACAGCAAAGTAATGAATTAATTACGTGATCTGATATTAAATTATCACTCACCCAGGAGGGCCTTTAAACTTTCGAGCGTATCTGCTTCTTCCTTAGGCTTATCATGCCGCCACCGCAATATCCTTGGAAAACGCAGCGCAATGCCCGATTTATGCCGACTTGATTTGTTAATACCCTCAAAGCCAATCTCAAACACCAGCTCGGGTTTTACTGTACGTACGGGGCCAAACTTTTCGATGGTGTTACGCTTGATAAAGTAATCAACCTTGTTGATCTCGGCATCTGTAAGTCCCGAATAAGCTTTGGCAAAGGGCACCAGTTTATCGCCGTCCCAAACGGCAAAGGTGTAATCGGTATACAGATCGGCCCGGCGGCCGTGCCCTTTCTGCGCATAGATCATCACGGCATCGACCGACAACGGGTCGATCTTCCATTTCCACCAGTCGCCCCGGCGGCGGCCCACCTGGTAAGCTGCGCTTTTGCGTTTCAGCATAATACCTTCGGCTATCATGGCGCGAGATTGCTCCCGGATGCTTCCGAGCTCATCCCAGTTATCAAATTTGATGAGTGCCGAAATCCGAAATACCTCCGAATAGGGCGTTGCAGCCTGCAATTGCTCCAATATGACCCGGCGTTCTGTTTGGGTTTTATAGCGAATATCCTCGCCCTTGTATTCCAGGCAATCATAAGCAATTACCGCAACCGGACTCTCTTCCAGTATTTTTTTGCTCAGGTTTTTACGCCCGATGCGGGTTTGCAGCACATTGAAAGGCATGGGCTGGCCATTTTGAAAACTCAGGATCTCGCCATCAATTACAGCACCATCTGGCAAGGCGTTTAAAAAGGGATGCAACTCCGGAAATTTTTCGGTAGCGAGGTCTTCACCCCTGCTCCAGATAAATATTTCGCCCCCTCGTTTGATAAGTTGGGCACGTATGCCATCCCATTTCCATTCGGCCTGCCAGTCGGCGGCGGCGCCCAGTGCAGCGCCAACCTCGGCAGGTGCTTTCTGCTTTTCGGATGTTTCCTGTATGGGATAAGCCAGAAAAAAGGGATACGGGCGTGATATGTTCAAATCGGCATCCTGCTCTTCTACCAGCTGACTGTAGGTATAAGTTTCGGGCATCCAGCTGCCCATAACACGGTGTGTAAGAACGGTGGCTTCCAATCCCGTTACATCGGCCAGGGCCTTGATCACCAGGTTTTGGGATACACCAACCCTAAAGCTGCCGGTAAGCAGCTTATTGAATACAAAACGTTCCTGGCTATCCAGCATGGCCCATGATTCCATAAGCCATAACTTCTTTTCGGCCTCGGTTTTATCAGCTAAAGCGTTGATCTCGGCTATCCACTCCGTGAGGGTTTTATTGCTGCTGTTGGCGGTTTCGGGCATCAGCAGGGCCATGGTTTCGGCCAGATCACCTACCACATGGTAGCTTTCCTCAAACAGCCAGGCAGGGATATTTGATGCTTCGATGGCCCAGGTGCGTACCAGCGTAGAGTTGATCTGCCGCTTGGGCTTACGCCCGGTGAACAAGGCCAGCATGTTCATTTTGTCGGTATCGGGCACCGCATTAAAATAGTCTTTCAGGATCCTGACCTTTTCATTGGTCTTATTGGTTTCATCTAACGAGAGGAAGAGTTGGGCAAAGGCTTTCATGAGACAGAGCCTCCAGCCTCATCTAATCCGATAGCCATCGGATCCTCTCCATTCCGATAGCTATCGGAAGAGAGAACTTTACTTTCATTTTTATCGTTTCCATTGCCGGTATTTTCCTGCTCCCCCTCCCCTGGAGAGGGCTGGGGTGAGGCTTCCTCCTCATCTACCCCATACAAGGTGTGCACTTCGTGAGCGTCGAAGCCTATTTCATTTAAGTACCGGGCAAATGTGGCGGTATAGCCATGGGTAAGGTAAACGCTTTCGCAGCCGGTAGCATCGATGGCGCTGATGAGGCCGTTCCAGTCGGCGTGATCAGACAGTACGAAACCTCTGTCGGCAGCACGGCGGCGCTTGGCTCCGCGAATGGCCATCCAGCCCGAGCAATAACCAAAACTATAGGGCTGAAACCTCCGCATCCAGGGCGTACCTACCGATGATGGCGGCGCCAGGATAATTCCTTTTCGCACGTCTTCCTTAACAGAATCGGGAGTGATCCGCTCCGTTGGGTTCAACAATACGCCATTGCGGCGCAGAGCCTCGTTGGTATTTTCAATAACGCCATGGGTGTATACTTTGCCATTAAACAGGTCGAGGTTTTGCAGTATGCGCTGGGCTTTACCTAAGGAATAACCTACCAAAACCGTAGCCCTATTATTGTGCAGGTTATCGCGCCACCAATTATTGATATCGTCAAATATCTGCATCTGCGGCTTCCAGGTATAAACAGGCATACCGAAGGTACATTCCGAAATAAAGTGATGGCACCTTACCGGTTCAAATGGTGTCGAAATACCATCGTCCTCCACTTTATAATCGCCGGATACTACCCAAACTTCACCCTGGTATTCCACCCTCACCTGCGCCGACCCGATCACATGGCCTGCGGGGTACAATGAAATAGATACGCCATTCTTCAGCACAGTTTCGCCATACTCCACTGTTTGCAGCTGAATTTCGCCCAGGCGATAAAGTAATACTTCTTTTGACAGGTGATGAGCCAAATAATGCCTATGCCCGGGATAGGCGTGATCGGCATGGGCATGGGTGATCACGGCATCGGTAACCGGTTTCCAGGGATCTATATAAAATTTACCCCGGGCGCAGTAAATACCCCGGTCGGTAAATTCCAATAACGGTTTCTTAGCCATAATATTAACATAACCTACAGAAAGCGAATTGGTTTGGCCTCTAACCCCCTGAAGAGGGAACAAAAAAATGCGCAGATGTGCAAATTTCAGATGTGCAGATTTTTTATCTTCTGCTTTTCTGATCATTTGCATATCTGCACATCTATAATCTGCACATCCAACGCTCCCCCTTCAGGGGGTTGGGGGGCTGTTATTTCATCACCCCGGTGCCAGTGCTGGTTAGTTTAGGCTCCAGGCTAATGTAATCTGTCATGATCTGGCCGGCTTCTTTTTTCACAAAATCCAGGTCCTCATCTTTTGGTTTGGCCTGTCCTTTTTTAAGGGCCGGTAAACCGAAAGCTATCCTGCGCAGGTTATTGCGTTCAAAAGTTTTCTTTTCGTCGGCGTCGCGTTGTTTTTTTAGTGCGGCCTCGTTCAGCGTTACGCTGTCTTCAGCATCATGTTTTTTGAAGTCGGCAATATCTTCCAGCATATATTTATAGCTGTCACTGGTAGTCATACGCTGATCATGCAATTTCTGCAGTTGCGGTAAAACCGTATTAAAGTTACCTACTTTAGCAAAGTCGGTTTTCGGGATAATGTCAAATGGCATGGCCGAAGGCTCGGTATCTTCACCATATTTATCCAGCGGAATTAACGATGGGAATGAAATATCTGGTGTTACCCCTTTATGTTGTGTGGAGTTACCACTAATGCGATAAAACTTGGCAATGGTTAAATTCAACTGACCATAAGTGCTTTGGCTGCCGGTTGATATTGCTTTTTTACCTCCGGTTGCTGCACCGGCCAACTGGTTAATTTTATCGCGGATGGGCGAGCCTAAGATCCTGTCGAGATCAATGGCGCTTTGAACCGATCCTTTACCATAAGTTTGCGTACCCATGATAATACCACGGCCATAATCCTGAATAGCACCGGCAAATATTTCGGATGCCGAAGCACTGAAACGATCAACCAGGATACTCAGCGGACCAGAATAAGCCACAGCCGCGTCATCGTCTTTATCTACCTCAATCTGTCCCTGGGTATCTTTTACCTGTACCACCGGGCCTGTTTTGATGAATAAACCGGTAAGCTCAATCGCTTCCATTAATGAACCGCCGCCATTTTCGCGCAGGTCAATAACCACACCATCCACATTTTGTTGCTTCAGGGAGTCCAATATCAGCTTCACATCGTGTGTGGTGCTTTTATAGTTAGGGTTACCCGCTTTATAATCGTTAAAATCGATATAAAACGCAGGGATAGAGATCACCCCTATTTTAACCGTTTTACCATTGCTGTTATACGTGCGGATCTCTTTTTTAGCCGATTGATCTTTCAGGATGATTTTTTCGCGCACCAACTCTATAACTTTAGGTTTAGCACCCGCGCTTGCACCTGCAGGTAATATTTCCAGCCTAACCACGGTTCCTTTTGATCCGCGGATAATGGCGATGGCGTTATCAACTCTCCAGCCTATGATGTTTTGAAATTCGCCTGTTTTACCTTGTGCAACACCAACTATACGGTCGTTAATGTTAACCTGATGACTTTTATCGGCAGGGCCACCCGGTACTATGGTTTTAATGGTCACATACTCATTTTCGGTAAGCAGTGAAGCACCAATACCCTCTAACTGGCGCGACATTTCGATATTAAAGTTTGCCGCGTTTGATGGGTTAAAGTAATTGGTATGCGGGTCGATAGCCTCGGTAAAGGCATCCATAAAATACTGGAAAACATCCTGGTTAGATAGCTTATTGGCTTGCGTCAATAAATTCTGATAACGTTTTTTAAGCGTTTCTTTATTTTTAGCCATATCGTTGCTGGCCAACTTCAGATTCAGCAAATCATATTTTACGCGTTGCGTCCACATGGCATCCATATCGGCCTGTGTAGCGGGCCATGGCAACTTATCGCGGTCATAAACAAAGTTTTCGTCCTTATTGAAATCAAAGTTCGCATTGATCTGCGCCAGGGAATAGTTTACATGCTCCAGGTATCTTTTTTGAAATACGTTGAATATATAAAACGCGTCGTTCAGGTTACCACTTTTCAGATCGTCATCCAAAACGGTTTTATATTTATCAAACTCTTTGATATCTGAAGCTAAAAAATAACTGTGGTTTTCGTCAAGCAGTTTAATGTACCTGTCAAATATCACGGTTGAAATAGAATCGTTCAGATCAACCTTTTTATAATTATGGTTCAATATCAATGAGGTGATCTGCTTGCAAACAACGGTTTGTTGTTCATCAGGTTGCAGATCGGTGGAGCCAGGGACTTTTATTGGTTTTGACGGCGACGCTTTACACGCAAGCGCGGCAGCCAGTAACAATACTAAATATACTTTCTTCAACATATCTTTTACTGTAGTTAAATCGGGATTTGTGTAAAACATCAATACTTGCGCCTTTTATTAATTTGCTAATGTAAATAAAAAGAGACAGTGAAATACTGTCTCTTAATTACAATAACAATAATACGATAATGTTTTGCTTGTAGTATATAACTACCCGCATTTTACGCTATTGTTACAAAAAAAATTACTTTATAGCCGCTTTAGGGTCAGTATCAGGGGTTTCGGCGTAGCGGATCTCGGTTTTCAGACGGGTTTTGTTTTCTTCCAGGTAACGCATTTGTTTATCAACCGCGGCTACATCCATGGTAAGGCCCATTGAACTGGCAATGTTGCGGGCTTCGATCAGATCCTGTTTGGCCTGCGGAAAGTCGCCATAGCCGGTTTTTACCGCGGCCAGGTTAATGAGGTTGGTGATGGTATGCCGGTTATCGTTTTGCTGGCGCGATATCTGCAAACTTTGCAGCAAATACCATTTGGCTTCTGATAACCTATTCTGTTTCAGATACATTTGTGCCAGATCACTAAAATTATAGCTGGCAGAATTATAAACCCTGAAACGCATATTATGCTGCGCCGTTTTCATAACCGACGCTTCCATCAGGAAAAGCGCGTACGGGGTGCGCTCTATCTGCGCATACATGATCTTGGGTTTCGCGATCTGGGCAACGGGTAATCTTTTGATGGAATGATCCTTCAAAAGCGCGATCTGCGGAAAGCGTTCATGCTTTCTGAAAGGGTTGTACTTATACCACTGTGCAGATGCAGAGAGGCTAAGTGAACATAACAATACGAGTAAAATGATCCTCATCTAATCTTTTTAACTGGGCTTAATCAATTTAATCAGCAAACAAATATAATAATATATATTATTGTTATGCAACACCCTGTATGTGGGCTGCTTACATAAACAGCTTCTTTAACGCAGGAAAGAGACCCAATGTTATAATTAATTATTTTAATTTATCCAAAAAGAAAACAAACGGGTAGTTCTTACAGAATATACTTCATAATTTTTTATCGCTACACAGACATGCTCTTTAGGAGCTACCTATTTGTAGTATATCAAAGTTAGTTTGTCTTTGCCTCGTAGAGGCTACCAAAATCGAGTGGCTTTGCTTGTTCTTTAGGGTTGCACCTACGGAGCAATTTGATTGTATAATTCATATCTACAAACAGGTAGTCCCTATGGGACATACTATCCTGCGGATTATCTTGAAAAAGGGTATATGAGAGTTGTAAAACAAACAACCAGTTAAAATTAAACCGCTTTTAATCAAAAACTTCCATATCGCCATCATGCAAGGCCCAAACCATGTAAGGATGGGTATCGGCATGATAAATATGACCGTCGGCTGATATGCCGACAATGCCTGCAAAACCGTCAAAAGGTTTTAATTCATCCAATGATTTATCGGCAGCCGCGGAGATGGGCATACCATCGGTAACCCGGGTAACAATTTTTGAAGCCACAGATCCGCTTACAATATCCTCACCAACCCCGGTACAGGAAATACCCGCATGAGCATTGGCATAATTACCCGCAGTGGTGGCCGAATCGCTCACCCGGCCGGGGATCTCAAAACCTTTACCTCCGGTTGAGGTAGCCGCTGCCAGATCGCCATAAATATCCAGCGCTACGCAGCCTACGGTACCCAGGCGGATAGAGTCGCGCAGCTTTTTCTCATACTCCTGGCGGCGCTGCGGGGTTTCGGGATTATAATAGCCGATGCCATTTTCGGTAGCAAAATCCCGGGCACCTTTGCCGCTCAGTACACGATCATCATAGGCCAGCAGTTTTTCGGCTATACATATTGGGTTTTTAACATCCTCTATATTGATCACCCCCGAAAAACGCTGCGTTTTACCATCCATCAGCGAAGCACTCAACCGTATCTTACCGTCGCTTTGGATCTGCGAACCGGTTCCCGCGTTAAACAGGTCGCAATCTTCCAGCAGCCTAACCGTGTACACTACCGTTTCCAGGGCATTGTGCGTTTGCAGATATTTATATCCGGCTTCCACTATCTCCTTTAAGGCTTGTTGTTTGGCCTGCTTTACTTCCTGGTTGGTTCGCGATTCGCTAAAGAAACCGCCGTGTATAATGATCTTCATAGTAAGCTGAGTTAATTGGTCAAAAAGCTGTATAAACTATAACTCTTTTGTGATGGGTTTATTTTGGGTGTGCAAACCAGCCTGTCATGCTGAACTTGTTTCAGCATCCCACATGCATGGCTTTAACAAGATGGTTAAACCTTCTGATGAGATCCCGAAATAAATTCGGGATGACTCTACTAATTGGTTTTTATTGTAACAAATCGCTATCCGGCGCCTGTATAAACACCCCTTCCTCTACCTTCATTGTTTTTTTGATGATCAGACGGTGCTGTGATAAATCGTATATATCAAATATAGACATAACATGTACTTTCAAATTATCAATAGATACCGGCGAACCCATTTCCACATCATAAATATTGGTGGCTACAATATTCCGGCCATCAACCAGGATGATCAATCCCGAGCCTATGGCTTCCATCATATTACCTCCGGTGATCAGCAAGCCGGTATCTTCGCCCAAACCAATACCCAAAATGCCGGGGTTAGTAGCCACGGCATACATTAAGCGGCCAATACGGCCACGCTGTACAAAGTGAGTATCTACAATTACCGAGTCGATAAAACCCAGGCCGGCTGTGATCTGCACTTCGCCTTTGATGAGGGCCTCGTTGCTTTGGCCGCGGTAGATCATGTGGGTAGAAGCTGCCGCCGCGCCTGCCGATGTACCGGCGATGACAAAGTTCTCGTTTTGGTAACGCTGTTTCAGTATTTGTAAAAATTCGGTACCGCCAAAAATAGCTGTAAGCCGCAATTGGTCGCCCCCGCTGAACATCACCACATCGGCTTTGCGGATACGGTTAAGATATTCGGGATTGGCCGCATCCTCCCGGGTTTTAATGTGCAGTACATTAACATTGGTTACATTGAGCTGCCCAAAAGCTTTTACATATTCGTTACCTACCAGCTCGGGGATCTGCGATGCGGTAGTTATTACTTCAATTAATGAACCTTCGTGTTTGGCCGATTCGGTAATAATTCTTTTTAAAATTCCCTGTTCAAAAAATTTAATATAATCGGGCTGCATGATGTGCTCCTGGATGGTCACGTTACTTCCCATGTCAACAGCGCCGCCTATAATGATTAGTTTACCTTTCGGGACAGTCATAGTTATTATTATATTTAGTTGAAGGGGCTGATCAGGCTATTTCAGGCCGACCGAGTTAGCCTAAATTGGGTAATATCCCATAAATAACCTCTTACTCCGTCAACTTTTTTACCTAATCAACCGGTTTTAAATACAAATTAAGATAAAAACCCGCACAAACGCAGGCTGTTGTGAACATTTAATGCTTTTTAACTTCAAAAGTTTTATTTCCACTATTAAGTTTTATAGTTTTAAAGAAATTAAGCCGGCTAAAATTTTTGTAACCAAGGTATGAAGATCGAGAATATACAAGTGTTACGCGGACCAAACATCTGGAGCATCCGTCGTAAAAAATTAATACAAATGCGGCTTGACCTGCAGGAGATGGAGCACAAGCCCACCAATGAAATTGAGGGCTTTTATGAGCGGCTCGAAACACTGCTGCCCAGCCTGTACACGCATCGCTGCTCGCCCGGCGTACCCGGCGGATTTTTTCAGCGGGTTATCGCCGGTACCTGGATGGGGCATGTGATAGAGCATATTGCACTGGAGATACAAACCCTGGCAGGCATGGATACCGGTTTTGGCCGCACCCGCGAAACCAAAACCAAGGGCGTATATAATGTAGTGTTTGCCTACCTGGAAGAAAAAGTAGGTGTTTTTGCCGCCGAATCGGCCGTGCGTATAGCCGAAGCCCTGATAGCTGGCGAAGATTATACCCTGCAACTGGAAGCCGATATACAGCAAATGCGCGAAATACGGGAGAACACCCGCCTGGGCCCGAGTACTGGTTCCATAGTAGAAGAAGCCATTGCCCGTGATATCCCCTGGATCAGATTGAACAATCAATCGCTGGTGCAGCTGGGTTATGGCAAAAACCAGGTTCGTTTCCGGGCTACCATGACCGAAAAAACCAGCAGTATAGCCGTTGATATTGCCAGTAATAAGGACGAAACCAAACGCATGCTGCAAGAGCAGGCCATTCCCGTTGCCAAAGGTATTACCATATCCTCTATCGAAGGTGTGGCTGAAGCTATCCGCAAGATAGGTTTCCCCCTGGTATTTAAACCGCTTAACGGCAACCACGGGCGCGGCATATCCATCAATATTAAAACCGAGGAAGAAGCCATTGCTGCATACCAGCATGCCGCCAAAATATCCTACAAAGTAATTGTAGAACGTTTTATTACCGGCTTTGATTTCCGCGTACTGGTGATCGACAATAAAATGGTAGCCGCCGCCCTGCGCGATCCGGCCCACGTTATTGGCGACGGCAGCCTCACCATACAGGAGTTGATCGACAAAGAAAATGCCGACCCTCGTCGTGGTTACGGACATGAGAAAGTTTTAACGCTGATCGATATTGACCGCGATACACTTGATCTGTTGGAGAAAAAAGGCTATACGCTGGAAACCGTACCAGCCAAAGGCGAAAAGGTATTTGTGAAATCAACGGCCAACCTGAGCACAGGCGGTACTTCTGTTGATGTAACCGACCATGTGCACCCGCAAAATATTTTTATCTGCGAGCGCATCTCCAAAATTATTGGTCTGGATATATGCGGCATTGATATCATGGCCGAAAACCTTACTGAACCGTTGACCGAAAACGGTGGTGTGGTGTTGGAAGTAAATGCCGCGCCGGGTTTCCGGATGCACATTGCTCCAAGTGAAGGCCTACCCCGCAACGTAGCCGGCCATGTGCTGGATATGCTTTATCCTACCGGTAAATCGGCACGGATACCTATTATTGCCATTACCGGCACCAACGGTAAAACTACTACAACTCGCCTGATAGCTCACATTGTGAAAAACAATGGCCACCGCGTAGGCTTTACCACGTCAGACGGTATCTACGTACAGAACAATATGATGCTCAAAGGCGATACCACCGGCCCGGTAAGCAGCGAGTTTATCCTACGCGACCCAACCGTCGACTTTGCCGTGCTGGAAACTGCCCGCGGGGGTATCCTCCGCTCAGGTCTGGGTTTTGGCTTTTGCGATATTGGCGTAGTAACCAATATCCAGGAAGATCACCTGGGACTGGCCGATATCCATTCGTTGGACGACCTGGCCCGTGTAAAAAGTGTGGTATTGAACTCAGTTAAAAAAGATGGCTGGGGTGTTTTAAATGCCGATAATGAGCATTGCGTACGCATTGGCAATAAGGCTGATTGCAACATCGCTTATTTCAGCTTAAATGAAAATAACCCCATCATCAAGTCGCATTGCCGTAAAGGGGGGATAGCCGCCATTTGCGAAAACGGTTTTATCACCATTCAAAAAGGCGACTGGAAGATCCGCGTGCAGCGTACCATCCTCATCCCGCTTACCTTTGGGGGTACCGTGCCTTTCATGATCGAAAACGTACTGGCCGCCACGCTGGCCACGTTTTTATGGGGCTTCAAAACCGAGGATATCAAAATGTCGCTGGAAACCTTTATCCCATCGGCAGCGCAAACTCCGGGACGGATGAACATCTTTGAGTTCAAGGATTTCCGCTTTATGATCGATTTCGCGCATAATCCGGATGGTTATAACGGCATCAAAGAGTTCTTAAAACATATCGATTCGCCACTCAAGATAGGCATCATAGCCGGTACTGGCGACAGACGAGATGACGACATTCGTGAACTTGGCAAACTATCGGCCGAAATGTTTGATTATATCATCCTGCGCCAGGAAAAACACCTGCGCGGCCGTACCGCCGAAAACATCATCGGTTTACTCAGAGAAGGCATCGAATCTGTTGATGTGAACAAACCAGTAGAAGTAATTCCCAAAGAGGTTGATGCCATAAAACACGCCATGAGCCTGGCCAAACCCGGCACGTTCATCACCGCCCTGAGCGATGTAATAGATAACGCCATCGAAACTGTTCAAAACTACCAGGAACAGGAACGGAACGGGTTGTTTAATGTTTAGAGCCTCACCCTGCCCTCTTCTTTGGAGAGGGCTTTGAATAGTATTATGAAAGCCATTTTGTAAAATAACAAAATGGCTTTTTTTATAAAGTCCTCTCCTTTGGAGAGGATTTAGGTGAGGCTAAGTAATAATGCCACAACAACATACTCGCCACTGTTCGGTATGGTGTCCATTGTTCGGCAATAGCTATCAGCTCTTCCCGGGTAGTTTCTTTGGGTAATGATTTTACTCTTTTAAGCGCGTTTACCGCGGCCAGATCGCCTATCGGGAAAATATCCGCGTGTTGGAGTACAAACATCAGGTATACGTCGGCGGTCCAGTTGCCAATGCCTTTGAGGGTCGTGAGTTTGGCGCGGATAACATCATCGGGTAATTGTTCCAGTTCGGCCAGGTTGATCTGTCCGGTCAGGATAGCCTCGGCCAGGTATTTGGTATACGTAGTTTTTTGACGGCTAAAATAACAGGCTTTAAACTCTTCGTCGGTCAGCAGCAATACTCTTGCCGGAGTGATCTCCTGTATATATCCCCGCAGTTTATTCAACGCAGATAAAGCCGATGCCAGCGAAACCTGTTGCTCAAGGATGATGTGCACCAAAGTTTCAAACGTATTGGGCCGTGACCATAAAGGCGGATAACCATGAGCCTTAATGATATTGGCCAAGTCGGCATCAGATTGGGCAAGCTTATCGCAAATAGAATGATAGTTGGAATGGTTAAACTGTTTTAACATAGGTTTGTTATCATATAAAAAACGCGTCATTGCGAGCGCAGCAATCCCTAACTTTACAGAGTAGTAAAGCAAGTTGGCCTTGCCTATTGGGGATTGCCACGCTGCGCTCGCAATTGACGGCGGGGTATGGCGCCGATTAAATTACTAATTTTTTTAGGATTTAGCATTTAGTTTTCTGAATTTTACCTTTATGAACAATCTGCCGCCTTTAGCCGAACGTATGCGCCCGGGATCGCTCGACGATTATGTGGGGCAAAAACACCTTGTAGGGCCGGGCGCGGTTCTTCGTAAAGCCATTGAATCGGGCTCGCTGCCTTCCATGTTATTCTGGGGGCCTCCGGGGGTTGGTAAAACTACTTTAGCTTATATCATTTCGCAGTCGCTCTACCGGCCGTTCTTCTCTTTGAGCGCTATCAACTCTGGTGTAAAAGATGTAAGGGAAGTGATTGAAAAAGCATCACAGCTTAAGGAATTGGGTGAAACATTACCTGTATTATTTATTGATGAGATCCACCGTTTTTCCAAATCTCAGCAAGATTCTTTGTTAGGTGCCGTAGAGCGGGGTATTGTAACACTCATCGGTGCTACTACCGAAAATCCTTCGTTCGAGGTGATCTCCGCTTTGCTTTCGCGCTGCCAGGTGTATATCCTGCAACCGCTGGCAGAGGAAGATCTGCTCAACCTGCTGGATAAGGCCATGAAAGAGGATGTAGTGCTCAAGGATAAAAAGATCGTGATCGAAGAGCATGAAGCCCTGCTCCGCCTTTCCGGCGGCGATGCCCGTAAGCTGCTCAATATATTTGAGCTGCTCATCAATGCCTTTGATACGCCAGAGATAGTTTTAACCAACGAGGTGGTGCTGGAACACGTACAGCAAAACATGGCCCTGTATGATAAAACCGGCGAGCAGCATTATGATATTATTTCGGCTTTTATCAAATCCATGCGGGGATCTGACCCGAATGGCGCCGTATACTGGCTGGCTCGTATGATCGTGGGCGGCGAAGACCCTTTGTTTATCGCCCGGCGTATGCTCATCCTGGCATCGGAAGATATTGGCAATGCCAATCCCAATGCCCTGTTACTGGCTCAAAGCTGTTTTGAGGCGGTTAACAAGATCGGCATGCCTGAGTCGCAACTGATATTATCGCAAACGGCTATTTACCTGGCAACATCGGCCAAAAGTAATTCGGCCACAACAGCTATCGGCGCGGCTATAGCATTGGTACGCCAAACCGGCGATCTGCCCGTTCCATTGCATCTGCGTAACGCCCCAACAAAATTCATGAAGAATATAGGCTACGGTAAAGACTATAAATATGCCCATAGCTACGAGGGCAATTTTACCGATCTGGATTTTTTACCTGATGCTATCCGCGGCGCGCAAATTTACCAACCCGGCAACAACGCCAAAGAAAATGAATCAAAAGAAAAACTCAGAAAACTCTGGGGCGATAGATATAAATATTAGTTTGGAGAATCAAGACCGGAGGAAAAAACAATTGATCGGCTTTTTTGTCCTGATTCCTGACTCTTAATGTCTTGGTTCTCTAGTTTACTCGTCTTTGATAAAGAAAAACCTGGATGCGTTTTCGTCACCCCAAATTTTTACACCTCCCGCGGTAACCAGCTTCCAGCCATTCTTATAATAGGGTTGTAATAATTGCATGATTTGGGCTTCATGAGCTGCATCCATGTCTTTCACTTTAACCTTGAGGCTAAACTCCACGTATTTCTGAACCTGTGCCGTATCATCCCTGGTAATAAACATATTCGGGACACGTCCCCTCCCAGAAAATGTTTCCATAATGGTGATGGTCATATGTTTGGCTTTGCCATTTTTCTGCGCAAAGGCATGATAAACCGAACCAATAATCAATATCGGGATCAGAATTGCTGTTTTCATAAGTTAAATTGAGTTGTTGTTTAATTGATAGACTCATTCTTTGGTTTTGGTTTAACACACTTATAATTAATACTTTAAAAGCATTTATGTACTTCTTTCGAAAGTAAATAAATGCTTTTTTCTCCTTCTTGATTCCTGCCTCTTATCTCTTGCCTCTAATAATTTTGTATATTGAGCCCATACTTCACCTAATACTTTAAACACTCATGATATCTACTTTCATCAGGCATGAATTAAAAGCTTTCTGGCGATCAAAAAACACGGGTAAAAGTATAGCTGTACGCATAGTGATGATCTTCTTGATCCTTTACCTCTTTGGCTGCATATTGCTGGCCGGAATTGGCATGGATAAGATACTGGAAATTGCATTCCCTAATGACGACCTGGTAAAATCATTTTGCGGTATCGTTCTTATTTATTTTTTGTTTGATCTGTTTATGCGCCTGCAGTTGCAAGAGCTGCCCACCCTTAGAGTACAGCCGTACTTGCATTTGCCCATCAAAAGGAATACACTCGTTGGCTATCTGGCTATTACCGCCGTTTTTTCCATGTTCAATTTGTGGCCTTTCCTATTGTTTTTACCTTTTATCTTTAAAATAATAGCTCCGGATTCAGGCATTATAGTGGCATTGGCATTTGTTGTGGCAATTATAGGGATCTCGGTTTTCAATAACTACCTGGCCTTATATTTAAAAAGAAAATCAAACCTGAACGGCTGGATATTTTTGATAACCGCAGCTGTTTTGATATTGATCGTTATTGCCGATTTCTGGTGGCATTTTTATTCACTGCACAATATATCTTACGCATTTTTTGGCCGTTTGCTTACTATGCCGATACTGGCCATCATACCAGCACTGCTGGGTATAGTGATGTACTATTTTAACTTTTTGTATCTCAAACAAAATCTTTATCTCGAAACCCTCACAGCCCGTAAAGTAAAAATATACAAAAGCAATACCGATATTCCATTCTTATCTCGCTTTGGCACCATAGGTGATCTTGCGGCCAATGAAATTAAACTGGTATTCCGCAATAAACGATCAAGATCGTCATTGATCATCGGTTTGTTTTTTATGTTTTACGGGCTTATTTTTTATACCAATAAAAGCCTTGGCCAGGGTTGGTACCTTTTTGCGGGTATGTATATGACGGGAGCATTTGTAGTTAATTACGGGCAGTTTATGTTTGGCTGGCAGGCTTCACACTTTGATGGTATCCTGGTAAGCAAAATAAACTTCAGCGATTTCGTAAAAGCTAAATATCTGTTGTTTACTACTGTATCTGCAATATCATTTGTACTCACCATACCATACGTTTATTTTGGCTGGCATGTTTTGCTGGTGCATTTTGTAATGTGCGTGTGGAATATTGGCGTAACAACTACTATTGTATTGTTTTTTGCCAATCGCAACTTTAAACGTATCGACCTGTCTAAAAGCGGCACTATGAATTGGGAAGGCGTTGGCGCCAGTCAGCTTTTGTTAACGCTGCCCCTTATATTAACGCCGTACATTATTTATACGCCCTTTGCTGTTTTCAAACATCCGGATATTGGCCTGGCCTTATTGGCGGTAACAGGCTTTATAGCCATACTAACCCGTAATTATTGGATTAAACAACTGGAGGCCGACTACTACTCTAAAAGATACCGGATAGCCGAAGGCTTCAGAAACAAATAATATGATCGAGATCAAGAACCTGAAAAAAATATACGGCAACGTTACTGTTGTTGATATCCCTCACCTATCTATTGCCAAAGGCGAAAGTGTTGGCCTGGTTGGCAATAATGGTGCAGGCAAAACTACGCTGTTCCGTATGATCCTGGACCTGATATTGCCCGAAAGCGGTGAAATAACATCCAATGGCGAGATAGTTGCCGGGCATGAGCATTGGAAAGCTTATACCGCATCATACCTGGATGAGGGCTTTTTGATAGAATACCTTACTCCAGAAGAGTACCTGTATTTTATTGGTGGCCTGCACCAGCAAAGCCGGGCTCAGGTTGATGAAACGCTGACTGCTTTAGGCGATTTTTTTAATGGCGAAATATTAAACCGCGGCAAATACATCCGTGACCTATCCAAAGGTAACCAATGCAAAGTGGGCGTGGCATCATGCCTGCTGCAAAACCCGCAATTATTGATGCTGGATGAACCTTTTGCTAATATCGACCCCAGCACACAGTTCAGGCTGAAAAATATGCTGAAGGATGCCAACAAAAGCAAAGGTGTTACCACCATTGTATCCAGCCATGATTTGAACCACATCACCGATGTATGCGACCGCATCCTGTTGATGGAAAAAGGCGTGATCATTAAAGACATCGCCACCAGTTCATCAACACTAAGCGAGCTGGAAGATTATTTTGGTGTGGGGCAAACTGTGGGTGCGACGCCGGTTGTTAAAATTGACGAAGAAGAAAATCATTAAAAGAAAATTTGTCATCCTGAGGAACGAAGGATCTATTCAACATTATGCATAGTTGAATAATAGATTTTTCACTACGTTCAAGAGATCGTTCTTCACTACGTTCAGAATGACAAGTTTTATATTTATTTAGAAGCCTCTGCCTTTTCAGCCAGCAAATCATTCGTCAGTTTTTCAAACTCACTGATAAACTCGGTATAATATTCGCCGGTGCCTGGGCCGCTAAAACCGGTATGGATCTTGCGTACATCGCCACTTTTGTCAATAATAATGGTGGTGGGGAAACCCACTACTTTGGCCAGCATGGGCAGGCTCTTGGCGGTTTCCACCTTGTTACTGGTGTATCCGGTTATCAGTAAAGGGTAAGGCACATTGAACCTGTTTTTTACCTGCTGTAAAGCCTTTTTTGATTTTTCGAAATCATTGGTGCGCTCGTAAGCTAAGCCAATAACTTCTACACCTTTGGGTCGAAATTTTTTGTAATAGTTTACCATGTAGGCTGTTTCGTCCATACAATTTGGGCACCAGGAACCCAGTATCTGCACAATCACCACTTTATTTTTGTAACGGGCATCCTGAAGCGAAACTTCCTTGCCATTCATGTCCTTAAAGGTGAAATCTATTTTCTTGTAGCCAGGCTTTAGCGCGGTAAGCGAATAAGCATCGGGGAGTTTGGCGTTAGCATCTTTTACGGCTGTCCAGGCTTGTACTGATCCTACACTTACAAATTTGCCATCGGTTATGGTTTGCGCATCTTTAACTGTTGCCGTAAAGGTGTAAGCATGCCCACCGTCAAAGCAGGATAGCAATAATTGATTGCCCGATACCGATCCTTCCAAAAAGCGGTAATCGCCGGTGGTGGTTAAAAATGTACCGGTAAGCTTGTTGCCAGTTTGCTTAAACTCGCCAACGGTGGTATCGGCTCTTTCACCCTCACCAATCACCGCCGACCAGCGACCGCTAATATCAAAGGTTGGTTTTTCGGGACTTGACGTAAAGCGCCATGAGGTATTTGGCTCGGCCGAAAATTCGATCAATGCATCGCGCTCACCTAAATGCCGTACCCAATTTCCTTTTAAATTGCCAGCCTCCACTTTCAGTTTAAATTCCGAATCAAACAGGGGCATGTGGATAAATACCGAGTCGCCTTTGCTGCTTACATCGGTTACTTTTAATCGCTCGGAACTGTTGAGTACAAACAGTTCCTGCTTGCCAGCATTATCTTTCACTTCAAAGTTGAAGGGGATATCTATACCTGATTTTGATTTAAGTGCGCCGCGCCACACCCCTGTTTTAAGTTTGGTTTGCGCGTTTGATGCCTGTAAAATTAAAACGAAGATCAGTGCCGTGATGATCGATTTATAATTCATTTTTTAAAATAGTCTACTAAGTTGATATACTTTGTCAAAAGTATGAAAACATGGCAACTATTTCAAAACTATTTAGGCTCACACACGTTTGAACATGTAACAAAAACATATAAAAAGGGTGTCACCCTAAGCGCCGTCGAAGGGTAGAGCACAGAGACTTACCCACCATGCTTCGACGGAGCTCAGCATGACACCCATACCGGGCAATCATTTTTTATAAACTATTTCAAAACCCCACGCGATATAACAATACGCTGAATTTCGGATGTACCTTCATAAATCTGGGTGATCTTGGCATCCCGCATCAGGCGCTCTACATGATATTCCTTTACAAAGCCATAACCTCCGTGTATCTGCACCGCCTCTGTTGTGGTACGCATAGCTACTTCGGATGCAAAAAGCTTGGCCATGGAACCGGCCTGTGTATATGATTTGCCATGATCCTTTAACCAGGCTGCTTTAAGACATAATAAGCGGGCCGCTTCAATTTCGGTAGCCATATCGGCCAGTTTAAACTGGATGGCCTGCAAATCGGCAATGGTTTTACCAAAAGCTTTACGTTCTTTGGCGTATTGAACGGCCAGCTCATGGGCACCTGAGGCTATACCTAATGCCTGGGCGGCAATACCAATACGGCCACCCTCCAGGGTGCTCATAGCAAATTTAAACCCGAAGCCTTCATCGCCAATGCGGTTTTCTTTGGGCACTTTTACATCGGTAAACATGAGGGAATGTGTATCAGATCCGCGAATGCCCATTTTATTTTCTTTGGGGCCTATGGTAAACCCTTCCATACCCCGCTCAACAATAAGCGCATTAATGCCATGATGCTTTTTAGAAGCATCTGTTTGGGCCATCACAATATAGGTAGATGCGGAATTACCGTTGGTTATCCAGTTTTTGGTGCCATTAAGCAGGTAATAGTCGCCCATATCAATGGCGGTGGTACGTTGCGAAGTTGCATCCGAGCCGGCTTCCGGTTCCGAAAGGCAGAAAGCGCCTATCACTTCACCTTTAGCCAGGGGTACCAGGTATTTTTGTTTTTGCGCTTCGGAACCATATTTTTCCAGTCCATAGCAAACCAGGGAGTTATTTACAGAAACCACTACCGACGCCGACGCGTCGACCTTGGAGAGTTCTTCCATCACCAATACATAGGATATGGCATCCATACCACTCCCACCGTATTGCGGCGAAACCATCATTCCTAAAAAGCCCAGCTCTCCCAGTTTTTTTACCTGCTCGGCCGGAAACTTTTGGTGTTCATCGCGTTCTATTACTCCCGGCTTTAATTCTGTTTGTGCAAAATCGCGGGCCGCCTGGCGTATCATCAGTTGTTCTTCTGTAAATTCGAAATGCATAATATTTAAAAAAATAAATATAGCAATTACTATGCATGCATAGCAAACTTATTCCATAAAAAAAGAGAGCTTTTTTCAAAGCTCCCTTTCCCCTAATTAATTTAAACTATTGATTAAACCCAAAACAAAGAACAAAAAATCTCAACTTGGGCGTCTGAGAATTCAAAAAAAGTTTTTCATTGGTAGATGATTTTTTAATTTTTTCACAGATCAAATGCAGGGCGAGTTGTAGTAAACAATTTTGTTGCCACAATTTTAAATTTTCGCTAACTTAAACGTCAGTAAATATCTGTTCAGACATATATTATTATCAATATTTTTACGCAATTTTAAATACTTATAATTATTTATTTTTTCATAAAGGTAACTTTCCTATTTATAAACCAAGCCGATACCACCTATGCTACTTACTGATTTTGAATATCTTAACAACTCCGACGAAGCCTTTAAGAAAAAAGTAGCGCTGCAAATTAAAAATCTGCGAAGGCAGAATCAGGTAACCCAGGAGAAATTTTTTACCGAAACAAACATCAATATAGCTCGCTTAGAATCGGGCAAAATAGATATCAGACTGGATACTTTAAGGAAAGTTTGTTACTATTTTGATGTTTCTTTAGCCGGTTTTTTTCAAGGCATTTATTAAACAGGTATTTTTTTTATTAAATTGCTATTTCAAATTCTATTATTCCATACATCCGTTGTATTTTTTAACATACACACTTAAAAGTTTATGATCAAAAGAACACTCACTGCGACAGCTATCGCTATTATCTTTGGCATGCTGGCACTTTCGTCTTGTAATGATAAAACCAAGACTTATGCCGATAACGATCCGGTGTTTAAAAACATGGATACTTCCGTAAAGGCAGGGGACGACTTTTTTAAATACGCCAATGGCGCCTGGCTCAAAAAAAATCCGATACCGGCAGCCTATGCTTCCTGGGGAATTGGTAATGTGGTAGAAGAGGAATTACGCAACCGCATGAAAAAAATAAATGAGGATGCGCTTAAAGCCGATGCCCCCAAAGGCAGCAATACCCAAAAAATAGGCGATTTTTACTACAGCGGCATGGATACCGTTGATATCGAGAAGCAAGGTTTATCGCCCCTCAAAGATGAGCTCTCCAAAATTGACCAGGTAAAAGATATTAAAGGCTTAATCGAGGAGTTTGCGCACCTGAGTACTATCGGCGTTACTACGCCTTTGGGTACCTATGCCGGTCAGGATGCCAAAAACAGTGGTAAGATTGTTTTGCAACTGGGTCAGGATGGTATAGGCCTGCCCGATCGTGATTATTATTTTAATACCGACGCTCATAGCGTTACCTTACGAAATGATTACCAGCAAAAACACCTGCCCACACTGTTTAAACTAATTGGTTTGCAAGCTGATGCTGCTACGGTTGCCGCCAAACAAATATATGCCCTTGAAAAGTCACTGGCCGATAGCAGCCGCAAACTCGAAGACCTGCGCGACCCTTATCATAATTATAACAAAATGCCGCTTGCCGGCTTAAGTAAGCTGGTACCTGAGGTTGACTGGAAATCGACATTTGAAAAAATGGACTATAAAAATGTGGATACCGTTATTGTTGGTCAGCCCGAATATGAACGGGCTTTCAGCAAGGCACTCCATGCCTATAGTATAGACGACTGGAAAAACTATCTCCGCAAAAACCTGGTTTCGGAGTTTGGCCCTTACCTGAGTAAACCTTTTAATGAAGAACTTTTCCGCTTTTACGGTACTGTTCTTAACGGCAAAAAGGAACAACTGCCCCGCTGGAAACGCGTACTGGATACCGAAAACGGCGTTATGGGCGAAATACTGGGGCAAATATTTGTAAAAGAATACTTTCCCGAAAAAACCAAGGAGCGGTATGTGAAACTGGTAGAGGCCATGCGGGCTACTTTTAAAGAACACATTGAAAAGCTGGACTGGATGGGCCCACAAACCAAAGAAAAAGCCTATTATAAACTGAGCAAGGTAATGCCAAAAGTAGGCTATCCGGATAAATGGAAGGATTTCTCGAACCTGGAGATTAACCGTGGCCCATATGCTTTAAATGTAATGCGTGCCAATAACTGGTGGCATAAATACAGCGCCGCCAAACTGGGCAAACCGGTTGATCGTACCGAATGGGGTATAACACCACAAACCTATAATGCCTATTATAATCCTTCAAACAATGAAATTGTATTGCCTGCCGGCATATTTACTATTCCAGGTGCTAAAGATGAAAACATTGACGACGCGGTAATATATGGTTATGCAGCAGCCTCCACCATCGGCCATGAGATGACGCATGGCTTTGATGATGAGGGTCGGCAGTTTGATGCTGAAGGTAATTTAAAAGCATGGTGGCAGCCACAGGATTCGGTGAAGTTTACTCAGCGCGCGCAAATGCTGGTGAACCAGTTTAATGGCTACAGCATTTACGGCCTGCATGTGAACGGCAAAGCCACTCAGGGCGAAAACATTGCCGATCTTGGCGGTATTGTAATAGGGCTGGATGCCTTTAAGAAAACCGACCAGTATAAAGAAGGAAAAACTATTAATGGATTAACCCCGGTGCAACGCTATTTCTTGGGTTATGCCCTGGGTTGGCTCGGGCAGGATCGGCAGGAATCCCTATCCAGTCAGATACTTACTAATCCGCATGCACCCGGCTTTATGCGCGTAAACGGACCATTTACCGATGTGCCTGAATTTTATGAAGCCTTCCATATCAAAAAAGGCGATAAAATGTGGCTTGATCCGGATAAGCGCGTGAAGATCTGGTAGAAGCCCCCCGCCCCCCTAAAGGGGGAGCAATAAAAACACATGTCATTGCGAGGAGGTACGACGAAGCAATCTCCTCGCAACTGAACGTTAAGTCGAATAATCCCCATCAACACTGTTACAATCAACAGTAAATCAACAGCTTGTTTTTATTTAAATTTGCTGTAAAACACACATAACCATATGATAAAACTTTACAAAGCAACGCTTCTGGGCTGTGCCTCTGTAGCAATTTTAGCCCTAAGTGCTTACCAGGTTCAGCAAGCAGATAAACCGGTCGATCCGGTTTATGACAATATGGATAAATCCGTTGATCCGCGCACCGATTTTTTTAAATATGCCAATGGCGGATGGCTTAAACGCAATCCTATCCCCGCGGCATATTCCAGCTGGGGAATTGGCAATGTGGTACAGGAAGAGATCCGCAACCGGTTAAAAAAAATCAATGAAGATGCCTTAGCCGCCAGCGCGCCAAAAGGAAGTACTACCCAAAAGATCGGTGATTTTTATTATAGTGGTTTGGATACGGTCAATATCGAAAAACAAGGAATCAACCCATTGAAAACACAGTTGGCCCTGATAGACCAGGCCAGCGATGTTAACGGTATATTGAACGCCGCGGCCGTGTTAACCACTACCGGCACCCGCAATTTCATCGGTAGCCGGGTTGGTCAGGATGCCAAAAATAGTTCAAAAATGATGTTGCAACTGGGGCAATCCGGCCTGGGTTTGCCTAACCGCGATTATTACTTTAAAACCGATGCCCGCACTACCCGTGTGCGCACCGATTATAAAAGCACACATTTGCCAACCATGCTCAAAATTAGCGGATGGGATGAGCAGCAGGCAGCTAAAGGAGCTGAAAGTGCCTTTAAGATAGAACAGTTTCTGGCCGATAGCAGCCGTAAACTCGAAAACCTGCGCGATCCATATCGCAATTATCATAAAATGACCGTTACGCAATTAAACAGGCTTACCCCCAATATCAACTGGACTACCGTATTCAAAACGCTGGAGCTAAAGCCGGTAGATACTGTGATTGTTGGTCAGCCTGAGTATTATCGTGCAGTTAATACCGCGCTGAAAACATTTACCATTGATGACTGGAAAGCTTACCTCCGCTGGAAACTGATATCCTCATATGCCCCTTATCTCAATGCTGCTGCCGAGCAGGAAAGCTTTCGCTTTAGCGGTAAGGTAATATCGGGACGAAAAGAGCAGTTACCAAGTTGGAAACGCGTATTGGACACAGAGAATGGATTGATGGGCGAAGCTTTGGGGCAGCTGTTTGTGAAAGAATATTTCCCGGCTACGGCCAAATTGCGTTATACCGAAATGGTGGAAGCTATCAGACAAGCCTATCGTGAACATATTGCCAAACTGGACTGGATGAGCCCCGAAACCAAGCAAAAAGCCTTAATAAAGCTCAATGCTATACATCCCAAAGTAGGCTATCCGGATAAATGGAAAGATTTTTCGACCCTGGTGATGGACCGCGAATCATACGCTGGCAATGTAATGCGTGCCAGGCATTGGGCTTATGCCGTAAACATTAACAAATTAGGCAAACCCGTTGACCATACCGAATGGGGCATGACACCGCAAACCTACAATGCCAGCTATAGCCCATCCAATAATGAGATCACACTGCCCGCTGCCCAGTTCACCATTCCCGGTGTGAGGGATAGCGAGGTTGATGACGCTGTGGCTTACGGTTATGTAGCGGCATCAACCATAGGGCATGAAATCACCCATGGATTTGATGATGAAGGTCGTTTATTTGATGCAAAAGGCAATCTAAAAGCCTGGTGGACGCCTACCGATTCGGTTAAATTTACCCAACGCGCCAAAGTACTGGCTGATCAGTTTAGCAGTTATGTAGTATTGGATAGCCTGCATGTAAACGGCAAAGCTACCCTTGGCGAAAACATTGCCGATTTGGGTGGTATAGTTTTAGGTATCGACGCTTTTAAAAAGACCCAACAATATAAACAAGGCAAACCGATAAACGGATTAACTCCCATGCAGCGTTTCTTTTTAGGTTACGCACTGGGCTGGCTTGGACAGATCCGTGACGAAGCCCTCGCTAACCAGATTTTAACGGATGTTCACGCTCCTGGCTTCCTGCGGGTGAATGGCCCCTTTAGCGATGTGCCCGAATTTTATGAGGCCTTCAAGGTAAAAAAAGGCGATAAGATGTGGATAGACCCGGCTAAGCGGGTGAAGATCTGGTAGAAGTCCCTATAAAAATATCAAAAAATACCGTCATTGCGCAGCGTGGCAATCCCCGATTTGTAGAGCCGCTCTGTACAGTTAGGGATTGCCACGCTGCGCAATGACGCGTTTTTTTTCCTTTTGGAGAGGGCTGGGCAAAGTTCTCAGCAATGACATGCGTTGATTAAATTAGCTACAACTCCTTGCGCATCACATAGTCATTCATCCAATACGGACCAATGGCTATATCGTCTTCTGAAACAACGGCAAAGCCCATTTTTTCATAAAAGGTTTTGGCGTTGTTATAACGGTTCACGTTCAATTCCAGTATTCTTTTGCCGGCGTCTGTTGTTCTTTGAACCACTTCGTTGATCAGCACTTTACCATAGCCTTTACCCTGGGTTTTGGGCAGACAATACAATTTGTGCAGTTTATAAATATCAGCGTTCTCTTCACGTGGCGAATAGGCGGCAAAGGCTACAGGCTCTTCCCCTTCTAATAACAGCATAAAAGTTTGCGCACCGGTTTCAATTTGCTTACTGATCTTTTCAGCCGCATAGATCTCGTTCAGCATAAAGGTGATCTGCTCTTTTTCTAATATCGGGCTATAAGTTACCCACCAGGTTTCGTCGGCTATTTGTATAATGGCTTCTACATCTTTTACGGTGGCTGTTCTTATCGTATACATATTCATTTATTATTAGCTTCTTTCTTCCCAAATCATACACAGGTGCAATATGGTTTCCACGGCTTTTTGCATGTCCTGTACCGATACCCATTCCTGTTTGCTGTGAAAAGCGTGTTCGCCGGCAAATATATTGGGACAAGGCAAACCCATGAATGATAACCTGGATCCATCGGTACCACCCCGGATGCTGCACAGTTTGGCAGTGATGCCGGTACGGTTAATGGCTTCCATAGCATACTCTACAATTTCCGGATGCTTATCCAACACTGTTTTCATGTTGCGATATTGCTCACTCACGGCTAAACTGTAAGTTGATGCCGGATATTTTTTCAATACCCCGTCTGCAGTTTTACGGATCACATCAGCATGATTGCTTAACTTATTCGCGTCAAAATCACGGATAATAAAATCAATCCCCGCGGTTTCCACATGCCCCTCAATAGCTACAGGATGTATAAAACCCTGAATCTCTTCGGTATGCTCCGGCGATAAATTATCAGGCAAAGCCACGATGATCTCACCGGCAATTTTGATGGCGCTTTCCATTTTCCCCTTGGCAAAACCCGGGTGCGAGCTTACCCCGTTGATGGTTAGTCTTGCTCCGTCTGCCGAAAAAGTTTCATTCTCCATATTACCCGCGCTTTCGCCATCCATGGTATAACCAGCATAGGCCCCCAGTTTGGCAATATCCACATAATCAACCCCATGCCCAACTTCTTCGTCAGGGGTAAATAATATCCGGATATTTCCGTGTTTTATTTCGGGATGATTTATCAGTTGGTAACAGGCATCCATGATCTCAGCAACACCGGCTTTATTATCAGCTCCCAACAAAGTGGTACCACTTGCGGTTATCACATCGTTCCCTATCTGATTTTTCAGGTCGGGATGTTCGGCCTGCTTTATAATTTGTGTGGTATCATCAGGCAATATAATATCTTGTCCCTGGTAGTTTCGATGAACAATGGGTTTTACATTTTTTCCGCTGCAATCGGGCGCGGTATCCATGTGGGAGCAAAAACAAATTACGGGCACTTGTTTGCTGGTATTTGAAGGGATGGTAGCGTATACATAGCCATACTCATCCATGTGGGCGTCGGCTACACCTATTGCAAGTAGTTCGTTCACCAGCAGGCGGGCCAGGTCTTTTTGTTTTTCTGTTGAAGGAAATGAAACAGAAGAGGGGTCTGATTGCGTATCAATGGTAACGTAACGTAAAAAGCGTTCGGTTACGGTGAAGTTTAGTAATGAATTAAAATTCATAAAGCTATATATTAGTAAAGTTTTGCCGGTAACCGTACCCGACATGTTCCATTTGTAAATATTGATTAAAATTTAGCTTTGAAAAAATTTATTCTGCTTTTTGTTTTCACAATCGCTGGTTTTATAGCAAAGGCACAGGACGGATACAACTATTATGAATGGGGTATCGGTGGCGGCATTGGCTATGGCAAGGCTTATGCTGATATGAAAAGGGAAGATTACCACCCTATTTATAATATCAATATCGCCTACAATTTTAACCCTTACGTACCTGTAGCGCTCGAGTACCAGTTCGGCACACTTTCTGGCGGCGGCCGCACGCCTGATAAGGATGCCTTTGGCCGGATCTATAGAAACTCCTACAAAGCCTTACTGCTCCATGCCGATGTACAACTGGGAAGTTTTATTGATTATGCCGACAATGGTTTTTTAAACGTGATCAAAAACTTTTATGTGGGCACCGGCATAGGCGCCATATCCAACAATATGAAGGATATACAGCGTACCAACCTGCCTGCATATGTTCAAAACGGCCCGGTGGGCAGCACCAATGGTTTCCAGGGCAAGGACAAAAGCACCAACATGGTATTACCGCTGCGCTTTGGTTACGAGTTTAAAATTTATGATTCCTATGAGCAGGTAGGTTATACCATTACGCTGGGTTACGAACACAATTATACCTTCGGCGAAGGGCTCGATGGCTATAATGATCCCCCTGCACAGTTTAAGAACAATGCGCCCGACCAGTATGCCCACTTTACCATAGGTTTCCGGTACAATTTTGGAAATACGGTATCTTATAATAAACTGATCAGAAATTTCGGATTTTGAATATAGAAGAATTGCGTGACTATTGCCTGCAAAAGCCGGCCGTAACAGAAGGTTTCCCTTTTGGCGAGGATACCCTTGTTTTTAAAGTTGCCGGTAAATTGTTTTTACTCATTGGGCTGGAAAGCGGCAACCGGTTTAATGTAAAGTGCGAACCAGAACTTGCCGTTGATCTGCGTGAACGTTATCCCGAAGTGCAGCCAGGCTACCACATGAATAAAAAAATGTGGAATACCGTGTATATGGATGGCTCGCTAACCCGCAAACAACTTTGTGAAATGATTGACCATTCCTATGAGCAGGTGATCCTGGGCTTACCCAAAAAACTACAGGCCGAACTAAAAGCAATAGATTAGATATAATAATCGGGGCCAATTACAGTATTTGATGCATCTTGACTCTTGTATCTCATCTCTTGGCTCTCAAATACTATATTTGGGCAATAATACATCTCAATGAAGAAAATTCTATCCGTTTTATTGATCCTCTTAGTTGCTATTGCTTCAGCATATGCACAATTAACTCCATTCGAGCAGCATCCGGACCATAACTATACTGCTACCTATGCCGAAGTGATCGCGTATTACCAAAACCTCAACAGGCTTTACCCCCAACAGATGAAGCTGATCAATTACGGCACAACGGATATAGGAAAACCGCTTACCTTGATTGTGCTGTCGCGGGACAAGGTATTTGATCCGGCGCTGATCAAAAAGCAAAACAAACGGGTGCTCCTGATCAACAACGGCATACACCCTGGTGAGCCCGAAGGTATTGATGCCAGCATGATGCTGGTGCGCGATCTGCTTAAAAAAAATCAGCTCCCAAAAGATGTGGTGATCTGCCTCATTGCTCTTTACAATATTGATGGCAGTTTGAACCGCGGGTTGAGCCGGGTTAGTCAGAACGGACCTGTGGCTTATGGCTTTAGGGGTAATTACCGCAACCTGGATCTGAACCGCGATTTTATTAAAGCCGATAGTCGCAATGCCCAGGCATTTACACAGATTCTAACTGCCTGGAAACCCGAGATCTTCCTGGATAACCATACCAGCGATGGCGCCGATTATCAATATGTAATGACACTTATTGAAACACAAAAGGATAAACAAAACCCTATCCTGGCTAATTATACCACTAAAACGCTTACGCCATACCTGTACAGCCACATGAAAAAAAGCGGCTATGAGATGATTCCCTATGGTGCAGGTGAGGAAGGTTTGCCCGACTCGGGCATTGTGAGCTTTTTAGAAACGCCGCGTTTTGCCACAGGCTTCGCGGCTCAGCACAATATCATCAGTTACATTACAGAAACACATATGCTCAAGCCATTTGACAAACGGGTATATGCTACGTATGATTTTATGCAGCACCTCATCGATATCAATCAACGTGATGCTAAACTGATAGGCGAACTCAAGCAACAAGCCGATGCACAGGTAACTCAACAAAAAACGTTTGCGCTCAACTGGGCCGTCGACCGGCAAGCTATAGATACCATTACTTTCAAAGGCTATGCCGCCGGCTATAAAACCAGCGAAGTGAGCGGCTTAAATAGGCTGTATTACGACCGGAATAAACCTTACACCAAAACCATCAATTTCTGGAACACCTATAAAGTTACCGCCACAGCCGATAAACCCGTAGCCTATGTGATTCCGCAGGCCTGGGGCAAGGTAATCGATTTGTTTAAACTGAATGGGGTTAAAATGCAGCAACTGGCCCATGATACCACCCTGGGCTTACAGATGTATTATATTGAGGATTATAAATCCCCGCAAAAACCTTATGAAGGGCATTACCTGCACTCAGCTGTTAAACTGAACCCGGTGGATACGCGTGTTAAATTTTACACCGGCGATTACGTAGTGTATACTAATCAACCCATAAACCGTTATATTGTGGAAACATTGGAACCGCAGGGTGTCGACTCTTTTTTTACCTGGAACTTTTTTGATTCGGTACTGGGCGAAAAGGAATATTTTTCGGATTATGTATTTGAAGATATAGCTGCCAACTTATTGAAAAAAGACCCTGAACTGAAAAAGAAACTTGATGACGCGAAAAGTAAAGACCCTAAACTGGCCGGCAGCGCGCAGGCGCAATTATTCTTTGTTTACCGCAATTCACCCTATTTTGAAAAAACTTTTATGCGCTACCCGGTGGGCCGCTTGCTAACCGATACCAAACTCGATCTTAAATAAATGGAATATCTTATCCTAACGCCTGTAGCGTCTGTCATTTTTGTTATTACGCTCATCACTTCGTTATATGCCTTTTACAATCAAAACGTGTTAGGCAAAATGATGCTGCACCCTTATACGGTTTCGCGTGGTAAAGATCTGCATACGCTCATCACCAGTGGCCTCATCCATCGCGATACCATGCACCTGCTGTTCAATATGATGTCCTATTATTTTTTCGCCTTCCAGTTGGAACAAGTCATCGGGCATTGGCAGTTCGGCTTATTGTATATAGTAAGCCTGGTATTGAGCGATATGCCTTCGGTGCTTAAAAACCGGGATAATTATAATTACTACAGTCTTGGTGCTTCTGGTGCAATAAGTGCTGTAATATTTGGAGCGATATTATACTTCCCATTGGCAAAAATGGGCCTGATATTTTTACCTATCCTGATACCGGCTTACGTATTTGGTATATTGTACTTAATATATTGTACCTACGCCTCTAAATACAGCCATGACAGCATTAACCATGATGCTCACTTATATGGAGCCCTGAGTGGTTTAATGATCACCATTTTGCTTAATCCCCCGGTTTTGCCAGCATTTATTCAGCAAATTACCGGGGCAATTCAATCGATGCTGCATTAAGGATATTGCCATCGGCATCAAACAGAAAGCTCATTGGTTCTTCGGGATTTTTGATGATCTCGAACAGTAGGAATCCCCAGTTTTTCCAGAAGTTTTCCAGCACCTGGCCATAAACTTTGGGTACCCAATCGTCAAACAGCGGTTTGGTGCTGGTGCCCCGCAGGGGCATGGCTTCTACGTAAATGATATCTTCCACAGGTAAAATATTATACTCTGGCAGGCGATTGAACAGGTATGCCGAATAAAAAAAGCGCGCGTTAACTTCTTCAAACTGGATAGGGTGCAGGGTGTGACCTTTAATTTTCTCCAACGCCTCCCTGTGATAGCTGGCATTGGCGCCGTTATCCTGCAGGCAAATGATCAAACCAAAATCTTTGATCCGAAGCGAAAATGTCAGCGTGTTGATCTCATCGCGATAGCCAAAAATATCCTCAGCATTATCCACTTTAAACAATACCAAACTAAAAGGTTTAAAACCATCCAGCTCGATAGGCAGATTCAGACTTTGCAGCATCAGGTGCAGGTGGCTGAATTTATGGATAATGGCCTGCGACATGCTAAACTCTTCGCCTTGCGCATGCTGTTGTTTAATGCCCGCCTGGATCTCATTAAATATAATACCATACAACAGTTTACTTGCCCATTGAAACAATTTCAGCTCATCCAATTGCTTTACGGCTTCATAGCCAGCGTCAAAAGCAGCAGCGATCTCAGCCTCCAGGGGTTCCAGGAATTGTTCGTTGATGGCAGCGGTGCAGGGCAGTTTCAGGTCTTTGTAAGTGGCCATGCTTTCGTCGAGCAGTTTAAAAGGTTTATCTTCCAGGTTGTAGCGGCTCATGAGCCATTGCGGAAAAACCTGTATCTTTTCTTCTTCAGAATTTAAGGGCTGCCCGCTCAGGAAGCACTTATTATTACTGAAATTAAAACGCTCGAACGGTGAATAAATTTGTGCCGACATGGCCGCAAAGATAAGGATGAAACAGATGTGCGGATGTGCAAATATGCAGATGTGCGGATTTTTTGACATAACTTGCACATCATTTTTCATCTGCACATTTAAAATTTGCACATCCGCACATCATTTTTCATCTGCATATTTGCACATCCGCACATCTAAGAAACATGGAACTGACATATCAACCCTTTGAACTGCAACTCAAACACGCTTTTACTATAGCCAAGTTTTCGCGTACCTCTACCCCTATTATGCTGGTGCAAATTAAGCACGAAGGTTATACCGGGTATGGTGAAGCATCTATGGTGCCCTATATGGGCGAAAGCCATGAAACCGCTACCGCTTTTTTGAGTAAGGTTGATATCAGCCGGATCAGTTATCCCATTGATTTTGGCGCGGTGATCAATTACCTGGACAGCATAGCTCCGGGCAACCCGGCCATTAAAGCCGCTATTGATATTGCCCTGCATGACCTGGATGGGAAGATCAAACAACAACCCTGCTGGCAACTGCTGGGCAGCGACCCTGCAAAAATGCCGGTAACCAGTTTTACCATCGGTATCGATACACCCGAAATGATCATCAAAAAAGTAAAAGAGGCCGAAGGTTTCAAGGTGATCAAAGTAAAACTGGGTAAGGATAACGACAAAGAACTCATCAGCACCATACGCTCTGTGACCGATGTGCCCCTTTATGTAGATGCCAACCAGGGCTGGACAGACCTGCAACAAAGTCTCGACATGACTTACTGGCTGCAGGAACAAGGTGTACAACTGATAGAACAACCCATGCTCAAGACTGATCCTGACAGCAATGCCTGGCTCACCGAGCGCAGTCCCATCCCTATTATTGGCGATGAAGCTGTACAGCGTTTTGAGGATGTAGATAAAGCCAAAGGTGTTTACACGGGCATCAATATCAAACTGATGAAATCGGCAGGTATATATGAGGCCAGCCGGATGATCAAAAGAGCCCGGGAACTTAATCTGAAGATTATGATAGGCTGTATGACCGAAACCAGCTGCGCCGCCCTGGCTGGTCTGGCCCTGGCCCCACAAAGCGACTGGGTTGACCTTGACGGCCCCTTCCTGGTAAGCAATAACCCCTACCAGATGCCCGATTTTGCTGATGGCAAATATATATTGAATAATGACACGGGTTTGGGGATAAGGCATGTAATAAAATAGCAAAAACTCTGGCACATGCACTATATTAGTCATAAAAATAACCTATGCCCAAACCATCACTAACTTTTATTGATCAAGGCAGTGTTAAAACTGATTTTGAACAACATATAAATGACGAATCAAATAAGAGGATATTATTTTCAGCTCGATTCGGAACAGGAAAATCAACCTTTTTAAATAATTTTTTTGAAGAAAACGATAAGTATATCACTCTAAAATTATATCCCGTCAATTACTCAATAGCTCATAATAAAGACGTGTTTGAGTTGATTAAATATGATTTAATTTATGAACTACTATCAAAATATCCTAACGAAATAAATCTTCAAAAAGAAGATTATTCAACGGCTCTCATTGGACAAATGTTCATTCTACACAATTTAAAAATTGAGCCCCTTTTAAAATCTATCTTAAAAGCTGTAAAACCGGGATCAGAAAGCTTTATATCTATTTTTGATGAAATCCAATCCATATCAAATGATTTCAAAGCTCATAAAGATATCGTTTCTGCAGGAGAGAGTGACCTACTATTAAAATACATTAAGAATCTAAAAGCGTTTAAGGGTTCTGCTCACGAATATGATGATATTTCCGAACTAATATCAACGATGCTCGAAAGGGTTAAAACGCCGACTAAAAGCCCGGAAAATAACAGCACAATCATCAAAGAAACGGTATTAATAATTGATGATCTTGATAGACTGGACCCTGAGCATGTTTTCAGATTATTCAATATTTTTAGTGCTCATTATGACAGTGTCAATCAAGAAAATAAATTCGGATTCGATAAAGTAATTTTCGTTTGTGACTACAACAACATAAGACTAATGTATGAACATCGTTATGGGAAAGGAGTCGATTTTAGCGGATATATTGATAAATTCTTCTCCACAGATATTTTCTTATACGACAATCGAAAATATGTAGTAAAAGCGCTTCAAAAAATATTTATAGATAAGCCCCAAAATATCCCACAGAAACTACAAGGTAATTATTCACCGATAAATTCATCCCTTTATAAAGCATTTGAGTATATCTTAATATCATTATTCGAAATAAATGTTATTTCATTAAGAAGTCTTGAACAGTTTATTTGTTATGATACACCGTCATTTAAAATAAGTGCTGGCCAAAGAAAATATAACTATCCAGCGAACGAGTTTCCTTTTTTAGTATTAACACACTTATTAAAAAAACTATTCAGCTCAGTAGATTTAAAAAAACATTTAGAAGCTTTGGCAAATAGGTTTGAAGCTACCTCAGGAAATTTGAACACGATTGATTATCCAGAAAGTATCGAAAGAAGTCTTATTAAAGCATCCCTATTATTTATCATTGATCAAAATATAATTTTTAATGATGCCAACGTTGATGAAAATCAAAATAAAAAGTCAGTAATAGTGAATAAGCAAATAGCAAATTTTTCATTGCATAAAAATTCAAGAGATGATTATAGATATATATCGCTAGATAACGTCACTTATGATAGCGATTACAATCCCCCTGCTATAATGGAAAGACCAAACGTTTTTGATTTTCTAATCTCTGCATTGGAAAAAAGTGAGAATCTTACTATGGTAGATTAATTTTATTTATAACAACAAAAAGACCGCCTATCTTAAGATAAGCGGCCTTTTGTCTTATAATCTAAGAATCATTTGACATTATTTGCTGCATCAATAATTACTTTGGCAACGGCATCTGGATGTGAGATGAATACTACGTGGCTTGCTTTTATTTCGGTTACTTTGGCGCCAGCACGTTTGTACATGTTACGTTCAATATCGGGGTTAATGGCTTTATCTTCAGTGGCTACTATACCATAGCTTGGTTTGGTTTTCCAGGCGGCTTCGGTAATTGGGGCTACAAAACCTTGTGCTGCGATAGGGCCTTGTGAAGCATACATAAAGTCGGCTACTTCTTTGCTCAGGTCGGCAGCAAAACCAGCGTGGAATTTTTCTTTGCTAAAATAAACAAAGCCTTTTTCGTCCGGAGGCAATATGCCGTTTTCTGGGGCGGCTGGTAATGATTGAACCAGTTTTAAAGTAGTTTCGCCATTATCAGGAGCAAAAGCGGCTATATAAACCAGTGCTTTTACTTTAGGGTTTGTACCGGCTTCGGTAATTACGGTACCACCCCATGAGTGACCAACCAATATTACAGGCCCGTCTTGTTTTTCGATAACACGATTGGTAGCATCCACATCATCTTTAAGAGATGTTAATGGGTTTTGAACAACAGTTACATTATAACCTTTTTTAGTCAGGATATCATAAACACCTTTATAGCCAGATCCATCAGCAAAGGCGCCATGCACCAATACTATATTTTTTACGGTTTGGGCTTCGGCTTTAGGGGCTGAACCAATAATAGTTGATAAAATAATAGCTGAGGCAGCTAAGCTTGTTTTTAATGCATTTTTCAGAGTTTGAGTTTTCATTGTCGTGTGTGTTGATGTTTGTTGTTTGAATCAACGATACAAAGGTGCATCAACTATTGCACCTGCGGAATGAGTATACTTCCCGACAACTTGTAATTATTTCCCTACGCTACCATTTTCTTGCTATTTCTGAATTCCGACGGTGATAAAGAGGTATGCTTTTTAAAGAAATTACTGAAATAGGCCGCGTCATCAAAACCCAGTTCATAGGTAATTTGCTTGGCCGATTTATCGGTATAAAATAACAGGCGTTTAGCCTCTATCAATATCCGCTCCTGGATGATCTGGATGGGCGTTTTATGATTGTACAGTGCGAAAAGGTTGGATAAGGTCTTGGGCGATTTATTTAACCTCCCTGCATAATAACTCACACTGTGTTGTTCGCGGAAGTTCATCTCAACCAGTAAATTAAATTTGCGCAGGATGTGAAAACGGTCGTCGTTCAATTTTACATCTGGGAAAGTACCAGCACGGGCCAGCCGGGTGATCATGATAATAAGCCGTTTCAGCAGCATGATGAGCAAATCGGTCTGGATATCGTCCTTGGTATTCAGTTCCTCAATAAATACATCCAGCAGTACTTTCAATTTTCGCTGCGTATCCGGATCCAGGTCGATGAATACATTATCATTCATCCCAAACAAAAAGCCAACGCAGCTTACTTCGGTATCATGGTCAACAATGCAATAAAATTCGCGGTTAAACTGCCAGGCCACCACATCGTTGGGATTTTCAAAATAAAACGACTGGTTAAACATGAGCGGCAGTACAGTATTTGGCATAAAATCATGGGCCACGCCATCAATGGTTACGGTTTGTTTGCCGCCCCGGTTCCAGGCTATGGTAAAATATTTATAGTCGTAATCGCGTGTGTAAAACAAGCGGTCGAGCTGCGGTTCGTTATGGTGCAGCAACAGATCGCCGCCGGTGTTCTGGTCTGATACTGATAATTTCATGCCCGAAGATATTATAAAATCACAGCAATATACTCAGGAAAATGACATTGAATACTTTGTGCTGCATGGTTTACATGGGTTTACACTTTTTACGGTTTACATGCAGCTATATAATTAACAATCAACAGATTATGCGAATTTATGTCTAAAAAAGTGGGTTTACATGTAAACCCACTTTTTTAACAAAATGACCAGATTGTTCAGGTATTACTTATCGCTCAGCATAATAGGATTACCCTTACCGCCAATAATGATCACTTTGGCGTTGGGCGATAAAGCGATCTCTTTTTGGGCCTTAATAGCTTCGTATTGAAGTTGCTTGTCTGATAATCCGGTTGAAAGGATCTTTTGATAATCGGCTATACCCTGGGCCTCTACGCGTTTACGCTCGGCTTCCTGACGTTCCTTTTGCAGCACAAACTGCATTTTCTGGGCGTCCTGTTCGGCATTGATCTTTGATTCGATGCTGGCCCTCACCGAGGCAGGCAGGGTAATATTGCGTACCAGGATCTGCTGTAGCTCCAGGCCGCGTTTTGCAAAATTGGCCGTTATGTACCGGTTTATTTTATCCTGAAACTCCTGTCGCTTGGTGGAGTACAGATCAACAGCGGCATAATTAACCGCATTGTCGCGTATAGCCGTGCGTGATACCGGGCGTACGATCTTATCCAGGTAATTTTCGCCGATATTCTGCAAAATAAAAGGGGCCCTGTCGGCGGTTACTTTGTATAATACAGACAGATCAATGGTAACCTCTAATCCATCGCTTGACAGCACGCGGATGGCGTCGTCACCTTCCTTCTGGCCCTCGTTGCTTACGGCGCTCATGGTATACGTTTGGGTTTGTATATCAAATGTGGTGATATCAACCAAGGGGTTAATGATGTGCAAACCGCTCTCGAGTACATGATCCTGCACCTTACCAAAAAGGGTTTGCACACCCACTTTACCAGGCTCAATTACTTTAAATATGGATAGCAACAGGCCAACGGCTACTATGACTAATCCTATAACGCTTGCTGTGCCGCTAAAGCGGCCTGCAGGTTCGGGTGAACGTTTGAGCACTATACCCACAACGAGCACAATAACTCCCAAAATTGCTATAAACATACAATGAAGTTACTGCTTTTTTTGCGAGTTCCTTACGTCTTTTAACAGTCTTATTTTTAATACAATAACTACCCCGGCAACCAATATGGCCGCACCCAAAAGGGTAAAGTTTTTTGCCGTATTAGCCTGGTATGCAACAAACAGGCATAATACAATGCCTATAGTGTACAATACATTAAGCACTAACTTAAGGGCCATAATTAATATACGTTAAGTGTAGGATCAATTTCGGCAGCCCAGGCCAGGATACCACCGTGTAAATTAGTCAGGTTGCTATAGCCTAACTGCTGTAGCTGCATAATGGCTGCCGCGCTGCGCTTACCGCTGCGGCACATTACCACTACGGGTTTATCTTTACTTACTTTGTCGGCTTCAATTAAAATGCCGCCAAGCGGTATTAATTGTCCGCCCAGGTTTGAGGTTTCATATTCAAACTCTTCCCTTACGTCAATCAGTTGAAAATCTTCGCCTTTGTCCAGTTTTTCTTTTAGTTCCTGTACGGTTATCTCGTTCATGTTAAATAAAATTATAATCCAAAGGTAGCTTTTTTTCTATATCAAATAATTAAGCCCGATTTTTGTAACAATCGATGTCTAAGTGCGTTTTATGTATAATATTGCACAGTATTTGTGTTTTATTACGTTTACGTGCAGTAAAAAAAGAGATGAGCGCTGAAAAGGTTTACATTAACCCAACACGATCGTCCATAAAATGGATCATAATAGATGAAAAAAGTAACACGCTTTTTCTGGTTTTGTTCAGGAGCGCATATTGATACCCTAAAAAAATATCCTATTGAACATAATAAATATGTAGGCATTGGCGCCACCATATTTTTCACGGCATTATTCGCATCACTATCTGGCGGCTATGCTATGTACTTTGTTTTTAACGGAGATGCCTTTGCCGTAGGCTTTGCCATCTTATTTGGCTTGCTGTGGGGTACCGCCATTTTTAACATGGACAGGTACATCGTATCCAGCATCAACAAAGAAGGCAGCACCAATCAGCAGATATTGCAAGCCTCGCCGCGTATTTTATTGGCGATAATGATAGGTGTGGTTATTTCGCGCCCATTGGAGCTCAAGATATTTGACAAAGAGATCCGCCAAAAATTGAAAACAGCTTACCTGAAAGGCCAGCACCGCAAAATTGACACCCTCGAAAAAACCTATCAGCAAAAATACGCGATGGAGATGGGCAAAAACGGCGATCTGAAAAAGGAAAAGGATTCGTTGGAAAAGGATATCAACCGCTCGCGCTATCAGCTTAACCAGGAGGTTTTTGGCGATAAAACCAACCAAACGTCGGGCATCACCGGCTACGGCACCTATGCCAAGCAAAAACAGGCCGTGCTGGAAGAAAAAGAAAGCCGCCTGAAGGAGGTAACCCAAAATTTAGGCCAGATGGACCAATACCTGGCCGCCCGAAAAGACTACGAGGGACTGAACAGTACCCGCCTTTTCACCGAACATCAGCTGGATAGCCTAACCAATATTGCAGGCTTTAGCGACCGTAACTGGGCCCTGGGGCAGCTAACCTATAACGAGAACGGCACTCGCGACCTGGATACATACCTGGCCATATCATTTATAGGCTACCTGTTTATCCTGTTTGAGTGTTTACCGGTATTTGTAAAACTGATGTCGCCCAAGGGACCTTATGACGTGGCCATAGCAAAAACTGCCGAAGCCAATATTCATTTCGCAGAACGGGATAAAGAACGGGAAAATACGGTTACTGATAATATTTATGATCACTCCGTGGGTACCGATATTGAGCGGCGAAAGAAGATCATAACCTCACAATCTGACTATGATTTTGAGCGGCACAGTTACGAGTAACAGCTTATAAGTATTTCTTTAGAGATTTCCCTCAAAAAGCCGCCAGTTTTTCTACAGCTTGATATTTTATACTTGTATAAAGCAAAAATATCATGAAAAAAACATTATCACTGCTGATGGGCTTTGGCTTTATAGCTACTGCCGCGTTGGCCCAGGACCTGAAGCCAAAAGATGTACCTGTTGCTGTTAAATCAGCATTAGCATCAAAGTACCCTGCGGCAAGTAAAGTAAACTGGGAAAAAGAAAAAGGCAACTACGAAGCCAATTGGGGCGGCAAGTCGGGCGAAGATAATTCGGCCGTATTTACACCTACAGGTGCCTTTGTAGAAATTGTAAAGGCCATACCCATTACTGATCTCCCTAAAAGTATCGCGCCTTACGTGAGCATACATTATAAAGGAGCAAAGATTAAAGAAGCCGGTAAAGTTACCGACGCTACGGGAAAAACATTTTACGAAACGGAGATCAAAGGCGGCGACCTGATTTTTGATGAGAACGGCGTATTTGTGAAAAAGAACTAATTAACGCTTGTATAATAAAAAGGCCCATCACCCAACTGTGATGGGCCTTTTTACTTAATCCTGTGTTACAGGCTCGTGATGCTGGTGGCAAGCCCCCGCGCAGGCCAAACAGGTTTCGGCGCATTGGCGGCAATGGTCGTTATTATGCTTGCCGCATTCATCGGCGCAAAGCCGGCATATTTCCTCGCATATAACCAGGTACTGATAGGCAATAGGCGAGTCCCGTTGTAATAGCAGGACTGCCTGCCCGCATATATCGGCGCAATCTCTGTCGAGCCTGATGCATTGGGCCATCATTTTTACATCCTCTTCACGCAAACAGGCATTAGCACAATGTTCGCAAGCCAGCACGCAATTAAACAGCTTCTGAATTAATTGCTGGTGATCATGATTCTTCATAGCTATTTTATTAATTGGTATATAATAACAATAGTCAAAAACCATGAAAGGTTTTTTTTATTTTAAACCATCATGAGCCAAGGTTCGCAAACCGGTGTTAGTAAACCGGCTCAGGATAGCTTCATCACCATTAAAAACAAAATTACGCTGATGAAAATCACCAGCCCTTAAGCTGCTTCAGATAGGAAGTTAATTCGTCGGCAATAAATTCATGTTCTTTCATATCCGGGTGAGTACCACAGCCCTGATAATATCGCCTGGAAAAGAAATATTTATATACCTTTTTATCGCCGCTGTTATTAACCTCGGCGGTAATAGCGGTAAGGTAATTTTGTAATGCTGCTGATAGCTTTTCGTCGGCCATGGGGCTGCTTAAACATACAATATCCGCCGCCGGGTACTTCTGTCTTACTGTTTTAATAAACTTGGTATAGATGTCACAATAGCGGGTAGAATCGCCCAGGGCGTCATTTTGCCCCAGGCAAACAGTTACTACATCGGGCTGGTAATGCTTAAAGTTCCAGGCGATGGAGTCATTGCGCAGAAAAATCTTATCAAATACCAGGGGCATGGTGATATTCATATTACAACAACTATGAGCCATACCAATACCGGCAACCGAAGTAAGCTGCCATTGCGCGTTCAGATTTCGAGAGGTACGCGGTCCGTAGCTCATATAGGCATTATGCTGATCGTACCATTCGCCTTTACCACATGGAGTGATGGATTGATCCATGCCAGCCCCGCTGGTTATAGAATCGCCGATGTATTCAATTTTACGTGCTGGCTGAGCCGGCGGTGGCAAAAGCTTAGCGCACCGAACACCTACAAAATCAATATAACCAATCTGCGATTCGGTGTCTTTGCAAATAACAACTGTATGTTCGCCGTCGGCAAGCTCTTCCCCTATCGTGATCAGATTGGCTTTACCCGTAGTTTGCACCCGGTAAGGTGTATTATTATCAATAGCTATCTCCAGGTAATTGTGACTTTTGCCATACAATACTTCATCATTAATCAGCAGTTCACATTTTTTGCCTTCGTAGCGAAATTTGATATAAACACCCGGCGACCACATCCTGGGTTTCAAGGGGTTTGCAAAATCAACGCGACCAACATATTGTACGTTGGGATTATTGGCCTTGTATAATTTTAAGGCTTCTTTGGGAGCACCTGCATAGACGTTATAGGACATCTGCAGTAATAGGACAAAAAACAGACCAGCTATATATTTTATCATATCAGGGTTAATAGTGTAGCGTATATTAGTTTCTATAACATTTTTACCGCCCTAGTGTTCCCTGAAATTATAAAAAAACGGGCTGCCTCAGTTAAGAAGCAGCCCGTTATATGCTATTTAAGGTATTTTATATCCCTTGCAATTAGTTCTGATCGGCAGGATCATCGGATGGTGTACCTACAATTTTGTAGGCTTTGTTACCATTATTGTCGGTAGTTTCCTGGTAGTAATAACCATCAGGAGATACATACAATTTTTCGCCGTTGATCTTTATTTTCCTGCTGTCTTGCGGTAACTGACCAACCATATCACCTATTTGAGGTGCTTGCTGAACATCACCATTACCACCCTGGTCAGTATTTAATTCACCGTCTTTACCGGCAATTACATAAGTGGCGGTTCCGTCGTCTTTAGTAATTGGCTGATAGTAAACACCGTTTGATTCGTAATACTGTTCGCCATTGATCATTATTGACTGCGCATCTTTTGGCAGCTGTTTGATCTCGGCACCTACAGGTGGCTCAACTACAGTATATTGATCATTGATCTGTTGGTAGTATAAACCATCGCTATAGTAGTACTGATAATCGCCCCAGAAAAATGGGTAGTATCCGTAAGGTAAAAATCCTATGCTAAAGCCCAATCTTGGCAAATAGTATGAGTTATAGTAGTTACGGTATGGATACCAGTAATGATTACCAAAGTAACCACCACGGCCACCGTAACGATAACTGGAATACCCACCACGGGCATAACCACTACCACCGGCAGTTCTGTAATAGGTACCACGGCCACCGGCGTATGCATTTCTGCTCACACTGGCATATCCACGGGTTCCGTAACCATAGGTGCGTGTAGCCACTCCACCACTTGTACGACTAGGCGCTATAGCAGCATTGCCACTAGTACGCTGCGCAGTACCATAAGTACGCTGAGGCGCTGCTGTAACGCTGCCACGTGAAGCAAAACCACTGCTGCCATAGGTACGCTGTGGCGCAGCTATCGCCGACCGTTGCGCACCACCATTAAATGATGGACGTGAAAAACTGGCTCCACCACCAGATGGGCGGGAGAAACCTCCACCGCCGCCGCCGCCACCGCCAGATGATCTTGAGCCGCCACCACCGCCTCCGCTGCTCCTATGCTGTGCACTGGCAGTAAACGCTAAAGATGAACTCAACAGAGCTCCTAAAGCAAGTGTGAATAATTTTTTATATGTGCGTTTCATGATGAAAAATTTTTAACTAACCAACCCGGTATTCTTTGCTGGTATAGGTATATAGACTAATAAATGATTAAACGGTTTAACGCGTATTTAATTATATTTAACAAAAAGTACACCAATATAGTAGTTTGCTGTAAAAACAGCTCAATTATACACTTTTCTGACCTAATCCAGCCCTTCTGCAAGCCATAAAAAGGGCTGTTCAAAGCTCAGGGTAAAAAAACCATCTTCTACAGTTCTGAAACTATCCGGTCCGGTTTGTTCCAGGCCCGTATAGTTTAGCGCTTTTGTACTGTTTAGCACCCTTATTTCCTCGCCTGCCGGTTTCCACTTGCTAAAACCGGAACTCACAGTATAAATTTTTTGATCTCCCTGAAATATCACCAGGTCAATTTTGCCGGTATAGTTTTGCATTTCATCCAATACTGGTTCATCCATTATTACGTTTACAGCAGGGTAATGGTTGGCTATCAGGTAATTTAATGCCGTTGTTGCCAATGTATTATCGCCCGGAACCATCAGTTTAACATCCGATTGTACCAATCCCTCATCCCGGTTATTGCTGATCACCCAGTCAACCTTGATGCCCAGCATGTTTAGCTTTTCGGCGGTATCGGGTGTGGTTATCACTGTTGGGCTCCATTCCAGCAGTTGGCCAAGTAACTCTTCCGGAAAATCATCAAGCCCCAGCACCAATAATGCCGGTTCCTGTTTTTCCCTTACAATATGGTGAGAAGACATCGATTAAAAGTAGATAGAATAAATGAATATTTAATGAATGTGTTTAAACAACTATGTAACAATAACGATCAGACCCAGGGGTTTGCAAAACTTTTTAAACCTTTAATTTTAACAAATTTTTGATCGAAAAGGCGGTAAAAAGTTCTGCTTTTTGGTCGTTTAACTAAACTTTACCACCATTTTAACACTTTTTAACAAATTTTTGGCCTGTTTTAAAAGGTTTAAAAAGCATTAGTTTATTGAAAGTCAACTAATCATGAAATTGTTTTTTGAGCTCTTTTCTCGCTCCGCTGCCGCGGCTTCAGCTTTCACCTGAACTAAAGCTGGAAGCTTTAACCATGCCACCCACGAGATACGCTGCGCCAATCTCGCGGGAGCGAATTGACTTAAATCTCCATGCTTCCGTTTGGATTGGGAAATCCAGAGTAATACACACTATAATTATCAGAAGTCCATGTGCCATTTAGCATTTGAATTATAATATCTATTGTCGAAATCAAACTACTTGTTTTGACGGAAAAAGCCCATTTATTAATAAACGCTGGATCTATTTTATTACTTTCAAATTCATTTAACGTCATAATGCTAAGTTCAGGTCCCTTTGCCTTAAGTATAGGTTTTGTTTTTTCTAAAACAGCAATAAATGCAATTTTATCTTGCGAACCATCTACGTAATCGTCCAAAAAAACATCTACCATTCCGCGGTAGGCCCCAGATCTATTGGCATTACATTGTGTATACGTTTTTTGCAAATTCGACGAAATGTTACTAATTCCAATCTTTTCAAAAGATTCACAAATATATTGGCTCAACACTTCAATAAATGACTCGGATATCCAAAACCCTTTGTCTCTATAAGAGATATTTGTTTGATTTGGCATGTTTTTAACTTCTAATCTATCAGGGCTTTACCTGCTCCTACGGGGTTTTCAGCTGAACTAAAGCTGGAAGCTTTAACCATGACATCCACGAGATACGCTGCGCTAATCTCGCGGGAGCGAATTGGCTTAAAACTCCCCACTGAAAGATTTCAGACTTAATAAACTTTCCTGTAAAACTCTTTTAACGCGGCACCGGGATTGACAGCCAGGTTAACGGCCCCTGATACAGCGATGCCATAAATAGCTGTTTGCAACAGATGCTCCACATCGGCTAATTGTATGCCGCCTACGGCTATCACCGGGATAGCGACGGGCAATTTTTCCAGCTGGCGATAGCCTTCAAAACCCAGCAGCGGGTAATCGTTATGTTTGGTATGGGTATGCGCAAAGGGGCCATAGCCACAATAGTCGGCAACGCCCAGGTTTTGTATTTTTAGTAGTACATCGGGATTAGGGGCCGATGCGCCTAATGTTTTTTCCTCCGTAATCACCCTACGTATAGCTGCCAGATCGGCCAGGGGATCTTCGATGTGTACGCCCTGGGCATCTACCCTATCCAGCAAATGGTAATGGTTGGTGATAATGAGCGTTGAGCCCCAGTCATCACAAATACCGGCTATTTCATTCAGCTCTTCAATCAGCTCATCTTCGGGTTTGCTCATGCAGCGGTATTGTACCCAGTTGGCCCCGGCTTCGCAGGCTATCTGTACCTGCTGTACATGGCTGCGCCCGGGCAGATCCTGCGTAAGGTAGTGTAATTTGGAGATGTACTTTTTCATAGTCTTTTGTCCGAAAGTCAGTAAAGCCCGGAAGAAACTCAGTAAAGATAACTGTTTTAAAACTTCCGGGCTTTCCCAACTAATGCTACAATTTCTCCTGTGTCAGCGCTTCGCTGATGGTTTTGCCGATATTGCCGTTTGGCGCCTGTATGTGTAATAACGATGCTACCGTTGGCGCAATGTCCGTCATGTGTGTTTGGCGGGTAAGGCTGCCATGTTTAATGCCCCAGCCCATAAATACCAAGGGTATGTGGGTGTCATAAGGGTTCCAAGAGCCATGTGTGGTACCCGTACTGCCGTGCCCCGTAAAATATCCAGGTTTCAGGATAATCTGGATTACGCCGCTATGCTCCACGTTATAGCCGTTGATGATGCGCGTACGCAGATCTTCGGGGATATTGGCCGTTTGCGCTTTTTGCATATCTACCGCAAAGGCAATGGCAGGTTGCGCCTGCAGGTAATCTACGCAGATCTGTTTCAGGGCATCAATATTCAAGCCTTCTTTTTTGATGATGCCGTTGTTAAACGTTACCTGGTAGTTGGCCATGCTGCGGATCAGGTTTTTCACCTTGAATTTATCTTCCATCAATTTCTCCATATCCACAACGGCTTTATAATCGTCCCAGTAACCGGCAGGAATATTATGATCAATTAAATATCTGGGGTTATGCGCCGCGCCATGATCGGCAGTTAAAAAAACCGAGTAGTTGCCCTTGCCCACGGTGGCATCCAGATAGCTAAAGAACGCGGCCAGATCTTTATCCAGCCTCAAATAAGTATCCTCTGCCTCAACCGAATTTGGCCCAAACTGGTGACCCACATAATCTGTAGATGATAAGCTCACGGCTAAAAAGTCGGTCACTACGTTTTTGCCCAATTGCTCCCCTTCCACCGCGGCGCGGGCCAGGTCGAGCGTCATGGTATTTCCAAACGGGGTAGATCGGATCATACCCACTTTACCTTTATATAACTCCGATGTTTTAATGGGGAGGGTTGGCGCTTCGGTTCCACCAAATTTACCTTCATAACGCGGACTGTTATCAGGGGCGCTTTGTACATAAGTATTGATCGGGTACAGCGCGTTCCAATCCTGTTTCAGGTATTTTTCGGCCACTTTCTGGTTATTGAAATTTTTAACCCAGGCCGGCAGGTCATTCATATAATAGGTACTGCTGATCCAGTTGCCGCTTTCGTCATCAAACCAGTAGGCCGCGTTTGCCGTATGACCGGCGGGCAGGATACCGCCCCTGTCTTTCAGTGCAATACCGATAACTTTAGAGCGGAAATTGGTAGCCAGTCTTAACTCGTCGGTAACGGTAGTTACCAGCAAATTGCGCGGCGACATTTGGCCGGCTTTTGATGTGCTGCCTACAGCCACCACCGTGCTATCATCTGTACAATACATAGATTTACCGGTGGCCTGTATAATAAAATCATTACCGGCTATGCCATGCAGGGCCGGTACCGAGCCAGTATAGATACAAGTATGCCCGGCAGCGGTTACGGTTGGTATATAGTCTATATTGGTGTTTTCGCAAGTAAATCCTTCGTTCAGTAAACGCTTAAAACCTCCGGCCTGGTAACGGTCATAATACCGGTACAGGTAATCCCAGCGCATTTGATCAACCACCAGGCCAACCACCAGTTTGGGTTGAGGCAGTGAAGTAGCAGCCGGTGCCGTACCGATCTTCTTTTTTTGTGCCGATACCGAAACAGCGGCCACACACAGGGGAACAAGGAGTAGATGTTTAAGCTTCATTTTTTTAGTATTTGGAGAAACCCAAATATCAACAATGCTTTTAAAATGCGGTATAGTTTTTTGTTAAATATAACTTTTAGTTATGTAAAATTGATGAAGCACAAAGGAGTGATACTTTGCGCTATGCCTTCGCTTAAACCGACAGGGGCGTTGCCTTTGGCCCGCGCTATCCGCTCATACTGCACCGGCATTAGGCACTGGCCGGTATCCACTGCTATCGCTAACGCAGTTTAATTATTGAATTACTGATTTTTTGAATTATTGATTAAACCCAGGCTTTGATAAAGTTGCTCTATTTCATGCAAAAATAGAGCGTAATAACCAATAGTATCTGGAACCCAACAGTCGCCGAAAGCCGTTGTATACCCATCACTTTGGATGGGCCAAATAAATAGGCCACCTGTGATAAAAAATATATAATCAGCGTCAGGCCTCCAACTATCAACAGATTTGGGCCCTCCGGATCGTGAAAAAAAACGAACAGCAGTCTGGAACAAATGATAGCCGTTACCGCCAATATCATTAACGAAGCCTTTTTCGACTGAAAATACAGATCTACGGTATTGTTATTCATGGCATTAAGATTAACTGATTAACAAATGTAATCATTTCATGGGATGTTATTTTTTGTCATCCTAAGGTACGAAGGATCTATTATTGAACTATGCTCTCGCCAATGTTGGTGTTGTCACCAACATTCTACTGCTTGGTCGCGATGATAACAAATTGTTGGTGACAACACCAACAACGGCGCGAGGACTCTTCAATTGTTGACGCACGCGTGTCGCGTGCGCATCCGGACGCAGAACCATGATTAAGGCTATTTATGAAGCACACGCAGCATGCATGCGCCAGCGAAGGGCTATGCGGGCTTGAATGATCTTATTTCATAAACCCCTTCCTCCCCTTCCCCGAGGAAGGAATCGCACAGGACCCTGGCTTTTGCGAGGTGTCATCCTGAGGTACGAAGGATCTATTGTTGAACTATGCTGCCAGCAGAATAGATGCTTCACTTCGTTCAGCATGACAAACTCTTGTTTTAAATACGCACTACTCCTCAAACACCAGTAACGAATGCTGACTGGCCGTATGCAGATCGCGCCATACCTGGTTGAGTTCGGTTTCGGGATTGGCGGCTTGCAGCCCGCAATAAGGAAATAGTTCATCCACGCATTCGCGGGCGGTACGGGCCAGTTTGCGGCTGCTTTGGCCAATTTCCTGTAATTGCGTGGCTTTACCCATGAGGGCGCCCTGCCAGGAGGCATCAACGGTGCTGTAAAACTCCAGGCGTGCGGCGTTTAATCTGCCGGTCAGTTTTTCATGGAGTTGTTTGATGACCGCCCGTCTGTTGGTGGTGAGGTATTTATTTTCGGGTTTTTCATCAAAAATAGTGGCGCACAGATCGGTAAAATGAACCGCCATGCCCGATATATTGGCCGCCAGCGTGGCCTCGGCCAGTTGCATAAAAGGGTATTGGTATAAAGGCGCGGCAATTACTGCACTATCCGGATCAATTTTAAAACATCGGTTGCCTGCCACAAAAAGATCACGCACCTCATAGGCATCGCTGCCCGTACCCATCATGCCCATAAACTTCCAGGCCGATATCAGGGTTACGTCTTTACGGTCGAAAATAAAGGGTAAAATCATCGGCGAGCCATCATCATTCAACACTGGTTCATCTCCTTTTTTGATGACGCAATTAGCCGTTAAATGCGTGGCGTGATGTACTCCGCTGGCGTATTTCCAACGCCCACTGATGAGGTAGCCACCATCGGTTATGGTTGCCGTACCCGTTGCGGCTCCGCTGCCAGCCAGGCATAGTTGAGGATCGGCAAAAATACGCGGAGCAACAGCCGGCGATAAAAAGCCGCCAAACCAGCCTGCCCCGGCACAAAGCGTAACCACCCAGCCCAGGCTGCCATTGGCCCAGGCCAGGCTTTCTTCCAGTCGCACCATATCGGGTAACGACAATTGCAAACCACCGTATGCCCCTGGCACCAGGAATTTGAACCAGCCCTGCTCATGCACCAGCGCTAACTGTTCGGGCTGCAGCATCCCCGCCTTTTCGGCCGCGGGTACTGCTGCTCGTATGATATTTACCCATTCGGGTTTGAGGTGGGTTGAGGGATGCATTTGAATAGTGAGTAGTGAAAAACTTTGGTTGCTTGGCCTTTATTTTGAGTTTTACTTCAAACTCACTACTCATCACTCACCACTTTCCGCTTCCAGTCAAAATAGCCAAAACAGGCTACGATGAATAAAAATATAGTGAGCACGGCAAACATGGGCAGTTTTTTATAAAACAACAACGGTACGGCAAACAGGTTAGATATGTTTAAAAATATCCAGTTCTCCACTTTCCTGCGGGCCAGCAGCCACATGCCCGCCCAGGCAGTTGAGGATACAAAAGCATCCCATAAGGGCACGTTTGAGGGTGTAAAATATTTGAGCAAAAAGTACAGCACTGCCCAGCCACCAAAGGAGATGGTGAGGCTGATGATCCACTCTGTTTGGGTTGACCAGGTAATTTTTACCGGCGGCTGATCCCGCTTTTTTATCCAGTATATCCAGCCGTAAACACTCATCACAATATAATACACGTTGAGAAGCGATTCGGCGAACAGCTGCGCCTCCATCAACAACAGGATAGATAAAGCCGTGCCCAGTATCCCCGCAGGGTAAAGCCAGATGTTGTTCACCCGCGCCAGCAGCACCTCGGCAACACCCAAAGCCACGGCCAGCCATTGCACCCAGGTGGTTTCTTTGATCTGCTCTATGAATAAATGAAGAAGACTTTGCATGCAATTCGTTTAACATATTTTTTTAATCCCCTCTTGAGAGGGGGCGCGTAGGGCTTAGCGTTGGCCGGGGTGTGTTCTTACGCGTTTTGTTCGCCTCCATAAACACACCCCTCCCCCCTCTCAAGAGGGGATTCGCACATGGCCATCCTCACTTTTATTTCTTCCCATTCGTGAAATTCGTAACAATCCGTGCAATTAGCGTTCCTTAAAAACTCAAACTTACCGAGGCCATAAAATTGCGTGGCGCCTGCGGGAAAAAGTAATTATAGTTCAGGATATTATTTCCTTTCACATCGGCATAGGTAGCACCATTGGCTTCATACTTCTCGCTGAAGATGTTATTGACCTGCAAGCCCAATCCAATGTTTTTTATACCCTTTACTTTAAAGTTATACCTTATCCGCACATCGTTCACAAAATAACTGTTTAATAAGCGGTTGGCGGCATATGGGTTACCAGCATTTTCGGGGGTTATGGTATAGCCCTGCGGGTTTTGGTTGGAGGTATTATCAATATACTGTCGGCTTACATATTTGCTGATGAAAGAAATCTCGCCGCCTTTTACCGGGCTATAACTGATGACACTTGAACCCGTTAACGATGGTGAGAAAGCGATATCCGTTTTTTTCAGGGTTTCGCCTACCAGAGGACCCTCATCTTCATCGGCAAAAAACTGCTGGTAGTTTTTGATCTTGTTGGTGCTCCAGGTAGCGGTTAGCGCCCAATACAACTGGCTGGCAATTTTCACCTTGCCATCAAATTCCAAACCGGCGCGGTAGCTGTCTTTTACGTTGGTACGTACCGGGCTGCCTACATCATTCAAAGCGCCCGTTAACACCAGCTGATTTTTGTACAGCATATAAAAGCCGTTGATGCCCCCCGTAAATACCGGGCCGCTAATACGGTAACCCGCTTCAAAATCTTTCAGATTTTCGGACTTTGGCCGGTTCTGCGGCGGCGAATCTACATAGTCATCCCGGTTGGGCTCATGGTTACCTACCGCGAAGGAGGCATACACATTACTATGCTCGTTAAACTGATAGGTGATACCCGCTTTAGGGTTAAAAAAGTTGAGCTCGGCGGTTTGCTGCGCGTTGTTCAGGTTTTTATCTATCCCATAAAAGGAGTAATAAATATGGCGGTACTGCATATCGGCATACAGCAATACTTTATCCAGATGCCACTCGGCACGGGCAAATATGTTAAAATCGTTCTTTTTGGCGTTGTCGCGGTAGTACTCATAATCGGCAGGTAAACCAATATCAGTGGCGGTAGAGATCACATCGCCATAATGAGCTCCCTTGTATTGATTATAAGCACCGCCCAGGGTCATGTTCAGGTTGCTTTGGGGCTGATATTTGAGCGCATAGGTTACACCATAAAAATCATTATTGAGCCAAAGCCTGCGCACCAGGTCGGTAGCGCCGATGGTGTTGCCACCAACCACAACGGGGTTTATGCCATAGTTTTTGAGGGAATCGGCATTGCGGTATTCCTCGTAATATCCTTTGCCTTTGGTGTAATGCAGGGCCCCGCTAAAGGATAGCTGGCTGGATATTTTTTTATCGTACAGTAACTGGTAATGGTTTTGGGTATAATGATCTACCTGGTTTTTATAGAATGCCCCGTTCGACATCAGTCCCAATTCATTGTAAGTACGGTTATCTGAGCGGGTATCGTCACCTATCACATAGTCGGCAATACCGTTCCAGGCCTGGTAGGTGGTTTCATAACCCGAAAATACATTGGCCCTTAAAGTGCTGTTTTTACCATACCAGGCGCCGCTCACAAAAAATGATTTGAGGTTGGATGATGCCCTGTCGATATACCCGTCGGAATGGATACGTGACACACGACCGTCCAGACTAAAATGCCCGCCCAATAAGCCTGTACCCGCGCTCACCGTGGTTTTGATAGATCCGTATGAACCTGCCGAAGCATTGATATCGGCATAAGCGGTATCGCGGCGAGTGGTGGTTTGTATGTTGATGCTACCGCCAAAAGCGCCCGCGCCATTGGTTGATGTACCCACCCCGCGCTGTACCTGGATGTTGTCAACAGAGGACGTAATATCCGGCAGATCGACAAAGTACGAACCCTGGCTCTCCGAATCGTTATAAGGGATACCGTTAATAGTGACGTTGATCCGGGTGGCATCTGATCCGCGGATGCGGATACCCGTGTAGCCTATCCCCGCCCCGGCATCAGAAGTAACCACTACCGATGGCGTTTGGTTGAGCAAATACGGCAAGTCCTGCCCGAAGTTATTTTTGGCCAGGTCTTTTTTGCTCAAATTGGTATAAGCCGTTGGTGAATTTTTAATGGCCCGGGTAGCGCTTACCGTTACCTCCTCGGCGGTAAGTGTGCCGTTGGTCAGACTGATGTTGACAACCTCATTTTTATTTAGGCTGATGTTTTTACTAACAGCCTGATAACCGATGTAGCTGGCCTTAAGCACATAAGTGCCGGCTTTAAGATCGGTAAAGCTGAATTTCCCGGTGGCATCGGCAACGGTGCTCAATGCCGGGTTGTTAATAGTGATGGTAGCGCCGGGCAAAACCTCGCCTGCTGTGTTGGTGATCTTTCCGCTGATGGAAAGCTGGGCCGATGCCACAACAGGCAGCAGCAAAGCAGCGATAGCCGCAAACAAATTTTTCAAAATAACGAATATAAAATGTAGTTAAACCATCTGCCTATCAGGGTAAATACGCAGTACACTTAACTTATTACCTATCCCTACGCCGGCATTATCCGGATCAGGTGCATGTTTCTGAAGTCTTAAGTTCTAAGTATGGAGTCTTAAATCGCTTAAGAGTTTTTTACTTTTGAATTTTGACTTCCAAAACAATGGGTTTGATCTCAGCCTGTCTTTCAGTTTGATTGCTCAAAGCAAGGCACCCCCTTGAGAAAATTATGAGGCAAAGATAGTTTTTTAGTCCGAAAGTGGAAAAAGCCTCCAAATGAACAGCCTTAAATTACTTCCGGCATAAAACCTTTCACCTTTTGCCTTTCTCCTTTCACCTCAAAAGTTTACTTTTGCAGACTTTTATAAAACTATTGCTATTATGCTTAGAACTCATACCTGTGGCGAATTAACTATCAGCAACTTAGGCCAAACAGTAACCCTGTGCGGATGGGTACAAAAATCACGCGATTTGGGCGGTACCACATTTATTGATGTGCGCGACCGTTATGGTTTAACTCAATTGGTGATCAATACCGATACCGACGCTGCCGTACGTGAAATTGGCCGCGGTCTTGGTCGCGAGTTTGTGATTAAAGTTACCGGTAAGGTTCTGGAACGTACCAGCAAAAACAACAAAATACCAACCGGCGAAATCGAAATTGCCGTTGAAAGCATCGAAATACTAAACGCCGCCAAACTACCTCCGTTTTTAATTGAGGATGAAACCGATGGCGGCGAAGAGCTACGTGCCAAATACCGTTACCTGGATCTGCGCCGCACGCCTATCCGCAACAACCTGGTGCTGCGCCATAAAATGGCCCAGGAGATCCGCAAGTATTTGGATAAGCTGGATTTTATTGAGATAGAAACCCCTGTGCTGATCAAATCAACACCCGAAGGCGCACGCGATTTTGTGGTGCCAAGCCGCATGAACCCGGGCGAGTTTTACGCCCTACCACAATCGCCGCAAACCTTTAAGCAATTACTGATGGTAAGCGGTTTCGATCGTTATTTCCAGATCGTGAAATGTTTCCGCGATGAGGACCTGCGTGCCGACCGTCAACCGGAATTTACGCAGATAGATTGCGAGCTTTCATTCATTACCCAGGAAGATATATTAAACATTTTTGAGGGCTTAACCCGCCACCTGTTCACCACCGTAAAAGGTATCGACCTGGGCGATTTCCCCCGTATGCAATATGCTGATGCCATGCGTTTGTATGGATCAGACAAACCCGACATCCGTTTCGGGATGGAGTTTGTGGAGCTGAACGACATTGTAAAAGGTAAAGGCTTTGGCATTTTTGATAATGCCGAACTGGTAGTAGGCATCAACGCCAAAGGTTGCGCCAGCTATACCCGCAAACAAATTGACGAGCTGACCGAATGGTTAAAACGCCCGCAAATTGGCGTTACCGGTATGATATATTGCCGTTACAACGAGGATGGCACCCTGAAGTCATCGGTTGATAAATTTTATAGCGAGGATGAGTTGACCAACTGGGCAGCCGCATTCAACGCCGAAAAGGGCGATTTGATGCTGATACTGGCAGGCCAAACCGATAAAGTACGCAAGCAACTGAACGAGCTTCGCCTGGAGATGGGCAGCCGTTTGGGCCTGCGCGATAAAAACAAATTCGCGCCGCTTTGGGTATTGGACTTCCCTCTTTTGGAGTGGGACGAAGAAACCAGCCGCTACCATGCGATGCACCATCCGTTCACTTCACCAAAACCAGAGGATATTGCCCTGCTGGATACCGATCCAGGAGCCGTGCGCGCCAACGCGTATGACCTGGTGATGAACGGTACTGAAGTTGGCGGTGGTTCTATCCGGATCCACGACCGCGCCATGCAGTCGCTCATGTTTAAACACCTTGGTTTTTCGCCCGAAGAAGCACAAAAACAATTTGGCTTTTTGATGGATGCCTTTGAATATGGCGCACCTCCGCATGGTGGCTTAGCGCTGGGATTTGACCGCCTGGTATCTATTTTCGCCGGCTTGGATTCTATCCGCGACGTGATCGCTTTCCCGAAAAACAACTCAGGCCGCGACGTAATGATCGATTCGCCATCCACCATCGCCGATACGCAGATGACCGAGTTAAAAATCAAAACAACGGTTTAAGCAAAACCGATAAAATAATAATAGAAGCTCTCTTCAAATTCCGCACTTTAGCTGATATTTGAAGGGAGCTTTTTTGATTACCAATACTTCTTGCTGGTAAGTCATCTGGCTTACCTTCTTCCTCAGTCAAGGTATGCCACGGTTCACAAATACCGTGTTTTCACCTATTGTGTTACTAAAATTGCAACAATATATTAGGTGTATCATTAGCGATACCTAAACCCATGCTCAAAAAACTATATTTCTTACTTGCCGCCACTTGTTTTATTGCCATTATTATTAACAGCTGTAAAAAAGACTCCAACACAGCACAGCAAGATAAAATTTCTGATCCGGTCATTGCTCAGGCTAAAAACTGGTACGAAAGCACTTACCCGGCAACCAACATCAAACTAAGCACACTCGCTACAGGTTCACATATTGATCTGAGCCAATTGATCAAGCCCGACTGGCAGCATAATGCCAGCTATACCCGTTTTAACCGGTCTGTATTGGAATTGCCGGTTGATGCCTCTTCGGTTAAAACAGCTATCACCTTAAGCAACTCACCAAGCGGAAATCCTGTTTATAAAAAGGAATACAGCCGCAGCTCATTTCTGACACTTAACAATGGCTCGGGCTATAAAGCTTATGTGATGACGGTAATTGCCGATTCATCATACCTGAAAGGCGACCTAACCAAACTTGATCATAACAAATACAATAAACACGATGCTGATTTTAGCGGAGCGGTCATATACTCCACGCCCAAAGGGGCATTTGTGAGTGGCTGGTTTTACAAAAACGGCAGTATCACTGGCAAAATTTCTTTCCCGAAGATAGGTGCCGGTCATTCGAGCACCGTATCAAAAGCGGCGGTTAACAGTCTGAAAACAAATATGCTGAATTGTGTAGACTGGTATCAGGCATATTATGTAAATGGCAATTTAGTGCTTGGCGAATATCTTGGCAGTACAGGTGATTGCAGTGAGGACACACCTGTTTTGCCCGGTAGCGGTGGCGGTAATACAGGTGGGAATGGTGATGGCAATACAGGTGGTGGCGGTGTTATCCCGCCTGGTGATCCCTGCGCGGGCCTGCATTCCGTTTCGCCAACCCAAGCGGTTAACAGTATCAAAGAAATTAATATTGTTAATCCCAATCCCCCGGATGGGTCGCCTAATCCTCCAGGCGACGGCGGTTTTCCACCTCCGGAACCTGATCCGCAGCCATCACCTTGTGTGGTTAGTATGCCGCCGCCGGGTAGTGATGATACTAATGACTCTGGCAATAGAGTAAGTACTGATTGTGGCTCCTTTAACTTTACAAAGACATCTATAGCAAATTGGCAGGAAGCAGGGGTACGTCAAATAAGACTTAAATGGGTGTGGCTTGATGGAAAGAGTATTGGCCAAACACGTACAGTTTATTTACCATCAGTAGTATTTGGGCTGCCCACTCAATATCAAAATACTGATGGCACGGTAACTACTCTTTCACCTGGTGCAGCAGCAGTGAAGGCTGCAAAAGCAACAGAAGCTGCCAAAATTCTTACATATGTTGAGTTCAGAAATAGCCCCTATGTCCCGTCCGATGCAGAAGTACTTCAATACTTCAAGGGAGCTTTAGCAACTGCTATGGCTGCTGAACGAGGAACAGCTGGGGCTACTGGAAGTGGTAGTAGCGCAATCGTTTTTAGAAATGAAGAAAGAAGCGATATTTTTCCTTATAGTTGTGATTAATGAAAACTATCATAAACTTATTTTTATTGTTAGTAATATCAAATTTATCATACTCGCAAGTGAAAAAAACAACATATTTTGAATTAAAAGATATTATTTTTAATGAGCGACTATTAACTTCATTTGTTAAAAGCAAGTTTATCCCCATTAAAAACACCAAGCGAGCCTTACTGGAAAATAATCACCCTTTAGGTTCTTATAATTTTAACAGAGTCATTAGGAGTGCGTTTACTTCATATAGCCTCATGAGTATTCCTGTAACAGGACTTTATGCTTATTTAAAAGACGACAATCAAGTTTGTTTGTATTTACTTATCCAGCTAACTGGCTACAAACAAGTTGACACCCTCATAGATCAAATAGGCTGGCCATGGAATATTACTAAAGAAGACTATGAGTTACGGGATTTTGAATCACTACTTTGGCAAAAGCAACAATTGGAGATTACTTTATCTAAGAATTTTAACTATGAAAATCCCCAAAGCGGGAATTTAATAAGGATCGCCAACATGCCTTTAATTGAACTTATAAATTCGGATTCCTGGGAGTAGATTATAAAATTTAAGTCGAATAAATAGGTGTGACCGAACTTAAGATCAAAACAACGGTTTAAGCAAACCGATAAAATAATAACCAAAAGCTCTCTTCAAATCCTGCATTTTAGCAGATATTTGGAGGGAGCTTTTTGATTAAAAACTATGAAAAAATACATTTTACTATTAAGCGCCTTCGCTTTGATTGTTCTGGCATCCTCATGCGGTGGTTCTATGTCGGCCCAGATGGCGCAGCAGGCTAAGATTGATGATTCCCTGATCCGGGTATATCTGAAGGCTAATCCGCAGATCAAGGCGGTGAAAGATCCCTCGGGCTTGTACTATCAGATCATCAAACCAGGTACGGGTGTTGCCCCTACAGAGAGTTCAACCGTTACTGTTAATTATACCTGCTCTCTTATGGGCGGACAACTGTACGATAAAGGCAGCAATTTTTCGAGCCCCTTATCGGGTCTGGTGAAAGCCTGGCAAATTGCGGTGCCGCATTTAAAACCGGGTGGTAACATGGTGCTGTACGTGCCATCGCACCTGGCTTACGGCGTAAACGGTGCCGGTCCCATCCCCGAAAACGCGGTTTTGACATTTGATATCGACCTTGTCAGCGTGCCATAAAAAGCCCTTGTATTATATCAAGCTGTATCTGAAAGCTGGATTTAGGCCTCAGCCATATCCTGACATTGTATTTTATTCATTACGATTTCGCTTTAATCAACGGTTAAATTTATATTAGATGCGCTCAAACTACTATTAACGACATATAAACATGAAAAGATATTTTTTACTCTTAGGCCTGGCCATCATCACCTTATCGTCCTGCTTAAAAACGGAGCAGCAGAAACCACCCGTTGTGGTTGACCCAGCGGTACAGGCAGCCACCGATGATGCGGCCATAAAAACGTACCTGGCTGCGCATACCGATATTACAGCTATTAAAGATACCTCGGGCATATACTATCAGATTGTAACGCCCGGAACCGGACCTAACCCCTCAGGCGGATCAACCGTTACCGTTAACTTTACCGGCAAACTGCTTAATGACAATCCTTTTGATTCGGAAAATAATGTTCAAACCAGCCTGACAACAGTTATTCCCGGCTGGACCATCGGCGTACCCTTTATTAAAGCCGGTGGCCGCATTATCCTGCTCATTCCATCCCGGTACGGTTATGGCCCTTATCCAAATGGCCCAATACCGGCCAACTCGGTATTAATCTTTACGATAGATCTCCTGAGCTTTAAATAAGCAACGGCAATTATTCATAAAAAAGGCAGCGTGTTAACATGCTGCCTTTTTGTTGTTTATATTTATATTTAGAGTAAATAATGCTGCATGAAAAAACTTTACACCTTATTACTCTCTTTAACCAGCCTGCAAGCGCTTGCGCAAACAGATGCGTCAAGCGCAATAAATACAAAAGCCGATGCCCTGCAAACCCAAATGGTTGCCTGGCGGCGGGATTTTCATGAACACCCGGAACTGGGCAACCATGAGGTACGCACTTCGGGCATTATTGCCAAACACCTGCAGTCCTTAGGCATTCAGGTGCAAACAGGCATTGCTACAACGGGTGTAGTAGGAATTCTAAAAGGCGATAAACCAGGCCCTGTTGTGGCTTTACGGGCCGATATGGATGGCTTACCGGTGGTTGAGCGTACCCCTGTGCACTTTGCATCCAAAGTAAAAACAACTTATAACGGACAGGAAGTTGGCGTAATGCACGCCTGCGGGCACGATTCGCACATGGCCATATTGATGGCTGTGGCGCAGGTGTTATCCACAATGAAAAGTGAGCTTCATGGTACCGTAAAATTCATTTTTCAGCCAGCCGAGGAAGGTGTTGAACCCGGCCAGAAAGGCGGCGCCGAAGAAATGGTGAAGGAAGGCGTGCTCGAAAACCCAAAGGTTGATGCCATATTTGGTTTGCACATCAATTCCCAAACCGAGGTAGGCAAGATCACCTATCGCCCGGGCGGAACCATGGCCGGTGTTAATGATATGCAGATCATCGTAACAGGCCGATCGGCACATGGCGCCTATCCATGGTCGAGCGTTGACCCGATAGTTGTTTCGGCCGAGATCATCAACAACCTGCAGACTATTGTAAGCCGTAATGTTGATGTAACGCAAAACCCAGCCGTAGTAACTATAGGCGCCATCAAAGCTGGCAACCGCTCCAACATTATTCCCGAGCGGGTAGAGATGTTAGGTACCTTACGCTCTTTTACCATCGCTGATGAAAAACTGCTGATTGAAAGGGTTAAACAAATAGCCACCAAAACTGCCGAAGCTCAAGGTGCTACAGCCGAGGTAAAGATCCCATACAGCAACCATTACCCGGTTACTTTTAATGACCCTAAGCTAACGGAAAAAATGTTGCCGAGCCTGCAGCATACCGCCGGGGCCGAAAATGTGCTACTTCGCCCGCCTGTTACCGGGGCCGAGGATTTTAGCTTTTACCAGGAAAAGGTGCCCGGGCTTTTCTTCTTTTTAGGTGGAATGCCCAAAGGCCAGGATCCACTCAAGGCGCCATCACACCACACACCCGATTTTTTTATTGATGAAAGCGGGTTTACATTAGGAGTTAAAGCCCTTTGTAACTTAACTTTGGACTATATGAATAGCCATGGCAAATAGTACAGTTGATATTAAAGCTCCCGGAAAATGAAAAACATATTCACTATAGCATGTGCAGGTTTGCTCTTAACCTTTTCGATTGCGAACAAAAGCTATGCTGCAGGTATTAATAGCGTAGATACTGCAAAAACTATAAAAACATTAAAGCCCGAAGTTCTGGAAATTGTGAATACGGTACTCAAAGCTTCCTATACTTTTAATATCGAAAAGATATCTGATTTTTATACGCCAAATGCAGTAATAAGCGATGAGCAACAGCCTTTTTCATGGGCTGGCCCCCTGGCAGGTGTACAATGGATAAACTCGGTACAAAAGGCGGTAAAAGGGTTTAAAATAAAAGATTTTAAGGTTGAGGTTAAGCGCATTAAGGTTTTTCAACAAACCGAAGAAGTAGCCTACCTGGTAGTACCCGTTGAGTATACGGGCACCATTAACGGCGACCCATTTGATGAAGAGGGCGCCTTTTCATTTGTACTGCGGATTGTGGGCGATAAATGGCTCATCAAAAGCCAGGCCTGGGTACCCAAAAATGGTCTTTGATCTATAATACTTTAGCTCCATCTATATGCAACCTGAACTTATCACCTTTAAACACTTTAATGATCCGGCGTTGGCAGAAGATCTGACCGGGGTTCTGGAACAACATGGCATCCCTTATGAAGTAGAAGAGGGTAAATTTTCATTTGATCCGGCGTTTGTAAATAGTGAATTATCCAAGGATTACGCTGTAAAAATACGTGCGGTGGATTTTGAACTGGTAAACCGGCTGCTTAATGATAACGAACGCTCCAATATTGATCAGGCAGATCCTGATCATTACCTGTTTGGTTTCAGTAACGATGAGCTCATAGATGTTTTGGCCAAAGCCGACGAATGGAGCCCATTCGATTATCAGCTCGCCCGTAAGATACTAACCGAACGCGGGGTTGAAATTAATGATCAGGAACTATCTAACCTTCACAAAAGCAGGATAGAAGCGCTTAAGGAACCCGAAGCACCACAAACCACCTGGATTATCTTAGGATATATATTCGCTATTGCAGGTGGGCTATTAGGCATTTTTATTGGCTGGCACTTGTCATCCTTCAAAAAAACGCTTCCCGATGGCGAACGTGTATACGGCTATAGTGAAAACGATCGAAAACAAGGAAAACGAATATTTTACTTATCCATTGTCTTCTTTATCATCGGTATTATATTCAAATTTTCATCAGCACTTAGTGCAAACTGATATTAGATCAACCTTTGGCCAACCTTCTTTTCATCTGCAGTAAAAATCAATGGCGAAGCCCAACGGCCGAGCTTTTATTTAAAAACCACCCCGTGCACCAGGCATACTCAGCCGGAACCAGCGACAAAGCGCGTATCCGGGTAAACCAGAAAATGATTGACCGGGCAGATGTGATATTTGTGATGGAGCGCAAACATCAGCAACTGTTAAAACAGAGATTTGACGTGACTGGTAAAGCTTTACTGGTTCTGAATATTGAAGATAATTATCAGTTTAATGCCCCGGAGTTGGTGGCGATTTTGGAAGAGGCTTTGAGGGAGTATTTGTAGCACAACTTTAATCAAATAATAATTGCGTCATTGCGAGCGCAGCGTGGCAATGACGTGATGGGTTAGGCCATCTGCACATTTGAAATCCGAATATCTGATCCCTACCCCAATATCTCCCGGATATCATCAGCGGTAAGCGATTTGATAAAACTTTCTTCGGTGGTGATGAGCGCGCGACTCAGGCTTAGTTTGCGCTGCTGCAAGGCCAGGATCTTTTCTTCCACGGTATCTTTAGTGATGAACTTGTAGATGAACACGTTTTTGGTTTGGCCGATGCGGTGCGTACGGTCAATAGCCTGTTGTTCTACAGCCGGGTTCCACCAGGGGTCGAGGATAAATACATAGTCGGCCTCGGTAAGGTTTAAACCTACCCCACCCGCTTTTATCGAGATCAGGAACACGCGTGTTTTTTGGTCTTCCTGGAATTGTTTTACCACATCGCCGCGGTTTTGGGTGCTGCCATCCAGGTATACGTAAGGAATCCCTTCGCGCTCAAAATGTTCGCGGTAAATGCTCAGCTGTTTTACAAACTGCGAAAATATGAGCACTTTATGGCCGCCATCCAATACGTTGGTTAAGGTATGTGTCACATTCTCAAACTTACCGCTATCGCCCTCATAATCATTATCGATCATGATAGGGTGATTGGCTATCTGCCTTAGTTTAATAAGACCCTGCAACACCTGTATCTGGGTTTTGGCGAAGGTGCCATCCTCCAGGCTTTTCAACAATTCGTTACGGTACTCTGATTTTACTTTTTCGTATACCGATGCCTGCTCTTCGCTCATCTGGCAATAGAAAAGGTTTTCGGTTTTTGGTGGCAGCTCGGTAGCTACCTGCTCCTTGGTACGGCGTAAAACAAAAGGTTTTATGAGCGCTTGTAGTTTGCGGGCTTTATCTTCGTCCTTTTTCTTTTCAATAGGCGTTACAAATTCATTCTGAAAAAACTGCTGACCACCCAGCAAGCCCGGATTGATGAACGACATTTGTGTCCACAGGTCATTCACAGAATTTTCCACAGGGGTTCCGCTCAATATCAGCTTAAAGCGCGATTTCAATTGCTTAACCGCCTGAAATGATTTAGATGACGGGTTTTTGATATTCTGGCTCTCGTCCAATATCACATAATCAAAAAAGTACTCTTTGAACATGCCAATATCAATCCGACTGATACCATAAGTAGTGATCACTACATCGTAATTGGCAAACACATCGGCCGAGCGATAACGCATGGTGCCGGTATGTACCATCAGTTTAAGCTGTGGCGCGAATTTTTTAGCCTCGTTAAGCCAGTTATAGATGAGCGAGGTGGGCATAATTACCAGCGAGGTAGCTTTGCTGCCCGCCGCCTCGGTGTCCTCTTTATGTTTTTGCAGCAGGGCCAGGGTTTGTATGGTTTTACCAAGCCCCATATCATCGGCCAGGCAGCCGCCAAAATGATAGTTCTTTAAAAAATGGAACCAGTTATACCCGGCCTTTTGATAAGGTCTTAAATTTCCTGCAAAATGCTCGGGCATAGCCTCCTCTTCCAGCTCTTCAAAGTCGGTTAGTTTTTGCAGCTTGCGGGTCATGGTCACATTAGCCATTTCACCTTCGGCCAGATCATTCACCAGGCCTATATGATGGCGGCGCAATTTCAAGTCGTTATTACCTTCCGAAAAATGGAGCAGGTTGCCATATTGCGAAAACCATTTTTCGGGGATCACTGCGATCTCGCCGGATGGCAGGGTAAATTCCTTTTTACGGTTAAGTATGTGGTTCCGGAGCTGGATGAATGGTATGCTGTAAGGCCCAAACCATACAATGGCATGAATATCAAACCAGTCGTTATTTTCTTTTACTTCCAGGTCAATTTTGCTGTTGCCAAACACATAACGTTTTTGGCCATCGGGTTGCTCCAGCTCAAAGCCCTGCTCAATCAACTCGTCGTGGTGCTGGTTAAGCCATTCAAACACCGAGAACGAATGATCGGCATCTTCATCGTGGTTATCCACCTCCAGGTTCTGGAACAGGCTCGATGCGGTTTTCAGCCCCATCTGCTCCAACTGCTGCATCTTGTTCTTTTCCCAGGTGATGGAACGTTTGATGCGGTGGAATATATAATCGTCCCCATTTTTCTCCATCCGTACCGATACGTGCCTGCCATCGCCGTAAGGGAAAATATAGCCGGCGTATTTAAAATACAATTGCAGCTGCGAAGTGCCTCCTTCAATATAAATAGGCTTCAGCGCGGCCTGCGCATCGTATTTTTCGGTGTTGATGGTAAATCCTTCAGCATAAACATTATGCTTTTCAATCAGCGGAGCCACAAATTTCTCAAAGTATGATTGCTCTGACGACCGTGGAATGGCGATATATCGTTTATTCAGGAATGGCTGTAGCTTTTTACCTTCTATCTCTTTATCAAAATAATAAAGGGTATCGTCCAACAACATCCAGGCTGGGTGGTTACAAATGATCTCGGCATTTTTGAACATGAATTCAATACGCATGCCCTGGTATTTAATGGTGGGGAAATACCTGATCTCCTCCTCATTACGCCTGAAATGGAACAATACCGACGCGGCTTCGGTGGCTATCTGAAGCTTACGCTCGGCAGGGTATCCCTCTTTGCTCATCTGGTATACGGGTTTACTGCAGAGCAAAGCCAATGCTTCGGCCATACGCTTTTCCATTTTGGGGCGGATGGTATCAAAAAGCTGTTCGTTAAATATCTTGGAGAAAAATTCAAAAGGGCGGATAGGCTTTTTATAGTACCGTTTAATCACGTTGCCCTGCTCCATCTCCTCCAATATCTTAATCAGTTTAATATCGGTATCGTCCAAACAATGGATAAATTCCTTGGCTGTATTAGAAAATAAACGCTGATGGGTTAGTGAAAATTCGCCGTTGGGATTAAGCTGAACGATGTGTGGCTCAATAACGTACGACAAATACTCATGCCGGGCAATGGCATAAATGATCTGGCATGGTTTGGTACTGTCGACGCGTAACATTAACTTTTGATAAAAAATTAATAGAAGTTACATCAACAAAAAATTCAAACGTAATGAGAATTTACTTTATTTGAAAGTGTTTTCTGTTAAATAATTGTTAACACGGTCTATTATTTAATTAAAAGTTGATTTTAATTCCCCGCTGCGGTGGGCAAGCTCATTCAATTAAGGGATTTTGTAACCCCAGCGGGGTTAAAGCTTTGTAGAAAATGATATGCTTAAAACTCAGTGCTGTAGGTACTGTACTCAGGTTGCATACCTACGGCATGCTAAATGCTTCTGTTTTGTTTGCTACAAAGCTTTTACTCCTACGGAGTATGCTTAAATAATGACATTGGTGGTAGGGGCTAAAATTCCAAGGCCAGCTGATCGCCCGGGCCGGCTTCTTTTTCCTGCTTAGGCTTGGTTACCACATCGCCGAAGTTGGAGAGGGATATACCCAGCAGCCGCACTTTGGCATCCTCGGTATAATTAGCCGCCATAATTTGTTTAGCTGTTTTACAGATGGTTTCCAGATCATTAAAAGCCTCCGGGAAGGATTGGTTGCGGGTGATCTGTTTAAAATCGCTGTATTTTACTTTGAGGGTGAGGGTGCGGCCTTTCAGCTCATATTTGAGCAGGCGGTTATAAACGGTTTGTGCTATTTTGTCGAGCTCGGCATCCATTTCCTCGAGCGTGGTTAGGTCATAGGCAAAAGTATCTTCGGCCCCCAGCGATTTGGTTTCGCGGTGGGGTTGTACCTCCCGGTTATCCACACCCCGTACTATCTGGTAGTAAAACCTGCCCGTTTTACCAAAATGCCTTACCAGTTCATCTTCAGTTAGTCTTTTGAGGTCGGCACCTGTATGCAGCCCCATTTGCTTCATTTTTTGGGCGGTCACCTTACCCACGCCAAAGAATTTTTCAACGGGCAACTGCTCCATAAAATCTTCGATACTGGATGGGCCGATGAATTTTAGTCCATCTGGTTTATTGATATCCGATGCAATTTTGGCTACAAATTTATTGATGGATACACCTGCCGATGCCGTGAGCCGCAATTCGTCTTTAATAGCTTGTTTTATCTGTTGGGCTATTTCAATGGCCGAACCTATGTTCAGCTTATCGTTGGTTACATCCAGATAGGCCTCATCCAACGATAGTGGCTCGATCAAATCGGTATACCGGCTGAATATCTCCCTGATCTTTTGTGATACTTCGCCATAAGCGGCAAAACGAGGGCGTACAAATATAGCATCCGGACAAAGCTGTAAGGCTCTTTTTGATGACATGGCGGAGCGAACACCAAACTTGCGCGCTTCATAACTCGCCGTAGCTACTACCCCACCCCTGCCTTGCGGCGAACCGCCCACCACCAGCGCCTTGCCCCGGTACTCGGGAAAATCGCGCTGCTCCACAGACGCGTAAAAAGCATCCATATCAATATGGATAATTTTCCGGATGATCAGGGTGGATTCGTTTGACATGCAGGACAAAGATACGGAGAGCCTTTGCTAAAATGAATAGCTAAATAAAGAGTTAACTTAGTCCGACCGTTGCTGTAAAAACGCGTCATTGCGCTTTTATATATTGTGTTTACCGCCCTTCCCTATCCTCTACCGGCCTAAACTGCAACTGCTTTTGAAAATATACATCCCAGCTGTGCTGCTGCACGCGGTTGGTCATGTGTTCGGTGTCCTCATCGTAATCGGTATTCATTTGTTTGTATTTGTTATCGATACGGTTGAACAGGTTCATGGCCTCGTATTGGTAATTGCGACTGAAGCGGGTTTTGCCAATTTCGCGCAGTAATTCCTGCTGTTCCAGGTAGGCGATGGTATAGTGGCCCTGCTCGTGTTTCAATACTTCGGACAGTACCTGATTGGATGTCACGCGGCTTCGGTCAAGCCACGATCTTTCGGTATTCAGCACCAGCTTTACAAAGGCATTGAGCATGTAACCTCCGTTTACCCGGCTGGCCTGGTACTTAAAATCAATGGTACAATTGGTATAAGCAACAACGCCACGCGCGTTTGCGCGCGGCGTGCCGCCAAAATCGTTTATGGTTAGTTGATGAAACTGCTGAGCCTTTGCTCCCGTGATCGTTATTAAAAACAGGGCTAATATTAACGCCCCCTTCAGCCATCTTACATTCATGAAATATGCAGGTTAAAACTTTTACTTTTTGACACCTTTGACGGCGTCATTATGCAAAAGGTTTAAACTCATCATTTCTTTTAAGGTGTGCTGCATCTGATCGGTTGATCCATCCAGGAAGATCACGTTGCCCTGTGAATTTTCGGCAAAATGCTTGATGGACTCTGTCCACATGGTAAACATAATCACCGAAGTATCCATATTGGCCTCGGCCATTTCTTTAGCGGCAACGGTCATACCACGGGCCACTTCCTCACGGAACAGGGCAATACCCTGGCCACGCAATTGAGCCGCTTCACGCTCGGCCTGTGCCGAAATCTTGATGGCGTTACCTTCGGCCTCAGCGGCTTTTGTTTTGGTGATCAACAAGGCCTGGCCTTCGTTTTCGGCAGCGGCTTTCAGGTTGTTGGAAGCCACTACCTGGCTCATTGATTTCATGATCACATCATCAAAGGTAATATCGTTCAGTTGCAGATCCTGCAGGTGATAGCCCCAGCTTTCCAGTATCTGATCAAGCTGTTCTTTTACGTGTTCTACAATATCGCGGCGCAATATCAGTACTTCGCTCTGGCGTTTGGTAGCTACAAAGGCGCGGATAGAACCCTCAACCGTACGGATAAGCGCCTGCATGAGGTTACGCTCATCAACAAACTTAAAGGCTACGTTTTTAATGGTTTCTTCCTGCTGGTCAAGCACCGAATACAGCAGCATGGCCTTGAAATAAACATTAGCCTGATCATACGTTACGGCCTGGAACTCCAGCTCCACCGAACGATTCTGGATAGATATTTTGGAGTATACGTTTTCGATGAAAGGCAATTTAAAATTCAGGCCCGGCGTAAGTATGCGCCGATATTTACCAAATACGGTAATTACCACTATAGTGCCCTGTTTTACAGACACAAAAGAGGTAAATATGATAATTAAAACAATGAACGCAATAATAAAAAAACTGATTTGTCCTGGTCCCATGGTTGATAATATTTAGATAAATAAATGTAGTACAAATTATTGGTGTGTTATTTGTTTTTATAAAAATGCTTTATAAAACAGCACCAGACAACATGAACCTAAAACGAACTTTTGGAGCCGTATTAACCGTACTCGGTATCATTGGCTTAATTTATACCGGACTGGGAGTTATTAATCATAGCAGCCAAACCACCACATTGGTTGTTGTAGGAATTATAGCCGTACTATTTTTCTTTACGGGGATCAGTTTGATACGGAATACAAAAGACGAAGCGTAGGGCTTCGTCTTTTGCCTTTTGTTTTTTTAACCCAATGTCATTTCGAACGAGGTACGAGGAGAAACTATCTCTTGAGCGTAGCGAAAAATTTTCTGCTCCATACAAGCGTGAGCATTGCAGGTTATATAAGACTTCTCCTCGTACCTCGTTCGAAATGACAAGTTTTTTATAGAAGTTTTAGTCTTCGGATTTGCTAAGCAATCCTAAGAGATATTCTCCCAGTTTCTCAACGTTTTGTTTTAATCCTTCATCGGCTTTGTGAACTTTGACAACCGTTTCAAGTATTTCCGCGTTATCGAATACCATTGTCCAATCAACTTGAGTTTCATCGCCTTTGGATTCAAAAAGAACGGTAGTAAAAAAATGCGGATTGAAATGCTCAAACACGATTTTCTTCAAGAGGATAATTTCTTTGTAAATGCTCTTGTTTGGATAGTTGGTACCATTGGGTGCATGCAGCGTCAGGTTCCATTCACCCTCTTCCTTAAAATCCATTTTGTGGATGGTGGTGGTGAATCCGTTTGGCCCCCACCAGTTTATAATATGCGCGGGGTCGGTCCAAACTTCCCATAGCAACTCAACCGGGGCTTTAAAGGTTCTGGTTATCCGCATCTCGTGGTTTTCTGTCTTTGCCATAATTTCTGTCTTTTTGAATTTTTGCTATATAATTTTCAAGGTTATCAAAGCGAGCCTCCCATATCACGCGTATCTGATCAAGCCAAACATCAATCTCCGTCATCTTATCCATTTTGATCTGGTAATAGATCTCCCGCCCCTGCTGGTTTGACTCTACAAGGCCGCATTCTGTCAGTATCTGGATATGCTTGGATATGGTAGATCGGGCGCCATCAAAATTATCGGCTATGGCACCTGCGGTAATGGTTTGTGAAGCCAAAAGTGCCAGGATGGCCCTTCTGGTAGGATCGGCTATGGCCTGGAAAATGTCTCGTCTTAATATCATCTTGTCGTCAAATAACGACAAATATATGTAACGCCAAATGACGACGCAAATTTTTGCTGCATTTTTTATAAAACAAAAAGGCGGATCAATTGATCCGCCTTTTTGTTTTATATCTTCGATGCTTATTGCGCGCTGTTACGCGGATCGGCTTTTGTTTTTAATAGGTATTCTTTAGGTGTTTCGGCACCTGCCAGGTTTTTTACAAAGTAATCCCAGCGGCGGCGCATCATATAGTACGAATTCTGTCCATAACCATGAGCATTGTTCGGGAATACCACCAGGTCATAGTCTTTGTTGGCTTTTTCTAAAGCTTCAATAACCAGCAGGGTATTGTATGGCGGCACATTATCATCCATTAAACCATGGGCAAGCATAAGTTTACCTTTCAGATTTTTAGCATAGTTCTGGTTGGCTTGCGCTTCGTAATTGGATGTACCATCTGCCTGTGTAGTTAACAAACCGATGTAGCGTTCGCCCCAGTCATCCTCATAGTTGCGATTTTCATGGTTACCCGACTCGGATATACCCACTTTAAAGAAATCCGGAAAGCGGAACATAGCCGCGGCAGTCGCGAAACCACCACCTGAATGGCCCCAGATACCTGCTTTATTGATATCGATGTAAGGATATTTTTGAGCCAACTGCTGCATAGCCGTAACCTGGTCTGGCAGTGTATTTTCAGACATGTGGCCGTAGTTCATATCATGATAGCTTTTGGAACGCAGCGGGTTGCTGGTACCTTCTATTTTAACTACCACAAAACCCAGTTCGGCCAAAGCCTGGCAATCGCCGTGGGCGGATGCGAAGCCCCAGTTGCCTACGCTTCCACCCTGTGGGCCAGGATAAATATTGTTAATGATGGGATATTTTTTGTTAGGATCCATATGGGTTGGTACAAACATCACCCCGTAAATATCGGTTTGCCCATCATGCGCTTTAACCGTTACCGGGATAGGCGCTTTCCAGCCCGAAGCCAACAGTCTGCTGACGTCTGTTTTCTCCAAATTGCTGATCAATTTGCCATTCAGATCGCGCAGCACGGTTACCGGTGGTACGTCGAATTTAGAATAGCTATCGATAAAATAGTTTTCATCTGGCGACAAACTGATCTGGTGAGTGCCATCACCCGGGCTCAAAAGCGTAAGTGCCTTGCCATTAAATCCAATTTTGTACAGGTGCGTATAATATGGATTGCCCGGTTCGCGGCCATCGGCCAGGAAATAGATCTGGCGGTTCTTTTCGTCCACTTTCAGTATTTCGGTTACGGCCCAATCGCCTTTGGTGATCTGGTTTTTAACTTTGCCTGTAAGCGCGTCATATAAATACAGATGCCCCCAGTTGTCGCGTTCCGAAAACCAGATGATCTCGTTGGTTTTGGCCAGGTATTTCCAGTTGATAGTACCCTGCCCCGATTCATACTGTGTAGCCACGGTTTCTTCAAAAACCTCCTTTACGGCACCTGTAGCTGCATCGGCAATACGGAATTTTTCCTGTTTGTGATCGCGCGAAGTGGATACAAAAGCCAGTTTGGAGGCGTCGGCCGTCCAGTCCACATCATCAAAAGTACCGCTGCTGGCAATATCATCGCTCAGGGTGGCGCGGTGCGGATCTGGAGCAACTTGTATGTTGATCACTTTGGGCTCATCTACATTAATGATCACCCGGCTTATCATCGCGATTTCCTTATCGCCAGGAAGCGGGTACTTCCATGCCTTTAGTGTCGGGTGACCAACATTGGTAGTCACCAGGTACATATCGCCCACATTACGCTGATCCTGTTTAAAGGTGGCTATCTTCTTAGAATCGGGCGACCAGCGTACAATGGGCCCATCTGATGATTTCCAGCCGGCATTATCGGTAGCGTATCCAAAATCTTTTACCCCATCCGTTGTGAGTTGCGTTTCTTTCCCGGTTTTTATATTACGCACCCAAAGGTTGTAATCTTTGATGTAGGCTACCTGACTGCCATCCGGCGAAGCAACCTCGTCATCACCTCCCCTTCTACGGGTATGTGCTTTACTTTGGCCAACCATCGCATTATCTGGTGTACACTGATAGTTTTGCAAATCGCATTTCCATGATTTACCATCGGCACTAAAAGAAATAGACTTCAGATCATCAGAAAAACTGAAGGTGCGGAACGGTAGCTTGCTGGCTTCATAAGTTTTACCGGTAGCTGTTGATATAGCTGCGGCCAGTTTCTGGTGATCAAAGGCTTGTCCGCGTGTTTTTTTGGCGGGGTCAACCAAAATAAATTCGCTGCCCTGTGATGTTAATATCCGGTACCAGAATTTATCGCCCGGCAGCCAGTTAGGCATTACCCTGCCATGATCAACCAATTGCTCGGTATTATAGCCCAGGAAATTTTCGGCGTGGGCATAATCTTTATCTGTTAAGGAGGGGGATTGCTGCGCGTTTGCTGTCCAAACAAATGCTGCGGCAGTTAATGATAATAAATATTTATTCATACGCTTTTGAAAGTGCGGAAAATAAGGTGTTAATAGTTAAAATTTAAACCATGCAAATTAATGCTTTTTTTAATGGTCTATTGGTTGGGTTCTGTAACTTTTGTGAGTGAATTATCAAACCGAGAAACAGCGGTTATTTCCCCACTGTCGGCAATACTCAAACCAGCATCCGGGAAGTCGGTTTGGGTGAGCATCCGGATGCGGCGCATGGCCTGATTCAGCGTATCCTTCACCAATCCTTTATCATGTGCCTGCTTAAATGAGATGATGCGGCCGCCTAAAAATTCGCCTTTTTTATTGACGTAAACTTTTAGCAAAGGAGCCATACCACAAATGCCGCTTACGCTTACACATTTATAGGTACAAAAATTACCCAGGCTATAAGCTATAAGCCGGTTCTTATACATCTCCATAGCACGGTTCACATGCGGACCGTTACCAAATATCAGATCGGCACCGGCATCAATGGCGTTGTGGGCAAAAGCATATACATCGCCCCGCTTTTCGCCAATGAAGGATTCCACCGCAAATGGCACATGCTCGTAGTCAACACCCTCGCCCCCCCCGTGGAAAGATACGATGACTACATCACAGCGTTGTTTCAGATCGCTGATGATTCGGGCTGCACCTTTCAGATCATGTATAGATACGGTATTGGCATTGGGCGCAAAGGAGCAAAAACCATAGCGTACACCATTTACCTCAAATACCGTTGAGGGTTTAATCTGCAAACCAGCATAGTTTATTCCCAGGCTGTCTAACGTTTGGGTAGTGCTCTTACGTCCGTGCGCGTCAAAATCATTGATGTGGTTATTGGCCAGGCTCAGTAAATTAAAACCAGCACTTTTTAAAACAGATCCGTAACGCGTAGGCATCCGGAACAAATAAGCCTTACTTTTTTGATGCAATTTGAAATGGGCAGGGCCACCGGTATCCACAAGGGCTCCCTCCAGGTTGCCGAAGGCCACATCTGTATTTTTCAATTCGGCAAGAGCGGCTTTAAAACTGTTGCGGCCACTATCGGGGGGCAGCGTAGTGCTATCCGGGTATGAGGTACCCATCATGATGTCGCCAACGGCGGCAATACAAAGCGAGTCATGTTGTAGGGGCCTGGGTTTTATTGGAGGCGATACTTCTTTTGCAACCTGATGCTTTTTGTGTTTAGCAACAGGCGGGTTGCTTTGAACAGGGTTTTCGCATGCCTGTAAAATCATTAATAAGCAAGCTGTTAAAAGCAAAAACTGTAACCTTCCGGCAAAAAAAAATCCCCTCATATTTTTGAAGGGACTAAATTAATTTTTTTATTTCGGACTTCGGATGTTCGACTTCCGAAATCAGAACTAATTACTCTTATCGTCGTCGGTTTCGGTAGCCGAACCGGTAAATTCATTTTTAAATGATGCCAGTAAACGACCGCCTTTGTAAAAATAACGGCTGTAATAATTGTCATCCAGGCTGCTGATAGCTACGCCTTTTGATGAAGCATGCGCAAAACGGCCATTACCCAGGTAAATGCCCACATGCGAAATGCGGCGGCTGTGTATCTTAAAGAAAACCAGGTCGCCTTCTTTCAGATCGTCTTTACCAACAGGGTTTACCATGCTGAAAATATCGCGTGAACTTCTTTTTATATCCAGGTTAAAAACCTCGCTGTATAATTCTTTTGTGAATGCCGAGCAATCGATCCCTCTTCTTGATTCACCGCCGAAATGATAAGGAGTACCTATCCAATCGTATACAAAGTGAAAAAGTTTCATGTTTGAGGTGGCGGATAACGCTACACCCATGATCTGAGATAAATAAGTTTTAGCTAAACTTTCCTGCTCATCAGGAGCCTTGTCGGCAGTGGTGTTTGGAGTACTTGCGGTTTGGGCCTGCGAGGCTAAAACGCTGAAAAGTAGTACTATAGCAAGAGTAATTTTCTTCATTTAACGCGTTAGTTTGCTGTTAGGGGCAACAAATTGTTTATTAAATCAGACACTTATGTCCACCAGTGGCTACAAAACTATCTATATTTTTTAAAATTGCAAATAAATGGCACTTTTTTTTCAAAAAATATAAATAAATTATCTATACTAAAAATCTTATCAATTAAAGCCTACCATTATTACGCACATGATACTTTTAAGGTTATCTTTTCTGCCCGTTTTTTCTGCTTTTTGTAAAAATTATATGTCTCAAAGAGTCTAAAAACGCTCAAAGCTATCGCTAAACTGCATTATCAGATCAAAAAGGCTTCGGTAATATCACCATATCGCCATATAATGTTTGGTTAAACTTATAAAACGCGGTTAAGGCTGCTCATTTATAGCCCTTTCTTAAAATAAAAGATAAAACATCACAACAAATTCGTCGCAGTTTCGATATTTTCAAGGATATATTTAGATTTGCGCTTTACTCCAAGATTATTGATTGTTTTAATTACATGAGTTCAATCGAAATTAATAAAGACACTTACCTGATGTGGTACGAACAAATGCTGTTGATGCGTAAGTTCGAAGAAAAAGCAGGACAGTTATACGGACAACAAAAAATCAGGGGCTTTTGCCACCTGTATATTGGGCAGGAGGCTGTACTGGCCGGAGCCATGTCTGTAATTAAACAGGAAGACAGCATGATCACCGCTTACCGCGACCACGCTCATGCGCTTGCCAAAGGTGTAACCCCCAACGCGGTAATGGCCGAATTATATGGCAAAGCTACCGGATGCTCAAAAGGCAAAGGTGGTTCTATGCACATGTTTGATAAGGAAAAACACTTTTACGGTGGCCACGGTATCGTAGGCGGCCAGGTACCACTGGGTGCCGGTATCGCTTTCGCCGAAAAATATAAAGGTACCGAGTTTGTGAACATCGCTTACATGGGCGATGGTGCTGTACGCCAGGGTGCCTTAACAGAAACCTTTAACATGGCTGCTTTATGGCAATTACCTGTAATTTTTGTTTGCGAAAACAACGGTTACGCCATGGGCACCTCTGTTGAACGTACCACTATCCAAACAGATATCTATAAATTAGGCTTACCTTACGGTATACCATCATCAGCTGTTGACGGTATGGATCCCGCTGCTGTACACGTAGCTATGGACGAAGCCGTTCAGCGTGCACGCCGTGGTGAAGGCCCTACCTTCCTGGAAATGCGTACTTACCGCTATAAAGGTCACTCCATGTCCGATCCGCAAAAGTACCGTACTAAAGAAGAGCTGGAAAGCTACAAGGCTAAAGACCCTATCGAAACTACAAAACAAATTATAGTAGAGAAAGGTTACGCTGATGAGAAATGGTTTGAAGAGATTGATGCCAAGATAAAAGACATCGTTGATGAATCAGTTAGATTCTCTGAAGAATCACCATGGCCGGATGCTTCTGAACTATATACAGATGTGTATGTTCAGGCAGATTATCCATACATCAGAGACTAAATGGAGAATAGTGAATGGAGAGTAGTGAGTAGTAAAATTTTATACTAAAAAAGAAAACTCACTATTCACCACTCTACACTCACCACTTAACTGTTATATTTATATCAAAATTTATTCTATCCAAATAATATATGGCCGAAGTAGTTAAAATGCCTAAAATGAGCGATACCATGACCGAAGGGGTATTGGCGAAATGGCATAAAAAAGTTGGCGATAAGGTAAAATCCGGCGATGTGTTGGCCGAGATCGAAACCGATAAAGCCACCATGGATTTTGAATCGTACCAGGATGGCACCTTATTATACTTAGGTGTTGAAGAAGGCAATGCCGTTCCGGTTGATGCTGTTATTGCTGTTTTAGGCAAAGAAGGCGAAGATTACAAAGCAGCCCTTGCACAGGCTGATGGTGGTTCTGAAAAGAAAGAAGAGAAACCTGCTGAAGCTGCTGCCCCCGCAAAAGCCGAAGATAAACAGCCTGCACCAGTTGCAGCCGCTGCACCAAAGGTTGATCTGTCGAGCATTCCGGCAACCGTAATACGTATGCCAGCCCTTAGTGATACCATGACCGAGGGTGTTATCGAAAAATGGAACTTTAAAGTTGGCGATAAAGTAAAATCTGATGATTCCCTGGCCGATGTAGCAACCGATAAGGCTACTATGGAAGTTGTGGGTTATGAAGCAGGTACACTTTTATATATAGGACCAAAAGAAGGCGAAGCCGCACCGGTTAATGGCATTATAGCCATTGTTGGTAAAGAAGGTACCGATATTACACCTTTATTACAGGATGCTACAAGCGCGCCTGCTGCTGCACCGGCCGCAGAAAGTGCTGCTCCCGAAGCAGCACAAGCATCAGCACCAGCCGCACAGGAAACTGCCTCGGCTTCAACCGCTGATGACAGCCGTGTTAAAGCATCACCGCTTGCCCGTAAAATAGCCAAAGATAAAGGCATCAACCTGAATGATGTAAAAGGCAGCGCCGAAGGCGGCCGCATTATCAGGAAAGATGTGGAAGGATTTGTGGCTCCGGCTAAAACAGCCGCGCCTGCTGCTGCTCCAGCCAGCACAGAAGCCGCTGCTGCTCCGGCTAAAGCACCTATCGTTCTGCCAACTTATACCGGCGAAGAGAAATTTACCGAGCGTACAGTTACTCAAATGCGTAAAGCCATTAGCCGCCGCTTAAGCGAAAGCTTGTTTACCGCTCCGCATTTCTATGTAACCATGAGCATCGATATGGATCAGGCTATAGCTGCCCGTACCCGCATCAACGATATCGCTCCGGTTAAAATATCATTTAATGATTTTGTAGTTAAAGCCGTTGCCGTTGCTTTAAAACAGCACCCTGCCATTAACTCATCATTCCTGGGCGATAAGATCCGTACCAATGAGCACGTACACATTGGTGTTGCCGTTGCTGTTGACGAAGGTTTGCTGGTTCCGGTTGTTAAATTTGCCGATGGTAAATCATTAAGCCACATCTCTGTTGAGGTAAAAGAATTTGCCGGTAAAGCAAAAGCTAAAAAATTACAACCTGCAGAAATGGAAGGCTCAACCTTCACCATATCCAACTTAGGTATGTTTGGTGTTGATGAGTTTACCGCTATTATTAACACACCAAATGCTTGTATCCTGGCTGTTAGCGGTATACAACAGGTTCCCGTTGTTAAAAACGGCGCTGTAGTACCAGGTAACGTAATGAAAGTTACCTTAAGCTGCGACCACCGCGTGGTTGACGGCGCAACAGGTGCCGCGTTCCTGCAAACCCTGAAATCATTACTGGAAGAACCAGTAAGACTGTTAATATAATTTTTGATTTCGGATCTCGGAATTTCGATTTTTCACCGTTGTTTATATTCAATGGTGTTCAAGAAGGCTTCGCCGTTTCGGATTTATCATAGAAAAAAGCGCTGGATTAACCCAGCGCTTTTTTTGTTTTTATAAATATTTCCAATTCCCTCGCTTGTGAGGGGCGCATAAGGTGATGTATTGGAAGGGAGCGGTTTCAACGGCGTACTGTCCAATAAACCCTTTCCTTCCCTCCTACAATGTCATTAAGTTAAGAGATTTTGTAAACCCCATCAGGGTTAAAGTTTTGTAGTAAAAAGTCAATTCTCCCATTCAGTACCATAGGTACTGTACTCAGGTTGCATACCTACGGCATACTAAATGCTTATTATTTATTTGCTACAAAGCTTTTACTCCTACGGAGTATTCTTAACTTAATGACATTGTACCCACACAAGGGAGTGAATCGCACGAGCACTTCCTTATCTAAACATCCAAATGCCCTATAATATTCTTGAGCTGCTGCGTATGCCTTTGCGCATGATAAACCGCCTGGTAAGCCCACTCCAACCGAGTAAGGTGACCTATGGTCGGGAATTCCCAAAGCAGACAAGTATCGGTTAGGTCCTTTACCTCCACCAGGTAGATCAGGCTGTTGTATACCGTTCTGAGCTTTTTGATCAATATATCCCGGTCATAAAGCTTGGTTTCGGGTGTGATGGAAGGCGCCGATTTAAATTTCAGATCGAAATTCAAAAACATGTCTTTTACACTCTGCACGTATTGATCGGGCGCCCGGTCGGTTGCTTTTACAGGCCCGCTTAGTACCTCTACAGAGCTCCCTATAGATAATACCATGTGTTCTATCAGTTCGGCGGCTGTCCAGCTTCCTTCAAAAGGGATACGATTAACTTCGCTTTGTTTAACGGGTTCAAATAAATTCAGTTGCGCCTCTGCTACAGACCCGATCAAAACCGGCAGGGGTTGTACCAAAGCATTTTTTTGTTGTTCCATAATTTTATGATCTTCTTTGATAAGTCAAAGTTCGGCAGATCAGTCCGGATACGTAGGTGGCAACAAAGACAAATTAAGGGTGATTTGCGACAATAGCACATTAAAAAGTGGGTTTACATGGTTTACACTTTTTTGGGTTTACATTGGTTTAAATAACTTATAATCAAATAGTTATATAAAAAACATCATCAAAAGTGGGTTTACATGTAAACCCACCCAAGGGTCGCTTTCAGCAGCCCCAGAGTTGAGTGCAATTCAGCAAAAATTGTCGCCCGTAAAATCGAATACCCAAACATCATTGCGAGGTACGAAGCAAATAATTTCTGTCATTCTGAGCGGAGCGAAGAATCTAATCGCCGATAGATCCTTCGTTCCTCAGGATGACAAATTAATCATAGAGATTGCCACGCTACGCTTGCAATGACGGATGAATGGATAAATCCGTTAACCAATTGTCAAATAAACACCTTGCTTTTACAGCTTTTGGTTTTATTGTATATTCACACAAAAATTTTTGTTATGACGTTTTATAGCTTTCTTCAGCATCTTCACTCCGGTTTCAGGTACATAGTTATGGTGCTTGTTATTGTGGCAGCCCTATTGGCGCTTCTTGGCCTTACAGGTAAAAAACCATATACCGATGGCAACCGTAAGCTCAACCTGTTTGCCATGATCTCGGCACATACGCAATTACTCATCGGTATTGTGCTGTATTTTGTAAGCCCCTTTGTACAGTTTACAAAAGATACCATGAAAAACCCAGCTACCCGTTATTTCACTGTAGAGCACTGGGTTATGATGGTTATCGCTATTGTTTTGATCACTGTCGGTCATAGCAAATCGAAAAAAGCCGCTACCGACGAAGAAAAGCACAAAGCTGTTTTTGTATTCTATATACTGGGTATGATCGTCATTTCAAGCGGTATCCTATTAATTCCACGAGGCTAATAGGATTTAGCAAATAAATAATTTCAGAAAAAATTTGACAATTCAAATTTCTTTCTAAATTTGTGACCACGATGATTAAAAGCACTCATAAAAACAGCTGGTGGCACCAATTAAATTTGGCAGCCGGTTGCGTTTTTAGTCAGAGATAACTAATCAATTGTAAACCTAAATAGGAAACCCGGCGACCCCAATTCGCCGGGTTTTTTTGTTTAATACGCTTTTTGAAACATAACATGAATAAATTTAAAATAACCACTACTTATAAAAAGCTGCTTGCCGATACTACCACACCGGTAAGCATTTATCTGCGCCTGCGCGATGTGTTCCCGAACTCGTTGCTGCTCGAAAGCTCGGATTACCACAGTCGCGAAAACAGCTTAAGCTACATCTGCTGCGAGCCCATTGCCGGTTTGGTTTTAAACAACGGTATCCTCAAAAAGCATTATCCGGATGATAGCCAGGAAACGCATGAGGCGGGCACCTTCGATCTGATCGACCAGATCAACCAGTTTATAGCCGGTTTTGATACCGATGCCAACCCTATCGCCAAGATCATATCCAACGGCCTGTTTGGTTATTTTACCCATGAGGCGGTGGAGCATTTTGAAACCATCAAACTCAAACAAAGTACCGATACCACCCGCCAAATCCCGGTGATGCAGTATCATGTTTACCGCTACATTATCGCGGTTGACCATTTTAAGAACGAACTCTACATCTTTCATAACCAGGCCGAAGGAGGCCCTACCAACGGCGGCATCGAGAAACTGGAATACCTCATCAAAAACAAAAACTTCCCCGAATATAACTTCAAGAGCATCGATGCAGAGCGCTCAAACCTCACCAACGAGCAGTTTATAGCTATAGTGGAGAAGATGAAACAGCATATTTACCGCGGTGATGTTTTCCAGATAGTACCATCAAGGGCATTTTCGCGCACTTTCCAAGGCGATGAATTTAATGTTTACCGTGCCCTGCGTTCCATCAACCCTTCGCCCTACCTGTTTTATTTTGACTTTGGCGATTTCCGCATCTTTGGCTCATCGCCCGAGGCCCAGATCACTGTTAAGAACAACGTGGCCAGCATATTCCCTATCGCAGGTACTTTTAAACGCAGCGGCGACGACGAAAAAGACGCCGAAATAGCCCGCAACCTGGAAAACGACCCCAAAGAATCGGCCGAGCATGTAATGCTGGTGGATCTGGCCCGTAACGATCTGAGTCGCCATTGCGAGCAGGTACAGGTGAAGGCATTTAAAGAAGTACAGTACTATTCGCACCTCATACACCTGGTATCGCACGTAAGCGGCAAGCTGCTGCCGGGGGTATCCTCCTTTAAAATTGTGGGCGATACCTACCCTGCCGGTACGCTGAGCGGTGCGCCAAAATACCGCGCCATGGAAATTATTGATGAGAACGAAAATATTAAACGCAGTTTTTACAGCGGCGCTATCGGTTTCCTGGGCTTCAACGGCGATTTTAACCATGCCATCATGATCCGCTCGTTCCTCAGCAAAAATAATACGCTGCATTACCAGGCCGGCGCGGGTATTGTGGCCGGTTCCATACCCGAAAGTGAGCTGAAAGAGGTAGATACTAAAATATCGGCCCTCCGAAGAGCGGTAGAACTGGCGGAGGAACTTTGATCGGGTGCGGGATGCCGGTTGCCGGAACATTCCGTTGTTAGAATTTAGAAATTAGGATTTAGAATTTCCTTTTAAGGATTAAAAAATGAGCAAGATATTAATAATTGACAATTACGATTCCTTTACCTATAACCTGGTGCATTTGGTTAACGAGCTTGGCCTGCAGTGCGAGGTTTGGAGGAACGATAAATTTGCCATCGGCGATGTGGACGCTTTCGATAAGATCATCCTTTCGCCGGGGCCGGGCATTCCCTCAGAAGCAGGCTTGCTGCTGGAGGTGATCGAAAAATACGCGCCAACCAAAAGCATATTCGGCGTTTGCCTGGGTCAGCAGGCCATTGCCGAAGTATTTGGCGGCAGCCTGTACAACCTGAGCCAGCCGATGCATGGCATTGCCACTCCTATTAAGGTAACCAACAGGCAGGAGGAGCTTTTTAAAGGCCTGCCAGAAAGCTTTAAGGTGGGCCGCTACCATTCATGGGTAGTAAGCGATAAAGATCTGCCACAAACGCTGCAAATAACCGCTATCGACGAGGAGGACAATTCCATCATGGCACTGGCCCACCGCGAATATGACGTGCGCGGCGTGCAGTTTCACCCGGAATCCATACTCACCGAGTACGGTAAGGAAATGATGCATAACTGGTTGAGCAGTAAATAATATATTTGCGCTGACAGAATGACAAAGAACAAACCCGTCATTGCGAGCGATAGCGTGGCAATCCCCGATCTGCAGAGCCGCTCTGTACAGTTTGGGATTGCCACGCTATCGCTCGCAATGACGCTAATAATAATATGTACCTCATGAATATACTTGATAAAATAGTTGCCAATAAAAAAAAGGAAGTAGCATCTGCAAAAAAACGCGTTTCCTATGTTGAACTGGAAGAATCAGAATATTTTCATCGCGACACTTACTCTTTTAAAGAGTTTTTGCTTGATCCGGAACGCAGCGGTATTATTGCCGAATTTAAGCGTAAATCGCCCTCTAAAGGCATTATTAACGATAAGGTAAGGGTTAGCGCAGTTACCAATGGTTATGCCAGCGCGGGTGCCTCGGCCCTATCCGTTTTAACCGACCGCAACTTTTTTATGGGCCGCAAGGCCGATCTGGTAAAAGCCCGTTCGGTAAACAATATCCCCGTTTTACGCAAGGATTTTATGATAGATGAGTACCAGGTGATCGAAGCCAAATCATTAGGTGCTGATATTATTTTGCTGATAGCCGCCATACTTACCCCTGCCCAAATTGATACCATGGCCACACTGGCCAAAAGCATTGGCCTGAACGTGCTACTGGAAGTGCATAACCTGGAAGAGCTGGAACGCAGCATCCACCCCAAACTGGATGCCATTGGCGTAAATAACCGCAACCTTGCCGATTTTACCGTATCTGTGGAAACATCATACCAGCTGGCTAAACACATCCCGGCAGAGTTCATGAAAATATCCGAGAGTGCTATCAGCGATCCGGAAACTATCCGTCACCTGAAACTGGCCGGCTTCAACGGCTTCCTGATCGGCGAAACATTTATGAAACAAGCCGACCCGGCCCTGGCCATGCGCGATTTTGTCGCCCAGTTATAACAGATGCGGTAAACTTTTTAAACCTTGAATTTTAACAAATTTCTGTTCAAAATTGGGATAGAAACGGCTCAAAATCGCCAGAAAAAAACGCGTTTTAACGCTTTTAACAAATTGCAACGCGGTTTTGATGTGTTTTGAAAAGTTTAAAAAGTATTTATTGACTTAAGTCATGCCGAACTTGTTTCGGCACCCCATAAGCAGGTGTACAACACGTGAATTAGTTTGTCTTAGGAGATTCTGAAACAAGCTCAGGATGATTTATTATGTGGAAGACAAATTGATTCGGGAATCATATCTTTGATAAACAAGTAAATCGATATGACAATAAAATTGGGCGATTTTTTTTCTAAAAAACCGGTGAACGAGCCCAGTCTGGATCTTAACAGCTCTGTATGGAAAAACATGGAAGGCGGGTATAGAAGAACAAGCTACGATGCCTCCATAGCTTTAAAAAAATTGGAACAGGCCAATACCCTACAGGCCATAGAGCCCATTTACCAGGAATTATGGGATGAACTCCACCATCAGGGTGATGTTGGACTTGCATCATATTACGCTGTTCCTCATTTGATCAGGATAGCCCGAGAGAAGCAATTGGTAGATTATAATGTTTTGGGGCTTGTTTCTGTTATTGAAATACAACGGCACAAAGAAGATAATCCTAAATTACCCAAAGCCCTGACACCTGATTATGAGATGGCCATAAAGGAACTGGGTGAGCTTGCCAAATTTATTATGAATCAAAATTGGGATTTAAGCCTGACCTCTTGTGCTTTAACCGCAATTGCATTAGCTAAAGGCCAGATAAAGCTTGCCAATGCGATACTCAATATGGATAGCGAAGATCAGATAGACGAGTTTCTGGAGACTTATAGCTAAACAGATCACGCATGCCCTTTACCTTCGCGCACCCGGCCCTGGTTTTACCATTAAAACAACTTCCCAAAAGGTGGATTTCTATGACAGCGCTGGTGATGGGTAGCATGGTACCCGACTTTGAATATTTTTTCAGGATGCGGGTGCGCAGCATTTACAGTCATACCCTATCCGGCTTGCTTTGGTTTGATCTGCCGGTAGGGCTATTGTTGTTTTTGGTCTACCATAAAATAGTAAAAGACAAGCTGATCGATCATTTGCCTATTCAGCTTAAGCAACGGCTTTCCAAATTTAAAGGCAATACCCAAAGCGGTGTTTCACCGGAATACATCGCTGTAATTGTAATATCAATACTTATAGGCAGCACCTCCCACTTATTGTGGGACAGCTTTACTCACCCTGCCGGCTATTTTGTTATGGCCATCCCGGTCTTAACGTATACTATCCATATCGGAGATCATCAGTTATATGGTTACAAATTAGCCCAGCATGCCAGTACGGTATTGGGCGGAGCAGCCATACTATGGGCTTTATTGATCATCCCTAAAGACATAAGCAGCAACGTTAATGATATTTCTGGCTACTGGCTCAAAGTGTTGAGTATTACTATTGCAGTAACTACAATCCGATTAATATGCGGGTTAAATTATCATGAGTATGGCAATCTGGTAGTTACCAGCATCGCGGGTATGTTTATTGGACTAGTGGTTGTATCTTATCAACACACCACAGAAGCCTCGCAAATTAAGTAGGGGGTTTATTTTTGCCATGCTGAATTGAGTGAAGCATCTATTGTTTACCAAGCATAGTTTAATAGCAGATCCTTCGTTCCTAAGGATGACAAATTATGTTTCCCGCGTTTTACCCCCCTGTCGGTTTTGTTCTATTTTCCCTTTTCATGGTCCTATAACTTTGATAAAAAATTAATGACCATGAAAAATCAGGAAAACAACAAAAAACAAATATTGGTACTGGGTGGTACCGGAAAAACCGGCAGCCGTGTAGTGAGCAAACTACAACAATTGGGCTGGCCTGTACGCGTTGGCAGCCGTAATGCCGCCATACCTTTCGATTGGAACGACCAAAGCACCTGGGGCCCGGTGCTGCAGGGCATCGATTCCGTTTATATCGCTTATCAACCCGATCTGGCCGTTCCCGGCGCTACCGACACCATCCGCAATCTAGCCAAACTGTCCATAGCCAATGGGGTCAGCCATTTGGTACTGCTATCGGGCCGTGGCGAGGAAGAAGCGCAGGCCTGCGAAAAAATAGTAATGAATGCCGGCGTTAACTGGACCATTTTGCGCGCCAGCTGGTTTAATCAAAACTTTAGCGAAGGCTATCTCCTGGATCCTATCCTGTACGGACAGGTTGATCTGGCCGTTGGTGATGTCCCCGAGCCTTTTATTGATGCGGATGATATTGCCGACGTAGCCGTAGCCGCGCTAACCACCGATGGCCATGCCGGGCAATTATATGAATTAACCGGTCCGCGATTGCTTACTTTCCACGATGCTATACAGGAAATAGCAACGGCTCTTGGCACCCCCGTTCAATATAACCAAATTTCGATGGATGATTATAAGGCGATGATGCGCGAATATCAGATTCCCGATGATTATATCTGGCTCATCAGCTACCTTTTCACCGAAGTATTGGATGGCCGCAACGCCAGCCTCGCTGATGGCGTAGAACGTGCACTGGGCCGTAAACCCACCGATTTTTCGGAATATGTACGCAAGGCTGTAGCCGCTGGGGTGTGGCAGGTTAAGGCGTAATTTAAACAAAGCCGGCGATGCCGATCAAATTCCCTCCCCACGGGAGGGGTGCGGCCGGATGTGCTGTGGCAGGGAGGGGTTCTCTGCACAATTCAATAAACCCCTCCCTACCCCTCCCAAGGGAGGGAATCGCACACACCCTTACTTTTTAGGGTGTCACCCTTTTTTCCGGTTTTACTTCTTCACCGGATAAAGCGACTCAATAGCCACCACATCACTTGGGGTAAATGGTCGGTCGGTACCATCGCTGCAGGCCAGCATCCATGATCCGGGTTCGCCGCCTATGGGGGTGCCGGGGATATAAAAAGCAAGGCCCCCTTCGTCAACAGGTAATTTAAAGAAAGCCTGTAAGATCCCTATCCACGAAGAAGTATCATAACCGCAGCTATAGGCCCTGTTCTGGAAATCGGTATGTCTGAAACCAATGGCATGCCCTATTTCGTGCGCGATAACGGTAGTAAGCTCGCCTTTATCCACAAAAGTATGGGTATACCTGGAACTATTAAGCGCGATAGGCGTGGCCGGCCTGCCATCGGGCCCGGGAAAGCCAGACGACTGGCCCAGGATGTTGGGATCGCCAAATTGCTGCCCCTGGATCAAGATATCCTCCTTGTCTGTCGAGGCCGAATCCAACAGCGTAAACGTCAATGTCAGGTTCAGGTTGTTATAGCGTTTAATGGCATTCCTGGCCGCCGTGGTAAATACCTGTTGCGATGCACCCGCGCTCACCTTTACCTTAATAGCGTTGGTTAAACCGGTAACTATAAACAAGGTGCGATACTGTTCGGTCACTGGTTTTTTGAATATCACCTCATTCACATGCTGACTTTGAAAATCAAGATCAGCCTGTTTCAGTAAAATATCTCCTTCTACAATAAAGCCTCCTTTAACCCGCACCGCGTTGGTGGGCGAAAACCCGGCTTTGGCAATGCTTAACTGCTCGTCCTGGGTGAGCGCCGTACTGGCAACCTGCGGTTCGTTGGGAGCACTACTCTTTTTACAGCCTATAGCGGCTACAATGATTAATAAGATCGCGAAAAGCATTGTTTTTGGGAGATGTAGGGATTTTTGTTTCATTTTTGGTCGGTAAATAATAGATAGTTATACAAAATAAATAGTTGCTTATTAGGCAATAAATATAACCGCATTTATTACACATATTTAAAAATGCACAAATTGAATAAATATTAATAACCAATAGTTAAATTGATAAACATTTAAATGAAGGTTGCTGAAGTAAGGGGACCATGTAAACAGGAATCTGTTATAATTAAACCTTTGCCGGTTTTTTAAAGCGCAGGTTCATGGCGGCGATGGCTATGATAATGAGCGCCACGCCGGCCCATTGTATAGGCATTACGCTTTCATTAAGGATAAAGTGTGCGAATAAGATAGATACCGGTATCTCTACCGAAGATACAAGGCTGCCCAAACCTATCCCTGTTTTGGGCAAACCTTTGGTAAACAGCAGCGGCGGCAATATGGTACCGAACAGGGCCAGGAAAGCCCCCCATTTCCAGATCACCGAAAACTGAAAATCTCGTATAAGCTCCACATTCCAGAAGATCAGGATAGCTAACAACCCGCCCAGTACCAGGTACATACTCCGTTTTACACCAGGCAGGTGCAGCGCTATTTTGTTTGACGAGTACATGGCCACTGTATAGCTCATGGCCGATAGCAGGCCGAATATCAAGCCACGTCCGTTAAAATTTACCCGCGTATCAAAAATATTGGTGGCCAGTAAAGTACCCGCTATCACAATAAGCGCCGCGATGATCTTTTTGGCTTCGGGTGTTTGCCGGGTAAGCACCCACTCCAGGATGATACCCATCCAAACGGTTTGCATCAGCAAAATAATACAAACAGATACCGGTAGGTATTGAACAGAAAGGTAATAAAAAGTGCTGGTGAGCCCCAGCGAAGTACCTGCCAACAGCATTTTTAACCGAGGGTTTTTATCGTCTGCTGGTGCTGCCTCTCTTTGTTTTTTGCTAAACAGGCTCATGATCAATAAAACCACAAAACCAATGAAAAACTGCGAAAAAGTGATCTCGCCGGTATGGTATCCCTGGCCGTGCGCCACTTTTACAAAAGTGGCCAGCACCCCATAACTCGCTGCGCCAAGCGCCACCAATAATATCCCGCGTATCTTTTCCATAGTATTTTATTGTGGCGCAAAGGTCGGCTAAAGGTGGCGTATAAAACGTTTACAAATGTTGAGGTTTGGGGAATATTACTTTTTGATGAAATGGGGCCCTTATGCTTGCTGCTGAACCGGACGAAAATTATTACGCGCGTCATTGCGAGGTACGAAGACAACCGACCGGAGGAAGCTCATTAATACTTATACAGCCCCCTCTGCACATCGGGGATTGCTTCGTACCTCGCAATGACGCGCGGTTGGATGCAGGCGCTTGAATAGGTTGTATTTATGAATTACCTTTTTTAAGATTTTTGTGCAGCAGCAGATCCAGACTGAATTTTCCGCCGCCGCTGATGATCAAACCAACAGCTACGCCAATCAACAGCAGGTGGTATTCAAAGCCTTCGCCTTTTTGATTGCCAAACCAGTTCATAAAAAAACCGTTCTGCAGATGCACGTTTGCAATCATCCCCAGGAAAAGGACCACAAAGGCTATGGCAAACCAGCGTGTGCCTAATCCGAGCAAAATGAATATGGTACCAAAAAACAAAAGAAAAATAACCAGGAAGGCGATGATCCAGGGCAGACCGGTATTGGTAAAATAAGCCATTGATCCCGAGAAGCCGTGCCCGCCAAATGAGCCTAATAATAACTGGGCTCCATGCGGCCAAAGTACAATGGCCAACGTAAGCCTTAAAACCAGCGAAGTGATATTTATTTCTGTTGCTATGGTTTGTTGAAGTAATGCTTTCATGTTTTTAATTTTATGAACGCAAATTTACCCGGGTGGTAAATATCCTTCAATGAACTATGTTAAGGCGCCATCTTAACTTAGTTTAAGATTTTTTGGCAGCTATGCGGGTCTTCACCTTACTCAAAAACTCGGGTGTAATACCCAGGTACGAGGCGATGAGGTATTGCGGCACGCGGTTTTCCAGGGCCGGGTATTTTTTTACAAAACGCAGATAGCGCTCGTCGGCCGTGGTGCTCAGGGCGTTTAAAATACGTTCGTTTTGGGAGATGATAGCATTCTGGTACAGGATCCTGAAATAGATATTCAACGCGGGTATCTTGTTGAACATTTCATCCTTAAGCTCCCTTCGCAGTTTAATTACCTCGCCCTCTTCCAGGGCTTCCACATGGTATTTGGAGGGCGCTCCGGTAAAAAAGCTTTGCAGATCTGTCATCCACCAACCTTCCATAGCAAAGGCGGTGGTGTGTTCAACACCTGTTTCATCTAAAAAGTAGTGGCGCAAACAACCCTTTACCACAAAATATTCGGCATTGGCCGGGTATGGCGGCTCCACCAGCAGCTGGTTTTTACGCAGTTTGCGCACTTCCAGATAGGTTGAAAGCAATGCCGCGTCATCATCAGATAAAGTAACATGCTCGCGGATCTTTTCTATAATGGTTTCAAACATATGGTGAATCATGTACAGGTTCTGTAAAAGTAGTGATTTTTGGAGCAAGGATTTGGAGAGCAAGGATTTTGGGAACAAGGAGCAAAGACGGAAGGAGAAGATTTAAAAAGTTGGGACTATTTTATTGTGTCATCCTGAACGCAGTGAAGGATCTATTCTGCGGTATGCATGTTGCCAAATAGATCCTTCGGTCCTCAGGATGACAAATTTCTTTTTATCCTTGTTCCTTCCGTCTTTGCTCCCAAAGTCCTTGTTCCAAAAGTCCTTGTTCCTTATTCCAAAAATCCCTTCTTCCTTAATCTGTATCAGTATTCCCCGGTTCTGTATAAATTATCCCGGCGAGGCCCAAATACCTTTGTCTTATTAAATTAATTCAATCATTAAAACAATGTCAAAGACAATTTTTATAACCGGAGCTTCCCGTGGATTTGGAAAACTTTGGGCCGAAGCATTTTTAAAACGTGGGGATAAAGTAGTAGCCACTGCACGTAACCTGGATAGCCTTGCCGACCTGGTAAGCACCTATGGCGATGCCATATTACCTATACAATTGGATGTAAACAACCGCGAGGCCGACTTTGCAGCCGTTGCACAGGCTAAACAACATTTTGGCTCTATCGATGTGCTGATCAACAACGCCGGCTACGGTCTGTTTGGCGCCATTGAGGAAGCTACCGAGCAGGAAGCCCGCGAACAAATAGAAACCAACGTATTTGGTTTATTATGGATTACCCAGGCCGTATTGCCAGTAATGCGTGCGCAGGGCCATGGCCACATCATCCAGCTATCAAGCGTGGTAGGTTTGGTTACGCTGCCTGTTTTGGGTATTTACAATGCTACTAAATTCGCGGTTGAAGGTTTGAGCGAAACCCTGGCCACCGAGGTTGCGGGTTTTGGCATCAAAGTAACCCTTGTGGAGCCAAACGGTTTTGCTACCGATTGGGCTGGCGCATCAGCTGTACATTCAGAAGCCATACCGGCTTATGATGGTGTAAAAGCCGCTTTCCAGGCTGGTTTAACTGAGGATATTTTTGGTGTACCAGAAGCTACATCAGAAGCTGTATTGAAACTGGTTGATAGCGAGAATCCGCCGCTGCGTTTGTTCCTGGGTAAGGTAGCTTTACCATGGGTAAAACAGGTTTATGAACAACGCCTGGCTACCTGGGAAGAGTGGCAACCTGTAGCAGCTGCAGCTCACGGCAAATAAGCCATTGTTAATTTTACTTTAACCCAACTTAATAACCCGGCATAATTCATACTTTTAATAGTGTGAATTATGCTTTAATTATTTCTGATCATGAAACATTATAAAAGCCTGGCCCAGATGAACCACGATAACGGTTTTCCGCCTCCCGAAAATCCGCTGCTTTACCTGGTACGTTGCAACAATATATGCCATATTGTTGAACAGGAGTTTACCAGCGATTTTTACCTGATCGGGTTAAAAAAAATAGTATCGGGCATGTTCCTGTATGGCCGTACCAGGTATGACCATGATAATGGTTCCATGTCGTTTGTAAAACCACGGCAGATCACCGAGTTTAAAAACATGAGGTTTGAGGAAGATGGTTTCCTGATACTGATGCATGAGGATTACCTGAACGGACACCCGCTGTATAACGAGATTAAAAAGTACGATTATTTTGAGTACGAAACCAATGAGGCCCTGCACCTTTCGCCCAAAGAAGAGCAGATTATCTGGGGCCTGTACAATGAAATCAACACCGAATACTACAACAACCAGGACGAGTACAGCCGCGATATTATTTTGGGGCACATTGAATCCATCTTAAAATATTCTCAGCGTTTTTATAAACGGCAGTTTATTAACCGGATTGAGGTGACCGGCAAAATGGCTTCCAGGTTTAATGGCGCGCTTTCTGCCTACTATGAAAAAGGCCATTTGTTGGATAAAGGCCTGCCCACTGTTAAATCGATGGCTGCCGAACTTAACCTGTCGCCAAATTACCTGAGCGATCTGCTGAAACAGGAAACCGGCAAAACGGCTATGGAACTGATCCATATCTCCTTAATATCCGAGGCTAAAAACCTGCTCAAAGGATCACACCAAAACATTGCCGAAACCGCTTATACCCTGGGCTTTGATAACCTGCCCTATTTTTCGCGCTTGTTTAAAAAAGAAGTTGGGATCAGCCCTGTTCAATTCCGTAAACAGATCATGAATTGATCTGCAGGCTGGTTATACACGCTTCGTGATCAAATTAACTTAGCGTTAAAGGGTGTTTTAACCTAGCATAAGCAACGCCAGCCTTACAATATCATCAAAAACGGCTTTTTCGCTGGTTGATTTGGCAGTTACCTGCATGCCCTTTACCGTATTGGCGATAGAGCGGGCTATGGCTCTGCCGTCTTGAGCATGATCAATCTCTCCGCTGTCCTGGCCTTTTTTAATAACCTGGTAAAAAGTATCCTCCATCTGCTGATCGTTCCGGCAAACCATCTGCTTTACCTCAGAATCATGCGGAGCATTCTCTACCTCGGCATTTACCATGAAACAACCCTTGCGACTATGATCGCTCAATAACTCGTTGGAAACAAACTCCAGTATCTGTTTAATGGTTTCTTTGGCAGGCAGGTTGCTGGCCACTATCTGTGATATTTTATCCGAGGCCGCGCACTGATAAGTTTGCAGGGCTTTAATAAACAGCGCATGCTTGTCGCCATAGGTATCATACAAGCTCGACCGGCTGATACCCAGCCCATCCACAAGGTCTTGCATAGACGTACCATTGTACCCCTTTAACCAAAAAAGATCAATGGCCTTATTCAGCACCTCATTTTCATCAAACTCTTTAGTCCTTGCCATAATTGCAAATAGCTTTGCCTAATAATTAGGCAAAGCTATTGATTGAACGTCAGGAATCAAGAAACAAGTGTCAAGAATCAAGAAAAAAACTCAATTACCTTCAACACATCATCAAAAATAATTCCTGGTTCCTGGTTCTTGTTTCCTGATTTCTGACTTTAAGCCTTACCTTACACCGCCACCGGCCAGCAGGGTTTCGCCGGTTAACCAGCGCGACTCTTCGGAGGCCAGGAACACGGCTACCAGCGCAATATCTTCTGGTTGCCCAATACGGCCCAGTGGGGCTGTACGTTCTGTTTCGGCCTGAAAATCGCTGCCAATGAAACCAGCGGTATGTGTACCCTCGGTTTCAACCATACCCGGGTTAATGGAGTTAACACGGATTTTTTTAGGGCCCAGCTCTTTTGATAATACATGGGTTATGGCATCAACCGCGCCTTTGGTAGCTGTATAAATAGAGCTGCCAACCGGGGCGATATTGCTCACCACCGAACCAATATTGATGATACTGCCACCGTCGGCATTAAAGCTTTTTAATGCGCCTTGTGTTGTGAGCAATAAACCCAGTACGTTGGTGTCAAACTGATTGTGAAAATCTTCGGCACTGATTTCCTCGATGGCGCCAAATTTATAAACACCGGCATTGTTCACCAGGATATCAACCGCGCCAAAAGCTTTGGTGGTTTCGTCAAACAAACGGCTGATGTCGCCTGCTTTTGAAACGTCGCCCTGCACGGCTATGGCTTTGCCGCCATTGCTTACAATTTCTTCAACCACTTTGTCGGCGCCAGCCTTTGCCGAAGCATAATTAACTACTACAGATGCTCCTGCTGCCGCCAGGCTTTTAGCAATACCGGCACCAATACCTTTTGATGCTCCGGTGATAACTGCTACTTTATTTTCTAATTTTTTCATTTTAGGAATGATTAATTTTTTCTTATTTGGAATAATCGTTCCGCAAATATATGCCATAACGGAACATTCGTTCCGTTTTAATTATAATATTATGCAGGCATGACAAATGGGGAGATTTTCAATGCTCTTCTTAGATATTTACAACATCGCGAAAAGCCTTAAAAACAACACATTATATAGAAATTGTTACTGGAAATGGGAATAAGAACACTGCGGCATCTGGTGTGATCCGATTAATGTCAATTACCTGTCGGGCAGGAATTATCAGTGAAGGTCGCGTAATATTTGAATCCTGTTATCAGGAGCATCCGGAGCAAAAAAATCAGGGATAGTGCTTGAGGTCCTTCTTGGTCGGGTAAGAAAATCTGCCGGCCACTCCGTTAACCTTTCTTCTTTCACGTGTATATATTTACCTGGCTCTGGCTCACCTATATATTCCTCTTGCAGAATAAGCGCTAATGGAGGTTCAGCTCCCTGAGTGTCCTCCGAAAACTGGAGGGCCTCTTCGTAGTTATCAAAAAAATAATAATAGTCACCCTCTTCATCAATATCAGGAGCTCCGTCCTCGGGATGGCACCATACCCGGTATTCTAATACCTCATCCCAAACATAACCACCCCCCGATTTTACGAACGCAGGATATGTGCCTACTAACTCCTGATTTTTAACTTTTGGGTATTTTGACATCTAAATTTTTAATTGCTTCACCCGGTTATTCTTTTACTTTCTTTAAAAATTTACCCTGCAGATCGTCCATCTCCGCATCGTAGTCTTTTCTACCGAAAAATGCATCTGGATTATAACCGCTGCCGGGTTTGTGTTTGCCTTGAAGATCAAACTGACTGGCATGGGATGCCAGCCAAATATCAAACGACAGCTTTTTCATGGCATCCAGCGTGTAAGCATAATCTTTGGCAATATTGGGGTACCCGGGTATCTCCGAGAATTTTTTATCGGTAACTATAGTAGGCATATTAGCAATCAGCACCCGGTATGATCGTTTCTGATCTTTCACCTTAAACAAAAAACTACAGGAACCTTTAGTATGCCCTGGATGATGGAGCATAACCAATTGCATATCCCCTAATTTGATGATATCCCCGTTATGCAATATCCTGTCAACCTGTACCGGTGCGTAATTGCTGATGCTACCCCCGGTGGAGTAATCTGAACGGCCGCCATCGGCTACTATCGGCGCGTCGCCATAGTCCACCATCATTTTGGCGCCGGTTTGTTTTTTTATGGCGGCCATTGCGCCCATGTGGTCAAAATGCGCCTGGGTGGTTAAGAGTGTCCTGACATCTGCAAATTTGAACCCCAAAGCTTCGATATTGGCTTTAATAAGGGGAGCCGAATCTGCCAACCCTGTATTAATGAGTATATGGCCTTTGGGTGTAGTAATAAGATAGCAAGCCAGCTCATACGTGCCCACATAATACAGGTTACCGGCTATTTGAAATGACGGAAACGGCTTTGACCAATCGGTATTGGTAATTGCAGGCTGCAATACTTGCTGAGCCGATGCGCCAAACCCCAGGCACAAAAAACAGATCAGCAAGCAAACCCTTTTAAGCTTTTTTACAGTCATATATAAACGAATGAACAATAAGCTAAAATATTGTTCATATTGCGATTAAAAAAATCTAATTACTCCGAAGCACCTTAAATACACTCCGGCTTATCCGTTGTAAAATCGTTGCATCCTGGGTGATAATTTCCGCACTCGCTATCATGCCTTGCTTCAGGTGGATGGGTTTCTTCATATCCGACGCGCTTCTAACTTTAAAATCCACTTTAGAAATAAAGACACTGTCTTTGTAAGGGACATCCGCAATATAGCTGATTCTGCCCCTGATCATGCCATACTCTTCAAACGGGTAGCTTTTTAATTTTACCAATACCTCCTGTCCTTCTTTAACCTTACCCATGTTATCCTGGGGGATAGCCATTTGACCAAAAAAGGCTTCGTTGCCCGGGTTTATGTTAAAAACTTCCTGCCCGGTGCTAAGTACCTGGTTTTCCTGAACAATACCGGCATAGGATAATTTACCTGCCTGGGGGGCGGTTAAAATATACTTGCTTTTCCAATCTTCGGCCTGGCTGATCAGGCTGTTGAGCGCCTGCAGGAATTTGGCTTTTTCTTCCCTGATCTGGTTATCCAACTCCAGTATATCTTTTTGTTTAGCGGCATAGTTATTATTCGCGGTGATCAGGGCCGATTCTGTTTGTACAAGGGGTTCTTTTTGGGCCAGGTATTTACTTTCCTGCTGCCTGAGTTCGGCCGGGGTTTCTACCTTTTCTTTCTCCAGCTTTTTATGCATCTGATAATCATCGTCGGCTATAGCAAAATTGCGCTGCTGTATCTGTTTTTGCTGATTGAGCTGCTGTGTTTGCTGAGTAAGTGCCAGAAGATCATTTTGCAAAAACGCTCTCTTCTTTAAATAAAACCCATCATTAACAGCCGATTTATAATTCAAATACTCCTGGTAAAAAGTTTGATAGGCCGATTGCAGCTCGCCTAACTGGATATTATCTGATTGTGAAAAAAGCACCGCGCTAATGGGTTTATTTTGCAGCACCTGGGTTTGCAGACTCTTTAAATTTGCAGCCAGTCGCCAGATCTTGTCATGATCGCCCGTGCTTTCCAGATAGGCCAATGCCTGGCCTGCAACAACCGTAGTATTTTCTTTTACCAAAAGCCTGATCAGTTTACCAGGTACTTTGGCAACTACGGGTTTTGGCGAATTTGGTGATTCTACTTTAAGTTGTGTTTTAACAATATCCGGATATTTTACCAATGCCGACAGGGATACGATCAGTACCAGGATGCCAAAAAACAAGGTAATGCCCCAGCGCAATATCCATGAAGGCACCGTGGTAATAATATCCTGCATATCATCTGTATGCCTCTCCTGTCCGTTATTATTAATATATGTTACCGGCATAATTGTCTGAATCAGAATTTACAGAATTTTAGAATTAATAAAATGGATTTAAAACAATTGGCTAAATCAGAATTTACGGAAAGTATCATGAAAATTCTTTAAATTCTATAAATTCTGATTCAGACACATCTAATCTCATGCGCCCAGCTCCAATTGATTTTTAACTAATTTATAGTAGTCGCCTTTAAGCGCGGTTAACTCCTGATGCGTTCCCTGCTCAATGATACGCCCTCTATCCAATACAATAATATTATCGGCATTGCTCACCGTACTTAACCGGTGCGCAACAATAACCACGGTACGTCCTTCAAAAAACTCATCCAGGTTATCCATGATCACCCTTTCATTATTGGCATCTAATGCGTTGGTAGCCTCATCAAAAAATATATAATGTGGGTCTTTATAAACAGCGCGGGCTATCAGCATCCGCTGGCGTTGCCCCTGGCTAATACCGTTTCCTTCGGCCCCTATTTTGGTATTGAGCCCCAATGGCAGGCCATCAATAAAATCCTGGATATTGGCGATCTTTATGGCATTCCTCAATTTGGTTTTATCCGGATAGTCATCACCCACGGCAATGTTACGTTCTATGGTATCTGAAAAAATAAAGCCATCCTGCATAACCACACCGCAGCCGCTGCGCCAGGTTTTAAAACCTATATTACTTATTTGCTGGCCACCTACTTTAATTTCTCCTTTTTGAGGTTCGTAAAAACGCAAAAGCAGTTTTAATATGGTTGTTTTTCCGCTACCGCTCATGCCCACTATAGCCGTGGTTTTGCCCTGGGGAATAACTATATCTATATTTTCCAACACCAGCTCATTTCCGGCACCGGGATAACGGAAAGTAAGATTACTGAGGGATAAACTTTTATTTTCGGGCAGGGCATGGCTCCATTCCTTATCAACGGGCTCCTCATCCTCCATCTGGTGAATTTCGTTCAAACGTTCCAGGCTGATCTTGGCATCCTGGAAGCCCTGAATAAAGCCTAATAATTGTTCAATAGGACTGCTTAACTGCCCAACAATGTATTGCACCGCAACCATGGCCCCTAAAGTGAGGTTACCGGTGATTACCGCCTGGGCGCTTAAAAAAGTGATCAGTATGTTTTTGCCTTCGTTAATAAAGGTAGCGCCGCCCTGCTGATATTGATTAAGCGCCAATGTTTTAACACTGAACTTAAATAACCGGGCCTGGATATGTTCCCACTCCCAGCGTTTTTGCTGCTCGCAATTGTTCAGTTTAATTTCCTGCATACCGCTTATCAGCTGCACAATGCTGCTCTGGTTTTTGGCCGAAATTTCAAAACTTTTGTAATTCAGCGCTCTGCGCCGTTTTAAAAAGATCACGATCCACGCGGTATACAAGGCGCTGCTAACCGCGAAAACAAAAAATATAGTTGCATTGTAATAAGCCAGCACTATCGAAAAAATAAGCAGGTTAAACATGGAGAAGAGCGTGCTTAACGTAGATCCGGTTAAAAAGCTTTCAATCCTTTTTTGATCACTCATGCGCTGCAGGATATCGCCGGTCATTTTGGTATCAAAAAAGCTCATGGGCAGTTTCATCAGCTTGATTAAAAAATCGGTAAGGATAGAAACGTTAACCCGGGTACTGATATGCAGCAGGATCCACGACCGGATAAAATCAACACTAACCCGGCCTATAATGAGCGCCGTTTGCGCAAACAGAATGATATAAATAAAATTAAGATTGCGGGTATTAATGCCAATATCAACTATAGACTGTGTTAAAAAAGGCGCGATGAGCTGCAATAAACTGCCGATACCCAGGCCAAATAGCAGCTGAACAACCAACCTGCGGTAAGTGATGAGATATCGCAGCAGGAACGACCACCTCACTTCACTCCCCTTTTCATCCTCCTGTTCATAAAACTGCGGAGTAGGCGAAAGCAACAGGGCGATGCCCTCCATGGTTTCTGTGTCACTTTCCCAATTGCGTTTAAAATCTTCTTCGCTTAGGGTTATCAATCCATCGGCTGGGTCGGCCAGGTAGTATTTATGATTTTTAATCTTATATAATACCACAAAATGATTTTGCCGCCAGTGCAGGATACAGGGCAGCTCCGCCTCTTTTAGCTGTGCGGCATTGATCTTAACCCCCATTGACCTAAAACCAATTTTCTCGGCAGCATCGCTAATACCCAATAAGGAAACGCCTTCTTTGTTGATCTCACAAAGCCGCCTTAACGTTTGTACGGTGAAATTACGGCCATAATGTTTCGCGATCATCCGCATACAGGTAGGACCACAATCCATTTGATCGGGTTGCTTATAAAAAGGGAAGGCCATTAATCTGGATTTTATTATTTTATATTATTATATGAAGATAAAGATAAATGTAATACTTAAGGTAGTGGGGAAATTAGTATTATTTCTATATCGTTTTTTAGGTTGCCGCTAAACAAGTAAACCCACGCGGCCAAAATCAATTGAAGCGGCGCCATTTGTTAAATATGTTAAAGCATAAGGCTAATACGGATTTAAGTATTAAATTAGGGCTAAATTTTAAACGCACCTGAATGACGGCATAAATACCAACTTTATTTTTTATCAATAAATTATTTATTCAGTTGGCATTTTCTTTTTGGGATCCGCTTATTCGATTGCCCCCTAAAATACGGGCTATTACCTCGTTGCAAAGCGTTTATAAATATAAGAAACTAAGCTTTTTATATTTGATTTTTATTTCGTTAAGTGTATCTGCGCAGCAAAACAATAGCGGGGTTACACAGGTAAGCGGGCGCATTACTGATGCCTTGTCAGGAGCCCCACTTCCTTTTGTCCGCATCAATTTTACCGGCAGCAATCACAGTACAAGCTCCGATAATCATGGCAATTATTTATTAAGCGCGCCCGGCTCTTTTAATCAGGTATCTTTTTCATCTATGGGGTACATGCCGGAAAACAGAAAAATTAATCCCGGGCAGATCAATAGCATATCTGTTAAACTCAGGTATGCCGAAAACCAGCTAAAAGAGGTCAAAGTTATATCGGGAAAAAAAAACCGGTACCGTAATAAAGGAAATCCCGCCGTTGAACTCATTCAGCAGGTTATTGACCACAAGGAACGGAACCGTATGCAAAGCTCAAACTACCTGCAATATGATTTGTATGAGCGTATCGGTCTTTCTGTTTTTAACCTGTCAAATAAATTCCTGAACGGCCGTTTTTTTAGCAAATACAAATTTATGCTGGATACCACTTCCAAAGTAAACGGGCGAACGCAGACTACCCTGCCTGTATTTTTCAGCGAAAAAATGTTTCAATACTATTATCGCAAAGAGCCTTCAAAATCTATCCAGATCCTTAATGCTCAAAAACAAACCAACATTATCAAATTTATAGATACCGCCGGGCTCGATATTTATGTCAACCGGCTTTATGGCAATAGTATCGATATATATTCCAATAACATCTTTGTTATCAACCGTCAGTTCCTGAGCCCTATCGCCAACCATTCCCCAGACTTTTATAAATTTTTTATCACCGATACCATTAAAACAACCGCTGAAAAATTGATAGAGATCAGCTTTACCCCACGCAACAAAGGCGATCTTTTGTTTGAAGGCAAATTATATGTTACGATGGATGGTAGTTATGCCGTTAAATCATGCGAATTGAATGTAAATAAAGAGATCAACATCAACTTTATGCGCAGCCTCAGGATCCAGCAGGATTTTAAGCAGGATTCGGGTCGCTATTTTCTGGTAAAAAGCACAGTCAGGGCCGATTTTGGTCTTTTAAAGAATAAAGGGTTCGGGATACTTGGTGAACGCACCGCCGTATTTTCCAATTATAAATTAAACGCCCCGCAACCCGATGCCTTTTATAATGGAAAAAGTCTGCAGATTGCTGCAAATTCCAACCAGGCCGACACCAATTACTGGGCCCGCCACCGGCCAGATACATTGACCCAACAGCAGGCTACAGTATACGCGCATATTACCCGGCTGGAGAAGATGCCCTCCTTTAAAAGAACCACCTGGATCGCATCGACTCTTACTGGTGGCTATGCTAATATCGGACCGGTACAGCTTGGGCCCCTGGGCTCTACTTTCGCGTATGACTCACAGGAGGGTGCCCGGCTCCAGGCAGGCGGAAGAACAACACCCCAATTTAATAAGACCATTTATCTGGAAGATCACATCGCTTATGGCTTTAAGGATAAACAGGTTAAATATAACCTTAACACCTATTTTTCGCTCAACCAGGTATCCCCTTTTCGATACCCCCGCGATTATTTTAAAGTAAGTTATCGCTACGATGCCGACCTCCCCGGGCAAAGCCTCACCGTTATTCCTGAACAGGCCGCGCTTACATCCTTCACTACAGGCAAAACGGACTATTGGTTATATAACAAAACGTATACAGTTGCTTATGTAAGGGATTTTGAAAATCATTTCTCTTTTAACATCGCGCTCAGAAACTGGAACCAGCAACCGGCAGGTACATTGGAGTTCAGATCGAATAACGCCGATAATCATAGCATATATAATTTAACTACCAGCGAGGTGGAGCTGAACCTGCGGTACGCGCCGCATGAACAAATAATACAGGGTACGGAAGTACGGCATACGATCCGCAGCCGGTACCCGATCCTGAACCTGCAGATAAGGCACGCGTTTAAAGATGTACTTAACAGCTCATATACCTATAACAATATTACCGCCAATATTTACAAGCGCTTTTTCCTTTCCCAGTTAGGCTACTCCGATATTACCTTATTGGGGAGTGTTACCACCGGAAAAGTGCCATTCCCGTTATTGAGCATTCTGCGGGCCAATCAATCCATAGCCTACGACCCCGATGCGTATAACAAAATGAACTACCTTGAATTTGTGAGCGACCATTACGTAGGCCTTAACTTTACGCACAGTTTTAGCGGCTTTATCCTGAACAAAATACCGCTGATACAGCATTTAAAATGGAGGGAATATCTTTCCTTTAAAGTATTGTATGGAGGTTTACGTAACGAAAACAATCCGCTGTTTTCAAAAGATCTGTATCAATTCCCGGCAGCTGCAAACGGAGCAAACGGCACTTTTTCATTGGGCAATACACCGTACACTGAAGGGGGTGTTGGCATAGGGAATATTTTCAAATTTTTAAGAATAGATGTGATCAAAAGGTTCAACTATCTTGATCATCCCGCGGTTTCGCCCTACGGTGTAAAACTTAGCTTTGATCCGCATCTTTAAATTCTTATAGCTGCTGTTATCAGTATAAGTATTCGGAAGAAATGAATACTTATATAAAAATTGTCATTTCGATAGAGCAAGGGAAGGAACGAGCGTTGTGCGAAAGAGAAATCTTCTACAGTATAAAAGGCCCATTTGCAAATCGTATAAGATTTCTCCTCGTTCCTCGTTCGAAATGACAGCTCTCTTTATTTCTTCCGAACGTTTGTGCCCGCCTCCCTTCATTAGAAAAGAAATTCAACAAAAAAGCCTTCAGATTGATATCTAAAGGCTTTTGAATAATGTTTTATTGCGATTGATATTACGTTATACTACCATCAGATCTACAAATTCATTTACCGGGGTATCCGCCAGCTTTTGGAAATCTAATGATGCATTTAAAATGCTCTGTTGCTGTTTTCCGGCAAATATCCGGGCCAGGTTAATCTTGAATTTTTCTATCAGTTTCGGGATGCCCTCTTCGCGCCTGCGTTTGTGGCCGATAGGATATTCCACCACTACTTCATCCAGTATTTGGCCGTCATTAAATTCTACGGTTAAAGCATTAGCTATGGAGCGTTTTTCCGGGTCGTGGTAATCTTTGGTAAACTGCGGATCTTCCACACAGGTCATTTTATCACGCAGTATATCAATCCGGCTGTCGGCAGCGATATTGTCTTCATAATCGGCAGCTGTCAGCCTTCCATAAATTAATGGTACGGCAATCATATATTGGATGCAATGATCCCTGTCGGCAGGGTTGTTCAATGCCCCTTTTTTATCAATAATGCGGATAGCCGCTTCGTGGGTGCGTATAGTAATCTTCTTGATATCGTCTGTTGTTTTGCCCGCCGCCTTCAGTTGCTCATGCAGGGTCATGGCCGCTTCTACCGCGGTTTGTGAATGGAACTCGGCCGGGAACGAAATTTTGAACAACACATTCTCCATCACATAAGAACCATAATCGCGCTGGAACTTAAACTCATTCCCTTTAAAGGAAACATCATAAAAACCCCAGGTTTTAGCGGTAAGTACCGACGGGTAACCCATTTCGCCTGTTTTGGCGATGAGTGCCAGCCTTACGGCTCTTGAAGTGGCATCGCCCGCGGCCCATGATTTACGACTACCGGTATTAGGCGAATGACGATAGGTACGCAATGACTGCCCATCGACAAAGGCCAATGATACCGCGTTGATCAGCTCATCGCGGGTAAGCCCGATCAGTTTTCCGACAACGGCCACAGAGGCCACTTTCACTAAAAATACGTGATCAAGGCCTACTTTGTTAAAGGAGTTTTCCAAAGCCAATACACCCTGAATTTCATGCGCTTTGATCATGGCATCCAGCACATCTTTCATCAGCAAGGGGGATTTTCCGTTGGCAACGGCTGTTCTGGAAAGCCAATCGGCAGTGGCTAAAATACCGCCCAGATTATCCGAAGGGTGTCCCCACTCTGCTGCCAGCCAGGTATCGTTAAAATCCAACCAGCGAATAATAGCGCCTATATTAAAGGCAGCCTGTACAGGATCGAGCTGAAATTGCGTTCCGGGAACTTTCGCGCCATTGGGTACTATGGTTCCAGGTATAATGGGGCCCAGTAATTTGGTACAGGCCGGGTAAGTTAAAGCTTCCAGACCGCAGCCTAAAGTATCCAGCAAGCAGTAGTGGGCCGTTTTCCAGGCCAGATCGTTTTTAATTTCGTAGTTTAAGGCATAGTCCACAATGTCGGTTAGTACTTTATCCGGCTGTGGTCTTTCGTTGGAGATATGGGCTGACATTATTATTTCAGATTTTTTTTGATGATATTATTTAAACTTCCCTTCCGGGACCAATCCCCTTTTTCAGCAGAAAAGTGGGTTTACATGGTTTACACTTTTTTGGGTTAACACAGGCTTAATTTATTGACAATCAATAGATTAATAAAAAATACGATAAAAAAGTGTAAACCCACTTTTGTGCAAATATTGTTCATATTTCCTGTTCTTCCCGGGACTATTTTCTTTTGCTCAGGGGAACGAATTCTTTATTATCGGGTCCGGTATAATTGGCGCTCGGGCGGATGATCTTGCCGTCCTGCCGTTGTTCGATGATATGCGCGCTCCATCCGGTAACCCTCGATACCACAAAAAGCGGCGTAAACATCAGCGTAGGTACGCCCATTAAATGGTACGATACCGCGGAGAACCAATCGAGATTGGGGAACATCTTTTTCTCGTTCCACATCAGTGTTTCCAGGCGCTCGGCAATGTTGTATAACTGCATATCTCCCGACTCTTCCGAAAGCTCTTTGGCTACCTTTTTGATCACCACATTTCGCGGATCAGAGATGGTATATACCGGGTGACCAAAACCGATGATCACCTCTTTATTGGCTAAACGTTTACGGATATCCTCCTCGGCCTCATCAGGCGTGCTATAGCGGCTTTGAATATCATAAGCTACCTCGTTGGCTCCGCCATGTTTCGGTCCCCGCAGCGCGCCGATAGCCCCGGTAACAGCCGAGTAGATATCGGATCCGGTTCCCGCTATCACCCTGCTGGTGAAGGTAGAGGCGTTGAATTCATGCTCGGCATACAGGTTCAAAGAAACCTGCATGGCCCTTTCCCATGCCCCGGATGGTTTTTCGCCGTGCAACAGGTGCAGAAAATGCGCGCCAATGGAATCGTCATCAGTTTCAACCTCGATGGTTTTGCCGTTATGGGCGTAGTGATACCAGTACAGCAATGCCGAACTTAAACAGGCCAACAGCTTATCGGCAATATCCCGGGCTCCCGGAAGATTATGGTCGTCTTTTTCGGGCAGAACAGTCCCCAAAGCAGAAACGGCCGAACGCAGTACATCCATAGGATGCGCGGCGGCGGGTATCTGCTGCAAAATATTTTTTACCGCGATGGGTAAACCCCTTAGCGACTTTAGTTTTGCTTTATAATTGACCAGTTGCGATTGATTGGGCAGCGCGCCGTAAATAAGCAGATAGGCCACTTCTTCAAACTCCGCCTTTTCGGCCAGGTCAAGGATATTGTAGCCCCGGTAATGCAAATCGTTACCGCTTTTGCCCACACTGCATAGGGCTGTGTTGCCCGCAACAACGCCGGACAGCGCCACACTCTTTTTAGGTTTGAACGTACTTTCGGTATTAGTTTCCATCCTGCTTCTTCTTAAAAAGGTTATCTAATTTTTGTTCATAATCATGGTAACCGATGCTTTTGTACAACTCTTCGCGGGTTTGCATCGTATTCAGTACATTTTTTTGCGTACCATCCTTCCGGATATGTTCATACACATTTTGAGCAGCTTTATTGGCTGCACGAAATGCCGACAACGGGTAAAGGATTAACTCCACACCGGCCTGGCCAAGCTCCTCAACGGTATACATGGGGATCATGCCAAACTCTGTAATATTAGCCAATACCGGGATGCCTGTGGCTTCCACAAATTTGCGGTAATAGCTCAGATCGGGCACGGCTTCGGCAAAAATGAAGTCGGCGCCTGCTTCTTTGTAAGCCACAGCGCGTTCCAGAGTTTTTTCTAATCCTTCGCCGGCAAAAGCATCGGTCCGGGCACCAATCACAAAATGTTCATCTGTACGGGCATCCGCCGCGGCTTTTAAGCGATCAACCATTTCCTCTTTACTCACGATCTCCTTACCCGGGCGATGTCCGCAACGTTTAGCACCTACCTGGTCTTCGATATGCAAAGCGGCGGCACCGGCTTTGATCAGTGATTTTACGGTACGGGCAATATTAAAAGCAGAAGGGCCAAAGCCGGTGTCCACATCTACCAACAGCGGCAGATCGCACACATTGGTGATGCGCTGAATATCGATCAATACATCCTCCAGGGTGGTAATCCCCAGATCGGGAATGCCCAATGACCCGGCTGCCACACCGCCGCCTGATAGGTAAATAGCGTTAAAACCTGCCTGTTGGGCTAATAAAGCATGATTGGCATTGATAGCGCCAATAATTTGTAATGGCTTTTCATTTTGCTGGGCCTCCCGGAACTTTTGACCCGGAGATTTAAAGTTATTAGTCTGCATGGTAAACTTTTCGAAAAATGCTTCTTCTTTAAACGTTCTTTAGTTCATAATACATCGCTCCGGGGAAAAATGTTCAGAGCCCTGTCCTGGAGACAGAACAATTCCCTGGTCAATTCAAAATTAGGTAATGTTTTTTCCGGTTGATGGTATATAAAAGAACGTTGGCAAGTTAGAAAATAAATATCAACAAATTGGTCTGTTGCTGATGAACTTCGTTGGGGCATGGGCGAAATTCACGGTATCAACTCACCCCGACATCGCTGCGCTCGTCACCCCTCTCTCCGCTTCGCGCATAGAGGGGAATGCCTTTCTCCGCACGTCATGGCGAGCGATAGCGTGGCAATCCCCGATTAGCAGGGCAGCTCTGTAAGTGGGGGATTGCCACGTCGTTCCTCCTCGCAATGACGTATGTATTAAAAAAGTAGACCTGCTGAATCAGCCCATTTTCACATCAATCCAGCTTCCATTCGAATGTGATATAGGTCACGCAGGTATCCGGAAATTCCTGTCGTACTTTGTTATACAACAACGAAACGTAATCGCCAAAAAAGAAAACCATAACAAACTATATCATGAAAACACCCAATAACCCCATCCATATGCCGTCCCTCGGGTTTGGTACGCTGATCCCCGATCCGGCTTTAACCATAAGCGCAACCAAAGAGGCACTGGCAGCCGGGTTCAGGCATTTTGATGCCGCGGAAAGATACCGCAACGAAAACGAAGTGGGCGAGGCATTGCAGGCAGGACTTGCCGCCGGGAACATTGCCCGCGAAGATATTTTTGTTACCACCAAATTGTGGAACACCAACCACCGGCCCGAGCGCGTAGAACCGGCTTTTGAAGCGAGCCTGAAAAGACTCCGGCTCGACTACATCGATCTCTATCTTATCCATACCCCGTACGCGTTTCAACCGGGCGACAACCAGGACCCGAGGGATGAAAACGGCAATGTTATTTACGACCGCGGGGTGACTTTACTCGATACCTGGCGGGCGATGGAACGTTTGGTAGATGGCGGCAAATGCCGGGCCATTGGATTGTCTGACATTACTCTAAAAGATCTGATCCCCCTTTATGAGGCGGCGAGGATTAAACCCGCCGCGGTGCAGATTGAATCGCATCCGTATCTGCCCGAAACAGAGCTCCTGGAATATTGTAAGGAAAAGGGCATTGTGTTTTTAGCTTTTGCACCACTGGGCCACGGTATGAGGCCGGGACTGCTTGAAGATCCGGTTATTTTGTCCATTGCCGCACGGGTTGAAAAAACACCAGCCCAGGTATTATTGGCCTGGGCCGTACAACGTGGCACAGCCATATTGACCACTCCCAAAACCGCCGATCGGGCACGCGAAAATTTTGACATCTCGCCCCTGCCCGAAGATGCTTTTGATGAAATCAACCGCATCCAAACCAGGCAGCGTTTAAACCCGGTGGTGCACACAGGTGTTCCTGGTTTTATCCCCCAAGTAAAGGCGGACGGGACCAAAGGATAAGTTCAGGAGGGGCTGTATCATCTTTAACAACTGCATTCAAAAAAGCCAGTAATTAAGCATAATTACTGGCTTTTAAATTCCACCTTGGTTACAAAACCCATACTCTTTTTGGTGATTTATATTGTACGGCGGGATGTCGCGCTGTGATAACATTGACCATGGGCTGCACTAATTAAATTTCAACGCTGTAGTAAAATTATCATTGCCAGTAATTGATTTATATTCTTCGAACATGGCATCTTCGCTTTTAAATAAATACAAAATATAGGCGTCGGCTGTATTGTCTTTATGGATCATCATGTAAAGACCATAAGAATATTCTGAACTAAAGGCCCCGCCAATGGGTCCCATGGACATCGCACCCTCATCCGCACGGAAGTCGCTTTTTACGGTCGGAGTAGTAAAGGGCTGTAACTTGACTTGATTCGGAGAAATTTTACCACCCGAAATTTTACTGAATGCAAATAGCGCGAACTGCTTATGAAGCTTATTCGGCTCCAGAATGGTATCTCCGGGTGATGGTTGACGGTTGTTGTAGGTATCAAACATCCACTTATATATTGGCCAGACCGAATACCTGATCTCAATGTTTTTGTCGTTAAGTTTTAGCGCATAATCATAATGCATTCCTGCATTTTCAACTATAGGCACTTCACTGGTATTTTTAGGTCTTGTGAAGACCATTTTCGACTCAGATAGTTTTTTTTGAAACTTTTCCGGGAGTGTATTTGCACTGCCATTTTCTGAGTTTGCTATTTGTGCTTTGACTCCGGTAGCCAGAAATAATAATAGCAGTAGTATAGAATTTCCGCTCATAAATTTGCGGTTCAGCATCACCGCCTCATTTTATTACATTATTTAATTATCTGCAAAAGTGCCGGTAATTATGATCAATTACCAGCACTTTTGTAAGTTATATGCGGATTAAAAACACTTATCAGCTGTCTATTCATCTGCCGGTTCCCAAAGCTCAATAATGTTCCCTTCCGGGTCGAGTATATGAACAAATTTTCCATAATCGTACTCGGCAATTTCATCCACAATGGTTACGTTTTCCTTTTTTAGTTCGTCAATCAGTGCAGCCAGATTTTCTACGCGGTAATTGATCATGAAAGGTTTTTCGGAAGGATTGAAATATTTGGTATCCTGCGGAAAAGTGCACCACGAGGTTGATCCCTCTTTTTCCGGATTATCAGCTTGGCGCCACTCAAACGTTGTTCCGTATTCGGTTTGAGGCAATCCCAGATTTTTGGCATACCAGTCGTTCATACCTTTGGGATCATTGCATTTAAAAAATACGCCGCCAATGCCTGTTACTTTTTTCATATTGATTGGTTTAGTTTTATTTGTAAAATAGCGTGGAATATTTGATGAACTAATATAATAATTATTCATCCACCGATACAGGTTATTACCTTCTAAAAATACTTAAACCTGTGCCGCTACCAAATCCTGAAACCTTGGGCGGTTTGATACCAACGGGGCTACACAACGGTCTCTTAAGGTCGCTAATTTTAATAAAGTTTGGTCAGTGTCGGCTTCTTTACACAAACTTAGCAAGTCGTCCAGTAAGTGGCCATAAGCGCTTACCTCTATCCGTTCCAGGGCATCAGCCAATTCGATGTCCGATCTGTCGTAAAAGCCAGACGCGCCAAAATCACCAAACAGCGTGTTTCCTTCTTCGTCTATCAAGGTGTTATGCGCATACAAGTCGCCATGCATAACACCATGGCTATGCAATTGTGCTGCTAAAGACGTTATGGTTGACGCGATTTTTATAACCTGTTGTGCAGAAAGAATCATGCCCTCATTAAAAACATCGCGGGTACAGCTGGCAAAGCTGGGCGGGTTACCCAGGTTAAAAAATCGCTCTGGTATTAATTCCATCACCAAACCTTGTTTTCCCTCCGGATGTGCCGATATCTTCCCGAGCAATTTTACAAGTCCGTAATGGTTCCCCGAGGCTATATAGCAAAGCATCTCGTCTTCCGGAAGCCCGTCGCTGGTAACGGCCCCTTTAAATATTTTGACGGCTACTTCCTTGTCTTCATCGTTACTTCGCCACCGGGCTTTGGATATAATGCCCGACGCGCCTTCGCCAAGTTGGTGTCCCCACTCCAGTTCCAGGTGATCAATAGAGTTCATCGTGGCTATTTGGGGCTTTATGTTAAATAAATTACCAGAAAATGCCAGCCAGGAAAGCTTGGGCATACTCAACAACCACCGCGGAAGCTCGCTTAACTGGTTGGCAGAAATGCGCAAAAGCGATAAATTGCGACAATTTTGGAGCTCGGCAGGCAGCTCCTTTAACCTGTTACCGGCAAGCATCAGCTTTTGCATACGGGTGCAATTTCCTATTTGAGCGGGTAGCGTTGTTACCCTGTTATTGGTAAGTATCAACCAACGAATGTTAGGATTAAGCGCCTTAGCCGACACTGTTTCTATCCGGTTTGATTTAAAACCCACGATATCTAAAATGGGGCAATCAGCCAGAACTTCGGGTAAAGCAGTAAACAAATTTTCCGAACAGAATAAGATCTTCAACTTTTTTAACCGGCCAAAATCGGCGGGCAATTCACTTAAAGCGTTATCAGAAAGATCAAGCATCTCTAACGTATCCGCCAGCTCAAATATCGCCTGCGGAAAGTGCGAAAGTCCCTCTGCCAGCTTTAAGGAAACGGCACCTTTAAGTTCGCCGTTTTTTAATTGTTCAAGTGTTTGCATGACTGTATAGAGATCAAGTGCCCGGCCGAAATTATGATCTCCCGCCGAAATTTTATTTATACCGCAAAAGTAACTGTTTCGGCCGCTTTTTGTTAGCATAAAACAGCACGCAGACACAGTTCGTCTCTTTTTTCATTCGCTATGTTTTTTCCTTGACGCAAGAAATCCGGTAATTATCGTTAGTTATGGGCTTCAGGCCTGATCAAAGCTAAATCAAGATATTTAAAAGCAAAAAAAGTCAGATTTTAATCTAAAGGCCTTTTTGACTTTTAATCTTGACTTAATCGTAGTGTCCTTAGACTATAAAGCTCGAACTCTTCTATAGGTGATTTGTATTGTGCAGCAAGATTAAAAGATAATTAGTGAAGTTATTTGAAGCAACAAAAAATCCCTGTTTTAGAAAAAACAGGGATTTAATAAAAACCTATATTTTAGAAACCATTATTTTAGTGTGTTTTGAAGAAATCACCGCTGTCAAATAATTCCGTCCCTTTATATTTCATTTTTTGATTTAAAAACCATACATACCACCCGAAACGGAAATTTGCTCTCCTGTGATCCAGGCGGCATCATCGGAAGCCAGGAATACGGCGGCTTTGGCAATATCTTCGGGCCTTCCTCTGCGGCCAAGCGGTGTTTTTTCAACAAACATCTTTTCGTATTCACTACCGGCAGTAACGCCTGCGCTGGCTGCGCCTTCTGTATCCGTAGCACCCGGCAATATAGAGTTGATGCGAACGTTTTTCGCACCCAGTTCTTTTGATAAAGCGATGGTGAAAGCATCGAGTGCTGCTTTGGTTGACGAATATAAGGAGGCATTCGGGAGTGGATATTTACTGGCACCCGAACTAATATTGATGATATTTCCGCCCTTATCGCCGAAATGTTTCAGCGCTTCCTGGATAGTCAGGATTGGCCCCAGCACATTAACGTTAAAGCTCTGATGAAAAGCCTCCACTGATATCTGTTCAATTGGTGCGTATCCTTGCGAGACTGCATTATTGACTAAAATATCCACATTGCCAAAAGCTGTCTTCGCCGTTTGGAACAACCTGGTTACATCAGCTTTGTCAGATACATCACCCTGAACTGCAATGGCTATGCCGCCACTGTTGATTATTTCTTTTATCACTTTATCAGCACCTTCTTTACTGGAGGCATAATTAACTATGACCTTTGCGCCTGCCGCCGCATAGTGTTTGGCGATAGCTGCGCCTATTCCTTTTGAAGCACCGGTAATTACCGCTACTTTGTTTTCTAATTTGCTCATTACTCTATTATTATAATTTATTTAAGATTTAAAACTTGACCAGATCCTGAAAGATCAGTTTACCCCAGCTGTTTCCCTGCGCTTGTACAAGCAGCCCGCCTTCTGAAAGCCCGCCAAGCTTGACCGGCGCAAAACCAAGATTTTCTGCAAGCACACTAATCTCTGCTGCCGCGCTGTCATCGTCACTTGTGAGAAACACTACTCTTTTACCACCATTTACAGCCGGATCCTGATCAAGGATCGCAGCACCTAAATGATTAAAACCCTTGACCAGTTTTCCGCCGGTAAAGGCCTTTGCTACGAATCTGGCAGATGGCAGTCCTTCCATTTGCTCAGGAGTTACACCGTAGGCATTGGTCACATCAACGATAGTTTTTCCCTGCCAGTTAGGAAGCGCCTTCGCTACATCCGGGTGCGATTCAAAACGCACCGCCAAAAAGATAATGTCTGCCTTAACCGCTTCGGGCAGTGTAGCAGGGATGATCTCCGGGCCGATCGCGGTCGCTTCGGCGGTAAAGCTTTCCGGGTCACGCGTGGTGGCAACGGCTACTTCTATACCCTTGCGGGCAAACGCCCTAGCCAAGGCCTGGCCAATCTTGCCAAAGCCGATAATGGCGTAGCTTGCTGCTTTCTTTTCTGAATTGCTCATTTTATAAATTTTTAAGAATTATTTTGATAAATAGGTCATGCCGCCATCAACCAGTAGTTCGGCACCCAACATGAACGAAGAATCATCAGAGGCCAGAAAAACTGCCGTTTTACCAATGTCAGATGGTTGACCGATCCTGCCGATAGGCATTTGATCGGCAAAGTGTTTTTTGACTGCTTCCATTTGTTCTGCGGGAACAAACTTGTCAAACGCCGGGGTATCTGTTGTACCCGGTGTAATCACATTAGCCCTGATCTTCCGGTCTAAAAGGTCGCTTGAAAATCCTTTGGCTAAATAGATGACTGCCGCTTTTGCTGCCCCATAAAGGGTGAAGTTCGCATAAGCCCGATGGGCGGCATTTGACCCGATTAAAATAACAGAACCTCCATAATTCATATGAGGCAACGCTTTTTGAACAGTGAAATAAACACTTTTTAAGTTCAGATCGATCGCCTGATCAAATGCAGCTTCATCAAAAGTTGCTACTGTTCCTACCGCTCCGGCACCCGCATTAGCGACAACCACATCTATCTTTCCAAATTTTTCAGCTGTTGCTGTAAATGCTTTTTCCAAATCGGCAATATTGGTTACATCGGCATTGATGGCGATAAAACCATCGCCAAGCTGTGCAACGGCCCGATCTAAGGTTTCCTGGTTCCTGCCGATAATAGCGCCCTTCGCACCTTCGTTTTTAAATGCTTCCGCAATTCCAAATCCAATACCACTGTTGCCACCCGTGATTACGGCTATTTTATTATTTAATCTGCCCATTACTAAATATTTTTAAATTTGTTTCACAAAGTTACTATCAATAGTTTATTTTTGTAACTAATATAGCTTATTCTGGTTACTGGGAGGTAACTACAAATTAGAAAATATGAGAGACGAGAGATTTTGCGCATCGAATTGCCCCTTCACGAGAGCCATCGGTACTATTGGTAATAAATGGAAACCGATCATTATTAATGTTATCGGAACACGTACCGTACGTTTTGGTCAGTTGGATTCCATTATACCGCTTATTTCAAGGAAAGTATTGACAGAACAACTCAAAGAGCTGGAAGAAGATGGAATGCTGGCAAGGTTAGCTTATAAAGAACTACCACCAAGGGTAGAATATAAATTGTCTGAAAAAGGCTTGGCTTTTTTGCCCATTTTAGAAAGTATAAAAGAATGGAATTGTAAATATGAGGTAGCTCCAATGCCTGGCGAGGCTGATAAAAAAAACAGGATAAATTATGCCCGGGCATTGTAAAATTGAATCCTAAGAATGAACGGAAATGAAAAGTTCCGATCATTTTATCAAAAGGCAATTTTCCGGATTTTGTCATCGACAGATTGGGAAATTGTACACCGAATAAAAATTGCCGGAAATAAGTCCGATCTTTATTGAGTATCGTCTTACGATATTACTTGCGGTCTGTGTTAACATCGACTGCAGTCAATAAAAAAAGCCTTCAGATTTCCACCTAAAAGCTTTTCACAATCATTCCCATGTATGGGTTAGTAGTGGTCCCGACGAGAATCGAACTCATATCTAGAGTTTAGGAAACTCCTATTCTATCCGTTGAACTACGGGACCTTTATGGTTTACAGGACGTACATCCGCAAACAGTTTGCAAAGGTGCAAATTATCAATGAAAAATCACACTCCTGCTTGCAAAATTTGTTAGGGGCCTATTTACACATCTGCACATCCGCACATCTAATTACCTGATTACCGATCCGTTATGGAAATCATCAACCGGAGCTACAAAGCTTAGCTTGCCTGTACTGTCTTCGGCCATCAGGATCATGCCTTGCGACAGTATCCCTTTGATTTCGCGGGGTTCCAGGTTTACCAGTACGCTTACCTTTTGGCCAACAATGGCTTCCGGTTCGTAATACTCGGCAATGCCCGATACGATGGTGCGTTCGTCAATACCGGTGTCGATGGTTAGTTTGAGCAGCTTTTTTGTTTTGGCTATCTTTTCGGCGGTTAAAATGGTACCCGTGCGGATATCCATCGTGGTAAACGTTTCGTAATTGATGTTTTCCTTCGCAGGCAGCACATCGGCCGATTTTGGCGCTGCAGCTTCTTTTTTAGCCTGCAGCTTTAGCAACTGACGCTCAATCACCTCATCTTCAATTTTTTCAAACAGCAGAGCCGGCGGGTTCAACTGGTGACCATTATTAAAGTAGATCTCCTGGTCATAGTGGATCACTTCATTTGGCCAGTTGAGCATACCGATGATCTTTTTAGCCGTAGCCGGTAAAAATGGCTGTGCGCAAGCGGCCAGGTGCCCTATTAGCAACAGGCAATTATGCAGGGCTTGCTTCGCTCCTTCCGGGTCGGTTTTAATGGTTTTCCAGGGCTCTTTTTCGGTGAGGTAACGGTTACCCAGGCGGGCGATATCCATTACGGCCTGTAAGGCCTGGCGATAACGGTAAGCTTCCAGGTTCTTTTCTATCTCATCATAGTAATTACCCAACTCTGCGTTCAGTGTGGCGTCGGTTAGTTCGATACGATCGCTTGTGCCTTCTACCTTGCCTTCATAAAACTTGTGCATCAGGATCATCACCCGGTTCACAAAGTTGCCTAATATGGCCACCAGTTCGTTATTGATACGTGCCTGATAATCTTTCCAGGTAAACTCGCTGTCGCTGGTTTCGGGTAATATCGAGGTCAATACATAGCGCAACTCGTCCTGTTTGTTTGGCAGCTCTTCCAGGTACTCATGCAGCCAAACAGCGTGGTTGCGCGAGGTGGAAAGCTTATCGCCTTCCAGGTTCAAAAACTCATTGGCAGGCACATTTTGAGGCAGAATATATTCGCCATGCGCATGCAGTATGGATGGGAAGGTAATACAGTGGAATACGATATTATCCTTACCAATAAAATGGATCAAACAGGCATCGTCCTGCTCGTCGGCCTGCTTTTTCCAGTATAGCTTCCAGTCTTTATTATTATCAATAGCCCATTGTTTTGTGGCCGATATATAGCCTATAGGCGCATCCATCCAAACGTATAGTTTTTTGCCTTTGGCATCGGCCAGCGGCACGTCGATACCCCAATCCAGGTCTCGGGTCATGGAACGTGGCTGCAGGCCTTGTTTAAGCCATGATTTGCACTGGCCAAATACATTCACCTTCCAGCTACCCTCTTTGGCATCTATCCACTGCTCCAGCCAGGGCTGATATTTATCCAGCGGCAGGTACCAGTGTTTGGTTGGTTTTAAAACCGGCGGCTTCCCGCTCAAGGTTGATACCGGGTTGATCAGGTCGGTCGGACTTAACGAGGTACCGCATTTTTCGCACTGATCGCCATAGGCATTCTCATTATGGCAATTAGGGCAGGTACCAATAATATATCTGTCGGCCAGAAACTGGTCAAAATCCTCGTCGTAATACTGCTCGCTTACTTTTTCAATAAACTCATCCTTTTCATACAGGTTCAGGAAAAACTCCTGCGACAACTCATGGTGTATAGGTGATGAGGTGCGGTGATAAATGTCAAAAGCTATCCCGAATTGCTCAAAGCTGTCTTTTATCTGCTGATGGTATTTATCAATAATAGCCTGTGGTGTAGTGCCTTCTTTTTTGGCCTTAATGGTAATGGCGGCGCCATGCTCATCAGACCCGCAAACGTATACTACATCCTTTTTTTTGAGCCTCAGGTGGCGTACAAAAATATCGCCCGGGATGTAGGCTCCTGCCAGGTGACCAATATGCAGCGGACCATTAGCATAAGGCAAGGCAGATGTTATAGTGAAGCGTTTGTATTTGTTGAGTTGTGACATGAAATATGCGGCAATGTAAATAAGCCGCAAAGATAATTCATTTAAGCCGGAAAGTTTGGAAGTGCGGGTTTCTTTGTCCTAAAATCTTTTATGGGGTTTTTAATGAGCATGTAGCAGAATGGGTACTTTACCTCCGTTCAGCATGACAAATCTATTTTTTACCCCTTTCCGCTATAGGCGAAGAGAGGGCCGTACAGCGAAGCGTAAACGGGGTGAGTCGGCTCTGCGATCTGGCTCCGCAAGCTTTGCTGCCACAAAAGCAAAACTTTTACTATAATTGCTTTATGCATAAACCAGCCGACGACGCTTCTTCCGGACTCCGCCCACCTTATTTAAAAAAAGGCGATAAGATAGCGATCACCTGTCCGGCAAAGAAACTGCCCCGGCCCATGAACGATGCCGTGGCCCTGCTACAATCATGGGGACTGGAAGTGGTTTCGGGCGATACAGTAACCGCATCTTACCACCAGTTTGCCGGCGATGATGATCTGCGCGCGCGTGATCTGCAACGCTTTATTGACGACGACAGCATCAAAGCCATTATAGCGGCCCGTGGGGGCTATGGCACCATCCGGATGATTGATAAGGTTGATTTTAGCCGCTTTGCCAAACACCCAAAATGGCTCATCGGTTTTAGCGATATCACCGTGCTGCATACCCATTTGCTGGCCAACTATGGGGCTCAAACCATACACGGGCAAATGCCGGTTAACATTCCCGATGCGTCCAAACATTCATTGGATACTTTGCGCCAGGCCTTGTTTGGTGAAGCGTTAAGTTATCAATACCATGCCCACGGCAAAAACCGCAGCGGCAACGGCAGCGGAATATTGGCAGGCGGCAACTTATCCCTATTGGTAAGCGTAGCCGGTTCGGTATCCGACCTTGACTATGCGGGCAAAATATTATTTATAGAAGATGTTGGCGAATATCTTTACTCGGTTGACAGGATGCTGCGCAGCCTGAAACGGGCAGGCAAGCTCGCCTGGCTCGCGGGCCTGGTTGTAGGTGGTTTTAGCGATATGAAAGATAACGACATTCCCTTCGGGCAAACCGTACCTGAGATTGTTATGAATATTGTGCAGGAATATGATTACCCCGTATGCTTTGATTTTCCGGCCGGGCACATCCCCGATAATTGCAGTTTGATATTTGGCAGGAAGGTTCAGCTATCTGTACAGGGGCAGGACGTAGGTTTGCAGTTTCTTTGAACTTAGAATTAACTCCGTTGAGGGCTTCGCCGTTTCCAGAATTAAGGGGGTTACTGGATCTCCCTCGCCCAAAAGATAAAAACTTCTGCGATTTAGACCAGGTATTTTTCCAGTTCTCTCCCTACGGGAGAGGTGCGGCTGACATGAGTGTAAAAGCAAAGGGGTATTTATACAAGCAGTATAAACCGGCAATGATACATAAACCCCTTCCTCCCCTTCCCGAGGGAAGGAATGTCACAGGCCCGGGCTTTTGCTCGGCATGCCCATTTTCTTCCTGAAAGTATTTTTTATATATTAAAACCAAATTTCAACCCTGTTAAACAAAACTTACCATTATAATTTATGGCAATACTGAGCAACTTAAGCAATTACAAAAACTTTGGACTGTTGATCATCCGCTTGGGACTGGGTATCACTTTTATTTTTTATGGTTACCCTATGCTCATGGGCGGCGTAAGCGGCTGGAAGGAGCTGGGCCACTCTACCAGGCATATCGGCATCCATTTCTGGCCGGTGGTGTGGGGTTTCCTGGCGACGCTAACAGAAGCATTTGGCGGCGTTTTACTCATTATAGGCTTTGCCTTTCGTCCGGTATGCATACTGATGATATTGACGCTTATTGTAGCTGCTGCATCCCATTTTGCCAGAGGTGAAGGGTTTGGCGGCGCTGCCCATGCTCTAGAAGATGCCCTGATATTTGCTGGCCTTTTATTTGTTGGCCCGGGTAAATACAGCGTGGATAAAAAATAAACTGTTTAATTTTGGACTGTAATAAAAAAGGGATTTGCCATGCTGGCAAATCCCTTTTTTATTATTTAAACGTTATAGCTAACTATTTAGGCATAACATTTTTATCAAAAAACAGCCTGGTTGTTACCACATCGCCGCCAATGGCTGCAGATGCTGCTTTATAATTAGCTGGGTTTACATTTGCCTCATCAACCGGGTATTTGAAACGAACCGGAAAATCACTAAACGCGCCGGTTGCTGGTTTATAAAGCACAGGAAAGTCAAGTCTCCTGGTCTCGATCCATGCATCCCACCCCCTGTTAAAGTTAGCAACCCATTTTTGAGTAGCCAGGTTATTAGCTGTATAAGGGTTAGCAGCAATAAAGGCTGTCGCGCTTCCCGCTTTCCAATAATCAAACGAGGCCTGAACACCTTTTTCATAATAAGAGGCGGCGGCATCTCCGTTAGTTATCAAGTTTTTTGCTTTTGCTTCTGCTAAATAAAATGAAACCTCTGCGTAATCAAGCAATAAACCAGGGGCAGTAGCTGCAGTTACAACAGCTCCTACATGCGAAAAACTTTCATAGTTTGCTTTTACACCAGGATCGGCACCTAAATATATACCTGGATCATTAGCTGTTGCCTTATAAAGGGTGAAATATTTTGATGCGCGGGGGTCAAGTATCCCGTTACTGTTATTGAGTTGCTTAACTAATGTAGCACAAGCTACAAAGTCATTTCTGCCGCTTTGAACAAGGTCAACCCATATTGGGTTGGTATTCGGTGTTGCAGCCAGGTATACCAATGTAGCATTATCTGCATTATCGGTAAAAACACCTGCATCCAATGCCGCCTGAACAGTTGTTTTAGCTAAAGCCGCATCATAATCGGCAATGGTCATACCCATTTTCAATTTAAATGAGTTGGCAAATTTTTTCCATTTGGCAACGTCTCCGCCATAAATAATATCGGCAGAACCCAAACTTGCCGTACCGCTTAATGCAGCCACATCGGCATCAAGGCGTTTTAACAGATCTTTATAAATGGTTGCCGCATCATCATATTTTGGAAAATTGTTTTTAGCATCAAGCGCCTGCGAATAAGGCACATCGCCAAAAGTAGTAACCAGGTAATAAAAAGAGTAAACCTGTAATATATCGGCAATCGCGATATCATTCTTTTTTACAGCATCGCCAACTACGGTAGGGTCGCCGGGAATGATGTCTTTAGCTAACTTTAAATTGTTTAGCACATCACGAAACAGGCTACCCCACATCTGCCGGTTGATGTTACGGGTATCAAAATTGTACAAGCTTTCGTCGTTATAAGTAGTTTCCTGCCATTGTTGTTCAACCAGCCTGAAAACATTATTATTTACGCTTGCTGATGTAAGGGCATTTGAAAGTTGCCGCTCGGCCTGTGTAATTAACGTTGGAGCAGGTACCGTAGGGAAAAGCTTAGGATTGGTATTCAGGTTTTCAAAATCCTTTTTGCACGCCCCCAGCATAACCAGCGGAAGCAGTGCCCATATATATTTTTTCATATTGGTTAAAATCTTACTTTTAAGTTTAGGGTAAACATTCTGGCCGTTGGGAAAGCACCGCTTTGATAACCTTGAAGGTTACCTGCACTCAGGGCTTCTTCAGGATCTGAGTAGGGTAGATTTTTGTGGATGATCCATAAATTTCTGCCGCTTACTGCAAGCTCAACTCCTTTAATTGGCCCCCATTTAGAGGTGAGGCTTTGCGGAAACGAATAGTTCAATGACGCTTCGCGCAATTTCACATAACTTGCATCGTAAACATAAGCAGCTGCCGGGTTGTGCTCATAACCATATAAACCGGTAGCATCATTGCGTACCCTGATATTATTTTTGTTGCCATTAGCCGCAATACCTTGAATGATTACCCCTCCGCCGTTAGCAAGCGAGTTTCTTGACGGATTACCCAGGTCATTATTGCCAACGGTTTCTGGATATAAACCCGTATCCATACCATAGTAAGTATCCAGGGAGAATACGTCACCGCCTTTACGAATATCGATCAGGAAGCTCAAAGTAAAGTTTTGAACGCGTACAGAGTTGGTAATACCCCCTATCCAATCCGGGTTAATATTACCTATGGTACTGGTGCTCGGCGATTGTTTATAATAACCCGCGTTATCGCCGGTTTGATCAACAACACGGCCACCGTCTTTGTTCAGGTATGGTTTTCCGTTGATATCGGTAAAAGCAGTACCGCGGATATCGCCATACGGACGGCCCAATGTAGCATTCAATGATACACCGCCCTGGAATGATGATAACAACAGGTTTGTTGCAGGCTGGCCGGTTGGGTCTACATAAAGCGATAAAACCTTATTCTTGTTTTTAGTGAAGTTAACGCCAACTTTCCAGGTTACCAGCTTACTGTTTACAGGGGTACCGTTCAATGAAACCTCGATACCCTTGTTTTGTATAGTACCGGAGTTAATATAGGTAGCATCGTAACCGGTAGCTCTTGACAGGGCAACAGGCAAAAGCTGATCGCTGGTTTTAGATTCATAATAAGTGAAATCAAAACCTAAACGGCTGTTAAAAAACTGCATCTCTAAACCCGCTTCTTTCGATTTTGAACGTTCGGGTTTTAAAGTGGCATTGTTTTGAACAACGCCTATGAAAGATTGCGGGTTTGAGCCAAACGGTGTACCAAAAGAATAAAAGTTTTTGGTAAGGAAAGGCTGACCGCCATTACCCACTTCGGCATAGTTAACTCTTACTTTACCGTATGACAACCACTCATATTGTTTAAGCAGTTCGGAAAAAGTAAAACCTAAATTAACAGATGGATAATAAAACTTATTGCTGTAAGATGGTAAAGACGATGAGGCATCACGGCGTAATGTTCCGTCTAAAACTACCATTTTTCTCCAGGTAAAGGTGGCTCCTGCAAATAAGCCATCAACTTCTTGTCTGATATCGTTTTCGGTAGGAGCAGCCGGCGCATTTTTAGAGTTTGCCAAAGCATAAACATTCGGGATAATTAAACCGCCGTTTGTTGCTGCCGAAATTAACTCATATCGGTTTTTCCTGATGTTAACACCTAACAATCCTTTAAAATTAAGGTCGGAGCTAATGTTTTTGTCAACCGTAGCCAGGAAGTCTAAATTGGTTTCGTTAAAATTGATATTTCTCCTGGTATAAGCAGATACGCCTTGTGAGCCAAAAGCACGTCTTTCTTCCTGTATCATGCTTGAATTATCAACGGTTACACGACCCATTAAATTTATCCAGTCGTTAACCTTATAATTCAGGTTCACATTGCCAAAGTAATGGTGACGCCTGTCTGTTTCATAATTTTGATAGCGGGTGAAGTATGGATTATCCTGGAAATTAGGAACAAGGTTGGTTGGGCTTTTCCAGTTCCAGGTGATATCTTTTCCTCCCGATGCAAAATAGGCGTCTTTTTGTGCCTTAATATCGGTATTCATCTGCCACCATTGCCTAAAGTTGCGTATAACGTTTTCGGTTTGATAACCACTGCCATAGCGGCCCTTACCATCTGTACGGGTGTAATTAATACTTGCGCCCGCGGTTAATTTGTTGGTAATTTTATAGGTGCTTGCAAAATCAACACTGTTTTTTAATTCATTACTGTTAGGTAAAAAACCGGTTTGATTATTACGGGTATAACCTAATTTAAAGCTGCCGTTATCGCCGCCATTGGTAACAAACAAACTTTGGTTATTAGTTACCGGGTGAACAAAAAAGGTAAGCGGATCATTGGCCGCGGCAACCCATGGCGTTGCTTTTCCAAAATTTGGAGATGTGGCCACAAATGAATCCCATTGATAAACCTTTAAATTAGGATCAAACCGATGGCCATAAGAAGCATCTTCATGCATAGGGGCTACCAGGTCGGTAACACCATCGCCATTAACATCCTGCGTCAGGAAATAGCCGGTTGGGTCTATCCCATCCTTTTTATTATAAATAGGACCATAACCAGCGCCGTACTCATGCTGATAAGTAGGCAATGTTGATTTATCAACGGCGCCAAAACCAACGCTACTGTTAAAAGTAACACCTAAGCCTCTGCCTGGCTTTTTAGTGGTAATTACAATAACACCATTGGCACCTATAGAACCGTACAGGGCGCTACCTGCCGCTCCTTTAAGTATGGTAACCGATTCTATATCATCAGGGTTAATATCCGAAATAGGTGATCCGTAATCATACCCCCCCCTGCCTGTTTCAACAGTACCAAGGTTACCCGATGCATTAGCACCTGTACCGCCGGCACCGGCATTATTACTTCCGCCGTTTCCTGAGCCCGGGCCACCATTGTTCATGGGCACACCATCAACTACAAATAATGCCTGGTTGTTTCCTAACAATGACTTTGTACCCCTTAAAACCACGTTGGTTGAACCACCTAACGCGTTGTTTTGCCTGATCTCTAAACCGGCAACTTTACCTGAAAGGCCGCTTACAAAGTTTGAACCACGCTGTTTGCTCACCTCATCACCGGCAACCTGCTGGGCGGCATAAGCCTGCTGGTTACGGGTTCGGCTTAAGCCTAAAGCGCCAGTTACCACAACTTCGCCAAGCTGCTTGCTCGACATGGCAAGCCTTACGTTTACTACAGAACCCTTTACCTGTACCTCTTGCGTTGCATAGCCAATAAAGCTGATGATCAGTGTAGAACCATCCGGAACACTTAACGTGTATTTTCCGTTGCTGCTGGTTTGGGTACCAGTTGTAGTTCCTTTTACCTTGACGGTTACTCCCGGGATTGGCAGGCCGTCTTCCAGGCCTGTAACCGTACCGGTAACTGCACGGTTTTGTGCAAATGTTTGTGTTATTGACAACAGGAAACACAAACTTACTAGTAGAAGTTTTTTCATTTTTTGTGAATAAGATCAATTAATAGTTAATACTATGTGAATTGTGGCGTTATCGTATAATATATTTTGCAGAACTATAAAATAACGCAGGGGCTATATTACATAAAATATTGTAAGAAATTAACTCTTTTTTAAATTATTGTAACATATTTATTACATATTTTACCTATAATGCCTACCTGATATATATATTATTTTATTGCCTTAAAGGATGCTTTTTTGCGTAAAATAAAATTTATTGACAGATTGTTAAGAGTGCTTTGCTGAAAGGTTTTCAAGCCGTTGGGCGCGGAAAAATGTAACGCGGATGAGCAGTGGTTTACTGCTCGTTTCAAAAAAAAAATGACGGTTTCTGTAATGAAAACCGCCATTCCTATGGTTTTTATAACTTTCAATTAGTCAACATCCCAAAAAATTCTGTTATTAAAAATATCAATTTTAGGAACATTGGCACCGTTTCCATTCACTTCATTTTGTGGATAAGGTAATCGTACCGGGAATTTGCCACCGCTTTGTTGATTTTGCGTAAGTGGGTTTCCTGTAGGATAACCTGTTCTTCTAAATTCGCACCAAGCTTCAAAACCATTGATCCCGTTTAATGCAATCCATTTTTGAGTTATAATGGCCTCGATTTGCTGATTTAAACCTACCGCTAAATTAAAGTTAATTAACCGATTAGCTGCGCCTGCGGTAATATAAGCATCCGCTGCATTTGCTGTTGAGCCCAATACTTTAAATGACTCTTCAACACCTTTTTGATAATTGATTGCTGCACCTGCTACCCCACCTGTTAAATAGCCTCTAACTTGGGCTTCTGCTTGTAAAAAGTAACTTTCCGAAGCGGAAATTAAATAGGCCGGCGTAGCGTATCCGCCATCCGCTGAAGCTTTAACAATACTTGCTCCAACAGGGGATAAATCGGCCGATCTATTACCTGAAGCAGCTGTACTTCCAGCTATAACACCTTTATAAACATTCGATGTGGTAATATTTGGAACAGGGCGATAAAGTAAAGTCAAGCGAGGGTCACTACTATTAGCTAAAAAGTCAACAGCAAATTTATTACCTCTGGTGGCCTGATAATTACTGGTTTGCGCTCCTGTTAAAGTAAAACCAATAGAAGTATAAATTGGACTGAATTGACCAGATTGATTTGCATAACCTGGATTACTTGCAGCATTAGTCTCTAAAAATGAGGCGCCAGATAAAGATGCAAAGCCTGCTGTTACTTGTGATGTCCTGCTTGTAGCACGACTTTGACGTATCAAAACCCTTAACTTCAATGTATTTGCAAAACGTTTCCAAAAATCCATTTCAGCAATAAGAGCAGAGCTACCGAATACGATATCGGCAGCAGCTGGTCTAATTGCGGTTGCTGAAACATCAATACTAGCCACGCCATCGTCAATTAGTTTAATAATACCATCGTAAACACTGGTTGCAGCATCATATTTAGGGGCAATAACTTTTGTATTCTTTAGCGCATCGTTAAATGGAATATCTCCCCATGCATCAGCCAACACCTGAAAATCATAAGCCTGCATGATCTTTGCAATTGCCACCAGGTTCTTTTTACCGTTAGCATTATCAATCACATACTGCAGGTTTTTTAATGAGTTGGCGTAAAAGTTAGTCCACTGGGTATCATAAGTACCAGGCGTAAGGTTGTAAGTTTCCTGTGGAAGATAAAACAGAAAATCTGGCGCCTGTCCCCAGTTGCCGGTAAGCAAGTTACCTAGCACGTTAAAACTACCATTTACCTGGCTGCCTGCAAAGTTCACTGCACTAGGTAAAACCAACTCAGGTGTTGAAGTTGATGGATTGTTTGGACTCGTATTCACATCCAAAAAATTCTTTTCACAGCTCGAGGTTGTTATTGCCAGGGCGGCCGCCACAAATCCTCTTAAAATATATTTAGTTTTCATTATCTTTTTAAATTAAACATTATTAAAATGTTGCTCTAATATTCAAACCAAAGTATCTGGTTGATGGCGTATTGCTGATCTCACGACCCTGAGAATTATTGGTACCAAAAGCATTAGCTTCAGGATCAATGTATTGATTAGATTTTGGAGTCCACAATAAAATGTTTGATCCGGTTAATGCCACACTTGCACGACCAAAAGGAGTACCTTTCAACAGGTTTTTTGGTAATTGGTATTCTAATGAAACATCTCTTAATTTCAGGAAGGCAGCATCAACAATATTATTGGCGGCAACTTGATTATAAACACTATACCAATAATCAAAGCCACCATCGGCTGTTTTCAGTGTGGTATTAGGTGTATAACTTCCGTCTGCATTTTTAATTACAGAGTTAGGGAACACAAATGGCTGACGATTATATTGAGTTGTTAAAGGAGTTGAACCAGTAAAGATTAAAGTATTCATTGTACCTGAATAGATCACATTTCCTGTTCGGTAATCTAAGGTACCACTCAGTGTGAAGCCTTTGTAAGAGATGCTATTAGAGAAACCTATGATATGTTTCGGGTTTACCTGTCCTAGTACCTGGTTAGAAGGGTCTTTAATAGGGTTACCATTAGCACCTACTACAACATGCCCCTGACCATCTGTTAGGAATTTACTTCCGTATAATACCGGGTATTGCTGGCCAACAATTGCTGCCGGAACAGGGTCTCCTGTACCTAACGGCAATATTTTAGAATCCTGATAAACTCTGGTCACTTTACTGTCGTTATGGGTATAGCTTACTGTAAAATTCCAGCTAACTCCATTTGCACTTGAAAATGGCTTTCCTCTTAAAGCAATCTCAACACCCTTATTCTTGATATCGCCAGCGTTAAGTGTAGCTTGAGTATAACCTGTTGATGATGCTAAAGCAACGTTAGTGATCAGGTTACTGCTTTTGGTTTGATACCAAGTAAAATCCAAGCCCAGTTTATCTCGTAAAAAGGATAGTTCTGTACCTAACTCATATGAGGAAGTAAACTCTGGCTGTAAATTAGGATCCGGGTAAGTATTAGTCAAACTAAATGAGGCAGCTGAACCGTATGGGTAGCCGCTACCAGGATTAAAGGTTGGCAACAAACTGTACGCGTTAGCGTTGTTACCCACTTTAGCATAACTGGCTCTTAATTTAGCAAACGATAAAGCATCGCTATTTTTAAGCTCAGGAATTGACTCTGTTAACAAATAACTTAAGCTGGCAGATGGGTACCAGTATGATCTGTTACTCGGAGCAAGTGTTGATGAATGGTCATTTCTTAATGTTGCATTCAAGTATAAATATTTACGAAAATCAACTGTCAAGTCACCTGCAAATGAATATCTTCTGGTCAGGAATGTTTGCTCTGAACCGGATAATTGTCCAACCGCATTGCTCAAGTTAAAAAAGCCCGGTATAGCGATAGCATTTGCTGTTGTAGAAAGCAATCTTTGGTTGGTTTCATATATGTTGTTTAACAATATGAAGGTGGTGGAGAAATCTTTGTTTAGATCCTTTTTAAATGTAAGCAATAAATCTGAGTTTAAGATACGCTCATAGTTGCTTCCCTCTATCACACTACCGGTAGTTGAGCCCGGGCGCTGAGTGGGGCTAATGGCCGTTAAACCATAGGTTGTTCTTTCAAAAGTTTGCTTACGATTGTCAATACTCACATCTGTACCTAAACGATAAGTGATGTTTAACCACTTGAACGGATCATAACCAACTTGCATACTACCTAACAAGTGATCCAACATACTGTTAAACCTGTTATTTTCCAGTGCGTAATATGGGTTAGGATAGTAACCATCAAAATAACCATCAGGCCCCGCAAACGGATTATGCCTCCAATCCTTAAAGTTTTCAATATTGATTTGGCGGCTGCTGTTTAAAACTGCGTTATAAACACCAGTTGCTCCGGTACCTCCTTGAAATGAAGTCCGGGTAATATTCCTGTTGTATTGAATATTGCCGCTAATTGTAAATTTATTTGACAACTGAGCACTACCGGAAAGCTTTACTGTATTACGACGGAATTTGTCCATTGGGATAACACCGCTTTGTTCAACATCAGAAAAGGAAGAATAAAATGAGCTTTTATCATTACCTCCACTAAAAGCAACAGAGTTATTCCAGGTTTTGCCTGTGTTAAAGAAGTCTTTAACATTGTCTTTAACAGCCGAAAAAGGAATCATGTTTTTGCTGCCATCGGCCAGAGTTGGGCCAGACTGAACCATATGACCATCTAACTCAGGCCCCCAATTTGTATTCTCAATCTGATCATATTCTCCGTTATAACCGGAACCATACTGGTTTTGGAAAGTAGGAAGCTTTTGAACCTTGTCCAAGCCAAAAGATGAAGAAAAGCTTACCTCATATTTCTTATTACGGTTTTTACCATTTTTTGTGGTAATAATAATCGCACCATTTGATGCCAATGAACCATATAATGCCGCTGCGTTTGGACCGTTCAGCACGGTTACCGATTCAATATCCTCCGGGTTAACGTCACCAATTCGACTACCAACGTCAACCTGATTTCCAGATGTTGTTGAAGGCTGGATGCTGCTATTACTCACCGGAACACCGTCGATAACGAATATAGGTTCGCTTGATTTTGAGAATGAGCGCTGTCCTCTTAATGAGATACGTACCGCTGTGTTAACGCCACCTGTTGAACGCCCAATTTGTAAACCCGGCGCTTTAGCCGATAAACCACTTAGTAAGTTAGTTGGATTAGCCTGGGTAATTTCACCTGCTTTAATGGTGTTTGCGGCAACACCTAAGGAGGCTGCCGAACGAGTGATACCGGCTGCGGTTACAACCACCTCTGTAAGGTCTCTTGAGGTGTTGGCTAAAGACACATTGATCACCTCGCTTGTACCCACCTCTTTAGTAACTGGCGCATAACCGATAAAACGGAAAATTAGCACGGCATTACCGGAAACGCTGATTGAGAATTTACCATTTGCATTTGTTTGTGTACCGCTGGTAGTACCTTTTACGATAACGCTTACTCCCGGGAGGGGTAGACCATCATCTTTGGCCGTAACCGTACCAGTAACTGTACGGTTTTGTGCAAAAACCTGTGTAATAGACAACAACAGAATGCACAAACTTGCTAGTAGAAGTTTTTTCATTTCGTTAATAATAAGATCAGTTAATAGTTAATTAATCATAAAAGTAATGTTACATTATCAAAAAGTCAAGTTAATTCTGATAAATGCATGACTTTTTTTTAAAAAACTCAATTTTTACCTACAATAATAATAATTACAGTACTATGTATTGCATAATACAATTTAAAACATATATCTTTGTATTATGATCGTAGAAAACACACAAACCCAAATGAGGAAAGGCATACTGGAGTATTGCATTCTTTCCATCATATCCCGGGGCGAAATATATGCGTCAGACATTATTGCTGAACTTAAAAAAGCCCAACTACTTGTAGTTGAGGGTACTCTGTATCCTTTACTTACGCGGTTAAAAAATAATGGTCTGCTCACTTACAACTGGGTCGAGTCTGTTTCGGGCCCGCCACGAAAGTATTATGTACTATCGGAAGAAGGAAAAAACGTATTGGAACAGCTGGATAAAACCTGGCAGGAACTGGTTTATGCCGTGCAAACCGCCATTGGCGACAGAAAATAAAAACCTATAAAAAAATCACAGATCATGAATAAAACTATCATCATAAATATAAATGGCATCGTATTTCATATAGAAGAGGATGCTTATGAGGTACTCAAAGCTTATATGACCGACGTAAAACGTCACTTTTCCACGTCGGCCGACAGCCTGGAAATAACCACCGACATCGAAAACCGCATAGCCGAAATGTTTAACGAGCTATTAGCAAACCAAAACAAACAGGTAATTGTAGAAGCTGATGTTAAACTCGTTATTGAGCAAATGGGTTCGGTGGAAGATTTTGAATCGGCCGAAGATGACGCCAAACCTACCGGTAATGCTTCTTATAGTTATAATACAGAACGCCGCCGCCTTTTCCGCGACCCCGACGACCACCTGGTTAGTGGAGTAGCCGCCGGTATTGCCAATTATTTTGACATTCCGGCTGTTTGGATCAGATTGGCCTTTGCCCTTTCACTAATTTTCGCGGGTAGCGGACTTATATTATACGTTATATTATGGATAGTAGTACCCAAAGCTACAACCCGGGCCGACCGTATGGCCATGAAAGGCGAAAAACAGGATCTGAAAGGCTTTAAAAAGAACTTTGAAGACGAAATGAGCCTGGTAAAAGAGAACCTTTCTAATTTTCGCCAGGAGGCACGCCCCTTTGTTTATAAAGTGCGTGATTTTCTGGGTGATTTTTTTGACCACTTTGGTACATTTATAAGAGGCACCGGTAGTTTCCTGGGCAAACTGATTGCAGTAGCTATTCTATTAGTCAGTTTTGGGCTTGCTATTGCCCTTATTGTGGTGTTCATCGGCTTTATCGCTTTTGGCAAAACAGATATATTCCATATATTCCCGTTCAATATTGTTAATGAAGATACCAATCTGGTATTTCTTACCGGAGGTTTCTTGCTTTTGGCTATACCTTTATTAACCCTGATATTAGTAACCATCGGTTTTTTATTCAAAAATGCCTCCTTCAACCGCTCTATTGGTACTACCTTACTGTGTGTATGGCTTGCATCGCTTGGCGCGGTTGTATATTACGGAGCGAAGGCCTCGGCCGATTTTAGGGAAGGCGCTAAGCTGAGCAAAACCATTAACATCAAGGCAACGCCCAACAACACCTATTATTTACAGTTGAACGATGCCAAGTATTTAACCAACGAGGATAGTACCCGCCTGCGCATTAAAGAAAGGTTTAATGGCATGGTTATTCTTGACGACGATTATAATAGTAATGATTTTGACAGTCCGGATCGTGTTCGTATTGATATTGAAAAAAGTGACGTGCCTCAGCCAATCCTTGTTCAGTCGTTTATGGCAAGGGGGCGTAATGATGAAGATGCGCTTACCAATGCCCGCAACATCAGCTATCGCTTTGTACAAAAAGACTCGGTATTGAAGTTTGACCGCCACCTGGAAAGACTTGGCCGTGCCATGTGGCGCGGACAGGAGCTGCACATGACCCTCAAAGTTCCACTGAACGCCAAACTAATCATTGATGGCAAACTTGACCGTAACCTTGATCTTAATTTATACAATTGCGGACAGGATAATACACCAAAGAACCCGGCCGGCGCTGTGTACATTATGGCCAATGATGGTTTGCAATGTAAAATAGATACGGCGGCAAGAGCAGCAGCCGCAAAAGCCGACAGTATCAAAAATCACTTGGTGCCCGATACCGCAAAAAATCAAGACGAATAACAACTCAACCTAAACCTATCATTATATAATGAGAGCTCTGATAAAATACATAAGCCTGCTATTATTTAGCGGGCTTATTGTTCCCTTTTGTTTTCAGCTAAGCACCCAAACATCACTTCCATTAAAATCCGGGCAATTGATATCGGCAAAAAACACACCGCTTAAAAATCCAACACATGGGATTCTGTTTATTGCCCGCCTGGTTAAAAATGCCTTCCCGGTATTAAAAAGTTTAAACCCGCTGTAACCTTATTCCTCTTTTTAGCATCTTAATGTAAAATCCACACCAAGCCGGGATTTAGCCGGGTTGGGAAATATAAAGTAAAAGGGTTGTAAATGTTCATCGGCGTTTTTGGGGCGTTTACCGGAAGTTTAGATATTTTCGCCTAAAAGCATTACTCAAAAACCGGATCTGTTTGCACATTTGAACTATAAAAAACAAACACAATGAAAAAAATCGCCTATATAAAATAATATACTAAAACCATTGCCGATTAACAGCCGGATCGACCAAAAACTTATTCATCAAATTTAAAAAGAAGCATATTCTTTGATGGCTCGCTATTGCCTGAACATTTTAACACCAAAAACATGAAAACTCTTACAAACAACATATTTTGCACCCTCCTGCTTGTAGCTATCAGCTGGAGTACCTCTTTTGCCCAGGGTGGCAAATCAGGCGGTGCCAGAGTATCCGGTTCATTATTGAATGAACAGGGTAAACCTATGGATTACGCCACCGTAAGCCTCATCAGGGCCACCGACTCAACCGTTGTTAAAGGCGCATTGAGTAATGATAACGGTGTTTATACCTTTGATAACATCCGCTCAGGCAAATACCTGGTTAAGGCTTCTGTAGTGGGTTATCAAAAAGCGGTAACTACGCCTTTCACCGTTCCGGAGAGTGCCGCAACCGTTACCGCGCCAGCGTTGAGCATGCGTGTAGGCAGTACCGAATTGAAAGGTGTAACCATTACCGCCAGCAAACCACTCATCGAACGCAAGATTGACCGCACCGTAATGAATGTGGAAAACAGCGTACTGGCAGCAGGCAATACCGCATTGGAGATATTGGAGAAAGCGCCAGGTGTTACTGTTGATAAAGACGATAACATCAGCCTGAAAGGCAAACAAGGCGTAACCGTGATGATCAATGATAAATTGACTTACCTGAGCGCCGCACAACTGGCTACCTTATTACGTTCAACAGATGGTAATACTATCAAATCCATCGAGATCATTACCAACCCATCAGCCAAATATGATGCTGCCGGTAACTCAGGTATCATCAATATCAAACTTAAGAAAAACAGCCAATCAGGCACAAATGGTAGCATTACTGTGGGTACCGCCCGTGGTAAATACTGGAGAGATAATACCAGTTTAAACTTAAATCATAAAGAGGGAAACCTGAATGTGTTTGGAACTTTTAGCCGTGGCGATAACAAAAACACCCGCGATATCTATATCGACCGTATTACCCGCGACAGCACAGGCAAGCCTACTTATTTTAACCAGCTCACCACTATGCCGCACGTTTATCATTATAATAACTACCGCATAGGCGCCGATTATGATGTAACTTCTAAAAACACTATTGGTTTTGTGGTAAGCGGTTATTCAAACTCCGAATTGGACAATAACAACGGCAGTACTAAAATTGGCGCGGCACCTAACCGGGTCGACTCCTCTTTAACGACCGTATCAACCATCGATCAATCATACAAAAACTTTGCTGCCAACCTGAACGACAGGTTCAAGATTGATACCAGCGGCCAGGAATTAAGCGTTGACCTGGATTACTCTAAATTTAAAAACAATTCTATAGCTCAATATAATACTAACTATTTCCTGCCCGATGGCAGCACACCCCACGCACCCCAATTGCTGCGTAACCAAACCCCATCAAACATTACTATATATACAGCCAAGGTTGATTATACCAAACCGCTTTCTAAAACCGTAAAGCTGGAAACAGGCGCAAAATTCAGCAGTGTTAAAACAGATAACAACCTACAGGCCCAGATATTTAACGGTAATAACTACGTGAACGACACCACCCGTACCAACCGCTTTATTTACACCGAGAAAATAACTGCCGGCTATCTTAACCTGAACAAACAGTTCAAAAAAACATCCATACAATTAGGCCTGCGTGGTGAGTACACCCAATCAAATGGTAACCTGTTGGGCAGCACCCCGGTTGATCGCAGTTACTTTAATATTTTCCCAAGCGCGTTTATCAACCATACGCTGAATGATAAAAACGAGATCAGTTTTTCTTACAGCCGCCGTATCGACCGCCCGGGTTATGACGATCTGAACCCATTTGTATATTACCTTGATCCGTACACTTTTTCAAAAGGCAATGCCTTCCTGAAACCACAATACACCAATAACTTTGAGTTTAACTATACCTATAATAAAAGCATCAATGTAAGTTTAGGTTATAGCCGCACTACCGATGTGATCACCGAGATCATATTAACCGAAGGCCAGAAATCATTCCAAACCAATCTGAACCTGCAAACTCAAAACTCATACAGCCTTAACATCAATGCGCCATATACCATTACCAAATGGTGGAGCGGTAATGTCGACGTAAACAGCTTTTACCTGGGCTTTAAATCAGACTCAGTTGGAACCGGCAAGCTAAGCGACGGGCAAGTAACCGTGCAGATCAAAGCCACACAAACATTAACATTCGGCAGCTACAAATTTGAGATCAGGGGCGATTACCAATCACCGCTTACCTATGGTATCTACAAAATAAAACCACGCTATGGTGTTGATGCCGGTGTAAGCCACTCATTCGCCAACAAAAAAGCGAATATAAAACTGGCGCTTGATGATATATTCTTTATCCGTCGTAATAACGTAAGCAGTCATACCCTGGGTAACGATTTTGATATCCGTCAAATTAACGATTCACGTGTTGGCCGCCTAACCTTTACCTACAACTTTGGTAACAACAAAATCAAATCCCGCGAACACCGTAGCGGCGCCGACGATGAAAAAGGCAGGGTGAAGGGAGCGAATTAAGAGAAGATGTGCAGATGTGTGAATGTGCAGATGAAAACCACATAAATAAAAAGACCTTCCTGTAATTCAGGAAGGTCTTTTTATTTACTTCACAATGGTTATATCATTTCATCATCTGCACATCTATATATCCGCACATCTGCACATCTTTTACTGTCCCACCATAAACACCGCGTTGCTGAACAGCAGTTTGCCGTTTTCCCAGAAACTGCGGAACAACGGATCATCAACCATATAGATCACCGAGCCGCGACCCTGTGATTGCACACCCAGCAACAAGCCATTATTGATTTTTTGTTTGGACTGTGCACCCACAAAACCCGATACGTAGCTGTTCTTTTTCACCGTACCTACGTTCCAGCCATCTTCGCTGCTTAAATAGTCATAAATATCGTCATTTAGTTTTAGCGAGTAATAATAGTTGGGTAAACCGAAACCAAGCGGGTGTGTATTATCCAGCGTGAGCTTAAATATAGCGCCTGGGATCATGGAGCGGATGGCATCACGATCTCGGTCGCCATATATTTTAATATTCTCTTTTTCTTTGGCCTCGGCTTTTTCGTCCTTCTTCTCTTCTTTCTTTTTCAGGGCGAAACCTTTTTTATCAGCCAGTTGCGCTACCGCGTTATCCAGGGCTATTAATCTGCCGCCATCACGGATCCAACCCTGCAGTTTCTCTGACGGAAAATCATCATAATTACCATCCGGAAAAATAGCCACATCAAAATCGGCAAGCCGGGTACGACCAAGACTCTGATAGTTTACCAACGTAATAGGATAACCCAATTGCTGTTCAAACAAATGCCATACCTCGCCCATGGCTTCGGCGTTTACGCCCTCGCCAGATATGAGCATTACGCGGGGCTGGCGGATATACCTTACGGCATCCGAGCCCAGGTCTGATCCTTTATCCACAAAGCCCGAAGCCAAAGGCGTTAATCCTTCATTTAATGCAGCTGCCGTTTGGGTAACTACCTGATCAAAATCGCCCCTATCGTTACTGGCCCTGGTGATGAGCAATGAGCCAGCCATGAATTTTTTACCGGCGGCTTCAAACGGTTTTTCGGAGTAGCGCACCTTAATATTCTTTTTGAGCAAAGCGGCCAAAAACCGCACATCATTAAGCGATTGCCAGTTGGCCACATAAGCATAGGCATGGGTATTAATCAGCGGCTGCGGCTCAACAATGCCCGAAATTGTACTGGCCGGTTTTAACGACTCTTTTACGCCATAGGTTTTTAAGCCATAAGCATAAGGGAGCGCCCAGCCCGTAATATCATAAGTATTGGAGTCGGCAATAAAGGTTTTGGGTTCTAGCAATACATGCAGCAGCACCGCTTTGGGCTGATGCGCGTTGATCACCATATCATTGGGCCCTACTTTATATTGCTCGGTTTTGCCGGTAAAATAATCGTACCCGATAACGGTTTTATTGCCTAAGCCAAAACCATACTGGATACCATTACGACCCAGCATTTTGGCCAGGGTATTGATGTTATTGTTATTATCGTTTTTGATCACATAGGTTTTATACTCGCCCGGAGGATTGGTACGGTTATTATCATAAAATTTCTTAAACTCCTCCAGCAGTTTCGGGGCGTTGGCCGATGCTATTTCAACTGTGCTTAAACCTGTGGTATGGTGATGCGCTATCCGCTGGGCAAAGGTAAGCGTATCGCCACTACGGGTAAGCACGGCCAGCCCGGCACTGATACCACCCTGCTCATAGGTCATGCCGATGGAGCCATTATATAAAGGATAAGTATCGCCATAAGATGGATAAAGCAGATCGAACTCCTGCTTGGTAAAATACATCCAGCCATTCTGATCAAAGTATTTGGCGTTGTTTTTACCGATGGTCACCTGGAAATCGCGCTGCCATTTGGTGATATCTTTATGATATGGCTCGGCAGCGGGGGCAAAATAATAAGGCGCGTTATATCCCTGTTCATGATAATCAACATGAACTTCGGGCAGCCATTGGTTAAACAGGCCTACACGTGCCTGCGTTTCTTTTTGTGCCTGCCAGGCCCAGTCGCGGTTCAGGTCAAAATAATAATGGTTGATGCGTCCGCCGGGCCACGGCTCTACGTGCTCACGGGCTGTGGGGCTGGCATCGGGAACAGCGCCTCGCACCGAATTATAGAAATGTACATAACGGTCGCGCCCGTCGGGGTTCAAACAGGGGTCGATAACCACGACCGAGTTTTTGAGCCAGGCTTTTGTGGTCGTATTTGCAGGGTCAACCATATCAAACAAGGTCCACATGGCGGCCTCGCTTGATGCCGGTTCGTTGCCGTGTACGTTATAGCTCAGCCAGGTAATGATGGGCGCGTTGGCAATGGTGGTACCGCCCTCCATACCAGCCAAACGCAGGTTGTTGTGCCGTATCTCTTCCAGGCGACTAATATTCTCGTCCGAGGCGATGAACATGGCCAGCAGCGGGCGACCTTCATTGGTACTGCCAAACTGCTGCAGCTTTACATTTTTTGATGCCTGGGCAATATATTTAAAGTACTCCACAATGCGGTAATGCGGTGTAAACTGGTCGCCCAGTTTATATCCCAGGAATTCATCGGGCGATTGTATTTTTTGTGCAAAAGCAGCCGATGCGGAAGCAACAGCTATTAAAATAAGGAGTAGCTTTTTTAGCATAGTAAAGATACAGTTAAGTTATACGCTAATATGCAGAATTTAATTGATGTGCGAATGTGCAGATATTCAAATGTGCGGATGAAAAAGATATGCGGATGTGCAAATTTCAGATGTGCAGATGAAAAAACTGTTAACGTTGATTCAAGCATCATCCAAAATTTGCACATTTGCATATCTGCACATCCGCACATCTAAACTGACATGACACCCCAGGAGGCCCTTCAAAAATATTTCGGTTACAGCAAATTCCGGCACCAACAGGAGGCCATTATTCAGCATGTGTTAAACAAGCAGGATGTAATGGCGCTGATGCCTACTGGTGGTGGCAAGTCGCTGTGTTATCAGTTGCCCGCGGTATTGCTCAATGGGCTTACCATCGTGATATCGCCGTTGATAGCCTTGATGAAAGATCAGGTGGACAGTTTGAATGTAAGCGGCATCCCGGCAGCGTTTTTGAACTCGGCCCAAACACCCGAGGAGCAGCGCCAGTTGGTGGAGCGGCTAAGAAACAGCCAGGTAAAACTATTATATCTGGCACCCGAGCGTTTGTTTGGCGCTGAAAACAAACTGGTGCCATTTTTAAAAACACTCAACGTTGTACAAATAGCTATTGACGAGGCGCATTGCATATCGCAATGGGGTCACGATTTCAGGCCCGAATACCTGATGCTGGCCCAACTCAAAAATGAGTTCCCGAATGTGCCGGTTATCGCCCTAACAGCCACAGCCGATAAGCTGACGCAAAAGGACATCCTCGAAAAGCTGAACCTGCATCAACCTAAAGTATTTGTATCCTCATTTAACCGGGCCAATATCACTTACCGGGTTATCCCTAAAAAGAACAGTTTTAAACAGCTCATCGCTTTTTTAAACGAGCGCCCGGACGAATCGGGCATTATCTATTGTCTTTCGCGTAAATCAACCGAGGATCTGGCAGCCGACCTCAAAGATGAGGGCTTTGCCGCCGAAGCCTACCACGCGGGCCTTAACAATGAAATTAAAGCCAAAAACCAGGAAGCTTTTTTGCGTGATGATGTCAAGATCATTGTAGCCACCATCGCTTTTGGTATGGGTATCAATAAATCAAATGTGCGCTACGTGGTGCATATGGATCTGCCGAAGAATATCGAGGGTTATTACCAGGAAACCGGTCGCGCCGGTCGCGATGGTTTAGCGTCGGAAGCCTTGCTGCTTTATTCGCCGGGTGATGCGGGTAAGCTGCAGCACTTTGCGCGGATTGAAGGCAACGAAGAGCAGAGCCGCATTATGCTCAACAAGCTGAACGATATGGTTCGGTACTGCCAGCTGCAAACCTGTCGCAGGCAATATCTCATGAATTATTTCGACGAGGCATTTCCACCGGATTGTGGCTCCTGCGATGTTTGTTTGACGGAGTTTAAGCGTTTTGATGGAACCCTGATCGCTCAAAAAGCACTGTCGGCAGTATCGCGGCTCAATGAACGGTTTGGGATTAACTATGTAATCGATTTTTTACGGGGATCCAAAAATGAAAAGATCCGCGAAGAACATAAACAACTTAAGACCTACGGCATTGGCGCCGATATCAGTAAAGTGGATTGGCAACGTTACATCAGGGAGCTAATCACCCTGGAATATTTACAGGTAACCGATGATGGCTACCCGGTATTGAAATTAACCGGCCAGAGCTCGCTGGTGCTTAAAGGCCTGCAAAAAGTTGAATTTATTGAAACACAAACCACCGAAGAGCACTATACCGAAGCCGCTCCACCGCATGAAGCCGAATTGCTGAATTTGTTGAAAAGCGTCCGTCGGGATATTGCCCAACTGGAAAATGTGCCGCCATACATCATTGTTTCTGATGCTACCCTGCTGGAAATGGCCACCTATCTGCCCCAGAGTTTAGATGAATTGAGATTGATATCCGGCTTTGGCGATATTAAACTGGCCCGTTACGGTCGTGAACTTTTACAACCGGTAAAAGATTATTGCAAGGCCAAAGGTCTGGAATCAAAGATCGCCTATAAATCACCCAAGCGGGAGCGCAAAACCAAAACGGAACGCCCTGCCCGCTCTCCGCGCAGCGGAACAGATACCCGTACCGAAACTTTTAACTTATACCGCCAGGGTAAAAATGCTACAGAAATAGCCGCGGCACGAGGTCTTTCGCTGGTAACTATCGAAAGCCATTTGAGCCATTTTGTACAAACCGGTGATCTGGATGTTAAAGAGCTCGTTGCCGAAAACAAGCTGACTATAATCATAGAAGCCGTAGAAAACTACGGTGCCGAACGCCTGGCCCCACTCAAAGAAGTACTGGGCGATGCCTACACCTACGGCGAAATCAAAGCCGTGATAAGCTGGATGAATAAAAATTAGCTAATTAGTATCAAGTATCAAGACAAAAAAATGCATAATTTAGTAGCAAGCAACTAGTATCAGGTATCAAGACAGAAAATGCATAATTTTAAGGCGTTTTAATACATCAATAGAAAAGTATCGGCATTTAAGAAAAAGTCTTGATACTTGATACTAACTACTTGATACCAGAATCAGCTACTTGATACTAAAATATGACTACTACTGAACAACTTTACAAGATATACCTCCAGCATCCCACAATAAGTACCGATACCAGAAAAATTACACCGGGAAGCCTGTTTTTTGCGCTTAAAGGCGACAAGTTTGATGCCAATACCTTCGCACAGCAAGCTATAGAAGCCGGGGCTGCTTATGCCATTATCGATAACCAGGAGTATCAGCTGGGCAACCGCTATTTACTGGTTGAAGATGCGTTAACCGCTCTGCAGGATCTGGCCCGTCACCACCGCCGGCAATTAAAAATTCCTGTTGTAGGGCTTACCGGCACCAATGGCAAAACCACTACCAAGGAACTTATCAACGCAGTATTATCCCAGCATTTTAAAACCCAGGCCACACAAGGCAACCTCAATAACCACATCGGTGTACCGCTTACTGTATTAACCATTGATTCCACGCATGAGGCGGCCGTAATTGAAATGGGTGCCAATCATCAAAAGGAAATCGAATTACTTTGCAGCATCTCGCAGCCATCACACGGCCTGATCACCAACGTGGGTAAAGCGCATTTGGAGGGTTTTGGCGGCGTGGAAGGTGTAAAAAAGGGCAAAGGGGAATTGTATGATTTCTTAGCCACTCAACTCCCTGAAGGGGGAGCAAGCCGCATTGCTTTTATTAATAGCGATGATACGGTGTTAATGGAAATGGCCGCTGCACGGCATTTACATCATGTAGTTTATTACGGCATACAAGATATTGATAACCTGATCAGTGGTGAGATCATCAAGAACGCGCCACTACTTACCATTCAGTGGACCAATAATACAACTGGCCAAACCTATACTGTGAAAACCCAGCTTACCGGGGCTTATAACCTCAACAATATATTGGCAGCCATTAGCATCGGTACTTATTTTAAACTAAGTGCACAGGAAATAAACGCGGGTATCGAGGGTTATCAGCCCAAAAACAACCGTTCGCAAATTGTGCAAATGGCTACCAATACCCTTATTTGCGATTATTATAATGCCAACCCGAGCAGCATGGCCGTAGCTATCGAAAATATGGACAAGATTAGCGCGAAACGCAAGGTATTGATCCTGGGTGATATGTTTGAACTGGGTGATGAATCGCCTGCCGAGCACCTCACCATCCTTCAAAAAGCGCTGGATGTACCCGTTAATGAACGGATATTTATCGGCAAGGATTTTGAAAGTCAAAAGTCAAAAGTCAAAAGTCAAAACCAGGCAGCCACTTTTTATTTAACGGCCGAAGAAGCCATTGCGGGGCTGAAAGCTCATCCCATAAAAAATTCCACCGTTCTGATCAAGGGTTCGCGGGGAATGGCTTTGGAGCGTTTGGTGGAGTTGTTTTAATAAACACGAAGTATCTTCCCGGTAATATTGGTGTTAAGGCATTGCAGATAGGCATCGGTGATTTCGGTCATAGGTATAGCCCGTAATCCGGGAAAAAGATGACCGTAATCTTTTGCGGAATCTTCCACCATGCCGGGGCTCACCACGTTTACCCGCAAGCCTCTTTTCAGCTCTAAAGCAGCCGAAAGCACAAAACTATGCAACGCACCGCTCACCACACCACCACCGGTTACACCCTTGGCGGGTTCATCGGCAAATATGCCGGATGTAAGGGTAAATGAACCATTGTCATTTAAATAGTGCTGTCCGGTTAAAACCAACTGGGCCTGGCCAAAAAACTTGCCCCTCATATTATCATAAAGCGCGTCGGCAGTGAGTGTGTCAAAATCGTCCATAGCCCCCGATGCCGCGGTACATATCAATGCATCAACTGAACTTACTTTTTTAAACATTGCTTCGATAGCCTGCCCTGAAGTAATATCAACCCTGATGTCACCACTGTTTCTACCGGCGGTAATAATCTCATGACCGGGGCTTATCTGCTCCATGATCCTTTTTCCCACAGTACCTTGCGCACCTACGAATAATACCCTCATAATAGCTGTTATTTTATCAGAACAAATTTAACAGCCTAAGTTTATTCCGGCTCAACAACACCTAATTGTAAGCACCTTACAAAAAGTAAGTATGGCCGTTAATATATAACGGCCATAACTCATTAACTATTAAACCCGCCATCAATGGTCATGATAGACCCAGTTGTAAAGCTTGCTGATGGGCCGGCTAAATAGGCCACCACCTCGGCTATCTGCTGCGGATCGCCATATTTGGGGATGGCCATTAAGCTGCGTGCTTTATCGGCATGGCCGCCATCTGCCGGGTTCATGTCGGTATTCACCGGCCCGGGCTGTACCAGGTTCACCGTAATACCCTTCGGACCTAAATCGCGGGCTAACCCTTTTGTAAGACCAACCAATGCCGATTTGCTCATAGAATACAATGTTCCTTGTCCGGCAACCACCCTATCGGCCATATTACTGCCGATGGTAATAAACCTGCCCGATTTTTCCAGCTTTTGCGCTGCAAAAATGGCCGCCTCAAAAACCGCTTTTACATTTATATCCATAACAAAGCGGTAATCATCCAGCGTGTGATCTTCCATCGGCTTGCCGCCATAAACCCCGGCGTTGTTCACCAGGATATCCAGCTTCCCGAATTTTTCAACCGTTTGCGTTAAGGCCGAGGTTATTTCGTTCTCTAAAGCATTATCCGCTTTAACCGCCGATACATTTAATCCTTCACTGGTTAATTCATCCACCAATGCTTGCGCTTTTTCTTTCCCGTTTACATAGGTAAAAACCACGGTGGCGCCTTCCCGGGCCATTTGTTTTACTATCGCCGCGCCCATACCCCGACTGCCTCCGGTAACCAGGGCTATTTTATCTTTTAATTTTTGCATTACTGTTTGTTTTTAATACTGTTGCAAAGCTACCGCCAAACCCATACATTTGTATATACTGATAAATTTGTATAGTACTAACATAAATGTAAGTATGAGAAAAGAAACCTCCACCAACCTGGAAAATGAGCAGCTGATCCTGGCCGGTTGTGGAACCTCCTACACGCTCGACCTAATCGGCGGCCGTTGGAAACCGCAGATCCTGTGGCGATTGCTATTGCAGGGCAGCATGCGTTATAGCCAGCTCAAAAATTCCATGCCCAATGTTTCTGAACGGATACTGATTTTACAACTGCGTGAACTGGAAAAGGATAAACTCATCAGCAGGCAGGTTTACGCCGAAGTACCACCAAAAGTAGAGTACCGGCTAACCGATTTGGGCCTGAGCCTGAAACCCGTACTGTGTTGCCTGTCTACCTGGGGCGAAGCCAACCGACCGAATAGGGTTGAGAACCCAGCACCGGAAGTTGTAATTGAAGGGGTGCAAGTTTAGATTGTAAAATCAATTCTCTTCATGTCAATGAGGATAGACACCAATAATGTTCGAAAGAAATAAATTTCTGTCAAATTTGTCATTTCGATGAGCCGAAGTGGGGATTTGTGTTAGCAGGCGAATAGAAATCTTGTACTATTTGCTAAGCCTGACGTATAAGATCTCTCCTCGTGTCTCGTTCGAAATGACAAATTCTTCTTATTCCACTCACAAACAGCCCATTAAGAATATCAATACTATACGTATACGCCCGGTAAAGCGGCCCTGCATATCGGGGATTGCCACGTCGTTCCTCCTCGCAATGACGAGCTAAATTAAAAAGGCCTATCCTTTCAACATCAGCTCCGCTACCTCTTCCCCTACTAAACTCCCCATTGCCACGCCCATCCCATTGCAGCGAACAGCGCAATAGATATTGGGTTGTATTTGCTTGACTATCGGAGTAATTTGCTCACCAAAACCCATGATGCCGCTCCACCAATAGTCAACTTCAACATCCTGGCCCGGTAATATTACTTCACGCAGGTAACAAATCAGTTTCTCTTTTACCGCATCGGTATGTCCAAAATCCCAGGTTTTTTCAGCATTGTAGTCGAGGTTGCGGCCGCCGCCAAAGAGTATGCGGTTATCAATATTCCGGAAGTAGTAATAGCCTTCGTTAAAATGATAAGTGCCTTTCAGTTTTAAGCGGGGGACTGGTTTGGTAACCAACACTTGTCCCCTGCCCGGGATTACGTTGAGCTCGGGATATAGCTGACTGGCAAAAGCATTGGTAGCCAATATCACCCTGCCTGCTTTAAAGTTACCCTGCGAAGTACTGAGCCTTAAATGTTTATCATCCGGTTCAATAGCCGTTATTTCGCAATCGTTTAATACCAGCATACCTAAACTATATACCTTATATAATAGGGCGCGCATCATTTTGCCGGTATGCAATTGGCCTTCAAACGGATTATATATCATGTGACTAACATTGCCGAAGCCGAAATCTGCAATTTTTTCATCAGCTACTGCATAAATGTCAGGCTTGCCGATGGCTTGCTGTAATAATTTATTGAGATGACCGATTTTTTCTATACAGTTTTGAGCTATAGCTTTTTCATCACTCATAAAAAGCTCGTGTCCACCATACTGGTAATAATCCATTCCGGCATCGCCCAGGTTTTCCCTTAAGCGCTGTAAACCACTCCATTTATAGGCCACTAAACGCATGGCTTCTTCTTCTGAGGATTGATTGATGACAGAAATTTGCTCAGAAACTGTACCAAAACAGGCAAAACCTGCGTTTTTAGTACTGGCGCCTGATGGTAAAAACCCACGCTCCAAAACCAGTACTTTTAAATTGGGTTGTTGCTTTTTCAGATGAAGCGCAGCGCTGAGGCCAACAAGACCACTGCCGATAATGACTACATCGGCCTGATCAATAAACGCAGTGCGCTCCCAGTATGAAAAAGACGGCTTCATTTTAAGTCAAAAGTAAAAATTGCGAAGCACTCTTGAACACCATAAACAATAAAACGTGAAAAATTCAAAATTCAAAAGTACTTACATACAAGAAACTTAAATTTTGAATTCGCCGACTGGCTTAAACCGGAATAGTTTTTGAATAGAGAAATTGACGGGGATTTTGAATTTTAACTTTTGAATTAACAAATGAATCACTTATCAATAATTATTGGATATATCGGCTACAATTCGGCCTGGTTCCTGATGATCGCAATCGCTCTGATAAGCTTTATAGTACAGTGGCGGTTCCGAAGTAAGTTTAAACAATACTCAGAGGTTGCGTTATTGTCCGGCCTTTCAGGTCAGGAGGTGGCCGTAAAAATGCTGCGTGCCCATGGCATATTTGACGTACAGGTAATATCTGTTGAAGGACAATTGACCGATCATTATAATCCCGAAACTAAAACGGTAAACTTAAGCCAGGATGTTTTTTACGGCCGAAGTATTGCCGCCGCTGCAGTAGCCGCGCACGAGTGCGGTCATGCGGTACAGCATGCACAGGCTTATGGGTGGTTAAGTTTCCGCTCGGCTATGGTGCCTGTTATTAACGTGGCATCAACCCTAACCCAGTGGACTTTATTTATAGGTATCATGCTATTATTCTTCGCCCAGAGCCCCTATGTCTTGGCTGTGGGTGTTGCCGCGTTGGCATTGGTTACCTTTTTTAGTTTTATAACTCTGCCCGTTGAATTTGACGCCAGCAGGCGGGCGTTGGCCTGGCTCGATAATAACTACAGCATCATGCAAACCGCACAGGAACATGAGCAAGCCAAAGATGCCCTCTGGTGGGCTGCCATGACCTATGTAGTTGCCGCACTAAGTGCTCTGGCTACGCTGGTTTACTATGCTTCGTTTTTGTTTAATAGAAGAAATTGAGGAACGAGAGGCAATAATCAAGAAATAAGACTTCTGACCTGATCGTAACGAACAGGCCTTAAAAAAAACATGTCAGCAATGGCATGTTTTTTTTATCGAGTTTTCCGACTTACAAATTCCCCAACTTTAACTCTTCAACTGCAAAATGTGCAGCTCGTGCGGTAAAGGCCATGTAAGATAAGGATGGGTTTACACAGGATGAGGATGCCATGAACGAGCCATCGGTAACAAATACATTTTTGGCATCCCAAACCTGGTTCCATTTATTAAGCACCGATGTTTTGGGATCATTCCCCATACGCGCCGCACCCATTTCATGGATTGCACCTATGTTTTTCCGGGCGATAAAACCTTTCACATTCTTTAGTCCTGCTTTTTCAAACATCTCTACCGCGTCGGCTAGCGACTCTGCTTCCATTTTACGCTCATTTTCCTTCATTTCAATATCTACAGATAAAGTATTGAGTCCCCATTTATCTTTAACCTCTTTATTAAGGCTGATCTTATTATCATGATAGGGCAGTACTTCGCCAAAGCTCGCCATTGACATGGCCCAGTTTCCGGGTTCAGTCAGCGCATCCTTAAAATCGGCGCCTATGCTTAGCTCCGCGATTTCCCTGCTCCAGCCTTCGCGCCCAGCAGATCCCTGGAAACCAAAGCCCCGCAGGTAATCGCGTTTATCGCCAAACAGATTGCGATAACGTGGTATATATATGCCGTTGGCCCTGCGGCCAAAGTAGTATTTATCCTCATAGCCTTCCATAATACCGCTGGCAGCACCGGCTACGTGGTGATCCATCACGTTATGCCCCAGTTCGCCGCAGCTGCTGCCCAATCCGTCGGGCCATATATCCGTTGCCGAGTTCATCAATATCCAGGCGCTGTTAAAAGTGGAGGCGTTTAAAAAAATGATCTTTGCGGTATAGGTATAGGTTTTATTGTTTTCAGCATCCAGCACCTCTACACCTGTGGCCTTTTGGGTATCCTTATTATACAATACCCGGGTAACTATTGACCATGGGCGAACCGTAAGGTTACCAGTAGCCATTGCAGCGGGCAGTGTTGACGATTGTGTACTGAAATATCCACCGAACGGACAGCCCAGCGCGCACTTATTGCGGTACTGGCAATTGGTTCGGCCGGGTAATGGTTGGGTAATATTAGCCGTACGCCCAATGATCATATGCCGCTGACCATTGTATTGTTTTTTTATACGAACTGATACGTCCTTTTCCACACAATTCAACTCCATGGGGGGCTGAAACTGTCCATCGGGTAAATGCGGCAGGTTTTCGAGCGAACCGCTAATGCCGGCAAAACGCTCCACATGGTCATACCAGGGTGCAATATCTTTATAACGAACGGGCCAGTCGATAGCGATACCCTCTTTGGTATTGGCTTCGAAATCAAAGTCGCTCCAGCGGTAGCTCTGCCTGCCCCACATTAAGGAGCGGCCACCTACATGGTAACCCCTGCGCCAATTATAGGGCTTAACCTGCGTATATGGGCATTCCTGCTCGTTCACCCAATAATCCATATTGGCTTCATTAAGCCCGTGGGCCTGATTTTGCACCTGGTATTCCTTTATTTTTGCTTGCGGCGCCACATCGCGATGCGGCAGCTCCCAGGGAGCCTTGGTAGCATTGGTATAACCTTTTATATGTTCAATATTTTGTCCGCGCTCCAGCATCAATACCTTTAAACCCTGTTCGGTAAGCTCTTTTGCCGCCCATCCACCCGAAATTCCGGAACCTACAACAATGGCATCATAATGGTAATTATCCATAACGGTTTATCATATTATTGGTGATGTTACTTTGCCAGGCGCAAAGCATCTTTTGCTAAAATAAAAATACGCTTTGTATTTTTTATATGTTATATATACAATTAAAAAAATAGCCTGCTTTAAAAACCGCAAGGGTCATTAGCCGCTCTGCCAGTCACGCCCATCTATCATATTTATTTGTTTTTCAGCAACTTACAATTTCATGAAGCTTTGATGAAGAGCTATTTAAGTCGTGATAAATCTTAATGTAATATTCATGTTACCCCTATAGGTTTGGTTAAAATTTATCGACATGAAAAAAAACATTAAAATATTCATACTGCTTCTGGCAACATCGTTAGTGGCAGTTAAAAGTCATGCACAGGTAAGCATTGGTGTATCAGTGAGGATAGCCCCGCCGGCACTACCGGTTTACGCACAACCCCCATGCCCTGTTGATGGCTATTTATGGACTCCCGGTTACTGGGCTTATGCCGACGATGGTGGCTATTACTGGGTACCCGGTGTTTGGGTAGCTCCTCCCCGCGTGGGCTTCCTGTGGACCCCCGGCTATTGGGGATACGATGGTGGCGTGTATCTTTTTCACCAGGGTTACTGGGGCAGGCACATTGGCTTCTATGGCGGTGTAAACTATGGCTATGGTTATGGCGGTGCAGGCTATGTAGGCGGCAGATGGGCCGGTAATTCCTTCCAGTACAATACCGCTGTGGTTAATGTAAATAATACCGTGGTACACAATACCTACATCAACAAAACGGTTATCAATAATAACGTAACTGTAAACCGTACCAGTTTTAACGGCCCTGGCGGTGTAAATGCCCAGGCAAGGCCCGAAGAGCTGGCCGCAGCCCGCGAACAACACGTACAACCAACCAATGATCAGGTGAGCCATCAGCAGGTGGCTGGTAAAGATCATAACCAGTTTGCGTCGGCCAATAATGGTCGCCCGGCTACAGCAGCCATGAATAAGGTGGATGGAAACCGATTTAATACCGAAGGTCGCCGAGCCCGGACCTCATCGCCCGACGGCACAAATAACATTGCCGACCGCAACAATCGCCCACAAGCCAACAACAATCCTGATAACCACAATCCGGCCAACCAGGATAATGCTAATAAAAGCGCGTCACCGGCCAACCAGCCTGCAAGGACTCCGCACCAATGGCAAACAGGTAACAATCCTAATGCAGGTAATGCTCATCAACCGGCCCAACATCCACAGGCTAACAACATGGCCCGTGCACCAAGACAGCTGGTAAGACATCCCGCACCCGGAAGACCACATCCAGCTCCAAGGCCCGAAGGGCATGAAAGGCACAGATAATTTCTTTTCCCCAAATTTAATGTTATATATACGCAAAATCCCGGTTGATAAATCAAACCGGGATTTTTTATATCTTGATTCTTGACTCTAATCTCTTGATTCTTTTCCCTAATTCATCCTGTATGGGGCGATCAGGTAAAATTCGGGGATTTGTACATTAAAAGAAGCATTATCCAACAAACGGTTCATTTGGTACTCGCCTTTCATGCTGCCCATATCGGTTTTAAGGTTACAGCCCGATACGTATTCGTGCGCATGCCCTGGTTCAATAACCGGTTGCTGGCCTACCACACCTTCGCCTTCCACTTCACGTTTCGCCCCGTTTGAATCAAAAATATACCAGTGCCTGCTGATCAGTTGGATAGCATAGTTACTCATATTTTCGATATTCACCTTGTAGGCAAACATAAAATGGTCATTAGCCGGATTTGAATATTCGGGCTGATATACGGTCTCGATAGAAACCTTAACACCCTCAGTTATAGTAGTAACCATGTGAATTGTTTCTGTTTAGTTCCAAATATAAACATCTAAACAAATATTACGCCATCTCAACAGTATATTTTTCGTCAATTTCTGCTAAAATTTCGTAGAGCTCTTCCAATGTACCGGCTGTTACCAGTTTCATACGATATTCTTTAAAGTTTTCGATGCCTTTAAAGTAGTTGGAATAGTGTCTGCGCATTTCAAAAACACCTGTTTTAGGGCCTTTCCATTCAATTGATTTTTGTAAATGGGTAGTACAGGCAGCAATACGCTCGGTGATGGTTGGCTTGTCCAGATGTTCGCCAGTGGCAAAAAAATGCTTCACCTCGCGGAATATCCAGGGATAACCAATCGCCGCACGGCCTATCATCATACCATCCACGCCATACTCCAGGCGCCAGTTAGCGGCCTTTTCGGGCGAATCGATATCGCCATTGCCAAATATCGGAATTTGTATGCGGGGGTTTTTCTTAATATCGCGTATCAGCGACCAATCGGCCACGCCTTTATACATCTGTGCCCTGGTACGGCCATGAATGGTGAGGGCTTTTATCCCTACATCCTGCAGGCGCTCGGCAACTTCGTACACGTTTTTGGTATTATCGTCCCAACCCAGGCGCGTTTTTACGGTTACCGGCAAATGTGTAGCATTCACAACGGCTTTTGTCATGGCCACCATTTTGTCAATATCCTGTAATAAACTGGCCCCGGCACCGCGGCAGGCCACCTGTTTTACCGGGCAGCCATAATTGATGTCCATCAGATCGGGTTTGGCCAGCGTAGCTATCTCGGTGGCCTCGCGCATATGATCAATATCACTGCCAAATATCTGGATGCCTATGGGGCGCTCATATTCAAATATATCCAGTTTCTGGCGACTCTTGGCCGCGTCACGGATCAATCCTTCTGATGAGATAAACTCTGTATACATCATATCCGCGCCATTTTGCTTGCACACATAACGGAAGGGTGGATCACTCACATCCTCCATCGGCGCCAGCAACAGCGGGAACTCACCTAAATCAATATTTCCTATTTGTACAGACATGCTTATCTTTAGCCTGCAAAAATACGAATTTTACAACAAATGATAAAAGACCCCACTAAGGAAACACAAACCTATCAGACTGATATATATCCACTATTACAATTACTGATTATTTTCTTCTTCCTGATCTTTGTTCCCGGGATAGGTTATTTTGTAGCCAAAGGCATCACCACCCTGCTTTATGGAGCAAAAACCTGGGCCGATGTCGGCACTTTTAACATTGCAAACCCCAATGTAAAAAACGGCCTGTGGATATTACAGATCGTGAGTACCACTATTCCATTATTTGTAATCCCTGTACTATTTGCCCGTTTTATTGTACGCGATACGCGAACTTACTTAAAATCAACCTTTAATTTCCCACCGGTTTTATTGGTATTGGTATTCGCGATCATGCTGTTTTCATCACCGGTGATGGAGGTACTGGTTAATCTGAATCAAAAACTTACCCTGCCTGCTCCTCTTAAAGCCATTGAGGATTTGATGCGTACCATGGAGCAGCAGGCTCAGAAAGCTACCGATGCCATGCTGAGCATGAAAAACATTGGCGACCTGCTTTTTGCTATATTGACTGTTGGCTTATTAACCGCTATTGCCGAAGAATTTTTATTCAGGGGATGTATCCAAACCATCTTTGTTAAATGGACCGGCAATACCCACGCTGCTATCTGGATCACGGCCATAGCGTTCAGCGCCTTTCACATGGAGTTCTTTTCGTTTTTACCACGCGTAGCACTGGGCGTTTTCTTTGGCTATTTTGTAGCCTGGAGCGGCAGCGTGTGGACGGGCGTTTGGGCGCATTTTTTAAATAATGGTTCGGCAGTGCTAATCACATATCTGTATCAGCACAAACTTATCAAGCTCAATCCCGACGATCAGCACGTATTTAATTATGGCGCATATGTGTTTAGCTTGATAATTATTTTAATTTTGCTTTACATATACAGGAATATAGCGCTCAAAAGGCCCATGTTTGATTTTTAATGGAAAAAGGCTGGATCAAAATTTTTACTTCGTCCAATTTTTATCAATCAGAAATTGTTAAACAGGTACTAACCGGCCATCATATTGATACGGTTTTGATCAACAAGCAAGATTCATCACACAAAGCCTTTGGCAATATAGAAGTATACATTCACCAGGAGGATTTTAGCAAAGCCATCGAGATCATGATTCTCAATCAAATTAATTTATGATTTTGGGAGTAAAGTTTTTGAGAGCAAGGATATTTAGACCGATGGTTTTATAGAAGCAAAAGATGAATACAGAAAAGATAAAAAATACTTACTCCAAATATCCTTACTCTTTGCTCCAAAAATCACTAATTCACTAATTCAAAATTAATGAAAGTACGCGCCATTACCGGCTTCTTTTTTGTTATCGTAATGCTGGGCTCCGTTTTCTTGGGCTCTTATGTATTCAGTGCATTTTACCTGATACTTACTTCTTTTTGTTTGTTTGAATTTTACAAACTGGTACGCGAAGGGGGTTTTAAACCCAGTCGCGAAAGTGGGCTCATTAATGGTTTCTTGGTATTCCTGTTTTTCGCTGCCCAATACTATTTTCCTGAATGGAAACTTATCTTTTTATTGCCGGTAACCTTAAGTGCAATTTATATACAGGAGTTGTATAAAAAATCGCCTAACCCGTTTCCTAACTTGGGTTTTACTTTTTTGGGGATCCTTTTAGCGGTTGTGCCCTTTATATTTTTTCACGCCATGGCCTTTATAAGCGGAAGTTTCAACTTTCATATCCCCATGGGCTTTTTGATCATGTTGTGGAGCAATGATACCGGGGCTTATTTGGCTGGCCGCGCGTTTGGGCGAACCAAACTGTTTGAGCGCCATTCGCCCAAGAAAACCTGGGAGGGATTTTTTGGTGGCGTGGTGATCAGCGCGGTAGCGGCACTGATTATGAGCCATTATTATGCAGAGCTTTCCTGGAAACAATGGGCAAGCATAGCTGTTTTAATATCCTGTTTCGGCACTCTGGGTGACCTGGTAGAATCCATGTTTAAACGGAGCATCAATGTGAAAGACAGTGGCGGGATATTACCTGGACACGGTGGTTTGCTTGATCGGTTCGATGGGCTTTTATTAGCCGCGCCAATTGTTTACGCGTACCTATACTTCATTTCAAATTAGTAGTTTTGTAAATAAATAATAGTATCAAGTAGCTAGTATTACGTATCAAGATTTTCTCACTTTCTGTATTGCCTGCAAGTTGTCGTGATACTTGATACTAGCTAATTGATACCCAAACAATAAAACATCGTAACATGACTTTTCATAAAGAAGGATATACTTCACTGGCCATAACAGTATTGTTTATTTTTGTATTAAATGCCCTAATACAGTTTTACCTGCCACAGGCACACGCATTAAAATGGATCGTGTACATTTTATCGTTCCTACTGTTTGTAATTATCGTGCAGTTTTTCCGCAGTCCGTTTTTTGATATTACTACAGACGAAACTACTGTACTTTGCCCTGCCGATGGTAAGGTTGTGGTAATAGAAGAAGCTGACGAAACCGAATATCTGAAAGACAAACGCATCCAGCTATCCGTTTTTATGTCGCCGGTAAATGTACACGTAAACCGCAACCCAATAGCAGGCGTGGTAAGTTACTTTAAATACCACAAAGGCAAATACCTGGTGGCCTGGCACCCTAAATCATCAACCGAAAATGAGCGTACTACCGTTGTTGTTCAAAACCGTGAAGGTGTATCGGTATTATTCAGGCAGATAGCCGGAGCATTGGCCCGCCGTATTGTATGGTATGTAAAAGAAGGTGATATTGTGGAACAGGGCCAGCAGTTTGGCTTTATTAAGTTTGGGTCGAGGGTGGACTTATTTTTACCCCTTGGCTCCAAAATACTGGTAAACATTGGCGATGTAGTTAAAGGCGGCCGTACTGTTCTGGCCGAGTTGCCCAGCGCGTTAACCGCGGTTACCACTGCAGAGGAGCCTGCTATCAAACCGGTATCCATAGAATCGCTAACAGCCTCTGCACCTATTGCAGAACAAATAGCCGAAGAAGAGCTAACTATAATTGAAAACGAAGCTCATCAAGGCGAATTACCATTGGTAATTGATCATCCTAAAGTCGAAGAGCCTAAAAAGCCAGCAAAGAAAGCGGCGCCAAAAAAACCCGCTGCAGCTAAAACACCCAAAGGTAAAAAGGAGTAATTATTTATTGCGATAAGCCGGTTTATGACCGGCTTTTTGTGTTCTTCCACCTCATTGAGCGGAGCCTGACAATCCCTGATAAAATGAGCCGCTCTGTAATTAGGTGATTCCCATGTCGTTCCTCCTCGCAATGACGCATGGAGAGAAATCAAACATACATATCTCAGGTAAATCAATAAGACAAATAAAATTTTTCCCATAAAAAAGGCCTTCCCGGATAAATATCCAGAAAGGCCTTTTGCAATATCAAATACTTTTCCGTTATAAACGGAGAAGGGAAATTAAACTCTTTTTGATTTGATACGGGCTGCTTTACCGGTAAGGGCACGCAGGTAGTATAGTTTAGAACGACGTACTTTACCTACGCTGTTCACTTCAATTTTATCAATGTTTGGAGAGTTGATAGGGAAGATACGCTCTACACCTATGCCATTTGAAACTTTACGAACGGTAAATGTTTCAGTAGTACCAGCACTGTTACGTTGAATAACAACACCTTGATAAAGCTGAACACGTTCTTTATTTCCTTCTCTGATTTTATAATGTACACTTACAGTATCACCAGCCTTAAAGGAAGGAAACTGCTTTTTTTCTACTGATTGCTCTTCAACAAATTTTACTAAATCCATGATTTTTAGCTCTTAAAGCGATTTTTAGCCCGTAAAAATCGGATTGCAATTATAGGGATTTTTTTTAATATATGAAAGTGTATTTTAAAAATTTCCACATTTTGTTTTTTACTAACAAAATATGGGTGGTTTTTGGTTGATTTTATTGATTACGAGCGTGGTTAGCAATTATAAAAAATCAAGAAACAATTGTAAAATAGTATTACCTTTTGCTCTAACTCGATTTACTCCAGCAGATCGGGTCTACGAGCTTTGGTGCGCTCCAAAGCTCGTTCGAAACGCCACTTTTCAATTTCGGGCGTGTTGCCGCTCAGCAGAATATCGGGCACCTTGTGGCCATTCCAGTCAGCCGGGCGGGTATATACCGGGGCATCGAGCATATCATCCTGGAAGGAGTCGCTCAGGGCTGATGTTTCGTCACTCAGCACACCGGGTATCAATCGCACCACCGCATCTACTAAAACAGCAGCAGGCAATTCGCCACCCGATAGTACATAATCGCCAATGGAAATTTCACGGGTTACATAAATATCGCGGATACGCTGATCGATACCTTTATAATGTCCGCATAAAATAATGATGTTGCCTTTGATGGAAAGCTGATTGGCGATAGCCTGATTTAGTCGCTCACCATCCGGCGACATGAAAATGATCTCGTCATATTCCCGCTCGGCTTTCAATTTTTCAATGCAAGCCGCAAAAGGTGGAATGGTCATCACCATACCGCTGCCACCACCGTAAGGATAATCGTCTACGCTTTTTTGTTTACTGGTGGAGTAATCGCGCAGGTTATGCACATAAATTTCGGCGATGCCTTTTTTTTGGGCACGCTGTAAAATGGAGTGTGCAAACGGACTTACCAACAGATCGGGCAAAACGGATATGATATCAAAACGCATGTGCAAATATGCAGATTATTGATCGATGTGCTTTAAACAAATTGTCATCCTGAATGAAGTGAAGGATCTGCTATTGAACTGTGCATTACATTGAATAGATCCTTCGTTCCTCAGGATGACAAGTTTTTCTATTTGATTTGTCTTGATTCCTGATTCTAATTTCTTGACTCTCTTCCTTAAATAACTTTTTCAATTATCCACCGGTGGCCAAAAGGGTCTGTAAATTCACCCTGGCGATAACCGTATTCAAAATCGGTAACGGGCATTACCAGGGTAGCGCCGGCGGCAATGGCCTTGTCAAAAACGGCGTGTACATCATCAACCATTAAACCAACGCTAACCGTACCCCCACCAGCGTTCGCAGGCGTTTTGGTGCCGCTAAATTGCGTTACCTCATGAACGTGAAACATAGCGCCGTCTATAGTAAATTCGGCCACGTGTATGCTGCCATCATCGTTTCGAAGGCAAAAATTTTCGATAGCGTTAAAAGCCTTTTTATAAAAATCAATGCTGGTTACCCCGTTGGCTATAGCCAGCATGGGTGCAAATGAAGTTTTTGTTTTCATTATTGGCTCATTTAATCTTCATCCTCTAATATAAACACTTCCTCAACAGGTTTTTCAAATATGCGGGCTATTTTTAAAGCCAGCACAGTTGAAGGCACGTATTTATTACTCTCGATGGTATTGATGGTTTGGCGTGATACACCTACCTGATCGGCCAGATCGGCCTGCGTAATATTTTTGATAGCGCGCTCTACGCGGATGTTATTTTTCATGACGCCAGCTCCCCCTGTTCTGTTGCTTTGTTGTACTTCCGTAATATATAGTTAAACCGTATCACAAAGAAAAGCGTAATGGTGCTCAGGTTTATAAACATAAATACCATAAAATCTGTGAAAAATAAAAAGCAATTAGCTACCAGCAAAATAATATAGTTTGTATATACTGCCAACTGCATTGACTCTAAACGGAGGGTTGCGATAAATTCATCTTCGTTCTTTTCTTTGCTGTAGGTCCAAAGCAGTAATGCCAATGGTAAAAAAAGCATCATATCTTCCAGAATATCCTCATTAATTCTGTTGCCACTCACCCATTTTATTATAAATGACAATAATATCCCCGTCAGCATTACAATAGATACTGATATACCTATTACTTTGAAGGGCTTATAAGGCAAATAAAACAACTTATCAATCTTGTATTCGTTGTTTTTACTGTACCGCAGATAATAATACCTGATCACAAAAATAACAAGCGGTGTAAAGAGGTTATATATCCATATGGGCAATATATCTGTAAAAAAATTACTCAGAACCCGGACCTGGTTGTTAAAGAAAAAAAGATCGTGTACAAGTGCAACAACCAACCAGACACCGTAAATTAAATAGTTGATTAGTATGGCCCAATATAACGCATTATAACGCATCCTAACTGTTAGCTCATCTTCTTTTTTTTCTCTAGAGAAAGCAATAAACAACAGCCCCAGCAAAACCAATATCAACGCCAGCTCATTGGTAAAATTCTCGATTGATGGTACAAACAGGGCATCCTTGTCTCTCAATCGTAATTCAAAACCTGGTATCTTATATTCATGATATAATACAAAATAACCTAAAACAAATCCTGGTACTGCTAAAAACCACCCCAGCAGCTTAAACTGGTATGGAAATAAGAATCGTGATTTCATGGTTGTAAAGTTTAATTTACCAAATGTAAAATAAGCTTTACAAATGTCAAGTATATTTGACAAAATATTTTCAAATAAAAAAGCCAGTGTTATTACAGGCTCTTTTATCCTTACTCCAGAAGCTACCCTTCCAGGTAAACATCCAGCAAACCTTCGGGCAGATCAATATAGATCTCGCCGCCTTCAACATCAATACCTTTTATAATATCCACATTAAGCGGGAACATTACCTCCTTATTTTTGTATTGAACAGTGGCTATCAACTGTTGAGGATATTCCTGCACCTCCAATATTTCGCCCAGTTCGCCGTGGGTTTCATCAACTGCAATAAAGCCTTTTACATCGTTCAGGGTAAATTCGCTCTTTTTCTTTTTGGGTTTTAGCTTGTTGGGTAGGTAGATGTCTTTTTTTACCAGCATGGCTGCTTTTTCAATAACATCTACATCCTCCAGGTATAAATAGGCATTATTCTTTTGCAGATATTTAATGGAGGCTACAAAGTAAGGAATCAGTTTACCTGCAATATCCACAAATAAAGCGTCGAACTTAATGGCATCCAGGCCGTCAAAATCAACGTATATCTGCATCTCTCCTTTAAGGCCCTTGGTTTTTAATATACTACCTACCCGGAAACAATCTTCGGTTTTCATAAAAAATAGCTTTTAAAAACAAAGGCGAAGCTGTTTTGCTTCGCCTTTGATGAGAATTGAGAAGTCGGACTTTAAATTCCTTACTTCTTCAAAAAAATTATTCTGCGCTTTCAGCAGCGTCTGTTTCAGCAGCAGCTTCTTCGGCCGGAGCTTCTTCTTCTGCAACAGGAGCGTTTTTAGCAGCAATAGCAGCAGCTTTTTCTTCTTTCTTTTTAGCTTCAGCAGCCAAAGCAGCTTTACGCGCTTCGTCTTTTGCTGATAGTAAGCTGGTTTTTTTGCCAGTGATCTTACCTTCTTTTTGCTCAGTCCATTCTGCAAATTTAGCTGCAGCTTGTTCTTCGGTTAAAGCGCCTTTTTTAACACCACCTTCTAAGTGTTTTTTGTAAAGCACACCTTTGTATGAAAGGATAGCACGACAAGTATCTGTTGGCTGGGCACCAGTGTTAACCCATTCTAAAGTTTTGTCGAAGTTAATGTCGATAGTTGCAGGATTAGTGTTTGGGTTGTATGAACCTAAACGCTCAATGAAACGACCGTCGCGTGGAGCGCGGGCATCTGCTACTACGATGTAGTAAAAAGGTTTGCCTTTTTTACCGTGTCTTTGCAGTCTGATCTTAGTTGCCATTTTTTCTTTTTATGTATTCAACATGTCCCCGGAGTACTTTCTGCGGGGATGCAAAGGTATAAATTATTTGTAATAATTTAAAACCCTTGTAATTAATTATTTATTTAGCCCGAACAAGTTATGGTGTAATTGAAAAAAATCGCAATTTCAGGCCCATGAGCTTAAATAGAAAACTACGCATAGCTATTGATATGGACGAGGTAATGGCAGATACCATTGCCAAATTTATTACCCTGTATGATGAACGGCATCAAACTAAAATATCGCTGGGCGATATGCATGGTAAAGAGTTTAGGGAGATACTCCCACCCCATCTGAGCGCCACCCTCAGGGAATACATCAACGAAAGGGGCTTTTTCCGTGATCTGCCGGTGATGCCAGACTGCCAGGAAGTGGTGAAAGCATTACATGAAAAGTACGATGTGTACATTGCTTCGGCGGCCATGGAATTTAAGTACTCATTGGAAGATAAGCTGGATTGGCTTAATGAACACTTCCCTTTTATTTCCTGGACAAATATTATTTTTTGCGGTCACAAGATTTTGGACGTTGACATCATGATTGATGACCGCATCAAAAATTTTGTCACCTTCAAAGGCCGCAAGCTATTATTTACCTCGCCACATAATCTTTTGATCACCGATTTTGAACGTGTAAACAGCTGGAATGAGGTTGCAACTAAATTATTACGTGAATAAGATGAACAAGTTGTGAAATAAATATCCTATATTTAATTGGTAGCCCCCCTTACCATTAATTTATAGTATGTTAAACCATACAACTATTAACGCCGTTGATTGCGTACTGGCTTATGATACCCATGAGCAAAAGTACCTGTTTGTAGGGCCTGGCATAGATACCATTTTGGGTATAACTGCTCAGGAGCTCTATCAAAATAATGACGCATGGGATCAACTGATCCCCAAAAAGCATCTTGCGGGCATAAAATCCCTCGTTAATAATCTCGCAGAGAACAACAGCATTGAGTTAAGTTATCAGATAACTACCCCTCAACAAATCATTAAAAGTATTACCGATAAAAAAAGTCTCATTACCGATGAGGCTACCGGGCACAAGATACTATTAAGCACCATTAAAGAAACACCGGCAAAACCGATCTGCATTACCGCAGCATCAACCGGCGCCGAACATAGTCAGCAGTTCCTAAATTCACTTATTGATTCACAAACTAGTTTTTTGATCCGGATAAACACTGATGGAAATTATACTTTTGTTAATAAACAATATTTAAAAACCCTAGGATATAAAGCCAAAGATGTTTTAGGTCAGCATTTTTCGATAACAAGCTTACCCGAAGAATCCCATCTTTGCGAGACTGCTTTTATGGAATGTCTCAATAATCCGGGTAAGGTTGTTCGCTTATTGCACAAAAAACCCGATGTGCACGGCAATCTGCATGATACCGAATGGGAACTGATATCTATAGTTAATGAAACCGGCCAGGTGTGCGAGATACAGGGAATTGGCCACGATGTAACGGAGAAGATCAAGATAGAAGCTGAGATCAGGGACACCGCTCAAAAGCTGGATACTTTTATTGAAAGCATTACTGATTCGTTTTTTATTATTGATAACGAATGGCGGTTTGTACGCGTGAATGCCGCGTTTGAAAAAGTATGGGGGAAGCCCCGTGCACAGTTATTGGGTAAAACAATATGGGATCTGTTTCCTGAGCTCATTAATACTCCTTTTGAAACCGCGTATCGTGAAGCGCGAACCAAACAGGAAAGCGTAAAGTTTATGGTACATTTTGCCCCATTGAATAAATGGTTCCGTACGGCAGTTTACCCATCTGCCGAGGGCTTAACCGTATTTGCCAAGAATGTTACTTATGAGATGCGTGCGCAGGAAGATGCACTGTGGACCAAAAACAACCTGGAAGCGCTGATCAATAATACAAATGATAAAATATGGTCGGTAGATACAGAAAGCCGCTATGTTTATATGAACAATGCCTATATCGCGCAAATAAAGGCTATGACAGGCGTATATCCGCAAAAAGGGGAATATTCTTATAAAGACATGGGCTTTCCGCAGGAGGTTATTGACGAGTGGAGCGCCTATTATCAGCGTGCATTAAATGGCGAAAATTATACCCTTGTTTTAGAAAGCGTTGATGATGAAGCCAAAAATCCTGCCTTCTACGAGGTAAACTTTAACCCTATTTTTGCTTCAAACGGCGAGATCAAAGGTGTTGGCTGTTTTGCCCATGACATATCAGAGCGGCTTAAAATAGAACAAGAACTGCTGAGCCAAAATAAACGTATGCGCAACATAGCCTCGCTGAGCTCCCATGAGTTAAGAAGACCTGTTGCCAGCATGCTGGGGCTCATTAATATTATCGACAGGGAAAACCCCAACAACCCCGAGAACAAACAAATTATTGATTATCTGCAAATTGTAAGCACCGAAATAGACGATGTAATACGCCTCATAGTTGATCACACTTTCACGGGAAAATAACCGCGAAGGCTAAAACTTACATAGACAGTATTTCAACCAGTTTTAACAGGTTGGGATTGATCTCGATGTGGTGTTTAATGGCGTGCTCAAATGGAGTATAGGCTATCTCGTTATGAATAATACCTATCATTTCATTACGGTGCCCGTCTCTTAAAGCCTCAACTGCAGCAGCTCCTACACGGCTGGCCAATACCCTGTCCATACAACTTGGCGCGCCACCACGTTGTATGTGTCCTAATATAGAGATGCGGGTATCATAATGCGGAAATTTTTCCTGAACCAGGCGGCCAACCTCAAAAGCACCACCGGCTTCTTCACCTTCGGCTACAATAACAATCCTGGAGGTCTTATCTTTCCGGCCATGTTCAAGCCGATTAAATAACCCTTCCATTCCACCCTTACTTTCGGGGATAAGTATAGCTTCGGCACCGGCAGCAATACCCGTGCGCAGGGCGATCAGACCAGAGTCGCGGCCCATTACTTCAACAATAAATAAACGGTCGTGTGATTCGGCGGTATCTCGGATCTTATCCACCGCTTCAACAACCGTATTAATGGCTGTATCATAACCAATGGTAAAATCGGTGCCCAGCAAATCATTATCAATGGTACCGGGTAAACCAATTACCGGAATATCGTATTCACTGCCAAATACTTTTGCACCGGTAAAAGTACCATCGCCCCCAATAGCCACCAGGGCATCAACATTATGTTTTTGTAACTGATCGAATGCTTGTTTGCGCCCCTCAGGCGTTCTGAAATTGTCACAGCGCGCTGTTTTCAGAATAGTACCTCCGCGTTGTATAATATTGGAAACCGATTTGCGATTCATGGGTATAAAATCGCCCTTGGTCATGCCGTCATAACCCCGGCGAATGCCCGTTACTTCAATACCATAGTATATGGCCGTACGTACAACCGCCCTGATGGCAGCATTCATTCCCGGCGCGTCGCCACCTGAAGTAAAAAGTCCGATATTTTTAATCTGCGTCATTTTTTATCCTGATACGGGCATTAGGGGCCCTACCTTTAAAAAATTGAATAATTTAAATTTGAGTGCTTTTAAAGTAGCCTTTAAATAAAAACGCGGCTAAGCTTTAAAACTTGCCGCGAATTTACATTTTATTTTTTAACGCCGTGCCTACTTTTTGAAAGCTGCTATGCCGCTATCTAAAAATTTAGTATAACTGGCTATATCGTAATCGGCCGGAGAAGTTGGGATATCCTTACCTGTGGCATCTTTTAAAAAGTTGCCATCGCTATCCAACATCACGTATAAAGGCTGGGAGTTAGAGTTAAAACGACTGGCCTCCAAATCACTCCACTTACCTCCAAGTGTAGTTATTTTTTTGCCACTATAGGTTGATACAAACTGGTCTTTTACATCCAAAGAGGCTTTATCATCAACAACCAATTGAAGCAGTACAAAATCATCGCGCAATCGCTTGAAAACTCCCGGATCCGACCAAACATTGGCTTCCATTTTACGGCAATTTACGCAGTTAAATCCGGTGAAGTCAATCAAGATAGGTTTATGTGTAGCCTTTGACACTTGTAAAGCCTGGTCATAATCATACCATGAATCAAGCCCACGGGTTTTTATCCGGGTATAATTGTTAGCATATTTCTTTTCACCAATGCTCGCAGGTATAACAGCTGCGGGAGCTGAAGAAGGCGCTGCCGCACCACCCGGAATACTTGATAAGTTAAAATCCTGCGTTGCCTCAGGAGGCAGAAATGCGCTTATAGATTTTAAAGGAGCCCCCCATAAACCCGGTATCATATAAATTACAAACGCAAATACAACGATAGCCAAAAAGGTGCGCGGGATAGAAAGATAAGATACATCACTGTCATGCGAAAACTTGATCTTACCAATAAGATAAAGCCCCATCAACAAACCAATGGCAATCCATAGCGACAAAAATATTTCCCTGTCGAACCAGTTCCAGTGATAAGCCAAATCAACATTTGATAAAAACTTAAGCGCGAAAGCCAATTCCAGAAAACCCAAAACTACTTTTACACTATTGAGCCAGCCCCCTGATTTTGGCAGGCTTTTTAACGCTGAAGGAAACAATGCAAATATGGTGAATGGCAGGGCCAGTGCTAATGCAAAACCAAACATACCAATGGCTGGACCCAGTCTGTCGCCTTTGGAAGCTGCATCAACCAGCAGGGTGCCAATAATTGGCCCGGTGCATGAAAAAGATACCACTACCAGGGTTGATGCCATAAAGAATATGCCGGCAAGACCTCCCTTATCTGCATTTGCATCCAGCTTATTAGCCAGTGAACTTGGCAACGTAATTTCAAACGCGCCCAGGAACGACATACCAAATACAATAAGCAGTAAGAAGAAAAATATGTTGAATATACCGTTAGTTGCCAGCTGATTAAGTGCATCGGAGCCAAAAATAATAGAGATCAGCAAACCCAGGGTTACATAAATAATAATGATGGAAACCCCATAAATAAGTGATTGACCAATAGCTTTTTGGCGGCTACCGCTTTTTTTGGTAAAAAAGCTTACTGTTAATGGTAGTAATGGGTATATACAAGGCAATATTACAGCAGTAAACCCGCCTAGCAGACCAAATATAAATATCTGCCAAAGCGTTTTTGGTTTTTCTGTTGATGGCGCTTTTTGTGATAGCGTCTTTTGCTTTGCCGCAGCCTGTGTTTTCGCTGCCGAGTCGGCAGCTTTTTTCCTGATCGCTATGCTATCGGCAGCAGTAGGAATATCCGTAAACTGAACATCTGTAGTTGATACGGTATCCGCTTTACTTTTTTGTACGGCTAAGGCTGGTGCAGAGCCTACGGAACAAAAAATGGCCAGTACCATCAATGTAGCCAGTATAACGCGTAAATAAACGCCCTTTTTTAATAGTTTCATTGCTATCTTCCTTAAGGTAAAATTACTTGCCTAAAGGAATAGTGAAGTCAACATCTTCTGGTGGAAGACATTTTTTGTCGTTACAGGTCATGTACGTGAGCTTGCCGGTTACGCTGGCCACTGATGCTGATTTAAGACTTATTTTTTGTTGAAAAACCACTTCTTTTTCAAAGTAGCTTACATTCATACTAAAAGCTTTCTCGAATTTGGTTACCGGGGTTGGCTCTGATGGTTTGCCCACCGGAGCGTACAGTTTTGAAGGTGTAAATTCAAATGAAGTTTTTATTGGACCGCCATCTTTAACATTAAGGGAGTAAATATGCCAGCTGGGTTGAATAGTAGCTTTTAAAAATACAACAGCTTCTTTATCATTCAACTTTTTTGCCGCGTATGACCATCTTACAGGCGTTTCGATCTGGGCATAAGCCCCTGCGCATAGCACTAATGCAACAATTACCAACAGTACTTTCTTCATTTAATTATTTATTTAAAAATTCAATTTGTTTTAAACTAAACTCTTGTTGCCCGTTATTATTTTCAACAACCAGCATTCCATTTTCTTTTACGTTTTTTATAACTCCTTCAAAAACCTGGTCGTTTGACCTGAAGGGCTTTGCTTCGTTTAACCAATATAGTCGGGATAAATAAGTATTTCTTACAAACAAAAATTTACCCGCCCTTAAATTAAGGTAATATGCTTCAATATGACTGCAAATTTCTGACAATATTGTTTTTAAATCATAATCCCTGTGTAAGATTTGCTTGAGGGAGATGGCGTTGCCAGCTCCAGATTCAAAATTCTCCTGGTTAATATTAAGCCCAATACCAATAATAGCATCCTTGATATGGGTACCCTGTATGTGTGTTTCTATGAGTATACCGCCCAATTTCCGGTCGCCATAATATATATCATTGGGCCATTTTATTTTAAGTTCATCGCCAAGGTACGGATACAAACCCTCGTAAACACCCAAGCTTATAACCCGGTTCAGGTCAAACTGATCGCTCACAGCCAGAAACGCCGGTGTCAGTAAAATACTGAAAGTAAGGTTTTTTCCGGGCTCACTATGCCACTTATTTTGCTGCTGGCCTCTGCCTGCATATTGGCTTTCTGCCATAATGACCGTACCTTCGGGCAATGGCTTGGAATTTGACAGTAAAGTTTTAAGGAATGTGTTAGTTGAGTCAACTTGTTGAATTGTTACTAAATTTTGACCAACAAATAATGCCGAAAATATGTTATTTTGCAAAGTATAATAATTTTTAACCCAAGAACGTTCAAAACTAATTCTTTTTGATGGTAAAAAACAAAGTGTTAAATCAATCGGCCTATATTTCTGAGCTGGCCATACATGGCATACAGGAAAAAAAGGGGAATGATATTATAAGGTTAGACCTCCGGAATATATTGGGCTCGGTATCGGATTATTTTGTGATCTGCCATGCCGATTCATCAACACAGGTAAAAGCTATTGCCAATAGTATTGAAGAAGAAATTTTTAAAGCTACGCAACAGGAACCCTGGCGCAAGGAGGGACTTGAATATGCAGAATGGATACTACTTGATTATGTGGACGTTGTAGTTCATGTTTTCAGAACCGACAAACGTGAGTTTTACGGCGTGGAAGATCTGTGGGGTGATGCCGAGATTAAATATTACAAAAGTGCTTAAACTTTCGTCACAATTACCCTCCGGTTTGAGTCATGGTACTAAACCTTTGTAAATTTTAAATTATAGATTGTAAGTTTGAGCTCGTAATAAAGAAATGAAAGATATTAAAGATAATAAATCAGAAAGTCCGAAACCTATCAGGAAAATACTTAATAAAAAAACACCGCCTAAACCACCCAAGTTTAATATTATGTGGCTTTATGGCATTGTTATTTTAGCGTTTTTATTGGTGCCTACCCTTTTGAGCGGCGGTTCGGGTACCCCTACTACCTTTAAAGATGTGGAAGGCATGCTTAAGCAAAATGATGTTGAAAAACTGATAGCTTATAAAAGCGGCGACCTGGTAACAGCCGAAGTTTACATCAAAAAAGAAAGTTTAAACAAACCACAATATGCCAAAGCCGGCAAAGACCAGCGTTTGTTTAACACCACAAATAATGGCCCTCAATACACTTTTACCGATGCATCATACGAAAGCCTAAAGCAATCTGTAGCGAATGCACAGAAAGACATGCCGGAGGATCAAAAAATAAATATTCAATACGAGCAAGGGCATGAGAGCTTTTTATCAAACTGGTTGGTACAAGGCGTTATCATGGTTATCCTGTTTGCTGGTGTATGGATATTTATTATGCGCCGCATGTCAGGTGGTTCAGGAGGCGGCCCGGGTGGTCAAATATTTAATATCGGCAAATCAAAAGCTACTCTTTTTGATAAAGAAGCACAGGTATCGGTAACATTTAATGATGTAGCCGGCCTCGAAGAAGCAAAGCAAGAGGTAATGGAAATTGTAGATTTCCTTAAAAACCCCAAAAAATACACTAACCTGGGTGGTAAAATACCCAAAGGAGCCCTGTTGGTAGGTTCACCAGGTACAGGTAAAACATTATTGGCCAAGGCCGTTGCCGGCGAAGCACAGGTTCCGTTCTTCTCGCTTTCAGGGTCTGATTTTGTGGAGATGTTTGTAGGTGTGGGTGCTTCACGTGTACGTGATTTATTCCGCCAGGCAAAAGATAAAGCTCCATGTATCATATTTATTGACGAGATTGATGCTATTGGCCGCGCCCGCGGTAAAAACAATATTGTTGGTGGTAATGATGAACGCGAAAACACGCTGAACCAGTTATTGGTAGAGATGGATGGTTTCGGTACCGATTCGGGCATTATTATCCTTGCTGCAACCAACCGCCCTGATGTATTGGATTCGGCGCTGTTACGCCCGGGCCGTTTCGACAGGCAGGTATCTATTGATAAGCCTGATTTGATCGGTCGAGAGCAGATCTTCAAAGTTCACCTGAAACCTATCAAATTATCTGATGGCGTTGACGCGAAAAAATTATCGGCACAAACCCCAGGCTTTGCCGGTGCAGAAATAGCTAACGTTTGTAACGAAGCCGCTTTGATAGCCGCCCGTAAAAATAAAGAATCGGTTGATATGGCCGATTTCCAGGATGCTATTGATCGTGTTATCGGTGGTTTGGAAAAGAAAAACAAGATCATATCGCCCGAAGAAAAACGCATTGTTGCTTACCACGAAGCTGGTCACGCTATTGCTGGCTGGTTCTTGGAACATGCCGACCCATTGGTTAAAGTATCTATCGTTCCGCGTGGTGTGGCAGCATTGGGTTATGCTCAATATCTGCCAAAAGAGCAGTTTTTATACACTACCGAACAATTGCTTGATGAGATGAGCGTTTCGATGGGTGGTCGTGTTGCCGAGGACATTGTTTTTGGCAGGATATCAACCGGCGCCCTAAGCGATCTGGAACGTATTACCAAACTGGCTTATGCCATGACCAAAATCTACGGTATGAACGGTAGTGTAGGTAATGTATCCTTCTACGACCCGCAAGGCGAATATCAGTTTAACAAGCCTTATTCTGATACTACTGCCGAGATGATCGACAACGAAGTGCGTAAACTGGTTGACGAGGTTTATCAGAAAACCAAAGATTTGTTGAATAACAAACGCGATGGACTTGAAAAAATAGCTCAGAAATTGTTAGAGAAAGAAGTACTGTTTCAATCAGATCTGGAAGAGATATTGGGTAAGCGGCCATTTGACGAACGTACCACTTACGATAAGTTTGTGAACGGCGAGGCTGCGCTAAACCCCGATGTGGATAACAATGCCATTCCGGATAACTTAACAAATCCGGAGCTTTCCAGAATTGACGGAGAAGATCCAAAGTTTTAATATACATTAATCGTATAAAGCCATCAGCTAAGCTGATGGCTTTGCTGTTTTTACCATGAGGGATATTACCACATCAAAAGAAAAACTGCTTAAAAAGATCCGCAAGGCTCTTCTGGAGAAAAGGGACAACCCCTACCCTCAATTGGAGGACCTGCCGCTTTATGCAGCCGCTGAGGAGATCCCGGAGGTAATGTTTGCCCAACAGTTCACTACCGTTAACGGGCAGTTTGTTTTTTGCGAGGATGAAGTGCAGTTTATTGAAACCTTGCTTACCCTGGCCGAAGAGCGAAACTGGCGCAAAATATATTGCTGGGAACCCGGCTTGCAGGAAATCCTTACCCGTTTTGAATACCCATTTTATGAAACCGACAAAGACTTTGAACAGGCCGACGTTGGTTTTACCTTTTGCGAAGCCCTGATAGCCCGTAATGGAAGCATACTCCTGTCAAACGGCAACATGGCAGGCCGTCGCTTGAGCATTTATCCCCCAGTACACATTGTGTTGGCCTATACCTCCCAAATGGTGCTCGATCTTAAAGATGGCTTTAAGCTGATCAAAAAGAAGTATGATAACCAGCTGCCATCGATGATCAGTAATGTGACCGGCCCAAGCCGCACCGCCGATATCGAAAAAACTCTCGTATTGGGCGCCCACGGCCCCAAAGAACTTTTCGTTTTTTTGCTGGATGACAGCAACTTATCTTAAAATAATATTTTGCCCCTAAAGTATTATTTTGCGATTATAAATTTTATTGATAAGATCAACTACTTGCTTTAAATTTAACTTTCGTAAGGGATAGTACATAAACAATGCTTTAATTTACTTTTCCTCTGTCGTTCTACCACCAAACACATAAATATAATAATATCGATAATAGCGTTTATCTTTACTGCCATCAGTAATATCTATGTTTTATTTATATTTCTTTTTTGAATTATTTGCATTTATAAGTTGCCTGTACGCTTATAAAAACCTAGATAGAAACTTTAAAATTTTTCTCCCGTTTCTCGCATTTGTTGTTGTTTATGAGTTTATAAATATCTTCTTTATGAAGCTAATTTTATTACATCATTCAAATGCCTGGTGCAATAATCTGGAGGGTGTTATCGAACTATTGGTATATGGGCAATTCATGGCATCCTTAGATGAGCGAAAAAAGTACAAAAAGAGGGTGTATATGGCCGTTGCCATTGGCCTGTTTATAACTTTGATTGACATCTTTTTTATTCATAGTTTCTGGACTGTCGCTACCGTAGCCAGTGCATCACAAAGCATTATATTGGCTACCATGGCATTTGTATATATATATAACTTATTTAAACATTCGGACGAATATCCCTATTTGCTCTTTTTCCCGCCATTTTTAGCTGCCGTGGGATTATTGTTGTACTCATTGGCCAATTATTTTTATTTCGCATCATTTGACAACCTATTGGTTAAAAACAATTATCATTTTTATTCGATCGCTCATTTAATCTGCGAAATGGCTTGTTTATTTATATATGTATTTTTAGGCCTTGCGTTTTTATGCTTTACAAAAGTCAAAAAACTATCCTGATATACATTATTTTTCGCCTTATTTTGATTTATATCCGTATAAGGATAATTTCTAAAAAAAACCTATTTTTGAGTAATCCGTATTATTTATGGATTTTGTACTGATCTTATTTACGTTTTTCACCAACCAACCTAAGCTGGCGTTTTCCTCGTATATTATACCCCCTATCAAATTCGGCTGTATTTTATTAAGGAAGAGACAGCTTAATTGAATAAAAACCACAAATAATGGAACCTATCGATTTATCTATCGCCCAAAAAATGGTGGACCACTACGCTGCCACCCGAAAAAAACTGATTGACAAAGAACACAATATCAACGATACGCAGTCTGTCTGGATACCGCTTGATAAATTAAAATCCTTTATCAACAACCTACCCGAGCAGGCTACGGGAGTAAGAATTCATTTTGCCGCTTACGATCATAAAAACGAGCATTCGCCCAATCAAACTACAGCTATATTGATAGGCACCGTTGAAAATCATACTGAACATACCGATGCCATAGAAGATGGCGTTGGGCCATTGGGCACTGAAGATCCAATGGGGCCTTTTAACAATGGCAGAACATGCCCTCCACTTTGCCCATCGTAAGCAATCCTTTAAAATATTTTTGTAAGGCCATATTCGTCAAAAGGCAAATGCTTTAATGTAATCTTATGCTTGATTATATCTATTTTTATTTTGAGCTTTTTGCGTTTTTTGTTTGTTTATACACCTACAAAAAGCTTGATCGTAACTTTAAGGTATTCCTTCCTTTTTTGGCGTTTATCGTAATTTATGAGTTTGCGAACCTTAAATATTGGACGCTATGGCACCATACCAATGCTTGGTGCAGCAATCTGGAAACAATTATTGAAATAGTTATTTACACCCGCTTTATAAGCGCTCTTGATACAAGAAGATCATACAAAAAAAGGGTAAATATTGTGCTTTTCATAATAGTCCTGTTTTCTTTTATAGACATGATCTTTATTCAGGGCTTTTTTATGCTAAACACCATTGCCATAGTACTTCAATACAGCATGCTTACTGTGTTGGTGTGCTTGTATTATTTTAAATTAATTAACAATGTTGATGAAAGCCTCGATATTATACGTCACCCGCCATTTTGGGCCACTGCGGGAATATTATTTTATACGCTTGCTTTTCTGTTTTATTACATAGCTTTCAGTTACATGGCTTACAAACAAAATTATAAGTTCTTTATATTGGCTCAGGTTATACCGAATATTGCTTGTCTTATTTTATATTCGTTACTGTCTGTTGCATTTATATATCAGTATAAAAAAGCAAAATCTATTGCCGCTGTTATAAAAACATAGTAACATCTTTTATCTATATCCAAACCATTAATATGATCAGCCCATTCAAATATGCTGTTTAAGGATGAAGAAATCATTTTATTGATAATTGCAGGCACCGCCATAGTGATGCTGCTGGGGGTTTTTATCGTCAGCTTTTTGTTGCTATACCAACGCAAACAAAATAAAAATGTATTGGAAAAGGAGCAACTGAAATCATCCTTTCAACAGGAATTGCTGAAAACCCGCATGGAAATTCAGGAAGAAACGCTAAATCATATTAGTCGCGAGTTGCATGATAATATTACCCAGGTGCTATCATTTGTAAAACTTAACCTGGGCGTGTTGGGCAGAAACCTGGGCGAACATGAAAAGGCCCGGGTAAATGACAACCGCGAACTTATTGCCCAATCCATAAGTGATCTGCGAAACCTTTCCAAAAGTCTTAGTTTTGAACATATCAGTGTAATGGGCCTCATAAAAACGCTGGAAATAGAAACCGAACGTGTTAACAGAAGTGGTATCATTAACGTATCGTTATTGGTTGATGGTGATTATTACACACTTGGCGAACAGCGGGAGCTGGTATTATTCAGGATCTTTCAGGAGGCCTTAAATAATGCCTTAAAATACGCGCAAGCCGATAACTTTAAAATGAGTTTGTATTATAAGGAGCAAATGTTTAATTTAACCATCGAAGATGACGGTGTTGGTTTTGAGCCTGAATTGCTTAAAGATAAGGGGGGCTCGGGTTTGCGTAACATTGTGAACAGGGCCGCCTTAATAGGAGCCGAAGCAACTATTAATAGTTCACCAGGCAATGGCTGCAGCATTAACCTTTCACTCAACCCCCTCATACAAGAAACTTATGTTAACGGAACCTATTCAAATAGCCCTGGTTGATGATCATCGCCTTTTCAGAAGCGGCATTGCTTCTATGGTGGAGAGCTTTAACCGCTACAACATACTATTTGAAGCCGCGCATGGTAAAGAATTGGTTGACAAAATAGCTTCGGGGTTAGTTCCAGATATTGTTATTCTGGATATTAATATGCCGATAATGGACGGCATTTCAACCGCGCAATGGCTTAAAAAGTTCCAACCATCTATCCGTACTATTATCCTATCCATGTTTGAAGACGCCGAAAAGGTACTCACCATGGTTAAAATGGGTGTAAAAGGGTATCTTCTTAAAGATGCTGAACCACATGAGTTTGAGGCTGCTTTGCTCAAAGTAACAGAAGGAGATCTTTACTATCCGGATTTTGTTACTAAGCATTTATTAAATAATTTCAATAACGATAAAACGGCCGTTGTAAAGTTAAATCCCCGGGAAATTGAATTTTTACGCTTAACCGGAACCGAACTCACCTATAAAGAAATTGCCGACACCATGTGCATCAGCGTGCGTACCGTTGATAGCTATCGCGATCAGCTTTTTGAAAAACTGGGCATTAAGAGCCGCGTTGGCCTGGTATTATACAGCATAAAAAACAAACTGATCGATTTGTGATTTGCTAAAAATATTAGCAAATTTGTTAAATGGAACAGGATGATAATACCGGCTTTTTTAAAGGTCGGGGAGCGCAGCTAAATACCCACAACAAATTTTTAAAGAATAAATATGTCGCCGAGCACATCGAGGGGATCGACGAGCCTTTATTGGAAAATACCGCCACACAGCTTTTTGAGGAAACACCCAAAAAGATAGTAAGTGAATCTAATAGTCCAGATCTGAGCCACATGTATTCTATAAATCCTTACCAGGGTTGCGAACACGGTTGCATTTATTGTTATGCCCGCAACAGTCATGAATATTATGGTTTTAGCGCTGGGCTTGATTTTGAACGCAAGATCATCATCAAACCCAATGCCCCTGAGCTTTTGGAGCAGTATTTTAACAAGAAAAACTATCGGCCGGTATCTATCATGCTTTCGGGCAATACCGATTGTTACCAGCCTGTAGAACGTCGCTTAAAGATCACCCGTGGACTACTGGAGGTTTTTTTGAAGTATAAAAACCCGGTAAGCATCATCACCAAAAACAATGTGATCCTGCGCGATCTGGACATTCTTACCGAACTAGCCTCTATGAAACTGGTGCATGTAAACGTTTCTATTACCTCATTGAATGAGCAGCTGCGTCAAAAACTGGAACCGCGGACCGTGACGGCTACCGGAAGGCTGGCCGTGGTACAGAAACTATCCGAAAAAGGGGTCCCTGTGAGGGTAATGGCAGCTCCTATTATCCCAGGACTTAACAGTAACGAAGTACCCAGCATTATCAAAGCCGCTGCCGACCGGGGCGCGTTGGCCGCAGGATTTACCATTGTACGACTCAATGGCAGTATAGCCGAGATATTCAGCGACTGGATATACAAGGCTTTTCCTGATCGTGCAGAGAAAGTGCTCAACATGATACGCTCATGCCATGACGACAAATTAAATGATAGCGATTTTGGCCGCCGTATGAGCGGCGAAGGCAAAATAGCACAATCCATCCACCAGATGTTCCGGATGGCCTGCAATCGCTTTATGGCGGGTCGGGAGATGCCCGAATACGACTATACCTTATTTGTGCCCAGGAAAGGTAAACAGACGAGTATGTTTTAGGTTGTACTGTGCTGTTGAATTAACCTATCAATCCAAACACCAAAAACAATTCCAATAGTATAACAGAGCAGATCGCTCCATAAAAATCCTTCGCCCAAAACCAGGCGACCAAACAGCGTGTGCCTTAAATTATTTATCCAGGGCGCTTTATACAATTGACTAAATTCTATGATATAGCAAAACAACAGACTGGTTATAACAATGAGCTTAACAGGCTTATCAATAAACAGAAACCGCATAATAAAGTAAACCATCAAGGCCCAAAGGATATCGCCTATAAATAATGGAATAAAAGAAAAATGACGGGATAGCAGGCCTGAGCTAATGGCGATAACAATGAGACAGGCATATGTTACCCTTAACCTGTCCATTAATTATCCAGTAACCTTCGGTGGTAATTAACCTGCCCCAGGTGATATGACAAATGAGTAGCCAGATGCGTTAAGAAATATCCTGTACTTACTTTTCCATCAGACACATCCTGAGGATATTCATCAGCCATTTGCTCCTCATTTAGTTTATCAAGCGTTCCAGCTATCATCCGTGAAGTCTCATCTATACGCTTCAAAAGTTCGGCTCTTGGAATAGGACCTGATGAAAACTCCAACGGCCGATCGCGGATATAACCCGTTTTGCCCAGTTCTGCCCCGATATAAGTATTCAAATTGCCTATCAGATGCAAGCAAAGATTACCGGCCGTATTGGCAATTTGTTTATCAATAATCCAGATATTTTGCTCCTGCTGATATAACTCCAACTCTGTCTTAAGTTTTTCCAGATCGCGCAGAAATAGTTTTTTCAGGATAGATAGTAACATGGATAATTGTTTATTGGCTATGGCAAGATAGTTAATTATTCAGGTAACAAAAAAGAGCGCCTGATTGGGGCGCCCTTTTTAATATTTATAAACTAACGTTTATGCTTCTTCTGCTTCCAGAGCCATTTGCTCATCAACAAGGATACGTCCGCAATGCTCACAAACAATAATCTTTTTACGCTGACGAATGTCAGACTGACGTTGAGGCGGGATCTGGTTAAAACAACCTGAACATGAATCGCGCTGGATAGTTACCACAGCTAAACCATTTTTTGCGTTTTGACGCAGGCGGTTATAGGCGGTTAATAAACGCTCTTCGATATTTCCGGTAGCTTTTTCTGCCTGGGCAACCAGTTCTGTCTCTTCTTTTTCAGTTTCGGCTGTGATGGTACCTAGTTCTTCTTTTTTAGCATCAAGATCACTCTTGCGCAAATCCAGATCGGCCAGTGCTTTTTCATATATCTGGGTTTTTGAAGTGATCTCAAAACCATACTCGCGTATTTTTTTCTCGCTTACCTGAATATCTAATCCTTGTATCTCAATTTCTTTTGATATGGCATCATACTCACGGTTGTTCTTAACTTCGTTAAGTTGCGCTTCGTATTTTTTGATATTGGCCTGAGCTTCTTTGATCAGGTTTTTGCGGGTTACAATCTCATCTTCTACATCATCCAGCTCGGCTTTGATCTTTTGAATGCGGGTTTCAAGACCAGCAACATCATCTTCCAGATCTGCAACCTCCATTGGCAGTTCACCTCTTACCTGGCGAATTCTATCAATTTTGGTGTGGATGGTTTGTAGTTCGTATAAAGCTTTAAGCTTTTGTTCTACGGTTTGTTCCATTAAATAAAATATTTGACGGGGTTTGTATTTACTTCTGTTAAACGGACGGCAAAGATAGGAAATTTTTTCCTTATTATTTCATACAATAATTGCGCCGTAAATTGTTCACTCTCAAAGTGTCCGATATCTGCGATCACTATCTTTCCTTCAGCATCAAAAAACTCATGATACTTGTAATCAGCAGTGATAAAAACGTCGGCACCTGCCGATATGGCATGCTTTAATAAAAAGCCTCCGGCACCACCACAAACAGCAACTCTTTTCACATGTTTACCGGTTAATGCCGTATGCCTGATCACATGGGTGCGCATCTTATCTTTTACATGAAACAGGAAAGATTCTTCGTTCTGCGGTATCTCCAATTCACCGATCATACCCGCTCCTACCTGCTGATGTTGATTAGTCAACGGAAACAGATCGTAAGCCACCTCTTCATACGGATGAGTCAGCACCAGCGCCATCAGTATTTTACTTTCCAGGTTAGCTGGGTACACAGTCTCGATACGTACCTCATTTTCCTGATGACGACTACCCGGCTCCCCAACATAGGGATTGGTAACCTCGTTACCTTTAAATGTCCCCTTACCTTCGGTATTGAAACTGGTTTCGCTGTAATTACCAATATTTCCAGCTCCGGCAGCAAATAGAGCATCGCGCACGGCATCGGCATGGCTGCCTGGTACAAAAGTTACCAACTTTTTCAACAGGTTATGCTTAGGTAATAAAATGCGGCAGTTCTTCAGCCCCAGGGTATCACAAATACGCTGGTTTACGCCCTCCATGATATTATCCAGGTTAGTATGTATAGCGTAAATGGCAATGCGGCTGCGAATGGCCTTCTCTACTACCCTTTCCACGTATGTTTTGCCGTTAAACTTTTTAAGTCCTTTAAAAACTATGGGATGGTGAGATATGATCACCTGGCAACCAGTGGCAATGGCCTCATCAACCACAGCTTCGGTACAATCAAGAGACAGTAATGCCTGGGTAACTTCCTGTTCGGGGCTTCCCACAATAAGACCCGCGTTATCATAATCTTCCTGGTACACCAAAGGGGCCAGGCTTTCTAAATATGCGGTAAGTACAGCTAATTTCATGAATAGATTTTGTAATATGGCCGATTTATCCTTTATTTCTGATTACTCAGAATGGCCATCCGGTGGCTTTCATAAGCCATTTCCTTATTATACTTTAAAGTAAGCGATTTATTGTTCACCAGGTCAACAATAGTACCTATTAAACAAAGACCGGCAGTTAAAAAATAAAGGATACCCATACCTATCTGTCCTAAAACAAACCGGTGTATTCCAGAAACACCCACTAAACCAAGCAATGTAAAAATGAGTATTTCATTCGCATTCTTGCGTTTACCGCTATAAACCATATAAAAATATTTCTTCTGGTCTTCGCTAAGCTCCCTGGTAGCTTGCTGCAAGAAACCCATTTCTTCGGGGCCCATATCGGCAAAGTTCATGTAGGGATCCTGGTGTATGTTCATACTATTAAGGTTTGTGGTGAGTGCTTTTTCAAAAATAAATATTTTATGATATAAACCTATAAGTAAGCCGCGGTAATTTGCCTGGTCACTTATGAAACTTTATCTGTAAAATTTATAATTGTAATTATGTCACTTTCACCGGGTAAACGCGTCTGTATAAAGATATCCACCCTTCGCATTCACTTTAAAACCAACGGCTTCTTAGCATGAATTGTAAAATAATCATAGGCTCTATCATTTTAGCCTTTTTATTAGGATCAACAAGCGCCTTCTGCCAACAGCATACCGTTAGTTATGATCTGTCGAAATTGCTTTCAGCACATCAGCTCAGCATCAGCAACCGGGAGGCTGCCGTATTGCCTAATCATGAAAAAAACGGGATCATGTTATCGGCCAATGATGATGACGGTGTAGCCTTGATCAATGATGTAACTTTTAGCGACGGCATTATTGAGCTGGACATCCGCGGAAAAGATGTGTATCAAAAGAGCTTTTTAGGGGTAGCTTTTCATGCGGAAGATGCCAAAACTCTTGATGCGGTATACTTTCGTCCTTTTAATTTTTTGACAACTGATTCTGTTCGTCATATACACATGGTACAGTATATATCTCATCCGCAATTTCCCTGGTTTGTATTGCGCGATAAATTTAACGCGCAGTATGAAAAAGCAATTACTTCGCCCCCGGATCCCAATCAATGGTTCCACATCCGGATAGAAATAAAATATCCCCAGGTAACGGCTTTTATCAATGGCCAAAAAACACCTTGTTTAAGCATTAAGCAATTGAGCGACCGTAAAAGTGGAAAACTTGGATTATGGGTAGGCGATAGCTCTGACGGTGCATTTGCCAACCTAAAAGTTACTTTTTTTTAAATAGATAAAAATTTACAGCCAGACGTAGGGGTAAATGATTATCCGGGTGTAATACGGGTATGAAAGTATTAGTTACCGGAGCAACTGGTTTTATAGGCAGGCAATTATGCCTTGCATTAGCAACAGCGGGTTATGAGGTAAGGGCTTTATGTCGCGATACTGATCATCCTTATCTCATCACACACCCCAACATTGAACCCGTATTAGGCAATATCCTTTACAAACAAACATTGGCCAGGGCCATGGATGGATGTGAACAGGTTTATCATACCGCCGCCATGGCCAAAATGTGGTGCCGCAACCCCGACGACTATCATGAAACCAATGTTACCGGAACCCGTAACGTACTGGAAACAGCCAAAAGTTGTGATGTAGAAAAAATGGTATATACCTCCACCTGCGGCGTATGGGGGCCAACTATAAAACACCCAATGACCGAAACCGACCCGCGTATAACCGGTTTCCCCATCGCTTACGAACGTACCAAATACCTGGCCGAGCTGGAGGTTCAGCAATTTGTAAAACAAGGCCTGCCCGTTGTTATTGTAAACCCTTCAAGGGTATATGGTGAAGGTCCGGTGACCGACAGCAATACCGTTGGCAAAATGGTATCGGGCTATTTAAAAGGAACTTGGCGTTTTATTCCCGGTAATGGAGAACAGGTGGCCAATTATGCTTTTTTAGATGACGTAGTTGCCGGCCATATAGCTGCCATGAGCAAAGGAGTCATGGGCGAACGTTATATTTTGGGTGGTCATGATATCAGCTTTAATACTTTTTTTGAAACATTACAACTACTATCAGGCAAAAAGCTGGACATGGTTCGCATACCACTAAAACTCATACAGTTTTACAGCCAGTTGGAATGGCTCAAAACCAGGCTCACCGGTATTGCCCCTGTATTTTTACCCGAATTTGCCGACCGGCTTAAATACGACCAAAAATATAGCAGCAATAAAGCGATAACCCAATTAGATTACAGGATAACCCCATTTGCCGAAGGTTTGAGCAAAACGGCTAATTATTTAAGAGGATTAAAGAATAATGACCTTGGGATTAAAGACAACGAATCAAGAGACTCTATTAATCCCATACATCAGGGTTCAGAACTCAATCAACCTGCGCAATTATGCAACAACTAACAGCCATTGTAACCGGTGCCAGCGAGGGTCTCGGAAAATCATTTGCTATTGAATTAGCAGGGAGGGACATAAACCTGGTACTGGTGGCTTTACCCGGATCCGGGTTACCAGAACTGGCCTCCTTTATCCGTAAAAACTTCGCGGTGACGGTTCATCATTTAGAGATCGACCTGACACATACCGAAAGCTACGCTGAAATTTTTACCTGGCTAAAAGAGCAGCACATCACAGCGCATCTGCTCATCAACAATGCCGGGCTGGGCAATTGGTCGTGGTTTGAGGATAAAAACATCGCCTTTTATAAAATGCAGATTGAGCTGAATGTGATTACGCCCGTGCTGCTTACCCGCTTGTTTCTAGCCCAGGCCGATGCATCTGTTACCTCTTATATTTTAAATGTGGGTAGTTTAGGTGGTTTGTTCCTGGTGCCGAAGAAGCAGGTTTATGGCGCCACCAAATCATTTATCCGCTACTTTACCAAGTGTTTACAGTTGGAATTGTACGGATCAAACGTAAAACTCAGTCTGCTGAGTCCTGGCGGTATTAATACCAAACCCGAGTTGCTGGTGATGAACAATACCCTGAAAGGAATATCCAAAGCTACTGTATTGGAGCCCGAACAGGTTGCCCGTATAGCCATTGATGGACTGTTGAAAGGCAAAAAAGAGATCATCCCCGGCGTAGTTAACCGCTTACTGGTTTTATTAAACAGTTTACTGCCTGCTTATATAAAAGATAATATTATCAAACGAAGATTAAATACTATTTTAGTATCGTGAATTGAATATGATCCTATCGTTACCAATATACCGACTTATCAAAAATTTGCGCAGCTATTTTAACCGCACCAGCAATACCTGCGAGGTAATTGATGATGAGATCATTATTGTTAACTCGGGCAGTTTGCGTGGATTGATCCTGGAGTTTCATTATAATTTTTGCCAGGTAAAGATCTGCGGGCGTTTTAGCCTTTGTATCGACATTACCCGTGATATTTCTGTAGATGTACTTATGCGGATACTAATGAGCCACAATATTATTTCGAGCCCTCCAGCCCCCTGAAGGAAAAGGTTTTGACTAGCCTATTTTACATTGTTATTGGAAAAAACAGGACAATTTGTTCGCTGCTTCATCTAATAATTAAGGAAACAAAATAAACCAACAATAAAAATCATGCGAGCAATTAATCCCTGGATCAACTTCAATGGCAATGCCGAAGAAGCATTCACTTTTTACAAATCAGTTTTTGGCGGCGAGTTTACAAAAATCATCCGTTTTAAAGACTTATCAGGCCCTGAATTTCACGTAGCCGAAGATGAGGCAAGTAAAATAATGTACATTGGCCTGCCGCTTGGCAAAAACAATGTTTTAATAGCCAACGATATTCCCGGATTCATGGGGCGGGTAAGCGAAAATGAAAACCGTTCTAAAATATATTTGAATGCCGAAAGCCCTGAAGAGGCAGATAAAATATTTAACGGATTATCTGCAGGCGGAGAAGTGGAAGGGCCCATTGGCGACAGCCCATGGGGTACCTATGCCGGAATGTTCAGGGATAAATATGGCATTGAATGGATTGTAGAGTTCGATCCAGGTTATAACGGGTAAGGCAGCCAGCACCCTTTCGTTGGCGCATGTACGTTGTGTGCGCAGAAACTATAATACCAAAAAAGAGGCAGTCCCATTTAAAACAGCCTTTTTTCTCATTTCCTTCCATCAATCTGGTCAAAACTTCCCCCTTCAGAGGGTTAGGGGGCAAATTTTTTGTTACTTTTGTAACTATTGCTATTTTATTTATGAGCGAAGAGAGATCACTGAATTTTTTAGAAGAAATTGTTGAAGAAGATATAGCTGCCGGTAAAAACGGCGGTAGGGTATTAACCCGTTTTCCGCCAGAACCTAACGGTTATTTACACATAGGGCATTCCAAATCCATTTGTTTGAACTTTGGACTGGCACAAAAATACAACGGCAAAACCAACCTCCGTTTTGACGATACCAATCCCACCAAAGAAGAGACTGAATACGTAGACAGCATCAAAGAAGACATCAAATGGCTTGGTTTTGAATGGGCCGAAGAGTTGTATGCTTCTGACTATTTTGACCAGCTATATGAGTTTGCCGTAACCCTGATCAAAAATGATTTGGCTTATGTTGATGACAGCACCGCCGAAGAGATAGCTAAACAAAAAGGAACTCCAACCGAACCCGGTACGCCAAACCAGTACCGTAGCCGTTCTGTTGAAGAAAATCTGCAGTTATTTGCCGATATGAAAGCCGGTAAATATCCGGATGGAGCCAAAGTGCTACGCGCCAAGGTCGACTTGGCATCGCCAAACATGCACCTGCGCGATCCACTGATGTACCGCATTAAACACGCACATCATCACCGCACGGGTGACAAATGGTGTATCTATCCGATGTATGATTTTGCCCATGGCGAATCAGACGCTATCGAAAAGATCACTCATTCTGTTTGTACACTGGAGTTTGTACCACACCGTCCGCTATACGATTGGTTTATTGAAAAGCTCGATCTTTTCCCGTCAAAACAATATGAGTTTGCCCGGTTAAACCTCAACTATACTGTAATGAGCAAGCGTAAGCTGTTGCAATTGGTAGAGGATAAACATGTGGAAGGTTGGGACGATCCGCGGATGCCTACCATTAGTGGCTTGCGCCGCCGTGGTTATACGCCCGCCAGTATCCGTGAGTTTTGCGACCGCATCGGCGTAGCCAAACGCGAAAACATGATCGACGTTGGTTTGCTGGAATTCTGTATCCGCGAGGATCTCAATAAAACCGCCTGGCGCCGCATGGCTGTACTTGACCCGATCAAATGTATCCTGACCAACTACCCGGAAGGTGAAACCGAGATTATGCATGGTGAAAACAATCCCGAGGTTGAGGGTGGCGATGGTAGCCGTGAGTTTCCGTTTAGCCGCGAACTATGGATTGAGCGCGAGGATTTTATGGAAGAGCCACCAAAGAAATTCTTCCGTCTGGGTGTTGGCCTAATGGTACGCCTGAAAAATGCCTATATCATCCGCTGCGACAGCTTTATAAAAGATGCTGATGGCAACGTGACCGAGATCCACTGTACTTATCTGCCCGAGTCAAAATCAGGCAATGATACCAGCGGTATCAACGTAAAAGGCACCATACACTGGGTGAGCGTACCACATGCTAAAACTGCCGAAGTGAGATTGTACGACCGCCTGTTTCAGGTTGAAGATCCATCAAACGAGGATGGTGACTTTAAAGATTACCTGAACCCGAACAGCCTGCAAATATTACCGAAGGCCTATATAGAACCCGATCTGGCCAACGCCACACCAGGTAAAGCCATACAGTTTATGCGTAAAGGCTATTTTACCTTAGACAAATATTCTACTCCAGATCATCTCGTGTTTAACCGCACCGTGACATTGAAAGATGGCTGGGTGAAGAAATAAACGAAGCCCCAGCTCTCTAAAAGGGGAGCTTTTGATTGGCATATTTTTTAAAGCCCGGTTTTCAGGAATCGGGCTTTTCTTGTTTTCGGAGTAAGGGTATATACGCATTAAGGTGTCATGGTTTTATGAAAAAGTTAATGCTATCCATCATAATGCTCGTATTCTTGATGAGCTGCAAAACGCAACAAATATCATTGGGCTTATCCGAGCAAAAATTCACCCGGGATCACCCTACTGCTACTCGTGTAGAACTCTCCGTTTACAGAACCGTTTACCAGGATAATCAGACCACCGAATTTTATTATTTTAAAGACGGTAAGCTATACAAAATGGATCATGGATTTGCACCTTATGGGTCAACAAAGCCGGTACCTACACGTCAATGACTCCTCTCTTAAGGAATTAGGGAGTATATTTTTTGTATACGTTGTATAGGATATTCAGATCGAATTCGGTCATGGTTGGAGTTTCGTCTGTTTGAACAAAGTGACGTTTAAAGGCTACGATGGCTGCGGTAAGGTCGCGGGTATCATAGCCGATGAGTTTGAGGGCCGTGGCATAGTCGAAATTATCGGGTGGAACCTCCAGCAGGTAATCGCGCCAGTAGCCGAAGCCTTTATCGGCGAGCAATTTCCAGGGAAAGAAGGGTCCAGGGTCGGGCTTACGCAGCGGGGCTATATCTTGGTGCCCAATAAAATTACTTGTTGGGATACCGTACACTTTTTTAAGCTGTGTTAACAAGGCCAGCAGGCTTTTTACCTGGGTATCATTAAATGGTTCGTGCCCATTATTATCGATCTCGATACCGATGGAGCAACTGTTCATATCGCTGATACTACCCCAACGGCTGATGCCTGCATGCCAGGCCCGAAGATAGTCATTCAGCATATGATATATCTTACCATCCTTACCCACCACATAATGGGCGCTCACCTGTGGCTTTACCAAAGTAAATGTTTTAAGCGTTTGCTGTATAGAATCCTGCGCGGTAAAATGAATGATCACATAGTTGGGTTTACGCAAGTTAAAATTCACCGTGCCCACCCACTCGCCAGGAATATTAGCGCCTGCACTATCCACCAGCATAGGCACCTGTGTCTGTTCGATCACTTTTACAACCGAATCTGTCTTGCTCGTATACACCTTATTGGTTAAAGCATAAGGCCCTTTCGGCGAACAGGAACTCAAAGCCGCCAATGCAGCTATGGAAAATATGATGTAATGGTAGTTTTTCATGCGGATTGCTAATGTAAGCAAATAACACGCGAGGAGGGAAAGCGTTTTAAATGAATTCTATGTTGCCCATGGCTTGTTTTTTTAGCTGGTTCATAACCAATGGGATTGGCAGCATTAAAGGGCTCTTCAATATCACCAGGGTCGAGCACATTTTTGAGACTTTGCTCTAAATGTGCCCAAACACCGGTTAAAAATCGGATTAAAGCTTTACAGATGGTTTATTACATACTGACCCTTTGAACCGATTGTGAATTTCATTTATTGGGCTTAAAAACCAAATCCAGGATTCGCAATAGGGCATTCCCAAGGACGAGCAAGACGAGCATAAGGGCGACAATCATCTACATTGTCCGATTCTCTACGTCCTTTCCACTTAAGGCCGCCTTTAATTTTTCCCAGGTCTTTGATTTCGAATTCTTTAAACTTTTCCAGTTTGCTTTCTTTTTTTTCCATAATACAGTGTTTTAAGGTTATCCCTCTAATGACCCTCATAAATAGCAGTGATCGTTTTTAGAGAGATTCCAAATTAAACATATGAATTAACATTATCAATTGTTTAACCGATTTCTCAAAAATAAAAAACACTATCATTTTCTGGTATTTCTTATAACCCCGTAAAAATTTATGGAATCACTTATGGGTAAATTTGCTTGCTGTAAAACAGACCAATTACTTAACATAACAACTAACGGGGGCGTTTATAACGGTTACTCCAAATCCCCATTTCCAAAAGTATCACCCTGGTTAATATCTCCCGTTTCGTAGCCTTTTTTAAACCAGTACATGCGTTGGGCGCTGGTTCCGTGGGTAAAGCTATCGGGTTCTATGTGGCCGGTGGCTTGTTTTTGCAGACGGTCATCACCAATGGCGTTGGCTGCCGTGAGGGCTTCTTCAATGTCGCCCGCGTCGAGCACTTTTTTCATGCTTTGCTCGTAGTGAGCCCAAACACCAGCATAAAAGTCGGCCTGGAGTTCCAGCTTTACGGAGAGTTTGTTGTACGCGGTTTCGCTAAGGCGGTTACGGGCTTCGTCCATTTTGGCCGAGGTTCCCAATAGATTCTGCACGTGGTGACCAACCTCATGGGCTATGACATAGGCTTGCGCAAAATCGCCACCAGCACCAAAACGGTTCTTAAGCTCGTCATAAAAAGAAAGATCGATATACACTTTAGAATCTGCCGGACAGTAAAACGGCCCGGTTGCCGCACTGGCATTACCACAGGCCGATTCGGTATAATTTCTAAACAAGCTTAAATGAGGTTTTTCATACGTTTTGCCCATATCGCTGAAGATCTTCGTCCAGATATCTTCGGTATCGGCCAATATCACCCCCACAAACCGTGAGGCATTATCTTTGGATGCGTTTGGATCCCTGGCCTGCTGTTCGGTTTGCACCTGCCCATTGCTGGCAACCTGGTTCAACAATTGCGAGGTATCAACCCCGGTAAAATAGTAAATAGCCAGCGCTATGATACTTATAATACCACCACCCAGGGCAAAACGGCCACCGCCGCCTCCACCACCACCCCGGTTATCTTCTACATTGTCGCTTTCGCGTCTTCCAAGCCATTGCATATTAAGCCCCCAGCCCCCTAAAGGGGGTATTTTAATTTTCTGTAGTACAAGTTACAAATTATTGGACTTATTGTTTACCCTTTTTTGATTGGAGTCCAGCGAAGTGTCGTTGGAATCGAATAGAAAAAAAATAAAAACTACTAAACTGATAGTCTTTTTTTTATATATTCGTAAATATATTATGAAATCACGTAGGGGTAAATCTTTAATATGTTGTAATAGCTGTAGTTAACATCACTAACAGTTGTTTCATTTCTATTAAATTTTACCACCATGATACCTGCCCTACTCATCTGGCTCTTCAAAAAGTACCTGGCCCCGGTCTTAAAGGATAAACATATTAGCCCCTTAACTTTCATCGCGCCTTTAAAAAAAGTGGCGACCCTGCTGGCACTGCTTTACTTTTCATCGGGACTAATGGCGCAGGAGCAAATTGTTAAATACAATGTATTGCACAGCGGCAAAATAGTAGGTCATATGGACCTTTACCAAAAACGCGAGGGCGATGACCTGTCATTGAAAATGATATCGCAGGTAAAAATGCGTTTCATCATGAGCATCCAGGTAGATATCCATGAGGAGTCTGTTTTTCAGAAAGGTAAGCTCATCAGCTCCAGCATTTGCCGCAAGGTGAATGGCAAAGAGAAAGCCAGTCGTCAAACCAAAGCTTGTGGAGATTGCTACCAGACGCTAAACGATGGCAAGAGCGGACAACTTGGCCAAAAACAGATCAGTCAGAACTTAATGCTGCTATACTGCCGCGAGCCCGATAATAACGCGCAGATCTATTGCGACAACTTTCAGCAGTTTTTGCAAATAAAACAGGTATCGCCGCATGTGTACCGCATTGATCTGCCCGATGGTAACTACAATTTTTACTCCTACACCAACGGCGTATGCAGTAAGGTTGATATTCACCACTCGCTGTACACCATTCAAATACAACTGGCCTGAATTTTACAATTACGCTCTTCGTCCGTGAATTTGACTGCCAAACAAGCTATCTTTAACGCAAACTTTCACCCTTTTAAAGTGGAATATAGCGATAGCTCGGTCATCAATTTACTCAAACAAGGCAGTCAAAAGGCTTTCGAATGGCTATTTAAAGAACACTTTAAAAGCCTGCACGCCTATGCCTATACTTTTTTAAAAGATGATGAAATGGCCGAAGAAATTGTACAAAATGTATTTTGCCGGATCTGGGAAAAACGCGATAATCTTAAAACCGATGGTTCGCTCAAATCATACCTTTACCGGGCTGTGCATAACGAAAGTTTGAACTATTTAAAACATGAAAAAGTAAAGGCCAGCTTCGGCGTATATTATGCCGGGCAGCTGCAGCAGGACGAAGAAGAACAGGCATCAACCAAAGTAATGACCATCGAGCTGCAACAACGTATAGAAGAGGCCATGAGCGAGCTGCCACAGCAATGCCGTACTATTTTTCAGCTCAGCCGTTTTGAGCAGCTCAAGTACCAGCAAATTGCCGATCATCTAGGGCTTTCTATCAAAACCATAGAGAACCAGATGGGCAAGGCACTGCGGATAATGCGCCAGAAACTGGCGGAGTTTTTACCCATTATTTTATTTTTATTAACCCGATGGCTACACAATGAGTAACGCCAATATACATATGGATGATGATCTGCTGGTGAAATACCTGGCCGGCGAAGCTACGCCTGCTGAACGCCAACAGGTAGAGGATTGGATGGCCGCCAGTGAAACCAACAAAAAGCTTTTTGCCGATTTTAAACTCATATGGAATCAAAGCCCGGTAACCGATCGAAATGTAAGTGAAGATGACGCGTTTATCCGTTTGAAAAAGCGTATTGACAGTAATGCCGCCCCCCGGCGTGAGGCTGTGATCAAAAAACTGAGCCGCAAACAGTGGATAGGAATAGCTGCATCATTAGTTTTAATATGTACGGTACTCTGGTTAACTTTTAATCATGTTTACGATAATGGTTCGGTTTCATTTGTACGGATAGATAGTAAAGATAAAGTGCAAACCCAATCCCTTCCCGATGGGTCGGTGATCACCCTCAACACCCGATCAACTATTGTGTACCCGGGCCGGTTTACCGGCAACATTCGCCCGGTAAGTTTACAGGGAGAGGCCTTCTTTAAAGTAAGCCCAGATAAAACAAAGCCATTTATAATTAAGGTGAATGATGTAACGGTTAGGGTAGTTGGAACGTCATTCAATATCAAGAGCCGTAATGGCAAAACCGAAGTGATTGTAGAAACGGGTATTGTACAGGTGAGCAAAAAGCAAAACAGCATTGACCTGAACCCGGGCGAACAGGTAACAGTAACCAACGATCAGGCCTTATTAGCCAAACAACAGAGCAGGGGCAAATTGTATAACTATTACCTCACAGGACAACTGGTTTGTGACAGAACTCCGCTAAGTGAGGTAGTAAGTACGCTGAACGAAGTATACAGTACGCACATTGTGATAGCTAATAAATCGTTGGAGAATTTGCCGATCACCACTACGTTTAAAGGCCAGTCGCTTGATGAAGTTCTGGATGTTATTTCCGGTACATTTAAGATCACCGTGATTCGAAATAACCAGCAGATCGTTTTTAAATAGCAACTTCTACCTTATACCATGGATAGTTTACGAAGACATGTGCTTCTCTTCCTGATCATATTTACGCTCCCCCTCGTTAGCCGGGCCACAGAAGGTGAATCTATCCTGGCCAAAAACATCTCTGTTCACGTAAGCAACATGCGTTTGGGTTCGGTGTTAAAAACCATCGAGCAAAAAGGAAATTTTACCTTCTCCTACAACAGCAACATCGTTAAAACAGATAGCCTGGTAACTCTCAATGTCGATAACTGGACCATTAAGGAAGTGCTTGATCAAATGCTCCTGAACCGTTTTGAGTACAAGGAAACCCGCAATTTTGTGATCCTGCGCTACGCTCCCTTACAGTTATCCCTAACTACCGAAAAAGCCATAACCGAAGACGGAGAATACAACATCAGCGGCTTTGTAACCGACGACCGTAGCGGTAAAAAACTGGAAAATGCCAGCGTGTATGAACGCAGTCTGCTGCAATCAACCCTCACCGGTAAGGACGGGCGGTTTGAACTCCACCTCAAAAATAACGGTAAACCTGTAATACTTACCGTAAGTAAAGAATACTACCGGGATACCACGGTCACCTTTCTTTCTGGTGTTACGGTAAACTCCAACCAATCGCAGCTTGACGAGGACGGCTACATGATCAGCAATGATGATGACGGCATTGAGCGCACCGTTCTGGGCCGTCTTTTCACATCTGCCAGGCAAAAGGTACGAGCGACCAATCTGCACGGACTTATTGCGCAGGCCCCCTTCCAGGCGTCGGCCATTCCGGGTGTAAGTACTCACGCCGAGTTTAGCGGCCAGGTAGTCAACGCCGTTTCGCTGAACGCGGTTGGTGGCTATAATGCAGGCGTAGACGGCTTTGAACTGGGCCTGATCTTTAATCTGGATAAAGGAGACGTAGGGGCCGTGCAAATTGCCGGGATATTCAACGTAGTAGGCGGTAATGTGAATGGTATACAGGTTGGCGGTCTTTACAATAATGTACTGGGCAGCGTTCGGGGCATACAGCTTTCGTTACTGCACAACAGTGTGAAACGCGATCTGAACGGCATACAAGTAGCCGGGCTATATAATCACACGCGGGGTTCGGTAAGGGGTATACAATTGGCGGCTCTGGGCAATATTGCCGGGCAAAAATATAGCGGCATGCAAATAGCCGGATTGTTTAATTATACCCATAACCTGCGTGGCGTACAATTGGGGCTCATCAATGTGGCCGATACTTCATCGGGTTACAGCATCGGGCTTATCAACATTGTACGTTATGGCTATCATAAACTAGCCCTGTCATCCAACGAAACATTGAACGCCAATATTGGCCTCAAAACCGGCAGCAAAAACCTGTACACCATATGGACAGGTGGCCTCCGGGTAAATGACAATAGTAAACTATACGCCTTCGGTTTTGGTTTCGGTCGCGAAATGGGCATGGGTAAGCACCTGGCCTTTAATCCCGAAATAACCGAACAATATGTTTACCAGGGCAACTGGGCCCGTACCAACCTGCTGGGCAGGCTTGATGCTTCCTTAACCTACCATGTTGCCAAAGCATTTTCTATTAATGTAGGGCCGTCGCTTAATCTTTTTTATTCCGACCAGCGCAACGCAGTCAATGGATATGCTTACGTCAAGGACCTGCATCACAGCTTTATCAACAACAGCAACAGCTGGACCGGTTGGGTTGGCTGGACGGTTGGGGTGAGTTTCTTTTGATGGATTTACCCTGACCAGCATGAAGCATAGCCGACTCACCCGGCCCACGCTTTGCTGGACCACCCCTCTCTTCGGCTTCGCCGCAAAGAGGGTAAAAAATTAAAAACCCCCTCTTTCCGCCGCAGCCGAAGAGAGGGGTGACGAGCGCAGCGACGCCGGAGTGAGTCAATACCTCGCATCCGATTCTTATCTTCTGTCTACTGATGTTATACCCAAAGCCCCACCATTTTGCTAAAAAGTGGGTTTACATGGTTTACACTTTTTTGGGCTAACGCGCAATTATGTCACTAACAATCAACACATTACATCAATTTAACACAAAATAGTGTAAACCCTCTTTTTTGCTGTTTTCAAAATAAAAGTCCCTGGCGTTATACCCGTTTTAATACATTACCATTAGCGGTATCAACCCATATTGATCCGGGATTTAGGCCCGTTGCCGAAGTTGGCAAAAGCGATAAATCAAACTGTTCAAATTTCAACCGGCCAAATGCAATGGGTTCTCTGGCATGGTAAACTCTTACCCTGCCAATAGCTACGGTTCCGGAGCTGCTGTTCAACCCGGCGAAATTAACATTAAGCTGAACCGCATTATCCCTAAAAACAAAGGGGAATCTAAATCGCTGCCATGAATCAGGAACCATACATATCCTTTGAAAATGGACAGCGCCTCCGTTATACTGTATTTGTACCACGATGTTTTGTAATGGTGTTGCCCCGGCTTTTACCAGATCAAATTCTATCCAACTTGGACTTCCTTTGATAACACTGCTATTAGAAAGATATCCCAAGGCAAAACTCCCTCCCGGTATATTATATTGCCTGGCTTCCGTTCCACCCGTAGCATCGGTAAGAGATCCAACGATGGTAGTCCCCCCGTTTACAGACAAAGCCCCTGTAGTTATAGAGCTATACAGTTGTACAAACCCGGCATAATCCTGGCCACCCCCTGTATAAGTATGAATGTTAACCGGATTACCGTCATATTGCGAAAGCGAATCCGTTAATATCCCCACACCCAAACCATTTGATATATTTAGCGGCATGGTTAAAATGCCGTAATCGAGGCCAGTATTGTCTTCAAACAAGTTTCCCTGATTGCTGTAATTCGGTGTCGGGGCGTTCAAAAAGTTCAGCAAAAAAGATGGAGATATGCCATCAAATACGTTTTGCGAAATCGTGCACAACCTGACGTTTATTGTTGTAGTGTATATAAAAGGGATGCTCACCGAACCGCTCACTTTATTTGATTTTATCAAATGCCCGGTAATATATCCGCTTGATGCATTTTGCAGATTAGGTAAACGGTCACCATTATATGTTCCGGACAACTCATCTGCGTATACAATTCTATAATCTATGCTGCTTTGGTTCTCGTTACCAAACTTATTCCCCTCAATGAATAAGCCGGTGCCCGGCACTGTGGCGTTAGCATTCGGAACTATCCAAACGCTCATCCTTGATTTTCCGTCGCCACCTGTAAACTGGATAAAGTCGTTCCCCCATATATTTGAACTTATGCCGCCGCCTCTTATCTTAATGTGGATCCGGTTTGATAGAAAATTACAGCCTTCAATAATGGTTTTGTCGGCATTATTGCCGATTGCCACACCAATTGGATTAATTGGGTTAAGTGGATCCGGAGAATTGGCCGAAGCCTTAAAAACACAGTTGCTGATTCTCCAATAGGGTTCATCTGTTCCATTACTTTGGATTGCACATTCTGTATATTCGAAAAAATTACAAAAACGAAATGCCTTTAAGTTAGATCCGTTACTTCCCGGAAATGTTGATCTGAATGCTCCTAATCCCCCAGAGAATGTGATGTTTTCAATTAACATGTCCGTTTTACCTCCTGCAGTATCAATAAAATACGAAGATGTACTAATTGATATGGTGGTTACACCAGCTCCATCCCCCGAAATAAACAACCGGGGATTGTTAAAGTTAAAGCCAGATCCGCTATACATGTAACTACCTGCCGGAAAACGCAATGACTTGGTTTTAACATTACAATAGGTAAGCGCCTTAGTAATATTGCCTGTATAATCAGTAGATCCGGGAATAGCGCCAAACCAGTTTGCGTTGATCACATCTGTAACTATCCTTTTCCAGCGGCCGGTTGCAGCGGTGGTTTGGATTATTGTTCCGCCATCCTGGGTTTCGGTACTTAAGCTATCCCAATAAAATTCCCCTCCTCCTCCGTCATTCACGGCATAATAGCCCAATAACTCAATAGTTTGTTTGTCTGTAGTACCTGGATAATTTGTAAGATCTGCAATGGTATTGATAGATCCTGAAATGGGGTTTGGTGTTGTTGGCATGATGTATTTTTAGGTTAAGGATTGTTTAGATATAACATTTTTCCAAATTGGTTTATTGTGGTTGTTATATAATTTAATTCCTTCCATATTCTCTGCTTGAACCCTTAACTTCTTTCAAAAAAACCCGGCCATTATAGCCGGGTCTTCTTACACAATCACTTTATTTAAACTTTCTTATTGCACCTGGAACATATTGTTAAAGTTTGTTCCATCCGGATAGTAACCTGAGATAACCAGGTTGCCATTGCGCAGGTTGGTGATGGCTTTGTCGATATCGGCCACACTGTTGATAGGCTGTTTATTGATGCTGGTGATTACCGATCCAACCGGGATCTCAAAGTTATCAAACAAACGGCCTTCACGCACCTGGGTTACTTTTACACCTGAGTTTACATGGAACTTCGCTTTTTCGGCACCGCTCAATGGTTGGAAACTTGCACCCAATTTGTTAAACAGCTCCTCGGCCGATTTTGAAACGGCTGCGGTACGGTTTGTTGGTGTAGCATCAGCCTTAAGGGTTACGGCAAATGCTTTCTCCTTACCATCACGCAAAACAGTTACATTCAGTTTATCACCTGGCTGCATCCGGCCAACATGCTCCTGCAGGTCTGATGATTCATAAACAGGTGTACCCTCTACTTTGGTAATGATATCTCCTTTTTTAATACCGGCCTGCTCGGCACCACCGCCTTCTACCACGTCATTAACATATAAACCATTGTTATTGGTAATGTTCAGTTTCTGAGCAACATCTGGGTTAAGTTCGGTAAAGCTTACGCCCACAAAGCCACGTTTTACGGTACCGTATTTTTTAATATCGTTCAGTACTTTTTTGGCCAGGTTAACCGGGATGGCAAAGCCATAGCCTTCATATGAGCCTGTATGCGATGCGATAGCCGCGTTAATACCCACCAATTCGCCTTTGGTATTTACCAGGGCGCCACCACTGTTACCCGGGTTAATAGCCGCATCTGTTTGGATAAATGATTCGATAGCTTTATTCAGTTTTGGAGCGCCTTGCTGATTGCGGGTACGACCAAACGGATTATCATCATCGCCATTATCCTGGCTGCCAATGATGCCTATATTACGGCCTTTGGCGCTCACAATACCCGCGGTTACGGTTGACGTTAAGTTAAATGGATTGCCCACGGCCAATACCCACTCGCCTACTCTCACTTCATCAGAGTTACCCAGTTTAACAATGGGCAGGTCGTTAGCGCTGATCTTGATCAGGGCCAGATCGGTGCTTGGATCGGTACCAATAACCTTAGCCTGGAAAGTACGGTGATCATTGGTGGCTACAGTAATTTTATCAGCCTTTTCAACCACGTGATTGTTGGTTACAATATAACCATCGGGCGAAATAATTACTCCTGAGCCAGATGCCATTTGCGGACCGCGCTGCGGCGAACGCTGACCAAACATATCGCCAAACATTTGCTCCATCATGTCCTGGCCTCCGCCCGATTGACTGCTGTACGTAGTACGAATATACACTACCGCGGGGGTCGCCGCTGCTGCCGCTTCGGTAAAATCGAGCGACCCTGTTGATGATACGATCGGGGTGGATTTATTACTGGTAAAATATACTTTTTGCTTTTCTTCAAAGCTCATGTTATCTGAGTATTTATTCTCGATAACCTTGTATGCGCCTAAAGCAAGTGCACCTCCTACAAAAGCGGTTAATAGTGTTAAACCTATCTTTTTCATTTATATTTGCCTTTCTTTATTTTGTTTATATAATTTAACAACTCAAATTTAATACCATATAGACTACATAGTCAACCATTAGTTAAAGGTTTTTTTGTTAAAATTTGTTAAATTAATTACCGTTGCTATTTTAATTATGGCCCTTAGTTTGGTAAATGCTAAATAGCTGATATTAAATGACATTATTGTGAATATACGATTTTATAAATACCAGGGCGCAGGTAACGATTTTATACTGGTTGACAACCGTGAAGCTAAGATAGATCATACCAACCCCAAACTCATTTCTTCGCTTTGCGACCGTCGTTTTGGTATCGGCGGCGATGGGATGATGTTTTTGCAAAACAAGGAAGGCTTTGATTTTGAAATGGTTTATTACAACGCCGATGGTGCGCCCAGCAGCATGTGCGGCAATGGAGGGCGTTGTATTGTAGCCTTTGCTAAGTTCCTGGGTATCATCGATTCGGAGACTGAATTTTTGGCGGTCGACGGCCCACATCATGCCAAAATTTCAGATAGCGGCGATTGGGTGAGTCTGCAAATGATCAATGTTGATCAAATTAATACCGATAACGACGCTTATGTGCTCAATACCGGATCACCCCATTATGTAAAACAGGTAGAAGACCTGGAGCATAGGAATGTATACCAGGAAGGCAAAGCCATCCGCAATAATGCCACTTATCGCGAAAAAGGTATCAATGTAAATTTCGTAGAACCAACTACCGACGGATACTTTGTTCGCACCTTTGAACGTGGTGTTGAAGACGAAACCTTTGCCTGCGGAACAGGTGTTACCGCGGTGGCCCTGGCCATGGCCAGCCATAACAACAAAACCGGGCACATCACTACCCCTATTAAAGTTTTAGGCGGCGATCTGAACATCCGTTTTAATTACGATGGCAAAGTATTTACTGATATTTTTTTAGAGGGCCCAGCGGTGCAGGTATTCAGTGGCGAGGTGAGTCCTCCTGCCCTCTGAAGGGGAAGTCTTTAAACTATGATCCTGAAGCTATGCTATGATAGTGGGGCATTTTTTTGCCTTTTTACCTGGTGATCATGCCAATCAATAGTTCCCCTTTAGGGAATTAAATAGCCTAAAAAAATAAAAGCCCCCCAGACTTGCTCCGGGGGACTTTCAACCTAAACCTTATCACAATTAAACCGGTAAGTTTACCAGTTCATGTAAGATTATACAATTACTATACCAAAACTACCACGGGTTGTAAATTTTATGATTATGTAATGTAAAATACTTTAACTTACACTAAAATCTGATACCCGGATTACATAACTGACTAATTGTTTGGTCACCTGTCGGTTTTGGCAGACACACCACATACTTATTGTAACTGCCTGGTGGTCTTTTTTCTATGCAGATAGGCATCTGTTAAAAACAAAGCCAACACTACATCAAATATCAAAAACCACTTTACAAGCGGGCCGCTAAAAACACTGTTGGTGCTGGGTAGCTTTACACCGGCAGGTAGTTTAATATCCGCTGCACTGATGTTAATTCCGGAAACATGAACGTTGGCAAAAACAACTACCAATAGTGCCAATATGGTAAATACAAAGAAAATGGCGATGCCCAGGATAACACGCTTATCGATATTGGCCTTTAGCGGCTGCATGGCATTCTCGGCACGGATGGCTTCCATTACGTTATAAGTAAAGGCCATAGGCGGCTCATCCAGCTCCATAGCGGCAAACTCCTGGTTAAGCGCCAGTAGTTCCTGATACTTTTGAGCGTACGCCTTATCCTGCTCAATAAGCCGGGCTATGGCATCCTGCTCAACCGGGCTGCAGGTGCCATCAATATAATTCCAGAGTTTTTCCTCAATCGTGTTCATATCAGTTCTTTCACCTCTTGTTTTAAATTTTGCTCCAGCTTCTCTTTCAAACGCTGGCGTGCTCTAAATAGTTTAACCTTAACCGTATTTGTTTCCATCCCCAATGCCTGAGCGATTTCTTCCAGTGATTGCTCCCCTTTATAAAAAAGGGTGATAATGGTAGCATCATCAGGCAGCAATTGTGCTATGGCCTGGTTAAGGTAAAACGACCTTGATTTGTTCTCGATATTGTTGGTATCATAACCCGATTCCTGGCTTTCAACCTGGATAAAGGTATTTTCATCATCGATGGAATCTGTTGCTACCCGTTTTTTTCTTAAAAATGTCATGGCAGTAGTATAAACTATACTGTACAGCCATGTACTGAATTTCGACTGCCCCTGGAACGATGCCAGCGAGCGGTACGCTTTTATAAAACAATCCTGGGCAATCTCTTCGGCATCTTCACGCCCTTTTGCAAAACGCAAAGCTAAAGTAAATACAAACCGCTGGTGCCGTTTAACCAGGTCGGCATAGGCCGATTGGTTACCCGCCAGGCTTTGTTCTATAAGTTCGATATCTGAAAGCTTGCTTTGCATGTGTTACAACCTCTCTGACGCCGTGGTTTTAAATCAGGTTACATGGTTACGTAAATTTAGTAAAAATTTAACCCCATCCCTATCTTGTTTTGGCCTAAAATTCAAAACAAAAGCTGTAGCTTTATATAATTCTGATAACTAAGCCAAGGCACAAATAAATTATAACACCTGTTACATATTAAACTTTTGGTACGTTATCATAGTCACATAACATATAATATTTATAAAATAACTATCACATGAAACCTTTCATGAGCCGCCCAACAAACACAAATGCGGTTCTGGAGAGTTTCGCAATCTAAAAACAACTTACCCCATGAAAAAGCTACTTATCCTTGCAGCACTAATTATGACTACTTATGGAACCTTCGCGCAAACGGTTGATCTGCGCCGCAAAATTGACGTTACCGGCATTGCCGAACAGGAAGTTACCCCCGACATTATATATGTTTCTATTTCACTACAGGAATATATGAACGGTAAAAACCGGGTTACTATTGATGTTTTGGAAAATCAATTGGAAAAAGGTGTAAAAGACGCCGGAATCCCTAAAGAGGATTTTACCATAAACGATGTTTCGGCCTGGAACAACACCTATCAAAAGAAAAAAGCTCCTGATTTTTTGGCCGGCAAACAATACCTGGTTAAAGTTACCGACCTGAATAAATTTAACCAGATACTGGCCAAGGTTGACCCAAAAGGTATTCAATCAACCAATATTCAGAGCTATGACTACTCCAAGATCAATGAGTTGAAAAACACCTTGAAATTAAAAGCATTATTATCGGCCCGTGATAAAGCCGCGTTCCTGGTAAACGGCCTGGGTGATAAATTGGGCTCTGCAATAAGTATCAGCGAAAGTGATAACAGCAGCTTTCCGCAGCCTCGTACTATGATGATGTTTAAATCAGCTGCCGCAGATGCTGCCGGCCCGGCTGAATCTGATATCGACTTTAAAAAAATAAAACTGAGCTTCCAGATACAAGCTACGTTTGAAATAAAATAAGGCTTTTAAGATAAAAGCCGAAAGGTAAAAGGCGAAAGGTGATAAATCTTTCGCCTTTTTTATTGAACTATTTTTTCAAAAAAACTTTCTCCTTTGACCTTTAGCCCTTCAACCATCTTTTTTTTACTAAGGGTGTAACCTGTTTAAAAACAGTGTGGTCATAGCTTACAAATACACCGCATTGGTGATTTAGAAACAAGAAAAAAAATTAATTAACTTATTAAAATTGAAATAATATGGAAACTGCTCAACTGGGTGTATTAGCTGGAATTTTAGTACCCCTCGGCTTCTTCGCCATGATCTTCGGGATCGTTTATCTGAACAAGCGCGAAAAATTATCAATGATTGAACGTGGTATGGATCCACGTAGTTACAAACCACAATCAGCTCCTTATCAAAACTTAAAGTGGGGATTACTACTTATCGGTTCGGGTGTTGGTTTATTCCTGGCCTTTATTTTAGATCATACCATATTCCGTTCTATGGATGATGAGGCCTTTTTCCTTTACGTAGCCCTGATCGCGATATTTGGTGGTGCCGGCTTAGTGCTCTCTTACCGGATAGAAAAAAAGGAAGTATTGGATAAAGATGAGCTTGCGCTGCAAAAATAATCAGCAGGGAAAGCTCTCTCCGTCGATAAGAAGCATCTGTGTTAACAGGGGCTTTTCGGCGTTTGGTATGACTCGTCTTTAGCTCCCTATATGATATTGCTCTTTAAAAGACCGAAGGTGATGCAACTCGTGCCCGGCCATCATATACACAAAAGCCCTTACCGAAAACAGGTGGTTACTGGCAATACCTGTACGCAATAATTGTTCTTCGCTAAACCCTTTGATCATATAAATATTTGATAAGCGTGTTGCTTTAAATTCCGCCGCCAGGCCCTGTATACTTTGGGTATTGAAATCGGTATTATCTACATAAACGTCCTGGTCAAAGCCCGGCAATTCAATATAATTTCGCGAAAAAACAAGGGCCCGGTAAGCAAAGGTGCGTTCGGTATCAATCATATGGCCAAGCGCTTGTTTAACTGTCCATTTCCCGGGCGCGTAGGCATAAGCGGCCTGCTCATCGGTAAGCTTACTGAACAGTTGATAGCTTGATTCCATCAGACGTTCCAATAGTTCAATAACATGGGTATCCGGAACAAGGCCTACATAGCCGGCTGCAAATGGCGAATATTCTTCAGGAGATGGCTTGCTTATCATTACGCGTGTTTTTTAATATGATCCTAAATGTTGTACCCTTACCTATTTCGGAGTCTTTTACAAATATCTGCCCATTATGGTAATTTTCTATCATACGTTTAGTTAACGACAAACCTAAGCCCCAGCCCCGCTTACGTGTAGTATAACCAGGTTGAAAAACGGTATCAAATTTAGATCGCTGTATGCCTTTGCCGGTATCTGTCACATCAATAAAAACCTGGTTCTTTATCTTGTTACCCCCAATTTCTATATGGATACCCCCTTTGCCATCAATGGCATTCACCGCGTTTTTTAACAAATTTTCCAACACCCAATCAAACAAGGGGATGTTAAGTCCGGCTTTGAGGTGTGGGTTGCCCGTCATCTCAAAGCTGATATTTTTACTTACCCGCACTTTAAAATAATCAACAAAATCTTTTACCACGGCATAAACGGCATGTTCTTCCAACACCGGTTTCGATCCTATCTTCGAAAAACGGTCGGCCACTATTTCCAGCCGTTTTACATCGTTTTCCATTTCGGCTACCAGGGTATCATCTTCGGCATTAAACTTTTCCTTCATCAATTCAATCCACGCCATTAATGATGATATAGGCGTACCCAGTTGATGCGCCGTTTCCTTAGCCAAGCCAACCCAAACCTGGTCCTGTTCCGATTTTCGTGAAGAACTGAAGGCGGTATAAGCCATCAGTAAAAATATAGCGATCACCGTTAATTGCACATAAGGGAACAAACGCAGTTGCTGCAGCAAAGGCGAATCTTTGTAGTAAACAAACCACTGTTCGCCCAACATTTTCAGCTTAAGGTTAATAGGCGCGTGTTGATTTTTCATATATTCCAGCTCCGCCTTAAAATATTCCGGATCATATTTCTTTGTCTTACTTCCTTCGGCCTGAAGTTTCACAAAGACCTTAGCAGTATCCAACCCACGCGCATATAAAATATCACCCTTTTCATCGGTAACAATGGCCGGCACGGCTAAACTATCACGCACTGCCGTTGTAAATTGCAAAAAGTCGTCATCATCAGAGTTAAATATCTGCCGCATGCTCATGGCCCAAACCTGAACGCGGGTACGCTCAGACCGGGCTATATTTTTTACCAGGTAACGGGTATAAAACAGGGAGCCAAAGGCAATAACTACGGCAAACGCGAGCAGAAAATATTTCCAGCGCTTTTTCTGTTGGTATGGGTTCATACTGGGCACAGTCCAAATAACGTAAAATTATTTCAAATGTGCAGATTACAGATGTGCGGATGTGCAGATAATTGATTGTCCGTCATTTTTCATTTGCACATCTAAAATCCGCACATCTGCAAATCTTAAAAAAACTATCTTTGCCCCATCATGACCGATAAAAAAGTAAGAGTTCGTTTTGCGCCAAGCCCTACCGGTGGTTTGCACCTGGGTGGCGTACGTACCGTATTATTTAACTATTTATTCGCCAAAAAACATCATGGCGATTTTGTTTTAAGAATTGAGGACACCGACCAGACCCGTTATGTGGAAGGTGCCGAGGAATATATTTTAGATTGTTTGAAATGGTGCGGCCTGCAACCCGATGAAAGTCCGGTGGTTGGCGGCCCTTATGCCCCCTATCGTCAAAGTGAGCGCAAAGCCCTTTATCGCGAATATGCCGAACGCCTGGTGATGCAGGGCCATGCCTATTACGCGTTTGACACCCCCGAGGAGCTGGATAAGAACCGTAAAGAGATTCCTAATTTTCAATACGGCCAGGTTTATCGTGATGGTTTACGCAATTCACTTTCATTACCACAACATGAGGTTGATGCCCTGCTTGATGCCGGCACGCCACATGTTATCCGAATAAAAATGCCTGCCGATGAAACCATTAGTTTCAATGACCTGATCCGCGGGCATGTAAGTTTTGAAACCAACCAGGTTGATGACAAGGTATTACTAAAGGCCGACGGTATGCCTACCTACCACTTAGCTGTGGTTGTAGACGATTACCTGATGAAAATTTCGCACGCTTTCCGCGGTGAGGAATGGCTCCCATCAGTTCCTGTGCATTTACTGCTTTGGGACTACCTAGGTTGGAAAGCCGACATGCCGAAATGGGCGCATCTGCCTTTAATACTAAAACCCGACGGCCATGGCAAGCTTAGCAAACGCGATGGTGCCCGTTTGGGTTTCCCAGTATACGCAATGAATTGGTTTGATGCCAAAACAGGCGAACTTACACCTGGTTTCCGCGAATTGGGCTTTTTGCCCGAAGCGTTTTTAAACCTGCTGGCTACCCTGGGCTGGAACGATGGTACCGACCAGGAACTGTTTACGCTGGATGAACTGATCGAAAAGTTCTCCCTGGAACGGGTAAGTAAAGCCGGCGCCAAATTTGATTTTGAAAAAGCCAAATGGTTCAATGCCGAGTGGATCAAGAAGTCGGAAGCCCAAAGTCTAAAGTCAGATGTCAGCACAATTTTAGCCGAAAAAGGTATTGTTGTTACCGATGATGCAAAACTCCTGTCGGTTATCAACCTTGTGAAAGAGCGCTGCGTTTTATTGCCCGACTTTTATCAGCAGGCTGGCTTCTTTTTCGAACAGCCCAAAACATATGATCTCAACGCGGTACAACCCAAATGGACCGATGCTAAAGTTGATTTCTTTAATGCCCTTACAGCCTTGCTAAATAGCTCCGCAGCAGATTTGGAAGCTCATTCTTTTGAGGAAGCGTTTAAAGCCCTGATGGAAGAAAAAGCATTAAAAGCAGGCGATGTGATGCTGCCCTTCCGCATTATGCTGGTTGGCGGCAAATTTGGCCCGCATGTGTTTGATATAGCAGCGATATTGGGCAGACAAGAAACCATCAGCAGGATAGCTAAAGCATTAGACGCGTTTAGCAGTCCGGCTTAAAGATCTGCCGGTTCCGTAACCGCATCAATATAGTTTTGACAGCCATTGCCAGCCCAGGCAATGGCTGTTTTGCAAAACTCCAGACGGTACTCCATATAATGCACTTATTTACATGGCGGTACATTAAAAATATTGAAACAAACCCACTCCTGGCATCGTAATAAGGTCAATCCGCCAGAAAAAGAATAATACTTTATTATTTTAATCATTCGCGGGGACAATTGACATCGTTTTACTTTCAAGGAAATTTATTTATTATATTAGAAAATACTGATTGTCAGAATTTTACCATCAGCACCGATTACGCTTTTTTTGTATCAATATTATTACAATTGGCGATAATATTTTGTAGAAATGATATTTAAAATCTAATTTTATGAGCCCCCTTAATTAATTGGTCATGATCCGCATACGATCTAAAAATGTACTATTGGTTGCTGCCGATACTTTTTCGGCTGAGTTACTGCCTAACAACAACACGTTCAGGCATATTTCGGCTGCGGGCAGCATCTTCCCCACCATACATGAAATTAAGCCCAATGTGGTTATATTTGATTATGACCACCTAAGCAAGGACATGGAAAAGATCCTGCGCCGTATCAGTGCTAATCCGGCCTACAGCAAAATAAGAATATGCTGCTATAAAACCACGGCCCATACCAAAACCGATAGTCTGTTAAAAGTGCTGGGGGTTGATCATATCTTTTATTCCGAAGATTTTAAAAAATCCGCCGAAAGCAAAAATATCGCGACCGTTTTATCCAGTATTTTTGATGCCCCCATTACCAATCTGCTCGCCAAAGCCTCAAACTAAATCGTTCCCTTTAATTTATCTTTAAATGTGGCCTGCTGATTAGAATGATCCGCCAGGCTACTTCTGCGCTCAATAATGCGGTTAAGGCAAATATCGCGGCTTTAAGCGCCTCTGGGGTTGATGATAATGCTCCACCCAAAGCCACGGCATATACCACAAAAGGAAAAACCAATATCAGACAAAGGCCGATAACATTTAATGGTATCCGGAATGGCCGGGCCTTCTGCGGCTCCTTTAACCGAAGCCTTACCAGGGCAATATATTCCAGGGATAACCCCGCACCATAAACTGTTACGTCAATGATGAGCAGATCGGCAAAAGTCCACAGCACCATAAAGCTTACTACTAAGGAGCAAATGATAAGAGATATATAAGGCGTTTTAAAACGCCTGTGCAATTTGTTCAGCCCGGCAGGCAGTAAATGATCTTCGGACATAACCTGTGGCACCCGCGATACCGATAATAATACCGCTGCGTAAATACCCAGTGTACTGGCCATACCACCCGCCGCTATCACAATTCCCAGCCATCTGCCGGCCACCAGTACCCCTAAAGCCGGGAACCCATCATTAGTAAGCGTATTGTGATTAATGCCCGATTGCTGAGCTATCCAGGTGATAAAAAAGTAAACCACCATTACCAGGACAAAAGCAATGATCATGGATACCAGGTACGATTTGACCGGTTTTTCGACCTCCTCGGCATAGGTGGTAATATTATCCCAGCCCAGGCAGTTCCACATGACGGTATATAGCGCCATGCCGAAGGACGGAAAAGTAATTCCTTTTAGTGATGGCGAAGGGATACTCAAACTGCCACTATGATGATGAATAGCCAGTACTATCAAAATAATAACCGGCGCCAGCACGGCCGCGCTCAAAAACAGCGATACTTTACCTACCGGCACTATCCCCAGTATATTTAACCCCGCCGATGCCCAGATGATAAGCAGGCATACCGGCACCTGGTACTGCAGCAAAACCGGGAAAAAGAACGACGCGTATTGCACAAACAGAACCGGGTATATAGCCAGATCAACAAAGGTGTAGAGCCAGGTCCACCAGCCCTCGTAAAAGCCCCAGCGTGTGCCCAGGGCATATTTTACCCATTTATAGTAACCCCCGGTAATGGGCATCATACTGTTAAGTTCCAGTACAGTGAATATGGCGGGTACGTCCCAAAGTAAAGGGGTTATCAACAGGATCAGCAGCGCGCCATGATCTCCGGCATAACTGAGCAAGGGTTCCAGGCCATATGGCCCGCCGGATACGGTAAAGAAAATAACAGCGACAAGCTGTATCGGTCTGATTTTTTTTAAGGCTGCGGCTGATGGCATAGGTTATAAAAATACAATTTAACCCGCGTTACAAAAATCAAACAATTCATCCTTTTTAAAATACTTTTTAAAGCCCGATTTTAACACTTTTCGATGCGAAAAGCGGGTAAAATGAATCGAAAACATTTCAAAACTGATTCAAAAACATCGATTTTAACACTTTTTAACAAATTTTTGACGGGTTTTAAAAACTTTAAAAAGTTTTATAAAGCTAATATTCAATTAACTAAGTAAAAATTACTCATCTTTTTACCTCATTTTGTTCCTTTAAACAAATGGCCCTGCTTACGTTTTTCAAGTAAGCAGGGCCATGGTGTTTATGTACTTAAATATACGAAAAAAAACCGTCTGAATCAGAATTCACAGAATTTTAAAATTAACAGAATGAGCTTTTATATTCTGAAAATCCTGATTCAGATAATTTTAAAATTAGCCGAATGCATTTTTATATTCTGAGAATCCTTAAATTCTGTTAATTCTGATTCAGATACTCAGCCACTTTTTACGCACCAGCAATTGCTGTGCTGTTTCGTTGCCTACAGGTACAATTTTGTATTTAACGCGGGTGCTTTTCAATAAGGTAACCTGTAGTGTAAGCGGTAGTCCGTCGCGGATAACATCCACTTTTATTTTGTCTCCCGTTTTTTTACCATTCAGCATGGTTGCGGCGTCGGTAACCGGGTTATCATCAATGGCTACCAATTCGTCGTTCACATTAATGCCATCTATATAGGCCGATGTGCCACGGACAACGCTGGTTACGATCAGTTTTTTATTGGCCGTAACAGCGGTAGCTACGCCAAAAGCCGGATCGTTGTTATCAGCCAGTTCATCCACTATTTTATAGCCTGCATAGCCCAGGTATTTATTGTAATCAACAGGGGTTAAACCATTGATATAGTTTTTATAAAAATCGTCCAGCTTTTTACCGGCGAATTTTTCAAAGCCCAGTTTAAACTCCGCATCGGTATAGCCGCGTTTTTTAGTTTTGTAATATTCGGTATACATATACTTCATTACATCATCCAGCGAATATTTGCCTTTGCTGCTGTTGATGATCTCCAGATCAAGCATCATCCCAATAATGGCCCCTTTGTTGTAATAGGATATGGTGGTATTGTTGGAGTTTTCGTTAGGGCGGTAAGCTTTTATCCAAGCATCGAAGCTCGATTCGGCTACGGTTTGTACATTTCTGCCCGGCAGGTTTTCCAATATATTAAACTCTACTGCTATCTGGCCCAGGTAATTTTCTGGCGAATACAAATTGGTACGGCGAACTGCTATTTCCTGGTAATATTCGGTAAAGCCTTCGGCTATCCACAAATTGGTGGTATAGTTCTCGTTATCGTAATCAAACGGGCCCAATACTATCGGGCGCAGGCGTTTTACATTCCATAAGTGGAAATGCTCATGCGCGGCCAGGCTCAAAAAGCTTTGATAGCCTTTTTCTGTAGCATAGTTATCGCGCGAAGCGCCTAAAACGGTAGAGCTTAAATGTTCCAGACCGCCGCCACCGCGTAAATGATTATGCACAATAAACACATAATGCTTATTGGGATTTTCGCCAAAAATGGCGGTTTCCTGTTCAACAATACTGTGCAGGTCTTTTTTAAGGCGTTCTTTATCATAATTGCCGCCGCCGTACATACACACCTCATATTTTACTCCGGCGGCATCGAAACCAAAAACATCCTGGTTACCCACTTCTATCGGCGAATCAAAAAGGATATCATAATTGGGCGATACACGGGTAAAAGGATCGTTATTCACCATTTCCAGACTGGTTGAAACCTTGGCCCAGTCTTTATAAGGTTTAATGTGGATGGTTGAAGGTGCATGCAGCATATTGGCCGGGTAAATAAATATGCCGGATGTTGACAGGAAACCATGCGACGCATCGATATAACTGGTACGTACCGAAATCTCATTAGCATAAACCCGGTATTTAATATTTACGGTTGATACGCCTTTGGTGGCAATGCGCCAGGTATTTTTATTGATCTTGGGCGATGGCACCGCTTTGCCGCCCGCATCGGCGCTAAAAGCTTCGATGTTTTTGGCAAATTCACGTACCAGGTATGAGCCGGGTGTCCATACGGGCATTTTAAGGTCGAGCGTATTTTGTTTTAAGCCCGAAATATGCATTTCGATATCAGCATAATGCGCCTGTGCCTCGGGGAAAGACACGGTATAAGATATATTGGCCGTAGTTTGCGCTTCACTGACAGATGGACTCATATAAGCTATGATTAATAAAAAAGTAATGATATGTTTAAATGGTTTCATGCCGCAAGTTAAAAAATTTATGTATTTCTCTGCAGCGTCATTCTACTTGCGCTTGTTTGCAAAGGGGCACGAGAGTGAGTGGTTATTCTCCACGCGTCATTGCGAGGAGGAACGACGTGGCAATCCCCTACTTACAGAGCGGCTTTGCTTATCGGGGATTGCCACGCTGCGCTCGCAATGACGCGCGGAGAGCAGTAGCCCTCTTTCCGCCGCAGGCGAAGAGAGGGTCGGCGAGCGCAGCGATGCCGGGGTGAGTTGGCTACGCCATACTTCGCCCGGTGCAGGTTCTCCTCCCCATTCCCTAACCTAAAATTAACCTTGTAAAATGGTTGATACATACAACCATTTCTACTGTATACTGTTTATGTTTGTGCAACCTTATAATGTCGTTAATTGAACCTATATCCCGCAAACTGATACGTTTGGGTAAATTGTACCAAAGCCTGCTCGCTAAAAGTACAGAACACCTTGACGTAAACCGCTATCACTATGTGCTATCGCTGATCTATCATCACGACGGGCAATTATCGCAAAAAGCACTTGCCGAAATACTGGATAAAGACAAATCGGCTATGGTAAGTATCATTAATCTGCTTACCGCCAAAGGATTTGTGTACCGGGAAAACAACCCCAACGACCGTCGCGAACAATTGTTAAAAGTTACCGAGAAAGCAAAGCTCGCGGTTCCGCAGATTGTAGCTTCAATTAAAAACATCAATACCGACATCACCCGGGGAATATCCGACGATGATATGAAAGTATTTGAGCGCGTATTACTTCAAATGCAAAACAACATCAAACCCTTAATAACAACCTGATCAGAAACTAAATCACAAAAATGATCCATTTAATATGAGAACAAGGTATATCATTTACACCGCGCTGGCTTTGCTGGTTGCCTATTTAATTTACAACAAATTCTTTAGCAAAAACGCCAAGGAATCTGCTGCTGCCATGGCTGCTGGGGGCAAGGGTGGAAAGAAAAAGAACGGTCCTGTTTCCGTTAACATTATGATTGTAAAGGATACCGCCATCAACAATATCATCGATGTAACCGGCTCTATCGACGCCAACGAAAAGGTAAACCTGGTGAGCCAAACCGCCGGCAATATTACCGGCATCTATTTTACCGAAGGCAGCAAAGTACAAAAAGGACAGTTGCTGGTAAAAGTGTATAACCAGGACCTGGAAGCATCGCTTAAACAAGTGAACTACCAGGTGGCGCTGGCCAAACAAAATGAGTATCGCAACAAAGTATTGCTGCAAAAAGAAGCCATCAGTCAGCAGGAATATGATACCTCGTTAACCTCCCTAAACTCATTAAAAGCCCAGGGCGATATGATCAAGGCGCAAATAACCCGCACCGAAATCAGGGCACCGTTTTCGGGCACAATCGGGTTACGCAATGTGAGTCCGGGTGGCTATTTATCACCACAAACTTCTATCGCACAGTTGGTGAATATCGATCCGGCAAAGGTTACCTTCTCTGTTCCGGAAAGATACCTTTCTATCATTGGCCCCGGCAGCAAGATCAGGTTCACAACCGAAAGCTCGAGGGAAAATTTCACGGCTACGGTGTACGCTATCGATCCGGCTATTGATGTGAATTCACGAACGCTTACCGTAAGGGCCAAAGCGCCAAATCCAAAAGGCTTACTGACGGCCGGAGCATTCGCCAAAATTAATTTAACGCTCGACCAGATACCTAAAACCATTTTGCTGCCCACCCAGGCCGTTATTCCCGACCTGAAAAGCAGCCTGGTTTATGTTTATCATAATGGCGTTGCTATGAGCAAACCGGTTAAAACTGATATGCGCACCGACACCAAAATACAGATCATTGATGGCCTGAAACCCGGCGATAGCGTGGTAGTATCGGGCATTATACAAATGCGTCCAAAGGTTCCTTTAAAAATTGCTAAAGTTATTAAATAGAAGCAAGAGATAAGAGTCAAGAATCAAGAGCCGGAATAAGAACAAAAGCTTATTTACAATAAAGATCGGCCTGCTTTTTTTCTTGATTCTTGACTCCCGGTTCTTGATTCTTAACAACAACTCTTAATAAAAAACTATATGAGTTTATCCTCAGTCAGTATAAAGCGGCCGGTATTGGCCACGGTAATGTCGGTAGCCATTGTGGTGTTCGGTATTATCGGTTATAAATTTTTAGGGGTGAGGGATTTTCCTTCGGTCGATCCGCCTATCATTTCGGTATCCACCAGTTACGCGGGCGCCAATGCCGATGTAATTGAATCGCAGATCACCGAGCCATTGGAAAAGGCCATCAACGGTGTTCCGGGGATCCGTAATCTGTCGTCGACCAGCTCGGTGGGTTCCAGCAACATTACCGTGGAGTTTGACCTGGATGCCGACCTGGAAACCGCCGCCAACGACGTGCGCGATAAGGTAGGCCAGGCCCAGCGCCAGCTGCCTCAAGATATCGACGCACCACCGGTTGTAACCAAGGCCGATGCCAGCGCCGACCAGATCATTACCCTGGAGGTACAAAGTAATACCCGCAACATTAATCAACTGGATGATTATGCCGAAAACGTTTTGCAGGAAGGTTTGCAAACCATTCCAGGCGTAAGTACCATTAACATACAAGGCCAGCGCCAATACGCCATGCGTTTATGGATAGACCCAAATAAGCTTACCGCCCAGGGTGTTACCGCAAGTGACATTGGAACGGCCTTATCCAAAGAGAACGTGGAGCTGCCTGCCGGTAAAATTGAAGGTAACAATACCGAGGTGACCATCAGGGCGCTGGGTAAATTATCCACCGAAAAAGATTTTAACGATCTCATTATCCGGTCAGACAGTAACCGGGTGGTGCGCCTGCGCGATGTGGGCTATGCCGTTTTAGGGTCGGCCAATGAGGAAACCATTTTTAAGGAATCGGGCGTGCCGATGATCGGCCTGGCCATTGTGCCGCAGCCTGGCGCTAACTATGTACAGATAGCCAAAGATTTTTACAAACGTTTGGAGCAGATCAAAAAAGATCTTCCGCCGGATATTAAGGTAAATGTGGCACTGGATAATACACGGTTCATCAACCAATCCATAACCGAAGTACAGGAAACCCTTATTGTATCCTTTGTGCTGGTGGTAATTATCATTTACCTGTTTTTCCGCGATTGGCTCATCGCTTTCCGTCCGCTGATTGATATCCCGGTATCCCTGATCGGGGCGTTTTTCATCATGTATATTTTTGGTTTCTCCATCAATATATTAACCCTCCTGGGCATTGTACTGGCAACGGGCCTGGTGGTGGATGACGGGATTGTGGTAACCGAGAATATCTATAAAAAGGTAGAGGCCGGCATGGCTATCCGCAAAGCGGCTTTTGAAGGTTCGGCCGAGATATTTTTCGCGGTAGTGTCTACCTCGGTTACACTGGCAGCCGTGTTTTTACCCATTGTGTTTTTACAGGGCTTTACAGGCCGTTTGTTCCGCGAGTTCGCGGTAGTGGTGGCCGGTGCGGTACTGATATCAGCATTTGTGTCACTGTCGTTAACCCCCATGCTGAACGTAAAACTGATCCGCAAGAGCAACAAAAAATCAAAGTTCTACGAGCGTACCGAGCCTTTTTTTGTGAACATGACCAACTCTTACACCGAAACGCTGGTTAAGTTTATGAAAGTGCGCTGGGTATCTTTCGTGATCCTGGCCGTATCGCTGCTCATTATTGGTGTTTTGGTGCGGGTTATCCCATCTGAGCTGGCTCCGCTGGATGACCGCAGCTTGTTGCGTTACAGCGTTACCGGATCTGAGGGTGCCACTTATGAGTACATGACCAAGTACATGGACAAGGTATCGCAACTGGTAGAAGATTCTATTCCGGAGGCGAAGGTTAATTTCGAGATCGTTTCGCCATCCTTTGGTGGCGGTTCGGCCAACTCGGGCTTTGGCCGTATCGGTCTAGTCGCCCCGGACGAACGTGGCCGGAGCCAACAGCAACTGGCCGACTGGCTCAGCAAAAAGCTCACCCGCATGCCCGATGCCCGCGCTATTGTGATACAGGAGCAAACCATCAGCGGCGGCGGTAGCGGTGCCCGTACATCGTTACCGGTGCAATACGTGATCCAGAACCAGGATTTTGAAAAGATCCGTAAAGCGCTGCCCAAGTTTTTCTCCGAAGTATCCAAAAGCCCGGTATTCCAGGGAACGGACGTCAACCTGAAATTTACCAAGCCGGAGTTAAGGGTAATTACCGACCGTGACCGGGCCCGCGACCTCGGGGTATCTGTTGATGATATTGCCCAAACTCTGCAATTGTATTATAGCGCCGGCCGACTGGATTATTTCCTGATCAACGGCAAACAATACCAGGTAATTGCCCAGGTAGATCGGGCCAACCGCGATCAGCCGCTCGATCTGAAATCCGTTTACCTGCGCAGCACCAAAGGCGGCCTGGTACAGCTGGATAACGTAGTAAAAGTAACCGAAGGGGCAACGCCTCCGGCTATTTATCACTTTAACCGGTATAAATCGGCCACGGTATCGGCGGGTTTAGCCCCGGGGCGTACCGTTGGTGATGGTATTAAAGAAATGGACCGCATCTCCAAAGAAATACTGGACGACACCTTCAGCACCGCTCTGAGCGGCCCATCACGGGATTATGCCGAAGGTTCATCAAATATATTATTCGCCTTTGGTTTTGCGCTGTTGCTGATATACCTGGTACTGGCGGCACAGTTCGAGAGTTTTATGGATCCGTTTATTGTGATGCTGACCGTGCCGCTGGCTATTTCGGGGGCATTCTTATCCCTGTGGCTGTTTAACCAAACGCTGAACATTTTCAGCGAGATCGGTATTATTACGCTGGTGGGGCTGGTAACCAAAAACGGTATCCTTATTGTGGAGTTTGCCAACCAGCGCATGGAACATGGCGTGGCTAAATATGAAGCCGCCATTGAAGCAGCAACAGCCCGTTTACGCCCGATATTGATGACCAGTTTAGCCGTGGTGTTGGGTTCGGTGCCTATCGCCTTTGCATTGGGCGCGGGTGCCAAAAGTCGTGTATCATTGGGTATAGTAATTATGGGCGGGATGCTGTTTTCGCTGGTGCTTACCCTGTACATTATTCCGCTGATGTATGTGATTTTCGCCTCCAAAACCCGCCGCGATCCTGATCATGAACCGGAAGACGCGGAACTGGATGAGACTAAAAAACCTCTATTGATTGAAAACCTGTAACCCTTATGATGATTAAAAAAATAGTTTTCTCCATTTTTTGCAGTCTGTTTTTTAGCATAACAGCCTGGGCACAGGATGCGCCTTTGCTTACGTTGAAAGAGGCTGTGGAGATCGCGCTTAAAAACAACTATAATATCAAGCTGTCGCAAAACAACTCAACCATTGCCGCTAATAATGTTACCCTGGGTAACGCGGGTGTTTTACCGCAGCTTACGGGCAACTTTGCTACAAATGCCAGCAGGCAAAACACCAAGCAAACGCGTAACGATGGCACGGTGAATAATATCAACGCCCATAACTCCAATAATAGTTATGGCGTAAATCTTAACTGGACCATTTTTGATGGTTTTAATATGTTTGCCACCTATGATCAGTTAAAAACCGTTGATACCTTAAGCGCTATCCGGCTCAAGGATACCATTCAAACTACCGTAGCCAATGTGATCACTACTTACTATGACCTCATCAACCAAAACGAGCAGATCAAAGCACTCAAAGGGGCCATAGATATTTCGCGCACACAGCTGCGTTATGCTAACGACAAGTACAAGGTTGGCAGGGCATCGGGCCTGGATGTGTTGAACGCGCAGGTTAACCTCAATACCGATACAGCCAACCTGGTTACACAATACCAACAGTTTAAAGCAATCAAAATACAACTTAACCAGCTCCTGATCCGCGATCTGCAAACCGATTTCGCGGTAGGCGATACCATTCTGATTGATGATAAACTAACCCTTGCCGAGATCATCAACAGCGCCCAATTACAAAACCCGGCCATTTTATCGGCACAGATCAATAAACGCCTGGCCGAAATTAACCTGAAACAGGTGCGCTCAACCCGGTATCCGCAGGTGGGTTTAACTTCTGGCTATACTTTTTCCAATAGCAAAACACCGGCTGGTTTTACGCTGTCGCAAAACGTGCATGGTTTAAACTATGGACTTACAGCCAGCATCAATATATTTGACGGCTTTAACCAAAACCGCCGCGAAAAGAACGCCAAAATACAGATCGATAACGCCAATATCAGCGCCAAACAAACCCGGCTGAATGTAGAAGCGCAGATCAATAACTTTTTTGTAAGCTACCTGTCGGGACTTGATCTGATCAAACTCGGGCAGGCCAACGTAACTATAGCTAAAAAGAACCTGGATATATCATTAGAAAAATATAAGCTTGGTAATATTACACCTTTAGAGATAAGAGAAGCCCAGCGCAATTACCTGGATGCACAATCCAAGTTCTTTGCCGCTCAGTATCAATCAAAACTCGCGGAGGTAACTTTAAAACAGATAACCAGCAGTATTAATATTAATTAAGTACTAATAAGTATTTATTTATGGGGTATGTTTCTTAATTTGCTTTAAAAAGCTATTTTTGGAACACGATGTTAACCCCCTACAAAACATGCTTGTTGATCGATGATAACTACATCGACAACTTTGTAACACGCAGGATTTTGGAGAATAGTAACTTTGCCGAGCAGATCATCGTAAGACAATCGCCTGCCGAAGCCATTAATTCGCTCCGGGAAGGCACTATAAAACCCGATGTTATTTTTTTAGATGTGCGTATGCCTTTGATGAGCGGTTTTGAGTTTTTACAGGAATACGATAAGTTATCGATCAATAAAAAAGATATTAAAATATTTATGCTTTCCTCCTCCCTTGACCCAACAGATATGAAAGAGTCGGTAGGAAACAAGTATATTACCCAATTTATACATAAGCCATTAACCATTAAAGCGCTCGAAGAAATTTGTCCATGATCTTAGTTGCCGATAGCGGATCTTCAAAAACAGATTGGTTGCTCAGTATCCCACAGCAGGAACCAATATCATTCAAAACCGCCGGCTTAAACCCATACTTTTTAACCGAAAAAGAAATAGCTAAAATAATACAGGACCAGGCGCCAGATATGGTAGCCTATGCCAATGATATTGCCGAAATATATTTTTTCGGAGCCGGTTGCTCCAGTCCAGACAGGCATGAGATCGTTTCAAACGCTATCAGCCAGCTGTTCACCAAAGCCTTTGTAAGTGTCGACAGCGACCTTTTAGGCTGCGCTTATGCCACCTGCGGGCACGAAAAAGGCATTTGCTGTGTAATGGGCACGGGGTCAAACATCTCGTATTTCGACGGGGAAAACATACACGACGGGCAGCATGGACTGGGTTTTGTTTTGGGCGACGAAGGCTCGGGCACCTGGTTTGGCAAAACCCTCATCACCGATTTTCTGTACGGCAACATGCCCGCCGATATCAACGAGGCATTTAACAAAGCCTACGGCTTGAATAAAGAGATCGTGATCAAGAACGTATATCAACGGCCCAATGCCAATACCTACCTGGCCTCGTTCTCGCGTTTTGTAAGCGAAATAAAAACCACACCATACGGGCAGGAACTGCTGGAAAAAGGTTTATTGGAATTTATTGACAGCAACATCAAATCGTACCCGGAATATCACCGCTATAAATGTCATTTTGTAGGGTCCATCGCTTATTTTTTTGCGGAGGAATTAACTACGCTTTGCCATCAGCAGGGTGTAAAAACCGGCAAGGTGATCAAACAACCGATCAATGATCTGATGGCTTTTATTTTGAAGAGAAACGAGGAGTAGCATCTTTGTTCAGTGGTTCAGTGGCTCATTACTTTATTGGTGCCCATCAAACGGATTGGCATATTAGTAGCTTGCCCAAATTATGTACTTACTATTTTCTTCCTTTTCCCGTCAGCAGATAAGCTTCGGGCGAAAGCGGGCAGAACAATGGTGGGCGGTGCGGCTGCAAGGGCATAGCGAACCTTGCCTGAAGCGTGGGATAATGCGCGAACGAAGTGGAGGTAAGGGTTAGCAGCCCTGGTTCTGCCTGATTTGCAGGGCAAAGGCCATGAGCGCACAGAAGCATTTCTGCTGACAGCCTTTTTGGTTACTTTTGTGGCGACAAAAGTAACTGGCCCTCCCGCGGCCAAGAGCGGGTATACGCCATGCCTACCGGCAAATAGATCCTTCGCTCCACTCAGGATGACAAACTTTTTAAAAAGACTGCTTTAAACCGCTGCCACCGCCTTCTTCCTAAACCTCCCTTTCACCACCACAAACCCAATCAGCAAAACAGCAATAAAGCTCCCGGCTTTAGGCAGATAATCGCCATGCTCTACATAAAAGGTCAGTTCGGAGTTAAGGTTGATATCCTGTTTTATGGCAGCTTGTGTCCACCATTTGGTTTGCTGTACAATGTCGCCGCGCTGGTTGATGAAAGCCGAGATACCGGTATTGGCCGAACGCGCCACCCAGCGCCGGGTTTCAATGGCCCGCAGCTTGGCATAATCCAGGTGCTGATCTTTACCCGATGTATTTTCCCACCAGCCATCGTTGGTAATAACAGCGATAAACTGGGCGCCTTTGCGTACCGAACGCGCCACATATTCGCCCCAGATAGATTCGAAACAAATCACCGGATCGGCACCGATACCACTTTGTGAGTAAAAAACACCCGCATCAGGCTGGCTGCCATAAGCCCCCGTAGCACCACCCAAATGTTCAAATACAGGTTTTAAAAAGGATAACGCATTCCCAAATGGCAGCGATTCTGCCCCTGGTACCAGTCTCGATTTATGATAGATCTGTACATTGCCGCTATTTTCAATAGCCAGTGCCGAACTAAAATTATCCGCGAATACACCAGGCTGTTGTGTAGGACTGGCTGTTGGGGTCGCCCTGTTATTATAAAACCGGTAGGTTTCACCCCCGGTAATCAGGGTGCTGTTTTTGTATTTGCGTAAAAAATATTGGGCCTGTTTAAAGTAAATATTACTGTTGATGCCATCCTCGTTCATATACTCCGGAATGGCGGTTTCGGGCCATAAAAAAAACTCGGTATTCGGCTGGGCTACACTTCGCGACAGGTGGATCATGATATCGATCTGCAGATTGGCGGGGATACTCCCCTCCTTTTCATAAGGATCGATATTGGGCTGAACCGCCACCACGTTGGATGGGTTTTTCTGTTCGGTATAGTTATAATAGGTGTATAACGAAAAGCTTATCGGCAACAAAATCACCAGCACAAACGCGCTGATGAGTTTCAGGCGTAGCTTTTTTGCCTGTGCTTCGCGTAAGCCTATATAAATTAAAAACGCCAGTATGTTTACTACCCATACCCAAATAGTACCGCCATAAACACCCGTATACTCATACCATTGTATCCATTGGTGGCTCACCGCAAAGCCGTTACCCAAAGTCATCCACGGGAAATTCAGATCCCAGCTTTGGTGCAGATATTCGTAACCTATCCATAAACAAACCAGGCCTGCCAAACTCCAGCCCCGGCTGGTTACTAACCTTAAGCGGTAATACAGCCAGCAAGCCAAAGCCATCAGCAATGGCCCCAGTGCGTATGGGATCAGCGTAATGGGAATAGCCACCAGTTCGCCCACCATTTTCAGGGCATTGTATACCCAGTAAACGGAGGCTGTATTCCAGATAAAAAAGCCGATAAAAGCCAGGGTGAATACTTGTTTCCCTTTTTTGGCTGAGGTTGATTGAATAATGTTTTCTATCGCCAGCAACATCGGCACAAAACCAATAAACAGCAAAAAGGTAGTATAAGGTGTAGGCGGCCAGGCTATCCACAGCAACAATCCGGAAAGTATGGCTAAAGGAAGGTTTTTTTTCATTTGTTTAATATATCCCAATCGTCATTGCGAGGTGCGAAGCAAGAGCCCCCTCTAAATCTCCCCCAAAAAGGGAGACTTCAAAAAAGCATTTTAAAGCCCTCTCCTTTGGAGAGGGTTGGGTGAGGCTTCGTGCCTCGCAATGACATGTTTTTTATTTTTATTTGCTTTCCCAGGCTGTCATGCTGAGCCCGTCGAAGCATGGTCGGCAGGCCTCTGCGCGCGTCCTTCGACAGGCTCAGGGTGACAGTCCCTGTTTTTATTCCTCTTCGTCGTCTTTATATTTATTCTTTGATGTTTTGGCTTCGGCACCGGCCACACAGATCACAAACTCCCCTTTTGCAGGGTGTGTTTCATAATATTGCTTTACCTCGATTACGGTACCGCGAACAGTTTCTTCGAACATTTTGGTAAGCTCGCGCGATACGGATAACTGGCGATCGGCCCCAAAATAAGTCGCCATTTCGTCCAGTGTTTTCAGTAAACGGTGCGGCGATTCATACAGTATGATCGTACGCTCCTCGGCAGCCAAAAATTTATAACGCGTTTGCCTGCCTTTTTTCAGCGGCAAAAAACCTTCGAAACAAAACTTATCTGTAGGGAAACCAGAATTTACCAGTGCAGGCACAAAAGCTGTAGCACCAGGCAGGCATTCTACCGCGATATCAAACTTCAACGCCTCACGAACCAGGTAAAAACCCGGATCGGATATGGCTGGTGTTCCAGCATCAGATATCAGGGCGATATTTTTCCCTTCCAGCAAAAATTTCACGATCTCGTTAGATGATTGATGCTCGTTATGCTGATGATGCGAAAACACTTTCTGATGAATATCGAAATGCTTGAGCAATGGCGCCGACGTACGCGTATCCTCGGCCAGTATCAGGTCGGCCTCCTTCAAAACACGTATGGCCCTCAAGGTAATATCCTCCAGGTTGCCAATTGGGGTGGGTACTAAGTAAAGTTTACCTTTTTCGTTCATGGTTGATGGTTCATAGTTCATGGTTAGGGATCATGGTTGATGGTTCATAGTTCATGGTTTTTGCAAATCAACTATGAACCATAAACGAAAAACCATGAACTATGAACCATAAACTATGAACTAATTATATCTTTGCCTAAAAATAAAATAATGCTGCAAGTTAGTTATATCCGCGATAACCGGGAACAGGTTTTAGAACGTTTGGCTGTAAAAAATTTTAAACAGACCGAGCTGGTTGATGAAATAATTCAGTTAGACGATAAACGCCGTCAAACACAAACCAGTATGGATAACGTTTCGGCCGAGGCCAATTCAGCCGCCAAACAAATTGGCGACCTGATGCGCGCGGGTAAAAAAGATGAAGCAGAAACCATCAAAGCCAAAACCGGCGCATGGAAAGAGGATATCAAAAAGCTGGGCGAGCAGCTGGCTTTTATTGAAGAGGAACTATACCAAAAGCAGGTTCTGTTGCCTAACCTGCCCCACAGCTCTGTGCCCAAAGGCGTAACCCCCGAAGAAAACGAAGTGGTGCTGGAAAACGGCTCAAAACCCACGCTGCCTGCCGATGCCCTGCCGCATTGGGAACTGGCCGCTAAATACAACCTGATCGATTTTGAACTGGGCGTTAAAATAACCGGCGCCGGCTTCCCCGTATATAAAAATAAAGGTGCTAAATTACAGCGTGCTTTGATCAATTTCTTCATTGACGAAGCCGAAAAAGCAGGCTACGGCGAAGTAAGCGTGCCTCTGATGGTAAACGAAGCATCGGGCTTTGGTACCGGGCAACTGCCGGATAAGGAAGGACAGATGTATCATGTTGGTGTTGATAACTTATACCTGATACCAACTGCCGAAGTACCCATCACCAACCTGTACCGCGATGTGATACTGAAGGGCGAAGATCTGCCGGTAAAAAACTGCGGGCATACCCCATGTTTCCGCCGCGAAGCGGGTTCATACGGAGCGCACGTACGCGGTCTGAACCGCCTGCACCAGTTTGATAAAGTAGAAATTGTTCAAATAGTACAACCCGATCGCTCTTACGAGGTTTTGGAGCAAATGAGCGCCCATGTACAGGGCCTGCTGCAAAAATTAGGCTTGCCTTACCGCGTATTGCGCCTTTGCGGTGGCGATATGGGTTTTGCATCGGCCCTCACCTACGATATGGAAACCTGGAGCGCCGCGCAGCAACGCTGGCTGGAAGTATCATCCGTATCCAACTTCGAAACCTTCCAGAGCAACCGCCTTAAACTGCGTTTCCGTAATACCGAAGGTAAAACCCAGCTGGCTCACACCCTCAACGGCAGCGCCCTGGCCCTGCCCCGCATTGTGGCCACCCTACTGGAAAACAATCAAACCGAAAAAGGCATCCGAGTACCGGAAGTACTGGTACCATATACTAAATTTGAGTGGATTGATTAAAGCATCGTCCTAAACTTATACTCCCATACTCCACGCGTCATTGCGAGCGTAGCGTGGCAATCCCCTATTTGCAGAGCCGCTCTGTATAGTTAGTGATTGCCACGCTCGCAATGACGTTGTTAATTAAACTCGCCCCCTTCTACAAATACTGCCGAAACTCCTTCCTAACCGCCAAAGGCTTCTTCCCGGTAATCGCTTTAAAATGCCGGTTAAAATTGGAAAGGTTGGAGAAACCCGATTCGTAACTGATGATCACCATGCTATAGTCCGTCTCTTTCAGTAGTTTGCAGGCATTATTAATGCGCACTTCCAGTAAAAAATCAAAATAGCTTTTCTGCACCCGCGATTTAAAATACCGGCAAAAAGCATTCGGGCTCATGTAAATAACAGCCGATATCTCTTTTAGGGTGATCACCCGGTGAAAATTATTCAGCGTGTACAGATAAATTTTGGTGAGCCTGGTTTCATCACCCGCGTTAAAGGTATGCTGTTGTATCTGGGGGTTTATAGGGCGGTATTCTTTTTCGCTGGCAATCGGCGCCAGTAATTGCATTAGTAAGGGAATCCGCTCGCTGGCTGTGGCATTAAGTAACTGGTTTAGCAAAACTTTCAATCGCGTACGCAAACTACCCTGAAACGCGAGCACGTTTCCGGACCGGTGTATCACCGTGCGCAGGTATTCGTTTTCGGGCAGGCTGATAAACTGCGCGCCGAATATCTCGGGGTTAAAATGTAGGGTAAGCAATTGTACAGGCAATTTTATCCGGCCTTGTTTCTGCAAAGGATATTCAAAAGTATGGGTATCAAACCGGAATAAATGCGGCAGATTTCCGCCCAGCATCAGCAAATCTCCGGCGGCAACCGGTTCTATTTTATCACCTACCAGCAGTACCCCATGCCCTTCGATAATATAAATGAGCTCAATTTCGGGGTGATAATGCAGTTCATTATAAGAGTGATAATGCCCCGTAAGCTCCAAACTAAACGACTGATTAGCCGGTGTACTCAACTTTTTTAACCGCGCGCGCATTGGTAATTACTGAATTAGTGGGTTAGTGAATTAGTAATTTTTTATCGCCTCCGAAGATCCTTGTTCCTGCTACATAAATCCTTACTTTATTATATAAACTATATCATTTACACTTTTTTATGTTAAAAATAGGCATAATTGGTTAATATAGTATCATTTATTGTGTAGAACATCCTGTTTCCAAATGAGCTATCCGATAGTTTTGTAGAAAAAAATGCAAATGAATTAGTCCCGATTTTTTAAGACACGCCAGGCATGTAAAAAATCACTAATTCACTAACCCACTAATTCAAAATTATTCAGCGATGGAAACAACAAACTATATTTTGCAACTCAACGAGGCTGGCATTAATGATATCGACCGCGTAGGCGGCAAAAATGCGTCGCTTGGCGAAATGCTTCAAAATTTGAAACTATTGGGTATCGACATTCCCTTTGGGTTTATTGTGGTTGCCGATGCTTACTATAGCTTCATAAAATACAATAAGCTCGATGTGTTTATCAGCACCATCATCGCCCAAACCAATGTGGATGATCTGGAACAACTTAAAAGATGCGGTGGCACCATCCGCGGACTTATCCGCGATGGAAAATTTCCTGAAGATATCAAAACGCAAATTGCCGGTGCTTATACCGCCTTATGCGCCTACTATGATAAAACAGATGTTGATGTGGCCGTCCGATCATCTGCAACTGCCGAAGATCTGCCCGATGCTTCTTTCGCCGGACAACAGGATACTTATTTAAATATAACCGGCACCGATGATCTGCTGAATGCCATACGTGATTGTTTTGCATCGCTGTTTACCGATCGGGCTATTAGTTACCGCAAAAGCTTTGGGTACGATCATTTCCGTATCGGGCTTTCGGTTTGTGTACAAAAAATGGTGCGTTCGGATATCGGCGCCTCCGGCGTAGCTTTTTCGCTTGATACAGAGAGTGGATTTAAAGACGTGGTGGTGATCAACGGCGCCTTCGGCCTGGGCGAAATGGTTGTTCAGGGAGCCGTAAAGCCCGATGAGTTTACCATATTTAAACCGTTGCTGGGCAAACCGGGTCTGCGCCCTTTAATCGAAAAAAAATTAGGCACTAAGGATAGTAAGATGGTTTATGGCGAAGCTAATGAGCCGCGTGTAAAAGTAGTGCCTACTACCGAACCCGAAAAGGCACATTTTTGCCTAACTGATGATATGGCCCTGCAACTGGCCAGTTGGGTGGTTGCCATCGAAAATTACTACACCGCGCTTAAAGGCCGCTGGTGCCCCATGGATGTGGAATGGGCAGTTGATGGCGAAACCAGACAGCTTTACATTGTACAGGCCCGGCCCGAAACCATTCACTCACGCAAAGCGCAGCAAACCCTGCAGGTATTTACCATGGATGTCAAAGCCAAGAGCACGCAATTGCTATTACAGGGTATTGCCGTTGGCGACAAGATAGCATCCGGAAAGGTACACTTATTGGACAACGTAGATACCGTTTCCCTGGCGCAACTAAACTTTAAGCCAGGCGATGTATTGGTAACCGGCATGACCGACCCCGACTGGGAACCCTTGATGAAAAAGGCGGCGGCTATAGTCACCAATAAAGGCGGGCGTACCTGTCATGCCGCTATTGTGGCACGCGAGTTGGGCGTACCGGCCATTGTGGGCTGTGGCAATGCTACCGAATTATTGAGCACAGGTATGCAGGTAACCGTATCCTGCGCCGAGGGCGAAAACGGCTACATCTATGCCGGAGATATTCCGTTTAAAATACAGGAGTATGATCTGAGTACGCTCCCATCTGTTGATACCCCCATCATGATGAATGTGGCCTCGCCAGATATCGCATTTAAGCTGGCCGGTTATCCGCATCGTGGTGTTGGCCTGGCGCGCGAGGAGTTTATCATCAGCAATTATATTAAAATACACCCGCAGGCCTTGCTACAACACCGGGAGCTGAAAGACGAGGCCCTTACCGCGCTGATTGAAGATACCATTAAGGGTTATGCCGATGAGCAAACTTATTTTATAGACAAGCTCTCCTTCGGGATTGGTAAAATAGCTTCGGCTTTTTATCCGCATAAAGTGATTGTACGGTTCTCTGATTTTAAAACCAACGAGTATGCCAGCATGCCCGGCGGCAGTTATTTTGAACCATCTGAGGAAAACCCAATGATTGGCTGGCGGGGAGCTTCCCGCTATTACTCTGCTGCTTATAAGGAAGCATTTGGTATGGAATGCCGCGCCATCAAAAAAGTGCGCGAAACCATGGGACTCAAAAATGTGGTGGTCATGATCCCTTTTTGTCGCACCATCAACGAGTTGCTGCGGGTTTACGAAACCATGAAGGAATATGGCCTGGTTCGCGGCGAAAACGGCTTGGAAGTATACCTGATGGCTGAAGTTCCATCCAACGTGATCCTGGCCGATCAGTTTGCCCGGTATATTGACGGGTTCTCTATCGGATCAAACGACCTCACCCAACTGGTGCTTGGGCTCGACCGTGACTCGGCTCTGGTAGCGGAGATCTATAACGAACGCAATGAAGCGGTAAAAATGATGATCTCACAATTGATCAGGGCAGCGAAAAAGGCCGGCATTAAGGTGGGTATCTGCGGCCAGGGACCATCAGATTATCCCGACTTTGCCCAGTTTTTGGTGGAAGAAGGCATCGACAGTATCTCCATAACTCCCGATTCGTTTCTGAAAACCGTTGAGGCGATCAAGAAAATAGAAGACCAGGCTACCTATCAAGTAAAGCAGATTGCCTGACATTTTTATATAGTACCGACAAATAACAATAAAAGCGGCCCTGAAGAAGCCGCTTTTTGTTATTATCAGAGTATGTCTTTGCTTGCACTAAGCATTTCCTTTAACTACATTTGGGATAAACACGTTTACACATATGAAGAACAAATACCATTACCTGCTGGGGTTAAGCGGCAGCATATTGATTGCTGCCTGCAGTCAAAATAAAAAGGAAGATCAGGAATCCCTCAAAGCCATAACTCCCGACGAGATCAAATCGCACATCGCGGTGCTGGCCAATGATTCACTGTTAGGGCGCAAGCCTTTTACTCCCGGTGAAAACAAAGCCATAGCTTATATCTCATCGGAATTTAAAAAAGCCGGATTAGAACCCGGCAATAACGGTGGTTATTTACAGGATGTGCCCATGGTGGAGATCACCAGCCAACCATCCGAAACCATGGAGATCAGCGGTGCTAAATCGCCAATGAGCCTGCATAAACTCACGGATTTTGTAACCTTTAGCCGCCGCGAGGTTGATTCGGTACAACTTAAAAACTCGCCGCTTGTTTTCGCCGGCTACGGTATTGTCGCCCCCGAGTTTCACTGGAATGATTATGCCGGGCTGGATGTAAAAGGCAAAACCGTAGTTGTGCTGGTGAATGATCCCGGCTTTAAAAGCGGCGATCCTACCATATTTAAAGGCGATACTATGACCTATTACGGCCGCTGGACCTACAAATTTGAAGAAGCCGCCCGCCAGGGTGCCGCCGGCGTGATCATTGTGCACCAAACCGAGCCTGCCAGTTATGGCTGGGAAGTGGTATCCAACAGTAATTCGGGCGCTAAACTTTACCTTACCCAGGCAGACAAACATATGTCCCGCTGCAAGGTGGAAGGCTGGATCACGGAAGACGCCGCTAAAAAACTATTTGCTGATGCCGGTATCACCGGCGATCTGCGCGCTATTGCCCGCAGCAAAAGCTTTAAGGCTGTTCCGCTTAACCGCTCAGTTTCTTTAACTATCAACAATAAGCTTAAATATTCAACCTCGCATAATGTTATTGGCACCATCAAAGGCAGTACATCGCCAGGTGAGTATATTTTGTATACCGCTCACTGGGATCACCTGGGCATTGGCAAACCCGATGCCAAAGGCGACAGCATTTATAACGGCGCTGTTGACAATGCCAGTGGTGTAGCCGCTATCATCAGCGTAGCCAAAGCATTTCAACAGGCCAAAGAAAAACCCAAACGCTCCATTGTATTTTTAGCGGTAACTGCCGAAGAACAGGGTTTACTGGGCTCGGAGTATTATGCCACTCATCCCGTTTATCCGCTCAACAAAACCATTGCCGATCTGAACATGGACGCCCTGGGCAGCTATGGCGAAACCAAAGACATCGCTATCACCGGCAAGGGTCAAAACGATCTGGAAGATTATGTGGCCGATATAGCCAAAGAGGATGGCCTCACCACCGTAGGCGACCGTCACCCGGGCGCGGGCAGCTATTACCGGTCTGATCATTTTAATTTTGCCAAACTGGGTGTTCCGGCACTGGATATTAACAATGGCAGCATCAGCAAAACACAGGGAGCTACTTACGGCGAAGACAAGCAAAAGGAATATAACTCGCAGCGCTATCACCAACCGGCTGATAATTACAGTGCCGATATGGACGCTACCGGCATGGCCCAGATTGCTGATATCCTTTACCGTATAGGCACCAAACTCAGTAACGAAACCACCTTTCCCGGCTGGAAACCGCATTCGGAATTTAAGGCTGTGAGAGATAAGGCAGTCAATGGTCGATAGACCATGGTCCATGGACTATCGACTATGGTCAATTAACCAATGAACAAACAAAAAATCCACCCCGTAACAGAAGGTGGATTTTTTTTGATATATATATATAGTGAAACTATCATCCCCCAAGGGCTTGTTTAGTTGCTCATTTTAGCAATATTGAAGCTTTCGATAGCCATTTGTTTGTTGTAATCGGTGGCTATGTTTTTATAGTTGATCAGGTCTACAACAGTACCGATAAGGCAAAAGCCACCGGTAAAAAAGTAAACCAGGCCCATGCCTATCTGGTCGGTCATAAAGCGCTGCACGCCTGATACGCCAAGGAATCCAAGCAGCGTGGCCAGCAGAATATCCTGTGGGTTTCTTCTTTTGTTGCCGTAAATACCTATAAAATACCGTTGCTGATCTTCGGTTAATGAGGCTAATGCCTGTTGTAAAAAGGAAAACTCTTCGGGAGTAATACCTTCAAACATCATATATGGATTTGGGTAAGTGTTCATTTTCGTAGCGTTTAAGGTTATCGTTTGTTTGATGATATAAAGGTATTACGATAAGCAAAACGAGCCTATGGAAAACTGGTTAGCAGCAGGAACATGTCGGTGAGCGGGGAAGTTTTGGCGGTGAAAATATAGAGCCGGGATCATGGAGCGAGGATCGAGGTTCAGGACTTATGCGTTGTACGATGTTTTTATGCTACTCCTTCTTAAAAACCCGAATCCCGCTCCCCGAACCGCGTAACACGAGTTACGCTCAAAACATAAATCCGGTGAAAAATAACGACCACGGCAGGGATGCCCAGCCAATGGGCGTGAAAGGAATTGGGGATATCGCCGTGGAACAAGTAAATGATGGAATGTCCCAGTCCGCAGCCAGGGCACCATTTAAAGCCCATCAGTTTTAAGGGGCACAGTGTAAAATGCGATTCAGCGCCCGGCGTACTAAAAGCCAGGGCAAGCATAGCCGCTACCCAGAAAAACAGTTCAAAATATTTTGAAAAGAGCCTTTTAATCAACCTTGTTCGCTTTGTTATGATACAACAAAGATACGGCAAAGGCCAGTAATACGCCCACCAACAAAGCCCCGAATATGCGGCCCGACGAGGCCTCCATTACGTTGCTCATAGATACATGCGCATAGCTAAAATATAATATGGTGGCAAAAATGGTTACAATACCTCCTGCAATTAATATTTTAAAACTTTGTATCAAGGCTTCCAAAAAGCCCATCTGTCCTTTACAGTCGTTTTTACGATAGTTGTAGATCCCTATAAGTAACCCAAGGGCCGGAATCAGAAATGAAAAGTACTCCAGTGTGGCCACCTTTTCGTCGGTTGGTGAGATGCCCGAACCGTGCATCACAAACATCCAAGCTCCACTTAATACGCCAATGACAATACCCCAAATAATTGCATTCTTCATGGTTATAAAATTAGGTTAAAACAATAGGTAGGTTATAATGATAAGTTTATTCAATTTACTATTAAAAAGTAATAATTCATAGAGATTGTTTCATTTTGGAACAAAGTTTTTTGGAGTAAGGACTATGGACTGTGATATGATTGGATCGTTGGACCTTAGTATGATTGAACTGTAATCCCCAAAACCTTATAATTCCAAAGTCATATACGCTAAAAGTCTCCTATTCCTAAAATCCAATAGTCCCCAAAAGTCCTATCATCTTTTTCCGTATATTTGCGCAGTTTTGAACATCCGTGATATTTTAGACAGATATAAAGCTGATGACAGGATAAAAGCGTTGGCAACTGCGCTAAACGCTTCCAAAAATCCAAGGATACAGCTACGTGGTTTAGTCGGATCAAGTGATTCGGCCATGGCGGTAGCTTTGTATTTTTTGCAGCACAAACACATGGTATTTGTACTGCCCGATCGGGAAGAAGCCGGTTATTTTCAGGCCGACCTGGAAAACCTTACCGGTAAGGAAGCTCTGCTTTTCCCTTCCTCCTACCGCAAGCCCTTTGAATTTACCCAACCCGATAGCAGCAATGTACTGGCACGCGCCGAGGTACTGAATGAGCTTAACCACTCTACCGAGTTTGGTCAATTGATCGTAACCTACCCCGAGGCCCTTGCCGAAAAAGTAATCGACCGCTCATCGCTCGAAAAAAACACGCTCGAAATAGCCGTTGGCAGCAAGCTGAGCATTGAGTTTATTAACGAGTTTTTAATTGAGTATGATTTTGACCGGGTTGATTTTGTGTACGAGCCCGGGCAATTCTCTGTTCGCGGGGGTATTGTTGATATCTTCTCGTTTTCGCATAACCTCCCTTACCGGGTAGAGTTCTTTGGCGATTTTATTGAGTCGATCCGTACATTCGAGATTGAAAGCCAGTTGTCTGTTGAGCAGGTTAAAAGCATCACCATTGTACCCAATGTACAATCCAAGTTTTTAACCGAAAGCAATATTTCCCTGCTGGAATATGTGGAACCCGGCACCCAGGTATGGATCAAAGACGTACAGTTTACGCTTGACATTATCCAAACCGGCTTTAAAAAGGCGGTAAACCTATGGAAGGCCCTATCTGCTGAAGAAAAAACGCAGAACCCCGAATGGATAGACCCTAAATTTGGTTTCACCGACGAGAAACTGATAGCCGATCAGCTATTTGATTTCCCTGTGGTAGAATTTGGCAAACAGTTTTTCTATCAGCCTACGACGTCTATCAATTTTGATATGCGGCCGCAGCCATCTTTCAATAAGGATTTTACGCTGCTGATTCACAATTTTAAAAACAACGAGGCCGATAAGATCGAGAATTTTATCCTCACCGACTCGGCCCGGCAGGTAGAGCGTTTATATGCAATTCTGGATGATCTGGATAAAACCGTAAAGTTCACCCCCATCAGCGTTTCTATCCGTGAAGGTTTTGTAGACCATGAACAAAAACTGGCCTGCTATACCGATCACCAGATATTTGACCGCTACTATAAATACAAGCTCAAAAAAGGTTACCAGCGCTCGCAGGCGATCACATTGAAAGAACTGCGCGACCTGAAACCCGGCGACTACGTTACCCATATTGACCACGGTATAGGCAAATACGCAGGCCTGGAAAAGGTGGAGGTTAACGGCAAACAGCAAGAGATGATCCGCCTGATTTATGCCGATAATGATCTGCTGTATGTAAACATCAACTCGCTTAACCGCATATCTAAATACAGCGGTAAAGAGGGCATGGTGCCTAAGATGAACAAGCTGGGCACCGATACCTGGGAGCGTTTGAAGAAAACAACAAAAAAAAAAGTTAAGGACATAGCCCGCGATCTGATCAAGCTTTACGCTCTGCGTAAGGCCCAGCAGGGTAATGCCTTTTCGCCCGATAGTTACCTGCAAACCGAGTTGGAAGCCTCCTTCCTTTACGAGGATACGCCAGACCAGGAAAAAGCCACCGCCGACTTTAAAAAGGACATGGAATCGCCGCACCCGATGGACCGTCTCATTTGCGGAGATGTAGGCTTTGGCAAAACCGAGGTTGCCGTTCGCGCGGCATTTAAGGCCGTAGCCGATAGCAAACAGGTGGCTATATTGGTACCAACCACCATTTTAGCGGCACAGCACTACAAAACATTTACAGACAGGCTCAAAGGCTTCCCGGCTAATATTGATTATATCAACCGGTTTAAAACCAGCCGGCAGATCAAGGATACTTTAGAGAAGCTGAAAGAAGGCAAGGTGGATATCATCATCGGTACACATCGGCTGGTGAGCAAGGATGTGAAATTTAAGGACCTGGGGCTGATGATCATCGACGAGGAGCAAAAATTCGGCGTATCAACCAAAGAAAAACTGAAACAAATGCGTGCCAACGTGGATACGTTAACGCTTACCGCCACGCCTATTCCGCGTACGCTTCATTTCTCGTTGATGGGGGCACGTGATCTTTCCATCATCTCCACACCACCGCCCAACAGGCAGCCCGTAGTTACAGAGTTGCATGTGTTTAACGATACGCTGATCAAAGAAGCGGTAGAGTTTGAGCTGGAACGTGGCGGACAGGTATTCTTTATCCATAATCGCGTGGCCGATCTCCCGCAACTGGGTGGTATGATCCACAAGCTGGTGCCTAAGGCCCGTGTGGGTATTGCCCACGGACAGTTAGAAGGTGACGCGCTGGAAGATGTGATGCTGAAATTTGTGAACCACGAGTATGATGTATTGGTGGCCACTACCATTATTGAAGCCGGTTTGGATATCCCGAATGCCAATACCATCATCATCAATTACGCTCACATGTTTGGCCTGAGCGATCTGCACCAGATGCGTGGCCGTGTAGGGCGGAGCAATAAAAAGGCGTATTGCTATTTGTTAAGTCCGCCATTGTCTACCTTAACCAGCGAAGCCCGCAAACGCCTGAGTGCGATTGAAGAGTTCAGTGACCTGGGCAGTGGTTTTAACGTGGCCATGCGCGATCTGGACATCCGGGGCAGCGGCAACCTGCTGGGCGCCGAGCAAAGCGGCTTTATTGCCGAGATCGGGTTTGACATGTATCACAAAATATTGGACGAAGCCATACAGGAGTTAAAAGACGATGAGTTCAAAGGCGTTTTCCCCGATGAAAAACCACGTCCGTTTATTTCCTTTACCCAAATTGATACCGACCTGGAGATCCTGATCCCCGATGAGTACGTGACCAATATATCGGAGCGTTATAACCTGTATACCGAACTATCCAAGCTGGAAAACGAGGTGGAATTGGCCGCTTTTCAACAGCAACTGCATGACCGTTTTGGTAAGGTACCACCACAGGTTCATGATCTGCTGAACACCATGCGCATGCAATGGCTGGGCAAAGCCATCGGCTTTGAAAAGATCTCGCTTAAAAAGAATGTATTGCGGGGCTATTTTATCAGCGACCAGCAATCGGCATATTTCGAGACAGACGCCTTCCGCAATGTGCTCACTTTTGTGCAATCAAACATGCGTCGTACCAACCTCAAAGAAGTAAAAAACACCCTGCGCCTCAGCATTGAAGGTGTAAACAGTATTGATCAGGCCCTGTTGTTCCTGAGTGAGATTGCGGGCATGGTTGGGGTTGATTAGGCACCCATTTCTATAACAATCGCCATTGCGAGCGCAGCGTGGCAATCCCCGATTAGCAGGGCAAATATGCAAAGTCGCTCTGTAACGTTAGGGATTGCTTCGTACCTCGCAATGACGTTGGGGCTATATTTTCTTATAAATATCTCTCAAATTTCTACCCATTTCCTGGTAATCCAGGCCATAACCTACAACAAACTCATTCTCGATCTCAAAACCTACATATTTCAGCTCCTCAATAGGGCTAAGTAATGCCTCCGGCTTTAGTAATAAAGAGCATACAGCTATGGATGCAGGGTTACGTTTTTTTAGTTTATCAATGAGGTAATGCAGAGTATTGCCGGTATCCACAATATCCTCAATAATTACTACATCACGGTCTTTAATATCCATGATCAAATCAATATCATCGCGGATCTTCAGCTTGCTGGTAGTGCCACCATAGTACGAGGCCAGTTTAGTAAAGGCAATTTCGCATGGGCGATCAATTTCTTTGATCAGGTCGGCTATAAATAAAAAACTGCCGTTCAGTACGCCAACAAATACCGGGATACTGTTCTGATAATCGGCATTTAATTGCTGACCAATGGCTTTAGTGCGTTCAACTATTACTTTTTCGCTAATGAGGGGTTCAAATTCGAGATCGGCAATTTTAATTTTCATACGAGGGGGATTACTTTAATGTTTGGGGCATTTCTAACTATGGTATGCTGAGCAGGTACATACGCATTACGATTTTTGCCCTAAAATAGTATAAATCGCTTACAATAGCATCAAAATAATTATACCGCATATAATGTATCTTTACCATCCATGATCGACTACCAGGCATACACTTTACCCAATGGCATCCGCATATTATATAAACATGCCCCCTTTGCCATAACCCATTGCTGTTTTATTATAAATGCCGGCTCGCGCGATGAGGCTCCGCAACAGGAGGGCCTCGCGCATTTCATTGAACACCTGCTGTTTAAAGAAACCGAAAGGCGCAATACCAATCAAATTTTAAACCGCCTGGAACTGGTGGGAGCCGATCTGAATGCCTATACCACCAAAGAGTACACCTGTATACACGCGTCGTTGCTTAACCAGCATCTGGAGCGCTCGATGGACCTGTTTGAGGATATCCTGTTCCACTCCACCTTTCCAGAGGATGAGCAGGAAAAAGAAAAAGGTGTGATCTTGGATGAGATAGCCTCCTACCTCGATCAGCCGGAAGAAGCCATACAGGACGATTTTGAAGAACTCCTTTTTAAAGGCCACACCCTCGGCAACAACATTTTAGGTACAACCGAATCTGTTGGGCGGATGAACGGCGATGATATCCGGGCCTTTATCCGGGCCAATTACAGCACCTCCGAAATGATATTTGCCGTTCATGGCAATTATGATTTTAAAAAGATCATCAAGTTATCCGAAAAATACTTCGGGGCTATCCCTGCGCATCATCCTCAAAAAAACAGGATAGTTCCGCAGGCCAATCAAAATGGCATTCATATTGTTAAAAAACCGATATCGCAAACGCATTGTATTATTGGTAACCAGGCCTATTCCTCCTCACATCAGCACAAAAGTGGTTTATTACTGCTTAATAACTTGCTGGGAGGCATGGGTATGAGCAGCCGGTTGAACCTGGAGATCCGCGAAAAGTATGGTATTGCCTACACTATTGAGTCGAACTATACTACGCTTACCGACACCGGTATTTTTTCTATTTATTTTGGCACCGATGCCGAGAAAGCCGACAAAGCATCGCGCCTGGTACACAAAGAATTAAAAAAACTGCGAGAGCAAAAGCTAGGTACACTGCAGCTGCACCAGGCCAAAGAAAAATTTATAGGGCAGATTGCCCTGGCCGAGGAAAACCGCATGAGCCTGATTATATCAATGGCAAAAAGTTTGCTCGATTTTAATCATATTGATACACTGGAAGATGTTTTTGCCAAAATAAATGCCGTTACAGCCGATCAATTATTAGAAATAAGCAACGAAATTTTTGATATTGACAAGCTAATTACACTGAAATTTGAACCTAAATAAGAATAATCCTGTATTTTTATAAAATGAAGTATCCTATCATCGCCTACGGAGATCCTGTTTTAAGGAAAAAAGCAACAGCCATTGAACCAGACGAGTACCCTCATATCAAAGAATTGGTTGAAAACATGTTTGAAACCATGTACGCCGCGCACGGTGTTGGCTTAGCAGCCCCTCAAGTGGGCATGTCTATGCGATTATTTGTGGTTGACGCTTCTGTTTTTAGCGATGATGAGCCTGATTTGAAAGACTTTAAAAAAGTATTCATCAACGCTACCATATTAGAAGAAACCGGCGAAGAATGGGGCTTTAATGAGGGCTGCCTGAGCATACCCGATATCAGGGAGGATGTATACCGCAAACCCGTTGTAAAACTATCTTATTATGACGAAGAATGGAAGCATCACGAAGAAAGCTTCAAAGGTCTTGCTGCGCGCGTGATACAGCATGAGTATGACCATATTGAAGGTAAATTGTTTACCGACAAGCTAAGTCCGCTGCGCAAACGTCTCATCGAGAAAAAACTGAACGATATTTCAAAAGGCATGGTTGACGTTGACTACAAAATGAAATTCCCTGCTGTTAAAAAGGGACGATAGTTTAAATCGTAAGTCTGGGGTCTTTTATTCTAAGTCAAGAAACGGATATGTTTCCGAGCCTATAAAGACTTTGCCTATAAAAATATTTATGACTTCAAACTCTGAGCTTCAGAATTAATTACTGCTCTTATTATCCGCATCGGTTATCTGTTTAACCAGGCTTCCCCAGGCAAACGGATTAAGTAATGGGTTTGGTGTTAGTGAATGCGAATTCAGGATGGTGTTATGCATGCTTTGGGCCGTGGCGGATTGTATTTCCTGGGCATCACGGGGCAATACGTTTCCTAAAGCAACTAAGGTGGTACGGTTAATATTTTTACGCGCTATCTCCAGGTCATCATCGGCCAGTTTTACAGCTAAAAAGTCTTTCTTAAACTCATCTGTAGTAGCCCATGGGAACACATGGAACGTAGGCAGATTAATGATCTGTGCTTTCAGGTTAACTTGCAGGGTATAGCTTTTATTAGGCACATTGGAAGGTATAACAACCGTTACAGGTCCGTATCCAACGCAGGTAAAGCGCAGGGTATCCTGCTCGTGAACTACAAATGAAAAGTAACCTTTATAGTTTGATTGCCCTGCCGAATTATGCGCCGAAGTATTAGTAATGGTAACATAAGGAACGATCACAGTGGCACTATCGGCGTTATGTACAACACCTGTAAACTGCACAACGGGCCTGTCGTCATGTTTTTGTGCAAAGGCGCCAATTGATGCAAATAAAAATAATATGGCTATCAGATATTTCATATACCAATCACCCTCCCCGGATATATTACAGGCTATGCCCGGAAAAAGTTTCAAAACTTTAACAAAAGTACGTTAATGCCGTAAATAAGGCTGGCATTTTAACAATACTTAACATTATCTCAAATTTTCAGGAAGCACCGCGTTAGGGTCGTCAATGTCTGTCAGGTTGATAGCCTCAATCCCGGTCACTTCCGGAACAGCTTTTTTAATAGCCTGTTCAATGCCAGCTTTAAGCGTCATGATGCTCATGGGGCATGACCCGCATGAACCTAACAATTTTAATTTAACTACACCTTCTGGGGTGATCTCCTCAATCGAAACATTCCCGCCATCAGCCTCCAAATACGGGCGGATGGTATCTAAGGCTGTCTCTACTTGACTTAATAAACTCATTTTAACTAAATTATAATATAAAGTAAAGTTACAACAATTTGTTTATTTGTTCATCAGTTTATTAGTTCATTGGTCTTAACCATGTAATCTTACCTAATTAATGACAAGGCACCAATAAACCTTGAATTATTGAACTAATGAACCAACAGCTTTCGCGTTTGAAATAGCTACCTGCTGCGCCACGCGGCGGGCCATCTCTAAAAATGCCTGGGCCATTACCCCATCTTCTTCCAGTATGGTTGGCTTGCCCGCATCGCCAGAGTCGCTTATACCCTTTACTAACGGAATTTCACCTAAAAATGGTACATCCAGTTGCGCGGCCAGTTTTTGCCCGCCACCCTTACCAAAAATATAATATTTATTCTCCGGCAATTCGGCAGGTGTAAAGTACGACATGTTTTCGACCACGCCTAGTATCGGCACATTTATGGCCGGCATTAAAAACATGCCTATCCCCTTTTTAGCGTCGGCCAATGCCACGTTTTGCGGCGTAGTTACAATTACCGCTCCTGTAACCGGGAAGGTTTGTGTAACCGTAATATGTATATCGCCGGTTCCTGGCGGCAGGTCTATCACTAAATAATCCAGTTCGCCCCAGTCGGCATCATTAAATAGTTGTTTTACCGCGGTTGATACCATCGGCCCGCGCCATGGTACGGGCTGATTTGGATCGGTAAAAAAGCCGATGGACAACAGTTTGATACCATATTTTTCAATCGGCTCAATACGTGTTTTGCCATTAACCTCGCTGGCTTGCGGGCGGGCCCCTTCCAGTCCGAACATAATAGGGACAGATGGGCCATAAATATCTGCATCGATTAAGCCTACCTTAGCTCCGGCTTTAGCCAATCCCAATGCCAGGTTTGCAGCCACGGTTGATTTACCAACACCTCCTTTGCCAGATGCTACCGCTATAATATTTTTAACACCGGGAACGCCGGTATTTTTTTGCGATGTAACCCTCGAGGTCATGTTAATGCTCACCACAGCCTCTTTGCTTATAAAGTGACTGATAGCGTTACGGCATGCATTTTCTATCATTGCTTTCAGCGGGCAGGCCGGCGTGGTCAATATCACCGAAAAGCTAACGTTGTTGCCATCTATATGAATATCCTGTATCATGTTCAAGGTAACCAGGTCCTTTTTCAGATCCGGCTCTTCCACATTGCCCAGGGCTTGTAAAACTTGTTCTTTGGTAATTATCATAATATTATGGCAAATTTATGAAAACAGGCCGTTGATTTGCGTTTGTTAAAGAAACAATTTGCAGAAACAACCGTTTGCAGGGGATAAGATTTAGTTTAGTTTTGGAAAAATTTACACATGAAGCGTCTTAATCCTAAATACATACGCATAGCCGCATTTATACTGATACCCTTACTGCTTATCCTTTTAATAGGTGGCTACATTGCCTATTCAAAACGCGAGGCTTTGCTTCAAAAAGCCATCAGCAAAGCTAAAGCAAAAGCCAGGAGGGATTATAATTTAGATGTAAAAATAGGCTCGGCCCACTTTACAGGCTCCAGCACAGTAGCATTTTCAGACATCTCGATAGTGCCCGAGCAGCGCGATAGTTTACTGAATATCAAGAGCCTGGTGGTAAGTGTTAAGCTGCTGCCGCTTATTGTCGGCGATATCAAACTGGCCGATGTTTCCCTGCAGGACGGCTTTATTAACCTCACCAGCGTAAAAGGGGTTAAAAACTTCGACTTCCTGTTCAAAAAGAAAAAAGATACTACCGCAACGCATGATAAGGTTGACCTGGCCGACCTGGCCGATCACCTGGTGAACGAAGTGCTTTACAAGATCCCGGATAACCTGCACCTGAATAATTTTTCAATCAGTTTTAGAGACGACAGCACGCGCCTAAAACTGCTGGCTAAAACCGCACTGATCAAAGACGGAAACCTTACCTCAACCATTGATGTGGATAACGGCACAGCCACCTGGCATATAGCCGGTAAAATGCACCCCTCTGATAAAGACATCGATGTAAAACTGTATGCCGATGGTAAAAAAGTGGAGTTGCCCATCATACAAAAAAAATTCAGGCTGGTGTTGAATTTCGATACCATCAGCACCAAGCTTACCAAGGTGGAGCATAGCGGCGGCGAAACAAAAATTTATGGTTCATGGGCTGTACATAACCTGCTCATCAATCACCCGGGCATATCATCAGATAATATTGTTTTCTCCGATGCTTCTATTGATGCTAATGTGTTTGTGGGCAGCAATTATGTATCTGTTGATAGTTCATCGCTCATTCACATCAAAAAGCTTACAGCTCGTCCCTTTATCAAATACACGCTGAACCCGGTAAAAATTTATGAGCTCAAGATCAATACCGGCTGGTTAAATGCCCCTGATATCTTCGACTCTTTCCCATCCGGTATGTTTGACGCTTTGGACGGCATACAGGTTGCGGGCAAGCTCAACTACGCGCTTAACTTTTATATGGATTCATCCAAGCCCGATGATCTGCAATTTGATTCGCGCCTGAGCAAGGATAATTTCAGGATAGTGAAGTATGGCAAAACCGACCTCACCAAGCTAAACAGCACTTTTGTATACACGCCATATGAAAAAGGCAAGCCCATGTCGCCGCATGTGATCGGGCCCGAAAATCCGGAGTTTACACCACTGGAGCAGATTTCGCCCAACTTGCGCAATGCAGTAATGACCGCAGAAGATCCTTCCTTTTACACCAATCACGGTTTTGTTGAAGAAGCTCTGCGCAAATCATTGGTGACCGATTTTAAAACCAAAAAGTTTAAACGGGGAGGCAGCGGTATATCTATGCAGCTGGTAAAAAACGCCTTTTTAAGCCGCGAAAAAACGCTTGCCCGTAAAATTGAAGAGATCCTGATTGTTTGGATCATCGAGAATAACCGGGTGATGACCAAAAACCGGATGTTGGAGGTTTACTTTAATATTATTGAATGGGGCCGTGGCATATATGGCATATCTGAGGCCTCACATTACTATTTTGGAAAATCACCGGCAGAACTTACCCTGGGCGAAAGTATTTATCTGGCCAGCATTGTACCATATCCAAAGGGTGGCTTATATGCTTTTCAGCCCGATGGAACGCTCCGTCCTGGTTTGCATGGATATTTTAACCTGATTGGTAAATTAATGGCGCAAAAAGGCTATACGGCCCGCGATACCAATGCTTATGGCTTTTATGGCGTTCGTCTGCGCGAAAGCCTGCGCCGGGCCATCGCGCCGGTGGATACCGCCACTGCCGACAGCCTGATGAAACAAAGTGATGACAATGAGGTAATGCCTGTACTGGAAGACCCGGTAAAGAAACCAAACTTCTTCCAGCGTCTCTTCGGTAAAAAAGATACTACCGCTAAAAAAGCTGAGGAGCAGGAAAAGCAAAAAGAGAAAACCGCTAAGGAAAAACTAAAAGAGCAAATTGAAGCCCTTAAGCAAGAGTACAAGCTAAAAATAGACAATATTGATACCGCCGGCAAAACCCGGAAAGATATAAGACAGGAAAAACGCCGCCTGAGGAAAGAGCAGGATGAGAAAGAGGATGAGCTGAAGCAGAAGGCCAATTTATAAGCAGATCAGGTTAACGTGTCAATTAGGTGTTTAAACACCTAATTGACACGTTGGTGACTATTCTAACTGTTTGAACATCTAATTTTGTTCCAACAAATAAAAAAAGATATGTCACTCATAGATAAATTACAATGGCGCTCTGCCATCAAAAAATTCGATCCCGCTAAAAAACTAACAGCCGACCAATTAGATAACCTGTTAAGTGCGGTGCAATTAGCACCATCATCATATGGTTTGCAATCATACAAAGTAATTGTTGTTCGGGATGCCGAAACTAAAGCCAAGCTGCGCGCCGCTGGTTACGATCAGGCGCAAATCACCGATTCATCTGCCTTGTTTGTTTTTGCGTCGGTAACTAATCTTGACAATGATTTTGGCAAAAAATTCATCGACCTCGTTGCTTCAACCCGTAATGTTGCCCGTGAAACCCTACAAGGTTATGAGCAGGTTGTTTTAGGAGCACTGAACGGCCGTACCAGGGAGCAAAATATAGCCTGGTCGCACAAGCAAGCATACATTGCATTGGGTGTATTGTTAAGCGCCGCTGCTGATCAAGGTATTGATGCCGGACCAATGGAAGGTTTTGATGCCGAAAAATTTGATGAAATACTGGGATTAAAAGAAAAAGGTCTAACTGCTTCAGTTATCGCCGCCGTCGGTTTCCGCGCCGATGATGATCGTTATAGCCAAATGATCAAAGTGCGCCGTCCAAAAGAAGAATTGTTTATCCACATTTAATTAAGAAGCAAGGGCCAGGAAACAAGAGTTAAAGACTGTACCGGACAGTCCTTTCTTGATTCCTGGCGCTTAATATCTTGACTCTTAGCACCCTCCCCGTAACATCAAGTTAATCAGTGGCATGGCCTTTGCATATTTACCCAGAGATGGAAACGATAAAGGCAAAAAAGATACTAATTGTTGACCACAATGGCCTGATGACCGAAGTAATGTCATATATACTGGGCAATAATGGCTACGATGTGGTAACGCTTGATAGTGCCGAACATATATTTGGCAGCATCCGTAAAGATCACCCGGATCTCGTTATTCTCGACGCTGTTTTACCAGGCATAGATGGCATTGATGTATGCCGCCTGCTGAAATGGAACAAAGAAACCCAAACACTCCCCGTAATTATTTGTACTGACAGCGATGATACCGAAGCCTATTTAAAACAGGAAGGCGCCCCAGATGGTGTACTGCACAAACCTTTTGGGATGAATAACCTGATAGAAATTGTGAGCCATCAGCTGGCTGCATGAACAATCCGTACACCAGTTTTCTTTAAAATACCAGATTTATCATCAACAATTGTATATTTACCCCCGAGGAGAAAAAGATGGGCCTGCCACTACGCATAACTTATAACGACACAGATCACGTTTACCAGATAAACACCACGCCAATCAGCAAGGCAACTACAGAGCTTGAAATATTGTTAAACGGCGAAAAAATAATCATTCAGAAAGACGTTCGCGGAGCATGGATACAACAAGGCGAGGGCCCGTTGATCGACCCGGAACTGGCCCAGGCATTGGGACGGTCCATCTCTTTACGATTCCGGATGTAACTATTGTTTTTGTTATTCTTCCCGGTTATTATATGTAGAATAAACTCTACATATTTCTCCTTTTCGGTATAATACAAGCTTTTGCCAAAAAACAACGGCTCATTACGAAGCTATCTGCCTGTTTATATATTAAACATATTATGCATATCTTGGTTAAAGAACAATTAACCCATGTTTTCACCTAAAGCAACTTTTTCGGTTACCGTTAATTTTTTAATGCTTGCATTAAGCCTCTTCTTGTGCACTGACGATGCTGTTGCTCAGGTACCCATTCTTATTAAACGGCGGGATAGTTTAACCAGCCTGCTAAAAACACAAACAGATACCAGCAGGGGCTTTACCCTGCTCCGGCTAAGTGATAATTATTTAAGATTGAATGACGGGCATAATGAGCCGGCTATAAAATATTCTACAGAGGCCTATCAGATATTTTCTAAGGCAAAGAATGGTTATGGCATGGCCTGGGCTAAATTTGAAGAGGGGACAGCCTATATGTCGCTCCGTAAATTTCCGCAGGCATTATCGGCATTAAATATTGCAAAGGATACTCCGATCAGCGATACCATCAAACGGAAAAACGAACTGTTGGGCACTATATGGAACCAGATAGCTACCATATATGACGATCAGGGCAACATGGTACAATCAACCGATATCCTGATCAAAAAAGTTCTTCCGTTTTACGAGGCCGCAAAAGACGAGCGCAATATCGCGTTCACCAATGCCTCTTTGGCTACCACTTTCCTGAATTTTAAACAGTACGAAAAAGCGGTATATTACTATAAAAAAGAACTGATTGATTATAAGGGCCCAAAAACGGAAAGCTATTTTGCGATCGACTATAGTAGGCTGGCCCTTTGTTTAACCGAACAGAGTAAATTAAAGGAAGCCAAACCTTATTTAGATTCGGCGCTGAAGATACTGCAGGCCTACCCCAAATCGTACCCCTGGCTTAAGTATTATTACGGCAATGCCAACTGGTATCAAAAACAAGGACAGCATGATCAGGCCCTGGTTAATTACAACGAAGCCCTGGCGGTTGCCAAACAAATTGGCGATCAGTATAATTCTATCAACATCCTTTTTGGTAAATATGATGTGTTGTATTCGCAAAAGAATTACACTGCTGCCAAACCCGTAGCCTACCAGATCTATAACCTCAACCGGCAACTGAAAGATACGATAAAACTCGATCGTATTGGCATTTATAAAATACTGTACGAGATAGAAAAAGCAACCGGAAACAACACCGCCGCGTTAAACTGGATGGAACACTATTCGGCCCTTGCCGATAGCATCAACAAAACCGACGAGAAACTAAAATTTAACGGACTGGAAGAAAAGTATCAGGCGGCTAAAAAAGAAAAGGACATCTTAAAATTGCAAAACCAGGCAAAAGAACAACAGCTTAGTCTTAACAAAAATCGTTTGTTCCTGGTGCTTTTACTGGGCGCGCTTATTATCCTGACATTGCTGCTGCTTACCTATTTTACCATCGCCAAAAATAGAAAACGAGCCGCTGAGCAGAACGAAATATTGCATCAGCAGCAACTTAAACAAAAAGAAAGCGAGCAGCAATTATTAACATTCAACGCCATGCTGGAGGGACAGGAGAAAGAGCGCACCCGCCTCTCCCGCGACCTGCATGACGGCCTGGGCGGCACGCTGGCGGGTATTAAATTACACTTGCAAAGTCAGGCCAACCAAACACAGCAACCTGGCTTGCAGCCCATTATTGAGCAAATGGCCGATGCCGTTAAAGAACTCCGCCGCATAGCCCATAATACCATGCCCGAGAACCTGTTGCGTTTTGGCCTGGAAGCGGCGGTGTCTGATCTGTGCGAAAACCTGCAAACACCGGCTACTGTTATTAATTTTTACGCCACTAATTTAAGTAAACACCTGTCGCAGCAGGAGCAGTTAACCATTTACCGCATTATACAGGAGTTATTGGGCAACGCGTTAAAATATGCCAATGCCTCCGAGATCCTGGTACAATGTATCCAGAGTGAAAACCATTTTAGCATTACTGTTGAGGATAACGGCAATGGCTTTGATGTGGATACAACCATGGATAAAAGCGGCATGGGATTATTTAATGTTCAAAACCGTACCCGATATTTGCAGGGAACAATGGACATTCAATCATCAAAAGAAGTGGGTACCACTGTGAATATTGATTTGAAAGTGAACAATGGATAAAACAATAAACTTGTTGTTGGTAGATGACCACCCCATGGTGCTGGAGGGCTTGCGGGCCTTGTTGGCCACAAGTAAGGATGTATCCGTCAAGGGTGCTTTTACCAACGGTACCGATGCTTTAAGCTTTCTGGAAAACAATAATATCGATGTTATCCTCCTGGATATTAATCTGCCGGGGATGAATGGTTACGAGCTGTGCAAACTCATCAAAAAGAAATACCCGGTTGTGAAAGTAATTGCGCTGAGTACTCATACCGAACGATCGGGCATCACCCGCATGATCCAGAACGGGGCATCGGGCTACCTGTCAAAAAGCGCCGACAGGAAACAGCTTCTGGCAGCAATACAAGCCGTTTACACCAACAATATTTACCTGGGCGATGAGATACAAATGGAATTGGCTTCGCCTGGATCAATCTCGCTGCCCAAACTTACCCGGCGCGAAAAAGAGGTGCTCGCCCTCATTGCCGAAGGTAAAACAACCGCGCAGATGGCAGATACGCTTTTCCTGAGTCATTTAACGGTCGAAACCCATCGCCGGAACATTATGACGAAGTTTGAGGTAAGCAATTCGGCTGCGCTCATCAAGCTTGCGCTTGAAAATGGGTTGATCTGAGCCATTATCTTTTTATTGTAAAGACGCAAATATGCGTCTGTACAGAACACCGTTATTGATGACTCGCATACCCCCCTTTCTACCTGAAAACAGGTAGAAAGCAAAACACCAATTTTCTGCGATTGATAGGCTTTTAGGCATGCTTTTACTTTGGGGTAAAATCTATTATCATGAAAAAGATATCAATTATGATGCTGTTGGCAACAGCGATTTTTGCCGCGGCGTGCTCCAAGAAAAACGATAATGGTGTTGATCCCCCCGCCAATAAAGGAACAAGCATTTCTGTACAAAGCGCCTCAAACTTTACAATAGCTATTGATACACTGTATATCGCTGTGTTCAAAGGCACCACCATTGATCAGATCAATAGTGATAAATCACCCGATAGCCATAAAACCTATAAGATAGGCCCGCTTCCTAAGGGTCAAACCTCAGCCGCGCTCACTATTGATCCCCAGTTTAAGAGCTGTATTGTTCTTTATAAAAACTACAATTCCATTTTAAAACAATACCTCGTAAGCCAGGTGATGTCATTGGGCGATGGCACCAATACCAACCCCTATGTTTTAAAAACGGGCGAGGCCAAAACCATCGTACTCGACGATAAAACCAAAACTAAATTTATTTACTAAGATGTGGTTAACCTGGTTTGCCCTGATGTTTTACTCCCATTAAATGAAAAGCCTCCTATTACTGATCATAGGTATTGCATTGATGGATAGCTCGACGAAGGGCAGCCAACCCGGCGATCTTTTGTCCTTACCCGCCTATACCATTGCCATTGGGCGATGGTACAAGGACCAGCCGCCTTACCCTAAAACACGGCGGGGCAAAAAGGACCGCTCGCGGCGACAAGGTCAAAGGTATGTGTTTCAATATGGATAACCTGCTTTGTATTCAAACAGATGTTTCTTAAAACTGATCGTATGAAAAAAATAATAGTACTTCTTGCAATAGCTGCTATTGGCTTAGGCAGTTGCAAAAAAGACAATAGCCCCGCTCCCGATAAAAATGCCAGCGTAAAAGATATGGCCGGCTGTTTGGGCTATGCTACCGGTTACTCCAACTCCGGTACCATTGGCCCTGCAAATACCTTTGATTTTAAAATAGCGCAGAACAACCAGTTCTTTGCTGGTGAGGTTACCAATCAGCGTAACTTTTGGCTGGGTATCCCTGCAGAAGTGCATGTATTGTATGAGCCTACTGCCGACTATAAAAACGCCTATGCCAGTCCGGATGGTAGCATTTTATTCGGTTACCAGATGTTTTATTACCTGGTTAACTCGTTTAGCAAGCTGCCCAATACCAATACCTTATCGCCCTTACCGGTTGATGGCGTACTGGCGCATGAGTGGGGGCACAGGGTACAATTTACCGTAGGCTGGAACGACTACGCACAACCATCCGAACGGGAGCTGGAAGCCGATTTCTTTTCGGGCTATTATATGGGGCTGGCCAAACAATGGCTTTGGGGACAGATCAAAACCTATTACTCGGCCATATATGCTTCCGGCGATTATTATTATAATTCGCCACAACATCATGGCACGCCGCAGCAACGCCTCAATGCGGCTTATGCCGGGCTTACTACGGCGGTGTATGAGCTCAACAACAACGTTCATTATACGTACGCTCAACTTCATGCTATCTTCAGATCAAAGCTTCCGTCGGAGATCTCCGTTATGCATGGCGAACAATTCGCGGAGGTATCCTATCCCAGGCATTTAACCAAGGAAAGTGTACAGCGGTTGTTCCCCAGAATATAGCCTGCCTTAACCCTGTTTGTATTTGCAGAAGACGCCTAACACCAGGCGTCTTTTTTTATGAGCAAATGGTTTTTCTAAAGCAAACCGGATATTTTTGTTGCATGAATATTCTTGTAACCGGAAGCGCCGGTCACCTGGGCGAAGCTATTTTGCGCAGCCTCAAGGGACAAGGCGTTCAAGCGAGGGGTGTGGATATCAAAGCATCGGCGTTTACAGATCATGTGGGCTCTATAACCAACCGGGAATTTGTAAGCAACTGCCTGAAAAATGTATATGCCGTGATCCATACGGCAACGCTGCATAAACCTCACATCGCTACGCATAGCAATCAAAACTTTATCGACACCAATGTTTCGGGCACACTGGTATTACTGGAAGAGGCCGTAGCTGCCGGTATAAACACCTTTGTTTATACCAGTACCACCAGCACATTTGGCGCGGCCATGAATCCTGCAGCTGGCGAGCCGGCAGCCTGGATCACCGAAGAAGTAATCCCCATTCCCAAAAACATTTATGGTGTAACCAAAATAGCGGCCGAAAACCTGTGCGAAATGTTTGCCCGCAAACACAACCTGGGCATAGTGATTTTACGGACATCCCGATTTTTCCCCGAGGCGGATGACGATGCCGCCGTGCGCGGAAAATACAGCGCGCCCAATGTACAGGCAAATGAGCTGCTGTATCGCCGGGTAGAAATGGAAGATGTTGTCGATGCGCATATCCTGGCAGTTGAAAAGGCCAAGGCAATCGGGTTTGGACGTTATATCATTTCGGCGACAACACCGTTTACCAGGGATGACCTGGCGATGCTCCACACCAACGCCCCGGAAGTGGTAAAACGGCTCTTCCCGGATTACGAACAACTTTTTGCCTTTCAGCAATGGACGATGTTTCCGCATATAGACCGTGTTTATGTGAACAGTCGTGCCCGGGCCGAGCTGGGCTGGCAACCCAAATATGATTTTGCCTATGTACTGCAATGCCTGAGCGAGGGCATCGATTTCAGAAGCCGTTTATCTCGGGATGTAGGCAGCAAAGGCTACCATGATACAGTTTTTGAACAAGGCCCCTACCCGGTTGAGTAGCTAAAAGTGGGTTTACATGGGTTTACACTTTTTATGATTTACATTGATTTAGTTTATTGAAAATCAATGCATTAAACTAAATTTTGTCTCAAAAAGTGGGTTTACATGTAAACCCACTTTTTGGTCTCTTTAGGGGTTCCTGAATCTGCTTCCGGCCTAACAATATAAGGGGGCTGTAAAAGATCGATCGCACGAGATTGACTCACCCCGACATCGCTGCACTTGTCACCCCTCTCTCCGCTTCGCGCATAGAGGGGCCGTAAGTCTCTTCTCTCGACGCGTCATTGCGAGGAGGAACGACGTGGCAATCCCCAATAAGAAGGTCCGCTCTGTAAGTAGGGGATTGCCACGCTGCGCTCGCAATGACGTGAATATTAAAAAACGCAGACAGCTGAGTATAGATAAAAACTATACCCGTTCAAGCGTGAACGCCTATTCAAGCGAGGACGCTTGAATAGGCGTTTTTCTTTTCAGCCTTTAGTCTGTGGGTTTTTACCGCACTTGTTTCGATGCTCTCCCTTACCAGGAACTTGTTTTGGTGTGGATAAACTCTCTTTGGTAATTCAATGGGCTTTTACCGGTTATTTGCTTAAAATACTTATGGAAATTGGTAAAATTATTGAACCCGCTTTCGTAGCAAAGCTGTTTCAGGGGCAGCTTGTTTTCGATCAGCAGTTTACAGGCATGGCCCACCCTGATCTCCAGTAGAAACTTAGAATAGGTTTTGCGCGTACGCGATTTAAAATAACGGCAAAAGGAGTTGGGACTGATGCCCGCCAGATCGGCCAGTTCATCCATGTGGATCTTGTTTTTGAAATTGGCCATGGAGTACTCGTAGATCACGTTGATACAATCGTTACCGGATTTTTCAATATTCGGACTAAAACCAATGGAAGATAAAACCTCGGCCTGATCACTGCCCGCAATAATGTTGAGCGCCTCCATCAATAAAATGATCCGTTTTGTACCCTCGGCAGTAAGCAGATCTTCCATAATGCCGGCAATCACTTTCTTTGCATTACCGGTAATTTGTATCCCCCGTTTAGCTTTCTCCAATACGGTCTTGATCATTTTATTTTCGGGCAATTGCAAAAACCCGTTTCCCCAAAAATTCTCACAAAAATGAGCCACACGGATATCAACCGGCGCTGTATCTTCTGTTGAAAAATACGCCTCGTCAAAACGCCAGTAATGCGGCAGGTAAGTGCCTATCATCACCATATCCCCGGCATTAAACGGCCTGATATTATCGCCCACAAACTGAGTTCCGCTTCCTTTTTTAAAATGGATCAGTTCAATTTCGGGGTGATAATGCCACCTGTTGTTGATACACGGAATGAGGTCTTGCCTTGCACTAAAAGACTGAGCAGGGCCTGCTGATACTTTGAGTAATTGTGGCTTCATTCAATTGGTTTTTAATTGGTTATTAAAACAAAAACTATTGCTCCCTGATAGAGATATCGGCAAAATAAACGTCCTCATCTCTGATGTATTCTGCACTTTTTAAGCTCCGGTATACGCCCCATTTTGGCCGGCAAAATGATGTGCCCTTTCGCCACAGATCGATATCCTTATTGGTATAATTCAACAATACTTTGCCATCGGCCACCCGTTTAATCGTAACGGAATAACTGCCATGGGTATCGTAATGCATGGTTTCAGTCGCTTCAACCCAGGTGCCTTTAAAATCGGCCAGGTTCACTTTTGTCAAAACACCCTGCGAGGTTTCTTTTACCGCCCCGGTATGGATTACCTCCAACAGATCGGGCTGACCATACCGGGGCGTAAAGGTGATGATCGGCGCGCCGGCATCGCCATCGCCGGCCTTGATCTGGTGAATGTGGGTAAATGTGGGCTGAGCTTTAAAACCGCTGTCTATTTTAAATTTCCATTTGTATTCAACCGTTTCGCCCTGCTCTCCTTTCAAATTAGCGGCAGAGGGGCTATAGGTTTTGATCTCCACCCGCTCCCGGTCGAAATTTTTGCAGCGGTCATTATCTTCCTTAACATGACTGTGAAAAACAAACACATATTCGTTCAGCTGTTTATCAAACGCCTCGGTAATATGTTTAACTGGGTGGGCGCAATCCGGCACTTCGCAGGCACTCCCTCCTAATACGCGCGATATTTGCTTATAGGCGTCGCTGCTGCCATCAGCTTTCAGCACAACCTGCGCCTTGAGCGTGCCGCCCGTAAGCAGCACGCCGGCAATTAAACATAGGGGATTATTCAATTTCATGGCTTAGTCCAATGCTCCGGTTTTCATTTTACCATTTTGATTTGCTGCTTGGGAAGCTACCGCTCCTTTCACTTCCACTTTAATTACGGTAGCTATATTATCTGTGGCATTAGCCGGTACATTTATGGTTGTTCCGTCGCCAGAGGCTTCGGTTTTTAAAGCCGCTCCGCCTGCCAGCATTTTTGCGCTAAGGATCTCGTTTTTTAAACCGGGAACAACCAATTTGCCATCAGCTGGCCAGTTAAATACCGATAGATACAGCGTGGTATTTTTACCATTGGGTTTAAGCGTGCAGCGCCCCCAGCTTAGTGCAGGCAGCGGACTTGCCTTGGTGGCATATATGGCTTCGCCGTTTGCCTTCATCCATTCGCCCATTTTTTTTAGTGAGGCTATGCTTTCCTGCGGAAACTCGCCCTCGGCATTTGGACCAACGTTTAACAGGTAGTTACCCCCTTTTGACGCGATATCGATAAGGTTATGGATCAGTATTTCGGGCGATTTCCATTTATGGTCATAGCTTTTATAGCCCCAGGTACCATTCATGGTCATGCAAGTTTCCCAGTCTTTACCATCAAGCTCACTTAGGTTGGGGATCTTTTGCTCGGGTGTTTTATAGTCGCCAGGAAAGTTGGGGCGTTTTAAACGATCGTTGGTGATGATATTGGGCTGCAGTTTTAATACATCGTTCAATTTTTGAGCAAACTCATCGGTCATGTTGGTTGGGGTATCCCACCAGATCACGGCCACATCGCCATAGTTGGTCAGTAATTCTTTTACCTGCGGAACGGCTACCCGGTCGATATACTCGGCCATGGTTGAGGTGGTTTGTGCAGGGTCCCAATGCCCGGTGTGCTCGGCTGTATAGGCATCTATTTTGGCCGAATCGGGGTTTGCCCAGCCCTCGCTGCTCACCTTGCGGGCAGCAGCGCCCCCCGGATTATTCCAGTCCTGCGCTTGCGAATAATAAAAACCCAGCTTGATACCATATTTTTTACAGGCCGCAGCCAAAGGTTTTAAAACATCCTTACCATATGGAGTAGCATCGGCGATGTTCCATTTGCTGGCGTTTGATTTAAACATCGCAAAGCCATCGTGATGTTTGGCGGTGATCACAATATATTTCATACCAGCTTCCTTAGCCAGTTTTACCCAGGCATCGGCATCATATTTTACGGGGTTGAATTTTTTGGCAAACTCCTGGTATTCGGCTACGGGGATCTTGGCCCGGTTCATGATCCATTCGCCACCACGCCCCACTTCATGCCCTTTGTACATACCGGCCAGCTGGGCATAATCGCCCCAGTGAATAAACATACCGAAACGGGCTTCTCGCCACCATTTCATGCGCTCATCGCGCGAAAGCTCTTTTTGAGCAAAAACACTATGTATAAAAAAGACGGACAGCAAACATGCTATAAAAAGTTTCTTCATCAGGTTTATATTTTGGCAAGTACAATACTCACCCTGGTTTATAATACTACTATACAATGCGCGTGGTATTTGGTACCACATTTCTCTGGAATAATCTACGCAATCGTTTTCGCTCGAATCAGATCTTACTGCCCGGGCTTCTCCCCCTTTCCATATACAGCCCGAAATTATTGATGCCCACATAATCATTGGCTTTTGATACAGTCAGGCGAACCTTCCAGGCAATAGTTGCCGGGAATTTTACGACCAGGTTTTTCCCGATGGTGGTTCCTTGTGTCAGCAGCTTCCAATCACTATCCAGCTGGGCCTCGACTTTATAGGCGTTTATGTGCTCGCCTTGTTCGTTGATCTGCAGGGTGTTTATTGCTACAGGGCCTTCCATGTCCACCTCGAGCGTCGCTTTGGTTACGCCATCGTTGGTGCGCCAGTATGTGGCCGGGTTACCGTCGATCGCTTTTTCGCCGCCAAATTCGCGGGTACTTCCTTTTACATCGCTGGTATTTACCGGGCGGTCAATGGCCTCATTAAAGCCGAGTTTATCGCTTTGTGTTTTTAGCGGCAACAGGCTTACCTGTTTATTCGGGAACATATCCACAGTATTGCCTGTGTACCCTATATTTTTAAGCCCCTTTGCGCCTAAACGTTCGGCCAGCTGGGCCAGGTAAAGGCTTTGGATCTCTACAGGCGAGCCATGCGAATCGAAATTGCCGTCGGGCAAAACAGGGGCGCTGTCAAATAAGCGTGCGGTTTGTTCGCGTTTGCCAATACAGCCGATGGCCCAGTTTACCGCGCCCGGCGGGTTTTGGATAACATATGTTTTGGCGATACAATTCCAGGCTACGGCCCAGCCCATCGTCCAGCCATGACCCGAGCCTGCGATACCCCGGTTCATAAAATCTATCCCGCCATCGGGCACGGTACAGTTATCCACCAAAAGCCCGGTCGCCCACCGCTGATGGGGTTGCACCCGGCTGCGTGTACCCCTAAAGGTGCAATTGAGTAAAACATTGGGGCCGGCAATTAAGGATGAGGTCCACACGAAGTACATATTGCCGCCGGTGATCTCGCAACGGTCGATCAGGTTTTGGCCTCCCTCCAAACTAAAATCTGTTGGTTTTGATGCACCCAAATTAGCGTAGGTGTGTTTCACGATCACCTTTTCCATGGTGATGCGGTTACCGGCAAGCACCGTGGTGTTCATGGTTTCTTCGCAATACACATCCTTTACCCAGCAGTCATCGCCGCCAACACGGATGCCTGCATAAGGAGCATGACCATAGTCAATTTCGAGCGGCGGGCATTGGATGTGTATATTTTCGATACCTGCCTGCGTAACCCGCGATACCGGCTTTGCTTTGACGATGACGATACCGGGAGAATTTAAAAACTGCGCGTCATAAGAGTCGGCCAGGGGAATATCAATAGTGAGTTTATTACCTGTTATGCCGACTATCTTTCTTTTGATAACACCCCGTGAACCTGCTTTGAGCCAGGTTTCTTTTTTACCATCGCGCCACATGTCGTCCATTCTCATAAAGTGCACCCAGCTTTCGGTTACCGGGCGGTTGATCGCTATAGTATCACCAATGGCAAATACGGACGCATCGGCAACACTAAAAGATGTACTGCCCGATGGTACATAGGCATCCGAGATAGTGGTTTTAGCAGTATTAACGGCACTACTATCCCCTCTTTCTGTTCTCCCCAAAGACACATTGGTGTTTCCCCGACCAATTACTATTGCAGTATGATGATCGCCGACCATTTTGATGGTAGTACCATTTGCACCGCTGCCGTTACCCTGTAATACTACGCCGCTTGTTGATAAGAGGATTGGGCCAGAACAGGTAAATGTACCCGGAGCAAGCTCTACCGCCCCCCGGAATCCATTTTGCAAAGACATCGCCGACACCTCATCTATAGCACTTTGTATGGCCTGGGTATCATCATTCCCCGATGGTTTTACTACTCGTTTTATAGGAACTGTCGGCAATGCCACGCCACCGCCCATATAGCCGGCCGCTGAAAAATCCATGATCCTGTCGCCGGCGGGTGTGATTTTGTAAACCAGTTTGCCATCCTTGCCCCGGTATACCCACTGACTTTTATTTTTTTGCGCAAATGTGCTGGCTGCAATGAACCAGCATAATATAAATACACAACTGTTTTTCATGTTGATAAGATCGTTTTAATTTTTAGCCTGATAACCAACCTCTGCCGGACTAAGCGCATGTGCTTTTACAGGCGCATTACTTAATTCGTCGGCACCGATATCAAAAGGCTGGACGCGTAGCTGGCCATCCATATCTGTAGTCATACCAGGATACACGGTCGTTCCGTGGTCAATAGCGGGACTGCCCGCCTGTATATGATATGTTCCTGATACGTTTTTTGCCAATTTAGGATCAACTGTAGTATACCCTTCCGCAGGTATATTACCGGCATCCTTTACCTGGAACAATATATTGCGCGCCCATTGCGGATTGGTGTATGGCCCGGATATAGTAGCTGCCGGTCCGCCACCCTGGATGATATTATCGGCTACCGTGATATAAGTAGCGCCCATTCCGTTTTTGCGGCCGGTTTGGATGATGTTTTCTTTATTATTAACCAGCGTGTTGTAAGCGATAATCACACGGTCGGGCCTGTCATGCGCGGTAAGTTGGGCCCCATCGGCAACTTCTCCATCACCATTGCCTATCACAATGGCCGGGCTGCAGTTTTCAAAGTAATTACTGTAGATAATGTGATCGTCGCCAAAGATCCTTAAGCCCGGCGTATTGAAAAAGTAATTGCCATATACCAAACTTTTGTTGCCATGGCGCAGGGTAAATTGTGCAGGACAATCACGAACAGTATTATACCGAAGCGTTACGGCCGATGCTTTAACCGAGATGAGCTCGTTTTCCCCTTCGCAGCGTTCAAAAAGGTTGTATTCAACAATGCTATTGCTGGATGATAAGCTGAAGCCGCTTAAGCCAAACTGCAATGCCTCGGCTCCGTTTTTACCGCCCTGGCTGGCGAAATTGTTAAAATAGTTATGGTGGATGTACAGCCGTTCGGCTATTTGCTTGCCCTCGCCGCGAATGGCGATGAACCTGCCCATGGCGTTTTTGTTTTGGAACGTATTATGATCCACTTCGTGGTCGCTGCCGGCAACGGTTAAATCTTCTCCATCGCCCTGGTTTTCAAATATGTTTTGCGTAAAACGGCAGTGAGTGGTACCTATTCCGGTTTTGGCTTTGGATGCCGCATGGGTGAATTTAAATCCGCGGATGATCACAAATGCCGCCGGGCTTTGTAGGCTAAAACCGCCTTTGCCCGTAATTTCCGCAGCACCTGTATGTTGCGCTGCAATGGTGATCGGTTTTTCGTGGGTGCCCTTTCCACGCACAGCGATATCTTCGGTGGTAGTATAAACCCCGTCGGCCAGCAGGATCTGGTCGCCCGCTTTTGCCTTATCAATGGCCTTTTGTAAGTCGGTAACAGACGATACGGTAACCGCTTGCGCCAATATGTTTTGGGATGGCAATACTAATAAAACAAGCCACGCAATAGTCAGGCCACCCATGTTGTTTTTTAAATAGATGTAAAACTTTTTTTTGTACATGATGCTCGGTTTTTAGGAAGATAAAAAGTATGATCTGACTAACATCGGTTTATTTTTTAGCGGTTCATTTGCACCAATAAGCTAATTAATACACTCCATTGGCCTATCGTTATTGTTACAAACCCCTCAGCTTTACCGCTTGTGCGGATGCGCCCGATGTTAATACCAGCACCTTGTCCGCCTTTGTGGTATCACCTCCATCTATAATGATATTGGCGCATGCCTTGCCTTCGGCCTGCAGCAAATTGGTTACGGGTGTTAGTACCCTTAGAGCGCTTACCAAAACATCCCGGGTATTGATGAAGCGGAGTAATGATTCGGAACCTTTTTGGCCCTGTGCGCTCAGTCCATTCAGTGCAGCGTCTTCCACATTATCGAGTACAACAGCCGGGCGCAGATCTGGGCTGTCCATGGTCAGTCGTACGTTATGGAGGGTTAGGCCGCGTACATTCCGGGCATATATACCGTATGCGGGTGGTACTCCTATCTGGTAATACTCCGCGGCTACTTTTGGCACATCGCGCACCGCTCCTTGTTCTGCCGTGCCTCCACCGGGAAATGTGATATGAACATCATTAAAACTGATATTTTCCAAAAAGATATCGTCCATGGCATTCAGTGTAACGCATGAAAATATTTCGCCGGGATTGTATTTGCTTGTAAACTCCGAGCCGCGAAGCTGCACCGGCTTTACCACCGTTGCATGGATATGATTAAAGGAAATATTGCGTACAATCGCCTGGGAATTCGCGACGGTATTAACGGATGATTTCCCGTTGCCCGAACCAATGGAAATAGGTCCGGTTACGTCCTTCATCACCAGGTTTGAAAACGAGATATTCTCAAACCGAGAACCAGGTGAACAACGCATCTTTATAGGGCAGCCATAGGTTTCATAAATAATGCAGTTAGAAACGGTAATGTTCTCGGCCTCACCTCCGCCAAACCGGAATACGGACCAGCGTGTACTAAACGAACAATCAGAAACGGTTACAAATTTACAGCTGCCAAACAAGGCGCAGGCATCATCCTGGCATTGCACATCGCAATTGGAAACATGCATATAGCTACTACCGATAAAATGAAAGCCATCATTATTATGGATCACTTTGCTGCGGATGTATAAGCCTTCGAATTTCCCCAATGTACACATACAAACCCTGATGGAATGATAGGCGCTGTTGTAGAGCGAAATATCGCGCACCGTTAAATTTTTACATTGATAAAAAAGCAAATGATATGGGCGGTGATTTCCTGAGATACCCGCCGGTGGCAATACACCTTTGGTATCACTGCGGAATTGCGCGCCTTGTCCATCAATACTGCCATTACCTTCAATGGTGATATTCTCGGCATTGGCGGCAAATATCAAACCTACGTTACCATCGTTCATGGTCCAGCCAACGTCCAATGGAATAGCTTCACTGGCATGGTATTGTTTACCATCAGCGCTGCCTAATAGTTTTCCTTGTGCGGCAATATGCAGTGTAACATTGCTTTTCAGCTCCACCGTGCCGATAACAAATACACCTGCCGGTACCAGCACCGTTCCGCCCTGTTCCTTGTTGCATAAATCAATAGCCGATTGCACAGCCGCGGTATCCAGCGTTTTACCATCGCCCCTGGCCCCAAAATCGCGAATGTTATATACCCGTGCTCCAATGTCATTATTGGTTGCTTTTACCTGTCCGGGGCGTTCGGCGCCAAATGATCCTGCACCGACTGCTGTTAGTCCGGTTGCCAGCGAGATCTTGCCCATAGTGCCCAGCCAGTTTCGGCGGGATACGGAGTTGTCATGTGTGTTTGCCATTTGTTTTCATTTTCAGTGTGTTTAAAAAGAGCCGGCCGCAACAGGGAGCCCCGTCGCGACCGGCGAACCAATTAAACCACGTACTATTTTGTTTGATAAAAAAGTACCCTGTCTATCACCTGTATGGCCCCGTTTAAGGCCAAAATGTTGCTGGTGCGCACACTCACATAAGCTACCGAATTGGAAAAATCATTTAACCGCATGGTAAAGTTCTGATCATTATTAACCCGCAGGGTCATGATCGATGTGGGGTTCAGCGGATCGTAATTTAACGGCTGAAGCGTTGTGGCTACCACATTGGTAGGTGTTAAATTGTTAAATGAATACGCCCCCTGTACTATTAAATACAACAGATAATTTTTTACCTGTTCCTTGGGGTAATCGCTCCATTTGGTGGCCGGTTTGCCGTTTACCAGGTATTTACCCCAGTAACAATCGGCAGTGATCACCTTGTTTGATAGCCTGTAAACGGCGTCGTTATGCAGAAATATAAAAGTGCAATCGGTTTTGATATACAAATTGGTATCAATACCGGAGTATTCGATAGCCTGGCGCATCAGCTTAAACACCGTATCTTTCCCGGCAAAGTTGTAGCTGCGCTCCTTGATATACTGCCAGGCGGTTTTATTGATATGCGGATCGAGCACATAGGGGTGATAATCGGCATTTTCCTGCAATTTTAATCCGGCCAGGTTACAGCCAGCCATACTTATTAAAAGGCCCATACATGCAAGCCATACAATTGCTTGTTTCATCGTTTTCATTTGCTATAAATTAATAAGGTGGATTTTGAGTGAGCTTGGTATTGGCATTCAATACATTTTGGTTTATAGGCCAGTATATTTTGCGGACATCGCCAAAACCTGTTGGCGGAAATCCTTTTAACGTTTGCCGTATTTTAATTAAAGGATCCATGGTCGAAACGATAATACCGTTACGTTGCAGATCGAACCAGCGTTTGGCTTCGCAAAATAATTCCAGTTGGCGCTCACGCAGAATGCCGTTTCCATTTACCGGGTTGCCGTATAACATATCATCGGCACTGGCAAAATCACTTGCCTGATAGGCGGGTAAACCTGCCCGGGTATGCACCATGTTTAAATAAACGAGCGCGTTGGCCAGGTCGCCTGTCCGGTTTAAGGCCTCGGCCCGTAAAAGGTAGATATCCGCCAGGCGGTACAGCGGGAACAGCAAGTTGGCCTGCGGCGAATTAGGATAGATCTGGTTGCCATTCTTATCCAGATTAGGGGCGTAATACTTCCATATTTTATCGTGGTTGTTCACTTTAAAATCAATGCTCTGGGCGCCACGTATATCGGCAGTGGTGGTTGTAAAATAGGTCCACAATGCCGGGTCAACGGCAAAATCGCTGTTGGTATCGCCAGCCCCTATTTCCTGCGATGTTTTATTACCGCCATCAACCGTAAAATCCCAGTTCAAACTCCAGATATCTTCTTTAGAATTTGTGGGCGATGTAAAGATGTTTTTCCAGGTGGCTGTAGGCTCCAGGCTGTAGCGTTTTAATGCCAGCAGCTTATCGCACCATGATAAAGCATTGGCATAATCATGGTTATACATATAAACATCCATCAGCATGGCTGCTATGCCTCCCGAATTCACGTTCCAGACAACCGCTGCGGTTTTATCAGACAAGTCATAAGCTTTTAACAGATCGGGCAGGATCTCATTTTTCATGATATCAGCCGCCGGGGTTACGCCTTTATAGGGATCGGTGCTCAGATCTTCGTAGGGCTGTGTCCATAGTGGAACATTGCCCCAAAGTCGTATCAACCAGAAATAACAGTAAGCCCTGATACTCAATGCCTGGGCCTGCAGATCATTGGAGGTAGCCGCATCAATTACCGGAATAGTCGGGATGTATTTTATAGCAAAGTTGGCCCGACTGATAGTGGTGTAGATCAGGGTCCAGTCGGCCCCATTTGTGCTGGGTGTTAGCACGTTGATCGCCAACGGCAGGGCGTCGTTATACGTTGGGTGAAAAGTGAGATTATCGCTCCGCCCGTCGCCCCAATAAATGAACTGGCTGTTGAACATATCCTGGATACCGTCATATATACCCGCAACGCCTGCTTTGGCGTCATCGGCGTTTTTCCAGAATTTATCACTTCCTAACTGACTTTTAGGGGGCTGATCCAACAGCTTTTTACAGCCCGATACGGTGATCAGCAAGGTTAAAAAAGTAACGCTTAATATTTTTTTCATATCTCGATGAATTAGAAATTAACATTTATACCAAACCCAACCTCGCGCCTGCGCGGATAGCGGCCATTATCATTACCCGGTGTAAGCGCCGAGCTGGAAGAAAATTCAGGATCATACCATGTATAATTTGTCCAGGTAAGCAAGTTGGCGCCGTATACATAGGCCCCTATGTTTTTGAGCTTATACCGCGATGCCAGGTTGGCGGGCAGATTATAAGTAAGCTTGGCATAACTCAGCCTGATGAACGAGGAGTTTTCCAGGAACCGGGTTTGTGTTCCGGGGAAATTAGCGGTGGAGTTTTTGCGGCCCATGTAAGGGATATCGGTAATATCGCCCTGCTTTTTCCAGGAATTATAGGTGGTATTATTATCAGCCACAATACCCGATGTAGCCAGGTTATCCAGTGTTTGCCGCGGACTGTCATAGATCTGGCCACCCCAGGTAGTGTTCAGGGTAAATGATAAGGTAAACTGTTTGTAGTTTATGGTATTGATGATAGACGCGTAGAATGATGGCTGCGCGTTACCCAATACCTGGCGGTCATTGGCATCAATAACACTGTCCTTTTTAACATTGTCAAATATCATGTCGCCGCCAAGCAGTAAAGCGCCGCCTGCATACATGTGGTGTACGGTACCGCTATAAGTTTGCCCGTTCAGCGTATATTTTTGAGCGGTTTTACCATCGGCGGATACCCCTACTGGTGTCAGTCTGTTCCAATTGCCATCATAAGCGTTGGAGGCATCATACTGGTAAACCCCCAAGCCTTTGTAGCCATAAAAATCGCCGATCTTTCCACCTTCCTGCACCAGGTAAGTAGCTCCTCCCGAAGTTGCCAGGAAGGGCTGATGATTGTACAGGCTCTTGATGCGGTTGCGCTCAATGGTGAGGTTGGCTCCAATGTTCCAGTTAAAGTTTTTGAGGGCCAGCGGTGTTGCATTAATCGAAAGCTCAAACCCTTTATTGGTAACGTCTCCCACATTTACATATACATTGGTAAAACCTGTTTCAACCGGGATATTACGCTGGTAAAGCAGGTTTTTGGTTGTCTTTTTGTAGTAATCGGCGGTTACATTCAACCTTGAATTGAAAAATTGCAGATCGAGCCCGATGCCTTTTTGGATGTTACTTTCCCATTTCAATTGAGAGTTGCCAAACTGGTTGCTTAATACCACACCGTTTACAGCATTATAAAAGGAAGAGCCAAAAGTATAGATCAGCAAATTAGAGTTAGATGGGATACGGTCGTTACCTACTTCACCATAATTTACACGGAGCTTGGCATCATTCATCACTTTTTTTGCCCAGCCCATAAATGGCTCATCGGTAAATCGCCAAGCTGCAGATGAGCCGTAGAAATCGCCATATTTATTATCCTTACCAAACCTTGATGAACCGTCTTTTCGGTAAACAACATTGAACATGTAGCGGCTTTTATAATTATAGGTAGCCCGGGCGTAAAGTGATTCACGGCTGGTTGAGCCCGCATCGGTACCGGTATTGGTTTGGTCAATAGTGCCATAAACGTTGGAGGTGTATATAGTTTCGTTGGCCGAATTTGAACCAGCTATTTTAAAACTGTTGTTCTGTGTTTTTTCGGCACTTACACCCGCCACTGCTGTTATGGAGTGGTTGCCAAATGTTTTAGCCCAGTTTAAAAATCCCTGGTAGGCCCAGTTGGTATTAACCGCAAAACTTTCCCTGCCCGAGTTAACCAAAGGGTTGGCGCTGCTTAGCAACTTAGGATCAAAAAACACATTATGCGGTGTTGATAAACCAAAGTCGAAATTATTGGTCAGTCGCAGATCTTTGGTTATTGTATAATCGATCTGGTTAAACAGGTCGCCGTTATACGTATTGGTTTGGTTAATCTCGAGCAAAGCAACCGATAGTTGGTTACGCCGTCCGCTAATGTAACCCGTTAAAGTGCCGTCGGGATAATATAAAGCTAAGTTTGACGGTCGCTGGAAGGCCTGGTTAATGGTATTCCCCTCGTTGATATTGTTATTGGTATTATACCCGAATGACAGGCGGTTACTGTATTTAAATCGGGGGGATACCTGGTAATCGAGGTTAAACCGAGCCTGCAATGTTTTCGCGTAGCTGTTAACGATAAGCCCCTGATCATTAATGTACCGGATACTGGAATAGTACTGCACACTTTTTTCGCCCCCGCTTACACCAAAGTCAAGGATATCCCGCTTGGCTGTCTGGGTGATTACATCCTGGTTGTCGTTATCGGAGTTAAAAACAACGTTTAGTGAATCATTGGTGGTTGTGGGTTTGTCGGGACTTGCTCCGTTATATAAATTCCGCTCAATACGCAGGTCCCTGGAGTTTGGCTGCTCCAGTTTGTGCGCCATTACGCCAAAGATGCGGGCATACTGGGCATTGATGAGAGGCTTACCTGCCCTGCCCCGTTTAGTAGTGATCAGGATAACACCATTTGCCGCTTGCGAGCCATAAATAGCTGCCGATGCCGCGTCTTTTAACACCTCGATGGATTGGATATCATTGGGGTTTACATTATCGGCGCTTTGACTTAAAATACCGTCGATCACGAATAACGGTGCGTTGCCCGCGCTCGAAAATGTTGATCCGCCGCGGATCTGGATAGAGCCTGTCGCTCCCGGTTCGCCCGAATCATTGATAACCAGCACACCTGATGCCTGTGATTGCAAGGCATCTATCAGATTGATCGGGTGGCGTTCTTCAATCTGTTTGGCGGTTATGGTTGATATAGCACCGGTGAGGTCGCGCTTGGCTACCGACTGACCATAACCCGTTACAACAACTTCACTTAAATCGGTCGCCGACTCTTTTAATGTCACATTAATGGTTTTACGATCGCCTACAGGAATCTCTGTCGCAACATAACCAACCGACGAAAACACCAGTATCGCATTGTTGTCGGCCACATTGATCAGGAACTTTCCATTACCGTCAGTAAGAACGCCAATCTGCGTACCTTTTATTTTTACACTTACACCGGGCAAGGGGCCTTTGGAGTCGCTCACCACTCCGGATATGGAAATCGGTGCTGATTGCAGCCTTTTATCGGTAATGATAACCAGGTTATTTCCGTTCAGTTTGTAGGTAAGATTTGTTTGTGACAACAACATTTCCATCACCTCAACAATGGAGGCATTGCTCAGATCAACCTTACCAATGAGCTTTGAGCTCAAAGCATCATCGTTATAAACAAAGCGATAGCTGCTTGCCTTTTCCACTTCGGCAAGTGCTTTCTTTATCGAAACATTATGCAGGTTAATATTGATCTTATCCTGCCCGTAGCCTTTTGAAAAAACCTGAAAGGATGATATCACGATCAGGATAAGGGTACACTTTGTCATGAGGAATATTTTTATAAGGCATTGCAACCGCATATGGCTTATGCGGCAAGCATTTTTTTTCATAATTTAGTCTTTAGGTTACTTGAATTATTGGTTTTAAGACGACTCGTAATTTTGAAGGACCAAACCGCGGGGGATGCGTCAACATTCTCCGCTTTTTGGTTTTAAGGTGTTTTATGTATCGGTTTTAATCATATGCGCTTTGTTTTAAGGTTAATGGGGTTTAATAAATAGTCACTTTATCGTTATCAATTAAAAAGTTAAAATTGCTGGTGGCCTTAAGCGCATCCAGGGCTGTGGCCAGTGATTCTTTGGTAAACTTTCCGCTAAACTTTTTCTGTTTTAGCTCTTCGTTTTTAAAGGTGATCGAAACACCGTACCACCGCTCCATTTTTTTGGCCACATCATCAAAGTATTCATCATCAAATACCAGCTTATTTTCTAGCCATTGGGCCTCGGCCGGTAACGAATCATTTTGCTCATGATGCAAGGCGCTTAGTGTTATAAGGGTGTTATTATCACCGTTACTGTGCACATTTTTATTGGGTAATGTTAGTTTTTCGGAGGGTTTTAAGATGATCTTATGATCGGGGTTTGATACCGGGGTAAGCTCTATCCTCCCCCTGATCAATGAGGCTTCGGAAGTATTATCATTGGCATATGCCCGCACATTAAACGCGGTACCCAGAACCTTTATCTGCATGGTTGTGGTATTTACAATAAAGGGGTGCTCACTATCCTTTACCACGTCGAAAAAGGCCTCGCCGGTTAGGCGTATTTCGCGATATTTATTGCCATAGTTTGTTCCATAAAATATTTCGCTGCCGGCATTTAGCCATACTTTGGAACCATCGGGTAATATTATTTTACTGATGCCGCCCAGCGGAGCCGCTATCTGGTAAGTTTTACCCGAGTTATTCCCGCTAAAATTTCGCCAATAAAAAAGTGACAATAGGCCAAATACCAAACATGCTGCCGCCGCGGATAACCAGAGCGGATTGTGCCAGATGTTCTTCATTTTTGCCGGGGTATCTGTTTTATCTTCCGGCCCCTGAAAACTATCAGTATGTGAATCATCCACTTCCAACCTGCTTTCCAGGCGGTCCCATTTTTCCTGTAATTTGTGCGAAATAAAGCGGGGCGGCCGATCAGGGTTTTGTTTCCACAGGGCCTCCAAAACCTGTATGGAGTATGCATCGGCCCAGGGTTGAGCAAGTAATATATCCAACTGCCGAAGCTCGTCGGCAGTAGCTTCGTTATTCAGTTTCTTTCCTAAAAGTATCCAAAGAGTTTCCTGGTCCATTGTTTTTAGCTTCAGTAACAAGGACAGGGAAAAATGAAAACACCCCAGTGAAAAAATGAAAATTAATTGGCCGATGCCTTTTTGAATACTTTTTTATGATGACCAGGCGAAGTTGAAATAGCCGCCGCTATAGCTTTAAGCGCATTGCCCATATGGTATTCTACCGTTTTGGAGGATATATTGAGTATTTCTGCTACGTTCCTGTACTTCAGGTGATCTTCTTTGACCAGTTTAAATACCAATTTACATTGTTCGGGCAGGCGATGTATGGCCTCATTAATAACTTTAGCAAGCTCGGCAGTGATCAGTACATCTTCAACAGAGGCATTAATATCCTTTAATTCAAACCCAACAGATTCAATGTCGACATATACGATACGGTTTGCCTGGTTATAGTTAAGCGACTGGTTTTTTACAGCTACGTACAAGTAAACCGTTAAGTTATTTACCTCGCTTAATTTGGCCCGGTTTGCCCACGCTTTTACAAATACATCGTCAACAATTTCTTCGGCTACTTCCGTTAGTTTTACAAAAGAACAAGCCAGTTTCAAGAGGCGCTCATAATACAAAAAGTAGATCTTTTGAAAAGCGACAAGATCACTATCACGCGCTATTTTTTCCAATAGCTCTTTAAGGTCAATGTTTAACATGTATAATCAGGTTTGAACTGGTGCATTTACGTTGGAGAAATGCTGGTAATTGGTTAACCTAATTTAGGCCTGAAAAACAGCGCAGAAATAAACTATATTGACTAAATACTAACTTGTATTTACAATTTTATCAAAGATGATCGCCTAACTATCATTCTGTAATGACTCTGGCTCAATCATGTATGTATCAACATATAACTGCCCATGGCATAACTATTTAACCCGGTAAATTAAGCCAATGTTAAGTTTCGGTTATTGAATCTGTTAGGACTTAATTATTCAGTTTTTCTCCAGTATTCCACAGGTTTCTTTGCGGAAAATCAAAAATCCGTAGTCCATGAAACACTCCTACTTCCTTAACAGGTTATTGTTGTTTTCTTCTTTAATCTTCCTGTTTGCTTTTTCGTCTGTAGCGCAGACCATAAAAGGTAAAGTTGATGATTATAAAACCGGCGAGCCCCTGGCCGGAGCAACAGTACATTTAACACAACAGGGCGTAAATAAAATTGCTCCCGTAAACCTGAACGGGGCTTATATCTTTAAAAACGTACGCACCGGGCCTTATAAAATTCAGGTAAATTTTATAGGCTACAAATCTTTGCAAACGTATGAGGGAAACATTAATTCAGCCGACGAAATAAAGATCATCAATATAGATCTGCAGGATGCAAGTACACAGGTAGCAGAAGTTAAAATTACGGGGCAGGGAAATAAAGAAACCGATCGCGCGGCGCGGGGCATCGAGAAAAATGCCAGCATGATTCAAAACATCCTTTCGGCAAATACCATCAAGCTTTTACCCGATGTAACCGTAGCCAATGCATTACAACGGGTAAGTGGTGTAAGCATCCTGCGTTCGCCAAGCGGCGAGGGGCGTTACGCCATTATACGCGGTATGGAGCAACGTTATAACTCCACACTGGTAAACGGAATCAAGATACCAAGCCCAGATCCAGCCTATCGATTTGTGCCCATGGATATATTTCCGTCAGAAATGCTTGACCGCCTGGAGATAATTAAAGCCCTTACACCCAGCATGGAGGGCGATGCTATTGGCGGGGTTATGAACCTGGTGATGAAAAGTGCCCCAAATCAGTTTGTTCTTAGCGCCAATGTATCCGGTGGTTTTTCTTCTTTATTCTCATCCGGCAGGCCATTTGTTGCATTTAACCCATCCGTCAACGGGCAATCGCCGGCAAGCATCCATGGTAATAGTTATGCAGCCACCTATAGTGATTTTAATAACACAGCGATCACAAGCGATAAGAATATGTCGACCCCGTTTAGTTCAACAGCTGGTTTAACTATTGGCGATCGCTTTTTGGATAATAAGCTGGGGGTAATTGTTTCTGCAAGTTACCAGAATATCTACCGGGGCTCTAATTCCAAAAGATTAATACCAAACGCCCAGCCAGATTTTCAGCCTTTACCAAACTCACCCCAATTTTCTGATTCTTATGACCGTACCTATTCTACGCAAACACAGCGTTTAGGTATCCATAACAAAATTGATTATGTGTTTGATAACAAAAACAAGATCTCGTTATACAATTTGTACATCCATCAAAACGAATACGAATCACGCCTGTCATCAGATACTTTGGGTCTGGGCTTAAACTCAACCGCCTTTAGCAAGCAGATCACCTTATCAAACAGGAGCACCTTAACCCAGCAAACCATTTATAACTCCACCCTGCATGGCGAGCATTTATTAGGTGATGAATGGAAATTTACCTGGGACGGGGTTTATTCCAGGGCTACCCGCAATATGCCCGACAGAACTGAGTTCTCCTACGATGCCAATAAGGCCATTAATAGCGCAGGGGCGGTTACCAACGAGTATGATAACAATACCGTATTAACCCACCATTGGGAAAATAATAAGGACCAGGATATCAGCGGTTACGCCAACCTGATCTATACCCCTAAAATTGCAGGTAAGCCCGTCGAGTTTTCTACCGGTGGCTTATTTCGGCATAAAATAAGAGATGCGTACTATATGGAATACACGTTAAAAGGAGGCTCTACGCTGTATAACAATAATTTTAGTTCTATTCCATTTACCTTGTCATCACCTATTGATGGCACCGGTAACAGCAACACCAATTTAGCCAACAACTATCATATAACCGAAAACGATAACGCGGAGTATGTGCAGGCCAAGTTTGATCTGCTGCCTAAACTACAGGTTTTAGGTGGCGTCCGGATCGAGAATACCAACCTCTCCTATCTTACCCAATCGCCAATTACCGTATCTGCCCGAAGCGGAAAATATATTTATACTGATGTTTTGCCAAGCGTGCACTTAAAATACGCGTTAACCGATGAGCAGAATCTCCGGGCATCGTATTTCGCCTCTATCAGCCGCCCGGGCTTTGGCGAACAGGTTCCTTACCAAATAGATGGGGAATATTATAAGGAGGAAGGCAATCCGAATTTAAAACACATCACTGCTGATAATTATGATTTGAGATATGAATTTTTCCCGGGAGGGGCAGATCAGCTATTGCTGGGCTCTTTCTATAAAAAGATCTATAATCCTATTGAGTATTACGTTGTGCGTGGCTCCGGACCGAGCGATCTGCTTATCCAACCTCAGAATGATCCTGGAAACGCAACCAATTACGGTTTTGAAGCCCTGGCAACCAAGTTTTTTGGCATCATTGGCTTCTCTGCTAACTATACTTATACCCATTCCCGTGTTACTACACCCAAGCTGCTGTACGCCCCAACAGGCGCTAATGGCCAGCCAATGAACAGCATTATAGATGAAACACGCCCCTTACAGGGTCAGGCCAATCATGTGGGCAATGCATCTATATTATTTAAAAGCGCTAAACTGGGCTTAGATATGCAGCTGGCTTATGTATATACCGGTGAGCGCCTTGCCCAGGTATCGGCATACGCTAATCTCGACTTTTACCAGCACGCTTATGGTCAGTTAGATTTCTCGTTTGAAAAAACGATTGCCAAACATTTTTCTTTTTACGGCAAGATCAACAACCTTACCAATGCAGCTGCCAGGATATATCTGAAATATCCGCATGATAAAATTAAGTCGCAGCTGCAGGAGTTTTTGGGCAAACAAGATATAGCCGCTCAAACCCTGGTTCAAAGCGATTACTACAAAACACTATTCCTTGGCGGGTTCAGGTATAAACTCTAATAACAAATAAACTATAACGATGAAAAAATATATAATCCCCATCATCTCCCTGATATTATTAGCATCAGTCTCCGGCTGCCAAAAATGGAAAGGCGAACATACCGAGATCTATAATTATACCCCACCCGCAGCCAACCCGGTAAGTGATAAAGCCCCGCTGTCTTGCGGTGGCGGCAGTACGGTTAGCGCGGTAAAGGGCACTATGCTCAGCGGAAAAACCTATACCGTACAAGCCGGCTGCGACCTGGTTATTAATCCTTTGGATACTTTATTGATGCAGCCTGGGGTTACTTTAAATATGGGCACAGGCAGTAGTTTAATTGTTTTGGGTACCTTGGTGAGCAACGGTTCCAAAAATCAACCCAACTGGATAACTGTCCCCGGAATAACCAAAAACGATGCACCGGGTGGTGTTGCCCCTACTGCCGATCCGGCTTACTCGGGTAAATGGAAAGGTATTATTGCAGGACCAACCTGTAACCTGATGGTATTGCGTTGGACCCACATAGAGTATGCCGGGTTAACCGAAGGTGACGCAACATCTAAACTTGCCAGTTCGGGCTCTGGTAACCAGTACAGTATTCTATTCGCCAATTACAAAGGGAGTTTTATTATGGAAGATTCCTGGTTATATGGGGGTGTGGATGATCCTATCCGCATATCGGCTGGTAAAGTGGCCATTTTTCGCAATACCTTTGAAAAGAACGGAGCCAACGGCGGCGATTGTTTAAATGCCAAAGGTGGCACTGTAGGTACTATGGCTTATAATCTTTTTATAGGTACCGCGACAAACGGTCAAAAAGCATCTAATAAAGGACAGGCTATCGGTGCGCCGCAAACCAACCTGGTGATGTATAATAACACCTTTGTAAGCGGCGGATACCGGCAACAACAAAGCGGACGTGGTGGTTGTATCAATTATGAAGAAGGCGCCGCGGGTATGTATTACAATAACGTAGCTATCAACTGCCGGTTTGGTTACCGGGTAGTTGGCAATCCTGTTGCCGATGTGGCGCATCTTTCTTACGGTAATAATTACCAATGGGCCGATTCACTGAGCGTGGCCAACCAGTTTTATCCAACTGGTTATATTACCCAACCACAAACTACCGATATTCCATCAATTACCACTTCGGCAAAATATCTCCCAACCAATTACCCGCTGGGATCTGTTTATGATGGTAGCGATGTGGTTCAGAAAAATAATCCTGCATTTTTGAATTTTCCTTTACCTACAACAGGTCATGCTCTTTCTCAATACAGCGCTGTTGGAAATTTCAATTTTCATCTGCAGGCAAGCTCGCCACTGATTGGAAAAGGGAACACCACTATAAAACCTTTGATCACCGTTCCACTGGATAAAATTTATGGCCTCTCTGATGCTACTCCTCCCGGTGCCGACCTTGGCTGCTATCAGTTAAACGGTACGGGCAATCAACACTAATTTTAACTACCAAGGCCGGCTGAACTTTCGTTCAGCCGGCCTTTTATAATCCTATTATAAAATGAATTTACTCGTCAAAAGCAGCTTTATATTACTGATCTGCGCCTGTTTTATAACAACAACGGCTTTCTCTCAATCCTCCGACTTAAAGATCATATTGATACGCCATGCCGAAAAACCGGTGAAGGGCGATAACCTTACTTGTCAGGGAGTGAACAGATCGTTAAAACTTCCGGCTGTTATTAACGCCAAATTTGGTGTACCCGCTTATCTTTTTGTACCAGCCATGGGCTTGGGTGAAGCCACCAAACACTCCCGCATGTTTCAAACTATTATTCCTTTAGCGGCAAAGTACAACCTAACAGTTAACAGCAGCCGTCAGGAAAAAGATTCGTTAGGTATGGCTGCCGATCTTAAAAGCAGGGCCGGTACCGTCCTGGTGGTTTGGGAACACAACAATATTGTGCCCATTGTAAGAGCCTTAGGCGTAAAAGAAACCGGCCTAAAATGGCCCGATGACGATTATGACAGCATCTGGGTGGTGACTTTTAAAAACGGAAATGCTATGATTGCTTTTGATAAAGAAAACATCCATCCTTCTGTCGATTGCGGTTTTTAAATCTTTGTCCCACCCAGAGTACTTATCCTACTTGCTCTTATCAACTTTTATGGATAAAGATTTTGCTTATCACTGCTTTTTTCTTTTTTGATAAGGATGGGTTGTGTATCTTTATATACCTTCCTTAGATCACACCGTATATTATCAATCAATTATATCCTTAAAAAAGAAAAACATGTTTGACGAATTACTTAAATTGGTGCAAAACAATGCAGGCGCAGCAATTACCAACAATCCCCAAATTCCAAACGAACACAACGAAGCCGCGGTACAGGATGCTTCCTCATCCATCACGGATGTATTAGGCAGTCACTTATCATCTGGTGGTGGTGGATTATCTGGTGTACTATCATTACTTAAAGGCGGTGGTGGCGACTTGGCCAGTAATCCCATTGTGAGCCAGATTATACAACAGTTTAGCGGTAAACTCCAAAATAACTATGGGGTTGATGGCGACGCGGCCCAATCAACAGCAAGCAGCCTGATACCACAGGTTTTAGGACAACTGGCCAACAAAACCAATGATGCCGGCGACAGCTCTTTTGATATCCAAAGCATTTTACATTCACTAGGCGGTGCCGATGGCAAATTTGACATGAGCGATGCCCTGAATCTTTTCCACGGAGGCAATAACAACGCGGAAAGCGGCGAAGGTATATTAGGAAAACTGACGGGGCTATTTGGCGGGGCTAAGTAAGATAAATTTATAGACGAAAAAAGCCCAACGTTTGGTTGGGCTTTTTCTCGCATTGTAAATGCTTGATTCATATTACGCACTATAGATGGCCATATTCAATGCCCAAGACTCGAATAGCTTACAAAAAGTAAAGCTCAACATAGTGTTGGGCTTAGTTTGTTACTTATTAATTCGTGCTCACGCGCCACAGGCGTGCGCTAGCTAAGGGGTTGTAGCGGAAGAATTAAGCATAAATCCGCTTTAAGTTTCCTTTCAACCATTCGCTGAGTGTAGTTTTCGCAGTAGATGAAAGTATTCCTTGGGTACTTTTGCCGACGTCTTCTAAAGTTGCGATTCCTTTTTTTTCGTTAATCGGTAAAACATAAGTAGCGGCCCAAATTCGAACTCCTGTTGACTTATGATCTAAATAATCTAATAGCACTAATAGACTATCATGATCCTTAAGAAAGGTGTACGCGTTGGCGATTTCCTTATAGCTTTTATTTGCTATTTTATAATCACCAGTTTGAGATGCTTCTGCGTGTTTACTTGCAGCATCGACGAACTGGCAAAGTGCTGCATTGATATCATTTAATTTTTTCATGGTGTCCAACCAAAATCTTTTAATGTCTGAATGCCAAAATTGTATTGGGCCTCAAAGCTTTGTGTACTAAGCCACTGCCTAACAACTTGCCCTTCGGAAAAGGGTTGAATTGATGAATAATAGCCAGATATGCGAGCGTGAATTGACCCGGCTCCATGCGCTAATTTAAGTATATTATTAGTATTATGTATTGCCTCATTTCCAAAATTAGCCACATTATTGGGGGTTTGCTCAACAATATGGTGCCAAGCCTGACCCTGTCCGGCAGGTCCTAGGGCTCTTTTAGCGGCAGAAAAAGAGCCAAATCCAGTTCCTTCATCGACAGCTAAATTGGCTGCCAATCCATCTGCAAAATCAGCTTTCCGAGCAACCCCATTAATTAAGAAATTACCTCCGACCTCTCCAGCTCCCAAACCACCACTCATAACCATCGTGGCTCCAATAGACACTCCCTGAGCAGCATCAAGCATCGGCATATTAGCTCTTATCCCATCTTGAAGGGCCATTGTTGTGCCTTCATATGGAATATCTTTTATGGGATTAATAAAATCCCAGCTATCTTGCCCAAATTTGACATAAACACCATCTCTTCCGGTTGACCAGGTTTGGCCACTTACATCTTTTGCTCCGGCGCCATATTTAGCCGTTACTTCCGCTTGATTGTGTACACTTTTGTCATCAAATGCCGTTCCATCATCTAAGCGAACCATATCAAACATTCCGTCAACATCGATATGACTGATCGGATTGTTGTGGCCATAACTATATGAGCTCCACCGACGATCTTTTTCAGCAAGCGGATCCACAGTGTAAAACCTGGCAATCGTTGGATCATAGAACCTGGCACCGTAATCATATAACTGAAGGTTCTCTTGCAGCTCCTTCTTATTGTAAAGATACTCATTTTTGGGGCTGGCTGTACTCGTGCTGATCTCCATCCCGAAAGGATAGTAGTCATCTACCTGTACCTGCCTCGCTACGCCCGTACCTGTATCAAAGTTTACCCGGCTATTGCCCAGATGATCCGTTAATGTGTATTCATAGTTATAGCTTGCTGCATCTTTGGGTAAGGCTCTGCCCTCTTCTGTCTGGATAAAACTGATTGTGGATGACGCTGCTGTACCATCGTACTGGATGCCATTAACATAATCCGTTTTTGCTGTGCCAATTAATCTGCTAAGTTTTTCTCCTCCAGCATCATAGGTATAGGTAGTGTTCTTGCCAGTAATAGTTTGTGGCAGGTTCAGCAGGTTATAGGCAATATTGGTGATCCCTTTGCTGTTGTCACTGATCAGGTTACCATTCCCATCATACGCATAGCTCGCTATCCCGCTTTTCTGACCGGCATTGTTCGTCGTCGCATCCGTTACCGCCTGTAACTGGCTGCTACCTATTGGATACGTGTAGGTCAATTGATCGATCAGCGCGCCTCCCTGGTAACGGTTTAAGCCCGTGATATTGCCCAGCAGATCATACGTAATGTTGTTCTCATGGTTACCCGTTGATGCCGTCGCCGAGGTCAACCGGTTCAACTGGTCATAGGCATAAGCGTAATTCTTAGTCAGGTTACCCGGTGTTCCCCAGTATTGATAGGGGATATTCCCGTTATACTGTTTACTGCTCCCGGTATTGTAATACAGTTGCTCAGCAAACAGCGGTGCGCTGCTCGTGTTCAGCCAGCCACGTTCATTATAGCTATAGGTGATGGTTTGTTTAAAGTTGGTACTATCCGTACTGTGCAGGTTCTTCTTCCATACCTGCCCCAATTCGTTATACTCCATTTTCGACAGGATCGGGTTTACATCCGCTGCCTGGCCCCCGTTCTGGATCTGCCCCCGTGTGGTCAGCTTCCTGCCCATATGGTCATAGCTGTACTGGTTGATGATCGTCAGTTTGGCTGTTCCTCCTGTAGCCGCGGTAAAATGTCTTCGGCTGGTCGTCATTACCTGGTCATTGAAATTGTACGTGTTCAATACCACATCGAAGTTGCCCGTGTTTACTGTACCGCCCAGATAGTGTTGTTTATAGCTTCGGATATTTCTGCCTTTATCATCATAATAATTGACATCCCAAAGCGTGTCCGGTTTGTCATTGGCAATTGTGTTCAGTACCGTCGTCAAACTCGCGGTCAGCAGACCTTTGGTCATGGTACTCACGCCATTGGTTACCAGGTAACCTGCCGGAAGATTAGGGACATTATAATCATCGTAATAGTTTATCGTTAACCTCTTGGTCAGCACCGGGTAACTGCCCAGCACGTATCCTGTTGGATTGGCCGTGGTATTATTGGTCTGGTCGCGAGTATCCCATTGGGGTTTGGCATAGATACTGTCTTGCAGGTTTTTTAAAATCTTGGCAGAGCCCGCGTTCCACAGACCTGTGATAATTACCCGGCCCAGCGCGTCGTATTTGCTTACCGTCCATTGATTACCTTGTCTTTGCAGGCTATCCTGGCTCAATACAGGCTGGTCCAGACGGTTATATACCGTAAACTCCCAGCCCTTGCCCGGGATCTTCTTTTGCGTCAGCCGGTTTCGTTCATCATAACGGTACTGGTAACACAGGTTATTGAGCAACATCGCTGAGGGTAAGGCGATATCTGCCAATGCTCTGGGCGGCAATACAAAGGCCAGATTACCCAGGTCGTCATATACATAATAGGTAGATAGGATCTGCAAAGTGGCAGCAACTGTCGGGTTACTTTTAGCGGGTAAATAATTAAACGTCCTTTTCAGCACAACATGACCTTCTTTGTCTTTATATTCTTCGGAGGTACCGCCACGGCCGCTTTTCCAATTTTCATCCTTAGTTATCGTCACATATAGCTGGCCGGCTCCGTAATTGCCATTCCTCGCTAATGTCCGGCTCCCATTGGCGTTGATGGTTGTGGTATAAAGCGCTACCAACATGGTATTTGCCGTATCTGTTATGCCCTTAACATTATTCGTCGTATAGGCTATTTTCTGGGTATGACCGGTCATATTGTTCGCTACCGGCTGCCAGTCGGTTCCCGGCGCGCCTTGTTCTATCATCCGATTCAAGGGCGATGGCTCGAAATTCGTGATAGAAAAAGGACTGTTTGTTGTCACAACTCCTGCAGGTGGCGCTGTATAAAACTGGCTTTGAGCTCCGCTCAGTGCACCTGTTTTATAGCTTCCATCATTATTGCTCGCGGTAACATAGGGCAGATACTTCTGTGCTTCGCGCCCGAATTGGTCATAGGCGAACGGCTGTACCACATCACTACCCAGAGGGCTCCCTTTCACCTGTACCGTTTGCAGGGGTCTGCCCAGGCCATCAAAGTATTGTACCATCTGCATCAGTTCGCAGGTGTTCCTGTTTGCAAAATCCCCGGAGTTTGGGGTTGAGCCTACCGTTCTCATACCCCCTACCCGAGGTACAGAGGTGACGATGTAATTCTGGTTCTGGTTAAAACTGTTCGCAAATTGCTGGCAGTCTGGATTGGCAATGTATAAGCTCAGGCTACTGCCTGGTGCTGCCGTAAAACTGAAACCGGGGTTCAGCGTGATGCTATTGTAGCTAAAATACAAGCCCGGGGCAGGTGTGCCCGTCATCGGTGCTGTTACCTGTATCTGCGCCTGGCTGCTGAGCGTCAGGAGCATAGAGTAGCAAGTAAAAAGCAAGCTTTTTATATTTTTCATGTGATAAAGTCTTATGGGTTGATACTTCGGATTACTGCCCTTGATAATGATAATCCAGGTGCTTGACAATGTTCCCGTCTTTATCCTTTACATTCATCAGGCGCTGAAAACCGTCATATTCATAATACGTCGTCTCGCCTTTAGGATCGGTTGAGCTTGTCATGCCCACCAAGGGATCATAGGTGTAAGTGGTAACCTGGGCGTTTTTTAACTGTAATCCATTTTTTATAGGAGCTAAAAATGAATCTATCTCACTTTTAGAGGGATTAGGTTTAGCCTTAAAAGTACTTATGTTGGCAGCACCTAATAAAGATTCAATAGTACCATAATCAACATTTTTTATCTCTGCAACAGGATAATGGCCATTGTAACTCCAAAGGTAGTTTAACTTCGCACCTTGTTCTTTCGCCACACTTTGAACATTCCCCTGATTATCATAGTTATAATAATGGATTCGTGTTTCTAAAGGAGTGGTATTTAAGCCCTGAACAGCAATGGTTTGAGGGTAATATTGATGTAAATTGGGTTGATAATAATTAATACGGGTAAAGGCTGTTTGTTTTGAATCTGTAATTTGTTGTTCTTCAATTACTGGCTGGATCACCTGATCGTTGATCATTGCCCGATAAACGCCGGTGATATCACGCCCTTCAGCTATTATCTCATGAGGGTATTTGTAAATTACCTCCGATATCTTATTATCACTGTTAAGCGTTCTCGATTTAGTAAGCATCGTGTGGAGAGGATTAGCATAGGTATAATCGGTTTTGCTGATCGCCACTCCATTGTTAGGAAAATAATCGTACACGGTAGTCGTATCTTTATACGTCCATGCTGAATAAAATTTATATTTATCTATTTGAAACCCCTCAAATTCAACGTATTGAGGAGGGGTGGTATGTGCCGGATAATCTGTGTATTTGGTAATGATATAGGCTGTTATACTATTATTAACTGTGGTATCTATCTTGTATGAATTAACTGTTCTCTTCAGGTTATAAAATAGACCATCCTGCTTTTTAAATATTAACTGCTCTTTCTCCAGGCCATTTCCAAAGCCGTTATTCGTTAATTTAACACCCAGTAATGCAGCAGGGCCATGCAGCGGTACAGAATAACCATCCCGGTTAATGATATAAGTATGTTGTGTTCCACCTCCGGAAAAATCGTCACCCAAGCCTTCAATAACTGTTCCGTAGTAAATATAATTTTGAGAATAAGAGTATGAATTTATGAGAGAGTTGGAATGTGCAACCCTGTTCGTACAAGTATATATAGCGATGTGCCCAGCTGATTGGCTTGTTGAAAAATCACATCCTCCGCCATTAAAAATAAATTCAGAACTGAATAGGTTTGGCATCCGGCCGGCTACGCCTGAAGATTTAGAAAGGTTACTCACATCTGCATAGTAATAGTTTTTAATAATAGGCACCCCCTGAGCAGATCTTGTAATCAGTTTACTTACCCTTAATCCGCTTGTAGTAACATTTACATCAATAGGTGGTAGTGTTACCTGGTAAGATAAAACAGCAGAGCACTTGATGTTCGGAACGAGTGATGTTATTTTTAGTGTATACGCCGAACCTGCAAGTAATACTGTAATATTTTCACCTGTAAACCCTTGGCCTGCTTTTAATGCTTTTGTATAAACAGATACGCCATCAGATACATGAATTATTTCAATAGTGAGCAAATCTGTATTGGGATCATATGGGGACGATCCATCAGCATTCATTTCGACCAGAACATTACCACTTAATGAACCTCCGTTAGGCGAGCCTGGTGTAAAACTTGGAGAGGCTTTTATAATGGGAGCAGAATCAGTTTTGGGAATTGATAAAGATACACTTTGTGATTGAGTTGGGCTTTGTGTTGTATGATAATCATTCAAAGCATAAACAATGCTATCCGATCCGCCTGTTGGATAATCAACCCGTGTTAATACTCCTTTTAAGGTACTTGTCAAATCCGCCCCCCTATCAGCTGTAGCCCGCCAAAACAATTGTTGATCATATGTGGCGTCTGGTTTCGGAATAAATGAACTATTGTATTTTCCATTAAAAAAACCAAACATATCCTGCGCATATGACAAACGTGGTGGTAAACCATTCTTATCATTATAGGTAAAATAATGCTTTCCGGCTGTCTCTTCATTTTTACCAGTTGCATAAACAGAGGTAAGAAACGGTCTGTATCTTACGGTTATCTGTTCACTTTCAGGATTTAAAAAATTAGTCGATGAAACGCCATAATCGTAAACAAAATGAAAGGCTTTTATTTTATTCCCATTATTGTTAAGGGTTATTGTACTCAGTAGTTTCTCACTATTACTATTGGGCGAGGAAGACGGTAGATCCATACGATCAACATAAGTAAAGTCTGCGCTTAACTCCCTAAATGAGATATTAGTTAACAGCTTTCCAGCTACATAGTTCTGGTTAAAACAAGTTGCTTGATTATCGATTTTAGCACATTGTAATGCAGGGCATGGATTTTCATTTTGCAAATCCAAAGATTTTGTCATAGTTTGAGAGAAACCCGCAACATAATTATAAGCGATATTCTGATAGGTAAAACTTACTTGTTCTTTATTGGGAAGTATGACTCGGGACAGATACCAGGATGTTGCTATATCGGCCCCTACCTGACCAACGTTTCCTGTGCAATCATTACTTGTTGAGGTATATTCAACATCTTCAAAATAGTACTGGCTTCCATCTGGTGTTGTGAAAACAATTGAGGACGAACTTGTGCTGTTAAACGTAACCGTCACCTTTAAATTGGAATACGGTATCAATACAGGAGCTCCATTTAGCCCCAAGACGAATTTGCCCGAATAACCATTAAAGTTAAAATTAAACTCATCAGGTTCTGAATCTGATCCTCCCGGACCTGGCAAAGTCACGTTCTGCAAATAGGTCAGCAGATTTTGATCAAAAGCCTGCCAGTTATAAGGCAATGTTGAGCCTGTACTCCAATCGTCCGGCTTGCCGTTTACACTTCGGGTTACAACTCCACCAGCATTAAGTGCCCACCCAATACCTACCCTCGAGGCAATCTGATCAACCTTTATTCCCGTTGTTGCATATTGTATATCAACAGGCATGTCCCATTGCAATCCATCAATATTAAATAGAGGAACTCTGAAATTTAATGATCCTGTTTGTAAACCCACATCAAGGCCCCCATATTTTGATAACTCCGCTGCATTGGGCGCAACGGGAATAATTACAGGTAATTTATTATAAGACGTTTGCGCGTAAGATATTTTAGTATAAAAAGCAATGATGAATAGAAGCATTATTACCTTTTTGAATACGGAAATTAAGGACCTTCTTTCCCTTGTAGTTTTAGTGTTATAGCACATAGCAATTGTATTTATTTGTTTGTTTGCTAGAAATAATGTATTCCATTAGTATAATAAACAGCGACTCTATTTTAGCTTATTGGCTAAGTGGTCAATCTGTTCTTGCAATGATTTATTAATTCTTTGTTGATTTGCCATCTTTTTATTCTGCACAGTCATCTCTTGATCCTTCTCAATCAAATACAGCGTCAACTCTTCTACCTTCTTCAGCAGTAGTTTATTCATCTCACCCAGATTCAGGCCCTCTTTTGCGATTTCCTGCTGAGATGGAATTTCGGGTAAATGCTGGTTTTGATCGATATAGGCTTTAACTTCTTGAAGTGTAGGTAGTTGATAATCCTTTTGGAAAACATAGTCAGGCCAGTTTGTTGCTTCAACCTTTATTTGTTTGGCGCGGATATTACCATTTACCGATAGGGTTTCTTTAGGAGTTAAGGTTCCTATACCTACGTTTCCACTGTTTATTGCCAATGGATAAAAACCCTGAGTTGTTGTATTGCCTGGCAACGAGCCTCCCCAGTTGGGGTTATATGTGCCTGTACCACTAAAATAGGCAGTAACTACAGTTCCGCCGTTCCTGTTGGCAACATCAAATACGAGATAAACAGTAGACATATCGCCATTAAAGAGGGTACGAAAATTTGACATAACGGTATTACCTCCGTATGAGGTATTACTCAAAACAGAAATAGAGCTGGCTCCATCATACTGATTTGCATTTACATGTAATTCTACCGTTTGTACCCGGTTGGTAGCTTCAAAAGTAAGTGTATATGTTCCTTTTATTCGTGAACCACTGGCGATAACATAGGTGCCATCCGTTGGAACACCAATCGGGGAGGAATCATTTACATTAATTCCCTTAATGGAAAGAGCCCCGTTGACATCTAGTTTACCAATGGGAGTCTGCGTTCCAATACCAATAGAATTGGTGGTTGATGTAACAGCGCCACTGGTCGTCCATTGGGCATTTACGAAAGACGAGATGCTTAAAAATAGCGATAATGAAAGGATGAATTTTTTCATGATATAAGGGGTTAAAAATTTGTTTAGGAATATATCCTTGGCCACCTGTATTAGTTCGGTAATGGTTTTTTTGAACTAAACTGATACTATTTAGTTCGCTTTATTATAATGAACCGTTGGGGTGGAATTTAGAGCGCGATTAACGCCATAACAGATTATCAAAAAATGTTGCTCAACACTTTTAAAACCAGATATACACAAATGTACCTGGTTAAAAAGGTTTGAATGGTGGCACTACTTTGTCAGTGAAGTTAAAACCAACACATACAAATATCTCTGGTTAAAGTTATTTAAGCGGTGACGCTACTTTGTCAGTAAGACTTAATTTGAAAAAGTCTGGAGTTATACGGGTACAGTACTATTAGCTTAAACTTTTCGTAATTAAAAGTAAAAGCGTTTGTTTGGCTTTAAGAACTATTGCTATGGTCTCTGCTATTAATTTGTTAAGACAGTACGATTAAAACAGTGGGAAACAAAAGCAAAAAAAGCATATCCAATCAGTCCTAAAACTGCTCAGATATGCTCTCTTGTAATTATTTTTTCGTCGGGATGGCGGGATTCGAACCCACGACCTCCAGCACCCCATGCTGGCGCGATACCGGGCTACGCTACATCCCGAAAAGGTTAGAGAGGCAAATATAATAAGTAGACACTTATCTCAAAATGATTTGTATAAAAGTTGAGCTAATTCACTAACCATATTGGCTATTCCACGAAAAGGATACCTTCATTTATAAAAATTATTATCCACGAAAAAGCTTATTTTAGTTTTAATTATAAATCCTCAAAATTATCGGAATGCCTATTCTTCATTTACCTCCTGGACGAATTGCCACAAGATCATGGTTTGGGTCATGCGTAAAGCAATTGTTTGCTGTAGTTTTATACTTTCTGTTATTTAATGGTTCAATTTACGCCCAAAAAACAAGCTCCTTTCCTATCAGCACGCCCGAAGCGGAAGGTGTTTCCGCAGCCGGGATAGATAGTTTTTTGAATGCGGTGGCACAGAGCAAGCATGAATTTCATAGTTTTATGTTTTTACGGCATGGCAAAATAATAGCACAGGGTTGGTGGGATCCGTACCGGTCAACTTTAAGACATAGCCTCTACAGCTGTAGCAAAAGCTTCACTTCAACGGCTATTGGCTTTGCCGTTAGTGAAAAGCGTTTGTCGGTAAATGATAAGGTGGTCTCTTTTTTTGCCGGCAGCTTACCAGATACTATACCGCCTTACCTGGCAACGCTTACAGTAAAAGACCTTTTGACGATGAGTGTAGGCCAGGCTATCGACCCAACTTTTGCTATTGTATCCAAAGAGGATAATTGGGTAAAGGCTTTCCTGGCATTGCCTATAGCGCATAAACCCGGCAGCCAGTTTTTATACAATTCTATGGCTACGTTCATACTATCGGCCATTATACAAAAAGTAACCGGACAAAAAGAGGTTGATTATCTTAAACCCCGTCTTTTTGACCACTTGGGCATAAAAGGCATGGATTGGGAAATTAATAGGCAAGGCATTAATACCGGTGGTTGGGGCCTGCGTGTAAAGACCGAAGATCTGGCGAAGCTGGGTCAGTTTTACTTACAAAAAGGTGCGTGGAATGGCAAACAATTATTGCCAAAAGACTGGATTGAAGAAGCTACAACATTTAAAATTGACCAGGCACCAGGCGTAGCTCAAAGCAAAAGAGATTCGAGCGACTGGATGCAGGGATATTGTTATCAATTCTGGCGCTGTCGCCATAACGCATTCAGAGCCGATGGGGCTTTCGGGCAGTACATTATTGTGATGCCAGAACAGGATGCGGTGATCGCGATCACCTCGGAAACAAGCGACATGCAGGGAGAGCTTAACCTGGTATGGAAATATTTACTGCCGGCCATGCATCCGAAGGCATTATCGCTTGATAAGACCAGTGATGTTAAGCTCGAGAAACATTTAGCAGATTTAAGTTTACCTCCTAATACGGATACCCGCAGCAATGCAAACAGCACCTTCACCAAAACCTTTTCTATTCAACCAAATGCGCTCCATATCAGTTCAATTTCTTTTAATATAGTTAATAAGGTTTGCCATGTGACCTTGAAAAAAGATTCGGCAAGCTATACGCTCAATTTTGAAACAGGCAAATGGTTGCCTGGCGAAACCGACAGGCAAGGCCCTGGTTTAGTTACAGGTGGTAGGGAAGATTTTTCATTATTGGTCCCTTACAAAGTAGAGGGCAGTTACGGATGGAGTGATAACCAAACATTACAGTTAAGGCTACGATATATTGAAAGTCCACATACAGAAATCATCACCTGCCATTTCAACAATCAGCAGTTAAATGCCGATGTGGAATATAGCTTTAATTATGGCAAAAATAAATTAACGTTACATGGGGAACTGGTTAAGTAAAGAATAAGACCTAATGACAACCAGTCTATTACCTTACTTCAATCTTATAACTTAATTCAACAAAAAGTTGTTAAAACAATTTATATATTTTGACATCAGCTCAATTTCAGAAAAAGTCATAGTAGCCATATATTCGTTACCAAGGCAAATATTTAATGCAGATAAGATGTTCCCCTTAACATCTTAAAAAACAATAGTATACCGATACACAGAAGTACACATCCATTGCAAAATATATTTTGCTTCTATTCTTAAATTGGCATGAATTCCAAATCAATATGACAACTTATTTACAAACAAGTAATTTATAAAACATCCACAGTTTAGAGCAGTCGCTTGATTTTAAATTATTCATATTGTTTATTATTCCTCCTCGTATTAACTTAATTGGGGTATTATATATATTGTTCTGTTTTTTCGTTTAATATTGTGTTGGGAATTTTTGCACCTGTATATGAATTCTGCTGAAAATTATGACGTGCTTATTGATAAGATCAACATCTTTATCCGGAAGTACTATTTCAATAATTTTCTACGCGGACTGATCTTTTTGGGTGCCGGCCTGTTTACAGCTTATGTAGTTATTACGCTGAGCGAATATTTCGGCAATTTTAACGTCGTTTTCCGTAGTATCCTTTTCTACTTTTTTATAGTTTTAAATATCGGGCTGGTATGTTGGCTCATTTTACCACCATTTCTGTCATGGCTCAAGCTGGGTCACTCCCTAACCCATGATGAAGCAGCCGAGATCATCGGTAAACATTTTCACGATGTTAATGATAAATTGCTAAATACACTACAGCTTAAAAAACTGGCAGCTGCCGACGAAAAACACCGGGTTCTTATTGAGGCCAGTATCGATCAAAAGATCGAAGCCCTAAAACCGGTTAGTTTTCCTTCGGCTATCAATATCCGGGAAAACAATAAATACTTAAAATGGGTGCTGGCCCCTGCTGCAGTCATCATCGTCATCGCTTTTGCCGCTCCATCTATACTTACCGAAAGTACAAAAAGACTCATCAGGCACAATGAATACTTTGCCCCGGTAGCTCCTTTTCGTTTCCATATTTTAAATAAAACCCTATCTGTAGTTCAAGGAGATGACCTTAAACTTGATCTTAAACTCGATGGCAACCGGCTGCCTGTCGATGTTTATATAGAAACAGCCAACAATACTTTTAAGCTCGATAAGGAAAATATCAGCAAGTTTCATTACCTGTTCAGCAATCTGCAGCAAAATACAACGTTCCGGCTGCTGGGGAATGGCTTTGCTTCGGTTCCTTACGAAATAAGGGTAAACCAGAAACCAGCTCTATTGCATTTTGATGTAGAATTGAACTATCCGGCCTATTTGCATAAAAAAGCAGAAAAACTGCTCAATGCCGGCGACCTGGTAATTCCGGAAGGTACCACGGTAAATTGGCTCCTGCACACCCAAAATGCTTCTGGCCTGCAGTTTTATTTAAATGGGATTAAGCATAGCGCCAAATTAAGCGGGACTGACTTGTTTGAGTATAACGAAAAAATCTTTAAAAGTGCCGTTTACAAACTTAACCCCGTAAACCCACAGGTTAACCACAGCGACTCTTCTGCTTATCATATTAATGTAATAGCTGACGAATCCCCAACCATTACCGTAGAGGAAAAATCGGATTCAGTAAGCACTAACGCATTGTATTTCAGCGGAAAAATGCAGGATGACCATGGTTTTTCATCACTCATTTTTCATTATAGCGTACAAAGAGCTGGCAATAAGGCCCCTCAAAAAACGTTTACCAAACGAATTGATGCCGCGATGAACCAAACACAGTCAAACTTCTTTTATTTCTGGAATTTGAAGGCGTTGGGTATAGAACCAGGGGCACGTGTAAGCTATTTTTTTGAGGTTGCCGATAACGACGGAGTAAACGGACCTAAAAGAGCCAGAACTGCAGAGCGCACACTTAATTTGCCCGATGCCAAAGCCATTAATGAACAATTGAATGCTGGTACCCAGGCGGTAAAACAAAAAATGCAGTCGGCCATAAAATTAGCTGGTCAGGTTGAGCATGATTCGCAAAAACTCAATCAGTTACTGCTCAATAAAAACACACTATCCTTTGATGAAAAAAAACAGGTAGAAGATCTGCTGCAAAAACGGCAGGACCTGGAGAATCTGGTAAAAGAAATAAAAGACGAGAACCAGAAAAACCTGTATAACCGCAAAGAAAATCAGCAACAAAACGAAGAGTTGCTAGCAAAGCAAAAACAAATTGAAGACCTGTTTAATAATGTGCTTGATCAAAAGACAAAAGAACTCCTGCAAAACCTCCAAAAGCTTTTAGATCAGGAACAAAAAGATGCTACCCGCGATGAATTATCAAAAATGCAAATGGATAATAAATCGCTCAAAAAAGAGCTTGATCGCATGCTGGAGCTTTATAAAAAGCTTGAATTTGATCAAAAGCTGAATCAAAGCGTTGATCAGCTAAATAAACTGGCCGATAAGCAGCAGCAACTCTCTGATAAAACCAAACAACAGGGGGCTGATCAAAAAGCGTTACAGCAGGAACAGGAAAATCTGAAAAATGATTTTCATGATATCAAAAAGGGCTTGGAAGATCTGCAAAAAACCAACGAACAGGCAGAACACAAACAGGATTTTCAAAACCCCGAAAAAGAAACGCAAAGCATTGATCAGCAAATGGATCAAAGCGCCGGCGAATTGCAAAAAAATAATAAAGATGGTGCCTCAAAATCACAAAAACAGGCCGCCAAGCAAATGCAGCAATTAGCCGCCAAATTATCGCAGGATAATGAAGAGGGCGAAAGCAAAGAAAATGCTATTGATGCCCAGCAACTGCGCGAGTTATTAAAAAGCCTGGTGAACAGTTCATTCGATCAGGAAAAGGTGATGCAAACCTTAAAAGGTACTAATCCTACTGATCCTTCTTACATTTCGCTTTCACAAAAACAAAAAGATATTAAGGATAACCTGAAAACAGCCGAGGACAGTCTTTATGCCATCAGCCGGCGTATCCCTCAAATACAGTCGACCGTGAACCAGGAGATCAGTGGTGTAAACAGTCATATCGACCAGGCATTGGATAACCTGGGAGATCGTCGTACAGCCGAGGCCAACCGTCATCAGCAGTATGCCATGACTGCCATGAATAACCTTGCCCTGATGCTAAGCGAAGCATTGGAACAACTGCAAAAACAGATGAATAAAGGCGGAAAAGGCAAGGGTAAAAAGCAATCTGTATCGCAACTGGCAAAAATGCAGGAACAGCTTAATCAAAACATGCAGAAGGCTCGCGAGCAGATGCAACAGCAAGGCAACCAAGGTAAAAGCGCACAGGGCAAACAGGGTAATATGAGCGAACAACTGGCCCGGATGGCGCGTCAGCAGCAAATGATCAGGGAATCTCTTGAACAGATAAACCGGGAGCAAAACAAGGACGGGAAAAGCGGATTAGGAAATTTGGATAAAATTTCTAAAGAAATGGAACAAACTGAGCATGATCTCGTAAACAGGAAGATTACAGATGAAGCGTTAAAAAGACAGGAACAAATCCGGAGCCGGTTATTGGAGGCTGAAAAGGCAGAACAGGAGCGTGAACAGGATCAGCAAAGAGAAAGCCATGCCGGTAAGGATGTACCTCCTGGTTATATAAAAGCACTGCAGGGATACCAGCAACAAAAAAGCAAACAAACGGAGCAAATAAAAACAGTGTCTCCGGCACTTAATTTGTATTATAAACAAAAAATTAAATCTTACTTTGATCAACTTAATGCCAAATAACATGGAACAGGCAAATGTTCATACCAGCAGCGAATTGTTTACGTTACAACTACCGTCAAAAACGGAAAGTATAGCGCAACTTGAGCAGCTGATTGAAGAAATTGCTGATAAATATCATGTAGCCGAGGATACCTTCGCTAACATGATGACCTGCCTTAACGAAGCCACCATCAATGCCATTATTCATGGCAATAAGCTCGACGAAACAAAAAAAGTAATTATTAACGCCGAGGTAGAGCCTAAGCGCATTATATGGACCGTTACCGACGAAGGCCCGGGTTTTGATTATGTAAACCTGGCCGATCCAACTTCTCCTGAGAATCTGGAGAATTTGACCGGCAGAGGCGTTTTTATTATCAAACATTTGGCCGACCAATGCATTTTTAATGCATCGGGCAATACTATCGAACTACATTTTAAAATATAATGCCCGCTATTCAGTTTTTTGAAGAAGACATCAGTTATAAACTTAAAAATAAAACCCTTGTGCGCCAGTGGATCAAAGATACCATCATCGCCGAGGGTTTTAAATTGAAAGAACTTACCTACGTTTTTTGTTCAGACGCGTATTTGTTACCCATGAACCAGCAGTATCTTGACCATGATACCTATACCGACATTATTACTTTCGATAATTCAGAGGCTGAGGGCGAAATTGTAGGTGATATTTTTATTTCTATTGAGCGCGTACGTGAAAATGCTGCTAAGTTTAAGATCACAGAAACCGATGAGTTACACCGTGTAATTATCCATGGTGCTTTACATCTTTTAGGCTATACAGATAAAAGTGTTGTTACAAAGAAGAAAATGACACAAAAAGAAGATGAGTATTTGGCTAAACGAAGTTTTAATAGTTAATTTTACTCAAAGAAATTTGTTTCAACATCAATTATAAAAAACAATGAAATTACTCGCTTTAATATTCGCGTTCCTTTTTATCGCAGCGCCCTCATCTGTGTATGAGTTTAAGCTGAAAAGTATTGACGGTAAAGATTTTACCCTGGCCAAATACAAAGGCAAAAAAGTACTTATTGTAAATACGGCTTCTAAATGCGGTTTCACCAAGCAATACACTGATCTGGAGAAATTATCCGAACAATACAAAGGTAAATTAGTAGTGGTGGGTTTCCCGGCAAACAATTTTGGCGGACAAGAACCTGGCACCAATCAGGATATCAAAACCTTTTGCAAAGAAAACTTTTCAGTAACCTTCCCAATGAGCGGAAAAGTTAGCGTATTGGGCCTGGATATTGATCCATTATTCCAATATTTAACCACTGCACCAAATCCTGATTTTACAGGCGATATCAAATGGAACTTTGAAAAATTCCTGATCGATGAAAATGGTAAACTGATACATCGTTTCAGATCACAAACAACACCATTATCACCGGATATTACTAAATATTTGAATTAAGATCTTACTTTCAAAAAGGCAAAAAGCCGTAGGATAGTATCCTACGGCTTTTTTGTTCATTTTGTTCACCGAATATGCCTGTTTTTTAGGGCTAAATGTATAGTGTTGGTGTATATTATTCTATATAGTTGTATTTAGTTGATTTATCGCAAAAAGATATTACAAAACTATCACGTAACATTTTTGCTAATTCCCTTTATTGCCTTGCTCCTTGGCTGCTTTTTCCTTGTCCTTTTGAGCCTGCTCTTGTACCTTTTTTATAGAATCCTGTTTGGCCTTCGCAGCTTTTTTCTTTTTGTTAAAAAAGCCCCTCAGTAAAAAATTATGCTGTGCTGCTTGCAAGTCTTCATTTAAAGTATTGGTGGTTGTATGCACCTTTTTCATAGTAGTTTGTGCTTGCTTAACCGTACTTTCGATGTTTTTAGCCATCGCATCATTATTTAGCAAGCGTCCTATACTTCCTTTTCCATTATTGATTTTTCCTACAATCTGTGAAAGATCTGTTGTCAACGTCTCTGCATTATCAGCAACACGGGTAAGCTTGGTGATGATCTTGTCCACATCAACAGGATTAATGGATCCTAAACGACCTCCTGGCTGTACCTCCTGCTGACTTGTTATACCTCCCGGGGCTATCACAACCAGCTTATCGCCCATTAAGCCATCGCTTCCAATACTCATTTTCGCATCGGTCTTGATGAACTTTTTAACGCTGTTATTCAGCGTCAGATCAACCCTTACCGAACTATCCGTAATAATGTTAATTGACTGTACTACACCTATGTTAATCCCGGCAAAGCGTACATTATTACCTACCTGCAAGCCACTCACATTTTTAAAGGTGCCATAAACATTAAAAGTGGAATTAAACAGGCTCTTTTGACTCCCTATAAAAAATATACCCAATACAAGCACCACCAGTCCGGCGAAGGTGAACAGGCCAATTTTTATTTTTTGCGATGATGTGGTTTTCATGTTGTTTCGTTAAAAAATGATCTAACCATTTTATTATCCGATTTTTGCAGCTCTTTATAAGAGCCTTCGGCTATGTATTCTCCGTCATCCATCACCACAATCCGGTCGGCCGTAATGCGGGCACATTCCATATCATGTGTGATAATGATAGATGATGTTTTATATTTCTGCTGCATATGGAGTATCAGCTCACTGATCTCCCGTGAGGTGATCGGATCGAGCCCCGTAGTTGGTTCATCATACAGCATGATTTCGGGCTTTACAATAAGTGTGCGGGCCAGGCCTACCCGTTTGCGCATTCCACCAGACAGGTCTGAAGGCAGCTTATCAATAGCATCCAGCAAACCCACCCCATCCAATACCTCTTCCACCCGTTTATCTATATCCTGCTGATCGGTAAGCTTTAACACGCGGGTTAAAGGAAACTCCAGGTTCTCCCGTACGGTCATGGAATCATACAAAGCCCCACTCTGGAACAGAAAGCCAATCTTCATTCGCAACTGTTTCAGTTCTTCATCCCCCATTTCAGCAACATTTTCGCCTAATACTGTCAATGTACCAGCATCCGGTTTAAGCATACCCACAATGCATTGAATGGTTACTGATTTACCCATACCTGACTTTCCCAATACCACCATATTCTCCCCCCTTTTCAAGTCAAAATTGATATTTTTCAGTACCTCTTTATCACCAAAAGCTTTGGCTATCCCTTTAGCATGTATAACTACCTCAGTCTTTTTTGATGAGGCGGGCTCTTTGATTTCTTTATTTTCGCCGGATGCTTTCATATCAATGATAAAATAATATACTGGTGATCTGAACAGCGATAGCGTCAATAACAAATATCCAGAGGGAAGCAGTAACCACAGCCGAATTGGCGGCTATACCAACGCTCTCGGTACCTTTGTTGGAATGATAGCCTTTATAACAGCCCACAAAACCTATCGCGAAGCCAAAAAATACAGTCTTTACCACAGCCGGTAAAAAGTCCGAAAAATCAAGAGAGGAGATACACTTATTAAAATACAGTGAAAAGCTGATGCTATCCGTAATATTCAGAGCCAGGAAGCCACCAAACAGGCCTATAGCATCGCCAATAATAGAAAGCAAGGGCACCATGAGACTGGTGGCAAAAATGCGCGTAACAACGAGATATTGCAGTGGATTGGCGCCTGATACTTCCATGGCGTCTATCTGTTCGGTAACCTTCATGCTGCCCAGTTCGGCACCAATACTTGAGGCTATTTTGCCGGCGCAGATAATAGCCGTGATAACAGGCCCTATTTCGCGTATAAAAGAAACCGTAAGGGTTTTTGGTAACATACTGGCAGCACCGAGATCAACTAATGATGGTCTGAGCTGTACAATTAAAACCAGCCCCATGATAAAGGAGGTAATACCCACCAGCATCATGGAGCGGTAGCCTATTTCATAACACTGCCGTACAAATTCCGACCATTCAAAGCCGCCGGCAAATATATTTCTGAAAAACCTGGCAAAGAAAACGCATTGTTCACCAATGCCTTCTGCCCATCTCCTCCATCCGGTAATCGCTTGTTCTGCCATAAGTTACGTTAACTAATTGTCAGGAGTAAAACAAAATTTTACTCATTTGTTTTGCAGTTCAAGAAAATCAACCTTTAGGTTCGGCTTGCGGGTTTATGCCATTGGTATATCAATGATCAGGAAACGGGAAAAGTCTTCGGGTTCAATTGTAAATGAACTGGTATCATAAACACCCAGCGCATCCCTTTTGTTTAAAACCATATTGTTTATTTTAACAGAACCCTCAATAACAAATACATAAGCCCCATTTCCCGGTGTCTTTATATCATAATTTAAGCTTTTACCGGCTTCAAAATCTCCCATGCTAAAAGTGGCATCCTGGTTTAACCAAAGGGTATCCGGCCCTTTTACCGGGGATATGAGTGTAGTGAGCTCATTTATTTTTAAAAGTGGTTTAAAATCCTTTTGATCATAGCGTGGTTGTATGTCACGCTCTTTAGGAAAAAGCCAGATCTGTAGGGTTTTAGCCTCTTCTGTACGTGATGCGTTATATTCAGAATGATAAATACCCGTTCCGGCCGACATTACCTGTACTTCACCTGCACGGATCACACCGGTATTACCCATGCTGTCTTTATGCTCCAGGCCTCCTTCCAACGGAATGGTTATGATCTCCATATTATCATGCGGGTGTGTCCCAAAACCGGTACCGCCGGCAATAATATCATCGTTTAATACTCTTAATACACCAAAATTAACCTTGTTGGGGTCATAATATGATGCAAAGCTGAATGAAAAGTTGGCTTTTAACCAGCCCAGGTTATTTTTTCCACGTTCATTTTCGGGATAAAATATCGTTTTCATGATGTTCTCCTATTTATATGTTTAAACACACAATTTTTATTCCACAATTTATTTATGTGTATTTTTGCAAAAAATTGTGCAGACCATGTCAAATAAGGCTATTATTGCGGGTTCAAGTGGACTAATTGGCAGTAATTTATTGGATATTTTACTACGGGAGGCTTTTTATGATGAAGTTTTAATTCTGGTTAGAAAAGAATTACCCATACAACATCCTAAATTGACTCAATTGGTAGTGGATTTTGATCAGCTGGAGCGTTATTCCAGTGCTATAACCGGTCACGCTATATTTTGCTGTCTGGGTACAACCCGGCACAAAACACCAGACAGAACTGTTTACCGCAAAATTGACCATGACTATCCTTTGATGTTGGCACAATTGGCGCATAAGAATGGAGTAGAGCAATATCATTTAGTATCCTCTATTGGCGCTAATGCTGCTTCATCAACGTTTTATATTAAAACAAAAGGCGAGATAGAAGCAGATATACAGTTGGTCGGTATTCCTTCGTTGCATATTTATCGCCCATCTATGCTAATCGGTAAAAGAACAGAAAGACGGCCTGAGGAAAAAATAGTAACCGGCTTATTTAAAATTATAGATCCCCTATTATTTGGCGGGCTCAAAAAATACAAAAGCATCCTGGCGGCAACTGTGGCTGTTGCTATGTATAACCAATCAATACAAACTAACAAGGGCTCATTTATATATGAGTCTGACAAAATAAAAGAACTATCGTGAGCACTTACATTTCTGCTGAAAATCTTGGTCATCAATTTCATGACAACTGGCTGTTTAAAAATATAACCATCGGTATAAACCGTGGCCGCCGGGTTGCGTTGGTTGGTGTGAATGGCGCGGGTAAATCTACCCTGTTAAAATTATTGGCCGGTCACTTAAAACCAACCGAAGGCAAGGTTGTGCAGGCCCGTGACCTGAATATGGGTTACCTGGAGCAGGATCCTCATTTTAAAAACGCGGTAACCATTAGTGATTATATTTTTCATGCTGATGATGTACAACAACAGTTGATCCGTAAGTATGAAGAGCTTTTGGAAAACGACCCCGACAATGCCAAAGCCATTGAGAAAGTAATGGAAGAGATGAGTGAGGTTGATGCCTGGGAATATGAGTACAAGATCAAGACTATTTTGGGTCGGTTGGATATCCATCATCTGAATCAAAAGATCAATACCCTATCCGGTGGACAAAAGAAACGTTTGGCCCTGGCCAAGTTGCTTATTGAAGATCCGGACATTTATATTCTGGATGAGCCTACCAACCATTTGGACATTGATACTATAGAGTGGCTGGAGAAATTACTAACGGAAGGCAACAAAACCATATTAATGGTTACACACGATAGGTACTTCCTGGACAATGTATGTAACGAGATATTAGAGATAGACCGGGGTAAAATACAACCCTACAATGGCAGCTACGGATATTATTTGGAAAAGAAAGCAGAACGTGATGCTGCGGATGAAGCCACTTTCCAAAAAAACAGCAACCTATTGCGCAAAGAGTTGGAATGGATGCGCAGGCAACCACAAGCCCGCGGAACCAAATCAAAAGCCCGCATTGATGCTTATTATGACCTGGAAGAGAAAACCAAAGCTGGTGGCATACGTGAAAAGGTTGAACTGAGCGTAAAAACTGCACGCCAGGGCAACAAGATCATGGAAATGGAACACCTTTTCAAATCATTCAGCGATCGTACTTTTATTAATGACTTTAGCTATATATTCAAAAAGGGCGACCGTATTGGTTTAGCTGGCCGCAATGGCAGTGGTAAATCGACCTTACTTAACATTATCACCGGGGGCTTACAACCAGATAAAGGAACCGTAGTAAAAGGAGAAACTACCGTATTAGGTTATTTCCACCAGTCGGGCATTACTTTTAAAGATGATGAGCGCGTAATTGACATTGTAAAAAATGTGGCTGAGTTTATCACTATGGCCGATGGTAAAACCATCTCTGCCTCTGCCCTGCTTACTTTATTCCTCTTCCCTCCTGCTAAACAATATGGCTTTATATCCAAATTAAGCGGCGGGGAAAAGAAACGTCTGCAGTTGATGAGCATCCTGATGAAGAATCCAAACTTCCTGATACTGGATGAGCCTACCAATGATCTGGATATTGACACACTGAATGTACTGGAAGAGTTTTTAACTAACTATACCGGCGTACTGATGATCGTATCGCACGACAGGTATTTATTAGATAAACTAACCGATCAGCTATTTATTATGGAAGATGGCGGCCAGGTACGTATCTATAATGGCAATTACTCTTCTTACCGTATTGATCTGGAAGAAGAAAAGCAACAAGCTAAAAAGCCTGCACCTGTCGCCCCTACGCCTGTAGCTACACCTAAAAAAAGCAAGCTAAGCTTTAAGGAAGCTAAAGAACTGGAAGCAACAGAAGTGGAAATACAAGCTATAGAAAACAAGATAAAGGACAAAACCGAACAATTAAATACTACAGGTATAGCTCCGGAAAAACTGAATGAAATACTGGTTGAGATTGATGCTTTAAATAAACAATTAGATGCAAAAAGCATGCGTTGGATGGAGCTTACTGAACTAAACGAATCATAACGTGAAAATATCCGATATCATTGCTTCTGTAGGTGTAATCATACTTTTGATCGCTTTTTTATTAAATTTATTCAACAAATTATCAGCCGAAAGCAAGATATATAAACTCATGAATTTTGTAGGTGCAGGCACTTGCTGCTATGCCTCTTACATGGTTAGTTTTTATCCATTTGTTGTATTAGAGGGCGTTTGGGGCTTTGTAGCCTTAATATCATTATTAAAAGTTCCACGTGGAACATCCATATAGATTGAATAATTTTGTATTCTATTATTCAAATAAGAATAAAACAACCTAATGTTCCACGTGGAACATTAACAATAAACAAGATCAAATCGCTTTATTTAAGCATAATTGACTATAAGATCATAATGTTCCACGTGGAACATGGAGGTAAAAATGTTTAAAAAATATAATGTAATAGTTGTTGGTGCAGGCCACGCCGGCTGTGAAGCTGCTGCTGCTGCTGCCAACCTGGGATCATCTGTATTGCTCATCACCATGAACATGGGCACCATTGCACAGATGAGTTGTAACCCTGCTATGGGTGGCGTTGCCAAGGGACAAATAGTGCGTGAGATAGATGCCTTAGGTGGATATTCAGGTATTATTACAGATAAAACTTCTATCCAATTTAGGATGTTAAACCAGTCAAAAGGCCCTGCTATGTGGAGCCCAAGGGCACAAAGTGACCGCATGCGCTTTGCAGAAGAGTGGCGTTTAGCTTTGGAAAGAACTCCAAATGTCGACTTCTGGCAGGATACTGTTACCTCCCTTTTAGTAAAAGATAATACCATAAAAGGAGTACGCACTTCTATAGGTGTAGAGATAGAAGCAGATGCCGTAGTACTCACCAACGGTACCTTCTTAAATGGTGTGATACATATAGGCGAAAAGAAATTTGGAGGTGGCAGATCAGGCGAAAAATCGGCTACTGGTTTAACCGAACAGCTCATTACTTTAGGTTTTGACTCAGGTAGAATGAAGACTGGTACCCCACCCCGTATTGACGGACGCAGTCTTAATTATAGCCTGATGGAAGAGCAATGGGGTGATGAAGAACGTGGCCGTTTTTCCTTCACCGATGTTGATATGATCCAGGAACAACGCTGCTGCTGGATCACTTATACCAATACCAAAGTACACGAAACATTAAAAGAAGGCTTTGAAAAATCGCCCATGTTTACTGGTCGTATTAAAGGATTAGGTCCCCGTTATTGCCCTTCTATCGAAGATAAAATAAACCGTTTTGCCGAGCGCGACCGTCATCAAATATTTGTTGAACCCGAAGGATTGAATACAGTTGAGATCTATGTAAACGGTTTTTCAACTTCTTTACCAGAGGATGTACAGTACAAAGCACTCACCCAGATACCAGGTTTTGAAACTGCAAAAATGTTCCGCCCAGGCTATGCTATCGAGTATGATTACTTCCCACCTACCCAGTTAGGTTTAACCTTAGAGACCAAATTGATCAGTAACCTGTACTTCGCCGGACAGATCAATGGTACCACCGGGTATGAAGAGGCCGCCTCACAAGGCTTCATTGCAGGCATCAATGCGCACCAAAAAATCAACAATAAACATGAATTGATCCTGAAAAGATCAGAATCATATATAGGTGTATTGATTGATGATTTGGTAACAAAAGGTACCGAAGAACCCTATCGTATGTTTACCTCCAGGGCCGAACATCGCCTATTGCTACGCCAGGATAATGCCGATATCAGACTTAGCCCAATGGGTCATGAACTGGGATTGATCAATGATGAACGTTTGGAAAAGGTAAAACAAAAGGTTAAAAACTCCGATGATATCGTTGCCTATACCAGGAACAAATCAATAGACCCAAGTCATGTGAATGGCCTGTTGGATGATTTAGGTACAAGCCCCCTATCACAAAGTGTTAAACTCTTTAATTTATTAAGTCGCCCTCAAGTTGGTTTTAATGATCTTAAAAAAGCCGATGAGCCCTTAGCCGAATTATTATCAGCCTATGATAAAGAAACTATTGAGCAAGCTGAAATAAAAATCAAATATGAGAGTTACTTTATAAAAGAATTGGAAATTGTCGATCGCATGAAAAAAATGGAAGACAGAGAGATCAATCCGGAATTTGATTACCATACTCTGGTATCACTTTCAAAAGAAGCGCGCGAAAAATTAATGAAGATAAAACCACGCACATTAGGTCAGGCATCCCGAATTTCGGGTGTGTCACCGTCTGACATTTCAGTTTTAATGGTTCATGTATCCAGATAATTTATAACTAATTGATAATAAATAAGTTATAAAATATTGTTTTAAATCGATTATTTTAAATTTTTAATATCACAGATCATAAAAAAATAAAAATCGCTTATATCGCCTAAAAACTATGTTAAATAAAAAACGGGTTAATTTTTCCTATTTTCCATCCTATTTTTTGGCCATTTTATTTCTTTTTGGCTGCGCAGCCCAACAACCACCGCAGGGAGGACCTCGCGACCTTACTCCACCAAAATTAGTGAAGGCAATACCTGCCAACAAAACCCGAAATTTTACGGCTAAAGAAATTAGCCTCGAATTCGATGAGTTTATTAAACTCACCAACCAGTACCAGGAAATAAGCATGAGCCCTACGATGGATAAACAACCGGAGTACACTGCTAGCAAAAGGATACTAAAAATAAAATTGAAGGATACCCTTCAAAAAAATACTACTTACGTTATCAATTTTGGAAAAGCTATCCAGGATGTTAATGAAAGCAACGTGCTTAAAAACTTTACCTACGTTTTTTCAACCGGCCCACATATTGACTCTTTGAGTATTTCCGGAACCGTTACCAATACCTTAACCCAGGAAAAAGAAAAAGATGTAACCGTGATGATCTTCACGTTAAAACAGGACTCCCTCCTTTTCGGGAAAAAGAAACCGAGCATCTTTGCCACAACAGATTCTTCAGGGAACTTTAGCTTAAACAATCTTCGTGAAGACACCTATCGCATCTATGCTTTAAAAGAAGCATCGCCTAATAAGATATTTGATAACGATCAGGAGCTAATAGCTTTTTTAAAAAAACCTATCCACCTCAGATCCGATACTTCAAATGTTCAATTAAATCTGTTTAAGCAAAATCCCGAAAAATTCAGATTCTCCGAAAAACGTTTTGATACCGACGGAAAAATGCTTTTTGTTTTTAATAAAGCACTAACTAATCCTTCTATAAAAGTTATTTATCCTGCAGACATCGACAAACAAAAACAAGTAGATTTTAGTAAAACAAAAGATACTGCTTCAGTTTATCTGCGCAATATGAATTTCGACTCCATCAGAGTAGCTGTTTTTGATAATGGCAAACCAATTGATTCTACTTCGCTTTTAAAAGGCAAAAAGGAAAGCTTTCAGCGATCGTTAACCTTTCAATATAACATTAATGGTAACAACCTGCTTAAGCCTGGTAACGACTTAAAACTAACGGCCAGTCTGCCTATAGAAAACTTTGATAATTCACTCATCACGCTAAATGAAGACTCTGTGGCAGTTGCTACCAGTGATCTTACTTTGCAAAAAGATACAGGGAACTTCAAAAAGCTCACAGTAAAATACCGCTGGCGACAAGGCAGTAAATATGAAATCATTTTTAACGAAGGCGCTTTTACATCTATTTATGGAGATAAGAATAAAAGAATATCAAAGAAATTCCAGATAGATAAAACAGATAACTATAGCACGCTCACCCTAAAAGTTACACTCCCTGCCGACACTTCAAAAGCTTATGTTGTTGAACTGTTGAATGATCAGAAAAAAGTTTTACAAAGTGACCCTATTACGCGTAATGGCTCTATAGTTTATAAAAACATTATCACCGGTAAATACCTGTTCAGAGTTATTTATGATGAAAATCACAACGGAAGATGGGACAGCGGCAACGTGCATCTAAAAAAACAACCCGAACAAACCTGGGTAAGTGATAAAGTAATATCCTTAAGACCAAACTGGGAAGCTGAAGAAGCTATAACGGTACCTAAGGAGCCTATTATTCCTTAAACCAACCGGAATACATAATATAATTATTGGGGAGCTGCTTTAGCATCGCCCTTTGTTCATCTGTAAGGGGTTTTATCTTTTTTGCTGGTATCCCGGCATAAAGATATCCTGATTCGCATATAGTATTTTCTAATACTACTGCACCTGCAGCTATGATCACAAATTCATTTACAACGGCATGATCCATCACAATGGCACCCATACCCACCAGGGTATGATCATGCAGTGTACACCCATGTACAAGGGCGTTATGGCCTATGGAAACATTGCTCCCAATGTTGGTAGCAGCTTTTAAGTAAGTGGCGTGTATAACTACACCATCCTGTATATTGGTATTATCCCCTATTTTAATGTAATGCACATCACCGCGAATCACCGCGTTAAACCAAACCGAACAGTTTTTGCCCATTACCACATCACCCACAATAGTAGCATTTGGCGCTATAAAACAATCCTCACCCCAAGCAGGGCTTTTATCTTTAACGGGCAATATAACAGGCATACAATTAATTATTGAATTAATGATTTATTGAAGTATTGATTTGATGTACTTTTTATTTATGTTTGAATACAAATTTAAGCGGAAATAGCTCAGCTGGTAGAGCATCAGTTTCCCAAACTGAAGGCCGCGGGTTCGAATCCCGTTTTCCGCTCAAATTCATACTTATCTAAAGCAACTGCTCGTCACCGAACTCATCTTCAAAAGACTTTAGTATATCAAATGTCTTTATACAATCAGGTATATGGCGTTCCAAACTTTCTGTTTGTGAAGGGTACTCGTCTATAAAGTTCAAATTATCATAGACATTTAATTCATATTGCTCCATTACAGAAATAAATCTCTCTACTTCCATACCCCAACATTGTAAGTATTTAGGCTTTTTAACAAATATCTCATCCAATGAATTTTCCCTATGAGATATAACACCATATTCTAAAAATCCATCCTGACATAACTCTACTTCAAACCCATCTAAAAAATTTATCAAAGCAAACTTATCTACATACATCCCATACTTGGGGCTATTATCAATATGATGATAGATCAAAGCAACTTCATCCGGCATTTGTATAACAAGGGTCTTAAATAATGCCCACAATTTGTCATTATCTACATTTATCTCAGCATAAAAATTATATACATCCTCATTAGAAGATAATCTTGTGAGTACATACCCCTCAACTATATTAGCAGTTTCTCTTTCTTTGATTCGTTTTGCTACATCACTATCAGGTGAATAATAAGAAAGTTCTGGTGTGCTAATAGTAGGAGCCAATTTTAAAGGTTTCATATTTTAAAAAACCGTATCTTCTACTTTTTCTGCATGCACAGGATAATCCGTAGTATAATGTAATCCCCTACTCTCTTTTCTTAGCATTGCCGATTTTACTACAATAAACGATACTTGTATTAAATTACGCAACTCGCAAAGCTTTACCGATAGCTTTGTTTTCTTATAAAAAGATTCAGTTTCTTCATATAATAAACCTAAACGACGTAAAGCTCTTTCCAGCCTGAAATCAGAACGGACGATACCTACATAGTCATTCATCAGTTTCTGCATTTCGCGTACATTATGTGTTACCAGGATATCCTCATTTGATAACTGTACCCCCTTTTCATCCCAATCGGGGATATTATCGGGTATAACAAAAGCTTCAAATTTACTTACCGCGTCTTCATATATACGGTGTGCGAAAACCAAAGCTTCTAATAAGGAATTGGAAGCCAACCGGTTAGCTCCATGCAATCCTGTTGATGAACACTCACCACAAGCATATAAACGTAGTATAGATGACTGCCCCACATGGTTAACCATAATACCACCACACATATAATGACATGCCGGCGCTACCGGTATCATATCCTTGGTCATATCAATACCTATCTCCAGACATTTGGCGTATATATTAGGGAAATGATTCAAAATATCCTTTTTACTGCGATGCCTGATATCGAGGTAAACAAAATCCTCACCCGATTTTTTGATCTCCGCATCAATAGCACGTGCTGTAATATCTCGCGGAGCTAATGATTTACGCTCATCATACTCCTGCATAAACTCTTCGCCATTGGTACGCCTTAACACACCACCAAAACCGCGTACTGCTTCTGATATCAGAAAGGAAGGATACTCGCCCGGATTATATAAAGCCGTAGGATGAAATTGTATAAACTCCATATTCCTTACTTTTCCTTTGGCCCTGTAAACCATCGCCACACCATCACCGGTAGCAATGGTTGGATTAGTGGTTACCGCATAAATATGACCGGCACCACCCGAAGCCATCACCGTCACTTTGGATAAGATCTTCTCCACAATATTACTTTCGGTGTTGAAAGCATAAATACCATAGCAGGTAATATCGGTACTGGATTTGCCAACCAGCTCGCCCAAATGATGTTGTGTGATCAAATCAACCGCGAAATAATGTGTTAATATCTCGATATTGGGGTTCTTATGAATCTCTTCCAAAAGAGAACGTTCTATCTCCCAACCAGTTACATCTTTATAATGCAACACCCTAAATTCGGAATGTCCACCCTCTTTGGCCAGGTCATAAAAGCCTTCGTTTGTCTTGTCGAAATTCGTTCCGTAATCAATAATTTCATTGATGCGGGCCGGACCTTCTTTAACAACGGCTTCCACAACTTCCTTGTCGCAAAGACCATCACCCGATATTAAGGTGTCTTCTATATGTTTTTCAAAAGAATCTTCTTTTTTATCCACAACCACCGCAACGCCGCCCTGGGCATACTTAGTGTTTGATTCATCTTCGTTTGATTTTGTAACTATCAGAACCTTACCATGCTTTGCAGCTTTCAGCGCAAAACTCAATCCGGCAATACCGGAACCCACAACCAGAAAATCAACAGTTTTGGTCATATTTATGTGTAAATTGTGTAAAAGTATAATTAGTGTTAACAACAGGTATAAAACCTGTTAATTTCATGTAAACAAATAGCTAATAAATAATCAACTCGTGGATAACTCCCATTTTTGATGCTAATATGAATAATTTTTGAGCGACTTTTGAGGTACTAAAGTCATATAGCTAACATTTTCCCCACTCACAAAATATTAACATAAAACTTTTTTACATAAAATTTGATTGTCATACGAATCACAAAATCAATCAAATATAATATCAAAAGATGTGGAAAACTGTTAGTAAAATGTGAAAACTAATTAATGAAACAAAATATATCACGACTTTTGCACAATACTAACACACCAATAAACAATAGTTTTATTTATATAAAAAATTAGTTGTTATTAATTGAAATGTTGAAATGGATATCTTCGAAGAATTAAATGTGAAAGGATTTGTGGACGAATACATCGACCCCACCTTGGATCTTTTTGATGAGATTGAAAAACTTAAAAAGGAAAAAAATGCAGTTATTTTGGCTCATTATTACCAGGAACCCGATATCCAGGATATTGCGGATTATATTGGAGACAGTTTGGGGCTATCACAACAAGCCGCGAAAACTGACGCCGATATCATCGTTTTCGCCGGGGTACACTTCATGGCCGAAACCGCCAAAATACTTTCACCAAACAAAAAAGTTTTATTACCCGACTTAAAGGCAGGTTGTTCATTAGCAGATAGTTGCCCACCCCATTTATTTAAAAAGTTTAAGGAAAACTATCCGGATCACCTGGTGATCACTTATGTAAACTGTACTGCTGAACTGAAAGCTTTAAGTGATATTGTTTGTACATCAAGTAACGCGGTAGCCATTGTAGAGAGTTTGCCAAAAGATCAAAAGATCATATTTGGGCCGGATAAAAACCTGGGTGCTTATGTGGCTAAAAAAACAGGACGCGACCTGGTATTGTGGAATGGAGCCTGTATGGTTCATGAAATTTTCTCGAGGGAAAAGATAACCAAACTCAAGGAAAGATACCCCAATGCAAAATTACTGGCACATCCTGAATGCGAGGAAGTTATATTGCAAATGGCCGATTATATAGGCTCAACAACCGGGATATTAAAATATGCAGGCAGCCATCCGGATAAAGAATTTATAGTAGCAACCGAAGCAGGGATATTACACCAGATGCAAAAAGAAAACCCAGATAAAACATTTATTCCGGCGCCGCCAAATAATAATTGTGCTTGTAACGATTGTCCGCATATGAAAAGGAACACATTGGAGAAATTATACCTGTGTTTAAAAAACGGATCACCGGAAATTACCGTGCCTGAGCATATCATTGAACGCGCTGTAAAACCAATTGAACGGATGCTGGAAATATCGGCACAATTGGGCTTATAAAAAGGAATTAGTTTTGTTAAGAGGCTAAAAATCCAAAAAATTTTTTCCCGACTTTGGCGGATATAATGGGTTTGTGCTGCTGCCGGGCGGATTTGTCTGATAGCCTAAAATCGGTCAAAAATTTCCCGCCTTCGGCGGTAGGAGGCATAAAGGAAAGAACCTGTAAAGTACAATGTGTATTGAGCTTAAAATCTCAAAAAATTTTTCCGCCTTCGGCGAAAGACATCATGTGGGTTTTGCGACGGCTCGAAAATTTTTGAGCTGTATGTGCTAATTACCAACACTAAGAAATTTACAGGTGGTCGAATTTTAGTATTTTTGCAGATTATCATATTTAAGAAAAAATGTTTGAAAACCAGGACAGGACGAATTTAGAAGACTTAGGAGAATTTGGCCTGATAGGTCATCTGACAAAAAACATCAAACTAACTCAGCAAAGCACGGTGAAAGGTGTCGGTGACGATGCTGCTGTATTGGACTTTACGGGTAAAAAGGTTTTGGTCAGCACCGATATGTTACTGGAAGGAATCCACTTTGATCTGGCTTATACTCCTCTAAAACACTTAGGCTACAAGGCTATACAGGTAAACCTGAGCGATATTTACGCCATGAATGGTACCGCTTCGCAGGTTACGGTATCCATCGGCATGTCGAGTAAGTTCCCGTTGGAAGCCATTGAAGAACTCTATGAAGGTATTTATATCGCCTGTGAAAAATATAATGTCGACTTGGTTGGCGGTGATACCACCTCGTCAAAACAGGGTTTGGTGATCAGTGTAACGTCTATCGGTTATGCGGAGGAAGCAGATGTTACTTATCGTAATACCGCAGGTGAAGGCGACCTGATCTGTGTATCGGGCGATTTAGGTGGCGCATATGTTGGTTTACAGCTGTTGGAACGCGAAAAACTGATCTACCTGGAAAATCCGCAGGTTCAGCCCGATCTGGAAGGCAAGGATTATATCGTGGAGCGTCAGCTAAAACCCGAAGCCCGTCGCGATATTGTGGAACTGTTGAAAAGCATTGATGTAAAACCAACAGCCATGATTGATGTATCTGATGGCCTCGCATCCGAGATATTACACATTTGTAAACAAAGCGACAAAGGCTGTAACCTGTACGAAGACAAGATCCCGCTTGACCCGATGACCTATGAAACCGCCCGTGAATTTAACCTCGACCCTACAGTATGCGCACTAAGCGGTGGCGAAGACTATGAACTGCTTTTTACCGTAAAACAAGCCGATTACGACAAGATTAAGTTCAAGATGGATATCACCATCATCGGACATATCACCGAAGCTTCAGCGGGCTGTAACCTCATTACCAAAACAGGTAATGTACATGCCCTGAAAGCACAGGGATGGAATGCCTTTAAAAAAGATTGATAAGGCATGTTCAATAGTATCTTCAAAAAACTCAACGGACAGGATCCGGATAACGATAAGCCAAAGCAGGTAGCCACCGCGGTGATGTTGTTGTATATCGGGTTTATCCTGTCCATGATCACCGATTGGCTCGATGGCATCGGCATCATTCCCTTTCTTGTTGTTTTTATTGTGATCAGTGCAGTGATCACTGCTATATCGGCAGGTAAAAAATGGGCCCGGATACTGATGATTTTGTTTGTGCTTTTTAACCTGCTCTCCTTCGGTTTTACTTTGGCCCAGTTACTAAGTCAGGGTGTAAAAGAAAAATTAACTGTCCTGGTTATCGTGCTATACGCCATCGAGATTATTATTGAACTGTTAGCCTTGCGGCTGTTATTCTCTAAAGCGGCTAATGTTTGGTTTAATGAGCAAAGGGAAGATGTGACTACTTAGGCGCTTTTTCTCTCGTTTTGTCATGCTGAACGAAAGTGAAGCATCTATCTATTCTGTGGGCATAGTTCATTAATAGATTCTTCGTTCCTCAGGATGACAAATAAGTTATAGCTTTTATCGGCTACTCCCCTATAAACTTCTGATCGATCTGTTTATCAGCCTTTGCACCTAACTTTTTAATCTTCTCCGCAGTAGTTGTTAAATTTCCGCGGCCTTCCGATAGCTTGTTCAGAGCCGTATTATAGGCGCTTTGGGTCTGGTTGATGTTACGGCCTATGCTATCCATATCGCCCAGGAACCCCACAAATTTATCATACATATCACCACTCAGACGGGCAATTTCCAATACGTTTCGGTTTTGGCGTTCCTGTTTCCACATACTGGCAATGGTACGCAGCGTAGCCAGTAATGTTGACGGGCTCACGATCACCACTTTTTTGTCCCAGGCATAATTGAACAGCTCGCCATCCAACTGCACGGCTATACTGAAAGATGACTCTATGGGAACAAAAAGAAGTACAAAATCGGGCGAGTTGATCTTGTACAGATCGTGATATTTTTTGGAGGATAAACCACCGATATGGTTACGGATGGATTCGATGTGTGCCTTGGCAAAAAGTTTCCGGTCTTCCTCTGTATCGGCGTTAACCAGGCGTTCATAAGCGATCAGCGACACTTTGGAGTCGATCACCAGGTGCTTGTCATCAGGCAGGTCAATAATTACGTCGGGCTGGTAACGGGTCCCATCTGTAGTTTGCATAGCGGCTTGTACACGGTATTCCTGATCGCGTACCAGGCCCGATCGTTCCAGCACCCGCTCCAGGATCACTTCGCCCCAGTTGCCTTGCTTTTTGTTGTCGCCTTTGAGCGCTTTGGTCAGGTTCTGCGCTTCATCGCTGATCTGCTTGTTCAGGTCCATCAGCTGGGTGATTACGCCTTTCAGTGTATTGCGTTCTGCCGCTTCCATATTATAAACCTTTTCTACCTTATCCTCAAAAGCTTTCAGGTTTTCCTTGAGCGGGTTGAGGATCGTATCCAGGTTGGCACGGTTTACGTCCACAAACTCCTTCGATTTTTCTTTCAGCAGCTTTTCGGCCACATTTTCAAACTCACGTTGGAATTGTGTACGGATCTGTTCTACCTCTATCTTTTGTTCCTGTAGTTTTTCCTGCTGCGACTGATGGTAAGCTTTGGTGTTTTCTAATTCCTTGTTGGCCTGGGCCAATTGGCTGCGCTCAAATAACAATTCATCAAGCAGCCGGGTTTTTTCGTCCTTCAATAACTGGATGATATTTTCCTTTTCTATAGATATGACATTGCCTTTTTCTTCGGCCCTGGCCAGGTTAATTTTAAGCAGATCCTGCTCGGTGCGGAGCCGGTTCAACTCTTCTGCCGATATCAGTTCAATCGTTTTAGGCTTCTTCAAAAACAAAAAAACAGCAAGGAAAAGTATCGCCAGGGAAACAACTAATAAAATATCATTACTCATATTGATAAAAATATTAGTAAAAATATGATAATAATTTTAGCATTTCAAAATAAAATATACTTAACCTGGTATTTCGGAGTACTCGATAATGGCTTTTTATTTGGTTTTAAGCTGATTGATCAAATCGGGTTTTAGTAATTCCAGATAGGGATCGCCGCTTAATCCAAGTAACCTGGCAAAGGCGGGTTCGGTTTTGTAACCCTGCTTTTTGAGCTCAACTACCTCTTGCCTGAACGATTCGCCGTGATGCTCCAACAGCAGATACTCTACAATCATATGCCGGTAGGCGTTTTGTTGCCGGGTGGGAATATATTGACCAAAAACCTCTACAGGCCAACCATCAACGGAAAAATTAGCGACGATGGTTTCCTGTTGATTTATAATGGTATCTAATAGGCTGAAATTTTCAAAACCTGAAAAGGCTAAGATTACTGCATTTTTGAAATCGGCTTTATCGTTAAAACAACAAATGATATCCAGGTCGCTGTTTTCTATATCGATATTAATAGGAATAGTACCGGCCAAAACAGGGTCGAATGGTTGCAGAATGCCAAACACATCGTATTCCAAAAGTAGGTTATAGGCGGCCTGTTGGCGGGTGTTGCCAGCGCTTAAGTAGGTTAAATTATGGAATTGTTCTACAGGCACGTGCATACGATGGGCTATTTCGAAATGGTATACCATGGGATGCTCAGCAAGCCCTTTTTCAAATGAACATTTACCGTTGATCCGATGGTGTCCTGAAAATATTCGAATTGGGAAACATCAATACTTTCTATATCCCTTTGCGGCCCCCATGGACCTATTACCAGGTGATAATGTGTGCCTTTGCTATGGGTGATGTTGTGATTAATAACAGACGCGTGGAATTCCTTGTCAGAAGATTTGTCAAATGAGCAATTGATCAGTCTGAAAGTACAAAAACCATATGCCAGGCTTGTTGCCAAAAACAAAAATATGGAAGCGAGCCCCATCGCAGTAGCGGCCTTTTCCGAATTAGCAAATTTTAAGGCGAGGAAAAAAACAACACAAATAATTAAAAAAGCAGGTAAGGTATGGCCCGATGGCAACAGGTAATAGTTATCCATAGATTTAATAAACATGGCCACGATGGCTGCAAAAGCTCCGAAACAGATGCTGTAATAAGGGCTTTGTTTATTAATGTAAAAATAGATAAGTCCCTTGCCGGTGAATAATATGAAAATGCTTATGATCGGATACATAATAAGCAAGCCCTCGTAAAAGGCATCATGACCAACTAAAAAATTTATAAGGAAAAGGACAACCCCCAATATATTATAGGTAAAAGAAATGATTTTTGCTTTTTTAAGTGCAGCTTTCCGGTCCTCCTCAGTATAACCCAAAGATTGATCTGTCAGAATTTTTTGAAGGTCGGCTTTATAATCTGCAGCGACCAAATCCTGGTAATTTTCCCTGAGCCACAGTAATAACTCCCGATAATCGGCAAGTTCCGAATAGCTGCGTACGGTCATTTTTGAAGTAGCCGACTCTATGTAAAACACTTTGCTCTCTATCCTGAAACCTTTGATATCGGTAAGGGCAATGCTTTTGGTTTTGAATAAGCCGGTTTGTACAAAGCTGTCTGGGTAGATAGAGATATTGCTTTTTAATTTATCCGCCACCAATATAATGCCGCCGATAATGAAAAACAGAGGAAAAAGATATATGGCTGCGCTGCCAGGAGTTGGCGTGGTGAGTAAAAAAGCGCCAAGGCCGATCATGCCAAGCGCAATAACTCCATAAAATATTTTGTACCCGGTTGATACCGGAAATTCCTGATTCATGGTAATGCGATAATTAGGTAGAACAAGATAGTAAAATAAGCGGAGTACTTACTTTGATTTCTCTACCCTTAAACCCACATCGCTGACCTCATGCAGGGGATTGTCGCGCATGTTTTGTTCTATCTCAAAGTGATAATTGCCTTTGGCCGGAAACTTTACGCCTGTTTTAAATGGTACCTGGTAGCTGTACAAATTGCCCGATCCTTTACCAAACCATTCACCATCGCGACCGGCAAGCTTTACTTCGTAGCGGGTAACTTTTACCCGCTTATCTGGCGATGTTTCGTAGATAAGCACAAACAGGTTGGAGTACTTATAATTGTCGGTAACCCGTAAATTCAGGTATAGGTTATAGGCCACGGCATCGTCGTCAATTTTGCAATCAAATTTAACCCTGTTTACATAGCTCCAGTTATGATCGGCAAGGGGAGTATTATTATCCACAACCAAGTTGGCATCAGAACAGCCGGCTAATATGGCGATCAGCAAAATACCTGTTACTACGCAAAAGGAATTCAGAACCCGTTTCATTATGCTTTATTGTCCGGAGGTGGATTATTATTGTTTTTATTTGGACGATTTGGTCGGCGTCTGTGGTTCCGGTTGCGGTTTTCCTGCGCGGGTTTGTCGCCTCCCTGGGCCTGTGGCTGTTGTTGTGGTGGTCTGTTGTTTCCTTGCTGTTGTGGTTTATTAGCCGGTCTGTTAGGTTGTTGTTGTTCCGGTTTGTCTGTCGATGGCGCAGCACCTTGCGGGCGTGGTTGATTACCGCCACGATTCTCCGGAGCAGAGTTCCCGTCTTTACGGTCTTTATTATTGCGGTTCCGGTTATTATTTTTCTTTTTATTGTTGTTGCGGCGTTCGTCCAAACGGGTTAAACTATCCTGGCCAACCACATTTTCATAATCAAGCACTTTTGCTGATTGGGTTTCTACCTCCACCAGTTCGCCCAGATCGGCAGGGATAATACCTTCTTTATTTTGCTGCTGAATTTCTTTTACCTTGCTGATAGGCAATGGTACCCATGATTCTTCGCGGGGATAGCTAAACCACATGATCTTTTTAAATATATCCGTTTTTTGCAAACGGGCATCACCTTTTTCGGTACGCAATACGTTCACATTATCGGGGATATATTTCAGTGCATCCATATAGGTGTCCAGCTCATAGTTGAGGCAGCATTTCAACTTACCGCATTGGCCTGCCAGCTTTAAGGTGTTTAGCGAAAGATTCTGATAACGTGCCGCCGAAGTAGATACGGTTTTAAAATCGGTAAGCCAAGTGGAGCAGCATAACTCGCGACCACATGAACCAATGCCGCCTAAGCGACTTGCTTCCTGACGCATACCTATCTGCCGCATCTCGATACGGATCCGGAACGTTTCGGCCATTTTTTTGATCAGTTCCCTGAAATCAACGCGGCCTTCGGCTGTATAATAAAAAGTGGCTTTGGTTTTATCGCCCTGGTAATCCACATCGCTCAGTTTCATACTCAGGTTAAGGTCAAGGGCCAGCTTGCGCGATTTGTGCATGGTTTCCCATTCCATATCCTTGGCCGCTTTCCACTTATCAACATCGGCTACGGTAGCTTTGCGGTATATCTTTTTCACCACATCAGCTTCCTTTACATGGCGTTTAACCATTTGCATGCGCACCAGTTCGCCGGTTAACGATACATGGCCAATATCATAACCGCCGGTAGTTGCTTCTACAGCCACCAATTCGCCGGCTTCCAGGTAAATATTGTCGTTATTTACAAAAAACTCTTTTCGTGAGCCTTTAAATTTTACTTCAATAACCGGGAACGGTTTATAGTTTGTTGGCATGTCCATGTGGGCAAGCCAATCGTAAACATCTAATTTGCTGCAACCATTAGTAAGGCATGAACCATTACTTTTGCAGCCCGCAGGCGAACATCCGCCACCTGTTGAACAACTTCCACAACCCATAATTAATTTGGTATATATTGACTCCCCTGAGGGATGGTTTTTAAATTTAATATTTTAATAATCTGTAAAGATACATCTAAAAATAAAATTTTAGGGTTCGCATTTCGCTCTACATGATAATGTGCTTTTTCGAGCTCATCGCTTATATATTGGCTCTTTTCGATGCTCAGCACATTGGTCATTTTTTGCGCTGTTTCCAGCTCTTTTGCGGGCAGGTGCACCAGATTACCGGCTCCGGCCATCAGCAGGCAGCACTCGCGTATAAAGCTAATGCCGTAGCGTATAAAGTTTTTCTGGTTTTCGCGGCCCATTTTGGCAAACTGATCAACAAAGCTTAAAACTTCCAGTCCCTTATTGCTAAAGCAAAGGCGCAGCCATTGTACAAAAAGGTCGTGATAGCCTTTATTGTCCTGCTGTAGCATGGCCAGGGCCTCGGTCAGGTTGCCATTGCTTAAGTAGGCGATTTCGGCGGCGGCATCCTCGGTTTGGTTATGTTGGGTAAGGAGGTGTTGTTTTATTTCGTCGTACGTTAGGCTGGGTATTTTAACCAGCTGCGTGCGCGACAAGATAGTGTTCAGGATCTGATCCTGATTTTGCGCTACCAATATAAACAGTGTGTTGGGCTGCGGCTCCTCAATAATTTTTAGCAAGGCATTGCCTTCTTTGTCCAGGTATTCGGGCAGCCAGAGGATCAGGATCTTATAAACTGATTCAAAAGGTTTAAAGCTGAGTTTTTTAATGATCTGGTGGCACTCGGCAATATTGATATTGGCCTGCTTGTTTTCGGCATCCAGATATCCGCGCCAGTCATCAAGGCTCAGGTAGGGATTTACCGTGAAAGCTTCGCGCCACTGCTCAATGAAGGTAAGGGCAGTATCATCCTTATGTTTTGCAAAAAAGGGATAGGAGAAATGCAGATCGGGATGCATCAGCTTTTGATATTTACGGCATGATGCGCATTCGCCGCAGGAATCATCCGCCTGCTTGTTTTCGCACGATAAAAACTGCGCGTAAGCAACTGCCAATGCCAGGCTGCCAGACCCTTCGGGACCCAAAAATAACTGCGCGTGGCTTACCCGGTTCTCGGCTACCGTGTTCACCAATCTTTGCTTTACAGCCTCCTGTCCAACTATATCTTTAAACTGCATTTGGTGCAAAATAAGAATTAGATGTGAGATATGAGATATGAGATATAAGATTGCCTTGCTTTTTTGTAATTAATGGGCTGTTAATAAGCTATTTAATTGATTGTTGCGATAGCAATAGTTTAAAAAGAATATCCTATACCTTTGCATAATGAAAATATCACATCTCATATCTCATATCTTACATCTATTATGAGGGTAATGGCTTTTGATTATGGTACCAAACGTATAGGCATCGCGGTAACCGATCCCCTGCAGATTATTGCTACAGGACTGGATACCATACATCCGCAGTACATCGTAGATTACCTGAAAAACTACCTGCAAACTGAGCAGGTAGAGCGCTTTATAGTGGGCGAACCCAAGCAAATGGATAACACACCCTCCCAATCGGCTGTGCATGTAAAAGGCTTTGTAACCCTGCTTAAAAAGAACTTTCCGGATGTTCCCATCGAAATGCTGGATGAGCGGTTTACCTCCAAAATGGCATCGGCCACTATCGCCCAAAGCGGCATGAACAAGAAAAACCGGCAAAATAAGGAATTGGTTGATACGATATCGGCAGTGATATTGCTGCAAAGCTACATGGACCGTAGATTATTTTGAACCATGATTTACATGATTAGGGGATTTCTTGATTCTCTGCATAATATCTGAAGCATGATTAATAGGATTTATTGATTAGCACGATTGAGAAAAAAATCCTATTAATCCTTCAATCAAGCGAATCAAGGTTCAGAAACATTACAATAGCTTATTATTATGCACACGTTTAAATTGTAAGCTTTTTGACCCAAAGTTTATCAATAACCCTATTTCCATTTTGTAGGCCTCTAAATAATTCATGGCTTGGGCCAGATGTACTTCTTCTAAAGCGATAATGGCTTTTAGTTCTACCATAATTGAGCCTTCTATAAAAAAGTCAACCCTTCGTGTGCCTATTTCAATGCCGTCATAATAGATGATCATATCCAATTCTCTGGAGTAAGCTAAGCCTGCTTTCGATAGTTCTATGGCTAATGCCCGCTGATAAATGACTTCTTGAAAGCCATTCCCTAAGGCATTATGAACTTTCATGGCACACCCAATTATTTTTTCAGTTAATTCTTTATGCTGCAATAAAAAAATGATCAATAAACTAAAATCAAGGTAATCAATAAATCCTATTAATCATGGTTCAAAACACTAATCAAGCAAACCATGGTTCAGAAATTCTATTAAAAACAAAATCCTTATCTTTGCCTCCATGGATATTCTACCACATGGCCTACAGGCATACTTAGATGACCATTGCGATCCCGAGCCGGCAGCGTTGCAAAAGCTCAACCGGGAAACGCATTTAAAGGTGCTCCGTCCGCATATGCTGTCGGGTCATTATCAGGGCCGTTTGCTCAGTTTTTTGAGCAAAATGGTACAGCCTAAATTGATTCTGGAGATAGGCACTTTTACAGGCTACTCTGCCATTTGCCTAGCCGAAGGCCTGGTGGAAGGCGGTATTCTGCATACCATCGAAGTGAACCGCGAGATGGAGGAAATCATCAATTCACACTTTAAATCAACAAATGTTGAAAACAAAATAAAACTGCATTTTGGCCAGGCAGAGGCCATTATAGCTGATTTAGAGGAAGATAATTTCGACCTGGTGTTTATTGATGCGGATAAAAAGAATAATTTTACTTACTTTCAAATGACTTTTGACAAGGTCAGGTCCGGAGGATTAATAATAATTGACAATGTTTTGTGGAAAGGAAAGGTGTACGGTGACGAAAAAGATACCGATACCGAGAACATCCGCAAACTAAATGACCAGATAGCTGTTGACCCCAGGGTTGAAAAATTGATCCTGCCGGTACGCGATGGGCTGTTGGTTATCAGAAAAAAATAAATTATGAAAAAAATCTTACTGATTACATCATTGTTGATCTCAACATTAGCTGCTTCAGCACAGAAAAATACCCCAACTTCTTACATAGAAAAATTCAAAGACGACGCCATCCGCATTATGCACGAAACCGGGATCCCGGCAAGTATCGTTTTAGGCGTGGCCATGCATGAGTCAGCCAGCGGTAACAGCACTCTGGCTCAGCATTTAAACAACCAGTTTGGCGTAAAAGGCGGCGGCGGCGCTGTTTTTTACAAAGGCCATAAAAAAGTACGTACGGCATATAAAAAATATGATTCGGTGATGGATTCTTTCCAGGATTTTGCCCGTATCATGACCGAGCGCAAACAGTTCAGTCACCTGGCAGATGCGCTCACACATTATGATTACCTGGGATGGGCCAAAGGCATACAACGCAGTGGCTATGCCGGCAGCCGCAAATGGGCCTCGCAAGTGTTGGGCATTATCCGCAAGTATGACCTGCATGATCTTGACGAAAAACCACAGGATTCCGTAAAGCAGGTAAGGCCTCAATTAGCAGAAACAAACTAATAAAGAATTGCGAGTCAGGAGTTAAGAGAGTCAGGAATCAAGATGGAAGAAAGGTCCTTCGTCTTGATTCCTGACTCTCTCGATTCTTGTCTCTTTTTAATAGTATGCAAAAACAAATCTATCTCCTACTCGTCGCGGCTGTTTGCCTTGCTTCCTGTTCATCCAAAAAGAAAACCATCTCTAACAGGCAGGTTCGGCAAAACAACAATACCATCAAAAAGCAAAACCAGGACGCTATTGCCAGTTATCAGTCGTACACCTCGCTTTCCTATATCGAACGGTTTAAAGGCATAGCCATACAGGAAATGAACCAGTATGGTATACCGGCAAGTATTACACTGGCGCAAGGTTTATTTGAATCGGGCAGCGGCAATAGCGACCTGGCCAAAATTGCCAACAACCATTTTGGTATTAAATGCACCAGCGAATGGAGAGGGAAAAGTTATTATAAAGACGATGATAGCCACAATGAATGTTTTAGGGTATATGATAACCCCGATGACTCTTATCGCGACCACTCTGCTTTTCTGAAACGTAAAAACTATGCCCGACTGTTTGAACTGGACAAAAATGATTACGAAGGCTGGGCCCGCGGACTAAAACAGTGCGGCTATGCCACCAACCCCAAATACCCCGAGCTGCTCATTAATATTATTGTGCGTTATCATCTTGACCAGTATGATCGCCCTGAAGGAGAAATTGCCAAAATCAAACGCGAAGACCGTGTGCTTACGCAAATCAATAATAATATAGGTAAAGCCGATACCGATACCATTGCTAAAACCAAACCCGACGATAAAATATATACCGTTAAGCAAGGCGATACACTATACAACATATCCAAACGTTTTGGAATAACAGTTGATGAGTTAAAGGCGCTGAACAGTATTGCTGATGACCGCATATCCATTGGCCAAAAATTGGTAGTGGTGAAGTAGCTGCGAGTATCAAGTAGTTAGTATCAAGTATCATGATTCCTTCCTGCAGTATACAGATATCGCTTTCAAAAGTCGTGATACTTGATACTAACTACTTGATACCATCAAAAAGCTGTTAATTGTTGTTAAATAATATGAACAGGCATTGCCAAACGTTTATTTTTGGCGTCACCATGAAAATATGGTTGCTATTGATTTTATGTACCCTATCTGCAACGGTTTTTGCTCAGCAAAAAACAGTTGATGGTATTGTATTTGATAAAGACAGCAAAGGCCGTATTGCCAAAGTAAATGTGCTCAACGCTACAACCGGCAAATCAGTTTATAATACCTTTAAGGGGGAGTTTAATATAGAGGCTAAACCCGGCGATGTGCTTATTTTCACCAAGCCCGATCATTATGCCGATACCCTTCAATTGCAAAACAATGCGTCGCTTGCTGTTTATATGAAACGGTCGGCCATACAACTTAAAGAGGTTTTTGTGCGTGATACGATGCTCAATCCGCAGAAACTGCTGGAATCGACAAAAAGGGACTATACCAAAATTTATGGATCGCTGGATAATCATGACCTGCTTTCTGTCGCGCCAGGCCTGGGTGCGGGCCTGGGTATAGATGCTTTATGGAATGCACTAAGCCGCAGCGGCCGCAATGCCGAAAAGCTGCGTGGCATTATTGAGCGCGATTATAAACAGAATGTGATCGACTTTAGGTTTAACCGTACCTACGTTGGCAACATTACCCATTTGAAAGATCAGCAACTGACCGATTTTATGCAACGTTACCGCCCTGGCTACTACCTGGTGACCACCGCCAGCGACTATGAATTCATTGCCTCTATCAAATCAAACCTCAGGCGCTTTTTGCGCTCGCCCCGGGCGTTTGCTTTACCTCAACTGGTTGCACCTAAGCCGGGGGATCTGGCAAATTGATGTTTGCTATTCCCGCCCCGCCAATATCGTTACATATTAAAATAGTTATTTCGAAAAAGTCTATCCTATTAAGAAAAAATAAGATAATTGCACTTGCCGAATAGCGCCTTGTGCGATATTTTTTTCTTTTTAATATTAAATAATAACATAATATTATCCATTAGTTAACAAGGATAATCCATTTTTGAGTTAAATGTATTTATTTATATTGGAGTAATATTTAACCAATAATAAACAAAATCAATAAGCCTAACCCAATGAGTAACCTTATCACCAGGTATTTACGCTTTGTTTTTATTTCGGTTCCATGCCGGTTAGTTTTTTGTAAAAAAGTTCAACTAATCAAAAACTAATAAATAAAAACCACTAACCATGAAATCAAAATCACTATTGCCGGTATTGCTGGCCCTGATCGCTGTGCTGTTTACTCAATGTAAAAAACAGGAAGACGTTATCGGCGGTACCAACGAAAGCAAAGCCAAACAAAAAGTTAGTTCTGTAATGTGCCAGGATTGTGCCGAGAGTACAACCAAGATCACCGGCTCGCAGGCCCAAACACTGGCCTCTACCTATGCCCCACAGCTTAACTTTGATCAGGCTACGCCAGATTATCCTACCTCTGTTGAAAATGTTTTTGCCAATACCGATCCTGCCAGCATTGTTTGCGGCGGTACACTTTCGCTGGTTAATCGTGATGCGCCCCGCAGCAAGGATTTTCCAACTTACTACGAAGTTCAACAAAACCCCAATAATAGCAGCCGCGTATTTATTGATTACTGGTGGACTTACAAAACACAATCAACCTGCTTCCAGAACCTGGGCGGCCATGATTACGACTGGGAGCATGTTGTGGTACAGGTAAACACCCAAACCAACAAGATACTTACCGTTACTTACTTTCAGCATGCCGGCTGGTATACCCGCGATTGGCGCACTGTTGCCGCCGGAACCCGTGTGCAGGTATGGGTGGGCAAAACCGCCCACGGTAGCTACCACTTTGGCAACTCCATCTCTTTTCCGGGTTATGCCTGCTCTTATTATGGCGATTACCGGAACCCTGCGAGTGCTAATGACCAGGTGCTTACCGGTAACAACCTGGTAGAAATCAGCTGTAATATTACGGCATTGAGCTTTAATGGCAACTGGGGCACAACCGTGGGTAAAGGTCCGTTGTATCGCGGCCGCGCTTACTGGTCGTTCTCAACGTGTGCCGGGCACGATGGTATTACCGGTACCGATGGCTGCAGCCAAAGCAGTTTTGCTGATGGTACACTGATAGGTAGCATTAATTAAGCCTGAATTAAAATAAGAAAAAAATAAACAGTAAAGAGGCTGCTATATAACAGCGGCCTCTTTACTGTTAAAATTATCTATAGGTTAATATATTTTAATAAACACGCGATTTAATTAATAATGCATTATATGCAATATAATAATGAATTATTAATAAAAAAAATACATTTTAATGTGCTAATATTGTGCATAAATAAAAAAAAATATGAAAAAAACACTACTCTTGAATTCTTTACTAACGGGTTTTCTCGGATCGGTATTACTTGTTGCCGGTTGTAAAAAGGACATGGTCAAAACTCCGGGAACAGACACCGGTAACCCGAAATTAAAAACCCAATCTGCCGGCGATAATAAGTATGATCTGCTGGGTTTTGGCTACGATGCAACCGGCGAATATGCCAGTTCAAATTCTGCAACTTACCAGGTGATCGATATTGATAAGCTGGTGCAGAATGAGCCCGGACGTTATGTGCCCGATGTAAATGTTACACAATATGCAGAATATGCGGCAGGTGGAAATGCTTCGGATTATTTGCATAGCTTAACATCAAACACAACTGCTACATTGTCGCCGTTGGGGTTGAGCAGCTTTTGGGGCGCAACACTTACCGTAAACTTTCATGAAACAAGTAAGATCTCATCAAAATACTCGTATGCCAGCGCATCGGTGATCATCAAACAAAAAAGATTAAAATTTAACGCGCCGATTGATCTGATCAAAAGCACGTATTTAACCTCTATATTCAAATCAGACGTGAGCACCATGTCGGCTCAGCAATTGGTGACCAAGTATGGTACCCATGTTTTAACCGATATTGTTTTAGGAGCCAAGCTGAATGTTTTTTATCGCTCACAAAGCTCAAGCTCAAACAGGGGCCTTTCGGTAAAAGCTGGTTTAGATGTTCATGGCCTTTTTCATACGTTTGGCATAAAATCAGATGTAACTTATGCCGATTCATCTGTAAATTCAAACTATGATCAAACCATGTACTACAGCACAGTGGGTGGCGACGGAACAAAAGGTGTATTTGGCCAGCTTAGCCTTGATAATACCGCACCAAAAGTAGATATCACCGCATGGCAAAGCAGCTGTACACGTGATAATGCTGCTTTTATACAAATAAGCAACGTGGCTGGAGCCGCTATTCCACTACAAGACCTGATTGATGATCCGGCAAAAAAACAAGCGGTAGCAGATTATATAGCCCAGTATATAGCAGGCAAGCAAATAACTTTAGCGGATGTATTGGCAACCATTGGATCGAAACAGTTTTATAATGTTTTTCTGAGAATGGATGGCTCAAAATTTGTTTCAAATTCGGCAGGCAGCGGCGTTGTAAATGCGCAATATAGTGCGGGCCCGTATGAAAAAATGTTATTTACCAAACAGCCAGACGGTACTTACGTCATCGAATCGAATTACTTCCCCGGGTTGTTTTTAAGAATGGACGGCAGCAGTGTTCCCAATAATCCAGCTAACGGCGCCGGTATTGTAAACCTGAATAACCCGGTTGGTCCTTGGGAAAGGTTTAATATTACCAAACAAAGCGATGGCACTTATACCATACAATCAGCCGCTTTTGCAAATACTTACCTGCGGATAGATGGTAGCGGCCTTAACTCTTTTAATGGTAATGGTGGCGGTCGTGTAAACTGCCAGAAGCCAACACCTGGGCCTTGGGAAAAATTTGTAATAAAACCAGATCTGTACTAATCAGAAAATAAGAAAAGAAAAAAGGCCCTGGTTTTGATCAGGGCCTTTTCTTTTTTAACAATAGATTTTTATATCGTGTTGTGTGTGATCAAAAATTAGGATCAAAGTTAAAATAGATGGGGTTTGATAAGCCCACCATGTTACCGCTCAGGGCGATGGAGTCCGGAACCTGAGGATATGGGGTTGACGGACCTTGTACTTCTATACGATAGTAGCTGCGGCCCTGCGCTTGCGGGGTATCTGTAAACTCCACAGAGGCTATCTTCCCGCTTACCTGGTATGTGCCAAACTTATCGCCATTTTTTATCACGTTTACGGTATAGGTGGAGTCGGATACGGTTTTGCCGGTTAACTTAACCTGGAACTTTGCGGGTTTGCCCGTGGCTTTGGTGTTATCGCCCATCATCATATCCATTTTACCGTCCTGATCAATATCCGCATAAAATTCAACACGCGGGGCGTATGGGTTTGAGCTTATACATACCCGGCCATTGGTAAGCGCGTCTATCACAGCCTGCGAGGTTCGCGCCGTAGCAAATACCCAGGTGGTGGGTGTGCCTACATAATTGGCTTTGGCCTGATAGGTGTTTTTGGATGGTTGCTCGGTTCCTTCTGGTGTGCCGTGGTGAGCGTCGCTGCCTCCCCTGCCGGTTAGTTTACGGCCGGAGGAAAGCATATCGTCCCAGATCATGATGGCTTTGGCGTTTTTTGACCAGATAGCCGAGTTCCAAACCTCAATGGAGTTCACCATATCATAGGAATATCCGAAATGATCCTTCCCGCTTGGATGATTGGCCGACAAATGGATGCCCAGCTCTTTTTTTACGGCGCCAACTACAACATCACGCTGATCGCGTACGTCATACAGCCGTTGATGATCATAGGGTTTGGCCGAAAACGCGTTGCCATGCCCGCGAACGGTGGTCCACTCGGCGCCATACAACAGTAGTATCGAGTCCGACTTAAATTCCGGATCGGCCCAGGTATTGTGTGCTACATCGCCGTTCACATGGTTGTCATGATCGGTGATACAGATATAATCGATACCAACCGCTTTTGAAAAAGAGAGGATCTTGGCGATGGAATTGTTGAATGACTCCTTGCTGTGGCGGGAGTGTACATGCAGTTCGCCTTTGAGCCATACGCCTTTACTCAGGCTGGCAATGGGAGGCAGTACCTCTGGTGTAACGGGTGCCCAGGGATTGCTATGAGCCGATGGCGACTGACTTTGCGCATAGCTACCGGAGTAGGCCAGGAAGATGGCCAATGCAGTACCGGCAATACCCTTGAATAACGGGTTGCCGGGAAGAGATTTTTGTAAAAAGGAGTTCATTTGCTTTATATATAACCATGTACGGGGTATCTGGCAGCCAAACTACTCTATGGATATTAGCAAATTGTTAAAGGCCGGAAAATGTAGTATAAATGTGACAAAGCAGAAAATCTCTGTAGCAAGGATTTTTAAGGAAATACTGAATGATCGTTTACATAGAAACGGAGTATCAAAATACACCTAAATTGTAAATGTTTAATACAATATAAATAAATCCTGTAAACAGAATAACCGTACTGCAATACACCAGCAGATCGGACAATTGGAACCTTTTTGAATATGGCGGCTGCGGCTGCCTGGAGATGGATAAGTGTTTAACAGGTGCTTTTTTAAAGGTTACATCTGCCGGTTGCAGGTAAAGCATATCATGCCAGGTTTCATATAGCTGGGCAAAATACTGCTCATTCTCGGGATGGGCATTTATCCATTCCTTAATTTGCGTAATCTCCGCGGCGTTGACGGCATGGGTAATATACCTCACTAATAAGTATGTAATTTCATTGTTATCCATACTCAAATTATCATTGAGGAAAATCCGTTTTAGTTATTCCTTATACTTTTCACAGGATTTGATATAGCCGCCCTGATGGCCTGAATGCTTACTGTTAAGAAGGCAATACCCAGCGCAACCACAGCCGCCAGGCCAAATACCCACCACGTAATTTCAATACGATACGCAAAATTTTGCAGCCAGTTATGCATGGCCCACCAGGCAATGGGGGTGCCTATAATAATGGCTATCATGATGAGCTTTAAAAAGCTGCCGGTTAACAGGCCAACGATATTACTAACAGAAGCACCCAATACCTTGCGTATGCCTATCTCTTTGGTGCGCTGCACAGTAATTAATGATATTAAGCCCAGCATGCCTAAACAGCTGATAACAATAGCTATGATAGAGCTGGTTTTGATGAGTTTGTTGATCATTTCATCTTTACGATAAAAATCGGCGAGTTGCTCATCCAGAAAATGATATTCAAATACGTTTTGTGGAAATGCTACCTGCCACTTTTGTTGAATGGCGTTAATGGTTTGGCTTTGATGCTGTCCTGAAATTTTTACCGCGGCATACTCATACAAAGCCGATTTGGATGCAATTACGGCAGGATCAATTTTGTCATGTAAAGAATGGATATGAAAGTCTTTAACAACGCCTACAATGATCCCGTTTTTGTCGCTGAAATCACCGTCTGTTAATTGGCGCCCAATAATCTGTTCGGGGTTTTTGATCCCTAATTTTAGCAATAGCTGCTCATTAACCAGATATGCGGTAGCATTGGTGTCTGTAGCGGTTATATTGCGGCCAGCCAACAGCTGTAAGCCAAAGGTTTTGGTATAGTTTTCATCACCAATTACACTTCTAACAGCGAATTTCTCCCATGGTTTATTATCAAAACGGATGGTGCCTCCTTTATCCGATGTTGAAGAAGGTGGACGGTAGCAAAAGCTCACGTTTTTAACATCGGGATTGGCGCTAAGCTCGTTGTGCAGAAACGATAGCTTTGCAGCGTCGTTATTTGGAACCGGGAGCATAATAACAGCATCTTTGTTAAACCCGAGATTGGCGTTTTTAAGAAATTTTACCTGCAGGGTTATAATTAAAGTACAAACAATAAGCACCTGGGCTACTACATTTTGAGCAACAATTAACACCCCGCGCGATAATTTTGACGTAGGGTTAATGTTACTGATGATGTTTTTTAGAGCGTTTACCGGTTTAAACCGGCTGAGTATGACGGCCGGATAAAAACCGGCTATAAATACTACCAAAACGATCAACACACCCAAAAATAAGATAAGGTTTTTGTTGATAGCCAAAGGCAGTTGAAGCCAGCTATTGAGCTGAGGTAAAAACAAAGCGGTCATTAAAACGGCTATAGCTGCGGCAGCCAGCGTTACATAAGCTGTTTCGGTTATAAATTGCCAGAAAATACCTTTCTGGGTGCTTCCTAAAACCTTGCGGGTACCAATTTCTTTGGCCCGGGTAAGGCTTTGGGCAGTAGCCATATTGATAAAATTAACACAGGCTATCAAGATCAATGCAAGCCCGATAGTGGCCAGTATCAATAGCAGTGGTTTGGCAATGGTTCCGCTGTAGCGGTTGTCAAAGTGAATATCGACCAGGGGTTGTAAATGAAAATGATAAACGCCGCCGTATGCCTCCAGCGGTTTTTTAGTGATCTCTGGTATGCGCTGATCAACCGCTTTTAATGATTGATCATCATGTAATAATACGTATACATGGTTTTTAGAAGAAATAAAGCCAATATCGGTCCAAAAGTCTTTCATATCCGGATACATCGGTTTAACCGATGCAAGCGACAGGAACATTTTTGATTGTACATCGGTGTTTTTGGGATTATCCTCCAAAACACCAGTGATCGTTACGTTATATTTATTATCCAGCCTGATGGTTTTGCCGGTAGCATCTGTGGTATTAAAGTATTTTTTAGCCAGGTCGGCAGTAATAACAGCGGTATAAGGCTCTGTTAAGGGGGTATTTTGGTTGCCCGATATCCAGTTATAGCTAAATAGTTTGAACCAGTTATTATCAGTAAAGGCTACGGTTTCTGTTTCGTTAAAAAGATTTTGTTTGGTTGTGCCGGATTGAGTTGCAGCCACGGTAAAAGTGCGTTTTTCAAGCAATACCGTTTGATTTTCAACCGCTGGTATCCCCTGTTTTAGTATTTGTCCTAAAACGTAAGGCGTGCCCTGGTCATATTCAATGCTGCCATCGGGTAAATGCAGCTCGGTCACTGCACGGTATACGCGTTTGGCATTGGCGTGGTAGGTATCAAAACTTAAATGATATGAGATAAATAAAAACAGCACAATAGTACAGCTTATTCCCAGGGCCAGGCCAAATATATTGATGAGTGAATAAAACGGACGCTTGTAAAAATTTCGCCATGCTATTTTTAAGTAACTACGGATCATATTATACTAATTATTAAAAACCAGCAGCATATTTAATACCAAAAATATAAAATGCTATCAGTCAGATGATTAATGGCCGTTTATGCTAATGTGATTGTTCGGTACCGAACAGGCGCGTTTGCTAATGATACAGGTGTATGAAATAGCTTAGCAAGGACTGTTGGATTACAATAATTTCTGCTGTACTGCTGCCATTAATAGCTCTGCGGTGTTTTTCACTTCAAACTTTTGCAGCAGGTTTTTTCGGTGTGTATCAACGGTAAGGGGGCTCAGGAAAAGTTCTGTGGCAATGGCCGCTGTGGTTTTGCCCTGGGCTAGCAACTCCAGGATCTGTTTTTCTCTTTTGGTGATGGAAGCCACCTCATTTAGTCCGGCTTTTGAGGGGCGCCCCATGATCTCTTTGGCCTCGCGACTAAAGGAGATCAGCCCGTGCAGGGCTTCCTGTATACAGGTGAGCAATTCATCGGGCGATACATTTTTGAGCAAATAGCCGCTGGCGCCGCTCTGCAGCATTTGCAGCATCATACTGCGTTCGGTTTGATTGCTCAGCCCCAACACAATGGTTTCGGGCGAGATCTTCTTGATCTCCTTACATAACTCAATACCGCTCACATCGGGCAAACTAATATCTAACAATACCAGGTTTACGTCGTTCTGCCTTAAAAAAGAAATAAACTCCATGCCCCTTGTAAAGCTTACCGTAGCATAAACAGCAGCTTCGGGTTTTAACAATGATTTCAGTCCCTCTATCACCATGGGGTGATCGTCAATAATGGCTATTATAATCTTATCCTGCCGCATTTAATTCGATGTTAATGGTGGTCCCTTCATTGATCACCGATTCTATATCCATTTTCCCCTTCATATAGTCTACCCGGTTTTTAATATTACTAAAGCCTATCCCTTCGGCATCTAAGGCCGCCTGGGTATCAAACCCAATGCCGTTATCTTCAATAGTTATTAAAAAGATCTCGTCGTTTTGGCTGCATTGTAATATGATATTGCTGGCTTGCGCGTGCCTTACCGCATTTGATAAAAGCTCCTGTACAATACGATAAATGTTAGCCTGTATAACCGCGGGCATATCTTTCCGGATATCATAAGCCTGGAATTTGATCCTGGTTTGTGTGCTCATCAATGATTCGCACAGATCGCGCAGGGCTGTTTCCAAGCCCAGCCGCAGCAGGCTTTCGGGCATCATGTTGCGGGCTATGCGCCGCAACTCTGCCACCGAATGGTCCAGCTGCAATATCACACCGTCAAGCTCCTGGTGCCCTGCCGCCTTAGCCTGTCCCGAAAGTTTTATTTTGATACCCGAAAGCATGCCGCCCAGGCCATCATGCAGATCGCGGGCCACACGTTGCCGTTCCTGCTCTTCGCCGGTAAGCATGGCCTGGGTAAATTTGAGCTGCTGCTGCTGTTCTATCTCTTTTAACTGTTGCTGATGGTTCAGTTCCTTTTGTTGCGCCAGTTTTTTGCTGTTGCGATAATAGTAGATCAAAAATACCGTAATGATGAGTAAAGTGATGCTGGCAATACCCAGTAACCAATTGGTCAGTTTAGCTTTTTGCCTGCCAGCTTCCAGCTCCGTAATTTTTTTCTGTTTTTCGGCAGTCTGGTACTTTATTTCCAGCGAGTTTATTTTGGTTTCCAGGGTACTGTGGGCTATGCTATCGCTCAGGGCGCTGTACCGTTTCATCCAATCATAGGCTCCGGCCTTATCCTTGAGTTCTTCATCAGTTAGCGCCAGACAATAAAATAACTGCGACCGGTTTGAGGCGATGTTCATGAACGGCTTACGGTGGCTAAGATCAAGCGCAACACTCTTGGCCTGCTGAAAGGATTTTTTATTATACAGGGCATAAAATTTTTGCATCAGCAGCCGCTGTTCCGGATACTCCTGCTGTAATTTTTGCGCCAGCGCAATACCCTTATCAATAACGCTGAGCGATTGATCAAACTGCCCGGCTATAGTAAGGCGCATGCCCTCGCCGGCATAATAATCAAGCCAGATATCGGCATCGGGGTAAGGTGTTAGTAAAACGCGCATGCTATCCAACATGGCGGCGGCTTGTGTTGCCTTGCCCGATAGTGAATAGTTTTCAGACAGTGTATGATAGGCCGATGCCAGGTATTGCGCATCTTTCGGCGCATTTTTAAGTGTGGCAATGGCTTTAAAAAGATAAATCTCGGCTTTTTTAAAATTGTTTAAATTTTTAAACGCGAAAGCTATATCCAGGTAAATTTTACCAGTATAACCGCGGTCGCCGGCCTGTTGGGCCAATGGAAGGGCCTGGTTCAGGAGGATGTTTACGTAAGCTTCGGGGTTGTCATTTTTATATTGCAGCAAGCGGGCATAGTCATGCAGGCCTTTGGCTCGTATCAAATAAGCATCGGCGGTATGATACTTTTGTAGTTCTTTATCGGCTTGTAAATACGTTTTTATAGCCGAGTCGGGGCGCGAACCAGGTAATGTACCCGCCTGGAAAACCAAAAAAACAGATCGCAGGTATTTATTGTCGCCGCTGTATTTACGCCCCTGCTGTAAGTATTGGCGGGCCTTTAAGGTATCTTCCGACAGGATAAAATAATCTGTTAGCCGGAAACAGCTGCGGGCCTTGGCGCTATCGGGTACAGGGGTGTTTAGGGCTAAGCGTATGCTGTCGGCATAATGCTTTCCGTTAAGAGGCAGCTGCGCGCGACTGCTCAAGGCTATCGCCATAAAAACTATCAGATTGTAATATTTTTTCATTGGTTTAAGCTGAAGACTTTGGTAGATGCAGGATAATCAGGGGCCTAAATTTAATGGTAAAGTTTTCTTTTATCCAAATACCAGCCCTGAAATTCCTTTTATGCAAAGTTGAATTATTTAAAAAGCATTAAAAATACCTAACTATAGGTATAAAAAAATACCAGATATACCTGATTGTTTGGTGTGATTACCCACCCTACTTTTGAAACGCCTACTCCCTAACATGGCACCCGCCGACAAATAGATTGAAAACGTATTGAGGAAGAAAGGATAAAAACAACAATTAAGAACAACAAGCTTGCCCTTATCCGCCGATCGCGGATATGGAAATTTTATAATTAATCAATCACAAACAATTTAAAACAACTCTTATGAAAAAAGCAATTTTATGGATAAACCTTGTCGTTTTGGGTTTATTAACATTTAGCGGATGTTCCAGCAAGAAAAACGATCCGGACCCAACCCCAGGCATCACTCAAAAGAACATGAAGTTCACCATGTCAACCACCGGTTTGCTGGCATCTGATGATTTTGACCTGGCTATTGTAGGTACCACAGCAACAGCCAATACCACAACTATTTTTAAATTAAATGGTGTTGTACAACCCAATCAAACATCGCTTACCATAACAAATGCCCAGTTCAGGGCCGGGCAGGTGGTTATAGAAACAACCACACCAATATATCTTGCTGCTATTTCTACGGGTGGGTTTAGCGCTACTGCAGGACATAGCTTTACTTTTAAATTGGAACCTGTAATTGACGGAGCCGCGCAGCCCGTCATCACCAAAACCATTACTACAACGCCTTATTCTGGCGATTTTGAATATAAGGCAAATTAATAACGACACTCCTATCCTTATCAATATTAAATAACAACATCTTTATCTTAAAAACCCCGGACGCGAGGCCCGGGGTTTTTTATTTAGATGAAGGCAAGGGGTATTAAATTACTGTTTGATCAACTGAATATCAAAATGCAGCTTGATTTCTTCGCCTATAATTAAAGCACCAGTGTCGGTAAGCATGCTCCAGGTAAGGCCATAATCTTTACGGTTAATTTTTCCGCTTGCCTCAAATCCGGCCCGCACATCGCCATTGCGTCCTTTACCGATGCCGGTAAATTCTACATCCAGTACAATAGGCTGGGTGTTTTGGCGTATGGTTAAATTGCCTGTGAGTTCATACTTGCCGGCTTGCTTTTGTAATAATCCGTTAAAAGAGATCTGGGGAAATTGATTGGTATCAAAAAACTCCTCCCCCTTAAGGTGTCCATCCCTTATTTCGTGCTGGGTGTTAATACTGTTTGCGTCTATCGCCAAATTAATTGCTGCGTTGTCGAAATCTTCTTTGGGGCTAATTACATCACCCTTAAATGTTTTAAAAGTACCGGCAATATTTGATATGGCCAGGTGCTTTACTTTGAATTGTATCTCGGAGTGATCGGGGTCAATTGACCATGTTGATTTTATGTGTTCCATTATCCTTATTTATTTGAACACAAAATTAAAACGCAGTCAGCCGGCACAAGATGAACCAGGTTATGAAATGCGGGGCGAAATCTTGAACCGGATTAAGCTTACTTTAATAACAACCGCTTACGGATCTTGCTCAAAAACTCGGGGGTTATACCCAGGTAGGATGCAATGTATTTTTGAGCGATGTACTGATCTATATTGGGGAATCTCGATTGAAACCTTACATAGCGCTCCTCTGCGGTTAATGAATAACTTTCAATAAAGCGCAATTGCTGCCTGATGAGTGAGGTTTGAAACGTGATGCGGAAATAGCGTTCAAACTTGGGATATTTTTCAAATAATTGATCCTGGGCCGACCGGGGTAACAGCAGCAGTTCGCCATTGCTCAGGCCTTTAGTTGAATAGATGGTTCTGGGGTCGGCGCTTAAGCTAAACAGATCGCCGCTCCACCAGCCTTGCGCTGCAAACTGAACCACATGGTCATCACCAGCCTGATCGGTATAATAGCTCATGATATACCCGGAATTCACAAACATGATATAGCGGGCAACATCCCCGTTTTGTACAATCAGTTCATCATGCCTGAATGGCCTTGAAATTAAAACAGATTCCAGGTATGTCCGTTCATCCGAGTTTAGCTGAACGTGTTCATTAATATTAGAAAGGATGATTGCGCTATTCATTTGCTCGGGTAAAAAAGCAAAGTAACCAAAATTTATGGGTTTGTTGCTGCTAAGACAGGCCGCTCTTTACCACAAAAAAACAGGTATTCACCGACATCTTTAATCATGCCGCCAATTTTGCCTTCATATAAGTAACCAGCTACCCTAATTTGGCTGAATAAAAAATTGTGTCATGAATGATGATTATATCAACACCACTGCCATATTTGGCGAGGTAAAAAAGCAGATCCTGTCAAAAGAATTCAAATATGGCCAGCTCACCAATTTATTTGGCCGAACAACGGTTGACTTTAGTAATGCCGATCTCAACGGAGCGGTAGTATTAGATTGCACTCAGTTTTGCGGGGAGATCAGGATCAAGGCGCCGGCAGGCTGGCATGTGATCCCGGAGGTAACCAATATTTTTATGGTGGTAGACGATAAACGGCGAAACCGCTATGTAGATACGGATAAAAATAAAACACTCATACTGCGTGGAGTTGGCATTTTTGCCAGCATTAATATTATGGATTGAGTTAATTTATAAATAGATAACTGCATACCAAACGGAGATAAAGTAATACCGCCAAACCGCTGTTTATCAAAAAGATGCTCCGCTTTGTTTTGCTTTCAGAAAGAAAATTTATGATTAACTGACCTAGGATATCAAATATTATAGAAAGTTCAAGTATCCCAACAGCAAGGTCAAAACCATTGAAATGCTGAAACCCTATTTTTAGCTGTTGTAAACTCATAATACAACAAAAGTAAAACAGGTAATAAAGTATGGCGGATATATGTAATCCGGCGATGATAAATACAGCAACTAATAAAACCAACTTAGCAGCAATATTTAAAATGCCGAATAATTTAAATTCTTTATCCCGAATTGCAGCATCCTGATTTTCTTTAGGTTTTAATCCCACTATAAAGAAAAAGGTTAAGCCTATTTTTACTTTTACCTTTTTTATATAAATACAAAAAATATTGTCAATGCCGATCTCTACTTCTTCTATCTCCCGTTTAACTATTTTAGTAAACAAAAAAAACAATATGCCAATGTAGCTAAACTGAATACTTAAAGTAACAATAAGATATGTGAATATATGATGCACCGCTGTCGTGACTTGGTTAAAACTTAATTTTTAATCCATATTCGTACTTCATCGTTAATAGGGCTTCTGCATTTCCTTTTGCATCATCTACCGGGTGATGTGTATGCGTTGTTTTTCGCAAATGTTTAAATGTTTTAAAAGTGTCTTTTTCTATCCCTTTATATAAACTACCTAAATTTTGTGAACTAAACCCAAAAGGATTTTCGCCTGTAAAATGATGAAAATACCAGCAAATGAACATCCAATCAAATCCATTATTGTCGCTAATAAATATTGGCCTGTCTTTGCAAACTTTTTTTATCCATTCGGCAAACTCAAGCATCACTTTTTTAGGATCATCAAAAGATAAAACATCTTCCCTTGTATGCCCGGAAACGGCTAAAGCCTCCGGGATAAATTCTTCTGAAATTGGTTTTAATTTTCCGTAAAACGTTTCATTTAAATCGTTACTTACCAGAACAGCTCCAAATGAGATCATAGAATAATCGCCCGGTATTGGTCCATCGCTTTCAATATCAACCATTATATATGCCATCGAATTATTGTTTTATTTTAAATGTTTATTATTGCTAATCTACAAATAAAGCTCATTCTATATATTAAACTTGTCAGTTTCCACGGGTCTTCATATCATCCAGATGTAACAATTCAGCAATATAAATGAACAGACTTGTATGTTCATTTGTGAAAATATACCTTTGTTTCACCATGAAAAAAGAAAGTGTCGACGAGCGGATCATGCAAACCGCGGCCCGCTTATTTTATACCCAGGGCTATAACCTCACCGGCATTAACCAGCTGATAGATGAAGCCGGCATTGCCAAGCCATCTTTATATAATAACTACCGGTCAAAAACCGATGTATTGCTGGCTTATCTGGACAGGCAGGCATCAGCTTTATTTGATGCCTTAGAGGGTCACCTGCGTGAAATACAGGGTGCTCGTAATAAAATCATTGGGATCTTTGAATATTCGATAGCACGGAACCATGCCACCAACTTTGGCGGCTGCCCGTTTTTAAAGATCAACGCGGAGATAATGCCTTCAGAAAAAATAGTTTTGGAGCGTGTACAAGCCGTGAAAAGCCGCTTCCGTGATCTGCTTTTTCAACTGGTAACCGGGTTGGATGATAAAAAAGGATTTTCTGATCAGGCACTGGCCGATATGCTTTATTTTATGCTGGAAGGCTCCAGGGCAAGCGCGTCGATCAGCAAACAAATAGCCGATATGGAAAGCGCGATAGCAACTATCAAGATGATCATATAACCTGCGGATCGGAGAAGCACACAACGAATTAAACACTCATGAAAAATATACAATTAGCGCTCATCACCGGTGTGGGTAAACAAACAGGGATTGGCTTTGAAGTGGCCAGGCAGCTCGCCAACCAGGGCTATCAGGTAATTATAACCGCCCGGAAACAGGAAACTGCCGATGGGCTTGCCAACCTGTTAATTAAAGAACAGCTGGATATTGTGCCGATGGCATTGGATGTTACGGATGAAGTGATGATACAGGCCGTCGCGGCAGAGGTGAACAACCAGTTTGGGAAGCTTGATGTACTGATCAACAATGCCACCTTGTTCCCCGATCAGTATGATACGGAAACGATAGATTTAGATGATATAAGAAAAGTATTCGAAAGTAATTTTATTGGCGTATGGGGCACGGTTAAGTATTTTATCCCCTTACTCAAAAAAAGCGAACATGCGAGAATCGTGAACGTATCTTCGGGCTCGGGGTCATTTGGCGGGGAAGGCTACAGTCTTGTTAATCCCTGGAGAGATGTCATATCTGCCTACAGCATCTCCAAGGCCACACTGAATGCCTTTACGCTTAAAGCGGCAGCAGATCTGAAAAAAGATAGCATTTTGGTGAATGCCGCCACCCCCGGCCTCACCGCTACCCACGATATTTTAGCCGGCTTTGGCGGAAGATCGGTAAGCGACGGAGCTAAAAGTATCGTATTTGCCGCAACGCTACCCAAAGGAGGCCCAACAGGTCAATTTTTCAAGGATGGAGAAATCATAAGCTGGTAATAGCAGAAGGGGACTATTTTGTAGCCTGTATGGGGCAGGCCTCTGCGCTCTACCCTTCATTCGACTACCCTCTCTTCGCCTCTTCCTGTTCACGCGTCATTGCGAGGAGGAACGACGTGGCAATCCCCGATTTGTAGAGCCGCTCTGTATAGTTTGGGATTGCCACGCTATCGCTCGCAATGACGCTCACAATAATCTCTCTCCCCTCCTCCCTAATCTCAATTTTTTAAAACCATCTTTCCAAATTTTTATTAATCTGTTATAAAAGGAGATTTTTGCTTTAATTTGTTCACTATGTTTAAAACCCGACTTGTACTGCCATTTCTGGCATTAATAGCCCTGGGCATCAACGCCAAAGCACAACAAACCGACTCCCTGAAGCGCGATACTGTTAAAATTGATACGGCGAAAATCAATAAACTCCGGATAGATTCGCGCAAAAATGCCATCCCCACACGTGTGCGGCCCGTACAATTGCAAAGATCGCAGATACCGATGACCATGCTGGATTATAAGGTGAACTACTGGAAAAAGTCCATCACCTTTGGGTTAAACTTTAATCAATCGTCATTTACCAGTAATTACGCGGCGGGTGGTGTAAACGCTGTAGCATTAGGATCAAACTTTATTTACCACACCGAATATAACAAGGCTCCATTTAGCTATGTATCTGAGCTGAACCTGCAATATGGTATATCCAAAAACAAAGGCCAGGGCAAACGTAAAACCAACGACCGTATTTATTTCGATAACAAGATAGCCTCGCAATTATCCAAACACTGGTACATATTTGGGTCGTTAACGTTTGAGTCGCAGTTTGATAAGGGCTACAATTATATTGATAATGGCAACGGCACTTTTACCTCGCAGTATATCTCCAATTTTATGTCGCCGGGTTATTTAACCGAGGCGCTGGGTTTTGAGTATAAACCTACCGGCTATTTCGATCTGCGTTTGGGTACTGGTACCGCCAGGCAAACTTTTGTGCTCGACCATGCAATTCACAAAGAGCAACAGGATAATTATGGTGTTGATACCTTGAAGACGGTAAAAAACGACCTGGCCTTCCAGATGGTTGCCCTGTTTGATAAGGATATCATGAAAAATGTCCACCTGAATACCCGCTATGCCTTATTTATACCCTACGGGCAGGACCTTAAATTCATTACCCATCGTGTAGATATGGTTTTATCGGCCCGGGTTAACCGGTTAATCAATGTTAGTCTTAACGGTACGCTGCTTTATGATAAACATACCTCGAAAGACGCACAGGCAACAGAAGGTCTGGCCCTGGGGATGTTGTATAAATTCCCTTAAATTGAAATAAATTTTGTAATTTTAGCCTGTCTATTCTACCTTCCCGAACGTAATAACTTAAGAAACGCAAGTGTCTAAGTTGTTGCTATTAATAAAATTTGTACTAAACCTTAAAATGAAACCAAACCTTATCTGTCTGGCATTTTTAATGTCATTCTCTGTCGCGTTGTATGCACAGAACATTTCCTCAGAAACAATCGAGTTTCAATTGCTTAAACAACCGCAAACGGTTCTTGATGAAAGCATTAAAAGCTTCAGGGTTACCGTAACATCGCCGTATAACCTTACTACCGACGATGTGATCAGGAAAGCAAAAGCCGATTATCAAAAATCTGTTAATGATTATGGCAGCGTAGTTGCCGCCAGCGAAAAAGATTATCAGCAAAAATTAAAGGATTATGATGGCGATGTTCAAAAAGCGAAAGAAAAATACGAAACCGAATCGGCCGAGTTTAAAAAGCTTTCGATGGTAGAACGCCTAACCTTAACAAGCGACGGAAAAAACCCAAAACTGGTGCAGCCAGCAAAGCCTGTTTATTACAAGCCACAACCCCCGGTATACCGTGAGCCCAATTTGAACAATTTTACCATTGTAGATAATAATGTGTTGGCTTCACAAATAGCCGTAACCGGCTTTACAAGAGGCGATGCGGATATAGATATTAATGCAGATATAAAGCAGGTGAACTTTCAGGACAATGCCGGCCAAACGTTTGTTAACCAGCCTACCAAACTGGTGATTAAAATAAAAGGTGTTGAAAAAGTAAACACTTCGTTTTTTCAGGACTATGTTTTTTTATCGTCATCGCCAACCAATAACATTAACAAACCGCTCGAAGAAAAAAACCACTTAACCACGGTAATTAAATCTTTAAACGATTATATCAATAATCTGTATGGTTTTCAGGCAACCGCCAAAAGCGTTAAAATACTGAGCGTAAAAAATAAGGGTAAATATGACGATCTGGAACGGGCTGATATTTACGTAAAAACCAATTTAAGAAAACTACAGCCCACCAATAGCGACATGAATACTGCCGCTTTTGCCAATATGCAAAAGGGAATCGATATCTGGACACAAACCCTGGCCAAAGTAGAGTATAAGAATGATAAGGCCGATTTTAATGATAAGATAGCCCGGTACATATATTTCAATTTAATAAACCTCAACATCGCGCTGAACAAGAGAGCAGAAAGCGAAAAATATTTAAACCAGTTACAGGATAACCTGGTGTACATCAAACTCTCGTACGATGAAGCGAACGAGTTAAAGAAAATGGAAAAAGACGTTTATCAATTAAAAAAATAAAAACATGAAATATATATACACCATTGTCCTGTTGCTAAATTTTCTTTCTTTTAGCTGGGCCCAGGAAGGGAAAAAAGAATACGGAGCAAAATTTGAGTTCGACTCGGAAAATGAAAAGGATCCGCATTTTGTACTGGTTGATAATTATAACACCTACCTGCTAACGGTTCTGGACGTTTACGGGGTAATGGCCGGGCACCAGGTGATCGTCAGAAAATTTGATCAAAAGAACACCCTGGTTGAAACCTATAAATATGATTTTCCCATAATTGGCGAGAAGAATATGTTTAACAATTCCTTGTTTAACTATTTGGGCTACGCCGAAGGCCAAAATGGCAAAGTTGCCGTATTTACAGAAGTATATTCAAACAAAACAAAAACCTATCAGATTCATAAAGTGGAGTTTGATAAGGCCACCGCTAAATTTACCAGTACGGTACTGGCCGAAGGAGAAATACCATCTGCCATGAAATCTGGCAGTCTGTTTTCAGAAAAATCTGATAATGGCAATTACCTGGCCATTAACTATCATAAATACCGGGCAAAAGGCACTCCGGATAAAAACCAGCTGATCGTTATTGACACCAAAACGCTTAGCATAGCCTGGCAAAAAGAAGTAAGCTTTGATAACGAATTTACCTCGGATAAATTTACGGTTACCAATTCCGGCAAAGTGGTGTTGGTTAGGGATATGAACGGCTCAAAAAAAGGGATAACCTATCTTACGGTTATATCAGCCAGCGGACAGGAAGACAAAAACTTCGACTCGCAAATTTTCCTTAACGAACTTAAATCGGTATCCATCGGATCACAGGAGTATTTGATTGCATTTAACAGCAGCGCCATAGATTTTAAAGACGAATACTACAAAAACCTGCTCTTATATGATCTGCAATCAGGAAAGATATTGAGCAATAATAAGATCCCGGAGTTTTCACCAGGGAAAGGTATTATCGATGTAGATATCCGCAACGTTATGCTGCAAAATAACGAAATGCACATTTTCGCGGAAGGCAAAACCGAGTTAAAAGAAAAAATGACAACGGGACTTGAAATGATGAACGCCAAGCCAAAATATAATTTTGGTCCCGCTTATTTATTTGTTACCTCTTTTGACGGGCAGCTGAAAGCCACAAAAAAACTATCAACACAGCATTTTTGCAGTGCCGATCTGCATCACTCTTTCGGCCTGGCTAATGTTAAAGGCACCTACTACGTAAATGCAGGCGAATATTATGGCATTTATGTATTAGGCGATAACCTCCAAAAAGAAGAAACCAAAATAAGCTTTAATGTACCCAGGTGGCGAAGCGAAGAGCCAAATCAGTTTGTTAACCAGTTATTTACTTATTTCCCGGATAAAAACAGTTTCCTATTGGCTAAAGTGATCAGTAAGGGCGAAATGGCATTGGTTGATATCTCCGGATTTTAATAAAACCTATTTTTGGGTCCCTGGCGAATAGCCATGATATTGTTTAAACGCTCTTATAAAAGAAGCATCAGAGAGGTAGCCCGTAATAACGGCTGCCTCTCCTACTGTTATACCCCCGCTGCGCATCAGCGTTAAGGCATGGTTCATGCGCAGGCCCTGCACATAGCCAAAAACGGTAGTGCCAAACAGCTTTTTAAAGCCGGCTTTCAATTTAAATTCATTCAGCAAAAAATCACGCGAGAGACTCCGGAGGCTCATGCTGTCCAGGTAGTGGATGTCCAAATGGTCTTTAACACTATGCAGCTTTTCCACATCCGCCGTGTTAACCGCTGTTGGTATCCTGGTTTCGTATTGGCCCGAAAGCGTAAGCAGGGTAAGCTCGGTAATTTTATTTTTGATGTAAGCGTTGCGCAGCGAGTCGGCCACGGGTGGTTCGGTAAGCAGGCTTAGCCCGGAGCTTTGCAGATGGCTTATCTTTTTATTATCCGGAAACAGGGCGAATGGCCTTGCGCCACGGCTTTGCTGTAACAGGTTATCATAAGCTTCGCCACAACTTAATAGTATCTCATTAAAAAAAGCGGGTTTTAAACCCACGCAAACATACTCATACCGCTTTTGCTTCGGAAAAACAAAGGAACTCACCGGGTTAACACAATTAAGCAGGTTAAACTGCCCGCGGTTCATGGTCGAGGTGGCATCAAAACCCGAAATAAGTGCGTCTGAACAGCCATGCAGCTGAAAATGGATGCTCACATGCGTGGCATCCTGCATATTGTTAATGCGCAGGCCGTCCTCAAAGCGGGCCCCAAACCGCAGGATGCTAAAATCATCGGCTTTAAGACCCTGGGCATAGCAATCAAAACGGTTAGGTATACTGCCGGTAGCGTACGTGGTTTCAAAGGATGTACTGAACTCCCTTTTCATCAACCTGGCAAACTCAACCCCTTCTAACTGGTACATATAATCCGTTTATGCTAATTAAAAATCCGTTTGGGCATATCGTAAACGGCTCAGAACCGGCAACTTGCGCCCATGAATAATATCTGCAAATATAAGGTGAATACCGCAGGCTGGAAACGCGGGGTGCATTATAATTTCTTCAAAAGCTTTGCACAGCCCTTTTTTGGCATCAGTACCGATATGGATGCTACAGAAGCTTATGACTATTGCAAACAGCATGGCCAATCGTTTTTTCTGTTTTACCTGCACCGCTCATTACTGGCGGCCAACCAGGTGCCCGAGCTGCGGCAACGGATAGAAGATGGCGAAGTTTATGAATACGATACTATATCTGCATCGGTTACCGTATTGCGGCCCGATGATACCTTTGGCTTTGCCTATATGGACCATTACGTAGAGTTTGAGCAATTTGCCCCGCCCGCCCGCGCCGCCGTCGATCATGAAAAAACGACCGACAGGCTGCAACTACGCGATGGGTTTAACAGCCTCATTCATTACTCTATACTGAAAGATATCCGCTTTACCAGTATGCAGCACGCGCAGCCCTTAGCCGGTGACGATAGTGTGCCCAAGATCGTGTTCGGTCAGTTTTACAGGCGCGATGGCCGGGTTTGGCTGCCCGTAGCCATCCACGCGCATCATGCCCTTTGCGACGGGCGGCACATGGGGCTTTTTGTGAAGCGCTTTCAGGAACAGATCAACCGCATACCTGCCGATAGTATTAAAGGATAATGGTATTTTAGCCATATAAAATCAAAATACCCCCATATGAAATTATTTATGCTGATGCTTGGCTGTACACCTCCGGGAAGGCATACCGAACAACACGATATTTTTTTTGGAATAGGCGAAACCGTAAAAGATCTTATCCCACAGATTAAAGCTTTCTGGCCCGAAGGTCAGGACAGGTTACATGTGGATGCCTGGCGCGAAGTAACCCTGGTTAACGGATACCATGTGCAGGTAACTGAGCAACCCGGTAGTACAGATGCCGAGCTCCTCAGGCTGTTTTTTATAAACCTAGGCGGCTACCAGGAGGGTTTGTTTGATGAGCCACATTTTAAGGTGCTCACCGTACAACCCAACAAATCAAAAGCGTTTGCCTATGCCAAAGACACGCCGTTTTATCACCAGGTTCATTTTCCCGGCGCCGAATCGCACATCGATGATAAATATGGATTGGATGTGGACGACCTGCATGAGATAGCAGAGATTTTACCAGCTGAACAGAAAGCGCAATACGCCCTGCATATTACCCCCGCAGCTGACGGTGCCCCGGAAGACAAAATACATTTGGGGTATTTTAAGTTGGATAAACTACCGTGATGAGGACGGGAGAATAGGATAAGAGAGTTGTCATTCCTCGCAGTCGCTCGGCGCCTGCGATATGCATGCCTTTCCTAAAGCCCAAAGAATTCCGTATATTTGATATATACCAACAGCCCGGTTCCCGACCAACGGAAACCGGGCTGTTCTGTTAAGGAAAAGACAGATCAAAAATCGCAGGTTTGGTAAATAGTTATTTGATAATCAAAAAATTAATACTTTTTAAAGTTTTAAAAACGGCTCAAAACAGGGCCATAATTTGTTAAAAAGTGTTAAAACAGGATTTTTTCAAATATTTTGATTCGTTTTTACCCTGTTTTTGGCCAAAAAAGTGTTAAAATCCGGGGTTTAAAAAGTTTTTGTTAGCCCGATGTAAAAGCTCTTTTCAAAAAGCGGCATCGGGGTCAAAATAATTCAACGGATATATTTCAAAATCATACCTTTGTAACCTTTAAAGATTAAAGTACTTTATAATAATGTTTGAAAATCTTTCGGATAAACTCGACAGGGCGTTCAAGGTCCTGAAGGGTCAGGGAACTATTACTGAGATAAACGTGGCCGAAACCATGAAGGAGATACGCAAAGCCCTTCTGGATGCCGACGTTAACTATAAAACAGCCAAAGCCTTTACCGATGAGGTAAGGCAAAAGGCACTGGGGCAGAATGTATTAACAGCTGTTTCGCCGGGCCAGTTGCTTACCAAGCTCATGAACGATGAGCTGGCCGAGCTGATGGGCGGCACCACTGCCGAGCTTAATTTTCCGGCTACGCCAACCGTTATCCTTATAGCGGGTTTGAACGGTGCGGGTAAAACCACGTTTACTGGTAAACTGGCCAACTACTTAAAAACGCAAAAAAATAAAAAGCCCTTACTGGTTGCTGATGATATTTACCGCCCTGCGGCTATTGACCAGCTCGAGGTATTGGGACAGCAGATAGGTATCCCTGTATATGCCAACCGCGATTCAAAAGATCCGGTAGCTATCGCCCGTGAGGGTATTGCCCTGGCTAAACAAAACGGCCATAACGTGGTGATCATCGATACCGCCGGTCGTTTGGCTATTGATGAAGCCATGATGGTGGAGATTGAACAGGTAAAAGCAGCGGTTAACCCGCATGAGATCCTGTTTGTGGTTGATTCCATGACAGGCCAGGATGCTGTAAATACCGCCAAAGTGTTCAATGACCGGTTGGATTTTACCGGTGTGGTTTTAACCAAACTGGATGGCGATACCCGTGGTGGTGCCGCCCTGTCTATCAAATCGGTCGTAAGCAAACCGATCAAATTTATCGGTACCGGCGAAAAAATGGAAGCGCTGGATGTTTTCCACCCCGATCGTATGGCCTCCCGTATCCTGGGCATGGGAGACGTGGTATCCCTGGTAGAACGTGCTCAACAGCAGTTTGACGAGAAAGAAGCGGCCGAACTGCAAAAGAAGATCCGCAAGAACAAGTTTGATTTTAACGATTTTTACAGCCAGATACAGCAGATCAAAAAAATGGGTAACATGAAAGATCTGATGGGCATGATACCCGGCGTAGGTAAAATGATGAAAGATGTGGAAGTTGACGATAACGCTTTTAAAGCGATCGAGGCCATCATCCAGTCGATGACCCCATTTGAAAAATCAAACCCCGAAACCATCAACCAAAGCCGCCGTACCCGCATAGCCAAAGGCTCCGGTACCGACCTGGCCGAGGTAAACCGCCTCATGAAGCAGTTTGACGACATGAAAAAGGTGATGAAACAAATGAGCAACCCGGCAGCCATGGCCAGCATGATGCGCCGTATGCCTAAGATGTAAATTGATTAACCCCGCTGGCTTGGCGGGGTTTCCCAAGACAAAAAAACTCCCCTGTCGCAGCTTTTTTCGGGTTATATCATAGCCATATACCTAAATGTGTATTTTTAGTAAAATATGAGCAATGAAAAAGCTATCCATCATTTTACTTTTGGTTTTTACCAGCCAAGTATTTGGGCAAACTATTTCGGTAGCCCAAAACCGGCATAGTGAGGTAACAGAAACACTCAGATCCCGGATCATAACTTCACTGGACAGCCTTTTTGCCAAAATAGAAACCAATAAACTAAGCGGGAACGAGGTTTCAAAAGATAAGGCAACGCTCAGTATTTCCATCCTGAAATCGTTAAAGACAGAATCGAATGCCGGTCCGGATCATCAGGAGCTAATCAATTTATACCCGGTTTCCGGCAAACAGTATTTTGTAACCATAGCCATTACAAGCAGAGATAATCAGTTAAAAACTATTTTTAATTTGATAGTCCTCGTTGAGGAAAAGCAGATCACTTTTGCGCTGCCGGTAAATTACCTCACACGTACATGGAAGACCAAAACCGTTGGTCGTATTATTTATCATTATCCGGATAAACTTAATGTTGCACGGGCTCAAAAGTTTGACCAAAACAATACGCTCATTGCCCAAAGGCTGGGTTTGTCGCCAGAAGTAATGGATTTTTACATGTGTGCTAATTATCAGGAAGTATTGCAGCTGCTGGGATACGAATATGACCGGGCGTCAATCGGTAAAACCAAAGATGGTTATGGTGTTGACGGGAACTGTATTTTTTCGATCATGAATAATGAAGATTTTTCGCATGACGCGTTTCATTACTACGCAGCGAAGGTTCGGACCGGCTCCCGTAACTCGGCCGCCGAAGAAGGCATTGCTTACAGCTGGGGCAACGCATATTACACCGATGAAAACGGCGAAATGATATTACAAAAACAACTGGTTAAACAATTGAAGCAATATGTACGACAGCACCCGCAGGTAAATTTATATGATCTGTTTAGTATCAACCCGGTGGTCTTTAATTCAATGGCAAAGGTGCGGTCTGTGATCGCGGGTTTAATAGCGGATGAAGTGGAACAAAAAAAGGGCCTACCGGGAATCATAACGCTAATTAATTGTGGTAAGGGCGATGAGAATTATCTGTCGGCAATTGATACTTTAATTGGTATTAACAAAGTGAATTTTGATAGCAAGGTTAAAGCATTATTAAAGTAACATATCAACAGCAGATAACATCGTTTTTAAATATAAACCAGGAGCTGTTTTGGCCGGTTTTTTATTTTAGTTTTGTGTAATACACCATGCTATATCCCATTTAAATATATGCGTAAAACGATATTATCCTCGGCTCTTTTAATTTTAAGTATAACCGTAAAGGCACAGGTTCCGGGTGCTGTTATTGATGTGCAGCATTACAACTTCGCGCTGCAACTGACCGATGTGGACAATAACATCAAGGGACAGGCCACGGTAGATGTTAAGTTTTTGAAAAACGCGTCGGCCTTTAGCCTCGACATGGTAAAAAAGAACAGCGAAGGCAAGGGGATGCTCGTGTCATCAGTTACCGAAAATGGAAAAAGGCTCAAATTTGTACAGGATACAGGTGTGGTGAAAATTTATACCAATACTAAAGCAAATAGTCGGCACAGCTACAAAATAAGCTATGCCGGTATCCCCGCCGATGGCTTGATCATCTCGACCAATCACTTTGGCCACCGTACCTTTTTTGGCGATAACTGGCCAAACCGCGCCCATAACTGGTTGCCCTGTGTAGATGTCCCGGCTGATAAAGCCTCAGTTGATTTTGTGGTGACCGCTCCAGATCATTATGAGGTAGTATCCAACGGGTTAAAAATAAAAGAGCAGCAATTGCCCAATCATCTGAAATTAACCCACTGGCATGAAGCCGTTGTTGTACCTACCAAAGTAATGGTGATAGGTGTAGCAGCATTTGCTATTGATCATCAGGGCGATGTTGGCAATATCCCGGTATATACTTATGTTTTCCCGGAGAGTAAAGAGGCTGGCTTTAAAAGTTATGCTGTGGCTAAGGATATACTGCCGTTCTTTATCAAACATGTTGGCCCATTCAGTTATGAAAAACTGGCCAATGTGCAATCAAAAACCATATTTGGGGGTATGGAAAACGCCAGTGCTATATTTTACTTTGAAGAGTCGGTAACGACACCCGATATAGAAGAATTGATGGCGCATGAGATTGCCCATCAGTGGTTTGGCGACGGCGCCAGCGAAAAAAGTTTCTGGCATCTGTGGCTCAGCGAGGGTTTTGCTACCTACATGACCAACCTGTACCTGGAAAATAAATATGGAGCGGATACTTTAAAAAAACGGATGCTGGCCGACCGTAAAAAAGTGTTGGGGTTTGAAAAAGAGCGTCTTACTCCGGTTGTTGACAGCGCGGTGAAAAACGACTATATGCAGCTGCTCAATGCCAATAGCTACCAAAAAGGAAGTTGGGTATTACACATGCTTCGGCGCAAACTGACCGACGGGCTTTTTTGGAAAGGCATACAAAACTATTATGCCAAATACCGGAACAGCAATGCCAATACCGACGATCTGCGCCGGGAGATGGAACAAGTTAGCGGCCTGGACTTAACCCTGTTCTTTAACCAATGGTTGCGTAAGGCTGGGCACCCGGATTTGAACATTGGCTGGCATTACGATGCGGATAAAGGGGCGGTTAGCGTTAATGTTTACCAAAAGCAGGATAATTTATATGAGTTTCCGCTGGAGATAGCTATTAATGGAGAAGTGTTTCACATGCAGGTAAAAGATAAAACTACGATTGCTCAATTCCCGGTAAAAGTAAAGCCGGAAACTGTTGTGCCTGATCCGAATGTAAATGTATTGGCCTCATTTAGTATCGAAGCTCAATAGATAATCAGGACCCACCACAAGGCTGCAAGCGACCGCCGCTGCATAGATGTTAATATTTTTGTGGTATTCATAAGGATAATTTGCCACAATTTCATTTTTCGGCAAAATGTGGTATTTATTTAATAAAAATAGAGGGTTGATAAAAAATATTTGATTTGGCACAATAAAATTCTGAAAAATTGCGTTATTTCGATATATAATATTACAACAAGCCATTATTAACCTTAAACCAATGATCTATGAACACTACAAAATTTTATAAATCCATGTATGTAAGCTTTTACAGATGGAGTTTCAAAAATTTCGGTCAGGGTAGTTTACCGCGATTTAACTCGCTTTTTGGGTTGAATTTTTTGCTGATCGTATTACTAACTACTTTATTGCTGATCGCACAGATCTGTTTAAAATCGAGTTGGTTTAATGTTAATCCTATGGCCGGCACTTATATCATGCTGGGGGCCGTGGGCGCATTGCTGCTCAACTATTTTGTATTGCTAAACAACAAGCGGTTTAATAAACTTAACATTGCCTTTGAAAAAATAAGCAAACATCATCAAAAAATGTGGTCGGTTATGATACTGGCCTGTGTAATTGCCTCCTGCGGGTTTTTGATGATTATTGCCCAGGTAGCTTAATTTTCAAGATCAAAAATAGCGGCCCGCCGTCTCTTGATATAGAGGCGGCGGTTTTTTGTATATACTTATTTAATATCTTTTCTGTTTTCTTCTGCTAATTAAAAATATTTAACTTACGCGTTGATTAAACTTTATCACAGTGTTGGTTAAAACTTTTGGCAGTGCGGTTTATGGTATCGAGGCTATTACCATAACAGTTGAGGTAAATATAGCGGCGGGTACCAAATATTTTATAGTTGGCCTGCCCGATGTGGCTGTAAAAGAAAGCTATTTCCGGATCGAGTCGGCGTTAAAGAATACCGGTTTCCGAATGCCGCGCCAGCAGGTGGTGGTGAACATGGCCCCTGCGGATATCAAAAAAGAAGGCTCTTCCTATGATTTGACCATAGCCACAGCTGTTTTGGCCGCCTCTGGCCAAATGGAACCGGAAAATCTGGATAAGTATATCATCATGGGTGAGCTATCGCTGGATGGCAGCTTACAACCCATTAAAGGAGCTCTCCCTATCGCCATACAAGCCCGTAAAGATGGTTTCAAAGGATTTATTCTGCCCAAACAAAACGCCCGGGAAGCAGCAATTGTGAACGATCTGGAGGTTTATGGCGTAGATAACATCAAAGAGGTGGCCGGATTTTTTAACGGCGACTTAAACATCGGGCCTGAAGTGGTGAATACCCGCGAGGAATTTTACAACAGCCTGAGCAATTATGACAGCGACTTTAGCGAAGTAAAAGGCCAGGAAAACATCAAACGCGCGCTGGAAATTGCTGCGGCTGGTGGCCATAATGTGATATTGATTGGTCCGCCGGGAGCAGGTAAAACCATGCTGGCACGTAGGCTGCCCTCTATTTTACCGCCATTAAGTTTATATGAATCGTTAGAGACCACCAAAATACATTCGGTGGCGGGCAAACTGGCCGCGGCTGATGCTTTGGTTACGGTTCGCCCATTCCGCTCGCCGCACCATACTATTAGTGATGTAGCTTTGGTGGGTGGTGTTATTTACAGAAGTAATTGCGAAAACACATAAGTTATCGCGAAAATCACATTTGTAGTTGCGAAACTTTAAATCCATGAAAGACATTTGTTAGGCGCTGTGTAATCTAATGCTGACTTCGAATTGATTACAAATACATGTTCTTCTATTTTCAATATAAATCATAGCCTATAAAATGGAGAAAAGCAGAAGTCATTCTTTTCTTCCCTCCGGTAACTGCTTCCACAGCTGTTGTCATTTATTCCTTTCTTATAATTTACAATTGTAATGCGAACACGTATATTTGCTATGAAAATAAAGGGCGTAAGCCGTCACAATATTGAATGCTTTGCGTTCGCATAGAGTCTCGTGTTAGAAAACTGGTAATTTTTAAGACAAACGGGAGGATAAGCGCAACGCTCACGCTTTGGCGTGGGCTTGCTTATTCGTTTGTCGGGTATACCAGTACCTCTAACGCGGATAGGTCAAGACCTGCGCCATATTTTTTGCAGGTGGATTTTTTATTATTCATGAATTCAAAATCATCTAATAGCCACCGCCTTGCCGACTTCGTTTTACAAACGGTCGATCAGAGGTATTACGTCAATCATTTACCTACTAAAACAATCTTTTACATACATTCTGCATCATATTCTTACCCCGACGGAATTGATGAAGGTAGATACCATCATCCTGTTCGTTCAGAATGCGCAATACCAGAATTTTATTTGATTGTTCAAAGCAGTTTTGCCGACTTATCTATCTTGTGGATGATTGTGCTCGAGGCAGAATTCTGGTTTAGAAATGAGGGCTTAATTCTTCTTCGCAGTCTTTAATATCAGAAACCAGTTTGGGAAATATTTTATATTCCCGAACTGTATAACACATCGTAAAAACGCATCCACGCCCCTTTTTAGAGTCTTTGAGATTTTTACAACTTCCCATAGTTGTCCATTGTTACAAAATTGCGCCTGATACATAAATATACATTCTATATCCGCAATTTGATTGCCTTTTTAATAATTACAAATTATTCACACTGAATGCAGAATGGGTATTACCGATAAACTTTTTGAACTAATTCTTTTACGATATTGATTTAATTATTTCATCCAATACCCCCACCCAAAACCAGTAAACGCTGTTTGACCATTCTAATTATTGCATCGTTCATAATTTGTATAGTAGGTAAAATAGAGAGGGTAGATATTCTTTTTAAAGCAAATGCTTTCCAAACTTACTCTTAAGCAGCTACACGCATTTTGAACTTTTTATAAATTGAACCATAATCATGGACTAGGTCGTCGTATACGTTGGTTTTTTTATTCTGGTCCAAGATTTCTATTGTAACTGCATAATCCTGTTTGTAATTAGGACTTAGATCCCCCCTCGTGTAAAGGCGTAGCCTTAATTCCCAGGCGCCTGTAAGATAACCCCTTGTAAATGATTTTTCAAAGTGAATTGTTGGATTCCAAGGTATTGAATAAGTGGTTTCGTCCGATATCCCTAATTCTTTCATGCCTGTGGAAGTTGGCTTGCAAAGAGAAGCAGAGATCCTTGCTTTTGAGTATTCTAAATCATTTGTAATATTAACGGGGGGGTCATAAGTCAATGTAATTCTCACTCTTAACTTAGAATCCTTATTCGTTTCAGCAAGTGAGTTTGGAATGTGAAAAGTTACAAATTGATAATTGCTTTGATCTAATTTTCCTTCGTATATAAACGCAGCATTGTTTAATCCAGCTTGGGTGGCGTTTTCAATCACAGGTTCCCCAAAGCCGACATAGTGATTATGATTTGACGTGATTGCTTTATGTACTGCACGCTGTTCGGCAAAGTGACAAAGCAAGGCTTTTATCAAGTTTGGATTACTTTTAGGATAGATATCAAATAGCTGCTGGGCATAACGTGAAATAAGAGGGGCTGAGAAACTCGTGCCGTTATCGACTGATAAACCACTTCCGTCACCAGAGATACCATATGTTCCCAACCTAGGCGAATATTTATAGGTGGTTGGCAAATTTCCACCGTGAGCAACCAACTCCGGCTTTACACCCCCATCAGCCCCTGGCCCAACCCTCGAAAACGGCGAGACTTCATCTTGGGATGCTAACGAAGATAAATCAGCATATTTTGCAATAGACCCCACTGTTAGACATAATAATGCTTCCGCAGGTGAATTTATTCTCGACAACGGATCACTAAAATGTGGCAATGGGTAGCTCCCTTGTAGTTTTCTGATATTTCCTCCTGCAACTACGAATAAGACCTGATACTCCTTAGTTAAGTAATCGAGAAGTTTCGCAAAATTTGAAAAAAAACCGCTTTTTATTGAGGAGTCATCTCCAACAGATAAGTTATAGACTTTTATTGTTTTATAGTTCTGATAAACTATATCTTCAACTATTCCCATTAAGTCGTAAATTTCATGTCCTTGAACATCACCGTTTGGCAATTTGCCAAAAACCTGCACATTCATGACTTTACAATAGGGACGCAAGGGCTCACCTGATAGACAAGTGTCTAAAGTGTCCCCGAAAATACAACGACTTGCAACAAATGTTCCATGGTCGTAAGATGGATAAACACAGTTTTTGGGTAGGTGAGTGACCACTTTTGATATCAAACCAGAAAATATCTTGTTGTGCCTGTGTACGCCTGAATCGATTATACAGATTGAAGAACCGGATGCAGGTTTTTCGATTTTTAAAGAACCAGGCAGGGCATGCAAGGGAGGCATAGCCGTTGTGATAATGCTAGTAGAGTTAAGCTTGACTTCATTGATCGTTGTATATTCATTAACGATACTCGAAATCGACGAGGCGCTTATCTTGCAAGTAATGGAGCAGACGCCGTTCCCAAATATTCGGCTTTTGGCTTCAAAAGATATGTCACTAATCTCATCCAGTAAATTTTTAACGATTAATTCTTTTTCTTGATGTGGCAGTGTGCTAAAGATTGTGAATGCTATCGAAACAGTTGCACGAGATTGAAGACTGATATTATTGTCAACCTTGCTGTCAACTGACAGTAGATGTATATCTTCTATAATGGATATATTACTTCTACCCACATGACTTGCGCTCTCCTTATATACTTTAATTTTTTCGATTAGTATATCAAATTCTGCTTTTTGTATGTAGGCGGTACCTTTCGCCGGGTTTTCTGCGGAATAGTTTAAAATGTTTATTCCGAGGTTTTGAAGTTTTAGCTTTTCGTTTTTGATGGCCCGGTCAAAAGGAACTTCAACTTGAAAAAAAATCTGCGATGTTAATTCAAAATCTTTCTTGTTTGATTCCCCTTCATATAATTTCCCATAACGGTCCAACAACTTCTCGGCGTGTTCATAATAATTGGAACGAGGGTACGCCCTGCCAAAGCCCCGTTTTTCATATTTCTCGCTACGGATGTTGTCTTTAGGAATTTGTAAGTGAAATCTTTCGTCACTCATAACTTGGAACCCATAAAGTTAAAGGGGGATTAGTAGAACATTTGGAGATTGGTTAACCTGTACGTCATAGCTGGCTCACTTACCTTAAATTTGTTAGCAAGCATTTTAATAATATTTGCCTCTTCCAACCTTTGATATTCTGGTCTATTTAGTTCCTTTTCAATGAAATGTTTAGGCATTAATAAAGCAGCTGCAAACATGTTGGCTTCTATTTCTTGTCTGACTTCTTCAGGATTATAGTCATTATTAGTATTTCTAAATTTCATGAAGAGATCTTTATCCACGAAAACCTCTTGGTTTATTTTAGACGTAGGTTTCCAGTGTAGTGTATAATGCGCCAGCTCGTGGGCCTTGGTAAAACGAATTCGTTCTACACTGTTTTTTTGATTGTAACCGATTGTTGCAACATTATCCTTTATCACCAAAACGCCTGAAACTTGCTCGTCAAACCCATAGGGCGTTGATGTAATGTTCTTGTTGCTGATGATTTGATCAACATCGACAAAAGGCTCGAAAACGTTGTTTTCTATTAGCATCATGGATGCTATGTTTTCAATTTCTTTATCTCTGCTTGAATATTTCATAGTTATTTAAGATTAGAAAGCGTTGCCCTGACGAAATTCTGCACAGAATTAGCTTTAAGTTCATCAGTAAACTTCCTGTTTATCTTAGAAACAATTTCCTGATTTACTTCAAGGTTGCTTTGTTCTGTTGGGATAAGATCAGAAAGTTTGACTTCCAAAAAATTGGCGGCATCGACCAAATTGTGAACGAGTATTTTTTGCCTGCCTTTTTCAATATTTACCACGGTAACCCTGCTTAGCCCTAAAGTTTGAGCCAATGCGTCCTGACTTTTATTAGCGTCAATTCTCGCTTTTCTTAGCTTTTCCCCAAGTTGTTGATAGAATTCCATTTGATTTTTTACACAATATACAAATATAACAGTTTTTTACATAAAAAAGTTTTTATTACCAACATTGTTTGCATTGCGAACAACCAACAAGATGTTGATAACTTTTGTAAAATAATTATTGCATGATACAGTTTTATGCATACCTTAGCGTTGTTGAGTTAAAGTTAATCGAAAATGAAAAGGGAAAGAAAAGAATAGATATATAAAAAAACCAGGTAAAAATTACCTGGCTTGTAATTTCCAAAAATCGAAGCTTCCCGGCTTCTATTTTGGGGTAAGAATGTTTTCCACTTCAAACCTACCTCGTTTTTGGCAATTCTGCAAGTCTAAGTACATTTTTTTAATGCGGCATAGTGTCTCATTCGTGCCCTGGGGTCGGAAAGTGATTTTCGGCTGTGGTTCCTGATCTGGGTTTACCAGTGTTGTTGTCACTAAAGACAGCTATTTAATAATGTACAAAATTAAAAAGATGCAAAACGAAAGTAAAGGGGCGCCTACGCAAAAATTAAAAGTTGCCTTAAAGTATGTTACCGAAGGCAAAAAGTTCGAAACTTTTGAACAGTATAAATTGGGATCAACGCTTAAGATAGAAGCCGGAATCCCTTTAGACACAGAATTGTTTTTGTCTATTGCTAGGCCTTATAAGGACGAGTTGATTGAAAACGATAAATTAGTGAACTTGGCGAGACCTGATACGGAATATTTCTTCGTCAAGAAAAAACTTCATTTCACTATCAATAAACAAGAATTCACCTGGTATAAACAATTTATCAGAGGCATCCAACTTAGGGAATTAGGTAATATCAGCCCTAATGACGACCTATTTTTAGATCTCAAAGAGGGGTACGTTGATGATTTCATTACTGACGACGAGGTTGTTGATTTGGCACGTCCGGGCAAGGAACATTTCTTTTCTAAACATAGGGAACCTATTACCATTTATGTTAATGGAAGGCCTAAAAGCTGGACGGAAAGAAATATTTCTTTTGACCAGGTAGTGAGCCTGGCAGAGAATAGTTCTGGAAATGGTAATAAGGCTTATACGGTTACCTATTCTAAAGGCCCAAAGGATAATCCGGAAGGCGAATTAGCTAAAGGAGATGTTGTTTGTGTGACTAACGAAATGGAATTCAATGCAACAGCAACTGATAAGTCTTAATCCTGATCTGAAGCAACTTCAGGATAAAGGGTATGAAATAATGATTAGTGGTGGATACGTAGTTATCCACCACATACCCTATGTAAATGGCGATTGCGAAGTTAAGTATGGAACGTTGATTAGTCAGCTAACCATGCAATCTGCTACGCTATCGGGGCCGCCAAATACGCACGCAATATATTTTATGGGCGAAGTACCATGCCATAAAGATGGAACACCAATGAATGAGATATTAAATAGCAGCCCCAACCAACCGCTTCTTGATGAGTTGGTGGGTAATCACTATTTTTCCAGTAAGCCTACTAGTGGTGCGTACAAAGATCACTATGAGAAGTTTAAAAGGTATATTGATTTACTTTCTGCACCTGCTAAATCATTGGACAGGGATGCAACTGCACGGACCTATAAACCTGTTACAGCTGATGAAGAAACGGTTTTTCAGTATCTGGACACTAATGCGAGCCGGGCAAATATTACGCATCTTAATGATAAGTTTAATGGGCACAAAGTGGGAATCATTGGCTTAGGCGGTACAGGTTCTTATATCTTAGATTTAGTATCCAAGGCTGCAGTTTCCGAGATTCATATATTCGACGGAGACAAGTTTTCTACCCACAATGCGTTTCGCTCACCAGGAGCTGCATCGGTTGATGACCTAAGCATGCTCAGTAGTAAGACGGAATACTTCTATAATATTTATTCAAAAATTCACAAAGCAGTCATCCCTCATAAAGTTTTTGTAAATGAGAAGACCAGAAATCTTTTAGAGGGTTTAAATTTTGTGTTCTTATGTGTAGATAACAATCTCGTGCGCTGGCAAATAATCAAAATCTTGTTAGAACTTAAGATATCATTTATAGATGTTGGCTTAGGTGTAACAGAAACTGACGGGCAATTAACCGGAATCCTTAGAACAACAACAGGTACAGAAGATAAAAACGATCACCTTGAGAAGAGGATTTCTTCAGAAGATTCAACTGATAACGATTATGTCACAAACATCCAGATTGCAGAGCTAAATGCACTAAATGCCGTACATGCAGTTATCAAATGGAAGAAAATAGTTGGCTTCTATCAAGACAGAAAGTTGGAACACCATTCAACATATTCAATTAATATTTCACAATTGTTAAATGGAGACACTACAGCATAAGTTCGTTGACATTATCCCCGAGTACCTTGAGAACGGCATTTTATATATTTCAATTCCCCGACGAACAGCACTGCACAAATGTGTATGCGGTTGCGGAAATGAAGTGATTACTCCACTATCTCCAACTGATTGGGAACTTACCTTTAATGGCACAAGCGTTTCATTACACCCATCGATTGGAAATTGGAGCTTTAAATGCAAGTCCCATTATTTTATTACAGAAAACAGAATAAAACATTCGGAAAAGTGGGGCGAGCGGGAAATTGATAATAATAGAAAAAGAGACAAGAATCGTAAAGATCAATTCTACAAGAAGGTCGAGGAAAACAAAGTTAAAACGATCACAGAACCGATAGCGGCGATTAAGCCCGTATCAAAATGGAAAAAGTTCTTAAGCTTTTGGAGTGTCAATATCACGAAGAAAGGAGGTATAGAATAATGAGTAAAGTATCAGTCAAAATTAATAAAAGCGCAATCACAGGCAGATTCGTCTCTAATGCGCATGTTAAGCGTAGTCCAAAAACAACCTACGTGCAAACAGTTAAAAAATCAAAATAGTTAATTACACATTATGGCAAGAAACCAACATGTTGTACCGCATAACGGGAGTTGGGCGGTACGTGGTGCAGGGAATGATAGAGTCACCCGCATCGCAGAAACGCAATCGCAGGCAATAGAAATTGCGAGAGAGATTGCACGAAATCAGGGCTCAGAATTATTTATCCATCGACCGAATGGACAGATAAGGGAGCGAAACTCATACGGCAACGACCCTTTTCCACCGGAGGGGTAGTGTATGAATGCTTTTTAAAAGGCCATAACTGATTTGTTATGGCCTTTTTATTGGTTGGGGCTCTGTAAATATCTATCTTTCCCAATGATGAATCTGTTCCGCACATTTATAATCGTTGATTCGAAAACAGCCATCGCGCTTGAACAATTAATATATCCAGCCGAGTGGAGTTTGCAATTTCTTGATGACCCCAGTCTAAGGCATTGGGAGTACAATGATGGTTCAGGCTTTCTTACAAGTATGGGAACAGGAGAAGACCATTCCGGCAAAGGCATGATGCCTGCTAAAGAAGTTCTTATTTTAGCTGAATCTGAAGCAATGGCAGAAAATGTTTTTAGTTTAATGTACTCATCTTCTCTGCTTGCCTATCCAGATAAATATAAAATTAAAAGCACCTCTGGACTTAGGGAGGTCAGAAACTCCGAGACTATTGATTTTATAGGCAGCAGTTTTGGGGATTATTTTATTCGTAATGAGTACTTATACATTGGTGTCCTTATTCTATTGAAAAGTTGGGGCAGTCCATCAAATTTGTACTCTATTGAAAAGTATGAAGTAACTCTTGGACTTGATTCTTTCACTCCCCATTCGGCGAACCCGATTTACGGTCAGGTATTTGATAATTTTAACCCATCGTACCATTACCATGTTATTGCTTCTTATGCTATTATCTGCGCATTCTCTATAATTGAGGAAATTGGACTAGAAATAAGATCTAGTGCTACAAAACAGCGCTTCATTAAGGAAGGGGCGAGTTCCGTTTGGAACCCAGTCATTTATAATGAAACAGATGACAGGCTTAAAGAGGTGGGGTTATCCGCATCCTATAATTTCCCCTGGGTAGAAAGAGGTGCGGAAACTGAGGTACAGAAAGATATTAAACCCAAGTTCGGCGCCCCTGCTTATCCAGGTCATCCGGAAATTAGGGATGTAAACATGGAACTAATTGAGGCAATACATAGATGCAGTTATATTCGCAACTTTATAGCAGCTCATAAATTTAAGATGCTCACCCAATTCATAAGTCCTTACGACGTTTATAATGTTCAATGTGTTAGTAGATTACTTTTAGTTCATAAATTAGGATTGTGGAATAATTTACTAACCTGGAGGGATGATATTAAATAATCCTTTAAAATACGGATACACTTGATTGTGGCTAAACAGGAAATCTCGTTCGAGTTTGACCTTTTCCACCCAGGTTTCACCTTCAGTTATATGTACCGGCTTCTGTTTAATTACAGCCATCAGTTCTTATAAGCGAGATCACCAAAGGGTGAAAATCATTTCATTAAAACGACCGATTAAATGAAATCCGCGATGGCCGGTTTCCCATCCTATATTTTCAGCTTTTACAGCATCGCTGATCACCGAAGATATTACACATTGCCGTTTGCGAAATCAAATTTCATTTTATACATTTATTCACGGGTAAAGTGAAATATTTATGATCATTGGTTATATCAGGGTATCGAAGGAAGAACAAAATGAAAACCTGCAGATCGATGCTTTAAAAAAATACGGGTGCGAAAAACTGTATATCGAAAAAATTTCGGGAGCATCAAAAAAACGTCCTGAGTTTTTAGCGATGATGGAATCGTTAAGAAGAAATGACGAGCTGGTTGTCTGGGATATCGACCGGCTTGGCCGGACAACGCTGGAGCTCATTATGCTGGTCGACACCCTCAATAGGTCCGGTGTTAAATTCAGGAGCATCATGCAGCCTTTGATCGATACCACCACCGCACACGGCGAATTTATTTTCCAGCTTTTTGCAATCCTGGCAGAGCATGAAAGAAAGCGGTTGATCGTGCGGACAAAAGCCGGACTGGATGCCGCCCGCGAGCGTGGCAGAAATGGCGGCCGCCCGAAAGGGCTGTCCCCTCATTACGCAGGCATCGCGGATATGGTAAAATCAGCCTATGCCCAGAAAAAAAGTATCCGGGACATTATGAAAGCGTTTAAAATTCCATCAACCGCAACGGTTTATAAAATACTAAGTATCGATAAGTAATATATTTCAGGAGTTGAATTAATACCGGGAAGTGTTATAAATCAGTTTCCTGTAATTGCCTTCTGTCCCCAAAGTTTCTTTGACCAAAGTAAAAGGCCGGTAGTCGATTTTTCGGTCAGCCAGTTTTTTTAGCGCCTTTTTTGACAACTGATAGTGTTTATTAGTTGCCGGCTGTTTCGGGATACCAAAGTCGTTCTTCAATTTTTCTTCTGGTGGATTGCCATTATTAACCCTACGCTTCTGACGCTTACTATTGCTTGTTGAGGTGGATATCAATGTAACTGATTTTACTCTTGGACGCATATTTTACAAATTTGTCATGAATGATGGAAATGATTCCAGTTCAATGCGGATCATTTCCTTAAACTCTTTGCTATAAATTTCCACAGCCTGTTTTTTTGATATCCAGTCGTTATACTGATAAGATCGCTTTAACCGCGCTATCTCCCGATACCTTTTGAAATATATATTTTTTGATTCAGAATGAAGCGGTACGCCAGAACATTTTGATTCTTTATAATAGAGCCGAAAATATACTCCTTTCAAACCATTAAACAAGCTTTCAAATGTTTCATCGATGGCAAATATCTCTATGCCTAACGGATCGTAAATGGAGTCACTGTTGATAGCTGCCATATACGAATATACAAAAATGCCTAATCAAATTGAAAGGCCCGTAAGGCTTGCTCACTTTCGATTGTTGCTTAACAAATGGAAAAGTCAGGTGCATAATATTTTTGCTTTGTCAGTAAATTGTTGAAATTATATTGCCATCTTAAAGTACAAAAGGTCAATATCGGAATGACTAATTTAATATCGTTTAACGACGCTTATTTAAAACTTAAAAATCCGGGGTATACTACCTGGGTGCTTTTTTTTATTGGCCCAATAAAATATAACAGGCATACAGGAAGCTTTAGCATTTGCGCCGAGTTTTTGCCAACTTTATTTTATAATGAGTTGATGATAGCTAAGGCATCGAAGGCCGAGATATCAGCTCATACAGTTAAATATGATATTCCCTCACAGTATGCATGTGATCTGATCTTAGGGAATGAATATGATTTGGACGGTAGCAGCCATCTAAATAAGAATATATTTAACGTCAATCGTTTACAGCTTGAGGTTTATAATCCGCATTTATTACATCCTGAATTTTGGGGCGGAATTCGGGGTGATTTATATGATAACCCTTTTGGTGAACGCCAAGTGCCCTGTGACAAACCTTTTATAATATACCAAAGCTGTCATACAAAAGATATCGTTTTAATTCCATGTTCTGAAGTTGCACGTTACTGCTTTTTTCCTGATAATTTGATTGAAGACATGATCTTAGAGGGCTCTTTACCTCACTACCTTAATACACCTATATTGGAAGTACTAAGCAGACTATCCGAGCTTCGGCACAGCTCTATTAAACCCAATGACGTTAATTATTATAAACCCTTGAATGTAGCTTATCGCCTGTTAATCGATCCGGTCTTTAAAAGGACGGCTAACTTGATTTCTTCAAAGCTTAAAGAGGCGTTTTATCAAATGCCTGGACACCCCGCTTCTGAATCGGCGTTTATTTATTGCGTATTGCCTTATAGTAAACCTATTCAGATAAACGCAACTTTTGTCGAAATAGGTACATCAAAAACTAATAACAAAGTTTACATGGTCAATAGGATCGTAAACATCTTCGAATATGAATGGCTTGAATCTTCAACGAGGAGATCTATAGCCAATGTGGCAACCATCACCCCAACGAAAGTATGGCTAGTAAACGAAGACGTACGATGGCCAGGAGACTCAAGCATTGGCTACAAAAAAGTTATCCAGATTAATTGCAGATCTAATACACTATCGTTCGAACATAATTTCACTTTCAGAAAGGATGATGGATGGTGGAAAAATGGAATGAACAAACAACTCTCCTTAAATATAAATTATTCTAGCGTCCCTCGTTTGGTTCTTCCTCTACCTAGAATAATCACTCAAAAGCGTGCCGTCGAAAAAGAAAAACATAAACAGATTGCTTTAAATTTAGAAGCTGTCCGCTTACGATTTGAATATCTATCAGGTTATCTGTTAAATGTTCTGGAACGATTAAAAACTTTTGGCTGGGATATCACCTATCTTGATACTCTGAGTGAACCTATCTTTGTCGAGCACCCCATAATGCTTTGTGTTGATAAACAATGTTATAAAATGATTATAGCTAAATTGAGTATAGTCACGGGCAATGGTTACAACGAGAAGACAAGAATGTATACGTTTTATATCTTTGAATGTTTAGATCTTGCACACGGCCCTCATCATATTGCTGTTATTCACAGCTTAAATTTAAAGCCTATTACTATTGCGAAAATTAATAAGGCCGTCCGAAACGGCCTTATTAACAAGTTTTTTTGGCCAAGATGCAAGTCATATATAAAAGACCTAAAATTAAAATTGGAAATAAAAATGCGTTATTACGATTGGTCTCGTCGCGATACGTCTGCTAAAACGGCGGAACAATATTTTAGAAAGAGCATAAAGGCTGTTCAAGCATCGGAACGAAGTAAATTTTTAAGTAATGTTCTGTTCATCTATTCGAATTAGTTATATAAAAATGAAACATAACTTCATAATCAAACCAATAATGCTTAGAGGTGAGATCTTTTAAAAGCCAGGCACTTCTCAAACGTTTAATTGGGTAGACGACGTTAATAAAGCGCGATGGCCAGTCTTCGAGTAAGTAATGAGCCAACAAAAGTAGCTTCATTCGTTCTCCGATTGGCAAGGTGTCAAACCGGTCCCGGTAAGAACCTATTGGTTGCCAGTATTCTAATTTATTGAGCTCGCATAATGAATGACGTAGTTGTGCTAAAAGTGTACTTTTACTATTGATCAACCTAATTAAATGATGTAAAATATCCAGGTATTGAAAAGGATAAACCAGGAAATCAATAGGTGGACTTTCGGCGATAAGACAGCGATTTAAGGTTGTTTGCAGCGTTATAATCGATTTGTCTGCTGGCATATTTATCTGTTCGTTTGATAGTTTTTCCCGGCATCGGTAACACCTGGCGATATTTACATCGGGCAAAATGTTTTTAAAGCCTACTTCATTTCGAAAGAATACTACAGGTGAATTGCAATTTGGACACCTGTCACTTAACCAGGATCCACAGTCAACACACGCAAAACTAAGACTTAAGCGCCATGACTTCCTGAAATATGGTTTGCTGATCTGCTCATCATTATACAAGCATCGGGGACAATACATTTGACCGTAACCGCTTCGGGTTCTATGATATATTCCAAGCGGAATGATCCAGTTCTGGTTAGTTTTGTATGTGGCTAATTCAAATAATTTACCTTCATACGAGCTTAAAAATGTGTTTCTGAGCTTATCAGGTGTGATCCTGGAATTGGCGAGGAATACCGCAGAAACTTTATCATAATAAAACCGGTCGATATCGCGATTCCAGAATGTTAAATTCTTCCAATATATTTTACAAAAGGTTTCGACTTTTAATCCATGCAAATGCGCAATCCTTGTTAGCCAGCTTGAAAATAACTCATCTGGTCGAGGATCCTCATATGCAGGCCATTGGCGGCTTGCATTTAACTGAAAAAAGGACTCTTTAGAAATCAATTTTATCAACTTGGCGTTTGCGAGCAGAAGGTGATATATAATCGATATGCTTTAAGATGGCCATATCGATCATTTCTTTCTCACTTGTTATTGCTAAAACAGCAGCCTTTTTTAGGATGGTAGAAATTTCCCCTATCTTTCCTTCTCCCATTGTAAGAATAGTTGTCGCAATTTCTTGTTGTATAAGATTGGAGGCTTTTTTTAATGGAATTTTTTGCTCAAAGCTTAATAACAACCTCAAGTATTCTTCATTTAGCTTCCATCGAGGTAAGGGTGCCGGCTCAAATCTGTTTCCTAATTGCGGGTCGGCGTTAATGGCATTATAAGCTTCTTTAGTGCCTACTGCAACGATTGCCATTTTTAGTTCGTTTGACAAATACTTGATAACGTTCAAAAAAACTCTTTGATTTGTCATTGTCCCTGCCAATATGTGATGGATTTCGTCTATGATCAGAATCTTGGTCTCCATGTGTTTAAGTACTTGTATAACTTGAAATTGCTGCTTTCCGACTCTGTCATTATGCCTAAAAGGAATAGCCAATGCGTCAAGTATGCTGCTATAAAACCTTTTTTCGTCCGGTTTTGGTGGAGCTTGTACATACACTACAGGAGCTATAAAAACATTGTCTTCATCTCGAATAAAGGGCAAATGTTTATTGAAAAAGCGGTTAACCAAAACGGTTTTACCATTATTGGTTTCTCCCATCAAAAGAAGATTAGGCATCCTTAAGGTCTTAGGGTGATTGTATAGCTCATCTAACTTGTCCAAGATGTCTTTGGCTCGGGAATATCCTATCCAAACATCCGCTTTTATCTTTTGAATACGTTCGGATTCTTTCAATGCCAAATAGTCTAATACAGATTCGTGCAAATGTTTCATATATCGTCGAACGGTTTTATCTCTTTGTCATCAAAAATGCTACTTAACGGCTTTTCGTCGGTATCGGCGATTTCAGAGGATTGCGCAGCCCTGTTTGAACTTCGTTCTATCGACAGAACAGCTTTTGATTCTTTTTTTATGCGTTTCGCCCTGGTCGTTTTACTTTTTGAACTCAACTCAATTTCTCTTAAAGCTTCATAAGCAAAAAAAATCGCATCTTCGTCAATGTGCTTTCTGCCTTCTGCTTCAAGTCTTTTGACTGCCTCACGGTATTCCCAAATAGTAATGGCAGGATGAGCGATGTTCCGGTAAGGAATCTCAAAATACTCATGAAGGTTTGGATCATAAAAATATATTAAGCTAATATCCCGCGGGTCACGTTTTACAATAAACTTTTTTTTGATACGCGTCCTTGTACCGGTTGCTTCGGTGGCATGAATCCGGTTTCTTAAGATGTCACTATAATAGGTGATGTGGTCAATCTTGATTCCATATCGCTGTATGGTTCGTTCTGATGTAGGTAAAAAATCAAGTTTAAGCTTTCTTTCATTGAAAACTTTTGGAGGAAGGCCAACACCTGGCTTAACATCAGTTCCTAAAATTCCTTCTTTGAACTTTGCTAAAGGCGTCGTTGATATCCCTTTATGCAATGTTTTGTGATAAATATTTACAATGTAGTAAACTAGCCATTTCTCAAACTCTTTAATTGAAAAGATGGCGTTAGTAACGCTGTCATAGTTACTCTTTTCGGCAGGATTTGAAAAAGTTGTACCAGGAAGGTCATGGACGTTATTCATACAGGTACCCATTAGCCTTTCAATATGTCCTCCAAAGTTAGGTTGTTTAACTGGCCGCCATTCGAGTTTGATATTGTATTCATTACACGCTTTTGCCAGGGTTTTGCCGTGAAACTCTTTCGCGTTGTCGACGTGGATCCTTTTCATAATTCCCCAATAGGGCCACTCGCCTTCAACTTCAAGTTTATTTAAATATATTTCCTTTGACAGTATAGCATTGTACAAGCACATGCCAACGCCTATAGTTCCGGGTGGATCATAGGACAGATAGATGCCCACGATCATTCGGCTATACACATCGAGAGCAACAGTAATCCACGGCCTTCCCATTGGCTTTCGGCTTGTTTCATCTACTAATTCCAGATCTACTTTAGTATGATCTATCTGAATTATAGAAAGCGGATAATCCGCGCCAGGCACTGAACCTCCAATTGGACTGAATTTTTCACTTGCTAATTTTTTCCCATATCTTTTTTTTGTGACCTCCTCCTCGGATATGCTGCTGAGTCTCTTGCGAAAAGTGTTGATATGCGGGACCTCTAAGCTTTGGCTTTTACATGCGGCAGCTATCTCCAGGTAAGCTTTTTTAATAGAAAATCTTTTTCTTGTAAGATACATTTCCTCTAAGAACGAATTAAGGATTATGTCTTGCCCTAAAGATAGCCGGCTGATTCCTTTACCACCATGTTTTCGCTTAGGAGCTAATGCTGAGATTGTCCCGATTTGCTCAAATTGGTTTAGCCACCTGTAAAGAGTCGCCGGATGAATGCTGTGTGTAGCAGCAATATGCTTTACCAGGCTTGATCTATTGGTAGAGGTATTTATTATCGGTTCGATAATGTTGTATCGTTTTTGGGCTGCTTCCCATCGTTCATCAGATATATTTTCTACAGCTTCGAAGTAGTCTCGCGATTCGCTTTTCAAAACCTCAAGATGATTTATTTCGGCCCTAATGTAGACTGCTGATTTTTCGAGGTGCCTAAGTAGCACTACTTTTAGGTCGATCACCCGCTGCACCATATACTTTTCAGCTAAGTATATCACTATGGCGCCTGGTTTTAACTCTAAGGTATTCATGCTCCTTAATTTGAATTGGAATGCTATAATCAATTTAATCTCATCGTCCAGTTAAAGCAACTCTCCTCTTTTAAAGATACTATGAAACTATTAAACTATTGATTAATTATTTTGTCGCATTTGGTTGTGTTAATTTTAAAACTTCTCGCAGCTTCATATGTAAATTTTCGCAACCCCTTTTGTATATTTGTTTAATTGCCTTGAATACTATATCGCATGTTCTTTTGTATTTGACAGGTGGTGGCGGTAATCCGCAGCCCGGCGAAATTTCATTGGCGCACAATGGGGTTTTATTTTTGGATGAACTGCCTGAGTTTAAGCGCAGCGCCCTCGAAGTAATGCGCCAGCCGCTGGAAGAACGACGGGTAACTATTTCAAGGGCCAAATTCACCGTCGATTATCCATCAAGCTTTATGCTGGTAGCCAGTATGAACCCCTGCCCTTGCGGTTATTATAATCACCCCGAAAAAGAATGCATTTGTCCGCCGGGAATGGTGCAAAAATATTTGAGCAAGATCTCTGGTCCGCTGTTAGACAGGATCGATCTGCATGTAGAAGTAACGCCCGTAAATTTCAGCGAATTATCCTCAGACCGTGCCGCCGAAAAAAGCGAACTGATCCGTGAACGTGTGATAAAAGCCCGGGAAGTACAGGTAGAGCGTTTCGGTAACCGCCCCGATCTGCATGCCAATGCCCAGATGAGCCCCCAGATGGTGCGTGACTTGTGTAAGATAGACGTAGCCGGCCAAACCCTGCTCAAAAGAGCTATGGAAAAGCTGGGTCTATCTGCCCGGGCATATGACCGTATCCTGAAAGTATCCCGCACCATCGCCGACCTGGCCGGTAGCGAAGACATCAAATTGGAACACCTGGCCGAGGCTATACATTTCCGAAGTTTGGATCGGGAAGGCTGGGCCGGGTAGTCTGGAGACGGAGCCTCTGGGCATGGTGGTTCAGTTTTGGAAACTACGGACAGCGGAGCAAAACAATTATTCGGGATACTAATCTATGAGAAACGTCATATTTTACACATATACCTGTTTGGTTGCAATTTGTGTGTGGCTATTAGCTAAATCCTTAATTAATTACGTTTCAAGGCCCTTGGTAAGGTATATACTATTGGCATATTTCCCTGTATTTATACTGTTGCGTGGGTTGATCAATTCTAGATATAGAGATTTGCTGAATTACCTTTACGGGGTATTTTTGATAATACTAATCCTTGTTTTAAGATATATCTATTTGTAAAGATCAAGCTATTTCCTGCTATCGCAAGCGTCCCGCTTGTGGCATCATACCAAGAAACCTTGTAACCCATTATCTTTACCACAAAGGACCCGCTTGCGGTAGCCGCGAATTCATCCGACATTTGCAATTGATTATACATGATATTTAAGCTATGTTGCTGAAAAAACTATTTGTTGCCATTATCTTATTGGCTCTCTACTCCAAAGCACATAGCCAGGTTAAATTGCAATTAAAAATATCGTATGCCGATAATAATGTGATCAACGGTATAGGTGTGACTTATGTACTGCCCGAAGGTTACGGTGATTCCAAAGACAAGATCATTCTTCTGTTTGACAAACTCACGCCATTACAGCGGACACGAGATACCGTATGCGACTTAAATGCGAAGGACAATTCGGGTCCGGTTAAATTTCATCAGGTAAAAAGTAAAACGATAAATGGCAATGATTACGACTGTATACAAGCAGATCGTAGTATAACAGGGCCTTTGCAAATTTCCTATCGTGTACCTCTCGCAAATCCCATTCCCGCCCAAAGCGGCCCCGTCAGAGATTTGCAGGCCGCAGGCGACGGCATATCCGGATCATTTGGTGGTTTTTTGCTGCTGCCCTATACAGACAAAGCTATGGAGATTCAGCTCGATTGGGAATCGCCGGGTACGGCCGATGCTGTATGTAGTTATGGCCCCGGAAAGTCAATAAAATTTCAAACAACTTTCGGTGATCTCTTAGAAGCACAGTTTTTAGCGGGGACGCTTAGTTCGTTCACCTCAACAGATCATCCTCGTGGCTTCAGCATGTATGGGCTCGGTAAGGGATCGGATAGTGAATTTAAGGCTGCTGCTAATTGGGCTGCAAAAGCCCACCAGGTAATCAGGGATAGCCTGGAAGGGTCGTCCGAAAAGCCTTTTTATTACTTTTTTCGTTCTTACAATGGTCCTCCTTTATCAAGCGGAAGGGCAACCAGTGGTTCGTTTGTTTTGTATGTGCCTACGGGTATTTCGCTGAATGATGAGGATATTAAATCGCTATCTGCTCATGAGATGATACATGTTTTTGTTGCTGATCTGTACGATCCGGACGGACTTGCTGATTGGTATGTAGAAGGTATCGCAGATTATTTATCTGTTAAACTTTTGTATGATGCAGGATTGATTAGCGAGAAACGGTATTTAGAACTTAGGAACGGCGAGCTCGCAGAATATTATACCAATCGGCTTAGAAATGTCCCCAATCAAAAAATCCCACAAATTATGTGGTCTGGCCGTAATGCCTGGACAACGCCTTATACCCGAGGCGCGCTGTATTTTGCCGATCTGGAAGGAAAACTTCGACAGCACCGGATAAAAAACGTTTCTGTGCTATCCCTCATCAGGGAAATGAACCGCCTGAAAGCAAGCGGCCTGCAAACTACCGAGCAAACGTGGATAGAGCTGATCAAAAAAAGAGCAGGCGACTGGGCTGTAAACGATTTTAAATTGATGATGGCGGGACGATTGCTCATCCCGGTTAATAACGCGTATGGTGAAAATTTCAAGCGGAAATCAGTCACTACGCAATTCTTTGATTTAGGTTTTGATAAACCCCAAGCGATAAAAGCCGGAGAAGGTATTGCCAGACTAAATCCAAAATCGCCGGCGGCTCTGGCTGGTTTAAAAAATGGAGATACCATTGCATCTGCTACCAATTTGATACCGGCTTATGAAAGCTATACTAATGCTGTAACTATTACCGTAAAGCGTAGCGGCATTGATTTGCCGATCACATTTAAGCCGCGTACAGGCCGCACCACGGGTTACAAATGGTTTTCTATTACCGCTGTATCTGCCAAACATTTACGCAGGCACTAAAAGGATCAGGCACATTGAATTTAACACAATGCTAAAGTATTCGCCAGGCCGGATAGCCTACCTGTTTTTGAGATAGGCCACATATTTTTGCAGTTCATCGCCTGTTTCTGTTGCGGTTAATGCAAGGTATTCGTTAAGCAGCACCGGGTCTTTTATGTACTCATCAATGGCCTGGAGGCAGCCAATTTTATGGTATTCCTCGTCAACCATTTCCCATGATTGTTTCAGGAGCTCTCTGATATCCGGATAGCCGAGTTTGGCCAATGACAGCAGGGACAAGCGTTTGGTATATTCGTCGCTGCAAAAGTAGAGTTCTAAAAGGGTGTCCTCTGTTTCCGGGGTAAGCTTATCCTGTTTTTTAAAAGATGACGCGAATTGCGATTTGGCATCGTTATACTCGGCCCCATGTAATTTGGAGACCGCCCGGGCAAGAATAAGAAAATCATCAATTGATAAGTGGCCAATATTTGACAATTCGGGCGCTGCGGATAACCAGGCAATCATCCTGCCCACATCCCAATGCCCGGCAATAAGGTAAAGCAAATTGGCCAGATCTTCATCATCCAGCTGATTGATCTGTTGGGCAGCAAGCAGACCCGAAAAATAATTTTCTATAGATTTCCAGTCGGGATAGCTGGTATCATCAAAGTGCAGATCCTGGATCTCTTGTGGGGTATGATGCGCAGACAACCACTTTTTGAATGCGCGTACAAAATCTCTAAGTATTGTTTTATGATCTGTCATCATCGGGAGGCAACAATGTTTAACAAAAATAGCAATAACCTAAGAATAACGACTTCGGGACAATGTTTCCGGAGTCGTTATTTTTAGACGTGATGAAAGACGATCTTACTAAAGTAGCGGAGATGATTGTGCTTTTGGATAGTTGGGCCAATAAGTAGTACGGCGAAGACTATGATCATTAATCAAAACTCTTCGCCGTGCTTAAATGGCAAATTCTGGGTTTACACTTTTTGAGTGTTATTTTTTATAATTTATTGATTATAAGATAAATAAGTCAATGTTAACCATAAAAAGTGTAAACCCATGTAAACCCACTTTTTTAAAAAATGGTCGGGCTATTCAATGATTTATTTTACTTATCCTTCCAAAACTGCAGCCAATGCAGGTTATACCCACCCTTATTGGCGTACACCCTTACTTTATTAACCCCGGCTTTTAGGCGGATATCTTTTACGGTGATCACCTGCCAGGTTTTTAGTCCTGCGGTGTTGGGAATAGCCACTTCTTTAGCTTGATCGGCACCGTTTATATTGAGCGTTAATTTGGCATCGTCGGTTGCTGCAGCTACTTTTAGCTTAACTGTGTATACGCCGGGTGTTTTTACCTGAATAGTGTATTGGGTCCATTCGCTAGTTTCTATATGGTCAACATAAAAACTGTTATAGGCGGAAGAATCTTTGCTGATATCTACACCATCATTACGGTAAGTGCGGCCATGGTTCCCGATACCCGGTTTCCCGGAGGTACGATAATCGGCAGTATCGGTATCAAAGTAAGCAAAGCCGTTGCGTCCGAGGTCATAGTCAACCGCGTTAATGATGGTGCCGTTGGTAACTTTATTGGCTTTAAATGGTTTGGTTGCGGTTGTAAAAGGTTGTCTGAAAATAGCATCGATCACATCATGGTGAATAATGGCGTTTTCCAGTTTGGCGTGTATAGCCATCTCGAGCGTACCACTATATACGTTACTTTCCTTAGGCTTATGTTTTCCCGTGTTGAGGTAATTGGTCACGTCATCATAGTTTAGGTTTGATGGGATCTCGATCGGATTGTTGTTCCCCATTTTTTTCAGTGGCCAAAGTGCCCAGCCTAAATTATTTTTCTCCAGCAAGTGTATCTCCTCTGTTAGCCATACGTTAGAGTTTTCGCCGGTCTCTCCTATCCAGGCAGGCACATTGTACTGATCGCGGGTTTTGATGATATGCTCTACCGATTTTTGATCGTTAAAGTTCCAGTATTTATGGAAGCTCAGCACCATGTTTTTATCCCAGGTGGGCAGTATACCGTTATAATTATTCCCCCAGCCGTTGCCCTCAATAATGATGATGTGTTTTTTATCCACCTCGCGAATAGCAGCCGTAATATCAACCATCAGTTTGCGTAAAGGGGCGTTAGTTTTTTCCTTTAGCCCATTCTTATCATTGGCTGGGTCATCAAAGCCCCAGTTGGGTTCGTTGATGATATCATAGCCGGCAATATTAGGTTCGTTTTTATACCTATCGGCCAGTTTGCGCCAAAGGGCTATCATTTTTTGTTTGTTGGCCTCGCTGTCCCACAATGATGGCACATCGGTATTACGATCTGATATATTGAGGTCGTTACCCTGTCCGCCCGGTGTGGCATGCAGATCAAGGATGAGGTACATGTGGTTGGCTTTGCACCAGGCCAGCAGATCGTCGGTCATTTTGAAGCCTTTGTCTATCCAGGTATTTTGCCCGGCAACCGGTTCTTTTTCAATTGGCAGGGTATAAAGGTTATAGTGCATGGGCAAACGTACAGAGTTAAAGCCCCAGCGGCGCATCGAGTCGATATCTATTTTGCGGGTATTGTTGGCCAGCCAGGTATCGTAAAACTCCTTGGTTTCTGCTGGTCCCATCAAATCTTCCAATCTTTCGCGGATGCGGTATTGGCGACTATCCCTGTTAACATGCAGCATATAGCCTTCCTGCAGCATCCAGCCGCCCAGACCCATACCGCGTAACAGCACGTTTTTGCCGCTTTCGTCAACTATCTTTTTGCCGTCGGCCTTTAAAAAGCTTTGCGCGTTGCCCTGTAACGAAATAAACGAAGCTGGTAGGGCCATAAGCAAAACCTTTACCGATATATTTTTAAAAGTTTGTAATAACATGATATACTTAGGTTATTGGTATAAACAAAGAATGAAGAACGCTTACCAGATATAAGTGCCTACCGAGCCTTTTTCTAAAGTAGCGGCGATGGCTTTGCCATTGTATTTAATATTGAACGATTGTGGCGAGTCGCTGGTATTGGCTACGATGAGCACCTTTTTACCGTCAGGTGTTTTGAAAGCCACGTTAGGCAGCTTATCTGAATTGTTAGAAGAGATACGAACCGAACCCGGGCGCACAAATTTGGATGCATGGGCTATGGAGTAGTAAGCGAGATTACGTTTTACGGAGTTTTTATCAATAGTTACTGCGCCCTGGCACATCGGACAGCCACCCCTGTCGGTGTATGGTTTATAATCCGGATCGGCCGCCAGGTTCCATTCCAGTACGTTGCGGCTCCAGTTGCGGGTTGCGCCAATGATCAGGCGTTTAACCGGCCAGGCAATATCGATGGTAGAACTGTTTTCTTTTTCTACCACCATTTGCTCCGTAAAATAGAGGTTTTTATCAGGGTGGGCGTTGTGCACATCGGTAAGGGCATCAATATTGCCTCCGTACAAATGGAAGCCTGAGCCGTCGATATATTTACGGGCCGCGGGATCGTTCAGGATAGAGATGGGGTAATCCGGCCTGTCGGCATTATGATCATAAATAATGATCTTGGTTTTAATACCGGCAGCTTTAAAGGCTGGCCCAAGATGGTTTTTGATAAACACTCCCTCATCAGGAGCTACCAATAGTAAGCTAGGGTTATTGCCCGGATGCAAGGGCTCATTTTGAATGGTTATGGCGTCAATTGGTATACCGTTAGCTTTCATGCCCTGTATATATTTTACCAGGTATTTAGCATAGGCCCCATAATATTCGGGTTTTAAACGACCGCCGCGGGTATCTTCATTGGTTTTCATCCATGCTGGCGGCGACCAGGGCGAACCCAGAATTTTGATGGCAGGGTTGATAGCCAGTATCTGTTTCATCACCGGGATCACATCCTGCTTATCGGGCCCCAGGTCAAAATGTTTTAAGGCTGGGTCGGTTTGGCCGGCCGGCATATCATCGTAGGAAAATACTTTTTCGTTCAGGTCAGATGCGCCGATGCTCAACCGGATATAACTTACCCCGATGTTATTACCATTGGTGGCAAACAATTCTTTCAGTAACGCGGCCCGGCTATCTGCGCTCATACGAATGATGTGCATGGCACTACCCCCCGTTAAGGCAAAACCAAAGCCATCAATTGGCTGATATGTTTTTTTGTCGTCAATAGTAATGGTAAATCCGTTATCGTTAGCCGGTTTAAAGGTTAGAGCATCTTTTTGCTTTTCAAACAAAACAGATCTGTCGGCTTTGGTAAGCCACAAACTGGCCTGATCTGCTTTTTGAGCATTGGCGGTAATTGTAGCGCCAAACAGCAGCGGCCACAGTAAAAGTGATCGGATATTTTTATTCATAAATTAAAATTTAACAGGGAAGTTACTGCTGTAAACTGGTTTAAATAAGGCTTAAATTGGATGGTAAATTTATTATTGTTTTCAATATAATGATGTATAATTTATTGAGTAACTAACATATTACGAAGGTGTAAAAAACACACCAGATTGCACATCGGAACTGATATTTTTGTTGCCCTATTTTAACACTACAGCAAACGGAATATAGCCCTGGCATTAAATGGATTACCAGGTATATTAATTAAGACTTTAAATTATTTGCCAGTATTAAAATTTATTTATAGTTTCACTGGAAGTATACGAATGGAAGAACCGCACAAAAAGATCATCATATTTGATGATGATGAAGATATACTTTCTATTTGCAGTTATATCTTAGAAGAGAAGGGATGGGAAGTGCATACTTTTACCGATTGCAATAATATTGTTGATAAAGTTTTGCCGATTTTGCCGGATGTTATATTGATGGACAACTGGATACCCGATGCCGGGGGAATAGTAGCTACCCAAACGCTTAAGAAAGCAGAAGAATTAAAGCATATTCCGGTCATCTACTTTTCGGCCAATAGCGATATTCAATTATTGGCAAGCCATGCCGGCGCCCAAACATATCTGGCCAAACCTTTTGATCTGGAAGATCTGGAACGCGTTATAAGTAATGTGTTGACAGGGGAGTAAATTAAATATAATACTGCTTTATACAGATAAAATAAAAGGCCTCATCTACATAGATGGGGCCTTTTTGTATACTGTTATTGCGGTCCGCCCGGAATTCCCGGAGGCCCACCGCCACCAGGCCCAGCGCCATCACGACGTCCGCCACCATCTCTGAACCGGCCGCCAGGACCCATATTATCCTGAACAGGGGCTTTGCCTGCAAACTTTTTCAGGTTAAGTGTAAAAGTTAACAGATAATATCTTGAAAGACGGTTAACCCGTGATTGCGTCAATGAACTGGCTGTTGATGTTGATGAAAAGCCAGTGTTTTGGTTAAATAAGTCAAAACCCGACAGGCGGATAGTAGCTTGTTTATTTTTCAAAAAGCGGCGCTCTACATATAAGTTCAGAATGTTGGGGTTGGTAACTTTGATATCTGAGCTATAGCCGTAGTTGGTGGCTTTAGAATAATCGTAGCTAAATGTCCAGTCGCCAAAGTAATTTTTACCGGTAAGGCCGATGTTCCAGGTCCGGATATTTGACGTTCCGTTAAGTAATGGATTTTGTACGGAATTACTGGTTCTGTTGATAGCGTAATTAGTTAAGATTTGCGCGTCAACAACGTTATTGATATCAACCCTGAAACGAACTTCCGGGGTAAATACCAGGTTTTTGGCAATATTTTTCTCGGTAGTGGCCGCAAATGAAGTAGAATCAATATTGGTGAGGTAGCCTATATTATTAGTGTAGGTAGCTGTACCATTAAAGGTAAGGGTGTATTTGCGGTTTTCCCATGGTTTGGAATAAGTTAAACGACCAGAACCTGTGTAATATCCATCAGCATTTAAATACTGAGTTAAAATAGTGTTTTGGAATCTCGGATTAGGCGAATAAAGACGAGGATAGGTAATGGTGTTGGTTACCACCTGGTTTTGCACACTCTGGAACGATAAGTTAGCAAAAAATACATCACCGGTTTGGAAACTGAACTTATTATACCTGATCGAAAAATTGTTAGTAAACTGTGGTTTCAGATTGGGGTTACCTTCAACCGGGTAAAGCGCGTTTGAAAAGTCGATCACGGGTTGTAATTGTGAAAAGCTTGGCGTGCTGCTTGATCCATTATAGTTAACACTGAATGATTGGCTGCGCGAAAAATTATAAATGAAACGGGCAGTGGGTATTACATTAAAGTTTGATATGTGCGTTGAAATGCCCGTTACCGGTGAGTTGCCATCTAAGACGGATGGTTGAACCCCCAATCCTAATGTATAGTTATATTTCTTTTCGATAAAACGGTAGTTTAAGCCAACCCTGTTAGTTGTAAAAGTGTAATTATAGCGATTACTTAACGCGCTGTCGCTTCTAAAAGAAAAATCAGCTACATTAAAAAGGGTATCGGTCTCTTTGTTGTTGGTTGTAATAGCACGGTTAAACGCGTAGTTAAGCTCCAGGTATGAACGTTTGCCTATTGGGTTCAGATACGAAACGTTAGTTCCATAGCTGTTTGTGCGGCTATAAGTATTGATCATTTGGTTTATTGGAGCAGTAGGATTACCTGCTGTATAATCATAAACCGGGTTTTGGTATGACCAACTTGGCGCCGAACTTACGGTAGCATTGATGCTCAGGTTATGGCGATTTTTAAAGCGATGGTTAAATAAGGCTGTAAAACCATAATTAGGTGCTTGCGAATCGCCGTTGGTAATAGCAGTGTAAGCCGATGATATATTCCCGTTTCTGCTGAAATTTACAGCCTCATTTTCATTAGTATTGGTGCCCGAGTATGAAAATGTAGGAGTAACTTTTAAGTAGTTAATAGTATCAGGTTTATACTCCATATTCCAGGTAAAGCGGTGATTTATATTTTGATCTTTTTCAACGCTGTTTTGATTTTGTGTTGTAGGGTTTGAGGCCGACCTGTTTTCCTGTAAGGTGTTGGTTGTTGTTGTAACCGTATTATCGGCAAAACTGTAACTTCCATATACCGAAAGCTTTTTACCCCATTGGTCACGGAAGTTTGTACCGATAGAGTGCGCGTTGGTTTCACCATTTTGCGTGGTTATCAAGCTGCCCGAGTTGCCGCCGCCACGGCCTGCATTACCCCGGCCGCCACCGCCAAAACCCCCACCGCCAAAGCCGCCGCCACCGCCGCCACTTGGACTGCCGAATGAAAAGGTATTAACGTTGGTATTATTAATGCTCCCTAAAACAGCGATTTGGCGATCGCCATTAAAATCAAACGCATTAACAGAGCCTATATAACGGTTTTTATCAGGGATATCCTGGCTTTGAGGTAAGGCATCTCTACCGCCTCCTGCAGTGGCCTGCCCAAAATAACCGTAGTTTTTATCCTTGCGGATAGTGATGTTCATGATTTTATCCGGCTCACCGGTTTTAACGCCGGTAAGGTTGGCCTGGTCGCCATAGTCATCAATCATCTGGATGTTCTCGATCACATCGGCGGGAAGGTTTTTGGTGGCGCTTTGAACATCGCCTCCCATAAAGTCCTTACCATTTATCCGCACCTTGGTAACTTGTTTACCCTGCGTGGTAATGTTTCCGTTTACATCCACATCAACACCCGGTAGTTTTTTGATCAGGTCCTCTGCCGGGGCATTCTCCCGTACTTTATAAGCGCTGGCATTGTATTCTACCGTATCCTCTTTCAGCGTTACCGGATTTACGCCCACAATGGTTACCACGTTAAGCATATTGGTTGAAGCCTTCATGATGATATTACCCAGATCAACAGGTTTTCCATCAGCATCAAGAGCGAAGTGTTTTTTGATGGATGTAAACCCGATGGATGATAATGTAAGTGTTATTTTGCTGCCTTTAATGCCCGAGAACGCAAATTTTCCATTAGCATCAGCTATAGATATGGTACTATCTCCCCCATTTGATACGAGCTTAATACTGCTGCCGGGTAGCGAAAGTTTTGTGGTATCAACAACGGTGCCGCTAATATCATGCGTGGTTTGTGCCAGCGTTTTGAATGCAGTTAAAATGGTTAGGCTTAAAATAAGGAACAGGGGTTTCATAGAGTATTTGTTCTACTTGAAAAATTATTAATTATACATTGGACACAATCCAATTGCAAATGTTCAACTTATAAAGTATTAAATGTTAAAAACGCATATGATTGTTACAAAAACGGCCCTAAACGCTTATTAATCATATCATTGTTACAAATCTTAAGGGTAAAAGAACCTTCAATATCAGCCCTTTCACCCTTAATATAACCTTTTATAAAATTAGTTGATGTGCAAAACGGTTGCTACTTCACTATAATTTTTAAAGTTGATGTTTGGATGCGCAATTTGCAGAGTGGTAACGCTGCCTCCGGGAATAACTACAATCTTAAAATCGAGCCCGGTTTGTGAAAAGTTGGCCTTAATATTAACATAGCCAACGCCAAAATCTGATAGTGTAATGGTCCTGCCAGCTTCGCTGTATGGCAATGCATAATAAGCTCCGGTGCTTCCAGTGGTTCTGAAGTAGGCTAAAACAACGCCGCTATCAACTATATCCTGTGTTATGGCCGGTATATTGAAATTGGTAAATCCGGTTAAGGTTACGCTTCTGTTAATTAACAAATAGCTTTTAACACTCATGGTGCCATCAGCTCCGTTGGCACCATCGGTTCCGTTAGATCCTGCTGGTCCTTGAGGGCCTGTTGCGCCAGTATTGCCAGTTGCACCTTGCGGGCCACCCGGACCTGGCGAACCGGTATCTCCTTTTGGTCCTTGTGCGCCATTGGTGCCATTGGTCCCGGCCGGTCCTGGATCTCCTTTTTTACAGGCGTTTATGCTAAATAAGCAGATCAATAAAACAGGAAAAATTAGTCGTAGTTTTCTCATGAATTTTAAATTTTTTGATGGAGTTGTGAACTTATTACGGATGTATGAATAATTAGTTGCAGGCGATGGGGATAGCGGAACAATTATTGTTGCTACTAAGAAAAGAAAAGTAATGTATTGTTTAAATAATACAAAAAGTGAACAACAAAACCGGCGAATGTTTCGTTATGTTTAAAATAAAATTAACCTATGAATAATATTAGCAGCACATTGCACTCAAAAGTGCACAATTGGATCGATGCGATCGGGTTTCGGCTAAATACTTCGCAAACGAATAACAAAAGCCATGTCACCACTAATCATTATTTCTTTGAAACGTTTAATTTTTTTGAGAAGAAGCGTAGGAACCATCCGGAAAGCACCAAGTTTTTGTGCTTTGATGCCTACGGCGAAAAAATTAATGTAAGATCATTACTCGATCTTCAGGTAGCCTTTTTCGAAAACATCAGCCAGCTTAAATAGCACTGTTATAGTTGGATATTAAATTTTGCTCATTTTTGCCTGATCAATGCTGCGCATCAGGCGTATTCATAAAAAAGCCTGCTTGGTTTACCAAGCAGGCTTTTTATTTAATTGATAAACGGATTAATTTTCTGTTGGTGTTTTTGGCCAGCAGTTCATATATCCGCCTTCTGTATTTTCTTTTATTACATCATTATTGTTAATACCGCGCATCAATGCGCCCTGTAAATTGATAATGGCTTTATCCGGATTCAGCGCGTCTTTAATACGCAGGTGAAGATCGGCAAAGTGTGCCGCGGTTAAGGCATCTCCGCCCTTTGGTAATCCGGCATCAATCTTCTTTAATTCTGCACGTACCATCGGCCTGATATCAGACAAAGCAATGTTTATTGGCGTTAGGCCAAAATAAGCCAACTGCGCGCTTGTTATACCCGGAAATGAAAAGCTCGCGTCGGTGATGAGTAAACTTTTTAGGTTTTCGATATAGCCGCGTTGCAAATTGCGTTTAAACGCATCTGGTTTACTGCTATTAAACACTCCTGAATGTACATCTGTAAATAGCTCTGCCACGGTGTATGCATTGCTGCCATTTTTGGCTTCATTATCATACATGCGTGCCAGTCTTGATGGGCTAAGCACATTACCCAGCACAGCTACCTGGAGTGCTTTGATGCGGTTAAGTACAACGCCATTATCAAATTTGCTTAACTCTGGCTTGTTTATTAACCATTGCGGGGTTTCAAACAATTGCTTGTTTAAAAACAGCATCGCATCGCGTTGCCGGTTTTTGTTTACAAAATCATAAACAGCGCCTTTTTGATCATAAGTTTTAAAGTTTTCATTCATCCCGCCAATATTGGTAGTAACGTGACCCATATAGCGGTTAAACTGACCTATCACCTCGTTGTATAATTCGGCCACATCGCTAAAATTCTCATTTTTTTGATAGGTCCATTTTTCGAGGTTTGGTAAAATGCGTTTCAGGTTGGCTATACCATAGGTGCTGGCTTTCATAGCATTGTCGCCCAGGTCTTCATTTTGCAGGCGTGGGTCAATCGATGTGCCCTGGCGTCCGAAATAGTAAAGCGGATTGCCTGCTTTTTTATCGGTCCAGTCGGCCAGTATTTCTTTCTCCTGTACGGCCGTCTTATTGCCCGGGAACCAACTGTAACCCCATTTGATAGACCACAGGTCATACTCGCCTATTTGAGGATAAAGATGAGTGACGCCATCGCCTGGTTGAGCTATATAGTTAAAGCGGGCATAGTCCATAATAGATGGCGCGGTGCCATGTTTATCGGTAAATGTTTTGGAGCGGAGTGAATCAACCGGGTACGCGTAGCTCGAACCGAAGTTATGTGGTAAGCCAAGTGTGTGTCCAATTTCATGTGATGATACAAAACGGATAAGTTCGCCCATTTGCTCATCAGAAAATTGTGCTTTGCGTGCGGCCGGATTTACGGCGGCAGTTTGTATCAGGTACCAATCGCGCAACAAGCTCATTACGTTATGATACCAGCCCACGTGGCTTTCCAGAATCTCGCCGGTACGGGGATCAGAAACGTGTGGGCCATAAGCGTTCTCCACATCCGATGCAAAATAGCGGATCACGCTGTAGCGCGCATCTTCGGTGCTAAACTCCGGGTCTTGTTTATGCGTTGGGGCTTCTTTACCAACAATAGCATTTTTAAAACCCGCAGCTTCAAAAGCCTTGTTCCAATCGTTTACGCCAGCTATAAGGTATGGTACCCATTTTTTAGGTGTTGCCGGATCAATATAATAAACTATTTGTTTTTTAGGCTCAACCAGTTCGCCGCGTGAATAAGCAGCGGGGTCTTTAGGCTCCAGTTTCCAGCGGTGTATATAGGCTGTTACCTTGGCTTTTTGAGCATCAGTTCCATAATCGGTTTGGCGCTGACCAAAAAAACCAACCCTTTCATCGCTGATACGGGCTTTCATTGGTGTTTTTGGCAATAATAGCATAGAGGTGTTAAACTCAAAAGTGATAGCTCCTGTAGAGTTATCTGTAGGCGATTCTGCCGAGCGGTATGTTTTTAAGGTATGCGCTTCCAAGTTTATAGGGAAACTTTTAATGGTATCAATATAAGAACGGGTATTATCAACGCCCGAAACTTTATAGGCTTTTTTAACATTATCTGTTAAACCAATAGCGCTTATATCGCCATTGTAAAAATCGGTAACATCAATGAGTACGCCTGTGCTGTCTTTATTGAATGCCTTAATATCAAAAGCGGCTAATACGGCATCGAGATTGGAGTTTTTTACCGATTGGTACATATCGGTAGTACTATCAGCCCGTATAGAGTAGCTGGGCACGCGTATAAATATCTGCTTGTCATGGCGCTCCCATTTCCAAACCTGGTCGTTCAACTCTTCGCCGCCATATTGCTGGCCAAATGTTTTTAGTCCGCCGGGAGTTTTAACATACCGGGTAACTACCAGCATTTCACGGTTGATCAAAGAGTCTGGAATTTCATAATAATACTTGCCCTCAACCTTGTAGGTATTAAAAAGACCGCTATCGGCTTTGGTTTTGCCGGTGATTATTTCGCTGAATTTTTTAATGCCCTCTTTTTTGGGTGCACCTGCCGTTGCGGTAGCTGTAGTTGTTCCGCCCGGGCCTGTTGTTTTAAGCGTTAAGGTTTGATTTGCCGTATGTTTTTTGGTAGCGCATGAGCTGGCTAAAACAGCAAAAATAAAAGCAGAGCCCCGTATATAACGGCCTGCGATAAGATGTTTTTTCATTTATGTCAATACTTAAACAGTAAACTTAAATAAAATAAACACGATGTTATAACATATAATAGGGTGATTTTTAAAAATCACCCTATTATATACGCCTTTTTAAAGTAAGCACCACTTTATCCAGCTTTTTATCGTGATAAACATCCAATAAAAGGCTACGATCATTACGGGATTTGAAGATTTCATCAATTTCTTCGAGGGTCATTTTAGATACGGGCTTAAAATTGATAGCTACTATTTCGTCGTCTCTTTCCAGCCCAACTTCATCAGCGGCCGAGCCCGGTTCAACCCGGTTAATAACAATGCGGTCAAAATTATCGCCGGCGGCATAATATTCAAGCCCGCTCATATCATGTTCAAAAGGTGCTTTAAAATTGGAGCCTGGCTTTAAGTACATGGTGTTATGGGTATAATCCAGGATCACCGAAAAACGTTTTAGGGTTCCTATCCCAAGATTGCCATCCCGGGGAACCGAAAGCGAGCTTTGGGCGCTATTGACGTCTGGAAAAGAGGCGATCAGCTGCTTGATCTTAAATTTACCCAGTTCCAACGATTCCAGCCGGCCGATATACCCATTAATTGGGCCGTTTAACCCAATCCCCAGGTTGGCCGAGGCAATAAATTTTTGCGGAAGGCCATATCGTTTCACCACCGTTTCGAGCGATATGGGGTGCCCGGCCCCCAGATCAATGATTAGCTTTGTTTTTATATTCTCGCCGCTTTGCAGTTTTACCCATGTTTCTACATAGGGTTTTCGGTCTTCAATAGTGATGGGAATAGGTACCCCCTTCCGAAACACTTTGAGGTCCTTTGGCCGCCAAACCGTTAATGTACTATCCGGAACATTGATCCTGACGGCCAGATTATTGAAAAACTCGTAGCCAAGTAAACCATGTATAGGCATACCCGCATATCCGGATAAGCTAAACAGATCCTTTTTAAGAATGGCGGCCGCTACGTCATAACTTACCAGGCCTGGGATCTCAACATCCAACGCTGAAGTAACATAAGCTTCTGCATCTTCCCCCTCACCAAGGCCGGGTATTTTTAAGGTTCGTTTGTTGGGAATAGAAATGGAATCAACTAGTTTGGGGTCGGTAATGATCATTAAACCAACGCCGGTATCCAATATGAAATTGAATGGGCCTTTATGATTTATATTTAATTTGATCACCATCAGGCTCCGTACCAGGCGGAAAGGGATATTTACTTTTTTTTTATTATAATCCAGATCAAAGTATTGTGCCTGGGCTGCAAAAAAACAAATCGAAAATAAACATACCAGCCATACTGCCCGGAATTGCTTTATTTTATGAAATAGCGTGAGTAGCAAGGTTATTATAGTTGGTGTATTAAATTTACAACAATAATTGGTTAAATTGAATAAATGTATGTCAAAAACAACTTTTGTATTTCTGTTAATGATTTGCGGCCTGTTATTATTTAATGATACCGTTTACGGCGGTGGAATTAAAAAGAGAAAGATAAAAAAGCAGTTTAAGCACTCGCAAATCATGCGGGATCATTTTACAGGTTTTGCTTTGTATGATCTGGACGATCAGAAAATGATATATGAGTTAAATGCTGATAAACATTTTATCCCGGCATCAAATACCAAGCTGTTTACTTTTTATACCTGCCTTAAAATGCTGGGCGACTCGATCCCGGCCCTTCGTTATGAAATGCGGCATGACTCGCTGGTGTTTTGGGGTACCGGCGATCCTTCTTTTCTGCATAGCGATCTGAGGGGAATCAATGGCCTGAAGTTCCTGGCACAGAGCAATAAAAAACTGTATTATTCAACAAAAGGCTACACGAACGAGTTTTTCGGTACAGGCTGGGCCTGGGATGATTATAATGATTATTACCAGGCCGAGATAACAGACCTGCCTGTAGAGGATAATGTAGCCTTATTATATGTCGATGCCAACAGCAATCTGCAGATCAAACCTTCTTACCTCAAACGGTTTTTAAACAGCGATACCAGCTATCATCCAACCAGGTTTAAAGTAAAACGCGATTTTTCGCATAACAGTTTTATTTATCCGGTAATGCCTGTACCGCCAGGCTTCCGGCAAGAAATACCCTGGAAAACAAGCACTGAACTAACGCTGGAATTGTTGCGGGATACATTGAGAAAATCGGTATGGCCTGTAAATATAGCGTTAAGCGCCGCCGCGAAAACGATCTATAACATAAATGCCCGTGCTGTGTACCAGCGAATGCTGCAACCCAGCGATAATTTTATTGCAGAGCAGTTACTGCTGGCCTGCTCCTCCGTGAAATTTAATACGCTCAATACCGATTCGGTGATCAGCTATTCCAAGGCACATTTTTTGAACGACCTGCCCGATGAACTGCAGTGGGTTGATGGTTCTGGACTTTCGCGGATGAATTTGTTTACCCCCAGGAGCATTATAGCCCTGCTGCAAAAAATTAAGAACGAAGTAAAGAATGATTCGCTTTTGTATAGCATGATGCCTGCCGGTGGTGCTACCGGCACGCTTAAAAACGCTTATAAAACAGATAACGGACAAGTATTTGTTTGGGCAAAAACAGGCTCCTTATCCAACAATTATAACCAAAGTGGCTACATTGTCACCCGCAAAGGCAAGCGACTGGCATTTTCGTTCATGAACAACAATTTTACCGGGCCCGTTAAGGAGATACGCGATGAGATGGTCAGGATCATGACCTATATTCATGAGGAGTTTTAGAGCTCTTTTAAAAAGGCATGAGAAAAAGAGGCTAAAAACGGCGTCATTGCGAGCGCAGCGTGGCAATCCCCGATTTAAAGAGTTACTCTGTATAGTTAGGGATTGCCACGTCGCTCCTCCTCGCAATGAGGTGTTTGTTTTGTTTAATTTAACCTGCGCATCAACTGTTCCTCTACCAGTTTAAACACCTGTATCGGTTTTAATGTGCGCCAGCCCAGATCATCAAGTACGCCACCAAAGTTGATATAGTAATCAATATTATTACGCTTAAACTCATCAACTACGTGCTCACGGAAATTGATACCGGCTATCCAGCCATCCTCAATATCCTGGAACCACTCTTCATAATAACAATCATCAGAGGAGTGAAAGTTGAGTACGTTTTCGCCGATAAGTATAAAATGGTTGATGCCATTATCGATCATGAGCTCCAGCAGTTCGCGCTTCAGCATCATGATATCGTTGTTGATAGCATCGTTCCATTCGCCAATAAATTCAATAATGGTATATCCCTTTTCGTAATCGGCAAAAAGTACTTTCAGGTATAATGTGTTGGAGCCGAAGGAATCCCATTGTGGGTGCAACAGATAGTTATATACCTGCTTATCAAATTCAAACTCACTGTATTCAGTAGCATAAAAAGGAGAATACTCGTCTTCTGATGCTATATAATCATCCCGCCACCGGTAATATGGTTCTATCTCGTGCATTTCTCTTAGCCAAATGTGCGGATATGCAGATGTTTCAGATGTGCAAGTGTGTGGATTTCAGATGTGCAGATTATCTTAATCATTTACACATCCGCACACTTGAACATCTGAAACATTTGCACATCATTTTTTATAATTATCAACCGCGCTGCGTACGCTCCCGTATTTTTTTAAAAGCGCTGCAGCCTCATCTTCATTTAATCCGGTTTCTTCCATCACCATACGAGCCCCACGGTTAACCAGTTTGTTGTTGCTCAATTGCATATCAACCATCTTGTTCCCTTTCACCCGGCCCAGTTGTATCATAACACTGGTGCTCAGCATGTTTAAAACCAGCTTTTGTGCGGTGCCGGCTTTCATCCGGGTTGATCCGGTTAAAAACTCCGGTCCGGTAACCACCTCAACCGGGTATTGTGCTTCGGCAGCCACCGGGCTACCACTATTACAAACTATACAGCCGGTTACAATATTATGTTGATGGGCCATTTTTAACCCGCCGATTACATAAGGCGTAGTGCCCGATGCGGCAATTCCTACTACAACATCTTTATCGGTAATGTGAAATTCTCCCAGATCTTTCCAGGCTTGTTCTGTATCATCTTCAGCAAACTCTACTGCTTTGCGTATAGCGCCATCGCCACCGGCTATGATACCTACAACCATATCAAACGGAACACCAAACGTTGGCGGGCATTCTGAGGCATCAACTACACCTAAACGACCACTGGTGCCCGCGCCAATATAAAATAAACGACCTCCATCGCGCATTTTAGCGGCGGTTACGGTGGCCAGTTGTTCAATTTGCGGCAAGGCTTTTTTAACAGCCAGGGGAACTGTTTGGTCTTCCTTGTTAATGCTTTCCAGTATCTCCAGAACAGATAGCTGCTCTAAATTCTTATAATGTGATTCCCTCTCCGTAATGGTTTCCATTAATTTTAAATAATTTATAACAAAATTCGGTAAAAAACATCAAATGCAGTGATGCCAATAAAAATTATTGATGAGGCATTGATTAACTTTGTTTGCTGAATATGAAAAAGACCGCGGGAGTTATTTTCAGGACAATGATCCTGGTGCTGTTAGGGATTACCATTGGGTTGCTGATAGGCGATAGAAAATTTGCTGATCGTAACCTTGGTTTTTCATTTTCAGATAATAACAAGCTGTCGAAAGTTTTGGAGCTGGTTAACCATAATTATGTTGATAGTGTTAATATTGATAGTATTGAAGGCGCATCGGTTAATGAAATGCTGCAAAACCTCGACCCCCACTCGCTTTATTTGCCACCACAGCAAGCTCAGTCTGTTAATGAGCGGTTAGACGGGGGGTTTAATGGCATCGGTATCGAATTCCAGATATTACGGGATACCATGGTTATTACCCAGGTTTATGATGGCGGGCCGGCTTTTAATGCTGATTTACCTAATGGCAGTAAAATAATTACGGTTGATAATAAAAAATTCGCAGGAACAAAACTTACTGTAGACCGGGTTAACAACGTTTTCAGAGGCGGAAAAGATTCTTCTTTATTGCTTGGTGTTGCCAACGGGCCAGCAATAAAAACGTATGCAATAAAACGGGGCCGTGTTGATCTGAGTAGCGTGAACGCGGCTTATATGGCCAACCCAACAACAGGCTATATCAAAATAGGCAAATTCGCATCGACTACGGATGTCGATTTTCGTAAAGCGCTAAGTAAACTTAAAATCGATGGTATGAACAGCCTGGTGCTTGACCTTAGGGGCAATGGCGGCGGATATTTGAACGCAGCGACATCTATGGCCGATGAGTTTTTGGGTAAAGGTAAACTCATTGTGTATACCAAAGGCATTCATGAACCCCGTACGGATTATTTTGCCACTGATTCGGGCTCATTTCAACAAGGTAAGGTTACTGTGCTTATTGACGAGTATTCTGCTTCGGCCAGTGAAATTTTGGCGGGTGCCCTGCAGGATTTGGACAGGGCGACTATTGTTGGCCGCCGCTCATTTGGCAAAGGCCTGGTGCAGCAACAGTTTCCGTTTGGCGATGGCTCCGCGGTAAATTTAACGGTGGCCAGATATTATACCCCATCGGGCAGATCGATCCAGAAATCATATAAAGGGGGCCTGGAGAGTTACCGGAATGAATTGGCTATACGTATGAAAAAGGGCGAACTCTTTTCGGAGCAAAGCATCCGTAACGACTCTGTTTTTAAAGGCTCATATCATACGCTAAACGGACGTAAAGTGTTTAGCGGCGGCGGCATTATGCCCGATGTTTTTGTACCGGCAGATACCAGTCAAAGCACCTACGTAGTGCAGAATTTAATTGATCAGCAGCTTTTTTCGGCTTACGTGATCGACAGAATGCAGCCGGTGTTGAATAGGTTTACAACCGTCGACGATTTTATAAAAAACTATACCGTAAGCGATGATGATTTCCACAATTTCATCCTCTACGCTTCAAAAACATTAAAGGAAATGGATTCGCACGAGTTGCTGATATCCCGCGGCTATATCAAAAGTATTCTCAAAGCCAATGCCGCCCGCTTTAAATGGGGCGACAATTCTTTTTACCAGGTGATGAACAGTAATGACGAAGCGTTTAAAAAGGCGCTGAGCAATTAACAGGATTTTTAGGATTAAATATGATTAACAGGATTTTTTCTTTACAAGATTAACTATTCACATAGTGCAATCGTAGTAGTAGTAAGAAAAAACCCTGTAATCAATCTATTTAATCCTGAAAATCGTGTCCTATTTCTGCCTGAACCAAACTTGTATAGGTGCCCCGGCAAAGTCAAAGTTTTCTCTCAATTTATTTTCGATGAAGCGATAGTAAGGCTCTTTTACATACTGTGGCAAATTGCAGAAGAACGCGAACATGGGCGATGCGCCTGCAATTTGAGTGATGTATTTGATCTTTACGTATTTGCCTTTGATAGATGGCGGTGGATAGTTCTCGATAATTGGCAGCATTACCTCGTTTAGTTTGGAGGTAGATACTTTACGGGCCCTATTGTGGTAAACCTGGTTGGCTACATCAATTACTTTCAACACGCGTTGCTTTTCGGTAACGGAAGTAAATACAATAGGCACATCGGTAAATGGCGCTATCTTTTCGCGGATCTGCTCTTCAAAAACCTTAATGGTTTTATTGTTCTTTTCGATGAGGTCCCACTTGTTTACTACAATGAGTACGCCTTTTTTATTTTTTTCGGCCAGGTGGAAAATATTCATATCCTGCGACTCAAATCCTTCCACGGCATCAATCATCAGGATGATGACATCGGCCTCTTCCAGGGCTTTAATGGTGCGCATTACGGAGTAAAATTCGATGTTCTCCCTCACCTTTGTTTTTTTACGCAAACCGGCGGTATCAATCAGCATAAAATCATGACCGTACTGGTTGTAGTGGATATGGATGGAATCGCGTGTGGTGCCAGCTATAGGGGTAACAATATTACGGTCTTTACCGATCAGTGCGTTTATAATAGATGATTTACCCACATTCGGGCGGCCAACAATGGCATATTTAGGACGGGTGTTCTCTTCTGGAAATTCGTCTTCAAAGTGTTTTACCACTTCATCGAGCAACTCCCCGGTACCAGAGCCGGTCATGGATGATATATTATAGATTTCGCCGAGGCCAAGGCTGTAGAAAACTGTTGCATCAGATAACAGGGCATTGTTATCCATTTTGTTAACTACCACAAATACCGGCTTTTTACTTTTGCGCAGCATATTGGCAATTTCATCATCCAAATCGGTAATGCCGGTGGTCACATCAACCAGGAACAGGATAACCGAGGCTTCTTCAATAGCGATCTCTACCTGTTCGCGTATAGCGGCTTCAAATACATCGGCAGAGTTGGCCACGTAGCCGCCTGTGTCGATCACGGTAAAATGATGGTCGGTCCATTCAGAAACACCATAGTGCCTGTCGCGGGTTACACCGCTAAAATCGTCGACAATGGCTTTGCGGGTTTCGGTTAAACGGTTATATAAAGTTGATTTGCCGACGTTGGGACGGCCTACTATGGCTACTATGTTACTCATGGTTTTAAATTAGAGTCAAGAAGTAAGAATCAAGATTCAAGAATTATGCAAATCTATTTATCTTAAATTCCTGTTCTATGATATAAATGAAATTTTATTGTAGAGGCAGGAAGGTGTCTTGATTCTTGCCTCTTGATTCTAAGGGTCTACCCCTCGTATCCGAATTTTTTAAGGTAATTTTTCTTGCTGCGCCAGTCGGGGATCACTTTTACAAACATTTCCAGGAAAACTTTTCTTTGGAAAAACTCCTCCATATCACGACGGGCGTAGGTGCCCACTATTTTAAGCATTTTGCCACCCTGGCCAATGATGATATTTTTTTGCGAATCGCGCTCTACAATAATTTCGGCGCTGATGCGGTGCAGGGTTTCGCCTTCAATAAATGCAGTTACAATGACCTCCGCGCTGTACGGAATCTCTTTTTTGTATTGTTTAAGCAATTGCGCGCGAATCATTTCCGACGCGAAAAAACGGTCGTTACGATCGGTCAACGCATCCTTTTCATAATATGCCGGGTGCTCTGGTAGGTTTTCTACCACAAAATCCATAACGGCTTTAATATTGTGCTCCAGCAGGGCCGATATCGCGAAAATTGCTTTTGGTTTAAGCTTTTCCTGCCAGAATTCCACTTTCTTTTTTACTGTTTCCTCATCGCTTTGGTCAATTTTGTTGATCAATACGGCAACAGGGGCTAATGAACCTTCCAGTTTTTTGAGTACGTCTGTTTCGTCAAATTCTTCGTAAATGTCAGTAACCAGCAAAATAAGGTCGGCATCCACAATGGAGCCATCCACCTGGTGCATCATGCTTTCATGCAGGGCGTAGTGCGGTTTGATAACGCCGGGGGTGTCCGAAAACACGATCTGGTAATCGTCGGTATTAACAATTCCCAAAATACGGTGACGGGTAGTCTGCGCTTTGGGGGTGATGATAGACATTTTTTCGCCAACAAGGGCGTTCATAAGGGTTGATTTACCTGCATTGGGTTTACCAATTATACTTACAAAACCCGCCTGATGACTCATAAAAAAATAATTAAAAATATATTTGCACTGCAAAGAAACGAATTATATCTTTGCAGTCCAATTAAAACGGAGTGCAAATTGCATTTTTGATAATTGGAAGGAACTTTCCGGAGTTATGACCGGATCGCAACATATAAGAATAACAGTGCGGGATGGAGCAGTTGGTAGCTCGTCGGGCTCATAACCCGAAGGTCGTAGGTTCGAGTCCTGCTCCCGCTACGAAAGTTAAAAGCCTCAAGTCGAAAGATTTGAGGCTTTTTTATTCCGAATTTCTTTACCTCCGCCTAAAAGGTATATTAGATTTTCGTAATAGACAGTCATTAACCTTCAGGCAGCGAAAATTATTGATGAGCACGATTTATAGGATTATTTAGTAAAACGTTTTATTAAGCCAGTCCTGTTGACTATATTTGAGTTATCAACCCAAGCCTATCCATAAAAATGAAATACCATATTCAAAATCCAGGAAAAAAACAATCCAAATATCTTTTTATACTGCCCGTTGTATTGGCACTTTATCTGAATGCTGGCTTTGCCAACGCCCAGCAATCAAAGCCAAAAGACAATAAGGAGATAAATGAAAAGCCTGTTAAACTTACTACCGCTCAATTGGCAGCGGTTGCAGGAAAATACCAATATATGGACAGCTACGTAACGATAACTCCTGCCAATGGCGGTATTGTGTTAAAGCAACTTCAGGGGCAAGGCACAGCAATAAGCTTTTACCCCACCGATCTGTACGAATTTCATACCCGTCATTTCGGTAGACCATATTGGATCAGGTTTGGCGGAAGTGGTAGGGATAAGAGTAAGACGACCCGTTTCCTCACCATTGACCAGGAAATTTGGGTTAAGGTCAAATAAAAGGTATTTAAAATCTTATTCTTATTTAACCTTCGCAGCGAAGGTTAAAAGCCTTAAATAGGAATATTTGAGGCTTTTTGTTTATTCGTTTAGATGTAATTTACAGTCATAGTTGCAGGACACCGGCTTATAAGCTATTCAAAATCCCACCAGGCTACTTTCTTCGGCGGGTTGCCTAAGGTATAAGGCTCTCCTATACGGGGAACATTTACCGGAACGCCCAGTTTTTCGGCAGCGGGTAACAACTTTTTTATAGGCTCGTTCCAGGGTTGGTCAGCTTCTACAAACTTGGCCCAGTGAATGGGCTGTAGCAGGCTGGCATGTAAATCAACGGCAGCCTGGGCAGCCTGCTCAAACCATAAGTGCGTCCATGGCCAATTGGGGCTATATTGCCCGCATTCCAGCAAGGCAAGGTCAAATGGGCCATATCGCTCTCCGATTTGCTTAAAATATGCACCATAACCACCATCGCCGCCGTAAAACAGCCTGTATTTACCTGCTTGTATCACGTAAGATGCCCAAAGTGTTTTATTTGCACGGGAATAGGTACGATTGCTACGATGCTGTGTAGGTGTCGCGGTTAACTTGAGCCCACCAGGCAGCGTTATTGATTGGTTCCAGTTTAGTTCAATGATTTTTTTAGGGTCAAATCCCCAATACACCAAATCTGAGCCAACACCCATTGGTACTACTGCCATTTTAATATTGTCTTTTAGTTTTTTCAGGGTACGATAATCCAGGTGGTCATAATGATCGTGGGAGATGATCAGTACATCAATGGGCGGCATATCCCCGGCATGATAATGTTCAGTACCCGGAAATGCTGTAACTAACCCAGGAACAGGCCCGGCATGGTTACTAAAAACAGGATCGATAAGTATATTACTTTGCCCGGTTTTGATTAGTAAGGATGAATGCCCGAACCAAACAATTATGGGCGCGGAAGCAACCATGGCCTTCAGATCTGTTTTAACCCATGGCAGTGGAGATGAAGGCCTGATGGTTTTAGGGCGGCGGCGCAAAAAAAGCCACCGGTTATGCCTGTTTGCCGAATTAGCTTGTTCTGCAGAGTTTTCGAAACTGCCATTTTTGTAATTAGGCAACGTATCCAGCCGGGCAAGCGCTTCCCCCCTTGGGTTTCTGCCTACTGACTTTATCAAACCACAACCAATAATTACCATCAGCAACAACCCGGTGATCGTTAGCCATAAACAATTCTTCGCCATACACTTAGTAGAATAAAAGTAACGGGAAACATGGATGATTGTTTCTTCGACAAAGAACCAGGAAAAAAAGAACCTTTTCTCCCGGGTTATTTAACTACAAGGAAAAACCAAATTAATTATTGGATGTTACAACAAATACCAAATTATCAGGCCACGTCACAACGCACCGATCCATCAAATGAGCTTAAATAACCCAAAAAGAACTTTATTTGCAGCACTTCTGATTTGCGGTGCCCTGTTAACCGGGTCTTATAATTCTCTTGCACAGATTCGTATAATTGAAAGAACTTTAAAGAATAATCACCAGTCTCTTCCTTCTGATTCGTTATTGGTTAAAAAAAAATTCGGTCATGCTGCGCTGCAGTTTGGCCTGGCCGAACTGCTTCCTCAGGCTTTTGATCAATATATTACAAAAAAAGATTACGCCCAGATATCGTTCAAAACAATAGGGCACAATTTAAACCCCGGTAGCTGGCAATTCGACAACGACCCGCTTCAAACCAATCAATTCGGGCATCCTTATCATGGCAGCCTTTTCTTTAATTCATTCCGCACAAACGGCTATAATTTCTGGGAGTCTGCAGCTGCAAGTTTCGCGGGGAGTTATATTTGGGAAACCTACGCCGAAAATCAACCACCGGCACCAAACGATTTCATCAACACGGGTTTTGGAGGGGCTGTTTTAGGAGAGATGACTTATCGTTTATCAAACAGGATCGTGAATAATGAAAGCAGGGGGTTTAAGAGGCAGGTTAATGAGGTTTTAGGGATGCTGGTTGATCCGATGAACGGTCTTTCGCGAATATTAGATGGTAAATGGGGTAAAGTTTCGGCAAACACGTCTCTCAAGGATTCTACAAAAATAATAGCAGAATTCAACGCCGGCATCAGAAGTATTGAAGTTAGCAATCAGGTTCACAGCGGCTGGTATGGCCATGTGAAGATATATTATGGTGACCCACATGAAAATTACCGAACCCCCTTCAGTAATATATTGATCAATACCGAAATAGGGCAGGACGACAGCTCCAAGGTTAACATTGTGAGTGTTTATGGATCTTTAGCGGGCTGGGAAATCAAATCGACCGAATCGGTAGAGCACCTGGCTATATTATCTGCCAATTACGATTATATACGTAATGTGGCTTTTTTCTATAGCGGGCAAAGTGTACGGATAAATCTTTTATCAGAATTTGATGTTTCAAAGAAACTTACTATCAATACCACACTCGGAATGGGGCCAATTATACTCGGCGCCGCACCCGATAAGTACATCACCCCCAATGGCCGGAATTATGATTATACCATGGGTTGGGGAGTCAATGGCAGCGCGGCTTTTAACATAGCGGGCAAATTATTTTTCGACCTATATTACCGGGGCGGTTGGTTGGCAACTATAAATGGTAATTCCTCTCATTATTTTCTGCATACTGTATCCGGTGAATTAAGTTACAGGCTGATCAAAGGTCTTTCGGTATGTGCCGAGCCGGGCTATTATTCTTTATCCGGCAGATATCGGGATTACCCTGATATTTTCAAGAACTATCCGTACTTCAAAGGGTCGTTTAAATATTCGGTAAATCTTTAAATAAAGGGCATTGACTGCTTGGTCCTGCGAAAGTTAAAAGCCTCCAATCGAAATATTTGGGGCTTTTTTGTTTATATTCGATAGTCGGATGTTGCAATCTGGCAGAAGTCGTAATCAGCCCCCTAATTTGTCGTTTTGGCACAGCATAAAAACCTGTAAGGCCGCCCATCTTTGTATTGTCAATCAAATTAATTTAAATAACATTTTATGAAACGAGTATTTAAAGGATCTGATATCCTAAACCCGGTGTTAATAATGGCCCTGCTTTTTTTTACAGTATTGCAGTCAAAAGCGCAGCAGCTTAAACCTGCCGACAGCGGCTATGTGCCTGTTAACGGCATCAAAGTTTATTACGAAGTATATGGCGAAGGCAGGCCCGTTGTTTTGCTGCACGGTGCTTTTATGACCATTGAAGGCAATTGGGGTCAGTTGATCCCCGAACTGTCAAAAACAAGAAAAGTAATTGCTATTGAATTACAGGGACACGGACATACACAATTCTCAGACAGGAAATTAGCGCATACTACTTTAGCCAGCGATGTGACCGGCGTAATGGACCACTTGAAAATTGACAGTGCCGATGTGGTAGGATATAGTTTTGGCGGCACCGTAGCTTACCAGGTGGCTATACAAAGCCCTAAACGGGTAAAGAAATTAGTGATCATATCTTCTACTTATAAAAGCACCGGCTGGAGGCCCGAAATAGCTAACGCGTTTAAAAATATGAAGCCCGAATATTTAACAAATACCCCCATGAAAACTGCCTATGACGCGGTAGCACCCGACAAAACAAAATGGACAAAGTTCCTGGAACAGATGATCGCTTTTGCCGGAACCCCATTCGATTTGGGGGATGCCAATGTCGCCAAAATTTCTGCGCCGGTATTGATCATCTCGGGCGACAACGATGGTCTGGATAAAGTGGAGCTGATGAAGACGTATCAATTACTGGGAGGGGGCATATCTGCCGATCTGGCTCCAATGCCAAAATCGCACGTGGCCGTTGTGCCCGCGCAGAGCCATGTTGGTTTGATGATGCAAACCAAAACTATATTAGGTTACCTGGATGGCTTTTTAAAGTAAACATAATCTTATCGCGTAGCCCCGATAAATATTTTCAAGCGTACTACGAAACCAAAAAGCCTCAAATCGGAAGATTTGGGGCTTTTTGCATTGAATGGGATGAATGAATTCGATATCTGTTAAATCCCGGTACTTCAAATGCGGACTAACGCTGGTTTTATCAAACAATTAAATTCTATCTTTAATCTTCTAAACACTTACGCAATGATTCAAAAAATAGCCAGTCTTTTATTGCTGTTTCTTATTTTACAAAGTTGCACTCATGCACAGAATTTCGATAAAGCCAAATTAGACAGCTTTTTTGTCGCGCTGAATACGAAAGACCAAAACATGGGCAGTATCGCTATAGCTGTAAACGGGGGCTTGGTTTATCAAAACGCCATCGGTTATAGCCAGGTAAATAAAGAATTAAAAACACCGGCGACTATTGAAACAAAATACCGGATAGGCTCTATCACCAAGATGTTTACGGCAACGATGATCTTTCAGCTGATTGATGAGAGTAAGCTGAGCTTTGACACACCTTTGTCCACGTATTTTCCACAGCTCCCCAATGCCAGGAAGATCACGATAAGAGAAATGCTTCAACACCGTAGCGGACTCCATAATTTTACGAGCGACTCGCTTTATGCAACCTATATGACCAGCTCTAAATCGGAAGCCGAAATGACTGCCATATTTGCCGGGCAGAAATCTGATTTTGAACCGGATACAAAGGCCGCATACAGCAATACTAACTTTGTGCTGCTGGGTTATATTATTGAAAAATTGACGGGTAAACCTTATGCTGAAGAATTAAAAAAACGCGTTACTTCAAAAATAGGCTTGACAGAAACTTATTATAGCACCAAAGCTAATTGGTCTAAAAACGAAGCATACTCTTACAATTACACAGGGCAATGGACACAAATGCCCAAAACAGATATGAGTATTCCTGGTGGCGCTGGCGCTATTATTTCTACGCCGGCCGATCTGGTTAAATTTATAAATGCGCTTTTTGATGGCAAACTGATTAGCCCTGCGAGCTTAGAGCAGATGAAAACGATGAGGGACAATTTAGGTATGGGCATGTTAGCTACGCCGTTTTATGATAAAAAAGGTTATGGACATACCGGAGGCATCGATGGATTTTACAGTTTATTGATGTATTTTCCAGAAGAGAGGGTAGCGATAGCTTATACTTCCAATGGGACACGATATTCCTATATTGATGTGGTACGGGGGCATTGAGCATTTATTTTAACAGGCCATTTACAATCCCGGAGTTTAAAACCATTACGCTAAAAACAACTGATCTCGATCAATACCTCGGTAAATATTCCTGCCCCACATTTCCCTTGAAAATTGTTATAACTAAAAGGAATGCTATGCTCTTTGAACAAGCCGATGGTCAGGGTGCATACCCACTGGAAGCCCAGGGCGACAACAAATTTACTTTCGCTCCAACTAACGCTACTTTTCAATTTGATCCGGCTAAAAAAACGTTCACTGTAATTCAAAATGGAGTTACCCATCTATTTACTAAAATCGACTAATTTAATGCGCCAACTCATCTTCTGAAAGGTAATATCAGTTGCATTTATATTTTCTTTACTAAATTGACTCACAAAAACACATACAAAAGAACCTGTGATTATAGAAAAGCTATTTTCAAATTTCGATAATTATCTGCCACTTAATTCGGCGGAAAAGCAAGATCTGGCGGGGCGGGTTATCCAGCGAAAGATCAAGCGGAAGCAATTCATATTACAGGAAAATGATATTTGCAAGCATTATACCTTTGTAGCTGAAGGTTGTTTCAAAAAGTTTCAGGTGGATGATAAGGGCACAGAACATAATCTGCAATTTGCTGCCGAGGGCGACTGGCTTATGGAGATTGTTAGCTTTTACTTGGAAAAGCCAAGCCGTGTTTATATTGAAGCCATAGAGCCATCAGTTATATTCCAGATCTCCAAGCCTGATCTTTATCATTTGTATGATAGTAACCCTAAGTTCGACAGAAATTTCAGGGTGATTATAGAAAACCGTTTAGTTGAAACAGAGAACAGGGTTTTACAGGCCATCAGTTCAACGGCCGAAGAGCGCTACCTTGCTTTCATTAAGCAATACCCCCACCTGCTGTCGAGGCTTCCAAACACACAAATTGCTTCATACTTGGGTATTACCCCTGAGTTCTTGAGTAAAGTTCGTAAAGATCTCCTCAAAAAATAGGCCTTACTCTTAATCTACCTTAAGGGTATTTCTTAAGTTGCCTTATGTGTTGTTTTGGTTATTTGCAACCATCTTTGTCTCGTCATCAATTAATGATAAAAAATGAACGAGATCAAAGAACCAGAAGCAGCAAACGCTTATGAAAAATGAAAAAACATATGTGTTTATTCCGGGCGGATGGCACGGTAGCTGGGCTTATGACCCGATAACTGAAAGTTTGGAACAGTTAGGAAAAAAGTGTATTTCGTTAACCTTACCAGGGCTTGAACAAGTGGGGATACCAAACAGGATCATCAATTTAGATACGCATATCCAGTTCATCATAGATGTCTTCTTAAGAGAAAACCTTAGGGATGTGATCTTATGCGGCCATAGCTATGCCGGACTGGTTATCACAGGTGTTGCAGATAAAATTCCGGAAAGAATACATGCACTGGTTTATATTGATGCCTACATTCCCAAAGATGGAGATTCCTGCTGGAGTTTGACGAGTGAAGTATACCGGCAACGTTTTGTAACAGGAGCCGGCAATGACGGTTTCACGGTAGCAGACAGACCCGGGTTAGACGATCGAAGAAGACCGCATCCGCTGGCAACATTCATGCAAAGCTTAAGCTTGAATGGAATTTATGAACAGGTGCTTAACCGTACATTCATTTATCTCAGTGGTTGGGAGCAGTCGCCATTTGTTAAACAATATGAGAACTTAAAAGATTCTCCTGATTGGCATGTCGAAACCATACATTGCGGGCACAATGTGATGAAAGAACGCCCGGATAAATTGGTTGACATTTTATACAGACTGGAAGATAAATATAGTGAGGCCAAACGGCTGCCTAATTTGCTGTAGCAAGCGACTTTTTTATTTAGCCAAGCTTTTTTCGCAGCCATTTACGAACCGGCTCATCGTAGTATTTCAAAGCGATATACGCCAGGAAAATGGCTCCTATTAAGATAGCCAGGGCATAGGGCCAGGCTTGTACAATGGTTACACCTTTGTGATTGCTGATCCAGGCCACGTAAAAGTAAACAAGCGGATAATGCACCAGGTAAAGCGGATAGGATATATCGCCAAGAAACTTGCATATGCTGCTCTCTGTTTGAGTATGCACCTGGCCGCTGGCGCCAAGGTAAACGATGAGGGGAAAAACGATAATGATGCAAACAGACTCGTATATCCCATTCATCCAAAGATGCTGAGCGCCGCCAATACGTGGCATATATAATACGAGTGCTATTAAAAGGCTGCACCATAAAAATGCATGCTTTACGCTGGTTGGTTTAACTATGCGCAAGAGCAACAGACCGGCAAAGAAGGGGTATATGGTGCGGGTAATGCCTATGCGCACCTGTTCCACATTAAGGGTCCAGCCACCGCTTACATCGCCATTGGTGATGGCCAGATGCGCCAAAGCCACCGCCGCAATACATACTAATATTGACAAAGTTGTTTTTGAAAATTTTCTGATCCAAACCGCGTAAAGAATGTTGGCGATATACTCAAAGAATAACGACCATCCCACGCTGTTCAAGGGATGCATTTCTTGCCAGCCGCGTATATCCAGCGACAGCGGTATCGGCAGTATGGTGTAACCGATGAGCAAAACCAGCAGCATTTTCCAAAGAGGTACGGTATGGATAAGCGGCCAAAGCGTGGAATCGGTGAAGTAAAAGCCGATGGCCCCCAATGTCATGCCCAGGATCACCAGCGGCTGAAGGCGCTCGATGCGACGTTTAAAAAAAGTGCCGATCGTCATGTTTTGCCAGCGATCGTCATAAGCATAGCCAATAACAAAACCCGACAACAGGAAAAAGAAATCGACAGCCAGGTATCCGTGATTTACGATGATATCCAGATGGCCGGTCCCCAATGGTTCGGTTAAGTGAAAGGTAACTACGATGATTGCTGCAACACCGCGTAACCCATCCAGTATAGGGTAATGCGGTTTGGTGATCAGTTTATTATTGTGCATGTACAGGATTAGAATTGGTTGGTATTACCGGAGCGTACATATGGTATGTTTACTCCGCGGATAAAAATAAATAAAAGGGTTACCGGGATATCTTCGTATTGTGTCAAAATTCATGCATATCGTCTCATTTTAGGATGCTTTGCCTTTTGCTGGTGCAGGAATAACACCACCCATGGGCAAAAGAGCTGAAAGGTCCGGCTAAATAAATGAAACAAATTGCTGTACTTTTGATTTTACTCATGAGCAGCTGCGCTGTACCGAACTGATACCGAATCATGAAAATCAAATTACTGATGTTATTTCTGCTTTTAAGCCTGGGCTGTTCCGCACAGCAGAAGGTTGACCTGTATGAATTAAAATTTACCGAAGATATGGCTGCGCTTATTAAAGATGTGCCGGATGTTCATAAAGGGGAGCTTTTTGACCGGGCGGATATGTTGTCCTATGGTGTCAGCAAAAATTCCTTTTTCTATTTTAAAGATTATTTACCGCAACATGTAGAGCTGCTTTCCTATAAAGGCCAGCTGGTGGGCTACGCGTTTCGGATGCGGACTTTTGAGGATCAGCAAAAAGTAGAAAACTATTTTAAAGCCAAATACAAAATGATTCCGGCCGAAGAAAAATCCCGTCTGGTGAATTCTACCAAGTATGCCGATGATCAGATCCTTGTGGAGTTTGATGCCATAGCCAAAACCTCATTTGACAATGGCATGTTTGGTTATGTGAATGTGAGACGGCCCGATTTCGCAGCCGAATATGAGCGATTGATGAAGCAGTAACTTTGTCATCAGCGAATAATTTCAAGTGGGGCGCCTGTACCCGGTCGGTAAAGATAGATCGGCAATACGCTAACCAGATCTTTGGTTTCACCGATAATTACAGACTTCCCTCTGAACTCATTATCCGTCCTGACCAACGCAACGATGTGTCCGTTTCCAAAAAAAGCCATTTTGTATTTTTCTATCGGGTACATGCTGATGATCTCTTTGCTTTCCTCCAATTTGGGCCAAAAGGTATCATTCTTTTCTTTGGTGCTGATGAAAAAGGCCTGGGAGTTTTCAACTTGTCTTTTATAAAGCATATCCGCTATGGTGTAAACGTCATGTGTTTCATTTGCTTTCCGGTATTGCTCAAAAACGGTGAGTGTTTCTTTCAGGAGTTTTTGTTGATCTTCCTTTTGTAGTAATACCCCGTCGCTCCAGCCTTTTAAGCTATAGGGTACTTCTGCTTCAAATGAGCCTTTATACTCGGCATAGGGCAGGTTGGTTTGCTTGATATCCGGTGTTTCCAGGGTATACAAGGTTTTAAAATCTTCGGGATACTGTTTACTGTAGTCCCCTATCTTCACCTTGATGCTCATTTTGCTTTTATCCGTCAGCGAAGGCTCCGATTGGTAATCGCCCTTCATTGCCGGGTAAAGTCGGATAGTAATAGATTGCGGGCCACTTTTCAAAATAAGATCGGAAACCGGAAATACGGAACCATTGATGTCGCCCTCTTCTGTATTGGTTAAAGCAGGTACATCGTTAATCAGGATCTGATACGTACAGTGGTAGGCGCTGAAATCCAGGATGACCCTTGGGTTCTGATCGTACGTTTTGACCAGCTTGTACATGTTCTGCCAATCCTGTTTGATCTTTTCTTTGTTGAGTGGCTTGCTATTATTTTGACTGCATGAGGTTGATGCGATAGCAAGGAAGGTGATTATACAGAAAGTATACTTCATTTTGTTTAAGATTTAGGTTCACTATGTAATAACAGGGTTAATTTCGGTGAGATGTACCCGGCGGGGTTTTGGTAACATTTGGTATTTGTTGTTTCGAAAGTGATTAAGCTTTGTTGCTTAATTTGGCCAACAATGATAACGGGTAAGTTTTTTCCGGCTTTATTGAGCCGGGCTGCTGCAAGGATAAATGTATTGTTATCTATCCAGGCTACTTCCTGTACGCGTTGTGTGTAGCCATAGTATGCAATCTGCTTCCACCCACCATCCTGAATATGGCCTAATAAGATGTTTTGTTCTACATCTGAGCCGGTGGTCATGAATTTTCCGTTTTTCTTTTCCAGTAACAGGTAACTGTAAATATTAAGCGTATACGCGCCATTTGGCGATGTGCTCAATGCTGCTTTATAGCTGGGGTAAAAAGTTGTTTTGTTTTTCCGTTTTACCGGATTGGTATTTTCAAATTTTTGAGCCGGCGTTTTATTTTTAAAATCAGACAGCTTGAAATTCAGGAATGTTTGTGCCCACTTTTTGAGCGGACCATTGATGGTGGTTTGATAGTTTTTTGGAGATTGTGCGTGGACAAATGAAGGGAGTATGAGTAATAATGCAGTGATAGATAAATTTAGGCATTTGGTCATGATATAGGCTTATTACGTTAGATAACAAGCCAGGCCCGGATTTGTTTAAATCCATTCGTGTTGTCTGTTTAAGGTTTGGTAGTTCAAATAAAGAAGGAATATGAACATTTAGGGTATTTTATGGGTTTACACTTTTTTATGTTTTTTAGTGTATTTGTTTATTATTTAATTGAAAGTCAATGGTTTATAAAAATATTAACCCCCAAAAGTGTAAACCATGTAAACCCACTTTTTTACCGCTGTATCCTTTTCCTGATCCGGCTCAAAGATGGATTCTTGATACCCAGGTAGGAGGAAATATGGTAGGCAGGTATACGGTTAACAATATTGGGGTGCTCGTCTAAAAGCCGGATGTATCGTTGCTCATGCGAAAAAAACAGGAGCTCCTCGGCCCGGCTCTGCGAATAGGTAAAAAACAGCTCCGCAAGCAATCGCCCAAATTTGGCCCAGTTGGGATGCGTTTCATACAAACTCATCAGGTCATGATAGCTGATATATACTATTTCGCAATCCTCCATCGCCTGGATAAAATAATGACACGCGTTGCGGGTAATAAAGCTCCGGAACGAAACGATGAACTGATTTTCTGAAAAGAAAAAGAGATTCGTTTCCTCGCTTGTATCCGGGCGACTGTAGTAAATCCGGAAGATGCCCTTAACCACCAGCCCAAGGTCGTTACAAACCATGTACTGCATATTGAAAAAGTCGCCTTTTTTTATTTTGCGGGGTTTCCAAAGGGATATGCTGTCGGCTATATCTTTTTCGGTTAAAGTGGCAAAACTGGTCAAATGCGCTTTCAGTATTTCATGAGGTTCGGTCACAGCTTCCGGATTTATGTTTTAACAAGTATAATAAATAATCAGGCTGCGTTTACAGTCCCTTTTATAGTTTTTGACAATCTGATGGCAGCGAGCAGAAAATAAAAAGCGCCAAAAGCCGAGTAGCCGGCCAAATTGCTGATGCCCATTGTGGGCGATTTTGCCATGGCAATAAATGCGCCGCCTGCAAGTACTGATTGCCCGCCGCTAATGATCATTGGCCATTGGCCTCCCAATTCCTTTCGCCTGTGCAGGCCAAGTATCAATTGTATAAGACCGGTAACGATAGCCCAGACGCCAAAAACTACCAGCGCCGCCGGAACACCCTTTTGCAAAGCCAGCGCTACGCCAATGGTGGTGATAACACCAATAGCAATGTTTACATATTGCGGCGTTTTTGATACTTGAGGCGGATTGGCCTTGATATCAAACCAGGTCGCAATAACATCCCAGGCCGGGTAGATAATAAAAAGGATGGAGGCGATACCAAAATTGGTTTTGGCGAAAACCGAAACGAGGATAACCCAGATAACAGAAAATGCAACGCGTGCAAAGTAAAGGCTGCGCAAAGACCGGGCAGTTTGAACAGGGCTTGTTGAGCCTGTATTTTTTATAGAATCAATGGATGAGTTCATGACTTTATTTGTTTTTTTGAAGCAAATGTAGCCGCTAATGAAACTGCATTTTTTCACTTAAGTGAAAACCGATATCTCCATATTGTTTCAAAGTTCATACAAATCGTCTCATTTTAGCATCTGTTCAATTGGTGGCGCCTTCATTAGTGCTCGACCTCAACTTTCAACTAAATTTATTTTAATAAGTTTGGATTTCCACCCGAAAACCAATAACCATGTATAAGTCCCGGATTTGTTTAGCATCATTTCTGCTCATCATTAATTGCTCCTGTTTATTTGCTCAATTGCCCACCCTATCCACCCGGTGGACAAAAGCTGCCCTGGATGCCGAAGTTCCGTTTCCCGACTATCCACGGCCACAACTGCAACGCGGTGATTGGCTGTGCCTGAATGGAAAATGGGATTATCGGGGAGGAAAAGATGTTGCCAGCGCGCTCGATCCTGAAAAGCCCATATCCTTTGAAAGTAAGGCCGAACAAATAAAGGTACCGTATTGCCCGGAATCACAGCTATCTGGTATTCAGCGTAAGCAGGAGATCAATATGTGGTATCGGCGCAGTTTTGTAATTCCGGCTGATTGGAAAAGCAAGCAGGTCATTATTCATTTTGATGCCGTGGCCCATCAGGCAACCTTGTTTGTGAACGGACATAAAGCAGGCTTGCACGCGGGCAGCTATGATGCTTTTAGTTTTGACATCACACCCTATTTAACCAGTGGAAAAAACACCTTGGTTTTGGCGGCATATGATCTGAATGACGGTCGGGTACCATCCGGCAAGAGCGGTCCGCGGGGCGATTATACGTTCTGCTCGGGCATATGGCAAACCGTATGGCTGGAGCCGGTAAATAAAGCGCATATTGAAAGCATCCGCCTGCTGCCCGATCTGACTGGCAGCCGCTTAAAAGTACTGGTAAATACCAAAGGCGAAGGAAAAATAGTCGCGGCAGCTCTTGATGGAAACAAAGTAGTTTCGGAAGCAATATCAACCAATGGCACCTACTTTTATCTGCCTATTAAAACGCCAAAACTTTGGTCGCCCGATGATCCTTTTTTATATGATCTTACCATCAGCCTGGAGGATGCTCATGGCAAGGTGACGGATAAGGTAAAAAGCTATTTCGGTATGCGCGATATTCAATTGGGGAAGGTTAATGGCGTTACCCGGACTTTGATCAACGGTAAGTTCATCATGCAGTTGGGACTGCTTGATCAGGGTTATTGGCCCGATGGTGTGCTGACCGCCCCCACAGAAGAGGCACTCAAATTTGATATCCAGTTTACCAAAAACGCTGGCTATAACCTCATCAGGAAGCACATGAAAACCGAACCGCAACGGTTTTACTATTGGGCCGACAAACTAGGCTTATTAGTTTGGCAGGATATGCCTGCCATATGGTATCAGAATGAGGATACTACCAAAACCAGGACTGAATTCAGGAAGGAGTTGAAAACGCTTATCGATCAGCATTATAATTCGCCATCCATCATTACCTGGGTGCCCTTTAATGAAAATTGGGGCGCGTTTGATGTGAAAAATATAACCAACTGGGTGAAGCAATATGACCCATCAAGACTGGTGAATGGCAACTCGGGCTTTAATAATAACCCATCTTATCAGAAAGCTTATGGCGACCCGGGTAATGGCGATTATGTAGATACCCATATTTATGTGGGGCCGTACGGCGCCTCGGTTCCCGACCAACACCGGGCCGCATCATTAGGCGAGTTTGGTGGTGTGGGCCTGTTTGTGCGCGATCATATGTGGCCGGTAGCTAATAACGCTTATGACTATGAACCAACCAAAGCAAGGCTGACCGACAGGTACATTTTCTTGCTCGACGAGGTTGAACAGTTGATGAAGTATAAAGGCCTGAGCGTAGCCATCTATACCCAAACAACCGATGTAGAGCATGAGGTGAACGGCGTGCTTACTTATGACAGGGCTGTTGAAAAAATGGAAATAGAACGGGTTAAGGCAGTGAATGAAGCCGTTATTAAAGAAAGCTATAAGTTGACGCCTTAAGGCTTGCCGCGAAAAGCAAAGGGGCCTATCATATTTATTAGGATTATTATCCCCTAATGCGATGATATCTGCTTTGATGACTTATCAAACACAACCACCGAATTCGGTGCAGGCCGTTCTTTGCTTACCCATGCCGGTTTTACCAGGGGCATCCACAGTTTTTTTCCAAAAGTGGATAAATCAGGATAAGAGCCTGAAAGTTTAAAATGCTCAAATTCAAATGGGATTCCCTCGGCCCCTAATGGCGAATCTTTTGTAGCTATATGAAGATGCAGATGAGGGCCGGTTGTTTGCCCTGTAAAACCTAGAGACGCAATCACCTCTCCCCTTTTTACCTTCTGACCGGGTTTAACTTTTATACTGCCGGGTTTCAGATGCTCGTAAAACACAAATTGATTGTTACCGATTTTAATAGAGATATAATTACCTGTAGCATTTTCTACCGGTGGGGACTGATAGCCGGAAAGTGTTGAACTTTCTGGAAAGTTGTTTCTGACAGAAGCCACAACGCCATCACTCACCGCCAGTACATCATTTCCGTAGCCGTACCAATTCCGGATGGTATCTGCATTATGGGCAGCATATTGGCCATTATTATCCAACTTTATAAAATCAATGGCGAATCGCCCGGGCAGCCGGCCTGTTCCATCTATGGTATAAAATACCCGGCGATGCCCGGTTAACCACGAGGGTTCATAAATGGCGGCCCATGGTCCGCCGTTTAATGGTGGCCCGATGATCAATGGGGCTTCTGCTCCGATCGATATCGAGGCCCCTTTTATGGAAACCCGTGTTGTTTTGCTCCCATTCAACAGATCAAATTCAAGCCGGTGAACAAAATGCAATCCGGTATTTTTGGATGGCAAATTAAACTCCAGGTAAACTACAGCAAATGAGCCCGGCGGTAATATCAGATTATTCTCTTTTGGGGATATCGCCAATCGCTTAACTCGGGATTTTAACCGGGGCTCATCAACATTGAAAATAGTGGATGAGTCGGTAGCGTTTAGCACTTCGAGCGTTTTAAGCCTCAAGGAATCTTTTGCGAAATTGGCGATGTTGAGCTCGTAGTAAATGCATGGTTTGCCATTGATAACCGTTGGAGAAGGCACAAAAGGCACACGTATATCAACCGTGGTTTGATATTGCTGCGCATAGCTTTTCCCTTGCGATAATATAACCGCAATGATAGTACAAAGGATATACTTGTTTTTCGCGGACATTTAATTAGGCTAATTGTTGATACTAAAATTAGCATAATTAAAATGGAGCCATCAAATATATTCAACCGGTATGTCTGAATATTCAACCGGATTGATGATCCGACTAAATAAATATTGATCCGGATGCAACGTATTTGGTAAAGGTGTGGTCTTATGTAAGAAATAAACCAATATCAAATCACATGAAAACATACTTTTTACTATTTGCACTGGCCTGTAGTACAACTACTGCACTGGCGCAGGATGATAGCAGGACACCATATCTTACCAAATCATTAGCCAGCGATGCCATTAACCGGGTTGTGGTAAATACATCGGCCGGTGGTATTTTGGTAAGCGGCAGAAGCGGCGAGGCCGCGCGGGTGGAAGTTTACATCAAAGGGAATAACGGTCGCGATCTTTCAAAAGAAGAGATAAAAAAACGCCTGGATGAAGATTATGACCTGAGTGTTTCGGTTTCGGGACACGAAGTTCGTGCCATTGCAAAAAGCAAGCATAATTTTTCTGACTGGAAAAGACAGATGAGCATATCGTTTAAAATATATGTTCCGGAACAAACATCCACAGATCTTAGAACCAGTGGCGGGGGTATCAACCTTGACAATTTAAAAGGCAACGAAAGCTTTACCACCAGCGGTGGCGGGTTGAATATAGACCGGCTTAACGGCGTAGTACGTGGTGAAACCAGCGGCGGCGGCATCAGCGTTTCCAACTCCGGAAATGATATTAACCTCGAAACCAGTGGTGGTGGTATTATTGCCAAAAACTGCACAGGTAAGATCAGGTTAGAAACATCCGGCGGCGGTTTAACATTAGATAATTTGAATGGAAACATCAACGCCAATACCAGTGGCGGCGGCATACATGGCAACAGTATAACAGGCGAACTGAACACCAGTACATCTGGTGGCGGTATCGACCTCAAACAAATGGATTGCAGCCTAAGCGCTTCAACCAGTGGGGGCAGTCTGAATGCGCAAATAAAAAGAGTTGGTAAATATTTAAAACTGGAAGCCAGCTCAGGAAATATTAACCTGGAACTGCCGCTAAAGCAAGGGCTTAATCTCGATTTGCGGGGCAACCGGGTACAGCCCACCGATAAAATAAATAGCTTTAACGGTGAATGGGAAAAAGATCATGTAAAAGGCAGCGTGAACGGCGGCGGTGCACCGGTTACCGCAGAAGCATCAAGCGGAAATGTAAATGTGAGGTTTAACTGATAGCATAACTAATAACAAAAAAGAAGGGGCCCGCCGATCAGCGGGCCCCTTCTTTTTTGTTATTAGTTCAAAGCTTAAAAATTTAAAGCACAGAATATTAGCATTTTAAATATTATAATATTTAGCCGGTTAAACCAACTAATCTTTTCGTTGTCATATCCCCGATTTATACAAAAACATTAACCTTTCAAACGCAATTTTATGTACAAAAAACTACTACTGGTAGTACTATCAGTTATTGCCCTCCAATCAGCTAAAGCACAAACAGAAAAAGGGAACCAAAGTATTGGGCTCAGTTTTAGTGTAGATACTAAAAGCTCCAATACAAGTTACTATAATAGTGTATCTGGTACTTATAATACTAATGCCAAAGGCAAACAAACTTCATTCAGTGTAGCACCCAGCTACAGTTATTTTATTGCAGATAAGCTGGACATAGGAACATCATTAAGCTATGGACAGTCTACTACAAAATATGATCCGGCTCTTAGTACAGCAACCAAATCAACAAGTAAGGGCTTCAGTGGAAATATATTTTTGAGGAAATATTTTTTATACAACGATTAAAATCGGTATCCGTACCGGGCCATACTTCAGTTATGAAAATGTAAAGCAAACATCTGATTACACAGACCCCATAAACAATAGCAACAGCACTATTGACTATTATGGAGGCGGTCTTAACCTTGATTTTGTTTATTATCCTGCAAAAAATATAGGTCTTGCCGCCCGTTTAGCCGACCTGAGCTATGCTCATCAGAAAAGCAAAGGCTATGTCCAGGGATCATCCAATGACTTTAATTTAAGCTTGGTAAATAGCTTATCCCTTTCTATCTATTACGTATTCGGAAAATAATTAAACCCTACAACCAATCACAATGGGGCCTTAGATCGAGCAGATTTAAGGCTTTTTTGTTTTTTTGATTACGCAAAAGGTGTAAAATTATTTATAAAAATTTAGTTAAAAATGGAATTTATTATCATTAATAAATTGATAGTTAGATAATTGTAAAACAAACTAATTATATTTTAAATAAATAAATATGATGCTGTTTATAGGATGATAAACTTTGTTGATAACCAATTAATCAAGCCAATTTTTAATTCTAAAATATGCGTAGATCTATACTCATTGCAGCACTTATGCTTTATGCTGTGCTTTTTGTACAGGCCCAGGAAATTACCTCACCCGATAAAAACCTCACGCTCAAATTTGAGTTGCAGGGTAACGGTGTGCCAACCTATCAGCTTCATTACAAACAGAGGGAAGTGATAAAACCCAGTAAGCTTGGTTTGGAAACGAAAGATGTACCGTCATTCCTGGATGGGTTTACCATCACCAAAACAGAACAGAGCACCTTTGACGAGTCTTGGAATCCGGTTTGGGGCGAAGAAAAAACTATCCGCAACCATTATAACGAACTGTTGGTAACCTTAACGCAAAAGGCCGTTCAGGACAGGTATATCCGCATTCGGTTTCGTTTATTTAATGATGGCTTGGGTTTTAGGTATGAGTTCCCGTCGCAGAAAAACCTGAACTACTTTATCATTAAAGAAGAACACACCCAATTTGCCCTAACCGGCGACCATAAAGCTTTTTGGCTGCCCGGCGATTTTGATACGCAGGAGTATGAAACAGTGACCTCCAACCTGTCAGAGATCCGTGGTAAAATGAAAGCTGCGGTTACACCCAATGTATCGCAAACTACTTTTTCGCCAACTGGCGTACAAACACCGTTAATGTTGAAAAGCAAAGAAGGTTTATATATTAACATACATGAAGCTGCTTTGGTTGATTACTCCTGCATGTCGTTAAACCTGGATGATAAGAACTTTGTGCTCGAGTCGTTTTTAACCCCCGATGCCATTGGCGATAAGGGTTATATGCAGGCGCCAACACAATCGCCCTGGCGTACCGTGATTGTAAGTGATAAAGCCGCAGGCATACTGGAATCAAGACTGATCTTAAACTTAAATGAGCCAACCAAATACAAAGATGTATCCTGGATAAAACCCATTAAATATGTGGGTGTGTGGTGGGAAATGATCACCGGCAAAAGTACCTGGGCTTATACTGATCTGGAAAATGTACAGCTGGGCATAACCGATTATTCCAAAACCAAACCCAACGGCAAGCACGGCGCTACTACGCAGCATGTAAAGGAGTATATTGACTTTGCCGCCAAAAACGGGTTCGATGCCGTATTGGTTGAAGGCTGGAACCAGGGCTGGGAAGACTGGTTTGGCAAAACCAAGGATTTTGTATTTGATTTTGTAACCCCCTACCCCGATTTTGATGTCAAAGAACTGCATCGCTATGCCGCCGAAAAAGGTGTCAAGATCATCATGCATCACGAAACATCGGGCTCGGTACGCAACTATGAGCGCCATTTGGATACCGCGTATAAGTTTATGGTAGAGAATGGCTACAACGCCGTTAAAAGTGGCTATGTTGGGCAGATTATCCCCCGGGGCGAACACCATTATGGGCAATGGCTGGTCAATCATTACCTGTATGATATTACCAAAGCCGCCGACTATAAAATTATGGTGAACGCGCATGAAGCTATAAGGCCCACAGGCCTGTGCCGCACCTACCCCAATTTGATTGGTAATGAAGCTGCCCGTGGAACGGAATATGAAGCTTTTGGCGGCAACAATCCCGATCATACCACCATCCTGCCCTTCACCCGGCTCATGGGTGGCCCGATGGATTATACCCCGGGTATATTCGAAACGCAATGCAGTGTTTACAATCCGGATAATAAATCATTTGTACACACCACATTGGTGCATCAGCTGGCTTTGTATGTAACCATGTATAGTCCGCTGCAAATGGCTGCCGACCTGCCCGAAACTTATAATAAATACATGGACGCTTTTCAGTTTATCAAAGATGTTGCTGTTGACTGGGATGAGAGCCATATACTGGAAGCAGAGCCGGGCGATTATATCACTATTGCCCGTAAAGCCAAAAATAAAAACGAGTGGTACATTGGCAGTATTACCGACGAAAACCCGCGCGTAGCCAATATCTCCTTCGAGTATCTGCCCAAAGGTAAAACGTATGAGGCAACCATTTATGCCGATGGTAAGGATGCCAGTTATGATAAAAACCCGAAAAGCTATGCTATACGGAAGATCAAAGTAACGTCTAAAACTATACTGAAACAGCCTGTTGCCTCTGGTGGCGGCATGGCCATCAGTATCAAATAAAGGATGAGCGCAGGGAGATAAGTGATCGAAATATATTGGTTAAGTGGAACCCGCTATTCATAGCGGGTTTTTTTGTGCGGGATTCACCCTATCGATATCACCCGATTTTTGCTGCGCCGGTTTTTTCTTATCTTGCATTTTTTGAAAACGAAATGAAGAGACTCTCCTTTTTAACGTTATTGGGCCTTTTTGCTGCTACTTTAACATTTGCACAACAACCGGATTTTATTGAAAACAAACTCGACGCCTATATTAAACAAGGCTTAACAGACTGGAACCTTCCGGGTTTGGCCATCGCCATTGTGAAAGATGGTAAAACCGTGATCATGAAAGGTTACGGTGTTCGGGATATCAAAACCAATGAACCGGTTGACGAAAACACCTTGTTCATGATAGCCAGCAACAGTAAATTGTTTACCGGTACGGCACTGGCGCAGCTTGATGTGGATAAAAAACTGTCGCTTGATGATAAGATCACCAAATATTTCCCGGGTTACTCGGTGTATGATGCTTCTACCACACCTTTACTTACCATAAAAGATTTACTGGGACATCATTTAGGCACAAAAACCTTCCAGGGTGATTTTACCTTCTGGAACACTACCCTGTCCCGCCAGGAAATTATGAACCGGATGAAACTCCTGAAACCATCTATGGAATTCAGACAGAGTTTTGGCTATTGCAATAGCTGCTTTTTAACCGCGGGGCAGGTGATCCAGCAAGTGACCGGCAAACCCTGGGAAACTTATGTTCAGGATAGCATCCTTACCCCGCTGGGCATGAGCAATACCTATCCGCTAACTGCGGGTATGGCTGCGCGTAAAGGCGTTTCGAAACCATATACTAATGCTTTTACCGGCCAAATGGTTGAGTTGCCGTATGATCAGGTAGATAACCTGGCGCCTGCAGGCAGTATTGTAAGTAACGTAAAAGATGTGGCCAAATGGCTCACCATGCAGTTAGATAGCGGCCGCTATGAAGGCAAACAAATCATCGCTTGGAAGGCCCTTCAAAAAACCCGCGACGAAAATACCATTGTGAGCAGCAGGCCTTCAACAGTATATCCTATTCATTTCAGGGGCTATGGCTTAGGTGTTTTTGAGGCTGATTATAACGGTAAACAAATTTTTTGGCATACCGGCGGCGCAAATGGTTTTGTAACCAATACCTGCTTTGTACCCGAAGAAAAACTGGCGATAACCATTTTAACCAATAACGATAATCAAAGCTTTTTTGAAGCCCTGCGCTACCAGATCCTGGATGCCTACTTGGGCGTTCCTTATGTTGATCGCAGCTTGGCTATGCTGAAATCCTTTAACCCCGATCAGAAGGAAACCGTAAAGAAAACCAACGATATGCTGGCGCGTGTAAAAGGGAAGGCTACTGAACTTCCGCTTGCTGCTTACGCCGGTAAATATCAAAACCCGCTTTACGGACAAATGGATATATCGGTCAACAAAAAAGACCTGTTGATAAAATTCAGCAATCATCAATACCTTACCGCCTCACTCAAATATATGGACAATGGCGAGTGGATATTGGCCTACAACAATTTGGCCTATGGTATTTTTCCGCTAAAATTTAAAACCGATGGCAGTAAAGTAGTCTCTACAGAAATTAAAGTAAATGATGGGTTAGAGTATGATCCGTATTTGTTTACGAAAGAGAATTAATAGATAAAACATCATGAAAAAGCCGTTGCTGATTTCCTGCAACGGCTTTTTTTATAAACTGATCACTCTAGTTAGCTGTGTTGGATACCGGCTTACTGATATACCCTGATTTATATAATGCCCGGTTAACATCTCCGGCTGATACATTTTCTGCCCGGTATATAACCCTGTCATTACCCAGCCAAACCTGTTGAGCTGTTTTCAGATCGACCAGGTAATAAAGAAATAAGAAATTGGGATTGCTTCCCGTTACCGTATCATTATGATGGGTTGTTGACGTTTGTGAACCCCAGGAAGTACTTAAGCCAATAATCAAAACAGCTTCGGCGCCACTACTCTGCAGCCTGTTCAAATAATCGTTATAGGAAACATTTTCATGTATTTTGAATACATCCGAAGATTTAATTATGCTTGTTGCCGGAGAGGATAGCTTGCGTGTAAACATCTCTTCCAGCGTTGTTCGGATCTGAATGTCTTTCAGGTTGTTAAAAACAGGATTCACAATACTATCGAATGATTGCTTACTAAAATCCCGGAGCTCGCCGTGGGTATTGATAACTGTGAGCGCTATTTTTTTGTAAGTATGATCGGCCTGGGTTGGGGTAACCGTTTTTAGTGTTGTACCGCAGCCGGTAACTAAAAAGAGGGATACCGATAAGGCCAGATATTTTAATTCGCCTGGTATACTGAAATTGGGAGATGGTTTGAATAAGGTCATATAACTCGTATTAGATGTATTATAGGAGTTATAAATAATAAAAGGGTTTAATATAATAATGCATGTAACTGCACTATTACAAAACAAGCCCCGCTAAAACGAGTAATTAGATATTTGTTCAAAATAGGGTGTCATGCTGAGCCCGTCGAAGCATGGTGGGTAGGCCTCTGCGCTCAACCCTTCGACGGTGCCCAGGGTGACAGCCCCTCTTTAATATTATTTATTATGTCTAATCATGAGTTATTAAAAGGCTAACCCTATCCCGCCCTCTACTCTAAAGCCACTGTTGACAACCTCATTTAACTGGGTTTTATCAACCTGGCCATTATTTAGATAAAGCTCATCGATACCGGTGCCGGTTTGCCAGTTAAAGTACCCGGCCCCTGCATGTACGCTCAAGTTACGATATAGCGTATACACAAATTGCCCGCCCACATCGATACCATAACCGCTGGCATGGTGGCGGTAGCTAACCGGGTGTTGAAAGGTTTGGATCAGGTTCCAGTTGGCTTTACTGTTATAGTTAACCTGGTTGTAGATAACATCTGCGGCGAATTTTAAATTTTTGATGATGCGCACAGACGAGGTTACTTTTAAAAACGCTCCTTTCCAGTTGGGTTGGTAAGTGCTGTTCAGATCGGGGAAGTTCCCGGTGCGATCCAGCAAATGCAATGATTGCTTGCTCATGGTATACCCCACATAAGGTATCAGGCTAAAGCGCTCATTGTTGATGAGGATAAAACCCGCTCCTGTATTCCATAGGGAGGTATTCCCTTTATCGCCGTTAAAGGTTTCGTGATAGGTTGGGTTGGTACGGTTATCGGCTCCATAATCGGTATCAGTTACCGATCCTGATGATATAGATTGCCGGCTATAGCTGGCATATAGGGAAAAACGTTTCCACACGTTCCACAGTACATTGGCGGCTATATTTTGCCCGCCCAGGTGCTGCCATTTAAGCTCCGAATAAATATTGGGATTTTGACCGTTCAGATTACCGGCTATTGACCAGTGAAAGTTTTGCTGCTGATATCCTGTGCCCAGGGATACCTGCAATTTCTTTTCGATAGATTGGGCATAGATATGGGATATGCCCGTGGCAAGCGCTAAACAAAAACCTATAAATTTTTTCATCAGGTAGAATAAAAAAGCCTGCCTCTTAGAGAAGGCAGGCTAAATATAAAGATTAGGTTATTGATTTACACCAAAGGCTTCCCAGCCGGAGGCAGTTGCCCGGGTACAAGTCATAGGCTGAGTGCCGTTTTCGCTGGAAATGAATTTACCGTTATTTCCCCTAAACGTAACTTTGCCGTCTGCCGTAGCAACCCAGTCAAATTTTTCCCAGTCGCTGATGGTAGTCCGGTTACAGGTGATGGCTTGCAGACCGTTTTCTGAAGAAACATATTTGCCCTGGCTTTGCAACGCCACTTTGCCGCCACCGGCATCAACTACAGTAAAAGTTTCCCAGGCCGCAGCAGTCGGGCGGTTACAGTTCATAGCTTGTGTGCCGTTTTCGCCGCTTACATATTGGTTGTTAAAACCTTTAAGGGTGATGTTTTGACCAATTGGCGGATTTGACGGATTGCTGGTGCCCGAAAGATCATACACACGCACATAATCAACCTGCATGTTGCAGGGCAGGGCACTATCGTTAATGGTATTGCCAGGCAAATCGCCGCCGATGGCCAGGTTCAGGATAATAAAGAACGGATTGTGGAAAGCGCCTGTATTGTTAATATTGTTGGCAATATTGCCGGTTACATATAGGGTATTATCCACATACCAGCGGATAGAGTTGGTATCCCACTCTACAGCGTAGGTATGGAACCCGGTAGGACTGGTAGTAGTACTGCCGCCATATTGCGTATGCTGATTGCCACCGGCTACGGCCCAGTGCATGGTTCCCAGGATGGTGTTGGAGGTATTCACCTGCTCCATAATATCAATCTCACCACAGCTTGGCCATGGCGTACCGCTGCTGATGCTAGCGCCAAGCATCCAGAAAGCAGGCCAGGTACCCTGTACCGCAGGCAGCTTGATACTGGCCTCAATGCGGCCATAGGTTGGCTGAAATTTGCCAGCAGTGGTCAGCTTAGCCGAAGTATATGGCTGACCGCCTACGGTTTGCTTACGCGCGGTAATGGTAAGGAAACCGCCCCCTACAGTGGCATTGGCTGATTGATAATACTCCTTTTCGTTGTTCACACCAGGGTTACCGTTGTCGATGTTCCAGTTGGCAGTGTTTACGCTGGTGCCGTTAAACTCGTCAGACCAGATCAGCGTGCCGGCCCTGGGCGTGCTAACCTGTGTTGGGTCTGCCTGCGACGCCGCGGGCTTGTTCAGGTCTTTTTTACATGACGCGGTAAATACCAGGAGTGCCATTACTATAATGGCTCCTTTTGCAGAAATTAAAAATGATTTCATAATGTCGGTTTATGTTAATAATTAGGTGGTTGTACAAATGATAGTATGGCGATGGCTATGGTAAGCTGTATACACGCACATAATCAACCTGCATGGTACATGGCAGTGCGCCATCGTTAATGTTATTACCCGGCAAATCGCCGCCAACAGCCAGGTTCAGTATAATGAAAAATGGATTATGGAATGCCCCGGTATTGTTAATGTTATTGGTGATGTTGCCGGTTACATAATTAGTACCATCAACAAACCATTTTATACCGGTGCTGGTCCATTCCACGGCGTAGGTATGAAAACCGGTTACACTGGTGGTAGTGCTGCCGCCGTATTGCGTATGCTGATTGCCACCAGCTATAGCCCAGTGCATCGTTCCCAAAATGGTGCTCGAAGTATTCACCTGCTCCATAATATCAATCTCTCCGCAGCTTGGCCATGGGGTTCCGCTGTTGATGTTAGCGCCCAATGCCCAGAAAGCCGGCCAGGTACCTTGTACCGAAGGCAGTTTGATGCGGGCTTCGATACGGCCGTATTTTGGCTGATACTTACCCGCTGTGGTTAACTTGCCCGAAGTATAAGGCTGCCCTCCAACGCTCTGTTTACGCGCGGTAATATTCAGGAAACCTCCAGATACGCTAACGTTGGCCGGTTGGTAAAACTCCTTTTCGTTGTTTACACCCGGGTTACCGTTGATGATGTTCCAGTTGTTGGTATTTACGCTGGTACCATTGAAATCGTCAGACCAAAGCAGCGTGCCCGCCCGCGGGGTAGTTTCCTCTGTTTGATCGTTTTTTTGTTCGGCTGCTGGGCGATTAAGGTCCTTTTTACAAGATGCAGTGAGTGCCAGCAGAGCCATGGCTGCCACGGCTCCTTTAGCGATGTTTGAAAATGATTTCATAAGATAGGTGGTTAGTAGTTAATTGATTTATAATACTTTATTTATTGATTTATGCCAAAAGCCTCCCAGCCCGATGCCGTAGCGCGGGTGCAGGTCATAGCTTGTGTGCCGTTTTCGCTGGATATGAATTTGCTGTTGTTGCCGCGCAGGGTAACTTTTCCATCGGCGGTTGTTATCCAGTCAAATTTTTCGGTATCGGTAATGGAGGTACGGTTACAGGTAATGGCCTGCGTGCCGTTTTCTGAGGATACATATTTACCCATGCTGCGCAGCGCTATTTTACCGGCACCGGCATCAACTACGGTAAATGTTTCCCATGCAGATGCGGTTGGGCGGTTACAGTTCATGGCCTGTGTGCCGTTTTCACCGCTTACATATTGATTATTGAATCCTTTAAGCGTAACTGTAGAGCCTATCGGAGCGCCTGTTCCGGTACCTCCGGACGATTGCGTGCCCGACCATTTGAAGGTGGCTACCGCTCCCGCAGCCAGGCTGTAGGTAAATGATTCGGCGCCCCATTTTACTTTAAAGCTAACTGCAGATGAACCATTGTTTAAGGCGATAAGCACCTTGCTGCCATCTGAATTTTTGAAAGCCACGTTTTGGATACTGCCTGATAAATTTGAGGAGATACGAACAGCGCCCGGACGTACAAATCTTGCCGCATGGCCAATAATATAATAGCCCACATTACGGGTAATGGATGTGCCACTTACGGTAATACCACCCAGGCAGGTGCTGCAGCCGCCCGGTGTATGCGGATTGTTGTTAGGGTCAGCCGCCAGGTTCCATTCCAGTACGTTGCGGCTCCAGTTGCGGGTAGCACCAATGATAAGGGTATTTACGTGCCAGGAAAGGTCGCCGCCAAAATTGCTGGGGGCGCCAACCCATTGCTCGGTAAAATAAACGTTTTTGTTAGGATAGGCGTTATGCACATCGGTTAAAGCGCTGATGCTGCCTGAGTACAAATGGAAGGCAGAACCATCTACATAAGGATTGGCACCTGCATCGGCCAATACGGCTTCGGGATAGTCTATCCTGTCGGTATTATGATCATACGCGATGATCTTGGTATTCAAACCAGCGCCACGCAATTGAGGGCCCAGATTGTTTTTAATAAAGTTAGCCTGCTCGTTAGCCTGCATCACCATGCTTGGATTGTTGTAGGGGTTTAGCGGCTCATTTTGCGGGGTTATGGCATCAATAGTAATGCCTTGCGCCTGCATGGCTTGTATGTATTTTACAAAATAGCGGGCATAAGCATCATAGTATGCAGTATTTAAGCTACCGCCGGTATAGCCGTTATTGCCGGTTGTGTTCACCTTCATCCAGGTTGGGGCCGTCCAGGGGCATGCCAGTATCTTGATAGAAGGATTAATAGCCAGTATTTTTTTCAGGATAGGGATCAGGTCCTGGTTTTCCTGGCTGATGCTGAAGTTGTTCATGTTCACATCGCCCGAGGTTTGGTTATAGGTAAAATCGCTGGCGCTTAAGTCGGATGCGCCAATGCTGATACGTAGATAACTGATACCGATTTGTCCGTTGGCAGTGCCAAAAAGCTCATTCAGTACAGCTGATTGATTACCCCCAAGCCCATTAAGCAAACCCGCGCTGCCGCCTGTTAAAGTAAAGCCAAAGCCATCAATACCCTGGTAGGTGGTGTTTTCATCCACAGTTACCGTAGTGGCATTGGTGCCGGCATCGGCTGCGAAATTGAAGCTTGTTTGCGCCTCTAACTGTTTCGACCTGTCGGATGTCGTAACCCAGGCATTTACCACTTCATTAGCTGCACGTGATACGGTTTGCGTGTCCTGACCCGGCGTTACTGCTGCCGAAGCGCGGGAATCCTTTTTACAGGAATAAAATACCCCCGCGGATAGCAGGATAAATACCGCCAGCCATTTTAAATTGTAATTGATCTTCATAAATTGTTATTAGTTAATTGGTTAGTTTGTGCGTCAATCTCCACGTACGGTTCATCTGCAGCAGGCGCAAAACATCACGTGTGATTTAACCACAGCTTAAAATAGTTGAAATTTTAACCCGTGTATCAAATACACCAGCGTGGTTTGTTTTTCAGGAAGGCAGTATTATGTACGGTTTATAAATGTTGTAACAAATTTATATTATTTTAAACGTAATAAACAAGAAAAATAATCATAAATAACTGATTAATAATGCTTTATATTGAATTTAATACGCTTTAAGCGCAGGCGCATAAACTTTATAAAAGGGCCGCCTAACGTTACAGGGAGGGTTTTTGTAATTAAAATAATTAATTGTGATACGCTTATATCGCAATTAATTTTAAAGAAAAAAAATGGCGGGTTATTATGCTTGAAATGGCAGTAAAGGGCTAATAAACAGGATAATGGATCAATTGGCCGAATTGTCGATCACCAGTTTGCTCCAGCCTTTGTTACCCGCGTCTTTGATCTCTTTTTTGCGGGTTTCCATCACTTTTTTAATGCGCGAGCTGTAAGCCCAGCAGGTACTTTGGCGGATAGACAGGATCTCGGATAGCTTATGCGATGATATTTTTCCTTTGGTGGAGTACATTAAAAATATCATGTAAAAAGCTTTATTGATGGGAATACGCGTGTTTTGTAAAATGGTATAAGCTATTACCGATTCTTCATACCCGCATTTGGAGCAGCGGCGGCTGTAAGGCAAATGCCCGCTGCTATAATGGGTATTATTGCACTTACGGCAGGCATAGCCATTGGCCCATTTCAGATCGGACAGGAATTTGAAGCAGGTTTCCCTATCGGGGTATATCCGGCTGAATTCCTCAAAATCAACCTCGGCCGACATCACCCTGTCGTGCGTTACTTTCTCGATATCGTTATGCAGAATAATATTATCCTTTTCGAGCAAAATGTTCATCCTTGAAATTTCCTCGGCCTGTTGCTGCAGCAGCTCATTTACCGATCGAAGTTCTTCGTTTTGCTCGGCTATCATACTTGATTTTTCGATCAGCTCCTTGGTGCGCTCCTGTACCTGTTCTTCCAGGCGTTTGTTGAGGATATCTTTCAGCTCCTCGTTTTGCTTCATCTGCATAATGGTGCTGTGCTGGGCGTCGTCCTTTTCCTTTTTAAGGATCCGCACCTTATCGCCAATGGCAAAAGAGATAAACAGCATCTCCATAATAAAACAACCGCTCAGGCTGTAGTAATCAAACTCGGTAACGGGCAGCCACCACATATTAAGCGCTATGCAACTTTTGATGATAAAGCCGATGAGCAAAAAGCTGTAGCCAATTACAAAAAAACGAGCTGGCTTATACCCGTTAAGTAAGGTATAGCAACCGGCATAAAAGGCGAGCGACAATGGAATAAATTCAATGATCTTGTAATTGAACCAGCAATTATTGATAAAAAGACAGGCCGCAAAAAACAAACAGCGCCCCAATATCACCCAGCGGATCAGCTTGTTGAGGCGGGGGGCGTTCTCCTTTAAGTTGAGCAGTTTCAGGGTAAACAGCACCGCGAAAATACTGGCGGCAAACAGGGCTATACCATAGGCGTACTGGTTCCAGAAGGGTGCGTTTGGCCACATGTATTGATAGGCAATACCATCGGCACACATTTCATATAAACCTATACTGATATTGTAGGCTATGTAATACAGGTATTGTATTTGCCGCATGGCAATAAACATCATGAAATTGTACAGGCCGAATACCAGGATCATCCCATAAAAAACACCAAAAAAGAAATACTCATCCAGCGCGTAACTGATAAACCGGCTTACCGAACGCAATACAATGATGATGTTTACCGAATGATTTGATTTGATGCGCACATAATAAACCCCATCATTATTGGCATTGGGATTAAGGTTGAGCACCAGGTTTTTATGCTGATAGAACCGGGCCCCGAAGGGGTGCCTGCTACCCAACGATGCTACCTGGTAATTACCTTGAACATCGGGCGAATAAACGGTAATACTATCAATGGTTTGATCAAAAAACTCCAGTATCCAGTTGTTTTTGGTGCCCGGGTTTTTACCTATTTTAAGTTTGTACCAATAAGCGGAGCCAAAGTGCTTGGTAACCGGGGTGGGTTCGGTGTTAACCTTAAAATCGCCGGCGAGTGCACGGGTTTTTACCTCGTTAAAACTGAGCTTCCCGGTAGTATCTTCCAGGTATAATAGTTGTTTGTACTCAAATATATGTTGCTGAACTTTGTCGTTTATAGATACTGAATTTTGCGCATACGAGTTTACAATAAGGCACAAAAGAAGCGCCTGGGTTAAAAGAAGTGACCGCAATAAAAGTTTCAACATGCTCACAAGCAGGTAAGGGATCTTCTGTACCGGCAATGTGGTTATTACCGGTACGGAAGCTGTTTAGTTTTGGTTAGTGTCAGGCCGGATACAATTATAATAGTTTTCTTTTTATTATCCTATTAAAAGTATGTAAAACAGTTAATAAATAGGGTGTAAATAAGTATTATAGGGTTAATTTAGTCGTTTTTGCTTCAAAATGGCACTAAATAGCCATTGTTCATGGACTAACAGTGTATATTAGTATCTTTTATTGAACATTATGAATAAAAAGGGGCTCATATTTTTATCACTTGCCATCGTTTTGCTGCATGGCGTAGCGCTGGCGCAAAATATACGGGTGGCAGCCGCGGCCAATCTGCAATCGGTTATAACGGTTTTACAGCGGGATTTTAAACAACGGACCGGTATCGTAATCGAACCTATTGTGGGTTCATCCGGGAAGCTGGTAGCGCAGATCAGCAACGGAGCCCCATTTGATGTATTTCTTTCGGCAGATATGAGTTTTCCGGAAACTTTGTTTAAAAATGGCTTCGCCGAAAAAAAACCGGTGGTTTATGCCGCCGGGAGTTTGATCATCTGTAGTTCGCAAAATATCGGCTTTACCAATTGGGAGCGTTTATTGTTGAGCGCCCGCATAAAAAAAATAGCCATTGCCAACCCGGCCATAGCGCCTTATGGCAAAGCCGCCATCGAATTATTACAGCAGAAAGGCATTCTGGATAATGTGCAGCCCAAAATTGTTAATGGAGAAAGCATATCGCAGGTAAATACGTATATCACTACAGGGGTGGTTGATGTTGGCTTTACCTCGCAATCGCTTATTAAAGAAACGGGCAGCAAAACAAAGCTGTATTACCAGGTGATCGACCAAAAACAATATGAACCGATATTGCAGGGAATCGTGCTGTTAAAACATGGCGCCAATAATCCCAATGCCGAAAAATTTTACCAATATATATTAAGTCCTGCCGCAAAGCGGATTTTTACAGCATACGGCTACCAGCTTCCATAAAAACAATCAATTTTATATCAACTGATGGATCTTTCGCCCATTTGGCTAACACTAAAACTGGCCGGTATCACTACCCTGATACTGCTGTTGGTAGGCTTGCCCTTTGCCTGGTGGCTGTCCCGCGGGCGATCGTTGTTTAAGATCATCATCGAAGCTATTATTACTATGCCATTGGTGTTGCCCCCCTCGGTATTGGGATTTTATTTGCTGCTGGCTTTTAGTCCGCAGCATGGCATGGGCAAATGGCTGCAGGATGTGTTTAATGTGCAGTTTGTATTCTCGTTCCGGGGCCTGGTGCTGGCATCGGTTATTTATAGTATACCTTTTATGGTTGGCCCGGTAAAATCGGCGCTTCAGCAATTGCCTTCGGCCCTGGCCGAGGCTTCGTACACGCTGGGCAAAAGCGAATGGCAAACCTTCCGGTATGTATTGTTGCCCAATATCAAACCCTCGTTATTAACGGCCGCGGTACTTACTTTTGCCCATACCCTGGGCGAGTTTGGTGTAGTGCTGATGATAGGCGGCAACATCCCCGGCGTAACCCGGGTGGCCTCCATCGCCGTTTATGATGCTGTTGAACAGCGGGATTATGGCATGGCCAACAATTATTCGCTCATTTTATTTGCCATTACTTTTGTGTTGGTGATAGGCGTTTTTGTGTTTAATAAATACCAGGCCAAAAGTCCGCTCATATGATACATATAGCCGTCGAAAAAAAGCTAAAGGCCTATCATGGGCAACAGGTATTGAGGGTTAACCGGCAATTTGCTGCGGGCAGCACCACCAAAATATATGGCCCGTCGGGCTCGGGTAAAACTACATTCCTGAAAATTATAGCCGGATTGGTTACGCCCGAAAAAGGTATGGTGAAGGTTGATGCTGTATCCTGGTTTAATGCGGATGCCAGGATCAATCTGCCCCCTCAAAAAAGAAATACAGGCTTTGTTTTTCAGCAATATGCTCTGTTCCCGAACATGACGGTAAGGCAGCACCTGGAATACGCCACTACGGATGAAGCCTGGATAAAAAGATTACTGCTTTTGGGTAAACTGGATACACTGCAGGAGCACAAACCCGATTATCTATCCGGCGGGCAGCAGCAACGCCTGGCCATATTGCGCGCGCTGGCCACTAAGCCACAGATATTTTTAATGGATGAGCCCTTCTCGGCCCTGGATGCTAAAATGAAAACAGAATTGATTGCAGAACTGCAAATTCTGTTAAAAGAGCTGGGCACCACCACCCTCATCGTGAGCCATAACCCACAGGAGCTTGACGGATGGGCCGATGGGGAGCTGGTGTTTGAGTAAGAATACTATATATGTTGTCATCCTGAGGAACGAGGGATCTATTATTGAATATGCTAAGAGCAGAATAGATGCTTCACTCCGTTCAGCATGACAAGGAGGTTTGTAACTCAAGTAGAAAAAAAAGCAAAAAAGCGGGTTTACATATAAACCAGCTTTTTATCATATAAATGAATTTATATTGTTGATTATCAATAATATATAAACTTGTTAACCCAAAAAAGTGTAAACCATGTAAACCCACTTTTTGCCAGAAAAAGCATGCTTGCTGGCTTCCGCGCACGATCCTTCGACAAGCTCAGGCTGACAGGCCAGGCCTGATTTGCTAATCACTGCAAACAAAAAGAGGGGACATTAGCCCCCTCCTCTTCAAACAATAAACAAACTCACATTTTACTCTCAGTGTCTTTGCTCATTTTCTTTTTGCCCATTTTATCATTTGACATCTTATCCGTGCTCATTTTACCTTTCGACATTTTGTCTTTACTCATTTTGTCGGTCGACATCTTGTCCATTTTTTTGCCTTTTGACATCTTGTCCATCTTACCCATTTTGCCGGTATCGCTTACCGCAACTGTTGATAATTTTGACGGGGTTACTGTTTTGGCCTGTACGCTTAAGGTTAAACATACAGCTACTAAACCTGCGGCTAAAGCGCCTGAAATAATTGATTTCATACTTTGATTTTTTAAGTTTTAAATGTGTGGTTCGTTATTCATATTTACCCCTTAGTCGGGCCACAGATATAAACCTTACAAAGTATTTTAAGTATTATTCAGTTCTGTTTCAATCCGGTCCTGTAGCTCTTTTTTAAAGGTTTCATCAAGCACAAGGGATGATGCCTGCTGTTGGGTATCATGAAAAAGCTGCAGCACCATCTGGTGGATAACCTGGCTTTGTTTATTGTACAGCTTGCACATGGAGCAACCGGCCAGGTGTATGCGAAGTTCGATGGTTTCCCGGAAACTCAGGCTTTTGATCTGCCGCTTCTCGATGAGCAGGGTGGCTTGTTTACAGTTATATATTACTTTTTTTAAGTGATTCATGGTTAATGCTTTTAGATCCAGTTTTTTTGCAGGCAAGCCCGCAGGCTAAGCTTGGCCCGGTGAATAATAACCCAGAAGTTGGCCTGGGTAACCCGCATCTCGCTGCAGATAAATTCGGTAGAGGCATCGTCCATATGTTTCATGGTGAAAACCGACTTCCACAGGACGGGGAGTTTTTGCATACACAATTGCAGGATATGGTTAAACTCCTTTGCCCTCAGCGGTTCCTGATCTTCGATGCCAAAAGGCAGGGGCTGATGGGCCTCGGTCCAGTGACCGGTATCTTCCTCAAAAAAATCTTTTTGTTCTTCTTCTGCTTTTTTCTCGCTGATGTTGGCCAGCCCCGACGACTTTTTGCGGTAAACATCAATGATCTTATTTTTAAGGATGGCCGTAAGCCAGGTACGCTCGGTGCTTTTACCCTCAAAGCGGTCAACTTTTTCTAAAGCGGCCAGAAAGGTTTCCTGCACCAGGTCTTTTGCCTGCTCTTCATCATTAAGGCGCGACAGTGTGTACGCATACAGGTAATCGGCATGGGCATTTACCCAATTGCGCGGGTCAAGAGATTGTTTTTCAGTTACCATTAATAAAATTACACATAACATTTTAACCCTTAGTCGCTAATGCACATAAATGCTTACAAACCAATTTGCATTTTTTACGGAGCATGATATAACCACAGTTATTCGTTAAATTTACTTATATCCAATTGATCCTAAGTGCTTAGCCGACGTGTAACAGGAAAGTCGCTTTTAAATGAGGAGGCACCTACGGAGGCAGTACTTTTTGTATTTTATCTATAAACAGGTTACTCCTATGGAGTAGTGTTTGAGCTGTGATTCGTTAAGCTCCGGAGGAGTAACCTGTTTATAGAAGAAAAGATTGCTTTTAAGGGCTCCGGTAGGTGCCTCCTATTGACTATCTGTTAAATGCAATTTTCCTGTTATATAACTATATCAACGACCCGAAAGAAAAAATAAAATTTATTGTAAGGTTATCATAAGCAACCCGACTAAGCAGGAAAACGTATATCAAATCATAACGATATGAGATCAATCAAAATATTTGCCCTTGCAGCAGGTTTTATAACTGCGATAACGGTATCGGCGGCTTTTATTATCCCCAGGGATACCGCTCCGGCAAAAAATAAAATAATGGTCGCTGGCAAAGGCTTTGCCGTGATAGAGCTTTTTACCTCTGAGGGCTGCTCCAGCTGCCCGCCTGCCGATGAGCTGGTAGCCCGGATGCAAAAAGAAGATAAGGACAAGCCCGTTTACATACTGGCATTTCATGTAGATTATTGGAACCGCCTGGGCTGGAAAGATGTTTTTAGCAGCGCCGAATACTCCAAACGCCAAAATCAATATGCCAACTGGTTAAACCTGCAATCGGTTTATACGCCGCAAATTGTGGTGAATGGCAAAAAGGAATTTGTAGGTTCGGAAGAAGGAACTTTGCGTAATGCCATAACTACGGCCTTGCGAGGTAATCCCGCAACAACTTTAACCCTTAATACACAAAAAGGACAGGATCACATTGTGGTCCAATACCGGGTAAGCAATGCCGAAAAAAACAGCGATCTGCTTTTGGCCCTGGTGCAAAAAGCAGCGCAAACCAAAGTTCAGCGGGGAGAAAATGGTGGGCGTACCTTGTCGCATGTTCAAATTGTGCATAAAATACAAAGTCAGCCTCTAAATACAGGCGGCAATGGTAATACAACTATTACTTTACCCCAGGGAATAAATACACAGGACTGGGAAGTAATTGGCCTGGTACAAAACAAAACCAACGGCGAAATACTGGCTGCAGCAAAGGCCAATCTGACAACAACGGCCAGTACCGGCAAGTAAGGCAAAAAAATCACTAATTCACTAAATCAATAATTCACTAATTGCCTCCGATGAAAGTTATCAAAGAGAAACACCCATTAGTAATGCGCTGGACGCATTGGGTAAACTTCCCGATACTCGCTATAATGATATGGAGCGGGATGCTTATCTATTGGGCTAATGATGAGTATAGGATAACGCTGTTCGGGCATACGTTCTTTAGCTTTTTTCCGGATTGGTTTTATAATGCTCTGCATATCCCCCACCGCCTTTCCGAAGGGATGGCCTTCCACTTTTTGTTTATGTGGTTTTTTACGCTGAACGGCATTTTTTATGTGCTCTACACCATCCTATCGGGCGAATGGCGTGAGCTGCTGCCCCAGAAGAAATCGTTCAAAGAGGCCTGGCTGGTATTGCTGCACGATTTGCATATCCGCAAAATGGCGCCGCCTCAAAACAAATACAACGCGGCACAGCGCATTGCCTATACCGCCATTATTGTGATGGGAATTGGCTCGGTGATAACTGGCCTGGCTATTTATAAGCCGGTGCAGTTTTATTACCTCACCTGGCTTTGCGGCGGTTATCATTTTGCCCGCATCCTGCATTTTGCGTTAACCATTGGCTATGTGCTTTTCTTTGTGATCCATGTGGTACAGGTGATGCTGGCCGGGTGGAACAACTTCCGTTCGGTGATCTCGGGTTTTGAAGTAGTGAACGAAGCCCCCAAACATATTATTGACATTACACCCCCACCTCCAAGTGATGAAAAAAATATTCAGTAAAAAGCAGAAGGCGCCTAAAAAGCCGCTTACCATAGAGCAAAAGATATCGAGGCGAAACTTCCTGTCGTTCGGTACTTTTATTGTGGCCGGGAGTGTGGCTTATGGCGGCTGGAAATGGCTGTACAACTCGCCCGAAGAAGCCCGTACCGTAACCGCCGGCGCCCGTGCGCCCTTACGCAGGGCATTGAACAAAACAGAGCTGGCTTTTCGCCGGGTGTTTAGCAATAATAACCTCGTTAAAACCTATCCTAAAGAAATGGCGGCCAAAAATGTGCGCCATAACAGCGACATCGGCTCCGAAGGGAAAATAGATATTGATGCCTGGAAACTACAGGTAAAAAAGCATAGCGGCGAGGTATTACAGATCTCGCTGGATGATATTAAGGCGCTGCCCAAAACAGATATTGTGTATGATTTTAAATGCGTGGAAGGCTGGGATCAGATCTCGCACTGGGGCGGCGTAAAGTTCATCGATTTTATCAATCATTATAAGCTGGATGCCGAAACGCAATTGCAGTATGTGGGCCTGGCCACTCCGGATGAGGAGTATTATGTGGGGATAGATATGCCCAGCGCCATGCATCCGCAAACGCTGCTGGCTTATGAGGTGAATGAAGGTCCGCTGCCGCCAAAGCACGGGGCTCCTTTGCGGTTGATCATCCCGGTTAAATATGGTATTAAAAACCTGAAACGGATAGGTACCATAAGTTTTAGCGATAATCGTCCGCCGGATTATTGGGCTGAGCAGGGGTATGATTATTATTCGGGGTTATAGTGAGTGAAACCTTTTTTTCTGAATTTGTCATCCTGAGGAACGAAGGATCTATTCTTCAGCAGGCATGGCGTATACCCGCTCATGGCCACGGGAGGGCCTAGTTACGTTTTTCGTTGTGGTTTGTTTTTTTAAGGTACTCAAGAAGGCTTCGCCGTATGTCGCCACAAAAGTAACCAGACCGAGCGTAGCGAGATAATGAGGACCGATAAAAATAAATAACTGCGAATAACGGCTGTCAGCAGAAATGCTTCTTTGCCGCACAAGGCCTTTGCCCTGTAAAACGGGCATAACCATCCCGATAGCTATCGGGACCAAACCTTACCTCCACTGCGTTCGCTCATTACCCACGCTTCAGGTAAGGTTCGCTATGCCCTTACAGCCGCACCGGGCCACCATTGTTCTGCCCGCTTTCATCCGAAGCTTATCTGCTGACTAAGAAATAAAAGAAATCCCGGTAATCCTAAAATCCAATAAACGGCGCAGCCCTCAACGGAGTTAATCATGGTTCAGACAAAAGCTTATCTGCTGACGGGGAAGAAGGGGAATCTGTTTGTCATGCTGAACGGAGTGAAGCATCTATTAAACGATATGCCTATTTAAGAATAGATCCTTCGTTCCTCAGGATGACTAGTTAATTTAATTGAGTAGTGAAGAAATCATGTAAATCCTTTGATCCTATAAACGGCGTAGCCCTCAACGGAGTTAATCAGGGTTCAGAAAATTCAATAATTCACTAAATCACTAATTCAATAATTAAAAATCATTTGCATATTGCAGGTATGCCGGCTGTTCAATTGCCTATATCAAAACAACTTGCTTATGCCTGTGGTATGATAGGCTGGAGCATCATGACCAATATTATTATTGTGATGCTGCCCTATTTTTATTTGCCTCCGTCCAGCGCCGGACTGATACCCCTGGTGCCGCAGCTGCTGGTGTTTGGGGTATTCAATATCATGTCGCTCATTGCGGCTTCGGGCAGGTTTGTGGATGCCCTGTTTGATCCTTTTATAGCCTCGCTGAGCGATAAGAGCGGAAATAAACAGGGTCGGCGTATTCCTTTTATGAAATGGGCGGTTGTGCCCGCGGTACTTTTTTGCTCGCTTACCTTTTATCCGCCCGTTAGGGGCGAAAGCATCAGCAATGCCGTATGGCTTACCTTTATGCTTATCGGCTTTTTTATGGGGGTTACCTCCTATATAATTCCGTACAATGCGCTGCTGCCTGAGCTGGCCCATACCAGTGCCCAAAAGGTAAAGCTATCCTCTTTGCAGCAGTTTGGTTTTGTGGTGGGTATTGTGATATCAGCCCTGGTTAATAACTTCGCCGATCTGGTACAGCGTACCCTGCATACGCCTAACCGCGATGCCGCGGTGCAATACACCATATTGGGATTGTGTGTTTTTGCCGGCCTGGCGATGCTGGTGCCGGTTTTGACCATTGATGAAAAAAAGTATTCGAGAAGTGTGCCTACGCACCTGCCCCTGCTTTCGGCCATTCGTTTAACTTTCAGCAGCCGGAATTTTAAATATTATCTCATTTCCGATTTTTCGTACTATATGGCGCTTAGTATCATATCAAGCGGGCTGCTTTTTTTTGTCACCGTGTTGCTGCACCTGCCCGAATCTATGGGTGGCGTACTGATGGGTGCCATGGTGCTTTTTTCATTAGTGTTTTATCCGCTGATCAATTACCTGTCGAAAAAGATTGGTAAAAAACCGATCATGCTGTTTTCGTTTGGCTTGCTGAGCCTCATTTTTGTGGCTATATTTTTCCTGGGGAAGCTCCCGTTATCGCCCACAGCGCAGGTTTATATACTGGTGTTAAGCACCTCGTTCCCACTGGCTTCGTTAGGGATATTACCCAACGCCATATTGGCCGAAATTGCGGAGAACGATGCCAAAGAAACAGGCGAAAACAGCGAAGGGATGTTCTTCGCGGTGAAATATCTTTTTGTAAAGCTGGGGCAAACATTGGGTATTGCGCTTTTTGCCTTTTTAACCGTTTACGGTAAAGATCCCGGGCACGATTATGGCCTGCGGCTCAACGGTATTTGTGGTTGTGTACTTTGTTTGCTGGCACTGATTTTTTTTAGCCGTTTTCGCGAGCGCAGGGTAAATTGAAAATGGCGGATATTTCTCTTTTTATTATCTTTAGAGCGCTTCAGGGCTAACTATCTGCAATGAAAACAAATTTTAAACCGGTTTTTACAATCCTGCTTTTTTTATGTGCTATACTCATGGCATCGGGCTGCTACCGGGCCGGGGCTAAAAAACAAGATGCAGGAGCAGATACTGCTGGTCGCAGACTATCGGTAAAAGCTATGCACGATGACCTGGGGATATTGTGGTCGGTTATTGAAGAGATGCACCCGGCCTATGGGGTTTTTACCTCACGGGATAGCATGCGCTTGATTTATAACCAGGTTGTGGCCTCTATCAATCAGCCCTTATCTGCACCCGATTTTATAGCCCATGTTTATCCCTTTATCAGTAATGTGCGTTGCGGGCATACGCAGGTAAGGCTCCCGGTTGGGTATAAACCATCTGGCCCAAATCCGCCGCACCTGCCGTTTGAAGTATTGGTGAAAAACCACCACGCCTGGATCACCACGCATTATACCCATAAATTAGCAACCGGCGACGAGATCATCAGCATGAACAATACACCCGTTGCCGCCATTGTTGATCATGGTTATGATTTGTATGCCGGCGATGGTTATAACGAAACTTTTAAAGAGGTTTTTTTGAGCGAATACGGTGGCTTTGAGGATGCCTGCAATAAATATTATCATTGGCAGCCCCCTTACCGGCTTACGCTGCGTAATAAACAGGGGCAGCTAAAAACGGTTATATTAGATGCCCTTACCCCGGGTGCTGCAGAAAATGCTTCGGAAACAAAAGCCAACAACCTTGCTGCATGGACAGCGGCAAAAGGTACAGGGCATTTAGCGCTCCGTTTTTTAAAAAACAGCTCAACCGCCTGGTTTGTGACCCAGCCTTATCAGTATGTGGATACCAATATTTATAAAGAGGCTTTTAAACAGATCCGTGAGCGAAAGATTAAAAACCTGATACTGGATATGCGGCACAATACCGGCGGAGATATTCGCGTGGCCATCCGTTTGTTATCCTTCCTGGCTGATAATTCTTTTTATATTGTAAAGGATGTAAAGGCCCGTATCCCCAACCCGGCTGTGAGCAGGTTTGAGCGGTATTTTGATACTGCCCGCACATCAAGCTTTAACGAAGGTTTTGAGCCGGGCCCCGAGGATGGCACCTATTACCACATTAAATTTAAACCCACGGCCTGGGGGCAGCTGTACGGGAAACTACCCTTATTCAAATCCGATCATTATACTGGCAAATTGTATGTTTTGATTGATGGCGCCACCTTTTCATCGGCAGCCTTGTTTACGGCGGCCTTGAGAGCCCAGCGTAAAAATGTAGTGTTTATTGGCCGCGAAACCGCCGGTAATGAGCAGGCATGCAGCGGTGGCACTATTCAGCACTTAACTTTGCCCAATACCCGTGTTATTGTTGATTTTCCGTGGATGCGCTTTGTATCGGCTGCCAGGAGCTATTCGTTTGGACGAGGCATTATGCCTGATTATCCGGTGGAATACAGCCCGCAGGATATCGTCAATAACACAGATCCCGACCTGAAAAAGGCCTTAAGCCTGATACGCTAATTCCTGCTGTTTAAGCAGGGGCCTTGGTTTGCCCTGCTGTGCCTCTGCCGCGCAGGCAAACAGGAAAGATACTGCCAATGCTATCAGCAGCCCTTTTATCATATTGATATCGATCTTCATTTTCCTATTGTTTAAAATCCACGCAGGAGAAGCGACCGGGTATAATAAAAGAAAACCATCGCTTTATATATAAAACGATGGTTTGTGCACAATGTGCTATTGTAACAGTATTTTTAAACTAAGTTCTTTTTGATGTAGCTTATGCTTTGCGCGATGCTATCGAAAGGATCGCCGGGGCAAACATCCTGCTCTACAAAAAAGTATTTTAAGCCCGCTTTATTGGCCTGGGTAAATATCTTTTTAAAGTCGATGATGCCATTGCCTACCTCGGTAAATTTGCGCTCAGGAGTTTTATCCAGATCTTTTACGTGCCACAGCGGGAAACGGCCCGGGTGCTTATCAATTAAAGCGATAGGATCCTGGTTGGCCTTGGTTAACCAGTACAGGTCTATTTCAAATTTCACCAGGTTTTTATCGGTAGCCTCTAAAAGGATCTCGTATGGATATTTGCCATTTTCCTGTATAAATTCAAAATCGTGGTTATGGTAGCAAAGTTGTATGCCCGCTTTTTTGCACACCTCGCCCGCTTTGTTAAAATCTTCGGCTATTTTTTTATAGTGGTCCAGGTTGCCGCGCTCGGGTGTTGATAAATAGGCGCATACCATGTATTTTACGCCAACCTCGGCCGCATCGGACACTGCTTTTTCCCAATCATTCAGGATGGTGCCTTTTTGTGATGCGCCGTTCACCTGCTCTTCGCCCAAACGGTAATGCGCGCTTGGCATGATCAGTCCGTTTTGTTTTAAAAGTGCCTTGAAGGCTTTGGCATCCATGCCGTAAAATAACTCGTTGCCGGTATAGGTGGCACCTTCAACAGAGGTATAGCCAACCTTGGCAACCTTGGCCAGCGCCGCCGCCGGGTCTTTTGCCATGGCATCGCGCACAGTATATAATTGCAGGCCGATATATTTTTTATCGTAAGCAAACAGGTTTGGAGCCGCTAAAAGTCCGGCCGAAAGTAATGCCGAAGTTTTGAGAAATGAACGTCTGGTGGTTATCATCGATTTACTTTTAATTGGTTAATGTAAATATAGTGTATTATGAACACTAAAAGCAAGCGATTATTATCTCATCGCTATCAATTAAATCTGCGAAGCCGCTGTTGGCTGTAACAATGTTGATGTAATATGCGATACCAATTTGGCATCGGAATAATCGGGAATACTGCTTACCTTTTTCCATTCCGGGTCGGATCCAAAAGCTTTCCAATGCGCGGCCTTGGCATCCAGATCGTCAAAAGTGATCATGTAAATAAGGTTGGGGCGATGATCGCCAATGATGGTTTCACCAAAAAATACGGGGGCAAAACCCAGCTTTTTAAAAATATCAATCTCGCCGGCATCGTTAAACATTTCCAGTTTCTTTTTGCCCGCACTTTCGGTGGCGTGCTCGTAACGACGAAGCTCAAAAATGCGCTGTCCTTTTTTGGTCACCTCCATTTTAGGCATGTGCGCAAAGGCTTTTAATAAGGAGCTTTCAATCCGCTCATACGCAGGCTCGCTGGCAGGGGCAGTTAAATAAGGGGCTCCTTTTTCCAGGTAAACCGGGTCGAGGTTTAGTTTTTCCTGTACGGCCAAAAAATCGGCCAGGTTATCAAAAGGGATCAACGCGTAAATTTTGGTTTGCCCTTCGGGTTTCAGCTCGCTGAATACGCCGATATGTTTGCACCCCAATTTGTTGAGGGCTGGGATGGCTGCATTTTGAAAATAATCCTCTACCATTTTTTGCTGCGCCTGGTTTTTTAAAATATAGGTGCGCAGCTCGTAAAATTCGGTTTCACTTTTTGCTTTAGTTATGGCTGCCATACTGCTTTGGGTTGATATACCGGCTGCCGCGGCTGTTAAAGCCGAGGCTTTCAGAAATGAACGTCGTTTCATGGGTTAGATGGTTAATAAAATAAAGGTAGCAAGATAAAGGGAAAAGGATAATAAAGAATGTGTTCATTGCGAGGAAGAGCCCCCTCTAAATCTCCCCCAAAGGGGGAGACTTCAAAAAAGTATTTTAAAGCCCTCTCCAAAGGAGAGGGTTGGGTGAGGCTCTTGCTTCGCTCTACCCTTCGACGGGGCCCAGGGTGACAGGCCCCGTTTTGCTACCTGTCTGCATAATACCTCTTCCTGAACCAGAAAGCCAGGTTAACCAAAGCGATCAAAGCCGGAACCTCCACCAGCGGACCGATAACGCCCGCGAAAGCTTCGCCGGAATTGATGCCGAATACGCCGATAGCAACTGCTATGGCCAGCTCAAAATTATTCCCCGTGGCGGTAAACGCGATGGAGGTGCTTTTGGAATAATCGGCACCGAATGATTTACCGATAAAAAAACTCAGCACAAACATCACCGCGAAATAGATAACCAACGGGATAGCTATCCGGACAACATCCAGCGGAATGTGTATGATGAGGCTGCCTTTAAGACTAAACATCAGCACAATGGTAAACAGCAAGGCAATCAAAGTAACCGGCGAAATAAAAGGCACATATTTTTGCTGAAACCAGGCCTCGCCTTTAATTTTTATGAGTGTGTACCGGCTGATGATACCAGCCGCAAAAGGTATCCCCAGGTAAATACCAACGCTTTTGGCTATTTCGCCCATAGTTATATCAACGGCTAAACCTTTAAGACCGAACAGCGGTGGCAAAATGGTGATGAACACCCAGGCATAAACGCTGTACAGCAATACCTGGAAAATGCTGTTGAGGGCAATGAGTCCGGCGGCATATTCGCGGTTTCCTTCGGCAAGCTCGTTCCATACTACTACCATAGCTATGCAGCGGGCCAGGCCAATCAGGATCAAGCCCACCATATAATCCGGATGGTCGCGTAGCAGGGTTATCGCCAAAATGAACATCAGTATTGGTCCCACGAGCCAGTTGAGGGCTAAGGAGGCGCTTAATACTTTGGTATCCTTAAACACCCGGCCCATGTTTTCATATTTTACTTTGGCCAATGGCGGGTACATCATTAAAATTAATCCGACAGCTAAAGGTATATTAGTTGAGCCACTGGAAAATGAATTGATAAAACCAGCTGATGAAGGTATAAAATAGCCTATGGTTACGCCCCCGATCATCGCCAGGAATATCCAGAGTGTAAGATAGCGGTCCAGAAAGCTCAGCTTTTTACGTTCCGCAGCCGGGGCACAATGTTCAACCGGCATGGGATGGTTTTAAATTTTGGTTTACAAAGTTTTGGGTGTATTGCCTGATCATGTCGCGCACCTTTCCAAATTGCGCCATGATCTCCTCTTCAGTGCCGGTAGCTTTTGCCGGGTCGGGGAAATTATAATGCAGCTTAACGGCTTTGGTGGGGAAGTATGGACAGCTCTCCTTCGCGTTGTCGCAAACGGTTATCACATAGTCAAAATCGATATCCAGGTACTCGTTTACATTGTTGGAGGTATGATGCGAGATGTCGATACCATCGCGTTTCATGATGTCGATAGCCCGCGGATTAACACCATGCGTTTCGATCCCGGCGCTGTAAATGTTGGCCTTATTGCCTGCAAAATGGCGTAGGTAGCCCTCGGCTATCTGGCTGCGGCAACTGTTCCCGGTGCAAAGCACCAATACATTCTTCATATTTTGAGTTTTTAGTGTTTTTTTCATGACGATGGCCGAAACCGGGCAAACATGGCTGAATTCGGATGATAGCCGTACTTCATGCGGGACTTCATCCCTGGTGATGCGGAGAAAACCTTTCCGGTCGAAATAGTCCGACGCTGTTTCTGTAAGCAGGTAAAGTGCTACAAGGCCTCTTGATTGACTTTCCTCAGTTATGCTCTGCAGTAGTTGATGCGCCATACCCGCGTTTCTGAATTGTGGATGTACGGCAAGTGAGCGTAGTAAACCAAAATCTCCGTAAATCTCCAACCCGGCAACGCCAACAACTTTCTGGTTTTGTATGGCTACCCGAAAATCATTTAAATTATCCGGAAGATCATTTACCGGTAGCTTTTGCGACTCCAGCAATGCGATGATCTCCTGCCGGTAAGGTTGTGCCTGTTCAATGATCATATCTGTATTCGTAAATATTTAGCAACAGCCTGCGCCGGGGGTGCAGCAAGCTTCGGCTTTTATAGCCAGGTTCTTTAACTCTACCTTTGGTTTTGCAGACTCGGAGGCGCAGCATTCCTCGCCCTTTTCGTTAGTACCGCAACTCCCACCGCGACCAATAGCTTTGCATTGTACGGCATCCGGGCGCAGGTCGATGATCAGGCTACCCCCAGTCACGATCATATCTCCCGGAAACATCTGGCGGGTATCAAACTCCGAATTGCCAAATTCTATTTTAACCGTTCCGTTGGGGTCAAGAGGCAGCATTTTTTCCACAATATCTACAATAGACAAGGCCTTTTTTACTTTCATGGATCGTTCCTGCTGTTCGCCTTCGGGAACCCATAATTGTATAATGATCTCTGTCCAGGTGTTCAGCACACCACCGCAATCAACAGACGTAATGGGCGCCTGTTTAATTTCGGTAATATGGTATGCCGCGTCTACCAGTTTATCTTCGGCATATTGAAACTGGAGGTCAAGCCCGGGATGCTGTAACAGTTTCTCTTTAAATGTTGCCCAATTGATAGCTTCTACTTTGTTCATGATGGCTATATTTTATTATTGCAATATTACGATTGATTGGTTTAAAAAATTTTAACAGCAGTTATTCACATCTTTATATGATGAGAACAACGCATTTAACTCCTTTTGTAAAATGCCCCATGCTTTAGGCTCTATACAATAGCAAACACTCACGCCCTCTATGGTACCCTGTATCAACCCCGCATTTTTTAATTCTTTAAGATGTTGCGAAATGGTGGGCTGTGCCAGTCCAAGCTCGTCGGCCAAATCACCACAGATGCAGGCCTTAGCTGCTATGATGTGCTGCAATATGGCAATACGTGCAGGGTGCGCTATGGCTTTTAACTGCACGGCCAGCTTGTTTTGCTCTTCGGTAAATATTTCTGTTTTGGTGATTCCCATAATATATATTGCAATATTACGATTAATGTCGATCCGGTCAAAATAATTTTTTTATTTAGGTGCCAGAAACTTTCCTTGATTATTGAATTTTGTTTTACCCTTGATCTCTCTGTTAAAACAGTCTGTCATCCTGAGGGACGAAGGATCTATTCGTAAACATGCATATTGCTTAAAAGATGCTTCTATTAATTATTGATTCTTTTGAAAAGACAAATTGTTAATAAGGGCATCATCCGTGCGTTGCCTTCGGCCCGGGCTATCCGCTCATACGCCTGCAGGTATTAGGCACAGGGCCGGTATCCGCTGCTATTCCTAACGCGGGGAGCAATTAGTGAATTAGTGATTTAGTGAATTATTGATTTTTGTCTGAACCTTGATTAACTCCGTTGAGGGCTACGCTGTTTATGGGATCAAAGGATTACCATGATTTCTTCATTATTCTATATAAACTAATTTGTCATCCTGAGGAACGAAGGATCTATTCTTAAATAGGCATATCGTTTAAATAGATGCTTCACTCCGCTCAGCATGACAAACATATTGTAAAAGATTCCCCTTCTTCCCCGTCAGCAGATAAGCTTTTGTCTGAACCATGATTAACTCCGTTGAGGGCTGCGCCGTTTATTGGATTTTAGGATTACCGGGATTTCTTTTGTTTTTTAGTCAGCAGATAAGCTTCGGATGAAAGCGGGCAGAACAATGTGGGCCTGTGCGGTTGTAAGGGCATTGCGAACCTTACCTGAAGCGTGGAGAATGAGCGAACGAAGTGGAGTAAGGTTTAGCAGCCCACGGTTCTGTCCGCTTTGCAGGGTAAAGGCCTTGTGCGGCAAAGAAGCATTTCTGCTGACAGCCGTTATTCGCAGTTATTTATTTTTATCGGTGCTCATTATCTCGCTACGCTCGGTCTGGTTACTTTTGAGGCGACATACGGCGAAGCCTTCTTGAGTACCTTAAAAAAACAAACCACAACGAAAAACGTAACTAGGCCCTCCCGCGGCCATGAGCGGGTATACGCCATGCAATCCACGGATTATCCTAAAGATATTGCTTGTTCGTTTCTCCTTAATGCCGCAATTCCCCTCTTTATCTATACTGCTCCTGGTATATTCAACAACAGATTCTTCGTTCCTCAGGATGACAAAAGAATTTCCCTAAACATGTATATCTATCAATTAAGTAGCGCTTTTTACATACAAAACACATTCTTTTGCCTAAACTTGCATTAATAACGCGCTGTTTCCTACAACAGCCCGCATAAAACATGAGTGAGGATTTTTACGAGCAAATTTTTAGCAAGCAGCAAAGGCTTGAGGCCGTGCCGTCGAACAAGGAGATCACCCGCTGGGCGCTCCAGGTAATTCATTTGCTATACCCGGAGCAAACGGGAAAGATATTTGCCGATATTGATGCCCTTAAGGCAGAATTTGCCCTGCTGGAGAATGAGCTGTGCCACATGATGGAAGTAACCAAAGGTTGCGACGATTGTGATAATAAAGAACGTGCTGCCCGGTTTTTTAAAGGCTTGCCAGAGCTGTTCAGGATATTGAATACCGATATTCAGGCCATTTTTACCGGCGATCCGGCAGCCCAAAGCGAGTTTGAAGTGGTACGTACCTACCCAGGCTTTTTAGCTATATCCATGTATCGCCTGGCGCATAGTTTGTATGTAGATCATGTGCCATTGATACCCAGGATACTCACCGAATACGCACACTCCAAAACAGGTATCGACATACACCCCGCTGCCGAGATAGGCGAGTATTTTTATATAGACCACGGTACCGGCATTGTGATAGGCGAAAGCGCCATCATTGGCAACCACGTAAAATTGTACCAGGGCATTACCCTGGGCGCGCTGAGTGTGGATAAAAGCATGGCCAACACCAAGCGCCACCCAACGGTGGAAGATCATGTGGTGATATACTCCGGCGCTACCATACTGGGAGGCGAAACCATTATTGGGCATAACAGTCTTATCGGCGGTAACGTGTGGCTTACTAAAAGCGTACCGCCATATTCAAGGGTATATCACACCCCAAGTCACCGGACACTGAAAAGTGATGAAGTGTGATTTTTAGAATAGTATCAAGTAGTTAGTATCAAGTATCAAGACAGGAATAGTATCAAGTAGCTAGTATCAAGTATCAAGACAGGGAAGTTGTATGAAAAAAGAAAAAAAGTCGTGATACTTGATACTAGCTACTTGATACTAAAATCATACAAAAAAAATTATGGCAGGCATTATTGATATAATAGGAAATACGCCCCTGGTTGAAATACAAAAGTTAAACCCCAACCCCAACGTAAAAATATACGCCAAGCTGGAGGGTAATAACCCCGGCGGCAGCGTGAAGGACAGGGCATCGCTCAACATGATCCGCAGCGCTATGGAGCGTGGTGATATAAAACCCGGCACCAAACTCATTGAAGCTACCAGCGGCAATACAGGTATAGCCCTGGCTATGATAGCCCGCTTGTTTGGACTGGAGATTGAGTTAGTGATGCCCTCCAACTCTACCCGTGAGCGCACCTTAACCATGGAGGCCTACGGGGCCAAAGTAACCTTGTTAGAGGGGATTGAGCTTTGCCGCGATTATGCCGAGGAAAAAGGTGCTACCGAGGGCTATTTCCTGCTGAACCAGTTTGCCAATCCCGATAATTACGGTGCCCACATCAAAACCACCGGTCCCGAAATATGGCGCGATACCGATGGCAAGATCACTCATTTTGTAAGCGCCATGGGTACAACGGGTACTATTATGGGTTGCTCCCGCTATTTTAAAGATAAAAATAAAGACATACAGATCATCGGCTGCCAGCCTACCGAAGGTTCATCCATTCCTGGTATCCGCCGCTGGCCCGAAGCCTATCTGCCCAAAATATTTGATGCCAGCCGGGTTGACCGCATAATGGATATTTCCGAGGCGGAAGCTACCCAAATGGCCCGCGATATGGCCAAAGTGGAAGGCATATTTGCCGGCATGAGCAGCGGCGGCGCATTAGCCGGTGCCATCAAACTGGCTGCCGAGCTCAAAGAAGGCCTTATCGTATTTATCTGCTGTGACCGGGGCGACAGGTATTTGAGTAGTGATTTGTTTGGGTGATTGGGAATTAAAATTTTGTCATCCTGAGGAACGAAGGATCTACTCGCCGATAGGCTTGTCGCATACCCGCTCTTGGCCGCGGGAGGGCCTTTGCGTTTTTCGTTGTGGTTTGTTTTTTAAGGTACTCAAGAGGGCTTCGCCGTATGTGACCACAAAGTAACCAGACCGAGCGTAGCGAGATAATGAGCACCGATAAAAATAAATAACTGCGAATAACGGCTGTCAGCAGAAATGCTTCTTTGCCGCACGAGGCCTCTACCCCGCAAATCGGACAGAACCCGGGCTGCAATTATTTGCCCAACTTCGTTCACGCAAAGCCCCGCGCTTCTGCAAAACTTGCTATGCCCCGCAGCCGCACAACCCACCCTTGTTCTGCCCGCTTTCGCCCGAAGCTTATCTGCCGATGGGGAAGAAAACTCACTAATTAAGAAGCTGACAGAAGAAGAGCCGTTGTTTTCAATCAATAATTCACTAAATCAGTAATTCAATAATTAAAAACCGCCACCAAATGCTAAGGTAATTTTTCGTATATTTATATCAACAAACAGCCCGCTTATCTTTTCAGGAGATAAGCAGGCTGTTTGGTTAAGAGAAAAAAAGGTCAAAAACCGACTTGTTTTTTTAGTTTTTGATAGACAGTAAATAAATACTTTTTAAACATTTCAAAACCCGTCAAAAATTTGTTAAAAAGTGTTAAAATGGCGTTAAAAATTTGTTAAAGTAGCCAAAAAGCAGGCGTTTTTGCCTAAAAAAAGTTTAAAATTAGTGGTTTAAAAAGTTTTGTTACTTCAGTTTCCTGGCAGTAACCCCTTCGTTGGTGATCTTCACTGGCTTGATGGTGCCATCGGTATCAAAATACATTTTGTCTATACACATCACCCGGTGATTGGCGTCTGTTTCGGTAAGCGGCCGGCGATGGTAAACAATGTACCATTCGTCGGTACCCGGTACGTTGATCACCGAATGATGTCCCGCGCCGGTGGCTATACTGGCATCCTGCTTTAAAATAGTGCCGATACGCTTAAATGGCCCGAATGGGGTATCTCCAATAGCATAAGCCACCCGGTAATCCGGGCCGGTCCAGCCGCCTTCGCTCCACATAAAGTAGTACTTGCCCTGGCGCTTAAACATCACGGGGCCTTCTACATAGCCTTCGGGGGTTATTTTCTTATAGGTTACGCCGTCGTCAAAAGGTTCAACACCTGTAAAATCGTTCTTTAGCTTCACAATGTTGCATTGGCCCCAGCCTCCATATATCATATAGTACTGGCCGTTATCATCCCGGAAAACAAACTGGTCGATAGGCTGAGCCTTGTTAATGATCTGATCGATAAGGGGTTTGCCGAGGTAGTCTTTGAATGGGCCTTCGGGTTTGTCGCTTACGGCCACGCCTATCCCGCCTTTTTCATTATTGTTCTGGATGTCGTTCGCGCCGAAGAAGATATAGTACTTGCCATCCTTTTCGGTAACGGCAGGAGCCCAAAGCGCACGTTTCACCCATTTAACCCCGCTGGTGTCAATAATGCGGGCATGTTTTGTCCAATGCACCAGATCTGGCGATGAAAAGGCATCCATAAAAACCTGCTCATTATATTTGGCCGAGTAGGTTGGATACAGCCAGTATTGGTGATTGAAAATTTTGGCTTCCGGATCGGCATACCAGCCTTCAACTACGGGATTTCCCGACGTTTTTTTGCTCTGTGCAAAAATGTTTAGTGTAGGCACCGTCAATGCCGCGCCTAATAGTATCTGCAAAACCAGCTTTGAAGCTACGCTCCTGTTCATTTTTGAGTATTGGTATTATTATTCTTTGGCCGCTTTTTATTAAAGCGCCTGTTGGGTTTCTTGTTCTTGTCGCTCTGGCCAGTGCCTGGGGTATGGGTTGGCTGAATAGCCGCGAGTTCATCGGGAAGGCCAACCAGGCGAATGGGACGCTCTATCAGTTGTTCAATGCTTTTTAATTTACGCTCATCGCGGTGATTTACAAATGTGATAGCAGTACCGGTAGTGGCAGCACGGGCTGTACGGCCAATGCGGTGAATATAATCTTCCGGGTCGCCGGGTACATCATAGTTGATCACCAGGTCGATACCCTCCACATCAATGCCGCGCGAAAGGGCATCGGTACCGATAATTACAGGCAGTTGCTTGTTCTTGAATTGTAACAATATTTCTTCGCGCTCGCGTTGCTCCAAATCGGAATGAAATGCGTTTGACTTGATGTTGATTGCCTTCAGTTCTTTATACAGTGCTTTTACGATCTCCTTACGGGATGCAAAAATGATGGTACTGGTATAAGCAGAATCGCGAAGGATAAGCTGTAGCAAAGGCGTTTTTTGCTGATCATGCAAACGATAGATCTGCTGATCGATACCTACGGCGGGTTGCGATAGGGCAATATTGATTTGCTCTGGCTCCTTCATAATAGCCTTGGCTAGCGCACGGATACGACCGGGCATTGTGGCCGAAAAAAGCAGTGTTTGCCTGTTTTTAGGCAGGTAGCTGATGATCTTTTTGATATCGTCAGAAAAACCCATGTCCAGCATTCGGTCGGCTTCGTCCAATATCAGGTGGGTAAGATGGTTCAGCTTTAAAACACCCGATGTAAGGTGGGCTATCAGCCGGCCGGGTGTGGCTATAATAATGTTTACATTATTTTGAATGCCCCGGCGCTGCTGTTCATAAACGGCACCATCGCCGCCGCCAAATACGGCTATGGAGCTGATTCCTGTAAAATAGGCCAGCCCTTCAACCTGTTGGTCAATTTGTTGGGCCAGTTCGCGGGTGGGCGCCAAAACAAGGGCGCTGGTATGGTGCTTGTTGCTATTGCTGATGAAATTGAGCACGGGCAGCAAATAAGCCCCGGTTTTACCGGTGCCGGTTTGCGCGCAGGCAATAAGATCGTGGCCTTTTAAAACTACGGGTATGGCCATTTCCTGTATGGGGGTTGGGTTGTTGAACCCCATACTTTGTATGCCCTCGAATAATTGTTCGTTAAAATTGAAATCCTGAAACGTCACTATGTTCTACTTGGTGTGTTACGCAAGGTATAGATTTTTAGGACAATGAGCAAAGATTTTTGGAGCAAGGGTATATGGAGTAAGGATTTATGAAGTAAAGAACTTTTGGAGCAAGGATTTTTGGAGCAAGGAATAAGGGTTTTGAACAAAGATATATAGATTAAAGAGAAAGGATAAGGCAGGAATAGTAAAACAAATTTTCTTTACTCCCAAAGTCCTTATTCCTTGTTCCCAAAATCCTTACTCCCCTACGAGTGTATGTAGCTTTTTAACTGTTCAATAGTTTCCTGTTGCGACAGGATAGTTTCCTTAACCAGGTCATTGATAGAAATAATGCCGCATAGCGCATCATCAATAAATACGGGCAAGTAGCGGATATTGCTTTCGCTCATGATATGCATGCAGGTTTCGATGGAGTTATCGGGTAGTATGCGGGGCAAGCCGGTACTCATAATATCGCGCACCAAGGTTTCGTGGGATGATTTTCCCTTCAGGATCACCTTGCGGGCATAATCCCGTTCGGTAAGCAGACCGGCGTATTCGCCATCTTCCAGTATAACCACCGAGCCGATGTTTTCATCAGCCATTACTTTTAATGCTTCCAGAACTGATTTGCCGGCATCAATGGTAACTATGCGGCCGCCTTTGCGGGCAAGGATATTTGAAACTTTTATCATGGCACTGAGGTTAAAATGAAGAATTGGCTATAACCAAATATAATAAACAGAATTGAAAAACAAATGCAGTGGGGTTATAAATATCAACAATTCAGCATTTTATCATGGAATTGCCATCTCGTTCAGGTATAGTTAGCTTTTACGTTAGCTTGACACTGTTAAAAAAGAATAATATCTAATATTGCCCCCGTAATTTTTAACAGTATTTTAACATAGTGCGACTGGAAATTATTGATTTAGTCATTACTGCCGGTCAAAATAATACATACTACATTGATCAATCTTATACCCCACAAAACGCGTTTTAAAGGCAACATCAGCCATATCAATTTAATCCCTGCCTTAATAGTGATCTGCTGTCTCATTTGCCTTGGTTTACCAGGCAAATTAATGGCTAAAAGCACAACGCTTAAACAACCATATATAGCAGCGACTGATACCACAGCCGATTCTGTTCTATTAAAACGGCGGTTGATCAATAACGCGTTTGATGATATTTTTATACAAAACCTGCGGACATCCGAAGGCGGTAATGATTATTTTAACAAGATAAAGACCCAACTAACCGCCGATCTGGCGCCCAACTTTATCTTATTCCAAACCCCTAAATCGCGGTTTTTTGCCGTGTTTACAGCAAGGGTTAAAATACGTTTGCTGGCTTCACATGGAGCTCCGGTAAAATCGCCAAGCTTTATGCCGGGTGCTACTGTATTTTACAGGTTGAATGAGGATACTTATAAGCCGGAATTCCTATCGTTCGGTTACTCGCATCACTCCAATGGGGTAAGAGGGCCATCATTGAACCCCGACGGCAGTTTTAATCGCGACAGCGGCAAATTCACAACCAACTTTTATACCCTTACCTATTATACCGGCAAGCGCATTGATAAAAAGGACTTGATCATTAACCGTTACGATAATATAGCGCTTGAGGTACACGCCGGATTATTTGGCCTGGGCGTATCTGAAGGATTAAAGGATCACTACGGATTTATCAGGGTTAATGGCAGCCGCATGTATAATTTTGCCAAAGCGTATGATGATCCGTTGGAGAAAGGCAAAAAGGTGTATAAAAACTGGCAGCGTATCCGGTTTGACTTTACTTATATTGCCGACAAGTACGATAATTACTCGGCTGTTGATTTCAAGAAACGACTCAACGTAAGTTTGAAGTATTACTACCAGTTCCCTTTTATGCCAAGCACGGCATTTATGGTTGGTGGTGGTTACCGCGGGCAGGATGATTATAACCAGTTTTTTGAGGATAGTTACGGCTATGTGACCATTGGTTTGGCATCAGACCTATCATTCAATTTTGGTAAACATTAAGCCAAAAAAGGGAGTCATTTTTATATAACCATATTTTTACACGGCTATTCACAGCTGTTTGTAATTTATTTTTCATATAATCGTTTTAGCATTGAAAAAAAGCAGATATATTTAGCCCAACCTAATGGTATATCTTAATTAAATCTAAAACATTTATAATGAAAAAGACCCTTTTGAGCCTTATGGCTATTCCTGTGCTTCATTTCACGGTATCGGCCCAATCCAAAGGCTTTAAACCTTTATTTGATGGTAAAACAACCACCGGTTGGCATACCTATTTAAAAACAGGTTCTGGTGCATGGAAAGTTGTTGACGGCGCGTTACAGCTTGATCCAAAAGCCGAGGGCCAGGGCGACCTGGTTACTGATGGTGAATACGAAAATTATGAACTGAAACTGGATTGGAAAATATCCGAAACAGGCAACAGCGGAATTATTTTTGGTGTGCACGAAGACCCTAAATTTAACGAAACTTACCTTACCGGTATCGAAATGCAGGTATTGGATAACGCCAAAGCCAGCGACAACAAAAAAGCAAATCACCTTGCGGGCTCTTTATATGATATGAAGGCCCCTTCTGCAGATGTAGCTAAACCTGCCGGCGAATGGAATGCCGTAGTATTGCGTAAAAAAGATGGTCATCTAACTTTTTGGTTAAATGGGACTAAAATAGTAGAAACCGAAATTGGCAGCGACGAGTGGAAAGAATTACTGGCCAACAGTAAATTCAAAAACTGGACTGATTTTGCCAAATATCCAAAAGGTCATATCGCGCTGCAAGATCACGGTCACGACGTTGCATTCCGCAATATTTACATCAAACAGTTATAATATTTAAAAATGATTATGTTGTAACGCTTTGCGTTCGATATATTTATGCCATAAAACCAAATAAATGCAAATGCATGCCTGCGCGTGCATTTTTCTTCTCGTAACAGAGGATACACCTGATATTATATGAGCGATCTACAAATCAAGAAATCAGCAGAAACTTACGATGTGGTCATTGTAGGTTCGGGAGCTGGTGGCGGTATGGCTGGTTATGTGTTAGCCAATGCCGGTGTAAAAGTTTTAATGCTTGAGGCCGGAGCCTATTTTGACCCTGCCAAAGATTCACAACAATTAAAATGGCCATGGGAATCGCCACGTCGTGGCGCGGGTTCTACCCGTCCTTTTGGCGACTTTGACGCTGCTTACGGCGGTTGGGAATTGGAAGGCGAACCTTACACAACAAAAGACAAAACCGAGTTTTACTGGTTCCGCTCACGTATGCTGGGCGGCCGTACCAATCACTGGGGCCGTATTTCATTAAGGATGGGGCCGCATGATTTTAAAGCTAAAGATGGCCTTACAGATGATTGGCCGATCACTTATGATGAAGTAAAGCCTTACTATGATAAGGTTGACCGCATGATTGGTGTTTATGGCACCAAAGAAGGTTTGGAGAATGAACCTGATGGCATCTTTTTACCACCTCCAAAGCCAAGGCTGAATGAATTGTATATTAAACAAGGTGCTATAAAAGCGGGTGTAACTACTATTGCTGGCCGTGGTTCGGTTTTAACCGAAGCCTTGCCTGGTAACAAAGATCGTGGCGCATGCTTTTTCTGTGGACAATGCGGTCGTAGTTGTAAAGTATACGGCGATTTTTCGGCATCATCATGTTTGGTTATCCCTGCTGTAAAAACGGGTAACTTAAAGGTGATCACCAACGCGATGGTTCGTGAGGTGTTGACTAATAAAGAAGGTTTGGCTACAGGAGTATCATACATCAGTAAAGAAGATATGCAGGAATACCAGGTTAATGCCAAAACGGTAGTGCTTGGTGCCAGCGCCGGTGAATCAGCTCGTATCCTGTTGAACTCCAAATCAGCAGCCCATCCAGGCGGTTTAGCCAACAGCAGCGGTGTTGTTGGGCGCTATCTGCATGATTCAACCGGATCAAGCGCCGGTGGTTTCCTGCCGCAACTGATGGATCGCAAACGCTACAATGAAGACGGTGTAGGTAGTGTGCATATCTACTCGCCATGGTGGCTGGATAATAAAAAACTCGATTTCCCGCGTGGTTATCACATCGAATACGGTGGCGGCTTACACATGCCATCATACGGTTTTGGTGGTGGTATCCATAACATGAATGGCGCGGTGCCAGATCGTAACGGTAAAAAGAAAGAGGCTGGTGGTTACGGCGCATCATTGAAAGATGATTACCGTCGTTTTTATGGTACCCAGTTTGGCATGGCCGGTCGGGGTACTGCTATAGCCCGCTATGATAACTATTGTGAAATTGATCCTAATGTAGTTGATAAGTATGGTATCCCAGTATTGCGTTTCCATTACAAATGGGCCGATGATGAGATCAAACAAGCCAAGCACATGCAGGATACCTTTCAGGAAATTATGCATAATATGGGCGCCATTTACGGTCCTCCACAAGGGGCTGATACCAATTACGGCTTAGAAGCACCGGGTAAGATCATCCATGAAGTAGGAACCATACGTATGGGTGACGATCCTAAAAAATCGGCGCTGAATAAATGGTGCCAGGCACATGATTGCAAAAACCTGTTTGTGGTTGATGCCGCTCCGTTTGTACAACAAGGCGATAAAAACGCGACATGGACTATCCTGGCCCTGTCTATGCGTACTGCCGAATATATTTTACAGGAAAGAAAAAAATTAAACGTTTAACAAGCCCCAATAAAATTAGTTATGAACAGACGTGACTCCCTAAAAGCTATAGGCTTTGGTACACTCTCAGCAGGATTATTACTGGAAGCCTGTAAAACCGATACTAAAAAAACAGGTGAAGAAGCTGCATCCACTCCTGCGGCGCCCGAAGCCGGTCGCCAACCGTTTGAGGTTGAACGCGATAAAAAGCTGAACGCCGATAAATTCTTTACCCCTGCAGAAATGGCTACGATAACCGTATTGGTAGATATAATTATCCCCAAGGACGAAAAATCTGGCAGCGCGACAGATGCCAAAGTGCCTGATTTTATTGAATTTATTGTAAAAGATATGCCTTATCACCAAACGCCTTTGCGTGGTGGTTTGCGCTGGCTCGATCTGCAATGCCTCAATCGCTTTGGTAAAACATTTACCGATAGCAGCCGCGCGCAGCAGATAGAGGTGATTGATGATATAGCTTACCCAGCTAAAGCAAAGCCAGAAATGGCCCAGGGTGTGGCATTCTTTAACCGTATGCGCGATTTGACAGCGTCGGGCTTTTTTACCAGTGAAATGGGTGTTAAAGATATCGGCTATGCAGGTAATGCTCCGGGGAAATGGACAGGAGTTCCTGCAGACATACTGAAACATTACGGTATGGAGAATGTATAAAAGCATCAGACAATAGATAAATGAAACGCCGGGTGATAAAATAGTCCGGCGTTTTTTTATGATTAAGATAAATTTTTTTGCCTTTAAGTAAAACTCTAAATAATTGATAATTAAATGTTTAATGGGTATTGCGGACTTGAATTATCATTATTTTGTCAATTAGTGGTGGGTTAATATACCATTTCGGCAATTTGATACGTTTATCTACTTTGTAGGTTCACACCTGCAAATAGTGATAAGGTTTAGGTTTAAAGCCCCCAAGCAGCGAGTGCAAGGGGGCTTTTATTTTACATCGGATTTTATCGTCGCACTTAATAATAAAAATGCTTTATTTGCCTCAGGGAAATGTAAGAAGGTCACCATTCCGACGACTTTTAATTACCGTTTGAGTTTCAAATTTAATTATATACATGAGCGATCTGAGAAAGAAGTTGCATGACGCATGCGTAAATTATGTACGCAAAAGCATGGATGCGGCCGAGCTGGGAATCAAAGAGGCACAAAAGGCATCAAACGAAGATACCAAAAGCAGCGCCGGGGATAAGTATGAAACCGGCCGGGCTATGATGCAACAGGAAACCGACCGTAATTTAACCCAACTGAACGAAGCCAATAAATTAATGGTGGCTCTTAACCGGATCAGTGCCAATGGTACAAGCATTAAAGCCGAAATCGGCAGCGTGATCACGACGAATAATGGCAGTTTTTACCTGGCTATAAGCGCCGGAATCATTTCAGTTGACGGGAAAAACTATTTTGCGGTGTCGCCGGCCTCCCCTATTGGTGTCCTGCTCGCGGGTAAAGCAGTGGGTGACAGTTTCAGTCTCAATGGCAAACCTTATATCATTGAGGCTGTAAATTAGGCGATTCGGCTCAAATCGCACAGGTGTTTCGAGGAAACCTTTAACGCAAATGAGTATTATTTTGTTTTGGTTAAATGATATTTTAATTATTAAAAAAAATAAAAACGTTCATTCACAAATTCTTGCAGTAATCATCAAATATCTATTACTATATTTGATGTTAACAAAACGAGGCAAGTAAAAAAAGAACCTTGCTATTATAAATTAAAAATTGATGAACATATTTGCAGGAAGTCTTCCTTTTCAATTAGAGGAAGCCGATTTAAAAGAGCTTTTTGAAGCGTACGGTGAAGTAAGCACCGTAAAAATAATTATTGACAGGGAATCCGGAAGAAGCAAGGGTTTCGGATTTGTTGAAATGCCTGATGATGAGGCTGCCCAATTAGCTATTACCGGCTTAAATGGCTCTGAAGTTAGAGGTCGTTCAATTGCTGTAAGCCAGGCCGAAGAGAAAAAAGCGACTGACCGCAGAGGCGGTGGTGGCTACGGTGGTGGTAACCGCGGTGGTGGTGGCGGCTACGGCGGTGGAAACCGTGGCGGTGGCGGCGGCTACTCAAAAGATAGTAACAGAGGCGGCGGCGGTGGCCGTTGGTAAAATTATAAAATAGAATAGAACACCGGGGCTACATTACCCGGTGTTTTATTTTAAAAATACTGTCTGCGGCTCGTTGGGGATTATTTTTAGCGGCTGGTAAATCTGCCGGCAGTATATACTTATACATAAAATTAATCATCGGGTCTTATTTGTGTTTGTGATATCTCAGCAAGAGATTCATTAGTTTGCTGCTCAGCAAAATATTTGATAACACTCTCATCCTCCTATTTTTTGTTACCAGCGATGTAAAACATTTGTAGCCTGTGGTTGCTTTTTATTAAAAATAGTTAACTTAACATCATATTAAGCCTGTTTTTATGGAAAGCAAAGAAAGCGCTATCATCCCGGCAATTGAGCCGTATGTAGAGGATAGCTCCAGGAGAAATTTTCTTAAACAATCATCATTATTAACAGCTGTTGCACTCACTCCTGAAATAGCCGTGAAAGCAGCCGGTTTGCATCTGCATGAGGAGATCGCTGCTGTTTTTGAAAAAATGCCTTTAAAAATGGAGGTGAACGGCAAATCCCGGATGCTTTCTGTAGAGCCGCGTGCAACTTTGTTGGATATATTGCGCGAGCAGTTGGAGCTAACAGGTACCAAAAAAGGGTGTGACCATGGTCAATGCGGTGCTTGTACCGTGCATGTAGATGGCAGGCGGGTTAACTCCTGCTTAACCCTGGGTGTAATGATGAATGGCAAAAAGATCACCACCATTGAAGGTCTGGCGCATGGCGATCAATTGCATCCCATGCAGGAGGCTTTTATAAAACATGATGGTTTTCAGTGTGGTTATTGTACTCCTGGGCAAATCATGTCGGCGGTAGCCTGTATCCGCGAAGGGCATGCCGGTTCAGAACATGAAATACGAGAATATATGAGCGGGAATATTTGCCGCTGCGGAGCCTATCCCAACATAGTTAATGCCATACAGGAAGTTAAAAATGGAGGGCAGGAAGTATGAAGCAATTTCAATATGTTCAACCAGCTACCAGGCAGGCCGTATTGGAGGCGATTAATAAACCAGGGACAAAAATAATTGCAGGAGGTACAAATCTTGTCGACCTCATGAAGCGCGGTGTTACTGCCCCCGATAAATTGGTTGATATTAATCACCTGCCACTAAAAAATATAACAGTAACCCCCCTTGGATTATATATTGGTGCGCTGGCTTTAAACAGTGTGGTTTCCGAAAATAAGCAGGTTATTGAAAAGCAACCGCTTTTAGCCATGGCGCTCAAATCGGGAGCATCTCCGCAGTTGCGTAATATGGCCACTGTGGGAGGTAACATGATGCAACGCACGCGATGTGGTTATTTTTATGATACCGCGATGCCCTGCAATAAACGTGTGCCGGGTTCCGGATGTGGGGCTTATGAAGGTGTTAACCGTATGCATGCCATATTTGGCGCCAGTTCGCAATGTATAGCGGTGCATCCCAGTGATATGTGCGTGGCTTTGGCCGCCCTGGATGCAGTAGTGATCATTGCTGGAAAAAAGGGCGAACACCGCGTACCATTTACCGAATTTCATCGCCTGCCTGGCGATCATCCCGAAGCTGACAATAACCTGGCTCCTGGCGAACTGATCACCGGTGTAGAAATTCCAGATAATAACCTGGCAAAAAACAGCTACTATTTGAAAGTGCGCGACAGGCAATCATATGCTTTCGCCCTCATATCGGTTGCTGCTGCTCTGGATATTAAAAACGGGATCATACAAAATGCCCGCCTGGCTATGGGCGGTGTGGCACATAAACCCTGGCGATTGTTTGATGCCGAAAAAGCGCTCGTGGGTAAAAAGGCCTCAGAAGAAAATTTTCAGCAAATTGCCCAACTGGCTATGCAAGGCGCTAAAGCTTACGGATACAATTCGTTTAAATTAAAACTGGCCCCGGCAAGCATCACCGAGGCTTTAAAACATGCCGCAGGTTTAGTTTAATATCCTATGGAAAAAGCGATCAATATGAACAGGCCTTCATCATCAGATGGGATGAGCCGGATAGACGGACGGTTAAAAGTTACCGGAGCCGCCAAATACTCTGCCGAATATGCTGTAGAAGGACTAACCTATGGGGTTTTAGCAGGCAGTACTATAGCCAAAGGCACCATTACTGCTCTTGATACTAAAGCCGCTGAACGGGCTCCAGGTGTATTGGCGGTGGTCACCTATCTTAACGCGCCAAAAGTTCCGGGTTTTCAACCTGACCAAAAAGGTATAAGGGCGCAGTTAAAAGTATTTAATGACAATAAGATATTTTACAACGGGCAACCGATAGCCCTGGTTATCGCCGATACTTATGAACGAGCCCTGTACGGGGCATCGCTGGTTAAAGCAACGTATAACAAAGAGGAGCATCAAACCAGTTTAACCGACAATTTTGGTAAAGGATTCCCGCCGCGCGGCGATGGTTTATATAAACGTGGTACCGAAGATGCCTGGAAATCGGCTCCGATAAAGTTGGAACAGGAATATATTGTGCCTACCAATACGCACAACCCTATGGAACTGCATGCCATTATTGCCCGCTGGGATGCCGATGATAAAATTACCGTTTGGGATAAAACGCAAGGGGTTAAAGCTACCCAGCACGATATATCGCAACTGTTTAAATTACCGCTTGAAAATGTACAGGTGAATTCCCGTTTTGTGGGCGGTGCTTTTGGCAGCGCGCTGCGCACCTGGCCGCATGAAATTGTAGCCATATTAGGGGCCAAAGCGGTTAAGAAGCCCGTTAAGCTGGTGCTTAGCAGGGCAGATATGTTCACCTCTGTAGGATACCGCCCGCACACCTGGCAAAAAGTAGGTATCGGCGCTACTGCTGATGGTAAACTTACGGGAATTACCCATCAGGCTTACGGACAAACATCACCCTATGAAAATTTTACCGAGGGCGCTGTCAATGTAAGTCAGAGTATGTACGCATGCCCCAATGTGAATACCAAATATAATTTAGTGGCCCTTAATGTAGGCACACCAACCTGGATGCGTGGCCCGGGCGAGGCTACGGGTTCATTCGCGCTGGAATCGGCACTGGATGAGCTTTCTTATGCTTTAAACATAGACCCTATCGAGATACGAATTCGTAATTATGCCGAAACTGATCCGGAAAATGGGAAGCCATTTTCAAGTAAGCATTTAAAAGAAGCCTATCAGCTTGGCGCCGACAGCATTGGCTGGAGCAACCGCAAACAACAGCCCGCATCAGTAAAAAAAGATGGTTGGTTTGTAGGTTACGGCATTGGTTGCGGTATGTTTGGTGCCTACCGGAGCGGTGCTGTGATCAAAGCAACCCTAAAAGCCGATGGCACATTGCATTTACAAAGCGCGGTAAGCGATATCGGCCCCGGAACAGGTACGGCTATGGTATTAATCGCGGCCGAACAATTGGGTATACCGGCAGATAAGATCAGCTTTGAAAACGGAGCTTCCGACTTACCACAGGCACCTACACAAGGAGGCTCGGCTACAACAGCAAGCGTGGGTTCAGCGGTGTACAAGGCTTGTGCCGACTTAAAAACAGAGTTTCAAAAATTAACAGGTAACAACACTAATGATAAACCCGATTACGCGCAAATATTGAAGCAGCATAATCTGCCATCAGTAGAAGTTACTTCCAAATCAGATGGTGGCGAAGGCCGGGATAAGTATTCGATGAACTCCTGGTCGGTACACTTTGTTAAGGTATTGGTGAACGCTTTAACAGGTGTAGTGAAGATAGATAAGGTTACTTCTGTTGCTGATTGCGGTACCATCATCAGTCCTAAAACCGCCCGCAGTCAGATTGTAGGCGGAGCTATTGGTGGTATAGGCATGGCCCTGATGGAAGAAGCGATTATAGACCATCGCTACGGTCGTTATATCAATAACAACTATGCCGATTATCATGTACCAGTGAATGCTGACATCCCGCAGATAGATGCCCTGTTTGTAAATAAACCCGACCCTATCCTGAACCCGATGGGCTCAAAAGGCATGGCCGAAATAGCCCTGGTAGGCATGGCCGCCGCGGTAGCCAACGCGGTTTATAATGCTACTGGTAAAAGGGTAAGAGAATTACCCATAACACCTGATAAGGTAATAGGGTAAGATGGTTGGTAATTTTATTTTCATAACCACACAACCAGAATTGCTTAACAACGTATTGTTATTGTATCATATATACTACTAACACTAAAAAAAACGTCTATGAAAAAATTAACTCTTTTAGCTTTATTTATTTGCCTTGGTGTTGTTGCTTTTGCACAGCGCAGGGTAGTTTGCTGTAGCAAACCCTCGGCAACAAGGCAGTTTGCCATGCTGGCCTCCAGCGAAAAATTCAGGGCTGCCCACAAGAATCCATTGCCTATTCACTTTCAAAGTTCTATTGGTACAGCTATCACTTATAAAACCGCTGATGGTAAAGAGTCAACCGCTTATTTACTGAAAGCTAAAAAGGCCACCAATAACTATATCCTGGTGATACACGAATGGTGGGGCTTGAATGATTTCGTAAAAAAAGAATCTGAAAAGATCTACAATGATCTGGGTAATGTTAACGTGATCGACCTTGATCTTTATGATGGTAAAGTTGCCAGCACAAAAGAAGAAGCAGGTAAATTTATGCAAGCCGTAAATGAAGATCGCGCGAAAGCTATTATCAACGGAGCCATTGCTTATACTGGTACTAAAGCGCGCATTGCTACCATTGGCTGGTGTTTTGGTGGCGGCTGGAGTTTGCAAACCAGTTTACTGGCAGGTAAAAAAGCTGCTGGCTGTGTAATGTATTATGGCATGCCCGAGCAGGATGTTAACCGCTTAAAAACATTGAATGCCGACGTGTTGGGTAACTTTGCCAATAAAGACCAATGGATAAACCCTAAAGTAGTGGGCAAATTTGATGCGGACATGAAAAAGGCAGGTAAAAAACTGTACCTGCATCAATATGATGCCGATCATGGATTTGCAAACCCAAGTAATCCCATTTATGACAGCAACGCTACCAAAGACGCGTACGCTAATACCATCGCTTTTTTGAAAGCACGGCTGAAATAAACAAAACATATCATATAATGTGATGTTATACCGGGCAAGCGAAAAGCTTGCCCGGTTTTTTTGTAACATTGCATAAAATTTACCTTTGACTACTTCTACAAAAAAAATAATATCCATTTCGCTTAAAGCGGCCGTACTGGTCATGGCCGGCTGGTATATATACCATCAGTTTTATAAAAAGAATGACGACCTTAAACAGTTTGAGGCCTTAACTGCTCAGATAAACAGTACCCATGTGTTTATAACTATGGGGATAGTGGTTTTGTTAATGGTGGTTAACTGGGTGCTGGAAGCGTTCAAGTGGCAATATCTGGCGAAAAGATTGGTGGATATCTCTATTTGGCAATCAATAGAAGCTGTTTTTTGTGGTCTTACCTGGGCTATTTCCACACCAAACCGGGTGGGCGAATATGGTGGCCGGGTTATGTTTTTGCCCAATCGCAAGCGTATACATGGCGTTTTTGCTATGGCGGTAGGCGCTTTTGGGCAAATTATTATGACCAACCTTTTGGGCCTGATAGCCATTGTATGGCTTTTCTATAATTACATTCCGGTGAGTGCCTGGTTATTTGCTTTGATCGTTCTTATATCGGTATTGACGCTTGCTATATTGTTCATCTGTTTTTTTCATATCAAAGGCATCATTAATTTGATTAACCGGATAGCTTTTCTCCGGAAATATCACCGTTTTTTTGATATCATGGGCAGGTACAAAAAGCCCGAACTTGTGCGTATCCTGGCATTCAGCATGGCCCGTTATATAACGTTTACTGTTCAATACTGTATCGTATTTCACCTGCTTATTCCACAGTTCGCGTTTTTTCCAATGGTGATGATGCTGTTTGTTTATTTCTTTGTAACATCGGCTGTTCCTTCACTCGACCTGCTCGATGTGGGTGTGCGTAGCTTCACCGCCTCGCACTTGTTTGCCTATGTAACCGACCAAAAAATAGCTATTATTGCAGGCGTATCGTCAATATGGCTCATCAATTTAATTATTCCGGCCATTATTGGGTCTTTATTTGTTTTTAAACTCAAATTCTTTGATCGCACTGCATAGTTTTGTTTCGCTGTTTTTAACAGGCATTTACCTGCTACTGGTAATTTATTTGATACGTGGCTGGGGCAGAGTAAAGGTTACCCCGGTAAAAAGCACATCTTTTCAAACCAAGGTTACCATATTAATAGCGGCCCGGAACGAAGAAGAGCGGATCAGCCTGACTATTGAAGATGTTTTGGCCCAGGACTATCCCAAGCACCTTTTTGAGGTGATCATTGTTGACGATCACTCCACAGACAATACCGCGGCTATTATCAGCAGTTATGCCGATCAAGGGGTTAAATTGTTGCAATTACAGGAGGAACGCGCGCTTAACTCCTATAAGAAAAAAGCAATTGCCGAAGCTATCAAATTATCTACAGGCGAGCTCATGGTTGCTACCGATGCCGATTGCCGCATGGGGCCGGCCTGGTTATCATCTATTGTGGGTTACTACGAAACGAATGACCTGGTTATGGTATCATCGCCGGTAACGTATTTTGAGGAACGCTCTTTATTTGAGCTGATGCAGACCCTGGAGTTTGGTTACTTAATTGGTATTGGTGCTGCGTTTATTGGCAATGGCAGGGCGTCAACCTGTAACGGGGCTAATTTTGCCTATCGTAAAGATGTGTTTTATGAGGTAGGTGGTTTTGCCGGTATCGACGATCTGGCGTCAGGTGATGATGAGTTACTATTGCAAAAAGTAGCCGAACGTTATCCAGGCAGGATCGGGTTTTTAAAACAAACCGAAGCCGTGGTATATACCCACGCCAAACATACGTTACAGGAGTTTATGCAGCAAAGGCGCCGCTGGGCTTCCAAATCAACTAAATACAAGGATAAAAAAGTGGTGGCCTTTGGCTTATGTATCTGGCTATTTAATGTTTCGTTATTGGTTAACGCGGCATTAGGTTTTTACGACCTGTACTTTTTGAAACTTTTCCTGGTTCAGTTTTTACTAAAATATCTGTTCGAAATCCTCTATCTGCTGCCTATAACTACGTTTTTCAGGCGTACCTACCTGGTAAGCTTGCTTATTCTGCTCATTCCTTTGCATATAGTTTACTTCGTGGTAATTGGGCTCATGGGCAACAATCATAAATACCTGTGGAAAGGCAGAGTGGTGAAATAACAAACCTGTGTAAAGATTAATTTCCCTGTTTGTTAATTGTGCCTATTTAAGCGATATTTAGCCGAAAGCAGCATAACTATTGGCAGATCCTACTCCATCCGAACGTACCTGGCAGGCGTTTAAACACAATAAAGTGGCCGTTGCCGGGCTTGTTTTTATTATACTTACCTTATTGGTAGCTATTTTGGGTTATTTAATTATGCCCGATCAGAGTCCGCATGCCAATAACATGACCATACAGTTGAGTATTAAAAAGCCGGGATCTTCTTTTATGATGCTACAGGTACGCAAAAGCGAGCCGGTTGATACCGTTGGTTTCTTTACCCGGATGTTTTTTGGTCAGCCATCATTTTACCGGGATATCCCCATTACCGGTTACCATTTTGCGCAGGACTCCATCATTGTAAATGAATACATTGGCGATGAGGATAAACCGGAAAGGAAAGCCTACAATATTTTTGAGGTAGTAAATGGAGTTAAATCGCGGTACCATTATGGTAAGGATCTGTTGGCTCCGGGTATTTCGACCAATAAAAGTAAAGAGATATATAAACGTTTTAAAGATAAGATCGTGGCCGATCAGATAATTACCCGCACCTTTTGGCTGGGTACTGATATTTATGGGCGCGATATGTTAAGCAGGATGTTGTTGGGCACCCGTATATCACTGGCAGTGGGTTTGATGTCGGTACTGATCAGTATGTTGCTTGGGGTAACCATCGGTGCTATTGCTGGCTACTTTGGGGGTTGGATAGATGCTTGCCTCAGTTGGTTGATGAATATATTATGGTCTTTACCTGCCTTATTGCTAGTGATTGCCATATCATTTGCCTTAGGTAAAGGGCTATGGCAAATATTTATAGCGGTAGGTTTATCCATGTGGGTTGAAGTTGCCCGTCTGGTACGCGGCCAGGTGATGGGTTTAAAACAAGTAGAGTATATTGAAGCCGCCAGGGCACTGGGTTTTAATAATACCCGTATTATCACCAGGCATATTTTACCCAATATAACAGGGCCTATCCTGGTGCTGGCATCATCCAATTTTGCATCGGCTATACTGCTCGAGGCGGGGCTTAGCTTTTTAGGCTTTGGCGCTCAACCACCCATGCCTACCTGGGGCGGAATGATAAAAGAACATTATGGCTATATTGTCATGAACTCGGCGTACCTTGCCATCATTCCGGGTTTGGCTATTATGCTGTTGGTGTATGCTTTTAACCTGGTTACCGTAGGTTTGCGCGATGCCTTCGATATAAAATCACAAAGTACACGCATTTGAAAATATTTTTTTACTTTAGTCTGTGACTACTAATAACAGATGCAATATATAGACGATAGTTCTGGTGAAGATGAATTAATCAGCTTGTTGCTCAAAAGACAGTCGGAGTTAAACTCCCTGTTAGAGATTACCCGGGCAATTAATAAAAACACCGCCACTCCTATACTCATACAAATGCTCGAAGTGATTTTGCAGAGTTATCTGCAGGTGGGTAAGCTTCGCTTTTTTATCGAGAAGGAGAATAAATTTGTCTGTATTTCCAAATATGGCGGCGAGATCGAGTCGGCCATCTTGCTGAGCCGGGCCTGTAACAAATTAAGTAAGATCAAATCGCCCGTTGCTATAACTGATCATCACGATCCCCTGCTTCAAAAATATAATTACTTTATCCCTATACATCACAAAAGCAAGGTTTTAGCTTATGCCCTCATTGGCGATTTTAACACCTCTGGCGAGATGCTTAACAACGACCTGAACTTTATTCAAACGTTGATGAATGTGATCATTGTGGCGCTGGAAAATAAAAAGTTGTTCCGGGAACGTTTGCAATCAGAGCGTTTTCAGCGTGAGATGGAGCTGGCTGTTGAAGTGCAAAATATGCTGATCCCCTTGCGCATGCACAAGGATGATAGTGTGGAGATCGGTGCCAAGTACCTGCCGCACCAAAATATCGGCGGTGACTATTTTGACTTTATCCGGCTGAACGAAAATGAGTTTTTGTGGTGCATTGCCGATGTATCAGGTAAGGGTATTTCGGCGGCATTGCTTATGGCCAATTTTCAGGCCAGCCTGCATGCCTGGGCGGCGGTAGAAGAAGACCTGACTAATATTATCGATCGCCTCAATAAAATAGTGCTGAGCAATACTAAAGGAGAAAGGTTTATAACCCTATTCCTGGCCCGGTATAACGAAAAGAAACGCAAGCTCAATTATATCAATGCCGGTCATAATCCGAGCATTTTGTACTCAGACGGAGAAGCCATTCCGTTAAAGTTAGGCACCACCATGATTGGTGTTTTTGAAGAGCTGCCGTTTTTAAATGAGGGAGAAATTGATATGGAGCCCGGTAGTTTGATATTTAACTACACCGATGGCCTCATGGATTTTGAAACCATCAACACCAAGATCTGGAATGAGGACAAACTGCTTGATTTTATAAAAGCCAACGGGCACTTATCGCCCGATAATTTGAATGACTCCCTCCTGGAACATTTGAACCATGTAGTTAAAAGCAAATCCATTGATGATATTACCCTGCTTACTTTAAGGATTTTTTAAATATAGTATCAAGTAGTCAGTATCAAGTATGACGGCAGCGGCATTCCTTTAAAACGTCTACAGGAAAATCTTGATACTTGATACTAGCTACTTGATACTTTCCCATATTTCTTATATTTGTCTATATGTTATCAGCCAGATACCAGTATGATTTGATTGAGGCGGGATGTGATGAAGCCGGGCGTGGCTGTTTGGCGGGACCTGTGTTTGCTGCCGCGGTAATACTCCCTCCCGATTTTGACCATCATTTACTGAACGACTCTAAACAGCTATCTGAAGAGATAAGGTATCAGCTGCGTGGCGAGATTGAGGAAAAAGCTATTGCTTTCGCCGTGGCTTCTGTTGACAACCTGGAGATCGACCAGATCAATATTTTAAATGCATCGTTCCTGGCCATGCACCGGGCTATTGAAAAATTGCATTTAATGCCCCAGTTTTTAATTATCGACGGTAACCGCTTTAAAAAATACCCCAACATCCCGCATGAATGCATCATCAAGGGCGATGGTAAATTTTTCAGCATAGCCGCAGCCTCCATTCTGGCCAAAACCTACCGGGATGATTATATGTTGCAGATAGCGGCCGATCACCCTGAATATGACTGGCATAGCAATAAGGGTTACCCTACAATTAAACATCGAGAAACGGTAATGAAGATAGGCTATACACCATATCATCGTCGTACTTTTCGTGTAACCGATCCGCAGTTAAGTATTTTTTAACGATGGCTTTGATTCCGGCATTCAGGTTGGTATTTTTGCACCAAACCAGGAATCCATTGAAACCATCATGAGCTAAAGGTTCACAAACCGAAATGAGTAAAACGGCTCATGATAGCTTCATTGTCATTAAAAAACAATTTGCCCTGATGAAAATCCTTATTTTAACTCACCGAGTGCCGTTTCCGCAAAACGGAGGCTATGCCATTGTGGTATGTAATACCATAAAAGGCCTGGTTGCGCTTGGACATAAGGTATCGCTGGTGGCTTTAAATGCCCAAAAATACAATGGTAACCCGCAAGAGGTGACGGATGACCTGCTGACTAAAATAAATTATACTAGCTACAATATCGATATCAGTATATCCATGCTCGATGGACTGGTAAACCTAATAACAAAAAAATCAAATGATATTGACCGGTACTATGATGCCGAGTTTGAAAAATTGCTGATACGCGAGCTTCGGCAAACAGCCTATGATATTATTCAGTTCGAGGGTTTGTTTGTAACGCCCTATTTGGCGGCTATCCGTAAACACTCCAGGGCTAAACTGGTTTATCGCTCGCATAATATCGAACACCAGGTATGGGAACGATTGGCGCAGCAAAAAAGTGATCTGTTTAAAAAATGGTATCTGCGTATGCTGGCCCGGCGGGTAAAGGACTATGAGTTGCAACAGTTGAATAAAGTTGATGCCATTGCCGTTTTTACAACCGAGGATAAAAACACCATTCTGTCATACGGAACCTCCATCCCGGTCGAAATATTCCCGGTAGGGATTGATCTTACCCAGTATCAGCCCGATTTTGAGAAAACGGAATTTCCCAGTCTGTTTTTCCTGGGATCATTGGACTGGCTGCCTAACCGTGAAGGTATAGAGTGGTTTATTGATCATTTTCACAAGGATTTGACCGATGGTGATCTGCGTGTAAAGTTTTATGTGGCCGGCCATAACATCCCCGAGCGCTTTGATGATTACGAGGTAATGGGTAAAATATTTATCCAGGGCGAAGTTGACGATGCCTTTGAATTTGTAAACAGCAAAGCCATTATGATTGTACCGCTGTTATCGGGTGGAGGCATGCGGGTGAAAATTGTAGAGGGGATGGCGATGCAAAAATGTATCATTTCCACATCCATTGGTGCCGAAGGTATAAACTTCGAGAATGGCACCAATATTATTATAGCTAATGATCAGGATGAGTTTTATAATGCTATTGAGCGTTGTATCACCGATGAGGAATATTGCCGTACCATAGGCACAAACGCCCGAAAGTTGGTTGAACAGCAACACAATGTAAATGCGGTAACGCATGATCTGGCACAGTTTTACGAAAAACTAACCCCCTTTTATCTGGGTTAAGCGCTTTAAAATCAACATTGACCGAGTGTTAGCTATGCTCGAAAATTCAACCCTCATCAATCTCTCAAAATTCCCGTCAGAATAATTACTTTTGCGGCATAAACGTTAACGATGAAGAACACTGCCTTAACAGATACACACATTAAAGCCGGTGCCAAAATGGTGCCCTTTGCTGGTTACAATATGCCTGTGCAATATGCCGGGATAAATGCCGAACACGAAACTGTACGTAAAGCGGTAGGTGTATTTGATGTAAGCCACATGGGCGAATTTATTTTAAAAGGTGATCACGCCCTTGACCTTATACAACAAGTTACCAGTAATGATGCTGCCAAACTATATGACGGCAAAGTGCAATATTCTTGCCTGCCAAATGAAGACGGCGGTATTGTAGACGATTTGCTGGTTTATCGCCTCGACGAGAAAACCTATATGCTGGTGGTTAATGCATCCAACATTGAAAAAGACTGGAACTGGATATCAAAGTATAATACTTTTGGTGTGGAGATGAAAAACATATCAGACCGCACCTCATTACTGGCTATTCAAGGTCCTAAAGCTGCCGAAGCGTTGCAAAGCCTTACCGAGGTTGACCTGGTATCTATGGAGTATTACACCTTTAACAGGGGCAAATTTGCCGGTGTTGATAATGTGATCATATCTGCCACAGGTTATACAGGCGCAGGTGGTTTTGAGATCTATTTCGATAACCAATATGCCGATCAGATCTGGGACGCTATTTTTAAAGCCGGCGAACCATTTGGTATTAAACCTATTGGCTTGGGAGCACGCGATACCTTACGCCTGGAAATGGGATTCTGCCTATATGGTAATGATATTGATGATGCCACCTCGCCATTAGAAGCCGGTTTAGGCTGGGTAACTAAATTCAGCAAAACATTTACCAATTCTGAAGCGTTGCAGCAACAAAAACAAGCTGGCGTGAGCCGTAAACTGGTAGGTTTTGAAATGATAGACCGTGGTATTCCTCGTCATGATTATCCGATTGTTGACGCCGATGGCAATAATATAGGCAGGGTAACCTCCGGAACACAATCGCCATCGTTACAAAAAGCTATTGGCATGGGTTACGTGAATACCGAAGTTGCCAAAGAAGGCGCCGAAATATACATCAGCATCAGGGACAATAAAGTGAAGGCTAAAATTGTAAAGCCGCCTTTCTATAAATAGTCATTTCCTTCGGGGCATTGGATCATTAAGTCATTTTTTTGGCTCATTGCTACAATGACCTGATGATTTAATGATACAATGACTAAATCACAAATGAATAAAAGTTTAAATGTTTGCCTTACCCCTGCATTGCTACCGCTTTATAATGTAGAGGAGTATATTGTAGTGGTTATTGATATTTTCAGGGCAACATCATCTATATGTTATGGTATTGAAAACGGTGCTGAGGCTATTATCCCGGTATCACAGGTTGAAGAGTGTTCCGCGTATAGAGAGAAAGGGCTGGATTACCTTCTGGCAGCAGAACGTGATGGAAAAGTAGTAGATGGATTTGATTTTGGCAACTCGCCATTCTCCTACACTGCCGAAAAGGTGGCCGGTAAAACGATAGTGCTTACTACCACCAACGGTACACACGCGCTGCATTTATCACGCAGCGCAAAGCGTATTGTTATTGGCTCGTTTTTAAACCTTACCGCGTTAAGCAACTGGCTAAAAACACAGAATGAAAATATATTACTGGTATGTGCCGGCTGGAAAAATAATTTTAACCTGGAAGACACCCTGTTTGCCGGAGCGGTAATTGAACAGCTAAAAACAGAGAGTTTTGTATTAGATGACGCCGCCCTTGCCGCCAATGATCTTTTTCAATTAGGTAAAGATGATATCAACCTTTATCTCAAAAAAACATCACACGGTGAACGCCTCAAGAAGTTGGGCATCGAAAAGGATATTGAGTTTTGTCTGCAAATTGATATTACAACCGCAATCCCCGTGTTAGAGGGAGAGCGGTTGGTGAGGTTGGTTTAGGTAAGGTTCTCCAAAAATTAATCATCACGTCATTGCGAGGAGGAACGACGTGGCAATCCCCGATAAGCCGGGCCTCTCTGTATTTTAGGAATTGCCACGCTGCGATCGCAATGGCGCGCTGAGATAATAGAGGCAATCATTCCGCTTGTTTTATCCCTCTTCTCTTTCTCCACCCCTTAAACATCCAGTAAATAATCGCTGTAATTACCAGCAAAGGCCATATTGAAATTATTCCGAAAAACAGGTTTTTTAAAGTATCCCATCCGGCAATAATTGATGTTTTAAATTTATTGGTAAACCGGTCGTCAATATTCTGGGTGGTTGCTTTGGTGTAAAAAGTAATGTCTAAAGAGCTGTAAGCAATTTGTTTATTGAGGTAGTTCAATTGTCCTTGTGACGATTCAATATCACTGCGGATCTCTGTTAGTTTATTCTCTATCTCCAGCAGATCCGAGATCTTGGTTCCCTTTTTGAGTAATTCCAGGTACCGGTTCTCCAGGATCTTTTTATTATCCAGCCGGGTTTTCATATCGATGTACCGGGTAGTAACATCGGTCACAGAAATGTTTTTGGTATCGATCTTATCAGCCGATGCGGACACCGAATCAACCAGGAAATCAAAATATTTGGCGGGGATACTTATTTTTAAATTATACTCCTTGCGGTTGATATCGCTGTTGGTGGTTTGATTATCCTCATCCACATAGCCGCCATATTTTTTGAGCGCTTGCAGAATTCTTTTGCGGGCAATATTAATATTACTGGCTTCAAACTCAATAGTGCCGCTTTTAATGATCTTTTTTGTGGTATCGCGAATCTGGCTGGCATTAGTTGAACTGCCGGATGGCTCAGCAACCGCAAATTCCTGTACTGCGGACTTATTCATTACTTCATCATCCGCTTTTACAACTGGCGGCGCAAATAACCTGGTTTGTAATTTTTCTTTTTGCTCTTCAGCTTTATGTCCACAAGCCGTAAAGGACAGTAATAAGGTAATTGAAATAAGATAAGCTTTCATAACAAGGCTAATTAAGGTGTTACCATAAATTCTGATTAGCCTTGTAAAGTTACATTAAAACAAAATTAAATTCCAAATAAATTATTATTTCAAAATATAATTTTGTTTTAATGTTTTATTTCAGCTTATCATTGTTCTTATGCCGGTCGGCATCACGGATGCTTTTCTTCTCCAAATTCTTCTCCAGCGCATCCGTGAGGTCAATTCCGGTTTGGTTAGCCAGGCATATCAATACAAACAACACATCAGCCATTTCATCAGCCAGGTTCACCTCTGTATCCGATTTTTTGAATGATTGCTCACCATACTGCCTCGCCATAATGCGGGCCACCTCACCTACCTCCTCCATCAAAATGGCCGTATTGGTAAGCTCATTAAAATACCGGATACCCATGGTTTTTATCCACTTATCTACAAGATGCTGCGCTTCTTTAATTTCCATAAAAAGAGTATAAATATTTTTTAGTGATTGTCTTTATCCTTTGTATCCATGATGATGGTCACAGGCCCGTCGTTCACCAGGCTGATCTTCATATCTGCTCCAAAAATGCCTGTAGCTATCTTTTTACCGGTTAGTGTTTCCAGCGTTTTGATCATTTGCTCGTATAGGGGTATCGCTTTATCGGGCCGGGCGGCTTTGATAAAAGATGGGCGGTTGCCCTTTTTGGTTTGTGCAAACAAGGTGAATTGAGAGATCAACAGGATATTTCCGTCAACATCAGCCAGGGCTTTGTTCATCAATCCGTTTTCGTCGCCAAAAACACGCATGCCGGTAATTTTATTGGCCAGCCAGTTCAGGTCATCTTCCGTGTCTGCCTCCTCAATCCCCAATAAAACCAGGAGTCCTAGTTTAATAGCGCCCGTTACCTTGCCATCAACTGTACAGCTGGCTTGGGTAACGCGTTGTAATACTGCTCTCATTGTTAGAAACTTTAAGGTGGCAAGTTAGTAAGAGTCGGGAATCAAGATACAAGAAACAAGACTTTTTATTTGGATTTTCACCCGTTTGCTGTCTCTTGATTCTCATATCCTGTTTCTTATGCAACAAAACCGCAATTTTTTGCTCAAAAAAAACTAAGTTCGCAACCGCTATTATGTTTTTTAATTAATAGGTACAAAATGACAACAAAAAGAGGCTTTACCACTACCATTTTACATGACGATCGCTTAGGGAAACCAGAGCATGGCTCATTGCATAAACCCATACATACTTCAGTAACCTATGGGCACGAGGATGTGCAGGATCTGGTTGATATTTTCCAGAACAAGAAAAAAGGATACGCTTATTCGCGCCAGGGTAATCCCACCGTTACCGCTTTGGAGCATAAGGTAACCAATATGGAAAAAGGATTATCATCTGTTGCTTTCTCAACTGGTATGGCGGCAATTTCGGCTACGGTAATGGCCCTTGTAAAACATGGCGATCATATTGTTGCCAGTTCATTCCTGTTTGGTAATACACGCAGCATCTTCCAAACCTATATTGATATGGGTTTGGATATTACTTTTGTTGACGCTACCGATGTTGAAAATGTACGCAACGAAATTAAAGCCAGCACCAAAATGGTGTTTGTGGAAACTATTGCCAACCCTGCCACACAAATAGCCGACCTGGAAGCTATCGGCAAGCTTTGCGCGCAAAAGAGCATCATTTACATGGTAGATAATACCATGACCTCGCCTTATTTGTTTAACCCTGTTGATGTTAAAGCAAGTTTAGTGATTAACTCCTTAACCAAATATATTGGCGGCCACGGCGATGCGCTGGGCGGCTGTGTTACCGATACTGGTTTATTTAACTGGAGTAATTACCCTAATATTTTTGAAACCTTTAAAAAACAGGTAAAACCCGAAACACTGGGCCTTACCCAGATTCGCAAAAAAGGATTAAGAGATTCAGGCGGAACTTTATCTCCCGAGGCCGCACATACCATTTCTGTTGGTGCCGAAACACTGGCCCTGCGTTTGGAGCGTGCCTGTAACAACGCGTTTGCACTGGCGCAGTATTTTGAAGCACATCCTAAAATTAAAAAAGTATTTTACCCGGGTGTTGCAAGTCACCCACAGCATGAGCGTGCCGGTAAACTATTCAAAAAATTTGGCGGCCTGATGAGCATCGAACTGGATGAAAGCATTGATTGCCTGTCCTTTTTAAACAAGCTGAAACTGGTAATAAAATCAAGTAACTTGGGCGATACCCGCACCTTATCTATCCCGGTTGCCCAAACCATATTTTTTGAACTCGGTGCCGATAAGCGTGCCGAAATGGGCATCCCCGAAACCATGATCCGCCTGTCGATAGGTATCGAAGACCTCGAAGACCTGATGGCTGATTTTAAAGAAGCCCTGGGATAGAGACAGAGTCAAGATATAAGAGTCAAGAATCAAGACAAGAGTGGGAATGAGATCTTTACAGAAAACCTTAGTCCTCTATCTTACAGTCTTGATTCTTAGCTCTTGCCTCTCTTCCTCCTGCCGCCGGCATGACCGGCTTATCAACACTTCCTTTTATTTCTGGAAAACGGTTTATAAAACCAGCAAGACAGAATCGGACTATCTGAATCATCTGCATAGCCGCAAACTTTATATGCGCATCATGGATGTGGATATGGACGAGAGCGGCAGTGTCCCCATTCCGGTATCACCCATATCATTTCAAGCCAGGCTCCCGGACACTGTAGAGATGATACCTGTAGTATTCATTGTTAACAATATCCTGAAAATAACAACCCACCAACAGCTTGATGCCTTGGCCGCTAATATCGTTCGCTTTGTAAATGGCAAAGTGCAGCATGCCGGTAAAGCCAGCTTTAATGAATTACAGATAGATTGCGATTGGACAGCATCAACCCGTGAAAATTATTTTTACCTGTTGGAGCAATTACATAAAGTTAAAGGCCTAAAGGGGAAACCCATTTCGGCAACGCTGAGGCTGCACCAGTTAAAAAATCAAAAAGGCAGCGGTATCCCACCGGTAAACCGGGCTATGCTGATGTGTTATAATATGGGCAACCTGCGTAAATACGGGGAGCAAAATTCGATATTGGAAATAAGCGAACTGAAAAAATACCTGGGCGATAACTTGACCTCCTACCCTATGCCCATTGATATCGGATTGCCACTGTTTAGCTGGGCTGTCGCTTTCCGGAATAAGGAATACATCGGAATTGCTAAACGGATCTCGTTCGATGATCTGAATAATAAAAATCAGTTTATCTTTATAAAAAATAACATTTACCGGGCCAAAACCAATTTGCCCGATTATGGTTTAAAAACAAATGACGAGGTGCGCTGGGAAAATGTATCTGCCAGTAATTTGCAGGCCACAGCCACCTATTTATCGCCGTTTATTAAAGCGGATACGGTAAACGTTATTTATTTTCACCTGGACGATGCTACTATAAAAACCTATACCTATGACAACCTTCAAAAAACTGCTCATCTGTTCCGTTAGTTTGATCATTTGCTTTTTTGTTGAAATCGCGATCGATATGGCCTGTGGAGGCGAGGTTGATCCATACGATTATTATATCTCGTTTTTTCACAATAATGTGCAGCGTACGCAGGAGTACGAGCCCTTTTATTTTACCAGCTACAAGTTTTTGTATGATGACGATGAACGGGTGAGTGAGGCCGAGATCAACTCGCGCGAATGGGCAACCTATTTAGGCGGCGGTGTTAAAGCAGCTGATGTACAAAAGGCGATGTACCGTTTAAAAGGCAATGCTGATACCGCTTTATACGTAGGATATTTAGCCGGAAAAGGCAGCTTACCCGATAGTCTAAAAAATAATACGTTTCTGCAAGCGCTCCCTTCAAACAAAAGCGCGCTCAAATATTACCAGTTTGCCAAGCGTGTGGAATCTATCGCCAACGTGAGGTTTGAATACTGGGATCCCAAAGAAATGGATACTGAGGGTCTTAAAAGTGCCGGTGAAGAAGCTTTATCAAACGCCAATACCGAAAATGATAAATTTATTAAACTACGGTACTTATACCAGGCCCAACGCCTGCTGCACTATGGTAAAAACTATGAGCAGGCCGCTAATGTGTACGATAAATACCTGGTTAATTATAAAACCGACAGCCATGTAAAAGGCTGGGCCCTGGCGTTAAATGCAGGCGAGAAACGCCGGCTTAAGGATACCATACAGGCTGCCTACCTGTTTTCGAAAGTGTTTGCCCAATATCCCGAAAGGCGTATACAGGCCTATCGCAACTATAATTATATCAACGTAAAATCTTCGCAGGTTTTGGCATTGGCCAATAACAAAAGCGAAAAGGCGGTGATCATGGCTATTGATGGTTTCAGTAATTCTGAATTGGATAACCGCTCTTTAAAAGAAGTTTACCATTATGAACCAACATCTGATATGGTTGGGGTTTTGCTGGTACGTGAGATCAATAAACTGGAAGAATATTATCTTACGCCAACTTTGGAGGGCAGCCCTATCCTCCTCAACTCCTATTATAACAAACTGGCCGATAGCACCAAGCTCCACGCGCAAAACCACATGAAACAGTTGAATGCCTTTTGCGAACAACTGGCCTCAGAAAAAAAATATCCGGAATATGGGCTGGGTAAACTGGCACAAGCCTACATGGCCTGGATGCAAAAGGACACCAAAGCTGGCCAGGCTTATATGGACGCGCTAAAGGACGAAAAACTGAGTGATAAATTTAATGATCAAAAACAGATCATCCAACTGCTGCTTACCGCGCAGGGCATGCAGCAATATAATGAGGTGAACGAAGCCGCTTTATTACCATCGCTCAAATGGCTCGATGCAAAAGTTGCCCATGAGGTCAATGTCAATACCTCCAGTCGCGATTGGGGTTTTTATGGCCAATATCCCTTTGCAGCCACTGCCCGCAATTTTTATCAGAACATTATGGCGCCGGCCTATCTTAAACAGCGCGATACCAGCAAAGCCGCTTTGGCTATGCTGCAGGGCGATGCTACCATAAAAAAGGTTATTGAGCCAAGCTATCAAACCATTGGTTTTTGGCAAAATTACCTGCATTCATCGGCCATTAACAAATTGGTGGCCTGGAAAAAAAGTCCGCCCGCTACCCCGTATTTGAATTTCATGACAAAAAAGCTGGTTATCTATAAAACGGATGATCTGTACGGACTGTTGGGTACCGCCTATCTGCGTGAGCATAAATATCCCGAAGCCGCGGCGGCGTTAAATATGGTTAATGAAAAAGAGCTGAATAAATTCCCGACCAATTTTTATGACGAAAAAGCAACCGGTGCCGATCCCTTCATCAGCCAGATGGCCGACTACCCGAAACTGCTGCTAAAGAAAGGTGGGAAAGGATATAATAAACGGCAGTTTGCCCAGGCTATGGTGGCTTATCAAAAACAAATTAAGGCTAACCCTAAAACTGCCGCTACCGGTTACTTTGATATGGCTACGGCTATATACAATACCTCAACCTATGGTAATGCCTGGTACCTGATCAGCTATGATTGGTCGTCGACAGATTATGGCCGCAAATCCATATACTATTATGATGCCGACTATATAAAAACTACTTATGCTGAAAAGTTGTTTTTACAGGCCAGGCAGCTAAGCACCAATGCCGAGTTTAAAGCCAAATGCACCTTTATGGCGGCAAAATGTAAACAGAAACAAATCAAACTACCATCCTACTCGGATTTTCCGGACTACAACTATACTAAGCTCCAGGATGCCGAAAAGGAATATGACAAGTCCGTAAGGCGCAACCCCTACTTTGCCGAATTACAAAAAAGCTATGGCAAAACAGCCTACTATAAACTGGCGGTAAATGATTGCAGCTATTTGAGGGATTTTTTAAAAAGAACTAAGTAATTAAACTGCATGGAGCATGTAATTAAAAGAGGTATTTACGCTTGTTTGATCTGTTGTGTTTTATTAACAGGGGTATTCAAAAAAGCAAATGCGCAAATCGCAAGGGATACACTTACTACCAGTTTACATGAGGTTTTTTTACAGGATAGCTTGCCCGGACTTTGCGTGGTTTTAGTAGACGCTCACAAGGTCATTTACCAAAAAAGCGTTGGATTTGCCGATATTGGTAACCATATCCCTTATACAACCAACACCGTACAGAATGTAGGGTCGGTAAGTAAAACTGTTATAGCGCTGGCTTTAATGAAGGCTATTGAACTCCAGTATTTTACATTAGAAACCAATATTAATGATATCCTGCCCTTCAAAGTGATCAATCCCAACCAGCCCGACAGTAAAATTACGATAAGGGAATTGGCCAATCACACTTCGGGGATTGTTGATAACCCTGCTATTTATCCAAACACTTACCAGTTTTATCCTAAACTAAGATCATTTGATAGTACAGCTTTAAACGCATTACAGGGGATAGGCTACCGGGAAAGCCTGAAGGATGGGTCCCTGAAGACATTTTTTTATAATTATCTGGCTACCGGGGGCAAATATTACAACAAAGCCAATTTTGGTGAGGGACTGGCTGGCGGTACTTCATCCTACAGCAATATAGGCTCGGCATTGGTTGCTTACCTGATCGAGATCAAATCGCACCTTTCATATGCCGATTTCACTACGAAATATATTTTAAAGCCATTAAAAATGGATCATTCAGGGTGGTCTGTTCCTGCAATGAATTTAAAGACTCACGCCAAACTTTACCTCGATCTGCATAGTTATTTTCCATTGTATGATCTGTTGACCTATCCCGATGGAGGGCTCAAAACATCTGCCAGCGACCTGAGCAAATACCTGATGGCCGTGATCAGAGGTTATCAGGGAGACAAAAGCTTGCTGAGCGAAGCTTCCTATAAAGCGATGTTTACACCACAGTTCAGCACAGAACATCCGCCCAAAAACATCAGTTTAAAAAACCGGAACAAAGGTATATTCTGGAACCTATATATAAACGGAACCATTGGTCACGATGGCGATGATCCCGGGGTTGGGGCTTTCCTGTTCTTCAACCCCAATACTGGCTTGGGAGGTCTATTCCTTTGCAATAAATACCTGCCCAATAAACAGTCTATAATTGATCTGCTGGTAAAAGCAACAGGGGAAAAATAAGAGCTTGAGTAAAAATTAGTTGTCACGATGAACGGAGTGAAGCATCTAATCGCCGATATGCAAAGTTCGATAATAGATCCTTCGCTTCACTCAGGATGACAAACTTTTCTTTTGTCTTATTTCTTGATTCTTATCTCTTGGTTCTAAAACCTACGCCCGAGTATCGTTACCATGATAAATGCTCAGGTAACTTTCATATCGAGATAGTTCGATATCGCCGTTTTCCAGGGCTTCCAATACGGCGCAGCCCGGCTCGTTAATATGGCGGCAGTTGTTGAAGCGGCACTCGTTCATACGCTCCCGCATTTCGGGGAAAAAGTGGCCCAGCTCCTGTTTTTCAATGTCGATAATGCCTAATTCGCGGATGCCGGGGGTATCGATAATAAAACCACCTTGCGGCAGCTCAAACATTTCGGCAAAGGTGGTGGTGTGCATGCCCTTGTCGCTCCATTCAGATACCATGTGTGTACGGAGGTCGAGATTAGGCAACAGGCTATTGATCAGGCTTGATTTGCCCACACCGGAGTGACCCGAGAACAGCGTTACCTTATCTTTTAACAGCTCCTGTACCTGGTCGATATTGGTACCATCCAATGCCGACACCTCAAAGCAGGGATAGCCTATATTTTCGTATATAGCTTTATAGTCGGCCAGTATTTCCAAACCCTCGTCGCTAAACAGGTCGAGTTTGTTAAATATCAATCGTGCCGGTATATCATAAGCTTCGGCAGTCACCAGGAAACGGTCGATAAAGCCCAGCGAGGTACGCGGAGAGGCCAGGGTAACCACCAGCAGGGCCTGATCAAGATTGGCGGCTATGACCTGTGCCTGCTTACTCAGGTTGATAGCCTTGCGGATAATATAGTTTTTGCGTTGCTGCAGGTTGGTGATTACGCCGTTTTCGCTATCGGGTTCCATTTCAAAATCAACCACATCGCCAACAGCTATCGGATTGGTGGTCGTGATGCCCTTCATTCTAAACTTACCCTTAATCCGGCAATCTATACGCTGCCCATCGGGGGTTTGTACCTGGTACCAGCTTCCGGTTGATTTGGTGATTAGTCCCTGCATATTATAGCCCCAAAAGTAATAATTAATTTGCCATCGCTTTATTTTAGGGTGTAATGCTCAAAAATTATGGCAAAAGCCCGCGGTTTGTACCCGCTTTTTTATCATTCAGGTAATTATATGATACAAATCAGCCTTTTTATTCACTTTTTCATAAAAAATAAAATAATCCTTGCTATTTAAAGATTAATCTACTTACTTTACAGACATTATATATGACACTTAACAACACCATTATTACCATTATTATTACCACCGGCATAAACCTCGGAGGAAGATAATCGTATGGTGTAAAAACATAAAAAAGAAACCAAATGAAAGCCTTCCTCCGCAAAGAGGAAGGCTTTTTTGTTTAAATGGCCTCACCCTGCCCTCTCCGAAGGAGAGGGTTTTGAATGGAATATTTAAAATATTGATACTAAACCATAAATGAAAGTTCTAAAATTTGGCGGTACATCCGTAGGATCGATCACAAGCATCCAAACTCTTTTAAACATACTGAGTACTGAGTTTAAAGCGCAGGAAAAACCAGTAGTTGTTCTATCAGCTATGGGCGGGGTAACCAACCTGCTGGCCTCCATGGCGGAGGACGCAGCCAGCGGAAAAGAATTTACAGCGGCCCTGGCCGACCTGGAAAAACGCCACTTTGATGTGGTAAAAAGCCTGCTGGATGTGCAAAACCAAAACCCGGCTTTTACCCGTTTAAAAATTCATTTTAACCAGCTGGAGGAGTTGTTGCAAGGTGTATTGACCCTTAGGGAGCTTACCCCCAAAACACGCGACCAGATCCTGAGTTTTGGCGAACGCTGCTCAACCATTATGGTAAGCAAAATAGCCGCTCAGCACTTTAAAGATGTGCTTTTTGTTGATGCCGCCGAAGTGATCAAAACAGACAGCTCTTTTGGTAACGCGAAAGTGAATACCGAACTATCCGAAATGCTGATCCGTAACCTGTACGAGGCTAATAAAGATAAAATGCTTATCGTAACCGGTTTTATAGCGGGCAACGATGCCGGGCAAACCACTACCCTGGGTCGTGGCGGCAGCGATTATACCGCGGCTATATTTGGCGCGGCGCTTAATGCCAAAGAGATACAGATCTGGACAGATGTTAACGGTATGATGACCGCCGACCCACGGATGGTGAAAAAAGCATTCTCCTTAACCGAACTTACTTATACCGAGGCCATGGAACTTTCGTACTTTGGCGCCAAGGTGATCTATCCGCCAACCATGATCCCGGCCTTCCTGAAAAAGATCCCTATCGTGATCAAAAATACCTTTGAGCCAGAGTTTGAAGGTACGGTGATCCGTCATGATTGTAAGGCATCAAGCCTGCCTATCAAAGGCATTTCCTCTATCAATAATATCAGCATCCTGAACCTGGAAGGCAGCGGCATGGTGGGTAAATCGGGCTTTAGCGGTCGCTTGTTCTCGCTACTGGCCCGTGAGCAGATCAACGTGATCCTCATCACCCAGTCGTCATCAGAGCATAGCATTACCTTCGCGGTACAGCCCCAGGATACCGAACGCGCCAAACAGGTGATAGAACAGGAATTTGAACTGGAACTGGCCGCCAAAAAGCTGGAACACCTGGTGATCGAAAAGAACCTGGCCATATTGGCTATTGTGGGCGAAAATATGAAACAAACCCCGGGCATGTCGGGCAAATTGTTCCATGCGCTGGGTCGTAATGGTGTTAACGTAAGAGCCATTGCGCAAGGTTCGTCGGAGTATAATATCTCCGTGATCATCTCGGCTAATGATCTTTCCAAAGCGTTAAATGCCGTTCACGATGCCTTTTTTGTACAGCTCACCAAAACACTGCATGCCTTTTGCCTGGGTACCGGCAATATCGGCAAAACCCTGTTTAACCAGTTGAACGCCCATAGCCAGTACCTGAAAGATAATAACGGCATACAGGTAAAAATAGCGGGCATCAGCAATACCAGTAAAATGACCTTCAACAGCGATGGCATATCGCTGGATACCTGGCAGGATGATTTGCAGGCTTCGCCATATGAGGCCGATCTGCAGGCTTTCATCAGCAAAATGAAAGAAATGAACCTGCCAAACTGCGTATTTATTGATAATACCGCCAGCCCGGTGCCAATAGGTTTTTATGAGCAGGTGTTTAAAGCCAATATCTCGGTGATCACCTGTAATAAAATAGGTAACTCAGGCAGCTATCAACAATACAAAACCTTTAAAGATACCGCGCGCCGTCATGGGGTCGACTTTTTCTATGAGACCAACGTTGGTGCGGGCTTGCCCATCATCAACACGCTGAAAAACCTGATGAACAGCGGCGACCGGGTACAGCGTATCGAGGCTATTTTGTCGGGCACCATATCGTTCATCTTTAATAACTTTAAGGGCGATGCTGATTTCCACGATGTGGTAAAAGAAGCACAGGAAAAGGGCTATACCGAACCCGATCCGCGTGATGACCTGAGTGGGAAGGATTTTATGCGCAAAATGCTGATCCTGGCCCGCGATGCCGGTTATGCCATGGAAGAGGCTGATGTGGAGATAGAAAGCGTGCTGCCCAAAGCCAGCCTGGAAGCCAAAAGCGTAGAAGATTTTTACGCCACACTGAAAACAGAAGATGCGCACTTTGCCAAACTAAAAGACCAGGCCGAAAAAGATGGCCGGGTATTGCGTTATATAGGCAAACTGGAAGATGGTAAAGTAACCATCACCCTGCAAATGGTTGATGAAAACCATCCTTTCTACATGCTGTCGGGCAGCGATAATATCATATCCTTCACTACTGACAGGTACAAGGAACGCCCACTGGTAGTAAAAGGCCCTGGCGCAGGTGCAGAAGTTACGGCCGCCGGTGTATTTGCTGATCTGATTAATATAGGTGCGAATTAAATGGAGCCCCTAGCTCCGTAAAGTGGAACCGACAGTATAGTTTGATAATATTAAAATGGAAAATAAAATAGAAGAATTAAAAGATCCCTCGCAGATAGCACCCCCTTCAGGGGGCGGGGAGGGCATCCACGTTTTTGCCCCGGCAACTGTGGCCAACGTGGTTTGCGGTTTTGATGTATTGGGCTTTGCGGTTAATGAACCGGGCGATGAGGTGATCATGCGCCTGACAGGTAAGCCGGGCATCACCATCAGCAAAATAACTGGCGATGATGGTCGCCTGCCGCTTGATCCGGCCAAAAACACGGTGAGCGTAAGCGTGCAGCATTATCTGGAAAGCGTTGGCCGTACCGATGTGGGTTTGGATATTGAACTGCACAAAAAAATGCCGATAGGCAGCGGACTGGGCTCCAGCTCAGCCAGTACGGTTGCGGGTTTGTTTGCTATCAAGACCCTGTTGGGCGATGATGCCGACCCAATAAAACTGTTGCCTTTTGCCATGAAAGGCGAAGAAATGGCCTGCGGTCAGGGTCATGCAGATAACGTTGCCCCTGCCCTGTTTGGTGGTTTTGTGCTCATCCGCAGTTATGAACCGCTGGATGTGGTGAGATTACCACACCCGAAAGATCTTTACTGTGCCATTGTATTCCCTGATGTAGACGTACCTACCCGTGAGGCCCGCCAGATCATCCGTAAAAACATCCACATGAAAGATGCCGTAACCCAATGGGGCAATATTGCCGGCCTGGTAAGCGGTTTATTTATGCAGGATATTGACCTGATAGGTCGCAGCATGAAAGATGTTCTGGTTGAGCCCGTACGTTCCATGCTGATACCCGATTTTTATAAAATGCGCGAGATTGCCATGGGTATGGGCGCCGTAAGCTTCGGTATCTCCGGCTCTGGTCCATCTGTTTTCGCATTTACTAAAGACGAAGAAACAGCCACGCTCATCACTCAAAAACTGCAGCAGCATTTAACCGGGTTGAAAATTGGCTCAAACAGCTATGTATCCACCATCAATGACGCAGGGCCGAAGGTAATAGCGAGGTTTTAAGTTTAAGTCAAATTCAAAAATCAAAAAAAGGTGTCACCTTGAGCCTGTCGAAGGGCGTGAGCAGAGTCTTCCCTCCATGTTTCGACAGGCTCAGCATGGCAGCCAGCTTTGTCATCCTGAGGAACGAAGGATCTAATCGCCGAATAGATGCTTCACTATGTTCAGCATGACAAATTAAAAAATTAAATACATCCGAAATCGAACATCCGAATTCCGAAATCAAAAAAATGAAACTCTACAGTACCAATAACACCTTATCAGAAGTATCCTTTAAAGACGCGGTTTTTAACAGTATGCCGCAGGATAAAGGATTGTATATGCCTTACAGCATCCCCCGCCTGAGCGATGATTTTATCAACAACCTGGATAAATACAGCTTGCCCGAGATTGCGTTTGAAGTGGCAAAGAACCTTTTAGGCGATTCTATCCCCGAAGCTGATCTGAAAACCCTGATTGATGATGCCATCAACTTCCCTGCCCCTGTGGTAAAGCTGGATGATAACGTTCATGTACTGGAGCTTTTCCATGGTCCGTCGCTTGCGTTCAAAGATTTTGGCGCCCGTTTCATGAGCCGTGTAATGAGTTACTTTTTAGAGGAGGGCGAAAAACAGCTGGACGTACTGGTAGCTACCAGCGGCGATACCGGTGGCGCCGTAGCCCTGGGCTTTTTGGGTGTGCCGAATACCCGTGTAACCATATTGTACCCTCAAGGCAAAGTAAGTGGTGTACAGGAGCAGCAACTAACCACCAACGGCCAAAACATCCGTGCACTGGAAGTTGACGGTACTTTTGATGACTGCCAGGCCCTGGTGAAACAAGCCTTTACCGATGCGGAGCTGAACGAAAAATTCCGCCTCACATCAGCCAATTCCATCAATATCGCGCGCCTGGTGCCGCAAACTTTTTACTATTTTAATGCTTACGCGCAGTTGTTAAGACAAGGTGTTAAAAAAGTGATCTTCTCGGTACCGAGCGGAAATTTTGGTAATATCGGCGCCGGTTTGCTGGCCTGGAAAATGGGTTTGCCTGTTGAAAAATTCATCGCGGCAACCAATGTTAATGATACCGTGCCGGAATTTTTAAAAACCGGCGTTTATCAGCCCAAACCCTCAGTGGCTACCCTATCCAACGCGATGGACGTGGGCAATCCAAGTAACTGGGTACGCATAGCCGATCTGTTTAAAAATGATACCGATGCTTTGAAACAGTTGGTTGTAGGCTATAAATATAACGACGAAGAAACCCTGAAAGCCATCAACTGGGTATTTGATACTTATGGTTATGTGGTTTGCCCGCACACCGCGATAGCCTGGCAGGCGCTGACCGATTATCAGCAAGACCATGCAAGTGCCGGGACCGCAGGCGTATTTTTATCAACAGCACACCCCTGCAAGTTCCCGGATGTGTTTAGCGAAGCTATAAGCGCTAAGATCGAGATCCCCGAACAGGTGAAAGAGTTGCAGCATAAAACCAAGCTGGCTGTGCCTCTGAGTAAGGATTTTGCCGACTTTAAAGCGTATTTGTTGGGAGCTAAATAAGGATTTGCCTAAAAAAAGCAACGTTGTTGCGAGGAGGAACGACGTGGCAATCCCCGATTTGCAGAGTCTCTCTGTATAGTCGGGGATTGCCACGCTGCGCTCGCAATGACGATCGTTAATAAAGTTTCTGTTCCATCATTTCCAAAGCTCATTAATCGAATCTTGCTATATTTGATCAATGAATATCGATAAAAAAGTAATCTTAATATGCTGCGTAATCGCCCTGTTTTTTGCGGCTTGTTCTGGTCATAAAAAATTTTCCCGGGAAGATTGGGATTACGGTGATGGCCTTACATTCCCTAACCGGAGCGGGATGGTGGATGACTTGCTGAAAAACTATAAGCTTAAAGGTTTAAAATACCAGGAAGTGATTCACCTGCTGCATCGCCCACAACAAAGCAATACTGCCGAAATGGTGTATGATGTGGAGGAAGTAAACAAAAAAGGAAAAGTTATTTACGTTAAAAAATTGATCCTCTCCCTGAAGGATTCTGTAGTTACCGGCACTAAAATTTACGAGCACTCCGATAAAAAGAAATGATCGATACCATCATATTTGACCTGGGCGCGGTTTTGATAGATTGGAACCCGCATTATATGTACCGGACCCTGTTTACCGGCGAACAGGAAATGATCCATTTCCTGGCAACAGTTTGTACTTCTGATTGGAACGAGGAACAGGATGCGGGCAGGTCGTTGCAGGAAGGAACCGATATACTAGTAGCTCAATTTCCGCAGCATGAGGCCCTTATCCGTGCGTTTTACGGGCGTTGGGAAGAAATGCTTGGCGAGGCTTTTCATGATACTGTCGAGCTGTTCAGGAGGCTAAAAACAAGCGGTAAATACAAGATATACGCGTTAACCAATTGGTCGGCCGAAACTTTTCCGGTAGCCCAGGCCAGGTATGATTTTTTAGGCTGGTTTGATGGTATTGTGGTATCAGGCGTCGAGAAAATGCGCAAACCCGCGCCGGAATTTTACCAGATCTTACTTGATCGTTACCAGGTTGACCCGCAGACAGCTTTATTCATCGATGATAATTACCGCAATATATTAGCCGCTGAAAAAGTGGGGATTAAAAGCATACATTTTACTTCGGCTGAGCAGTTGGAAAAGGAACTGGATGCGTTGGGGTTGTTGTAGTGTTTTTGCAAAAGTAGTCAGTCTGAGCTTGTCGAAGGCTCGCGCGCAGAGGCCACCCACCATGCTTCGACAGGCTCAGCATGACAGGCCATAAAAAGAACAAGGCTTTGGAAAATCTCCAAAGCCTTGTTACATATTATTCGCTATCGCGATTAAGCACCACCGTGCTGCTCTTCATGCAGAACTTCCTGGCGGAATAGTTTAGCGCTCAGGAAATCGTTATTCATCCGTGCGATGTTAGTCAGCTTAATTTCTTTAGGGCATTCTGCCTCGCATGCACCGGTATTGGTACAGTTACCAAAACCCTCTTCGTCCATCTGGGCTACCATGGATTGTACACGACGGTAACGCTCTGGCTGACCTTGTGGTAACAGACCTAATTGTGTAACCTTCGCCGATACAAAAAGCATAGCCGAAGCATTTTTACAAGCTGCAACACAGGCACCGCAACCAATACAGGTAGCGGAGTTAAAAGCCTCGTCGGCAACAACTTTTGGAATAGGGATGGCATTACCATCGGGTACGCCACCTGTATTTACCGATACATAACCACCAGCCTGCTGGATACGATCAAACGCCGAGCGGTCAACAGCCAAATCTTTTACGATTGGGAATGCCGAAGCGCGCCATGGTTCAATCGTGATGGTTTCGCCATCATGAAAGGTACGCATGTGCAATTGGCAGGTAGTAATACCTCTTTTTGGGCCATGTGGGTGACCGTTGATATATAGTGAGCACATACCGCAAATACCTTCGCGGCAATCATGATCAAAGTTAATGGGCTCATCGCCTTTATGGGTTAAGCTCTCGTTCACCACGTCAAGCATTTCCAGGAATGACATATCAGGCGAAATATTTTCGGCCTTGTACGTTACGAATTTGCCCGCGGCTTGCGCATTTTTTTGACGCCATACTTTAAGCGTCAGGTTCATATTTCCGTTACTCATCTTTTTTGAGATTTAGTATCAAGTAGCTAGTATCAAGTATCAAGACTTTTCTTGCCCGTACCTTGTCCTAATTTCAATGTATGTTTATTATAGTATCAAGTAATCAGTATCAAGTATCAAGATTTTCTTGCAAGCATCGAAAAGCAAATGCAACTGTCGTGATACTTGATACTAGCTACTTGATACCCCCTTACGCGTAATTCCGCTGTGTTAAATGCACCGATTCAAACACCAGTGGCTCTTTGTTCAATACTTCGGGTTGGTTTTCCCCTTTAAACTCCCAGGCGGCAACAAACGCAAAGTTTTCGTCATCACGTTTAGCCTCACCATCCGGTGTCTGCGATTCTACCCTGAAGTGACCGCCGCATGATTCTTCGCGCATTAAAGCGTCATCAACCATCAGCTCGCCCAGTTCAATGAAGTCGGCCACACGACCGGCGCGCTCCAGCGAAGCATTTACTTCCTCGTTATCGCCGGTTACAATAGCGTTTTTCCAGAAATCGGCTTTCAGCGCCTGGATCAGGCCTTTGGCTTTTTTCAGGCCTTCTTCGGTACGCGCCATACCGCAATATTCCCACATAATGTGGCCAAGCTCGCGGTGATATTCGTTGACTGTTTTGGTGCCTTTTAAGGCCAACAGTTTATTAACGTGCTCAATAACTTCTTTTTTGGTTTGCTCAAAAGCAGGGTGACTGGTATCAACCTTTTTAGGACCGATGGTAGCCAGGTAATCACCCAGGGTATAAGGGATCACAAAATAACCGTCAGATAAACCCTGCATCAGTGCTGATGCACCGAGGCGGTTAGCCCCGTGGTCGCTGAAGTTACACTCGCCCAAAGCATATAAGCCTGGTATGGTGGTCATCAGGTTATAATCAACCCAAAGGCCACCCATGGTATAGTGTACCGCAGGGTAAATACGCATCGGCTGTTTGTACGGGTTCTCGTCGGTGATCTGGATGTACATATCAAACAGGTTACCATACTTGGCAGCTACGGTTTCTTCGCCCAGGCGTTTGATAGCATCGGCAAAGTCAAGGAATACGGCGAAGCCTGATGCGCCAACACCACGACCATCCTCTACCATTTCCTTGGCGTTACGTGAAGCCACGTCGCGCGGAACCAGGTTTCCGAATGATGGATATTTACGTTCCAGGAAGTAATCACGATCTTCTTCTTTGATCTGATCAGCCTTCAGTGTGCCTTTGCGCAATTGCTCGGCAAGTTCAACTGTTTTTGGCGCCCAAACCCTACCATCGTTACGCAGCGACTCAGACATCAGCGTTAATTTCGACTGGTGATCACCCGATACCGGGATACAGGTTGGGTGAATTTGGGTATAGCATGGGTTGCCAAAGAAAGCACCACGTTTGTGGGCCCTCCAGGCAGCTGTTACGTTTGAACCGATAGCGTTGGTTGACAGGTAGAACACGTTGCTGTAACCGCCTGTACATAATAATACCGCGTGACCTGCATGTGTTTCGATAGCGCCGGTAAGCATGTTACGGGTAACAATACCTTTGGCATGGCCATCAACTACAACCACATCAAGCATTTCGGTACGGGTATACATTTTTACTTTGCCGGCATGTATCTGGCGGTTTAAGGCCGAGTACGCGCCTAACAACAATTGTTGTCCCGTTTGACCGCGGGCATAAAACGTACGCGATACCTGCGAACCACCGAATGAACGGTTATCCAGCAAGCCGCCGTATTCGCGGGCAAAAGGAACACCCTGTGCCACGCACTGATCAATAATATTTACAGATACCTCGGCCAGGCGGTAAACGTTGCCTTCACGGGCACGATAATCGCCACCTTTAATGGTATCATAGAATAAACGGTAAACGCTGTCGCCATCGTTCTGATAGTTTTTTGCCGCGTTGATACCACCCTGTGCCGCAATAGAGTGCGCACGGCGTGGACTATCCTGAAAGCAAAAAGATTTTACGTTATAACCCAGTTCGGCCAGTGAAGCCGCGGCCGATGCTCCCGCTAAACCCGTACCTACAATAATAATATCGTATTTACGCTTGTTGGCCGGGTTAACCAGCTTCAGGTTAAATTTATGCTTGCTCCATTTTTCGGCTAATGGGCCTTGAGGAATTTTAGCATCTAAACTCATTTCTCGTATAATTATGTAGTTTGTGAGTGGTTGATTGGGTTGATTAAGTTAAGTGGTTTGAAAACTACACTATCTAACTTAAGCCAATTCAATCAGCCATTTAACTTAGTCAACTTAAATTACCCTTTGTGCATAAAAAAGTACCACAATGGCATAAGGGCAAAACCTATAGGTATAATAACCGCAAAAAACCATGCGCCAATACCGTATACTATAGGTGTATATTTACGATGTACCCATCCCAGCGTGCGGAAAGCGCTCTGGAAACCATGCAACAGGTGGAATGATAGTGCTCCCATCGCAATTACATAGATCAATACGTACCAGATGTTGCCAAAAGTGTGCGCCACACGTGCATGCAGGTCTTTCACTCGTACTATCTCTACATTGTTTTCGGTAGATACAGAGTGGTTGAAATCGGCAGATACCGGTGTATAGTCTGATACAGTAGTTTGGTCTGTAGCCAGGTCGGTACGGTATTCCTTAAACGCAACTTCATGGGTGTATTTGTACTTGAACCAGAAATCGCCCATGTGTATTACGATAAATACCAACAGGATGGAACCTAACAGGCCCATGTTTTTTGATGACCAGCTGGCATCTGATTTTGCTGCTACGGCGTAGCCTACCGGACGCGCTTTGCGGTTTTTTACTGTTAAGATCAACGCATATATAGCATGCACCGCAATTGCCAGGTACAGGATCCATGCAATAACCTCAATCGGTGGAAAATGTGTCAGGAAGTTTGCATACACATTAAAACCAAAACCATTATCGTCCTTAAACAACAGCAGGTTGCCCCCAAGGTGTACAATTAAAAAAGTACACAAAAACAAGCCTGTTAAAGCCATGATCAGCTTTTTTCCCAGTGATGAGTTAAAGGTTTGTTTAAATTCGCTCATTATGAAATAGATTTATTTTAGGCAAAAGTATTTATTATATGCCAAAAGATAGAAATGCATCCGGCTTATTGGTAGGGAAAAGTCTATTTAGAATCAATCTAAGAAATTACATTCAAATTACACAGGGAACAAAGAGTCAAGAGGTAAGAATCAGGAGGTAAGAGCCCCCTCTAAACGGCGAAGACCTCATGTAATAATCTCTCCCCAAAGGGGAGCCTTAAAAAAACGCTTTAAAGCCCTCTCCAAGGGGAGGGTTGGGTGAGGCTCTTATGCAGCTTATCTTGATTCTTGGCTCTAACCTCTTGATTCTTTCTCCTATATTAGGAACATAATTATTATCAATGAAATTAGCAGCTGTTGTTTTACTGGCTCTCTGCCTTGCCGGTTGTAAGCATTTTGAACATGTAGAATTTGAAGGAACCGTTACCGGCGATAAAAGCGGGGTGTTTGTCATTAATGATCATGCCGGGCATGCCATTTATGGCGATAATATTAAGGACGGTAAATTTAAAGTCCCCGCCAAAGTATTGGAAGTGCCGGGCTATTACAGCATGAAGCTCACCAATGATTCGACCAGTAAAAAAGCAGCCGATGGCGTGTTTGAAGTTTACCTGCAGGATGGCAAGTATACCATTAAAGCCGATGCCGCCAAGCCTGGCGATTATCCCGAAATAACATCACCATCGCCCATACAGCAGGAACTTTCGGCCTATTACAGCATCGCCAATAAACTTAACGGCGACTTGAACCGCCAGGCAAGCCAGATCAATGCCCGGATAAATGATAAAGCATCTTCCCTATTGCCCAAAGATCAATTTGTGGCTTTGTTGAACAGCGCTTCGGCGGTTGAGGCTAAAAAACGGGCTCTCGCATCAAAGATCATGAATGAATTTGTTGCCAAATACCCTCAGAATACTATCGGCGCGCACCTCATGCTGCAGCTCGATTATGAAAGCGACCCGGTTGTATATAATGCCGTCTATCAAAAACTAAGCGCTGCCGTAAAAAGCAGCGATGATGGCAAAGAAATAGGCGAAAAACTGGGTCGCTTGGTTAAGCTTATCCCGGGTGCCAAGGCTCCGGCTATCAATGGTAAACTATTGGATGGGAAACCATTTGATCCGCTGGCGATGCATAAAGCTGTTTATTTAATTGATTTTTGGCGGGCTGCTAACGACATCAGCCGCCGAAACCATGTGGAACTAAAATCGATGCTGCGTGAGTTTGGCGATAAGAATTTTGGGGTGATCAGCGTATCCATGGATACCAAAGCCGACTGGTGGAGCAGCGCCGTTCAGGAAGACGGCATCACCTGGACACAGGTATCCGACCTGAAAGGCGATGATTCGCCCAACACCCTCAACTGGAGCGTTACCAAAATACCACATTATGATCTGGTTGATGGCAACTGGCACATGATTGAGCGCGATGTACCCATAGGTGGTATATACGCCACGGTTAAGCAATATTTAAGTAAAGCGCATTAATCACCCGTGCGAAGTTTTTCTTGATTCCTGACTCTGGCTTCTTGATTCTCTCGTTCATTCAATAGCCAGCACCTTATCTTTCAAAACGGCAAATATCCTGTCGGCTTTTTGATTGCGGATGGCCACTTTGCCGGTGAATTTACCAAACGAAGGCAATACGGCCTGTTTACTGCCAAAAGCAAAACAAGGCAGCGTGATGGATTGCCTGCCACGGCCGCTCAGGTTAACTCCGGGGTGTATGTGTCCGCAAAAAACATAGCCCTCCGCGTTTTGCAACTGCTCGTCAACAAGCGGATGATGCTGCATTAAAAAGGGATGCATGAGCAATTCGTCATGCAGTTCGATATTCAGTTTCTGGTAATGTTTATCGGCGATGATATCATGATTGCCCCGAACCAGGATGATCTGCAAGTTGGGAAACTGGCTTCGCCACAGGATAAACCAATCCCAGTCGTTATTCATATTGCTGTGGAAAAGGTCACCCAGGAACAATAACTTTTCGGGTTGATATTCATGGATCAGATCCGATAGGGTAGCCAGGTCGCTTTGTTCCATGTCCCGCGGGATAGCGATGCCCGCTTTGCGGAAATGCCCCACCTTACCCAAATGCACATCGGCAATGATCAATGCCTTTTGCTGCTCCCAATAGATCGCTTTCTGAGGGAGTAATAAAAGGTTTTGCCCTAATAAAGTAAATGGAGTTGCCACACAGATCATCATAACAGAACAAAGTTAAAATTTATTTCCGGAGATGTATCGACTCACCCCGACGTCGCTGCGCTTGTCGCCCCTCTATGCGCGAAGCGGAGAGAGGGGATTTTACACTTTTATTTTCTCTACCCTCTTTCCGGCGAAGCCGAAGAGAGGGTGGTCCAGCGAAGTGCAGACCGAGTGAGTCTACTCTGCGACTTGCCTTAAAGCGAGAGGAAGGGGTTTCTATGTGCATAACGTATAAACCCCTCCCCGCTTTTGCTCACAAACCAGCCACACCCCTCCTGTGGGGAGGGAATTTAAAAGCCCCTCAACCTTAATTTTTATTATTTAATGTTAAGCAATGTTAACAGAAAATGCCGGCACATATTGATGTATTTACTTTTATCTTCATCAATCCATTAATCATGAAAAGGAAACTCAAAATCGTATTAATCTTAATAGCCATATCATTAACAGGCATTGTTATTTTCCAAATTTATTGGAGCCTCAATGCTTATACCATCAATAAAAAAATATTTGATAGCAAAGTAATCGTCGCCATGCAGCTTGCTATGGACCGGTGTAAAAAAGATTATTTTGACTCCGTCCGAACCGTATTGGTAAAACGACTTTCTGATCCCAGCAGTGTTATTACCATCGATACCCCTTCAAGAGTAAATACTCCAAACAACAACGTAAACCCGGTGCTTAATATTAGTTTCTCATTTCATGGCTCTGTAAACAGCAATCCTTTTCAAACGAATGTCAATACCTATAACTATTATAAGGATATGATCGGTCATAAAGCCACCGTTCCGGAGGTGCTAACGGAAATGTCTTTTTATGTTCCGACTTTAATGATGGAGCTCACCACATTTTTAGGTATCGACGATGCTATGCACCCCTCACAGGAACTATCCACATTTATAAAAACGCACCCAGGTATCCCCGGCAATAAATGGCCGCTGCCCAAAGAGGGCATATATGCTTTGCCACCCAATTATAAACAGGCCGATAGTTTAAAGCTAAGCCGGTATTTTACCGAGGAACTACAGAAAAGGAATATTGATGCGCCGTTTATTTTAAGCTTACCCAACAAAGGCCAGTCGGAGCAAAATTTCAATTTCCATGACGGCGAAACCAATGAAAACGTTTATCAATATCATGGCTTTATATTTCTTTTAACGCATTACACCCGGCAAGATGAGTTTACGTTATATGCAAAGGCGGCGATCCGCAATCCGCAATATGCCGTTATCAAAGGGATGATGATCACCCTGCTATTATCGGCACTGCTGGTGTTGTTCACTATATTTTGCTTTTATTATATAGTCCGAACCATCAATCAGCAAAAAGCACTGGGCGAGTTAAAGGATGATTTTATAAACAACATGACGCATGAATTAAAAACACCTATCGCTACTATTACCGTAGCCATTGAGGGGCTGCAAAAATTTAATGCCTTAAATGATCCCGAAAAAACACAGCGATACCTGCAAACCTCCAGGAATGAACTGACCAAACTAAACGAGCTGGTGGGCAAAGTGCTTGATGTAGCCGCCTTTGAACGCGATAAAATAACCTTGCTGAAAGAGAAAATACAGGTTGATGCCTTGATGAACGAACTGATAACCGCCGAAAAAGCCAAAGCCGCTAAAACAGTGAGCATCACCTATAATAATAGAGATCGGGTTGATTATATTGTGGCGGATAAACTGCACTTCGGTAACGCCATATTGAATGTTTTGGATAACGCGGTTAAATATTCCAATGAGCCGGCCGATATCAAGATAGATGTATACCAGGATGGCAATATGATCGTTTTTTCCGTAAGCGATAAGGGTATGGGCATCCCGGCAGCGCACCTGGGGCGCATTTTTGAAAAGTTTCACCGGGTACCTACCGGTAATGTGCACAATGTGAAAGGTACCGGGCTTGGTTTAAGTTATGTGAAGTATATTGCAGAAGCGCATGGTGGCCAGGTAACTGTAAAAAGCGAAGTGAATACGGGCAGTCAGTTTATGATATCAATACCGATGTAATATGAGTAAAATACGCTTATTGCTGGCCGAAGATGAACTGGCCCTGGCCCATATTGTACGTGAAAGCCTGGAAGAAAATAGCTTTGAAGTAATACTGTGCGCCAATGGCGAACAGGCCCTGCAAAAATATAAAAGCGACAGGCCCGATATTTTAGTGCTGGATATCATGATGCCCAAAATGGATGGCTTTGAAGTAGCCAGGCAGGTACGTGAAACCGACAAACTAACACCGATCATATTTTTAACGGCCCGGTCGCAGCCCAAAGATGTGGTGGCCGGGTTTGAGTCGGGCGCTAACGACTATTTAAAAAAGCCTTTTAGTGTAGAGGAACTGGTAGTGCGCATCAGGGTTTTACTAAGTGATAACCGTTTGTTGAGCACCGGCAAACCCGCGGGCGAAAGTCACCAGATAGGCAGTATTACGTTTAACCCACTAAAAAATACCGTTCAGCAAGGCATCAACCAATGGCAATTAACCAGCAGGGAAAGCGATATTTTGAGGTTGTTATGTAAAAACCAGCAGCAAATATTACCACGAAAAGCATTGCTGGAAACCGTTTGGGGCGACGACAGCTTTTTTAATGCCCGGAGCCTGGATGTGTTCATCAGCAAACTCCGCACACATTTAAAAGCCGACCCCAACGTGCAGATCATTACCGTAAGAGGACATGGGTACAAATTGGTCTGGTGATGGAACTATAGGTGTTCGGAAGATCGTTTTTGGCTAAAGCCATCAAATGCTTCTATTATCCGTCCCATAAATGGGACGGCAATGAATGGAAAACTAATTGATTTACCCTTTATTGCCGTTGGTTTTAACCAACGGATTACAAGTAAATAGCTGCTATGGGCTTTAGCCCAATTGAACCCCCTGGCTGGCCACGCTTTAATTAATGATTTATTGAATTTCCTTTCCCCGTCAGCAGAACAGCTTCGGACGAAAGCGGGTAGAACGATGGTGGCCTGTGCGGCTGCAGGGGCATAGCAAGTTTTGCAGAAGCAGAGGCTAAAGGGTGCGAAGCGGGGCAAATAATTGCAGCCCGTGGTTCTGCCTGATTTGCAGGGCAAAGGCCTCGTGCGCAAAGAAGCATTTCTGCTGAAAGCCCTTTGGTTACTTTGTGGCTACAAAGTAAGGGCCCTCCCGCGGCCAAGAGCGGGTCTGCACCATACATGCCTCTCCGAAAAGGATTTTTCATCAACCTGTTACACAAATCATCCATCAACCGTAATGATTAAAAAACCAAATTATGAAAACCCCTATCTTTTTTATTTTACTCTCTGCTACGCTAAGTTTTACTGCCTGTTCCAAAAACGAGGCAACCCCGCTCCCACAAAAGCTGGACGGAACGTATACCGGTGCATTTACATCCACAAGCGTTGGCGCAACTAGCGCTACAGCCAAAGTTGTTATTACAGGTAAAACATATCAAGCTACTTTAAATACCGCTTTCGGCGTTTCGAGCAGAGGCAGCTACGTTACCAGCAAAAATCAAATAGCATTTACAGACAGTACGGTACACACAGCCAATTTTGATTGGGGCCTGTTGCTCAACGGTACTTACACCTCAACCACCAAAGGCGATAGTTTGATCCTGGTTAAAAAAGGCACGGGCTATAATTATACCTACAGGTTAAAAAAGCAATAGTTTGTTTACCCTGACTAACCATAACCCATTGTAATCCCAGGATATTTTTTGTATCTTTAAGTATATCCACCAAACAGCCCTGCTTACTTGAAAATTGTAAGCAGGGCTGTTTGGTTAAAGAGATAAAAGGCGCAAAAATCACCCGTTGGGTATGTAGTTATTTGAATATCAATTATATAGTTCTTTTTAAACTTTTCAAAACGCGTCAAAAATTTGTTAAAAAGTGTTAAAATCGATGGTTTTGATTGAGTTTTGAACAGTTTTTAACCTGTTTTTGCCCTCATTTTGAGCCGAAAAGTGTTAAAATAGAGCTTTAAAAAGTTTTTGTTAAGAGGAGGCAGTTTGAATTTTATAAGTTCGGTTTTTGGGCTGGTGGCGATGAGGTTCCTGGTTCTGTAATATAAATCCGACATCGAACATCCGACATCCGAAATATTCCCGGCTTTCTTATTACTTTTACGGCAACCAATACGGTTTTACATGAGTAATACCTTTAACCGCCCCATACGCGTTTTAGTAGCTAAAGTAGGTCTTGACGGGCACGACCGCGGCGCACGCATTATTGCCACCTCCCTGCGCGATGCCGGGATGGAAGTAATTTATACCGGCCTGCGCCAAACCCCCGAAATGGTGGTGAATACCGCCCTGCAGGAAGATGTGGATGCCATTGGTATATCCATACTATCAGGCGCGCACATGACCGTTTTTCCGCGCATCATTAAACTGCTGCGGGAAAAAGAGATGGATGATGTGCTGCTTACCGGCGGCGGCATTATCCCGCATGAAGATATGGTGACGCTGAAACAATCGGGCGTTGGCGAACTTTTTCCGCCTGGAACCAGCACACAGGACATTGTAGCTTATATTACGGATTGGGTGCACGAGCATCGTAATTTTTAAATAAAACAACCCCATGGAATTTCAAAATCTGCTGATAGAAAATAAAGAACGGATACAATACATCATCATTAACCGCGAAAGCAAGCTTAACGCCCTGAACAGGGAAACCCTTATGGAATTGCACGTGGCTTTTGCCGCGGCTTTTAAAAACCCCGCTGTTGGTGGTATTATCATCACCGGAACCGGCGCCAAAGCATTTGTGGCAGGCGCCGATATCAGCGAATTTGCCAACCTGAGTGTTGATGAAGGCTCTGCCCTTGCCCGGAAAGGACAAATAGAAGTATTTAACCTGATAGCCAATGGCAATAAACCCGTAATAGCGGCCATTAATGGTTTTGCATTGGGCGGCGGTTTAGAGCTGGCCATGGCCTGTCATATCCGCATAGCTTCCGAAACAGCCAAAATGGGGCTGCCCGAAGTTACCCTGGGTTTGATACCCGGCTATGGCGGTACCCAGCGCCTGGCCCAGCTGATAGGAAAAGGCAAAGCCCTGGAAATGATACTGACCGCCGATATGATCACCGCTGTTGAGGCTCACCAGTACGGTCTGGTTACCCACGTGGTTTGCCCGGAAGATCTGCTGGTTAAAGCCGAAGAACTTTTGCAAAAGATATTGTTGAGAGCACCGCTGGCCCTTGCCGCGGCTATAAACTCCGTAAACGCCGGATTTATCGATGGGGTGGATGGTTACGGTATCGAGATAGCGCAGTTTGGAAAATGTTTTGGCACCAATGATTTTAAAGAAGGCGTTACCGCCTTTTTAGAAAAACGCAAAGCAGCATTTAAAGGAGAATAATTAACCCACTTATGGTGTTAAAGTTTTGTTAACAGAAGCCCGGATTAACCATATCTGGGTGATGATCCTTGTGGTGCCTTATCCGCAAAAACTAAAATTAACCGTAAAGCAAGCCAAAAACGGGCTTTTTGCCGGCCGAAAAGCTATGTTAATTCCGTGTTAATTTGACACAAATAGGTGTGTAAACTTTCAATTTGACATTATCCTGACCAAGATACCCAATTGGTCAAAAAATAAATCATTGTTAATCAATCGATTAAATATTCGTGACTTTTGGATGAAAAATCGTATATGTTTCTGTGCTTTACTTTGCATTGTGTTTATAAAACATATATCAAAAACACACAATTGTTATGAAAAATACATTTAAAATTTCGGCCCTTGTTTTAGCATTTGCAGGATTTGCATTTGGCGCTAAAGCACAAACAACTACCCCAACCACTACTACAACATCAACCACTACTAACAACGGTATCCGTTATAGCATCGGCGTTGACGCTGGTATCCCATTGGGAAACTTTAAAGATAACTACAAATGGAATTTAGGTGGTTCGGTACAAGCGGACATCCCGGTTATTTCAAACCAATTATTTGTTACTGTTAACGCTGGTTACAATAACGTATTTGGTAAAAAAGATATCGGTGGCGTTGCTGGTCTTGATCAAACAGATTTTCACCTGATCCCGGTAAAAGCTGGTTTGAAATACTTCGTTGTTCCAAACTTTTATGTACAAGGTGAAGCTGGTGCAGCATTCTTGTTAAACAAAAAAGATGTTGGTGTTAACAAATCAACAGCGTTTGTTTATGCTCCGCAAGTAGGTGTTCAGTTCCCTGTTAGCGCAAACGGTAACTTTATCGACGCTGGTATCCGTTACGAAGCAACTACAAAATATGCAACTGGTATTAACGACAGCAAGGTAAGCTTCTTAGGTCTGCGTGTAGCATACGGCTTCTAATATGGCCCTACATATACCTAATTAACAAAAAGGGTAGCCAATTGGCTGCCCTTTTTGTTTGTGCCTTTTTTGCGTTTAAGTATTCAGATGCATATAATCTGTAATTGTCATATAGCGATTAGAAATCTTATTTTGAACTATGTCACTTGGTTTGAAATATGGTCGAGAATGGAGAGTATGATTATATATAATATGATTTTATAATTATTATTATTGCAATAAATAGACATGTTTTTATTCTTTTTTGATTCTATTTGCGCAATAATTTAAAAATATTATGACAAAAAAAATCCTTATTATTTCTTCCTGCTTGTTTTTTATTTCTTTAATTCAGGCCTGTAAAAAAGACATCAATCAAAATCAAAATCCACCCACCAGTATTGTAACTGAAAATTCAGCAACAAGCAAGTCTCAAATTACATTTGCTAAAATTTTGGCAAAAGCAGTTAAAACAGACGGTGCTTTGAGAGCTTTTCTCAAAGAAGAAAGCTTAAAACAATTTGATAATGATTACGATGTACTTTATCTGATGATTAAAGACAAAAAAGTTAATAATACAGAGACCGTACATGAAAAGTTGGTTCATTTTGCAAATTCTAAAGAAGAGCTTGAATCAATTGAAATTCAATTACCGCTGTTAACTATATTGATCCCTACATTGCCCAATTTTTCACCTGAAAAATGGAATACAAATACAGAGATTCCTTTAGTGGCAAGCGCCGTATCAGGGCAAGATCAAACTTCTATTTATGATGATTTGGGTAAAGAAATTATAGCGAAATCAAATGAAATACCTGGGTTTCCTGTTCTTGTAGTAAAACAGAACGAAAGAATTGTAATAAATACAAATAGCAACTCCAACTTGCGAGCTAATACAACTGCCTCAACAGGGACAACATCATTGGTTGCTTATACAAGCGGCAACTTAAATTTAAGTTTTGCTGATGCTGCTTTCGACAACATCCATAAAAAAGTTACTTCGAACAGGCTTAACATTAACAGAACAACAGACGCTAATGGTATCGATCCTATAAATATTGCAGCTTATAATTCGGGAAATGATTGGCAACGCGACTACATATATTATGGTTTAACTGCAACTAACACAAGAGGTGAATTTAGACACAATTACAGCGAATTCATTACTTCATTTAAATTTTTGACACCTGACGCATTGGGTAAAATTGCAGATCAGGACGAAGACCCTAAAGCCAATGCAAAGTATAATCAATTTGGGTTGACAAATAATGGTGTACCATATCCCAAAAAACCCTGGACTGACGGAAATTTTGAATTCACAATAACAATTTTACTTAATTCAAAAAATGGCATAGGGAATCAAATTACTAAAATATTGAGTGTAAGACCTGAGGAGTTATTTGATCTTAAATATAGCGGAAGCGGAAAGGTATTTGAGTTTTATATCCTCCAGAGCGTTACCCCTAAGGAATATCATCCTAATGTAGAATTGGTGCCTTGGGATTTGCAAAATTATGGTACTGCATGGAAGTTTATCGTGTACGAGAATGATAATTCACAGGAGGTTAATCAGTCGTATGAAAACACAACAACGTTTGCTGCTAACTTTGAAATAACCAGTTCTGTGATTGAAAAAGTAGGATTAAAATTTGGCGCTACTGCAACAACCAGCGATAAAAGGACGTTCAGTGTGAAAACAACTCTAACTTCTGATTTTTTAGGAGAAGCCACTTTGACTTTTGACCAGCCCATAATTACAGGGTTTTCAAATAATGCTTATTCTACGAGGGAAATAACAACCGGCAATATTTTAAGCTTAGGCATTGAACCCAAAAGAGTATTCTGATCATTAATTAAACCAATCATTTAATATTTTATCCAAAAGGCAGATCAATGTTGATCTCCCTTTTTGTTTACCCCTTTTTTGTGTTTAAAAGCCCGTTTTTAAATTAAGCTCCATAAATTAGCAACATTGTTTGTAACTTAAACGCGTTTATACATTTACCGTTACCAGTATTGCTCTTATGAAGAAAATCCTCATCATTGATGATGAAGTTAATGTGGCTTTATTGCTATCTAAATTTTTAACCCGTAATGGCTTTGATGTGAGTACTGCCTCCAGCGGTACAAGTGGCATGGAAGCGCTTAAAAATGACGAGTTTAACCTGGTGCTATGCGATTTCAGGCTCGAAGATACCGATGGCCGCGAAATGCTCAGGAACATCAAAACCCAATACCCTAAAACCGGCGTTATTATTATAACCGGGTACTCGGATATAAAAATGGCGGTTGAACTGATAAAAATGGGCGCCTATGATTACATCACCAAGCCCTTATATCCCGACGAAATACTAAATACCATTAATAAGGCTGTCGAAACCCATTATGCCCTGGTTGAAGATACCGGCAGCGACAATAATGTGGTTGCCGAAAAATCAAAAAGCCGCGACAATAAAAAAGTGGTATTTGCCAGCGAATTTGTGGCCGGCAGCAGCAAATCGTCAAAAGAGCTGCAACGCCAGATAGAGCTGGTGGCCCCAACCAATTACAGTGTAATTATATTGGGTGAAAGTGGTACGGGTAAAGAGTCGGTGGCCAAAAGTATCCATTTGAACAGCCAGCGGCATAACCAGCCTTTCATCGCCATGGATTGCGGTTCTTTAACCAAAGAACTGGCAGCCAGCGAATTCTTTGGTCATGAAAAAGGATCATTCACCGGAGCCTTGTATACTAAAATTGGGCATTTTGAAATGGCTAATGGCGGTACTCTGTTTTTAGATGAAGTGGGCAACCTCTCCTATGAGATCCAGGCTGCCTTGCTGCGCACCGTTCAGGAGCGCAAAGTTAAAAGGATAGGTAGCACCAAGGAGATCGATCTGGATGTGCGCATTATTATAGCTACCAATGAGAGCTTGCAGGATGGTATATTAAAAGGCAAATTCAGGGAGGATCTGTACCACCGGTTTAATGAATTTACCATCTACATGCCGCCATTGCGTGAGCGGGGCAACGATATTATGCTGCTGGCAGATCATTTTTTAAAAATAGCCAATAATGAGCTGGGTCGTAATGTAACCACGTTTGCACCCGAGGTGATTGATTGTTTTATGAATTACCGCTGGCCGGGCAACATCCGCGAACTGAAAAACGTGATCAGGAGGGCGGCTTTACTGGCAGAGGATAACGAGATCACGATGAAGGCCTTGCCACTGGAGATATCCAACTTTAAAGTGCCCTCATTTGAACAATCTTACAACCAGGTAAGCGAGGTGCCAGAAGTAAAGGAACCACGGCACGACCTGAAAAACGCGGCCCTCGAAGCGGAATATGAAACCATTATTAAGGTTTTAAGAGAAGTGAACTTTAATAAAACAAAAGCGGCCGAAATATTAAACATCGACCGTAAAACCCTGTATAATAAAATGAAGGCTATCAACCTTAAATAAAATGGAAGATCAACAGGCAAGGAGTAATGACGACAACTTGCGTAAGTTAAAGCACGATATTAAAAATCAACTCTCCAATATTCACCTGGCTCTGGAGCAGTTGAAATATGAGATACCTGATCTTTCGGATGATTGCTTATTTTACCTGGATACCATTTTAACAAGTTCAACCCAGATAAACAATTTGCTAAACAATACCGATTAGCTCTTTTTAGTATCAAGTAGCTGGTATCAAGTATCAAGATATTTGTAAATTGGTGCACCATGCAATGTGGCTTAATGATCAATCATTATTCAAACAAATTTAGTGGATATCTGTACAATTAAAGTCTTGATACTTGATACCAGCTACTCGATACTAAAATATAAAAATGTCAATTTTTAATTATAAACAACGCAATAACATTATCCTTGTAAGTATCATTATACTGGGGTGCTTTTTGCTGTATGCGCTAAGCGGTTTGTTCAGTTCGATATTGGGGGCTATTGTGTTGTTTACTATTTTCAGGCCGGTGTACCTTTACTTTGTCGAAAAAAAGGGATGGAACCGGGTAGCGGTAGCTTTGCTCATTATATTTGCATCCCTTATTGTTATCGTTATCCCCTTCTTGCTACTCAGTATCATGGTAGTGGGTAAAATATCAAGCATCGACATTAAATCCTTACCTATTGAACAATGGACATCCAAGATTGATGCCTTTGCGGCAACCAATCTGAACCAGCCCCGCTTTGCCGAAAATACACTTCAAAAGCTGGGCTCTTTTGGTACCGAACTTTTCCCATCTATATTAAGCAGCGCTGCCAATATCATTATTACCTTATTGGTATTGTACTTTCTGTTGTATTTTATGCTCACACAAATACGAGAGTTTGAGGCTGGTTTATTAAAGTACGCTCCATTCCGTGAACAACACGCGTTAAAATTTGCATCTGCCCTACGCGATTCTACCTATTCAAACGTTTTAGGGCAAGGAATAATAGCCGTTATACAGGGTACACTGCTGGCTATAGGCTTTTACGCATTTGGTATACCCGACGCGGTTTTTTGGGGAGTGATAGGCGCTTTTATATCCTTTTTGCCGGTAGTTGGGGCGCCAACGCTTTCTATACCTGCCAGTATTTTGCTGTTTGCGCAGGGGCATACGCTAAAAGGGGTTTTGCTGCTGATTTACGGTTTGCTGGTTATTGGTAATATTGATAATGTTTTGCGCATGATTATTAATAAGCGTATAGCTAATACCCACCCCATTATATCGGTTATTGGTGTGTTTATAGGCTTGCCGCTTTTTGGGATATTGGGCCTGGTTTTCGGACCGGTATTATTATCCTATTTTTTATTGTTACTGGAGATATACGAAACTAACAGATTGGCAGCCGACAGATTGGAACGGATACAGTCGTCGCCCGAAAACTGACAGATTGAATTGAATAGTTTTGTGAACATAAGGCAAAGCGCTATTGGGAGTTAAAAAAATAAATTATACAGAAATTGCAGAAAAATTGGCCGATCTGTAATATTTGGCAGGATATTTAATCATATTACAACAAATGTTCAACTTAAAATTATATTACAATGAATGATAACACAAAAGTAGTTGTTGCATTGCTTGCTGGCTTGGCAGCAGGAGCAGCCCTGGGTATTTTGTTTGCACCAGATAAAGGTAACGAAACACGTGACAAGCTAACTGAATCATTAAAAAACTTAGGCGAATCAATAAAAGATACCGCGGCTGCCGAAATTGATAACCTGGTTGGGTTTAAAGATAAAGTGGTTGAAAATATAAAATCAAAGATCAGAGGGGCCGAAGAAGAGTATCAGGACGATCTGGAACACGCTTAATTTATTTTTTAGTATCAAGTAGTTAGTATCAAGTATCAAGACTTTCTAGCAAACGTCTTAAAACAATGCAGCTGTCGTGATACTTGATACTAACTACTTGATACCCTATAAAACTACATCTATGGAAGCCAAAAAAGAAACACCACCACCACTGCCACCTATTGTTGATCAGCTGAAGGAATATGCCGAAACGCGTTTTAAGCTTTTGAAATATGAGGCTATTGAAGGTGGAACTTCAATTTTAGCCAGTATGATCACGGATGTTATTACAGCCATAAGTATGGTGCTGGCCTTTATGTTTGCCAGTCTTACTTTAGCCTTTTACCTGGCTTACTTGTTAAATTCAGATTGGGAGGGCTTTGGCTGTGTGGCGCTTATTTATTTAATAATAGCCGTTGTTGTAAAGCTCAATAAGGAGCGTATTGAAAAGCCGTTGATCAATCTTTTCGTACAAAAACTATTTAAAAAATAAAGCATGGACGTTTCAATAAAAAATATCAATGATCTGCGGGAAGAGATTGCGAGGATACGCGTTATTGAAGCCCGCCAGGGCGAAGAACTGGCCAAGCGCTTTAGCAGCCCATCGGCCATATTTGCCAGCGTCATGTCGTTATTGAATTCAGGTAACAGAAACGACGGTGACGAGCACCCGGGTATTTTTAACCAGGATTTCTTTGGCCTGCTATCCAGGATCGTATTGCCGGTAACCTTGAATAAAACATTGTTTAAACGGTCAAACTTTTTGGTTAAAACCCTGGTTGGCCTGGTATCGCAAAAAGCTTCTAATTACATCAGCGGCGACGCGATCCACGGTTTATGGAATAAGGTAAAAGCGGTAGCTTCTTCTGTGCTGAAAAGTAAACCGGAAACACCCGCTAAAGGTATGCCCAATGTGCCGCCACCGGTGGTGATGTAGTTTTTGAGTCTTAAGTCTGAAGTAGAAAGGCTTAAGTTCTTAATGTTATTGTAGAGACGCATAATTGCGTCTTTTTTTATTTCTATGCACTGTACTTGGCCGCAGACGCAAATATGCATCTCTTTGTAAAAACCTTTGTACGGGCTACCAAAACAGCCCAAATTTTCACAGTTTGCAGAAAAGCCTATTTTTGCGTTTTATTTACAGAAGTGGGAAAAGATAAATTAAAACGCTTTGCTGAAATTGATACTTTTAGCAACGTATTACAATTAGATGCCGGTAAGCCTTTTAAAGGCGAGTGGAGCAAAGGTTTTTTTAAAAACAATAACCCGGTAGTGTTGGAACTGGCCTGCGGTAAAGGCGAATACACCGTGAACCTGGCCACCTTGTTTCCTGATAAAAACTTTATCGGTATTGATTATAAGGGCAACCGTATTTGGCGCGGTGCCAAAACCGCGCTGGAAGATGGTGTGCCTAATGTGGCCTTTTTGCGCATACAGATCGAAAACCTGCTGGATTATTTTGCTACTGGTGAGGTTGACGAGATCTGGATAACCTTCCCCGATCCGCAGCCACAATTGAGCCGCGAAAAAAAGCGCCTTACTTCGCCCCGCTTCCTGGATAAATACATCGAAATATTAAAACCCGGTGGCTGTGTGAATTTAAAAACCGACAACGACGGTTTGCATGCCTACACTGCCGAAAAGATAGAAGAGCTAAAACTCAAATTCCATATCAGAACCGAAGACCTGTACCATTCGCCCTATGCAGATGAGGTGTTATCCATTAAAACCTATTACGAAAAGAAATATTTAAAGGATAATAAGAACATTAATTACCTTAAATTTTCGTTTGCGTAGGTAAGATTTGGGGACTATGGGATTACAGGACTTTAGGATAAAGAAACCAACTCACACGTCATTGCGAGGAGGAACGACGTGGCAATCCCCAATATACAGAGCGTTTCCGTAAGTCGGGGATTATTAATATTGTTAATTGTTTTTTCAAGGTATTAATGAGCTCCCATTAATCGGTTATCCACGCTACGCTCGCTATGACATGGGGTTATTGAGTTTGTAAATCGGATCTTAGCTTTAAGCCTTTCGCTTTCGACTTTAAGCTTTTTATCATGGATGATATTAACTTCTTCGATAAAGTATACCAGGTGGCGCGGCTTATCCCGGCAGGCAGGGTAACCTCCTATGGTGCCATTGCCAGTTATTTGGGTACCAAAGGTTCATCGCGTATGGTGGGCTATGCCATGCAGGCGGCGGGTAAGGTGGTGCCCAAAGTACCGGCGCACCGGGTGGTGAACAGGCAGGGCCTGCTTACCGCTAAATTTCACTTCGGTGGCAACCTGATGGCCGAGCTGCTGGAAAGCGAAGGCGTAAAAGTAATTGACGATCAGGTACAGGATTTTAAAACCGTATTTTGGGATCCGAATATCGAGCTGGCTTTATAATTTAAAATCAATATTAGTTTTTTATGATACCCCTGAACATTTTATTTTACATCGTATTTTTTTTACGATTGATCACCATTTTTATTTCGGCACGGAATGAAAAAAAATTAAAAAAGCTGGGCGCTGTAGAATATGGCAAAGCCAATTCTACCGTACTGGTATTATTCCATTTTGCCTATTATGCTGCCTGCTTAGTTGAAGGTTATACCAAAGGCGCTTTTTATACCGACAACCTCACTACCTATGGGCTCATTATTTATATTGCAGCTATAGCCGTGCTTTATTATGTTATTTACGCCATCAGGCATGTATGGACAGTTAAGCTGATCATTGCACCAAAGCAATATCATACCCTGAATACCAACGCGCTGTTCAGGTTGGTAAAGCATCCTAATTACTTCCTGAATATTATACCCGAGCTTATTGGTATAGCGCTTGTTTTTCATGCCTGGTTTACTTTGATCATAGGCTTCCCGATTTATCTTATCCCGCTGATCATCCGGATAAGGCAGGAAGAAAAAGTGATGAAAGAGCACTTTGAACAATACTAAAGAGTAAAAGCTGCTACAGTATCTGCAATAGCTCCATGCGATTGCCGAAAGGATCTATAAAAGCAAAACGCTCCCTACCCGCTATCAAAGGCTCTTCCATAATTTCCAATCCATGCTTTTCCAGGTGTTTGCGGGCGGTCTTTACATCATCAATCTCAAAGGCAGTGTGCCTGATAGATCGGGGATGGCTTTCCTCTACCCCGATATGCAGTTCGATATCCGCTATCCGGAACCAATGGCCGGCAGATGAAAACACAGCAGGGCGCTCTATTTGCTCCAGGCCAATAACGTGGGTGTAAAACAGCCGGGCTTCTTCCTGTCTTTCGGGCGGCACACAGATGTGTATATGGTTGGCACGTTTAAAGTTGATCATGTGTTGTGTTTTACGGAATTCAGCGGGTACAAAAAAACCGTCTTCTTTACCCCGGATAATCCAAAGGTAAAAAAGACGGCCCTGAATATGGTGCAGCTACCGGAAAATATAATTCACACCGGCCTGGAATGAAGACTGATCTGCCGAGTAGTAAATGTATTTGGTGAGCGACGATGGCAGCCAGTAGCTTCCGTAAATCTCTACGCGCTTATTAACTTGTATGCCTGCTTTTATGGGAATTGCAAAGTCGAAGCCTTGGAAATCAGGATACTTGTTTTGATTTACAACGGTAGTTGTAGAGCCAAAATTATAGATGGTGGCAAAATTGTAATTATTGTATTTATAAGCATTCATGGCCAAACCAACATCAATAAAGGCCTTAAGTTTATCTGTTGAATAAAAGTTATAGATTACCTGTGGTATGGCCGCCAGGTGATATAGCTTAACATCAAGTGCATTGGTAACAGAACTTGCGCCTGATCCAGAAGAGGCTTCGGCGAACTGATAGCGATTAATAGCTCCGGCAAACTCCAGCCTGAAAAGTAACTTTTCTGTATATTTATTGATCAGGATATCTAACCCGGCTGTAATAACAGGCGAAAAAGTCTTATCATTTGCGCCATTGCTAAACGGGTTGCCTGAGCTGGCAGCCCCTTTAAACTGAAGTTTACTGTAACGGGCGCCTGCTCCCGCAAAAAAACGAATACCGGAGGTGGTGTGGATCGCCTGTTGAGTGGCTTTGCCGCCGTTTAGCGCGATAACAATAGCTGTAAGGTCACTTTCAGAATAACTGGCCTTTTGTATGCGGGTCAAAATTTTGGTATCGCCGGGCAGGTATTGAAAGGCTTGCCTTAGCAGCTGATTTATGTAGCTGTTAACAACGGCAACGGATTGGCGCTCATCGTTAAAGTATTGGTATTGCTTTAGCCATTCAATAGTATGGGTTTGTTTGTTAAACAGGTAGTACCTGGGTTTTACGTTATCTGTCCATACATAAAGCGAAACATTTTTGCCGTTAACCAGGCTTTTTAAAAAAACAGTATCTGTGGTATAAGCCGTATCCAGGGTGTGGTTTAGTTTTGCAAGATCAACCTCACTGGTGCTAATGTTAACGGTAAACTTGTCATAATATTCGGCGCCTGTTATGGCAAAGGCATTGGCGTTTGTAACTGTGAACTTTTGTGGTTGGGCGTTTTGTGTTTGTTTAAAGGTGATTTCCCGTGGATTTTTTATCCATTCACGATAATTGATAAATCCTTTAAGGGTGTCATTTTTACCGTCAATAACATAACCGGGTTTGTAATTGCTTTGGGCTTGTAAAAAAAGCGTGGTCTGTGATAACAAAAACAGCAGACAAAATAATTGTTTCATTTATAAGAATTAGGTCTGCAAAAGTATATCAAATAAATCGACAGATGTATTGGGGATAAAAATTTATTTAAAAAGATTATAGTACAACACCTGAATGCTAATGAAATTAGTAAATTTGTGTCAATAACAACCCTGAATTTGCACAAAAAGCAGGGCTGTTTAATAAGGAAAAAAATGGAAAAAAAAACCGCGCGCTTAGTATGTACATATTTGGCAATTGGATAATTGACACTTTTTAAATTTTTTAAAACATATCAAAAGCTTATCAAAAAGTGTTAAATCGAAGGTTTTGAATTTATTTCAAGTTGTTTTTAACCCGCTTTTGCCTACTTTTTAAACAAAAAAATGTTAAAATCATACCTTTAAAAAGTTTGTAAACAATCACTAATTCACTAACTCAATAATTTACTAATTGAACTACCGTGGGAAAACTTGTAGAAGAATTTGACGCCTATCGTACCAAAATGAATGATAGGATCATGGAAACCGCCAACACGAATATTAAACGCTTTTTTGCGCTGGATACCACCAGTTATGCCGATGGCGCGCTGGATGTTAAAACCAAAGAAATGCTGGGCCTGGTAGCCAGTATGGTTTTGCGCTGCGACGATTGTATTAAATACCACCTGGGCAAATGCCATGAAGCCGGTGTAAACAGCGACGAAATGAACGAGATATTCATGATAGCCAACCTGGTAGGCGGCTCCATTGTGATACCCCACTACCGCAGGGCGGTAGAGTATTGGGATGAGTTGAATGAGGCTTAGTAAGTAACGGGTTGTTGTAAGCTAATTAGAAAGTTAGTTTTAGCCCTACATTAACCCGCGCGTCATTGCGAGGAGGAACGACGTGGCAATCCCCGATTAGCGGAGCCGCTCTGTAAGTAGGGGATTGCCACGCTATCGCTCGCAATGACGGGTTCTATAATTTTTAATCAAATAGATGATATGACTAATCCAAACTTAACCCGCTGCGCATGGGCTGGTACCGATCCTTTGTACATGAAATATCATGACGAAGAATGGGGTAAAGAAACCCATGATGATAAAGTACTGTTTGAGTTCCTGATACTGGAATCGGCACAGGCCGGTTTAAGCTGGATCACCATTTTGCGTCGTCGCGATAATTACCGGAAGGCCTTTGCTGATTTTGACGTAAAAAAGGTAGCCGCCTTTACCGATGCCGATGTAGAACGCCTGATGCAGGATGCGGGCATCATCCGTAACCGATTAAAAATTCTGGCAGCCATTACCAATGCTCAATTGTTTATCCAGGTGCAAAAGGAGTTTGGCTCGTTTGATCAATACCTGTACAGCTTTATGCCCGATGGAAAACCGATCATCAATCACCCCGAGCGGAGCGTTCCTGCCAGTACGCCCATATCTGATGCCATCAGCAAGGATATGAAAAAGCGGGGCTTTAAGTTTTTTGGCACCACCATTTGCTACGCGCACATGCAAGCCACCGGGATGGTTAACGATCACCTGGCTACTTGCGATTTTAGGTAGGGGATTTCACCGATTAGTTAGGGATTTCACCGATTTTTGGAGAATGAATTTTGGATTTGATTTTTAGAATGCGCTTGGCCACTATTCATCAACATAAATTGTATTTTTGAAAAGATACAATTCAATTTAGTCTTTAACATATATCAACTGATAATCAGTGAAATCACAAGATAGATCGGTGAAATCACATAAAATCAGTGTAATCATAACCAATGAAAAAACTATTTCTTTTGGATGGCATGGCCCTTATTTACCGGGCGCATTTTGCTTTAAGTAAGAGTCCGCGGTTTACGTCGAATGGCTTAAATACCTCGGCGGTAATGGGTTTCACCAATACCCTGCTGGATGTTTTGAAAAAAGAAAAGCCAACACATATGGCCGTGGTATTTGATACCGATGCCCCTACCGAACGTCATACCGATTATGAGGCCTATAAAGCCCATCGCGAGGCTATGCCCGAGGACTTGTCCAAAGCCCTGCCCTATGTGATCAAGGTGATACTGGGTTTCAATATTCCGGTAATCACTTCCGATGGTTATGAGGCAGATGATATCATTGGCACCCTGGCTAAAAAGGCCGAACAAAAGGGTTACCAGGTATACTGCATGACCCCCGATAAAGACTTCGCGCAGCTGGTATCCGAAAATATCCGCATCTACAAACCGGCCCGCATGGGTAACGAAATGGAGATACTGGGTGTGAAAGAGGTGCTGGAGAAATGGGAAATTGAACGCGTAGAACAGGTTATAGATATTTTGGGTTTATGGGGCGACGCGGTGGATAATATCCCCGGTATCCCCGGCATTGGCGAAAAAACAGCCAAAGCCCTTATCAAACAATATGGCTCGATGGAAGAGATCATTGCCCATAGCCATGAGTTAAAAGGCAAGCAGCGCGAAAACGTGGAACAATATGCCGAACAGGGCTTACTCTCTAAAAAGCTGGCTACCATCCTGCTGAATGTTCCTGTTGAGCTGGACGAAGAAGGTTTGGCAATGGGTGAGCCAAGCAAAGATCTTTTAGAGCCGCTTTTTGCCGAACTGGAATTCCGCACTTTAGGGCGCCGGGTTTTTGGCGACGACTTTAGCGTTACCGAACTAAAGGCTGTTTCAGTTCAAACCGATCTGTTTGGTGACCCTGTGGCTACCGCCCGCACCACGATGACGGTTGATGTGGAGGACATTTATGAACCGCCCGCTACCGCGGCTAAAAATATTGACAATGTACCGCATGAGTATCACCTGGCTGACACGCCGGAGAAACGTGCGGAACTGATATCGCTGTTACTCAAACAGCAAACCATTTGTTTTGATACCGAAACCACCGGCACCGATGCTAATTATTGTGAGCTGGTAGGCCTGTCATTCGCGGTAAAACCGGGCGAGGCATGGTATGTACCCGTTCCGGAAAATCAGGATGAAGCCAAAAGTATCGCGACCGAATTTAAGCCCGTACTGGAGCATGAAGGCATCAGCAAAATAGGGCAAAACATTAAGTTTGATATCCTGATACTTAAATGGTACGGTATTGAAGTAAAAGGTGCCCTGTTTGACACCATGATGGCGCACTACGTGATCGATCCGGATACGCGCCATGGCATGGATATTCTTTCGGAAAACTACCTGGGTTATAAACCGGTTTCCATCACTACGCTCATCGGTCCCAAAGGCAAAAATCAGGGCAATATGCGCGATGTGGAGATTGAAAAGATTAAAGAATACGCCGCCGAGGATGCCGACATCACCCTGCAGCTTAAAGATATTTTTGAACCCAAACTAAAGCAGGTAGAAAGCGAAAAACTCATCAACGAAATTGAACACCCGCTGATATATGTGCTGGCCGATATGGAGTTTGAGGGTGTAAAGATCGATCATGATACCCTGCGCGAATTCTCCAAGCAACTGGAAACCGATATTGCCGGTTTTGAAAAAACAGTGTACGAAAAAGCAGGAGTGCGGTTCAACATCGCATCGCCAAAACAACTGGGCGAGGTGCTGTTTGAAAAACTGATGCTTGACCCCAAAGCCAAAAAAACCAAAACCGGCCAATACCAAACCGGCGAGGATGTATTGTTATCCCTTGCTGCCAAAAGCGATATTGTACGCGATATCCTCGATTTCCGCCAGTTACAAAAGTTGAAATCAACTTATGTAGACGCGCTGCCAACTATGGTGAACCCTAAAACGGGTCGTGTGCATACCTCCTATAACCAGGCTGTAGCCGCCACCGGTCGCCTAAGCAGCGTGAACCCCAACCTGCAAAATATCCCTATCCGTACCGAACGCGGTCGTGAAGTGAGGAAAGCTTTTATCCCCCGTGATAGCGGGCACAGTATTGTATCTGCCGATTATTCGCAGATAGAGCTGCGCATTATTGCCGAGATCAGTAAAGACCCCAACATGATGCAGGCCTTTATTGATAACCTGGATATCCACACGGCTACAGCCGCCAATGTATACGGCGTGGCACTGGATGAAGTAACCAGCGATCAGCGCCGTAATGCCAAGGCGGTAAACTTTGGTATCATCTATGGGCAGTCGGCATTTGGCTTGTCGCAAAACCTGGGTATCCCGCGTAAGGAGGCTGCCGATATTATTGAACAGTACTTTGCCCAGTTCCCCGGTATCAAACAATACATGAGCGATACCATGAACTTTGCCCGCGAAAATGGTTATGTAACCACGCTGATGGGCAGGCGCAGGTATCTGCGCGATATCAATTCGGCCAATGCTACCGTACGCGGTTTTGCCGAGCGAAATGCCATTAACGCGCCAATACAAGGTTCGGCTGCCGATATGATCAAGATAGCCATGATCAACATTCACCGCGAAATAAAAGCCCAAAAACTGGAAGCCAAAATGACCATGCAGGTACATGATGAGTTGGTGTTTGATGTGCCCAATCACGAAATTGAACTGATAAAACCCATCATTATGCACAACATGAAAACCGCCATCAAAACCGAAGTGCCTATCATGGTAGAGATTGGTACAGGATTAAACTGGCTCGAAGCGCATTAAGGGGAGAGGCAAGAGATAAGAATCAAGAAATAAGATTTACTGTCCGCTCAGGGTCTCTCGCAGGGACCCTGAGTTTGCATACAGCCACAAGGTCCCTTTTAGGAGACCCAGAGGAGGCGAAAGGGAGCATATGAAAAGGCACAATGAAAAATAGTGACAAAAAGCGGGCTGTCACCCTGAGCTCCGTCGAAGGGTAGAGCGCAAAGGCCTGTCCACCATGCTTCGACGATGCTCAGCATGACAGCCTTTTTGGATAGCCCCGCAGTCGCTCGGCTCCAGCCGGGTGACCATTATTAACCGGCCTCCGGCCGAAATTGCGAACATCTTCTAATCGTTGGCGATAATTTATTTACGAATAAGATAAAATATAAGCGATTTTAGAATCATTGGGCTTGCTTAGTGTATCCAAATACCCAACCCGGTATTGGCTGTTTTCTGCGTTTTTGGTACAAATACCGCAACTTAAGCTGCAAAATCTTAATAAGTTTTTTACAATAATCTGTCTAAATTTCAAAAACTATATTAATTCAGATAGGTTTCTCTTTTAGCAATCTTTGCTTAAATTGAACCAATAAAACCTTAATGAAAATATACCATCTGAGTGCCGAATGTTACCCCGTTGCCAAAGTTGGCGGCCTTGCTGATGTGGTTGGTGCATTGCCCAAATACCAAAATCAGGCGGGTTTGCAGGCGGCCGTTGTAATGCCTTTTTACGATCGTAAATTCACCCGCGAAAACGAGTTTGAAGTGGTTTTCAGCGCGGCCACGCTATTAGGCACACGCAGGCTTTTTTTTGAAATACTGAAAGAAAAAACCGATAAACTGGGTTTTGAGCTATACCTGGTAAAGATTCCCGGACTGATTGATCGTGAAAATATATACAGCTACCCGGATGAGCGGGAGCAGTTTATTGCCTTTCAGCTGGCTTTTTTAGATTGGATAAGCTACAGCGGGCAATCACCTGATGTGATTCATTGTCATGATCATCACTCGGGCCTGGTGCCATTCCTGTTGTATCACTCTAAATTGTACCAACGTCTGGCCAATACGCCTACGGTGTTCACCATCCATAACGGGCAGTATCATGGCGCTTTTGGCTGGGACAATCTGTCGTACCTGCCCGAGATCGACCTCACAAAAACAGGTTTGCTGGACTGGGCCGGTGGCATTAACCCGCTGGCTGCGGCTGTAAAATGCTGCTGGAAATATACCACGGTATCGCCTACTTACCTGCACGAGCTTACGATGAACTCCAATGGGTTGGAATACCTGTTCTGGACGGAAAGCGCTAAAGGCTATGGCATTATCAATGGTATTGATACCGACGTATGGAACCCGCAGACCGATGCCATGATCGCTGCAAAATTTACAGCCAAACAAATAGCCAAAGGAAAACTGGCCAATAAAACGGTGATCTGCGAAAGGTTTGGATTGGATGTAAGCAAACCGCTTTTTGTATTCATCGGCAGGTTGGTGGTAGAGAAAGGTGCCGATCTGCTTCCTGAAGCTATTGAACGCACTATTCAAGATAATGAGGGAGAAGCCAGCTTCCTGATCCTGGGTTCGGGTGATAAGGAAATGGAAACAGCCCTGTTGGAATTGAAAGAAAAATATCCCGGCCAGTGTAATGTATTCATCGGTTATGACGAAGCCCTTGCTCACCTCATTTATGCCGGTGCCGATTTTTTACTGATGCCTTCGCGGGTTGAACCTTGCGGCCTTAACCAGCTATACTCTTTACGTTATGGCACCATGCCGCTGGTGCGCAGTACCGGTGGATTGATAGACTCGGTAATTGATTTTGGCGACGAGGGCGGCTATGGCATCCGCTTTAATAATGCCAGTGTGGATGATATTTATCATGCTATTTTCCGCGCCAACGTATTGTATAAAAACCAAACCCAGCTGCAACAGCTGCGGAAACGCATGATGGCGCTCGATTTTTCGTGGGACCGTTCGGCAAAAGAATATATTGATCTGTATGAAAGTTTAAACCCTACGAGATATGACATCTAAAGTAATTTCCATTGTACTTGGCGGTGGCCAGGGCAGTCGTTTATCCCCCCTGACGGCTACACGCTCTAAACCCGCGGTTCCTATTGCCGGCAAATACCGCCTGGTTGATATCCCTATTTCCAACTGCCTGCACTCGGGTATCACACGTATTTATGTATTAACGCAATTTAACTCGGCATCGTTAAATAAGCACATCAAAAATACCTATCACTTTAGCAGCTTTAGTGATGCTTTTGTGGATATTTTGGCAGCGGAACAAACGCCTACAAGTGGAGCTTGGTTTCAGGGTACGGCCGACGCCGTGAGGCAAAGTTTGCACCATTTAGCCGTTCATGAGTTTGATTATGTGCTAATCCTGTCGGGCGATCAGTTATACCAGATGGATTTTGAAGAGATGATCAATCACCATATGGATACAGGCGCTGATATTTCCATAGCTACTATTCCGGTTGATGCCGCGGATGTGCCGGGTTTTGGTATCTTAAAAACAGATGAGAACAGCATGGTTACCGCTTTTGTTGAAAAACCCAAATCGGATTTTGAAAGCTGGGCATCTGATGTAAGCGACGAAATGAAGGCCGAAGGCAGGGTTTACCTGGCCTCGATGGGTATTTATATATTTAACCGCAAGCTTTTATATGAGCTGCTGGAAGGGAACGATCGCACCGATTTTGGTAAAGAGATCATCCCGCAATCCATCGCCGAATATAAGGTGGCAAGCTTCCAGTACGAAGGTTACTGGACAGACATAGGTACCATTCCATCATTTTTTGAAGCCAATCTGGGTTTAACAGATGATATCCCCAAGTTTAACCTGTTTGGCGAAAACCATATTTACACCAGGGCGCGTATGCTGCCGCCATCAAAAATATCGGGCACAACGATGGAAAAATCTATCATTGCCGATGGTTGTATCATCAATGCCAAACGCATCACCCGCTCGCTCATCGGTATCCGTACCCGTATTGGTGTAGAAACCATCATTGAAAACTGTTATGTAATGGGTAACGACAGCTATCAGACACTGGAGCAAATAGCCGAATTGAAATTGAGCCACTCGCCTATAATGGGTATTGGTGAACACTGCCAGATCAGGAATGCTATTATTGATAAAAACACCTACATCGGTAACAATGTTAAAATAAACATGGGTAAAACACTGCCCGACGGAGATTTTGACACGCATACTGTACAGGACGGCATTGTAGTGATCAAAAAACGGGCAGTTATACCAGACGGAACAGTGATTTAACTAAAAATTAATACAAACATTTCATATTTAATTTGTTATAGATATAATAACCATTTAAACGGAACAAGTATGAAAAAAGCAATTTGTATGATCGCTTTAGCTGCGATCTCTGCCAGCACGGTGTTTGCGTATGCCCCAGTAAAGAAAACCGATGGTACCGTGCAAACGGATACTACCAAGACCAAGAAAAAGTGGAAACACAAAAAAGAAAAGAAAGATTCTACTAAAAAAGATACCACAAAAATGTAATCATCTTTCTTTCACCAGCAAAAAGGCCTCCCGATGTTTTCAGGAGGCCTTTTTGTTTAGTATGTTATTTTAATAATCTTGTCATCCTGCGGAACGAAGGATCTATTTGTAAATATGCATGGTGTAGATCAGATGCTTCACTTCGTTCAGCATGACAATAAAAAAAAAGACCCTACAGCTCTATCGTTTCCCCTACCGCTGGCAATTTAAGGTTAATACCAGCCTTCACAAACTTCTCCCTTACCTCATCTTTATTGATTTCGATCACCGGGAACGAATCATAGTGCATACCGATGATGTTTTTGCAATTGATAAAAGCGCTTGCTTTGATGGCGTCATCGGCACCCATGGTATAGTTGTCGCCCAGCGGCAAATAAGCCCAGGCAAGGTTATCATCGGCCAGTAATTTCATATCATAGGTAAGCGCGGTATCGCCGGCAAAGTATATGTTCTTACCTTCGTTGGTGTAGATCACAAATCCGGCGGGGTTACCACCCGGCGCGCCGTCGGGCATAGTGCTGGAGTGGATGGCATTCACCATTTTAACGCGTCCGAATTCAAAGTTGAACCCGCCGCCAATGTTCATGCCGTGTACATTGTCGATACCTTTATTGCCAAGCCAGTTGGCAATTTCGGCTATACAGATCACTTTGGCACCGCTGTTTTTTTGTACCTCGATCAGGTCAGCAACATGATCGCCATGGCCGTGCGATACCAGGATGTAATGGGGCTTAATGGTATGGATGTCAATATCTTTAGCCAGCGCGTTATGGGTGATAAAAGGATCAAACAGCAGTTTTTTGCCGCCTGTTTCTATCTCAATGGTCGATTGTCCGTAATAGGTAGTTTTCATTTTTTTGTTATTTGTTTTGATGGGTCAAAGCTAAATACTTATAACTAAATGTTGCAACATATAAGTATCTCGTGGCAGAAAAGTTACAAAGAAGAGCTGCCTTAGAGTTGTGTGACTCCCTCCCTTGGGAGAGGCGATTAGAGATGCTCCGGAGGAGTAAAAGCTTTGTAGAAAACAAATTACAAGCATCTGGCATGCCGTAGGTATGCAACCTGAGTATAGTACCTACGGCACTGAATTGGGATTGGCTTTTTCTACCTACAAAGCTTTAAGCCCTATGGGGTTTACAAAATTCTTGCGGGGAAGGGGTTTATTCGTGACGCAGGTAGCAGAGAACCCCTCCCCGCCACAACACTATCCATCGCGCCCCTCCCAAGGAGGGAATTTTAGCTGCAAATAAAAATAGACTATGAAAAGACATTTACCCTAAAAGGGTGTCATGCTGAGCCCTGTCGAAGCATGGTGGGTTGGCCTCTGCGCTCTACCCTTCGACGGAGCTCAGGGTGACAGCCTATCTTGGCCTTTTTAGTCCCTCAGGGTTTCCCGCAGATATAGATGCCCAAAAGTGGGTTTACATAAAAACACGTTATATTGAGGTGTATTGAATTTATGTAATTGATTATCAATTAAATATAAAAATGTTAACCCAAAAAAGTGTAAACCATGTAAACCCACTTTTGGGGCTTATTGGCCAAACATACCACCCAGGTTGCCCAGCATGCTCTTGGTCATGGCGGCCATTTCGCTCTGGCTTATATTTTCGGCCTGGTCCAGCGCTTTATTGATAGCAACTACCAGTAGCTCTTCAAGTTCGTCTTTGTCGGCATCGGCCAGGAAAGCACTGTCGATATTGATGGATTGGATTACTTTGTTGGCGTTTGCGGTAACGGTGATCTTGCCACCTTCGGCCACACCGGATACGGTGATTCCGTCCAGTCGTTTTTTTACTTCACCAGCCTTTTGCTGGGCTTCCATTAATTTATCAAACATGGTATTTAAAATTAAGTGAGTAGTTGATTATGTTGATTGGGTGAGTAGTTGGTTGAGCTGATAGCGTTTTACAAAATTAACCATTCACTTATTCAACTCAATCAACCATTCTCCAAAAGTTAATCATCATTGGTATCACCGTTACCGGTGTAAGCGCTTTTGCGTACAATAGGCATGCCCGCGGCTTTAAACAGGTCGTCCAATTTTAGCAAGCTGCCATTGGCTAAATTAGTTAACAGCACAATGGTGATATCGTTTTTCATATCGCGCAGGTAAATATGCCTGAACCCGTGCCACCAGCCGGTGTGGTAAATCACCTCCTGCCCTGGCGCGGTAAAGGTACGCCAGCCGTAACCATAACTAAAGTGACCATGTACCATAGGGTTGCGCGGCACATAAGCCGAATCGAGTGTGGCCTGTTTCAATAAGCGACCGGCACGCAAAGCGCGATCAAACAAGAACAAATCGCCAACCGTGCTGTAAATGCCTTTATCGCCCACAGGGCCATCCAGGAAGTTTTGCGCCACAGAATATCGCCATTGCCCCCTGTCGTGACCGACCACATCAACCGGGATCTTATCATATACGGCTTTGGAATAAACATGGGTATGCACCATGCTGGCCGGGGCAAATACGTTTTGCTTCATGAAGTCGGCATAGCTCATGCCGCTCACCTTTTCTATAATCGCCCCCAGCACCATAAAGTTGGAGTTGTTATATAAAAAACGTTTGTTGGGTACGTTGAATGGCCTGGGTTTATAGTCGGCTATCATTTTCATGGCCTCGGCATTGGTGAGGCCCTTCTTCTGGTTCAGGTGTTGGCTGCGATATATATCATCAATAAAATATACATAGTTCATCATGCCCGAGCGGTGGGTAAGCAGCAGGCGTATAGTAACACCATCGTACGGAAAATCGGGAAAGAATTTTTTTACATCATCGTTAAGTGTGAGTTTGCCGCGCTCCATCAGCATTAAAATGGCGGTAGACGTCATGGTTTTGGTAACCGAAGCCAGTTCAAATTGAGAGCCGAGTTTCAGACTGTCACGGTGCAGATAATCGGCCCAGCCTATCGCGTTTTCGTATACTATCTTGCCCTTTTTGGCCACCAGCACGTTGCCGTTAAAACCACGGGTACGATGAAGCTCTTTCATTACCTCATCAATTTTTTTATCGGCGTTTTTGGGGTTATAGGCCAGCAGGGCGGTGGTATCTAAAGGTTTGCTGTTGGCAGGACTTAGCGTTTTATTTTTATCATTGTTTTTTGACGAACAGGATGTTAATATCAGCAGGGAGGCGGTAAGGGTTAAAAAGCTTTGGTACACTAATCTCATAAATAAATTTCTCAACTTAAACGAATGCGAAAATTAGAAATTATAACGCAGGTATGAATTAAAGTTTTTAATTTTTTCGTTTAGCTCATACTCTTTGTATGTTTAGCTATGGATTTAGGTAAAAAACTCAAACTCATTGGTTCATTTATTTTGTTTTCGATTGCTGCACATGCTCAAAATGCAGATATAAGCACCTTGGTAAAAGAGGGAATTGAGCTTAACAACGCGCATAATTACGCAGGTGCTATCGAAAAATATAAGCAGGCGCTAAGTTCTGATCCGGAAAATACCCAGGCCAATTACCAGATAGCGTTTTCATTATTTTCATCGGGTAAGGGTACGGAAGGTGTTCCGTATCTGGATAAAGTGGTTAAAACAAGTAACAATTTTACCGGACCAGCTTATGAACTCCTGGGTAGTATTTATGATGCCGCCAAACAGCCCCAACAGGCTATTGATGCCTATAAAGCCGGAATAAAAATAAAGCCGGATTATCAGCCTTTGTACTTTAACATTGGGCTGGCCTATTTCCGGGCAGCTAAATATGCCGATGCAGAGCAGGCGGCTATAGAGGCCATCAAACTTGATCCAAAACATGCCAATAGCCAGCGCTTGTATGCCCTGGTTTGTTTCCATCAAAATAAACGAGGCCCTGCCCTGCTGGCCTTATGCAATTTTTTATTGTTGGAACCCGATGGCCCGCGATCTGCCGAGGCTTATACCAATATGCAAAGTATTTTAAAAGGAGGCGCATTAAAAACTGATAGTAAAACCGGTGCTGATAATATCGTTTTAAACAAAGCCATAGCCACCGCTGCCGCTACTACCGATAACAGAAGGTACGCCTCCCCTGCCGATCTGCTTTCAGCCCAGTTAAAGACCATATTTATAGCCATTGGCCAGCTGTCTGAAAAACAAACTGCAAACGATTTCTTCCGGAATTATTACGCGGGTTTCTTTTACAAACTGGCCCAAACAGAACACATGCCCGCCTTTGCCCGATTGATGGATCTGAGCGCTAATAAAGCCGCGGATAGCCAATGGCTGCAGCAGAATGAGGATAAACGCAAGGCATTGGAAGATTGGTTAGAGACCAAGATTGGAAGGAAGTTTTAAGATAATGAATATTATAGAGTTACGAAGTTTTTAAAACTTCGTAACTCTCCGGAATTGTAAGTTGGAGTAGCATCTATCCTTGTATTAAAAAGATTATGCTTAGCCATTCCCTTGCATCATATAAAACCATAACTTTGCCCTGCTAAAATTTTAATACTACCATGAGTTTCAGAACCGAACACGATACCATGGGCGAGGTACAGGTACCTGCCGATAATTACTGGGGAGCACAAACAGAGCGTTCACGCAATAACTTTAAAATTGGTCCGGAGGCATCGATGCCCAAAGAGATCATTGACGCGTTTGCCTATCTGAAAAAAGCCGCCGCTTATACCAATACCGATCTGGGTGTATTACCCGCCGAAAAACGCGACCTGATAGCACAGGTTTGCGACGAAATATTAACCGGCGCTTTAGCCAGCGAATTTCCGCTGGTGATATGGCAAACCGGCTCGGGCACACAATCAAACATGAATGTGAACGAGGTGGTAGCCAATCGCGCGCACGTACTCCAGGGCAATAAACTGGGCGAAGGCAAAACTTTCATCCACCCAAATGATGACGTGAACAAATCACAATCATCAAATGATACTTACCCCACCGCTATGCACATCGCGGCGTACAAAATACTGATCGATGTAACCATCCCTGGTATTGAAAAACTACGCGATACATTGCAAGCTAAAGTTGAAGCGTTTAAAAATGTGGTAAAGATCGGTCGTACCCACCTGATGGATGCAACGCCTTTAACACTGGGCCAGGAGTTTTCTGGTTATGTATCACAATTAAACCACGGCTTAAAAGCATTGCGTAATACGTTGGATCACCTGTCTGAACTGGCTTTGGGTGGTACCGCTGTTGGTACCGGCATCAACACCCCTAAAGGTTATGATGTAAAAGTGGCCGAATACATTGCCAAGTTCACCAATCTGCCATTTATCACCGCCGAAAACAAATTTGAGGCCCTGGCAGCTCATGATGCCATTGTGGAAAGCCATGGCGCGTTGAAACAGATAGCAGTATCTTTAATGAAAATAGCTAACGATATCCGGATGCTGGCTTCTGGTCCGCGTTCTGGTATTGGCGAGATCCACATTCCTGATAATGAGCCGGGATCGTCCATCATGCCGGGCAAGGTTAATCCAACCCAAAATGAAGCGGTTACCATGGTGGCTGCCCAGGTAATGGGTAATGATGTCGCCATTTCCATAGGCGGATCAAACGGCCATTACGAACTGAATGTATTTAAGCCGGTTATGGCGGCCAACTTTTTACAATCGGCCCGTTTAATTGGCGATGCCTGTGTTTCCTTTAATGACCATTGCGCAGTTGGTATTGAACCCAACTACGAAGGCATCAAAAAGCACCTGGAAAACTCGCTGATGCTGGTTACTGCGCTTAACCCGCACATTGGTTATGAAAATGCCGCCAAAATTGCCAAAACAGCCTTAAAAGAAGGTACATCATTACGTGAAGCCGCCATAGGTCTGGGTTTGTTAACCAACGAGCAGTTTGACCAATGGGTACGCCCCGAAGATATGATAGGTTCATTAAAATAAGAGCCTCACCCCAAACCCCTCTCTCCCGATAGCTATCGGGAGAGAGGGGCTTTTTATTTACTGCTTTTATAGCAAAATGTTTATGTCAAAGCCCTTTAGCTTTTACTTTTTACGGTTTTCAAAAGCGCCTTTCGCCTTTTGCCTTTTACCTTTCGCCCTTTTTATAAGCTCCTGTACTATGAACCCGGATAAGCAAAAGCCCGGAGAAAAATATGTGCAGGGCGAATGGCGGCAGGACTCGGTACCGGCGCAAAAGCGTCTGGTTTCTTATTCGCTTTATGATCTTAAATTCAGTTGTGATTCATTCTTTGTAAAAATCAGCTCTTACAGCAAAGTAAACTATGGTGCCGATAGCTGCATGAGCAGTGGTCACTGGGCCGAATACATCAAAGGCACGTATACTCAACGGCAGGACACCCTGCACCTGAAAGGTGAGTTTTGTAATGCCGATGGCAGTTATAAAGACGAGAAAGGTTGTTTCCGCTCCGGCGATTATGAAGAATATTTTAAGGTGAAACAAAAAACCGACTCGCTTATCCAATTTGCCAGCACATCCAACGTTATACCCATCAACGCCCGCTTAATTAAACGAACAAGTTGCACACCAAAACCATTGTAACAATGAAAACCCAATCTTTCAAAAAGATCATCCTGCTTATTGCCGTATTTTATATTCCATTGCAAAGTATGGCCTGGGGACCTACCGGTCACCGTGTTTGCGGACAGATAGCAGATAGCTATTTAACCCCCAAAGCGCGCAAAGCCGTACAGGGAATTTTAGGCTACGAGTCGGTAGCTATCAGCAGCAACTGGGCCGATTTTATTAAATCAGACCCGGCTTACAACTACCTGTACACCTGGCATTTTATCGATCTGGATAAGGCGTATACCTATCCTGAGCTGCAGGCTTATTTAAAAGCGGATACCGCTACAGATGCCTATACCAAATTGAATTTTTTAATAGCGGAGCTAAAAAAACCAGGACTTAGCAAGACTAATAAATTTGTTTACCTGCACATGCTGATCCACATTGTAGAGGATGTACACCAGCCATTACACACCGGCCATACCGCCGACAAAGGAGCTAACGATATTAAAGTGCAATGGTTTGGTAAAGAAAGCAACCTGCATTCGGTTTGGGACAGCGGCCTGATCGATATTCAGCAACTGAGCTATACCGAGTATGCTACTATGATCAATCATACTACTGCAGCAGAACGGGCCAAGTTTCAAAACGCCCCGATAAGCGAATGGTTGTTTGAAAGCAATCAGCTTGCCGAAAAACTGTATGCCGATACTAAATCCGGAGATAGCCTGAGCTATAAATACAACTTTAAATATATCGATATCCTGAACCACCAGATGCTGAAAGCAGGCGTACGTTTGGCCGGTGTATTGAATAAGATATTTGGATAGTTGGTGAGTAGTTGATTAAGTGAGTGAAGAATGGTTAGAAGGGACTTTCAAAACCACTCACTTAATCAACACAATCAACCACTCACTTTCACTATATGAAAATACTAATGGTTTGCCTGGGCAATATATGCCGCTCGCCGCTGGCTGAAGGGATTATGCAGCACCTCAGCGATGAGCAGGGTTTAAACTGGGAGGTCGATTCGGCCGGTACAGGTAGCTGGCATGTGGGCGAAGGCCCCGACAAGCGTTCTGTTCGTGCGGCGCGTAACCATGGTGTGGATATTAGTAAGCAGGTCTGTCGCCAGTTTAAAGCAAAAGATTTTGAGCGTTTCGATCATATTTTTGTGATGGATAAAAACAACCTGAACGATGTGCTGAACCTTGCCCGCAATGATGATGAAGCCCGAAAGGTAAAGTTGTTGCTGGGCGATAAAATAGTGCCCGATCCTTATTATGACGATGCCCAGTTTGAACCCGTTTTTGAACTGATTGAAGGCGGCTGTAAGGATATTATTAAGGAGTTGAGAGAAACGAAATAAAATAAATACACACGTCATTGCGAGCGCAGCGTGGCAATCCCCGATAAGCAGAGTCGTCTTGTAAGTAGGGGATTGCCACGTCGTTCCTCCTCGCAATGACGTTATAGTGAAAAAAGAGAGGCTAAAAAGTACTCCGGCTCACCTTAAAAAATGGAAGATCATCCCCATGCCAAAAAGCACGACCGTGCGGCTGAAAGCCAGCTTTAAATAAAACCTTTTGCGATGCCTTGTTTTCGGGGTGTGTAACGGCGCAGATCTCTTTAAGTCCGATTTCATTTAAACCGTACGATACTATTGCCTGGGCAAGCTCAGTAGCAATGCCAGAGCCCCAATATTTAAGGTGCAGGCGGTAACCCAGTTCAATGCTGTTGCGGTCAAATTCGCTGTAGTCCAATATGCAAACACCAACAAAATCATTATCCGCAAGGTTAAAGATACCCCACCGCCCCATGCCTGTTTTCTTCTGATAATCCCGTAACGTATCCTTAAAAACTTTTTTGCTTTCCTGCTCGGTGCGTTTCTTTACGTAGCGGGTTAAGCGCGCGTCGGCATCAAGGTCAAGTAAAAGGCGTTCGTCTTCAGGCGTAAGTTCACGGATCAGCAAGCGCGCTGTTTGGGCAATAATGTTCATGGTTCTCAAAAATATATTTTTCAGCAAATGCTTGAGTAAAAAGAGTGTCATTTAAGTTAATACGGGGTTTGAAGATGGCGAGTTACAGGCGGGCTATTAACTCTTTGTCATCCTGAACGGAGCGAAGGATCTATTCGCCTATTGCCACCATGCGCATAATAGATGCTTCGCTATGCTCAGCATGACAAAAAACAAACCTATAATTTGCTTTTTTGTACATTTGCCGCATGGCATCCATCAAACCATCTGTACCCAAAGGCACCCGCGATTTTTCACCAACCGAAATGGTGAAACGTAACTATATTTTTGATACCATTAAAAGTGTGTTCCGTAAATACGGCTATCAGCAGATTGAAACACCGACAATGGAGAATTCATCAACCTTATTGGGTAAATATGGTGAAGAGGGTGATAAACTCATATTCAAGATCCTGAATAGTGGCGATTACCTGGCCAAGGTAAACCCAGAGAAATTAACATCGCTTAATTCAAACGCGGTAGCTTCTGATATTTCCGAAAAAGCGCTTCGCTATGACCTTACTGTACCCTTCGCACGTTATGTAGTACAGCACCAGAACGAGATCACTTTCCCGTTCAAGCGTTTCCAGGTGCAGCCAGTTTGGCGCGCCGACAGACCGCAGCGTGGCCGTTACCGGGAATTTTATCAGTGCGATGCGGATGTGGTTGGCTCCGATTCTTTACTGAACGAAGCCGAGTTTGTGATGATCTACGATGAGGCTTTGAGCAAGTTGGGTTTGCAAGATTTCAGCATTAAAATTAATAATAGAAAAATTCTATCTGGAATTGCGCAAATTATAGATAAAGCTGATAATATCATTGATTTAACTGTAGCTATAGATAAACTGGATAAAATCGGGCTGGACGGAGTGATCAAAGAATTACTGGAACGCGGCTTTACCGAGGCTGATATCGACAAAATAAAACCGGTTATTTTACTGGAAGGCTCCAATACCGAAAAGCTGCAAAGTCTGCGCCAGGCACTGGCTTCATCAGAAGTTGGATTGAAAGGTTGTGACGAAATTGAAACGGTTTTTGGCTATATCGAAAAGTGCCCATTGCAAACCGCAAAGCTGGAATTAGACATTACCCTGGCCCGCGGACTCAACTATTATACCGGCGCTATATTCGAAGTAAAAACCAACGAAGTAGCCATGGGTAGTATCGGTGGTGGTGGCCGTTATGATGACCTTACGGGTATGTTCGGTCTTAAAGGACTCACTGGTGTAGGTATATCTTTTGGTGCCGACCGTATATATGATGTGCTGGAAGAATTGAATTTATTCCCGGCCGCGGCTAACCAAAGCACCCGGGTATTGATCTGTAATTTTGATAAAGAAGGCGAATTATATGGCCTGCCCCTGCTGCAACAATTGCGTCGTCAAAACATCAATGCCGAGCTTTATCCGGCCGGTGCCAAGATTAAAAAGCAAATGGAGTATGCCAATAATAAAAATATTCCCTACACAGTAGTGATCGGCAGTGAAGAGATACAAAGCGGCTTGCTTGCTTTTAAAAACATGGAAACTGGTGAGCAGGAGAAATTGAGCGCTGAGGATATTGTGAAGCGATTTGTCTGAATCAGAATTGACAGAATTTAAGAATTTTCAGAATAAGGAAAAATATCCCATTTGCCAGACTTACGAAGTTTTTAAAACTTCGTAAGTATTTGATATGTCAGCACTGAATTATAATAATCTTGTCATGCTGAACGCAGTGAAGCATCTGCTCACCGAAGGGCATGTTCGACAATAGATTCTTCGTACCTCAGAATGACAATGGATATTATACAAAAAAGGCCATCAATTTTTAAAAGTGATGGCCTTTTTATATTTTTCAAAAGTTCCCCCTTAGGGGGTTAGGGGGCTTGAGCTATTATTTCGGCCCATAAGTAACTACCGGGATAATCATTTCTTCCAACGAAATCCCTCCGTGCTGGAAAGTTTCATTATAAAAGTTCACAAAGTGGTTGTAGTTATTCGGATATACAAAATAGCTGTCTTCCTTGGCAAACACAAAGCTTGAGCTCAGGTGCAGTTTAGGCAGCATGGCGTCATGCGGGTTGCGGATGTGGAATACCTCTTTGGCGTTGTAATTAAGGTTTTTGCCTTGTTTATAGCGCAGGTTGGTATTCGTATTACGATCACCTACAATTTTGCTTGGATTTTTAACACGGATGGTACCATGATCGGTAGTGATGATCACGCGTACCTGTTTCTGAGCCAAAAATTTCAGTAGGTCAAACAGCGGCGAGTGTTCAAACCAGGATAATGTCAAGGAGCGGTATGCAGCATCATCACTCGCCAGCTCACGGATCATCTGCATGTCGGTACGGGCATGTGAAAGCATATCCACAAAGTTGTATACCACCACGTTCAGCTCGTTGTTCATCAGGTTACTCACCGATTCGTTCAGCGCACGACCTTCATCAATATTTAATATTTTATGGTAAGAGTATTTGCACTCTTTGCGTAGTACACGTTTCAAATGGTCGGCAATAAATTCCGACTCATATAAATTCTTACCGCCTTCGTCTTCGTCGTTTTGCCACATGGTAGGGTAGCGTTTTTCCATTTCCAAAGGCATCAGGCCCGAAAATATGGAGTTACGGGCGTATTGCGTAGCGGTAGGCAGAATACTGTAATAAGTATCCTCCTCTTCCATCCTGAAGTATTCAGATATAATAGGGTTGATCACCTTAAACTGATCATACCTAAGGTTATCTATCAGGATAAAGAACAGCGGGCCATTGCCATCCAGTTTAGGGAAGACTTTCTTTTTAAACAGCTGCGGTGAACTGGTTGGAGCAAACTCCGGATTTTTGATCCAGTTTAAATAATTGCGCTCCACAAACTTGCAGAATTGTACGTTGGCTTCGGCTTTTTGCAGGGTAAGTATCTCGTGCATTCCGGCATCTTCCAGTTTTTCCAGTTCCAGCTCCCAGTATATCAGTTTCTTATAAACGTCGACCCATTCCTGGTGGCTCAGGTTGTCGTTAAGCGTCATGCCCAGCGTGCGGAAATCCATCTGGTAAGCCATGGTTGTTTTTTCGGTAACCAGGCGTTTGTTTTCGGTCAGCTTTTTTATCGTGAGCAAAATTTGCTTGGGATGCACCGGTTTAATGAGGTAATCATCAATCTTGGAACCAATGGCATCTTCCATCAGGTATTCTTCCTCGTTCTTGGTGATCAGTACAATAGGTACGTCATTGTTCAGATTTTTGATTTGCTGCAGGGTTTCCAGACCGGTTAAGCCCGGCATATTCTCATCCAGAAAAACCAGGTCGAAATAATGCTGCTTAAAAGCGTCAACGGCGTCGTTGCCGTTGGTTACGGTAGTTACTTTGTATCCCTTTTCGTTAAGGAAAAGTATATGTGGTTTTAAAAGGTCAATTTCGTCATCGGCCCATAAAATGGTGGTGTCTTGCATAGTAGTATCTGTAGATTAAAAAAAGCTGTCTGAATCAGAATTAACTCTGTTGAGGGCTACGCCGTTTACAGGATTTGCTGAATTAAGCAGTTAAGTTAATGATACTTTTATTCTGTTAATTCATTAATTCTGAAAATTCTGATTCAGACAATAAACCTCAAAGGGAGTAATTTGTTGTTGATAAGTAAAGGTATTAACAAAAATTAACAAACATCATGCGCTTATTTTACCTTTGTTTTACATTTTTGCATCGTAAAGAACCAAGTTGAATAAAAAGAAAATTATAAACGATCCTGTTTATGGCTTTATCAGCATCCCTACCGAGCTGGTATTTGACCTCATCGAACACCCCTATTTTCAGCGGTTAAGATATATCAAACAGTTAGGTATGACCCACCTGGTATACCCGGGCGCGCTGCATACCCGTTTCCATCATGCCCTGGGCGCCATGCATCTAATGGCTATGGCCATTGAAACCCTGCGTAACAAAGGGCACCAGATTAGTCATGATGAAGAAGAAGCCTTAACCATAGCCATATTGCTGCACGATATTGGTCATGGTCCTTTCTCGCACGCGTTGGAGCGTACCATTATAGCGGGCGTAGCGCATGAAGATATATCGGCCATGCTGATGAACAAACTAAACGAGCAGTTTGGCGGCGGTTTAACTATGGCTATTGATATATTTAACGATACTTATCCACGCCGGTTTTTGCACCAACTGGTATCGAGTCAGCTGGATATGGACAGGCTGGATTACCTGAATCGTGATAGCTTTTTTACCGGTGTATCCGAAGGGGTGATCAGCTCAGATCGTATCATCAAAATGCTGAACGTGAAGGATGATCATGTAGTGGTGGAAGCCAAAGGCATTTACTCTATCGAAAAATTTTTGATAGCCCGCCGGTTAATGTACTGGCAGGTTTATCTGCATAAAACGGTTATTGCCGGTGAAGAGTTGCTGGTTAAAGTATTCAAGCGTGGGCGCGAGTTGATATTACAGGGTGAAGACCTGTTTGCCACGCCGGCGCTGAAGCATTTTATCCAGGGTAATATTAGCCGCGAGGCTTTTAAGCAAGAGGATCATCACCTGGATATTTTCGCGAGTTTGGACGATGCCGATATCATGTCGGCAGTAAAGGTTTGGGCAAACCATCTGGATTTTTTGTTGTCGACCCTGGCCAAAAACCTGGTGCAGCGAAATCTTTATCATGTGGATATCACCAATGAAGAGCCGGATGCCGCGTTTGTTGAGCAGCTGACCAAAAAGGCGATGGAAAAATATGGTATCAGCGAGCAGGAAGCTTCCTATTTTGTTTTTACCACATCCATACGTAACAATGCTTATACGGCCGGCGATGGCAATATAGGGATACTGATGAAAAGCGGAGAGGTATATGATATAACCAAGGCCAGCGATAACTCCAACCTGGAAGCGCTGATCAAAACGGTCAAAAAACATATTACCTGTTATAGTAAAGATTTATTGTAGGGGTAAATGACGGGCAAGGTGTCATACATTTTGAGTAATGGGTTTTGTAAATAATTTGCCTGAAAATGAAGATTTTATTAAGAGGAGCCTTCAAAATGGGCAACTCGCAGGTAACAACTAATTAATAATTTGCTGCTTTAATTTTAACATTTAAATTTGTCGATGCAATTTACTGCTCAGGAAATAAGTTTATTGCTCAACGGGACTGTTGAGGGTGATGCTTTTGTGAAAGTGGATAAGCTGGCTAAAATAGAAGAAGGTGAGGCTGGGAGCCTTACATTTTTGGCCAACCCCAAGTACGAACAGTTTCTATATACCACCAACGCTTCGGTGGTTATCATCAATCAGGATCTGCAGCTTACAGCACCAGTAAAAGGCACCCTGATACGCGTTGAAAATGCTTACAGCGCGTTCACCGTTTTGCTCGAACAATACAATACCCTAAAACTAAACAAAAAAGGCATCGAAGAGCCTTGCTTTATACACCCAACCGCGCAAGTTGGTGCCGATCCTTACATTGGTGCTTTCGCTTATATTGGTACCAATGTGAAGATTGGTGATCATTGCAAAATATATCCTAATGTTAACATTGGCGATAATGTTACTATAGGCAATAATGTTACCTTGTTTTCGGGAGCTACCATTTATTTTGATTGTGTGATAGGCAATAACGTCATCATTCATTCAGGAGCCGTAATTGGCAGCGATGGATTTGGTTTTGCACCCAATCCCGACGGTACTTACACAAAAATTGCGCAGATTGGTAATGTGGTTATCGGTGATGATGTGGAGGTTGGCGCCAACACGGCTATTGACAGGGCCACTATGGGTTCAACAGTTATAGGCAAAGGTGTAAAGATAGATAACCTGGTGCAGATAGCACACAATGTTGAGGTTGGCGAGCATACGGTTATTGCAGGTCAGGCGGGCATATCAGGAAGTACCAAGATAGGCAAAAACGCTGTTATAGGCGGCCAGGTAGGCATTTCAGGGCATATAAATATAGCCAATGGCACGCAGTTATCTGCACAAAGTGGTATAAACAGTTCCATTACCGAAGAAGGTAAGGTTTGGGGAGGTACGCCTTATATGTCTTATAAAGATTATCTTCGCGCGCATTCCAAACTAAGGAAACTGCCCGAGCTGGATCGCAAGGTATACGAACTTGAAAAATTAATTGAAGAACTGAGAAAGAAAGGTCATTAGTTCACTGGTTCATTAGTTCATTGGGTTTTGCCGGTGAGTTAATGAACTATTTACCAATGAACAATTGAACTAATGAACCAATGAACATTACAAAATGAATGTAAAACAAAGAACTATTAAAGCGCCGGTATCGGTTTCGGGTACAGGCTTACACACTGGTCAGCGTGTAACCATGACCTTTAACCCGGCGGCAGAAAACCATGGCTATAAATTCAGAAGAATTGATATGCCAGGTGCGCCGATCATTGATGCCGATGTTGATAATGTGACCGATACTTCGCGTGGTACCACCATTTCACAAAACGGGGCCACCGTAAACACGGTTGAACACGTGCTGGCAGCTTTAGTGGGTATGGAGATAGATAATGTGCTGATAGATATGGATGGCCCCGAAACACCCATTATGGATGGCAGCTCTATCCAGTTTGTTGACGTGATCATGGAAACCGGTCTGGTTGAACAGGAGGCCGATCGCGAATACTATCATATACCCTACAATATTCATTACTCCGAAGCCGACCGTAAAGTGGAGATGGTGGCTATGCCGCTTGATGATTATCGCTTTACCTGTATGGTTGACTATAACTCGCAGGTACTGGGTAGCCAGCATGCCAGCATATCAACCATTGCCGAATTTAAAAAAGAAATTGCCTCTTGCCGTACGTTTTGCTTTCTGCATGAGCTGGAAATGCTGTTAAAGCACGATCTGATTAAAGGCGGGGATCTGAACAACGCCATCGTAGTGGTGGATAAAGAGGTTGATGAAGAGGAGCTGAGCCACCTGGCCAAACTTTTTAACCGTAAAGACATTAAAGTAGCGCCACAGGGCATTTTAAATAATATCGAACTTCGCCATCAGAATGAGCCCGCAAGGCACAAACTGCTGGATATGATAGGCGATTTGGCCCTGGTAGGTGTTCCCTTGAAAGGACATATCATGGCTGCCCGGCCAGGGCACGCGGCCAACGTTGCTTTTGCCAAAAAGATAAAAGCGCTGATCAAAAAAGAGAAGAGCCGTAAACACGTAAAAGTGTATGATCCTAATATGACGCCGGTATATGATACCGTTCAGATCATGAAAATATTGCCCCACAGGCAGCCAATGCTCATGGTTGATAAAATATTGGAGCTATCAAAAAGCCATGTGGTAGGATTAAAGAATGTAACCATGAACGAGGATCTGTTTATGGGGCACTTCCCTGGTTCGCCGCTTTTCCCAGGCGTATTGCAAATAGAGGCTATGGCGCAAACCGGGGGCATACTGGTATTGAATACCGTGCCTGATCCTGAAAATTATATTACCCTTTTCCTGAAAATAGAGAACGCCCGCTTTAAAGACAAAGTTGTACCCGGCGATACCATTATCTTCCATTGCAGCCTGGTAGCTCCTATCAGACGCGGGATTGCCCAAATGAAAGGTATTGGAATGGTTGGCTCACGTATTGTGGTAGAAGCCGAACTGATGGCCCAAATTGTAAAAGTTAATAAATCTAACGAAGCATGATCCAACCCTTAGCATACATACACCCGCAGGCCAAAATAGCCGACAACGTGGTGATAGAGCCTTTTGTAACCATCCACAAGGATGTTGAAATTGGCGAAGGTACCTGGATCGGCTCCAACTCCGTAATTATGGATGGTGCCCGCATCGGTAAAAACTGCCGTATATTTCCTGGCGCGGTAGTATCTGCCCCACCGCAGGATCTGAAATATAAGGGCGAGCAAAGCACCGTATCCATAGGCGATAACACCACCATACGCGAGTGTGTTACCCTTAATCGCGGTACCGCGCTGGATAAAAATACCACCACCATTGGCAGCAATTGCCTGCTGATGGCTTATGTGCACGTAGCACACGATTGCGTTATCGGCGATAATGTGATCATTGCCAACTCGGTACAATTAGCCGGGCACATCAATATTTATGATTACGCTTTTGTGGGCGGTTCATCTGCTGTACATCAGTTTGTTGAGATCGGTGCGCATAGCATGATATCAGGCGGATCATTGGTACGTAAAGATGTTCCTCCCTTTACCAAGGCGGGGCGTGAGCCTTTATCCTACGTGGGTATCAATTCTGTTGGTCTGCGCCGCCGGGGTTTTTCGGCAGCAACCATTAATGAGATCCAGGAGATCTACAGGATCATATTCCTGAAAAAATATAATGTGAGCAAGGCCCTTGATATTATCGAGGCTGAGTTTACCCCAAGCATCGAACGCGACGAGATCATTAACTTTTTGCAAAACTCGCAAAGAGGTATCATGAAGGGCTTCGGGAATACCTGATAGTTCATGGGGTATAGTTGATGGTTCATAGTAAAAAGAATTGCATTGAGTTATGAATCAGGAGATTTCCATAAACTATGAACCATCAACCATAGGCCTTCCATGATCTATGAACCATTATCTATAAGCTAAAATGAACATCACCCTTCAAAACATCGGCCGTAGATTTAACCGCGACTGGATTTTCAGAGGGGTTGATTATACTTTTAACAGCGGCGGGGCTTACGCTATATTAGGCCCAAATGGCTCGGGCAAATCTACACTGCTGCAGGTTTTAAATGCCAGTCTGAGCCCATCGACCGGAACTATCGACTATACTTTTCAGAATAAACCAGTTCACCCAACAGAGGTGTTTACCCATCTGAGTCTTGCCGCGCCCTACCTGGAGCTGATCGAAGAGTTTACGCTCACAGAAATGGTTGATTTTCATTTTAAGTTTAAACAGTACAAACCGGGTATCGATAAAAAAGAACTGATAGGACTACTGAGTTTGGCTAAAAGCGAAAACAAGCTGATCAGGTATTTTTCGTCGGGGATGAAACAGCGTTTGAAGCTGATAATGGCCTTTTGTGCCGATACGCCTATCCTGATGCTGGATGAACCCACCTCCAACCTGGACACCCAGGGCGTCGACTGGTACCTGGGTCTGGTAGAGCAGTTTGCACACAACCGGCTCACCATTATCTGCTCTAACCAGGAACACGAGTACAGTTTTTGTAAAGAGCGCCTGAGTATTTCGGATTATAAGGGTTAGTGAGTAGTTGATTGAGTTAAACTCAGTAAAACATGGTAACTCAATCTAACTCCATTGTCCTAATCTAACTTAATCAACCAAATCAACTACTTAACCAAATCAACCACTCACTTAATCAACCACTTGTATCTTTGCCGATAAGTAGCTAAGTTTGCGGCCTCAATATTTTTTTATGGCTAAAGCATCAGATGTTAAAAATGGAAATGTGCTTCGCTTTAACGGCGAATTAGTGCAGGTTGAAGAGTTTTTACACCGCACACCAGGTAACTTACGTGCATTTTATCAGGCCCGTATGCGTAACGTAAAATCGGGTAAATTGGTTGAATACCGTTTCCGTACCGATGAAGAGGTAGATATTGCCCGGGTTGAAACAAACGATTATCAATATTTATATGACGAGGGCGATTCATTGGTAGTAATGGATAACACTACTTATGATCAGCACAGCGTACCAAAAGCATTATTTGGCCCTGCGGTTAAGTTTTTAAAGGAAGGCATGAACGTGATTGTAGCTTTTGAAAGCGAAGAACCGATCATGGGTTCTATCCCGGGCTCGGCCGAACTGGAAATTACCTACACCGAACCGGCGGTTAAAGGCGATACTTCAAGCGGCGCCCTTAAAAACGCTACCGTTGAAACTGGTGCCGAGATCCGTGTTCCCCTGTTTATCAACATTGGCGACAAAGTAAAGGTAGATACCGCTACAGGCGCCTATGTTGAGCGTGTGAAAGCGTAAAGCAGAGCCCCTTAGCGCCCCCTGAAGGGGGAACTTTTGAATTGCATATTACATTTCAGTATAAAAAGGAAAGAGGCGCCATTTGGCGCCTCTTTCCTTTTTATATATTATAACTTTCCATATCCGCTCGCAATGACGCGGTGGTTAATCGCTCCCCCTTTAGGGGGGGCGGGGGGCCTAAAACTCCAGCTCCAGCAGCACCGGGCAATGATCTGAGTGCTTAGCCTCGGGTAAAATGGCGGCGCGTTTAATGTTGGCTTCCAGTTCGGTACTGACCATGGCATAATCAATACGCCAGCCTAAGTTTTTACCTCTTGCCCCTGCTCTGAAACTCCACCAGGTATAGTTATGTGGTTCTTTGTTGAGATGACGGAAGGTGTCGATAAATCCCCCTTCAATAAATTTCTCCATCCATTCACGTTCTTCGGGCAAAAAGCCGGAAGAGTTGGCATTTGATTTAGGGTTGTGAATATCAATAGGACGGTGACAGATATTATAATCGCCGCATATCACCAGCTTGGGGTACTGGCTTTTAAGCAGGGTAAGGTATCTGCCAAACTCATCTAAAAAGCGGTATTTAAACACCTGGCGCTCATCGCCGCTGGAACCCGAAGGGAAGTAAACGCTCATGACAGATACTTCATCAAAATCAACACGGATGCAACGGCCCTCGCGGTCAAAATCGGGGATGCCGCAACCGTATTCAATATGTTTAGGTGTTTGTTTACTAAAGATGGCGGTACCGCTATAGCCCTTTTTCTCGGCCGGGAACCAGTAATGTTTGTAGCCCAGCTGATCAACCAGGCCAAGATCGGTCAGTACATCAGGTGTAGCCTTAATTTCTTGCAGGCAAACCACATCGGCATCAGTAGCCTGTAACCATGCCAGCCAGTTTTTGTTGATAGCCGAGCGGATACCATTAACGTTATAGGTAATTATTTTCATTTCGGATTTGGGATGTTCGATTTCGGAATTAGGATGCCAAAATACGATATTTTAGTTTTTACTTGATTCACCAGTAATTAAAAATCCGAAATCGAACATCCGAATTCCGATATCAGCGCAGGATTTTATCCAATTGGTTGCATTCCTTTTTGCTGAGTACTTCCACAGTCATGGGTACATCAGTTAGCGGCCGGTCACATTCATCTTTTTTTACGGCGGCGATACGGTCTACCATATCAAGGCCCGAAACTACTTCGCCATAAACTGTATAATTTTGGTCGAGGTGTGGTACGCCGCCCACAGATTTATACCATTCCCTTTGCCATGCCGGTATTTTGCGTCCCTTCAGGCGGGTTTTTTCTAATGTATCCAGCCGGCCATCGGTAAACCGTTTACCCTCGGTGATATAAAACTGGCACCCGCTCGACGCTTTTTTTGGATTTTCGTCACGTGCCGCTGCCAGTACACCACGCTTGTGGAAAAGACTGTCCCTGAATTCGGCAGGTACGGTATAACCCACGTCGCCATCACCCAGCTCCAACCCTGGTATCGCCTTTTTAGAGTCGGGATCGCCACCCTGGATCATAAAATTTTGTATCACCCTATGAAATAAAGTGCCGTTGTAAAAACCTTTTTTAGCCAGTTTTATAAAATTATCGCGGTGCAGGGGCGTTTCGTTATACAGGCGGATGATACAATCGCCATAGCTGGTTTTGATGCGCACGTATTGGTTTTTGGGTGGCCCGGCAAATGCAGCGACACTTAATAAAAGCAAACTTAGGGTAAGGAGTTTTTTCATATATCGTTAAGTTGGTTAGCGCTCGCAATGACGTTATCTTTTTACGTTTTTACGCTCTTTGCAGTGAAGCCGCAAAAGGCGGTTAATTCCCTTCCAGTTCCTCAAAATAATTAATCATCAACGATTTGAGGATCATTTCCTGTTCCAACAGGGTATAGTTGGGTATTACTTTAACTCTTTTCCAATGCGGCCAGCCATCCTGATCCAAACCTTCCAGCTCATAAAAACCCAGCATGCTAAAAAGGCGGCAATTGGCAATATGCATCAACTCTTCCTTTTGGCGTTTGCTGAATTTGCGTGGCCCCTGGCCAAGTTCCTGCACGCCAATTAAAAACAGCATCACTTTCAGATCGGGTTTTTCGTTATCAAAATCCTGGGCAATACGTTGCTGCAGCGCATCCCATTTCACATTAATTTCGGCAGGTGTCATGCCGGCAAAGATAAGAATAGTTCATAGTTGATGGTTCATGGATAATAGTAAAAGAGTAATGTCAAATAGTACGCATAACCTCTTACTATGAACTATTATCCATGAACTATGAACTTTTTCCCACATCCATGAACCATCAAGCATGAACAATAAATGATATAGTGTGCGATTATCATTAATGTTACAATGTTGCATTATTTTTAACATTTTATTAACTACTTTTGCATCATCTTTGTAAAAAGGTATTTTAAGGGTGAAAAAAAATAAATTACATATCCTATACTCCTGGCTATTACTCATTTGCTTTATAGCGGGTCAATATGTTGTTTATACTCACCAACACCTGCTTGCCAAAACAACCGGGACAGAATACGCCACTCATCATCACCATCAGCAACCGCAACAACAAACCCTTAAGGAAAAATGTTACCTGTGCGATGCCATGCATCATCAGGCCGCAGTTATTGATCAGGCATTTTATTTAATACCCCAGGTAGCTACATTGCATTTTTTTAAAACCAGCGACTATGGTTTTGTAAGCATAGGCCTTGTGCTGGCTGCCGGACGTGCCCCCCCTGCACTTTCATAATATTAGTTTTTTTCTTGCAAAATAGCGCCACCATTGGTGTGGTATTTATTGATCCCCAAATTTTTTTATTATGAAATTAAAGCTAATTAGTAGCTTATTATTGCTTTTTATAGGTTTTTCTGCTTTTGCCAATGCCCATACAGTTACTACAAAAAAAGCAGCTGTTGAAGAGGCTGTAGGCACTTTAACCGGTACAGTTACCGATAAAACCGATGGCAAACCCGTTATTGGTGCTACCGTAAGCATCCCCGACTTACACACCGGCGCCATTACCGATGTAAATGGTAAATATGTGTTAAACCATGTGCCCCGCGGTGTTTACCTAGTACAGGTAAGTTACCTGGGTTATGCTACTTTTAATCAAAAGGTTGATCTTTCCAAAACATCGGTGTTTGATGTGAAGCTGCAAGCCTCGTCATTAGAAGCCGGTGAAGTTGTAGTAACAGGCGTAAGTAAGGCTACCGAAATAAAACGCAGCCCTGTGCCTATGGTAGCCGTTGGCAAAACCTACCTGGAACAGCGTGCTGCTTCTGGTAATATTATCGATCAGATTGCTAATTTGCCGGGTGTAAGCGCGGTTACAACCGGTCCAAACATATCCAAGCCGTTTATACATGGTTTGGGCTATAACCGGGTAATTACTTTACAGGATGGCATTCGCCAGGAAGGCCAGCAATGGGGCGATGAGCATGGTATTGAAGTTGATCAAAACTCGATTGACCGTGTGGAGATCATCAAAGGCCCGGCCAGCTTAACTTATGGGTCTGACGCTATTGGCGGTGTGGTTAACCTGATTACGCCCGCCCCGGTTCCCGAAGGTAAAATATTAGGTTCGGTGCAAGGTATTTATGGCACCAACCAGGGTTTACTCAACGGATCGTTCAGGTTACAGGGTAATCAGAACGGCCTGGTTTGGGGAACGGTAATATCGGCTAAAGAAGCCAAAAATTACCAGAACCAGCAAGATGGCCGGGTATACGCCACCGGTTATCAGGAAAAAGACGCCCGTGTAATGGTGGGCCTCAATAAATCATGGGGTTACTCTTATTTTCATGCTTCTGTTTTTGATGATAAACAGGATATCCCGGATGGCAGCCGCGATTCGCTTACCCGTCAATTCACCAAGCAAATAAGTGAAGATGGCGCTACTGCTATCGTTCCGGAATCTGAACTAAACACCTACCGCATCCCGACCCTACATCAACGCGTTCAGCTTTACCGCATCTATAACAACAGTAACTTTATTTTAGGCAATGGCAACCTGCTGGTTAACCTGGGCTACCAGCTTAGCCACAGGCGTGAGTATACCCACCCTGAGTATGGTGATATCCCAGGCTTAAACCTGCACCTGCATACTTACACCTATGATATTAAATACAACTTTAACATTGGTAATGATTATGAAACCACATTTGGTGTAAATGGTCAGTATGGTAAAAATACTATTGATGGCGCCACCGATTTCCCTATCCCAGCGTACCATCAATTTGATATCGGACCTTTCTTTGTGATCAAGAAAAGCTTTGGCAAACTGGATCTGTCTGCCGGCGCCCGTTTTGACTCACGCTCCTTCACGGGTAATGCTGCTTATGTGGATACTATTGGTGGCCCGCATGGCTTTCCGCAATTATATACCGGGCCAAACCCTGCCACCGCGCCAAATGTGGCATCACAGTTTGATGCGCTTAGCAAAACCTTTACAGGCTTTTCAGGAAGCTTTGGAGCAACCTACAATGTATCTGATCAGTTTTTGGTTAAGGCTAATCTTGCCCGCGGTTTCAGGGCGCCAAGTATTGCCGAACTATCCGCCAATGGCCCCGACCCTGGCTCGCAGATCTATCACGTAGGCGACAAGAATTTTAAACCGGAGTTCAGTTTTCAACAGGATATCGGCGCGTTTTTAACATTGCCAAATATCTCGGCCAGTGTGGAGTTGTTTAACAATGAAATTTCCAACTACATATTCCAGCAACAGGAGCTAAATCCCGATGGCAGCCCGGTGATCACCCAAGGCTATAACACTTTTACCTATGTACAAAGCAAAGCCCGTATATACGGTGGCGAAGTTAATGTTGACTTACACCCACTGCCTTGGTTGCACTTTGAAAACTCGCTGAGCTTAACTTACGGCGAAAACAAAGGAAATGGCGGTCCGGTAGCCGATAGCTTAAAATATCTGCCATTCATACCACCATTGCATACCCACTCAGAATTGCGCGGCAATTTTAACGGTGGCTTCGGCGACTTTAAAAACCTGTACGTTTTTGTTGGCTTTGACCATTACAGCGCCCAAAACCGTTTCTTTGCCGCTTACGGTACCGAAACAGCAACAGCAGGTTACAATCTGTTAAGCGCAGGGTTTGGTGGCAACATTGTTAACAAGGCCGGTCAGCCGGTGCTTAAATTGTTTATTGAAGGTACCAACCTGGCTAATGTAAATTACCAGTCAAACATGAGCAGGCTTAAATATTTTGGCAATCCTACCGCTCCCGATGGTATCAATCATGGTATTTTTAATATGGGCCGTAATATCAGCTTTAAGGTGGTTGTTCCGTTTGGTTTCAACACCGGTAAAAAATCATCATAAGTTAATTTATCCCTAATTAATGAAAAGGTCCTGCTGGTAAAGCGGGGCCTTTTTTGTTGAGAGTCGACTCACCCCGACATCGCTGTGCTCGTCACCCCTCTCTCCGCGAAGCGGAGGGAGGGGATTTTATACTTTTATTTTCTCTACCCTCTTTCCGCCGCAGGCGAAGAGAGGGCGGTCCAGCGAAGCGTAGACCGGGTATTCTAGGTTTCTTATATTTCCAAATTTATTTTGCAAAAGCATTTTCTAAGCCGCTCTTGTATAGTTTTCAACATACATTTCACCTCTT
>NZ_JABGNA010000003.1 GCF_013149275.1 Mucilaginibacter sp. SG564
GGTGGGAAAAATAAAATGTCTGTCTTAAATGCCGTAAGAAACAAAATCATACACCGAATCTTTGCTGTCATTAAAAACCAAATACCTTATCAAAATCATTTGCTTTTATCATAGAAATCGCAATGACGTAATATAGAGATTAAGCTCCCATTTTTCCACATTCATTGTACCAACCGCCCCATTTATCTAACTTTCACCCCTCAAATTAATTTTGAGCGCCATCCTGTACATGAAAGTTATCATTGCCGAAAAACCATCCGTAGCCCGCGAAATTGCCAAAGTATTTGGCGCTACCACCAAAAAGGATGGGTATATGGAAGGCAAGGGTTATACCTTTACCTGGGCTTTTGGTCACCTTTTGCAGCTGGCCCCCCCGCAGGAGTACGGCTTTTACGGCTGGAGCGTTCAAAACCTGCCTATGCTGCCGCCCAAGTTTAAGCTCAGCATCCGCAAGGTAAAAACCAAGGATGGCATTGTTGACGATCCATCGGTAAAAAAACAATTAGATACCATCAAGGCCCTGTTTGACGAAGCTACCGAGATCATTGTAGCAACGGATGCCGGGCGCGAAGGTGAGCTCATCTTCCGCTACATTTATTATTACCTCAAATGCAAGAAGCCTTTTAAAAGGCTCTGGATCTCATCGCAAACAGATGAAGCGATTAAAGAGGGTTTCCGCAACCTGAAACCTGGCTCTGATTATGATACCCTGTTCAATTCGGCACATTGCCGCTCGCAGTCGGATTGGCTGGTGGGCATGAACGCCACGCAGGCGCTCAGTATTTCGGCCGGTACAAGGGCCGTGCTTTCGCTGGGCAGGGTGCAAACGCCTACACTGGCCATGATCTGCTCGCGATACCTCGAAAACAAGAACTTTGTGCCGCAACTGTATTACCAGGTGAGCATCCAGGTAGATAAGGACGGCCAGATCTTCAGGGCCATATCTACCGAAAGTTTCAAAACCACCGAAGAGGCCCAGGCCGTGGTGGATAAGGTGGAGGATGTGCCATCGGGTTTCCCTAATGGTGGGCACATTGTAAGTGTGGAGGCCAAACCCCGCAAGGAACCACCGCCGCTGCTGCACGATTTGAGCAGCCTGCAGCAGGAAGCCAATAAACGCAAAGGTTTTACGGCCGATCAAACGCTTGGTCTGCTGCAAACGCTATATGAGGGCAAGCTGGTTACCTATCCGCGTACCGGCAGCCGCTATATTGGCGATGATGTATTTGCCACCGTACCGGCATTGATCGAAAAATTTAACGAACACCCCGAGTTTGGCAAACAGGCTGCTTTTTTGGCTACCGTAAAACTCAACAAACGCAGCGTGAACGCCAAAAAGGTAACGGATCACCACGCTATACTGCCTACCGGCGAAAAGCCATACCAACTCTCGGGCGATCTGCAGGCCATTTACGACCTGGTGGCCGCACGTATGCTGGAGGCCTTTCACCAGGAATGTATCAAGGAGATCACCAAGATCACCGTGCAATCGGGCTCGCTGTTTACTGCCAGCGGCACGGTGATCAGCTCGGCCGGATGGCGTTCGGTACTCAATGACCCCGACGAGGAAAAGAAGGACGAAGAAAACGCGAGCCTGCCCAAAGTACAACAGGACGAGCGCCTGCCTATCCCCGAAAAAGCATTATTGGAGAAACAAACCAAGCCCAAACCACTGTACAACGAAGCATCGCTGTTAAAAGCGCTGGAAACCGCGGGTAAGGAAATTGAGGACGAAGAGCTGCGCTACGCCATGAAGGATAGCGGCCTGGGTACACCTGCCACCCGTGCATCCATCATCGAAACCCTCATCAAACGCGATTACATCACCCGCGAAAAAAAGAACCTGGTTCCTACAACAACCGGGCTCAGCGTATACAACGTAGTTAAAGATCAAAAAATAGCCCAGGCCGAACTGACCGGCAACTGGGAAAAACGGTTGGAAGAGATCCGCTCCGGTGCTTCGGTGGATGATTTTCAACAGGAGATCAAAACCTATACCCGCAACATTACCCAGGAACTGCTGCAAGCCGGCAAAAGCCTCATGGCGGCTCGCAAAGAAGTCGCCCCGACCCAGCCTGCTCCAAAGGAGAATGCATAAGAAAACCTGAGCTCCTCTATGCAGTCGCTCGGCTCCAGCCGAGTGACGACTATTTACAGGCCTCCGGCCTGCGATTCATCAAATAGCACTTAATTTTTCACAGCGGCCGGAGGCCGGGTAATAACGGTCACTCGGCATGAGCCGAGCGACTGCGGATAATGTGATGTTTTTACTTTTTATGATCGACAAACAATTACCCCTAATTTTTATTTTCTTTGTTTAAAGTATATTAATAATGATACCCTGTTATAAACCCATCCGCATCACATTTATCCTGTTTCTGCTATTGATCTGTAGTAAAAACCTATTTGCCCAAATAGACAGTGTTACGGTGAATAACGACAAAACAGTGGTATTAACCTCCAAAGCATTAGGCGAAAAACGGGGTATTTGGATACACTTGCCTGCCGATTATAACACTACCTCAACTACCTACCCTGTGTTATATCTGCTTGATGGCGACAGTCATTTTAAATACGTTTCGGAGGCGGTTGAATTTCTGTCGGATTACGACCGTAACCGGATGCCGCAAATGATCGTGGTGGCTATTTTAAATATCGACCGTACCCGCGATTTTACGCCCATTCATTCCCTGCTTTTTGATGGCAAAGTAGATACTACAAGGATGGGCAAAACAGGCGGTGGACCTAAATTTCTGCAATTCATCAAGAACGAGCTGGTGCCTTATATCGACAAAAATTATCGTACCGAGCCTTATCGTATCCTTTCGGCACACTCTTTAGGCGGCATATTTGCCCTCTATGCCAAGGAGGCCGCTCCCGATCTTTTTCAGGCCAATATTTTGATCAGTCCGGCAATTTACGGTGGCAATACAAAAATTCTGACCGATTTTGCTCCGTTCCTGCAAAGTCACCAGCAGTTGAAGGGAAAAACCTTTATTACCATCGGGAACGAGGACAGGCAAAAGGTAGATTCGCTGATGCTGGTATTAAAAACCACCGCCCCAGCCTCCTTTACCTGGAAATTTGAGCAGTACCCTGAAGAAAATCATTTTTCGGTTACCTATAAAAGCGTTTATGATGGACTGCGCTTCATTTATAAAAACTGGTTTATTGACTATTACAGCAATGTTAAAATGTCCATGGCAGATATAAATAGCCATTTCGGCAGGTTATCCGACGAGTTTGGCTATACGATGAGCCCGAGCGAAGGTTTCCTGAACAGCTGCGGTTACCAGCAATTGAATTTAAAAAACATAGAAGAAGCCATTGACATATTTAAGGAAAATACACAAAGGCACCCCACATCTTTCAATACCTATGATAGCCTGGGCGAAGCTTATATGAAACATGGTGATAAAGCCCTGGCTATCAAAAACTACAAAAAATCGATCGAACTGAACCCTAACAACACTGGCGGAAAAGAGATGTTAAAGCAGCTGGAGGGTAAATAGTTGATGAAACGACAGCTATCTTAAAAAGGGTGTCATACTGATGTTTTTCAAGTTCCCTCCCCACGGGAGGGGTGCGGTTGGTTGTGCAGTGGCAGGGAGGGGTTTATGCGAGCGACAGATTTACGACACGACGAAACCCCTTCCTCCCCTTCCCGAGGGAAGGAATCGCACACGCCCCGGCCTTCATACAAAATTCTGATGTTTTCCAGTTCCCTCCCCACGGGAGGGGTGCGGTTGGTTGTGCAGTGGCAGGGAGGGGTTTATGCGAGCGACAGATTTACGACACGACGAAACCCCTTCCTCCCCTTCCCGAGGGAAGGAATCGCACACGCCCCGACTTTTAAAATAAAGCAAAATCTTCGCACTCGTTCAGCTATTTTTCAGTTGCCAATTGCCCGGGTAAGTCGCTTTATCTTGTGTTAGTATGTTACCAATTGGGTATTCCCCCTAATTTTGAGTTTCTTTGTTCAAAGCAAATGCAGGCTATTCAGTAATTAAAAATGGAAGCAACCAAACCAATTGCCGTTAATGGCCTGTTCAAAAACAAAAGTTGGGGAAGCATTACCTTTTTTATCATCGTTATCCTTTTGCTTTTGCCCAATCTTTTTACACCCTTAAGATTAAATACCGATGGCATCCGGTACCTGAAAATCATAGAATATCTTACCGGCAACCTCGGCCCCAACAGTGATGCCGCTCATGATTTTTTCCCGCATGGATACCCTCTATTCTTATTAGCACTTAGCAGGCTGCATCTGTTAAGCCCGCTATCCATCACTTTGATCAATATGGTATCGATGCTGCTGGCGTCATCCCTGTTGGCCATACGTCTGAAAATAGAAAATCGCCTGGTTTTTATGGCACTAACCATGCTCTCGACCATCAATGTAAAACAATTTACGCTACCTATAGCGGATGAACTTTTTACCCTGCTGTTTTTAGCCAGTATTTACCTGTGGACAAGCGTTTTTAAAAAACACTGGTTGTACATTATTCCCGCATTAGCCGCAACCCTGGTTAGTTTATATGTGCGCACAGCAGGCATAGCATTGGTTATAGGAATATTACTATACCTGGTTTATTTAAATAAGGGCATATTATTCGGACAAAAAAAATTACTGTGGATATGGTTGTGCAGCGTTATTATTGTCCTGGCTGCTTTTGTATCTCAACTTCCGCTGATTGAAAAAAGAGTGGCTTATATCCGTCAGCTAAACCTGGGCATGATGGCTCATCACCCGGCATCCATATTTGACCGCCTGGCCATACATTTTAAAGAGCTTGGCGAAATCATGACCAACATACCATACAGTAAGCTATCAACGGTAATAAATCCTGCCGCGAGCAACTATTTATTGATAGCGACAGGTTTGCTGATGTGTTTTATCCTTTACAAAGTAGTTGTAAACCGCCAATTAGTGAATACTCCTGCATTTTGGGTATTTACGGTTTACCTGTTGATGATTTTTCTTTGGCCCTTTTATGACGCGCGTTTTTTAACACCGTTAGTCCCCATACTCATTTACTCGGTATTTTATTACTTCGGCAGCATGCTTAAACCGGTATATATCAAATATGGTTATGCCTGCATTTTTGTGTTGTTCGGATTTTTGAGCCTTGTCTATTCCGCTGCCTTATCATTAAGTAATACGTTTTTTTTAAAACATTATGGCTCCGATGCATCATTAACAGATAAATACAGGATACATTTTAGCAAGCAGCAAAAAAACACACCCAACCCGCCACATTATAGTATCGATACAGATGAGGTTCTGTTTTTGTTAGAAAAATATGATGGCAAACCCTTGCTACCGAAGATTGATGGCAATTAAATGCGGTGTTATCAATTAAATGATTAAAAACCGTCGTCTTAAAACCGGATATATAATGGTCTTAGCAAAAATGCCGGCGTTAACCAACCCTGTGGATGGTTTAAAAAATGAATAAAATTGAATAAATGGCATTTTTTGCCATTTGATTTCTACTAAATCGTTATAGTTGGTAATTTTTTTATCAAAAAGATAATTACCGCCTATTGTACTATAAATTTTTTTTATATACTTGCGCCATCTATAAGGTAAGCATCCTGCTTACTTATTGTGATAAGGTTTAGGTTGAAAGTCCCCGGCGGCGAGCGCTTTGGGGACTTTCGTTTTAAACAGTGTTTCAAAAATATTGCATACATACTTTACGGGTATTATCTCAGTGTTAAGTTTTAACTTATCTTGATAAATATTAACACCGGGGCCTAATAATGCCTTAAACTCCCTACATTTGAAATAAGTATCCTATATTTATGGTAATACTAAACCTGCTATACCTATGACGCTGGTCTTAAAAACGTATCTTTTTTATTTCCTTTTATTATTCAGTTTATTATTTAGTATCTCATCACGGGCGCAATCGGGCCTTCAGCAACTGGACGATCGGATCATGATCGATCTGCAAGATCACCGCACACCAGAGCAAACCGGTGTATTCATGTTCCTGTCGCGCACACATTTATATGGTGATATTGGCGTTCCTGTAGGCTTGCTGGCGGCAGGTGTGATCAGCAATGATAAACAAATGCGGCAAAACTCTTTATATGTGGCCAGCAGTACGGCATTATCGGCCGGGCTCACGTATTTGATCAAACACATTGTTAAGAGGCCGCGCCCTTTTATACAAAATATTAATATTGTGCCGGTTTACCGGGCGGGCAGTACCTCTTTTCCCTCGGGGCATACGTCCAGCAGTTTTGCTACTGCTACTGCCCTTTCCAGGGCTTATCCAAAGTGGTATGTGATCGCGCCCGCATTTTTGTGGGCGGGCTCGGTAAGTTATTCGCGTATGTACCTCGGAGTACATTACCCTACCGATGTTGCAGCAGGAGCCGCTTTGGGCGTGGGATCGACTTTTATGTTGCAATCGTTAAAAAAATAACACCCAGGCACAAGGAATTTAACCATAAAGCAACAACACCATTGCCAACTACGTAGAAATACGGTATAAAAAATTCAGGTACTTATACGCTTACCCACTTCAATGCCATCCTATAAATTTGTTATATAAAACTAAACACTACTATGGACGAGATTCAAACTCTAAAATTTTTCTGGTTAAAATACGAGACCAGCGCCATCCGGAATATGATAGCTAACTCCCCCGGTATTGATAATTTTGTGTTCTCTTATTTTTTTTCCAGCACTACCGATGATAGTAAACCACTGCAGCTGATCGCATACGGACATATGTCGCCGGCCAATCAATACAGCAGCTATTATGATACATTGGAAGATTATAACAACAACGCTTTAGAGTTGAGCGGTCCGCTTGTTATGAGTAATAACGTAATATCACTTGCTGCTATGCTATTGCTTATCGATACCACTGACCCCGATGGCGATAAACCAGATTACCTGGTATTTATACCGGATGTTAACGATAGCCATCATGTTTATTATGATGTTGACCGTTATAAGAGAACCGGCTCAGGTGATATCGTATTGCCTGGTAACCCGGTAACCGATCCGATCAACACGAATCCGTCTCCACCCGCAACCTTTAACTAAACTACCTGACCATATTCCCGAATGTTTAAAGTATTTCAGATCGTTATTGACTGGTCAGAAGTTTGGGCGCTCTTAATACCTATATCCTTATTACTATTTAGAAAACAGCCGGCTTTACTTAAGCCGGTTGTTTTTTACGTTTGTATAGCGCTTTTTATTAACCTGGCCATCGACTTAACCTGGAAGATCCGGACCATTTTACCTGCCAAATACAATTCCAATAACTATCTGTACAATCTGCATTCCATTATACGTTTCTTTTTATTCAGCACATTTTTTATACGGCTAAAACAACCCTTTTTAACAACTATAAAAAAAATTATTCCGTTTTGTTTCCTGGCCTTTGTGATCATCAATTTTTGTTTTTACGAAAACTTTTTTGATTACTGGAAACTAAGCAGCCGCCTGCTATCGGTTGAGGCCATTTTGCTTTTGTTTTACACCTTACAATACTATTTATTTAAGATAAATGACAGTCCGGAGGTTAACATTTTTAATTCCGACTTCTGGATAGTTACCGGTTTAGGCATTTATGTTACTATTAATTTCTTTATATTTCTTTTATACAACGAGTTAACCATACGTATGGAGCATTTTGCCATTAGCTTATGGAATGCGCATAACATTTCGTACGTAATTTTTAACTTGTTTATAGCCAAAGGTTTTTATGAATCAAGGGAGCACTGATATTCGATTGTTACTGGTAGTGGGGATTGCCGCCATGTTGATGCTTTTTATAAGCCTGTTACTCATTTTTATATTTACGCAACGTAAAAAACTACAGTTTCAAAATGAGCTGCAGGCTATGCAAAACGCGCAGAAAAACCAGCTGATAGAAGCGGCTGTAAGAAGCGAAGAAATTGAACGCCACCGCATTGCCGAAGAACTGCATGACGAGGTAGGTGCCATACTGGGGGCATCAAGCCTCCATTTTAACAGTGTCAGGATAGAAGACCCCGACGAAAGCAATCAAAGCATTTATCAAAAAGGCAAAGATCTGCTTGACGAGGGCATCAACAAAATCAGGGGCTTGTCGCACAGTCTGCATTCCAACATATTGCAGGAGTTTGGTTTAAATGAGGCCCTGAGCCACTTTTGCGGTAAAATATCTCATGAATCTGTTGTTGAGATCAGCGTAACCCTCGATCCCAGTTACCCAACCCAGGTAGGGCAAAACGACATCAGCATTTACCGCATAGTACAGGAGCTTATCAACAATATAAATAAACACGCCAAAGCCACAAAAATATTTGTGCGCTCTATTTATTTAAATAAAACGTTGATGATCACCTTAACACATAACGGGAAGGGGCTTACACAATCGCATTTTGAGGAACTTCGGTTTAAAAAAGATGGTCTGGGCTTAAAAAATATACAAAACCGGATAATTCTGCTCAAAGCCGATCTTAAGTTTTCCCATCATGCCGGAGGGTATGCTATCGATATTTCCGTACCGGTCGACTAGAATAACCTTTAGTTAATCAGATCGCTCCTTTTGTTAATCATTGTAAAAAAAAGTATTCAGACTATTCATTTTTTTAATTAAAAGCGCAAATACTGCGTTTACAGCCGTTAATAACATTCCATGCTTTTTTTTCGTAAAAGTTTAATTATTTTTACGGCATACCCCTATTATGATGCCCAAAATAAAAATAGCCATAGCTGATGATTATACTATATTCAGAGATGGGCTAAAAGTAGGATTTGATCAGGATGAAAATCTGGAGGTTGTACTTGAAGCAGAGAATGGCGAAGAGCTGCTGGAGCAAATAAACTTATACAACCAGATGTTATTTTGATGGATCTGAAAATGCCCATTATGGGTGGAATAGAAGCCACCAGGTATATACGCAAAAAATATAAGCACATTAAAATATTAATAGTAACCATGTATGATGAGGCCAGGTTTATTATACACCTGATGGAAAACGGAGCCAATGGCTACCTGCTTAAAAATGCCGAATCAAAAGAGATACGCAGGGCCATTTATCTGGTTCATGAGGATGGATATTATTTTAATGATATTGTAAGCAAAGCGTTGTTAAAAAAATTGACATCATTATCCCGGTCAATTAATTTAAACTAGCTGATTATTATTAAAATAACATTTTAACCTTATTAAACATACCTGATATAATACCGACATACAGCTCTCGGAATATTTTTTTTACTATTTTTTACAGAAAATTAATTATTTTTAAGGCCTTCAACCTAAACAATAATGCAAAAAATAAAAGTAGCTATAGCCGATGATTATGCCATATTCAGAGATGGGTTAAAAGTAGGCCTTAACCGGGATAAAAACCTGGAAGTAGTACTTGAAGCAGATAATGGCGAAGAATTATTACAACAGATTGAACTTATACAACCTGATGTTATTTTAATGGACCTGAAGATGCCGATTATGGATGGCATGGAAGCTACCCGGCACATTCGCAAAAAATATGATAACATTAAAATTCTGATCGTAACCATGTACGATGAGGCCAAGTTTATCATCCACCTGATGGAAAACGGCGCCAACGGCTACCTGCTCAAAAATGCCGACCCCAAGGAGATCCGCAAGGCTATCTACTCTGTTCATGAAGATGGCTATTACTTTAACGATATTGTTAACAAGGCCTTATTAAAAAAGCTGGTGATCAAAGGCAATGTTAAACCATCATTTAACCAGGACATTGAATTTTCTGAACGCGAACTGGATGTTTTGAAAATGATATGTAACGAAAAAACTGCTACCGAAATAGGTACAGAGCTATTTTTAAGCCCGCGCTCTGTTGAAGGCATCAGGCAACGCATTATTGAAAAGGTTGGTGTGCGTAATACAGCCGGCCTGGTGATGTTTGCCGTTAAAAATGGTGTGATATAACACCTTCTGTTATTCCTATAATTTTCATCACAAAATACATTTAGGCGGTTATGCTTCTGTAACCGCCTAAATTTACTTGCGTTTTTGCTGCATTTTCCGAAGTATTAATCTAGTAATCCTATAGTCTTTAAGGTTTACCACCAGCCAAAACAAGCTATTTCGGGCTAAAAAAGACAACTATCTGCAAAACAGGCCATTGCTTACAACTTATAATACTACGTGAAAATACCCGATATCACGAATAAGTATTTCTACTGTGGCAAAACGCGCCGCCGCTCCCGTACTTTATGTTGTGCAATGAAGCTTCAAAGAAGGCACAAAAACTAAATTATTTACATCTAATCAAAAAAAACAACAAAATGGCAAAGTTAAGTTTAACCCAGGCAGAATTAGCTGCCCTTGACGCATTGATCGCTGAATTAAAAGGTGACAACAAAACAGTAGAAGCTGAGGTAGGTTCAGCTGCATTTATCGCTGCTATAGCTAAAACAGCTATTGCCGCTACTAAAGTAGCCGTTAAAGCAACTCCGGTTGTTGCCGACGTTGCTCAAGTAGCTACAGCTTTTATTGGAGCTAGTGCAGCTAACGATGAAGTTAGCAAATCGCTGGATGCTCATGCAAAAGAAGGTTTATCATTAGATAAACTAATTGAGCTTCGCAAAAAATTCAACTAATTAAACCTATAAAGGAGAGCATCGGCCAATGCTCTCCTTTCTTTAATCATTAAATAAATAAAATTATGATGGCAAAATTAGATGCGGCTGTTATCTATGAAACCATAGTAACAGTTTTCCTGGCCTTTTGGTTTTTGATAACCATCGTTTGCCAGTTTAGAGATAGCGTATTATCAAACTTTTTTAAACATAAGGTAGATATATTCGGTTTGATCCCTTTGTGGACATTTTTTGCTCCACATCCCGGCAAAAGGGATTATCACCTCCTGTATCGCGATAAAATTACCGAAGATAATTACAGCGAGTGGCATGAGATCGACATCACCGAAGAACGTAGCTTTTGGTCGTGGTTATGGAACCCCGAAAAGCGCGACAAAAAGATATTGTCAGATGTAGTGCAAAGCCTGGTAACTATGATACCAACGTACCGCAAAGAAGAATTGGGCCTTAACCTGCTTATGTTTTCGATGCCCTATATCATTGTATTGCATGCTGTAAGTCAGCGGCAAAAACAATCAGCCGAGGTGTCCCGTCAGTTTATGCTGGCCGAAACATCGGGCTATCAAAAAGAAACAGACCCCGCCCTGGTATTACTATCCGTTTTTCACCAAATATAAAACAGCCATGATATCATTTAACAATACCACGCAGCTTATACTCCTTATCCTGAGCGTTGGCGTATTCATATCGGCCCTGGAGTATATCAAAAAAATTCAAGTGTTCTCATCAAACGGACTGCTCTCGTGGAACGTGATGCAACTTAGATGGACCCAACAAGATCAAAAACCATTATTAAAACCGCTTTCCAAATTATTTAATGAACGTGGACTGGCAGCCTTATTTGTTATTCGTTGCCTGCTCATTATTTCACTGTTATTTTACCCACTGCAATCAACCATGGGTTGGGTACTGTTAAGCCTGTTAGGGTTGAGCCTGCTGATCAGCTCGCTGATCACCTATTACGGCAGCGACGGATCTGACCAGATGACCATTCTAATTGTTATTACTCTGGTTGCATGCAATTTGCCGGGCCTCGGTACACCCAAACTTGCCGAAATTGGCTTGTGGTTTATCGGCCTGCAAGCCTGCCTGTCATACACCGTAGCGGGTATTGCCAAACTGGTATCGGCCGAGTGGCGCGCCGGAACAGCCGTTAAGGACGTATTTTCGACAAAAACCTATGGCTCCAAGAAAGCTACCCTATTTCTTCAAAAGTATCCGGCGGCTAATGGCTTTCTGTGCTGGAACGTGATGATCATGGAAACCTTATTTCCGCTGTGCTTGTTTTTACCCTGGCAGTATGCGATGATCTTCCTGATATGGGGTTTTACATTCCATTTCCTTACCGCGCTTATTATGGGTCTTAATTCCTTTTTCTGGGCATTTATGGCTACTTATCCGGCGCTTTACTTTATTAATCATCAAATGCCATGGCACCTGTTTTAGATAACCGTAAGGATATCATTCTGTTTGATGGGGTGTGCAATTTCTGCAACAGCTATATCAACTATGTAATAGCCCATGATAAGGCCGACAGGTTTGCATTTGCCCCCTTACAGAGCTATACGGCGGTACGCATGGCGGCCAGGTTTGGGATTGATTTCCAGGAATTGAACAGCGTTGTGGTGATCCATGGCGATGAGGTTTATACCGAAGCCGCCGCCGTGATCCATATTATTAAAAAACTGAGTAGCATTTGGCTGCCGCTGGCCTACCTGGCCCAACTGGTACCCACATCCATCGGCAACCGGATCTACCGGTCATTCGCGCAGAAACGGTACAATTTGTTTGGGCAGTCGGCAACCTGTATGGTGCCTACTGCACAGGTAAAACATAAATTTTTAAGCTAGATACACCTATTATTTAAATCATCAACCACCATTAAAATTCATTTAAGTATGAAAGATCAAAACGCCAGTGTGCAATCAGATGCATATGAGTATGCATGGAAATTTTTAAAAGTAGCAATTGAATTTCATAAAGATCCTAAAAACGCAGATATATTGAGTCCTAGACAGAATCAATATACAAACTTCCCGGCAGGGTATAAATTAGTAGCAAACATCGTGATGAACGATACTATATATGCCAATTTACCCATTCCAGCTTATTATGGTTTTATAGCTGCTGAAACTGCTAACAGTAAGAACATTGTTGTTGCTATCCGTGGAACTCAAACCAATCTGGAATGGGACATCGATGCCAAAACCGCGCTTGTAGATTTGCAACCTGAAAACCCAAAGGCAGGCAAAGTAGAAAAGGGCTTTTTAAAACTATACAACAGTCTCCAACTTTGGGCTCCGGGAACGAATGTTGAGACTAATCTGGGGAACCTGGGATACAATAATATAACGATGATTGGCCACAGCTTGGGATCGGGCATAGTAACTTTATATGGCGCGCACCTGGCTGCAGTTAAAAAAAGCAATGTAATTATTCATACCCTGGCTTCGCCACACGTCGGCAATAAGGATTTTGTTGATTATTACAGCTCTGTTGTCAAAGACAGCAACAGTCATCGCTTTTACAACATACTGGATAAAGTTCCTAACCAGCCTCAAGATAAAGATCAAAATTATAAGCACGTTCCGGGAGGCTATCCGCTTAAGCCTGATTTCCATGTAAACAATACCGACAAATGCAACCATTCGTTTGATACCTATTTGTATCTGCTGGAGGGCAATTCTAAAACAGCCATATTGGATCTGGAATGTCGTGCTTAATAAGATCTACATAAATTAAAAACAACACATGATAAGCTGACAGATCTGCTTTGCACGTGGTGGCAAATTATACCACCACGCGCATGGCAGAACTGCACAATAAGAAAATCACTTCTATCAAAAAAATTAAACCATGAAAAATCAAAACCTTAGCGCTACCGTACCACCAAGCGCGCTCCAGTATGGCTTTTTTGTAAAAGCAGCCATTGACGTTTATACCCTTTATCCAACGGTACTGAGCCCTACCCAGGATCAATACCCAAGCTTTCCGAGTGGGTACACCTTATTAGCCAACATCCAGATGAACGATTTTTTCGGGACCGATAAAACCACCGTTTATTTTGGTTTTATAGCCGTTGATAATGCCAACCCAACAAGCATCGTTGTTGCCATCCGCGGAACAAAAAGCATCATGGAATGGTGGGATGATTTCCAGGTTTTACCAACACCCTGCCCATTTGCACCCAACTCGGGTAAAGTAGAAAGTGGCTTTTTAGAGCTTTATAGCAGCCTCCAGGTTTCTACTCCGGGAGGTACAGGCAACACCATTGCCCTGAGGGAAACCGTACTTACAGGCCTAAATAGCGAATTTGACCTGGGTAAATACAAACAGGTAACCATGGTTGGTCATAGCCTGGGATCGAGCCTGGCAACTTTATATGGTGTAGACATGGCTGCCAAAAACCCAGACAAGGCAGTATCCATTTACACCTTCGCTTCGCCATGTGTTGGTGATCAGGATTTTGTTAATTATTACAATACCATCATTCACGAAAGCTACCGAATTTACAACGAACCGGATATCGTTCCTAAATCGTTGTTATTACTGGGCTATAGCCACGTTCCGGTAGGCATTGAGGTAAACTCGCTGCTATTTCCATGGATAAAACAAACCATAGGCTGCTTCCATTCATTGGGCACGTATTTATTCCTGGTGGGTGGCCAGGCAAGCCTTGTAGGTGCTCCATGCACCGTTACTGCACCATAACAACTACATTAATAATGTAACAGCACAAAAATTTCAACCATGAAAAATCAAAAATTTGGCGTTATGCCCCCATCCGCTTTGGATTATGGGTATTTTGTAAAGGCCGCTTATGACGTTTACAATGCTTTGCCTGATGTATTGAGCCCTACCCAGGATCAGTATCCTGAATTCCCGAGCGGCTATCGTTTGCTTTTCAACATCCAGATGAGCAATTTCTTCGGACCTGTCTTAAAGCCGGTTTATTTTGGATTTGCCGCTATCAACCTGTCAAACCCCTCCAGCATTGTTATTGCCATACGCGGTACTATAGGCTGGATGGAATGGTGGGACAACCTGCATGCCTATCCGGTGCCATGCCCGTTTGCACCTAACTCAGGTAATGTTGTAGCAGGCTTTTTAGATCTGTATAACAGTTTGCAGATCCTGATACCCGGGGCCTCGTCATCTGAAAAAGCCATCGCCTTGAGCGAAACCGTGGTTCCGGGTTTGAAAAGCGTATTTAACCTGGACAATTATACCCAGGTAACCGTAGCCGGACACAGCCTTGGAGCAAGCCTGGCAACTTTATATGGGTTACATATGGCAGCTGCTAATAACAAACGGTCGGTTGCTATTTATACCTACGCGTCGCCATGTACCGGCAATGCCGATTTTGTAAAATATTACAATACCGTTATTTCTGAAAGCTACCGTATTTATAACGAGCCCGACGTGGTGCCTAAAATTTTGCTATGGCTGGGATATAGTGCCGTACCTGTAGGTTTCGAGCTCAATTCTTTGCTCGATCCGAACGTAAAACAATCTATAGGGTGCTACCATTACCTCACCACTTATCTATACCTGTTAGGCGCGCCGGCCAGTATTCTGGGTACCTGCGCAACAACCTAAGCCCTTAATTTATCTATATATAATACCTACCCGTGAAAAGCAAAAGCCCGTAAATGGAAACATTTATGGGCTTTGTTATTAACACACAATTCATGATGGCTTAAACCTGAGTTTGCAGTGTAATGCTATTATTAGATCAAAAAGATGCGTATCTCCTTCCCCAAAAAAATGTTCCAGCATTTTTATACCTGTCCGCTTGATCTGTTGGAAGAAGAACTATCCCGTTCATCTATCCGGATGAAGTTACAGGAAGGCCCTAAAACCGACCAGGACCGCGCACTGTATCAAAACGAGCTTGACCACCTGAGCGTGCTCAAATACATCAACCAGTTACGCAAAGGCAAGCTAAGCCGTGAAGATTTTGGGCAGAAGGTGGAATTGGCTGATAACCCGGCATAAAAAAATTCCCAAAACATTTCCGTTTTATACAATTCCATCGGTTTTATTCTTTATTTATTTGTATTGCTTATTTAAAAGTTAGCTGAATGTAATAAGACATGTATTTAACAGTCAAACAGTTATTTTGCTTAACTTTATAACAGATTGTTTGGGATAGATAAATTATCCTTCGGGGTATATCGCAATTGAGCAACAGATGATATTTAAAGAATTTGCACCGGCCGAGCGGCTTAAGCCATATATTAAATGCTTGTATTTTTACGAGTCGGACTCGGCTGTGAATTATGACGATATCGTATTCCCGAGCGGTAACACCGAAATAATTTTTAACCTGGGGCAGGGCCACTGGCAAGCCAAAAAGGATGGCGCTTTTTATACCACCCCGCCTATTGAGCTCTGGGGGCAGATCACCAAACCATTATCCATCAAATCAATTGGCCAAAATACCATGATGGGTGTACGCTTCTATCCCCACTCGGCCGCTTATTTTTTTAATGAAAGCGTTGCCGAATTTAACAACGAGGTTGTTGATGCCACCGACCTGATGGGAGCCTCCTTAAAAACCCTTTATGCCCGCCTGCTCGACCTTAACGATCTGGACAAAAGATTAGCTCTAATAGAAGAGTATTTATGGAGCAGATTGGTTCTGTTTGAAAAAAAGCACAGCAAGATCAACTTCATTGGCCAAATTGTGCATAGTTTATATAAAGGCAATTCCGGCAACGAAAAAATAGAGGATATCTCCTATCGTAACAATATATCGGCACGTTACCTCAATATGTTGTTTTCGCAATACACCGGGCTGCCGCCTAAATTATTCTGCAAAATAAACCGCTTTCAGCACAGCCTGAACCTGGTGAATAACAACGGACAAAACCTAACCAATATAGCCTATGAGTCGGGGTATTTTGACCAGTCGCACTTTATAAGGGAATTTAAATCGTTCACGGGTATAACACCCAATTCTTTTGCCGCGCAGGCATCGCCTATTAACCAGGTACTGGCTGGTAATTAATATTCATTTGCTATTTGATAGTCGGGCTTCCCATCCCACAAGAAAGGTATGGTAAACTCGTGCAATGACAGAATTAAGTTTAAAAGCATGGGATATGCGCGATTCTCTCCATTTGGAAAGAGTAGAGCGGAGTTTTATACAGGCTATCTGACGAATATCTATTCCGTTCCCACTGCATGACGTCATTATTTAGGAATACTCCGTAGGAGTAAAAGCTTTGTAGCAAACAAATAATAAGCATTTAGCATGCCCGTAGGTATGCAACCTGAGTATAGTACCTACGGCACTGAGTGTGAATTGGCTTTTTTCTACAAAGCTTTAACCCCGATGGGGTTTGCAAAATCGCTTGCTTAATAACATTATCCCTTTCCAGTGAAGGAACGGCACCATCAATGTCTTTCAATTTAATGGTTTCTGAAGTTCATTCTAAAAAGCATTCATTGCCGATTTGTACAATTTCCGGGGCTCAGCACCTCATAATTTTGTATCAAACAACAATTAAAAAATCAACAAAAATGAAATTAGCAAAAAACCCAGAAGAAGTGCACGCTACATTGGCGAACGCTTTTAACACCGGAGATGTAAACACTGTATTAAGTATGTATGATGTTAGCGGCATTATTGTACCTGAACCAGGCAAACCTGTTTCGGGAAAACAAAACTTTGAAGAAGCCATCAAAGGCATATTATCCATTAAAGGTACAATGGATATCAAAACCGTTTACTGCATCCAAACCGGCGATACGGCTTTGGGCCGCTCTGAATGGAGCATTACCGATAATGGCGAGGTTAAAATAAGCGCCAAAGGAATTGAAGTAATGAAACAACAAGCTGACGGCAGCTGGAAAATTTTATTCGACCATGCCTTCGGCGCCGAAACTGATCTTGTAGCCTGATATCAGCAGCAATTACAAAAAAGGCCGGCAAATTTGCCGGCCTTTTTTGTTTTAATGATAGCACTTCCGATTTGTACAATTTCCGGATAGCCAGCTACCCTAAATTTGTATCAACAACAATAAAATAAGATCATGAAAAATAAATTTGAAGCCTTTGTAGCCCTTCATCAGCAAGCAGAACCGCTATTAATAGGCAACGCCTGGAATGTACAAAGTGCCAGGGTATTTGAGCAAAAAAATTTTAAAGCGATAGCCACATCCAGTTTATCTGTAGCAGAAACTTTGGGTTATGAGGACGGGCAGGATATGCCTTTTGAGGATTACCTGTTTGTAGCGAAACATATCGCGGCATCGGTATCACTACCTTTCTCTGTCGACCTGGAAGGCGGTTATGGTGATACTCCGGAGCAGATAGCCGGTAATATCATTCAGTTATACAATTCGGGTGTATCGGGTATCAATATCGAGGACTCGGTGGTGGTTAAGGGACAAAGAAGTATTGAGAAAGCGGAAATCTTTGCCGAAAAACTCAGGCAGATATGCGCGCTGTTACATGCCGAAAACATAAAGATGTTTATCAATGTCCGGTCCGATTCATTTCTGCTCGGTTTGTCCAATGCTTTAGAAGATGCGCTAAACCGGATAAGCCAATATCAAAATACGGGCGTGCATGGTTTATTTTTCCCCTGCGTAAGCCAGGTATCCGACATGCAAAAGCTTACCCAAAGCTCAAAGCTGCCCATTAATGTGATGTGCGTGCCGGGTCTGCCCAATTTTAAGCAGTTACAAAGCGCCGGTGTAAAAAGGATAAGCATAGGGCCATTTTTGAACAAAGCGATATATCAAAAAATGGGCACTGGCATTGATCAAATGGTTGAGGAAGGTAGTTTTGACAGCCTTTTTTAACCTATGCTTAAAAGCTGGTAAGTCCCGCCAAACCCTCCCCAAGGGAGAGTAATAGCCCATCATTGGCGGTTATTCTCAAACGGGTGTTATACTGATCTCCGTCGAAGCATGGTGGGCAGGCCTTTGTGCTCTACCCTTCGACGGAGCAGGGTGACAGCCCCCTTTTGGGGTTATTTTGTTAAAAAAGTGGGTTTACATGGTTTACACTTTTCATGGTTAACATTGATTTATACGATTGATTATCAACTAAATATGAAAAAATATAATCAATTTGTGTAAACCCACTTTTTTACTCATTTAAGTACCCCTCGCGTACTGTTTAATTCATATAGTATATGGATAAGCACAATAGCATAAAATACCCCACATCTGATTGTGCAAACTGGCCTTTCAGATTTTTGAGCGCGGCAACCAAATGGTTTTTTACCGTGTTCCTGGATATCTGCAGGCGCTCAGCTATCTGCTCATAGGAAAGCCCCTCTTCCCTGCTTAGCCTAAAAACTAATTGTTGCTGTGGAGGTAAATTATTCAACGCCGATGCTGCAAATTCCTGTAAACTATTTAGTGTGATCTGCTCTTCGGCTTCATTATGCAATTCGGTTATAGATGCCCACAAACGTTCCAGGCCCTCTTTTGACGCGGCTGTTTTTTTGATAGAGTTAAGCGTTAACCGGCGGCCAATGGTAAACAGGTAAGGGCCTATAGGATACTCTTCTTTTAACTTTTCGCGGTTTATCCAAAGACTTAAAAACGATTCCTGCACCATCTCTTCACTTTGCTCTTTACTTTTTAAAAACCGGTAAGTAAAATTATAAAGCCGTTTACCATATATGTTGTACAATTCGCGAAAAGCTGCCTGATCTGAGTTTTTCAGACGGCTTACATAGTTCGCGGCAGGGGTCTCCAATAGCTTCACAAAATCGGGTTGATGGGTCTACGATAAATCAAATCTAAAAAATATTAGCAATAAACTATATATAATAAAAACGGCTTTTTAAGCTAATGTAAAACGTTTTTTCTTTATGCCATGAATTTAGGGATACCTGCAATAAATAAAAAAATATTTTTTTGAAATCGCACTAGTCCTTAAGCAATCTCTGGTTGTATTACGCCATATATTACCCCTCTGATATTAGCTAATACTATGAATAATAAAAGCATCAATAACCTGCTTAAACAATACCTCAATAACACCATCACTAAAGATGACCTGGAGCAGCTGATGCATTACATTTCTCAGGCATCAACAGATGATGACCTTTCGCGATCAATGAAAGAACAATGGGAATTGGACGAAAACAGTTACCCGTTTGATGATCTGCAAAATGAACTTCTCTATCAAAAAATAGTGGCCGATCCCCGGTTTAGCGGTGATGGGTCTACTACTCCTAAGCCTGTTTTTCCATTCAGGCGGTTTATTTCCATAGCCGCCGGTTTATTACTTTTTTTAGGGATAGGCTTTGCTGGCTACCGTTATTTAAAGCCCGCCGCTCACCCACAAGAGATAGCTTACGAAGAGAAAATAGTCCCCTTCGGTCAAAAGATACAGATACAACTGGCTGACGGTACCGTTGTTTGGATCAACTCGGGCAGCAAACTAAGATTCCCAGCAAAATTTACCGGGGAAAAAAGGGAACTGTACCTGGACGGCGAAGCTTATTTTGATGTAGCGCATGACCCATCAAGGCCTTTTATTATTCATACGGGCAAAGTGGCCACGCAGGTATTGGGCACCGCCTTTGATATTAAAGCTTACGGATCAAATGAATTTGATGTAACAGTAGCACGCGGCAAAGTAAGCGTAGGGCTTATAGATCAGCAATTAGGCGTATTAACCGCCCAGGAGGGTTTAAGTTATAACAGCATCAGTAAACTATCAAAAAAATACCCGGTAACGCTCTCTAAATTAAGATGGATGTTCGGCGATCTCATTTTTGATAATATGAAGATGAGCGATGCCGTGGAAACCCTGCAGAGATGGTATGATGTTAAAATAACATTGACCGATCCGCAGATCCGCTCGCGCCGGTTTAGCGCCTCGTTTTTAAAACACGAACATATAAGCCAGGTGTTAGACGTGCTGAGCGCAATAGCGCATTTTACCTATAAGCAGCAAGGGAAAAACTTTATTATCCAAAAACAACAATAATCCAATAATTAACCATACCCCATTAACCTAAATAGCAGAAAAGCATGAAAAAAACCTAACTCCCACCAAGCCGCCGCTTACCAATGGCGCACTTTTATAAAAAAACCGCTGTGGCGCCAACCACAACGGCTTTTAGTTGATAGCAGAGCTGATATCTCTGCTTATCTGATTGAGTTTAAACAAGTTTGTGAACCGCTTAAATCAAAGTAAAATTATGAAATTTTTACTGTTAAAATTTTTTTCTCCTCCCCAAAGGGATTCTTTATCAATCTCAATTTTCCTAAATGTCATGAGGTATACCACCGTAACCTTAACTGTTTTGACTATTTGCTGCAGCACATTGCTGGCCAGTGAAATAAAAGGGCAAACTATAAGGGATATTAATGTTAACCTGGGTGTTAACAATAACAACCTGGAATACGCGATAAAGCAAATTGAAAAGCAAACAGATTTTCGGTTTGCCTTTAAGCGTAGTGAAATGAAAGATTATAAGCACATCGTACTATCTAAGGCAACCCGCACGGTAGAAGAAACGCTTTTGTTATTACTTAGCCGTACCGACTTGATGTACAAGCAATGGAATAACTACATCTTATTGGTACCTAAACCGGCACCGGTCAGCAAACTACCAGGAGCCAAGGCTCCGGTAGTGGCCGATGATATTACGGTAAGAGGAAAGGTAACCGATAAGACAACCGGCGAACCACTTATCGGTGTATCTATCCGGGTAAAAGGCGGTACTCTGGGCGTGGTGACGGATGCCAGTGGTTCTTATAGTATTTTAGTACCTGATAATGGTATACTGGTAGCCTCCTATATTGGTTATCAAACTGCAGAAGTTCCTGTTAATAAAGGCCGTCTGCTCAACATATCGCTACAACCCGCAGCCAATAACCTCAATGAGATCGTAGTAGTAGGTTATGGCTCGCAAAAGAAAGGCGAGATCACATCAGCCACAGCCCATACCGATACAGCCGATTTCAGGCAGAGCGGTTCGCGCAACGCGCTTGATCTGATACAAGGTAAAGTTGCAGGCTTACAAATTACCCGTACAGGCGGCTCAAACCCTAACTCAGGTGTGGCCATACAATTGCGGGGTGTGGTAACCGTAACCGGCGATTCGGGTCCGCTGATTGTAATTGATGGTATACCAGGCGGTAACCTTGATCTTTTACAACAGGACGATATTGAATCAATAGACGTATTGAAAGACGGATCTGGTGCCGCCATTTATGGTACAAGCGCCAATGCAGGTGTAATTTTGGTAACTACCAAAAAAGGAAAAGCAGGTCCGCCACAATATGCTTATTCCAACTACTTCAGAAGGGAGTACCTGTCTAAGCGCCCAGATTTTTTAACCGCGGCCGAATTTAGGGATAAGATCAATTCGAAACAGCTTGATGCTACCGATTATGGTCATACCTCCGATTTTTTTAACGACCTGGTACATAAAAATAACCTGTCGCAAAATCACAACTTTTCGTTGATGGGCGGAACCGACAAGACCAGCTATCGTGCCAGTCTCAATTATCGTAACCTGGAGGGCTTTGCCAAACAAAATGATCGCAGGGAATACACCCTTCGTTTAAATGTTAACCAAAAAGGCCTTAAAGACCGTTTAACTACACAAATAAACCTGGTTACCAACTTTAACAATGCCAATTTATTGGGCGGCGGCGGTTGGGAAGATCAGTTGAGCAAAAACCCTACACTATCTAACTATAATCCCGACGGCAGCTTTTATTTTGAAAACACCAGTACCAACCAGCTTGCCCGTTTAATGCAGGAAACCAATAAGCGTAAACAGCAAACTACCGCTGCCGACGCCAAAATGGATCTGCAGATTATTGATGGCTTAAAAGCTTCAATTTTTGGTTCGGTACAACGCGACAGTTATATTGATGGCGCCTACCGCGATCTGAAAAGTGAGTTTTCCATTGAGAATGATGTTTATAAAAATGGAGGTTATGCATCAAGGGCAACTGCTTTAAACCAGAACTTTGCAGTTGAGCCTACCATTCAGTATAACCGTACGTTTGCCCATGACCAAACCCTTACCGCCATATTTGGTTATAGTTACCGCTATAATGTTAGCGAAGGTTTTAACGCCAATAACTATGGTTTTGTAAACGACATTTTTGAAGAAAACAACCTCGGCGCCGGTAACCAGCTATCTGCCGGTAAAGCAGGCATGGGCAGCTATAAGAACGATAATAAACTGATTGCCTTTTTTGGCAGGGTAAACTATTCGTTTCAAGATAAATACCTGGCTCAATTTATATTACGTAAAGAAGGCTCATCCAGATTTGGCGCCAACCACAAATGGGGTTATTTCCCGGCTGCTTCTGCCGGTTGGGCGGTTACGCGGGAGGATTTCATGAAGAATGTAAACTTCGTTAATTACCTTAAACTAAGGGTTGGTTATGGTATTACCGGTAACTCGGGCTTTAGTAATTATGCCTCACTGGTTACGCTTGGTACAGGTGGTATCTATCGCTTCCCCGATGGTGAATATCGCCAAACCTATGGCCCAGACCGTAACCCTAACCCCGATTTGCGTTATGAGAAAAAGAAAGAGCTGAACATCGGTGCCGACTTTACTATTTTTAACAACCGTATTACCGGCGCTATAGATGTGTACAACCGTAAAACACAGGATCTGCTGGATACCTATGTAACACCACAGCCTCCGTTCATCCGTTCAAGTATCTATGCCAACGTGGGTACCATATCGGCCAAGGGTATTGAGTTATCATTAAGTTTTGCTGCCATCAAAAACAAAAACTTTAAATGGAACATGGACTTAGCCGCCAGCACTACCAAAAATACGCTGGATTCCTATTCTAATTCTATTTACAAACAGGAGTATAAAACCTTTGGCGACATAGGTGGCTTTGGAGCTCTGGGTGATGCTATCCGTACATACGAAGGAGGTAAGCTTGGCGAATTCTGGGGTAAACGCTTCGCCGGCTTTGATGCTGATGGTAAATGGTTGTTTTACAAACGCGACGGCTCAAAAGTACATAACGACCAGATCAATAACTCCTTTGATCGTAACGTTACGGATTATGCGCCTATTGGTAATGCCATACCCAAATATTACGCATCATGGACCAATACTTTTAATTACAAAGGCTTTGACCTGAGGGTGTTTTTAAGGGGCAAGTTTGACTACGACATCCTGAATACTACCGCTATATCCTACGGTAACAAGGTAAGCAAAAGCAACCTTTTAAGAACCGCCTTTACCAAATATGCCCAGATCAATGATACCTATATGTACTCTGATTACTACCTGGAAAGCGGATCATTTGTAAAGCTTGACGAGGTAACGTTTGGTTATACTTTTAAGTTAAAAACCAATTACATACGTAATCTGCGTGTTTATGTATCCGGGCAAAACCTGGCTACCATGACCAAATACACCGGTAACGACCCAGATTTTATTGCTGATACCGGCTTAGGCCCAGGTATTGACGGCCGTGGCCCGTACCCAAGCACCCGTACTTTTTTACTTGGATTAAATGTTGGTTTCTAATCTGTATAACATGAAAAAATTAAATTATCTGATAAAATACAGTTTGCTGATAACTGTATTGATATGCGGGAATGCTTGTACGAAGCTTGATGAAAAAGCTTATGACACCCTGCTCACAAACAACTTTTATAATAATAAGAACGAAGTTCTTTCGGCTGTTTTGCGGCCATACACCCATGCCAATGCCTGGGTTACCCCATCGGGCCAGGATGGCTGGTGGCGCCCCAGCGAACTCTCGGCCGATCAGCTTGCCTGGCCAACTAAAGGCCGCCACGGCGAAGATGGCGGTAAGTGGAAAAGGCTGCACTACCATACCTGGACCAATGACGAAGGCGGAATAAACAATGCCTGGTCATTAATGTACTGGGGCATGGGCCTGTGTAATGACCCAATCGAGAACATTACTAAACTGGACCTGAACCGATTGGGCATCACTCAAGCAGAAAAAGATGCTTATATAGCCGAACTAAAACTGCTCCGTGCTTTTCACTACTTAAAACTGATGGACCTGTTTGGCAACATACCTATTGTAACCCAGGTAGGTATACCTGCAAAACCCCCAACCGCAGCGCGCAAAGATGTTTTTGCCTTTGTTGAAAAAGAGATCAAAGACAATATTGATAAAGCACCCAAACTTTCGCGCGATATGCTTGGCCGGATGACACAGGCCGGTGGATATGCCATGCTGGTAGAATTATACCTCAATGCCGAAAAATGGTCGGGCACACCCAGATGGGACGATTGTATAGCTGCCGCTAATAAATTGATCAATGGCGAAGCCGGCGGTCAGAATGGCGCCATGGCCCTTGATCCAAATATCAATGATCAATTTAAACCTACAAATGATCAGTCGAAAGAGGTTATTTTTTCTATCACGTATGAATTCCAGAAGGCTAATTTCCAACCCTCGTGGACAGGTGAGTTTTATCACTTCCAGCAGCAATTCATCTACGGTGGCAGCCGTAACGGTAACGACGGTGTTGTTTTAATACCTGGTGTATATACCACATTTGATGATAAGGACCTCCGGAAAAAAGGATGGTTGCTACAAGGCCCAATGCTCCGTTTTGACAACAATCAACCGGTAATAGCAACGGGTGGTAATGAGTATGATGGTCAGCCCCTTGTATTTGTAGATAATATACGTAAAAACAAAGTTGCCGCGCAAAACGGCACCGATCCTAACGCTTTACCATCTACCATGAGCGAAGGTGAAGAAAACAGTGGTGTACGGTTCAATAAATATAAACTGGGTAACCAGGTAGCCGGTTTTGGTGGTATAGCGCCAGATCCTAACTATAACAACACCGACTGGAACATTTACCGCTTAACCTGGATATACTTTGCCAAAGCCGAAGCTATTATGCGTAAAAATGGCGGTGCAGCCACAGCCGAAGCCGTGCAATTGATCAATGATTGTAAAAAACGGGCTTATAACCCTGCCGACTGGGCAGCCGTTGCTTACACACCCACTACTTTAACGCTTAACGAGCTACTGGCAGAAAGAGGCAGGGAGTTTATTTTTGAAGGTTTCCGCAGGGATGACCTGATCCGCTTTGGTAAGTTTAGCACTGCAAGCTGGTGGGATCATCAGCCCAGCAATTCCAACAAAGAGTTGTTCCCTATACCACAACAACAAAGAGCGCTTAATTCGGCGCTGACACAAAACCCGGGTTATTAATAAAACCTCCATAAAAAAAGCGCGATCGGTAATTGATCGCGCTTTTTTTATGGATATACCTTTCTTACTTAGTTAAAACTTATATGCCAGGCTTAAAGTAAAATTTCTTTGCGCTTGCGGGGTTATTGAGTATGTGCCAACATAATACTGTTTGTTGGTAATGTTGTTTAAGTTAAACGTAACCCTATAGCTATCGGCGGTATAAAATAAACTGGTGTTGATCAGTACATAACTTGGCAGGTAAAATATACCGGTTACACTGTTATCTATTGTTTTTTGTTCGCTGGCATAGTTACCGCCAACACCAAAACCAAAGTTTTTTAAATTCCCCCTGGTAAATTTGTAGGTAGCCCAGAAATTGGCCATATCCGGAGCACCCTGGCCGCCTGGAGTTCTGCCGGGTTGATTATAAAAATCATCGGCAAAACCTTTTACTATTTTGATGGAGTTGTGGCTGTACGCCGCTATAAGATTTAATCCAGGGGCCGGATTAGCATTCACATCCAATTCAAAACCTTTACTGCTTACTGTACCACCTTGCAGGTAAGCATTTGGATTATCCGGATTGGGATATACCCTGTCAGAAACCCGGATATCATAGTATGACGCGGTAATATTTAACTTATCTGAAAGCAGGTTGGTTTTTACACCAGCCTCCCACTGGTTAGCATGTTCTGGTTTAAATGATTGCGTACCGTTTGGATCCCCATCTTTAGTGTAACTGGCTCTCGGATCTACATTGACAAACGCGTTCATATAGTTGGCAAAAATCGAAACCTTATCCATAACCGGCTGATAAACCAATCCAAATTTTGGCGACAGATATGTTTGATTGTAGTTTGTAGTGTTGTCGCCGCCGGCACTCTTTGATACATAATGATCAACCCTTAAACTGGCCATACCAGCTAAAGCGGGTGTAAAATTAATTACGTCCGAAACATAAGCGCTGTAGGCACTATTGGTAACATTGGTTCTGCTCCCGGGCTTGGTTGCCAAAATATTATCAACCAGGGCTTGGGACAGATATACAGGAGGTATGGTATCCGTTTTCCCAGGAACAGGGTATGCCACTTCGCCGCTTTGCGGTGTTACATGCCTCACTAAAGCGTATCCCGATCCATTACTGATGGCATTGCGGCTAAAATAATCTAAACCGATCAGTAAACGGTTCCGCATGTTGCCTACCTTGAAATCACCATTAAAGTTTTGCTGCACATCGGTTGTACTGGTGGTTTGCTGGTCTTTATGAAAGGTTTGCCCAAAATACTGATCAGTTGGTACCGCGTCCTCATAAATATAGTTGTAGTAACCATTTGATTTTACCGTTGAGCGCGAAAGCACCGTTTGTGATGTCCACTGATTGGATATTTTATATAGCATTTGCGCCTGTAAATTAAACCTGGGGTTTTTCATCGTCAGATCATTGCTCATGAATGATTCGTTGTAATTCAGGTTTAAATCCTTCACATTTTTAAAAGGCAATGGGCTATACCTGTCCGATGGATAAAAAATCGGTGCTACAGCCCTTTCTTCCTGAAATATCTCTGTCAGCACATGAAAGGAAAGCTTATCATTCACTTCATACACCAATGACGGCGCAATAAAAAAAGATTTTTGAAAGCCCGCGTTCTGAAAATTATTCTGGTCGGTATATGCCGTATTTACCCGCAATGCTATTTTTTCTGTTTTGCTCAATGGGGTGTTCACATCCGCGCTTACCCGGTTTAGGCCAAAGCTGCCCAAGTTATAGGTAATCTCGCCACCGGTTGTAAAATAGGGCTTTTTGGTGATGGTATTGATCAAACCACCATAGTTTAAATACGCCCCGCCGAACAAAGTACCCGACGGACCTTTGATCACTTGTACCTCTTCCACATCGGCCAAATCAAGATCGCCGTTGGTTATGCCAGGTAAACCATTGATTAATACTGCCTGGGCTTGAAAACCGCGTATCGCAAAAAAGGTAGCACCATCACCACCCCTGCCTGTTGATCCCCAGGTTTTCATAACTCCCGGTACATTCCGCAACGCGTCATCATAAGAGGTAATGCCCTGTTGTTTTATAATTTCTGACGAAACCGAGTTATAAACCTGCGGGTTCTCCAGGTTCTTTAAGGGCATTTTGGCCACAATAGCGTTTACCTTATTTGTTTTTTTTGTTGAAATGACAATCTCCTGCAACTGGGTGGAGTTTTCTTTCAAAATGAAGTTAACAATTAGAGTTTCACCTGACCGTGTCTCAATTGTTTGTTCCTTTTTCTCCAATCCTACAAAAGATGCCACTACCGTATATGATCCCGGTGTTACCCGTTTAATCTGGTAACGTCCGTTTCCATCGGTTAAAGTTGCTTTGTTAGTGCCTTTTATAGCTATGCTCACCAGGTCGGCTGGTTTTCCGTCGGCTGTTTTCACAGAGCCGGTAATGGTTGCCGTCTGCGCTAATAAGGTTAGCGAAGGCAGCAGGAGCAAGATTAAAGAATAAGTAAGTTTTTTTATCATAGTTGGTGTTATTGATATGTGGCAAAAGTATCGTTTAAATCGCTCCCAAACAATATTGCTTATGTCGGTTCTGTACCAGAATTTGGGATTCATTTTTTAGTGTATCGGCATACTTCTTACAGATGATATTTTTTGCGTATAAGGTTAGTTTTCACCTATATAATAAAATACATTTTTAATAAATTAGGTCGTCTTTTAATACCAAAAACCAAACCGTTAAACCTATGAAATATGGCAAATTAGGCAATACAGGCCTTATTGTATCGAAACTATCTTTTGGAGCTATGACTTTCGGCGACGATCCCTCGATCTCATCCATCTATAAAGTTAATGAGCAAACCGCGCAGGAAATGGTTGATAAGGCACTAAATGCTGGTATCAACTTTTTTGATACCGCTGACGGCTACGCCGGCGGACAATCAGAAATTATGCTGGGAAAAGTGCTCGCCGCACACCGTAAAAATGTGATTATTGCCACTAAAGCCGGTTTCAGAACCGGCGATCCCATCACTCAGGCCGGCTTATCCAAAAGGCATCTTTTGTTTTCATGCGAAAAAAGCTTAAAGCAGCTAAATACCGACTATATCGACCTTTATATTTTGCATAAGGAAGATCCCTTTACCCCATTAGAAGAAACCCTCGAAGCGCTTAACAGCCTGGTTGTGGCCGGTAAAGTAAGGTACGTTGGTTTCTCTAACTGGTCGGCCTGGCGATCGGCCCTGGCTTACCAGATGCAAAAAGATAATGGATGGGAGCCTTTTTGCAATGGCCAAATGAATTACTCCTTAGTAGGGCGTGATGTGGAGCATGATATTGTTCCGTTTATGGAATACGCTAAGATAGGGATGACGGTTTGGAGCCCGCTTGCCAGTGGCTTTTTAAGCGGTAAATACACCCGTGAAAATTTGAAAGACCCCGAAAACCGCCTTTCAGGGTTCGACCTGCTGCCATTTGATAAGGAATTTGGCTTTAAAGTAGTAGATGCCCTAAAAGTTATTGCCGCTGAACACCAGGCCAGTGTAGCCCAGGTGGCACTGGCCTGGCTGCTAACCAAGCCAATTGTATCAAGCATCATCGTGGGCGCCAGTAAAATGCATCAATTGGAAGATAACCTGCAGGCTATTGACCTGGAACTTAAACAAACGGAAATAGATTTATTGAATGACCTAACAAAACCAACAATTATGTATCCTCATTGGTTTAATCAACAATTGATAGATCCTAAACACCAGGAAATATTCGCGCGGCATTAATTTTTAATTGCCGGATATTGCCTGCTTTGATCAAATATTGAATGTTAGTTTGTAATTTAGAGATTATGAAAAATCCACCAGTTTTAAACCACAAGGGAATTTTCCGTTTTATACGGGTACAGATCATTTTGTCATTGTTCGTTTTTTTGGCGATCAGTGCTTCAGCTGCTTCATTAAAAAAAGCTGCTGATCCGGCAGTCATCGGGCGATGGGACATAACGATAGACAAAGCGGGTAAAAGTCTGCCGTCATGGTTGGAGGTGCAAAAATCCGGCACACACATCCTCATTGGCCGTTTTACCTATGCTTTTGGAAGCGCCAGACCTATATCAGAAATTAAACCGCATGATGGTAAGTACAGCTTCTCTATTCCACCTCAATGGGAAGAGGGAAACCGGAATATGGACTTTGAATTTGAGCTCAAGGGCGAGGAATTAGTAGGCACCATGGTGTATACCGATGGAGTAACCTATCATTTTACCGGGGTACGGGCGCCATCATTAATAAGAGCCAAAGACCCTGTTTGGGGTACACCCATCAAATTGTTTAATGGTAAGGATACCAAAGGCTGGCACACCGATGGCAAAAACCAGTGGACTGTAGAGTCGGGCATTTTGCGCAGCCTGCACTCCGGCGCCAACCTCATCACCGATAAAACTTTTAACGATTTTAAATTGCATATCGAATTCCGCTACCAAAAAGGCAGCAACAGCGGTGTTTACCTGAGGGGCAGATACGAAGTGCAGGTGATGGATGTTAAAACCGGCGAACCTGAACCTATAAACAACCAGTTCAGCGCTATTTACGGCTTCCTGCCCCCAAACAAAATGATGGCGAAGGACGCGGGACAATGGCAATCATACGATATTACACTGGTAGGCAGGTTGGTTACTATAGTAGCTAACGGCACTACCGTTATAAGCAGACAGGAGATCCCAGGCATTACTGGCGGGGCCATCAACAGTAAAGAAGGCGAACCAGGCCCTATTTTGATCCAGGGAGATCACGGACCGATAGATTACCGGAACATTGTGATCACACCTGCAAAATAAAGCTGGTGATGATTCTAAATAAAACAAAAAGGCCTGAGCACTCACTCAGGCCTTTTTGTTTTAAAGCGCCATTCTACTTTAAACATGGCTATTAATTCATGGCATAGTTAACCGGTTTAACGTAGGTAGCAGGATATACTTTCCGGAACATGGTATAAGTTACCGTTACCATAATAAACGCGATAATGGCATCTACGGCACTGGCCAGCCCCAGCACACTTACCTTGGAGGCAAAAGCGAAGATGATATCGAAGTAAACACCCGCGAACACCCACTCTTTTAACCGGAGCAGTTTACCGGGTATTAAAAGAACAACAATACCTATTACTTTGGCAACACCTAATATGTAAATAAAGTGAGGCGGGTAACCCAATTTTAAGGTAATGTCCCAAACGAGCTTGTTGGTAGTGAGCTCACAAATTCCGCTTGTGCCAAACCATAAAGAGGTAAGCGCGGTTCCTATCCAATAGATTGTTTTTGTTGTTTTAGTTGTCATGATTTCTTGTTTTTAATTTGTTTATTGATTCAAAAATGGGCTTTACTTACTGTATAACAGAGTAGTTTTAAAGCGAACCGGACAAAACGCACGACGGGAAAGACATTTTAATTAGTAAACTATAAATTAAGCCCCGTACCAATAGCTGGCACGGGGCTTAATTTATAGATATGGGATACGCTTTTTATTTAATCGCTCCCGTAAGGGTAATAACAGAACGTGCCGGGATAGTTATTTTTGAACCATCAATTTTACGGGCTTTAAGTTCATCCGCCTGCGACGTTAGGTACGAGGTAGTAAACCGAACCTGAGTATTGAACCCCGTAATTACTTCATCAGTATTAGGGTTGATGATAACAGCAACTATATTTTTTCCATCCTTAAAAGCCGAAACAAGCAGAGGTTTACTTGTGATAGATGAAATTGTCGCATCAACTCTTACTGCGCCTGGTTTGATGAACCGGCTATAGTTCCCCATGGCCCAAAGCATTTTGCTGGTGTAAAAATTACCATCGGTTTTGTTTTTATCTATGTAAATAAGACCATCTTTATAATCATAGGCCGAAATGGCCGTCCACCATTGCCATGCCGAAGCATTAGCCACCGTAAGATCGGTATGGATCACCGAAGCCAGGTACAGCGCTGCGTCTATACCGAGATCGCGTTTGTTGCCATCCATCTCACCCGCGTTGTCACCCAAAATACAATACTCCGATTGCCAGTAATCAAGCCCTTTTATGGCGGCTACACTATCGGCCAGGGTCTTACGCGCCTTCACAGCCGTTGCCATTGGCGATGTGGTAAAATAACTATGTGCCGCTATGGTTTTGCTAACCCCTGGCAGATCGCCAATGTAATTTGCCGATCCGGGCTTAAAAAAGTCATTTACTTGACTACCCTTCCCTGGTTTATCGCCTCTGGTAAATAAATAATTAATGCTCCCGGCTTCGCCTACAAGAATTTTTGAATCGATTTTTTCGGTCATAAACACTTTATTGATAGATTTTATGACCCCGGCAATTTCCTTGTTGTTATAAGGGCATCCCTCCTGCCCGCCATCACTCCAATCCCATTGGGGTTCGTTGATAGGGCTTATATAATCAAATTTAACGTTACTCACCTGCTCCACGCCTTTCACTACCCTTGACAGGTAGGCAGCGAAATTGTCATATTGATCGGCCGCAATATTTACTTTACCACCGCTGGCATAAGCCCTTTTATTTATGGTAAACTGCACTGGCGGACTATTCGTAAAACCCAAAAACTGCTTTACACCGCGTTTTTTCGCTGCTTTTAAAAACCACACCTGCCCGGCCTGATTTTGCCAATTGTAGCTACCGTCGGTATTTAAAAATGATTCGGCCCGGCGCCACTCATCTTTAATACCACTCTCTTCGCCCTGTTGGGCGCTGCCTGCACCTATATTGAAGCGCCACAGTGATAAACCGATTCCTTTGGGCGAGCCATCGGCACCAATATCATGGCTAAAAAGCAGGTCGGCTATTTTGTTTCGCTTAGCATCGGGCCAGTTACTCACAAACTGGCATGACCAGGCATCAGATGCACCAAAATTGCTGATAGTTTGGTAGGTTTTCGTAAAATCAATGTCAATGGTAGCCTCTTTATGCTGACCATTGGCCATCGAAATATTAAGCGCTAAGGCAATACCTGCCAGAAGGATTTTTTTTATTGTAGATATCATCATTATTCAGATCAACAATAAAGCAGGACCATCCGATCCTGCTTTATTATAATTTATTGTTGTACGATTTGCCATTGCTGGTTGTTACCACCACCCCATGTCCATTGGATGATGCCCGCGCCATTGGCAGTTGAAGCACCATTAACATCAAGTGCCAAACCGCTGTTACGGTTGATAGCTTTATATATACCATCGCTGGTGGCGGTAAGCTGCCATTGCTGGTTGTTGCCACCGTTCCATGGCCATTGGATAATACCCGCACCGTTGGCAGTTGAACTCATATTAACATCGAGCGCTTGCCCACTATTGCGGTTAGTAATTTTATAATATCCGCCTCCATTATCAGCAATTTGCCACTGCTGATTGTTACCACCATTTTGCGGCCATTGTATAATACCTGCGCCATTTGCGGTTGAACCGCCGTTAACATCAAGCGCCTGCCCGCTGTTGAGGTTCAGGAAGCGATAATAGGCTCCAGTATAAAAGGTATCGGTACCTCCAGCGCCAACACCCCAGGCATATTTTAAACGGCTTAAGCCCGACGCATTGGTGGTTGATACGGTTGGACTGGCAGCACTGCCTCCTAATTGCTGTATGGCATAGCCATCGCCGTTACGGATACCTGGCCAGTAAACACCGCCCATACCCAACGCCCTGATCACATTGGTTAGCCCCTGTATGTAGGCTATATCCACACTGCCGCCAATAGCACCGGTGTAACTGATGCCGCTGTTCATGGTATCGCCAAACTCCGTAAATACCGCACGGCTTCCATAGCTTCCAATATTGGCTTTAGCCCTGTTTTCCCATTGCGCCGCTGTGGTAAGTCCGCCGCTACTAAAAAAGGTATAATCGTGGATAGATAATAAGCAACCCGAGAACCGGCTGTCGGCACCCACCCCGGTAATATCCTGTGAATAAGAGGTTCCGCTGATGAGGATCCGGCCTTGTGGTATAGATGGATAATTACTTAGCCATTGCGCGCAAATGGTTGTCCAATCGGCCAGTGAATAACCATGCGGCTCATTAAATATCTCGAAGTATACATGTGAGTTACTACCGTATTTGTTCACAATGGTTTGCCACATGGACCAAAATTGGGTAGTGTTATCGATTTTGCCGTCTTCGGATGATTTGGCTTCCCAGTAACCCAGTATCACGTTCATTCCTTTACTCAGGGCCTTATCAATAACACCGGTATAGGAGTTCCACCAGGTTTGTGAAACGGTGGAGTAATTTACGGGCAACCGAACAGTATTGGCGCCTGTATTGGTTTGGATGCCTGATAATACCGCATCAGCTTTGCTGGATACAGTAGCATAACTATCGGCCGAAGTGAGTCCACTTAACACCAGTATGCCATCGCTAAAGTTATCGCCATCGGCCGCCCAGTTAACGCCCTTGAGCGCGCTTGCCGGTGTGGCATTAACTTTTATTGTTTTTGTGTTTACTTCATCCGGAGATGATGATCCTTTTACTGCGGTGATATCCTTTTTACATCCTGCCATCAAACAACACCCCGCTAATAATAAAATGCTTTGGTTTTTCATAATTTGGTATAGGTTAGTATGAGGTTAAAAAAAGGGGGACGAAAACATGTTTCCCTCCCCCCGAATAATTTTATCAGCTACCGGCACTTTGAGCTTGATTCAACCACCGGGAACTGAAAGTAAAAAGCTTACTGCTAATTAGTAATGCCTACTGTAAGGTTGTTCTGCGCGTTTATGGTGTAAACAGCCCCGTGACCATTGGCATTATTGATGAACGTTGGTGTGCTCCCGCCACCATCTAAACGATAATTGTAAGTACCCGGGCCGGTGGTATAAATGCCTACGGTATACTGTCCCGGAGTGATAGGGCCATAGCTACCGCTGGTTCCGGGGGCAACCGTGATGGTATGGGTGGTTGGACCGCTTAATTCAATAGTACACGTGTACGACGTTGTATTATAGTAATTAACACCGATAGTGAACGGGCGGCCCGCGGCATGTTTTTCAATTGTCATAGACTGAGAAAAGAAAAACGAAGAAAAACACAGGAAGAGAACGAACATTTTTGTTTTCATAATTGTATGGTTTTAATTGATTTGAAATGCGGTTTTAGAAGGAGGCCCAGTTGGGCCTCCATGATTGATATAGAGATTTGGGATTGTTAATTTGTGTAGCCGTCGTTTTGCTTTAACTGTCCGTTTGATGCTTGTATCTCAGCCAAAGGTATTGGCAACCAATAGTGCTGCGAATGAAAGGCCCGGCCGGTTAGCGCTACCTTTTGCGCATAGCTGTAACCTGATGCATTGGCAGCATTTATACCCACCGCAACACCGTAAGCCGGAACATTTTCTGTTTGATCGGCAATTTTCCATCTGCGTACATCATAAAAGCGGTGCTCTTCAAAAGCAAGCTCAATCCGTCTTTCATTTCTAATGGCGGTACGCATATCATCTTTTGATAAACCAGATAGGGCTGGCATATTTACAGATGCGCGCTGCCTGATAGTGTTAATGGCCTGGTAAACGCTCGCGTCGGGCCCTGCGGCTTCATTTTGTGCCTCGGCATAGTTGAGCAGGATCTCGGCATACCTGAAATAGATCCATGGCTGTGCACCCGCCTCGCTCGAATTGGTGATGGAATAATTATCGTTCGCAAATTTCCTCAGGTAATAACCTGTTTTACTCGCGTTTTGAGGATTCGGTCCCTGGTTGCTGTCTTTACCGCCAGGCAAAAATACCTGCACAACATTGCCTCTGTAGGGCGCCCCGTTGTAAAGAATAGTGGCGTAAAACCGTGGATCGCGGTTAACGTATGGATTTTGTGAATCATAGCCTGATGTTGGATCAGTGATGGCTTTGCCATTACTCATGGGATAAGCGTCTACCATATTTTGCAATGGTACATTACCACCGTAGCCACCATAGCTGTTAGGCCCATTATCCAACTCTATAGGCAAGTGGGCCGCTGTAACCGGGTAGAATAGCCTTTCAAATATAATTTCGTTACTATTAGGGGTTAAAAATAACTGGCCATAACCACCCTGGAACAAACTGTATTTGCCCAGATCCATAACCGCCTTAGCTGCCGCGGCGGCAGCCTGCCAGGAACCTGCATTATACAATGGGCTGGCGGCATAGAGCAATAGTCTTGATTTTAGTGCCAAAGCTGCTCCTTTTGTTGCCCTTCCTAAGGCCCATGATGTGCCGTTATCTACCGGAAGTCTCGAAGCGGCGTCGTCCAACTGAGTACTGGCATAAGTAATAGACTCCGTAATAGAAGCGCGGTTGAAAAGACTTGGGTCCTGCAGGTTATCTGTTAGCTCAGTTACCTTATCGCCCATTAATACAACACCGCCATAGTTACGGATGAGATCCTGGTACCTGAACGCCCTGATAAATTCAAGCTCGCCAATCAGTTTGTTTTTATGTCCGGCACTTAATGGTAAACCGTTTATTACACTCAAAGCATAATTACACTCCCGGATACTGCGGTAACTGCGTCCCCAGATCGTTCCGGCATCACCCAGGTTATTAGGAGCCAGCTGCCCCTGCTGGATCACCCAGGTGTTATCATTGTTGTTGTATATCGATTCGTCTGTTAATGAGCTCCAGAGCGCCCATTGAAAGCCACGACCAAAACCGGTATCATCATCTTCTTTATCCTGTAATTTAACACCGATATACCTGTTGATCACATAAGCTTCAAAAAGTGAGGTATCTGATAAAATAGAAGCGTTACTAATTCTATCTGTAGGCGGTGTGGACAGGAAATCTTTTTTACAGGATGTCATCAGTGCAACGCAAAGCGCCAGGCAGCCTGTTATATATTTTATACTTTTCATAATGCTGGATATTAAAATTTAATGTTTGCGCCCAGGTTAATTATCTTTTGTTGCGGATAGAACTGGCCACTGCCATACTGAGCGCCGCCGAATTGGCCACTGCCATTGGTTCCTTCAGGGTCGTAATCTTTCACTTTGGTAAACGTTAACAGGTTGAAACCGCTTACGAAAACCCTAACGCCCTTAATATGAAGCCTTGATAATGCTTGCGATGACAGTGTATAACCCAGCTGAACATTTTTCAGCCTCAAAAATGAAGCATCGTTAAGCCAGAAGGTATTGTTATAGGAACCACCGCTTACCGCGTTTGAAGCCCTGTCTGATACTTTGGGATATGATCCGTTTGGATTGCTTGGGCTCCAGGCGTTATTGGCCCATGAACTGTAAAAATTACCGATAACCCCTGATTCGGGCAGTACATACTGGCTTACCTGGGCCTGCCCTGCGAATAAAACCGACAGGTCGAAGTTTTTGTACCCGGCATTAAAACTAAAACCATAAACTATTTGCGGGATATTGCCATATTTTGAGCGCTCCTGGTCAGCAGCCGTTATTTGCCCATCATGGTTAACATCGGCATAAATAAGGTCGCCTACTTGCGCGCCGGCCACATGTGGTGTATTATCCAATTGCGCCTGGTTTCTGAAAATACCAGTTGCCTGGTATAACAAATAGGTGTTTAAAGGATTACCTGTTTGACGCTGGTAAGGTAATATGCCGGCGGCCTCGTCAATATAAATGATCTTGCTTTTGGCATAGGTAAAGTTGCCAGATACACCCCAGGAGAATGTTCCCGGGTGATTATAACCCAATGTTGCCTCGAAACCGGCGCTGTTAACCTTGCCAATATTTTCTGCAGGCACCAATGGATTGCCATCAGATGGGTTCACTATGCCGGAAGTGCCGGGAAGAGAGCCGTTACGGTAGGCCAGGATATCCGACCGCACCTGGCGGAAATAGATGGCCTCCAGTGTAAAGTTCTTTAAGAATACGGCGTTGATACCAATGTCTGTCTTTTTGGCCTTTTCCCAGGTAATATTAGGGTTTGCAAGTTTAGTTTGATCGATACCGGGTTGTGGTGACGCGCCTGAACCATTATCCAAAACCACCGCATTATTAAAGGCGTAATTATCGATATACTGGTAAGGAGCGATATTATCATCACCCAAAACACCGTAAGAAGCTCTGATCTTCAGATCGTCGATAAACTTAACTTTGTCCTGAAACCAGCGCTCTTTGGATATGCGGTAACCGGCAGATATAGATGGAAAATATCCCCATTGGTGACCCGGCGCAAAAAGCGATGAGCCATCCGCACGAAACTGAGCCTCTACCAAATATTTTTCGTCATAGTTATAGGCCAGCCTGCTGATCACACTACGGCGGTTATAGTTGTAGTTACCGTTGTTATCGCTGCTGCTGCCGCCATTGGTAGCATCGCTGGGGGCGCTGCCGCCTTGCGAAAGCTCAGGTGTAGTAGCCGTTGGAAAATTGTTCCGTTGGGCCCAGAAGAAATTGTAGGTATTTTTGCTTTGTTCATAAGCAACAAAGGCATTGATATTATTTTTACCTAACTGCCTTACAAAATTCAGCTTAATATTGGATGTAATGAGCGATTGGTTAAGCTGCGACTCATACAAATAGGGACGACCGTTTGAGCCACCCTGCGTGCTTGGCGTGTAAATATTGGTAGCGCTGTTATAGGTATAAACCGTGTACGGTGTATTAAATGTTTTGTTAAACACACCTGTTTTATCGGCCGAGAAGAAACCATCAAGCGAAAGCCCTTGTACGCCCGGGATATCATAACTTGCTTTAAGGATACCATTAAAAGTTTGCGTAGGGTTATTGATGGTACCGCCAATGCTTGTTGGCGTAAGGGCCGGGTTGGTATTATCGAAACCTGAGGTAGGCAAACCGTTGGGATAAAAAGCGGCAACGGTTGGATATCCCCGGTAAATACCCCGGAAATTATTAGCGGCCGAGGTAGTTGGAAATTGGCGGTCTTCCTCTCTGCCCTGTAAAGATAGCCCTACTTTAAACCCCTTGGCAACCGTAGCATCAATGTTCGATCTGAAGTTATATTGATTGTACTTTGCAGCACCATTTTTATAAAGGCCGCCTTGTGAGGTGATGCCAACAGAAGTGTAATATTTAATATCCTCGGAACCACCTGCAACCGTTACGTTCTGTTGGTTCTGCAACGCATAATTCTTTAATGTTAGTTTTTCCCAGTCGGTGTTTGGGTAATTAAGTGGGTCTGAACCATCTTTGAATTTCTGGATCTGAGCCGCGCTGTAAACCTGGTTAAAACCGCCGGTCGGGCTATCATAATAACTGATATCATTCAATATCTGCGCGTATGTTGGCGCGTCGGCCAGTTTAGGTAAACGTGTTGGCGAGCTGAACCCTTCATTAAAGTTATAGGAGATGGCAGCCTTACCTGTTTTACCATGTTTGGTTGTTATTAAAATAACACCGTTTGCCGCGCGATTACCGTACACCGCCGCGGACGCATCCTTCAATACCGAAACACTTTCTATATCATTTGGATCAAGACGCTCCAGGCCACCTATCTGGCCGGGGATACCATCAACAACAATCAGCACCGAATTGCTGCCGGTTGTAGCCAGGCCCCTGATCGAGATGTTTGAACCATCATACCCCGGTTCACCAGATCCGTTACTGGCAATAACGCCAGGTACACGACCCGCGAATGAACTTGAAACGTTAGGCTGAGGACTTTTAACCAGGTCACCTCCCTTTACCACGGAGATTGAGCCGGTGAGGGTTGCTTTTTTCTGCGTACCATAACCTACAACCACTACCTCATTCAATGATTTTGAATCGGCCTGTAGCTGTACATTGATGGTGGTTTGTCCGTTTAGGGGAACTTCATGAGTAGCATAACCGATATAGGTAAACACCAGCGTTCCAGATGAAGCATCGGGAACACTAAGCGAAAACTTACCATTAATATCCGTAACAACACCTGTTGATGTTCCTTTTAAGGTAACGCTTACACCGGGTAACGTTTCGCCTTTTTCGTCGGTAACCTTACCGCTTATTTTTACATCCTGTGCGTGGAGCACCTTGCCGCTGTTGGCAAAAGCCACCGAAGGTGCCTGGCAGATGATAAAACAGGTAATTGCCATACTTACCATGAACAGGAAAAAGCGGGGTGATCTTTTCCAATGAGGGGAATCCTTTACATGTAAATTTAGTTCCATATATTTTTAATTGGGGTTTAATAGGTTTAAACTTTACAGCGTAAAGGACACAGCTACGGGCAAACGGTTAAAGCTGGTGAATTGCCTTTCCAGCATCCGCGTCAGATCAGTGCCATGTACAGAAGTTCGGTTTAAACCATGGTTATTGGTAAGGCTAAAATGCGGGTAAATTACCCCAGGAAGTGAGGGGCAAATTCGGATTTAAAACGGGATAGAATCATCAAAAAAGGCCGTAGGAAGTATTTTTAGGCCTTTTTGCTGAGGGGGTAAACTCATATCATCAACTATTTGTGGACATATTTTCAATCCCCGCAGGGACTAAAAAAGTGGGTTTACATGGTTTACACTTTTTAGGATTTACATCTACACAATTGATTGACAATCAATAAATTAAATAAAAAAATCTATCAAAAAGTGGGTTTACATGTAAACCCACTTTTTGGTCTCCTGAAAGGTACATTGAGTTTGCTCCCGATCCAGTCTTATACCTCAGGGTCCCCTGTGAGAGACCCTGAGGGGACAGGAAATCCCATCGGGGTTAAAGCTTTGTAGAAAAAGATCTGACCTTAAAGCTAATGCCATAGGTACTGCACTCAGGTTGCATACCTACGGCATGCTAATGTCTATATTTTTGCTCACTACAAAGCTTTCACTCCTACGGAGTAACCTTAGATCCCTCCAGGGTCTCCTGGAAGGGACCCTGGGGGGACCGGAAACCCCACCGGGGTTAAAGCTTTGTAGAAAAATTCCGATTCAAATTCAGTGCCGTAGGTACTGCACTCAGGTTGCATACCTACGGCATGCTAATGTCTATATTTTTGTTCACTACAAAGCTTTACTCCTACGGAGTAACCTTAAGCAATGACATTGGAAACGGTTTAGATGGTGGCTTTCAGTAAACTCCTTCATCAATTATCCTTTACCATATCGCGGTTAACATTATAGTTATTGTGAAAAGGCTTGCGGTATTTTTTCACATATTCTGAAGGATTGATACCGAATAGCTTATTGAACTGCTCCCGGAAATATTTAAGATCATTGATGCCAACCATAGAAGCGGTTTCGTATACAGTGCTGTCGGTGCTTAACAAGATCTCCGCGGCTTTCCGCAGCCTGATAAAACGGATAAAGCCGTTGGCCGACTGTCCCGAGATGGATTTGATCCGTTTATACAAATTGGAATGACTCATACCGATCTCCGAAGCCAGGGTCTTTATACTAAACTCAGGATCGGTTAAATGCTGCTCTACAATTTTGAGGCATTTTTCCAGGAACTCTTTGTACTCAGGCGAGATCTTTAAATCGTTTGATTTGTTGAGCGTGATCTCGTTATAAAAATACTTTTGCAGGTTGTTCCTGCTTTTCAGGATGCCGTTGACACGGGCTACCAATATCTCTTTTTCAAAAGGTTTGCTGATGTAATCATCGGCCCCGCCTTCAATGCCTTTGAGTTTAATTTCGGGTGATGAACTGGCCGTTAGCAATATCACCGGGATATGATTTAACAGCGGATCTTCCTTGATACGACTGCATAGTTCAATGCCGCTTAATCCCTGCATCATCACATCACTGATCACAATATCGGGCACTAGTTGGCAAACCAATTCAAGTCCCGTGGTGCCATTATCCGCTTCAAATAGTTCAAACTCCCCGGCAAATATCTGTTTAAGGTAAACGCGGATCTGCTCATTGTCATCTATCAGCAGCATCGTTTTGGTATCTGAACTTAAAGCTTCAGAATTTTTGGTGGTGGCTACTATTTCGTCCCTGCCCAATTCACCCTTGTTTTCTATCAGCTCATCTAAAAACACGGAAGTTTCGGCTACATCCTCAAAAACAAATTGTTCGCCAAAATGATCCCTTCCTTTTAATAATGAAACATGGAACAAAGTACCTTGCCCCGGCTGGCTCGTATAGTTGATATTACCTTTATGGCTTTCAATAAATACCTTAACCAGATAAAGCCCTATGCCAAAGCCACCAGCCAGCGGTGCCGCGTTTTGCAACTGGTAAAACTTGTTGAATAGCTGATCGCCCACATCGCCGGCTATCCCGCAACCGCTATCTTTTATCCGGATACTGATCTGGGCATCATTATCGGTTATCGTGCAGCTTACCAGGCCATGTTCCGGGGTAAATTTTAAAGCGTTTGATATCAGGTTAAATAAGGCTATCTCCAATTTTTCCCTATCGGCAAATATCTCGATAGTTTCTTTTTCGCTCGAAAAATCAAATTGTATATGTTTGGTACGGGCCTGGTGGTTAAAACAAAGGAACACCTCACGGCAAAGCGCTACTATGTTCAATCTTACTATTTTAAGCTTATCCGTATCACTTTCGGCTTTTCTAAAAAGCAATAACTGATCAACCAGGCTCAGCAAGCGGCGCGCGTTACGGTAAACGATGTGCAAATTACCGGGGTCACTGCCCTCCCCTCCTTTGCCAAACAACATATCCTTAACCGGGTTAATAATCAGCGTTAACGGAGTACGAAACTCATGCGAAATATTGGTAAAAAAAGAAAGCTTGCGTTCATTAAGCTCCTTATCCTTTTCGGCGGATAGCTGGGCAACCTTTATTTCGTATTTAAGTTTGGTTTGCCTGGCTTTGTACAGCAGGTAGTAATAAATGATCAATCCTGCAATGGCGATATAGATCAAATAAGCCCACCATGTTTTATACCAAGGCGGCATGATCCTGATTTGGATGACAGCGCAATTTTTAAACCATATCCCATCCTGGTTAGCGGCTTTTACCTTAAAGGTATAGTCACCAGGTTCCAGGTACCGGTAAGTCGCCAGGCGTTGGTTGCCTACATAATTCCATGATTTATCGAGCCCTTCCAGTTTATAGGCAAAATTACCTTTTTGCGGATAGGTATAATTTAGCGAGGCATATTGAATAGAAAACACCGACTGATCTGGCTGTAAGGTAATCTGCCGGATTTCGCTGATGGCCTCGGGTAATACTGTACGATTTCCATCCAAAGCGCCAACTTCAACCTGTTTACCAAAAATTTGCAACCCGGTGATCATCACTTTGGGCTGATAATTACTTTGTGTTACTTTTTCAGGGTCAAAAAAGTTGAGGCCTTCTGTACCCCCAAAATACAGCAACCCGTTACTGGAATCGCGCAAAACCGATCCGGCATTAAATTGTCCTGCCTGCAAACCATCGGACTGGTCGTAGTTTACTATTTTGTTGGTGAGGATATTAATGTTCGAAATCCCTTTATTGGTGCTTAACCATAAGGAGTTATTGTCAGATGCTTTGATGGCCGATACGGTGTTGTTCGCCAGACCATTGGTTTCGTTAAATTTCTTAAAAATGGCTTTTTTAAGATCGTAGCAGATCAGGCCATCGCCCTCGGTTCCTAACCATAAATGGTGTTGATTATCAGCATAAATTGAAAAAATTACCTGGCTGGGTAAATTATTCTTTTCATCGGCTGTTTTAAAGTACCGGCTAAACCTGTTTTGTTTAAGGTCATAAAAATCCAGCCCTCCGCCGTAAGTACCTATCCATAAATTCCCGTTTTCATCTTCGGCAATGGAGCGTACGTCATATGAGGTAAGCCCGCTATTGGCCGGGGTATAATTGGTGAACGTTTTTGACGTGGCATCAAACAAACCTAAACCACCGCCATTTGTCCCAACCCATAAATTTTTGTGGCTATCCTGAAAGATCACCCTCACATCATTACCACCTAAACTTTTTTTATTATTCGGATCGTGCGCGTAATTGATGAAGGAATCTGTATTTTTTTGATACAGAAAAAGTCCCTTTGCATAGGTACCCAACCAGGTGTTCCCGTTTTTATCGCTGTAGCCATATAAAATAGCATTATCGGTAATGCTCCCGGGTTTACCGTCGGCTTTATATTGTTTGATCAGGTTGCCGTTTGAATTGGTTTTAAATATGCCTTCGCCATCGGTACCGAACCATAAAAATCCATCCTTATCCTGGCACATCCCATAAAATCTTATCAAACTTTCGCCGCTGGGTTCAATGCGTTTCCGGGTAATTTTGGAGAATTTATCCTTGATATTGCTCACCATATAAATACCATCACCGTAAGTACCCACCCAGGTATTTTTGTCTTTATCTATATAAAGCGCCTGCACAGAACGATGTGTAAGATAATAGCCATCATCGCCGGTTACCGGTTGCAGTAAAAAGCTTGCCGTATTATAATTGGGGTTGCTACCGAGGTTAATTTTATACAAGCCACCGTCCTGTAAGCCAACAAGCAATTGCTTATCGCTATCCTCAATAACCGAAATGTACCGCTTACTTTTTATACCGGGCTGATTGGTTTGCAGTAAAGTAAATTGATTTGATTGCCTGTTATAGTATAAAAGCCCGTTCCCGGTAGCTATCCAGATGTTGTGGAAATGGTCTTCAAAAATGTCATTGATGCGTGCGGTAGGGAGATTTTTTGTTGAGGGGATAGAGATACTTGTGTTGGTGATTATGCCATTTTTGTGGCTAAATATGTTGATACCACTTTCCTGTGTACCTACCCATAGCAGGCCCTTTGAATCTTCAAACAAACTGATAACCCGGTTACTTGATAGCCTGGGTAAATTGGTTTGCGTATAGTTAACAAACTTGACCGATTTAATATTAAAGTAGGAAAAACCTAAACCATAGGAGGTTACCCATAAATTACCACCGCGACTTTGTATAATATTACCAATATCGTTTTTAACTGTGCGGTTTGAAGTTAATCTGTAATGGCTAAATTTCTCGGTACGGGTATCCAGTTTACTGAGCCCATTGCGCGACGATACCCAAATGTTTCCATGCACATCGCAAAAAACCTTCTGAACATAGTTACTGGCCAAACTTGCAGAGTCACCCTGCCGCGATTTAAAAACTTTAAATGTAGCTCCGTCAAAACGGTTAAGCCCATCGTTTGTGGCAAACCACATAAAGCCCTTATCGTCCTGGGTAATGCTGTTTACAATACCAAAAGAAAGACCACTTTTTAAAGAATAGTTGAGGATTTTATTTTTTATGGGCGATTGGGCATAGCCCAGGGAAACGGCTAAAAAAAGAAAAAAACAAAGGGGGTATTTTTTTTCCATGAAAATAATTTCAGGTTAGCAAACATTATAATTGGGGATTAAAGCTAATTATTAATTGTTTAAAATACAATAATTATCAAAACATCTGTAATTTAAATACAAATGAGTGAAACCATATCATGTTTGTGATTGCCTGTAAAAAGATAATGGGAATAAGCAGAAGCACCTATTCCCATTATCTTTTTAGTTTCCTGTTATTTAAAGTTCGCCGCTTTTTTGAACCGGTGCGGCATCCTGCGATTCGTTGTCAACTTTCTCTGGGATGCTGATCACCCGATAGCTGGTTTGGTTATCATGTACTACCTCCTCCAGGTAAATATCATCGGGTGTTACCCAATATTTTTTACCTTTTAAATTCACTTTATGAGCGCCTGCCGGCAGCTGATCGGTCATATCGCCAACTGAAGGCATTTGCGTATTGGTTGAGTCGGCTGTAGCTGTTGTATTCTGATCGGTATTCAACACGCCATCTTTCCCGGCTACAACATAGGTGGTTTTACCGTCATCCTTAGTTATTTGCTGATAGTATACGCCATTGTATTCATAATACTGTATACCATTTATGGCAATAGATTGGGCACCTTCTGGTAACGACGGCACTTCGGCGCCTACAGGAGGAGCGGCAACCTCATAACCGCCATTGGCACCTGGCTGGTAAAATGTACCGCCATAGTAATAATATTGATTGGGTCCCCAGAAAAATGGATAGTAACCAAATGGCAGGACATTCACAAAAAGCCCGACATTGGCATATACATGCGGACGATAATACCCCCGGAAACCTGCATGAACGACTGGGCTCCGGTAACCGAAACCACCACCAAAATGGGCACGGCCAAACCCGCCTCTAAAACCACCAAAATGCCCGCCCCGTTGAGCCTGGGCGGTAGTTGCCACACCAAATACCAATAAACCTGCCAGTGACAGATTTATAAAGGACCTATTTAACGCTTTCATGACACTATTAATTAAAAATTGTATGAACCTAAAATTGCTTTCCCTCTCCTTAAAAAGCTATTATTTAGATGTGCAAACACCTTTTAAGTTTAAAGCCGAAATGTTAAAATTTGTTAATTTTTTAGAACAAAGCCAGTATTACAACCCACAAAAAAAGCACCTTTTACCAGGTGCTTTTTTTAATTAAATATTAGCAAGAAATTTTACTTTTTTGGAGTGATCACCACCCATTTATTGGTGGTATTATCTGGGGCTTCCAGTACTACTTTATAAAAATCAGAAGGCAGATCTTTTACATTCAGCAGCGCGTGCCGTTGTGCTATGGGATATTCGCCCATGAGCTTGTAATTATCCACACCACCGGTTTTGAAGTTGTTGGTAGGCGTAACATAAACCTTAACATTTCCTTTGGTATCCGATGCTTTCCAGGATACATCGATGCTGTTTTGAAAGTAATTTAATTTAACATCACTTACGGAAACGGCTCCGATCAAAGGCGTACCGTCAACTTCCCTGCCTGCATCTCCGGTTAGTTTCACATTCATGAACCTCGCTAAAGTAGGCATAATATCTACAATGCCCGGATCGGCAACATTGGCGTACTGATTTAGATTAGGGTAATTAGTCACCAACCAGGTATTGCGCTGACGATCTGACTGCCCGCCGTGGCCCCTGCCGTTGGCTTCGCTTCTGCCATGATCGGTGGTGATGATCAGCAGCCAGTCTTCGTTAAATTTTTTCTTGCGATAATTGATAGCCTCATAAACTTTTCCAACCTGCGCATCCATCATCTTTACCGCATCATAAAATTCCGGACTGTCGCCATGCGCATGGCCCATATCATCGGTGTATTCCAGGTAGATCCAGGACAGATCAGGCGCCACAGTTTTTATGCTGTTGCTGGCCTGAGCCACCACTTCCTCGTCAATGCGGTGCATATAGTCGCCTTTGTGCTTAAAATGAACCGTATCTAACTCAAAACCATCAGCTTTATAATCCATCTTAAGATTGCCGGTTTGTTTTAAGCCTTCGCCTATCAATTTGGTGCGGTTGTCTGTCCAGCTGGAATATACCCCAATTTTTTTCGCGGGATACTGCTCTTTAAAAAGCCTAAAAATAGTTTGATAATTATAATTCGGATCCTTGATATCGTTATCAGGTACGTTGTGCTTGTTAAGCCAGGTTCCGGTTAACAGACTATTGTAACCCACTGCCGAAATGGTAGGCGTTTCGTTATAAGTCCCTTTGTCACCACCCACATGTATCCGGAGGTATTTGCCATCTTTGATCACATTTTTGAGGTTCGGCAGATCCAGTTTTTCAATAACATCAGCCGGTATGCCATCTGCAATAATATATACCGCCTTTTTAACCTTTTGGGCATGTGCCGAAAGGGTTAGTGCCGAACACAGTATCAGCAATGTTTTTTTCATATTAACGATCATTTGCAATAGTTTTTAATTTTCTAAGATAATATAATCAGGTTACCTGGATATTATGGTTGTATGATCCAGGTTGTTGCATTGATGTCATCCCCACCTGGGAACTGCCGTTTAATGGCATCGTTTACGTTTTGCTGATTTAATTGCAACTCTGTTTGCGGATACAGGAAACGCTTAGGTACCCGTTTGTTGTTCAATACACCATCGCCAGAAACATCAAACGTTGGGAAACTGGTACGGCGGTTTTCAAAAAATGGCTGCCAGCCGCTGTTCATAAATGAAGCGATATACTTTTGAGTGATGATCTTTTGAATATCATCCGTCCCACTCAATTGCACCGCAGCCTGGGCAAGGTAACTGTTAATACCTGCCTGATCGATGCCATAAAAGGTCATGGAGGCCTGGATACCTTTCTGATAGTAATCGTTTGCGCTTCCGCTTATCCAACCCCGGGCAGCAGCTTCTGCTAAAATAAATTGCAGCTCTCCGTAACCCATGGCTATACTTGGCTCGTTGGTTGGATTGCTGTAAAAACGGGGATTGATCCTGGATATCTCACCGCTTACCTGTCTTTTCGCATTCACATCTACCGGGTCGCTGCCTTTGATGCCGCCGTAAGCTGTAAAGTCGTTATCTGCCGCGGAGGAATGATTTGGGGCCTTTTGAGCAAAGCTAAACAAGCGTGGATCTTTCAGTTGTTTAAGCATATCAACAAAAGTTTCTTCCATATAGTAAGCAGTCTGGATACTATTGTCATTATAATAAGGATAACGGTCATTATCCAGGTCATAAAACTTTAACTGCGCGTTATCGGCATTACTACCAAAAATTGGGTATTGCGCGGGATTGTTTACAATATCGGCAAAGCGTTGTTTAAAGTTATAAGCGGAGTTATTTGCCTTAATAGAAAGACTCATCAGTACCCTCAGCGATAAAGTATTGATAGCTTTTTTCCACTGCTGCATATTGCCGCCATAAATGATATCACCCTGAACAGATGGAGTGCCCGAGGTGATAAGCCCATTGGCCGCTTTCAGATCATCAAGGATAGCCAGGTAAATACTTTCCTGCTTATCATATACAGGAGTGGTTTGATTTTGCTCTCCCTGTAAAGCCTGGCTGTAAGGAATGTCACCAAAATTTTGGGTCAGCTGCAGGAAATACCAGGCCCTGAAAAATTTGCTGATGGGTAAATACTCGGGCTTGTTGATCGTAGTTGCCGATTGCTCCATTTTTATGACCTGGCGAAGGTTGTTGTAATTAGAAAAATCGCCGCGGGTCCAGCCATAGTATTGATAATTGGAGGCCGATTCGGTAACCGCCATCTGCCTTATAGCTAAGGCAACGCTAAGACTGGTTGACTGAAACGCGCTTTGTTCAACGGTGTTTAAAAGTAAATCAGGTGTAGCGGTTGTTGATTTATTGGGGTCTGTTTGAAACTCGCTAAACTTTTTACATCCTGGGGCACCTAAGGCCACGAAGGCCAGCAGTGCGAAAAATATCTTTTTCATCAATTTTCTGGTTAAAATTTAATGTTAGCATTAAAACCTATGGTGCGGGTTGACGGGGTTTGCAGGTTATCAACACCAGTGTCCGGATCTACGTTCGGAATTTTGGCAAACAGGAACAGGTTTCGGCCAACGGCAGATAGATTAAGTCCTTTGATAAATGATTTCTGAAGCCATTTGCCGGGTACCTGCCAGGTTAAACTGATCTCGCGGATCTTTAAAAATGTTTGCGAATAATAGTTGTAGTTGGTATTGGCCGAATTGCTGGTGTTGGTCATGTAATCGATATAGTTGACCGCCTTGGTATTTGGCGCAAATTTGCGGGTGTCGCTGGTAATGTTACCATTTGAATCATAGGTAACCGATCCGGAAGTTACTACCACACCTTGCCCTACATAAGTAGCCTTGCCTGCATTGGCTTCATCACGATAGTGGTTGAGTGTACCCATATTGGTACCGCCCCACCACATTTTCTGGTTAGTGGTTGAATACATTAAGCCGCCAACGCGTCCGTCAACCAATACTTTAAAGCTGAACTGCTTGTAAGTAAAGCTGTTCTCTATACCGTAGGTAAAATCCGGATCACCGTAACCTACGGATCTCGGGAAAGTGTCATCTAACGGGAAACCGTTGCTGCCATAAATAACATTGCCGCTTGGGTCTTTTTGATACACGCTGGTATAAATCTTATCTACACGGTCACCAACTTTCAGGTTATTCAAGGTTGGCGCGTTATTGTATATACCGGTTAAATAACGATGATAGGTGCTGAAATTAGCAGCGATGTCCCAACGAAAGCCAGGAATTTTTACTGGCGTGGCCGTTAAAACGAGCTCTAAACCTTTGCGTTTGTACGTGTTTCCGTTAACCAGTTGTGAGCTAAAACCGCTGGTGTTGGAAATGGGGATAGAGAAAATATTGTTAAAATCGCTGGTTTGGTAATAGGTGGCTTCCAATCCTATGCGGTTGTTAAAGAACTTGGTATCGATACCAACTTCCCAGCTGTTAGAAGTTTGGGGGTGCAGATTCGCGTTCAATATAGATGAACCATAGGAAAGAGAAGGAATATTATTCCAGGTATAGCCTTTTGAATAGGTTGGCAAATAGCTGTAAGTATAAGCGTTGTCATTCAACGTCGCACTTGAAACCTGCGACCATGACCCACGCGCTTTTAACAGACTGAACCAATCAGGCAGTTTGGTTAATTGCGAAATCACTACTGATGATCCGAATGAAGGATAAAAGAAGCTGTTGTTTTGAGTAGGTAAGGTCGAAATAATATCATTACGGCCGGTTGCGGTTAAGTAAATAGCATTTAGATATTCCAGATCCAAAACACCGTAAACGCTGCTGGTGCGCCGCTCTTCCAGGGCATTTGTGGCAGTAACCGGATTGGTTGAGTTACTTAAATTATAAAAACCGGGGATAGTTAAACCATCCGTTGCCGAACTACCATATTTATCATTACGATAATAATTAGAACCACCTACCTGCGCATGTAATTTGAATTTTTCTGAAAAGGTATGGTTAAAGTCGGCTATCAGATCTGATGTGATATCAAAGAAATTATCGTTCGAAACCGTAAAGTTACCCCTTGATTTATTACCATAACCAATATAGCTTTTAGGTTCGTCGTACGTCCTGTTCAGTCCGTAGGAGTTCATCCCGTTTCTGAACTGTATACTAAAGTCAGGGCTGATCTTATAATTCAGGTTCAATGATCCAAAAGTGCTGTTCTTATCATAACCCCTTAAGTATTCATAAGCCTGGAAATAAGGGTTATTGTAATAAGAGTTATTATAGTTGCGCTGTTGCAAGCCTACCTGTCCCGGAGCCCAATAATTGCGCAGATCCTTAACACTAACATCGGCACCGGTCCACAAGATCAGGTTGTATAAATAGTTTGTAGGGCCGTAACCAACCTCGGGGAAGTTTTTGGTATACTGCTTATTAAAGGTTATACGGGCGTCTGCGGTAAGATTATCAGACAAGTTATAGTTGCCCGACAGATTGAAGGATGTATTGTTCAAATCCGTATTAGGCACAATACCAACCTGGTAAACATTTGATACCGAGGCACGGAAAGCCCCTTTGTCTGAACTTTTGGTGATACTGATATTATTTGATGAAATAACGCCAGTTCTGAAAAAGTCCTGGACATTATCTTTACCCCTAGATACCCATGGTGTAGGGATTCTTTTACCCGTTTGCGGATCGATAGGGCTATCATATTGCGGTAATTCAACAAACCCACTTTTGGTTGATGGATCTTTCTGATCCAGTTTGGGCCCCCAGATCCAGCCGCCGCCTTCAGGGCCACCGCCAGAACCATCTACGTAGCTGTATTGACCTTTAAAACCATCACCATATTCGGTTTGCACCTTTGGTATTCTGATAAAGCTAGGTTGCAGCTCTGTAGATGAATTGATCTCCACACTCAGGTCTTTACCTTTACCCCGCTTGGTTGTGATCATGATGGCGCCGTTTTGACCGATAGAACCATACAGAGCAGACGCATTGGCCCCTTTCAATACAGTCATATTTTCGATATCATCGGCATTAACTTTCCAGATATCTGCCGATTGATCCGGAATACCATCAATTACGATCAATGGCTGACGGCCACGAAGAGTAATGGTAGGGCTCTGGAACAGATCTGTAGAGCTTTGAACGGTTAAACCTGCAACGCGGCCTGTTAAATTGGAGAAAACGTTAGGCTCACGTGCTTTCACCAAATCTTCGCCTTTTACCTCCTGAACAGCATAGCCAAGTTTTGCTTTCTCCTTTTTAACACCGAGTGCCGTAACAACTACTTCTGATAAACCTTTGGCATCATCTTCAAGCGTTATCTGATATTTCTTGCTATCTGTTACGGTTACTTCCTGGGTTTTGAAGCCCATAAATTTTAAAATCAGGATATCGCCAGGTTTAGCCTTAAGTGAAAAATCGCCCTCCTGGTTGGTTGTAGTACCGGTGTTGGTTCCTTTTACCAGGATAGACACACCCGGAAGAGGCAGATTTTTTTGATCGGTGACATGCCCCCTTATAATTTCAGCAGGCACTGATATCGAGGGGCTTAAATTAAATACCTGTTGATTCCCAACAGCATCTTTGCGCAGTGGATTACCGCGTCTGGGTAATGATGCAGGGGCATTATTCGCGCTGGCCGTAGTAGCACAAATGGCTACTGTGGCTACGCCAATAGCAAATGTTTTGTAAATCCATGATATTTCAAAACGTGGGTCAATTTTTTTTTGCATAAATTGGCAATTCGTTAATTAAATGTTCTACTGTTTAATGGCGATTCTTTTAACCGGCATCTCGCACATGCCGGTTAATATTTTACCCCGATTACCTGGAATGGGGTAAAGCATTTGCTCTGTTGCTTTCTTTTCTTTTTATAACTGTGTTTAACTTTTTACTCTTTGTTTGGCAGCCATGTGTTCTCTATACCTTCAGATGAGGTTTGTTACACTTTTATTTTCGCAGACCTACAATCAACAACATATACTTACTGATTATCAGCCGCATGACGTCTATTTCGTTTTCTCCATTTATCGTTATACATCCCATAAAATGCGATAAGGGCCCAGGCAATGTTGATGAAAGCAGCAGGATAAGAATGATCAACGTAAGTATTTATGCCCAGCAGGATGCCACCTAACAGATTAGAAATATGAAAAGCGTAGGATGAAAGCCTCCACTTTTTGGTAACAAGCAAATAATAGGATACCAGGAACAGTAATGTCCCCAGCCATCCCATGCCCTGGTAGATCATATTGATGTTACCGAAGCACATTGTCTAACAAATTCTTTTGTAAAATTTATTCATACGCCTTTTTTAGAAAACGATCAAAATAACTCATCGCATGTTAAGCTTTCGTAAATATAAAATTAAATAAACTGAACATTCAGTAAATTTATTTTTACAATTATATTTTTGTGCTTTTATGGTAAGTTTGACGAACATATGGGCAGAAAAAGTTTAAAAGAAGATCAGCAAAAAAGAATAATCGAAGCCTTTTATCAAATCGCGAAAAATGAAGGGATTGAAAACACTTCATTTGGCAAGGTGGCAAAGGAGCTGGATATGCATCCGAGCCTGGTGGTACATTATTTCTCCACCAAAGAGGAGATGCTACTTGGGCTGATCGACTTTATTATCAGCAGTTACGAAAAAATATATATTCCTGAAAATGAAAGCATTGATCCGTTAAACCGGCTGATTGAAGTTTTAAATAACATTTTCTCAAGAAAATGGGATAGTTATATTGACGACAGTATTTTTTACAATTGTTTCGCGCTGATATTCAGAAACCCCCTGATCAAGTTTAAATTTAAAGAAATGCATCTCCTGCTAAGAGAATGGCTTAAAAATCTAATTCAGGAGTGCATGGACAAGAAACTGATAGACTGCGCAGAAGCAGAACTTGCTTCGGATTTAATTTTTGTGATCTCCGATGGGGCCTATTATTTTTTAAGCATGATTAATGATCAGGCTGATTACGAAAAACATGCAAAAAGATATAAAATTGAAGCGTTTAAAATATTAGGCCTGAATTCTCAACTTATTTTATGATTTACTTAACGTTTAGATCATAAATAAGCTTACTTGCCGATACAGAAAATAATTAATATCTGATAATCAAGGAGTTATGCAACTTCAGTTACAAGATAGTTACAGACATTTCGACCTAATAAAAGGACGCTCCACAATCTGAGAGATGTGGATAACTTGTCAAAAGTATGCATTACTTTTCACTATTTGTCATTTTTTTTAAAAAAAATCAGGTGTGATTTAAAATCGTGATGCGAAATCTTCATACTAAGAGGAAGAGATAGCCATGGTACATAGGTATTCTCTTGCATCCTAAACTACTTACGGTGGTACAAAATCTTACTTTTAAGCTTTCTTAATAAATCCATATACGTTCGGCTTACCTTTCTTTTTTGATGATTTAAAAAACAAAATACAGACAATCATTTTATTTACTCGTAAATGACGAAACAAAAATATAACGGTCATTATATTTGTCACGTGAATCAATCGAAAACAGAGCGAACCCGTGCGTATATCATTGAGATGACCGCACCTATCTTCAATAAGCAAGGTTATGCGGGTACGTCGATTACGGATCTCACTGCTGCAACCAAATTGACCAGCGGCAGTATTTACGGCAACTTCGCTAATAAAGAGGAAGTGGCATTGGCTGCGCTCGATTATAATATCAGCTGTTTTATGAAGGCTTTAAGCTCCGCGACTGCTAAAGCCAAAACACCCAAAGACAAACTGTTCGGTTATATCAAAGCTTTCAGCAGTTCCGGCAGTATGCGTTTCCATGACGGGGGCTGCCCGATCCAGAATGCGCTGTGTGATGCGGATGACACAATGGAACCATTGCGCCAAAGAGCGGCCGAAGGGCTAAAAGCCTGGAAACAGGAACTAGCGGCCATAGTTGACCAAGGTATATTGGAAGGAATTTTTAAAGCCGATACCAAAAGTGATCAAATTGCCCTGCATGTAATAGCCTTATGCGAATTTGCGATGTCTACCTACAGCGCCACCAAAAGCCTGAAGCAAACAGACGAGATCCTGGATATGGCCATTGAGGTTGCCAAAGCCATTATAGTATAACCCATTTTTTTACCTAATAATATAACGACCATTATTTTTTAAATAGACTTAAACACGACACAAAATATAACGATCATTATTTTTTTTACATTTTAATTATTCATCATGAAGTATCAAATTTTCGGACAAAAGTCCGGCTTAAGAGTATCAACGCTTGCTTTAGGTACCGGCAATTTCGGCACCGCCTGGCCGTTCGGCGCCAGCAAGGAAGACTCCAAATTAGTATTCGACCGTTATGCAGAAGCGGGCGGTAATTTTATTGACACGGCAGACGGTTACCAGGCTGGCCAGTCAGAATCCTTTCTTGGTGATTTCCTGACCAGCGAACGGGATAACTTTGTACTGGCTTCCAAATACAGTATGGGTACCCGGGACATGCAAACCACAGGCAACAGTCGCAAAACGATGATGCGGGCAGTTGAAGAAAGCTTAAAACGATTGAAAACCGACAGACTTGATCTTTACTGGGTACATCTCTCGGATGGCCAAACGCCGACTGAAGAAATTGTCAGAGGCCTGGATGATCTGGTAAGTGCGGGTAAGATCAATTACGCTGGCTTTTCGAATTTCCCAGCCTGGCGCATCGCTAACGCCGCATTATTGGCCGACCTCAGAGGCTGGGCTCCGATCATCGGCATACAGGTGGAATACAACCTGATTGAACGCACTGCCGACCGTGAACTGTTACCAATGGCTGAAGCTCTGGGATTGGGTGTTGCTTTCTGGTCGCCGCTGGCAGGTGGTACACTAACCGGTAAATACCGTAAGGAAACCGACCCTAACTCACGTAAGGCCCTGGCCGGAGGTTTCCTGGTTAAGGATTCAAAAAATGAAAGGGAAACCCGTATCCTGGATTTACTGGAATCGATAGCAGCAGAAACAGGCAACCAGGTCATAGATGTAGCGCTTGCCTGGATTCGTCAGAAACATGATCAGTCAACCTTATCAACGATAACGGTGATCGGCTCCAGGAATGTTAGCCAACTGGATGCTAATCTTTCATCATTGGAACTGACTCTAACCAAAGATCAGATCAGCCATCTGAATGAAGCTAGCCAGATTGAATTGGGTTCTCCTCATGAAGTCATTGCTGCTTCGCAAGGCATGCTGTTTGGCGGCTCAACCGGCCAGATCGAGATCAAGCATTCGGTTGCCTGATGGAGCAATGGGGGCTAAACCGCCCCCATTGTCTTAATTTACCACATGGATCACAATACAGTCATGAACAACCTACAGGAAACTGAAGTAATCATATTACTCACCTCTTTAGCCAGTAGATAAGAATCGAAATGCTGATCTTTAAACTTCCCGGAAATTTTGTCTAGTGCTTCCACAATTGGAATCGGATCTTCCTATCATCGTATGATTTACACAATTCATTGGCCCACGAACCAAAAACAACGAAATTACTTTCTTCAAAGTAAACATGTTATTCAAACACCCCTATAAGCATTTAACTATTGTCAATTTTATTTTGAAACCACTGTAGATAGCGTTCTGTCTGAGAAGCCAGATAATAAGGTAAATTGAGCAAATGATATTTTTTTCCCTCAGGAGTTATAGCTTCTGTAATCAATATTTCCCCGGCGTAGAACCGTACAGCCATTTGATGGGAAGCTAAATCCATGTATAAATGCAGGGATTTAAGTTTCCCCTCTGTCCCAGATTTTACTTCAATTGGAATGAGTTTACCTTCAAACGGCCAAATAAAATCCACTTCAGCAGAAGAAGTCGCTTTTTCCCTTACCCAAAAGTTAAGACTGCTTAAAGCGTTGTATTGTGAAGCCAACAGTTCTTGTCCAACCAGATGTTCGATCATCGTACCCTGATATACTTTATTTAAATCATTGGTACCTAATATCTCTTTTTGAATACCTGCAAAATAATTGAGCATGCCAGTATCCAGAATTTGTAATCGTGGTGATTTTTTATGATCGGGTAGCAATGGGAGTTTGGTATCAGTAGATGGGTAAAGCAACTGTATAAGCAATGCATTTTCCAAAGTCCGCAGTGCTTCACTCATATCCCGGGAACGGTAAGAAGAGTTACCGAAACCTTCAAATTTTATACGTTTTCCAGCTTGTGAAAACGATGCCCGGATAGCATGCCGAATGTATTGTACCTGCGAACTTGTTGCTGCATACTTCTCTACATCATCTATATAAGCTACAATGAGAGATTCGTAAATAGTTTGTAATGCAGTTAAATCCGTACTTAAGCTGTAATTATTCACGATTTCGGGCATTCCACCAATCAATGCATAAGTGTGAAAAAGCTGCAACAATTTAGTATGTGTAAATTGCGGAGCTGGCGTGGTTTCTAAATACTCTAACGCAGCACTTTCACCAATGGCATCCAAAAATTCAGGAAATGAGGCAGGTCGCAGTACTTTGTATTCTACCCGTCCAACAGGAAAACTTATGTTTTTGTTAAATAAAGTTTCGAGCATACTACCAGCAGCAATTATTGCTATACCAGGTTCCGACTCATAGAAATAGCGTAAAATATTCAATGCTTCCGGCACCTCTTGTATCTCATCAATAAAAATAAGGGTTTTTCCCTTTTTTGATAGCGCTTTATCTTTTATAAAAAATAAGGTTTGTACTAACACCTCAATGTTATTGAATTGCTCAAACGGTAATCTATCGTTAGCTAATTCCAAATTGAGATAAATGTATTGCTCAAATCGCTTTGCGAATTGATTGATCATAGTCGTCTTTCCAACTTGTCTTGCACCCCTAATTACCAGCGGCTTACGGTCATGTTTATTTAACCATTTTTCTAATTCCGCTACGATACTTCTTTTGAACATGGCACAAAATTAGGGTAAATAATTTAATTTTATGGCACAAAATTAGGGTAACATTCAGTTGTCTTTGGCGCATAATTAGGGTAACTTTTTTTATAAATAAATATGGATGTCTCCGAAATATGCTGGAAAAATATTTTTCTCCGCAAATTTGCGGACTTTACGATCCTTATTCGCCGCAAACATCGAACAAGTAAAAAATTACTTCGTAATAGTTGATCATGAAAAGACTCAATCTCACCCGCGAAGAAATTTATGATTTAGTTTGGGAGAAACCCGTTTCGCGCTTAGCAGGAGAACTGGGAGTCACAAAAGGTATTTCGATGAGTATTTTGAAATGGGAAAAGCGGTATTTTCGGACAATTCGGTCGCCGGTATCATGCGGTTCGCGCGTCCAATCATCGACCATATCGAAAAAGAAGAACGCCATGATGATTATAGCTTATTACTAAAAAAATACCTGGAACTATACGAACAGAATGGTGGCTTAACTCCTGAAGAAGAGCAGGAATTTTTACGGCTCGACCGCGAATCTAGTCTGGCCTGGCGTAAATCGCGTCTGACTTAACTGCAGGATCACCATCTGAAAGTTTTAGGGTTAAGCTCGATGGTTTGCGCTCCTTCTGCCATTTGATTGATAATGCGTTCGTAGTCGATCAGATCCGTATGCTGAAAACGGGACATCATAGGGTGGTCAAAAGATTTAAAATCGTTGATCTCCCGTTCGCCTAATAAAAATACAGAAATGATGTCCCCGTCATTTCCATGTTCCTGGATGAAAACACGCTCCGCTTGTTCCTGATAAAATTTGCGGATCAGGATGGAGTAAGCCGTTTTACCGTCTTTGTTTTCATAGGGGATCAATAAATCTGCATGATGTCCCTGCAGATCGCGAGTAGCTGTTACATGCCCCTTACCAAACTTCGCGACCGCTTTCAGGTTATGCTTTTTCTTGTCAGGATACATCGTGTGAACGATCTTGGAATCTTTATAGGTCAATAAATGATATTTTTCTGGCGGATTGTCTTTGAAACCATAACTGCCGGTGTACTTGTCAAATACATCCGGACGATGGTTCGTCGTCACATTTTTATTTTCAGGCTCGAAAATCGCGTCAGCTATTTTGGTAATGTGAATACCCGGTGCCATATCCGGGTGAAATTTACTGGGCCGGTCCAGTTTGACCTGGCCATCATCAGTCGTAATCCAATAGTTTTTATAAATATAAAGAGTATGACGCTCTCTTAAGTGTTTGTAACCGGTATGCTCATTACCTACCGTGAAGATCAGCTTTTTTTCCAAAGAAATCGTACTAATGGAAGCAGCGGTAGCCTTTCCATCAATGACCGTAGTATCCAAATACCGCTTTTCATTGTCGGTCGCTTCTTTGATGATAGCGGCTAGCTCTGCATTTGTAAATAATTGTTCACTCATTGTTGATCACTAATGTAAGTTTTCTGGCGCGTTTGTTTCTAAATCAAAGTCTGTTTGGAGGGCGGTTAAATTGGTATCAAAATCATATTTAGGGATTTTCCGGCGCATGTGTGCGGCGAAGGACCGGTTGTATTCTAAATAGTCAAAGGGATCTTTACCGTTGTGATAGCGTTTTTTCAAGTTGTTTACGCTTTTGATATAGTCGTTTAGCCATTGGCCAAATAGCGCGGGATCTTTTCTGAGTAGATAATAATAGGTCATCAAAATGCTTCCGTTGATCATGGTGATCGGGCGAATGTTTAAAAAAGCATTGAGGTAAGTGGCTGTGCGTTCAAGCCATTGTTCGTTCACGTATTCATTGACGCCGTTGATGTCGAGGTTGGCATCGGAATAGATAATGATCGGATAGACCTGCAACCGTTTACGTTTTTTGATACCTAATGAATCCATTAATTCCTGGTCATTGGCGAGGTGCCCGATCTGCCGGACCAATTGACCAAGGCCTTTGGCTTTCTGGCCGCTTTGTTTGAAAGCCAGGAAATTCCGGTCAACAAAATCCTTAAAGTCCTCAAAGCTGCTACGGTCAAGTCCGTTAGCATTAAATTCTGTCATTTTGATCTCGAATACGAATACCTGGTTCCCGGCACTAACGATATAGTCCTGATATTTTTCAGTATGGACAATGCGATGATTCCATTTACTGAATATCTTTTGAATAAAACGGCCAATGTAATATTCTTCAAAATACTTCAGGCCCAGGTAGCCTTGGTAGTCGTTGTAGTTTTTGAAAATGATGCCATTAACAAGCGAACTTTTATGGTAAAGCGAATAAAAGATGCCTTGATCTAGGCCGAAGCTGAAATAGTTGTAATCGAGCAATATTAGGCGTCCGTCCTCCAGTTGATAGAATGGTTTGGGAATTACTTGTTTGTGTAACGATAACGCCCCTTTGGTCAAGTCGGCTTTGCTCATTACGAATTGTTCCAATACTGGCCATTGGGCACCATTCCTGTCCAGAATATGCCTGGATTGCTTATCGCCTGCGTGTATGACCCGAAACATGTGCAAGATAAAACTGGCGAGTTTCCAAACCGTTCCGATCTCTAATGCCGCACAGTATTCTTGCGCTGCCGCCTTCAACTTCTCGTCATCAGTAAGAAACTTACTGATGAATGTGAACTTCAATAAAGTATTTAATTTCAGATAGGTTTCACGTCGGATATAAAATTGCTGTTGAATATTGCTAATAAACAAGTCGGCAAAGCTGGTCATTGTGAAGTCTTGGTCATAGAAATGCTGGTTATAGGCCAAGATAGCCTGAAAAAGATCTTTGCCGAATTGACGTAGGTCTGGTGGCGCTTCAGCAGCAACGTAATGCTCCATAGCATCTTTGATGATCGCTGACATGACTTGGCCGGAAAAGACAATGCTGTCCTTTCGGTCAAACAGTTGCATGAGTCGCGGCACCAAATCATCTTGGCCTTCAACACCATCAAAGATCGCCTCTTCAAATACGCGCATGTTTTGCAACAATATATTGGGTTGCAAGTAGATAATGGTGTTAATCTTAGCTATTCGAACTAATATTAAATCGGTCGGGTAAGACCTCAACAAATCAAATGGCCGCTCAGGCGGTGCTTGATCATATATCTGTGAATAATCAATGATAGCACGTAGATTGGTTCGGCCCATTAGTTCAGGTCATCAAAATGAATAAAGTCCTTGTTTAATAAATCCATTTGCTGTCTGTTCAATTGTTGCTTGACACTTGGGTAAAGTTCCAGAAGCTGACGAGTGGCCAGTTGTAAATAAGGAATAACATAATTTATAGCTAAATTGATATAATGTAATTCTGTATCTGTTTCCACGCCAGTACCCCGGCGCTGTTCGATCGTTCGGTAAAACGACATGGGCAAGGTATGTGTCTGTATCGAAAGCAAGCGATACACCGCTTTCAAATCTGACCGGCCGGTTCCCATACGGTGCTCTATCGCCTCCCGGTTGAGATAGAAAGCGTGTTCGCCTTTTAACATATTCTTTTGCTCTCCACCCGTGAAGTTCAGGAAGAAACTATTCTGCTTCAAAACATTGCGCAATTCATTTGCCTGCTGTTCGAACTTCGGCAGATCTTCTTCGATCTTGAAATCTGAGAATATTTTTTTCCGGGTAAGGCAGTCATGTAAATTAAAAAGCTGCACCCGGCATGCCCATTCTTCAGTTGATACCTTTTCAATAGTCAAATAAAAGAAGGCATGATAATTCTCGATCAGGTTTCTAGAAAGTGTAGAAATGGAGGCGGCATCCCAATTGTTAAATGCAGAAGGGAATATACCATTACCAGGCAATAATTGGATCATGCTCACGCTGGTCACGCACAATTTGGAAAACAATACGGACGCCCAAAACGCCCGATCATCTACTGGTTGGTGGTGAATACTGCCAGATACCAATGCAGCCAATTGTACCTGATCTTCAAACGCCTTACGGGCGTAGTCGTAGGCTAGTTTTTCCAGTGAGGGCATGATAGGTTTTTCAGAAATCATAAAATTAAAATTAAGAATTTTCACAAACCAAATGATCGTCTGCGCAGCCTATTTGCGTAGCTTTACAATAGATAATAGTAATATGAGCGTCGAGAATCAAGACCAGCGAATGGAGAATGTCATATCCAACTACTTGAAAATGGAGACGAGCTATGCGCTCCTCATCAATGGAAGGCGGGGAATTGGGAAAACATTTTTCATCAAAGACAGAATCATTCCTCGCGTAAAAAAGACCGAGGTTTTTCACGATGCCAGTAAAAAGTACAAGCCGATCTATATTTCATTGTATGGATTGAAGAGTATGGACGAGGTTTTTACACTAATGACTATTGAGTTTATGCCGTGGTTGAACAGCAAAGGAGCCAAAATATGTTTATCCATAGGCAAATTAGTTACCAGGGGATTGCTGAATATCAACAAAGCAGGTGATGTCGATACTTATCTTAAGGATCTGACCGGAACTGCAAAACATGCGATAGACACGAAAGATTTTGTGATCATTTTTGATGACTTGGACCGTATCGCCAAATCACTGGAAATCGGTGAGGTCGTTGGTTTTATCAATTCTTTGGTGGAACACGAGAATAACAAGATATTGGTGATCGCGGATGAAGAGCAACTAGCCAACGAGGCTTACCTTGCTGTTCGTGAGAAAACGATTGGTACCGGTTATAGCGTAAAATAAGCCTGATGTGGCGAAGATGTATCCGGTCAACTGTCAGATCTTAACGTCTTTTAATCAATCAACCCTTTATCATTGGCCTCAGCAATTAATATTGAACATCTATCAAAAGCGTATCAACTAGGTAATTTTGGCACCGGCACCATCTCCCGGGACCTGGAACGATATTGGGCCCGCATACGTGGCAAGGAAGATCCATTTTTAAAAATTGGCGAAGTTAATGACCGAACCACCAAAGGTAAAAGTGACATGGTTTGGAGCCTGAGATATCTTAATTTTGAAATTGAGCAGGATGATGTTATTGGTATCATAGGCCGAAATGGCGCGGGCAAGAGCACTTTACTCAAAATATTAAGTCGGGTGAAGTCCCCGACCAGCGGTTCAGTAATGATAAAAGGACGTATAGCTAGTCTGCTGGAAGTGGGCACCGGCTTTCATCCGGAATTAACCGGCCGGGAAAATAACCAGCGCGTCATCCCGGTTTTCCAAATATTCCAGCCCGGCCCCCCTTTGTTCCTGCACCTCATTCACTATTCCCGCACCGGTAAATTCTCAGGATAGATTCCGGTTTGCATCGGTGCCTGCACATTGGCATACTGTAACCCCAAATGAACCACTAAACCAGCTGTCGCGTCCTCTCCATTTATCAGTCCCTCCCCGATGAGCTGGCAATATAGGCTGGCGTTTAATGTTACCCCAGATTTAATGACAATAGCGGATTGATGATAAGAAAAACAAGGGCTTCCGGAAGATTGGGATCCGATTTGCTGTACGGACGAGGTTTTCGAGAAAATAATATGAGCGGCGATAAGGTTAAAATTATAAATGTAGGCAACGTCATTCTTAAACTCAATATCGGTTCCACCCAAATCAATTGTACCGAGATCGAAATTGCTGATAGCGCCCAAAACAATAATTCCCGTAGAACCGCTTCTGATCATACTTCCTCTGGTTATCGAACTAAGCCCTGCTGCATGAAGATCATAATTTTTGTCCTGTTGCAGGCAGAATCAAATAAAAAAGCTGTGAAATAGCTGATGGTTTTATTGAGATCAGGCAATGTAATAACCTTATTTTGGGCATAAACTTCAGCGTGCCCGGGATGCCATTTATGTAGCCAAAGCCACCTGTTGCATTTCATAATTAAGTGTAAATCAGCTTATCAAATTACATTTCCTCCTCATCTGGAATTTAAAAAGCGTTCTGCTCTTCCAGAACGCTCTAAACTATCAACTGACCTATAAAGAACGAAAGAGTATTTTAAGGTTTTTACCATTTTTACAGAGCTAAATGAAGTGCACAAATATTAGCTCGTATGACCACTGGTTTGTTTTATTTTCCACTGCTTTTTTCCGGCAGCAGCACCAGCCGGATATAGTTCTTGCCGCTTAAATACTTATTAGCCGTGGCTTTTACACTTTCCGGAGTGACTTTCGATAAGTTGGCGTCATAATCATTTACCTCGTGCAGATCTTCCTGATTCTCCAGGTTTTCTATTAAATAACTCATCCACCAAATATTAGATTTCAGGTCAGTTTCCCGGCTGCGCTGATCCTCGGCCTTGTACTTGTCAATATTTACCTGCAGGGGGCCGGATATTTTTAGTTTGTTTATCTCTTCCAAAGCAGAAGCAATGAGTTTTTCTACGTTCTGGGGTGCACAGCCAAATGAAATGTTAAAGTTGTAGCGGGGGTGCGGGAACTTACTCACTTCTTCCCATACTCCAGGGCTGTATACACCGCTTTCATCTTCCCTCAGGCGTTCCGTGAGCCTGATCTGCAGGACTTCTTTTAGTGCATCCAGTTGTGTTTTTTCAGCAGCACTGTAGTCGAAAGTGCCCGAGAATACCAGGTTGACCCTGGCTTTAGCTTCGGTGCCTTTATAAACAGTTTTCTCAATCCTTCCTTCCGGCGAGTGTATGTTCAGATCTTTATAGTTTTCACCCTTGTAGGTAGAAGGCAGACCGCCAAGGTATTTTTCGAGTAAAGGCTTGATTTCCTCAATCCTAAAGTTGCCGATAAAAACAAAGGTAAAATTGGATGCATCTGCGAATCGTTCTTTGTATATCTCAAAAGCACGGTCCGGGTTGATCTGGTCCAGTTTGGCGACCGAAGGACCAGTACGGCGGGCATTGCCCTGGTACAAAACAGCATTGGACGTATCTGCAAAAACACTGTTCGGGTCATTCGCCCGATTAACCAGTCCTGCTTTATTTCGGCTGATAAAACCAGCGGCCAGGCTTTTGTCTAATCGAGGTTCGGTGAAACGCGCATACGTCAATTGCATCATGGTTTCTATGTCGCTGGTCGCTGAAGCGCCGCTAATAAGCGCGTAGCGTTCGCTGATTCCCAATCAATGAAAGAACTTCAAAAGTGCTGGAAATGCTATCCCAGAATTACATCCATTCGAGAATTCGTGGTATGGCCTTTGAGGCGCTTGCATCGGTACATGTGGACGATGCTCCTTTTATTTGGAAAAAAGCCTTGCAGGATAAAGACGAATACGTAAAGCACCAGGCCCTTCAAGCGCTTGAAGGGGTAAACATTTAATTCATCACTGAACAAATAGGATAAATAATGAAACCCATTTTTATCGTCGGTGTTTCCGGCACCCTGGGTCAGGCCACCGCAAGAGTATTCTTAGCTCAAGGCTGGCGGGTAATTGGTACAACACGTCATCCTGACAAGCTGACTGAGTTATCGAAATTAGAGAATGTTAAGCTATTCCAGCTTGATGTCACTAACGTGGAACAGATTGAAGAAACGATTGAGCAAATTATTCACAGGTATGCCATTGATGTTTATTTTAACACCGTTGGCCAAGCACTGATCGGCCCCTTTGAGTGTTACACTGATGAGCATATCAAAGATCTCATTGAAATTAATTTGCTGGGGGTATTAAGAATTTCTAAATACATCATCAAATATTTCCGGGAAAGAAAAAGGCCGGGGGTTGTCTTGGTGACATCATCTGCAGCAGCGGTGGCAGCCCCCGCCCTGACCTCGGTGTACTGTGCTACAAAATGGGCCATTGAAGGTTGGGCAGAATCCGTGTCACATGAGCTGGCACCTTTGGGAATAGCAGTTAAAACAGTTTCACCCGGTGGTATTCATACCCTATCCGGAACAGGGTCATTAACCTGGGTAAATCACGATGCTTACGTTAATTTGTTAAAAGCTGTCATGGCAGGATTCGATGATAATCGTTTTATAACTTATTCTGATCCCTACGTTATTGCCAATGTAGTATACGAAGCCGCAACTGACGACAAAGATCAGTTGAGATATTTTGCAGGCCCTGATGCCTCAAGCGCACAGGCTTTAAGGCAGGAGTTCGAGGCAGAGGGACACCGTAAATTGCTTCGAGATACCCTTTTTAATTAATTTACATACCGAAAATCCCACTTCCTTTCTTTTTCAGAAAATAAATAGTGTCTTTAACCCAAGGGGGCAAAACAAATCCCCTGGGTTTACTTGTTCTATGAACGCAGACGGAGACCCGGCACGCTTAACAGCAAATCTTATTCTGGCATCCCTGCCTGCAGGAACAATGCCAGTTGAGAAAGAAGAGATATCAGCTTGTTTTTTCTCTTCGTCTAATCCTTTCACCAATTGGATTTCAGTTGGTATAAGCGCAAATGATTTTTCTAATTGCTGCTGATAGTTTTGAATTATACCCGATCCTGGAGGCTGTCAAAGCCTGAAATGTCAATTCCCCTTAACTCATCGACCACGCTTTGCTGGCATTCTATTCCCTGCAACAACCCCGCAATGGCAGCTACGGCTTTAGCCATTTTTACCACCTTCAACATTGTTTCTTCCTGTCATACGCAGTCATTGCTTGTACTCAGCAAACCAACCTTCGATTACGCCATCGGTGACAAGTCGTTCCGGATCAGAAGAAATATTTGATAATGACCATCTGAACCCGGTTTTAAAATAATGCTTTCCAGCTGATTTTACTTTTTACCATATGGTAAAAGCCAGCTGTGGAGATATCCGGAACTTTGTCTAACAAACAGACAAAAATTAATCATGTCAAACATAAAAAAATCCTTAGAAGGGAAAAGAGTGATTCTAATGGGCGCAAGTTCAGGAATCGGATTCGCTACTGCAAAAGCGGCAGCTGAAGAAGGTGCTAATATCGTTATTGTATCCAGCAATCAGCAAAGAATTGATACTGCCCTTACTGAATTACCTGCAGGCAGCGAAGGTTACGCTGTTGACCTCAGCAAAGAAGAAAACATTAAAAACTTCTTTAGCAAAATCGGAAGGTTCGATCATCTGGTATTTTCTGCCGGTGAAAATCTCACTTTAAACAGCATCAGCGAAACAAATATTGACCAGGCCCGTGATTTCTTCACCTTACGCTTCTGGGCTCCTTTCGCTGCCATTAAATACGGCGCCGCATCGATCAATGAAGCGGGATCAATCTCTTTAACCAGTGGCACCGCAAGTGCGCGCCCGGGAGCGGGCTGGTCTGTAGCATCAGCCATTTGTGGCGCTATTGAAGGCTTTGTCCGGGCTATGGCAGTCGAGCTTGCGCCTGTTCGGGTTAATTGTGTTGTTCCTGGTGTAATTAAAACACCGCTCTGGGACAGTATACCGGCAAGTGACCGTGAGGGCCTTTATCAATATGTGAGTAACTCCGTTTTAGCAAAAAGAGTGGGTGAAGCTGAAGATGTTGCTGAAGGTTTCCTGTATCTGATGAAACAAAAACACGGTACAGGTCAAAGTTTAGTCATTGACGGTGGTACCCTCTTAGTTTAGTACAAACAGTTATTATTTACTCAACCTTAAAAAAGCTTGTTTATTACAGCACCATAAAATAGTCCCCCAGGTAAATGCTGTAATGTCAATCGTCCACAAAAAAATGCTAAAAATTGGTTATCAGGCTCACCGATATCGGTGATATAAGCAATGCCCGATTGTCCATAATATTGCACTATATCAATAAAATATTCTATATGAAAAAAAATGAAAGCACTACCGAAATAAAAAAACATCGTACCCTGGGTTCGTTGGAACGTTTTTTTTGGCTACTCGATCATCATCATCCCCTGCATTTCAGCATAGCAGCGGAACTGAATGGTACCGCGCCTGTTGAACAATGGTTCAAAGCGTTAAACGCCATAAAAGAGCAGCATCCCCTACTTAGGGTATCTATAAACTTAAATGAAAATAATGCCCCTGTATTCGTACCGTTGGCGGGAGATGTTCCGATACCGTTGAGAATAGTTCAGTACACCGAAAATAATTCATGGAAGGCAGAGTTAAAGCAAGAACATATCACCAGATTCAGTCCATCCGAAGGCCCACTTATACGTGCTGTGTTATATGAGTGCCCACATAGGTCTGTGATTATTTTGTCAGCACATCATTCCATTGCTGATGGACGTTCTTTATCTTATGTTTTAAACGATTTGTTAAACGCGATGAACGGCAAATTCACAGAGCCCAACGCCATGCCCCTGGCTACAGACGAACAGGTGGGGCTCATCATGGATGATCTGCATAAACTACCCATCAATGAAGCAGATTTTGTATTCCTAGAAGGAAATTCAACCGTTGAGCGGGCATTACCTCAAGTGGATACACTACGATTATCGCCGGAACTGAGCACGCGCGTCAGACAGCGCGCCAGGCAGGAAGGAACTACGGTACATGGTGCGCTGTCTGCTGCGCTTGCACTGGTCAGCAAAGACTGGAAACCACAGCCGCTTCGTATTTGGTCGCCCGCATCGGCTCGCGAGACATTAGAAAGCGGTTACAGTGCCAGTCTGCAGCTCACAACCAAAACGGTGTCATTTGACCTTGAAGAACATCGCACTTTTTGGGATGTGGCCCGTTATTCCAATGCAAGCCTAGCCGGTGTTGGATCTATGGAATATATTACAGGCTATACCCAAGAACTATCAGGTCTGATTTCCAGCGGAATTGATATAAACGGCTTAGTTGAATTCGGCGAGACCGTGATCGCCAATGAATATCTGTTAACCAATATAGGCGCTTTAAACTTTGATACCGATTTTGGCAACTTGCAGCTGGAAGCGCTTTGGGGGCCATTCGTTCTGACCGGGTATGAGGGCAGTCAAACGATAGGTGTAACAAGCATTAACGGCATTATCCATTTGGCGCTTACTACGCTGGCGCACATCGAAGCAAAACCTTTACTGGAGGCCGTTGAAGATTTGTTAATGGAAGAATGCGCGCTGGTTGACAATTTACGGTAACGTTTTTAAATGACGCCCAAAGGCTACCTGCCAGGTTGAAAAGCAGCGCCAAGACTTAATTAAAACCATAATATAATTGTTATTATACTATGTTGGAATGTGGGTAACCTGAAGGGTTATCCATATTTCAACAGGGTTCTTTAATCTACCAACTCATCTGCTCTTAGTGAACAGTTCTTGTTGGGGTGTCAGCATTTTGTTATTACGCTTATGGATGACCAATCAGTGATGATCATCAACATAGATTAAAGGAATTCTATACCTGAATTTACTTATTTCTGCATATGGGCGTAAAAACCCGCCAATGGTAAAAATATCGCTGGCTGAGGACCAGCCTCCTGCACCTGGTTATCGAAAAGCCAGTGGCAGTTAAATAATATATATATCAAACAATATAAAAATGAAAGCCAAAATATTAGTCACCGGGTTGCTAGGATTGTGTTTCATCGCTAACAGTCACCGGTCAGCAGCAGGGTCGGTCTTCAATACTCACCCTTCTCCCCTCCCGTCAAGGTTAACCAACCCAACGGCCAGAATTCAAAATAGCATGGCGGCAACCGCTAAAAATAATGATATAGGTAAAACTGTTTCGTTCGGACGACAAAAGACCATCCGGTTAATTTTTCATACCACCTTCGATGACTACACTAAAAACCTTGAAAAACTTTTGGGACGGTTTGATTCGAATATCATTAAAGATTACGCGGATAACCCCGCCGGGCTTCAAAAAAAGTTAGAGGAGAATGAGGGGGAGCAAAACCTGATGCTTTTCCGCATTGAAGACCATGGCATGTATCTGATTTTGTATGGGAAAGCTGTCAAGGCCAGGCGATACTTTATCGGAAATCCGCTTATCGCTACCAGCATGGCTCACTACGATATCCGTTCCGCGCTTTATGTCCCGATGCGTATACTTATTTATGAAGATAACAAACAGGTCCTTCATGTGGAATACGATCTTCCTTCATCCGAATTAGGACAACTGCACAATATCCACATAACAAATATCGCAAAAGATCTGGACCGTAAGATTTATACCGTATTGATGAAAGCAGATCACCCACCAAAATAAAACAACATGGTGAGGAATCTCATGCTGTCGATATAAATAACTTTCCGCAAACTATAATGCCCCGTCATTGCAGTCAACCGCATAGGCTGCGGGTAACCCATCTGTGTAAGGAATAAAGCGAATCAAATTACATTAAGTGGCCACAGAACGGCATTGTAAATTCTTGTATAGCTACCACCGTCAGTGGACCAATGTATTCACTTCCCACAATCAGGTAAAGTAGCTAATTTTATAGCGATACAAACATTGCCCGCTTTCCCGATTATTAAATTCCCCTATGAAAATCTTTTCAGAATTAAAAAAAAACTTAAAGAATGACTTTTCACTTTTAAGGACGGTTAAAATTGCGGTACTTGGTGATACGGCCACACCATTACTGGCTCAGGCCCTCCGGGGTACAGGCTTTGATACCGGTTTTGATCTTCAAATATGGGAGGCCGGTTTTAACCAGATAGAGCGCCAGGTATTCGACCCCAAATCCGAGCTATATGCCTTTGCTCCTGAAGTGGTTATCATATGCCATTCGTCGCATTCGTTATTAGCCAGATACAATAAACAAGACCCTTCGGAATATAACAGCCTGGCCCAAGACCGGCTGGCATTGATTGGTGATCTCCACATCGCTTTAAATGCCGGTCTGAGTGCCAGAGTCATTTACTATAACTACACCGAAATAAACGATGCCGTATTCGGTAATTACGCCAGCAAAACCCCATCTTCCTTCCTCTTTCAGTTACGGAAACTTAATTATGAACTGATGTTGTATGCCATCCATCAGACCAATTTTTACATCTGTGATATTTCTTCCATTCAAAATCAGTTGGGCAAGGCAACCTTTTTCCAATCATCCCTGTATATAAACACAGAGATGGTTTTCAGTATCGATATATTACCATGGGTAGCTGCCCAGACAACCGATCTGATTGGTTCGATGTACGGCCGGCTAAAAAAATGCCTGATCCTTGATCTGGATAATACCTTGTGGGGCGGTATAATCGGTGACGATGGCATTGAAAACATCCAGTTGGGAAACCTCGGCATAGGCAAAGTGTTTACCGAGTTTCAGCACTGGATAAAAAAATTAAAAAACCGGGGTATTATCCTCGCTATTTGCAGTAAAAACACCGAAAGCATTGCCAGGGAACCATTTGAAAAGCACGCTGATATGGTGTTGACCCTTGATGATATCGCCATTTTTAAAGCTAACTGGGATAACAAGGCAGATAACATCAGACAAATTCAGACTGAATTAAACATTGGCTTTGATACCATGGTTTTTCTGGATGATAACCCTTTTGAAAGGGCCCTGGTACGCAACGATATCCCGGCCCTTACTGTTCCTGAATTGCCGGAAGACCCTGCAAATTATCTCGATTATCTATATACATTGAACCTATTTGAATCCACCACACTCACAGATGAGGATGCTAACCGGACCAGGCAGTATCAAATCGCAGTGAAACGAAACGAGGAACAACAACGCTATGCTGATGAAGATACTTTTTTGCAGAGCCTGAACATGACTTCGGCAGTGGAACCTTTCAACGCTTTCAATACACCAAGGATTGCCCAGCTTTCACAACGTTCGAACCAGTTCAACTTACGCACGGTCAGGTATACTGAAACTGATATCAAAGTCATTTCGGATTCAACAGATTTTTTTAGCTTTTCATTTACTTTAACCGATAAATTCGGAGATAACGGCCTCACCTGCGCCATCATCCTAAAGAAAGAGGCTGAAGATACTTTATTTATCGACAACTGGTTTATGAGCTGCCGGATCCTGAAAAGGGGGATGGAGCACTTTACGTTAAACATCATTACCGCTTTTGCAAAAGCGAACGGCTTTAGCTATTTAAAGGGACAATACCTACCAACATCAAAAAATGAAATGGTAAAACATCATTACAGGGATTTGGGCTTTGAAGCGCATGGTGATCACTGGATACTTGACACGGGCACTTATACACCTAAAAAAAACTATGTGAATAGCAAGTAATGGAACAGCCTCTCAATTATATCTACCAGAAAATAGAAACGCTTAGCCCGATGCATAGCAAAAAACTCAAAAAGAACATTGCTTTTTTTGACGAGCGGTATTACGAACAAGCTAATTCATTTTTCGCCCGATACATTAACATACTACACCACGACCATAAAACGCTTGACTATTCGATAGATTGCTACTTACGCATGATTGCCGATGTAAACAGCGAAACAGTTGAGTTTTTGCGTACGGGTAAATATACCAGCAGTACCTTTGCAGAAGTGAACCAGCGGGTATATGCCCGGCCGGAAACCATGGAGTATTATATGCATGGCCTCATCATGTCACAGTTTTTGTGGAAACACCACTACCAGATGCTGCAATATTTTACAGATACATTACCGCAGTACATCAAGGCTACAAAAAGCTATCTCGAGGTTGGTGTGGGGCATGGTCTTTATTTGTCAAAAGCGCTGGAAATCCTAAACGATAATACCACGCTTACTGCTGTTGATATAAGCGAAACATCCATTACCCTGGCCAAAAACTTTATAAAAGATAGTAGAATAAATTACAACCTAAAGGATATTTTTGAGTTTAATAACCGCAAAAAATACGACTTTATTACGCTGGGCGAAGTATTGGAACACGTAGAAGACCCGCTAAAGTTGTTGCAAAAACTAAAAACCCTGTTGAGCGATGAAGGTATCTTGTTTTTCACCACGCCTACCAACGCCCCGGCTATCGATCATATTTACCTGTTTAATACTGTAGGCGAGATACAGGATATCATTAAAGCGGCAGGTTTCGAAATAGAAACCGAGCGATCACTCCTATCTGAAGAGGTATCGCCGGAGCGGGCCGCCAAACTTAAAATAGCTATATTATATGGGGCCTTTCTAAAAAAGAGCAAAGCCTCCTGAACAACATAAAACAACTACGCACAGATGGACAAAAGTGAGATATTAAAAACGGTAAACGATATTTTTATTGATGTACTGGATGATGACACCATAGTGTTAACCTATGAAACCACTGCAAATGATGTGGAAGAGTGGGATTCCTTAAACCATATTCAATTGGTCGTGGCTATTGAAAAGCAATTTAGGATCAGGTTTACTTCGCAGGAAATTCAGAGCTGGAATAATGTCGGTGAACTGGTGAACTCTATAAGCAACAGGGTCCATTAACCGTATATGAAATTTCATCACCTGGGGCTTGCCTGCAAAAATATAGCAGCGGAAATTGCCAGCATCCGTAAAATCCATAACGTTACAACTATAAGCCCGATCATTTTTGATCCGGAACAAAATGCCGAATTGGTCCTACTTACCTTAACTGATGGAACCCGTATCGAACTGATTGCCGGCAAACAGGTCGAAAGCTTTGTGAGAAAAAATATCACCTATTATCATATATGCTTTGAGGTTGATGATATCCATGCCGAAATTAAACGTCTTATTCGTGAGCACGCCCTGTTAATTTCACCACCAAAACCCGCCCTATTGTTCAATAGCCGCAAAGTCGCCTTTCTGCATGTTTCCTACGGATTAATCGAATTGTTAAACTCAAAATAACACCGGGATGCTGTTTACGTCTATCACCTTCGTTATCTTTTTTACCCTGTTTTATTTTTTATACTGGTTTTTTTTCAACCGCAGCCTTAAACTGCAAAATCTGTTGATCCTGACAGGCAGTTACGTATTTTATGCCTGGTGGGATTGGCGCTTTCTGCTCCTACTCATTGCCAGTTCATTGCTGAATTACTTTTTAGGTATCGGCATGTTTAACAGCAAACAAGAAAAATTTCGAACTATTTTGCTTTGGATAGGTTTGCTGCAGGGCCTGGGCAGCTTGCTTTTTTTCAAGTATTTCAACTTCTTTGTTAAATCTATCGTTACTTCATTTAACGCGTTTCACATCAGGCCGGATATCTATACGCTGAACATTATACTGCCATTAGGCATCAGCTTTTATACTTTCCGTACCTTAAGTTATTTACTGGACATTAAGCATGGCAAAATTAAACCCAGTACAGACTGGATGGTATTTTTTTGTTACGTATCCTTTTTCCCGTGTGTAATATCTGGCCCTATTGACCGGCCCAAAACGCTCATACCCCAGTTAGCAAAGAAAAGGGTATTTGATTATACCCAGGCTACAGATGGGATGCGTCAGATACTCTGGGGCTTATTCAAAAAAATTGTGATTGCCGATAATTGCGCGGTGTTTACCAATGATATTTTCGAGCATTATAAAACCCTCCCCGCCAGCTCCCTGCTATTTGGCGCGTTTCTGTCCCTTATACAGGTTTATGCAGATTTTTCGGGTTATTCAGATATAGCCATTGGTTTATCCAACCTTATGGGCTTTAAAATTACCCGAAACTTTAATACACCATTTTTTGCCCAGAACATGGCCGATTTTTGGCGGCGTTGGCATATTTCCCTAACCAGCTGGCTTACCGATTATGTATTTACACCACTCAGCATCTATTTGAGGAATCTTGGAAAAACAGGGCTTATACTAGCTATAGTGACCAATTTTATGGCCATTGGTATCTGGCACGGTGCCAACTGGACCTTTATCCTGTTCGGTTTTTTAAATGGCTGTTATTATATCCCGCTTATCTTACGGGGAACTTTCAATAAGCAGAAGAAGATCGTTACCCGTAAACCTCTGCCCGCATTGTTAAACATGGCTGCTACATTTATCCTGATCATGTTCACTTTTATTCTTTTTCGGGCCGATAGCCTGGCCCAGGCTTTTGATTATTACCAAAGGCTTTTTTCACGTTCCCTATTTTCTGCACCGGTCATTATCGAAAAAGTAAATACCGCTGCAACATTGGTCTGTATGGTGATCATGTTTGGAGCCGAATGGCTGCAGCGTGATAAACAGCATGCCCTTCAGATCGATTGCATCAAAAAGTTCCCGGTGAGAGCGATCATTTATTATAGCTTAATACTGATTATTCTCACGTTTACGGCCACTCGCCATACCGACTTTATTTATTTTAAATTTTAACATGAAAAGCATGGCAATCAAATTCTTACTTAAAACGCTGCTGTTCGTGCTGCCGCTGCTGGTTATTTTTGAGGTGTTGTTTCGCCTGGGTTACTCCCCCATTATTACCAATTCAACGCTTTTTGATTTTAAAATGATCCGTTTGCAAAAGCGACATATTAAAAGTTTAAAAATGTTATCTATTGGTTCATCGGTAAGCTTATATGAATTAAATTCGAATATCATTATACAAAATCTGCATGTATCCTATTATAATTTCGCTTCCTGGGGTTTGCAGATCAGCGATATGCGGGTGCTCCTGAAAAGTTTTGTAAAGGATTATCGGCCCAAGTATGTCATCATTGGTTCTTCCATCGGTGATTTTATATCCCCCTCCAATGATACTTATCTCAACTACGTCAATACCAATGCGTATGTCAGGAACAATTTCCCGGAGATATTTTATTTAAAAAACTACAATTCCGTACACCAGATCATCCGGAGAAAACATTCTGCTTACCCCGTTCAGTTTGATAACTGGGGAGGTGCCACATTAACCATACAAGCCAAAGATATCAACCGCGACAAATGGAATGAGCATAATATATTCCCAACCCAGTATACGCCTGACCAGTACCGGGAATTAGATAGCCTGGGCGTATGGCTTAATGCCCAACACATCAAACTCATTTTTGCCCAGGCCCCCATTAAAGCGTCTTATGCGAATACCCCTGCGTCCAAACAAATTTTACAGGATCATTTTGATAAATGTCGATCCGTTGTTGAAAAACACGGAGGCTATTATTTCAACTATTATAACACCTCTATTTTTACGGACAGCTTGTTTTTTGACCAGTTTCATCTCCAGGCCGCAGGTGGTAGGCTTTTCACCAGGCAGCTTGTTTCCAATCTTAAACAGATTATCAAATAAACACATTCTACGGCACGTTTTCTATAAGGAGGTTTAAAGTATTCCAATGGCGCCAGTCCGTACTAAACCTAATATCCTGATTTTTTAAGCCGGTATCGCTTTTCCCTATGGCCAATAAAAGTATCATCAATTGACGGATCGCACAACCCTAAACCGCTATTAAGCATCAAGATTAATATATCTTAAATGATTTCGTTATTTTAGTGCTCCCAAAATAGGCTATGGTTATTGCTAATAAACTTTCGGATAACGATTTGCTTGCTCAAGTAAAACTTGGAGATAAGGCGGCGTTTACTGAAATTTATGACCGGTATAACGGATTATTGTACTTATTTGCCCTAAAAAGAATTCATGACCGGGAAGAAGCGAAAGACCTGATCCATGAATTGTTCCTCAAATTATGGACAGATCATCAACTGATTAATGATACGATAAACCTTCGAGCGTACTTATATACGTCCTTAAAAAACAGGATAATTAATTCTTTTACCCGGCAAAGAGTTGAAAGCCGCTATATTGATTCGTTTCAACACTATCTTGATACTGTTGACAGTGGTACGACGGACCATTTGGTCAGGCATAATGATCTGCTTGCTTTTATCGAGTCAGAAATCGCCAATCTGCATCCCCGTACACGTCTTGTATTTGAATTAAGCAGGAAAACTAATCTTTCCCGAAAAGAGATCGCCCAAAAGCTGGATATTTCGGAAGAAACGGTCAAAAGTCATATGCACAACGCCTTGAAAATATTGAAGGTAAAATTAGGGCCATTGTTCTTTTTGCTCTTTTAATACATCCAGGTGCTTCATAACACGCCACTATATGATTCTGTCCTAAAGTCAAATAAGGGAAACCTGTAGCCTGGAAATGCATTACCAATGATTATACATCTTTTCTATCTGTAAAACGGAAAATAAACTACCATGAGCGCATTTAGAGCTCCATCTGAAGCCATTATGCAAACGAATCGCCTGTTTGGTTGAAACAAATGCAACATTGCATACGCAAAGTATCCAAAAAATACCTGCGCCTCCATTATCGGTAGAAATTTCGCTCACAATAACGAAGAATTACGACATCGATATAAATTAATTCATTTTCCACTCACCCTTCCCCCTCTTTAGATTGTTATAGTGTTAATTCAGGATAAAATCCTGTTAACGCGATGAAAAAAAAGGTTGCCAAAGTAATTTTAGCAAAATATAAATCAGGTGAAGTAAGCAAAGAAGAAGGGGAATTAGTTGACAACTGGTTTTTCAATAAAATGGCCAGTGATCATAACCTGACAGACGAGGAGCTCCTGAACGACCTGACCGAGATCAGACAGCGATTTGACTCGGAACTGGTCCCCCACAGGAAAGCAATTTTATGGCCGCGTTTTGCTGCAGCTGCAGCCATTTTAATTTTTATCGGTGCTGCATTTTTTTACAGCACACGTCCGGGCCATACAGGCGACCATCCTATCGGTTTCACAAAAACCGATATTCTTCCCGGAGGAAACAAAGCGACCCTGACTTTAGCTAATGGTAAAGTAGTGGTGTTAAACGATGCCGGTAAGGGTACCGTTGCACGGGAATCCGGTGTGAACATCACCAAAAATGCACAAGGTGAGATTACCTATTTAGCCGAGCGCACTGACACCCAAGATGGTCAGGCAAAGTACAACACCACGTCCACCCCGCGTGGCGGGCAATGGCATCTCACACTTGCCGACGGCACCCATGTCTGGCTTAACGCGGCTTCAGCCATCAGATATCCCACCGCATTTTCCGGCAAATCCCGGGAGGTGGAACTGGATGGTGAAGCGTATTTCGAAGTAGCGCACAATGCATCCATGCCTTTTAAAGTCATCAGTAAAGGTCAAACCGTAGAGGTATTGGGGACCCACTTTAATATCAACAGTTATCCGGATGAACCTTCCATAAAAACAACGCTTTTAGAAGGAAAAGTAAAAGTCTACAGCAATGAAAGTGCCTACAAAATCCTACTGCCCGGACAGGAAGCCAGTAACAGCAACAGCCAGATCAGCGTAACTGACGCGGACACAGAAGCAGCGCTAGCGTGGAAAAACAACAGATTTCAATTTACAGGTTCGGATATTAAAGGACTAATGCGGCAATTTGCCCGTTGGTACGATGTCGATGTACAATACCAGGGCGATATACCGGAACATGAATTTACCGGACGAATTTCCAGAAATGTCAGAGCTTCCGATGTTTTTGAAATACTGAAAAAGTACCAGCTCAATTTCAAAATTGAAGGGAAAAAAGTGACTGTTTCCAATAAATGACCCTATTCAACTAAACAGATTGATAAACAATTAAACCCAGAATCATGAAGAAATTTTTACGAAAATAGCATCAACAGGGGGCTCAAAAAAAGCCGGAAGTGGTTCGAAGCACTTACCGGCAAATGTTGGGCTAACCCTTCCCGCATGGCGGGTAAAATCCATTGACACAGAATCAAGTATTAACCCAAACAATACAAATGTAATGAAATTAAGTGTTCTTAGCATTGTTGTGCCCGGAAGTGCGCAGCGTTATTTCTATAAATTTTTGTTGGTTATGAAAATAACAACGCTCCTGTTGATCATAGCCCTTGTCCATGCAAGCGCCGCGAGTTTGAGTCAGGTCAGGCTTTCAGAAAAAAACACTTCTCTGGAAAAGGTATTGAATTCTATTGAAAAACAAACCGGCACCAGCTTTTTTTATGACCGGAAAGATATCCGTGATATCCATATCAGTATCCATGTAAATAATGTTTCCTTAAAAGAAGCATTGGACAAATGCCTGGGAGATCTTCCGCTTACTTATGATATAAAAGACAATACCGTTTTCCTGTCCAAAAAAGTGACTCCGCTTTTGGATAAGGTAATTCCTGCTTTTAAAGCAATTGATGTCCACGGACGGGTGATCGATGAAAAGGGGCAGCCACTGCCAGGTGTCACCATAAAGATAAAAGACGGTTCCCACATGGTCATGACGGACAGTAAGGGGGAATTTAATTTAAAACAGGTTGGTGATAAAGATATTATTGTCATTTCCTCCATAGGCTTTGCAAGCCAGCAACTCAATGTGGCAACTGAACTGGGTAATATCGTCCTGATCGTGAACAGTTCTAAACTGGACGAAATACATGTAATTGCCTACGGCACGGAAAGCAGTCGTTATGCAACAGGATCAACCGCTTCGGTTTCGGCCGCGGATATTGCGAAGCAACCCATTACCAATGCCCTGATGGCCCTAGAAGGACAGGTTCCCGGGTTAGTGGTCACGCCCTCCAGTGGTGCTCCGGGCGCTTCCGTACAGATCCAGATCAGGGGGCAGAACTCTCTCCAAAATAGCCTCACAAATGCCGGGAAACCCTATGACCAACCCTTGTTTATTGTGGACGGAGTTCCTTTTGCACCGCAGAATAACCAGATCAACAAATTAGGTTCACTGGCCAACAATTTTTCTAATTTCAATACCTTCGACACCTTTGGCGGCCTCAGCCCTTTTAACAGCATTAATCCGGCCGATATAGAAAGTATTACTATCCTAAAGGATGCGGATGCTACTTCTATTTATGGAACACAGGGTGCAAACGGCGTTATCCTGATCACAACAAAAAAAGGCCAGGCAGGAAAAACAAGAGTCGAGACCTCCGTCAATTCGGGAGTGAATGTGAATACCCGGCAGGTCCAGATGCTGAACACCCAGCAGTATATCCAACTGAGGAATGAAGCCTTTAAGAACGATGGGCTCACCCCTAATAATATCCCGTCAGATCCGGCCTATGCCCCCGATCTTTTTGTCTTTGATCAGCATAAGAATACCGATTGGTTTAAACAGTTCCTGGGCAAAACTTCAAACAATACGGATGTACATGCCAGCCTTTCCGGTGGCTCGCTCGCCAATACCTTTATCATCTCAACCGGGTATACACGCGCCGATTACAATTTCCCAGGCAATTTCGGAGAGAAGCGCTTAACGCTGCATTCCGGCTTTCACCATAAAAGCGCAGACAGCAAGTTAATCGTAGATTTCACCACGGACTACGGTTACGATCACAATAACTCTGCGGGCGACCCATCTTTAACCAAAGCTGTGCTTGCCCCACCAAATCTTCCTGACCTGATCAATCCTGCCGGTAACCTGGTATGGAATTATAAAGGCGTAGATCTCAATTCCTATCAATACTACAGCTACTTAAAACAGGTCAGCAACCTGCAAACCTATAATTTAAATAATTCACTTCGACTTGGCTATCAGCTGTTCCGGGATCTCAAAATTGGTATTGGCATGGGCTACAGCAGATTGACAACGAACGAATCTTCTTTAAATCCCGCTTCATCTCAGAACCCTCAATACGCATCAGCTTATGCCTCATTTGCCAATTCCGGGTTCCAGACCATCAATATTGAACCCCAACTGGATTACCATCATTTCTTCGGAAACAATGAGTTGAGCTTTCTTGTTGGCGGGACCTATAAAAAGGAACTAAACGACAATACCCAAATGCAGGGTTATAATTATACCGATGATGCCTTTTTAGGCTCCATATCCGGTGCAGGTACCATATTTGCTTCAGCGACCAATAATATTTATAAATATGTCGGCGGTTTTACCAGGCTAAAATACGTTTATGATCAGAAATACATCATTAACCTCACCGGCAGCAGGAACGGATCGAGCAACTTCGGCCCGGGCAAGCAATTCGGATTTTTTGGATCTGTAGGGCTCGGCTGGATATTTTCACAGGAAACTGCTTTTAATAAAGCACCCCCTTTTATAAGCTATGGAAAACTCTCGGGTAATTACGGAACAAGCGGCTCTGATGGCATTGGAAGTTATCAGTACCAGGCTTTCTGGCAACCCGTTAGCTCGGTAAGTCCTTTCCAGGGAATACGCCCCTACAAACCGCTCAATTTATACAATCCGGATTATAGCTGGGATACCAAAAAAGCCCTGAATATCGCTCTGGATCTTGGTTTTTTCCACGACCGCATTTTATTTAAAGCGACCTATTACGAAAATAAGACCAGCAATCAGCTGATCAACTATATCCTGCCCAGCCAAACGGGTTTTAATGCGGTATTGCAAAATTTTAATGCCACCGTGCAAAATAAAGGCCTTGAATTTACCTTAACCGCCAATACTATTGCTGCAAAGGAGTTTTCGTGGAATACCACGTTCAATATTTCCGGTAACCGGAATAAACTATTGGCGTTCCCGGGTCTTGCGGAATCCCCGTATGCCACCATTTATACCATCGGGAAACCCGTTTCGGAGATCAACGGCTATAAATACAAGGATGTCAATCCGACTACCGGTGTTTTTGAATTTTACACTGTAAACGGGGCCGTGACCTCCAGTCCAACATATGGAACAGCAGCCCAGGGTGGCGACCTGGTTCCTATTGCTGATAACCAGCCCAAATTTACCGGCGGATTGGGAAATACATTGACCTACAAGAACTTTAGCCTTTATTTTTTCTTTCAGTTTTCGAAACAAACCAGTGTGAACTACCTGGCCAGCATTTATAGCCAGAATGCTATCCCGGGTACGCTTACCAATGAGCCTGTCGCTATACTCGATCACTGGAAAAACCCGGGTGATATATCCAGTATTCAGCGTTTAACCGCAACGACCTACTCAGACGCTGCCGCCGCCGCTTATAGTTTCCTGCAATCCTCCGGGGCCTATAGTGATGCTTCCTATATCCGGCTTAAAACGCTTGCCTGTTCGTATACATTGCCAGGTACCGTTCAAAAAGCGCTGAAACTTAGTAATTGTCGCTTTTATATTAACGCGCAAAACCTCCTTACCATCACCGGCTTTAAACTGGGAGATCCGGAATTACCCGGAGGGCTGTTCAGCTTTCCATTACAGCGCACAATTGTTTTTGGTTTATCTGCTGATTTTTAATAAAAAAACGATGAAAAAAATAATGTATATACAGAATCTGAAATCGCTGGCACTTATTGTACTGCTTACTGCACTTTCTTTCTCCTGCAAAAAGTTAATCGAAATCCCTGCGAATCCTTCCGACAAGATCCCAACCCAGCTGGTTTTCGCGGATAGCGCCGATGTAATGAGTGCGGTGACAGGAGTTTACAATGGGTTTAATGCGGCCGGCACCGTGGGTATTCACAGTGGCGCCATAACCCGCTCAACCGGTTTGACCGGGGATGAATTAACCCCTTCCCAAGTTGGGGACCCTATCGCGACACAATTGTACCAAAATGCCATTCTTCCTACAAACTCGATAACCGCAAACCTGTGGAGCAGCGCTTACATCATGTCCGGCTTATACCAGATTAATGTTTGCCTGGAACAAATTCCCGGAAGTAAAGCCCTTAGCCCATCGCTTAAAAATCAGTTAATCGGGGAGATCAAGGTGGACCGGGCGTTGTACTATTTTAACCTGGTTAATTTGTTCGGACCGGTACCACTGGTTACCTCAAGCGACTATTCGATGACAAAATCATTGCCAAGGGCCTCCATCGATGATATCTATAAACAGATCATCACAGACCTTACTGATGCGCAAAAACTATTAAATCCCGCCTATTCATCGCCGGGAAGGGCAAGGCCTAATTTATATACGGCGGAGGCGCTACTGGCTAAGGTATATCTATATCGTGGTCAATGGGCCAGTGCAGAAATCGCCGCCACCAGTGTCATCAGTTCCGGGCAGTACAGTCTCAATAAAGATTTGAATACGGTATTCCAGGATGGCAGCAGCGAAGCGATATGGCAACTACCCGCAATCGGCCCTTACAATCAAACAGCAGAGGCGCAGATATTTGTACCCTATGCATCCTCAGCCGTCCCTACTTTTCTCATCAGTCCTGCATTACTCAACACATTTGAGCCGGGGGACATGCGCAGGACTAACTGGATCGGTATCAATTCTATTAGTGACGGTAAAGGTTCATCTGTACCCTATTATTATCCCGCAAAATACAAGAACAGAAACCTGAATGATCAGCCGGCAGAAGATTATATGATTTTCAGACTGGCAGAGATCTACCTGATCCGCGCGGAAGCACAGGCCGAACAAGGAAAAACCACAGCAGCATTAGCTGATCTGAACCAGGTGCGTAACCGTGCAGGCCTGCCGAACAGCCCGGCGACCGGCACGACCACTTTACTTTCAGCGATCATGCATGAACGGCGGACAGAATTGTTTTGCGAATGGGGCAACAGATGGTATGATCTAAAAAGAACAGGAACCATCGACGCGGTGCTCGGCGCAGAAAAGCCGACATGGAAACCAACCCAGGCGCTGTACCCGGTCCCATTGGCGGAAATACAAAGCAATCCATTTTTAAAACAGAACCCGGGTTATTAAACTCAATTCGTCATTTACTGGTAACTGCCGGCCCTGGCCGGCAAGGAATTATTATTTCAAAAATTTTATACATGACAAATCAAATTCTAAAAGTAGAGCAGCTTTCCCACAAGTATAGTAGCTCCTGGGCCATCCGCGACATCAATCTGTCCATCAATAAAACGGGGATACTCGGATTGCTGGGATCAAATGGCGCAGGCAAATCTACGACCATGAATATCATATGCGGCGTACTGAACCAGACCGAAGGAAATGTATTCATTAATGGCATCAACATGCGGGAAGAACCGGAGGAAGCCAAAAAGCTAATCGGTTTCCTGCCGCAAAATCCGCCGCTTTACCTTGACCTTACCGTTGATGAATATCTGACACACTGTGCATGGTTAAGGCTAATGGACAAGAACGCCATTCAACCCGCGCTCGAGGATGCCAAGGAACGTTGCGGTATATCCCATTTCAGCAAAAGACTCATCAAAAATCTTTCCGGCGGATACCGTCAGCGTGTAGGAATCGCCCAGGCGATCATACACCATCCCAAATTGGTCGTACTGGATGAGCCTACCAATGGGCTGGATCCAAACCAGATCGTGGAGGTAAGGTCCCTTATCAAAGATATCGCTAAGGAGCGTACCGTGATTTTTTCTTCGCACATACTCTCTGAAGTACAGGTCTTATGCAATGAGATCACGATGATCGAAGGAGGAAAAATTGTTTTCGCAGATACGATGGATGCCTTTAATAATTATGTAGAGCCGCACAGTGTCCTGGTTGAAATGGAAAATCCGCCGGTAGCAGCGCATTTGTTAAGAATTCCGGGTATCACACATGTTGACTTTTTGACGGAAAGGCAGTTACGGATATTTTTCACTGGCAACCGGGACATTACGGAGACGATTATCGAAACCAGTGTCAAAAACCATTGGAAGCTGAGAGAAATCAGTCTGGATAAGAGCTCCATTGATGAAATATTCGCCCAATTATCAAACAAAACCCAACAAAGAAGTAAATGAAAACAACATTAAGAATAGCAAAATTAGAACTTAATACGCTGTTTTATTCGCCTATTGCATGGCTCCTCTCCATCGTATTTCTCGTGCAATGCGCATTATCCTATATTTCAGGAATTCAGAACCTACTCGTTAATCAGCAGCTTGGAGGGACTTATTTAAGCTACCTTGATTTTTCAACATTGCAGGTTTTTGGCCCCCGATTTGGCCTGTTTGGAGGTGTTGTCGGAAAAGTCTACCTGTATCTACCCCTGCTAACGATGGGGCTGATCAGCCGCGAAACCAGCAGCGGTACGATCAAATTGCTTTATTCCTCTCCCGTAAGGATCAAACAAATCATTTTGGGAAAATTTATCGCCATGATGGGGTACAATCTTTTACTGGTGTTTATTCTTTTCATGCTTGCCGTTGCCGGTATCCTGAATATTCATGCAGCAGATGCCGGGTTAATATTTTCCGGTATCCTCGGGATATATCTGCTGTTATGTGCTTATGCCGCTATAGGCTTGTTCATGTCCTGCCTGACTACCTACCAGGTGGTTGCAGCGATCAGTACATTGGTGGTTTTTGCCATACTTGCATACGTTGGCACCATTTGGCAGGATGTTGATTTTGTAAGAGGCCTTACCTATTTCCTTTCCATATCCGGACGTACGGACCATTTATTACAGGGACTGATCAGCACTAAAGATATTTTATACTTTGTTCTGATCGTCTGCATGTTCCTCAGCTTCGCGGTTATCAGGCTTCAATCCGGGAGGGAATCCAAATCATGGGTACATATCACCGGGCGTTATCTCCTGGTTTTTTTCTTCACACTGATTATTGGCTATACGAGTGCCATACCGGGTCTGATCGGCTATATTGATGCTACAGCGGATAAAACGCAGACCATAACGCCAACAACACAAAAGATATTAAAGGACCTGGGAGACGAACCTTTGGAAATCATCTCCTATGTCAACCTGCTTGACCAGCGGTACTGGATTGGAAAGCCGGATCAGCGGAACCATGATTTTGACCGTTGGGAACCCTATTTAAGATTCAAAAGTAATATCAGCCTGATATATGTTTATTACTATGATTCACCAAGTGACGATCAGCGCATATTTGAAAGTAACCCCGGTAAAACCCTTCAGCAAATAGCCCAGCTTTACGCGCAGTCTTTTAAAATAAACCTTAAAAAATTCAAAACACCTGAAGAGATCCACCAAATAATCGATCTCAAACCGGAGCTTAACCGGTATGTAATGCAGGTAAAATATAAGGGTAAAACGACTTTTCTGCGGTTGTTTAACGATCCTATGCAATTTCCATCCGAAACAGAGATCTCCGCAGCTCTAAAGCGCCTCACCATCAGGCTCCCCAAAATAATTTTCGCTACAGGCGAATATGAACGCAGTAAAGATAAAGTAGACGATAAGGACTATGGGTTACTGATCAATCAGATCACCAACAGGAATGCGCTGGTCAATCAGGGATTCGATACAGATACCATATCCCTTAACCGCCAGGAAATACCTAACGGGATTGCAGCGCTCATCATTGCCGATCCAAGGACGGACTTCACTCCGTTAGCATTGTCGAGAATTCAAAGATACCTGGAACGTGGCGGGAATTTATTAGTTGCCGGAGAGCCAGGAAAAAGCAATGTCATCAACCCGGTTATCCGGTCATTGGGCGTTCAAATGATGGAAGGGCTTCAGGTTCAAAAAAACAAAGTATTCCCTCCCAATATGGTCACAGCGCTTTTGACAAAAACAGCGGCATCGCTTTCAAAGGAACTGGGAAAGGATTTCAGGGACAGCGTTGGTGTCACTATGCCCAATGTTTCCGGTTTAACCTATAACAGCCATGGTCCGTTTACCGTCAGGCCATTGTTGATGACCGACGAAAAGCTGAGCTGGAATAAATTCGACAAACTCGTACTGGATTCGGCCGCCGTAATTTATAATCCGGCAAATGGAGACCTTAAGCGTTCCGTTCCTACCGCATTAGCCCTGACAAGAAAGTTAAACGGTATGGAACAACGCATCATCATTACAGGCGATGCCGATTTTCTCGGCCTTGCGGAATATGGACGGGGGGGCACCGCCAACCGCGATTTTGCTACACCACTATTCGGATGGTTTACTTATGGACAGTTCCCTACGGACACCAGTCACCCCTTTTCAAAAGATAACAGGGTCAATTTAACAGATTCAGGAATAGTAGTCTTGAAAGTCATCCTGCTGGGCATATTGCCGGGTTCCCTGATCATTTTTGCTGCCGTTTTTCTAATCAGGCGAAGAAGAAAATAAGGATAAAGATGTTATTTACAACAGACCAGCAAACAACAGAAGATTTGAACATCTTCGGTAAACATGGGGGAGATTCCATTTTTACGATGTTTAACCATACCTCTACCCGGGGAGGAGCAGCGATTATGGAGTCCATGTTCCATTCTCCCTTGTCAAATCATAGCCTCATTAATAAACGAAGCCGGATCATTCAATATTTTTCGGCTACGGATTCATTCCCTTTTGACGCGGTACTTTTCGATATTGCAGACCAGTACCTGGCCAATACGGATGAAAGAACCAAACTGTCCTTTGAGGCGGGTTCCTTTGTAAAAAGATTAAGTAACCTGGTAGCTGAAGATCCAGCCTATAAATTCGTCTATACCGGGGTTACCGCGATGATCGAGATTCTTTCCTCTCTGCGCAGTTTTACTGAAAAACTCGCGCTGACGCAGGAAGCATCAGTAAAGGAAGACCTGGACGTCATCACCGCTTATTTGCGGTCGTCCCCGTTTGACTCCCTGCCAACAGGAAACCGGAATGGAAAACTCGCTTACACCGAATTGCAGGAAGTTGATGTGCTATTCAGATTTCGTCACCGGGATATAATTAAAAAGCTACTGCAATATATCTATCATATCGACGTGTATATTTCCGTTGGCAAAACTGCAGCGCATCGCGGCTTTACTTTTCCCAAAGCATTGCAAAAGGAACTTCATTTATTGAACCTGCAGGGTGTTTATCATCCCCGGTTAGCTGCCCCGGTTCCCAATGATTTTAATTTAACACCGTCCGGCAATGTAATTTTTCTTACCGGCGCCAATATGGCCGGTAAGTCCACTTTTATGAAATCGGTTGGCATCGCCGTTTACCTGGCCCATATGGGCTTCCCCGTCCCGGCAGACATGATGGAATTTTCCGTACTGGACGGAATTTACACCACCATTAACCTCCCTGATAATTTAGGGAGCGGTACCAGCCATTTTTATGCGGAAGTGCTCCGCGTAAAAAAGGTGGCCAAGGAACTTGCCCTGGGCAAGAACTTATTTGTGATGTTTGATGAACTCTTCCGCGGCACCAATGTGAAGGACGCTTATGAGGCCACCATCGCCATAACAACCGGGTTTGCGGAAAAAAAACATTCCATGTTTGTCATTTCCACCCATATTATTGAAGCGGGAGAAACATTAAGCAAACGCTGCGAGAACATCAGGTTCAGTTACCTCCCCACCAAGATGAATGGTCTCAGCCCGGAATACACATACACCCTCAAAAGTGGCATTACCGCTGACAGGCATGGCATGCTCATCATTAACAATGAAGGTATTATTGAACTCTTAAAAAAAGGTAAAACGCAAGCAAAATGAGTTTCATAACAGATAAACAGACATTGGATGATCTCAACATTTTAGGGAAATACAAGCCTGGTTCCATGTTCAATCTTTTTAATACAGGACAAACAGCGGGCGGTGAACGATTGTTGGAGGATATGTTCCGCTTCCCATTGAGCGACGCTGACCTGATTAACCGGCGAAGTCGTATTTTCCAATTCTTCCGGTCACATGCGCTGACATTTCCATTCGATCAGGACCAGCTTACCCAAATGGAAAGCTACCTGCAGGATAGCGGCGAACATACTTTACTGGAAACAGGGCTTCGGGTCATCAGGAAGCTGGTGTCAGCCTGGTTGTTAAAAGATGAACCGTACGCGGTCATGCAGGCCGGTTTGCTGGCAACCACAGCTGTATTACAGACCTGTCAGGTATTGCTTGACAAGCTGAATATCCAGGATCGCCAGCACCCATATTTTGATCAGGTAGCAGCAGTTGGAGACATTCTGAATGATTCCCGCCTGGCATGGATAAAAACTGAAAAGGAAGCAATTCCATTGTCATTCCTCCACGTCATCAGGTACGATCACTTGCTTAGAAAAATCCTTAAAAACGAGCTGAACATCATCTTATCATTTATTTATCATTTCGATGTGTGTCTGGCCGTAAATCAGGTAGCTATTGCCAATGAGCTCTCCTTTGGCGTAGCATTGCCCGCATCAAGAAACAGAATGGAGGCCGCTAATCTCCGTCATCCCACGATAAAGAAAGCCGTAGGAAACGTCCTGTCACTTTCAGAAAACACCAACCTTATTTTTCTTACCGGTGCCAATATGGCCGGTAAATCAACGCTGATGAAAGCCTTCGGTATTACCATGTACCTGGCTCATATGGGTTTTCCCGTTGCAGCGGAATCCCTGGAATTTTCGGTAAAAGATGGCATATATACCTCCATTAATGTACCGGATAACCTGAATATGGGATATAGTCATTTCTATGCCGAAGTGTTACGCGTAAAAAAGATAGCGGAGAAAGTCAGCCAGGGGGAAAATATGATTATCATTTTTGATGAGCTGTTCAAAGGCACCAACGTGAAAGACGCGTATGAGGCCACGCTGGCTGTTACAGAAGCTTTTGCATCCTACCGTTGTTGCTTTTTTATGATTTCCACGCACATTATTGAAGTGGCTGAAGCATTGAAAACCATCTGCCATAATATCCGCTTTGCCTATTTACCGACTGTCATGAGCGGAAATGTCCCTACCTATACTTATCGATTGGAACAAGGAGTTACATCTGACCGGCAGGGTATGATGATCATTGAAAATGAAAAGATACTTGAAATTCTATATAGTGATCAGGGACTCCACCCCAATACCTGACAAACAGCATACACAACAACAGGTGTTCAAAAGAAAAACAAATAACCAACTTAAGATCAATTTTATGCAAAAAAAAATAAGCTGGCGGCTATCCGCTCTGGTACTATCCTTTATATTTCCCATAACCATAAATGTCCATGCACAACAAAAAAACAGTAAGCCCTCCTCCACTTCAGCTGCATTACCGCTGGACCCCGCCGTGCGTACCGGCAAGCTTTCCAACGGCTTCACTTATTATATCAGGCATAATGAGGAACCCCAAAAGAGGGTTACCCTTTACCTCGTCAATAAAGTAGGGTCTATCCTTGAAGACGAAGATCAACGGGGGCTCGCTCATTTCATGGAACACATGAGCTTTAATGGAACAACACATTATCCTAAAAACGAGCTGATTAATTATCTCCAAAAATCAGGCGTACGTTTTGGCGCGGATATCAATGCCAGCACCAACTATGACCAGACTGTTTATCAACTGCCCTTACCTGCTGATAATCCGGACCTGTTAAAAAACGGCATCCAGATCCTGCGTGACTGGGCGCAGAATGCGACATTGGATCCGGTAGAGATTGACAAGGAACGGGGAGTGGTGCTGGAAGAAAAAAGACTTGGAAAAGGAGCCTCTGAAAGAATGCAACAGCAATATATGCCAGTGATTTTAGATAACTCCAGGTATGCCTCCAGATCACCGATCGGCACCGACAAGGTACTGAATAACTTTAAACCGGCGACGATTCGCCGATTTTACCATGATTGGTACCGCCCCGACTTGCAGGCGATCATCGTCGTCGGCGATATTAATGTGAATCAGATCGAAAAGCAAATACGGCTGAAGTTCGCGGATCTGAAGAACCCGGCAAACGAACGGCCAAGGCCATCATACCATGTTGCCCTCACCGGCAAAAACCATTTTGTGGCCGTAACGGATAAAGAAATGACGGCAACTGTCGCCGAAGTGATCATTAAACATGCTCAATTACCCTTAAGATCGGCTGAAGATTATCGAAAAATGATCATACGCGGCTTATTTAACGCCATGCTTGGCGAGCGGTACGCGGAACTTTCAAGAAAGCCAAACTTACCCTTCATCCAGGCAGCGGCCGGTATCAATGGCTTTATAGGAGCCCTGGATAGCTATGATGCAACAGTTGTCGCCAAGCCGGGTGAACTCGAACATAGTTTTAAGGCTTTATGGCTGGAGACCGAAAGAGTGAAACGTTTCGGGTTTACCATTGCAGAGTTGGAAAGGGCTAAAAAAGTCTCTTTCAATCAAATTGAGGCAACATATGAAGAAAGAGACAAGGCTCCTTCTGAATCTTATGTGGAGGAGTATATGGCGCTTTTTCTAAAGCACACCCCTTCACCGGGAATAGCGCGGGAATTTCAGCTGGTAAAACAATATCTTCCGGGAATAAGCCTGCCGGAAGTTAACCAAATAGCGGCGGATTATGTTACCTCCGCCAACAGGGATATCTTAATTCTGGCTCCTGATAAATATAAGGGACAGCTCCCGGCAGAATCTCTTGTTTTACGTTGGATGGATGAGGTAAGCAGGGAGCAACTTAAGCCCATTGAACACAAGCAGAGCGCCGCAACAGTATTGATCACTCCGCCTGCCCCGGGGAAAATCATTAGCGAACAGCAGGATAAAGAATCAGGCATCACAACATTGGTGCTGAGCAATGGAATTAAGGTCTTGTTAAAGCCAACTACGTATAAAAATAATGAGATCCTGTTCACCGCCTTTTCCCCGGGTGGCACTTCTGTTTATAGCGACGGGGACTTTCAATCGGCATCCTTTGCCAATGTGGTTCCTTCTTTCGGTGCCGGTCACCTGGACAACGATGAGTTAAATAAGTATTTGTCGGGAAAGCAGATCAATATCCGCCCCTTTATCAGTGAAAGAATCCAGGGGGTCAATGGCGCCGCGGCAAATAAAGATATGGAATCAGCCATGGAACTGATGTATGCGTATTTTACAGAACCCCGGAAAGACCCGGTTTTATCGGACAATATGCTGTCGAGTTCCAAGGCTGAACTGGCTAATCGTTCCGATAGCCCCGGCAGTGTTTACCAGGATACGGTGAGTGCGGTATTAGGTAATTATAATATACGGAGAACCGGGCCCTCCATGGAAAAACTGAACCGGATCAACCCGGACAGGGCGTTTGAAATTTATAAGGAACGCTTTGCAAACGCTGCCGGACTTACTTTTCTTTTCGTGGGCAGTACCGACTCTGTATCGATGAAACCATTGATCGAAAAGTATATTGCCAGCCTCCCGGTAACCGGCTCACCGGACGAAGCAAAAGACCTCCATATTCATATTCCTGAAGGGGTTATTGAACGCCGGGTTTACAAAGGGAACGAGCCGAAAGCTACTGTAACGCTGGTTTACTCAGGCCCTTTCGATTACAGTCCGGAGAATGAGCTAAAAATGGAGGCGGTCAAAGAGGTGATACAGATCAGGCTGATAGAAAGGCTACGGGAAGAAGAAAGCGGTGTCTACTCCCCTTATGCAAGAGTGGCCGTAACTAAATTACCCGAAGGCCGGTTTAACCTTTTTATATCCTTCGGATGCGGCCCCCAAAATGCGGACAAACTAATAGCTTCGGCTCAGGATGAGATCACTAAATTAAGAACGGACGGCCCCCGGCAGGTTAACGTAGACAAATTTAAAGCTGAATCCCTCCGCACCATGGAAACAAAGATTCAATCCAACGATTTCTGGCTAGGCTACCTGAACGGGCAGCTTCAGAATGCTGAAAGTATAAACCAGATCAACGGATATTCTGCAATGATCAATAAAATAACAGCAGCAGATATCAAAGAATTTGCCAACACCTATTTAAGCGGGAAGAACTTTATTAAGTTGATCCTCTTACCAGGGAAATAAATATATAGCCCCCCCGCATGAAAACGGGGCTTTCAGAGCCATCAATAAAATACTTTCCCGTTCTTAATAATTAATCAGTTAATAGAAATAACGCCTGCCGGAAGTAGCAGGCGTTATTCATAGTTCAGAAAGGAAAGTCAGCGTCTGAAGCAAAACCTGTCCCATTCCAAACGCGGATGGCGATGATATTCCAGCACGCCGCTATGAAGATGGATGATAACGATGATCCAGCTGATACCAGAAGAAAATTTAGAATTTCGATGAGTTTCCCATTGTATCAAAACGTCTAAATGGCAAGCGATATCCCAACATGTCCATGACATGTGCATAATTTAAAAAAAACACACTTTCAATTTGCATGGCGGACGATAGTCTAAAAAGAAGGACCGCTCCATATAGTATGAAGCGGTCCTTCTAATTCGTACTCGATATTTGTAAGCACCCTTACAGTCTTCCTTCTTTTTAAACAAGGGTTAAACAGATTTCTAATTCCAACAAGATGCTAATAACTGACTAATCACAATGAAGATACTTTTTTAATTCAGCCGCTACCTGTATAAGTGAAGATTTCGTTTGCGAAGTTTCAGCAAGGGCATTTAAACATCCAAAATCATGTATCGTACCATTATAACGAATACAAGTCACCGCCACACCAGCTTCGGCCAGTTTTCTGCCGTATGCTTCAGCTTCATCTCTTAAGACGTCATTTTCAGCGGTAATAATCAAAGCTGGTGGTAATCCGCTTAACTGCTCAACAGTGGCCCTTAAAGGTGATACGTGAATATCCTTTCGCTGATTCGGATCTGGCGCATAAATATCAAACACCCATTTCATCATCGAAGTAGTCAAAAAACGCTGTTCCCCAAACTGCTGGTAAGAACCCGTTTCAAAATCAGTATCTACAACAGGACACATCAATACCTGCAGTTTAATTTCCGGGCCATTATTTTCCTTAGCCAGCAGTGTAGTTACCGTAGACATATTCCCTCCAGCGCTGTTGCCAACTATGGCTATGTTTTTCCCGTCAATATTAATTTCTTCTCCATGTTCGGCCACCCATCTTGTAACCGCATATACCTCGTGAACAGCTTGTGGATAAGGCGCTTCCGGAGAGCGCGTATAATTAACAAAAATAGCCGCACAACCGGAAAGCACGGAAAGATCGCGCACCAGTCTTTTATGCGTATCATAATCGCCAAATATCCACCCGCCGCCATTTATAAATATAAATGCAGGCAGTTTTCCCTTGATCCCAGAGGGCCTGACAATATTCAATTTAATCGTAAAGCCGTCGATTAAGATCGTCTTTTCAGATTCCTCAATTCCTGAAAGGTCAACATTTACTGAAGCCTGTACGGTTGCAAACACATTTCTGGCGTCCTGCCCTGACATCGTTTCTATTCTTATCCCTAGCGCATTTACACCAGTTAGAAGGGCTTTAACCTCAGGTGATAAACGGGTGTCAAGCGCAAAATCAAGCGCCTCTATTTTTTCTTTATTTGTTTTCATAGTTGTCAATAGTCATTTGGTAAATGGCAGCCGTACAGATTATTTTAATCATCATACACTTAACCACGGTCAATAGGCGTGACGATCATCTCCCGGTTTCTATTGGTCATATTCCATCTGTGCTTATAAGAACTCGCCTATGGTTCTTCTATCAGAATTGTCGTATCTTCTCACTCGGGAAAAGAAATGGCGACTAACAAAATTTTATCCACAAAAGAAGAGAAAAACCCTTCTGGATTATGGCTGTGTTATAAACCCATAAATCCCAGTAGGGTATCCATAGATTTTGTGGTGATATCATTCATATTTTCAACTGCTGCGGCTAATCTTCCTCCGCCTACGACAGTCCATAAAGCCCGCTCTCCCGGATCAGCATCAACGATTTTTTGGATAACATCTGTTACTTCCTGAGGATCGGGGTTCGTTTCTTTGGGGGTGAACGTATAAATGAGCGCAGCCTTCACTTTGGCCATGTCCGATCCATATAATGCTTCAGCTTCAGGATGATCTGCCTTTAAGCTCTTCGTAACAATATCTGTTGTTGGGTAAGATCCAGGTTGGATAATTGCAACGTCGATACCTGTTGATCTCAGTTCATAATAATAACTAACAGATAAGGCGTCAACAGCAGCTTTTGTCGCGCTATAAGCGCCTATGACCGGCGTATGAAATCTTGACTGGACGCTAGACAAATTAATAATCAAACCATTTTTCTGTTTATGCATAAAGGGAAGAACCGCTTTAATCATCCGGTCAACACCTATTACATTTATCTGAAACAACTGATCGGTCTGTCCGGCACTCAAGGTCTCGTTAACCCCTACGTAGGAGATTCCTGCATTGTTGATCAGCACATCAATTTGACCATTGGAATGATTCGAAATTTTATTCAATGCTTTTTCAACAGAGGAATCGCTTGTAACGTCAAGCTCAATTACCTGTATATCCACATTGTTATGAATTGCCCATCTGTTAAGTCCTGGGCTGTCGCGGCATTTGAACCATTGATATTACGCATGGTAGCATATACGGTATGACCGTTTTTTGCTAATGTTTTCGCAGTAATTAGACCAAACCACTGCTGCTTCCTGTCAGTACGATTTTTTTTAAATTTTTCATTTTTTTTACTTTATGATATTGATAATAAATGGGTATGGTGTGGATATTCCGAAAGGTGTGACCAGGCGATTCCGTGCTATTTGGAGCACCGATTTGTGTTATCACTTTAAAGAATGGCAGTTATTAATCAATGAATTGATATGGTCAAAGTGTTGCAGAACTAACGGTTCTGCTATTCCGAAACGTAGTGATCAATGGTTCCGGAATGTCCACGATATAGCCATCTGACCGGATCAAGCCCGCACCTGTGTCTACGCCATAAGTTGTCCCTATCGCTTCTTCGTTAATTCCAACGACCTTGACGCGCTCATTTTCAGTAATTTCCCCGTCAAATCAGCAATTTTCATTCGGTACCGCGAAAATGCTCAGACAGCCAGTTGCCATCAGCCAATTGCACATCAGGCGCACGGTCGCCGGCCCGCAATCTGGTCGCTGTTATAAAATCACTGGCAGCTAAACAACTGTTTCGATAATTCAAGTTCAATTTTTACCACTAGCCGCGCCGGCCATCATAACCTTTTGTTTTTGCGACGTAGTTTTTAGTAGCCAGTCTGCGATGGGATACGTTCTTCGCCATAGGTATCCAGCAGGCGGTCAACGGCTTCGCCATTAATGACGGCCGCCAGTTTCCAACCCAGTTATAAGCATCGTGGATGCCGGTATTCATCCCCATGCCGCCAGCGATCAAATGCACATGACCTGAGTCACCAGCAATAAAGGCATTACCTACTCTATAGGCCTCGCGACGACGCACATTCACGCGGTAAATGGATTGCCAGGTACTAGAGGTAAAAGTAATATCTTCGCCGCATCGATAAATTACTAAGTTATGGTTTCTTCTGTTAATTTGGTCTAAACAAATAATTCTATATGTGTACTTTATATTTAGATTGTGCACTTATCCTGCTTAACGACTGTGGGGCTAGTCCTAAATAAGAAGCGACATCATAATTGGAAAATAATTGTAATAAGTAAGGCTCTTCCAATAATAATTTTTCATACCGCTCCTTAGCACTCAGTGCAAGCAAACTGAATACTCGGTTATACGTAATTACAAAAGCAGCCTCATTTAATAAGCTCAACCATTTTGCATACGATGCAGAATATTCTTTTAAAAACTTAATCTGCTCTCTTGTAAATAAGATAGCTTTAATTTCCGTCAAACTTACTATGGATACAGAGCTCGGCACATTACCCAGGAAACTTTTGTAATCAACTAAAAATAGATTTTTAGGATTGCTGTTTTCATCGTTAAAGTGAAACATCCAATTAGAAGTTTTGCCATTGGGATTAGTGTAATATGATTTTGCTTTCCCAGAAACTATGAATAACACCCTATTGCAAAAATCGTTTTCCATAAGTACAAACTGCTTTTTTGAAATTGTAATCTCGCGGGAATGAGTGGCGACCATGGTAACTGTTTCCTGGTCGACCTCAACGGTTTGCTTCATGAAATTAATAAAGGGCTCGTAAAATTCTTTTCGATTTTTCATTGAATGACATCCAAGTTAAACAGCTTCAAATTATAGAAATGTCACCCTGCGGTCATTTGAGATGCAGATATCAGACATCGTTAAAATCTTCACAAATGTGAATGTTTTCCTTTTTGAACTGCCGTTGTTTTGTGCTGTAAATACTGGCAAAGTATTTTATAATAAATACAAAGTAAACTATGGAAAGAGAAAAATGATAAACAGATGACCAATATAAATGCAGGGGCTTTTAGACCTTGAAACTGCGTTAAAAGTTTTTATATACAATAATTAACCTAAAATAATAATGAAAACACATCAAGAAATATTTGAAAAGCAAAAGGCATATTTTCAAACAGATATCACAAAAAGTTATGAATGGCGGATCGATCAGCTTGACCGCATGGAGAAGATGCTGAATGAGCACAAGGATGAATTTTATGCTGCAGTAGGCAAAGATTTTAAAACCGCATTTGCCGAGCAGGTACTTGAGGTTGGCGCTCCGCTTGTTATGATCGAATTTACCCGATCGCAATTAAAAAGTTGGATGGAACCTACTGAGGCACCTTTACCAAAATTCCTTGTTGAAACCGGACATAAGGGATTCGTTTATCGTGAACCTTATGGAGTAACGTTAATAATAGGTCCTTATAACGGCCCGCTAATTTTGTTACTGGATCCAGCTATCGCGGCCATTTCAGCCGGAAATCCGGTAATTCTTAAAGCAAGTCCTGCCACAACTGAAACCAGTAAACTGATGTTAAAATTAATTCCGGAATATTTCGATCCTCAGTCTGTTGCAGTCGTTGATGGTGATATAGAAGCAATGACAGACCTCTTAAAACTGCCTTTTGATTTTATTTTCTTTACAGGCAGTACCAATGTCGGCAAGGTGATTTTACGCGCTGCGGCAGAAAACTTAACACCTGTTATTTTAGAATTGGGTGGACAGAACCCGGCAATTGTCGATCAAACTGCGAACATACCCGATGCTGCCAAAAAGATTGTCTGGGGAGCTACAGCCTGGGGCGGACAATGGTGCGTATCTCCCGGATATGCCTATGTCCACGAATCAGTAGCAGAAGAATTCGTATCAGAAGCAAGGAAAGCATTATTGGAAATGTACGGGGAAGATCCAAAATCAAATCCAGATTATTCAAGGATGATCAGCTCAAAAGAAGTTAACAGAATTGCCTCATTGATCGACAATGATAAGGTTGTTGCCGGCGGGACATACGATGCTAATGAACGGTATATTGCACCGACGATACTGTATCCGACTCAATGGACTGATAAAGTGATGGAAGGAGAAATCTTTGGCCCGATTTTACCCATCATCGTTTACAAGGATCTTGATGAAGCTATCAAGTTGATTCGAAAAAAGCCGAAACCACTTGCAGCTTATATATTTAGCAAAGACGACGCCACAATAAAACACTTTCTTGGAAGCCTGTCTTTTGGAGGTGGTGCAATTAATCAGACCAATGTTCAATCATACATTGAAACGATGCCATTTGGTGGGGTGGGCAATTCAGGTATGGGCAGCTACTATGGCCGCTATGGTTACGAATCACTTACCCATGCAAAGTCAATTTTACACGCCCCGGCTGATCAAACAATTGAACATCTATTTCCGCCATTTACAATGGAAAAAGTACAAGAGATTGGTAAATGGTTTGATTTTTAATTATCATAAAAATCAAAATAGAATTAGCCCTTTCTGTAAAGAGAGGGCTTTTTTTATATACAAATTTACGTCGGATTATAATTTATTCACTTTCCAACCCAGCAGCCTCTCATGGCAAATAATCCTTATTTTCGATGAAATTAAGGAGCACAATGATCCATTTAGCGATTGATACGGATGTCTGGTTATATTTGGTTACAGTTGGTTTTGATAAAGATCATAATCTTTTCGACGAATTTTGCTATTGGCTGGAACTCGGTGAAATTCGCTGTATCGTATCTGAGCAAATTGTTGAAGAATGGGAGCGAAACAAAGAATCAAAGGTTTCCAATATTAAGACCTCAATAGCCGCATCCGTTGGTCAGCTCAAAAACACACCGGTCATCCAGGATCGTAAATTCTTTCAACGCGTATTCAATTCTGATAACTTCGAAGCGTCAGCAAGGGCCCGCCTCGCGAAAGTTGAAGAAATTCTGACCAATTACACCGAAGTTGCGCCGGTAACCGAAAGCATGATGCTGGAAGCCGGCAGAAGAACCAGGAAACGCATTGCCCCCTCCCATATGAAAGACAGCTATAGTGACGCTATCAATATCCTCGCGATAGTTGCCCGGATACAAGAGCTTAATCTGTCGCTAGTGACGTTTGTTTCCAAGAATTACCAGGACTACTCCGAGGTTGGCAATAAGGATAAACTACACCCTGACTTGATCCCGATGTTCGATGAAGTGGCGTTGACCTACGCGGCTGACGTTGATGAACTTTTTCACAAGATACTGCGCCCCCAGCTCAGCTCGTTTGCAGACCATTTGATCCGCCAAAAAGAACAGCGAAAAGCTATCGAGCAGCAAGTATCGATACAGCTGAAAGAACAATTGGCGAACACCGATGAAGATTATATCATCAATACAGCGATGCTGGAACAAATGCTTCAGCAACCTCGTCCAAGCCACTTTCAGGAAAAAATGATTGGCGACCTGATAGATAACGACGAATATTGCCGGAAATATTTCTTCAACAAATTGGAAAAACCAGGTTGGCTGCCCTTCGTTGAAAAGAGTGGTTATCTGAATCCATCCTCACACCCGGGACCTTTGGAAACGTCCAATGGACAGGCCATCAGCCGATGGGAGTCACTCCATTTTCTTGAAAAGTTATCATCCAATAACGATTTCGGCAAATATCCTGATTTGCAAACCTCTGTTCAGCAAATCCTGACTAATATTTCTACTGCACGTGTTGACAATGACTTAACGCATGCCTCGCTCATTCGTATCCTGTCAAACTTACCTAGTGAATTTCTTACGCTGGAAATCCTTGATGAAATTCCAGGTTGGTTCAGCCCCAAAAGCAATAAAATGCTTCCTACTTCCGCCATCTGTCAACATCTGCTTCCCAAATTGATCAACGAGACCGCTACGCCTGGCGATATGGCGAAAGGTGAAAAAATCCTCAAGTATTTGTTCAGCGTATCATTGATAGGAACAGAAATCGATAACACACCGGAGAAAACAGATACCAGCTTTTATGCGAATGCCCATCCCTGGACACTCGCTGAAACATTGGTGCGCAAGGAAATGTTGGACACCATTGCTAAACGATGTTCTTCGGATTTGTTCTTTGAACTGGCCAGGACGATTAGGTTACTTGTTCTTGACTATCCCAGAGGGCTCCAGCTCGCTATAAAGACGGGTGATACTACCTTCGAAATCAAGGTCCGCATTCAAATCGATGACGTTATTTTGTCGTTTCAGGGGCGTGGTATAACCGAAAGCTCAACCACAAAAATTGAAGCCTTTCATCTGCTGGATCGCGAGCAATTAAAAAAAGTGGTCCTGGAGAAATTGGCCCTATTGGGTATCGACTATGAAGATTTACCTGAAAATGATAACGCCATTAGAAGCCTCCTTATCGTACTGACAATTGATCGATTGTCCATAGGCGGGTCTGACAGCATTGCTGAAATGAATATCAACCGGGCCCATTCCAAGCATTTCCGCCATCTCTACTCGATCATATTAATTAAATACCTGTCTGCAATCTCCTTTGCAGATCCTGAAAAAGCCAATGAAATCTCGCATACGCTCTACTTTGATTCGCGCTATAAGCTGCCGATCTTCAGGAGGATTGTACTTCATAATATGGCCCAGCATTTCGAAACACAACGATCCCTGCTGATGGAAATACTCGACCCGAAAAACCCGAATATACTCTTTGATGACTATACCTATCGAAAAGAAGTTTTTAACCTCCTCCGGACTATTCAACGCCAACTGAACGACACTGAATCAAAATTGCTTCAAAAGGTAATTGCGGCAGGGCCTAAAGAAGATGAAAAAAATAATGAGACTTATATTGCCTACTGGCAATACCGTTGGTATCTGGCATTAAACCAGGTACAGCCCTTTACCGAACACTATCGCAGACTGGCGGAAAACTTTGAGCTAACCGATCGAGAAGTTGACCCCAATCGAACCATGCAAATTCGCAGTGGAACGGTAATACCTATTACCTCAGACGACCTGCTTAATATGAGCGATGATGATATGCTCAGCTATATTATGGCCTTTAATCCGAAAGACCGATGGGATGAACCCAACATAGAGGGCATGGCGGCTTCTCTAAAAGCGGCGGTACTTGAACACCCCACCCGCTTTACGGCTATGTTGGACAAGCTTCTTGTTCTTCCCTATATCTACACCTATCATATTCTTTACGCATTCCTGGATACAGGCCGTAAAGAAAATACAGAACTCGACTGGAAGGCGGTAATTAACTTTTGCTGTAATTATATTTCGCAGCCAGATTTCGCGGCGGAGGCACGGTTCCTTCCGGCTGATGGATGGCAAGCTGATCAACATTGGGTACTTGGTGTTATTAGTTATCTGATCAGCGATCTCTGCCGCCTTGACGAAATTGTTCAGCAAAACGAATTGTTGAACGTCTGCGAGTCAACACTTTTCGCTATAAACAGCCACAGCGTTGTTTCCGACAGAGAGGAACCTCAGCACCGCGATTATATCACACACTCTTTTAATTCTGATAACGGTAAATTTTTGAGGGCTTGCATGGATTTCTGCCTTTGCAACAGCAGGTTGAAACTTGGTGACAATCCCTCTTTTCCAGCATCTTTTAAAATGATATTCGAAAACTACCTGGCTGGGGGTTCTATCGACGCGTATAGCATTATCGGATATTACTGGCAACAGTTTAACTATCTGGATCACAAATGGCTGAGATACCAATTCGGTGAACTCAGCAACGTTCCAGAACTTAGCTGGCAGGCATTTATGGGCGGTTTCCTATTCGCGCATGCACCAGGCACATCGGAATTGCTTAATATAATGCTGCCACAATATCAGCGTGCAATTGATGAGCAACTAAATAACAAAGTCACAGGCACGAATGGCTTTGCTACGCAAATGGCAACATTGTACTTGTGGCAAATGCTGGATCTTGCTGATGGTGGCCTGCTCGTAAATTACCTATCAGAAATGCCGCTAGAAGCGATCAATGATTTCCTGCATGTGCTATACTTTAGCCCCTCTTTCTTTGAAGCGCTTGCTGACTCATCATACGAGTCAGCAGAAAAGGAAGTACTCAAACTGACTGATTTCCTTTTCTTGCACTACGGAAAGTCGGACATTAGCGAAGTGTTGGAAATGCTCCGGTCGACAGTTAATATCTTGTACATGGTGCGCACACTAAACAAAGAAAATACGGCCGTCATTAGTCGCGCAATTGGCTTAGCTACAAAACAATATCACTATGACGATCTTTTTGAACCGCTGCATAAATTGATGGGGGCAGGACAGTCAAAAACAACAGCAGTTTATTTGGCTAACATCTTTGACCTGATGTCTTTTGGCGAATACGTGCATCTTCTGCCGGAGGATGTCACCCGGATTACTGAACTGATCCAATTTTTGTACAAGGAGAAACAAAGACAAATAGCCGACAAAATTTGCAACAGGTTGATGGTTGCCGGACAACTGTTCGCAAAAGCAATCTACGAACAAAACAATTTAAACTGATAGCCCGCACCAACCTTGTTAGGCAGTTGAAAGCTTGCGGATGAAATAACCGCAAAAATTCTGCTAAATTTATAGGATGGAGAGCGCATATTCCAACATCCAGCTATTGTATGATTTTACTAATAGAATGCGGTATTGATTCAGATACCATCCTTACAGAAATAATTGAACAAAAATCCTATCCATATCATGTTAAGATGTATCCTGATGAGCGTAAAAGATTGTCATGGATAAGCATCGAACGAATTGTCGTGGACTACGAGGCAAACATTCCCAGGGCGGATATTCAGGAAGGCCAGCTTTCAGGGTTTACGTTTCCGGGAACGACATTTTTAAATGAGCAAAGAGACATTTTACAATATATTGAATCCTTTGCGGCCCTCGATCTAGGCGTAAGAAAGATATTCTACGAAAATCCAACCATCAGGTGGATACCTCAAACAGATGAGGAACAATTGGAAGTTCCCATTCTGGCATACAGTGCTAATCAGGATTATCCCGCAAACAACCGTGAAGTTAGACAGGGTTGGCTGCAGGGTACAATTCTCCACCGTAACAGGCTGATCCATCTCAAAGAACCTTTTCGGTTCTATCGGCTCGGCGCAAATTTTTACGCGGAACAAGAATACGGACTATCCTTTCTCCATTTCTTCCTGATGATCGAAGGCTTGTTTAGCGAAGGAAACTCGGAAAAAAAGTTCCTTATTCCTGCTTTGATGAATGCTGAAGACCTCAACTACGGGATTGAACAAACTTTTATCAACCTTGAAAAGCCTGTCAGCGTGAAACACCTCGATTGGTTTCAAAATCAGCAGCATCAAAATATTGAAGTAAATAATGATCGCAAACTGAAGCTGGTAAACATCTTATACGACCATCGTGGCTTGCTATCCCACTATGCCATGAAAAGCTCACGCAAAAGACATGATTTTGAACAGGCGAAATACCATTCTTTAGCATTTATTACCATGTCCATCTGCAAATTCTGCTCGATTAAGCTGCGAATGAATCCTTTTCGCGCTGAGGACCAACAATAATAAACTCAAAAAATAAAAAAATGGATGTTAAGGTATTTACGATTCCGGGCCTCGAAGAAGAAATGACAGCATTCCACGAGTCATACAATATACACCATATCGTGTCGGCGCTGGATGAAACACCCTCACCACTTAAATCCAAGGGGGAACGGGTCTGCCGTTTTTGCGGCCTAGCAAACGACGCATCCAAATTTCAGAACATATCCCATTTAATCCCCCATCAATTGGGCAATAATCGTTTGATTTCGGATTTTGAGTGCGATGAGTGCAATGCCTTTTTTGGCAAATTTGAAAATGACTTGGCTTATTCGCTTGGGATGACCCGAACCATTTACAAAACAAAAGGAAAGAACAAAGTCCCGGCTTTCAAATCGCCGAACGAGTTGATCACTGCAAAAATCAATAGAGATTTTGGCTTCGAAAGCACGGAAATCAAACGCAAGGATACTACCGTTCCAAATTTCCTGATCAATAAAGAGACCGGTCAAAATTCGATCAGTTATATCAAGAACTCCTATACGCCAGTGCATGTTTATAAAGTCCTCTTAAAGATCGCGCTCTCGCTGCTTCCCGCAGAGGAAGTCAAAAATTATCAAGTCCCACTTGGCTATTTACGGAGGGGCAATTTGGAAAAGGAGTTTTCGGAATTTGCCAAAATTTTTCAATATCAAATGCCCCTCGATCACAGATTGTTGGCTCCGACAGCATTTCTATTTGAAAGGAGGCTACCTGCAAACCGCGTTCCGAAGCACAGTTTTGCTTTATATTTTGAGAACTTTATTTATACCTTCCCCATCCCCTTTTATGAACCTGATATCAAGCAGAATATATACAACGGAGAGGAAATGATCATCCCACTATGTCCACCAATTCTTACGGATAAACCCCAGGGGGAGATTGTTTATCAAAGACGATTGGTTGACCTTTCCAGCAATGAGCTACTGAAGGGTGAAAAAGGTTTCATTCAGTTCAATGCTGATCCTGAAATCCTGAAAAACCTCGTTGCCTTTGATCCTGTAACAGGCAAAGTAAGTAGCAGGGAACTAAACCCGGATGAGATTATCGGCATTCATTTTGTGTCGCCCGATTCGGAAATTAAATTTCCGCCGAACAATAACAGTAGTCTGGAATAAGGGACAAAAAAGTTTTTCCAACGGCTTTATTATATTTGTCGGCCGTTTCAAATGACACGGAAACATTTAAATACATTCATTTATGGAAAAATTAGCAGAATTAAAGCGCTGATAGAAACAGCTGAAAAAGAAGGAGCCGCATTTTATGAGAAAAACAACAATGCAGCCGGAACCCGATTACGCAATGCTTTGCAACAAATAAAGGTTGTAGCGACAGACCTGCGCAAAGACGTGACAGAAAAAAAGAACGCAGCAAAAAATTAAAAAATTTCAATAAATGTTTTGGGAAGCCCTGCCATCGACAGGGCTTTATTTTTATCGATTGATTGGTCTAGCGACCATCTACTCCTAACAATGACGCACAAGTTTTGAGAGATTTCAGATGAATGATCTATTTTCTAAACAAACCAAACGATGTTCCGCAGCACCAATGTTGCGTAAATGACAACCAACGCCTTTTTTACTGAACTCATCAGACATTCCTATTTTCTGAATCCCATACTTTACAGTTATAAATTTTCTGACAACGATCAAACCCAAAGAAATATACTGTGTTCTCCCGTGATTCGTACGCGATAGTAAAGAGTGTAATTCCAATTTTTAGGCATTTAATTTAAAATCGCTGAGAAAATGTAATCTGGAGCATAAATAATAGGCATCCCCCATCATGGTTCCATCAATCTGCAAAACTATGCGATTCCGCCAAATTTATCGCACCAAATACAACTATCTACATGAGCGGAATAGAAACTCCGGTGATTTTTTTGCAGTAATCTAAATATGCTTCCTGAATTTCGGGATTCGCGGCCTGCCGATTGAAAGCTGTTGCCCTTTGATGATAAAAATAACGACCGTTTACCATCGCCTCTTTATCATTACTCGCAGCTAACCAGGCTTGAGTAACTGGAGCTTTTGTCAAATCATCGATGGCATTAGGCCCTCCCATTTTGGTGCTGACCCAGCCAGGTTCAACAGCATTCGAGATTGTTTGAGACCACAATCTTGCAATAGACTGGGAAAGTAACAGGTTGTGAAATTTTGAATCAGCGTACGCCTGAAATCCATTCCAAGTTCTTTTCTCCCATGTCAAGTCTTGCAAGGTGATGTCACCATGAAAGTGAAGTGCAGAACTAATATAAATCAATCTTGTTGGCTTTTTTATTAACGATGTTAAGAGATATGGCGCCAGACTATTAACGGCAAAAACTTCCGGTAAACCATCCCTGGTATTTCCACGATTTGGCTCACAAAAACCGACACCTGCGTTGTGTATGATAGCGTCAAAGTTTCCCAGCCGGTTAATCCTACATGCGAGAAGAACAGTTTCCTTAATTTCGGAGAGATCCCCCGCTATAGCTCCTACAGCACCCGGAAGCGCGCTCATAGCTTCCTCTGCCCGATACTCATTGCGTCCATGGACCCATACATTGTGACCTTCGTTTATTAAAATACGGGCGGCCATCTGCCCAAGCCCACCCGCTGAGCCGGTTATAAAAATATTAGACATAGCATATAAAATGTGTCGGCAAAGTTGACAAAGCAAAAACTTCTCAGACTTATCATATGTTAAATTCACTTGCCGGTTGTTATGATTGCCGACTATTAGTAGGTTTGGTTCAAAGGATCATATATGGATACCTTATTCTTTGTTACCCTACTTTATTTGCCTGCGGAAACACTAATCCAACTTCTAAATACCTTACGACCATTATCACAAGCTGTATTGATAATCTCTAGTTTTAAGTAGGAGCATTTTAGGTTTTTGAGTGTCTTTTTAAAGGGCGAAATCTATATAACATCATTTACTCTGTAATTGATGGAGGTTAATAATTATGATTATTAGGGATAAAGCAGCAGATATTGCCCACCATATTGTAAAACATGGTCAACTTTCAAATATACTTCAGCTAAGTAGGCAAATTGCCAGGCAGGAAGTAGCAACTCTACAAGCTGCTCTCGCTATGACCAGCTAACTCTGATAGCCGCGCATCGGGTCTTTTGCTAAATCGTTCAATACAAGTTTACATGGACCGTTAAAGACCATTGTTGGTTTAGCACAACAATGGTCTACATCAATATTGTTTAATCGCATTCCGGAAGGCTGGTTCTAAAAATAGCGTTGCTAAAACAAAGGTTGTTGTCATTTATGGCTAACCTTATTTATTCTGCGCCGCAGGGGCAATCCCGTTATAATCATAATGAAACCAATCAAATAATGCCGTACCTCCCGCACGTTTTGTATTGTAAGAGAAAAGCGCCGGGCGGACGGCCTTCCAGAAATTATAATCCGACAGTTTGCACGCATCGCCAAGTTGGTGGTAAATTTTTCCGTTTAGACTGTATAAAAGAAGGGTTTTACCATCCACATCTATCTTTACCTGCAAAAAAACGTATTCCTTATTAAAAATCTCCCCTTTCGTCTGTCTGCCGACATTGTCCGCATAAAAAATGGTTCCTGTGTCAGTCTTCAAAACACCAATCTCATGGATGTAATTGCCGATCAGCCCTAAGCCTGCACGTTGTCCGGTCTCCATTTCCCTGACATTCATCTTTACCGTAACGGTTCCTATTCTCCCCATTAACTTTTGAGTCAAAGTATTTCGTGCATGCTTATTGCCGTCGGCATTCATAGCGGTCAAAGCAAGATAGCCCTTATACTGTTCAAGAGACCAATGGTCGTCTACCGGGTTATGGTTCCATTGCCACTGAAAACCCAAAGACGCTGAATTAAACTCATCGGAAGCTTGAATATACACGATCTTTTGCCGACCACTGACTTTTGGCTTTTGATAAATACCAACAGGTTCACCGACACCGTTACCATCATTATCCACGCCCATGACCGGCCAGTCGTCTACCCATTTAACAGGTTCCAGATGCGTTATCCGTCCGATAGCTCCGGCATCCTGGAAATGAATAAACCAGGATTCACCTGATTGCAACTCTACCAGGCCGCCCTGATGGGGGCCATTGATCTTCGTTTTACCTTGTTCGAGCACGATTTTACGTTGGTATGGTCCATAGATATTCTTCGATCTCAAGGCAGTCTCATAACCAGTGCCTACGCCGCCTTCCGGTATGATCAAATAGTAATAGCCATTACGCTTGTAAAATTTTGTGCCCTCTGCCACCGGGCCCTCGTAAACGGTTTTTCCTGAATCCAGCAACTGTCGGCCATCAGGACTCATTTTGTGCACGATAATGGGGCCGGCGCCAAGGCGGCTGTGTCCCAGGTAAGCATTGCCGTCTGTATCCCAAAAAGGACATGGATCTTCCCATCCTTTTACCCGTTTTACATTAGTCAGCGGTGCCCAAGGCCCCGCAGGATTTGTGGCTGTGGACATATATAGCCCCTCATCCGGAGTACAGAAATAGACAAAGAACTTACCGTTCCGGTACCGTAGCGAAGGTGCCCAACTACCGCCACCGTACTTGTCCATCGTATTGAACTTATCATCTATATCCAGCCGGCGATAAACCTGGCCAATGATATGCCAGTTCACCAGATCTGTCGACTGAAGTATGGGCATTCCCATAAAATGGAACTCGGAACAAATCATGTAGAAGTACGCTCCAACCCGGATTACATCCGGATCAGAATAGTCCGCATTGATAATGGGATTTTTATATGTACCATTCATTTGGTCTCCCCAATCACCCCGTTTCAAGAAGCTCCCCTGTGCAAAAATCCCCTGTGTAAAACACATGAGGAAAATACCGCATAAAATATAGCTCAAGTTATCCCTGCTCATAAATTCATTTTTCAAAGTCATATTTCTAGGTCACTTCGTTTATAACACTTCACCGCTGATTTCACGAAGAATTCTTTACGAACACAACGATAAGAAGCCGCCTGTTTTCAAACATGTTAAGCCAAGGGCATAAAGATTTTGATGAGCGCTCTAAGTAACGTTGGCATAGTTTTTAGAGAGGACCTTTTTAAAGGCCCCCTCTAGCCTTCCTCAATATTCAGTTAGAATAATGGCATTGTTGTTTACCCTATCAAGTTCGTTACGGAATACATCATTAATTGGCTTTGGTCTGCACCTGATATACCTTTGAGTAATTCCAGTAATTTTGAGGATTTTTCCCTGAAGCTAATGCTCCAGCACGAATGTAATAAGTCGTACTAGCTTGAAGATTTGTGAAAACCATTGTAAAAGTAGCGTCTCCGGTTAGCCCGGTATGATCGTCACGATAAGTACTATTGTCCACAGGATTGAAGTTAGACCCATACCATGAAAAACGGTTTACGCCCGCTGATGGGCTAAGCCATGCAGCTGCTTCTGAGACATTTTGGAGCGGGTCATTCCCAGTTACCTGATAGCTAACTGCTATTGAGGAATTGGTAAGTGATGTTACCTGCAATGTTACATTAACAAAAGGGGTAACCTTAAAATCATGCTTGGTGTTACCACTAACAACTAATACTGCGGTATCGGCATAGAATGCACCTACCGGAATAGCTTTGTATGTGCCGGCGAAAATAGAATTATTCGTATAAGTTCCATTTTGACTGAATGACGTCCCCTGAGCACCGGAAACAGTTGAACTATACTTCTGCTGATATATATTCAATACTCCATCCGGATAGTTAAAGCCAAAAGCATTGGTATTATTCGCGGTTGGCACTGTATCGTTTTTGGCATCCAGCAACGCTCCTGAAATAGATGCGTTTGGGGAACTATAATTATCTATTTTAGAACAGCTGTAAAACAACAGGCTTGTGAGGATAATGAGTACCGCACTTGTTCTTATATTGTTGATCATCTGATTTAATTTTAATTGATTAATACCCTGGGTTTTGTGTTAAATAGCTATCAGCTCCACTGGTGCCAATAGAAAAATAATACGTGGATGGGATGAAGGTCCGCGTAGGTCGGTTAGGTATCTGCACTTTTCTGAAGATATAGGACATATTAGCAGGACTTGTATTATCCTTCCAAACTAAATAAGGAAATAAAGCATGAAGCGGAGTATTGTTAAATACTTTATCTGCAATATGCCACCTGCGAAGGTCCCAATATCGCTGGTTCTCAAAAGCCATCTCCACCGTACGTTCATGCCTGACCTGGTCCCGGGTAACGGATCCTAATTGTTTTATGCCAGCACGGCTGCGTATTTGATTGATGGCGGTAAGTGCATCCCCTGTATTGCCTAATTCAATAGAGGCCTCAGCAAAATTAAGCAGTACTTCCCCATATCGGAAGATGATCCCTGTTGCTGCACTTTTATTCAAATTAGGAACAAAAGTGGACGATTCGGTGAGGAACTTTTTCATAAAGAACCCTGTCTTAGTGGATTCGTTGGAAACCGTTGGTCCATCCTTGCCATTGAACGTAATGGCATTAGCACCTGTTCCGTAAGTTTTACTCAAATCTTCGTTAATCAGCGTATCCGTTCCGACAACAATCCCCCTTCGTAATTCTATATAACCGCCTTTGGGATCGCCATTGGCATGCCACTCTGCATTAGGATATAAAATGGATGCAAAAAAACGAGGGTCTTTCCCAGCAAACAAGTCTGCTGGATTTTTATATTGAATCGGCTTGCCGTTCGCGTCATTGACTTTTAATTTCCCGGGGCTACCATCGGTATATTCAAACTGCTCAACTAATTCAACGGTTGGGTTCGTGTAGTTTCCCCAATCCACTTTGAAACTTTGTGGCTCATTGAAAAAATCAAGGCTATAGGCATTATTCGGAAGCGCGTATGCTTTAGCAAAAAGAATTTCTTTATTACTTGTAGCATCCGTACCGTTAAACAACTGTTGAAAATTTGTGGCAGGATCAGCATTTGCCTGATAAAGTCCAAATGCACCCGACTGTATGATGGCCAGCCCTGCATCGTGTGCTTTTTGCCAATAATCCCTGGCCGCCGAAGCAGGTATTCCTACCAGGCCATTTAGCTGTACAGATCCGTATTCAGCCTCTGAAGCGGCGTATAACATCGCTCTGCATTTTAGTGCGTAAGCCGTATACTTTGTCGCCCGGAATTTGTCAGAGCCATCGCCATAGGCCGGGTTTAGCACATTGATCACTGTATCCAATTGACTACCCACAAAATCATAAACCTGTTGTTCAGTACTTCTGGGAACTTGCAAATTGTCAACTCCCGGTACCAGTACTTTCGTGATAAGGGGTACGCCACCATAGCGTTTTGCCATGCCAAAATACATATAGGCACGGAGGAATTTTGCTTCCGCCAGATATCTTGTCCGCAAATCCTGCCCGATATTGGCACTGGGGATTTTGGCTATAAAATCGTTCAAATCCTTCATGAGTCCATAATCCCACCAGCCAAATCCCCCCGAAACAGTATTGGAAACGTTAGCCCAGGGGAAAGTCCCTATGGATTCATCTGTCCATGTCCCCGTATAATTTGGTGGAAATCCTTCTGAATATGTTTGATCTTCGAAGTTTGATCCGATCCTGCTGTAAAATGAAGCCATCAGCGCATAAACAGCGCTGGGCGTAGAATATGCCGCGGTTCCTGATATGATGGTTGTTGGCTGCAGGTTTACAAAATCCTTATTGCAGGCCGAAATTGCCAACACGAATAAACATAAAATATATAGTAGCTTTTTCATAGCTTATCGTTTTAACTGTAGAAATTATGAGAGAACTAAAATGTCAGATTCAGGCCTAATGAGAATACCTTTTGTATAGGATAAAAGCTACCACGGCCATTGCCTGCAAGATTTTCCGGATCAAGATATTTCACCCCCGTTAAGATAAACAGGTTCTGCCCGGAAAAATAAAACCTTGCGCTGCCTATACCTGTACCCTGGAGGAGGTTTTTCGAAAGACTATATCCAAAATCCAGTGTCTTCAATCTCAGGTAGGTTCCGCTTTTTGTCCAAAATGTAGACGATTGGTTGTTATTGTTCGAGCCGCCAACAATGGTACTTGGGTATTTTCCGGGCACCCAGGGACTATTGGGGTCAAATATGTTTTCATGATGCCACCGGTCCGTGAAAAACTGAAATGTATTTGATCCATTAAATAAGGGATCCTGCAACTCAGCAGCATAATTTACGTCAAATTCAGATGCACCGGCAAACAGTACCGAAAGATCAAATCCCTTGTAAGAAAGTGTCGTATTCAACCCGTACTGTAACTGCGGGAAAGTTCCCCTGCTGATAGCTGTCTGATCATCGCCATTGATAACGCCGTCACCGTTTATATCTTTATATCGGATATCGCCAGGCCGTAACGTAAGATTTCCTTCGCCATCCTGCACTGGGGCGGAATTGATTTGCTGCTGATTTTGAAATTGTCCGATGGCTATATAGCCGCGTCCTATATTAGCATTGCGATAGGCAGAACCACCGGTATAATTACTCCACGCGCTTCCGGCAGGCGGGTTGACCTGGAAGCCATTTCTGGTACGGCTGTAGGCCACATTAGGCGAAAATGTCAATCCGAAATCACCAAACTTCTTGTTAAAGCTCAACTGCAATTCAAAACCACGGGTATTATCCTGATTAAGATTGGCCTGCGGTGGGTTGATGCCAGTTATCGACGGATAGGTCACCTGCACAGTAGCAGGTAAACCAGTTCTTTTTCTGTAAAATACATTGAACTCACCAGTGATCATGCCATTCCACATGCCCCACTCCAATCCACCATTATACAGGGTGCCTACCAACCAGGTCAAATTGGGGTTTGCATAACTTCCTACCTGAAGCCCGTTGGTTGGTGAACCGGCGGTGAAAAGGTAACTCCCGCTTGGATAGTTGTAGCCTGAAATGTAATTAAAGCCATTAAAATTAGCATCGTCCGGTGTACGTGCCCAGGATAGCTTTAATTTCAAATTAGATATAAAGGGAGCCTTGAAAAAATTTTCCTTACTGATAACCCAACCGGCGGATATTTCAGGAAAAAAACCGGCACCATTAGGAAATTTCCAGGAATAGTCATACCTGCCACCAAACTCTGCGAGGTATTTTGCTTTATAATCATAGTTGATACGGGCGGCATAGCCCATATAGGCTGTTTGGCTGAATGGATTATTGACGTTAATCGTCTGGTTGAGCACATCTCCTAATTGTAATTGATCCAGCGCATCAATAGAGAAATTACGCTGGACGGAATAGCCATCTGAATTTGTTTTTGTCTTTTGTAACAGCAATAGGCCTGTAAAATGATGATCTGCGCCAAACGTGTGATCGTACTTCAATGACAATTGAAGGTCAGAAGGGATCCCCCCCTGGTAATTATATTGGTTTAAAGTCGATGGGGCATTTGCCGTAGAAACGACATTATATGTACTACTGGAAGGCGAATAATTGTACATGGAATATTGTTTCAGCCAGGTCTTTGAATTCGTATTATCATACTCATAGTTGTAATTAAGGCTCGCTGTAAGCCCGTCAATGTAAGGTATCTGATACTCAAGTGTTCCTGAGGCGTTTAAAACGGCGTGGCTGTTAATATAGTAGCCGGCCTGGGTACTGGCAGTGGCTAACGGATTTACACCGATGACATTGGTCGCGCCAAAATAATTTGAATTATTGTTCGCATAAGGCGTATATATAGGATATGACCTGATGATAGCCGAAACCACACTCGTGCCGCCGCCGCCATCCGTGATGCCGGGTCCCGGAGGGGCAAAGGTATTCTCCAGTCGCCCGCTGACATTGAAGGAAGCTTTCAGCCTTTTACTGATCTTGAAATCTATATTACTTCTGAAGTTGTACCGTTTAAATTTTGACGTGTTACTCCGCAGCAAACCATCCTGATCCAGAAACCCGCCGGAAATAAAATACTTTGTCGCTTCCGTTCCACCTCTTACACTTAGATTAACATTTGTCAAAGGCGCATAATTCTTAAAGATCAAATTATGCCAATCTGTGCTCTGATAGCCCGGGGCAGTACCAGCTATCCATTTTTGAACATCTTCCTGGCTGTACGGGAGCGAGGGAAGTGGCCCGTTAGGGTTTTGAGCCGATGCGATATTGATCGCAGCTTCATCACTCAGCTGGACGAACTGTCCCGCGTTCAACAATTTGGGGTAAGCAACCGCATTTCCCTGGAATCCCGTATAGGTATCCAGCGACAGCACCGGCGCACCTGTTTTTCCGTGTTTGGTCGTAACAATGATTGCACCGTTTGCAGCTTTAAATCCATACATGGCAGCCGCTCCGTCTTTCAATACGGTGATCGATTCTATATCATTAGGATTCAACTGGGAAATATCAGTTGCCACGCCATCAACTATCGTCAGCGCGCTCCCAAATCCCCGGATGTTAACAGATGCACCATCAGAGCCGGGCTGACCACTTGTTTGTTGGAATTGTAAGCCTGGCAACCTTCCCTGCAATGCGTTGTTTACATTGGTAACAGGTGATTTTGCAACTTCTTCACCACTTACCTGAGTAACAGCACCTGTTAGTGTAGCCCTCTTTTGCCTGCCATAAGCAACCACCACAACTTCGCTTAGTTCAGCCAGCTTTGGGACCAGTTTTATCGTTACTTTTGCCGAAGCAGGTACTTCCTGATTATCGTAGCCAATAAAAGAGACCAGCAACACTGCCCCTTCATCCACATTACGAAGAATAAATTGACCATTCTTATCAGTTGCAGTACTGATCAGCGTGCCTTTGATAACTACAGTTACCCCGGGCAGCGTTTTTCCGTTTTCATCCAGAACAAGTCCCTGCACATCAATTTTTACTGGTGCAATTGGCGCCTGGATGGGCTTTTGGATCTTGTCCCTCTTTTCGATCACCACCGTATTTTCATATATATTGAAATCAAGCGGTTGATCGGCAAGGCATCTTTTCATCACCTCCGTTAGTGGTGTATTTTTAAAATCCACATTAACTGTGGCATTGGCGTTTACCTCGTTATATTGATATAACACATTATAACCTGTTTGCCGCCTGACCTCTTTAAATAATTGCTTAAGCGTTATATGACGGTCTTTTAGGGTCACATTTTGCGCAAAGGATACAGCGCTTACCTGCATAATGGCTGTAAACAAAAATAAGGCGGTAAGCTTCATAACCCGTACGATTGGTCGGATGCAATATTGCATACGATGAGAAATAATAGCATAGCAAAAGCTAGTATAGTTTTTATACATTTGGGAGTTGGTTTAATTCTTAAAATGTAGTCCGAAATCTCTTTTTAGGATACCGACTTGAATCAGGGGAGCTGGAACTCTCCTGATTTTTTTATGCGGTAACCGATTGTTCTGGGGTTACTGTTTTTTTCTTTTCTTCATCTCTTTAGGTTAATTTAATAATTGGTTTATCTATGGTTTATTGGGTCACGATGATTTTCCTGCCTTCCAATTTAAAGTGAGCAGCCCGTGTCAGCTCTATGGTTTTGAGGACTGAGGAAACGTTGGAAAAACGCGATACAGTACCGCCGAAAAATTTATGCTTAACCGAAGTGTTTTCGTAAACGATATCAACATCATACCATCTGGAAACTTTGCGGAGGATGCTTTCCAAATTATCACCGTCAAACGAGAAATAATTGTTTTTCCAGGCCATGATATCGTCAACGTTGACAGTATGCAAAACAATATCATTACGATCAGCCGATTGCTCAGCTTGCTGCCCTGGTTTTAAGATAACCTCATGCTTATGATTACTTACCTTAATACTACCCTCAACTAATGTCGTTTTAAGAGTAGTTTCGTCATCATAAGCACTAACATTGAACATCGTACCAATATCTTCAATGGTCTGTTGTTTAACTTTAACTTTAAAGGGTTGCGCTGCATTATGAGTCACTTCAAAATAGGCTTCGCCTGTAACTGTAACAAAACGTTCTTTACCATTAAAAGCGGTTGGAAATGTGATTGTAGATGCTGCATCCAGCCAAACTTTAGTACCATCGGCCAGTATTAAAGGATAAGGGGATTGTTGTCCCCTTGCGGTAGAGAGCGTATTGTAGGCTACCTCACCTCCAGAGATAGGCTTATCAGTTGCTGTATAGGAAATCGCCTTACCATTGTTGACCTTTACAACGGTGTTACCCTGTTGGGCAACTGTACCGTTCAAATGAGTGGTAAGTATAATTTTATGACCGTTAGCTAAAGTTAAGGTTGCCTGATTGGTGCCTGGCGCTACGTCGATTGTTTTAGCTGTGGTATTGGGAGATGTTGATTTCTTGACGGATATGAAAAAGATACCTGAAACAAAAATGACAAAAACTGCCGCTGCTGCCGCGATCCGAAGCGCAACGATTCGATTTCTCTTATTTGGTGGCAGCTTGCCCCATACTTCGTTCTTTAATCTTTCGTAATCAGGCTCAGGAAGCGCATCCTTCATGGACGCAGATGAGTGAAGGTACCAGTTTTCTACAACGGCCTTTTCATCTGGGGTGCAATTACCCTCCAGATATTTTTGAAGTAATTCGTCTTCGTAGCTTGTCATAAACGACCCGGTATCTTATTGGTTTTAGTGTATAACGACAAGCCAGGCGCGAGGTAGTAGATTAAAATAAGAAATAACTAAAAAATAGATTGTACCAATTCATTTTTTACTCGAGCTCCAAAATTCAACTATGCTAATCCACCTCTAATACAGTAAGGATCCCGTCCATAGCTTATTAACGGTGCATTATAAAGAAGTTAAAACTGCACTGGTTAATTTGTGAAAAGTATGAGGAATGAATAAGTTTACAGGAGATAAGAAGAGATGGTCGGGGTTTCAACATAATTCACTGAGCATCAACTAGGCCTTTAAGCCCGTTTATGTTTTTATATTCATTTCCTCAACTGTAAGGATCTACTTGATCAGTAATTTGCCTCTTAATATTTGTAAGGCGTTGCTGATTTGCTTTTTGACAGTATTACTGGAAATTGACAATTGTTCCGCAATTTCTTTGTGACACAGATTCTCATTACGGCTAAGTTCAAACACGGCGCGCATTTTTGCCGGTAACGCGGCGACTTCTTTCTCTATTTCAAGAGCTAGTTGCTTTTCTCTTATTAAACTGTCGGTAATGAAATCCCCTGATTCCTCCATGTCTTTAAGAGAGTCCAAGAATTTACCTTTTACTTTCTTATTCTTTAAATGATCAAGAACTTTGTTCCGAACAGCGGTATAAAGATATGCGCCCAAGGGGGGCCTAATACTGACTTCGTTTGATTTAATCCAAAGCATGGTGAAAATTTCTTGGGTAATATCCTGAGCTTCAGTATCGTCCTGAAGCATTTTCCGGCAATGCCGAAACAATATCGGCCAATATCGGTCATAGATCACCTTATATGCATGCTTTTCTCCGGACTGAAGCCGCTGTAATAGTTCGTCATCCCCTAAAAGGGTTAAATTGTCCATCTCCCCGAAAAATCAACTTGGTGGTTTATAGAAAAAGCAATATTAACTAATTATTTAAAAACCTATCAACCAAAATTATTCTAAATAACGGCGTGCGTCCGATTTTATGCAAATAAATGACGGAAACCGGCTAAAAGATAACTATTGGATCAAAGCCACGTTTAAAACAAATCGTCCTGAATCTGGTATCGCAACACCACCTCTGCACTAGATATTATTGATTCTACATTTCCAAAAGCATATAAGTCACTTAAAAGATTGTAGCTTGGCTACGTCAACCCAATAGTGGATGGATAAATAATATTACTTGTCGAAATTATAATGTTATTGCTATACCCCATTACATTTTAATTGTTAAAGATGGACGGATGGTTGACAACAATGCGCCTGCACCACATGACCGGAAAACGTTAGATCATTTGCTTGATCAAATAATTAAAAATTGATACCGGTAAAATATTAGGAACAACTCATCCGGCACCGTGCTAACAAGTAAACAACGCTATAAAATCACTTGCATTTGGAGAATGAAAAAGAAAATAAAGGATGTATTTAAAAGCTTTAGATTGATGATCGAAACGCGAATCATGCCGCAATCCAAAAAACACAAAATGACTAGATACTCTTTACATATCACATGTCAGATTTAATCTATAATTTTCGTAAAATCAATTCCATAATTAAACGCATATTGATAACGAAGTGCAAATTATATTTTATAGCCAATGATCGTAATGTAAACAATTACCTGTAAAAAATCGTTTTTTTTGAACTTGCTATTCCTCTTTGAACACCAACCATTTTAAACTTTTCTTTAGACCAATCTCTCAATGAAAGATTTATAATTATCGAGAAATGTTTTGGTCGTCAAATATTGCTCAGTCTGTTCATATTTCACCTCGGTAATACCGTTATCGTCAAATTGAAGAATTTTTGAATGGGGATAAGCTAATAAGATAGGTGAATGGGTTGCAATTATAAGTTGAGAATTTCTTTTAACTAAACTGTCTATCAAGCTAAGGGCTGTTATTTGTCGTACAGGGGATAACGCAGCTTCAGGCTCGTCAAACAAATACAAGCCATCTTCCCCCAACCTATTCGCCATAACAGCCAAAAATGATTCGCCATGTGAGCATTCATGCAGAGAGTTTACCCCGTAATTACGCGCGACTCCTCCGATTTCATCTAAATATGATGCAACATTATAAAGACTTTCTGCTCTTAAAAAAAAATAGTCTTTGGGTCTGCGATAACTTTTTGAACCGGCGAAGCTGGAAGCCAAGGAATGTTCAGCTCTTTCAATAATATTTCCATGTTTTGAGCCTCCTTCTCTTGATATTCCTAACCATTGAGAAAGTGATTCAATAAAAGTTGATTTGCCTGATCCGTTTTCACCGACGATAAATGTTACATCTCGATGAAAGGATACTGTTGGAAAATTTTTAAAAGCAGGTATATTGAATGGGTATTCATTGGTGTTTTGAAACCCATCCTCCTTAAAAGTAATTGTTTGCAAATAAGGCTTAAAATCCATTATGATGTATTAAATCGTAATAATCAACTGTCATTGATAGTATTTTGACATTTTTTCCTTGTCTGTTGACTCAGCCAAACTTGGATTTTAATGTAAATTCATTTCCCTCTTGTAATTCGCCTAACGAAGATCTAACTTATCAGAATGGTTTTAATTAGTTAACATTAAAAATATTTAAGGAAATATTAAACCTCGCATGAAATATTAGTACATCATGAACATCAATATCGGCTTTCTATTTGCATTAAACTTCTAAGGCCTAGGATCGTTTCGTCCTCAAGATTTTCACCTACCATATACCAATCAATATATAATTTACACAAGTACTTTTAAATGATCCGCATATATCATAAAATTCAACTGAAACGCTTACCACCATAACTGCCGGCCATTTTCAACTGAAAAAATCCTCTCCTCAACGCCCCCTGATTTGCATTTCAGCCAAAAAAGACAATTACTCGGCAGATTTTTGTATGTTAATTGATAATCAACAGCTCTTTGAGATCCGAGCGATATCCATTTTCCATCCCAATAATACAGTTCATATTCATTTTGTGGGATGATACAATTTGAATCATTCTTCGGACAAAATTTAATTTTCGAAATTTTCTTTTGGTGTCCTTCACCCAGATCAAGCCCTATCCACCCATTTTTGATATTGGCATTCTGATAAAAAGTAGTTATATCACCATCAAAAGCCTTTTCGATCCCGTGGCCATCAACCCCTTCCGTACCTATATATTTTCCGGCAAGCACATTCTCCGAATTCTGACTAAAAAACTGTACTTCTGCTATGTTATCAGCCTCCCAGCTCCCGTTAGGCGGAGGAACGTATCGTAGGTAACGAAATAACTTGTCATTTTTCACCTTCGCTTCATTCATGTAAAAAGGATAATAATCAATCGTAGCAATTACCTCGGCATCTGAAAAATCGGGCTTATTAGCTCCCTCAAAATGCCCGTTTTTTAACGTTTCAGAATGAAACGCTGTGTAAGAATACATGGGAGCCTTTCTAGTCAACTCTACGCTTTTTTGCCTGCTCCTTAGATCTTTTCGAAATTTTCTAATAATATTTAATGAATCAAGATAAAAGGGATCGCCTGTTGAAATATATTTACCTTTATCGTATACAGCTGGCAGGTACACGGTATAACAACCCAATTTTTCAAAGTCAGCAAAGTGGTTGGTTATTTTAGTCGCAGCAACAGGTTTCCACCCACTGATATCAAATGCGCATAAATAAATCGCTTTATATTTTTGAAATTCAGGCTTAACATCAAAAGTAATAAACGCACATTTTAGATATTCGTCAGTCACATCTTTAAGGTTACAGTTTTGAAACTCTTCAGGTATGAAATCTCTGGGGACTGTTTGATTGATATTCACCAATGCCGAATCCTGGGAATACATGTAACGATATATTTTGGGAATAGTACGAACGTAATTTACATATAAATTAGTTGGCAACTCTTTTAAAGTGAAGTGATGTCTTTCCGGAGCATATTCAGATGAAAAGTCTACAAAGCTCCACGTATTTATCTTAACATTATTGTCATTTGTAATTAGAAATTTGTTGCTCTTACCATTAACCAAGTGGGTCAGCCAATGTTTACTATTAGCATTTCCCCAATGAGGTATATAGTCCATTGCCGCAGGTATACCAACCGACCTCAAAGCCGCTGTTGCATAGTAAGTTGTTGCTTCGCAACCGCCAATCTTCCCTTGAACCAGGTTGCCTATACTTTGCGGGAAGGGAAAATAGTTTTCGAAGCCATTGGTAAAACTAACATCAAATCCCATTTTCCACTTCATATAATCATGAACTGAATTTAAATCAGTGTTTTTATCAGCTTTTAACGCTGTTGAAAAATTATTCATAAACAATGCCGGTCGCCAGGATTCCAGCTTTTCATTCCGAACCCGATAGGGTAATATATATTCACAAAAAACTTTGAAAGTGATATTTTTCCCCCATGGGCTTTTCTTCCAAGCTTTAAATGCAAACTCTATGTTATTGATTAAATAATTGGCTGTTATTAGCTGATCATCCCGCATAGTAGTAACAGGTTGAAAATCAGAACTATTTAATATTTTACTAAGAGAATCACCTATGCTTTTTTTGTTTTCATCTGAAACTAGCTTCTTGAGGTTCCTTTGTGTGTCGATTACAGAAAAGACCCGTTCATATTCATTTATTTGCTGTGAAGAATAACCTTCATGAGCGTGCATATGAAGAATTAGAAACTCTGCAGCTTTTCGTTTTAAGCTATCACCAGGAGCTGCATAGTAGTCCAATACTTTTTGCAGTTCTTTCTTATTGCTACCTGCAAGATCTAAAGAATTTTGTAAGGTAATATCAGCTTTCCTTTGGCAGGAGGTCAGTACCAAGCAAATGAACAACAAGTGTAGATTTTGTGTGCTTTTTTTAGAGAGCATCATTATATTAGTTATTTTGACCTGTAAAGCTGAACCCCATAAAAATCATTTTCGGGAGGATTGCCATACCATCCTTCTAAGGAGTGGGCTCCATCTGAGGTATATCGCAGTTTATATTTTCCGGGGCTTAAGGAAATTTTATCTTCAACATAAAAAGATGGATAGTGATCATTTATTTCGCCATTCATTTTCCATATAATACTTCCATTAGATGCATCTTCTATCCAGCATTTGTCTCGTGTTAAAACGCCTGTCTTATTCTTGCAGTTGTCTGTAATACAAAAAAGCATATAGATATATTCATGATCATAAAGCATTTTGAACTTGCCTGCTATAACTGATTTTGCCACATCACCATAGAAGGGTTCTGTTATGTTTTCAAAGGCAACCTGATCCCAGGGAGCGTCTATAATTCCATCAATTACAGGAGCAGTGTTTGTTTGCCGGGAGCACACTTTCCGTCGTCTCTTTTGATTTGATTTTTCTTTAAAAATGATTGAGCCAAATGAATGTGGATCATTATACCACTCATCTTTCTTTACACACCAAGATAATATACCATCCCGGGTATTTTCATTAAGATCGCTATCCCCTATAAAAATATTCATCCTCATTTCCGCAGGTGTGTTTGTGTCAGCACGTCCCAATTGTTTCCATGGGATTTTAGTTTCAAGGATATATTCATTTCTGCTTGGGTCACTAAAATGATATTTAATTAAAGAATCGGGTATCCAAATTTCAGGAGCGTCGCCGTTTGGTTTGAATCTTATTTTGTCAAACCTATAATTAAACTCTATTAACCCGGTTTCTCTGCTATTCATTTTAGTACTATCATCCTGGCCATTGTAAAATATTTGAATATTATCGTAGTTATAAGGCGTGCTATTATAATCGCGCATACTAAGTACCTGCCCACCAGCGAAAATCTGAACTTCCCCTTCTTTTTTCATCTCAAAAGGTACCATCTGATTTAAATCATTGGAGATATAATCAATGTCAGCAATTGGAGGTGTGTCGAGGTATGATAATAACCGTTTATCTTTAATTACTTGTCCATATATCTTAAATAGTTTCTGTGCCTCCTCCCGCTTGCCTATAGCTTTATATAATCTTGAGTTAGCGATTAATTCCTTGGAAAGAATTAAATGGTAAGGCGTATTTGCCCCATTGGTTAAGGTATTAAGCAAATCCGGCGAACTCGAATACAAATTTTTTTGAAGAAAATCGGGAATATACAGGCTCTTTAAACATATTACCCCTATCGGGGACTGCAATAAATCATCTTTCCCAAAGGCCCTCGGACTGGTCATTTGTTTTGGATCATAATAGGCGGCAACGAAGATCCCTTTATCCATACATCTTATTAATAAAAGTTCCTTCCCTTGTATTGAAAAGCTATTCCACAAAATTGTATGCTGTTGCAGAAAATGGCAAAACAAGCCACTTGTCGCGACAGATTAGATCGGTAAAATTGTCAAACCAAAACAAACAGGGCAAAGGTCAATCTAGACATCCCGGCATATAGAGGTTCAGACTTTTACTTCGGTTATGGTTATATGTGATGGCTTCAGCAAAATGTAAAAAATCAACGGTTGGCAGCCGGGTATCCTGCTTTCGGGCCCCAGGGACAAGGCATTGCTGTTTTTAGTCATTGAGCAGTAGTACTCTATAAAACAAAAGTCGCCTACGAAAGGCAGATGCCTTATGAATCAACCTTCAGGGCTGTATGGATAGCGCTGCAAACATTTTCGGAAAATGATAAAAAATAAATAATCCTAGTAAATGAGTTCTCTGTTGGCATATTCAGTTGCCTAACCACCCCGATCGAAAGTTTAAAGAAAAGATACAGCCAAAAAACATTTCCATTTTGCAACCAGATGTTAATAACATAACAGATATTTTATTGGAATATTTTTTACCTTAGTTTCATCCTATATGAAAGTAAATAAGTTTCATCTCCCACTTTATTCAAAGCTATACAGCTACATCACGCTGATTATGGCGATTTCTTTATTATTGTTTGCCATTTTTAAACCGGGAAGTGTTCACTTTTACGGGCTTCATTCCCAGGGGTTTTTCTCAGTAACATTTTTGCTTTTGCTGCTGTTCCTGTTTATTAAATCAGGGATAGCAATCGGTTTATTAACTTAGAGAGAATGGGCGGTCAGGTTAGCTTATTATGAAGTTATATTAGAATGTGGTTTTGCAGTGCTATATTTAATCTTTACGATATACTTGATATTTGATTACAACAACCCCTACCCTCGGACGCTAAGCTTTGACCTCTTTTTTATTATTCCTTATTTAATTCAGATAAGAAGGATACACAATAGTACCCCTCCCTATTCTGGCACATTAACGATCTTTTTCCGCTAAGCATTACTACAATGAATGGTTCATACTTTCAACGGTTATTTTACATTAAGTATTTATATCATTTTCATTTTTTAAAGTCTCAAGATATCTGACTTAAGAAAAATATGTAAACCGATCCTATCCATAGAATACCCATCATAAATAAGCGCCCGGGGTTTTCACCCCTCCCTCCTTTATTAAGTACCTTCACATTCCTGCTTCCTGCAAATATTGGCTATCTTCAATGATCTATTATCGTAATAGTTTTATTGCCAGCAGTCGCAGATTTCCTCTTTATAGTGAACATGACCAAAGGTATACAGCAAGCATTCATAATGGCTAATAGTAAAAAAGAATCTATATAGCTAAGGAGATAAGTTTGCCTTTGTACTGTGTTCTCCATTGCAGCGATGGCTTGTTGAGTCGCATTAAGATACGTTTCGCCATGTGCAGTTATTCTATTTATGATATAGTGAAATCGTTGCTGGGTATTTGGATCACTTGCTGTAAGATGGGAAACAAGTGCGCTTCTATTTTCAGCAGCACGGTGCGAAATGTAAGTATTGATCAATGCTATACCAAAGGAACCACCCAGCTGCCTCATCATGTTGTTCAACGCGGCTCCTTGCGGGATATCTTTGGGTTTTAATTCAGAAACCGCCAAAGCAGTCAAAGGAACAATTAATAATGCTGCCCCAACCCCACGAAATATCAGTGGAATAAAAAAATAAGCATCCCCAGTTTCCATGTTGGATTTCGACATGAAAAAGCCGAAAATTGCAGTAAATAAAAATCCAGTAAGAATTAAAAATTGAGGTCGTATGCCCGCTTGCAGTAATTTGCCTAAAAAAGGTGAAATCATTGCGGCGAAAAGGGTACCAGGGAGAAGCATGGTACCGGTTTGAAAAGCGGAATAACCAATTATCCTTTGCGAATACAATGGGAATACAAACACCGCACTGAATAATCCAAATCCCATTACAAAAGTCATAATAGCAGAAATCGACAACGTTGTGCTTCTCAACACTCTGAAATCTATTACCGGATGATCAACGTAAAGCTCCCACCAAACTAGCACCAATAGTGAAATACCAGCGATTATGCTTAAAACAACAATATACATGGCGGCAAACCAATCATCCGTTTCGCCTCTTTCCAGCACAATCTGCAATGACCCCACGCAGACTGCCAATAAAAATATCCCAAACCAATCTACTCTCCTATTATTAATTTCTTTCTGTTTTGGCCGCAGATAAATAAACGATAGGAACGCCGCAACTATACCTATTGGGATATTTACATAGAAAATCCACTGCCAAGTAAAGTTGTCGACAATATATCCACCGAGAACCGGACCTATAGAGGGGCCGATTATGATACCAAGACTAAACATGCCACTTGCTGTGCCACGTTCGCTTGCGGGAAAGGTTTCGAATAAAATCGCTTGTGATGTCGATAGCAACGCACCTCCTCCCACACCTTGTATAAATCGAAATGCAACCAACTCCCACAGATTAGTGGAAGCCCCACACATCGCGGAAGCGATTGTAAATAGCAATATCGATCCGATGTAATATTTTTTCCGGCCGATTTTTTCGGCTAGAAAACTGGTCATTGGAATGACGATCACATTTGCAATTGCATACGACGTAATCACCCAAGCTGTATCTTCTAGTGAAGCACCCAGGTTACCGCTCATGGTGTTGACTGATACATTAACGATAGTCGTATCTATTAATTCAATTATTGTCGAAGTGATGATGGTAATGACAATAATCCATTTTCTAAAACCGGTTTCCATTATAATTATTATTTAATTTAGATGGGCTTTTAATTGGTCATGTTATGAACCTGCGGCAAACAATATATTTCCTTAGATTCAACCATAAATGACTTAGACATTGTCAAATCTGAATACTAAATACAACCACAATTGTATACAAGAAAGAATGCTTTCCAAATCCGTAATAAACTGGATTTTTAAGTTATATACTACCCCTATTTTCAGCAAGCTGCCTAAGCGACTGATTCCAAATATCATGTCCTTGATGCATAACAGCAGGATTCGATCTTCGAAGTTTTTGAGCTCCTTCGCCATAAACGCATTCTTCCATGATAACTTTAGTCTTATCTTTTCCAATAGGAATTAATAGCCAGGTATGGTAAGCCCGCATTCCCTTTCCGTTACCAAACCACCCAATACGACTATTTAACTTGAATTCGTTTATTTGACTCTTTATGTGTACGCCAAATGTGTCCCAATCCCACGTACTTCCAGAATGCAACAGTCCGTCGGTATTGTTATGAATCTGCACATTCTTCGAATTCGAGTACCATTTTGGCCACTTTGTTGCTTCTTGTATGTGCTGAAAAACTATTCTTACCGGAGCGCTAATAATAATTTCATTATGCGCAAATAAATCTGCAGTAACAGGCGAAAAGCCATTGGGCCAGTGGATCTGTGCATCAGCCTTTGAACGGTCTTTGGTAACCTGATCATTAGGACTGGCATTGAGGATAGATACAGCAGTACTAACAATTAATACCACAAGAGTAAATTTCACGCCCTTCATACTTGATTTCATTTTCATTTCTTTCAACTTTAAATGTTTGAGCAAAGTTGCACAGGCAATTAATTTTCAGCGTTACCATTTGTTAAATAGTAACTGAACGCATTAAATTTTACCGTAAAGTTTCACTATGAAATATATTTAGCTGAGCTGTCTGGCAAAAATCATGGTCACCCGAGCATAAAGTCAGCAATGAAGTTTTAATGTTTTTATCGTAACTTAATGAAAGAGTAACGGAGTAAAACAAGTTCCAAATTGAACAGGCCTCGTTTAGACTATTCATTACCGAGCAAACAATCTTCTAAATTTGTTGCTAATTTTGATAAATGAAAGCAGCACGAAATAATTACCCCATCCTGACCGTATTGAACACTTCGGCGAAATCGGGGTATTATGCCGGAAAAATGCAGGATTACACTTCAGCGCTTAGTAAAGGTTATTCGCGTAGAAACTTTTATAAAATATCGTTGCTCACCGTTGGCGAAGGAACGTTATACTATACGGATAAACAGGCACGGATAACAGGATATACGCTGGTATTCACCAACCCATTGATTTCATACTCTTATGAATCACAAAGTGCTGAAAAAGAACAGGGCTATTTTTGTATTTTCACTGATCAATTTATAAACGGACAACTTCGTGAAGGAAAATTAGCAACATCGCCTTTGTTTAAAGCTGGCGGTATCCACACATTTGCATTAAACGAAAAGACAGCTATTTTCCTAATCAGTATATTCGAACGGTTAGTTGACGAAACCCACTCCGAAGATTGCAAACCGGACTTGCTTCGTGCTTATATACAGTTAATCATGCACGAAGCATTGAAACTGGACTCCGCGATGCCAACGAACGTCTCTGACTCTTCGAAACTTCGCTTGACAGATTTGTTTTTAAAGTTGTTGGAGTCAAAATTTGCAGAATGTGGGCCCAATCATGAACTAAAATTCCGCTCTGCTCAACAATTTGCTCAGGGATTGTCAGTGCACCCGAACCACTTAAACCGGGTTTTGAAAACAACTACCGGAAAGTCGACAACACAGCACATTTCTGAGCGATTATTAATTGAGGCAAAATCCAGGCTTTTGCACGATAATCGAAATATCGCAGAGATCGCTTATATCCTTGGTTTTAGCCATGCCTCCAACTTCTTAATTTTTTTTAAACGGCATACCGGGCGAAGTGCAAATTCCTTTCGTAAAAGCCATGCGGCGAATTCATAATTACTTGTTTGAATTTCATAGTTTTTCGACAAGAACCGAACCTACCTTTGATTTTTCAAATCAAAAATGCTATGAAAACTATATTTATTACTGGTGCCTCTACAGGTTTAGGAAAGGCTACCGCGCTGAAATTTGCCAATAGTGGCTGGAAGGTAATTGCGACAATGCGTAATCCTGAACGGGGTACAGAACTATCCTCCCATGAAAACATCACAATATTTCCATTAGATGTTACGAATTTTCAGCAAATTACTCAAGCTGTGGAATTTGCTATTGACAGGCAGGTTGACGTTGTACTTAATAATGCAGGAGTCGGATTAATTGGCCCCCTTGAAGCATATTCTGATGAGCAGGTGCAACAGCAGATACAAGTTAACATGCTTAGCGTTATTCAGATATCACGCGCATTCATTCCATATTTTCGCCAGCGTCAAAGTGGATTGTTGATGGCGACAACTTCGATTGCCGGCTTAATAACTTTCCCTTTCGGCGCTGTGTACTCTGCTACTAAATGGGCTGTTGAAGGGATGTATGAAAGTCTGTCATTTGAATTGGAGCGGTATAACGTCGGCGTTAAAACCATATCTCCGGGCGGCATAGCGAGCTCTTTTAGGGACAATATGGTTATTGCTCCAAATGAGGCTTACAATTCAGCTTTCAACCAAATGTATCATGCATTTTTAAGCGGGAAGACACCGACAAAAGTATCTGCTGCTGAGGAACTCGCTGAAGTGGTTTTTGAAGCTGCAACAGATGGGAAAAAGCAAATCCGATATGTGGCTGGAGAAGATGCCAAAACTTATGTACAACAACGGTTAACTCAAGGAGCTGAACAATTTCGAAATAATCTGGCAGAGATTTTCTTCGGCAAATAATGCCAATAATGTATAGGCTGCTGAAAAACGAGCAGCCTATTTATAAAATAAAATTGACCAATTGCAACTCACGATTGGCGTTCCGTCAACATATAGCCCTGGCCCCGAACGTTGACAATATCTAACGCAGGGTCATTTCTCAGAAACTTTCTTAATCTGGTAATATAAACATCCATACTTCGTGCACTGAAAATATCATCGTTGCCCCATAATTTTATCAGTGCTATTCTGCGCTCGGTAAGTCGGTTTTTGTGCTCGATCAGCAAATCAAGAAGTTCAGCTTCTCTTTTAGACAAATCAATTGTGTTATCCCCAATATAAACTTTCAAAGCAAACGGATCAAATGTTAGTTTGCCTAATTTTTTGTTGTGATATGGCGGCACTATCGAATTTGAATTAATTGAACTTCTCCTCACCAATACCTTGATCCTCATAATCAACTCCTCCATACTAAACGGCTTCTTGATATAATCATCAGCACCAATATCTAAACCTTTAAGGACATCTTCCACCCGTGTTTTTGCAGTCAAAAATATAATTGGGGTCAGATCGTCAACCAAACGGATATCAGCGACGAGAGCGTATCCATCCTTCCGTGGCATCATGATGTCAACGATGCAAACATCTGGTTTTAAAAGATTGTATCTTGCCCAGCCGTCTACACCATTGCTTGCAACAGAAACTTCAAATCCCCTGGTTTCCAATGATTCTTTTACTAATAAGGCCAGAACGTCCTCATCTTCTATTAATAAAATTTTAAGGCCTTCCATCATTGAGGAAAATTAATTATGAACGTAGTACCTTTTCGCAATTCACTTTCAACTTTTATGGTGCCCTGTAAATTAAGTACCAATTGCTTTACATAATTGAGCCCGAGACCATAACCTTTGACCTCATGTAAATCACCATCCTGTATCCGGAAAAATTTATCATAAATAAATGGCAAAATAGCTGCATCCATACCGATCCCGTTATCTTTCACTATCAGCTGCCATGAAGAAGTCGATCCTGATAAAATAACTTCCACTACAGGGTTTGATCTGCTATACTTGATGGCGTTATCGACAAGATTAGATATGATCGTGCTGACCATATAGCTGTCGGTGACAACCTCCGTAGAATTTAGGTTATTGATAAAAATAATTTTTGTATCTGGCCATACCTCGAAAAGACGTAAATTATTCTCAATTAAATCTTTGATCTTAACCAGCTCCATCTTTGCTAATTTATACCCTTCCTCATATTGTGTGATATCTAAAATGCGCCCTACATTCTCACTCAACTTTTGGAGCACGGTTGTGTTGATCTGAAGGTATCTGTAAATTTTTTGCGGATCCTCGGCGGCACCGAAATGGAGTAATGCCTCGTTAGACGTATTTAATATTGATATGGGTGTTCTCAATTCATGAGTTACGTTATTAATGAAATCATTTTTGATATCATCCAATCGAATTTGTGTTCGAATCATATGCCCCATATAGAACATGCATCCAGCTGACAAACAAATCAAAATAAAAGAAACGATTGCAGGAACCACGTTCCGTTTTAAGGACAACAGACCCAAATTTCCAAATTCAGCTTCGATCACTGCAGGGGTTTTAAGGAAATTGATAACTACGCCGATACGACCTTTTCCGACAATTTTTTGACTCCTGCGTAGAACTAGGTGATATGGCAGTGGTAAGCTTTCTTTGATCAATTCCTTCTTATAATTCTCTAGAAGGCCATTGAGGTTTATCGGCGAATCAAGCTGCTGTGCGATCAACCGTGCTAACATCAATTTAACTAAAGGCAGATCATTCGAATTTATTGCCAAACTTTTATATTGTACCGTGAAAATCGTTTTTGCATTCTTCAACATAGATTTTAATGAGTCTGGCACACTCTTTTCTACCGTAGTATCCATAAACACAGATAAAGTTGGAACTTTATTTTTCAGCGATGTAGGTAACACATTTTGCTGCAATTCGTAGGATATAATACTCTTATCCAATGCTGCTGTCAAACTCTTGTTTAAATTTTCCTGGCTGACCATGTATACACTATAAACCCAGTAAAGCTGGAAGATAAGTATGCCAGTAGCCGTTAGAACCGCCATAGCGAATATGAATTGAAACTTTTTACGCATATTTAATTACGATGGATTGGTCTAACTTTTTACAACCAAAGTTATTATAAATCTCAAACAGGTTATCCTTATGCATATCACCAAACAGATCTTATCCGATAGAAACTGTGTATCAGCTCCTTATTCGATCAATACACGCTCTCAACGTGTTAATTATCAACTATCTTTATTTGAAATTGCTATCATGTCTTGAATCTCTTCAACCAGCGCTTCTGACGATCCGGTAAATCCAGTTACCTTGAATCTTATCCTGCCTGTCTTGTCAATGATAAATTTTGTCGGCACGCCGTCAACTCCATACAGGCTCCGTATCTTCGACATACGGCCATCCGGGCCCTTTTCATCAAATAAGACCTGAAACGAAAATTTATTGTCTTTCATGAATTTAGCAGCCTCCTCAACAAAACGCGTTCCTGATTCCCAGGTGTCAACAAACAAGAACACAACATCCTTATTGTCCTTAAATTTATCGATAGCAATCTGCATTCCTGGAAATGATGCTTTGCAAGGTGCGCACCACGTTGCCCAAAAATCAAGTACAACAACTTTCCCTTTTAAATCTGACAAGCTAATTAACCGGCCTTCCTGATCTTTTAACCTAAATTCGGGTGCAGGAATGTTAATTTGCTTCTTGGACAATTCTTCGAGTTTTTCAGTCTTTACAAAATTGACCAGGCTGTCCAGATATTTATCAAAATCATTTAAGTTTCCTTTCAAGTGAGCATACGCAACTTTTAGCTCCTCTCCTAAAGCAGGGGAGTTATCGCCTGATTTGATTAATCTTTCTATCGCACTTTTGGCACTTTCGTAGTTTCCAACCTTATTTAGCATCCGGGCATAATGTTCAGTGATTTCCAGCCTTCCGTAATTGCGGCTGTAATTATATACTTGCCTTTCAAAATCAGAAGCTTCATCCCATTTGCCTTTATTGAAAAGCAATAATGCATACGTATCCAAACAATCAAAATATGTGCTTCGGTTCGCCTCCTGTTGCATTCCCGGGCTTAAGAACGGTTGCGATTTAGCGTGTTTCGACAAACTGTCTAAAAGGATTAAATTTTGCTTAGCTATTAGGATGGCATCTTCTATATTTGAACCTTTATTTGCCCAGTTAGCAAGAACTTCATTAATTTGCTCAGGCAAATTTGACTTATCGTTAATTAACGCCAGTTTTTGATGATAGTCAGTGATTCTATGAGCTTGCAAATAGGCAACGGCCAATTGACCCAGTAATCTGTCTAAATCAGGCGTGGTGTTGCTTTTATTTGCCGGTCTTAGCGAGCAAAACACCTGAAATAGCGAGTCTTTTCGGACCACATTGTCAGTTTGGGTAAAAGTTGCTTCTAATTCGCTTTTCACCAGATTACCTTTTGGAAATCTTTTTTTGATTAATGACGCCAAAGAATCTGCCAGCTTCGACTTCTTTGCGTGCCTAAAATAATTGTAAGCGTTAGTCAGGTCATCTTCATTTGCGCTGGTCGATAATTTTAAAGCGATATTATTTGCTAAATCTTGGTCGGCTGAAGTTGCATAATATAAGGTCAGCAAATATAAAGGCTCATATTCCCGCTCTAAAAGTGGATTTATCTTAAATTCTTTTTTGTATTCCACTGCAGCATTTACCATGTTCTTTTTTATTCCGAACATATCTGCTGCAAGACCAATAATATATCCTTTGCTAGCGAAAGAGCCATTAACTGGCTTTTTATTTTTATAGGCTAAATAGACATATCCTGATTGGTTATTATCATCCTGCAAGTTTCCTGCAGTAAATTGGACGCAAAAAGCCTTCGCACCAACCGGGATCTTGAATTTGCCCAAAATTAACCTTCCGTCCTTTCTAAGGTCCACATCAATAACTGGAAATTTGTCGTTATCAAAAAAGTATACAGCGGCCTTTACTTCCTTGCGCTGCAAATTCGTACCCTCGGGATCATAGCGGAAACTAACCGTAGCTCCTGCCTCTGGAGTTTTATTCGATAGTTTTAAATGCGCGCGCGTTTGCCCGATCGAATGCAATGCTCCGGTAAACAAAAACGCCGTTAACAAAAATTTATATTTATTCATACATCATTTAAATTTCACGGCGCAAAATTACTTTAGTCGATCCATCAGAGTGTTAATGGTTTACTGATTAGTGTTAACGAGTGTTAACTGGACAAAACCTTGGCAACGTATTCGGAAGAGCCAGCGTATATTTGCAAACAGTGACATCATGAAGGCTTGTCTTTCAATCAAATAATAGCAGACGAACCGCTCGAAATCAATCAGTGATCTAAGCGGCCTTAAAAAGTGTCTCTTTTTATTACAGTATTATGCAGGAATATGGCAAAATAAAAACTTTTTGTAGTCAAAGTATCTATTATGTAAATAGTGATAGCTGCTACCAACGACAAGATCAATTAAGACTTAATGTATAATTCGGTTTCCTCGGCCACGTAAAAATTGGTCTCGAGCAACCCAAAGTACTACAATCGTCCAACATATATATAATGGAGAAATTTAAATTGATAGAAATACGAAAAACAACTACTTCGCCCTTTAGGATGGTCAAATCTTAACGTTAATATGTGTTATTTATTCGTACTTATGAGCTATTTATAATTTACAAGCGCCGTTAGTTTTACAAACATAAAATTAAAGAAAAAACTATGTCAAAAACTATTTTAATTGCCGGCGCCTCCCGTGGCTTGGGAAGAATATGGGCCGAAGCGTTTTTAAAACGGGGTGATCGCGTTGCGGCGACCGCCAGGAACATCGATTCACTAAATGAATTAGTTGAACAATATGGAAATGCGATCGTTCCTATAGCGCTTGACGTTCATGACCGTGAGGCTTGTTTTGCCGCGGTAGATAAAGCGAAAAAAGAGCTCGGCCGTATCGATGTTCTGGTCAACAATGCTGGATACGGCCTACAGGGTGCCATCGAAGATACGTCAGAGCAAGAGGCCAGAAATCAATTTGAAACTAATTTCTTCGGTTCCCTTTGGCTTTTACAAGCAATTGTACCAGTGATGAGAGACCAAAAAGGTGGACATATCGTACAGGTATCAAGTTTCCTGGGTGTGATAACGCTTCCTACGCTTGGCTTATACAACGCATCCAAATTCGCAATTGAGGGATTGTGCGAAACTTTAGCATCAGAAGTAAAACCTTTCGGAATTAAGGTATCCTTAGTTGAGCCCAATGCCTATGCAACAGAATTCTGGGGTGGATCTTCCTATGTACAAACTACCCATACTGAAACGTATGTACCGGTATTGGAAGGCTTTAAAGCCGGCCTGAAGCCTGAGTATATCGGAAAGCCTGAAGCAACCGTAGATGCATTACTACAGCTGGTAGACACCGAGAACCCACCGTTGAGACTACTCTTAGGAAAAGTAGCTCTTTATTTGGTTAAACAAAATTATCAGAATCGTATGAAGCAATGGGAAGATTGGAATGAAGTCGCGGTTGCAGCCCACGGTCATTAATCAATGTGATAGAAAATTAAATAAATATAAAGGTGACACCGAATCATAGATGTCGCCTTTATATTAAAAAATGAGCTAAGGGATGAAACATTATAGAAATTTGAGTGAATTACATCATGCAAACGGCTGGACATCGCCAGAAAACCCATTGGTTAGTTTGATCCGCTGCAATCAAGCGTGTTCATTAGGTGACAGGGCATTTACCAGCGATTTTTACATGATCGGGTTTAAAAAACTTATTTCCGGCATCTTCAAATATGGACGGACAAAATACGATCATGACAATGGCTCAATGTCGTTTGTAAAGCCGCGTCAAATTATTGAAATGAGAGATTTGGAGTTCGAAGAAGAGGGATTTCTAATTTTCTTCCATGAAGACGTTTTAAATGGTCATCCGCTTTACAATGAAATCGATAAGTACCACTATTTTGAATATGAAACAAATGAGGCACTTCACTTATCACCAAAGGAAAAGGAGATTATCTGGGGACTATATGATAAAATCCGTACTGAGTATTATAATAATCAGGATGAATACAGCAGAGAAATCATACTAGGTCATATCAGCTCAATCTTGATGTATGCACAAAGGTTTTATAAAAGACAATTTATCAACCGTACTGATTTATCTGGAAAAACTGTTACCAAATTCCAGCGGGTTATATCATCGTATTTAACAACAGGGCAGTTACTAATTGATGGCCTGCCATCTGTTAATCAAATTGCCGACAAGCTGAACATGTCGCCAAGGTACTTGACTGATATGCTTAAACAAGAAACTGGTAAAACAGCTATGGAACTGATACATATTGCTATTATAGCTGAAGCCAAAAACCTTTTAACGAGTGCAGATCAAAGCGTTGCTGAAATTGCTTATCAATTGGGGTTTGAAAACGTCTCCTATTTCACTAAGCTTTTTAAACAACAAGTTGGCCTGCGTCCTTTTGAGTTTAAAAAGATGAATCTAAACTAACGTATGCGTAAAATACGCTTTTACATCACTAAATCTAGCCCAGAAAAGACAATAACCTATGCCTTACCACTTAACCCCAATGGTACTAAAGATTTGCTGTAGCGCCTGCTGCCTGTAAATAACTGTACCCGGAAATTGGGCGTTAGACTTTCGATAAAATTTTCCAATCACATTTACTCGGGAATATTATTAGGCGAATAGCCAAATTGCTTTTTAAACGCATAAGAGAAATGTGATAAGTTTTCAAATCCAACCTCTATATATACTTCATTGGCTTTTCTGCTTTTTGTTTTCATTTCGCTGTGTGCAAGATTCAAACGTTTCATTGTGAGCCATTTTTGAGGAGAGGTTCCAAATTTATTCTTGAAATCCTTTTTGAAAGTAGTCAAACTGCGTCCTGTGAGATAACAGAATTTATCCATGGTTAGATTAAACATATAATTTCTTTCCATGAAGTCTGCCAGATTAAGTTTTCCGGGCCCTTCAAAGTCGGCAAGCATTGAATCAATTTCCGGTGTAACGTGACGAAGGATCAAGATGGCTTCATCTACTTTTGCAGCAGTAATACTTTCGGGAAGCTTACTGTCCAGTTCAAAATACGGCATCAATGAAGCAAATAAGCTATCAAACAACGGATGTGGTTTAAAGATCTTGATATTTGATAATTGTTGTGGCTTCTTACTAAACGGATTTTTCGAATAGTAGCGTTGCAGCCTCTCGGTACGAAGGAAGATAAGCACAGATTTGTATGGGCGACCATCTTTGGGATATTTAATCAGGGTTGACAGGATGTTCCGGCGCAATAAGATAAGATCACCCGGACTAAAAGTATAGGAGTTATCTGCCTGTATCACCCGCATCTCTCCCGATAAAATTTTCACAAACGCGTGCTCTTCCATGAGTACTTCTTTGTGGATGTATTTTTCTTCTATACAGGCCAGAACAATATCTGCATCGTCGTTTTGTTGCATTTTTAGAATTAAATCAAATTTACCAAAAACATAATGGCCAGCTTTATAGCCCTCCCATTAGAGTTTGAAAGGTTTTAATACCATTGGCGAGTAGATCAACCCGCTCGCCAACGATATTTTGGCTATTTGCTTATTTATTTTAGCTTGCAATATTGAAGTAGCCCCCAAAAAATCTTGCTCCATATTTCATAACTACCTCACCAGCTTTTTGATGAATCGGGTGAGGAAAATATACTTTTGCTGCATCCATACTTTCAAAAGTAACAGTTATTCCATAATGAAAATCCTCGTCAAAAACTACGTGATCAGGATCTGCTTTCAATCCGAACAGAACCTGTTTTACTCCTGGGATAGTACGTAGTTCTGCCAAAGCGGTGTTTAATTCTGTAATGTGCGCCTCATTATTTGGCTCTTTTAGCCAAATAAAAAAGAAATGTTGGACCTCTGTCATAACGATCTTTTTTTTAATTATTAATGATATTTGATTTAATGCTCTCAACAATACAGTCAATTCCAAGACGTAAAGTTAGCCAGTTTTAAGCACTCGAAATATGACTACTGCGTTTTGAACTACTGTTATTTTAAACAAATCAAAAGTAGACTTCATCATCCAGACAAACTTTGTTTAGAAGTCGTTTTTACTTTGTTCAAAAGTCGCATGCATTTTTTTGTCTGGTCACCTGTAAGTTGAATACACCGTGAATTGATTGGTTTAATATACTTTTTTCAGAATCACCGAAATTATCGCGCCAATGCTTGCGGCAATCCATATAACGGTCATTAAGTCCTTCCCAGGCTTAACGTGTTACTGGCGTCAAGTAGATAAATTTCAAAGCAACTTTCGTGAACAATGATAGTCGCAATTATCAACCTATCTCACCTTTAATTTCGGAAAGTAGGCTAAAAACAGAATTATGGCCGATTAGCATTCGACCTTCGAATTACATCAGCCCCAACTAGCTACATATCCATGTCTATCAAACTCCCAAATTCATTAATGTTTGCAAATGAATGCTTTTTAATTTCAAATGCGCCTCAAGCAAATAATCTTTATCATAAGCCGCGGGAGACTGGCATTGCCACTCCTGTTATTCTCTTACAAGCGTCTAAAAATACTTCCTGGCATTCATGATCTGCCGCCTTTGGATTAAAAATCCGCGCTTGCTGATGGTAAAAATAACATCCGCTTACTAATGCCTCCTTGCTGCTGCTGCTCGCCAGCCATGCCTGAGTAACCGGCCCCTGTGCCAGGTCATCAGTTGCTTCAGCTCCCCCCATTTTGGTACTAACCCAACCTGGTTCGACAGCATTAGACAATATCCATGGCCAAAAACGAGCAGTAGCCTGCGAGAGCAACAAATTATGAAATTTCGAATCAGCATAGGCTTGAAATCCGTTCCACCTTTTTTTTTGCCAGGTTAGGTCCTCCAAAGTTTTGTCTCCATGAAAATGCAACGAAGAACTAATATAGATGAGTCTTTCGGGCTTGTTTATTAGTGCTGTTAGAAGGTAAGGCGCAAGACTATTGACAGCAAATACCTCAGGCAATCCATCGACGGTATTGCCCCTATTTAGCTCCCGGTATCCAATTCCGGCGTTATGTATAACAGCATCAAATTTCCCAAATTTGTTTACGCTGTCAGCAAGAAGAATGGTGTCCTTTATCCTTGAAAGGTCTCCCGATAAAACCCCAACGGCTCCCGGTAACATCGCGTAAGCTTCTTGCGCCCTCTGGTCGCTGCGTGCATGTATTAACACGTTGTGACCTTCATTAATCAAAATTCTGGCTGCCATCTGCCCAAGACCATCAGCGGATCCCGTTATAAATATATTTGACATACTCATTTTTGTTTGCCGGCAAAGGTGCAAAAGTGCAATATCCACAGACTTACCATATGTTAAAATCGCAAAGAGCTTTCACAACATTCTCAAATTTTGCAGACTTTTGTTACTGATCGCCGCTAAACGGTATATCTTTGTTTTACAAGCCTATTTTAATTACAGATGGAAAACCTGGTTCAGCAATTAAATAACTACAGACAGATTTCAGCGGCTGATGCCGAAATAATAACCTCATACTTTAAGCCTGGAATCTATAAGGAAACCGAATATCTTTTTACAAGCGGCAACGTATGTAGTACCCTTTATTTTGTCGTTCGAGGTGTTTTGAGGATCGTCGCCGTTAATGATAAGGGGCTGGACGTCACTCATTATTTTATCAAAGAGGGACAATTTTGTACAATTTTAGATAGTTTTAATAATAGCAGCATTGCACAAGATAGCATACAGGCATCATGCTCTGTGGAAGTTTTGGAGATAAATAAGAAAAGCTTGCAAAAACTATATGATAAGTTACCTTTTGTTCAGGACCTGATTGGTCAAATTAATCAGCAGAGGCTCCTGGAGAAAATAAGGCTAAAAAACATCTATTCTGGCGAGGATTCAACCAACCGCTACAAGCTTTTTCTTGAAGAGCAACCTGACATTGTACATAGGGTCCCATTAAATTATGTGGCTTCCTATCTGAATGTGACACCTCAATCGCTGAGCAGAATCAGAAGAAGCGTTAGGTAACACCGCCATCCCTCTTAAATTATTTTAATCTAAAACATCACATTTTACCATATGGTAAGACCTGTAAGATTTTATATATCGACGTTTGTAAAAAATAATTAATCATGTCAAACGCAAAAAAATCTTTAGAAGGTAAAAGAGTAGTTTTAATGGGTGCAAGTTCCGGAATTGGATTTGCGACCGCAAAAGCAGCAGCCGAAGAGGGTGCAAATGTGGTTATAGTATCAAGCAACCAACAAAGGATCGATAACGCCCTTGCCGAATTACCTTCAGGCAGCGAGGGATTCGCTGTTGACCTTAGCAAAGAAGAAAACATTAAAGAATTTTTCGGCAAGATCGGATCATTTGATCATCTTGTATTTTCAGCAGGTGAAAATCTTACTTTAAATAACATCAGCGAAACCGATATCGATCAAGCTCGTGATTTCTTTACACTTCGTTTTTGGGCTCCATTTGCTGCGATCAAATACGGAGCATCATCAATCAATGAAGGCGGTTCCATATCTTTAACCAGCGGTACCGCAAGTGCACGTCCTGGCGCCGGTTGGTCTGTAGCATCAGCAATTTGTGGCGCTATGGAGGGATTTGTTCGCGCCATGGCCGTAGAGCTTGCCCCTGTTCGGGTTAACTGCGTTGTGCCTGGAGTTATCAAGACCCCGCTTTGGGATAGCATGCCCGAAAGTGATCGCGAAGGCCTTTATCAATATGTGAGCAATTCAGTATTGGCAAAAAGAGTTGGCGAAGCAGAAGATGTTGCTGAAGGTTTCATATACCTCATGAAACAAAAACACGGCACAGGTCAAAGCTTAGTGATCGATGGCGGAACGCTGTTAGTTTAATTTACGTCGTCTAACGTCAGTATTAATTAATACATCGTTTCTATCAAATGTCAATAAAATAATCACGTTTATCCGTTGATAATTTTGTTGACATTTTTTTTGTCTTCTACTATTGCACGCAAACCACAGGCCAAATGTTAGGGTTTCAACTCCGGGATTTAAAAGTGTCAATCATTGTTTACCAACAGTAAAGTCTTTTGAAGTGAACAAAAAGTCGTGAAATCGATAGGATTTTTAGTTATAAATTAAGCCTCGCTTCTCGAACCTTACCTATGATGCCGCACATTACAATTTATAGATTTCCACTGGTTACATGACCGAAATAATAGGATGAAGATAATAAAAAAGCACTCCATCCGGGAGTGCCTGAATTTTAAATTAACTAAAACTAAAATATAAAGAACGAATGGATACTAAGGACGAAAAGCATTTAGGCCGCTTTTTAGGTATTTATAAAAACTCATAGCGTCGTAATCTGCCCCTTTAGGTGCCACTATTGGTTGCTCTGTCTGCGAATTAACAAGCACATAAAACGGCTGAGAATTTGCCAGGAACCGGGACGTTTGCAAGTAACTCCATTTGTTCCCAATCGTTTTGATCTTACGGCCTTCAGGCGTGACAAACTGTTCGCCAGCAGGCAGATCAGTTTTATCGTCAACATAGAGTTGAATTAGGACATAACCTTCGTTAATTGCCTCCGAAACCTGTTTATCTGGCCAAATATTTTCTTCCATTTTTCTGCAGTTGACACAAGCATGCCCTGTAAAATCTATCATCACCGGTTTTTTTATCTTCCTTGCGTAAGCTAAACCTTCGTCATAATCGAAAAACGGGTTAAAGCCCTTAGGTTTGTCAAACAAATTAACATACTTCTCTGGTCGGGCGTTGTTTATTACCATCGCCGTGTTTCCTATGCTGATCGAAAGGTCGAAGTCCTGGGTCGCCTTCGGTGGTAGAAATGCACTTATTGATTTCAAAGGTGCTCCCCATAAACCAGGAACCATATAAACTGAAAATGATAGAACCCCGATTGCCAGAAACAATCTCGGAACAGTGATATACGATAGGGTACTGTCATGTGCGAACCGGAGTTTTCCTAAAAGATAGAAACCCATCAGTGTAAAAATCACTATCCATAGTACTAGGAAAACCTCCCTGTCAAACAAATGCCAGTGATACGCAAGGTCGACATTACTTAGGAACTTTAAGGACAAGGCCAGCTCTAAAAAGCCCAGCACCACCTTAATGCTATTTAACCAGCCGCCCGATTGAGGGAGCGATTTTAGCAGGGATGGAAAAAGTGCGAACAGGGTGAACGGCAATGCCAATGCTAGGGAAAAACCAAGCATACCCACTGCCGGACCAAGCAACGCTCCGCTGACTGCAGCCTGGACCAGGAGCGTTCCGATTATTGGTCCTGTACAACTGAAGGAAACCAGCGATAATGTAGTGGCCATAAAGAAAATTCCGAGCACGCCCCCCTTGTCGGCATTTTCATCCATTTTGTTAACCCAACTGTTAGGAAGCGTGATTTCAAAAGCGCCGAGAAAAGAAGCGGCAAAAGCAACCAGCAACACAAAGAAGAGCATATTAAATACACCGTTGGTCGCCAAATTATTCAAGGTATCGGCTCCGAAAATAACGGTTATCGTCAATCCCAGGATTACATAGATTGCGATAATACTTAACCCATAGCATATCGCCATTCTTACCGCTCTAGATTTCGAATGCGATTGTTTAGTGAAATAACTCATCGTAAAGGGCAGCATTGGAAAAATACATGGCATAAGAAGTGCTGCAAAACCACCCAGAATCCCCGCAAGGAAAATCGCCCATAAGCTTTGATGGGATTGCTTTTTTGATGCTCCAGCTATATTATTGGCGGAATTAGCATCGCTTTTAGAGTTATCCTGCTGACGAATTGTGCTTCCCGGGGCCTTCGTGGGGGCAACCGGCGTAAATACAATACCATCAGTGGAAACGGTATCCTGCCCGTAACTCACAATCGGCGCGAAACTGGCGACGATAAATAGAACAAATAAACAGATTCTTCTCATTATTTGGTGATTCGGCTTATAGATGATGGCACAAGCCATCCCCCCAACCGGCTTAATTAGGTCTGATGTTTAAAACTGATAAAAATTACTTAACAGCCACGCTAAAATCGATATCTTCAGGAGGAAGGCATTGATGATCATTACAGGTCATATATTCCAGCGTACCATTGACTGTCATCTGGCGCTTCTTAATCCTGATCTTTTGCTGAAAGATCACCTTGTTCTCGAAAAAACTTACATCCATGTGAAAGGCTTCTTCCCGGCGCGTAATAGATTTTGATTCAGTTGTACTACCAATTAAAGTGTAATCCGGCGATGATTTGAAAGTAAAACTGGTCTTTACCGGTCCGCCATCCTTTACATGTTGGGAATAGATATGCCAGCCATTATCGATAGTAGCTTTGAACATGACGACAGCCTCAGTTGCACTCGTCTTTTTCACACCGAAGCTCCAGCTTACCGGTTTTACAATTTGAGCTTGGGTAACAGAAACAACAGCTATAAATAGAAGAGTACTAAAAAGATTTTTCATTTTAAGATTTTGAAATCAGGGTTATTGTATAATCGGTTCTGATAGCCGACTGATAGAAAGGTATTCGGTAAATAAAACATCGGAAGAAATGTAGCCCTCCTGCACGGGCTCCTGCTTTACTAAATCGGTGCTCAAATACTTTTTATTGCTATCACAAAACAGGGTAACAACGGTGGCATCCGGCCCCATTTTCTCTGATAACTTGATAGCACCTACGACATTTGCACCGGATGATATGCCAACAGCCAGGCCAAGTTCTTTAGATAACTTTTGTGCCATTATGATTGCATCACCGTCATTTGCCTGAATAACCCCTGACAGTTCATCGAGCTTAACGATTTTTGGAATGAACTCATCGGAAATTCCTTGTATGCGATGGGTACCAATTTTGTGACCGGTAGACAACGTTGGGCTTTCAGCAGGTTCGAGCGGATGGATTTGTATATTCGCATTCATAGCTTTCAGATAGGCACCGGTACCCATTACAGTTCCACCAGTACCAACGCCGGCTACAAATGCGTCCGGAATACGACCAATACGGGTGAGCTGCTCCCAGATTTCAGGACCCGTAGTCATTTCATGTGCTTCTGCATTATAAATGTTCTCAAACTGCCTTGGTAAAAAATAATGGCCAGATGATGCTGCCATGCTTTCGGTCAGATTAATGCTTCCAAGGAAACCGCCTTCCTGTTTACTGACCAGGTGAACTTTAGCACCAAGGCTTTTGATAATGTCAACACGCTCCTGACTTAGCCAGTCTGGCATCATGATGATAACTTCATGTCCCAGCGCTTTTCCCAGGGCAGAAAGAGATATGCCTGTGTTACCGCTGGTGGCCTCAACAATGATGTCTGACGGCTTTATCGTTCCCTGCTTATAGGCCTGAAATAAGATGTACAATACCATCCGGTCCTTCACGCTTCCCGTAAGGTTGTAATGTTCGTCCTTAACGAAAATACGCCCAGGCTTCCCCTTGTATTGATACCGCAACTCAAGCATCGGTGTATTTCCTACCATATGCCAGAGATGACTAAACTTTCCCCTGATCGATGATTCGATCTTCGGCTTATCTTCTGTAGTCAACATTTCCATTCGCAAATAATTGGGATAAATCTCGCATTATCCGTATTTAGGAACAATAGAATGTACTAAATCCAAATTCTTCGTGGATATTTTCGATTATATTGTTATTTTATTTGGTTTATAATATTAATTGTGGCGAGATTTAGCTTTATTTTCAAATGATGCCGTTAGAACTCGATAAAACAGACCTCCAAATTCTAAAAATTCTCCAGGACGATGCGTCTTTAACTACCAAAGAAATTGCCTTTCAAATCAGGAAGGCCGTTGGAACAGTCCACGACCGCATTCGTAAACTTTACGAGCATGGATATGTCAAAAAAACTGTAGCTATTCTGGACCGAAAAAAAATCAACAGGGGACTCATCGCCTTTAGCCACGTATTGCTCAACGATCATACCGCCGCCACGCTCAATTCATTTGAAACCGAAGTTGTTAAGTTCCCGGAAGTAATGGAATGTTTCCAAATGACCGGCACGTTTGATTTCATACTTCGCATAGCGACCAGCGATATGGAAACCTATGGTGACTTTTACCGCGATAAATTATCGAAGCTACCCAAGGTACACACCGTGCAAAGCTTTTTCGTACTCGCCGAAATAAAAAGCGATACGTCTTATCCGCTTTAACTATCAAAAAAGTAAAAATAAAATCACGGCTTTTTTTAGCAATTCCACATACAATAAACAGGTTAAAACAGTTCATCTTGACAATAAGCTCAATTTAACAAGGCCGGTTAATAATCGGAATTTTGTTTAAGCATGCCATCGCTTGATGGTGTTTTAAGCTAGTGAATAAAAATATTATCTTTTACCCCAATCTTAGGATTGGAAAGAACGAAGGTATGCCGCCGGCGACCTACTATAAAATGCTTTGTAAAAAGCCACCCTATATTGGTAGGTGGCTTTTTAAACGTTAACCGATGAAATATTCATCATATTGCTAAAAGCTTCAGTTGAAGACTCTTTTAGCGCTTACCTTGCATCTGATTCCGGAAGTAACTCAAACGTAATCATGTTGTGCCCGGAAAGGAAATTTTGTGCCGCCTGCTTTAGTGATTCAGCATCGATCATACCGAGGTTTTTTTCTGTGTCTAATGCTTGCAGAATGTCCTCATGATTCTCATACTGACCCAACAGATAACCCAACCAAAAACCATTGTCTTTCATCGCGAGCTCTACATTCTTTTTATACTGTGCCTTAAATTTTAGAACATCGTCAGCTTCAGGCCCGTTGTCTCTTAAAAATGCCAGTTCCTGCTCTACTACGTTGACCAGGTGCCCTACATTTTTAGGGGCACTTCCAAACGACACGACGATAGCGAAACGGTTTTGCGGGTATTTGTTGTAGCTGCTTTGTACCTGCGGGCTATAGACCTCGCTTTCCGCTTCTCGCAACTGTTGGAGCATTTTAATCTGGAGAATTTCGCTCAACGCTTTCATCTTCAGGTTGTCAACCGGACTATACTGATAGTCACCGCTGAACACCATACGTACCAATGCTTTGTCTTCCGTTCCCTTGTACACTTTTTTGGTGATTATTCCTGCTGGAATATGGATTCCCAGATCGCGAGCCTGTACGACTTTATGAAGAGATGGCAAGCTACCGATATACTGCTCGAGCAACGGCGTGATTCGCTTTACATCAAAGTTTCCCACAAACACAAATGTGAATTGTGATGCGTCAGAAAAGCGATCTCGGTATATGTCATAAACTCGGTCCAGCTTGATCTTATTCAGCCGTGTTGCAGTCGGAGGCCCCGCACGATAGCTGTAGTTTCCCAATACATAACTCACGGTATCTGCGAAAACGGCATTCGGATCAGCATACCGGTTGGCCAAACCGGCCACTGCAGTACTCACTGTATTCTTGAACAACAATGTATCTTTCCGGGCACTTGTAAACTGCAGGTAAGTAATTTGCAAAGCCGTTTCCAGATCGGCTGCCGAGCAACCGGCAGAGATCGTTTGTGATCGGGGCGCGATCATAGCTGCCGAGCTCACTACTTTACCTGTCAATACCTGGCTGAGTTGATTCGGCGTCAGTCCTCCCAAGCCCATTCGCGCGATGATTCCGCCTGCGTTCGAGGCTGCATCAAAATCTGAATCATCATAAAGCGATGTCCCTCCGGGCGCAAAAGCGCCATAAAGAATTTGATCGTTCTTGAACGAAGTAGGCTTGAGCACCACTCTTACTCCATTGCTCAGGATCAATTCTGTTACCCCAATACCGTCAATCTCCTTCCGTGATGTTACCCGGCCAGATCGGGGTTTTGCCGACAACAGTGACATGTTCACTTGTTCGTCCTGATACGGCCTCAACTCCTCTTTCGCTATCTTAGCCATCCAGCTTTGTACAGCGATAGAATCCGGCAATGCCCCCTTATCCTTTTCAGGCGCAGAAACCAAGATATCTTTATCTTTTGATGAAAGATATTCGTTCAGTAATGCAGCGATATCAGGCAATTTAATATCGCCAATGTGCTTCTTGGTAAAACCATATTCCCAGGCGATTCCGGGTGAGGCTTCACCCGCGAGAAAGAGCCGCTGGTATTCCTTAACATAGCTTATCGAAGGTGTCTTACCTTGTTCGTTCGCACTGGCTTGCATATTTCTCAGATAATTCTGCCGTGCGCGCTCGAATTCAGCCTGCGTAAAACCATATCGCCGGATTCGTTCCAGTACCCGCCAGGCCTGTACAAAGCTTTGCGCTAACATTCCTTCCTTCGACGACACGCTGAAGCTCAGCATATCCACATTGCTCAGCAAGCTTCCGATTCCAAGGTTTACCCCCGTGTATGCAGGAGCCGTGTCCCGGTTCAGCTCCGCATACCGACGGTTATTCAGCAGTTCGTTAAGCAATGCTGTTTTAATTGACGCCAGATAGTCTTGCTCCGTAGCCAGCGTACGAGAGCGATGCTTCAGCATAACTTCCAGTGTTGTCGATGTCTCTTCCTTATCGGTAACTGTGATGAACTGGCTCTTACCAGTCAGCGGCACTGTGTACCTAGTTCGTTCACGTTCTTTAAATGGGTTCTTCAGATCCGAAAACAGATCTTTCACTAATTTTTCTGCCTCCTCTACCTTTACGTCCCCTACGATAATGAGCGCCTGCAGATCCGGGCGGTACCAATCGTGATGAAACCGTTTGATTACCTCTGGACTGAACTTCGTCAGAACTTCATCGGTGCCTATCGGCAGGCGTTCTGCGTACCGCGCGTGGTTCAGTAAGATCGGAAAATATTTCCGAGACATACGATCTCTGGCGCCTTTGCCCAGCCGCTCCTCTTCCAGTATCACCCCGCGCTCTTTCTCAATCTCAGAAGGATCCAGCGTCGCCTCCTGAGCCCAGTCGCGCATAATCTTGATTCCCTCACCGAACATCAACGGATCATCCGTTGAGAGCGGCAACTGATATACCGTTTCATCAAAACTCGTATAAGCATTCAGGTCGGCACCGAAGCGTACTCCTGACCTTTGCAGATAATCTACCAGATTATTTTTAGGATAGTGCTTCGTCCCATTGAAGTTCATGTGCTCCATAAAATGCGCAAGTCCCAGTTGATCCTCATCTTCCAGTATCGAACCCACCTTGTTCACCAAATAGAGTTCTACATGTTTGCCTGGTTGCTCGTTATGGCGGATATAATATGTAAAACCGTTAGGTAATTTCCCTGTACGGACAAGCGGGTCTAAAGGCAGCGTCTGTGAACGGGCAGTCAAAAATATTAAGCCAGATATGGCAAAAAGCAATAATTTCTTTGTAAACATTTGATGGAATCTAGTTAGTTGTGAAAATCTCATTCAGCTTCTTCTCAAGCTCACCGCCCCTAAGGCTTCGGCCAATGATCTTACCATCCGGCGCAATCAGGTAGTTTTGCGGAATCCCGCTAATGCCGTAAAGCGCAACTATAGTGTTGGTCTGGTGATCAAGGTCAGCAACATGTGTCCAGGCACCCAGATGATCAGCGATGATAGCACTACGCCAAGCCCTTTCCCTTGCCCTTGTATCAAGCGATACACTTAATATTTCGAAGCCTTTCCCATGGTATTTCTTGTATGCTGACACCAAATGCGGATTATCCTCCCTACAGGGCGTACACCAACTGGCCCAAAAGTCCAGTAATACATATTTTCCTTTATAACCGGATAGTTTAATGGCTTTACCCGCAGTGTCGGGTAAGGTAAAATCCTGGGAAACACTGCCGATCCCTCCTTTTGTGTCAAAAGTTATAGCATCGTTGATGCGCTTACCAAACTCTTTACCATTGACGCCTTCGCGGATATGCTTAGGGAGCATGTCAAAATATGGCTTTAATAACTGACCGTCAATATTATGCCCTGTCCCTCCAAGCGCTTTAAGGGCATAAAACGCAGCTTCGGAGGTGGGGTGTGCCTTGATAAAGCCACCAAATATCTTTTTCCTGTAAGTTTGTTCAAACGCATAAAGCTGTGCCGTCGCATCTTTGGCAGCCACGGTATCCCGTTGTTTTGTCAATTCCGCAATTTTAATTTGAAGTGCCTGTTCTCTCTCCTCGTAAGGCTTGGCCTCGGTTTTCAGGAGTTGATAACGCTCGTAGCCACGCGACCCGGAAACTGTGATGTTACCAAATGCATTTACATGCTTCACCTCATATTTACCTGCACAAAGAAACATTAATGCCATCCGATCCGGATGGTAAGTTTTGCTGTTTTTAAAATTATAAGTCATCAGAAAAGTCTGCTGCCCTGCACTTACATGTCCTTTCAATAAATATGCATGATTTATAACAGTGGCACTGTCAATGACCTGAGTCAGGTCACCTTCACTATGCACTGCATAAACCATTTGAGCATCTACGCCAACTAACCTGCCATTCAGTTCATAATTGATATTTTCCTGACCATATGAGAAAACGGGAATGGACATCAGTAATCCGAAAAAAAGTTTCTTCATGATCTTCAACTTAGTTAAATACGAATTTTACTATTCTTTCTTTTTTTCATACACCAGTTTCCCCGCGAGCACATTGTCACCATAAGTATTATTAAAAGCTATAGTAAGCGCCTGACCGTCATCGGAGATCGTGTAGGTTTTAATACTTAATGAAAGCAAGCTAATCTGATCCTTCATTGTTGAGATGAGCGATTGACTATTAATTATTTTTACACTAATGGAATTTGTCGAAGTATTTGGAATGTCGTTGATCACAGTTACAACCGTCTGCTCAGAAGGCCTACCATTCAGCCTCAACACCGTTGAAGATCTCGCAGAAGAATCGCCGGATTGAATACTAATCTGCTCTTCAGATTGGCTGATCGTTATCGTTTTGATCTTTGAGGCGTTTGCTGCGCTCAGTTTCCCAAAATCGCATTTTTCCTCGTTTAACAGCCATGTGCCACTGAAGTTCTTCAAATTACTTTGAGCATTGCTCGTATAACCCGCTACCATTAAAACTAAAGCGCAGGTCCATTTGATTACATATCGTTTACTTAAAATATTTTTCATATTTATTTATTAAAAATTGAAGCCAGCTTTGAGTTAAGTTCCTCTCCCCTCAGGTTTTTCCCTATAACTACACCATTTGGATCTATCAAAAAGTTTTGAGGGATCGATGACACGCCGTACATAGCGGCGGCCTCATTTTTCCATCCTTTCAGATCAGAAACCTGCGTCCAGGTAAGGCGATCGCTGGCAATTGCTTTTAACCAGGCAGACCTTGCTGATTGCGAATCGAGTGACACCCCTAAAACTGTAAAACCTCGATCTTTATAATTATTGTAGGCCTTTACAACATTGGGATTCTCTGCGCGGCAGGGCATACACCAGCTTGCCCAAAAATCGACTAAAACATATTTTCCCCTAAATGAAGATAAGGCTACCGGTGTATTATTGACATCATATTGTGTGAAGTCAGGTGCTTTCGAACCTACGGCCACCATTTGTGCTTGCTCAGCATTTTTCACTTTGGCAATGGCAAGCAAAGAGTCTTTAGCTACCTGGAGATGTACGATTTCTTTTCCTAACCGGTCTACCTTTACATGGGCAGGTAAGAGTTCGATCAGCGTGTCCTGCTGGGCCTTACTGATTAAACCCGAAGCGATCAAGGCATAGGTTGTGAAAGGTGAATAGCGTTTCTCGGGGTTATTCTTCACGAGCTTGTACGAATCAAAAAAACCTTTGAAAGGCAATAATTGTGATCGTTTCAATACATCCGCTTGTATTTGTGGATTTGTTTTGTACTCGTCAGTCTTCACAATTCTTTGCAGTTCCTTCTTTTCTTTATCCATATCCTGAAGGATCAGTTCGTGCTCAAGCTCTGCTAACGCGCCTGTTCCACTTACTGTAATACTACTGATAGTGCCCTTTGAGACAACATTCAGTTCCCCCTTGTCAAGATAAACAGTGTAGCCTTTTGCGGCCCCGCCTTTATTATCGGGTGAGACAGTGACCACAACCGCCTCATCGACATTTAATATACCTGTAAAGCTATAAGCCCCATCCTTTACAACTGCACTGTCTGCCTCGTTTTTAAGCAGGCCTTTGACCAGTGAAGAAATGTACATTTTAGCCGGCACCGGTGAAATATTCTCTAGCCTTCCATTGATTTTAAAAGGCATGGTCTGTGCCGATCCATATACGGAAACAAGGCATAAGATCCCCGTAAACATCGAATAGTTTCGTGTCTTCATTGTAGTTTTTGCTGTGGTTTTGAAATGATTTTTTGCCGGTAGCACCCAATGGCACTACCGGGTGAATTTTAATAGGAGTTAATAATTAATTGTAGCCTGGGTTTTGGGCCAGGTTCGGATCATTTTGTATATCAGATAAAGGTATTGGCCACACAGCTCTGAATGGCTGCCAGGTGTTATTCTTTTGCGTTTGTAGGGCGGTCATCACCGCGTCAAGCGCACCTGTTCGTTTTAAATCAAAAAATCGATGGCCTGCCTCCGTAAATAATTCCGTCCGGCGTTCTTTTGCGATCGATACCAACATGGCATCTTTTGAAGTAATCGTTACTCCTACAAGTCCCGCACGCGCACGCACAACGTCAATATCACCTTTTGCACCATTCAGGTTTTCTAACTGAGCACGTGCTTCCGCCCTGATTAGATATTGCTCGGATAGGCGAAGTACAATGGTATATTCAGCACCCGCGACATTCGACTTGTATTTATTAGGATAATAATAAGTCGCAGTAGGAATTGTTGAAGTTCCGGTTACAGTTGTTGACCTCACCCAATTCGCAAGCCTGGTGTCACCTTGCTCAAACGCATTTAATAAATCTGGCATTAAGGCAGCCTTTGAACTACCAAACGGAGAAAGTGCCGCAGGCGAAGCTAACGTAGTTGGCATACCGCCATTGTAAGCATCGTAATCATTTACATGCGCACCCTGAGATGGGACCAGGGCCCAGATTGTTTCTTTACTGTTAGCCAAAAAGGCTTGCGCAGGCGGCACTAATTGATAATTGGCATCGGCAATTACAGTTGTAGAGACCGCTTCCGCATTTGCCCAGTCGGCGGTGTAAAGGTAAACACGCGCGAGCAATGAATTGACTGCTTGCAGGTTAGGCCTGCCACGATCTGTTGTTGTATTTCCAGATCCGTCTTTATAGGAAACCGTTAATAAAGTGCGGGCCAATTTTAGGTCAGCAATGATTTGCTTATAAATCTCCGTTTTAGGCGATTTGCCCAACAAATTATTTTTATTAAAATCGGAAGTGGTAATCAGTGGTGCGTCTCCATATAAGTTAACTAAGTTGAAATATAGAAACGCCCTTGAGAACAATGATTCACCTAGCCATTGATTTTTATAGGTCAGGTTTGTAGCACCGTTAATGCCTTCGATGGTTAGATTTACATTGTAAATTTGTTTATACAAACCCACCCAATGCGTACCGGTCATTGTGGAGGACAGTGCGTCGCTGAAATAAGGTTTCGAGGCAACGTCGTTTAATGGGGTAAACAACTCATCGGCATATATACCGGCCAAATACCCAATACCGCTGACGCCCATTACGATTGATCCTGATTGGGAACCATTCAGTAAAGCATTGAAATTTCCGTTTACTACCGCCGACGTTGTATTATCTGAGACGAATGCTGTCGAACCGGCAACTGCGTTTACTGGTAGCGGAATGTCGAGATATTTCTTGCAGCTGGTTAACATTAAAGATAGCACTACAGCAAAAGTTGATGACTTGACAACTGCTGTTATATTTTTTGATATTTTCATGATCATTCCAAATTTACAGTGTAACATTAAGTCCAGCGGTGAACACACGCAACGGGGGGGTCGCGCCAAAAATCAGATTCTCCGGGTCCAGCCCTTTATACTTTTGATTAGATATCGTAAGCAGGTTTTGTCCGCGCAAAAACATTGTCAAATTAGTTAACCTTAGCTTTTTATTAACCGATTCAGGCAACATATAACTGAAATTCAGGTTAGTCAAGCGGGCATATATAATCCTGCTATACGCACCTGAACTTTGCTGAAACTGCGTTTGTTCAAATAATGCCGTTAATCCATTTTGGCTGACCTTCGGAATGTTAGTAATGTCGCCGGGGTTTTGCCAGCGCTTGAGGTATTCTGTACTAGTGTTGATATTGAAATAACCGGGTAACATGGTTTGTGACCCAATAAGGTTAGTGCCCATGCGATTTTTGAATTCAAAAAAAGCATCAAGGTTAAATCGTTTGTATCTGAACGAGTTTCCGAACCCGCCATAATACTTCGGAGCAAGGTCAATAAATACGGTTTTATCAAGAATCTGGTCTAACTTGACCGGACTGAACAACGGCCAATACTCGGCAGTTACTCCATTTCGGTTCGTGAAATTGTAATTCCCCGTTTGCGGGTTTACCCCGGCATAGTTATATAACTTGATGCCTGTAACCGGCTGGCCAATTACATAATTTGAGTTTAATGCAAGCAAGTTTAGACCCGGATAAGAAATTAGTTTACTATGAGGGATACTTATATTGAAAGTAGTTGACCATGAAAAATCTTTGTACTTTAAGTTTACCGTGGTCAACGAAAGCTCGAGACCCGATGTCTGAATTAGAGCATCTGAATTTACCGAAAACGCCTGGAACCCAGTTATCGAAGCTAATGATTGAGCAATTAACTGATTTGACGTGCGTGTTCGGTACCAGTCACCCGAAAAAGTTATACGATCATTAAATAAGTTAAGATCGAGGCCGAGATTCAGCTCTTTCTTCATTTCCCAGTGTAGCGAAGGATTAGCAAGACTCGACGGCGTTATCGCGGTATAACCGGCGTAAGATTGAGTGGTATTGTAATAAGGAAGATATGCGTAATTGCTGATATTATCTCCCCCCGAAGTACCGTAATTGGCCCTCAGCTTTCCAAAATCCAAAAACTTTATCTTTTTAAAGAAAGTTTCCTCTGTGAATATCCATCCGGCGCCTACCGAACCGTATGCGCCAAAACGTTTATTAGGACCAAATTTGGTTGATCCATCATACCGGCCATTCAGGCTTAAGATATATTTTTGGTCCCAGATGTATTTCGCCTGAGCAAAATAACCGATGTAACGGGTGGGTGTTTGGTTATAACTTACAATTGGCGTATTGCCACCCGCAGCCGGATCTCTAATCAAAGCGTCAAGCAGGTAGTTGGAACCTCTGATAACTGAAGTGTTATTCAATACGTCCTGCGTTGTACCACCGATACGGGTTTCAAGTTCACCTTTACTTCCAAGATGACTTTCATAAGCGGCATTAATATCCACATTCCAGGTCCTGGTTTGATAGTTATTACCAATGCTATAGGTTAACTGTGTAACAGTTGACGATCCTAAAGCCGGGTTAAAAGCCGTCGACGGAGCTGCACTAAGTTCGCGGCCGGTAAGCAGGTTGTATCCTACGATAGCATTTATAGAAAGGCCCTTAACCGGTTTATAAGCAATTGTACTGGTGCTCAGCAAATTATTAGTAACGATCCTGGATATCATGTTAACCGCCGCAGCCGGATTGCTACCGTTTTCCCAGTTGAGTGTGCCGTCAGGTAGAAATAGCGGGGGAGCATTCGGAGCTGTCAATAATCCAGAGCCACCATAAGAAAGAGTGCCTGATCCATTATTGAAGTCAAATGGTATCAATGTGTTAACATCTGAAGAGAAACTTGACTTAACATCTATTGTAAACTTTTTGTCGGGCGTGGTGCTGTTAACGTCAAGAGTCAGCCCCCCATTCTTCACGTCACCACCTTGTTTCTGAATAGAGTTTTGCTGACCGAAATTACCACTTATGCGGTAAGCAATTGAATTGCTTCCTCCTGAATACGAGAGATTCGCGTTTGTTGTGGCTGCATAATTGCCGGTAAGTTCATTCGTCCAGTTGGTGTAACGGTTTTGAGGCCATGTGCCATTAAGGTCAAGGTCTGTAACTCCAGGCGTCGCACCGTCATTTTTGAATGCCTCGCGACGCAGCATTAAATACTGATCAGTATTGAGCAAGTCCGGTGTGGTGCCTCTAAGCGTTACACCTGAGTAAATATTAAGGTTTAATTTCGGGGGGCCGGCCAACCCTTTTTTAGTAGTAATGATAACCACACCGTACGCTCCGCGTGAACCATAAATTGAAGTCGCATCCGCATCTTTTAATACAGTTACACTTTCAATCTCATTACTATTCAAATAATTAAGCGCGTTACCACCCCTAAGTGGTCCGGGGTTGGGTCCGTTTACTCCGCCTTGAAATAGCAGGGGCAAGTTTTGTCCGGCTGGATAGGCGACTCCGTCAACAATATATAAGGGTGCAGCGTTACCATTTCCGCCGCTGATACTACTGCCCGCCCGCACTGCGACATTGAAAGACCCTCCGGGCAGTCCTGTGTTTTGTTGAATAAAGGTACCCGGCACATGGCCTTGTATCGCCTGCAGTACATTTGGGACCGGATTTTTTTCAATCTCCGCGGCATCGATCTGCACAACGCTTCCTGTTTGAAACCGACGTGTGGTGTGCCCATAAGCCATTACCTGCACTTCGTCAAGGGAACCGACGGATTCTTTCATCTCAACAATTAATGGGGACTTGATATCTTTGACCTCGATCTCTTTTGTAATATATCCTATAAAACTAAATTGCAATACTGCGTTAGGCGTAATTACCAGTGCGTTAAACATTCCGTACTTATCGGTGGTCCAGGCAAAGCTCATACCTTTCACTTTAATTGTCACACCGGGAAGCGGCAGACCGCGTTCATCAACAACTTTTCCAGATACGAGTGTGTTTGGATCTGTTGTACCGACAGCCGGCTCTGCCTTGCGGTTTATAACAATGCTCTTGTCGATAACCAAGTACTCGAGCGGTTTATTTTCAAAGCATTTATCAAGAACCTCATGAATGGTAGCATCATTTATCTTGACGTCAACATTAGGCAAGCCCTTTAATATCTCCGACTTGTAAAGGAAAGTATAACCACTTTGACCTTCAAGTTTTTTAAACAACTTCTCAATCGAAATATTCTTTTCAGAGAGGTTAATGTGCTGCGCCAGCGTTGTAGCGCTAACCTGTAGCAGACCAATAAAAATTAGCAGTGTGGTTAGCTTCATAACCAGTAATAATTTTTTAAGTCGCGCATTTCGAAGGCGCGATAAACAAAAAGTAGAAATTTGCATACTTTTGTATGGTTTTGGGTTGGGGATTGTAGTTTCAATAGTTAAAATCGGTTAGCCCAAAATTTTGCCGGATCGTGGTGACAACACTTTCCGGTTTTTTTATGGTTAACCCCGATCATACAGCCTGGCTGCGAAATCGTTGAACAGATCGTTAGTGGGTTATTTGATAATCAGCTTTCTCCCTTCTATTTTAAATTTGACACCAGTAAATTCGAGTAATTTTAAAACTTTTGAAATATTCACGTTTCGTGATAACGTACCGCTAAATCTGTCAACTGGAACTTTTCCCTGATAAACAACATCGACGTCATACCAGCGGCTAAGTTGTCTCATTAAGGCTGGCATATCTGTCTGATCAAAGCGAAATTTCCCTTCTTTCCAGGCTATTACATCATCCGTATCTACGCTATGATTTACCTGTATTTCAGCATCTACTTTATCATTGACTGCTGATTGCTCTGCCGGCTTTAGTTTGGCAGTTGCACTGCCGTGAATAACTTTCACAGACCCTTCCAAAAGCGTGGTTTTAACCGATGGCTCATCCGCATAGCTATTGACATTGAAATGCGTCCCTAACACCTCGACGGTTTGTGTAGCAGTGATGACATGAAATGGATGGGACATATCTTTAACCACCTCAAAATAAGCCTCACCGGTTAACTCGACGACGCGGTTGGGTCCGGTGAATACAGCTGGATACCTAAGAGACGACGCCGCGTTGAGCCATGCATGGGTACCATCCGGAAGCACAACCTGGTATTGACCGCCTCTTGGTGTAGAAATGGTGTTCATAAGATCAGGCACCTGATTACCTGCCGCAGCTACGACATAAACAATTTTACCTGTGCTGTCTTTATTTATAGCAGTGCTCTCTTCACGTGCTATTTCCCCGGTACCGGCATCTGACAATATAATTCTCCTGCCGTTAGATAAAGTTAAAATCGCTTTGTTCGATCCGGGAGCGATATCATTCTTTGCGATTTTATCGGGGGTATCGGACGTTAACTGTCCCGGCCGCAGATGAAAATAGCCGATCGTCAGACCAATAACGATAGAAGCTGCTGCTGCAAGCCTTATCCATAATTTATTATTGCTGGCTCTTATTTGCGGCTGAGATACGATGTATTGAAATATGTTTTCTTTGGTTTGTTCGTTTACGGCAACATCGAACTGCTTCGGACTGATCTGATCGTAAACGTTCTGAAGTACGTCTTGAATGACTCCTATCTGGTCCGGATCACGGAGCATCATTTGCAGGTCATCAAGCTCACTTTCTGTAGCCTCGTCGTCGAAGTATCTTTGAAATAAATAGCTTATACGGTCTTTATTCATAATCTATACTGGACATAATTTATTAATACTTTTATATTAAATTAATATCCGCTTTATATAGTAGACGTATGAGCAAGAGCTTCGGGGGTATCAGTCTGTGATTTTTTTTTTAAATAATTTTAAATAGAATTAAAACAATGGCGATATCTGTGTTTTTTACGACGTACTTCCGTACAGCATTTAGGGCTAGCTTCATATACGACTGGACCGTTAATACAGATAGATTCATTTTTTCAGCAACTTCTTCATGTTTTAACCCTTCTTGCCAACATAACTGAAAAACCATTTTTTGCTGTGGCGGCAATTGGTTTATAGCATCCTGAACAATGCGGCGCGTATCATTTAGGATTATCCGCTCTTCAGTCTCATTATGGGTCTCCAGCCAGGTATGATCATTTTCGTTGCGTACTTTTATCTGAAGCTTTACACGCCTCAAATAGTCTAGCGCTCTGTTCCGAGCCAAAGTGACCAGGTAACCTTCGAGTTTTCTGATCTTCTTCAACTCCACTTCCTGCCTCCATAGTTTTAGAAAAGTTTCCTGAACGATTTCCTCTGCGACTGGCTCTGATTTGGTCAAATGGAGTGCGTACACATAGACGTGGTTATAATAGTATTCGAAAACAAACTTGAATGCACGTTGATCTCCTGCTGCAATTTTGTGCAACAATTCGTTTTCGTCAACTAGGGGACTCACTCTCATGCGTTGTCTTCAAAAATAAGAATAAAAAATATGTTAAGAAATTACTAATTATCACTTCAGGAGTAAAGAAAAACGAAAAATCGATACCGAATTTTCATAAAAGCCCATTACAGCATAAAAAACCTCGAATTAAACTGCGAAAAAGACAAAACGAATGAATAAAGAACAAATTTCCAAAACACGAAAAGCAACAATCCTGGCCAAAGTTCATCTGCGAGTTGACTGGCGCTTTATTTTACCTGAAGTTCCAGGCTAACTACAAACATGATAATATATTCATCATTTATATCTTGCCAACATATCCCTCATAGCGGACGAATGCTTGGCCTTGAATTTTGGTTTTAGCATTAACCATTTTGAATTATTTCTTCGGGCGTCATTAGTCCGTGTCGCTTGGGGCAGTAATTGCCTGGATAAATCTTTACCGGTACATTATTGACTTTTACAATTATATCTTCCGTGACATTACCTTTAAAGTTTGCCGATTGCCATTGAAATTTATTTGCTGTGATCTATATTCAAGTGTTAAAATAACTGCTGTCGACGCGAGGCGTAAGGAAATTTTTTAATCCTCGCCATCCTCTTTACCTGGTAATAAACGAACAGCTATAAGACATATCAAGCAACATAAAACTAAAATACCAATGGCTACAATAAAAATCATCGGACCGACAAAGAATAAAATTCTGCATTAAAACTGAACAAACACCTCTTTTGCCCTTGGCACACCAGTATACTGTGTAATTAGCGAACTGTTTTTCTTGCTATCATTTGGCTTATAATCGTTCTTGTAATTTAGCTCAATGATAGTAAACAGCAAGTACAATGTAACATTGGGGCGGGATATCATAAAGCTTTAAAAAGCCCCGCATTATCTTAAATATTAACACATATCCGGCCATTAAATAATTAGTAACGAAACAACATACTATTCCCAGGAGCAAAAAAGAGAATGCGATAAGTAATTACCTTAATCGCATTCTCCTTATAAATCATCATCCGGCAACGTCGGTAAAATTGTTAAATATATCGGAAGTATAGTGAACAAGGCAGCTCAATTCCTACTTTTCAGGCAGACAATCTCAACGGGAAATAGGGTCTTTTTACTTTGATCACTGTTATCAACATTGATAGTAAGACCGTCTTTAGAACCGACTTCTTTAATACTTTTATATCCATTCTGCTTTTGCCTTGGTTAATAAAAAACTGCCAACCCTGATCGAATTATTTTACAGTAACTATTTTAGTAATGTGGATATCGTCAGCCGCACTGCCAATCTGCAGCTCAAACTCGCCAGGCTCCACAACATATTTCATTCGCTCATTGTACAAGCCCAGATCGGAGACAGGGATTTCCAGGTGAACTGTTGCAGTCTGACCTTTTTTGATCAGCTGTTTCTTAAAAGCTTTCAATTGCTGGACAGGTGTTGCTACGGAACTTACCTTATCATGTACATATACCTGCACAACTTCTTTTCCATCCGTGTTTCCGGTATTTTGTACATCAACATCAATTTTGATAATTCCTTTACCGGTCAATATTGAATCTGCCAATTTACATCCCGTGTATTTAAAAGTAGTGTAGCTTAAGCCGTAGCCAAAGTCCCAAAGCGGGTCAGGACGATCGAAAATATAGTGTCCCCTGGGCTGCTCCGGGCTACCCGGGCTGTCAAACGGCTCGTTTCTGTCGGTAGCAAAATGGTTATAATAGCTCGGCGAGTTTCCGGTACTTCTTGGAAACGATACGTTCAATCTGCCCGATGGATTAACCGCACCGGTAAGAATATCGGCCAATGTCCGGCCTTGACGCTCACCACCATACCACTGTGCAAGCACCGCATTGGCGTTCTCCTTTACCCATGGCATAGCAAGCGGCTTACCCGCAATAAACACTACGATGAACGGCTTACCAGTGGCCTTGATCGCTTTTAATAAGTCTTGTTGAGATCCTGGTAATTCCAAAGAACTAAGATCGAAACCTTCTCCCGCCGTAGAATTGTGTGGGCTTCGGCCAAGAAATGTGCTGCGTGTACCTATAGCGACGATGGTAAGGTCACTCTCTTCGGCCATTTTTGCGGCTTCAGCAATTCCAGATTTGTCCTGACTCCACCAGTCGCATCCATGTGCATACTTCAGCTGAACTTTACCGCCAATAACTTCCTTCAGGCCTTGCAATAGTGTGGTACCTTCCTTAGTGTCATGCCCTGTCCAGGCGTAATCGCCAAAGACAGTTTGATCTGCATTCGGGCCGACAACCGCAATAGATTTATATTTCGCAAGATCTAATGGCAGGATATGGTTGTCATTCTTGAGCAGGATAGCGCTTTCATCCGCTACTTCTTTCGAAAGCGCAACGTGACCTGCGCTTCGAACCACCTTTTTTACTTTCGATGGATCGCCATAGGGATTATCAAACAAACCAAGCTCGAATTTGACCGTGAGCACACGGCGTACGGCCTCATCAATGAATTTGATATCTAAACGACCTGTTTCTACCGACTTTTCCAACGTTTCATATGCGCCGTCCACATCCAGGTCAACACCAGCCTTAAGTGACTGAATGGCCGCCTCCTCGCGGGAATCAACCGCATGATGGAATGATTGTAAACGTTCTACTGAACCCCAATCTGAATATACATACCCTTTAAAACCTAACTCCCCCCTGAGAATATCGGTCATGTAATACCGGGATCCGCTCACAGCTACACCGTCGTAAGAACTATAGCAGGACATTATTCCCAGTGGATTTGTATTGGCGATCACCTTTGAAAAAGGATAGAGGTAAAGGCTGCGCATATCACGCTCTCCGCCACTCACGTTAGCACAGTTAAGGCCTCCTGCGGGTGAGCCATGCGCCACAAAATGCTTTGGAGTACAGGTAATATTGAAAGATTGATAGCCGCTTACAAATGCAGTTCCCATTTGCGCAGCCAGGAAAGGATCTTCGCCAAAAGTTTCTTCTACCCTGCCCCAGCGCAATTCCCGCGCAAGGTCAAGCACCGGAGACAATATCTGATGGATACCAATCACATGCGCTTCCTCACCAGCCGCAATTGTCATCTTTTTAATCAGCTCCGGATTGAATGTGCTGCCCTGGGCCAGCTCATGCGGGAAAATCGTGCAATTGTTCTGCAATATTCCTTCTATGCCCTCTACCGCGGTGAGCAAAGGGATGCCCAAACGTGTTTTTTGCAGCATATAGCTTTGTAACTGCTGATACATATCCGCACAGTTTTGTGCATCCATGCTCATTTCATGGGTGCAGCCGAAACTCTCCCCTTTAAAAATGCGATCAATTTCGTCAGTTTTTCCGGCAGCCCGGTTTTCAAGCTGCTGCACCTTCTCCTTAAGGGTCATTCGCTTTAGTAGATCTTCTACACGAGCCCGAACCGGCGCATTTTTATTCTTATAAAGTACCGTGTCTTTACCCGGCAAGTCTGCGGAATAACTTTTGGCTACCGCAAATAGCAAAATTGTTAATATAATCGTCTTTCTCATTTTATTGAAATTGTTATTAAGCTTTTGAGGAGCGCGTAGCGCTCATAAACCACATTTTACCTGACCAGCTCCAATTGTATAACCACGCTGGTACGGTTAGTATTGACATCCGGGTTAAAGCCGAGACTCATCAAAAAATCACCGGAATAAACTCTCCCGTCAACTAAAGGATTCGTGCCAGGATAGAAATTGATCTCCTTCAAGCGGTAATTGGCCCCGGGCTCCAGTCCCTTTAATTTAACAGGCCGTCTACTCCCTTCGCCATAACGGCTGTTTACCAGATAATTGAACATGACGGCCTTATCTTTGTCAGCGTTAACATATAGCATTGAAGCAACACTGCCCTCTGTAGGATTTGCCAGCCGGTATTGATCGCCCTGCCAGATAACCGGTTTGATCTCGTTATACGTTTTCAAGGCATTCTGGCAAAACTTCAGGTCCTGCTCATTCAACTTGCTTACAACAATATCAAAACCCAGTTTACCCATCATGGCCACATCTACACGAAACTTCAAGGGTTGCCTGCCCCAATCTGTAACATGGTTGGAGCTGGCGATTGCCGGGTAGAAATAAGAATATTCCCATTGTATGAAGATACGCTCCAGCGGGTCGGTGTTATCACTGGGCCAGTATTCCGTAAAATACTGCAACGCGCCATAGTCTACGCGACCGCCGCCGCCAGAACAAAGCATCATCGGCACGTCAGGATATTTTGCTCGGATGCGCTGAAGGACTTTGTAAAGCCCCAGTACATAGTCCACATAGAATTGCGACTGGTTATTTTTCAGTTTAACCGAATAGGCATTGTAAATAACCGCGTTGCAATCCCATTTGATATAAGCTAGCGCAGGATCTTTGATAAACAACGAATCGACCACCTGGAATACAAAGTCCTGTACCTGGGAGTTGCTCAGATCAAGAACCAGTTGATTACGAAAATAATACTCTGGCCTTTGGGGCTGTTTCACTACCCAGTCTGGATGCCTGGCATATAGCTCGCTTTTAGGATTGACCATTTCCGGCTCTATCCAGATGCCGAACTTTACCTGATTGGCCTGAGCTTCCCTGGCTATGGCAGCTATGCCATTCGGCAACTTCTTCCTGTTTTCCTGCCAGTCGCCCAGCCCTGCATGATCGTCGTTGCGCGGATAACGGTTACCAAACCAGCCGTCATCCAGCAGGAACAGATCAACTCCCAATCTTTTAGTGTCCTGCAGCAGTTCCTTAAGACGGGACTCATTAAAATCAAAATAGGTCGACTCCCAGTTATTCAGCAAGGTCAGGCGGGTACCTTTTCCATCTAACAGTTTGTGATTCCGGGCCCAGCTTTGCAGATTGCGGCTCGCAAAGCCCTTGCCATGTGCCGAATAGGTATACAAAAAGGCAGGTGTTTCGAATAGCTCCCCGCTCCTTAACGAATATGGGGAAGCGTAATTATTGACGCCTGAAATGATCCTCAAATCATTTTGCGGATCAACCTCCAGATCGGTTCTAAAATTACCGCTCCACTCCAGAGCTCCATAAAGAACCCCTCCCTCATCCTCAGTTGCAGGCCGGTCAAGGGATACCATAAATACCGAAGGCATGAATAAATTTGCCCGCGTTCCAAGCTTGGAGTCAAGGGTTTTGATACCATGGGAAAGCTGAATTTCCTCCGGCTGCATTTCCCGGGCCCAATCCCCATGATACTGCCTTAGCCAATAACTGTTTCCCTGTAGATTGATGTTAGCGGAAGCAAACTTTTGTAAAGTTACTGCCCCCTTTTCATGATGAATGATCCTGCTCCACTGCTCAATAACATTTTCCCGGAAGTAAGAACGGTAACATAAAGTCACCTCAAAATCATATACTGGATCTTTTAGCAGTATTGTCAATAAGCTAACATCATCGCTAATCTTTTTAACCTCATGGCTTACATATTTCAGATCGAGGGAATTGTTGCCATCTGCATGCGTAACCGTTATTGCCGGCTCCAGTAAATTGCGTGATCCCGATGAAGTATAAGCGGAATTATATAATCCGGTATAGTCATCGGCTTGACGATTAACACCCGTGATCTGACCATATTCAGTTACACTTCTTAATTTTTTCCCGAGATAGACACAGCTCACATCCCCATTTACTCCCGCTTGTAAAACAACAGCGTTGTCTGCAGTTTCTACCGGAATAATTGTCTGGCTATGCACATGAATTACATGAATAGTAAGAATAATTGCAATTAAAATAAATTGGCGCAATACCTTGTGTGATAAGTTCATGATTACTTCCCTTCTGGTGTAATTTTTAAAATGGTCGCATCAGCTCCCGGCAGATCAACTACGATAATATTTTTTTCTGTCGAGATCTCCTGCGACATCAAGTCATTGACTTTCACCCGCTTTGCATTTATGCCCAACCTGGACGGTGATATGAGATATCTTTTGGGGCTGGTCCCGTAATTAAATACGGCTAAATACTGGATGTCGCCAATCTTCCTGGTAAATAGCGTGGCAGCTTCCTTACCGGGGACGGTCGCTACTGGCATGAAAGCCTTACCGTTTTTTATGACAGAAAGAATAGCGGGGTTCTGATAAAGTTTTACCGCCCGGTCACTCCACTGACCATGAACAGAAAAATCATCGCCAGTGATACAGGTTCCGGTTATTACCGCCGATAAAAATCGTGCGCGGTTGGCTCCTTCAGACTCACTTGCCAGCACAACATGATCTGCATCGACGAAATTGTATAAAAAGGTCTGCCACCAGCCATAGGTTACGCTGTTTAACGTATAACGAGTATGATCAATGGTCTTGAAAGCATCGCAGGCAATCCGCCTGGCATGCACATACCGCCCTGTTGCAAGACTCGGCGAGATTGCTGCGTAGATAAACATTTGATCACCTATACGATTGATCAGGTATTCCATCCCTTTGCGATAGGCTTGCATTCCCGTAGTCACGGTCGTATCATAAAAATGAGTAGACTCTGCACTACCATGACCCAAAAAATCGATTTTGATCATTTTGAAACCACATTCCTTTAGCTTGTCAATAAAATAATCGATACGCTTCCGGGTGCCGGGATGGGTAGGGTCTATAGCCCGTGCGCCGTCAATTTCATGATAGCCTCCGGTGGTTTTTGTCCATAAATCTCCATAATTATAATCGCTACCCTCAACCTTACGGTCGGGGCCGGACTTCCAGCCCCAATCCGTAAAGGGCGCCCAATACACCCCTGGTTGTAATCCCTTAGACAAACAACTATCTGCAAACGCCTTTAATCGGCTGAAATCAGCATGTCCCGTCATCATCCGATCCCAGAACGAATCCAGATCGATAAATGCAGTACCACCTGTGCGAAAGCCTTTCAGGCTGTCGGCAAAAAAATGAATTACCTTTAGTGCTTTGTCAAACGTAAGCTTATCCTGCATAACACCCCAGCTGTTCCATCCCACAGGAGTGGGTTTTGTCCAGTTGTAAACAAATGGAGGTTCGGCTATGCGGTTAGCTTTACCAAATTCTTCCATCCCCTTGCGCCAATCCTCAAAGAAACCGCAAAAAATACGTGGGGAGCAGATGGTGTCGCCCTTTACGGAACCATGATCCATACGGTCTCGGGTAATATCGGCATCGGTAAACCCGGCAAGGGCCGTTATTTGAGCGACTTGACCGGGCTTCAGTTCTGTTTGCATTCCTGTTTTCCATATCCCATGTTCAACTGATCCGGCTATAAAACCATGCCGGGAAACATCATCAAAAACAACGGCGACTTCAGCGCTATTGCTCTTAAACGGTGGCAGCATTGCCTTGGAGTCATAACTAATGAAAGTATCGTTGTCAAATGGGACGAAAAGACTGTGCCAATTGCCCGGCAACGGTGCCAGACTCGCCGTAAAAGGAATTATCCTGTTACTTGACAAACCCTTACCGGTGAGGCGAACCTGGGTCAGAAAAAACTCTCTGCCGGGATAAGTATAAAATATTTCCTCTGCTTTAATATTTCCGCTATTCAGTGTAATAACGGTCTTGGTGCCGGGCCCGAAACCATCCCTTATCCTGCTCTGTTCATGTTTATAAGCTGTGATAGTCTCCGCGCTTTCAGCGCTGTTAACCGTATAGCTGCAATCGGCATTTGAATATAACAATTTACCGCGTGAATAAACATTAAACTTTGACTCACGCCCCTTAAATTCAATATAGCTATCCTTACCATAAGGAATTTTCAGGATATCTTTATCTTGTCCGTGTGCGTCGCCCGCAGCAAACAGACCTGCAAAGGTCATCAATAGTGCACCCAAACAAGGAGCCATCAATTTTATAGTCATGGATGTAATTTTGCAATATGATTGTTGTAGGGCTCGGCGGTTAACCTGATATCTTTTTCACCCACAATAGCACTATCAAATGATATCTCGACTTTTTTCGACTCACCGGACATGAGTGCGAAATAATTATCGCTCATAATCGCAGGAAGGATTTGTTCACCGTTCGAAACTTTGATGAGCATCAAACGTATTCCGAACGCCGACGATTTTGATGACGCTGGGTTGGTGATTGTAGCCGTGATTAAAGTCTTACCTCCTGATTTAATTGTTTTATACTGAACGCCAAGGTTGACTTTTTCAAGGGTATTCAACGCAGTATAATCCTTGCGTTTACTGCCACGCCAGTAAAGATTATCAGATACCAATTTGCCGCTATCGTTGGTAAGCTTCAGTTTAATAAAATGAACGTCGGTTAACCCCGGACTGGGTACGTCTCCTTGGTAAACTTCAAAATCGTACAACGAATACCCCCACCAGCTGCCTCGCTCAACGCCGTGCATCCTGACATAGCGGCAACTGACTTCAGGAAAGTCAGCTTTATGCCATCCTACTCTGCCTTCATTGGTTTGATAAACTTGCTGCCAATGAGAGTTATCATTAGAGACCTCTATTCTGTAGGATTTTCCGTAAGCCGCCTCCCAATTAAGACCCACACCGCTGATAACTTCCTCCTGGCCAAGATCCACAGCAATCCACTCGTCGTCATTGCTTCTACTAGCCCAGCGGGAATTATTATTTCCATCATTGGCATCACCTGGATTGCCGTCAGCAGATGAGGATGCAAAAATTTTCTTGCCTTTTGCCAGATCAAAATGATCTGTCTTGAAATCCAGCTTAAAGGCCTCGGCCGCACTGTTACTCGGGGAAGCCAATTCTACTGTTTTAGTATATTTCGGAACGATATGTCCATCCAGGTTATAAATCTCTGCGGTCGCGGTTAACCCGGCAATATTTTCCCGCGTGGTATTCACTACCTTGATCGCATTTGTAACCGGGTTCCACTGAATATGTATCGGCTCACAAGCCTTCTTCGCGCCGAAATATGCACCGGTCAGGTCGTAGTAATAATCATAAGTCTGCCACACCATCGACGGGTAGGCCGATTGGCTCATCCAGGTCATCACACCGGAAGCATCTTCGCCCATATGGTCGAGCCAGCCCTCATACATCGCTTTATTGCTCTCGACATTCACGAATTGCGCTTTTCGGCAATAATCTTCAATATCTTTCGGGCTGCCATAACCTTTTGAAATCATTTCATCGTACTGATCCGGGCCGGCATTAAATGCACTCGGACCAAAGAAATGCTGATTCCACATTTCATTACGAGGCCACCATTTATCTTTCGGCATGAACTTTTTAAAGCTTTCAAAATTCACAAAAACAGCCGTACCGATCTCTGTCCGCATACCCCAGCCCTTGTTACCGCCAGATCCGGTCGGATATGGAGTAAAATAATAACGGGGATCCTTAGCCGTCCACGGGCCGCTGCCCGTCAGGTTCTCGGCATGGGAGTTGGGTTGATAAAACCGGTCCCCGTTATCAAAAACGCGTACATCTTCACGGAGCCAGTTATTCAAGGGAGGTTCCGGCCAACCCTCATTGTCTGCGCACCAAACAGCTACCGAAGGATGGTTTCTTACACGTTTTATTTTTTCGACTGCGTTAGCGTTAAAAGCATGGATGTCGGCGGGAAGATTAGGGTCTGAATTAAGCCAAAACTCATCCCAAACCATGATTCCGTATTTATCACACGCCTCATAAAACTCTTCATCTGTGGTAGAACCAATCCAGTTACGGATCATATTGAAATTCATCTCTTTATGCAGTCGTATCTTGGTATCATACTCTTCACCGTGACAGCGCAGCATATACTCTGACATACCCCAGTCCCCTCCTTTCACAAAGACAGGCGTACCGTTGATAGCGATATGCAGCACGTGGCCAATCGTATCATAACTGTATCGTTTGATCCCGAATTTGATATTCCGCTCATCAGATACATCGTTTCCGACTGTCAACTTTAAATTCAAATTATAAAGGTTGGGGTCTCCATAGCCATTAGGCCACCACAACTTCGGATTATTGATCATTAACTGCTCAAAATCCCGCTTAGACAACTTTACATCTGCAAGATTGCCGTGATTAACATGTACTTTTTGTGAGAAAGTAACATTGCCCGGCATAATCGTGCCTTCCAGCATACCATCTAAATCCTTTTCGGAATTGTTTTTTACCTGCATAGCGACTGAAACATCCGCCCGCGCATTGGTAGGCAATTCCGTGCGGACCCAGGGATCCCGCAAAGTCAGGCCGCCGCTGCAACTGAGATATACCTTATCCGTAATGCCAGAATTTAATCCAGGTACGTAGGGCATCCAATCCCAACCCGCACTGGAAACGTAGTTTGGACTTCCCACATTGGCAAGTGGCTGAATCGGTGGGTGTACTAACACGGATAGTATGTTTTTGCCGTCCTTTTGAACAATACCGGTGATATCGAATCGGCCACGCGCCATAAATCCGTCAAGTGTCCCAAGCAACTTGCCATTCAGATAAATTTCAGCTTTCCGGTTAACACCATCAAAATTGAGCCAGATATTTTTCTGCAGATAGTCGGCAGGAATCTGAAACTCCGTCTGGTACCAGAAATTACGATCATACTTCATACGATCGACTTTATTTATATTATCACTAAAATTCGGATCCTTTTCAATTCCAGCAGCTACAAAGGCAGAAAACACCGTACCCGGCACTATAGCCGGCGTCCAGCTTTGTGGCGAAATATTAGCCCCGGCTGCATAATCGCTGACTTCAGCCTGGGCCTTAACGTACCAAATGTGTTGCTTGGAACTTCCAAGATTGTATAAATTTAGCTGAGCATAAGTATTCGAGCCAATAATAATGCCCAAGGCAGTAAGGAAGGTTTTTGCAAACGGGTAAAGTTTTTTAAACATAGGGTATTTGACTTTTAATTAGAATATAGCTACGATAGGGCTATACCACTCTTACTATATAAGTATCATAAAAAGAGAATCACTCCCGTTCCCGGGAGTGATTTCTTTACTTTTTTTACCTGATTCTCAACGCAACATTTTTGAATTGCAAATAAGTGTAGGTTCCTTCGCTGACCGCCCAGCCGATGGAAACCGTCGTCTGCTGAGTAAGCGTAAAGGTTAAAGTGTGCGTACCACCAATGCTATTGGAATCCCCATGATATTGGGCAAGTATCGCACTGTTATTACTCAGCTTGTCGATATCCGGGATCGTTGTGCCTGTGGCGACAATTTCATTTGCGTTAATATCACCTCCGTAACCGGCAGTTACAAAGTCAAGGTCATAGGTACCGGCCGGTAAAGTAATAGTTTGGTATACTTTACCGTTTACCAGCGGCGCATCACTGTAATTCTTAGCCTCAAAGTGGATACAGCCGCCATTGTCCGTGGACCAACCACCGCCCTGTCCATTATTCTGGTTCACTACGTTAGCGTTAACCTGCCAGTCTTTTGGTAAGCCCCATTTTCCGGTTCCGTTATCACTCCTGTAAAAAGGATTACCGGGATTTTTGATGAACACCGCCGTAATATCTCCTGCACGGCTGATATTAGGATAGGTGGTGACGTCAGCAACCGTAAACGTATCCAGCGCATTACGCTGTGGAATATAGCTTGACTGAAAAGTCACCTTAGAACCAAACTTAAAGTTTGTCAAAGTAACCGCGGTACTGTCCGGCGATAAATTAGCAACCTGAGTTTTATTGTTGTTGTCCGTATACGTTACCAATGTCTTGGTGTTGATTGAATCCGGCGCATTAAACTGAAGTTTAACGTTACCTTTTAACAGATCAAGCAGATAAGGGTTACTCGCATTGTAAGACCTGTTAAAAAGACCACTTTGGTATTTTGGCCCGTAAACACGGACACCGCTGACATTGATAGCAATCGAGCTTCTGCCGTCGGCATCTATCGAGTATACACTGAAATTATAGGTACCCTCGCTTAGGCCAGGTACGATGACTTTTGCCGTGTCCAGCGGGTTATGACTGCCGGAAGTTATCGTTAGGGAATCTTGCTTATTATTCCAGAAAATCTTGTATTTGACAATCTTCGGATCGGGGCTGGGATTCCACTGCAACATCGTCCGCAGGTTACCTGCGCGGTAATCAGCGTTCTGAATAACACCGGGATAGTAAATCTCCCCGCCCTTCAGCAGTTCTTTATAGGCATCGTTCTTTTTGGAACAGCCGATCACGGTCACTGCGGCGAGTAACCATGCTATATTTTTTATATTGAATTTCATTGCTTTGCTTAATTTATTATTGCGGAACACCTGAAAATGTAACCTCCCTGATGATGGTGTAGTCAAGCCCAAACCACGTATCTTTAACTACAATCCTCACATATTTTACCGGCGTGGTATTATTGGGAACGCTAAAGTCAATACCATTATTTACATAAGCCTGGTCACCTGCATTGGTCTGCCCCTGCGGCAATCCAGATGGCGGATCCGGCACCTTGAAGCTGCCAAGCGAGATCCAATCACCGTATTGCGTACCCGGTGCAGCTCCGCCCGGAGTGACCGCGTCGCCCGGATTGCTGACATTAGAACCATATATGGTAAAATCTTTCGGATTGTTGCCTCCGTAATCCCTGAAATACATCAGGAAGTGAGTTAGCTTATAACTTGCACCAATACCGAACGTACACTGCATCAGCTTCTGACTGGACCCAATAGTGGTCTGCCAGGCATTCGCGCCATTATCCTCAGTGGTATTACCGTCAAAAATATTAGGGACAACGCCGCCATAACCGATAAAAGCATCACTGTTCATAGGATAGTTAAAGAACTTCGTTTTGTCGAGTATCTCTTCATAACTTGGCGTAAGCGTCACTACAGTAGTATCCGAAACGTTCCCATATCTGTCAGAAACGTATACACCAAACTTGGTCGGCTGGGATTTATAGCCTCTGAGGGAATAATTGATGTCTGCAAGGCTGGTATAGTGTTCATCAGCAATCGCAAACTTATTGGTGACCGGATCTATGGTGACTGTATTTAAGGCCACCGCACTTTGAGCCGCATTCTTAGCCTGGATATTGATACCACCATAGTCGCCGTTGAGCTTCAGAGATTTGCTGATCAACTGATAAAATGGCGTATCTGGGTGTACGGTCACCGTTACTGGATCCGACTGCACCGTAGACCGGTTGACGGCACGGAGCGTAACGGTATAGTTCTGGCTGTTATGGAATCCCTCCAAACGCACCGTATCAAAAAAGTAGCTGGACTTAATTTGACGTGAAACACCGTTGCGAATGGTATAATCAGCCTCAACATATAACAAGTCCTTGTCCGAAGGAAGATCGTACGTGATAACAGCTGCTCCATTATAATTTTTTACTTTAACATTCGTTACAACCCCTGGCTTGCCGCCGCCGGTTGATTCCGGATCGCGATAACTATCGCTCTTTTTGCACGCATTAAAGCTAAAAGCCAGTATGCTAAGCACCATTACAATCGATGCTCTATAATATTTTTTTCTCATTTCACTAAGTGTAATAATCAATTAAACAGTATTACCACGCTGGATTCTGTACCAGGTTACTATTCACTACCAGGCTATTTGTCGAAACCGGCCACAAATAATCGCGTGTAGCGAATACAGGGATTTCAACATTTTTGGCCCTGTAATAATTAATCGCCTGGTCCTCATAAATGCTCCAGCCTTTGAGTGGCGCTGCCAATACCCCTTGAAGTTCCTTCCAACGTCGTAAGTCCCATCCACTTTGCCCTTCAAAACATAATTCTATCCGGCGCTCCTGGTGAATAATATCCCTCAGACCGTCTTTCGTACTCGGCTTGCTTGGATTTTTAGAGAATTTAGACCATGAATCGACTACACCTCCAAGACCGGCACGCGCCCTCACCTTATCTACATAAGTTAATGTTTCGGCAGTAGGTCCATTTACCTCATTTAACGCTTCGGCATACAGCAGGTAAAGCCCGCCCATACGCATGACAGGCATGGAAAAATCTACCCAACTAAACCCATCATCATATGTCGTCAGGTAATTCGCAAGTTTTTTTGGCCAATAGCCGGTAATATTGGTTTTTTGGAGCGTCTTTGGTCCGGCTAATGAAGACTGCCCGCGCGCCTCGACATAATGCATATTTGAACCGTCCAAAATTCCATTACCAAACCAGGCGCCGCCGTCAAAGCCAATACTTGCGTAAAATCTTGGCTCACGATTAAAATGGGCCTTAATGGTAGTATACCCCGGCTCTATGTAGCTGGAGTTCGAAGCATCCCCTACCTGAAGCTGGTTGCGGTTGGCGTAGTCGAAACTGTTATCTTCTTCAATTGGGACACCATTATTCGAATAAAATAACTCCGCGGTAGCAATAGGAACAGCATAGTATGCTGGATTTTGCCCATCATTTTGATTTGCTCTTTGCGTCATCCTAGGAATGCAATATTCCTGGCCATGCCAGATGGCGTCTAAGGACCATATCAGTTCGGTATTAATATCCCAGCGTTGGGTTAATGCGGTTTGGAAAGTCAATTCCTGATTAAGCTGCGGCGTTAAATTGGTCACATTCGATGCAGCAATGAAGGTCGTGTTAAGATGAAGGCCGACAGCTTCACATGCCGTAATCGCATCCTTACATGCGGTCGCAGCTTTCTGCCATTTCGTTGCATCAAAACTCGGAAACAGCTGCGTACCGTCTTTATCTTTGAAGTTAGCATAATCCGGGTTACCGTTAAAGAGCGGGCTTGCGGCAGTCATTAAAACTTCCGCCTTAATAGCCATCGCAGCCGGTGCAGTGACTCTCCCCAGTTCTTTGCCGGGATTCGTAATACTTGCCGGTAAATCAGGTATCGCCTGATCAAGCAATCCCACGACGTAGTTAACAACGGCGTCCACCGGCTGACGTTTCACCTTAACTTGGGCAGGGGTGGCTTCTACGGGAAGATTCTGATCAACGATGGGAATTGGCCCGTATAAGCGGAACAAATAATAGTGGTAGTACGCCTTTAAAAATTTGGTTTCCGCGATCCACCGCTTTTTCTCTGCTGCTGACAAATCTGTCGGTTTATCAATATTTGCGAGCATGGTATTACACTTGCGTATAGCTTGGTACATCGCAACGCCATTACCGGATCCATCCCAATAATCTAAGCCGGGATTACCCGCGTTCTGCGTTCCGGTGATTAAAGAAAAGCCAGTGATGTCAAGCGGGTTACTCGGCAGGTTCATCGGGAAGATAATTTCCGAAGAGGTAGTAAAGCCCGGACTACGATTCAAATCATTTAAATTTTGTATAGCATTATAACAAGCATACAAATAATTCTCAGCCTCATTCCTGTTACTGAACGCATAATCCAGCGTTCCTACGTCAGGTGGTACGACATTGAGGTATTTTTTGCAAGAACCGGTGGAAAGTATCAGTCCTACCAGGCATAAATATTTATATAATGTTTTCATTATTTTAAGCTTTTATAGATTTACGTTGATACCTATATTATATACTTTCTGTATCGGATAGGCAAAACCGTTGCCGCCAAGTTCAGGGTCCCAAAGTTTAAATGAACTCCAGGTAATGAGGTTCAACCCATTCATGTAAATCCTGCATTTCTTGAGGCCAAGGGTCTTTGCCACTGATGCCGGAAGCGTATAACCAAATTCGGCCGATTTAAGGCGCATGAATGCCCCATCCCTTAACCACCACGTACTCGGTTGGAGGTTATTTTGAATATCATTGCGGTTCACGCCTAAACGCGGATATAGCGCATAGATATTTTGATTATCTTCCGACCAGTGACTATCTGCAAACTGCTTAAGTAACTGGGTATTTCCATAGATGTATTGATCTGTGCTTTGTATAAAAGGGCTAACCTTGTTCGGGTCGATAAAGAATGAAACCCTGGCCTGTCCCTGGAAGAATGCCGAAAAATCGAAGTTCTTATATTGCACGGATGCGCCGTATCCGTATACGATTTCAGGAACCTGCGGGTAACCGATAAAGGTTTCATCACGCTGGTCAATTATGCCATCACCGTTCAAATCGCGGTATTTGATATCTCCGCCCTGGGGCGCCTTTCCGGTCGATGAAAAGATCTGAGAAGGTGAACTTTGGGCCTCCGCATCGTCAACGAAAAGCCTTTCAGCAACATAACCATATCCCGCACGTATCGGCTGTCCGACTGTATGACGCCATGGTTCCGGATAATCCGGCTCTTCATAATAAGTATACTTATCGGTAGCAAGTGTGAAGTTGCCACGAGCTGAAACCAGCCAGTCTTTGCCGAATTGCATTTTGTAATCAGCCGAAAGGTCTATACCCTTTGAATTGGCTTTACCCAAATTGGCGTAGATCGGAGCTTCCAAACCACTGGTTGTAGGGATATAAGTACGTTGCTGTAAGATATTGTAACGGTTATAATTATAGTACTCCGCTGTAATATTCAGGTTTTTCAAGGTCGTTATTTCCAGCGCAAGGTTCATTTGTTTGGAAGTCTCCCAGGTAACGTCCGGATCCGGATAATTCAGGATCTGCACACCGGGACGTGAATACCCCCTGTTCGTTCCAAATTCAGCCCCGCCGCCGCCTGCCAGATTCACGTTGGAACTATAAAAAAATCTCCGGTCGCTGATTGCGTCATTACCTACCAAACCATAGCTTCCTCTAAGTTTAACACGGTCAAATATTCTGGTCAACGGCTCAAAAAATTTCTCCTCAGAAAGCAGCCAGCCGCCGCCAATGGTTGGGAAAAAGCCATAACGATGCTGCTCCGAGAAGCGCTCGGAACCGTTGTAGCCAAAGTTAAATTCGGCGAAATATTTACCCTTATAATTATAAGCAACTCGTCCGGCTAAGCCCATATTTCTATGAGGCAGTGCATCGATCAACTGTGCAGCATTGGAGTATACAGTTTGCTGCTGTGTCATTACGATCGTGCTGGAAAGGCTGTGGTTGCCGAACTGGCGGCTGTAATCAATATTACCCTGTAAATAAAGATTTGTGTTAATCATCGGTGTGCCGGGGTAATAGCCCAGATATTCCGTTGCTGCACCTGCAGCCTGGTTTAACCAATTCAGCGTATAACTATTTGATGCCCTGTTATAAGAAGCAACATTATAATAAAATGGGTTGTAGGATAAATTAGAGTCGAAATAAGAATACCTGTTTGTCTCAAATAAACCGTGGAAGTTCAATCCCTTAGTAATAAAATCAAGTTTCTGATTTAATTCTAATTGCGCAAGAACGCGTGATTCTGAGGATGTTTTATGTCCGCGTAACAACAAAGCATACGGATTATTGAAAGGCACGGCATTAAAAGTACCCGGAGGCGCTCCAAATAGGATGTGTTTGGTAGCCAAATTAGCCGAATCCGCCGGGAAATAGGCAGGGAATAATACCGGACTGGTGTGGAGCGCAACATTATAAACATCTGAGTTGAACGTTCCGTCAGTAGTAAGCGGCCCCTGATAAGAGCTGAAGTTGCCGCTAAACCTTACAATAGCTTCAGTAGTTTTAGTCAACGTTAAGTTGATATTCGAACGTAACTGATAGTTCTGAAATTTGATATTGTTACTGTTGTTATTATTAGGATCTTCAACTAGGTTCCCATGGTCCAGGCTGTATGAACCGGCGACATAGTAACGGGCCAGCGGGCTGCCGCCGCTGATACTCATGTTACCGCGCTGGGTCGAAGTCCGTGGTTTCAAAAGTGTCTTCAACCAATCTACAGCAGGATAAACGTAGGGATTGTAACCGGGCCCTTTATTAATGGTGTTTATTGTGTTGTTGATCTTATCCTGATTGAATGGCAACGGTTGCGTGGGGTCACGGGTAAGTGTTGCTTCATTAAACAGGTTCATGTAAGTAATCGGATCCGCAAGCTGCAGCGATTGTGTATTCTGCGATATCGAATTTTCCAATCTTACGTTAATGGCCAACTGACCGATTTTACCTTCTTTAGTGCTCACTAAAATTACTCCATTCGCACCGCGGGCACCGTATAAAGCCGTCGCACTAGCGTCCTTTAAAATCGAGAAACTCGCGATGTCATCAACGTTGAGACGCGCAAGATCATTGGTACTCAATTCAATATTGTCAATTAAGATTAAGGGATCTACCTTATAGCCGAATGTCGTAACACCCCTGATGAAGAATTGCGCGTTGTCTTGTCCTGGCTGCCCCGTTGGCTGATAGGCAATTACACCGGCAGCCGAACCGGCAAGGGCTGAGGTCAAGTTGCTGGCAGGAATTTTTAGATCCGCCGGCTTGATGGTGGTAACGGAGCCAACAATAGCTTCTTTGCGTTCCTTCCTTCCATATGCGGTTACTACAACCTCCTCAGCATGCTTTACGTCCTCTACAAGGATGACCTTTAAAGTCTTGTTGGTTTGTGTAATTGTAAAAGTCTGACTTAAAAATCCGATGTAAGATACCTTAAGCACCGCACCTTCCTTTACTGTCAATACGAAATTACCATTATTGTCGGTTACCGTACCTTGTTTGGGGTTATCAACCACAGAAACACTCACTCCGGGAAGCAATATGCCTTTCGCATCCCTGACAGTGCCGGTCACAGTGATATCGGCTATCGTTAAAGGTGCAATTAACGATTTCTGTGCCGAAGGTTTTAGCTTAATGACCACTGATTTATTGTTTATGGTATATTCAAGCGGCGTTCCTTTAAGCACCATATTCAATGCATCCTCCATGGAAGTGTTCTCCAGCTCAACGTCGACCTTCGGCAGATCTTCAATCGATTGCGAAGACCAAAACAGATTGTACCCGGTCTGCTTGCTGATTTGGGTAAATACCTTCTTTAAAGTGGTATTTTTGCTTTTTATAGTGACCTTCTGAGAGAAGACTGTAGCGCTGGCATGCATTAAACCAACGAACAGAATCAATGTTGTGATCTTCATAATTAAAAGGTATTTGCGCACATAAGGCCAATACCTACAAGTGTTTAACGTAAAAAAATTATACATTTGTTAAGGCGATAATTGAGTAAAAAATGTGTTCGAATAGCATTTAAGTTTAATTCAGAGCCTATCGATCAGGAGCATGTCCGTGCTCCTGATTCGTTTATTTGATTCCGAATTCCTTAAATTGAATTGAATGAGTGCCGGATGGCTTTTACGTTTGAGTCTGTTTTCTTGTCATAATTTAAATTTAGGGTTAGTAATTGGTTGGTTTCAGTAATCCGGTTATTTGTATTTTCTGCTAACCAGAATGGTATTGCCATCCAGTTTGAAACGCACATTACCCGAATCTTCGATCTGCTTAAGCAACATGGAGATGTTGGCAAAACGGGTTGACACAAACCCATAACGCGCCGTCTTCAACCTGTTGTCGGTAAAAATAATTTGAACATTATACCATCTCGAGATACTTCTCATAATATTCTCAAGTGTTTCATCTTCAAATTGAAAATACCCGTTTTTCCAGGCAATGACATCCTCGATGTTTACATCATCTATTTGAAGCCCGCCATTATCCGTTATAGCCTGCTGCCCAGGTTTTAACAGGATAGTCTTTGAGCCGGCGGTCACTTTGACGGCACCCAGGATTAGGGTCGTTTTTGCAGCATCAATGTCATCATAGGCCTCAATATTAAAATCAGTCCCGATATCCTCAGTTATCAGGTTATGTGTTATCACCTTAAATGGTATATTTTCATTGTGCGTTACACTAAAATATGCCTCACCTGTTAACGTTACGTTGCGCTGTTTTTTGCCGGCAAAACTTACCGGAAATTTGATCGAAGAGGAGGCATTAAGCCAAACCTTCGTACCATCTGAAAGTTCCAGTGGATAAGGTGATTGTTCGCCAATACCAGTAGCAAGCGTGTTATAAACAGTCGATGTATCTCCCATTGAACTTGCAGTCGAATAGGTAATAGCATCCTGATTGTTTAAACCGATGCTAACGCCAGCCTGCTGTGCCAATTGGCCGGACATGCCTTTGGTGAGTATAATTTTTTGCCCATTGGCCAAAGTCAATGTCGCCTGGTTACGACCTGGAACTATAGTTTTTTGTGCCTGCGCTATTTGGCTGTTCTGACTCTTAGGTTTGAAAACTATATAGCCAGTGATCCCAATGGTCATCAATAAAGCAACCGCTGCAGCAATTCTGGGCCATAGCTTCACTAGCTTTGCTCTCTGCTGAACAGGCAGGCGGGTGCCAACCCGTTCTACTGCAGCAATCAGCTGGGCATCAGAAAGCGTTTGTTCATTATCTTCAGTTAACTGCAGATAAAATGTTTCTACAATCGCTTTTTCTTCTTCAGTACATTCACCTGCCTGATATTTTAGCAGAATTTCCTTTAGGGTTGGCTTTGACATGGTTCAATGGGTGTTATGCCCCGATCTATTAACAATACAGTCGTAACTAACGTATGGCCCAAAAAAAAATTAAAATAATTAAAAAGGAGTAAGACTGCGGTTATTCACTCCCCTATCCTAACGCTTTATAATCAGCCTTTAATTACCTGACTCATCAGCTGAAGCTTAAAGCAGGCCGAATTGGCTTATCGCCGTTCTTGCTATTTCGTTGCCTGGATTAATTTCGAGCATTTTTTTTACGGAACCCTATTTCTCTATTCCTTAGTAATGATCCTGCTTAACTGTCATAGAACATTCCTGTTTTTATGATGGCACCGGGTATTGATTTTTAAACCGGGCCAGTTCTTAATGCACACCACCGAAATCGAGCACCGTAGCCCTTCGAGTTGGAAATATACGACTGATGGAAATGAATGAACAGTATATTTTTTTTCATAAGAACGCTAATGGCCATGTCACAACTATTGAGGTTACGCTTGTTTTGGTGACTAGGCACCAAAAACTGTCCAATATCCTTCAGCAGTTGCTAAAACACCGGGAAGTTCTTATCAACTGGAAAAATCCATCGGGACCGGTGCGCAATTACTTACCGGAACGCATAAGCTATAATCAATTGCGGCACATTAACATGAAAAGAATTAGTCTACTTTCAACTCTTTTAAATTTATAAGCTCCGGGAGCTTACAACAAAAAGTAAGACATCCAGAGAAAAAGCTAACATCACATTCCTTTGATATAACCCCACGTTCTTTAAAATTAATCCCGCCATTACTGACAATTACAATAATCTAAACAACAACATGATATAAATCAGGCAACCAAATTTGCTCCGGAGTATCTTCAGCGTGTTATTAATGTGATTTCTTACGGTTTTTTCGGAAATGTTCATCTTATCCGCAATCTGTTTGTGAGACATATGGCAATTACGACTGTATTCGAATACCTCTCTCATCTTGGGAGGTAAAGATGCAACTTCAGACTCAATCATCGCCTTCAGCAGATTAAGCCTGACGCGGTGATCGGTTATAGCTGTACTCTCATCCACGATTTGTTGGTATTTAGCTTCGTAATTATCATGTATGGATTGGTGAGCAATAACATTGAGTATTTTATTGCGTAATGAAACGTACAGGTACCCGGCTAAGTTACTTTCTGGATCAAATGTGTTCCTCTTCACCCAAAGCGTAGTGAAAATATCCTGCATGACATCGTCGGCGTCGTCAGAATTCTTGAGCTTTTTGTAAGCATGCCTGTAAAGTATTCCTTTATATCGATTATAAATTTCTGTATACGAAGCCTCATCACCACTTTTAAGTAGTTCAACCAATTCTACATCTGTATAAGCGTGGTATGACAATGCCAACTAAGTTAGAGAGTGCGGATGATCATTAGGTCAAATCAATTAATGAAATCGCCATGCGTACTATATTCCAGTCCAGTGACTCGCTATCCTGAGTACTTCGTCGAAAATTTTTAGATACGGTATTAATTGGTTATTCCACGGTATTGAACGGACCGTAATTTTAACTGCAAGATTACATAATTTATTATAAACCTATTACAAAAAACGTGCAGTTATTAAAAATCCACATCTGCCGCGAAATGGGCTTAAAACAGTTAGCGCTTTAAAAAGTTCATTTATTTCAATTTGCGCAAAGGATCGGGAGTACCGGCAGACAACTTGAGAAGATTTTGTCATCCTTCAAAAATTTGTATATTGCCTGACGGAGTGTATTATATTTTCGTTAATTTAGTGTGATTTATTTAAAAGTTGATTTCCCTAAGTTCTACTTCCGATCACGATCTCGTGTCCCAGCTCCGCGAAGGTAGTCAGGATGCCTACACTGAGATTTACAATCGTTATAAATGGTTGTTGCATAGTCACGCCTACAAAAAACTTGGCGACCGCGATGCAGCGAATGATTTGATACAAGAGTTATTCACCAACTTATGGACAAAGCGTAAGGACATTTCACTCACATCTACATTGTCGGCTTATTTATATACATCGGTGTATAATCGTGTGATTAACGTGTATGAACATCGGCAGGTGGAAACAAAGTACATCGATTCACTGGTTGAATATGCCAATAACTATGTGGATTCAACTGATTATTTAATACGGGAAAAACAATTTACTGAAATAATTGAAAAAGAAATTGCGTTATTGCCGCCAAAAATGCGCGAAATTTTCGAACTAAGCCGAAAGCGCCATGCTACCCACAAAGAAATTGCCGAAACACTTAACATTTCTGAGGCGACAGTTACAAAACAAATAAAAAATGCACTAAAAATCTTAAAAGTTCGTTTAGGATTAGTCATCTACCTCTTTCTTATCACGAGATTTTAATTTTTTATTGACAAATCTGTCAAATTCAAAAAAATATTTTCAATACATCTACCCTTTGCAGCCCAATTGCCTGTCGTAGTTATTAAACAGGATGAAAATCTTTCAATTTAACCATGCAAAGGGAAGAAGCAATTGATTTAATAAGACGATACAACGCAGGTACCTGCTCCGAAGACGAAAAAAGATTGCTACTAAGCTGGTATCTGCAATTCGAACAGGAAAACCTTCCAAACATTTCAGACGCTGAAAGGCAGGCTGATCTGGAAAAGATATGGGATACACTGCCGGTTCGTCAAAAAGAAATAAGAAAGTTAAGCTTATGGTACCGTGCTGCAGCAGCTGCCATCATTCTTGCTTTCATATCAATTAGTATTTATCTGGTAGTCCGGCCTGGGGATGATCGTAGTCAGCAAACTGCATTACAAAAAAGTAGTGCTATCACGCCAGGAACAGGAAGCACAGTACTTACTTTGGGCGGTGGAGAGCAGATAATGTTAAAAAGCGCCAAGAATGGCAAACTTACCACACAGGGGAATTTTACCATAACTAAAACAGCTGAGGGACATTTAGCTTACGAAGCAAATCAAAAGACTCAAGGTACATCAGAAAATTTGGCCTTTAACTCTGTAACTACGCCAACAGGGGTAACGTTTGAACTCATGCTTTCCGATGGCACCAAAGTTTTGCTTGATGCGGCTTCAAGTATCCATTATCCTGTTGCATTCAATGGAAATGAGCGCAGAGTCGAAATCACCGGACAAGCGTACTTCGAGGTTGCACATAATAAGCTAAAGCCTTTTAAAGTAGTCAGTAACGGTCAAACTGTTGAGGTATTAGGCACACATTTCAACATTAATGCCTATCAAGATGAAGGGATGACTAAAACTACCCTATTAGAAGGTAGCGTTAAAATATCAAAAGGCGAAAAAGTTGCATGGTTGGAGCCTGGACAACAATCGGTTACCGCAAATGCAGACGATAAAATAACGGTAAATAATGCAGATCTAGAAACTGCTATCGCTTGGAAAATGGGCGTGTTTCAATTTAAAAGAGCGGATTTACAGACAGTTATGCACCAGCTTGCACATTGGTACAATATTCAGGTTCTCTATGAAAGTACTATTCCCAAGGTGGCCATTACCGGTAAGGTACCGCGCAACGCAAATGCATCCCACGTGTTGGAGATTTTAAACAAATTGGGTATTAAATTCAGGGTAGACGACAGAAAAATCACAATTCTGCCAAATTGATAATTAACTATTTATTCACTTTAAAAAAAACAGATATGGCAAACATTCTACGACGACAGATTTAAAAGAACAAACAGGGTAATCATAAAAAAACCGCGGGTGTGTTGACGCACAACCACGGCCAGTTTTTGGATTAACCTTTCCGTCCTGAGACGGATAAAAATCGGTATTGAGTACTTTCTATTAATCCAAACATCACAAAGGTAATGAAATTTCTTACAATTTCGACTGCCATGCCCTCAGCATGGCTAAACACTAAACAACTCCTAAGAATCATGAAGTTGTCAACCTTAATTCTATTGATCGGTCTGTTGCACGCAAGTGCAAAAGGTTTCAGCCAGGTTTCACTCAACGAAAACCACGCAAAACTGGCAGATGTTTTGAAAAAAATTGAAAAGCAGACAAAGTATGTTTTCATATATGATGAAGATAAGCTGCAAGTCAGAGACATTGTTGTAAAGGTAGATAACGCAACAATTCAAAACGCGCTTAACGCGTGCTTTCAAAATCAGCCAGTTACTTATTCGATCACAGGTAATACAGTCATCTTAAGACCAGCAGAAACATCAGTTTTTCAGAAAATCAAAAATTTCCTGCTTGGCCCTGTTCATATAAACGGCATAATCACAGATAGCGCTGGAACGCCGCTTTCCCGTGCAACAGTGTCGATCATAAGGAAACGAAATGCATCCAAAACCGACAATAAGGGAACCATCGCTGCGGTATCCATGGAAGCTACTGGTGAGATAAGTTTCGTTACTAATGACGACGGTCGTTTTCAGATAGATGCCGAAGAAGGAGATGAATTGGCCGTGTCATTTGTAGGCTTTCAAACCTACCGGTTTACAGCGAAAACCAACATGCCCTTTCAAAAGATAGCGCTGCAGCGATCTACTTCCTTATTAAAAGATGTTATAGTACATACCGGGTATCAAACGTTATCAAAGGAACGAGCAACCGGATCGTTTTCGAAACCCGATATGCAGGTATTACAAAACCGGTCAAGTACCATGGACCTAGTTGGACGTTTGGAAGGACAAATACCGGGCATGGTTGTCGCTCCATTTTATCCTAACGGGCATACGGTCAATCAGACGACAGGAACTGTTACTCAACAGTCAATCATCCGGGGAGCGAGCAGTATACACTTAAGCACTGATCCATTATATGTAGTAAATGGCGTTATTGTTCCTGATTTTGGCTCTCTAAACGTCGATGATATTGCGGATGTTACCGTATTAAAAGATGCCGCCGCCGCTGCCATTTGGGGTGCAAAGGCAGCAAATGGAGTAGTCGTTGTAGTGACAAAATCGGGTAGTAAAAATCAAAAAATCAAAGTATCGTATCGCGGTTTTATAAACTTTGAGGGCAGGCCTGATCTTGATTACGCGCGTAAGTTTTACTTAAATAGCAGTCAATACATACAGGTTGCCAAACAGATTTTTGACCCCACCGATTACCCTTATAGTCAGCTGAACAGTATCAACAATTATTACGGACCTGTAACACCAAGTCAGCAAGTACTATACAACCAAAACCAAGGCATAATCACAGCTTCCCGTGCTAACGCGCAACTGGACAGCATGTCAAAAATCAACAACAGCAAGCAAATCAGGGATTTGCTGTATCGCAATGCCTTTACTACAAACCATGTTATTTCGGCTTCTGGTGGTACCAACACATACACGGTTTATGGATCACTTGGCTATACTGATACCCATTCCTCAACATTGGGCCAAACCGGCAATTCTTATAAGTTAAATCTCAGTCAGTCGTTCACACCTAATGACCGGTTCTCTTTTTCCTTAATTAGCCAATTGGCAAACAACGTTAATAGAAGTCCAAACGGATTACCCGCAGGCCCTGATGTACTCCCCTATCAATTGCTCAAAGACGCAAATGGCAATAATATCAACATGCCATTCCTGTCAGGTTGGACACCTGAGGTTATTAAGCAGTATTCGGACGCCAGTGGCATTAATTTGGGAACCTATCAGATATTCGATGAACAAAAGTACGCGACAAACAAAACGAATTCATACGAGGTAAATGTAGTTGGAAATGCCACGGTTAAATTCTTTAAAGGTCTCCAGTATTTAGGAACTTACGGCTATTCGATTGCACCTACTGAAATGCAATACATTCAGGACAACCGGGCCTACAGCTACCGCAAACAGTTACTTAACAACACACTGCCCGGCTCTCCCCCTACATACTTAATTCCGCAGGACGGAGAATTTTATCAGTTAGGTAATAATAATCAACGCAATTGGACAGTTCGGAATCAACTGGTTTACAATTATTCAGGAAGAAATGGCAATGACTATATTTCCCTGCAAGGTGGCCAGGAAGCTCGCGAACTTGTCACAGATCAGAATAAAACAACCATTTACGGTTATAACCCCCAACTTGAAAGCTATCCTCTGTTAGACTATAACACGCTAAATCAGGGCGTATTTGGAACACTTGGAGGCTACGGTGGCCACGTTCAACAGCCGTTTTCGGCTGCAAACGTGGTAACAAGGAACAACTCTTATTTTGCCATGGGAAGTTATACACGTGATCACAAATACAGCCTGGATTTGAGTTGGAGGGTAGATCACAGCAACGTTTTTGGCAGCGATGTATCCGCTCAAAACAAGCCTACATATAGCTTGGGCGGAAAGTGGAATATAAAAAATGAGAAGTTTCTATCATCGATAACTTGGATTGACGCATTATCGGTAAGAGGTACTTACGGTATCACCGGTAACTCCCCCTATGTAGGAGCTGCGTCAACAAATGACATCATCTACACTGAACAAATTCCCAACTATCAATATGCTGTCATTGGAGGTCCGGCTTACCAAATTTCCCAGGCAGCAGATAAAGCATTGAGTTGGGAAGCTACCCATACCACAAATATCGGTGTAGATTTTGCGATTTTAAACAACCGTTTAAGTGGTAGTATTGAGTACTACCATAAAAGTACTACAGACTTACTCGGTAGCGCTCCAGTAAATTTTTTCACGGGTTCAACCTCTTCGACAGCAAATCTCGGCGACCTTGTTAATAACGGCATAAACATTGGTTTGAACAGCATAAACATAAACACAGAGCATTTCACATGGCAGAGTGGCTTTGTTTTTGGATACAATCAGAACAAATTGGTTAAATACCAGATTCCTGCCAGTTATGAAAGTTACCCGAGCTTTAAACTGGGTGGTTCTCCTACTATAGGTTTCCCGATTAATTCTTTATTTGCCTACAAATACGCTGGTTTAGACAAGTTAGGCGACCCACAAGTTTACCTCGCCAATGGTAAAATAACCAAAGACCCTAATGTTACAAAAGGAGATGACCTGGTGTATATGGGCACTACCACGCCTAAATTCAATGGCGGCCTGACCAATAACTTCAGGTATAAACAGTTTCAGCTTTCACTCAATATGACTTACAGCCTGGGTGCCGTAATGCGAAGGACGGTAAATCAGTTTTATTCTGGCTTATTGACCACTAATAGTAACCTCGGAGGAAATATAAGCAATGAATTTCTTCAACGCTGGCAAAAACCTGGAGATGAAAACGTGACAGCAATTCCACGCTATTTATCGGTTGAAAACTATGGCATACGTAACCTTCAATATTATGAAGATGCAGATATAAATGTTGTGAGCGCCTCCTATGTGAAGCTTAACGAAGCTGCTTTAATATATAATCTTAGCCCGGGGGCATTACGCTGGCTAAAAATTCAGAGCGCTTCTCTAAGAGTACAAGTCAACAATATATTGTTATGGAAAGCGAATAAATATGGATTAAACCCCGAGTTCCAAAACTACCAGTATGGCACAATGGCTGTACCTGTTGGCCAGCACACGATTACACTTGGAGCCAATGTTAATTTTTAATCATTTAATTATTAAAAAAATGCAAAAAAACAAACAGCTGACAGCGGCTTTCATTGCCCTGTTGTCAATCATAGCAACATCTTGTAAAAAAAGCTTTTTGGAGGTGGTTCCCAAGGGGGATAATATCGCGATCACATACGATGATTACAATAAGTTGATGAACGGATCAAACTTTTATGTTCTGGGCGGCGCTGGTGCCGGTTCTTGGCAACCCGCAGCAATTATGGGCGATGAGGTCTCCGCAGAATCTTATGCCTTTAACTCGCCTGATGGTGGATTCGAAATCGCGCGTTCCTTATTTCAATGGTCAGATAACGTTTTCCCCGCCAACAATCCACCGAATGATTTCAATGCCAATAATCCGCAGTTCCTTCGTAATTTATTGTCAAATATCTATACCCTCAATAAAATCGCAAACGAGGTAACAAATGCTACTGAAGGTACGCAGCAACAAAAGCTTGAGCTCCAGGCTGAGGCAATGGCCGAACGTGCTTTTACAAATTTTCAGTTGATAAATTACTTTACAAAGCCTTACAATGCCGCAACTGCATCGACGGATTTAGGTTTTCCTGTCATCAAAATTGCAGACGTAACCACTAAAGCATTCGAAAGAGGTACAGTACAGCAGTCTTATGACTTTATGATCAACGATTTAACCCAATCCATACCAAACCTTGCGCTTCAACCTGCTATCCGTACCCGGATCTCAAAAGCAGCGGCCGAAGGCTTGCTTGGTAAAATCTATTTGTTCATGGGAAAAAATAGCGAAGCGCTTACAATGTTCAAAAACGCCTTTAATGACATGGCTAAAATGACCACAGCGCCGACACTTTACAACTACAATCAGACCATGGCTGTAGGCGGATCCTTTCTACCATCTAGTGATATGTACGGGCCGAATTCGCCTTTCACCAATGTCACTGATATAACAGAATCTTTGTGGGCTGTAATGACTTACTCGGGGAATGAGAATGGCAGTGGATACCCCGCCGATTTTCTTAGTATACCTACCAGAACTATTGCCTTATTCGACCCATCGGATTGGCGATTAAAGTTTTATTCTAACTTGCAAACAGACTTATCCACTCCCATACCAGGTGGAAGATTGCGTCGCTATAATTTACAATGGGCGCGAATTGGTGTTGAACTTCCGGACTTGTACCTTTTAAAGGCAGAAGCTGAAGCCCGTACCAATGATCTTGCTGGCGCGAAAGCAGACATTGAAACACTCAGGAAAAATAGAATGCCATTAGCAGTCGCCTCCGTTCCGGTGGCAGCTACTGCCAATCAATCTTCTTTTATCAAGTTTATTATAGAAGAACGCACCAGGGAATTTACCCAGGAAGGTGCACGCTGGTTTGATATGCGCAGATTAGCTAATGACCCCATTTACGCCGGCAATCCTGCACCTACGCATGAGGTTTACCAGGACGGTTCTAACGCTACGATTTATACCTTGAAGCCGGCCCGGCTAACATTACGATTACCACCACTTTACTTATCTCAGAATCCGGGCATGCCCGATAATCCATAACAGTCAAAATAATCGTCATATTTTCTAACCCCTTGCCGTAGTGGCTTTAAAGCCACTACGGCAAGGATAATCATGTTCATAATTCAATATAAAATGAAACAAAGCATTGTAAAAATCGAAAATTTATCCCATCGATATAGTAGGGACTGGGCCATCAGGGACATTAATTTCGAGATCGATCAAGTTGGTATCCTTGGTCTTTTGGGCTCAAATGGTGCCGGAAAATCCACTACTATGAACATTCTGTGTGGCGTACTCAACCAAACCGAAGGGAATGTTTTTATCAATGGGATCGATCTCCGTGAAGAACCGGAAGAGGCGAAAAAGTTGTTGGGTTTTTTGCCTCAAAATGCTCCGCTGCACTTGGATTTGACCGTCGAAGAATATTTAACCTACTGCGCAGAGATACGAAACGTACCTAAAAATGAAATCAAACTGGCAGTCGATGAAGTCATGGACAAATGCGGCGTCGCTCACTTTGCCTCGAGACTTTTGCGAAACCTGTCGGGCGGATACCGCCAGCGCGTTGGAATAGCACAGGCGATCATCCATAAGCCGAAGCTGGTTGTTTTGGATGAACCCACTAATGGACTTGACCCTAACCAAATTCTGGAGGTACGAAAGATTATTAAGCAAATCGCAGAAGAACGCGCAGTTATATTTTCAACTCACATTCTTTCGGAAGTGCAAGCGATATGCAAGGATATAAAAATGATTGAAAGTGGACGGATGGTATTTGCCGATACTATGGAAGCATTCAATAATTACATCCTACCCGACAGCATGTTGGTTTCCATGGACAACCCGCCATCTGCCGAAGTCTTGAGTGCAATTCCCGGAATAACTGCAGTTGAGCCGCTAAATGACAAGAGCATAAGGCTCCGATTTAAAGCTTCACCGGATTTATCTAAAAAGATCATCGCCATGGCCGTTCAGCAAGGTTGGCAACTTAGCGAAATCATGTTGGAAAAAAGTTCGTTGGACGAAGTTTTCGCCCAGCTATCAAATAAAAAATCAAATTAATACGAAACATGAGAAAAACACTCAAAATAGCAAAACTTGAGCTTTCCGTCCTCTTTTATTCACCGGTAGCCTGGTTAGTGCTAGCCATATTTATGATTCAGGGTGCCATTAGCTTTTTAGGCACTTTGCAGGTTACTCATACGAGCTTATCCTTGGGTTATCAGACGATGCCGATCACTAAATCACTTTTTGGTGGAACGAACGGGTTATTTACAGGAATGCAGGGAACCCTCTATTTGTATCTTCCTATCTTAACAATGGGCCTGATGAGCCGGGAAATTAGCAGCGGGTCTATAAAGCTGCTATTATCCTCGCCGGTAAAACTCAGACAAATAATCTTGGGCAAGTATCTCGCCATAATAACTTATGGGCTGGCACTAATAGCGATACTTTCTATATTCAGCTTAATAGGTGCTGTATTTATAAAAGATGCTGACCTGGGCCTGATATTCTCGGGGCTTGTCGGTCTTTACTTGTTGATCTGTACATATTCAGCCATCGGACTGTTTATGTCATGTTTAACGAGCTATCAGGTGGTTGCAGCTATAAGCACCTTAGCCATATTTACGGTACTACGCTACGTAGGTACATTGGGCCAGGACATCGATTTTATAAGGGACTTGACATATTTCTTATCTATTTCTGGACGTACCGAGAAAATGATTTCGGGACTCATCACCACGAAAGATATTTTTTATTATCTGATCATCGTTGCTTCATTCCTATCTCTATGTGTACTACGCATGAAAGCGGAGCGCGAATTGAAGCCGTGGACGATAAAAGCAGGGAGGTACGCATTATTAATTTTCACGGCGCTCCTATTGGGCTACCTGACCTCGAGGCCTGTTTTTACTGGTTATTGGGATAACACAGCAGGAAAATCACTTACGATTACTCCAAATAGTCAAACCATCGCTAAGCAGATCAAAGGGCAACTAAAAGTTACCACCTATGCAAATATGCTGGATCGAAACATTTGGGCAGTGTTGCCGCAGTATCGGAATACTGATTTGGGCAGGCTGGAACAATTTAAAAGGTTCATCCCGGGTATGGACGTTGACTATGTCTACTATTATCAAAAACCCGTGGACACAAATTTCAGGGACTACAGGTTTAATCCAAATCTTAACGGTGTACAGGATATAGAAAAGATTGCGGATAAGATGGCCACGAGTATGGGAGTTGACCGTCAGCTATTTATCCCACCAGGTCAGATCAACAAAATGGTCAACCTGGAGCCGGAAGGTTATTTGCTGGCGAGAAAGTTAGAGTATAAAGGCAAAAGTACTTTCCTGAGATTTTATACTGGTGACAATGATCCATATGCCAGCGAAGCCGAAGTATCGGCCGCCTTAAAGCGTTTGCTAATGGCCGCTCCGAAAATTGTATTCGTTACGGGCAACAAAGAAAGAAGCATCGATAACAATGCGGACAGGGATTACAGGCAGATCAGCTCAGTTAAACCTAGGCGAAAAGCGTTGGTCAATCAGGGTTTTGACGTAGATACCATCAATTTAAATACACAGGTTATCCCAAGCGACGCAAATATTGTTGTTTTAGCGGACCCTGTTACTCCGCTCAGCCCTATAGCCCAGCTAAAATTAATTAGCTATATCGATAATGGCGGCAATATGCTGATAACCGGTGAACCTGGCCGGCAAGATATACTTAACCCAATATTACAACACGTTGGTGAGCAACTCAAAGCGGGACTGTTAGTTAAGCCTGACAAAAATACTACACCGGGTTTTATTAATGCTCAAATTCCCGCTAATGCAGCAAGCATAGATTCAAATTTAGCAAGGATGCAAAAAGGTGGAGGCACCATATCGATACAAGGTGCAGCAGCCGTTGAAACTGTGACATCGGGAAGTTTCAAAGTCGAGCCGTTATTATTGAGCAACTCCGGAGGCTGGAACAAGATCCTTTCAGGAGATAACGTAGGAAAAAACGTGGGACAAACAGCCAAAGAACCTCCTGTTTCCAAACAAGCAACCGAAAGCGCCACAGCGGTTGCTATGCCACAAGGTGCCGTCGCCGCCACCGCTGCCATGCCGGTGAACAATGTAGTGTCACCTGTCAAGCCTATGATGACTACCAAACTCGGTTCTGTTGATCTGTCGACAGCGGATCTAAGTTTTAACGCATCATTAGGCGATCAGAAAGGTATTTTTCCCGTTGCAGTGTCGCTGACAAGGTCTATAAATGGTAAACAACAGAAAATCGTGATTTCAGGCGATGCTGACTTTGTTAGCAACGGAGAGTTATCACGAGGAAGAAGCAGGTTCAACGAATATTTCCTTCAAGGAGTTTGCAGATGGTTAAGTAACGGTGCGTTCCCTGTTGACATTATCAATACACCAGCAAAAGACATAGATCTAAAAATTTCAAGCGGGCAGATGACAGTATTAGTATGGTTATGTAAAGGTCTTATCCCCGGAATGATAGCCCTGACCGGCGTAATAGTACTGTTTAGAAGAAGAAGAAAATAGTGGTCAATAATAGTTAATGATACGGTATCTGGAGGTGGCTTGCATTTAGCCGTCTCCATTTACCGGAAGTTTATAAGATATCATGAATTTTCACACTGACAAGCAAACCCTCGATGACCTTAATATATTGGCAAAGCCAGGTAGTGATTCTATTTTCAGTCTCTTCAATAATACCTGCACTAGAGGCGGCGCGGAAATATTAGAACAGTACTTTCTTTATCCATTGACAAATAAGGAACAAATTAATAACCGGAGTCAAACCATGCAATTTTTTAGTACCGGTAGGCTCAGCTTCCCCTTTAAAACAGAGGACTTAGACAGTGCGGAAATATACCTGAGTATGACAGATCAGCGCACGATGCTCTCCTCCCGGGAAAATAATCTGGCGCAAAAGTTCAGTCAGCTCTTAGCGGCCGACGGCGACTATAAACTGATTGTCAATGGAATTAATGCAATTATAAGCATTTTACAAGACTTGAATAATTTCATTAACCGCATCCGGCCGACAGCTCAGGTAACTCCATATCACACCACTTTGGAAAAAATAGCCGAGTTGCTAAACTACCCGGAGTTAAAAATTTTACTGGAAGTCAAACAAACAGACAAACCTCCCTATGCAAGAATGATAGCCTATGATGATCTATTCAGATCCAGGTTTCGACGTCAAATAAAGCAAATCTTGACTGATATCTATCAACTGGACGTATTTATGTCCATTGCTATCGTGGCATTGAAACACAACTTTGTATTTGCGGAGGCAATAGATAAGTCTGAACATATTCTCCACCTATCGGATGTTTTTCATCCTCTGGTAAAAAATCCCGTTACCAACAGTATCCAACTTGGCACTGATAAAAATGTCGTGTTCTTGACGGGTGCGAACATGGCCGGAAAATCAACATTAATGAAATCAATAGGCATTGCTTTATACCTTGCGCATCTGGGCTTTCCTGTTGCGGCTGCACAAATGAAATTTTCAGTGCGTGATGGCATTTATACCACTATTAACTTACCTGACGACCTTGGCGCGGGGAACAGTCATTTTTACGCGGAAGTTCTGCGGGTTAAAAAAATAGCCAAAGAACTGGCGTCCTCTAAGAAACTCTTTGTCATATTCGATGAGCTTTTTCGAGGCACTAATGTTAAAGATGCCTATGAAGGCACTATTGCCATTACAAAAGCATTCGCCGAAAAACGCAGCTCAATGTTCTTAATATCTACCCATATTGTTGAGGCAGGCGAGATATTAAAAACACTGTGCAAAAATATCAAGTTCGTTTACCTCCCTACTCGTATGAACAACAACGCACCAGTGTATACCTATAAGCTGGAATCAGGCATTACCGCTGATAGACATGGCATGGTCATTATCAATAATGAGCGAATTCTTGAAATTATTAGAAGCCGAAACAACAAATAAGCCTTTCCCCTATGAACTTTTTTGCAGACATACAGACGCTGAATGATTTAAACATTACTGGCCGCTTTAAAAATAATTCTGTTGCTCGGCTATTTGACGAAGTAATTACTTCAGGAGGTAGAAAACTTATGGAGCAAATGTTTCAGGAGCCGCTTTTGAACCCAGACGACATCAACAAACGAAGCGGAATTTTTAGATACTTCGCGCGCCAGGGCACCCTGCTCCCATTTGCAGGCGAGGAACTGGAAATAATGGAAAATTACCTCAGTTCGGTTGGTAGCAATAATCTTATATCGACCGTTGTAAATGTGATATCTAAAAAGGTGCTGGAAATAGCAACTCAGGATAATGACTATGCAATGCTCGAATCCGATATAAGCAAAACCATCGATATCTTAAATCGATTTCGAGATTTTGTAGAGAAATTGGATCATGAAGTAAGCCCGTTTTCCGATCAATTGAATAGTATAAGAAATCAGCTTAGCCAACAAAAATTAAAGTGGATTGGACAGGAACGGGGAAATGCCAAATTTCCACTGGTAAAGCTGATACGTTATGATTACTATTTGCGCACGGAATTACGCGAAGCAATGACCAGCCTAATGGACGTGATATTTCAACTGGATGTTTACATTGCTGTAGCAGGAATAGCTGTAAAAAAGGACTTTCGTTTTGCCAGGGCCCAGCCAAAGAGCAACAACAAACTGACGATAACCGGACTCTATCACCCCACTGTCGAAAATGCGGTAAAAAACACCGTATCGTTACATCAAGAAAGCAATGTACTGTTTCTGACCGGTGCCAACATGGCCGGTAAATCGACATTGATGAAATCTCTTGGAATTAATATCTATCTCGCGCATATGGGGTTCCCGGTAGCCGCGGAGGATATGGAATTCTCCGTTAAAGACGGGCTTTATTCATCTATAAACGTACCCGACAATCTAAGTATGGGCTATAGCCATTTTTACGCGGAAGTATTGAGAGTCAAAACGGTCGCTGAAAAAGTGGCGGAAGATAAAAGCTTAGTTGTGATTTTCGACGAGCTTTTTAAAGGTACCAACGTAAAAGATGCCTACGAGGCAACATTTGAAATAACCAAAGCATTTTCCGAAAACCGGGATTCCTTTTTTGTAATCTCTACGCACATCATTGAAGTAGGCGAAGAGTTAAGACGGCATTGTGAAAATTTCAATTTCTCCTATCTGCCAACTACGATGATTGGCTCAACAATGTCTTACACCTATAAACTAAAAGAAGGCATCACAGCCGACCGCCACGGTATGATGATTATTGAAAACGAGAAAATTCTCGACATTATCAGGCACGACGAAACCCAGGAATAACAACATAAAACAACTAAAAAACGAATTTGACAAAACTATTAGAAGATATGAAAAGAATGTTTATATGGATATTGACCATCGCACCGGTAGTGGGATGGTCGCAAAGCTCCAATTTTGTATTGGAAGGAAAAGTTGGAGCGTACAATGCTCCGGCAAAATCTTTTTTAATATACTTTGTAAACGGAAAGCAGGTAGTTGATTCAGCCGCTATTACAAAAGGTATATTTAAGTTTTCAGGGACAGTAACAGAACCGCTTCAGGCACAACTGGTGTTAGATCATTATGGAGAAGGGTTAACCCGTTTAGGCAGGAACGCCGATGCAACAACGCTTTATCTTGAAAAAGGAAATATTGCCGTTGCTGGTAAAGATTCGGTAAAGAATGCCTCAATAAGCGGTTCAAAGGTAAATAATGACAACAATAATTATAAGCTAAGCATTGCTAAAGCTGAGGAAGCGGTAAAAGTTATAAATGCTGAATACTTTGCCGCACCCGCTGCAAAACAAAAAGATCCAGCGTTTATCGCAGGCTTAAAAACAAAGTTTGACGAGGCCGTCGCTAAAGGAAAAGAACTGCAAGTCAAATATGTTGAGCAAAATCCTGACTCGTACGTAAGCCTAATGGTTTTAAAAGACCTAGCCGGAATGGATATAAATGTGCCTCTAATTGAACCACTGTACAACAATTTATCCGCAGATATAAGAGGAACGGTTGCCGGATCAGCATTTTCAAAAGCAATCAATTCCGCACGTAGTACGTCCATAGGTGCTATGGCACCTTTATTTACGCAAAAGGATGCGAACGACAAGGACGTATCATTAATGAACTTTAGAGGAAAATATGTATTACTCGATTTTTGGGCGTCCTGGTGTATTCCGTGTCGTCAGGAAAACCCCAACGTCCTTAAGACCTACAATAAATATAAAACCAAAAATTTTACGGTGCTGGGCGTTTCGCTCGACAGGCCGGGAAAACGAGAGGACTGGCTGGCAGCAATCAAAGCAGACGGATTAGACTGGACACAGGTATCCGATTTAAAGTTTTGGGATAACGAAGCAGCGAAACTATATAACATCAAAGGTATTCCTCAAAACTACCTGATAGACCCCAACGGCAAAATCATTGCTAAAAATCTACGCGGTGATGATTTGGATAAAACGCTGGCCACTTTATTGAAATAAAAAAATCAAACGTTGGTATGAACACAAAATTAATTTTAACAGCAGGCCTGATTGGGAGCATTTTTTCTACGGCTCACGCACAAAATATACCTTTAGATTCCGCTGTTCGCACCGGTACACTAAGTAATGGTTTTACCTATTACATTCGTCATAATGAGCAACCTAAGAACCGTGTAATTTTTTACCTGGCCAATAAAGTCGGTTCAGTCCTGGAAGACGAAGATCAGCGCGGCCTTGCTCATTTTATGGAACATATGAGCTTCAACGGCACAAAAAATTTCCCCAAAAATGAACTGATAAATTATCTACAAAAAGCAGGTGTCCGATTCGGCGCGGACATCAATGCCTATACGGGATTTGATGAAACTGTATATCAGTTGCCATTACCATCAGATAATCCAGAAATCTTAAAGAATGGCGTTGAGATTGTACATGACTGGGCCCATGGCGCATTACTTGATTCCGTAGAGATTGACAAGGAACGAGGCGTTGTTCTGGAAGAAAAGCGCTTGGGAAAGGGAGCGAGCGAGAGAATGCGGAGATCCTATTGGCCGATAATATTGAACAACTCGCGCTATTCGCAACGAATGCCAATTGGTTTAGATACCGTATTGAATAATTTTAGGCCGCAAACTATCAAACGATTCTATAACGATTGGTATCGACCTGATTTACAAGCTTTGATCGTCGTTGGAGACATAGACGTTGACCAAATGGAAAAGGTCATTAAAGCTAAGTTTGCCGATCTTAAAAACCCCGTTAACGAAAAAGCAAGAACGCTATACAAAGTTCCTTTAACAGGCAAAAATGAATTTGTAGCAGTCACTGATCCTGAAATGACTGCTACAACTGCTGATATAATAATTAAGTTCCCGGAACTGCCTTTACATACGATCTCTGATTATCGGGCAAATATCGTACGGCAACTTTTCAACAATATGATGGGGCAACGATGCGGTGAATTATTGCGGCAATCAGATCCGCCATTTTTATCTGCAAACGCCGCTGTGGGTGGCTTTTTAGGTGGCTTGGATAATTATGACATAAACGTTACTGCTAAACCTGGTGATCTGGAGAAAGCAGTTAAAGCCATATGGCGCGAAAATGAACGCGTGAAACGGTTTGGTTTTACACCGACCGAACTACAACGTGCAAAAGAAAGCTTTCTGAATCGATACAAATTGTCATTGACTGAAAAAGATAAAAATCCGTCAGAAAATTACGTGAGAGAATATTTGGATTATTTTTTACACGGCACCGCATCTCCGGGAATTGCTTATGAATTTAATCTGGCGAATAAAGAGATAAACGGAATTACACTTGATGAAATCAACACATTAATAAAAACAATTAATAAGCAGACGGATCGTGATATTCTGATCATGGCTCCCGATAAAGAAAAGAAAAATCTACCCGACAATCAACTGTTTAACAATTGGCTGACAATTATTGAGGCGGATAATATTCTGCCGTACAAAGATGAATTTAGTAAAGAAAGCTTATTAAAGTCTATCCCTGCAACAGGAAAGATAGTCAGTGAAAAAAAGGATGATCACAATGGTATTATTACACTTCTGTTGAGTAATGGCATTAGGGTATTGCTAAAACCGACAGATTTTAAAAACGATCAAATTATTTTTAGCGGGTTTGGGCCTGGTGGAACGTCGTTGTATGGCGATTCGGATTTCCAATCTGCCTCAGCTGCTAACGTTATACCTTCTTATGGGGCAGGCAATTATAATACCACCCAATTAGGCAAGTACCTGACCGGGAAACAACTGATTGTTCAGCCGTTTATTGCCGAACGTTCGCAGGGAGTCAACGGAAGCACAGTTAAAGAAAACTTAGAAGATGCATTGCAATTGACGTATGCCTATCTCACTGCCCCCCGAAAAGATTCCTCGATGTTTAACGGCTTGATGATCCGCTCAAAGGCAGGTATTGCGAATCGCCTCAATGACCCCAACAGCGTCTATCAGGATACGATCAGCGCGATATTGGGCAATCACAACTTACGCAGAACGGGACCTTCACTGGCAAAATTAGAACAGGTTTCCCTGGACCGGGCGTATTCAATCTATAGAGAGCGTTTCGCCAACGAAAGCGGTTTCGTATTCGTGTTTATTGGCAGCATCGATATGCCCGCAATCAAACCACTCATAGAGAAATACCTGGCTAGTTTGCCCGCAAGTGGAAAAAAAGAGGAGGCAAAGGACTTGCACATCAATGTTCCAACCGGTATCATCAAAAGAACGGTATATAAAGGCACGGAGCAAAAAGCAAGTGTAACATTAGTGTTCACTGGTGCTTTTGATGATACTATGGAAAATAAACTTGTTCTGGATGCTTTGAAAGAATCATTACAAATCAGGTTGATAGAGAACTTGCGTGAGGATGAGGGTGGCGTATATTCTCCATCTACAAGAGTTTCCACTGTCAAGTACCCGCGAAGTACCTACAACTTGACTATTACGTTCGGCTGCGCTCCCCAAAATGTTGACAAACTCATAAACTTAACATTGGGTGAGGTAGAAAAACTTAAAACGACAGGGCCGTCACAAATCAACCTTGATAAATTTAAAGCCGAAAACCAACGAACCTTTGAAACCAGTTTAAAAACGAATGGGTTTTGGCTAACATACTTATCCGGACAGATTCAAAATCGTGAAGATTTAAATCAAATAGATGACTATGCAAAATTGCTAAATTCGATCCCCCCCGAAAAAGTCAGGAAGATGGCTAATGATTGTTTAACCGGCAAAAACTACATTCAGCTGGTCCTTATGCCTGAAAAAAGTAAATAGTAAGACCTCAAGTAAATTGATGTGCCCATACATTGTATAATGCATCATAAGACAACCTTCGCTAAGACGAAGGTTGTCTTAGTGGTCGAGACAAAGCGTAAGCTAACTTTCATTTAAAATATCTTGGAATCCAAATCACGAGCCTGGTCCAACGCTGTACGATTTTCAATGATAATCCCCTTCATTCACGGGAGATTCATCAAAACTGATATGGTTGTTGGTAGCCCGGCCTATAAAATCTTCAGCCGTTCTTACTAAGATTAGTTAAAAGTTAAAAAAGCATTCCGTGAAGAGAATGCTTTTTTTTACATCTAAAATACCTCGCAAGAGGTACATGGAACTACCGGGATTGATTAGACCCAAGAACGCTGCAAAATCTTCAACAATCGAAATACCCTACCGGCAGATAATCCATATTTTCCACTAAGCTGTTTTATTTTTAACTTTAATTAATTAACTTTCAATGACTTAAATTCAAATAAAGCAGAGAATAAGGTATCGTCAAAACTTTTTTAAGAACCTGCAAATTAGAAAAGTTGTAAACGACTCATTTACTTTGGCGGATCACACATCGATTTTCTCGCGTGCCTTCCCAAAATTCAACCAAGAAACGGTTGTTCACAATGGCGAGAGGACTGCCACAGGTTCCTTTAACGAAGACGGTGATACATTATATTTACGTTTAAAAGCCCTGGAAAAATGAGCGACACTTGCAAAGCTGGCATGTAAGCTCGCATCACTAACGTTCATGCCTTCAACCTCGATTAAATCTCTCGCATACTCCAATCTGCGATTTAGCAGCCATCGGTGTGGCGAAGTATTATATATTTTTTGGAATTCACGTTTGAACGTTGCCAGACTTCTTCCTGCCTTATATGCTAATTCCTCCAGCGTAAGATTCTCCCGGTAATACCCCTCTACAACCTTATTAAGGTCGATCGCCTTGTACGTGGTAAAATTCATGAATGAAGAAAGCAGATCGGGGTTGGTATCCGAAAGGTTGAAAAGTAATTCAAAAAGCTTATTTTGAAGAAACGATGAATGTTGCGATAGATCACTATCAAACGCGACCAAAACCGATTGAAGAAAAATCTGGATTGATCTGTTGTAAGATATTTTACTTACCGATTTGCTTTCGTTTCTTTTTCGCCGCCCAATCCTTTTATGGAATAAAAAGTCTTTGATCAGCTCATCTTTGAAAAAAAACATGAGACTTTCGAATGGCTTACCGTCACCATTCACGTTGCCGATCTTTTCGTAATGGAAGCTGTGCGTTCGCTGGACTAACAAGCCTTCGCCTTTTTCTACAAACAATGTATCGTTACCGAAACTTACTTTGTAACGTCCTTCCAGAACAAATAATAACAAATGCTGACTAACTAACAGATCACTTTTGGCGAATTGTTTAGCCGAACACGATTCAACTACCGTTGCACCATCTATTTCCAATGACCGCAAATGATACGGCTCACGGGACAATTCATCTGGGAATTTCATAATATGTCATTTAGAAGCTGTAAAAACGTCGAGCAGGAGAAGAAATATTTTATGCAAACTTTTGAAAAATAAATTGGTCTGACTGTAATATCATTACAATTTATATGGATACAACCTAATAATATAACGATATCAGGTATATGACAGGTTGCCTTCAATATTATTTTTAAACAAAATGTTTGTTTATGAATGTCTAATTTGTACTTTAAAACTTGGCCCAACCCTTATCTTTCATTCGGCTTAATAATATTGTAATTTGGATGCAGATCAATTGGCAGCTTAATTTTTATATCATCTACAGTAATAGCACAAACAACTTTTCCTGATAAATTAATATCTTTCCTTTCCTGAATATCAGAATGAAACGACTTATACTCATAGGCAACGGATTCGATCTCGCGCATGGCATGCGAACCGGCTACAATGATTTTATCAAAGCGTATGTCACCTCCTGCCTTAAATCTTCATAGGCGATGCAATGGTAAACCAATCGCCTCCTCCTGTACAGGGCATAGTTAACGGTATCATGGGGCGTAGTAAGTGCGTCGAGAATTTTTGCGCCGACCCAAATGGCGCCGCCAAGAAGCAGCAGGCGTTCAAAGGGAGTTTTGTTCTGTAGATATTCTTCCATGTTTTACAATTAGGGGAGATTAAAGTTACCTAAAAATATGGAGCAGATATTCATTATCCTGAATTGTGTTAAGCCCAATCAGAATGCCCACCAGCCGAATGGCAATAAGTCATAAGCGGTAAACACCAGCTAAGCATTTTGGGATCGCGCGGACACGTAAAACTATCCCTTATCAAAAAGGGATGGTTGAATTTATCAAACAGTGATTCCGTCATTTTATCGAAACCACGAGGACAAAATCATTGAAACTGATCACCACGTTCAACACCGCGCAAAATGAAGAACCGTCGCTCAATGACTGCTGAGCGCCAATCCGCCACAACTGATCCCGGATCACTTCGGCATTTCGTTGGAACAGGCTGCATCGCTTGGCAAACTGGAGATTTCGCTGAAATTGACCACCTGATTCCGATTTAAAGTGACCACCCATTCCGGATTCAAAGTGACCAGGGTATTCCGGATCAAGCTGACCACCCCATTTTTGTAACGATGCTTTAGATACTGGCTGTGCTGTTTAGGACCTGATCAGGCTCGCCGATGAAGAAGTGAATTGGGAGCCTGATCGCGTATGCGAAATCGCCCTTAAAGCCGGTATTAAAGTGATGGGCGATGATCTCCGCAAGAGATATGCGCTCACATGTCCAGGTGCTTCAAGCTTCTAAGAAAAAGCACGAGCAGTACCAGACTTATTAAAAAAGGTAAATAAGCTATCTTTGTTTTATGCTGTTAAAGCATCTGCTGCATTTCTTTGCCAGCAAAATAGGTGGTCAGTTTGCCACGGAATAGGGTGTAACATATCTCCGAAACGCCCACCAATTATCCAAGAATTTGGACAAGTCGAAATACGATAAATTATTAACAATGAGAAGTTTAACTGTCTGGAGTTGTCACTTACTGCCGAGGTTTGACGGCATTATTTGCCGATACAAAACTTACTGAATATATTATCCAGCAGATCATCCGTAGTAACGGCGCCGGTTATTTCACCGAGATAATGAAGGGCCTGCTTGATGTCCATCGACAGGAAATCTGAGGTGATGCTGCCGTCGATGCCACCTAATACCCGAATCAGCGCATCTTCTGTTTTTTGCAAAGCCTCTAAATGGCGGATGTTGGTTACCAGGGTTTCATCACCACTGAGCTGATCTTTGATTGCTGTGCCGTAGATCTTATTTTTCAGGTCATCTATATGCAGTTTTTCTTTGGCCGAGATAAAGATGGTCTGCAGATCTGGAAGACCGGAAGTCAGGAAAAATTCCTGGATGCTTTCCGACTTTTCCTTTCCTTCTAACTGTATCAAATCCATTTTATTGGCAACCAACAGCATGGCTATACCAGGGCTTTGCAAGCTTTCCAGGTCATTTTTTAGTTCTTCAAGCGTAATCTGATCCGCGTCAAAAACATAAATGAGCAGGGCGCTTTGGCTTATTTTTTCCATGGTACGCTGTACCCCTATCTGCTCAATAGCATCGGTAGCCTCGCGGATACCGGCTGTATCTATCAGCCTGAAATTGATACCTTGTATGTTCAATACTTCTTCAATAGTATCGCGGGTGGTACCTGGTATGTGGCTCACAATGGCTCTTTCTTCGTTCAACAAGGCATTAAGAAGGGTTGATTTACCCGCGTTTGGCCTGCCGGCTATTACCGTGTTCACGCCTTGTTTTATAGCATTTCCCAACTCGAACGACTGGATCAGCCTGCCTATAATTCTGGTGATATCCACTATCAATTGTTTGAGCTGGTCGCGATTGGCAAACTCTACATCCTCTTCGGCAAAGTCAAGCTCCAGTTCAATAAGGGAGGCAAAATTCACCAGCTGCTCCCGCAAACCTTGCAATTGGTTGCTAAACCCACCCCGCAATTGTTGTAAGGCTACCTGTTGGGATGCTTTAGAGTTAGACGCGATCAGATCGGCTACAGCTTCGGCCTGCGAAAGATCGAGCTGACCATTCAGGAACGCCCTTAGGGTAAATTCGCCGGGTTTGGCACTCCGTGCACCTCTTTTGATGAACAGCTTGATAATACTCTCCACAATATATCCCGAGGCATGACAGCTAATCTCCACCACATTTTCGCGGGTATAGGATCTGGGTGCCACAAACAGCGATACCAGCACCTCATCCAGCATTAGGTCGCCATCCATGATATGGCCAAAATGGATAGTGTGCGAGGCCTGTTTGGTCAGGTCCTTGCCTTTCCATACGCTGTTGGCTATGTTGATAGCATCCAGGCCCGAAAGGCGGATCACCGCGATTGCCCCTATCCCGTTTGGCGTAGCCAGCGCTACTATAGTATCTTGTAAATTGTCCATGGCGAATAGTCGATGGTCCATGGAAATTATCAGCAGCCACAGACCAGGGCACAAATTTAACACAAATAAATCGCACCCGATCGACGGGCCTGCTATCGGCCTCAAGCTTTTACCTTTTAATGGCTAAAAAACTTTTTAAACCTTAATTTTTAACACTTTTTTGCTCAAAAACGGGTTAAAAACTGCCATTTTTTTTTTCAAAAACATCGATTTTAACATTTTTTAACAAATTTCAGCATGATTTTTAACGCGCTTTTAAAACTTTAAAAAGTATTAAATATTTGATTGTCAAATAACTAAATCAAAACAGAGCATTTTTTGATCTGTTTTTCTCCTTAACAAAACAGCCCGGCTCTCTTATTTGGAGAGCCGGGCTGTTCGCTTGTTATAAAGATACGAAATTACCGTGAGAGTGGCAAATGAAATGTTCATGGTTCATAGATGATAGTTCATAGTAAAAATACTCCATAGGTTAGTAATCACAGTCGATGGCTGATAGACCATGGTTCAGCGTAATTATTTTTTACCATGAACTATGAACCATCATCTATGAACTATCAACTACGCCGTAAAACCCCTACCTTCGCAGCCATTATGGTAACTTTTTTTGAAGCTTCGCTCGATACTATTTCGGTGCATCATGTTGGCAACCAGTCGCAGGAAGAGATGTACGCCCTCTCTGATCAGCCCCTGGAACTTAAGGATGATATTATCCCCAACCTGCTAATGCAGTATTTTTTAAAACCATTTGAAAAAGCCAACGAAGTATACCACCTCATGCACAGCAGCGGTAACCTTTCATTGAACGAGATCCACCACTTTGCCTCACAGGCTTTTGAGGACCGGGAAAAGTTTCATGAAGCATCCGAGCAGATAGCCAAACACCTGTACAAAACCACCACCCATCCCAACATTAAAGGTGGCGAGCTGTACGTGGTTTATTTTAACGATGTACAAATTGAGGGCAACCCGCTGGATGCCATTGGTATTTTTAAATCGGAAAATAAGGAAACCTACCTTAAAGTTTACCCCGATAAAGGTGGCTTCCAGGTTGATTATGAGCAGGATGCCATCAACATCAACAAGCTGGACAAAGGCGTGCTCATCTTCAATATCGAAAAGGAAAATGGCTATAAAGTAGTGGTGGTTGATAAAACCAATGGCGGACAGGACGCTGCCGTATTCTGGAAAGACAACTTCCTGCAACTCCGCATCCGTAACGATAGCTTTAACCAAACCAACAATACCCTGGGCATCTACAAAAACTTTGTAACCGAAAAACTCGACGAGCAGTTTGAAATGAGCAAGGCCGATAAGATCGATTTGCTGAACCGATCCATGAAGTATTTTAAGGAGAAGGATGAGTTTAATATGGACGAATTCTCGAACGAAGTAATCGGTAACCCCGAAGCCATCGAATCGTTCAAAAGCTTCAAGAACCAGTACGAGCAGGAGTTTGACAGCCCCATTGCCGATAACTTTGTGATATCAGACAATGCCGTAAAAAAGCAGGCCCGCGTTTATAAAAGCGTGCTCAAACTGGATAAAAACTTCCACATTTATATTCATGGCGATAAGGAATTGATTGAAAAAGGTTTCGATGATGGCCGCGCCATGAACTATTATAAAGTTTATTTTAAGGAAGAAGCGTAAGATTTCAATTAGTGAATTATTGATTTAGTGAGTTAGTGATTCCTTTACTTGCGCTCGTTTGCAACGAGTGCAAGATTGAATTAGCCGGAATTGAGGTTTTTAAGTAAGATAGATCAGTTTCTATACCATCCGGTAAGGAATTTTCCAAACCCCATCGGGGTTAAAGCTTTGTAGAAAAATTTCAATTGCAATTCAGTGCCGTAGGTACTGTACTCAGGTTGCATACCTACGGCATGCTCGATATCTATTTTTTGTTTTCTACAAAACTTTTACTCCTACGGAGTAGCCTTTAGAATCGAATAATCCAGATCTTTTATATCGAAGTCATGCCAAACTTGTTGCGGCATCCCATGAGCAAGGTTTACAGCATGGTGGTTAACTCACCATATGGGATCCTGATACAAGTTCAGGATGACAGATACCTCATCCCGGAAGTCATGCCGAACTTGTTTCGGCGTCCCATCAACAAGGTGTACAGCCTGTTCTCTCAGGATGACATTGCGTTAACAAGGCAAATAGTTATTTGCTGTAAATTGCGCGTCAATAATTTAAAAGATCATGGCAAACGAAAAACCGGAGTTTTGGGAAGCGGCCTTTGGCGAAAAACAAGAGATGTGGGGTTTTGAACCTGCAAAATCGGCTGTATTGACCAAGTATCTTTTTGTAAGCAAATCGATAAAAAATATCCTGATCCCAGGCATCGGTTATGGTCGCAATGCACAGGTTTTCAGAGAAAACGGCATCACGGTAACCGGTATCGAGATCTCCCCAACAGCTATTGACATGGCCCGGAAGCATTACGGAACGGATATGGTGATCTACCATGGTTCTGTAACCGACATGCCCTTTGATGATCACCGGTACGACGGTATATTTTGCTACGCCCTTATACATTTGCTTGACAGCGGCGAACGCGAAAAATTGATCAGCGATTGCTATAGTCAACTGTCGGCAGGTGGCTATATGGTATTTAGCGCAATCTCCAAAGAAGCCAACACCTACGGCCAGGGCAAATTCATCAGCCAGGATCGTTACGAGATATTTGCCGACATGAAAATGTTCTTTTACGACCGGGAAAGTATCCAGGCCGAGTTTGGCCAGGCCGGATTATTCGAGATCACGGAGATCAGCGAGAGCCAGCCATTCTTTTTAATCAAGTGTAAAAAGGGGGAATAAGTTAAGGTGATTGTGCCTATGCTTTTCAGTTCCCTCCCCACGGGAGGGGCGCGACGGATTTGCGTGATGGCAGGGAGGGGTTTATGTACCAGGTGAGTTTAGTTTCATAAAGTATCGGGCGATGAAACCTCTTCCCCCCTTCCCGAGGGAAGAAATCGCACTATTTCTCCGGCTTTTGATCTTTGGTAAATGAAAGACTTACGAAGTTTTTGAAACTGCGTAAGTCTTTTTATATCCGGTCAGGTCATGCCGAACTCGTTTCGGCATCCCATAAGCAAGATGTACAGTATCTTGGTTAGCCTGTCCTGTGAGATCCTGAAACAAGTTCAGGATGACATTTTTTAATTCCACCAAGGGAGGGAAATAATATCACAAAAGGGGTCACCCTGAGCTCCGTCGAAGGGTTGAGCGCAGAGGCCTCCCCACATGCTTCGACGGGGCTCAGCATGACAGCCTTACTTACACGTCATCACAAACACACATAAGCATCAGCTCACTTCCAACACACCGTTACTGTAACTAACCGACTCTACCCTTTTCAGATGCACATTACTCACCGGTTTTACTACCAGCGGTATTTTTTCTATCCGGGTTTCGCTCGTATCCAAACCAAAAGCTTTGGCTTCTGACTGGGCCAGTTTTTTGATGGCGAAATAACTATTGAGGATAAATGCCTCCGAAGTGCTGAACAAGTTATTGTACGACAGGAATTTCTCCATGATCACAAACCTGAAATCGGCAGCTATTTTGTATTTGTTCAATGATTCGTACTGACTGGTAATGTCAATTTCCTTACGTTGCACCATGTCCTCCACTACATTTCTGAACAACACGTTCACTCTTGGCTGTATCCGGAAACCTAAGCGGAATTCGATACGGATTACTTTACCGGGCTCTATCTGGTCAACGCTGTATTCCATGGTATAGGGTTCGTCGGTGCGTTCAATGTGCACAAACCAATAGGTATCAGCACGTTTGGGCCGGCGGCTCATGATGGAGTAAATGATCTTTTCTTCTATCTGCTTACCATTGTTGGCTTTGGTAAGATAGATGAGGTGCGTAGCGTATTTGTTTACCGTAGTATCAGCGCTCAGCGCATTGAGCAAGGGCAGTTTTTCTTTAATGTCGATAAAATTCAGGAAGCGGTTATTGATCTTACGGGCCTTAAACCAAACATACATGGTAAATATCAAACCAATTTCAAAACCTACGAAGAACAACCGGTGTATAATTTTCACGGCGTTGGCCACAAAAAACGAGAATTCCACCGTTAAAAACACGCACAATATCATGGTGACTATCCATACCGGCCAATGTTTTACGTAGCGCATAAAGTAGTACATCAGTATAGTGGTACTGAGCATGGCAATAGTGATGCTGAAACCATAGGCGGCCGTCATGGCGGCAGATGTTTTAAAGTACAGCGATACCAGGATACAGCCCACGCACAGGATCCAGTTGATGCTGGGGATATAAATTTGTCCGCGTATGTTGGATGGGTATTTGATGGTGATGCGCGGCCAGAAGTTCATACTTACCGCTTCACTGATCAAGGTGAATGAACCGCTGATCAAAGCCTGACTGGCAATAATGGTAGCCATAGTAGCCAGCGCCACGCCGGGAATCAGGAACTGGTGTGGTACGATCTCAAAGAAAGGATTAACACCGGTAAAATCCTTGCCTGGGGCTTGCGCCAAAACCCAGGCACCCTGCCCCAGATAGTTTAAAACCAGGGTAGTTTTTACAAAAATCCAGCTTACCTGTATATTTTTACGTCCGCAATGGCCCAGGTCTGAATAGAGCGCTTCGGCACCGGTGGTACACAAAAATACCGCGCCCAGCAGCCAGAAACCTTTGGGATGATCCATAAGCAGGCGCGCACCGTAATATGGGTTTAAAGCTTTAAATATAGATGGATGGTGTATTACCTGCATAGTGCCCAAAACGCCCAGCATCACAAACCAAAGCAGCATAATAGGCCCAAATGCCGAGCCCACCACCTTGGTACCAAACTGCTGAAAAAAGAAGAGCAGGATAATAATACTGATCACGATGATCAAAATAAGGTTATTACCCGGCACAATAACGTTTGAGAAAGCAGGCACCAGGTTAAGCCCTTCAATAGCCGATGTTACGGATATGGGCGGAGTGATGATACCATCGGCCAGCAAGGTACCCGCGCCTACAATAGCAGGGATGGCCAGCCATTTGCCATAGCGCCTTACTAACGCATACAGAGAAAATATACCGCCCTCGCCTTTGTTATCGGCCTGCAGGGTGATTACGATATACTTAAAAGTGGTTTGAAGGGTAAGTGTCCAGAAGATACAGGATATAGAGCCCAATACCAATGCCATATTCACCTTGCCGCCCTCTACCAGTAAGGTTTGGAAAACATACAACGGCGAAGTACCTATATCGCCAAAAATAATACCCAGGGTAACTATCAGACCCGCGAAAGAGAGTTGCTTAACGTGCGAATTCATTCAATGAGATAAAAAAAGAGGGGTTGGATATGATACCTGCGAACGCTGCCGGGGAGATGGCTGCCAATTTTTTATTCTTAGGATCGGCAGCTAAAGAAAATAACAGCATCATACGTTAATTTGATTGATGATTCGCTATAGCCAAAATGCGTGCCGGGAGGTGTTTTATTTTGATAAAGATTTATATAACAGATACATAGTCAAAAACGCACAATTTTAACCTCCATTTAAAACCTATCATTTTGATAGGTTTTATCATTTTGAGAGGGTAATTAGGAAGGTGTTTTTTGTAGAATCTTAGCAATTTTCCTCTCTCTACGTCATTGCGAGCGTAGCGTGGCAATCCCCAATTAGCAAAGCCGCCCTGCATAGTTAGGGATTGCCACGCTACGCTCGCAATGACGCACGGAAGTTAATTGGAGGATATGCAAAATATGACGCAAAAACAGTCTAAAACTGCACACCCCAGCGTTCTTCGATCCCTAATCCAAACAGGGCGAAATCATATTTTACGGGATCTGTAGGGTCAAATTCACGCAGGCGGGCGGTGAGTTCGAGGGCGGTTTGCCAGTCGGTTTGTTTGCGGGTGATGAGCAGGAGCTTGCGGGCTACACGGTCTACATGCAAATCAAGCGGACAAATGAGATCGGCCGGTTTAATACGGTTCCAGATACCAAAATCAACACCGCTATTGTCCTGGCGCACCATCCAGCGTAAAAACATATTCAACCGCTTACAGGTTGATTTTTGCGAAGGCGACGACACATGTTTTTTGGTACGGTGCGGGTAATCGGGCAGGGAAAAGAAATAGGAACGAAAGTGGTTAAGGGCTATTTCAGCATCAATATCTCCATTTCTGTCATCCTGAGCGATAGCGAAGGATCTATCAGCAGACAGATTCTTCGTTTCACTCAGAATAACAAACTCTTTTATAGCTGGGGGCAAAAACGCATCCTCCAATGATTCAAACCTTTCATAATGATACCTGAAAAAGGCGATGAAATACAGGGTATCGATATCGTTAAAGGTGCGATGCTTAAAGCTGAGCAGCTTTTTGAGGTCGACTTCCTCATGGTTGGTGATAAAATCATAAGGGGCACCATCCATGAGGGCGATGAGCTCCTTACATTTTTTGATGATGGTAACACGCTGCCCCCAGGATAAAGTAGCGGCCCAAAAACCCATGATCTCGATGTCCTGCTTGCGGGTAAACAGATGCGGGATGGATATCGGGTCGTTCTCAATAAAACCGGGCTGGTTATATTGGGCTACTTTGGCGTCGAGGAAGGCTTTTGTATTTTCGATCATAATTTAGTATCAAGTAGCGAGTATCAAGTATCAAGTATCAAGTACAGAACCTTTGATTGTATATTCAAAAATCTTGATACCTGATACTAACTACTTGCTACTAAGAAAGCGCTTGTTTCAAATCGTCCAGCAGATCTTCGATATCCTCAACCCCTACGCTCAGGCGTAGCAGGTTGTCAACTACACCGGCTTTTTCACGTTCGGCTTTGGGGATGGAGCCGTGGGTCATGCTTACGGGGTGATTGATCAGCGATTCTACACCACCTAATGACTCGGCCAGTGAAAATACTTTGAATGACGATGCGATCCGGAAGGTTTCCTTAAGATCAGCTCCCTTAAGTACGATAGAAATCATACCGCCAAAATCCTTCATCTGCTTTTTGGCGATACTGTGATTGGGATGATCTGTAAAGCCTGGCCAGTATATTTTTTCGACCTTGGGATGCGTTTTCAGGAATTCGGCTATCTGACGGCCGTTCTCGCAATGGGCCTTCATGCGCAGGTGCAGGGTTTTGATACCACGCAGCACCAGGAAGCTATCCATTGGGCCCGGGGTAGCACCACAGGCGTTGTAAATGAACCATAGTTTTTTGTACAGTTCCTCGTCGTTCAGCATCAGGGCGCCCATCACCACATCGGAGTGACCGCCGATGTATTTGGTTACGGAATGCATCACCACATCGGCACCCAGGTCGATTGGATTTTGCAGGTATGGCGAAGCAAAGGTATTATCCACTACAAAAAGCAGACTTTTCTCTTTGGCTATCTTACCTATCGCCTCAATATCCACAATTTGCATGGTGGGATTGGTAGGCGTTTCTATCCAGATGAGTTTGGTTTTATCGTTGGTATATTCGCGGATGATCTCAGGGTTCGACAGGTCCAAGAAATGGAACTTAATACCGTAATTAGCAAATATCTTGGTGAAGATCCGGTACGAACCGCCGTACAAGTCGTTCCCGGTGATCACTTCATCACCCGGGGCCAATAGTTTCATCACCGCATCGGTAGCACCCATGCCGCTTGAAAAAGCGAGTCCGAATTTGGCGTTTTCCAATGCCGCCAAACAATCCTCCAGTGCCTTACGGGTTGGGTTGGTACCGCGCGAGTACTCATAGCCCTTATTATCACCCGGCGATTTTTGCCAATAGGTTGATGTCTGGTATATCGGCGTCATGATAGCGCCGGTAGTTGGATCGGGCTCCTGCCCTGCGTGTATAGCTTTTGTTGCGAATTTCATAGTACGTGCGTTAGCACGGTCCATAGTCGATAGTCAATGGACCATAGTAAAAAATAAATCACTCATAGCTATGGACTATCGACCATTGACTATGGACTTCCTCACCTAATAAGCCCTTGCAAACAGTACCCGCTGTGTCGACGGTTTGCCGGTGAGGATACATTTGCCCGCTTCCTGTTTGTTATCCAAAGGTATGCAACGGATTGTCGCCTTAGTTTCCTCTTTTATCTTTTGTTCGGTTTCTGATGTGCCATCCCAGTGAGCGCTCAGGAAACCTGGCTGCTCATCCAGCAGGCGTTTAAACTCGTCCCAGGTATCTACTTCGATGGTATTTTCGGCCCGGAAATCGAACGCTTTTTTGTAGATGTTGTTCTGGATCTCTTCCAGCAGGCTTTCTATTTTCTGGGCCAAACCTTCCTGCGTAGTGGTTTCCTTGGTTTTGGTATCCCTGCGGGCCAGCTCAACAGTACCGTTCTGCATATCGCGGCTGCCGATGGCTACGCGCAAAGGCACGCCTTTCAGTTCGTATTCGGCAAATTTGGCTCCCGGACGGTGGGTATCGCGTTTATCAAATTTCACGGAAATACCTTTCGCTTTCAGCTCCTTGGTCAGGCCTGCTACGTAAGCGGCAATATTGTCCAGCTCTTCGTCGTGCTTGTAAATAGGCACAACTACTACTTGTATAGGCGCCAGTTTTGGTGGCAATACCAGTCCGGCATCATCGGAGTGCGCCATGATCAGCGCGCCGATCAAACGGGTGGATACACCCCATGAAGTTGCCCAAACAAAATCCTGAACATTCTCCTTGTTGGTAAATTTCACATCAAAAGCCTTGGCAAAGTTTTGCCCCAGGAAGTGTGATGTACCGGCCTGCAGGGCTTTACCATCCTGCATCAGGGCCTCAATACAATAGGTATCCAAAGCACCTGCAAAACGTTCGTTGGCAGTTTTACGGCCTTTTACTACCGGCAGCGCCATCCAGTTTTCGGCAAAATCGGCATATACGTTCAGCATTTGCTCGGTTTCGGCAATGGCTTCTTCTGATGTAGCGTGCGCGGTGTGGCCCTCCTGCCATAAAAACTCGCTGGTACGCAGAAATAAACGGGTACGCATTTCCCAGCGCATCACGTTGGCCCATTGGTTTACCAGGATAGGCAGGTCGCGGTATGATTGTATCCAGCCCTTATATGTGTTCCAGATAATGGTTTCGGATGTGGGGCGGATGATCAGTTCTTCTTCAAGCTTAGCTTCTTCATCAACAATGATATTACCTGCACCATCGTTTTTTAAACGGTAATGAGTAACCACGGCGCATTCCTTGGCAAAACCATCCACGTGGCTGGCCTCTTTACTAAAAAATGATTTGGGTATCAGCAGCGGGAAATAGGCATTCACATGCCCGGTATCTTTAAACATCTGATCCAGTATGGCTTGTATCTTTTCCCATATCGAATACCCGTACGGCTTAATGATCATGCAGCCTCTAACCGGCGAATATTCTGCCATGTCAGATTTTATAATCAGGTCATTAAACCATTGCGAATAATCTTCGTCTTTACTAATAACACCTTTGCTCATATTGATTGGAATATATAATTTTTGACTTGTGCGAATATTGTATATTGCGCCAAATTTATAAATTAAAAAGTTATTTGAACTCGAACTTTTCACATACCTGCATATGAAACGGAACATTGCTATAGGAATTTTTCTGATCGGCGCCATGGCGTTGAGTTCCTGCTCCACCACAACCAAGCTTGTCAATCCGGAAACCAGTGATGATGTTTATTTTTCAAATGCAAAGGCGGGCGATGAACCTACTTATGCCGCGGCTGATAATTACAACCCCAACGTACAGCAAAACCAGGAATACCTGGATGACAACGATGATTATTTTTATTACGATGATTACGCGTCGCGCATTAACCGTTTCAACTACTTCTCTCCTTTTAGCTTTTATGACAATTTATACTACGGTTACAGCGATCCATATTATAACAATGGCTTTAATTTAGGCTTTAACTATGGCCCCTGGGGCTATGGCTACTCTCCTTACGGCTATGGTGGCTGGGGATTGGGTTATGGTTACAGTGGATGGGGTTATGGATATGGTGGCGGATACTGGGGCGGATATGGTGGCTATTACGGTGGTGGCTATCCCGGCGGTTACTGGAGCAGCGGTTACTTTACCTCTGGCAGACCACGGCCTAACCGCGGACCAGGCATTCCATTTGGCAGTGGAGGAGGTGGGCGTGGTCCAATTGGCGTACCCGGCAACGGCTTACCAGGCCGCACACAACCGGGCAGCGGCATAGGCTATATACCCGGTGGCCGCGGCACAAACAACAACTATTCGCGACCGGTCCGTACAGATGCCCGTCCATCGCGTCCGGGCTATCAACAAACCAATGCCGATAATGCCCGACCAGTACAGCAACCACAGTATCAACCGCAGGTTGATCGTTCCTCTTCGGCTCCTTCCAACAACTCTGGAGGTGGCTCCAGAAGTTCAGGCGGCGGTGGTGGTGGCGGTGGCGGCAGACCAAGCAGACCATAAATTTTATCAACCTGAAATTCCATGAAACGATCATGAGTATCGCTTTTAAAAAATGTACAATTGCTCATAATCGTTTCATCACCCAAAAAAACCGATCACACCGATGAAAATAAAATACTTACTTAGTGTAATCGCTATAGTAGCTATTACCAAAAATAGTTTTGCGCAATACTCCCAGGACGTAGTCCGCTATTCAACCTTTCAAAATGGCTCTACATCACGTATCAAAGCCATTGGTAATGCCGGTACGGCTATAGGCGGCGATTTGAGCTCTATTAGCGGCAACCCCGCCGGTTTGGGCTTTTTCACCCACTCAGAATTTAGCATAACGCCCGAATTTAATGGTTCAAAAGTAAAATCCAATTATTTTGGGCAAGCCAATAATGCCAGCAAAAGCAGCGGCAATTTAAGCAATGCATCCATTGTGCATTATCAGCAACTTAACCGCCCAAAAGGGAGTGATAAAAGCAAGGGCTGGCTCAGCATCAATTATGGCGCAGGCTACAGCCGCACCAATAACTTTTATGAAAACATGGTTTACAACGGAAAAAACGCGGCCAACTCCATATCCGATTATTATGCAGGTACGGCCAATAACCATCCGGATGACCCACTCGCGCAAGCGGCCTATAGTGATCGTTTAATCGATAAGTTTGCCACCCCTCAGGGCTTTGATTTCGGCAGTACCATTAATGTCCCCGTAAACCAAACAGGCACCATTTCGCGGGTAGGCGGTCAATCGGAGTTTAATTTAGCTATGGGGGCCAATTACAGCAATAAATTATACCTGGGTGTGAGTGTGGCTATAACCGACCTCAGATATGATTATTCCCGTCAGTTTATTGAGGATGGCACCGCATCTATAATACCCAATGGGGGCGTTAATGGTGTTACAACCCCTTTCAGGTCTAACTACATACAAAATCAGTCAACCAGGGGTTCGGGTGCTAACATTAAGCTGGGGATTATTTACAAACCCGTTGAAGCCGTACGTTTAGGTTTCACCTTCACCTCTCCTACCTTTTACAGTATCAACGATGTAACTACCGAAGGATTGGCCACTTCCATTAATGGAAGACCAAACCAGCCTTATAATTCAGGTAATTATGAACTAAACTACAATATGCGTACACCGCTTAAATTAACAGGCGGGGCCGCTTTTTTTATTGGCAAATATGGTTTTATCAGTGGTGATATAGACTATGTTGATTATAAAACGGCCCATATCAGTAGTATCCCAGATGCTGGCTATAGCAACATCCCTGACATAACAGACATTAAAGCTAACTATCGCTCTGCCGTTAACGTACGTGTGGGTGCCGAAGCCCGTGTAACCAGTATGTTTTATTTACGTGGTGGATACAGCCAGCAAGGTAGCCCGTTTAAAAATAATACCAGTGCAACAGATGTAAGCAGTGATATCAAAACGGTTAGCGGTGGTATAGGCATAAGATTTGGCCAATACTATGTGGATGCCACTTACGCACACGTTACCGGTTCCGAAGCTTTTTCACCGTATCTGATCAATAATGGCAACCCGACGGCTAATTTTAAAAAGACAAATGATAACGGCTTTTTGACTTTAGGGTATCGGTTTTAATAAACATCCACAATGACCACCTATAGAATAATCGGTATAGTATTGATTGTTATAGCAATAGGGATGTTTTTTCTTGAGGCCTCCCTGTTTGCATATCAAGGCCCACCACTAAATCCAATTGTAAGTAAAATGGGAGAATATTCTTTCTTTTGGTGGTTGCCTACACTGATTGTGGGCCTAGGTCTGACCTTTGGCTCAAAAAAGAAGGATAGGTGATATGTAGCCAGTGATCGGTGTTATCGCCGTATCACTTTCCTACACTTATTCCGGCTATGAGATAAATGGTGCGGTGATAGCACCGACTATAAGCTTAATAGATTGATCATTTCAAATGTCCAAACTTACTTATTCTGTAGGTAAGGCTCAGCAGTACAAATTGGCTTAGATAGCTTGTTTTATTATTAACTATGCTATTATCTATAATACTTTGACTTATTTTATTCCCCTGGTTCAATATATCAGATGCTTGTAGTCTTAGCATCAGTTTTTGTTTTAAGAAAAAACAGGAGGCCGTCGCGTCAACAATAAATGGATTGTTTGCGCCAATATTAGTATATCCATGAATGAGGCTTTTACTTGCTGCAAGATTTAAGGTCACATTTTTAAAAAAGGTAACATTTTCATTTAGTGCAAACACCCATCTGGTCACGGTAGTAGTTAATCCTTCACCTATTATATAATGATTAAAACTTGCTGTATAATTAACAGATGCTTCGGTGTCGGTATGTTTAAGGGTATTAGTTATTTTAATAGTTTGTGAAAAATTACGGGAAAAATTAAACGCTTTGTTGTTGTCGGCATAAACTACCTGGCGGGCAAAGTTGGCATTTCCGTAAAAGCTGGTTTTTAAAGCAGCAGCAGAAATTTTTATTGGCATGGAATATCCATAACTGGCGTTGAGCTGGTATTCTCCACTGGCATTTAAAAAATGGGTTTCCCGCCTTAATAAATTCAAGGAATCCGTAATAATTAGCGAGTTGCTGACTATTTTGTTTTGGATAACTGATGCCGATAACGCTGCATTAATTATGCGACGAGAATGATTACCCCAATGCTGAAAGTTAAATTCTAATCGATTATTAAATGAGGTTTTTAGATTAGGGTTTCCAATAGTAATATTTTGTATATCCCGGATATCCGGCACAGGGTTCAATTCTTCAATTGAAGGAGCCTGGCTGTTACCAGAGTAGTTCGCTTCCCAGGTTGTGCTTGTACTGGGGTTGTAACTCAAAGTAAAAACTGGTGAGAAATTATATATAGCTTGTTTAATCTTATTTTCACTTCCTGGAGAAAAAGTCGATAACGAGTTCTTTTGTCCACTTATACCTTGCGTCAAGCTAAACTTCTGTCCGGTAAAACGGTAATTTATACTTATTTTTTGAGTTTGGGTTGTGTTCTCGAGATGTTGATTAAGTGAATCAAGCCCTAATCTCAAGAGAGATGGATATACATCGGTTAGCTGGATTGTTTTTTGTTTGTTTGTTGAAACCTCATAATCGAGATCAAGGCTGCTTCTGGATGTTAATGGTTGCACAAAAGATACAGTTAAGTCTGTTGCGTTAACCTTTAAAAATCTATTAGTTAAGGTATTAAATATGGAGTCGTTTTTAAGGCTGTCAACCGTATCATACTCTTTGATATTTCTGTTTACTTGCTCTGCGTTATTGTTGTTATTAGATTTATACTGAAAATTAATCATAATTAACGGCCCCCGTTTACTCAATTTTCTGCCTATTGTGGCATCAATATTTTGCATGGGGTTTTCACTTTTACTGTAACTACTTGAGACTAATTTTTGATTAATTAGGCCAGTTTGCAGAGAATTGGATGTAAAATTATCATTAGAGTTACTTTTAGACAAACTTAGGTTTAGTTTAATATATGTTTTTTTGTCTCGTTGATATTTTGAGTTAAGGTTAAATGAATGGGTATTATTTTCTGCAAATGAAGTGCTGTTAATATCATTTTTTATAGTACCCAAAGAATTTATAGTTTCTGAAAATGTACTGTTTTGGGCACTTGATTTGGAAACGTTTAAATTATAAAAAGCGCCAATTTTTAAATATTTACTAATATGATCGCTATAATTCAAACTAGCTTGATTTGAGTTATTTGAGCCAAGCACGTTTGATGCCGTCCTTAAATTTATTGAGCTTGAAATTTGTTTTGATTCTTTCCAATAATTGCCAATTGCATTTGTAGCTACCTGTTTGCCCGGCCCTCGACTGGCAGTTATATTTCCAAATATTCCATTATTTTTACCTGGTTGGGTTACCAAATTTAATAATTTATAAGACGGGCCTTTTTTAATACCTAAGAAAGCACCATCATCTCCAAAATCATTAATAATTTGAACTTTAGAAAATATGCCGGCGGGTAACTGCTTTATAAGTTCCCTGGTGTTTCCTGAAAAAAAATCCTCCCCATTTACACGGAGTTTATATATGACCTTCCCCCCTGAAGACAAATAACCATTTCTATCTATCTCTAAGCCAGGTAGTTTTTTAAGAAGATCTTCCATCAAATCATCATCATTTACCTCAAAAGAAGAAATGTTATACTCGATAGTGTCCCTTTTTAATACAACGGGGGGAGCCTTTTCTTTGATGACCACCTCTGCCAGCTGTTTCTCATCGGCGTTTAATTTAATTGGCTCTAAACTAAGTAATTGGGTATGATTTTCTATTAAAAACACAGCATTAAACCCTACAAACCCGACGTGGCTTATTTTTAATTGAAAACTACTATAAGAATTAGTCCTTTTAAAAATAAAACCGCCTTTTTCATCACTCCTGGTTTTTAAGGTATCAGAACCAATGATCAAAGCAATATTAGCATCACTTATTGGAGATGCCTTAGAATCTATTATAACCCCTTCTATCCTATACGTATTTTGGGCATACGCTGAATTTAATAACATGCATAGCGCAATCAATAAAACTACTTTGCAATACATATCATCAGGCACAATCAAAAAAACACCACTGGCCAAAGCCGGTGGTGTTTTTTTTTGATTCTTTCAGTGGTATTTTATTAATTTTTGTCTACATTGATATACGACACTTTCCCATCTAAACCATTATGCTCGTGATAGGTAACCTTTACATATTCATCTTCAAATGACTTCTGATAGCTGTTTATTTGATAAAAGTCTGTAGGAGGGATCGCTTTTTTTACAAGAATTTCAATCCAATCATCATCTGTTTGAGCAGAAGGGTTGTCATAAAATGTTATCAACCGCCCCGCAAACATGCCACTTATTTTCAGTGACCTGGTTTCGTCATTTGCCGGAGCCTTCGTATTTTCATATTCCAGGCCGTCATTTCCATGCACAATGAGGTGTAAGAACAGGTCACCCTCACTATATCGGAATCTTCCTTTAGCAGTTGCGTTATAAGGCAGCACGATGTCTCCATTGTCAACGATATCTCCTTGTGCAAAGTTCTCCTCATACAATATAATTTCAAGACCTTTATTTGTAGGATTACCATTTGGAATAAACTGACCGCGGATTAACGAAGCCGGGTCCGGGACATGTCTGCCGATGTCTCCTCCTCCTCCTCCTCCTCCGGAACCTGGGTCGCCGCCTCGGGGTGGTGGAGTGTCGGTTCGGGGTGGTCTGGTTTGTGCGTTTGAGGCAGGTGCTAAACATAAATACAGCAGAGCTGCTAAAGTAAGTGTAAGTAATTTTTTGTACATGCGGATTATGATAAGTATAACTACAAAATTAGTTGGCAAAGATAGAAAAACATTGCAATGTTGCAACGTATATAATATATTTTTTATATATAATATATATTTTTTTATTTGAGAGGCATTTATAAACAATCGCTGTCAGTTTACACGGTGATTGGTGTTATCATCATACCAATTTCTACCGTTATTCTGGCTATAATATCATGATGCGGGGATAACGCCTACCATAATCTGAATGATAAAAAAAGACGCATGTGATGCGTCTCTACAATACAAAATGTAGAGGCGCGTTACATGCGTCTTCAGCTAAAATACATTTATCATATTGCCGACACATCAGCAATTTGATCTGTTTTTACCAGCTTACGTACGTCGAAACCTTTATTGGCAGCGTTTACCACCAACTCATTATATGTTTGCTCATCCAGCGTGGGGCGGCGGCTCAGTATCCATAAACTACTGCGGCTGGGGTTACCAACAACAGCGTAGCTGTAATCTTTAGCCAGATCAATAATCCAGTATTTACCCCTGAAAGGCCAGAAGAACTCCACGTCGAGCTTGGCGTTAGTACGATCGGTTACAAAGGCCCTTCCTTCTTTTACTTTCAGGTCGCCATCCTGGATACAACGGTTTTTGACGATGAGTGAACCGTTCTCGGCCAGTCCATACGTTGCCGATGTGCACATACATCCTTTTTCAAAAGCTTTTGGGAAGGCAGCTATTTCAAACCAGGTGCCTAAATATTTTTTTAGTTCTACGTATTTAACAGTTTCTAAAGGCTTACACCTGGCTTGCAGGGCCAACGCGGTTAAACCTAAAACCACAGATGTTGCTAAAATCTCTTTTTTCATACAACAACAACGATTATAGCCCTCAAAAAGTTTAAGCCAAAAACGCATATTTAGTACAATTTCCTGCTTTAAATATTTAATTACCTTTGCGCCAATTCATTAAAACGAAACTCCCGGACAAGCCATGGTGCAGAAGATGAACATCAGTATTTTAGGTTGCGGCTGGTATGGCCAGGCACTGGCAAAGGCCCTGATCAATGCAGGCCACGCGGTGAAAGGTTCTACCACATCCCAACAAAAAATGTCAGCCCTGGCTGCTGATGGTATTGCCCCCTACCTGGTGAGCTTTTTACCCGGTGATGAACACTATGACGATTCATTTTTTACCTCCGATGTACTTTTTATCTGTATCCCCCCCAAAAGCAGGAGCGGCGAAGGACCCGGGTTTATTGATAAGGTACGGGGAATTATCAAGGCCATCAAAAAGCATAGTGTAAAAAAGGTGGTATTCATCAGTTCAACGGCGGTGTATGCTGATATAAACGCGGAGGTTGATGAGTTAAGTGATCCGCAACCCAATATAGAAGCAGGCAGGATATTACTACAAGCAGAAGATCTGTTCAGAGCCGAAAACACATTTAAAACCACAATTATCCGCTTTGCGGGATTGATCGGACCTGGGCGTGACCCAGGCAGGTTCTTTGCCGGTAAAAAAGATATTGCCAATGGCAGGGCACCGGTTAACCTTATTCACCTGGATGATTGTATCGGTTTGAGTATGGCTATACTTGACCGGCAGGCGTTTGGCTATTTGTTCAACGGCTGTTCTCCTCATCATCCGGCCAAGTCTGCATTTTATACTAAAGCAGCTGTTAATTCAGGCTTGGAGACTCCGGAATTTATTGATGAGTTGAAGGAGTGGAAAATGGTACGGAGTGTACAGGTAGAGGCGATCTTGGGGTATGGATACAAAGCAGCACCAAATGCATGATCCTTTTCTGCATTTGGGGAAAATTGAATTATCCTGGTTACTGCAACAACATGCCTCACCTAAATCTTACATATTTAGCTATTCGTTTTCCTGGCGAGGCTTTGATATTTATCTGCAAATTATTGTATTTTGTTAGCTTTTTTCTTATATATGTAAGTACAATTTACATTCTTTTACGCTCCTTAATAGACCTTATCAATTCATTTTTGCATGGAGAATTTATTTTCTGGCATATTAAGTTCAATTAAATATTACTTCAAAGCTATACGACTATTTTGGAAAGGCGAAATAGGAATTTATTTTTTATTGTTTAGGGATAATGTAGAATTCTCCGAGATTAAGAAATATACGTTATTACTATTATCTTTTTTCTTTTTTTATGTTATTGGTTTAACAATTGGCACTGCCGATTTTATTTTGGGGTATCAGGTCGTATCTAAATCATATAACCTGTTTGTAAGTAATCTGTTAACCAATAATAATTATAAAGACAATTTCAAGTTATTATTATCAATAGTGCTGATTTTAGAATTTCTTGCATTTATTTTTGCAAAGAAAAAAGACAGAGCACTACTTTCCAGATATAATTTCTTATTGGCCTCATGGACGTTTTCTTTTATGAGCTTTTTGGTAATTATTGCATCCATCTTCGGCTCTGTATTACATTGGCTAAATGCTTCTGAAAATGTCCGTGATATTACAATCGGGTTAGTTGTAATAGTTAGCTTCATATTTGTGCTCGGTTTATTTATTTCACCGTGGCTAGCACTATCAAAAGCAAAAAAAAGAGGGGTTATCAGTGAGGGCCTTGAAGGGTCGGGGGCGTTATTAAATATACTAATCCCTGTTATCATATTTTTTCTGTTAAAGGGTGTATTCAAAACACCTGAAATACAAAACAAAGTATATTTTTTAAATGGGGACAAAAGCACACTTAATTTGCAATTAAAGCAGTTGGATCAATTTAAGTATTCCATTCAAACCACTTTTATTATCGAGAATGATCATACAGAGAATTATATTTTAAAACCAGGCGAGAATAATTATTTCATTTTTTGGAATATAGTTGATGCAAATGAAAAAACTGATACTGCCTATAGTGATACTATCATGTTACGGAGCCTCGATGCAAATCAAGTTAATATCGCCCCTAAAACACCTCAAAAAATTAATCTAACAGGTTATATCACTGCGCACGAATATTATAAGTTAAAATATTTAAAGAATAGCACAGTGGAAAAACTTATACATCTAAGTATTAAGACTGTGAATTTAGAGAATATTCAGTTAGCATATGTTCCTTTAACTATAAAGGAAATTAGTTTTCTTGATAGCTTAAAAACAATAAAAAAGTAAAGATTTATCCTATTTCCGCACATTCCTCGTTTTTAGTTTTTTAAATCTTCGGCTTTTCACCCATCACAAAAACCAACCGCCCGCCTTTTAAAATATCAAAGTGCCTGATATAATTTTTCAGATAAGGTTTACCATTCAGGCTGATGCTTTGCACGTATTTATTGGCCTTTGATAGCCCTTTGGATTCGATAACAAAACTTTTGCCGTTAGTTACGCTAATGTTTATCCTGCTCAGTTGCGGCGCACCAAAAACGTAGCGGCCATCAGCAGGATTAACGGGATAAAAACCGAGGGCCGTAAAAATATACCAGGCCGACATTTGGCCGCAGTCATCATTGCCCGAAAGGCCATCGGGTTTGTTCTGATAAAACTGATCGGCTATCTGGCGTACCAGGCGTTGGGTTTTGTAGGGTTGCCCAGCAAGTGTGTACAGGTAGGCTACGTGATGATTGGGCTCATTACCATGGGCATACTGCCCTATCAAGCCGGTAACATCCAGCGTGGAACCTTTGCCAAATACTTTGGAGCTCATGCTGAACAAGGAATCGAGCTTAGCGGTGAAAGGCTTATTCCCACCCATGAGTTTGATCAACCCGGGAATATCCTGCTGTACCGACCATACATATTGCCAGGCATTGCCCTCGGTATAATCGCCGCCGATAGCCAGCTGACCGCTATCCAGGTTGGCAAAGGGACGCACCCAATCGCCATTAGCTAAACGGCCCCGCATCAGGTTGGTCGATTTGTCAAACAGGTTCATATAATATTTTGATCGCTTGTTGAAATAATTATAATCGTCTGTTTTATGCAGGGATTTGGCCAGTTGCGCGGCGCACCAATCGTCATAAGCGGCTTCCAGCGTGCGGGAAACGGCCTCGCGTTTTACCGAGTCTGAAGGCAGGTAGCCGTAACGCGTATACGTATCCCAGTTATATTTAGGGTTTTTATGATTGGTAAGCGAAACTTTAATAGCGGCAAATGCCTGCTCCCGGTCAAATCCTTTAATGCCTTTTAGCGCGGCATCTACTATGGCGGGCACCGCGTGATTACCGATCATGGCGAAGCTTTCCTTGCCCCATAAAGTCCAAACGGGTAATAGTTTGGCGGTATTAAAATGCTGCAGCATGGTCTCGATGATCTGCCCGTCTTTATCCGAACACATCAAAGTATAATATGGCTGCGCGGCCCGGTAAGTATCCCATAGCGAAAGGGTGGAATAATACACCTTATCTGCCGATTGATGAACTTCACCATCCGCACCACGGTATCGCCCATCTGCATCGGCGATATTGTTAGGTTGGATGAGGGCGTGGTAAATGCTGGTATAAAAGGCTGTTTTTTGAGCTCCGGTGCCTTCGGCTTTCATCCGGTTGAAATAGCTTTCCCAAACTTTGGAGGCCTCGGCTTTAACCTGGTCAAAAGTTTTGTTCAGTGTTTCGGCAGCCAGGTTTTTGCGGGCACCATCGATGCTTACGCCTGATATTGCCACTTTAACTTCGATGGTCTCGCCGGGTTGGGTATCAAAGTCGACTATCAAACGGCGATGATCCTCATCAATAAAATGCGAACCGGTAAAAGCCTTGCTAAACTGCGCGGTGAAATAAACTTTCTTTTCCACCCATTGACTGCTGAAGGCATACCCGCTGACAGTTGTTTTTGAATCGATAGAGATACTGCCTTCGGATACATGCTCTTTCAACTCTTCGGCATTCTCCACCAGGCCACTTTGTATATCAATAAGCAGGTGCGATTGCCCGGCTTTGTTAAAGGTGTAGCGGTGCAAGCCTGTATGCGCAGAGGCTGTAAGCTGTACTTTGATGTCGTGATCATCCAGCTCCACTTCATAATAACCCGGCGAAGCTTTTTCCTTACGGTGTGAAAACCTGCTGACGAATTGTTGTGGCTCCTTTCCCTGGAATGGGAAGAACAGCACATCGCCCAGATCAACTCCGCCTGTGCCGCTTAAATGGGTATGAGCAAAGCCGGTGATGGTGCTATCTTCATAACGGTAACCCGACGAATAATGCCAGCCGAAGTTGCCGGTTTCCGGGCTCAGCTGCACCATACCAAACGGCACCGTAGCCCCTGGAAAGGTATGCCCTGTAGCGGAAGTGCCAATAAACGGATCAACATACTGGCTATAGCCCTGGGCATGAGCTGCAGCTATGATCAGGAATGCCACTACAGTTAAACTCCATTTTTTCTGCATCATACTGGTATGATCTATAAAAGAAACAGGTACACCGCCGGATCAAGCAATTTACCGCCGGCATCTTTCAACGAAAATAAGGTTTGTTTGCTGTTAGCCTCAGTGGCGGTGTAATATCCGCTAAACTCATAAAAACCTTTTTTAAGATGGAGCACAGCTTTCTGCGGTTCTACATACCTGTTCTTTTCACCCCTGATCACCGGTTCATTATCCAGGTATAGGGTTGGACTTACCTCAAAGCCCGATGTCAGTTCGTAATCGCCCTCCGCATCAATCTTAATCATACCGCTGAATTTAACACAGGTGATGTCCCCATCAGTTACCGGCATTATCATGGGTGTGCCCGTTGTTATCACCATCATGCTAACCGGTGGAACCGCCTCCAGTTTGGCGTAGTTGATCTCTTTGGCTTTGAAAATCTTATAGCCCAAACCTGGTTTCAACTCTGCTGTATAAACTTCCCGGGACTTAATTTTCACATGTTTAATAATCGCACTTTGAAATATGTGCTGGGCGTTCAGGTTCCAGGTGGTAAAAGTTTTGAGCTGGATACTATCCTTAAGCGGAACATCAATATTTACAGGAAACGCCACGGGCCTGGCTGTGCTATCAGGCATTTTACCGTTGAGCGAGTATCGCACCTGCGCACCTGACAAAGGGTACTGCAGTGTTTGTTTAAATCGCTCGGCATTGGTAAAAACATGATCGACGCCAACAATATCGGGCAGGCGCGCGTTGAGGTTCCATAGTTTAAAATAAGGATACTGTTGTTTCATTTTGTACTCAAAACGGTCGATATTCTTATTCTCTTTGATGCTCCAGGCCAGTTCGGCGACGGCCAGCGCACGGGGGAACACCATGTATTCCAGGTGCGGGGCATTGGGTATCTTTTCAGTCCAGATGTTCCCTTGGGCTCCTAAAATATAAGCGGCTTCGGCGGGTGTCAGCTGGCTCGACTGCGGTTCATAGTTGTACACCATTTGCCAGGTAACCGGCGGGTTCCAGCCTATGGGTTCCAGTTGTTCATTGGCCTGTGGCGCGTCGAAATACATATAGGGCAGTGGCGTCATGATCACATGGTGATGCATACGGGCCGCTTCAATACCACCCTCTTCGCCCCGCCAGCTCATTACTGTTGCCGATTCGGCCAGGCCGCCCTGCAATATTTCGTCCCAGCCTACCAGCTTTTTGTTTTTGGAGATCAGGAATTTTTCAATGCGTTTAATAAAATAGCTTTGCACTTCCTTCTCATTCTTCAAACCTTCTTTCCGCATCAGGGCAACGGCTGTGGGGCTTTTGAGCCAATCGACCATCTCGGCTTCATCGCCACCAATGTGCACATACTGATTAGGGAATAGCGCGATCACCTCGGTCAACACATCTTCCATAAACTTAAAGGTATACTCGCTGGGGTCGAGCATGCGCACACGGTGTTTGGCGCCTGTGGAATCTTTACAACCCAACTCGGGATAAGCAAATATGGCTGCCTCACTATGACCCGGCATTTCAATCTCGGGCAAAATGGTCACAAACCGGTCCTGCGCATATTTGAGCACATCGCGGATCTCGGCTTTGGTATAAAAGCCATCGTTACCGCCATCAACCAGGTTATCCAGTTTCCGGAATTTCCCTTCTTTAGCATAGTAGGCTATTTTGGCGCCCATTTCGGTCAGTTTCGGGTATTTATCTATCTGGATGCGCCAACCTTCATCATCGGTTAAATGCCAGTGTAATACATTCAGCTTATAATGCGCCATAACATCGATGTATTTCTTCACCTCATCCACCGTAAAAAAATGGCGGCATACATCCAGGCTTAAACCACGCCACTGAAAACGAGGTTCATCGCTAATAGCACAAACGGGTATCTGCAAAGGCTTGATGCTAACCTGTGGCAGCAATTGGATAAGTGATTGCACCCCATAAAATATCCCGGCTCCTTTACCCGATACGGTTATTTTACCTGCGGTAACACTCAGCGCATACGCCCCGTCTGCTCCTTTCAGGTTACTGCTGATCAATCTTATACCCGTTGATGGGGGGATCTGGGCGTAAACCTTCAGCGCTAACTGTAGTTTATAATATTGTGCCAGGTAGCCTTGCAGGTATTTACCTATCGCGGCGCTTTCTTTGTCAACTCCGATAACAGCTTTTCTGTTCAACACAAAATCGCCTTTTTGCGTTGTTAAATGCAGCGGTTGCGGAATGACATGTATTTGAGCAGTTGTTGTTTTTGTATTTAAACCCAAACAGGTAATTACTAAAAGCAGATATATTTTGCTGAAACGAATCATAAAAGAATGTAGGTTTAAATTTTAACCGTGATATTTTTCCTGTATAGGATCCAAACTGGTATAAAGATGATGATCACGGTAAAGATAGCCGAAATAAGCGAGGCATTCTCTGGCGAAAAATTGGGCGTAAGCAGGTGAAAATACATGTACGACCAGATATTGGTCTTATGGCCGTTATCCTTAACCGGGATAATAGATATAATAGCAGGGATAACATCGGCCAGCACATAAGCCGCTATAGCATTGCGCCCAAAAGCCAGGAATGGCGGCAGCAGTTTTTTATAACCCTTTACATCGATGAACCAATAAGACACGGAGAGAATAATGATGGCCAGCCCTGCGGTAAATAATACAAAGGAGCTTGTCCACAAAGATTTATTGATGGGGAAAAACGTGTTCCAGATCAATCCGGCTACGGCCAGTAAAGCTCCCACATTCGTCAACCGGAGTATTTGACTGCCGGTTTTTAGTTTATCGCTTTTGAGCCAGATACCAGTAAGCACACCGATTAAACAGGTGCCGATAGCTGGGATCGTACCCAATAAACCCTCCGGATCCCAGGTTTTGGATGCACCCCAGAGATGATTCGGGGTAAATACCAGTCTATCGACCCAGGCACCCAGGTTGGTTTCGGGGTTAAGGCTGGCAGGCCCGAAACCAGGCACAGGCACCAGTGTCATGAGCAGGTAATAGCCAACTAAACAAATGGCGGCAATAATTATCTGCGTACGGGTATTGGTTTTAATGTACAACACCGCGGTAATGCCAAAAACGATACCAATACGCTGCAGCACGCCGGGAAAACGCAAATGGCTGAACTGAAAATCGCCAATGAGCGGTAGGCAGATCCCCAGCAATACAATAATGACGGTACGGCGCAAGATGGACAGCATCAGCTTAGGATGTGCCGTAGTGTCGGTTTTTTTGGCCTGCATGGCATAAACAATGGATACGCCCACCATAAATAAAAAGAAGGGAAAAACCAAGTCGGTTGGGGTGCAGCCATTCCATTTGGAATGCTCCAGTGGCCAGTAAATATGGCTCCAGTCGCCGGGATCGTTTACCAGTATCATAGCCGCTACGGTAAATCCCCTGAAAAAATCGAGCGAAAGTAAGCGCGGGCGACTGATACTGGTGGCCTTATCGCCAACGATGGTGTTTGCCATATTTTTATTCTCTGTTGATCAACAACCTTAATTCACGTGCTTGCCAAAAGTTTTCAGCGTATATACAAAATGGTAGGTACCCGAGCCAATATTTAAATGCTCATCGTTACCTATTTTTTGGATTCCGGTAATTTCCTTTATGGTATTGATATCGAGGCCGCCTTCGGTGATCTGATCGGTTACGGATGGCAGCACGATCTCGGCAGTGGTATTGGGCGGCACAATTACGTCTAAGGTAAATATACCATTATCAATGCTCCATGCCGATTTTACTTTGCCATATAAAGTTTCCAGCTCGGCCTGGGCACTGGTCAGTTTGCCGCCCGGATGCGGCGAAATAATGATCTTATGAAAACCCGGTGAATTTTCGTCGGTATTGATACCTGCTATCACCCGGTACATCCAATCGCCAATGGCGCCATAAGCATAGTGGTTAAACGAGTTCATTTCCGGGTCTTCAAAACTGCCATCGGGCTTGATGCCGTCCCAGCGCTCCCAAATGGTGGTAGCGCCGTGTTTTACCGGGTACAGCCATGATGGGTACGACTCCTTCATCAGCAGGTCATAAGCGATATCGGTATGGCCAAAACGACTCAGTACATGGCAAATATAGGGTGTACCCAAAAAGCCAGTGGTGATATGTTCGTCATAATCCTGTATGTTGTTAACCAACCTTTTTGCCGCCGATTCCCTTAAATTCTCGGGCAGCAGATCAAAGCTCAGGGCCAGTACATAAGAAGTTTGCGTACCGGATATCATCCGGCCATTGGGTGTAACATACTCGCTTTGGAACGCTTTTTTGATATTGTACAGCAGTTGGGTGTATTTCTGCACGTCATCACCCCTTTGCAAAATTCTGGCCGCGTTGATCAATAACTGGGTCGAATAGGCGTAAAATGCCTGTGCTATCAGGTTTTTATCGGTAAGCGCGGCGCCATCAGCATAATTGGTTCCGGCGTAAAAGAGCCAGTCGCCAAAGTGGTTACCGGTATCCCAAAGATAATTGCGGCTATGCATCTGTATATAGCCTACCCAGGCTTTCATACTTTCATATTGTTGTTGCAGCACCTGCTTATCGCCATAGGCCAGGTAAATAGTCCAGGGTGCAATGGTGGCTACATCGCTCCAACCCGAAGCTGCCGACGAGACGCTATCCAACACATTGGGTATCACATAAGGCACAGCCCCATCTTTATGCTGATCGGCCGAAAGATCTTTTAGCCATTTGGTAAAAAAGCCGGCCACATCCATGTTGAAGGTGGCGGTACGAGCAAAGGCCTGTGCATCGCCGGTCCAGCCCATGCGTTCATCACGCTGCGGGCAGTCCGTTGGTACATCCACAAAGTTGCCTTTTTGCCCCCACTGTATGTTATGCTGCAGCTGATTAACTAATGGATTTGAAGTGGAGAACTTACCCGTTTGCGCCATATCGGAGTATACGGCATAGGCGGCCACGTTGGTAGAGTCAAGCGGACCATTATAGCCCACCACTTTCAGATACCGGAACCCCTGGAAAGTAAAATGCGGCTCGTAGCTTTCGGCGCTATCACTTTTAAATACGTAGGTGATCTCCTGTTTAGCGGTTCGCAGGTTTTTGGTGTAAAAATTTCCTTTCTGATCAAGCACCTCGGCATGAAAAAGGTGGATGGTATCGCCGGTTTTGGCTTTCAGCTTAAATTGCACCCAGCCTACCAGGTTTTGTCCAAAGTCGATCACTTTTTCGCCGGCAGGTGTGGTTAACACTTTGAGCGGCAAAAACTTCTCATGTTTTTTTACCGTTGGGCCGATGGTGGTGATGAGGTTACTTTTGATGCTTTCATCCGTTTTTACGGTATCCCAGGTGGCATCCTTATACAAAGGATCCGTCCATCCGTTCTTTTCCTTGCGGGCATCATACACTTCACCATCAAAAAATGAGGATGAGCGGATAGGGCCATAAGCCACCTTCCAGCTTTTGTCTGAGGTGATGGTTTCGCGTTTGCCGTTGGTATAAACTATCTCGAGCTGATAGAGCAGGGCCAGTTTTTTGCCGTAAACATTCTTTCTGCGATTGTAAGTATAGCCCCGGTACCAACCATCGCCAATGGTTACACCTGTGGCATTATCCCCCCTCCGGAGCAGCGAGGTAACATCATATACCTGGTATTGCAGGCGTTTGTTATAGCTTGTCCAACCGGGAGCAAAATAATCATTGCCCACCCGCTTACCGTTTATCTGCGCTTCAAATACGCCATGCGCGGTGATATATAAATGTGCAGCACGTATTTTATGATCAAGCTTAAATGCTTTTCGGAACATAGGGCTCGGGCCGCCGGTAGTATCAGACAGATAATTATCCTGGATCCATTTGGCCGACCAATCCTCCTGCTTCAGTAAACCCATTTTCCAGTAGTTCACCATGCTCCAGGGTGTTACCTGGTTTTTATTGTTCCATACCCGCACCTGCCAGTAGCACTTTTCGCGCGAGGTAAGCATCGGACCGCCATAATACACATGCGCCGACTCATCCGAAGGCACCTTGCCCGAGGTCCAGATGAGGTCTTTACCCTTGGTTAATGATACCGCATTGGTACCCACCCTTATCTCGTAATAAGTTTGTTGTATGTTACGGTCTTGTGTGATCAGTTTCCAGCTCATGCGTGGGTTGGCCGCGTCAACAGCTATGGGGTTAACCTTATACTCACATATTAAATTATCAACCCTGAAAGTCACAGGCGCATTTTGAACCTGTGCAAAGCCCTGGCGACAAATAAAAAATAATATAACGGTACTCAGGTATACTTTTTTGAGCAGGCCTGTTTGGGCTATGTAATTCATGCTACTAAATATAGCTTAAGAACGGTTTTTGTTTGTATATATCTCATATTTTTTAACCGTAAAAGTAAATATGATGTTACAGAGAGATTCAAGATAATAAGAGTCAGGAATCAAGACTTCGAAATCAGGAGTCAAGGATCAAGATACAAGAATCGGGACAAAAGCCCAAACCATCTTGTTATTTATTTTCCTGCCTGACTCTTGATTCTTATATCTTCACTACAATTTTCCATCTCTTGATTCCTGACTCTTATTATCTTGACTCTCTTTCTCAATGTCCCAGCTGCCCCTGGGTTAACGGATATTGGAAAAGCAGGCGAATATTGGTATATGCTGCCGAATTAATATTCCAATACGGCTTTTTAATTTCCTTTTCCCGGGCACCATGGGCCGTCATCACCGCTACAGCCTTGCCGGTACGCAGGAGGTCAAACCAGCGGTGGTTTTCGAAACACAGCTCAATTTGCCTTTCATGCGCTACCGCCGTGCGAAAATCTTCCTGGCTGGCCACGTTTAATGTGGCATCGGCATTACCCGCGGTTTTATCTGGTAGGCCTGCCCGTTCCCTCACCAGGTTTAAATATCTGAAAGCATCACCTCCACCTGAAAAACCCTGTTCATTGAGGCATTCGGCCAGCATGAGGTAAACATCGGCATAGCGATAAACCGGGAAATTATTGCCGGTTATGCCTTTAACAGCGCCTACACTCTGGTATTTTTTAATATAAGGCATGGTGATACCATATTGATCAGATGTAAATGTTTCATCAACAGAGGCTGCCCGTCTTTTATCATCAGGCTCATAAGCATCCAACAGATCCTGTGTAGGGATATTCCAGCCGTTTTGCGCGCCATTATCCAGGGTGTGTCCGGTTACAGAATCATCATATACATCCCAGGGGGCAAACGTATCGATAAAATCACTCCCCAGCCCGTTTGGCCCTTCGATATATTGGATCTCAAATATCGATTCGGGGCCATTCTCTTTATTGATATCAAAATTATCGGCATAGTTGGCATTCAGGCTATACACATTGGAGCTAATAATACTGCGCAGTAAAGGTACTGCCAGATCAAATTTTTTCTGGGTCATGTATACCTCAGCCAGCAAGGTTTGGGCAGTGCCTTTGGTTACCCTGCCTTTATTACCCAAGCCCGCATAACTAAGTGGTAATTTAGCTATAGCGTCATTGGCATCGGCAATTATCTGGGTGTATATATCGGCGGCATGGGCTTTGGTTGCTACTTTATAAGCATCGCTTACCGATTGCTGTTCAGTTAATACCAGGGGCACATCGCCAAACATGCGCACCAGGTTAAAATAATTAAATGCACGTAAAAAACTAGCTTGCCCGCTTATAGTATCTGCCACGGCTGGAGGCAGCTTGGCAGCAGGCAAACGAGCCAGAATTACGTTACACCTACCTATTCCTGTAAAACTTGAGCTAAAAAAAGCACCAACCATATCATTATTATCCAACTCCCTGAATTCATCAATTTCTTCTTTATTAACACCTGACCTATCGTCGGGATCAAATTCATACGATGTATTATCAGATCGCATTTCGCCCATGGCCCAAAAAGAACCTGTGTACAAGCCTTGCAAAGGTGCATAAGCCCCGTTAACAGCCTGCGTAAACTGGGCCGGTGTTTTATAAAAATTAGTATTGTTTTCGTAATCGGTGGGTTGAAGGGAAAGGTAATCCTTTTTACAGCCGGCTACACCCGCAGCGGTAAGGATCAAAAAAAGATATATGTATTTTTTCATGTCTTCGGTTATTTGTTTATCCGTTTATCGGTTCATTAGTTCATTGGCTTACAGATCCTTACTCTTTGCTCCAAGAATCCTTATTCCTCACTAAAAGGTTACATTACAACCTATGGTATATACAGCAGAGATTGGGTAACCTGTAAAATTCACATTTGGCGAAAGTGACCTGTTACCATCCTGCCCTTCAATGCCTACTTCGGGGCTACCGCCTCTGTAACCGGTTATCAGGATAGCATTCTGCGCGCTGAAATAAACCCTGAAATTTTTGCTGAACTTAGTCTTGAAATTGTACCCCAGATCGATATTCTTAACCATGAGGTAAGAGTTGCTCTCGACCCAATAGGAAGGGTATTTATCACGGGCCAGATCTGTATTAACAACCGTGGTTGGCAAAAGCCCTGCACCCGGCTGCTGTTCGGATCGCCAGCGTTGCATAACAGATTGCTCTACATTAAATACGCCATCCAGGTTGGTGGTGAACTGCTTGTATACATCAAATATGTGCCCGCCCACTGAACCGGCCGAAATAATGTTCATATCAAAATTTCTGTATGACAGGTGATTGTTAAAACCGAAAGTAAATTTTGGCCAGGGATTACCGATAGTGGTTTGATCCTTACCGTCAATCACTCCGTCGCCATTTACATCCTTGTAGCGGATGGTGCCTACTGCTTGTCCGTCAAAATGCGGATATTTATCCAGCTCTGCCTGGTTTTGGAAAATGCCTTCAAAAATGTATCCGTAAAATTGTCCGAGCGGCAAGCCAACCTTAGTTATATTAGTTGGATTATCATTGGGCGGAGCATCATATATCTGCTGGGTTGGGCCCAGGCTCAATACCTTGTTACGGTTAAAGGATATATTCATATCGGTGCTCCAGTTAAATCCGCTGCCGATGATATTTTTAGTGGTTAAAGTAAACTCCCAGCCCCGGTTGCGCACGTTACCCACATTGGTTAGGGCATTATCATAACCGGAAGCTATAGGCAGCGGAATATATTGCAGCATGCGTTGTGTGTAACGGTTATAATATTCGGCTATTAAATAAATACGGCCTTTGATAAGGGAGATATCCATGCCAATATCCAGCTGGCGCGTGGTTTCCCATCCAAGCTGTTGATTTCCAAGAGATGTTATAGATTTTCCTGGAGCCAGCGACCCTCCAAACGTATAATTAGTGGATTCAATCGGAGGGAAAAAATCATAGTTACCTACATTGTTATTACCGGCAAGGCCATAACTGGCCGTAAATTTCAATTGATCAATAAACCCTGTTTTGGGAAAAAATGATTCATCAGAGACACGCCAGCCTCCGGATACGGATGGAAACGTACCCCATTGATGTCCTTGGGCAAACCGGCTCGAACCGTCGCGCCGGATAGACGCACTTAACAAGTACTTATCCTTATAGGCATAGTTTACACGGGCTATCAATGATAACAGGCGCCACGATTGATCGGTATTATTATCCGGCGGGGCGGTAATGGTAGTAGCAGCTCTGATCGACCGAACTACATCATCCGGAAAATCGGTACCAAAAACAAAGCGGTTGTGATCTGTTTCCTGTTGGATAGAGTAATCGCCAAATGCGGTTAATGTATGATTGCCCCATGTTTTTTTATAATTAATGGAGTTTTCATTTAGCCAGTTAAAAGAGTTTACCGAGGTAGAGGATGCAATAGCTTTTGCCTGAGTTCCATCGACATTATGGTTATTGAAGGCTCCCAGGAACGATGGCCGGAAATAATCCTGTGATTTGGTTTGATAATCAACACCAAAAGTCGACCTCAGGGTTAAACCCGGGATGATCCGCCACTCTGCATAGGTATTGGCAAGCCCTCTGAATTCGTTACGTTTATTGGTAGTATTCACCAGCTCACTTACCGGGTTGGCGTTCTGGAAGGTACCCGGCGAACCTACCACATTGGTATAGGAGCCATCGGGTTGTTTTACCGGAATAAGCGGACTTTCCAGGTAAGCCTGACTCAAAACGGCTGAAAGGAAGTGCCCATCTGTTTCCTGCAGATCCCTAAGGCTATAGGTAGGCGCGATGCTTAAGCCAACGGTTACGTTTTTGGCCAAATCGGCATCTATAACTCCCTTTAAGGAGTATCTTTTAAATCCGGTATTCAATACTGTACCCCGCTGATCAAAATAGCCTAATGAAAACAGCGACCGTGCTTTTTCGGTACCATTAGCTATGGTAACATCATAATTTTGCATGGGCGCTACACGGGTAACCGCATCAAACCAATCGGTACCTTTGCCCAGCGATGCCGGATTTTTATATTCATCCGGTATCGGATTATTAGTACCATTGGCCTTGTTGGCATCTTCTATCGCTTCTGTACGCCATTGCGCGAATTGAGAAGCCGTCATCATTTTAAGCTTGCTTTTAGGCAATATGGTCTGGATGCCGGTAGATGTATTTACCGTAACTGTTGATTCGCCCTTCTTAGCCCTCTTAGTGGTGATCAGGATAACGCCATTCGCACCGCGCGAACCGTATATGGCTGTTGAAGCCGCGTCTTTTAGTACGCTGATGTTCTCGATATCATCGGGGTTAATGGTACTCAGCGGATTGGAATACTGATCAAAGCCCGGCGAGATCGGGAAGCCATCTACCACATACAGCGGATCATCACCCGCACCTACCGAACCCGCGCCCCGGATATTAACGGATACGCCACCACCCGGAGTACCGGTTACCTGGTTCACAGTTACACCGGCCAGCTGCCCGGCCAGTTTCAGATCGGCACTGGCAGCTTTGATCTCTTTGATATTACTCATTTTAACCGTCCCTACCGCTCCTGTTACATCTTTTCGTTCCTGGTTACCGTAGCCTACTACCACTACTTCATGCAGCTGGGTTTTATCTTCTTCCAGCACTATATCAATAGCGGTACGTTTATTTACAGGCTCTTCTTTAGTTCTGAAACCTACAAAGCTGAACACCAGCACGGCGTTATCATTAGCCTGTAAGCTAAATTTACCGTCGACACTGGTAGTGGCGCCAATGCTTGTTCCCTTTATCTTCACGTTAACACCCGGCAATGGCTGCCCTTGTGCATCCTTTACCTGGCCTGTTATGGTTATGGGTTCTGAAGAATCCCCTATGAAATTTTTGGCCCTAAGCTGTAAACAGCCCATGATGATTAATAAACCCGTTAGTTTTAAAACTAAAAATAGCTTGGAGGTTGTTGTCCGGGGCGCATATAATACCCTACTCGTAAAGTTTAATTGCATACCTTGGTTGTGTTTGGTTAATGTTTCTGTTAATGAAATTCTGTCGAGCCGGTTTGGCTCATCTGCATCAAAAAGTGTTACCTACTTCACTTTTTGTTAACGACTGTTAAGTTGTCGTGATGGTGATTTTGTTGATGTTTGTCCATAGTTTTATATTTCGGTTTGGTTTGGTTTTGATAGTGATACAATACTGTTTTTAGAGCTCATCATATGAAATGATAAACTGCAAATACTTCACAATAAAGATTAATTTGAGCGGTCAGTCTGCAAATAACCTGTATAACAAACAGTTATAAGACCAACAAAATATATAGGAATTGGTTGTATTAAATTGAAATAAATTTAAGCTTAACTTAAACTATATTACATAACAAGCAAAGCTATTTGCTGTACAAAGGGGTTTTCAGTATTATTTATAAACAAAAAAGAGGTACTTTTCAGCACCTCCTTTGATTATTCTCATCTAAATTATTTACTCCAGTAGCTTATTAGCCAGATCAAGTTCTGCACCAGAGATGGTATGCTGCCGGCCCTTATAGATCTCTTTGGTAACATTGGCATTAAGCTTTTCAAGAAGGCTCACCGTCTCATTCACCCGACTTACGGGTACATGAGGATCAGGATCGCCGGTGGTGATCAATACGGTGGTTTGATCAAAATCGCCTTTATAGTTTTCATCGATCAACTTTTCACCTATCAATCCACCGGTGAAAGCTATTACACCACCATATTTACCGGCATTACGGGATACATACTCCAGCGTTAAACACGCCCCCTGCGAAAAACCGAGGAAATAGATATTTTCCTGTGCTATACCCTGCTGTTTAATATCCTTTACTAAACTGCTTATCACCTCCAGTGCCGAATCCAATGCAGGCTGATTATTACTCACCGGCGCCATAAAGCTATAGGGGTACCAGCTATGTTCGGTAGCCTGCGGCGCAAAAATGGCATAACCATCCAGTTGCAGGTGATCTTTTAAGGTGAGGATGCTCACTGCCGATGCACCGCGCCCATGCACCATGATCATGGCCTTTTTGGCCTCACCTGCAGGCAATCCCGCTGTAACTATCTGTTTACGATGCGTGTACATAATTTTATATTAATGAAGGTAACGATTTTTCCAGATCCTCGCGAATGTTCTCATACTGTGCAGGTAGTTTTAAACCGCTGCCCAATTGGTCTACCGGTTCATCAACCGAAAAACCAGGGTTATCGGTAGCCAGCTCGAACAATACACCACCCGGTTCGCGGAAATACAATGAGTAAAAATAATTCCTGTCGATCTTATCGGTTATGTGTAAACCCAGTGCGGCTATCTTTTCGCGGTATTGCATCAATATCTCCTCGTTTTTAACCCGGAATGCCACGTGGTGCACGGAGCCTCCTGCAACATGTCCTGCAACTTCTCCGGCTACTTCAACCAGGTCAACTATCGCCGCGTTATCTACCGCGTCGGTCACAAACCTAAAGCGGTTCACATGCTGCTCCAGTAATTTATAACCAAAAACATCAGTTAATATTTTAGCGGTAGCATCCATTTTATTGGTAGTGATGGTAATGTTGTGAAAACCACGGGTAGCATTTTCTGTTTTCACTTCTGCTGTTTCCCAGGGCAGCCTGTTATCGGCAGTTTTAGGTACTATGAGCTCCAGTTTTAAGCCGTCCGGATCCAATAAAGTGAGATATTGCTCGCCAAATTTTTCGGCCGGTTTGTTATATAGTACGTTGTTAGCATCCAATCTTTTCAACCAAAAATCCAAACTACCTTCGGGTACGCTGTAGCCAATTTCAGTTGCCTGACGTGCGCCTCTTCTACCCGCGGTAATGCCTTCCCATGGGAAAAAAGTAAGGATGGTTCCAGGTGTACCAAACTTATCGCCATAATACAGGTGATAGGTTTGCGGATCATCAAAGTTCACCGTTTTTTTAACCAACCTTAAACCCAAAACACGGGTATAAAAATCATAGTTCTTTTTGGCGTTGCCTGCAATAGCAGTTATGTGGTGAATGCCGTTTATTGTATTTTCCATTATCTTCCTTTCGTGATCAAAAATTAATAATTGTTTTAATTCATGATTCAAAGTTACCGCGTAAAATAGGGTTTACACTTGATGTAGGATAAGAAATGAAGGGGCTTGGGGATTTTGGGAGTAAGGGATAACCCACGCGTCATTGCGAGCACAGCGTGGCAATCCCCGATTTGTAGAGCCGCTCTTGCCACGTCGTTCCTCCTCGCAATGACGCGGGGAGAAACCAGAGTTATAATTACCCCTCAGCCTTCGTACTAAACAGAAACACCGCCGATTCGCCCAGGATCACCTGGTCGCCTTCGCTCATGGGGTGACCGATCTGGGTGGAGTTCAGCTTGATCATTTTGCCGTCGGCAGCAATGTGAATTTTGGTTTTATTGCGGGGAGGTACGCCGCCTTCATCGGCAAATATCATAAAGCATTCCGAGTCCTTATTCCACTCGATATGGGCATGCTGCCTGCTGATAAATCTATTACTTTCATCTTTGCTTTCGGCCGGGAAAACCAGTTTATTTAGCCGAAACGATCCGTTATCGGTTACCGCTTTTTTATCGCGACCGATGTTTATTTTATCGTCCGTAGCTTTGATCACGTACTCTCCCTGCTCGGCTTCTCCGTTCAATATCCGGATGTAGGCTACCGCCGATGAGGCATTGTGCATTACCTGCCGGCGGGTGTGCATCAGGAAAGCCGCGTCCAGATCGGGGATCGGGCTTGCTTCTGATGGCAGTTCATCCACAAATTCCACCTCAATTGTCCAGTCAGGTGGCAGGTCAAGCGCGTAATCATCGGCTATTTTTTGTACTTCGTTTCTGAACTTATCTTTATCGTGTACATAAACAGCGCCTTCATACAAGTGCTTATCTTCCGGACTTGCCGCTATATAGAGCAACAGCTCCTTGATGTGACCGCCTTCGCCGCCTTCTACTTTTTGTAACGACTCTTTGATAAAACGCAAAAGGGCATCGCGCAAACTTTTCACATCCCAATCGCGTTTCTCACCCTTATTTCTGAATAATTTAAATGCCATTTTGGTAAAATTCTAAAACTCTAAAAACTAAACTCTAAATTCTAAGAACCCGTTTAAATTTTGATTTAAAACATTCTTACATAATTGCGTCTCTCTCAAGATGAGCCGCCTAAAAAACGTTTAATTATTTTAATATGTATTCGGGAGACGCAATGATGCGTCTCTACATTTAAAAACAATCAAACTTAAAAAGCCTCTTAAGAGAAAGCTTTTCCAAAAATTCTTGCTCCCTTATTGCTGCGTTGTGTCTCCCGGGAAATTTATTTCATCAGGAGCCTGTTTTACTTGTTCAGGAACCACCACTTTTTCAGGAGCAAAACTTTTCATATAACCCTTTTTCAATAACAGCGGGATGATGTGATTACCAGCCAACCGCACCGCGTCTGATGAGCCCCGGGTTGATTCGATACGGATACACACCACCATATTGCCGGTACCTTTGGCTTCGGGTGCGAAAAATACATACCAGCCATCGTTCACGCTTTTATTTTTTACAATACGCTCGGGCGTACCGCTTTTGCCGGCTACGGCTATATGCAATATAGGTACTTTTGGTGCACTTTGTGCTATCATGTATTGTTTCAGCAAAGCGGCATATTCGGGCTTTTCTGCCAGTTTAAAGGCTGGCTTTACCGCTATTGCCGTATCGTTGACCTTGAGCACAAAGCGATTGGGATGCAGCACGCCGTCATTGGCTACGCCCGATATGAGTCGGGCAACTGCCGCCGGTGTAGCGATCAATTCACCCTGTCCCCAGGCCATACCCGAGATACCTTTGGCCCTGGTTTTATGGATATTGTTAGGATCGTAACGCGGTTTGGTATTAAATTCGGTTTTGCGCCACAGGTTACGCCATTTTTCTTCCTGCTCATCATTTTCGGGTGGCTTATTATAATAATAACCGCCTACGCCATGCAAAAACATACCGGTTTTCATATACAGGTTACCCATATATTCTTCCAGGTGCTGCTGATTGGCCAGCTTGATAAAATATACGTTGTTTGATTTGGCAATGGCCCTGGCCATAGTAATCATGCCGGTTTCATCGGGCTCGATTCCTTTTGTCCGAATACGTTCTTCGGTACTTACATGGTACACCACATTGGCCGCATCAATACCCAACTTGTTAAATGCCGACATGGCCGTGAGCACTTTGGCCGTTGATCCCGGTTGCGAAGCATAGGTAAAACCCAGATCGGTAGTGGTCATCCAGGTAGCCAGTTTATTCTGATCACCCTGCGACATCGTCAGCTGATCCCAGTTATGTACAGGCGGCAATGGATACACCGCAGAAGTTAGCACATCGCCTGTACCAGCTTCCATTACTACTACAGAAACCCGGTTATCCTGCAACGAGGTATCGGCAGCTATGGCCTGTTGTATACCTGTTTGTAGCTCAGCATCTACCGTCAATTGTACATCCCGGTTCTTGTTTTTAAAGGCGGCTATCTCCGGACCGTTAATGTCGGCCAATAATAATGGGGCCAACGCACTGTAATCGCGTTTGCTAACCGTCATTTCCTTCATACCACGAGGCAGAAAGCGGTCTTCCTGGTAGCGGGACGCTTTGACATTGTAACTGGTAACGGGCATTTTAAAGCCGCGCAGCTCGGCAGCATGTTCATATTCGGCAAAATAGCCGTTGGTGCTGCCGTTAAATACGCCGGTGTTTTCGTCGCCCGTCCAGAAGAACATATTTTCCTCAAAAGGATAATACCTTTCCAACCGTTTATGCATAGCCGAATCCAGATCATAATGAGCGATCCCGGCATCGGCCAGTTTTTGTTTTTGCTTTTCTATCAGCTCGGGTTTGCTGGTAGCCAGGATCAGTCCGTTACGATCCAACAATGAGCCCGCCTGCAGCTTATTCATCAATATAGCGATACGCGGGTTATAGCTAAACATTCGTAAGCCGCTTTTATCGGCCACCAAAGCGGGTTTTACCACCCAGTGTTTGTTATCGGCGCTATAGCGCGATACATTTACCGTAAGCAATACTACCGCGGCTAAAGCTGCAGCCAAAGCGGGCACCAGGTTTTTGTCCTGCTGTTTGGTAATAAAACGCATTTGCACCTGCGTACCTTTTACTGAAGATACGGACAACAAAAAACCTGCCGCCACCATATTGATCACCAGTGATGAACCACCATAACTTTCAAAGGGCAGGGACACACCAGATAAAGGCAGCGCCCCTATCGATCCCCCGGCTATAAGGATAAATTGTACAAAGCTACAAACGCCAATACCCGCGCTAAGGTAAAATAACAGCGGCGTACCCGTTTGCCGCCCGATGATAATGGAGCGATGCAGATAAAGCAAGAACAGTATAAAGATGGCTGCCATACCTGCCCAGCCAAATTGCTCGCCGATGGATGGCAGAATCATATCAGTATGCGCCTCAGGGATAGTTTTGGCAAAACCCTGACCCACGCCTGTGCCGCTTAAGCCACCACTGGCCATGGCCCAAAGTCCGTTAGCAACCTGATCGCCGCCATATACTTCGTTGTTCCAGGGATCCTGCCAGATGGCTTTACGCTCTACTAACCGCTCAACCGGACCGGGGATCAATTTATCCAGCCCGGGTATTTTATCAATGGTTAAAAACGCGGTGATCACAATCAATGCCATAAATGCCGATTCGCTGAGCAAGCGGGGTTTTAAAAATGCCACGATACCCCATACGCCAAAAGTGATGGCCGCGCTGATCCAGACATTTTCAAAAAGCCAGGTGGCCAGTACAAACAGGATCACATAGGCGGCCATGTGCATAAAATCGCCTCGCGAAAAGGAGAACAGAATAATAAAGGTAAAACAAATCACCATAGCCGGCCCCAGATCGCCCAGTACTAAAAACAGCAATAAAGTGATCACCGTAGCGATAAGCGCAAAAGAGAAAAACGACCAGCGTTTACCCCAACTGGCATACTGACTGATGAATTTTTCATTAGCAGCAAAAAAGCCCGCCAGGAATATCATGATCAGGTATTTTACGATCTCGCTGGGCTGTACCCCTAACAGATTCACTTTCACCCCGCTGCCTTCGGGCCCGGTGCCAAATAAGATAGTACCAAATAACAGGACCATCGCTACCAAAGCCCATGGCCAGCCATTGGCCGCGCTGCGTGCTCCTTTAAAAAACAATAGTCTGTATAAAGTAGAATCGGCATTGAAACGGCGCAGGTTGAAGAATTGCATGATGCAGATACCACCAACGCCGATACCCAAATAGATTAAAGTGTCCTTAGCTAAAAAACGGTCGCGAAGAGGGTCTTGTAAACTCAACAGCGTGAGAATGGAAATGCCCGTGAGCAACATCACCAACGGCAATATCAACTGATCGGCCTGGGGGTAACGGCTGCTGAGCAACAGGTGTATGATCAGGAAACCAGCAAGAAAGCTACCTACTATGATCCAGTACCATTCATTAAACTCCTCGTGGGTACGAACAATGAAAGCACCTTCCTTTTTCAGGATATTAAAATCGCGGGTGGATAATAGTTTTATGGTATGCGGTGCCTGGCTGAAATTAAGCGTTTTATCCTTATCCAATTCCACTACACCCTGCGAGCGGCCGAATTCAAAACCGGGCTGTAATGGCAGTACTTCAAAGGCTTTACCGGTAGGCAGGTTTTTAAACGCATAATGACCTTCGGCATCGGTGCGAGCAAAGGCGGTTAATGATTGCAGCTGGCGTTTTTTATCCGCATTGATCACATAAACTTTTTTATAAGCGGCCGACGTCTGCGCGGTGGCTCCCCTGGCTATGGTTTCTTCATCAGTATAGATACTATCCTGCGGCAATATCATATTTAGCCTCACCAGTACACCGCCAATAGCTTGTTCTTTGTGGTGGATATTTCCTGATATGCTGTATTCGCCCAAACCCAGATCTGTTTGTGCCGGTAATTGCGGGGGATGAATACGCTCCTGCGTAAACCTAACGGAATCATCGCCGGTATAACCCAGTAAGGAACGGGATACCAGTACCCTTTTCTTGAAGGATTCGCCACCATTGGCAAAAGCATCATCGGCATTTACATAGTAACGGCGTTTGTTCAGCTCGCCTGCGTTATCAATTTCCTCACCAATATTTACTTTGGAAGCGATGGTTGATCTGATATAATCAACATCTTTGGGGTCGTCAAAATAGTACCCTTTTTGCAGCAGGGCGGCCACATTACGGGCGGTATTTGGTGTATTGAGGTTTACGATAGTACCATCCTGAAGCCGTTTATCTACGTCCACAAACTTTTGTTGCAACACAAAATAAAGCTTGCCAAAAAGGGCGACGAGCATAATACCCGTCAGCAATAAAAACAGCCGCTCCATTCCCCTGCTCTTATCCATTGTTAGAATCAAGAGTCAAGAACCAAGAATCAAGAGTTGACATTTTGGAACCGGAATAAATAATTATTAATTGATCAGATATAAGCATATTTCTAAAAACCCTTTGGGCTTTAAATGTGTAAAGAAAGTCCTTTATCATACTATTATTTTGTCTTGATTCCTGATTCTTGACTCTTGCCTCTTACCAAACTGTCTATTTTAAACATGCCTCCAAACAACCTGCCCGAAACCTGTTTGCTGGCCGGGAAACTGTAGGATGTTTGTACCGGCGTTACACAGTTATTAAATACCACATGCTTTAATACCAGGGCATCATTGTATGTAGTAATAGCTGTTTTAAAACCTTCAAAAGCTACGCTATCCAACACGATGAACTTACAGGTAGCCGCCAATGTAAGCGCTGGCCCATGGTATAGAGAGTCGCGTTTAAAAAGGATGGTTCCTTTTGCTTTGATGTACAAGCTGTCGACATCAATATGCAGGCTGTCGGTTAAAACAATCGGTTGGGGATAATCAGCAGCGGATAATACCAGCGTTTTTCCTTTGAGCTTGTTAATAGTATCCTGCAGTTTAATTTCCTGGGCGTTTTTAACTTTAACGGGAACGAGCGGCACTTTTACAGTAGTTTGCTTCAGCTGGTAATTAAGCCAATATTGCCATAAGAAACCTGCTACTGCCAGGGCCAGCAATATGAAAAGCATGATCATACTGCCCCGGTTGCTTTTTCTCCTGACTGGTACAGTTGCCGGGCCGTCGGGTAGTTTTGGCTGCGCCAGCGGATCGACGATCTCGTCTGTAACCTTCGCGGTTGCAGCCGGACGGGTAGCGCTATGTTGCCTTGGTGCCTTGTCATTTTGAACAAGCACTACCGTCACATTATCTTTTCCGCCCTTACTATTGGCGGCATCTATGAGCTTTTTGCCTTTCTCTTCAATTGCGTTATTGTTGGTCAGGATGCCGGTGATCAGGTTTTTATCAACCAGGTCGGTGAGGCCATCGCTGCAAACCAGCAGGGTATCGCCAGGTAAAAAGGGCGAGTGACCGGTCTCCACAAAATCAGGATCTTTGGATATCTCGGGATTAAAACCAAGCGCTTTATTAATTTCATTGCGTTTAGGGTGATCCATGGCGGCCTCTTCAGTCAGGCGTCCGGAATCTTCAAGGAAACCAACAAAGGAGTGATCTTTAGATATTTTGATGAGGGTATGATCGCGCAGCAGGTACAGGCGTGTATCGCCTACATGAGCATAATAAAACTGGTTGTTCTGCAAGTCGATCACAGCCAGGGTAAGCACGCAGGCCATGCTCTCCAGTTGCTTATCTGTTCGTTTTTTATCGTATATTTTTTGATTGGCTATTACAATGGTATTTACCAATAGCGGTACCACATCGCCTGCAATGTAGGCCAGCTGCTCCAGGATGCAATCACGAGCTATATCAGCAGCTACTTCGCCACCCACATAGCCGCCAACGCCATCAATTACGCAGGCAATAATAAAATTACCGTCACCGGATCTCTGGGCAATAAAGGTATCCTCATTATTATCCCGCTGCCGGCCAATATCTGTTATTCCGAAAAAATTATTTGCCATGGTTTTTACTGGAATTTTTGATGTCGATAAAATGGGCTATTAATAATAAAACGCCTATTGCCAACAGCCCGAATGATAATATTTGCGACATTATGCTTCGGGTTTAAATAGGTTAATACCGATGATGCCGTTCAGTAATATTTTGGAATTAAAAGGAAGATCAACCCATTGCGGCGCGTTTACATCGCTGCGGGGTACTTCCTGTTCGTTGATCAGTGTAAGCTCACCGAACGAGGCCAGGTAAAATTTACCATCGGCCTTGTTAAGCCTGATGCGCAGGTGCGGGGTGTTCACCCAATCGCTTGGTACTTTAAATATGGCGCGTTCTTCCCGACTTTCGTCGTTGCCCGATACCACAATATCGTCATCCATTACCAGGTACTCTACCTTGCGGCCCACAAACTGCTTATCGGGCATAATGGTATCCAGACGGGCCAGTATCTTATCACCAGGCCGGTCAAGCTCTTTTTCTTTATGGTTCAGATCGTAAGCGTAGGGTAGTTCATAATAACCTTCGCTGTAATAGGTAAAGCCCTTGAGTATATCGTTGCTGATATCCAATGTTTGGGCCACACCAGTATGGCGGGGGATGAAAGTTACCCGCAAATTCTCTTCCTTTTTATCGCTACCGGGTAAAAGCTTACCAATAAATCCTTTATCGCCCTTGGCATAATCAGGATGCGAAACCAACCGGAATACCCATTTGGAACTGGATGGCTCCACTTTTTTGCCAACTTCCTGGTATTCACGCAACAACTCATAGAATTTTTTTACCGACTCGTTAACGATGATACCAAAAAGTCCGGAGCGGTTATTGATAAACTCCTGGTAGTCTTCCTCGTTAAAACTGATGATAAACTCGTGATAAAATACCACTCTATCGGCAAAGGAAAGCTGGCCGATAGATTCTTTAAATTTTTCGATAATGTACAAATAAACATCATCGGGAGTAAGTGCTTTTATCGTTGCGGCTTCGGCATTGGCTGGTTTGCCGTTTGGCAAAAACCAATCCTGCAGCCCTATCTTTTGCCAGAATGTTGATTTTGATTCCATTCTTTATGTTTAATTCTAAACTCTAATCTCTAAATCCTAATACCTAAGTTCTAATTTCTGAACTCTAAAACCTAAATTCTAAATTGCCCGGCATTTTTACTCACTACTCCACTACTCCACTACTCCACTACTCACTACTCACTACTAAAAATTCAAATTGGAGGTATCCTTGGTTTTGGCGCTATCGCGATAAAACTGGGGTTCCTGTGTATTTGTTTTTTTATATTTCATCCCTTTGAGTATAGAGTCGGTCTGCGAATCAACTTCGGGTGGTATACCCGATTCGTCATTGGTTGGGGTGGTATCCTGCTGTGGCTTTTCTTGTTCCTTTTTTTGAGGAAGGACAACATTTTTAGTAGAGTCTACAGGCTTTTTTGATGATTTAAACAAACGGTTGTAAACACCATGATATATCCTGTCGCCATATTTGCTTAACACCACTGCCGAAAACACGGTAAATCCGCAAAGCATCAGCATAAAAAACACAAAAATCGGTTTCGACATGCGTACCTGCTTCCCGTCATCCACAGGTTTATCAATCCCGTCTGTGACCACCGGCTGAAGCGCTTTATTATTTTCGGCTTCCTGGTAATATAAAAGCAAGCCTTGCAAACGCTCATTCTCTTTAAGCAATACCGATGAGTTCCAGGTATCATCAACCTGGTTATTGCTTACTGCCGATATACTGCTGTGCATCAGGGTTTCCTGCAGTTCAATACCATCAGCAAACCTATCGTCCGGGTCTTTTTTAAGGCATTTGGCCATTATTTGCAGCAACCAGGCCGGTACCAGCATTTCATGCTCTTTTTTCTGATCGGCCCAGCTTTCGGGCAGATTGTTTTTGCGCAACTCCATCACATCGGGCACCGGCGATTCCATATGGGCCAGCATCACGGCGTTACGCGCGGTTTCGCCATTGTCACGTAGTGGGAACGGCACCTGGCCTGCTATCAACTCATACAAAATAACGCCGTAGCTGTACACATCGGTCTGAAAATACATCAGGCCCTCATTTTGTTCGGGCGCCATAAATTCTATAGCCCCGGCATGACGGATACTGGTACGACGCTGATCATCAGACATCGCCGAAAGACCAAAATCCAACAACACATAATTGCCCGTGTGGATATTGAACTTGACATTATTGCTCTTGATATCGCCATGCTTTACCGAAACTTTATGACAGTGCGACAGTGCGTTGGCCAATTGATCTGCCAGTTTAATGATCTCTTTGATGGTGAAGATGGGTTCGTGTGGTGGTTTCAGCAGATCCTCCAGATCGGGGCCATCAATAAATTCCATTTCAATAAACGGGAACGAACCGCTTTCTGTAATGCCCGAATTCAGGATCTTAACTACGTTGGGATTAGGTTCTTCGTTTACCTTTTTTAATTTTTCAACCTCGTTTTGAAAATTACGAAAATTCTTATCGTCGGTGCTTTCGGTATGGATAGGGGTTGGTAACAGCTTTACAGCGGTAATGATAGGGCCGTAACGTCTGCCTTTGTAAACTGAGCCCTGGCCGCCCGTTCGTAAAGCACCCATATTTTCCAAGCCCTCGGTTATTGTAAATACTTTGCTCATGGAGTAATTGTCCTCGCGGTGCTTTCTGTGTAAAATAATTGCATATCAAACAGTATATTATTTCAACATAACGCACGCATTAGTGTTTGGTATAAAATTAGGAAAAAAAATATGGATGACTGTCTGAATCAGAATTTACAGAATTTTAGAATTAACAAAATGCTTATGTAGATTCTGAAAATTCTAAAATTCTGTAAACGGCGAAGCCCTCAACGAAGTTAATTCTGATTCATACATCTACTTCACTATCAGTTCATCCACCATCAGCCAGGCCTTGGCGCCGGCAATGTATTCGCCGGGTGGGATAATACCTTTGTTGGTGCCTTTTACCCGGATGTACCGGGCTTGCGTGGCTTTTATATTGGCCCTTACGGCATTGATTCCGTTATCATTAAAAGTAGTTTGACGATATACTTCGGTATAGTTTTTACCATCTGTTGATGTTTCAAAGGTAAGCAGCGTGGGTTCCCACATTTTTTGCCAGTGATATTTTAAGATATTGATACCCAATTGTGATACCGGCTGAACTTTCCCCAGATCAACCACTGCTTCCAGATCATCGCCGTTAAAACCGTACCATTGCTCGTCGTTGTACAGTTTACTGCCAAAAACGCCATTCACCAGGCCAAACGTATTGCCGGGATTATACCCTCCCTGCGGTTGATTGGTAAGCGTTACGGTTTTACCGATGGCCTTATCCAAGTAAAAATCTTTCTGGTAAACCCGGCCAATTTGTTTAGCACCGCTGAACACCGCCGCCTTTATTTGTCCGGATGTGGTAACAATAAAAGGCTTGTTGTATTTTTTACTTTTTAAGCCGGGGGTGGTACCATTGGTGGTATAATAGATCTGAGCGTTGGGCAAAGTACTGCTCAGCGCAAGTTGTACCTGGTGATCTGCCGATTCTGTTACGCTATCGGTAATTTCATCAAAAGTATCAGCAGCATTGATATTGAGCTGTTTAAGCAGAGAATGTTCGTAACGCAGGTGTTTTAAAAAGTTGGAATAGCTTTTATTTCCTTTCGTTGTCCATCCAATTTCGGATAAAGCCAGTATCCGCGGAAATATCTGGTGCTCGGCCTGTGCAGTGCTGGCCAGGTATTCACTCCAGGCATTGGCTTGTACGCCTTTGATGTATTTAGCCTCATCGTCGCTTAACTCTTTGGTGATGGGCTCGTAATTATAAACTTTACTTAAAGGGGTGTACCCTCCGCCAGCTAAAGGTTCGCTGGGGTATAAGGATTGATAATAATCCAGGTAAACATATTTTTCTGGCGTCATGATGGCATTGTGATGCAGCTTGGCCGCAGCAATGCCGCCCTCCTCGCCTGTCCAGCTCATTACGGTGGCACCGGGTGCCAGGCCGCCTTCCAGGATCTCATCCCAGCCGATGATCTGCCGTCCTTTGCTGTTCAGGTATTTTTCCATCCTGCCGATAAAATAGCTTTGCAACTCGTGCTCATCCTTCAAATGCTCATCCTTGATGCGTTGCTGGCATTTAGGGCAGGTTTTCCATTTGGTTTTAGGGCATTCATCCCCACCGATGTGGATGTATCTGGAAGGAAATAGCGGCAGTACTTCATCCAGCACATTTTGCAAAAAGGTAAAAGTTCGCTCGTTGCCGGCACAATATACATCGTCAAAAATACCCCAGTAGGTAGCCGCTTTGTAGGGGCCGCCGGTACATCCCAGTTCGGAATAGGCAGACAATGCCGCCAGCGCGTGGCCGGGCATTTCAATTTCGGGAATAATAGTGATATGCCTTTGCGTTGCATAAGCAACTACCGCTTTTACTTCCTCCTGTGTATAATAACCGCCATAACGTTTGCCGTCAAAGCGGTGCGGACTATCCCTTTTATGACCAATGATGGTTTCATCGCGATAAGCAGAAATGCTTTGCAGCAAAGGGTACTTTTTAATCTCGATGCGCCATCCTTGATCATCGGTGAGGTGCCAGTGAAAAGTATTGATCTTGTACAAAGCCAGCAGATCAATCCATTTTTTGATAGCATCTACCTTAAAAAAATGTCTGCTCACATCCAGGTGCATTCCCCGGTAGGCAAATCGCGGATGATCTTCGATAGTGCAACCCTGCACGGTTATTTTCCCATTTGATTTATGAAGTAATTGAAGGAGTGATTGCAAGCCATAGAATACGCCAGCCTGATCGTGCCCGGTTATACTGATCTGTTTTGAGGTTACGGATAACTTATACCCCTCCGCTTGCGTAACTGCTACAGAGTCAATACGCAATTGAAGCGCACCCGTATTTTTGCCATTTTTTAAGGTATATCCAGCTAAAGAACGAAAATATTGGTTAAAAAAAATGAGGTTATCTGTGCTGATGCCATCCCCAACACCTATCGCTACATTTGGCGAGAATCTGAATACATCACCAGTTTTTTGAATACGATAAGGTTGCGGTATAATACCCTGCTCTTTAACCTGGGCATGTACTCCACCCATCAATAAACAAAGAAATAGCGTATAACAAATATTTTTAAAAACGGTAGTGCAGGTATTGATCATCGGCGTAGAGTTGTTAAAGCCGAATATAGTTGTTTACCATTAAAAAAAGCACGATACATTAGCTTATTCCTTAATAGGGAAATAAGAATAAATCATTATATTCAATAATTAAAATATTATTTATGCCCTCATATTTTCCTTTCTTAGTATTAGTCACACCATTCCTGATAGTAGTCATTGTACTACTTATCCCTCGTGTTAAATCAAAAATCAGAAAGGAACAGTATTACCCAACATTAGGGCTGATGTGTTTATTCGTATTGGTTTCCACTGCCCTCTCTATATGGGCAATGCACGGATTAAATGAAGCAAAAGATTACAGTTTTAACGGCATAATAGAGCAGGCATACTATGAAAAGCCTAAACAAATACCGCATATAACCATTAAAGGAATAAAGTATGACCTGGGCAGCCTAAATTATCCTGATTATGATACGATTTTAGCCGGAGACAGTGCAATAAAACAAAAGGGAACACTTACATTCAGGTTGATAAAAAAACAATAGACATTGTTTTTCATTCTACTTTTAGTACACTGCCCTACTCTACAAAGCCCCTATCGCTTTCTTATAATTATTAATGGCCCTGATGATAGACTGAACGATCTCGTTTTGTCCTTCGGGTGAGTTCAGATAATCTTCTTCTTCGGGGTTATTAATAAAACCGGTTTCAATGAGTACGGCAGGCATAGCGCTGTGGGCCAGTACCAGTACGCCCTGCTCCTTTACACCATTACTTTCGCGCCCGTTGGTATCTACAAACTCGGTGTTGAGCAGATCGCCAAAGAGGATACTTTGTTTGCGGTATTTTTGGATGTAAGCATTGAGGATGATGAGATTGGAAGGATCGCTTTCATCATAGCTCTCGTAATTTTGCTTGTAATCTTTTTCGATAAATATGGAAGAGTTTTCGCGTACGGCTTCTTCCTGCTCCTTTAACCGGTGAAAACCATAAACCAGCAACAATACACCTTTCCGCTTATGCGCGATAGCCGCGTTACCTTCGGGCGAGGAATTACAGTGTATAGAGATAAACAGGTTACCATGATTCTGATTAGCTATGGCCGATCGCTGGTTAAGTGGTATAAAAGTATCATCGGTGCGAGTCATGATAGCCTTAACACTGGTGATCTGCGAATCGATAGCTGCTTTTAATCTTTTGGCGATGGCCAGAGTTACCGTTTTCTCGTTAGAGTATGATCCACGCGCGCCGGGATCTTTACCGCCGTGACCGGCATCAATAATAATGGTTTTGAATTTGAAGGTAGATGCAACAGGTATAGTATCCCTGCCGGGGGTAAATGAGCAAAGACTAAGAAATAAAAATAGAAGTCCGCAGTTTACAATTAGGTAAAAAAACTTTTTATTCCCGATCATTTTTTGGCGGCTTTTTTACTGCATTTTGGGCATAGGCCAGTAGCATACAACGTAAAACCAGTGGGTTCAAATCCTGCGGGAAGTTTTATTGGCGGCAGATGCAGGTCGTCTAAACAATAAACATTTTTGCAATTGGTACAGTTAAAATGCAAATGTTCATCATGATGGTGACCTTCATCGCAGTTGGAGCTGCACAGCGCGTAATTGGCTGTACCGTTTAAATCAAATACCTTATGGATAATGCCTTTTTCTTCAAAAGCATTGAGGATGCGGTAAAGCGTAACCCGGTCAATATCGCTCATCACGCTTTCCAGATCGGGCTGGGAAGTGGCCGCACTTCTTGACGACATCATGGATAAAACCCTGAGCCTTGGGGCGGTTTTTTTTAAATGATGCTTGTTCAGCAAGTCTTCAAAATGAAAATTATTGCGGGTTTGTGTCATTTAACTGGGGAATAATATAAAAGCCTACAAATTTAACAAGAATAACTAAGGGTTTAAAATATGGTTTTGTTAAAAGGCTAATATCAACTATTCATTGCCCTTCCACCTCCTTTCCGGCTATTTATGGCTGCAGGCCCCTGTATATTTGTAATTTACAAAATGCGCGGCAGCAATCAGCAAACCACCAGCAGGCACCATGATTACTTCAAGCCAACCTGTAGTAAACGCATGTCCCAACAAAATAACAGCAAAACCGGCTATCAACAAAAAAAGGGGAGCGGGCCGTTTGTGTACGCGCAAATAAGCCCCGCCAATGGAATAGGTACCGATGATTAGTGCCAGCAAGATCATCCCCCACTCTACCCAGGCATTGGCCAAAAAACCCAGACCAATTAGCGGTAAACTGGTAAATAACACGGGCACAACCGCACAATGTACAGCGCACAACGTTGATGCTGTTATCCCGATATGATCAAGCCGTGAAGTATTTTTTGGAACATCCATGCGCAAAGATAAATTAAAACGCAACATCATTGCATCAAATTAATTTCATATTTTTGTCTGATTTATTTTAACTTTTTGGTAACAACTTCTTAATATTGAAGTCAATAAACTATTTAAGCATACCATATTTATATATAAACTGTGCCCAATACCGCTATTTATAAGCTAAAACAGAACTGGTTAACCGCGTACGATACCAGTTTAAAGCGTGTTAAATTATTTGTTGGCTCCATACTTATTGTGGCCATTATTAATATTATGCCGGGCTTTTTCAGAGGAATTGAAAACCGCAACGGCACCGTACTTAATGATTGGGTGCTGGCGCATTTACCTGCTTATGATGTATCGGTACCTATTTTTGCCCTTATTTGGGGTATGGGAATCCTGATGGCTGTAAGGGCTTTTTATAAACCCGCTGTTTGTACTACTTATATCTGGACGCTGATTTTTGTTTGTATAGCGCGTTTCATATCACTCACGCTGGTCAAACTCGACCCACCTGCGGGGCTCGTTCCCCTGGTTGATCCGCTCACGAGTTATTTTTATGGTCATGCGGCTATCACCAAAGATCTTTTCTTTTCGGGGCATACCTCAACTATGGTACTTATCTATCTTCACCTGGATAAAAAACGGGATAAAGCTATCGCGCTTATTGCCGCGCTTGTAGTGATGGCACTCCTGCTTGTACAGCACATTCATTATACACTGGATGTACTGGCCGCCCCTGTTATTGTTTACTGTTGTTACCGGTTTGCCAAGGCTTTTAGCCTGTAATATATAAGCAACACAGCTCATTCGTAGACATTTATTTTTTCTTTTTTAAATGCAACATAATTGCATTTAAAAATTATCTCTTATGTTTGTATAAAATAATTACAGATGGAAAAGAGATTACCTGTAACCGTACTCAGCGGCTTTTTGGGCAGCGGCAAAACAACCTTGTTAAACCATATACTGCATAACAAGCAAAATTTGAAGGTAGCGGTTATTGTGAACGACATGAGTGAGGTAAATATTGACGCTCAACTGGTAGCCAATCAAAAAACGTTGTCGCGCACCGAAGAAAAACTGGTAGAAATGAGCAATGGCTGTATTTGCTGTACCCTGCGCGAGGATCTGATGATTGAGGTGGAAAAACTGGCCAAAGAAGGTCGTTTTGATTATTTGTTGATAGAAAGTACAGGAATTTCCGAACCTATACCCATCGCCCAGACATTTAATTTTGCAGATGAAGATGCAGGTATCGACCTGAGCAGGTTTGCGAAACTGGATACCATGGTTACCGTGGTGGATTGCTTTAACTTTTATAAGGATTTTGGGAGCTCGGAATTATTGCTGAACCGCGACCTCGTGGATGACCCCAACGACCGTCGCACCATAGTTAACCTGCTTACCGACCAGATTGAATTTGCCGATGTGATACTACTCAACAAAACCGACCTGGTATCGCTCAAAGAAGTAAAGATATTAGAAGCAGTGATCACTAAATTAAATCCCGGCGCTAAAATATTACACACCCAATTTGGTAAGATCGACCCTAAGGAGATATTAAACACCGGGCTATTTGATTTCGACCAAGCTTCCCAGTCTGCCGGGTGGATCAAAGAACTGAATGGCGAACACACGCCAGAAACCGAGGAATATGGCATCAGCTCAACCGTTTTCCGGTCAAAGAAGCCCTTCCATCCCGAAAGATTTTACCATTACCTGCATCACGATTTTCCGCAGAACATTATCCGTTCCAAGGGTTTGTTCTGGATAGCTTCTGCCCCGGATGATGCCCTGAATTTTTCGCAGGCAGGTGGATCATCACGCCTGGAAAATGCGGGTGTTTGGTGGGCCAGCATGCCCTATCAGCAACGCGTTAAATTCCATGATTTTGTAGAGAATAAAGAAATGATCGAAAAAAACTGGTCGAAAGAATTTGGCGACCGCCACAACGAGCTGGTTTTTATTGGCGAGCACTTGAATAAGGAAGAATTAACCAGAGAGCTCAACAGTTGCCTCATCACCGATGCCGAGTTCCTGGATCTGATAGCGGGAAAAGCCTTCGCCGATCCATTTAATAATCATTCATAGCAGCCCCCTTTTTAAATATCTAATTCATGCAGTCGGTGCATCGAATCCATGAGGTCGCGGTACAGCTTTTTAAATATTGGAAACAATTTGCTGTACCGCTCATGGTTTTGCGCATTGGGCTCAATAACCGTTTGGTTATCAACATGTGTAAGCTGATCATAACTTTCGGGATGCAGCACCTGCGCAGCCAGGTAAATGGCTCCAACCGCCGACGCGTCTTCGGGCTGCAGCACTACCAACCTTTTCCCGGTAATATCTGCCAGGATCTGCGTCCAGGTAGCAGAACTTACAAAACCGCCGCTAATGTTCACCTGAGTAATATTTACCGAGGCATCCTCTACGGTTTTCAATACATCATACAAAGCAAAACAAACCCCTTCCAGTGCCGCCCTTAAAAAATGGGCCCGGGTGTGGGCCGGTTTTATATTCAAAAACCCGCCGCTGGTTTGAGTATCCCAAAGCGGGGCACGCTCGCCGTATAAATAAGGCAAAAAGATGAGTCCGTCACTTGCTGCTGGGATGGTATCGATGGTCGCGAATAATTCGTCATAATCTGCCGGTGTCAGTTTTTCCTTTTGCAAGAAATTTTGCAGTAGCCAGTTTATAGCGATACCTCCGTTGTTTACCGCACCACCGCATACAAAAGTATCCTGGTTAACCAGGTAATTGAAAGTCATCCCATCAAAATTGTATACCGGTTTGGGACTGGTGATACGCACCGCTCCGCTGGTACCAATAGTAAGCGCCGCAATACCCGGCCCGGTAGTATGGCTGCCCAGATTGGCGCAGCAACCATCACTCGCGCCGATCACAAAATGAGTTTGTTGCGAGATATTCAGCAAGGCGGCTGTATCCGGGTTAAGGTTATTACGGTGATAAGTGGTGTTTCTGGGGATTGATAATTTGGCAGCAGAAATACCGGCCAGCTTACAGGCTTCTACACTCCAATCCAGCTTCAAGATATCAAACAAGCCGGTAGCCGAGGCAATGGAATAATCGATCTCAAAACTTCCAAACAGTTTAAACCAGATAAACTCCTTGATCGATATAAATTGAGCTGCCTGTATAAACAGCTCGGGCTTATTGGTACGCAGCCAGATGAGCTTACACAAGGGCGACATGGCATGTATTGGTGTACCCGTAATGCGATATATTTCTGCACCCTGCACTGAATGTCTTAGCTCCTGCGCGATATCCTCGCTCCGCGCATCGGCCCAGGTGATCATCGGCAACAGCGGCGTTCCTGTTTCATCTACCAGTATAATACTGTGCATGGCGCTGCTAAAACTCACGGTAACCGGTGCATAGCCCACCCGCGCGGTGATATCCTGCATACATTTTACAAAGGCATGCCATATCAACAGCGGATCCTGCTCACTGTAACCCGGCTCCGGATTGTTGATAGGGTAATGATTTTGAACCACCCCCAATGCCTCGCCAGTCAGGGTGAGGGCCACAGCTTTGGTGCTACCCGTGCCTATATCGATACCTAAAATATATGGTTTCATATGTGTGCCTAATTTAGGATAAAAACACAAGGGACGAAAGGATAAAAGACAAACAGATTCCTACTTACGTTCCTATATTGGGAAGCTCAAATGCTAAAAAGTGGGTTTACACAATTCAGGCGATTTATCATTAAAAATCAATTCAAATTACTCATTATCAATAATATAATGCAATGTAAACCATAAAAAAATGTAAACCATGTAAACCCACTTTTTAACAGAAATAGTCCCCATAGCATGAAGTATAGTTTACTGACCCGATCATCGCTACGCTCGATCATGCTCTCTTCGCCTGCGGCGGAAAGAGGGGATTTAAAAATTAAAAGAATTGTCATCCTGAGGAACGAAGGATCTGTTATTGAATATGCTAGGAGCAGAATAGATGCTTCACTCCGTTCAGCATGACAAATGTTTTCTTTACCCTCTTTCCGCCGCAGGCGAAGAGAGGGTCGCCCAGCAAAGCGCAGGCGGGGTGAGTCGATATTCATCCTTATACTCCCTCTCCTTTGGAGAGGGTTGGCTGAGGTTTCCATGACAGTACATGACAGTTTCGGCCTATTTATTCCCTAAATTAGCTTTACCAATATAACCTGATAGTGTATGCAAATAATCTTTGGAGTCTTTTTCCATTTTGTCGGTGGCTTTGCCTCGGGGAGCTTTTATATCCCTTATAAAAAAATTAAGGGCTGGGCCTGGGAAAGCTACTGGATAGTGGGCGGCATTTTTTCCTGGTTTATTGTACCGCCGCTGGCCGCATGGTTAACCATTCCGGGTTTTGCAGATATCATTAGCCATACCGAAGGTTCCGTTATCGGCTGGACATACCTCATGGGTTTACTCTGGGGAATTGGCGGACTCACCTATGGCCTTGGGGTGCGGTACCTGGGCGTATCGCTGGGTAGTACAATTATCCTGGGACTTTGCTCTGTTTTTGGGGCTTTGATACCATCGATTTATTATGATATTTTCCCAAAAGCAGGTAAGGATACTTTTAGCCTGATGTTGCATACTTCCTGGGGGCAAATGGTGCTGCTGGGTATTCTGCTATGCGTTGCTGGCATTGTGATATGCGGCAAAGCGGGTATGATGAAGGAAAAAGAATTATCGGCCAATGGGGCAATAGCACAAGAAAATAAAGACTATCGCTTTGGTCTGGGCATACTGGTGGCTATTGTATCGGGCGTACTAAGCGCTTGCTTTAATTTTGGTATAGAAGCCGGCAAAAGCATGGCCGATACCGCCAATCAACTGTGGCAAGCAGCTCATCCGGCGCAGTGTAATTTTCTGTTCCAGAACAACGTTACCTATATTATTATACTTTGGGGAGGCTTAACTACCAACTTTATATGGTGCATGATATTAAATGCCCGCAATAAAACTTTTGGTAATTACACCGATAAAAAAACGCCACTGCTTAAAAACTACCTGTTCGCGGCGCTGGCCGGCACCACCTGGTTTTTGCAGTTCTTTTTTTACGGCATGGGCGAAAGCAAAATGGGTAATGGCGCCAGCTCCTGGATACTGCACATGGCCTTCATTATTCTGATAGCCAATATGTGGGGACTGATATTAAAAGAATGGAAAGGCGTAAGTAAAAGAGCTTTCGCCACCGTAATAACCGGTATAGCGGTCATAATACTATCGGTACTGGTAGTAGGCTATGGTAATTCACTCAAGTAAAAAAATCATAAAAACATTCAGTAATTCAAATCACTAATTCACCAACTCAATAATTCAATAATTAAAAATATATGTCTATCAGAACAACACCATTCAAACATGTAAGCTATCTGTGGGATGATGCCGAAGCCGCCAAACTGGAAGGTGATGAAGTTGCCCTGTTAATATACCGCTCAAACCTGTTAGGCGCCGATCTGCGCCTCACCAATTATGGCGGAGGCAATACCTCATGCAAGGTGTTGTCGAAAGACCCGCTCACCGGCAGCGAAGTTGAGGTCATGTGGATCAAAGGCTCTGGAGGCGACATCGGCACACTCAAAAAGAGCGGATTGGCAGCATTATATGTCGATCGCCTGCGCAGCCTCAAAAACGTTTACCGGGGTGTGGCCTATGAGGACGAAATGGTAGAACTTTTTAACCATTGCATATATGACCTGGCTTCTAAAGCGCCATCTATAGATACCCCCCTGCATGGTTTTTTACCCTTTAAACATATCGACCACCTGCACCCCGACGCGGCCATCGCTATCGCCGCGGCTAAGGATGGTAAAAAAATAACCCGGGAGCTGTTTGACGGCACCATTGGCTGGGTGGAGTGGAAAAAACCAGGTTTTGAGCTTGGCCTGCAACTCAAACAATGTCTTGACGAAAATCCAGGCATCAGGGGTATTATGCTGGGTTCGCACGGATTGTTTACCTGGGGCGATACCGCTTTTGAAAGCTATGTAAACACCTTGGAAGTTATAGAACGCTGTGCCGAATACCTGGAAGAAAACTATGGTAAAAAAGCCCCCGTATTTGGCGGGCAAAAGATTCAAAGTCTCGACGAAGTTAGACGTAAAAAACAAGCAGCTGAAATTGCTCCTATCCTTCGGGGTTTTTGCTCGAGCGAAAAACATATGATAGGTCATTTTACCGATGATGCCCGTGTGCTGGAATTTATCAATTCCAATGATCTTGATCGTTTGGCGCCTTTAGGAACCAGTTGCCCGGATCACTTTTTGCGCACCAAGATCAGTCCGCTGGTATTGGATCTGCAACCTAACGAGGACTTGAGCAATGTAAAAGCATTACAGGAACGTCTTGCACCGGCGTTTGCCGCTTATCGCCAGATGTATACCGACTATTACAATACCTGCAAACATGATAACAGTCCGGCCATCAGGGATGCTAACCCGGTGATCATCCTGTACCCGGGCGTTGGTCTATTCTCGTTCTCTAAAGACAAACAAACCGCACGCGTTGCAGCTGAGTTTTATACCAATGCCATCAACGTGATGAAGGGCGCCGAAGCTATATCTGAGTATACCTCATTGCCCCGTCAGGAGGCTTTTGACATTGAGTACTGGTTGCTGGAAGAAGCCAAATTACAGCGGATGCCAAAACCAAAGGCGTTGTCTGGTAAAATTGCCCTGATCACGGGCAGCGCCGGTGGCATAGGCAAAGCCATCGCCAAAAAATTTGTGGATGAGGGTGCTGTAGTGATCCTCAATGACATGAATACAGAACGGCTTGAAGCTGCCGCTGAAGAGTTTAAAAAACAATACGGTAAAGACTCCTACACTACCGCTGTACTGAATGTGACCAAAGCCGAACAGATCAACGCCGCCTTAGAAACCGCGGCCCTGGCTTTCGGTGGAGTTGATATTGTGGTGAATAACGCAGGTTTGTCCATATCTAAATCCATTGCCGACCATACCGAGCAAGATTGGGATCTATTGTATGATGTACTGGTAAAAGGCCAGTTTTTTATAACCCAGGCCGCAGTTGCCGTGATGCAAAAACAAGATATTGGCGGTGATGTTATCAATATAGTAAGCAAAAATGCCCTGGTAAGCGGACCTAATAACGCGGGCTATGGCTCGGCTAAGGCCGCACAATTGCATCTGAGCAGATTGAATGCTGCCGAGCTGGGCGCTGATGGCATCCGGGTAAACGTAGTAAACCCCGACGCGGTGATCAGCGACAGTAATATATGGGCCGGCGGATGGGCCGAAGGCAGGGCTAAAGCTTATGGCATTACTGTGGAAGAGTTACCCGCATATTATGCCAAACGTACACTGCTAAACCAGATTATATTACCTGCCGATATTGCCGATGCCTGCTTCGCCTTTACCGGTGGCCTGCTCAGCAAATCAACAGGCAATGTTTTGAATGTAGATGGCGGCGTAGCCATGGCTTTTGTAAGGTAATTTTTGGAGCAAGGATTTGAAGATAAAGGATTTAGGGACAAAAAAAGCACATTAGAACCCACCGTGTCATTGCGAGCGAAGCGTGGCAATAAGCCCCCTCTAAATCTCCCCCGAAAGGGGAGACTTTTAGAAAGTATTTCAAAGCCCTCCCTTCCGGGGAGGGTTGGGTGGGGCTCATTACTTCGTCCTTCCTCCTCGCAATGACATGGTTTTAGTAATATATCATCATAAACCAATAACCATGCAATTAGAGAAGAGCATTATTGACGAAGCTAACCACAAACAACAAGCTGCGCACCAGCGTAAGTTTGATTTTGTGGCCGCCGATATAAAGGGACTGGATATCATCCTCCAAAAACTGACCGATTTTCAGGTGGCTATACCCAGTTGGGCATTAGGTACGGGGGGTACGCGCTTCGGTCGTTTCTCGGGCGGTGGCGAACCGCGCAGCCTGGAAGAAAAGATAGAGGATGTGGGTTTGATCCATGCCTTAAACAAAAGCAGCAACTCCATTTCCCTGCATATTCCCTGGGATATTCCTGATAATGCCGCTTCCATCAAAGCATTAGCCGCCCAGCATAGTTTACATTTCGACGCGGTAAACTCTAATACCTTTCAGGATCAGCCATCACAGCAGCATAGCTATAAACACGGCTCCTTGCACCATGTAGATAAAGCGGTGCGCAAACAGGCCGTTGAGCACAATATTGAGGTGATCAATTATGGCGTCGAACTGAATTCTAAGGCACTGTCTCTCTGGCTATCCGACGGATCAAACTTCCCGGGTCAACTCAACATGCGCGGTGCTTTTGAACGTACATTGGAGAGCCTTCAGGAAATTTATGCCGCACTGCCTGCCGACTGGAAGATCTGGATAGAATACAAGCCCTATGAGCCTAATTTTTACTCTACCACCATTGGTGATTGGGGGCAATCTTATTTACTGGCCTCCAAATTGGGCAACAAGGCGCAGACCCTGGTTGATCTGGGTCACCACTTACAAGGAGCCAATATCGAACAAATAGTTTCCCTTTTACTGATGGAAGACAAACTGGCCGGTTTCCATTTCAATGATTCCAAGTATGGCGATGATGACCTTACCGTGGGTAGCATTAATCCTTACCAATTGTTCCTGATATTTAATGAACTGGTAGAAGGTATGGACGCCCGCGGCATGAACCATGCTACCGGTATTGGCTGGATGATAGATGCATCCCACAACATCAAAGACCCTGTGGAGGATTTGCTGCAATCGGTAGAAGCCATCAAAATAGCCTATACGCAGGCATTGTTAGTTGATCAGCAGGCATTGAAGCATGCCCAGCTACAAAATGATGTAGTATTGGCGCAGGAAATTTTACAGCATGCTTACCGTACTGATGTACGTCCGCTACTTGCCGAATCGCGCTTGAGGACTGGTGGAGCGCTACAACCTTTGGAGCTATACCGCCAACAAGCGGTACGCCAGCAATTGATCAATGAACGGGGCGCATTAGCCGTATCTACAGGTTTATAATATGGCACCGATACCTGTTATAGCCATTTTTGACGTGGGTAAAACCAACAAAAAGCTGTTCCTTTTTGACGAGAACTATAAAATAGTTTTTGAAAGAACAGCCCGCTTTATCGAAACCCATGACGAGGATGGCGATGTTTGCGAAAACCTGGATAGTTTGCGTTTATCTGTATTCGACTCGCTGCGTGAGATCATATTTAAGCACAAAGAGCTTGATATTAAAGCGATCAATTTTTCAACCTATGGGGCCAGCTTGGTATATGTTGATGAAGATGGAAGGCCACTTACCCCCTTGTATAATTATCTGAAACCTTATCCACCAGAACTGAGCAAACAGTTTTATGATGCGTATGGCGACGAAGCCGCATTTGCCCGCGAAACAGCTTCTCCGGTATTAGGCAACCTTAACTCCGGCCTGCAGCTTTACCGTTTAAAATATCAACAGCCCCATATATTTGAAAAGGTAAAATATGCATTGCATCTGCCGCAATATATGAGCTCGCTGCTTACCGGTCAAATGGTAAGCGACCTCACCAGTATCGGATGCCATACAGCTCTTTGGGATTTTGGCAAAAACAACTATCATGACTGGCTAAGTAAAGAAGGCATCTTACCCAAAATGGCACCGCTTAAACCTGCAGATGATGTGCTGCCCGCCATATTTCCGGGAAATAGCTATAGCATAGGTATTGGCTTACATGATAGTTCGGCAGCGCTCATCCCCTATCTGGTGAGTTTTAATATGCCTTTTGTGCTCATATCAACCGGCACCTGGTCTATCAGCCTAAACCCCTTTAACCAAATGCCGCTTACCGAAGATGAATTGAAACACGACTGTCTTAACTATCTGCAATACAAAGGCAGCCCGGTTAAGGCATCGCGATTATTTAGTGGTTATGATTATGAGCAGCAGGTAAAACGTATAGCCGCACATTTTAACCAGGATGTGATCAAGTACCGTAACATGAATTTTGAGCCGGGCGTTGTTGCACAGCTACAAACTCAAAAAGTATTAAAGGGCAAATTCAATGAGGGCGAATTACAAAGGTCAGTTTTTGAACATCGCGACCTGCATGATTTTAAAACAGATACCGAAGCTTACCATCAACTAATGATGGATATTGTACAACAGCAAGTAACCTCAACCGGCTTTGTATTGCAGGGTTGTACAGTGCAAAGAATATTTGTAGATGGTGGCTTCAGTAAAAATGCCGTATTTATGCATCTGCTGGCTTTTGCTTTCCCACACTTGGAAGTGTACGCGGCCTCCATGGCACAGGCTACCGCTGTAGGTACAGCATTAGCCATTCACCAGGCCTGGAACAGCAAACCATTGCCGCATGACCTTATTGAGTTGAAATATTACTCGGGACAAAGTGAAACGCACCCCATTTAAAAAAATGCGGATGTCATGCTGAACCTGTCGAAGTATGGTGGACAAAGACCTCTCCACGCGAGTCTTCGACAGGCTCAGACTGATAGCTCTGCCCTTTATTGATTATTTCTCACCAATTCCAAAACATCCGCTATCAGCCTGGGATCTTTAATGATTCTTTCGTGCGTGGCATCGGGATATTCTTTCGACGTAATCATCGGATGTCTATTCAAAAGCTCCTGTGTGTAAGGAAAAGGCGTCATTTTATCATCCCGGTCATAGGCAAGCCAATGCTTTTGAGCGATATCCACGTTATATATATCGGCAAGATTAAAATACGATGTAGGCACATCAAATATTTCATTAAAATTTTCAAAAAACCTGCCCTGGGCCGTCTTGGGAACATCGGCGCTGTTCATGGTAGCTATAAAATTTTCCCTTAAATTCACCATAGGTGTTACACTGATCAGTAACGAAGGTTTGATGCCGGTTTGCTGAATAGCTATGGTATTGGCCATCACCCCTAAGGAATGCCCTATCATGATATCCGGCGCACCATAAGTACTGATGACGGCTTTCACCGCCTCTGCAAATAACAGCAGGTTGGATAATTCACCTTCGGAGCTGCCATTACCCGGGGCATCAAAGGCGATGATCTGCAGGTCATCAATGGCTCTGAGTGCGGTGATCAGATCGATAAAATCGGCGCCTTTGGAGCTCCAGCCATGTGTCAATAATACCTTATGGCTACCATTGCCCCATATATAACCATTAAATTTTAATATGGACTGACTAAAATGCGGGTCGTCAACTTCCAATGTAAATGGTGAAGCTTCATTTAGTAACTGCTGTTGCGGTAATCTCAACGGAAATTTTGGCGAGTAGCAGATCAGTTGCCAAATCAATGGAGTTATATCTTCGTTATCAACGTGTTGTAATTCCTTTACCCGGGTAAAAATTTCTTTTATTTTCTTCATAGGTGCAGATTGGTAGCCTCAAAGGTATAAACCGACTGCAAAAAACTCGCTCTTTATCGGGCGACTTTCTAAAAAAATGACATCATTACGAAGAATTAAAGAACTTCTATTTCCTACCGCTTCCCAGCCACAGCAGGGTATTCAGGATCAGTTTGTTCTGGATGTCGTTATCAAAGGTTTGCGATTGCTCTTTGTTTGTTCCGCCATCATAATCAATAGCATTATGCCCCATATTAAAGTAAACCATGCGGTAGTTTTTATTTGTCCATACTACCGGGTAATAGCCGCTGTGCCATATTTCGTATGGTTTTGGCCCTGTACCCAGTGGGAAACTGGTAGAATCGATAGACAGCAATATCTTGATATCCGGGTTGGTGCGCAGATCCTTTTCCCAGCGGTACCACTCATTTGGCGATGCTTTGAAGGTGACGGGTAAGCCTTTGGTAACCGGGTGTTTGCTATCCTCCACCCTTAAAATAGCTGAGGTGGGATGCCAGGTATTGCTTTTGTACTGCCCCGATCCCAGGAACTCGTTGTGATACCAATCCCAGTTTTGAGGATAATCAGACGGCGTAAGCGCGAAGGCCGAAAAGTGAAAACCCATCCAGCCGCCACCCTTTTTCATATATTGCTCAAAAGCAGCCCTTTGTGCAGGATCATCGGCACGGGTATCTAAAAATATAACCACCTGGTATTTGGCCAGAAACTCCGGGTTCATATTGCTCCAATTGTTGGTGGAGTCATAGGCAAAATTGTACTTTTTGGCCATGGCCGGGAACCACCGGTTAGCCTCGTGCATAAAGCTGATGTGCGCCTTATCATTACGCCCTGTATAAAAGGCTATTACCTTAAATTTTGGTTTTGCACCCTGTGCATGGGCGCTATATAAACTAAAGCATACAGCACAAATGGCAATAGCCAGCACTGCAATTTTCCGGATACCTGTACGGCTGATCATAGTTTAAAATGTGGTTTTGGTTAGAGCCATAAAACTAATTTATTTTTATAAACCCTGCACATCAAAACCGGGCATGAGAGGTGATGTAGGGGTGGTGCGAGAATCAAGAAGTTAGCGTCAAGAGATAAGACATTAACAATTGCCGGGGCTACCCGGCCCAAAAACTTTTTAAACCTTAAATTTTAACATTTTTCTGCTCAAAAACGGGGTAAAAACAGCCGAAAAATGATCGAAAAACATCGATTTTAACACCTTTTAACAAATTCCAAGGCGGTTTTAGCCTGTTTTTGAAACTTTAAAAAGTGTTATTTTATTGACTATCAAATAACTTCATAAAAATAAGCCCATTTTCGGGCTATTTTCTCCTTTAACTAAACAGCCCGGTTCTCCTTTTTAATCAGGAAAACCGGGCTGTTTTTATATACAAATATACGCATTTAAGTCCGAAGTTTTAAGCCTTAAAGTGCCGGTTAAGGGGCTAAAATTTAATTTATTTAGCCATTGATTTGATCCACAGAGCAATCTTACGCGCTTCTTCTTTGGGTACTTGTGGCATCGGTGGCATTGGTGTCGAATAATCAGGCCAGTGCTCGGGTTTGGGGCTATGGATCAGCTGTATAAGTTCGGTTACACTATATTTCCGTTTCGCCACATCTACGTATGCCGGGCCAACCTGTCTTTTGGTGGTATTATGACAAGATAGACAGGTATTTTTCAACAAAAGAGGCTGCACTTCGGCATAGGTAGGAATAGCATTTACCAACGCACCGGGTTTTAACGCCGTAGCCTTTTTAGTACCAATCCCTTTTTTAACGGCAGCCGAAGCCACTGCTTTGACCGAGTTTACCGTACTTACTTCGGTCATGGAAAGTTTTTGCCCTTCGGGGATATTATTCAAGGTGTAATAGGCTGTGGGATGCACCAGGTTAAAATAACTTTCCTTATCCCTGATGGCGGCAAGCGTAATGGTATGGATATAATACCTGCGTAAATTATTAACGATCAACCTTGCTTTTAAGCCATCCTCAGATACTTTAACCCCTGCTATGGGGCATTTTTCGGTATTCACCGGCGGACTACCATATACGCCGTGATATTTATAAATAAAACTTTCTATGGAGTAGGATGCAATATCTGCCGCCACCTTTTTATCAACCGGTTTGGTAAATTCTATTTCAAAACCATCGGGCATGGCCCTGATGGCGCGCATTTCAAACGGAACCCGGTTATTCCATACCAAACGCTGCAGGCCCATGGTTGCCTCCCCTGCCGATCCCCAGCCACGGTTGGTTTCGCCGGTAGCCAATGAGCCGTCGGACAGCCAGGCCAACCTTACGATGCCCGATTGAAAACCGCTTCTGAAAGCCCATGCCGCGCCCTGGTATTCGCCGTTAACTTTTTCCAGGAAGATCCGGTCGATCATGCTTTGTCCCTGATCGCAGATCAGTAGCTGCCCAGCAAACGGGCCAAATGCACCTTCGGGGATCTTCACAATTTCTGAATTGGAAATACCTAAGATGCCATGAGGTAACCAAACCGCAGGCAGCTGTAATTCCGGAAATTCTTTTTTAGCCTCAAACTCGGTCTTAAACTTTTCATTAACTATATCCTGTGGTTTTACCGGCTGTCCGTTTTTATCAAACTCTACCCGCGGGTTGTTTTTGGCAAAAAACTGCTCGGGCGTAAGCTTTAGCGGCGAGTTAGGCAAGCCTGTCCAAACCAGGCTTGAAGGGTGCCCCATGAAAGCCCCTTTTTTGATGGGCATAATACTGCCCGATCCAACCCAATCGCCCTGGTTATCGGCATACCACAATTCGCCATCAATCATACTGATACCGCAGGGCGAACGAAATCCTGCTGCCCATGGGGTAACCGTACCATCCTCTTTAATATTCAGGGCCCAACCGCGCCATGGTACAAAACTTTTAGGATGCCACCAATCGGGCGGAAAACCCAGGTTCAGGGTCACAAAAAATGAACCATCCGGCGCAATTTTAGGCCCGAAACTATATTCATGATAGTTGCCCGATAAAGGCCAGGCATAAATAGTTTCAAAAACATCGGCTTTGCCATCCATATTGGTATCCACCAGTTTGGTCAATTCACCGCGCTGAACAACGTATAAAGCGCCATCTTTCCAGGCGGCGCCCAAAACCTCATGTAAACCCGAAGCAAACTTGCGAAAGAAAGGATGCTGCCCGGTAGGATTTTCGACCATAAAAATATCCCCGCGACGGGTGGTTACCGCCAAGGTACCATTTGGCAAGGTACACAAACCGCCAACCTCTAATATGGTACCTTCGGGCGCAGGCACTTTCATGATCTTAAAAAAATCATCTTCTTTAGGCGATTCGGCCTGGGCAAAGGTATTTCTGATATCGCCTACCAACGCGATAATGACCAGCGTACATAAAAACGCGCCTCTTTTTATCATTTGTTTTAAAGTATTATCCATGATCAAGGCAGCTTAAAAAATGATAGAATAGGTTAACTTTTTTTGAATAGGGATGATGAGCTCCTGCTTCCCGTCTGCATCCCGAACAAGTGCTTTGGCCCCGCCAGCGTCATCAATACGGATGTAGTAAGATTTATCGTCAATAGCGTATAACCCGTTTCCAAGCGTTTCGACATTGCCTGTAGCCAGGTGGTAAAACAGGCCATCTACGGCATTGGCAAGCGTTATTTCCCGGTGGATGCCTTGTCCCTTATCCATCAAAGTACTGGCATCGTTTACCGGCACACCATAAATTAGGTATTTAAAGGCAGGCACATCATCGGCATTTAATACATAGCCTTTAGGTTTATAACCGGTGCCCGCGGTATCCAAAACCCAGGCGGCATTGGCATCATGGAGCTTTTCGATAGCGGGTACAGGCTTACCCAAATATTGAACAGAACCGGCCGGGCGGGATGAGCCGTCGCCCCTGTCGTGCCACATCGGTGTAGCATCCAGAAAGCCACCTCGCCAGATAGCTACTATCATCCCCTTGTCCAGATCATAAGTATAATTCAGCAATGCGGTACTGCCTACATTGACGCCATGCGTAACCCTGATGCCTCCCGGCAGATCTGAGAAACTGCGAACTATAGGACTGGAAGCAGCGTTGATCAAGATCGGATCAACCGGGTCATTGTTACTTACGTTGGCATCGCTTAGCAGATGCTCCCGCACGCCGGGGCCTGCTACGGTAAGTCCCAGGGCAGGTTTAGCCCAATCTATAGTTTTTGAATAGAACAATTCAAACGGATGATCGCCGGCTGGCAATTGTATTTTACCTTGCCCCGCGTTTTCGGTCAATGTCACAACATCTGTACCGTTAATACGAAATTTCCCCTTACCTCCCGGCACACTCAGCTTAAAAGCATACTCACCTGTTTCCTTAACCTGGATATTGCCGGTATACCGCATTAAAAAATCGTTATTCAGTTTACTCTGATTTGATGACAGCACAGGCGACGCTCCTTCCGACTCTGGCTTTAGCTTGTTATATGCATCCCCGGCCATATCACCGCCTTTATAAACCCGATATTTCAGGTTTGAAAGCGTTGGCTGCGGCTTATCATAACTAATTATCCTGATATTGCGGAAAGCCACCGCACCATGATCACCCTGTAAACGCAGCGGACCAGTTGCTGTTTCCACCTTATCAAAAGCACCCCGGGTTGGCCCGCTAAGCTCTACATTGTCCTGGATCAAAACACCATTTAACCAAATATAAAGCACTTTGGCATTGGCGATCTTTTGCCCCTTACCATCAAAGCGCGGTGCCTGGAACGAAATTTTTATATGCTGCCACAAACCCGGCGCACGACTGGCATTTTGCCTTGGCGCATGGCCATCATAACCTTGCTGTCCATCTGGTTTGCTATCATCCCAACGCTCATAAATACCACCGTTATCGCCCGATTTAGGATTTACCGTTCCCCAGCTATCCAAAAGCTGAATTTCATAACGCCCCTGCAAATAGATGCCCGAGTTTGATCCTCTGGCCATCATATAATCAAGCTCCAGATCGGCGTCGCCGTAAACAGTTTTGGTAAACAGGTCTTTTGCGCCTTTTTTGCCGGGCAGGTTTACCAAAATTCCGGTACCCTCTTTAAGGGTTAAAACTTCATCCTGCGCGATATCGGCCTGTACGCCGCCCGCTATTTTCCAGTTTGATGAAGGGTTATCGAAAAAAGAAAGGTCATGAAAAGATACCGCGTTTTGCGCCCTCACCTGCTGGTAACCCAACAGACAAAAACACGCTATCCAAAACTTTTTCCGGCCGGATAGTTTAGGAAATTGATTAAAACAATCCATCGATTTTTAATATAATATGGTTTATTGGTTATCGGGTATACTATAATACCTGATTTACACTGGCAATGCCAAGATAATTATTTTTAACAATCGATTGCGAGAAATTAAAAAATAGTTTTTTTTAATTCTCTAAGTTGCTGAATATTGAATAGGCGAAATGATTGATTTCTTTATTATACAGCGGCCGGAGACCGGGTAATAACTGTCACTCGGCTGGAGCCCTTAAGTGTTGGGAAGACATAAATTTATACCAAACATTGTCATTTCGATGAGCAGAAGCTGAGGTCTGGGCACGAGGGCGAAGAGAAATTTTATACGATTTGCTTATCTCGACGTATAAGATTTCTCCTCGTACCTCGTTCGAAATGACAACTTTTTCTTCTTCCCAACACTTGAGGGCCGGAGCCGCGCGACGGCGAGGAATAGTACCCATTACCCGGTAATAAGTTAAAAACCCTGCCAGTCTGAGCCTGTTGAAGACCCGCGCGCAGAGGCCTGCTCACCATGACAGCTTTTTTCTGCATGACACATAAACCCCTCCCTGCTTTTGCGCACATGTCAGCCGCGCCCCTCCCGTGGGGAGGGAATCGCACCCAGGGCAGTGCTTTTAAAAAGAAAACCCGCTATCCAGCATCAGAGACTCGGAATAGCGGGGTAAAAGGTCGGTTATTTCAAAAAGACTATCTGCCGGGGTAATACTTTTTCATATAGGCTGCATCGGTAGCCGTAATGGTGGTATTATTGGCAGCTATGGCTACATTGTTTGTTGTAAACCGGGCCGGAACGGGGTAGTGCATAATGGATGATTTGTCATAGGTGAGCAGGTTACTTCCGGTTCTTGGGCCAACCCATAGTACATTAAAATCTATCTGGTCTTTAGTCCAGAAGTTGGGGGCGCCCTCATAGTAAGCGTATACCGCGTCTTTGTTCCATGGGATGTTAGCATCAGGGTGTGCCTGTTCATGCTGTAAACCCAGCACGTGACCAAATTCATGGGTGGTGGTTCTCCTGAATTCCTCGTCGGAAGTATTGTTGTCAAACCAGCCAAAGTTAACCGATTGACTCTGACCACGGCCATCTATCCCCACGTAGGCCCAGGAGCCCCCGTCGCCATTGTGTTTAAAGCCTACAGTAAGATCTGCAGCGGCATTATCGGCCACAAACTGAAAGGTTACATTGGCGCTGCTTTCCCAGCTTTTGGCATATTGCTGCACTTTTCCGCGTACAAATGAGGTTCCCTCGCCGCTAATAAAGCGTACCTTGATGGTGCGGCCGTTGGTCCATAATTTGTTGTTGGGTCCCCAGCTTTCGGTTACCGGGCCGCCTGTTATGGTTTTCATTTGGCAGCTAAAATCCGCGAAAAGCGTTTCTTTTGCCGCAGCGTCTTTTTGCGGTACATTTTCTTCGTTGTTGTTGTTTTTTTTGCAACCCGTGGCAGCCAGCAGCGCCAGGGAGATGAGCAGGAGATTGGTTGTTTTCATCGGTAATAGTTAATTATGATTTATTATTTAAGATATTTCACATATTCATAAGATAAGGTTTATAAGAAAATTTGTGTATTGATCAACGGATCATCAATTTTCTGAGGAAAATTGTGCACTACATGATCCATGGATGTATAAATTACCAGGCTGTAATTTTTAATATTACCAATAATCGGTATATAATCGGGGTTATAAATGCCAAATTAATAAAATAATTATATGTTTTTATATTATTTAAAAAAATATACAATTATTTTATAAGAAAGCACAAACAATAGATATTGTATATGGTGAAGGTTTTGGAAGTCTATAAAATTAAAGATGTTATACTGAGATAGATCGAAGTATGGCGGGCAGGCCTGTGCAATCTACCCTTCGACGGGGCGCTCTGGGTGACACCCGTCTCTCTTAATTAAAAGAAAAAACAGCTATAAAAAAACAACAGCCGCTGCATTGCTGCAGGCGGCCGTCTCTAAGTTATTATCCCTAATTTATAACTTATTATCTTTATCCTGCTATTGCAGGTTCATGAACTTATTAATAACGTTTACCATCAATGAACTGTAGTGTAGTAGATTTAAGTAGTAATGTTTCTTCATAAATATCTTTAGCTTTTGTATGGTCAAAGATATATAGCCCGTTTAAAAACAACAGTAGTGATACTACGGTTTTACTATGCGGGTTTTACGCAAATTGCTACGTGTGCCTGCGAGCTATACCTTTTACCCCGGCAGCACCGGCAGGCCCAACCGCCCCAGTTAAGCCCTTATCGCCGGTATCACCTTTAGGCCCTGCAGCACCGTCCTTGCTGCAAGAGATCGTGAACAGCATAATGGCTGTTGTTAATATTAGTAATGCGTAATTAATTTTCTTCATATTCATAAATCTCAAAATCTGAAAAAGCAGCGCTCGAAAAATTGTCGTTAGTATTCCAGCAATATTTTCTTTTGCAATAATCCTCAAATCAAACAGGCCGGACAATCGCAGAAAACCATGATTTTTTGAAATGGATCATGAGATATAAAAAATGCAGAATAGCTGTCGCCGAAAAGGGCCGACCGGCAGTAAAAAGCAAAAAAGAGACAAATGCCTCCCTTTTGCTCCCGTCCTGGTAAAGCGGAATGGTATCATATTTTGAATAATATTTACACCGGATTAGTCTAAGGTATGGACTTTGGAGTTTTTAAAAAGATTGATCCACCCACTTTTACCGATCATGTAAGTAGTGAGTTTATTTTCATCGTTTTCTGCAGATGGATAGATATCAAATATGAGATTATTCATTCCGAATAAATTCTTTTTACGGGGTACTATCTTGCATTTATTTAGAGTTATCTCGTTGTCTTTGTAACTATCGTATAAACCTAATATGTATTTGTAAAAATCGGCCTCCTCTTTCAACGACGAAAAATTAATTATCGGTTCAAACGTAATTCCGGTTGTTTTCATGGTTGCGTAAGAAAGGTATTCGATCTCCTCCGCCTCTATGGAGTAAAGTCCAAAATCCATTATTAATCCGGTACTTTTAGAGCCGATTAATTTAGGTGTCTTCTTTCCTTTTTCTATTTTAGCTTCTTCTTTGGTTTTGCCAACCTTAAATTGTGAGTAGCCAGCAATGGGCAGGAGCAAGGCAATACTCAACAGTGATAATAGTTTGTTCATTTTTTTATGTTTTTGATTTGCAGGTAACCACAAAAGTAACTCATAAACAATGAATTACATATACCAGTTTCTGGGTATTTATTGATAGCGAATGATCTAATATCGAACGCCGGATGCCCAATATCGACTAATGAACAATCATTAGATGCGCAAAAATGCTCAATTTTTTGCAGCGGCCGGATGGCTGCCCAAATACTGATATAGCTGGGTTCCAGTAAGCAGGAAAGCGCCTACACCATACACCTCGGTACTATCCTCCGTAACCGCATCGGGGCTGGCGCCTATACGTTGTACATACCCCAGCATCCCATCTGCATGAACCGAAGTGACCAATGCCGCCCAGGCTTTTTTTACTACGGGCCAGTAGGTTTTGTTATCCAGCATACCATGGTTAAGCCCCCAGAGCAAGGCATAGCAATAAAAACCAGTACCGCTTGTTTCTTTAACCGGGTAGCTTTCCGGGTCGAGCAATGAGGCATGCCAGCTGCCATCCGGTTGTTGCAATGAAGCTATTTTAGAAGCCATATCGCGGTATAGTTTTTCAAATTTCTTTTTATCGGGATTATTGGAGGGCATATTTTCCATCACCCTTACCAGGCCTGCCAATACCCAGCCATTGCCCCTTGCCCAAAAGATTTTCTTGCCGTTCTTTTCTTTTTTATCCAGGTAGCTGCCATCCCTAAAATACAGGTGTTCGGCAGGGTCATACAGGTAATCGGTTGTTTTCCACCAGAGTTTTGCGGCTGTATTGAGGTATTGCTGATTGCCGGTAGCTATACTCAAATAACTCAAAGCGGTGGGTCCCATAAACAAGGCATCGCACCAGGCCCATTCCCTGGAGGCTATATGGTTCTTCCACTCCAGCGACTCATCATGCGGCTTATTCACAATGCTATCGGCCAGCAAAATAAAGGGCGCAATCATTTTTTTATCCTTGTATTTGGTATATAGCAAAGAATAGGTTTGGCCTATGCAATAATCATCGGCCATAAAACGATCGCGCCCGGTATTCCAACCCAGATCGTTGGCGATGTTCACCAGGGTGGTTAAATATTTTTCGTTGTTTTTGATAGATCCCAGCGCATAAATACCGGTATAACAGGCGGCATTTGTCCAATCAACCTTAGCATGTTTAAAACCATTCGTGTTCCAGTCGTTAATTTGCCAGTCGGCAACCCGGTGCATCATATTGAGGACATAGGCTTTTTGCAGCAGGGAATCAGGTTTAAGCATTGAATCTGCGGCATAGGCTTTTATGCCCACGATGAGCAATAACAATAACGAACAAATACGTTTGAATTTTAGCGGGAAGATCATTTTGCGTGTTTTTAGGTTAGGCTTTAAAGATAAAATATTTTACCTAAAATTGATTACTTCACCACTGTAGCTTCCAGCTCAACTTTTAGTGTTTCAAAAAGGCTTTTCACTTCCAACAAAGTAAGCGATTGTTTGATGCCATGTTTGGCTACCCAATCCTGGAAAATCTGGAAGTGCGGCCAAAGTTCCGCTGTAGAGGTTGTATAGATATTTAGCCTCACAATACCTTCAGGCTTGTATCCGGCCTCGGTTATCACGTGCTCCAAATTTTGCAGGGCTTTTATTAATTGGGTTTTCATATCCTCATTACTGGATATTCCGTCGGCACTGATGGCCGTTTGCCCAGAAATGTACAGGGTACTTTCTACGTGTTTTACTTCAACAGCCTGTACATAGCTGCGTTTATCCTGCCATTGCCAGGGATTAATGATCCTTTTTTCCATCTTATTGTTTTTGGGGGTTTGCGCCCATGCGGGCATTGTAGTTATCAATAGTAATGCTAAAATTTTCGCTGTTTTTTTCATGCTCATCGTTTAAAATTCACATGGCAAAACTGCTGATAACACCCGGAATGAGCTGTTGACAAACCTCACGATTATCATGTGAGGAATGTCACACTAAGAAGATAGGCGGCTCAGGGTTTCGCGCGAAACACCCAGGTAGGCAGCCAGCAGGCTTTTGGGTACCCGCTGAATAAGGGAGGGAGATTGTTTAAGCAGCTGTTCGTAACGCTCTCTGGAGCTTAAGGTTAGCCAGGAAATGATGCGCCGTTGTGATGCGATAAAACCAAAATTGGCTTTCTCCAGGAAAAAACGCACCATTTCAGGGAGATCGTCACAAAGTTTTTTGTACCCATCGAGCGAAAGGCAGAGTACTTCGGTATCTTCCAGACACTCTAACGACAGGGTTGCTTTGGTTTGCGTATAAAAGGCGTAGAAATCGCTCTCCCACCAGTCTTCCATGGCAAAAGAAACGATGTGTTCCTTCGCTGCTTCATCAGTATACACCAGTTTTAAAAGTCCGGAGAGCACAAAATAATGATACTTTACCGCTTCGCCTTCCTGTATCAGAAATTGATGTTTTTTATACTTTTTAACTGTAAAATGCGACCATACGAAGGTGAACTCCTCATCCGTGAGCGATATTATTTTTTCTATATGTTTCCGTAATATCTCCTGCATGTATTAAGAGGCGGCTATCGTTCGGGCGTAATAATGCATATCCCACTTGCTCCTGCTATAATAGCTTGGGTTGCCATACCATAAAATAGGGAATGCTCTACCACGCCCGGGATCATTTTTAAATCGATGTTGAGTTGTTGCCACTTCGGCGCATGGGTAAAGCGGATATCGGCCAGCAGGTTACCGTTATCAGAAATAACGGCGCCATCTTTCTGATCGCCTGTGCGTAACTTGATCTCAGCGTCGGGATAAGCGGCCGACCGGAGCCGGGCCAGCACAATCTGTAAAGCCTGGGGCAATATCTCAATCACCAGTGGATAGGTCGTATTCAATTGCGGTACAAATTTGGCATCATCGCCCATCAAAATAAATTCCGAAGCCATGGAGGCCAGTATCTTTTCGGTGGTATGGATACCGCCGCCACTTTTCAGGGCATTTAGTTGTTTGTCGAACTGGTCGCAGCCATCAAAATAAATATCCAGGTGATTTACCATGGCCGGTGTTTTTATCGTCAAGTTTTTTTCCTGCAGATAAACGTTTGTTTTAAATGAGGAAGAAACCAATACCAGGGAAGTGGCCAACTCCGGATTACTGCTGATCATATCAACCAGGTGAAATACCGTTGTACCGGCTCCGAGGCCAATGGTTTGTCCTGCTTTAATCCATTCAAATGCGGCTTTGGCAGCCTCCTGTTTGTAATCGGCCATAACGTTTTACTTTATCGCCGCAAGATAGCTCATATCCCCTCAATAAAAAAAGCATTGATGCCGGCTACATCTGAAAGATAGGTGGCCATGCTGGTTATTTTACCACCAGCTACCTCAAACACTATGGCTACCTGTTCATCCAATAACAGATCGCCGCGACTGGCCGTGTTGTGTAAAGACAAGGTGAAACCATTCAACCCTATAAGGATATGTTTCAAGTCGAACTTAACACCGAAATATTTGAGGCCCTGTGCCCGTTTGATAATGGCCTCTGCCCCATTTGCCGGGCCGGATAGCAAACTGGTACCAGGCAAGGTCCAGCCTGCATCATCTGCCAGTATGGAATGCATGGTTTCCCAGTCGTTGCTTTTTAATGCGTTGATAAAAGTTTGAGCAATGCTCAGTTTTTCGGCATCGGTTGGTTGGATATTGTTGGATTCTGAAGTTTTCATGATAGTATTTTTATTATTAAGGGATCGAGATTTAAAGGAGCGGATACGGTTGCTGATAAAGCGTACCTGTTTTTGATATAAGATGCATCGTTATAAGCCACATGCACGGTTTGTTCTTCATCCTGCCAGGTTACAATCTTTAGCGGCAGATCAAGCGCGGCTAATGGATTTTCGATCATCACCGGTCCGCCGGCTTTGGGGTTACCAAATAACAGAAACTCCAAAGGCGGGATAACCCGCCCCGCTTTTTGCAATTCCTGCTGCTGGTCTATCCGGGCGTAAACGGTTACCTGATGCTGTTCCAAAGCAGCCTGCAAACGGTTGATGGTTTCTTTTACAGAATACGGACTTTTGCGGATGGTAACACCTGTAGGATTAGTCATGATAATATTTTTAAATGGTACAACGCTGTAAAAGCAGGTGGCAACGGCTTGCTTTATAAAACTCCGCCTGGTATAGCCGTTGGGACTTCCCAAGCCGTTGCGCTGCTCCTCAAACATCACACACTGAAAAAATTAGTTTAATGGATCGGCCAACGGAAAATCAACAGGGATATCCGTTAAGGCAAATACATAATTGGTAAATATGCGTACGGTAACTAAACCTATCAGTTCCATTACAGCGGCTTCGTTATAACCAGCAGCGAAAAAGTTTTCCAACACCTGCGGATCGGCATGGCCTTTATTGATGGTTATGGATTGGGCCAATTGCAATAAAGCATTCAGCTTTTCGTCGTTGGTTTTACCCCTTCTGATATCCAGGGTTTCTTCCTTAGTAAATCCATTTTTTATAGCGGCCAAAGTATGCCCTGCCAAACAGTAGGCACAGCCGTTTATTTCGGATACGATGAGCGCGATGGCCTCCCTTTCTTTGGCGCGAAGTACGCCATGGCTCAATTCGGCATCAAAGTCCACAAAACCTTTTAATGCGTGCTCTGAATAACCCATGGTAGCATACAGGTTGGGCATACGGCCTATACGTTTCTGAAACTGATCAAATATAACTTGTGAGCCTTCGCTTACCTGGTCTCTGGTGGGCACTGGTATTGTTTTCATGATATTAAATTTACAGGTTGAATTATTATTTAGATTTTTGACGAAGATAAACTCTTGCCGATTCGCTCATGGTGATGATGGCGCCACCCAGGATAACCAGATCTTTAAGCACCAGACGGCCACGACCAGAAAGATACGGAAATCCCCACTGCTCATCGGTAAGGTGTGGCACCCAGCTCTCGGGCGTGGTTATCAAAAAGGAAAGCGTGCCCAGCGTAAGTATGGCAATAAGCAGGCTGGCTACCATGCTGGGCAGCGGCGCTACTTTATATAAGGCTACCAATACCGCCAGTGTTACCAGGAAAACACCCAAACCTTTTGAAAAACCATAGGTGTTATTTTCGGTATTCCATTGATGATTAGCGATGATCAGTTCACCTTCCTTGTTTTGATGGTGTTTATATTCAGTTGGATGATTGTAGAAAAATGACATGAAGGGGCTGTTGGCCACAAAGGGTACGATCCCATCGGCTTCATAAGTAAAAAACTTGAGGCCGCCTATCCAAAGAAATACGACTATGATGCCAAAACGGATAACCTTTTTACCGAATTGGTCGAGGTTGGCAATGTTGTTGATGATGGAAGTTTTCATGATGTGATTTTGTTTAGTCAAAACTACATCAGTTAACCATCCTGCAACATGGACGAATGTGGCTATTGCTTGGACAAATCTGCCACTATGGAGATGCCGGTTTTATCGCGGAAGGTTTGGGGCGAAACTTTGGTCACTTTTTTAAAAACACGACTAAAATAAAACTCGTCCTGAAATTTTAAATTATAGGCAATTTCCTTGATGCTTTGCCGGGTAAGATGGAGTTGTTTTTTAGCTTCGAGGATCAAGCGCTCCTGTATCAGTTGCGAGGGTGTTTTTTTGAAATATCGCATACACCGCTTGCTGAAAGTATTGGGCGACATGGCCAGCAATTGCGCGTAATCATTAGGCTTATGCAGCGTCAGAAAATGCTGATTCAACAGGCGGCTGAATTGCTCCATCTGCTCATCCTTTTCTTTACGGTCCTGATGATTGTCGATCAGTTTTATTTTAATGGAGCTTGACTTGGCCAGGAACAGCTGCAGGTAAGCCCTGAGTACGATCTCGGAAGGCGAATCCTGCCCAAATTCCTTATCCACTTCGGTTAACAATTGCTCGAATACACGGGCATCATCAAGGTTTAGCTTAACACAAGGCTGTATATAAACATTATTGAACAGCAGGCCGTTACAAGCCACTTCTTCGCGATGGTATTCGATACAATAAAAATCGCCGTGAAACTGCAGCATGGTTAGCGGCGCCAGCTTTTGATGTTTAAGGTAAATAACCTGCAGCGGGGTTGCAAACAGCAGTATAGGACCGGCATAGTTAAAAGAGCCAAAATCGGCATGGTAAACACCCTCACCTTCGGGGATAAAAAGGATGGTGTATTCCGAAAACTGAGCCGGAGAGCTCAACAGATCGGTATCCGCGTTTTTTAGTCCGATCAGGTACTCGCCCGATCTTGAAAATACTTCTTGCATTAATTTATGTTACGCCAAAAGTAGCTATTGAGCGGCTCTTTTGGTGCATCTGCACCAATAAAAAAGGGAGCAATTAATAACAACTGCTCCCCTTTTTAAGATTACTGACTATTTCAATTGTTTAGTGACCGATATTTCAATAGCGTGGAAATAATTGGTTCCACCCCATGTTTCCAGGATCTTGAACCTGATGTACCTTACCTCTGGACCATTTGCTGGGAAGTTGAACGGTTCGCCGGCGGCAGCAAATGCTTTATCCTCATCTGAATTTTGCCCGCGAGGTAGGCCCGAAGGTTTATAGGAAGTAAAGCTGGCCAATTGGGTCCAGCCGTTAAAGCTGCCAGATGGGTCGGGCGTGCTGTTGGTTCCCCATATTTCAAAGCGTTTAGCATTTCCTACATCATACAAGGCCGACATCCTTTGCCATAGCTTTAACTGTGTGAGGGTTGCCGATTGCCCCAGATCAATAGTGAACCAGATCGGGAAGTCGGTACCCGGCGTGTGGAAGCCCGGCTCATTGGTGCTGTTATCCCACAAGAATGGAAGCACCCACCCATAGGCCGTGCCTACATCTGTTGGTAAATAAACAGCCTTAAATAGGCTCTTATCCATTTCAATAGTCCCGATAATCGTCGGGAATTTATCATAGCTCAGGGCATTAAATGTATCTACAGCATCTTTTACCGGTTTATATGACGACCGGTATGTTACATCTGTGCCATACTTATAATCAGACAGGGTTATGGAGTTGCTATCGGCCACAAAGGAGCGTTCCGTCGTGGTTCCTAATTTATTGGTATATCTTACCGTGGTAGCCACATTTCCCGTATCGGCCTTGTTAAAGTTGAGGGTAACAGAACCATCACTATGCGTAACATAGGGGTTGGCGGCATTATACGCCCTGTTTAAAAGTGTCGACTGGTATGTGGGGCCATATACCCTTACATTATTGATGTCCTGACCGATGGATGGGTTATTATCCTTATCATACGCGATAATATGAAAGCTATATACATACTCCTGCAAGTTAGGTATATTCACTACAACGGAATCGCCCGGGTTATGACTGGTAGCGTTAAGCAGCAGGGAATCAAGACCATTATTCCACTTAACCACATACCTCCTGATACTCGGATCGGGACTTGGGTGCCAGACCAGCACGGCACGCAGGTTACCGGAATGATAATTCAATCCGGCGGCTAATCCGGGATAGGTTACCTCATGATTATCTAAAAACGACTTATAATCCGTATCATATTTTTTGCAACCTGTAATGGCCAAACACATGAACAAGAAAACAGTAACGTTGAATGCTATTTTCATTTCTTTAAGTTTTAATTAACGATTTACTGTACAGGTGCGCCAAACAGGGTGATCTCTTTGGCATTCACATAATCAAGTCCGGCCCAGGTTTGTGTACACTGGAAACGTATGTATTTTACAGCCGGCATCTGGCTTACATTAGGCATATTAAAGCTAAAGCCGTTTGCACCTGCTGTAGCTTTATCGGCATCGGTAGCCTGGTTTGGTGGTGCGCCCGATGGTGGCAATGGTACCACAAAGTTGCCCAGGTTTACCCAATCGCCCATGACGGTACCTACAGCGGTAACGGTAGCCGGCCACGATGGATAATCGCCCGGATTATCTTTTGTTGAACCCCAAATAGTAAACTGGCGACTATTTTGATAACCCCATATATCGGGCAACCTGTTGTATAGTACCACACGGCTTATTTTGGCCAGCGGGCCTATACCAAAACTGCATATTTTTAAAGGAGCACTGGTGGTGTGCCATCCCGGATCGCCAAGATTGTTATCAAAAAGGTATTTAAGTTCCCAGCCGTAACCTATCGGGCTGTCGGTGCCTAAATGAAACGTAAAGAATTTACTTTTGTCTAATTGTGTTTCAAACAATGGGGTAAGTTCTTTGGTAACCGTATCCGATACGTTGCCAAACCTGTCGGTTGTAAAAACGGCGAATTTGGTATTCTTTACCGAAAAGCCCCGAACCGATATATTCACCGTATCATTACTCAGGTATTGCGGGTCTTGCTCATCATATACCTTAGTGCCTTCATTGTATGATAAAATGTGTATGGCTACCGGTGTTTTATTAGGGTTAAGACCATAAAAGTTGGCCCCGCCAAAATCAGGGGTAATCGCCAGGTTATCATTTATGAGCAGATAATTAGGTATCTTGGGATTAACCTTAACCGTTATCGGGTCTGAAATGATATTGGCACGGCTTACCGCGTTCAGCGTTACCGTATACTCTTTAGCTTTGGCAAAACCATCAACCATTACCGTATCGGTATAATAGCTGGCTTTGGTTTGCCTTACCACTTTATCATTGATGTTATACGTTGCAAGAACATATAACAGGTTCTTTGAATCGGGCAGGGTGTAGGTTATGCGGGCCGAGCCATTCAGATTCTCTACTTTTACATTAGTAACCACACCCGGCTTGGTTTTGTCGTTAGATACGATCTCGATATTTGACTGCCCCTTTTTACAGGCGATCAAAAGCACCACGAGCAGTACCGCTACATAAAGTATCGATACTATGGATCTGCCGTTATTAATCTTTTTCATAATTTATATTTTATATTAATTATTTATCAATAATGCCTTAGTCTCAACTACTACCAGTAGGGGTTTTGGGTAAGGTTTTCGTTTACCACCAGGTCTGTTGAGCTGATAGGCCATAAATAATCACGTAAGCCAAAAAGCGGCGTGATCACGTTGGTTGGGCGATAATAATTTGCCGATGTAGCCTGATTAATATTCCAGCCTTGCACGGGGCGGCTTAGTACGTCCTGTAATTCTTTCCACCGACGCAGATCCCAACCTATCTGACCTTCAAAAGCCAACTCTATCCTTCGTTCCTGGTGTATGATCTGGCGCAGACCATCTTTTGAACCCGGCTTGGATGGATTCTTCGAGAAACTGTTCCATGAATCCACCACGCCTTTTAGGCCTGCCCGCGCACGCACCTGATCAATGTAGGAATACACTTCGGCTGTGGGGCCTTGTACTTCATTTAAAGCTTCGGCATATAATAGGTACAAACCTGATAAGCGAATAAGCGGCAGGTGAAAATCAACCGTGGTAAAAGATTGATCCATTACGGTTTGATAGTTACCTAATTTTTTGGGCCATATACCGGTTATATTGGTTGAGTTGAAGCTTTTTGGACCCGCCAAGCCAAAAATACCACGGGCCTGCACATAATAAGCTTTGCTTTGATCTGTAACCCCGTTACCAAACCAGATACCACCATCAAAACCTATCGAGGCGTAAAACCTCCTTTCGCGGTTAAAATTCTCGCGGGCGGTTTCATATCCCTGTTCTATATAATCTTTGTTAGCATCATCACCAACCTGGGGTATAAAACGATTGGTATAATCAAAATTCTTATCCTCAACCAGCGGTACGCCATTGTTGGTATAAAACAGCTCCGACTCGGCCAATGGTACAGCCCAGTTTGAGGGGTATGTATTGGCCATACCTACTGCCGCACTGGTTAATTTAGGGATAACATAACCCTGGTAACCAAAGGTGTAGTTGAGCGCCCATATCAGCTCCGGGTTTTGCTCCCACTTATCCGTAATGGTAAGCTGCAGCGTTAATACCTTCTTCAGTTCGTCAGATACGTTGATATTACCGGTTGGTGGTAAAGTATACAATTTAAGGCCCTGCGCCTCGCATTCGGTTATGGCAGCTTTGCAGGCATCTGCCGCTTTTTGCCATTTAGAGGCATCATACGAAGTAGAAAACAAGCTTTTACCTGCCTTATCCTTAAATCCCTGGTAATCTGGATTGCCATTAAACAGCGGACTTGCAGCTGTGGTTAAAACCTCGGCCTTTACGCTCATGGCTATAAACTTGGTGATACGTCCAAATTCCTGAGCCTGATTTTGAATATTTGGCGGCAGATCGGGTATGGCCTGATCTAATAGGGATACTACGTAAGCAAATGATTCATCAACCGATGCCCTTTTGCGCTTCAAAGTATCGGGTGGGGCATCAATAGGATAACTATCCTTAATCAGCACCATGGGACCATACATCCTGATGAGGTAATAGTGGTAATAAGCTTTCAGGAATTTCACTTCAGCTATCCAGCGTTTTTTTTCATCGGCCCCCAGGTCTATGGGCTTATCAATATTCTCCAGCATGATGTTACACCTCCTGATAGCCTGAAAGAGCGGAGCGCCGCCATTGCTGTTTCCCCAGTAATTTAATGAGGGGCTGCCGGTGTTTTGTGTCCCCCGGATGAGGTCGAAGCCCCGCTGGTCAAAAAAGTTGGTCGTTAAATTGTTAGGATATACAATTTCGGCAGAAGTGGTAAAACCCGCGTTATAAATTACGTTTGAGGTTTGCTGCATAGTTGAATAACAGGCAAACAGATAATTTTCGGCTTCGTTACGGTTTCTGAAGGCATACTCCAATGTACCAACGTTACTCGGGGTAACATCCAGATATTTTTTGCAGGATACTCCTGTTGTACAAAGCGTTATTGCCAGTAATAATTTATAATATGATCTCATATCGTTCTCTTTTTAAATCGGTTTGTAATTATAAATTCACATTCAGACCTACGTTAAACACCTTTTGAATGGGGTAAGCAAACCCGTTGCCGCCCTGCTCCGGATCCCATAGTTTGAAGGGGCTCCAGGTAAACAGGTTCAATCCGTTAAAATAAATGCGGCAATTGGTCAGTTTCATGGCCTTTGCTATACGCGTTGGCAGGGTATAGCCGATCTCTAATGATTTCAACCGCAAAAAACTGGCATCGCGCAGCCACCAGGTGCTGGGTTGCAGGTTGTTGGCTATTACTGTTTGGTTGGTACCTAATCTTGGATACAAAGCGTATAAATTCTGGTTCTCTTCAGACCAATGATCATTGGCAAATGCTTTCAGAACCTGCGTGTTACCATAAATGTACTGGTCGGGACTTGGTATGAAAGGGCTTACCCTATTAGGATCAACAAAGAAGGAAACCCTGGCCTGCCCCTGGAAGAATGCAGAAAGGTCAAATCCTTTAAAGCCTGTTGAGAAACCAAAGCCGTAAACAATTTCGGGCGTTTGCGGATAGCCCAGGAAGGTAAGGTCGAGATTGTCAATTTTACCGTCACCATTCAAATCACGGTATTTGATATCGCCCCCTTTTGGTGGTGCGGAAGAAAAATTCTGAGTTGGCGAGTTACGGGCTTCCTGATCGTCAACAAATAACCTCTCGGCCACATAACCGTAACCGCGACTAATTGGCTGGCCAATAAAGTGGCGCCATGGCTCGGCATAGTTAGGCTCTTCTATGTAGGTGTATTTATTGGTTGAATAAGTAAAGTTACCCCTGAACGATGCCCATAAACCATTGCTAAAGCTTTGTTTATAATCGGCAGATAAGTCGATACCTTTTGAATCAACCTGGCCTAAGTTGGTGGCGATGGATGTTTCAAAACCCTCGGTAGCCGGCACCAACCTATCCCGCAGAATATTATAGCGGTGATTTTTGTAAAACTCAGCAATAATGTTCAGGTTTTTTAACACAGTCATCTCCACCGCAACGTTGGTTTGTCTTGAGGTTTCCCAGGTAATATTATTATTATCATAGCTTACAATAGTTAAACCTTTACGCTCATAGGAATTGTTGAAACCAAACTGAGCATAGTTGTAACCCTCGTTAAAGTGCACATCAGACAGGTAGTAGAAACGTTGCGCGCCAATAGCATCATTACCCACCAAACCGTAACTTCCACGGATCTTTAACCGGTCAATAAATGATGGATTCCAGAACGACTCGTTGGATATTACCCATGAAGCGCCGATAGTTGGGAAAAAGCCATAACGGTGATTGGCCGAAAATCGCTCAGAACCATTATACCCAAAGTTAAACTCGGCAAAATACTTGCTTTTGTACCCGTAGGTTGCCCGGCCTGCTAAACCCAGGTTACGGTATGGCAACGAGTACTGTAAGGATACAGCGTTGGTTTTGGGATCAATAGCGTTGGAGTTAACAGTTTGCTGAGCTGTACCAATCAATGTGGCATTGATGTTATGGCTGCCCAGCTGTTTGTTATAATCAAGCGCGGTTTGCAGATAAAAGAAAGTATCGGCATTAGGTGTACTGCGTGAATAAGACAGGTATTCCTGCGCTACGTTATTGCCTGTAGGCTGCGGATTGAGCCAGGTTAAGGTATAATTATTGCTTTGCTTATCATAGGAACCTATGTTGTAATAAAATGGATTATAAGCCAACTGCGAATCAAAATAAGAGTGTCTGTTGGTACTGAATATACTCCGGAATTTTAAACCATCAGTTACAAAACCCAGGTTCTGGTTTAGCTCCAGTTGTGCCTGCATGCGTGATTCTGACGAATTTTTGTGGCCGCGTAACAAAGCAGCGTATGGGTTATTATATAAAATGCTGTTACTGCTGGTGCCATCAACACCGCCTACATTACCAAATAAAATATGCTGCGCGTTTGCATTAGCGGCATCTGGCTGATAATAGGCCGGGAATAATACAGGGCTGGTATGTATGGCCACATTGTACAGATCGGACGCAAAAGAACCATCGGAAGTAATTGGGCCGTTATATTCATTAAAGTTACCCCATAACCTTACAATAACTTCGGTTGTTTTGGTGAGGTTGATGTTTACGTTTGACCGTAACTGGTAATTCCTGAACTTTACATTGTTATCATTATTATTACGGATATCGGTATTCAACACCCCATTATCCACGTTGTAAGTACCGGTGATATAATACTTCGCCAAACCCGAACCACCGCTAACGCTCATGTTGTTACGCATAGTGGTAGCATTCTTTTTAAACAACATCTTTAACCAGTCCACAGCGGGATACACATAAGGGTTACTGCCTGCGCCACCGTTAAGGGTGTTTTGAGTATTGTTAATTCTGGTTTGTGTAAAGGGTAATGGCAATGTGGGATCGCGGGTGAGGGTGGCCTCATTATACAGGTTCATGTACTCGATAGGATCAACCAGGTCAAGCGTTCTTGTTGATTGTGATAAGGAATACTCCGAGCGGAAGTTGATCTTGGCGGGCCCCTCTTTACCTTCTTTTGTACTTACCAGGATAACGCCATTGGCACCCCTGGCTCCATAAAGCGCGGTGGCGCTGGCATCTTTTAATATCACAAAGCTGGCTATATCATCCACCTGCAAACGGGCAAGGTCGGTAGTGGTTAGCTCCACGTTATCGATCAATATCAGCGGATCCTGCTTATAACCGAAAGTGGTTACACCACGCACAAAGAAGGAGGCATTATCCTGCCCCGGCTGGCCGCTGCGCTGATAGGCGATAATACCGGCAGCCTGCCCGGCAAGCGCCGCGGTGAGGTTACTCGCCGGAATTTTCAATTCGCTGGGTTTAATACTGGTAACCGACCCAACAAGGGCCTCCTTGCGTTCCTTTTTACCAAAGGCCGTAACCACAACCTCATCGGCAAGCAGCTTATCCTCTTTAAGCGCCACATTAAAGATCTTGTTTTGTGCCGATACGGTAAATGATTGGGCCTTGAAGCCTACAAAGGAAATCCTCAATACCGAGCCATCCTCTACATCAAGGATAAACCTACCGTTACCATCAGTTACCGTACCAACCTTGGAATTACCCACCACAGAGATAGTTACACCAGGTAGCTTCACATGTGCGGTATCAGATACAGTACCGGTAACAGTTATTTTCGTTTGTGCGTGGGCAATATTATAAAATAAGGCTAATGTTAAAAACACCAAGCAACATCTTATCAAAAACCGCCCGGGCTGCTCATACTTTTTAAAAAGTGCTTTACTAAAAATGTAAGATTGCTTCATAAAATTGGGTTCATAAAAATTATTTTAATTAATCAAGGTTTAATCAAATAGGGATGTACTATCCACCGGATAGTGCAGGAAATTGGTGAATTACCGGTTGATTGTTTTTTGCATCCGGGTTATATTTTGACCGGATACAACTTCAGGCTTCCGTTTGATCATTATTGGTTTTACGATGAACCCAACAGGCAATAGCAATCCTGTTAAGTCTTTTTTTTGTTTCAAAACTTTTAATAATAATTGCCTATTATTTAGACATATAGGCCCGATAGATTACCTGAATAAAGGACAAGCCGGTGCTCGCTTTCCCGCTGGTGTGGTAGTCAGTTTTTTACATACTTAATTGGTTTAGTTTACAATTGGTTTTGTAAATGTAAGTGGAAGCATCACATTTAAAAATGGATAAACTTTCAAAAAAGATGGACAATTTTATGAATTTACAACCCAGGCGTGGTTTTGTCCATTATTTATTGATTACCAAAAAGCAACTGTAAAAAATTGTGGGTGAGTCCCTTAAGAAGTTATATTCCAAATTTATAAATGATACTTTCATGATAAGTATCGCCGGGATTTAAAACTGTTGCAGGAAAGCTGGAATGATTAGGACTATCCGGATAATACTGACACTCCAGGCATACACCGTCAAATGGACTATATGGCTGGTGATGATAACCTAAATGCTTGCTTTGTAAATAATCACCGGTATAAACCAGCATAGCCGGATAGGTGGTGAATATTTCCAACTTACGCCCTGATGTTTTTTCTGATAACTCTGCCGCCCGTTTATGATAGGCGCCAGGCTGCTCATCCAATATATAACAATCATTTAGTCCCGTAATATGGTCATCATTCACCATCATTTTATTTTTGATAGCGTTGTACGAAAATTTCTTGTAACCAACAGGTTCTATAACACCGGTGGGTATGTATTCCGCGTTGTTTTGCAGCAAACTATCGGCATGAATGGTGAGCGTATGATCAAATATTTTAGCCCCATCGTTTGACAAATTGAAGTACGCGTGATTGGTAAAATTAGCCACCGTTCTTTTATCCGTCGACGCATAATAGCTGATGATCAGTTCATTAAGCTCCGTCCACACGTAATGTACCGTAAGTTCAAGATTACCAGGATACCCTCCATCTCCGTCTGGACTTTGTATGGTAAAAAACAGCCCTTCGGCAGTAATTGCATATTTAAAAACCCGCCTGTTAAAGCCATTGTTACCGCCATGATTGGTATTTTCACCATCGTTGTTATCCAGATGCCAGGTAGTATCATCAAGCTCAAAACGAGCCCTTCCTATCCTATTGGCATAACGGCCTATGGTTGAACCAATATAACAGTCATCATCCAGATAGGCCTGCAGGGATGGGAAACCCAAAACCACGTTACTATTAACGCCATGCCTATCGGGCACTACCACCGAAACCAGGGTAGCCCCGTAATTGGTTAATTCCACATAGGCTCCGTGAGTATTCTCCATTTTAAAGAGACATACGGATTCACCGGCATGATCCCCCCATCCCTGCCAGGTTATTCGGGTAGTACTGTTCACTCCTGGATATTTAAAGTTTGTTTTGCCATATCCAGATGGATCTTGCTTCCGGCATGAGTGGCATCAAGCTCCAGCACGTTGCTTAACATTTTTTGTGCAGCATCCAGCTCGTTCAATCCTAATGCACCCAGGCCTTGCAAAAAGCTGGTGTGTATGCGGTTCCGCAAATTCAGATCGTCATCAAATATAAGCAGGTTTGGCAACGACACGGCAAAATAATCGATCTTTACTTCATCATTCGCATGCAGAGCTCCATAATCGCTCAGCTTCTTAAATATGCTGTTAGCCCGCTCGGTTTTACCCAGCTTTTTCCAGGCTAATCCCTGGTAAAAGATTTTATCAGGCTGCTGGTCGTTATAAAACACCGCTGCCGATGGCTCGTCTAAACCTATAGTGGCCTGCTCAAAGTATTTTTGGGCCTGTTCAGCATCTCCGGCAGCTTCATAGGCACAGCCCAACCAGTAGTCGATATCGTTTTCCTGGGTTCCGTACAATTTACCTTCGCCCAGGTTGTGCGGATAGGTTTTGGCATTATTAAGATAAGTGATCACTTTTTCGTACTGGCCTTCCTCATCATATTGCTTAGCCAGCTCAACCAGGCTGAATATATACTGACCCGAAGCCTTACCTTCGCCACCCTCCCATGGATGAAACTGGCGCGTGTTCAACAGATTCAACGCGGTTTCATGATCACCTAAAAGGTTATACAGTGTTACCCTTTCCAGGTATACATCGTCACGCTGATCAGCCACTGCAAGATTATCTTCCAGGAATTTCAAACGATCTTCGGGCGATCTGTTCAATCTTTTATATAACTGATCGAGCTCCATGAGTACACGGGCATCGGTTTTATCCAAGGCAAATGCTTTTTCAAAATATTCCAGGGCTTTTTGCTCATTGTTTTGTTTGTTGAAGTAGGCAATAGCCAGGTTACGGAAAACAGTGGGAAACTGATCGTCCAACTTAGCCGAACTTTCCCAGTAGCTTACCGCATCATCATATTGGCGTTTGTCATAAAACAAGTTACCCAGGTAGTATGGCGCTTTAGCATCCGATGGGTTAAGCTCAATAGCTAATTTCAAGATTCCGATCTCATCCAAACGGTTAGGGAAACACAAATATGGATCGGCTTTGGCGGCTTTAGTCAGCCACTCGGCAGCCTCAGCCTTACGGCCACTTTGGTGACTTAGCCAGCCTAAAGTATAATAAACAATAGGGTTTGATTCGGCAGGTTTTACAACCAGTTGCAGCAGTTGCGATGCTTCGTCATACAAACCAGCAGCGGCATAATCGAGAGCGTATTCAATAAAATTCTGATCATCGTGACGTGAAAGCGTTAACAGCTGGTTCAGACTCTCCTCTATTTTATCTATATTATTGCTTATTCTGTAGGCCAGTACTTTTTCAAATAGTACACCCAGATTAAAGCCATCACGATCCAATGCGCTTTCAATAGTAGCCAGTGCTTTGTCTACCTGGTTCAGCTTGCGGTAAGCCGCCGCCTTGATCACGTATGATTTGCTGTTGCTGGCATTTCTGTCTAAGGATTGATTTATATGTTCCAGCGCCAAAGCATAATCACCACGGGCCATATCTATCTGTGCTACGCAGAAAAAGCCAGTATCTTTCCAGGCATTGCTCCAGGTAGCTTTGTAAAACACGGTATAAGCTTCATCGGCTTTGCCTAAATATTTCAAACAAAGACCCAGATTATAATAAGGCTCACTATCATATGGATTAGGGTTGCGTTGAATGCTGGTTTCAACCGCCTGGCGTAAATAAGGTTCGGCTTTAGCAAATTGTCCTTTGCGGATATACCATTTGCCCAGGGCGTTATTGTTACGCACATCGGTAGGCTCACGGCGTAAAGCCTCCTCATAATATGGGATAGGGCTATAGGTTGCATGGCGATATTGCTCCAGGTGTTGCGCGGTTAAAAACAACTGCTCCACGCTTTCCACATCGGCCGGAGGCGATGCCGGTTTTGCCGGTAAAGGCATTTCGTTCTTTTTGTTTTTTGCCGGTTCGTAACGCAGCACTTCCTGTTTGCTGCTGTTGGTGATGATGAACAACAATTCGTTCTCATTCACATCACTTTTAACAGCTACTTCCTGTACAAACACTTTCTCCGGGCTGATATCAGTCGTTTGGGCAAATAAGTATTCGCCTTTATAGCTCAGGCTGATATTCAGTCCGTTTTGTGCCGAGGTTACCTGTACCTTGATGGTTACCTTATCGCCATCTTTACTGAGCGCGAGCAGGATATCTTTGGTAGCATTTTTCACCATACCCAGTTCGCGGTACGGTAAAAAGTATTGCGTAAAAGTTTTCTCTTCGTAAGGCATCAGCCAGCTAAAATCTGGCTGGTTATCGGTGAACACGCCGGTCATCAGTTCGATGTACGGGCCGTCTTCGTCGGTCAGGTTCCTGTCCCAGGCCTGGCCGAAATCGCTGTGGCCCCAGGTCCACTGTTTTTTACCGGGCGATACATGGTGATTGGCCACATGCAGCAAACCACCTTGTGAATCGTGCTCATACCCACCCACAAAATCATACTCAGAGTTGATAGCCATGTACGAGGTTGGCACCGGGATATTTTTATACATCGATATATCGGTACCCGGCGAATAATCAACCTTGTAATAAGTACCGGTAGCGATAGGAAAATCAGACACATCGCGTTTGCCATGGTCAAATACCGCGTTCACATCAGGCGGGAATACCGACTGGTAATAATCATTCACTTTTACTGCCGGGTTTGCCCACCACAGGAAAGTTTGCGGCAGCGCCGAGCGGTTAAACAGTTTGGCCTTGATCTCGATGTAAGCTGTATCCGGGCGAAGCGTAAAGCCAGCCATTCCCTTGGTATGGAACATGCGCTCCACCTCGTTCACCCAAACGGTTTTGCTGCCATCGGCATGTTCTTCCAGGGTGTAATCAACCGGATCAAATGTACTTGGGCGGTGGTGCTGTGGCCAGTTAAACTCGATACCGCCCGAGATCCACGGACCGGTTAAACCTACCAGCGCGGGTTTGATCACCTGGTTATAATAGATAAAATGACGTTGTTTGATCTTATCAAAAGCCATCTGGATACGACCGCCCAGCTCTGGCAGGATCATCACCTTCAGGTATTTGTTTTCCAGGAATAAACCTATGTATTTTTTGTCTTCTTTCTCGTCGGCAATTTTTTCGATCACCGGGTTGGGATATACCACACCGCTGCTGCCCTGGTAAACACGTTTTTCAAAAAACATCGGGTTTTTATCGGGCTTGCCCACACTATACGTAGGGATAACTACTTTCTCTTCCCAAACGGATACATTAGAATGATGCATAATATATTTTTCTTATGATTAATGTCTGATTAAATTTTCTTCCAGTTCTTCAAGGGTTTGGCCTTTGGTTTCCTTAACGCGCGACTTCACAAACAGGAAGCCCAGGAAACAGATACCCGCGTACAAGTAAAACGGCCCGTAAGTGCCTAACTTTTTAGCCAGGATAGGGAATGTAAATACCAATATAAAGTAAGCGCCCCACAGCGATACGATAGCGACCGATGAGGCGACACCCCTGATCTTGTTCGGAAAAATTTCTGAAATAAGTACCCAGGTAACCGGGGCCAATGAAATGGCATAGGTACTGATAGCCAGCAGCACAAATATGGATACCAGCCCCGCCGGGAAGTGATTTTGCAATGCCACGGCCAGCACAATATACAATATGGATAAACCCAAAGAACCTACCAGCATCAGCGGACGACGGCCTAATTTATCCACCTGCCATATGGCCAACAAGGTGAATACCAGGTTCACCACACCTATGGAAACCGTTTCCAACAACTGACGATTGAGATTAGCCCCTACTGATTCGAATATGGTGGAGGTATAATTAAACACCACATTGATACCGCAAAACTGCTGAAACACGGCCAGCGTAATACCCACCACAACCGCCGGGCGCATCGCTTTTTCGAACACCATTTTGTACGATTGTTTTACCGCGCCGCCTGCCAATGATTTTTCAATGGCTTTCATCGTGGTATTGGCAAAATCTGTTGTACCTATTTTGTTGAGTACTTGCTGGGCTTTGGCCACCTGACCCGATTTCATGAGCCATCTCGGGCTCTCGGGCAACCAGGTTACACCAATGAGGAACACCGCCGAGGGTACAGCCCCCAGCCCAAACATCCAGCGCCAGGCATCATGACCGGCATCGGCCAAAAAGTAGTTAACCAGGTTGGTGATCAGTATACCGATAACTACGGTAAGCTGATTTATAGCCACATTACGTCCACGCACTTCGGCCGGCGAAACTTCGGCTATGTACATAGGGCAAAGCATAGAAGCCATACCTACCCCTATGCCCGCGGCAAAACGCAGTATGATAAAATAAGTCAAAGTTTGCGCAAACGCGATACCAATGGATGATACCGCGAAAATTAAGGCGGCTACCATCAATCCGGGTTTGCGGCCATATTTATCGGCCAGGTTACCGGCAATCAAACAGCCTATGATACATCCTAAAGCTAAAGAGCCGGTCAAAAAACCTTCCCACACCGGGTCGAGCACGAATTGGGTACGCAGAAATGGTAAAGCGCCTGATATCACGGCAAAGTCGAATCCGAAAAGGTATCCGCCCAGGGCCGAAATAAAAGAGATCCCGATAATATAACTGCTGTTAAATGTTTTTGAACTGCTCATTTTTTAGGGTTGTGTTACTGGTTTAAGTATAATATCGTTATTTGACCGGGCTATTGCTTCACCGGGACTAATTTTATCATTACCGCATCGACTGGTGCTGCATTCAGTTTAAATTCAGCATCGCCCTTTTTTAATTCGCCTACAACAGCATCCGTCAGCATATCCTTAAACTGATAAGCTTTGCCGGCATCCAGGTGCAGAGCCGAGCGGGTTAAAACCTGGTCAAAATTCCTCTGTTTGTCGAAATTAAACAGGGCGAGCATAGTATTTTCACCCGGCAGGTAAAATGACATCTGCTGATCAAATGTTTCGCCATCTGCAGCTTTCAATGGTGTAAATGCCTTAGGCTGACTAAAAAACGTCGCTATCTGTTTATTGTTTAAAAACGCCTGCGCACGGGCTGCCGCCAGTGGATGCCTGAAATCGGAGCCATCGCCCAGGATACTGCCCATCACCATCATGGCGTATAAGCGCACTTTGATCTCCTGCTCGTTCAGGTCGGGATTTTTCTGGAAGCTTTTCATAATGCTCACATCCAGGTTGGTGTATGGAAACAAGGTGCCTTGTACCCAGCCCATATGCGAACCCGTGGCCAGCGAAGCCTCGGTACTGCCATAATGCGGAAAGCCCGGCTGGTCATCACGCAAGTGCGAATACACATCGGTTGATATAAAACGGGTGTGCGCGTACTGGTGCGGGAACATAGGCGATATGGCCTGGGTTATAAAAATATCTTTACCCAGGATAGAATCAACCAGGTGGCGCAGCGTTTTCATGCCATAATCATAAGCCTGCATCCCCGTACGGATATTTTTATTATAGCGGGTTGTGCTTTCTAATGCCCCCCCGGTCAGGAAATCTATCTTCAGGAATTTGGCGTTGATGGCTTTGGCTTTTTTCAATTGCTGGATGATATACAGACGAACGGCCGGATGTGTAGGATCCATCGCGTAAGCGCCCCATTTACCATCTTTATACATGATGGGTTTGCCATCATTATCATGCAGCAATACGTCTTTTAAAGCATAGTTTGAGCCGGCGACCTTTTTCCCTTCGATATCGTCCTTCCAGTTCCACATGGCAAAAGGGATAAAATAAAAGCCCATTTGCTGGTTGTTTTTTGCGAAATATTTACTCAGGTTAGCCAAAACCTCGGTAGAGTAAATACCCTGATCGTAAGAGTCGATACTCATCACTGGTTTAGCGTAGCTGCTGAAATTAGTAAGCGTGTGCAGAAAATCGGAAATTTTTTCAACGGCAGGAGGCATCATCACTTTCTCGTAACCTAACACACCTTCAACGCCAAAGCTGTTCCAGTAAACCGGGGCATAACCATTCCAGGTTTGTTTACCATTGATGGCGGAATTTGCTTCGCCATATTGTTTAAAGGCCTGGTTCAGGTCGTCCTTGGCGCATAAAAATATCGTAGGCGAACTTACCGACTGGCCTATTGCCGTACCGTGCGCCACCAGATCATGCGTGCCATCATTACCACCATAAGCAGGGGGTAATTTTGGATCATCCGGTGTAGATGCACCGCCAAAAACACGCAGGGAATCCACATAACCTAACTCGTTTGAAGTTTGATAGGCCAGGCCTGTTTTCCAGAAATCATGCTTTACACTGCCTATCACCAGTCCCGAGTTTTTCAGCATATCATAAATAGCGGCAAACTCATAGGTAATACCTGTAGCCTTGGGCGATCCCGCTTTGGGCCAGCTTCTTTCTACCGTGGGCGTCCAGTCGTCATTATCAAAGGGCATATCCAGTATACGGGGCTCTGTACCGGGAATAAACAACCTGCCTTTGTATTTGGGTAAAATGGCAATAGCACTAATATCACGGGTTTCCAAAGGCGCCGCTTTGGCATCCTTATTTTTGGCAGTCAGGCTGATCAGCGTATAATCATGCCCCTCATAATTGGTAAAACGCTGCTCCAGTACAAATGGATGCTGATGATCGCTGTGCGTAATAATTACCTGCCTGCCTGTACCTATGTTATCATGAACTTCGGCAGTAGTATATTGATGATTGGTAAAATCAGCCGTTGAGGTAATCCCCGATTTTAAATCGTTAATGTAGCCTACCGTATTTTCCATCCGGATACCGTTGGGAAATACATAATTCACCATACCGGTATGGGCATCCAGCTTAATGGTAATATGGCTGGTGGTAATCTCAAAGGCGTTAACTGTCTTTTGTGCAAATCCTGAATGGCCAGCTAACAATAAGACAATAACAGCGAACGGGTGGAGTAATTTTTTCATCATAGTTTATACCGGTAAATCATATCATCTCTTATTAACAGGCATGCTGCTATCTATTATGCGACGGGGCGGGCGCTATAAATATGGATAATACGTTCAATTGGTTCGATGTAAAGCTCACTGATTATAGCAGATTAAAAAATAGTTAATGTTACGATAATGATGGACTTTTTTACGACAATATCTGCATTTGTTGTTAAATAAACATTTAATCAACCAATTGGCATTTTTTGGCTTTGTACCATGTTCAGCAAGCACATAAGTCACGTGTTACTTTTTCAATCGATTTCATTGTCTATCAGAAAATGAAAAATTTTCTGATGATTTTATTTTTTTTACCTAATGTTGTAAACAGTATTCCCAACCAATTATAATACCCATATCCCCTAAAAATGGCAAAAAGCATAGCGTTAAGACGGCGCGAAGGTTTTGAAGGACAGAAACTTATTGTACTGCCCAAAAAGATCATCGCCAACTTTTTAAGTAAAGACCCTGTTACCAAACAGATCTATATAACCGATATAGGGTATTACCCAAAGGCCAGTCATCATTATGCCGAACGCCCAAATGGTATCAATCAGCATATTATCATTTATTGTACAGAGGGTTATGGGTGGTTGGAGATCAATAAGAAGAAAGTAGAGGTTTCGCCATCACAATTTATAGCTATACCGGCCAATACGCCGCATAAGTATGCCGCTAATATGGATAAACCATGGACCATTTACTGGATCCATTTTAAAGGCGAAATATCGGCATTCATCATCGACCTGATACTCCAGAACTCCGAAAACTATAAACCTTATTTATCTTATAATGAAGACAGGATAAAGCTATTTGAGGATATTTGCTATAACCTGGAGAAGGGCTATAGTGGCGATACTTTACGCTACGTGAATATGATATTTTCGCATTTTTTGTCATCACTGATCTATGAAGATAAGTTCAATCACCTGGAAGAAAATACCGACGATAATGTGGTGGAGAAAGCCATCGGTTTTATGCAGGATAATATCAGTAAAATACTCAGGCTTGATGATCTTTCGGCCTTTGCCAACCTATCAACTTCTCATTTTTCGGCGCTTTTCAGGGCTAAAACAGGCTATGCCCCTATCGAGTATTTCAACCAGCTCAAAGTGCAAAAGGCTTGCCAGTACATTTCATTTACAGCCATGTCTATCAAAAATATAGCGATCAGCCTTGGGATCGAAGATCAGTATTACTTTTCCAGAATGTTTACCAAACTGATGGGAAGTTCGCCTAATGAGTATCGTAAAAAGATCAAATCAACACAATAACCTATAAGAGAAAAATATTTAGGAAAGCAAAGCCGGAGACGCGTCATCCATAGTCGTAAATAAACGTTTAAAAAAAGCGGCTACCTTATCCAGCCAGGTTTGTGTTTTTACAGGAGGAAATTGAAGGATTTCCTTTTGTTCCGGCTCATCCGGCGGATTATTTACAGCCTGCATTTCTTCCAGGATACTTTCGCGTATGTCGGGGTCACGGTTCACAATAGCGTCCAATTCTGTGAGCTCGTTAAAGGTGGCCACGCCTCTTTTTTGTCGTTTTATTAAAATATCAAAACGATCCTGATTAAACGTACGCCGCTCCAAATATTTGCGCTGTTTCATAATAATCTACCTGCCTGTAGCATTATCAACAAAGTAAATGCCATCGTTATATTTAATTGATTATCAATAAATTAAAATACATACATGTTTCAACATGTGCTATTTTGATACATCCCATTGTTCGTTTCCGGTCGGTTAATAATTATTGTAAATTTACTACAGCTATCAGCCGAGGTTTAGTTTGAGCAATCACCGCGCTGCTAAACAGCGCGGTGATGAACTACTAAAACTTTCATTGATGTAGATCTGAAAATTTCCGATTAAACAGCTACCACTACTTTACCGCGGGTGCGGCCACTGGCTATTTGCTGATGTGCGACTGACATTTGGTCAAACGGAAATACCTGTGATAAGTGCGATTTGAGGATACCTTGCTCCAGCCATTTGGCCAGCTGTTTCATATCATCGCCATTAGATTCTACCAGGAAGAAGTATCCATTTATGCCTTTTGCTTTGGCCTTTTCAGTTATGGTTTCACTAATGCCCGAAGGTATACTGATCACCGTACCACCTTTTTTAGCTACTTCCAAAGAACGATCGATATTATCGCCACCAATGGCATCAAACACCAGGTCTACATCATGCACTACCTCTTCAAAACGCACAGCTTTATAGTCTATATGCTCATCGGTGCCCAGGCCCAATACAAAATCCTTATTGGCAGCAGATGAGGTGCCGATAACATAAGCACCCAGGTGTTTGGCTATCTGCACTACATAATGCCCCACACCACCTGCTGCGGCATGTACCAATACTTTTTGACCGGCCCGCACATTAGCTTTATGGATTAAACCCTGCAAAGCGGTGAGGGCAGCAAGGGTTGCGGCAGCGGCTTCTTCGTGACTAATGTTGGCCGGTTTCAAGGCCAGGTGATTTGCCGGGGCGGCTACATATTCGGCATAAGCCTTACCATGACCCGGGAAATTCACCATGCCAAATACAGCATCGCCAACTTCAAATTCCTTAACTGCGCTTCCTTTTTTGGTTACAATGCCCGATATATCCCAACCGAGAATAAACGGGTCTTCACTTTTTAAACGGCCCGACAGGCCTTTGCCAATAGCCGTTTTTACATCAACAGGGTTTACGCTGATGGCTTTTACCTGTACCAATACTTCGGTATCCCCTATTTCGGGAACCGGCAACTCAACTGTGTGTAAACTATCAGTTCCTTCAAATCCTTTTAATATGATCGCTTTCATGTTCTTTTTTTAAATTTTATGGTACAAAATTATACAGATTACTCAGCTCATTATTTGTACAAATAATACCAAATGCTGTACATTTGTGCCTATGTACCAGGAAAATTTACACCAGGAATTTGAGATAGTTTATAAAGAGCTCAACGAAAACCCTCAAAAAGCGCATCAGCATAGCTTTTTTGAGCTGATTTATATTGTAAACGGCACGGGTACACAATGCATCAATAAAAACTCCTTCGACTATCACGACGGTCATTTATTTCTGATAACTCCGCAGGACTGCCACTCCTTTGAAATCAAAACCACAACAAGCTTTTTCTTTATTCGCTTTAACGATATCTATATCCGTAACCAGCAGCAGGACCGTAAAGCCAAGAACGATTGGCTGCAGCAAATGGAATTTATCCTGCAACATGCCAGTCACCAACCTGGCTGTTTGCTATGCAACAATGGCGACAAACCGCTGGTAAAAATGCTGGTAGAAAGCATTATCCGTGAACAGGTGAACCGAGAGGCACATTATACCGAACTGATCAAACAACTGGTAAACACTATACTAACTATTGTGGCCCGCAACATGACCATGATGCCGGTGAGTGCTTGTCTAACAACCAATTTGAACAATGAGCCGGTTGTTGATATTATCCGGTACATACAGGAAAATATCTACGAGCCCGAAAAACTGCGTACCGAACTCATCAGTGATCATTTTGGGATAGCACAGGCTTACCTTGGTCGTTATTTCAAAAAACATACCGGCGAAAGCCTGCAACAGTATATCTCCAACTACAAACTTAAACTGGTTGAAACCCGCCTGCAGCACAGCGATATGCGCATCAACGAGATTGTTCGTGAATTGGGCTTTACCGACGAAAGCCACCTGAACCGCCTGTTCAAAAAGCATAAAGGCATCAACCCATCATCCTTCCGAAAACAGAACAACGCGGCTTATCAGCCTGTGCACCAGTAACTATTTCAGCGCTTTGGCAATAGCCTGCTCGGTAACCGTTGCCATAACTTTATAACCTGCAGCATTGGGGTGTACGCCATCTGTAGTAAGCTCCGGCTTTTGCCCGTTGCGCTCATCAACCATGGGTGTAAAATAATCCAGCAGGGTCAGGTTATTTTCGGTGGCGTAGGCTTTGATGAGCTTGTTGAGTGCGATGATCTTGCCAGCCGGTTCAATGCCTTTACGCCATGGATAATCAAATACAGGCAGGTAAGCGCATAGTATCACCTTGATATGGTGCAGTTTAGCCAGCTCGGTCATGGAGCGAATGTTGTTCATGATATACTCATTTGTCAGGTGGCCATAGTTGGAGGCGATATCATTACTACCGGCAAGTATGATCACCGCTTTAGGCTTCAGACCGATCACATCCTGCTGAAAGCGCAGTAATAACTGTCCTGAGATCTGTCCGCTCACACCCCTGTCCAGATAGGATTTTTCCTTAAAAAACTCAGGCACAGTGGTTTTCCACCGCTCAAATATGGAGCTCCCTAAAAATACCACCCTATTTTCGCCGGGTTTGGGGGCGCCTACCTCTTTGTTTTCCCGGGCATAGCGAGACAACGCGGCCCAGTCATCCCGCAAATCCTCTTTGGCAACAGCCGGCTTATTTTTTCCAGTATCGGGGCTGCCTTGCTGCGCGTAACCGGCAGAGGCGATCAATAATCCGGCGAATAATAATAGGGTAAGTTTTGTATTCATTTTGGATATATATATCGTAGCAAAAACTTTTTAAAGGTTGAATTTTAACAATTTTCGACTCAAAATCGGGCAAAAACAGGTGAAAAACAGATCAAAAATCACTCAAAATCATCGATTTTAACACTTTTTAACAAATTTTTTACACGTTTTGAAAACTTTAAAAAGTATTAATTTCCTATATATCAAATTACGACATACCAAATGATCAGTTTTTGGATTGTTTTTTCTGTTAACCAAACAGCCCGGTTCTCTGCTAAAAAAGAGAACCGGGCTGTGGTTTATACAATATACGAAAAATTGTTGAATATGCCGGTGGCAAAATTCATTGAACGCAGGTAAGTAGTGTGCGATAAGAGATGCTTCACCTCATCCAATCAATTATTTTTAAATTAACAATTCCTTTACAGACCGGGGTTTACTTTGTGGCAACTTTATTATAAAAACCCTATTACCCATGAAAAAAAATTTATTAACCCTTTTTACTTTTAGTGCTATAGCCCTTAGTGCCTGCAAAAAAGATCATAAGGTAAATATAGCTCCACCATACCCGGATATGGCCGAAGCAGCCGATCCTGCTGTTCTGATGACCACTGCCGATGGTGTAAAAGTATATAACGGTGGCTTTGGCTCGGCCATAGCTCCGGACCCTAAAGACGCTAATGTTTTTTACCTGCTTACCGATCGCGGACCTAATGCTGCGGGTTCAACAACCAACGCCATCATATTTGGCAAAGCCGATTTTACTCCCGAGATAGGCAAGTTCAGGCTAAAAGATGGTAAACTGGTATTGGAGCAAACCATTCAGCTTAAAAATGCTGCCGGCCAACCCCTGAACGGTTTACCCAACCCTATCGACCAGGGCGGCACCGGCGAAATCGCTTTTGATCTGAACGGAAACCAGATTGCACCAAATGCCGACGGGATCGACTCAGAAGGCATGGTTTTAGCCTCCGACGGTACTTTCTGGATCAGTGATGAATACGGTCCTCACATTGTACATTTTGATGCCTCAGGTAAAACCATTGAGCGTATAAACCCATTCGGAACAGGTACCGGCGGTCGTAAAATTCCCCTGGTGTTTGCCAAACGTAAACCCAACCGTGGCATGGAAGGCCTCGCCATTACGCCCGATGGCAAAACATTGGTGGGCATGATGCAATCGCCGATGCTTAACCGCAATAAAACGGCGGTTGCCAATTCAACCATCCTGCGTATCCTTACTTTTGATATCGCTTCGGGTGCTACCAAACAGTATGCCTATGTGATGGATAATGTATCCCTTACGGGCGTAAGCGATATAGTGGCGGTTAATGCCACTACCTTTTTAACCGTTGAGCGCGATGGCTTGTATGGCGGCGCGCCAAGTAATCCGGCTACATTTAAAAAAATATTCAAGATAAGCCTTACCGGCGCTACCGATATATCAGATGACGCCAATGGCGCTAATGGCAAACTTTACGGGGGCAAAACCGTAGAGGAGCTGAATGACCAGGCCGGTTTGCAGGGTGCAGGCATTACCCCGGTATCTAAAACCCTGGTGCTGGATCTGCTGAAAGATCTGCCAACCGTTTACCCGCATGATAAGGCCGAAGGTTTGGCCCTGCTACCGGGCAATATCCTGGCCATCTCCAACGATGACGACTTTGGTGTACTGGATAATGGCAAGGGCGGTTTCGCTGCTAAAATACTGCCCGCTACCAACACGGTTGATCATAACCGCATCTATTTTGTAAAGATAAAGCTATAAGAGAAGCAAGAGATAAGAATCAGGAATCAAGACAGAACAAAAAAGCCATCCCGTTATTCGGGGTGGCTTTTTATTTCGGCAAACAGATCTCAAACAAGCTAAAACAGCATTAATTATTTTTTTGAAAATACGGTGTTTTCACGGATTGCGAAGACTTGTAACTCTGTTTACATTTGTATCAATGGGTTTTACTAAAACCGCTGATAATGAAATTAAGGTTAACTGATAAGGTACTTATTTTTTTTATCCTGATGATAGCGATTATAGTGCAACGCCCGAGCTATCAATTGGTGAATGCCTTGATAGGCGGCTTACATCTCAATTTGGGATTGATACCACACCTGAGATCATTTGTCGCATTATTTACAAATATATCATACTTCCTTAGGGGAGTTTATTAAGAATAACACCTATGAAAAGCACCTTGAGAAAGTGCAAAAAAGATTAAGTATATTGTTGGTGATATGCTTAGTTAAATGGTCCTGACCGGCCTCAATACAAGCATTACCTTTAACCAGGTAATGCTTTTTTGTTGGTACGGGACTGTCATATTGAACTCCACCGAAACACATCCTTCATTAAAAGCCTCGGCCTGTGCGATTCCTTCCCTCGGGAAGGGGGAGGAAGGGGTTTATACATCATATCGGTTTACCGCATGCATAAACCCCTCCCTGCCACAGCACAATCCAACCGCATCCTCCCGTGGGGAGGGAACTAAGAACCGGAGTCGGCCGTCATCCTGAACTTGTTTCAGTATCCCTCAGGACGGGTTAATCGTCATACGATGCACCTTGCTTATGGGGTGCCGAAACAAGTTCGGCATGACGTGGAGGGTAATTGTGGTCGCTGTAGAAATAAGTTATATTTGAATCGCATTCCCGAATGAAGAAACCGATGCCTTTTGATTTCCTGCTGGATTACTTACCCAGCGGCATCGTCGTTAAGCCGGCGATTGGTATGTTTTATATCTATTACGCGCAAAAGATCGTCATGATCTTCCGCAAAACCAGCAAGAACCCGCAGCATAACGGCATCTGGATATCGACCAGGCGGGAGCATCATGCCAGTTTAAAGGCCGAGATACCCGCCATAACCGATTTTGAATTAGAAGAAGGCTTTGATACCGCCTGGCTCCTGCTCAGCGACAGCCACGATGACTTTGAATACGCCGCCATACAACTCTGCGAACTGGTTGCACAAAAGGATCAAAGGATAGGCAAAGTAACACCCAACAGCACAAGCATTTAGCATGTGACTGGCATTATTACCGCAGTCGCTCGGCTCCGGCCGAGTGACTGCATGAGAGTGGTGGCCTGTCACCCTGAGCTTGTCGAAGGGTCGCGCGCAGAGGCCTGCACACCATGCTTCGACGGGTTCAGCATGACAGCCATTTTTGAAAATCACGAAAGTGGTGGCCTGTCACCCTGAGCTTGTCGAAGGGTCCGCTGCAGTCGCTCGGCTCCAGCCGAGTGACCGTTATTACCCGGCCTCCGGCCGTCGCAAAAGGCAAGGTTATTTATATTGGTTTCCCCCCTTCGCTGGCGCACGCGTGCGACAGCAGAGGGCCGTCGCAAAGGGCAAGTATATTGGTTTCGCAGGCCAGAGGCCTGTAAATAATTGTCGCTCGGCTGGAGCCCACAGGTGTTGGGAAGACATAAATTTATACCAAACGTTCTCATTTCGATGAGCAGAAGCTGAGGCCTGGGCAGGGGGCGAAGAGAAATCTTGTACGATTTGCTTATCTCGACGTATAAGATTTCTCCTCGTACCTCGTCGAAATGACAACTTTTTCTTCTTCCCAACACTTGAGGGCTGGAGCCGAGCGACTGCATGAGATTTAGAGGGACTTAAACTTTAATCAGCTTGCCACGGGTAAGTATTTTGCCTTTAAGCATGATCACATAAATATATACTCCCGGACTAAGGTTTATCTGAAATGTATTTTGCAGCTGGGTAATGGTTCGCTCCATGCGTACATACCCAACCGCGTCATACAGCTTAAAATCGTACGTATTGTCTATATCGCCGCTCAGGATATTGAGTTGTGTGCTTACCGGGTTGGGGTAAAGCGTAAACTGACTGGGTTGTAAATAGGTAGCATTAGCCAGGTCGGAGTAGATGATCTTACCATCATTAGTTTGAAGTTCTACCCGGTAATATTGTATCCCCTTTTTAGGATTGGCATCTGTAAACTGGTAGGCTAATGATGAGCCTACCTGGGTTGTGCCCAGGTTGGCGAAAGCATTGTATCCGGTTTGTTTTTGCCAGGTGATGGATTTGAGGTTCACCACACTGCCTATCTGCAGATCGAGCACAATGGTGTTATTCACTACATTGGCCAGCAGGGTTTTAACATAACAGCCTACCCCCTGGTTCTTAGCATCAATGGTTAAGCTTTTCAGGCCCTCAAAACCATCGCCCTGCGCGCTCACCGCGAAATAGGATGAGGTTTGCTGGGCGGCAGGTATAAGAATGGTAGTATCAGCAACGGTGGTTAATTTTTGCAGTACGTTATCTTTAATAGTATAAACTACGTACCCTTTACTGCCAGGCTGGGCCCTCCAATGCAACAGCGTGCCGTCGGTACAGTTATACCCTACCTCCAGTTTAAGGGGTTGAGAAAGTACAAATTCCTTGCTGATAAACGCCTGGCTGCCGATATCCATTTTGAGCATGGCGGTGGTAAATACGTCGGGAGTTGTCCAGTCGTAATACCTGTTTTTGAGGGTAACGCTGCTGATGGCTTTCCAGGTATTGCCATGATCATAGCTTACGCTAAGCTGTCCCGATGTGGCGCTGAACGAACTTTGCCAGCGCAGGTAGTTTTCACCAGCTGCGAAAAGATGGTTCTGCCCCGAGGGATAGGTCCACTCAAAACGGTTGGCCGCTGTAGCCCCGTGCGCTATATAAAAAGTTTGAGTTCCGGATGCTATTTTACTTCCTTTTACATGGATGATATAATTACCGGCCACGGGATTTTGCAGGCTCACCTGTTCGGTATTGTTGATGGTATCCCGGCGGCGTACGGCAGGTTTTGTTAGGGAATCTGTGGCCGGATAGGTGCTTAAGCTCCAGGGCAGCAGCGTTTGCCCATCGGGTGTGGTAACAGACAGGTCAAGATCATTGATCAGCGCCTTGGGGGCGTTGAGCGCCGCAGGCAGATCGTTCCAGGCCAGCGACACCTTAAACAGACTGCTGCCTGCCGGAACGCTGATGGTATAATCTACCTGTTGCTGGTTGCTAACCGCTCCTTTTTTAAAACGGTTATCTGTAAGGGAGCGTAAAGCTTCCAGGGCGTTTAGCTGCCCGTAACCTGTTTTATGATCCACATTAGGCAAACCAATGTCATCTGCCGAATTGATGAGCACACTTTTGATGAGGGCAGCCGAGGGCAACTGGGCAAATTGTTTTTTGTAGGCCTGCTGCAACAGGGCTACAGTTCCCGTAACCAGGGCCGCGGCTCCGGAGGTACCATCTTCGCCATTGGATACCAGCTCGGGCTTTATCCTGCCGTCATAAGCAGGCCCGGCGGAGCTCAGATCTGCCGGCACCCCGTTTTGATCGGTACCGCCAATAACCAGCACATTTTTGGCCTGTTTAAAAGTTCCCGAAAGGTTGGCTACATTCGGGATGCCGTTATATAGGCCGGTAGTAGATGGCATAGTGCCGATATTACCAGATGAAAACACATGAATGATGGAATCATTTGCCATCACCTGTTGGTCGTAAGCTACTGCCTCTACCCCGTAATAGTTTTCGATGCCCGTACCATAGGAGTGATTTTCAACGCCGATGTCAAAGGTTTTAAAAAGGGCGGTACTATCGGGCAGTAAACGGGCAAAATCTGATGAGGTGAACCGCACTTTAGGAGCGGAGCCCAATCCCCTGATAAATGAATTACCGTTGCCACCTATTAAAGTAGCCATAATGGTAGCATGCCCCGAGGTAATAGCCGCCGCCGGGAACGAAGTAAAGGAACGGCCAAGCAGATCGATATCATCGTCATAGCGTTCTTCCTTAATAGCTACATTGATGCCGGTTCCGTCAATCCCCGGAAAATTATCGGCAATGGCCGAGATCTGGTTAATACCCAGGTCGATATCATTGATCACCAGTTCGGCGTGGGCCTTCCGGGTAACATTGGCAAAGGTTACGTAGGGTTGCTGCAACAGATCAATAAGCCGTTGCAAGGAAATATTGAGGGTAACTGTGTTTGGGCTTTGAGCGGTTATTTCACCGTATCTTTTGATATCGCTGATCACTGAATCGCTTTGTGAAGTGACAGACAGATCGATAGATTGTTTAGAGGATGGATGTTTTTGCAAAAGCTGCACTAAATTATCGGTAGCTTTCCATAGGGAGTTGGCTGGTGTAACCTCCTGTATATTGTCGTTGGTTGATATATCGGCGGTAGTGGCCACCACATAAAAATTATAGGATACCCGTTTTACGGCACGAAGCTTTTTCACATCGGCCTTATCTGGTTCTTTAAATTTAACCAGGTAATATTTAAGCCCGTTATTTCCATTCAATGGCTGCACAGCAGGCGCTGCCTTATAAAGCACGGTCATAGCTTTATCGCCTGTTGTTTTTTGCGCCCACGAGCATTTAAAACATAAAAATCCCAGTATAAAACAGAGTAATTTTTTAACCATACTGAATATTAAAAAAATAAAGGGGAGTTTTGCTCCCCTTTATTTGTAAAACTACTTTATTGATCAATAAGAAGCAATACGATAAGGTTTTTTAGTACAAATAGTTCAACGCTATTTTATCATTCGCGTTGAAGGTACGGTCAGACCCATTTGAACAGGCCAGCATCCATGAAGCCGCATCAGCAGCAGAAGGTGTACCCGGAATAAGAATAGCTCCAGGATAGTTTTGAGGATCGCTGCTGCTATAAGTATTACCTTCATTTACCGCTGTACCACCGCAGCTGAAAGAGCGGTTAAAGTAATCGGTATGGCGCATACCAATACAATGACCCAACTCATGCTGGATAACAGAAGTAAGGTAACCCAAATTTGGATTACTTCCGTATGCCTGTGGATTGGTGTTCATACCGATAGCGTTGTAAGGATTACCCGCCGCGGTTGGGAAACCAGAATAGCCTAAAGTGATGTAACCACCGCTTGGCCCCTGGTTAAAGCCAGTAACCACGATGTTACCACCGCTGCTAACCACCTGAAACTGCAGCGAAAGATTTAACGCGTTATAACGAGCTATAGCATTAGCTGTAGCTGTAGCGTAAACAGTTGGCAGGTTTGAAACCGAAACAGTGATAGTTCTTGGTAAATTTTTCACCAGGTTGTGTGTCTGATACTGTTCTGTTTCGGCAATTCTAACAATAGGGCCTGCAACAGCGGCTTCTTTTAAATTCTCCGGAGTAAGTAAAATATCATCTTCTACCAGGTAATTGTCACCTATTTTGCGCACGTTGTCGGTACTGAAACCTAAAGCCGCGATTTGTTTTGAAGCATCGGCCGAGATTTGCGGAGTTTGATTGGCTTTTTTGTCGACGCTTTGATTGTTTTTAGTACATGCAGTTAGTAATGAAGATGCACATATAATGCATAGCCCCATTTTTAGTAAGAGTTGTTTTTTCATTTTGTCGGTACTCTAATTTTGTTAGTTAGTTAATACTTTTAAAATAATATCCGGGACAACTAAGGCCTCCCTTTTATTATTTAATAATAATTGCCTGCTTGATTGATCAATAAGCAGCAATATTTTTAGTACAGGTAGTTCAATGCTATCTTATCATTCGCGTTGAAGGTGCGGTCAGACCCATTTGAACAGGCCAGCATCCATGAACCGGCATCAAATGTTTTGGTTGGTGTACCCGGAATGTGAACAGCACCAATGCCTGCTGTACCTTCATTACCACCGCCGCCTGTACCGCAGCTCAGGTTACGGTTAAAATAATCGGTATGGCGCATACCTATACAGTGCCCCATTTCATGCTGGATAACAGAAGTAAGGTACCCCAGATCCGGATTAGTGCCATAAGCGGCAGGGTTAGTGTTCATCTTGATCTGGTTGTAAGGGTTTCCTGATGAAGTTGGGAAGCCAGAAGAACCCAAGGTGATGAAACCACCGCTTGGGCCTTCGTTGAAACCAATGATCTGAATAGCACCACCGCTGCTTACCACCTGAAATTTAAGGGTAAGATTTAACGCGTTGTAACGTGACACGGCATTAGCTGTAGCCGTAGCATAAACAGTTGGCAGGTTTGAAACTGAAACGGTAACTGTTCTTGGCAAATTTTTAACCAGGTTAGTTGTCCGGTATTGCTCTACTTCGGCAATTCTAAGTGTTGGACTGGTGCTGGTTTCAGATAAATTAGCCGGGGTTAGCAGGATATCACCTTCTACCAGGTAATTATCCCCTACCTTACGCATGTTATCGGTGCTGAAACCCAAAGCAGTGATCTTGCTGCTTACATCTGCAGAGATCTGTGTAGCCGGATCATCCTTTTTTTCGGCGCCAGGATTGTTGTTTTTGGTACATGCGATTAGTAATGAAGATGCACAAGCTATGCACACCCCAATTTTTAGCAAGAGTTGTTTTTTCATTTTGTCGGTACTTTAATTTTGTTAATAATTATCCGATTGATCAATAAAAAGTAATACTGTATAGTTTTAGTACAGATAGTTCAATGCTATTTTATCATTCGCGTTAAACGTGCGGTCGGTGCCGCTTGAGCAGGCCAGCATCCATGAACCGGCATCAAATGTTTTGGTTGGGGTACCAGGGATGTGAACAGCGCCTGGATAATCCTGCGGATCGCTGCTGCTATAAGTGCTGCCTTCATTGCCACCACCATTTACGCCGCAGCTTAGGTTACGGTTAAAATAATCAGTATGGCGCATACCTATGCAATGGCCCATTTCATGCTGGATAACAGAGGTTAGGTATCCTACATCAGGATTGCTTCCGTAGGCATCAACATTGGTGTTCATACCAATAGCGTTAAAAGCATCACCAGAGGCGGTTGGGAAACCCGAATAACCTAAAGTAATAAAACCATCAGAATCAACACCTTCGTCAAAACCGGTAATCACCATATCACCGCCACTGCTTACCACCTGAAATTTAAGTGTCAGGTTTAACGCGTTGTAGCGTGCTACCGCGTTGGTTGTAGCTGTAGCGTAAACCGTCGGTAAATTGGAAACGGATACGGTAATGGTTCTTGGTAAATTTTTAACCAGGTTGTGTGTCTGGTACTGCTCTGTTTCGGCTACTCTAAGAACAGGGCTCGCAGGGTTAGCCTCATTTAAATTGGCCGGGGTTAACATGATATCGCCCTCTACAATGTAATTGTTACCCATTTTACGAACATTATCCGCGCTAAAACCCAGATTTTTGATCTTTTGGGCTACATCAGCAGAAATGGCGGTTTTGGGAGAAGCCGCCTTATCGGCGCCTTGGTTGTTTTTAGTACAAGCAGTTAGTAACGAAGATGCACAAGCGATGCACACCCCCATCTTAAACAAGAGTTGTTTTTTCATTTGTCGGTACTCTAATTTTGTTAATAGTTAAAAAATCACAAACAATCATGATAATAGCCGGCCAGCTTGTTGTTTATGATTATAAATATATTAAAATACAACGACATTTATTTTTCATTTGATAAATATAAAGACCATTATTGTCTTTAAAATTAAAAAATAGTAAAAACTATACCCCGTATAATAACTAGTAAAAATTAGCGTTATAGTTGATTTAAATTATCCCAAGACACTTTTCGGGGAAAATAGAGCCCGGCCCACAATAGGTGTAAACACCTACCGCGTAACCGGGTAAAATACGGGTAAAATAAAAATTGACAAGCGCCGAAATTTACCCGACTTTATCCATTTTAAGTTTTCCTACAAGGGCTCGAACCTCAATCTTCAGAGCCAGAATCTGACGTGTTACCATTACACCATAGGAAAATTTGAACACTACAGAAGGTACCTTCTGTTTATCAATACAAATATACCAGCTAAGCTTTTACGCTGCAAAAAAATGTGCCCAACATCGGTACTGCTCTTTATAAATTTACAGTTTTCAGATCTTAAGGATAAATCATCCATATTTTATTCATTTTTTCGACATAATTTAATTAACAACCATTAATTAAATCAATTTTTCATTTTCTTTTATTAAATTTTATAAAAAAGTTACAAAGTGTGATATTTATCATACTATTAACATACATAATTTATGAAAATTATTAATTAGACTTGCACATAATGCCATTTAACTAAAATAAAAAACGTGTAAATGAAAAAAAGTCAAAATATTTGCGATTTAGAGAGTTGTTTTTTATGCAAAAACTGTTTAGATGAGTGGAAAACGGCCATTGCTACTCATAAAATAAACTATAAGGTAAAAAAAGGTGAAGTTATTTTCAAAGAGGGTGATCCGGTAACGGGTATTTATTTTGTTAACTCCGGCAGTGTAAAGGTTTATAAAAAATGGGACAAGGATAAGGAGCTGATTGTTCGTTTTGCAAGGGAAGGTTCTCTTTTTGGCCACCGGGGTTTAGGTAAAGGAGGGTTTTATCCCATATCAGCAGCAGCGCTGCAGCCAACAGTTGTATGTTATGTGGACATCGCTTTTTTTGAAGCCACGTTAAAAGTAAACGCCAATTTTACCTATCAATTACTCATGTTTTTGACTGAGGAGCTAAAACAGTCTGAAAGAAAAATGCGCAATCTGGCGCACATGCCCGTTAAAGGACGCGTTGCCGAGGCCTTAATATCCCTGCAAAACCAATTTGGCACTACCGCGGAGGGTTTTATCAATATCGACCTGAGCCGGCAGGACCTGGCCTCCTACGCCGGGGCAACTTACGAAACCGTGTTCCGGATGATGAATGAACTGGTAAATGAAAAGCTTATCGGTCTTTCGGGCAAAAGTATCCGGCTTATTAATCACCAGGAGCTTTTAAAACTGGCACAGGATGTTGTTTTTATTTAACCAGAAGAATGCCCAAGTACCTTAAAGCGGGAGACGCAATTATGCGTCTCTACGTTTAAATTTAAACACCCTCTTATAACTACCCTGTTAATCCAGTAAAATTTTTCATTATTTTACACCTGGGTATCAATCAACCAATTTCTGCATTGCACATGTCACACAGCACTCCTATTCCAGAGTTATTTATATTGGGCGCAGGTCCCGGCGATCCGGAACTGATTACCGTAAAGGGATATAAAATTTTACAGCAGGCCGATGTGATATTATATGACAACCTGGCCAACAAAGCATTATTGGATATAGCCAAACCCGGCTGCGAAAAAATTTACGTCGGCAAAAACCCTTATGGTAGCTATACCCCGCAGGAAACCATTCTGGAGATGATCAAACATTATGCCTTTACCAAAGGGAGTGTTGTACGCCTGAAAGGCGGCGACCCCTTTATATTTGGCCGTGGATTTGAAGAGATCATATATGCCCGTGAACAGGGCATCAAGACCCACTATATACCCGGTATTACCAGCATACAGGCTTCGGGATTTTTAGATATACCATTAACCCACCGGGCCATGAGCGAGGGCGTGTGGATCATCACCGGAACTAAAAAAGACGGATCGCTATCGGCCGATCTGAAACTGGCCATGCAAAGCAACGCTACCGTGGCCATTTATATGGGCATGAAACAGGTTGACGCCATTGCCGATACTTATATATCCGAAGGCAAGGGCAATACGCCCGCGGCCATTATCCAGCATGCATCGTTACCACAGCAAAAAGTAGCCCGTGGCCAGGTTAAGGATTTGCGACAGATGACCGACACGCACCAACTAACTCATCCGGCAATTATTATTATAGGCGAAGTTGCCGGTCTGGGTGCTTAGCATCTGTAATCATACAGATATTTTATACAATCAGTTGAGCTACAAAATGAGCGGAAAAAAACTTTGGACCAAGCTTTTTTCGAAAAAAACAGAGAAAGAAGCAATTGAATTGCATGTAGCAGGAGCAATGGTAAGACACCATAATCCGTTTGAAGATTTGACGGGGCCAAGAAATGAAGAAGAATTCTCAGACGATATTATAGATCAATATGTGCTACCGTTTTACATGACCAGTATTGCTAATCTTGATCAATCCAAACTTCAGGAATTTGCCATGACATCGCACACTATAAATACTAAGATCGTGGCGTTATTATTAGGGGATTTTAATTGGCGAACAAGGTTATGCGGCGCTTTTTTTGCAGCCATAAATAATTACGTTGAGTTTGAAGAAATTATTGGTAATCATTTACTAAAAAGCGAAGTATGCTATGCCGGTGACGCGTATTGCCTGGCGCTTGCTCAGTTTGATACCGATAGCGCTAAAAACTATTTGATAACCTATCTTAATTATTATCTCGACAGGAAAGATCTGTGGTTTGATCAGGACGATGCCTATTGTGCTTTGACCTATCTGGATAAAAATGCTGCTGATGCCTTTAATGATAAATGGCAATCATTTATATCAGACAAGCCTAATTGGAGTTTAGAAAAACACCAAAATCATTTTAACGCCCAAATGGCTACCATTGAGAAAATCAGGGCACTGGCCAATAAAGACAGCTAAATAAACCCTAATCCGGCTTACACATTCGCTATATTTCGCCACAGTTTAATAAACCTAACGGGCTTACAGTCTCCTTTGGATCTCTCGCAGAGGACCCTGAGGCATTGGATTGAGGCAAGAATAAACTCAGGGTCCCTTTCAGAAGACCCTGAGGAGACCCAAGCGCTTAGCATCAGGATCACCCAACAAAACAAAAAAGATCTTAGCAAATTGCTAAGATCTTTTTTGTTTTGTTTTCCCGCATGGGCTCGAACCACGATCGTCTGAACCAGAATCAGAAGTGCTACCATTACACCACAGGAAAATATAGGCAAATGTACTACTTATCCAACAGACTCCTGTCAGCCGCGCGTTATATCTCTTACTGCCTGTTAATCTATTTACCTATTGCCAACTGTAGCAGCCAATGCACCAGGTCATTTGCGGCTTTATCGTTTTCGAAACCAGCCGGTAGCCTGCCATTTACATATTCGTTATATAACCAGGGGTCGCCCACCGCAACAACCGTTCCTTTGCCATATTTGGCGCTGGCAATAATGGTAGCGCCGTTACTATTTTTAAGAACAGATTTTGCAGCGCCGGTAAGATCGATAGAACATACATCCTTCATAAATATCTTATTGGCGGTTTCAAATACCGGATTGCCTGTAGTTTTTACCGCGCCATCTTCAAAATGCGCATCATCAATCACGTGATTTTGCAAGTCATCATTAAAATGCATCCCAAATTTGGCGGCCAGGGTGTTAAAGTGCGGCAACTCCACGTTGGCGCTGTCATTAGCCATCATTAATAGCACACCACCTTTTTTCACCCATTTGCTAATCTCTTCCACATCCTTGGGCTGGATATAGTTGGGGTTCGGACTTTCCTTTTTGGTATCCGGATCAACAATGATATAAATAGCCGTGTTTTTTAGATTCTCTGCCGTAGGCGCCTGATCGAGCGAATCCAGTTTGGCACCGGCAGTGGTAAAAGTAGCACCGAATATAGAAAAGCCTGAATTTTGCTTTTCGCCCCAGAGGTAATGGAAACGCTCCTGCTGCCCGGCCTTATTTTTATGCACTTCGTGGTTAAAATAATAATCGAGCGTTACGGTTTGAGCACTGGCGGCTGCACCGGCACCCATCAACAGGGTTATTATGGTTAATTTCAGTTTCATAAAAATGGGTTTATAGTCAGTAACATATAATATCCATAGGGTGTCATGCTGAGCTCCGTCGAAGCATGGTGGGTAGGCCTCTGCGCTCCACCCTTCGACGGAGTTCAGGGTGACAGCCCCTTTTTGGTATTACTTTTCTTTAACAGAGCAGCTAATTCTTTGTTCTTACACCCCGCCAAATATCGAGAACCCGCCATCAACGCAGATCATCGATCCGGTTACAAATGCCGATGCATCACTCAGCAACCAGGTCAGCGCCCCTTTCAGTTCATCCGCATGCCCGAAACGTTTAAACGGTGTTTGTTTGATCACCAATTCGCCGCGTTGGGTATAGCCGCCTCCGGGTTTGGTAAGCAGGTTACGGTTTTGCTCGGTGAGGAAAAATCCTGGCGCAAGCGCATTCATCCTGATCTTATCGCCATAACGGTTAGCCAGTTCCACAGCGAACCATTGATTATAACAATCAACAGCCGCCTTACCAATATTATAGCCCAACACCTTGGTGATGGCACGTTTAGAGTTCATGGATGAGATGTTTACGATACTACCTTTGCCAGCAGTTTTGGCGATAGCTTCGCCAAATATCTGGGTTGGAATGATAGTTCCCCAAGTGTTCAGGTCCATCACCTTTTTCATACCGGCGATGTTCATTTTAAAAATATCTTCTTCGGGGGCTAAAACACCTTCGGGCATGTTGCCACCTGCGCCATTCACTAGGCCATCAACCCGACCAAAAGCGGCCACAATTTTATCTTTGGCGGCTATCAACTCTTCTTCGTTCAGCACGTCGGCAACTAAAGCTATAGCTTTGCCGCCATTTTTGTTGATGGCTTCGGCACGTTCTTCGGCCACTTCTTTTTTCCGACCAAGGATACCTACCGCACCACCGGCTTCTACAATAGCGTTTACAAAGGCGTCGCCCAGGATGCCGGTACCGCCGGTTACTACGATAACTTTACCGGCTAATGAAAATGAATTTTCCAATGTCTTTTTATGTTTTATGAATCAATTGATCTTTTTATCTGATATCAGGAATGGCAATAGCATCCATGTCGGTATAGTCGAGGTTTTCGCCGGCCATGCCCCATATAAAGCTATAGCTGGCCGTGCCACTGCCCGAGTGGATGCTCCATGGTGGTGAAACGATGGCATCATAGTTATCCATCAGCACATGGCGGGTTTCCTGCCCCTCGCCCATGTAATGGAACACGCGTTGTCCTTCCGGCACGTCAAAATAAAAATAGGCTTCCATACGGCGATCATGCACGTGTGCTGGCATGGTATTCCAAACGCTGCCACCATGCAATATGGTAAGGCCCATCACCAGCTGGCAGCTTTTGATACCTTCCAGGTGGATGTATTTATTGATAGTACGTTTATTAGCTGTTTCGATAGAGCCGGTATGTACTTTGGCAGCATCCTCATTGGTCATTAATGTGGTAGGATATACCGCGTGTGCCGGGGCCGAAAGCAGGTAGAATACCGCTGGCTCCGCGCTGTTTTTACTGGCAAATTTTACACTTTTAACACCTTTACCTATATACAGGCAATCCAGCTTATTTACCTGGAAGGTTTGGCCATCGGCGGTAACTTCGCCATCACCGGCTACGTTGATGATGCCGATTTCGCGGCGCTCTAAAAAATAACCGGCACGCAGGTTAGGATAGTTTTCCAGCTCTACCGATTTGGTTACCGGGTGAGCTGCTCCTACAATCATGCGGTCGTAATGGGTGTAAGTACAATTAATTTGATCTGTTTGAACTAGTTGGTCAATTAAAAAACGTTCTCTTATCTGGGCTGTCTGATAGCTTTTAAAATCTTCGGGGTGTACGCTATGTATTACTTTCAAGGCTTTATGTTTTGGTAGGCAATTCTACAACGTATCTTTTTTAAATCAAAAGTATTCGGCCCATTATTCTACTCAAACGTTTGCGCTGAGGTGCCTTATTAACATAAAAGCAACAAAAAAGCCACTGAAGTAAAACATCAGCGGCTTTATAAAATGATACTTGACCGGTGTTTCTTAGTCCTCGTTCACAAATGAACGTAGCATCCAGGTATTTTTTTCGTTAAACTGCATAAAGCGGTTCACCATATCGTTTGAGCCATCGTCACCTGCTTCGGCGGTAATGTCCAGGATCTCTCTTTCTTTGGCAATTAAAACAGCCAGGTCATCAATAACGGCTTTTACCATTTTGGTATCTTTTAAGCCAATGGTTTGGATTTCTTTGATGGCCGATTTTGTAATATAATCATTAAATGTGCTGTATGGCGATTTGCCCAGGGTTAATATCCTCTCGGCAAGTTCGTCAATGGTGGTCAGCGCTGCAGTATACAGTTCTTCGAACTTTAAATGCAGCGTAAAAAAGTTTTGTCCTTTGATGTTCCAGTGGCAGCCGCGTACTTTTTGGTAGTAGATATGATAGTTGGCCAAAAGGTCATTTAAGTGGTCAACAACAGGTTTTACTTTACCTTCTTCCAGACTAATTTCTTTAGCGTTCATATATAAATAGTGATTTTTATGTTTAACATTAGCTTGGCAGCAATGTTTGGTAAATATAAGCAGATTTGAATTTATTACCCATATTTACACACTTTATGACACAGATGCTACCTTTTATTAACCAACAATTTGACTGGCCCATCTGGCGTATGGAAATTGACGTTATCAGCTCCACATTGTTTGTTGAACTGCGTAACAGCGAAGATAAAAAAGTAGCTTTTGGCGCCATAAATCTGCTCAGCGGCGATGTTTACTTTAAGGATATCACCACCCCCGAGCGATGGCTTACCGGTATTGAAACGGCTTACGATGGTACGCTCCTCGTACACAATTATCAATCAGAGAAAGGCCCTGTACATAAAGGCCTGATAGCCATTGATGGCACAAGCGGAGAAACGCTGTGGAGCAATTATACCCTGGCCTTTGATCACCTGTGTGTAAACGGCCCCATAGTTTATAACGCCCAGGTACAGCCCTCGAAATTATTTTTGGCCGATATAAAAACAGGCGGACTTTTACGAACCCATCAACCGGCAATAGATACACCATTACATAATGATATTGTTGTACCCCAGATGCTCCCGGCATCTCTTTTAAAAGAATTACCCTTACCTGCCGAACCTTATTTAAATAGCCTTCATTATTTGGAGCACAATAGCTACAGAATTGTATCTTTGCACACGTTTTTTCAGGAAAAAATAAAGCAGCATTTATATATTATTGATAGCGAAGGCGTAATTGTTTACCATGATTTGTTAAACAGCAACATACAAAAATTGCAGCCCGAGGCGTTTGTAGTACATAAGAATAACCTGATCTATTTAAAAGAACGGTCAGCATTAATAGTTTTAAACTTATAAGTTACTGTATTATAATTTATTATGAAATTAAAGATTTTATTAGTCATCGCTCCCCTACTTACCCTGTCCATATCCATTTTTGCAAACCCGGTTGTAGACTCTGTTGGAGTTGAAAACCTGAACGGAAAAAAAGTTGTACTACACAAACTTGATCCTAAAGATAATTATTACTCTATCGGTCGCCGTTATAATGTAAGCCCTAAGGCTATCATGCAATTCAATAACAACGCGCCGCTTAAAATTGGCGGCATTGTTAAAGTACCTACCGAACAATCATTTACACAAACCGCTGCCACAACACCTGCGCCGGTTCAGCAAACCAGGCCACAAGTGCAACAGCCTGTTCAGCAGCCAAAGCCACAACAGCCGGTAGCTCAACAACCAAAACCACAAACACAACAGCCGGTAGTACAGCAACAAGCCCCGGCTACAACCGTAACAACTACAACACCAGCTGCCGATACCACCCCTGCCAAGCCGGTAAATATGGATAATGTGCAGCAGTACAAAGTGTCTGCTGGCGAAACGCTTTATTCTATAGCCAAACGTTTCGGCACTTCTGTTGAAGATATCACCAAACTGAACAACTTAACTTCCAGCACGCTTACCCCGAATCAGGTGATTAAAGTACGCTCGGGCATGCCACCAGAAGAAAGACCTGTGGCTAAGCAAGACGCGGTAGTAACCACCCCTGATTCAACCGTGGCCGCTATTGACAGCGCGGGCAATAAACTAAAAGCCAACCGTTTTGGCCTGTATGAAAAAAATGAAACAGGTGTAGCCACCTGGATAGATGATACCAGCCTTGACCCTAAAAAGGAACTGGTATTACACCGCACCGCCCCTATCGGCACCGTGATCAAGATTACCAATCCTATGAACAACCATACCACCTATGCTAAAGTTGTAGGCCGATTTACCGACAGCGAAGCTACCAAGGATGTACTTATTGTAATGACCAAAAACACAGCCGACGCATTAGGTGCTTTAGATAAACGCATTCACGTAAACATCAGCTACGGCAGTCCGAACCCGAATGAATAAACCTTATATTATTGGAATTGCCGGTGGTAGTGGATCTGGCAAAACCTTTTTCTTAAAATGTTTCCTGGAGCATTTTACTGCCGACGAGGTGTGCCTGGTATCGCAGGATGACTACTATTTTCCGGTGGCCCATAACATGACGCCCGAAGAGAATAAGGAGTATAATTTCGACCTGCCATCTACTATCGACCATGAACACTTTCAGCAGGATATCAGTAAACTTTTTAATAATGAAACCATTATTAAGCCCGAGTATACTTTTAACAACCCTAATATTGTGCCCAAAATGCTGGAAATAAAGCCGGCGCCTATTTTAATTGTAGAAGGCTTGTTCATTCTGCATTTCAGGGATATTGCAGATATGCTGGACATGAAAGTTTTTATTGAAGCCAACGAAGAAGTGGCCTTAGAACGCCGCCTGAAACGCGATCTGATAGAGCGCGGCTACTCGCACGATGATGTGATGTACAAATGGATTAACCATGTGGTACCAGCTTATAAAGAGTTTTTATTGCCTTATAAAGACGAATGCGACCGGGTGATCACCAACAACAGTCATGTTGCCCAGGATATCATTGCCGTAACCGAAGAAATATCGGCAGATTTAAGGAAGAAATTATTTTAATAATTGATGGTTCATAGATCATAGTTAATGGTTCATGGTATTAATCACGACGAATTATCAACTATGATCTATAAATCACCTATGATCCATGAACTACGGATCAAATAACAATTTCCGGAATTTCTCCTTCAACAATCAGTTTACCGGCAGTTGCATTTTTAATCTCTTCCACACTTACACCCGGCGCACGTTCCAACAGTTTAAAACCACCTTCGGGCAATACATCAAATACGCCCAGTTCGGTCACTATTTTCTTTACGCAGTGTACACCGGTGAGCGGCAGAGTACATTGGGGCAATAGCTTTGATTCGCCTGCTTTGTTAACATGTTGCATGGCTACGATGATGTTTTCGGCGGATGCTACCAGGTCCATGGCGCCGCCCATGCCTTTTACCATTTTACCGGGAATCTTCCAATTGGCAATATCACCATTTTCAGATACCTCCATAGCGCCCAGGATGGTGAGGTTTACCTTTTTCGCACGGATCATCCCAAAACTCATAGCCGAATCAAATATGGCCGAGCCCGGCAACATGGTAATAGTTTGTTTACCCGCGTTGATCACATCCGGATCCTCCTCCCCTTCAAACGGAAATGGTCCCATGCCCAGCAAGCCATTTTCTGACTGCAGCACCACATCCATGGTTTCGGGTATATAATTGGCTACTAAGGTGGGGATACCAATCCCCAGGTTCACGTAGTAACCGTCTTTTATTTCGCGTGCAATACGTTGCGCAATTCCTTGTTTGTCTAACATAATCTCAATTTCTTTTATCCCCTTTGTCATTCTGAGCGTAGCGAAGAATCTAATCGCCGAATAGATCCTTCGTTCCTCAGGATGACAAACGGGTGGGTGATTCGCGATTGCTTCGTACCCCGCAATGACGCGTGGGTTCAATTCAGGTTATTATACCCTTGTTCTTTGCTCCCTCTATCTTTGCTCCTTCTATCTTTATTGCTTCACCCTCACCGTCCTCTGTTCTATCCTTTTCTCATAATCTTTACCCTGGAAAATACGATGTACATAAATACCAGGAGTATGGATATGATCGGGATCGAGTTCGCCGGGTTGTACCAGTTCTTCTACCTCGGCAATGGTTATTTTACCCGCCATGGCCATCACCGGGTTAAAATTACGCGCGGTGGACCGGTACACCAGGTTGCCCATGGTATCACCCTTCCAGGCTTTTACAATGGCAAAATCGGCATCAAAAGCCATTTCCATCAGGTAATCCTTACCGTTAAAATTACGGGTTTCTTTGCCTTCGGCTACTTCGGTTCCTACACCGGCAGGGGTAAAAATAGCGGGCATACCATAACCGGCAGCCATACAGCGGGTAGCCAGCGTGCCCTGCGGCAGCAGTTCTACTTCCAGTTCGCCGCTGAGTAACTGGCGTTCAAATTCGGCATTTTCGCCAACGTATGAGGAGATCATTTTTTTTACCTGCCGCTGTTTCAGCATCAGGCCGATGCCAAAATCATCAACCCCGGCATTGTTTGAGATACAGGTAAGTTGTTTGCGCCCCTGTTTTACCAGCGCGGCTATACAATTTTCGGGCAACCCGCAAAGGCCAAAGCCACCCAGCATTAAAGTCATGCCATCCTGAATATCGCGGATGGCCTCATCGGCACCACTAACTACTTTATTCATGTTCTATAATTGGTTGCTCAAATTTAGATATAAGAATTAAGAGTCAAGAATCAAGACGTAAGAAATAGCCATATAATAAAGCTTTTTCCTTCTTGATTCCTGACTCTAATTTCTTGACTCTACTGGCGTTTTACCACTTCACCTGCTTATCAATAAAGCTGATCAGATCATCGGCCATAACTTGCTGCTCCTTGGCGCTGGGGTGTCCGGGAGTGTTTTTGAAAGGGAAAAAATGGGTATAAATTGCCTTATCATTGAGGCTGGCTACCGCCTTTTCGATATAACCAGGCCATGGCGAACCTGCTTTGGTAGCGTCCATACTGCCCAGCGCACAAATGATCTGTGCTTTAGGGTATTTTTTGCGGATATTTTTTACAAACTCCCTGTAAGCTTTAATGATCTGGTCGGATTCGGGTGCTTTGGCGCCAAAGCGTTCTTTAAACTGCTGATTGTTGGGTTGCTGAACTATCCAGGAGTCGTTCTGAAACAGGTTGATCACCACCAGCTCCGGCGTATATTTGGAAAAATCCCATAAGCTTGTGGGATCCTTTGGATTAAGCCGGTTATACATTTCGGGCATAATGAGCGGGAACCAGCTTACCATAACACCGATACCACTTTTAGCAGTACATACATAATCGGCATCAAAATGGCGGGCGGTAATGGCCGCATAGCTGATATAGCCATTTTCATAGGGCGCGGAGCCCCTATCCTGCCCGGTAGTATCTTCCACCGCGTATCCGCAGGTAATGGAATTACCAAAAAACTCTATCCTGTGCTTTTTAGCAGGTGGCGCAGGCAAAACAGTAGCTTCTTTGGCCAGTATAAACTGGTAAAAAGTAGTTTTGCCCATTTCCCACTCTGTACGTTTAAATAACTCAACACTATGTGCTCCGGCGGGTAATCCTTCGACTAAAGTGTAAACCCGTTTGGTACTGTCTAAATGAATGGTGTTAGCTACCTTGCCATCAACAATAACGGTAAAGTAGTTTTCGCCGCGTTCGTCCCGTAGAAGCACCGATGCACCAGTACCGCTAAAGTTAATTTTAACCGACGAACCCGTCCAGTAAAGTTCAGCGGCTCCGTCGGTCATATTGATGCGGCCGGTATAACGTATGTGCGGGTCTTTACTTTTAAATACCGCAATCTGAGCATCAGCGCAACTTAAACCGATAGCAAAAATAAGGAACAGAACTACAGTGCAGATCTTACGCATGGTTAATGGCTGTGATTTAAAATTATAAAAAACTGTTTAAATAAAATCAACCTCAATCTTCAATCCCAACTATTCCAAAGGCGTGCCAAACTGCAGTATATAGGCATTGTTATCAAAAACCGCGAACTCCCGCATACCATAGTTAAAATCTTCAATAGGATAGCAGATCACCGCTTTTTCCTTCAACTCATTCCATAGCTCATCCACGTTATTGGTGCGGATGTAAAAAGAGCCCGTGAATTTGGGCACGGTAAAGGTTTCGTGCTCATTGGGGAGCGCGATCATAATTTCGATATCATCCCTGCTCACGGTTGCCCAGCCCCAGTCTTCATCAAAACCAACGCAGGTAAAACCCAGATTACTAACATAAAAATCAACGCTTTCCTTAACACGAAGCGTATATAACATAGGAGTGATACTTTTTAATGCCATAATTTACGTTTAGTATCGAGTAGTTAGTATCAAGTATCACGACTTTTTTATTGACAGCAGATGCCGCATTTAAGCAATCTTGATACTTGATACTAACTACTCGATACTTATTTTAACAGCTAATTTACTTTAAATATGCATATGTTATACCATCGCCGCCGCGGTCGGCGTGTTCATCTTCCAGGCGATCTACCTGGTCGTACTTTTTGAGGTACTGCCTGATCATTTTACGCAGGATACCATCGCCTTTACCATGAATGATTTTGAGGTTATTGAAGCCCATCATCAAGGCGCGGTCAAACAGTTTTTCAATGGCGTGCAGGGCATCTTCGGTACGCATCCCCCGCACATCAATCTCCGGACTAAAACTAGCCAGATCATTGGTGTGCGAGCTAAAGTTTCTGCGGATATCCTTCGGTACCGACGATTTGGAAACTTTGACAACCCGTTTCTTTTTGGCCACGGTACGCAGGTCGCCAATGGCAATTACCACATTGTCCTTGATCAGCTCGATCACCTGCCCGGTAGTTTCCGAATCGGTTAGTTTCACCCAATCGCCGGGTTTCAACTCTTCGTCTGCAGCTGCCGGGTTTGGTTTTACGGGTTCAACTTTAACGGTATTCTTTTTAAGCTCGGTATTCAGGTTTTCGCGCAGGGCACGGGTTACCTCCTTATCGGCATTGCTGCTTTTTATTTCGGATATGGTATTCTCCACCAGCTTATTGGCATTCAGGATGATGTTTTTAGCCTGATCCTTAGCCTCTTTGATCAGCACTTTTTTGTTCTCGTCCAGGTAGCTTTTCAGCTTCTCGTTTTCGGTTTGCAGTTCGTTTACACGGCGTTGCTGCTTATCCAGCTTTTGCTTGGTTTCAAATATTTCGCGCTTTTCGCGTTCCAGGTCAACCAGCAGGGTATCTACTTTTTTCTGGCCTTCGCTTATTTTATTTTTGGCGAGGTTAAGCACATTGGCCGGTAAACCTATTTTCTGAGCGATCTCAAACGCGTAGGAACTGCCGGGCTTGCCAATTTCTAACTGGTAAAGCGGTTTCATCTCCACGTTATTAAACAGCATCGAAGCATTTTCGATACCCTCGGTATTACTGGCAAATATTTTGAGGTTGGAGTAGTGCGTGGTGACCATCCCCCGAACCTTTTTATGGTTCAGAGATTCCAGCACAGCCTCGGCAATAGGGCCGCCAAACTGCGGATCAGTTCCGGTACCAAACTCATCAATCAGGATGAGCGTTTTGCCGTTAGCATCTTCCACAAAAGTTTTCATTTTGCTCAGGTGCGCGCTATAGGTACTCAAATCGCTCTCGATCGACTGGTCATCGCCAATATCCACAAACATTTGTTTAAACACCCCAACCACGCTGGCTTCGGCAGCCGGGATCAGCAAACCGGCCTGCACCATCATTTGCAGTAAACCAACGGTTTTCATACAAACCGACTTACCACCCGCATTCGGCCCCGATACCACAATAATGCGGGTACCTTCGTCAATATGCACATTGAGCGGAACTACCGTTTTCTGCTCGTTCTTGAAATTTAGGAACAACAGCGGGTGACGGGCGTTATACAATTTTAAACGGGCTTCATTAACCACCTGCGGCATTTCGGCCTCGATATCAATAGCGAATAAGGCTTTGGCACGTACAAAATCAAGCTTGGTTAACAGGCCATGATAGGATAGTAAAAGCGGCGTATAGGGTCGCAATTCATCGGTTAAGGCAGTTAGTATTTTAACTATTTCCCGGCGGCGTTCAAACTCCAGGTCGCGCACGCGGTTGTTCAAGGTAAACACTTCCTCGGGCTCCATATAAACTGTTTGGCCCGATGCGGATTCATCATGGATAAACCCTTTGAGTTTGCGTTTATTTTCGGCCAGCAGCGGGATACACAGCCTACCATCGCGTACGGTGAGTGAGCCATCGGCCGTCCAACCACTGCCGGATGCGGCTTTAAATATCTGGTCTATCTTTTTGCGGGCCTCTTGTTCGGCCTTGGCAATGCCCAGGGTAATTTCATTCAGCTCGCGCGAAGCGTTGGGACGGATCTTGCCTTTAGGGTCAATAACGGCGTCAATCTTTTTCAGGATCGCCTTTTCAATAGGCAGGTGTTCAAATAAGGCTTCGAGGTTGGGGTATAACCCTTCCCGCTCGCTAAAGTAAGCGATCACCGCGAATACGGTTTGCAGGGAGGTTTGCACCTGGTAAAATTCTTCCTCAGACAAAAATACGCCCTCAATACGGGCTTTGTTGGCTAAGGTTTTTATATCGAAAAAGTGATGAATGGGTAAGGCAGCATCATTAACCAGGATATTTTTAAACTCGTTGGCCTGGTTCAGGAACTTGTATATCAGGTCGTAATTGCTCATCACCTGTATCTTGTCAACCATTTGTTGACCCATTTCGCTCAGGCAATGCGCTTTAATTAATTCTTTTACCTCGGTAAACCCCAGCTTATCAACACTATTTTTTGGGTAAAGCATCAGGATGTTTTTGTTTTAACTTTTTTAGAAAATCAGCCTTTTTCATGGCCTTTTTGATAGAATCAAGCTTGTTTGCGGCCTTTTTGATAGAGTCGGCCTTGTTTACCGGCTTTATGGCTTTGTGAACAGCTTTTTTAATAGAATCGGCCTTATGAGCCATTTTGATAGAATCGGCTTTTAATTCAGCCTTGCGGTTTATGGCCTGTAGCTTGTTAACCGAATCGGCCAGGGCTTTGATCCGCTCATCAACCTTATCATATATATCGGTAAGCTTGTCCGGGTATTTGGCATAATAATTCATGCTCCTTTTAAAAGTTCCGGAGTCGGTATGGAACCGTTCAAAGGCGGCCAGATAATTGCCCATACCATATTTGTACAGCGTATCCGGTGTTTGCAACCCAGAGTATAAATGTCCGTCAATGATGTGAATTTCGGTCAGTAAACCAGCCATCGCATCAGGTTTTATAAGTCCGCCGGGCGGTTTATCGTTTTTACAGGCACATAAAAGTAGTGATACTGAAAAAAACAAGGTTAAATATTTATGCATTCTGTAATTTAGCGGCTAATTAAGTAAAATATTCAAAGAGCCTCACCCTGCCCTCTCCATCCCGATAGCCATCGGGAGAAGGTTCAAAAAAGAACAGGGCTAAAGTCCTCTCTCCCGATAGCTATCGGGATGGCGTGTATTTGAGTGAGGCCCTTAATAATTAAGCAAATTTACGGATAAATGAGCATTGCAGATAATATCAAAAGTTTAAAAAAAGAAACGGGCCCGGGGGTAACTTTATTGGCGGTGTCGAAAACTAAACCTGCTGCCGACCTGCAGGAGGCCTATGATGCAGGGCAGCGCCTGTTTGGCGAAAACACCGTGCAGGAGTTGGTAGAGAAATATGAGCAGCTACCTAAAGATATTAAATGGCACCTGATAGGGCATTTACAAAGCAATAAGGTTAAATATATTGCTCCTTTTGTGAGCATGATCCAATCTGTCGACAGCCTGAAACTGCTGCATGAGATCAACAAACATGCGGAAAAAGCTGGCCGTATTATAGATTGCCTGTTACAGATATATATCGCCGATGAAGAAACCAAATACGGCCTGGGTTTTGACGAAGCCATTGAACTGCTGCGCTCAGATGAGTTTGTAACGTTTAATAACGTACGCATTCGCGGACTGATGGGTATTGCCACCAATACCGATAACGAAAAACAGATCAAAGAAGAATATTACGAACTGAAGACATTTTTTGACGGCATTAAGCAAAGCTATTTCCGCAAGATAGATACTTTTGATACCCTGTCGATGGGCATGTCATCAGATTATAAACTGGCCATTGAACAGGGTAGTAATATGGTACGCGTAGGCAGCACCATTTTTGGCAACCGTGTTATTAAGCACTGGAAAAATAATTAAGTGAGTGGTTAGATTGGGTTGATTAAGTGAGTGGTTGCCCGATCGTCTGAATAGTTTTTCATAATTACAAAAATAAATTTTATTGGTTTGCAAAACCTAATGAACAATTGAACTAATGAACATCGATATAAGAATTGCCCGCAAAGAAGACTGTCCGCGTTTAATGGAGCTGGTGCATGAATTGGCCCTTTTTGAAAAAGCGCCCGAAGAGGTAACCGTAAGTCTGCAGGAGTTTGAGGATGCCGGCTTTGGCCCTAAACCTGTTTGGAAGGCTTTTGTTGCCGAAGCTGAGGGTCAGATAATTGGCTTCGCGGTTTATTATGTACGCTACTCTACCTGGAAAGGCTGCCGCTTATATTTGGAAGACCTGATTATTACCGAACAATATCGCGGCAAAGGTGTTGGTAAATTATTATTCAACGTACTAATTGCCGAAGCCAAAGAATTAGGCTTTAGCGGTATGGTATGGCAAGTGCTCGACTGGAACGAGCCGGCCATCAATTTTTATAAAAAATACGAAGCCAATATTGAGGCCGGGTGGCTCAATGCCTCCTTATCAAAAGAACAGCTTTTAAACTATTAAGCCATGAAAACCAGCTACCTGTTTTATTTTATCGTTGTTAGTTTCGCTTTCGCGTCATGCCAATGGGGTGTTCCATCAAAGCAGAAGGACACTACCAGTGCCGACACGCTTTCCTATACCTACAAAAACATACATGAGCGTGCGGCAGATTGCGGCAATAAGCCAGACAGTGCCTGTGCTGTAGTAACCATCAAATACCCGGTTTTTACAGGGCAGAAAAAGCTGAACGACTCTATCACCCAGAAGATAAGAGGCCTGTTTGCCATGGATGGGCAGCCAGATAGCACCATTGAGCTTATGAACAAGGCTTTCTTTAAATCGTACAATGATTTGAAGAAAACTGAGCCCAAACTGGCTATGTATTACAAGCTGAACAGCTATGCCAAAGTGATATTACAGGATTCGAGCCTGACAACACTTGAAGTTGGCGGCGATACTTACCAGGGAGGCGCGCATGGTGCCGCTGCTACATTCTTTATCAACTGGGATACTAAAGCTAATAAAGACCTTACGCTGGATGATATTTTTACTACCGGATACGAAGAAAAACTCAGAACCATCGCCGAAAGCATTTTCAGGAAAGACGAAAAACTGAGCCCTACTGCTTCGCTGGCTAATGATTACTTTTTTAAGGATAATAAATTCGCGCTGAATGATAATTTCCTGATCAGCCCTGTCGGACTAAAATTCTTTTATAACTCCTACGAGATCAAACCTTACGCGGGCGGTACAACAACCCTCATCATCCCCTATTCATCCATCAAATCATTATTACGACCAGGTTCGGTTGTGTCCAAATACATCAAATAAATGCTTGTTTTTAAATTCGGAGGCGCGTCTGTTAAAGATGCCGGTGGCATCATTAACCTGGCCAGCGTTGTTAAAAAATATACAGGGAATCAGTTACTTATCGTGGTATCGGCCATGGGCAAAACCACCAACGCACTGGAAAGCCTTACCCGGGCCTATGTGGATCAGTCGGACAATATGCACCTCATCTACGAAGGCATCAAACAGTACCATTTCGATATCCTGCATGAGCTGTTTGATGCCAAGCACCCGGTGTTTGATGAAATAGCCAACACTTTTGTGGAGATTGACTGGATGATTGAGGATGAACCCCATGATGAATACGATTTTATTTACGACCAGATCGTATCCATCGGCGAGCTGGTATCTACCCGCATCATCAGTGCATACTTAAATAAAGAAGGGTTAAAAAACCAATGGCTGGATGTACGTGGCTATATCCATACCGATAATACTTATCGTGAAGGCGCAGTGCAATGGGATAAAACCCGTGAAAGCATCACCAAAGGCATCCCGGCTTTGCTGGATAAAGGCATTGTTGTAACCCAGGGTTTTTTGGGCGGCACATCTGAGAATTTTACCACCACATTGGGGCGTGAGGGATCGGACTATACCGCGTCCATCTTTGCATCATGCCTGGGTGCCGAATCGGTAACTACCTGGAAGGATGTGCCCGGTATCCTGAACGCCGACCCTAAGTTTTTTACTGATACGGTAAAGTTTGATGAGCTCTCCTATTCCGAAGCTATCGAGATGACCTATTACGGCGCAAGTGTCATCCACCCCAAAACCATCAAACCGCTGCAGAATGCCAATATACCCTTGCTGGTTAAACCGTTTTCTGATCCATCGGCGCCGGGGACTATTATTAAGGAAGATGGCGTAAATAGCTTTGTAAAACCGGTCATCATCCTTAAACAAAACCAGGTGTTGCTGTCGGTATCTTCTAAAGACTATTCTTTTATCACCGAAGATCACCTGAGCGATGTTTTTGGTCTGTTTGCGCAGAACCAGGTAAAAGTAAACGTAATGCAAACCTCGGCCCTTAGCTTTTCTGTTTGTTTTGACTTTTACGAAGAGCGCTTTGAAAAACTGCTGAACAGTTTGCAGCAGGATTTCAAAGTAAAATACAATACCGGCTTAACACTCATCACGGTAAGGCACCATGCCGACGGCGCATTGAAAGAGCTAACCAACGGTAAAACTGTGTTGCTGGAACAGGTAAGCAGGAATACGGCGCAGATGGTGTTGAAATAGAAAAAAAACAAACGCGTCATTGCGAGCGAAGCGTGGCAATCCCCGATAAGCAGAGCTGCTCTGTAGAGTTAGGGATTGCCACGCTTCGCTCGTAATGACGTACGTTTTTCCCGGCTAATTCCCAACAAAAACCTACCTTTATGCCTCCTTTTAGCTTCAAAGGGCTATATTTGGGCATGGACGCAATCAAGACAGTAAAAGATGCAATAACTATAGGATTGGGAATATTATCTGCCGGATTTGGGTTAAAAGGCTTTTTATTATCGAGCCATTTTATTGATGGTGGCGCTACCGGTATAGCCATGCTGATATCGGATATCACACATGCGCCCATCTCTATACTTATTTTTATTATCAATGTACCTTTCCTTTGGTTGGGCTATAAAAAACTGGGATTGCAGTTCGCTATTAAAAGTACGCTGGCTATTGGTCTGCTCGCGATAGTTTTGGCTGTGGTTCAGTTCCCCGATGTTACGCATGATAAATTACTTACCGCCGTATTTGGGGGTGTTTTTATAGGTACAGGCAGTGGTTTGGCCATGCGTGGTGGTGCCGTGCTTGATGGCACCGAAATTGCCGCCGTGCTGGTGAGCAAAAAAACACAACTGCTTAAAGTAAGCGACTTTATTCTGGTACTCAACGTGCTTATATTTAGCTTGGCCGCTTTCTTTTTGGGTGTGGAGCCCGCTATGTACTCCATCCTTACTTACATGGCTGCCGCCAAAATGATCGACTTTATTTTGAACGGTATCGAACAATACTCCGGTATCACCGTCATATCAACCCATAGCGAAGCCATCCGCAAGGCCATTACCGAAACGCTGGGTCGCGGGGTTACTATTTACCAGGGCAAAAGCGGCTACGGTAAAGATGGGCATATCAATGATCCGCGGGATATTGTTTTTACCGTGGCTACCCGTCTCGAGATCCCTTCGCTTAAACAAACCATCCTGGGTATCGATCCTAAAGCATTTATTGTACAGCAAAGTATTGACGATACCACCGGCGGATTGCTTAAAAGAAAAGGCCTGCATTAAAGAGGAAAGCCGAAGGGTATAATGCCAAAAGCTTTTTCACCGAACGGGTAACAATATATTTTTTCAGGTTTTAGCCTTCTGCTTTTAGCTAAAAAAGTATTTCTTTTGCAACCTAAACCAAATCATATACATGAAAAAAATCCTTACCACAACTGCCCTTGTTCTTACAACCCTTACAACTACTTTTGCCCAACAGAAAAAGGGCGATGTTGAACTGGGTTTCCATGCCGGCTATAGCTATGCCAATGTTAGCAGCGGCAGCCTGGTTAATGCCGATAACAAATCCGGACTTAATGCCGGTATAGCTGCCGACTTTTACTTCTCGAATCGTTGGAGCCTGAAAACAAAATTAATTTTTGATCAAAAAGGCTGGGGCGATGGCTTTTTTTCCAACGACAACAACAATAATTTCAAAACAGACTATCGCTTAAATTACATTACCCTACCGATAATGGCCAATTGGCATTTTGGCAAAAAACGCAACTGGTATCTGAATTTTGGCCCTTATGTAGGTTATCTGGCAGGCGCCAAGGCAAGCGATATTAGTGTTGATGTAAAGGACTATTTTCACAACACCGACTTTGGGATAGCAGCCGGAATTGGAACTAAGATCCGATTATCAGACAACATAAAGCTTCTGCTGGAATATGACGAACAAGCCGGGCTTACCGATATCTTTAAAACAAATCCAGGTTCGGCTGTCAGAAATGGCCGGGGGAGTTTGAATGTGGGCTTCAACTTTATACTGAAATAAGGCTAAAGGCTAAAGACTAAAGGCTAAAGGCTAAAGGCTAAAGGCTAAAGGCTAAAGGCTAAAGGCTAAAGGCTAAAGGCTAAAGGCTAAAGGCTAAAACAACAAAAGCGGGTATGCCCCGCTTTTGTTGTTTTATAAGTGCTAAGCTTATCTCAGCTTACCCCATTTTAGCAGGGTGGCACCCCATGAAAACCCGGCCCCAAAGGCCGTCAGTATCATGTTGTCGTTATATTTAAAGTCGTTTTTAAAATCCCAAAGACAAAGCGGTATGGTGGCAGCAGTTGTGTTCCCGTATCTTTCAATATTCACTTTTACACGCTCGGCAGGCAAACCTAAATGATCCCCAACGGCATGTATAATGCGGTAATTGGCCTGGTGCGGTATCAGCCAGTTGATATCATCAATAGTCAGGTTATTACGTTCCAGTACGGCTTTGCAGGTATCTGTCATACCGTTAATGGCGGCTTTAAAAACCACCCGGCCATCCTGGTGAATAAAATGTTTGTTGGCAGCAACACTCTCGGCCGTTGCCGGAACTTTTGAGCCCCCGCCCGGTACCAGTAAATGCTCCCGGCCTTTGCCTTCGGTTTTAAATACACTGTCAATTAAGCCGGTACCATCAGTAGTAGGTTCAATTAAAACCGCTCCTGCCCCATCACCAAAAAGTATACAGGTGTTTCTGTCTTTATAATTGATGATAGCGCTGTTCTGGTCGGCACCTACCACAATCACTTTTTTATAACGGCCGCCTTCCACCAGGCTTGATCCCAGGGTGTAGGCATACAAAAATCCACTACAGGCAGCGTTTACATCTGTTGCCCAGGCATTGGACATACCCACCTTATCGCAAACAATGCTGGCAGTTGATAATAATAAATGATCGGGGGTTGATGTGGCGATGATTACACAATCAATTTCATCGGGAGAGACTTTAGTACTATCTAATAAATTTTTTATGGCCCAGGTGGCCATATCAGAAGTAGCGAGCGTTTTATCGGTTAAAATTCTTCTTTCCTTTATTCCTGTTCTTGATACTATCCATTCGCTGTTTGTATCAACCATTTTTTCTAAATCACTGTTACTCAGGATACTATCTGGAACATAACCACCTATACCCGTTATAACTGCGCTGCTCTTTAACTTCATAAATACTAAAATTCTTCAAAAAACAGGCAATTATACGGAAATTGCCTGTTTTTGACGTCAGGAAACTGTTGTTTCTACAACTAACTGACGAAGTTGTTTTGCAGCCTGCACCATATTCACCAGCGCGGTTTGTGTTTCGGGCCATTTACGTGTCTTCAAACCACAGTCGGGATTAACCCATAAATTGCGTGCCGGCAGTAATGCCGAAGCTTTTTCGAGCAGCGTGGCCATCTCATCAACCGTAGGTACGCGGGGCGAGTGGATATCATAAACACCCGGGCCAATTTCATTAGGATATTTAAAATCGGCAAAGGCATTAAGCAGTTCCATTTGCGAGCGCGAGGTTTCAATGGTGATCACATCGGCGTCCATATCGGCAATGTTTCCAATGATATCGTTAAACTCACTATAGCACATGTGGGTATGGATCTGTGTTTCGTCCTTCACCCCACTGGCCGATATACGGAAAGCACGTACGGCCCAGTTCAGGTAGCTTTCCCAATCGTTTTTACGCAACGGCAAACCTTCGCGTATCGCGGGTTCGTCAATCTGTATCACTTTGATACCGGCTTGCTCCAGGGCAACCACTTCATCGCGGATGGCCAGGGCTATCTGGTAGGTGGTTTCGGAGCGGGGCTGATCATCGCGCACAAACGACCATTGCAGTATAGTAACCGGACCGGTAAGCATACCTTTCATCAATTTGTTGGTATTGGCCTGGGCAAAGCTGCTCCAGCGAACGGTCATATCTGCCGGGCGGCTTACATCACCATAAATTACCGGCGGTTTAACACAGCGGCTGCCGTAGCTTTGTACCCAGCCATTTTTGGTGAACAGGAAACCATCCAAACGCTCGCCAAAGTACTCTACCATGTCGTTACGTTCAAACTCGCCATGTACCAATACATCCAGGTCGATCTCTTCCTGCCAGCGGATGGCTTCGATAGTGGCTTTTTCTATCTGCTCGTCGTACTGCGCCTCGGTCAGTTCGCCTTTTTTGAGGCGTGCACGCAGCGTGCGGATATCATTAGTTTGCGGAAACGAGCCTATGGTAGTTGTAGGGTACAGGGGTAAGTTAAAACGCTGCTGCTGTATTTTTTGGCGATCACTGAATGGACTGTCCCGGCGTGCGTCGGCATCAGTGATAAAAGCGGCACGTTGTTTAACCTCCTGTTTGTGGATCAACTTCGACAAGTTACGGCTGCTGATGGCCTGGATATTAGCCTGCAGCAAGTCGTTATTACCTTCAATGATCTGGGCCAGCTCGTTCACCTCGTTCAGCTTTTGCTTGGCAAAGGCCATCCAGTTTTTGATCTCATGGTTGATGGTAGTTTCCAGGTCGAGGTCAAAAGGTGTATGCAGCAGAGAGCAGCTTGGCGCGATGATCACCCTATCCTTACCCAATACCGCGATAGCTTTTCTGATGTGCGATATGGATTTGATGTAATCGTTTTTCCAGATGTTGCGGCCATCAATAACACCTACCGACAGGCTCAGTTTTTCGGGCAGCAAGGTAAGCACCTCATCCAGTTGCTGCGGGGCACGTACCAGGTCGATATGCAGGGCGCTTACCGGCAGGTTTACGGCCAGCTGGGTATTATCCTTCAGACTTTCAAAATAAGTGGTAAGCAGTATTTTGATACCCGGAGTATTTTTGCTGATCTCGTTGTAAGCGTATACAAAGGCGTCTTTTTCGGCCTGGGTCAAATCAAGCGCCAGGAAAGGCTCATCTACTTGTACCCAAACCGCGCCATACTCTTTCAGGCGTTTCAATACTTCGATATAAACAGGCACCAGTTTTTTGATCAGATCGATCTTATTAAAGCCTGCTTGTTTCTCTTTACCCAGCAACAGGTAACTTACCGGACCGATCAGCACCGGTTTTGGTGTAGTACCGGTATGTTGTTTAGCCAGCGTAAATTCATCAAATACTTTTTCTGAAAACACCCGGAACTGCTGGTTTTGTATAAACTCGGGCACAATGTAGTGGTAGTTGGTATCAAACCATTTGGTCATTTCCATGGCGGTTACATCCAGGCCATCTTTCTGGTAACCGCGAGCCATGGCAAAGTACAGGTCGATCTCGGTATTGGCTTTGTTTTGGGTTAAAACAGGGGTGTAACGCTCAGGGATAACACCCAGCATGAGCGAAGTATCCAGCACCTGGTCATAAAAGCTAAAATCGTTACAGGGAATCAGATCGATACCGGCATCAACCTGGGTTTTCCAGTTGCTGATCCTGATCTGGCGGGCAACGGCAAACAGCTCGTCGCGGGTAAATTGGCCGGCCCAATACGCCTCACTGGCCTTTTTAAGTTCACGGAGGGCACCTACACGAGGATACCCGAGATTGTTTTTGAGCATACGCATAAAACTTTTTTGGTTAAACATTAAATTGAATTAATGCTCCTTACGGTTTTCGGTATGCTTTCGGGAAATGGTAATAAAAGGCAAAAGCACAACAACGCGCAGGCCGCTAAAAAGGGGCGCCGGCGGTTATCCTTTTTCTTTGACTACTGCTTCAAAACGCGAAAGCATTGTCTTTTATACAATAGGGCAAGTATCCTGGCTTGTAATATTGTTGCCGTCCTTCTCATTCCGTTTGGATGGAATAATGGACCTTACCGGCAACAACTTTTTGTATTACTTACAGTTGCGCGACAGCCCGCGATTTACACACGGTTCCTTTTTAATCCCTGCCCTCCACAGGCAGGAAACCATATTGCTGAAAAAAAGTAAAGAACTTTATTACAACAAATATAGGCTTTAATGGAACACGATAATCAACGTACGCAGGAAATTGCCATAGGACAAGTTTTTTAGATGTGCAAATTACAAATGTGCAGATGTGCAAATGTTCTGCTGTCAATAATGATTACGATTTCCCCATGTTGGCATATCCCCACGCTTTCATGGCATCAATAATAGGCAGTAACGTTTGGCCATGCTGGCTGATATGATATTCAACCCGGGGTGGCACTTCGGCAAAAACTACTCTTTCCAATACGCCGTCTACCTCCAACTCACGCAATTGATTGGTGAGGGTTTGCTTGCTTATTTCGGGGATGCCTTTCTGCATTAAGCTGTATCGGTTGGTTCCGTTCCTGATCAGGTGAATGATCACCGGTTTCCATTTGCCCCCAATAATATTCATACAATAGGTTACCGCGCAGTTGGTTGGGTTAAAATTTTTTGTTTTACGGGTGATCGATTTTGCCATTAGTCTAAAATTATTGCCTAAGCATATAAATATAGTCTTTTGCCGATGATCAGCAAAAACCGGGACATTTGCCAGCGATAAAAACAAATAATATGACCAAGAACTCAGAAATATCAGCTATAAAAACAAACCCGGTTCCGGGTGTTAAAAGTTACCATTTTGAATCATTTAATCTGTTGGTTATTACAGATGGAGATGTAGAATATGATAACGGCTGCTTTGCTCCCGGTATACCACCTGCAGAACTGAAACAGTTACGGGAAAACCACAATAACCTGACCGCGCACTTTATGCTGCCTCATAATATTATGGTATTCACATCGCCGGATAAGACCATCATGATCGATGCAGGCAACGGTGACAAAGCCAGACCCGGCGCTGGTAAATTAGCAGGCAATCTGTATGCCGCCGGAATTAAACCCGCCGATCTCACCGATATTATACTCACCCATGCTCACCCCGATCATTTTAGCGGTCTGATAAGCCATAGCGGCCAACTGGTTTTCCCAAACGCGAAGATCCATCTGCACCAAAAAGAATTTGATTTTTGGCAGGATGATCATGCCGATTTCTCTAAAAGTAAAAGTCTGCTATCCTCACTTCAATCGCTCCAGCAGGAGATCCAATTTTTCTTTACGCAGATAAGCGGAAAGTTACAGCTATTCAATACCGATGAGCCGCTATTTGATTTTTTGCAACCCATACTTACACCCGGGCACACACCGGGCCATTGTATGTTCACGATCATTTCGGGCAATGAAAAATTCATTCATATGGCCGATATTTTTCATGACGAGATCGTGCTGTTTGCTAAACCCGAATGGGGTACTGTTTTCGATATTGATTTTGATTTGGCCGCCCGTACACGCCAATCAATTCTTAAAGAATTTGCCACATCAAAACAACGGGTCTTCGGTTATCATTTACCCTGGCCGGGTTTTGGGCATATTGAAAAGCACAATGATGCGTTTACATGGGTGGTGGAATGATATAAAACTTGTGACTATCGGGCGAAATAAAAAATTAGTTCTTCTTTCTCCCGATATTTACATTTCAAATGCCTGCAAACGAAAATACTATTCTATTTAAAGTAGCCTATCAAGGGCGCATCACCGAGGTTCATACCTACCCCAACCAGTACTATAGCCTGATGACACTGATCTCTGACCAACTGGCTATCCCCGGTTTTGGTTTATGTTGCGGTATGGGCAGCTGTGGCACCTGCCTGGTGCAAATCAGCAATGGCTATCATCATGTTACCCGCAATGTGCTGGCCTGTGATGTACAGGTAAATGACGAGTTGGCCAATGCATTGGTCACTATATCAGGCGTATTTTAAAGAAACATCCTAATCATAAAAAGTTTGTCATCCTGAGGTACGAAGGATCTATTCGTAAACTTTGTATATCGGCGATTAGATGCTTCACTACGTTCAGCATGACAAGAAAGGAGAGCGGGAAGCGGCTTGTGGGATGTTTGCGACTGATCTAAAAAAGGCCCGCAAAACAAAAACATTTGGCCTTTAAAACAAATTCTATTTAATTAAAGCCCTCTACTTTTGTTTCATCAACAAACAATAAAAAAATGGAACAAATAACAGATAATTATAATGGCGCGCTGCAACAACCTGTAGGCTCGGGCTTTAACGCTAAATCAACTACTACCGACGTGATCAAAGGCATCGATCTTACCGGCAAAAACATCATCGTAACCGGCGGCTACGCAGGTATCGGCCTCGAAACGGTAAAAACCTTTGTTCAGGCTGGTGCGCAGGTTACCGTACCCGCCCGCGACATAAAAAAGGCGGCCCAGAACCTGCAAGGCATCGACAATGTATGCATCCGCACTATGGACCTGATGGATCCTGCCTCTATAGATACGTTTGCCGACGATTTTTTAAAAACCGGTAAGCCGCTGCACATTCTGGTAAACAATGCCGGTATTATGTGGGTGCCACTGCAGCGCGACAGCCGGGGTTACGAATCGCAGTTATCCACTAATCACCTGGGGCATTTTCAGCTTACCGCCCGGCTTTGGCCTGCCTTGAAAAAAGCGAACGGTGCCCGGGTGATCAATGTATCCTCATTCGGGCACCAGATAGCGCCTTTTGATTTTGAGGACCCAAACTTTCTGCATCGCCCTTACGAAACTTTACAGGGTTATGGTCATTCCAAAACAGCTAACAACTTGTTTAGTGTGGAGCTGGATCATCGGGGTAAAAACTCTGGGATACGTGCGTTTTCGCTGCATCCGGGTTCGGTGATTGGTACCGATCTGGGCAGGATTGCCCCTATGGAATTGTTCCAGCAAATGGGCACCCATGATTCCGATGGCAATTTAAAGCCCGAAGTAGCGGCCGTTTTAAAAAATGTGGAGCAGGGCGCAGCTACATCAGTATGGTGCGCGGTGAGCCCGCAATTGGATCATATTGGTGGTGTGTATTGTGAAGATGCAGACATTGCCGAACTGGATCGTGGGCAGATTGAGCACCGTTATGATGATCCGTCAACCTTACGGGGTGTAAAACCATACGCGGTGGATGCAGGCTATGCCCAAAAACTGTGGGCTTTAAGCGAAGACCTGACCGGCATAACCTTCGAAGCCAATTGATCACTATCTTTGGATAATTGAACAATGGATTTTAAGATACACTATTTAACGCCCGACATCAAACTATCCTACTTTGATGCACAATCCTTCCGCACGGAGGTATTGTTTGAGCAGCATATGCTGGTATGGTTTATATCGGGCGAAACCAAAATAGTGCAAACCAATACTACCTATCTGTTTGGGGCTGGCGATATTTTTCTCATCCCCCGTAACCAACTGGCTACGGCTATCAATTATCCAAAGAACGGGCAGCCGCATAAAACGGTGGTGATGCATCTTACCCCAAAAATATTGAAGGACTTTTACGCGAAGAACCGGGCCAAAAGCAGGCATTTTTATGACCAGGGTATCCGCAATTTTGGTAAGCACCCGCTGCTGGAAAGTTGCCTGGCATCGCTGATACCCTATTTTGACCTGGAAGAGCCCTTGCCCGAAAGTATCGCTGCACTGAAAATAGAGGAAGCCATCAATATCCTCCGCACTATCGACAAGGATATTGATGGCATACTGGCCAATTTTGATGAACCCGGCAAAATGAACCTCAGCGATTTTATGGAACGGAATTTCATGTTCAACATGACGATGGAAAAGTTTGGGTATTTAACCGGTCGTAGTCTCACCACCTTTAAGCGCGATTTTAAAAAAGCCTTTGGCACCACACCACAAAAATGGCTTACCCAAAAACGACTGGAGCTGGCCCACTACCAGATTAGGGAACAAAACCGGCGACCATCAGAAGTATATGCAGAGGTTGGTTTTGAAAATCTCTCCCACTTTACTTCGGCCTTTAAAAAACATTTCAGCTATACGCCTACCAACATGGCCGGGTTTTAGTGCTCACAGGTTTTCGTTGGCCCATTGCTCAATATAGTCATAATCCTCCCGCTCGTTCCTAACGGTATGGATGTGTAAATGGAATAACGTATAATGAATGATATAACATTGCAGGCGTTCCTCAAAATGGAGTAATGCTTTGGGGTTGTTTTTCATGGCCGCTTTCCATACATCCACATAGATGAGCCTTGCGTCCTCATCCCAGGGTTCATCCATATGGATCAAGTCATACAAAGGATCGCCCAGCAGCATTTCTGCCCAGTCAATAACGGCAGCTACCCGGTGATCGGATGTCAGCAGTAAATTATCATAGCCATAGTCGCCGTGCAATACGTGTTTCTCTTTGGGCAGGTACGGAAAATAGCTTTTCATCCGCTCGGTTAAACGGATAAACAAATCGCCATTAAGCCAGGTAGTTTTGGCCAGCTCCTGCCAGGCAATGGTGTATTTGCCATTATGGATAGCCAGAAGATGCTCTGCCCAGCTCCCAAAGATGCCGTTCCCGTTTTCATCGGTATAACCCCAACCGCTAAGCTTACCGGTATCAAGCTCGTGAATAGCTACAAGCTGCGTTATTACGGTTTGAGCTATCTCCATATTGGGCTCAGATGCGTATATATCCATAATTTGATCCGAAGGGGTGCCTGCTACATACCTGGAAATACAATAAAATAGCTCTTCATCGTACTTCCCGATAGCCATAACTTCTGGGATGGGTATCGCGGTACTATTAATGTGAGTGTAAGCAAATATATCTTTCCCAAAATCGACAGGGTGTTTACTTATTCTGATAACCCGTACTTCCCCAGCTGTTTTAAAAGAGAAAGCCTGCGACCACCAGCCATCCGCGATAGCTATAATTTCGGTAACATGGGTAAATTGCTGATGTAAAAAAACAGTCAGGGAATTAAGGTCTATATGCATATATTTTCCTGAAATAAAAGCAAAATATCAGCCTTTGATCCCCCCCATCCAAACGGGTATCACTAACCGGATTAGCCCTTTGTGCAAGCTGTGCTGTCACAAAGGGCCATACCCCAAACAAATGGTATTGCTTTATGCTGAATATTAAGGCTAAAATTTTTTAACCCTAATTTATAAAATCGGCATCAACTGTTATAATTTTAAATTATTGATTTACCTTAAATGTCTCTGTAGCCTGGGCGGTAGCACGGTTGCAGGTCATGGCTTGTGTACCATTCTCGCTCGAGATAAATTTGCCATTATTGCCTTTCAATGAAACCGTTCCATCTGCATTGCTTACCCAGTCAAACTGCTCCCATGGGCCTATTGATGCACGATTACAATTGATGGCCTGGGTACCATTTTCTGAGGATACATATTTGCCTAAACTCTGCAGGGCAACTTTACCACCCCCGGCATCAACTATCGTAAACTGCTCCCATCCACCGGCCGCGGGGCGGTTGCAGTTCATGGGTTGTGCGCCGTTTTCGCTGCTTACATAATTATTATTGGAACCCTTTAATGTTATGGTTTGCCCTATAGGTACAGAGCTTACCGGGTTACCGGTGGTTTGAATTACTTTTTGAATGGTGCCATCTGCATTGTAAAAAAGCTTATCCACACAGATAGATCTTGTCCAGTCGTTATGGGAGATGGAGCTGTTATGATAAAACGCATACCACTGATTTTTATATTGCACGATAGAACCATGATCGGTATAACTGTCCGTAGGATCAATATATACCCCCTTTGATGTCCACGGGCCTAATGGACTGGTGCTGGTAGCGTAGCGCATCTGGTTGTGTTTACCATTAACATCATGATTATCAGCATAAGAAAGATAATAGACCCCATTTCTTTTATGTACCCATGCGGCTTCGTGAAAATCATCGAGGCCCTGCATGGTTTGCATTGCGCCATCAATTTCGGTCATGTTATCTTTAAGCTTGCCACCCTTGCAGGAGCCTCCGCCACCATAATAAAAATAGGCCTGTCCGTTATCATCTACAAACACACAAGGATCAATCAGCGGCTCAAGACCAGCAATATATCCCTGAACGGTGAAGCCGCTTGCCGGACTTGTGCTGGTAGCCACACCTATTTTCCAACTGCTGCCCCAGTCCGTAGCACTTGGGTGAGGGAAGTAAAAATAGTAAGTACCATTTTTGTAAGCACAATCAGGAGCCCACATAAAACCTCCTTCGGCCCTGCCCCACGGCACCTGGCTGGCGCGCAGAATTTCGCCATGATCCGTCCAATGAATCATATCATCTGTTGAAAAAACATGGTATTGATCCATCAGGTCGCAACCGCGCGGAGGATCGATATCGTGCGAAGCATATACATATAACCGGCCATCGGCCCATACATGTGCTGATGGATCGGCGGTATAGATGGATGTTATAAACGGATTTTTCATCACATCAGCAGCCACTACATCTTTTTTCAGATCGGCGCTTTTATTAATATCCGTAAAATTATCAATAGTTTTTTTGGAGCAACCTATGCTTAATGCAAGCAATAGAGCCATCATGGGCAGGATGAGCTTTCTCATATACAGGTTTTAATTGGTTACTTATAAATTGCCTGCCCATCACTTCCCGTTTGAAGTATTGAAATTAATATTCAGATTAATTGGCAGCTATAATTGGTTAAAACAAGTATATGATAAGTGATTAATAATAGCTTAATAATTTATTAATAGGTATCATTAAGCTATTATTTGAAAAATATCTTGTGAGCATACCAGGTATTTTCATGCAAAAATATCTAATATGCATATATCCCCTGAAATAAAAATAATTATCAGCCTTTGATGATCAGCCCCATCCAAACAGGGATCAACTTTTTTCGTTCCTGCATCAGGGCAAAAAATTCATCAGAAGTAAAATAGCCCGAATGCAGCATCTGTGGACGACTCAGAAATGGCGACATGATCATGCCGGTGATATTCCACAGCAAGTTAACCGGGTGGTAATTGATATCTCCGTTTGTTTTCAACTCGCGCAGCTGCCTGGCAAAATGCGAGTTAACCAGCAGCTTCATAGTATTGATCATGGGCAATTTGGTTAAGCCGCCCATTACTTCACTCACCATAAAAAATATAAAGTCGGGGTTTTCCAGTACCTGGTCAATGTAGTAACCTACGCAAACCGCTATTTTTTCGGTAATGCTGGTGTCTTCATCGTTCAGTACCGGTTCAATTTTATCAAAAAGCTTTTTGATGGTTTCGTCCATAATAAAGGCAAACAGGTTTTCCTTACTCCGGAAGTAGTAGTTAATCGAAGCCACGTTGATATCGGCCTCAGTAGCTATATCCCTGATGGTAGTAGCCAGGAAACCTTTTCTGGTGAAAATTCTCCTGGCCGCGTCCTTTATTTTTTCTTCTGTTGAAAGTTCGGTAGTTGCTGGCATAATTGGTATTAGTGCTGTAAAGCTAACCATTAGCCAACAAATAAACTGCCATAATTCTACGCTTAATGCGAATCTGATACCGCTTTTTGCCCTTTTACAAATGGTGCTAAATAAACCATCGGAATAGCACATAACATTACAATACCCACTATCCAATAAGCATCGTTATAACTTAAAAGCGTGCTTTGCTTTTGTACAGCGCCTTCAATGGCACCGTAAGCCATACGGGTAGCATCGCTGAAGGATTTGCCCTTGGCTATAAAACCCTGCACATAACCGTTAAACCTGTCGTTATAAAAAGGATTGTAATTGTTGATATTCACCAGCAGGTTATTGCGATGTACGGCCTGACGTATCTGGATCATGGTATTTAAACCGGCAATACCGAATGAGCCGCCCAATTGCCGCATCATGTTGTTGAGGCCGGTACCCTGCCCTACTTCCTGTCCTTTTAAGCCGCCGATAGCCAGTGTAGTTAATGGCACAAAAAGTAAGGATAAACCTACCCCACGTATAGCCAGTGGCCAGAAAAAATCACCAATGCCTGAAGATAAAGTAGAGTGGCTCAGCATAGCCGAAAACACAAAGAACAACAACATACCTACCGTGGCCATAAACTGAGCCGGAACACCCTTATTGAGCATAATACCCACAAAAGGCATCATTACTATGGTAAACATCCCACCCGGGAATAATATTTCGCCGGTTTGTTGTGCCGAAAACCCCAGCAGCCCCTGGCAAAATACCGGGAATACAAACGTGGAACCATATAAGCCAACCCCCAGAATAAAAGAAGTAACCATACCAGCCGAGAAACTCCGGTGCCGCATGATCTTGAAATTGATGATAGGATAATCGGTACTGAGTTCGCGCCAGATGAACAGCAGCAGACCAAAAATGGCTGTTACAGTTAATACAACAATGTACGGGGTGGCAAACCAGTCTTCATCCTCGCCTTTTTCCAATATGGTTTGCAGGCTCCCTACGGCTATAGCCAGCAAAGCTATCCCCCACCAGTCGATAGGTTTTCCTTTACCATCGCTGGGCGTGGCCCGTACAAACATATAGGTACAGGTAGCTGCTAAGGCGCCTACGGGTATGTTCACATAAAATATCCAGCGCCAGGCGGCATGGTCGGTAATATAGCCCCCGATAGTTGGGCCGATGGTTGGACCAACAATAGCTCCCAAACCAAATAAGGCCGTGGCCGTACCCACCTGGTTGGGCGGCCAGGTTTCCAGCAAAATAGCCTGCGCGGTTGAGATAAGTCCCCCACCGGCAAGTCCCTGCAATATCCTGAATATCACCAGTTCAGACAGGCTTTGCGCGTTACCGCATAAAAAGGAAGCAATGGTAAATACGATAATAGAGGTTAAAAAATAATTCTTCCGTCCGAAGAAACTGCCCAGCCAGCCAGACATAGGCAGGATGATCACGTTGGCCACGCTGTAGCCGGTAACCACCCAGGCGGCATCGGTAATGGTAGCGCCCAGGTTACCCTGGATTTGAGGGATGGAGACGTTAACGATAGTGGTGTCGATCAGTTCCAGCAACGATGCTGTGATAACTGTAATGGTAATGATCCATTTTTTTATGCCTGTTTCAGCCATTTTGATAATATCCTAAATGAGTTAATTGATAAAAATCAGGACAAAATTAATCAAACGATTGATTAAAACATTTGTTTAAATTACATGTTTAGTTTATTTACACAGCGTTGACGGAAGCAGGGAAACGAAAAAGCAAGCCATTCCCGACTTGCTTTTTTCAATAGTGATCTCACCGGGGTAATATTATTAAGTCAAGGGCTGCTCCATCGGAGTAAAAGCTTTGTAGAAAACCCGGCATAAGTATTTAGCATGCCGTAGGTATGCAACCTGTGTGCAGTATCTACGGCATTGGATTTCGAATTAAATTTTCTACAAAGCTTTAACCCCTATGGGGTTTACAAAATTCCTTAATTTAATGACATTGTTAGCCAAGAGTAGCTCTTACTTCGGCAGCTTACAACTTTTAATGATTTCATATAGATATAGCGGCACGGCCCATCCCATCCAAAACAGGGATGGAGAAATGTCTTCAAAACTGCCCAATTGTTTAATGGAAGGTAATTTCAACGCAAGCCCTGAGATAACAAATGCCAGCGTTACGATATAGCTTCTGATCATCCACTCTTGATGGAGTTTAAACTTTTTGATAATCGCGGTATAATAGGCGATCGTGGTGGCGCTGATCCACACACTTACCCATATCTGTAAAGAAAAAGCATAGGCCCAGTTTATTTGATACGCGGTAGTAAAAGCCAAAATCACCGCGCAAATACTGCTTACCAAAACCGCTAATAAATATAGTGTACCAATGATCCGGTGCAGCCGCCAGCTGTACGTTCTTAAACTGGGCCAGAACTGCAGGAAGCCCAGTATAAGCGATCCACCACCGGCAGTTATATGGACTATCAACACCCATTTTATTTTGAAATATTTGCCCAGTGCCTCTGGTGTTAATTGCAGAAAATGATCTGCGCCGTGCATAAATAACCATGTTAGCGATATGATAGTTACCCATATGAGCAGCGGGATTATATCACCCGTGGTTAGTCTGAAAGCGGCATTTTTTTTTATAGTAGTTCTCATTATTTGTTTACGATTCTTGTACGCTTATTTCTCTACAAAATTCCGGTAAATCAATCGGGCGGGCAATAACCGATAAAAGATTCGGTATTCATCAATTTTAATCAGCCTGCCTAATTATTTAACTTTATAAATTAAAAGCAGAAACGATGTACACTAAAAAAATAGAGGAGGATCTGAATTGCGGGCTCCGCATTGGTTTTAAAATATTTGGTGGAAAGTGGAAAATGTGCATTCTTGACGCCATCAACAACGGCTTTACCCGCCCTGCAGAAATTTACAGAAGCATGCCCGACGCTACATTAAGGGTTATAGAAATGCAGCTGGCAGAATTGCTGTATTTTGGTGTTGTTGATAAATATTCGGAAGATGTGTATCCCAAGAAAACCGAATACCGGCTTACCAATCTTGGCAAAAGCATCCTCCCTATTTTATCCCAAATTGACAAATGGGGAACAGAGCACTCGGCATTCGTAAAAGAAAGGCTTCAGGAATTAGATGAGGTACAATAATAATATATTGAGGAAGCAGCAGCTGCATAATTTGATCAGGCAAATTTGTGGGCTGATTTAATAACAAATTACCGGCAAACACACTTAACGCGCTGAAACAAGTAACTCGCCGATTTTTACAATACCTGGAACCCGTGCATAAAAAGCCGGAAATTGAGCATCTCCACATAAAAAGATCAGGTAAGTAGGTGTTTTGCAACCTACTGTCCTCATAGATTTTACCTATTCATTATAGAATTAATCGATTGTGATTGTTGAATTCAATATCCTAATTTTATAATATATAAACTTATAAACATGGAAAACGAATCAAATGACATCAGTAAATGCCCGTTTCATAATGGCAGCATGAAGAATAATGCAGGTGGCGGCGGTACCCGGAACCATAATTGGTGGCCCAACCAGTTAAAACTAAATATCCTGCGCCAGCATTCTTCATTGTCGAACCCCAATGGTGATGATTTTAATTATGCCGAAGCTTTCAAAAGCCTCGATCTGGAAGCCGTAAAAAAAGATCTTCATGCCCTCATGACCGACTCGCAGGACTGGTGGCCAGCCGATTTTGGTCATTACGGTGGTTTGTTTATCCGTATGGCATGGCACAGCGCCGGAACTTACAGGGTAGGCGACGGCCGCGGAGGCGCAGGTGCTGGCTTACAACGCTTTGCTCCATTAAACAGCTGGCCAGATAACGTAAGTTTGGATAAAGCCCGCAGATTGCTTTGGCCCATCAAACAAAAATATGGCCGTAAAATTTCATGGGCCGATCTATTGATACTGACCGGCAACATAGCCCTGGAATCAATGGGTTTTAAAACTTTTGGTTTTGCTGGCGGTCGTGAAGATGCCTGGGAAGCAGATGAATCTGTATACTGGGGCTCTGAAACTACCTGGCTGGGTGGCGATCTGCGCTACGCGCATGGCTCGCCAGGCGTAAAAGAAGGTCATGGTGTACTGGTATCTGATGATGATGCCGATGGCGACATCCACTCCCGCAACCTCGAAAAACCGCTTGCAGCAGTACAAATGGGATTGATCTATGTAAATCCGGAAGGTCCTGATGGTAATCCTGATCCGGTTGCTTCGGCAAAAGATATCCGCGATACGTTTGGTCGTATGGCGATGAATGACGAAGAAACTGTCGCGCTGATAGCCGGTGGCCACAGCTTCGGTAAAACGCATGGAGCTGCCTCTGCCGATAATGTAGGCAAAGAACCCGAAGCCGCGGATATCGAATCACAAGGTTTTGGCTGGAGCAATAGCTACGGTTCTGGTAAAGGCGCCGATGCCATCACCAGCGGACTGGAAGTAATATGGACCACAACGCCAACCAAATGGAGCAATAATTTTTTTGAAAACCTGTTTGGGTTTGAATGGCAATTAACAAAAAGCCCTGCCGGCGCGCACCAATGGGTGGCTAAAGATGCCGAGGCTACTATTCCTGATGCTTATGACAGCTCCAAAAAGCATCGTCCGGCCATGCTGACTACGGATCTTGCCTTAAGGTTTGATCCGGCTTACGAAAAAATATCAAGACGTTTCCTGGAAAATCCAGATCAGTTTGCCGATGCTTTTGCGCGTGCATGGTATAAATTAACACACCGCGATATGGGTCCGCGCGAGCGTTACCTGGGTCCGGATGTGCCACAGGAAGAACTGCTTTGGCAAGATCCTATCCCTGCGGTTGATCACGCCCTGATAACTGATAGCGATGCAGCCGATTTAAAAGCAAAAGTATTGGCATCAGGTTTAAACATATCTGAGTTGGTTTCTACCGCGTGGGCTTCTGCTTCTACCTTCCGTGGTTCTGATAAACGTGGTGGTGCCAATGGTGCACGCATACGCCTTGCGCCGCAAAAATACTGGCAGGTGAACAATCCGTCTCAATTGCAACATGTATTGGGCGTATTGGAAGGCATCCAAAAAGAGTTTAACGCGGGTGGTAAAAAAGTATCACTGGCCGACCTGATTGTACTGGCTGGTAATGCAGGGATCGAAAAAGCGGCTAAAGATGGAGGCCACGCCGTTACCGTTCCGTTTAAAGCTGGTCGTGCGGATGCTTCGCAGGAACAAACCGATGTAGAATCATTCGGTTACCTGGAACCAGCTGCCGATGGTTTCCGCAACTATCGCAAAACAAAAGCGCCCATATCTACCGAAGAATTACTGATAGATAAAGCGCACCTACTTACATTGACCGCGCCTGAGCTAACCGTATTGCTGGGTGGCCTGCGTGTACTGAACATCAATTTTGATGGCTCTAAGCATGGTGTTTTCACCGCTCGCCCGGGTGTACTTACTAACGATTTCTTTGTAAACCTGCTGGATATGGGCACTGCTTGGAAAGCCGCTTCAGCCGACAAGGAATTGTATGAAGGCAGCAACCGTGCAACCGGCGAAATAAAATGGACAGCTACCCGTGCCGACCTGGTATTGGGTTCCAACTCCGAACTAAGAGCCGTTGCCGAGTTATATGCAAGTTCTGATGCTCAGGACAAATTTATAAATGACTTTGTAGCCGCCTGGACTAAAGTAACGAATCTGGATAGATTTTAAGCTGATCCACAGATAGCTTAAAGGGCATCACTTACAACCGGATAAAGTTGTGGGCGATGCCCTTTGTTTTTTAATGTATACCCGGGGCCTTCTTAAAACTACGAATTATCGCCTACCCCGGGGGCCGCGGCGATGTAAACTTCAATGGAAAGCATATTGGCAATGTATTGCGGGTTTTGTGTCTGTTTCATGATATAGTAAGGTGCATTTATGGTGGTTACCGTAAATTGGTCGCCCGGATTCACCGGATTATTGCTTTTGGTGGACTTTACGGCTAAATTCCCGCTTAATATAGTATCACCTCCATTTTTTTCCACAACCTGGAAATTTCCATTGGCGCTTTCAGCGACGCCTCCATTATAGTTAACATATCCGGCAAATTGCTGCGCACCGTATGGAGGAATCTCACTGGTACCTGCATTTATCACCATCTCCATCCCTCCGGTATCCAGTAACATTGGTACGCTTGTTATATTAAAAATAGTTATCATAATAGTAGCACTACTTGGTGAGGCAGTGTTATTTGTTGTAGTGAACGGATATTTTACCTGTACATCCCAGCCATTTAACTGCCGGTAAAAATCATTAGGGTTAGTGCCATAAGACCAAAGCAGGTTCATCACATCCGGATTGATCGCCGCTACCCATTCGCTGAAAGTTCCATCGATATTTTCACCGTAAAAGGTAAGTTGATCTTCCTGTAAACCTCTCTCCGGACCTGTAGAGTTGTGCAAATACGCGTTGATGTAAAATGACGGATTGGAAGGGATCAATGTTTGAAAAACTTTGCCCGCGTACCCATCGAGCATTTGGTTGGTCATCACTGGGGTAAGCGAGGCCGGCCAATACAGGGAATCAATGGTGTCTGTATTTTTTATCATATCGTAAACGGCTGTGGTCTTACCCCAATCTGATAATATGGCCATTTCCATTTTGCCCAGCATAGTACCTATGTTTTCAAATAAACTCAGCAGCGATTGTTGCAATTGGAATACGCTCAGTTCATAGTTATAGATATTCTGCAAAACTGCTTGTGTCTTTGAAGTTGGCTGAGCAGAGGGTCTTGCCTGGTAGCAGGTCACCGACGCGGACATGACATTTGCCAAAACGGGAAGTAGATGTTTTAAAAACTTTTCGCCCGCTTTTAGCTCTCCAACTACATCTGGATCACCCACAAGCGCGCCGGCAGCATTTAACGCTGTGTAAAGTACTCCCTCTACTATATCCCAGATAAATTTTTTCTTCTTTTTGGGCGGTGTCACCGGTTGATTTTGACCGTTGGGGAAAGCGCATGCCGTGATCAGCTCAGAAACCAGTAAGGCCTGTGCCTGGCTCAGGGACTGATGCATAATACCGGCCTGTGTAAAAAATTGTTGAATGGCCGTTACACTAATGATTTCCTTATTTAACTGTTCAACCACAGTTTTCCAGTCTTGCGATTGGCTATTTTTTAAAAACAGCATATTAATGACACTCAGATAAGTACCCAGGGGCGCGGCAAGATTTTGATACTGCGCACGTATCCCGCCGGGCAAGCCAAGCGTTTTATTGATTTCGTTGTATACATTGGTTAAGTCTTGCGAACTACTGTCATCAGGTACCGGAAAAGGAACCCGTGGCATAACCAAAACCGTTTGCAGGGCCTGGCCCGGTGAAAAATCCCAAAGTTGCATACTGGCATCGGGCTGGTCAGAAACCGGCTGGGTAGTTAGGGAATAAGTTGTGCCATCGGTGGTTACCGTCAGGGCAAAGCCCGTTTGTTTATTGACCAGCATGCCCGATGGATCAGCCACCCAAAGTTGAAAAGGTTGAGCTCCGGGAGCCCGGAGATAAGCGGTAACATTAGGTCCAAAATCGGGGGTCCAGTCATTTGCGCCTTCAGTAGCTTCCACACTAAGTACAATGTTATCATTTAAGGAGCTCGCTATATAACCCGGATATACAAACTGCCAGGTGGATAGCGCCGCATTGCCGCGTGCCCCAACAACAACATTATAGGAGTTTTTTGTCGCCCCCTCTTCCAATTGCAGGAACAGCCCTGGCTCTTTTTCGGTCCCACCTGTGTTGCGGAAGGTTGTAGGTTGATTATAAGCGGGATTAAATGGCGCCATAAACCAGCATTGCCCAGGTACGTTGCTGGCAGGTGATACCGCCGTTTTTAATGATACAGAAGATATGGTGCCACTATTACCTTGATTCAATTGGGCATATAACGCAAGTTGCTGCCCTACATTTAACAGCACAGCACTCTGGAAATGATACTTTGAATTGTGTATGATAAACATTTTCCAGGTGTCGCCCCATACCCATTGCTGATTGGGGTTGCCGGTTTGTCCGGGCGTTAATGACAATGTACCATCCTGGTTACCCGTCAGGAAAAGCCCTGAGTTTAAGGCGCTGACAATATTTCCATCGAGCGTAAATTGCCAGAGCTGATTTACTGCCGCTTCTCCATTTGCTAATATATTACCACCCAGGGGTGGCGCGGTCTGTACAGTGGCCCAGTCGTTACTTACAGTGAGTAAAAAAGGTATTCTGTTATTTTTCTGTTCTGTGGCTGACTGAATTGTAAACCACTGACCCGACATTTCAGGTTCGTAGTTTACTATCTTCCATGAAGCGTTAGCATTATTTGAACCAGGATAAGTATACGTTGTTACCTCTCCATTTGCCATTCCGGGATTAGAAGAAGTTGCAGAAATTGAATTTAATACACTCAGGTACTGCACGGTAGTTCCGTTGGCTACCGCAAACATGCCATTGGGCAACAAACACCAGGTCTGCAATACACCGGCATCACCGGCTGCCTGCAGGCTAATGGAATTACCCGTAGTGGGGTCTGCTGATAAAAGCAGTGAAGGGTTCAGTATATTAATCAGGGTACCCTCCGGGGTGAATTGCCATAATTGAGAAAGAGCACCTGGCTGAAGCTGATTGATCTGGACCAGAGTTGACGCTACAGGGCTTGAACCGGCAACCGTAAGTACATACTCGGGACCGGGAGGAGTAGACGACGAACTTTGATTTAGCTCTGTTTGGATATAAAACCATTCCCCAATCGGCGCGCTTTCTAATGGGAAACGGGTCCATTTCTCATTGCTACCCTGGTTAATTTCATACGTGACCACCCAGGCGTTTTCTGAAGCTTTTGCGTTTTTAACAGTTAACACCATTTGGGTGCCAAATTCCTGACTTGATAGTATTAACTGCTCATGGCTCCATGTCCATATTTGTTGCGCCGAAAGTGTAGCCGGAGGAGTGACCACATCAGTCTGAGTACTGGTATCTGTTGCAGATGAGGCATTAGATGTCAGCACCCAGGTTGAATTGCTAAGGGGGGATACAGACCCATCATAATTAAACTGCCATAATTGGTTTGAAGCACCTGGCTGCCATTGTTGTGTACATGCCAGTAACTGATTATTCTGCCAATTTGCAGCCAACATATAGGGTGAAGATCCGCCCGGGGGAGTTCCACTGCATTGTGTCTGAATATAAAACTGGTTAATAGTTTGCTGATATCCGGCCGGGAGAAATTTCCATAATTGTTCTGGCGAGGGCGAATTGTTGAGAGCGGTTAGTGACAGTGTATTGGAAGGGTCGGCTCCTCCCACATAAGGCACCTGGTTACTGACTGCCGTGATCAGCTGTTGATTTTGATTGTTGGAAATGGTATACCCTCCCGCGTACCAGGTTATCGCCCATTGTTGAGTTTGGTCGGTATCGTCTTTTGTCACAATGCACAGCGTTGATCCCGAAATTCCGATCACCATATTGAATAGAAAAGGATTGACAATAAACCCATCGGGAGTAAGTTGCCATGAGCTATTCCAGTCTGTAGGCCCTGGAGCAAGCGCCCATAAAATCAATGGCGAATCTTGACTGGTGCCACCGTTTGATATATTGATAGCATTTAATGTATATGGCGGACTTGCCGCGGATACAAGACATACCGGAGTACCATAAACCGGCGGTAAGCCATTTTTAACTAAGCCTTCGGCATCGTTAGATAAATACGCGTTGAGTGTTGACATAAGACTGATGTTGGTTGATTTGAAATTCTTATTAAAAATAAATAAGAATATATTAATATACCATCATCATATATGTATCCATTTTGGTCGTTTTTTTTATGAAAACATATTAAACCAAACTGATTATTAGAAGATTAGAAAGAGAAGCTAAAGTGGATACTATTCACCGTCAATTGAGTTTATTCTCCGTGGTGAAGTGTATAGGGTAAACGCATTTGAACAATGGAGAAATAAAATACAAACTTTTGTGCCCATGTGCATGCTATTACGCATGCACATGGGCAAGTTTTTAAATTAGCCCTTTTTAAAAAATCTGGTTTTAATAAAGGACGTGAACAGGATACCCGCCACACTACAGGTAACCAGAAGATAAACGATCAGGATGTGTTTCGGCATTTGGGTTTATAATTTTCCTAAATGTAACGGGTATGATACAACAGATGCAAGTGTTTTGAAAAATAATCTTTTTACCGGATGGGATAAAAAGTCAGCATAAGGTCATTTTGCCGTCTGTTTTATGTCATTATTCAGCTCTTATCTGTTAGCTGTTTAATGGCTAATTCCATATTTTCAATCGCTTTTGTTCTTCCATCATTAAGCATCGCTGTATGCTTATCGGCTATTTGAGATAAGGCCAGGCCAACTATCGCTTTATCATCAGTATTAATTCCAGACAGTACCATTGATGTTATCTTTTCGAACAAAGCTTTCAGGCGTTTTAAAATTTCGCCGCCCTCATTGGTTAGCTTTATTAAACGGGCCCTTTTATCGGCAGGGTCTATCCTTTCACTGATCAGACCCGCTTTGAGCATCCTGTTTAAAATATCTATACCCGTGGTAGGTTCCAGCAAAAGGTTAAAACTTACAATTTCGGTTTTACGAATTTCTCCTCCGGCCGCTATCGCTTCCAAAAGATAATACCAATCCAGTTCAAAGTTGGGTATTTGCCGAAGGGCAAGTTTATAGTAGGCTTTAAGGATGCTATTGGTTTTACCCAACTGTTTAGCCAGTTGCAGATCGGCTCGGCTGTTATCGGGCGCTTGTTTTTTATGTGCCGATAGATAGTTATAGCAAAAGCCTGCTACATCGGCATCCGCATGCTGTTCAGTATATTGTTGCCAGGCGGTAATGAGTTGTACTAAAGGTTGCATGCTCAAATATACAATTAATTACAAAACCATTGTATCTATATCGATTTCGTTTTATAATTGTAAAAAATAAATCAGACATGAAAAATTATATCGTATTATTCAGGGAACCCGATGGCCGTGTGGATGAACATCCGACAGAAGCCATCAAACAACACCAACAAAATTGGGCTGCCTGGTTCGGTCAATGGGGCGCTGCGGGTAAACTGGCTGGCGGCAGTGGGTTAACATTACAGGGCCGTATCATTAAAGAAGATGGCAGCATCATCACAGATATTCACCGGGTAGGCACCGAGATAGTTGGCGGCTACCTGCTGCTCAAGGCCGATGATCTTGATGAAGCCACACAAATTGCTGCCTCCTGCCCTATTTATGAGTTTGGCGGTTATGCCGAAGTACGCGAACTGCAAAATCAATAATAACGCAAGGCTAAGGTCCGGTATTAAACTGATTAGAATACAGGGGGCTCCGACGGTGCCAAAAACACTTCATACGATGGCTATAAACAGGGTGTTCCTCCGGAGCTTTGGTAATTTATAGCTCCAGAGGAGTATCTTGTTTATAGATAAACGAGGAAAAATTCATTGGCTCCTTCGGAGCCTCCTGTATTCGTATTGGTTACTTACCGGGACTCGTTTACATTTGTTTTATGGCTTCATCGCCATCTCCCCACTTTTTCTTTGAAATGTTTAACTTTGCGCATGCCAACGTCTGAGTTAACCGAAAACGATATTTATAATCACGACACCATCACCAGCGAAGCTGTTCAGTTTAGGGTTGCCGAAATTTGTGCCACCTATTGCAGTCTGAGTTCATACAATCGCCGGAATTTTTATAAGATCACCTTATCCCTGGGTGGTGAGGGGCAGTTATATTATGCCAACAGGGCCATCGAGATCAATAAACCCGCCCTGGTGTTCACCAATCCGCTGGTTCCTTATTCCTGGGAATGTGACCCGGCACAGCACATCGGATATTTTTGCCTTTTTACCGATGAGTTTTTACACCCGGGCAACCGTATGGAAAGCATGGAAGAATCGACCCTGTTTAAACCTGGCGGCGACCCGGTATATTTCCTGGATGAAACGCAGGTACAATATATCCAAAGCATTTTTAAACGCATGTTGCAGGAGTTTGATAGTGAGTACACTTACCGGTACGAGCTACTGCGCAACCACCTCAACCTCATTATTCATGAGGCTATCAAAATGCAACCGGCCATAGCCTATTTTACACCGCAGAACGCAGCCTCGCGCATAGCCAACCTGTTTTTGGGCCTGCTCGAGAAACAATTCCCTGTAGAATCGCCCAGGTATATGCTGGCGTTAAAAAAGGCCGGCGATTATGCCGATAGGCTATCGGTACACGTCAATCACCTCAACGCCGCCGTACGCGAAATAACCGGCCGATCCACCACCACGCATATTAACGAAAGGATACTGACCGAAGCCAAATCACTGTTAACGCATACCGATTGGAGCGTTGCCGACATCGCGCGCAGCCTGGGCTTTGATTACGCATCCTACTTTAATAACTTTTTTAAAAAACACACCGGACTTACCCCTATGGCTTTGCGCAAAACTCTTTGAAAAGTATAATTATTACTTTGAAACGTTTAGCAGGCGTTCAGGCCGTCCGTTTTAACTTTGCTTAACGAAAACATAAAAGCAACATTATTATGATACAAGCAAAAGCGTATGCCGCCCAAACGCCGGAAACTGACCTGGCGCCCTGGGATTTTGAACGCCGCGAGGTAGGGCCGCATGATGTACAGATAGAAATACAATATTGCGGTGTATGCCACTCCGACCTGCACCAGATCAAAAACGATTGGTTTCCGGGGATATTCCCGATGGTACCGGGCCACGAAATTGTGGGCAAAATTATTAAAGTAGGTGATCACGTTAAAAAATTCAAAGTAAACGAACTTGCCGGTGTTGGCTGTATGGTTGACTCCTGCCAGGTTTGCGAAACTGTAAAGACGGCCTGGAGCAATACTGCCTGGAAGGCAATACCCAAACTTACAACAACAAAGATCGCAGCGGCGTGCCTACCTATGGTGGTTATTCCAACACTATTGTAGTACGCGAGGAATTTGTACTGCATATTTCTGATAAACTACCGCTGGCCGCTACAGCACCCCTGCTTTGCGCCGGTATTACTACTTACTCGCCGCTACGTCACTGGAAAGTGGGCAAAGGCCATAAATTGGCCGTATTAGGTTTAGGTGGACTGGGCCACATGGGCGTTAAATTTGGCGCGGCCTTTGGTGCCGAAGTTACCGTACTGAGCACATCACCATCAAAAGAAGCTGAGGCTAAAGCTCTGGGTGCCCACCATTTTGTAGTAACATCCGATCCTGAGCAGGTAAAAGCCGTTAAAGGATCGTTTGACTTTATCCTGGATACCGTTTCGGCCGAGCATGATATGGATCTGTACCTGTCGTTATTAAGAACAAACGGTACTATCATTGGTGTAGGTGTACCATCAGAACCCTATTCCATCAGACCATTTTCGTTATTGGCTGGTCGTAAAAGCATGGCTGGTTCAGGTATCGGAGGCATCCCTGAAACTCAGGAAATGCTTGATTTTTGTGCCGAACACAATATCGTTTCTGATATTGAACTGATCGACATCAAGGATATCACCACTGCATACGAGCGCATGCTGAAAGGCGACGTACGTTACCGCTTTGTGATCGATATAGCAACCTTATAATTAGTGAATTATTGATTTGGTGAATTAGTGAATTTTCATTCAACATCGGCAGGTAAAAATTTTAATTGTTGATTATTGATTAAAAGACATAGCAACACTGTAATTGATTAACTATTGACTAAACTAAAACTAAAAGCGCCTTCCGGTTTCCCGGAGGCGCTTTTTTAGTTAGTGAATTTTGCCTGAACCATGATTTACACGATTTTTCACGAGTTAATTTTAATCGGTGTTCAAGAGGGCTCTGCCGTTTAAGGATTACCATGATTTATTGCCAGATCATCCCAACATGTTTGTCATCCTGAGGAACGAAGGATCTATTCTTAAACATGCACATCGTTTAATAGATGCTTCACTCCGTTCAGCATGACAATTTTTTTAATTATTGAATTAGTGATTAAAAAAATCTTCTTCCCCGTCAGCAGATAAGCTTCGGGCGAAAGCGGGCAGAACGATGATGGCCTTGTGCGATCGCAGGGGCATAGCAAGTTTTGCAGAAGAAGTGGAATTGTGTGAGCAAAGCGGGGCAAATAATTGCAGCCCGTGGTTCTGTCCGCATTGCAGGGTAAAGGCAATGAGCGCAAAGAAGCATTTCTGCTGAAGCCTTTTTGGTTACTTTTGTGGCGACATACGGCGAAGCCCTCTTGAGTACCTTAAAAAAAACAAACCACAACGAAAAAAGTAACTGGCCCTCCCGCGGCCAAGAGCGGGTATGCGCCATACAAACCAGCGAGTAGATCCTTCGCTCCACTCAGGATGACAAACCGTTCGTTTCCGTCACCTCCAAAAAAGAAGATTTTCGCATAAACATCTGGTAAAGAATATATTTATATTTGTATATCACCTGCTTAAAACTGTAATGAATTACCGTCAGTTATCACCGCCTGACTATCTCAAAAACCACATCCGCTTTTTCTGGACACTGGAAAGCGATGATTCGGCTGTGTTTAGCCGTTCTTTCAGAACCATGGCCGAAGGCTGCCCGGGCTTGATCTTTCAATCGCCGGATAAAGGGCCGATGTACCAGTTTGATAAAAAACTGCCCCATATTTTCATCTACGGACAATCAACCCGCCATGCCGATATCCAGTTCGGCGCTGTTTTTAGTACCATTGGCATCTGCTTTTTTCCTAACGCGCTCAAAGCCATATTCGGGTTTGACGCCTATGAATTGACCGACGATTGTACCTGTCTGGACCTGATAGCCCGCAAAGACGGCTTTTTATTATCAGAACAGCTCCTGGAGACCGATTCGCTCACCGATCGTATAGAAGCATTGAGCGCTTACCTGTTTTTTAAACTTCAAAGAAATACCCGGTATGAAGATGAGGCTATGCAGTTTGCCATAACACGCATAGCACAATCAAAAGGCAATGTTCAGATGAAGGAATTACAGGAGTATCTGCAGCTTTCGGAGCGCAGTTTTGAACGCCGGTTTAAGCAATATGTAGGTATCTCGCCCAAATTATATTCCCGGATCTCCCGGTTCCAGGCGGCCCTCAACCAGATCCGCCTTGGCCAGCACAGCCGCCTTACCGATCTGGCTTATGAGAATGACTATGCCGATCAATCGCATTTTATACGTTCGTTTAAGGAGTTTGCCGGCTGCTCACCCCTGCAATACCAAAAGCAATCCATGCAGCAGGTGGAGAATTTTTATGAGAAGGTGCTGTAAGTATCAAGCGTTTTGCAGACCGGACGCTTACTTCGCCTGTCCATAATAAGCTTTTACCAGTGTGGCCTTCCCATTATCATCCAAAACAGCTACATCGGCTACCAGCGCGCCGGTTTCCCGTTTGTAAATAATGGTGATGCCATCGGTTCCGCTCAGCATATCTATAAATTCAAAATACAGACCTGGGGCCAGGTCAAGGCCTTTCAAAAAATGTGCTCTTAGTTGTTCTTTCCCGCTGATCTTGCCATCGGCAATACCCCAGCGTTTGGTAACGGTGAGCGAGTAAAATACAATATCGTCGGTATAATGCGCCATGATCCGGTCAATGTCCCGGTTATTCCAGGCATCTATCCAGTCGAGCGCTATGACTTGCGTATCCATTTGGTATATTTATGATATATAAATATACGCTTTTAGTTTTTACAGACCAATGCTTCCACCTCTTCCGGAATCTGGACAGCCTTATTTCTGCCATCCTTTATTTTAAAGATCAGTCCGGCAAATAAAATACATACGCCGATAACGCCCAATGCCACAGGCAGTGTAAGCAGTTGGGCTATAAAGCCGATAAGTGCCGGGCCAGCCAGGATACCGGCATATGCCATAGAAGTAACCACCGGGAGCGCATAGGCTGGCGAAAGTCCCGGCATAGTGCCTGCCGTTGAAAATAGGATCGGAATGATATTAGCACAACCCAGCCCCACCATCAGGAAACCCGCCAGTGCCAAACTCACATACGGAAAACAAACCGCAAGTATCAATCCCGCGGAAGCGATAACGCTGCCCCATACAACCACCTTTAATCGTCCTACAGCAGCAATAACGCTGTCGCCTGTTAAACGCATGATGGCCATGGCTACCGAAAACATGGCATAACCAACACCGGCAAACTCAATACTTAAATGCCGGTTGGCGGTCAGGAAAACCGCGCTCCAATCCAGCATCGCTCCTTCGGCCAGGGCCGATATAAAGCAGATAGCACCCAATATCAGCAAAGCGGCTGAAGGAAACTTGAAACCTTTGGTGGATTTATCTTGTATTTCTGCCGGGTCATCACTCATTAAGCTGGAGAATTGCGAGTAAGTGATCAGCACCAATAAAACGGATATAAAAATAATGGTGGTCATGGCATCCAGCCCGGGCTTAAGCAATAAACCAAAGCCCAGCGAGCCCACCAAACCACCTATACTGTACAAACCGTGAAAAGACGACATGATATGTTTACCGTATGATCGCTGCACTTTAATAGCCTGCGCATTCATGGCTACATTAATGCCCCCGGTTGATGCCCCGAAAATGAGCAGACAGATACTCATTTGATAAGTATGATCAAGAATTAGTAACAAAGGTAATATGGCGGCAATCAAAGTGCCCGAAACTACAATCACCCGTTTACTCCCAAACCGGCTAACCAGTTTACCGGTAAGCGGCATAGTGATCATGGCGCCAACGCCAAAAAACAGTAGTAAAAGCCCCAGGCTGCCATTATCCAGCCCGAGCCTGGCTTTGGCCATCGGTACCAGTGGCGCCCAACTGGCAACACCTAAACCACAAACTAAAAACATTAAGGAATTGGCTATTCTGGCTTTTCTAAGATCGCTCATGATTCAATTTTTTTAAGGGTGATTGATTTCTCCTTGCAATAATATGCAATAAAAAGCAAATAATTGCATATATGTGCAAATATTTGCAATTATTTGCAAAAACAGATTCAATCATTTCTAAAAGAAGCACTGGCGGTTTAAGCGGAAAAATGACCAGTTCGGGGTTTCTATTGTCTATTTACCCCATTTAGCGGTTGAATTGAGGCAGTATTAAGCACAACTTTGTATCACAAAACAATAATTAAAACCATGGAAAAGAAAAAAGACATCCTTGCCGGCATCATTATTTTAGTTGCAATGGTCTTATTAACTATCTCAACTTCTGCCTCGGCACAGCAACAGGGAGTTAAACGTAACGATCTTCAACGTCACGATCTGAGCATTGCCGGATACGAAACCGTACAGGCACGCATCGATTTTGAGCCCGGGGCCCTGGCCGTTAAACACAAACACCCGGGCGAAGAGATTATCTACGTACTGGAAGGTTTATTGGAATACCAGGTAGGTGACAAATCTCCTGTTACGCTTAAAGCCGGCGAGGTATTATTTATTCCGGCGGGTACTGTCCACTCGGCTAAAAACGTGGGTAACATCCCAGCCAAAGAGCTTGCCACCTATGTGGTTGAAAAAGGAAAGCCGCTTGTTGTGCCGGTGAATTAAATATCATTACAATGCAAATAATCCCTCCGTTGCCAAAAGCATGGCAGCGGAGGATCATCATCTCCTTATAGCGATTAATTACTTTTTGCTTTAAGCAATCGCCTTATGGTAACCAAATGGGCGAAAAACACTGTAGGAACAATAAAACCGGGTAACCATACAAAAGGAAAATAGAACAAGGCCACACTGGGCTCATCAAACGCAAACCGCTGAAAAGGAAGGGGTGCCGACAATACCGCGGTTATTACAATATTGGCCAGCAATAACAAACAGATCACATTCCAGGCAAGCAATACTTTTTTGCCGAGCATCGGTTTAACGTAGCCAAAATACCAGACCAGTGGCGCGGTTATTCCGCAAAGGATGTCATAGTTCCGGCCTTCAAATGTCATTACCTGGGGGATCCCTTTATACAGGTGCAGCCAGTATAAAACCAGCTCAACCAGTATCCTTACTACATGGAGCAGGGTTAATATTTTCACATCAAAGCTATCCATTGCCCACCGTCCCCTTTTTATAAAAAATAAGGCGATTATGAACACCACCGGCGGCATTAATAAAAGCGCGAACCGTGGCGGCACCACGCTGGTTACCGTATAAAATCCCGACAAGCTGATAGCGCCCTGTAGTACCAGCCATAACAGGGTAATGATCATCACCGGTTTTGAATAATGTGTGGCTTTATACAACAGCAACAGCGTAACGATGACGCCAAGCGCAAACACAATATAGATATCAATTGGTAAATTTTCCATTGCTTAGTTATTTATAAAGCAAAGGAACTTAAATAAGGGCCGCCCCATCTTGCCAATTGGCAAGAAATGAACCTTTTACTATTTCTTTGAAAATTCTTTCCGGATCCGGCTTAGCGAAGTATCGGTAATACCCAGGTATGAGGCGATGTTTTTTAATGACATCTGTTGAAATATCCCGGGGTTGGTTTTTAGCAGATGCGCGTAGCGTTCTTCGGCGGTTTCGGTAATGGTCAGCAACATCCGGTTTTTCAACTCCGAAAAGCCTTTTACCAGTGTCCACCGGCCAAATTCCCTAAACTCCGGCAGCGTATGGAAAAGTTGATTGAGCTGTTCATAAGTGATATACCAGCCCTCGCAATCTGTTAAAGCCTGGATATTTTCTTTTGAGCGTGTACGGTTAAAAAAAGACGACACCTCCAATATGATCTGCCCCGGCGAACAAAAACCGGTAGTAACCTCATTCCCTTCTGTATCATGCGCAAATGTGCGCATGTACCCTTTTTCCAGGAACAGATATTGATCGCTTATTTTCCCGGCTGTTAAATGAAATTGATTTTTAGGAATGATTTTATGGTTAAACTGTCTAACAATTTCCTGCGCCGCAGATAACGAAACCAGGTTGGTGTTCAGCAAAAATGTAGTGAGGGTTTCTTTATCCATACAAACGATACTAATCAGGTAACTAATATACCAAAACCATCACTATAGGTAAGGCTCCTTCACCGTAGCGGGTGTTAAAAATCATATAATAATGGTAACTTTCCTATAAATATATTACCTGTTTCTTCAATCTGTAAATCCTATGAAAAAAGCAGCGCACAACCCGATCTTTAAAATTGCAAAACTCAACATACCCAAATTACTTACAGTAAGCTTTTTATGCGTGCCTTTAGTTTTTATTATAAGTGGATGTGCCGCCCAGTCGACACCAGCGCGTTCGTTGTTGGCCCTTTCTAAAAGTGATCATACGTTATCCATCATTGATCCGGTTAGCCTGAAAATTCTGGCAAGCGTTCCCGTAGGTTCAGATCCGCATGAGGTTATTGCCTCTGCCGATGGAAAAACGGCCTACGTTTCTATCTATGGTGGTGGTAGTCTGCACGAACTTAGTGTGATCGATCTGGTGGCGCAAAAGCCCCTGCCCTCTTTGGATACCAGGCCGCTGATGGGTCCGCATGGTTTGGCATTTGCCAATGGTAAGGTGTGGTTCTCGGCCGAGGGCTCCAAAGCTGTCGGCAGCTACGATCCGGCATCTGCCAAATTCGACTGGGCTATGGGGACCGGCGAGGACCGCACCCACATGATCTATGTAACCCGCGATGGAAAAAAGGTTTATACCACCAATGTTAACGCTGCAACAGTGAGCATTCTGGAGGATAAGGCCACACCCCCAGCCTATCACGAATGGGTGCAAACCGTTATCCCGGTGGCTAAAGGCTCCGAGGGCTTTGATGTATCGCCAGATGGCCGTGAGTTATGGACAGCTGGCGCCGCCAACGGTACCCTCTCTATTATCGATCTCGCTACCAAAAAGTTAACTGCCAATATCGACGCTAAGGCCGTAGGCGCCAACCGGCTCCAGTTTACCCCGGATGGCAAGCGTGTACTGGTGAGCAGCCTCAGAACCGGCGACCTGTTTATTTATGACGCGGCATCACATAGAGAGTTGAAACGCATCAATACCGGCCACGGCGCCGCCGGCATCCTGATAGATGACGATGGGTCACGCGCCTTTATTGGCTGCACCGGCGATAACTATGTAGCGGTGATTGATCTCAAGACCTTAACCGTAACCGGGCATATTGATATACGCGGAGCCGATGGCCTGGCCTGGGCGGTTAGACCGTAGGCCGATATTACTCAACTATTTTTATCCATTTTTTCCAACAGGGCCAGAATTTTGTCGAGTTTATCTGTTTCGATGGCGTTTAAGCGCAGTTGTAATTCTTCAATTTCTCTTTTGGCTTCCACATTGGTATGAAAATCCTCATTGGCCTGTGCCCGGTCGCGCTCATTCTGACGGTTTTGGGCCATCATGATAATCGGCGCGGCATATGCTGCCTGGGTCGAAAAGAGTAGGTTTAATAAAATATAAGGATACGGATCCCAGTGATCAACAAAAGCCACCACATTCAACAGCATCCACACGGCCACAATAATGGTTTGAATAATAATGAATCGCCATGAACCCATGCCCGCCGCTACCGAATCGGCCAATCGTTGCCCAAAAGCCAGTGAATCCGTATGTCTTTGATACCAATTTTTTTTACCGTTTGTCATTTTTAAAGGGGTTAAACTTTGTATGCTAAATATAAAAATTTAATTGGCCGGACTAAGCAGGTGCTTTTATGAAAAGAAAATCCCATCACGCGCCACTCGTGGTCTTCGTGATGGGAAATGATGTAAGTCTATTTTAGTACGCGCGAATCGCAGGCAGTAAATTACGGTTTGGACGATGGCGAGGCCAGAAACAACCTCTCCCCATTTTTAAAGGCCGCCACACCATCAAAATTTATCGATTCTGAAACCAGGTCTTTATCATAGGCAACCCTGCCCTGCCCCTCGTTGATAAATATGCCCGTTCCATGCGAATTGTCGATATTGATGATACCGTAAGTAACATTTTTTAAACTCGTACCATCTTTTGTTCCGGATAGCAGGATGCCGAAATAGGCAAATTTGGTTTTATCGGCCGAAACAGATTTCACCTTTCCATAAACGGTAAAATTATTGCCGCTGCCTGAGATGGCCGTAGTAATGCTGGTGTCTGCAGCGTTCAGAAAATATTTGCCAACTAACTTTATTCCAAAATCCTTGGTGCTTTGCTCAAAGAATTTCACGCTGGCATCATGAAAACTCTGACCGGGATAGTCGGTTTTGATATTACTTTTTTTCAGTATTAATGGGGCAATATGAAAAGCGCCCTCTACATTGGGTGGCGTTGTACCCTGGTTTACCGTCAGGCCTAATTTTGATAGGGTATCGATGTATTGCTGAGGCAGAATGTCCGAAATTTTCTTATTCAGGATCTCCTCCGGAGTAGGATTAACTTTGTCACTTTTTGAACAGGAAACTATCGTCACAGCAGATAGTAAACACAGCAGAACTAATAAATTTTTCATAGGTAAATGAATGATGATTGAATGTGATATCTAAATGTCTTTAGGGAGAGTTCAAAATTATATATGTTCTTACAATGCATCTATACCTACATTTGGGTATTTATTTGTACTGGTTTCTAAGTAATGGGATGGGAAATAGTTCCTATTCTACCGCAAGCGTCCCGCTTGTGGTCACCCTGATGATAACTGTACATAATCTATCTTAAATACCACAAGCGGGACGCTTGCGGTAGCGGGGGACGCCTGAATGGGCAAAGGCACATCAACTTCCGGTCTTGATACTTGATACTAACTACTTGATACTGACTACTCGCTACTTGATACTACTACGAAAGCGTATTCATAGGCTGCTCATCCAGCGTATGCACAGTATCTTTCTGGAGCTGGGTTTTGCGCAGGAAACGGAAGTGCAGTATACCGATGATGAGGGCCACCACGCCTTCCAGCATTACGGTATCGGCTGTGCCTATCCATTGCGAAACCGAGCCTACCAGCAAACCGCCAAGCGGCTGCATACCAAAAAATGCCATGGCGTAAAAGCTGATCACCCGGCCACGCATATCCGGTGTTACCGTGGTTTGTATCAGTGTGTTGCTGATGGTGATCTGCGACATCATCCCGAAACCGGTAACCGCCGCGAACAGCAAGGCCAGCGGGTAATTGGGCATGTGCGAAAAGATGACCAGTCCGGCGCCAAATATGAGCGTGTTAATAGCCAGTATCTTTTTGAGGTTATGACCCGGTTTTAGCGAAGCCAGGAATATAGCACCCGAAAATGCGCCCAGGCCTATCACACTATCCAAAACACCAAAGGTGGATGCCGTACCCTTAAAAATATCCTTGGCGTATACCGGTATCAGCGTGCTAAACGGCAATACCAATAAACTAATGGTGGCCAGCATAATGAGTATGGATTTGATGGATGGCGTATTGCTGATATAAACAAACCCTTCTTTGAGCTCCGAGAAAATATTTTTATCGTGTTTTTTAGATTCCATTTTGGGTAAACGCATCATCAGTAAGGAGCCTATTACCGCTATAAAGCTGATGGCATTGGCGCCAAAACATACGGTATCGCCAAATTTTTCCAGTACCAGACCGGCTATACCCGGACCAATCAACCGCGACAGGTTAACCATGGAAGAATTGAGGGCGAGGGCATTCGGCAGATCGGCCTTATTATCCACCATCTCATACACCAGCGATTGCCTGGCGGGCACATCAAAGGCATTAATAAAACCCAGTACGGCGCTCAGGGCTATGATCTCCCACACCACATAATGCCCCCAGAATATCAGCGCGGTAAGCAGCAGCGCCTGTATCATGGATGCCGCCTGTGTAGCCAGCAATAAACGGTAGCGGTTATAACGGTCGGCTGTTACACCACCCAGGAACGAAAATAAAAACGATGGGAACAAGCTGGCAAATAAGGTGAGCCCCAACATAAACTTCGAGTGGGTAAGCGAATAGATAACCCAGCTCACCGCCGTTTTCTGCATCCAGGTACCTACTAACGATATAGACTGGCCGGCAAAGTATAACCGGTAATTGCGGCTCTTGAAAGCATTAAATGTACTTATATTCATCTCTTAATAATGATTGAATTAGTGATTTAGTGAATTAGTGATTTTTGGGGAACCAACTCTTAATCAAAATCAACTAATTTGGTTAGCGGACCAATGGCCCGTTTCAGCAGTTCTTTTTCCTCCGCTGTGCAGGTAGCCTCCAGGGCCTTGTTGAGCCATTCGTTGCGCTCACTACGTACCTGGTACAACAGGGTTCGGCCAGCATCAGACAGGGTGATGATGGCCTTGCGCTTATCCGTTTCAGAAATACGCCTTTTGATCAGGTCCATCTGTAGCAGCTTGCTCAGTATTTGCGACATGCTTTGCGTGGTGATCTTCTCCATGGCGGCCAGCTCGTTGGGCAGCAACTCACCGTGTTTATCCAAAAGCGCGATGATGGACCGCTCGGTGAGCGATAACTTATCGGCTGTTGACGATTGTTTACGTAATTTTTTGATCAACCGTGTCACCACGGTACGCAGCTCAGAAGCCAGCAGGGAATCTTTTTGCTTTGTCATAATTCATCAAGTAAACTTATAAGTTTACCTTACAAAGGTAAGTATTATTTTATCTGGCTAAAGTCATAAAGAAAAAGAAGGGTTAACCTTAAAAGTGCGGTCCTCGAGCAATTCTCTCCCCACGGCAGGGAATTAAACTAACCTCTGTAACCTTAAATAATTTGACTAAAAAGTGCAACCTTTTTATTCCCGCTGCGTCTTGCATATAAACTATTGACTTATGCACCAATACCTTAAAATCATCAGCCTCACCATCCTATTACTCACCTTTTACATTCATGGCTTCGCGCAAAACGGTTTCTCCAATTCGCCCGACAGCGTCCGCTTTGTAACCGGCGATATCGACAATTTCTGGAAAGCTTTTGATCATTATAAAAAAGACACATCCATAAACACCTTTGGCAAAGAATATATCGACATTGGCAGCGATGGTGTAAAGGGCTTTACCCCTTATCGCATTCGGTGTCGACACAAAACCGCACCTTTGTGATCAGTAAATATGGAAGCCAAACACGACATAACCACGCTGGACGATATCAAACTACTGGTAGATACTTTTTATACCCGCGTAGCTGCCGATGCGCTGCTGGCCCCCGTTTTCACCGCGCGTTTGGGCGGGCACTGGCTGCCCCATCTGCAAAAAATGTATACCTTTTGGCAAACCGTACTACTGGACCAATATACCTATAACGGGGCACCTTTTCCGCCGCATGCCCGTTTACCGGTAGATGAGCAGCATTTTGAGGCCTGGCTTAACTTGTTCTCGGCCACCATCGATAACCTTTTCCTGGGCGAAAAAGCCGATGAGGCCAAATGGCGGGCAGGTAAAATGGCCCAGATGTTCCAGCTTAAAATAGCGCATATCAAAAACAACCCACGCAATATATTATAGCGGAATTACTGGTGTATAAGCGCATTTTTGTAATTTTGTACCGTGCCACCTATCGAAAAAAAAGTTACCGAAATTCCCAATCCCTTCGTCCCGGTGAAAAAGAAAGCTCCTGCTAAAAGAAAAACCGTGGCCCAAAAGAAAAAGGATCAAAAAAACACCGTATACTGGCGAATAGCTATCGTAGGATTGTTACTCATCCTGCTTTCGCCTTTTTATTATGGTTATGTTTTGCGTACTTTCAGCGCTACCTGGCGCTGGATAATGGATATAGGGCAGGATACCGGCTACCGGACTTACAAAAACTTTAACGTGCGTATCCCGGCAGGTTTTACGGTTCACGGCATCGATGTATCATCGTACCAAGGGAAAATAAACTGGCAAAAGGTAAAAGCCATGAATGATGATGATGTGCATATCACTTTTGCCTTTATCAAAGCTACGGAGGGCGTTTTAAGCGTTGATCCCTACTTTCAGCGCAACTGGCGCGAGGCCCCCAAGGCGGGCATCATCTGCGGGGCATATCATTACTTTTTACCACAGAAGAGCGGGGTATGGCAGGCCAGGTTCTTTTTGCAAACCGTAAAAATAGAAAAAGGCGACCTGCCCATGGTGGTTGATGTAGAGCAGTTGTACAGAACTCCGCCAGCCAAAATGCGCGAACAGCTGATGTCATTTGTAAATCACGTAGAAAACAAAACAGGGGTTAAACCTATTATTTATACCAACATCAGCTTTTACCAGGATTACCTGCAAGGTTATTTTGACGATTATACCCTCTGGATAGCACACTATTACCAACCGGTATTAAACATCAGCAAAAAAACCAACTGGCAATTTTGGCAACACTCAGATAAAGCGAGGATCAATGGTATCAATGAAAAAGTTGATTTTAATATTTTCAGGGGTGATAGTATAGCTTTTCGCAGATTGCTCATGAGCCAATGATTTTTTGTAACGGGAGAGCAGCTACAAACGTCAATAAAATAAAAACCATGAAAACACCCATATACCATTTCCTGATAGCTGTTGTCTTTTTAGTATCCTGCATGTTTTCATCCCAAAACGTACACGCCCAAGCCACTCAAAAACATGTTGACCAAAAGCTATACAATACCATTTTGCATATGGACAGTGTTTGCTTTGATGCCTATAACAACCGTGATCTGGAAACGCTGAAAAAAGTATTTTCCAAAGATCTGGAGTTTTATCATGATCTGGGTGGCCTTACCAATTATGAGCAAAACATCCAGGCTTTTGAAAGGACTTTCGCCCAAAATAAAGTTTCAGGCATGAAAAGAGAGCTGGTAAAAGGCAGTCTGGAAGTTTACCCGATTAAAGATTATGGCGCCATTGAGGTTGGTGTACACCGCTTTACCCATATGGAGGATGGCAAGCAAGTGGTTGGTCTGATGAAATTTTTGCATGTATGGCAATACAAAAACAACGAGTGGAAAATTACACGAATAGTTAGTTACGATCATTAATCCGGTTTCTTTAACGGGATAAACAAGGGTACACTATTTACCCACGAAGCACTTATTACAGTTGCAGATAAACCTTATCTTTATAAATTAAGTAACCTAAATCACCCTGTATATGAAGAAGTTCCTGCTGATCCTCATCATTTCAAGTGCATCATCTGCCTATATGGCTTTTGCACAACAAAGAACATGGCATTCTCAGCTTAAAAAAGCAGGTTGGCTAATAGGCGAATGGAAAAATCAGACCCTGAAAGGCCTGTCTGTAGAAAGCTGGAAAAAGCTAAATGATTCCACCTTACTGGGTAAAAGCTATGTATTAAGAGGTACAGACACTGTATCTGTCGAGCACATCCGACTGGAAGAACATCACGGTAACCTGTATTATATCCCTACGGTTAAAAACCAGAACGAAGGCAAACCGGTAACTTTTACCATGACAACATCATCGGCTGATCATTTTGTTTTTGAGAATCCGGAGCATGATTTCCCGCAAAAAATCACCTATAACCGTATCAACAAGGATAGTCTAGTAGCCGAAATTTCGGGAACATATAAAGGAAAGCAACGCGCTATAAAATTTCCGATGGGGCGGATAAAATAATATAGCCTACAAAACGGAAAAACCGCTGGCGGAATGCCAACGGTCTTTTCTGTTTATATAAAATGAGAGATTAGTTTACTTTATTCACCCTGCCCGAACCGGTGTACCTGGTTTCGCCAATGGTGGCATTGCCCGAGTACGAAACGCCTCCTGAACCGGTGATACGTGCGGATACAGTTTTATTGGCGATAATAGAAATGCTGCCCGAGCCACTGATGCTTGCGGCCAATGTTTCTGTAGTTAAGCCAGTACCGTTAATCTCACCAGAACCACTGATACGAAATTGAGCCGATTCGGTATTGCCTTTAATGTGTATACCACCAGAACCACTGATGCGTGTTTCTAAAGCGGATGCTTTTACAGCCACACGCATATTGCCAGATCCGCTTAATATTACGGATACGCTTTGACCAGTCAGGACACCATCAAGATCAAGATTACCAGAGCCGCTGTTGCTCAATCCGTTTAACGATTTGGCGGTAACATAAATGTCGCCCCGTTTAATGTTATGGTTACGCAGGGAAAAATTACGACGGAAGCCTATTTTTAAAACACCGCCTTCTACATCGGTTTTAACATCGTTTACTACATCGTCGTCAACATCCAAACGAACGCTTTCCGTACCGCCAATTTTAACGTGCACATTAAAGGGACCGCCCGATTCTATACTGCTAAAGCCAGAAACAGATCTGGTTTGCCCGCTTTGGGCGAATGTATTTAAAGATAGCATGGTTATAGCCAATGTAAACAGGATAAAGATTTTTCTTTTCATAATTCGATTGTTTTTTAGGAGACGCTATATAATGGCAAATAGTTGCAACAAATAATGAAGGATAGGTATTTTCTTTCCGAAAGAGGTTATTTTATTATTTTGGATGAAGTTAGTATATAAAGTTCCTATTTAAATGCCCGATCAGTCTGTCCGTTTTAACAAAACCCGTATAGCTCCTACCCCCAGCGGCTTTTTGCATTTGGGTAATATTCTGTCGTTTGCGCTGACGGTTGCATTGGCCAAACAACATGGAGCTAAAATATTGTTAAGGATAGACGATATTGATCAGGCCCGTGCTGATGAAAAATATATACAGGATATTTTTGACACCCTGAATTTTTTAGAGATCCCCTGGGATGAAGGTCCCCGTAATGTTGAAGAATTTAAAAACACCTACTCGCAAATACACCGGTTGGAGCTTTATGCCGAAGCTAATAAACAATTAAGGAACAATGGATTCCTGTTTGCCTGCACCTGCTCGCGCAAACAACTGGAAAAAGAAACTTGTACCTGCTTCAATCGTAAAATTCCGCTGGATACAAAAGATGCAGCATGGCGCTTGCATACCCACAATAACCGCGAGCTAACCATCGGGGATTACAATGGGCAAACCGTGGCCATTAATTTACCTATGGACATGCAAAATTTTGTGGTCAGGAAAAAAGACGGGTTTCCCGCCTACCAGCTTACTTCGGTAATAGACGACCTGTTTTATGGTATCGACCTGATTGTCCGCGGGCAGGATCTTTGGTCATCTACTTTGGCTCAGCATGAGTTGGCATTGGCTCTGGGTAAAAACGAATTCCGGGATATTACTTTTTATCATCATCCTCTGCTTACAGATGAGCAGAACCAAAAACTATCCAAATCGGCAGGAGCCACTTCGGTACTTTACCTGCGTCAAAACGGTAAAACCCAGGCGCAAATTTATACAATGATAGCCGGTATGCTGGGGCTCAATATAGCTATCAGCAGTTGGGAACAGCTGGCAGATGCAGTACTATCCTTTTATAAAAACAACCCTGCTCCGACAATGGCGGAACAGGGTCTGACATTTAAGTTTAGTTGGTGCTTATACGGTGTACACTGAGATTATCGTAATAGATATAATCGGTAGTATTGGCCGTCCAATAATCCTGGCTTCCCCCTCTGAAGGTATGCCAGGTTAGCTGGTCAATCATCCGTTTAGAGTCATTGGTTGTCCATCGGATATCCTGGTCAAGCACAACGGTACCGTCAATCACAATTTGAGCATGGCCATTGGTATTGCTGCCTGTATTGCTTTTAATATACATGTGCACATGATACCATTGCCCTTTAACCAGGGCGCCACTTGTAGGATAGGCTTTACCAAATGTATCGCCAAAGTTGTTGCCTGATGACGGGCCACCATTCATATCCTTGTAATAAAGATATGGCTGAAAATATACCCGACCTGGGTTAGAGTTTGGCGAATACCACATTAAGCGTAAAGTTCCGCCGTTGCCATCCCAGGCAGCGTCGCCACCGGTATTGTGCTCGCCTATACCGAAACCGAAGCCTACTTTACCGCCACGGCTCCAGTTAAACTGGCTGTGGAATTTTACATCATAGTCCATTTCGTAAGCGGTACCTGCCCCTATACTGATATTGGTTACCAAACCACCCGCACCCGAAAGCTGACCAGGCAACAGTGTAACACGGCTGCCTACGGTATTATCCTTACCATTGGTAGTGTAAGCCCTGTCGTTCCAGGAACTCGTATTACCCAAATCGGCATTGGCTTGCGACTGGGTGTAGGTAGCCCCGTTAGTCCGGTTATTCCAGTTGGCAGTAAAGCTGCTGTTTACCGCATCGACCGCCAGATTAGGGCCGTTTACAACGGGCTGTTTGTCATCAACATTGTTTGGCGCATTCGCTTCCTTTTTGCAGGCGGTAAGCGAGAGACCGATAAGCATGATAGCTGCCCCCGATCTTAAAACGTTCTTTTTCATAGTACTGGTTTTAAATGATAAATTGGTTAATTGGTTATAGTTAAAAGTTGATGATTTGCTGCAGCGGTTTTCAACTGTAAAACTCAGGATTGTATATCGGCTTAGTGATAAGGTTAAAGCGGATATAAATGAAATGTACAAGCATGGCAATGCCCTGCGAAATGTGTTATTTTTCCAATTCCGTTAAAATTTTAATAAATAATTATTTGATGTATTGACTGCGGTTTAAGCTCCAAATGAGTACTGACTTCCATTTGGTTAATTGGTTATTGTACAGGCGGTGAGCACTGTAACATCATATCAAAACTATTTAACTAAAAGATAATATTGCAACAATATCCCGATTTTATTTGCGCAATCGTTTTCGTAAAAACCCTCATAATCACACCACTTAAATCTAATTATAGCAAAAACATGGGAGACTGTTGAATACTAACCAGGCCAATAACGCAGGACTATAAATATCTATTTTTTTGTATTATAATGTAAAATACATCTTTCAACGATTTATTTCTTACCCACTCAATTAATCATGAAAAAGAGGCCGTTTCGCGGTAACCGCTGTTTGCCTTTAAGGGCAAACTGGCAGGTCACAAAACATCACCTTCTGACCCTCGTCAAGGCCTCTTCATAAAAACTTCATGAATTACCAAATAAATGACAGAGACTTAAAAAGCTTGTTATTTCTATTATTTAGGCAATATTTGGCTTGGATAAATCTCTTTTTATTAAAATCTTGAACTTATTTTGTTTGAGGTATTATTTTCTGTATCTAAATAATTACAAAACAGTTGATAGGTAAAACTGTATTTTTACAGCAGTTAAAATTATGTCGTGAAAACGCGGAAACAGATCATAAAGCAATGTATCGTTTTATCACTTTTAGTGATATTACAGGCTATATCTTTGATCCACATCGCTTCGATGCCCAGGTTCTATACTCCGATCGACAAGTCTCAATCGTCTTCAAGTGTAGATCTTCTTCATAAAAACCAAAGCGCGGGTAATGTAAGGATACCTTTTCAGCGAGGCATCGAAAACAACCGTAAAGCTTTAATAACCCCTCCAGATAAGGATTTTGTCCTTATTTTATCTTTCTTTTTAGGTAGCCTTATTTCACTGGCTATAGTTAAAAAACATAACACTCATGTAAGTCAACCAGGTGCACTATCACCGAGTTCATATCTGAGATTGTGTACGCTTAGGATCTGATTCTCTCCTGCTATTTCCTGCTCTAATTGATTGAAGCTTCTCATTAACAGAGGTTCCGATTCACGATATGTATTATTCCGGTTTTCATATGGAATAATATCTCAGTTTGTTCAGCTGTTTTTTAAAATCTATTGCTCAAAAAACAAGCAGATAATCATCAACTGAACCATCATCCTGATAAAACTAAATACGGATGTGCCGGAAGGCACAAACAATATGTTTTGAAATGAACAAAATACATTTTAATATTAAGCACAACCTTTTCGTTGTATTCGCGGGTTTGCTACTCTTATCATTGAGCGCACAGGCGCAAAATGCTAAGCCTAAAACCAAATCGTTCCCAGTTCCGGAAAATATCCCGGACACTAATAAAGTTGGCTTTCCTGTTATGCCCAACGCTACAAACCCGGGCAACAGCAGCGATCAGTACATGACACTGAAACAATGTATCGAGTATGCTATGATCCATCAGCCAGCGTTAAATAAATCACTGATCAATGTCGATATCGCCAAAACAACCAATGCCATTAATCTGTCGGCCTGGTTGCCCCAGGCCAATGCCAATGGTAACCTCATCCATTATATACAGCAATCTAACGCCAATATATCAACAGGTGTGGGTACCGGTGGCACTACCACCGGCAGTACGGGTACCGGCACTGGCTCAAGCACTAATGTGCGTTCGAGTTATTCCAATACATTTATTCCCGAGCTGGCTGTTACACAAGCTATAGTGAGCCCTAATTTATTATATGCTGCTAAAACTGCCCCCTTGCTGGTTAAACAAGCCCAGCAAGTAACTGATAGCACCAAAATATTCCTGGTATCGGCAGTAAGTAAATCATTCTATAATGTATTGCTTACACTACAGCAGATCAACGTTTTAAAAGAAGACACTACCCGCCTGGGTAAAAACCTTCGCGATACTTACCACCAATATAAAGGCGGTATTGTTGATGAAACGGATTATCTGCAGGCAACCATCACCCTCAACAATTCCAGGGCTCAGCTTAAGCAGGCCAATGAAAATGTGGTACCTCAATACGCTGCTTTAAAACAATTAATGGGTTATGAGCCTGATAAGGATTTTAATGTCAGTATCGATACCGTACAGATGATGAACGATATCCAGATCGATACTACCAAGCAGCTGCAATATGAAAAACGGATAGAGTATCAACAGATCCAAACCAAAAAGGATTTGCAGCTTCAATTAAGCAGCTATTACAGGTATCAGTTTTTACCTTCCGTATCGGGATTTTTTAACTACAGTGCACAGTTCGCGAACAACAGTTTTCCGAATCTTTTATCCAAATCCTACCCAAGTTCGTTGGTAGGTTTATCCATCAGCATACCCATATTTACCGGGTTTGCGCGCCTGCATAATTTGCATAAATCGCATTTGCAGGAACAACTGATCGGTTGGGACGAGGCGGATCTGAAACTGCAATTACATAAAGAGTATGCCACAGGATTGGCCGATTACCGGAGTAACCTTTACAACTTTAATGTTCAGCAGAAAAACGTGGCCATGGCCAAGCGGGTATACTTTGTGGTCGACCTTCAGTACAAACAAGGTATTGTGGCTTACCTGAATGTTATAACCGCCGAATCGAACTTAATTACCGCAGAAATCAACTACACCAACGCGCTGTTCCAGCTGCTTTCGAGCAAAATCGACCTGGAAAAGGCAATGGGAGATATCACTTATTAATATAAAAAACCAACTCCATGAAAAGAGTATTTTTAAATGCCATTTTTATAAGCCTTACTATTCTGGCAGCGTGCAATAAAAAGCAACCACCCGTTAATCCTGAAGTTCCTGTTAACCTGTTTAAGGTAAAGGAAAAACATGTGCTGTATTATGATCAATACCCTTCAACTACGGCGGCTCTTAGCCAGGTTACGCTGTTGCCACAGGTACAGGGTGCTGTAACAGGTATATTTTTTACAGAAGGTACTCATGTAAAAAAAGGTCAGAAATTATACGAGATCGATAAGCGTATATACCAGGACAGCTATGATGCAGCGGTGGCCAACCGCAAGGTAACCGAAGGCACATTAGTACAATCGCAACAGGATGCCGATCGCTATGATTACCTGAACAAATATAATGCTGTTGCTAAACAACTTTATGACCACGCGGTAATTACGCTGCAAAACGCGCAAAGCCAGGTTAAATCGGCAGATCAGGCGGTAAAAACGGCCCGCACAAATTTAAACTACGCTACCGTATATGCCCCTTTTGATGGCACCATCGGTTTTAGCCAGGTAAAATTAGGCAACGTGGTTACCAGCGGTTCCACAATGTTGAATACCATATCGACCGATGATCCTATGGCTGTTGATTTTGTGATCAACGAAAAGCAGCTACCTCGTTTTGAGCTGTTACAGCAAAACAAACAGCAAACCACCGATTCACTTTTTACCATTCTATTGGCTGATAATAGTCTTTATCCCATCAACGGAAAAATTTCGGTGATCGACCGTGCGGTTAATTCACAAACAGGTTCTATTACTATCAGGCTTGTGTTTCCAAATCCCAAAGGTATGCTTAGGGTTGGGATGAGCTGCGTAGTGCGGGTTCATAACCAGGAGAAAGGTCCGCAGTTGCTGGTTCCGGGCAAAGCCGTGGTTGAGCAAATGGGCGAATACTTTGTGTATACCGCTAAAGACAGCCTGATGAACAATCCAAAAGCAGGTGCCGACTCTGCCAAGCAAAAGATAAAGAAACTGGTTGCAGTGCAGAAAAAGGTTCAGGTCGGTCAAACTATAGGACCTAATATGATCATCAAAACTGGTATTAACAGCGGAGACCGGATTGTGGTTGACGGCGTGCAGCTTTTACATGATGGCTCACGAATTACAACGGCTAATAAGGTTGGGCCATCAGCCGGTGGCAGGGGCGGACGCTAATAGCATCGCCAAAAAACACAATCTGAAATTTTTAGACAAAGTATTGTATGATTGCTAACACCTTCATTAAAAGACCTGTAACGGCTATAGTTATATCTATTGTACTCATCATTACCGGTACAGTAAGTATACTGCTTTTACCGATAGACCAATATCCGGATATTACGCCGCCTATTGTACAGGTGAACGGTCAGTTTACCGGTGCCGATGCGCAAACCGTTGAACAAACCGTGGCCACCCCTATTGAAGAACAGGTAAACGGAACTCCAGGCATGGAATATATGCAAAGTAATAACACCAATAACGGGCAAATGAGCATGAACGTGACCTTTAAAATGGGAACAGACATTGACGTTGCCGCACTTGATGTGCAAAACCGGGTGAGTATTGCTACTCCACTGCTACCAGCTGTAGTAAGCCGTCTTGGCCTTACTGTTCGCGCGGTTAACCCCAGTATGCTGATGATGGTGGCTATTTATGCGCCGAAAGGAACGCATAATATCACCTTTCTGGATAACTATACCAATATATTTATTCAGGATGCTTTATTGCGCGTACCAGGTGTAGGCAGTATCAACCGCTTTACCGATGACTTCAGTATGCGTATCTGGATGAACCCGGATAAAATGGCTGCTTACAGCTTAACCCCACAGGACGTGATCAATGCCCTTAATGCGCAAAACGTGCAGGTAGCGGCCGGTACGGCCGGTGTGCCGCCACAGGCATCAAGCCAGACTTATGAGTTGGGTATCCTGGTTAATGGTCGATTGAGCAAAGTATCTGAATTTGAAAAAGTTATTGTAAAAACAGTACCGGCCACGGGCCAACTGGTTTACCTGAAAGATGTTGCCCGGGTTGAACTGGGTAAGTTTACTTTTTCGAGCAACTCCTTTGTTGATGGGCATAAAGCCTCCTATCTGCAAATTTACCAGGCACCGGGCAGTAACGCGTTGGAAACCGCCAACGGTGTATACGCGGCGCTGGCTAAATTGAAAACCAACTTTCCATCGGATGTAGAATACAAAGTTCCTTTTGAATCGGTTACCGTGGTTAAGGTTTCTATGGAGGATGTGGTAGGAACGCTGTTAAAAACCCTGGCGCTGGTTGCCGTTGTGGTATTTATTTTTCTGCAAAACTGGCGCTCGACCCTGATCCCGGTACTGGCTATTCCCGTATCTATTTTTGGCACCTTCTGCTTTTTTATCCCCCTGGGCTTTACCATCAACACCCTAACCATGTTTGGTTTTGTGCTGGCCATTGGTATTGTGGTGGATGATGCCATTATCGTGGTAGAAGCCGTGCAGCATTATATCGACCATGATGGCATGTCGGCTAAAGAAGCTACCTACCAGGCCATGAAGGATATCTCGGCACCGGTAATTGCTATCGCGCTGATATTGGCGGCGGTGTTTGTTCCGGTTGGGTTTATCCCGGGTATTGTGGGGCGCTTGTATCAACAATTCGCCATTACCATCGCCATATCGGTGATCATATCGGCATTTATAGCCCTTTCCTTAACACCGGCGCTATGTACCCTTCTGTTAAAACCATCACACCTGGATAAAGACGCCAAAGGCATTAACAAATTGTTCTTCAAGTTCAATACCTGGTTTGAAAAGGTAACCGCCAGTTATACCGAAGGTGTAAGAAAAAGCATCAAGGCATCGCGTTTTGTGGTGATCATTTTGATCTGCATTTGCGTGGGCACCTATTTCTTATTCCAGAATAAGCCATCGGGCTTTATTCCTTCTGAAGATGATGGCAACCTGTATGTGACCTTCCAGCTACCGCCGGCATCTTCTACCGCGGCTTCTGTTGATGTAATGTCCAGATTGATGAAAGTTATCGGATCGACACCCGGTGTGGCCCATTACGCGGCTCTATCCGGTCTCAACGTGGTAACCAATGCCAGTAACTCCAACAACGGTACTATTTATTGCCAGCTTGCCCCATGGGATGAGCGCAGTAAATCCACCGAGCAGGTACCAGGAATCATTGGCGAGCTGCAAAAACGTATTGCTGATGCTGGTATCAGGGATGCCAATGTGGAAGTTATCCAACCATCACCCCTTCCTGGTATTGGTACAACTGTGGGCTTCAGTTTGCAGATAGAACAACGCAACACCTCTGATAATTTGCAGGACTTTGAAAAAGTGGTGAAAAACTTTGTTGCCGAAGCCAATAAAAACCCGGTTATCAGCAAGGCGTTTACCTTTTATACCGCTCACACCCCCAACTATAGCTTAACGGTAGACCGGGAGAAGTGTGAGAAATTAGGTGTAAACGTAGCCGATGTATTCACCACCATCCAGGCGTATATGGGTAGTCTTTATATCAATGACTTCACCACCTATAACCGAACGTTTCACGTAGTGGTTCAGGCGGATACGGCCTTTAGAAAAGTAGTAAATAACATGGATAAATACTATGTACGTAACCAGGCGGGTGATATGGTTCCGCTGGGTACAGTTATCAGTTATAAGCCAGTTGACGCGCCACCACTGATCTCGCATTTCAACATCTTCCGCACTGCCGAGGTTGATGGTTCTGCAGCACCTGGTCATAGTAGTGGAGAAGCCATTGCTGCCATGCAGGATCTGGCTAAACGGATTTTACCACAGGGTTATGAATACGAGTTTTCGGGACTGAGTTATGAGGAGATCAAGGCGGGTTCAACCACTATTTATATATTCATCTTCTCCATCACCTTCGTATTCCTGTTCCTGGCGGCTTTGTATGAAAGCTGGTCGGTTCCTTTCTCTGTACTGTTGGCTGTACCGGTAGGCGCTATGGGCGCGATCCTTGCCCTGGTACTAGTGCCGAGTTTAACCAATAACGTGTACGCGCAGATCGGTCTCATCACATTGATAGGTCTCGCGGCCAAAAACGCGATCCTGATAGTAGAATTTGCCAAGGTGCGGGTAGATATGGGCGAAGAGCTGATCAAATCAACGCTGGAAGCCGTAAGTCTTCGTTTACGCCCTATCATCATGACCTCCCTTGCCTTCGTTTTGGGTGTATTGCCTTTGGTATTGGCAACAGGTGCGGGTGCGGTAGCGCGAAGGACTATCGGTTTTACCGTTTTAGGCGGTATGATAGCGGCTTCAACGCTGGCCATATTTATTGTACCGGTACTGTTTGTGCTGATAACCCGCTTCTCCTATGGCAAAGAAAAGCTGGAGTATTTACAGGCACACAAAGAAAATCTGAAGGAAAAAGCAAGAAAAGTTGAAGCTCAAAACATTGATCCCGAACTGGAATATGAGATTGCAAAATCCCGTGAATTACATAAAAGCTAACAAGGATGGTTTCAAATACATTTATAAAAAGGCCGGTAACCGCTATTGTTATATCATTAGTATTAATGATAGCGGGACTGATCTGCCTTTTCAATCTGGCGGTTGACCAATATCCTAATATATCACCGCCAAGTGTGTCGGTAAACGGATCGTATACCGGCGCAGATGCTCAAACAGTTGAGCAAAATCTGGCCACTCCCATCGAAGAGCAGGTAAACGGTACACCGGGCATGGAATACATGACCAGTACCAATACCAACAGCGGCAGCATGGGTATAAGGGTAACCTTTAAAATAGGCACCAACGTACATATCGCCGCGCTTAACGTTCAGAACCGGGTGGGCATAGCCACGCCCTTGCTACCTTCCGTGGTAAGTAAACTGGGGCTGACCGTACGTGCGAGTAACCCCGATCAGTTAATGCTGGTCGCGATTTACTCACCTAAACGCACCCATAACATCACCTTCCTGGATAACTATACCAATACGTTTATCCAGGATGCCATACTTCGTGTCCCCGGCGTGGGCGATGTTAGTGCACGTACCGATAATTTCAGTATGCGTATCTGGCTCAATCCGGATAAAATGGCATCTTACAGTTTAACGCCTGCTGATGTTACTGCTGCCCTTAACGGTCAGAACGTTTACGTTGCAGCTGGTTCTGCAGGTGCTCCACCCCAACAATCCTCACAAACTTTTGAAACGGGAATTTTGGTAAATGGGATGCTGAGCAAAGTTTCGGACTATGAAAAGATCGTGGTAAAAACCATTCCCGGAACCGGGCAATTGGTTTACCTTAAGGATGTGGCCCGGGTTGAACTGGGTAAGTTCACCTTCTCCAGTAATGCCTTTGTGGATGGCAACCGGGCATCAACCATACAGGTATATCAATCGCCGGGAAGTAACGCGCTGCAAACTGCCGAGAATGTTTACGCGGCATTGGCCAAACTCAAAAAATCCTTCCCAAAAGATGTGGATTATGTGGTTCCCTTTGAATCGATAACCATCATCAAAGTGTCGATGCAAGAAGTAATAGGCACCCTGGTTAAAGCATTGGCATTAGTGGCTATTGTGGTGTTCCTGTTCCTGCAAAACTGGCGCTCAACACTGATACCTATACTGGCTATCCCGGTATCTATTCTGGCAACGTTCATATTTTTTATACCGCTGGGATTTACCATCAATACGCTAACCATGTTTGGCTTTGTGCTGGCTATTGGTATTGTGGTGGATGATGCCATTATTGTGGTAGAGGCGGTGCAGCATTATATAGATGAGAAGGGGTTGTCACCCAAGGAAGCTACCTATCAGGCCATGAAGGAGATCGCCGCACCGGTGATTGCCATAGCATTGATCCTGGCATCGGTATTTGTGCCGGTGGGCTTTATTCCGGGTATTGTGGGGCGTTTGTACCAGCAATTTGCCATTACCATTGCCATATCGGTTATGCTTTCGGCTTTTGTGGCCTTGTCGCTAACACCAGCGCTTTGTACTTTGCTGTTAAGGCCAACGCCACCGGTAACCGAAAAATCAAACTGGCTAACCAAATTCTTTGATGCTTTTAACAAGCGATTTGAAAAGATCACCCTGAAATATACTAACGGCGTTCACCGCAGTATTAAAGGGGCCCGGTATATTGTTATCATACTGGTGTGTATTTGTGTAGGTACCTATATCATGTTCAGGGTTAAACCATCCGGATTTGTACCGGCAGAAGATGGCGGGCGTTTATACGTAACCTACCAGCTACCCGAGGCCTCATCAACCATTCAGTCCGTTACGGTCATGGAGAAGCTGATGAAAATAGTGGCCTCGACACCGGGCATATTGCATTACACGGCCATATCGGGCTTTAACATACTCAATGGCGGGGCCAACTCCAACAATGGTTCCATGTTTTGTATGCTTACTCCCTGGGACGATCGTACCACTCCAAATACCCGTGTACCCGGACTGATGAATGTGATCAAACAAAAGATAGCCAAAGCGGGTATCAAAAATGCTAACGTGGTGGTAGCTCAACCTCCTCCCATCAGGGGTATAGGCCAGGCAGCCGGTTTTAGTATGCAGATTGAACAAGGTAACACCACCGACGATATTTATGCTTTTGAAAAAGTGGTTAAAAAGTTTGTGGCAGCGGCAAAAGCCAATCCGGCCACAGCAGGCGCGTATAGCTACTTTTCGGCACATACGCCAAGTTATGAGTTGAATGTCGACCGTGAAAAATGCGAAAAGCTGGGCATTAATATATCTGATGTTTTCTCGACCATGCAAGCCTACATGGGTAGTTTGTTCGTCGACAACTTTACGCTGTATAACCGCACCTACCACGTAGTTGTGCAGGCCGATACCGCTTATCGCGCACTCATCTCCAACATGAACAAGTATTACGTACATAATTCTGTTGGACAAATGTTGCCTTTAAGCACAGTGATCAGCTATAAGCCTATTGTAGCGGCCCCGTTGATCACCCACTTCAATATTTTCCGCTCGGCCGAGGTTGATGGTTCTATACCGCCGGGATATAGCAGTGGCCAGGCTATTGAGGCGTTAAAAGCATTAGCAGCTAAAACATTACCGCGCGGATACACCTATGAATTTTCGGGCTTAAGCTATGAGGAGATCAAGGCGGGTTCAACCACGGTTTACATCTTCATGTTTTCCATCATTTTTGTATTCCTGTTCCTGGCGGCGTTGTACGAAAGCTGGTCGGTACCTTTCTCCGTAATGCTCGCGGTTCCCATCAGTGCTTTTGGCGCTATTCTGGCGCTTACTGTTGTGCCTACGGTTACCAATAACGTATATGCTCAGATAGGATTAATCACCTTGATAGGCCTTTCGGCAAAAAACGCCATCCTCATTGTGGAATTCGCCAAAATAAGGGTGGATCGAGGTGAGGAGTTGATCAAATCGACATTGGAAGCCGTACGCCTGCGTTTGCGCCCTATCATCATGACCTCCCTGGCATTTATTTTAGGCGTATTACCGCTGGTTTTAGCAACAGGTGCTGGTGCCGAATCCAGAAATACCATTGGCATCACGGTTTTAGGGGGGATGATAGCCTCGTCAACCATTTCCATATTTATTGTGCCTGTGCTCTTTGTATTATTTACCCGTTTTTCTTACGGTAAAAAGCAGCTGGCTTATTTGCAGGAACATCATGAAGAATTAATGGAAAAGGCCCGCAAAGTAGAGGCCCAGAATATCGACCCCGAACTGGAATATGATATTGCCGAAGCCAATGCCAAACATAACGCGGACAAGCAAACAGCAAATGAAAATAACAAATAGCGTAGCGATCTATGAAACACACACAGCTGATATCAGAAAATTTAAGACTGATCAATTATTTATATAATAAGAACCTCTCCAGGGAATTATCATCTATCAAGGTGAATCATCATTTTGAAGTATTGTTGATTTTGGCCCAACAAAAGGGCCCGATAACGCAAAATAAATTAGCAGAATTGCTGCACGTTGATAAATCGAGGGTGGTGAGTATTGTTTATTCACTGGAACAGCGAAAAATGCTGATCGTGAAAACAAACCCCGCCGACAGGCGTCAGCATTATATCTCCTTATCACCTCATGCTTTACTGTCTATTCCTTATATCGAAACAAAAGTAAAAGAGGTAAATGAATTGGCTAATACCGGCATCAGCGAAGAAAAACTGGATACTTTTTTCGAGGTGGCCGAAGCGATAATGCAAAACCTGACTAAAAACAAGCATTGAAACATACTATGCCTTTCATAAAAGTATAATATTTTTCAGATCGCAGTCAGGGTTATCTGCTGTTAAATGTGTCATGGTTCAAAATATCTACCATGAAATATTTAACAGCAGATTTAAAATTCATCAAAAAAAGCCTATCACTCATCTCCTTCATAACCGCCCTCCTGCTTATTGAACATGCACAATTACGTGCCCAATGCCTGTACTATCCCCGCGACCTGAAACAAGCTTTTAAAAACAAAACCCGGTCGGCAGATGGGAAACCTGGTAAAAATTACTGGCAAAATCACAGCAGCTACAACATCACCTTAACTGTATTACCTCCCAGCAGAAATATCCAGGGAACCGAGCAGATCATCTACAGTAACAACAGTCCGGATACGCTCAAAGAACTGAATATGAAGCTAATCATGAACATACACAAACCGGGAGCGGCACGATTTGCCAATGCGCAAGCCAACTATTTAACCCAGGGTGTGCAGATGGATAGTTTTTCAATAGATGGCCAGCCTGTAACGGTAAACAATCAGGATGCCACAACCAATCAAACTATCGCCCTGTCAAAACCTTTACTGCCACATCAATCTGTAAAATTGGATATTACCTGGCATTATGAACTGGCTTTGGGTGCGGGTCGCGAAGGGGTTATTGATTCCACCTCTTTCTACCTGGGCTATTTTTACCCGAGGGTAGCCGTTTATGACGATTATAATGGCTGGGATAAACTCCCTTTCTTAGATATCCAGGAATTTTACAACGATTTTAATGACTATACCCTGCAGGTTAAAGTGCCATCTGATTTTTTGGTGTGGGCAACAGGAACCTTACAAAATCCAAAGGAGGTACTACAACCAGAGTATGCCAAGCGTTTGCAAAGCTCCATGAACAGCGACTCTAGCATACACGTAGTCACTCCTGCCGACCTTGCCCAAAAGAACATCACCGCAAAAACCAAGCTCAATACCTGGATCTGGAAGGCGGATGATATCAGCGACATGGCTGTAGGCATAAGCGATCATTATGTTTGGGATGCGGCAAGTGTAGTTGTTGATCATTCTACACGTAGAAGAGCAAGCATACAGGCAGCTTACCTGGATAGTGCCGCCGATTTTCACTCTGCAGTAAAATTTGGGCAGTACGCCTTAAAGTGGTTTTCGAACAATTTACCAGGTGTACCTTACCCGTATCCAAAAATGACCGTTTTTCAGGGATATGCGGATATGGAATACCCCATGATGGTTAACGCCAGCCATAAAGATGATCTGAACTTTGCTCAGCTTTTACTGGATCATGAGATCTCTCATACCTGGTTTCCGTTTTATATGGGTACCAATGAAAGTCGCTATGGTTTTATGGACGAAGGCTGGGCCACCACCTTCGAAAGGTTGATAGGCGCCACAGAAATAGGTCAGGAAAGCACCGATGCGCTATGGACTGAGCTCCGGGTAAAACCGTGGATCAGTGATCCATCAGCCCCGGAAGATCTGCCCATCATCACGCCTACGAGCGAATTAAGAGATGGCCTTTCCAATAACGAATATGGAAAACCGGCTTTGAGCCACTTTGCGTTGAAGGACCTGTTGGGTGATGACCTGTTTAAAAGATCGTTAAAAGGTTATATGGACAACTGGCATGGTAAACATCCGGTTCCCTGGGATTACTTTAATTCCATGAGCGATAAATCTGGCCGAAACCTGAACTGGTTCTTCAACAATTGGTTTTTCAGCAATGGTTATATCGATCTGTCATTACAAAAGGTAAACAAAACCAAAGATGGCTACGCCATCACTATCAAAAACACCGGTGGGTTTTATATCCCCTTTGATGTTAAAATTATCTGCCTGGATGGCACCTGCAAGATCATACACCAAACACCTGCCATATGGGAGCAAAATCCGCAGGCTGTCAGCTTTGTGTTTCAAACAGACAGGGTAGTAAAAGCCGTTGAGATAAATACAGGGGTATTTTTGGATGCCAATACCTCGGATAATAGCTATGTGGTTAAATAGCATGTAGTCTGTCGCAAACTGCCCTTAATTTGTCGTTTTCACACGCTTGCTCTTTTTGCATGTACGCTATTTTTGTATCATAAATTCATGAATATGAACAGTAACAATAAAACGATCCTTACCGCGGAGGTAGAAATAAACGCCCCGATTGAAACAGTTTGGGCCAGGTGGACTGAACCGGAGCACATTATGCAATGGAATAACCCATCTGAGGAGTGGCGTAATTCTAAAGTAGAAAATGATCTGCAGGCGGGCGGCAGATTCCTTTTTGCCATGGAATTAAAAGATGGCAGCTCCCGTTTCGATTTTAAAGGCACCTATGATGAGGTCAAAATTCATGAACTGATCTCCTACACCCTTGACGACGACCGCAGATCAACCATAACTTTTACAACAGGCCATATGGTGAAAATAACCGAAGCCTTTGAACCCGAAAAGAACCACCCACTCGATATGCAAAAAGATTTTTGCCAGGCCGTATTAGATGGCTTTAAAAGATATGCGGAATCTGATATTTAATTAAAAAACGAAAACCCCAAAGCCCCTCAGAACTAAACCTATGACAATTTATTCTTTGGGCACATTGATAAAGTTGGGGCAAGAAGCAACCTCAGGAGCCCAAAAGTGGGTTTACACTAAAACCCATAAAATAGCATAAAAATAAAATTAACTATCTGATTGTTAATTAAATACATAAATGCAAACCATAAAAAGTGTAAACCATGTAAACCCACTTTTTAGGCTTTAATGAGCATATGGTTTATCAGGCCCTGCCCTGTAAAAAGGATTCTATGGCTGCCAAAACTTCTGTTTCAAATTCCTCTTGCCTTTTCAGGTCTTTTTTAGTGCTGCCAAACTCATGGCTGATGGGATAGCTTTTGCCGAATTTATTTTTCTTGTTCGAAATGGCGTAATGCAGCAAACCATTCAACTCCACGGGCAGCAGGTGCACATCTTCAAAATTCATTAATTTACGGGTGTATAATCCCGGAAATTTGCGGTAAATGGTTTGGGCGTACTGATCAAACTCATAAGTAACATTTACCCTGAACAAAAAGTCATAAATGGCATAAAGTGCTGGCACCATGCCTACGGTAAGCCATCCCCAGGTACTATCATGCCCAAGGTTTAGCACAGGTACTATGATAAATACGGCTACGGCTATCGAGGCCGAAATAACAATATTGATCCAGTAGTTGCGCATCGGCTGAAAACTCAGCTTCCCACCCATTATTTTCAAATTATAGCGATCCATCTTTATTTTTTAGTTGGCGATATCAATCCTGCCTGAAGCTTTTTAGTGTACCGTCGTTGTTAAATTCTATGGAGTAACGTTGGCGGCTGCCATTGATGGTGCCAGGATACCAGCGCATCACTTTATCCCAAACCACCATATAAGCGCTGGTTGTTGGCCTGGCACCTTCAATTTCCGCAGCCTTTTCATTATATAAGCGGGTAATGTTGGCTATCGTAGTAAAGTCGACCTCATCCAGGGAAACCGACCGGCTGTCTATATCAGCATTTACCGATACCTGTTCTGGTTTAGGTTTTGACCAGGCACCATTCCGGTATTCATAACTATCCACATCATCCGGATTTTCAGGATGACGGAGCATTATACTAATGCTGCCGTCATCATAAAAATGTACCGACCGGTAAATAAAGATCTCTTTACCCCGGTACTGCGGCAGGTTTCTTAAAGATGCCTCCGCTTTTTTCAGCGCCGTGGTGTTTGTTAAAAAATCCTTACTCTTTACAGGCCTACTACGATGCGAGGTAGCATTAACCTTTGATAAGGCTGTTGTTAACTGATCTTGCATCTGCATTATTGCTCTGCTGGTGGTACTGTCAATCGCCTGCTGCACCAAAGCACGTTTACTTACCCTCTGTTGTGGGTTTGGTTTAGGTATAAAAGTCTCTTCGACACTCCTGGTGATCTGTTTGCAGCCCACAGAAGTTAAACTGCAAACTACTGTAATGATTATAAAGGAGCTTAACGTTTTCATCGGTTTAATCTATTTCGTCTAAATCGGTGGCAAAAGCTATTTTTTGTGGGTCATCCTGCAGATAAAAGATGTCTGCCGTTTTCTGTTTTGTGCTATCCAGATCGAGCAAACTCACAATTTTTTTGATGCTGGCCCTATGTGTATGATTCTGGTAATCCACAAATTCCAGTTCGAAGTTCACCATCGGCTGCTCGTTAATGTAGGTACCGGTAAGGTTTGCCGCGATTTGTTTAGCCGTTGTTCTGACCCCCTTAAATTTAATTAAAGGAGCATTATCCAGTCCACTGTTTAGTTTACTGCTAATAAAGCCGAGAAGTACACGATAAAACAGTAGTACCGCCGGGCAAATCAGCAGCGGATGTCCAAAGCTCATAAAGCGCCAGCCCATCCCCTCGCTTTCTGACTGATAGGAGTATATGTAATATCCAACCACTACCGTTAAAAGCAGCAGCCAGCCCAGGTTTATCAACGCTATTATTCCTCTACGGATACTGCCTTCGCTATTTTCAAAAATAAAGTACGGGATATGTTTCATCTCCTTATCAATTAACAAACCAACCCGTTTACCTACTTCAAAGCGGCGCTCATAGGGCTTCATATCATTTATGCCAGCCTTTTGTACAATCTCGGTATTAGCCAGATTTTTAAAGCTCAGACTAAGCTCGTAGGTATTATACCCTGCGTCGGGTTTCGTTAGGTTGACTGATTCCAGTATTTTGGCCTCGCGCCGCACTCCATTTTTCTTAAGGCGATCCATATTCCGTTTGGCCGAAAACGCCTTCAAAACCCATTTACGATAATACCCTGCCAGCAAGATGATCCAAAGCACCATTGACAAAGCCGTCAGTCCTAACGAAAGCCAGGGATCCGATCCTTCGATATCAAGTGGGTTTTCGCTTTTGATGTTATAATATAACAGCATCGGAAAAGGGATAGCGAAAAACAACATGTAAAGCATCCAGAATATAGCAACACCGCGTTTCATTGTCGATTGGTTTTAGTTAAAAGCCAGTTACTTCTTAATTTCATTTGGGCAAGCCCATAATATCACTCAACTCGTCCGTAAAGTTTTGCAGGGGTTTGGTAACAAAAAAGCCTTGCCGCACCAGTATCCTTTTTTCTTTACCATTCTTATAAAAAATCATGGTAGCTGACACATTAAGCGTGATGCCGATGTTGGTCATTTTGGAGATCAGGAAATGATCAAAATCATCAAAGCTGTATTCCTTTTCAGGAGTAAAGAAAAATGTTTTAAAGGTCATGCTCCTGGCTGCTGTGTTAAAGCTTATTTTGGCGGTGGTACGCAGGATTCCTATCGTACCCAGGATACCCAGGCACGCCGCAAAAAAATAGGCACCTTTGCTGTTTCCATAAATCAAAGTAGCAACCATACCCCCGAATGAGAGTAAGGAAAGAAAATAGAACATACCCTTTTGTATTTTCACCTGGTAGGTATTCCCATCCTGTTCAAAATATTTAAGTGATTGCATAAGGCTATATTTTAAAAATGATCAACCTATAAAAGGGAAACTATTTTCAAATGCTTTACCAAATACAGGAATGGGCTTTTGGGCGTTATTGGCTGCATTGATCATACCCAATATCCAGAATACAATGATCACTAAGCCTATCAATCCCAAAAAGGCCAGTGCAGGCACCAACGATACAATAAATCGTAAAACGATATTAAGAATGATGCTCACAATGGCTAAACCCAATGATTGTCTTAAATGATATTTGAGCAACGCATCTGCTTTATCTTTTCCCGAAAAATACGCGACCAGCCACCCAATAAGAGTTATGTACGATACGATGGATAATGTTTTGTTGTTCATGATAATTTAGTTTTTTCGTCTGGCGATATTGCCGTAACAAAATTGCAGACAACTACCATGCAATGCTAATTTTTGCATTCTACAAAGCGTCTACCCATTTACAGCAGAGCGTCTACAATATATCTACAGGTTTTATAAATAATTGATTGTATGAATATTACAAATACACCCCAAGCACCAATCCTGGCGTTTCCGTATTAATTTTCAGTTAATTGTAGTAATTTGGCTTCATGACATCTCCATGGAATAAGCTCTTTATTGGGGCCTGTATGATAATGCTATCATTTGTTGCCCGGGCCCAGAATGTAATAATAGATAGCTTACGCTCTGTTATTGATAACCCCGCATTAAATGAAAAAGAAAAACCTGCTTTACTTTACCAACTGGGCCAGGCAAACCGGGTCAGTAAAAATTATGAGATTGCCGTATCCAATGCTAAACAATGCATTGTCCTGGCTTTAAAGTATAAAAACTTTACGGTAGCCACTAAGGGCTATACTCTATTGGCTACTATTAAAGCCAACACACAGCAGTTGGCCACTTTAAAACAAACCTGTGATACGGCCGTAATCATGGCACAACAGGCTAATGACCCCATAGCTATGGCCTATAGCTATTACGCAAAAGTATGGTTATATAGAATGCTCGGTAATTCGGATAATGTAGTAAAATACTGCCAGTTGGGATTAAAAGAGCTCGAAAAAAAAGCTGACCCCGGTTTAGCCGCTGGTTTTTATTACCGGCTTTACGCCGTAAACTCCGACTGGAACAATGAAGCTAAAGTGAATTTTTATGCCCGAAAAGCCGTTGAAAACGCCTTGCAGGCCAAAAATTATGACTTATTAAGTAATGCTTATACCGCGCTGTCAGTAGCTCATGAATACAATTACAATAAATCAAAAAACAAGGCCCAACTTGACAGCTTTTTCTTTTACCTGAATCGGTCAGAAATACTCTACCGGCAACATTCAGGAAGGGTATCTGCTAATACCTATGGTATTACTTGCATTAATATCGCCAACGCTTACTATAAATACTTCCCGCAAACTGATAAAAATGCCCGGAACCAGGCTATCGAGCATGCTAATATTGCCCTTTCAGTATTAAAAAACTCAAATAACGGTCAGGAAATTATGGCCAGCGGCTTGGGGATACTAAGCGAATATGCCCGGCGCGACGGAAATACCCCTCAGGAGGAAAAATATTTACTGGAAGCTTACCGTGTCATGCAAACTGATAAGCAACCTTATTATTACACGATGATCAATGTGGTTACGGGCTTATCGGAGTTTTATGAAAAAAGAGGAGAACTTGGAAAAGCGCTGGATTTTCAAAAGAACATAACGGAGTACAACATCAAAAACTTTAACCAGGAACAAGCTCTCAATACTCAAAAACTGGAAATACAATACGAGACCGAAAAAAAGAACAGTGAAATGCAGGCCTTAAAGGAAAAAGAGAAAAGCCGCAGATTGCAAAATTACCTTTACGGCTGTATAGCCATCGCTTCTGTTTTGGGTTTGTTATTCATGTTTAGGTCATATCACTTCAAGTTGCGTTATTCTATGCAGCGCGAAAAACAATTACAATTGGAAAATCAGGAATCTGAGCTACAGGTAAAACTGGAAAAAGAAGAACAGGCCAGGCTCAGAGCCGAGCAGCAATTACTGGAAACACAGCAGCAACAACTAAAATTAGAAATGATGGCCAACACGCTTCAACTGGAACACAAGAACCGGATGCTGCACGATATAAAAGATAAGCTAACCGAGGGTGACCCTGTAAATATGCAGCGGATACTAAAAGAAGAAATGCTGCTGGATAACGACTTTGAACATGCCACATTACAAATACAACATGTGCATCCAGAATTTTTCAATCTGCTTAATGATAAGGCAAAAAAGAAACTAACCCTGCTCGATTTAAAACTTTGCGCCTACCTGTATCTTAAAATGGATACCAGGCAAATTTCGCAACTGATGCATATCGAAGCCAAAAGTGTACGAATGAGCCGCTACCGGATAAAACAAAAATTAGGATTGGAAAAAGAAGAAGATTTGAACCTCTTTTTACAGAAATTAGGGAATTAGGGCTATAGCTGGCCGAGGTCATGATTGCGCACAAAAAAAGCCTCTCATTTTCATGAGAGGCTTTCGGGTAAATGATGGGGCTCGAACCCACGACCCTCGGTACCACAAACCGATGCTCTAACCAACTGAGCTACATCTACCGTTTGGAGAGTGCAAAAATAGAAATCTTACGGCTATTTGCAAACTCTTTTTAAAATTACATTCGGCTTACCTGTTTAATTTAGAACGATTTTAATTAATTATTAGATTTGTATTTATGGCTGAGCAATTAATTGAATTGAACGTGACAGGGATGCATTGTAATAATTGTGCCTTATCTGTACATAAACTACTTGAAAAAAGGGGCTTACATAATATACTGGTCGACTTTGCCAGCGAAGAGGTAAAATTTTCAACCAACGATAGCTCCAAATTGCCCGAAATAAAAAAGGGAATAGAAAATTTAGGTTTTAGAGTGATTGACGATATTTCGCAACATCAGCCTTCATTTTACGATAAAGTAGAGAATAAATTTGTCTTCTGCGCCCTGTTTACCGTACCTCTTTTACTCGGCATGTGGTTGCCCTGGCATGTATTACATCAACCTATTGTACAACTATTATTATGCCTGCCGGTATTTATAGTAGGCTGCCTGCATTTTGGTAAAAGTGCATGGAGTTCTGTAAAAGGTGGCGTACCCAATATGGATGTGCTCATATTTATCGGTTCAACATCGGCATTTGTATATAGCCTTACGGGTACACTGCAGCATTTAGGTCCGCAGTATCAGTTTTACGAAACGTGTGCTACTATTATTACCCTGGTACTATTAGGCAATGTGTTTGAAAAACGATCCGTGACCCAAACCACGTCGGCAGTAAAAGATCTGATCAAATTTCAGCAGGTAAATGCTAACCGTGTTGTTAACGGCGGTGTGGAAGTGATCAGCGCCAAAGAAGTACGCCCAGGTGATACCTTATTAGTAAATCAGGGAGATAAAATACCTGTTGACGGCGAAATTCTGTCTGGCAGCGCGTCTGTAGATGAGGCCATGCTTACCGGCGAAAGTTTACCCGTTGAAAAGAAAAAATATGACAGGGTAATAGGCGGTACTATACTAGTTAACGGCAATATACATATGCTGGCCACCAAAGTTGGCTCCAATACTATCCTGTCGCAGATCATCGAGCTGATGAAAAAAGCCCAGGCAGCCAAGCCGCCTATTCAAAAACTGGGTGATAAGGTTGCTTCTATATTTGTACCAGCAGTGCTGGGTATCTCCCTGCTTACCTTTGTACTTACTTTTTACATCGTTCATGCCGGTCTGCAGCATTCGTTGCTGAACGCGATAGCCGTATTGGTGATATCATGCCCTTGCGCTATGGGACTGGCTACCCCTACTGCGGTAATGGTAGGTCTTGGTCGTGCGGCTAAGAGTGGCATCCTCATCAAGGGTGGTGACACGATTGAAGCCGTAGCCCATACCAAATATGTGGTATTTGATAAAACAGGCACCTTAACCACCGGCAAGTTCAGCATCAATGAGATCAAAGCCGAAGCTGGCGTCGATATCGAATTGATCCGAGGCATCATTATCGCCATTGAAGAGCGATCAAACCATCCAATAGCCAAATCACTGGTGAGCGGATTAAAAAATCTCCCCCGGCAAAAAGTAATCCTCAAAGTAGCCAAAGAGGAAAAAGGCCTCGGTATGCGTGCCGAAGACGTACAAGGCAGCAATTACTTCCTCGGTACTGCCAAACTGAATAAGGACGATCATTTTAATCTCTCCCTTTATAAAAACCAGCAGTTACTGGCCCAGATAGCGCTTGATGATGAAATAAAACCCGAAACGGCCTCCCTTATAGCCCAACTCAAAAAAATGGGCATCAAACCCATACTATTGAGCGGCGACAAAAAAGACCGTTGCCTCAAAGTGGCCTCTGCTATAGGCATTAAGGAGGTGCATGCCGAAAAACTGCCCGACGAAAAGTTGAAAGTGATCGAGATGTATAAGCAAAAAGGTAAAACCATCATGATAGGCGATGGAATAAATGATGCCCCTGCATTAACCAAAGCCGATGTGGGCGTATCCATGAACGATGCCAGCCAGGTGGCTATACAATCAGCCAGTGTTGTGCTGCTTAATACCGATCTGAATTCGGTGATTAAATTTTTACAGATCAGCAAGCATACCCTGCTCACCATTAAACAAAATCTGTTTTGGGCATTTGCATATAACATTGTAGCCATTCCTCTGGCAGCCCTGGGCTTTTTAAACCCGATGGTAGGCGCATTTACCATGGCTTTTTCAGATGTGGTGGTGATTGGTAATTCGCTGAGGTTGAAAATTAAAAAGGTCGATGGTCGATAGACCATAGTCCATGGCCCTTTCATTTTCTGTTTTATTTACGCATAAGTCAAAGTTTCTTACTTTTGCAGCTGTGGACTATGGTCTATCGTCCATGGACTAACAATTATGATAGAAATATTTACAGACGGTGCATCAAGCGGGAATCCGGGTCCGGGTGGTTATGGGGTAATTTTGCGTTCGGGGAAGCATTATAAAGAGCTTTCTGAAGGCTTTCGCAAAACCACCAACAACCGTATGGAACTACTGGCTGTAATCAAGGGACTGGAAGCGCTGAAAACCCCTAATCAGCAGGTGATGATCTTCTCCGACTCCAAATATGTGATCGATTCCATTGAAAAACGCTGGGTAAATGGCTGGGTGCAAAAAGGTTTCGCGGGCAAAAAAAATAAAGACCTCTGGCTCCGTTATCTCGATATCAGCAAGCACCACCAGATCAAATTTACCTGGGTACGCGGTCATAACGGTCACCCCGAAAACGAACGCTGTGATGAACTGGCTGTAGCCGCCGGGAAACAGAAACCACTGCTTATAGATTCGGTTTTTGAAGTGGAGAATGGGAAATAATTAGTATCAAGTAGCTAGTATCAAGTATCACGACTTTTTTCTTTTTATATTGAAGAGGCATAGCATCTTGATACTTGATACTAGCTACTTGATACCCTACCTACCTACCTACCTACCTACCACCTTCCCGCCAGCTCTATTACCTGTAAATCCTGAATTTTATCGCCATCGATATTAAAACGCATCAGCGTACGTACTTTATGCCAGCCTTGCTGCCCGGCCGCGCCTGGGTTAAGATGCAGGCAGCCAATAGTTTTATCGGGCATCACTTTCAATATATGCGAATGGCCTGAGATAAACAACTTAGGCGGGTTTAAGTAGATCTCCTTTTTCACCGCCGGACTATATTTACCCGGATAACCGCCAATGTGGGTCATCCATACATCAACACCCTCACAATTAAAACGCAGATTTTCCGGGTATATCAATCTTACATCCTTTTGGTCGATATTGCCATATACCCCTTTTAGCGGTTTAAAAGCGGCCAGTTTATCGGCCAGCTCCAGGGTGCCGAAATCGCCGGCATGCCATATTTCATCGCAATTTTCAAAATGCTTAAAAACGGCCTCGTCGAGGTAACTGTGGGTATCGGATATCAGGCCTATGCGGGTCATGGGAGCAAATATAGATACAAGCGGTAAGAGTCAAGAATCAAGAGTTCATAAATCTGTCGTTGTGCGCAAAAAAACTGGATAAAGGCTAAAAAGTGGGTTTACATGGCTTACACTTTTTAGGGTTTAAATTGATTTAATTTATTGATAATCAAATAATTAACTACAATAAAGGTCTATTTTGTGTTAACCCACTTTTGGGTCTGTTTTTGGTCGAATATCATAAGTCAATCATTTCCAACATCAGCAGCACAAGGTGCACGAAAATATACCAGGATAAAATTTGTCATGCTGAACGTAGTGAAGCATCTATTAGTCGACAGGCAAAGCTCACGAATAGATCCTTCGTCCCTCAGGATGACAAATAAGAGCTAAAATGGTGATTAAAATATCGTCAAAAAGTTCTCCAATACTTTTTGGTATTGCCTGCTGTAAACTTTAGGCGAATCGTAAATCACTAATTTCTCCGCTTTTGATTCTCCCTTACCAAAACCAAAAGCCAATATTTCCCGATGAAGTTCATCACTTTTAAACGAATGTATACTGATTACTTTTTGTAAATGAAGCTGATGTTGCGTGGCCAAAGCTTTAACCAACGCCGCGGTATCAATTGGTAATACCAACCAACAAGTCCCATTTTCTGTTAAATGTTCAGCCACACCAGATATCAAGCCTTCAAAAAAACCATCACCTGCATGTTTGGCCAAATTCTTCTTTACCCCCGGCGATTGAAGGGAGTTGATATAGAAAGGCGGATTGGATACAATCAGGTCATATTTTTTACTGGGATGATCGGAAAAAAAATCGGCAAAGCTTACTGGAAATAAAGCCAGCCTGTCAGCAAAAGGTGAGCTTCTAAAATTGCTTTCGGCGGTTCTAGCCGCACTTTCATCAATCTCAACTGCGTCAATTTGGGCATCGGTATAACGCTGGGCCAGCATCAGGGCAATTACGCCGGTGCCTGTGCCTATATCTAATATGGATAGAGGTTTATCTGCATCAGCCAATGCACCCAGTAAAACACCATCGGTATTGATCTTCATAGCGCAACCGGTTTGGTCGACACTGAATTGTTTAAAGCGAAACATTGATGCGAATTTATTACTAAATGTTAAGATGCGTATCAACGTTGACATTTAGCGGGTTTATATTTGTTGGTGACAACACCAACAAAGTGCGAAGTTGTCCTCGCTGCCGTTGTTTTTGCCGCCCGTTGTTGGTGTTGTCACCAACAACTCTTATCTTGAAAGTTATAACCGATTTAAATGGCCGAAATCAATTTTGACTATCACCCTCAATTTTTCACCGCAACTATACTGGAATGGAAACCCTTATTACAGGACAACGCTTTTAAAGATATCATCATCAAAAGTCTTTTATTTTTAACCAATGAAAAAAGCATTGTTGTTTATGGTTTTGTGATCATGCCGAATCATATTCATTTAATATGGCAGATTCAGGATGGTTATAAACAGGATGTTATTCAATTACGTTTTTTAAAATTCACCGCACAACAATTCAAATTTAAATTATTGGATACTGACGATGATAGGCTACCCCTATTTTTAGTAAACGCTAAAGATAGAAAATATCAATTTTGGGAAAGAAATTCATTGAGCACTGATTTATGGGGTCCGAGAGTGTTTATGCAAAAGTTGGATTATATACATAATAACCCGCTCCAAAAAAAATGGCAATTAGCTACTTTACCGGAAGACTATAAATATTCATCAGCAAGGTTTTATTTGACAAATGAGGATAATTTCGGCTTTCTGAAACATCATAATGAATAAAAGCATAATGGTATTTGTTGGTGATAACTGATGTTTGTTGGTGACAACACCAACAAAGTGCGGGGCGTGAGCATTAAATTTTTACTTCGAAGATTATTTTAAATAAAAATCTTCTTACCGCCCGTTGCTGGTGTTGTCACCAACAAGCATAATTATTTTTCATAAAGCTCCAACGGTAAACCATCCGGATCGGCAAAAAAGGTGAAACGTTTACCGGTAAATTCGTCTATGCGAATAGGCTCTGTAGTAATGCCATTAGCTTGTAAACTATCAATCGCTTCATCAATATCATCAACCTCAAAAGCCAGGTGACGCAACCCAGCGGCTTCGGGGCGTGATGGCCGGGCAGGTGGCTCGGGGAAGGAGAAAAGCTCGATCTGGTATTGGTCGCCCACTTCCAGATCGAGTTTATAGGATTGCCGCTCTTCGCGGTATACTTCTAATAATATCTTGAAACCCAGTATCTCGCTATAAAAATGCTTCGACTTTTGATAGTCGGAACAAATAATAGCGATATGATGTACCCGGTTCAGTTTCAGCATTATTCGCCTAATATGGAGTGTAGCACGTTGCTGTGAACCATTTTCAGGTCGGTAACATGACCAAACGGAACTTCGTCAACAGTAAGCGAGCCATTGTTCACGGTACCCAGCAAGCTGAATTCTACATCGCTGGTAGCCATAAATTCAATAAAGCGCTCTTGCTCTTCGGGAGCTACGGTTACCACTACCCTGCCTTGTGCTTCGCCAAACAGGAAGGCATCTTTACGGATCTCATCATCAGTTTCGATATCAAAACCTAAGCCGTTTGGCATAGATGACTCTAACAGGGCGATGTATAGGCCACCATCGGCAACATCATGTGCCGATTCGATCACACGGTGTTGGATGAGCCCTTTAACAGCCTGCTGTACCTCGTATTCCTGGTCGATATCAAAATGCGGTGCAGGTGCTTTTAGTATTTTGTGCCATGAAGCCAGGTACTGTGATGAAGCGATATCATTAACCGATTCGCCGATTAGGTAAATCAGGTCGCCGGGCTGTTTAAAGTCGGCGGTCATGATGTTCTCTACATCGTCCATTACGCCCAGCATACCAATGGTTGGTGTCGGGAATACCGAACCACCATCTGCCGACTGGTTGTAAAAGCTTACGTTACCACCAGTTACCGGGGTTTCGAACTTACGACAGGCATCGCCCATACCTTTTATGGCGCTTACAAACTGCCAGTAAACCTCTGGGTTATAAGGGTTACCAAAGTTTAAGCAGTTGGTAATAGCCACAGGCTCGCCACCGGCACAGACAATATTACGTGCAGCCTCGGCAACGGCAATGGAGGTACCTTTATAAGGATCGGCATATACGTAGCGCGAGTTGCAATCTGTGGTTAACACAATGGCTTTATCAGTATCCTTAACCGCCACAACGGCTGCATCGCAGGCCAGGTTGGCGGTCATGGTTTGTACACCTACCATGCTATCGTACTGATCGGTTACCCAACGTTTTGAAGCCAGGTTAGGATGTGCAGCCAGGTGCTCGGCCACTTCAATCAGGTTTTCAGGCTCCTTAACATCATCGATGTTGAATTTTTGGTTCTCGGCAAAGTAAGCAGGCTCACGGTATTCGCGCTGATAAACCGGTGCACCGCCACCTAAAACAAGGTCGTCGGCAGGTACGTCGGCAACCAGTTCGCCGTTCACAAAATATTCCAGGCGTTTGGTATCGGTTACCTCGCCTATTACGGCGCAATTCAGATCCCATTTGTCAAAAACAGCCTCTACATCCTTTTCGCGACCTTTATGAACCACAATCAGCATACGCTCCTGTGATTCGGACAGCAAAATTTCGTAAGGCTTCATATGATCCTGGCGGGTTGGTACTTTATCCAGGTGGATACGCATGCCATGCTCGCCTTTGGCGCTCATTTCGGAGTTGGAGCAGATGATACCGGCAGCGCCCATATCCTGCATACCTACTACGGCACCGGTTTTAATTACTTCTAAGGTAGCTTCCAGCAACAGTTTTTCCTGGAAAGGGTCGCCTACCTGTACGGCAGGAAGATCATTTACAGAATCGGCAGTGATATCTTTAGATGCGAAAGCCGCGCCATGGATACCATCTTTACCGGTTGCAGAACCTACTATATAAACTGGATTGCCTACACCGTAGGAGGTTGCCGAAACGGTTTCGCCCGCTTTTACAATACCTGCCGACATGGCGTTAACCAGCGGATTTACATTATAACAATCGTCAAAAAACAGCTCGCCGCCTACGGTTGGGATACCGAAAGCGTTACCGTAATGACTGATACCTTTTACCACGCCTTTTACCAGCCATTTGGTTTTATCCAGGCTCAGATCGCCAAAACGCAGGGAATTCAACTGCGCTATAGGGCGTGCGCCCATGGTGAATATATCCCGGTTGATACCGCCCACGCCGGTAGCAGCGCCCTGGTAAGGCTCCAATGCTGATGGGTGGTTATGCGATTCGATCTTGAAGGCGCAGCCGATGCCATCGCCAAGGTCAACCAGGCCGGCATTTTCTTCACCAGCCTTAGCCAGCATCCGCGGACTATCCTTAGGCAGTGTTTTTAGCCAGGTGATAGAGTTTTTATAGGAACAGTGCTCGCTCCACATTACCGAGAATATAGAAAGCTCGGTAAAGTTGGGTACGCGGCCCAATATTTCTTTTATACGTTCAAATTCTTCGGGTAATAAGCCTAAATCTTTGGCGGTTTCAACGGTGGTTAATTCCTGGTGCTCCAATGTACTATTGTTTTATTTGAAAGGATGCGCAAAAGTAGGAAAAAAGGCTGAAAGCTGAAAGGTAAAAGGCGAAAGGTTTTGGACGGCGTGGGGTTCGGGTTACGGGTTGCGAGGTTTGGGTGACGGAATGGTTAGTTTACTTTCTTCACCTGAAAATGAAACCTGTAAAATTCAAATCGTAAGAACTTTTTAAACCATCGATTTTAACATTTTTTTACTCAAAAACGAATGAAAAACCGATCAAAAACGATTTAAAATTTGATTAAAAGCATCAACTTTAACGCTTTTAACAAATTTTTGATGGTTTTTAAAATTTTAAAAAGTATTAAATAACTGACATTTAAATAGCGATATACCAAATGGTCGGTTTTTGTTGCTTTTTTTGAAAAGGGTAATTCTGTTTTTCAAACGGGATAAAAAGCCGGGCTGGTTCATTTAAATGTTCGGGGAACAGCAATGGAGGGATATATCTATTTAACCTGATGGTGCAGTGATATCACCGCACCACCAGGCCAATAATCAGAACAACTTAAACTCCATAAGTGCTCGTCAGGAACTCTTTTAGCCCTAATGTTTTCCTTCCAAGCAGTTTTTCCAGATCGCTTCGGCGGGTATCAAACTCTCCTTTGGCTATTGCCGTTCCGAACCCTGCCAAAAATGAAGCGTTTTCCCGGGGAACGCCAGCCTTTACCAATTCATCTACATAAGTTTCTGCATCAGGTTTATGATATTGGATGTTTTTGCCCGTAATCTCGGAGATCATTTGCGCGATATCTTCAAATGAATAGGTTGTATCGGCAGCCATGGCATATGCTTTATTTTCGTGTCCCGGGGTTGTCAACACAACCGCTGCTGCTTCGGCCATCTCTGTCCGGGCAACAAAAGGTGTTTTACCGTCCCCGGCGGGGAAGAAAATGCCATTTTCCAAAACCTTATCGCCTAAAAACAAAGGAATCACATCGGCATAAAGTGTATCGTTTAACAGCGTATAAGGAATACCCACTTCCTGAAGGTAGTTGGCCGTATCGCGATGAATATGGCTAACGTAGGGAATAGCAGTTTCATCAAAGCTTTTAATATCTATACCCGTATAAACGATATGTTTAACGCCATTTTCTTTAGCCGCATTGATAACGTTTTTATGCTGAACAAGCCTATCCACCATTTCGTTGGAAGAAATAAGCAATAGCTTGTCGACACCCCGAAGGGCATTTTTAAGCGAATCGTAATCATTATACTGACCGATTTTTATCTGAACGCCTTTATCTTTTAAATGTGCTGCCTTGTTTTCATCCCTTACCAAAGCGGCAATTTCATGAGCCGGAATACCTTTATTTAAAAGCGATTCGATTGTCGCGTTTCCTAAATGTCCTGTTGCACCTGTTACTAAAATCATCATTTGTATACTTAGAATTAATACTTATTTTTGTTTGTTACACAAAGTAACTAATAATGATTTCAAAAAGTAACTTGTTACCTTTTGGTAACTATGAAAATAGTGGTAACCTTTACGTGACTAATGGATAATAAAGCAGAAATTAACCCCTGCCCGTTTACGGCAACCATCGCTTTAATTGGGGGGAGATGGAAAACAATCATCATCTATTTATTGCTGGATCATACCAGGCGCTTTGGTGAAATAGCAGCGCGAATGCCTTCTATTTCGAGAAAAGTATTAACCGAACAGCTGAAAGAACTGGAAAGTGACGGATTAATTAACCGGAAGCAATACAAAGAAATTCCACCCCGTGTAGAATATTCGCTAACGGAGCTGGGCCAGAGCCTTAAGCCAATATTATCTGATATGGCCGTGTGGGGGCAGGAAAAACTATTGGATACGATGTAATATCATATTTTTTGTTCGTTCAGAAGACTCTGGGGTCCTCTGCGAGAGCCCTGAGGAGACGAAAAAGTTTGTTTACATCTGCTCAGACATTCCCATAAAGAAACATTTAGCCTGTGGTTGTTGTTATCAAAGTAACGCTTTATCAATACTATATCTCATAATTAAAACTATGGCAAAAAGTAAATTACTGAGGATGGACAACATCGGCATTGTTGTGGAATCTCTCGATGACGCTATCGCTTTTTTCACGGAAGTGGGCTTAAAGCTCGAAGGACGGGCCACCGTTGAAGGTGAATGGGCCGGTCGCGTTACCGGACTGGGCGATCAACGTGTAGAGATTGCTATGATGGTTACTCCCGATGGCCATAGTCGGCTCGAAATTTCGAAATTTATAACCCCGCCTACTATTGCAGATCACCGGACTGCCCCAGTGAACGCGCTCGGTTATTTACGCGCTATGTTCACTGTTGAAGATATCGACGAGCTGGTACCCAGGCTCATCAAGCATGGCGCCCAGCTTGTTGGCGAAGTGGTTAAGTACGAGAATTCCTATAAACTTTGCTACGTTCGCGGAGCCGAAGGATTGCTGATTGGTTTGGCAGAAGAACTCTAATCGCAAGCCTTCTGCCCGAACCGGGCCGAAAACATTTATCTTTGATCCAGGCCATCAATCAGCCCAAACAAATGGAAGCATTAATCTCCTTATTTACCAAAAACTTGGGGCTAAACATGGATCATTTCCAGGCGTTTGCTGCGGAGTTGAAAGTAAAAAACCTAAAGAAAAAGGAACACCTCATTCGTGAAGGCTCGGTTTGCAATTTTATTGGATTTGTATCATCCGGGATGTTTAGGTCCTATATCCGGAATAATGACGAGGAGTTTAATAATGATTTTTATTTCGAGCATGATTTTGTAAGCGCCTATACCAGTTTTTTAACCCAGGCGCCAACCAATTGCAATATAGAGGCCTTAACCGACAGCACCATCCATTATATCAGTTACGATAAACTAAATAAACTCATCGGGCAGGACAATGCCTTTCTGGAACTGGGCAAATATGTTTCCGATACTTACTTTATCAGGAAATGCAGGCGGGAAACATCTTTCTTAAAACATTCGGCAGCGGAACGGCTCGAGGCTTTATCGTCCCTTTATCCCGGGATAGAGCAGCGGGTTTCGCAATACCATATAGCCTCTTATCTGGGTGTAAAACCCGAATCGCTGAGCCGCATCAAACTCTTAACATACATCAATAAATAAGCGCTTTTTTACCCGGAGCTTTACTTCAGTAATTCACTAAATATTGAAGTATGCCCATCATCAATTTAAAAGTAAGCGGCCCGGAAGACCGCATTTTGGCACAAGAACTTGTAAACGAGATCGGTCGTCTCACCAAGGAGATCCTCAACAAAAAGCCCGAAGTTACGGTAGTAGTCATATCCTTTGTACCAGATCATCTTTGGTTTGTTAATGCTGTATCGCTGGCCGAATTAAATACAAGGAGCTTTCATCTCGACATTAAAATTTCAGACTCTACCAACCTTAAAACCGATAAGGCTAATTATATTAACGCTGTACACAGCTCGTTAGCCCGTATTTTAGGAGATATCCACCCGGTAAGCTATACTGCTATACAGGAAATGAAAGCAGATGCTTATGGCTATGAGGGGTTAACCATAGAATATAAGCTGGTTACCAATCAACAAAAGCAAGCTATTTTGCCGGAGCCTATCGCTTAATAGCATATAAGTTTCTGTTTTCCAACATCCATAAAATCTTAACAAAATGAAAGCTATAAAATTACTATTCATTGCACTTCTGATAAGTATTGGGCAGGCCTACGCCCAGCAACCGTCAGATAATAAAAAGGAAATAACCGACATCATTAATAAATACACCCAAAGCGTAATTGCCAGGGATTCCGTTACTTTTTATAGTTTGTTTAATGATGGGCCGGTTACCTGGTGCGGTGCCATTAAGGGCAAATCTCAAGCCAAAGAAATAGAAAAAAGGGGCGTGAAAGCGGCCGGGAGCAATTATTTTTCGGGTAGTTATAAAGACTTTTTAAGAAGCTTGTTCCGCCTTAAATCATCCGAAGATAAGTTTGATAACATCCAAATTACGGAGGATGGAAACGTGGCGTCGGTAACTATGGATTACAGTTTTTGGGCGAATAATAAAATGACCAATTGGGGCGGCAAATACCTGGGGCTGGTGAAAAAAGATGGAAAATGGAAGATCACCAGTGTTATCTACTCCCTGGAACTTACGGAATACTTTAAACAGCCCCAGCTTAAAGAACGGCAAAAATTAACTTTACATCATGTGATAAAGTAAGCCGTTAGATGAGTCGCTCACGTACGCTACCGCAAGCGTCCCGCTTGTGGTCATCATGATGATAATATTACCTTGCTAAATACCACAAGCGGGACGCTTGCGGTGGCGGTGAGCTTAAATCCCCTCTTGAGAGGGGGCGTGCGGGATTGTGTGACAGCAGGGGTGTGTTAGTAAAGCTGAAGAACACACCCCTCCCCCCTCTCAAGAGGGGAATCGCACATTCTCTGCTTTTAAAAGTCTTCCGAACATTCATGATGCAGCCCTGCTTTAATCACCTCATTTGATTAGATTTGCTTAACCATGTTTGAGGTATTCGAAAAATATTTACGCGGCTGGGTTGAAATCACTGACGAAGAGATGGAACGCATCCGTTTAGCAAGCACTGAAAGGTCGATACGAAAATGGCAGTCGATACTGCATGATGGCGAAGTATGGCGCATCGCTTGTTTTATCACCAGCGGATGTTTCAGGCTTTACCGGTTTGGAAAAGACGGAACAGACCATACCGCGCGATTTGGTGTTGAAAACTGGTGGATAAGCGACCAGGAAAGCTATAATCACGAAACACCTTCTGATTACAACATAGAAGCATTAGCTGCAAGTAAGGTTATTATATGGACAAAGGAATCATGGGAGGAATTGAGGAATACCATCCCCGCGGTGAAGCTATTTAACGAGCGCTTGCTGGCCCGTGCATTCGAAACAAGCCAGCAGCGGATATTCTCTTTGATCAGCAGTTCGGCAGAAGAAAAATACCTGGAATTTCAAAAAACCTATCCCAGCGTATTTAATAAAGTCCCGTTGCACATGGTAGCCTCCTACCTCGGCATATCGCGCGAAACACTCAGCCGCATTCGGAAAGATTTTACTAAGCGCAAATAAGAAAGCTCCCGGACTATTCCGGGAGCTTTCTTATTATATCAATTGCTTTGATCAGGCTATCGGGTGTTTACCGTAAGCATCGCTGCCTATCTGGATCAGTTCACCCAATTGAAGGATCGTGGCTTCATCAAACCACCGGGAAACCAGCTGAACGTTGACAGGCAAATTTTCGGAACTTAAAGTTACCGGTACCGAAAGCGCGGGTAAGCCCGTAGCGTTAAAAGGCGCGGTGGCAGCCATTACATGATAAGCAGATACGGTTTTACCATCTACCACATACTCCTGCAAACCATGGCCGGTAGCCGTCATCGGGTTTACGGGCAGCAACAACACATCATATTGTACAAAGTAATTGGCAAAATGGCTTTTCAGTTGTTCTATGCCGGCTTCGGCTTTTACATAGTCGGTAACGTTAAGCAGCGGAGCATCCATAGTAGCTTTACCAATAAAATGCAGTTCCGATTCGCGGCCTTTGGTAAACTGCTCTATATAAGGCACCAGTTCGCCATACAGCAAACCGAAATAAGGGGTGAGCCAATCGGTGTTTTCCATAAAAGGCAAACGCACTTCTTCTACCTCACAACCGGCCTCTTTCAGCAACAGGGCGGTAGCTTTAATAGCGGCTGTTATCTCCGGATCAACCGGGCCAAAAGCGGTATCCGATACCCACCCTACGCGGATCTTTTGCCCGGGGATCCTGAAACTGGCAGGTTTGGCATCATTGGCGAAAATGCTGTAGCCATCAATTCCATCAGCACCATTAATAATAGAGTACCCCAGAGCCACATCTTTAACCGTACGGGCCATGGCGCCTATATGCCAAAACCTGCTCAGGGCCGCCGGGAAATGCCCCGTATAAGGCACCCTGCCATGTGTTGCTTTTAACGCGGCGATACCCGTGAATGCCGCAGGGCCACGAACAGATATGGCTACATCGCTGCCCAAACCAATAGGCGAAAGGCCGGCGGCGATCACTGCCGATTCACCACCGCTTGATCCGCCGGGGGTACGCTCGGGACTCCAGGGATTCAGGGAGCGGCCGGTAAGCAGATTATCGGATTCCCAATGCGCAGAAAACTCGGGTATATTGGTTTTCATTAAGGGGATAGCACCCGCGTTTTTCATACGGCTAACCACGGTTGCATCCCTATCGGGAATAAACCCGGCGAATATTTTGGAGCCACGTTGTGATGGTACACCTGCTGTATCTATGGCATCCTTAATAGAAAAAGGTACACCATGCAGCGGGCCTAATTTATCGCCGTTGCTTACTGCCTTGTCGGCAATGGCGGCAGATCGCAATGCCTCTTCGCCCATGAGGGTAACCACGCCATTAATGCGGGGATTTATTTCGGCTACGCGATCAAGATGGGCCTGTACAACTTCAACCGAAGTTATTTCTTTATCGCGGATCATTTGGGCCAGTGTACCGGCCTCCTGGTAGTAAACAGGATCTATTTTACTGTTTTGGGTTTTCATATACTTTCTTTTTATGTTCAGCACCCGGGCATTTTTATTGATCAGGTGCGGAACAAAAGTGGGTACCAAACGCTACCCAAAACGAAGCTATATGACACAATTTGGCGTTGACATTTGTCACAGTTTTAGCCACGGATTGTTGTTATCATTGAGCCGCCATGTATATTTGTTTACTGCATAGTGCTGTGCGACATCAGCTAAAGGCTAATTGCAACCTCAAAACCAACTATGGAAATATCCGTACAAAATTTCCTTACCGATACACAGCTCCACGCGGCTTATCAATTATGGAATGACGAATACCCAGGAAAATTACAACACCATCATATAGCTGATTTCAGCAATTACCTGGACAATCTGGCGCATAAAACATACTTCCTGTTAATTAATGAAGACGGGATTCTGATGGGCTGGTCGGCAACTTTTTTGCGCGAAGATGAGCGGTGGTTCGCAATCATTTTGAACAGCAACGTTCAAGGAAAAAAATACGGAACCAGTATATTGAATGAAATAAAAAAACACGAAAATTATTTAGCCGGCTGGGTGATAGATAAAGAAGGAGAGTTAAAGGCCGATGGAAAGCCATACGCATCACCGTTGATGTTTTATATCAAGAATGGCTTTGCCGTACATGAAGATCAGCGAATAGAATCCAATAAAATATCAGCGGTAAAAATCAGCTGGCGGGGTTAAAAGATATTGCAGAAACCCCTTCCTCCCCTTCCCCAGGGAAGGAATCGCACATTCCCCTGTTTTTAAAAAACAAAACAATATCACATTCAATTCCTCCCTCTTGACTCTTGTTTCTTGTATCTTCTTCCTCCTCTACTAAATGACATTCCTATAACGATGTATATTTGGTTTGAAGAAGATTTGGTCCGATCTTTGAATTAGATGTTTAAACATTTATTTAAAATAATCAAATGGAAATAGGAGTTGACAGCTTCGCTTCGGCGATGTACGGCAGTAAGGAATTGAGCAGTGTGGATGCCATGGAACAATTGCTTGACCGCATCGCTTTTGCCGATGAGGTTGGTCTGGATGTTTTCGGTATCGGCGAACACCATAAAAAGGAGTTCCTGGATTCGGCAACAGCGGTGATTCTGGCCGCGGCTGCGGCACGGACTAAAAATATTAAACTCACCAGCGCGGTAACGGTACTGAGCGCCGCCGATCCGGTACGGGTATACCAGAGTTTTGCCACGCTTGACCTGATATCCAAAGGCCGGGCCGAAATGGTTGTCGGCCGGGGATCGTCGGTAGAAGCCTACCCCTTGTTTGGCTTTAATCTTGACGACTATGACGCACTGTTTAGGGAAAAACTGGACCTATTATTAAAGGTACGTGATAACGAATTCGTAACCTGGTCTGGCAAATTCCGCGCGCCTATAAACAACCGCCCCGTGTATCCAAGAACATTGCAGGAAAAACTACCCATTTGGCTGGGTGTTGGCGGCACGCCGGAGTCATTCGCCCGTGCCGGAACCCTGGGATTGCCACTGATGGTAGCCGTGATTGGCGGCGAAACACACCGGTTCAGGCCATTGATCGACCTGTATCGCGAGGCAGGCAAAAGAGCGGGTTTTACCCCCGATCAGTTAACCGTCGGCCTGCATTCGCCGGGTTATGTGGCCGCGACCAATGAACAGGCCGTTGCAGATTATTACCCCGGCTACGCCGAACTGTGGACCCGGTTGGGCCGCGAGCGTGGCTGGCCACCGGTAACCAAAGCGCAGTTTGACACCCTGATAGCACCCAAAGGCGTATTAGTAGTAGGCGGCCCCGAACAGGTTGCCGAAAAACTATTGCGCCACAGCGAAGCCCTGGGTGGTGTGGATCGTTTTACCTTCCAGATGGATAATGCAGGTTTAACACATGCCCAGCTCATGAGCTCTATTGAGCTGATCGGTAAAAAAGTAATTCCGCTGGTGAATTCCAGATAAGTATGACGCGGTGATAACACCGACCATCGGCTGAAACACCTACTGTAAACTAAATAAAAGCTGTCATTTCGAACGAGGTACGAGGAGAAATCTTATACGATTAACCAGACGAACATTGCAAGGTGTAAAAAATTTCTCCTCACGCCATCTCACCACCCAAACTTGTTCGTTCGAAATGACAGATTTTTTTGACTTTTAAATTTTGAATTTTGACTTCTCCTTCCAACTCACTTCATTACCGAAAGCACCTGCACAACCGGCAGATAGGGTGTTAAAAGTTTACGGATGAACTTGCTAAAGAAAGTCGTCGCTTTTTTTTAAAGCGTTGATCACCTCATTGGTATTCAATACGGTGGCAAATTCTTCGTTTATTTGTGCCAGGGCGGTTAAATGGATGGTTTCCGCATCGTAATGTTCACCGTTGATGCCTGTTTTGGCAAAGGCGGCTGTGGCATCGGCTACTACAAAGGTGTTGTAGCCTAAATTACCGGCCATCCGGGTGGTGGTGGATACGCAATGTTCGGTGGTAAGGCCCACAATAACCAGGGTATCAATACCAGCGGCGTCCAGTTGCTGCTGCAAATCGGTACCGATGAAAGAGCTATTCACCGATTTTTTGATCACCGGTTCGCCTGGCAGTGGCTTTACAATTTCTTTGTGTGCGTTGCCCGGGTTACCTTCGGCCAGCGGGGAATTAGGGTTGGTTGAGCAATGCTGAATGTGAAAAATGGGCAAGTTGTTTGTGCGCCAATGATTAAGCAATTTACGGACGTTTGCCTCGGCGCCGGGGTTATTGCGTTCGCCGCCCCAGTAAGGAATATTATCAAAACCCTGCTGTATATCAATCAGTATCAGCGCCGGGTTGGTATTTGTTAATGTTTTCATACCTCAAAATTGCAGCTTTGGCGGCACCCGTTTTTTGCTGTGAGGCTTTATTTGTTTGTTATGATAATACCTGATGGTTACGTGCGCAACTGGGCGGAGCGCCAAACTTTTGCTTATACACTTTTGAAAAATGCGAAATATTCTCGAACCCGCTGCTATAAGCTATTGCCGATACCGGATGGCTGGAGTTTTTGAGCTGATAAGCCGCATATTCCAGCCGGCGGTTGATCTGCCATTTTACGGGTGTAGTATTAAAACGTTCGGTAAATTCCTTTTTAAAGGCGCTTACACTCCGGCCGGTTAGTTTAGCCATATCCTGCAGGGAGAGCTGCCGGTTAAAGTTTTGTTCCATAAAATAAGCCAGATCGATCTTATTTTCGCTCACCATATGTTTTAAAAACGAAACAAAGGTTTTGGAACTGTCGTTCGATAAAATTTGAAGCAATACCTGGTGGGTGATAAATTTCACGATACAGCGCGAATATTCCTGCGGATGCAAAATATGATGAATAGCCTGCGCAATGTTGGCCGTTATAAACTCGGATGTTTTAAAGATAAAGGGCAGCACATCATCGCTAGATTTTTCCTGCCTGAACTCGGGCACGTGGCTGTCCAGAAAATAATCAACAAACTCATTTTCCATAAAAATGAGCATGCTGGTATAATCATCCGACGGGAATATCTGGTAATTACCCCGCCTCCTGAACTGAATATCACCGGCCTTTAAATGCTGTACGTGGCCGCCATACCAAACATCAATAGATCCGGTTAAAACCACCTCAAGGCAATGCATGGTTTGCAAGGTATCATCACAGCCGAAGGGCCGTTTTTTATCAATAACAAAACCATACATTTCACACATGCGCAGCTTCACATGCGCATGATAACCAACCAGATCCTTAGGAATTTGTATCATCGTTACAATAAATTATACTAAGCTACGGCTTGTTGGGTTATCTTTTTAGCTTTTGGGGTAATTGTAACAAAAGGATGATAAAAGGTCGCCTACTAATTTCCTTTTGAGAGGGGAATTAGAATTAATCAGATAACTTTTGAGATAACAAAAAAGGGCAAACGAAAATATTCGCTTGCCCATGGTGGTCATCTAACGATTTCTGTCCCCCCGGAGACGCTATACAACCACCTTATTTTGAATGCCTTATTGCCATATTACTCACTTAGCTGAAAATTGATGGGGATATTGTACCGAACCCGCACCGGCTGACCGTTCTGGATACCCGGTTTCCAGGCTTTGGCCAGTTTAAGCACGCGCAGGGCTTCTTCATCAAACCCATACCCTGCGCCACGCTCAACTTTAATATTGGACAAAGAACCATCTTTCTCAATTATAAAACTCATGATTACCCTGCCTGATACCCCTTGTTCTTGTGCTACCGCCGGAAAGCGAAGATTTTTTTGTAAAAATTTCCCCCAAGCTGCCGCTCCGCCAACCGGCTCGGGCATTACTTCAAGGCCGCCGTCATTTACGTTAACTATTTCCGTATTTGAGGGTACAGTTCCGTTACCACCAGGTCCTGTTTCAGTTTTAGCAGTAGCATTATCTCCACCGGCGGGCCCTTTAATTGTTTCGGGGCCTATTGCTCCTGTGATTTCCTTAATCACAGGTGGATCAGCCGGAGGATCTGTAGGCACAATATGAGGAGTTGTAAATGCTGTGGTTTGTATTGGCGCCGAAGCTTTTACAGGAGCCGCAGGTTTTGATGCAGGTTCAGCTGGTTTAGGCTTAGCTTCCACAGGAGGCGTTATAATAGGCGGTGTATTATTAAACTCGTGAATTATAAACTCTTGCTGCTGTTTTGCCCTGAATACAAAACTTGCCACAATAAAAAGCGCCACAGCAATAAAGCTAAGCCCTATGGCTTTCGCCATGGTGCGGCCATAATTCTTTCTCAGATCATAAGCACCGTACTCTTTGTTACGATGGTCAAATACAAGGTCGAGCCACTCGGCGTTGTACAAATCAAATTTGGCAATACTCATAATTTTCAGAATTAAATTTCTTATTAAACGAATATACATATATAATATTTTACAAAACAAGAATTATTTTAAAATAATTTTCATCCTTGATACAAGGCGCAAACCGTACAAAACTTTAAATTCCAGGCAAAAAATCTTCTCTACTGAATTGGTTTAGCAATTACAATCATTCTTATTTAATGATAAAAAGCTGTCATTTCGACGAGGAACGAGGAGAAATCTTTTGTTTTTTACTTTACAAACAAACTTATAGCGATTTTTTTTACCAACAAGAAGCAAAACAATCACACACGTTTAATTTAGTCTAAAAAATTTTCACATTTAAACAATAAATGCAATTTTAAAAGTCATTTACTTATATATTTATCATATAAACAAACAAAAAGTTAAATTATTTATAAAAAAACTGTATTTATTTTAATTTTTTACTACTTTTAGACATGATCAACAGGCTTTATCAATTTACTGCCTTACTTTTTTTTCTTTTTTCCGGATTTTCAGCATCCGGACGGGGAGGATCATACCACATTTACCATCAGGACGAAAAAAAGGCTTCTTTAAGAGCCACAAATCTTAATCATCGTCCCTCAAACTACGAATACAGCCTTAACAATGTACCCTTACCGGTTATTAATGTGCAGCAACACCGCGGGGCGCATTCGTTACAGGGCTTTTGTCATAATCCCAATTTTTTCTCCATCGGGATCAGATACATCACTTTTTCATGCGGCCGTGGCACAAGTCAGTTGTCGCGCTTCCGCAAACTCATCCTTTTTCCATTTCACGCTTTTTGGTAGCAGGAAAAACAATGCTATCCCGGTGCCCTGATTAAGCACCCGGATCTTATTGTTTTTAAAAATTTAGTTTTAATACCGCCCGGCATTTTTGATTGGGTGCCGGGAGTTATTTAAGAATCAAGAGATAAGAATCAGGAATCGAGACAAAAAAAAACAAAACAGTTGATCGTTAACCCCTTCGTTTGAATATTTATTCCTCAGATCAAGGACAACACCAAACCCATCACTGTTTTTCTTTCGTCCTGATTCCTGGCTCTTAACATCCTGACTCTCCAATACTGCCTGGTATTTTGATTGGTGCCAGGCAGTATTGATCAAACCTTTACTAAACACCCTAAAACCCGAAACATGAAAAAATTCATACCCTTTGGCGTACTTATCCTTGTAATTGTACTTGCCCTTATATATCCATCAGTTACCCTTACCACCATCAAAGACAGTAAAATTGACAGCGGTGATACCGCATGGCTTTTGGTAAGTACCGCCCTTGTACTCATCATGACACCCGGCCTGGCCTTTTTTTATGGCGGCATGGTGAGCAAAAAAAACGTACTATCAACCATGCTGCAAAGCTTTGTTTGTATGGGTGTTATCACCGTTATATGGGTGATATTTGGCTTTAGCCTGGCCTTTGGCGATTCTATCGGCGGCTTCATCGGCGATCCCCGCACCTTTTTTATGATGAAAGGCACCCTGGGTAATGCCACCTGGAAACTGGCGCCAACTATTCCATTGGTATTATTTGCCATGTTCCAGTTAAAATTCGCTGTAATTACACCGGCGCTTATCACTGGTGCTTTTGCCGAGCGTATCCGCTTTAACTCCTATGTGATTTTCCTTTGCCTGTTCATGATATTTATATATGCCCCACTGGCTCACTCTACCTGGCACCCGGATGGTTTTCTGTTTGGCAAAGGCGTACTGGATTTTGCCGGCGGTACGGTAGTACACATGTCGGCAGGTTGGGCTGCATTGGCTTCGGCATTATATTTAAAACAACGTAACGATAAAGCACACGCGCCTGCACGCATCAGCTATGTGTTATTAGGCACCGGTTTATTATGGTTCGGCTGGTTCGGCTTTAACGCAGGTTCGGCTTTAGGCTCAGGCACATTGGCAGCTACTGCTTTGGCAACTACTACCACCGCATCAGCAGCTGCAGCTATGGCATGGATGTTTTTTGACATATTGCGTGGTAAAAAACCCGGGGTTATGGGTGCTTGTATAGGCGCGGTAGTAGGCCTGGTAGCTATCACACCGGCAGCGGGCTTTGTAACCATCCCCCACTCTCTCATCATCGGCATCGTAGCCGCGGTAGTAAGTAACCTGGTTGTGATCTGGAGAACATCAACCAGCATTGATGATACGCTCGATGTATTCCCTTGTCACGGCGTAGGCGGTATGGTGGGTATGTTATTAACCGGCGTATTCGCGCATCAAAATGTAAACGCGGGTAACACAACCGGCAATGGCTTATATTATGGCGAAACCCATTTGTTTTTCCTTCACCTCATTACATTGATAGGTGTTTCTGCCTTCGCATTTTTTGGCTCCTTATTATTATTAAAGATCACAGATATGATCAGCACTTTACGTGTTAGCCCAGAAGAAGAGCTTGCAGGCCTGGATATTAGCCAGCACGACGAAGAGCTTTAAGCTACATAGCGCTATAAAAATCAAAACCAAACAACAAGAAAAAACTAAAGCTGCATTTTTAAAGATGCAGCTTTTTTAATTATTGAATTATTGATTTAGTGAATTAGTGATTTCTTTGTCGGAACCCGAATTAGTAGAATTTAAGAATTAACTCGGTTGAGGGCTGCGCCGTTTTCAGGATTTGACTAACTTGCTTACCAATTTCTCACTACTCACTACTCACTACTCACTACTCACTACTCACTACTCACTACTCACTACTCACTACTCACCAAACTACCACTCCTTGGTTGAAATCTTATTGATCTTTTTTTGCTCTTTGGGCAGGGCTGATATTTTGAGCATGTATGACCTGAGCACTGCTCCTACTTTGCGACTGTTTAATAACATTCGGTTTAAAAACTCCGCCACATCGCGCTTGTCCAGCTTATCTTTGGCTTTTTCCATGGGAATGGTTACACCCGGTACAGCTTCATATACATTATAGCGGTTGCGTTGATAAGGCACATATACAAAATCGGTAAACCAGTAGCGGTATTTATTATCCTTTACCTCAACCCTCAGGGTGTAGGTTATTTCGCCATCTTCATGGGTGGTTACGAATGATTTTTTTGATACCAGGAAACCACTGCTACCTACCAGTACACCCTGGGCCTTATCGGCAGTCGACTGCTTTAGCTTACCTTTTGGATAGGCCGACTTAAAAAAGTAAAGCCCGCGGTTATACAAGGTATCAGCGCTCAGGCCATCCTGGGCAACCGTTTGATAATAGATATACTTATCATTTTCATCCAAAGCCAACGAATCTGTCTGAGCCGAAGCACTTTTCACAAACAACACACAAACAAGCGCTATCAATATATTTTTCATTTTATACTTTATTAAGTTGAGCAAGGATTTTTTGGAGCAAGAAACAAGGACTTTTGGAGCAAGAACAAAAGGAACAAAGAGTAAGGACTTTTAACCCACCTGAATTCTATTTTTTTTCTATCCTTGTTCTTTGCTCAAAAATCTTTGTTCGAAAATCTTTATCCTCAAAGATAAAAGCCGTTCCGGTAATAGGAACGGCTTTTATAAAAAGAATTTATTTATTTTTTCTTAGAAATGGGTTAAAACATCTTTTATGTAGAGACGCATAATTGCGTCTCCCACAGGACAAGCCACTTTGCATTGTTTAACCTCCTTAATCTGTAAACGAGAGACGTAATTATACGTCTCTACATTTAGAACCACCTCTTAGAACGCGTAAACCGCCGCTAACACAAACTGCGAAGCTTTATTGGTTGCTACACCGCTGCTGTTAACAAAAGGCGCGTAGAATTTATCGCTCTTTTTATCAAACCTCACCTCCGGTATCAGCGTTAGCGGACCGGCCTTAATATTTGAGGTTACGGTGATCGCTTTTACATTGCCGCCATCTTTTTTAACTTTAAAATACTCACCCCTTAAACCAAAGCTCACTATTTTTGAAACAGCATACTGCGGGTAAAGAGCAACACCTTCAAAACCGCCACCATCATGAGGAGCCGAGAAGGTGGCACCATTTAAGCCTAATTTAAAGGCATCGGTTATCTGATAGGCTGTTGTCAGGTCAAATTCTGTTCCGGAGTATGACCCGGTTAATACGTTCAGATAAGCAGTCCAGCCTTTAACCGGGGCAACCATCAATTGCGCGCCAAAGGTTGATACATCACCAGAGGTTGTAGCACCTTCACCTACAGACCTGTAAGAGTTATAGGCATTCCAGTAGTTATTAAATATACCGGCCATTAAGCTCACTTTATCAGAGAAAGCATAGGTAGCTTTTAAACCCGCGTTTTGGAACGGACCATTGGTGAACAGGTATGAAGTTGAATAGTTATAATTGCCCGTTGGCGCAATTACCTCATAACCCACAAAAGTTGCCATATAACCCGCTGTTAAATTAAACTGACTGGTAACATCATAGGAAACATACAGGTTTTGGATATGATAATTAGGGTTAGGGATTGACTGATCATTTCGCGGACCGAAAGACAATTCACCTACAAATGAAGCCTTGCCTACCTTTTTCTTCAAACCCAGGTCAATCATACCTATCGAAACCGAATTCTGATCTGATGCGAAACTGGTTGGTATATTGGCGTGTTTAGAAAAATCGTATTTATAGTATGCATCAACAGATCCGGTTATGGTCAGGGGTGGATCTGCCGCTGCTGTTTTTGTGGTGTCCTGTGCTTTCACCGTGAAAGCCGCGATAGAAAATAAACATAATAGTAAAGCTGTTTTTTTCATGATAACGATTTAATTGTTAATAAAATTGGGTTTGTTAATTTTTTGATTTAAAATATTGATATACAAATAGTTATTACCTTACAGGACCTTTTATTGTCGGCATAAAAAATCCCTGTGCAGTTGGCGATGCCATTGCATTAAAGCCACACACCAACCACACAAGGTATTACAAGACCCCGACCGGGAATCTTTTTGTTATTATTTATTCGTCGTCTTAAACTTCGGTAGTCGACTTAACCCCCTTGTCAAAAAGACCGCTCAAGCTGATCTCTTCTTCCTGAGCTGGGTAAACTTCGATACCGTGATCAAACACATCGATACCGCCTAAGCCAGCTTCGCCATGTTCTTCGATACGCAGTTTCCATGGATTTGGCAATTTGTTGATGATAAACATCATGGCAAAAGTTACTATAAACACCGAAGCTGTAATAGCAAAGCTGCCGATGAATTGAGCCTTCAGTACACCAAAACCACCACCATAGAATAAACCTGCAACCGGAGCAGAGTTATCGGCACCTGTTGGCCCCGTGGCACCAAACTGACCAGAAGCGAATAAGCCTAATGATAAAGTACCCCAGATACCGCACAGACCGTGAACAGAAACCGCGCCAACCGGATCGTCAATGCGGAACCACTCGATCAGGTAAACACCAGCAAATATCACGAAGCCGGCAACCGCGCCTAATAAAATAGAGCCAAACGGACTTACCCAGTAGCATGGACAGGTAATAGCAACCAAACCGCCTAAAAATCCATTGATAGTAAAGGCCAGATCGAACTTGCCTTTTGTTGGGCCCCACCAAAGCGCGGCAAGCATAGCAGCAAAACCACCAGCGCAAGCAGCAAGGGTAGTATTAGCAGCAACACGGCCAATACCCTGCATATCCATTGCGCTTAAGGTTGAACCAGGGTTGAAACCATACCAGCCAAACCATAATATAAAACCACCTACGGCAGCAACTAATAAGTTATGACCTGCAGGCAATCCTCCTTTTTCTTTATCGTCACGGGCAAATATTCTGCCTAACCGAGGGCCTAATACCATAGCGCCAGCCAATGAGGCCACACCACCTATAGTATGTACCACGGTTGAACCTGCAAAGTCACGGAAAGGCTGAGCGGTTAAGTGAGCGAAAATTCCCGAAGTTCCCATGGTAGCCAGGAAACCATCCGGACCCCATGCCCAGTGACCAATTATTGGATAAATAAAACCTGTAATACCTATACTGTATAAAATATCGCCACGGAAACTGGTACGACCGATCATGGCACCAGAAACAATTGTTGAACAAGTATCGGCAAACGCATATTGGAAAATCCAGTGTGCCAAAAGCGGAATACCGGTTGAACCATAAGTAGCGGGCGTATTTTGTAAAAAGAACCAGTTAGTAATGGTTTTGCCGTCGGCGCCTAAGCCACCCCAGCCAATAAAGCCATTACCGTTACCAAACATAAAGGCATAACCTATTGCGTAAAACAATAACCCGCAAAGACATGTATCAAAAATACACTCCATTAAAACGTTAACCGTTTCTCTTTTACGGGCAAAGCCAGCTTCAAGCATCACAAAACCAGCCTGCATACCGAAAACCAAAAAGGCGGCCACCAGTGTCCATACCGTATTAACAGTATTGATCAGTGCCGTCTCGTGAGCGGTGTAAGTGTCGGCAGCGTGAGCAGATGTACCTAATATACCAGGTAAACTCATCATGGCCACCAATACCAACCCTAACCCAATCATTTTTCCTGTTAAAATGGTAGCTCCCAGCGCCCATTTTTCACGTGACAGTTGTCGGACTGCACTCAGGAGGTTGTGTTTTGTTGAACTTACTTTCATTTGTCTTTAATTTAGTTTGATTGTTTTTAAAAGTTTAATTTAGTTTGATTGTTTATTTAATTAAGCTTGATTGCAGGGTAAAAATCCACAAAAACCATCATCCCACCTCACAAATACTACCTTTTAACAATTCAATTATTGATAATTTTATAAAAAACTCAATAATTATGATGTTTCTGTAAATTATTTTCTGAAATTATGCAGTAATTTTAAGAATAACAAATTTTTAACAAAAAAATAACGCTAAAAAATGCAATATTTACGAAAATTGTAAATCAAAACTAAAATTTAAGGTAAATTTTAATGATTTTGAAATTTTATTCACCTACAAATCAATTTAAATTCACACATTCAAAAAAAATGAAGAATTTTTCAGACAAAATTTGATTTTTTGAATATTTCAGAGCAAAAAACAAGAAAAAACAGCATAAAATTCAAATTTAAACTCAACTCAAGGCGCCAAATGAGTGATTTTCTTAGAAATATTCAGAATTTAAGTTTTATTGACCAGGGCAATCACTTTTTAAAATTCATGTGTTTTTTATTAGCTCGAAAAGGGGGCGAAAGCTAAAAGGCGGAGGTTACGCCGAATTTATTCAGCATCTCACTCACAGATACACCGCCGCAACAGGCAAATTTTTGACCCGACAAGGGTGAATATCCTTAGGTATGCCCAAATAAATTCGGCATAACCTATTTTTTTATTGATTTTTCTATTCATTTACTTACTTATATCATATTTCCGCTAAATTTTGCACATATTTTAAAGGATAGTTCTATTTTTGAGAGTTGACCTTTATTTAAACCGTATATCTTATGTCTAACATCCGATTTAAAGCACTACAGGACGTCCTGGGCAGGACCATCCCGGAAGTGAAACCACCTTCTTCAAAAATTTCAGATTATTTTGGTGCCAATGTTTTCGATAAAAAGAAAATGAAGGAATACCTTTCAACAGAGGCCTATCAGGGAATCATTAACTCTATCGAAAAAGGTGAACCAATCCCGCGCGACCTGGCCGAGCAAATTGCCGCAGCTATGAAATCATGGGCGTTGGGTAAAGGAGCAACGCATTATACGCACTGGTTTCAACCGCTTACCGGCACTACCGCCGAAAAGCACGACGCTTTTTTTGAACCAACTGCCGATGGAGGCGCCATTGAGCGTTTCTCCGGTGATGCATTGGCGCAGCAAGAGCCAGATGCTTCAAGCTTTCCGAGCGGCGGCATCCGCAATACCTTTGAGGCCCGTGGTTATACCGCCTGGGATCCATCATCACCTGCATTTTTGATGGCCCGCACTTTATGTATACCTACCGTTTTTGTCTCCTACACCGGCGAGGCCCTGGATTATAAAGTACCATTATTAAAAGCATTAAGCGTTTTAGATAAAGCCGCTGTAGATGTTTGCCACTATTTTGATAAAGGCATCGAAAAGGTAAATGCGTCCTTAGGTATCGAGCAGGAATATTTCCTGGTTGATATTGCCTTATTTAATGCGCGTCCCGATCTGTATTTAACCGGCCGTACCCTGTTCGGTCACATATCGGCCAAAAACCAGCAATTGGAAGATCATTATTTTGGATCGATACCGGAGCGCGTGTATGCTTACATGCAGGATATGGAAGCCGAGGCCTTGTTACTAGGTATACCTTTAAAAACCCGCCACAACGAGGTTGCACCTTCGCAGTTTGAGTGCGCCCCTATTTATGAAGAGATAAACCTGGCCATTGACCACAACCAATTATTAATGGACCTGATGGACCGTGTTGCCCGTCGCCACAATTTCAAAGTGTTGTTGCACGAAAAACCTTACGCCGGCATCAATGGTTCAGGTAAGCACAATAACTGGTCACTGATAACCAATACAGGTAAAAACCTGTTGTCGCCAGGTAAAACGCCTAAGAACAACCTCATGTTCCTCACCTTCTTTGTAAATACAATTAAAGCGGTTTATGAGCATGCAGATTTGTTAAGAGCGTCTATCGCTTCGGTAAATAATGATCACCGCTTAGGTGCTAATGAAGCCCCTCCGGCTATCATCTCTATTTTCCTGGGCAGCCAGCTGAATGATGTGCTGGACGAAATAGAAACTTCGAGGATCAGCAAAAAGATCAAAGAAGATAACTTGCTATGGCAGGGCATCCCTAAAATACCACAGATATTGCCCGATAATACCGACCGTAACCGTACCTCGCCTTTTGCCTTTACCGGTAATAAGTTTGAGCTGCGCGCCGTAGGGTCATCAGCAAACTCTGCCAGCCCGATGACGGTGTTGAATCTGATTGTGGCCGATCAGCTTAAAAAATTCAAGTATGATGTAGATAAGCTGATCAAAAAGGGCGAGAAAAAAGATGTGGCCCTGTTAATGGTGATCAAAAAATACATCAAAGAGTCGAAAAACATCCGCTTTGAGGGCAATGGCTACAGCGATGCATGGGAAAAAGAAGCAGAAGAAAGAGGCTTATCAAACATCAAAACTACGCCAAAAGCGCTGGATGCCATGTTATCCGAAAAAACAGATATCCTTTTTGCAGAAACTGGCATATTTACTCCTCGCGAAGCACATGCCCGTCACGAGATCTTGCTGGATGCTTTCTACAAGAAATTACAGATAGAGGCGCGCGTTATTGGCGAGCTGGTACTGAATGTGATCATTCCATCGGCTATTGCCTATCAATCTAAATTGATCGAGAACGTAAAAGGCCTCAAAGATCTTGGCCTAAGCGCCGATACTTACGCCGCCCAACTTGACATTATCACCAAAATAGCCGAACACGTGAACTTTATAAAAGCAAACGTGGAGCAAATGGTTGATGAACGCAAAAAAGCTAATGTGATAGAAGATATACGCCAACGTGCCATTGATTATGACGAAAAGGTTAAAACGTTCTTCCAGCCGATACGCTACCATGTAGATAAACTGGAGCAATTGATAGATGACACCCTTTGGCCACTACCAAAATTCAGGGAGCTGCTATTTATAAAGTAAATAAACACTAATTTTTTGAAGGAGTTGACTTAGGTCAGCTCCTTTTTGTTTAAAGTACATTGGATCATCACGCGGCGACGACTCACCCTGTCATCGCTGCGCTCGACATCCCTCTCTTCGCCTACGGCGTAAAGAGGGAGTTTTTTGTCATCCTGAGGAACGAAGGATCTATTTTAAGATTGAAAAGTTCAATAATAGATGCTTCACTTCGTTGAGCATGACAGATCTATTTTTCCCTTCACCCTCTTTCCGCAGTAGGCGAAGAGAGGGTCGCCTAGCGAAGCGTAGGCGGGGTGAGTCGGTACCGGGCCCAATTCGCGCAATCCGTGTTTCATCGCATTCGTGCAATTCGCATAAATTCGTGACAATTAATGTCAAAATCATTAGTTTTGCGCTATGGTTTCTTCACAACGTTATGATCAACGTGGCGTATCTGCCTCCAAGGATGATGTACACAATGCAATAAAAAATATCGACAAGGGTATTTTCCCACAAGCTTTCTGCAAAATTGTACCCGATATATTAACCGGCGACGAGGATTATTGCAATATTATGCATGCAGATGGTGCGGGCACCAAATCATCCTTAGCTTATACTTACTGGAAAGAAACCGGCGATATATCGGTATGGCGCGGTATTGCCCAGGATGCTATTATCATGAACCTTGACGACCTGCTTTGTGTAGGTGCTACGGATAACATCCTGCTGTCATCAACCATTGGCCGCAACAAAAATTTGATACCGGGTGAAGTGATCGCGGCCATCATCAACGGTACCGAAGAAATTCTGAGCGAGTTGCGTGAAGCTGGCATCGGCATCTACTCCACTGGCGGCGAAACCGCTGATGTGGGCGACCTGGTGCGTACCATCATTGTCGACTCCACCGTTACCTGCCGCATGAAACGCGAGGATGTGATATCAAACCACCGTATCCAACCCGGTGATGTGATTGTTGGCCTGGCCTCATACGGACAAGCCAGTTATGAAAAAGAATATAACGGCGGCATGGGCTCCAACGGTTTAACCTCGGCCCGTCATGATGTATTTAACAAAACCATAGCCGATAAATATCCCGAAAGTTACGATGCGGTCATTCCTTACGAATTGATCTTTAGCGGCAGTAAAAACCTGACTGATAAAATTGATATAGGCAACAACCAATCAGTAACTGCAGGCAAACTGGTACTGAGCGCTACCCGCACCTACGCCCCTATCATCAAAAAAATGCTCGATGCTTACCGCAACCAGATACATGGCATGGTACATTGCAGCGGCGGCGCGCAAACCAAGGTGCTGCACTTTATTGACAACCTGCATATCATCAAGGATAATCTTTTCCCTGTACCACCGCTATTTAAGCTCATCCACGAGGAATCAAAAACCAGCTGGCAGGAAATGTACAAAGTTTTCAATATGGGTCATCGTATGGAGCTTTATGTACCCCAGGAAATAGCGGCAGAACTCATAACCATATCCAAAAGCTTTGGTGTCGACGCGCAGGTTATCGGTCGCGTTGAAGCGGCTGATAGCAAAAAGGTGACGGTAACATCTGAGTTTGGGGTGTTTGAGTATTAAAAGCCGAGAAGCAAGATAATAAGAGTCAAGAATCAAGACAGAAAAATATCTGTATATAAAAACCTTGTTTCAATAGCCGCGTTTAAAGGCTGACAACTATTATTGTTTTTCTTGTATCTTGACTTCTTGGTTCTTGATTACAAAAAACTCGCCTATGCTTAGGTTCCTGTCGGCACAATCAACTTTTAATCTTTGGGTGATATTTTTGACCGAGAACCTGTTGGTGACCGTATTAGCATTGTTGTTTGGCTGGCTGATACTCAAATTCAATCACAAACCTATCAAACCTGCTTCCCGCAAGGAGGTATTCATTTGTATTTTAACCAACGTAATTAATACAGCTATAACCTACGCCGGCTTTTGGTTATGGAAACATGGTTATATTCTGCTCAGCTATACCATATCCTGGCGTATCGGTTTTGATTTTTTAGTTCTTTTTATGCTGATGGATCTGGCGATGTTTTTGTTTCATTACGCCATACATCGGTCAATATTATACAAAGCCATCCATAAATTTCATCACCATTATGCCGATCCTATCCCCATTGATCTGTTTGTATTGCACCCGCTGGAAACGGTAGGCTTTGGCTGCTTATGGCTGGCCCTGCTCCTGTTGTTCAACTTTAATATTTATGCTGTTTTCATTTACCTGGTAGTGAATGTTTTTTTTGGCATCATGGGCCATTTGGGTATAGAGCCCGTCCCGGCAAGCATCCGAAGAATTATACCTTTTAAATATCTGGGTACATCATCATTTCATCACCAGCATCATTTAAATATCAACCACAACTTTGGCTTTTATACCAATATCTGGGATAAGATCTTTAGAACTTATAAGGGATGATTTTGGGAGTAAAGATTTGGGGAAACAAGGAGCAAAAACTTTAGGACAAAGGACGATAAAACAAAAAGACCAGGCCAAATTGGCCTGGTCTTTTTGTTTTATATCTCTGTTTCAGGAGAAACGATTAGTTAAATATGTATCTAACACCGATCTGAGCCTGGAAACGTGAGAACTGACTGATATCTGTTTTGTATGAATTAGTAACGGGTATCTGGTTGTTGGCATCAAGATAAGGGAACGAATAAGTTGCCTGAGTTGAACCATCTGCATTTTTTTGAGGGCCCATATATCTTAACACAGTTGTTGCACCATTGTTGAAACCACTGTACGATACTTGTTGGTTACCCCAGTTACGGTTCAACAGGTTAGTAAAGTTAATTACGTCGAAAGTAAGTTCGAGTGTATTTTTAGTTTTACCTGCTTGTATGAAAAAGTCTTGTGCAAAGTGCAAGTCAACTCTTTTGTAGGTAGGTAATATCGCACCGTTTCTTTGAGCAAACTGACCTCTGTGCTGGCTCAGATAAGGATCCTGGTTGATGAAGTTATTCAACTGAGTCCAGATCTGATCTGCTGTACGGGTATCCTTGGTTCCATTTGCTGCTGTAGGCGCTGCAACCAGAATAAGATCACTCTTATTTTTAGGGATATACATCAAATCGTTGGTAGCACCATCCCCGTTAGGGTCATTAGCAGTAATATATGATATAGCGCCGTTGTTAGCCGCTTCAAATACTAAACCAATGGTTGATGCAAAGTTTTTAGCATATTGTTTGCGGTATGATACGGTTGCAATAATACGGTTTGGCTGTACATAAGAACTGTTTGACAGATTATCTGCGTTCGGGTTACCTGCAACATAACGTGTGTTCCAGATAGTTGCAGCGGTTGAACCACCATCGTTAACATCCTTTGATTTGGTATAAGTATAAGCTACGCTGGCGGCAAAACCGTTGCTGAAGCTTTTTTGCAACTGACCGGTAATAAAGTATGAGAAACCTTTGCTGGTATTTCTCATATAATATAAACCATTGATAAATGGATTAGTGGCAGTGGTAGGATTGGCCGTTGTTGGAGCTGTAGTATTTTTTGAAGCGTACTGGATTTGACCTTCAGGACCAGCCAAAGTGGTGTATGAATCAGATAATACTAAGTTCTGGTGATAAATAGCACGGATATCTTTGGTATAAGCACCTTCGATAGTACCTATAATACCGCCAGGTAGTTTTTGGTCAACCGCTAAGTTGGTTCTCCAGATTTTTGGATATTTCAGGTTCGGGTCAGCAACGTCAAGCTCGTATGAGTTATTGGCTGCCGCATTAGCCGGACGATTCGCGTTAACATTTTGATTGAATAACAATCTTGGATCGCCAGGAGAGTTTTTCTGCGTAACGGTATATGAACCAAATAACAAACCGTTGTTTGATGCCTGGTTAGATATCCACACAAATGGTACCGGACCGGTAAACAAACCAGAACCACCACGTATTTGGGTAGACTGATCGCCATTTACATCCCAGTTAAAACCTACACGAGGTGAAAGCTGTACCCTATTTTTTGGCAGCTTAGAAACATCAACATGTGTACCACCCTGAAAAGTAAGGGCAGCAGCATTGCTGTTAGAAGCTAATGTAGTTGGGAATACGTTATAATCGGCTCTTAAACCATATGTTAATCTGAAGTTATCAGTTACATGGTATTTATCCTGTACATATACACTATAAATAGACGCTTTGATCTTAGCAAATGGGAACCCGCTGCCAACAGCCGAATAGCGGTAAGTATAAGCTTGTGCTGGCAATCCATTGATAAAGTCAGAAGCTGAATTATAAGTATATAAACCATTGTAATCTGGAGCAAAACCGTTAGTGTAGCTCTGGATCTGGTTACTCGTACCTATAGTGAACTCATGTTTACCAGAATAAATGGTAAAGTCATCAGCAAACTGCCAAATGTTGGTATTTAATAAGTTACCCGCAGTATAAAGCTCAGAACCAAAGCTGGTTGCTGTAGCACTTGCAGGAGAGGTAACAACGCCATTGGCATCAGAAGAACCATTACCTATATCAACCATTGGTAATGAACCATTACCCAGGAAATTACGGAAGTCCCTTAATGCAGAGTAACCCACAGTCAATTTGTTTGACATAGAGTTGCTGATGCGGCTATTTAACTCAACTATACCGATATTAAAGTTATTGTTGATAGTATAACCAGATCCGTAGAAAGGCAAAGTATTTGGACCAGGTGCGCGGGTGGTACCATAACCTACGGTGGTTATACCATCGCTGTTAGGGATACCCGAGTTACTGGCTGGCTGATCTTTAAATGATTTTAAGTAAAAATACTTAGCACTTAAAGTATTATTCTTATCAATATTCCAATCTAACTTAGCAGTTAACTTGTTGCTTGAAGTTCTGTAAACATAGTTTTCATAAGCTCCCGGATCATAACCATAGCTTGCCAGTTTTGCTTTGATAGCATCTAATGTGCTGGCTTGTACGTTTGATACGTTCGATCCGCTTAAACCCGGACGGCCTGCTACTAAAGCATTTGCCGGTGGCGCGCTAACTCTTTCCTGTTCACCTGATACAAATAAGAACAATTTATTTTTGATGATCGGACCACCTACAGCAACACCATCGGTATGGTAATCAAACGGAGTAATAGGCACGTTGGTTGTACCTGCATGGTAACCTGTTAACCTGGTACCACGACCATAATAATAAGCAGTACCTTTTACCTGGTTAGTACCTGATTTTACTACGGTATTAACACCAGCGCCGGTAAAGTTACCCTGGCGTACGTCATAAGGGGCAATATCAACCTGAATCTGATCGATCGCGTCTAATGATATAGGCTGTGAACTGGCCTGGCCACCCAAAGTACTTGATAAACCAAAAGAGTTATTGAACAATGCACCGTCAACAGTTACGTTATTATAAGCTCCGCTACGGCCACCGAAACTATTAAAAGTACCGGTTGAGTTTGCAGAAGGTGTTAATTTGGTAAAATCCTGTAATGAACGGGCAACAGTTGGTAAGTTTTCAATTTGCTGACGGTTGATTGTTTCGCGCGCTCCGGTACGTGATGAGTTGATCACTTTACCTTGCGAACCGGTAATTACTACCTCTTTTAACGCAGTCAGATTATCCTCCAGTTTGGAATTGATCTTTTGATCCTGACCAATAGAAAGGGTAATACCTTCCTGAACAAAGTTTTTGTATCCAACAAAACTTACTTTAAAGGTGTACGGGCCACCTACTCTTAAGTTGGGGATATTATAACGCCCATCGGCACGGGTTACTGTTGAATACACAGTACCGGTAGGTTGGTGGGTGATGGTTACGGTAGCACCCGGAATTCCACCCTTGGCATCGGTTACAATACCGTTTACACTGGCTGTTGTTACACCCTGTGCAAAGGCATTCCTGTTAAGGAACATAAAACCGGCCAATAATAATAAAAGAAGTAAAGGCTTCCTCATAAATTGCTTTTTTAATTATACTTTGTGTTGATTAGCCGCAAAGATAAGTAATAGGCTGATTGTCAATGTTAATTTTATGTTAACAATTATTATATATTTTTCAACAGTTTCATTCGTACATAATATGAATCACAAGTAAACCGGTAGATATTATATAATATTTATAATAATTTACCGGGCTGGCCGGGTAAATAGCATCTGATTGTAAATAATAACGCGGGGCTCTCTGAGCCTTCTTATTCCATTTTTCCTTTTCAGCCCTTTTACTTAGCTTTGGGCCATTAAAATTAACGCCTGTGTGTAACAACACAGTTTAGCTTTAATCCGTACAAAGCGAAAATTTAAATTATACATCATTAAAATATGGATTACGATTTAATTGTTATAGGATCAGGCCCGGGTGGTTACGTAGCAGCAATCCGCGCTTCCCAACTTGGTTTAAAAACTGCTGTTATTGAAAAAGAATCAGTAGGCGGCATATGTCTTAACTGGGGTTGTATCCCCACTAAAGCCCTATTAAAAAGTGCCCAGGTATTTGAATACATCAACCACGCTTCTGATTATGGCATCAATGTAAATGGTACCGGCGAGGTTAATTTTGAATCGGTTATCAAACGCAGCCGCGGTGTTGCCGATGGCATGAGCAAAGGCATCCAGTTTTTGATGAAGAAAAACAAGATTGATGTAGTTGCCGGTTTTGGTAAATTAAAATCAAAAGGTGTTGTTGAAGTAAAGGCCGCTGATGGCTCAACCAAACAAATCACCGCTAAACATATTATACTGGCCACTGGCGGCCGCTCACGCGAATTACCTAACCTGAAACAGGATGGCAAAAAAGTGATTGGCTACCGCGAGGCTATGTCATTACCCAAACAACCAAAATCATTGGTAGTGGTAGGTTCTGGCGCTATCGGTATCGAATTTGCTTATTTCTATAACTCTATCGGCACTAAAGTTACCGTAGTAGAGTATTTGGATAACATCGTTCCGTTGGAGGATGAAGAAGTTTCAAAAGGATTGAACCGTATCCTGAAAAAACAAGGCATCAACATTATGACCAGCGCTAATGTGGAGTCTGTTGATACCAGCGGCGAGCTTTGCAAAGTGAACGTTAAAACCGCATCGGGTGTTGAGATATTGGAAGCCGAGGTTGTATTATCAGCCGTGGGTATCTCTACCAATATCGAAGGCATCGGTTTAGAAGAAAACGGTGTTAAAACAGATAAAGGCAAAGTACTCGTTGATGATTTTTACCGCACCAATGTAGAAGGCGTTTATGCTATTGGCGATATTGTAAAAGGTCAGGCGCTGGCACACGTAGCCTCCGCCGAAGGCATCATCTGCGTAGAGAAAATTGCAGGTCACCACCCTGAGCCATTAAATTACAACAACCTTCCGGGTTGTACTTACTGCTCGCCCGAAGTTGCCTCTGTGGGTTATACCGAAAAAGCCGCTAAAGAAGCCGGTTACGAAATTAAAGTGGGTAAGTTCCCATTCTCGGCATCAGGTAAAGCCAGCGCAGCCGGTGCTAAAGATGGTTTTGTAAAACTGATATTTGATGCCAAATACGGCGAGTTCCTGGGCGCACACATGCTGGGTAATAACGTTACCGAACTGATTGCCGAAGTAGTTACCGCACGCAAGCTGGAAGCAACAGGTCATGAGATCATCAAATCGGTTCATCCGCACCCAACCATGAGCGAAGCTGTAATGGAAGCTGCCGCCGAAGCTTACGGCGAATGTATACATTTGTAAAATTCAAAAGTTAAAATTCAAAAGCCGGTTGCTTATATAGTTACCGGCTTTTGTTTTTATATCAACCGGAGTAGAGTTTTTGAATTTTGAATTTTTACTTTTGACTTACTATGAAACTCCACACAATAGATACCGGTTTTTTTAAGTTGGATGGCGGCGCCATGTTTGGCGTAGTACCCAAAACCATCTGGAACAAAACCAATCCTGCCGACGATAATAACCTCTGCACCTGGGCCATGCGCTGCCTGCTGGTAGAGGATGGTAAGCGACTGATATTGATCGATACCGGCATCGGCAATAAACAGGACGAAAAATTCTTCGGTCATTATTACCTGCATGGCACTGCCACTATTGACAGTTCGCTGGCAGCTCTTGGCTTTCATCGCGACGATATTACCGATGTATTTTTAACCCACCTGCATTTTGACCATGTTGGCGGCGCAGTGATACGTGATGGTGATAAGTTACTACCTGCCTTTAAGAATGCGGTTTATTGGAGCAATCCGCAACACTGGGAATGGGCGGTAAACCCCAATGAGCGTGAAAAAGCATCATTTCTGAAAGAGAATATACTGCCCATACAGCAAAGCGGCCAATTACAGTTTGTGGATAGTACAGATGGCATAAAATTCGCCGAAAACTTTCATATACGCTTTGTTTATGGCCACACCGATGCCATGATGCTGCCATTGATAGGTTATAAAGACAAAAAGATACTCTATATGGCCGATCTGCTGCCATCTGTTGGGCATCTGCCACTTCCCTACGTAATGGCCTATGACATGTTTCCGCTGAAAACGCTGGCCGAAAAGAAACTATTTTTAAATGAAGCCGTAGAACAGGAATATATATTGTATTTTGAACACGATCCCATTAATGAATGTTGTACATTGCAGCAAACGGAGAAAGGACCGAGGTTAAAAGAGGCGTTTAAACTGAGTGATATTTAATAAGTGTTTTATGGATACCACAAAAACCATACCGCTTGCGGGTTTTAACAATTAATAATACAAAAATGAACAATTTGTTAACATTGCAATAGCTAACCACTCATAGTCAATTACTTATAAAAGCAATTAACGACGCGTTTTTTTTCAAAATACAATTTGCAATTATATTTTTTTAGAACAATTTTATAACTTTGCACGTTCTGTACTAAATAGAAAGTACCGAAGGTTTATTAAATAAATGAGACAACTCAAAATAACGCAATCCATTACCAATCGCGAGTCACAATCGCTGGACAAATATCTTCACGAGATTGGTAAAGTTGATCTGATAACTGCCGAAGAAGAAGTAATATTAGCTCAAAAAATACGCGAGGGCGACCAGGCCGCTTTGGAACGGTTAACCAAAACCAATTTACGCTTTGTGGTGTCTGTTGCTAAACAATATCAAAATCAGGGTTTAACGCTGGGCGATCTCATTAACGAAGGTAACCTCGGTTTGATCAAAGCCGCCAAACGTTTTGACGAAACCAAAGGTTTTAAATTCATCTCCTACGCGGTATGGTGGATCCGTCAATCAATCCTGCAGGCAATTGCCGAGCAATCACGTATTGTGCGTTTACCATTAAACCAGGTAGGTTCATTAAGTAAGATTAGTAAAGCGTTCTCCAAACTGGAGCAGGAATACGAGCGTGAGCCTTCACCGGAAGAACTGGCCGATATACTGGAAACTACTGTAGATAAGATCTCTGATACGCTGAGTAATTCAGGCAGACATGTATCTATGGATGCGCCGTTTGTACAGGGCGAGGAAAACACCCTGCTTGATGTACTCGAAAACCAGGAACCCAACACCGACTCCATCCTGATCAACGAATCATTATCAGAAGAGATCAAACGGTCACTATCGACCTTAACCGAACGCGAACGTGAGATCATCGTATTGTTCTTCGGCCTGGGAACCAACCATCCGCTTTCATTGGAGGAAATAGGCGAGAAGTTTAATCTTACCCGTGAACGTGTACGCCAAATTAAGGATAAGGCACTACAACGTTTACGCCACACTTCCAGAAGCAAAATATTAAAATCATACCTGGGTTAATCTATAAACCCCGATCATATTGAAAAGCCATCAGTAATACTGGTGGCTTTTTTGTTTTGCCTCTTTATCAGGAGACACAAATATGCGTCTCTACAACACATTTCTTCCTGTAGAGACACATATTTGTGTCTCCATTTTACATCAAACAAACCAAGATCCTTCTGCGTTTTAAACCCATGCAACCCTCCCAGTATGAAAACCTTACAGCAGCCCAGGCCATCGCCTACCAGCATGAGCTACGCAGGCAGATAGACCTTACACCGCTGAATAAACCTATCCAAACCATAAGTGGGGCCGACATCTCGTTCAATAAATACTCGGATGTGGTATATGCCGGTATTGTACTGTTCAACTACCCCGAATTGAAAGTTATAGGCACAGCAACAGCTATCAGCAAAACTAAATTCCCTTATATCTCGGGCCTGCTGGCTTTTCGCGAAGTACCCGCTTTATTGGATGCATGGAACAAACTGCCCATAAAACCCGATATAATGGTTTTAGATGGCCAAGGCATTGCTCATGAGCGTCGAACTGGCATCGCCACACATTTTGGATTGATAACCAATACACCATCCATAGGCAGCGCTAAAAGTCGCCTTACCGGGCGTTATGACGAACCCGGCAACAATCCATTTGATCAAAGCCTCATGTATGATAAAGGCGAAGTCATCGGCATCGCGCTGCGCAGCAAAACCAATTGTAACCCCATTTATATTTCGCCCGGCCACCGGCTAAGCATGAAGCAGAGTGTGGAGATCATCAAAAACTGCATCCGCGGTTACCGCATCCCCGAACCAACCCGCCAGGCACACCTCCTGGTAAATAAAATACGCGTTGACGACGGCGACAACAATAATCGGCAGATTAATCTGTTTGATTAGCTGTTACCTATCTATTATCGCATTGAAACGTTTAAGCATTATTACTTTCCAGTTTTACCGCTTGCTCCTGCTGTATAATATAGCATTTACTATATTGGCGCTATTTCTTTTGCTTTTCAATGCGGCCTCTCTAAATGCCGGAATCTTTGTGTTTGCCAAGGTAATTGGGTTCACATGCGCCGTAGCCCTTCATTATTTTTTTTCGGCCAAGGAGAATTACTTTTATTTCCGCAATGCGGGCTATGGCATGAGGCGTATGTTCGTGAGCGCTTTCGCTATTGATCTTTCTATCTGTATATCATTGATCACCATAACTAAAATCATATTATATGCAGGCCTCTATCTTAAAGGTTGACAGCATACAGCTCGAATTTGATGGTCGAAAAATCCTGCAGGATATTTACCTCGACTGTAAGCAGGGGGAGATCGTGGGCTTGTTGGGCCGCAATGGTTGCGGAAAATCGTCATTGCTACGTATCATATTCGGTATTTTAACGCCTGGCTTTAAACATGTAAGTATTAACGGCCAGTACATAGCCAAAGGTTATCATCAAACCCGGATAGCCTATCTGCCTCAGCATAATTACCTGCCACACGGCATTCCGATAACAAAATTGGCCAAAAATTTTATCGACCCGATTTTCTGGGACGAATTCAGCAGCCTGGATATCTATAAAGGCCATTTTAATAAAACAGTAGGTCAGCTCTCAGGCGGCGAACTCCGCCAACTGGAAACCTTGATGATCATTTACAACAAGGCCGATTTTATCCTGCTCGACGAACCTTTCACACACATCTCACCCATACAGGCCGAACTGTTTAAACCCATCATCAAAAGATGCGCAAGGCACAAAGGTTTTATCATTACAGATCACCAGTACCGCAACATTATCGATATAAGCGATAGGATCATCCTCATCAGCGAGGGCAGCACCAAACATGTTAAAAGCAAGGATGATCTGATTACCTGGGGCTATGTGAGTCACTTAGATTGATGTTTCAGTCATAAAATAATCATCTGGGAATCGAATATAATTGCCGATATTCCGTTATGTTGATGTGATTTAATATTCACATAATAAAAAAGTAATTTAGCTTCACCAGAACATTTTTTTATGACCATCCCCATATACCAGGCCGACGCGTTTACCGATAAGTTATTTGGCGGTAATCCCGCGGCTATTTGTCCGCTTACCAAATGGCTGCCCGATGATGTGATGCAAAAAATAGCCATCGAAAATAACCTGGCCGAAACCGCTTTTTTTGTAAAAACGACTACCGGTTACAAACTACGTTGGTTTACCCCCGAATATGAGATTGATCTTTGCGGTCATGCTACCCTGGCATCGGCACATATACTGTTTACCGAACTGGGGTTCGCAGGTGACACCCTTCATTTTGAAACGGTAAAAGCAGGTACATTGATCGTAAAAAAAGATGGCGACAAATATACCATGGATTTCCCTTCGAGGCCACCAATCCCTATCGAACAACCCATGGGACTGGCCGAAGCCCTGGGCGATAAGCAACCTGTTGCCTTTTTACGCTCACGAGATTACTTCCTGGTTTATGAAAGCGAACAGGATATCAAAGACATTACCCCCGATTTTTTTGCACTCTCCAAAATGGATACCGTTGGGGTAATTGTAACCGCCCGCGGTGATAACTCCGATTTTGTATCGCGCTTTTTTGCCCCCGGCGCTGGCATTCCCGAAGATCCGGTAACCGGTTCGGCACATTGCAACCTGATACCTTACTGGGCAAAAGTGCTGGGCAAAAATACCCTGCACGCCTACCAGATCTCGGCCCGCCGCGGCGAGCTATGGTGCGAACTCAAAGGCGACCGCGTACAAATGAGCGGCAAAGCGATGACTTACTTAAAAGGAGAGATAAGCGTTGTTCATTAGTTCATTAAGAAAACTTCATATCGTTTAAATATTGTTTGTCATCCTGAGAAACGAAGGATCTATTTATAGTCATGCCTGTTGCACATTAGATTCTTCGTTCCTCAGAATGACAACGTTTTTAAATATCTTTTTCTTCTCCCCCGTCAGCAGAACGGCTTCGGACGAAAGCGGGCAGAACAATGGTGGCCTGTGCAGCTGTAAGGGCATTAGCAATTTTGCCTTAAGCGGGGATATGAGCGAACGAGGTAGCGGCAAAATTAAGCAGCCCGTGGTTCTGCCAGGTTTGCAGGGCAAAGGCCATGAGCGCACAGAAGCATTTCTGCTGACAGCCTTTTTGGTTACTTTTGTGGCGACAAAAGTAACTGGCCCTCCCGCGGCCAAGAGCGGATATGCGCCACGCTCCCACCCAAACTTCCAGACTTTCCGTCTTTCTGACTTTCGGTCTATATCCCTCAAAAAAAGTTTAATAAAATCATTTTTTTATGATTACTTTGAAGGTTCGATCTTTTATACGGACACAATAATATAAATGCAGCTTACCCGCTTAGAAATCAAGGGCTTTAAAAGTTTTGGAGATAAGATCACCATTAATTTTAATGAGGGTGTAACTGCTATTGTGGGGCCAAATGGCTGCGGAAAATCAAATGTGGTCGACTCGATACGCTGGGTTTTAGGCGAACAAAGCACCCGGATGCTCCGGTCCGAGAAGATGGACAACGTTATTTTTAACGGAACCAAGAGTCGCAAATCCGCCAATCTGGCCGAGGTTTCCCTCACTTTTGATAATACCAAGAACGTACTGCCTACTGATTATTCGCAGGTTACCTTAACCCGCAAGCTATACCGCACCGGCGAAAGCGAATACCGTCTGAATGATGTTCAGTGCCGCCTCAAAGATATTACAGATCTTTTCCTGGATACAGGCATCGGGTCCGACTCCTACTCCATCATCGAGCTGCGGATGATCGACGAGATCATTACCAATAAGGAAGGCTCGCGCCGTAACCTGTTTGAAGAAGCATCGGGCATATCCAAATACAAGCTTCGTAAAAAGCAAACTTTTAGTAAGCTTAAAGATACCGAGGCCGATCTGGAACGTGTGGAGGATCTGTTATTCGAGATCGAGAAGAACTTGAAAACGCTGGAGAACCAGGCTAAAAAAACCGAACGCTACTACCGCATCAAGGAGCAGTATAAAACGCTCAGCATTATGTTGGCTTCGTTCCGCATTGTATCGTTCAGCGAGTCGTTAAAGAAAATTGAAGACCAGGAGCAACAGCAAAAAGCCGAAAAAGGCGGTATTGTTGCCCAGATAGATACTTTGGAGGCCGCTCTGCAGCAACAAAAGCTGGATAGCATCACCAAAGAAAAAAACCTGTCGGTTCAGCAAAAGACCACCAATGAGTTTGTATCCAAGATCCGTGCTTATGAAAGCGAGAAAAAGATCAAGAACGAGCAGCTCAAATTTCAGCAGGATAAGGAAGCCCGTTTAAGTGAAGAACTGGAACGCGATAAAAACCAGCTAAACCACGTACTGTACAACATCAAGCGCCTGAGCGAGGAAAAAGCTATTGAAGATGAAAACCTACAAGCCATACAAAGCAAAGTAACCGACCTGAAAGAAGCGGTTGATGAACTGCGGCAGCAGCAAACCGAAGCCCGCAACGAACTTAACGAGCTTACCAATATCAATACCCGGTTACAAAACCAGGCTTACAAAGCCGAAAAGGATATTGATATTTTGCAGATTCAGCAACAGGCCCTGGAACAGGAAAGCCAGCGTAACATGGAGGACACCACCAATAAGGAGGTGGAACTTTCGCACTTTAACCAGGTGGTTGCCGAACTGCAAACCCGCAAGGAAACGCTGGATGATGAATATCAGGCATCTTTAGAGGCAGAAAATAAGCTTAAAGAACAAATCGCGGCAACTGATACCGAGCTTACCGAGATAAAGGATACCATTATTAAGGAGAGTCGTAAGCTCGACGCCAAGCAAAACGAATACAACCTCACCAAAAGTATGGTCGACAACCTGGAAGGTTTCCCGGAGTCGATCCGATTTTTGAAAAAAAATACCGACTGGGCCAAAAACGCGCCGCTGTTCAGCGATGTGTTGTTTTGCCGCGAGGAGTTCCGTGTAGCCATTGAAAACTATCTGGAACCCCTGATGAACCATTATGTGGTGGAGAGCTATGACGAGGCTATAAAGGCCATCAATTTACTCAGCACCGCGTCAAGAGGAAGGGCGCATTTCTTTATCCTGGAAAATTACAGCGAAACCAAGCCAACCGAACCCGCGTTTGAAAACGCCGGCGCAGTATCGGCGCTCAAAGTGATCGAGGTGGATAAGCGTTATACCAACCTGTGTAACCATTTATTAAAAAATGTGTACCTAGTTGACGACGATAAAGACCAGCAGATCAACAACGCGCAATTACCCGAGGGCGTGGTATTGATCGGTAAAAGCGGCAAGTTCAACAAATCAAAATATACCATGGCCGGTGGTTCGGTAGGTTTGTTTGAAGGTAAAAGGATAGGCAGGGCCAAAAACCTCGAGAACCTGGCCAAGGAGATCAAAGGGATCGAGAACCAGGTGAACGGCTTAAAAACCCGCGTGGATGACCTGCAAAGCAAACTGGCAGCTCTCAAAGCATCCACCAAAACCGCTGAGCTGAATGAGCAGCAAATGATCATCAACCGTTTAAATACGGAGCTCATTACGGTTAAAACCCGGCAGGAACAATACCAAACCTTCATTGAAAACAGTCTGAACCGTAAGGAAGATATCGCCCGCAAAATAGCCACTATTACAGAGGAGATGCAAAACCTGCACCCCCTGTTAGCCGAGCTGAAAACGCAAAAGCAAATTCAAAACGACCTGCTTGTTGAAAAACAGGCGGCGTTTAACGAGCTGAACGAGTATGTTTCGGTACAGTCAAACGCTTATAACCAGGAGAATATCCGTTTCCATCAACAGCAAAATAAGGTATCGGGCCTGGTAAAAGATCTGGATTACCGCGATACCCAGCAGGAAAGCCTTGAAAGCCGTATCAAGCAAAACAGTGCTGAATTTGAAAATGTAAAAATAGCCATACAGGAAAACCTGAAACAGGCCGATAACTCTGACGAGGGTCTGCTGGAAATGTATGAGCAAAAGGAGGCACTGGAAAAAGCCACTCAACAAGCCGAACAGGAATACTACCAATGGCGCGGCGTCATCACCGAAAACGAGAACGAAATAACCGCCCTGCGCCGCAAAAAAGATAACAGCGAGGTTATAGAGAACGAACTGCGCGAGGAACGCAACAACCTTAAACTGGAACTGAACGCCCTGAAAGAGCGCCTTTCTGTAGAGTTTAATATCGATATTGAAGAACTGCCTGAAACCGAAACCCCGGTTGACGAAAGCGAGCATGACCTGCGCGAAAAGGCTGAAAAACTGAAACGCCAGCTGGATGATTTCGGCGCCATTAACCCTATGGCGGTAGAGGCTTATAACGAAATGAATGAGCGCTATACCTTCATCCAGGCACAAAAGAAGGATCTGAGCGAAGCTAAGGCCTCTTTACTGGCCACTATACAGGAGATTGATGATACCGCCAAAGAGAAGTTCATGACGGCCTTTATCATGGTGCGCGAAAACTTTATTAAAGTATTCCGTTCGTTGTTTAATGAAGAGGATTCCTGCGATCTGGTGCTGACAGACCCTGATCATCCACTGGAATCAGACATCGATATTATTGCCAAGCCAAAGGGCAAACGCCCATTGTCTATCAACCAGCTATCAGGTGGTGAAAAAACATTGACCGCTACAGCCATCCTGTTCTCACTTTACCTGTTGAAGCCAGCCCCCTTCTGTATTTTTGATGAGGTTGACGCACCGCTGGATGATACTAATATTGACAAGTTCAATAACATTATCCGTACATTCTCCAAAGATTCGCAGTTCATCATCGTATCCCATAACAAAAGAACCATAGCCAGCACCGATGTAATTTACGGGGTGACTATGGTTGAACAAGGTATCTCGCGCGTTGTTCCCGTGGATCTGCGGGAACTTGCTGATTAAATTCAGTATTTATTTCTTTCCTTTTAACGTCAGGAACATGGAGCTTTTAAGGAGCGGCTGTGCCTTCACAGCAAGCACCCTTCGCTGGTAATCGCTCATGGTTATAGCATTGGTTGATAAGCCCTGAACCTTTAAGGTTGTACTTGCCGGATAAGCTCCGTTTTCGATATAACCTATGGCCTGGGCTAATAAAGTTTCATTGGTGTCGCCAAAATCATTCTGAATATTTTCTAATATCCGCTTACCCTGAAATGTTCCACCGCCTGATAAGCTGCCAACAGGTGGCATACCGGTATAATAACCGCCTTCGTTGTTTGAATTTTTTGTTTCAAACTCAGGTGTATAAAAATAATAGCCATTAACTTTAAGATCTGACAAAAAACCAACCGGTTTACCAAAAGTGGTGTCACCAACTAACTGAACATTCATTTTAGGTCGCAGGTTATTGATGGTAAGCTCACTGGCCGATGCCGTATTACCCGTTACCAGAAAGAAAACGCGATTGATATTTAAAGGTCCTTTTTTTGCAAACTTTTCTATTTGCGCGGCGTTAGTTGGCTTAAAATACCCGGTAGGGAAAGGACCCAGTTTTTTCTGTATGATAGGATATTTATCATTTTGCATGTTGGCTGTCCAATAAGTGGTATTCATTACGCTGCCGGTTGCGCTTGACGGCGCTATAAGATTGGTGAGGTAAATACTCATATCCACATCACCCCCGCCGTTATAACGCAGATCAACAATCAGGTCGGTCACATTTTTACTGGCAAAAGCATTAAAAACAGAATCAAGCCTGGCCTGTACATCTGGATTTTTGTCCAAAGTCACAAAACTGTTAAACACCATATAGCCCGCTGTTTTACCCCCTTTAAGGGCGTAAGTATTGGTATAAACAACCGGGTTAACTGTATAACTTTTGGCGTTTATGGTAACCGTTTTTTCGGTACCATTTGCCTTACGGATCTGAAGCGTTATTGTACTGCCGTTATTCACCGCGTTACTTACAAATTTGTAGCCTGCATCATTAGCCGGGTCTTTAAGATTGGTAATGTAAATACTATTACCAGTTTGACCATTGATCCCGATAATCTGATCGCTTCGTTGCAAACCAGCTGAAGCCGCTGGCGAGCCCGGATAAACCAGGCTTACCCTGATTACGTTGGCGTAAGTATAAAAGTAATTGAAACCAAAATCGCCTTTTACAGCATTTAACTCACCATTAATGGTACCATCATCAATAAATGAATATTTGGAGCTGCCAGGGTTAAACGGATCATACTCATAAGGCAGGTTATGATCTGCCGGGTTTGCTGATAATTGGGTATAATGATCAATCTCGTCACTATAATTAAGCAGATCCGTGCTCTGCCTGGTATACTTCCTCGGATTAAAATCATTATAGGAGGGCAATGAATTATTCCAGTAATAATCCTCCTGGGCTATCATGTAAATGGAGTCCTGGGTGAGCTGGAGTTTAGTAGCATCGGTATTATTAGGTCCGTTGTTCGGGCTACTTTTTTTACAAGCCGAAACAACAATTGCGCAGGAAAAAAGTATTGGGTAAAATAATTTTTTCATATAGGATCAGTTTATTTAAATGCTTAACGCCATATAACCAACTATGTTACGCTGGCTTATAAAAATTTGTCGATATTAATATAGTCTATTCCTACGGCTTCGGCACATATCCTGTCCACTTCAGAATTTTCTATCATGATAATATCCCTTCTTTGTAAACTATGGTCTTGCATAAGCAGGTGCAAAACATCAGGTTCGGGTTTTGGGGCCGTTTCTTCGGCAAAATAGCAGGCCAGGTATTTTTCCAACCCGTGCCACTCTGTTTGTTTAATTTTATTTACCTGCTGTTCAATGTTTCCATTGGTTACAATGAACAGCTTTTTACGATCAACAACAATTTCCTGCATCAGCGTCAGCATATTCTGATACAGCAACAACTTCAATGGCAGCTTGGCGGTGATCAGCAGGTTTTCAAATTTATCCCTATATTTTTCAGCAATGGGGAAAGCTTCGGCTACTTGATTAAAAACCGCGTCCTTGCCTATAGTTGTATACGCATCAACCATGATATCGGTTGTCTGTTTCGCGTCAACTAATTCGGTATATTCCAATAAATTGGCAAACAGGTAATAAACCTGGTATAAATAATCTTTTTCGGGATACAGTACGTTATCCAATTCAAAAATAAAAGCGCTCTTGCGCCCGTCGATGTCCCTATAGTTCATTGGTTCATTAGTTCATTGGTCAACCTCACCCCAACCCTCTACAAAGGAGAGGGCTTCAAAATATTTTTTTGATGTTTCCCCTTTTGGGGGAGATTTAGAGGGGGCTACTCCACCAGTATCTTTATATTGTATTCATTAAACAATGTTTCGGCTTTCATCAACAGATCAATTTCCAATTGCCGAAACAGGTAAAGCGTTTCCACCCCCATATCCAGGCATAAGGTAAGCATTTCATGCGTATAACTTGCCGATTTTGGATCGGGCAAACGGATGAGCTTACCGGGTTTCAGCATAAAATCGGGCAGATCCATGTGATCGCCCATAATTACATCATCACTATTCAGCAGGTTTTTCAGTTTATAGGCCGGTGCAGAATTGGCCGCGGTTATCAGTATACTCACAATCTTAGGCTAAAGGTTGTTCGGCAATTAAACCATCTTTCATTAATATGGTACGATCAGACAAATTGGCCAGATCCTCATTATGCGTAACGATCACAAAGGTTTGATTGAAATCTTTACGCAGCTTGATAAACAATTCGTGCAGTTCCAGCGCGTTCACCGAATCGAGGTTGCCCGATGGTTCATCGGCAAATATCAAAGCCGGGCTATTGATGAGCGCACGTGCCACGGCTACCCTTTGCTGCTCGCCGCCTGATAGTTCATTAGGTTTATGGTTCACCCTATCGGCCAAGCCCAGGCGTTCCAGTAGTTCTGTGGCTCTTTTTTCGGCCTCAGCGCGGGCTGTACCTGCTATAAACGCGGGGATACACACATTTTCAACAGCTGTAAACTCGGCCAGTAAATGATGAAACTGAAAAATAAAGCCAATTTTACGGTTACGAAAATCGCTCAGCTGCCGGTTGCTTAACTTGCTCAACTCGATATTATTGATAAACAACTGACCAGAATCGGGCCTGTCCAGCGTACCCAATATATTAAGTAAGGAGCTTTTACCCGCGCCGGATGCGCCAACAATGGTTACAATTTCCCCCTGCTGTACATCCAGGTCAACCCCTTTTAATATTTGCAGCTGCCCGTATGATTTATGGATAGATGTAGCTTTAAGCATTTACAAATGTAAAATTAGTATCAAGTAGTTAGTATCAAGTATCAAGATTTTTTACAATGGAGTCTAAATCCTATAATCTGCATACAGAAAACGGTCGTGATACTTGATACTAACTACTTGATACTTCCCCCTATTGTAAACACAATGTTAATAAAAGCAACAAGGGTAAATAAACTCCATTTTGGGCATGAACCTTTGAAACAAAATTGTAGATTTACCGCAAATTCTTCAAAAAACATGAATATTCACGAATATCAGGGTAAAGCTATATTAAAGAGCTTTGGCGTTAGAGTTCAGGAAGGCATTGTTGCCGACAATCCTGAAGAGGCTGTTGCGGCTGCGCAAAAAATGAAGGAAGACTTTGGGTCTGACTGGGTAGTTATAAAAGCACAAATACATGCCGGTGGCCGTGGAAAAGGTGGTGGCGTAAAGCTGGCCAAAAATCACGATCAGGTTAAAGAGATTGCCGGTAACATTATAGGTATGCAACTGGTTACTCCGCAAACCGGACCAGAAGGTAAAAAAGTAAAAAAGGTTTTAGTAGCACAGGATGTTTACTACCCGGGCGAAAGTGAAACAAAAGAGTTTTACATGAGCGTACTGCTTGATCGCGCCCGTGGCCGTAACATCATCATGTACAGCACCGAAGGTGGTATGGACATTGAGGAAGTTGCACACTCAACCCCCGAATTAATATTTAAAGAAGAAATTGACCCTAAAGTTGGTTTGCAACCATTCCAGGCACGTAAAATTGCCTTTAACCTGGGTGTTAGCGGCGATGCTTTTAAAGATATGGTAAAATTCATTACCGCTTTATACAAAGCTTATGATGCTACCGATTCTTCGCAATTTGAAATTAACCCGGTATTAAAAACATCCGACAATAAAATTTTAGCGGTTGACGCTAAAGTAAACCTGGATGATAACGCGTTATACCGTCACCCGGATTACGCCGCTATGCGTGATACCGATGAAGAAGATCCAACCGAGGTTGAAGCCGGTAAATCAAACCTTAACTATGTAAAACTTGATGGTAACGTGGGTTGTATGGTTAACGGTGCCGGTTTAGCCATGGCTACCATGGATATCATTAAACTGGCCGGTGGCGAGCCCGCTAACTTTTTGGACGTAGGTGGTACCGCAAACGCGCAAACTGTTAAAGCTGGTTTTAACATCATCCTGAGCGATCCAAACGTAAAAGCTATCCTGATCAATATTTTTGGCGGTATAGTACGTTGCGACCGTGTGGCGCAAGGTGTTATTGACGCTTATAAAGAAATTGGCAACATCCCTGTACCTATCATCGTTCGTTTGCAAGGCACCAACGCTGCCGAAGCCAAAGAACTGATCGATAACTCAGGCTTGAAAGTATTCTCGGCTATCCTGTTAAAAGAAGCTGCCGAAAGAGTAAAAGAAGTATTGGCTTTGTAATTAAAGCTGGTATTTAATATAAAAAAGCGATGGGTTTTACCTGTCGCTTTTTTTATGCCCGTTTGACTACAATAAACTTTGACAAAAAATGACATAAACAAGAAAACCTGCTTCTGGTAAAAGCAGGTTTTCTTTATAGTATTAATTTAGTTTTGTTCTGTTCTATATGTCGAATGAAAAATCATCGTCGGCACCGGCAGCTTTGGCCACTTCAGAGCCTTCGCTGTATTCGTAACGTTTTTCAACTACTTCCTGGTTTGCTTTGATATACTCAACGGTTTCTTTTAAACCTTCAGCAAATTTTTCGAAGTCTTCTTTGTACAAAAATATTTTGTGTTTAATAAACACACCGTCTTCCAAACGCTTTTTGCTTTCAGTTATTGTAACATAATAATCGTTTGAACGGGTTGCTTTCACATCAAAAAAATAAGTCCTCTTCCCGGCTCTCACCTTCTTTGAAAAAACCTCTTCACGCTCTCTATTGTCAAAATCTCCCATAATGAATATACCTGTAATTAGTTTTGGTTGGCATAAATATAAATCAAAATTTGAAAGCGCAAGTATTTTATTCAATTTTATTGAACTTTTTGAAACATTTCTGTCATTTTATTGTGTTTGCGCAAAAAAATCAGGCGTCTTGTTCTTCTTCAAGCAATTGTTTTTCGTATAACTCAAAGTAGGTACCTTTCAATTGCATCAGGTGATCGTGGTTACCGTGTTCAACAATCTGGCCATTATCCATTACCAGAATTTTGTCGGCATTTTTTATGGTTGATATGCGGTGGGCTATAATGATGCTGGTTTTGTTTTGCATTACCCGCCCCAGGTTGTTTAATATCGCCTCTTCGGTACGGGTATCAACTGCCGAAAGGCAATCATCAAAGATCAATATCTGCGGATGCTTAAAAATTGCCCGGGCTATGGACACCCGCTGCTTTTGGCCACCTGATAAAGTTACGCCCCGCTCCCCTATCAGGGTTTCAAAGCCCTGCTCCAGCTCAATGATATTATCATATACGGCAGCATCCTTGGCAGCCTGTTCTACAACCGGCATATTGAGCACATCGGCGCTAAAAGCGATGTTATTGGCAATAGTGTCCGAAAACAGGAAAACTTCCTGCGGTACAAAACCCACCTGCGAGCGATAACTCTCCAGGTTCAGTTGCTTTACCGAAGTACCATCGACGGTTATCTCACCGCCAGTAGTATCATACATGCGCATGACCAGATTGGCAATGGTTGATTTCCCTGACCCTGTACGACCGATAATGGCTACCATTTGCCCCGGTTCTACCGTGAACGACACATCCTTTAAAGCTTCGATGCCCGTATCGGGGTAAGTAAATGACACATGGTTAAACTCGATAGCTCCCTGAACCGTACGCTCGGGCTGATCAGGCGATATAATATCCGGTTTTTCGTGCAGAAATTCATTGATACGTTTTTGCGAAGCAGCAGCCCGCTGTATAAGCGATGTTACCCAGCCCAATGATATCACCGGCATGGAAAGCATGTTGAGATAAACAATAAACTCGGCTATGTTACCCGATGTAATGTTGCCCTTCATCACCTCCACCCCGCCCACGTAAATAGTGATCACCGTACTTAAACCTACCAGCAACAGCATGGTTGGATAAAATACAGCCTGCACTTTAACCAGGTGCATGGAGTGTGTTTTATAGTTTTCGCTCTCGGCGGCAAAACTCTTACGTACAAAGCTCTCTCTTACGTATGATTTGATAACCCGAATGCCCGAGAAATTCTCCTGCACAAAGCTCGACAGGGCCGACAGTCGCTCCTGGATCTGCTCGCTGCGCTGATTGATCACATTGTTTACATAATAGATAACCCCGGCCAATATGGGCAACGGCAATACCGAAAGCACAGCCAGCCTTACATTCACGGTAAGCATGGCATATATCACCAATATAAACAGCACCACCGTATTCACGGTATACATAATGCCTGGCCCCAGGTACATGCGCACCCGACTTACATCTTCGGTAACACGGTTCATGAGGTCGCCGGTATTGTGGCGGCGGTAAAACGCGAGCGAAAGTTTTTGATAGTGATGATAGATCTCGTTTTTCATATCATACTCGATATGCCTCGACATCAGGATGATGGTTTGCCGCATAAAAAACAGGAACAAACCACGCAAAAGCGCCAGCACCAATACCAATACACCAAAAAGCATCAGGCTGCTGCCAAAAATATCATAGATCATGTTTTGCCTGTTAAAACCGGCAAAAAGCTGGTAGGCGCCAATATTTTCGGTCACCAGGTCAAACGCTACCCTGATCACTTGTGCCGGCAGCACCGCGAAAATGTTAGAGATGATCACAAACAGCACACCGGGTATCAGCCGCCAGCGATATTTGTAAAAGAATTTATTAAGGTAAGCAAGGTCTTTCATATTTATGTTTTCCGGAAAACCGGGAAGCCGGAAAATCCGGAGGATATCGTTGCCTGATATCCGGTTAATCAAAAGTATTAAAAAGTTGGCAGAGTGGTTGAATGGAAAAGTCGGAATGATGTAAGAAAATGGCTACAGATCAGATCCGGTTAAATCCAGAATCAACTCACCTGGTCTACGCCCCGCCGGACCGCCCTCTCTTCGGCTTCGCCGGGAAGAGCCTCCCCCATGTCTGCAATTCAACACCTCCTCCTATATTATTTATAAACCACTGTTAATCAATAAACAAACAATACTTAAATTGTTAGTTATTATTTTATATTTGATAAGTCTATAACCATTTTTAAAACAAAAAATTATGAAGAATTTCCAAAATTTTGGTTCAAAAGTATTGAACCGTGCCGATCTTAAAAACATTAAAGGAGCGGGTAGCGGCGAATCAGCCGTATGTGATAATGCCGGAAGATCCTGCAGCCGCTTTTGCTCAGCCGGTTTTTCAAATGGATATAGCTCATTTGTGGCTTGTGTTAGCTCCTATAACCCATGGCCAGGTTCGCCATTAAATGAATGGGGAGTTGTTTGCGGCAGTTACAATTAATCAAACTTCGTAACGCTTACTTTGCTGTATAACCGGGTAAGCGTTACTTCTTATTGCCCCACACCTGGTACCAGCCGTTTGTAGCCACCTTATTACGCGTTATTATAGTTTAAAAATACCCCATCTATACTTCCCCGCTAATAAACTTTGTCAGAATAAAAAAAACCTCTACTTTTGTCCACGCCTTAAAACATTTACTATCGTATACTAATGCCCGTTCAACAACAACCGGAATCCATATTCAATCAGCTCGATGCCTTTGGCCACAAAAAAGTTGTATTCTGCAGCGATCCGGACACGGGTTTAAAAGCCATTATAGCTATTCATGATACCACGCTGGGCCCGGCCTTTGGCAGTACCCGCATGTGGAGCTACAGAACCGAGGCCGATGCTTTGAACGATGTATTACGCCTTTCAAAAAGCATGACCTACAAATGCGCCATCGCAGGTTTAAATATGGGCGGCGGTTATTCTGTTATTATAGGTGATTCGCGTAAAGATAAAACCGAAGCATTGATGCGTAAGTTTGGCCGTTTTATAAAAAACCTGAACGGCGAATTTATTACATCTGAAGATGTGGGCACCAGTCCGCGTGATATGGAGTACATCCGTATGGAAACCGAGCATGTTACCGGTATACCGGAAAGCTTAGGTGGTAGCGGCGATCCATCACCGGTAGCCGCGCAAGGTGTTTTTCAGGGCATCAAAGCCTGCGTAAAAGAGCAATTCGGCAGCGATAGCCTTACTGGGAAATCGGTTATAGTACAGGGCGTTGGCCATGTTGGCGAGCACCTGGTACGTTTGCTTCGCGATGAAAATGTAAAAGTTTATGTGAGCGATATCCAGGAAGAACGCATTGGCCAGATAGCCAAAAGATATGGCGCCGAAGCAGTATCTAATAACAGTATATTTGATATCGATGCCGACATTTATGCACCATGCGCTTTGGGCGGTACCGTTAATACACAAACTATCAATAAACTTAAATGTAGTATTATAGCAGGCTCGGCCAACAACCAGCTGCTTGATGAAGCCGAACACGGGGCTATGCTTTTAGAGAAAGGGATATTATTCGCGCCCGATTATGTGATCAACGCTGGTGGTATCATCAATTGCTATTCGGAGTTGATGAGTTTCAGCAAAAAACGCACTTTGCAGCTTACCGAAAACATTTACGAGGTAACGCGCACCATTTTAAAACTTTCTAAATCAGAAAAAATCTCTACCGTTAAGGCAGCCAATAAAATTGCCGAAAAACGGATGGAGGATATTAAAAAAGTAAAATCGTCTTATTAAATTAACCATCTGCCAGCTGGCAGATCAAATCGTTCTTACACATGTTAAACAGAAGGCACCTCCGGGTAAAAGTATTACAGGCATTATACGCGTATCATCAGTCAGATACCAAGGACATCAAGCTATACGAAAAAAATATGCTGCACGGCATCGACCAGGTATTTGAAATGTACATCTGGATGCTGTCGCTGATTTCGGAAGTGGCTAATTACGCGGCTAACGACGCGGAAGAACGCGCCAACAAACATTTACCAACTGCCGAAGACCTGAATGCCAATCGTAAAATATTGGAAAACAGGTTTATCGTTACCCTTAACGATAACCGCGATTACCTCATCGCGCTGAAAAAATATAAAGTAGAGTGGCACTTTGAGCCCGAACTGGCCAAAACGCTGTTCACCACGCTTAAAAATTCGCCGGAATATGCCGAATACCTGGCTAAAACCGATGATACCATCCATACCGATAAAGACATCATCAAATTCATTTTCAAAAAAGTGATCCTGAAATCGTCATTAGCCGAACAGGTTTTTGAAGACAAGTTTATCTTCTGGCCGGTTGACCGCGACGTTTTACAGGCTCTGATAGCTAAAACTTTTAAGAATTTTGCCTCGGAAGACGCCAAGCAGAACCACCTGGCCGAAATTACCGGCAACTGGATAGAAGACCGTGAATTTGTAGTAAATCTTTTTGAACAAAGCATCCGGTTTGATAAACCTTACCAGGAGCTCATTGCCGCCAAAACTCAAAACTGGGAGCCCGAGCGTATTGCCATGATGGATACCCTGTTGATGAAAATGGCTATTACCGAGTTTGTTAACTTCACTTCCATCCCGGTTAAGGTAACTATTAACGAGTATCTGGAGATCTCTAAAGAGTTCAGTACACCTAAAAGTAATTCATTTATAAACGGTATCTTAGACAAGATTTTGATTGACCTGAAAGGGGAGAACAAAATCAAAAAAATAGGACGAGGACTAATAGAATAATATTTTAACCGATGAAACGATTATTTTTAAGCTTATTAACCGCAGGCGTATTATTATCGGCCTGTAACCAAACACCCGCCAATGGCGCGGCATCAAGCACTGCCGATAGTTCTGCAACTAAAACACCTGCAGCAACTACAGCAAACGCCGCTACCGCCCCTGTCATGAAGTTTGAAAAAGAAAGTCATGATTTTGGCAAGATCAAACAAGGCGATAAAGTTAGTTACGATTTTAAATTCACTAACGATGGCAAATCGCCGCTGATTATTACAGACGCGGTTGCCAGCTGCGGTTGTACTACGCCCGAGTGGCCTAAAACCCCGGTTAAACCAGGCGAAAGCGGCTTAATTAAGGTGGTATTTAACAGTGCCGGTAAAACAGGTTTACAGGACAAACAAATAACCATTACCGCCAATACCGTACCGGCACAAACTATGGTACACCTTATTGGTGAGGTATTAACAAAATAACAATTAATTAAAAAAATGATAGCTACTATTTTATTACAAGCACCAGCAGGTGGTTCCGGAGGTTTTGGTATGTTGATACCAATGGTATTGATCATCGTGGTGTTTTACTTCTTCATGATCCGTCCGCAGGTTAAAAAGCAAAAAGATCAAAAGAAATATGTTGAGGAACTAAAAAAAGGAGATAAGGTAGTTACTACTGCCGGTATCCACGGCCGTATCATTGATTTGAACGAGACCACCTTTTTAGTTGAGGTAGAGAACGGCAAGATCCGTTTTGACAAATCGGCTATCTCGTTAGATGCTTCAAAAGCATTAAACACTCCTCCGGTAGCTGTAAAAAGCTAAGGCTTTTTGTTGATAAAAGACCAATGGAGCAAAGACAAAGGACTGAAAGTTCTTTGCCGCTATAAAAGATAAAAGGGCGAAAGATAATTGGTATTTTACCTCTATCCTTTCGCCTTTATCCTTTCAGCTTAAATAATCTTTTGTCTTTTTATCTTTGATCCTTAATCTAAAAGAATGGCAATAGTAAAATTATCGGCTACAGAACGAAGGCGCTTATCGGCATTTTTTACCTGCCTGGTGCTGGCCGTTGTGGCCTGGTTGTTTACTACGCTCTCTACCCCCCAGCCGTACACCATACAGGAAGTTCTTACCTATAAAAACGCTCCGCAGAAACGCGCTTTTCATTCCCTGCAGCCCGATACCGTGAATGCTACCGTACAGGGCACCGGCTGGCAAATGCTTTTTTCGAGCATGAATAAAGAAAGCAAGCCCATTACTATTGATCTTTCGACACTGGAGAACCGCAACTATGTAGTACTTAATTCACAGCTCAAACAGATTAACCTGAATAAAGATATCACGCAGCAGATCATTTCCATCGATCCGGATACGCTATACTTCGATTTCTCGAACCGCTTAGTAAAAAAAGTACCGGTACAACTGATGCTGGGTATCAAATACCGCAAACAATTTGCCGTATCGGGTAATATGATCATTAAACCGGCATACATCACCGTGAGCGGCCCTACCGAACGTTTAAAACAAATAAACCTCTGGAAAACAGATTCGCTGCAGATGAGTGATGTGGGCGAAACCGTGAATACCCGTGTAAACCTGCAAGCGGTTAAGGAAGGGAACTTAAATGTATACCCAAAAACGGTACAGGTGATCATCCCGGTTGATGAGTTTACCGAAAAAACGCTCGATCTGCCTGTTAAACTTATCAATAACCATAATTACGATAATGTTAAGGTGTTTCCGCAACGAGTTAAGGTAACGTTCACCACATCGTTAAACAGGTATCGCGACATGACCGAGGACCTGTTTGAAGCCACTGCCGATCTTGACCTCTGGCGCGATCACGGCTACACCACCCTCCCCGTAAAACTGACCCGGGTACCCCCATTTTGCAAAATTGTAAAGGTGAGCCCTGCTAATATTGATTTTATTATTAAGAAATAAGGTTTTGTCTGAACCATGATTAAAGGATTTTAGGATTACCATGATCTTTAATCCCAAAATCCTTTAATCATGAAAATCATGGTTCAGACAAAATCCCTTATCTTTGCTCCCCAAATGCTCAAAATAGGTTTAACAGGTAATATAGGTAGCGGCAAAACTACGGTGGCCAAAGTTTTTGAACTTTTGGGCATACCCGTTTTTTATGCCGACGATGAGGCTAAAAAAGTAATGGTGACCGATGCTATACTGATTGCTGCACTGAAACAAACCTTTGGCCCGGAATCATACTTTGAAGATGGCAGCCTGAACCGTAAATATATTGCCGGTATAGTTTTTAATAACGAGGCCGAACTCAAAAAACTGAACGCGTTGGTACATCCGGCAACTTTCAGGACTTTTGATAACTGGATACTGCATATTAAGGATGCACCCTATGTGATCAAAGAAGCAGCCCTGTTGTTTGAAAGCGACTCCTATAAAATGTGCGACCGCAGCTTACTGGTATCTGCCCCGCTGGAAAACCGTATAGCACGCGTTATACAGCGCGACCATATTACCCGTACCGAAGTGGAAAGCCGCGAGGCCCGCCAATTTACCGAAGAAAAAAAGAAACAACTGGCCAATGATATAATTATCAATGACGATAGGCAACTGGTGATCCCGCAGGTGCTGGCTTTGCACGAGCAATACTTGGCCCTCGCCGCACAGCAGGAAAAAGGATAGAAGGAACAATGATTTTTAGAACAAAGACAAAACAAAATCCTTGCTCCATAAATCCTTGCTCCTAATTTAAGCTTCCATATAAATGATAATTGACGATTTTGTACAGATAGATGAAAAGGGATTGTATTGCAAATACGGTGATTTTTATCTGGATCCTAAATTACCCGCCAAAATAGCGGTGATAACCCACGGCCATGCCGATCATGCCGTAAGCGGCAACCACGATGTTTATTGTACCCGGGCCACAGCAAACATTATGCAGCTGCGGTATGATCGTACCGCGGCTAAGGTGTTTAATATAGTAGATTTTAACCAGCCTTTTACCCTTGGCAGGATAACCATTACGCTGATACCAGCCGGCCATATGCTGGGCTCGGCACAGGTACTGATGGAATACGAAGGAACACGCTACCTGTACACCGGCGATTATAAGCTACAGGCCGATGATACCTGCGAACCTATTGAATGGGTAACCACCGATGTACTGATCACCGAAAGCACCTTTGCCGACCCTGAAGTGATACACCCCGATCCGGTTGCCGAGATACAAAAGATCAATGCTATCAAAACCAATATTCTGCTGGGTGCTTATGGTTTGGGTAAAAGTCAGCGGCTTATTAACTTGATCAGCACCTATGCGCCGCAGAAAAAGATACTGGTACACCACCGTATTATGCCCATCAATGCTATTTATCAAAAAATGGGTGTTGTACTGGGGCCGCATCAAATTTATGGTCGTAAGTTGATGAAGGTACAGAATGAATTTGTTTATATCGTACCACCGTTTACGTTTGATAGCTATATCAGGGCTACTGGTGTAACCCGGCTTTTTGCCTCGGGCTGGAAAAACCTGCAGGTTAACCAGCGCGATACCCTCTTTATATCCGACCATGTGGACTGGAACGATATCCTGGAAACCATAACCCGCACCCAACCCCAGCAAATATGGACACTCCACGGCGATGGCCGCCACCTGAAAGCACATTTTAACAACGATATTTTTGTAAAACTGCTTTAAAGCTTGTCTTATAATTACCAATTTTTTTAGTAAATTTGTCTAAGCAATAGTCCTAACGCTCTTTTCCAGAGGCGACTTATTGTTGAGCTAAGCATAAATATGATCAAAAAGGGGTAATATTTATTTCAAACTATTAACTATCAATCAATTAATACTTTTTAAACTTTTCAAAACGCGTCAAAATCGTGTTGAAGTTTGTTAAAAAGTGTTAAAATCGTTTTTTTTCGAACATTTTTGAACCGTTTATACCCCGTTTTGAGCCAAAAAGTGTTAAAATTTAAGGTTTAAAAAGTTTTATCGCGGCAGCAAATGTTAAATATGGTATGGCTTATTAATGGGCTGCGCCAAACAGTTTAAATAAATGCTACAGGAAGGAATAGATTATTACATCAATGAGGACGGCAATTTTGTTTTCACAAAAGAGTACCACTTAAAGCGGGGTTACTGCTGTAAAAATAAATGCCTGCATTGCCCCTGGAATTACGGTAAACCGGAAGGGTCTGATCCTCAAAATGAAATAAATAAAAACGGGATGTAATGAAACACCCGCAGCTTACGTATAGGCTTAGCTCAAATTAAGAATTAATTAAACATATTTGCATCTCATTGATTGTTACCAATTATGCGCATTGACGACGAAATACAAAGTACAAATTTTGAAGATAATTATCATAAAGCAGCCATTAATATTGCCTATACAGCAGGCTGGTTAAGCAACTACTTTAGAATATATTTTGATAAATATAATATTACACAGCAGCAATTCAACATCCTCAGGATACTAAGGGGCCAATACCCTAAACCAGCTACTATTAACCTGCTGAAAGAACGTATGGTTGATAAGATGTCTGACGCGTCGCGTATAGTTGATCGCCTGATCCAAAAAGAATTGGTTTCGCGCTGTACCAATAATAAAGACAGGCGTGCTGTTGACATTCGCATCACTGAGATGGGCTTACAAATATTATCAAAAATGGATAATGAATTTAAAGCCAAGGACATTCTGAAAGGTAACCTGAGCGAAGAAGACGCAGCCGTGCTTAGTGATCTTTTGGATAAGCTGAGAGGGTAAAAGATTAAGCCCTTTAGGTGTCATCCTGAGCGAAGCGAAGGATCTATTCGTAAACTTTGCATACACTAAAACAGATTCTTCGCTTCGCTCAGAATGACAAATGTTAATTAATAGTTAGTCGCTATATTTAAAAATGACCTCTTATTTTACCCGCAATCTCTGCATCATACAACGACCTTAACTGCTGATGCGCCTCTGCTGATAAATGGGGTAGTTTTACCGCTTCCACATTACTGTTTACCTGTATTACTTTAGATGCACCGGGTGTTACAGTGGTAACCTCCGGATGATCCAATATCCAACGAATGGCCCATTGCGGCATCCGGTCATCGGGAAGCAAGCTTTTTATTTTATCGGATAGTTTTACACCTTCGCTAAATTCAATACCCGAGAATGTTTCACCGGCGTTAAAAGCTTCGCCATTGGCATTATAATTACGGTGATCGTTTTGGGCAAACTGCGTTTGCGCGGTGAATTTACCCGATAACAAACCACTGGCTAATGGTACGCGCACGATGATAGCCACGCCCTTTTCGGCTGCTTTGGCAAACAACTCATCGGCCACGTGTTGCCTGAATAGGTTAAAGATAATCTGTAACGACGCTAAACCCTCCTGCTCCAGACAGATCAGTGCTTCCTCGGATGTTTCGACACTGGCGCCAAAATGCATGATGAGCCCCTGTTCCTGCAATTGACGCAGATGATCAAACACTTTTCCCGAACGCAGTTCTTCTGTAGGGATGCAATGCAGCTGCTCCAGGAATATGCGGGGAATATCCAGGTGGCGCAGCGAATCTTCTACCTGACGTTTCATCATATCATAAGTGAAATTCTGCGGCCAGCCGTTTGGTTCGTCACCACGCCGCCCCAGCTTGGTTGCTACATACACTTTATGATCAACCAATTTTAAAAACTTACCAATTACGGTTTCACTCACACCCATGCCGTATACATCGGCCGTATCCAGAAAATTGCCGCCGGCATCGGTATAAGCTTTTAGTATATTGATGGCTTCATATTCGTTCACATTGCCCCAGTCGGCGCTGCCCAATTGCCAGGTGCCTAATCCAACTTCGGCAATGGCTGTGCCTTTAAAATCTCTGTAGTTCATGGTATAGATTGCTATGCTGTAAAATTACAAAGCCGTTCTGATAAACAAAACGGCTTTATAAATAGTATTATCGAAACGTTCTTTAATTTATGCTTTAAATGCCGCGCTCTCCTGCTTCAATATATCCAATACTGATGGCGTAACCCGGCCAAAGAAGGATACTCCCGAAGCTCCATTTTTTAAAGCATATTGAATACCGGAGCGCACTTCTTCATCATTATTAAAATCAGAAAGATACAGACCGGCGTACAGTGGAAACTTACCATCGAGTACATGGATACCTTCTGCAACGGCATCACCTATCCAGCTTACGCTTTCTTTATAAAAGCCGTGATATATCATCGGGCAAACGCCATCGAGCTTAAAATTTGTCCAGTCTTGCCGCACATTACGGCGTGCCACTTCCGGCGTTGGGAAAACAGCCGCCGTGATTGGTTTTTTATGCTGATGGGCCACTGCCGATATCGCATTCACCACCCTGATGATATTACCATACCTGAACAAGCGCCAGGACAGACTGGCATCGGGATATTGAATAGCTTTAATATCATTGCCGTATTGCTCTTTGAATTTGGCCTGGCAAACTTCGCAATAGCAAAAATCGTATTCGGGTAGTTCTTTGGTTTGTTCAATTTTGTATTTATCCCACAGGTTTACAGGGAGTATCACATCACAATAACGCACATAATCCAGGTGGATGCCATCAACATAATCCTTGGTCAATATCTCGTTAACGGTACTGGTTAAATACTCCTGAACCTCGGGGCGCGAAGGGCAAAGCCAGCGATAATACTGTACATATGGCGGTTTATCGGCACAGGAATCACCGTTACGGCTTTTGCTGTACCATTCCGGATGATCAGCCACTCTTTCGGCACGGTTAAAAGTCCATATCCAGCGATGAGCCTCGATACCCGCGGCTTTCGCGGCACGGAAGTGTCTTTCGCTGTCGTTCTCAAAAAATATCCCGGTAATGCCTGCTGCTTTGTAGGCCGCGTAATTGGTTTTCAGATCCTCGTCCGTATCCTTTAGGTTAGGATTGATCCAGATCCAATTTTTCATGGCCTTTTTCTTATTGACAGCAACAGGTTCTTTTGCCTGGCTTTTTACAGGTAATTGAGATGCGACGGTAGCTACTAAACCGGCTTTTAAAAATTCGCGCTTGTTCATGGCGTTTGGTGATTGGTGGTTAAAGGTTCAACAAATCCATCCTGATTAATGGTATAAGTTATTTTATTTTCCTCATCGGTAATTAAAGCCATAAACTGGTGTTTAGTAGCTTCGAGTTGTAAGTTATTAAATTTTTTTAAAATGTTATAACTACTTTCCAATCCCAATTCTTTTAATGATTGCGCATAACTATGGTTTTGCCTTTGCCACTCTTTTTGCTTGTAATAAACCAGCCATAGATATTGTTTTTGCAGTTCGGTGTAGGGCATTTCAAATACCACATCATCGGCCTGATGATCACTGAACAGCAGGTATCCCCAGCGTTCGGGGTAATGCATATTGATTAAACCCTGGGCCGACCATACCCAGTTATGCTCGGGCAGGTCACGGCCCGAAGTGGCATCTTTTACCTTCACGTATTGGCCATTCCGGATGTTTGTATCATACTCAACCCGCGAAAAATTGATCCGCCATAGCGTTCCATTTTGTGGCACTACTCTTCTGAAACCCGGGTTAAGCGCTTTATAGGGAATGGCCATTTCAACCGTCCAGCCCTGGTCTGTGTCACTCGCGTCATTGAGTGTACCACGTATTTTTACAGCCGTACGCAAACCCGGGGCATCCCAACCCGATATGGCGGCACCACGATTACGGTATGGTTTTGACAAGAATAAGTCGAAAATAGTATTCAGCGCATTAACCTCTATTTCGTAATACTGATGCCCGGTATTCAAGGGGTCAACAAACAGCTCAAAATCGTTATCCATGAAAATCACCTCATCGTGCTTTTTGAGTTTGGCCCACACATGCGGATCATACAAGCGGGCAGCTATGTACAGGCAGCTATCATCCCAAAGCATTTTCACATTGGTTTGCAATGGTGGTTTGGGTTTCAGGTTGCCTTCAATATCTACAAAATCGTTTGTCCATTTGGCTTGTTGCCATATGGGCTCATCAACATCCCCATCAATTACCGGGGCCTTTGCGGTATGTTTTACAACATAACCCTCCGGAACGGTAAACAGGCTTTCATAGCCTTTAAAAACATCCTGGGCCTTAAGCTGCCAGGGCATCAGCATCACAAAAACAGTAAAAGCCATCATTTTACGACGGCTTTTAAATAAGTTGAAGTTAACGATATGGGTTTCCATTAACTGCCCAGTTCTAATATACGGTCAAATTCTTCGCGCTTTAAACCCATTACCGAAAGACGGCCCTGCCTAACCAGGCCCACATCTTTTAGTTGTTCATCGGCCTTAATGGTTTCCAGGGTTACCGGGTTCTTCAAGGTTTCAACCGGCGACAGATCAACCACCACCCAGTTAGGGTCTGAAGTAGTAGGATCCTGGTAAAACTCTTTCACCACTTTGGCTATACCTACTACAGCCTTGCCATCGTTACTATGATAAAACAATACCAGGTCGCCTTCTTTCATCAATCGTAAATTATTACGTGCCTGATAATTACGCACACCATCCCAAAAAGTACGTCCATCTTTATTAAACTTTTCCCAACTGTATTTTACGGGTTCCGATTTGACTAACCAGTATTGCATAGATATTTTTGAATTATATGTTTTGTACCTGTAAAGATGTTAAAATACACCGATAAACTAAAACAGCGTTTTGTAAAAACATGGAAGCGCAAGAAATTTGAATGGTAGCATACATTAGATAAATTATTGCTTAAATTTGATACATGACAAAATCTATAGTATTACTATTGTTACTTTCTGTTTCAACAATTTGTTACTCACAAAGTCTTTATACGGCTTTGCATATGAATGATAGCCGCGAATATAAATTTGGGAAACCAAAGCAGATCATTGAGGAAAACACCTTTTATTCGCCCAGCCATACGGAGACAGCAAAAAATATAAAAGTATTTGATGTCGCCGGAATGCTATTGACCGAGGAACGGTACACCCAGGATGGGATACTCACAGCCAAACTCACCTATATCAATGATACCACCAGGCACCTTAAACGCTCACGGATATTTGAAAGATGGTTAAAATATGGCCGCGGCAAGGAAATCGCCAGTAATCAATACGATGAGCACGGCTTTCTGACAGGGACCATCGATAGTACCGCAAATGGAAAGATCATTGATGTTGTAAAAATAGTTAATAACAGCAAAGGCGATCCTACGGAATTGGTTCTTTTTGATGCCAATAATAACCCAACCGGAAAAGAGACAGCTGAATATAATTATGATAAAAACACGGTGGTTATCTCTGTATTCAAAAATGATGGGACTAAAGTTACTTCCGACACATCAAAGATTCGTTTTGATGTGATTACCTCTAGTGAGGACAAAAGCAATTACAATCAATACAATGATGTTCTTAGCTCTAGTACAAAAAATTTAAATGGCTCGGTAAATCTTTACGAATTCGAATACCGGTACGATAAAACCGGTAATTGGATTGAACAAAAAATATATAAAACTACGCTAAAACCCAATGGTAAAAAGGAAAGGCAACTCGACAGACTTTTCAAAAGAGAAATTACTTACAGGTAAAAGCAGGTAGCAAAAGAGCAAATTTCATTAGCATAAAAAACTCCAACAAAAAACCCCGGGACAGGTGTCTCGGGGTTTTAGCTTTATAATTGGTTAATTTGGTTATTGTCCGGGTACAGTATAAAAAAATCTTTCATACACAATTTTACCATCTTTCACTTCATATACGCATATCTCCTGCATATTAACCCTACCCATTCCCTTAAAGGTGATGTCCATCTCCATGGTAACGGCAAAAAAGTTTCCGGTTACTATCGGGTCAGAAATGGTGCCGCCATGTATTTCTTCCACGGATTCATGCCATTGTTTTGATTTTTCCAATACAGCTTCTTTGCCCCTTGTAAATTCCTGATACCCGCCTTCCTGCTCCTGGCTCACTATATCATCGGCATAAAGCTCATTCATGGCCTCAAAATTTTTACCCTCGCGGCAAAACTGTACTAATGCATTAGCTACTTCCTGTGTGTTCATAATTGGATGTTTTTAATTGGTGGTTCCTGATGTTAAAGTTATTAATATTCTATGCAAAACCACAAACCACCATTTTAACTTTAAGTTACCTTTTGCTAAATTTTAGATTGTCAATAATTTGTTACATCCATCATTATGCTGATGATTAAATTATTATAAAGTATTTTAGCACAGAACAATCCGGGTTATTCATCATTTTACCTTTATCATGAATCCAAACTACACTCCACGACTAAAGTTCCTGCTTACTATTTTCAGTTGCCTGATCCTGACAAGCCAGGTAAAGGCACAAACGCCAACCGATGACCCTCATTTGGGGATCATTCCCGCGCCTGCTTCTATAACTAAATCCCAGGGCACTTTTGTGTTCAGCCAGTTAACACAGATCAAGGCAGACAATATCAAAGACAGAAACGTCGCTTTCCTGAAAGATTTCCTGCTGAATAGCCGGCACTTCAATAACAAGCTATCTAAATACAACCCTAAGGTAAAATCAACCAAAGGCACCACGCTCGTACTAACCGCTAAAGGATCAGCAGCGCTGCCTAAAGAAGGCTATAAACTAACCATTACCCCGCACCGCATAATCATTATTGGTAAAGATGCCGGCATGTTTTACGGCATTCAAACACTGATGCAGTTATTCCCGGTAGAAACTTCGGGTACCGAAAAATTCAACTGTGTGACTATTGAAGACAGCCCCAGATTTGGCTACCGGGGTATGATGCTGGATGTATCGCGTCACTTTTTTACTGTGCCACAAGTAAAAAAGGTGATCGAACTGATGGCCGCTTATAAGCTAAATAATTTTCATTGGCATCTGGTGGATGGCCAGGGCTGGCGTATCGAGATCAAAAAATATCCCAAGTTAACCCAGGTAGGTGCATACAGGCTGCAAACATCCTTTGGCAGTAATCGCGACTGGCCCGATTCATTATCATATGGCGGTTTTTATACCCAGGATGATATCCGTGATGTGGTGAAATTCGCGGCACAGCGTTATATCAACGTAATTCCTGAAATTGAAATGCCCGCGCATTCCGAGGCTGCTTTACGTGCCTATCCCGAACTCAGATGCGAGTCGCCTGCTGATAGCAAGATCCCGGCTCGCGACATCAACAATATTTACTGCCCTACCGAAGAAACTTTTACTTTCCTGGAGAATGTGCTGACCGAGGTGATGGCACTTTTTCCAAGCAAATATATCCACATTGGTGGCGACGAGGCTGGCAAACAGCCCTGGAAAGAATCGGCTTTTTGCCAGGCACTGATCAAGGAAAAAGGCCTGAAGGATGAGCACGAACTGCAAAGCTATTTTATACAACGCATCGAAAAGTTCCTGAATTCCAAAGGCCGCAGTATTATTGGCTGGGATGAGATACTGGAAGGCGGTCTGGCCCCAAACGCTACCGTAATGAGCTGGACGGGTGAGGCCGGAGGTATCGCCGCAGCCCATCAAAAACACAATGTGATCATGACACCGCAAACAACCGGCAACTACTTTGATCATTACCAAAGCGGATCGCCACAGGAGCCAGTTTCGTTTGGCCGTTATGCGGCCCTGGACGAAACTTATAATTACGATCCCGTATCCAAAGAATTAACAGCCGATGAACAAAAATATGTGATAGGCACACAGGGCAACCTGTGGACGGAGTATGTACCTACCGTGGCCAAATTGCAATACCAGATATTGCCACGATTGTTTGCCCTTTCAGAAGTAGCCTGGAGCCTGCCTAAAAATAAAGACTATACCAATTTTTCGGAAGTACGACTGGCCAAACATTTCGCACGCTTAGAGGCCATGCATTACAATTACCGTGTACCTACAGCCCTGCCTGTTATCGATACCATGGTTTTTGGTGATAAGTTTACCTTCGCCCCCAAATCTGTAGTACCCGGAGCCCGGATCTTCATTACCTATAACGGCCGCGATCCACTGGATACCGATTGGGAATACTCTTCGCCCGTAACTATTATAGTACCGCCCAATGAAAAGCGTGAGTTTAAAACGCGCGTAATCACACCAACCGGTCGCCGTAGTATAGCTACCCGAATATTGATGTATAACCGGGCACTGATGCCTGCGGCAAACTATACCGCCAATAAACCCGGCCTAAGCTATAAACTCATCAAAAGTAAATTTACCACACCCGAGCAGCTGGATTATGCCAGTGCTCCGGATTCGGCCGTTACGGATCGTTTAAACGCCGAAACTTTCAAAAAAGATAACCCCAATTTTGGCGCGGTGTACAGCGGCTATATCAACATCCCTGCCGATGGTGCCTACAATTTCAGCACAGCATCATACACCGATACCCAGGTATTTATTGATGGTGAAAAAATAACCGAAAGTGAGCCTGCCCTTCTATTGGCAAAAGGTTTCCACATTATTAAAGTAAAATATATTTACAACGCACCTGCAGTTGTACCGGGAGCATACCGGGTTAGGCAAACTCCGCTGCGTGTTTTTATAGCAGCACCGGGCTCAGCTGGCAAAAAAGAAATTATGCCGGGTATGTTGTTTAATTAATTTCGTTCGATAAAAAAAGCGGTGCATTATTGAATAATGCACCGCTTTTTTTATAACCTTTATTTTAGCTTGCTTAAATTTTGCAGATATAAATTCACAGCGGCATCATCCAACAAAATTTCTTTGCTCATTAAATATTCAGTTGTAGAATATATATTAGCAAATCCATTAGATCCGCTAAAGGTAGTCGGTTTTACAATTACGGATACTAATTTCCAGCCGTCCTGGTTCATTCTTAAAATTAAGGTATTGGGGAAAACAACTTTATATTTTTCTTTGTAATCGATCATGACGGCGGTCTTTATGCTATCGGGATAAAGCTTGTCATAGTTAGGATATTGCACTACACAATACCGCTCATCAAAAGAACTATAGATAGTTAATTTATGGGCTTGAGCAAACGCTCCCATGGTCGTAAAGCCAAGGAGCAGGACAAATAAATGCTTTTTCATGATTTAGGTAGATTATGGTTTGGTAAAATGGCTTTTCTAAAGGATCAACTCGCTTAGGGGGCTTTTCGTTTGACGATATAAAAAGCTAAAGGATTAATACTATTGAAATGTCTTGATAAATCCATTTTATATTATATGTTTGTACATTATAACATATTTAATTATCCCGTTAAATTTTAACTATTTGCATCATAATGAAAAGACGACAATCCGGTATAAAAAGCTTCTGCCTTATCACTATTCTGTTTTTACTGAGCAACGTGGCTACAGGTGTTTATGGTCAAAAAGCTCAACCTGCTTTTACCTCCATAACCCTGCAGCCTACGGTGGCTTATGTAAAGTATCATGGCGAAAACAGACGTATGGCGCGCCTGCTTTTCAGAAATGGCAAAAGTTATCATGCAGGCAGCTTGTCGGTTTCATTTAATGGGCATTCAGATCATATCAGCATACCGGCCAGCACCACCGGATTGGATGTTTTTGAGGTACCCCTGCCTGGCCCTGCTATAAAAATCGCTACCCAGGCTACTGTTACCCTAACCTATGGCGGTCAAACCTATCCGGCCCGTTGTATTGTTGAACCGGCTCGTGATAACTGGACGGTTTATGTGCTGCCGCACTCACATGTTGACATTGGCTATACCAACACACAGGCCAAGGTGCTTAAATTGCATATGGACAACATTGATGAGTCTATCAACCTGGCCGAAAAAACACAGAACTATCCTGTCGAGGCCCGTTATAAATGGACAACCGAAGCTATATGGGTAGTGGATAATTACCTGAAACAAGCCAGCACCGAAAAGAAGGCTCGCTTTTGGAATGCCGTAAAAAAGGGCTGGATCAACCTGGATGGAGCCTACGGCAATATCAATACCAGCATGACCGATTCCCGTCAACTGATGCAGATGTTTGCAAAATCGCAAAAACTGGCACGCGAGCAGGGCATCGAGATCCATACCATGTTCCAGGGTGATGTACCGGGAGCTTCATGGGGATTAGCAGCTCAGGCCGAGCAAACCGGTATCCACTACTTTTTATCAGGTCCTAACGCGTCTGACCGGATCGGCAACCTGGCCAAATGGCAGGATAAGCCTTTTTACTGGTTATCGCCATCGGGCAAACAAAAACTGCTGTTCTGGCAATGCCAGCCCTACTCTATTGGTTATCAGCTCAAAGGCGATAAAACTCCTAACTTTTTTACTATTGATGATCCTAAACCTTATTATACCGGTCACCCCGAAGAAAACTTCCTGAACCCCTACCTTTTCCAATACCTGGGCGGCCTGGAGCAGAATAATTTTCCGTATAACATGACCATACTCACCTGGGCCATGAGCGATAATGCCCCCATCGACCCGGAACTGCCGGATGCTGTAAAAGCATGGAACGAGCATTATACTTCGCCCAAATTGGTGATCACTTCGGTAAAACAGTTTTTTAACGACCTGGAAAAACAGTACAAAAATGATATCCCTTCTTTTACAGGCGATTACACCGAATACTGGACCGACGGTGTGTCATCGGCAGCACGCGAAACCGCTTTGAGCCGTGTAACATCCGACAGGTTGAAGCAAACCGGGGCCATCTGGGCCATTCGTAACAAAGCGGTCTATCCTGCTGACGCTTTTGACGATACCTGGAAAAACCTTTTGCTGTACAACGAACATACCTGGGGAGCCTATAACAGCGTAGGCGAACCCGATAACGAAAAGGTAAAAAGTGAATGGAACTTAAAACAAGGCTATGCACTGCGTGCCGATAAACAAGTAGATTCACTGATGACCGAAGCCTTAAAACCTGCTGCAACACCAACTAACGCCATCGATATATACAACACTACTAACTGGCTTCGCACAGACGTAGTTTACGTACCCGCCAGCCTCAGCAAAACCGGCGACCTAGTTAAAGATGCCACAGGTAAAAAGATCCCATCCCAACGCTTAAGCAGTGGTGAACTGGCTTTTGTAGCGAATGATGTACCGGCGCTGGGTAAAAGCATATATACCGTTAATGCGGGTAAAGCATTCAGCAATGGCAAAGCTAAGATCACCGGCAATAGTTTAAGCAATGGCATTTATACCGTTGCCGTGGATGCCACAAGCGGAAATATTATTAAACTTAATAAAGGCACAACCGGTCGTAACTATGTTGCCGCTGATTCTGCCGGACTAAACCAATATATGTATATGCCGGGCGATTCATTAAAGAAACTCGTAAGCAGCTCCAATACCCACATTAGCATCAAAGAAAATGGGCCGCTGGTAGTAAGCATGCTCATTACTTCGGATGCACCCGGCACCCAGGGTATCCTCCGCGAAGTAAGATTGGTAAGCGGTTTAGATCAGGTAGAACTCATCAATACGATAGATAAAACAGCTATCAGGCGCAAGGAGAGCGTGCATTTTGCATTTCCTTTCAATGTACCGGGAGCACAGGTTCGTTACAGCATTCCATGGGGCAGCGCCCGTGCCGAGGCCGATCAGCTACCTTATGCCAACCACAACTGGTTTACCATGCAGCGCTGGGTTGATGTATCTAACAGCGCTTACGGCATTACTTGGTCGAGCCCTGACGCGCCTTTATTTGAGATAGGTAATATTACTACCGGCAACTTGCTGGGTGGTTTACATCATGCACCGCAATGGCTTTCGTTCACCCCGCAATCACCGGTATTGTATTCCTGGGTGATGAATAATTTGTGGCATACCAATTTCCGCGCGGATCAGGAAGGCAAGGCCACTTTCCACTATTTCATACAAGCCCATGAAGGCGATTTTAACAGCTTTAAAGCCAATCAAACCGGGTTGGACAATCATCAACCCCTGGTTGTATCTACTACCACTGGCGCGCCGGAAAAAGGCCTGTTCTTTAAGATCGGCGGCGATAATATCTACGTAGAAGCCATCAAACCAACTGATGATGGTTTAGGCGTAATAGCCCAACTGGTAAACAGCGGCGATATCGATATTGAAGCAGCTATCACCCCGAATACAGTACCCGCTATTAAAGTTTGGGAAAGTAATTTGATGGAGGAAAAGCTGAAAGAATTAGGTAATCGTTTTACGATCCCGGCTAAAGGCGTAATAAGTGTAAGGGTAGATAAGTGATCATACCTGCAAGTGACATCAATTAGCAACAATAGTGTTGAACCAGCTATAAGTTAAAATTGAGCTGGTCATATTTATACAAAAAGTGGGTTTACATGTAAACCCACTTTTTGACGATAAAATATATTTAATTATTTGATTATCAATTAAATAAACAAATGTAAACCATAAAAAGTGTAAACCATGTAAACCCACTTTTTGGTTAATTCTGTCCATCTCATCCCAAACTATACATCAATCCGTAACTGAGTATCCGGATAGATCAAATAAAAAAGAGGCTGATCATGATGATGATCAGCCTCTTTTTTTATAGCAAAATCTCTGGTGTTATTTATGTTTTGATCCCATATAGTAAGTGATCTCGCCACCATTCATAATATCGGCGTGACTGATGAAAAGACTGTTAAGTACTTTACCGTTCAACTCCATTTTTTGCACGTATACATTTTTAGGGCTTTGATTTTTAACGTTGATGGTAAATGTTTTACCATTATCCAAATTGATCACCGCACCATTCACAGCCGGGCTACCGGTTGAATACTGATCAGAACCCGGCGCTACCGGGTAAAAACCCAGTGAGCTGAAGATGTACCAGGCGCTCATCTGGCCGGTGTCATCATTACCGCCTAAACCATCTGGTGTTGGTTTGTACATGCGTGGCAGTATCATCCGGATGCGCTCCTGCGTTTTCCAGGGCTTGTCTGTCCAGTTGTATAAATAAGCTACATGGTGCGACGGCTCGTTACCATGTACGTAGTTACCGATGATACCGTCGCGGGTAATGTCCTCTGTTTCGGCAAAATATTTATCGGGCAAATTCATGGTGAACAACGAATCGAGGTAACCGACAAAGCGTTTATTACCACCCATCAGCTTGATCAAGCCTTCCGGATCCTGCGGAGCAAACAGCGTATAATTCCAGGAGTTGCCTTCAATAAAACCTTCGTTGATGGTGCTCAAAGCGTCAAACTTTTGGCGGAAGGTGCCATCAGCCAGTTTAGGACGCATGAAACCCGATTTTGGATCATACACATTCTTATAGTTCTGTGAGCGTTTGATAAACTCCTCGTAAATATCATTACGGTTCAGCTTTTTGGCCATCTGCGCGATAGCCCAGTCGTCAAAAGCGTACTCCAGGGTTGAAGATACCGATACGCCGCTTTTTTCATCCGGAATATAGCCTCTGTCCATATACTCCCCTATTCCCTCATAATTGCGGTGACGGGCAGTAGCCACGCAGGCATCCAGTGCCTTGTTGGCATCAAACGGAGCATTACCCTTTACAACAGCATCAGCAAGTACTGTTACGCTGTGGTAGCCGCTCATGCACCAGTTTTCGTTGCCTGAGTTTGACCATATAGGCAGCATCCTTTCCGGACTTTGATCAAAGTGCGCCATCATAGATTGTACCATATCCGCATTGCGCTTAGGATCAATAATATTGAACAGCGGGTGCAAAGCACGGTAGGTATCCCACATAGAGAAGGTGGTGTAGTTGGTAAAACCATCCGCCTTATGCACATTCTTATCAAGCCCTTCGTACTGACCGTCCGCATCCATATAAATGGTTGGGTTAATCATGGCGTGGTACATGGAGGTATAAAAGTTTTCTTTAGTCTCTTTGCTGCCTTGGATCACAATTTTGTGCAGTTCCTGCTCCCATTGTTGCTGTCCATCGTTTTTTACCTTATCAAAATTCCAGCCTGGTAGTTCGGTACGCATGTTATTGAGCGCTCCATCCGTACTTACCGGCGATATAGCAAATTTGATCTTGATCTTTTCACCTTCTTCGGTTTTAAAATCAAAGTAGCTCCTGATCTGACGACCAGCTATTTCGGGGAAGTTTTTGGTTTGATTGAACTTACCCCAGAAACCTCCGTAAACTTCGCGTTTATCATATTTCTTGAAACCATGCTGAAAGAACGGTTTAGAGAAACTCATGGCAAAATACAGCGAACGGGTACGCGCCCAGCCATTGGTTTGGCGATAACCTACTACGGTAGAGTCGTTCAATACCTTGAGGTAGGTCCACACATTTTTGTCAGGGTAATTATAGATGCCCGCCATCAGGTCAAGAATAATGTGCGATTGATCTGATTTGGGGAAAGTATATTGATGAAAGCCCACCCTAGTGGTGGTGGTCATCTCGGCAATAATGTTGCTGGCATCCAGCTTTACTTTGTAATAATTAGCCTCGGTAACTTCGTTCTGATGCGAAAAAGCAGAGCGGTAGCCGCTTCCTGGTTTATCCGCAGTACCCGGATTCAATTTTAGCGGCCCAACAGTAGGCATGATCAGGAAATCGCCCAGATCGGAGTGCCCTGTACCACTAAAATGGGTATGACTAAAACCTACAATGGTTTTATCATCATACTGATAACCGGCGCAGTATTTATACACATCTGGGTTATAGTGACCGTTAAGCTCATAGCTGGCCGTATCCGTTTCGGGACTTAGCTGCACCATACCAAAAGGCACGGTAGCTCCGGGATAAGTATGCCCCATACGTTGCGTACCTATAATGGGGTTAACGTATTGTACCAGTTTTTCTGCCGGATGTGTTTGCGCACTGGCTATAGAAGCCGTACCCAATAAAAAAGCAGTGAATAAATGTTTCATGTTATATAATTAGTTTTTCTCTGACAGAGAAAATGGAAAATCTTTGTCTTGCGTACCCCGGTTTTTGTTTGGCGTTGCTCCCATACCCACATTAATCACCGCGCCCTGCATCAATGCTTTATGACTCAACCAATTTGGGTTATACGTTTTACCATTAACAGTAAAAGTTTGTACATAACGGTTCTGTGCACTATTAGTAGGTGCATTGATCACTACCTGCTTACCGTTCTCCAGTGTCAGGGTTAATTTTTTGAATAATGGCGCACCTAATACATATTGGTCGCTGGCAGGGCAAACCGGGTAAAAGCCCATAGCCGAGAACACATACCACGCCGATGTTTGACCATTATCTTCATCACCGCAATAACCATCAGGCGTAGCTTTGTACATACGGTTCATGGTTTCGCGTGCCCAGTACTGGGTTTTCCAGGGTTCACCGGCATAGTTATATAGGTATATCATATGCTGTATTGGCTGATTACCATGCGCGTACTGGCCCATATTGGCTATCTGCATTTCACGGATCTCGTGGATCACGCCACCGTAATAGCTATCGTCAAATATCGGTGGCATGGTAAATACCGAATCCAGTTTGGTTACAAATTTTTGTTTGCCACCCATCAGGTTTATCAATCCCTGGATATCATGAAAAACACTCCAGCTGTAATGCCAGCTGTTACCTTCGGTAAAGGCATCGCCCCATTTGAACGGGTTAAATGGTGTTTCAAAAGATCCGTCTTTATTTTTGCCACGCATTAAGCCTGTAGCAGGGTCAAACAGGTTACGATAGTTTTGGCTGCGTTTTTTGTAGATGGCAATTTCAGATTCTGGTTTGCCTATAGCTTTTCCTAATTGATAAATCGCAAAATCATCATATGCATATTCAAGCGTACGGGCTGCGTTCTCATTGATCTTTACATCATACGGCACATAACCCAGCTCATTATAATATTTTACACCATAACGCCCTGTGGCTGATATCGGACCCTCGTTATTGGCACCGTGAACCAACGCGTCATACAAGGTGTTGATATCATACCCACGCAACCCTTTCAGATAGGCTTCGGCAACAACCGAGGCTGAATTATTACCCACCATAATATCGGCATAACCCGGGCTCGACCATTCGGGCAGCCAGCCGCCTTCTTTATAGTCATTGATCAAACCTTCCTGCATTTCTTTATTGATAGATGGATAAACCAGGTTTAGGAACGGATAAAGCGCCCTGAAAGTATCCCAAAAGCCGGTACCGCCAAATAAATAACCTGGCATTACCTTGCCATTGTAGGGGCTGTAATGTATTATCTTATTCTGTGCATCCAGTTCATATAATTTATTCGGAAAAAACAGCATGCGGTACATGCAGCTATAAAAAGTACGGGTTTGGTCGATGCTACCGCCCTCTACGTTAATCCGGCTCAGGGTTTTATTCCACACCGCTTTGGCTTTTTGGCAGGTGGCATCAAAATTATCGTTGGCCAGCTCGCGTTTCAGGTTAAGCTCTGCCTGCTCAAAGCTTACAAATGAGGAGGCTACTTTCAAGTGTACCTTTTCGCCTTTTGCTGTTTTAAAGCCGATGACCGCGCCGGAATGAGCGCTGCTGATCTCCAGTGAATCATGGGCAATGGTTTTATCATGCCATGCTTTAGCCAGTATAAAAGGCTTATCTACATAAATAACAAAATAGTTTTTAAAATTGGTCATTTTACCACGGGCATAGCGGGTACTGTAACCGATGATCTTTTGCTCCTTAGGCAATATTTTGATGTATGATGCCCGGTTAAAAGCATCAACAACGATGAATGAGCTGTCAGACTTAGGGAAAGTGAACCTGAACTGCGCGGCACGTTCGGTTGGAGTAATCTCTGTAGTCACATCAGCGTCGGCCAGGTAAACGCTATAATAGTAAGGTTTGGCCGTTTCTGATTTATGCGAAAACCAACTGGCACGATCGTCCTGATCAAAACGCAGCTTACCGGTAACCGGCATAATTACAAATTGCCCATAATCATTCATCCAGGGGCTTGGCTGGTGGGTTTGTTTAAAGCCGCGTATTTTATCGGCTGCATAAGTATATTGCCAGCCATCGCCCATCTTACCAGTTTGCGGTGTCCATGTGTTCATGCCCCATGGTAAGGCAATAGCCGGATAAGTGTTGCCATTAGACAGATCGGGCTTGGAATCGGTGCCCATCAAGGGATTGATGTAATCCACCGGATTACTGACCGTTCCGGTTTGCTGTGCATAAGTACTCACGCAAAGCGAAACCAAAATGGCGCTAAAAAGTGCTTTCATTAGTTATAATTTAGATGTGATGAAACTGCAGGTTTCAGGTTAATGTTTATTAGGTTATTTATTATCTTCTTTCATTATAAACGCCAACTTCGGCAATAGATACCTGGTGATCGGCCGCATCAACAGATACACGTATCTTACTACCCCATACCCTGTCAAAGCGGAATATTTTCACTTTATTTTTATTCTCACCCGCAAATAATGGTTTCCAGGTACCATTATCACAATATTCCAGGTGAAGTTTGGTGATGTTTGGTTTCTCTTCGGTAATGGCTATAGCATTAAAGCCCTGATCACGTTTGAAGGTGATCTCGTACCATGGATTTTTTACGGTAGTGTTTGATATCCATGAAGAATGGAAATCATCATCATTGGCAAAATCCATAATATTGGAATCATCACTCCAGCTGGAGTTGGAGAATTGATTTTTAGCCAGATTTGATGAAATAATTGGAGCTTCCAGTTTAGGCAGTTTAGCCACAGGGCCTTCGTTCTTCCATATCTCCCCTATTTTTTTGAGAGCTGCAAGAGCATTATCATCAATGAGGCCATCACGGTTAGGTGCTACATTCAGGATAAAATTACAATCCACATTATTAAAAGGAATGATATTATCGTTTACCAATTTAACCGGATCTTTTACTGCATCGGTAGGATCAGATAAGTTCCAGAACCAATGCCTTTGCAGCGGATAGCAGGAAAGCGCAGGCATATTATTGTTCTCTTTTGAAATGTGCTGACCAGCTCCTTGTTCATAAGTTTTAATATCTGTATAGAACATGCCCTCCGCAGGATATTTAGCGCCGTTAAGATCCATCACCAGGCAATTGGGTTGCAATGATTTTACCAAACGGTATATCTCTTCAAAAGGCACATCGTCATAAGATATTCTTGACCATGGCGCGTCCCAACCATCAATAATCAGCGCGCCGATATCACCATACTTAGTCAGCAATTCGGTGATCTGGGCTTTGATCATATCAATATGTTTAGGCGTTATGCCATTGGGTCTTAAGCGATGATGCGTATCCAGAATAGAGTAATATAAAAACACTTTCAGCCCGTTAGCCCTAAAGGCATCCGCGTATTCTTTAACTACGTCCCTTTTGAGCGGACTGTTCATTACGTTATAATCGGTAGTTTTGGTATCCCAGATACAAAAACCACTATGATGCTTGGTAGTAATACAACCATAGCTCATATGGGCGGATTTTGCCGCTTTAGCCCACTGATCGCAATTGAGCTTTGTTGGATTAAAGATAGCGGGTGATGCTTCGGGATCGGCCCAATCCTGATTCAGATAAGTTGGAATATTAAAATGAATAAACATGCCAAAACGCAGGTCAACAAATTCCTGTTGCAATTGCGCCAGCGTTTTTACCGGTTTATTACTTTGCGCATAGGCTGATATACCCAGACTGCACAACAGCCCCAGGCAAATTGCTTTTATACTATTACTTAACTTCATATAATGGTGTGAATTGGTTATGCTTCAATAACCGGATTGGCCGCATAGGCTGTCCAAAGTTCATCTAACGTTTTGCCGGTTTCTTGTTTCCAGCTATCGTTGGTAAAGGTATGGTTGCGTAACTGGGCATCCAAATTTTTTACCAGGCCGGGTTTAATGTTTTTCTCTATCCACACGAGGAAACGGGCAGTAATGCGGTAGCTATTTTCATAGCTTTGGGTTGCTTTAAAAGCAGGCAATGCCCATTTGGCTCCTTCGTTATCTACCCCAAATTTGTAGCGGGCATAATCGGCAATACCTTCTGTCAGCCATCCCGGACCTGTGCTTTGGCCATAATCCTGTACAATATGCATTACCTCATGTGTAACCACATCAATATCATGCGGGTGTTTTGTCATGTATTTTGAACTAAAAACAACACGACCGTCGGCTGTAGCGGCAACACCATTGTAGGCCGTGTCAATAACAAAAGTTACACTTTTTAAGGTTTTTTTATTGTAAGCTTTTGCCAGTTTTGGATAAACGGTATAAAAGGTTTCAACCAATTTATTCTTAAGTTCGGGACTAAAACTGGCATCCTGATTCTCGAAAGTTAACTTATAGCCTTTTTTGTTAAACACTTCGGTTTGTTGTGCATTACTGCTTGCGGCAAAACATAAAGTAAGTAATGCACTTAAAAGAAACACTTTTTTCATTGGATAAATAATTGTTAAATGCGTAGTTAATAATATTTAAAATTTAATTGGGCTGCTCAAAAATGTGCGAGTTTATCATAAAACCCGGCACAAATTAAATTGTATTGTGCCGGGTTTGAGCTATTTAATTGAGGTTCCTGGTAACGTGCTGAAGCTTAACAGTAATCAGGTAAACTCCTTCCTGAAACAACCTGAAAGTAAACCTTGGGTTGGCGCTATAAATTTTGGCAGAAGTTGGTGTAAAACCAGGATCTATCCGCACAAACTGGCTCGGGATACGGTAATAAATGGTAAATCCCTGAGCTGCTCCTTTAACCGGGAATGGCGTAACTTCAAAATTACAGGTTAATGAAGTATCAGAAGCGATCAGCGGATGGAATTTAGCGAACGTTTCAAAGCTGCTCCTGTCTCCGCGTTTGATATACTCCCCGTTTTTAGGGTTAAAAGCTACTCCATTTTCATCAACTATTTTCAAGATGGCCAATGTACCCTTAGTAGATAATTTGGTGATGGTAACTTTGGGTTCACCTATATCACCACTAGTAGTGGTACCATCCTGGAACCAGGCGCCGCCGCCCGCATCAATTTCGGCTACATCGCCCTCAAAAATATTAAGATTGGCAATATTCTTAAAAGTTTTGGTACCGTTCTCGTTAGAGGCGGCTATATCAAACTCATATGCTCCCAACGGTACATTTGCCGTGGTATTATAAAAGGTAAACGCTCCTGTATGTGTATTAAAGTCAAAACTCGGAAGATTTACATTTTTACGGATACTATTGAGCAGGGCAACCGTTGTATCTACATCCGGATCAAACTCTGAAGTATACACATACCTATCGCGGTTTTTATATAGCGAATCGGCGTGTTTATGAGTAAGCGCATCCCTGATATCCAATAGCCGATAAGTTACAGGAGCACTTGAGCCATCATTATCAACCGCTATACTTTGAACTATGATACCACGCTGCACCTGGATAGGATTATCGCGATACCTGATCTGGCTACTTAAAAAACCATGCGGGGCCTTAACACAACCTATAACTCCGGCTGCCATTAAAATAACAAGAAGTATTTTATAGTGTTTTTTCATTTTCTTGGCTATCTAAAAATTTATCAATTGTTAACATTGTTGAAATACGTGAACGTATGATTGTTGCTCAACACATGTAACACACCTGTTGTAGTTAATATACCCGTTGTTTGACAAAGGGTAGAAAGCAGCTGTCTTGGATCAACCTGTTGTACACCATTTATGTCAACAGGTACCGGCCCTCCGGGTGTCAGGGGCACCACTTTAGTAAAGTATATGTACTGCGGATTGGTGGTGAAAATACTGTTGGTATAATCCGTTGTCGACCTAAGCTGAATCAACCGGTATTCTCCATCCAGAGTCTGAGGATATATGCCTTTCTGTGATAAATTATCCCTGGTAATCTTATCCTTAAACATATAGGCTCTTAAAGAGTCTTTGAGTGAGGCAAAATTTAGCGAATCAAACGTAAAAACCAGGTTTTCATCGTTTTTCTGCGTGCGCAGTTGCTCTCTTTTTGCTAATACGAAGTTGGTTATTGAATAATTAGTCACCGCAAAAAAAGTTCCTGCACTATTCACCTCGTCTTTCATATTCATTTTATTGATCATCATCACCAAAGTATCAAACGCATGGTTGGTTTTCAGATAATCATAAGTGGTCATATTTACCTGGGCCTTAAACAAATCGCCCCCAATGGTATAATCCTTTTTACAGGAAAAAAACACAACCGCTACTAATAGGATGGGTATAAATATTTTTAATGTTTTCATGTTTGTGCTATTTAACGGTTAAAGTTTTCCTTGCCAGTAAGGTGTTTGTTTCAAAACAAAATCATCTTTAAACATAGAAGGATCTATAGGCCACAGATACCCTCCCTGGTTCACCCTCGTATCATTAATATGTGAATAGTCGGAAATGAAGCTGCTTGTTGGGTTACCGATTTGTTTGGTACGAACCAGGTCATAAAAAGATTGACCTTCATAAAAGAGTTCACGCAAACGCTCTTCCAATATAGTCCTGGCAAGAGCATTACCTGCCCCTGTGTAACTGGCTATTCCTGCCCTACTGCGTATAGTGTTTAAAAGCACTAATGCTTCACCATCGCGTCCTAATTGATTTAATGCTTCGGCTCTTAAAAGCATAATATCGGCCAGGCGGAAAATGATAATGTTATTAGATAAACGAGGGTCGTTTTTTGCCGATCCATCGGCATAAGTAATATTCGAATACTTTATTGTTTGTCCGCTGGTGGATTGCGCCTGGAAGAAGTATTTCTTATACCTCAGATCTGTAGTATCTTTAAATAAGGTATTCACATATAAAGTACTTACCGGCCATTCGAGGTTTGATTTTTGTGCAACAAAGGGAAAAGCGATGGTTGGGGCATATCCATAATAATTAAGTGCTACACCTTCACTTTGCTGATAATTGATATTGATTTCAAAAATCCCCTCTACTGATTTACCAATAAATATTTTGCTGAATTGCGAAGTATCAGTAACCAACTGATATTGCCCGTTATTAATTACCTGGGCAGTGGCCTGTTCGCATCCGGCATAGTCATGTGTCCAGGCTTTTATATGAGCTTCCAATGCAAAAGCCGAACCTTTATTAGCTCTCACGGCACGCTGGCTTTCATCGGCATAACCAAAGGCCAGGTTACTTTCGGCAATCTTTAAATCAGCGAGGCATTGTTTAAGTACATCGGCAGCAGGTGTGCGGGGAATGTTTACAGCCTGACTAACATCCAGATCGGGTTGTGTTTTTAAAGGCACATCGCCCCAAACCCTGGTCATATAAAAGTAGGTGAATGCCCGCAGGTAATAAGCCTCGCCAATGATCTGATTCTTATCATCATGATTACTGAACTTTTCTATCGGGATAGCAGGTACTTTGTTAATGATGAGGTTTATTTGTTGTAAAAGCTGGTAGTAGTTTAACCAGTTCCAGATACCTGGCCCAACATTTAACCCGGTAAATTCACCATTGGAGATATTGTAATTAGCATCATCCAGTCCTGAGTTAATGCTAAATTCGCTTGTAGTGGCGTCACCAAATACATGGAATGAATAATTATTGAGCATTACCGAACGCAACAGGGAATATGCTCCCGCGATAGCGGTATTGGCATCTGTTCCATTAGTAAAATAAGCATTGGTAAAAGTGGAGTTATGCGGCTGCAAATCAAGTATTTTTTTGCAGGAACTCACACTAATAAGCCCGGTTATCATTAATAATCCGGCTGTGTATCTTATTATATTTTTTTTCATTTCTTTTCGTTTTTATTTACCCGTTAAACATTAAAAGCTTACATCAACACCCAGGGTATATTTTTTGGGGATAGGATAACCACTGCCATTGTAAATACCAAAGGCATCAACTTCTTCAGCATCAGGCACATTTGATTTCTGGAAAATATGCAGGTTATCAACCATGCCATATACCCTTAGGCGGCTCAGGTGCAGGTTTTTTAAAACTGCCGGGTTGAACGTATATGATAAAGAAACCGTTTTTACACGCAGATAGCTTCCATTCTCGACCCAGGCCGAGCTAACAGCAGCATATTTATACCGAGTTCCGCTTACCGAGCTCAATGACGGATATTTAGCATTATCTCCGGGGTTTTGCCAGTAATTAATTCCACTTAAATCAGGAAAAGCGTTATTAGTAATATCATGGTATGGATCTGAATTACCATCATCTGTTGGTACCAGGTGCGATAACTTACCAACCAGGTAATCGTTATAAATATCGCGCCCCAGCGTAAAGGTGCAGAACACCGAAACGCTCCAGTTTTTGTAACTAAAAATATTATTAAAGCCACCGGTAAATTTAGGATTCGGGTTTCCGGCAGGCACATAATCTGTTTGGTCAAGCACACCATCGCCGTTTGAATCCTTCCATATCGGGTCGCCACCCTTGAATGGGTAACCGTAAAAGTTTAAAACCCCACCCGTTACCGGGTTTACAGGCACATCTTTATCAGTTTTATAAACACCTGTTTGCTGAAACAGGTTAAATTCATTGATAGGCTGTCCCTGCCTCAAAACAAACTTATCTAAATAAATATCGCGCCCGCCGTTTGGCAACGAGGTAATTTCATTTTGGTTATAGGCAATGTTAAAATCGGTTTCCCACTGAAAAGCACTTTTGGGATTAAAATAATGTGCAATAAAGGATGCTTCCAAACCACGGTTTTGTGTACCAATAGAGTTGGTTACAATAGTGGTATAGCCGGTGGTTACCGGCAAGTTTAAACTAAAAATACCCTGACTGGTGTTTTTAACATAGGCGTCGGCAACAAAATTAAAGCGGCCATCCAAAAAGGTAAGATCGACCCCAATATTGGCTTGCTTTGAATGTTCCCAGGTTAAATTTTTATTGCTCAAGCCTCCATTAAAATTGGGTGCTATAGCGGCAATACCATTATAAGTATTGGAAAGGTTTTGACCGGTTTGTGGACTGCTGCTACCTGTAAAACTACCTGCCCCTATGGTATAAGTATTGAATGACAGGTAATTGTCTCCGCTATCTGGCTGACGGCCGGCAATACCATAACTTGCGCGTAGCTTAAATAGAGTAAGCCAGTTTTTAGTACTTTTCATGAAGGGTTCATCACTAATGATCCAGCCTGCGGATACAGAAGGGAAGTAACCAACCCGTTTCCCTGGGCCAAACTTTGATGATGCATCGGCATTAAAAACCGCTGATAACAGGTAGCGTCCTTTAAAGTCGTAATTAAACCTTAAGAAACCGGTTTGAATACCACTCTCAATCAAATCAGAATAAGCATTCGAATTGCTTTTATTTAATACTTTAACAACGGATATCTGATCATTCGGGATCCCATCTGCTTCGGCATCAGTTGCCCTGTAAGTATGGTATTCGGTATTTTGCCCTAATAGCACATTGATATGGTGTATCTTGTTTAATGTGGTGCTAAACTGAATATTATTACTCATGAGGTAGTTGGCCGAGTTATCAACAAAGCTTGATGCATAACCTAAACCGCTTTGCCTTACCACTCCTGGCGTATAAGCATCTCTCCTGCTGCCTGCACTTTCGTACGAAATAACCGTATTAAATAGCCAATGATCATTGATGCGCCAGTCAATAGTAGGACTAATGGTAATGCTATTGTTGGTATTGGCATCTGTTGATACATTTGAGCTGCCGTAAAGGAAATCTTTATTAGCCTGCCCCAGATATAAGTTTGATGGAGGTAGCGGACTATTAGCATAATACCCCCCGGTAAATGGGTTTACATTACCGCTTAAGTCACTGAGCGAGGTAGGACGATCAACACGGTAAAAACGGATCTGCGTACTGATCTTTAACTTGGGCGATACGTTAATGCCAACCGTACTATTAAGTGCATAACGTTGTAAGCCTGTTTTTTTGATAATTCCATCCTCATTATAATAATTTAAGCCGTAGCGATAAGTTATCATGTCATTACCGCCGCTTATGGATAACTCATAGTTATCTACCTTTCCTGTTTGATAAATACCGCTCCGGTAATCGTTGGCATTATTAAACGCAGGATTTAAGGTATCAGTTAATATTTGCGGAATGTTTTTAAGATTAGCATAATTACCATAATGATTAATTAAGGCTAATTTAGCCCTGGTTTCTTCGGCCCCCACAAGTACCTTATCCAGTTTTGGTTGATCTGTAATACCATGATAGGTAGAGAAATTTATCCTGGTTTTGCCAGCAGTACCCTTTTTGGTGGTAATGATGATAACCCCATTAGCTCCCCTTGAACCATAAATAGCTGCAGCAGAGGCATCTTTTAATATATCAATGTTATCAATATCATTAATCGGAATGCCCGCAAGTACATCTGTACCAGTACCTGTACCGTAATTAATTGCTGCGATATCCTCTGTGCTTTGTGGTACACCATCAATCACATATAATGGCCCTGAAATAGCCCTGGCTAAACTTGCTTTACCAGATGCAGACCCTGTATTGTTATCAATACTACGACTAACTGAGGTGTTACCCCTGAGTACCACATTACTCCTTACACCAGGCTCGCCCGAAAAATTCTGAACATTCAAACCGGCAACCCGGCCTTGCAACAAAGCATCAAAAGTTGGCGTAGGAATATCGGCGATAGTTTTAGGATCAACTGAAGTAATTGCGGCACTTACGCTCCTGCGCGAAACCTGCTGATAACCGATAACCACCACATCTTTAAGTACCTTTTGATCGGTCTTTAGAACCACTATTAAATTTGTATTAGATTCGGTTATCTTAATGGTTTGCGCCTCATAACCTAACATTCTTACTGTGATTGATTTACCAGCTTCTATCTTTAAGGTAAATCTTCCCGATGTATTGGCCGATACACCAGAAGCTGAACCTGTTAAAACAATAGATGCACCGGGCAGTGGGCCACTGGCGTCTTTAACTAAACCAGCTACGGTAACCTGGTTACCGGGGTTTTTAGCGTCTTGGGCATGCAATACAGGCATTCCCAACACCAACAGGATTGGAATGATGCACGTATAGTAAAGGAATTTTTTTTTGTAGAAAAAATTGATCATAATTTTTAATTAAATGAACAGTTAATGATTGTTTTGACCATAGAGATGCCATGGCAAATACGTAATAAGGAATTCTGGCAGCGGGTTGCTACCTGCTTTTAAATGCTAAGTCTTTGTTTCTTCATGCAGTTGAATTAAGTTAAACAATAAGTTAATAAAAGTGATAAAACGTTTTATCAAAAATGACATAACAAGCCCTACCCGGTAGTATACCACCAATTTAAAATACGCTCGTTGGCTTAATTAAGCTTTAAAGCAATAAAACGTTTACCAAAAAATAAACCTGTAAGCTGTTTCCCAATTTATATACGCACAACAGCCTAATAAAACAAACAGTGTTTTTCGTCTCAACAAAAAACCTTAGAAAGGCATTGATAAAACGTTTTATCAATACGAAAATGTTTTACTTTGATAGATAGAATAATCAAATATAAGATAGTAAAATGTTTTACCAAATTTATATCACATTTTTTATCAAAAAACTTTATTTATTTCAATAAATTCATCAATAATGCCATAAAAAATAAAAAATGGCAATAATAAAAACAAACCTTTAGCTTTTTGACTGCCATTAGCCACAAAAAATTTGAATATTCTTAAAACAGAAAGGGTTTATAAGTGTAAAAATCTTACTTTTTCACTAAATTTTATTTTTTTGTTACGGTCGACCCACGTTCAATGAGTTTAGATGGTATCTGATATTTAATTTTTGACACGTCTCCCTTTTCCCCTCCCATTTGTGCCAATAAAAGGTCAATAGCCGACTTTGCTATCTCATAAGTGGGCTGTTGTATAGTTGTGATCCCGGGCGGGTACAAACTAAATATTTCATTATCATCAAAACTGATCATGGCCAGGTCATGCGGAATATTTAGCTCAAGTTGCTTGATACTTTCTAATCCCATTGTACCTAAATAGTTTGTTGTAAAAAAAACAGCATCCATCTGTTTCTGTTGTTGTATAAAAGCCTTTACGGAGTTTATAGCTTTATCCTTATCGGTATCAAAAGGCAATTTAAATACTAGTTTTTTATCCTCTTTTATATTATTGGCTTTTAAGGCATCTTTATATCCGCGTGTGCGATCCTGTAATTGGATCAGGTCAAGATCAGCTGTTATTAAGCCAATTTTTTTATATCCGGCTTTTAATAGATGATCAACCGCATTAAAAGCGCTACCATGATTATCAACCAGCACATGGGGGATATCCAAGTCCGGAAAATAGCCATCTATTAATACTACAGGCTTTTCATTCGCTATCAAATTTTGTATATCCTTTTCCAGTCCCTTCATGGGGGTCACGATATAACCATCTACTAATTGCTGCGAAAGCATTCTGATCACATCCTTTCCCTTCTGGATGTTATTATTAGTACTACAGTAAATAATCCTGTATCCTTCCTTTTCGGCTTCTTCTTCTATTACTTTGGCCATTGCTCCAAAAAAAGGACCTCCAATGGTTTCAACTACGAGGCCGATTACTTTTGAAACACCGGTACGAAGGCCTACTGCCATCCGGTTGGGTTCATATCCATTTTTGGCTGCTACGTCTAATATTTTTTTAGTTATCTCTTTACTAATACGCCCTTTGCCATTTAAAACAAATGACACAGTTGTAATGGAGGTATTGGTAAGTTTTGCGATATCCTTTATGGATATTTTTTTATTTATCATTATACGTGGATCTCTCGTGATTTTTAGGTTTATCGTATTATCAGCAACAAATTAAGCAAATACCAGATTTATCAAAAATAAAAATTTATAACAATGCTGGCACACTTATTATTTTATTGTACCGGGCTCCGCAGCATTACCTTAAACGTTGTTTTTCTATAAATAATATACCGCTTATTGGGTGAAGCCCTTTTTTAGTAATGTGGGCATAATTAATAAATATGCTTAAATTAACCTTCTGAATAAAAACCCTCTTTAATACTAAACATTGGTATATAAAAACGTTATGAGCATTACGCCCAAACTTACCCGTTTTGATCTTTCTATGATCGTTATCAGCCTGGTGATAGGCATGGGTATTTTTGCAACACCTGGCGAAGTAGCCATCAGTTCAAGTAACCCTTACCTGTATTTTGGCGCCTGGTTTTTTGGGGGTGCCGTTAGTTTATGCGGGGCCCTTACGTTTGCCGAAATAGGTGCACGCTACCCTACTACCGGTGGATTTTACAAGGTTTTTTCCTATTGTTTTCACCCGGCATTTGCTTTTATGATCAACTGGATACTGGTGATCAGTAATGCTGCTTCTGTAGCTGCAGTAGCTCTTATTGGCGCTGAGTATATAAACCCTGTAATTATGCCCAAAAGCCTGCAAAATGATTTGGGTATCAAGATCATGACCATCACATCGGTACTCATTCTATATATCATTAATTTCCTGGGAATTAAAATGAGTGCCAGGACGCAAAATGTGCTTACAATATTTAAAATAAGCATGATCCTGATTCTTTGTACCGCGGTATTTAAAAGTCACATAGCCCCAGGAGCTTATAGGGTTATTGTACCACCCGATGATAATAATTATAATTTGAGTGCGTTCGGGATAAGCCTGGTTGCCGTATTCTTCACTTATGGTGGCTATCAACAAACTATTAACTTTGGAGGAGATATCATTAATGCCAAGCGTAACATCCCTAAAGCCATTTTCACTGGGATGATAACCGTTATATTTCTATATCTGCTAATCAACTTTGCTTATTATTCGGTCCTGGGCATAAAAGGTTTGCAGCATAAAACCGCGTTGGCCGCTACCCTTGCGGGCGCTATTTTTGGTTCGGTTGGCTATAAAATCATTTCATTGCTGATGTTTGTTTCGGTGCTTGCTTTCATTAACGTTAATATCATGGCCAATCCGCGGGTTTATTATGCCATGGCCGAAGATGGAATTTTACCCCATCGTTTCAAGCGCGTTAACCAGCAAACACAAGTACAAGAATTTGGCCTGAGCTTTTTTGTAGTGGCGGTCCTCCTTATACTATTTTTTATAAGTTCATTTCAAAAGATACTCAGTTACGTGATGTTTTTTGATACCATCGGACTTTCCACAGCGGCAGTTACTATTTTTATTTTAAGAAAAAAAACCAAGCATCTTGACAGAACAGGTATTTATACCATAAAATGGTATCCTGTAATCCCTATTATTTTTATAGTTGCTTATTGGTTTGTTACCGTAAGTATCTTTATTGAAAACCCCATGGCTGCGTTTATATGCCTTTGTGCGTTTGTTACCGGTCTTATTATATATTTTATTACTAAAAACAGGCAGAACACCATTATAATACCTTAACTATGGAGCTTTCATTTATATTAAATGAATTGGGGGAAGAAAGAGAAAATTACTTCAACGCGGTTTCGCCACCCATCATACAATCAAGTAATTTCACCTTTAATACGGTTACGGCGTTGAGACAGGCTATGGCCGATGAATTTGATACCAATTTGTATTCAAGGGGGCAAAATCCAACATTGAGTATATTGCGAAAAAAGCTGGCCGCCCTTGATGGCGCGGATGATGCTTTGATATTTAGCAGTGGTATTGGAGCCATAAGTGTTCCGCTACTTGCGTTGTTAAAATCCGGTGATCATATTGTGGCTGTCGAAAGCCCCTACAGCTGGACAATAAAGCTATTCAAAGAGCTTTTACCTAAATTTGGCATAAACACCACTTTTATTGATGGTACTGTTTATGAAAATTTTGAAACAGCTGTTACTCCTCAAACACGATTGATCTTTTTAGAAAGCCCTAACACTTTTAGTTACGAATTACAGGACATCAAAAAGGTCGCGGCATTTGCCAGGTTGCGGGGTATTATATCCATGATCGATAACAGTTACTGCAGCCCCATATACCAGCAACCCATCAATATGGGTATCGATCTGGTGGCTCAATCGGCCACCAAATACATCGGAGGGCATTCAGATGTTGTAGCAGGCGTATTAACTGGGAGTAAGGAGTTGATCAGACATATATTTGACCATGAATTCATGAACTTGGGTCCTGCTATTTCGCCTCACTCTGCATGGTTATTGTTAAGAGGACTAAGAACCCTGCCCCTACGTTTACAACGTAGCTTTGAAAGTACAGGAATTATTACGCAATGGTTACAAAACCAGGAACACATACAACAGGTGATATGGCCTTTCAGTGCAGGATTTAAACAAACACAACTGGCGCACGAACAAATGCAGGGTTGCGGCGGGTTATTTAGTTTTAGTTTAAAAAATTCTTCATTTAAAAAAATAGAAGCGTTTTGCAATAACCTGCAGCATATATTGCTGGCTGTTTCCTGGGGCGGGCACGAAAGTTTGATATTGCCATCAATAGCATCTATTTCAGAGCAGGAATATGAGGCAACTGATGAGCGCCTTCAACTGATCAGGATGTATGTAGGTTTAGAAGATACTGAGTATCTTATTCAAGATCTTAAGCAGGCATTAGCTAAAATTTGATTTTGTTAAACAATCAGTAATTTACCCTAAATCATATCAGCTTGCCAGATCATGTCTTAAAAAAGCTTCCCATGTTACCCGTCCATAACTATTAGTTGGCCAAATATTATTCTCAGACCGGTACCTGTCATATTCTTCACTTTGGAACGGCCGTACTTTTAGTTCATCCTTGCGCCTAAGTACATGGAGATATGTTTTTGCCATTTCTTCAAATTTAAGCAGTTCGGGTCCTCCTACTCCACGAACCAGGCCTACAGGTTCCCGCTGAGCTACGTCGATTAGCAATGTCGCAGCTTCTTTTACTTCTATTGATTGAAAATGCATGCCATCAGGTATAGCCAGCGTTCCATTTTCCTTATCCAATGTTTTTAAAATAGAGAGTACATAATTATGGAACTGAGTAGTGCGTAAAACTGAGAATGGGATCCCGCTGGCCGCTATCATTTGCTCTACCCTTATTTTGGTTTGATAATAAGAGTAATTACTTTTATCAACATTAATGATAGAAATGTAAACAAAATGCAGGGTTTTATCGCGGTCTATCACATTCAATAAATTTTGCGTTCCCTTGATATCCACACTTTGCGTGTCCTTAGGGTTACTCGCACAATGAATAATAATATCGGCATCCTGCGTGGCTTCTTCCAAACCCCTGTTTGAGGCCAGATCGCCTTTTATCAGCAGTACGCCTGCCGGGACAACGGCGTTCTTCTTTGAGCTTAATACACTAACTCTATAATTAATAGATAGCAACTGATCTACAACTTCTCTTCCCAGCAGGCCGGTACCCCCTGTCACTAATACATTCTTCATCTGTTAAGCTTTTGTAATAAATAATTAATAAGGTATAGGTTTGATGAATTATTTTAGTTTTTATTTGATTGCTCCAAAACAGGTCGGGGATCAAATATTACCCTGAACGAGTTTATTTTGCCATCATTAACCTGGTACCACCCGCAACTGAATATGGTGATATGTCCCATATCAATATCATAAAACAAACAAACATCATCTCCTTCGGCAATGGTTTTTTTCAGATCATACTTAAACTTCATTTTCTGCATGTCGTTCATATATGCATCTGCCCCATCCCGCGTACCTAATACACCTTTAAAGGTCATATCTGTTGCTAAATATTTGCGGGCAGCAGCAAAGTCTTCTTTATTCATCGCCTCTATAAAAGCCATTACTACTTCCCTGGCATTTTTGGTTGATTTTGCTGTATCACTTTCCATATTATTATTCAGATCAATCGTTATTATATAATAATAAATAAAACAACCTTAATGTTTTCATAAATAACAAAAAGCCACAGGGTTTATGGAACGCAGTAAATAAGGAGTAATAAACGTTTTCGCCTTATAACCTTGTTAGTTTAATGTAGACATGGTTTCTACAAGGTTTTCGCAAAAAATATATGCCTATTCTGATTCTTTTTATCTTTTAATTAACTGCATTTGTATTTCTGAAGGCTGAACTCATTATCAAACTTAGATTATCCTTTTTTTAAACCTTATATGAAATTTAAACTATTATTAATTGTGGTTGTGGCCTATTGCTACAATTGCCCGCTTATGCTAAAACCTTGTTTTTAACCAGCCGGTCGGGGCTATATTCTGTTAATTTACAGTAGCGAGAAAAATTTCAGTGATCATTGTCCAGTTTTCGTTTGCTCGTTCGTATCTATAGTAACAAACAGGAAAAACGAATTTTAAAGCATACCACCATGATCATTGTAAAAGTTAACTATACCGTAAAACAGGAATTTGCTGCACAGAACCAGGAAAACATCCAATTATTTTTAAAGGATCTTCAGCAAATGAACCATCCCGATTTCAGATACAATGTTTACCAGGGACCGGATGGAAAAACATTCACCCACTTATCGCATTTCAAAACCGAGGCGATACAGCAAATAGTTTTGAATGTACCCTCATTTAAGTATTTCCAGCAGCAACGGGACAATAGTGGTCTGGAAGCACAGCCCCAACTAGAAGTGATGGACCTGATAGGCTCATCTGCCTGCATTTTCGATTGGCCGGTTTTTTAAATAAGAGTTGTTTACTATAAAAAAGCCCCATTGCCATAATGATGGCGACGGGGCTTTTAAATTTTGGCGAATATTTCTTTCAGGCTTACTTATCCAATCCACCCCTTCGGGTAGCTTTAACCTGCACGGGCCATTTAATGCCTTCCGTTTTTGTATTGGTGGTTTTAGCCGGATCTTCGCTGGCCATATAGGCCAAAATAGCGGCCAGTATGGCGTTATTCTTCAGATCGTCGAAAACTACCTTATCATACGTATCGCGGTTAGTATGCCAGGTATAAGAACCGTACGACCAGTTTAGCGAGCTCAACGAAAAACCAGGGGCGCCAACGGCTACAAACGAAGCAAAATCAGAGCCACCACCGCCAGGCTGACCCGGGAAGTTGGTTTTGATGCGGTTTTTGATAGTATCGGGTACGGCCTCCAGCCAACGGGTTAAATAATCCTTAGCCTCCACAAAACCCTGTCCCGATAAGTTTACAACCCTTCCGGTGCCATTGTCCTGGTTAAACAGGGCTTGCAGGTTCTGTACAATTTCGGGGTGATCCTCCACAAAAGCGCGCGAGCCGTTCAGGCCCTCTTCTTCGCTGCCCCAATGGCCAACTAATATGGTACGTTTCGGGTGAGGGTAATATTTTTTCAGCAAGCGCATAGCCTCCATCATGGTCAGCGTTCCGGTGCCATTATCTGTAGCGCCGGTGCCACCATCCCAGGAATCAAAGTGGGCAGATAACATCACATATTCGTTAGGTTTTTCGCTGCCTTTTATTTCGGCAATGGTGTTAAAGGTAGGTACTACACCCAGTTCTTTCGACTCAGTATGCATGCTGATCACCGGCTTGCCACCCGATTCACTCAGCCTGTATAACATACCATAATCTTCCAGGGCGATATCAACCGTAGGGACTATTTTGGTATAAGCGCCAAATATTTTATCCACTCCAAAACCAGCCGACCAGTTATTGGTCAATATGCCAGCAGCACCGGCTTTTTCAAGCGCTACAGGTAGTGTGCGGGTGGTATAGCCCGTTTTGCTGATGCGTTTACGCCAGGCATCAGTAGCGGCTGTGCGTTCGGCTTTCATCTTATCAAATGATTCTTTAAGGGCAAATTCCTGCCAGTTATAGTCGGGCCGGCCGGTTGGCTGGCACATGGATATCATTACAAATTTGCCTTTTACGTTGGGCAGCCATTGCGCAAAAGCTACAGAATCTGCCAGATCCGGAAGGATGATTACCTCGGCACTTACCGTCTTTTTCCCCATACCCGGGCTCCAGGCAAGTTGGGTGCCTTCCAATGATTTTACACGTGGCGATATCATGTCAATGTGCGAGATACCCCGCTCCCATCCACGCCATTCGCCCCATTTTTCGTTATGGGCATCTATATTCCAGGTTTTATATTTGGCTACCGCCCAGTCATTAGCCTGTTTCATTTGGGGTGTGCCCACCAAACGGGGACCGATGCCGTCAAAAAGTTCATGGGCCAGTTTTTCGAGCTGCGAGTTATTGGTTTCTTCCTGCATAATGCCGTCGATGACCGCTTTGCTGGATTGTGCCTGGCTTATACCGCTGCAAAGCAGGGCACTTACCATTAACGGAATGGCTTTACGCCAACAATTAGTGAGTAGATTAAGATCAGTTGTTTTCATGAACCTAATTTATAAAAATTGAACGGCCCTTTATAATTTTGTTCTGTAAAAGTGGGTTTACATGGTTTACACTTTTTAGGGTTGACATAAACTTAACTAATTGACAATAAGTTAGTTATAATATTTTTCCTCCAAAAAGTGTAAACCCACTTTTTATCAAGTTTAGGCCTCTTAAATTCCCTCCCGAGGGAGGGATGTGATGGGATAGTACAGTAGCAGGGAGGGATTGATTCGTGATGCAAGCAGCATAAAACCCCTCCCTACCCCTCCCGAGGGAGGGAATCGCACACTCCCATGCTTTAAATCCTCTCAGGGGTCTGTAACATGGTTTTCCATTCCCGAATTCACATTTACTTATTATTTTTTAAGCATAATTTAACTTCTGAGCAAACAATTTTTAGCAAATCATACTTTTTAGTCCGGATAAACTATATTTGTTAATTCCAAATCATCAAAATTTACCATGAAATTATTTGTTGGCGGCTTTCCTCTTGATATTGCAGAAATTGAATTAGTTAAAATATTCAATTCCTACGGCACTGTTAATACTATCAAGATTGTACGGGATAAAAAGACCCGTAAATGCAAAGGATACGCTTTCCTGGAAATGACCGACCAGGCCGGGGCCGACCGTGCCATTGAAGGACTTGACGGCACCCCCATGGGCGACCGTATACTCAGTGTAAAACAAGCTGCTGATAAACCTGCCGCCAAACCACCAATGCAGCAACGCAGCTTTCGCCCGCAACATAGCAATTATATCAAAACAGACCGGAGCAGTAGTACCGGGAGCTCTGCCGGTGGCACTACGGTAAAAAAACGCCCGAGAATATAGGGTGATTACCCATTAATAAAGAATATGCTGCAAGGGGGTTGTCACTCTGAGCTCCGTTAAAAGAGCCAGGGCCTTGTGCGATTCCTTGCCTCGGGAGGGGGTTTCATCGCTTGATAATTCTGCCGCTTGTATAAACCCCTCCTGCCATTACCCCTGCCCTACGCGCCGCTCTCGTGGGGAGGGAACTGAAAAAGATTTCCCCAGACCTTTACCGCTTTACTTTCTCCACCGTTCCAAAACGTTCCATCACTTTATTAATGGTGACGCTGTCGCGCAATACGCTCAAGCGCATCCGGGTCATGGCATAATCTGATATTTGCCAGCCGAGTGGTAATACAGGCCATATATGGGTATTAGGTACCCTTTCGGCAGTGGGGCGGAACAGGAAAAAGCCATAATGCTTTATCCTCGACATGGAATAATTCCAGTCTTCAGATTTTTTCATATAGCCCACACGGCTATTCAAAATACCTACAGGTGGCGCCAATGGCTCAAATAAGTTGCCTGGTTTGCCTGCATCTTCTGTTTGCTGTACAGAGTTGGGCAGCGACAGGAATTGCGGCTGGATATGGCTAAATACAGTGTCTTCTTTGATCAGTTTAGTCCGCACCCGTTCAAAAACCGTTAACACGCCCAGTGAGGTTTCCGCGCCCGAATTATCCCAGGTACCTCCATCGGTAAAATGATGTTTGCCATTGAGTTTAGCCGTAGGGCTTACATAAGGGAACCGGGCGCTCAAAAAAGCGGCTGTGCTGAGGCGCAGATCTCCGGGGTCTTCAATTTCCTGCTCCAGGAATATGGTGGAAGGAAAATCAAGGCTATCCAGCAATACCGGGGCCGATATACCTTTTTTACCGCTATCCACATCAAATGTATTGGCAAACAGTAAGGGTACTTCATAATTGCCGCCTTTCCACATCCTCCCTAAAGTAACCTTCATATCCAGATAACGTGCATGGGTATGCCGCTCCCAGTCCTCCTCCATCAGTCTTGCCCTATCGGCCCAGGGGGCTATTCCTAATGATGATGCCAGCATATCCCTCCCCAATAAGGCAACTATATTGGAGGTGAGATAATCATTCCGATAGATGGCCAGCGAGTTAACCGGGTAAAAAACAGTATCCTTTACCGGATTTTGCCGGTGCTGATACCTCGCATTGCTCAATAATGATAAACCTATAGTGCCTCCGGATGCTCCGGAATAGGAAAAAACATAATGCTGAAAATCACGTGTATTTGCCCCGTCAGGATAGCGGTTTTTTAGCAGGCTATCCAGCGTACCCACAACCATTGTTGTCCAAACGGTGGCACGTAGCCCCCCGCCATAAGCATTTACAAAAAACACAGGATAAGGTTTATCGGGGTTTCTGGCCACAAAATCTTTAATTTCCTGTTTACGGCTTTTGAGCCAATTTTCGGTATAGCGGTCTAAAGAATCCAATGATTTGTGATAACCTTCCTCCTTCTGAACAAAAGCTTCATGATAGGTGGTTATAGTACTGATCGACCTGTATAGTGTAAACATCAGCAAAAAAGTGATCAAACTAAAGCCTGTCTTTTTTCCAGCGAACAATAAAAAGGAAAAGAACAACAGGTAGCCCGCGGCCGCGCACAATACAATAGGCATGGTATAATAACGGTTGCCACTGGTTAGTTCATTTAAAAATGGCGGAAAGTTACACAGGACAAAAAACAGCAAAGCTATCACACCGCAAAAGCTTATCCACGGTGCAGCATGCCATTTCCGAATGCCAGGGGTACCCGTACGCAAGGCAGTAGTGATCACAAACATGGCCGATAGAAAGAACAAATCGAGCGACAGATATGCCAGGAAATGCGGTTCGCGGTTGCGCTTTCCATCAATACTGCCCCAAATGATCATGGGTAATATCAAGGCAGCCATACTCACCCAAAAACGCCACACAACTACGTTGCCCTGTGATTTAAACAGCTTATCTATCCATTTATACCTCAATACGATCTTATAAAAAATGAGCGATGCCAGCAGCAGAATCAGCGGAGGCACATCTTTCAACAGGTAATCGATCTGATAGGCGTTCATGGTTTGCAGGATACCGGTAGCAGGTATCAGGAAAGCGGCAGCACCGAACAACCGGGCAGTTTCTACCTTAAGAGATGGTCTGGAACCCGCGGGCAAACGGCTGGTGTCAAAATCAACAGGCCCTATAAAAAACCGTTTATAGCTTATTTTGATGGCGTTATCAATAACCTTAGGTAAATGCCAGCACATCAGCGCCAGCAAAGTTATGGCCAGCAGAAAATAAAAACTGGCCCAGCGCGAGGTATTAATCGAGAGCAACATATCCTGGATCTGTGCGCTGATAAAAAGCCCCAGAAAAAAAACCAGCAGCGTGATCAGTACGATACGGAAACGCCAGGAATAGGTGAGCAGGCGCCCTATCCAGGCGGTTGTATAATCCAACCAAAACCGGGGTTTACCCAGCTTAAAGCCTTCGTAAAGTAATTTGCACGCTATAAAAATCAGCAGCAGGTATTTGATACATGCCGGTAAACCAATAAGTAAAGCATCGGGTAAAGGCAGCTTCAGTTTAAAATGCTGCAAAGCCCGGTTGGTCATGATGTTCTCAAACACATCCAGCAGCGCTGCCAGGAGCACTATTGAACTTAATGTGATCACACTATGCTGCGATATCACCCGGCGGCGGCGGTTAGCCTTTTGGCTTCCTATCCGGAAGATGAGAATGAGCAGGATACCTACATAAATCCCGATGAAAGTATAATCGGCATTGTTCCGGAAAACCGCGGTTTCGATACCCGTGACGGTTTCGGGATAAGTGGTTTCGCGGGTATAGATCTGGTTTTTCTTAAACCCGGCCTGCCATTCTTTTAGGATAGAATCCCTGCGGGCATTGCTGGTATTGATTTCCCAGTTGATGATACCCGATGGCGTGTACTTGGTTACAATGAGGTAATTATCCTTTAGCGTCATACTGCCGACAACTAATAAGGCCATCAGCAATAATGAAAAAATGGACGAAAAATGACGGTTGACCCAATTCTGTAAACGCCGGAACATATCAATGTGAATAACCTAAAGTTACGGAAAAAAGTATGATCGATGGGTTATTTGGGTGTATTTTAAATTGTTGTATGGTATCGACTCACCCCGTTTTTTCCCCATGCGTCATTGCGAGGAGGAACGACGTGGCAATCCCCGGTATACGGAACGTCTCTGTAAGTCGGGGATTGCTACGCTCGCAATGACGCGTGGAGGAAAAGCAGGGGCAAGGCTTTTATCCCACAAGCCTTAAACCTTAGCATACAACTCCTCTATCCTCTCCAACGGAACACCTTTGGTTTCGAACACATAGCGGCTCACAAACAATACCATGCTGATATTGATGATGCCATAAACCCCAAAGGTATACACTGGCCCCAGCTGCGCAAGCATCACCGGGAAGGTAAGCGAAACGATGGAATTGGCCACCCAGTTACCAAACACCGCAATAGATGTTGCCGTACCACGAACCCGGTTGGGGAATATCTCGGCCACGTACACCCACAGCACTACGCCCCAGGTACAGGCAAAACCGCCTATGTAAACAAATATGGTTAGCAGTACAAAGTAGTTATGCAGCATGTCGAAATGAAACAGCGCAGCCAGCACAAACATGCAAAGCCCCATGATCACCGAGCCGACGAGCAACAGCTTTTTACGCCCAAGCCTGTCAATCAGCGGGAAAGCCAGGATGGTAAATATCAGATTAACCACACCGGTTAACATGGTTTGGAATAATACGCTACCGCCTACATGTACTTTTTCAAATATAAGAGGTGCATAGTAAAATACGATATTGATACCTGTAAGCTGGGCTATGGAGGCAAATACAAGGCCGATGATCACCACTTTTCGGAAACGCGGGGTAAATACTTCTTTCAGGGCCGAAGTATCTTCCGTTGCTATATCCTTACTAACCAGCTCAACCTGCTCCACGCTTTCGGTTTTGGAATAGATATGATCAAACACGCGCTGAGCGTCTTTTATTTTGTTTTTGGCGATGAGCCAGCGCGGACTTTCGGGTACCAGCAGCAGCAGGATAAAGAAAATAACCGAAGGCACCACCGCCGCGGCCAGCATATAGCGCCAGATATTTCCATCATTTAAAAAACCGAAAGGCGCTTTAGCTATCACATAATTGGAGATGAACGACAGCAAAATACCCGTTACAATGGCAAGTTGCTGCAGCATACCCAACCTGCCCCTAAATTTTGGCGGCGCCACTTCTGATATATAAATAGGCGCCAGGGTTGATGCCATACCGATGGCTACCCCGCCTATAAAGCGGTACACCACCAATTGCACATAACTACCCGCGATGCCACTCCCCAAAGCAGCGATGATGTATAATATAGAGGTTACGATCATCAATTTCTTTCGTCCGAACTGATCTGCCAGGCTACCGGCAAACAGGGCTCCAGGGATACAGCCTATGGATGCAGCCGCTACTACCAAACCAACTTCTGCGTCGCTGAGCGAAAAAACGGGTTTGAGATATTGCAACGAGCCCGCTATTACGGCGGTATCAAAGCCAAATAATAGTCCGCCCAGGGCAGCCACAATAGAAATTAAAATGGTATAACTTTTCATAAAGCAGAGTGGTTAACGGTAAAGCCCCAAGCCGGGGTAATTGGTTTATAAACTCGATTTAGCAGTGCTAAAATCGACGCTTTACAAATATATAATTCCCCTGCACATTTAGGCCGTTCATTTTTAGCCATCTGCTTTTTGTCAGCAAATTGTTATTTAAATGGTTGAAGCGCATTCAAAATATACCGATTGGTATATATTTGCATCATGAAAAAAATCTGGTCATATTTTCAATCTATCCATATAACTGATCACTAAAAAAATTTATCCAAAAATATACCGATTGGTATAATATATATTATGAACGCCATCAAACGACAAATCCTCCTCATCACGGTAATAGCCGCCGCTATTATGGAACTGATTGACACCTCCATTGTGAACGTAGCGCTCAACTACATGAGCGGTAACCTGGGCGCCACACTCGAAGATATTTCCTGGGTGATCACCTCCTACGCCATCGCCAACGTGATCATTATCCCCATGACCAGCTTTTTGGTGAACAACCTTGGCCGCCGCAATTATTACATCGGCTCCATTATTCTGTTTACCTTTTGCTCATTTATGTGCGGTAACGCCACTAATATATGGGAGCTGGTGAGCTTCCGGTTTTTGCAGGGTTTGGGAGGCGGCGCGCTGCTTTCCGTTTCGGCAACGGTGGTTTATGAGCTTTTCCCAAAGGAGAAACAAGCCACCGCGAGCGCCTTGTTTGGTATTGGTGTGTTCATCGGGCCAACTATTGGGCCAACATTGGGTGGTTATATCACCGAAAATTTCTCCTGGCCATGGATCTTTTATATCAACATTCCCATTGGCATAGCTGCCGCGATCTCCTGCTACTTCTTGCTGCACGAGCCCGCTATCAGGCAAAAGATCAAACATATCGACTGGACAGGTATCATCCTGCTCATCGTAGGCATTGGCTCCTTACAGGTGGTGCTGGAGCGCGGTGAAACCGACGATTGGTTTTCTGCCGGGTATATCGTTTTTTTAACTGTGGTGGCCAGCCTGGCGCTTACCACCTTTATTATCTGGGAGTTGTATACCGAAAATCCTGTGGTGAACCTGCGTATCCTCCGGTTCAGATCGTTAAGTATTGCGGCTGTGCTTACTTTTATCACGGGTATGGGTATGTATACTTCCATTTATTTGACCCCTGTGGTAGCACAGCGCCTGCTTAATTTTACCCCTACCCAATCCGGACTTTTACTTTTACCCGGCTCCATCGTGGCGGTATTGGCTTTGGTAGTCACCGGTAAGCTTTTGCAAAAGGGCGTTTCGGCGGCGCTGATTGTGTTTTTTGGTTTTATGTGTTTTATATATTTCAACTGGTCGATGTCGAGGATCAACCTGGAAACACCGGCCATCGATATTACGCTAAACCTCATTTTCAGGGCGATAGGCATGGCCTTGTTAACCGTCCCTTTGGGTACTCTGGCCGTATCATCATTGGAACTCAAGGATATGCCCCAGGGAACCGCTTTTAATAATATGATGCGGCAACTGGGTGGCTCGTTTGGTATTTCCATCATTAATACCTATGTAGCCCGGCGCATAGCCTCGCACCGCATGGACCTGATCACCCACATTACACCCGATAATCCCGCGTTTATTAACCGGATAAATGGTTATGCCGCGTCTTTCATACAAAAAGGCTTCGGTTTACTGGATGCTAAACAGAAGGCTATGCTGTTGGTTGAGAAAGTGGTGGTTCAGCAATCGTCCTTTTCCAGCTACCTGGATGGTTTTTTCCTGATCGGTTTGTTTTTTGCCATTGTACTGCCGCTATTGCTTTTTGTGGCTAAACGCGATAAGAAGAAACCGCTGGTTATCCCCTCATCAGATCATTAACATTTGGGGTTGAAAAGACTTTTTAAACCATGGATTTTAACATTTTCTTGATCAAAAACGGGCAAAAAACATTCAGAAACGAGCCCAAAAACATTGATGATATCGCTTTTAACAAATTTCGATATGGTTTTGAACCGTTTTAAAAACTTTAAAAAGTATTAATTTATTGGCTATCAAATAATCAATAAAATTCAGCCATGCCGAACTTGTTTCGGCACCCCACAAACCAAGTGTGTGACATGAAGCTGAATCTGTCCTGTGGGATCCTGAAACAAGTTCATGATGACTTAATGTGTTATCCAATCCAGCCATACCATTATCCTCCATTTTTAAATTTTGCTGGAATAGGTTATTTTTACGGATATCGTTAATCTGAATAAGGCATGGTTGAGATATTCCAGGATATCCGTAAAATATATATGTTCAGCAGGCCTTGCGAAGAACTGCTTCCGCATATTGAATTTTACTCCCAATCGGTTTTAGATCATTCCGCCCAGGATATAAAACATGAATTTTCTACCGTAAAAATGTTCCCCAGCTGGACGCCTACCTTTTATATTAACCTGGGCAGTCCGTATTATATCGATCTAAAAAATACCCGTCACTATGTAAAAGGAGACGAGGACATTTTAATATTGCGCAATGAGGATGTAACCCGGCACAAACTCCCCGCCGATAATATATTTACAGTCAAATTTAATCCCGGTGGCCTGGAGGCCATTCTGGGCTTAAACCAGGTTTGGGTTATGGACAAGATCATTCCCCTCCACCAGGTTTTGCCCTGGCAGTTGCTCCAAAAAATAAAACAACCCATTAGTTTTGAAGAAAGGGTACAAATTGTTCAATCTTACCTCTTAGCGGCGTACCATCAATTAAATAACCAGGATCATTATGTAAAAATGGTTAATGATAGTATTGGCGAATATCGGGCCGCGGGTATGCAATTAAATACATCTCAGGTTGCCGAAAAATTGTTTATTACCTCCAAAACCATCAACCGTTATTTCAACAGGGTAATTGGTATCTCTCCTAAAAATTACTTTTCTATTCTGCGGGGCAGAATTGCGTTAACATCCTTTATGAAGGATAAAGAAAACTTTATCCCGATGGATTATGGTTATTATGATCTGAGCCATTTTCATAAGGACATCGTTAACTTTACCGGCCAAAGGCTCACAAAGCATCTGTGATAATTTGTCCGTTTTTTACTTTCGGCGGGTAATATCATTCCTTTTATTTGTATGCTAAACAGCACTCATGAAAAAATTATTTGTTGCCTTGCTTTTTGCCACGTGTCTTTGCCAGAACCTCTACAGCCAAAAGTACAAACCTGTTATTGAGCCTTTTCCCGGAATGGTTAAAGCAGACTCCCGCTTAATTTTAAAAACAGGCTACCTGGTTGTACCCGAAAACAGAAATAAACCGACTGGACGAAAGGTAAAGGTCCCGTTTTTATTTGTACGCCGACCGGATCAGGATGCGCGTAAAAACATCACACTTTACACAACCGGCGGACCAGGTTACAGCACAACAGCAAATATTGACAGTATCAGCTATAATTCCGGCTGGCTAGCCTATGGCGGCTTTATCGCTTTTGATCAACGAGGCACCAAACGTGCAAAACCCTGCCTGGATTGCATGGAGGTAGCATCGGCCATTAAACGTAGTTACCGGGAAGGGAAAAACAGGGATAGTTTAGTATTAGCAGCAGTTAAGCAATGCCGGACCAACTTTGTACAGCAAGGTATCGACCTATCGGCGTACAATACTATCGAAAGCGCCGAAGATATCAATGATTTAAGATTAGCGTTAAATATCGATTCGCTTAACCTGGTGGGAATATCTTATAGCGGAGGTTTGATGCTTACCGTGGCCCGGAACCATCCCGAAGGTGTTCGTACCCTGATTTTAAATTCACCGCTTCCAGGTTATGTAAACTTTGAAGAACACGCTTTATTCAATATCAACGAGGCGCTGGAGCAGGTATTCCGCAATTGTGAAGCGGACTCTGCTGATACAAAATATAAAAATTTAAGGTCAGATTTTCATCAGTATTTCGCCTCCATCACCGGCAAAAAATTTACCCTTGCCTACCAGGAAAAAGATAGCAGTAAAAGTATTCGTATAAGCTACACCAAAAATGAATTGCTCGACGCGGTAATAAACCGGATGAATTCCAGTCAGGTTAATACCGTACCGGGTGTAATGATCGACCTGATAGCAGGTCGCCGCGATAAATATGTGCGGGAAGTGCTGGATGGCTATTTTGCAGGCGACACCCATATTTCCCTGGGTATGCGGTATTCTGTTTATTGCTCGGAGCAGATAGACTATGCCGACCCACTGTTAGGAAAACAACAGGACCAGGTACTGCCATGGTTAGCCGGGTATCCTTTTAACAATGTAAACCATGCCATATGCAGTTGCTGGCAGGTAAAGCCCGAACCAGCAATTGCCAAACAGCCTGTTTATTCCAGCGTTCCGGCATTGATCTCGGCCGGCGACATTGACCCCGATTGCAGACCGTTTTATAACCGGTTAATTAAACGATCTATGCCTAATAGCCAACTGCTTATTATACACAATAAGGGGCATGCCCCGGGTTTTTCTGTTGATGGAACGGATTACGTAAATCTTTTTTTGGCTAATCCCTACAAGCCACTCGCATCCCAATCTAAAAATTTGATTGTGGAGTGATGGGGTGTTAATAAAATCATGTCATTGCGAGGTGGTACGACGAAGCAATCTCGTAGCTATTCTCGTTGGTGAGCATAAACGCGAGGAGATTATTAATACTATTGATTGTTTTTTAAAGGTATTAATGAGCTCCCTCCGGTCGGTTGTCCACGCTGCAATGACATATCAAGAATATCGCCTTACACCTCCCTTCCCATTACTGGGTCGGTTTTGGTGGCGGTGCCGGTTTCGACGCGACCGGCAAAGCGTTGTTCAAAGTTGTTATCGCCGCTGAGCTTTACGCTGAAATCGTACCAGTTGTAGTTTTTAGCCAGGTTTAGCACTACATCAACCTTGCTGTTGGCCGGGATGGTTTTGGTGATATCGGCGGCTTTGTAGCCATGGTCATGAATGGTAACGGTATGCGCTTGAGCATCATTGTTAACCAGACTCAGCAAAACGTTGCCGGTTAGCTTTGATGGATTGATCTTGTTTTTTTCATAAACACAGGTAACTTCCAGACCTGCGTTTTCCTGGGTACCTATAAATTCCCTGAAGAAACCATTTGGACCATTCACCCGAAGGTGATACCTGCCGTTCTCAAAGGCCGCTAAAGGCCAGTTGTAGTTCAGCTGATCGCCTGCTTTAACCGCGAAACTCCAGTTACGGGAGATCTCGTTTTTGCTCAGCTCGTCATTGTATTTAACCGGTACAGATACGGTGAAAGGCGAGCCTGCCGCGTTTTTGCCAAACACTTCGTTACCGGCTTTAAACTGGATCTCAAAGTTTTTTCTATCAGCTCTTAAACCGCCGTGGGTATATAATTCATAAGGCAGGGCGCAGGATGTTCTGATTCCTTTTTCCTGCAGGGTGATCAGGGATGGCTGCGCGCTGATCTTCATTATTTCATCGGCCGACAGCTTTTTAAACGCTATTGGTTGCTCTTTGAACCTGGCGTTATAAATGGTTTCTACATTTTTATTGCGATCAAGGAATGGAATTTCGCCCAGTTGATTGCCGTTGTAGGGAACAAAGGCCGATGTCAGGTCGCCACAAATGGTACGGCGCCATTCGCTGATATTGCCCAGCCTGATATCCTTTTTGTATTTTTTGTTGACGAATGTTTCCAGGAACTGCAGCGTAGAGGTATGATCAAACACTTCCGAACACACCTGCCCGCCCCTGCTCCACGGCGAAGCGATCATCATCGGCACACGGAAACCCAAGCCAATAGCGCCTTCACGGGCCTGGTTTTTAGGGATACCCTGTTTCAGTTCATTTTCCAGGCGCACGTGTTCTATCTCGGTTTCGATACCGGCCGAACATTTACCCGTGCCCGGGATCTTGGCATCGGGGATAGAGAACGGAGGAACGTGGTCAAAGTAGCCGTCATTCTCATCATAAGTAACAATAAATATGGTTTTTTTCCACACTTCAGGATTCTTGGTCAGGATATCCAATACTTCAGATACATACCAGGCGCCATACCAGGGGGCAGTTGGGTGATCGGAGAAATTCTCCGGACCAGCCAGCCATGACACGGTTGGCAGTTTACCGGTGTTCACATCCTTACGGAACTGGTGCAGCAGATCGCCCTTGGGCACGGTAACCTTGCGCTCCTTGCCATTATCCTGGTAAGTAAGCTCGGCAATACTCCTGAAATCCGGGTCGCCGGAGTTGATCACAAAGGCGCTACGGTAAAGGGCTTTTTCTTTATCGCTTAGTTTATTGTAGCTATCCTGGTTCCAGCGGGCCAGATCGCGCTGGGCATTATCCAGTACCTCTTGTTTTTTGCGGATACTTTCGCGCGCTTTGATGGCCGCCTGTTCATCGGCAGGTGTTGCTTCCTGCAACTTATTGATCTGATCAGGCAGATCCTGTACCAGCTTTTGCAAACTTTTGATATTCCGTTCAGAAAACTTAACGTTGTAGGCTTTAAAAAACTCCAGCAGGTTACAGCCAAAGTTAGCCAGCCAGGCACGTTCCTCTCGTTCAAAACCTCCGCCACAGCTCAGATCGTTCTGATAAAATTTCCAGGGGATATTGTTTTGCTGTAACAGCTCGGGGAAAGTTTCCCAGGGCATATCGCCATAGCTATAATCAGTATTACGGATATTGGCTTTCGGGATGCCATCTTTTTCGTGAGTGATCTTACCCGTCCAGAAGAAAGAGCGGTTGGGCGTGGTGCTGGTCATGGCCGAGCAAAAATTCTGGTCGCACACGGTAAAAGCATCGGCCATGCCGTAGTTAAAAGGCAGGTCCTCCCGGGTATAATAGCCCAGGGTAAGCGGCATATCGGCGTAGTTCCTATTGCCCGATTTTTTGGCGGTGAGCCATTGATCGTACTTACCCAGGTTATTGGCATCAACCTGGCTGGCGCGTGAGTGCGGTAATGAACCCATCCAGGTGATCTTGGTATCTTTTATATCCAAACGGAAAGGACTATAAGTATTGCCCACGGCATCGGTTTGCAGCCAAACGGGTTTCTGATCGGGCAGGCGGATGGCGCGCGGATCGTTAAAACCACGTACACCCTGAAGCGTACCAAAACAATGATCGAACGAGCGGTTTTCCTGCATCAGTATTACAATGTGCTCGGCATCCAAAAATGTACTGCCCGGTTCCGGGTTAATGGCCAGCGCCCTTTGTATGGCGGGTGGCATCACACTCATTATTGCTGCACTGCCTGATAATAAAGCTGCTTTTTTTAGAAAATCTCTACGTGAATCCATGGGTTGATATGTTGTTTTATTAGTTGTAGAAGGGTTAGCGTGTTGACTCACCCCGACATCGCTGCGCTTGTCAGCCCTCTCTCCGCTTCGCGCATAGAGGGGAATTTTATTTCTTTTTTGTCATCCTGAGGAACGAACGATCTATTCTACAATTGAAAAGTTCAACAATAGATGCTTCGCTGCGTTCAGCATGACAAACTTTTTTTATTCTCCAGCGAAGCGCAGACCGGGTGAGTCTATTATGCGCAATGCCCCTTAAGCAAAGCCCCCAAATATCTTCTCAGATATTTAAATTTAGGTTAATTAGGAGTTAACTCTATGCATCTAACGTATAATAGTTGTTACAAATACACGTATCATTTTGAGCCGGTTATACTTTCTTTTCAAAAAATACAGATATTGTATTCATTTCCAAGACCTATCCATCGTATGAACCTTTTGAAGCGGCTTTGCCTCCTGGCTTTATTTTTATTGTATACTACGTTTGCGTTTTGCCAGTCGAAACCCAGCCTTGATTCGCTGATCAGCTCGGCTCAGAACTTCCGGAAACAATGGCCCATCGAGAAAGTATATTTACGGCTCGATAAACCCGCTTATACCCAGGGCGACACCATCTGGTTTAAAGCCTACCTTTTTGATGCCGACTATTTTAAACCGTCGCACCGCAGCGGCTTGCTTTATGTGGAGCTTGATGATGATAACCGCCCGGTAAAACGAATGATGATCCCGGTGATATCGGGCTTAAGCTGGGGCAACATCACGCTCGACGACAGGGACATTCCACCCGGCGCTTATACCCTTCGGGCCTACACCAGCTGGATGCTCAACTTTGGCGAAGACTATGTTTTTAAAAAAGACATCTTTGTTTCGCCGCTCGACGGGCTGCCTCGTGTGGTTAAAACCGCTTTCAGGGAAACCGCTACCGATGGCAAAAGCAATATAGATGCCCGGCTGCAATTGCTTAATATAAGCGGCGAACCGCAGCGCTTAAAGGATATGCAGCTGCAGGTAATGGATGGCAAAAGATCATTACTCAGAAACAAATCGGCCACGGATGTGGAGGGCAAGATCAACCTGAATTTTTCCCTTTCGGCAGAACGTGCACGCAGTAAAAACCTGCTTATACAGGCCCGTGAAGTGGTTGACGGCGATACTACCGCCGCCCTCATGATTCCGGTCGGCCTCAACAAACCCGAAAATACCGATCTGCAACTGATGCCAGAAGGCGGCACACTTACGGCAGGTATAGTAAACCGTGTTGGCTTTAAGGCTATTGCCGATGATGGCAAGAGCGTAAATGTATCGGGCAAAATCATAAACGACAAGCAGCAAACGGTAGCCGCTTTCAAAGCCTTGCATGGGGGCATGGGTGCGTTTGAGTTTACACCCCAGGCGGGCGAAACTTACGCGGCAGCCATGGATCTGCCAAACGGTGTATCCAAAAACTATCCTTTGCCCGCAGTGCAGTCGGCAGGTACTAATCTGCGGATTGATCAACTGGGGCCCGACTCTTTACAGGTAAGAATAGCCGTTAGGGATGATGCATCCATGGGCTACTCTCTTATAGGCGAATCAAGAGGGGTGATCTGTTATGCCGCCCACGTGCCGCCGGGCAGCATCACGGTTAATAAACATATAGCTACCGACAGATTCCCTACCGGTATTGCCCGCTTTACCCTACTTAACCTGGCTGGCGAACCACGGAACGAACGTATGGTGTATATCGATCATCAGGATGCGCTCAGGATCGATGCTGCTACCGATAGGCCGGTTTTCGCGCCGCATGATAGCGTGGCCCTGCACATCAACGTAACCGATAAAACAGGGAAACCGGTAAGAGGGAGCTTTTCTGTAGCGGTAACCGACGATAGCCAGGTACAAACTGATAGCATCGGGAGCAACATTATTAACAACATGCTGTTCACCGCCGACTTGAAAGGTAACGTTGAAAAGCCAGGCTATTATTTTACCGGTAACAGTGCAGAAAAGGTGGCCGCGTTGGATAACCTGCTGCTTACCCAGGGCTGGGTGGGTTATAACTGGAAACAGCTTTCGGCTCCAAAAACCGCCCCGCGCTTTGCCGCCGAACCTCAGTTTACCATACAAGGCAGGGTGAGCAATATATTTAACAAACCAGTCGAAAAATCGGGCGTTACCCTGTTCTCCAAAAAGCCGGTGATCATTACCGATACGGTGACGGATAAGAACGGTCGCTTTGTGTTTGACAACATTACGCCTATAGATACCGCTGTATTTTTGATACAGGCCCGCAACAAACGCGGCAGGAGCTTTAATGTGGGCGTTGATGTAGATGAGTTTAAACCACCTGTATTTGCCCCTGCAGAGCGCGTTACGCCCTGGTATGTAAACAGCGATACCCTGCTGCTGCAAAAGATTAACAAGCAGATAGCCACCAGGCAGGAAGCCGAAAAGCTGTACGGTCATGTTTTAAAAACTGTTCATATTAAAGATAAAAGGATCATAACCGGCTCCAAAAACCTCAACGGAGCCGGGGAGGCCGACCAAATACTGGACGAAGCGGATATGGACAAAGCCGGTAAACAAACACTGGCCGATCTGCTCGAAAAACGAATCAAGGGTTACCACTTTACAGGGATGTGGTCGCCATCACCATTTGGCCGCCCCATATTTACTTATTATATGGTCAAGGATAAAAAGATCCGCTTTATATTTGACGGGATGGATGTGGAATGGTTTTACAATGGATCGGCAAAAGGGCCCGAGGGTCAGGAGCGCTTCCAGTTCCTGAGAACCTACCTGGATTATTATGCCGCCGAAGATATTAAAGGCATCGAGGTAATGTACAGCGCCAAATATGGCGGTGCATATTCCAGCAAGCTATTACCCCCGCTTGATTATGGCACCCAGATAGTTTATGTAGAAATAACCACCCACTCGGGCGCCGGGCCTTTCATGAAAAAAACACCGGGCATGTATATTTATAAACCACTGCCATTTACACTGCCCAAACAGTTTTACCGGCCCAGGTATACTGTTAAAAACACATCACCCCAGCCCGATCTGCGGTCGACCATTCACTGGCAGCCCAGTGTTGTTACGGATACAGCCGGGAAGGCCATGGTTTCTTTTTATAACGCGAACAAGGCCGCAATGTACCATATCATCATAGAAGGTACCGACATGAACGGGCAGTTGGGTTATATGAGCAAACAGATACAGGTACACTAATTCATCTTTAAGATATTATTGTATTTTAGTAATTCATCCAAACTTACATGCACCATCTTATTATTCAATATACCTGTTTGCTGGCTATTATCATCGCTATAGTGATGCTGGCCCAAAAAATCAAGATAGCTTATCCCATATTACTGGTAATAGCCGGGCTGGGCCTGGGCTTTGTACCTGGGTTGAGGGGTATTGAGATAGAACCTGATATGATATTTGTGATCTTTTTGCCTCCGCTGTTATATGAAGCCGCCTGGAGCACTTCCTGGAAGGATTTCTGGAAATGGCGACGGGTGATCAGCAGTTTCGCTTTCATCATCGTTATTTTGACCGCGGGTGTGGTGGCTTTGGTATCCAGCAATGTGATCCCCGGTTTTACGCTGGCCGCGGGCTTTTTGCTTGGGGGTATCGTATCCCCTCCCGATGCCGTATCGGCCACTACTATCCTCAAGAATGTAAAAGTACCTAAACGACTGGTTACCATACTGGAAGGCGAAAGCCTCATGAACGACGCAGCCAGTTTGGTGATCTTTAGGTTCGCGGCGGCGGCTATTGTTACCGGCACGTTTGCTTTTGGGCAAGCTTCACTGAGTTTTGTACTAGTTATTGTGATGGGTGTATTGATAGGCCTGGCTATAGCGCTGGTATTTTATGCCATTCACCGCTGGATGCCTACCACTACCAATATCGATATCATTCTCACCTTTATTACTCCTTATGCCATATATATGGCGGCCGAGGCTTTTAACTTCTCGGGCGTGCTGGCAGTGGTTAGCGGGGGGCTGTTCCTTTCCATCAGGCGCGACAACTTTTTGACCCATCGCAGTCGGCTGCAGGGTATCAATGTTTGGGAGGCCGTAGCCTTTGTGCTGAATGGTTTTGTATTTATACTCATCGGTTTGGAATTTCCGGTGGTGATCAAAGACCTGGGACCAAACGGACTTGGACCGGCTATCCGTTACAGCGCCATTATTTCGGGGGTTTTGATCGTTACCCGTTTGGCCAGCACCTTTGGCGCAGGTGTATTTACGGTATTTATCAGCAGGTACATTACCACTGCCGATAACCGCCCGGGCTGGAAAGGCCCTTTACTATTGGGCTGGGCGGGTATGCGGGGTGTGGTATCGCTGGCGGCGGCATTGAGTATCCCGGTAGCGCTTCATTCGGGTGCACCTTTTCCCAACCGGAGCCTTATTTTATTTATTACATTCTCCGTTATTTTGGTTACCCTGATACTACAGGGGCTCACCCTACCCCTGCTGATTAAATGGGTAGATATGCCCGATCCTGATTACACCGTTTCTTTTGAACAGCAAAGGCAACTGGTACGGAAAAAACTTTCGATGGTGACATTGGACCTGCTCCAAAACAAATACGCCAAACATCTGAAAGAAAACGACATGGTGAAGGCTATCAAGATAAAAATTGATGCTGACATGGAACTGCTGGCCGACTGGGACAAGGCCGATGGCAAGGGTCGTGCAGAGGAATTTTACCGCGACTATATTATGATACTGGAAGATATGATGCATGAGCAACGCAGCCTGCTCAAAACATTGAACAAAAAGGAAAACATCAACGACGATATCATCAAACAGCAACTGGCCCTGCTCGATCTGGAACAGGAAAAACTGCGGCAGCATTTTTCTTTTGAGGAGGAGTAGACTCACCCCGGCATCGCCTCGCAATGACGCGTTGGAGAAAAGAGCTTATCAAACCAAAATGGCCCGCCGGATATCCGGCGGGCCATTTTGGTTTGATATATACTGATTTTAATTACCAGCCAGCGTTTTGTTTGATAACACCGTTGCTACGGTCGATTTCTTTTTGGGGTACTGCCCAAACACCGTTTACAACCGGGTTAAAGTTACGCGCAGGCCATATTACGGAGCCATTGTAACCATGCAGCGGTTTGGCATAAGTTGCGGCGGCATCGCCCCAGCGTACCAGGTCGCGGTGACGGTCGGCCCATTCACCAGCCAGTTCGCAGCGGCGCTGGTTTTTCAGATCGGCCATGGTAGCACCCTGAATAGCTTTCAGGCCCGCACGCTGACGGATCATGTTAATCTCCGCATCGGCATTTTTACCCTGCATTAGCTCTGCTTCGGCTTTGATCAGGATAACCTCGGCATAGCGCATCAGCGGTACATTCAGGTTAGTTGTTGGGTGGTCACCATTAGGACTTATAGATGTACCTACCGGGTTGGCATAAGAAAATGGCTCCATATATTTATTGAACTGATAACCGGAAAGACTATTTACCGAAGCATAAGTTTTTGGAGCACCAAAATACTGAAATACGTCACCCGGTTTCAGGATAGTGGCTTCGCGACGTTTATCACCGGCTTCAAAGGCATCATACAGCTCTTTGGTTGGCTGATAATAGCCCCAGCCGTTAAACAGTCCCCAACCTTTGTTTTCCAACATTACGCCTGGCAGGATACTACCCCAGCCGGAAGAACCCTTTGCGGTGCTCACCGCCGACCAAATATATTCTGAGCTGAAGTTATTAGCCGCTTTAAATACATCGGCAAAGTTAGGCAACAAAGCCCGTTTACCCTGGTTGATCACTGAGTCGGCATATTTTTGGGCATTGGCATAATCCTTTTTGTACAGGTACATTTTGGCCAGATAACCCCATGCAGCCACCTTATGCGGCCTGCCCTGATCGGCCGGGCTCAGCTGATCAAAATAAGGCAGCAGGTTGGCCGCTTTTTTTAACTCACCTTCGATGTAGGTATAGTTTTCGCCAACGTTGGCCGCTCTTGGCGTAGGATTTGGATCGTTGTTGTTGGCACGGGTAATGATAGGCAGCCCGGCGCGGTCATCACCATAATTATAAGCCATTTGAAAATACATCAAACCGCTTAAAAAATAGGCTTCGCCCAGGTAACGGTTTTTTAAAGAGGCATCCATGCTGATGGCAGGCACCTTGTTGATCACATCGTTGGCCCGCCTGATCACCGAGTAACGCATATCCCATTGGTCAACCGTATAACCGCCGGAGTAATAAGTTGGACTAAAATTTTTGATGGCATCGGCATTGGTATTGATACGGCCTGTCACCATATCATCACTCGCATTGATGAACCACATGTAGCCACGCCCGTAAAACTCTTCACCGTCAAAAGGTTCATACATGGCGTTTACGCCCAGCAAAGCATCGTTGGCTGTTTGCCAGAAGTTATTTTCAGACACCGCGCCTTGTGGCTTGATATCCAGATTTTTGGAGCAGGCACCCAATAGCATGCTTGCCGATATTGCTAATATAATATTGCTGATCTTTTTCATGATTGCTTTACTTACAGATTTAAATTGATACCGAAAATAAATGAGCGAGACTGCGGATAACGACCTACGTCGATGCCATAGTTATCAAAGCCAACCTCCGGATCAAAACCTTTGTATTTGGTAATGGTGAACAGGTTGTTTGATGTGGCATATACACGCAGGCTGCCGATACCGGCACGAGTCAACAACGCAGGTGAAAAGGTATAACCAAGGGTTACGTTCTTAAAGCGCAGATATGAACCGTTCTCGATATAAAAATCGGAGTTGGTACCAAAGTTACCGTTGTTATCGCTGGCTGTTACACGCGGAATGGTGGTATTTGTATGTTGTGGAGTCCAGGCGTTCAGTACATCTTTCAGCAGGTTGTAGTTTTGGCCCAAACCACCGGCATTTAAGCTGGTATATTTTAAAGCATTATACAATTTATTGCCCTGTACGCCCTGTAAAAAGATATTCAGATCGAAACCTTTGTAGCTGGCGTTCAGGCTCAAACCATAGGTAAATTTAGGATAGGCGCTGCCCAGGAACTGACGGTCGCTATCATTAATTTTACCATCACCATTGGCATCCACAAAACGGATATCACCCGGTTTGGCATTAGGTTGGATAGGCCGCCCGTTCGGACCTTTGTAAGCATCCACCTCTGCCTGGCTCTGGAACAAACCATTGGTTTTGATAGCGTAGTATGAATACAACGGCTGACCAACCTGTACCCAGGCAGGTGCCAGCAAACCGCGTACGCTTGGGCTTACCCCCGGGATGGTTGTATTACCATTAGGTAAGGAGAGTAATTTATTGGTAAGTGTGCTCACATTGGCATTTACACCATAATGGAATGCCTTTTTAGGATCGCTGTTATAACCCAGGCTAATTTCAATACCATTATCGCGTGCCTCGCCGCCATTAACCCATACACTGCCCAAACCTATACCGGCAGGGATGTTCATCAGCATGTCTTCGGTTTTTTTAACAAAATAGTCGGCAGTTAAGGTGATGCGTTCGTTCAGGAAACCCAAATCCAAACCAATATCAGTTTGTTTTGAACGGGCCCAGGTCAGGTTCGGGTTGGCGCGGTCATAGCTGTAATAACCGTTTAATTGCGCAGGATCTGAACCCAGGTAAATATTACCCACACTCAGGTTAGGGCTTACCGCTGTAGTACTTACCGATGATAAGTTACCCAATATGCCATAGCTGCCCCTGATTTTTAAATTACTTAACCAGTTTAATGACTGCATAAAATTTTCACGGCTTACAACCCATCCGGCAGATACCGAACCAAAATTCTGGAACCTGTTTTTGGGAGCCACCAGTGATGTACCGTCCCTACGACCGGTAAATGATAACAGGTATTTGCCATCGTAATCATAATTAACACGGGCAAGGTAGGAGATCAAAGCTTCGTCAGATTTATAATCGCCTGGCTTTGGAACCGGGGTACCTGTACCGTTTATAAAATAACGGAACAAAGGATCTTCATTGCTAAAGCCCGAAAGGGAAGCCGAAAGCCCCATGCTGCTGTTTTTCTGATAAGTATAACCGGCCACTACATCCAGGTTGTTTTTACCCAATGATTTCTTGTAGTTTAAAGTTTGCTCGGTCAGGAAACGAGAATCCTGTGATGATGACTCGTTCAGCGTATTGGTTAAGCTGGGTTTACCAACCTCGGGCACTATCGGTGTAAAGCCTTTGAAATAATAGAAGTTTTTGGTAATGGAATAATTCGATCTGAATTTCAATCCTTTGACGATGTTTGCCTCAAAATAAGGGTTAGCAATAATGGTATTTACCGGGTTGCTGGTATCAATACGCTCCAGGTTGGCAACCGGGTTAACCACATCGCCGTATGAGCCTGCATAGTCAATAGGCAAACCTGAGTAAGCGCCCGATGGTGTACGCACTGTAATGCTTGGCGGATAAAATATAGCCGCCTGGATAGCGCCGGTATAACCGCTGAAAGTGTTGGTACCCCTACCGTTTGAATAGGTATAAGATAAATTTTCGCCAACTTTTAACCAGTTATTTAACTGATGGGTGGAGTTGATACGGTAAGCATAACGTTCAGAATAAGTATTCAATAATATACCAGTCCCTCTGCGGTAATTAAAGCTCATGAAATAGTCTGATTTTTCGTTACCACCGTTCAGGCTTACGTTATAATCCTGGGTGTGCCCTGTTCTGAAGACCTCATCAACCCAGTTGGTACGGGTTATTTGTCCGTCGGGATATTTGGTAGCATCAAAAGCCGGCAGGCGTGGCTTGCCAGCATTATCTGCGGCCGTGTTATATACATCGGCATATTCTTTTGCATCCAGCGCTTCCAGTTTTCTCCAGGCATTAGCAAAACCTTGCTTGGCATCAAACGAGATAGTCATTTTACCTTTTGTGCCTTTTTTGGTAGTGATGAGGATAACACCGCCAGAAGCACGGGCACCATAAATAGCTGCCGATGCATCCTTCAAAACCGAAATCGCTTCTACATCGTTGGGGTTAATAGCCGGGGTGCCGGGATAAAAAACCGATCCGTCGATAACATATAAAGGCTGCTCACCGTTGATACCACCCAAACCACGGATGTTTACCATAGGCGCATTGGTAGGATCGCCGCCATTGTTATTAACTACTACACCTGCTGCTTTGCCTTGTAAAGCTTCCTGCAGGTTGTTGAATGAGCGTGATGATACTTTATCCAAACCAACGGTTGATACCGCGCCAGATAATGTTGAACGGGTTTGTGTACCATAGCCTATAACTACCACTTCTTTTAATGATTGGCTGTTAGCTTTTAGCACCACATTAATATTTTGTTGCCCTTTTACTGCTACCTCCTGGCTGTCATAACCAATGTATTTAAAAACCAGTATCGAAGTTTCATCGGTACTCAGGGAGTACTTGCCTTCGGTATCGGTCATGGTGCCGGTGCTTGATCCTTTTACGGCAACGCTTACACCGATCAGGGTTTCACCGCTTTCGTCGGTTACTTTTCCCGTAACGGTGATGGCCTTTACTACCAGCTCTTTTTCTTTGGCTTTTACTACCGGTTGTTGTTTTTCAACCTGTAATAATATATGTTCTTCATCAACCTGCCTGATGTTGCCTTTGTAGCCTTTGATCAACTCTTTCAACACATCGATCAGCAGTTCGTTATTGGCCGATATGGAAATTTCTTTGTCGGCATCAAAACTGGTGGAGTTGTAACCAATTTTAAAAGAGGTTTTTTGTTCAATTATTTTGAAAACGCTTTTAATGCTTAAATTTTTGGCGGTAAGACTGATACGCACGGTGTTCATGGTTTGTGCCGCCGCCGAAAAAGAAGGCGTTGAGCATGCGCCGATGATAACCAGAACAATGCAGTAGGTTGCCAGCCATTTGAGGTGATTTTTTAATGATAATATGTGTAATAGATTTCTCATTTTTATAATGTTATTTTATGTGATAAAAAGAATCGTTAAAAATGACATGGTCTGCTGCTACAGCAGCCATATAGCAGGCAGGTGTTCGCGCATCTGCCTGTTTTTGTTTTTTTGGGGGAACGGTTACATAGTTTATCGGCAATTTTTTGATTGAATAAAAATTTTATGGTTGGTGTACTGATAGGTAATTCCTGTAAGCTGACTTAATACCGGCAGCACTTTGTTTAAAGGCTGGCTGTTAAAGCCGATAGTGTATTTGCAATTGCGACCTGGCTTGTCCTGCAACTGCACATCTACATTATACATTCGGGATAGTGTTGAGGCTATCTCGGGGATGGTAGCTTCGTCAAAATAAAGCTGACCGTTTTGCCAGGCGCTCAGTTTGTCGGCATCGGTGGTTTTAATATAATGGCCGTGTGCTTTAAGGTTGTAAACCAGCATTAAGTTTCGGGTAAGCACTTTACCCATGGTTACCACCTTGCCGGCAGTCTTCTTCTCGCCAACGCTTACCATACCGCTTACTACGGCTATTTTATATTCGCTTTCGTTAGTATAGGCATGCACGTTAAACTGGGTTCCCAATACCTGGGTTTGTATGTTGCCGGTTGCTACGATGAAAGGTTTGGCAGCATCGTGCTTTACATGAAAAAAGCCTTCGCCGCTGAGTTTTACTATTCTCTTCTTTTCGCCAAAATCGGCGCTGAGGGTTAAAACGGATGATGAGTTCAAGGTTACTACCGTACTATCTGGCAGGATCAGTACTTTGCGTTCACCGCGAGCGGTAGAGTATTGCTGCAAAACCTGCGGGGAGGGTTGCTTTAATTGGGAGTACAGCAAAAAGCCGCCGGGTACCAATAATAACAGCGCCGCTACTTTAAGATATTGGAGTATATAAATTTTCCGGTCCGCCGATCGCGACGGTATGCCTTTGAGCACCCGTTTCCGGATACGGTTTAAAATACGTTCTTCGGCGGATGAGGTAATGCCGTTTAGTGCCGGGTTATTTAATTTTTCGAGCCAGGCCTCTACCCGGGCCTTTTCATCGGGTGTACATTCGTCCTTTTGGTACTTTTGTAATAATGCTTTGATCTCTGCAGATTCTTTTGTGTTCATCTGCCCATATAATCGGCACTTACCGAAAATAGTACCGTTAAACAATCATCAAATATTTATTAACTAAATGTTACCTGAATTTTAGACTATGAGATTTTGGGACTGTGGGATTGAGGGATTTTGAGACTATAAGACTTGGGGATTATGGGACTTTCTTTGTTCACTTCTCCAAAAAACTAGCTCCTTGTTCCCCCAATCTCATAGTCCAAAAATCCTATAATCCAAAATAGATCACTTAAGATGAAGCATGATCTTCAGCACAATTAAAAACAATGGAAAACTTTCCATCCGTTTTAAGCGCAGTTGCAGGCGCTTCAGGGCTATGGTGAGATTATTTTTCACCGTTTGCTCAGACAAGGCCAGCCTGCCTGCAATTTCCTTAACTGGCAATTGCTCTACCCGGCTTAGTTTAAACACATCGCGGATGTTGACCGGCATTTTATCAACTTCGGAACTTAGCCAGTCTTCCAGTTCGGCTTCAATAACTTCATTTTCTGGCGATGGGGATACCAAGTGCTCATAATCAGGCAGCAGCGTTTCAAAATGAGCTACCTTTTTATTACCGGCCAGGTAAAAATCAATGGTTTTATTTTTGGCGGCTTTAAATAAATAAGGTGAAAGTGTATCATCAATCGCCACGGCGTAGCGATTATGCCAAAGCGAAATAAAGATATCCTGTACGGCTTCTTCTGAAGTTTCGAGCGAGTTGGTTTTGGAGAGGATATATCGAAAAAGGGCTTTATCGTAGCGTTGCATCAGCGTGAGCAAGGCCTGTTCATCATCGTCCTGAAGCCGGGCCAGTAAATCAGTATCCGAAATAAACCTGCCACGCATCATGCCGCAAACTTATATCAGCACCTTTAACTCAATGTTAGCTCAGCATAAAATATCACGGTTTTTCGACTCACCCCGACATCGCTACGCTTGTCACCCCTCCCTCCGCTTCGCGCATAGAGGGGAATACTACATTACATTCTCCACGCGCAACCGGAGGAAGCTCATTAATACCTATAAAAACAATTATAAATATTAATAATCTCTACGCTATACAGAGCCACTCTGTTTAGGAATTAAAAACGAGCACAAGTAGATAAGGGATTTTGCCAACCCCAGCGGGGTTGAAGCTTTGTAGAAAAATTTCGATTCCAAAACCAGTGCCGTAGATACTGTACTCAGGTTGCATACCTACGGCATGCTTAGTCTTCTTTTTTATTTACTACAAAGCTTTTACTCCTGCGGAGCATTTTCTTAACCTAATTATATTCGTGGACAAGGGAACAAACAAAAAAGCCCCTTCAATTGAAGGGGCTTTTTTGTTTGTTAATTTTAATTGGCCGGTACCGTTATAGTTTTACGCGTTATAGGATAGGCGCTGAAATAGCCCAGCACTCCACCTGTAATATTACTGGTGGGGTTAGAGGGCGCAGCATTGTTATCATTACCTGTAGAGCCCGAGTTGAGGCTAAAAAGGTATTTGTAAACCGCGGCGTCGATACATTCCATCTCTACCATGAGTGTTTTACCTGTCCTGATCTCACGCGCGGGATCGTCATTATCATTATTAAAATTAAGGCGGCTGTTTACCGTTTGGCCATTGGTAAACTCATCTTCATCTATAAATAAGCTTTTTTCTTTTCTGCCGTCAATATATTCAATAAAGCGGTAATAGTTTTGCACATTGGCTGGGTCCTGGTACTTCACCACAGCTATCCGTAGTTTGGTTTTGTCTTTATTGGTAGACAACTCATCATCAACCACATAAATACTATCCAGCTTTACAATCTGGGGCATGGTACTGGTTGATGTATAGGTTTTATCGTTCAGCTTAACAGTTAAATGATAGGTATGCCCAGGTATACCAACAAGGGTAGCATTCTGGTAAACACCGGTAGCCGTAGGATCAAAATTATAAATTGTGCCATCGGCTTCAACTGTTACCTGCGCCCCGCTGATACCTTCAAAGGAGCTGTCGTCGGTAAATTTTTTAGACAAGCTTATAGATACTTTGGCACCGCCGGCTTCATTACTCACCGTACCTTCTATCACCGTTTGGGGGGCGCTGTTATTAAGCTTCAGGTCGATAACCTTTTCACAGGAGCTCAGCAGCCCCAGCAGGATCATCAATATGGCCGAAAAACGTATGGTATGCATGTGTTAAAATTTAAAGTTATAAGTAATAGAAGGTACGTAGGTAAATAAAGTGGTACGTACAGCCTCTGTTTTATTAGGGTCTGTTTTATTATCTCTGAAAAATATACGGTAAGCGTTGCGGTTACCATAAGCGTTATACAAGCTAAAGTTAAGCTCCGAGCTGTATTTTTTGGTTTTCTTAAGCTGCTTGGTAGCGCCAAGGTCGAGCCGGTGGTAGGCAGGCAACCTTGAGGCATTACGATTGGTATAGTAGTAATAGGTTGCCCCGTCTATCTGGTATTTGCCGCTTGGGTAGGTAACCGCATCGCCGGTATAGAAAACAAAATTGGCCGATAGCGTCCATTTGTCGTTCAGCTTGTAAATACCTACCACGGCCAGGTCATGGGTACGGTCCTGGCGGGCGTTGTACCATTGATTGTTATTGATACCATCTATCAGCCGTTCTGATTTGGAAAGGGTATAACTTACCCAACCGGTTAAACGACCCGTCTTTTTCCGCAGCAAAAACTCCGCGCCGTAGGTACGCCCCTTGCCATACAGCAACTGCGTTTCAATGGGCTGGTTGGTAAAGATGTTGGCATCGTTACGATAATCCAGCTGGTTTTGCAGCTTTTTATAGTAGGTTTCAAACGTGAACTCATATTTATGTTCGGCCAGATCACGATAATATCCTACAGAAAACTGATCGGCCAGTTCGGGTTTGATCAAATTGGTACTGGCTACCCATTTATCGGTTGGCGAGCCCGGGGTAGAGTTGCTGATGAGGTGAAGGTTTTGCGCGTTACGGGCATAAGAAGCCTTAACCGAGCTGATATCATTCAACTGGAAAGCGGCTGCCGCACGGGGCTCCAGGTTTACGTAAGTTTTAACTATCTGGCCAGAGTTGTAGTGCGTTGAATTGGTTATTGCCCCATCGGCATTTACATCATAATAAGTACCCGGACCTATAATAGAAAAAGCCGAAAGCCGCGTGCCATAAGTTAAACTAAAGCGATCTGTAACTTTCCAGGTATCACTTACATAGGCGGCATTATCCCAGGCATACCGGGTTTCGAGCGTTTGTGATATGATGCCCGAGTTGCCACTGGCTGATATTTCGCCAGGTTTAATGGTATGATAAACGCTGTTGACACCAAAACTTAAGGAATGATCCGAACCCACATCATATTGCATATCCTCCTTAAAATTCCAATCCTTGATGCGGGAAGTGATCTTATAGGTGTTTACATCCTGCTTTACTTTAATCTCATAATCGTAATTACTGTAGATAAAAGAGGTATTGGAGAAAAAACGGTTGTTAAAAATGTGGTTCCAGCGCAGGGTGGCCGTGGTATTACCCCAGTTGATGCCGTTCACATTATTAGCAGTAAGCACATCCTTCCCCAGGTATCCGGAGATATAAACCCGGTCTTTATCGCCTAAAACCAGGTTGGCTTTAGCGTTGATATCATAAAAATAAAGCTGGCTATTTTTAACCACCGTATCTTTTGAAAACTTCAAAAAAGCATCGGCATAAGTACGCCGGGCCGATATCAGAAAGGATGATTTACCCTTCTGAATAGGACCTTCTACATTTAAACGTGCCGCTATCACACCCACACCGCCGCTTACGCCAAACTTTTGGTTGTTACCATCGTTCATCTTCACATCAATTACCGATGATAACCTGCCGCCGTATTGTGCAGGCATGTCGCCTTTATAAATGCTTACATTTTTTATAGCGTCAGAGTTAAAGGTAGAGAAGAAACCCAAAAGGTGATATGCATTGTATACAGTAGCTTCGTCAAGCATCAGCAGGTTCTGATCGGTAGCACCGCCACGTACATAAAATCCACCACTGCCCTCCCCCGCCGATTTAATACCAGGGAACAGCTGTATGGTTTTCATCACATCGTGCTCGCCCAATAATACGGGGACATCATTTATTTCCTTAATGTTTAGCTTCTCGACACCCATTTGCGGACTTTTCAAATCGCGTGCACCTTTTTGAGTAGCGGTGATGGTTACCGTTTGCAGCTCCTGGGCGTTATCCTCCATAGTGATGTTAAGCCTTTGATCGTGTGTTAGCGAAACTGGCACAACCAGGGTTTTCTGCCCAATGGCGCTCACAAGCAACTGGTGGTCACCGGCCTGCAGTGTGATCGAATAAAAGCCATAGCCATTGGTCGAAGTTCCTTGCGCGCCATCTACCAGCCGTATACTGGCTCCTATTATCGTTTCCCCAGACTGTTTTGATGTAATTGTTCCGCTGATGGTGAACTTTCCTGCTGCTGCCGGTTTTGCCGCCGGTTCGGCGTCGGGCTTTTTTAGCTTCGTCGCGTCATAGCGGATCAGTATATCCTGATCCAGTTGAGAATAATTATAAGGATAATTGGCCAGAGCCACTTCAAGTACCTGTTTAAGGCTTTGCGCCTTTGCATTGATGGTTAATTTGATGTTGCTGGCGGCAACGGCTTCGTTATAAGTAAAGCGTACGCCGGTGGCCGCGGTTATTTTATCGAGGGCTTGTTTTAATGGTACATTATTTAATTTGATGGTGATTGTTTTATCAAGCGGCGATTGGGCAAAAACCCGCAGGCTGCTAAACGTAAGGATCAGGGTTATACAAAAAAAAATACTTAAAAGTTGGTATAGTTTCATTAAAGGATAAATCAGGTTAGGGAACCTTAGAGGTCCGTTTTTTTTCATAACTTTAAGAGGTTTAAAATAATCAGCCATTCGTTTCGAAGGCAATGACTGATCAGGATTTTAAATAACAAGCCCGGTTCTGTTTCCCTGAGCCGGGCTTTTTTTTCATAGGTGTGTAGGGGCAATTTTAAGACGTCATGGTTGCAGGTTTGTTAAATGATAGGGGTAAATAAATCATATTTGTTAGGGCTGAAGCTGGTAAGCTCCATTTTGTTTTTCCCAGCGTAATTCCATAACCGTGCTCAACTTATCAAGCGTGCGGTTAATGGGATCGGTAGTTTGCAAGCGACCGTAAAAAGCTTTTGATGTTAAACCGGGAGCCAGGTTGATGCTAATACCATATTGAGTTTCGAGATCATGAATAACTTCGGCGAGGGATGCACCGTTAAAATCAAAGATCCCTTTGCGCCTGTCCAAAAATCTGGCCGCGTTCGGGTAGTTCTCCTTTACCAGGCTTGCCGTTGCTTTTTGATATACCATCCTTTGGTTGGCGGTTAACATGGTTGCGGCAGCGCTTGTATTTGTTGATACCCCCACCTTGCCGTTAACCAGTGTTACATCAATAGATTTAGCATGATCATACGCCTGGATATCAAAACTGGTGCCTAATACTACCGTTTTTATAACACCCGATTGGATAACAAAGGGATGATCGGTATCATGTTTAACTTCAAAATAAGCTTCGCCTTTAATACTCACATTACGCAATTTACCCCTAAACTTTTCGGGATAATTAAATGTAGTTGCCGGGCTAAGCCAAATACGGGTACCATCGGGCAGTTGTATTTGCTTGTACTCTCCCGGATTGGTGGTCAATTGCAGCTGTTTTACCGGATCAACCAGGTTGAGTATGGGTGTTCTGTAAAGCGCCGCGGTGCCTATAACAAAAACAACGGCTGCCGCGGCTGCCAAATTCCGCCATAGCTTATATATTTTTACTTTAGGTGCAAGCTGTTCATCTATACTGGTGTTAATACAGTTTAATATATTTGATCTGATCTGTTCAGTTGATGTATACCGACTATCTGAAAGCAATAGTTCTTCATCGTTAAAATCGGCATACCATTGCTCAAACCTCAACTTTTCGTCGGGGCTGAGTGTGCCTGTCAGCCATTTATGGGCCAGCTCTTCAGGGTTAAAGCTATTACTATCCATGGTTTACTTGGTATGTTTATACATATAGTCAGCCATAGCGCGTTTTACCCTTAGTGGTAAATGAAAAAAAGATGAATTATTTTTCGAGCAGGTAAAGCAGCAGCGGAATGGTGATATTTAATGTTTGCCTAAGCGTGTTTAATGCCTTGGTCATGTGCGCCTCTACCGTTTTTTCGGCGATGTTAAGTTCGGCGGCAATTTCGGCGTTTGTTTTATTTTGCTCACGGCTCAGCAAAAAAACTATCCGGCACTTTTCGGGCAAACGGCTAATGGTTTGTTCCAACTGTGTACGGAGTTCTTTTTCGGCCAGCCAGTTATTCGTACTATCCAGCTCACGCGGCGCATGAGTGGCCAGATGATCCACATGTTGCTTTTTAAGAAACTGCTTATCCAGGTGATTAATGATGCGGTACTTAACAGCAACCGATAAATAGGTATTCAGGCTATGAGAAAGTTCAATAGTTGCACGCCGCTGCCAAAGGCTTAAAAAAATTTCCTGTACTACTTCTTCGGCCTCATGTTCGTCATTTAACCGGTGCATAGCTACAATGAACAGTTTGTCCCAATAGCGGTTATACAATTCGGTAAAGGCCAACCGGTCATCCTTGCGGATCAATTCCAATAACTGGCGATCTGTTGCTGGTTGGTGGCGCTCCATATATAAACTATGACGATCAATTGCCGTATTCGTTACACAGCAATTATGCAAGTTTACAAGAAATCATCTAATTATACCAGATATGAGCGGTACCCTGTTAAGTATTTCGATATTTTCCTTAAAATAATAAGCAATACAACAAGTGCGGATTAATCATCCTGGTTATTTTCCTTTTAACTGTACCATTACCCTGATGGTTTTTAAGATTATCCCCATATCACTGTTGAAGTTGATATTGTTGAGATAGATAAGGTCATAACGGATGCGGCTGTGCATTTGATCCAGATTTTCGGCATAGCCATAAGATACCTGTCCTATGGAGGTAAGACCGGGTTTAATACGTAACAGCTTTTTATAGCTTGGCGATTTTTCAATAAGCTGTTCAATAAAATGCTGTCTTTCTGGCCTCGGCCCTACTACAGACATTTCACCTTTCAGTACGTTCCAAAATTGAGGTAACTCATCCAGCCTTGATTTTCGTAATAATCTTCCCCATGCAGTAATGCGTGGATCCCATTCGCTTGATAACTGCGGGCCGGCCTTTTCGGCATTTACATACATGCTCCTGAACTTGTATATGGTAAATGGCTTATGATTTCGGCCAATCCGTTCTTGTTTATAAAAGGCAGGACCTTTTGATGTTAGTTTAGTAATTAACATCAATAAAAGAAATATCGGAAACCCAACTATCATCACACTTACCGAAAACAGGATATCAAAGCTTCGCTTAAAGAATATTACTTTAAAGCTCAACTCAGAACCGGCAGACAGCTGGATAACCGGAAGATTTTCATAATTAACTATGCTGGCATAATTATTATTCAGGATCAGGTCTGATACCAGTTTTATTTTAACTGAGTTCTGTTCGCCAAAATCAACCAGCTTTTGCAGTAGTAGTGGGTGCAGGTATTTATAGCACACAAATATCTCGTCAGGACTCTTATTGATCAGTTTTTCCATCAAAACCTGTTCAGGAAAATCCTTTATCATCTCTTCCGAAATAAAATCGGTAAAGTAATAACCGTACTCCGGGTGTTTGGAGAACGACCTGATGAGGCGGTTTGCAATATCTTCATCTCCTATAACCAGCACGTGCCTTCTGTTATAACCCTTTTTGCGGATATAATCCAGGATAAAAAATATAACCGAACGCTGTATAATGATAAAAAAGAAGAACAGCGTATAGGTAAAGAACATCTCCCAGCGACTTACCTCATACAGTTTGAAGAAATAAATAACACTAAGAACAATCAGCAGATGATAAAGCAAGGACGATAAAAACCGGTTGAGGTTATCCTTTAGTACCAGCGGCCTGGAAATAATATAATTTTTGGTAATGGTTGAAACAGATACCCAAACCAGGTTAACAAGTAGTGTAAAATTTACGGATTCTATCTGTGACGAGTAGTATGTAAACACCAGTGTATGAGCACACTGTAACGCAATATTTAATACTATTAAATCACTTATAAAAGTAACAGGGGCGAGAAATTTAGAGTATCGTATTGCCATAGGTAAAGTTTTGCAAATATAGGACTTTATATGTTATATTATTTACATAATTACATAACGATAAAGTTTGCCTTTTAATACCATTACGATAATAAATTAAAGAACGCTACAGGGCGGAATATTTTTTTTACACTGTACTTAAAGCGTAAAAAAGCCTTTAATTATCATGTATATAGCTATTACAGGACAATAACTTTCATACAGATCAAACAAAAACCTCATAATACACTTTTTTATTTATAATTAAATAATAATTTATTAATATAGACAGATCTTCAAGATGACTACTAATTACTCCAATTCTATCAAGCCCCCCAAATTAGATAAATGATATTTGCTCTATTGCTTTATAAACTTTATCTACAGAGATGTTTTCCATGCAGTTTTCTTTTGCTCTGCTATACTCATAACCATAGTTTAAATACCCAAAGTGTCCTTCATCGGGCACTACCGAAATAGTATTATCATCGTAAGGACCCCAACGTAGCACATTGGTAGGCCCATGAAGGCATACCTGTTTCTTACTTAGTGCTGCTGCCATATGCGCAATGCCTGTGTTAACCGAAACCACCAGCTCACTTTTAACAATTAGGTGCGCTAACTCTTGTAAATTAACCCCGCCACTAAGATTTATAATTTTGTTGTTACTATTTGCTGATTCTAATAACTGAATTATCCTGTCTGATTTTTCTTTGTCGGCAGGGCTTCCCGTTATAACGATGTGATCAAACTTGTCATATATCTTTTCAATTAATTTTACCCAATTGCTATCAGGCCACTCCTTCATATAACTTTTAAACCCACCCGGCCATGGATGGATGATGCAATACTTTTTCAATCCCTTAACCAATGTATCTGATTTTTCTGTTGATATTACATTGATTTGGGGAGCGTGGTTGATGCCCTTATATACATCACTCACCAAACTTCTGAAATTTTCTATCTCATGCGTTTGAGATGAATGGATAATGGCTTTATCATAAACGTAATGCCGATACTGCTTATCTGATTGAAAACCATATTTGTATTTGGCCTTAACAAATTTTGCATAGATAGAATTGAGCCTTGGCCAGGGACCAAAATCAAATAGCAAATCAAATCCGCCTTCTTCGCGTATCATCTTTACAGTGGCTAGCCCATTGGTTACCGGTAATTTTATCACCTTATTTAAGCCCGGTATCAGCTTCACCAACTGATAATTTGTTGACCCTGTAAAAGCAATGATTTCGGCATCGGCGTAATCCGATCTGAGATCCTGGATAACAGCAGACATTAACACATTATCCCCAATTGAACCTATATTAAGTACAGCGATCCTACCTATTTTGACTGGTACACTTTTGTTTTTCTTTCTTAATATCCCCAAGGTTAAAACAATTGGGATACCCAAAAATCTGTCCAACTTATGAAACAGTCCGTTACCTTTTTCCATCTGTATGTATAAATCTCCTATGTACGCAATGCAATCAACCGTTTTAATAATAACCTATAATATAACAGGTTAAGAAACACCCTTGTCTCCTATTTGTATTTAGAGTGGCCCGAAAATTCAATTCACGATATTCCCTTGTATCTCATCAAAAATTTTTGTTAAATGTGACATGAAAATTTCAGGATCATAATTCTTTTCATAAAATCTGGTTTGAGAAGCAACAACGTTGTGCCTAAAATCCTCATTTGTGGTAATTTCTTTTATATAACCGTTATACTGTTGATAGTTATTAAAATCACATACTATTGATCCTGAATCATTTGCCAGTAACACAAACTCTTTGATATCAGATAACATTACCGGGCATTTAAAATGGAACGGAATGGAAACCAACGCGGTTTGCGTGGTAGATATGTATGGTAATACACAGATCAGCGCATTTTCAAACAGATATTTAAGTTCTGCATCGTCAATATGCCTGTTTATTATCATTACCCGTTGGCTATCAGGTACCTGAAACCATATATTACCGGCGCCGGCTATTAGCAAAGTGGCATCCACAGCTGATTTTAAGTGACATTCAATCAACCGTTCTAAACCCTTGTACTTATCCAGCCTTCCGAAAAACAAGATATATTTACCCGTTTTAATTTCGGCTGGCTTCAAGTTGCCATTAGCAATATGAGTATTTACTAATGTTGGCATACTTGTATAAAATGAGGGCTTGCTGTATTTGTTTTTTAGCTCCAAAAACTGAGCGTAGGAGTTTGTGATCCTGTAATCAGCTTTTTCGCGCAAATAAGCGGCCCGTGTGCTTTCGGTGCGTTCCAGCCACCTGTCTTTCATACTAACTATACTTTTTTCGTGCGGAATCAGGTCATGCACAGTATACATTATTTTAGATTGCCGAGCCATAGCGTCAATATTTTTAAAGAACAAGCCCTCAAATAGTATATATATTAAAGACGCGTTGAACTCCTTTGCTTTTCTTAAAACATACCTGTCAAAAAAAACGGGAAACACCTTTGATAATATATTCAGGAGACTATTTTTTATGATTACATAATCAATGTTAAGCCCTTCCAGTTCTTTTAACTCCGGATAATTCTCCAAATCGTTTCTTAAAACCAACGTAACATAAACCTGTTGATTTTCGGGCAGATGTTTCCTGATATTGTTTAATATAGTAAATGAGTAGTGCCTCATAGCAACTTCATACCAGGCACAAACTATATATATATTCATTAAACCAGCTCTTTATATATTTTCACAACCCCGGAAGCCATATTGTTAACGGAGTAATTTTTTTCAAAGTAATCTTTAATAACAGTTTCATTAAAGCTGGGATTTTCAAGCATCTGCTTTATTTTTTCAACCGCGCTACTTATGTCGCCCAGTTCATACAAATCTCCGGTGTCGCGATTAATCAAATCCTTGTTACCGGTAACATTGGTTGCTAAAATAGGCATTCCGGCGGCCATAGCTTCCAGCAGCGCCAACGGTAGCCCCTCCCATCTTGATGTAGTAAGGTACATATCACTTATTGATAAGTAAGCATCTATATTGTGCTGTACACCCAGCATGTTTATATTATCAATACCCTGTTGAGCAGCTTTTTCTTTAAGCGGTAAATAATCTTCTCCATCACCTAACCATAAGAAATTATATTCGGGGAGCGAGGCTGCAATATCAAAAGTTTCCTGCATATTTTTTTGATAATCAAACCTTGAAAACGTAAGGATAATTTTCCTTTCGGGCTGCTTAAACAAACTGTTCCTGAGGGCAGCCAGGTCTTCATTAGCAGGTGGATAAAAAGTAGGCACCCCATTTGGAATAATAGAAAACTTATTGCGCAGAAATAGCTTGCTTTGTTTTGCTTTTTCTCTTTCCGATTCTGAAACGTATATAATGTGATTAAATAATCCGCATGTAAGGTATTCGTAAGTTTGGTAAAGCATCATTGCCAATCTGGAATATTCATCAACGTGTATGCCATTGGGAGTATATATTAGTTTCAGGCTGGGCTTCAGGATCTTTAGTAATTTGCCATAAACAGATGCACCCTTGCCATGGCTATGTACAAGATGTATGTCATTTTTTTTTACATATTTCAATAACGAAAACAGCGCTTTTAAGGTGAGCTTACGATGAGGAATAGTGGTCATTTTTTCGTCTCCGAGTAAACCTTTATAGCTGTCAAAAAAGGGCTTATCTTCCGGGCATCCTGCAAAGCACTCCACTTGATTATGTATGGCTTTCAATAAATGCTGTACGTGCTTTGGCCCGCCCCCCATGTCAGCCCTGGCTGTTAACTGTATTACTTTTATCTTCATTATTATTTACTATTAATAATCCATAAACTACGCACAGATGCGCATACAACAAATCAGAGAACATAGAAACCCCGCTAACACAATTTGTTATAATTACCCCAATAAAGAAGTATTTGATTAACTTATATGGACTGTTTTTATTTATCTTAAATGCGGCTGCGGCTATTAAACTCAATAAGCAAATAGTTGCTATGATACCGCCGTATGCCTGGCAGTAAATTACCGCGCTTTCCGGAACGTTAACAATATCGGCATGGCTATAAGGACTTATATGATTATAAAAGTTGACAGGTGAAAAACCTAAACCGAAGAGTACATATTGAACATTGTGCGACAGGAAATTGAAATACGCTGCCCAGGTATTGATACGAAGACTGATATTGCTTTCGGATCCGTTATTTGAAAAGGAATCAATAGTGTAGGAAATCTTTTGTACAGCAGGCAGGTCAGATCCAAATATAACGATGCCGGTAATGATTATCGCAAAAACAATTAAGATCCAACCTCTTTTAAGAATTGATTTTTTAGACCGAAGAAAAGATAAGGTGTAAACCACCACCAGGATCAAAATAGCTTCCCGGCTAACGGTAATAACAATATTGATAAAAAACAAAGCCCCAACTATATAAAGGTGCTTACGTTTAATAACACCGCTTTGCTTTAATGATATAGCTAAAGTAAAAATTAACACACAATAAGAACCCCATATTCCGTGTGCGAGACCATTTAACTGAACAAGCTTTAATGAAAATATATCTATTCCCCTGTTAGACATTCCGCTGCTGAGTGTTTCTGCATCAGAAAATATGGTATTAGCCACAGAAAAATTCATCATGTACATCAGAATATTTATAAGCAACGCCACGCATCCAAAAAGCACTAAATTTTTTAATACTTTTTGAGTATTCCTGATCTTTGATGCCCAATAAATGATAGGGATATAAATTATTTCCTTAACGCTTCTTAAAATAGCTCCAAAATCAACAACCGATGCTTGTGATATTATGGAAAAAAGCACCATGCACAGAAATATACCCAACAAAAGCCGTTGTTCTGAGTAAAGTATAAATTGCTTAAAACCAAAAACCAGCCCTACAAACATAAACAGCTCTGGCAGAAAGATATTAACACCCTCAGTAATAACCAGCTTAGGAATAAATGCCGACAGGATTACACTATAAACTATAATGTTTTGCCAGTCGGTTTTTCGTACCGGTTTTTCTTCTGATAAGTATGATGTTGTAGTTGTCAATTAGGTATCAATATATAAAGGCATTCTAATGTTAAATATATAGGTATGGCGTAAAATCAATGGTGTATTTGAGTGCCGACCTTCTTGTGCCAATAACCTTTGCTGGCACACCGCCTGCAATACTCATAGCGGGCACATCTTTGGTTACAACTGCCCCACTGGCAATTACACAACCCTTACCAAGGGTAACCCCTGGCAAAATCATTGCCCGCGATGCAATCCAAACATAATCTTCAATAATTACATCGCCCTGCCTGGTTGCATGATAATCATCGTGTGGGTCGTGCTCCAAAGTATATATCCAGGTGCCTCTTGCTATATCTACGTTATCTTTAATGATGATTTTGCCTTTTCTGCCGTCAAGTAAACATTCCGGGTTAATAAAGCAGTTATCGCCTATAGTTATATTGTTTTTAGGGTCCTCCAGATTCAATATTTTGACATTGCAGCTCACAAAAGATCCCTTTCCTATTTTCATGTATAACCGCATGAAAAACATCCTGATAAAATTGATAGGTATCTTGCAAAAAAATGCGTTGAACAAATAAAGTGATATATAATTAAAGGCTTTTTTCATTTATAGGTTTGTTACTCCATGATCGTTTTGGGATGACTGTATAAAATTTTATTGTTTAGAGTAAGCTAAAAAACGTTTATCAATCCAATTAGCTACTGATATTTAACTGCTCGCGGCTTTCTTTGATGTTAATATTGAAAAAAATGATTTTACCCCAAGCAAAAAATACTTAGCTCCAAATCTAAGCCAACTAATTATATTATTTGAATGTGTCCTGTTAAAATCAAATGTTTGCTTCAGGTTGGCATTTGAACGGTTAGAAAATAATATGGCTTTAAAATCCTTAAATGATCGTACCTTATTTATCCCTGTTGTTTCAAAGTCATTATAAATTTTCAAAGAAGGTACCGCAAAAGCTTTATATCCCGCCTTTTTAGCTCTTAAAAAAAAGTCGATATCGCCATAATACTGGGGAAATCTTTTTTCGTCAAAATACATGATATGGGTAACAATGTGAGCAGGTATTAAAGTTCCCATACCACCAGACCAATCAATCTGGAGTATGTCATTGTAGATATCCTCCTTGTTAAACCCAATCAAAAGTTGCTTTCCTGTTTTTTCATAAAAATAACAACCAAAGTTAAATAATAAGCCCTCGTTATGTTGCCATAAAATTTTTGAAACAAAAATAGAATCGGAATCATATGCGTTGCTTAACATCAGCTTTTCCAATTCATAAAAATAATCTACAGAACATAGGGTATCATCATTCCATAATAAAATATGATCGCTTTTTAATACATCAATAGCATAATGGGCCCCCATGTTCATGGATCCCGTCCACCAAAGATTACCGTTACCTTTTAACAGATCAATATCCGGGTAATGCTCTTCTATCCATTGCGCAGTTCCATCAGTTGAATTATCATCAATTATAATGATCTTAAAAATATTAGTTCCGGTACCGTTTTCAGCATAATATTGCAATGCCTTATTGATGGCATCCACTCCCCTTATAGTAACTTCCAGTCTGTTAAAAACCGGTATTAAAATGGATATATTATTCATGCCGTTAGTTGATGTGTGGGTTACTCTCTGTTGTAAATACGAGTTTATACAGAAATTAAATCATGTACTCTTTTTCTAATAAAGAGATATTTTCAAATACTTTATTAATGTCAATCGCATCCAGACAGGGATAAGGATCAGTTGCGTTAAATTTGTAAATACACTGCCAATTACAATTAAAACAGGGCATCAGTTCATAACATAGTTTAACTTTTTTACTATTTCCATAACTAACAAATCGCTCAAAATGTCCTCCCCCGGCTAAACATATAGTAGCCTTATTTAATGCCATACTTAGATGATACGGCCCGCTATCATTACAAATAACACCTAAGCTTTTATTAATTATATAAGGCATTTCACCGAGTGCTGTTTTTCCGGATAGATCGGTGATTTTGTTTAGATGTCCGTGGGGTAAAGAATTGATAATTTCCCCAACAATCAATGAATCCTTCGGCGACCCGATAAAACAAACGTTATAACCTTTATCAATTAAAAAATCCACTATTTTAGCATAAGAAGATAATCTCAATTGCCTGTTTACCGATCCGGCTCCAGGGGCTACAATAAGATATGGACCCTCTATCTTTGAGTCATATCTATCAGCATCTAATTCAAGAGAAGGACCTTCTATGTGAGATTTAACCCCGGTTATAAACTCTGTAAGTGCCTTGTTAAAGCCAAATTCACTTTTAATATCAGAAGGCATTATAAACAGCTTATTGTAAATCAGATTAAAAATCGGTTTCTTCCAAAAACTCATTCTTAATGTATCGCCGTCTATGGTCACTTTTTCATCTGCGGCGGTAAGCCAGGTAATGATTTCCGTTTCGGGTGTACGCGAATAATGAAAATTAATAACTGCGCGATACTTACATACAGCAGCCTGTTTTAAGATATCTATCTTGTTTTTTAAAAAAGGCTGCAGATCAAATGAAATAACGTTGTCTATAACATCACCATCTAATTCCAATGCTAATTCTTTCAAAGCTTTATCACATATCACGGTGATTTTGCATTGTTTATATTTCTCGCTATAGGCTATTTCCCTCAAAAAATTTCTAAAAATGATATAATCACCAATGGCATCCATTTTTAGAATAAGAAGTCTATCAGACACCTTTTCCGGACTAAAAAGATGCCTGATCTTAGTTTTAACAACATATACCAGAAAAATAAATTGCTTTAACATCTCTTACAAATCTAACAGATCAAATATTTAATAAAATCCCTGATAACCTGTGCCAGCTATTTGTTCCAAATACCAGTTGCACTATTATTTATAATCCTGTAACATTGAATTGGGGACCATACCGAACTCACCAGCAGGCAAAGTATATTTGCTATTACAATTGACGACACCCCCAGTTGTGTGTATTTCACCAAAACATAGCATAAGGGTATATTAATAGTCCCTACAAATATCGAACTATATAATTGTAACCTGATTTTACCTACCCCGTTAATAAAGTAGGCAAAAACATTATTCCAGTTAGATACCATCGCATACACACCAAGAGAAATTGAAAGCGATAATGGTATAGCTATTTTACTACCAACCCATATCCTGTAAACTGTTCCGGCGGCAACAATTAAAAGTATTACACCCAAAACCTGAATTACCCATATCTTCAACAATTTTTTAAAAGCTTTATTTATCCAATCAAGATCCTTTACCGTGTAAGCATGGGTAAATGCCGACCAATACGGCATCATGATTATTAAAAATGCAATGGTAGGAATGGTAAAATATTTATATGCTACATTGAAAGAGGTAACATATTCGGGTGAATAGAATTGAGTTATAAGTATGTTATCTGTAGAAAAGATAATGATGCCTACAAATTGGATACAAAAAAACTGGATACCCACATTAAACAATGTTTTAATATAGCTTTTCCTGAAAAATTTAAATGACGGTTTTAGAAAACTATATTTCGACTTTGAATAAATGATATAGTTAAAAAAGATCAATACAATTACCGGAGCTAAGGCTACGGTAATACTAAACAAAGCAAAAGATGGCTTTGCGGTTTTTGAAAGTAAAAAAATGCAGGTAAGGGTTGATAAGCTTATTGAAAAATCAAGAAGGGTTCTTAAATAAGTTTTTTGCATAGCAATAGCCACCGTTCCGCCCAGATCTAAAACAAGCCTTATGCAAAAAGAAAGAACGATAAGGTAAGTAGTGAGCAGCAGTGTTTTGGAATTGATATTCGTTTTTAATATGCTATTCCAATCCAAAAACACATTGCACAATGCAAAAACTATAAAAAGACCAAGCATCACCGTACCAAAAAGCACATAAGTGGTGCTTACATATTCGCGTGCTAAAGTATTATTGCCCTGTGCTACAGCTTCGGTTAATTTGTTTCGAAGACCATTACCTAAGCCTACGTCCATATAGGATAGCCATCCGGTTATTGATGTGAGGGTAAGCCATACCCCATATTCAGTTTTATCAATATACAACAGGGCTATGGGCACCAAAAGAAAACTGCAAAATAACCCTGCTCCTTTAAAAACTACATTTAAGGTTGTATTTATCTGTATAGCTCTCGATCGTTCATCCTTATTAAGAATCAAAGTTTTAATTTTCTCTATCATCTTTAACTATCCTTACCCCCCAATTCCCTAAAACTTCTGGCTAATAACAACCAAAAAATACAAACAAATGCAAAAAGTAGCCCTCCCAGTAATATTCCGCCTATCTTGCCTAATTTTTCTTTGGTCAATGGAAATACAGGGGTATCAATTACCTGTATTAAGGGGGCCTCCTGACGAAGCGAGATTTTAGCTAATTCCAGGTTCTTAACAATTTCGGCATAAATAGCTGTACTTGCCTGCACGTCTATCTGTTTTCTCTGAGATGGCACTTTAAGGATTGAATGCAAAGGGTTAGCATTAGGAATAGCATCAATGGATGAGGCTACGCTACCTAAACTACTATTTAAAACAGCTTTTACACTATCAGCCTGCCGTTGAAGAACATTTACATTAGTTGATGTCTTTTTTATTTTAGTTTTAATATAAAAGTCATTAACCGTTGTAACCAATTTATCGTTAAACTCCTTGGCAAAAAGTTCATCTACAAACGAAATATCAACCTTTATAATAGTGAGTTTTTTATCAGGCTTACTTATATCTAATACTTTTTTATTAATGGCTTTAGCTATATCGGTTATGATACTATCCTGTGTACGGTTAAAGCTATCTGATGATCCCAGAAAATTAATGGTATCTATACCCTTTTGTTTCCACTTTTTTCTAAGCTCCAGGGCACTGATGTATCTGTCAATTAATAATTGCTTTCTATTGTTAACTGTTATTTCGCTTAGAAGGGCTTTCTCGATCATGATTCTGGATTTATAAAGCTCCATAATGTTATCGCCCTGAAAAACACCACCCGCGCCTGCAGCTCCTCCCAGGTCTATCCCTGCCAATGAAGCCAGCCCGGCAACCTGACTTAATCCTCCCCCGGATTTACCCTCATCTAAAACAAATGTACACGTGGCCGTATAAACAGGCTTTTTTACAAAAGAATAAATAAGCCCTAAAACCCCGCCCAAAACGCCAAAGGCAACTATAGTTAATATTTTGGTTTTTAGATATTTAACAACCAATTTATATCGCAACAGAACATCTTTTATAGATAATTCATCAGGCTCAGTTGTTTTTGGTTTGTCCATTTAGTATCCAATAAAGTGGTTAAAATTCAATAAAGAGGGATTATTTATTCAAACTAACTATTCCAAAAATAATTGCACCTAATGAGGCCAGCCCGGTTGCCAATCCTATAAAGTTTTGTATCCCGCCACCTTTTGATTCAGGTTTTTTAGGTACATATATTTCGGATCCGGGTTTTACATCGGGATGATTGTTAAAAAACAGGAATTTGCGTGTCCCCTTTACCGTTCCGTTAGCGTAAACAACATATGCCCCTCTTCTTAATGACCGCGGCGAATAACCACCCGCATTATAAATATAATCATTAAAGGATTTTGAATTGTTGTAAACAACAGCGCTTGGGTATAATACCTCGCCATTAACCCGTACAACCTGTTGTTGCTTAGGTACGCGCAGCACGTCGCCATCCTCCAGCAACAGATCGCCTTTTGAGCCGGGTGATTTCAAGACGCTTTTAAGATCTATGCCAACAAAGTTATTTCTCTGTTGCATATCGTTGTTAACACCGGTTGTATCACTATAAGTTCTTTTTAGCCTGTTCAACTGCTCATTACGTTCCCGGGCTATAGCTACCGTATCTGATTTGCTTTTATCGATACCCAAAATGGCTATATAGTTTCTTTTTAATGATCCGCCATCTACATCTGCCGAAGCTGTTAAACCACCTGCCCTGGCAACCAGGTCAGATATTTTTTCGTTTTTGGTTTTAATTGTATATGTACCTGGGTATAAAACTTCCCCCTCTATGTGCACTATTTTCTGCTTCTCAAATCCGGGCAGGTTATATACCGATACAATATCATAAGGTTTCAATACAAATCCTGTATCTGTGGCGCTGATAGGCCCATCTATATTAACAACATAAACCTGTGCTACCGCGCTGTTTCGGGAAGATGGATCGCCATTGTTTATTCTTCTGGCTACTTCAATCCTGTTAGTACTCGCTCCTTCGGCAAAGCCACCTGCTTTTTGTATCAGATCGGCTACCGTTTGATGTTCCGAATAAGCAAATACACCCGGTTTACGTACCGCGCCATTAATGGTAACCTGGTATATATCACGCAAATCAAAAATTGATGATATGGTGATGATATCTTCCCGCTGTAAAGCAATAGAAGATTTTTTACTGATGATATCTTTTACATTAAATGGAATAAGCTCTGTTGTATTATCTGGCTTTAACCTTACAATATTTCCACGCTCCATAAAAGCGTCTTCTTTTAGTCCAGAAGCTTTCTCAATAAGCTGCGCTAATGTTAGCCCATTTTGCAACTCATATTCTCCTGGCCTGAAAACCGCTCCATTAATAACCACCCGGTTTTCAAACCGGCTTAAAACGGATTCTACAGTATATCTATCGCCTCTTAATGGTATGTAATTTTTATAATCGGCTTCAAAAACATCGGTTAAGCGGCGCTGCTGATCACTCACTTGCGTTACCTTAATCCGTGCGGTATAGGCGCTGTCTGTAAAACCGCCGGCAAAATCAATTACATTTTGCAGATTTTCGCCCGGTAAAACCTCAAATAATGCAGGTATTTTAACTTGCCCGTCCATTTCAACACGCGTTCTGTAAGTAGGTACCCGCACAATATCCTGATCCTGCAGGGTTATATTATCTTTTTGACTTCCCTTTACCAGAAAGTCATAAACATCCAAATGCCTGATGATACGGTTGTTCCGGATGATCTCGATCTGCCTTAATGTACCTATACGGTTTGGGCCACCTGCGGCATAAAGCGCGTTAAAAACAGATGATAATGATGACAAGGTATATGTGCCTGGCTTGGTTAACTGCCCTACCATAATAACCTTAATGCTACGGATATTACCCAACGTGATCTGTACGTTTGTACCCCGCCCTAAAGCATAATTACTGGCTTGCAGCCTGCTTTTTATAGTGGCTGTTGCCTGCTCAATAGTTTTACCTCCAACGTTGATGATACCCACACCGGGAATATTAATATTACCATCTGGCGATACATCGAGTTTCCAATTTACCTGTGAGTTGCCATAAACATTAATAATAAGCTGATCTTCTGTACCTAGTACGTAGTTTAAAGGAGTTGCCAGTTTTAAATTGGGCTCAAACTTCATATTCCGGTTTTGAAATATATCTAGGCCAAATATTTTGGGGCCACGGTTATTAGTATTCTGAACAGATTTATCATTTTCGAGCGAGTCGACTTTGTAATTTAAACTCCGTTTTCCTGATGAACCGCTGCTGTCGCTGGCCGACAACCCCGCGCCACCACTTTTCCTGATCAGATCAACACGGGCCTGTAATTTCTGGATCTGCGCATCTGGCATACCCCGGCCGCGGGCCTGTTGTATCAAATCATCATCACTTAGTCCTGAACTTTGGGCCTGCTGCATTAACTGCCTTATCTGCTGATCAGATAAAGCATCTACATTAATATTGGAAAGATTTTGGGGGTTTATATTGCTTTGCGCAGTGGCATGGTTGATTGCCCCGCAACAAAACACAATAAAAAGCAGAAATATAAGGAACTTAGTTTTAATCATATTTGAAAAATATCGGGGTCTAAGCCCTGCAATAAACGGATTTAGATTTTTGCAAAGGTAAACCAATTTGTTGGCGAAGACGGTTGTAAAATTTTATATTACTTAATGATTTTATAGTTTTTTTTAACCAAATATTAAATTACATTCTCCATAAAGTTAAAAAACACAAATAACAGATTTATTTTTTAAACCTTGCCAGGAATTTGCTGCCTGATCTTTTCGATAATAGAAGTTGATGAGTAACCTTGCACAAAATCAATGGTTTTTACATCACCGCCATTGGCTAACACTTCTTTGCTTCCAACAATATTTTCCACGGCATAGTCTGCCCCTTTTACCAGGATATCGGGCAATAAGGTACTAATAAGATTAAGTGGGGTATCTTCTTCAAAAATTACAATAGCATCAACAAAAAACAGGGCAGCCAAAATAGCCGCACGACTATTTTGATCATTTACCGGCCTGCTTTCCCCCTTAATGCGCTTTACCGAACTATCGGCATTTAAACCAATAATAAGCTTTTCACCAAGTTCGGCGGCTTTGGCCAGGTAAGTAATATGACCGATATGCAGAAGATCAAATACGCCATTGGTAAAAACAACCTTTTGCCCTTTATTTTGCCAGTCTTTAACCTGAGTTTTAAGCAAAGAGATATTAGTTATTTTGCTTATCAATATTTTTTCGAGGTCGATTCTCATGTATTTATATCTTATGGCACCTGTGTGATTGGTTGACTAAGCTGATATGTTACTGAAACAAATCATCAACCGATTGGCAAAGTATATGCCCTATTAATATATGCATTTCCTGTATGCGGGCGGTTATGTTTGATGGTACAATGATGTTCAGATCACATAATCCGTTCATTTTACCTCCATCACGTCCCGATAACCCCAGGGTTTTACACTTAAATTTTGCAGCGGTTTCAAAGGCATTGAGGATACCCTGGCTATTACCACTGGTTGAAATACCTATAAACAGATCACCGGTATGCGCGAAAGCTTCAACCTGGCGAGAAAATACATGATCATAACCATAATCATTGGCTATAGCCGTAAGTGCCGATGTATCAACCGTTAAAGCAATGCCAGGCAAAGCTCTCCGTTCTTTAACAAATCTACCGCTTAACTCGGCGGCAATATGCTGGGCATCGGCTGCACTGCCACCGTTACCTGCCAATAAAACCTTGTTACCGTTTTTTATTGTATCAGATATCATTTGACAGGCCTTTTCAATATCACCGGCAAGGTTATCTATAACCCGTTGTGTGGTATTCTGGTGATCTTGTAGTGCTTCTAAAATCATTGTAATTATATTGTTTGGAAACTTTTGTGTTTGATATAGCTGCTAACTTTTATTTTTTAGGCCAGACTTAATTTTCCTTCTTCATGTCAAGAATAATTTCATCAATAGTTGTGGTAGCACTGCCTACCTGGCGTATCACTATAGCAGCAGCATGATTAGCTAATTCGCCTGCTTCTTCTATAGTTAAACCTGCTGCTATAAAGTAAGCCATTGTAGCTAAAACAGTATCACCTGCTCCTGTTACATCAAATACTTCAGTGGCTTTTACCGGCAATAACTTATATCCTGATTCGCTTAAAATCAACATACCTTCTTCAGAGAGTGTTACTACAAGATATTCGGCACCAGTCTGTTTCAAAATAATTTTTGCCGCATGCTGCAAGCTTTCCAATGTATCTACCTTTTCAAGTTGAGCAGCCTCTGCCAATTCCTTACGATTTGGTTTAATGATATAAGCTCCTTTATATTTCTCGTAATTTAATCCTTTAGGGTCAATCACTACCTTTTTACCATAACGGGTAGCTTCCTGAATTAATTTTTGGGTAAGAAATGGAGAAAACAAACCCTTATTATAATCTGATAATACTACAATGTCTGCTTTCTCTAAATAATCAGCCAACTCATTAAGCAGCTTGTTAGCAATGGTCTCTGATACAGCACTGGTAACTTCACGATCTATCCGAACCAACTGATGACTCCCTGCAAGTACCCGGGTTTTTACAGTAGTAACGCGTGATTCATCTTTAATTATGGTATGGGTTTGCACACCCTCATCACTAAGTATCTCTATTAATTGAACACCCGCGCTATCATTACCTATTACTCCGGCAACCGCTACTTGCGCGCCTAAGGCTACCAGGTTTTGGACTACGTTACCCGCACCTCCCAGTGTAACCGATTCATTTTTCACATTAACTATGGGCACAGGAGCCTCCGGTGATAGCCGGGATGCGCTACCAGTAATATAATGATCGATCATCAGATCGCCTATAACAAGTATATTTGGTTTATGGGTGGCTGATTTAATGGAATGTATCTTGCTTATCATTTATTTAAAAGTAGCTGATCACTATTAATAACCATTTATTAATAGTTTGTTTTAATAATGTGGTTTTATTAAAAGCCGGGAAAAATTTTGCAAAGATAATTTTTTAAGGTTATTTCTTTGGGATAATAATATTTTCGAAGATCTTTCATCTAAATTTCTAAACTACGTTAGTTACACTACGTAATGTAAACTCAAAACATAACATTCCCTTTTCAATAAATTTATCTTATCAATTAGTCAAAGTAATAAGTAAGGTTGAGCCTTGCATGCATATTAAAGCCATTGCCGTGATTATACTGATAGTTTAAAGAATAAACTGGAGTCAATTCGCCAGAGATCAGGTATTTTTTTAATTTGATATTAGTATAGAAGGTACTGTTTATATCAACCCAGTGCGAATTAGAATTACCCGAACCACTAAAAGCCATATAATACAGATCATTATTATGAATTTGCCGCTCCAACGTTAAGCCATAGGAATTCATCCCTTTCAAATAACTAATATCAAACATAAAGCTGTTACTGCCTGGCCCGATACCGGCGCCTATATATCTGCCATCATTGGTATATCCATCCCGAGGGCTCGTAAGATGTGTATACCACGTAGGTTCATCCCTTAATAAAAATGTGGGTGATCTTTGTAATTGAGTTAACTCGGCTTTTATTTGTATATAACTATCTTTTGACAGCTCGAACAACTTACGCCCCCCCAAAGTGATGGCAGCTGAATGACTCGGTTCCTGTAAAAAATCGTTAATACTTCCGGTTCTGTCATTCCTTGCCCATTCAAAATAAAGCTCTGCGTTGTAAAGCGGTAATAGTTGACGTACATTAAGGGCAAAAGCAAAATCCTGGCCATCTCCACCCCTACCATTAGATACGTCGTTTGCTTTGAGCGACGACCCCGTAATTACTGGAAATAATTTTCTAAGGATATTTCTTTGATGATAAAGGGAGTCTTTATCCAAATAATCGTACCCAGTGAGCCCTAAATATAAACCCTTTAACCATTTAGGTTGCCAGTTAATCGTGTAGGCCGATATATAGCGGGTAACTTCAGGCTTGGGAAGATATAAGCCACCGCCGTTTACCAATTTGGTAAGATCAATTGGCAGATAACCTGACTGTTTTAAATTTCCTCCTATTACCTGCCATTCAAATGAACCTATGATGGTTTTAATTGGCTTAATTGAATTAAATGTCCAATGAAAAAAGCCAGGTGCCGAGTTACTCATCATAATGGAATTTTGCACACTTGGCCCCCACCATATATTCTCTGTTGAAACACCTGCCTCTATATTTTTAAAGTTGACAGTTATTTTTGATTGCCCCGGATATAAATGCTGTAATGATTTATTGCCAAATCTTTCAGGTGCATCAATGCTATTTAGCATATTATAATATGCATTTAAAAGCTGCATATTCGTAGTATTAACCTGAACATCGGCAAAAGTGTCAAACCTTTTGTTTTCGGCATACACAAATTCAGGTTTTATTTGCACCCTGAGTATACCTGCTTTTAATAAGAAACCTCCGCTAACCCTTGTCTGGTACCCTGCGGTTGGGTACAATGAAGAGTTGTTATAGCCATAAGGCCTTCTAAAATTATAATCATTTAGCCAGTTAAATGGTAATATCTGAATACCGGATGGTTTCCCCATAAACTGGAAACTGCCGTATGTTTTGCTCGCTACTAATTGTTTGAAAGATGAGTCGGTATCATGCCAATCATCATTTAAGGGCCTTACGGTAAAAGATGAGGTATTATCGCTTTTGCCTAATAACTGGTTTCTCCTGGCAATATCTTCTGCATAACTCCCTACTGGTATGGTTTGCGAAAAAGTTTTTAAACCCAAAAATATCAAGACAACGGCTGATAATAAAATTTTCTTCATAATTATTGATAAGGACGCAGCAAATCATTTAAACGTAACAAGGCCATTCATTTTCTCCCAGGAAAAAATTATTTCATAATGCCTTATTGAATAAAATGCATCTGTAAAGTTTAAAGTATTTGCCGATAAAACGGCATGATCGAAACAAAATTACACTAAACTGTTACAAAAATTTAAAGGGCCCAAATATTAACGCGTGGCAATTAATAAATTAACAATAAGGCATTAAATTATCCGATAGGTTTATTCAGTTCGAGTTTGTAATAGAGTGATCCAAATTTCGATTTACCCGTTTACAATAAGTTAACACTTATTTCCATATCGATATTATTTTTTATCGGAAGCAACCAAAGCCTCTTTTCACAACGTATTGGAGTTATAAAAGATTTATTATTAACCACTTTTAACCAGTACAATGAAATTATTCAAAAATCTACCCCTCGCAATTGCCGGCATTGCGGTTATGTTTGCCAGCTGGTCATGCTCTAAAAACAACAACAGCAACAACACGCCAGATCAACCAGCCCCGGCGAATGCAATCAGACTATCAACTAATGCAAAGTTTGGCAGTGTTATTACCGATTCCAAAGGAAAAACCCTTTATTTTTTCGCTATTGACGCCAACGGTAGCTCAGGCTGTAACGGTGGATGCTCTGTGGTTTGGCCTACTTTTTACCAGGCAAATCTTACTTTAGACAAGGGTTTGGATAGCAAGGATTTTAGCACTATAACCCGTGCTGATGGATCAAAACAAACAGCTTACAAGGGCTGGCCACTTTATTATTATCAGAATGATGCCAATGCAGGTGATGTTAATGGCGATAAAATAGGAAATACCTGGTTTGTTGCCAAACCCGACTATACCGTAATGTTAAGCAACAGCCAGCTAATTGGCAACGATGGTGTTAAATACAACAGCGACCTTAAGGCTGGTGATGGTGTAACCCAATACATTGTTGATGACCGCGGGCAAACGCTTTACTCTTTTAGTCATGATAAATTTAACACCAACAAATTTACTGCCTCCAATTTTAGCAATAATAAAGTTTGGCCTATTGATACTGCTGTAAACGCGGCAATAAATGTCCCCTCTGTTTTGGACAAAACACAATTTCAGACAATAACCGTATTCGGAAAAACCCAATTGGTTTATAAGGGTTGGCCATTATACTACTTTGGCGCCGATAACAACGTACGTGGTAATAACAAAGGTGTATCTGTACCCACTCCGGGTACGTGGCCTTATGTTAATACTACTTCAGCCGTTGCACCTAATTAATTTAATTTCTTCATAACAAAAAGCGGGTAAGAAAATTTCTAACCCGCTTTTTATTGCCTATTAAAATCTATTTATTGGCTTACAGATCTATCTCGTAAGTAAAACTATCCGGCTTGGCATATACCGTATACTTAGCCAATGGCCGTGGACCGCAGGAGTTTGAACCTACTCCCAGCGTATGAGCACTGATGGTTAATACGGTCGCTTTGCTTTTTGGTAAATCAATTTTATACTCTACAGGTTCCATTTCTTCGTCACTATGAAGCTGTGCAGAAACCTGCAGGAATCCACCAACGTGTTTAACTGTTAACGATCCGTCCTTTCCGGTAAGCTTAGCCCAGCGGATATCCTCATGATTACCATTCTCCATTGGTTTTTCATATGGTGTTACCTGCTGTTTTACGGTACTTGAATAAACACCAATATCAAAACCTCTTTTTCTGTCGGAATAGGTCTCCATTGGGCCACGGCCAAAATAGGAGAACTGATCAAGATCTTTTTTTAGAAATAAGCGTACGCCTAACCTGGCCAATACCACTTTAGGATCACTAAATGACACATCGTTTTTTGCCTGGATAACGCCATTACCCCATATATCATAAGTTACTTTATGGTGCACCGTAAAGCCTTGTTTACCTGTGCCGGTTAGGCTGGCGCTGATCACTACCTTATTGGGAGTTGGCTGCGTGGCGGTAATACTATCGGCTACCCATGTAAGGGTCTTGATACCATTTTTTTCCCAGCCTTCATTGGCCCACATATCATCATTACGGTGAGGGGCACGCCATAGGTGTAATTTGGGGCCACCATTATCTTCCAGCACATTTTCGCCGTTCTTTTCCAGTTTGCTGAATGTGCCAGTTTTTTTATCAAACTCTATTTTAAAGTTTTTACCCTTTACTTTTATCTCGTTATTTCCGTTTGAAAGCTCGAGTGCTTGTTCGCTCGCGGGGTCTTTCTTTAAGGCTATAGTTTTAGCCGGAAACTCCAGTTGTTGCGATGCCGCCTCGAAACCTTTTTTGGCCCACATTTTATCGGCCTTATAAGTAAACGATATCCGCAGGAAGTATTCCGCATCGGGTTTAAGTTTACTGATAATATCATAAGGGATTTTCACATCCTTCTCTTCACCAGGGTTTATTTTGCCGATATCAAAATTACCTTTAGTGGTGACCACGCCATTTTCGCTCAGTTCCCAGTTACCGGTGAAACCATCCAGATTAATAAATTGATACCTGTTTTTGATGGTGATAATACCTTTGGTAATATCTTTTGCTTTTACGGCGATCCATTGATAAGCATGCTTTAACTCGGGATAGTGTGGTTTAAGCGAACGATCTGATGCTACCACACCTTTGTGGATAAAATAACGGTCATTCGGGTACTCGCCAAAGCCGCCGCCAAAGGCCAGTATGGGGTGTTTGGGATCTCGCCTGTTCCAGACACCCTGATCCTGCCATTCCCAAATTGCACCACCTAAAAGCGTTGGATATTTATCAAACAGGTCATTATACTCATCAACAGAGCCCATGGAATTGAACATAGCGTGAGCATACTCGCACAAATAAAATGGTTTGGTGTATTTGTCATCGTTCGCGATCTTTTCGGTGTTCTCCAGATCGGTGTACATGTCACTGTCAATATCTGCCGGATTCTTTTCGCCGATACCAAAACCCTGGTAATGTGTAGGCCGTGTCGGATCAAGCTTTTTCACCATATCCAAGGCAGCCCTGAAATTAGAGCCGCCGCTGCCGCACTCGTTACCTAACGACCAGATGATCACCGAAGGGTGATTTTTAAAGTTTTGCACGTTAGCTACATTTCTGTCGATAATGGCATCTTTTATCCTTGGATCCTCATTAAATTCATCCCAGGCACCATGGCTCTCCAGGTTAGCTTCGGCTACTAAATAAATGCCGTATTGATCACATAACTCATACCAGCGTGGATCATCAGAGTAATGGCAGGTACGCACATGGTTACAGTTGGCTTGTTTGATGAGCACGATATCCCTGATCATTTGCTCCTCGGTAACTGCGTGCCCAACCTCGGGCCAGTTCTCGTGCCGGTTAACCCCTTTTAATTTCACGCGAACGCCATTGATGGTAAATATGCGTCCTTTGATCTCGATAGTGCGGAAACCCGTACGTGATGAAATGGTTTCGTTTGTAGTATTGCCGTTCTTTAAGCTCAATACCGTGGTATATAGTTTCGGTGTTTCGGCAGTCCATTTTTGAGGGTTATTAACCTGGAAGCTTAGTTTCACAGTTGTTTCCTCACCAGGTTTTAAAGCGGGCACATTACCAGTAGCACCTTTTACTATAGTGCCACCATTATAAAGTGTTGCTGTTAATTGATTAGCTTTTGTGGTTTTGCCGCTATAGTTTTTTACCTGGGCGCTCACCTCAACCACCGCGTTTTTATATTGTTTATCGAGATTAGTTTTCACAAAATAATCCCTGATATGTTCCTGCGGAGCGCTCCATAAACTTACGTTGCGGAAAATACCACTCAACCGCCACATATCCTGATCTTCCAGGTAGCTGCCTGTTGTAAAACGGTAAACCTCTACGGCTATCATATTTTTACCAGGCTGTACATATTTGGTGATATCAAACTCGGCAGCATTGCGGCTGTTAACGCTGTAACCCACCTTTTTACCATTTACCCAGATAAAAAAGCCGGCGTCGACACCATCAAAAGTCATAAATACCCGGCGACCTTTCCAATCAGCAGGCACTTCAAAATCGCGTCGGTAACTGCCTACCGGGTTGCGTTCGGCATAGGCGGTATACTTTCGGGGCGGCTCACTCATTACATGCGGAAAATCCTTTTTAAAGATGTACGTGAAATTGCTGTAATAAGGTGTGCCATAACCTTCTATCTGCCAGTTGGAAGGCACTTTGATATCTTTCCAGCCCGATACATCGTAAGCTGTTTTATAAAAATCAACCGGGCGCTGTTGCGGCCATGCTACCCAATTAAATTTCCACAAACCATTCAGGCTTCGGCAAAATGATGAAGCGTGCCTGTTGGCCTTCAGAGCTTCCTGTAAATTGGCATAGGGCATTAATGAAGCATGTGCAGGCTCCTTATTGATACCGATATTGCGCGGGTCTTCAATTTCGGCAGGTACCGGGGCTCCTTTAACAACAGTATCAGCCAGCTTTGGCCCTGCAGCCATAGCTGCGGTGACCATATTTAAAAGAAAAGCACAAACAAGCAGTTTTTTCATTGGTTATGGATTTATGGTTATCTGCCGGGCAGATCGATTTAGCTATATAATGGTTTTATTTAAGCAGGGCTAATATATACTGTATTATTAACATTTAAAACAGGTTATTTAGTTTTCCTATATTTTCATCAATAGAAATTATATCTTAGAGCACCATCTGCCTTAATATTTATTTATCTGCTTTATGAATACTATAATTCAAAAAAAGAATAATATAACTATTGAGGGTAACCTTAATGCTACTGAAACAATTGTGTTTACCCACGGCTTTGGCACAGACCAAAACGCGTGGAATTGGGTCAAAGATGATTTTAAAGCTGATTATCGTATTGTGCTATTTGACAATATCGGTGCAGGCAGCGCAGACCCAAATGAGTATATACCAGAAAAATACGACCGGCTTTTTGCCTATGTTGATGATATGTTAAACATACTGGCTGATCTGAAATTACAAAATACTATTGTAGTTGCTCATTCCGTCAGCTCCATGATTGCCTTATTGGCTGCAATTCAAAAACCGGAGTATTTTTCAAAACTGGTATTTATAGGCGCCTCACCACGATATTTAAATGATGAAGAGCATAACTATACCGGTGGCTTTACCCAACCTGTTTTAGATGCTATGTATAGCGCCATGGCCGGTAATTATTGTGCCTGGGCCAGCGGTTTTTCGGAAGTTGCGATGGATAATCCGGATCAACCCGAACTTGCACAGCAATTTGCCTATACCCTATCGGCCATCAGGCCTGATATTGCTTTAGAAGTAGCCAAAGTTATATTTGAATCTGATGTTCGCGAGCATCTGCCTCATCTTAAAAAGAAAGTACTGCTGCTACAATCCTGGAATGATATTGCCGTGCCTACAGAGGTAGCCTATTATTTACACGCGCACATTGAAAATAGCACCCTAAAGTTCATTGATGCACAAGGCCATTTTCCACATATCAGCTCACCTCGGGCAGTGATCGCGGCCATCAAATCATTTATTTAAAATACTGATAGCATATCAATTATCTATTTTAAGACAATCTTTTTCTTATAATCCATCCTAATAAGTATACCATTTATACCTTTGTATAATACTTGACATATCAAGTATTATACAAAGGTATAAATGGTATACATTAATTCAACCTTAAAATTCATCCTCAACCTGGCTAAAATGCAAACGATAGTGAACCGTCGCTTTGATGCACAGTTGAGTAGTTATGGCTTAGGCTTTAATGATTTTGTTATACTGTATTACCTCTCACAGGCACCTCATGAAAAGTTGAGGAGGATTGATCTGGCCGACAAGCTGGGTTTTACTGCCTCAGGCATTACGCGCATGCTTGCACCTATGGAAAAAACAGGCCTCGTATCGCGCGAAAGTAATGAACGAGATGCCAGGGTAAGTTATGTGGTATTGGCGCCGGGTGGTAAACGTTTGTTGAACGAATCAATAAAAACCGCGGAATATGCCGCATTGGATATTTTCCCAAAATCAAAAACAAAAAAAATTGAAAAACTGTCTGAAATATTCGACGAAACAGGGCTCTTTTTATAAAAAATGGATCTAACAACAACAATACCCGAAATAAAATTGCCTGCTGTTAAAAAGGCGCTGAGATCTTTATTTAATCATACCGAAATTGAGGATATACAATTACTGACCGGTGGTCTTTCATCGGCATTGGTATACCGGATAACCGTAAATGGCAAAAACTACCTGCTCCGTATAGTTATGCATGCTGATGAAATGCATGATCCGCAACGGCAGCACATTTGCATGGGCTTAGCGGCCTCGGCTAACATCGCGCCGCATGTTTATTATTCTAATGATGAAGATGCCCTGGCTATTACCGATTTTGTACAGGCCAAACCTTTACGCGAAGGTTTTGCTTCAAAACAGGAACTTGTTACAGCGTTGAGTAACACCATCAAAGCTATACATGCGCTGCCCCCTTTCCCAAAACTGGTAAACTTTTTAGATGGGGTTGATATATTTATACAACAGTTTAAGGAGCAGCACATGTTCCCGGAACATATTACGGCCGAGTATTTTTCACTTTACGCCGAAATCCAGAAATCCTACCCGCGGTATGATACTGATCTGGTGGCGAGCCACAATGATTTGAACCCGAACAACATTTTGTTTGATGGAAAACAGATCTGGGTGATTGACTGGGAGGCTGCGTTTTTAAACGACCGGTATGTAGATCTGGCTATCCTGGCTCAACCCTATGTTCATGATGAGCAGGACGAAGCCATTTACCTCCAAACCTATTTTGGTGAAGAGTTAAATGAATACAAAAAGGCACGCTTTTTCCTGATGCAGCAAATATGCCGGATGTATTATGCCATGATCATGCTCAGGTTTGCAGCAGCCCAAAAACCGGGCAATTATACACATGATACCAATATGGATCTGCCGGGAATGGCTGAGTTTGGCGCCATGCTGATGAGTGGCAAAATATTACTGGACACTTACGAAGGCAAGTTACAATACGGTAAGATACTACTGAACACGATGCTATCGGCCATTAAAACTGAACGGTTTAAGGCAGCTATAAAAACCATGGGTTAGTTTGCAAATTTGTTCTTAATTTTAAGACGCCTGCTGGAATTACTGTGGGCGTCTTTATTCATGAAAGCAACAAACGAAAAGCTTGTTTTTAATACACTGATCAAACAATACCTTTATTTTGGATTGCCAACGGAGGGCATTGATGATAAAACGGATTTTACCATTCATAACATCAAGGATATCCACCTGGAGCTGCCTTTTAAATCACCGGTGTACAGGCCAAACTTCTTTTCGTTTGTTTTTGTTAAGGATGGTCGCGGGGTTTATACTACAGACGATCTTCACTTTACAACCGAACCGGGCACTATCTATTTTACCAATCCGGGGCACTATAAATCGCATGAGTGGTTTGAACTCAATGAGGTTTACCTGATCACCCTCAGCGAATCATTTTTAAAGGAGAATGTGCATCCCGATATTTTCGAAGAATTTCCTTTTCTACTGGCCGAAACAGTTCATCCAAGGGTATTAGGCCAGGCTACATTCTCGGAATTTGAGGATATATATCTACAGATCAATAAAGAATATCAATCCAACAGCCGTTACCGTGCCCGGCTCATTGGGAATTTATTTGTGGTATTGCTGTTAAAAATAAAGGAATATTTCTGGAAGGATTATAACCCCATATATGAAGGGAACCGCAGCTCCCAAATCGTCAAGAATTTCAAACGTACACTGGAACAGCACTACAGGGATTTAAACAATGGCAAGGTACACCAGGTTTTCAGGCTACAGGATTATGCAGATGAGCAAAACCTGCACCCCAACTACTTAAGTAACGTAATCAAAACCAAAACCGGCAAACCCATCAGTACCTGGATAACCGAAAAAACTATTGCCGAAGCTAAATCACTCCTACAAAATTCATCAAACTCTATTAAAGAGATCGCTTTCCTGCTGGGCTTCTCCGAAGCAAACCATTTTAGTAATTACTTTAAAAAGCATACCAGCATCACCCCTGTTTCATTCCGGAAACAGCATGGTACCATAGCTTGTTAAAACCCTTCTTGTAGAGACGCATATTTGCGTCTCCGGTGTGAAAGTCCTCCCTCAATAATCTGAGACGCAAATATGCGCCCCTACAGTAAAAATCCTTACCCTTTATCCAAAAATCCATGCTCCAAATCTCCCTTCTTTGATATTTGCAGGTAATGCTATGATATCTGTACTTTTTGGCTTGCGTTAAACCAGACCTTTGATTCATCAAAACAAACAAAGGAAAAATAATCATGAAAACGCTAACAGAAAAAGTAATCTTAGTAACCGGAGCCTCACGAGGTATCGGTGCAGCAGTAGCCAAAAAACTGGCATCAGAAGGTGCTAAAGTGATCATCAATTATGCAGGTGGTCTTGATGCAGCCGAGCAAACACTTAATGAAATAAAACAACAAGGTGGCGACGCCATAGCCTTGCAAGCCGACGTAAGCAAGTCAGACGAAGTAAAAGCCATGTTTGATACAGCCATAGCTCATTATGGCAAAATTGATGTACTGGTTAACAATGCCGGTATCATGATCACCAAACTATTGAAAGATACCACCGACGAAGATTTTACGCGCCAGTTTGACATCAACGTACGCGGCACATTTAATACCCTGCGTGAAGCAGCTACCAAACTAGCCGACAATGGTAGTGTGATCAACTTTTCAACTTCCAATAACCGTATTATGCTGCCAACATATTCAACCTATGCAGCAACAAAATCAGCGGTGGAACAATTAACCAGCGTATTCTCAAAAGAAGTTGGCGCAAGGGGGATCAATGTAAATTCGGTATCTCCTGGCCCTACCAACACCGAACTTTTCACCAACGGTAAGCCACAGGAAGTGATCGACCGCCTGGCCTCTCTTTCGGCCTTTAACCGCATAGGCGAGCCTGAAGATATTGCCAATGTAGTGGCTTTCCTGGCCAGCGATGCTGCCAAATGGATCAGTGCCCAAAACATCGGTATTAACGGTGCAATGGCGTAAGTGGAAGTCAAAATTCAAAAGTAAAAATTCAAAAAAATAAGTGGTCGCACCAAGCAAAATCGGTGAAATCAAAAACAAAATCAGTGTAATCACAAAATATTAAAATCATAGAAATCATGAACACATTAAAAAATAAAGTAGCCTTAATTACAGGATCAGCACGCGGTTTAGGAAAAGCCATTGCAGAACGTTACGCAGCATTAGGTGCCGATATCGTGATCAATTATTCACGTGATAAAGCTTCTGCCGACGAGGTACTAAGCAACATCAAAGCCATGGGCGTACGCGTAATTGCGGTTCAGGCCGATGTAAGCAAAGTAGCGGATATCGAAAGGTTATTCAACGAAGCCAAAAAAGAGTTTGGCAAAATTGATATCGTAGTGGCTAATGCCGGCATTGAAATGGTAGAAACCCCTGTTGTTGATTTTACCGAAGAGCAATTCGATAGATTGTTTTCCATCAACACCAAAGGCTCATATTTTACCATGCAACAAGCCGCTAAAAATGTAACCGATAATGGCCGTATCATTTACATCGCGTCAAGCACCACCTCATTTCCGGTACCGGGAATGGCTGTGTATGGCGGTAGTAAAACTACACCGCGTTACCTGGTTGATATCCTGTCAAAAGAAATTGGCCACAAGGGTATTACTGTGAATTCCATTATCCCCTTCGCGGTTGATCACTCCGGTATATTTGCCGAAGCCGGTAGCTACCCCGAACTAAGGAAACAATTACTGGACAGCTGTCCGATGGGCAGACTGGCCGAAGTAGAAGACGTAGCTAATGCAGCCGAATTCTTTGCCAGCGATCTTTCATCATTCGTATCAGGCCAGCACCTGTTAGTAAACGGTGGCGCTACAAATTAATTAGTCGACCTAATTTAAATGAAGTAAAAACAGGGTAAATTAGATTATCCTGTTTTTACATTTAATCCTTAAAGCCATGCCCATAAAGATCATCAATTCATTACTTATCCTGTTTGTAGTATTCATGGGATTTAAACAAGGCTGGGCCATGTTTAGCGGCAAACCCGAAATGCTGGCCATGTTTAGCAAATGGCGTTTCAATAGCCAAAGCCTTATTTTACTGGGTACCATCACCATGCTGAGCGCTTTACTTATCCTGTTTCCGCGAACATTTGTTTTTGGGAACTTTTTAATGGCCATAACTATCCTGCTCATTATTTGCCTGCAGCTATCCACAAAAAACTTGAAGGGGGCAGTTATTGAATTGCCTTTCCTGCTCATGAACCTGCTCATCATCTATTTGCAATACCCCTTAACAAAATTCAAATGAAAGCACTTAATCATTACCTGGTTTACGCCTCGCTGATCAGTTTATCATTATCAGCCCAGGCGCAAACAACAAAAACGCCAGTTAAAACCATAAAAAATACAAATGCTATGAATACCGATCAATTAACCAACCCCATAGTAAAAAAGGCCATTGATGCTTTGCAGACCGGTGATAAAAATGCCTGGTTTGCCTTATTCACAGCGGATGCCGAGCTTTTTGACGATGGCCACAAAATGAATTTCAAAAGCTTTTTTGACAAAGCTTTGGGCCATGAACGTTTTACGGCCATTGATAAGATAGAAAACAATGGCCTGGACCTCTACGGCAGGTTCCACAGCGACCAATGGGGCGATTTTAAAACCTACTTCCGGTTTATAATTAATCCCGGAGGCAAGATCAGTCGCCTGGATATTGGACAGGCCAGTTATTAAAAACCAAAAGAGGCTGTATCATCATGATCAGCCTCTTTTTTTATGATCTATCCGGATGCTCAATCTGTATGATCATGGGTTAGATCGGCTACATTAACCAAAAAGTGGGTTTACATGGGTTTACACTTTTCAGGGTTAACATTGATTTAAACAATTGACAATCAATTATTTGTGAAAATTTTCTCTAAAAAAGTGTAAACCCACTTTTCGTACAAATATGATCGGCTTAAATTTCAATTCACAGGCGCAACACCAAGGGATAGTCAATTTGATTAATGATACAGCCTCTCTGTTTTAACCCTGAGCTTATTTACATATGGTGAATTTCCCTCACTTCTACATTGCCGCCAAATTCAAAAATAGGACAGCCTTTGGCCAGTTCAACGGCCTCGTCTAACGAATCGGCTTTAACCAGGGTGTAGCCGCCAATCAGTTCTTTAATTTCGGTATAAGGGCCATCGGTAACCACATTTTTGCCTCTTACCACTTTACCCTCCGCAAACAGGCGGTTTCCACGATCAACCAGTTTATTCTGAGCGGCTATACTGCCCACCCAATCCATCCATCTTTGGGTAACGGCCTGCATTTCTTCTGGTGAACCTTGTGGTGCGCCAACATAATCGTTTCTGAATACAAAAAGGAACTCTTTCATTTTATTAGTTTTTAAGTTTTAAAATAAGATGACGAACACCATTTTTAAAACTGGACAAATTGGTTAAAATATTTTTAGGGCTTTTGTAAAATCAGGGATTAATCCCGAATTTCAAAACAAACTTATAATTTTACCAGATATCGGAGACCATAAAATGGAGCAAATAAATATCAGAAAAGCGGAGTTAAAAGATATGGACGTATTGTTTGAGTTTAAACAAGCACTGGTTGAATCTGAACGTCCCTTTGATCCTACTTTAAAACCAGGTCCCCTCTATTATTATAACATCCCCGACTTAATTGAGGCAACCGACGCCCTGCTGGTTGTAGCCGAAATTGATTCAATAGTTATTGGTTGTGGATATGCCCGTATTGTTGATTCCAAACCATATTTGAGGCACCAGCAGCATGCCCACCTGGGTTTTATGTATGTAATGCCCGGGCACAGGGGCAAGGGCGTAAACAAACTGATCATTGATGCGCTTAAACAATGGTCGCAGCAGCAGGGTATTACCGAAATACGTTTGGAAGTTTACGCTGTTAATACCGCCGCGCTAAAAGCTTATGAAAAAGTAGGATTTGTACCCCACATGCTAACCATGCGATTGGGCTTAGCAGACGAAAAGGGCTAAACTATTTGCTCCTTCTTCAGCTTTTCACGATGATCAATCCCCCATTTGATCATTTCAAATATGATGCGGCCAAAAGACCAACAATACTCAGTTGATGCATATTCCACCAAAACCGGTGGGCCCGGGCTTACTGTTCGCGTAATCAGCTTATTCAATTCCATTTCCCGTAATTCTCTCGAAAGCATCCTCGTGGTTATGCCCGGTATGCTCCGTTCAATTTCCCTGAAACGTTTGTTGCCGTTGCATATGGAGTTAATAATGGGCAGTTTCCATTTACCGCCAATTACGTAAATGGTATCCTGCAACGCCTGGATCTCCCGCGCTTCGTTCCTTTTACCATCAATGCCATAAATAACCTCGTACATGGCCTTAATTTCCGGCGTCATGTTCTCTGTTGAATGTTCTGTTCCCATATTTTTACTGGTATACTCTGTGATACTGGTTACAAAATTATACCATTTCCGCAATACATTTGCATCATTAAATAAAAAAACACAGAAATGAGCAATTTTCAGAACAAAATAGCTGTAATTACCGGCGGCAATAGCGGCATAGGTTACGCAGCTGCCAGGGAATTAAAAGAAAAAGGTGCCACCGTGATCATCACCGGGCGCAGGAAAGAAGCGATAGAGAAAGCTGCATCCGAACTGGGTGTAACCGGTATTGTTGCCGATCAATCAGACATTAAGGCAACGGAGCGATTGGTTGCCAGTGTTACCGAAAGTTATGGACAGGTTGATATTCTGTTCATTAATGCAGGTGTAGCAACCTTATCACCAATTGAATTAGCTACAGAGCAACACTTTGATGATATCATGGATATCAACTTTAAAGGAGCCTACTTTACGCTGGGCAAGTTTATCCCAATTTTGCGTGATGGTGGATCCGTTGTTTTCCTATCCTCCATAGTGGCCAGCACAACCAGCGCAGCCTCATCGGTTTACTCGGCCAGTAAAGCTGCCTTAAACTCATTGATGAAATCGGCAGCATTGGAGCTGGCACCACGCAAGATCAGGGTGAACGCGGTGAGCCCGGGCCCGGTAGCAACAGAGATTATGCACAAGGCCGGCTTAGATGACGCCACTTTGGGTACCATAAAAGACAGCCTCATCACTAAATCGCCTTTGAAACGCATGGGTACCTCCGAAGAAGTTGCCAGCGTAGTAACTTACCTTTGTGATGATGCCGCTGGCTTTATCACCGGTTCTGAATTTATTATAGACGGTGGTTTGTTATTGGTATAACAATTGTTATTTTACCCTATTGAGCCTCTTAATATCCGGTAATAACTATGGCAGCAAACGGGATGCAGATAAACGTTTTATATGAACAACCGGTCGAAATTATAATTGAATTTCCGCTGGCCATACTGTGCGCGTATAACGGTGGCGATAACCTGGATATCACCTGGGACGATCATATTGCTGCTATCATCAACGGAACATTGCAACAAAACAGGGTTTATATTAAGCATGCCAGCCTTGATTACCCGGCTACGGACAGTAACGATGCCCTATTCAGTTCGCAGATGACGCTGATTGTTCAACCGCCGGGCTTCGATTTAAATAATATTGTCGATGCATTGACGGAAGAGAACTTTCAAAAAGGACTGTGTATCAAAAGGAAATATGACTACACAGGTTTTGAGACTGTTTACGCGGATCCGTTTGCTATAAAATAAAGGTTAACACAAGCTTTCCAATAGTTAAAAGGGGGCCGACCATCAGATCGGCTCCCTTTTTTATATACCATTCTTAACAGGCGCATGCTATCTGCAACCCTGCAGTTTGCTGGGTTCCTTCGGTTTGGTAGCCGTCAAACTTCCACCATTCAATACCGCCCATCAATTCGCGTACGTTAAACCCTAACCGGGCCATGTTTAAAGCGCCTTTGGTGGAGGCATTGCAGCCTATACCATCGCAATAGATAACATATAAGGCACCCTTGTCAAAGTGTGCGGTGGTCTGTTCATTCATATCCCGGTGACTAAGGTTAACGGAACCGGGAATACGCTCGCGCTCCCAGGCAAAATTTTTACGGGCATCAATAGCTATGATGTTTTCTTTTGCCTCAAGGGCCGCAAACAAGTCGGATGGATCCATCTCGAATGATAATTTGTTTTGATAATGTTCAATGGCTGTGTTCATATTGATCTATTTTGTTGATCCAAATGTAGTTGCCGCAATCATCACAATAGCATGAGATGTACAGCATGTGCACATGAGCAGAATACATATTTGCAAAGCTTATGGATATGTATATTTACGACATGGAAACAAGGCACTTACGCTTGATCAAAACCCTGGCCGACGAAAAAAGCATCACCAGATCATTGGATAAGCTTTTTTTAACACAATCGGCAGTAAGTCACCAGCTTAGGGATATTGAAGAACGGCTGGGTGTTAAAATATTTTATCGCACCAAAAACCAATGGACGCTAACCGAAGAGGGGCAGGTGCTGTATGATACCGCCACAAAAGTACTGGCCGAAATAGATGAAGCCACCAACAGGATCAATGACATGCGCCAGGGTCATGCCGGTAATATCCGTATCAGTACCGAATGTTATACCAATTACCACTGGCTGCCCGCATTTATGGCCAGGATGAAAGTTTTGTACCCCAAGCTCGATATTAATATAGTGATTGAAGCCACCCATAAACCGCTGCAAAAATTGCTGGATAACGAACTGGACCTGGGTATTACCTCCGATCCCTGGGATGATAAAAGCATCAAATATGTAGAGCTTTTTAAGGATGAAGTAATGGCCGTAATTCCGCTGGGGCATCCGCTGGCTCATAAAAAATTTCTGACCGGCGATGATTTTAAAGACCAAACCCTCATCATCCACTCCTACCCATTGGAAACGGTAACTGTTCATCAGCACTTTTTAAAAGATCAAAAAACGCAGCCGCAAAAAATAGTGGCCATGCCCCTTACCGAAGCCGCCTTAGAGATGGTAAAAGCTGGTATGGGTATTCTCACCATGCCCAAATGGGCCATGCGATCGTTTGTTGATTCGCCAACTTTAACCCTCGTTCGGATAGGTCAAAAAGGGTTGATACGCACGCACTATGCCGCCGTAAGGCATGAAGACGCGGGTAAAAAGTATATACAGGATTTTATTAAAAACCTCAAGGAAGAATTGGCCAGATAGACCATGAGTTACCTGATACGCCCCGTTGAACCCGCCGACCTTGACGAACTTTTGCACCTGATGCAGGAACATGCCGATTATGAAAAAGCGCCATTTACCCCCGATGGAAAAAAAGATAGGCTCAGCAAAGCCTTGTTCGCGGCCCACCCCAAATTAAACTGCTGGGTTGTTGAAATGGAAACCGGACTGATTGGTTTTGTATCTTATACCTTTGACTACTCAACCTGGGATGCCGCCGATTTTATGTACATGGATTGTCTTTTCCTGCGCGAACAAGCCCGGGGACAAGGCATCGGTACGGATATCATTCAACATCTTACAACCGTGGCCATTGAACGCCAATGTATCAATATCCAATGGCAAACACCCGTTTTTAACCAACCGGCTATTGATTTTTACCACAAAAACAAAGCGAGCTCAAATCCAAAGATAAGGTTCACCTTAAAGCCCGAATAATTACGCATAGTAATAAATGGACGGCCTTTTTTATCTGCAACCTAAAATTAAATTTAAATTGTAATTTTCGCCCATGCATATCAGGAATCTTACCCAAAAGTTCGACATCGCCTACGTCATTAAAAACGAATGGCACCTGCCTGTGCATAAGCATACCCATTATGAGCTACAGTATATTATGCGCGGCAAAGGCCAGCATATGATCAACGATCGTAGTTATAATTACGAAAAAGGCGATCTGTTTGTTCTTGCTCCACAAGATACCCACTTTTTTGTTTTCGAGGAAAAATGCGTGATCTGTATTATCAAGTTCCACGAAGGCTTTTTCCAGGATCTTTTACTCGATGCCGATTTTAAACAGGTATTCACCCGTTTATCATCCCCGCATCGCAAAATGGATCTGCCGGACAACAGGCAGCAGATCACTCAGCTAATGGATTTGATTATAGCCGAACACCGGAAAGAAACCAGCTATCAAAATATCATTATCAAAAATGCGCTGGCGCTTGTGCTTTCCCTCATGGCTAAAGAAACCGATCAGAATATAGTTAAACCCAAAGACGATAAAATACAAGCCATCCTCAACTACATCGATCTGCATATCACCAATAAACAGTTGTTATCCCTGCAAAACATTGCCGATACTTTTCATATCAGCAAAACTTATTTTAACCAGTATTTCAGCAAGGCCACAGGCAGTTCATACAAAAAATATGTACAGGAATATGCCCTGAAACTGATCGCGCACCAACTCATCCACCGGGATAAAACCCTGTCGCAACTGGCAGATGAATTTGGCTATACCGACGAAAGCCATTTAAGTAATACTTTTAAAGCGCATTTTGGGCAAACACCTTCGGCATTTAAAAAAGAGAACCAGCAGCGCTAAAGGCAGCACTCCACGTTTTGTACAATATTTTCTTGATTAATTACATAGGTTTCCCTCAGTAGGTGAACCAATTTTGTGCATCGTTTAAATATAAAAATCATGCATATAGATCATACCACCCTGCGTACAAAGCAACTGGAAAAAACAAAGGACTTTTTACTAAGTATTTTTGATCTGACAGAGGGTGCCCGGCCAGCTGTAATAGCCGCTAACATACCGGGCTATTGGCTGTATCACAAGGGCTTGCCGCTTATACATCTTATTCAAAGTTCTCCTTATTACAGGCAACAACCAGATCATGCCACCGAAGCCATTGACCACACGGCGTTTTATCTGGAAAATTATGACGCCTTTAAACAAAAGCTGCTTAATCTGAGTATCCCACATTCTTTGATGGACTTGCCTGATATAGGCGAAAGGCGCATTTTTCTGCATACCCCTACTGGTATTTTGCTCGAAACGGTCTTCAGAGATTAGCTGGTATTTGTAAACTAAAACAAATTTCACCTTCAGTACAGCACACGGTAAGTGTACCATCATGCGCTTTGGCAATTTCGGAGGCAATATATAACCCAAGCCCTAATCCTTTTTGCCCAGGTTTGATATCTCCGCGCGAAAACGGTTGAAAAAGCCGCTCCATAGTTTCTTCGGATATTTGTTTGGCGGAATTTGATACTGATAAAACAAATTCATTTTCAGCGTTAAATGCTTTCACCTTAACCGGCGTGTCTTTTTCACCATGTGTAAGGGCGTTACTCAATAAATTAGAAAATAGCTGGGCTATGCGCCTTTTGTCACAACTTACAGGCCTGGTTATATTGAATTCCGCATTGATCATTCGATCGGGCCATATCAATTGCAGCTCGGTGAGTACTTGGTTAAGAAGGTCTGTTAAAAGTTCATCATTTTTCAGGGCCAGGGTAATCCCTCCGCCAAGCCTGCCACTTGCAAAATCAAGAATATTCTCAATCATCTCCTTCATCCGGTATGACGAATCTTGTACAATGGTAGCCAGGCGTTTGGTACGTTCATCAAGCGGCATCCGCAATAACAACTGAGCCACATTAGAAACAGCTCCAAGCGGGTTACGCAGATCATGACCGAGTATAGCGATAAACTGCTCACGCAGCTCTGCCGTCTTCAGTTCTTCCTGCAATTTCAACTCGCTTATAGCAAGCCGCTCTATCGCATCGAGGTGGAAAGAGATCAATTCGGCGAAAAGCTTAAACATGCCTATGGTCTCCGGGTTATTTAGGCGGGCCGGTCGCGGATCAATAGCGCACAATGTGCCAAAGAAACTCCCATCTTTCAGCATAATGGGCATCGAAATATAACTTTGAATGCCGTACATGGCAGGCGTATGATGATGCGCGTACAGTTCATCATCGGTTACATGATCAATGATAACAGCCTGATGATTTTGGCGGATCTCATGACAAATGGTGGTTTCTACCTTTAATTCACCACCGGGTTTAAGACCAAATTGTATCTCATCACGAACGGCACAGGCAATCCACCGGTATGGCGTAACGCGGGCTACGGCAGCAAAGCCCATTCCGGTAGTTCGGCAAACAACTTCTAATATGGATGATACCGCGTCTATACTGCTTACAGCTTCAATATCTGCCGTAAAATCCGTTTCAATATTTGCCAATCTATGATTTTTAACTGCGGGCTATACTACAAATTAAAATTATTATTTACAAATATAAAAAGGCAACTTTCAATACTACCCGCTATCAAAAATTACGCTATATTATACAGCTCTATATTATTAAACAGCTTTACTATCCCATGCAAATACACCAGCAAATGCTCCTGCTCAAAGAACGAAAAAGAGGCTTTCACTTGATCACCACTGAAGTTGTACACGCGTTGCCGCAATTGGGGCAAATTAAAACCGGTATCATGCAGGTTTTTATCCAACATACCTCGGCATCGTTAACTATTAATGAAAATGCCGACCCCACAGTAAGGCGCGATTTTGAAATGTATTTTAGCAAAACTGTTCCCGAAAACGACCCGGATTATCATCATAACGATGAAGGCCCCGATGATATGCCGGCGCACTTAAAAGCTGCTTTACTGGGTAGCTCTGTTATGATCCCTATCCGTAATGGCAGATTGGCATTAGGTATGTGGCAGGGTATTTACTTGTGCGAACACCGCAATTACGGCGGCCAGCGCAACCTCATTATTACCGCCTGGGGCGAATAAACACTATTTTTATAATTAACTATCATCCGGTTAATATTTTTATTTTATATATTATTTAACCCTGCGTATTTTATTTCGTATACATTGTATTTAAATCATTGATCTCAAAGCCACCACGAGTGGTTGGTTAATATAATGTCTGCTTAATGCCAAAACGCGTCTTCTTTTTTATACCCTTATTGTTTATCGCTATATGTTGTTATAGTCAGGTAAAGGATATTGTTAAAATTAAAGAAACCCTGCCCCATATTACCGATAGTATTAAATATGCCGATGCGCTTAACCGCCTGGGAATATTAATGTATGAAAGTGATCTCGACAGCACCTTTTATTATGCTAAACGTGCCCGGGCCATTTCTGAGCGGTTAAAATACCGGCAGGGCATTGCCGATGCATTAAACACACTTGGGATAGTTTATGACCTCAGGGGCAATCTTCAATTATCATTGCGTTATTATAATGATGCCCATAATCATTACATGACTATAAAAGATTCAGCCAATGTAGTGCAGACCCTCATGAATATTGGTCTTGTTTTTAGTGAAAACAACGAAGAGAAAAAATCCATACAAATATTCAAAAGAGCTATAAACCTGGGCAATAACCTCAAAAAGGATTCGATCATGTCTCTTGTGCTTTGTGATTATTTACTGTTATATCAAAATCATATCCCAAAAGATTCCATCCCGATTTACTTAACTAAAGCCAGGCAAATAGCTACTAAGTATAATGACCACCGGTCGCTTTTGGTTACCGACCAGATACAGGCACAGCTTTATTTAAAGAACAAGCAGCGCGAAAAAGGGATCAGCCTGCTGGAAAAAACAGCCGCTGAAGGTATCGCCATGAACCTGAATTATCTGAGCCTCGATATTATCCAGACCCTTGGTGACTTATACAATAATACGGATACTGCTAAGGCAATTGCCCATTACAAACAAGGGCTCGCTATCGCTGACGCAAGGGGCTATCATATGTATCAAAAGATATTTGGTAAGCACCTATACGATATATACATATCCCGTAACCAACTCCCCGAAGTTCAGCACTATGGCGAAAAACTGCTTAAACTCTACGAGGATGAAGAGCAATTCAACAATACCTCGGGTTTTGATTATATTGATTATGCCTTAAAAGACCAACAATTGGAGGCCATAACCATCAGAAGTAAAAACCGGCAGATAGTAGCCATTATATTGGGTGTACTTTTTTTACTAACCGTAGTGACCGTACTTTTCATTTATCGTTTATACCGCCTGAAAAAGAAACACGCGGGAACACTCGAAGCACTCAATCGGTCGGTACTGTTACGTAACGAAAAGCTGGAGATAGACCATGAATTCAATAACCGCCTGGTATCTATCCTGGCTCATGATTTCAGACAACCGATAGGCACACTTAAAACTTTGGCCGCGGTTTTAAAAGATACCGACGCCTTAACCCGCGATGAGCTGATGGAACTGGTTGATACGATGGAACATTCCTCTACCATCTCGCTCGAAATATTCGAGAATATTTTGCAGTGGATCAAACAACAGCTTTCTGGCTTTAGCTATGAGCCACAACCCCTAAAACTAAAAGAACTGATTGATGAGGCGCTGCAACCTTTTGACCTTATAGGGGGAGAATATCAGCTTAAATTCCTGAACCACATAGATAGCGATATTGTGATACATGCCGATAAAGAACTTGTACAATTTATTCACCGCAACTTTATACATAACGCCATCAAGTTTTCTCCCCGTCATTCCACAATATCCATTTCGGCATCGGCGCACTCTGGCGAAACTACACTTTGTATACTGGATGAGGGCAATGGCATTTCCCCGGAAAAAATGACCTCGATATTCAACTTCAAGGCTACTATGCATTACAGCAACGAAAAAGAAAAGGGTGCCGGCGTAGCCCTGATGATCTGCAAAGATTTTATCGAAAAAATGAGCGGCCGCATCTGGGTAGAAAATGGCAATCAAAAAGGCGCTGCGTTTTGCTACTCCCTACCCAGTTTGAAATAATCTCTCAAAAACTTTTTAAACCTTAAATTTTAACACTTTTCAGAGCAAAAACGGCCTAAAAAAGCTTTAAAATTGATATAAAAACATCGACTTTAACAAATTAAAAGGCGATTTTATGCTGTTTTAAAAACTTTAAAAAGTATGAAAAGCTGATATGGCCACCTTGAAATTACAAAACGAGTTTTTTGACCGGGTTGATAAGCTGAATAAATAGATTTTGAGCTTTGAGTTCAGAGTTTTGAGTCTCGGGTTTAACATCAGGGTCCTCTCCGAGAGACCCTGCGGGGACGGAATAAATAAGTGGTGAGTGTCAGTTTTGAGTAGTAAGTTTTTAAAAACTTCGCCGTCGCTCGGCTCCAGCCGAGTGATGGCGGAGTTCTATTCTGTTGACTTCAAACTCACCATTCAAAACTGGCAACTAAATCACCTACTTTAATATCACCCTAGTAGCGCCGTAGCCAAATTTTTCTTTACGGGCATCCATAAAGGTTTGTACTTTGGGGTGCTTGCCCAAGGCTTTATGCAGTTCGTTGCGCAGTACACCATTGCCGGCTCCATGGATAAATACCATATCGGGTAGTTGATGTACGATGGCAGCATCAAGCGTTTTATGAAAGTGCGCCAGTTGTATGTTCAGCATTTCGCTGTTTTGCAAAAACTGGTGATCATCACGCAACTTTTCGATATGAAGGTCCACCTCATTGGCCGGTTTATCCAATACTACTTTCTCTTCGGGCGATTTAAAAAAACTTTCCTTCAGCTTTTGCGCGTCGATCACCAGGTCGGGTTCATCCAGGCGAATAAGCCAGCCGGCATCTTTTAACAATGGGATCTGCTTTTTTGTGGTCGAAAAATCTTTAGCCTTAAATTTTTCGCGCAATGCCATTGGCACAGGTGGTTCTATATTTTGTTTAGTGCTGTAAATCACGTTAAAAATAAAGGTGGGCCACAATTGCAGATCGGCCAATTGAGCCGAGTATATCTTCACTGCCGACTGCGGAGCTACAACTTCAGCAAATTCACCTTTAAACACTTGTTGCTTTTCGGTGGTGAGCGCCGCCAGCAATTGGAACGAGGTAGTATTCACCAAATGAAAATGCACAACAGAATTGGCTTTAGCATCGGTAACCACACCCAGATAGATCCCCTTTTTTTCAAATTCGCCCACGGGTATTGTAGCTTCATTATCAGTAGCGGCCTTTTTTGCCCCGGCAGGTTCATAACCATGTACCGAGGTAACCTTACTGGCCAGCACGGGTATCTCAAACTCATCCTCGCCGGTAACCCCTATCATCTGGTCGTCAATAATACGGGTTACAAAGCCCTCCATTTTTTCGTCAACAAAGCGCACAAAGTCGCCCAATTTATATTTCATAACTGTATATGTCTGGCTGTAAAGTTACTTTATATCTGCAAATAGGTATATAAATAAAATTGTGACGTAATATTGCATTGAGTCTAAACAATTTGGCCTTTTCATAGTTGAATTACCGCAGCACACTTATCTTATAATTTATCATGGATAATTTAAACACCAAACCTTTAGATACCAGCTTGTTAAAGCAGGTATTTGTACACAATCTTAACCGCATATATTTTGGCAAGCGCTACCTGGACAATAATTTGGAACACCTGATCAAACTGGCATCGTTCACTGCGCTGGAACAAGCCATACAGGAGTTTTGGGACGATATCAAAAAGCAGATAGCCCGAATGGACGAAATATATAAACTGATCAACGAAACCCCGTCCGACAAAAATTGCAACCCCATCAAATCAATCATCAGGGATGAATTTTGCCTTGATGAAAAGCAGGCAATGTCAATCCTGGGCGATATGGACCTCATCATGTACCTGCAATTACTGGAACATATCAACATCACTTCCTGCCGTATGCTCATGATGGTGGCTAAATTGCTAAATTATGATGACGCCAAACAATTGCTTACCGAATGTTTCGATGAATCTATCGATAATGACCAGCTTTTTATGCTGATATCGAAGGAATACCTTACAGAAAACTGAAAGAAGCTGAAAGCAGACACACAAACTTATTTCACGCGTCATTGTCACGCTACGCTTGCAATGACGCTATTTTTTTGATTTTTACCCTCTTTACAAGGTTGACATGCTTAGCTATGTGGGGGCTCCTATATAAGTTTTGACGGCCTCACACGATCAACTCAATAGATTCATGACAATTTAATCCCACATGAATTGGATATTACAAAAAAAGCCATCCGCACAAAGGCGAATGGCTCAAATATTAGTTATTTAATACCCCTATTAAAATAACTTAAGCAAAGTAAAAAAATATATCCCACCCACGCAACCGATTTAGTGTGAAATTCACCTTTGTTACAAATTTGTTACGAAATCATAAATAATGGGTCCCGCCCCATTTACAGGTCATGTATACCCACATATTAAATTCATGATAATCGCTTATTAATTATCAATTGATTTACATTAATTTGCATTTGAATTAACTAACAACATGATCAAATCTTTACTTTTATCGGCCTTTGCCTGCCTGATGCTGGCACAGGCGCAGGCGCAAAATTTGTATATGCCGCGCGATATACAACAAGCCTACAAAAACGGTACCCGTGCCGCCGACGGTAAACCCGGAAAAAACTACTGGCAAAATTATGGCCGGTACAACATCACCATTACCGCCCTGCCACCCAGTCGCGACATCAAGGGAACTGAGGAGATCGCCTACATCAATAACAGCCCGGATACCTTGAAATCGCTTAATATGAAACTCATATTAAACATTCACAAACCCGGTGCCGCCCGTATGGGTAATGCCCAGCCCGATTATTTAACTCCGGGCGTGCAAATAGATACCTTCCTGATCAACGGAAAAGCTAAAAAGGTAAACAATGCCATAGCCTCTACCAACCAGATGGTGGGTTTACTAAAACCATTGATGCCGCACGATTCGGTTAAACTGCACATTGCATGGCATTTTCAGATCTCGAAAGAGAGTGGCCGTGAAGGGATGATCGACTCCACAACGTATTACCTCGCATACTTCTATCCACGGGTATCTGTTTATGACGATTATAATGGCTGGGACAGGCTCCCGTTTTTAGATGCCCAAGAGTTTTATAACGACTTTAACGACTATACACTGCAGGTAAAAGCGCCGAAAAACTATATAGTTTGGGCCACCGGAACTTTGCAAAACCCCAACCAGGTGCTGCAGCCCGAGTATGCCAAACGTTTGCAGGCATCCATGACCAGTGATTCCACCATTCATGTAGCTACAGCCGCCGACCTGGCCTCAAAAAACATCACCGCCCAAAACGACGTCAATACCTGGGTATGGAAAGCAAACGACATCAGCGATATGGCCGTTGGCATAAGCGATCATTACGTTTGGGATGCAGCCAGTACCATTGTTGACGATGCCACCCAGCGCAGGGCCAGCATGCAGGCCGCGTTTTTAGATAATGCCGAAGATTTTCATCATGCCGTGCAAAATGGCCGCAACTCCTTAAGCTGGCTATCACGCAACTGGCCAGGCGTACCTTATCCGTTCCCTAAAATGACCTCATTTCAGGGCTTTGCCGATATGGAATACCCCATGATGGTGAACGATAGCCATAACGCCGATATCCACTTCTCGCAATTTGTACAGGATCACGAGATAGCACATACTTATTTCCCTTTCTATATGGGTATTAATGAAAGCCGTTACGCCTTTATGGACGAAGGCTGGGCCACTACTTTTGAGCGCCTGATAGGCGCTGCCGAAGTTGGCCAGGAAAAAGCTGACGCCCTTTATAAGAGCTTCCGGGTGGAAAGATGGATAGGTGATGTATCAACAGCCGAAGATCTGCCCGTTATAACCCCATCAAGCGAGTTAAGGGGCGGCTATGGTAATAACTCCTATGGCAAACCATCCTTAAGCTATTTCGCGTTAAAAGATATGCTGGGCGATGCCCTGTTTAAAAAATCGCTGCACGGGTATATGGACCGCTGGCATGGCAAACATCCTATTCCATGGGATTATTTTAACTCCATGAGCAATGTATCGGGCCGTAACCTGAACTGGTTTTTTAATAACTGGTTTTTTACTAACTACTATATCGACCTGGCCTTGCAAAACATCAGCAAAGCAAATGGCGGTTATACCGCGTCGATCAAAAACATTGGCGGCTTTGCCGTTCCGTTTGATGTAAAAATAACTTATGCCGATGGCACAACCGAAAGCATACACCAAACGCCAGGTGTTTGGGAGAAAAACCAAAAACAGATCAGTGTAAACATCAAAACCGCCAAAACCATTAAATCGGCCGAACTGGATGGTGGTATATTTATGGATGCCGATGTAAGCAACAATAAATTTGAGGTGAAGAATTAAGCATTGGTTGAAAAAACACACGTTGTCATTTCGACCGGAGGGAGAAATCTTATACAAGAGGCCTGTCCTGGCGCATAAGATCTCTCCTCGTACCTCGTTCGAGATGACAACGTGTGTTTTTTACTTCGTTTATGTTTTTATTCCATTCATATTTTATCAACTATTGTTAAAATAGCTATACCATAAAAAAAGCCCGGCGTTTGCCGGGCTTTTTTTATGGTATAGTAGTCCTAAAAATTATGCGCCCTGTACAGAATCGTTCCAGTTATCGGCAGTATCTTTTACTTTTGCTTTAGCTTCATTTACAGCATCTTCACCTGCTTCTTTTGCCTTACCTGCTACATCATGCACCTTTGATTTTACGGCGTCAACCACGTGTTCGCCTCTCTCGCGCAAATCGCTAACAGTACCGCTAAACCTTGATTTTGCCCTGTCAACGGCATTGCTGCCATATTCTTTGATATCATGAGCTGTTGATTGCGCTTTATTTTTAGCGGTACCAACCAAATCATTGATATAATCGGCAATGTCTTCTCTCAGGTCTCCGCCCTTTTCAGGAGCCAGTAACAAACCTAATGCGGCACCAGCTGCCGCGCCTACTAAAAGTGCTGCTATAATTTTTGCTTGATCTTTCATGTTCAATTTTTTAGTTAGATGATTTAATCTGGGTTGATATAAACAACAACAATGCCAGTTTTGCAAGCAGCTAAACCTTGCTTCCTGAGAAGAACTAAATCTCTCTAAATAAATTACTGATTGGTTTTATTTTTCCTTATAAAGAGATTTATAAAATCTCCAATTAGAAAATATGCCATTAATAATAGCATCACCAGCAATGCTATTAGTTTTACTGATAAGATATGGCTTACGTTTTTAAAATCCCGTACAAACACTAAAGTGATAATAGCTTCCGTTATCGCAACTACAATATACATGAATTTAAACTTTATCCTTTTGTTGTTTATTTCTCTGATGCCATTCAAGATCATATATGTCGGAAAATTTAGGATCAGAAATAGAACTATAAAAACCCCGCTTTTGGAACCAGCTGACATTGACGAATAATCTTGAAATTCGTGTAATTGAATAAAGGAGATAACGGAAAATATTATAAATATGAGTGATAAAATCAACCTAACGATTCCGCTATTACATTTACCATACAAATAAGATTTAGTTATTATAAAACTACCACTTGCATTTCAATTTAACACCATAGATACAAAGAATTTTACCCACAAAAAAAGGCATCCACTAAGTGGATGCCTGTATGCTTAATGGTTATATTATAATTAAATAACTTTTACATTTACCGCATTTAAGCCTTTTCTTCCGTTCTCTACTTCAAACTCTACTTTATCATTTTCACGGATTTCGTCGATCAGGCCTGTTGAATGAACAAAGATGTCTTGACCACCACCTGTTGGTGTAATAAAACCAAAACCTTTTGTTTCATTGAAAAATTTTACTGTTCCTTCTTTTTGCATTATTTTATTTATTAAAGTCCGCAAGGTACAACAATATTTCAGAAACCCAAGTCTATGGGGTAAATCCACTATCATCACAATTAGTTAAATACCTTATTTACAGACAATAAGACCATCTAAAAAAAATTACCGCCACATGAATGCTCCCGTTCCCTGGTTAATTTTCAAAATGGGTATGTTTGCCAAAAAAAAATTCACGTACATGAAAGCCTTTATTTTCGATTTGAACGGAACCATGATCAATGACATGCCCTACCACACCAAAGCCTGGCAAACCTTATTAAATGACCAGCTGGGCGGCAGTTTTACCTGGGACGAAGTGAAGCAGCAGATGTATGGCAAAAACCCCGAAGTGCTGGTACGCATGTTTGGCCCCGAGAGGTTCACACTGGAAGAAATGAACAAATTATCGTACGAGAAAGAAGAAAAATATCAGCAGGAATTTTTACCGCACCTGGCCCTTTTGCCCGGCTTACCGGAGTTTTTAGAAGCAGCTTATCAGCGGGGTATTCCCATGGCGATAGGCTCGGCAGCTATCCCTTTCAATATCGATTTTGTGTTGGATAACCTTAACATCAGGCACTATTTTAAGGCCATTGTAAGCGCCGATGATGTATTGCTAAGCAAACCGCATCCCGAAACATTTTTAAAGGCAGCGGCCCTGCTTAATACAAATCCTACTGATTGTACTGTATTTGAAGATGTACCCAAAGGCGCCGAAGCGGCTGCCAATGCCGGCATGAGGGCCGTAGTGATCACTACTACCCACGAACCACATGAATTTGAAAGGCTGACCAATGTACAACACTTCTCAGCCGATTTTACAGATGAATATTTTGAGGAGCTGCTGGGATAAAATATAAAAGGCTGTCATGCTGAGCTTGTCGAAACATGGTGGGCAGGCCTCTGCGCACGCCCTTCGACAGGCTCAGGGTGACAGCCCTGTTTTAATTCAGCTTATTTACTCCGAATATATACTCCCTACCCTATCGCGCAGGTTATAGCCTGATGCCATTACTTCGCCATAAGCCCCAGCGGTACGTATGGCAATCAGGTCACCGCGGAATGATTCTGGGAATTCTACATCCTTCTGAAAACAATCCGTGCTCTCGCAGATAGGACCAACCACGTCGTATTTTATTTGTCCATAGTCCATGGTCGATGGTCCATGGTCTTGTCTACTTATATTCTCTATCTGATGATAAGCCTGGTAAAGCATGGGGCGCATCAGTTCGGTCATGCCGGCATCCAGTACCAGGAAGTTTTTCTTTAGGCCGTTCTTCACGTATAGTACCCGTGATATGAGCGATGCGCTTTGGGCTACCAGTGCGCGACCTAATTCAAAATGCACTTCCTGACCGGGTTTTACGTTCAGGAAATTCTTGAACACCTGGAAATAGTTTTCAAAATCGGCTATGTTACCATCGGGATTATAATAATCTACACCAAGACCGCCACCTGTATTCAATACTTTAACCGGGAAGCCATGATCCTCGAACCAGTCCTGCATTTCGTTGATGCGGGTACACAGGTTTTTGTATACTTCCAGATCGGTTATTTGGGAGCCGATATGGAAATGGATGCCTAAAAATTCCAGGTTTTTACATTGACGCAAAGCGGTTGCCACATCGGGCAGCTGCCATATGTTGATACCGAATTTATTTTCATCAAGACCGGTGGTAATAAAATGATGGGTATGCGCATCCACATTCGGGTTGATGCGGATAGCTACCTTGGCTCTTTTGCCTTTGGCAGCGGCCAGGCCATCAATAATATTCAGTTCCTGTACTGATTCTACATTGAAACAAAAGATATCGGTATCCAGACCCAGGTTTATTTCCTTGTCCGATTTACCTACGCCAGCAAACACGATCTTGCCTTTGTCAAAACCACGGTCGATAGCTGCCCTTACCTCGTTACCGCTCACACAATCGGCCCCAAAACCAAAAGACTGGATCATCTCCAGCACCCGCGGATTAAAGTTGGCCTTCATCGCGTAGTGCACATGAAACCCATGCTTAGCCGAAGCATCGCGGGCCGCGGTAAGCGTTTGGCGCAATACCTCCAGATCGTAGTAGTAGAATGGTGTATCTAAACCTTGGAATTTATTTATTATATCTGTATTGAACATTATTTTAAGTCAAAAATCAAAATTAAAAAGTCAAAAATATGCGAAGAAACTAAATCCGAAATCAGAACAACCTGTTGTGCAGGCTCCTCAAAGTCTCTATTTTATCTTCGGTTTTTACCAGTAGCGACAGGTTATGGTCGCTGCCGCCATAGGATATCATCCTCAGCGGGATATGTTTTACGGCTTCCAGTACCCTTGCCGCATAGCCGTGCTTTTCGGCGCCAAAATCGCCTACCACGCAAATAATGGTATGGTTTACATCCAACTCAACCGAACCAAAAGCGTTCAGCTCGGTGGTGATATCGCCCAGGTAGGTGGTGTCATCAATAGTTAAGGATACGGCCACTTCCGAGGTGGTGATCATATCGATAGAAGTTTTGTACCGCTCAAATACTTCGAAAACTTTACGCAAAAAACCATGCGCCAATAGCATCCGGCTTGACTGGATCTTGATGGCCGTAATGCCATCCTTGGCAGCGATGGATTTGATCTTGTCCTTCTCGCTGGTATTGGTGATGAGCGTACCCTTTGCCTGCGGATCCATGGTATTGAGCAAACGCACCGGGATCTTATATTTTTGTGCCGGGAACACGCTCTGCGGATGCAATATCTTAGCACCAAAGTAAGCCAGTTCGGCAGCTTCATCAAATGACAGCTGGGCAATGGGCTGAGTACCCTTCACAATACGCGGATCGTTGTTGTGCATGCCGTCGATATCTGTCCATATCTGTACCTCTTCGCTGCGGATACCCGCGCCTATCAGGGATGCGGTATAATCACTGCCACCACGGCGCAGATTATCAACCTCGCCAAAGGCGTTGCGACAAATGAAGCCTTGGGTAATGAACAGGTTTACTTGCGGGTATTTATCCAGCAACGGAGTTAATTTCTCGGTAATGTGGTCAACAACAGGTTCGTTATCCTCATCTATCTTCATAAAATCAAGCGCGGGTAACAGTACCGATGGTACGCCGATCTGTTTCAGGTAAACGTGGTACAGCGTGGTCGACAATAATTCGCCTTGAGCCAGGATGATCTTATCTTCGATAGTGGTAAACAGATCATTAGCCAGGTTGCTGAGTACCGAAAAATGGTAATCGATAACCTCTTTGCCTTGTTTTAAAAATTCGTCATCAGTAAACAGTTCCTTGATAAACAGTTCGTACTTATCCTTCAGCAGCTTAATGAGGGTAATGGTCTTTTGCTTATCGCCTGTGAGATAAGCCTGTCCAATTTCAACCAGGCTGTTGGTGGTGCCTGATACTGCCGAAAGCACAACAATCTGCCTTTCAGTGGGATTAATGATGTCGAGCAGATTTTTCATACGCGCGGGGCTACCCACCGATGTTCCGCCAAATTTTAAAACTTTCATTTTTTAGCTTGTATGTTCTATTGCATACCGGCAAAAAAAGGTACCGGTATTTGAGGCGCTAAAAATAAGATTTTAAAATACTTATAGCCTATATTCGAGGCAAATTAATCTCAATTAAATAAGGGCCTTTACTTGGCTTTATTTAATGAAGACAATATCAGCTCTTTTACCTTTTCCATTACGGCATCATGCTTTTCCGCAGTAATATAATTTTTAACAACAATATCTGGTATTAAGCCATGTTTGGAGTGATGATCGCTGGCTGTGGTGCTTTCCCAATACCGCGGCAAATGGAGCAACAAGCCGCTATTAGGTAGTCTGATGGTCGAAAAGCCGCCATCGGAGCCTGCCTCGGCCCCACCTGTCTCTTCGCCGATAACGGTTACTTTACATTGATTTTTCAGACTGGCAGCAAATATGCTCGCTGCAGAAAACGTTCCCTTATCTACAAGTAAATAAATATTTTTATCAAAATGATACTCAGCGGCTGGATATAATTTGGGGAGCTGGCGCCAGCTATAATTATAAGGCTGCACTTTATCCGTGGTTTTCTGGGGCTGATCATTTCCGGCATCATGCAGTATATAATCATTAAAAGTGATCTTGTTAACCGGTATTTGCGCAGCTTCTATCTGGGTAAATTCGTTTTTAATCAGATAACGCATCAAATCGCCACCAACAACAGGAAGTCCACCAGTATTACCCCGAATATCAATCACCAGGTTTTTGATCTTATCATCTTGCATCCGTTTAAAAAACTGTTCATGAAAACCCTGGTAATAATTAAAATAAGAGAATCCCTTGATCTTTAATACCGCTGTCGATGGTACAGCTGTCGGGTAATCAACGGATACCACCTTGTTAAGCTCATCCTTTGTTTTTTCAAGTAGTTCTTTGATCTGATCGGCTCCCATAGTACGTTTGGCATGAAACGCTTTCAGGTGCAGGGTACTGTTTCTGTTTAAAGTATCCATTACCTCCAGATCATAAACCGGTTTATAGCCAAACACATTCCCATATACCGAGCTAAAACCAACACCCTGCAGTTGATAATCGGTCCACTGTTCACTTAAATCCTCACCCGATACATATTTTTTCAAGGTGGTAATGATCTGATCTGATGGTAAACCATCTATACTTTTTACTGTCAAAATGTAGCGTTTGGATGTGTCTTTAGCACTTTTTATCCGTAAAAGTAATTTACCATCCTGAACCGTCAGAAAAGGAGTCAGATGATCAACCGGGTATTTATTTTGCCAGTTGATATAGGCTCTCGAATAAAATAAACCCGTATGCCCCGAACGAATACCGGCAATAACCGGCTGCAATACCCGCCAAAATTCAATTTCAGTCATGGGTTTATTAATCATTGCGGCGGCGTTTATAAAAGCACTATCCAAAGCAGCTTTGCTTTGGTAACGGTACAAGCTGGCGTGTGCTTCTATCAATACATTTTTCAAAAATGCAAGGTCGTCAACCAACTGCGTTTGCGTATAGGTTTTTGAGGGTGTATACGTGGTATCTATCTGCGCGCTTACCTTTCCTGCCAGGAGTAGCAGAATTATCAGCAAGCCATTTTTTAATCGTTTCAATTGAGATGGGGTTTACCTATAAAAATAGATATTATCTCAAGTACGCTAAGTAAAAACTTTGTTGCTTAAGCGGGCTTTAAAACGCCTCATTCAGTCCCAGGAAGAAGCCCTTGGAACCGTATTTACCCCAGGCATAATCCAGGCACAGGTTGGTACGCGTAGCCTTGTTAAACAGCACCCGTAAACCACCGCCGCCACCTGGCTGCCACACCTGAAATAGTTTGGTACCCAGCTCATCATTGGCGGTTTGCATATTGAAGAAAGTAACCCCGCTTACAAAACCATTCCGGAGTATCGGGAAACGGTATTCCACTTCGGAGTAGTTATACTGGGTGCCTTTGAAATAAGTAGATGTATAGCCCCTGCCGCTGCGGAAACTGCCATCGCGCGCAGTGCCCGGAACCTCCAGGTAAGGCAATGTACCACCAAGCAAGTAGGAACCCCAGTTCCAGAACGCGATTACATGCTCGGGATGGCTTTCGGACAAACTGAAATACTTCCTGAAATCGGTGGTAAACTGTACCGCGTTTTTGGTACTGCCTATCCAGGTTTGATTAACCCGAAAACCGGCATCGACATAAATACCCTTATAGGCCCGATTCTGGTTATCGCGTGTAGTATACTGCACGTTAAAAAGCAGCCCGTTTGCCGAGTAACGGTCCTGCGGAAGTCCATGTTGTTCGTTATAGATACGGGATGGGGTTAACTTATTGGTGGTATCTTTGGCTTCAATATTCCGCCGGATATCAAAGGATACCCCCGCCCCAACAAAAAGGCCTTTCTGAATTTCTTTATACACCTTTTCCCTGAAATTAAAATACAGCGATTTAAGCGTATACACTTTGCGCTGCGGATCGGCCAGTATTTTATCTGCTTCACTTCCTTCTACATTCTGCCGGCCAATACCCAGGCCAAAGTCGGGTGTAACGGTTTTAGCGGCAACAAGGCTACCCTGAAAATTCCATTTATTGCCCGGCGTGTAAACGTTATGGTTCACATAAAAATAAATAATACCCTTGGTAGTGATAGAAGCTGATGTAGCCGCTACAGACAACAGCGTATTGGGGTCGTTCCCTAATTTACGACCAGCCACTGCCTTGATCCCGATCTGCGAACCGATAGTGGGATTTGCCGCCACATTGGGAATAATGGTAATACCCGATGATTTTTTCAGAACAGAATCGGGCTTTTTATGCGGATGAAGAATTGCATTTGCCAAATCGCCTATATCATATTGTTTAGAAAGCGTTGCTGCTTCCTTGCTTCGCATTGTCAAGGCCTGTTTCCGCAAGGAATCTTTTTTTAAAGAATCGGCACCGGCAACCTGGGCGCTGACATTATTAGTCAAGCCTGCCCATAGTACCAGTATTAAAATATTAAACGCTAAATAAAACCTTCGCTTTGTTATATGTTGTGTTTTCAGGATGATAAATATTTAATTCTCAATTACTAATAGATCTGTTGTGATCAGTTAAACCAATTTCTAAACCCAACAATCCTCAAAATGTTTGATAATTAAATTATTCAAAGCTTGTTTTACCTACGCCGCGCACTATAAATTGTGGATGTAGGTTAATAATAAGCCCGCCGAAAAATGAGAAGTATGCGTAGTTACGGGATCACCGGCCAGTAAATTATTTTCATTGGGATTATCAAAATTAATATCCTGCAAATATTTATTGGTTGTACCGTATGACAATAACAGCCCTGCCCTGAAATTAAACTTGCGCCGCTTTAAATTAGCCCCAAGCTGGCAATGATAAATATTGTAATAGGCGATATTGCCCGACGATCCATTATCATCTTTATACAGATCATTATTGGCATAGTTAAAATCGGTATGTAAGGATACAAAACCGGTTACATCGGGCCGGAGCAGATAGCTTGCTCCAAACCCGAAATTAATAACAGACCGTCTTACATCTTTAAGTCGCAGATCTGATTGAGCCGAGATCCGGATGGGCACCTCACCCTTTACCGCGTCAACATCCCGTGGACTTATAATGCTATATTCGTTCACTTTGGCAAAATACTCGGCGGCAAAATAAATTTGTCCTTTCTCATAATCATAGGCATAACCAAAACCAATGCTTAAAGGCATTTTATAAATAGCCTTCAACTTCTGCTGCCTGGAATTGATGAGGAAGTTGATCGTATCCTTACTGCCAGGACTTGCCGGATCATCGCTGGGTATAATCAGGTTATTCACCGCGTTATCGCTCAGTATGTTTGCCCTACTGGCTATATGCATCAACGGCGATGTTATGGTGAGGCCAAAATGATGTCGATCCTCATCGTATGCAAGACCGGTTTTAAACCGCAAGCCAACTTGATAATACGATGCCAGGTATGATTGTTCTGATAAACTTAAAGGTAAAAAGCCCGTATTGGTATTTACATTGATAAGCGCTCTTGAGCTGGCATCATAATCGCCGGTTTGTTTACGCAGTTGTCCCTCAGCCCATAAACCCAAGGCCCAATGATCGGCTATTTTAAAACCCCCGCTTATAATGCCGGTAGTTTCATTAATAGAGCTCTGTTTTTTTACTTGTCCCAAAAACGACTCATCTCCCGGACTGTACGAATCACTGAGTACATTAAACTTAGCGTCGCGCTGTTGTGTTACCTGGTAGTTCATCACCGGATTGTGGATAAGGGCATAGCCCAATGTAAAAGGCTTTTTTCCTTTGAATGAAATAGTGGCAGATACTATTTGCGGAATTATAGCAGCCGAGCTTGAGTTAAGATTGAGCCCGGTTCCGGCACCATTTTTTGTGCGGATATTGCTGTATTGATAAATTGACCCACTAATAGATGCCGTAGTTTTATTGCTATAAGCCAGCAAGGCCGGGTTCAAAAACATCACCCCGCTGTCGCGGTTAAAAGCAATTACAGCACCAGGTGTTAAGAAGCCGGCAGGATTATAATTGGACGACCAATAGTTAGCATCCTGAGCTCTAACTCCTTGAAGCAAAAATAATAAGCAGAAAAAAATGATAAAGGTTTTTAACATAGGGGTATGTATTTGGCGTAAAAATATTATAAATTCAACCTACGGGGAAAATATTGGTTGCTATTGTTAAACTATTTTGCCCCCACGGTTCGTTTAAAGGTTTCTTATGAAGTTTATAACGCTTACCTTAACACTACTTTGCTTTTTCATTTTTTCACAAGCCCAAAACCTGAGCTTTAGCCAACCTGTTAACTTTTTACCTGCGGCCCGTACAGATAAAGCTATTGATATTACCAGCTTTAAAGGCAATTATTTTGTTACCTGGAAAGAGGCGGGCCCAAGTGGTAGTATCCACGTATGTTATGTAGGTAAACATCACGACATCCGCCTTTTAGCAAAAGATGCGACATCCGGCACAGAAAAGAGCGCCTTCGCACCGGTTTTAAGGGTGACGAACAATCATATCTACGTTTTATGGCTGGGTACCGATGGCTCGTTAAAATACATGATCAATAACAGTGATACTACGTTCAATACGCAGGCTATTGGCACCGTGAATTTCCAGAATTCGACCAAATTACGGTCAGGCATTACAGCGACGGTGGTGAACGGCCGTATCATGATCGCCTCACACGCGGCCAATAAAAACGATATGGTTGTGGCCTTTATTGATGCTGATGATAAGGGCATGCTTAAACCGGCTGTACTACAAACCGTACCCAATAAAAAAAGCGCCGAATATCCATTTATAGTTACCCTCTCCAACAACACGGTAAGGCTTTGTTATTATAACGATCAGGGCATTTACTATACCGATCTGAATACCAGTACCCAAACATGGACGGATCAGTCGCCGGTATCCGGTTCAAAAACCAAGGTATCGCCGGCTATTTACCATGTATTTAATACTACACGTTTGTTCTATATCTGGAAAGACACTAAAAAGGATAACAACGTATACTATGCTACCGGCGACGAACAGGCCAGATCATTAACCGGGCACCCCTTACCTAATTATTTCAAAACAGCCTACCCGGTTGCCGTTTGCAAGATAGACGATAAAAAGTTTGCCATGGCTTTTATTGGCGCCGACCAAAAACTGTACCTGAGCTTTTTTACCACCTACAACCCGGCACGCTGGATGGAGGATACACTTTTTCCCAATAAAGGTGAGCTGACGCTTAAAGATATCGTGATCCCCGGCTCGCACGACGCGGGTATGTCGGCATTAAATGGCACCGGTGGCAAACAAGCCGGCTCTATCAACAACTGCAATACGCTTACGCAAAAACTAAATGTAGGTCAACAGCTTAACGCGGGCATCCGGATGTTTGACCTGCGGGTGGGGGCATTTAAAAACAGCATTTATACTAAACATAGCTCATCAGATTGTATGGCCGAGGCTATGGGCGGCGGTTATGGCGAACGTTTTAAGGATATCCTCGACTCCGTTAAAAACTTCCTTGGCCGAAACAAAAAAGAGTTTGTGATTTTAACTTTCAGTCATTTTTGTCCGAAAGAAGCTTCTACAGATGAGGTGGCCGATTATATTTTCAGCATTCTGGGTAAGGAGCATATTTTTAATAATCAATCCAAAAGCATCGATCAGATCAAACTGGATCAGCTGGCAGGCAAGGTGATCGTAACCTTTGAACAATATGCCAGCGCCGATAAACTCATCGACTCCAACTCCATGGCCGATAAAAGCAAAACGTTCCTGAACATCCGCAGGGCCTATGCAGCCACTAACCAGGTCAATAAATTATTAACCAAAGAGGAGCTGTTTTTCACCTCAATGAAAAGCGGAGTGAGTAACAACGACCTGATACGCCTCGACTGGCAACTGACCCAAAGCAGCGACGAAGCCGCCCTGGTATGTAACGATTTCCAGAATGAGAATGTAGACCCGGTAATCAATGGCCTGATGCTGCTTACCAATGTGATCAAGAAAAACAAAAGCATCATCGATATGGCCACAGCAGGCAACAAATACCTGCCGGCCAAAGTTAACGAATGGATAAGCACGGGCACCATCAACAAAAACAATAAACCCAATATTCTATACGTCGACGTAGCTGGCCCCTGGATAACCGATTATTGTATTGAATTGAACGGCACGGCGGTTTATAATTAACACTACAAAGACCTGTCAGTCTGAGCTTGTCGAAGACTCGTGCGTAAAGGCCTGTACACCATGTTTCAACAGGCTCAACATGACACCCTCCTTTTAACATTCATTATCAATCTACCCAAACACATTCCCCTTCACCAAAAACAGTGGCAATGAGCCATGATCCAACACCCGGGAATGAAAATCTTTGATATTAAAATTCTTGCCTTGTTTCTTTTGCAGTTCTTCTTTCCAGTGCAGTATTTGCAGCGCGCCGTATTTATAGCTTACCACCTGAGCAGGCCAGCGCCTCATGCGGGCTATTTCTCGCATGGCGATATCATCCTGGTTACGGATGTTCTTTTTCCAGAAGGCCAGGGCCTGGGCATCGGTCCAGCCGTAATAGTTTAATCCAACATCAAGCGGTACACGTACAGAGCGTACAATGTCCCACTCCCATTTGCCCATTTCGTCATAGGGTGTTTGGTATGCACCTAACTGTTTGCCCAGTTCTTCGGTATAAGCGGCCCAGCCTTCGGCCAAACCCGCGTAAAAAAAGAGTTTTTGCACTTCGGATGTTTTTGTCTGTGCCACTATACTTAGCTGATAATGGTGCCCGGGTACAGCCTCATGAATAAAAAGCCAATCGAACTGCCGCTTATTGTAAGGCTTATCAAAAAGGTTATAGTAAAAAATATTGTCATTATAATAGCCCGGTGTTTGTGCCAGCTGCTTGGCGGCTCCTTTTTCTATTTTTAGCGGCGGGATATTTGTATCGTTAAAAAGTTTGGGCAAGTTGGCATATACAATGGCCTTGGTATGTTCAAACGCCTCCTGTGCCTTAATTGGATCTTTTTCAAAAAAGGAAGAATCATTTAAATGCTTGTAAAACGCATCTTCACTTAAACCGGTTTGCACCCTCACGGCTTCTATATGTTTTTGTACACGCGTAACTTCGGACAAACCGAACTGGTAAATCTGATCGGGCGTAACGTCAGCATCAACCCAACGTTTTAGTAAATAGGCGTACCATGCCTTACCATTGGGTATAGTGATGATACCGCCTGTGGGTATTTGCGCTGGTTTGTGTTTAAGCCAGTCCTGTTCCAAAGTTAGGTGTTCCAGGTTGAGTTTGGTTTCATAGGCAATCAGCGTGTAATCTGTTTTTTGGGAGGGGCTTAGCTCTACGGGTTTATAAATGGCGAGTTCGGCCTGTACCGATTTGAAAAACTTGAGTTGTTTTTGTAAAGCATCCGCCGAACCGATACGTTCCAGCCCGGTTACATAGCTCAGGTCGAGCTCTGGCAGGTTGAGGGCTTTATAACCACTCGCAAACTTGCTGGAAAAAGCATCGAAATTTTGTTGCTCGCTGGTATGGTATAAAGAAAGTACAAAAAGGCTGATAGTGGCTATAAAGGTCTTCATAATATTTTGATAAGCAATCGCCTCCTTTGTTACATCGGCTTAATTATTTGCAGGTACTTCTAAATCACCCTGATAGGGTGAGGATTTACAGCCCGGTAAACATTATATTTGATATAAACCAAACCTAAGCACCTGATGTACAAACTCATCACCCTTCTGGCTTTTACACTGATAGCAGGTAAAACCATTGCCCAGGTAACTTACCCTGATGCAGCATTGCCCACTGATACACCCAGCATTTTTGCTAAAGGATTATTAAGTGACGGCCTGAGCAATCGTGATTTTACCATATCGCCCAAAGGCGACGAGATATTTTTCACCCTGGAGCGGCCGCGTATAGTAGGTAGTGTTATTTTGCACCTGGTTAAAAAAAACAACCAGTGGGGTAAGCCCGAGGTAGCCTCTTTCTCGGGCCGCGACAATGATCATGAAGCCGCGTTTTCTCCGGATGGGCAATGGATCTATTTTTCATCAGACAGGCCCTTGCTGGATACCGGTGCCCGCAAAGATTTTGATATATGGCGGGTTAAACGAACCGGTAATGCCACCTGGGGTAAACCCGAAAACCTGGGACCCAGTGTAAATACCGCTAAAAATGAGTTTTATCCCAGCATTACCCGTAGCGGTAATCTATACATAACCGTAGAAGCCGACTATGGTAAAGGAGATGAGGATATTGTACTTTTTAAAGCCACACCAACCGGATACAGCAAACCCGAAAGCCTGCCCCAAGATATCAACACCAAATACGATGAATTTAATGCCTTTGTTGATCCTGATGAGCAATTTATCCTGCTTTCATCCTACGGCCGACCGGATGATATGGGTCGCGGGGATATGTATATCAGCCAGAAAGATAAAGCTGGTAACTGGCTCCCGGTAAAACGATTGCCCGTACCCATCAATACTACCACGCTTGACTATTGCCCATTTGTAACCTAGGACAAAAAATATCTCCTGTTCACCAGCAAACGGTTAAACCCACAAATGCTTAACAAAAACGGTAAAACCTATGAGCAGATCAAGGCACAGCTAAACGAAGCAGGTAATGGCAGTGATGATATTTATTGGGTAAAATTTAACCCGACATGGTAAGAGGTTGACTGAACCGGGATTTTTGGGATTAAAGGACTTGTGATATTGTAAAGCACAAGTCAGTTATCCGCCAACAACCGCACAAATCTTGCGCGAAAGAGAGGTTAGTAAATAGTTTTTATGATCTTATCGACTCCTTGTATTAACTCTTCCACCTCTTCTTTATAAGGTTCTCTATCTTTATTATGGCCACACAAATTCCTTATATCAGCCAAACGTTGAATGAAACGCCAAACAATTACGTCAACTACATTACTATTTTTCAATAAATCATTAAAATCTGCAATTGTAGGATTTTTCTTCCCCAATGGAATTTTATGATTATTACACACTTGATTTAAATGCTTTTCGATAACTACACCACAAATAACTCCCGCAGCTCTAAAGAAGCCTTTCTTACTTAACTCCTTTGCACTTTCTATTTCTGTATCAAATATATCAGCTTGAACTAACTGCTTAATATCAAATAACGAGCTGGTAAATCTCTGTTGTAATGCTTTTAGAATACTTAACTGCTGTTGAAATTTAGGAAATGCTGCACTTCCGTCTACTTTTACAGCTCCCCCCCTTGTAGTCACTAACCCAATGATGAAATCGGAAATAGTGTATGTCAAAAAATCAATTTCCTTTCTCCGCTCATTCTTATAGAGCTTAACAAAATCATCCACTCTATTTGGCATTAATTGATTTACAACAGTTAAAGCTTCGGTATACCACCCCTCATAATTATCCCTAAAGTTTAAAGGAGTATATTTTTTTAAAAGTTCATCCTTATGAGGTACTTCATCTAAACGTTTCAACTCTTTAAGTAAACCTAATTGTAAACGAACACCCTTTTCATATAGCGCTTCTAAATCAGCTTTATATTTGTCCAAATTTGTCATCTTCCGATTAAAAATTGTAATACACCTATTACTTATCATCCTCCGTTGTTTCCTTCAGCTCATCTTCCTTCTTGGCCTTGCCCATTTTTATTTTAGGGTTTTCCTGGGTGCCGGTGATGGTCATTGGAATGCCAAATATACCGAATGGCGGCAACCCTAATCTGAATTGCAGGTTTAGTTTGCCATCCAGACTTACCTGACCTTCAAACCGTGGTCGGAAACCGGCCATACGCATTTTGGTACGTTCAATGGTCATTATATTATTGGCGATGGTGCTTTTGATATCTACTTTGCTTACATCGCCCTTGGCCAGGCTATCGTGACCGGTTTGTTTACCTACCGCGCTGAATAGTTTAAAGCCATACAGTTTCACCTTTTTTACCGAAAGTACGCCGCCACCTTTTATGGAAGGATAGATGGGTTTCATATCACCATTGAGTTTACCATTGAGCTTATAATCTAACGACACGATACCCTGTACATGCGCCGCCGACGAAGCCATGTCATGAAACATTTTTACTTCTTTATAAGCACGCTGGATATCAAATTCTTTGGCGTTGATGTGGTAATCAAAGTACGCTTTTTGCGGTGTGGTGCTGCCATAGGTGGCGTCCATAACCACGGGGGCGCCTATGAGGGTAAAACCGGTTTGTTTCAGGATGATCTGCCCTTTGCTGATGCTCATTTGCCCTTTGGCATCGCTAATGTCCAGCCCCATGTATTTTACCTTTTTTACATTGGCGGCAAAATCAAGATCGAGGTTGGCGGGTACCAGTATAACGCCATTTGATTTGGTAGGCGTAGGTTTAGCCGATGCCGGAGTTCCCGCGAAGGCCATAAAATCATCAGCTACTATCAGATCACTTTGTAAATTAAACTGCCCTTTCAATACCGAATTTGGTTTAACGGCATAATCAATCGCGTTGGATAGTGCGCCATTCAAAATGATAACCGACTTACCGTAATTAGCCGTAAACTGGTCAAACTTCATCTTATCCTGATTAAAGCTGAACAGGCCGTTTTTGATGAGGAAAGGCTTGGGGAATAATTCAGACCGCAGTGTAACATCCTTCACTTTCATGGTGCCGGAGTTAGCCAACAGGTTATATCTGCCTGCAAGAGCATCGCTTTGTTTACCCTTTAAGGAAAAATTGGTACTGATAAAGCCTTTTACATCATAGCCTTTTACAGCGAAAACTTTATATATTTTGCCAATATCCAACTGCCCGCGTGAGGCTACACGATAGTTAAGATCATCAAAATTGTGCAGATCTGCCTTCAGCATAAAAGGCTGCCCTTCAAAGTTAAAGGATACGGGTTTGATATTCACTTTCAAGCCTTTTAATGAGCTGGTATTGTTAGTGATATCCGCGCTCACCTGTATATCCTGCACCGGGTGCGGGTAATATTTGGTTTGTACATAACCATTTTTCAGCTCCAATTTGGCATCGGTAACCGGGAATATCCCACGTTCGGGAATGTACCTGCCTTTAATTTGCAGGTTTGCATCCAGGTCGCCGCGTACGTCCATACCGCTATCGGCAGGTAAAAATTGTTTCACATCGCTCAGATGGAATTTGGTTTGAAGCCCCGCATCGATCATAGCCCCGGCAGTGTTGCTTAGTTTCAGATATCCTTTGATATAATTATTTAGCGCAATGGCATTCAGGTTATCTACCTGCAGAGTAGCATGGGCTATGTCATGATCGGGGCAGGCGGCATTCAGATTGAAGCTGATATTTTTTAGCGCTTCGGGCAAGTTGGCGTATTTGATATACCCATCGGTAAATGCAGAGTGCAAGGTAAATTTAGGGATGCTGGTGATCACCGTTTCTGTCTTTGGTCGTAACCCGCCTGTTCTTTTCAGTCCTTTGGCGTATTTACCCTCGGCCAGCAAGTGCAGCGAATATCGTCCTTTCAAATCAACTGCTTTAACGCCAAAGGCACGGTTCCATTTTTGCAGGTCAACCTCGGTATTGATCTTAGCGAAGATCTGCGGTTCTTTGATACCTTTTACTTTGATCACCGAGCCAAAATAATCTTTACCGATGTTAAAATAGATCGAATCGACATTGAGGTTCAAACTGTCCGGATTGAGGCCTGGCAGCCTTGCATCCATATTGATGAACAGGTTTTTTACCGGCTCTGGCGTGCTTTTGTTCACTACGGCGCCATCACGTACCTTCATATTGAAAGTAAAATCGGGCATGATGTTTTTGGAGGCGATGTATTTACCGGTAAGCGCAATCTGTATGTTACCGTTACCGCTGATATCCATATTGTCTACATATTTTTCGTACTCGGCAGGCAGGGCGGTAAAAATATCACCCAGGTCATTTTGGTCTGATGTGATCCTGAAATCCATATCATAGCCCTCCTTCAGGAACTCGAACCGGCCTTTAAACTTAACCGGGAGCTTATTAATGAGCAAGTCGTTTTTCTGAAAGGCAAAAGCCAATGATTTGGTATTGATACTGGTAACCAGGTCGGCATTTACTTTTTTATGGTGAACGTAGCTTTTGCCGCCATAAACAAAATCGACAGATGCCGCCGCGATATGGCTCGACAGATCAAAAATATCTTTGCTCAGATCGCCGCTGCCTTTATAGTTAAAATCGCTGGCCTCAATTTGCATCGGCACCGACTTATCATCATACACCAAGCGGCTTTTTTCAATCAGAATTTGTTCAATCCCCAATGAAGCGCTGCTGGTATCGGCCGCGTTAGCGGGCTTGCTGCCTTTTGATTGGTATACGTTATAGTTGGCTTTACCGCTGCTATCCACCTTAATATTGATAAGCGCCTGGCTCAGGTATATTTTATTTATATTGATTTTGCTTTTAAATACCGACGAAAGATCTATCGCCAGCGAAACTTCTTTGGCTGCCACCAGCGTATCATTCTGGAAAGGCGCGCTGCCGTCTAACAAAAAATCATTTAACGTAAGGGTAAGCGCCGGAAATCTTTTAAAGAACGACAAGCGCGTGCTGGTAAAATTCAGTTTGCCGTTGATACTGCCACCGGCCCATTGCTTGATCTTGTTAGTTATGGTCTGTGGAAAAAGATACGGCAAGAGAAACATCAACGCCAGTAGACCTACCAGTGTTATTCCACTTATTTTAAGTGTTTTAAATATGATTTTTTTGATTGGCATCGGCATAAAAGTAATTGCTGATAAGGAGCCATGAAGATAAGGATAAAAGCCAAATGCCGTGGGTAAAATTATTATTAAGCTTTATTGGTAAAATGTTTTAACTGATGATTAAATACATAAAAATTATTCAACCGGTGTATCGAATACACTTTTTTCAACGTATTGTATAATGTCGGTACTATAAGTTCCTTGTCCCCAATACGGGGCTCTTTTTAAGAGCCCCGGGGGCAGGGATATTTTAACAGTCAATTATGGCTTAGTCCAGAGTAAGAACTCGGCGTTATTGGTACTCGTCATAGAGCGGGTAACGTTTTCAAATCAAACCCTTTGTATTTTGAAACAATATCATATACCTGCTCGAATCCCTTAGTACCATGTGGGATTATGCAACCGCTATCATTCCCTGCTAATGTTAACCATATATCCGGCAACCAGGGCCCCGAATCGGTATTGATGAGCAATATGGCTTCCAGGTCGTTCCAGAACAAGGTTTCTGTTTCACGTTCCGGATGTTCAACTTTTACAAATTCCGCTGTAACGGTTATTATAAAATCATCTTCGGGCTGTTTCATTTAATTTATATTGTTTGATTACGGAATTAAAATGATCTTCCCGGTGCTCTGTTTGCTTTCCATATACTCATGAGCCAGTTTGCCATAGGCCAGTTTAAAGGCTTTAGGAACCTGCAATACCAGTTGCCCCGAGGTTATCCAGTTAAATAATACACCCGACCGTTTAATTCGATCTTCTTTCGAATCCAGGTAACTCCAAAGATCACCGCCGGTAATGGTTTGTGAGCGATCCATCAATAACTCTAAAGATGGCGGGGGCTCGGGCAAACCGCCTGCTTTACCATACAGCACTACGGTGCCCAACGTGCGGGTTATCTCCAGGCTGTCATTCAAGGTTTTTGCTACGCTGTCATAAGTCACATCTACACCTTTGCCGCCCGTATAATCCAGTACCTTTTCTTTCCAGTTATCCTGATATAAAAAAACAGCATCGGCCCCTGCTGCCAGGGCGGTTGTTCTTTTAGCTTCTGAGGAGGTAAGCCCAATAACCTTTGCGCCCAGCAGTTTGCATATTTGTGTAAGCAACTGGCCAACCCCTCCGGCTATGGCATGTAACAGTACAGTTTCGCCGGGTTTAACCGGATAGCTATCCGTTGCCAGGTAATGGGCGGTCATACCTTGTAAAAGTATAGCGGCGGCGGTCTCAAAGCTTATTTCGGCAGGTAAAGGGATAGCATGGGTGACAGGTACGGCAACCAGCTCGGCATTAGCAAAGGGTACATCGCCAAAGCTTACCCTGTCGCCCGGTTTAAAATCGGGATGCCCATTATTATCGGCTACTATACCGGCGCCCTCATAACCCGCGATGTAGGGCGGCTTGCCCGATAGATGGTAATTCCCCTTACGCCGCTCGGTATCGGAAAAATTAAGCCCGATGGCTTTCATCTCAACCAGTATATCTCCTGCTTTTAATACAGGCGGGGCAATATCCAGATATTGAAGAACCCCGGGATCGCCAAATGTGGAAAATGTTAGTGCTTTCATATCATCTAATATCCATCTTTTTCGGGTCACCTATTTAACATGGCAGGTAATTCAACATAAACAGACAATAGCATGATATTTTTAACAGCCTCCTACTCCGCCGAACGTAACATTTAATTTACAGATAAAATTTCGGTTATCTGTAGCATTCATACCAGTGTTATACGTAAGGTTAAGTATATGATGATCTCTACAATAATTAATTTTATGAAATACGTTCAACAAAATTTAAAAAGGCGTGCAGGCATGGTCGGGATGATGTGTTTGCTGGCTGGGCTACTCACTTCCTGCTTAAAAAATCATGACAATGACTATGTTGAACCACCGGTAGCCTATCTTTCGGTGATCAATGCTTCACCTGACTCACAACCAGTAAATTTCTTCTTGGATCAAAACCGGGCCAATGATTTTCCTATTAACTACGGGCATGGGATTGATTACATCAGAGCTTTTCCGGGTAAAAGGGTTGCTACCTTTTATGTAGCAGGCTCACAGCAAAAGCTCAAAGCCGATACCATTAGTCTTACTGCTCAAAAATTTTATTCGATGTACTTATCCAATGTTACTGCTACTCCGGATATGATATTAACCACCGACTCGATCAGTCGCCCTGATGCAGGGAAAGCCACCATCCGCCTGGTAAATGTTAGTCCGGATGCAGGCGCGGTTGACCTGGGGATAAAAGCAGGTGCTTTACTGGCCAGTAACCAGTCGTATAAAGGAGCATCGGCTTTTGTACCTATACAAGGCAACAGTACTTACACCTTAGAAGTTCGTAAAAAAGGAACTACCACCGTTTTGGTTACGTTGGCAGACTTAAAACTAAATAGTGGTTCAGTTTATACTATATGGCTACAGGGCCTGACTGCTGCCACCGATCAAAAGAAACTGAGCGCTAATGTGCAAACTAACGCCTATTATTATTAAGTATCGTTTTCAAATAATAAAAGCCTCCGCAGCGTGTTGTGGGGGCTTTTTATTTTAGGGCGATGTTTATTTCTGATTCTACAGAAAAAATCATAACAATCTGATTTTGATTAAACTTCATAGATATTTTTAAGTCAAAGCGATACAAAACTTCAACCTATGAAAACATTACTTATCATTTGTTTGGCGATAGCGCTGTTATCGTCATGCAGCACCTACCAAATGAATATCCTAAGCAGTACAAACACTGTTCATAATGAACGGACCGGTGAGTTTAAACTGGAAAACGACTCTGTAAAGATCCTCTACTCTTTTGCAGGTGAAAATGTACCTATCCACGTAAGCATCTATAACAAACTTAACGAGCCTATTTATGCCGATTGGGAACGCTCGGCATTTGTGATGAATAAAAAAAACACCAGCTATGCTGATGGCGTTTTACAGGTAAATGGAACGCTTTCAGGAACATCTGTAGGCCGGGGAATCCGTTACTCCGATGCCAGTATCAACGCGCAGGTAACACTCCCACAAAATGTAGCTTTTATTCCGCCTCATTCCCAGGTGAGTAAAACTATCACCAATGTTGATGGTAAGGAGTTCCAGTACATCGCCGATACACTTTTCGCCAAATCCAAACTACCTTCGGGCTTTGGCGGTGATCTCAAAGTAAAACTGGCTAAATTTGAACAAGGAAAAAGTCCATTATTTTTCAAGAGTTATTTAACGTTGTACACACTCAATAATAATGTGCAAAAACTCATAACCTATCAGAACGATTTTTATATTTCAGAAGCTTTCAGATCATCACTTGGCCCTGAAAATTTCTCGGACTTTGGAGAAAACAGAGGCGATCACTTTTATATTAAAATACCTAATTAAGCTGAGTAGATACCCTTTAGGAGGAGTAAAATAGTTATAGCGAAGTGTTTCTGCTTATGTTATTCTTTTTCACTAAATAGAAAACAGCAAAAACCACAGCAATTATCGCTAAATACATTGTCCAGGTATCTATAGGACAAGTGCCTATCGGATCATTCAGGTCACATGGTTCACCTGGGTCATCAGCTAATACCATAAATACATTACTCACAATCAGCAAAAGCATTACCGCTGCAGTTTTCCGGATGAAAGACCTATTTACGCTGTTTATATTTTTTATCTTTTTCATAACAATTGAAATAAATACTATCTTTTTATAAACTTTCCTTGCCCTATCAATGCCCCGTTTGATGCATCATATAAATTAACTATGTATATACCTGGGGTAAAATAGCCCACATTGGCTGTCCAACTTGAGCCTGTAACCTTCCTTTTGCTCATTACAAAACCGGTTGGGCCAATGATGCTTAGGCTATAAGCCTTGTTGGATGATTCGTCCGCGATCTGCATTTGAATTTGTGATTCGGCGGGATTAGGATAAACTTTTACAACAGATCCGTTAGGAGACTGCAGCGTGTATACAACACTGATTTTGGGTGAATAGGTTACCGTTCCGTCCCGGTCGGTTTGCTTTAAGCGATATACATTATCCCCGGTTGAGGCAAGCAAGTCCGTATAAGTATAGTTGCTGGCACCCGTGCTTTTAAGCTGATATATGGAGTTAAAGTTCCCCGCTTGATCCTGCTTTTCTAATACAAAAGAGGTAACGTTTCCCTCATTCTCTACTAACCAGTTGATATCAATTCCTTTGGTTGCTTTTTTACCGGTAAAACTTAGCAAGTGATAATTTGAGGGACTTTTATTAATAACCAGTTCAAATCTTCCTGCGCCGTAAGTAGCTGTATTACTGTTGTCTAAATTAAAATTATAAGTATTGTTATGAGTCATATCTAATGAATCATTCAACAGCTTATCGTGTAAAAAAACAGTGTAATAATCGGGCAAACCACTTATCTCGGTTTTAGAGAATGTATATATCCCAGATGTGGAACCCTTAACATACAAGGGGATCACCGTTCTGGAGGCCGAAGGCACCGGGTATTTATTCAAGGCCAACCGCACACTATCCGCACTATAACTTGAAAGGTATACACTTGGCCCTAATCCATCCAGATCTTTGCCATCCTCTTGCTGATCATAGGTTGACAGCCAACCATTCTTAAAATAAATAGCGCAGTTATCGTTACGAACACTATCTGCCGATAATTTCAATTTAATATCCGGGATAACTTCACTTGTATTTTGTGCTGAAACGGAATTTACGGATTGCGCGGCCGGCGGCCTTGCATTAGCAATATGCATTTGACCTGGTACCGACATCAGCAAGGGAGTTGGTTGCTGATTGCCATTCACTTTTGCGGCCTCGGTAAAGGTTACTGTAGTTGATGTTGCACCAAGCAGGGTGATGAAGAAGCCTTGCCCGCTGCCCAGGTACCTTGAGGCTCCATTGCCATCACTTCCACCGGTAGTACCAATGGTCGGATCCCAATAAGAATACCCTTTATTTACAGGATTAAAAACCAGGAATTTTGTAGCAGCTGCAGCCGGATTGGAAAAATTGATCCCCGTATTACCTGATTTTAAATTGGTATTGTTTAAATCCAATGCGCTGGCGTACGGGTTACCCAAAAGATAATATCCCGTTCCGGGACTATGTTTACTTAATGTAGCGGAAGAGCCTGCATATGCCCATGGTGTAAAGCTAATAGAACCTTGATTTAAAGCTCCGGAAGCTGAAAGGGTAACCGTTTCTGGCGCTAAACCTACGGTACCACCTTTTTGCCCAGGTCCTGTGCCCAGGTTATTAATATTATCACCAATAAAATAAAACATGAAGCCATTGCCAACTGGTAAAGTAGTGTTAGCCACACCGGTAATATTAACCGTATTACTTCCTGCAGTTAGTTTTTCAAGCCCTTTAAATGTGCCCGATGTAAATGTTATATTGCTTGTAGGTACATTTTCCTGGTAAAAATACAGCGTTGGGTTATTATTAGCGGTAGCATTAAATCCGTTGGCAGTACCTCCCGGTCCCGAAATGAACGCGTTGGCGGCTACATAATTAACATTAAAAATACCAGCACCAGTGTTAACCGGGCTCGACATTAAGCGATAACCACGCTGACTCGTGGAACCTCCCTGTAAATAGCGTTCCACATTCACATTTCCTGTTATGGGAGTGGTATAATTTATAGGCGCGACCGTAGCGCTTGAAGCAGCGGTTGACTTTAAAGTAAGATATGCTGTGCTACTGGTACCCGCCACCAGCTTTGCTGGGCTTGTCATGGTTAATATACCGGTAGGTGATACGGAAAAATTGCCAGTACCAGCGTTCATGGTTGAAACACTGGCGGCATTAACACCATTAAAGGTTACCTTATTAAATACCGTACCCGCAGAGCTATTGTCAAGCAAGGTTTGCGCGCCCGTTCCGTTAAAAAAGGTAGTACCTGTGCTTTGTGTATATACACCTCCGCTGTTATTAGTGTAATTGCCCCCTATATAAAAATTAGCTGAGCCCAGATTAAATGTGCCCGTGTTGCTAACGGCGCCTTTAATAATAATATCTCCCCCGTCTTGATTAACCACTGTTGATGCCTGGTTTGTCCAACCACCTGTTACAGTAACCGTAGGATCGTTGGTATTTAAATTCACAATGCCACCACTCGTAGTCCAATTGTTGCCAACGGTTAAACCTTGTATGGGAGCCACATTAATGGTGCTGTTTTTATCAGCAACCTTTGTACTCGCACCAGAAAATGTCAGGTTATAATATGCCGGGGATGTTGTATTTATGTAGGTTGCTGTAGTGGTGGTTGATGGCTCATTAGCGGTGTAAACTATTTGATTTTCGGCATTATTATCACTAAACAAGGTAGTGCCACTGCTACCACCGAATGTAAAATAAACATAAAAATTATCAATCAATGGGGTAATAATTGGGGCCTTGTTCCTTAACTCAAAGGTATTAGCGTTACCAACAGCAGTGGCTGTATAACCTGTATTATCAGCTATAACCTGGCCATAACCCTTAAAACCAAGTACTCCCGGATTTAAACCCGCAAAGCCATTAATTGTAGGTGAAAAGGTTTTAACAAGATTCATTTGCCCCAGAAGCGTTGTTGTCCCTTTTTCTACCGAAAAACAAGGATAACAAACCTGTCCACTGCTTGCATTATTAACCCCGTTGCAGTTGAGTAAAATATTCCCGTTGATAGTTAACTGATTTACCTGAGCCGAAAACAAGGCAACATCAGCAACGGAGCCAGCTGGTTGCGTTGTGGCATCCCCTACTACTACGTTTCCCTGGCAAAGTACACTCCCCGTTCCGGCTATGATAGCATTAAAAATATTCCTGGGGTCGGCCGCACCTGCATAGTGATTTTGGGCTATGTTTCCGGTTACGGTTAATGTAGTTGAAGTTGCACCATTATTGTTAACCGTTAACAGCATGGTATATTTTGTTCCAAAGCTTTGTTGTGCTCCCGAGGTGTTTCGCAAATAATATGTGGCAGCTGTAACGCCATTATTGCCAAAGGTTATAGACTTCCAGGTTGTATTGGCAGCTACAATCGGGAAACGGGTAAGTGTAAGGGTTTGGCTTCCTAAATTTACGCACAAACCACTAATAAGGGTATAAGTAGTAGCAACACCAATTCTTACATCGTCATTAGCGCCGGGAGCCACAGGGCAAGCTATTAAACCGGCTTGTGCCCAATTTCCGGCATCTGTTACATCGGTACTGTTTCTACCAGTCCAATCAAAAGTTCCGGCTTTAACTGTATTTGATAAAACCAGTAGCAATAAACAAGCACCTATTTTAAAACTCATTAAACTCCAAATATTGCTGTGTACTTTCATTAGATTATGACCAATTATTGAAATTTGAGGCTGCTTAATATCTTGATTGATCAATACTTCTTATCCCTGATTATTACTCGCTGCGGTGATTAATTAACAGAGGTGTTAAAAAGAACTATTTATTTAATACTATGACATAAATCAGTTTACCAATCACAGATATTACATAAATTTGATTGTTTTTGGATTAAGTTTAAACTGCTTCGACACACAAGCTAATTACACCGACGAAATGGCCATCGGGCACGATGGAATGTTGGCAATACCGATAATAAACTAACTTTTTCTACGTTACCGCCTAAACTGCCAACCAATTATTACAACAAGGTTCTTCTTTAAAATCCGGAATTTCTGATCAGTTTATTATAAGATACCGTATTGCCAAAATTATACCTGAAACCTATAGTAAAGTGGGCATATTGGTCGGGCGCATTGTTTTTAAACTTTGTCGGAGGATCATTATAGCCATCGAGTCCTTCACCAAAAGCATAATTGTGTTCGTAACCCAGCGTAATGGTATAACCTACCTGCTCATAGGAATCATAAATTTTAAACTCGTAACCAAAGCGCAGCGGTAATACCATGTTGGTGCTTTTGTCCTTGCCCTGGAAACCATTGGTGCTGCCCACCGGGCCGTTTTGAACATATGCAGGCAGGTTGGTACGCTGTATATCCTTCATATTGTTGGATATGGCGCCTATGCCGGTGCCCACATAAAAGTTTTTGATCACGTTTAAAAAACAATTGTCGGCATAATCAATAAAACTTCCCAATTGAACATCGGCATGCAGTAATAAAGCTTTATAGGAGTTTTTATAAATCCGGCCAAAGGCATCTTTATCGGGAGTACGGCCACCGCCCGAAAGCGTGCCGAACTGGTACTCCAGCGCTACAGGCACGTAAGGGTTAAAATTGTAGGCGATGTTTAAATTATAAATAGGGTGGTACTCTTCCCTTTTCATATCAGCGTATGCCTTGCCATAACCAATACCGCCGCCAATACCCCATTCATAATAGTTGTATCCGTCCTGTGCCTTTGCAATAAAACCAGCGATTGTGAAAACAAAAAGCAGAATAAATTTTTTCAAAGCTAAATTTTAATCAATGTTCAGTTAAACAGACCTTATCTAAATATATAAGGTATTTAATATTGGCAAGGCTATGTTAGACATAAAGGCAAAACCACCCGATGAATAAACAGAAATGGCCGTTGAGCGGGGGAATAGTTAGATGTCTGGCCCATAATTTCAAGCCACCTGTTCGCGTTCTTTAGAGCGGATACAGAAAGTGACCATCCAGTTAAAAACAATCGGGATCAGCAGGATCACCGAGATCAGGAAGGTG
>NZ_JABGNA010000004.1:0-409805 GCF_013149275.1 Mucilaginibacter sp. SG564
AAGTCCATGGCTTTTGTATGTACCTGATACTTGCCTTTATCTTTGTTCATCTTGTCGGTGTTTTTTTAGCCGAGCATAAGAGTAATAAGGGTATTATTTCCGATATGATCAACGGGGGAGGAGGTCATCCTTAATCGTTTTCGAGCAACCAATTTAGCAGAAAAACCATCAGTCATATTAATTACAACATCCCTGATGGTTTTCAATGGATTACCTAAGCTTTTGCTGCGATTAATCTTCTATTTGAATACCAATACCCTATTTGAACTTCATAGCCAGGGTTACAATATTTGAATTCAGGCCGGTAGAACGCATATAGTGGCCAGCCCTGATCTCCAGCGAATTGAAATATTGCCAGCCAAACACACCAGTTGGCGGAGATAACCTGATATTAGCCCCAACAAAATTGCTGTGTAAGGTAGACAGATCATAATCACTTGTATAATAGGTATCCGCAGGATTATGTTGCCCATATGGTGCAAAATAGCGCGTACCCTGTTGGTTATTATAGCGATAATAAGGACTAATCGATACAAATGAAGTTAGCTTAACAGGTATTTCCACTTCTGCGGTATGGGCGCGTATACCCCAGTTATCCATATAATACCGGTAAAATGTCCTGATCACAAAATGATCATCCAGGAAGTAATTAAACCGTATCGCTATAGGGAGCTTATACCTGCTGCCCGGCAGGTTTTCTACCCTCTCAGATCCATCGGTAAAATAATCACGCTGGTATTTAGTGGCCAGCAAACCATGCTGATAGGAAGGCTCGATGATCAGTAAGGCCTGCAGCCTTGAGGTGAGTACCTGAGACAAAGAAAACGAAGCACTAAATGAATTACGGGGGCTGTGATCAACCGGCCCTTTACCTTCACGATCTGATCCTGAACCGTAGCCTGGCGGTCGCAGTTCAACAGGCAATATCACCTTCCAGGTATCCAGGAAAACCATTCCTTTAAAATCAAACTGGGTATTTTTATCTTTAGACACCCGTGTAAGATTTATTCCACCACCAAAAGACTGATAATCGAACTCATGCGAATAAGAGCCTGTAAATCCGAAAGCATTACCGGTTTTGTCGTTTGAAACCGTCCAGTTCAAAGATGGGTATACGCGGGTATCCTGCCTGGAGGCGGAGGAGATACTGTTCGGGTCAATCTTGTCAGAAGATGCCGAAGTATAATGATCTACGCCCAGTTCAAATGTAAAAGTGTGCTTTTTACCGCTGGCACCATATTTTGATAATTGCAGATCAAAGGTGTTGGCAAAGTCGGTCAACTTTTCAGTACCGATACCGCCGGTAACCGCAGAGTTATTACCATCCTGATGATAGTACGCTGAGATGATGTTGATCTCTTCAATTTTAAGTCTGCGGGCTTCATAGTTACTGCTGTCCTTAACCGGTAATGTTTTGGTTTGCGCATGTGAAGCAACTATCCCTAAATATAGGGCGGCAACACATAGGTATATTTTTCTCATGTAAAGCCGCGTTTTTAGTTACATCCGCAGCCACCACCGCTTTTTCCGCCATTAGCCCCCGAACCGCCTTCGCGATATAACTGGAAACTTTGTTCAAACTTCTGTGACTTACGGGCAGAAAGCTCCATCTCCGCGTCGTTTAACCTGTTTTTTTGATATGCTTTTACCGATGAACATGAGCTTAATCCAAGAGCAGGTATACTGCCGGCCAGCAATAATTTAATCAGGGGTAATTTTTTCATGTGTTAATTTTTAACGTTTATATTTCTGGACGTGTAAAGCCGGTTATCGTCATCAATAATGACGCAGGCGAGTTGTTGTAGTTGGTTTACCAGATCAAGCCCCACGCGAATACCCATCACCGTTACCGGTGTGGCCATGGCATCAGCAAACTCGGCACTGGGACAGATAATGCTTACACTTTTGATCCCGCTTACCGGTAAGCCAGTTTTGGGATCGATGGTATGCGAATATTTTTTACCGTTGATAATAGCATACTTTTCATAATTACCCGAGGTAGCAATGGCCATATTGCTGATATTAAGTGTAGAAAACGGCGTCATCTGCTTATCGGGGTCGGCAATAGCAATCGTCCAGGGGTTGCCATTGGGTTGGGTTCCCCAGGTGATCAAGTCACCGGCTGCGTTCACGATCCCGCTGTTTACGTCGTTTTGTTGCAGCACAACTTTGGCACGATCAGCCGCATAGCCCTTCCCTATTCCCCCAAAGCCTATGCGCATACCTTTCTCCTTTAGGAAAACCGTTGTGTTATCAGGATCAAGAATGACATTCCTGTAATTGATCAGTCCAACGGATTGAAGTGCAGTTTCAGCATCTGGCAACGTTTTCATGTTAATATCAAAATTCCAAAGGCTTTTATCGATAGAACCATAGGTAATATCAAATGCACCCTGAGTAAGCTGAGATATTTTCAGCGAACGCTCTATCAACTGGTAAACTTCAAGATCTATTCTCACTGGTTTGATACCGGCTGCTGCATTAATTTGGTTGGTTTGGCTATCGTCGCTAAAAGTTGTCAGTAGCTTTTCAATACGGTTGATCTCGACAACAGCCATATCGATACGGCTATTTGCCCAATCCACATCATCGCTAACCACGCTGATCTCGAACCTGTTTCCCATCAATTTCAGGATTCGCTTATGCACGATTCGTGCTTTTTCTATCGTTTCAATGACTGGCATTCGCAAAAGGTTTGATTTGATTAATAAATTGATCAGGCGTTTCATCAGGGTATCCGTCCCACTCCTTTAATACTTTACCATGCTCATCAACCAATAGGGTAAAAGGGAACTTACCATCGGGGTTATATTTGTCGGCCAGAGCTTCGTTCAGCTTTACCTGTTCTTTGCTCAGTTGATTTTTCTTTTGTCTGGGAAAATCGGCACGAACCAACACCAGGTGATCTGTAGCAAAATCATTGAATTTTTCCGATTCCAGGATTTCCTTCCTCAATCTTATGCATGGGCCACACCAATCAGATCCGGAGAAATTAACCAGGATTAGTTTATGTGCCGCTGCCGCTTCAGTTTGCGCTTTATTAAAATCGCCGAGCCATGTAGGAGGATTGCTTGTCAATAGGAAAAGAAAGACAGTTAATAGTTTCATTTTTATATATTTTTAAATGAGACACAACAGCGATATTCCAGCTAAGTAGTTTGATATGCCGGAAGCCTTCACATCGCTTCAGGAACAATAATATCAGAAGATTCTGTAGTTGGCATGAAAATGCCTTCGTTTAACGAATTTTAACAAGATTGATCGGCCATTGAGATGATAAAACACAAGTAACCGGCCAAAACCAGTTCGGGAATTCTCTCCGATTGATGTGGAGTCAAAAACCGAAAACTATTGACGGGACACAACTTCAGATTTGCTTCAAATTTGTCAACTAAATTGGCGAGAGACCTGATTATTTCATCAAATAATCGTAGAACATACAGTTTAATCTATGATGATCAACCCTCAATACAGATCTTCTAAATCGCGAATTACCAAGCAGCAGGAAAATCATGATCGTCTAAATACCCAAATATTTGAATATATAAAGCGTGTTAACGAGGCAAAAGATGCGGAAACACTTTGGTTTGGAATGAAAGATCAAGGAAGCAACATGAGCATCAGTTCATTTAATACCAGGCTGAAAAAGTTAGTAGACGCTGGTCTTGTAGAAAAAATATCACAGCGTTATAATAAGCATTTTTACCGGATCACTCCTGAAGTATAGCCTTATCTAACATCCCATAACTAATTTCTTTATCGCATACTCAAGGGCTGATCTACACCATACAAAGCCATCTCCAGACTCTTATCAAGGTTATAAATATCATTATAAGTGATGTATTCTCCTTCTTTTATCTCGCAGGTCAGGTAAGTGATCTTGATGGCAACAGGTTTTTTCAGATAAATATCCTGTTTGAGGTATTTAACTACCCCGTTATGCAATGCCGCGATCTTTGTAGCTGAACCATCATTTTTCAATAAAAGAGCCGCTAATTTCTCTGCCTGCTCAACCCGGATGCAGCCATGGCTCAGCGCTCTTTCTTTTTGTCTAAAAAGTTTTTGCTCAGGGGTATCATGGAGGTATATATCATAAACATTAGGGAAACGAAAAACGAGCAGGCCCAATGCGTTGTCACATCCAGCGGACTGCCTGGCATAATACAGATCCGGGTTGCGTTTGACATTTGCCAGATTGATTTTAAGCGGTTCCACATAGTTTCCCTGGTGATCATAGATCGCGAAATGACTATTTTCAAGATATACATTATCGGCCAGTGCCTTAGGCAGCACTTCCTGCCGGAATATTTTGGCGGGGATCTTCCATTCCGGGGCAGTGGTGAAGTAAACGATCTTACTTACCAATGTGGGTGTGGGGTTTTCCGGCTTACCTACGATCACTTTGAACTGATAGGTAGAATCCGGTAGACTTAGTTTTAAGCTGTAAGAGGGTATATTGATCTGAACATAAACACTATCCTCAGTATTGGCCCAGCGCAAACGTTCCATATTGATGGCGATCTTTCTTACTTTCTCTTCCGGTATTTCATAACAATCACCCTGGTAAAGCCCTTCCAGCAAATGCATCTGGTATTGTAAAGCAGTGTATTCTTTTGCTTTAGGCTGAACATGGGCAATGGCGGCCATAACATCTTTTTCTTTCAACGCTCTGTATAAATAAGAAGCTGCTTCAAAGCCATTGCCCACCCCCTTATCTATGCGGCCTGCTAAAAATTCCGGATTTAATTTGCCGTAGTGCAAATGGTTCATTAAGGTGATCACCGCATCAGTAAGTATGATATCGAAACGAGCCTGAAGATCTGGCTTTACCTTCCCTGGAGTATCCAATATGTCATGCAGGCGACTATATAGCAGTTCCTGCGGGTGATAATCGGCATGTGACAACCCGAACTGTAATACGCAATCCAGCATCAGCATGGTTTGCCAAGCTGGCCCAGTCTCGCTTTGCGGTTTGATCCAGGCAGGTTTAAATCCGTTTTGCTGATAAAAGCGATGAACAGACTTTGGATAATATAGCTGGACATCGAGGCGCCCAGCCTGAACCTGCTTGTTGATCTCCAGGCTCAATCCTGTATCAGGCGCAAGAGTCCCGGTCTTTTGTGCAAATCTTGTTTGGGCATTGCAATTTTGCAGATTGAATGCGATTAGTATTACCACTCCTATGGATAATAAATATTGGCTAACTCTGGTTTCCATAACATTGAATTATGATATAAAGATCGACGAAGACTATTTCTTAAATAATGATAGCGCTCACCCTAATTTTTGATCATCGGCATTAATATCAACCAAGTCCCTTAAAAAGTAAAAGCGCCGGTAATTACCGGCGCTTTAAATAACTGTATCCCAATCTTCACTAATCTGAAATTTCTTTAAAATAGCTATTGACCAGGGTGGTAACCATTTCGGGTTTCAGCGGTTTATTCAAAAAGACTACGACCTCTTTATCGATCAATGCTAATTCCTTATTGTCAGGATCAAGCGAAGTTGTTAGCATTATGATAACCGCTGTCGCTTTAAAACGTTTATCCAATTGGCGATAGGCGTCCATAAAATCCCATCCGTTTAATCCGGGCATATTGATATCCAGGAAGATCAGTCCCGGCCTTGGAATATCCGAGGTATCTTCATAAATACCTGAATAAGTGATAAAATCAAGCGCCTCCTCTACATTTGTAACAGACTTCACCACGGCCTCAATGGATGCCTTCTCAATAACTTTTTTATGTATAAAATTTGTCGGAAGATCATCATCAATTAAAAGAATGCCTTCAAGCCCCTGGTATTTTTTCATACTGTAATTAAATTTGGTTTGAACGGAATAGTAAAAACAAAGGAACTCCCCTTGCTCTGGTTGGATTCTACGAAAATCTTTCCTCCATGTAACTCGACTATTTTTTTGCAATGAGCCAGACCTATTCCGTTTCCTTCATATTCATGCCGGCCATGCAGGCGTTGAAAGATCAAAAAGATCTTTTCCTGAAACCTGGGGTCTATACCAATCCCGTTATCTTTTACTTTAAAATGCCAGCCATCATGCTCTTTTAGCGCAGATATCTCAATTTCGGGAGACTCCTTTTTATCCCGGAACTTAATGGCATTACTGATCAAATTCTGAAATAACTGACTCAATTCGGTCGGATACCCCCTAATAACCGGCAGGTTCCCGTAATGTATTTTAGCACCCGATTTTTTGATCTGACTATCTAAATCTACGGTCAGTGTATCCAAAAGCTGCTTGCAGTCAATTTTGGCCAATTTCTTTTTTGAACCCAGCTGTGAATAGTCCAACAAATTTTTGATCAGGTTTTTCATCCGGTCGGCTGCCTGGACTATAAAATTCAAATAGGTGTTGGCATTTTCATCAAGCAAATGGCCGTATTCCGTCCGAAAGAACTCAATAAAACTGGTCACGGTAAACAAGGGTTCCTGGAGATCATGAGAAGCGATGTAAACAAATTGCTCAATCTCTTTATTCTTAATTTCCAAATCCTCTGCATGTTGCCGTATGGTTGTTTCTGTGAGCATTCTCTCGGTAAGATCCCGGGTTACTTTGGCAAATCCAGTTATGTTACCGTCGTCATCGTGTAAGGCTGTAATGGTTACGGAACCCCAAAACATTGTTTTATCTTTTCTTACCCGCCAGCTTTCATTGTAGGCCGTCCCTTTCTGTGCGGCTTCCTCCAGAAGTCTTTCCGGCAAGCTGATCATTAAATCGAGGTCTGTGTAAAAAATGCGTATATGCCGTCCGATAACTTCTTCAGCCTTGTAACCTTTGATCTTTTCCGCACCATTATTCCACGTCTCAATATTTCCCCTCTTATCTAGAACTAAAATGGCGTACCCCTCAATTTCGTCTACTAACTTTAATAACTGTAATTGTTTGGTGTGAGGATCCATGGGGTATTTTTTCAAAATTAAGTTAACAGTGAGTGCTTGCTTTCAATTATAAAATATGTATTTGTGTTTCTTGGAAAGATAATTGCATATGCTAATATCGCAGTAGCCGGGCGCACCAATTGTGATGAATATCATTTAATGGGCTGATCCCTATCATTCATTCCCCTTGGAAATCTTAGCTTAAATATTGTTTCCTTATTTTCCGTGCTGGTAAAACTGACGCTCCCTTCCATTAGTTCCACATAACGTTTAACAATGCTCAGGCCCAGACCTGTGCCTTGTATAGCCTTTACATTACTGGCCCGAAAAAATGTTTCAAATAGCCGGACCTGTTCATTTTCGGGGATGCCAATGCCATCGTCCTTTACTTGAATGTCGATAAACCGTTCTGTTAAGCCGGTTATTAGTTCAATAACGCCGGCTTCCGGTGAGTATTTAATTGCGTTTGAAATCAGGTTCGTAATACAGTGTCTGACAAGATTTTGATCGAGATAAACACTGCTCTCCTTCCCATCATGACGATGTTGCAGTTGCTGGTTCTTTTTCGTCAGGCCCTGCATTTCATCCAAAATCTCTCTACCAAGGGAAGCCAGGTCGAAATGTCTCCTATTTAATGGAATCTTGCCTGAATCTATTTTTTCCAATGATAGAATATCGTCGAGTACAGCGGTCATATCCTGTACGGCCTGTATAATTTTTTTCAGGTGGTGAAATATCTTGGCGCGGTCAAGCCGGTCAAAATAATGCTCGATCATGGAGGCAGATAATTGGATACTGCTTAACGGTGTTCGGAATTCATGAGACGCGATGGAAACCATCTGGCCCTTTAAGCGGCTTACTTCCCTTTCCCTGGCCAATAAAGTTTCAAACTTCTTTTTTACCCCTGCCAGCGATGACGCGTCATACTCCAATGGTTGTTCACTTTCTTTCATGATCATTTGCAATAAGATGGATTTAAGAAACACATGCTATATCGGTCAAAAATGTCTGGTTAAAACAAGTTCCCATATGCTGTGGGGTCCTTTATACTGGCTGATTCTATAAGCGATTCCGTCTCCTGATATCAATCATTCTCCAACAGCCATCTGCGGGGTTTTTGCCTGCGTTTGGGTTTCAACCCGTATTGCCTGATACTTTTTTCCCTGATCAGGCTTACAGCTTCGTCCATATCATCGGTCACCAGATAAAGGAGCGTATCAGGGTCACTGATAGTCTTATCGTTTTTCATTACAGCAATGTGTTCAAGCAATTCCCGATGATATTCCTTACCAAAAATAATAACCGGAAAATTATGGATCTTATGGGTTTGTATCAGAGTCAGCGCCTCAAAGAATTCATCCAGGGTTCCGTATCCACCAGGCATCACCACGAAAGCAAATGAGTACTTCACCAGCAATACTTTACGCAGGAAGAAATGCTTCATATACACCCACTTGTCAAGATATGCATTGGGTAGCTGTTCCACCGGCAGTTGTATATTGCAGCCCACGGAACGCCCACCGACGTCTTTTGCTCCACGGTTGGCAGCCTCCATTAGCCCTGGCCCGCCGCCGGTTAAAATAGTAAAACCTAAGCTGGCAAATGCGGCACCTGCACGCCGTGTCATCTGGTAGTAAGGATGATCTTCTTTGAACCTCGCGGAACCAAATATAGTAATGCAGGGACCGATAAAATGCAAGGCCCGCAAACCATGGATGAGATCAATCATGGTCTGTAAAGTAAATTTCAATTCCTGTAAGCGCGAATGCGGACCTTCCAGGAAACGAATTTCAGTTTGATTCATAACGCAAAAATTAAAACAGGTTAAAACGCTGCTTTTTCAAAAGATGCCGCCCCCCTGTAAAACCAATATTTAGCGAGCTCAGCGCTAAGCATATAGCAAATGATGATTAATAACATCCAGCTATAAAAAGTAAAGGGTAACTGAACAAAACCAAACCAGGCAGCAAAAGAGGTTAAAGGCAACGTCAATACCGTCAAAAGGATCATTATTGTTGCAATAAAAAGGTATTTCCCTGGTATGCTTCTAAAAAAAGGAAAGCGTGTACGAACAATCAGAACAATCAGGATCGCCGAAATCACGGATTCAGTGAACCAGCCCGTTTGAAATATTTTCTCATTGGCATGAATAAGCAGCAACAATACGCCAAAAGTGAGATAATCATAAATGGAGCTTAACAATCCGAAGATGACCATGAAGCGACGGATAAATCTCATATCCCAGCGTTGCGGCGTCCGGATATTAATATCGTCTACCCGGTCTGTCGCGATCGCCATTTCGGGAAAATCTGTTAACAGGTTGGTCAGAAGTACCTGCTTTGGCAATAACGGCAAAAAAGGCAAAAACAAGGAAGCTCCTGCCATACTGAACATGTTCCCAAAATTCGCGCTGGTGGCCATAAAAATATACTTCATGGTATTGGCAAAGGTTTTTCTACCCTCCAGGATCCCTTCGAGCAGTACGTTAAGGTTCTGGCTGAGCAGTACAATATCAGCCGCCTCTTTAGCTACATCCACCGCAGTATTCACGGAAATGCCTACGTCGGCTGCATGTAAAGCCGGAGCGTCATTGATACCATCCCCCATAAATCCAACTACGTGCCCGGCTTTCTTTAAAACCATGATGATCCGTTCTTTCTGGTTAGGTTCCACTTCAGCAAATATGTCTGTTAATGGCGCCTGGTGAGCTAATGCAGCATTGCTCATTTTTTGTATCGCGGACCCGGTAAGCAACCGGGGTTGCCCGATACCGATTCGCAAGGCCAGGCTTTTAGCTACCAGGGCATTGTCACCGGTAATTATTTTCAGCCGGACACCAAGTTCGTTCAGATTTTTAATCGTATCGTAAATTCCTGTTTTCGGCGGGTCGAACAAGGTAATAAAGCCTAAAAAGATCATGTCACACTCATCTTCCCTGGTAATGATATGCCCTCTGTCAATGGACTTGTAGGCCAGGCCCAATGTCCTGTAACCCGCTTCGCTTAACTTCGTATACTGTTCATTAAGCACCCTTTCCATTTCCCGGATACCAACGTACTTTCCCTCACCTGTCTCCGCCTGGCTACACAGGGCTAAAATGCCCTGCAGTGAGCCTTTGGTTACCGCGATATGAGTATTTTCATTCCTAAGCTGAACAGTCAACCTTTTCCTGATGAAATCATATGGAATTTCAGCTATGAGCCGATAATCATTCTCCGTTTTTGTACATAACGCGCAAATTGCTTCATCAATGGGATTATGGAAACCTTGTTGCATCGCTGCATTAAGCCAGGCATAATGCAACACCTTGTCACTATGATTGCCATTACAATCAAGGCTGTCACCAAGGGTTACCTTTCCTTCAGTAATAGTCCCGGTCTTATCGGTGCATAAAATGTTCATGCTTCCAAAATTCTCGATAGACGACAGCCGTTTGACGATCACCTGCTGACTGGCCATTCTCCTGGCTCCCGTGGCTAAATTCACACTGATAATGGCGGGTAATAACTGGGGCGTCAACCCAACAGCCAGCGCCAGGGAAAATAAAAAAGAATCCAGTACAGGTTTATGAAGCAGCACGTTCGCGGCAAATATGATGATAACGAGCAGTAAGGTTATCTCCATGAGCATATACCCAAATTTCCTGATGCCTCTTTCGAAATCGGTTTCGGGTATCTGGTTCATTAATTCTGCCGATATTTTACCAAATTCCGTCCGGGCCCCAGTTTGGACAATCAAAGCTTTGGCCTTACCGCTGATCACATGGGATCCCATAAACAGCGCATTACTGCGCCCGGCCATAGGCGCGGTGGCGGTAACGGCGCCGTAACTCTTTTCAACCGGAAAACTTTCGCCTGTAAATGCCGCTTCATCCACAAATAACTCCTGTGAATCCACCAGTAAACAGTCCCCCGGTATAAAGTCACCGGCACTTAAGGTGACCAGGTCCCCAGGAACAACTTCTTCCACAGGGATGACTTTAAGCTGCCCCCCTCGCTGTACATCACAATGCAGTTGTACGAGTTTTAACAGTCCCTTAACCGCATCCGCTGCTCCTTTTTCCTGCCAGAAACCTAAAAAACCGCTGATCAGGACAATGGTCAGTATGATTACCGTATCCGCCACATCACCCAAGCCTGCCGAGAGTAAAGCCGCCGCGATCAGCAATAGCGTAACCGGGTTTTTAAATTGCGTCAGGAACAAAAGGAGAACTGATGTTTTGGGATGATTCCTGATCGTATTGGGGCCGTATTGCCGCAATCTCATCCCAGCTTCCTGATCTGACAAACCCTTAAGGCCAGCGGACAACCGGTGACAGGCTGTTTCCATATCCAACTGCCAGAATTTTATTTCAGTATCTGTGATGCTTTCCATGGTTTGATCAATAGGGAAAAATCATCAGCGGTACGGCGATATGTGCAGGTAGGGAATGCCCTACATAGTCACCTATAATCTGCTCAAAATGAAAGCGGTGATTGACCAGAACGATCAGGTCATTATGCATGCCGTTGATCATCACATCTACAGCTTTGGTCAGGTCACGTTCCATAATGTTATTAAAAAACACTTGATCATAATCGATAGGTGAACATACTGTTTCTTCAAATAAGGTTTGCGCATAAGGTTCCATAATAGGCGGTAACCCTTTAGCAGACAAATGGGATATCGTTAAGCTCGCACAGATAGATCTGGCCAGTTCAGCCAGATATTTAACAACGACTAAGCGACAATAACGCAGGTCCGCGATATATACCAGACGTTCCAGATCCTTTAGGGGCCAGCTCTCCGGGATCAGCAGCAACGGGCAGCGTACCCTATTTAATAAGCAATAAGCATCGAGTTTCTCTTTGATATTTTTCTGTTTTACCTCATGAGGCAAACCCTTGATGATCATATATATTTGATCCTTATTAACCATCTCCACAAAGCCGGGGATGTTGAAATCAGCAATCATTATTTCTTCGATTATCGGGCTATTATCGGTTTCAAAACGACCTGGCTCTCCTGTTTTATCCAATGCATTGTTTTCAAGACGCTCATGATGGTCCATGTAAAGATCTGTTCCAATTCTTACTTTTTCACGTTTCTGTTCCCGTACTTTTGAGGTATGGCAAATCACCATTTTTGCCCGGATCTTTCTGGCTATCATGGTGGCAAATGCAGCCGCATGAATGTCAGCGGGCGAATTGTCATTGAGGACGATAATAGTTTTCATAACGTATCTGGTTGAATTTCTGATGTCGTAAAATTTGCTATAATGCCCCGGCAATTAAATGATCCTTGTCACGTAAAGAATTGTTTGAGGTCAGGCTATTTATAAGAAGTAATCATTTTGCTACCCCTGTTTCAGTGCCGGTCCAGTTTCCAGTTTTTAATTTCGGGCATATCATCCAGGTAAGCGCAGATATAGTTGTGATGCTCCTTTAATTTGGATTCACAGAAGTTGATAAAACCATCTGTTTGCAGGTGCATTCGTGACACCCTTTTTACAGCTTCCATGGCGAGGTGATAACGGCTCATCTGGTTCAATACCACCATATCAAAAGGTGTAGTTGTGGTACCTTCTTCTATAAAGCCGCGTACATGAAAACGGGCAGGATCCGGCCGTCCGTGCACCAGGTCATGAATGATGCGTACATAACCGTGGAACGCGAAAATAACCGGAGCCGTATTTGTAAACAATTCGCTGAATAATTCCTCACTCATTCCATGCGGATGATAAGCCACTGGAGACAAGGCCATCAAGTCCACCACATTGACCACCCTGACCCTCAGGTCCGGAAAATGATCCATTAATAGTTGTGCTGCCGCAACCGTTTCCAGTGTCGGCACATCACCGGCACATCCCAATACAACCTCCGGAATCTGCCCGTGATCATTACCTGCCCATTTCCAGACCGAGGCCCCTCTGGCGCAATGTTCCACAGCGTCGTCGATAGATAGCCACTGTAATTCCGGTTGTTTACCTGCTACTACTACATTGACGTAATCTTTACTGCGCAGGCAATGGTCCATTACTGATAAAAGCGTATTGGCATCAGGCGGCAGATAGATCCGGACCACCGAACTTTTCTTATTGACTACGGTGTCTATAAAACCAGGCCCCTGATGACTATAACCATTGTTGTCCTGTCGCCAGGTATGGGAAGTCAATAAATAGTTCAGGGAGGCTACGGGTTTGCGCCAGGGCAGTTCACGCGATGTCTTGATCCATTTAGCGTACTGGCTCACCATGGAATCTACGATGGTGACAAAAGCCTCATAGCAAGGAAATAGGCCATGTCTTCCGGTCAGCAGATAACCTTCCAGCCAGCCTTCACACAAATGTTCGCTCAATACTTCCATCACCCGGCCGTCTGTCGCCAGTTTATCATCTTTCGGAAAAATCTGCTCCTGGGTGCACCTGTTGGTTACTTCAAAAACTGCTTCGAGGCGGTTGGAGGTAGTTTCATCCGGGCAAAATAGCCTGAAGTTCTTAGCGTCTTTATTAAGCGTAAAAACATCCCGGAGATATTTACCCAAATTACGGGTGCTTTCCGCTTGCGTTTCACCTGGACCCGTTATTTCCAGTTGATATGACCTAAAATCAGGCAACAGGAGATCTTTGAGCAACACTCCTCCATTGGCAACAGGCAATGCACTCATACGCTTATCACCTTTCGGCGCCAGAACTGCAAGTTCAGGGATTAGTTTTCCTTTTGTATCGAACAAGTCCTCGGGCCGGTAACTGCGCATCCAGGATTCAAGCAGCTTCAGTTTTTCCGGATCTTCCTTCACCCCGGTCAAGGGTACCTGGTGTGCCCTGAAGGTCCCCTCAATCGGCACACCTTTCCACTCTTTTGGTCCTGTCCAGCCTTTTGGCGTTCTTAAAATGATTATAGGCCATTGAACAGGTGCTGTGTTACCAGTCCTGGCCTTTTCCTGAATCAGTTTAATCCTCCTGTAAGCCTCGTCCAGCGTTCCGGCCATTTGCTGATGAACAGCTGCGGGGATATCGCCCTCCACAAAGAGCACATCATAGCCATAACCAGAGAACAACTGGGTCAACTGCATATTGCTCATCCGGGCAAGCACTGTTGGTCCGGATATTTTGTAACCATTCAGGTGAAGTATGGGTAAAACTGCTCCATCCCTCGCCGGGTTCAGAAACGCTATCGATTTCCAGCTACCTTCCAGTGGGCAGGTTTCGGCCTCCCCATCGCCTACCACGCAGGCTACCAGCAGGTCCGGGTTATCAAAGGCTGCTCCAAAGGCGTGACCCAACGCATATCCCAACTCACCGCCTTCATGCACCGAGCCCGGTACATGGGCACCAACATGGCTGGGCACGCCTCCCGGTGTCGAAAACTGCCGGAATAATTGCCGCATACCCTGTTCATTTTGCCCAACCTCGGGATAAACCTCCGAATAAGTACCCTCTAAATAAGTATTGGCGACAATAGCCGGGGCGCCATGGCCAGGCCCGCAAACATAAAGTACATTGGCACCGGTGTTTTTGATCAGTCTGTTCAAATGGACATAAATGAGGTTCAATCCGGGCGAGGTTCCCCAATGGCCAAGCAAACGCGGTTTAATATCTCCTGGCTTTAAAGGTTCCCTTAATAGCGGGTTTTCTTGTAAATAAATCTGTCCAGCTGCTAGATAATTGGCAGCCTGCCAGTAAGCATGTATATTGGTCAGTTCTTTTAATGATAATGTGCTCATGATATTGATGCTTGATTATTGATTCTTTATAAATGGATAGGTATGTTGGGCGATCATGGCCTCTTCGTCCGTCGCCAGCACTTGCACTTTTACCTTGCTTGATGGCCCGGAAATCAGCCTGTGATTACCTTGATTTAACTGTCTGTCAATGGAAATACCTAAAAAACCGAGGTCATTGCAACTATATTCCCGGATAAGCGGACAGTTCTCCCCTATTCCGCCGGTAAATACCAGCAAGTCCAGGCCCCCCATCGCGGCGGCCAAGGCCCCGATGTTCTTTTTTACCTGGTAGCAGAACAGCGTAATAGCTTCCTGTGCTTTTGTATCATCTTCTCGATGCCGTAATAGAGTTTGCATGTCACCCGTTCCGGCGATAGCCAGTAGGCCTGATTTTTTGCTCAGTAAATCGTCAAGTTCGTCAAGAGTCAAGTGCTCCTGTTTCAATAAATATAACGGAACGCTGGGGTCGAGGTCCCCGGAACGGCTGCCCATAATAAGGCCGCCAACCGGGCTCAGTCCCATGGTCGTGTCTATACTGATCCCGTTTTTAACAGCGGTGATACTGGCTCCATTACCCAAATGGGCGATAATGATCTTCTTTTTCAGCCAGGCATGATCTTTTTCAGCAAGCTTTGTGATAATATACTCATAAGAAAGTCCATGAAAACCATATCTGATCAGTCCTTGCTTTTTGTAGACTTCCGGTAATGGGTAATATTTAGCACAAGTCGGCATATCCTGGTGAAAAAAAGTATCGAAGCAGGCCACCTGTCTAATAGCTGGAAACGCAGTTTGAAAAATCTTGATAGTGCGGATTTCATCTGGGAGATGATTCGGCGCCAGGTAAATGAGTTTCTGTAAAGTCTTCAGTAACTTTTCCGTAATGATTTCCGGAGCGCGGTGATCGGGACCACCCTGTACAATACGGTGGCCTACCGCAACAAGCGGATATAGCCTCTTATTATTGAGCAACCAGACCGTGAGTTCCAGAACAGCTGATCGGATATTGTCATGCTTTATCGGGTGGCTTTGCAATATTTGTCCGTCCTTATCATGAATGCGGAAACACCGTTCCTGCGGTCCGGAAAGCGCAACAGATCCATACAATTTCATAGCGAAGGTTTGGGATTTCCACAAGCTGAATTTCAGGCTCGAAGAGCCACAATTGATCGTTAATATATAGGAGCCAGACGGAGTTGTCATGATTTCTGATTAAACACGCTTTAAATTGGGACTAAGCTACGATCAACCCATCGCCGGATAAATGACGGCCGTTCAATACAAAGGTGATCCCGGTCACCTTTGTATTGATTATGGCTTATGTAAAATGGCGGGAGTAAAAAAATGACCATCGTCACTTTTTTGCGTGAAAACAATTATATTTTATCCGGTTTCGATTGCCAATATTTGTGATCACAATCAGTATTTGATAAAACCAGCATATGGAAAACACCGCCCTGTTAAAAGCAATCATTGAAAACGCCATTGATGGTATCATTACGATCGACGGAAGAGGTATCGTAGAAACGATCAACCCCGCCGCCTGCAAGTTATTCCTTTGCAGCCCGGAAGAGGTAATCGGACAAAATATCTCTACCTTAATGCCTCCGCCTTACAAGGAACAGCATGATGAATATATCAATAGGTATCAGCGCACAAGCGAGCCGCATATCATCGGCATTGGACGGGTGGTGACGGGCTTGCGTAAAGACGGTACCACGTTCCCATTTAAGCTGGGCGTGAGCGATGTACCTTTTTCGGGGAGAAAGATCTATGCCGGCTTTATCCATGACCTTAGCCGCGAGATGGAAGCGGAAGAACAATTAAAGGAGTATGCCGCCCATCTGGAGGAATTGGTTGAGGAACGAACCTTATCGCTAAAAAAAACAGTTGAGGCCTTGCAGGAGGCCAAAGAAGAAGTAAGTCTTTCCCTGGAAAAAGAAAAAGAACTGGGGCAGTTAAAAAGCAGGTTTGTATCCATGGCATCTCATGAGTTCCGCACACCGCTAAGTGCCATACAGTTGTCATCCTCCTTAATAGAAAAATATGCACAGCCCTTTGATAATCCAAACATCGGCAAGCACGTAACCAAAATAAAAACTGCAATCGGCAACCTTACGGCTATCCTGAATGATTTTCTATCGTTGGAAAAGCTGGAAGCCGGAAAAGTAACCCCTTCATTCGAGGCTTTCGACCTGGTTAAACTTTCGGAAGAAATTACTGAAGAAATGCAAATGGTGGCCAAACAAAATCAAAGCATTATTTACCAGCATACCGGAATCAGCAGCCTCGCTATCCTAGATCAAAACTTAATCAGGAACTGCGTGATCAATCTCATCGGCAACGCAATTAAATACTCGGGAGAAAATACTTTCATAGAATTTAACACAGAGGTCAATGAACAATTTTGCCTGATTGCAGTCAAAGATAATGGAATTGGCATACCGGAAACCGATCAGAAACACATGTTCGAAGCATTTTTTCGGGCACATAACACTGGCAATATCCCGGGAACCGGATTAGGCTTGAATATCGTCGCGCGCTATGCCAACCTGATGAACGGCCAGATCGAATTTAAAAGCGACATCAACAAAGGCACCATATTCACCATTAAATTTCCAATATCATGAGCAAAAAAGTATTGATTATTGAAGACAATAATGACATCCGCGAGAACGTGGTTGAAATACTGGAACTGGCCGGTTACGAGGTAACTGATGCCAACAATGGCAAAACTGGCGTGGAACTCGCACTTAAAAATCCTCCTGATATTATTTTATGCGATATCATGATGCCCGAGCTGGATGGCTATGGTGTTTTATACATGCTGAATAAGAATCCAGAAATCAGCGCTATACCCTTTATATTCTTAACAGCCAAGGCTGAACGGATAGACTTTCGAAAAGGTATGGAGATGGGCGCGGATGATTACCTGACCAAGCCCTTTGATGACATGGACTTATTGAACGCGATCGAAAGCCGGCTGAAGAAACAGGAGGTACAGAAGAATTTTTACAGTAAATCTCTGGACCGTTTAAACAACCTGATCGGAAAAAACGATGGATTGGCAGAGCTTAAAAAGATCATCCAGGAACGTAAGGTCAGGCTATTCAAAAAAAATCAGGTGATATACTATGATGGCGATAAAGGTAATGGCCTTTACTTGGTCACCGGTGGAAAGATCAAAACGATTAAACTAGCCGAAGACGGCCGTGAACTAATGACCGGGATTTATGGTGCAGACGAGTATCTGGGTGTCAATGCGATGTTATCCAATGAAGTTTATACCGACACAGCAACGGCTCTGGAAGACAGCACGCTTTGTCTGATACCCAAAGACCAGTTGGAGCAATTACTGCATTTGTACCCGGAAGTAGCACGTGAATTTATTAAACTGCTGGCCAATGATATTCGGGATAAGGAAGATCAACTGATGCAATTGGCCTATCATTCTGTCCGAAAACGTATGGCCGAAGCGCTGTCGCGCTTGTACAAGCAGCAAAGCAGTGAGAAGGATGGGTTTAAAATTACGCGTGAAGACCTCGCCGCCATGGCAGGAATGGCGACGGAAACCGTAAGCCGCACATTGTCCGATTTTAAAGAGGAAGGGTTAATTGAGAAGAAAGGTAGCCTTATCCAGGTTCTTAATCCGGAGAAACTGGCCAAAATGAAAAACTGACTCAAATCATTATTATTGCTGACGCCGCTCATACTGGGCCTGTGGGCTTAAGGGTAATTTTGTTTTCATAAACGATAACAGATGAAAGCGGTAGCCTATAGTATCAAGCCATTTGAAAAGGAATATCTGGCAAAAGCCAACCAGAAAAAACACGACATTACGCTCATTTCAAACCCACTAAGCCCGGATACGGCCGCTTACGCGGAAGGCAAAGACGCGGTGATCGTATTTATTAATGATGATGTTTCCCGTACCGTTATTGATATACTCGCGATGCTGGGGGTCAAATATATCATTACCCGGTCCGCCGGCACAGATCATATCGACAAAGCGGCAGCCGCAAGACATGGTATCAAAATAGCCAGTGTCCCGGCGTATTCACCGAAAGCGATTGCCGAACACTCCATCGCGCTGGCCCTTGCACTCAGCCGCCATTTGATTAAAGCCAATCTGCAGGGTCATGAATTTAACTTTTCCAATGACGGACTAATCGGTTTCAACTTCTCAGGAAAAACCGTCGGTATCATCGGTATGGGGCAAACCGGTCAGGCAGCGGCGGCGATCTATCATGGCATGGGTTGTCATGTTATTGGTTATGATGTCAACACCGTTCATCATAACCGTTTTGTAAAACCAGTTGCCCTGGAAACCTTATTAAACAATTCTGATATTATTTCCCTTCACGTTCCACTTACTCCTTTAAGCAAACACCTGATTCGGGAGAAAACACTTAGCCAGATGAAAGATGGGGTAATGCTGATCAATACCGCCAGAGGGGAACTGTTAAATACAACGGATATCCTTTCGGCCCTGAACAGCGGAAAGCTGGGTTACCTCGGTCTGGATGTTTATGAATTTGAAAATGGCCTGTTTTTCGGGGACCATCAGCAGGACATGGTTAAAGATCCTTTACTACAGAAGCTGATGAGTTTCCCGAATGTATTGATCACTCCACACCAGGCCTATTTAACCAAAGAAGCTTTGCAGGAGATCGCCGATCAAACTATCAAAAGCCTGGACCTCTGGCAGCAAAATAAATGTGTGGGGAAGGCTTGCGCCTGTTCCCATGAATGTAACAAAACACCCAAACCCGAAGATTCCGTTCATTCCTGAATTATGGAAAACAGATTAAAAAAACTCACCGCTAAATATAATGTCGCGGCGCCGCGCTATACCAGTTATCCGACGATGCCTTATTGGGACAGTAATTCTTTTAACACTGCATCCTGGACAAAATCCGTTAAGCTTTCTTTTGATGAAAGTAATCAAGCATCCGGTATCAGTTTATATATTCATCTCCCTTTTTGCGAAAATTTATGCACCTATTGCGGCTGCAATACGCGTATCACCAAAAATCACCGGGTTGAAGAACCTTATATCGCTGCGGTATTAAAGGAATGGCAATTATACCGCAACATTCTCAAAGAAACACCCGTTATCCGGGAAATACACCTAGGCGGCGGTACACCCACATTTTTTAGCGTGCACAACCTGCATAAGCTGATCGACGGCTTGTTGAGGGACGTCCATATCCACAAAAATGCGGACTTTAGTTTTGAAGCACATCCGGCGAACACTACAGTGGACCATCTCCAGACTTTATTCGGTCTGGGTTTCCGCAGGCTTAGTCTCGGCATTCAGGATTTCGATCCTCAGGTACAATTGATCATCAATCGGCGGCAGACCTTTGAACAGGTGCAGACGGTTACACTGCAAGCCCGGAGAATCGGCTATACGTCCATTAATTATGATTTGATCTATGGCCTGCCATTGCAGACAATAGAAGGACTGGTCAAAACCATGAGCACAGTAGCTGAACTAAAACCGGACCGGATCGCTTTTTACAGCTATGCGCACGTGCCCTGGATAAAACCCGGCCAGCGTAAATTTACGGAAGACGATCTTCCTGATCCGGAAATGAAGGGTAAACTACAGGAAACCGGCAGGAATTTACTCATTAACCATGGCTACCGGGAGATTGGCATGGACCACTTTGCGTTGCCTGAGGATGAATTGTTTCGTGCTGAAAAACAGGGTACCCTGCACCGGAATTTCATGGGTTATACTCCACAGCATACCCGATTGCTCATCGGCTTGGGAGTTTCGGCTATCAGTGATTCATGGTATGGTTTCGCACAAAATGCAAAGACAGTGGAAGCATACCTGGAGATGATCCGTAAGGATGATCTTCCTGTTGTTAAAGGGCACCTCCTCAGTGGAACAGACCTGGTTATCCGCCAACAAATTTTAAATATGATGTGCAGAGGATATACCTCCTGGAAACAATTCCATGGAGCTAACCACGAGCTTTCAAAAGTATTAATCCGGCTGCACCCACTGGCAAGTGATGGCCTGGTGATTATAGATCCTTCAGGATTAGAGGTGACCCAGCTTGGTAAGCGGTTTCTACGCAACATCTGCATGTGCTTTGATACCCGGCTGTGGGCAGACAAGCCATCCTCTCAGTTATTTAGTATGGCTATTTAAACAAGCGGGCAGACAGATTTCTCCATTACTATCGCCCGCAGCGCGCATCAGGCAATACGTCCCCGAGGGATCACAGGCTTTTAACTGCCTTTCCGGCAAGCCATGAAAGCTGAACAACAGGTGATCATAAGGACCTCGGTCGTAATGCTGCACCTTTTCTGTGAAAACATCGATGAATATCGGATGATCATAGAACGCTCCCTTAACACTAAGCGGCAAAATATCCGGCCACCGGCTTATCACCCTCATCACTTCGGCAACTACTGAGCCCGTAGTAGTTGAAACATATTGCGGAAAAAGCGGAATAACTGTAATACTGTTGACACCGGCACATTTCAGTTTATTTAACGCCAATTCAATAGACGGATATTGATACCTCATACCGAGTTCAACGATGTAATCATTGCCCAGCTCCGGTTTGAGCAGCTGCTGTTGGAGTTTACTAAAGTGCAATAAGGGAGAACCGGTCCGGTCATTCCAGACCTGCCGGTAGAGCCCAGCAGATTTTGTTACGCGAAAAGACACAATGCCCCCCGCGCGCCAGTTGAAAGCGTAAAAAAGGGTGAACATCGATCACCCTTTTATCCATTAAAAACTCGGCCGGATATTTCCGTATATCGCCAACGGCCGGGCTGTCCGGCGTACCTAAATTGACCAGTAAAAGTTCTTTTCGCATATATAAAATGTGGAGCAGTTCAAGGTTTCGCAATTTCCAGAACCACACGTCCGTCGATCAGGCCTTTTTTCATATCACCAAATACCATATTGATATCTTCCAGCTTTGCGGCATGCACTGTTGCTTTCACCTTGCCTTCTACAGCAAATGCAATAGCCTCCTGCATATCCTTACGGTTTCCGACGATGGACCCGCGGACTGTATATCGGTTCAATACCGTATCAAATATCGAAAGATCGAAACTCCCCTTAGGCAGTCCATTCAGGGCGATGGTGCCTTTTCGGCGCAGCGCGGAAATACCCTGCTGAAAGGCTATCGGGGAAACCGCGGTAACTAACACACCGTGCATTCCTCCTGTTTCTTTTTGAAGAAAGGCTCCGGGATCCTCTTCCCTCGCATTTACTACGAGATCGGCGCCCAGTTTTCTAGCCAGATTCAGTTTATCATCAGCGATATCTATGGCAGCAACATGCATCCCCATGGCTTTCGCATACTGAACAGCCAAATGGCCAAGACCGCCAACGCCGGAAATGGCGACCCATTCTCCAGGCTTAACCTCTGTTTCCTTCAGGCCCTTGTAAACCGTAACACCGGCACAAATGATCGGCGCCATTTCCGTAAAATTAATGCCTTTTGAAAAGCGTGCTACGTATCGGGGATCAGCCAAGACATATTCCGCGAAACCTCCGTCAATACTGTAACCGCCATTCTGCTGAGTCCCGCATAGTGTTTCCCAACCAGTGATACAGAATTCACAGCACCCACAGGCGCTGTGAAGCCAAGGCACACCAACAATATCGCCTTCTTTAATGTCTTGTACATCCGCACCCATCGCAACAACATAACCAATGGCTTCGTGACCCGGTATAAGCGGAAGTTTGGGTTTTACAGGCCAATCGCCGTTACAGGCGTGCAGATCAGTATGACAAACTCCGCAGGCGATCACTTTTACAAGAATCTGATTCGCATGCGGTGTTTTTACAGCCACTTCTTCTATTTGCAAGGGTGCGCCAAACTGATGAATCACCGCTGCTTTCATTTTCTGAGGTATCATATCGCAATTATTTAAAAAAACACTGTTTCATCATTTATACAATACAGACCAACACCATCAGGGTATGAATGATGATACTGGCTGCAAAAAGCCGAAGCAATGTCCTGATTCCGGCGCCCCCCATGCCTGCTATAATATTCGCGAAGAAGAGCGTCAGTGTAACGGCCAGTACCAGTACAGGAGCGTCAAAATAGTAAATGAGCACCGCCGGAACCGGGAGAAAAAAGACACCCTGAACCACCAGGGACACCAGAAACCATAGCGTTTTATTTCCGGACTGACTTTCCATAAAAGCGGTCCATTTGCTGATAAGGTTATTTGATTTAGATTTTACTGCCGCTTTGGTATTCCATTGGGCAGATGCTGTTAAGGTTGCCATAATTGATATTTTAATAGTACAAATATCCGTTGCGGCCATAGCCTGTTCCATGATGAAGGTGTTGTTTAAAAATGATATGGATCACCTTTCATCCGGCCTGACCTGAAAACTGCCAGTAATAGTGTTTTAGCTTAATCCGAAAAATGTCATAAATAAGATATAAACCAATATAAATGCCAGAAGAAAAAAAATATATTACAGGTGAGTTGACCCACTTTTTTGCTGATTTGTACCGGTAAAAATTAGCTTCTCTTTTTTGCATTGTATTTAAATCAACAAAGTGATGCGATCAGGAATGGATCATAGTTCGGATTATTTTCAATGTATAAATATAGACCCACAGAAATCATTAAGCTATTATCATCGAAAGGCATCAATGCCTTTGACCCTGCTTATCCTCAGCGCAGCATTCATATATAGTGGTTTTAGGTTAATCAGGCATAAGCAGACAATAGCTATTCAACGAGCTTTCAAATCAGAGAACTATCAATTGGTCTGGCCAGATGAATTTAACGGAAATGGTGCTCCTGCACCAAAAAGCGGACCTTCAGATTAGGTTTTATTAGAAACAAGGAGGCCCAATGGTACCATAGAGAAAATGCATCTTGTAAAGATGGCTCGCTGGTCATTCAAGGTCGAAAAGAAACAAATCCCGGGTACGAAGAAAGAAGTGATTCAGTTAATATTATTATTACTATTGATCCCTTTTTGGATGGATACAAAAAGAAAAGGGTACATTTGAACACGGGCTCAGTTTCCAACAGATAAAAGAAAAAGCTAAAAAAAAGAAAACAAGTATGTTTTTGTGGATTGTTCAGCTACTTGGTGCATCTTTTAAAAAAAAATGATAGCTGAAGTTTTTCCGCAAGAAAAGATCGGCAACCTTTTTAACAAAAACTTTGTGAGCGTTGAGGCGCAAATGGATGAACCTACTATGGTCATACTATGGCTGTGGCAATTCTACATAAAATGTAGTTCCATTACCCAACATACTATCAAACCAGATCTTCCCGCCATGAGCCTCAACGATTTGTTTGGAAATGGCCAGTCCCAGGCCAAAAGGTTGTTCGCCTGCTGTTCCAAGTCTTTTAGCTTCTGTGAACATATCAAATATTTTACTGCTCATTTCCATCGGGATACCAATGCCATGATCTTGTACGGTGATAACCACACTCTGTGGTTTTTCCCATAATTGCACTGTAATATGGGAACCACTTGGGCTGAATTTGATAGCATTGGTGATTAAGTTGCTGACTACCCGCCACATTTTTTCGCGGTTAAGTGGTATAATTACAGGTAGCGCCTTTAAAATTAATTGCTGACCCTTAGTTTCAGCTTTAAAATTCAGGAGGTCAATGCAATAACATAGCATCTGATATAAATCTACCGGCTCCTTTTTTAATTCCTCCGTGCGGGTATGTACCTGGAGAAGATCGCTAACAAGCTCCAGCGAGTTTTGCCCGGACGTTTTGATCAGTTCCAGCATCATTCTGTCATCTTCAGAATGCTCCGATTCTTCCAACATCAGGGAGGCGACAGAGGTGATGGCTCCAATCGGGTTCCGTAAATCATGGGCAACGATCCGCATCATCCGGGTATTGTCCTCCTGGCTTTGCTCCAAAGCGCTGAGGGCCTTTTGCATATGGGTATTTTTTTCGCTGATTTGTTTGTTGGCTTTATTGGTACGTTTTAAATTGCCCCAGATCACCAAAAGGATTATGATCGCCATAATTGCAAAGGTAATAATTGCCAGCAGGTAAACTGTTTTCAGTTTATCGTCCCGGTTTAGCAGTTCTAGTTTATACTGCTGTTCTGTACTTTTAAAAGCTCCTTCCATATCCGCTTTCCGGAGATCTTTTTGGGCTTTCCTAAGCGAATCAACATAAGTGAAAAATTTTGTCTGGTAGTAATAAGCGGAATCTACATTGGGAACTTTATCATAATAAGTTCGCTTTATGCTGTAAAGGTTTACCCAATACTCATCCATATCCGGTTTTCTAATAATTTTCAATCCATTCTGTATCTCGCGGATCAATCTGGCTGCCGAATCCAATTTGGAGGCACGGATATAAAGATATGCCAGGGTAAATCTGCCCCCTATAGCATCAGTGTTATTAAACCCCAGCTGATCATTGATTCGGATACTTTCCGTTAAATAATATTCTGCTTTGTCATCAATATTCCTCCACATATAAGCGCCGCCCAGGTTGCCATAGATCATACCACGGGCTATCAGAATATCGGTTTTTTTTTGCGGAAAAAGTGACTCCATTCGGTTTATAAATGCCAATGTCCGCTTGTAGTAATAAATAGAACTATCTCTTTGATCGAGCTGCGCATAAGACAGTCCGGTCATGCGCATAATATTCTGCGGCAGCATAAAACGATTGGTGAAATTTGTCCCTGTTTCGCAATAGTTTGTTTCTTTTAAAGTTTGCTTGAAATAGGGAATTGCCTCCCGAAACTGCAACTGGTTATATCTGACCATAGCCAGTTGGTAGGTAAACGCAGACAGACTGCAACTATCCAGATTTTTTTGGGCATAGCTACGACCATTATAATAATAACCAAAAGCTTCTGTATATTTTTTTTCTGACATCAGGAGATCGCCTTTGGCAAATAGCGTATGGGCATATTCTGTTTTATACAGACTTTCCCGCCCTCTTAGAACCAATATCATACTATCAATATAAGCCTTACATTTTGTAGTATCCGGTTGGTCGTTTAAGTAAAATTTATACAAATAATTGTACTTGTTCCATAGGTCGGCCGGACCTGCTTCAGGAAAAGCCCGGTAAGCTGAGTCTACAAAGTGTAATGAAGGGTGGATTTTGCCCGCGCTCAGCAACAAATTTGCCCGGTCCAATATACTATCCGTACGGGTCGGATAGTTTTTTCCGTTTATGTCGGATTGATGACAAGCAGCTAAGATAAATGTGATGGATATTATTAAAGCTGTTTTCTTCAAATAAGCGATAGGCTGGTGGTACATTCATTGTTATTTTAGAGGGGTATTTTCTGATGTAACAAACGATGGAAACTAATTTAAATTATCCTTAATGCATTTACCTCATCGGGTAATTTATTTAATTTATACACAAAGTTATAAATGATTGATATAAAAATATTTAAATTCAGTCCGCTTAAACTTTTTTCGTAAAATCTTAGTCTGTGAACTTACTCCGAAATCCATGCCAGATCCCAGGTGTAGACCATTTTTATCATGGCACTATAACTGATATGATTAAAGATTTATCCCAATATATTGGTGTCAAATTTTCAAAATCAGAAAACAACCAATTGATATATGACTTAGGGTCTGGTAAATACCATTTCCCGATTAAAAACAAATAACTAAACATCTGAATATAAACATACTATTTTTGATTATTGAAATATATGCATAACACAATACTTTACCACTTATGAAAAAAACATCTTATTTTTTTATGCTTTCCTGCTTTCTTCTTTTGGGTTGTACCGGTACAAAAAAACTGGCCGATACTAACCACACAGACAAAGGCTGGAGGAAGCTGTTTAACGGCAAAGACATTAACGACTGGTTTGTCAAGATCAACCACCACCCGGTTGGTGAAAATTTCGGGAATACGTTTCGGGTGGAAGATGGCATGATCAGGATCAGCTATGACCAGTATGGCGATTTCAACGATCAGTTTGGCCACCTTTATTACAAAACACCGTTTTCTTACTATAAGCTGCGGTTTGAGTATCGCTTTGTTGGTAAACAGCAAAAAGGCGCACCGGACTACACCCTGCTTAATAGTGGCGTCATGTTTCATTCACAGGATCCCAGGACCATGTTAAAGGATCAGGACTGGCCTATCTCTATAGAGATGCAGTTATTAGGTGGCTTTGGTGATGGAAAGCCAAGGCCTACGGGGAATATGTGCTCACCCGGAACCGACGTTGTTTATAAAGGCAGGGTCTCGCCTGACCATTGTATCAATTCTACTTCAAAAACCTATGATGGCGAGCAGTGGGTAAAGGGCGAGCTGATCGTCCTCGGCAATAAATTAATTACCCATATCATCAACGGAGATACCGTGCTCCAATATTCCAAGCCCACCATTGGCGGCGGCGTGGCGCATGGCTATGACCTGAAGTACAAACAGGATGGAAAATCATTAAGTAGTGGCTTTATTGCCCTGCAAAGCGAGGGCCAGCCTGTCGATTTCAGGAATATAGAGATCAAGCAGTTACCGGAGACTGATCATTAAGCCAGTTATTATTTGTGCATTACCAAAAACCGGAAGCACAGGCAATATTAGCAGAGCTCGTGACTGTGGGATTCCAGGAAAAAGGTGATACGGAATTAAGGTATATTGAAGAATATACATTTCGTGAATTTGTGAACAGGTAATGTACGGCAAAGCTTGCACTATTGGTTCAGGAGGGATTTCTTATAAAAAAGCTTCGTCTCAAAATGCATCAAAATCCCTGTATTATTTAACTAAAAAAGGCATCAAAACGATGCCTAATAATTTAGATATGTTCGCTTTTGGCGGCAAGTATATGAATTCGGAGGGCAATGCATCTTTTGTAGAGCAGTTGAAACAAACCGGAAAAACACCATAACCGGCATACAGGAAGCGATGCGAGCGAAACGGAAAAAAGAATTAGGGGAAGAATAAATAGGTTATGAATAATGAGCTCATGGCCAGATGATCCAACTCCACTTATATCTATGATATTCAATTTTTTATATCAAAAAAAAAGGATGGGCACCGAATAGGGCACATTAATACAAATTCCTCCCATGGTTTTCTCAAAATACATAAACCCAGCAATCGCTGACAATTACCCGCTTTTTCGCTTAACTTTTAGGCCATATTAATTCATGATAGCGTGATCATATTTTCTATGGTTTATCCCACCATAATCTGGTATTTAAATCATCAGCGCCACCATATGGAAATGAGGCTACGGCTGCCTGGTAGTTACTGGTATTATTTGTTTGTTCTTGTGTTGGATAGCCTTCCCGACGTGGTATATGGTCGCCATTTGCCCCTGGGGCTGCAACCAGAACAGGATACCCAGTTCTTCTCCATTCGGCCCAACCCTCATAACCATGCAGGAACAGGTGTACCCACCGCTGGTAAGCAATCTGCATTATTGCTGTGGCCGGGTTATATTGAATTTGGCTTTGCGCCAGATACGCAGCCGCGCCGGCGGTACTGCCCGTCCATTGTACAATAGAGGTTTGCACAGCTAATTCGTAATTGTTTTTTGCGGTTACATCACCCCCGCCTATCCATCCCAGTTTGGCAGCTTCAGCCATGGCAAATAAAGCCTGCGCATAAGTAACCAGATAAACTGGCGAGGTTTGCTGGCGAAGAGGTGAACCCAATAATGACACGTTATTAATATCGTTAGAATTAGGAACAGCTTTGCCATATTCCAGACCAACATAATTCCCCGTGCTATTTTTATCACCAAACACTGGCAGGCGGGGATCATTTAAGGGAAGCATATAATCAACCAGGGGCTTGCTCAAAGCAAACCAATTTCTGCCCAAACGTGTAAATGAGGTATACCAATAATTTTCATTATTCGGATCAGCAGCGGATGGATAAGCCAGGTTATCACTGTTGGCCGTCATAATACCGTTAGTCAGGGCCTTGTTGAATTCATGATTTCCGGTTGCCGGATCAACTTTTGATAGTCTGAGCGCCATTAACATATGTATAGTATTACCCAGCTTTTTCCACTTGGTTATATCGCCATTATAAACAATGTCATTTTTTATAGTTCCATTTGTAGCAACTATTCCTGCATTGGCTTCATCCAACAATTTAAACCCCGCAGTATAAATGGTCTGCTGACTGTCATATTTCGGCGTAAAGTGGGCGTTTCCTTTTAACGCTTCGGTATATGGTAGGGGCCCCCAGCGGTCTGTCATATGCCAAAAGAAGTATGCCTTTAAAATTTTAGCTACTGCTATTTGGTTGGCTATAGGGCCTTGGTTAGCATCAAGCTGTGTTTGGAGTACATTCTCCAGATCGTTTAATGGGCCTGTATAAAAGCTGTAAAAATTAAAATTAACCGTAGTATACCTGCTGTTATCCGTAAATGATGTATTGGACAGGTATTGTGGGTAATGCACTCCATAAGGTGATGAGCTAAGGGTTGGCAGCGTCAGTTCGGCATTAGCGATGAGCTGTGTGCCTGATGCCTTTGTGGGATTGTTAGGATCGGTTGTAATTGATTGACTGAATTTTTTGCAGTTACTCGATAACAAAATAACAGATAGCAATAAGCAATTATGTATAAATATCTTTTTCATATTGTGATTTCTTAGAATGTCAGACTCAGGTTAAGGCCATATGAACGTACTGTGGGCAGTTCCCCTTTTTCAATCCAGCTGATGGAATTACTGCCGGAAGAAAGTTCAGATGGGTCAACTCCTTTTGGGGCTTTTTGCCAAATCATCCATGGATTACGGGCGATAAAGGCTATTTTTGCCGCTTTAAACGGAGATCCTGTTAGTATGCTTTTATCCAATGTATAGCCCAGGCTTACTTCTCTTAATTTAATATAAGATGCACTGTATATCCAATTTTCCGTCACCTGTGTGCCCAAAACATTGCGGTAATAACTCCTGGCATCTACATATGCGGTTACTTCCTGGCCAGTTGCCTTCGAGATGCCTGTTATTTTAACGCCACCTCCACTCGCTAAGGGGTCACGAACATTAAAGCCTTTGTCATTTTGTGAGGCAGTTTCTGCCGCTTGACCAGATTTTACAGCAAGCATTTGCGACCAGCTGAAAAATTGCCCGCCGTCTTGAAAATCAATCATAGCGGCCAGGTTAAATTTCCATATCCTGAAATTGTTCTGAAGACCACCGGTAAATTTGGGTAATACACTACCAAAATTATGATTGGCTTCGTAAAGCGGCATATTGTCTGTGCCCAGCAATATTTTTCCGGTTGCCGGATCGCGCTGGTAACCCTGACCTACGATGTTACCGAACCCCTGATTAACAGTGGAGTTTAGGTAAACAGACACACTTGAATAAGTTTGTACAGCCAACTGGTAGGTATTGATGCCCGGATATAGCGACTTAATCCTACTTTCGTTATGGGCTGCGTTAAATGTAACATCCCAACTAAATAGCTTCGACTGTACCGGGCGCCCGGTTAAGGAAAGCTCTATGCCTTTGTTTTCTATCAGGCCGGCATTAATCACCGTTTGATTATAGCCGCTTGCCCCAGAAACTGATAAGTTGATGATCTGATTTTTGTTTTGTTGATTATAATATGTAAACGCCAATCCGAAACGATTCTTAAAGAACTTAAGATCGGTACCCAATTCAAATGAATTAGCAAATGAAGGTTTAATGTTAGGATTCTTAAGTAAATCAGGAACTGTTAAGGGATTGATGCTTGATGTTGCGGTTGGATAAACAGTACCTAGGGCGTAAGTGAAACTTGTTTGATAGGGATCAAGGTCAGCACCTGCTATGGCATATCCAGCTCTTATTTTACCGAATGATAGCGGCTCCCATTTCAACAATTCACTAAAAACAAAACTACCTGATACGGATGGATACCAGTAGGAGTTGTTGTTGGCTGGCAATGCTGATGATATATCATTACGTATCGAAGCTTCTAAAAAATAAATGTCTTTATAGCCAAATGATCCTGTGGCGTACACACTTCTTACCTCTTTTTTCCTGATATAAGAGGTGCTTAAAGGCCTGTTAACGGAAGCCGCTATGGTATAATCACCTGGGCTGGATAAACCACCCACCGTAGCTGAATATAATTGGGAATAATTTTGCGTAAGCAGGTTGGCTCCCAACAGGAAGTTGGCCGAGAAATCATGCCATTTTTTATCGTATTGCCCTAAAAACTCATAATTATTTTCCGTGTTCTGATATTTACCGACCGCATACCCCTCATCCGATATGCCCCCCAAAGCCGTTTTATTGGTGATGTTTTGGGTATAAAAATCTGAGCGGGCAAAACCGCTTAATTTTAATCCGGGTAATATCTGGTAACTTAAGTTAACATCCCCAAAAACACGATCCCTGCTATCATTATTAAGCACTTCATATGCATCAAAAAACGGGTTATCCCAATCACTTGGTTTATTGGTTATTATTACTCCGGCCGAATTTGGGTTAACGTTCCAGTTTAAAATAGTTCCATCGGGATATTTATAATTGCGCAAACGGTTGATATCTAAATTGCGCTGAAACCATTGCTGGGCTCCGGTAAATGATCCCTGGTAACCTTGTGAAGGTCTTTGGCCACTGTTATTTGCATAACTGACATTTGCGCCCAGGGTTAATTTTGAGTTTAAGTTTAAAGAAGTGCTTAACCCCAAATTATTCCGCTTTAGTGAAGTATTGGGTATAGTGCCCTTGATGTAGTTATTGTTATAGCTGAATCTATAAGCAGCATTTTCACTTCCTCCGGTAACGGTTATGCCATTATTGATATTTTGCCCAATTTGATAGTAGTCTTTGATATTATCAGGATGTGGCACAAATGGTGTTAACTGACCGTATTGCGGGTCTTCTGGATAAAAACTGTAATACATTCTAACGGGAGTTCCGTCCATTTTAGGGCCCCAGCTTTCGTCATTGCCGTTAATATACTTTTGACCGTTAGCCAATGTGGAGAAAATTTGGTTATTACCTACACCATAAGTATTTTGGAGGGGTAAGAAGTTACCGATATGCTCAAAGGAAAAAGCACTGTTGATCGAAACTGATACATTTTTAGCTCCTTTTATCCCTTTCTTAGTGGTGATAAGTATCGCGCCATATTGCCCGCGCAATCCATACAGGGCTGATGCAGCAGGGCCTTTCAAGACACTTACACTTTCAATATCATCAGGATTGATATCCTGTGAAATATTTCCCCGGTCAACACCATTTTCTGTATCGGCAAAGTTATCCTGTGCTACGGGTGTGCCGTCTACTACCATTAATGGAGAACCGCTACCATTGAGTGAGTTAATACCCCTCAGTTTTATTTTGGCAGTTCCGCCTAAATTCGCACCGGACGAACCAGTTACCTGGGCACCGGCAATTTTACCGGCCAAATCATTGATAACGTTTTGATCTTTGGTAACCGTAAGATCCGATCCTTTTATCTGTTGAGCCGAGTACCCCAGGGATTTCTGATCTCTTTTGATACCCAAGGCAGTAACAACAACTTCATTAAGTTGTTTATTATCCTGCTTTAGCTGAATGTTGATGACGGATTCCTGCACCAGAGGCACTTCCTGTGTCAGATACCCAATAAATTTAAATACTAAGATGGGGTTATCCGTATTAATTATAATACTAAAATCGCCATTGTTGTTAGTAATAGAACCCGTAGTTGTGCCTTTCAATGAAACAGATACCCCCGGTACCGGGAGTTTATCTCTGAAGTCAATTACATTCCCTTTAATCGTGCGTTGTGCAAACAGGTTAGATGCAGAGAAAAACAGCAAAATACCCAAAAATGGTAGTTTTTTTTTCATATGTGGTAGGTTTTAGAACTGAAATTAACAAAAGTTTAACATTCAATGATTACTTTATTACTTTTTTGGAAATAAATTTTCCATATTAAATATGTTAAAATGAAAAACACATTCACATTATCACTTTTAACGGATAAGCGTTCCTTGACTCCCTACTTATGGCTTGCTCCCACTCTATTTCTATTTACAATCAATACAATTATGTTAATGTAAATAGCATTTCAATCCATAATAACGAAAAATAAAAAGGCAATAAAACAAACATCTACCTGTTTCCGGATACCCACCTGGCTCTCACCAAATGCCTGTCCCTCAAGCCGAGGAAGTGTTACTTATAATGACCGTCCAAAACAATAGATTTAACATCCTAAAGCCGGATTTGCCCGCGTTCGATGATCCGGACGAAATTGTATTTTAGCGGTTATCCTTGACTATTGATTATATAGAACGACAAAAAATACCTAATCACCGCATATTCTTCTCAAAGCAGGCAAAGAGTAATTAAAAAACAAACTGTCACAACGGACAAAAGCGAAGACTGATTGGTAATTATCCTTCAGAATATTTAATGTGCGTAGGTATTTTATATTAATTTTTAGCTTAAATTTACTTTACTAACCATTTCGTCTATGATCACCATTACCGTCAACAGTCAACGTCATGATATTGATGTTGATCCAAATATGCCGCTTCTATGGGCCATTCGGGATATCCTTGGTTTAACAGGTACTAAATTTGGTTGCGGAGCAGCTCAATGCGGAGCTTGTACCGTTCATCTGAACGGTGAAGCGGTGCGATCCTGTGTAACAAAAACAGGCCGGGCGGCCGGGCAAAATATTGTAACCATCGAGGGACTCTCCTCTGGTAATAATCACCCCCTGCAATTGGCATGGAATGAAATGAATGTTCCTCAATGCGGTTATTGTCAGTCTGGACAAATCATGTCCGCAGTGGTACTGTTGCGGGAAAATCCAAACCCCACCGATCAGGATATTGATGATGCGATGTCAGGCAACATATGCCGCTGCGGAACCTATCAGCGTATCCGTGCTGCGATACACAAAGCGGCTGCTATGCAGGCGGAAGGAGCAAAATCATGAAGAAACTGATCATCATAACCGGCATCGTGTTAATAGCAGGGATGATAACATTGTCATTCAGAGAGCTGCCGGCAACAAAAGAAAGCAGCTTTGCTACGCTGCCAAAGGATAGTATCGGCTCTGTGAAAGCATATATGTCGGTATATAAAGTATTGATGAGCGCGCGTTGCATGAACTGCCACCCCTCCGGCAATGCGCCGTTACAGGGTGATGATAATCATATTCATACCATGAATGTACAGCGGGGTGTAGATGGAAAAGGCGTCTACTCCATGCGTTGCAACAATTGCCACCAGGCAGAAAATACCGCCGGACCACATATGCCACCAGGGAATCCTAAATGGGGCTTGCCGCCTGCTCACATGCGTATGGTATTTCAGGGGCGTACGCCGCGACAACTCGCGCTACAGCTGCTTGACCCAAAGCAGAACGGCGGACGGACAAAAGCACAACTCATAGATCATATGGCTAATGATGAACTGGTCGGTTGGGCTTGGCATCCGGGAGAGGGTCGTACCCTTCCGCCGATGAGCAGACTGGCTTTCGCCACACAGGTACGTTTATGGATAGCTAAAGGCGCTTATGCGCCCTCTGCCAAAGCAAAATAAAGATTTAAACGATTATAGTAACCATTATGGAAACTAACACAATATCAAGAAGAAATTTTATAAGAGCATCCAGTCTTGTTGGAACGGCACTATGTCTGGGCTTTTATTTTCCGGTAAACGCGAAAAAGGAAATTTTAGTTGCTGGTGTATCGGACGATCAGGCGGCGTTCGAATTTAACGCCTGGATACGCATCGATACCAATGGAAAGGTTACCTTAACCGATCACCGTGCAGAAATGGGCCAGGGTTCTTACCAATCTGTACCCCAGATTATCGCCGAAGAATTAGAAGTTGATCTGAAGGATATCCATGTGATATTTGCCCAAGGTAGTCCAACGAAATACGGAAGTCAGATCACCGGGGGAAGCTCGACCATTAGAGGGGCTTATAAAAACCTGTTGAGATTAAGTGCAACTGCGCGTGAAATGCTCATTATTGCTGGTGCTGCCAAATGGAACGTTTCTGTAAGCGAATGTTATGCAGAGTCTGGCCATGTCATTCACAGGCCCACCGGCAAGAAATTGAATTACGGGGATCTGGTGACCGCGGCATCCAAACTACCGGCCCCCAAAGAGGTTAAGCTCAAAAAGGTATCTGAATATAAACTGATCCGCAAACCGCTCCAAAGACTTGATACTCCAATGAAAACTAATGGAGAAGCCATCTTCGGTTTGGATAAAAAACTACCGGGAATGCTTTATGCGGCAGTGGAGCGCAATCCAAGACTACGGGGCAAAGTAAAAAGCTTTGATGGTTCGGCAGCTTTAAAAGTTCCTGGTGTTAAGCAGGTATTTAAGGTACAAATGATTGTTTTTAATACTACCCGGGATGGGGTGGTCGTTATAGCCGATTCCACATGGGCAGCTATGCAGGGCAGGAAAGCCCTGCGCGTTGAATGGGATGACAGTGGATTTGAGCATGTGAACACCAGCGATATCTATAAAGCCCACGAGGAACTACTTAAAACGAAAGAAGGGCTTTCTTTTAAAAAGCAAGGCGAACCAGATCCCGTACTGGCACAAGCCTCAAAAAAGATAGACGTGATCTACCAGACGCCTTATCAATCGCATGGCGCTATGGAACCGCTAAATTGCGTCGCCCATTATCAAAGCGACAAAATAGAAATATGGGGACCTATACAAGCTCCAGATTGGGTGCAAGGCGACATTAGCGATAAATTCAAAATGCCGAAAGAAAAGGTCGTAGTTAATATGACATTTTTAGGTGGCGGGTTTGGGAGAAAAGCTTTTTTGGATTATACCCAGGAAGCGGTTGCCATCTCCAAGCAAATTGGCGGACCGGTGCAGGTAGTTTGGACCAGAGAAGATGATCTGACACAGGGGCCTTATCGTGCCGGGATCTCCTACCGGGGACAAGGATCGATTGAAAATGGCGAGATCAGCGCTTTGAAATTCAAAATGGCGGGTCAAAATATAGACCACTGGAATAATAACAAAAGAGATAAGGCAAATGGTAGCACAACAGAAGGATTTTTAAAGTCTTATTTCGACAATATTAAAAACATCAGCTTTGCTGACGTTCCTTATGAAATGCCCCTGCCCAACATGTGGTGGCGTTCAGTTTATGCATCTACTAATGGTTTTGCCTATGAAAGCTTCATCAATGAAATGGCTGTTTTAGCGGGACAGGATCAGCTCGACTTTCGAAGGAAATACTTAAAGGATGAGCGCTGCCAGGCTTTGATCGATAAAATGGAACAGGTTTCAGGCTGGAAATCCAGGAAAAAGAACCAAGGGTTTGGCGTAGCCATCACCGAGTGTTTTGAAACCACTGTAGGCCAGATTGTTAAAGTTTCCAGACATACCAATGGAAAAGTTAAGATCGACCAGGTTTGGGCAGTGATGGATTGTGGCTGGTATGTGAACCCCGATATTATCAAAGCGCAGGTGGAAGGATCTGTCGTAATGGGCCTTGGCGCAGCTACTATTCATGAGATCACTTTCAAAAATGGGTTAGTAGAACAAAAGAACTTTTATGACTACCTGATGCCGAGGATGAGTGACATGCCTCCAGTTGAAGTGCATATTATGGAAAACACAGCGGATGCCGGTGGCGTGGGCGAGCCGGGCCTCCCCCCTTTTGCTCCTGCGCTTACGGATGCCATTTTTGACTTAACCGGCAAAAGGATCAGGAAACTCCCATTTAATTTAAACAACGTCTAAATCCATTCATTTCCTCGGTCATTGTTTATCAAAACGGAGATAATGAACAGGCGGCTACCAACTTATAATTCCAATTGGGATAGGTAGATGTCGGTTCGTTTTTTTGTTTGATCAGAAACTCTCTAACATACCACTCGGTACTGTACTAGTTTTTCATTAATCCGCACATAGACGGGCGCAAGGCCCTTGCTGGCTTTATCCTTTTCAGAAAAAAGGACGCTGAATGAAATTGTTGTTTTCATACCATTATTCTTAAAACTCATTTGATATTATTCCCCCACCACCATAACTTTCCATTTATGCTGGGCGGATTAAAACATTAAATCAGTTACAAGCAACCTCGAGTTACGAGTAAAACGCATTGAACAATTTTAAAGATTAAAAAGAGGGTGCGAAATAGGGCATTCAGAAGTTTGGTGCTATATAGGTTGCCTTGGACTATAATTACTGAAATGGTCAAAAAAAACCCTCCAAATCTTACAATTTAGAGGGTTTTGACTCAGTTTGGTATCGCTGGTGTCGGGATGGCAGGATTCGAACCTGCGGCCTCCACATCCCAAATGTGGCGCGATACCGGGCTACGCTACATCCCGTTCCCGATTGGGTTTGCAAAAGTAGGATTTTAAATCAAGTTGCAAAACTTTTTTTAAAAGATTTTTCAAGTTAAAAGCTAACCCATTCATTAGCACAGATTTGAACTTAAAAAAATTTCAGCGTAAATGTTTATAACCTGTAATTACTATAATTTAAGATAACGAAATGCATTAAAACTTTAAATAACCAACCCTGTTGTTCAAACAAACTTTCAACAGACATGAATCTTTACGAACAGCACCCTTATTGGTTAATGAAGAATGGTATTGTTACGTCATACCCCTCTTTGCAACAAAATCTACAAATAGACGTAGCTATTATGGGTGCGGGCATAAGCGCTGCTTTAACTGCTTATAATTTACGAAATTCGGGATTATCTGTTGCCGTTTTCGATAAAGGCCACACTGCCATGGGCAGTACCGCCGCGAGTACTGCTTTTTTACAATATGAGATAGATACACCATTAATCCAACTGAAAAACCTGGTTGGAGAAAAGGATGCAGTTAAAAGTTATGAGCTTTGCCGTAAGGCGATATATGATATCGGCGATCTTTGCCAGACATTCAAACCTAAATTTGATTTTCACTTACGACCGAGCCTACAATACGCCAGTTTTAAAACCCACACTAAAGCTTTACAAGATGAATTCAGTCTTCGGAAAAAACACGGTTTTAAAGTGGAATGGCTTGAAAACGCAGATGTAAGAAAAAAATTCAATTTTGACGCGCCAGGCGCCTTGTTTTCTGTCGATGGTGGTGAGATAGACGCGTATTTGTTTACACATGCCTTATTTAAAAGCTTTCAGAGTTCGGGTCACCAGGTTTATAATAAAACAGGTGTAAAACATATTGAATATGCGAAGCAGAATATTATACTGCATACTAACAATAGTTACACGGTAAAAGCAAAAAAACTGATCATAGCCTGCGGTTACGAAAGCCTGCAATATATCCCAAAAAAAATCGCAGACATCAACTCAACCTATGCTTTGGTATCAGAGCCATTACCAGATGAATTCTTTTGGCATAAAAACAGCCTGATATGGGAAACCGCCACCCCTTATATGTATTTCAGGGTAGTTAGCGAAAATCGAATTTTGGTAGGCGGTAGAGATGATCCGTTTCACCACCCTCACATTCACCCTTCGGTAATTAGCCGGAAAACAGAGATGTTACAGAAAGCTTTTTTGAAAAGAATGCCGCACATTCCTCTGGTGCCCGATTTTAGCTGGGCAGGCGCGTTTGCCTCAACAAAGGATGGCTTACCCTATATAGGTTCGATACCGGAAAGACCAAATACTTTCTTTGCACTGGGTTTTGGCGGTAATGGAATAACCTTCAGTGTGATAGCAGCAGAAATTATACATGACTTGATAATGGGTAAAAAAAATAACAACGCTGATATTTTCAGGTTTAACAGATGATAACCTAGTTCAGCTTACCCGGACGATTCATCAGAGCCACAGATACAGCTACACAAATCAACACCCCTATTAGCGCTCCGCCCAATAAACGACCAGAAAAACCCAGAAAGTTATTACCCTGATCCACATAATTAAGATATACAAGCCCGGCCAGACAGGCAACTATACCACCAATGACTAATATTCTGAAACTTTGAAAAAATGCTTCGAAAAAACTAAGGTTATTGTCTTTCTCATTCTCCTTATAACTTTTCACCCCCATGTAAACACCTACTAATGGTATTAAAATAGATAAGTATTCAATAGGATACACATGGTTACCCGAATTACTGTAACCAAACGTATGCATCACGAACAACCAGGTTCCGCTAAATATACCTACAACTAAGCCGCTAACAAATGCATTTTTCATCAGATCAGTATTAAATAATGCGTCTTATTAAATTTACATATAAAAAAGGGAATATTCAAAGGCAATTATTTTATCTATTGATCCTTTTACAGAAGAAACACGCACATCCCTACCTGTTTCATTAATCATATACATTTTATTAAAACACGCTCGCTCCATAACTAAAAGTTATCAAAGATTGTCTTTTGTGATAAAAATTGCAGTGAGTAAAAGTTCACTTTTGTGGTGTTAAATTATATATCACATGCATACCAATCATCAATTTACCAATAACACAAATACGTTATTGCTTAATGTAAGCTCTAACGCGCGCATAGTAATTTTTATAATATGTTTTATACTTTGCTTAACGCCATTTGTAAGTCCGGCGGTAGCACTTTTAATGGGGCTTATTATAGCTCAGTTCACTGGTCACCCTTACCTCCATCTTAATCATAAGGCCACACATTTGTTATTACAGGTATCGGTTGTAGGCTTGGGCTTTGGCATGAACGTTCATAGCGCGCTGCATGCGGGTAACGAAGGTTTTCTATTTACCATATCCTCTATCAGCGGAACGCTTATTTTAGGATATTTCGTGGGTAAATGGTTTAATATCGAAAAGAAAACATCTTTCCTTATTTCTTCAGGAACCGCTATTTGCGGCGGAAGTGCCATCGCGGCGATATCACCAGTAATTAAAGCCGAAGAAAAACAAATATCGGTAGCGCTGGGCTGCATTTTTATTCTTAATTCCGTAGCGTTATTCATATTCCCGCTGATCGGGCATTATTTAAACCTGTCACAAAGCCAGTTTGGTTTATGGTGCGCGATAGCCATTCATGATACCAGCTCGGTAGTAGGCGCCGCCAGCAAATATGGCACCCATGCTTTGGAAATTGCAACTACCGTTAAACTGGCCAGGGCTTTATGGATAATACCTGTAGCTTTTCTGTCCTCATACCTGTTTAAAAACAACTCAAAAAAAATAAAAGTGCCCTATTTTATAGGCCTGTTTATTTTGGCCATGATCATTGATACCTATTTACCTGCCGTTTCTGTTATCAGCCCTTACATCATCAAAATTGCCAAGGCCGGTTTAACGCTCACCCTATTCCTGATCGGGGCCGGTTTATCCCGTGCGGTTTTATTATCTGTAGGTTTCAGGCCTCTGTTTCAAAGCATATTATTATGGATAGCCATATCTGCCAGTGCGCTTTATGCGGTGATACATTGGGCGTAATTAATTTTCATATAAGAATAAATAATTTCAATAAACAAAAAAAACGTGTTTTTACGCATGTGTGGTTACTGTTTTTTGTTTATTTTTAACCCCAATGATACCTGTTGTTTCAAAACTCCCCCAAACTGGCACAACCATATTCACCGTCATGTCGGCCCTGGCCAACGAGGTTGGTGCAATAAATCTTTCGCAAGGTTTTCCTGACTATAATTGTTCACCAGAACTTATTGAACTGGTAAACAAGGCTATGAAAAATGGCCATAATCAGTATGCGCCCATGGCAGGTGTTATGGGCTTACGCGAAAAAATTGCTGAGAAAACAGAAAAACTATACGGAGCCGTTTATAATCCGGATACCGAGATCACGATAACCGCTGGTGGCACCCAAGCTATATTTACGGCCATTAGCGCGGTTATTCACCCCAATGATGAAGTGATCATTTTTGAGCCGGCTTTTGATTGTTATGCCCCTGCCATTAAATTGATGGGAGGCGTTGTAAAGTCGTTGGCGCTTGAACCGCCAAACTATCGCATTGCCTGGGATATGGTAAAAAGACTGATCAATCACAAAACTAAAATGATCATCCTTAACTCACCTCAAAATCCAACATCCACCATATTACACAGGCAGGATATTGACGAGTTGAGCGCCTTAGTTAAAAATCAGGACATATTGATATTGAGCGACGAGGTATATGAACATCTGATATATGATGGCGAAACCCATCATAGCATGGCCCGGTACCCCGAATTACAGCAAAGGAGTTTCATAGTTGCATCATTTGGTAAACCCTTTCATGCTACCGGCTGGAAGATTGGCTATTGCATGGCCCCGGAGCATCTGATGACAGAGTTTAGAAAGATCCATCAATTTTTAGTGTTTGCGGTGAATACGCCTATACAATATGCCATTGCCGAACATTTAAAAAATGAAGAGACTTATTTAGGCTTACCTGATTTTTTTCAGCAAAAAAGAGACTACTTCCGGAAAGGGCTTGAACAAACCCGTTTTGAACTATTGCCCTGCCACGGATCCTATTTTCAATCAGTACGTTATAGTGCCATAACGGATGAAAAAGACGCTGACTTTGCTATCCGTATGGCTAAGGAAAACGGGGTGGCTTCTATACCCGTTTCGGCCTTTTATACCAAAGGCATCGATCATCATGTATTGCGATTTTGTTTTGCCAAAAGGCAAGAAACCTTGGATAAAGCCGTTGATAGATTATTGAAGGTTTAATTTATGGTTAAATATATTGTCTATAAATCATACTTTTGATGAATAGCAATAAGGTAGAGTAATTGTAATTTATTTTTACAACCACCTGTCCATCTACTAACTATTAAAATACTGCTTATGGATAATCTTAAAATTACTGTTTTTCAAGGCTACCTTTTCTGGGAAAATACCGATAAAAACTTACAGAACATTTCTTTGAGATTATCAGGCGGAATACGCGAGAAAACCGATCTCATTATATTACCCGAAATGTTTAGCACGGGTTTTACTATGGATGCCGAAAAACTGGCAGAACCCATGGATGGTAAAACCATGCAATGGATGCTTAAAACCGCTCAGCAATATGATTGCGTAGTAACCGGCAGTATTATTATAAAAGAAGGTGATAAGTTTTACAATCGCCTCATCTGGATGCGACCAGATGGCGCTTATAATCATTACGATAAGCGTCACCTTTTTGCACTGGGTAAAGAACACCATACTTACACAGCAGGTAATAAAAAGCTTTTTGTTGAACTTAACGGATGGATAATTTGCCCCGTAATATGTTACGACCTTCGTTTCCCGGTATGGCTTCGTAATATAAACGAAAACGCTTATGACCTGCTCATTGTAGTAGCCAACTGGCCCGAACGCCGCGCCTTACATTGGCGTACACTATTGCCTGCGCGCGCCGTGGAAAACCAGAGCTATGTAATTGGCGTAAACCGTGTAGGCCATGATGGTAATGAGGTTTATCACTCCGGCGATTCCACTTGTATCGACCCGAATGGCAATGTGGTATATTACAAACGCGACGAAGATGATGTGTACACCTTCTCCATTATAGCCGATGAAGTTCAAAAAGCCCGCCGGGCTCTGCCTTTCTTAAAGGACGCCGATGGATTTGAGATAGAAATTTAACTGTTGTTAACCCAATCAGGAATAAGAGAATTCGTATCGAATAATGAATTTTTAATTTCCAATATCGAACCCATTTACAATATCGCCAGGGTTCTCGCATAGAATCCTGAAGACTAACGTATCTCCTCCTAAGATCGCTTTCATCGTCATAAAGTGGGTTTACACATAAACCTGTTTTACGGCTATAAAATATACTCAATAATTTGATTATCAATTAATTAAATCAATGTAAACCATAAAAAAGTGTAAACCATGTAAACCCACTTTTTTAATAAAATAGTCCCATTTTTTTTTAAAATTATGCTTTAGGAAATTAGCTACAAGCTTCTTAAAAATTCCCCATTGATAACTTTCAAGCCAAAAACTTTTGGTAAGCCTTTTGCCGAACTTATTTTGAAAACTTTACGTAAGACATTCTGATAACCTCTATATTTAACTGTATTTACACTTTATCACTGCCCGATATATTATATTGTATCGCCCGTATTTGTATCAACGTTCTTTTAATTCTATCATTAACCCATCTTCATATAAAATTCATACCTATTATGAATTTTTGTAGTGTTGAATAGACTAGGACTATGTATAAGATAAAACCCCTGCTTTTTTTATCAGTCGTACTTTTTACTTTTAGTACCACCCGGGCCCAGGCCCAAACTGACACCGTTAAGCTTACCTTTCAGGATGCAGAAAAACAATTTCTTGAAAACAACTTAAGCCTTTTAGCCCAAAAGTATAACATAGAAGCGTCGAAGGCGCTCATACAACAGGCCAAACTTTGGGACAATCCCGTATTAAGCACCGATCAAAACATCCATACCGGTGGCAGCAACAAATTCTTTGACCATAGTAAAGGCCAAGGACAAGTATTTGTACAGTTAAACCAGGTATTTACCACAGCCGGTAAACGCGGCAAACAGGTACAAATGGCCAAAGATGATGCCATGGTGCAGGAGGCTGCTTTTAATGATCTGATGCGCAACCTGCGTTATAATCTCCGCCTTGATTTTAGTCAGTTGGCTACGCTGAACGCCCAGGCTAAAGTTTATCAGAACGAGATCACTTCTGCAACCAACCTCGTGAAGGCTATCCAAAAATCATATGATGCGGGTAATACCTCCATGAAAGATCTGATCAGGCTTAAAGCTTTACTTTTCGGCCTGCAGAACGACATGGTAGAGAACAACCGCCAGATCAATGATCTTCAAACCGAGCTAAAAACCTTACTGCAAACCAAAGAGACTGCTTTTGTAGACCCGATCATTAATGATAACCCAACAGAGAACGTGTCGCTTGATATTCCGTCGTTAATTGAACAGGCTAAAGCCAGCAGACCCGATTACCTGTCGAACCAGTACCAACTGAATTCAGCCACGCATAACCTGGCCTATCAGCGGGCACTGGCAGTTCCAGACATTACCATCGGTGCATCATATGATAAAAACAGTAACTACGCACCAAACTATTATGGCCTGGAAATTGGCTTACCCTTGCCCTTCTTTAACCGCAACCAGGGTAATATCAAATCGGCTAAGTATAACATCCAGAGCCAGGAGAGCACTTTAAAACAAAGCGAACTACAGCTTAAAAATGATGTTGTTGCTGCTGTAAATCAATATAAATTAAATCAGCAGCTGTTTACTACACAGCAGGTTGAATTTAATGAGCAGTATGATAAATTATTTAGCAGCATGCTCAAAAGCTTTCAGCAACGACAGATCAGCCTGATTGAATTTGTTGACTTTTTTGATACCTATAAAGACACCAAGCTCAAGATATTGCAACAGCAGTATAATCTGCAAAAATCTATTGCTGATCTCAATTTTGCTATTGGTATTCCTGTAATTAAATCCTGATAATTTTTATAAATATAAAATAATGATGAAAAGAGAAACGCTGTTGTCCGGCATCTCCGCTTTACTATTACTTGCCGCCTGCAAAGGCAAGCCCCAGCCTGTGGCAGAAAACCTGCCTGTTACTGTAAGCGACTCTATGGCGCGTATGATCACTATTGACACAGCAAAAACTACCGCCATGAAAGATGAGCTTAGCCTTTCGGGTGAAGTATCTTATGATGATAATAACGTGATCAAGGTATTCCCTTTTGCTGGTGGTCAGATACTGGAAGTAAAAGTGTCCTTGGGTGATAAAGTTACAAAAGGCCAAACGCTGGCGGTAATGCGCAGTGCTGATATTGCCGGTAATTACACCGATTTAACAGCTACCAAATCGGATCTCGCTATTGCCAAACGCCAGTTGGAGCAAGCAGAATACTTGTACAAAAATGGCATTTCAAGCGAGCGCGACTATACCGAAGCTAAAGAAAACTACAACAAAGCAGCTGCAGCCAGTACCAAGGTTCAACAGCAAATTGCCATCAACGGCGGTGGTAACACCTCCGCAAGTGGTTCCCTGATCATTAAGGCGCCGGAGAGTGGTTTTATCGTTGAAAAAAACATCACGGCCGGAAGCTTTATACGCCCTGATAATAGCGGCAACATGTTCACTATCTCTAACATGAAAGATGTTTGGATATGGGCCAACGTGTTTGAATCTGATATCAGCAAGGTAAAACCCGGCTATACCGCAAAGGTAACTACAGTAGCCTATCCGGGTAAGGTATTTACCGGCAAGGTTGACGCCATCAGCTCGGTGCTTGACCCTGATAACAAGGTAATGAAGATCAAGATCGTATTACCGAACACAGATATGCTGCTGAAGCCGGAAATGTTTACTAATGTGGTGATCTCTAATAATGACAAGGCTCAATCAGTAGCTGTACCTGCAAAAGCAGTTATTTTCGATAACAGTAAGTACTACGTAGTGGTATACAACAGTAAAAGTGATTTAAAAGTACGCGAAGTAAGTGTAATTAAAACGGTTGATGATGTAAGCTACATCTCATCGGGCTTAAATGCCGGCGATAAGATCATCTCTAAAAATCAGCTATTGTTTTATGATGCGCTAATGGGTGATAAATAGATTTTTTATTGGTATCAAGTAGCTAGTATCAAGTATCATGACCCTAATCGTGATATTTATAGTCTCCAAAAGATCTTGATACTTGATACTAGCTACTCGATACTAACTTAACTACAAGATACTGCAATGAATAAATTCATTAAAAATATAATCTACTTTTCGTTAAGGCATCGTTACTTCGTGTTTTTTATGACACTGGTACTGGTAGTGCTCGGTATATGGAGCTACATGAATACGCCTATTGAAACGTTCCCCGATGTTACCAATACGCAGATCATCATCATAGCGCAATGGCCTGGCCGCAGCGCCGAGGAGGTTGAAAAAATGATCACCATACCCATGGAGACCGTTTTAAACTCGGTACAAAAAAAGGCTAACCTGCGTACTACTTCCTCATTTGGTTTATCCTATGTCCGTATCATTTTTGATGACGATGTGGACGATGCCTTCGCCCGACAGCAAGTATTAAGTCGCCTGGGAAATGCCGACCTACCCGACGGTGTAAAACCCGAAGTAGAACCACCCTACGGCCCTACCGGCGAGATTTACCGTTATACGCTTAAAAGCCGTACCAAAACCATTCATGATCTGACCGCTATTCAGGATTGGATCCTGGATCGTCAGTTCAAATCGGTACCAGGTGTGGCCGACGTAAACAGCTTTGGCGGTGAGGAAAAAACTTACGAGGTAAGTGTTAATCCTTACTTACTTCAAAAATATGGCCTTACCTCGTTGGACGTATACAACGCTATCAACCGCAGCAACATTAACGTAGGTGGCGATATTATTGAAAAGAACGACCAGGCCTATATTGTGCGTGGTATTGGTTTGATCAATAATATTGATGAGATCCAGAACATCATCATCAAAAATGTAAACAACGTACCAATCCTGGCCAAAGACGTTGCCGAAATTAAAGAAAGCGGTTTGCCCCGTTTAGGACAGGTAGGGCGCGATAAGCATAACGACGTTATTGAAGGCATTGTAGTAATGCGCAAAGGTGAAAATCCTGCCGAAGTCCTAAAACGCATCCGTGATAAAGTAGCCGACCTAAACAATAACGTATTACCCAAGGATGTGAAGATCGATACTTTTTACGATCGTACCAACCTGATGGATTTTTGTACTGAAACGGTTATCCATAACCTGTGTGAGGGTATCATCCTGGTTACAGTTATCGTATTCCTGTTCATGGCCGATTGGCGTACAACGCTCATTGTGGCCATCATTATACCACTTGCACTACTATTTGCATTTATATGTTTACGCTTAAAGGGCATGAGCGCCAACCTGCTTTCGATGGGTGCCGTCGATTTTGGTATCATCATTGATGGCGCCGTGGTAATGGTTGAAGGGATATTTGTGGCCCTTGACCATCGCGCCAAAGAAGTAGGCATGCAGAAGTTTAACGGCCTCGCCAAATTGGGCTTGTTTAAAAATGTAGGCTCCGAAATGGGTAAAGCCATATTCTTCTCCAAACTCATCATTTTAACCTGTTTAGTGCCGATTTTCGCCTTCCAAAAGGTTGAAGGTAAAATGTTCTCGCCATTGGCCTACACCTTAGGCTTCGCCTTATTGGGAGCATTGATTTTCACCCTTACCCTGGTACCGGCCCTATCCAGTATATTATTGAGCAAAAACGTTAGGGAAAAACATAACCCAATAGTTATATTTTTCGAGAAAGGCATCCGCAGGATGTTTAATTATACTTATCGCAATCAAAAGTTAAGTTTACTAGTGGCAGTATCCTTTATGGCGGTCACCTTCTTTTCGGCCAAGTTCTTAGGTTCTGAGTTCTTACCGCAGCTTAATGAGGGCGCATTATGGGTAACAGCACAGTTACCGATGAGCACATCGCTGGAAAGCTCGGTAAACGTGACCAACAAGATGCGCGATGTACTGGCCACCTTTCCCGAGGTAAAACAGACCCTATCGCAAGTTGGTCGTACTAACGACGGTACCGATCCGAAGGGTTTCTTTAACGTACAGATACAGGTGGATCTGAAACCAAAAGACCAGTGGAAAAGCGGGCTTACCCAGGAGCAATTGATCGCCAATATTGATAAAAAACTCAGCCAGTTTCCTGGTATCATCTTCAACTATTCGCAACCTATTATTGATAACGTGGCTGAAGCAGTTGCTGGTGTACCTGCTTCTATGGCTGTAAAAATATTCGGCCCGGATTTCAATGTACTTGACCATAAGGCTGATTCTGTAATGGAGGTGCTCAAACACGTACAAGGTGTTGAAGACCTTGGCATACTTCGCAACTTGGGTCAGCCCGAGTTCAGGATTGAACTCGATCAGCGCAAAATGGCCCTTTATGGCGTATCAACTGCCGATGCCAACGCCGTTATTGAAATGGCCATTGGTGGTAAAGCGGCCACTACACTTTACGAAGGCGAGCGCAAATTCGATATCCGGATCCGTTACCAAAAGCCCTTCAGAGATACTCAGGATAAAATCGAAAACCTGATGGTACCTACTATGAATGGTTCTAAGATCGCTATCAAGGAAATATCCAACATCACCACCCAAACCGGACCGGCCTTTATTTACCGAGACAATAACATGCGTTATATAGCGGTTAAATTCTCGGTTCGTGGTCGTGATTTGGGCAGTACCATCGCCGAAGCACAGCAAAAAGTAAATTCCGCCGTTAAGCTCGATCAGGGCTATTCCTTTACCTGGAACGGTGAGTTTGAGAACCAGATCCGCGCTTCAAACACGCTGGCTCATGTAGTGCCTGTTTGTTTACTGGTTATATTCCTGATTCTGTTTATCACCTTTGGCAATGCCAAGGATGCTATACTGGTTATCATGAACGTACCATTTGCACTTATTGGCGGGATCCTGGCCCTGCATATTACCGGCACCAACTTCAGTATATCGGCAGGTATAGGTTTTATAGCCTTGTTTGGTGTTTGTATTCAGAATGGTGTGATCCTGGTATCGGTTTTCAAAAAGAACCTCGAAGAAAAAATGCATCTCAATGAAGCCATATTAGAGGGCGTAATTTCCAGGGTTCGCCCGGTGGTGATGACTGCGCTGATGGCTGCTATTGGTTTATTGCCCGCAGCAGTATCAACCGGTATCGGTTCCGAAACCCAAAAGCCATTGGCTATTGTGGTGATAGGTGGCCTGGTGACATCAACTATTTTGACATTACTGATTTTGCCAATCATTTATGCCATTGTTTACCGTCTTATCCATCGCCGTGAAAACCGTAAACTTTTGAAAAAAATGGGGATGGTGCGCAATGCTTAAAAACTTTTTAAAGCTTTTATTTTAACACTTTTTGATCAAAAACAGGACAAAAAGGGCCTCTTTTTACCCTGTTTAACGAATTTTTAACACCAATTTAACACTTTTTAACAAATTTTTGGCGGGTTTTAAAAGTTTTAAAAAGTATTAATAACTACATACCAAACGGTCGGTTTTATCCCTTGTAGATCTTAACTAAAGAGTCCCGATTTTCCATTATTCAAGGAAACCGGGACTCTTGTTATATGTACAGAAATCATCTGAATCAGGGTTTTCAGAATTTAATAATTCTCAGGATTTGATTAGCAACCTACCCGGCATTTTACTCATTACTTTGAAAGCCCTTACTCGTTGTTCCCAAAATCCCCACTCACTTAATTTGCGTTTTTTGATTGTGACTTTTAAGTTTTAATTTGCGTGATATAATAAACAGCATTTACCTGTATGCCCGTAACAAAATTTGCACTACGTAATGTTTTAACATTTTCTTTATTGTTAGCCTCGGCATCTCTTGCGATAGCCCAAAAGGCCGAAAAGAAAAAGGAGAAAGATTATGCGCAACTGGTTGACCCTTTTATTGGTACCGGCGGGCATGGGCATACTTATCCCGGTGCGGTATTGCCCTTTGGTATGGTGCAGCTAAGTCCGGATACACGTTTGACCGGCTGGGATGGTTGCTCAGGCTATCATTTTACCGATACCGTGGTTTATGGCTTTTCACATACGCATTTGAGTGGTACCGGTATTGCCGATTATTGCGATGTATTGTTTATGCCCACCACCGGCGATCCGCAATTTAAAAACACCGATTACAGCTCGGGCTTTAAAAAGAAGAACGAACTGGCCTCGCCAGGGTATTATAAAACCCTGCTTGATAAATATAACATCGGCGTAGAACTTACCGCCACTACCCGGGTTGGCGTTCACCGTTATGATTATCCCGGTACCGCAAAGGCTAATATTATTATTGATCTGCAACACCGCGACGCGGTTATTAATTCCTGGATAGAAGTGGTGAACGATCATGAAGTGCGTGGATTTCGTAAATCCAGCTCATGGGCCAAAGGTCAGCTTGTTTATTTCTACGCTAAATTCTCTAAACCTTTTAAAACTTATGGTATAGCCAGCAACGACCAATTACAGGAAGGCCAGAAAAAGGTGGAAGGCAAAAACGTCAAGATGTACCTGCAGTTTGATAACCCTGGCGAGGTGATCTCAAAAGTGGGTATATCCTCGGTAAGTGCAGAGGGGGCATTAAAAAATCTGGATGCCGAAGTGCCCGATTTTGACTTTAAAAAAGTACAAAAAGCTGCCAGGGCCACCTGGAATATCGAGCTGAACAAGATACAAGTAGAAGGTGGCGCCCCTACTGTTGCCCAGGCCACGCAAACCGCTCAAACAGAACTTAGGGCCAGCGGCGGCGGTACTGGTCGTGTACCTAAAGAAAAACGCCCGGTAGTACCCGATTATTCCCGCATTAAACAAACCATTTTCTATACCGCTTTATACCACGCCATGCTGGCGCCCAACATTTACAACGATGTGGACGGGCAATATCTTGGGCTTGATCAAGAGGTACATACCGCGCAGGGTTTTAATTATTACACTGTGTTTTCATTATGGGATACCTTCCGGGCCGAGAACCCTTTGTTAACGCTGATAGATAGAAAACGGACACACGATTTTATCAAAACTTTCCTGGCGATGTATGAGCAGGGTGGTTTATTGCCGATATGGCCGCTGGCCAGTTCCGAAACCTATTGTATGATCGGCAACCATTCTATCCCGGTTGTTGTTGACGCTTATGCCAAAGGCATCCGTGATTTTGATGCTGCCGAGGCTTTTACAGCCATGAAGGCCGCTGTAAACCGCGACCAGTTTGGTTTGGATAATTATCGTAAAAATGGTGCTGTACAGGCCGATGCGCAAAAGGAGTCTGTTTCGAAAACGCTCGAGTATGCTTATGACGATTGGTGTATTGCCCAGATGGCTAAAATGCTGGATAAGCCCCAGGATTATGCAGAATACATACAACGCGCCCAATACTGGAAAAACATATATAACAACCAAAATGGGTTTATGCAGGCCCGTGTTAACGGCGGCTGGTTTGCTCCTTTTAATCCTACCGAAATCAACCACAATTATACCGAAGGCAATTCCTGGCAATACTCGTTCCTGGTACCACAGGATGTCGATGGTCTGATAACCCGCATGGGCGGTAAACAGGCTTTTGAGGCTAAGCTTGATGAACTATTTACCACCGATTCCAAACTGAGCGGTAACACGCCACCCGATGTGGCCGGTTTGATCGGGCAATACGCGCACGGTAACGAACCGAGCCATCATATGGCTTACCTGTATAACTTTACCGATTCGCCTGATAAAACCCAGTTCTATATCGACCGTATCCTGCGCGAGGAATACAGCGAAAAACCGGATGGTTTGGCTGGTAATGAAGATTGCGGTCAAATGTCGGCCTGGTATGTGATGAGCTCCCTGGGCATTTATAACATCGCGCCGGGGCAAAACCAGTTCCTGGTGGGGATACCCCAGTTTGATAAGGCTACTGTTTACCTGGAGAATGGCAAAAAATTCACTATCACCAATTCGGGCGCGGGTATAAGCAGGGCCAATACCTATTTGCAGGGCATGAGCCTGGCCAAAAAATCATATAATAAACTGTATTTAAACTACAGTGACATGGCTGATGGCGGCGAATTTGAAGTATTTACCGGCCGGCTATCCAACAAACTGTTTTTACAAGATCTGGAAAAACCCATATCCTCCATTACTGATAACCTCATCGTGGCCAATCCTTACATCATAGCGCCATCCAAAACGTTTAAACAACCATTCAGCATCCAGATCAAAAGCTCGGATGCTGATGCTAAAATATATTACACACTCGATGGATCGGCACCAACAGCCTCGTCAACCTTGTATAACACGCCGGTCACTATATCGGCCAGTACAATGGTTAAAGCCATAGCCATTGTAAACGGTAAAAGCAGCTTTGTTGATGAGGCTAGTTTTGTGAAGGAAAATTAAGAATACGGCATGCCGAATTTATTTCGGCATCCCACATGCAGGCTTACACAACATCATGATTAACCTGTCCTGCGAGATCCTGAAACAAGTTAAAGATGATTTTCTTTAGTTCTCATCTCCCCACTACATCCTCAAAAGCTATGATTTAAAAAAAAATTCAAACATTTAATGGCAAAATATGGTTAGCTTTAATTAATAAACTGTAAAATCTAAATCATTAATCACCATGAATGACATTCCATCAAAAGACGACGGCAAAACAGCCGGAATTGTAAGTTACTTTTTTATCATCGGCTGGCTTATCGCTTATTTTGCTATGTATAAGGATAATAAAACCGCACAGGCGAGCTATCAGTTAAGACAAACGTTATTATTTCACATCGTTTCCATAGTTATTTACTGGGCGGCCTCGGCCATCTTCGCGGCCATATTTTTCTCCGGAGGATATACTATTGGTTACTCACTTTTCTGGATAGTACGCGTTGGGTTATTTATTTTATGGGTGATAGGCTTTATTGGTGCCATTAATGGCGAAAGTAAACCAATACCGCTTATCGGCGAAAGAGCACAAACAATGTTCTCGAATATATAAGGCATTTCTAATGAACAAAGGGTATCACCCTTTTATATTTTAATACTTGCGAAGTTTTAAAAACTTTGCAAGTATTTCTTATGCGCTAATGCCCCTCACTCTTTTTCCAGCAGCTTTTTCGCTTCTTCCAACTTTTCCTTTTCCTCTTTGGGCAACACCGGATATTTTAATTTCAGATCTTTTAGTGTTTGAAGAATAACGGTTGAAATGGCTATACGGGTAAACCATTTTTTGTCGGCCGGTATCACATACCATGGGCAGTTTGGGGTGGCTGTTTCCTGGATAGCCCTTTGATAAGCATCCATGTAATCGCCCCAACGTTTACGTTCTTCGATATCAGCAGCCGAAAATTTCCAGTTCTTCTTTGGGTCATCAATTCGTTCTAAAAACCGTTTCTTTTGCTCTCCCTTTGATACGTTCAGAAAAAATTTAATGATCACCGTTCCATTACCGGTAAGATGTTCCTCAAAGGCCCGGATACTTTGGTAACGCTTATCCCAAAATTTGCCATCTATTTGTTTTACATCTTGAATACCGGGTAAATTCTCTTTTAATATCAGTTCTGGGTGAACTTTGGTAACCAGCACATTTTCATAATGCGATCGGTTATGGATACCAATACGCCCGCGCTCGGGAAGCGATCTGTAATGCCTCCATAAAAAATCGTGTTCATAATCTTCGGTACTGGGTTGTTTAAAACTATACACCTGACAGCCCTGCGGATTTAAGCCTGATAACGTATGTGCTATGGCGCTATCCTTACCGGCTGCGTCCATCGCCTGGAAAATGATGAGCAGCGCGTATTTATTGGCAGCGTAAAGCTCGGTTTGCAGGTCAAATGTTTCTGCTATCAGCGCGGTAAGCACATCTTTGGCATCGTCCTTTTCAAAACCATCGGCATAAGCAGCGTCCTGATCTTTGAGCGAAAACCCTTTGCCGTTATCAATCTTAAACTTGTTAATTATGTTACTCATATCAAAGAAATTGCTTTACCTTTTGCCAGCTTAAAATTTAGATGTTAAAATTGCGTTGATAATAATGCAGTTTATTTAAATTTATAAATATCCGCACCAAAAGGCCAATTCGATTTGACCAGACCTATAATAAAACGGTTTTAAGGTACTGAAAATTTAATACCTTATACTTGCAAACAGGTTGGTGACGGGTATACTGTAACTTTTATGTAAACTGTATATATTAATATTTGTTTGACACTATGATTTAGTGTCATTATTTTACATCTTTACCCAATGTTCCGACGTATACGAAACCGATTTTTAAGATATTTCGCCATATTTATTTACTTCGTCATCATCTTTTTTTGTTGTATCGAACTCAATTTCCTTTGGCTTTCGGGTTACTCACCTGATATGCAGGACATTAAAAACCCTGTAATGTCCGTTGGTTCTGAGGTATATACAGCCGATGGTAAGCTAATAGGCCAGTACTATAAAGAGAACCGCTCACCTGTAGAGCTCAAAAACATCTCCCCCAACCTCATCAACGCACTTGTTGCTACTGAAGACGTCCGTTTTTACAAACACAACGGGGTTGATTTCTACTCGTTCTTTACCAGTATGTTATCCACCGCCAAAGGCGAACGCCGCGGGGGCAGTACCATTACACAACAGCTGGCCAAGAATCTGTTCGAGACCCGCAAACGCAAATCGCAAGGCTTTATTAAGCATATCCCGGTTATCCGCACCATAGTTTATAAATGCAAAGAGTGGCTTACCGCTTTTAAAATTGAACACGTTTATAACAAAGAGCAAATACTTACGCTTTATTTAAATACGGTACCTTTCGGCAATAACTCTTTCGGTATTAAAACCGCATCGTTAAAATATTTTAATAAAACCCCGGATAAGGTTACACCGGCCGAAGCCGCCTTATTGATCGGGATGCTTAAAGCTACTTCGAGCTACAATCCGATTAAAAATCCCGACCGCGCTTTGGAGCGTCGGAATACAGTTTTAGGACAGATGCAGAAATATGGCTACCTGACTAAAGCCGGCTATGATACCAGTTTCAAATCGCCTATAAAGCTTAACCTCAGCTATGTGGAAGAGGACTCACATGGCGACTCCTACCTGCGCCGCGCGGTAGAAAAATGGCTGGACAAATGGTGTAAAGAGAATGGCTATAATCTGTATGAGGATGGCTTAAAGATATATACCACCATCGACTCCCGCCTGCAGCGATATGCTGAAGAGGCAGTTGCCGAAAAAATGAAAATGCTGCAAAAGCGTTTCAACAACCTTTGGGGTAATAAAAACCCATGGCGCGACTCCAAGGGTGTCGAGATCAAAGATTTTATCCTCAAAAACGAACAACGCCTGCCTATATTCAGTTTACTGGAAAAGAAATATAAGGGCGATACCGTTCAGATTCAGCAATATTTTAAACAGAAAAAACGGATGACCGTTTTCACCTGGAACGGCGAAAAGGATACCACCTTCTCCACCATCGACTCGATCAAATATTACGCGAAGATCCTGAATACCGGTATGATGACCCTGGAGCCATCAACAGGCAAAATAAAGGTTTGGATAGGCGGTATCGATCATCGCTTTTTTAATTACGATCACGTAAACCAGGCACGTCGCCAGGCGGGTTCAACATTTAAGCCCTTCGCTTATTTAACCGCGCTGGATAATGGCTTTACCCCCTGCGATAAATTCACGGATAAGCCTGTAACCATAAAATATAAGGATAACGGCAAGGATGAAGTTTGGCAACCCAACAATGCCGACTTTAATTTCTCGTACCGCGAAATGTCGCTGCGTTGGGCCATGGGTAAATCGGTAAACTCTATTACCGCTCAGCTGACCGAAAAAGTAGGCTGGGATAAAATTGTGCAATATGCCCATAAATGCGGCATCGAAAGTCCGCTTAAATCAGTACCATCGGTATCATTGGGTTCAAATGATGTTTCGGTTTTTGAAATGGTAAGGGCATACAGCACCTTCCTGAATAAAGGTCAGAAATTAGACCCCATATTGGTAACCAGAATTGAGGATCAGGACGGCAGCGTATTGAAAGAGTTTACCTTAAAACAAGAGCAGGTTATCAGTCCGGAAACGGCATGGCTGATGCTATACATGTTCCGCGGTGGTATGGAAGAACCGGGAGGCACTTCACAGGCTTTATGGGAATATCCTGGCCTGTGGAAAAAAGATAACCAGATTGGTGGTAAAACAGGTACTTCATCTGACTATGTAGATGGCTGGTATATGGGTATTACCAAAGACCTGGTAACCGGTATTTGGGTTGGTGCTGATGACCGCAGTGTACACTTTACCACCTCCGAAACCGGTGAGGGATCGCATACGGCGCTACCTATTTTTGGGCGCTTTATGGAAAAAGTTTATGCCGATCCAAAATCGGGCTATACTTATGGTTCGTTCCCGAAACCTTGGGTAAAAATCACTAAGGAGTACAATTGTCCATCGCCAAGAATAGTAACCGATACCGCCACTGTCGACAGCACAAGCAACCCTATTGACACAACGCACGTATTACCTACACCGGCAACACCAACCACTACACCCGAAAACCCGGAAGGTACACCGCCGGGGCAGTAAATAGCGAGTCAAGATATTACAATCAAGAGTCAGGAATAAAAGGTTAGCGTTGCACTTATAAAAGTACTTTTATAATGAACTGTTTTGCACCCATCTTGACTCTTGATTCTAATATCTTGAGTCTTGATGCTTTTCATTAAATTAGCAATATCTATTTAGTTAAGTTATGAATAAACACTACTCCTTATCAAATAAGGCCCAAAAGCTCACGTTTATATTCCTTTGTTTTATAGGTTCTTTATTGATAAGTACGGGTGCCTATGCCCAGTATTTCGGGCAAAATAAGGTTCGTTATAAAAACCTAAAGTTTAATGTTTACAAAACTCCGCATTTTGAAATTTACTATTACCTAAAAAATGATAGTATGGTAAAGCGATTTGCCCAGGAAAGTGAGTTGTGGTATACTTTACATCAGCAGGTGTTTAAAGACACATTTAAGACCGCCAACCCCATCATTTTATATGCCAATCACCCCGATTTCCAGCAAACTACAGCCATCGACGGCGAAATTGGTGTGGGTACCGGAGGTGTTACCGAAGGCTTAAAAAACCGGGTAGTGATGCCGGTGATGGAAACTAATCAAACTACCCGCCACGTTATCGGGCACGAGTTGGTGCACGCTTTTCAATACCGGGCACTGCAAGGTGGCGAGGGTGATAATTTTGAGGAGATCAACAACATTCCACTATGGATGATCGAGGGTATGGCCGAGTATCTTTCACTGGGTAAAAAAGATTCGTACACGGCTATGTGGATGCGTGATGCCTACCTTAACCATGATATACCCTCGGTACGTGACCTTACAGAAAGCAATAAGTATTTCCCATACCGCTATGGCGAGGCTTTCTGGTCGTTCCTCGGCTCAACCTATGGTGATACGGTAATTGTACCATTCTTTAAAAATACGGCCCGCTACGGTCTTAATTATGGCATCAGGCGCACCTTTGGATATGACGACAAGACTTTATCGCGCCTTTGGAAAACATCGATAGAAAACACCTATAAACCTTTTTTAAAAGATACGGTTCAAAAACCCGTAGGCCTTAAACTGGTGGACAGTAAAACCGGCGGCGATCTGGTGGTGGCACCGGCAGTGAGCCCGGATGGCAATTACGTGGCTTTCCTATCTGCTAAAAGTTTGTTCTCTATTGACCTTTATCTCGCCGATGCACACAAGGGGCGCATCTTACGAAAGCTCACGAGCAAGGTATCCAACACGCATATTGACGAGTTTAACTTTATTGAGTCGGCAGGTGCATGGTCGCCTGATGGGAAGCGTTTTGCCTTTAGCGTATTCAGCAAGGGCCGAAATCGTATGATCGTGGTTGACGTAGCCAGTGGCAATACGCTCAATGACGTGTCGATGGAAAAAGCAGAGCAGTTCAGTAATCTATCCTGGTCGCCTACCGGAAAGGATATTGTTTTCCAAGGCTTATCCGAAGGTCAGGGCGATTTGTACTCTTATAATTTTGATACTAAAAAGGTTACCCAATTAACCAACGATAAATATTCCGATTACCAACCAAGCTATTCCAGGGATGGTAAAAAGATCATTTTCTCGAGTGATAGAACCACTTATGACCAATCCTTAGAGCAGGATATCCCCTTTAACCTGGCCGAACTTGATATTGCAACCGGAAAGATAACTGACATCAAAATATTCAACGGCTCCAATAACCTCAACCCACAATACTCTGCCGACGGCTCACAGATCTATTTTTTATCCAACCGCGATGGTTTCCGCAATATGTACCGTTATACCCTCAGCAACGGCAAAATTGAGCAAATGACCGATCTGTTTACTGGCATCTGTGGTATCACCGAGTATTCGCCCGCCTTAAGTATCTCCAGTCACGATGATATAGTTTACTCTTACTATCGGGCCCAAAAATATGCTATCTATAATGCCAAAGCTTCCGACTTTAAACCCGCTACTTTGCAGGCCACCGATGTAAACTTTAGTGCAGGTATATTGCCACCGGCGCGCGCTGTTGGCGTCGATCTGATCAACTCTAATCTGAATAATTACCTGGCCTATAAGAAGATTCCTGCCGATTCAGTTGTCAACATCGCCTACAAACCCAAATTTAAGCTTGATTATTTAGCAGGTAGTGGTATTGGCATTGGCGTAAGTAGTTTTTATGGCACAAGTTTATCAAGTGGCATACAGGGAGTATTTAGCGACATATTGGGTCGTAACCAGATATTCGCAGCGGCCTCGGTTAACGGGCAAATCTATGATTCGGGAGCGGCTATAACTTATGTAAACCAAACAGGCCGCTGGAACCTTGGCTTTGGCATATCACATATCCCTTACCAATTTGGTGTACAAACACGAACGTTTCCAACAAAAAGTGTGAGCGGCAAAAACGAAACCGTACTTTCAGATAATATCGACATCATCCGCAACTTTGAGGATGCGGCCAGGGTATTTACCTCCTATCCTATTTCAAAAACCACACGTTTTGAAGTTGGTGCCGGCGCATCATATAACACCTACCGGGTTGATCGTTACAGCGATTATTATGCCCTGGATACTACTGTAAATGCTGATAAAAGCAAAACCATCACCACAAATTATTTAACATCTGACAAGAAAAAGGTATCCAACGATGACGAAAGTAAATTAATTGGCACCAGCTTAAAATCATACTCTTTATTCCAGGTATCCACAGCTTTAGTGGGTGATAATTCCTTCTTTGGTGTAACCGCGCCGCTCAATGGATTCAGGTATCGCCTGGAAGCTGAATATAACTTCGGTACTTACCATTTCTTCGCGCCAACTATCGATCTGCGAAAATATGTACGGGTTGAACCGGTTACCTTTGCTGCCAGGTTTTATGGTTATGGTCGTTTTGGGGGTGATGCCACCGGGCTTTATCCATTATATGTAGGTTATCCGTTTTATATACGCGGTTACGAAGGGCAAACTTTCTACAACAACGGGAAAGCAGGAACTAATGGCTTCACCATTGATCAGTTATCAGGAAGCCGCATAGCAGTGTTCAATTTCGAGGTACGTTTACCTTTTACAGGTCCGGAAAAATTGGCCCAGATCAAATCAAAATTCCTGTTTACCGATCTCAACTTATTTTTCGATGCGGGCTTAGCCTGGAACGCCGGCGACCATATTTATTTTCAGAAAAATCCACCAGTAATAGGCGAAAAACCGGTACTTAATGATGATGGTACACCTTCTGTAGTGAACGGGCAACCGGTTACCGAACCAGTGTATGGCCGGGTTCCGGCACTAAGCGCAGGTATATCACTAAGGATCAATGTATTTGGAGCTTTTGTATTGGAGCCCTACCTGGCCGTTCCGTTTAACCGTACGGATGTTAAAAAGCCATTATTTGGTATAGGCTTTACACCCGGATGGTAGGATAATGATCATATAAAAGCAATAAAAGCAAAAGCGGCGCTAAAGCCGCTTTTTTTTATTTAAAACCTAAACGACTCCAAATAGTTATGAAATAATATCTGTTTATATTTGCAACCTGATATGAAAAAAATACTGTTATTGAGTTTGGTTCTGATAATGTGTGGTTTCGCCGTACTCGCCCAGACAGCTGATACCGATCCGGTTAGTAATGTTCCAGCCTCAGGTTCAATGAAAAGCATGGCAGGCAACAGCATGCAACCCGCCAACGATATTGTACAAAATATAGCTGCAGATAAAGACCTGTCCATATTTTATCAATTTGTTAATTCGGCCAATTTAGCCGATACCTATAAAAGTAAAGGCCCAATCACCATATTTGTGCCCGCTAATGAAGCATTTGAAAGTTTACCTACTGGCAAACTCGATACGCTTTTAAAACCCTCACATGTTTGGGAATTAACCCACCTCATTGCATACCATGCTGTTGCCGGGAAATTGAGCGCTAAAGAATTACATAAACAAATCCATAAGCATAAAGGGGCAACCACTTTAACTACTATTAGTGGAGGCAAACTAATTGCGAAAGTGGACGCTAATAATAACATCGTTTTAGAGGATGAAACCGGTGGCCAATGTATCATCAGTCGGTTTGATATTGCCCAAAGTAACGGTGTGGTACATATCATCAACAAGGTGCTGTTACCTAAACCAAAGGCTGTATAATATAGAATAATACAGGCGAGTGACAATCTGCCCGAATGAGTACTGCGTATTTAAGATATAATGAATTGTAAGGTTTAGTTGTTAATAACGACTAAACGTACAGAGGTACGATGAGTGATGGCTCATTGTTTTATTTATATGAATTAAATACTTAGAAATGAAAAGGTTAGTTTTAGCAATAGCGATATTATTGGTTGTAACGGCATTTGGCTGTCAGAACAGCAGTGGACAGGATACCAAAAGAAAGTTGAGCAAACCAGCAGCAGAGTGGAAAAAAACGCTAACATCCAACCAATACCACATCATGGTTGAAAGCGGAACAGAACCTCCCTACCAAAACGATTACTGGAACAATCATCAAAAAGGCGTTTATGTAAGCGCCGCCACCGGAGAGATATTATTTAGCTCCGATGATAAGTTTGACAGCGGTACAGGGTGGCCAAGCTTTGTTAAACCTGTCGACCCCAAAAAAGTTGCCATTGTACATGATGACAGCTATGGCATGAGCCGCGACGAGGTTATTGAAAAAAGTACAGGTTTACACCTGGGTCATGTTTTTGATGACGGTCCTGCAGATCGTGGCGGCAAAAGATATTGCATGAATTCAGGGGCATTAAAATTTATTAAAAAGTAACCGCCCGGCGATTAGCATTTACAGACGGACGCAATTGCGGGCGTACGCGTAAACCATTTTCATATTTTAAACCAATGGTCAGATCTACCCAGTCGGGGTTAACAGGTCTGATCATTTTTTCTTTTTGAGGCCGTGTGTAAGTGCTTACTACTTTGAAACGTTCCATAGCTTGTTCTTCAGTATTGATCTCTTCAAAATAAACCAAACGGTTAAGCTGCTGCGCACTGTCGAAAAATAAGGTAGGCATATCGCTGTAAAATTGCAGTGTTTTTACAAGATCTGAGCATAAACCAACGTGAAGATTTTTCCTGTTTCTGTCGGTGATGATATATACAAAACGTTTCATTTTATGATAAAAATTTTGGTGAACCAATATTTATTACTAACTTTATGAGCATAAAATTACTAATAATTTTAGCAAATGCAAATTTATGTCAATAATTTCACAAAATATTAAGTTTCTCCGCAAAAAGAAGGGTTTAACCCAGCAACAATTTGCCGATCAGTTAGGTATAAAACGTTCATTAGTAGGCGCATATGAAGAAGAAAGAGCCGAACCAAAATACGAACTACTAAAAACTTTAGCAATATTTTTTGACGTTACCATTGATGACTTTATTAATGAAACCATCGATGAAAAATGGGCTCCTAAACCCAAAGGCAATCCAGCTAACCTGCGTATATTAAGTATATCTGTTGATAAAGAGGATAACGAAAATATTGAAATGGTACCGCTAAAAGCCAGCGCCGGTTATTTGAATGGCTACGCCGATCCGGAATATGTATCTCAATTACCTAAATTTTATCTGCCTATGTTTAAGCAGGGCACTTACCGAGCTTTCGAAATCAAAGGTGATTCCATGTTACCTATATTATCTGGTGATATTATTATAGGTGAGTACCTGGAAAATTGGGCCGATATTAAAAGTGGTGAAACTTATGTTGTGATATCCAAAAACGATGGCGTAGTATATAAACGCATCGGCAATAAATTTAAGGAAAATAAAAAGCTCAAGCTAATATCTGATAACCCCGTTTATGAACCTTATGAAATAAATGGAGATGACGTGCTGGAGATATGGAAAGCAAAAGGCTACATTTCTACCCAGCTGCCACAACCAACACCGGAGCCTACTATGGAAAGTCTTACTGCCATGATGGCCCAAATGCAGCGCTCTATATCCAATTTGCAACAAAGCAACAATTAAGTTACATCGGCTTATTTAAACCATTACGATATATCTTTATCCTAAGATTATAAAAACGTAAATAAATTTAAAAAAGCTATGAAAAAATTATTGTTAATGTGCTGTTTCCTGATGGGAATTTCAGCGGTAAGCCACGCGCAAGGTGGTGGCATGCGAAAAAGTCCGGAAGAAAGAGCTAAAGACCTGCAAACACAGCTAAAACTCAGTGACGATCAAACCACTAAAATAACAGCTATATATAAAGAGCAGGCTACCAAAATGGACAGTGTAAGAACCGCCGCAAACGGTGACAGGGATGCCATGAGAAGCGCCATGATGCCGATGATGAAAGCTACCAACGACAAAGTTAAAGCTGTTTTAACTCCGGAACAAGCTACAGCTTATGATGCCTGGATGAAAGAAAGAATGGGCAGAATGAGACAAGGCGGCGGCGGAGGCAGCTCGCAAAATTAATTGATAATAAAAAGCGGCACTAAGCCGCTTTTTTTATTTTTGCACAAATCATTTTCATTTGACGGCGGCAGAAATATATCTTAAAAGTAAACTTGACGAAAGGCAATCATCGGGTATTTACCGGACATTAAAGTCCGAGAACGAGCTTCTTGACTTCTGTTCTAATGATTATCTTGGTTTTGCCCGATCTGCCGTTTTAAAAAACAGTATTGATCAGGAAATACAAAATCACCCACGTAGTTTAAACGGATCAACCGGATCGCGGTTATTATCAGGTAACTTAAAATATGCTGAAGATCTGGAAAAAAGCATTGCCGCGCATCATCAGTATGCGGCGGGTCTTCTTTTCAATTCGGGATATGATGCTAACATTGGTCTGCTATCATCACTAGCTCAACGGGGTGATACTATTATTTTGGATGAATTGATTCACGCCTCGGCTATTGATGGCGCCCGGCTAAGCTACGCCAATCGTTATAGTTTCAAACATAATGATATTGAAAGCCTGGAGGCCAAACTAAAACTGGCTAAAGGAAATTGTTATGTTGTAATAGAAAGTGTTTACTCCATGGACGGAGACACTCCCCCACTATTGGATATATTGAATATCACCGAAAAATATGGCGCTCATTTAATTGTTGATGAAGCTCATGCAGTTGGTCTATATCCTAAAGGCCTGATAGCTGACCTCGGCTTGCAAAACAGGGTCTTCGCATCGTTGGCTACATTTGGCAAAGCACTGGGCAGTCATGGGGCAATTGTATTAGGCAGCGATACATTAAGACAATACCTCGTCAACTTTGCTCGTTCTTTTATTTATACCACGGCGGCTTCCTTTCATCAGCTGGCGGCGGTAAAAATGGCATACCAGTTATTAAATGGTGCAGAACAGGAGATTTCCACTCTCAAAAACAACATCAAATTATTTAAAGAACAGATCAGCCTCGAAAGCTTATACTTATTATTGAACAGCGACAGTCCTGTTCAATGTATCGTACTAAAAAGTAACAACAAAGCCCGTGACATGGCAAACATTTTACAAAATAAAGGATTTGATGTAAGAGCTATACTAAGCCCCACCGTTGCGGCCGGAACAGAAAGGGTAAGGATATGTCTGCACTCGTTTAATACAGCCGATGAGATAAACAAACTTGCCACCATTATTAATCAGTTTATAAATGTCTGATAAACAACCCATATTCATTACTGGTATAGGCACCGGAGTTGGTAAAACTATTATTTCGGCTATCATAACAGAAAAATTAAAGGCCGACTACTGGAAACCTATACAATCTGGCGATCTGGATAACAGCGATACACTAAAGGTGCAAAATCTTGTATCCAACAAAGCTACGCGTTTCTATCCCGAAGCTTACCGGCTAACACAGCCCTTTTCACCGCACAAATCGGCAGCTATTGATAAAATAGTAATAAACATTCAAAATATCGCTCCGCCACAAACCAATAACCAATTAGTCATTGAAGGGGCGGGCGGCCTGATGGTACCATTGAATGATAATATACTGATTGTTGACCTCATCAAACAATTAAAAGCACAGGTAATACTGGTATCACAAAATTACCTGGGTAGTATCAACCATACATTGCTATCACTTAGTATGCTTAAACAATACGATATACCGGTAATGGGCATCGTATTTAATGGTGATAAGGACATTTACTCAAAAACATTCATCCTCAATTATTCCGGGGTAACAGAGCTGGGGCATGTACCCTCTTTTGATAACATCAATCCCAAAGCAATTATTGAAGCGGGAACTTATATCACTTTATAATAAGACAATATTTTGCCAAACAAATAATTTGCACCAACTTAGTTTTTAGGATATAAGCACATACGATGAAAAATATTACCGTAATAGGCTCAGGAACAATGGGCAATGGCATAGCGCACACTTTTGCCCAACATGGCTTTAAAGTGTCATTAGTTGATATTAATACAGATGCTTTGAATAAGGCTGTACAAACTATCACTAATAACCTTGATCGTCAATTAAAAAAAGGAACCATTAACGAACAGTTAAAAACCGACACGCTTGGTCGTATCAAAACCTTTACTGACCTGCCATCTGGAGCTGCAAATGCGGATCTTGTAATAGAGGCTGCTACCGAAAATCAGGAAATCAAACTGGAGCTATTTAAACAGCTCAGTAATATTTGTAGTGATAAAGTGATTCTTGCCTCCAATACATCATCCATATCCATTACACAAATTGCCGCGGTTACCAAAAATCCGGGCAATGTGATCGGTATGCACTTTATGAACCCGGTACCGATAATGAAGCTAGTAGAGGTGATCAGAGGCTACGCCACCACCGATGAGGTTACACAAACTGTGATGCAGCTATCCAAAGCTTTGGGTAAAGATCCGGTTGAGGTAAATGACTACCCAGGATTTGTAGCCAACCGCATCCTAATGCCGATGATTAACGAAGCTATTTATACGCTGTATGAAGGAGTTGCCGGGGTTGAAGAGATTGACACCGTAATGAAGTTGGGTATGGCCCACCCAATGGGGCCCTTACAATTGGCTGATTTTATTGGCCTTGATGTTTGCCTCGCCATTCTAAAAGTACTGTATACTGGTTTTGGCAATCAGAAATACGCGCCATGCCCCTTGCTGATGAACATGGTAACTGCAGGCCATCTGGGTGCAAAATCGGGTAGCGGTTTTTACAAGTATACAGCCGGCAGTAAGGAATTGATTATAGCCGACAAATTCACCAAAAATTCATTAAACCTATAATTATTCCAATGGTCTATAATCTGTAAATATTTCTAATTAAACCATTTTACAGATGAAAAAGATATTGAAAATAGGATTATTATTAGCTTTAACAGGCACTTTATTCAGCTCTTGTGCTGCAGATTATTATGTTGCAGAACGTCCGGTCGAACCCGTTTATGTACGTCCTGTAGCTCCATATGCCGGGGCATATTGGGTGCCCGGTGAATGGGCATGGCGCGGCGGAAGATATGCTTATATTAACGGCTACTATGTTCACCCGCGTCCTGGTCGTGTTTATGTGCAGGGATATTGGCACCCGGTTCATCGTGGCTATGCATGGCACAGAGGATATTGGAGATAAGCTACAAATATGTAGATGTGCAAATGATGGGTAAATAATCGTTTACTCATTTGCACATCTGCATACCCGCACATTTACACATCAAACTACATCCGCTCGGGTACGTCAATACCCAACAGGTTCATGGCCTTGCTAATCACTTTGGCCGATGATGCCGATAACTGCAAGCGGAACTGCTTTGATATCTCGTCCTCAGCTTGGATAATCGATTTTTCATGATAAAATTTATTGTACACCTTAGCCAATTCATAAACATAGTTGGCTATAACTGCTGGACTATAATCATTAGCCGCTGTATTGATCACATCAGGAAACTGATTTAGCAGCACAATCAAGTCACGTTCCACGCCGGCAAGTTCAGTTACCTCAATTTTGGTATTCACCTCATAATTTGCCCTGCTCAGTACCGATTTGATACGGGCGTGTGTATATTGAATAAATGGCCCGGTGTGCCCCTGAAAATCGACAGATTCATTGGGGTCAAACAGCAAGCGCTTCTTCGGATCAACCTTGAGCAGAAAATATTTGAGCGCCCCCATGCCGATAGTATGATACAGCTGCAATTTATCAGCCTCGCTAAAACCATCAACTTTACCCATAGCCTCGGTTTGTTCTTTAGCGGTAGCTTCCATTTCGGCCATCAGGTCATCGGCATCAACTACGGTACCTTCACGAGACTTCATTTTTCCCGATGGCAGATCGACCATGCCGTATGACAGGTGAAACAAACCATCTGCCCCGGCTTTGCCTAATTTACGCAATATGAGGAATAGCACTTTAAAGTGATAGTCCTGTTCGTTACCAACCACGTAGATAGATTTATCCATATGGAAGTCGTTATATTTTAACTGGGCTGTACCCAAATCCTGGGTGATATAAACCGATGTACCGTCTGACCGTAGTACCAGTTTCTCATCGAGTCCATCGGACGTTAGATCTATCCAAACGGAACCATCGGTTTTTTTGAAGAAAACACCTTTTTCAAGCCCCTCTTCTATAATGTCTTTCCCTAAAAGATAAGTATTTGATTCGTAGTAATATTTGTCAAAATCAACACCCAGTTGTTTATAGGTTTCCGCGAAACCGGCATATACCCAACCATTCATGGTTTTCCACAGGTTGATCACCTCACTATCACCAGCCTCCCATTTTTGAAGCATTTGCTGGGCTTCTTTTATAACAGGGGCATTCTTTTTGGCCTCGTCTTCACTTTGGCCTTCGGCTTTCAGCTCTTCAATCTGGGTTTTATAGGCCTTATCAAAAAGCACATAGTATTTACCCACCAAATGGTCGCCCTTCATACCCGATGATTCCGGAGTTTCGCCATTGCCAAACATTTGCCAAGCCAACATGGATTTACAGATGTGAATACCACGATCATTCACCAGGTTTGCTTTTACTACTTCGTATCCAGCAGCGCCCAATATCTGCGCTACTGAATAACCTAAAAGGTTATTACGAATATGGCCCAGGTGTAGTGGCTTGTTGGTGTTTGGTGATGAGTATTCCACCATTACCTTTTGTCCGTTGGGCTTTGCAACAGCAAAATCGTCAGGTAGTATGCGGTTATATAATTGTCCTATCCAATACTCGTCAGTTACAGAAATATTCAGAAAACCTTTGATCACATTGAATGAGGCAATCTCCTTTACTTCATTTTTAAGATACTCACCTATCTCGGCGCCGGTTTGTTCGGGCCCTTTACGCGAAAATTTAGTAAAAGGGAATGTAACTATGGTTATTTGCCCTTCAAATTCTTTCCGGGTTTCCTGTAAACTTATAGCAGCCGGGGCTACACCTGTTTGATATAGTTGTTTTATTGCTTTAACAGCCGCCTCAATGATAAAATCCATTTGGCAAAATTAATTAAATTGCTAATATCCTTGTTATAATAAAATGTTGATTATTCTCAATAGATTTGCTCTTCTCATACCTATTTATGACACTTAAAAACAACGATTTTAAAATAGATGTAACCTCCGAAATAGGAACGCTCCGCACCCTACTCATCCATAGCCCCGATAGCGGCCTGGGTAAAGTAGTACCGTCAAAAGCTCAGGACTGGCTTTTTGAAGACATTGTGCACCTGGACACCATGCGTAAAAACGAATATGATTATTACGTAAAACTGTTGCTTTATTTCTTAGATCAGGATAAGATTAAAGGAAAACTGCACCAAGTTGATAATGATACCGAGCGCACGTTTTTTAAACCTGATAACCCAGGCTTTCATGCTTCGGGAAAAGTAATTGAGATACAAACTTTACTGGCTGATATTTTAAAACAAGCCGATATCCGCGAAAAACTGGTAGCATCGGTTTGCGCTATTGAAAGCTGCAATTATCGTTTGCAGCAGCAACTAATAGATACCGACCCTATTGAACTAGCCAAAATTTTCATATCAGGTTCGTTAAGTACCGAAGAGATGATCTTTGCCCCTATACCTAACCTTATTTTTTCAAGGGATATTGGCATAGCCATCAACAATCATATGCTGTTGAATAAGCCTGCAAAAAAGGCCCGTTTCCGCGAAACGTTACTGGCGCGATACATATTTTTTAATCACCCATTATTTGCCGAATACCGCAACAACATTTTGGAGATACCAGAAACCGCCCAGCACTTTTTACGCCCCGGCGAAGACAATCTCGAAAAAACAACACTTGAAGGTGGTGATGTGATGATGGTAAGTCCGCAGCACCTGGTTATCGGTTGCAGCGAACGCACTTCTATCAGCGGTGCCAATGAGGCCATTAAACTCTTGTTTGATAACGATGTAGTTAAGAAAGTAACCATTGTAAAAATCCCTCACAAACGCGATTACATGCATATTGATACGGTTTTTACACAGGTTCGACGCGACACCTGGGTATTGCTGCGCTCACTGGCGGTGGCCGAAGCTCCTATCGAAGAACAGGAACCTATGTCCTGGTTTGCTGATAAAAAACAAAAGGAGCGGCCAGAAATTGTACAGTTTGAAAAAGATGAAAAGCCAAGATTATTTGCTTGCATTGAAGATCTGTTAGCCGATATCAGTGAAAATGATCTCAAAAGCGATAATAAAACAAAGTTCATTTATTCGGGCAATAACACTTTTCCGTTTGATGCACGCGAACAATGGACAGATTCCTGCAACCTGCTGGCTATAAAAGAAGGTGTGGTTTTAGGGTACGACCGTAATGATAAAACAGTTGAGGCTTTTAAACAAAATGGATTTGATGTGATCCGGGTGAACGATCTGCTGCAGAAATTTGAGTCGGGCGAGCTTGATCCGCAAAAACTGACCAACACTTTAATTTTAATGCCATCGGCAGAACTTTCAAGGGCCCGTGGTGGTTTCCATTGCATGAGCATGCCGCTTTTAAGGGATAAAATTGTCTGAATCAGAATTTACAGAATTAAAGGATTTACAGAAGAATACCATAATAATTCTGTTAATTTCCTAATTCTGTAAATTCTGATTCAGACAAAAATTTAAATAAAATGATCAACAACCAATCAACCAATAATATATTAATGATCAGGCCGGTAAGTTTCGGCTTTAACGAACAAACGGCGGGAAGTAATGCGTTTCAGAACCGTGAAGCAGATCAGCAGGCTGTTCAGGATAAAGCGCTAACCGAGTTTGACGGCTTTGTAAAAGTACTACGAGAAAATGGGGTAAAAGTTACTGTAATTGATGATACTCCCCAACCGCATACACCTGATTCTATCTTCCCGAATAACTGGGTATCTTTTCATGCCGATGGTCAGGTATTTTTATACCCGATGCAGGCCGAGAATCGCCGGTTGGAGCGCAGGGAAGATATCATTAGCAAACTGGAAGATCGTTTCAAGATAAATCACGTAATAGATTTAAGTCGTTTTGAGGATGAAAATAAATTCCTGGAAGGCACAGGCAGCATGGTGCTCGACAGGGAAAACAAAATCGCTTATGCCTGCCTTTCTCCCCGTACAGATAAAGAAGTATTTGGGTTGTTTTGTGAACAGGCAGGATATAGGGCCGTTAGTTTTGATGCAGTTGACGAACATGGAAAAGCCATTTACCATACGAATGTATTGATGTGTGTGGGTAGTAAATACGTGGTTATTTGTACTGATAGTATTCCTAATCCGCATGAAAAGATAGAAGTTCTGGAATCACTGCGATCAACCCAAAAAGAAATTATTGAAATATCATTTGAACAGATGAACCGCTTTGCAGGCAATATGCTGGAGGTAAAAAACAAGACTGATGAAACGTTGATCGTGATGTCGAAAAACGCGTTTGAAGCGCTTTTTGAAGAACAAAAAAGCACACTGCAAAAATATGGCAAACTGGTTTATGCTGATATCAATACTATTGAGACCAATGGAGGTGGCAGTGCCCGTTGCATGATGGCCGAGGTGCATTTGCCTGTTGCGGAATAATTGAAATATTTTTAACTACCGAATTAATTGCATCGTAAAACAACAAACATTTTTTTAATTTATAAACGGTGCCTTAATGGAGTTCGTGGTAAAATTTGAGGCTCAAAATGTTTGCGATTATAACTGGTTTTATCTCTCGCTATCTCCGCCGTTTTTATACGAGTTTCTTTTAATTGTAATTTCAATAGCTCGTCCTGTATCATTTGCACTTTAAAATACCAAAACATTCCTCCTGTCACAAACAGGAATATCCCAGCTGCGGTTAATGTTAAAGAAATCCAAAATTCCTTTGCGAGCTTTTTCTCGTAAAACTTTATAGCGTTATCTATATAGTATATCCTTGCGCTATTCACTTCTTTGATTTGAGATTCTAACTTTTTTAATGCTTTTTCAACCTGAGATACGATACCATTGGAGTTATTGTCAAATTCATTAAAAAAGCCCTCAAATTGATCTTGTTCTGCTTTCGATTGAATTTTATATTGTTTGAACGCAGCTATATTGACTGAAATTTTTGCCAGAACATTCGTGCTTCCCTATTTTCGTTAAACTTCTCTTTTATTTCAATGAATTTAACGGAGTCTTTATATCGAACATATTTAATTCCCCGCTTAATTGTTTGGAGAGAATCTATGCGATATGCAGTTGAACCACTGTTATAAGTATTTGAATGTTTATCATTATAATAGATTGAAAAAACAATTAATAATAACCCAAACATAAAAGCGAATTTATACAGGCTATCAGTTGGTAGTGGCAGGTTGAACATATGGGATAAAGTTTGGTTGCACAACTAATTTAACCAACTTATCATTAAATTCAAATAAACTGATTATCAATTTTTTGCTCTTAAAATATTAAGCTTAAAGCTCAATAACTGAACTTAACTAAAACATTACATTTAAACTATAAAAATTATCCCAACAATTAGCCGTTAATTCCGTTTAAAAATCACATTTTTGCCCCAAATTTTTTAAGGATGCAGAGTTACCAGGAATTTCTTGATTTGAGTGTAGGTTTCCCGCAGGATGGTTTTGAGATCATCGACGATGAACTATACTTTCAAGACCTTAATTTAATGGAGATGATCGAAACGTATGGCACACCGCTACGTTTTACTTATCTGCCCATGATAACCAAGAAAATACAACAGGCTAAGTTGTTGTTTCAGCAAGCTATCATCAAAAACAATTACCGCGGCAGTTACAAATACTGTTATTGTACCAAGAGTTCACATTTCAGGCACATTGTGGAAGAAGCGTTGAAAAACGAGATCCACCTGGAAACATCATCAGCTTTTGATATGCCGATGATCGATGCCCTGGAGAAAAAAGGAGCGGTAACTAAAGATATCACCGTAATATGCAACGGGTTTAAAACTTTTCAATATAAAACCTATATTATCGACATGCTGCATGATGGATTTAAAAACATCATTCCGGTACTGGATAATAAGGAAGAGTTTAATCTGTACGATGATGAGATTGAAATGGATACCCCTTGTAACCTGGGTATCCGTATAGCAGCTGAAGAGCAACCCGACTCCCAGTTTTATACCTCACGTTTAGGCGTACGTATGGAAGATGTGATCGACTTTTATCATAACAAGATCGAAGAAAATCCTAATTTCCAGGTAAAACTGTTACATTTCTTTATCAATTCCGGTATCTCTGATACTCCATACTACTGGAACGAATTGGAGAAATACGTAACCCTTTATTGCAAGTTCAAAAAAGTGAATCCACACCTGGATACACTGGACATCGGTGGTGGTATGCCATTCAAAGATTCGCTGGTATTTGATTTTGATTACGAGTATATGATCAATGAGATCGTAAGCCGTATCAAAGAGATCTGTGCTGATAACGATACCGTTGAACCCGATATTATTACCGAATTTGGCAAATACACCGTGGCAGAAGCTTCGGGCATTCTATATAAAGTATTAGGCCGGAAGCAACAAAACGACCGCGAAAGATGGTTGATGCTGGATGGTTCATTCATCACCAATTTACCCGATGTTTGGGCCCTGAATCAAAAATATATCCTGTTGCCTATTAACAACTGGGATTCGGAATATGAGCGTGTAAACCTTGGTGGTATTACCTGCGATGGCCAGGATTATTACAACCAGGAAGCCCACATGAACAGTGTTTTTATGCCTAAAACCCGTAAAGTACAATACCTGGGCTTTTTTAACACAGGTGCTTACCAGGAGGTATTAAGCGGATATGGTGGTATACACCATTGCTTACTCCCTTCGCCCAAACACGTGATCATTCGCCGCAACCGCGATGAAACATTCAACTTTGAGGTATTTGGCGAAGAGCAAAACAGCAAACAAGTACTGAAAATTCTGGGCTATACTACCTAACAGCTGGCAGTTAGCACAACATTAAATATGTTTTTAACTATAGCGATGGATCTAAATCCATCGCTATTTTTTTGACCATTGATAACTTTATCTGAATTACGATTTTCCGAATTAAAGTGTTATCCCCGTTTTTGATTAAATTGACGGGCGATTTTTCACTACTCACTACTCACTACTCACTACTCACTACTCACTACTCACTACTCACTACTCACTACTCACTACTCACTACTCACTACTCACTAATAGCAACTGTTTCTGATCTTTTTCAATATATCGGGTGTTATATCTGATATGGCTTGTTGATATTTACCTTCATTATTGAGCTGGTACAGTGCGCCGCTTTGATCATTGTAGACATAGGAACATAAATTATGTTCTTCTCCGTCTTCATTTTTTCGCACATCTATTCTCAGGCCATCTGTCATATTTGATTTACCAGCGGATTCGGCTGGTACCGACCTGATCCAGTTAACCGTATAACTTATATTTTGCGATGATATCGATGCTGTGTTTTGTTTATAACTTTTGCTGGTCTGTATCACTTGCAGCAAGCACTTTACACAAGGAGCTGTCACCGTAGAAGTCCCATGTTGTTTTTGAGGATTATCGATTGCCCTATCCTTTTTCCCCTCCACCAGCACCATAGCCTTTGTAATTATTGGTTTTGGTTTGGCGTGTTCGCAAGCAGATAGTGCTATCATCATTATACAAAAACAAGTATTCCATATTAATATCCTCATGCCAGATCCGTCAGTTATTTATTGTATATACAGCAACGGAAGCTTTTTGTGTTAACCCGATGTAAACAACATTGGCCAAAAGCTGTAAAACCTTGCCATTTTAATTTAAACAAGTTATTTATTGCATTTAATGGACATGAACAGGCCCTGTTTTTTATAAAAATTTCTTAAAATTGTCTGATTTAATTTTCCCTTGCTGCTAAACATGCCTGCAGGACTTAATCATCACAACAATTTTTAAAAAACCGGGTTATACCTGGTATAATTTAACTCGAGCATACCCCTACAGGTATTATAAAAAAGATGGCTAATAGCGATAAAGTTTCAGAAACAAAGGTTGACGTAGTTTTAATTGGCGCGGGTATCATGAGCGCAACACTGGGGGTAATGCTTAAAGAACTGCAACCCGATTTAACTATTGAAATTTTTGAACGACTTGATGTTATAGCTGCCGAAAGCTCGGCCCCGATGAATAATGCGGGCACCGGTCACTCCGCCTTTTGCGAGTTGAATTATACCCCTGAGTTACCCGACGGAACAGTCGAAATAAAAAAAGCCATTAAAATTGCCGAGCAATTTGAGATCTCCAAAGAGTTCTGGTCATACCTCATCGAACAAAAATACATCCAATCGCCGGAAAGTTTTATTCGTAAGGTACCTCACATGAGCTTTGTTTGGGGGCCCGAAAACGTAAGCTATCTTAAAAAACGCCAGGAAGCACTGACCAAACACCATTTTTTTAAGGGGATGCTGTATTCTGAAGATAAAGCACAGCTTCAGCAATGGATCCCACTGGTGATGGAAGGTCGTGACGAGAACGAAAAAGTTTCGGCCACATTTATGGGTTTAGGTACCGATGTAAACTTTGGCAGCTTAACCAGCAGCCTGCTTAATCAGCTTAAACAAAAAAATGGGGTTTCGCTAAGTCTGAACCACGATGTGCGCAACATTAAACGCAATCAGGATAATAGCTGGCAAATAACCGTAAAAGATAAAACAACAGGGCAAAAAAGAAAACTAACCTCCAGCTTTGTGTTTGTTGGCGCCGGAGGCGGCGCTTTGCCCCTGCTGCAAAAATCGGGCATTGCAGAAAGCAAGGGCTTTGGCGGCTTCCCGGTAAGCGGACAATGGCTGGTATGTAACAACCCGGATGTTGTTGCCCGCCATGAAGCCAAAGTATATGGTAAAGCATCTGTAGGATCGCCGCCAATGTCTGTACCGCACCTGGATACCCGGGTTATCAATGGTAAAAGAGAATTACTTTTTGGCCCGTACGCGGGATTTTCTACACGCTTCCTGAAGAAAGGTTCATTGCTTGATCTTTTCTGCTCTATCAAGTTAAATAACATATGGCCTTTACTTGCCGTAGGGCGCGACAACTGGCCGCTAACCAAATATCTTATCAGCCAGGTATTACAATCGCCTGCCGACCGTTTAAAAGCCCTTCAGGAGTACATGCCCACAGCCAAAGCCAACGAATGGGACCTGGACATAGCCGGTCAGCGTGTACAGGTAATTAAAAAAGACGCTCAACATGGCGGTGTACTTGAATTTGGAACCGAAGTAGTAACCTCTGCCGATGGCAGTATATCGGCCTTATTAGGAGCATCACCGGGTGCGTCAACTTCGGTACCTATCATGATACATCTGATAGAACGCTGTTTTAAGAATCATATTAAAACCGATGAGTGGCAACAAAAACTAAAAGAGATGATACCCTCATACGGACAGTCATTAGCTAATGATGAAGCGCTGAGCGAAGTTACCCGGGCCAGAACGAGCCGGGTATTAGGATTAGGACAGATTCCCTAACCAGGCATACCATTTTGTAAAAAAAGTGGGTTTACATGGTTTACACTTTTTATGGTTTACATTGTTATAAATAATTATCAATCAAATAGTTATATAAATTTTATTATCAAAAAGTGGGTTTACATGTAAACCCACTTTGGGGGCCTTCAAAGGAATCACGAGAAGGCTAGCCAAGCTTAATACCTCAGGGTATTCTGCGAGAGATTTCAGATTACCAGGGCCGGCACAAGTAAAACATTTGGCTTGGTTTAGTTTAACTTGTTAAAAGCCCTGTGATTTTGATTTCCTTTGTCAACAGTAAAGTTAATCGGCACCGAGTATTGAACCCTTACCAGGATTCCATAGAAATAGGCGGGCGACCATTTGGGGCACATTTTAATAACTCTGACAGCCTCATCATCGAGGCTTTTCTCTACTCCCCTAGCAACTTTAATACCCTGAAGGGAGCCGTCTTTTTCTACTACAAATGTTATGATTACCCTACCTTGTATTTTATGTTCTCTGGCGTATTGTGGATACCTTACATTCCTGGTTAAAAAATGTCCAAATGCGTCAATCCCACCCTCAAATTCTGGAATAACTTCTGTTGCTTTGAATTCGTATTGATGTCCGTTTTTAACAAAGCTCGTTCCCGAAATTAAATTCCCCCTCAAATAGGTGCATCGGTAATCCACACTATCATTTAAACGACCAGTCCAGTTACCTTCCTTCAAGCCGTCGTTTACAAAACCCTGCTCAATAATTTGTTTAAAATCACTACTGTATTTGATCCATTTACCATTTCCATCTTCGGCCAATACAATTCCTGTAGAATCACTACATCCATTGAATGTAAAAGTGTCCTGGTGATAACTACCGGAAATATACATTTTACCATTAGGGTAATAGGTAATGGCAGCGCCTTCCAGATGACCATTTTCAAAATTACAGATCATTTTTTTTTGTCCATCTGGATAATATTCCAGGCAGGGACCCTGAAAAACGGCATAAGCAGCTATTTGAACCGTTGATAGCGCCGTTCGCTTTAATTTTCCATTTAGGTAAAAATCATTTATGGGGTAAAGGCTCCTGTCAATATTTGTATCAGGAGAGGTGATCATGCGTATAAAATCAGCGCTGTCTTTATTTTCTGCCATTACCGATCTTTCTACGTTATTATTCCACCCAACATTTTTCATGTATACCCAATCTGTATCGCGTTGGGCGCTTGCCTTTTCGGTGCAAAAAATGAATATAATCACAAGAAGGTAGAAAAAACTGCGCATGGCTCCGGCTATGGTATTAAAACTGAAATATACAAAAAGGAGCTATCAAATTAAAGAGCCATTTCTACTGAAAGCCCCCTGCAGTCATACCGCTATTTACAGCAGTTTCCTTCACCTTAAATTCGGCTGATTGGCCCAGCAGGGTAGTTTTGATAAGGAAGGGTATACGGATGCCGCCGTTGATGCCCTCATAATCGCCAAATTCAATTACCGAGTTTACGGAGCCTTCAACCACCTGCTTTATCTTCAAACCGGTTTTCTGATTATAAAAATTCCTGATCTGGGTTCCTTCTGCCAGGTTTATATCAATTTCATAAGCCAGATCGCCATTCACTATTTTAAGCGTGGAATCGAGTTCCATCGTGTAGCCCCCCTTTTCATATTCAAGTTCGGGGAAAGGTTTGCTCTTGGCTTTTATTATCTTTTTACCGGCTTCATCCAGCGGTATTTCGCGACTTAACTGTTGTACACTCACACGCTCGCCGTTTACCAAAACATGGGTTACAACCAAATTATTGTATGATGGCACGGTTATTTGCTGAAAATACATATCGGGTGCCCTGTACCGACTAACCATTTGCACTTCGGATCCCTGAATGGTACCTGTTGACGATATTTGCAGATCTTTAATATTTTTTAACTTTTCGGTTCCGCCTATAGCGTCAATATACGTTTTGATAACACTGGAAGCAGTTGTACCGGCCGGTACAGGCAAACCGCTGAATGAATTATTCTCGGGGTTAATATCAGGCAAAAGATGATCAGGGTCGACCACAGCCGAAACAACTTTTGAGGTCGATTTATAATGAAATGTCCAAAGCCCGCCACGCTGCCATATTTCGACAGGGAGTTTCACTATGGCGGTTTTGCCATTTTCTTCTTTGATCTGTATGGTTATGGGCAGGGCCATCTCTTCCAGGTTTTCCAGGGTGATCAGGGCTCCTTTGGAGGCATCGCCATCGGGATAAGTAATATCCCTTATACCCTGGTCGAGTTTCCAGGTGGTAAAAAACCATTCGTTCCAAAACCAGCTCAGATCCTCTCCCGCGGCATTATCCATGGTATGGAAAAAATCCCATGGTGTAGGATGTTTAAATGCCCAGCGTTTGATATAAGTTTTAAAGGCATAATCAAAACGTTGCTCGCCCAGAACCTGTTCACGCAGGATAGCAAGCCCCAGTGCCGGTTTACTATAAGCAGCTACACCTAAAAAATTATCCTGGAGAACATCCGGTATCGTCATGATGGGCTCGGCATCGGGGCCAAACTGTTCTATAGCTGTTTTTTGTTCATCGGGTTTCACATAATATTCACCATTGTTAAACACTTTGGTATCTACATTATTTAAAAACGTATTAAAACCTTCGTCCATCCAGGCGTATTTACGCTCGTTTGACCCTACGATCATTGGGAACCAATTGTGGCCGAACTCATGATTCGTTACCGACCATAGATCACTACTTTTACTTTCGGAACTACAAAAAACGATGCCCGGGTATTCCATACCGCCAACGGTACCAGCCACATTGGTAGCTACGGGATAAGTATATTCAAACCACTGACTGGAGTACAGTTCAATAGCGCCTTTCACATATTCTGTTGAGCGGCTCCAGGCTTGCTTTCCCTTACTTTCAATCGGATAAACTGACTGCGCCAGCGCTTTCTTCCCACCAGACAGATTAATGCGCGCTGCATCCCATATAAATGCTTTTGAAGCAGCCCAGGCCACATCACGCGCATTTTTGCATAGAAAGTGCCAGGTAAGATTTGGCTTTTTAGGATAATCATCTTTTCGCAAAACATCTGCGGAGTCTTTGATCATGATGGTTTTATCGCTGTTGCGGGCTTCGGCCAAACGTTTCAGTGTAGTTGGGGAATATACTTCGTTGGGATTAAGTAATTCGCCCGATCCCACTACTAACAGACTGGCCGGAGCTGTAATTGTATAATCAAAATTGCCATATTCCAGGTAAAACTCCCCGGCTCCAAGGTATGGCAGGGTATTCCATCCGCTCACGTCGTCATAAACTTCCATACGGGGATACCATTGTGCCAATTCATATATCCAGCCATTTTTAGTAAGCAGGCGCCCCATCCTATCAGTTCCGTATTGGGGAATATCAAACCCATACTCAATCCTGATCTGCAGTTTACTCCCATCGGCACGTAAAGAATCTTTCAGCTTTATTTGCAAACGCGTATCGGTCACCAGATAATCTGCTTTTTCGGTTTTGCCATTTTTAGTGATGAATATGGCTTTTATCTCATCGCCTTTGGTATAAGTACGATTGTTAAACCGGCCGCCGGTTATTGGGCTGGTAGCTTCGGCCCTTGAATCTTCCCGGTAAATATTTTGCTCTACCTGCAGCCACAAAAAACCCAGTGCATCGGGGCTGTTATTGGTATAGGTGATCAGCGCGGTACCGTCAATCCGATGTTTCAGCGTATCTAAAGTAACATTCAGTTTATAATCTGCCTTATTTTGCCAGTATTTGGAGCCCGGTGCCCCACCGGCGTTCCTGAACGCGTTACCTTTTTCGGGATAGAAATTAGGGTTGAATACTTTGTGCTGATCGTATTTTACAGCAGGCTGGTCGGTATTTTGCGCATATCCTTTAAAGGTTATGGCACACAGCAGTATACAAAGCGTTAGGCTATAAGGCTTCATGTAGGTGATTTATCATAAATGAACGCCAATATATCAAAATTATGATGATGCCCTTATGACAATTGGGCCGTTATAACATATTTTAACATATCATTACTGTTACATGCTTCTTAAAGACTAATATGCTTCCCTAAAAACAGTGTGTAACCATTATCTATTTTTTATATTTTTGCGGATGATTGCGAGCACGCAAAACCGCCGCTCCGAATCACATTCCTAATAAATGGATATATCAGTAGTAGTACCACTTTATGACGAAATAGAATCATTGCCGGAGTTAACCTCATGGATAAGCCGGGTAATGGACGAAAACCGTTTTACTTACGAGATTGTGCTAATTGATGATGGCAGTAAAGATGGCTCATGGGAAATGATCAGGAAACTGCAGCTGAACAACCCTTTTATAAAGGGCATTAAGTTTAGGCGCAATTACGGTAAATCGGCGGCGTTGAATACGGGTTTTGAAGCCGCCAATGGCAATGTGATTATCACTATGGATGCCGATTTGCAGGATAGCCCCGATGAGATTCCGGAACTGTACCGCCGCATTACTGAAGAAAACTATGATCTGGTATCGGGCTGGAAAGCCAAACGGTATGATCCGCTGAGTAAAACCATCCCCACCAAGCTATTTAACGCGGCAACCCGCAAAATGAGTGGTATTGATAACCTACATGATTTTAACTGCGGCTTAAAAGCTTATCGTAAAGCTGTAGTTAAAAACATTGAGGTTTACGGCGAAATGCACCGCTATATACCCGTACTGGCCAAATGGGCTGGCTTTACCAAAATAGGCGAACAGGTGGTTGAGCATCGCGCACGCAAATACGGTAAAACCAAATTTGGCATGAGCCGTTTTGTTAATGGTTTTCTGGATCTGCTCTCGATATTTTTTGTAGGTAAATTTGGCAAACGCCCGATGCACTTTTTTGGCACTATGGGCACACTGAGCTTTTTTGCAGGATTGATCATTGCCATATGGCTCATCAGCGAAAAGCTATATAATTTGGCCCATAATATAACTGTACGCCAACCAACTGATAATCCGTGGTTTTATATAGCTATAGTAGCCATTATTTTAGGTTCCCAATTATTTTTAACCGGCTTTGTTGCCGAGCTGGTTTCCAGAAACTCAAGCGAACGCAATAATTACCAGATAGAAGAGATAATATAATTGAAGAAACAAGAATAAAGAGCCAAGAATCAGGACATTTTTTATTCTTATTTCTTGATTCTTGGCTCTTGTTTCTTGACTCTATTTTAAAGCATGTTTTTTTCCATCATCATTCCTTTATATAATCGCCCGCAGGAGATCAAAGAACTGCTGGAAACCCTGGTGTTGCAAACCTACAGGAACTTTGAAGTTTTGGTGATAGAGGATGGTTCTGTTCAGGATGCCGAAGCCATAGCCAACAGTTTTATGGGTTCGCTTAACTTACGTTATTTCAAAAAGCTCAATGAAGGTCAGGGTTTTACCCGTAATTTTGGTTTTGAGCGCGCCAAAGGCGACTACTTTATCATTTTTGATTCTGACTGCCTGATCCCTGCTGATTATCTCGAAATTGTAAATAACTCACTTACCACCAACTACCTGGATGCCTACGGCGGCCCGGATGGTGCACACAGTTCATTTACACCCACGCAAAAGGCTATCAGCTACTCCATGACCTCTCCTTTTACAACAGGCGGTATAAGGGGCAATAAAAAAGCTATCGGACAATTTCATCCGCGCAGTTTTAACATGGGTATATCGCGCCAGGTATGGGAAAAAGCAGGCGGATTTATCATTACCCGCCTGGGCGAGGATATTGAATACAGTATCCGCATTCATTCGCTGGGCTTTAAAATAGGCTTGATACCCGATGCTATAGTTTATCATAAACGGCGAACCAACTTTTCACAGTTTTATAAACAGCTTCATTTTTTTGGCAGGGCCCGTATCAATATTTATAAATTCTTTCCAAAGGAGTTAAAAGCAGTGCACTTTTTTCCGGCGGTATTTACTATTGGGGTTATACTTACGCTTATTTTTAACCTGTTAGGTTGGCAAATAGCCCTATTGAGTAACCTGGTATTAGCAGTTTACATTTTGTTAATATTTTTTCATGCCTGGTGGAAAAATAAATCATTAAAAATTGCATTTTTGAGCATTATAGCCGCCTTCACCCAACTTATTGCCTACGGGTTAGGATTTATGCAGGATTTTTGGAAGCGTGTAATTTTTAACAGATCATAAGAACCTATGTACCACCCATTTTCTGTTGCAGAAACCATTAAAACTGCATGGAATGTATTAAAGAAAAACTTCGCTACAATTACAGTATACTCGGTAATTGCCTTCGCTATCGTTTTTATTTCCGGGTTCCTGGTGTTTTACTTTGACGATGATGCTGTAGTTAGTTCGGTTGGCTTTATTGTTTTATTGGTCGAGATCACATTTATTTTTTTAGCATTTATAAAGCTGGGGTTCAAACTCATGGACAAAGCTTATTATGATTTTGATTTTAGCGAGATCATCCCTAAGTTCAGAATGCTTGTAAGCTATTTAACTTTATTGGTATTGGTAAGTACGCTCGCGGTTCTGGTTACCCACCTGATTGAAAATATCAATGTACTTAACGTCAAAAACTTTCTCAACTTTATTCTCGGCTTAATTGTACAGTTCTTCTTTCTGTTCTATTTCCCTATATGCACCTGCTTTATTGTAGATGATGCATCCGGTCCTCTTGAATCCTTAGCCCAGAGTTTTCACTTAATCAGGGGGAATTTTTTTAAATATTTCTTAATATTTTTAGTGATAGAAGCACTTATGATACTGGGCGCTATAACTGTTGTAGGGTTAATATTGGTTATTCCATTTGTAAATATCATATTGATAGTGGCTTACCGCAAACTGGTTTACAGCCACCTTGATGTGGATGATGATATTGCCGAAACTAATTAGCACATGGGACTAAAATCTGCACTAAGCAAAGTATTTGCAGCCGCAGTGAACCGGCAGCTAAACAAGCTGCGCAAAAACGCCATAGCACTGCAGCAAGATACTTTTTCCGATCTGGTAGATGCAGCCAAAGACACTGCTTTTGGTCGCGAACACCGTTTTGCTGACATCAATAACTATAACGATTTTAAACGAAACGTACCTATACATGATTATGAGGACCTGCGCCCTTATATTGATCGTGTTGTTAATGGAGAAGAAAATGTACTGTGGCCCGGAAAACCCGCTTATCTGGCCAAAACATCGGGTACCACATCGGGTGTAAAATACATCCCGATATCCAGGAAAAGTATGCCCGAGCATATCAAAGCAGCGCGCAACGCCTTGTTGAGCTATATTCATGAAACCGGCAATGCCAATTTTGTGGATGGCAAAATGATATTTTTACAAGGCAGTCCTATACTTACAGTAAAAGCAGGTATATCAACCGGCAGACTGTCAGGCATTGTAGCCCATCACGTACCCGCCTATCTGCAAAAAAACCGCCTTCCCAGCTATGAAACTAATTGCATTGAGGATTGGGAGCAAAAAGTTGATGCCATAGTAGAAGAAACTTTTAACCAGGATATGCGCCTCATATCGGGCATACCACCCTGGTGCCAGATGTATTTTGACAGGCTATCTGCCAAAGCCGGTGGCAAAAAAGTAAAGGATATATTCCCCAACTTTAAACTGTATGTGCATGGCGGCGTAAATTTCGAACCGTATCGTGCCCGCATGGAAGAAAGCATCGGCGCAAAGATAGATGCTATTGAAACCTACCCTGCATCCGAAGGTTTTATCGCCTTCCAGGATTCGCAGAAAGAAAAAGGGCTATTGCTGCTTGTTGACTCGGGTATATTTTATGAGTTTATCCCATCCGAAGAATATTTCAATGAAAACCCTACCCGCATTAATCTGAAGGATATTGAGCTGGATAAAAACTATGCACTTATCATGAATACCAGCGCGGGTTTATGGGGTTATAGTCTGGGCGACACCATTAAGTTTGTATCAAAAAACCCTTACCGGATAGTTGTAACAGGCCGTATCAAACATTACATATCGGCTTTTGGCGAACATGTGATAGGAGAGGAAGTAGAACAATCATTAATGACAGTAGCGCAGCAGGAAGGTGTTGATGTGGTGGAATTTACTGTAGCTCCGCAGGTTAATCCGCAGCCAGGACAACTGCCCTACCATGAATGGTTCGTTGAATTTGGTGCTGCTCCGGCTGATTTAAAAGCCTTTGCGCTTAAAGTAGATAAAGCTTTACAAAAGAAAAATATTTACTATTTTGACCTCATTGAAGGTAACATTTTACAACCACTGATCATCCAAAGCCTGCAGAAGGACGCGTTTATTAATTATATGCGTTCTCAAGGGAAACTTGGGGGACAAAATAAAGTACCGCGATTAGCCAACGACAGGAAGATTGCCGACGTATTGAAAGAATACGCTATATAATAAGTAAATTTGACATTGTTCAGTTAAACAGTTTCATCAAACAACCGTTCATCTGAATAAAAATTGAAACAAGATATATCATTGATTAATCATATAAAAAACATTGCCATTCTTGGCTCTACGGGAAGTATAGGTACGCAAACGCTGGAGGTAATCAGGAGCAATAGCAATTTGTTCAGGGCGTTTTTACTCACCGCGCATTCCAATGCCGATCTGCTTATCCAACAAGCTATTGAATTCAAGCCTGAGTACGTCATTATTTGCGACGAAGGTAAATATCAGCATGTTAAAACATCTCTTGCGCATTTACCGGTTAAAGTATTGGCTGGTCATCAGGCCATTGTTGATACAGTAACCCATCCGGATATTACAATAGTGCTAACGGCCATGGTTGGCTTTGCCGGTCTTGAACCTACCATTGCTGCCATAAAGGCTGATAAAGATATAGCTCTGGCTAATAAAGAGACTCTGGTAGTGGCAGGCGAACTGATAACCGGACTGGCCAAACAACACAACGTAAGGATTTTACCAGTCGACTCAGAACATTCGGCCATATTTCAATGCCTTGCCGGCGAAGAGCATAACCCGGTTGAAAAACTAATACTTACCGCCTCGGGTGGGCCATTCCGCGGGCGCGATCTTGATTTTTTGGCTCATGTAACGCCACAAGACGCGCTTAAACACCCCAACTGGGTAATGGGAGCCAAAATCACTATCGATTCGGCCTCGCTCATGAATAAGGGACTGGAAGTGATAGAGGCCCGGTGGCTGTTTGATGTAGAGGCCGATCAGATCGATGTGATCATTCATCCACAATCTATCATCCACTCTATGGCTCAGTTTAAGGATGGCTCCATCAAAGCGCAAATGGGTTTACCCGATATGAAACTGCCCATCCAATACGCCTTAACTTATCCAAACAGAATAAAAAACGATTTTAAGCGGTTTAACTTTACCGACTACCCCACCCTTACATTCGAAAAACCAGATCTCGATACTTTTCGTAATCTTAGTTTAGCTTATACCGCGTTAAAACAAGGCGGTAATATGCCATGCATTATCAATGCGGCAAACGAAGTAGTAGTTGCAGGCTTTTTAAGCCAGTCTGTCAGCTTTTTAGCTATGAGCACAATTATTGAGGAGTGCATGCAAAAGATAAATTTTATAAAGCAACCAACCTTAACCGATTATTTGAATACTGATAAAGAAACACGCATCTTTGCGCAAAATTTAATAGAAAAAATGCCGGTAAAGGCAATACAATTTTAATATACATAAAACTAGATAATGAGTATAGTGATCATGGTGGGCCAGCTCATATTGGGCCTTTCAATTTTAATAATCCTGCATGAGCTGGGACATTTTTTAGCAGCGCGTGCATTCGGTATCAAGGTCGAAAAATTCTACCTGTTTTTTGATGCCTGGAACATAAGCCTTTTTAAATTTACCTATAAAGGAGTTGAATACGGTATTGGCTGGCTACCTCTGGGGGGCTATGTTAGAATTGCCGGTATGATAGATGAATCAATGGATACTGATCAGCTTGCGGGCCCTCCGCAACCCTGGGAGTTCCGTTCAAAACCAGCCTGGCAGCGTTTAATTGTAATGCTTGGAGGTGTTACTGTAAACATTATCCTGGGTGTATTGATATTCTGGGTGCTCACCATGCGTTTTGGCGATAGCTATATCCCTAACTCAAGTGCCAAATACGGTATTGTTCCCGGCGAGATAGGTAAAAAGATAGGTCTTGTAGCTGGCGATAAAATTATAAAGATCAACGGCAAAGATGTTAAACGCTTTGACGACCTAACCAGCACTAAAGTATTATTGGAAAACACCGTGTTTACTATAAAGCGCGGATCCGAAACTGTAAGCGTTACTATACCGCGTACCATTTTGAATGATCTATCTGATCACAACATTGAGGAGTTTATCAGCAGAATTCCCCGCAGTAAGTTCATTGTAGACTCTGTATTACCCAAAAGCAATGCACAAAAAGCTGGTCTGGCCAAGGGTGACAGCATTGTAGCTATCAATAACCAGCCTATCGCTTTTTACGACGAGCTGAAAACTGAATTATTTAAAGACAAAGGCAAAACGGTTGACCTGGGGGTAAAACGTAACAACCAGGTGATCACTTTAAAAGCACAGGTAACCACCGATGGAACCCTTGGTTTTGCTCAGTCAAAAAACGACCTACCCGAAGTAAAAACCATTTACTACGGTTTCTTTGGTTCATTGCCGGTAGGTGCTTCAAGGGCCTGGGGACAATTTGCCGACAATGCTAAAGGCCTGGGCAAAATATTCAAAGGTGATGTTAAGCTCAACAAGGCAGTAAGTGGCCCTGTTGCTATAGCCAATCTATTCGGCAGCCATATCGATTGGGTGCGTTTCTGGAGTTTGGTTGGCTTTTTATCTATGGCATTGGCTATGATGAACCTGTTACCCATCCCGGCGCTTGACGGTGGCCATGCCGTATTCCTGATCATCGAGATGATCAAAGGCAAAGCACTAAGCGATAAGTTCCTGGAACGTGCTCAAATTGTTGGTTTTGTTATACTGGTTACGCTTATGGTTTTTGTTTTTGGCAACGATATAGTGAAAATCATCGTCAAAAAATAAGCCATTTAACTCATCATATTTACAGCCCTGGAAAATTGATTTCCGGGGCTTTTTTGTTACCATACTCATCCTTTTGAGCAATTTAGTAAAACAGCCATTACGCTAACTTTACCTTACACAATTTTTTATAAGCTTTAAAAGCGTACCTTCGCGCAATTATTTTCCTGAAAAGAGGCATACTTCCATTTGCTTAACTATTCAACGACAATAAATACTTATTAATCAATACAATGAAAAAAATTGTCGACTATCGCAAGCTTTTGGGTGTAACTGAGGCTGCCGAACTGCAGGAATTAAAAACAACATACCGCAGCCTGATGAAGGCCTGGCACCCGGATAAATTTCAGGACAGCCCGGAAAGTAAACTCGAAGCCGAAGAAAAAAGCAAGACCATTATTGAAGCTTATCATTTCCTGGTGAGTATCGCCCCGGAAACCCGCGAACAATCATTTGCCGAGTACACCATTACCACAACTACCTCAAACATAGCCGATTTTGATTACAAATCACAAGTATTGAAGATCAGTTTTCTGGATGGAAATACTTACGAGTATTTTGATGTACCCAAGGCGGTTTATATCAAACTGATCAACGCCGACTCTCCCGGACGTTTTGCCCGCAGACATATTTATAACAACTATGTTTACCGGAGCATCAGTAAATTGGTAGCAACAGCTTAGTCTATCAGGCAAAAACTTTTTAAAGCTTAAATTTTAACAATTTTTAGATTAAAAATGGGGCAAAACGGCTTCGTTTTTATCAGTTTTAATAACGTTTCAATGCGTTTTAACACTTTTTAACAAATTTTTGGCTGGCTTTGAAAAGTTTAAAAAGTATTAATTTAACAACACACTAAATGGGCAATTTTTGAGCCGGTTGCTCCTTTAACCAAATAGCCCGGTTCTCTTTTGTAAAAGAACCGGGCTGTTGCTTTTTATAGAGATACTAAATCTTTAGAACTGCATCAGGTACAATGTTTCAAGACAGGTTAAACTGTTGGCTCGGCTGGATCCTTATAATTATCAGCATCAGCTATTAAAACCGGGGGGCGATCCTTTTTAAAGATAGCCGCGCCAATAAGCGCTATAATTGCTCCCATAACAGCCGCGCCGATAAGCGCGCTGATAGTAATACCTACCGGGCTAAGAAATTTGCTGGTGATGGACATCGCCTGGTCTATCTGCTCTTGCGACATGCCTTTTGCCGCCAGTTTTGCCTCGGTAGAGGCAGTTAGTTTTTGGAGCATTCCAGGGCTCAATACCGCGAAATACAGGTAAGTAAATACCGACAATACAATACCTGATAATATCGCAAACAAAAATCCCGCTTTAAACCCTTCACCAAAAGTTAAATAACCCCCATTTAAATCCCTATACTCTTTTTGTGTCAGGAACATGAAGGCGATAAACAATAAGGTACTTAACCATTTAATAGGCGAATCTGGATCGATATCCAAAAACTGAATAATATAAGTAACTAAAATAGAGGCTATTACATATATAGCCCCCCATTTAATAATTACCGGCATTGGACTTGTTTTTTGTATTTCCATGATATTGTATTGGTTTATGATTTATTAAAAGTAATTATTATTCCCGCCTATTCAAAAAATCCGGGCGAATATGTATCGGACAAAGTGATAATTATGTCTGACTTTTTACTTCCGCCTGAAGTCAGTGTTATCACTATAAATTAAATTTGGATCATCTTAACTCTATCTTTAATTCTTAACATTGAGCCTCATGTATACCATACTATTAGCCTTACATTCATTAACCCGGTGGCTGGTATTAGTTAGTTTAATTTTTTCCATTGGCCGGGCTTACAGAGGTTGGTTGCTTAATAAGCCGTTTTTAAAGGTTGATGATACTATACGGCTCATAACTGTTACTATAGCGCATATCCAACTCATCATTGGGCTTGGGTTATATGGTATCAGTCCTATCGTTCACTATTTTCTTAGCCATTTTAATACAGCCGTTCATGAACGGCAGATTCGCTTTTTTGGCATGGAGCACATTACGGTGATGCTGATCAGTATCGTTTTAATTACCATAGGTTCAGCAAAAGCAAAGCGAAAAACCACAGATAAAGAAAAATTCAAAACGATGGCCGTCTGGTTCAGTATCGCACTGGTTCTCATTATTACCTCTATTCCCTGGGCATTTTCACCGCTTACGAGCCGGCCTTATTTCAGACCTTTTTAGCAGTCGGCAGGGCGGTAACACCTTCCATTATAAAATCAGCCCGAGCCATACAGACAAGTAAATTGAGCCGTGAACGACATCTGTCATCAGCTATAAGACTGATATTTGTATCGTTAACTTATTAAAAATACAGCAATGTCAAACATAACAAAAATAGCCCTCGGCAAAAATGGCCCGCTTGTTTCTAAACTCGGCTTAGGCTGCATGCGCATGTCGCCCGTTTGGGGCGGCCCGGCAAATAATGAAAGTGAAAGTATCGCTACTATCCAATCAGCTTTAGACAGCGGCATTAATTTCCTGAATACCGGCGATTTCTATGGCGCCGGTCATAACGAACTACTGGTAGGCAAAGCCATTAAAGGCAGAAGAGATGATGCCTTTATCAGTGTAAAATTTGGTGCTATCTTCTATGGCGGTCAGTGGCTTGGATTGGATCTACGCCCTATAGCCATCAAAAATTTCATCAACTACTCATTGGTACGGTTGGGTATCGATACTATTGACCTTTACCAACCCTGCAGGATGGACAACAGTGTCCCGGTAGAAGATATAATCGGTACCATAGCCGATCTGATCAAAGAAGGCAAAGTACGTCACCTCGGTGTTTCTGAAATTACCGCCGATCAATTACGCAAGGCCCACAGTGTGCACCCGGTAACCGCTTTGGAAATAGGCTATTCACTGGCCGACCGCCAGATAGAAAGCGACTTGCTCCCTACGGCAAAAGAATTGGGTATAGGTGTAATAGCCTTTGCCAATACCGCTGAAGGGTTACTTACCGGCGAAATGAAAGCCCCGCTGGCTGCCGATGATTATCATAATCACTTCTCGCGTTTTCAGGGCGATAACCTGGTAAAGAACCTGGAGAAAGTTGAGGCATTAAAACAAATGGCAAGGGAAAAAGGATATACTCCAACACAACTGGCTATAGCCTGGGTGAATGCCCAGGGAGATCATATTATGCCATTGGTGAGCATGAGCCGAAGATTAAGGTTGCCAGAAAATATGCAGGCAATGGAGATAGTTTTTACTCCCGAAGAAATGAATGCCCTTAACACTCATTTTTCTCCGGGCTCCATACTCGGAGGTACATATCTGCAGCGTTAACCGGGTGGGGCTGTTTAAGCCCCACCTATTTTATATATTTACGTAATGATAAATCCGACTGAAATAATTCCGGGAGTCCTATTTTATTCCTATCACGCTTCTGCGCGAAAGGATAAAGTAGCGTTTTTAGAACATAATACCCTGGTATTACAGGTTTCGGGCCGCTTTACATTAGAAACTGCCAGCGAAAAGCTTTCGATGGAGCAAGGCGAAATGTTGCTCATCCGACGAAATCAATTGGGAGAGCTCACTAAAACCCCTTTAAATGGTGAGAATTACCAAACCATAGTGATTTGTTTGAAAGAACCCCTGCTCAGACAGATCGCACTGGAAGAACAAATAGAACAAGGAAAAAAATACACAGGCGCCCCTAACATCCTTATTCCGGGGAATGATTTTCTTAAGGCCTTTTTTCAATCGGTAATTCCCTATGTGCGGCATTCAGAAGAAAAGATAACTCATGCGGTGGGTATGCTCAAGGTAAAAGAAGTTGTACTATTGCTTTTACACATTATGCCCGAGCTCAAAGATTTCCTGTTCGATTTTTCCGAACCTTATAAGATAGACATTGAAAAATTTATGCTTAATAACTTTCATTTCAATGTACCTGTCGAAAAATTCGCGCAGCTTACCGGCAGAAGCCTCGCGGGTTTTAAGCGCGACTTTCAAAAGGTATTCGGCATGGCTCCGCGGCATTGGTTACAGGAAAAACGCCTGCTGGAAGCCCGGCACCTGATAGAAACCAAGAATAAAAAACCGTCTGCCATCTATCTTGATCTGGGATTCGAGACCCTCTCCCATTTTTGTCATTCTTTTAAGAAAAAGTTTGGTAAAACGCCCACAGACATTGCGGTGATAACACCATAGGTGTACGGATGATTATATTTCCGTAAAAAATGTCATTTCGATAGAGCAAAGGGTGGGGATGAGCGTTGTGCGAAAGAGAAATCTTTTGCATTATATAAGCCCTCCGTTGCAAATCGTAGAAGATTTCTCCTCGTTCCTCGTTCGAAATGACATATTTTTTATTTCTCGTGCCGTTGTTGGTGTTGTCACCAACAACTTATTATCATCGACAAACCAGTAGAATGTTGGTAACAACACCAACATTGGCGTGGTGATAACATCTACTATTTGAAAAACACACAAAACAAAAGCGGCTTCCCTTAAAAGGAAGCCGCTTTTGTGTCATTTCAATAAGATCTCAATCAGGCCGCAGGCGGGTTATAAACCTGTGCTTCCTTTTTAAAGAAAGCGGCAAAAATGATGGCCAGTACAAACAGGAAAATTATTGTAAAACCGGTTCCCACAATTTGCCGTCCTATGGTAACATCTTTTTGAGCCTCAAAATCCTGGTGTATTTCATCCAGCTTCTTTTTGATAATATCCGGATTGGTTTTCTTTTCCGTAAGGAATTTACTTACCGATGCCGTCATGGCGGCCTGTGTTTTTTCGGCCATGTGTGGTTCTATCACTTTGGCAAACAATTGGTCGCGCAGGGCAAACTGTATTACAAAGGCGGTAAAAAACATAATGAATATGCCTGTTGCGGCTTCACGCATAGTCCACCAGCCGCCAACCCTTTTTCTGAAATTTAAACATAGCAAAACAACCAGTATTATGGGTAACAGTACCGAAAATAAAAAAGGTGTAGATGATATCAACACAACCGATGTGGCCGACAGAATGATATAATAGGATATGATACTCAATACGGTTAATACCACGCCCAACAGTACACCAAAGGTAATACCGGTTGTTCTTAACCGTTTTTTGTCAACTTCGAGGGCCATTGATTACTGAAAATTGATTAATATATCTAAAACGGCCATATCAAATTCCTTATCCAAGGCGTATTCGGCAATCTCTGCCTTGGTTTCGTCGGTTGGATCGATGGTTTGGAAAAAGCAGATCATCGGGTAAAAAAGTTCTTTCAACTCCGAATCCTGCGGAAGACTTTGAGCTACCTTGCTTACTTCCGAAACCGGGCTTTCGATCAGGATCTGGTTAGCTATAACCGGTTCATAAATGCGGTATTCGTCCTGAAACTCGTCTTCATCAACCAATAAAAATTCCTTCAGGTAATCTTCCAATTCAGGCTCAATATCTTCGTCCTCACATTCGTTCAGGTACAGCAGCAGGTTCAGGAGCTCAGTACCGCGGTCAAGCGTTTGCTCTTCAATATCTTCCCATTCGGCCGAGTCGAGGTAATCCTCTTCCAGTTTTTTAACATCGGCACTAAAGAAGTTCACGAGCAGGAGGTCAAAAAAAACCTCGCGCAATGATTCGATGGCCGGGTTATTGTCAAATACTTCGTCCAGGGCGTCAACCTTGGTCAAAAAATCCTCGTCGAGCGCGAAAACTTCGCCGAAGCTATTGCGCAAACCTGTAGCGTCAAAAACACTGTATTTAGAAAAAGCCTCCAATGCGGCCTCAAAGGCGGTTTCTATTTTTGGATCGATCATGATTGTCGTTATTTAAAGATTTGTTTTTTATTGTAGGTTAGCTGTACTTTTCCTTTTAAATGCTGCCCAAAGAACGGTGAATTAACCGATTTGGAACGATTATTTTTATTACTGTATTCCCATTCCGTTTCGGTGTCAAACAGTACCAGGTTGGCCTTTTCGCCCTCGGCTATAACGGGTACGACTACGCCCAGTATCTCGCGTGGATTTATAGCCAGTTTTTCAACCAGTACTTCTACCGGTAAACCTGACCTGAGCGCCAGCGGCAACGCGGTCTGAAATCCGGTTATACCAAATTCGGCTACTTCAAACTCTACATCCTTAAACTCCACTTCGTGTGGGGTATGCTGGCTTACAATGGCATCAATGGTACCATCTTTAAGTCCTTTTATCAACGCCAAAACATCATCTTTGGTACGCAGGGGCGGTTTAACCTTGTACATGCTGTCAAAACCCATCAGGGCCTCATCGGTAAGTACCAGGTGATGCGCGGCCACATCGCAGGTAACCTCCAGTCCTTTGCGTTTAGCTTCGCGAATAAGCTCCACAGAACGGGCGGTTGATACGGTGCTGAAGTGTATTTTTGATACGGTATACTCGGCCAGGTAAAGGTCGCGAGCTATCATCAGCTCTTCGGCCAGTGATGGTATACCCTTCATGCCCAGCAGTGTGCTTATCTCGCCCTCGTTCACTTTGGCTTTACCGGCAATGGCGGTATCTTCCGGGTACGAGAACACCAGGGCGTCAAAACCCTGGGCATATAGTAAGGCGCGTTCCATCAAACCTGCATCCTGCACCGGGCGGTTGCCATCGGTAAAGGCGCGGGCACCGCTTTGGTACATATCATACATTTCGGCCAGGTCTTTACCCTCACGTTTGTGCGATATGGTTCCCAGTGGATAAACATCAACCAGGTTATTTTTGGCGCGGTTAAGCAGGTATTCAATTTCGGCTTTGGAGTGAACCGGAGGCGTGGTATTGGGCATTAACGCAACACCTGTAAAACCACCGGCAGCGGCAGCGCGTGTGCCCGAGTGCATATCCTCCTTGGTTTCCAGTCCCAATTCGCCTATATTACAGTTGAGATCGAAAAAACCGGGCGATACATATTTGCCCTCGCCATCTACCACTTCGGCATCGGCCTCTATATCTTCGGCAATGCGGGTGATCACCCCGTTTTCAATTAAAATATCGGTAACTTGTTGATGAAAGGCTGATCCGGGATCAAGAATGGTGGCAGATTTGATAAGCAAATTCATGTGCACTGCTTTAAGGATTTGTATAGATCAAACAGGCTGCTTGATGGCTTGTTTACCCGGGTTAAAGTACCTGATCAACAAAATTTCGGCGGCCAGAAAAATCAATGCCAAAATTATACAAAGTTTCCATAATTGTGTGCCAAAATTTGTTTCGGCTACAATACCTTTTAAGGAAGCCTTTGTGCCTGTTAATAAGCTGGTTGATGAAGGCATCAGCTGTTTCAGATCGGCCTGGCTCAAATAACTCAGGTCAGATTCGCTGCGGTTATCGTTAAAGGCCAGCGTGGCCAGCGTACTATCCTGCTTTTTTAGCGTATAGATCCCGGTTTCATGTAACTGATCAGAGAGGTATAACAAAGTGCTCCCCTCCTGCTGCCGCACATCCGGAATGGTGCTTTGATCGCCTTTCACCAGCTTGAGCAATTGCTTTTCGGTCACCTGTACGGGTGGTATCTCCAACGTTTCGTCCTGGCCCAGAGTGTAAAACAGCGGCAGATCGTGCCCGCTCAACAGGGCAATGCGGAATAGCGTAGGCACAAAAAGAGCGTGCCTGGGCAGGCTGCTGTATGCCTCATCAAGCGGTACAGCGGCTACATACACCTTACCCCTGCTATGGTTATAACCAGCCCAAAAGCTTTGCCCGCCGCTTAGTTTCATCAAGTTATCGCCCCCTGCACCCGAGGTGTTTAACTGGTAATATTTTTTAACCGTGGGCAGATCGGGGTTATCAGGAAAATTCTCGAACACGTTTTTAAACACCGGACTTTGCCTGTTCAGGGTTGATACTTTGGTAGCTTCCGTTACTAATTTCTCTGGCCAGGCTGCATTCATCAGCTGTAGAAATGCGCGATAATTAGGCAGGTCGGCATCCGCGGCCGGGAAAACCACCAGCGTTCCGCCCTTGGAAACATAGGTTTTTAATTGCTGTGCAAGTCCTGTAGATATAGCTTTTACATCGCTGATGACTACAATGGGCAAACTATTGAGCCCTGCATAATCTACATTACCATCGGGCACGCGCCGGGCGGCAAAAAACGGATCGGAAGCAAATACGGCTTTCAGATATGGGTTGGGTGTACCACCATCTATCAGCAACACAGGCATTTGCGCACTTACATTAAAACTGAAGTAAAACTTATTATCAAACGTAACCGGGTTATCCTGCAGCTCAACCAGGCCCTGCTGCCAGCCGGCTTGCAAGCCCATAAAGGCCAACGTATCGGTTTGTACAGTACGAGCGGGAATGGTATAACTGCCCAAAGCTTTTTGCGCGCCGTTGATCGTTACCTTCAACGGTACCCTCTCCGCCTTTTCACCGGCATAATTATGCAGGCGTACTACCAGCTTTTCGTTTTCTCCGGGGCGATGAACGGCGCTTAATAGCCAAACGGAATCAACCGCCACATTGGGTAGGTTTACGGCTTTCAATTGTATGAGGCTGGTGGCTATGCCGCTATCTGTTTTTAACGGCTTACCAGCCATGTTTTTTTGAAGATCAGAAATGATATAGGTCGATTTGATAGTGCCTTGCTGAGTAAGCAACAGGCTTTGCTGACGAGCGATGATCTGCTGTAATGTACGGCTCTGCGCGCTGATCTTCACCTGGTCAACAGCGTCATTAAATTCATCACGACTCAACAGGCGCTGGTGTTTGCCTTCAAAATCCTGCGTAAGCAGCTGAAAACGATCGTTGATATTATAAGCCGAGGCAATCTCCTTGGCTTTTTGTTTGGCATCATCCAGCAGCGAACCCTCCCGGTTGAGGGTTTCCATACTGTAGGAGTTATCCACAAAAATACTTACCGCGTTTTGCCGGCCGGTATTGGCGGCATTTTGCCCCGGTAGATACGGCCTGGCAAAAGCCATCACCAGGAAAAGCAGGGCCAGCAATCTGGCGGCCAGGATGAGCCTCTCCTTTAAATTACGACGCGATGCCTGCTGCTCCTGGATCTCTTTTAAAAACTGCACATTGCTAAAATTCACCTTCTGAAACTTACGGAAGTTGAATAAGTGGATGATAACCGGGATAGCTAACGTGAGCAGTGCAAATAAAAAAGCCGGGTATATAAAGCGCATATTTTATCGGTGCAATAGGCAGATATACAAATGTGCGAATAAATGTGCAGATTTCAGATGTGCGGATATGCAAATGCGCGGATGCGAAAAGTCGACTCACCCTGGCATCGCTGCGCTTGCCATCCCGCTCTTCGCCTGCGGCGGAAAGACCTCACCCCAACCCTCTCCTTTGGAGAGGGAGTAAAAACACGTGCCAGGTAACGTCCTCTCCTTTGGAGAGGATTTAGGAGATATTTCTATTTAAGAGCAATTCAAATAAAATATTTGTAAGTAAATAAACATTTACTTATTTTTGTATCGACATTTAAAATACCGGCATTATGCGACCAAAGAACTTAGAAAAAGAAGAAGCCATCCGCACCATAGCCCTGCAAATTATTGCCGAGGAAGGCCTGGAAAACCTCACCATGCAGAAGCTGGCTAAGGCGGCCAATATATCGCCCCGTACTATTTACATCAAGTACGACAATAAGGAGGATCTCCTGGTAAAGCTTTTTATTGAAGAGGTTTTGGGTAATTATGAGCAGGCTATATTGCATGATTTCAGATTTGACATGGGCTTTGCCGAAGGCGTAAAAAAGCTTTGGCTCAACGGCTTTGCCTATTTTAAAAATAACCGACATGCCTTTGCGCTGATCCAATACGGCAAATCATCGCCCCTGCTCAACAAGGCTTACCAGCAAAAAAACATTAAACAGGGTGATTTTTTTGGACCTATCATCCGTTTCCTGGAGCATCATGCCTCTGCCGGTACTATCCATAATTTTCATCATGATATACAACGGGCTTTACTGTTTTCGCCTTTGACAGACCTCATGAGCGAATATTTTGATTACCAGGAAAGGCCCGAACAGATCATCACCGAAGAAACACTTCTGCGATGCTGCGATGCCGTGATCAAAGGGATGACCAAATAAATTAAAACACAAAAAATGAACCACATTAAAAATAAAAAGATAGCCATAGTGGGTGGCGGCCCGGGCGGATTAACCCTGGCACGACTGCTGCAAATGAACGGCGCCGCTGTAAAAGTTTACGAACGCGACGCTCACAAAGATGCCCGGGCAAAGGGCGCTACGCTTGATCTGCATGAAGAATCCGGTCTGAAAGCCCTCCGGGAAGCCGGGCTGATGGAAGCTTTCGAGGCCAATTATCGTCCTGATGCAGATAGGGTACGGATCATTGACCAGCACGTCAACATTATTCTTGATGAACATACCAACGCCAAACGCCCCATGGACCGGCCCGAAATTGACCGTGGCCCGCTGCAAAATATCCTGCTGGATTCTTTACTGCCGGGTACGGTTGTTTGGGACAGTCATTTTTTAAGCATGCTACCTGAAGGCAGTTCCTGGAAACTGGCATTCAAGAATGGAGTTTCAATTATTGCCGATATAGTGATCGCTGCCGACGGGGCCAGCTCCAAATTACGATCATATATTACGCCTATTAAGCCTTTCTACTCAGGTGTTACAGCCATAGAAGGCGCGGTGGCCTATTCAGAAACAGCCAGCCCAAAAATACACCAGCTATTAAAAGGTGGTAAAATATTTGGCATGAGTAATGAAAAAACGCTACTGGTAAGTTCCAAAGGCGACGGCAGCCTGGTGTTTTATGCAGGCTTAAAAACCGATGAGAACTGGGTTAAAGATTCGGGGATAGATTTTAGCGACAAAGCTCAGGTACTTGCCTGGTTCAAAAAAGATTATGCCGACTGGGATAGCGTATGGCTTGAACTCTTCGAGAACGCCAGTTATGCCTTTGTACCCCGCCCACAATATTGCATGCCTTTTGATCAAACCTGGGAAGCATTACCCAATCTCACCATGCTTGGCGACGCCGCGCACCTGATGCCCCCCTATGCCGGCGAGGGCGTAAACATGGCTATGCTGGATGCCCTTGAACTGAGTGAATGCCTGCTCAGTGATGATTTTGCTGATACGCAATCGGCCATTGCTGCTTACGAAAAGCAGATGCGGTCACGGGCCAGCGAAACAGCCATGATCACTATGGAATCAACCGAGGCCCTGCATTCGTCAAAAGCCATCGATTTCTTCCTCAACATCATTGGTTAAGTTTTAAAACAAAACGCCACTCGCATTCTTTTATACAGAATGGAGTGGCATATCGGTTGTTCGGGTTTTCACTATAAGGACTGGAAGGGTAAGTTTTACCCGGAGGATCTGCCGCAGCGCAAATGGTTCGATTATTATTGCGAGCATTTTAAAACGCTGGAGCTCAATGTAACCTTTTATCGTTTCCCACAGCTTTCGTTCCTGCAAAACTGGTATGGTAAAAGTCCGGCCGATTTCCGTTTTGCGGTAAAGGCCCCGCGTGCCATTACCCATTACAAAAAGTTTAACGATACCACTGAGCTCATCACCAGTTTTTATGATACCATTAACCAGGGATTACGGGAGAAACTTGGGCCGGTGTTGTTTCAGCTGCCGCCGAGTTTTAGTTATGATGAGGAGAAGCTTGAACGGATCATCAACAGCCTTAACCCTTCATTTAAAAACGTATTGGAACTACGTCATGTAAGCTGGTGGAATGATTTGGTTTATCAAAAACTGGCCAAACATCATATTACCTTTTGCGGCATGAGCCATCCCAGTTTACCCGACGACGTGATACAAAATACACCTATTGTTTACTACAGATTTCATGGTGTACCGGTGTTGTATCGTTCGCCCTATTCTAAAGGTTTTCTCCAAAAAATCATCAACGCCGTAAAACAAAATCCCGGTACCCGCGAGGCCTGGTTTTATTTTAATAATGATTTTGACGCGGTTGGCGTGGGTAACGCAAATGATATGATTTCGTTGGTTAAATAATTTTTTAATCTCAACAATTAAATACATTTTGCTGCCGGATTTTAAACCACTTATTTATCTATGGAATTTAGACGATTAGGAGAAACTAAGCTTGCTGTTTCGGTTATAACATTTGGTGCCTGGGCCGCCGGTGGCTGGATGTGGGGTGGTAATGACGATAAAGAAGCCATTGAAGCCATGCGCGTATCTTACGATATGGGCATTACCTCTATTGACACCGCCCCTATTTACGGGCAGGGCAAAAGCGAAGAACTGGTTGGCGAGGCCATAAAAGGTTTACCGCGCGATAAAGTACAGCTGCTCACCAAATACGGCATGCGCTGGGATTTAGCTAAAGGCACTTTTGGCTTTAAAAGCCAGGATAATGATGGTAAGGATATTGATGTTTATAAATACGCAGGCAAGGAAAGCATCATACTGGAATGCGAAAATAGCCTGAAACGTTTGGGTACCGACTATATTGACCTGTACCAGATCCACTGGCCGGATGCCAGCACACCTATCGATGAAACTATGGAAGCCGTGCTTCGGCTTAAAGAACAGGGCAAAATACGTGAGGCCGGCGTAAGTAACTACGATTTACAACAAATGGCTACCGCCGAAAAAACCATCAAGCTGGCATCCAACCAGGTGCCTTTTAGTATGGTGAACCGGGATATTGAAGATGAACTGATCCCCTACTGCATCGAAAATAAAAAGTCAATTTTGGCTTATAGTCCGCTGGAACGTGGTTTATTGACCGGTAAAATAAAACCAGGGCACCAATTTGAAGCGGGCGATCATCGCGCTGGTGTAAAATATTTTCAGGAAGAGAACATTAAACGTACCAACGAATTCCTTGCCAAAATAAAACCCCTGGCCGATGAAAAAGGCGCCACCCTGGGACAGTTAGTAATCCGCTGGACCATCAACCATCCGGGCATTACCATAGCGCTTGTAGGCGCCCGTAATGCCGCACAGGCCAAACAAAATGCCAAGGCTATCGAGATACATATCAATGGCGAGGAAATGGAATTTATCAATAACCAGTTGGGCGATCTGGAGATTGTGGGGTAATTTCTGAACATACCCCAATTGTAATGCTAAAATAAGGGTGTCATGGTGAGCCCCGTCGAACCATGGTGGGCAGGCCTCTACGCACGAGTCTTCGACAAGCTCAGACTGACAGGCCTTTTGCATTTTGAAGAAGCTCCTTCGTTCCTCAGGATGACAAAAATATAATTACATAAAAAAGAGCGGCACCCTTGGGGTGCCGCTCTTTTTTATTCATCATCCTGATGCCTTCTCCTGTGTTTCTTCTTTTTCTTTGATTTTGACGAAGAGGATTTGCTTTTCTTTTCAGATTTTTTTGCGCTGGTGCTTTTCTTTTCCTCGTTTTGTTTAACAGGCGGAGTTGCCACTGTCCCTTTTTTATCAACCACATCGGTTGAATCTTTGCTGAGTTGTTTTACAGTGAACTCATTGCCGCGCAAGCCATATTCCAGCTGGCGTTTGGCGCCTGTGGGTTTGGCCTCCTTTCCGGTACCGCTGTAAATAGGAAATTCGCGCATCAACTTGCCATCGCGAATGTAAAAATTATCATTACCCCGGTAGCCTTTACGCTGTGAGTTGTTCAGCCGTGGAAAATCGAGCTTATTGGCTTTATTGTTACTGAACTCAAAAGCGTAGATACTGGCGTAATTGGTAGTATCTTTTGACTTAGCCTGGATCAATATCTCGGGGTTACCATCAACATCCATATCGGCATTGTACACATCCACTATAGCCCCATCCAGGTCGCCTGTAGTGGTGGTATATTTGATGGCCGACGAATCGGAATGCAAGATCATAAACGATCCTGCATCTTGTGAACCACGTCCCCAGCTCAATATATCATAGCTTTGCCCTGGAGATACCTCAATTAGTTTATGAAACCTGAAAGGTGGCATAAGCTCCGGTTTTTTAGCTGCCGGCGCATTAGATAGAGGCTTTTTTTCGTTACCACCACAACCGGTAATTGCAACACCTATTAATAACGCGAAAAGATAAAATCTGTTAGTCATTTTATTTTGCAGGATATTAATTATATAAAGTATCGGCTGTTAATTCAGCTTTTTGTTTGCCCGGCGCATTGATAAATACTTTTAAAGTATTCGGGCCGCCGGCATCAACATATTTTAAAGTGAGCTTATGATAGCCTTTCAATAAGGGCACTGCGCCCGTCTGTTCGGTAACCGCATGCTTACCATCGTTATCAACCACAGGCTGACCGTCGATCAGTAGTACTGATCCGTTGCCAGAAAGGGTCGAAAACCCATAATTACCATCGGCATCAATATTCAAATAGCCTGAATAGATAATACCATATTTGCCTTTGCTTTTCCGGAAATCAATAGTGCTGAATGTTTTAACAGCGCCGCTATCGGCAGCAGGCAAATTGGGTAACTGGCTTGTAGCCGTATACGTACCCGGAAATAACTGGTATTTTACCCCTCTTGCTGATCCCGTATAGTTAACGGCTGCCATCGGCGCTTTATTATACACTACGGTACGCGTCACCACACTCCTTTTACCCGATGGAGTGATCACTATGGTTTGTAACTCCCGATATTGATCAGGGGGAATGGAAAAGCTCAGCGGGATAGTGTAGATCAGATCCGTTTCACGCGGGGTATAGCCGTCGATAGTATAATATATCGTTGCTCCCTCTACCGATGGTTTTAAGGTGGCATTCAATTGCGAGCCTATCATCACCGTATCCTTAGCGCCAATAGCCACCGGCACACGGTAATTGATATTGTTTTTATCCAGCCAGGCTAAATGACCGGGTAAGCGGGTTTCCGAAAAATCTTTAAAATTCTTGTTAGCCAAAGGAGACCAGGCCACTTCCGACAGGGCCATCAATCGCGGCAACAGCATGTATTCCACCTTGGCACCAGTCGGGATATATTCTGTCCATAAGTTGGCTTGTACGCCTTCTATATATTTTTGTTCTTCGGCAGTTAACACGGCCGGAGTTGGGTTATAGCTGTATATTTTTGATAAAGGCTCGTTACCACCAATGCTCAATGGCTCCTGGCTTGGTTTACCCTGACCGTGGTCAATATACAAACCACCGCTTCCCGGGGTCATGATCACATTATGTTTTTGCTGAGCAGCTGCAATACCGCCTTCTTCACCCCTCCAGCTCATTACAGTAGCATTAGGAGCCAGGCCGCCTTCCAGTATCTCGTCCCAGCCAATAATGCTGCGTCCTTTGGAATTCAGGAATTTCTCGATCCTTTGGATAAAATAGCTTTGCAGGCCATGCTCATCCTTCAGTTTTAACTTCTTGATAAGATCCTGACAAAAGGCCGATTTTTTCCAGGCATCTTTTGGTGCTTCATCACCGCCGATGTGGATATATTTACTTGGGAAAAGCGCCATCACTTCGGTTAACACATCCTCCAAAAAAGCGAATGTTTTATCAGATGGACAATAGATATCCGGAAAAACACCCCAGGTTTCGGCTACTTTAACTGGCGTACCTGGATCGCACCCTAATTCGGGATAGGCAGCCAAAGCCGCTGAAGAGTGGCCAGGCATCTCAATTTCGGGAACAACGGTAATATACCTGTCCGACGCATATTTGACCACATCGCGGATCTGATCCTGGGTGTAAAAACCGCCGTAAGGTGTTCCATCAAACTGCTGCGGGGTACGATCGCGATAACCACCAATTAAGGTTTGTGCGCGCTGGCTGCTGATCTGTGTAAGCTTTGGATATTTCTTTATTTCGATGCGCCAACCCTGATCTTCGGTCAGGTGCCAGTGGAAAGTGTTCAGTTTGTAAGCGGCCAACAGATCAATGTACTTTTTAACCAGCTCGACCGAGAAAAAGTGTCGCCCTACATCCAGCATCGCCCCGCGATAACCAAAACGCGGATAATCCTCTATCTGTAAGCACGGAAACTTAGCGGTAGCGCTCCTTTCCAATGGCATCAACTGTAAAAGCGTTTGTATCCCATAAAAAAGGCCCGATCCTTTACCCGCAATGGTAATTTGTTCGGGAGTAATATTTAAGCGATAACCTTCGGCAGGCAAATTATCCGTCCCTTCTGCTGTTAGTTTGATAAAATTGGCGTTTGGATGATTTTTCATCATCGCCTTCACCACAACCGACTTACGATAGCGCATATTATTGGCCAGGTAATCTTTAAAAAACAAAACCGCTTTGTTGGAGGGCGAATCGGCCTGGATAATGGTTTCCTCACTCAATACAAACTGACCGGAAGCTTTTTTCAATGAAACGGGAGCCGGGATGATACCCAGATTAGGATCGGATTCCTGAGCTTTTGCCATGGTTACAAATATTGTAAACACTGCAAAAAGCACGGAAGATGCTTTTTTGTACATATTTATTAATCAGGTTGGTACTGAATGGTGAATATAGATGTTTTTAAAAAAATACAAGAAGTTTGATGTGTAAAAAATGTGTGCTAAAACGTATTTGTAGCCGATTATCGCATTTTTACCGAATCGCTTTCCTCTCTTTCCTATCATTGCACAGGCCATCGCCCCATCAATGTCAGTAAGCTAGAGATACTCTGTAGGAGTAAAAGCTTTGTAGAAAACGGAAATGAGTGATTAGCATGCCGTAGGTATGCAACCTGAGTGCAGTACCTACGGCACTGATATTAAAATTAACCTTCTCCTACAAGGCTTTAACCCCGATAGGGTTTGCAAAATTCTAAACCGATGCCTGTGCCCTCACAGGCAGCTTGTATTAAAATTGCCTGTGAGGACACAGGCAATGGGAGGGGAATTATTACATGCGCACTTCGCCGTTCGGAAGAGATTTCAAAAGTGGGTTTACATGGTTTACACTTTTCATGGTTTACATTTACATAAACATCTAACAATCAATAATTTAATTTATTTTAATGTTAAAAAGTGGGTTTACAGTGTAAACCCACTTTTGTTCGTTAATACTGATTGAAATGGCTTAGAGAGCTAATTGTATGGAACTCACATTAATTAAAACAAAAGCGCCAACTGTTTCCAGTTGGCGCTTTGCTATATTTTAGAAAGCCCTTTCTCCCGATAGCTATCGGGATGGGGAGGGTTGGGTGGTGCTATTACGCGGTTACTACATGCTCTTTTGCGGCCAGGTAACGCTCAGCATCAATAGCGGCCATACAGCCTGTACCTGCAGCGGTAACTGCCTGGCGGTAGATATGATCCTGGGCATCGCCGCAGCAAAACACACCTTCTACATTGGTTTCTGTTGATCCTGGGCGAGTAAGGATATAGCCGGTTTCGTCCATATTTAACCAGCCTTTAAAAATATCGGTATTCGGGTGGTGACCTATAGCGACAAAGAATCCGGTAACATCCAGATCGGTTTCGGCGTTGGTTTGGTTATTAACCACTCTTACACCAGTTACACTTTGCCCGTCGCCAAGGATTTCTTTGGTTTCGGTATTATATAATATCTCGATATTTGGGGTATTCAACACGCGGTGTACCATTGCTTTTGAGGCGCGGAACTCATCGCGGCGAACGATCATATAAACCTTGCGTGTAAGTTTAGCCAGGTAAGTAGCTTCTTCGGCCGCGGTATCACCGGCGCCTACAATGGCCACATCCTGTCCTTTGAAAAAGAAGCCATCACAAACAGCACATGCCGAAACACCAAAACCGCTGTATTTTTGTTCAGACTCCAGGCCCAGCCACTTAGCTGACGCACCGGTAGCAATGATCACCGTATCGGCAGTAATGGTTTTGGTTTCATCAATAACCACTTTATGGGGCAGACTTGAAAAATCAACCGAGCTGGCATAACCAAAACGAATCTCGGTGCCCAGACGTTCGGCCTGTTTACGCAGATCTTCCATCATTTCGGGACCCATGATACCTTCAGGATATCCGGGAAAATTTTCAACCTCGGTAGTTTGGGTAAGTTGACCTCCGGCCAATAAACCAGTGTACATAACGGGTTTCAGATCGGCCCTTGAAGCATATATAGCGGCGGTATAACCAGCCGGCCCTGAGCCTATGATAAGGCATTTGATGTGTTCAGTTTCTTGAGACATTGTTATAAAAAAATGTAGGCGAATTTACGATTTATCTGTTTATCAGGCAAGGGGCGAATGGTCAATGCTGTGCCATCATTTACCTGTATTAGCTTTGAGCACCCTCAATACATTACCACCCAGTATTTTGTCGATATCTTTTTCGGTATAGTTAAGCTTAAACAGCTCCGCTGTTACTTTGGGATAATCGGCCACGCTATCCATACCCAGCGGGAATGATTCGGAACCATCAAAATCAGATCCTATACCCACATGATCAACCCCGATCAGCTTAACGATGTAATCAATGTGTTGGATGAGCATGGTTAAAGGCGGGCGTAATTTGTCAGCCTCGGCCTGGTGCATGGAACTTGCTTTGATAAACCCCAGGTCGGCATCATTATATACTTTGCTTAGTGAGTCGATTTCCTTTTTATACTTTAAATAAAAGGCAGTCACTTTTGGAGTGTATGCGCTATCGACAAAACCACTGTAAAAATTCACACATACTACGCCGCCGTTTTTTGCCAGGGCTTTAAGCTGATCGTCTTTGAGGTTACGTCTGTTTGGGTCAATATTGTAAACGCAGCTATGCGAGGCGATAACCGGTTTACGGGTAGTGGCCAGCACATCATAAAAAGTGCGTTCGCCTACGTGCGATACATCCACCATCACACCCAGATCATTTAAATGATGAACTATCTGTTTACCATAATCCGTTAACCCCAAGTGTTTCAAGCTATCTTTTTTGGTCACCTCGTCGCGAGCGGATGTAGCCCAGGAGGTACTGTTGTTCCAGGTAAGGGTAAGGTAGCTCATGCCCCGCTTGGCCAGACTATCGATATAATCCATCCGGTCTTCGATCATGTGCCCACCTTCCACACCTATCAGTGCGGCCAGCTTTTTCTGATCAACGGCTTTTTTCAGCTCGGCACTATTACGCACCAGTGTTATTTTATCAGGATTGCGTTTGATGAGCGCATATAAGGAATCAATCTCCTGATTGGCTTGAGCAAAAGCTGTCCCCTTACCATATTTTTCGCCGCACCAGATCGAAAATATCTGCACATCGAGCCCGCCTTCTTTAGCCCGCACCAAGTCGAAGTTACCCACGCTTTGCCGTTTGGCCAGATCGTTTTTGGTGATCAGTTGTGTTGACAACACATCGTTATGCGTATCTATCAGGATGGCTTTTTGATGTATTTGCTGCGCGTTTTGCGCCGAAAGTTTTAAAGAGATCAGCAGGAAAGGGAGTAACCGTTTTTTCATATTTCAAGATAAGGTTTTGACCGTTGATTTTTTTGATTTAGATGATTTCGTTGAATGACGATCTGTTTAAACCTGTTGATATTGATTTAAAATGTAATAGACGCCCACACCAAGCATCAGCAGAACCCCTATAACTATACATAAAGGACCAAGTAACTTGGCTAGCGTGTTATCTAATATAAAATGCTCATTATCAAACTTGTCATAAATCACAATAACTTTATCACCTTCGGTATACGCTGCTGGGTATGTACCAATTCCATGGCGCTTGGTTACCCACTCTTTTTCCATGGTCACAAATCCGATCACCGGGTAATACAATTTTGAGCGCTTTTCCCCTATACCCCACTCCTCTTCCAGGCTAAAAACCACACCTTCTACTTTGGCACCGGTTTTAAGCAATTTCCGACGCTCATTTAGTTTGCCTATACCTGATACGACTAAAAAAGCACCGCCGGCAAGTAACAGCAGTTCATCGATGGTGGCATTCATAACTTTACGTCTGTATCACTCCTACATTAAATGCTTTATCAATAGGTGCATGATTAGCGGCCTCTATGCCCATCGAGATCACCTTGCGGGTTTCCAGCGGATCGATAATTCCATCAACCCAAAGCCTTGCAGCGGCATAATATGGGGTTGTCTGGCTATTGTACCGGTCGGTTATTTGTTTCAGCAGCTCGGCTTCTTTTACTTCATCAACTACTTCGCCACGGGCTTTTAAACCCGCCGCCTGTATCTGTAACAAGGTTTTGGCCGCTTGTCCGCCGCCCATTACCGCTATTTTAGCTGATGGCCAGGCATATATCAACCTGGGATCATAGGCCTTGCCGCACATGGCGTAATTACCGGCACCATAAGAATTGCCAACTACAATAGTAAATTTAGGTACTACCGAATTGGCTACCGCGTTCACCATTTTGGCGCCATCTTTAATGATACCTCCCTGCTCTGAGCGGCTGCCAACCATAAAGCCGGTAACATCCTGCAGAAACACCAGGGGAATCTTCTTTTGATTACAGTTCATAATAAAGCGAGTGGCTTTATCGGCCGAGTCGGAATAAATAACGCCACCAAACTGCATCTCGCCTTTTTTTGATTTGATCACCTTGCGCTGATTGGCCACAATACCTACCGCCCAACCATCAATACGGCCCAGGCCGCAAATAATAGACTGGCCATAGCCTTCCTTATACTCCTCAAAAGCCGAATCATCCAGCAAGCGTAAAATGATCTCTTTCATGTCATAGGCTTTTTCGCGGTTATCAGGCAGGATGCCGTATATATCTTTCTCGTTGAGCTTTGGAGCGACAGGTTTTATACGATCAAACCCGGCTTTGTTATAATCGCCCACCATACTCATGATGTTGCGGATAGAATCCAGGCAGGCTTTATCATTGGGTTGTTTATAATCGGTAACACCTGATATTTCGCAATGGGTTGTGGCGCCGCCCAGTGTTTCGTTGTCCACATCTTCACCGATGGCCGATTTTACGAGGTATGATCCCGCAAGGAAAACCGAACCTGTGCCTTCCACAATCATAGCCTCATCGCTCATGATAGGTAAATAAGCACCGCCTGCCACACAGGAGCCCATAATGGCCGAGATCTGGATAATACCCATGCTGCTCATAATGGCATTATTGCGAAAGATGCGCCCGAAATGTTCTTTATCAGGAAATATCTCATCCTGGAGGGGCAAATAAACGCCGGCAGAATCGACCAGGTAAATAATAGGTAAACGATTCTCCATAGATATCTCCTGCGCGCGTAGATTTTTCTTAGCGGTTATCGGGAACCAGGCACCGGCTTTCACTGTGGCATCGTTAGCTACCACCACACACTGCCTTCCCGATACATAACCAATGCCACATACTACCCCGCCTGATGGGCAGCCGCCATGTTCGGCATACATGCCATCGGCAGTAAATGCGCCAATTTCCAGCCAGGGTTTGTTATCGTCTATCAGATAGGCCACACGCTCGCGGGCCAGCATTTTTCCTTTTTCTTTTTGTTTGGCCGCGGCCTTTTCGCCCCCGCCCTCGTGTATTTTTTTGAGCCTGGTATTGAGCTCATAAACAAGCTGTTTGTTTATATCCTCATTGATATTGAATGCGATATCCATAATTGGTTTATAATGGGAAAAATGTAAAATAGGAAAAATTAAAGGATCAAAAGCTAATCAATTGCCGATTTGTTTTACACATTACTGAGTAACAAATCTTTTGACATTGCTAATCAACTATTTATCTTGTTTAAATATTCAGGTGGTAGCACGTACCAGATAACGTAAAAACACGCACCTGAATTATTGCCAAACGCTATACCTTTATTGCATAAATATTTTATCCCTTATATGATACAACAAACCAAACGTTATGGCTGGTTACCCGACCTGCCCGATCACCGCGATTTTCAATATGCAGTTGTACGCCACGCCGCCCTTGCTCAACCTACTCCCCCATTGGTCGACTTGCGCGCGCAGTGTCCGCCGGTTTACGATCAGGGCGAATTAGGATCATGCACAGCCAACGCCATAGCAGCAGCCTTTCAGTTTGAACTCATAAAGCAAAAACTGACGGTATTTAGTCCATCACGTTTATTCATTTATTATAATGAACGGGTTTTAGAAGGGCATGTTAAAGCTGATAGCGGCGCGCAATTACGTGATGGTGTTAAGTCTGTTGCTACCCTTGGTGTTTGCGACGAAAGCCTGTGGCCATATAATGTGAGTAAATTTGCTACGAAACCCACTAAAACGTTATATACAAGCGCCCTGAAAAACAAAGCACTGCAATACACCCGCTTAAATAACGCCGCAATTAATGAGTTAAAAACCTGCCTTGCTGGTGGCAATCCGTTTGTGTTTGGTTTTACGGCGTATCAAAGTTTTGAAGGTGATGCTGTAGCCAAAAGCGGCGTTTTACCAATGCCCTCTGATACAGAGAGTGTAATAGGCGGGCACGCGGTAATGGCGGTAGGCTACGATGATCAAAAGAGCGCATTTATTGTACGTAACAGCTGGGGTGATAGCTGGGGACTTAAAGGCTATTTTTATATGCCTTATGACTACATTACCAGTACTAACCTGGCCGACGATTTTTGGATTATTAGCCAGGTAGCATAATTTTTTCCCGTTGTACGTATTACGTTATACGTTTTTATACAATAATGTACAATGTGCTATACAAATTCAACACGAATTACTTAAACGTAATACGTACCACGTAAAACGTACAACATTTTAATCCCTATAAAAATGAAATCATCGGTCATTAAAGCGTTGCAGCATTTAAGCAATAAGCCCGAAAATTTATTTGTTAAAGTTATTGAGCATGGTAGTATGTCGGTTGAAATATACCGGCCGGTAAACATCGACCCTCAAACACCGCATCTGCAGGATGAATTATATGTGATCATCAGTGGTTACGGCGAATTTCTGAACGATGGTGTTCGCACCAGTTTTCAGCAGGGTGATGTATTGTTTGTTAAAGCGGGAGTTGAACACCGTTTTGAAAACTTCACCGATGATTTTGCCACCTGGGTTATTTTTTACGGCCCGGAAGGCGGGGAATAAATTTGAGATGTGCAGATGATGTGCGGATATGCAGATAAAAGAATCAAAACATCTGAAATATACACATTCGCAACCTCTAAATGAGGTTCCTGTTTTTCATCTGCACATCATATCCGCAAATTTGCACATCTACGTAAGGTTTCTATCTTTAAACCAAACTTCATCTGGTGCAACATTAAAACCATCCATGAGGTTAATTAACTCGATAGGATCGCCCGATGTGATCACCAGGTCGCGGTTGGCGGGTTTCATAAATTTTTGCTCAACCATTACATCCAACTGTTTAAGCAGAAAATCGTAGAAACCATTTACATTGAGTAAACCTATCGGGTGTTTATGCAGTCCTAATTGCAGCCAGGTTAACACCTCAAAAAATTCTTCGAGTGTACCTATGCCTCCCGGCAAAGTGATGATAGCATCGCAAAGGTCATTCATCATTTGCTTACGTTGGTGCATGTTTTCAACAATATGCAATTCGGTTAAACCGGTATGGCCAACCTCCTTATCCATCAAAAACTGTGGGATAATGCCAATGGCTTTACCTCCCCGTTGCAGAACATTATCAGCCAGCAGGCCCATTATACCTACCTTACCACCACCATACACCAGGGTGATGTTACGATTCACCATGAGTTCGGCCAGTTGTTCAACCGCTTGTTTTAATACCGGGTCGCCATTAAAGTTGGCGCCACAGAATACACAGATAGCTTTCATACCACAAATATATCAGACCTGTTTGTTTTGAAGCTTATGAAAACAGGAATAATGCATATATTTTATTTGTCAGTAGTACATTTAACCTTTACATTTATACATCTTAAACCAAATCATAAATTATCTATAATGAGAAAGTTTTTCGCCTTAGTAACCCTGCTGCTATTGATAACAGGATTCACCTCTTTTGCACAAAGTATTGAAAACCCCTCGGTGGGGGTTCCCGAAGACTGGAACTGCAGAATAACCAAAATAGAGACCGACAAACAATTTACAACTGTTAGCTTTGAATATACGGCCCGCAGCGACAGTTCTTGGGTACAACTTAATAAGGAAATTTTTATTCAAACCGATGTAGACAATGAGCATTATAATTACATAAAATCAGATAATATAGCGATGGTACCGGCCAAGCATACTTTTGCCAAAGCCGGCGATAAACTGGCTTTTAAGATCTATTTTAAAAAAATACCTGCCACCGCTAAAACTATCGACATTATTGAAAGACCAGGCTACAGAAGCGACGGCATCAAGTTTTTCAATTATTATAATGTAAGTCTTACCCAATCATTGCCTGCCGGATCTACCCGGAAAGTAAAAGTAACCGACGTGGTATTGTTACCCCCACCGCCGGTGGAACGCCAGGATGCAGTTAGCGGGTTATCACAACAAGAAACAGATATGCAAAATGCCATGGGCCCTGTGTATGGCAATATGGCCAAAGCCATGCTGAATGCCCGTCTTGATTATTACAAACAACCAGGCAAAATTGCCGAAATAGCGAAATTGACACATCAATATTTCCAGGCGCTGGTAAAAGAAGGTTTTGCGCAGGACCAGGCGTTAAAAATCATTATAACCGGCGGTATTTTATCACCTGTTGGAAATGGTCAGTGAAAATAAATGGCAGCCAGCTGGCTGCCATTTATTTATTTAATCTTTTTTAAGAGCTGTGAACTTGCAGATATAGTACCATTGCCCAATAGCGTTTTACGGGTTATGCTTTCTATATTGCCCTTAGCATCCCGGTTGATATAAGCTCTTGATACGTTTGGCCCGATATTGCCATTAAGACCAGTTATCACCAATACATCTGGCTTAACTTCCTTAATTACAAAACTTTCAACCGGTTTGCCAGGTTCAACCCGGTTCCAGAGCAAATCTCCTTTAGCGTAGGTTACGGTGATGTTATTATTATACTTCCCGATAATAGCGCCGTATTTGGCTTTCATATTCACCGATGAATTCACGGGAATTTTACTGTCATCCACCAGCCATTGGGCAATTTCTCGCTGAGCCGAATCAGCCGAAGTTTTCAGCATATTTTCCAGGATCAGTTTACGAGCAATAAGTAAGGCATCTTCTTTGCCGGTTTGCACATCGGGGATTACACCCGTTCCTTCCCAGCCCACATTGCTGTTAGGGCCAACAACCATTTTAAACGGAGTAAACACAATGAGGTTATTTTTAAGTGCAACAAAGGTACCGGCTATTCCCGCGCCTGCTGTGGTATCGCCTACCAGGGTTGCCCGCTTCAATTTTTGCATCGCATAAGCAAAACCCTCAGAGGCTGAGCCCGTACCCCGACCTACCAAAATATATACATTGGCGTTGGGCATGTGCTTGCCGGGCACGTAAGCATAAGTCCATTCCTGTTCATCATGCTTGCGATCTTTATAAAACCCGTTAAGATAAAACTGCTCCTGGCCAGGATTATAGAAATAAGCGGCTAAAAAGCGGCCCATCTGTCCTGTACCTCCCGGATTATGGCGGATATCGATAATAATATTTTTACTGTAAGCAGCCATGTTCATACTTGCAGCAGCCATTTCGAACGCTTCCTGCGAGCCATAAAACGGACCAGGAACATCAATATACGCCGTTGATGTTATACCGTCTATCTCTACTTTTTTAAAACCATAGTTAGCTTTCGCTTCTGAATTATCTTCCTGATTATGGCCACGTTCGCTGCGTGGAGCGGTCATATTTTTATAGGTGGCTTCATTGCGCATAACCCTCAAATGAACATCCTTATGGGTGGTGCGCAAATCTGCTGTTAACTTTGTGGCAAGTTCATCTTCGGTTAAACCATTATAACGCCCCGAAGCTTCATTTTTTAAAAGTGCCTCCTTGTATTTCGCGCTGATTTCGGGAAAAGGGTACACATCAACCAGTTTATCGGCAAGTTTGGTCACTATTTCGTGACTGTCTGTATTGCTTACTGTTTGGGCTTTTAGGGGTAAATAAATTGTAACACTGGCACTTAACGCAATCAATAAACGGTAAGTTAATTTCGGGGAGATAATTTTCATGCTATGAATAGATATTGGCGCTTAAAATACGGTTTCTACAGGCATAAAAAAAGGAAACCAGCCGGCTTCCTTTCTATTATTTTTATTACATTCTTTCCTGAAATTACCTGCTGGTATAGTTTGGTGCTTCTTTAGTGATCGTAATATCGTGCGGATGGCTCTCGCGCATACCAGCTGCGGTGATGCGTACAAATTTGGCTCTTTGCAGATCTTCGATATTGGCAGCACCACAGTAGTGCATACCTGCGCGTAAACCACCAATGTACTGGAATATTACTTCGGCCATATTGCCTTTAAACGGCACACGACCAACGATACCTTCCGGAACCAATTTGGTAACCACATCGGTTTCATCCTGGAAGTAACGGTCTTTTGAGCCTTTAGCCATAGCTTCAACCGAACCCATACCCCGGTATGATTTAAATTTACGGCCTTCATAGATAATGGTTTCACCCGGTGATTCTTCAACACCGGCAAACAGTGAGCCAGCCATGATAGAGCTTGCACCCGCAGCGATAGCCTTAACAATATCACCGGTTTGTTTAATACCTCCATCGGCAATTACCGGTATACCACGGCCTTCCAGTGCTTTGGCACACTCATAAACTGCGTAAAGTTGTGGAACGCCTACACCAGCAATAATACGGGTAGTACATATAGAACCCGGACCAATACCTACTTTTACAGCGTCTGCACCGGCGTCAGCAAGTGCAAGCGCAGCATCGCCGGTTGCTATATTCCCGGCTATAACCTGTAAGTTTGGATATAATTTTTTAACCGCCTTAACCATATCAATAACTCCCTTTGAATGACCGTGGGCCGTATCAACCGTAACCACATCCACACCGGCATTAACCAGCGCGGTTACGCGGTCAATGTTATCCGCAGCAACTCCAACAGCGGCACCTACACGTAATCGACCAAATTCGTCTTTACAGGCATTAGGGAAGTTTTTTACTTTTTGTATGTCTTTGTAAGTAATTAAACCTACCAGTTTACCATCTTTGTTTATTACAGGCAGCTTTTCAATTTTGTTACCTTGTAAAATAGCAGCAGCCTCAGTCAGCGTAGTACCTTCGGGCGCTGTGATCAAACCTGTTTTGGTCATTACATCGCTTACCGGCACCGACATATCTTTCTGGAAACGAAGATCGCGGTTGGTGATGATACCTTTCAGTTTGTGGTCAGCGTCAATTACCGGGATACCACCAATACTAAACTCTTTCATGATCTGAAAAGCATCTGCAAGCAGCGCATCTTCCAATAGTGTTACAGGATCCTGTATCATGCCACTTTCAGAACGTTTAACTTTGCGTACCTCGTCGGCCTGGGCCTGTATGGTCATGTTTTTGTGCAACATGCCTATACCACCAGCCTGGGCAATAGCAATAGCCAAACCAGATTCGGTAACGGTGTCCATAGCTGCTGAGATAATTGGGATGTTTAATCGAATGCTTTTTGTTAAAAAAGTACTGGTGTTAACTTCGCGCGGTAAAACTTCTGAATAAGCCGGGAGTAGTAAAACGTCGTCGTAAGTTAATCCTTCGGCAACAAATTTTGATGGGTCTAACTGCATAGCAAATAATTATTTTGGAGTTATTATTTGCCGGGCAAAGGTAATAAATATTTCGGATTTCAAATGTTCGATTTCGGATTTATTTAAAAGTACAGGGAAAATTGCCTTTATATGATAAATCTCTATTTCGGATTTCGGATGTTCGATTTCGGATTTGATTGCCCTTAAATTTATTATTTGTCATCCTGAGGAACGAAGGATCTATTTTTCAAAGACTTGCATAGCGTCCCAAAGATTCTTCGCTCCGCTCAGAATGACAATTTCATATTAGTAAATCTTAATATTTCCCTACAATCACTTTGTAAAACTGATTAAAGTTGAGGTATTTATTGGCGAGGTCACGTAATTCAACAGCGGTTGTTGTTTTTACTGTAGTTGCATACCTGTCGTAATAATCATAATCTAAACCGGCAAAATAAATGCTTTTGAATTTATCGGCATGGGAAAAAACATTCTCCAAGCTGCCTAATAAAGATCCCAGCATAAAATTGCGAACCAGTGATAATTCTTCTTCAGGTATCAATTCGGTTTTGAGCAGTCCGAGCTCTTTTTCAATTTCGCCCACGGCGGCTTTACATACATCAGCACCAACTTCGGTAGCGATAAAGAAAGCGCCACCCTGTTTAAATGAGCTGAGCCCAGAGCCTATACCATAGGTATATCCTTTATCCTCACGGATATTAGCCATCAGTCGTGATCCGAAATAACCACCTAATACGGTGTTCAATACCTGTAAAGGTTGAAAATCGGGATGGTTACGATTAACAGTTGGTAACCCTATCCTGATAGCTGATTGCAGGGCATCCGGCTTCTCGGTAAAGTAAAACAACTCGGTGGCTGGTTTTAACTCAGGCTGGCTGGTATCTGCAGCGACAGGACCATTTGTCCAGTTTTTATCAAAAGTATCTTTGATGAGCGTTAAGGTTTCGGGCTCAATTTTTCCGGCGATGATCAAGGTACAGTTTGATGGCTGGTACATTTGTTTAAAATGTGCCAGCAGGTCTTCGCGCTGTAAACTTTTGTAATTATCAAAGGTTGCTCCCAGTCCATAGATAGTTTCGCCGTAAATAGCTTTATTAAAATCGCGGCGGGCAACTACATCATTCTTTTGGAGACTAACCTGCAGTTTTTGTTGCTGATTACGCTTAAAAGTTTCCAGTTCCTTTTCGGGGAATACAGAATTTGTAAGAATATCCAGAATTACGGGCAGCGTATGATGTAAATGCTTATTTAAACTGTACAAGGTAACCAGAGAATTTTCATACCCGTAATCAACCTGTAAAAAAGCGCCATAAAAATCAATTTTATCGGCAATTTCAGAGGCCGATAAGGTAGTTGTGCCTTCTGTAAGCATGGTATTTACAGCCATGTTAAGCAATGGCTTAGCCGCGTCAAAACGCAGGTTGTTAAATATCCATTCTATCCGTACCAGTTCCTGATCGCCCGAGTTAAAGCAATAAACATTACAGCCGTTATCCAGCTTTTTATGTTCGGGTTTGATGAGGTTTATATTTTCAATAGCCTTAAAATCCGGGGCTAATTTTCTATCGATCATATTTTGTTTGTTTAGTTGTCAGAATCAGAATTTACTGAATTTAAAAATTTACAGAATTAAATATGACCTCATTATTCCGTAAATTCATTAATCCTGTAAATTCTGATTCAGACTATTTTTAAGCCAACGCCGATTCAGTTTTTTCGGCTAAATAAACGAGGGTTGAAGAATTATCCTTTCTGAATATCTTAGTGGCAGTATCCTTTATCTGAGCAGCTGTTACCGCCAGATATTTAGATGTTTCCTGGTTAAGCATTTCGGCATCACCCAACAACTCAAACGAAGCCAGGTTCATCGCTTTATCCAATAAAGACATTTCCGAAAAAACCATCGTCGATTCAGTTTTGTTCTGCACTTTGGTCAGTTCATCAGCCGGGATCTCTTCATTTTTAACTTTTTCTAATTCCTCCCACAAAGCGGCCTCCGCCTGTTCAATGCTGATATGCTCAAGCGGCTTGCCTTCCAGTATAAACATGCCCTTATCCAGGCTACTGGTGATGTACGCGTGTACTTCGCTGAATATCTGTCTGTCCTGAACTAAACTGCGGTATAAACGTGAGGAATTACCGCGGGAAAGCACATCAGACAATAACTCTGTTGCATAAAAGTCATCATCCAATCGGCCACCCATCTGAAAACTAATGTAAACATCGTTCAACGGCACCTTAGCGGTAACCGTTTCGCGGCGTTCTTCATGCTGTTCCGGTTCCTGCGGCAGGTTACGATGATATTTTTCACCAGCGGGGATCGGCGCAAACCACTTTTCGGCAAGCTGTTTTACCTGCTCGGTAGTTACATCACCCCCAACTACCATAATGGCATTTTGAGGGTTATAGTGTTTTTTAAAGAAGGCTTTTACATCCTCAATGCGGGCATCTTCAATGTGTTTAATGGTTTTACCAATGGTAGCCCAACGATACGGATGATGTTTGTATGCCAGTGGGCGCAATTTTAACCACACATCGCCGTAGGGCTGGTTCAGGTAACGTTGCTTAAATTCCTCTATAACCACGTTACGCTGTACCTCCAGGCTTTTTTCGCTAAAAGCCAGGCTCAGCATTCTATCACTCTCCAACCAAAAGGCGGTCTCGATATTAGCCGACGGAAGCGTGATATAATAGTTAGTGATATCGTTACTGGTAAAGGCATTGTTTTCGCCTCCTACCCTTTGCAAGGGCTCATCGAAGCTGGGTATATTTACAGATCCACCAAACATCAGGTGTTCAAACAAATGCGCGAAACCGGTTTGCTCGGGATCTTCGTCGCGGGCGCCTACATCATACAGAATGTTAAGCACCGCCATAGGTGTCGTATTATCTTCGTGAACAATAACCCGAAGACCATTATCCAGTGTGAAACGGTTGAATTTAACCATGTAGTAATTTTAATTTAAAAACGGGTAAAGGTATAATTTTTAGCTTTGGGTGTATATACTTACAAAGTATAAATTACAAAAAGCTTAAAAACAGATCGATAAATTAATACCTCCGATTGATTAATTTATTTAGAAATGGTATAGGGGCGGTTACCAATGCCAAATATTTCTTTATCGCCTTCGTTATAAAAATAAAAACATTGCCGTTGTACTTTCCCATTGTTAAAACGAAATTCTATGGAATAGCCGTCGAGCAGGTATGTCCCGGCGGTGTTTCTTGCCGAATAGGCTGATACGCCGCCACTGTTATCATGGTAACTCCCCCCTCCTACAGTTTCATAAGTAAACTGCCCCTGATTGTTAAACGTAATGTATTTGGATGATACCGTAATAGAACCACCACCTATAGCCGTATTACCCCCTCCAGAAATGCTGCCGTAAGTGGCGGTTAGTTTCTCGCCTTTTTTGGCTGGGGCAGCCCATGTCCAGCCGCCTGTCCAATTGTTGGATTTGCCCGTTGGGCCATTTTTACTGCCATGTACAATAGTTAAAGTTTTTCCATTCAGCTTCCAGGTGCCCCACTTTTCGGGTTCTGACTGGCGGGATTGGGTTACATTTAAATCATTCGGACTGACTTCAGGATGTTCGTAAAGACTGCCGTTATTGAACAAAATATATGGTTTATATATAAATATAAGCATACCGCCAACGCCATAGCTACTCTCGCTGTGTAATACTATACCTTTTATATCTGCAGATGACATGCCTTTCCCACTCATTTGAGGCATTGATTGGGAGGCGCTCGTATTTTGCTGAGGGGCAGATGCTATGGCTCCATTAGCACTATTTTGAGTTAGAGCCTCTTGCTTCACCAACGACACAAAATGAGTAGCAGCAATATTGATATAATTACCGGAATATTCACGCAAACGCATCACCTTTCCGTAGCGGATAGTATGATCGGGCCTTAAATAAGCGAAATACATTGCTGTTATTTTACGCTTTGAGGCGTCCTGAACAATAACAGAATAAGTAGTTAACGTTTGAATATCTTTAGCCTCCTGAGGTTCGCCGGGTAAAGGAGCCGAATATCCGGATGTTCGCAGATCCTGTATTGTAACCGTTTTAAGCCATTCCATCAAATCGCCTTTATTATTTGCCGGAGGAAATATTTCATACTTAAACCCATAACTCCCATTGCCAGCAGGTGGGGTGAAAGAATAATGGCCATTACTTACATCCATTTTCCACCCCGGAATAGGTGCAATATTTACCTGACCAAAAAGATTAATTGAAAACAACAAACAGATCAGTAATGGCAGATACGGTTTCATGACATATGTTTTAGGTGACTTGAAAAACCAGCAATTTTCAGACCAATAAAACATCGTCGATTATATTAAAAGTCTTAAATTTGTATCAGATGCTTACCCGTCAACAACTTACTGAAGAATTATCGCACACATTGGGTAAAACCAAAGTATTGAAACTGACTCGCATCTTAGAGGAACAGCATTTTGCCTTGCGCGATCTGATCGATATTACCTTTCATCCGGATAAGGTGATCGGGTTTCGTGCAGTGTGGATATTGGAGAATATGTATCTGAAAGATCCGGAACATTATCTTAATGACCTGGAATACTTTGCATCCCGTTTCAAAGAGGTGAAAAATCCCAGCTGCATGCGGCACTATACCAAATTGATCATGCACATGACCGACACTACATCACCGGTCCCGGTAAAGCAAAAACTTCAAACTATAGACCTGGAGCCCGTGGTTGAACAGCTTTTTGACTGGATGATTGATCCCAAAGTTAAGGTGGCTGTAAAAGCCTTTGCCGGTAAAGCGCTTTTTAATTTAAAAGACCGTTATGATTGGATAGCAGAAGAATTAGAAGGTCAGCTCAAAATATTCCTCTGCAACAAGAGCGCAGGTATGCGATCGGCCGCGAAAAATACGCTGAAGTTAATTCAAAAGTAAAAAGTCAAAAGTTTTAAAATCCGTTATATCTGTAATTTAGATAACCAAGCTAGTTTCAATTTTTGACTTTTTACTTTTGAATTTTGATTTAATCCGAAGTTGGCCTGTCTTCTCTGTGCAGATTATGGCTTACCTGGTGATGATTTAGCTTTGCGGCAATAGCCGATTCGCTATTATCCGCATAAGTCCCATAAGCGTTGATCAATACACCTTTAATATTATACTTAGGTGATGATACAGCATAAATTATCGACATATCGTCTGGATTACTGGCTCCTTCGAAGCGATAAAATTCATCAATTTCAAAATCATCAGCACTCATGTGGATATTCTGTGCTTTATCATCTATGGTATCACCATCCAGACTCAGGTTGGCGGTATATCCTCTTTTTATAAGATCGTTAGTGGCATCCACTAAGGTTTCGTAACTTCTCATGGTGGTGATGGTTGTTTAATGTAACAGGATTCAGCATAAGCTGCTTACATGTACAACCATAAAACATCTTCCTTGTTTGAATAAGCCGGGTTTAAAACAAAAAAACTTACGAAGTTTTAAAAACTTCGTAAGTTTTCAGGATATTTTTTTTTAAAGTTTCCCCTACAGGAATGTGTTTATATAGCCTTAGCTAACCACAAGGAGGCATTTAAGTGCAAAGCCGGGTGTGAGGTAAAACCAGATGGTGAATCACCAGACCAGCCGTTAAACAGATTATCGCCAGTATCGCCTGTGCCGTCGTCGGCAGGCGAGCTATCACCTATCCAAACTATACGACCGCTTCCGTAAGTAGCCAATAAAGCCATTACGTTATTGTTACCACCGTTTGTGGCTGAATTACGCCAGAATAAACCTTGTACGCTTGAGTTATTTGTTGGCGTTAAAGTGGCTGTTGAACCATTATAGAAAGCCAGTTTTGAAGCTGTACCAGTAGCGCCATTCAATACTTTTTGCGCATTGGCATTAGTACCGGTATAAACATTGGTTGATGGACCTTCGCTGATATCAACATAATTGATATTGAAACCAAATGGATTGCTATTGTTAATACCGTTATTGGTCATTAGGTCGTTCCATACACGTGGTGAATCATAACCATCACCATCTCTGTCAGATGGGTTATAACCATTGGCATCGGTTCCGGCCGTGGTAGCAGCGGTATGGTCTGCAATCATAAATAAACCACCGCCGTTTGAAACAAAGTTCATTAAAGCAGTTTTTTCTGCAGCGGTAAATAAACGGTTTGGCTCAACTACAACAAATACATCATAGTTGCTCAAATCCTGAGGGTTTGATGAATTACCATAAGTAATTGCTGTACCCACCGGTAAAGTTTCAACCAGTTCGCCCAGTTTCACCAATGAAACTGCCCATGATGATATTCCACCTTTCCAGTAAGTTTCGGGAGTGCTGGCAGTGATACCAGTATATGACGGGGTTGGGATACGTTGTGCTTTGGTTTCAACAGTAGTACCACCAGTATAAATTGGCACGTTTTCGGTACCATCAGCATCTATCTGCCAATCGGCGCTGCCGGCGTTTTCCAGATGACTGGCATCAAACAGGTATTTTTTACCTGTAACCACCACTGGAGGAGTTGTACCACCACCGTTATCATTAATAGTGATATCATCGATATTGATACGGTTGCTGCCGCCTGTTAATTTGCGGATTTCTAAACGTGCATTACCGGTTACATTAATAGTAAAAGTTTGTAAAGCCAATGATGCGCCGGTTGTTACGTTTGAACCCGATTGAGCCCAGGTGGTGCCACCATCAACAGAGTAAAACAATCCCCACTGGCTGGCAGTATCACCATTATAAGTTGCGGATTTAATGGTAACAGTGCTTATGCCACCGGTTACATCAAATAACATGGTAATTTTACCAGTATTGCGTATACGGGCGCTCCATGAGCCTGCTTTTTGATCTGCGGCCAGGTTACCTATCAGCGCATCGAACATGTTCCATGAATTGCCAGACAGGGTAACGTTGTCGCCACTGCTTGAGCCGGCTGGTGCTACGTCATAAGCTGTTTTAGGGCTGGTTGAGCCAACTTCAAAACCCTGGGTAAGCGATACCGCTTGTGTTTTGATGTTTTTGCTGATTCCGGTAGCCGCATCAGGAGTTTGGCTTTGAGGAGCATTGTTTTTCTGGCAACCCATTACCAGCATTCCGGTAAGGGCAGAGGCTACGAATAATAGCCCGGGTTGGGTAAATTTAAGCATAGTGATTTTCGGTAAATTTGTATATGTGTCGGTACTAAATAATTGTGAGGTAAACTTCTGTAAAAGTTTATACTCAAACATTTACACAATATTAACATATTATTAAATATTATCAACAACATGAGTGCAAGGCATTTAAATAAAAATATAACACATTCATAAATCACCTTATTTAGCTATATTTACATATGGTTTATAGCAATATCCAGACTACTTTTAAAAAATACCTGCTGGCATTTAGTCTGCTGCTTAGTTTTTTTGCGCTGTCGGGCCATGTAAGCCAGAGCATTCCCGGAGGCAACAGGGTTTCGACAACAGAACTGTTTGCCAATAAGAGTTTTATTTTAAAAGGCGGGATCAGTTATAAAAGAGCTGCATTAGCTTTTCGTAGCAATGCATTACCTTACTTTGCAAAGAGTAGCTATACTATTCAAAGTATCTTTACCGATAACAAGCTTGCAGTAATCCGCTACCGGCATTTAAGCCAGATATTTTCATCTGCTAAATATTACTTCACATACACCATCGATCACTTGTATCGCACAGCCGATCAACGCAATACATCTCGTCTCTTCTAATAGGCTAATCTGCCTGTTTATCAATTAACACCGTATTTATAAATTTTATCAAATGGCTTAGTATGCTTAGGGCATATTAAGCTCACATTGCTATCGGCATGAAAAAGCTAAAAAAAATCATCAGGCTTTTTTGCCTGGTGGTATTGTTATTACTGGCTGTTACCGGTGTGGCCATTACCGGGGCAGCACCAACCCAATCAAAAAACAGGGATAGAATTATTGACAATGAAACCTTAATTGAAATGGTTGAAGAAAAAGGTAAAGAAGACGACGAGGAAAAACCTTAATCTAACTATATAATTTGGAGCTCATAAAAAACGCGTCATTGGAGCGATAGCGTGGCAATCCCCAATAAGCGGAGCTACTCTGTAAGTAGGGGATTGCCACACTACGTTCGCAATGACACATGGAGAATAAACGCAAAGGGCCACCCAAATGGGTGGCCCTTTGCTATATGATAGAATTATTATTTATTCTTTTACCGGTTCGTCGGCAGCTTTGGGCGTGTTTAAAAACACAAAGTTATTATCAAACATATCTACTTTAATGGTACTGTCCTTATCAACTGTGCCTGCCAGGATCTGTTTCGATAACTCGTTCAGGATCTTTTTCTGGATGACACGTTTTAATGGACGGGCACCAAATTGAGGATCATAACCTAACTGGGCCAACCAATCCAATGCCTCGTCGGTAGCTTCCATCGTGATACCCATTTCGGCCAGGGTTTGTTTTACCTGGTTAAACTGCAGTTTCACGATATCATGTATTTCATCACGACTCAGCGGAGTAAACATAATGATCTCGTCGATACGGTTCAAAAACTCCGGACGAATGGTAGTACGCAACAACTGGAATAACTCATTCTTGGTTTTGGCTATCAGCTCTTCACGGTTGCTATCCTCCAGCGTTTGGAAGTTTTCCTGAATGATGTTTGAGCCGATGTTAGAGGTCATGATGATAATGGTATTCTTAAAGTTCACCACACGACCCTTATTATCAGTCAAACGGCCATCGTCTAATACTTGCAACAGGATATTAAACACATCCGGATGGGCCTTTTCAATTTCATCCAGCAGTACCACACTATAAGGTTTGCGGCGTACTGCTTCGGTCAACTGACCACCTTCATCATAGCCCACATAGCCCGGAGGCGCACCAATTAACCTGGAAACCGCGTGGCGTTCCTGGTATTCGCTCATATCAATACGCACTAAGGCGCTTTCGTCATTGAACAAATACTCCGCTAAAGCTTTCGCCAACTCCGTTTTACCTACGCCGGTTGTACCCAGAAATATAAACGAACCAATAGGTTTACGTTTGTCCTGCAAACCGGCACGGCTGCGGCGTATAGCATCGCTGATGGCTTCAATGGCTTCCTCCTGTCCTGCTACACGTTTGTGCAGTTCTTCTTCCAGGTGCAGCAGTTTTTCGCGCTCGCTTTGTATCATTTTCGAAACCGGGATGCCGGTCCAGCGGGACACCACACCAGCAATATCATCGGCAGTAACCTCTTCTTTGAGCATGCGGCTATCGCTTTGATTTTCGAGCAGGGCGGCTTTCAATTTTTCCACTTCGGCCTGGGCCTGTACAATGGTTCCGTAGCGTAATTCTGCTACTTTTCCATAATCACCGGCTCGCTCAGCCTGTTCAGCTTCGAGTTTGTAATTCTCAATGAGTTCAACTTTTTGATTGATACCGTCAACCAGGTCTTTTTCGCCCTGCCATTTGGCACGTAATGAATCGCGCTGAGCCGAGAGATTAGCAATCTCTTCGCTCAATTCGGCTACTTTACGATCATCCTTTTCTCTTTTGATAGCTTCGCGTTCAATTTCTAACTGCATAATACGGCGTTCCAGTTCATCAACCACTTCGGGTACCGAATCCATCTCTAAACGTAATTTAGAGGCGGCCTCGTCCATCAGGTCAATCGCTTTATCGGGTAAAAACCTGTCAGAAATGTAGCGTTGCGACATCTCTACCGCGGCTATAATAGCCTCGTCTTTGATCCGCACCTTGTGGTGGGTTTCGTAACGTTCCTTTAAGCCACGTAAAATAGATATGGCATCGGCAGCATCAGGTTCTTCCACCATTACCTTTTGAAAACGGCGTTCCAGTGCTTTATCTTTTTCCAGGTATTTCTGATATTCGTTAAGCGTGGTAGCACCAATTGACCGTAGCTCACCACGGGCCAATGCAGGCTTTAATATATTGGCCGCATCCATGGCTCCTTCGCCACCACCGGCACCTACCAGCGTGTGGATCTCATCAATAAACAGGATAATTTCGCCATCGCTTTGAGTCACTTCCTTGATCACCGCTTTCAGGCGCTCTTCAAACTCGCCTTTGTACTTGGCACCGGCTATCAGGGCACCCATATCCAGGGAATAAACCACCTTGGTTTTCAAACTTTCAGGCACATCACCTTTAATGATCCTAAAGGCGATACCTTCGGCTATGGCTGTTTTACCCACACCAGGTTCTCCCACCAATATCGGGTTGTTTTTGGTACGGCGCGACAAAATTTGGATCACCCTGCGGATCTCTTCATCCCTGCCGATAACCGGGTCAAGCTTGCCCGATCCGGCATATTCATTCAGGTTACGGGCATATTTATTCAGGGCGTTATAAGTAGCTTCGGCATTCTGATCGGTTACCTTGCTATCGCCACGTAAACTTATAATAGCTTTCTTCAGGTCTTTTTCGTTTACGCCAAGGTCTTTTAGCAACGAGCTGATAGTACCACCAGCTGATAGTATGCCCAATAGTATATGTTCAACCGAAACAAATTCGTCTTTAAATTCTTTTAAATACCCCTGCGCTTTTTGCAAGGCCGAATTGGCATCTGATGACAGATAAATATTGCTTCCGCTTACCTTTGGGTACGAGCTGATCTGCGCATCGAGCGTTTCATTTAGCCGGTTAAGGTTTACGTTTAATTTTTTTAATAAATAGGTTATAACATTTTCATCAACCAGCAACAAGCCTTTTAACAGGTGCGCGGGTTCTATTGCCTGTTGTTGATTTCCAACGGCAATTTCCGAAGCCTTTTGTACAGCTTCCTGGGCTTTTATGGTAAAGTTGTTAAAGTTCATACTGATATGTTTGATGAGTATTAATCAAAACGCTTGCCACTTAATGTTAAGTGAAAAAAAGTCAGGTAAATATAAACTGAAACGACATTTTGACTTGTTATTATTTGAAAAATTTCTTATTAAATTTTGATATTTTTGCCACACAGCCTTATATGCGATACCATTGAATACTCATTTCTTTTTTAATAGCCTGCCGGCAAAATACAGGGCGTCATACCGGGACTATTATACCTATCAAAATCTGGTGGCTATAAGAGCTGGAAGCATTATATTTCTTGTACTGAATGTTATTATAAGGATATTATACTTTGTTTTCCCGGTAAGTCTTACGCGCGCTCAAAACTTCCCGGAGTTTAGTTTAAGTAATTGGGTGTTTATTATTATCACCCCTGTTTTTTTGATCTTCAGCAATCTGTTGATCGCTAATTTCAAAAGCCACAAGAAAGCGACTGCCGCAATGGCACTCCTGGTATTCCTGTTTTCGGTCTACATCATTTCCTGTGGTATGTATTCCAGCTTTATTGCCACATCAGATCCCAGTAATGCTTTAACCTTGTACCTGATTGCCTTAAGTTTGATAAGTGCTATATACGTATTTGAATATTATGAAACCATTATATTGATCATAACTATTGAAATATTGTTTACCGGTCTGCTATTCTATAGCCAAACCAGCTCTACTCAAATGGTGTATAATCAGCTGATATCGGCTATTTTGCTTTCGGCCTTTTACCTTACTTCCAGGTATTTTTTCTCCTACAAGGTTAATTATTACCAGCAGGTGATCGAGATCAGGGAAAAAAACGTAGAGATAGAAAAAGCAGGCGAGTTTAAGAACCAGGTATTGGGTATGGTAGCACATGACTTGCGTAACCCTATCGCCGCGGTAGAATCACTGGCCATGATCATGGAAATGGATCATGACTTAAACGATGAAATGCAGGAGAATCTTAACATGATGAAAGCATCCTGTATTAAAGCCCGAAATATTATTGACGACCTCCTGGAAGCTGCCCGTAATGATACCAACGATGTTTTTGTAATGGAAAGAACGGAGCTGAATCAATTGTTAAAAAGCATCGTGAACGACTGGGAGATACAGCAGGACCTTAAAACGGATGTGATATTTACCAGCCATGTAAATCCGGCTTATGCCAAAGTAAATAAGGAAAAGTTGCATCGAGCCATAGACAACCTGATTAGCAACGCCATCAAATTTTCGAAAGATAACAGTCGTGTAGACGTCAGGCTGAATAAAAAAGCCGAGGAACTGATTATTGAGGTACAGGATTACGGCCTGGGCATACCAGCCGATATACTTCCTGACATATTTAACCGCTTTTCAAAAGCACGCAGAACAGGCGTCAGAGGCGAAGAGTCAACCGGCCTGGGTTTAAGCATTGTACGCCAGATAGTCGAAAAACATAACGGCATCATCGATGTGGAAAGCATCGTGGGCCGTGGTACAGTTTTTTATATCAAACTACCTATTTCGTGGCTGGGATAGGAAATTATCCCCGCATTACTCCTATCCTATCCCCTTTCCAATCCGGAAACAGAATATGATCATTGTTAATACTCAGATGTCTATCCGCCACTTCGCTAAAAACGCTTCTGAAATCGGTGGTAACCGCAAGGTCGCGCCCATCTTCCAGGTTTTCCACAGCTAAGGGTTGCATATTGCCATGCACCAAGCCGCCGTTAATATCATTCCCCAGGATAAAATTACATGACGCCCGGCCATGATCGGTGCCACCGGTACCGTTTTGGTGTACAGTGCGCCCAAATTCGGTCATGGTCATCACGGTCACATCATCCTGGTAAGCTTCCAGATCACACCATAGGGCGGCGATGCTATCACTCAAATCGGCCACGTTACGGGCAAATATCCCGTTCTCGGTTCCTTGGTTGAAGTGCGTATCCCAGCCGTTTGATTCGGCAAAAGCTACCTCCAATCCCACCTCCATTTTAACCAATTGGGCAATTTGTTTTAAGGAATTACCCAGGGCCGAATTGGGATATACCGCGTTATTGGCTGGCGTATAATTTTTGATATTTGTTTTCTGCAGCATTTTAACCGCCTCAAAGCTTTCTTTACCGGTTTGCTTTAACAAGCCCGATGAAGTTTGATCATACAGATCTTCAAAACTTTTGGAAGCCATATTGGCCCCCATGGGATTACCGCGCATCTGGATGGCGAAATCCTGCAAATTACTGATAGACACCGAAGGGTTATCCCCATAAAAAGACCGCGGCATGGCTGATGTCATACTCACAGCGGTAAAAGGCGTTAAGGCATCATGCCCCAGTAAACCAACCGCCCGGTTAAGCCAGCCGCTTGATGTACCCTTGTTAAATGGCGTGCCCGACTCCATATAATCCTGCGCGTCAAAATGCGAACGAGTATTATTGGGCGACCCGATACCTTGCACTATGCCCAGGCGTTTTTCGCGAAATAAGGCCTCAAAAGATTTCATAGAAGGATGCAATCCAAATTTACCATCCAGATCTATCAACGGAGAATTATTCCCCGTTTTTGCTGCCGACATAAACAGCGTTGGCCGGGCATCTTTTAAATATTGATCGGTAAATGGCGTTACTGCCATCAGACCGTCCATAGCGCCACGTTGAAATATACAGATCAACGTTTTACGTTTTTTATAGGGAGATATGATCTTTTCGCTCGCGGCAGCCTCGGCTAAAAAACCTGGAATGCCACCCATTAAACCTACACCCAATAAGGCTAAACCGCCTGATTTTAAAAACCCTCTTCTTGATACCATGATCGTATGTTTTTATAGATTAACGCCGTTGATATTCAGGTGAACCGATGATCACTCCTACTACCTGCCCCAACATGGAGTTATTATTAGCGCCCTTTGGCTGCATGGCTGTTATATTATTTGGTTGCTTACCCTGCGCGGCCAATTTATTATCTGCCATCATTTTTTCAGGAGCGGTCATGGTCATGCTGGCAGGCTGCCCTTCTTTTACGTAAAGTTTGTTCGAGCTCGCTTCATCAACTCTTTGCGCCAGGTTAGGATCGGTTAATAATGGTGTAAGCCGTTTGATGGTTTCGTCTAGCTTACGCTCCGGCATGATCAGTTTACTGTAGATAGTTAAAGCTGCCTGCGCACTTTCCGGTTCATGATGATTATTCAACGCGGCCAGATCTACCTTTACACCCGGTATACGACCCGTTGCCAGTGCCAAACCAAAATTCATCCGGTTAAGCAATGAACCGGTATTGATCCAATATTGCCCCTTATCCGGGAAACCGGTTGGTGCCTGGTAATAATACACTTTCTCACCCATTTTATTGATCCAGTTGTATAACTGATACGGTTGCTGGATAGTGGCATGCAGGCTGCGAACAGAGCCAATAGCCAGCTCAAACGGCGATTTTGTTTTTTCGCGCAGGGTCGAAGGGCTCCAAAATTCTGGCGCACTTACCATCGTAATAAGCACCTGTTTAATATCTCCATCTTTATCCAAAAATGTTTTGGCCATTTTATCAATCAGGCTTTGTGGTGGGGTATCGCTCACAAAGCGTACCGCAATTTTACGACTGATAAACTTTGCTGTAGCAGGGCTATGGGCCAGCATGGTTAGTAGTTGTACGCCTTCCTGATATCCTTCATCCGGACCGAAATGCTTACCCAAAACAACTTTCTCCGTTTTATCATGACGATTAGCATTGAACAGAAAATCACTATCACGAACAAAACCCCGCTTTTCCAAACGATCAGTCCCTATTTTATCCATAATGTTTTTCCCCAGCTTACCATATTCTCCTATTGGATATATTGTCCAGCCGGTTAATACTTTGGCCGCCTGGGTTACATCCTGTTGCGTATACCCTCCGTCGACTCCCAGGGTGTGTAATTCCATCACTTCCCGGGCATAATTTTCATTTAGGCCCTGTATACCTTTTGCTTTTTTCAGTTTAGTCATTAAGGTTGCACGTCTGCCGGTATCTACCGGTTGACCAATCATATTCTGCAGTTGCGTGGCACGAATCGGCTTTTTAGCCGCCTGCATATCATTGTTAGCAGCTGAGCTGGTAAAATTATCCAAGTAATACAACATGGCTGGTGATTTAGCAGTAGCCAGCAAAATATCATTGAATTTACCCAAAGCATTAGGCCGGATCACATCCCGCTCATAGGCAGGTATAAATTGCGCGCAATCGTTTTTAGTAAGCGACACATTAAAATGGTTGAACCAGAAACTGGTCATTACCTCCTGTAACTGATTATTAGTATAAGCAGCGCGTAATATTTTTTGATTGATAAACTGCCTGAATAGCTCTTGCTCAGGTTTCATACCGTTTTGCTGCATGTAGTTTTGCAGCACATCACGGTAAGCTTTCTGGTCGGCCTTCACCGAATCTTTGTTCACTACCCCCGCGCTTATAGCCATACGCAGTACCTGCGCATTTTTCGGAAACTCCTTAGCCACTTGGGTATTACTCAAGCTAAGAGCATCATATTGCGATAACATACGCTTCAGCGAATCATCAGGAAGATTAGCCTCCATTTGGTGCTTAAACCAGTTTTCAAGACCCGATTTTACAACTTCATCAATTTCGCCGGGCGTAGCTCCATAAGTAAACCGGCTCAACAGGTGCGCAGCCGCTTGTCTTTCTGTTAAACCTTGCCGCTCATACGGAAATCTCCATCTGAAAGATGAATTGTGGCTATGCACAATAAAAAACGAGGAAAGCGATACTATGCCCAGACTAAGTAGCGCGATGCAGCAGATGTGCTTTATGGTGTTTTTCATAGATGATCATTTGCGCAGGATCATGAATTACAGATACTTTGACGTTAATATGACGTTTTGGTTTAACCATAAAATTGAGTTTTTTGTGTTAAGTTTTCATTAATTATGCTCCATTTTATGTTTATTAAACCAAATAGCCTCCCGTTTGTCATATCATCACAAATCATAAATAAAAGGTAATGAAAAAATTAATTTTAATCATAACATTGGTAACCGGGTTAAACGTATTGGCCAATGCACAACAGCAACCAGCGAAAACACCTGTACAAAAGGCCGCGCATAAAACACAAAACCTACAGAAAAAGCTGATGCTTACCACAAGTCAAACCAAGGAGGTGAATGCTCTATTCTTAACAGAAGCCACCAGGTTGGATAGTTTAAAAGCACATAAAACTGATAAAAAAGCAAACAAAGCCGCTCACAAAGCTATCCAGTCACAAACCGATCGAAAATTAAATACTATTTTAACCGCAGACCAGAGAAAGACCTTTGCCGATCTGAAAGCCGCTAAAAAGGCGAAACACGATCAGAAAAAAGCTGCCGCTGCGGCCAGCGCTGCTCCAAAGCAATAATTTAATGCAATTAATAAAAATTCGGAAAGCTGTTCACATCTGGGACAGCTTTTTTATTTACCTATCTAAAAAGCCGAGGCAACGTCAGTTATGAAGGAAATGTTTCGGTTTTTGGGCTTTACTTTGTCAGCCAAAAGCAATTTAAATTACAAACCAAGTGTCAAATCCATGCTCAGATCATAAAATTTGACCATTATAGGGCTAATTGTTAATATACCTTACATGATAAATCTAATTGATATTCAGGGTGTAGCTGTAAAAAAGACACTTAATTGATTATTAATATCATATTCTAAATACTATATGATTAACAAATTGTTAACACATAAATATTATCATTGAAACTATTGCAATATAGAACATACTTTGTATATTTGTCCCATAGTTATTTGTAAGGAGCTGACAGGCAGCAAACGATGGTTCGACTCCTCCCTTGCAACTCTTCTCATAATTTAGGTTTATAATTGGTTAGAACGCGCCCCTGCCCATCAGGGGCGCTTCTTGTTTCTATACATTTTTGAAATTAGCAAGCAAACAAAGCTTAAAACCTGCTGTATTATTTTAAATTAATAACCCATGAAAAATCCGGCGACGCTCGTTTTAAAACATGCTGATGGCAGTGCAAGAAATATCATTATTGAGCCCATCCTATGGCCAGATCTTACAGATACAGGCACCTACAAGATCTATAAAACCGCCATTGACAACGAATCGACCTTATTTACCGAGGACCTGGAGATCACCGAAGGTGCTGCCGACCTCCCAGATGAAGCCAATCCCGATTACCTGGGCAGCATCATTATAGAACCCATGCGTCAACAATGGAAATACACCGGCGACCTGCTCAACCCTGAAGAACAGCAACAGATCGCCAGTTTTATAGAAAAGCAAGATTTTTAATCAAAGCCTTTCACCTTCATTTGCATGGTGTATACCGCTTTGGAAGCCGTAATGAACAGGATATCCCTGTTTTTACCGCCGAAGCATACATTGGCCGACCATGGCTCGTCAATATCAATATGGCCTATCTTTTCGCCTTTGGGATTTACTATGGTAACGCCTTTTCCACATAGGTAAATATTACCGCGCTCATCGATAGCCATACCGTCTGATCCTTGCGCAAAAAACAAGGCTCTGTTGCTTAATGATCCATCTTTATTGATATCATATTTATAGATCTTGCTATCCCCAATATCGGCCACATATAATGTTTTACCATCAGGCGTACCTACAATACCGTTGGGGCGTACAAATTTAGCGTCGACAATAACTGCTTTATGCTGACCTTTAGCGAGGTAGTACAGTTTTTGGCCATCCAGATCGGGCTTTTTGCGGGTCCAGTAATCGCGCTGGTAGTAAGGATCTGTGATATACATACCGCCATTAGGGTGAATCCAAACATCGTTCGGGCCATTAAATAGCTTACCTTCATAATCTTTCAGCAGCACAGTTATTTTTCCTTTAGGGCTGATAGACCATAATTCGTCTTTAGCATCTGCACAGCTAATGAGATTGCCTTTTTTATCAAAGTACATCCCGTTTGACCTGCCCGCGCTATCCAGAAAAACCGACAGTTTGCCATCGGTATCATATTTCCAGATCTTGTTATTGGGCTGATCGGTAAAGAATATATTGCCCTGTTTATCTACTGCTGGCCCTTCGGTAAAGGAAAATTGCCTGGATACCAGCTGTGGTTTGGTGCCCGGATCGTACAGGTCGGTAGCATCCTGGCCAAAGGCCCTGGCTGATACCACTATCAAAAAAAGAAATATTGAAATTAGTTTCTTCATCATGGTTATGTTAGGTTTCAGCGGGTTAAAATACACATTCAAAAAACTTTTTAAACCTTTAATTTTAACACTTTTTTGATCAAAAACGGCATAAAAACAGGTCGAAATTGTTTAAAAAGCCCCCATTTTAACACTTTTTAACAAATTTTAGCGTGATTTTGAGCAGTTTTTTAAACTTTAAAAAGTATTAAATTATTGACTAACAAATAACTACACAAAAACATGTTAATTTTTGATCCTATTTTCTCTTAAACTCAACAGCCCGGTACTCTTGTTTCAGAGTATCGGGCTGTTGATTGATATAAAGATACGAAAATGTTGAGAGAAGAGCAAACACGCAATGTCGCGGTTTAGGCCTCACCCAACCCTCTTCAAAGGAGAGGGCTTTGAAAAACATTTTTTAAAGGTCTCCCCCTTTGGGGGAGATTTAGAGGGGGTTAAAAAAACCCTCCATCAAACTCATTAAAAACACTATTTTTGCAAACTATTTAAAATACCGTTTATAGCATGAGTATTGCACTATCCGAACAGGAAATTATACGCCGCAAATCTTTACAAGAATTAAGGGCATTGGGCATTAACCCATACCCTGCCGAAGCTTTTGATGTTAACGCCTGGGCACAGGATATTACCGATAACTTTAAGGATAAACCCGAGAATTATCAAAATGTAGTGATTGCCGGTCGTATCATGACCCGTCGTATTATGGGTAGCGCGTCATTTGCCGAGATCCAGGATTCAACCGGTCGTGTGCAGATCTATCTGAAACGCGATGATATTTGTCCGGATGAAGATAAAACCCTGTACAATACCGTATTTAAAAAGCTGCTGGATATTGGCGATTACATTGGCGTTAAAGGCTATGTATTTTTAACCCAGACCGGCGAGATCTCCGTTCACGTTCGTGAGCTGATCGTGCTTTCCAAATCATTGAAACCCCTGCCGGTTGTAAAACGCGAGGAAGACGGCACCATACATGATGGCTTTACCGATCCGGAGCTGCGTTACCGCCAGCGTTATGTAGATTTAACGGTTAACCCCGAATACAAGAATATATTCATCAGCCGCTCTAAGGTGATTAGCGCTATGCGTGGTTACTTCAATGAGCAAGGCTGGATGGAAGTAGAAACCCCGATACTACAGCCCGTACATGGCGGCGCTGCGGCACGTCCGTTTGCTACGCATCACAATACGCTGGATATGCCGCTGTTTTTGCGCATCGCCAACGAGCTTTACCTGAAACGTTTAATTGTGGCCGGTTTCGACGGTGTGTATGAGTTTGGTAAGATGTTCCGTAACGAAGGCATGGACCGCACCCACAACCCGGAGTTTACCGCCATGGAGATCTATGTAGCCTACAAAGACTATATATGGATGATGAAAATGGTAGAGGAATGCCTGGAAACCGTGGCCCGTGCAGTACATGGCATCCCAGTAGTGCAGGTAGGTAGCAACGAGATCAACTTTGCAGGTCCGTACGAAAAACTGTCGATGTATGATTCTATCCTGAAATATACCGGTATCGATGTATCGGCTATGGACGAAGTTGCTTTGCGCCAAACCTGTGCCGAACTCAAAATAGAAGTTAACCCAACTATGGGTAAAGGCAAATTGATCGACGAGATTTTTAGCGCCAAAGTAGAAGCCAACCTGATACAGCCGACCTACATTACCGACTACCCTATCGAAATGACCCCGCTGGCCAAAAAACACCGCAGCAAGGATGGCCTTGTAGAGCGTTTTGAGCTGTTTGTGAACGGCAAGGAGATAGCGAATGCCTACTCTGAATTGAACGACCCTATTGACCAGCGCGAGCGTTTAGAGGAGCAATTGATACTGGCAGGCCGCGGCGATGACGAAGCAATGGCCATGGACGACGACTTTTTACGCGCCCTGGAATATGGTATGCCGCCAACATCGGGCCTGGGTATCGGTATCGACCGTTTGGTGATGCTGATGACCAACCAAAGCACCATTCAGGAAGTACTGTTCTTCCCACAGATGCGTCCCGAGAAAAAAGCGAAAGCGCCTGCAGCCGAGGATTTTGTAAACATTGGCGTACCAGCCGAATGGGTACCCGTACTCAATAAAATGGGTTTTAACACGGTTGAAGAGCTCAAAGCCACCAACCCCAACAAAGTATTCAATGACCTGGGCGGTATGCGCAAAAAACTAAAACTGGATATCACTATGCCCACCAAAGAAGAGGTAATGGCCTGGTTTGCATAAATCTTCTGAATCTTGATTTGTAGGATTTCAGGATTGATATGATTTTTGAAGAGACGCACGATGTGCGTCTCTTTTTTTGTTGGAAGGCACTAAAACCTCGCCAATTTGAGTATCCATATTTAAATTGGCAAAAAACTAAAAAATGTATTAAAAAAATTTAAGGTTTTAATGTCCTCATCGCTATTAGTCACCCTATGATCGCTTTTCAAAAGATATTTGTTATTTTTGAAATAACCTAATGAGATCACTTGATGTTTACTATTGATGAAAGCTTTGAAAACTTTGACGCATACAGCAAAAACATATCAACTTATATCACTATTGACCTATCTGAATCCGATACACGCTCCAAGTTAATCGATTCGTTATTAATCAATGTACTTGGGTGGGATGAGCTTGACATTCAACGGGAAGGGCGTGTCGACTCTGGATATTTCGACTACAAAGTTTCATTGCCAGGTTTTCACTTTTTGATTGAAGCCAAAAAGCAATTTGTCGATTTCGTTTTACCTAATAAGCATAAAAACTGTTTGATCAAATCAATTTATAAGGAAAATGCTGAAGTAATTGATCAAATTCAGAAGTATTCAGTTGATTTGGGTACTCAGTTCGGAATCTTTACTAACGGCAAGCAATTTATTTTCTTGAAATTATTCAACATAGATGGAAAACCGTGGAAAGACAACCAATGTCTTTTATTCAATGGATTAGAAGATGTTAAAGAGCGCTTTGTTGAATTTTACGAGAACTTTTCAAAGTTTGCCATTATCAATAACGGCGGGTTCAAATATTTAGAGGCTAGCGCTTCTATATCTTACCGAACGGTCTTATCAACACTTATTGATCGAGACAAAGAACAGATACGAAATACCTTAAGTGCTAAACTCGCTCCTATTATCACTAATATTTTTGGAGAAATTTTTTCCGAAGAAAAAGACGATGACCTCGAATTTATTAATTCATGTTTTGTTCAGAATGAAGAGGTTAAGAAGAACCGGAATGAAATTCAAAAGTTATTCAGTGATACCGCTCCTAAACTAGCGGAAGTTGTGCCAGCCCAAAACTTTAGTAGTTTAAGTGGACAAATTAAAAATGAACTCAATCAAGTTGCATCGATCAGACACGCACCACCCAAACCAATAATTATTATCGGCTCAAAAGGTTCAGGCAAAACAACATTTTTAAACTATCTCTTCAAGTATAGACTTGTTGACAAGGACATACCTGACCACATGACGGTATATCTTGATCTAAGAAGATACTTTGATAAAGAACAATATTTCGAAGCTGAACATATATGCCGCGACATTATTGAACTTGTTTTTGAAAAATATGCTAACATGAATTTATATTCTCTGACAGCATTAAAACGTATTTTTTATAAGGAGATACAAAGAAATGATACGAACATATGGGAATGGTGTAAAGCAAATGATGAGCAGGTTTATAATCAAAAACTGTCTGAGTTTTTAGAAAACGAGCAAAAAAATAAAATTATTTTCTTTGAAAAGCTATCAAAATATTTAATACGTGAACGTCGAAAACGATTGATTATCATTATCGATAACGCTGACCAGTTTGAAACGCGTATACAGGAGAAGGTGTTCGTATTCTCACATTCACTTTCAAAACAAAGCTTATGCAGTACAGTAATTTCTTTGCGAGAAGGATATTATCACAAATGGCGGTCAGCACCGCCTTTCGATGCTTATGAAAGTAATGTTTATCATATATCAGCACCCAAGTATTCTGAGGTACTACAAAAAAGGATTGATTTTGCTTTAAATAAGACTTCTGTTAATGGTAGTACAAAAGGAACAGTGGAGGGCTTTAAGATAGAAATGCCGAATCAATCAATTTATGAATTTTTGCACGGTTTAAAGCATTCTTTATTCGCTGACCAGAACTCTGAACTTGTCGATTTCTTAAGTTTCACAACATTTCCTAATATTAGGGATGGACTGCGGATCTTTTCATCATTTTTGACATCTGGTCATACAAAAGTGTCCGAATATATTATCCAAGAGCGATTTCGACAAGATAATCAATATTTCCATCCAGTTCCAATACACGAGTTCATTAAATCCATAGGCTTACAAAATAAGACCTATTATCATTCAGATACTAGTATTGTTCACAATCTTTTTTTGCCGCCAACTAATAGTAACAGTCATTTTCTGAAATGGTACATGTTATTAAACCTACAACAACAACATGATCAGATTGGTGAAAGCAAAACAATTGAATATGAAGCGTTTGTTGAAACATTTAATGGATTAGGCTTTAATACGGATGCAATTTTGGCTTCAGTGGCTACTCTGCTTGCTCATAACTTTATAGACTCTGATCAGCAGGTCAGTGATATTCAATGGAAAACTTTACCTATTATACAGCAAATCAGCCTTACAGCCAAAGGTTATTATTACGTAAAAGCGCTAATGGGCAGATTTCATTATCTTGATTTAGTAGTCCAAGATACACCTATTTATGATACCGAAAGTTTTGATAATATTAAAGCGAGTTTTCCACGTACTATTACTGCAAAATATAAACAAATGGAAGCTAGAATAAATACAGTTATTCAATTCATGGACTATCTAAAAAAAATGGAAGCTATGGTCTCTAAACAAGTTATAGCGACTTGTGGATCAGTAACAGAAATAATAGAAACGACCTTGAATTCAGAAATTCAACAAATCCAGGAGACCAGCGACAAAAAGAAACCATCTCATTAGCCAGTTTATCCCCCCTTCGCTGGCGCACGCGTGCCGCGTGTGCTTTCATTAAGCATATATCGGAGGAAACACGCGAAACGCGTGCACCAGCTATAACAATAACCATATTTTTATATCGCTCTTAACCGCTATTTGCTTATTTTTCCTACATTCAATTTGCTAAGGGAACCATCGGCTATTTATGGATAAATTACGGAAACATATTGAGGAGATAATTACGGTAAGTGATGAAGAGTTTGCGCATATTAAAACGTTTTTTACGCTAAAAAGAGTTAAAAAACACCAATACCTGATTCAGGAGGGAGACCAGGCCAATTTCGAATATTTGATCATGTCGGGTATTTTCAGAATGTTTTACCTCGATAGTGAAGGCAAGGAGCACATTGTACAATTTGCAGGGGAAAACTGGTGGATGGCCGACTATCAAGCCTATTTCAATGAAAAAAAGGCCGATCTGTACATCACCTGTATGGAGGATGCCGAGGTATTATGCATGACCCTTCAGGGACGGGAAAAGCTGTCGGCCGATCTGCATAAAATGGAGCATTTTTTCAGGGTGAAACTCACCAAAGGATACGTAGCACAACAACGGAGGATCATCTCCCTGCTTGCCGGTAACCCGCAACAACGGTATGAAGAGTTTGGTAAACTTTATCCGCATTTGATGCAAAAGATCCCCAAAAAATATATCGCCGAATACCTGGGAGTAAGTCGAGAAACCTTAAGCCGGCTCTATTCTGCAAACAAATAACCATTAACGAGTGTGATTCCCGTCACACTTTTTTTGTGACTTGCCTCCTCGCGGCGGGGCTGCTCAAATGTTGAAATTTGAAATATCAAAACAACTAATTGATCATTTAAAATTTAAAGTCATGAAAAAGAAAATTTTAATCATCGTTTCCAATGCTAACACCATTGGCCCGCATAACAGAAGAACAGGCAACTTTTTACCCGAAGTAGCCCACCCCTACGCCGAATTTGATAAAGCCGGTTACCAGATAGATTTTGCCAGTTTATCGGGCGATACACCTTACCTGGATGCCCTTAATCTGGCCGATGATCCGGATAATTTAAAATTTCTTACAGGTAATGGCTGGGCCGATATGCAAAAGGCGTCGAAGCTGGATACCGTAGATGTAAGCGCTTATGATGCCATATTTATGCCCGGTGGCCTTGCCCCCATGGTTGACATGCCCGAAGCGCCTCTACTTAAACAAGTAATCAAAGAAACCTACGAACGCAATGCTGTTGTAAGTGCCGTTTGTCATGGCCCGGTATCTTTGCTTAATGTAAAACTGAGCAATGGTTCTTACCTGGTGGATGGCAAAAATATCGCATCTTTTACCACCGAGGAAGAAGATAATTACGCCAGGCAGGATGTTCCTTTTGATTTGCAAACCGCATTGACCCAACAGGGTGCCATTTATCAAGTTGCAGCGCCATGGTCTGCCAATAGTGTGCAGGACGGTAACCTGGTAACCGGGCAAAATCCAGCTTCGGCAAAGGGCGTAGGCGAAAAAGTAGTCGCACTTTTAGAAGCCACTAAAGCATAATTTACTAACCGAGCGTATAACTAAATGGTTCAGTACCAAAATTATAAAAAGATGAGCAAACAACCCATTCATGTATTCGCCAAATGGCAGGTTAAAGAAGGCCAGCTAAGCATAGTACTCAACTTACTTCGGGAGGTTGCGAAAAAAAGCATCCAGGAAGAAGGGAACCTCTTTTACAATATCAACCAAAGCAATTCAGATGTAAACACCTTGTTATTATTTGAAGGCTACACAGATGAACAAGCCGTGGCAGAACACCGAAATTCGGAACATTTTCAAACGCTTGTTATTGGGCAGATAGTTCCATTGCTGGTGGAGCGGGAAGTTATTTTAGCGACTCAGCTAATTTTAGATTGAAGGATCTGTAATAAAACACCCCTGTAAAATTCACAGGGATGTTTTAGGTAAATGTTACTGGTATTTAAACAACCTGTATTTGATCTCCGCTTGCTCTGCAAACATTCCCCCTATGGTAGAAAATGGCTAACCCCCCCCTTATATTGTCGCGATTGCACCGCATGTTTGTATCTTATACTCTTTAAATTTGATTAATAACTAAAACTTATAGATACAACATGAGAAAGATCAGAATTTTCGAACACATCTCGCTGGATGGCGTGATAGAGCACGATGGAGATTACACCTATGGCGCATGGACCACACCTTACAGAAGCCCTGCCGGAGCAGCCTTACTATTTGAAGCATACGGGCCAAACTTTGACCTACTGCTTGGCCGCCATACCTACGATATATTTAGTAACTTTTGGCCTACTGCTGGTGATTTTCCAATGGCGAATGCTATAAACGCTGCAACAAAACACATTGCAACCCACCGGCCCGACAGCCTGGAATGGGGCCCGGTAAAGAGTTTGGATGAGGACACTATAAAGGCCATCCGCGATCTTAAATCAACAGACGGTCCCGATCTGATCGTTGTAGGAAGCTCAACATTAACCTCTCTATTGCTTGACCAGGGGCTGGCCGACGAGGTGGTACTCATCACCTACCCTGTTTTGCTGGGTCGGGGTAAACGCTTATTGGCCGACAGTATTGACGCCAGGGAACTTGCCTTTGTCGATTCGAAAACCACACCTACTGGCTTGCTCGTGAGCACTTATAAGCATCTTGGGCCACTGAAAAAATGATCTTCCCTGATGTAGGTACACGCATAGCGCGTGTGCCTACATAATTGTCTGTAATTTAATAAATGAACAGCGTCTGCCTCACTTTTCTATATACTGCTTATGAATGATATCGTGTATGCCCTTAACATCCAGAGCAGTTTACAGACATTTATAATGGAAACAAACATCATCACATTTAAAAACGAATGTTATGCGAAAATTAAAATTACAGGTACAAATGACCATTGATGGCTTTGTAGCCGGGCCAAATGGCGAGCTGGACTGGATGTGGATTCCGGGCGACCAGGATGAAACAGGTTTCAACAAAGCGATTGAGCTGGCCGACAGTTGCGACACCATTTTGCTGGGCCGCAAAATGACCCGCGATTTCATTGATCATTGGGAGAACGGATTAGTTGTCGATGGCGTCAGTCCTCACCAATCTTTAGCGCAACGTATGGTGAGTATGCGCAAGATCGTTTTCAGCCGTACACAAACCACCATCAAGGGCAAAAACGTAGAAGTGGAGAACGGGGACCTGGCTACTGCAGTGCAAGCATTGAAAAAACAACCGGGTAAAGATATTATTGTTTATGGAGGCGCCGACTTTGCAAGCTCTCTCATCAGCCATAACCTTATTGATGAATATTACATTATCCGGAACCCGGTTGCTATCGGAACTGGCCTTTCTATTTTTAAGGATAAAAAAGTGCTGCGATTAGAGAGTTCAACCGCCTTCAAAAACGGGAAAATACTCCAGAAATATCTGCCGGCATAAAGCTGGAAATCTATCTGTTAAAATATAAAAATGCGCTCCGGATCTCACCCCGGAACGCACCACATTAACGTGTCAACTAAACCTCAGATCTCACCTTATTTGACCCAAGCTCTTTACCGCAGAAGCGGCTTTTATATTATTCGCTTCGCAAGCTCTTCACAGGGTTTGCTTTTGCCGCTTTTATTGCCTGGAAACTTATAGTTACCAGTGCAATAATTGTTGCAGCAAGCCCGCCCACTACAAATAACCACCAACTGATGCTTATACGATAGGCATAAGCCTGCAACCATTGGTGCATGTAATACCACGCGATGGGCGCGGCAATGGCAAACGCAATGGTAATGAGTATTATAAATTCTTTTGAAAACAGATAGACAATATTCCCTGCAGTGGCACCAAGTACTTTACGGATGCCAACTTCTTTTATCCGTTGCACGGCCATGAATGAAGCTAAACCATACAGGCCCAGGCAGCTAAGGAATATGGCAATTACCGCGAAAATTTTGTACAAAGCCGCTAACTGACTTTCCTGTTTGTAAAAACTGGCAATCTTATCATCCAAAAACTTGTACTCATAAACATAATCCGGGAATGTTTGCTCAAACATTTTTTTAACAGATTCCATTGTGGAGGAAATGTTTTTGGTTGCCAGTTTTATTCCCGCCTGGTTGTACATTACAACGTCTGTGGTAATAAGTAATGGTGCAAGATCATTACGAAAAGATCGGTCATTAAAATCTTTCAATACTCCAACAACCGGGCATTTTATCTGGTCGTTCCAGATGCTTATTTCTTTATTTAATATATCCTCAGGATTTTTTATTCCCAGACTTTTCAGCAGCGACTCATTCACTAAAAACTCCTTTGTTAAATTTGAAGGTTGCAAATTTCTTCCGGCTATTAAAGTCAGCTTGTAAGCGGGAACATATTCGTTATCGGTGAATTTGGTGATTGCCTTAAAATCTGTTTCTTTTGTTGCATGGTCAAATCTAAGCGTACTCCACATATCATTACCATTTTCAACCGGTGTGTTGGAGCTATAACTTACTACCTGCACCCCGCTTATCGATAGTAGCTGTTTTTTCAAATAATCCATTCTACTAAGACGAAGACTATCTGTACGGAAAGGGACGTTTACAATAGCGTCTTTATCAAAGCCTAAGGGTTGATCCATAAAATAATCCATCTGCTTTACAATGATGAGCGTCCCGATGATGAGTGCCTGGGCAATGATGAATTGAAAAACCACCAACCCCCTTCTTAATGAAATTCCGTTTCCGGTATTTGCTGTCAGTTTACTTTTTAAAGCGTTTACCGGATTGAAACGCGACAAAACAATAGCGGGATAGAAACCGGCGAGCACCGTTACGGCAATGGTTACAATCAAAAGAAATAAAATAATTGCCGGATTGCTGAATATATTGAATGAAAGCGAAAGTTCTAAAAGTCGGCTTACAGCAGGCAATGCCAATATGGTGATAACCACTGCAGACATTACCGCGCTTATCACTATCAAAAATGTTTCAACGATGAATTGGATCTGCAATTGAGATTTACTACTCCCCAACACTTTTCTTACACCAACCTCCTTTGCCCTATTAACAGCCTGCGCAGTAGAGAGGTTGATAAAATTTACACAGGCAATTAACAGGATGAATGCCGCTATCAGCCACAATACATTGAGCAGTTGATGACTGATGGTTATATTACTGTAATTACCCACCCGGGTATCATAATGCACCGCGCTTAATGGTTGTACAATATGACTATCCTTATTTTCCGGAGATTGCACCTTTTGTGAATAAGCTCTTAATTGCTGATTAAAATTATCAACCGAAATATTCGGCGGTAACAAAACATAGCAACCAAAATCAGTCCCTGTCCTATCCTCCCAATTGGTAGATTTTTCTATAATACTTCCGGTAAAACCTGTTCCATAAGCCACAACAACTTTTAGCTGAAAGTCTGTATTTGCAGGTACGGGGGCAAGAATGCCCGAAACTTTCAATACTTCGGTGCCATGTTCAAATATATAGCCGCCAGCTCTTAGTTTAATAGTTTTGCCTATTGCTGTTTTCCAGTCGCCAAAATATTTTTCCGCGATCTCTTTTGTAAGCAATACATTGTTCGGATCTTCTAATGAGGTATACGAACCGGCAAGCAAAGGAAAATCAAATATTTTAAAAAATGAGGGCCCTGTAAAAAATACCCCCCGTTGTTCTTTAAATGTTTTTATTGGGGTTCCATTATTATCACCTATCAGCAACTCATCATCGCGGCTTGCAAAAATAGGGGCCACTTGTTCTATTTGCGGAAAAGATGTTTTCAGTCCTGTAGGCATTGGCAAAGGGACGTCCTTACCATAAGAAATATTTGCTGATTCCGAACGATGATATTCGGTTAGCACACGATAGATACGATCTTTCTTTTCATGAAAGTTATCAAAGCCTGTTTGAAACTGTATAATGATAAATATCACCATGCAAACGGCAATGCCAACAGCTAAGCCGGTAATATTAATAGCAGCGTAACTTTTATTACGCATCAGGTTGCGCCGTGCTATTTTCAAATAATTCTTAAACATAAAGTTGCGATTTGATTTCCAATGAAACCACTTAGGGGCGATTTCATGCAACGAAATTACCGGCGCAAAACGGGATTGACGTCCCAAGTTATAAGATGGGCGCTCTTTTTTAAGTTCATTTTTATATTCAACGGGGCTTTTCCCGGTTATTTGTTTAAAAATGCGGTTAAAAGTAGTTTTGGAATTGAACCCCGATTCAAATGCAATACCAAGCAGGGTAAGATGGGCATAAGCCGGGTCCTGCATTTTCCGAACAACATCCGCGACGCGATAGTCATTGATGAAATCATTGAAGCTTTTCTTGAATACCGTGTTGATAATGCGCGATAGTTCATGAAGACTTAGATCAAGCTTTCCGGCCAATGAGCTTAAGCTGAGTTCCGGATCCTGGTAATATAGACCGGTTTTCATAGTTTTCTTTAACCAGGTGGCTTTTTGCCTTAGTTCTGCCGGGAGCAATGGCTTTGAAAGTAAAGGTATTTCAGCCGGTGCGCCAGCCTCTGGTCTTAAGTATATCACAATAGCTATCCGGATGAAGACGACCGCTAAAAGGAGATACAAAGGATAATAAGCCGGTAAGTCCAATTCACCATGGTAATAAAAATAATCGATGGCAGTATACGGCACCCACAATAGCCATATCAAGCCAAAACCCATCAATAAGCGTTGCAGCCACCGTAACTCATACCGGTACCGGTCGCCCTCAGTAAATTTTAGCTGTTGATAGTAGTTTTGGATAAGCTTATGGCATTGGTATAGGTAGATAATAACCGAGATAAAAGCAAGGAATTGCAATACCGGGTTCAACTGCCGAAAGGTCATGGTATCGTAGGTGGCCAGGCTTGTTCTCAAACTCTCCTTTATCTGCAGTGCGTGTGCCCCCAGTTCCAGCAACAACGGACTAAAGTGGAGCAAATCCTTATACCGGAACTTAAATTCCGGCCGGGTCATTTTAAGCACATAAAAAAAAATCAGCGGACCAAATGCCAACGAAAGCCGCATTGGTAGCCAGCTCCAATGTGGAAAATAGTTCTCCAAACGGATGTCGGTGCCTAATAGCCAGGCCATCCACAAAACAACAGTGGCAAGGCCAATGGCCAGGAAGTGGCTGGCCCCTTGATTGGATCTTTTAGTAGTTACTAACAGCAGGATAAAAGTTAGCCCGATAAATATCGTTCCGAGAAAGAACAGATCATACAGGTTGATATGGAATATATAAGGGTTCAATGAGTTAAATAGCGCAATCGCTGTTCCAATTTACTAATATATTGACAGATAATATATTATAGACTACCCATTGAGTAAATTGTAACAAAAGCGAACGTTTGGCCGTTCGGTTTTGAGTTATGTGAATCAACGATTCTTAAAATCCGTTAAATAGCTTTTAAACTCAAATTATTAAAGCATAATGATTATTTGCTGGCATATGCGACATGCATACCCCAGCAAATGGTTCATTTTATTTTTTCAGGATTACTAACAGTTCATCCAGTTTTTCCAGCGTTGCCAGCATCCCCTGCTCCATACCCATTTGTATAACAGCTTCCAGATCCGAAAGCGATTTGTAGGTAACAACAGTTTCTACCAGGGCGTTTTCGCCCTTGTCGGTAAAAGTTACCAGCCATTCTGCACGGGGCAGGTCTTTATTTATTTCACCATCAGCGTTAGAGAAAGCATCCAAAGATGTATAGTAGTCAATCGGCTTGATTTTTACATATTCTGTATAACCCCAGTATTCTGTACCATTTGGCTCTACCATTGCATAGTGCCAATGCCCCCCTTCACTAAAATCCATTGACTTTGTCTTGGTGGTTAATGGCTTAGGGGCAAACCAGCGGTCAAGCAACTCATTCTTGGTATAACAGTCCCAGACCAATTGCCGGCCGGCTAAAAACTCTCGCTTGATGGTCAGTGTATTTTTTTGTTTATCAGCAATAAAGTCGAAGTACAAATTGTGTTTCATTCTTATGTTTTTTTAATAATTGATAAAAGTTCATCGAGTTGTTGAAAGCGGGTCTCCCATATCTGGCGGAATTGTTCCAGCCATTTGTCTATTTCTTTCATCTTATCAATTTCCAACTGATAGTATATTTCCCGGCCCTGGTGTTTCTGTTCCACCAATTCACATTCGGTTAATATCCTTAGATGTTTTGAAATAGCTTGCCTTGTTGTATCAAAATGCTCGGCAATAGCATTAGGTGTCATAGCCTGTATGGCAATTAAAGCGATAATAGCCCTGCGTGTTGGGTCTGCTATAGCTTGAAAAATATCTCGTCTCATTGAAAAAATTACTTCCTGATCATGGGCAGGTATTTTTCCCTGTTCTCAATAATTACCCATAGAATAATCGCTATCAAGGCAAACACAATAGGTAAACCCGAGGGGGCTACGCTGATGTTGGTCAGTAGTATACCAATTAAAACCGGCACGATAATAACAGCGCCAAGTGCCCTGGTTCTGCCAAAGATCAGTAACAAACCGCCAACAAATTCGGCCGAACCAACCAAGGGCAAAAGCCAGCCAATTTCCATAAATGCCTTCCCGTGTTTTATCATTTTCTCGGGCATATCTTTAGGCACGGGCATGTAGTGTAAAAATTTATCCAGGCCCGCATTCATAAACATCAAACCAGCCAACAGGCATAAAACAAAGAGTATTTTACTTTTCATAATGAGTTATTTTAATTAAATAAGAAACCGATCAGTTGCAAATATATAAGCAACCGATCGGTTTCGCAAATTTTATTTAAAAATTCTTTTAAATGGGACTTAATCGGGATGGTGTTACCCACAATAGTCCTATAAGTACCATTAATGATGCATTGCGGTTTAAAACACGTGTGCGTTTCTTTGTGCTGATGTATTTCAGGGAGGGTTTCCTAAATGTAACGGGCTTTCTTTCCAGAGAAAGATACATCTGTCAAAAACTATTATTATGAAAACAGTATTAATCACCGGGGCCAATAAAGGGATCGGTTTTGAAACCGCCAAACAACTGGCACAATTGAACTATTTTGTTTATTTAGGCAGCAGGGATAAAGCACATGGACTTGCAGCAATTCAAAAGTTAAATGATCTGGGTATAACTAACGTAGAAACTATTGTAATTGATATAGCTGATATTAAATCAGTTAGACAGGCAAAGCAGGAATTGGAGAATAAAATTAATTCTTTGGATATTTTGATCAATAATGCTGGTATTTCTGGCGACCAACCTCAAGATTTTTCTACAGGTGACATGGAAAACCTACGCAAGGTATTCGATGTTAATTTTTTTGGCCCTATACAAACTACGCAGGAATTTTTGCCCCTACTGAGAAAATCAACTGAACCATCCATCATCAATGTTTCCAGTGAAGTTGGTTCTATCTCCCTGCGCACTGACGCAGGAAGAAACACAAACCGGGATAAATACAATGCATACGGTTCTTCTAAAACTGCATTAAACGCTTTTACGGTAATGCTGGCCAATGAACTTTGTGACGCAGGTATTAGCGTCAACAGTGTTACACCAGGATATACGGCTACCGATCTAAATCAATTTCAGGGAGCAAAAACCGTAGAGCAAGGCGCAGTGCCTATTGTACAACTGGCAACACAATCCCATCCAAACACTACCGCTAAGTTTTTTAAAGACGGAGGCGAGGTTCCCTGGTAGTCAATAGTTTCTCCTATCCCGACAAACATTTTATCAATTTAACATGAGAATAGTAACACTTGAAGAACATATTTCTTTTCCGGAAATGGCTGATCAAATACCCAAAGCTGCTTTGGGTGGCTTTGGTCAATCAGAAAGGATGCAGCAGTTGGTTCCCAAGCTGGCTGATATTACCGGCGAGCGATTAAAATCAATGGATGATAATGGCATTAGCATGCAGGTACTCTCTGTGGATAGTTCTGGGGCCAATCTTTTAAGCCCGGAAGAAGGCCCGGCTTTTGCTACACAATATAATGACCTGATTGCTGAGAGGATAGCCGGTTTTGAGAGCCGTTTTGCAGCCTTTGCCCATCTCCCTATGACAGCTCCTCTTGCCGCGGCTGATGAACTGGAACGCGCTGTGACAGAATACCATTTCCGCGGAGCCATGATCAGGGGACTGACTAATGACAAATTTTTAGATCAACCCGAATTTGCCCCAATATTTGAAAGGGCCGAAAAGCTGGATGTACCCATTTACCTCCACCCCGGATTGCCGCCAAAAGGGATAGCCGATATTTATTACAGTGGATCGCCCAATCATTTGGGGATGGCCGAAGCACTGGCCTGTTACGGCTGGGGATGGCACGCAGAAACTGCTTTGCATGTTTTACGCCTGCTATATTCCGGCGTTTTCGATAAGTATCCGAAACTAAACCTGATTATTGGACACATGGGCGAAATGCTACCTATGATGATGGCTCGATCTGAACGGGCATTTAAACCCGGCAATGGAGGTGCCAACCAGCGTTCCCTTAGCGATACTTTCCATCAACAGGTTCATATCACTACCAGTGGTTTTTTTACGCAGCCACCTTTAAAAATCGCTTTAGATACTTTCGGTATTGATAATATTATGTTCTCTATCGATTATCCATTTAGTACCAACGAAATGGGTATTGAATTCCTGAACGCGATTGACCTTCCCGATGAGCAAGTGGCTAAAATTGCCCATAGCAATGCGGATAAGCTATTGAAACTGAAAATATAACTCTACACCGGGCAAAATATGTATCCGATATTCAGCGATATGTATAAGTCTGCCGGTACCGGCTGCCTGTAATTTTGTATCATAAAATAATTGATATGAAATCTAAAGTAATTTTAATAACAGGCGCATCCCGGGGGCTTGGAAAAATATGGGCCGAAGCATTTTTAAAACGTGGTGATAAAGTAATCGCTACCGCCCGAAATATTGATTCATTAAGTGATCTGGTATCCACTTATGGAGAATCGATATTACCTGTTAAACTGAATGTGAATAACCGCGAGCAATGTTTTGCTGCTGTTAAACAAGCTAATGAACATTTTGGCGGCATTGATGTGCTGATCAATAACGCTGGTTATGGTTTGTTTGGTGCCATTGAAGAGGCTACCGAGCAGGAAGCCCGGGATCAATTCGAAACCAATGTATTTGGTTTGTTGTGGATGACCCAGGCCGTTATCCCGGTTATGCGGGAGCAAGGTCATGGGCATATTATACAAGTATCAAGTTTGGCGGGTCACACAGGTGCACCTATTATAAGTATCTATGTAGCCTCTAAATGGGCAGTTGAAGGATTAAGCGAAAGCCTTGCTGCAGAGGTAAAAGGATTTGGCATCAATGTAAGTCTTGTTGAACCAAATGCCTTTGGCACAGACTGGAGCGGAGATTCGGCTATCAAAACACAATCTATAGCGGTGTACGATGGTATTAAGGAAACATTCAATAGCTACTTTACCCCTGAAATGGTCGGCAACCCCGAGGCAACTGTACCTGCTATTATTAAATTGGTTGACAGTGATCAGCCACCATTGCGCTTACTTTTAGGAAAAGTAGCTTTACCGCGTGTGCAACAGGTTTATGCCGACCGGCTGGCGGTTTGGGAATCCTGGAAAGAAGTTGCAGCGGCAGCACATGGTCATTAATCAGTTAAATTAAAAAATGATACGGCATTCCGTTGGCCGGATGCCGTATCTTTATCAAAATGAAGCATTTCAAAAATTTAAGCGATCTGCATAAAGCCCGGGGCTGGCCCATATCGGAAAACCCCTTACTTAGTTTGATGACGTGTGTAAATACATGTCCGGCTTCATGCGGCACGGCCTCAAATGAATATACAACGGTTTTTTATATAATCGCGTTTAAGAAGGTACTGTCTGGCGGTCTTTATTACGGACGCACCAAGTATGATCACAACCAGGGTTCTATGATCTATATTAAACCTGGTCAAGTAGTCGAACTTAAAAATATCCAGCTGGAAGGAAGCGGATTTACGATCATGTTTCATCCTGATTTCCTAAATGGCGAATCATTGCACCAAACTATCAAAAAATATAGTTTTTTCGATTACGAAACCAATGAGGCCCTCCATATTTCTCCCCGAGAGGAAGAAATTATGTGGGAGCTGTTCCGTAAGATTGAGACGGAATACAACAACAATCAGGATGAGTATACCAAGGAGATCATTTTGGGACATATTGAAGCTATCCTTAAATATTCGCAGCGTTTTTATAAACGCCAGTTCCTGAATAGGGCGGAACTTACGGGTAAGGTAATTTCTAAATTTAATAAAGCTATCCGGCAGTATTTTGAGAATGGCGAATTACAAACCAATGGCTTGCCAACCGTTACAGCAATTGCCGCCCAACTCAAAATGTCGCCTCATTATCTAAGTGATCTGTTAAGACAGGAAACAGGCCGATCAGCCATCGACCACATCCATAGTTATCTGACCACAGAAGCAAAAAACCTGCTGATTGGCGCCGACCTTACCGTAGCGCAGATTGCCTATCAGCTTGGGTTTGAAAATCCACCCTATTTCTCCAGGCTTTTCAGAAAAGAAACAGGTATTAGCCCGGTAGCTTATCGTAAACAACATTAAATAAGAATAGTATCACAGATAAACGCTGTCGGTCTGTTGCCGGAATTATTTATAATGCAGGTGTTCTGAAAATAACAATAAAAGGACGCTTGTTGGTGCTTCTTTTTATGCTACTTTTGTCCCGGCCAAGCACTTAACGAGGCCATAATCAGGGCTATTTTGATACCCAACTCTGTATCAGCAATTTAATAACAATTTATTAATAAAAGCTTAAAATAAACAGTACTTTGTGTTTAATTATGTTGGTTATACTTGCAATAAACAACTATTAAAAAAAGTCATGACCAATTCAATTTTGGAGATCACCGAGAACGAATACCTGATCAAACTGAACAGAAGTAACTTCAACTTATCGTTCATCAGGAGTTTATTAAAGATGGTCGAAGTGGCCAACCCGACCGAAGAAAGCGACTATTCTTATAGCGACCGTGTAGTATCGCCTTACCAGAACCATTCTGCTACTGCCGATTATTTCAGCGCTATCGACGAGAAATAAAAAAGGGATGCTTTCGCGTCCCTTTTTTATTTTATCCTTATTATATTATTTTCTTGTCCTGTTAGAACTGGCGATATCCGCCCCTTACTACCTGTTGCTTATCCATTTGAGCCATCTGTGTTTTCATCATCTTGATCTGCTCGGCCAGTAACTTATTCTTATCATCCTTGGCAGCCTCAGAAAGGTACATTTGCGCCTCGCGTTTATTACGTTTAGCCATAGAGATACCCGCCAGGCTCAATTTAGCCAAAGCCGTATTGTGCGACATTTTCATACCCAACTGAAGCGCTTTCTTAAAGTATTTTTCAGATTTCATTGGCGCCTTACGCGATTCAATCAAACCGATCAGTAAGTTATAATAGCCATGCTGGTTTTTATGCAGCTGTTTTTCGTAATCAGTGATCTTCATTAACCAGGCTTCGGCTTTTTCAGAGTTTTCCTTACGCAGATAAAATTGTGATACGATCATATTCTCGTTAAAGAAGAAGCTCAATAGCACAATACCGCCCAAAAACAAAACTAAAATTCCCCAGCCCCAAAACCCGAAGGCACAAAGCGCAACCGCCGCACCGAACAGTACACAGGCTATAATTAGCCTAACAATATTTGACATAATTTATGATACTATATATTGAGTGCAAATATCCGTTAATTTGTACGCTTAATCAACATTATATCAATATTTATGGCAAATGCATTAGACCCCTCCTGGATGGAAGTTCTGAAAGACGAATTTGGGAAAGACTACATGATAAAACTAAAGGATTTTTTACAGAAAGAAAAGGCAGCAGGCCAGGTGGTTTACCCTAAAAACAGCGAAATTTTTAACGCATTTAACACCACCCATTTTGATGATGTAAAAGTGGTGATACTTGGCCAGGACCCATACCATGGTGCACACCAGGCGCATGGGCTTTCGTTCTCGGTGCAAAAAGGCATCGCCACTCCCCGTTCGCTCATTAATATTTATAAAGAACTGCAAACCGATATTCCCGGATTTAAGATACCAGCTCATGGTAACCTGGAAGACTGGGCCAAACAAGGAGTGCTATTATTAAACGCTACCTTGACGGTTAGGGCCAGCAGTCCAGGTTCGCACCAGAAACAGGGTTGGGAGGAATTTACCGACGAAGTGATCAAAACCATATCCGACAAAAAACAAGGCATTGTATTTATACTCTGGGGAGCCTTCGCGCAATCAAAAGCGGCATTAATTGATGAGAATAAACATTTTATCCTTAAATCGCCCCACCCCTCACCTTTTTCTGCCGATCGTGGCTTTTTTGGCAGCAAGCCATTTTCAAAAACCAATGAGATATTAAAAAGAGAAGGAAAAGCAGAGATCAATTGGCAGATAAGTTGAAAAGAGAATCAAGAAATTAGAGTCAAGAAGCAAGAGTCTTGCTGATCGGTTGTAAAACAAAAAAGTCAAGAAGCTAAGTTTTGATCTTGCTTCTTGACTCTAATCTCTTGCATCTTTTCGAACTAATACTCCAAAGGAACTATTGGTTCCTTTTTACTGGTTGACATGATCATCATGGTTTGGAAAGTTTTTACAACCGTGATACGGCTTATCTTTTCCATGATCAGTTGTTCGTATGATTTAATGTCGCGTACGTATACTTTCAGCAAAAAATCGCACTGTCCGGTTACATGGTGGCACTCTGTTACCTCTTTAATGTGTTTGATCTCATCCAGAAATGTTTGAATGGTATTTTTCTGGTGAAAATCAAGCGATATCTGTATAAAGGTTTTAATACCCAGGCCCAGTTTTTCCTCGTCAACCAGGGCATGATAACTCTTGATGTACTCAGCGTTCTCCAGCTTGCGTACACGCTCCAGGGTTGGGGCCGGTGAAAGGCCTATTTCATTTGAAAGTTGAAGGTTGGTTATTCTTCCGTTTTCCTGTAATATCTTAAGTATTTGAAGATCGATTTTATCTAATTCCGCAGCCATTAGGTTACAATAATGTACGCAAATATACAGTTTTCCTCTGTTCACAAAATTATATTTCTCTTAAAAGTAATTCAGCAAAAATATATTTCCCACGATTTTCATAATTTAGATAAGTCTAAATTTTTTATTAGATTTGTATAAATGAATACGTTAGCCGAGGAAAACTATTTAAAATCGATCTACCATTTGTCAATTGATGCCGGAAATGTGAGCACCAATCAAATTGCCGCGTCATTAAACACCAAGGCTTCCTCGGTAACAGACATGCTGAAAAAACTAGCCGATAAGGCGCTGATCAATTATACGCGTTACCAGGGCGTAAGCTTAACCCCCGCAGGCGAGAAGATCGCTGTTAATATCATCCGCAAACACCGGCTCTGGGAGTATTTCCTGGTAGAGAAACTTAAATTTAAGTGGGACCAGGTACATGATATGGCCGAGGAAATGGAGCACATATCATCAGCCGAACTGATTGACCGGCTTGATGAATTTATGGATTATCCGCAGCACGACCCGCATGGCGAACCCATCCCCGATTGTAATGGCAGGTTTAACGCTTCTGAATTAAAAGCCATATCTACATTAAGTGTAAACAATTGCGGAACCATAGCCGGGGTGCGTGATCACAGCTCATCTTTTTTGCAATACCTCGAAAAGCAACAGCTTACGCTGGGAAAAAAAATATCGATCACAGAAATCGTGGAGTTTGATCATTCTGTGATCTTACAAACAGAAAATAAAAAAGAGATACACATCAGCCGCGAAGTGGCTAATAATTTACTGATAGCTTTATGACAGATACCCATAACCAATCATTAGGAGATGTACACAGCTCGGTTAGCACCGAAAATAAAACAGGCTGGCGTAAAATAATGGCCTTTCTGGGTCCGGCCTACCTGGTAAGCGTAGGTTACATGGATCCGGGCAACTGGGCTACCGACATTGCCGGGGGCAGCGCTTTTGGTTATAAACTAATATGGGTATTATTTGCCTCCAACCTCATCGCATTGCTGCTGCAGTCGCTCAGCGCACGCCTGGGCATTGTTCGCGGGCTCGATCTGGCGCAGGCATCCAAAAATGCTTATCCCCGCTTTGTGAATTTCTGGCTGTACGTATTAGCGCAAATAGCCATTATAGCCTGCGATCTGGCCGAGATCATCGGTATGGCCATCGGCTTAAAATTGCTATTTAACCTGCCATTGATATGGGGCGTATCGCTTACCATAACCGATACCATCCTAATGCTTTATTTAATGAACAAAGGCATGCGTAAACTGGAAGGTTTTATCATATCCATGATATTTATTGTAGGGCTTTCATTTTTAATAGAGATGTTCATTGTGCAGCCCAACGTAGTTGAAATAGCCAAAGGTTTTGCGCCCGGCAATTTAAGTGGCGACGCGCTTTACATTGCCATAGGTATTATTGGAGCTACAGTGATGCCGCATAATCTGTACCTGCACTCCTCGCTGGTGCAAACCCGGCAAATCACCCGTACAGACGCGGGTATTAAATCGGCTATTAAATTCAACCTGTTTGATACCGTTATAGCACTTAACCTGGCCTTTTTTGTAAACGCCGCAATCCTGATACTGGCAGCTACAGCCTTTTATAAAAACGGCTATTTTAAAGTTGCCGAAATACAGGATGCCTATAAGCTGCTTGAGCATATTTTTGGCAGGGTTGCCCCGGTACTTTTCGCCATCGCTTTGATAGCCTCAGGACAAAGCTCTACCATCACGGGGACACTTGCCGGACAAATTATTATGGAGGGCCACATCAACCTGCGTATTGAGCCCTGGCTGCGCCGTTTACTTACCCGTGTGCTGGCTATTGTACCGGCCGTTTTCACCATCATATATTTTGGAGAAGAGGGATTGGGTAGCTTGATTATATTAAGCCAGGTGGTGCTGAGCCTGCAACTGGGTTTTGCGGTTATCCCGCTTATCCACTTTACATCTGACAAAAAACGGATGGGTAAATTTGCCATCAGTCTTAAAGTAAAAGTATTGGCCTGGGCCTGCGCCATCCTTATTGTTGCGTTAAACGGCAAATTGGTATACGAACAATTATTTGATTGGATAAAAGAATACCCATCCGCCGCCGCCTGGATCTATGCCCTGGTTTTCCCCATTGTTCTTGCTGTAGCGTTACTGCTGATATATGTATTTTTCAGACCGATGTTATACAAACATAAAGATCAGCCATTTTATGCACCTCATGGTATTGCCAGTGCCATCACCGAGCTTGATGCCATTACTTATAAACACATAGCCATAACCATCGATTTTTCAAAAAACGACAACGACTGCCTGCGCCATGCTATTATGCAGGGCGGCAAACGGGCTACTTATACTCTGATCCATGTGGTGGAAACTGCCGGCGCGCGTTACTATGGTAAACAGGTTATGGATAACGAAACCCAAAGCGATGTAGACAACCTGAATAAGTATGTTACTGCCCTGGAAAACCTGGGCTATAAAGCACAGGCGCAAATTGGTTATGGTAACCCGGCAAGCGCTATCGCTAAGATTGTAAATGAAGAAAATGTCGATTTTATTGTGATGGGTTCGCATGGTCACAAGGCCCTGAAAGATCTTATTTTTGGTACCACTGTAAACTCGGTTAGGCATATGGTGAATGTGCCGGTATTGGTGGTAAAACCAAGCAGGTAATAATATAGCAAGACCTGTTTTGGTTATTTTGCGTAAATTTGCACCTCACCGAAAGGAAAAACATGACTACTCAGGATAAAATATATATAAAAAACAAGAAGGCTTATTTTGAATACCACATACTGGATAAGTATGTAGCCGGTATTCAATTGCTGGGCACTGAAATAAAATCGATACGTGAGGGCAAGGCCAATATCAACGATGCCTTTTGCACCTTTATCAATAACCAACTGTTTGTACGCAATTTGCATATATCAGAATATTCATACGGATCATTCTATAACCACGAGGCCAAACGCGACCGTGTGCTATTACTTACCAAAAAAGAGCTTAAAAAGCTGGTAACCCGTGGCGAAGAAAAGGGCCTGACCATTGTGCCATTAGCCCTGTTCATCAGCGAACGTGGTTTTGCTAAACTGGAAATTGGACTTGCACAAGGTAAAAAGACATTTGACAAACGCGAAACAATGAAAGAGCGCGACACTAAAGTTGAAATGGACCGGGCAATGAAAAGGTAAGCCACCCAAACCTCCTAAAGGGGGCGTGCACTTAACAAAACAGCCTGCTTTAAATATTTAAAGCAGGCTGTTTTGTTAAGTGAATTTGCTAATCAAAAGCTCCCCCTTTAGGGGGTTGGGGGCTCACCATGCCTTATCTCCCACCAAAGGCACAAATCTGAAAGTATCCAGCACAATCTTTTCGTAGTCATTTTCGGCAACCTTGAGTATAGTTACCATTTTTTGAGTTTCTTCGTCACCAACCGGAATTACCAGGATACCACCTATTTTGAGTTGTTTCAAAAGCACATCAGGCACTGTAGGTGCACCGGCCGTTACGATGATCTTATCATAAGGCGCGTGTTTGGCTATACCAATAGAACCATCACCACAAAAAAAGTTGGGTTTATAACCCATCTTTTCGGGCAGGATAAACCGGGTGCGCTCATACAATTTTTCCTGGCGCTCAATGGTATAAACTTTGGCGCCGAGTTCCAGTAATATACAGGTTTGGTAACCTGAACCTGTGCCTATCTCCAGTACCTTATCGCCTTTGCGTATATGGAGCAATTCTGTTTGATAAGCAACAGTATAGGGTTGCGATATGGTTTGCCCCTCGCCTATCGGAAAGGCAATATCGCTGTAGGCCTGGTTCCAGAAAGTTTCATCAAAAAAATAGTGGCGCGGTACTTTGCTTATGGCCAGCAATACTTCTTCATCCTGGATACCTTTTTTTCGCAGGATGTCAACCAATCGTTTACGGGCGCCTTTTTCGCGATAATTATCAATATACTTATAAGCCATTTATAAGGCAAAGGTAACAGGAAATTCAGCATTTAGGGGATGCGGGTAACGTAGAGATGGGTAATTCATTATGTGTTAGCCGGTAAAAAAATTAAGATAATTAACAATAAACAAAAACGTGATTCATTTGCGAGCGATAGCGTGGCAATCCTTAACTGTGCAGAAAGGCTCGGGTATTCGGGGATTGCCACGTCGTTCCTCCTCGCAATGACGCATCGGAGAACATCCCTTTAATACGGATCAACATCGGGCTGAATAATACTGCCTTTGCTTAATTTGGTTGTTTGAAATTGGGTGATCACATCGCGCAGTATAGCCTTAGCTTTAACAATGGATATACCATCCCGCTCAAATTTGAGCATGATAGATTTGATATAATAATTACGGATGCGACTGATGAGCGGTGATTCAGGACCTATTACCCGCTCGCCAAAATGTTTGCGCAGTTCATTACCCAGGTAATTGGCCTGATTGTATAACACTTCCGGGTCTTTATGTTTAATATCAAGGTTGATGATGCGGTAAAACGGCGGATATTTAAAGCTTTTACGCTCTTCCATTTCCGTAAAATACAGATCGTTATAATCATTGGCGATCACCTGTTTGATAACCCGGTGATTAGGATCATAGGTTTGGATCACCACTTTACCCTGTTTACCCCGTCGTCCGGCACGACCGCTTACCTGTGCCAGCATCTGGAAACTACGCTCATTGGCCCGGTAATCTGGAAATTTAAGCATGCTATCGGCATTGATGATTCCTATGAGGGTAACATCGGCAAAATCAAGTCCTTTGGCCACCATTTGGGTACCTACCAGGATATCTATCTTTTTCTCTTCCAGGTTGTTTAATATGGTTTGCAGGGAGTTACGGGCGCGGGTGGTATCCAGATCCATGCGGGCAATACGAGCTTCGGGTAGTAACAGACTTAATTCGTCCTCTATCTTCTCGGTACCAAAACCTTTGTATTCCAGGTGCGTTGAACCGCATGCCGGACAAATAGACGGTGAATCTTCCCGGTAACCACAATAATGACAATGCAGTTTGCCGCTACTCTTATGATAGGTCAAACTTACATCGCAATTGATACATTTTGGCGTATATGCGCATATTTTACACATCAACACCGGGGCATATCCACGCCGGTTTTGAAACAGGATCACCTGCTCCTGATGGGTCAGGGTCTGATTAATACCCTCCATCAGCACACTGGTAAAATGCGATTGTATAGTTTTTTGCTTAGTTTCATGACTGATGCTTACTACCTGTACATCGGGCAGTTGTACACCGCCATAACGTTCAGTAAGTTCAGCAAAGCCATACTTATGGGTACGGGCATTATAATAGCTTTCAAACGACGGTGTAGCCGAACCTAAAAGCACTTTACCTTGATGCGTATTGGCCAGAAAAATGGCTGCATCACGGGCATTATATCGCGGAGCCGGATCAAATTGTTTATAAGAGGTTTCGTGCTCCTCATCCACCACAATCAGGCCGAGATCATTAAATGGCAAAAAAACCGATGAGCGCGCACCCAGTATTACTTTATAATCATTGTTCAGCACCTTTTGCCAAACCTCTACCCTTTCGTTATCATTAAACCGGGAGTGATAAACACCGATGTCGGCACCAAAATATAGGCGTAGCCGTTCAATGATATGTGTGGTGAGGGCAATTTCGGGCAACAGGTAAAGTACCTGCCGGTCGCTGCGCATCATTTCTTCTATCAACCTGATGTAGATCTGTGTTTTGCCCGATGAGGTAACTCCATGCAGCAGTACCACATCTTTCTCCTGGAATTGCGTACGCACACTTTGCAGCACTTCGGTTTGCTGTTCGCTTAACTCAAAGTTGCTGTTCAGTTCTTCTTCCTCTTCAAAATGCAAACGGCTCACATTTTTTTCCTCTGCGATAAGAATCTCTTTTTCTATAAGCGATTTAATGCTCGATTCACCTGCTCCGCTTTCTTCTATCAGCTCATTTTTGGTGATGGCTTTCTGATGACGTGCCAGTTTTATATAAGCCAGCAGCGCATCAGCTTGCTTTGGAGCGCGCTTCTCCAGTATCGGGAAAAGCTCACGTAAATTATCCGGATTGTTATAAACCGGGTTCAATGTAATAAAAGTACGCTTGCGGGGTTTGTAACGTTCGCTTACTTCCTCGGATATATGGATGATGTTTTTCTCGAACATCAGTTTCAGGATAGGCATTACCGTTTTCTGACCCAATAATTTGGCAATATCACTTACGGTAAGCTCCGGCTGGATATCCAGGGCTTCTACAATCAAGAATTCCTTATCATGTAGCGTTGAGCGGTCAATATCATACTCTTTATTGAGCACAATGCGGGTTTCACTGGCCAGTTTTAGGGCAGCGGGTAATGCGGCGTTCATTACCTCGCCAATATTGCACATATAATAATAGGCCAGCCATTGCCAAAAATGTAACTGATGAGGCGTTACAACCGGCTGATCGTCCAGAATATCAATAATGTATTTAGCTTCATATTTTTCGGGAGCAAGCGTGCTGATTTCCTTAACAATAGCAGTGTACAACTTACTTTTACCAAATTGCACCACTACTCTTTTACCTATGGCGATGGCATCATTCAGTTCATACGGCACCCGATAGGTATAATTTTTTGAAATTGCCAGTGGTAAAATCACTTCGGCAAAAAGCGTTTTACGGTCGGTATGATCAATTTCAGCAAATTCCAATATCATGTAAATCCTAAACTCTAAAGACTAAATTCTAAACCCTAAAGGGGAAATTCTAAAAACTAAATACTCAACTCCAATTCCAGTCCTTGATCTTTTACCCCAAAAGCCTTGCTCCAAAAATCATTTATTCCTAAAAGCAGCTACAGCCAGCATCAGCCAACCTAAAATAAACAGCAAGCCACCCAATGGTGTAATTGGGCCAAGGGCAATCAACCAATCCCAGCCAAGAATACTCCGGCAGGATAACAAGTATAATGATCCCGAAAAGAAAAGAATACCAAAAGTAAAAAAGTAATAAGCCAGAGTTATCTGGTTGTTTTTAAAGCGCGCAAAGGTTGATAAGAAAAGCAAAGCGAATACATGATAAAAATTGTACTGTACCGCAGTGTGCCAAACTTCAAGATCAGCGGCAGATAAGCGCCCTTTTAAACCGTGAGCACCAAACGCTCCGGTAATAACGGCTAGCATACCAAAAAACGAAGCCGTGATAATTATTTGTTTGTTCATGCAGATATAAAAAGCTAAGTTAACCAATTGAAAGTATTACTTTAATGCCGCAGCGTAAAATTCTATCTTTGTAAAGCAATCCGCTATGAAACGTCTGATAGTTATCACCTTAATTTTACTTGCTGCTGCTATAGCTATAACAGTTGTTTACTTTAAAAATTTAAGTCCGCCAGGGGTACGCACCGGGCAGGTGATGCATACTATACCTGATAATGCTACCGCAGTATTTGAATTTAACAGCGAAAAAGGATTCTACGACATTTTTAAAGGCAACCAGCTATTAGGCGCCATTATTGGTAAAGATAAACTGGCCGATCTGGATACACTCCGCAAATTATTGATCACCTCACCACAACTGGAACATTTTTTCGATGGGCAAAACGTATTTATTTCGGTACATCCGTCAAATAGCAACGATATAAATCTGCTTATTACCGTGCCCACTACGAATGATTTTAAAACCGATGCCCTCACTGCCTTAAATACCCAGCCTGCCAGTGGCCTGTCTGTAGCCTCCATACGTATTGCTGTTGGGGTAACCTATGATGTATTGGTCAAGGCCATTAACAAACATTTTTACATCACCCAAAAGGAAAACAATATTTTTGCTGGTAGCTTTTCAAAAGAGCTGATAGATCAAAGTATACTATACCGGGATGATAAAAGCAAAAACGTCTTTGTTCCGCTGCCCGAACAGCAAAATTCCAACTCCCTGGCTAACCTTTATATTAATTACAGCCAGCTTATCCCCCTCTTTGACCAGGTATTTAAAAACAAGAATACCGATATTTTTAAAAGCTTTAAGCTATTACCTGCTTTAGCTGCCCTGACTTTAAATTTTAAGAACGACGCGTTGATGTTTAGTGGTTTTACTACCATACAGCATAACCATACAGCGAGCTATTTAAATCTATTCGCCGATCAGCAGCCAGTGGTGAACCATTTAAAAGATATTTTTCCGTCCACTACAGCCTATACTATCAACTTCGCTGTCTCTGATCCTACAAAATTTTCTGCTGAGCTTTCGCAATGGCATATCCAGGCAGGTATCAATAAAGACAAGGTTGATCTTTTTAGCAAGATCAAGACAGAAACCGGTGTACTTTTAAAACCAGAATTTGAGCACCTGTTGGGTAACGAGTTTGCAGTAGTAACTACCCGTTACCAGGAAAAATACGCTATCGTTTCTGTTAAAGACGGATCAAAATTACGCCCTATTATGATGAATGTGAGTACCATGACCAATGATAACATCGGGCAGTTTAATTACGATAAAATTCCCTTTTATCTATTAGGTGATGCTTTCAGCATTTTCAGGAAACCCTATTTTATGATCATTGACAACTATCTGGTACTGGCGGCAACTGCCTCTGAACTTACCAGTTACTCAGATACCTATTTTAACCGTAAGTTTATCAGTAAAACTGATCAATATAACCAGTTTGATAACCTGCTGGCCGAAAGAAGTAACATCGCTTTTTTCATCAACTTTAAAAACTCACAATCAATACTCAAACGTGATCTGAAAGATGTTTTTTATGACGCTTTTGAAAACTCCGATCTCAGTTGGAAAAGCTTTTATGCCGCTGCTTATCAGTTTAGTGCCTCTGACAAAAACTTCTACACCAACCTATGCATGCGCCTGAATAATACAGACAGCACTGCTACTCAAATTAAATAAAAAAACATACAACCATACGCTATCAATTCCCGTTAAAAGGGGCTATTGTGTCTGAATATTTCCTTAGAGTTTAGGGAAATATTTACTACTGGTTTAAAATAAACCATTAATAAACAGAAACTTGGCAAATTGTCGTATGAATAAAAATAAGCTATTAATTCTTTTTGGGCTACTATTTTTCTCTTTATCAGTTTCTGCACAACAATTTTCGCAATACAATACGGGCACGTTGTATGATTCTTTCGAAAATCCCTCACAACGATCATTCATCCCGGATTCCAGCCGGCAATACGCCTTTAACTTTTTTATCCCGAGTTTTAATGTGAATACCTATTTAACCGGAAATGCGCAACGTACTCTTAAAAGCAAAATATTCGGCAATAATTCACAATACTTTACCGATAATTTACAAATAGGTCAGGGTAAATACAATCATTTCAACGCCAATATTAATGCTTATGCTATTATGTTTAAGCTATTTACAAGTTTTAATGGCGATGTAGAGATAGGCTTTTCGGCACAGGTTAAAGCAGAAGCCCGGGGACTTTTTTCAGACGAATCATTTGCCCTGTTAAATGGAACAAGGAACTTTCCTAACGATAATTATACCAATATCTTTAATGACAATTACAGGTACCAGGCTTATCACCAGATAGGTTTTTCATATCGCGAGCGTATCAATAAAAAAATAGCCCTTGGTTTTAAAATAAGCGCATTATTGGGTATACAGTATCAGCAATTTAACATTACTCATTCGCAAATCGATTTTGATCGTACCAATCCAAACAACCCAAGCGCCTTGCTCGGCTTAACCGGCAGGTATTATGCCAACTATATTCCCGGCCAACGCGATGCACGTGATTACTTGCCCAATCTACGCAATCCAGGTGCCGCTATTAGTTTGGGCGCCTCTTACACCACAGATGACCGCATAACCATACAGGGCAATATTAAAGATCTTGGTTTTATTCACTGGAGTAACCGGTCGGCCACTTATGACTTTAATAATAGTGGTGTGATCAACAATTTAGGATCCCAGCACTTTGCAGATACGCTTTATGACCGGGTGCATAAAATAATGCAGGACGATAATCATAAAACAGTTAAACCACTTACTACCCCCATAAACGGTCTTGCTGAATTGAGTGCTACCAAAAGCTATTGGATAGGCTACGGCAATTTATGGAAATACTCGCCAACACTTATAGCCTCAAAATCTTTATTCTATCCGGATTTTACAGGAGCATTGGTTAACCATTTTAATTATCGGGGTATTTTTACTGCAACGCTCAGTACAAGCTATAGCGACATGCATTTTTTTAATATTGGTACACAACTCATGATCAAATCTCCTAATACCGAATTTTATATAGGTACCGAAAGATTGACCAATACCGGCAAGTTGGCATTAGCGGCTGTAAACAATAACTCACAAATAAATCATGTGGGTAATTATTCGGGAGGTGATTTTTATTTAGGATTTACCCTGAAATTCGGCCGCGTAATTGAACACCCCATGAACGCCAGCATCATTCCGATGGGCGAAAAGGGCTTTTTTGGTCGCCTGTTTGGGCGATTATTCAAAACCAGCACCAATAAAGGGATCTAAATATTAAGCTATTTATAACGCTTTCTTTCCGGCTATAAAATCTTTGAGATAGTAAGGTTCAAAATAAGCTACATCTTCAAATTCCTTCTTCCCGAATTTGTCAGCGGCTTTTTGGGTAAGAAAAGTTGCCGAATTAACAAAGCCTGACAAAAATTTAGCGTTAGGGTTGTTACCTAATATAGCCTCGCACTTATCGGCCCCATCACCAAAAAACAGGATCTGCTGTTTATTGAGTTCGTCGGCAAAACTTTGCTCATCTATAATATCTGCCGAGGTTGGGCGTACTTTTTGGCCAGCAGCATCAAACAAGGCACAATATACCTCCATGCGCCGTGCATCTATCATAGGGCATAAAAGCGTATTCTGATTAACTGTAAAATCATCATTATGGATAACACCATAAGCCATAGCCTCCAATGTTTCGATGGCGATGAGTGGTTTATCCAGGGCAAAACAAAGCCCCTTAGCCGTCGAAATCCCAATCCTTAAACCAGTATAGGAACCAGGGCCACTGCTTACAGCAATAGCATCAAGCCCGGCATAAGTTAAATTTGCAGAAGTCACCAACTCATCAATAAAAAGCGTAATCACCTCGGCGTGTATGTTACGTTCGTTGATCTGTTTAAAGGCAACAACTTTACCGTCAACAGCCAGGGCTACTGAACAGGAAGTGGTCGCGGTTTCTATTTGTAAAATAACACTCATTTTTTTTAGTTCATTAGTTCAATGGTTCATTTGTTTATTGGTTGCAATGTCAGTTATATCCGTTAGTACAGTATATCACACTACAAATACTAATGAACCATTGAACTAATGAACAAATACCAATCACGGTACCGGATCATGGCCGTGCCCTCCCCACGGATGACAGCTGGCAATGCGTTTCAAAGTTAACCATCCGCCCTTAAAAGCGCCGTGTTTTTTGATAGCTTCTACGCCGTATTGCGAACAGGTTGGTGTATACCGGCATGAAGCACCTGTAAGCGGGGAAATAAAATATTGATATATTTTGATCAACAGTATAAAAATACCACCAACAATTGCCTTCAATATCCTGATCAGCCCCTTCATATCATTTCACCGGGATGTTATTTGCAGTCGTTAATTGCTCTCCAAGCTGGTTTAGCATCTTCAGCATCTTTTTTTCAATAACACTATAGGGCACGATTTCCTTTCCGATATACCCTACCGACAACACTATGGTTTTATCTGCAGCTACCAATAAATCATACAGGCATTGCTGCTTGTGCAGCCTGTACGACTCGCGCATGCATCTTTTTATTAAATTACGGTCGACAGCGTGCTTATAACGCTTTTTTGAAACCGAAAATAAAATCTGGGCGGGGAATAGTTGTGGTTCGGAATGAAATAACCACGAAGCTTTGAAGGGATAACACAAAAAAGAAGAACCGTTATGAAAAAGCTTATCAATAAGCCTTTTGTTACATAATCGTTCTTCTTTTTTAAAAGTATACATAGTTGCCATAATTGAACCGGAGTTTGAGCATATAAACGGTCCATGTCCCTTATGAAAGGACCAAGCAACCAGGCTTATGCTTTATGACGACCTTCGTCAGAAACTGTTAATCTTTTTCTGCCTTTAGCTCTTCTGGCTGCTAATATTCTTCTACCGTTAGCAGTTGACATGCGCTCACGGAAACCGTGTTTGTTTCTTCTTTTTCTTTGAGAAGGCTGGAAAGTTCTTTTCATGACTGTATATTTTTATTCTATTTCGATCTTTTTAAAAACAAGAGCGCAAATGTAGTAATTTTTCAAAACATTTCAAATACTATTTTTCTTATTTGTTGCTCTATGTTTCTTACTGTAAATTAAGCGTTTTAAAACCGTAATATGAAATCACTGCTTATCCTGCTCTTAATAGCTTTACCATCAATTGTTTTAGGGCAGGGTGCATCGCCTTCTCATTACAAAATATATAGCACGACCGAACAAAAACTGGTAACAATTACTGATATTATTCAGCAAACCGACAAAATTGACGTACTATTTTTTGGCGAAGAACATAATGACTCAACAGCTCATTCACTGGAATATGCCATATTTAAAGGCTTAACAGAAAAATATCCTGAGCGCACGGCTCTATCCATGGAGATGTTTCAAACCGATTGTCAATTGATGTTAAATGAATATCTTAATGACTTCATCCGCGAAAAGAACCTGCTAACCGATGCCCGTGCCTGGCCAAACTATAAAGATTACCGCCCGCTGGTTGAATTAGCCAAAGTCAATCATTTACCAGTGGTGGCCGCCAATGCGCCATCGCGTTATACCAATATGGTAACACGTAATGGTCTCGGCAGCCTGGAACAACTCAGCAAACAAGCCAAAGGCTACCTGGCGCCCCTTCCTATTGATACCGCTACCGGTGCATATTATGATAAATTTATAAAGATCATGGGTGGGCACGAAGCCATGGCCGGCATACAGATCTATCAATCACAAAATTTGTGGGATGCTACCATGGCCTGGTCGATAGCGCAATTTTTTAAAACCCATAGCGGATTTAAAATATTACAGCTTAATGGCGGTTTTCACAGTGAAGAAAGGTTGGGCGCAGTAGCTCAACTCAAGAAATATGCTCCAAAAGCAAGGATACTAACCATAGCCTCTTACAGCGGAGAAAATTTTGACAATCCCGATTGGACAAAATTTAAATCCCTGGCAGATTACGTTATTCTAACAGATACAAAATTAAGTAAAGAATAAAGAAGATTAAGGACAAAAGGATCAAGGATTAAAGACAAAAAGCATCTCCATCCATGATCCTTTGATATATTTTCTTGTCTTTGATCCAGTTAAGCTTTTTTAGCTAACAGGTCACGTATCTCGGTAAGTAAAGTTTCTTCTTTTGTTGGTGCCGGTTCTGCAGCAGGAGCTTCCTCTACAGGTTTTTTAAGCGAGTTGATAGCCTTTACAACCATAAAAATACAAAAGGCAACAATCAGAAACTCGATCACGGTATTGATGAAATTACCATAATTGATAGCAACCTCCGCCACTTTATTTGCCGGGTCAGCTGGTTTTAAAAGCACTTTCAAATTTTTAAAATCAATGCCACCGGTTAAATAGCCAATTGGTGGCATGATAACATCATTTACCAGGGAGGTAACGATCTTACCAAAAGCTGCACCAATGATAACACCCACTGCCAGGTCAACAACGTTGCCGCGCATGGCGAACTCTTTAAACTCTTTGATTATTGCCATATTGATAGATTTTAGTTAATAATTAGTTCAGGTAACGGTATAAATAGGTTTTAGTTTTAACTAATGTAACGAATAAATTTTAATGCCGTTCAAACAAATTATATTTTCTGGTATTTAATACCAGCGTCTATATGCCATAAGATATTTTAAAGTTAATGGTAATTGATGTATTTTTGGGCTCATCTTAATTATGCTTAAACAGAATCTTCAACAAAAACTCTTACAAAAGCTTTCACCGCAGCAAATACAATTTATAAAATTGCTGCAGGTTCCTACAGTTTCTCTGGATACTCGTATTAAAGAGGAACTGGAAGAAAATCCAGCGCTTGAAGATCTGAGCTTAACAAATTTAAACGAACCCGAAGAGCAATATCCAGATCGGGATCCAGACGAAGACACTTTTAATAGTGACGAAGAAAAGGGCGAAATGGATGAGTTTAATATTGATGATTACCTGCAGGATGATAGCGTAAACGATTACGGTTCACGTTATGATCAAAACGGTGATGATGAAGATGAACGCAAGGAGATCCCAATAGCGGTACAAAATTCTTTTTTTGAAAGCCTGCAATTACAGCTCGATCTGCTACCGCTAAGTGATAAAGATTTCAAGATCGGTCAACAAATTATCGGCAGCCTGGATGATGACGGCTATTTACGCCGCCCCATCATGTCACTTACCGACGACCTGGCATTTTCACAAAATGTAATGGCCGAAGATGAAGAGGTAGAAGATATGCTGCGGGTGATACAAGGATTTGACCCGGCTGGTGTTGGTGCCCGGAGCTTACAGGAATGTCTTTTAATACAATTGCGTAAAAAAGACCCTAACGATCCCATCATCGCGAAAGCCATTATTGTGGTTGAACAATACCTTGACGAGTTTACCCGTAAACATTACGATAAACTGGAGAAATCATTAAACATGAACTCCGACGAATTACGTGGTGTAGTGAACGAAATACTCAAGCTTAATCCCAAACCAGGCGATTCCAACGAGATCAATACCAAGCAAATGCAGGTGATACCCGATTTTCATATCACCAATAATGATGGTACGCTGATATTAACCCTAAACTCTAAGAATGCTCCGGAACTAAGGGTAAGCCGCTCCTATCAGGAAATGTTTCAGCATTACGATAAAGCAGCGCAAAAAGATAAAAAACTCAAAGAAGCAGTACAATTTGTAAAACAGAAGCTCGATTCGGCCAAATGGTTCATTGATGCTATCAAACAGCGTCAGCAAACTTTGCTAAAAACCATGAACTCCATTATGCAGTATCAATATGAGTTTTTCCTGACAGGAGATGATAAAAATCTGAAACCGATGATCCTGAAAGATATTGCCGACAGGATAAATATGGATATCTCCACTGTGTCACGTGTGGCCAACTCCAAATACGTACAAACCGAATTTGGCACTTTTCTGCTCAAATCGTTCTTCTCCGAAGCTATCCAGACCGAAAGCGGCGAAGAAGTATCTAACAAAGAAGTAAAAAAGATCCTGGAAGAGCATATAGGCAAAGAAGACAAGCGCCATCCTCTGGCCGATGAAAAATTAACCGATATCCTGAAAGACGCCGGCTATAACATCGCCCGCCGAACAGTGGCCAAATACCGCGAACAAATGAATATCCCGGTTGCAAGGCTCAGAAGGGAGCTATAAGCCCCCCCAGCCCCCTAAAGGGGGAGCAAAATACAGGAACACTAAAAAGTAAAGTTCCCCCTTTAGGGGGCTAGGGGCCTAAAACGTATGCTGTGCGCTACTTACTTTGTAACGGTTATTAAGTAATATACCTATCACAATTTCATGTGTACCATTACTTACCGTATTCAGGGCCGATGTGGTGACATCATAGGAATAACCAATATTTACAAATGAGCTCAGATTAAGCCCAACCAGTCCTGCATAAGAATCGCTATGACGGTATGAACCACCTATCCAAAGCTTATCTGCAAAGGATAATTTCATATTAAAATCATAACTTGTTGGTAACGGTTTTATATACTTCAGCATAACCGATGGAATAAGCGTAACCTCATCCGACAGAAACAATTTAACCCCGCCCGTTAAAAAATAATTAGGTACAGTTTTGTTCTGATATTGGTTTGCTTTGCTAATTACATACAAATTCTGCGGCAATATCTGCTGAGCCGAAACACCTATAAAATAATCAGAAGCATAGGCCCAGACACCTATCCCCAAATCAGGTTTCCATTGATTATTATTCAAACTGCTTAATATAGGATCCGAGGGATCCGCGGTGCTCAGCGCCGACAGGTTTAGCACATTATGACTAAAGCCAGCTGATACCCCAACTGCCAGATTTAGCTTGCTGGATAATCCAAGGTGATAGGCATAACTAGCATCGATATTGGTTTGCGTAAAAGGACCTGCTTTATCTGATACCACCGTTAACCCAACGCCGTGATGTGGCTCTGCAGCCTGGTATTGCTGTGTATACAACCTACTAGCCGGATTAAGGCCCCCGCTGGCCGGGAAAGCATTGGCATCGCCTTGTATAAATTTTTGGCCAATGGGCATATTTACTGACAGGTAAGCCGTTACGGGCGCACCATCCAGGCCTGTCCATTGGCTGCGGTAACCTGTTTTTACATCCGTATAATTCTCGATACCTGATAAAGCAGGATTTAAGAGGTAACTGTTAAAAATGTATTGGGTATATTGTGGCCGTTGCTGCGCCACAACACACTGAATAAAAAGAACAAAAATAAAGGCTATGAATAAGGACCTTTTCATCAATTAAACGTTTATAGCCGGCACAATTTAGCCTTATTTCAAGGTCAAACAGCCCTAAATGTGCGCTATAAACTAAGATAACCTTTATAAATAATATTGTATAGAGCCGTGGAACCGGTGGATTACCGAAAAGCTTTCGACAGGGTTTCCAGTTCCATGTTTGCTATCTGCAATTTGTAGGTGAGGTCTTTATTTTCTTTTCGCAGGTTATAAATTTCGATGGCATTTTGGATATGGATCCTGAGTTCATCATTTTGCCATGGCTTTACCAGGTATTTGTAAACCTGCCCGCGATTAATGGCATCAATAACAGCATTGATGTCTGAAAAACCGGTTAATAATATCCTGATCGTATCGGGGTTGGTTTGCAAAACCGATTCCAGAAATTCAATACCTGTAGTAACGGGCATGCGCTGATCTGTTATAATCACCCCCACCTCATTTCCATCCAGTATCCTCCGACCTTCGGCAGCAGAACTGGCCGTATATATATTAAAATCACGCCTGAAGGCCGCTTTAAAACTATTCAGGTTATTAATTTCATCATCAACATACAACACTCCTACGGCCATAGCAAAACACTTTAGTGAACGGGTAATATCTTCAAATAGGCTTACAAAAGTAAATTTATGCAAAGTTTAACTTATTGCACATTTTTATTATAATTATTGTTCTGTATATATGTAACAATTATATCATGAAAAAAATATTACTAATCGGGTATCTCATGCTAGTTGGGCTTGCAGCTTTTGCCTACTCAACTGATACTTTGGTTATTAATAATGATCAATCAATCTTGTTAACCAACAGATACTTCTATGAACTTGACGCTCCTGATAATAATTTAACCATTGCCCAGGTTTTAAACAGTTCTAAGTTCCATCGCATTAAGCAAACACTTCCGGCTTTAAAATTCTCTAAATCTATCACATGGATAAAATTTATTTTAAAAAATAACAGTAAGGAACCGATGGTGACCATTGGCATAAATGCCAGCGTTATTGATGAATTTGATCTTTATTATACCGAAAATACAAACACGGCACCACAACACTTAAGTCCTGACCACACTCAAAATCTCGCTTTTATAGATTATCCACTATTACCTGGAGCCACAGGCACCGTGTACTTACGAATAAGAAGTAATGCTGCTGCTATTATTCCGGTAAAAATTTACAGCACATCCACTTTTTTAGAAAGTCGTAATCTTGAAAATATAACCAATGGGGTTATAGCGGGTATTTTTATCGTAATGACACTATATAACTTATTGTTGTTTTTTATAGTTGCCGACAATAGTTACCTGTACTATGTAAATTATATCATCTTTTTGGGCTTATCGCAATTACTTAAACGTGGCTATGGAACCGATTTATTTACAACAGACATAATCACCTTAAATAACTATGTAATCCCCGTGGTTAGGGTACTGCTTGGGTTTTCTATTTTGCTTTTTATGAGCACGTTTTTACAGCTCAAGCAACACTTAAAACAATGGTATAAGTATTACCTGCTGCTCTATTTATTGTTCTTCGTAATTCTTATTGTGATTGCGACTGGTATGACTGCTATTGCCTATAATTTAATTACCATTAGCACTACTATCACCGCCATTAGTTTACTTATTATAGGTGCCTACGTTTACCATAAAAGTAATTTCAAGCCGGCCAAATTCTTTTTACTGGGTTGGGGGCTGTTCTTAATAAGCCTATTAATATCTGTTGCACGCAATAAAGGACTTATTCCATACAGTAATATCACAGCTAACATTGTTATTTATAGTTCTGTGTTAGAACTGATCCTGTTTTCGGCAGCTTTGGCCGAGAAGATTAACTTTTACCGGTATCAAAAAAACGAATCGCAAAGCTTTGCCCTTACCATTGCCCGGGAAAATGAACGACTAATAACACAGCAAAACATCCTGCTGGAAAGCAAGGTAAAAGAACGTACCGAGGAATTAATTAAGATCAATAAAAGTCTTTCCTTATCCATAGATAATCTTACAGCCACACAAAAGCAGCTCATCGATAATGAAAAAATGGCTTCGCTGGGACAGCTTACAGCCGGCGTAGCACATGAAATTAATAACCCCATTAATTTTGTAAGCTCCAATATAGCCCCCTTACGACTTGATTTTGATGAGCTTTTGATTTTATTGGACAAATATGAAGATGCTTTGAACAACCCGGACCAAGTTCCTTTTTTAAAGGCGCTTGATGATTATAAACAAAAGATCGATCTTAATTTCATAAAGGATGAAATAACTATCTTATTGAATGGAATAGAGGATGGCGCTAACAGGACAGCAGAAATAGTAAACAGTTTGCGCACTTTTAGCAGCACCGATGAGCAGGTATTAAAAACGGCAGATATCAATAAATCGATCCTGAATAACCTGCTGATCTTAAGAAGCACCATTCCGTATTACATCGAGATCAGACCTGTTTTTGACAAGCTGGAGCCTTTAAACTGTTATCCTGGTAAAATTAACCAGCTCATTATTAATCTGGTCAACAATAGCATATATGCCATAAAAAGTAAGCATCATCATAGTGATGAGTGTATCATGATCATCACCAGGGATCATCCAGACCATATTTCTATTGAAGTAACCGATACCGGCATAGGCATGAGCGAAGAAACCAAACAACGCATTTTCGAACCTTTTTTTACCACTAAAGGTATTGGTGAAGGTACAGGTCTGGGGCTTTCCATCGTATTTGGTATCATCGAGAAACACCGCGGCAGTATCGAAGTAATATCCTCGCCCGATAAAGGTGCTACGTTTAAGGTATCGATCCCTAAAAGCTTAGCTTAGTAAACCCTAAAAGGCGGCAGATTTGGTTAAAAAAGTGGGTTTACATGGTTTACACTTTTCAGGGTTTATATCAATATATATAATTGAAAATCAATTATATATATTAAATTTATGCTTAAAAAGTGGATTTACATGTAAACCCACTTTTTAAGCATAAAGAATCCCCAATGGACTAACCCAACCTTCCGTCTTAACTAAAAGAACTTCTCGGGATTAGGTACCAGGTTAAGGAACGATTCAAAATTCTGTTCGTAATGTGATTGATCAAGCCTGTAATAAAAAGCGCCTTTCTTTGACGACAGTTTATCCTTTTCGGGCAGTTTTACAAGCAAGCCAGTTGATAATAGCTTACGGCTAAAGTTACGATCGTCAAACTTGGTTTCATAAACACCTTCATAAAGCGCCTGCAATTGCGGAATGGTGAATTTTTCGGGCAACAGCTGAAACAGGATTGGGTGCAGCGCGGCCTTATAGCGCAGCTGGCGCAAGGCAAGCCTTACCATTTCTGTGTGGTCAAATATAAGCTCGGGCATCTCATTCAGTAAAAACCACTCGGGATGGTACTCTTCACTCAGCTGTTTTTCATACTGATGAATATCTATAAGTGCGAAATAAGCTATAGACAAGGTTCTTTCCACCGGGTCGCGATCAGGCGCTCCAAATACATGAAATTGCTCCATGTACACGTTTTTAAGCCCGGTGCGTAATTCTAATATGCGATTGGCAGCATCATCAGGCGACTCCGAAGGCTGTATAAAGCCGCCCATCAGGCTCCATTTATTTTTCTCGGGTTCAAGACCACGCTGTACAAGCAATAATTTGATATTAAATCCGTCGAATCCAAAAATGATACAATCTGTCGCAGCTAAAATGCGTGTCTCGCCGGTATACTTATGCATAATTTGGTTAAAGTTTATTTACAAGTGTAAAAATAATTATGCAAATATTTAGTGTCGATACTACAACTATTTTATTCGGGACGGCATTTTTTATTTTTCAACTTAGGTCTCAATAAAAATTGTCATTCTGAGGAACGAAGAATCTATTTACCAGTACACAAAGCCTGTTAACAGATCCTTCACACCGTTCAGGATGACAAAATCAGCATATTAACTCTATTCTATACTGTGGAAGTTTTATGTCAAAACGATGTTTTGCCGAAATATTTTGCCGCAAATTTCTTAGCTAACCCTTTTCCCCTGCAGCAACATATCCATGGCATCATTCAACGAGCCTGCACGTGATACTTCGCCTGAGTTAACAAAGAATATCTCATCGGCATTTTCAATAGTATTCAGTCGATGGGCTATAATTACCCTGGTGGTGGTATCCGGTAATTTGTTCAATATATCACTCAATAGCTGTTCGGTTATCGTATCAATATTTGCTGTAGCCTCATCCAATATCAGTATCTGCGGGTTACGCAATACTGCCCGCATAAAAGCGATCAGTTGTTTTTGACCAAGACTGATACTATCACCGGAAGAAAGCACCTGCGTATCTAACCCACTCTCAAAAATAGCCAGCAGGCTACCCAGGTTGGCATCAACGATCACTTTTTCCAGTTGTTCATTGGTATGATCCTTATACAAATCATTACCGTACAAAATATTGTCTTTAACTGTACCGGTAAATAAAAACGGTTCCTGCAAAATAAACCCTATTTTTTGCGTACGCTCTTCCGCGCTGTAAGTTCTGATGTCGCGGCCATCCAGCATCACCAACCCTTTTGAGGGATCATATAACCGGGCAATCAGTGATGCCGTTGTGGTTTTGCCTCCGCCGGTTGGCCCAACCAACGCGTAGGTTTTGCCCTGTTCCAGCTTAAGGCAAACATTGTGCAGTATTTCCTGATCTTCGTTATAACCAAAATACACGTTTCTGAATTCCAGCAGAGCTACATTGGATTCGGCTATGCCATTTTCAATAACGGGCAGATCTGTCTCCAGTGATAATATTTGCGATATCCTGTCCCAACCCGCCATAGCCAGCTGAAAGTTTGTCCATAATGCAGCCAATTGCCTTAGCGGGTTGTAAAAGTTGGTAGAGTATGATAAATAACTCACCAGCAACCCAATACTAAACTGCCCGATAGTGATCAAATAAATACCGAAGGCTAATACAATCAATTGTGCTATGCTGGCAAACAAGCCATAAACAGGTACAAATACACTATTGGCCAAACCCGACCCGATGGCGGTTTTGTAATTATCGCGATTGGCCGTATCAAAGCGTTTGCGGAAATAATCGCGGCGATTAAAGGCGATGATCACTTTAAAATTATGCAAGCTTTCCTGTATCTCCGAACTCATCCCCCCTACACTTTTCAGGTTCCGGGCGTTTTTGCGTTTTATCCATGGCGACAAAGCCAGCGTCAGTATCAATATAAGTACAGCCGGAGCAAGCGTAGCCGCGCCCAATTCAAACTTGATCAATAATAAAAACACACCCGCGCCAACCATGATAGAGATATTGCCGATAAACTGCATCAGCGATTGGGAAAAAAACTGGTTCAACTTGTCAGTATCATTGTTTACCCTCGATATCAGGTCACCGGCTTTATTTTGATTAAAAAAGCTTACCGGCAGTTGCTGCAATTTGTTGAATATAGAGTTACGAAGGGTAAACAACATACGTTGACTTACACCTCCCATTAACTTGGTTTGATTATAACTTGTAAACAAGGCCAGCAAATACATGCATAACAATATAACAGCGTTATGTATAACCCCACTATAATCCTTATGCTGCACATACTTATCAATTGTATGTCCAATAACAAGAGGCCCCAATAAGTTGAGCGAGGAATTGGTTAATATAGCCAAAAGAGCCAGTAAAAGCACCTTCTTTTCGTGCGCAATTAACTGCAACAGTTTTCTAAGCCCGGCAAGGGTTGAAGTTTTCTGCTGCGTTTGGCTAAGTTTATTCAGATCGTAATTCATGAATAATTATTGAATTAGTGCTTTATTGAATTAGTGATTTCATCTTTTCGTGAGTGTCCAATAAACTTCATTTGCACATCTGCATATTCACACATCCGCACATTTGAAATTTATACATCTGCACATCTATTTTCAGTGAGCAACACCGTGTTCGTAATTACTGGTGCTTTGCTGCGAGTTAAATATTTGTACATAATCGGGGCTGGATCGCATTAATTCCTCATGCACGCCACGGGCAACAATTTCGCCCTGGGTAAGTAGCAGTATCTGGTCGTAATGCTCCACCGATGCTATTTTCTGGGTAACAGATATCAGCGTTAATCCGGGATAATTTTTCTGAATATTGGTCAATATCTTTTTCTCGGTATTGGTATCAACCCGGGCAGTAAAATCGTCCAATAATAAAACTTTGGGGTTAACCGCCAGGGCCCGGGCCAGCATGATACGTTGTTTTTGCCCGCCAGAAAGGCTCGATCCTCGTTCGGAAACGACGGTATTCAGCTTATCGGGCAGGCCATCGATAAAGTCCCGCAATTCGGCCGTTTCAATGGCTTTTTCCAACGATTCATCAGTAACCGTATCACTAAAAGCAATGTTTTCGCGTATACTCATGTTAAAAATGATGCTATCCTGAAAAACAAAACCTACCTGGCTATGGAACGATTCGCTGTCATAACTATCTATGCTGCGCCCGTCATAATGCACATATCCGGATGTTGGCTTGATGAGGTTGGTAAGCAAATAGAGCAGCTGCGTTTTACCCGCGGCTGTAGGGCCGATGATGGCTATTTTTGAACCAGCTGCTACCGAAAGCGATACATTTTTGAGCGCCGGCTTTTGACCATAAATCAGTGATACATCACCAAGTTCCACATCACCACGCAATGTTTCCTTTAAAGTTCCGCCATCAACAATATCCGGAGCATCCAATACCACACTGATACGGGTAAATGAGGCCGAAGCCTGCGCAATAAGGTTACTCATAAAACCCAGTACAAAAATGGGAAATATAAGTAACGATAGATAACTGTTAAAGGCCGCAAAACTACCCAAGCTCATACTGCCATTGATCACAAAATGACCACCCATCATTAAAATGGTTAATGCCGCCATATTGGCCGTGAAGGTTACAATAGGGATCAGTCCGGCAAAAAAGCTCAGTATCTTCAGGCCGTATCGCTTTGCCTCGGTGTTGGCCTCTAAAAACTTATGATACTCCAACTGCTGGGAGTTGATCACACGAACAAGCGCGGCACCCAGAATACTTTCATTAATTACTTTGTTCAGCTGGTCAATCACTCCCCTGCTTTTTATAAACAGCGCCCGCACATTCTTCAATACATAAAAAAATGTACCACCTATGATCGGGATAATCATGACCACGGCCAGGGCCAGTTTCCAGTTAATAGTAAACAGCAATATGCTTGCACCAATGATGATGAACAATGACGACACGATGGATACCAATGCCTGCGATACAAACAATTTAATAGAATCTACATCGGCGGTTAAATTGGTGAGCAGCTTGGCCGGGTTTGCCTTTTCAATAAAAGCGTGGCTTTGTCTTGATATCTTATCGGCCAGCTTTTGCCGCAAATCGCGGGCTACGCGCTCCGATGCATAGGTTTGAATAATAGTTTGCAGATAGCCAAAAATAAAAATAATCAGAACGGCCAGGGAGAATTTCTTAATAATATCACCAAACACAAAGTGCTGTTTAGTATAATCATCTATCCCGTTGGCTATGATCTTGGGCAACCAAAGATTTACACCGTTACTAAGCAAAGCAAATAACAAAAGCAGCGAAACCAATCCCATGTAAGGCTTTAGTAAGCTAAAAACGCCAGGTGGTTTTTTATCAGGTTTTTGAGTATCAGTTTTCATATTTTCAGAAATTCATCTACTAAAAGATGTTTTAAAGTTTAAGGCTTAATAAAAGTACGCCTTTATACTGATGACGATTGTTAAAGTAAAACATTTTGTCGCGGTATAAATATTTCCGGCCCTTTATAATACTACGATACAGGAATATCAATGCAAATATATTCCTATTATGGAATAATTAAAACGTTTTGGAAATAGTTTTTTAATTTTACATCTAAACAGCACTAATATGAAACCAGTTGTACAGCTAATAGAAGAATGGAGCGCTTTTGAGGAAACCAGCGAGGAGCATTCGGTAGAAGCGTTTTGCCGGTATTATCTTCAAAAACAGCAGCCTAAATCCAAACATTCGGATAAGCATATCATGAATGGGGTGAATTTGCTTAAAACCATTGGGCGCATTTTGAAATCCTACTCCCTATATTTCCGTTCGGCAGTTAGCCATGCGGAGATGCCTACTCCCGAAAACTTTTATTACCTACACAGTCTGAATCAATTGGGTGAAGTAAAAAAAAGTGATTTGATTAACGATATGTTTGCCGAAACAACCACCGGCATGGAGATCATTAATAAACTCATCCGGGAGAAAAAGATAACAGAACGCACTTCGCCCGACGATAAGCGCGCCAAACTGATCAAGATAACCGAAAAAGGCATAATTACACTTAGCGAGTATTATAAAATATCAGCCACAGCCACAGCGATGATGTTTAAAGGTATGAGCGATGACGTTTTAATTGATTGTAATGAGATGCTTGAACATTGCGCGCAACACAACTCGGCATTAGCCGTTGAATTAAAAAACAAACCATTTCCGCAGATGTACGCGCGGGTTATGGAGCAATAAAGCCCTGGATTTACAAAACACTTCTATATTTGATGTGTTAGGTTAAATGCTTTACCGTTATGAGTTCAAAATTTTCGCCAGAGGCTGATTATATTTTAGAAGACGACTGGTTGCTGATCAAACCATTAAACGCCGACGATTATCAGAATTTATTGCCATTTGCCTTGTATGAGCCTAACATCTGGAGCTATTCGCAAGTAAGTGCAAAAGGCGCCGACGGTATGCGTAATTATATCGACCAGGCACTTAAAGCCAGGCTTGAGGGAAAAGAATATCCTTTTATTATATACGATAAAAAGACAGGCGAATATGCGGGCAGTAGCCGTTTTTATGATATACAAACCGGCAATCAGGCACTTGAAATAGGCTATACCTGGTATGGCGAAAAATTCAGGGGTACAGGCCTTAACAAACACTGTAAGTTTCTATTGCTGCAACTGGCCTTTGAACAACTAAATATGAAACGGGTAGGTTTTCGTGCCGATGCCCGGAATGAGCGCAGCATCGCGGCTATGAAAAGTATAGGTTGTACGGTAGAAGGCATTATCCGTAGCCACATGCCACTTCCCGACGGTACCCGGCGCCATTCTATTCTGTTAAGCATTTTACAACACGAATGGTTTGATAGCGTGAAAGAAATGCTGAAAGCTAAGTTATAATTGTATTTTTAAAGTCATTTAATAAAACCACATCCGCTTTTATATTGCAAACGGCATGATTCATGGATATTTATGCAAACCGGCGGGGTAACAATTGATAGCCCGCTGCATCTATATCATAAAAAACACACCGTTTGGAAACTATACTCAATATTGCAGATCTGGGCAAAACCTACCAAAGCGCAGGGCGTACGCTTACCGTGCTTCATAATATTAATTTCAGCATTGCCGCCGGCTCCACCAATGCTATTGTAGGACCTTCGGGCAGTGGTAAAACTACTTTGCTGGGCTTATGTGCCGGCCTTGATCGTTCCAGTGCAGGCGCGGTAGAACTCAACGGCATTAACCTCGGAAATTTAACAGAAGACCAACGCGCGCAGGTACGCAACCAGTATGTGGGATTTATATTCCAGAATTTTCAACTATTGCCTACGCTAACTGCCCTGGAGAATGTAATGGTTCCTTTAGAGCTTCGTAATGAAAAAAATATACGGGCAAGAGCATTGGATCTGCTGGATAAAGTAGGCCTGGCCGACCGCGGGCACCATTACCCTAATCAATTATCGGGTGGTGAGCAGCAGCGTGTTTCGCTGGCACGCGCCTTTTCCAACTCGCCCAAAATACTCTTTGCCGATGAGCCCACAGGCAACCTGGATGCTGAAACCAGCGAAAAGGTGGTAAAACTTCTTTTTGACCTGAATAAAGAAGCCGGAACCACACTGGTATTGGTAACCCACGACCTTGATTTAGCCGCGAAAACACAGCGCATCATCCGGATAAAAGGTGGCCAGCTGATAGCTGATGAAAAAACAATTAACGGTTAGGCTTTATGGAAACCAATCCCGTTAATTACCACCGAAAAATGAATATCCCCTGGCTGTTTAATATGGCCTGGCGCGATAGCCGTAAAAACCGCTCAAGGTTATTCCTATTCATATCCGCCATCGTATTCGGGATAGCTGCATTAGTAGCTATTTACGCGTTCAAGTACAATGTTCAAAACGACATCAACGGACAGGCGGCAACATTGATCGGTGCCGATCTTTCCGTATCAGGTAATAAACCTGCAGATGTGCATCTGAAAAAATTATTGGATTCGTTAGGTGATGAACGCTCACAGGAACGCAGCTTTGCCTCCATGGCCTATTTCCCAAAAAGTAAAGGCACAAGACTGGTACAAGTGCGAGCACTACAGGGCAACTTCCCCTATTACGGGGCCATTGAAACCACACCCGAACAAGCGGGCACAACTTTCAGAAAAGGCCAGATGGCGGTGGTTGATAAAACACTGATGCTGCAATTCAACGCGCATGTGGGCGATTCGATCAAGATCGGTAACAGCCTCTTTTTAATAACAGGCATTTTAAACCGGGCTCCCGGACAGGCGGGTGCATTAGCGGGAATAGCGCCGGTGGTTTATATCCCCATGCAATATCTGGAGCAAACCGGCCTGGTTAAAATTGGCAGCCGGGTAAACTATAGCTTTTACTATAAATTCACTAAACCGGTAAACCTAGATAAACTCACCAAAAAGCTCGATCCCATGCTGGATAAAGCTGGCATGCGGTATGAAACTATTGAAGGAAGGAAGGAAAACACCGGCCGTAATTTTGGCGATCTAAGTCGTTTTTTATCCCTGGTGGGCTTTGTTGCCTTATTATTGGGTTGTGTGGGTGTGGCCAGTGCCGTTCATATTTATGTACGTGAGAAGATCGCGTCTATTGCCATCATGCGCTGTCTGGGTGTAAAAGCATCGGAGGCATTTCTGATCTATCTCATCCAGATTGTAGGCATTGGTCTCATCGGCTCTGTTATTGGGGCTGCTTTGGGTACGGCGATACAGCATTTGCTGCCTGTAGTATTTAAAGATTTCATCCCCTTTACCATATCCGTTCAAATTTCGTGGATGGCTATTGGTCAGGGTATTTTGTTGGGGGTGATCATTTCCCTGCTTTTTGCTTTGTTGCCGTTGATATCCGTTCGTAATGTATCTCCTTTAAATACTTTACGATTATCGTTTGATGACGCGGTATTGTCCCGTGATCCTTTGCGTTGGCTGGTATACCTGCTGATCCTGCTGTTCATTGTCACTTTTACTTATTTACAATTGGATAGCTGGTTGGGGAGCCTGTTCTTTACGCTGGGCATATTGGGTGCTTTTATCATATTATCAGGGGTAGCGTGGCTATTGATGCGCTTCACAAAATTGCTGATCAATGGGTCATGGAGTTATTTATGGCGGCAAGGTTTTGCCAATTTATACCGGCCCAACAACCAAACGCTTATCCTCATGGTGTCCATAGGTTTAAGTACCATGTTCATTTGTATATTGTTTCTTGTACAGAATTTACTCATTGGCCAGGTTACCTTGTCGAGTAGCGGCAATCAATCCAACATGATCCTGTTTGATATACAGAACAGTCAGAAAGATTCCGTGGCCCGTTTAACCCGCCAGCAGGGATTGCCGGTATTACAGCAGGTGCCTATTGTGACTTTGCGGATAGAACAGATCAATGGCAAAACAGCCGCTGACCTGCAAAAAGATTCGACCATAAAAATTCCGCATGGGGTATTTGCCTATGAATATCGCGTTACTTTTCGCGATTCCCTTTCCGACTCTGAAAAGCTGACCGATGGTACGTGGATAGGCAAAGCAACACCCGGAAAAGACATTCCAGTTTCTGTAGAAGAAAATCTGTCGCACCGGGCAAACCTTAAAATTGGCGACAAAATAGTTTTTAACGTTCAGGGGGTAGAAATGCCTGCTTATGTAGCCAGCATCCGTAAAGTAAACTGGGGTAAAGTACAAACCAACTTCCAGGTAGTTTTCCCAACGGGTATTTTGGAAGATGCCCCGCAGTTTCAGGTATTGCTGACGCATGTGCCCTCCAATAAGGTGTCTGCTTTATTTCAACGGGCCATTGTAAGCAGCTTTCCCAATGTTTCTATTATTGACCTCGGTTTGGTTTTAAGCGTATTGGATGAGCTGCTGAATAAAATAAGCTATGTAATTCGTTTTATGAGTGCATTCAGTATTATAACCGGCGTGGTGGTATTGGTAGCTTCGGTGCGTATCAGCAAATATCAACGCATACAGGAGAGCGTATTGTTACGTACATTAGGTGCAAGCCGTAAGCAAATTTTTGCCATTACCGCGCTGGAGTACTGGTTCCTGGGTTCATTATCGGCCCTTACCGGTATCGTGATCGCTTTTGGTGGTACCTGGTTACTGGCTAAATACAGTTTTGAGATTCCCTACACGGTTAACTTTCTGCCGGCGTTGATATTATTTTTCATTATATCCATACTAACCGTTATTATTGGTTTGTTAAATAGCAGGGGCGTTTTAAATAAACCGCCGCTCGAAATATTACGCAATAACGCTTAGTACCATGTACAAATTCAAATTAACGTTCCTGTTACTTACCGCGCTGATTTTTGCTGCGTGTGATCAAAATAAAAAACCTACTGCCGACGAAAGTACAAAAAGCAGTACAGCAGCACAGCCTGATGCCGCGGCTGCATCAAAAACCGTTTTGTTTTTTGGCGACAGCTTGACCGCCGGTTATGGATTGGACGATCCATCTGAGGCTTTCCCGGGGGTGATCAAGGATAAGATCGATTCGCTGAAACTACCCTATAAAGTAGTTAACGCGGGTTTAAGCGGCGAGACTACGGCAGGCGGCAACGCGCGTTTAGACTGGCTGCTGAAACAAAAGGTGGATGTTTTTATACTGGAACTTGGTGCAAATGATGGCCTGCGCGGTATCCCTGTAAATGAAACCCATAAAAATCTACAGAGCATTATTGACAAGGTAAAAGCTAAGTATCCGGAGGTAAAGATCGTATTGTTAGGCATGCAGGTTCCGCCTAATATGGGTGCCGATTATGCCAGCAAATTTAAAGCTGTTTTCCCCGATCTGGCAACTAAAAATCATACCCAACTGGTGCCCTTCTTTTTACAAGGCGTAGCTGGTATACCGACGTTAAACCAGGCGGATGGTATCCACCCTACCCCACAGGGGGCAAAAATAGCCGCCAATAATGTTTGGGAAGTTTTAAAAGGTATTTTGTAAAAAATCAATCGACTAAAGCCTGGTAAACCAGTGCGCGAAATTTATCCTGTATAGCATTATGCGGCAATGGCCAGTTCTGTATAAAGAGCAGACAAACCAAATGTTCTTTCGGATCTACCCAATACAAAGTACCGTAAAATCCGCCCCATGCAAATGAGCCCGGACTTACACCTAATTTGGCCGAACTTGTTGGGGTAGTAATACCAAAGCCTAAACCAAATTTGTCTTTATCCGGGTTGATATACAGATCGCCTATCTGGTTTTCGGTCATCATTTCAACCGTATGCCGGGCAAGTAAACGCTGACCGTTGTAGACGCCTCCATTCAGCATCATTTGTAAAAAAATAGCATAATCCTTAATAGTCGAGCTTAAACCGGCACCTCCAGAAAAATATGTACCTGCTGTCTTTGGATAATCAAAATCTATCCCTGGAAGTGTGGAAGCGCTCCACTTTACAAGATGTCCTTGTTTATCGGGTGTATAAACGGCTACTAACCTGTTTTGCTTAGCAGCTGGTATATAAAAATAAGTATCTTTCATGCCCAGCGGATCAAATATGCGTTCCTTAAAAAACTGATCCAGGGTTTTGCCCGAAACTTTTTCAACCAGGTACCCCAGTACATCTATATTTAATCCGTAGGTCCACTTTTCACCAGGCTGATGGGTTAATGGCAATTTGCCTAATCTGTCCATGGCGTCGGCCAAACGTATTTTATCGGCCACAAATCCTCCGGGTATTTTTGATTTGGCATAAATGGCATTCATTCTTGGAGAACCGATCTGCGCGTATTCGATACCCGAGGTATGTGTAAGCAGATCGCGGATGGTTATTTCCCGTTTGGCTGGAACGGTGGTGTAAGTAGTATCCTTTTCGTTATACAAATCAATCACTTTAGGGTGCGCGAAAGCAGGAATATACTTAGAGATAGGTTCATCCAGTAAAAACTTCCCTTCCTCAAACAACATCATGACCGCGACACTGGTAATGGCCTTGGTTTGCGAAGCTATACGGAATATATTATCATTTTCCATCAGTTTTTTTTGCTCCACATCGGCAATACCGAATGACTTATTGTATACAATTTTACCATTGCGGGCAATAAGGGCAACCGCTCCGTTAATGTACCCAGAGTCGATATTACTTTCTATCAGATGATCAATACGCTGTAACCTTTCAACAGAAAACTTTTCTGATACCGGGTTGCCAACCTGCAAGGTAACACCCTGCGCATAGATACCTAAGCCAGCACCAAGGAGTAATAAAAACAGCGATATCTTCTTCATCATCAATAATTAAATAGCAGCTTTGATCTGATTGAGGATGTGCATTATTTAGTAGATTTTCTGACTCTCAGATCGGTTGTTAGTATCACTTGTTGCTTTACACCGTTCTCTACCGAAGTATTGAGCCTGTTGAGCAACAATGTGATCACCTTATCGGCAATGGCATCAATAGGTTGCGCTATCGCCGTTACAGGAGGGTTACAAAGTTCAAAAACTTCATAATCATCAAAACATATCAGGGCAACGTCTTCCGGTATCTTTTTATCCAAATTCCGCAGCACTTTAAGTCCGCAGGTTCCCAAATGATTATTACCAAATAATATCGCGTCGATTTCCTGATGTTCATTCAGAAAAGCCTGTATCGGCTCGGTCATCAGTTTTTCATCCTGGTAAAAATCAACTTCTTTGATATTGGTTTTAAGGTTACTTTGGGTAATGGCTTTTTTATAGCCATTCAACCTGTCGGCCATCTGCGTTTGCTGATTATTAAAACTGATAAAAGCAATATTTTTATACCCCTTATCAATAAGGTACCTTGTTGCATTGTAGGTACTGAACAAATTATCAACTACTACATAATCAGTTTCTACCCCAGGCAGGTACCTGTCAAACAACACCACAGGTAGTCCATCCTTAATCAGACTGCTAATATCCTCCTCAATACCCTCAGGCGGAACAATGATATATCCATCAACATGCCTGTCGCGAAACATAGCTATCAGTTCCTGGGTTTTTTGGGTATCGTTATCGGTACTGCTGTAAATAATTTTATACCCGTTTTTGTATGCCCTATCCTCAATTTGGCGGGCTATAGTAGCAAAAAAGTTATTGGATATATCCTGCACCAATAAACCTATAATATTTGATTTGCCGGTGCGCAGGCTTTTGGCCAGTGAGTTTGGTTTATAGCCAACTTCCTTTACATATTTTAAAACACGTTCAACCAGTTCTTCGCTTATCCGTTTTTCGCGTGCCCTGCCATTTAAAATAAAGGATACAGTGGTTTTAGATATGTTCAGGCTGTTGGCAATATCAACGATAGATAATTTCTTCTTCAAATTTTTTAGTGTTGTTTATCCAAATATATAACATAAATAATAACACAAAAGAGCCTTTGGCCTGATAAGTTAGCTATAGGCACAAATAAATGCTAAATCGAGTTATTTCTGGTAGTTCTTTTATCTTGCTACCCCCCAAACAAAAAGGATCACCTGTAACAGGTGATCCTTTTATTAATATATATATCGGGATATTAAATCTATAAACTGGCTATTTTAGTGACGTCCATAACCTCTGTTTTCGGCAAAGCGTTGCCCCCAGTTCCCTCCACGGTTACCTCCGTCGCCTCGGTTTTCAGAACGTTGACCACCCCAATTACCACGGTTACGGTTATCATTGTTGTTATCCCTGTTGCCCCAGTTGCCACGGTCCTGGTTACCTCTGTTCCATCCCCGGTTATCATTACCACCCCAATTACCCCGACCATAATCCCCACGGCCCCATCCGCGGTTATCGCGGCTTGAGTATGCATAACCACCGTTGTAGCGATTATCAAAACGACGGCCCCAATTGGCACGACCACCGGCATAACCACCCCACCTTGACCTGTAAAAATCATGATGCATGTATGGTCTTGGAGCACGTACCTCATATCTTACAGCAGTGCGCCAGTTATAGTTACGGTAAGCACCTGGCAAATAAGCTGCGGTTACCCATGAACTGCCATCGTTATAGTAATAACAATGCCTTGGTACGGAATAATAGGCTTCAACCTCGGGCAGATAATAGTAGTCATCATCATAACTTGCAGGTATGTTATCGTCGTCATAAACAGGCTCATCTTGCACAACAACAGGTTGAGGAGCGGGTACATAAACGTGGCGCACCGGGATATTAATACCCAGATGGATGGATACTTGCGCATCGGCGGCTTTAGTATAAAATAATCCGCTTGCTGCTATTGCTGATAATATGATAAGCTTCTTCATAATTGTTAAATTTTATACAGTTAGGACGATAGCTAATGGAAATGGTTTAACAGAGCAACTATTTTTGGAACAAGAAGTAAGGATCGGAAGTCCTTGCTCTTTGTTCCTTACTCCAAAATCGGCTGATTTTGTCATGATATTAAACAAAACAGATTTCTATATTCCCCGTATATTTATTTAATTTGATAACCATTAATCAAAGCCATGAAGAACAGAAAATCACTTTCCGTATTGCTGCCTGTTGCGGCAATAGTGGGGTTCATATTATTTAATGCCTGTAAAAGCGGCGAACCCGCCAATAACAGCAAAGATTCCGTCACGACTACCACCCCAATTACTGATGGAGGAGCCGGATTGAAATTACCAGAAGGTTTTAACGCGGCTATTGTTGCCGATAAATTGGGTGGCACCCGTGAAATTGCGGTAACCCCACAGGGCGATATTTATGTAAAACTTAATCGCGCAAAAAACGGTAAAGGCATTTTGTTTTTACACCAGGAAGGCGATAAAGCTACCGTAAAAACCGGTTTTGGAACCTTTGGAGGTACCGGTGTTTATGTTAAAAACGGATATTTGTACGCCTCATCTGATGAAGAAGTCTTCCGTTATAAACTGAACGCTCAAAACGAAGTGATCAACTCTGACCAACCCGAGAAAATTGTGACCGGCTTGCTGAACCGCCGTGAGCATGAAGCCAAAGCCATTACCCTTGATAATGATGGCAATCTGTACGTAAACATCGGCGCGTACTCCAACGCCTGCCAGGTAGATGACCGCAAAAAAGGGTCACCCGGCCAAAAAGGATGCCCTATTTTAGATTCTGCAGGCGGTATATGGCAGTTTAAAGCCGACAAGCTTAACCAGCATTATGGCGACGGCGTACGTTACGCTACAGGCCTTCGTAATGTGGTAGGTTTCGACTGGAACCAGCAAAACAACCAATTATATGTAATGCAGCATGGCCGCGATCAGTTGCATGATCTTTTCCCGGATATGTTTACTACCCAGCAATCGGCCGTATTACCTGCCGAATGTATGTATGCCCTTAAAAAAGGAGATAACGCCGGCTGGCCTTATATGTATTATGATCAGGAACAGCATAAAAAGATATTAATGCCCGAGTATGGCGGTGATGGCAAAAAAGAAGGCGGCCAGGATGCTATTGATCCGATTGCAGCTTTCCCGGGTCACCTTGCGCCTAACGGCTTATTATTTTATACCGGCAACCAATTTCCGGAGAAATATAAGAATGGCGCTTTCATCGCTTTTCATGGTTCCTGGAACCGGGCCCCCGAACCACAGGCAGGCTACTTTGTCGTATTTCAGCCGTTTAAAGATGGCAAGCCAAGCGGCGAGTGGGAAGTATTTGCCGATGGCTTTGCAGGTACCGCCGCACAAACAGCATCTGGTCGTGCAGAACACCGCCCATGCGGGTTAGCCCAAGGCCCCGATGGCTCGCTTTATGTAACTGATGATAACCAGGGAACTATTTACAAAATAACTTATAAAAAATAATGGACTTTAAAAAAGCCCCGCTAATCCTATTCGCATCCCTATTATTCGCCGTAACAGGTTTGCAGGCTCAAACCAAACATAAGGCCAAGCCGCCCGTAAAACGTACTACAGGCGGCTTAAAAGCCTCCATAGATGCAGGTCAAAAAGTATTTACCCAGTATTGTGTATCATGCCACCAGGCTGATGCCCTGGGTGTGCCGCACATGAACCCGCCGCTGGTAAAAACAACTTATGTTTTGGGCGATAAAACCAGGCTCATCAAAATTGTGCTGAATGGCTTTAACGAAGATGTAGAGATCAATGGCGAAACCTACTCCAACAGTATGGCTTCGCACGATTTCCTGAAAGACCAGGAAATTGCCGATGTACTCACTTTTGTACGTAACAGCTTCGGCAACAAAGCCCCAGCTATTACCGCCGCCCAGGTAAAAACCGTACGGGCGACTAACAAAAAGAGCTAAAGGCTAAAGACTAAAGGCTAAAGGCTAAAGGCTAAAGGCTAAAGGCTAAAGGCTAAAGGCTAAAGGCTAAAGGCTAAAACAACAAAAGCGAGGGCATGCCCTGGCTTTTGTTGTTTTAGCTTTCTTAAAGTGCTCTCCTTTGGAGAGGATAGGTGAGGCTCTTTACTCCGTTATCTGATAAGTATAAGCCAACGTTTGTTTCATTTTTGACTGTACGCGTTTTATACTCAGTTCAATATCCGACTTTTCCTTATTTTCGGTTACTTCCATGAAAGCTTTCTGATAAGCGTCCAGTGCCTTTGCCCATTGCTTATTCTTTTCATAGAATAAACCCAGCAAATCATAGATGCCTGCCGTGTCGGCCCCCTGTGTATTTAGGGCTTTGGTTGAGATAACGCTCACCTGTTTTTCCATGTTCAGAAAAACCAACAGATCAAGATAATGGATATAGTTATCCGGGAAGGCTGGTTCCAGCTCCATGCAGGTTTTAAAATGGTAACCTGCTGTTTGGTAATCCTTAATCTCGTAATAATATATCATCCCCAACTGGTGATGGGCACGTGCATATAATGGGTCGTTGCTGATTATCTCGTTCAGTAATTTAAGGGCTTTGGGCGTTTTCCCATATGATATTTTATCGATGGCCTGCAGATACTTCTCCTCGATAGTATAGTAAGTGTTCATAAATTTTAAAATTGCAAAAGCTCACTTTTGGCAAGCATAATTGAATAAATAATGATGTAATAAATTCTGTCCGTGGTGATGATATTTTTCTAAAACGGACTGGAGAAGAGTATCATTGATGCACAACCCTTCTGCCGGGCCACCATAGGCCACATCATATTTTTAAAGCAGAACGAATTATTAAACAGCATCATTTATTTTTTTACAAATTTACGCTTATTGATTGGAATTGCAAAATGGAGGGCGAATACCGTAAGGGAGACGCAAATATGCGTCTCTACATAAAAAAGAAAACGTGGAGACGCATATTTGCGTCTCCAAATTTAAAGAGCTTAAGCAGCTATAGCAGCTTTAACACCTTCGATCAAAAAATTGTTCTTTAATTCCTTTTCGGAAATGATCACGCTGAAATCATCATATTTTACGCCATGCTCCAAAGGATACAAGGTGTATCCTCTTTTTAAAGCATCGTATACGCCCAGTTCAAATATTTCGTCTTGTTTTTTTCCTTTTATCTTGGCGCCGCTCACTAACTGGTAAGCGTCGAGTATGGGTTCAAAGTTATTAGTCTTCATAGTGCACAACACTATACAATTACTTTGCCATTTTTTTAGCCGAACCAGTCGAAAAGGTCATTTTGCTTTAAATCTGACTTTTGTTTGTTGTTCAGATCGCGCAATACCAGCCCTTCGCTCATTTGTATGATCCGTGTGCCATAATTGTAGGCGTCTTTAAGATTATGGGTGATCAGTATGGCAGTCAGTTTAAAATCTGCGATCAGTTTATCAGCCGTACGCATCACAACCTCTGCCGATCGAGGATCAAGCGCAGCAGTAGGCTCGTCCAGTAACAGTACCTTGCAGCTATCCATCACACTCATCAGCAAGGTTAAAGCCTGGCGCTGGCCTCCCGATAGTGTCCCCATGGATTGCTCTACTTTATTTTCCAGGCCCATGCCCAGCGAGGCTATTTTTTCTTTAACCTCCTGCTTGAACTTATTGTTGATACCGACAGATAAACCTTTGGCTTTTGTGCGTATAGCAGCCAGCCTAAAATTATCCAGAATACTCAGATCAGATGCCGTACCACTCACCGGGTTCTGGAAAACACGCGCGATCCATTGGCTACGGCGGTAATCAGGTAGTTTACTTACATTGTTTTCATCAATGCTGATGCTACCTGCATCCGGGAATACGCTCCCGGCTACGAGGTTAAGCAAAGTGGTTTTACCAGACCCGTTAGAGCCTACGATCACCAGGAATTCTCCTTCTGCAATGGTTAGTGTGATTCCATTAACAGCGTTAACCTGGTTGGCCTTACCTTTATTAAAAGTCTTATGTATATCGTTTATCGTTATCATGATGATCGGAGTGATGATAAACGGGGTAAACTAACTATCAACAATACGAAAACAGCGGTAACTATTTTGAGCATATTCGGATCGACGCCGATGGCCAGGGTAACCGCCAGCACCAGTTGAAATACCACGGCCCCGGCCAACACCAAAATTAAACTGAGCCAAACACTGGTAATCCGTAACCAATTAATGATTGACTCGGCAATAATAACCGAGCCCAGGCCAACGATCACAATACCTATACCCATATTGATATCGGCAAAGTCCTGCGATTGTACAAAAAAGTAGCCGCTCAGGGCTGTTAGAGCGTTGGCTAAGGCCAAACCGGTGATCTTCATCCGGTCGGTATTAACCCCCAGTGCCCTGATCATAGACTCGCTGTTGCCTGTTGCCCGCATGGCTATGCCAAAATCTGTTTTGAGCAAGTAACCGATCAAAAAAGTGATCAGAATAACAAATACCAATAATATCCAAAAGGTATTCTGGTTAGCATCCGTCACTATCTGTATCGACGAAAACAGCGAAACCAGGTTACTCAAAGGTATATTGGAGCGACCCATAATAGTGAGATTTACCGAATACAGGGCAGTCATAACCAAAATACCGGCCAGCAAAGCGTTTATTTTAAGCTTGGTATGGATCAGGCCTGTTAATGCACCAGCTATCCCGCCGGCAATGATCACCGCCGGCAAAATAATATATGGCGACTGGTGGTGTGTAAGCATCACAGCCGTAACAGCGCCACCCAGCGTATAACTGCCATCGGTAGTAATGTCCGGGATATTAAATATCTTCATAGAGATAAAAATACCCAGCGCCAAAGCCGCGTAGCAAAATCCCAGTGTTACCGTGGTGAGATAAAAATCCATTTATTTAACAGCCTCAAAATCTGAGGGTACAGTAATGTTATATTTTTTGGCAGCGGCAGGATTATACACCCGTTTCCTGATCTTCACCATCTGCGGCGCCAGGCCATCAGTTTTATGATTTTTCAGGAAGTAAGCAGCCTGTTCGCCCGCCTGGTAACCCCATTGATAAATATCGGCACCAAAAGCAGCTACCGCACCGCGTTGTACTAAACCGGCCTCGCTGGTAAATATGGGCACATTTTTTTGGTTGCAGCTTTTCAAAATGGTCTCAAAAGCAGCGAAAACAGTATTGTCTGGGTTGGCAAAAAAGGCATCAATATTCTTATTCAACAGTGATTGTGTAACTAATTGAGCATCTGCAGAAGAATTTAAGGGTAAGGCAACAATGGTTACATTTTGCTTTTCGGCCAGTGATTTGATACGGTTCAGCGCATCGGTAGATTGTGGTTCCGATTGATTATAGATCATCCCGATCACCAGCTTTGCTCCTTTGGGTTTTAGTAATTTAGGGATGATGGCGAATGAGGTATCTATATAATTCAGGTCCTCTACCGCACCAAAAAGATTGGCTGGGGCTTTGCCACTGCCATCAAGTACTTTCATACGTTCGGGCACCGGCGATACCATAGCAAAAATGGGTATGGCTTTGGTTTTTTGAATCGCGGTAACTGTCGATAAAGTGGTACAGGTAGCCAGCAGATCAACATTTTCAGAAACAAAATGGTTTACGATCTGGGTTAGCGTAGGGATATTGCCTTGCGCATTGCTGTATTCTATCTGTACTGTTTTTTTAGCCTCGCTAAAACCTTCTTTCTTTAAGGCATCTGTAAAACCGGTGCGAGCCTGTGCTATAGTGGCATCTTCAAAGGCATCCACAAAACCCACTACAGGGACAGCCGTCGACTTGGGTTTGGGTTTGCACGATACAATCGCGATCAATAAAAATGCTATGGGTAGATATTTAAAAAACTTCATTTTACTAAGTTATGTAATTGCCTATAAAAGTAACAGCAGAACGGCAAAAGGTGAAATTAGTTTGACCAATATCCCCACATTTGGTGATGCCTGCTATTGTGCCTTGCTCAACTCATCTATTAGTGCTGTCTGCGCCGGATTTATCTTCACCTTGGCTGTATCGATATCAAACCATGCGGCTCTGTCCACCTCGGGGAACGATTGTTGCTTGCCACAGCGCGGTGGCCACTCTATTTCAAAGTGATTGCTTCTGATGGCCAAATGATCTATGTCGCCTTCTACGGCCCACACATATACTTTTTTGCCACCTTTTTGTGTAATTGGGCTAAGACTGATGAATTCACCGATAATCGCCTGCCCCGTTTCTTCCTCAAACTCCCGTTTGGCAGCCTCCAAGGGGTCTTCGTCATCCAAAAACTCCCCCTTGGGTACCGACCAACTGCCGTTGTCCTTATTTTTAAAGAACGGCCCGCCCGGATGCACCAAAAAAGCCTCCAAATTACCTTCGGTTTTCCGGTATAGTAGTATTCCTGCGCTTTGTTTACCCATGGTTAATATTTAAAAGCAAGTTAATAAAAGGGTAAGGTATTATGATTATTTTTATAACAAACAATGCTACCGTATATGACCGATAACCCCTGGACAAGCTTTAAACTAACTGCCGATTTTAACACCAACGTCCGTCATATTTATGAGGCCTGGGCCACTCCTGCCGGACTCGAAAGCTGGTTTTTACGCCAGGCTGATTTTTATACCATAGTTGGTCGACAGCGCGAAAAAAACGAATTCATCAGCAAAGAAGATACCTATTCCTGGTACTGGCATGGTTTTGACGACGACACCGTAGAGAACGGCCAGGTACTGGAAAACAATGGCGCCGATCTGCTCAAATTCACCTTTACCGGTGGCAGCGTAGTAACCATTGATATCCAGAACAAATACGGCCTTACCCTCATCGAACTTACCCAGGAAAATATCCCCCTGGAAGATGACCCGGCAAAAAATCTGTATGTACAATGTCAGCTTGGGTGGACTTTTTATCTCACCAATCTGAAATCGGTGATCGAAGGTGGTAAGGATCTGCGAAATAAAAGAGTAGATTTGTTTACCAGTTTTAAATAATTTGTCTGAACCTTGATTAACCAGATTAGAGGATTGAGAGGATTATTTGATTTTGTCATGCTGAATGGAGTGAAGCATCTATTACTCAATACGCATAATTCATTAATAGATCCTTCGTTTATCAGGATGACAAACGAAGATGCTTATCGTTTTTTCATTTTCCGCTGACAAAAAACATCTATAATATTTTTTAGCTTTGACACCAATCAAAAACTCCCCCTTTAGGGGGTTGGGGGGCATATGTTTACAGGAATTATAGAAACTTTGGGTAAAGTGACCGATCTGCAGCAAGATCAGGGCAACTTACATATCACTATTGAATCAGCTATTTCGCACGAATTAAAGATCGACCAATCGGTGGCGCATAACGGGGTTTGCTTAACAGTAGTAGCGCTGGCCGATGGCTTGCACGTGGTTACCGCCATTGAAGAAACGCTGAACAAAAGCAGCCTGGGTCATCTGAAAGTTGGCGAACCTGTAAACCTGGAACGCTGTATGCAAATGAATGCTCGGCTTGATGGACACATTGTTCAGGGTCATGTTGATCAGACTGCTGTTTGCACCGCCTTCAAGGAGCTCGATGGAAGCTGGGAGTACACTTTTGAGTACGATTCCTCTACCGGTAATGTCACCGTCGAAAAAGGATCTGTATGTGTCAACGGCATCAGTTTAACCGTAGTTAACTCCAAAGTCAATAGTTTTTCAGTGGCTATTATCCCCTATACTTTTGAGCATACCAACCTGCACAATGTACGCGAAGGATCAGTAGTTAACCTGGAGTTTGATATCATTGGCAAGTATGTAGCCAGGCTCATGCAGCGCTAACGGGCCAGTTCGTCCAGCCGCGATTTGGAATAAGCTACATATTTCTGCTGTTTTTCGGGTGGCTTGCTGTTGGTGTATTTCTTATAATATTTTGAAGCCATTTGTTTGTTTCTCAGCCCGGTATCATAAACTGATGCCAACAGGTAATAGAGGATCGGTTTCTCTGAAAATTGCATAGCTTTTTGATACGCCCAAACCGCCTTTTGGTATTTTTTGCGCACCTCGTAACTGTCGGCCATTTCAGCATAATAATCGCCAATGTTGGATGAGATGCCCTCTTTAATGGCATTATCCAGATTTTGAATGGCTTTGGGTTGATCTTTAAGCGCTTTGTAGGCCAGGGCGGCTACGTAAAAGCTGGTTTCTGTTTGTTCCATCATATTGAGGTCGGCAAAGGTTTCCACACTGCAAGTATAGTTTTTGAGATTGTAGTAAGCCACTCCAAGCTTGGTTAATACATACCCGGAACGATTGCCTAGATCTATCAGTTTTAAACAAGTGGTTTTAGTTTCCTCGAATTTGTCCTGCGATGAAACCAGTTTGAGCAGACTTTGCAACAAAATCATATTGTCAGGATCCTTAGCAATGGCTCCATTCAATACTTTTTCGGCCACAGGGTACTGTTTCAGGTTTACATAAAGATCGCTCAAATCGGATGCTACATCTGGCTCGGCAGGATTCAATTTATTAGCTTTTTGTAAGTAATAGATCATGCTACCAAAATCAGATTTATCACCCGCTATTTTACCCAATTGTTTGTACACTATAAAATTGCTACTGTCCTTTCGGGCTATCAATTTATAATAAGTTTCGGCTTTCAAATTATTACCCCGGCGCAGGTTAACAGTGCCCAGGCTAAATAAGGCCATGGTATTGGTTGAGTCAGCATCGTAAATACGTTGATAATACCCCTCCGCATCGGGCAGCCGACCGGCCATTTGCGATGTATAAGCCAGTTTGCCCAATACCCGGATATTGCTCACTGGTTCTGGATATGTTTTTTTAAGATAATCCGCAGCTTCGGCAAAGCGCTGGTTCTGATAATAATCAAGTAATAGGGAATCGTTTACAGCCGGTTGCTGCTGGGCCTCTACACCTGCCGAACAACAAAAAACAAGGAGAAAGAATAATATAAGGTTTTTCATATAACTAATTATTTAGTTAAACTAAACTATTAGTTATATATCAATAATCCAAATTCCAAACAATTTTTATTTCCCGGGGTTAATGAGATATACTTTAAATTAAAAAACACAACAGTATGGATAAGTTAAAGAAGTTTGAACTGATGGAGAAAATTGTCCATGAATTGGAAGACTTGAAGAATAGTCAGCAGGCCATTATTACCAAGCTGGCCAAAATTGAAGTAGACAATATAGAGCTTGGCGACAAAAGACTGGAAAAGGACCTTCCGGATATGCATCAGCGCGTAGCCGACAACCTGGACAATATCACCAGTATCCTGGAAGACTTTGCCCAGCAAACCAGTAATTTTAGCGATAACAACAACATTCAGGCGCTGAAAGAACAAGACGCCATCAACAAATTATAAAACTTGAATCCCCGGAAACGGGGATTTTTTTTTCCTTTTCTGCCTATGGCTAATGGAGGCGCAGATCGGCGATATGGCTACTTTTTTCTATTCTCTTTAATATCCTGGTTGTATTTTTTAATGGCTTCGTAATAGTTTTTTGTTTTAGCGTATTCAAAAGCATCAGCGTTTTGCTCAACCATGGGCATTAAATTTTCAGCAGATACCTTCAATATAGGTCCATCTCCTTTTTGTATACCGACCAATGTTTCGGGCATAAATTTAGTGTTATCCTCTTCACTTAAAAGCGAATAAGCATTAATAGGCCCAGAAATTACTTTGAACATCCAACAGCTATCTTTTGCCATTCCTTTATACCATTTATCTTCAACCTCACCTTCGGCAAGATTACGTTCGAGGCTCAGGGTTTCATCAGAGTATATTTTTTTGATTTTATTGGGATCATTTTTGGGGAGGTTCCTGTCTAAAAATAAAACATAGGTTTTATGCTTTGTAGTATCTAAATATATTTTAGAATATACCTGCCTTTTTGAGCTATCAGCCATTGTTATCACATAAACATAATCAAAATTGTAACTTCTACCCCCTCCCTTCTCGCTCAAAAAACCCATGTTCATCCTGTTTTGCATTTGTGATTGAGTAAACTGCTTGTTCCACATATTATTAACGGCATTCATTCTCGCATTCATATTTTGTGCGGATGCCTTCTGGGCGAACAGGATTAGTATGACAAGGGCAAAACGAGTATACAGTGGTTTCATGTGATAAAGTTTAGAAGGCCTAAAGCTGCATTTTTAATCGTATATAAGCAAATTTTGTTGCATACAACTCCGATCGGCCTCTTTTACCCATCTATGACAAAAGATAAAGTCAGCCGATTAACTTTGGCGAAAATTTCTATCTTATGAATCAGTCGATATTTATTGTTGGTAACGGAGCTATCGGAAAAGCTTTAGCTGTTTTTCTGAAACTGCAAGGCAAAAACGTGGTGATACTCCGCGGAAGCGTGGATGATGGCAGCAGCGTTATTGAAAAAATAGCTGTAGTGCTTGCCGATCAAAGTACATTGGAAGCGGATATCGAAATAACCACTTTAAGCCATTATGATAAACTGGATGGCATCGTGGTTTTAACCAATAAATCTTTTGGTAATGGCGATCTGGCCCCGGCACTGAAATCTAAAATCAACACATCACCTTTGGTTATCCTGCAAAACGGATTGGGCGTGGAGCAGGTATTTACCGATCACGAGTTTCCCGGGGTTTATCGGTGTGTGCTTTTTGTAACCAGTCAGGTGGGTACGGATGGCCGGGTGAGCTTTAAACCTGCATTCGAGTGTCCTATCGGTGGCATCAGTGGCGATACTACTCCTCTTCATGATATTGTTGCTGAACTAAGCACCCCACAGTTCTTGTTTCGTGCCGAAGAAAATATTCAACAGCTGATCTGGAAAAAAGCAATCATCAACAGTGTTTACAATTCGGTATGCCCATTGTTAAATATTGATAATGGCATATATCACCGGAATGAGCAGGCGCAGGCGATAGCCCGTGAGGTAGTTATGGAATGTGTACAGATAGCCCGAGAGACCGGTGTACTGCTGGAACCCAATGAAGTGATGACCAACTTACTGGCTATTAGCAAAGCTTCGGACGGTCAGCTGATATCTACCCTGCAGGATATTAACCGCAAACGACCAACAGAAATAGAAACATTGAATTTCGCGATCGTAAAAATTGCTGAAAAGTTTGGCAAAGCGCATTTGGTTGAACGTACAAAGTTACTTGGTGAGCTTGTTAAGCTGAAATCTGATATCAACCGCTAAATAATAACTGTTATTGCTGCCACGGGTTGATCTCGTATGGTTTAACAACGAGTGTTATGGATAATCATCGTCGAACCATAGTGTATAGGAGGACTCTGCCCACAGGTCTCCGACAAGCAGTATCTATTACAAAATAGATACCCCCTACATTCTACATAACAATGGAATTTAATAACTTAGTAAAACCAATTATAAACCAATCTTAAAACTATTCAATGATGAAAAAGCTAACCTTTCTGTTTACCTTTATGGTAATGGTTTTCGCCTGCACAACGGTATACGCGCAGGCTACAAACGACCAAATAGTTGCCGAATGGCAGCGCGCCAAAAACTACACTAAAGCCTATCTGGATGCGATGCCCGATGATGGTTACGGCTTAAAACCAACCCCCGAAATGCGGTCGTTTGCCGGGCAAATGCTGCACCTGGCTGATGACAACTATTTTTTCACTTGCTGGGTAAGCGGCAAAACCAATCCACTCGGAAAAACATCCCTCGAAAAAACAGTTGGCCCCACCAAAGCGGCAACTATTAAAGCAGTAATGGATAGTTATGATTTCGCGATCAGTACTATACAGGGTATGACACCGGCACAACTACAGGAAACGATGAAGGTGAGTGGAAAGGAATTTTCCAAATTTATTGTTCTAAATAAGGGCTTTGAACATCAGACCCATCACCGCGGGCAAGCCACTGTTTACCTGCGCTTAAAAGGCGTAACGCCACCACAGGAAATGCTGTTTTAGAAGAGAAGAAACAAGAAGTAAGAGTCAAGAATCAGGACATACAAAATGTCATCCCGAACGGGGTACGAGGAGAGATCTTTACAAGCGACTTCATCGCGCGCAAAAGATCTCTCACTATCGTTCGAGATGACATTTTCGGTATAATTCCCTACTGGTATTGTATATAAATAGGCGCAGGCTTCAAACTCAAAACCTCTTTGGGGGTAAGCATGCGGTGAGGTGCGTTCTTGATATCGTTTTTATAGAATAACTTAAAACCTGTAAACTGCACGGGCTCCTGTGAAATGAAATATTTGTAGGTACCTTTCTTGAGATCAGGTCCGCCCCAACCATCCATGTCCATAACTACCTGCACTTCGTTGCGTAGTTTTATATCCTTATAATTGGTTACCATGCGTTTGGTAAAGCGGTGTATCACAAATATTTTGGGTGGCAGATTGTTCTTTTTCACCAATCCACTTAAATAGCCTGTTACATAGTTAATATCATCAGCATCAAAAGTACCTATGCGTTTGCCCGGTACACTCCCCTCTTTCATGGAAAATTCCGGATCGATGCCCAGGTGAACGTTTGGCATTTTCATATATTTCTCCAACAAAGGCAATTCGGTTTGTACCGTACTGAAGCCTACCTGAATATCCAGGAACACGATAGCGTTGATCTGTTTGGCCATATCCAGCACTTTATCAATCTCTCTGAAAGGCATCCGTAAATTATGCAAACCATTTCTGCCGGCATCGGCCTGAGCAGTAACACAAATGTAGTGCAGCGCAGGTACCACTGGTGTAAGGGTATCGGCTTTTTCCCATACTTTCACCTCGCCTTTAAGCTTGGCCAGCATGTCTTTTGGCGCGTATTCGCCCAATACACCCATATTTTTGGAGTACATGTTACCATAGTATGCCACAATGCGGCTGAAAGGCAAAATAGCACCAGGCAATGGATATGGTGCTTTTTTCACAGGCCATCTGCCGGTTTGGTCGCCGTTGGCCAGCCGCTTCATCAGCGAATCATATTGCAGGGTATCCAGCGTGGTGGCGCTTTTTAACGTGGTGTCTTTATATAAACGCAACGAATTTATCGCGTGAGCTTTATCAAATGAGCCTGCTAAACAAACAGCCGCGATGGCTAACAATACGAATACCCTGGTAATTATCTTCAAACTGATATAATTTATTTATGATGTATATGTAGAGCCAAGAATTAAGAAACCCATGAAAACATGCTGACATGATATTAAGCAACAACTTTTCGTGCTTCTTTCTTGATTCCTGCTTCTAATAAAATGTCTATTATTCAATACTCTTACCCTTCATGGCGGTGCTGATGGCCTGATCCATCAGGCGCTCGGCAAATGGCCGGGTAAATTCATTGATCTCGTCAATACGTTTCAGGATCAGGTCCTTATCACCAGACGTCAGCGATTCTCTCAGGGCCACCAGGTGTTTGTGTGTTTCGGCAGATTCTGTAACCGTAACGTAATCGCCGTTCTTTTGCAAAAAGCGTTCCACAGTGTATAGCATCTGCTCGCCCTCGGTACGGGCTTCTATCAACATACGCTGGCTCACATCGTCTTTAGCGTGGGTTATACTGTCCATCAACATTTGCTCCACCTGCTCATCGGTAATGCCGTAAGTAGGTTTTACTTCGATCTCCTGTTTTACGCCCGAACGCAGTTCAATAGCCTGTATGGTGAGTATGCCATCGGCATTCAGTAAAAAGTTGATATCTACCTTCGGGAAGCCTGCTGGCATAGATGGGATACCTTTGAGATTAAACTCAGCCAGTTTCCGGTTCTCTTTGATCAGGTCTCGCTCTCCCTGGTAAACGGCTATCTTCATATTCACCTGCCCGTCGATGGATGTAGTATATTGACGACCACCTTTAGTTGGTACTTTAGAGTTACGGGGGATGATCACATCCATCAGGCCGCCCATGGTTTCGATACCTAAAGACAGCGGGGTAACATCCAGCAATAAAATATCTTTACGGTTACCGGCCAAAATATCGGCCTGTATAGCGGCGCCAAGCGCTACTACTTCGTCCGGATTCAATTCGGCATGCACCTCGCGGCCAAAAAATTCGGCCACCATTTTTTTAACCAGCGCGGTACGGGTAGATCCACCAACCATCACCACTTCATCTATCTCTTTGATGGTTAGTTTAGCATCTTTCAATGCATTCTGGCAGGCGGTAATAGTTTGCTGCACTTTAGGCGCAATCAGTTCCTCAAACATAGTACGATCAAGCGTGCACCAAATCTCCCCTATTTTATCATTAAACAGGCTTTGGTGCGCAAAGGATTTTTTAGCTTCCTCGGCTTTTAAACGTAACTGCTGCGCCAGCTCGTTATTGGCAACAACATCGGCTTTGTTCAGCTGGTTCTTTTCTATCCAGTAATCAACAATCAGGCGGTCAAAATCGTCACCTCCTAAAAAAGTATCGCCATTGGTAGCCAGCACTTCAAAAATGCCATTCTGTATTTGCAGTATGGATACATCAAAAGTACCACCACCTAAATCATATACAGCAATGGTTTTGGTTTCCTCCGGATTTAAGCCGATACCATAGGCCAGACTCGCGGCTGTTGGCTCGTTCACGATGCGCAATACATCCAATCCGGCCAGTTTACCGGCATCACGGGTAGCCTGGCGCTGCGAATCGTTAAAATAGGCCGGCACGGTGATCACCGCACGGTTTACCGGTGTCTTTAGCGCATGTTCGGCGCGGGCTTTTAATTCTTTTAATATCAGGGCCGATAATTCTATCGGTGTATAAAATTTATCGCCAACCTTAATTTTTACCAGGCTTTCGGTATCGTCATCGATAACCTTGTACGAGAAAAAATCCTTATAATTTTCAATATCATGATAACTGCGGCCGAGCAGGCGTTTTACCGAGAAAACGGTATTCTGCGGATCGGTGATCAGAAACTCTTTGGCTTCATTACCCACCAAAACATCGCCGCTTGGCCCAAAATGCACTACAGATGGCACCAACACACCTTTACCAGTATCATTGATAACCAACGGATTTTTATCGGGGTTGATGAACGCCACTAAGGAATTGGTGGTACCCAGATCGATACCCACAATAATATCTTCTTTTTGTATGGAACCCGTTGCCAGGTTGATAGAAACTTTAGCCATGGTAGTCAATTAACAAGCCGCAAATGTACTTAGTTTTGGGCGATGATGTGTCTTTTGAATGTGTAATTTTGTCTGAATCAGAATTTACAGAATTTTTTAATTAACAGAATTAAAGGAAATTTAATTCTGGAAATTCTGATTCAGAACATCTACACCGCTACAGACTCCGTCGATCTTACCCTCCCCTCCAGTACGATCAGCGATACCAGCAGGATCAACCCCATGGCAAAAAAGCCGTCGAGCATCAGTGCCGAGTCGCGCATTTCATGGGTCACAGATTCTACAAAACCGAATGCGAACAGGCCTACTACGATAGACAGCTTTTCGGTAACATCATAAAAGCTAAAATAAGACGCCGTATCAGGGATGTTTGCTGGAATATATTTAGAAAAAGTTGATCGTGATAATGATTGTACGCCCCCCATAACCAGTCCCACCACTACCGCGGCAGCATAAAACTGGTGCGCGTTGGCCACAAAATAAACACTACCACATATCAGGCACCAGATACCTACTATGCCTGCCAGCACCTTGGTGTTGCCGTATTTAGCAGATAATTTCGCGGTTATAGCAGCGCCGATGATCGCTACTATTTGTATCAACAAAATAATAACGATCAGGTCTTCTTCAGGCATCTTGAGTTCTTTGGCCCCGAAATTGGCGGCCACCAGTAAAATGGTTTGCACTCCTACCGAATAAAAGAAAAAGGCAGGCAGAAACCGTTTTAATAAAGGCAGCTGTTTTACTTTTCGCCAAACTTTGCCCAGCTCTTTAAAGCCGCCGGTTAATACATTATATTCATGCGAACCTGAATTCGGCTGTCCTTTAGGCAGCATATAAAAGGCAATGAACGAAAAACCTATCCACCAGATACCTACAATCAGGAACGACAAACGTGCCGCCACATCATCGGTAATGCCAAACGTTTTGGGCGATAATACAAACACGAAGCAAAGCACCTGTACTACAATGCTACCGGCGAAGCCATAAATAAAACCTTTTGCACTCACGGCGTCCTGCTGATCGAGCGTGGCTATTTGCGGCAGGTACGAATTATAAAACACAAATCCACCACAATAACCTATAGATGCCAAACCATAACAAATCATGCTAAACGTAAAAGTATGCATGGTAAAAAAGAACATACCCGCACAGGCCAGGCTCCCCATCCAGGTAAACAACTGCATGTATAGCTTTTTATGCCCCTTATAATCGGCAATGGAGGTAAGTATCGGCAACAGGAATACGATAATGAGATATGACAAACCCAGCACATAAGTTGATAGCACCGTATTAATATACCTATGGCCAAAAAAGGTAACCATGCCACCCGGATTGTTATCCTGCGTAATAGCCACGTAATATGCCGGGAATATAGTTGACAGGATCACCATGTTATAAGCCTGGTTGGCCCAATCAAACATGGCCCAGGCCCAGATGGTTTTTTTATTGTTTTTTACTGCTTCCACAATGAAGTTGATTGGTTGATTATGTGATTGGTTGATTGAGTTAATTGGATGCCGGTAACTAACCATTCACTTAATCAACTCAATCAACCAATCAACTTTACTTTATTCCGTAATGATCATTCATCAATTTTACAAATAACGAGCCCGGCAATATGGCTTTAAGCGTAGGTACAATGGTTTGCCCCAATGCCCCTACCAGGTAGTTATGCGCCGGTTTTGATTTGGCTACAATTTTACAAACCTGGTCAGCCACTTTGCTGGCTTCGCCGCCAATGCTTTCGTCTTTTTCCATACTGGCTACCGCTGCTTCAAACTCTTTTTTCAGTTGCTCGTTAGCTAATGTAAAAGGCACCTTTTCACGACTGCCGGTAAAATCGGTTTTAAAATCGCCTGGATTTACTACTGCAACTTTAACGCCTGTATTTTGCAGTTCCATACGCAAGCTTTGCGAGTATCCTTCAATAGCAAATTTTGAAGCAGCGTACAGTCCCTGGTAAGGCAATCCAAACAAGCCAGCCAATGAGCTGATGTTGATAACCAAACCTTGTTTCTTTTCGATCATACCGGGCAGCACAGCGCTGTTTACCCGCACCACCCCAAAAAAGTTTACCTCAAATTGCTTTTTGGCATCTTCAACCCGCACGGTATATAGGGGTGCAGCTATTCCATTACCAGCGTTATTCACTACCACATCAATACGCCCTTCGGCTTTGATAATTTTTTCAATCCCTGCGCTAACAGATGCATCATCGGTAACATCAAGCTGCAGCGGAGTAAACGGTACATCTTTAATACGGTTTATATCGCGGCTGGTGCCATATACTGTATGTCCCTGAGCTGATAGTGCGTTGGCCGTAGCTAAGCCTAAACCAGATGATGCTCCGGTTACAAGTATTACTTTTTTCATTTTTGTTGGTGTGGGTTGATATAGTGTTTTAAGTGTTTAAATATCGGGTAAAACGTTAAATTATCAATAGGGTAAAAATGCCGGCCGTAAAGTTAGTATAAAAGCCGCATAAACTTAAAGCTAAACTATACCCAAATAAGGTGATTTATACCTATCTCTAATCCATTTATTCTGACGCAGCTCACTCTTTTTTTTAACAAAATTTCCTTATTTTAAATATATACTCTACCTTTATCATCAGATGATATGATGATGACCGTTATACATAAAAGATCACTTGCCGAGGAAGTTGCTGATCAATTGCGAAAAGCTATTGCCGAAGGAAAGTACAAAACAGGTGAACAGCTGCCTATCGAACCCGAACTGATGAAGCAGTTTGGCGTCGGGCGGTCATCCGTACGCGAGGCTATCCGTATTCTGGCCAATTCAGGTTTACTGCGGGTACAGCAGGGCGTGGGTACTTTTATAGAAGCTCCGGCCGGCATCAACGAGCCCTTTCATCAGCGTTTAAAACGTGCCGATGCACATGACCTTGACGAGGTGAGGCAGTTGCTTGAAATGAAGATAGCCGAAAAAGCCGCCGCCAACCGCACCGAAAAAGACTTGGAAAACATCAAGGCAAAATTGGATAAACGTACGGCTATGGCTTACGGCGGAACCATGGAGGAATGTATCAATGCCGATATCGAGTTCCACATGAGTATTGCGGAAGCGGCGCGTAACCCCATCCTGGCCGATCTGTACCAATCATTTTGCATCCAGCTCAAAGGCTGGTTTTTGAAACTATATCCCGATACTACCATATTCCAGGATACGCTTCACGAAGAACTTTATGAAAGCATCAAAAACCGCGATGAGAAAAAAGCGTGGAATTGTATCACCCAAATAATCATGAGATAATTTTTTTACTATATAACATCAGATGATATGATGAATGAATCTTTAGCAGAACCTTTGGACCAAACCAAAACCATAGCCGAAAAAACGGTTTACTCCATTCTTTTTACCATAAGCCTGTCGCATTTGCTCAACGATATGCTGCAGTCGGTTATTCCATCTATTTACCCACTCATCAAAACCAGCTATCATCTGAGTTTTAGTGACATTGGTCTGGTGACGCTAACTTACCAGCTATCGGCCTCGCTACTCCAGCCTTTTGTGGGGATGTATACCGATAAAAGACCCAAACCTTATTCGCTACCTGTGGGTATGGCGTTCACTTTAACCGGTTTGGCATGCCTTGCATTTGCACCGGGTTTTTATTCTATACTGCTGGCAGTGGCACTAATAGGTGTTGGCTCCTCCATATTTCACCCGGAATCATCAAGGGTTGCACACATGGCATCGGGTGGTAAACGCGGGCTGGCACAATCTATTTTTCAATTAGGCGGTAATGCAGGCAGCGCGCTTGGGCCATTACTGGCAGCCTTAATTGTGGTACCGTTTGGCCAAAGCAGCGTAATGTGGTTTTCGCTGGTCGCTTTATTAGCCATTATCATTTTAATTTACATTGGTAACTGGTATAAAGCATTTGCCTTACCCAAAACTAAATCAGCTCATACAGCTGTGGCACACCATAAGCTATCATCCAGGCGTATTGGCTTTTCGCTGGCTATTCTTATTGTACTTATTTTTTCCAAATACTTTTATCTGGCCAGCATCACCAGCTATTATACATTCTTCCTGATCGATAAATTCCATCTGGGCGTGCAAAGCTCTCAGCTTTATTTGTTTATATTCCTGGCAGCGGTGGCAGCAGGTACCCTTTTAGGTGGCCCACTGGGTGATCGTTTCGGCCGTAAATACATCATCTGGATCTCGATACTGGGAGTAGCACCGTTTACCCTGATGCTACCTTACGCCAATTTATTCTGGACAAGCATCCTATCCGTAATTATCGGTGTGATCATATCATCAGCATTCTCGGCCATTTTGGTTTATGCCCAGGAACTGATGCCAGGTAAAGTGGGGATGATAGCCGGTTTATTTTTTGGCTTCGCATTTGGTATGGGAGGGTTGGGGTCAGCCATATTGGGTAAACTGGCCGATAGTACTAGCATAAGCTATGTTTTCCATGTATGCGCTTATCTGCCACTAATCGGTATACTTACGGCATTTTTACCTAACCTGGAAACGAGAAAGAAAAAAGTTGCGCTTAAAGCTTAAAATTAATTTAAGTAGATTTTAAAACAACAGATCCCCGGGTATATACCCGGGGATCATGTTTTGTAAGTACTGCAAACAGTAATCAGGTTTAAGATGTAGGGCTAAACTATTTCCTTAATGTAAGGATGATCAGAGCCGTATTCAACAACAGCAAAGCCGGTTGGGCAATGGTTGTAATGTTTTGTAACTTATCATTACGTATTGCGCGTCTGTTTTGTTCCACATAAATGATATCCTGGTTCTGAATAATCGTTTCGGGATTTGTTAAAGATGCTACATCATCCAGATCAACGTCAATAATCTGCTTGGCTTGCAGTCCTCCGCCCCTCACTATTCTTACCTTTTTTTCATTGCCTTTTTCGGTCAGTCCACCGGCTTCGCCCAATATTTCCATGAGCGTGGTTTCGTCTTTAAGTAATGGATAATTACCCGGTCTTTTTACCTCTCCTACCAATGTAGCCTTTAAATTGATCACTTTCACCTCCATAATGGGGTTTTTAAGTACATTTTTCTTGTACAGGTCATCCAGTTTTTTTGAAGTTTCCAATCTCGATAAACCAACTACCTCTACCCTTCCAATTACGGGTAAAGCAATAGTGCCGTCACTTTCAACCTGGTAATCCAATGCCTGTGAACCGCCACCTGCTGATGCCTGATCGGTAGTATTGGTTGTGCTGGCCTCATCCGTGATCAACTTAATGCTTTGCAAATTCCTTATCCGTAAAATATCACCGGCCTTAATCTTATAGTCCGATATCTTATAATCGTCCATTTTCACCGGAGCGGCCTGAGACTTGGAGTTTTGTTCAAAATAGGCCTGGTTTTGCTTATATGAACATGAACCTAAAAGCATAGCAAGGGCGCTTACCGTAAAAAGTAACGGTAAATAACTTATTAATCTATTAATTCGCATTGATCTATAAATTTTCTAAAAGGAATGATACTTCAGGATTAACTGTTTTGGGTTGATAAGCTTTTCCGCGTTCGGCCAGAATAGATTCAAAATGTTCGGCATATTGATCTATGATCCTGTCGCAAGTGTAAAGCTCCATTATTTTTTGTTTGTTATTCTCCATTAGTTGGGTATATCGGCTCTCGTTTTTATTACCCGTAAGCAGGTGAAAAACAACATCATCAGCATCACTAAAATACAAAGCGTCGTTTTCCAGGATAGCCCTGTTAAATTTATTATCATTTGAGCAAATAAGGCTGTTGGATGCCATGGCTTCCAACAATGAAGGATTGGTACCACCTACGGTATGGCCATGAAAGTATAAATTGGAGTAATATCTCAAATTATTGAGTTTATTCATATTATATATGCCACCACAAAACTTAATATTAGGATAATAAGCAAATTTTGCACTTAAATAAGTACCAAAATCGTTATCTGTACTACCTACTACTAAAAACTCGCGGTTAGTATCTGCTTTAACCACACCATCTAAAATAGTTTCGATATTATTTTCCGGCTCCATGCGGGCAATCAGCATATCATACTGATATGGCTCCAGCTTAAATTCACTAAGCAACGCCGGATCGGGCTGGTCAAAAATATCGGCGCCGTAAGCTATATAGGTTGATTTCTTGTTGTACTTGTGCTCCAGATACCTTTGTATCTCTACCGAGTCGGCTATTAAATGATCACTATAGCGTACAGCCAGCTTTTCGGCAAATTTCAAAAATGACTGAACAGGTTTGGAATATTTAGATCTTTTCCATTCCAATCCGTCCATATTGGTAGTTACTATGGTATTCCTGGGTAAAAGCCAACCCCAAACAGAACTGCTGGTATACCCCAGTTGAAGAATGATATCGAATTTCTTTTTCTTTAAATCTTTTATGCAATTATAGTCGTATAAGAATTGTCCTGCCGTTCCCAGTTTGAACTCCGGGTCATAGCAATGGCATATCTCAACAGAGTTCCAGGTTTTTTCCTGGTATGGGTGGTTATGAGAGTTATAAACAACTACCTCATAACCTTTTTTGACTAAGCCTGCGGCCAGGTACTCAGCGCACTGTTCAAAACCTCCGTAATGGTTCGGAATACCCCTGGTTCCAATGATAGCTATACGCATAATAATATATATTTAATATTTTAATCAATAATTGATCAATATTTTAGGGCTCTGGTCATCAGTTATATCCTCTGATCGAACCATGTATAATTATACGTAGAAACACAGGTAAAAGCTTCGTTTAAAGACTATGTGAACAAACAGACCGTAAAAATCATGAGTGAACAAAATAAACAAGAAAGTAAAGGTGATTATGGAAAAACATTGTATTTTTCCATTGAAAATTATTATACTTATATGTATTACGTCCCCAAAATAATAATTTAACAATGATCAAAGTTTTCAAATTCCTGAGCAGGATCAATTTAAAGAGCATCATTTTTAATTTCAGATATTTCCCTTTTAAAACAGCTATTAAGTTCCCGGTTCTAATATCAAGTAATGTGTTTCTGCACAAAACAAAAGGCAGGGTAATTATCAATGCGCCTATCAGAACAGCCTTAATACAAATTGGTTATGGTGCTATTGGAATTACCGATTTTAAAAGATCAAGGGCTGTGTGGGAAGTGGATGGGGATGTTGTGTTTAACGGCAGGGCATTTATTATGCACGGCTGCAAGATCAACGTTTTTAAAAACGCCGAACTTATTTTTGGCGATGATTTCAATATGAGCACCGAATGCGCCATTGTTGCTGCTAAAAAGATAGTAATTGGTGATCACAGCGGCATATCATGGGAATCATTAGTAATGGATACCGATTTTCATCATATAGCCGACCAAACTACCGGCGAAGTTTTTAACCATCCGAAAGAGATCATCATTGGCGATAATGTTTGGGTAGGCTGCAAATGCACCATACTCAAAGGGGCCATTATACCATCTGGTAGTGTGGTAGCTGCCAACTCCATGGTAACTAAAAAGCTGGATGGTGAAAACTCTATTTTTGGAGGTAATCCTATGCGGGTATTAAAAACAGGAATTAAATGGTGGTATTAAATAATGGGTAAAACCGCATCGCTCAAATCATAATTAAGGTTTTCATTGCGCTTGGCTATAGGTTTGGCGGGTACTCCACCAACTACGGTGTAGGGCTGCACATTGCGGGTAACTACCGCGCCGGCAGCAACAACCGCTCCTTTCCCAATGGTTACGCCTGGCAAAATAACGGTACGGGAGCATAACCAAACGTAATCTTCAATAATTACCGGCTGGCCTGTCTGCGCAAAATCGGGACTGTTATAATCATGATGCAAAGTCCAGATCATGACCTCGTTACTGATGTTCACATTATTACCAATACTTAATCCCATGCGTGCATCCAGCAGGGCGTTGTGCCCAACAATGGTACCGTGGCCAATACTTAATTTCCACGGACTCCTTACTTCAAATCCCCTGTACAACCCCACACGCCAGTTTATTTTTGCTTTTAACATCCGCAGTAAAAAAATACGTAAAGTATGAAATGGCAGCCAGCCTATGATACTACATATCATGTAAAGTACCGAACCTTTGAGTTTTGCCATATTATTTGCGGGCATAATTTTGATTTAGAATTTATTGATCTTATACCGGTACTTCCTGACTAAGCAATTCGCCCCGTTTCTTTAAAATTTTAGCGGGTACTCCGGCTACTACCGAATGCGGTGCAACAGTTTTAGTAACAATGCTGCCGGCGGCAATTACACACCCCTCGCCTATAGTTACGCCAGCCAATATGGTTACCCCGGCACCTATCCAGCAGTTATCATGAATAAATACGCCGTTACGGGTTACGCCCTGATCTTTAATATTGATGTTAAAGTCGGCAAAGTTGTGGTTCTCTGAGAATATTTTAACCCCTGGGCCAATGATCACATTATCGCCAATTTCAATACCACCCTGCCCCCCCAGATAAGTACCCGCGTTAATACCACTGCAATTACCCACAATGATCCCTTTACCTTTTTGCGCGATAACACCTGTACAGATCAGGGTGCAATTACGGGCAATGGAAACATTATTTTTAATCCGGATACCATCAGATGATAAAGCATTGATGTAAACATGATCTTCAATAATAAGGTTTTTACCCGCCGAAAACAGGTAAGAATGCTTGATATTGACGTGCGAGCCTATAAACACCAAACCTTCTGACCTTTTAAAAAACATCCGTTTCCATACACCACGGGATAATTGCCGGCACCTGCCCCACAAAATAACCGACAACTCCCGCAAACTATAATCGTTCTCAAATTTATAGTCGGGGTTATTTTTAAGCCTGCGTATTACCTTTTCAATTAATGTATGCATCGCCTATTAATTTTAATATTCCATTTGCCGATACCTGCCATGAAAATTTCCGGGCATGATCAATCCCTTCCGACACCTTTTTCTGATACAATACGGTATCATTCAGTAAAAAATTGATCTTTTCGGCAATATCTTCAGGATGGTCAGGATTAATATACATCGCCGCGTCGCCGCAAACCTCGGGCATTGCTGTGCGCTGCGATACGACAACCGGCACTCCGCACTGCATGGCCTCCAATGGTGGCAAGCCAAAACCTTCAGCGTATGACGGGAAGCAAAAAACTGTAGCATTGGCATAAATCAGGTACAGATCTTCCTCGGGTACATGCCCGGTAAATATCACCCGGTGCGAAACACCTTCGGCCCGGATATGATCTTTCAGTAAATTAATGTCACTGCCTAACTCACCAGCAACAACCAATTTAATGGCTTTGTCATCCAACTGGTTTAATGAGCTAACCAAATGAAATATATTTTTGCGGATATTAACACGCCCTACGTACAGCAGATACCTGGCAGGCAGGTTATACCTTTGCATAAAACCGCTTACATTATCGTCGGTATAATTTGCCAAGGTCTTGAACGCGTTATTGATCCCATGATAAACTACCGCTATTCTATCTTCACTAGCCACATTATTTTTGATCAATCGATCTTTCTCTGAATGGGATATAGTAATGATCATATCCGCCTTAGTTGCCAAACGCTTCATTTTAGTAAAATATGCCAGTTCAGATGCTGTGTAATATTGTGGATAATCCAAAAACAAGACATCATGTATATAAACTATCTTGCGCAATTTATTGGGCCACAAACTGCTAAAGTTTTGAAAAAGCACCGCCTGCAAACCATATATCCGGGCTATTAGGGGCACCAACAGCATATTGGATAACATATTGGGAATAACCGGTAAAAAGATAAGTTTTACCGATGATGGAAAGTACGCTAGTGCTTGTTTCTTACAATCGCGGGTGATGAGCAGGTAAAGCTGAAACTGATCGTTGGGATTATTCACCATCTCGTTTACCAGGTTTTTTACTACCATGTTGCCACTCGGCGGTCCTTTGAAAAACCACTTGGCATCAATACCTAATTTGATTGTTTTATGTTGACCGTCGGCAAGCATATCAGGCAGTTAATGTGGTTAATTTGGGTGATGAATTATAACGTCTTTCGCGCAATTGGATAGCCTCGTCATACACATTGTTTAACTGAACAAGTCGCTTATCCCAGCCATGATCAGCAGCACAGACTATGGTAGTTTGGGCCAGATCAACCAATTTATGTGGATTGGTGAGTACATCTTGCAGCACAGCGCTCATATCATATACAATGCTGGCATAGGTGCCTAGTTTTATTTTGATGCCGCATTGGTTACTGATCACATTACCCATACCACAATGATCTATGGTTAAAGTAGGTACACCATAAGTTAAGGCTTCAAATATCACCGCCGGATTATCCTCAGCTATACTGGTGATGATGTGCAGATGCGCGCCTGACATTACACGGATAGCATCTGGTCGGGGTATATGCCCATGCCATACCAGGTGATCGGTTAGGTTTAACTCAGCAGCTTTTTGCTGTAATTTTTCTTTCAGCGGACCATTACCCAATACATGCAGCTTCCAGTTATTTTGTTTAACCTTTGCCAGCACATCAAGGCACATACTGAAGTTTTTACGCTCAATAAGTGAACCCGACCATACCAGCTGAACTTGTTGGTTGATGTGATCAAATTTTGATTCGTCCAAAAAAGCTTGACTAACAATGCCTTGTTCAGACAGATAATAACTATCCACACCGAACTTTTCGCGAATGGTTTGCTGCCCTGCAGATGTAGCCGCCACCAGCACATCGGCCTGCAAAAACGCTTCCCTGATACGTTTTGAATAATTTAGCTGGATATGGTTGATAGCATTTTTCACTCTGAATTTCAGCTTAGTTGAAAAAGGCTTCCCTTTCAATAACTCCGGGTTGATGATATTCATACCACCTATTGGGCCCCAAACGGTAGGTTTATTCAATTTCCACAAAAAGCCCGGCTCCCGGTAACCGATAGGCCCTAACTGGTGCACTACATCAATATCAACGGTTCTTAAAACTTCACGGGCAACTCTCAACGCCTTTTTTTGCCATAAATAATAGGCAAAATAGAAAAACCAACCCAGGCCCGCTTTATCTAATAACGTGATCGCTTTTGCCAACCGCCCGGGCTGTACTTCAATAAAATGAACAGGGGCTAAAGGATTATCCTGTACATATTTTCTCATGGTTTGGGTATCGCCCATGAAATTATCAGACATGCCATAAAGTACCCATACCTCATGCTGACTGGCCAGGTGAGTTACCGTATTCCAGGCAGCACCATACTCAGACCCCCTAAAAGGGGATATTGCATAAGCCGATATGAGTATCTTTTTTTTCATGACAGGGGTATTAGGTTTTTAGCTTATCTCAATTTAACTGCGTTCTAAGCGGATCTTTATAAAAATATTTCCAGCGCAAGCGATTCAAATAATTAAACAGCCAGGAGTTAAAATAATTGAGACCCTTTAAGTGCCTGCGCATTACGGCAAGCTCTTCATGATGCATTTTCACGGTATCATTACTTACGCCATCCATACGCATAAAAGCTATGGTTTTGTCGATATAAGCGATTTCAAAACCGTTATATTTTATCCGCAGGAACATATCAAAATCCATCGCTATTTTCAGGCTGATATCGTATTTGCCCGTTTTTTGGTAAACCTCTTTGCGGATAAAGCAAGTGGGATGCATAATGTACATGCCAAAGTTTAACCAACCAACTTTACTCTTTTTTTCACGCTCAAACCCGTTTTTCCCTATCAGCATAATGTTGCCGCAGCGCACATCATCTATGGCTGAACCATTGTTCATCATTATCTCTACCGCATCTAAAGCATACCAGTCATCAGCATTGATCATCCCTATCCAGTCGCCGGTAGCCATAGCAATACCTTTGTTAAAGCCATCGGCTATGCCTTTATCGGGCTCACTGATAAAGCGGGTTATCCGCTCCAGATACATATTGATCACCTTTAAAGTACCATCGGTTGAGCCCCCATCAACAATAATATATTCGATATTGCTGTAGGTTTGATTGATAACACTCAGAATGGTGTCTTCAATAGTAGCAACCGCATTATATACAACCGTAATAATGGTAACTTTAGGGGTATTTAAATGTGTTTCCATTTTCATATCCATTAGGCCGCTTCAAATTGATAGGCCTGCACTTTTTCTTTTTCACGTTGCTCTTGTTTAAAAACCAGCGCGTTAAAATTGAGATAACTATAGCCCAGGGTTATCATCACAATACACATCTCGGCATTAAACAAAGCGGTAACAATATAATTGGTAAGCAGCAGGCTAAATATGCAACCAATACTTAAAGCAGCAAACAACCTGATAGCAGGTTTAGCCGTACTATCAGCATACTTCCGCCAGTTTTTGATAATCAATCCAAAAAATATCACAATGTAGGTGAGCACACCAGCTATACCCATTTTTACCAGCAGGTACAACCAGCCGTTATGCAAAACCGGGATAAACTGAAAATCAGTATCCTCACCCAAGCGCACAAAAGTTTTCAGGTCGACAGTTTTACCCAAACCACCAAATATCCAGTCTTTGGTATCACCCTCCATATAACTCTTCAATGCCATAAACGATTCATACCCGCGGTATTTCATATTGATATCCTGCTCGGTATTATAATCACCCATTTTTAGCTCATTAAATGAGCCCAGCAATTTGCTCATAAAGGTTTCGGAGGAGGTTGCCTGGAAAATATCAGTAGGTATCAGCGCGAAGATCACCACCAGGAAAAATACAGTGGGAATTATCCATATCCTTTTAACCTTATCAGCCACCATGAGCAAGGCAAAACATACCATAATAATAAAGTAAGTACGGGAGGCACACATATAAATACCAAACGCGTTTACTGCCATAAACAGCTTAAACCAATGGGGCTTAAACAACCGGATATTAAACTTCCAGGTAAATAATAAACAGGCCAGGCCCATTGGCGGACCGGGTGCTCCTACTATACCCATAGCATAATGAGCCGAGTACGGATCAAACAAAGCGCTGACGCCCATGTAGGATACCGATATAGCTGTTACCAATACTGATGTGATCAGGCCCGCATAAACCAGGGTTTTCAGGAATTTCTCAATATCGAGGCGACAGGCCAGTACAATACCCGATAGTATAAATAGCACAGGTATACAGAAGTAATAGAAATCTTTGAGGATAAGATAATTGTCGTTCTGATAACCAACTATCAAGGCAAATAGCACAGGCAGCAATAAAATGGCAAAAACACGGGCAACCTTTATAGCGGCTAAACGATGTTTCAAAGGCATAAAAATGATCAACAGGGCAATAGCTATCACAATGGCCTGCATGTGAAAAAACGATGCCACAATGAGTATCAGCAATAAAAGTGGAAATACACGATTGATCATTTTTTTTAATTATTTAAGCCGTTGTTGCATAAACAAAGTTGTCACGTACATAGCGGGCTGGGTTTCCTGCCCAAACCTGCTCGTCGGGTACGTCCTCAAACACCACAGAGCCTGCTCCTACTATTGAATTTTTGCCAATGGTTACCCCTTTTAAAATAGTGCTGTGCCCGCCTATAAAAGCGCCATCACGAATAGTAACCGGTTTTGTTTTTACGCCATCCAACCTTTCGGGGTAACTGTTCCTCATCCGGGCATCAAGCGAGTGGAAGTCGGTATCATAAATAACCGTATTGATGCCTATTTTTACATGATTACCAATGCTTATTTTATTATGACAAATAATGGCTATCGACGTAACACCTACATGATCACCAATGGTTAATTCGCCACCTTTTGCCACCACAAAATAGCATTGCTGCTGCCGCCCGCCCATGGCATGATATTTACCACTATTGAACCAAAATTTTTTACCAATAGAAAAACTCCCCTGCAGGTTAATGTCTAATATGGGTATGCCGAAGCCAACAAAATCGCGGTGATATTTTACGTTGTTTAAGTAAAATTTAAAACTGCTGATAAGCCACGAGTAGCCGCGTGCTATTTGATAGTAAAGCACCCGTAACAACCTGTAAAATTTCCTGATATAATACATGATCAACCTGATAATTATATTCCACCCCTGGGCGTATCAGGCATTAAAAATGCCTGTAGCCGTTTTATTGATTATTCTTTTTGTTTGTATGGAAAACAGCACTCCCATAATGATAAATAAAATAACATTTGATAATGTTACCCCCGCTACTCCTATCTGTTTACCTAAAAAAACGGATAAGGGTACATTTACAATAGAACCTATAATACCTACATACAGCTGTAGTTTTATTTTACCTATCCCGTTTAAAAGCTGTACGTGTATGGCCTGCCATATAATGGTTATAGTATACAAACACATGGCAATGGACAGCATAACCGGTACCGTTATGGTTTTACCCAACCAAAGCCGATATAACCAGGACGACACTATGAGCAGGCAAATAGCGCAAACACTAAGGGCCACCCATAGCTTATTTATTTTGGCCACCGCGTTTTTGATCCATTCCAGGTCGTTTTTGGTGTAGGCTTCGGTAAAAGCGCTCCAAAATGGTGTAATCACAATAACAAAGAACATCAGGATAATCGAAAACAGCTTATAAGCCACATTAAAAGTAGTTACCTCTTTGGGGCCAAATAGCTGGGTGATCACGATATTATCAGTTTCGTAAAGTACAAGGGCGTTTATTTGGATAATGAAAAATCCTCCGCCTACACCCAACAGCTCTTTAGCGTGTTTTAAATTGATAGATCCGAAACCAGGCGCAAGCTCTTTATAGCTTCCGTTGTAGTACCAGATACTGCCTGCAACCAATACTATTAAAGGTAAACCCGCTATAATAACTACCACATCAAGCAATTCGCCCTGTTTAACCCTCATTAGAAACAATACCGCTAATAGCGACAATATTTGCCCCAGCAGGTTTAAAAAAGCGGTTTTGGCAGGAGCCTGATTGGCTGTTAAAACATTATTGATCAGCTGGATTACAAACTGAAAACAAAAAAACGCGAACACGATCAATACAATCATGCTCAGATAGCCTGCGGGTGTGTTATGCGCGTTTAATATTTGCTGCCACTGGATGTAAGGGTTAACAAAATAAAAAACCACAAACATGATGCTTGATATGATGAGCAACAGTGCGTAGGTTGAGCTCACATAACTTTTTGCCGCCGAAACATCGCCCAATGATATCATGGCCGCCAGCTTATTCCGCAGCCCGTTTCCAAGCCCCATATCAAATAAACCTGCCCAGGTTATGATGGAGCTTAGGGTGAGCCAGATACCGTATTGAGTTGGGTTGATATACTTGATGGTAAGCGGAATGAGCAATAACGAAATAGCAACACTCCCCCCTTTCAGTAAAACCGACTGGATGATGTTTTTTTTGGTTTTCAAAGAACGCTCGTGTCCTTTTGTAAAAAAGCGCTGAACATGAGTTTGTATAGCCTGCAGCATAAATTATTGACTACTATTTTATGAGGTAGGTTCTTTTGTTTTATTAAAGATGGAGGCTAATCCGTTACTTTTTTCTTCGATGCCTTCATAACCGTAACCATAGTTACCATAACCATGCCCGTAACCGGTAATGCTATTCTTTTTAAGCTCAATATCATTTACGATGAGGTAAAGATGTTTAGCCTTTTTTGACTTGTGCAAATCGTTCACGATACCCAGTTGTGATTTATAGGTATAATTTTGACGCACTACATAGCAAGTGATATCTACAAACTCTTCAATGATCAGGGCATCAGAAACCAGGCCTACCGGCGCGCTATCGATGATCACATAATCAAACCTGGTACGCAGTTCCTCGATCAAAGTTTTTAGCCTGTCGTGCATTAACAGTTCGGTTGGGTTAGGCGGGATCGGCCCTGAGGATATGAAAAAGAAGTTTTCATTAAAAGTAGAAGGCTTGATCAAATTATCGATACTCTCCTCTTCGCTTGAAATTACATAGTTGGTAAAACCATGATCATTCTCCACACCAATATTTTTCAGCAACCTGGGTTTACGCAAATCCAACTCAAGCAATACTACTTTTTTGCCAGACATAGCAATAGAATTACCCAGGTTAAGGGATATAAATGATTTACCCTCACCGCTCATGCTCGAAGTAAACAAAATCACGTTCGATTTCCCTTTCTCCGTAACATATTTCAGATTGGTACGCACCGCCCTGATCTCTTCCGAAACTATAGAACGGAAATCATTATATATTAAAAGTTTGTTACGGTTGGTATTCCGGCTTATCTCGCCCAGTAAAGGCACACTGGTATGTTTTTCAATATCGGCCTTACTGTTGATACGGATATTGAGCATCTCTTTTATGCTTAAGCCGGTGGCCGGTAAAAATATACCCGCGAATAATGCGATAAGGTATATCAACGATTGTTTCGGCGCGAATGGTTTTTCGCTGCTCTCGGCATTATCCAATATACGCACGCTTGACATGGTAGCGTTTTGCGAGATGGCCGTTTCTTCTTTTTTCTGCAGCAGGAATAAATAAAGATCCTGTTTTAAGCTTTGCTGCCGCGAATAATCAAGGTATATCCTTTCTTTTACCGGGGCATCGGATATTTTGTTTTCAATAGTTGAATTTTGCTTTCTGAAAGCCAGTTGTGAAACCTCTAAACTATTGCGATAGTTTTTGATACTGGCCATCAATGATCTGCGGGCCAGTTCAATCTGCTGATTAAGGTTTTGGATAATGGTGCTGTTATCGGTAAGGTTTAACTTCAACTGCTCCTTACGTAAAAGCATTTCATTATAGGCATTTATGGCCGTACCAAAGGCAACGTCCTTAGTTATCAATGAGCTGGGTACAACCTGAGGGTTATTGGCATCATTTACGTATTTGTACAGGTCATTTACCACTGCTAATTGTACGGAGTTATCGTTCAGTTTGCTTTGGTACTGGTTAGCTCCTTCAATAAGCGCTTTTGATTGCGCGTTGATATCTGAAATCTTATTCTGAACTTTATATTGCTCCAGGTTTTTTTCAACCTTACCCAGCTCATCACCCACAACCAACAAGCGGGCATTGATGAATTTCATGGTACTATCGGCCTTACGGATCTTGTTTGATAAGTTACTTTGCAGATACATCTGCATCAGCGTTTGTAAAATCAACTCGCCATGATCCGGGTTCTCATAACTCAGCTGCAGGTTTATCACTGTAGCCTGTTTATCATCAAGCCCGGCAGCCAGATTATCATTCAGATCCTTTGCCGCTTGTTTTTTTGACTGGATATTTAACTTGTAATATCCGGAAGGTTTAAACTTATCCGTTTTGTTTATGGTAAGGTTGTATTGACTAAGCTGGATTGGCTTTCCAAACTCACCGGTTACGTCCAGATCCTCTTTACTGTTCTTCATCCGGAAAGTGGTGTTGCTAAGGATAGCAATTTTAAACTTGCTTAAGCGGATATCCTTCTTTTTATAATCAACAAATACGGCAATTGGCGAATTATCATATATTTCATAGCTTTTCCAGCCATTGTTGTCCAGGATATGAACATTCAAGTTGAGCGTGGTAACAGTACGGTTTATTAAACTTGTTGATTTTAATATTTTAACCTCATTATCGGCATTACTTTTTACATCAAACAGGGAAGCCAGATCGGCATTAAGTCCATTGGTCAGCGCTTTTTCGGGGGTACCTTGCTCGTCCTCAACAATAACCTTACCCAATATACTCCATTGATTCGGGCTGTATTGAATATAAACGAATCCGGCTATTAGGCAGGCAATAATACTTAATGCAAATACATACCAATAATTAAGGCACAAAGCGATCAACCCTCTTACATCGCTGGGCCCCTCTTCTTTTTTGTATGTAAAATCAAGTTTTTCGGCCAAAATGTCTGTGTTATCCATTTGTCTATTTTAATATAAGTACAAGGTGTTTAAGGTGTTCTTTTTTATTTGTTAAAGCCCCGGAATTATTGATCCGGAGGCAGGTATCAAATTGTAAAGTAATACGGGTTTAGCTATAGGAAAGTTAAGTCCAAAATGCTGGCTTAAAGGGGAAACTATCAGAATGAACAATGTGAACAATTATATAATAATGAACAAAATAAACAAACCTCATATATGGGCATTATACATAACTATGTATACGCTACAAGCCCCCACAAGCGAATTAAACCTAAAAAACGACTTATGATGTACAACATTATAAACGATAAGACCGCGGCACTTACCGTGATCTTAGCTGTCATAGCGGGCATCTATGGCTTTGTGAAACTCAAAAAACTAAGTATTAAAGCACCAGGAAAGCTATTGACAGACGAACAGTCGGATCTGTTGGTGATAGGTATTTTTCATGTATTGATCTGCGCCGTGTCTATTTTTTCGCTTCTGTAATAAACAGCGCGTTCAGCAATAAATTAACCTATAAGTAACTTACCCTCCAATCAACACAATGCCCATACTCCCCCTAAACAAGAAAACAGAAAAATTAAAAGCAGGGATAATTGTTCATTTAATCAAATAAATGAACAAAACCAACGAAAACATTCATTTCGTTCATTAAGAGCGAGAATAAAATGTAAGGTCATAAAATTACATACATTCATAAACTTATAATTAACCTACTAGTCAACTAAAACTTATAATGCAGCCTTATGGTGCTTAATTATCAATAAAGCAGTCATTAAAAGCCATATACCTGATATTTTTTAATAACATGACAGCCTTTTCATCACAGCTATTTGAATTATTAAAATCATATGTTTTAGAAATATCACACCTTAACCGTATCCAGGCAAGTGATTGTAAAATACTTTCAGCGCGCATAAGCGATAAAACCAATCATACAGTAAGTGAAACTACATTAAAACGGATATATGGCTTTGCGTTGAGTAAGTTTAAACCATCATTGTTTACCATTGATGTGTTATCAAATTATTGCGGATATAACGGGTGGGATGACTTTTGCAAAAAACAGGACAAACAGCATACTAACAATAAACATAAAAATGCAGATTGGGACTCTCTCAGTCAAAAAGCGGCCAAAATCACCAATTTTACATTACAGGCCCTAAAAAACAAATCTGGTATTCCGTTTAATCAAAGTATCAAAAGGAATTTTCTTGAGAAACATTTTGATGATTTTCTAAAAGGCGATTACGCGGCTACCGTTTTAGTCGCTCCCCCATCTTATGGCAAAACGATTGCCCTATGCCATTGGATAGATGAACAACAGGCCCTAAACATTACATCTGGCAGCAATGATATTATCTTGTTTTTTAGCAGCAATGCGCTAATGAACGTTTTGATCAGTGGCAAGGATTTTAATGATTGGCTATTGGCCCTGTTGGGTTATACCACTGAAGAAGACATCCTTTCACTGCTGGATAGTAGTAAGCCAAAAGAAGGCAATTTTTACCTGGTTATTGATGGCCTGGATGAACATATGTTTAAAAATAACTGGTTCCAGTTATTGCTTGACCAGTTAATGGATATTTTTTCATTTTATCAATCGAACAAATGGTTTAAAATGGTTTTAACGATGCGATCGGCCAACTGGATCAATAACCGGTATGTACTGGATCATGATCACCCAAAATGGTTTACAGGAGCTATTACCGATCAGCAATTATACAGCAATGTACCTTTATTTAATTTACAGGAGATAAAAGACCTATGCCTTAACATCAATCCGGAAGTGTTGACACCAATACCTGTAGATGTTGCCAACAGCTTTAATCATCCACTGTACTTTCAATTTTATTATAAACAATACAAAGATAATTTTTCTCTTAGTAACGTTGATCATACTTCTATTTACGATCTGATCTCCAATTTTATATTCAATAAAATTTATATGGGGCATCATGCCGCTGACAAAACGCTGTTACTAAAAGGCCTTATTGAAAATATGGATTTTAAAAAGCGTGAGTATGATGTGGCCAAATTAAAAGTAAATGATCTGTTTAGCCAATATAACCAGGCTTACAAAGAATTATTAAGTATTGGTTTTTTAAAAGAAACCAATACAAGCAACGATGCTCAATTTAATACACACGTACAATTCGGAAATAATAACTTTTTAGAACTGGCAATAGCACAAAAATTATTATACGACAATAACAACATCTTTGACGAAAACCTGGTTAAAGCCCTTAACCTATTATTTTCAAACAACGAGCTTAAAGTTGCCGTTATGAAGTGGTGCGTTATGCATGCCATGAAAAATGGGCAGCAGGAAAATTTTTCGGCACTTTCCGGGGTCGATCTTAATCCCAGAGAAAAGTCAGATCTGATTGTTTTTTTAGGTGATCTGCTACATAAAGCTTATTCGGGTCAAAGTAGTGCAGGTGCTATGACCAATTATTTTAAGCAGGATTGCAACGACGGGTTGTTTTATTATTTTTTGGGGCTTGAACTGATAACCACCGATTATAAAAAAGCTTTACAATCATTGTTAAAATTCGAGTTATCTAATTATAAAAAGATATTAACCTACAGTACATTAGCTATTATATCGGTACTCCAACTAGACCTACCCTCGTTAGAGGCATACCTGGTAAAGCTCAGCGCTTTTTCGCACGAGGATTATCAGGAATTTACTATAAGCCCCTTAGAGTGCCTTAATACGGTGTATTATTTTTTCAAATACGGCATTATAAAAAAGGACTTTTTTGTAACCATTACCCGGTTCTATTTTAACCCACCAAAACAAACCGGTAGCCAGCCTTATAGTCAACGGAATGATCTTACTTATTTACTGGCAGGCTTTACCCTTGTGATATGCCAGAAACCCCGGAAAATGATCAGGTATATCAACGCGCTCCAAAAAATACATTCAACGGAAGCTGTTGGTTATAATTTCTTTTTAAAAATATTAATGGCCGACTCGTACTTTTTATTAGGCAGGGTAAAAGAGTTTAAAGCTATTAACGATCACATTTCTGAGTTGTTTAAAACTAAAGAGAGCTTGTTTACGCCATATATGAAACAAGCCTTTTATAGCCTCAAGATTAAAAAAGCTATTCTTAACAATGAATACAATACCATTCCCGGGTACTTCAAATATCTGAACCAGGCAACAGAAAAATCAGGGAACAAGTTTTCAAAGATATTTACGATAAACTTATTAATCAATAACCCCGCAATTGTAAACCAGGATGAAGCTTTTTATAAACAACTGGCTTATAACAACTCCAAAGCTTTGCGCGAATGCGGATTGAGCCCTGAAATATTCTCAAACCACGATTTTTCCAATTAGGCTAATAGGGTTCAAGATGAACCTAATTGGAAATTACTTTTAAACAAAAACGTTTAAGTATTTAGTGTAAATGATAAATCAATTAATTAAAATCTATTTTTAATCCATTGTAACGGTTACTTCTTTAACTATTACGTTGCAAACCAATAATAAACTTACTGAATTTATAAGCTTCAACTACAGGCAATAAAACCTATTTATTACCTTATTAAAGTTGTTTAAACTGATATTAAACTAATTTTAATAATTAGTTTTTCCCATATAACCAATTTATGGCTCAACTAATCTATTTTAAGTATTAAAACACTAAAAATCAATAAATTAATACAAAAAATATAACTAATTAACCAAATCACTAACCTTAACCTAAAGAAAAAAGCTAATGTTCACTTGATGATTTCCTAACATGCGCATCATTCCTTTGCAGCGGAAAAATGCGATTCCTGAGTTTAGTTAAATTAATTGTCCCAAACACACATTATGAAAAAAATTTACCACTGTTTTTTCCAGAAAACACATCACTTATCCAGGCATGCCTTGCTCATTGCCTGCGCAATATTATTGACCGCATTACAAGCTTTTTCACAAACTAGCCGGCTTGTGAAAGGAACCGTAACCGACGAAACCAACGCTCCCTTACCAGGGGTTGTTGTAACTGTTAAAAGCACAGGCAAAGCCACAACCACTAATGGCAATGGTGGCTATTCGGTTACCGTTAGCGGGCCAGATGATGTTTTAAAATTCACATTTCTGGGTTCGGTACCTAAAGAGGTTACCACAGGCGATAAAGCCGCAATTAACGTTACGCTTGTAACTGATACCAAACAGTTGAAAGATGTGGTAGTTATTGGTTACGGTACAGCCAGCCGCAAGGACGTTACCGGTGCCATAACCTCGGTAAAAGCCGAAGATTTTAACGCGGGTGTATTAACCACCCCTGCCGAGTTGTTACAAGGTAAGGTAGCCGGCTTAAACATTACCAAAAGCGGCGACCCCAACAAACAACCATCAACTATATTAAGAGGGCCATCAACTTTACGCGAAGGCGCTGCTCAGCAGCCATTTTATGTGATTGATGGTGTACCTGGGGCATCCATTGACCTTTTAGCTCCTGCTGATATCGAAAGTATCGACGTATTGAAAGATGCATCTTCAACGGCTATTTATGGTTCGCGCGCAGCTAATGGTGTAATCATCGTTACTACACGTAAGGCTAAGGCTGGCCAAACCCGCTTAACATACAGCGCTTATGCAGCCGTTGAAAATGTATCAAAAAATATTGATGTACTTACAGGCGACGAATTACGTAAATATTTAGCTGACAATAAAGTATCTCCCTTATTAAAACCAATAGATGACGATGGATCAAACACCAACTGGCAAAAATTAGCCGAAAAAACCGGCTATTCTCAAAACCACAACCTTTCTTATGGTGGCGCAGGTACCAATTCTGAGTATGGTGCAAGTGTAAATTATATGAAAAACAATGGTATATTAAAAAATACCAGCCTTGAACGCACTATTTACAAGGGTTATATCAATCAGCGCTTTTTTAACGATCGTTTAAAACTGGGCATCACCCTAACCAATAGCGTTACTAAGAATAACGATATATTTCAAAGCCAGGTATTACCAGGTATATTATTCTATTTACCAACAGTAAGCCCTTTTAATCCAGACGGCACTTATAAAGAAAATCTAAAGAGGACCGGAAGTGGCCCATTAAACCCATTGTCGTTAATAGATAATAACTTTACCAGAACAGAAAATAACAAAACCCTGATCAATGGTTTTGCCTCGGTTGATATCATAAACGGTTTAAAGTTTACCATAACAGGATCAACCCAAAAAGAACAAAACAACGTTAACACCTATTCTAACAGCCAATCGGCCATATACGTTAACCAAAATGGTGTAGCCGTGCGCAGTGCTTATACCAATACCAGTAACGTTGTAGAAGCTTATTTTAATTACGATCGTACTTTTGGCCAGCATTCATTGAAGTTATTAGGCGGTTATTCTTATCAACAAAATCGTGATAATGATGGCTTTGGTGTACAAACCCAAAATTTCTCTAATGACGCCCTGGCTTATAATTATTTAGCATTCTCCAACCCAACTCAACTTTCACAGATTATTTTTAACCCTAATTATAATGTTAACGGTACTACACCGCCAACTTATATATCTACATTACGCTTAATATCCTTTTATACACGTGCACAATACCAATTCTCAGATAAATATCTTTTACAAGCGTCGATCCGTGAAGATGGTTCATCAGCATTTGGTATTAATCAACGCCATGGTTATTTCCCTGCGGTTTCTGCCGGATGGAAGATCACCAGCGAAGATTTCATGAAATCAGTTCCGGTTATCAGTGATTTGAAATTAAGAGCTGGTTACGGTGTATCGGGTAATAGTTTAGGATTCGACGCCTTTACTGCCCAGTTAATTTACGGTGTGCCTCCAGGTGGCGGTAAATTTTTAAGCAACGGTAATATTGTTAACCCTATAGGTCCAGTGCGTAATGATAACCCAGACTTGAAATGGGAAAGTACCGCTACTACCAACATTGGTTTGGATTTTGGTATACTCAACAATCGCATTACCGGTTCTGTTGATTATTATATAAAAAAAACATCCGATTTGATCTATACATACCCCGTATCAACCACAAAATATTTTTACCCATTTTATACGGCCAACGTAGGCAAAATAAAAAACAGTGGCATCGAGGTTGTTCTAAACGCTATCCCTGTAAAATCACAAAGCTTTACCTGGCGCACGTCATTAAACTTTTCACATAACAAAAACGTTGTACAGAGTATATCAAACAGTAATTTCGGGCTAAACTTTATTCAAACCGCCCAATTAGGTGGTCAAGGGCAATCTGGTAACTATAGCCAGATCATTCAGCCAGATTATGCTATTGGCACATTTGACCTGTGGCATTATATGGGCAAAAACGCCAATGGTGTGAGTACTTTTCAAACTGCCAATGGCTCGGTTATAGCTGCCCAACCATCTACCAACGATCAGTTTATTAAATACGATGCACAGCCTAAGCTAATTTATGGTTGGAGCAACAGCTTTTTTTATAAAAACTTTGATCTTAATTTTTTAGTTCGTGGTGTATACGGTAATAAAATTTTAAACGCGACGCTTGCGGGTTTGAATAACCCTGCCGCCACTAAACTGCAAAATATCCCAAGATTTACCTTAGGCGAATCCTTCAATGATGTTAATGCTTACCTGATCTCGGATCGTTTCCTGGAAAGCGGCTCCTATCTGCGTTTGGATAATGCTACTTTGGGTTATACCATTAAACCACACATTCAGGCTATTAAGAGCTTACGTTTTTATGCCTCAGGTAATAACATTTTCATCATCACCAAATATCGCGGTGTTGACCCGGAAATTGATATGGGTGGTTTAACCCCGGGTATCGATAACAAGAACTTTTATCCTAAAACACGCACCTTTAGCTTAGGTATAAACGCATCATTTTAATAACAGTTAAACAAACAAAAATGAAAAAGATATTCATATTATGTGCCGCGATAGTTGTGACGATGGGCACATTCTCCTGTACAAAACTAAATGTACCTGTTGAATCGCAGTACGTAAAATCAAACTTCCCGGTAACCGATGCAGATTATATCGCATTATTGGGTACTATTTACTCCAACCTGTCATCAAGTTATGCAGTGCCGTACTGGCGCATGCAAGACATGGCAACAGACGAGGCTATTTTACCGGCCCGTGATGGTAACTTTGACGATGGCGGTCAATACAGGCAGTTACATTACCATACCTGGACCTTTGACCATCCAAATGTAATAGGAGTATGGCAATGGGGTTTTGGTGGTATCAACACTTGTAACCGTATCATTAGCGTTATTAACTCATCTCCGTCATCTGAGGCAAAAAAACAATCATCAATTGCCGAGGTTAAAGCGATGCGTGCCCTGTACCTGTATTTCATGATGGACCTGTACGGTAATGTACCTATCATTACTGATTTCCCGGTGACCACACAGCCAGCAACACAACCACGTGCCAAAGTATACGCCTTTATTGAAAGCGAGTTAAAAGCTGTTTTACCTTTATTACCAGCCAAAAGCAGTAACGCGGCAACAAACGTATCACAATACGGCCGCCCAACAAAAGGGATGGTATTTGCCTTATTGGCAAAAATGTACCTGAACTCCGGGGTATATGTAGGCACTAACCGCTACCAGGAAACCGTAACCATGTGCGATAGCGTACAGGCTAACACCAATTACTTTCTGGATGCTAAATACAGGGATATATTTTTACCAACCAACGGCCCTGCGATCAACGAAACCATATTTGCTGTTCCTTATGACCAGCAAATACCAGGTAACCAGTTTACCCGTTTTGGTTTCTTTTACTACCTGGTACAGGCATACGGTTTCAATGTAAATTTAAGTATTGCCATGAGCACTACACCTGAGTTTTACAACCGCTTTAACATCCCTGGAGATGACCGTACCAAAACCTGGCTGGCAGGTCCACAATTTTACCCTGACGGTAATGGCGGCTTTACTAATCAGCCAGTTTACTATCCTGCAGGAACTGTAGGAGTTCCCGCAAATACACAAATTAACATTATACCTACACTAACCCTTACCGGAAAGAAACCTATGGATTTGGGTAACGACGTGCTTACCTCACAAGCCGAAGGCGTAAGATCTATTAAATATTATCCGGATGTTAACATCATCCAGGCAACACGTTTAAACAGTAACGACGTACCGGTATTCCGTTTAGCGGATATTTACCTGATGAAAGCCGAAGCCATATTACGTGGAGCCACACCAACCTCTGTAAACGGCGACCTACAAGTTCCGCTTACTTTAGTAAACAAACTGCGTGCCCGCGCGCATGCACAAGCTGCCTCGTCAATTGATCTGGATGGATTGTTGGATGAGCGTGCACGCGAACTTTCATGGGAAGCATGGCGCCGTAATGACCTGATCCGCTACGGCCTATTTGAAAAAGAATACCCGCTGCCGGTAATGGGTGGAAAAACGGACGATCTGAAAATGAACACAGATCCAACCCGCAGGTTATACCCTATTCCATCAACCGAACTAAAAACCAATCCTAACCTGGTTCAAAACCCTGGTTATTAATTCTTAGAGCAAGGATGAGGGGAGCAAAGAACAAGGATTCCCTCTTCCTGATACATAATTTTAGAACAAGGAGCAAAGATAAAAAATCTTTGCTCCTTGTTCTTTTTTGTACCTACCCTTTATCCCAGAGTCCCCAATCCAAAAGTCCTTATTCCTTGATCCAAAAACCTTTGCTCCCAAAGTCTTTGCTCTTTGATCCAAAAATCCTTGTTCCTTAAGAAACATTAATAAAAAATTTGTTAACCATATGCTAATATTTACAACATATTTAAAAGGTACCTTCGGGCAACAAAACAATTAATGATGCAAGCAGCAAGCTTTTGCCTAAAGCACCTGAAATTATTGTTCGTAACACTCCTGGTATTTACTGCCTTTAATGCCTACTCCCAAAATGTCCCGCTCGCCAATGCCTTTGCCCATAATGATTACTGGCACAAACGCCCTTTGTACGATGCTTTGGACAACGGATATACCCATATTGAAGCTGATATATATTTAAGGCGCGGAAAGCTCGTTGTAGCTCATTTGCTCCCGTTTTTTAAAAGACACCGTACATTGGAACGTCTTTATCTCGATCCGCTGGCCAGCTGCATCAACGGCTCAAACGAACAGGAATCACGTATTGTTTACCCCATTACGCTGATGATCGATATTAAATCAAACGCAGTTAAAACATACCAAGCCCTGTCGGCCGTGCTCGAAAAATACAAAAACATACTTTCGGGTTACGAGGATGGTGTATTTGTTCAGCGCCAGATCACGATAGTAATAACCGGACACAAACCTTTGGAGATCCTTAAAAACCAACAAAACCGTTTGGCCTTTATTGACGAAGATCTGATGAAGGTTCAGCAGGATACCTCATCGGCCAATATCTACCGCACCGCAAGCTGTAAATACTCCCGGCTGGTTAATTGGAATGGCAGTGGAGCTTTCCCGGTTTTACAAAAGCAACGTTTGTGCAAATATGTGAGCCTGGCACACCGGTACGGTAAAAAAGTAAGGCTTTGGGCTTCGCCCGAAAATCCGGCGGTTTGGAACGAATTGCTCGACTGCGGCGTCGACCTGATCAATACAGATAAACTTCCCGAACTTAAAAACTTTTTAACCAGGCGGGTAGCTTTTTCGGCAAATGCCAAATAAACTTAAATCATTAGTATATAATGCGTTAAGTTAAAATTAAGCTAATGCACAATTAACTATTTCATAACTTTAAATTAGCATTTAATAAAAGTAACAGCCATACTTTTAATCCATTGCGATGGTTTTAATATTTAGTGTATAATTTATTATAATATTTTATATCCATAAAGTTAAGCATACCAGAACATACAACATTTGCCTTAACAATTAGTGATCAAACTATAAATGCAGAAAATACTGTTCATTACCGGTTCTGTAAACCAAACATCACAAATGCACCAGATAGCAAACGAGCTGCCCGAGTTTGATTGCTGGTTTAGTCAGCTATTTACAGATAGCTATATATTAAATTTATTGATCAATCATACTTCATTACTTAACGGCACCATACTTTCAAATTATTACCGTACCAATTCCGAAAAATATCTTCATCAACACGGATTGCAAATTGATTATGGTGCGCGGTTAAACCAATACGACCTGGTAGTTTTTTGCTCGGACATACTGGTACCCCACCGCATGCGCAAAACCAAAACAGTATGGGTACAGGAAGGCATGGTTGATAAATATACCCTGCTGAGTAAAATAGTAAAAACCTTGAAGCTGCCTACTTTTCTATGCGGTAACACCTCATTAAACGGCTCAGCAAATGTTTGCGACATTTATTGTTCTGCCTCATCCGGCTACCGCCAATACTTTATTAAAAACGGCACGGATAGTCATAAAATAGCGGTTACCGGCATGCCTAATTACGATAACCTGGAGCAATTTCGGGATAACGACTTTCCGCACCATGATTACGTAATGGTAGCAACTACCGATATGCGTGAAACCTATCGTTTCGAGAACCGGCCGGCTTTTATCAAAAGTGCGGTTGAAATAGCAAACGGTCGGCCACTGCTGTTTAAACTACACCCAAACGAAGACGCAGAACGCGCCGAAAAAGAGATCAGGAAATATGCACCGGCAGGTACCATGATTTTCAAAGCAGGTAATACCAACCATATGATAGCCAATTGCTGCGAACTCATCACCCAATACTCAACCGTAGTGTATACCGGTATAGCTTTAGGCAAAAAGGTACACTCCTGGTTTGATGTGGATGAGCTTAAAAGACTCGCTCCCGTTCAAAATGGAGGTATATCGGCAAATAAAATAGCCCAGTTATGCCGGGCATATATCAGCCATAAAGGCGCACAGGAAAATTTTGATGTACAAAAGGCTTTAAATACACAAGGTATCCCTTTTTACACCGAGCAACTGGTAGTTAATTATTAAGGGAACAAGGACTTTGGGAGCAAAGAGCAAGGATTTTGGGAACAAAGGCTTTTGGATCAAAGACAAATTCAATAAATCACTAATTCGCTAACTCACTAATTCAATAATTAAAAAATGGTGATCATCGTACAGGCCCGAATGGCATCGACCCGTTTACCCGGGAAGGTGATGTTACCTGTTTTGGGTAAAACTATATTGGCTATGATGATAGAGCGCCTGCAGATGATACAGCATAAGGCCACAGTGGTAATAGCTACATCTGTTAACCCGGAGGATGATATTATTGAGCAGGAAGCCCACTCGCTGAACATCCCCTGTTACCGGGGCGATCAGAACAACCTGCTCGATCGTCATTACCAGGCGGCCTTGCAACACAACGCCGATGTTGTATTAAAAATCCCTTCAGATTGCCCGCTGATAGATCCACAGGCCATTGACCGCGTGCTTACTTACTTTTTTGATCAAACCGTTACACCCGACTATGTAAGCAACCTGCACCCCGCTACCTGGCCCGATGGCAACGATGTGGAGATCATGACTATGGCCTGCTTAAAACAAGCCTGGGAAAACGCGGAGAAAAATCTGGAGTTGGAACATACCACCCCTTATATCTGGGAAAACCCGCAACTGTTCAATATTGGTAATGTTACCTGGGAAACGGGTTTGGATTATTCCATGTCGCATCGTTTTACGATCGACTATCAGGAGGATTATCTGTTTATCAAAAGGGTGTTTGAGGAGCTTTACCCGATAAACAAAAATTTCTCCTGTGACGACATACTAGACCTGTTGGAACGCAAACCCGAGATCTACCAGATCAATGCCGGTTATGCTGGTGTAAACTGGTACCGCAACCATTTAAACGAGTTAAAAACCATACAACCGGAGCAAACCAAACAAGCGCCGGTTAGCCAATAAAATATTTAATTTATAACCATTACCCCGTGGAAAACACAAAACATAGCGAGCAGGAATTACAGGCCATAGCGCTAAAAGTGCGCGAACATATTGTGCGTATGTCAACCGCAGGCGGCTGCTTTACCGGCGCCTCCTTATCGGCAGTTGACATGATTGTTTACCTGTATGGCGAATTCCTGAACCTGACGCCCTCGAACTTAAAAGACGTTAACCGAGATTATCTGTTCCTTTCCAAAGGCCACGATGTGCCTGCTTTATACGGCACATTGGTTGAACTGGGCTTCCTGGAAAAAGAGCGGCTGGAAAATCATCTTTCTTTGAACGATCATATTTACTGGCACCCCAATACCCATATCCCGGGAGTTGAATTCCATTCAGGCTCATTGGGCCATCTACCCTCGGTAGCTATCGGTGTGGCTCTGGATCTGAAGATCAGCGGCAGCGATAACAAAGCGATCTGCATTATGGGTGATGGCGAACTTAACGAAGGCACCTGCTGGGAAGCTGTATTGGTAGCCAATGCTTACAATTTGGATAACCTGATCTTTGTGATCGACCGTAACCATTTCCAGGCTAATATGCGCACCGAGGATCTGATACCGCTGGAGCCTTTGGCACAAAAATTTGAAGCCTTTGGCGCGGCGGTGAAACGCATCAACGGCCATAGCTATACAGAATTACATGATGCCTTTAGCGCCTATCCTTTTCAGCAAGGCAAACTCAATGTGGTTATAGCCGATACCGTAAGAGGTAAAGGCCTGCCCAGCATACAGGAGCGCGCCGACCGTTGGTTCTGTAACTTCTCGGCCGATGAAGTTGAGCAGCTTTTATTGGAATTGCATGGTGAACATACCACCTCGTTAACATCAGAAACTTTAATTGTCAGATAATCCCATGACTTACGAAGAATTATTAACCGAAACGGCCCTGAACGATGAACAGGTAATAGTGATGACAGCCGAGAACCGGGCACTGGTGCGTAACCTGCCTGCGGTTTTGGGTAAACGTTTTATTGATACCGGCATTACCGAGCAAACAATGATCGGCGCATCAGCTGGTTTGGCCCTGCGTGGCCGCAAACCTGTAGTACATGCCCTGGCTGCCTTTTTAACCATGCGCGCCTTTGAGTTTGTACGTACCGATTTGGGGATTGCCAATTTACCGGCAAAGCTAAGCGGCTTTATTCCCGGCTTTTTATCAGATGCCAATGGCCCTACCCACCAGGCTATCGAAGATATTTCTATTATGCGGGGTATCCCCAATGTAACCGTTTTTGCCCCGGCGGATGAGGACGACCTGGTAAAAATGCTGCCGGAGATCTGGAAATCGCCAAACCCGGCCTATACCCGCATCAACACACGCAAAACCAGTCACGTGCATGAGCCTTTTGAATTAGGCAAAGCCGAAGTGATCAGTACAGGCAGCGATGTAACCATTTTAACCTATGGCTTGATGTTTGAGCAGGCACTTATCGCAGTTGAAGTATTACAGAACGAAGGTTTATCCGTTGGCCTGGTGAACATGCGCAGCCTTAAACCGGTTGACGAAGCCATCATTCTACAGGTAGCCGCCAGCAGCAATCTCATTGTTACCCTCGAAGACCATTTCCTGACCGGCGGCCTGTATACTATTGTTGCGGAGGTTTTGCTGCAATACCAAACAACCGCTAAAGTTATGCCTATCGCCCTGAAAGAAAGATGGTTCAAACCAGCATTATTACCCGATGTATTACAAAACGAAGGTTTCTCGGGCAAACAAATAGCCGAAAGGATCTTAGGCTATCAAACCGGGTACTCACAACCATCCATATTAACCCCAGAGTTTTCAGAATAAAAAAGATTTCACCATGGCTAATAAAATACAGTTAAGCAACAACTATCCCGACATCACCGAGTCGGACAAAATATATGAGCGCGCTTTAAAAGTTCAAAAACCGGTAACCCAAACCCTGGCTAAAGGTCCGGGTCAGTTTAGCAAAGGCGTAGCGCCTAAATACCTGGTAAAAGGCAAAGGCTCGCACGTTTGGGATGTTGATGGCAATGAATTTATCGATTATAACTCGGCTATTGGCCCTATTTCGTTGGGTTACGCCTACCCTGCTGTTGATGATGCCATCCGCGAGCAATTGAATGATGGCATCACCTTCTCGCTGATGCACCCACTGGAAGTGGAACTATCCGAACTGGCACAACAAGTGATCCCAAATGCTGAGGCTGTTAAGATAGCCAAAACAGGCGCTGATGTGTGCTCGGCAGCCATCCGTGTTGCCCGTGCATTTACCGGCAGGGATAAAGTATTTTGCTGTGGTTACCATGGCTGGCATGACTGGTACATCGGTATCACCAGTCGTAACGCAGGTATCCCCGGAGCTATTCAGGATCTTACCTATACTTTTGAATACAACGACATCGATTCGATAAAAGCAGCTTTAGACGAGAGCGTGGCTGCCCTAATATTAGAGCCTTTTATTTTTGAAGCTCCTAAACCCGGCTTTTTACAGGAACTGGCCGAGGCATGTCGCGAAAACGGCACCCTGCTCATTTTTGATGAAATGTGGACAGGCTTCCGCATTGCTTTAGGCGGTGCGCAGGAATATTTTAACGTAAAGGCCGATCTTGCCGTATTCTCCAAGGCATGTGCCAATGGCATGCCGATAGCCCTGCTTACAGGCAGAGCGGATGTGATGGAGCTTTTTAATTCCGAAGTATTCAGTTATACCACCTTTGGCGGTGAGGCTTTATCATTAGCAGCCTGTATAGCTACCATCAACGAGCTGCGCGACAAGAACGTACCGCAATACCTTGATCAGCATGGTGCTTTGCTAAAAGATGGCTATAACCAGATCGCCATATCATTAGGTATGGATCAGTATACCCGCTGTATTGGTTACAACTGCCGCAGCATGGTAACTTTTACCCCCGAAGCAGGCAACGCACTGGAACTGAAAACCCTGATGCAGCAGGAAATGATCAAACGCGGTATCCTTTGGGCCGGTTTCCATAACATGTGTTTCAGCCATACCTCTGAGGATATCGACTACACCCTTTTAGCCTACCGCGACGTATTGCAGGTAGTTAAAGAAGCCATTTTAAGCGGCGATGTAAAAAGCTATTTAAAAGGCGAAGTACTGGAAGCCGTTTTCCGCAAGGTGAGCAATTATAACATTAAGCCAAAAACAGCGGCACTATAAATAAGAGGAGAGAATCAAGATAGTAAGAATCAAGAGCCAGGAATTAAAAAAAGTAAGAATGATAAAAGGTATCCAACAAAGGTTTTGTCTTGATTCTTGCTTCGTACTATCCTGACTCTTATTATCTTGATTCTCCTATAAAAATATATGGAACTATTTTCATTACAGGGAAAAACGGCTATCGTGACCGGGGCACTGGGGCTTATCGGGCAAAAGCATTGCGAAGCATTGGCCATGGCCGGCGCCAATGTGGTAGCTGCCGACATAGACGAAAAAAAGGTAGAAGCCTTTGCCGCCAATCTGGGCGAACAGCATGGCGGCCTGAAGATCGACGTAACCAATAAACATTCCCTGGAAGCTGCCCGCGATCAAATACTGACCCGCTATGGCAGCATCGATATACTGGTGAACAATGCTGCCATTAACGATATGTTCGAGAACCCCGCTATGGCTAAAGAGCTTTCGGCATTTGAAAATTACCCGCTTACGGCCTTTCAGCAATCGCTCAATGTAAACGTAACAGGGGTGTTCCTTTGCTCGCAGGTATTTGGTACGGTGATGGCCGAACAGCATTCGGGTAGTATCATCAACGTAGCTTCTACCTACGGTATGGTAGGACCCGATCAGTCTATATACAAAAACCCTCAGGGCGAGCAGGATTTTTATAAATCTGCCGCCTACCCGGTAACCAAAGGTGCGGTCATCAACTTTACCCGTTTTTTGGCTGCCTATTGGGGTAATAAAGGGGTTCGGGTAAACACTCTTTCGCCGGGTGGTGTAGAGAATAACCAGAATGATTTTTTTGTTGAGAACTATTCGGCCAAAACATTATTGGGCCGTATGGCCAAAGCAAACGATTACCAGGGCGCGCTGATATTTTTAGCCAGCGAAGCATCCGCATACATGACTGGCGCCAATCTCGTGGTTGACGGCGGCTGGACAGCGATATAGTTTACTTTAGCATCAAGTAGTTAGTATCAAGTATCGAGACTTTTGAAAACCGTCTATAAACGATATCCTGGTACTTGATACTTGATACTAACTACTTGATACAAACTAAAAAATGCCACAGGAAAAACTACTTACTGTTACAACCACTATACTGGTTTTGTGGATCATATTCATCATTGCCTGGGAACGGATATCGCCCTATCGCAAGGGATTAAAATTTTTCAGGGAAGGTTTTTGGATCGACCTGGTTTGGTATACGCTGATACAAAGCTATTTCTTAAAGATCCTGATATTTGATTACATCATCGCCCCTGTTCAACATCATTTTGATTGGTCTTCCTTTCAATTTGTAACGCATTGGCCAATAGCTGTGCAGGTATTGTTTTTCCTGGTGACGCACGATCTGTACATCTACCTGTTCCATCGCTTACAGCATCGCAGCAAGTTCCTTTGGCGTACACATGAGGCCCATCATTCGGGCAAAGAAGTTGATTTTCTGTCTGGATCTCGCTCGCACATCATCGAGATCATCATCAACCAAACCATTGAATTCGCACCTATCATTTTATTAGGTGCCGATCCGGCAGTAATTCCCATCAAAGCCCTGTTGGATGCTATGTTTGGTATGTTCATCCACGCCAATGTGAATGTAAAACTGGGCAAGCTCAAATACATCCTCAACACTCCTGAATTGCATTTATGGCACCATGCCAATTACATCGAAGTTTTCCATGCCAATTTCGCTACCAAATTTGCCATCTGGGATCACTTGTTTGGCAGCGCTTATGACCCGGGGCATGCACCCGGCAACGAGCGCGAAAACTGGGGCCTTGGCTACGAATATCCCCGTGACTATTTTATGCAGCACGCCTTTTCGGTGAAGCGCTTCGACGAAAAAAAACTATTGAAATACAAATGGTTTGAGCGCTACTATAATCTACGACCGAATATTTTATCGATATTGCTGTCACCATTTAATAAAAAAGACTCAAAAGCAACTACCAATATAACGGCACAAGCTATCAACACCACCATAACCACTCACCCGCAAGAAGAGATTTTGCAATAATCCCATAACCTTTGGCCTGGATATATATCATCATAGCAGCAGTATTTGAAACCGCGTGGACGTTCTCGGTAAAATACTTTAAACTAAGCGATTTGAAACTGCTTACCTGGCACAACTTTTACCGCGTTGATGTAAGCTTCCCGTTATTGGCGCCATTGCTGGGCTATATCCTGTTTGGAGTGTGTAATGTATATTTCTTCTCGTTGGCTATCAAAGAGCTATCTACAGCCACTGCATACGCCATCTGGACGGCCGCTACCCTCGTGTTCATCAAAATAGCCGAAATGGCTTTCTTTAATAAAACCATTACCTGGATGGAAGTTTTCTTTATCTCCCTCATCATGATCGGCATCATGGGACTAAAATTCTCCGTATCACATATTAACCAGGTACCGTAACGGCGAGATTTTTGGAGCAAGGAATAAAAATAAAAAATATGTCATTGCGAACTTAGTGAAGCAACCTACCCGCGTTTATACATGCCACGAGATTATTAATATTTTGTTTGGTTTTAAAGGTATTAAATAAGCGCCCTCCGGTCGGTTGTCTTCGTCGTTCCTCCTCGCAATTGACATGGTGTTTTTTGACTATGGTCAATGAACTATTTATTGTCTATGAATCATGGACCATCGTCTATAGACCATCGGCCATGGTCAAAAACTATTTTTCCCTAAAACAATCCTCCGCAAATTCTCCAATAAGTGCGGACATGGCTTCGGGTTGATCAAGCTCGATACAGTGCCCGGCATCGCTGATCCTGAAGATCTGGTCTCGCCATTTAGGCAAAATAGTACGGTTCAGGTAATCAGCCTTTACTATGCCTTCCTGCTCACCATAAACTACAGCTACCGGTATCCCGGCCGATGTAATATTGGCTACCTTATCAATTGCCGGGGGGTTGCCCAATGATTGCCCCAGGTAGCCCCGCATATCCGGATCGGTTTGTTTAAATACCGTTTTATAGTGCTTTTTAACTTCATCGCCTGCCAGGTAAATAAACCTGTCTATCAGGTAATCGATCTCTTCTTCGGATGGATGAGCCTGAAATGCTGCCGTTACCCCGATATTGGGCTGTATCATATCTTTAACCGTAATGTTTTTGGACGATAGCATAGCGGCCGATAATAAAGCGCCCTTACACGATGTCGGGAACGGATTCAGTTCGCTGATAATGCTGGTGCCTAATGAGGTGCCTATCAAGATGTATTTTTTATCGGCATAATGCTTTAAAAAAGCATTCAGGTGCGCTGCAAGCCCTTTTGCTGTATAATCCTCTTCAGGATTGGTACTGCGAAAAGACGAGCCATGTCCGGGCAGGTCAACCGCTACTTTGGTGTACTTTTGTAACACAGGCTGGGCTATCACATTATCCCAGGTATGTAAAGATTGGGAGTTTCCGTGTACAAATATCAGGAAATGCCCACCATTCCCTGTTGTTTCACTATATAAGTTCATATGTTGGGGTTTTGGTAAATGTTTACGGCAAGTATAAAGTATACCGTTGAAATAGCCTATCACCAAATGTGGGGAGGGGCAAGCCAATCACCAGCTATTGCCTATGGACCATCGACTAAAAACTATTTCGTCAGTTCCGTTTCGTAAATCACCTTACCAACCTGGTTAATGGCTTTTACATTGAGCTTGCTGGAATTTACCGAGAACGCCATAAAGCCGTGTTCAGATGCCTGGAACTTGCTGTAGGATACCCCGGCAGTTACAGGCGTGAGCTCCGAGCCTGCGCCCGAGATAAACTGGTGAGTAAAACCTTCCGGTTTCAGGTGTTGCAGGGAATGATCGTGGCCCGACAGGTAAACATCAACCTTATGCTCCTCAAATATCTGCGGTAATATTTTCCGCACAGTTAAAGTATCAAAATTGCTTATACGCGGCCCAACCGTATAATACGGGTGGTGGCCGATCACTATTTTCCATTTCACATCTGCAGATGCTTCTTTCAATGTTTTGCGCAACCACTGCATCTGCGTATCCACATAATCTTTCAGATGCTCATGCAACATAGGATCGGTATCGATCATCACCAGCAGAGCGCTGCCTTTATCTTTACCTAACGAAACCTCTTTGGAGTAGTAACGCGCAGGCATGTTCCATCGGCGGCTTACCTTGCTATAGCGAATCTGCGCGTCGGGATCGGTCAGGTAATCGTGGTTGCCTAAAATGGGATACCAGTCGCACTGTAAGGAGTGCGCGGTATAGATATTTTCAAAAGAGTAATGTATCTGCGGATCCATTTCGCTGATGATGCCTTTGGGATAAAAATTATCACCTACCGATACCACAAAATCATTGGGATGCGCGGTGGCCCATTGCCCCATTTGTTTGGCTACTTCGGCCTGGTCATATTCGCCGTTCCGGCCCCAGTCGCCAACGGCCAAAAAGTGCAGCTTAAATTCATCGGCCAGCGCTGCCCGGGGCGATACGTCGTCGCTGTCCAGATGCGTAACCCGTTCTTCAGCAAAAGCCTCTAAGGGACCAATCAGCGATGCGCCAAGGGCGGTAAGCGTAGCGTTTTTTACAAAATCTCTGCGTTTCATATATCGGGCAAAACCGTTGCTTAAATACCGGTTTTAAGGAGCCTAAGATATTAAAGAAAGCGGATTGTAAAAGGATAACAAATGTTTAATAAATTGTAAAATCAAATGAAGTAGGATATCGACTCACCCGTCTGCGCTTCGCGCATAGAGGGGGAAAAGATTTGTCATGCTGAACGGAGTGAAGCATCTATTATTGAACTTTTCAATTGCAGAGTAGATCCTTCGTTCCTCAGGATGACAAAAAATAAGAGAAAGTGTGCCCTCTTTGCGGCAAAGCCGGAGAGAGGGCGGTCCAGCGCAGCGTAGACCGGGTGAGTTGGCTATACACCCGGTTAGTAATGTTCTGTCATACCTTGCCAATTTCCTGCGCTACCCGCTGCGCCGAGCGGATGCACGACTCCATCCCACGGCTCATATTATCGGCATAAGTACCTGCAAAATAGATGTGTCCTTCGGGCAGCATTACCTGCGGCCAGAATTTGCGCATGGTGCCTATCGGGAAAGGCTGCATTTCGCAGGCCGGGGCAAAGCGGTCTTTTGTCCAGTCGAAAGTTAAGGCTTGTTCTATCGTATCATGTTTGCCCGGGTAAACGGACCTGAAAGCAGCCAGGACACGCTCGGGCGAAATACCGCCCGGGCCAAAAGCTTTCAGGATCACGCGCTGAGTATCTACCTCGTTGGTTTCTTCCCATATGGAGGAAATATCCGGATGCTCAAACTCCATATTGATGGTTTTGAACCCATCTTCGAGCCAGAATTTGGAACTGGCCTCGAACACATAAAAAGGGTGCGAAGAATAACCCATACGGTTAACCACATACTGCTTAGCCGGCGACAATGGAGGGCTAACCGGGATATTTTTAAAAATAGGCAGCGTGATACAATTCACCAGGAAATCGGCCTTCATTTCCTGCACTTGTGTCATACCATAAGCTTTGTAGGATACTGTTACCCCTGTACTATCATGCTTAATGGCCGTAACCGGATGATTCAATTTAACCCTTGCACCCAGGCGTTTGGCAAAAGCGATGGGCAATTGTTCATTACCGTCCTTCAGGTGATAGGTATCCCCTTCTGATGACGGTATACCACGGGATTTCATCAAAGCCGACCGCCAAAGCACATACAGGGCATTGGTTGTACTGCCACCCAAAAACCGCAGCGCACCCGGCGAAGCGCCTTCTTTTTTATAGATCTGGCTTATGGCTATCTGGTCGTAATCATCATAACCAACGCCAAATGGCTGATATGGATCGGTAAATTTATCCAGGTACGGTTTCAGGTAGAAATCGTTCAGAGCATACATGGGATTTTGCGACAGAAATTTGATCTCCTTTTCATTAAACCCGAATTTGGCCAACACCGCTGGATCTTTCATCATTTCGGGTGTATAAAATTTACCATCAATCATTTTCAGGGTATGATTATCCGGCGCGGCCTCAGAGCCCTCGGCATGCGGGTATGGGATGGCCTTGAGCTTAAATTCATCCACATATTCAAAAAAACGTTCATAGCCGGGCTTGGTAATATGGTCGGCACCAAAATCGGCATAGAGGCCATCAGATAAACCATCTCTCCCGGTAAATACATGGCCGCCATAACGACCGCTTGCTTCCAGTACCACTACCTCGTGCCCGGCCTTCATCAGCTCATAAGCACAGCAAAGACCCGTTATCCCCGCACCTGCGACAATTACTTTTTTACCGCTTGCCATGATTGGCTTATCGGCAGATTTTATGCTTACGCGCTCTTCTGCTGCCCTGATAATCTGCGGACCAAGAACTGTACCTGCACCCGCCAGCAAGGTGCCTTTGATAAATACCCTTCGTTTGATATGAGCCATTGTGTTGTTTTATAAGGTAAATGAAGTTTAGCCCAATAAGCTACAGACCTAAATATACTATACAAAGGGTTTTATAAACAAGTTATATAAGAATATTCGCATGTCGCATAGTCAACTCACCCGGTCTACGCTTCGCTGGACCACCCTCTCTCCGGCTTTGGCGGAAAGAGGGTTGGAACCCATTCCCCCAGCAAGTCATTGAAATGACGCGCGTTTTTTCTTTCCCCGTCAGCAGATAAGCTTCGGGTGAAAGCGGGCAGAACAATGGTGGCCCGGTGCGGCAGCAAGGGCATAGCAAGTTTTGCAGAAACATAAGGATTGCGTGAACGAAGTAGGGCAAATAATTGCAGCCCGTGGTTCTGCCCGGTTTGCAGGGTAAAGGCTATGAGCGCAAAGAAGCCTCTCTGCTGAGGCCTTTTTGGTTACTTTTGTGGCGACAAAAGTAACTGGCCCTCCCGCGGCCAAGAGCGGGTATACGCCTTGTAAAGCCACTCTGCACAACTTAGGAGATTGCTTCGCTCCCCGCAATAACGCGTGAAGGGAAAAATGCAGGCGAATACAAAGGCGATGAGCACTGCCTTTTTATAAAACTTTTACAACAACTTTTTTACGTTTTGGCTTTCGTTGCCATACCACACAGGTAGCTGCTTATCCTATCTTTATACCGCAAATTAATTCCATGAAATATCTTAAATATAGCCTCATCATTACCGCCTGCCTGTTATGCGCTGTAGTGTGCGCTAAAAATCGCCATAAAAAAATCATCCGTGTACTTATTGTAGATGGTTTCAGCAACCACGACTGGAAACAGACCACCAAAATGGTTAAGCAGATACTGGAAGGACCGGGTCTGTTTCAAATAACAGTTTCCACCATACCCATAAACCTGCAGGATACTACTGTGCAATCCAACTGGGAACCCAACTTTAAAAAATATGATGTAGTTATTCAAAATACCAACAATATCCAGAACCCCAAGCTAAAATGGCCCTTACGCGTACAGCGTGAACTGGAAAACTATGTTAAAAATGGCGGCGGCTTATATATCCTGCATTCCGCTAATAACGCTTACCCCGATTGGCCCGGGTATAACCAAATGATAGGCTTAGGCTGGCGGTCAAAAAACTTTGGCTACGCGCTCCGGGTTGATTCCTTAGGTAAAATAGACAGCATACCTCCCGGCCAGGGCCAGGATACCTATCATAACGACCGGAGCAACCTGCTGATCTGCGTATTGAATGAGCACCCCATAAATGCAGCCTACCCTAAACAATGGCTTACCCCCGATGTTGAGCTGTACCGATTTGCACGCGGACCAGCACAAAACCTCAAGGTACTCTCCTACGCCAACGATCCGCTCACGGGCATCAACTGGCCTGTGGAATGGATAGTGAAATATGGCAAGGGAAAGGTTTATGTATCCAGCATGGGCCATTTATGGAAAGGTGATACTTATCCGCCCGGCTATCGCTGCGTAGGTTTTCAAACCACCATGATCAGGGCCGTGGAATGGCTTGGAACCGGCAAAGTGACTTTTCCCCTACCAAAAAACTTCCCGACAAGTACAGCGGTGAGCATGGTGCCGCCTGAGGTGAAATAAATTAACCAGGTTGAGCTAAATTAGCTTACTGTTCGTACTTTTAAATAAACATGCAGGAATTAATAGGATTTGTTATCGGGCTTTTTTATCTCAGGCTATGTGCTTACGCGGGATCTAAACGCTTAATGGGTGCCTTTAATGGAATCATGTATGGCATGCTCTTTTCATTTTTAGGAATCCTGTTTATCCTATCCTTCAAACGACTGGACGATCGTAAAGCTGATATTTAGCGTATAATTGGCTAATGCTGACGCACGTGTCACGTGCACCAGCGAGGGGTTGTCATACTTCGACTGAGCTCCATGGCATCCATCAAAAGAGCGAAAGCTTTGTGCGATTCCTTCCCTCGGGAAGGGGAGGAAGGGGTTTATGGAACAAGGATAATCATCGCGCGTAGAAACCCCTCCCTCCCATTACACCTACCCTACGCACCCCTCCCGTGGGGAGGAAATTAAAAATGACTTCCATCCCCATGGTATCATCTTCGGGATACCCTAAGTGGACAAAAACAACAAAAACATTTATTCATATTCGATATGAATATCATATTTCATTTAAAACCGAAGTGTAATGTTTTTGAGGGAGGTATCTTTGTGTTGTAAACTAATAGTTACAAATCATGGCAGATACGGCGGTAAACAAAGGACACCAAACAAAATCACCATTTATTTTTATAGTAGGCACCACCAGTCTGGCCTTTGTGGTATCGCAGCTGGATGTATCCATCGTGAATATCGCGCTACCGCAGATCTCAGCCTCGTTCAAAGCAGATATCAGCGAGTTGCAGTGGATAGTTGATGCCTATACCATCGCTTTTGCGGTGCTGATGCTATCGGCAGGAGGAATGAGCGATCTGCTGGGTTCAAAACGCCTTTTCCAGTTTGGCCTGTTGGTGTTTGGTATCGCATCTGCGGGTTGCGGCTTTGCCTGGAATCCTTTTAGTTTGATTGCTTTCCGTGTGTTGCAGGGCATAGGGGCAGCAGCCATGATCCCCAGCTCCTTATCTATCCTAAACCAGAGCTTTGCCCACGAGGCCACCCAGCGCAGCAAAGCCGTTGCCTGGTGGACAGCCGCCGGTGGCGTATCCATTGCCGCCGGACCGATCCTGGGCGGATTGCTGATGCATGTGAGCAACTGGCGCATGATATTTTTTGTGAACGTACCTATCTGCCTTGTCGGCATCTTACTAAGCATAAAGCTACAGGAAAGCGAGAAGCACGAAAACAAAGGTTTTGATATTCCTGGTCAGTTTACCTGGATGCTGGCCCTTACCGCGCTTATAGCCGCTATTATTGAATTACACCACCTCGGTTTTAACAATCCCATCATCTATGGCGCGTTGATTTTCAGCGCTATTATGTTCATCATTTTTCTGCGGATAGAAAAGAAAGCCAAAGCCCCCATCCTACCGCTTGACCTGTTTAAGTCGCCCGTTTTTAATGTATTGGTATTACAAGGCATTGTATTAAATGCTACCTATTACGGTACCGTATTTGTGCTGAGCCTGTACTTGCAAAATGTACTGCACTATCCTTCGCTCACCGCGGGCATGGCCTTTTTGCCGCTTACCGCCGGATTTATCATCTCCAACCTCATCAGTGCTAAATTGATGGCCAAATATGGCACACGCGTACCCATCATCACCGGGCTTACCATTGGCGCTATCGGTTATGCGGGACTGCTCATCGCTCATGCCCATACGCCTTACTGGCAGCTGTTCTTTCCCTTTATTATTATCCCCCTGGGTATGGGCCTTTCCGTACCCGCCATGACCACAGGTATCCTATCCACCGTGGCCAAAACACGATCAGGCACGGCATCAGCAGTACTAAATACCACCCGGCAGGCTGCAGGAGCCATGGGCGTAGCCGTATTTGGCGCCATGACCAACGGCGGCCCCGAAGCCATAGTACACGCCATAACCATAAGCTCCCTTATCTCGGCAGCGGGTATACTTTGTATCCTTTTGCTGATCTATAGGTATTTGAAGATAGATAAGTGAGATTAGAGGATCATTGGACGAAGGACGAGAGGAGCACATAGGAGTCATCCTGAACTTGTTTCAGGATCCCACAGGACGAGTTAACCAGCATATTGAATATCTTACCCGTGGGGTGCCGAAACAAGTTCGGCATGACTGAATTTTATGGATATTCCAACCAAATTTTAGTATCTTTATTTCAATCAACAGCCCGGATGTCTTTCAGCAGACATCCGGGCTGTTTTGTTAAGGAATAACCCCAGACAAAAAAGCCGACCGCTTAGCATTTAGTTATTTTATAATTAACTCTTTAATACTCTTTAATACTTTTTAAAGTTTAAAAAACGCATCAAAACGGACTTGAAATTTGTTAAAATCAATGATTTTGAATAATTTTTAAACTGTTTTTGCCCCTGTTTCGACTAAAAAAATGTTAAAATTTAAGGTTTAAAAAGTTTTTTTGGCCATATTGATCCCATCACCAAAACAGACCAAACAACCATGCCCGATAAAAGAGTAGTTTTTGATTTTGATATTTCTTTCACCAATGGCGGCGGCATCCAGGGCCAGGATTTTCGCCTGGATATTGCCGGCGATACCATCAGCGACCAGGAACTGGCCGACTATATTGTAAACGATATGCAACTGCTTATGGTTGGTAAGGTTGCCATTCTGAACAAATACTACATCGAAGAAAAACACAAGCGCCAGGCGGTTAACCTCGTACCTGATGAAAAATATATCGACCTGAGTCACACCATTTTTAATGGCCTGGTAACTTATAAAGGCTTACCCGCGCCTATCATTTGCGATTACCTGAGTCGGGAGCAATCCAAAGCCAACTATGAACCGGGAACAGAGTTTCAGATCGGAAAAATTGAAATGGTAACCAATACCGGTACTTATATCGACTGCCCTTTCCACCGCTTTGCCCATGGTAAAGATTTGTCAGAAATAGAACTGGAGCGCTTTGCCGATCTGGATGCTATCACCATTAACGCCCAAAATGCAACCGAAATTGGCAAGAGCTATTTTACCGGTAAAGAGATCAGGAATAAAGCCGTATTAGTTTATACGGGCTGGGCAAAACACTGGAACACACCGCAGTATTTTGAAGGCCACCCATACCTTACTGCCGAAGCAGCTGAATATCTGAAGGAATGTAACGTAAAACTGGTAGGCATTGATAGCCATAACATTGATGATACCAAGGGCAAAAGTCGCCCGGTACATACTATTTTACTGGGCGCCGAAATACTGATAACAGAGCACTTATGCAACCTGGACAAATTACCCGAGAGTGGTTATAAGTTCAATGCCGTACCACCCAAATTTAAAGGCGTGGGCACATTCCCGGTAAGGGCATACGCCAGTTTTTAATTGTTGAAAGCTTATATAGTCTGAAGGATCTGCTCTTGTTTTGCGGATCTTTTGCTGATGATGATCTCGGCAATGATCAAATTAGGTACCCAGCACAACCAGGATACTATACGGTAAGCGGGTATAAAATCGTGGAAAACAAAAGCAGATAATAAAGGCAACCAAATGCGTAAAGTAACCGCGGCCAAAGTGAGCGCGTAATTGCGTATCATCCAGTTTTCATGCCGGTATACATCCCTTTTCAGGATGCTGGTATAAGCATTAAACACACTTATAAACCATAACATAGCTAATATGCCAAAGCCCAGCACATTACCAATGCCCCCGGTTGCAAAAAAAGCGATAAATAAACCACTGATGCTACTCAGCGTAACGGCAATAACATAAATTTTGCCAACCAGGCGATGCGTGCTCAAATATTTTTGGCGCAGTTTGTTGCTAAACTGGCTCCAACCGGTTAGCAGGGCAATACCACCAAAGGTAATATGCGTATAAAACGCTGCATACCATACGGAATTACTTAATAATTCGCGGGGTTTGGTGCTGAGCAAGCCGTTGGTCTTTATATCCGTAAAGTAATAGGCAAGCGGGTAAAGGCCTATTACGATGGCAAAAATAACAATGGAAATCCAGGATATTTTTTTCAGCTTCATGCAGTTTAGTATGGTGATTGCCTTTACTTTAACGCTTAGATGATGTATGCCAAAAATTTGTTACAGCCCGGCAAAAATTAACATGACCCGCTACCCTATTTGAAACTGCGAAACCGTTCAATTATAGCATCTTCGAATCCTGATAAGGCGGTAAGATCGGCATCCCAAAGCTCGGTATTAGTCAGTATCTGATGTATGGCTACATTGGTTTCAGAATTTGCCCAAACCGTGGCAAAGTATTCGGCAAAGCTATCGGTAACCCGATACTCCAGCCCGTTCATTTTCCCGGTGTAATGGCCATCGTTACTTAATTTGATCTGCATGAACCTGATGTAGGCAGCAAAACCAAGCACCATATGTTCGGGGATCGAACTGTTTAGCTTATAGTAGTTTAATAATAAAGGGACCACCCTCATTTTGATCTTAGTAGTGTATTGTACTGAAATACTCAACCATTCATGCCTGATGTAGGGATTACGGAACCTGTCGAGCACCTTACCTGCAAAATCTGTTGCTATATTTTCATCGATTTTATAGGGGATGGCGGGCAATATCTCCTCATACATCAAGGGCGTGATAAAATTGATAAAGGTTTCATTGCTCATGGCTTCCTTTACCGTGGCAAAACCCTGCAAAATGGCCCAGGCACAGCTTAAAGTATGTGTACCATTTAGTAAACGTAATTTAAGCTCCCTGAATAATTCAATATCAGAAGTTATAACAACACTTTCATCAACCTCATGAAATGATAACACCAACCTGATATGATCGTCTCCTTCAATGGCCCATAGGCTATAGGGCTCTGCTATGATACTTAGATTATCTGTATAGCCACTTTTTGCTTCCAGCTCATCATTCAATACCTTATCTGGCCTGCCTGGAACAATACGGTCAACCAGGGAATTACAAAAATGGTTATGACTTTCCAACCAATCCATAAAAGCGGGTTCCAACTTGTTCAGATGCGCCAGTTCAAGTACTATGGACTCTAACTTTTTACCATTATCCGTTATTAGCTCCGTGGGAATAATAACCAGCCCGCTATCAGCACTACCATTAAAAGCCTGATATCGTTTATACAATACAGCCAGTAATTTTCCAGGATAGGATTCCGGGGGATGCTTGCTGATGTCTTCTTTTACCAATTTAATACCAACCTCTGTAGTATTGGAGATGATCACCTGCAAATGAGGGCTCTGAGCCACCTCCAGGATAGCAGCCCAGTCGATTGTAGCAGATAATACACGACTGATGGCCGAGCATATAACCTGCTCATTTATTTCCTGACCATTTGCAATACCTTTTGTATAAATAGTATATAAACCATCCTGTTTATCAAAATCACTTGCCGAACCTGTATCGGTTGATTTCACCACTACTATCCTACCATTAAAAACACCATTACTATTGGCTTTATCAATAAAATAATCGGGTAAGCCGCGTAAAAGTACCCCGGTACCAAATTGTAATACCTTTTCAGGAAGTTCAAATATTTGTGTATCCGGCAGGCCTGATACCGGCAAACTGATTTTGTTTAAATTATATCTGGATAAGATCATGTATTCAATAAAAAGATGAATTTATCGATTATAGTTGGTTTATTGCTATTGGTATACTGAGCATTTCCTATTAACAGTAAAGCTCAATTACTAAACAAGATTAAGTACAAGTAGCTAATAAAAAAAAGATATGCGGTATTAAAACCGTGCAAACGTTCCCGGAAACGTTTGCACGGTTTAGTGAATTCAAATGTATCTGAATTGACACGAGAGATCTGTAATTTTACACTAACTTAGCCAATTAACAGTGTACCCTTATTGTAAACCAACACTAAGCTGGCCTCTTGAAATACCAGTAAGCTAAATTATGTTTGAATCTTATACCATAAAAGATATAGCCAAGGCGCTGGGTCTGTCGACATCAACAGTATCAAGAGCATTGAACGGGAGCTATGAAATAGGTGCCGAAACCAAAAAACTGGTACTGGAATATGCCGAAAAAGTTAATTACCGGCCAAATCCTATAGCGCTTAGTTTAAAAGAACAAAAGAGTCACTCTATTGGTGTTGTGGTACCCGAAGTGGCCAATACCTATTTTTCGCAGGCTATTAATGGTATTGAGTCAATCGCTTATAACCGTGGCTATCATGTTACCATTACACAAACCCATGAATCGTTCGACAGGGAGTGCACCAATGTGAAGCACCTGTTGTCCAGGCATGTGGATGGTCTGCTGGTTTCCTTATCTGCCGAATCAACTGATACTTCCCAGTACAAATATCTGCATGAAAAAGGATTCCCCATTGTATTTTTCGACCGGGTTGCGGCTGATGTTGACACCCATAAAGTAATAGCCAACAACTTTCAGGGATCCTTTGATGCTGCCGAACTCCTGATCAATATGGGTTTCAGAAAAATAGCTCACATAACCAGCTCTAACAACCTACTCATCAGCAAAGAAAGATTCAATGGTTTTAAGGCAGCCCTCGACAAGTATAATCTTGATTTTAAACCTGGTTATTTAAAACACTGTAATCATGGAGGCATGATACAAGATGAGGTAGAATTGGCCATTAAAGAGCTCTTAAACCTGAACGAGCCCCCGGAAGCCATTTTCATCGGCAGCGACCGCCTTACCATCAGCTGCATGCATATACTCAAAAAGCTGGGTGTTAAAGTTCCTGACGATATAGCCATCGCCGGCTTCACCAACTCCGACGTGGCCGAGCTTTTTGATCCGCCGCTAACTGTAGTACGTCAACCGGCATTTCAAATAGGGCAATTGGCTACCGAAATGCTGATCAAGACCATTGAAAGTAAATGGCCTGTTGAGGAGTTTACTACAGAACTGGTAGAAACCGAACTGATTGCCCGGGCATCATCGCAAAAGCGGAGATAATATTAACACCGTCTTTCTAATCCCCTCAACAGAGTAATAGCCCCTGATTAGACATTTGCCAAGAAAGGCTGTCACCCTTTTTGTGATATTATTAATGTATATGTCTATTACTCTCAACAGACCTCAATCATTTAAAAAACATTCATAACCAATTGCAATGCCCCGTATTTATGCTCCGGACTAAACATTGCCGTAGCCGAAATTGGCAGGTGATAGTTAAAAAGTACCAGTTCCTTATTCAGCGTTAAACCGGCATTAACAATATTGGGCTTTGATCCGTAAAAATTTTGGTCACGGCCAAAAGCAAATGCGCCTGCCGCAAAAATATGCAGATCGGAGGTTCCTTCTTTCCATAGCCTGTAATCCAGTATCACGTAATTGGAGTAGGCATTGCCTAAATCGCCATTGCTTTTAACATAGGTATCCCGGCCCTGCACGATAGTGCTCCAGTTAATACTCAAAGGAAACGAATCCTTAAACTGGTAACCTACCGTAACATCAATAAAGTGCGATGTGCTGGCTTTGTTATAGTTAAACAGATCGGCATTGGGGTAATTGGTAAAGTTGTTGATATCCCATACCGAAGCACTAAAGCCTGATTTTTTATCCTTATAGCTTACATAATAGTCAAACTCCTTGTAATCGCCTGTAAAACCGGCACCGCCCCATAGGCCAACGGCAAAACTACCATCGCGGGTGGTGTAGTGCATATCTACGTCTGTAATAGGCGCATTTGATACTTTAAACCCGCGCCATATATATAACGACCTTACCTGTAAGTTAACATCAAACGGACGGTATTTTTTTACAACAACTGAGTCTTTTTTCCTTGCTGTGGTATCCTGGGCCCTGCTTTGAAGACAAAGGCATAGCCCAAGTATGGCCAAAAGGCCACCTTTATAAATCGTTTTCATAAAACTCTGGTTTTAAAAAGAAATAATAATTGGTTTATATGTTAATGCCCTATAGCTAGGCTGGTATATAAAAAAGCAGCTATCGCGGCACCAATTACAGGACCTATAACAGGTATCCAGGCATACGCCCAGTCGCTGGTACCCTTGCTTTTGATGGGTAAGATAGCATGCATGATGCGTGGCCCAAGGTCGCGGGCAGGGTTAATAGCATAGCCCGTTGTACCACCCAGCGATAAGCCAATTACCCAAACCAATAAGGCTACAGGTATGGCACCTACCGATCCTAAGCCGACGGGTGTTTTGCTTGGGGTGATCTCGGCCCCGGAGATATAAAAAATGGTGAATAGCAGTACAAATGCGCCGATGATCTCGCTGGCTATGTTTGATTTATAATTACGCACAGCAGGTCCGGTACAAAAAACGGCTAATATCCCGCCTGGGTTATTGGTGCGCTGAAAATGGTCGTAGTACATCAACCACACTAAAAAAGCGCCCAAACATGCTCCTAAAAGCTGTGCAGCTATATAAGTTGGCACACTTGCCCAGGCAAATTTACCGGCAATGGCCAACGCAATGGTAACCGCGGGATTTAAATGCGCCCCGCTATATGGCCCGGCTACAACCACACCTACAAAAACAGCCAGCCCCCAGGCAGTGGTAATAACTATCCAACCGCTATTATTCCCTTTGGTATCATTTAAAACAACGTTGGCAACTACGCCATCGCCTAAAAGTATAAGCAACATGGTGCCCAACAACTCAGCTATGAATGGTGACATATTGATATTAAAATTAATGGTGAATAATCAAGTTAATTAAGCCTCAGGCAGTTCATCGGTCCAGGATTGCGCGGCATGAATCGCTTTTTTCCAACCCTTGATACCCTTTTTGATCTCAGAAAGATCAGCCTCCGGCGTAAATTCTTTTTCTGATTTCCATAGCTGTTGTATCTCCTCTACGCTCTCCCAATATCCAACCGCTAAACCTGCCAGGTATGCAGCACCCAGGGCTGTCGTTTCAACTACATTTGGCCTGATCACCTTACAATTCAACAGGTTCGATTGAAACTGCATCAGCAGGTCATTCGCTGTAGCGCCACCATCAACCCTTAATTCTTTAATTTCCATCCCACTATCAGCCTCCATCGCTTTGAGTACGTCCATAGTTTGATAAGCTATAGATTCCAATGCTGCACGGGCAATGTGCGACGCCGTAGTTCCGCGACTCAAACCGACTATAGTTCCGCGCACATCAGGCTTCCAGTAGGGTGCCCCCAAACCAGCAAAGGCTGGTACAAAGTATACGCCCTGTGTATCTTCAACAGCTAAAGCCAGTTTTTCTACATCTGCCGATGTTTTGATGATACCCAATCCATCACGCAGCCATTGCACTACTGCCCCACCGATAAATATGCTGCCCTCAAAAGCGTATTGTATTTTCCCGTTAATTTTCCAGGCGATGGTGGTTAACAGGTTATTTTTTGATTCGATAAACTGATCGCCGATATTCATCAGCATAAAACAGCCTGTTCCGTAGGTATTTTTAACCATGGCTTTTTCGATACACATTTGCCCAAAGAGCGCGGCATGCTGATCGCCGGCAATACCCGCGATCGGAACTTTAGAAGCAAAAATAGTGGTTGCTGTTTCGCCGTATGTCTCGCTGGATTGTTTCACTTCCGGCAGCATGCTTTTAGGTATATCCAATAAAGCTATCAATTCATCATCCCATTCCTGGGTCTGGATATTGAACAGCATGGTACGGCAGGCATTGGTAACATCGGTAATGTGTACATGTCCGCGGGTAAATTTCCATACCAGCCAGCTATCTACGGTACCAAAAGCCAGTTCGCCTTTCTCTGCTTTGGCACGGGCGCCTTCTACATTGTCCAGTATCCACCTGATCTTTGAGCCGGAAAAATAGGCATCGATTACGAGTCCTGTTTTGGAACGGATCATATCTTCGTGACCATCATGTTTTAATTTATCGCAAAAAGCAGCGGTGCGCCGATCCTGCCAAACGATGGCATTGTACACCGGCTCACCTGTATTTCGATCCCAAACAATAGTCGTTTCGCGTTGGTTGGTGATGCCAATAGCTTTCAGATTGGTACCGTTTATGCCCATCTTAACGGTGGCTTCTGCTGCTACACTGGCCTGTGTCGACCAGATCTCGTTCGGGTCATGCTCAACCCAACCCGATTGCGGGAATATCTGTTTAAATTCTTTTTGAGCAACAGATTTAATTTGCCCCTTGTGATCAAATACTATAGCTCTTGAGCTGGTAGTTCCCTGGTCTAATGCTAAAATGTAATCTTCCATAATTTACGTTTTTCATTGGTTTTATAATTAATAATTGATTTAGCCTCACTCTGCCCTCTCCATCCCGATAGCTATCGGGAGAGAGGATTTTATTACATGAGGGCTTCGCCGTTTAGGTGAGGCTTGATTTATTTATACTTTTTTGGCCTGATAAGGCTCCAGCAGGTAGCCGTTGGCTAAAACGGTGAAAGATGCTACCTGCTCCTTCTCCCAGGCGGCGTCTTTATCGAGTTCTTTAGCTATCAAACTGGCTACAATTGGGGCCATATCAATAGCGGCACGGGCATTCAGGAATAATGATCGAACACGACGAGCCAGGATATCTTCCACATTGCGGGCCATTTCATGCCTTACCCCCCATACCACTTCGGCCTGTATGTAAGGCATATCCGGGTGCATTTTTTTACCCCATTCGGCATTTTCATTTACCAAGGCCAGCAGTTGAGCTTCGTCGCTGCCGTACACATATAAATGATCGTTCCTGTCAACATTGAGTTTACTGCCGTGTATCGACAAGTCTTTGGTAACACTTGGCTTCGGATCCAATTTACCTACCTCAATCGCTTTATCAATGGTATCTTGCCCCATCCTGCGGTAGGTTGTCCATTTACCACCGGTAATAGTGATCAGGCCAGAATCGGAAACCAATAATTTGTGACTACGGGAGATTTCCTTTGTTTTGGATGAATCGCCATCCGGAGCGGCCAATGGACGTAAACCGGCGAATACGCTGAGCACATCATGGCGGGTTGGGGCTTTAGACAGATATTTTTCGGCCGTACGGATAATAAAGTCGATCTCTTCTTCCAGGGCTCGTGGTTCCAGGCTATGTTCATTCAGCGGAGTATCTGTTGTACCTACTACCAGTTTATCATGCCACGGAACGGCAAAAAGCACCCTACCGTCTTCTGTTTTAGGGATCATGATGGCATCTTCACCGGGCATAAACGACCGGTCGAGCACCAGGTGTACGCCCTGGCTTGGCCTAACCATGGGCTTTTTGCCGGGTTTATCCATCTGCAGCAGGTCATCAACAAATACACCTGTAGCGTTAATAACGGTTTTACATTTAATGGTATAGGTTTGGTCGGTTTCCATATCGGTAGTAATTACCCCCGATATTTTCTGCTGATCGTTTTTGATCAGGCTAACTACACGGAAATAGTTCAATACGGTAGCTCCCTGCTCAAGCGCGGTTTGCGCCAGATTAACAGCAAGCCGGGAGTCATCAAACTGGCCATCGTGATATACAACCCCGCCCCGTAAACCTTTTTGATTGATGGTTGGCAGCTTGCTGATCACTTCTTTTTTGGAGATATGCTTTGCCCGGCCAAAACCAAGCTTGCCGGCCAGCAGATCATACATGGTTAGGCCGATAGTGTAAAAAGCTCCACCCCACCATTCATAGTTTGGAATAACAAACGACTCGTTTTTTACCAGGTGCGGTGCATTTTTAAGCAACAGACCACGTTCATACAACGCTTCGCGTACCAGGCCAATATCACCCTGTGCAAGATAGCGCACACCACCATGCACCAGTTTAGTACTTCGGCTTGAGGTGCCTTTCGCAAAATCGGCTTGCTCCAATAGCAATGTTTTATAGCCCCTAGCGGCGGCATCAACTGCGGCACCTAAACCGGTGGCTCCGCCGCCTACTATAACCACATCCCAAATTTTATTAGAGTCTGTTATAGATTGTACAATATCGCTTCTGTTAATTGCAGTCATGATCTTTATCGTTATTTTGTCAATCAGTTTCGATTCACATATCAAAATTATAAATAATAACAATTAGAAACAAAACAAAACTGATTAATAATTAATTTTTCACGAAAAGAGAACAAAGAATTCCATTTTCAATAAAATTCGCACCAAAACAACACAAATCGAAACACAATTAAAATAAAACGAAACAAAAAAAAGAATACACACATGAAATTCATTTCATAAAAAAGGAACCGTGCCACAGCTTTCTCTTGGCGCTGAACTAAACTTTAACCCACTACATGTATACAAAAAATGGGTTTACACTTTTTGCACGAAAAAATACACAATCAATTGATTATCAATAATATAATAACATGTTAACCCTAAATTATGTAAACCATGTAAACCCACTTTCAGAATCAATTCTACCCAAAAGTATACATCACCTAAACATCTGAATAAAAAAAAGAGGCTGTATCATAAAATATGATACAGCCTCTTTTTTAAACATTGTTTTTTTTATATAAACTTTAACTCCTTGATTAAAAGTTGGATTTGTTGACATCCCACCAAACCCTTGTACCACCGTTATCTGGTCCACCAAGTAGTGTAACGGCCTTTTGAACTTCGGCTCCGTTTTTAGTATACTCATCCCGGGGATAAGCCAATCTGCGGATCTGCGTCTGCGTATCAATTGTTCCGCCACTATTGTTATTTACAACAGTAAACAATTTAGGATAGCCGGTACGTCTAAATTCGGTCCACGCCTCCTGACCTTCCGGGAACATGGCCAGCCATTTCTGAGTAATGATCCGCTCCAGTTTTTGCTCATCGGTAGCACCTGCGTTCCAGGCAATCGTAATATTAGAAACCGCAGTGGCGTTATTAGCCGAATTCACAGGATCTTTATAATCACTTGGTTTACTGGCAGCATCATTAACATAAGCGGCATTTGAAACACCCCATTGCGCTAATGATGTATTGATACCAGTTTCATAGTTTGTTTTCACATCACCGGCACCTGTCCAGCCACGCAGTGCAGCTTCTGCTTTCAGAAACCAGGCTTCGGCAGCAGTCATCATTAACATAGGCGATCCTGATGCAACAACGGTATTTGGATTTAAAGTAGAAAAACTATTATAACCCGGTTTTGCTGTAACAGCCGATCCAATACGGATACCTATATACTGCCCGGCATAGCTTGCCGGCAGCGAGCCTGACACTTTAGGATCTGTAACTACGGGACTTAAATACTTAGCCAATCGTGGATCTTTATAACCTACCAGGTATGATTGTAATGAAGCTCCCGCCGCGATATCAGTCCAGCCGGTGGTGATTACATTAAGAGGGTTGTGGTACCCCGAGCCAGAAATACCTGCGTTATCATCGCTGGTAGTCATTAACCCTCCGGGAGCTATTAGTGCTTTTTCTCCCTGAGCCCTGGCTGTTACAAGATCTACCTTGGTAAGATGCATTGCTAAACGCAATCTTAATGAGTTGGCAAATTTGAGCCATTTGGTATAATCGCCACCAAAAACCCTGTCATAGGTTGCAAATGGCGTTTTACCCGGATTAGCAGCTATAAAAGTATTTAAATTAGCCGTAGCGGTGTCCAGTTCCATAAAAAAGCGATTATAAACACTTTGCTGACTATCATAAGGCGTAGTCAATATGGAAGTTGCGGCCTTACTATAGGAGATTGGTCCAAATTTATCGGTTACCCGATCCATAATCTCCACCTTTAAAATCAAAGCTATTGCCCAGAAATCGGGGAGATTCGCCTTTGCCCCTGTTTTGGCAATGCCATTTATTGCAAATAATGACGTAGTGTAAGAGTCAATAAAAATCTGCTGGTTCCAGCCATCAACCAAACTATAGTTCAGGTTGTTAATATTTCCCCTGAATGGATTCGGCGACATCATATAACCCGCATAACAGTCAGCATTCAGGTTCTGATCAAGCTGATAACCTCCCTCTTCATTAAAAACAGAGTATTGCAACCCGGGAAATATTAAACCAGATGAAAATTTGGATACACCAGTATTATCTGTATTATACTTTTCGAAATTCTTTTTACAACTGGTAAAAGTAAGTATTACCATTGCAAACAGCCCGACTATCCCATAGTTAAAGCCTGAGCGTGCAATTAATTTATAATGTGTTTTCATTACTTTCATTTTTAAATTGAATATTTTATAAAGTAACATTCAGGTTAAAACCAATATTACGTGTTGCCGGCTGGTTAAAGGTATCCACACCAGAAAGGCTATTACCTGTAGACATGGTAACCTCCGGATCATAGGGCGCTTTTTTGTGGAAGTACAATATATTCCTGCCCGTTAACGCAAGTCTTAAACTTTTAAATACACTACCGGTAAGCGGCAAGGTATAACCTATTGAAGCTTCACGCAAACGTACCACGGTAGCACTGTATATGTATTGACTTGAGATACCATCACGGCCACCAATTGTAGTGTACCACAATTTCGGATCAACACTGCTTACTGCTTTACCTGTTGGATCAACACCATTAATTGGCACGCTGCCTGCATTACGCGCATCACCTGTTACTTTCGAAACACCATACTTATCCATTACAGCCTGTGTCAATGACAATACTTGCCCGCCAAATTTGCCATCAACTAGGAAACTCAAAGTGAATTTTTTATAGTTGAAAGTATTGTTCCATCCTAATTGAAATTTAGGATTTGGATTGCCGATATAATTAAACCCATCTTCTGTTATTGGCTTTCCATCGGTGCCAACCATAATACGGCCCTGCGCGTCGTGCTTTAAAGTAACACCATAAATATCGCCATATGAGCCCCCTTTGGCCAATATAGACTCATAGGAGTTATTGGCACTTGTGGTTAGGATAAACTGATCGATACCATCTTTTGAATCAACATCAATCACTTTATTATTAAAGGTAGATCCATTGAAGGCAGTATTCCAGGTAAAGGAACTGTTTTTGATTATATCATAAGCCACCATAAACTCAACACCCGAGTTTTGAATATTACCAGCGTTAACATAACCCAATGAATAAGTAGTTACCCTGGAGGGTGAGATACTAAAAAATTGATTTCTTGTATTGGATTTGTAATAAGTAAAATTAACCGTTAAGGCATCCTCAAAAAAGCGCGAATCAAAGCCCAATTCAAACGATTTTGTGCGTTCGGGTTTCAACTCCGGAAAAGGAGCCACAGAATTCAGAATTACACCACCTGGGCTGATATGTGTTAACGGATTAGTTACATATGGAGGTACAGTATTACCAACTTCTGCATAGGTACCCCTGATTTTGGCGTAAGAAATAGCTTTAGGCAATTCAAACATTTGGTTTAAGATAAACGATAAACCTGCCGAGGGATAAAAATATGAGCTATTAGGCGTAAATGCCAGGTTTGATGACCAGTCGTTTCTGCCGGTAAGCGTTAAAAAAGCCCAGTTTTTATAAGATATATTAGCGTTAGCAAATAGCGATTGTATTTGATTATGATTTGCCTGAAGCGTATTAACAGGCGGGGCTCCTTCAGCAGAGGTAAGGTTTTCTGGTAAAAACACATTCGGTATTAAAAGCCCCGGATCATTATATGTATTTAACGAATTGGGCCCTATAATTGTGCCGGATGTTCTGGAATCGGTGATACTTGCACCCAAAATACCATCAACCTTAAAATCAGATTTACCAGGCACAGTAAAAGTTAACAATGCATCGCCATATTTTTGCTCAGTAGTTTGATTGGTTAACAAAAACTGCCCGTTTGCCTTTGCATAAACAGGATTAGTACCTGCATACAGATCCTGTTCATAAACATCATTAAAACGATCAAGATTTCCTCTAACCTGCAGGCTCAACCATTTGGTGAAATCATATTTAACACTACCGTTTATCAGGATGCGGTTACGCTGTGCCGTATTTGGATCCCTTTGGGTTGTCCACCACGGATTTTGCTGGATATCTTCATTAAAAGGCCAGTTTTGGGTTGGCGCACCATTACCCACATTTGCTACCGGCGGCAATTCAAATTGATTTTTATAGGGAAGGATGTCGCGCCCGCGCGGGAATAGATACAAGCCGGTTAAAGGATTTAAATACAAACCCAGACCTGGTGAATTGTTTATTTTCTGGTCAACGTAGGTAATATTTCCGTCAACAGTTAATTTATTATCTAAAAAGTGACCAGTTTCGCGGAAGTTAAGGTTGTTACGAACCAGCTTATTCCCCGGCTCAACACCTCGGGCGGTTGTATTTGCATACGAAAAGTAAGTTTGCGCTATTTCGGAACCACCAGAAAGATTTATGGAATTAGTAAAATTAGTACCGTTCTGATAAAACTCTGAAAGATTATCATGACCACCTGATATTTTTGCACCCCAGCTATCAGCGCCCCCGGGAGTTTGTCCGTATGAGTTTTGAAAGTCTGGCTTATAAGCAATATGATCAACCGAGGCCGACGAAGTGAAGCTAATAGATGTTTTTCCGGCCTTACCTTTTTTGGTGGTGATCAGAATAACACCATTTTGTGCCTGGCTACCGTATAATGCAGAAGCAGAAGCTCCTTTTAATATGGTAATATTTTCGATATCATCTGGATTCAGGTTTGATATACCATCGCCGCCGTCCTGATTGGTAGACGCCGCTGATGCCATACCGCCTTGTCCAATACTGGTTCCAAAAGTATTATTGGGTTGTCCATTCGCGTTGGAACCATTGGAGATAGGTATACCATCAATTACATATAAAGGCTGGTTATTACCCGCGGCCGATTTATTACCACGTAAAATAACCTTAGCCGAACCACCTACACCAGAAGCACTTGGAGAAATGGTAACGCCCGAAATTTTACCATTCAGGGAGTTCATCAGGTTATCACTTTTTACCCGGGTAAGTTCGCTGCCGCCAATTTGTTGCGATGCGTAAGTAATTGATTTTTCGGATTTTTTGATACCTAAAGCCGTTACCACAACTTCGCCCAGTGTTTTGGAATCTTCAGCGAGTACGATATTGAGAACTACTCCCGGGCCTGCTACGGTTACTTCTTTTTTTGCGTAGCCTATATAACTGATAACTAATATTTCGCCTGTGCTGGCTTGAACGGTAAATGCACCGTTTACATCGGTTTGGGTACCGCGATTGGTTCCTTTTACCTGTACATTAACGCCTATAAGCGGTTGTCCGCTGGCGTCTTTCACGGTTCCTTTAATAGCGTCGATCGCGTTTAAGGCTCCGGTATTATTTTTAACAATATGCAGATAATCTGCTGCCCTAACACCTGCCATTGAGCGGGTGTTGACTCCAATAGCCAAGCAAGGCATTATTAATGCGAGTAATGTTTTTTTCATGATTAAGCGGTTATAGTAATTTTGAATTTTTGGGGTTGTTTTTTCTTAGCTTGTTTTATCCATAGGCTGTTGATTAAAATGTGTAGTTAAAATATGATCGTCTAAATATTCTATGACCAGAGCGGCTGCCCCTAAAAGTTCAGCATCAAAACCGAGCGATGAAATGAGCAACTCCGTTTTTGCCGCCAAACGCGGAATGCAATATTTATTTAATGCCTGCTGTATAGGAGCCAGCATTATTTTAGCAGCTTTTGTACCCCGTCCGCTTAAAACTATAGCGCGCGGGTTCATAATATGTATCAGTATGGCCAGCGCCTTTCCTATTTTATAGCCAGCGTCTGAAAGCAGATCTATAACATACTGATCACCGATGTTGATTGCATCAAATATGGCCTTCGCAATCACTTCCAGGGGCTCGTTAATGAATGATTTTAAGGAAGATAATTTGCCCTGTTTAATCCCCTCAATCGCTTTTTTGGTTACAACCAGCATGGATGCTTCGGCTTCCAGACACCCTTGTTTTCCGCAAAGACACAACGTTCCATCTTCAGATATGGGAATGTGGCTAAATTCTCCGGCAAAGCCATCGCTCCCCCTGAAAATGCCACCGTTAACTATCATTCCAAGACCAATACCCCACCCCAGGTTAATAACCATCGCCTGATCTCTTGATTGCGCTGCACCAAACTTTTGTTCGGCGAGGGCAATTAAACTCGAATCGTTATCAATATATACCGGTAAACCAACTGCGTTTTGAATATGCTCGGTCAATTTTTCACCACCGGTATCCAGGTAAGAGTAGTTCATACCATCAGAAACACTCACAAATCCCGGCATGCCAATTCCAATACCTAATATTTTAGCTTTATCGAGCCCGCTTTTTATGATGCAATCATTAATGTGACCGATCAATTGAGACAACGCATCGGGATTGGCATTTAACGACAATGCTATCATTTCAACTTCCGTTACCGGGTCATTATGCATATCCACAATTAGCATACGGGTAGAAAACTGATCCATCGCTATAGCCATGATATACATGGCATCCGGTTTTACGGCATACATCAAAGGCCTTCTTCCTCCACTTGATGCAGCATAACCAATCTCGGCTACAAGCCCTTCTTTAATTAATTGATTTATTATTTTATTTATTACAGGAATGCTTTTGTTATAAATGGCGCTTAATTCGCTATATAAAAGCGATTTTTTAAAATACAATTGTTTTAAGATATCACTCTTTAATTGGGCACTTTTAATTTGCTTATGCCTATCTTCCATAAATAATTGCTTATTATTCAAACATAATTAATTAATTTTGAATTTTTAAGCAATCTTTTTTATTTTTTTTAATAAGTATTTGAACAAATGAAATAATTTTCAAATTTGATTGATATAAATAATACTTTCCAATAAAAATTTCGATAATTATCAGCAGCAATTATAATACTTACAATAATTAAGCTTATTTAGCAAAAAGATAAGCTATATACTCATTTTTATAGAAAAGGCTAGCCGAATAAATGTAAAGGGTAACATTGGTACAGCGAAAATCCCAGAGTAATATATCATGCACATTTTACTACATTTATACTTAAATAATTTAAACCTATGGATCTTATTATTAAGGTAGTTATTGGCCTGGTAGCCTTTATTCATTGTTATATACTGTGGCTGGAAATGTTTGCCTGGACAACCCGTGGACCTAAAACCTTCAATAAACCTCTTGCAGAACTGGAAAAGAGCAAAGTTTTAGCCGCTAATCAAGGTTTATACAACGGATTTTTGGCAGCAGGCTTGATTTGGACATTCTTTATCAGTGATTTACAGTGGCATAACAATATTGCCCTGTTTTTTCTGATTTGTGTAGCCGTAGCCGGTATCTATGGAGCACTTACTGTAACCAAAAAGATATTCTTTATTCAGGCGGTGCCGGCATTGCTGGCCATCGTTCTTATCCTGATCAGCTGAGGAGAACTTTTTAAACGTTAAATTTTAACACTTTTTTAGTTAAAAACAGGGTAAAAACGCTTGCTTTTTGGCCACTTTAACTAAACTTTAACGCCATTTTAACACTTTTTAACAAATTTTTGATGGGTTTTGAAAAGTTTAAAAAGTATTTTTTGGAACCAGGACTTTGGGAACAAAAATTAAAGAACTCAATAAAAACATAAATGAAAGTAGCCTTTGCTCTTTACACCTTTTATCTTTATTCCAAAAGCCCTTGCTCCTTGTTCCCCGAATCCTTACTCCTAAAATTACCTGATCTGCACCCAGGTGTAGCTTTCGGGTTTTATGGTAAAAGTGGTGGTTATTTTATAGTCACGGCTCAGCGTGTACTTTTTAGCAGGACCATCCTGCTCCTGCACTATAGCCGTGCTGCTTAGCCCGGTATAATACAGCGGAATCGTAATAGTACGGGTGATGGTCTGCTTGAGTGGGTTGTATAACATCAGCATGCCTTTGGTTTGCAGGTTGGGGTTTACGTGTAAAATACCGTCCCAATCGCGGCCATCGGCGCGGCGCAGGTGGATGATTTGCGAGTTGAGGATGCCGCGGTATTTTTTGTACCAGTTAATCACTTTGATAACGGTTTGTTTCGTGGCTTCGGTATCATACAACCGTGGACCGCGATAGCAGGCCTGTACCCCTGCGCCATAATACTGGGCCATCAGTTGTTCATAATCTTTGAGGTGATCTTTCAAGGGTTCTAAGACCGCTTCCGGACCACCGCCCTGGTATTTGGTGAGGGGTACAAATCCCCAGCTCATGGATGGCGTTTTTTCCCAGGTGCCGTCAAAAATATTCTGCCGGTTCAGGATCATCTGGTTTTCGCGGGGCAGCGAGAAATTTACTTCGCGGTAGCCGATGCCTATTTTGTTGGTACCATCTAAAAAGTACCAGTCGGGCGCGTTGATGTATACCCCTTTTTGATGCAGGGAATGATACAGTTCCTTCTGTATCTCCATTTGCCGCCATTGCGAATCGTCCAGTCCTTTATGCCCGGGATGGGTATTCGACGCGCATACGTCGCCGGGATACGGACCATCATTTTCCCAGATGTCGAAATCGGTTTGCGCGTAAAAAGTTTTGATCTTATCGCGATAAGCCAATCCCCATTTACTGCCAAAACAAGGCGCATTGGTAAAGAAAGCACCGCCCGGCTTACCCGTTTTCGGGTCGATCACATCATCCTCATCACTTATCCTGCGCGAGCTAAACAGGGAGTATCCTCCTATAAATATCCCCCTGTTGTGCGCGTAAGCGGCCAGTTGTTTCCATCTTTTGATATTCGCGGCAGAAGTATCCTCCATATTGCAATGGCTGCCAAAGCTCAGGATTACGGCTTCATAGCCGGTTGCCGCGCACTGGTCAATCGCGGTGCGCACTTCCTCATCATTACGGCTCACCAGGTGCATAAATATGGGGTTGGCGGTTGTCCAGGGCGCTACGGTATTGTACATGGTACGGATGGCCAATCCCCGTCGCTCCCGGTCGTAACTATCCATCAGCAGTTCATCGGTGCGTACGGAGTTAAAGACCTCTCCTTTTTGCAGATCGATGCCGGGCGCTTTATCCGGGTAGATCTCCAGCAGGCATGGCGTCTGGTAGTCAAAGTTTACCTGCGAGGTATAGGTCGAATCGGCTTTCCAGTGTGTGGTCTGGTCGCTCAGATCGTACCGCATGGCATTGTTAAAGGCGTAATTCGTTTCAAAATATATGCCCTGTGGCTTGGTCATATTGGCGGGTGTACCTACTACCGCGCTTTGTTCTTCCACCATACCTAATATCTCATTAACCACCCGGTTGATCTTAAATGAGCGATCACCTTTGTTATTGATGCTAAGCGATTTGATGATCAGGGGCAAACCATCATACAGTTCATAGCTCACGGTAACTTCCAGCCCGGCCAGCTCAGGTGCGCTGGACTGGTAATAAAAATCGATCTGCTGACCGCCGGGCTGTTGGTGGTTACTTGCCCAGAATTTACTTTTCCAGTTGAGCCTGGGAGCCAGCGCTTTGATCTCGAAACGTTTGAACTGGAAATCATTTTTACCGGCTCTGAAATTATCTATCCATTCAGGCAAAAGGTAGGCGTTCTCTTTCTGGCCGATCAATCCACCCACATTATAATTTTTGCCGTTGATGGTTAAACGGGCCTCGGGCTTTACCGACCGTAACAGTTGCTGCCCGTTAACCAGGTTGGTATAATCGGTACAAACCAAATTAGGATTCAATCTGAAAGTTCTTTTAACTAAACCATTATTCAGCACGATCTCTTTGCCAGAAGCAGAGGGTTTGATCACTGCTTTATAAGGTTTTGAGTTAAGCAGCCAGTCGGCCTGGGGTTTGGTTTGGGCGTTAGCCGGTAAACATAGCCCTATCAGCATAAAACAACTGATCATGGCTTTGGATACGCGTTTCAGATTACAGGAGTATATCGTCATGGTAGTCAATTATTTGGAGATAAGCTCAGTTGAATTTACGGATAAGGCTTTTAATAATCCGGTCTTTGCCTGCCGGTATTTTTTTACAGATGTGTTGTAATCATTATAGCTGGTAAAAGTCTGCGCGATGATACCTGCCGCGGCTGTGCTGTCCGTACTTTGCAGCATCCGCAAGAGTTCATAATCTTCAACACCAATCCGGTGCGATTCAAAACGCTGCGACGACAATGGCCCGTCCGCACCGGGATAAATAATATGGGTATCCCCCGGCGGCAGTTCATTATTGAGTGCCGCGCCCGGTGCAAAATGGTGCACCACGCTTTGCTGCAAAGGATCGGGAACATGGTACTGATTCAATCCCCAGTGCAGAAAGCCTAAAGTATGGTATTTGGCGGCCGCCCAGCCAAAGTATACCTGCCGCAGTCTTTCCTCATCGAGCGTGCGGTTGAGCCATTTGCCGCCGGGGGTTAAACAGGTATAAACCAATACGTTTTCGTTGTGCTTTTTCCGTTCATCAAAAAACGACTGATTTTCCTGATAATCATCAATAGTGGGGCACCACAGGTCCACACTGCCTGCCAGGCTGTCCCTATCGTTTGTGGCTTCTATTATTTTTATAGTTGGATATATGGATCGTATCTGTGCCACTATCTCGCGGTAGCATTTGGCCTGTACCTGTTTGGGTTCGTCGGAGATATGTTGCAGCCAGCTGTGTTCCAGATTATTTTTAACGCAGAAATTTTTGATCAGATGCACCATGGTATCCACATCCAGTTTGGCTTCGGGCGTATGGTACCTTCTTTTGGTGAGGAAAACTTTCAATTCCGGATCGTTCCAGTCGTCATTATCGCCGCGGTACATGATGTGTGGCGATTCAAAATATTTAAAACCATATTTCCGGAAAACAGCTATAAAATCCAGTAAGCGTTTTTCGTCAAGGGTGATATGGTTATTTTGATAGCTCAATAGTTCGTCCGGAATATTGATACAATTCTGGCGACCATGCGCCATCAAGCGCGCGTATTTATCGAGCATGGCAAACCAGTCTTTCGTCCAGCGCTCCACATGCTGCCGTTTTTCCATTTGTACAATGTTGAACCAATTGGTATAGAAAAATTGCTGATCGGCCACAGACGGTAGCTTTACCGGGTAAACTTTTATGGTGAACAAAGCCTTACGCTGCCAGCCTTTTCCTTTAACCAGGATATGGCAAGTGTATTCGCCTGCTTTAGCTATTAATGACCGGTCTACGCTCAGCCTTAAAGCGGTAAACTTATTGCTGGTTACTACCATATTTTGCTTAAGCGGCTGTATGGCCTCGTAAATACGAAAAGGCGCACGACGGATAACATAAGGGTTGATCTGATGATTGTAGATCTCGGTACGGCCGGTTAAACCGGTATTCCGCTCTACAGGAACATCGAGCAGCTGGCTCCAGGCCGATAGCGGCACAGGACGCTTGTTGATATCTGCGGATACAGATATCGGGCTTCCCGGGGCAGTTTCGATCAGTAGATGAACATCGGCATTGGTGTTCAGGGGGAAATCCTCGCGGTAATTGGCGCTATATTGTTCTACGTGGTTGGTATCGGGATATATGGGCTCTAAAGGGTCGACTAATTTGATATTTTGCGCCTGAAGAGCTGTTAGGCCTCCGAGTAGGAAAAAGGATAAGGTGGCAGTAATTCTTTTGATCATGGTATTCTTCTAATTGTATTTAGGCTAAGCGCTTATTTGTCGTTTGCGATCTCCTGATCGGATAATACCCTGTTCCAGATTTGCAGGTCGTCTATTTTACCGTGGAAGCCGCCTATCTGCTGCAGAGGAAAAAACAGGGTCTCAACCTTGCGCATCTTGGTTTTTTCTTTATCGGTAAACTGGATCCAATTGTCGTACAATTTCTTTTGCAGCTGACCATTGATATACAGGCTGGTGCCTTTATTGGTACCGGAGATGACCACGTGCGTCCAAACATTTTCAGGAAGGGTATAATCAAAATCAAGGTTATAACCATCCCGGGAGAAACCTAATTTACCGGTATTCCCCTGTTTTAATTTCACAACCGAGTTAGGACCTTTAAACAGCGTAACATCGCCGGAAGGGTTACCAGCGGGATTGATCCAAAAAGATATGGTATAATTATAACCGATCTCGGGATACGGTAACGTAGCCCAGCTTTTGTCGCCCAAAAAAGCCAGGGCCTGCCCTTTTATACCTTGGGTATAAGTAGCGCCGTGGAGCTGTACTTTAGGGTCGGGTTTGTTGAATGTAAAACGGGTTGTAAAGGTGGTGTCAGCGCTTATCCTCCCCCTGATATTTACAGCCGGGCCTTCGCCAATTTGTTTACTTGCTGTCGCGAAACCTGCATAATCATTTTCGGTATGATTTCCATCCCACATTTTTTGCGATAAAACCTGCATCGCCGGGAATACCCGATCGTTCACATCTTTTTCGCTGATGCCATTGCCCACGATATCGTTCCATGCGGCAAAGGAACCGCCGATGATGGTGGGGTCACCTGCCGGGAAGCGCACATCACCGATCATGGATGGTGTCCAGTTATCGTATATATTCTTACAATCCAGGTAATCAAAATAATAGCCCGCGGCAGGCACAATGTATAGCCAGCCATCGGGTGTACTGATCTGCCTGTAGCCCAGCTTTTTCATGTCGACGGGATTGGCGTAACCATTATACCAGGTATTCATGGTGACATTTTTGACAGTCACGGGCGTGGTACCTTTCGCGTGCGTCAACGCGCCCCAAACCCGCACATCTTTACCAAAGCCCTGTACATACTTGATAAAATGATCGGTAAAGGCGCGAAAAGCTTCCGCCTCCTGTTTGGCGTATTCATCGGTGCCGATATGAAACTCTTTACCCGTAAATACCGGGTGATCGCCGCCCAGGTATTCTTTCAGTACATTTTCAATAACGGTATAGGTAAGTGGATTGTGCAGATCGAGGTGATCCATGCCGTATTGTTTACTTCCTATCGCGGGCACTACTTTGGTGAAGGCGAGGGCATGCGCGGGCACATCTATTTCGGGAATGATGCGTACGGCATAATCGTCGGCCAATTGCTGTAAGTCGATAAATTCCTTTTTGGTGTACGAGCCATCTTTGGCCGTAAGACCGGGATAGGTAGTATTCTCCAACCGAAAGGCCGAATACGTGCTATCCCAACTGTTATTAAAATATTTTTTGAAACCATTATCATTCAAATGGATCTGAAAATCGTTCAGCTTGTAGTAGGACATCAGTTTCACATAGTCTCTCAAAAATTGCAGACTAAAAAACTTACGACCATCATCCAATACAAAACCCCGTACTTTAAATTCGGGATAATCGCGGGCTATGCCTTTGGGAATGCTGGTTTGATGTTCCAGTAATTGCAATAAGGTACGCGTACCCCAAAACAAGCCCTGATACCGGAGCGCGCTGATGGTGACATATTGATCAACCTTAAAATAATAACCTTCTTCGCCAATACTTTTATCGGGCTCCTGCAGCGTTAAAAAAATATCTCCATTTTCGGGTTTGCCGCTTATAATGGCTAAGCTTAGTCCCGTTTGTTCTTTGATCTCTCTTTTTAAAATGGAGGCCACTTTTTGCAGAGCCGTTTTGTTAACCATATTGACTACGATCCTACTTGAGGCTGTTAACGCGTAGTTTCCCACACCGCCGTGCCATTCGCGCAAAGCGGGAATAACAAAAGGTTGTGGATTGCTGCCCTTATCGGCAAACTTTCCGGGAACGGTTACCTGTTTAGAAACATCGTATTTAAGTGTATCTATCTGGTTGCTGATGAGTTGAAAATACAGATTTACCTTGCTCTCCACCAAAGGGGTAACAATCGCGCCTGTACTATCAATAATGGGCGAACGGTCGCTGCCTTTAAATAGCAGGTGATAACCTTCGGGAGCTTGCGGAGCAAAGATCCTTTTATCGCCGGGCTGTATGGTGCGAACCTCGGGCACCGGCGGGGCGGTTTTAGTGTTTGTTTGGGCAAAGCCCAGTTGCCCCACAAGGAGTATTGCGGGTAACAGCGCTTTGGAAAGATGCGATAGTTTTGGTACGGACCTACTATTGTTTAATGTTTGGAAATTACTTTTCTTGATAAAATCCCTGCGAAGGATAAGTCTGTTTTTCATAGCTCTCAAATAGGTTATCACAGCTTAAACCGTAACGATTTAAACCGGGCATTGGCGTTGCCTAATATCCAAATTATGAGCCGGATAAATCAGATTCAAACAAACGTTTGCGTGATCATCAACCAGCCGTTTAGACTACCAATCGTATTTTTTCGAGTTCATGATAAAGCTTCATCGCCTGGTGCAGGCATTGCGGTATGGGCGCGGCATCCGGTTCGGAAAAAACGGTATCGGGCCTTTTGGAATGATAACGGCTCCTTTCTTCCATGGTAGATATATCCTGTGGGTCAAGGGTTATAAGGCTGAAAGCAGCTATTTTTTTGATCATGGGCATAGGTCCTTCGCTGTAATTAAGCAACAGGAACTTGTTATCAGTCGCTATGATCTCCAGGTATCGTTGTAAATATTTTTCGAGCACTTGCGCTATGTACAGACCCTGTGCCTGCGGTACTGCTTCTCGCTCAAACCCAAACACTTCGGGTTCTATCAGGCCCGGAACTGATTGTAATGCAGGAACCCGCCTAAGTGAGCTAAACACCTCGTTGGGGTTACGGTAGATGAGCACAAAAGGCGTATCGGGGTAAAGCTGCCTTAATTGTTCATAAAAAAACAGGTGCCAGCTATCGGTCTTCACAAACAAATGCTGCTCGGTGCTCCTTCGTTTTTGCCCATAGTATTTCATGGCCGCCCTTAGTAAGCGGGAAGTCGTTTGAGCAGTAAAATCACTGAGCTGATAGGGCAAGCGCAGCAGATCATCAAAAAAAGGAACTTCCGGAAGCACAAGATGCCTGGGTGATTCCGTAAGCAATTGCGAAACCAATGTGGAACCGCAGCGCGAAATATGAAAAATAAAGGCAGATGGTTCAATAGCGCTTAGGTCATGGCTCCATTCTTCAAATAAAGAGAGATCACTTACCGATGATATACCCGCATGTTCACCGTTCAATCCTTTAAGCTTTACAATGCTTTCATCAAAAAAAGGTTCGGCAAAGGGTATTTGCCGGGCATTTAACCAATGGCATTGCAATTGCCCATCCAGGTTTACCAATTTATAGGGGATCCAGTTTTTAAGTGCAAAATCAGCCATGTCCATCTAAATGACCGTATGGTTACCACTCAGTTGCTGTTCCAGTTCTACCGCCAGTTTATGGGAAGCGGCTGTGTTTTGCAAACGCAGTTCGCTGATGATTCGGGGCAGATCGTCCCGCGTATGCTCTTCTTTGCAGGATATCTTGTCCGATCCATCCACAACCCGGCTAAGCCAATCATTCACCGTGCAATCCACCACCAGGTGTATGCGGTCAGTTTGCCCTTCGTTGGATACCCGGTGCGGCAAATTGGCATTGATATACCAGGCTTCGCCTTCTTGCAAGGGCACGCGTTCATCCTCGATATAAAACAACACCTGCGGATTGGTTATCACCGGAAAATGCAAACGGGCCTCCCCTTTTTCAAAGGCCAGCTCATTATCCCGGTGCTGTTTGATCACCGCACCAGCCTCTAATTTTAAAAAACGTACCGCCATCACCGGGCAATCGAGAGTGGAAATGAGCTTGCTAACCGAAGGAAAATGCGGCATGAGTGGCGTATCCCTGAAGTCGGCATCGGTCATCAGATCGGGCGTAATGTTGGTATGGCTCCCACCCGGCGACCGCAGCGCCAATGCTGTCCAGGAACCTTCGTAATAAGAAGTATTGAAATGCGCTTGCCATTGATGGCCGAGCTGTGCAATTTCGGCCTGCATGGCTTTTAAATCAAACGGTAAAGACAAACGGGCATAACGGATGATCATGATAAAAGGTGATTAGGTTTTCTTTTTAAACGCAGCGCGTTACGCTAAGTTGCGAAATTTTGCGGACAGGTTTTTTATTTTTTATATCTTTGTCGCAATAAAAAACCCATACCCCCTCTATGTAATTAATAATTTCTTCCAGGACAAATAAACACAAGCGACGCATCAGCTGGCTTCAATTATTCACCTCTTAAGGAAAGGAATTATGCTTACCCTACAAAATATTACGTATATACATCCCAACAAGGATCTGTTATTTGCAGATCTGGACCTCATCGTCAATAAACATCAAAAAATTGCCCTGGTTGGCAATAATGGCACCGGAAAATCGACCCTTTTAAAAATTTTAGCCGGAGAACTGCAACCTTTGGGCGGACTGGTAAAAGCCGATCCGAAACCCTATTATGTGCCGCAGCTTTTTGGTCAGTTTAACGACCAGAGTATAGCCCAGGCACTCGCGATAGATGGCAAACTGAACGCGCTAAAAGAAATCCTGGAAGGTCAGGTAACCGACGAAAACATGGAGTTGCTGAATGATGACTGGGCTATTGAAGAACGCTGCCGGGAAGCCCTTGCCCACTGGGGATTGGGCGATCTTGATTTGACGCAAAAAATGGCGACCCAGAGCGGCGGACAAAAAACAAAGATTTTCCTGGCCGGGATAGATATACACCGACCGGAAACTGTTTTGTTGGACGAACCGAGCAATCATTTGGATACAAACGGCCGGAAACTCCTGTATGACTATATCACCTCAACATCCAATACCCTGATAGTAGTAAGCCACGACAGAACATTATTGAACCTGCTTGATACCGTTTGCGAATTGAGTAAACGGGGCATCACCACTTATGGCGGCAATTATGATTTTTACGCAGAGCAAAAAACGTTGGAAAGCAATGCCCTGAACCAGGATGTTAAGAGCAAAGAAAAAGCACTCCGCAAAGCAAAAGAAACAGCCAAAGAATCTATAGAGCGGCAACAAAAGCTGGACGCCCGGGGCAAAAAGAAACAGGAAAAGGCCGGAGTGCCCACCATTATGATGAACACCCTGAGGAACAGCGCCGAGAACAGTACCTCAAAAATGAAAGGCATTCACGCCGAAAAGGTGGGTAATATTTCGCAGGAGCTGAGTCAGCTGCGGAAAGAGCTGCCCGGGATTGATAAAATGAAAATGGATTTTGACAATTCGGCCCTGCATACCGGGAAGATATTGATCAATGCCAGGAATATTAATTTCGGATACGATGATAAACCGCTTTGGGAACAGCCTTTAACATTTCAGATCACAAGTGGCGAGCGTTTGGTGCTCCGGGGAGCCAATGGATCGGGAAAAACAACATTGATCAGAATGATGCTGGGAGAGCTGCAGCCTACCTCGGGAACACTTGACAGAGCCACGGTAAAAACCATTTACATCGACCAGGACTATTCCCTCATCGATAATACCATCAGCGTTTACGAACAGGCACAGCAATTCAACTCGGGCGCCTTGCAAGAGCATGACATCAAGATACGCCTTAATCGTTTTTTATTTACCAAGGAATATTGGGACAAACCTTGCAAAGCTTTAAGTGGCGGCGAAAAAATGCGCCTGATGCTTTGCTCCCTAACCATCAGCAACCAGGCACCTGATGTTATGGTGCTGGACGAACCAACCAATAACCTGGATATTCAAAACATCGAAATATTAACCAACGCTATCAACGAGTACAAAGGCACACTTTTAATTATATCACACGATGAATATTTTTTAAAACAGGTAAATGCAGAACGCGCTGTTGAATTAGGCTAACTATATTATATGCTATAATTTTTTCATAATATTGGTATATGAACCAGCCTGAACCAGAAAACCCTTTAGTTAACCATCCTGTTACAGACAGACCAATTCTTCTCCAATTTGCTTACCCCGATGTAAGATCGATTTTTACACTATTTTTTGTAACCATCGGTTTTATGTTGGTTGGTGGGATATTAGGTGGCATTTTATTGGAAGCGCTTAAATATTGGGGCTTTAAATCACCCGTACTCAAATCGTTCATAGAGCTACTGTCTTATACCACGGGGTTATTATTGGCTATCCGATACGCGATCAAAAAAAGCAAAAAACAAGGGATTTCTCCTTTCCATAACAGTTTTAATAAAATACCAGGTTGGTTGGTGCCAGTATTGATCATGAGTGCGTTGGCACTAATTGTTGGATTAGAGCGGGTATCAGATCTATTACCTATGCCCGACTCCGTGGAGAAGTTTTTTGAAAATATGATCAAAAAAGATGTTTTTTCTATTATAACATTAACTATCGCGGCCCCGGTTATAGAAGAAGTACTCTGTCGCGGTGTAATTTTAAATGGTCTGTTAAAAAACTATGCACCTCAAAAAGCTATCCTGATCTCGGCCCTGTTTTTTGCGGCTATACACATGAACCCATGGCAGGCCATACCGGCTTTTTTTGGAGGATTATTCATGGGTTGGGTTTTCTACAAAACACGATCTGTTATTCCGGGAATGATCATACATGCCACAATTAACAGTACAGCAGCCGTGCTATTATTTTTGCCGAAGAGCAAGCAAGATTTCTTATCCTTACTGGGCGAGCCCTACTATATCATACTATGTGTGCTTGCAGTGCTCATTTTTATTAGCGGGTGTATGATCATCCATAAAAAAGTTTCTGCTATTTCCTACCAGCCGGAAGTCATATTGGATCAGGATAGTCTTCAAAATCCTGAGCCACTCATAGGATGAAATAAATTTAAATACATGCGAACCAAGGGATTATAATAACATGAAAGGCGCCATTTTCAAATCGATTTTTAATAATCATTTAAAGCAGCAATTACACACAGATAAATGGCAATACAAGAGTTCCCTTGTTTATTCGGAGATCACATCGGGTATATTAAAAGGGTTTTGCTTTGACAGCTCAGCTTATGGTAATGACATATTTGATCTGACTGCCTTTGTTTGCCCGCTATATGTTCCCAAAAGTTACCTGGGTTTATCTTTTGGTGATACGCTACGCCCTCCGAACAAACGCCAGCGGTGGGATTATGACGCGGCCCAGGTTGAACAGCTTAGCCAGCAACTCGCAGCGGTAATGAACCAGGCCGAAAAGAAGTTTTTGTCCCGGATAAATAATGCTGCCGATTTTTACAAGTATTACAGATGGGATAAAAAAAATACTTTCCGCTATTTTGAAGCAGTGGCCTATTCGTTGGCTTATTCGGGATCAAAAAGAGCAGACAAAGAATTAAAAAATCTATTGGCCTATATCAGAAAAAACGAGGATCTAAGTGGCCAGCATGTAAGCCAAACCTATAACAATACCGAAAGGTTACTTTGGAGCGATGACCGAAAAGCGGTATTAGATGAGTGGGAACAATATACCCGCACTGAATTAAAAATTTAAAGGATTAGACTGCTATTATCGCGAGTGGCAAGGGAGCATTAAATTTAACCCCACCTGCAACAAAGTACAATAAATTAGTGTCATCTATACAAAACTGAATACAAAATGAACCACTCCGCATTTTGCATAAAAAAACTGCTTTTCTTTATCGCCTTTTTATTTGTTTTCTCCTTTGCACAGGCCCAAACCTTGCAGGATACGCTGGCGCAAATAGATAAAATATTCAGCGCTTGTCAGCCTCAAAACCCGGGCTACGAACTGGCTATCAGCAGGAATGGGGTGGTTATTTATTCCAAGGCATGGGGAATGGCCGATCTGGAACACCAGGTTCCCTTAACCACAACATCCGTAACCGAGGCCGGATCAGTATCTAAACAATTTACTGCAGCGGCTATTTTGCTGCTGGCGCAACAGGGTAAGCTTTCGCTTGATGATGATATCCGCAAATACCTGCCCGAAATACCCGATTACGGCACGGTGATCAGGATAAGCAACTTACTTCATCATACCAGCGGGTTGCGCGATTGGGGCTCTGTGATGGATGTGGCCGGCTGGCCACGATCGACAAAAACATACAGCAATGATGATGTATTATATATTGTATCGCATCAAAAAGCCCTGAATAATAAACCCGGTGATGAATTTATTTACAGCAATTCAAATTTTAATCTGCAGGCATTGATCGTTAAACGTATCACCGGCATGGAACTGGCTGAGTTTACCCGTAAATATATTTTCGAGCCCGCCGGGATGACCCATACTCAATGGCGCGACAATTTTAAACGCATCGTTGCTAACCGGGCCATGGCTTATCATACAACAGATATCGGCTACGAAACCGATATGCCCAATGAATATGCCTATGGCAACGGCGGCTTGTTGACTACCGCCGAAGATCTGTTAAAATGGAACGCGTATTACTGGGGAGGCAAATTTGGCAGCCCTTCCCTGCTACCACAACAAATAGCTGTTGATCATCTGAATAGTGGCGCAGAAAATGCTTACGGGATGGGCTTGTTTATACAAAAAAACCGTGGATGGGATTATATTGTGCATGATGGCGCTACGGCGGGTTACCGTTCGTTGTTGTTTCACTATCCTCAGCTGCATCTGTCGGTCGCTTTTTTAAGCAACGTGTCCAATGCCGACTTTGGTCTGGTTCGACGGGTGGAGGCTCTCTTAGTTCCGGATAATGAAAAACACGCATCGCCAAAAGCTACACCTACTAAAACCTACCCTATTTCAGCCGATCAGTTAAAAGCATTTACAGGATGGTATCAAAACTCCAAAAACGGCAGTGGTCTGCAGTTGATGCTGAAAAATGATACGTTGTGCACTGCCCGCTTTAAATTCCGGCCTGTTGGGCGCAATTCTTTTAGTGTTAATGGGGAACAGGCGATATTTAATGATAAAGGTTTTATCCACATCTCAAAAACAAAGGACACTACCATTTACAAAAAAGTAAAAGAACCAGGCAATGGTGAGGCTTATCTCAAAGCCTATACCGGCACATATTATTCGTCCGAAACAGAAAGTAGGTATGCAGTTATAATCAAAAACGATAAACTCACACTCCATATCGACCCGGTAAACGATCAATCTATTAATCCAACTTATTACGACGGCTTTAAAAGCGACGATGGAGGTGCTGATATATATTTTACAAGGGACGCCAGCGATAAAATTAACGGGTTTAAAATATCTGTTAACCGGGCAAGAAATATCACCTTTACTAAGGTACAATAGACGGATTAGCCGGAACTTCCGTCGGCCTTGAGTAATAATCGTAATGGATCTGATAAAAATTATCATCCATGGTATATATTTGTGGTGTGAAAATAGAAGATGAGATCAAACAGCAGCAATTCAATGCACCCCAGCATAGGGCGGGCATGAATATCATTTTCACCGCCAACTGGCTCCTGAATGAAATTGCCGTCGCGCTAAAGCCTATCGATCTGTCTTTACAGCAACTGAACGTGTTAACCATTTTGAAAGGCCAGCCCAATCATACCGCAAACGTAAACCTGATCAGGGAGCGATTGATTGACCGGATGCCGAACGTATCCCGGATGCTGAATAAACTGATGGACAAGGGTTTTATTCAGAAGGACAGGGCTCTTTCGGATCAGCGGGTGGTATACATCAAATTAACCCCTGATGGAGAAAAGGCAGCGGTTAAAGGCCGTGAGCTTTTTGACCAGATCCACTACGGGCTGAATGATAAAGAGGCAGATCTGCTCAATGATCTTTTAGAAAAAACAAGGAAGTAAAAAAATTTAATCAAATATAATCCATGGAATATAAATCCATGACTTATAAATTATCCCATATCATCATGAACAACAAAGCAATTATATTAAACAACCGGCCATCAGGAATGCCAACAGCAAGTGATTTTAAATTGATAACTGAACCCATACCTCAAATTGGCCATGGTGAAATTTTGCTAAAAACGGTATATGTTTCGGTAGATCCGTATCTGCGGGGCAAAATGTCGGGCACCAAAACACCACGTTTTGAATTGGGTGCTCCCCTATCGTCAAAAATTATTGCCGAGGTTATGGAATCAAAAAATGAAAATTTTTCCGTGGGTGAGCATGTGAGCCATTATCTTGATTGGAAGGAATATCTGGTATCAAACGGCGAAGGGCTTGTCAAGGTTGAACAAACCGATGCACCATTGAGCGCTTATTTAGGGGTTTTAGGGATAACAGGCTTGTCGGCCTATTTTGCTTTGCTGGATATTGGTAAACCCAAAGCCGGGGAAACCCTGGTTGTTTCGGGCGCGGCAGGCGCCGTGGGGAGTATAGCCGGGCAAATAGGCAAACTGATGGGCTGCAGGGTAATTGGCACTGCCGGAACAGACGAAAAAGTGGAGCTGTTAAAAACCAAATTCGGTTTTGATGAGGCTATCAACTATAAAACAACTCCGGATATGAAGGCTGCTATAGCTAAAGCATGCCCCAATGGTGTTGACATCTATTTTGATAATGTTGGTGGCCCTGTTTCTGATGCGGTAATTGCCCATATGAACAACTATGGCCGCATACCGGTTTGCGGTTCTATATCCAACTACAACGATGCTGCAGAGCAAATGAGCCCCAGCTTATTGCCGCTGGTGGTTTATAAATTCCTTACCATTCAGGGCTTTCTTATAGCCGACTATGCGCCCAGATTTCTGGAAGGTACCGCCCGGCTGTCTTCCTGGCTAAAGGAGGGAAAAATAACTTATTCAGAAACTATCCTGGAAGGCTTTGACCGCCTTCCCGAGGCTTTTATTGGTTTGTTTGAAGGCAGGAATGAAGGTAAGATGATCGTAAAGATTTAATGGTATACAGATCTAAGTCGGGCTGAAATTAGTTCTGACCCGGTTCTGTAACAAAACCCATTGATCACCATCCAATAAGCAAATCACAAAATTCTGCAATGGGTAAAAAAGAAACATTTTCCATCAGTGGCGAGGCCCTGCTGGGAAAAATAAAAGAGCTGGTTCATGAAGGTAACGTGAGCCGCATCTCTATCAATGATAAACATGGTAAAGAGCTGATGAGCTTTCCATTAAGTGTGGGCCTGCTGGGTGCTATACTGGCGCCGGTATTCGCGGCTGTAGGTACACTGGCTGCCCTGGTAACCGAATGCACCATTACCGTTGAAAGAGAGGATGACGACAATACCGAAAAAGGTGTTGAACCTACTGAATAAAGATATTAATTCCCGGGTGAACGCGCTTACTTATGACCCAGCCAGTAGCCCAGGATTAAGGCAACAACGATTAATGCCCACCAAATATATTGACGGGTTTTATAGCTATTGACCTGCTTTTCGAGCCGGGAAATTTCAGACTGGTTGGCCAGTTTTTCGGTTTGCAGGCGCATATTTTGCTGCTGTAGTTTAACCAGCGTGCCACCAACCTCTACCGGTTTTTGTTGCTCCAACTGGTAACGTTTACTAAAGCCACCGTCTTTAAGAAACTTCTCGCCTTTTGGCTTCAGTATCAGTTTTTCGGGCAATTCATAATCGCCATGACTGCCCGATTCTTTGATCAGCCCCTCCCATGTTAATATTTGTACCATGGCAAAAGCGGTGGCCTCGTCGCCATCAAAAAGTTTGAGCAATTGCGTGCGCGTCAGGCTGTCTGGTATACCAAAGGCCTCCAGCATCGCATCCAGCATTTCGCACTCGTATTCGTTCAATTCCGTCATCACTACAAACTTCGCAATAATTTACGATTATTTTACTTTCTGTAAATAATGGAAGTTGACGTTTTACAGGAAGAGTCCTGAAAGCAAGGGTAAAATCAATGCGCCCTGCCCTGTTCACTATCGGCGCCACCGGTATCCCGTTTATGCGGCACATTGGTTAATTTACCAAAACTATAAGTAAAGGTAAGGGTTGCCACCTGTGTATCTACAAAGTTGTGGTAGGTTGCAGTAGCATCGGTAATATTGGTAATGGTGCCGCTTGGGCTAAATGTTTTTAATACATCGCGCACATTGAACTTAATGGAAGCCTTGTTGTTCAGTATTTTTTTCTGAACAGCAGCATTCAGCATACCTGTGGGTATCGAAACAAACTGCCCATAAGTACCACTGCCATTAAACCAACCGCTTAGCTCGGCGCTCCATGTTTTTGATATGGTAAACTGGTTATTGCCGTTGGCACTAAAAGTAGTTTTTGACTGATGCAGGTAGCCATTGTAAAATTGCCCCTGGTAGGTATTGTTAAATACTTCGGCATACAGGTTAACCGACCACCATTTAGTAGGCTGAAGATTACTGTTGACCGAAAAGTCCCATGTTTTTTGTTGCCCTATATTACCGGTGGTACTCACAAACACATTACCATCCTTATGAATGGTTTCATTTTGAACATCGGTGGTGTAGTTATAAGTAAGGGCTACGGTAAATAAACTCCTGAAGCTATAAGCCAGTTTATAATTATCCGTAAACTGCGGCTTCAGAAAGGGGTTACCGGAAAAGTATGTAAACTTATCTACAAAAAATGTAAATGGATTTAAACTCCCATAGCTCGGCCGGCCTATTCTGCGGCCATAAGAAGCAACCAATACGTTATGACCCGCAGTATCCAGGTTATAAGACAAATAAGCCGTTGGGAAAAGGTTAGTGTAATGCTTAACAAATGACGAATCGGGCTTTTGTGCGTTCCCCAGCTGGTGCCCATCGCCGTTGGTATTCTCTAAGCGCAGGCCGGTTTGCACCGAGAACCGGCCAAAAGTTTTATTGAAGTTAACATACCCGGCATTTATGTTCTCTTTGTATAAAAACCGGTTAGTATTATTATAGTCGATAGTGCTTACACCATCAATCACATTAAAATAATTAGCGGCATTATCTGTATTCACATAGCTGCTTTTAACACCGGCCTCCAGTTTTGCCTTGCCTTTAAGCGGATGCGTATAATCAACCTTTGCCGAGTAAATATTGATGGTAGATGGCAAATTATCGCTTATGATTTGTGTGTTGGTTAAACCACCATCAGGTAAAAAAGTATTGTTTACAAACAGCTGGTTACTGCCTGATACGTCATGAATATAATCCAGGTCGAACGTAAGCGCTCTGCCTGTGCTATCAAACTTATGAGTAAAATTGAGGTTGATACCTTTGCTGTCGAATTTATTTTTTGATGTATTGAGAGAGTTAACAGTTGAATCCAGGCCACCGGTTTTATCATATAGCAAGCTGTATACCGGACTGCTGTCATGATCGCGGGATATGTTGCCCGTAAATACAACGCCCCATGTTGTTTTTGGTGATATAAAATAATCTAAGCCTGCTTTAATATTGGTGTTGTTGCTGGATGGCCTGAAATAGGAAATATCTTTTAAAGAAGACTCAATATCGCCGCTACCATCCAAATAATTGCGGTCTATTTCGAGCCTTCTGAAGGTTTTTTGTTTGTTATAAGCAACGTTGGCAAAAAAGTTAACCTTATCTATACGGTAATTAAAGTTGATGCTTTCATCCATCCTACCGTAAAAACCCTGGGCCAGGTTTGCCGATACTACAGCATTAAATCCTCTGGTGTTATTTTTCTTTGTTTTGATGTTGATCACACCGGCATTTCCAGCGGCATCATACTTGGCGGGTGGGTTATCCATCAGCTCTATCTGATCCAGTGCCGATGATGGCAGCGAACGCAGGTAGGTAGCCAGGTTAGCTGCCGAAAGATAGGTAGGTTTATCATCTATCATCACCATTACACCGCTTTTACCTTTAAACGTAATATTACCATCGGCATCTATCTGCACACCGGGGCTCTTCGCCAATACCTCCAAAGCATTGGCGCCGGTGTTGGATATCAGGGCACCAACGTTAACTACCGTACGGTCAATCTTTTGTTGTACAAATGATTTTTTAGCGGTTACGTTTACCTCATCCAGCTTTTTGCCTACCGACGATAAAATAAAAGGCGGCAGATTAACCGGCCTTTGTCCGCTAATTAATACCACACCGCTTTTATAATTTTTATAACCTATGTAAGTTACCTTGATGATATAACTATTGTCCTTTAAGTTTTGGAAAGCAAAACTGCCATCGGGATTGGCCAGTTTGGTAGCTGAAACCACCGAGTCTTTTGCGGTAAGTAAAATTACAGTAGCCCCGTCAAGCGGTTTCTTAGCATCATCTAAAACGGTCCCTGAAATTTTGCCATCTTTTGTCTGAGCATTGGCAACATTGAATAGAAATAGCGTGAATAAGGTTAAAAAAGACAAGTACAATAGTTTCATAGCTATAAGACAGCGATTAAACCAATATCGTTACTTGATCGCTATAGTTTCTAACATAACATTTTTGTTACATGCAAAGCCCTTTTGTCATCCAATTGCCATCATGCCAATTCTTTTAAAATCTTTTAGGAGGATGTTCGTCATAGCCGTATATGAAGACACGAATTTCTGCCATCATCCTGTTATGGCTCCTTATTGACATTTACTTTTTTTCGGCAGTTGCCACGCTTACCGTCAATACATCAGTATACCTGGCTTATTGGTTGTTTGATGCATTACTGGCAGGTACCATCATATTCAGTGCTTTTACCCGCAATACCAAATTGGTATCATGGCTTATGGCCCTGATGCTGTTATCATTTATCCCCAAGCTGGTAAGTTCCATCATATTGGTACTGGAAGATTTCACCCGCCTATTCCGTGGCTTCCCCCCGCGCAGTTATGCCGTGAGTGAGTTGGCATTGGTTATAGCGGTTATGTTTTTCGGGATTCTGCTGTTTGGTATCACACGCGGGCGCCATTACTATAAGGTACGCCGGGAAACGCTCTTTTTTGACGATCTTCCGGAGCAATTTGATGGTTTTACGATCACACAATTATCCGACGTGCATTCAGGCAGTTTTAGCGATGCTAAGGGCGTACAAAAAGGGCTCGACCTGGTTAATGCGCAACAAAGCGATATGATATTATTTACCGGCGACCTGGTGAATAACCAGGCAACCGAAATGGATCCTTGGATACCGGCATTTGCCGGGCTGGAAGCGCCTTACGGCAAATATTCGGTATTGGGCAATCACGATTATGGCGACTATATAAGATGGGAAAATGAGGCTGATCAGCAGGCCAACCTTAACCGCCTGAAACAGGTGCACCAGGAAATCGGGTTTAAACTATTACTGAACGAAGCCACCCCTATTCAAAAAGACAACCAGGCCATCGCGCTTATTGGGGTTGAAAACTGGGGCAAGGGCGGCTTTCATAAATACGGCGATCTTAAAAAAGCAACCGCCAGTGTGCCTGACAAGGCTTTTAAGATCCTGATGTCGCATGACCCCTCGCACTGGGATGCCGTAACACTTGGTCACCACCAGCCTATCCACCTTACCTTGTCGGGTCATACGCATGGCGCGCAGTTTGGCTTTGAGCTATTTGGCTTTAAATGGAGCCCTATCAAGTATGTTTATAAACAGTGGGCGGGCCTTTATCAAAAAAGTGGGCTTTACCTTTATGTGAACCGGGGCTTTGGCTTCCTGGGATTGAAAGGCAGAATAGGCATCTGGCCCGAGATAGCTGTACTTACTTTAAAACGAAAATCATTAGTTTAACAGCATAAATGGTATAAAAAGAGCCTGCTAATTACTGATTAGCGGGCTCTTTTTTTTTAAATTTTTCGGACTAAATCAATTAGATAACCATTATCTATAAGGAAACTTATTAAACCTAAAACATACAGGAATTTTTAAACGGTAAAGTAACAATATCCCAAAAAACCCGTATAAAAAACCACTATACAAGCCCCTAAGAAACTTGATATATAAACCCTATGCATTTCACTGCGTCCTTGAAATTTCATGCATGAAAAATAAAAATCATTGGATTCGCATAATAGCCGGAGTGTTGGCTATATCGTCCTTCGCGATGTGTACTAAGAACAATGTTGAAAAACCTGTAAGCCCTTCTACAGCTGCTACTTCCTCCAACGTACAAGCTCAAGCGGTTTCTACCTTTACCTACACGGTTAAACCTTCGGATTGGATGGTCGATGGCACTAATATACCCCCAGGGGCTACTATATTTATACCTGCCGGAACAAGAGGATCGTTGCTGTTTAAAAACCTCAAAGGAACAACAGCAGCTCCTATTATTATTACCAATCAAGGCGGTAAAGCAATTATATCAACATCGGTTACGGCTTCATACGGATTTAAAACACAAAACTGCAGCAATTTTAAAGTAATTGGTCAAGGCACTGCGTCGATCAAGAACGGTTTGGTTGTAAATGGCGGCAACATCGGTATGACTATGGACGACCTGAGCACAGATTTTGAGATTGCCGGGGTTGAAGTTTGTAACAGCGGTTTTGCAGGTATTATGGCAAAAACAGATCCATCCTGTGATGCAGCAACATGGCGTGGGCATTTTACCATGAAAAATATATTTGTTCACAACAATTACGTTCATAAAACGGGTGGCGAGGGTCTTTACATAGGCAATTCTTTTTATGCCGACGGGGTATCACTCTCCTGCGGTACGGTTTTCCCTCACGATATCGTAAATGCTAAAATATACGCCAACTTTGTTGATTCTACCGGTTCTGAAGGAATCCAGGTGGGCAGCGCTGTTTCGGGGTGCGAGATCTATAATAATATGGTTATTAACTCAGGCATGAGCCCTTTTTCGGCATACCAGGATAATGGCATACAAATAGGCGAAGGAACCGGGGGCAAGTGTTATAACAACCTGATCAGTAATGCGCCCGGTAACGGCATTATTGTTCTGGGCCTGGGAAACAACCAGGTGTTTAATAACTATATCCTGAATTCAAAGGGTTATGGCATTTTTGCCGATTCAAGATACACACCGGGCCCCTACTTTCAGTTTGTTAATAATGCTATTATCGCTTCTAAACTGGGTGGTATAAAACTAAATTCAGAAACTATCCCCATGAATACAGTTATCAATAACGTTATTGTACAACCGGAAGGAGCAAGCCTTGCTATCATCAAAAAGAGCAGCAGCGTTAAACTTACAGCCTCAAATAATTACATTACTACCAATGTTGCTAATATCAAATATGTAAATTATAATGGAGGTGATTTCCATCTATTATCGTCATCGCCCCTGATTAAGGCGGGACAAAACACCAGCGCTTACGGTGTAAGTTTTGATTATTTTAGCAATCCACGCCCACTTGTGAGTACTTTTGATATAGGCGCTGCCAAATATTGATATTATCTCACATAATCGTCGCTGGTTCCCTAAACAATGATTTCTGGCGCATGCTTGTAGCCTGTTATAATACGGCACGCCTGCGTCAGCAAAGGACTAAATGATTAGCGAGTCTTTTTCACCCATTCAGCACATTTCGCATAATACACTCATTTACAGAAGATCTGAAAATAGTACTCTCACCCAAAAATGAGACGATTTAACTAAACAATGATATGATCTGCGCAGGCAGCATTAAACAGGAACGTGTATTTTGGTAACACAATTATAAAGCGTACCTGATCGCTTTTCGGGATACACCTCCTAATATTTTAAAATATAGATTCGTCGGCCAGTCTGATAAAGATGGTTAATACAATAAGATATTGGATATGCAGCAGCATATGTCCGACCTATTGATCGCGCTTATAAACGTTGTTCTGCCAGGCATCATCGATCAGATTTTTGCTAATACCTATCACTCTCTCCATAAACCAATTAATGAATATCAATCTGAAAACCTATGAGAAACCAATTTACAAAAGCAGCCGGGTTGCTGACCCTCGCTGTATTGATGGCATGCAATTTTGCCGGATGCACCAAAAAAGGGGGCACATCTGCTTTACAAACAGACTCTTTAAAAAATTCCCGTGGTAAGCATACAGATGCTATTGACCAAATGAGCGGTAACCCTGTTTTACCCGTTCCAACAGCCGATCCGGATATTATTTATGCCAATGGCAAATATTACATTTACACCACCGCCACAGGGCCAAATACCAGTCAGTTTCATGCCTACTCGTCAACCGATTTATTAAACTGGACCGATGAAGGCATTGTTTTAGACCTGGCCAACGTAAGCTGGGCGCACACCGACGGCTGGGCACCATCTGTATGCGCGCGTAACGGAAAGTATTATTTTTATTTTACCGCCGCTAAAAAGATAGGTGTAGCGGTAAGTACCAGTCCAACCGGCCCGTTTGTTGATAAAGGCAGCGCCCTGGCAACGGGAGACGGTACCGACCCGATAGACCCGATGGCGTTTATAGATACCGACGGACAGGCATACCTCTACTGGGGAAACACAACCCTCAATATCCAGCAGCTCAATACCGATATGATATCGCTGGCCGGAACCAGGGGGCACAATAAACCATCTAATTATTTTGAGGCCTCATACGTAATAAAACGGAACAGCACTTATTACCTGATGTATTCTGTTAATGATTATCGCAATGATGATTACCATGTAGAATATGCCACATCATCAAGCCCAATGGGGCCATGGAACACCAAAGGCCGTATCACATCGCCCATCAACAATATAAAAGGCCCAGGGCACAACGCGGTATTGAGAAAGCCGGGTTGCAGTGATGAGTATTTTTTTGTTTATCACCGGCGCACCAGTACCAACGTAGATGAGCGCCAGGTGGCTATTGACAGATTATTTTTTGATTCGGCAGGTAATATTATGCCTATCAACATCACTACTTCGGGTGTAACACAATCATCGGGCACAACACCGTGTTATGTACCTAACCCTATACCAGATGGTCAGTATGCTATAAGGTCAAAAATAAATACCACAGCAGGCGCGGGCTTATATCTTGATATTGCCGGATGCGCCACGGGTAACGCCGATGTACGAACCTGGACCCGTACCACTTGCGATGGGCAAAAATGGAACCTCACTTATCAAAACAACGGCTTTTACAAGATCATATCGCAATTGCCCACACACAAATCATTGGATCTGGATGCCTGTACCATTGACCGTGGTGCAAATATCCAGGTTTGGGATGTTTTCCCTAACGATTGCCAGCAGTGGCGCATTGAATCATTAGGCGGGGGCTGGTACCGCATTATGGCTAAAGCCGGTAATAACGTACTCGATATCATTAACGGCGACCCCACCCCAGGCGCCGACGTACGGTCATGGACATGGAACGGCGCGGATCCTCAGTTTTGGAAATTTGAAGCTCCCTGAGTTTAATCAACCTATTTTCAACTAAGAGCTAAGGGAGATGGAAAAGTAAAAAAGCTCCCGGTAATATTAGAAGGCACTGAAAAAGTTCCTTAAAGTTAACGAGGTAGTTTTATTTGTAAAATGGAGGCTCTGAGAATCACCTGTACAAAAGTACTCTCCACCATTCACCCGAGTATCCAAAAGAAAAAGAGGCTGTATCATAAATCAAATGATGCAGCCTCGGTTTTTACATATCCTCCCGGAATCGCTTTCTGGAGATACGGAGAAGAACATAACTATTTATTAATTGAAGTAAACCTTGATACTAATTATCAGAACCATGTTATGGCTGAATTTTGGTAGTTGAAGATCTTCTTCTAAATGTTATTGCATTAATTTTTTGTTTTGATCCGGTATTACACAATTCCTCCCTTTCATAGCCTGCTATTGCATCGCAAAAAAAATCATTACCTTTAAGCAAATCTGCTTTTATGAATAAATTACTTTACTTGCTTTTAGCGTTAGTCTTTTTTTGTGCATGGAATAATCCCGATGATCACAAAAAAAAATTTGTTGACGTAGCCGGAATTGACTCCTTGATAAAACCTGGCGACAATTTTTTCCGCTTTGTTAACGGACGCTGGTACGACACCGCAAAAATCGCCAACGATCAGTCAGGTGTAGGTTCTTATAGTTTCCTCAACATCCCGCAAAAACAATTGTTGCAAAATATCCTGGATAGTGTTTCAAAAACCAAAAACGTGATGGGAAGCATTGGCCAAAAAGTCGGTGATTTTTATGCTTCGGGCATGGATATTGCCACCATTAACAATCGTGGATACCAGCCCATAAAGCCGATACTTACGCGCATTGATGCCATTAATAACACGCCATCGCTCATTGAGTTTGTATCAACTGAACTAAAAACAGGCAACCACTCGGTTCTTAGCTTTGGTATTTCTCCCGACAATAAGAACAGCGGCATTAACATAGCCCATGTTTACCAAACAGGTATCGGTTTGCCTGATAGGGATTATTATTTTAAAACAGATTCATCCACGCTCCATATTCAACAAGCTTATAAAAAATACATCAATACCTTATTTCAGTTAACAGGGAATACTCCTGCCACCGCCGCGAAGAATGCGGAAATTGTTTACAGCATCGAAAAACAAATCGCGGCATCGCATAAAAACAATGTTGAGCTTAGGGACATTAATGCAAATTATCATAAAACAGCCATAACAAGCATCACCAAAATACAGCCTAATTTAAATTGGACTACCATACTTGCTAACCTGGGTGCAAAAACCGACTCTGTTGACATGGCTCAAACCGCCTATTATGATAAATTAAACGTACTGGTTAAATCCATTGCTTTAAATGACTGGAAAATTTACTTAAAAGCCAGTACCCTCGAAAACTACGCCGAAACACTTAGCAAACCATTTGTGGATGCTTCATTTGGATTTAATAAAGTGCTATCAGGCCAGGCCACGCAAAAATCCCGCAGACAGATCATGACTGAAAACGTCGACAATTTTTTAGGGCAGGCTTTGGGGCAACTATATGTAAAAAGGTATTTTAATGAGGACGCCAAAAAACGGGTGCTGGTATTGGTAAACAACCTCCAAAAATCATTCGAAAACAGGATCAATCATTTGGATTGGATGAGTGACAGCACCAAACAAAAAGCAAAAGAAAAGTTGTACGCCATCACCAAAAAAATAGGCTACCCCGATAAATGGCAGAATTATGATAAAGTACAGATAAACAGAACCAAATACTTTGAAAATGTACTCGCGCTTAACCAAAACGACTATCAGTTTCAATTGGCAAAATTAAACAAACCAGTTGATAAAACAGAATGGGGCACAACGCCATCAACAGTTACTGCTTACTATAATCCATCGTTTAATGAGGTTGTTTTTCCGGCCGGTATTTTGCAATTCCCTTATTTTGATTTTGCGGCAGACGATGCCATCAACTACGGCGGCATAGGGATGGTGATTGGCCACGAAATGACGCATGCCTTTGACGATCAGGGTGCACAGTTTGATAAAGATGGTAACGTAAAAAACTGGTGGACAAAGGAGGATTACCAAAAGTTCAGAGAGAAAACAAAACAGATAGTTAACTTATATAGTTCATTTACCGTTTTGGATACCGTTCATATAAAAGGAGCCCTCACCCTGGGCGAAAACACCGCCGATAACGGTGGCGTGGCCATAGCCTACGATGCATTTAAGATGACCGAACAGGGAAAAGGTTCTGATAAAATTGATGGCTTTACACCTGATCAACGCTTTTTTCTATCTGTTGCCAGGATATGGCGGGTAAAAACCAGAGACGCGTTTCTGCGTACTTACGTGAACACCAATCCACATTCGCCAGCCATGTGGCGTGTAAATGGCCCCCTGATGAATTTCGGCCCGTTTTATAAAGCATTCAATGTACAACCCGGCGATAAAAATTATAAGTCCGAAGATCAGCGAATAAAGATCTGGTAGTAAAGGCTAGTATTATGTTCGGCTTATGGTAGGTATTATCACAATACAATAACATAACAAAAAAGTCCCGACAATTAATTGTCGGGACTTTTTTGTTTTCAGCGGTGAGGGAGGGATTCGAACCCTCGGTACAGTTTCCCGTACGTCAGTTTAGCAAACTGATCCTTTCGGCCTCTCAGGCACCTCACCGTGTTCTTTTCAATATGTTCCCCGTTTTTCGGGATTGCAAATATAGTAATTCAAGCCTCCCGTCAAAAAAAAAGTTATATTTTTAATAATCTATCCGCACATGATAAATACTTCCCAGCATCCGCTTAAAAATAGTTTTGATGGTTTCAATATCTTTTAAAGTTATATTACTGTCTTTCAACTGGTTCTGATCAAGCTTATACTTCACTATCCTGTCAACCAAAATACTGATCGATTCTTCATCGGGCTCTTTTAATGAGCGCGAAGCGGCTTCCACCGAATCGGCCAGCATCAAAACACCCGCTTCTTTGGTGAAAGGAATAGGTCCCGGGTACCTGAAAATGTTCTCGTTGATGAATTTTTCGGGGAAATTTTTTAATGACGACTGGTAAAAATAATCAACCCGGGTATTACCATGGTGGGTACGTATAAAATCAATGATCACCTCGGGCAGGTTGGCCTTACGCGCCATTTCAATGCCCTTGCTTACGTGCCTGATGATGATCTGAGCGCTTTCTTCATAAGGCAGCTTATCATGTGGATTAAAGCCCGAGCTTTGGTTCTCGATAAAAAACAGCGGGTTTTCCATTTTACCAATATCATGGTACAGCGCCCCTGCCCTTACCAACAATGCATTGCCGCCAATGTTGTATATGGCATTCTCGGCCAGGTTGGCCACCTGCAATGAATGCTGAAAAGTTCCGGGAGCGTTAAAGGCCAGTTCGCGCAATAGCGGCGCGTTGGTATTGGTAAGCTCAATAAGCGTAATATCAGAGGTAAGGCCAAATATTTTTTCGAAAATGATAATAGCCGGATAAGCCAGCAGGGTGAGCGAAACACTTACCACAAATGGCAAAAAGTCCATCCAGTCGATATCAACAAAAGTCCCCTCCTTGGTAAAGGTGATACCCAAAAAAGCTATCAGGTAGGTTAAAATGATCATACCGGCCGAAATAAAGTATTGCTCGCGGCGCAGCAGGTTTTTAATACTATAGATGGATACCATGCCCGCGGTTATCTCATAATAGGCAAACTCAAAGCTATTGGGCACAAAAAAACCGGCTATTAATACCACCAGCAGGTGTATATTGAGGGCCAGCCTGGTATCAAACAAAATGCGGATAATAATAGGTACTATACAGTAAGGGATATAGTATAAATTGGGCAGCTGAAGCTTAATAGCCAGCGAAAGCGCGGCCAGCATAGCCGTCATAACCAGCAATATCAGGCTTACCAGGCGGTTGTCGGCATAAATATCCTTACGGAAAAGGCGCAGGAATATCATCAGCAACGATATGGTTACCGCTACCAGTAAAAACTGACCCAGCAATACCAGTTTACGGTTGCCGTTGGTACGAGCATTATCCTCAAAGGCTTGTTTATATGATTCCAGTTTCTGAAAAACATCATCATTGATCACCGAACCTTTATATACAATGATCTCCCCCTTCTGAACCATGCCCCGGGTAATAGACAGGCCATCAACAGCCTCATTTACCAGACGCGAGGTTAGGTTATTATCATAGCTCAAATTGGTTTGCAGGCGATTTTGCAGCATATCCAACAAAAAGGCTTTATCCAGATCGGTATATTTACTTAGTGTTTTATCGCAATAGGCCAGCGCTTTTTCTTTGGTAAAAAGCTCGTTGGTATTTTTAGCCGAGGCCACATTTTTGTTTAAAACCGTAAGCGGGTAGTTTTCTGAACTTACCTGGTATTGCGGGTTAAGTTTCAAAATACCAGTTTCATATATTTCCTGTAACAGGTCGGCACCCGTATTGATATACCTGGGCTTCAATTTATCGCTTATACCTGAGTTATGCCATTTTATTTCTATATCGCTTTTAAAACCCTCCAGCTGCTGGTTTTCAACAGCGGCATCTAACTGATAAATGGGTGGGATACTCTCGCGGGCCGTTTTTTGATCATTTTTTATTTCCTGCTGTGTTTTCAGAATGGCGAAGTTATAGGGCGATGCCAGGTCCTTCTGATTCCAGATACGTCCCTTTTCGTATTCATAGCTAAATTTTGCCTGCTTGGGTAAAAAAAACACAATAAGGCCGATACTCATCAGCATCATTAAAAACTTAACATTGCGGGAGTATTTACGCATTAATGCCTTTTGGCGCGAAGTGGATAGTTTTGCCATTTAATTAAATAACCGCTCAAAAATAATATAAGTTTCTGTTATCTATAGTATCAAGTAGCTAGTATCAAGTATCACGACAACTCAAACGCGGCATCCGGCATTGCAAAATCTTGATACTTGATACTCGCTACTTGATACTAAATTTGCTTTTATCATTTTAAATTTGATATCTTTATGATATCATTTTAAAATCATCTTATCATGCAATCAGAAAAAATTATCAATCCGCCATCAGGCTTCACCGCGTTTGCGCTGTTCCTGGTCTTATTAGTTGTTGCCGCTGTTTTATTTTCCTTTGAACAGGTATTTTTAGCACCTATCCTGATCGTGGTCGACTTTATATTTGTGCTTCCCGGCTTAATCATCGTCAATCCGAATGAATCAAAAGTACTCACGCTTTTTGGACAGTATACCGGCAGTGTGAAAAAAGACGGCTTTTTTTGGGTGAATCCGTTCACCGCCAAAAAGAAAGTATCCTTAAGGGCCTTTAACCTTAATGGCCAGCAACTCAAGGTAAATGACAGTATAGGTAATCCTATTGAAATTGCCGCGGTAATTGTATGGCAGATCAAAGATACCGCCGCAGCTGTGTTCGCAGTTGAAAACTATATTCAATACGTAAATATCCAGAGTGAAGCTGCTGTACGCCACCTGGCCAACTCCTTTCCCTATGATAACCTGGAAGATGAAAACGCTACCATTACCCTGCGCGGCGGCGCCGAGCAGGTAAGCCAGATGCTGGAGAAAGAACTGAACGAAAGATTGGAGCGTGCTGGTATTGAAGTACTGGAAGCACGTATATCGCACCTGGCTTATGCCCCAGAGATAGCGCACTCTATGTTGCAGGTTCAGCAGGCATCGGCCATTATAGCTGCCCGTAAGCTCATTGTAGAAGGCGCCGTGGGCATGGTTGAAATGGCCCTGAACAAACTATCAGAAAAAAATATTGTAGAGCTTGACGAAGAACGTAAGGCCGCTATGGTAAGCAACCTGCTGGTAGTGCTTTGCGGCGACAAAGCCGTTAACCCGGTAGTGAACACAGGTACATTATATCATTGATCATATGAACGATTACAGAAGCTTTGATCAGCTGCGTACTAATGAGCTATCGGTAATACGGCATGGGTTCTGGCGTCCATGGTTTGAACTCAGCGATGGTCTGTTTTGCTATGGTAAACTGAGGTACGAAGGCGTGTGGAAGCCCGCCATGATTCTGGAGGCGGATAAAAAAACATGGATCATCAAACGCAAGGGCTTATTTAGCCGGGTAATGCTCATCTATGATACCGATGAAATGGAAGCGGGCACAGTAATACCCGAAGTGTGGTCGGGCAAAATAAAACTGAGTTTGAACAATGGGTTCGAGGCTGTTTATTTAAATAAAAAGCTCTTTACGCGTACCTTTAGTTTAATCAGTTCACAGGGTACCGACTTGCTGAATATCAAAGCAGAAGTATGGAAATTAAAAACACTTTTTAAAGTATTTATTGAACCCGATGCATTAAAACGCACAGACGACCTGCCACTGTTAACTTTATTAGGTATAAACCTGATTTTGCTAAGGCGGAAACAGGCAGCGGCAGCAGCAGGAGGAGGTTGATATGGCCGAAAAGAAAGCATTTATATTACGCATTAATCCGGATATGTTGAAGGAGATAGAAACCTGGGCGGCCGAGGAATTCCGGAGCACTAATGGACAGGTAGAATATCTGCTGCAACAAGCCCTGCTTGTGCGCAAAAAAAACGCAAAGAAAAAAAAGGATTCTCCTGAGTAATCATTTTGGAAACAAAGGGCAAGGATTTTCTGGCTCAACAATTGAACTTATGCGAAAAGTAATAGAATAATGGAGTTTCAGAAAATTGGTCAAACAACAGGTACATTATACTTAATTAAAGAAAGTCTGTTTGATCCGGAATATCTTTTAACTGATCATACAGCTAACTTCGGAAAACTTATTTATGATAGCCTGGAGCTGGAAATGGGTACCGCTTATATAGCGGGTAAAAGCTGGAAATTTGATTATGATTTTGAGCCCATCGGCAAAAGAGAGGTGCTGATATATGATGAAAGCAATAACCTATTAGGCAATGTTATTAGAGGTTACGGCTATTTATCAAATCCTCCGGTACTGACAATGACCAATGGACTTAAAGCCACATTTTCTGATGTGGCTGCGTTTTCAAGCGAATGTGAATGGATATCGGCTGAATTAGGCCGCTTAATTCATATAAAAAGTCCAGTGTTTTCTTTAACCGATACCATCACCATTATCAGGAAGGACATGCCTGCAGACACCATCGCCTTATTATGTTTTCTGGCAGAACACATGCTGATATTGCTAAGAAGAAATTCCCGAACCCATTCTTTTTAAGTTCACATCGTTCATTCTCTTCCATTTAAGCCTCCTTCGCACGAACTGGTGTAGTTTGCATAAATAAGAAAAACCCTACTCCCTGTTCTAAAAATCAATACGCTAAAAATATCCCTTAATTTAACATCCCGACCGATTATAAATTATTATGCATGCATAGCTTTTTCCTTTCGTCAAAATAATTAAATTTGCCACACCAATTTAATGAGGGACACATGAAAGAAGTAGTAATAGTAGCTGCCACACGCACGCCTATCGGCAGTTTCGGAGGTAGTTTAGCCGCCTTAAGCGCCACGCAACTGGGTGCTTTAGCCATCAAATCAGCAATCGAAAAATCGGGCCTCAAGCCCGACCAGATACAGGAAGTTTATATGGGTAATGTTATGTCGGCCAATTTGGGGCAGGCACCAGCTACCCAGGCAGCTATATTTGCCGGGTTGCCCTATTTACCCGCTACTACCGTAAATAAAGTATGCGCATCGGGCATGAAAGCTATTATGCTGGCCGCGCAAAGCATCGCCATAGGTCAAAATGATATCGTGGTTGCCGGCGGTATGGAAAGCATGAGCAATGCACCCTATTACCTGGATAAAGCCCGCAATGGCTATCGCCTGGGCAATGGCCAAATTACCGACGGACTGGTAAAAGATGGCCTGTGGGATGTTTACAATGATTACCACATGGGCTCAGCGGCCGAACTGTGTGCTGTTGACTGCAACATCAGTCGCGTGGAGCAGGATGCCTTCACCATTGAATCCTACAATCGTGCCCAAAAAGCACAAGCTGCAGGCAAATTCTACGATGAAATAACTCCCGTTGAACTTAAAGATAAAAAAGGCGATACCACTTTATTTGCCGAAGACGAAGAACCCAAAGCAGTAAAGTTTGAGAAAATACCAACATTAAAACCTGTATTCAAAAAAGATGGCACCGTAACGGCCGCCAATGCATCTACCTTAAATGATGGCGCAGCCGCTTTAGTGCTTATGAGCAAAGAAAAAGCAGATGAACTGGGCATTAAGCCATTAGCCAAAATTATAGCCCATGCCGATGCACAGCAAGCCCCGGAATGGTTTACCACTGCCCCATCTAAAGCTATCCCACTGGCTTTACACCGTGCGGGCTTATCAGCAGATCAGATAGACTTTTTTGAGATTAATGAAGCATTCTCTGTAGTATCCATAGCCAACAACCAGCTTTTAAAGCTCGATCCGGCTAAGGTTAATGTTAATGGTGGCGCGGTTTCATTGGGTCACCCACTGGGTGCTTCAGGAGCTCGCATCATAGTTACCTTACTTTCTGTTTTACAGCAAAATAAAGGCAAATACGGCGCTGCCGGAATTTGTAATGGTGGCGGTGGCGCCAGCGCAATGGTTATTGAAAATTTACGTTAAATTAAACAAACCGGCTGTTCAACTATAAGTTACAACGGCTATTAGGATAAATTATTTAATTTAGCGGCAACATCATGTTAATTTTTAAATACCCGGTATGGTAGCCAGGCGCATGTTTCTGTTCGTAACCTCCCTACTTATTTGCGGCCATGTTTTTGGGCAGGCAGACGAGGGTTCACGCATAAAACAATTACATATTTACCAGGATAGCCTTGCCTCGCTGGGTAAAAAAATGGTGAATGATGAAAACGACCTGGAGCGCAAAAACGCCAATTACCGGTTTATCAAAACATTGGTAAGTGCACTCAAGATCAATAATTCGTTCCTTTTTCCTTTTGATTCGGTTAAAAGTATCAGCATCCTCAATTCGCCCGATAATCGTTTCCGGATCATGAGCTGGCATGTGATGAACCAGGATGGCAGTTACCGCTTCTATGGCACTATTCAGCTTAATAGCGGCGGGCCGCTTAAAATGTTCCCGTTAGAGGATTACTCCCCCCTGCTTAAAAACCCGGAGGACTCGGTAACCGATAACCGCAAATGGTATGGAGCACAGTATTATAAAATCATCCCGGTGTACGCGCAAAAACCATATTATGTGTTACTGGGCTGGAAGGGCAATACCGTAAAATCAACTAAAAAAGTTTTGGAGGTATTGTCATTTAATAATGGCGAAAAGCCTTCATTTGGTATGCCCGTTTTTGAGGGTAATGGAAAAAGCCGCAAAAGGGTAATATTTGAATATGCCCGCCAGGTATCTATGCTGTTGCGATATGTATCTGATCAAAACCTCATCGTGTTTGACCACCTGGCTCCGCCTGATAAAAAGATGAAAGACCAACCCGAAACTTTTGGCCCCGACCTCACCTACGATGGCTATAAGCTAAAAGATGGCCACTGGGCGTATGTAGAAAATCTGGATATGCGCAACATCCCCAGTAATAGTGATGCAGAATACGTAGACCCTAAAAAACAGGCCGCGAAAGACAAGACTTTGATACACTCCAACTAATAATTTATATATCGAAATAATTAACCCATCATTTGTAACACTTTTAAGTATAAAATTCTGATTTACAATATTTATACTATTTTTAACAAAACATAATAATGCAAGAAAGCCCAGCCGTAAAGGCTACTCCAAAATCAAGATTTCCCAAGAGCGTTCCCTATATTATCGGGAACGAAGCTGCGGAGCGTTTCAGCTTCTATGGCATGCGTTCCGTATTGACGCTTTTTTTGGTAAACCAATTTTTTAATCCCAACCATATCGACACTTTAAACGACGTGGCCAACGCTAAAGCCAATAAGCTTCACCACCTGTTTGTGATGGTAGCCTATGCTTTGCCGTTTGTAGGCGGTATGATAGCCGACTGGTTTACCGGCAAATATAAATTGATATTATATGTATCGATGATCTACTGTTTGGGGCATTTAATGCTGGCCATGTTTGATGGTGGCCTTGGCGGCTTTGAATTAGGCTTACTTGTGGTAGCCATCGGCGCCGGCGGTATTAAATCATGCGTGTCTGCTAATGTGGGCGATCAGTTTGATGCTACCAACCAGGATCTGCTTTCGAAAGTTTACGGCTGGTTTTATTTTAGTATCAATGCCGGTTCAATGATTTCAACCGTTGCCATCCCATGGACTTATGAGCACTTTGGCCCCAGGTGGGCTTTTGGTATCCCCGGTTTGCTTATGGCGCTGGCTACCATCATATTTTTTTCGGGCCGTAAAAAATACGTAAAGGTTCCTCCACAAGGCGTTAATCGCAATAACCTGGTATTTATAACCTGGTATGCCCTAACGCATTTAGGTCAGCGCAAACCTGGTCAATCCATGCTTGATGTTGCCAAAGATTCCTATGATCCCGAACGCGTTGAAGGTGTGACGGCAGTATACCGGGTGATGTCGGTATTCTTTTTCGCACTGGCATTTTGGGCTGTTTGGGATCAGTGCTTGTCTGAGTGGACCTTATATGCCGATAGAATGGACCGTGTAATTAACCTGGGTTTTACCTCGTTCACTGTACTGCCTGGTCAGTTATCAACTGTTAATACGGTGTTCCTGCTGTTGTTCATTCCATTTTTCAACTATGTAGTATATCCATGGTTCGACAAGATTGGTTTAAAAACAACCCCGCTTCGCAGACTTGGTGTCGGCCTGATTTTAACCGCTTTATCATTCGTGGTAATCGGCATCATACACACCAGTCTGGATCATGGCGGTAAACCTACCATCTGGTGGCAAGTGTTTGCGTTTATGATACTTTCGGCAGCCGAAGTCCTCGTATCTATCACCGGTCTGGAATATGCTTATACACACTCGCCAAAATCAATGAAAAGTACCATGACCGGTATCTGGTTCCTGGTCGTATCGTTCGGTAATTTGATTACCGCGCTTGTTAATGGCTTAATAGAAGACGGCGGCTGGTGGGCACGTAACCTTAAAGGCGCAAACTATGAATGGTTCTTTGTTATTTTCATTGGCGTATTTATCCTGGTATTTCTTTTTGTTGCACCACGGTTAAAAGAGCGCAACTACATTACAGATCCTTATGTAGATAATCAGGTTATTGCTGATAGTACTAACTTATAATTTTTAACCATATGATAAAGCAGTTAGGTAACAATATTATTTAACTGCTTTATTTATTTTAAAACCGGGTTTAAATCAATTATTTTTGCCTTTTGTTTACCTGATATTTTTTAAGTGCCGGATAGCATTGTTATAATACCCACCTATAATGAAAAGGAAAATATTGAGCGAATGATTCGCAAAGTGTTTTCCCTGCCTCATGATTTTCATTTACTTATTATTGATGATGGATCACCAGATGGTACCAACCTCATCGTTAAGGAATTAATGAACTCCTTCCCCGAGCGTCTTTTTATAGAAGAACGAGCGGGTAAACAAGGCCTTGGCACAGCCTATATACATGGCTTTAAGTGGGCCATTGCACGCCATTACGACTATATTTTTGAAATGGATGCCGATTTTTCGCATAATCCCGAAGATCTGCTCAAACTTCGTCAGGCCTGTATCGACGGTGCGGATGCTGCTATCGGTTCGCGATACAGTAATGGTGTAAACGTGGTGAACTGGCCTATGAGCCGCGTACTGATGAGCTATTTCGCATCGGTATATGTACGATTCATCACAGGTATTGACGTACGCGATTCTACAGCCGGCTTTATGTGTTATAAACGTAAAGTGCTGGAAACCGTACGCCTTGATAAGATCAAATTTGTAGGTTACGCTTTCCAGATAGAGATGAAATATACCAGTATTAAACACGGATTTAAACTGGTTGAAGTCCCCATCATCTTCACCGATCGCACCGCAGGCACTTCCAAAATGTCGACCGGTATATTTAAAGAAGCGTTTTTTGGGGTGATCCAAATGAAGATCAACAGTATTTTCAGGAAGTACCCGGAAGGATGATATTGATTTTGGAATTGGGATGTTCGATTTCGGATTTATTTTGATCTACTATTTTCAATTTTGATCGCCACATCATTATAAGTCCAACCATATAATGGCACTGTAACAATCCCGATAAAAATTCTTTAAATCCGAAATCGAAAATCCGAATTCCGAAATAAAAAAGCTAATTTCGTTGGCAATGAACGAGCATCTTGACCCCGGAGCAGAAAGATTAACCAATACCGAGCGCGATATTGAGCGGGTATTGCGTCCGCAGCAATTTGAGGATTTTACCGGTCAGCATAAAATATTAGCCAATTTAAAAGTTTTTGTACAGGCCGCCCGCCAGCGCGGCGAGGCGCTTGACCATGTTTTATTACATGGCCCTCCGGGTTTAGGCAAAACTACCCTATCACATATCATCGCCAACGAAATGAGCGTGGGCATAAAGATCACCTCGGGCCCCGTACTGGACAAACCCGGCGATCTTGCCGGATTGCTGACCAACCTGGAAACCGGCGATATCCTGTTTATTGACGAAATACATCGTTTAAGTCCGTTGGTTGAGGAGTATTTATACTCGGCCATGGAGGATTTTAAAATCGATATTATGCTGGAGAGCGGCCCTAATGCCCGTTCGGTGCAGATATCGCTCAATCCATTTACTCTCGTGGGTGCTACCACACGTTCGGGTTTGCTTACTGCACCACTAAGGGCCAGGTTTGGCATTAATTCGCGTCTGGAATATTATGATGCCAAGCTGCTTACAACTATTGTATTGCGCTCTGCATCTATCCTCAAAACCCCTATTACAGACGAGGGTGCTTACGAAATTGCCCGCCGCAGCCGTGGCACCCCGCGTATTGCCAATGCTTTGCTACGCCGCACACGTGATTTTGCCCAGATCAAAGGCACCGGCAATATCGATACCGATATAGCACAATATGCCCTGAACGCCCTGAATGTAGATGAACATGGTTTGGATGAGATGGATAACAAGATACTCGTTACCATTATTGATAAGTTTAAAGGAGGCCCGGTAGGTTTAAAAACCATTGCTACGGCCGTTGGCGAAGATGAAGGCACTATTGAAGAAGTATACGAACCTTTTTTGATACAGGAAGGCTTTTTGATGCGTACCGCCCGCGGGCGCGAAGCTACAGAAAGTGCCTATAAACATTTAGGCAAAATAAAACTGGGCGGCAACCCGTCATTATTTTAGTAAACCACCAAATTACCATATTAAACCATGAGAACACAACCCAAACAAAGCTTTAGTTTTCATTGCAAAATGCTTTTAGCAATTATTGTTATTTGCACACTTTACTCCTTTAATACCCAAGCCCAGACTACCCAAGCCGACTCTCTGGCTAAAATCAAAGCAGCAGATAGCCTTGCCACGCGGCGAATAGCTACCGGCACCAAAGTGGGTATTGCCGGATTGAATCATGACCATATACACCTGATATTAAATGAGTACCGCCATGGCAATGTGAACATTGTGGGCATAGCCGAACCTGATAAAAAGCTTTGGCAAAAATTTGGTAAAATATATAACCTGCCAGATTCATTATTTTTTGAGGACCTGAAAACCATGTGCCAGAAACGTAAACCAACCATTGTGCTGGGTTACAACGCCGTTGGCAAACATATTGACGTTGTGGAAACCTGCGCACCACTGGGTATCTCCGTAATGGTCGAAAAACCCTTGGCAGCTACCTTGGATCAAGCCAAACGCATGGAATTTTTGGCACTTAAATATTATATCAACCTGCTCACCAATTATGAAACCACCTGGTACCCGTCGGTACAAAGTGCTTATAACACGGTAAAAACCGATAGCATAGGCGTTATCCGTAAAATGGTTTTCCATGATGGTCACCAGGGCCCTCGGGAGATTGGTTGTAGTGAGGATTTTTTAAGCTGGCTAACCGATCCTGAGCTTAACGGAGCAGGCGCACTAAACGATTTTGGGTGCTACGGCGCCGACATGATGACCTGGTTCATGCAGGGTCAGCGCCCCATCGCGGTTACGGCCATAGCCCGCCATTACAAGCCATCGGTATATCCAAAAGTTGAGGATGATGCCACTATTATAGTAGAATATGCCAATGCAACCGGCATGATCGAAGCATCATGGAACTGGCCATTCAGCATTAAGGATATGGAAATATTCGGGGCTAAAGGTTACATCCATACCTTTGATCCGGATAAGGTTCAGGTACGTATTAACAACGATGTAAAAGAATTTAAAGCGCCGCCGCTTGCCTTAATGGAGAGTGCACCTGTACCCTACTTTACCGCAGCGCTTAAAAACCCTATCAAGGTACGCAATGACCGCTCATCATTAAAATATAACATGATCGTGATGCAGATATTGGATGCCGCCAAAAGATCCATTAAAGAAGGTAAAAGGATAGTTTTGTAATAGCTGGTTAAATAATTTATTTATAAAATTGCAAACCTGCACATTTATAATATTAATTTCGCCGTTAGTTATAATCTAAAATCATTACTGTCATATGTTAAAAAAAGCTTTTGTGTGGTTAACCGTTTGTGCATTAGGCGCAATGTCATGCCAGTCTAAACCTACCGATAAAACAGCTGCGGCTGCTGATAAAAACGTAAGTAATCCTACCGCTCCAATCGGCGGTAAAATTGATAACGCCGCAATTATGGCCCGCAAACAGGTGCCTGTTGTTTGCTATCACCAGATACGCGACTGGAAAGCGACTGATTCAAAAAATGCCAAGGATTATATTGTACAAATAGCTGCTTTTAAAGAACACATCAAAATGCTGGCCGACAGTGGGTACCATACTATCCTGCCCGATCAGTTGTACGCCTACCTGACAACCGGTGCCCCCTTGCCTAAAAAACCTATTATGTTGACGTTTGATGATACCGATCTGGACCAGTTCACTATCGCCAACCCAACACTAAAAAAATACGGGTTTAAGGCAGTTTATTTTGTGATGACGGTATCTATCGGTCGCCCGCATTATATGACTGCCGATATGGTTAAAAAGCTTTCTGATGAAGGTAATGTGATCGGTTCACATACCTGGGATCATCACCGGGTTGATAAATACTCTCATAACTCAACCCTGAAGATCATCGGTAAAAATGGTAAAGTAACTACCCGTCCGGTTGACGATTGGGTTACCCAGATAGACAAGCCTACCAAAAAGCTGGAAGAAATTACCGGTAAAAAAATAGATTATTTCGCCTATCCTTTCGGTATCTGGAAAAAACCGGTTTTACCAGAGATCCAGAAAAAAGGCTTCAAAATAGCATTCCAATTGGCCGATAAACGCGATCCGGATTATCCGTTGATGACCGTTAGACGTATATTAGACAGCGGCTACTGGACCACTAAAACTTTCAGCAATAGCGTAAGAAATAGCTTTTAGTCGCCCTGCCCTAAACCAACCTTATCAACATGTTATTAAAACCCCTGTTTCTGCTACTTGCTTCGGGCATTATAGCATGTCAGTCAAACTCAACTCATAAAGCTGCTGTAGTTCTACAGCCGGCTGCAAAACCAGCAGTATCAACAGGCACACCACCTGTTGATACTGCTGCTATTATGAAACGCAAGCAGATCCCCGTTTTATGCTATCACCAGATAAGGGATTGGCGCTCTACAGATTCTAAAAGCGCAAAAGATGATATTGTACAAATAGCGGCATTTAAAGAGCATATCAAGATGCTGGCCGACCAGGGATATCACAGTATCCTGCCCGATCAGTTATATGATTATCTCACCACAGGTGCGCCGCTGCCATCTAAACCCATTATGTTCACTTTTGACGATACAGACCTTGATCAGTTCACTATAGCTGCACCTGAGCTGAAGAAATACGGTTTCAAGGCTGTATATTTTATCATGACGGTATCTATCGGCCGGCCGCATTATATGACCAAGGCCCAGATCAAACAATTATCTGATGAAGGCAATATTATAGGAAGCCACACCTGGGATCATCATCCGTTTACCAAACTTAGCGGTAAAGACTGGGAGATTCAGTTGGATAAGCCTACAAAAAAACTAGAGGAAATAACAGGCAAACCGGTTAAGTATTTTGCCTACCCTTTTGGATTATGGGATAAAAAAGGGCTGCCAGAACTGCATAAAAGAGGGTTTAAGGCTGCTTTTCAACTCTCCACGAAACGTTATCCCGGCGATCCTCTAATGACCATCAGGAGGATCATTGATAGCGGGCATTGGAATGCTAAAAATCTGATGGGTAATATAAATCGTGATTTTTAATAGACAGTTTTTCAACTGATCTCCTTAAAAAAAAGTATTGATTTAAGGCTAAAGACTTTTATATTGACGCTATTTCCCCGTAACCCATTTCACCGCCTCATCCAGCTGTTCTAAGGAGTAGCCTTTATATTGACCCGGAATAATGTATTTAAACAGGTGGCTGAATTCTTTCACTCCTTTTTGATCGGTTACTATGGCCAATCTGTTCCACCGCATAAAAAATTTAAGGCCTATCTGCACATTGCCACACCAGGCCCCAGCCGTAAAATTCTGAATATTGGTTTCCAGAACTAATAAAAAATTGATCTTCCCAGTTTTTTTCACCTGCTCCTGAAGCAGTGGTAAAAGGGCCTTCTGATAATCGTTAATAGTTACGTCGCCAACTGCATGCATGCCTAACACATGTGAAGGCAGATAATTCATGTGTTCAAGCATCTATTTGTAATATTTTATAACGATTAGTTACAAATACCACACCAATAATTAAAAAAACTACACTTTTTATTAAAAATGCGATAAGCATCTGTCTCTGATGCTGAATAGATGGGTAAATCCTTGCTGATTTATGAATTTTATTTTATAGTATCTTTGCATCAAATGACACAAAACAGGACAACATATAGTCAACTGATTAAAAGCGAAGCACAAAAGCTTGGCTTTCTGTTTTGTGGTATTTCCAAAGCTGAATTTCTTGAAGAGGAAGCTCCCCGCTTAGAAACCTGGTTAAAAAAGAACATGCATGGCGAAATGCAATACATGGAAAACCATTTTGATAAGCGGCTCGACCCGCGTTTGCTGGTCGACGGAGCCAAATCGGTGATATCATTAGGAGTTAATTATTATACCGATAATAAACAACAAGATCCCAACGCTCCCAAAATATCCAAATACGCTTATGGTTTGGATTACCATACCATCATCAAAGACAAATTACGCCAGCTTTTACAGATCATCAACGAAAAGATAGGCGAAGTTGGCGGGCGTGTATTTGTTGATTCGGCCCCGGTTTTAGACCGGGCATGGGCCAAAAAGGCAGGCATGGGCTGGATAGGCAAAAATTCCAACTTGTTGAATAAGAAAGTTGGCTCGTTCTTTTTCCTGGCAGAGCTGATCATCGACCTGGAACTGGAATATGATATAGCCCCGACGATGGATCATTGCGGTACCTGTACCAATTGTATCGATGCCTGCCCTACTGATGCCATTGTTGGCCCATATGTGGTTGATGGCAGCCGCTGCATCTCATACCTCACTATTGAGCTAAAGAATGAGATACCGGCCGAATTTAAAGGCAAAATGGATAACTGGATGTTTGGTTGTGATATTTGCCAGGATGTATGCCCCTGGAACAGGTTCTCGATATTGAACAATGAGCCAGCCTTTACCCCTCACCCCGAACTATTGCACCTTAAAGCCGATGACTGGCAGGAAATAACCCAGGACGTTTTTCAAAAAGTGTTTAAAAACTCTGCTGTAAAGCGTACCAAGTTCACCGGACTCAAACGAAATATTGATTTTTTGAGTAAATAGTAATTTGTCTGAATCAGGATTCACAGAATTATAAAACATATTGAATGTGACAAAAAAAGTCTCCTATAAATTAAATTTGTAGGAGACTTCTGTATTTCTAATTCTGAAAATCCTCTAATTCTGTGAATTCTGATTCAGACAGCTTATCCCTTTTTAAACTTCAAAGCTAATTGCTGCAGCATATCGTCATCAACGGGCTTAGCGGGTTCCTCCTTCTTTTTAAAAGGTTTAGGAGGATATTGTGTACGGGTATGATCGGGCTTGGTAAATTCTTTTTTAGGGTAATCGGTTCTTGGGGTATCCGCTTTAGGGATTTGTTGCTCTGATTTTGGCTGATTTGCCGCTTTAGCCTGGCGTTCCGCCGCTTTTTTACCATTCCAACGGGTATAAATCTCCTCGAGTTTGCGTTTGGTGTACAGCGGAAAATCGCCCTGCATCATCCAGGAATAATAGCTTGGTTCTACATTAAATACGTCCTCAACGCGTTTACCTTTGTGTTTACCAAAGTTGATCAACTCTTCGCCCTGGTCATTAAAAACCATACGACCAGCAAAATCAACCGGTTTGCTTAAATTGGTAAAATTATGCAGCGCCTCTACATTACCCACAACCGGTACAGTAACATTTCCTTTTTTATCCTCCCACTGAACATTTTCATAACGCTCTATTTGTGCCAGTAATACCTCCATGGTGGCGCGGGTATCCGCTTCGGCAGAGTGAGCATTCTCAATAACTTTATTACAGTAAAACTGATAGGCGGCCTTTAATGTACGCTGCTCCATCTGGTGAAATATATTTTGCACATCCACAAAATGACGCTCGTCCAGGTTAAATGAAACTCCCGCACGCAAAAACTCCTCCATCAGCATGGGGATATCGAATTTATTAGAATTATAACCCGCCAAATCGCTTTCGCCAATAAATTCTGCTACAGCCTGCCCTATTTCTTTAAATAACAATTCATCTTTGATGTGTTCATCATAGATACCATGTACCAGCGACGACTCCAGGGGAATAGGCATTCCAGGGTTAACGCGCCAGGTTTTTACCTCCTCGCTCCCATCCGGGTTTAGTTTTATTACAGAGATTTCAACTATACGGTCGGCGCCAATATTGGTACCCGTTGTTTCCAGGTCGAAAAAAGCAAGAGGGCGTTTTAAATTTAATTTCATTTTAAAAGTATCAATGGTAGATAGTACAAAGGTCGCAAATGTCCTAAAAAGAATTAGCAGAATAAATTTTTTAATTTATTTAATATAAACGTTTTATTTTTAATTTAATACCTTCCTATTTTATCACAATAGCACATGAAGAAACTTTTACTTATTACCCTTTTATTCATTGGTTTACAACACCTTGCTTCGGCACAAGACTTTAAAGAAGGTTTTGTACAGGAAGAAGTAGACATGCAACGGTATGATAAAGATACCGCTGCACACGCCGTGTACTTAAATGAATTTGGCAATTCGAGGATCGATATCGCCGGTGACGACCACATCAGGCTTATTTATAAATACCACGCCAAAATAAAAATACTCGACAATAAGGGTTTCTCTAATGGCACTATCGAGATCCCTATACACAATAGTGACGATGTATCCGAAGAAGTGACGGATATAACCGGTACTACTTATTATAAGGATGACAATGGACTAATGCAAAAAATTGAGCTTGACCCTAAAAAGGTATTCAAGACAAAAGACTATAAATATGGTAGTACCGTTAAATTCGCCCTGCCTGGCCTGCGTAACGGCTGTGTTATTGAGTTTAGGTATACATTGATATCGCCTTATTGGGACAGCTTCCGTAAATGGGAATTCCAGGACGAGATACCCAAGATCTACTCCCAGTACGAAGTGCATATCCCTGGTTTCTGGACGTTCAATGCCTCACTAAGAGGCCCGTATAAACTCACAAAAACCACCTCCGAACTGGAACGCGAATGCTTTACCTCGCACGGGTCAAAAAGCGATTGCTCTCACCTGACTTATGCCATGAAAGATATTCCGGCTTTTGTGGCCGAGGATTACATGACCTCGCCAAAGAATTTTTTATCGGCCATATATTTTGAATTAGTAGAGTGGACAAACCCTTATACCAGTGTTAAAACTTTGGTGAGTAAGGAATGGAAAGATATAGACCGCCAGCTTAAGATCGAAGACGCGTTTGGATCACAGCTAAAGCGAAAAGACCTGATGAAAGAGCGCATGGCAGCGGTAATAGCCGGTAAAACCACCGAACTGGACAAGGCCACAGCCATATATGCCTATCTGCAAAAATGGTATAAATGGAACGACTATTGGGGAATTTATAGTCCCGATGGTATTAAACGCGCCATGGATGCCCACACAGGCAGTATAGCTGATATCAACCTAACCTTGATCACTGCCTTAAATGCCGCTGGTGTTAATACCGAAGCCGTGCTGTTATCAACCCGCGAACATGGTAATATCAATACGCTTTATCCTGTAATAAGCGATTTTAACTATGTAATAGCTAAAGCCAATATTGATGGAAAATCCTATTATCTGGATGCTACTGATCCTCTGTTGTCTTTCGGGTTGCTTCAACTTAAATGCTTGAATGATAAAGGCCGGGTGATAAGTCTTGACAAACCATCATACTGGGTTGAACTAAGTTCGTTACAAAAAACCAGTGAGATCCACACACTTGATCTTACCCTGCTTGATAACGGGAAGATCAAAGGCACCATCACCAATTATTATAATGGCTATAATGCATATACGCATCGTAAAGCGATCAAAAAATTCAACTCGGTTGATGAATATATAGAGGATCTTGACGCGAAATTGCCCAAAATCAAGATATTAAAATCAAATATCAGCAATTTGGATAGCCTTAATCAACCGCTGGGCGAAATACTTGAAGTTGAAATAGATGCTTTTGAAAATATGAACAAGGCCCGCCTGGTATTTAATCCTTTCTTTTGGGAAAAAAGAACTACCAATCCCTTTAAACTTGCCGAACGTGACTACCCGGTTGACTGGGGTATGGCGAGCGACAACAGGATGGTATTAAATATGCACCTGCCTGCACAATATGCCATTGAAACCCCACCCCAGGTAGTGGCTTTTGCCTTACCCAATAACGGCGGTATGTTTGCCACTAATTTTGATAGCCACGATAACGAGTTTTCCTTTTCAAATATCACACGGTTTACCAAGGCTATTTATTTCCCCGAAGAATATCCTTATCTCAAAGAATTATATAACAAGATTGTCCTTACCGAAAAAACGGACATGGTTTTCAAGAAAAAATAATGAGAACAAGTTTATTACTATTTTTTTTACTGATCATAAGCATGGCTGCCGGGGCACAGGATAACTATGATGTTTCACTGATTTCCAAAGATCTGTTGCCCTATGCCAGCGCGGTGGTGCGTAATAACGAAGTGAACGTTGAGGTAAAGGATTATGATAATACACTTTATCACATCAAAACCGCGGTTACTATTTTAAATAAAAATGGCAATAATATAGCCGACATAGTGGTTTGGCATGATAAAACCAATATCATAAAAGGCATTAAAGGCATAGTTTACAACCAGTTTGGCAAACCGGTTAAAAAGTTTTCGGAAAGTGATTTTGAAGATGTAAACGCTCATGACGGGTTTTCGTTATTCTGGGATCTGAAGGTTAAACATTACAACCCCGCGGTAACCGATTACCCCTACACCATTGTTTATGAATATGAAGTAAAATCAAAACAATCGCTTTTCTTTGAGAGCTGGGAGCCTAACTCCACCACCGGGCAAGCCGTTGAAAAAAGTTCATACACTTTTAGCTGCAAACCCGATTTTGGTATCCGGTATAAAGAGACCAATATACCCACCAAAGTAGCCATAGGTACAAACAAGGATGGCTATAAAACCTATACCTGGCAAATCAATAACTTAAAAGCCGTTAAGGATGAACCTTATAGCCCTAATGCTGATAAATATCTAAGCAGCGTTAGGATAGCTCCCCAAAAATTCAGCTATGAAGGAGTTACCGGCGCATTCAGCAATTGGAAAGAGATGGGAAAATGGATGTATGATAAACTACTGGTTAGCCGTTTACAGGTACCTGCTACTACAGCAGCATACATGAAACAGCTCACCGATGGCATTACAGACCCTAAATTGAAAGCCAAAAAGATATACGAGTATATGCAGGATAAAACCCATTACATCAGCGTACAGGTGGGTATTGGTGGCTATCAACCCTTTTTGGCTGCCGATGTAGATCAACAAAACTATGGCGATTGCAAAGCTCTGGTAAATTATACCCAGGCCCTGCTCAAAACGGTAAACATCGACTCCTATTACTGTATTGTAAAAGCGGGCAGTACCAAAAAGAGCCCCTTAAATGATTTTGCCAGCATGGATCAGTTCAACCATGTTATTTTATGCCTGCCTTTTAAAAATGATACTACTTTTTTAGAATGTACCAGCCAGAAAATACCTTTTGGCTTCCTGAGTGATTTTACCGACGATCGTAACGTATTAGCCTGTACACCAGAGGGTGGCAAATTGTTGCATACCCCCAAATACACTGCTCAAAATAATCTGCAGGAGCGTAAAGCCTCTTTCATTTTAGATGCGCAAGGCAATTTATCGGGCCAGATGCAAACCGTTTTTAAAGGCACTCAATATGATAACCGGGAAGGTATAATTGAAGAGGCCCCCAAAGAGCGGGTAAAAAACCTGCAAAAAGAATATGCCATCAACAATATGAATATTGAAAAGGCCGATTTTAAACAAGATAAGAGCCTGCAACCCGTAACTACCGAAACCATTAAACTGAGCGCCGGTGAGTATGGGTCTGTAAACGATGGTAAAATAACTTTCCTGGCCAATGCCACCAATAGGGCCCACACCGTTCCGCGTGAGGTTCGGAACCGGCGTAACGAGGTGTACATTAACCGGGGTTATACCGACGAAGACGAGATAGTTTATGCCCTACCGGCAGGTTATCACGTAGACCTGCGGCCAACCGATGTTTCCATTAACAAGCCATTTGGCAAATTTTCGGCAACTATAACCGTAAAGGAAAACGAATTGGTTTATAAACGCCGTGTGCAGCTTATTGACGGAACTTACAGTAAGGATATTTATCAGGATCTGATAGATTTTTACCAGGCTATTGTAGAGAGTGACGATAATAATGTAACCCTGGTTAAAGGTAACTAAATATCACAATACCGAGTATAATGCCGATGATCATCACCAGGTAAAGCAAAATTTCGTTACCTGCAAAACGCTTATATTTAGTCCAGAAGGAGTAATTCTCTTTTTGATCTGACATAATGCGGCAAAATTACCAATTAAATTAAAACTACGGGATACAGATATGGTAAATGAAGAAAACGAAATAAAAAAAGAATTTCAGTTAGAGCGTGTTATACTTTTTAGCGATGCCGTATTCGCTATCATCATTACCATTATGGTTTTGGAGATAAAATTGCCCGAAGGTTTGCATCATTCCAATGCCCAACAAATAAATGAGGCTTTTAAAGAACTGGTACCCAAATTTTTAGGCTACGCATTTAGTTTTGCTTTAATCGGTAATTACTGGTACAGGCATTTACAGCTATTCAGTTTTCTGAAAGATTACAATCTTAACCTCATCATCCTGAACTTGCTCTTTCTCTTTTGTGTCTCCATGTTTCCATTCGCGGTAACTTTTGTAACCGCAGGCTTTGACATTATAAAGTACAGCTGGGGGCTATTTTCCTATATCGGCATTATATTCCTGGTGAATCTCTCGCAAACCATGATCGGCTATTATCTCATTATAAATAAAGCCTCATTATGCTTAAATACCAATAATATGGAAGCTGTACTGAGATGGAAGGTACAACGTCTGAATTTTGTTATCGTGCCTTTGGGTTTTGCATGTATGGCACTCATCATCTGGCTTAAATTAGATTCGCAAATATTATTGTACTTTGTAGGTGTGTATGGCATACTGGTAGCCGGGTTGAACAGGAAATACTATCCGGATCAAAACAATTCTGCACCTATACTCTTCCGGCTCCTCAGATCCCGCAGAAAAACCGCGGCACAACCGGTTAAGAAGAAAAGCATAACCAAAAGAAAATCTTAAACCGACTGATTATTTACCCGCACTGGCGTCGGTAACGCTCGTATCTGCTATAATAGAACCCGCACGCGAAAAATATTTATACATGGAAGGATCGCGCAGGCGAACGATGATCACTCCACGCCTGGAACTGGCATGCACCACATATCCATTTTGCAGATATACGCCCACATGGCTAAACTGTTTGCCATCAAAATCAAAGAAAACCAGATCTCCTTCTTTCAGATCCTCTTCGTATTTACGTTTGATCACGGTGATTTGCTTGCTGGTCATCCGCGGGATGGTAATACCATAAACCTGCTGTTCCAGTAAAAAAACAAGCCCCGAACAATCAACACCATTCTGATCCAGGCCACCAAATTTATAGGGAACCCCCATCCACTGATCAATGAATGTATATAACCTGCCATTTTGAATATCACTCCTATCCACGCCCATAATTTGTGAATACTTATCGGCCATTTCGGTCTTCGGTTTCACAATTTCGCCGGGCTGCCCTTTCATTGCTGCCTTACGCGAATGGCAGGATGTTAGTACCAGCGGCACAAAAAACATGGCAAACAGGTAAAACAGATGGCGGTGTTTAGTCATGAAGTAAAATTATACTTAACCAATAGTTATTTAATATGGATATTTTTAACATATTAACAATGGGCCTCAGATGTGCAGATATGTAAATGTGCGGGGGTGCAGATGAGGATAATTTATTGATGATTTAATTTTTCAATTTGCACATCCGCACATTTACATATCCGCACATCTCAGACCCACATCTAAAATCGGGGCTGGGGGGTTAAATACTTCCCGAACCAATCAATATAACGCTGCACCCTGTCTACCTGGTAACTCGGTATACTGATGCCATGATATTGTCCCGGGTAAAGCACCAGCTCCGTTGGTATGCCTTGCGAACGGAGTGCCTCATACATCTGCTCGCCACCAGAGGTTGGCACATTGAAATCCTTTAAGCCCGACATAAACAGAGTTGGGGTCTTGATCTTATCGGCATGAAAAAACGGATACGATAGTTTAATATATTTATCGGCATTCTTCCACGGAACACCCAACTCGTTATCATACTGAACCACCCATTGGTCGCTGCCATAAATGGATAGTTGCAAGGCACTGCCCGCCCCGCTTGCCGCGGCTTTAAAACGGGGATCGGTAGCTATGGTATAATCTGTTAATATGCCCCCATAACTCCAGCCGCCTATCCCCAGTCGTTGCGGGTCGGCAATGCCTGTTTTCACCAATTCATCAACCGCACCCAGCAGATCCTTCACTTCCTTATTGCCCCAATCGGCATAAATGGCCTTGGTGTACTCCAATCCACGGCCTGTACTCCCTCTATAATTAACTGCGGCAACGGCATAACCAGAACTCGCTAATACTTGCCTGGTGGCATCAAACTCAAACTCATCCTGATCTGTTGGGCCGCCGTGTATGTATAAGATAAAAGGCAGTTTTTGGGTTACTAAACTATCCGGAGTATACAATATCCCCGATACCAGCGTACCATCGCTGCTGAACGATTGGAAACCTTTTACATAAGCCAGCTTCACCTTGCTAAGCCATTTATCCTGATGAAAAGTAAGCCGGCGGATCTTTCCGTTTTCAATAGCCACCAATTCATGCGGCATATACGGATTGGTCATCTTAGCTATCCAATTGCCCGGCGAATGCGCTATCAGAGTTTCAAAACTGCATTGGTTACCTTTATTAATTATAGTAGATTTACGGAGCAACAGATTATACTGGGCCACGTACCGGATCCGGTCATTACTTACCAGGTAAATGATGTTCTTACTATCCTTACTCCAGGCATGGTTGCTCACCGGCCTGTCCAGTTGCGCGGTAAGTATCTTATTATTTTTACCATCAGCATCCATAATACAAAGCACATCATGCTGGTAAATAAAATAATCGGCATCGCTGGTTGAGCGCAGATAAGCGATATACTTACCATCGGGGCTCCATAGTGGTTTAATATCGTGCCCGGTAAAAGTGGTCAGTTGCTGGGCTTCTGCTCCGCTTTTGGCTTCAATGGTAAAAATGTCTGAGTTTTCGTTTTTATCCGGATCATCGGTATGGTTACTTACAAAAGCTATGGTTTTACCATTCGGGCTCCAAACCGGCGAATCATCATCCATATCGCCCCGGGTTAGGGTATCCAACTTTTTAGTGTCGATATCATAAACATACAGGTGCGTATGTCTGTGCTGCAGATAGCCCTCAATATCCTGCTTAAAATGATAACGGTCTATTTTGATGGGAGCGATCGTTTTGGGTTCGGGTTTACCACCATTTTCAGGATCTTTAATGGTAAGTGCCAATCTTTTACTATCCGGCGACCATACATAATCCTGCAATTCCCCTTTTATATCGGTTAGCTTATGCCCTTCGCCGCCCCTGCGATCCATTAGCCAAACTTGTCCGCCGTTTTTGGAATCTTTTTCGGATATAAAGGATACATATTTACCATCGGGGCTCCATTTTGGTGTCGAAGCCGGGTCATCGCCAAAAGTAAGCTGAATAGATTGTTTGCCATCATAACTCTGCATCCAGATGTGTGATACCCTTTTGTCCTTAGCCGAATCAACCTCGGCCAAACTATAGGCTATCCATTTACCATCGGGCGAAAGCTGCGGCTCATCCAAAGTGGGGATATGATAAAAATCGGTTGGTTTAAACGGCTTTTTAACCGTTTGGGCCAAAGCGTTGCTGCAGAGCCCAACTAAAATAAATAATAAAGTCTTCGTATTCATTATATCAACTATTCGGATACTTCAATATCGTATTGCAAATCAAAACTCTCCCTTCAGGGGGCAGGGGGACCTATTTCAAATATTTATTATACCAGTCTACATAGCGCTGCAGCCTATCTACCAGGTAGCTTGGCTTGGTAAGACCGTGAAACTGGTTAGGGTACAATATCAATTCTGTTGGTATGCCCTGCGATCTCAGCGCCTGGTACATTTGTTCGCTGCCAACGGTAGGCACATTAAAATCCCTCAAACCCGACATAAACATCACCGGCGTTTTTATTTTATCGGCATGAAAAAACGGATACGATATCTGGATCCATTTATCAGCGGTTTTCCAGGGCTGGCCAATTTCATTTTCATACTGCAATACATACTGGTCGGTTCCGTAAACCGATAGCTGCAACGCGCTGCCTGCACCACTGGCAGCCGCTTTAAAACGGGTATCAGAAGCGATGGTATAATCGGTAAGGATACCGCCATAGCTCCATCCGCCAATGCCTAAATGATCGGGATCGGCAATGCCCATTCTTTCCAGGTGATCAACAGCACCCAACAGATCTTTTACTTCTTTATTGCCCCAGTCGGCGTATATGGCTTTACAATAATCAAGTCCCCGGCCATTGCTGCCGCGATAATTCACAGCGGCTACCGCGTATCCGGCCGCGGCAAGCATTTGCCGGGTGGCATCAAAGGTGTATTCATCCTGCCCTACCGGACCGCCGTGTATAAATAATATCAATGGCCATTTTTTACCGGCAACGCTATCTGGTGTAAACAATATACCTGATACCTCCGTACCATCGGCACTGCGCGATTGAAAACCGGATACATGGGCCAGCTTTACCGTATTTAACCAATTCTGATGATGAAAGGTTAAACGGCGAAGCTTTTCACCTTCTAAAGCAAATATCTCAGCGGGCGTATAGGGATCACTTTTGCTTACTACCCAATTGCCGGATAAATTGGCATTGATATCGGTAATACCGAACATTCCTTTACTTATGGTTGCTATTTTGCCATTGTTGATATTGATACTGGCCAGGTAACGCTGCCTGTCATCAGTTACTAAAAATGAGATATTTTTATTGTCCCTGGCCCAGGTTTGAGCAGAAACAGGTCGGTCGAGCTGTGCTGTCAGTACCCGGTTGTTGGAGCCGACAGCATCCATGATGCATATCACATTTTGATCATACATCATATAATCGGCATCGCTTGTGCTGCGCAGGTATGAGATATACCGGCCATCGGGGCTCCATTGTGGATTGCTATCGCGCCCTTTCCAATCTGTTAGCTGTAACATGGTAGAATTAGGGTGAGCATCGATAGTAAAAATATCCTTATTCTGGTTTTTATCCGGATCAACGGTACGGTTACTTACAAAGGCTATTGTCCGGCTATCCGGCGACCATACCGGCGAGGTTTCATCCTTATCGCCTTTGGTGAGGGTATCTAATTTTTTAGTATTTACGTCAATCAAGTATAAATGATCATGCAATTGTTGTAAATAACCTTCCACATCCTGCTTAAAATGATAACGGTCGATCACAATTGGTTTGGGGGTTTTAGGTTCTTCCTTGCCTTTGTTTTCGGGATCGCCTATCACCATCACTATTTTCTTACTATCTGGCGACCAGGCATACTCGCCCAGGCTGCCTTTTACATCAGTGAGCTTAAAGCCTTCACCTCCCCTGCGGTCTATCAGCCAAAGCTGCGACCCATTTTTGGAATCGCGCGACGAAAGAAAAGCCAGGTATTTACCATCGGGACTCCACCTGGGTGATGAAGCGGCTTCGTCGCCATGCGTCAGCTCTATAGACTCTTTGCCATCCCAGCTTTGCATCCAAAGGTGCGATACACGTTTATCCTTAGCCGTATCAACGGTTGATACTGTATAAGCTACCCACTTGCCATCGGGAGCAAGCTGCGGATCGCTCACGGCGGGTATGCGGTAAAAATCAATGGGCTTCAGGGGCTTTTTTCCCTGTTGGGCAAACGCGCAAAAGGAAATAGACAGGGCAACAAGGGATAAGAAGGTTGTTTTCATACGGTATAGCCATATAGCGGACGTAATTTAGTAATTATGCCGAACAATTGTCTGAACCATAATTATCAGGATTTAATGATTTACATGATTCTGACCAAAGCATAATTTATCTGAACCCGAATTTATCGGGTTCAGACAAAATCTCCTATTCTTATATCACTCCTGCTTTCTCCAGCTCTATCTGCATTTGTTGCTGCATACGTTGTGCTTCGGCACGGGCGGCATCGGCAAAATCTTTTCCGTTTCCGGCATAGATAATAGAGCGGGACGCATTTACCAACAAACCGCAATCCTTCGTGATACCATAACGGCAAACATCCTCCAGGCTACCGCCCTGCGCGCCAACTCCTGGCACCAGTAAAAAATTATCAGGCGCATATTTGCGGATATTGGTAAATTCTGTGCTTTTGGTGGCACCAACTACATACATGATCCTGTCGGCACCGGCCCAGGTGTTAGCTTTTTGTATCACGGTTTCGTACAGATAGCCATCGCCGGTTTGCAGATATTGAAAATCCTTGCTGCCTACAGATGAGGTAAGCGCCAGCAAAATGATCCATTTACCTTCATAAGCCAGGTACGGGGTTACGCTGTCGTTACCCATATAAGGTGTAATGGTGATGGCATCAAAGCTCATACCCGATGCTTTTTCATCAAAAAAAGCCTGCGCATATTTATCTGAGGTATTACCGATATCGCCCCGTTTGGCATCTATTATATTTAAAGTATCCGTGGGTAAATATTTCCAGGTATCAATGAGGCTCTGCAACCCTTTTATACCATAGGCCTCATAAAACGCGGCATTGGGTTTGTAGGATACGCAAAGATCTTTAGTGGCATCAATGATCCTTTTATTAAATTCCAGTATCGGATCGGGGTAATCTTTTAAAAATTCGGGGATCTTATTAATATCAGTATCCAAACCAACACATAAAAATGATTTTTTTTGTTTGATCTGTTCTATTAACCGGGCGCGTGAAATCATTAATGCTTTACTATTTTGAATGTCAAAAAAACTAAAAATTTAGCTTATATATGGTCAATTATGAGATATTTATTTCAATTAATTTGAAATTATAAATTAATTGATTACAATTGCAGCGTTTTCCTTTGAATTTTTCTTGCACTAAAGAAACAATTTAAAACCCCACGTTATTTATTACAACAATATTTACCTGGATTTGGATGTTTACTTATACAAAGTTTCAAGATAATTTCTTTTAATAATTCTTCATGTTTAACCACCAAATGCGCATGGGGCTTTATTACCGTCAAGAAAACAAATTACAACATTAAAAATCCCATTGAACTATAATTCATATCATGTCTGATAAAATAGAATTGAACGACAAACTCGTTTCTGAGTTGCGCGAAATTGCAAAAAATTTAGGTATTGCCGAGGCCGACGAGCTCAGAAAGCCACAGCTAATATCCCGCATCATTGAACAACAACAGCTTATTGAGGCTGCCCGAGCCCAACAAAACATTGTTGAGTCAAACTATACTCCTACTAACGCCCCGGCCGCCGAAACAGGAGATAAAACACGCAAAAGAACCCGTGTGTTAAAACCAAAAACACAACCACGCGTTGAGGTACCTTTAGATGACACCAACCTGTTTGATGTACAGGATGAAGAACCAGCTGAAGAAACCGAGAACGAAATACATGCAGTAGCAGTTGCCGAGGATGCTTCACTGGTTCAGCCAGGCGAAAGTGCAACCAGAAGCGAAGAGCCCGCTACTGAAGGCCGCCCGCAAAAATTTGACAGGCGTGCCAATGGTAATGGCAATCAAACCCAGCAAAAAAGCCAGGAACCTGCCATTAACCTTGATTTTGATAATGTAATCGTTAATGAAGGCGTACTGGAAATTATGCCCGATGGTTATGGTTTCTTACGCTCGTCAGATTATAACTACCTTACCTCTCCCGATGATATTTATGTATCACAATCACAAATAAAATTATTTGGCCTTAAAACCGGAGATACTGTTCGTGGTAGCATCCGTCCGCCAAAAGAGGGCGAAAAATATTTCCCGCTGGTACGTGTAGAAGCGATTAATGGCCGTATCCCGGCCGAAGTACGTGACCGTGTGCCATTTGATCACCTTACGCCGCTTTTCCCGTCAGAAAAACTGAGCCTGTTTACAGATGCCGGCAACTATTCAACCCGCATCATGGACCTGTTTTCGCCAATTGGTAAAGGTCAGCGCGGTTTAATTGTGGCCCAGCCAAAAACCGGTAAAACCATGTTGTTAAAAGATGTGGCAAACGCTATAGCTAAAAATCACCCAGAAGTTTACCTGATCATATTACTGATAGATGAACGCCCTGAGGAGGTAACCGATATGGCCCGCAGCGTACGCGCCGAAGTGGTTTCATCAACTTTTGATGAACCTGCCGAGCGTCACGTAAAAATTGCCAACATCGTATTGGAAAAAGCAAAACGCATGGTAGAGTGCGGTCATGATGTGGTGATCCTGCTTGATTCTATCACCCGTTTAGCGCGTGCTTATAACACCGTTGCTCCTGCATCCGGTAAAATATTATCTGGTGGTGTTGATGCCAATGCGCTACACAAACCTAAACGCTTTTTTGGTGCCGCCCGTAACATCGAGGATGGCGGTTCATTAACCATCATTGCTACAGCACTTACCGAAACCGGTTCAAAAATGGATGAGGTTATCTTTGAAGAGTTTAAAGGTACAGGCAACATGGAGTTACAACTGGATCGTAAGCTTTCAAACAAACGTATATTCCCGGCTATCGATATTACCGCGTCAAGCACACGCCGCGACGACTTGCTGCTTGATCGTGAAACCCTGCAACGCATCTGGATACTACGTAACCACCTTGCCGATATGAATTCACAGGAATCAATGGAGTTTTTACAGGCCCAGATAAAAGGCACCAAAACCAACGAAGAGTTTTTGATTTCCATGAACTCGTAATATTTTAGCATTTATGAAGTTATAGATATGGACGGTATCAAGTAGTTAGTATCAAGTATCAAGACAGTTTCCCGAAAGGCGATAATGATTTAAAAAATCTTGATACTTGATACTAACTACTTGATACTTGATTCCGCAAATAAAATTATTATCTGTAACTTCATAAATACTTAATAAAATCCTGATAACTTCATGGCCTGATAATGAAGAAGCGCGTTAAGAAACATCTCCCCAATGCCATTACCTGTGCCAACCTGTTTAGCGGCTGTATAGGAATAGTATTTGCTTTTCAGGGCAACCTCATCATAGCTGCCTACGCTATCTTTCTTTCTTCTATATTCGATTTTTTTGACGGACTGGCTTCGAGGGTTCTTAACTCCTATTCATTTATAGGAAAAGATCTGGATTCACTTGCCGATATGGTAAGCTTTGGTTTTTTACCATCGGCCATATTATATGAGTTATATTTAAAAGCACCGCAAATTGACCACATAAGCCCTTATTTGTGTTATGTCGCATTTTTAATAACGGTATTTTCGGCTTTACGCCTGGCTAAATTCAACAATGATACCCGCCAGTCTGATAGTTTTATTGGCCTGCCAACACCAGCCAATGCTATATTTATTGCGTCGTTGCCATTAATTATGCAGCAATATCACGGTTTGGATGTTTATATACTGAACCCTTACGTGCTTACTGTTTTAGTAGTAGTAATGTGTGTATTGCTGGTATCCGAAATACCGCTGATGTCGCTTAAATTCAAGAATCGCGACTTTAATAAAAACATTTTCCGTTATTTACTGCTCTTGTTTTCGGCAATACTGATTCTATTTTTTAAATTTGTGGCAGTTCCGGTGGTGATATTTATATACATCACTTTATCTTTAATTCAATTTAAATTCACAAATGACAAAGTTCCAGGCTGAAATAGACGTAATGCCCAAAAAAGAAATTCTTGATCCTCAAGGAAAAGCAGTAACCGGAAGCATGAAAAATCTTGGTTTAGCCGAAATACAAAATGTACGCATCGGTAAACACATTACCCTCGAAATTGAAGCCGACAGCGCCGAAACAGCACACGCCAAAGTAGATCAGGCCTGCAAAAATCTGCTAGCCAACCTGATCATGGAAAGCTATACTTTTACTGTACAAGCAGTATAATTATCAGGTAAAAGCTGAAAGGTAAAAGGCTAAAGGTTTTTTGATCTGCACTAGGCCGACTAACTAACTTTTTATTTTGAATTCGATATTTTCAAAACAAACCTTTTACCCTTCACCTTTATCTTTTTACCTTGCTATTAAGCATTCAAAATAACCTTTTGCCTTTCGCCTCCCTTTATAGTTCCCCTTCTTTTTCGGTTTTTATTTGCTGAAGAGTTATCAGGTTGGCATTTATTAATGTCTTTACCCGGTTAAATTTCTTCATAATCTCGTCGCCGTTGGGTGCGCTTTCCTTGCAGGCTATTTCTATCTCCTGTATAATTTCCTGGCTTATGGGCATGCCAAAAAAACCCAGATTGGGCTTTAACTTATGCGCGGCTTGCCCGCTCGCGTTCCAGTCTTTGCCGGCTAAGGCACTTCCAATATCACCAAGCAATTCCGGGGTCTGCTGCAGAAACATACCTATCGACTCCACAATAAACTCTGTACTGCCATCGGCAATTTCATACAAAAAAGAAAGATCAAGATCCTGGTTTGGTGAAATATCGGCCATATTTGTTAAAAGTTGCTTTGTGAGTAGTTGATTGAGTGGTTGATTATGTTGACTGGTTTCCCATCCTAATATAAAACTTATTCAACCACTCACCTAATACTCACCTAATTTATATTTTTTTACAATCAAGTCGTCTACAAGTTCATTTTTTAGCTGTAAAATATCCTTATGCAGCACCGGGTGGACAAAAGCCGCGGCAATTTCGGCCAATGGCTCCAGTGTAAACCGCCTTTTATGTAGTTCGGGGTGCGGAATTTTCAGATCGGGTTCATCAACAATCTCATCACCATAAAATAAAATATCGATATCAATAGTACGTGCCCCCCACTTTTCTTTACGCTCACGCCCCAGCATAATTTCAATAGCCAGTATTTTTTCTAATAATTCCCTTGCTGATAATGATGTATGCAGCTGCACTACCTGGTTCAGATAGTCGGGCGCATCGGTTTTGCCCCATGATTGTGTTTCAAATACCGACGATAACTTTACAACCGGGGTGATTTCAGCTTCAATATGGTTAATCGCTTGTTTCAGAAACAATTTCCTGTCGCCAAGATTACTACCTAAAAGCAAAAAAATGTTATTCATGTTGTAACAAATATTATAGAAACGGCTCTTACCATTATCGATACCTAATTACTAAGTTTGCATAGATAAAAAGATTTATAACATTAATGAAACAATTCTTCAAATTCGTTCTGGCCACCATTGTTGGTGTAATAGTCTCCAGTATCGTCATCGTTATCATAGTAGCTGCTATCATAGGTGGTCTTATCGCTTCTGCTGGCAGTGATAAAACAGTAGATGTTGAACCCAATTCGGTGTTACATATGGCATTTACCGCACCGATAACAGAGCGTACCCCCAATAACCCACTGGCTGGCTTAGGAATTTTAGGATTAGATAAGGATAAATCAACCGGACTTAATGACATACTGGCCAACATAAAAAAGGCAAAAACCGATAGCAATATCAAAGGCATCTATCTGGACGAAAGCTATATGGTATCGGGCCAGGCTACTACCGAAGAGATCCGCAACGCGCTCATCGATTTTAAAAAGTCGGGCAAATTCATTGTCGCTTACTCAGAAATATATACGCAAGGCTTTTACTACCTGGCATCCGTGGCCGATAAGGTTTATATGAACCCCAAAGGCATATTTGAGCTCAAGGGCTTTAATTCTGAAGTTACTTTTTTAAAAGGCGCGCTTGATAAACTGGGCATCGAAGTGCAGATTATTAAAGTAGGCACCTTCAAAAGTGCTGTGGAACCTCTGTTTCTAACTAAGATGAGCGATGCCAACCGGCTGCAGGTTACCTCTTATCTGGGGTCGTTATATGATCATTTTTTAACCGGCATCAGCAAAAGCAGGGGTATCAATAAGGATTCTTTGTTTAATTACGCCAACAACGGCCTGGTACAATTACCAGAGGATGCTGTTAAATTAAAGCTGATTGACGGATTAAAATACAAAGACGAGATACTGAATGATTTGAAAGTACGCACCGGCACCCCAAATAAAAACGACCTGAACAGCGTTGAACTGGCCGACTATACCAAGAGCAGCTCTGATAAAGATAATAAAGATGATGCCGCTTCTTCTAAAAACCGTATAGCGGTTGTTTATGCCTCGGGCGAAATTTCGGGCGGCGAAGGTGATGATAACACTATCGGATCCGAAAGGATATCAAAAGCCTTGCGTAAAGTAAGGCTTGATGATAAGGTAAAAGCAGTGGTGCTTCGTGTAAACTCTCCCGGGGGTAGTTCACTGGCTTCGGATGTTATCTGGCGCGAGGTAATGCTCACCAAAAAAGTAAAACCCATCATTGTTTCGATGGGCGATGTGGCGGCCTCCGGCGGTTACTATATTTCCTGCGCGGCCGATTCTATCATAGCACAACCCAATACCATTACAGGCTCTATAGGTATTTTTGCCATTTTGCCCAACATGCAAAAACTTTTTAACGATAAGCTGGGTGTTACCTTTGATGGTGTAAAAACCGGAAAATATGCCGACCTGGGTAATATTGGCCGCCCCCTAACTCCCGAAGAAAGGCTGATATTACAAAATAATGTGAACCGGGGTTATGATGATTTTACCAAAGCAGTTGCCGAAGGTCGACACAAAACCCAGGAATATATTAACAGCATAGGCCAGGGCCGGGTATGGACAGGCGAACAAGCATTAAAAAATGGCCTGGTTGATCGTTTAGGCAATATCAATGATGCTATAGCATCAGCCGCCAAAAAAGCCAACATTAAAAACTACAACCTGGTAGCCTACCCCGAGCAAAAAAGTTTCCTGAACCAGCTCAGCGGCGATGTAACCGCCGAGGCACGCTGCCGGATATTACAATCGGAACTGGGTGATAATTACAAAGTTTACGAACAAATAAAAAGCGTTACCCAAATGATGCGCACCCCACAGGCACGCATGCCTTATAGCATCGAAATAAAATAAGTTTTCCAGTTTATATTTTAATCAAAGCTGCTTGTATGGGCAGCTTTTTTTATTCATAACTGCGTTAAACCCTCCTATTTATTATTAGTCGTATATTTTATAAATACCACAATATATTGATGAAGAAACAGTTTTAAAAACAACTATCTATCACAAATGAAAAAACCTTACCTACCTTTAAACAAGACCCTTTTTACCGTTGCCGTTTTACTACTCATCTCTTTTGCTATGTCATGCAAAAAAGAATCCACGCCAAAAAATCCGGAGACGCCCACAGACAAAATCACAGCTACTTATTCTGTCAGAAAAACAGATAGTACTTTATTTGATAACGATGATATTATTATTAATACCGTTGGCGACAGTGTTAAAATAACTTTACCCGCCACCACCGATGTTACTAAACTGATACCTGACATTAAAGCCGATGGTGCTATCATTACTCCTAAAAGCGGTGTGCGGCAAGATTTTTCTAAACCGGTTACTTTTACGGTTACAAAAGGCAGTATCACTAAAACCTACATCTTCTCGGTACGTTTAGATAAGTTAAAGAATGTTGTTTATTTTGGCGGCGAGGATAATAACTTCTACGCCCTGAATGCCAAAAAAGGCACAGTGCTTTGGAAATACGCTTCGCCGGGCAATTTCTCTTATTCAACGCCAACATTGGTAAACGGTACCATATATACTACCAATGTTGACCATAACCTATATGCGCTGAACCCGCTTTCCGGTGCTGTAAAATGGAAATTTGCAACCGGAAGCACTACCATTTCAAGCCCGGTAGTTGCCAATGGTACGGTGTATTTTGGCAGCGACGATCATTATGTATACGCGGTTGATGCCGTTTCGGGAAATTTGAAATGGAAATACCTCACCAGCCAAAATGTCGACTCAAGTCCGGTTGCCGAAAATGGTATCGTTTATATAGGCAGCGCCGATGGCTATCTTTATGCATTTGATGGTGCCACAGGGAGCATTAAATGGATGTATTACACCGGCAGCCTGATAGTTGAATCGAGCCCGGTCATATCCAATGGTGTTGTATTTGTTGGCGCCAGGAATGGAAATCTATACGCGGTAAACACCGCTAATGGCCAGTTAAAATGGAGTTTCAGTACCGGAGGAATATCGATGGAACACTCAAGACCAATAATCAATAACGGCGTTGTTTACGTAGCAAGCTGGTATGATATTGATAACGATAAGAAACCAGGCAGTCTTTACGCCATCAAAGAAAGTGATGGAAGCCAGATCTGGAAAGGTCTTAATGATCAGGGCTTCACATCGGGCCCAACATATGCTAATGGCAAATTATTTATTAATAGCGATGATGGAAACGTATATGCTGTTGATGCTGCCACAGGAGGTGCTATCTGGAAAAAACAGATCTACGCCAATGGGGCCATACCTACTGTTGCCAACGGAAACGTATTTCCGGGTGGCGGCGGCGGTCGTTTCTTTTATGCACTGGATGCCAATACAGGAAACGAAAGCTGGAAATTTCCGTTGGCAAACAGCATAACAACATCAAAACCATTAATAATTGACGAAAACGGAACTATCGCCGGCTATTAAGGCATTGATAGTTTTCAAAACTTTTCTTATCCAGTTTATATTTTAATTTCAAGCTGCTTGTATGGGCAGCTTTTTTTATTTTTAGCATAAAGAGTAAAAAGATGAAATTCCCATTAGACTTTTACACCTCATATTCCCAGTTTTATATTTATGATAAAGATTCAGAAGGGGCTACCGCTTCTGATACATTTTGGACTAACGATGCCTTTAATGACAGGTTAGCGATTGAAACAGGCGTACTTGGCGTTGGAACTGAATGCTATGGCCCGGTTAAAGCAGAACTGGAAATTTTAAACACGAGCGTAAATATTACAGATCCGGATAGCTATGATCATATTGTGGAAGCAGGTATCGAGGTCAAATCTGGTACTATTCAAATTATTAATTGCCCCGATTGGACGGTACAATTGGAGGTTGAAGTTGATCCAGGTTTTTACAGGGCGAGGATTTATTCTTCAAACCTTGCATCGGTAGAGGGTGATGAAGGAGAAGATTTTTACCGGATAGAAATTTGGCCGGATAAAAATATGACAAAAAAGGTTTTGAAAATATACACCCCATATAATTATAACTGATCGCAAACCAGGTTTCTATTTCAGGTATGAGTAGGTATCCCCGCTAATATTCCGTATCTTTGTTTATACAACAGCCCGGTTTTTCTCCTCAAAAAGAAAAACCGGGCTGTTTAGTTAAAGAGAAATACAGAACAAAAACTGGCCATTTGGCATATAGTTATTTGACAGTTAGCAAATTAATACTTTTTAAAGTTTCAAAAACACACTAAAAACCACGCTAAAATTTGTTAAAAAATGTTAAAACGAGGGTTTTAAAATATTTTTGAACCGTTTTTAGTCCCTTTTTGAGTAAAAAAGTGTTAAAATTTAAGGTTTAAAAAGTATTGGTTCATTAGTTCAGCGGTTCATTAGTTCAGCGGTATTTTGCGGCGAGTAGCTATGGAATAAACCACTAATAAACAAATGAACTAATGAACCAGTGAACCAATATTTCCAATGGCTTTTTGTATTTTTACCATCTCAATTCTATTATGGAAAATAAACCCATAGCCCGTACGCTTCGCTTACTATCGCAACTCATGGAACTGCATGAGGGCAATCCTTTTAAAATAAAATCGGTAGCCAATGCTGCTTTTAAAGTTGATAAACTACCCTTCCCTATTGCCGGTAAAACGCTGGAGCAATTGGAAAAAGTGGATGGTATAGGTAAAAGCATCGCATCTAAGATCGTTGAACTGTTTGAAACCGGTACCATTGCCGAAATGCGGGAATTACTGGATAATACACCAGCTGGCGTGGTTGAAATGATGGGGATCAAAGGTATCGGCCCCAAAAAAGTAGCCATTATTTGGAAAGACCTGGGCATTGAAAATACGGGTGAATTGTTCTACGCCTGCAACGAGAACCGCCTTATTGAAGCCAAAGGCTTTGGCCTTAAAACCCAGGAAGAAATACGCAAGGCTATCGAATTCAGGATGGCCAGCAACGGCAAGTTCTTGTTTGCCCAGGTAGAGCAGGAAGCCAATGAGCTAATGGACGAAATAAAAGCCATTTTCCCCGATGCGCTGAAACATTTTGCCGGGGAATTTCGCCGGTTAAGTGAGATTATCACCGAAATCGTGATAGTTGTAGGGAGCATAAACCAGGAAGTTGCCTATAATGCTTTGTTAGAATCAAAGATCCTGAATAACGTTTCATTGAATGAAAACCATATAGCAGGCGAACTTCAAAATGGCTTACTGGTTGATATTGTTTGCGTTGATAAAGCCGATTATTTTAAAGAATTGTTCATCAACACGGGTACAGACGACCATGTTCAGGCCGTATTAGAACGTATTAATGTGCCCCTGGAACAACCTGAAACCGAGGAACTCATTTACACCAAAGCTGGCTTAGCCTGGATACAGCCCGAGCTGCGGGAGGGTACTACCTTTATTGAAAAGGCCGAGAAAAATGAGCTGCCTACGTTGATCATTACACATGATCTGAAAGGCAGTCTGCACAATCACAGTACCTGGAGCGACGGTGTAAACACGGTAGAAGAAATGGCGCTTTATTGCCGCGATAACCTAAAACTAGAATACCTGGGCATGTGCGATCATAGTAAAAGCGCGTTTTATGCAAAAGGCCTGAGTATTGAGCGTGTTTTGCAACAACAGGAAGAGATCGATCATTTGAATAAAAAGCTTAATGGTTTCCATATATTTAAAGGTATCGAATCGGATATTTTGTATGATGGTTCACTTGATTATCCAGACGAAATACTTCAAAAGTTTGATTTCATAGTGGCATCCGTGCACTCCATACTTAAAATGGATGAGGAAAAAGCTACTTCAAGACTGATAACAGCTATTGAAAATCCGTATACAACAATACTCGGTCACCCTACCGGCCGCTTATTATTAAGCCGTGGTGGATATCCTATCAACTATAAAAAAGTAATCGATGCCTGTGCGGCTAACAATGTGGTGATCGAAATTAATGCCAACCCGCTAAGGCTCGACCTCGACTGGCGCTGGCACCAATATGCCTTGGAAAAAGGCGTTTGGCTGTCCATCAACCCCGATGCCCATCGTGTGGATGGTTTCCTGGATATGCGTTTTGGTGTTTTAGCCGCACGCAAAGGTGGTTTGTATAAAGAAATGTGCCTCAACGCCTTATCATTACCAGAGATCACCAAGGTATTTGAGAAAAAGAGAGCGGCGGGGAACAAGTGAAAAATCAAAAGTTAAAAGTCAAAAACTCACTACTGGCAACTCACCACTCACTAATGCACTAATTAAATGAAGATACTGGTGATCCGCTTTAGCTCTATGGGGGATATTATTTATACTACCCCGGTTGTGCGCTGTCTCAAAAAGCAGATTCCTGATGCGGAGATCCATTTTTTGACCAAACCGGCTTTCCAGTACATTTATGATAATAACCCTTATGTAGATAAACTTCTGCTGCTAAAACATACATTATCAGCAACTATTGATGAAATAAAAGCTGAACGATATGATTATATCATTGATCTTCACAATAATCTGCGTACTGCTATTATCAAATTACGCACTGGTGTCAGGTCGTCAACCTATAAAAAACAGCCCCTAAAAAAATGGCTTAGCCTTAAATTTAAACTCAAGCTGATACCCCCTACTCATTTGGTGGATCGCTATCTCAAAGCGGTTAAATTCTTAGGCGTGGTTAATGACGGACAACCTATTGACTACTATATTAAGGCCGATCATCAGTTAAATAGTTTACTACCACCGTCGCATCAGGCCGGATATGTGGCATTTGTAATTGGCGCAACACATTTCACCAAACGTATGCCCAATGATAAGATCATCAGCATTTGCGGGCAACTGAGCCAACCAGTAGTATTATTAGGAGGTAATGATGTAAAAGCTAATGGCGAGATTATAACAGGCGCAATTGGCCCTAAAGTTTATAATGCCTGTGGTATTACCTCGCTTGATGAGTCCGTTTTCCTGGTATCTGAGGCTAAAAGCATTATTGGTTTTGATACCGGACTTACCCATATTGCCGAGGCTTTTAACAAACCCATCGTATCTGTTTGGGGAGGTACTGTTCCCGATCTTCTGGGTGTACAACCCTATATGGTTAAGGATGTACTGGTAGCTGGTATTGAGTTACCCTGCCGCCCATGTTCTAAATTCGGCCTGGAAAAATGTCCCCTGGGTCATTTCAAATGCATGAATGATATGCCCGAAGATGATATCATTCAATTTTCAAATAAATAATAAACACCTATTAATCAAATACTTAAAACAGCACCCGAAAGATAAAATGTTTTGGTGATTGATTAATTTATTTACATTTGTTGGTAATTATTAATCTTATCACAGTTTTATGAAAAAACTCCTACTTTCTCTGCTCTTCGCGGGTACATCTCTCGTAACCTTTGCCCAGTTACCAACATTCGGCATTAAAGGTGGTGCTAATTTTGCTAAATTCCATGCAAGCATTGATGGTATAAGTGGTTCAGGAAGCTCCGGTTCTTTAACTACTTTTAATGTTGGCGCTTTTGTCGATTTTAAATTTGGCAATGTATCCCTTCAGCCGGCCTTAAACTTTACTGGTAAAGGTGGTTCATCAAGTACAGCTATTGATGACGAAAGCGTGTCATCGGGTAAAGTGCGACTTTATTATTTACAGGTGCCTGTAAACCTTGTTTATCATGTACCGGCAGTTGTTGGCGACTTTTACTTTGGCGCAGGCCCTTATCTTGCTATGGGTATTTCGGGTAAAGCTAAGGATGACCAGGGCAATTCCGGGGACATTAAATTCGGCAGCGGCGAGGATGACCTCAAAAGAACCGATGCCGGTGTAAACGCTATTGTTGGCTTTAAATTTAAAACCGGCTTCCTGATCAATGCTAACTATGATTGGGGTTTAACCAATGTTACCAATTTAAGCGGTGTTAAACTTACAAACCGCGTATTTGGTGTTTCGATAGGCTACGCATTTTAAGCCGGTCTATCCAAAAACTGACAAAAAAGAGGGTTTATTCAGACCCTCTTTTTTATTTACAATATCAAAAACTTATTAAAGATTAGCTGTTATCTTTATATATAGACCTATACTGAAACCATGAAAAAACTAATTTTAATTCGCCATGCCAAGGCAACTCATGAAAGCGGTTATGCTGATTTTGATCGCCCACTAAAACAATCCGGAATGCAGGATGCCTTATTAATGGCCGACGTTTTAAAAGATAGAAACATTGTTCCGGAAATAGTAGTAACCAGTCCGGCCCTACGCACTTTAACTACGGCGCAAATATTTACTGAGCATTTGCAATTGCCTCCATCCCAAACCGATACAAAAATATACGAGGCGAGTGAACGTACTCTGGTAAACGTAGTCAATAATCTGCCTAATGAGCATGGCTACATAGGCTTAGTTGGCCATAACCCAGGTATAAGCCAGTTATTACATTATCTGACAGGCCAGCTACGGGATGTGCCTACCTGCGCTGTCGCTTTGATCAGCTTTGATAATGATGACTGGCGCTCCATCAGCAGCGAAGACGGACATCTGTCGTTCTATGATTCGCCGAAGGGGTAGTTTAAGGAAAAAAGCTAACTTACTTTATAAGTTTTACCAGGCAAGGATTGGATATAGCCCTGCATTTCCATATTCAATAAATTCATCGCTAACATACTCATGGGCATATTGGCTTTTATGGTAAGATCATCAATGGCCAATGGTGATTGGTGTTGTTGCAAAATGTCAAATATCAAGCGTTCATCTCTCGAAAGATCAATGGGTAATACAAACTGATCAGCGGGTTTGGCTTTATCAGCTTTTTCCCAACCCAAACTAAAGGCCAGATCAGCCATACAGGTTAATAAAGCCGCTTTATTATTACGTATCAGGAAGTTACACCCCTCAGAATATTTATCATCCAGGCGTCCGGGGAAAGCAAATACATCCCGGTTATAGGAGTTAGCAATTTCGGCGGTTATCAATGCCCCTCCTTTTATACCAGCTTCTATCACCACGGTGGCGTCGGCAATACCCGCTACGATGCGGTTGCGTTGCGGAAAATTCTCCCTGTCGGGTATAGTCCCTGATGGATATTCGCTAAGCAAACCACCATTCTCCAGCATTTTATCGGCTGTCGCCCGGTTTTGACTGGGGTAAAGTCTGTCGAGCCCGTGCCCTAAAACACCAACTGTGGGTATATTATTTTTCAGGCATTCTTTGTGGGCAGCTACATCAATGCCTAATGCTAAACCACTTACTATTAAAACATTATATTGTTGTAATTCCTCTATTAGCTGTTTACATAGCAACCGCCCATAATCAGTAGCATTACGGGTACCTACAATACTTATCACATACTGCGGATTTAGGTCCATATTGCCCTTTGCATATAATAATATAGGCGAATCGCCACAGTTTTTTAGTCGTTTCGGATACCTGCTATCGGTATAAAATATGGGTTCTATATTGTGTTTCTCAATATATAGCAACTCCTTTTCTGCTTGTTTAAGTGCGATATCAAAATCCCATTGGGCAACTTTTTTATCGCCGATACCGGGTATCCTGGTCATTTTCCTTGCGGAGGATCTGAATACCTCCTGCTCATTGCCTAAATAAGCGATCAAGGATTTAGCCGATACCGGCCCCAGGTTTTTCACTAATGATAAAGCGATTCTGTGTAATAATGACATATGAATAGGTTGCAAATTCCGGTTCTAAAACGATTAGATTCTCTTTTGAGGTCCGTCATTCAATTTACACCTAAAGTATAAAAATAATCCTAAAAAAATTAGCATAAATAAAAAACTATAAAAATAGTTTGCAAACTATAAAAATAGTTTATACCTTTATTTAACCCAACTATAAAAATAGTTTACCATGAATTTAAAAGAACTAACCAAGGCCGAAGAACAAGTAATGCAGATACTTTGGCAACTTAAAGAAGCGATTGTGAAAGATATTATTGAGCAAATGCCTGATCCCAAACCCGCTTATAATACGGTATCAACGGTGGTAAGGGTGTTGGAGGGAAAGGGTTTTATTGACCATAAAGCCTACGGTAACTCACATGTTTATTACCCCCTTATCACCGAAGATCAATACAAAAAGTTCACATTTGATAAGATGATGAAGAACTACTTCAGCAATTCATACCAAAGCCTGGTATCATTTATTGTTGATGAAAAAAAGCTGGGTTTAAAAGAGCTTGACGAATTAACTTCCCTGATTGATCAACTTAAAAACCAAAAATCATGAATTGGCTGCATTATCTGCTCGAAGCAAACATCTACCTTGCTGTATTTTATGCAGGGTACTGCATATTTCTGAATAAAGAAACCTATTATACACTAAACAGGATTTATCTGTTACTAAGTTGTATTATATCTTTTGTCTTGCCATTAATTCAAATAGGTAGGCTAAAGCCAGTAGAGCAAGGGTCAGTTAGCGCGGTTTATATTGTACCAAGTGGATTAAAACCAACTATAAATCAAGTATCAAGCTTTTCAGTTACTTTCCAGGATCTAATGATTTATGCCTATTGCCTTGGCGTTATTGTATTGATAACGATACTCATCTTCAAATTATACAAACTGGCGCAAATGACCCGAACAGCTAATAAAATAGCCGACGACAAGTATAAAATTGTGCCTATTGAGGATTCCAATACTGCATTTTCCTTTTTTAATTACCTGTTTATTGGTTCAAAAATGAAAGGCACCGACATCATTATCAGGCATGAAATGGTGCATATCCGTCAAAAACATACGCTGGATGTGCTGTTTCTGGAGTTCATCAAGATCATTAATTGGTTCAATCCTTTTGTTTACCTGCTTCAAAATAGCCTAAAAACGGTACATGAATACATCGCGGATGAACAAACCGCGGCTTTTGAAAGTGATACTCTTTCCTATTCTTCGTTCCTGGTAAATAATGCCTATGGCCTAAATGGCTCGTCAGTTACACATTCATTTTTCAATTATAATCTACTAAAAAAGAGGATCATTATGTTAAACCAAAAACGTTCGGGGAATTTAGCCAGGCTAAAATACCTCGTAGCAGTGCCCATCTGTACGGCGGCCCTTTGCGCCTCCACGCTGGGTTTCAGCAAAACTTATGCACTGGTTGATCTGGCACCACAGCGCTATGCTGTCGACTCATCGGCCATGGTAAAGCAATCAAAAATGCAGTATCTACCGCCGCCTATCATGGTAAAAAATGGATACGATGATCTTTTTGCTCACTTGAATAAGACTGAAAAGTACCCTAAAGCAGAGCTAAAAAACAAACAACCAGGCTTGGTTATCGTAGCATTTAATGTAGGTTCAGACCATAAAATATCCAACACACGTATCGTAAAAAGTACCGGCAACGCTTTTAGCGAAGTGGTACTAGCGTCATTCAAATCATTTAACGGTTCAGTTACCGACAAAGCCGGTGAACACAAATTTGCCATCAGCTTTTTTACCGATTATTATGCCCAAGCACCTAAATATGAAGCCGATATACAAAAATCAGGCGTCGAAATTAATACCTTCGTGATAGGGGCCCTTGGATACACCGTTCCGCCTCCCCCACCACCTGCCCCTCGATTAGGTAAAACGCCTCCGGCGGTAAAAAAACCTACTTATATAATAGATAAAAAAACACCGCCGCCACCACCTGCTGCGCCTACAAAACCGGCTAAAATGGTGGATGCCAAACTTATGCCGCCACCACCGCCGCCACAAAGCCCATTTGATAGTCTGTATAAATACATCGCAAGACATGTAAGATATCCGAAAGTTGCGCATGATAATCGGATAGGAGGTCGCGTTATACTCGCAGTTACTATTAACAATGGAAAAATAGACGATGTAAAACTTGCAAGGTCGCTAACCAATGAAACTGATGCAGAAGTTATAAGAGTGCTTAAAAATTATGATGGCCCATTAGGTATAAAATCTGGATATTATAGTTTGCCTGTTGCATTTACGCTTCTTGATGAGCATGACAACCAAGTAGCGCACGCACCTGAAAACTATACGCTAAAAAACAAAGATGACTATGTTGACAAAGACCACTCGCCAAAATCATCTATGAATCAAATTGTTGTAACTGGCTATGTAACTACAAAACAATAAGCCTGCCCAGGTATATTGCACCCTTTAAACAAATTGCTGAACGGCTAAAACCGCTTCGGCATTTTTCCATGTAAAGGCATTATAGTCCTATCCCTTCACATAGATAACCTGTTTGGTTTCAAAAAACTCTTCGGTAAAATAGTCTTTAAGATGATATTGTTGCACTTTCAGGCCCGACTCCTTGATTTCCTGCAGCAGGTCACCACCTTTTAGATACAGGATTCCGTTAGGCAAAGTATTTTTTGAGTCTTTATTGAATTTACCCCTCACCCAGGGATAAAAATCTTTAAGTTGAGTAACCGCACGAGATACTACAAAATCAAACCTTTCATTCAGTTGCTCGGCCCGCAGATGCGACGCTTTCACATTGCTTAAACCCAAAGCTTTAGCTACCTCTTGTACTACTTTTATCTTTTTACCAATAGAATCAACCAAATGGAACCGGGTTCCGGGAAATAAAATAGCTAGCGGGATACCTGGGAAACCGCCTCCTGTGCCTACATCCAATACATTTTCACCCGGTAAAAAGGACATTATTTTAGCTATTCCGAGCGAGTGCAATACGTGGCGCTCATACAAAAGGTCGATATCTTTACGTGATATCACATTGATCTGGCTATTCCATAGGTTATACAACTCCGGCAATTGTTCAATTTGAGAGCATTGTCTATCGGTCAGTTCCGGAAAATATTTGAATACGATATCAGATGTCATCCCTGTTAAAACGATTAATAATGTTACCCAGTAAATACCTGGCCCTAAACAATTGTGCTTTAACTGTCCCCAGCGGCAGATCGAGTTGCTGTGCTATTTCCTCATATGATAACTCATCAAAATAACGCAGAGTGATCAGATTTCTGTAACGATGCGGTAAGCTTTCGATTAATAATTTAAGCTCCTGCGTTTGTTGTTTTTTGATCGATGTTTCCTCGGGATTCAACACATCAGCTTTTATTTGCAACGGTTTTTCATCCCCATCATCGTCTGTCATCCCGTGGATAGACTGGGTATTCAGTTTCTTTTTACGGATAAAATCGATACAGTTATTGGTAGCCACCCTAAATAACCAGGTACTAAAGGCATAATCGGGTTGGTATTTATCCAATTTTTCAAAAGCTTTGGCAAAGGTTTCAACAGTAAGATCCATAGCATCTTCCTTATTGTTAACCATTTTTAAAACCATAAAATAAATAGAGTCCTTGTACCGGTGCATCAAATCGGCATAGGCCTTTTGATCGCCTTCGCGAGCCCTAACTACCAGGTGAAAATCATTCTTCGCGTTATCGGTAAAGTTGGCGTTTATTTCCATTGGGTTGTTTTTAAAAATGTCCCGATCAGCCCAAAAACATTTAAATACATATAATATATAATATCAAAAAATGGCAAATACCATATCAAATCTTTGCCATCAAGCTTTTTAAATATCTTACTATATATAACAAGCTGCAATATCAGCCTGAAACCAAACAAACCTAGTGCCAGTAGAGGTTCATATTTAAGAACAAAAGATATTATAAGTAAAATATAAAACAGAAATCCACTCATAGCATCAAAACTGAGCATTCGCCTGTGTTTGTTTTTGTACAATTTACCTACCCCCATGTGTCGTTTTTTTTGCCTGTACCAGGAGGTTAAAGTTGTTTTCGCGCTGGTATAAGTAAACGCATCGGGGTGTATCTCAATAATCGTATTATCGGCCGTAGCATGCTGATTTACAAACAGGTCATCATCTCCGGAGATCACATGCATGTGCGAAGCAAAGCCTTTTTGACTAAAAAACAAGGTTTTAGTATAGCCCAAATTACGCCCAATGCCCATATACGGATCTCCGTTGAGTGCTCCTGATAAATAGTTTATTGCAGTTTTAATAGTCTCAAAACGCACAAACGGATTTAAGAAATTACGGGTTTTATAATAAGGAGAGTACCCTAACACGATTTGAGCCTTGGTGCTAAAATTAACCGCCATCCGCGTTATCCAGTTTTCAGAGGCGGGTTTGCAATCGGCATCTGTAAACAGCATATATTCATTTTTGGCGGCTTTTATTCCCAAAGTAAGAGCAAATTTTTTCCCGGTTTTAAAGCGATCGTGCTCGGTTATGGTTACCACTTTTAAATGTGGATACTCCCGCTGCATATCATCCAAAACATCATTTGATGAATCATAAGAGCAATCATTGATCACAACTACCTCAAAATCCGGATAGTTTTGCTTGAGTATAAAAGGCAGGTTTTCCTGCAGATTTTTGGCTTCATTTCGTGCGCTTATAATTACCGAAACAGGTATCAATACCTCGGGTAACTTATCCGCTGGTTTATATCGTGAAAGGCGGCTATGGTTACTTATCAGGTAATACAGCTGAACGATAAAACACAGCTGAAAAAGAATGAAGAGGGCGTTGTGAATATAAGTTTCCAATCAGTTTTAATATCAGGCAAATTTGTTAAAAATCGCCGGAATAAAAGTGGTCAACATAGGTTTATTTCGTGATTATTACACACACTCGCCTGTTTTTTTCCACACTGGGGCGGAGTAACGATAAAGGAACAAAGATTAAGGATTATAAACGATGAAAAAAGATAATATACACGAAACGTAAACCTGTCAAATTTTTATCTTTTGTTTGTTAATCCCTGCCCCTTTATCCTTTCGTCCTTTATCCGCTTTATTTGTTAATTTTGCAACCTCAAAATGAAATTTAATTTAACAGCACAAGATTCGCTTTCGAAAGCGCGCGCAGGTGAAATTACCACCGACCACGGCACCATACAAACCCCTATATTTATGCCTGTTGGTACTGCCGGCACAGTAAAGGCAGTGCATCAGCACGAACTTAAAAATGACATAGAGGCTCAGATTATTTTAGGCAATACCTATCATTTATACCTCAGACCGGGCCTTAATACGCTTGAACAGGCAGGAGGATTGCATAAATTTAATGGCTGGGACGGACCCATTTTAACCGACAGCGGTGGTTATCAGGTATATTCTTTAACCGAAGTACGTAAAATTAAGGAGGAAGGTGTTACGTTTCGTTCGCACATTGATGGTTCAAAACACCTGTTCACACCAGAAAATGTGATGGATATTCAGCGGATTATAGGTGCTGATATCATCATGGCTTTTGATGAATGTACCCCCTATCCCTGCGATTATAATTATGCCAGGCGATCTATCGACATGACCCACCGCTGGCTAAAACGTTGCTGCGACCGCTTTGATAATACGGAGCCTAAATACGGCTATAGCCAAACACTTTTCCCTATAGTACAAGGATCTGTTTATAAAGATTTGCGCGTAAAATCGGCAGAAGTTATTGCTTCTTTTGAACGTGAGGGCAATGCTATAGGCGGACTTTCGGTAGGCGAGCCAGCCGAAGAAATGTATGCCATGACAGAAATTGTGTGTAATATATTACCAGAGCAAAAACCACGTTATCTAATGGGTGTAGGTACACCGGTTAATATATTGGAAAATATAGCCTTAGGAATTGATATGTTTGATTGCGTTATGCCTACCCGTAACGCCCGAAATGGCATGCTTTTTACTAAAAATGGTATCATTAATATCAAAAACGAGAAGTGGAAAAATGACTTTTCGGCTATTGAAAGTGATAGTGATCTCTTTGCTGATAAGAATTACACCAAAGCCTATTTACGCCATTTAATACATTCGGGCGAGATGCTTGGAGCGCAGATCGCTACCTTGCATAACCTCCATTTTTACCTTTGGCTGGTTAAAGAAGCACGTAAAAAGATCATATCCGGCGAGTTTTATAACTGGAAAAATAGCATGGTTAAGCAACTTGGCCAACGATTATAGCCGTTCACCAGTTCATCGGTTCATTTGTTTATTAGTCTTAACCACATTAATAACAGCTCACATGAAACCAATGAACCAATGAGCCAATGAACTAATAAACAAAAAATGAAGGCATTTATTCACCGGCATCTGAAAGTTATTGACAGGTTTATTATGGGTAAATACCTGGGCACTTTTGTGTTTACCATGGGTATTTTCGCAGCGGTATCTGTTGTGTTTGATGTGTCTGAAAAGTTGGATAATTTTACCAATAAACATGCGTCGCTACACGATATCATATTCCAGTACTATGCCGGATTCGTGCCCTTTTACCTGAATATGCTATCGCCTTTGATTAATTTTTTAGCCGTAATTTTCTTTACTGCTAAGATGGCAAATCAAACAGAGATTGTACCTATTTTGAGTGGTAAGGCTAGTTTTAACCGCTTTTTAAGGCCATATTTTATAGCCTCCACCATTATATTTGTGGTATCCTTTTTTGCCAATGTATACCTCATTCCGTATACCAATCACCTAAAAAACGACTTTGAGAACGCCAATGGCATAACCGATAACGACCCTACCAAAATTGAGGTACATATGCAGATAGATAAGCACACATTTGTTTATCTGCAAAACTACGACCCTACCGTACATACTGGCTATCAGTTTATTATGGAGAAGTTTAACGGCGATACGCTTCGCGAAAAATTGATTGCCAACCAGGTTACTTATGATTCGGTTAAAAGGATCTGGTCATTAAAAAACTATTCTGTTAAATACATAAATGGCTTAAAAGAGCAATTTTTTAAGGATATTCCGCAAAAAGATACGGTGCTTGATATGCACCCTACCGACTTTGTTGTATATGATAATGTATACGCGGCCATGTCTTTAAAAGACCTGAATAAGAATATAGATAAAGAAAAACTACGCCGGCCAGAGGTGCTAAACAACCTTTACTACGAAAAATACCATCGGTTTATATACCCTTTATCTGCCTACGTTTTAACCGTTGTGGGCGTAGCTTTGTCGTCACGTAAGGTGCGGGGCGGTGTTGGTTTACCCTTGGGAATTGGCATTATACTCTGTTTTACCTACATTATTGTAGAGCGTTTTGCTATTGTATTTTCTATAAAAGGTGGCGTTCCGCCCATCTTTACGGTCTTTATTCCTAATACTACATTTGGTTTGCTCGGCTATTATTTACTCCTAAAAGCGCCTAAATAGTGGTTACAAAAAGCAACAAAGAAAGCCTCAACAAGAACCTGCTCATACTCCATTTCACTGTTTTTATCTGGGGATTTACCGGCATTTTGGGTAATTTGATAACCATTTCTGCTGTACAATTGGTTTGGTATAGGGTGCTTATTGCTGTTATTTCGTTGTTTTTATACTTCAATTTTAGCAAAACAACCATCAGGGTTGATCGAAAAACGTTCCTGAAAATGGCATCAACAGGTGCTTTAGTGGGCGGTCATTGGGTGCTTTTTTTCGCGTCGATCAAATTATCTACGGTTCCGGTGACGCTGGTTTGCCTCTCCAGCATCACTTTATTTACGGCCATATTTGAGCCTCTATTGAATAAAACAAAGATCTCCAAACTGGAGATCCTGGCTGGATTACTGATCATAACAGGCATCGTTTTGATATTTAAATTTGAATCGCATTACACTAAGGGTATCATAACGGGCCTCGCAAGCGCGGTTTGCGCAAGCCTTTTTTCGATCATTAATTCCAAATTCATAAAAAAACACGAAGCCCCGATCATTGCTTTTCATGAGCTAACCGGAGCTTTTTTTTGGATATCGATATACCTTTTATTGACTGGCGGATTCAACCAATCGCTCATTTTAAAACCTAAAGACATTGGCTATCTGATACTGCTTGGCACCATCTGCACCTCACTTGCCTACGTTGCCGGGGTATCTGTTATGCGCGAACTTTCGGCATTCAAAGTAGCCCTCATCACCAACCTCGAACCAGTTTATGGCATCCTGATGTCCTTCATTTTTTTTGGTGATATGAATAAAATGACACTCGGCTTTTGGGCTGGGGCGGTCATTATTTTATCCACAATATTTCTATATCCAGTGGCTCAAAAGCAAATCGCCAAACGAAAAGCAAGATTGTAATTTTTTCTTTTCCGCTTCCTGAGACGACACCTTTCCTGTCAATTGCCAGGTTATTTATCCCCTTATATTGTCCTCCGCATCGCGACAAAATCGCCCTCAATTCCTTCTGTTTTTGAGACAGACCTACCCCGATAGGGGATAGAAAGCCCACAATTCTAAAGGCCATTTTTAAGCCCTGTAAGGCATTATTATTTTTTAACGGGTTTAGCACCGTTTAAACATCACCTCACACAACAGGCGCAAAATTCATTTTTTAGTTAGTGTACCAAATAAAAATCATAGCAATTACATGAAGTTTTTATCTTGTCCACTTTTTAGCTTTTAATTTTATCATTAAATTTTAAAAATAAAGATTAATTAAATTTTATAATAATTTAATAATGAAATATTTATATAGTTTACCAAAAGTAAAAATTAAACAAAATTGAGTTAACTAAAACATCAAAAAACTAAAAATATTAGCAATCAAAATTACAACCCTTAAATACAGAATACATATATTTCATATTCAGATAAATATAAAGTACTATATAAATAAATACTAAACATAATGAATTCAGAAAGGGTATCTAATGATAGTGTTATGAACCTTAAAATACAGGATGAAATAAAACAGGCACATCCCTCCCACTTGTATACAAAAAACTAAATCCCATGAAATTTTTCGAACTCTCGGCTGAGCAGCGATGGTTGATTTTCGACCCAGGACTTGATAATATAAGAGGCAGAAAAAGCCAAAAAACAGAAGAACCATAACTCATGGAATGAGGCTTCCATTTGGCGATCATGAATTTCTTAGAATTGAAATTTCCTTCCGTTCATTTTTTTTTATCAGGATTAAAATTTGGCCCCATCAAAAATCCATTTCAATCCTTCACGAAAATTAAAAATCACTTTTCCAGGAACCCTACTTTTAATCATCCGCTCCCGCCATGTTTTTCAGTTTTCACAAAGCGCTTAATGAAATTGATTTTTAATAAAGATTTAAAAACCGGATATTGTATAAACTGTTAAATCAACTTATCATGAGTATTAAAACAATCACCATAATAGTCGTCACCATTTTGCTTACAGCAGCATTGGCGCAAAACACAGACAAGGTTCCGTTCGCTTTTTTATTCGCGAATTTTTATGTTTCCAAATTAATGATGATGGCGGTAGTAGCTGTCGTGGCTTTTATTTTAGGCTGGCTTGTCGGCCGACCCAAAAAAGCAAAATTTGATATCGGAGGCTATCATGACAATATCCATAAGAAAGACGATCCCAATACACTAAGCGACGAGGACAGAGAGTACATCAGCTAACATCCACCTAACAACCATGGAAAAAAAAATCGGCTTTATCGGCCTTGGTAACATCGGCATGCCCATAGCCCAAAATCTTATCCAGTCGGGTTATCACTTACAGGTTTATAATCGTACCCATTCAAAAACAGATGAGCTCGATCCTGACTACGTCACCAAATGCCAAACGCCTGCCGATGCATCCGAAGGTGCCCACATCGTGATCACCGTAGTTTCAGATGACGAAGTACTGAAAGAAATAACTTTGAGCACGCGGGGCATCCTGGAGAAGTTACCCGAGCATGCTCTCCATATTTCCATGAGTACTGTCTCGCCCGAAACCTCAGAGCAGCTTGCCCAGCTTCATGAGGAGGCGGGCAGCCACTACCTGGCAGCTCCCGTTTTTGGCCGGACTGAAGCAGCCGCTGCCCGCAAACTCTGGATCTGTGTATCGGGCGATCAGCATTCCAAGGATACGGCCAGGCCCGTACTGGATTGCCTTGGTCAGGGTGTGATAGATTTCGGAGAATCTGCAGGCGGAGCAAACGTGGTAAAAATTGCGGGCAACTTTATGATCATGGCCTCGATGGAGATGATGGCAGAGGCATATACCCTTGCCGAGAAGAACGGACTAGACAGGGAGCAGGTGGCCAACTTTTTTGGATCGACGCTATTCAACGTTCCCATTTTTCAAAACTATGGCCGGGTCATCGCCAACAAGCAATATGAGCCGGTAGGTTTCAAGTCGAAATTAGGCTATAAGGACGCGCGTCTGGCATTTAAACTATCCCAGGCAAGCCAGACACCCATGCCGATTGTAAACACCTTACACAGCCGCTTATTAAGCGCCATGGCAAAAGGCTGGAGCGAGACTGACTGGGCAGAGGCTGTTGGACGCGGCGTGAGCGAAGATGCGGGAGTGTGATTTTTTATTTCGGATTTGGATGTTCAAAATTCAACTACACATCATAAAACACTTCATTATCTGCTTCCAGATGCTGCAGATCGGGCGTTTGCTCAAATATACCAAACACCGAGGCACCGCTCCCGCTCATGCTGGCGTATATAGCACCAGCTTCGTACAAGGCCGCTTTTACGCCCCGTATCTCAGCGTGGTTTTTGAAAATTGATAGCTCGAAATCATTTTTGATATATCTTTTCCATTCGGTGATGGGCTGCTCTGCAATCAGATCAAACAGTGATTCTTTTACCAGCGCAGGTTTTACCCCCCGGTAAGCTTCGGCGGTTGATATGTGAACATCCGGCATGACCAGGGCAATTTTATATTTGGACAGATCCAATTTAATCGATTCAAACTCGTCGCCCTTCTCAAAGGCGAACACCGGTTTATTCTCGATAAAGAAAGCACAGTCGGCGCCAAGCTTGCGGGCATATCCCGTCATTTCCTCCACAGACAGCCCAAGTTCAAATTGCTGGTTCATCAGCCTGATAAAATAAGCGGCATCAGCCGAGCCTCCACCCAGACCAGCCCCTATCGGGATACTTTTATGCAGGTGGATACTCACCGGCGGTAGGTTGTGATCATTTTTCAAAAGATGATACCCCTTGATGCAAAGATTATCTTCGGCCCTGCCCGGGATATCCAAACCAGAGGATTCAAAGCTCAGTTGATCACTCTCTACAACTTCAAGCGCATCTTTGATGTTGATAGGATAAAAAATGGTTTCCAGATTATGATAGCCGTCGAGCCGGCGTTCGGTAATGTTAAGGCCAATGTTTATTTTTGCGTTGGGAAAAAGGATCATAGAAAAAAAGACTAACACCGCGTGTATTTTTGCACATCGATTAGGATGTCAAAATTAGATTATTTTTCTTTGCCTTTTAAAATTGTTCATTAGTTCACTGGTTCATGAGTTGATTAAGTTCTTCTAACTTAATCAACCCAATCCAACCACTCACCTAATCAACAAGTAACTTAATCAACCTACAAAAATGAAACAGTATCTCGATTTGATGAGCCATGTGATGGAAACCGGAGCGCAGAAGCATGACAGGACAGGAACCGGTACGGTAAGTGTGTTTGGCTACCAGATGCGTTTCAACCTTAAGGATGGTTTCCCGATGGTGACCACCAAAAAACTGCACCTCAAATCTATCATCCATGAACTGATCTGGTTTTTGAGCGGTGATACCAATATCAGCTACCTTAAACAAAACGGCGTACGCATCTGGGATGAGTGGGCCGACGCCGAAGGCAATCTCGGACCGGTGTACGGATACCAATGGCGTTCGTGGCCAAAGCCCGACGGCAGTCATATCGACCAGATAACCCAGGTGGTAAACCAAATTAAAAACAATCCCGATTCGCGCCGTATGATCGTATCGGCATGGAACGTGGCCGACGTTAATCAGATGGCCTTACCGCCTTGTCATAGTTTGTTTCAGTTTTACGTGGAGCCCCCCAACCAGGACAAGGGCGAAACAAAAGGCAAACTTTCATGCCAATTGTATCAGCGCAGTGCCGATATATTTTTGGGGGTACCATTTAACATCGCATCCTATGCATTGCTCACGATGATGATGGCACAGGTTTGCGATCTGGATTATGGCGACTTCATTCATACCTTTGGCGATGCTCACCTGTACAACAACCACATGGATCAGGCCCGCCTGCAGTTGAGCCGTGAACCTCGTCCCCTACCAACCATGAAGATCAATCCTGAAGTGAAAGACATCTTCGCCTTTAAGTTTGAAGATTTCGCTTTAGAGAATTATGATCCGTGGCCGCACATCAAGGCTGAGGTGGCAGTGTAGATTAGGGCACTGCTTGCCGTTACTTTAAAAATTTGTAAATTTGACTATGACTTCGGTTCAAATAAAAAACGAGATACAAAAGGTACTTGACCAGGTACCTGAAACTGTATTGCAGGATATTTTAGATTTTGTAAAAGAATTACAAACACAATCACCCGAACAAATCAAGCTTGCTAATAATTTAAGAAAAATCCTTTCTGAAGATAAAGGCTTATTGCAAAGACTTGCTCAATGATCGACATTCAAACAACCCTTTTAATCCACAATATTTTAATTGAAAAGTTTGGAGGCGTTAAAGGAATAAGAGACCAGGGGGGATTAGAGGCTGCTATAGCTCGCCCCAATGCAACCTTTGACGGACAGGATCTGTACCCGGAAGCCATCGACAAAGCTGCTGCTATTTTTGAAAGCATTATCATCAATCATCCTTTTCTTGATGGCAACAAAAGAACTGCTTATGCTTTACTCAGGCTAACACTTCTTGAATTTGAAATTGATCTCACTGCCACTGAAGATGAAAAGTATGATATGACAATATCAGCAAGTAAAGGAGAATTAAATTTCGACGGTATAAAATTATGGCTGACTGAAAAAGTTAAGAAAATAAATTAAGCTGCCAAGGCTAATGAACTACTGAACTAATAACACTAATGAACCAATGACTACATCCATCATAGTTGCCACAGCCAAAAACCACGCTATAGGCAAAGACAATAAATTACTTTGGTATTTGCCCAACGATCTGAAACATTTTAAAGATGTCACCACCGGGCATACCGTGATCATGGGGCGTAAAACCTATGAGTCTGTTGGCAAGCCATTACCCAAACGCCGTAACATAGTAGTAACCCAGCAGTCCATCACTATTGAAGGCTGTGAAGTTGCAGGCTCTATAGAAGATGCCCTGGAGCTTTGCGCCGGCGAGGATGAGGTATTTATTGTTGGTGGCGCCCAAATTTACCGGCAAGCTATTCCGCTTACCGATCGTATCTATTTAACCGTGATCGATCAGGATTTTGATGGGGATACTTTTTTCCCGGAGCTGGATCCGCAGGAATGGAAAGAGACAGAACGGGAAAACTTTGAGCCCGACGAAAAAAACAAGTACAGCTACTCCTTCATCACGCTGGAACGCGGCTAACATTTTTTGTCATCAAATTGTTTTAATTTAAAATTTCATGCTTGCGAAATTTTATTAGATTTGCCGTCTTATTTAAAAAAAGCTTATAAACTAATTAATTACATATTATAATTCGATGCAAGGTAAAGGGGTTATTAAATTTTTCGCCATTCTGCTGGCTGTAGTATGCTTATACCAGCTATCTTTCACGTGGGTGGCGCGCAAAGTTCAAAGTGATGCCAAGGTATATTCAAAGGGTGACCCTGCGAGAGAAACAGCGTATCTGGATTCTATGTCAACACAACCGGTATATCCGGTGTTTAAACACAATTATCAATACGTACTGCAAAGAGAACTTGCATTGGGCCTTGACCTTAAAGGCGGGATGAACGTTACCATGCAAATTTCGCTCGATGAGTTGGTGAAGAAAATTGCCAACAACAATCCTGATGTTGCGTTTAATCAAGCTTTGGCTAATGCCGACAAATTACAGGCGAACGCCCAAACCACTCAAAAGGATTTCATCACACTTTTTGTTAGTGAGTACGAGAAACTAAATCCGAACGGTAAGCTGGCCGCTATCTTTTCAACAAAGGATAACCAAGATCATTTAAAGTTTAACGCATCAAACAGCGAGGTTACAGCTTATTTGAAAGATCAGGCTAATACAGCGGTAAAACAATCATACACGGTTTTAAATACCCGTATCAACCAGTTTGGTGTTACACAACCTAACATTCAGCTTGAGCAAAGCTCAAACCGTATCTTGGTTGAGTTACCAGGTGTAAAAGAGCCGGAGCGTGTTCGTAAATTGTTACAAGGTTCTGCTAAGTTGGAATTCTATGAAACTTATGACAACACCGAAGCTTATCAATACCTGATCAATATTGACAACTTACTGGCTGCAAAAAACAAAACAGCTAAAGCTGATTCATCAAAAGCTAAAGCTACCGCAACAACAGCTGCTGCTAAAACTGATACCGCTGCCAAAGCAGGTTCGTTATTGAGCAAGGTTCAAAAAAATGCCGCTAAAGATACGTCCGCAGCAGCATTGGCTAATAAAACACAATTTACGGCGTTACACCCACTATTTTCTGTGTTATCTCCAAACATTGGCCAGGATGCCAGCGGTCAGCAGCAATTAGGTCAGGGTCCTGTTGTTGGTTATTCACCACAAAGAGATACCGCCAAAGTTAACGCTTACCTCCATAGCACCGATGTACAAGCGGTAATACCACGCAACCTGAAATTTCTTTGGGAGGTAAAGCCATTAAAAAATAACAAGGACAAAGCATTTGCTCTATACGCCATCAAATTAACAGGCGCCGACAATGGCCCGGTATTATCAGGCGACGTGATCACTGACGCCCGTGCCGATAACGATCCAAAAGGGAATCCAGAGGTTGTGATGATCATGAACTCAGAGGGTGCCCAGAAATGGCGTACTGTTACAGCCGAGGCATCGTCAGGTACCAACAAAAAAGCGGTAGCCATTGTATTGGATGATAACGTATACTCTGCTCCAAACGTACAGAACGAGATCTCTGGTGGTGTATCTTCTATCTCTGGAAACTTTACTATTGAGGATACCAAGGATTTGGCCAACGTTTTAAAAGCTGGTCGTTTACCTGCTCCTGCGCATATCATATCAGAATCGGTAGTAGGTCCGTCATTAGGTCAGGAAGCTATCAATGCCGGTGTTACTTCAAGTATATTAGGCTTGGTTGTTGTATTGATATTTATGATTGCTTATTACAATCGTGCAGGTACTGTAGCGGTAGTAGCGGTTGTCATCAACATATTTTTCCTGATGGGCGTATTAACCAGCTTAGGCGCGGTATTAACCTTGCCTGGTATTGCCGGTATCGTGCTCACATTGGGTATTGCGGTTGATGCCAACGTACTGGTTTATGAACGCGTTCGTGAAGAACTGGGCTTAGGCAAATCATTAAGAATAGCTGTAGCTGATGGTTTCAAACACGCTTTACCATCTATCCTCGATTCACAGATCAGTACATTCTTAACCGGTGTAATCCTGTTTATCTTTGGTTCGGGCCCAATCCAGGGTTTCGCTACCACATTGATGATCGGTATCATTACCTCATTGTTCTGTTCACTACTGATCTCAAGGGTTATATTTGAGTGGATGCTTGACAAAGGATGGGATATCAAATTCTCAAACCCATGGAGCTCACATACCTTCAAAAACGCAAATTTTAAATTCGTTAAAAACCGTTTCAAGTTTTACGCTTTTTCGGGCATATTCATATTAGCAGGTTTAATATCCATCTTTACACGCGGATTTAGCTACGGTGTGGATTTTGAGGGTGGCCGTAATTATATTGTTACCTTCCCTAACAAAGCTGTTACAACAGAAGCTATTCATGATGCCGTTGACGCTACATTGGGTCGTAGTACTGAGGTTAAAACATTTGGTGCCGATAAAATGAGCATCACTACCAACTTATTGATCCGGGATAACAATGCAGCTACCGACGCTAAAGTAAGGAATACATTGATCCAGGCTTTGGGTTCAAAAGAAGCCACCCGTATAACCGATAAAGATATCGTTGGTTTCTCAAAAGTAAGTGCCACTGTTGCCGATGAATTAAAAACATCAGCTATCTATACCGTATTGTTCGCCATATTTGTGATCTCGGCTTACATCCTGATCCGTTTCCGCAAATGGCAGTTCAGCTTAGGTGCGATGGTGGCTACAGCTCACGATGCCTTGCTGGTACTATCATTCTTCTCTTTATTCAGAGGATTACTTCCATTCTCCCTGGATATTGACCAGGCATTCATCGCAGCTATACTAACAGTTATCGGCTACTCTATTAACGATACGGTGGTAGTATTTGACAGGATCCGCGAGTTCCTGGAACTTCACCATGCCAAAACTGATGATCCTGAAGAAGTAATCAACCAGGCTATCAACAGTACGCTAAGCCGTACCATCATTACCGCTTTAACTGTGGTATTCGTATTGATCGTGTTGTTCATATTTGGTGGCGATGTGATCAAAGGATTCTCATTCGCGTTATTGATCGGTGTGATCTTCGGAACATACTCATCTATCTGCGTAGCCACACCGGTTATAGTTGACTTTGGTAAAAAAGATCTGAGATAATAAACTCTATAAATTTATTTGCAAGGCCCCAAAGAACTTTTGGGGCCTTTTTTGTTATATAAAAAACACCTCACCCAAACCCTCTCCAAAGGGAGAGGGTTTTAAAATAATATTTTTAAAACCCTCCTCCATCGGGGGAGATTTAAAGGAGGTTAAAACACCCGTGCTATGAACTTAACAGACAGCTCAAAATTTCCACTGGTAGTTATTGTAGGCGGGGGCTTTGGCGGGCTCCAGGTAGCCAAACATCTCAAGGATAAGCCCGTTGAGGTCTTAATGCTCGATAAACATAATTACCACACTTTTCAGCCGCTTTTATACCAGGTGGCCACAGGTAGTCTTGAATCGGAATCCATCGCTTTTTCATTACGTAAGAACTTTGCCAGCCAAAAAAACTTTAGGTTCAGGATTGCCGAGGTAACCAAGGTAAATGCGGAAAAGAACACCATTGATACCACTATTGGCCAAATAGTCTATGATTACCTGGTGATAGCCACAGGATCAACCACCAACTTTTTCGGAAATAAGGATATTGAAAAGTTTTCGATGCCCATGAAATCAGTTCCTGAGGCGCTTAACCTGCGATATGCCATTCTGCAAAATATTGAGGAAGCCTTACTAAAACCCACCAAAGAAGAACGCGACCCTTATCTCACCTTTGTTCTGGTAGGTGCCGGTCCAACCGGTGTGGAACTATCCGGAGCACTGGCCGAATTACGCAACCATATCCTGGCCAAAGATTATCCCGAACTCAAAAAAGAGGATATGAAAGTGTACCTGGTTGATTTTCTGCCCAAAGTACTCGGGCCTTTTTCTGAGGAAGCCTCTGCCGCCACCAAAGAGTTTTTGACCAAAATGGGCGTGGAAGTACTTTTAGGTGTAAAAGTAGATAGCTACGATGGCGAGGAAATCAAATTTGAAGGCGGTAAAACTATCCGCACCAAAACCGTGATCTGGAGTGCCGGCGTTATGGGTGTTGTCCCTGAAGGTATCGACCCTAATTTTATTGAGCGTGGCAACCGGATCAGGACGGATAGCGTTTGTCGTGTAATAGAAACCCAGAACATATTTGCCATCGGCGATGTAGCCGCCATGATAACTGACGAAACTCCTAAAGGACATCCTGGTGTGGCGCAGGTGGCCATACAAATGGGCCAACATGTAGCCAAAACCATCGCACAGCTGATCAACCATGAACCAACGGTACCCTTTAAATATTTCGACAAAGGCTCATTAGCTACTATCGGTCGGAACAAAGCCGTGGCCGATCTGGGTAAAATAAAATTTCAGGGATTTTTTGCCTGGCTGGTATGGCTGTTCGTCCATCTGATATCGCTTTTAGGCGGCCGCAACAAGGTTATCGTATTTATTAACTGGGTATCCAGCTATATCACTTATAACGGTGGTACAAGGCTCATAATCCGCAAGTTTGAACGCGAGGGTCTTACCGAAGATGAACATTTACCCAATACAGTTGATTGATTTATTAAGTCTTAAGCCGAAAGTCAAAAGTCTTTAAGTAGTCCCAAAGTTTCAGACTTAAAAGCTAACTTTGGACTATAGACCTCAGACTTAGCATTTGAAATGAGCATAAAAATAACCGAATGCCCCCGCGATGCCATGCAGGGCCTGCATGATTTTGTACCTACCGATATCAAAGCGGCTTATATCAACCTGCTGTTACAAGTGGGCTTTGATACCATCGACTTTGGCAGCTTTGTATCGGCAAAGGCCATACCTCAGCTCCAAGATACCGCCGAAGTATTAAAAAAGCTGGATACGAGCAACACTCAATCAAAGCTATTGGCCATCATCGCCAACTATCGCGGTGCTGAGGACGCGGTTAAACACGAGGAGATCACCTACCTGGGCTACCCTTTTTCCATATCCGAAACTTTCCAGATCCGTAATACCAATACCAAATTACCTCAGGCTTTTGAAAATGTAAAAAGGATCAACGGGTTATGCCATAACAGCGGTAAAAAGTTGTTGGTTTACCTGTCTATGGGCTTCGGCAATCCATATGGCGACGAATGGAATACCGGCATTATTGAACACTGGACAGAACAGATTGTTGATTTGGGCATCAAAAACATAGCCCTTGCAGATACCATTGGCATTGCCCAGGCAGAGCAAATCGGTAGTATTTATCCCGATTTGTGCCGTAAATTCCCGGAAACAGAGTTCGGCATCCACCTACATTCTACGCCCGATACCTGGCAGCCCAAGATAGCCGCAGCCTATGAAAGCGGCTGCAAACGCTTTGACGTTGCACTGAAAGGATATGGAGGCTGCCCAATGGCCGCAGACGATCTCACAGGCAATATCGCTACCGAAAACCTAATCAGATACCTTCAATCACAACATGAGCTCCTGGGGCTTGATTTGGCCAAATTTCAGGAGGCTATAGATTATTCAGGAAAAGTTTTTGGGTAAATGTGCAAATACTCGGATGTGCAAATGAAATGATTTAAGGATAATTTGATTTTTTAATCAGTACATCCGCACATTTGAAATCTGCACATCTGATCTTATCCACATATCTATTACGCCAAAGCCTTAGCCGCTTTGCTCATTTTGGCTTTTAAGTTTTTGTCAAAATTCTCCATTACGAGCACGGCTGCACCAATCAGTTCGGCATCAAAACCAAGTTCGGATACCAGTAGCTCGGTACCACCGGCCAATCTCGGGATACAATATTTGTGCAATGCCTGCTGTATTGGCGCCATCAGTATCTTGGCAACTTTAGCTCCTCTGCCGCTCAGCACAATATTAGCGGGGTTCATGATGTGAATAAGGATAGCCAGGGCCTTCCCTATTTTATAACCCGCGTCTGATAGCAGCTCAATGGCAAACTGATCACCATTATTAGCAGCTTCCAGTACAGCATCACCCATAAGCTTAGAATGGTCATTATCGTTACTGTTATATTTTAAACTCGTGATACGCCCCTGCTGAATGCCCGCAATCGCCTTCCGGGCTACTACCAGCATGGATGCTTCCGCTTCCAAACAGCCGCGCTTACCGCATTCGCAAAGCGCCCCATCTTCCGATAAGGGTATATGGCTTAGTTCGCCGGCAAAACCATTATAACCGCGGAACAATTTACCATTCACAATCATCCCCAAACCTATACCCCATCCCAGGTTGATCACCATAACTTCGTTTTGTGATTTAGCTATACCAAACTTCTGTTCGGCCAGGGCTATCAGGCTGGAGTCGTTATCTATATACGTAGTGATACCCGTTTTAGCGGTCAAATAAGCGGTCAGGCTTTCGCCGCCAGCATCAAGATAGGTATAATTGATCCCTTCGGTAACGTTGATAAAGCCCGGCATCCCGATACCTATTCCGGCTATCTTTTCTTTGGCTACACGCGATCCTTTAATATAGTTATTGATCTCTGCGGTTAACTTGCCCAGGGCATCAGGATTGTTCAAAAGTTTAAGTTCAAAAGTAACCATATCGGCTACCGCGTTATTCAACAGATCAAAAAGCTGGATACGTGCTGTAAGCTGATCAAGTGCTATAGCCAGAATATACATGGTATTGGCTTTTACCGAATACATCAATGGCCTGCGGCCACCGCTTGAAGGGGCATAACCATCTTCAACAACAAAACCTTCATCCATTAACTCATTTACAGCTTTGGCAATCGATGGTATACTTTTGTCAAATAATTCGCTCAGCTCCGCGCATGACATCGCCTTATTAAAGTAAAGCGTTTTAATGATCATGTTTTTTAGCCTACCGCCCTTTACACCTTTGTTCTCCAGTTCCATTAAATAATTTAAATTGGGTTTATAAAAGGCAATGCCTTAGTGTTTTGAATTGTATAAAAATATAAATAAAGTATATAACTACAACTGTTATTATTACACTTAGCGAATACCTGTATAATTGACAAAATTAATGAAACAATTGCCTACAGAAAGTAAAAAAAGTTATTGCATACAGGTATTGAGATATTGTACCAAAATTCCAGTGGGCGATTTTCACCCCATGAGTTTATACTTGGCAAAAAACTTTTTAAACCTATGATTTTAACACTTTTTTAGTCAAAAATGAGGTAAAAAGACTCGATAATTGCCCGTTTTAACAAAACTTTAAGGCCATTTTAACACTTTTTAACAAATTTTTAGCCTGTTTTAAAAGGTTTAAAAAGTATCAATACATTGATTTTCAAATAACGAAATACAAAAAGATCGGTTTTTATATTGTTTTTCTCCTTAACCAAACAGCCCGGAACTTTGACAAAGTTCCGGGCTGTCTGGTACGTAAATATATCAAAAATTCCTGATAACTAAAAATGAATTTACGTGATGATCACTCTGGTTATGATCAATAATTACTGTATTAAATACCTGTTCTATAGCTGTCTGACAGACCATGGTCGGCAAGAAAAAAAAATCACAAACAGTTAAAACCAAAATCTGTTTTATGGGTTACTTTCATACTCCTTTGAAAAACTTCACTTTTTTTTCCAAACAGTTAATAATTAGTACATTTATGCATTAAAATCTAAACCAAATGAAACAGAAAATTATACTCTACAGCATTTGTTTATGCCTGTTTTTTGCCTGTAAAAAGGACAAAAAGACACCCGACCCTGATACTAAGCTATACCCCATAAGCTTTAATGTATCGGGCTTTTCGCAAACCAATGTACCTACTGCAGATAAGGCAAAAACAAATTCCCTCACCATACAGGCTACGGATACCATACCTGTACAATCTTTGTATTATGCGGTATATGTGGATCGTGGGCCGCTATATGGTCATGGGCCTTTGGTGACTTACAGACGCGTTTTGAAAGGCGATCAAAACTTTGGCCAGTTTAAAGATAATCTGCCAGCGGGGACTTATCAAGCCTTGTTTTGTGGAGGATCAAATAACTTAATTTTTGACATTCCCGATGTAGCCTTCTATTATAATACCCATACATGGGACGATACCTTTTATAAAGTTGTACCTTTTACGGTAACTTCCGGGCCTGTAAACCAATCGGTTGTTATACCCCGGAGAACTGCAAAATTATCTTTAGTAATAAAAGATGCCATACCAACCGGAACCTCAAAAATAGTGGTACATTTTTCTGATTCATCTTCAATAAAGCCCTATTATCCACCCGCTTCTTTAGTTACCAATCAAACCACCCAGGTTATTAATGCGACAGATGCGGGTAAAGCAAATTATACTTTTAGCATGAATACCCTAAATGATACCAGGCCATTTGATGTAACAGTTGATTATTACGGCCCCAACCCAGTTGGGCCCCTGGGTACAAAAATCATCAAAAACGTGGTATGTAAACCCAATACCAGAACCATACTTTCCGGATACTTATTTACCCAGGATAATGGCCAGTTTACGATAACGGTTAATCAGGATTGGAATCCACCTGTAAATGTTAATTTTTAATTGTCTTAAATCTAATCCAAATGAAAAGAGCTTTAATTTGCTTCACTTTAATAAGCATAGCACTATTATCGTGTAAAAAAGACCATCATACTCAAACAACTGAGCCTACAGGTAAACTGTATCCGGTTTCCTTTAATATTTCAAGCTTTAGTCAGGTAAACGTTCCTGACAACCAAAACAGCAAAATCAAAATAAATGCTGTTGATCCTTCGGCAACCAGTATCGTTAAACTGGTTTATAAATTATTCGATTCTAACAACGTACTTAAAAAAACAGTATTCATCAAAAAGGGCGCTCCCAATTTTGGAACATTTACAGACAGTATCCCTGCCGGTAGTTATAAAGCAGTATTTCTTGGGCTAAAGGACTCCGCCAATTACATAGGTACTTACGCGGGTGACCCAACCCGTTTTTCTTATTATTATGCTACTGGTATTGCATTTCCGGAAACATTTTACAGCAATGCCAGCTTCACTGTTGGTAATGCCCCTGTACAGCAGAGTATTGTTTTGCAAAGATTAAATTCAGAAGTATTAGTTATCATTAAGGATGCTATCCCTCCCAAAACAGCCAGCATTACTATAGATATCACCGGAAATTTTGTATGCTCTTATCTTGATGGAAAATCGTCAGGTTCCATATCAGCAGGGATTGCCACAGTTGCTATTACCAGTAGCAATATAGGCACAACTAATTTCCAGTTAGGCCCAAGGAGCGTATTTAATAATACTACACCCGTTACAGTTTCAATTACGGCTAAAGCAGCTGATGGTACCATCATGGTGCAAAAAACAATTGGCAATGTAACACTTCAGCCAAATACCAGAACTATATTAACCGGTAACGTATTTACTAATAGCGCTGGCACCGGAGGACTTGCCGTAACATTCAATCCAGATTACAATACCACTGATATTAATCAAAGTTTTTAAATGAACGGCTATCAATTCATAAAATATTCAAAACCCAAAATTGATGAAACAGAAAATTTTACTTTGCGGCATCTGCGTTCTATTGCTTTTTGCCTGTAAAAAGGATAAAAAAGCGCCCGATACCAAACTTTACCCTATCACTTTTAAAGTATCTGGCTTTTCGCAAAGCGCAGTGCCTTTAGATAGTAAAACAAAAACAAATTCCCTCGGCACGCAGGCCACAGATACAGTGCCTGTGCAATTATTGTATTATAGCTTATACAATAGTGACGGGTTATTAGTTTCTGCCAGAAATGTTAAGAAAGGTGATGCTAACTTTGGTCAGTTTAACGAAAATGTGCCTGCAGGAAATTATAAGGCTGTATTTTGTGGGGGATCAAATAATTTACTGGCTTACAGAACATTCTTCACTTATATTACCCGACCAGATATTGAGGGAGGCCCGGCTTATTGGGATGACACTTTTTTTAAGTTGATCCCTTTTACTGTAACCAATACAGGCATAAATCAATCAGTTACACTTTCCAGGGCAACAGCGCGATTAGCTATAGTGTTGAAGGATGCCATACCAACAGGCACATCAAAAATAGTGGTAAAATTTCAAGACACATCCGCCATAGGATCCGACGGGTTACATCACTTCCAAGCCATCAATACAACTACAAAAACTATTACTACAGCAGATGTTGGCACTACAAATTATACTATTGTTATGAATACGCTAAATAATATTAAGCCTTTTGATGTAACGATTGATTATTATGGAGCTAATCCATCCGGGCCACTGGGTACAAAAACCATTAAAAATGTAGTTTGTAAAACTAATTACATCACTACACTCTCCGGAAATTTATTTACCCAGGGCAACGCTCAATTTGTATTAGCGATTGATCAGGATTGGGGGGCACCGGTAAACGTTAGTTTTTAATTTTACTTAATTCTTTCCAGATATGAAAAAGGCTTTATTTATATATTTTACCTTGCTTGGTGTTACATTGTTATCATGCAAAAAAGATAACCATACAAAAACTAACCCTACAGGTAAACTTTATCCCGTTTCTTTTAGCTTATCGGGCTTCACGTCGACAATCGACCCCATTGAGCAAAATAGTAAGATCAAGGTAAACACTGTCGATCCTTCGGCAAGTACAGTTGTTAAATTGATATATAAACTTTTTGATTCTAATAACTCACTCAAAAAAACGCTAATTATTAATAAAGGGGCACCCAACTTCGGAACAATTGCAGATAGCCTTGTAGCAGGCACTTATACGGCCGCATTTGTTGGTTTAACCGATACTATTCCTGCTGACTTCGGAGATACTGGACTCATTTTTAATTACCGTACTTATGCTTACTTTCCGGAAACATTTTATAGCAATGTTCACTTTACCGTTGGCAATACATCCGTACAACAGAATTCAGTTTTAAAACGATTAAATTCCGAGATACAGGTAGTTATTAAGGATGCCATTCCATCAGGGGTATCCCGGATTAATATAACTGTTTTAGGTGCATATCAAGCATGTACTTATTTGGATGGAAAGTCTACAGGATCAAATACCGGCGGAACATCGTCTACGCCCGTAACCAATGCTAATGTAGGTACAACCAATTTTCCATTAAGTCCCGTAACACGTTTATTCAATAATACATCAACAGTGACTATCCTTATTGATGCCATATCTCCTAATGGCACAGACGTAGCTTTCAAAACGATTAATAACGTAACGCTTCAGCCAAACGTCAGGACCATATTAACGGGTAATGTATTTTCGAATGATGGTAGCCCCGGAGGGTTTGCCGTATCATTTGATTCAAATTACAGTGGCAATCTTAGCCAGGGATTCTAAATAATTTAATACGTGGAGGATGGGCAGATGGCCCCTCCACGTTTTTTTTAAACAGATGATTACTCTCCGCCAAAATCTTCTATAACCCCAAAATATTCGTCCCAATTGGGGTCATCGTCAACGCTGATGTCGATAGGTAATGGATCAAAAATTGCCAAAGCTTCGTTCAACCTTTGGCCGGCCATGTTAATATCAGTGGTATAAAATGCCCACCATCTTTCGTTATCACAGGTAAAAACAAAAGCCAGTATGGTTTGGTTATCTCCCTCAAAAGCATCCACAAGCGCATCCTCAACACTGGCCATCAGATCCATATCTTTCTGCGTCGGGAGCAAAGAATCATCAAAACTTTCGTAAGTCCAGATAATGTCCATCCGACGTGGGTATAAACCCGATTCTATAAAATCCTGAAGGTTAGGCCTGTACCTGACCAATCCGGGTATTTCGTCGTCGGTTACAAAATCAATACCAACCCATGAATCATCTAATTTCATATCCCAATAATACAAAAAAGACTTCCGAAGTTTCCTAAACTTCGGAAGTCTTTTCCAGCTATTTAGCTTTAAGCTTTTCGCCTTTGGCTTTAAGCCTTATTGTACTTCAAACTCTTTTTTCAATTTAATATCCACCGATGAGCTGCCTATCATGACCATGAATTTGCCGGGTTCAACCGTCCAGTTCATGTTTTTATCCAGTATGGCCAGGTCGTCAGGGTGCAGGGTAAATTGTACAATTTTCTTTTCGCCGGGGGCCAGGTTTACGCGTTCAAAGCCGCGCAGATCATACTCGTAAGTGGTTACACTGCTTACTTCGTCTTTAAGGTATAGTTGCACTACCTCATCGCCTTTGCGGCTGCCGGTATTGGTTACATCCACGCTCACTTGTACATCGCCTTGTGCGTTTTCTTTCTCGGGCGATATCTGCAGGTTGCTGTATTCAAACTTGGTATAGCTTAAGCCATAGCCGTAAGGGTACAATGCGCCGTTCACACTGGTTTTGCCCCAGCTGTTTTCGCCGCCCTGGCTGGCCTGTGAGGCTGGCTTAAACGGAAAGTTAAATTCAATTTGCCCGGTAGTTTTTGGGAAGGTTATAGGTAGTCTGCCACCTGGGTTATTATCGCCAAACAGGGTTTCGGCAACAACCTTACCGCTTTCGGGGCCGGGGAACCAGGCTTCGAGTATGGCCGGTACAAATTTATTTTCCCAGTTGATGGTGAGCGGTTGCCCGTTGATCATCACCATCACTACCGGTTTGCCGGTAGCCTGTAGTGCCTGGATCAGTTTTAACTGCCTGCCGGGTAAATTTAGTCCTGTACGGGACAGGCTCTCGCCTACCCTTTCAAAGTCTTCGCCTACCACAGCTATTACTACGTCGGCCTGTTTGGCTTGTGTTACCGCCGAATCAATACCGGCTTGCTCCTGCGCCGTAAGCGGTGTTTCAATGATCTCACTTTCGGGCCAGGTGGCATCCACTACGTTACAGCCTTTGGCATAGGTAACATTTACATCCTTACCCACATAATTTTTAATCCCGTCCAACACATTGGTAACCGGGTTGTGCGACGGGCCGTAACGGCTGGTTGCATAGTTTTTTTCGGCAGCCAGCGGACCAGTCACCAGTATGTTTTTCAATTTGCTTTTATCCAAAGGCAACAGATCGCCCTGGTTCTTCAACAATACCATCGATTCACGATTCATTTGCAACGACATAGCATTATCAGCCGCCGTATGCACTTTCTTGTCGGATGATTTTGGATCTTTTACATACGGGTCATCAAACAAACCCAGGCGGAATTTTACCCGCAGCACATCACCAACCCGGGAGTCAACTACTTTCATAGAAAGCTTGTTTTCTTTGATCAGCTCGCGCAGGGGCATAATATAAGTTTGAGGCATGGTGAAGTTGGTGCGCACGTTTAGTCCGGCTTCTACGGCCTGTCTTACTGCTTCTTTATAATCACCTGCAACGTGATGTTTGGAGTAAAGGTATTCCACCGCCTCGCTATCGGATACCACATAGCCGTTGAAGCCAAATTTCTGGCGAAGCAGCTCGGTTAAGAAGTAATAACTGCCGGTAATGGGCACGCCATCCCAATCGTTATAACTGCTCATAACACCCATAGGGTGCGCCTCCTGTATTACCCGGCGAAATGGGTACAGGTAGATCTGGTACATCTCGCGCGGGGCCACATGCGGATCGGTACGGGCGCTGCCGTCGCGACCACCTTTAGGCACACTGTATACCGCGAAATGTTTCAGGGTTGAGGCTACGCCCTCCTCCTGGATACCCAGCACCATTTGTTTACCCAGTTCGGCAATGTGAAAAGGGTTTTCGCCATAACACTCCACTACCCGGCCCCAACGCTGATCGCGCGCAGGGTCAAGAATGGGTGCATAAACGTTAGTATATCCCAGTGCTTTAGCCTCGCGGCCAACGGTTTGCCCGGCCTGGCGTACCAGTTGTTTATCAAAAGTACTGCCGATAGATATGGGCGCAGGCAAAGGTGTGGCCCGGTCATGATTGAGGCCGTGGATGCCTTCGTTGGTAAAATCAACCGGGATACCCAGTCGGGTTTCTTCTACAAACCATTTTTGGATGGTATTAATGGCCGAAGCATGTTTGCTGTAGGGGAAAGAATATTCGGTGTACGCCCTGTCGGTTGTGGAAACCAAATTGTTTAGCTCCTCGTCGATATTGGCAATACCATCTTTCCAAACCTCGTTTTTCCATGACTCGGCTGGCATTTCTTCTTTTAAAACCCGTTTGTAGCCATAAAGGGTGGCCATTTGGCAGGTTTTCTCTTCAACGGTCATCTGGCTTAGCAAGTCCGCAACGCGTTTATCAACGGTTTGCGAGGGGTCTTCAAAAACGTCCATTTTGCCGTTCTTGTTAAAATCAACCCAGCCTTTATGGTAAATGTTTTTTTGTTGTGCCGATGCGGATAGGGCTAATCCGGCGATCAGCGCGGAAGCCATGCCTGCGCGGCACAGGGAGTACTTTTTTCTCATGCAGATATAATTGGGGTTACTACGCCAAATATATGTTTTAAGAGTTCTGCTGGCTTATACACACCTTACAGAAGTTACGAAAACGTTTTCGGAAGGATTGATTATCCCTGCAGGCCTGTCATCCTGAGCTTGTCGAAGGACGCGCGTAAAGGCCCCGCCCACCATACTTCGACGGAGCTCAGTATGACACCCTGTTTAAAATTATCATTCCTTCAAATTCTTTACAAAAAACCCTACCGCCAAACTATCCATCTTTAAATGCACCTGGTGCCTGCTCACGGAAGCATCATCGGTAAAATAAGTTGGGGCTTCTTTTTTTACATCATCGATGGCTTCCTGCAGCATTACATAATGACCGATTTTACCCGGGTTGATGTAATACAGTGAACCTTTGATGAGCTGATGGTAACGCAGCGCATTGGTTTTTACCGGGGCCATGCTATCGCTTTGCGAACCAACAATATAAACCGGGGCGGTGATATCCTTATCCGTAACAAAGCCTGGCCCCAATGCAGGTGAAATGGCAAAGAAGGCCCTGATCCGCTTATCATACAACGGCGGGGGATTTTTGGCTACGGCCAGCAGATCTTTATCGTCAAGATATTTGCTGATACCAGGAAATTCAGGTACATTAATTTCATTTCTTCCGATGGTTTTATAATAATTGAGCAGCGACAAGAAATCAAACTTCCCTCCGGCCAGAGCTATAGCTGTATAACCACCGAATGAAAAACCGGCCATACCAATTTTACCGGGGTCGATCATATCCTTTATATCCGGTTGGGTTAATAAACTACCGATCACAAAGCTGATATCCCGCGGGCGCTCCCAGGGTTTTAAAAATTCCAGGGCAATCTTATGGTCATAGGTATTACCCCAATGATCAACCGCGGCTACAATGAATCCTTTTTGCACCAAAGCATCGGCCAGCCATTCCAATGAAAGCCGACTGCCTCCCGTGCCATGCGAGATCATGATCAAGGGCAGCTTAGCGGTGGGCAATTTACCATCGCGCACGGTATAGGCCCGGGTAAAGGGCGAAAATGCCTTATCACTTTGTTTTAAGGTATCGGTTGTGGGGTACCAAATTTCGGTAACCAATGGGCGGTTACGTTTTTCGTCCTTAAAACGAACAGTTCGTTCGCCAATAAGCGTTTGTGCGCAAATAGTGTGGTTGAACAGGGCAATGAGGAGCGTAATGTAAGTTGAGCGGTGCATAGGATTATCTGATTGAAATACAAAACAAGCCCATATACCTTGTAAAAAGATTGACAATAGTCAATAAATCATTTTTTTGATTTAAGGCGGCTCAGTGTTTCCTGCGATATGCCCAGGTAATCGGCAATAATTTTGTTGGGTAAACGCTGTATCAATCCGGGTTGTGTTTGCATCAGGATATTGTAACGCTCTTTGGCATCCAAGGTTATCAGGCTTTCGATACGCTCAATGGAGGCTATATAATCCAGCTCCAAACCCATGCGCATCATGGTTTCCCAACCGGGTATTTCCTGCATCAGAATTTGTGAATCCTGCCGACTGATCATCAATAGCTCAGAAGCCTCCATACTTTGTATAGCCGCCACCGATGGTTTTTGCTGCACAAAACTGGGAAAGGCAGTACCAAAATGATTTTCAAATATCAAAAAACGTGTCCATTCGCTTCCATCATCCTTGGTTAAAAAAACACGCAGGCAACCTTTCACTACAAAAAACAAGTACCGGGCTACATTTCCTTTTTCAAGCAGGATTTCCCCGCGTTTGGTAAGCCTCGGTTTATAACAGCTATTAACCAGCTGTTCCTGTTCGGTAGTGAGGGTAATTTTTCCTTCCAGTTGTTGTTGTAACGCGGGGTGCATACGCTAACATAAGCATTATTTATTAGCCCCCCAACCCCCCGGAAGGGGGTGCTTTTTGACGTGTTGCTTATTGACCGCCTATTAGTGAAGCAAATGCTTATATATCTCATAATTCTCGTCGTCAAAGCAAACAAATATCACCTGCTGTATACTACCATTTCTGGCTAAAAAATGCTTTACAGTATGGACAGCTATTTCCGCCGCCTTTTGCTTAGGGAAATGATAAATTCCGGTGCTGATATTAGGGAAAGCAATAGTTGTTAGGTTGTTTTGTACGGCCTGTTTCAGGCTGTTTAAATAAGCAGATGCCAACAGTGCTTCCTCGCCGCTATTCCCATTATTGTAGACAGGTCCAACGGCGTGGATCACATAGGTGGCAGGCAAATTCCCAGCTGTTGTGATCACCGCTTCACCTGTTTTACAACCACCCTGCCTGTTGCGGATTTGAACACACTCTTCTAATATAGCTTTACCTCCGGCACGGTGTATAGCGCCATCAACGCCACCGCCACCCAACAAGGAGGTATTGGCTGCATTCACAATAGCATCAGCTTTAATCCTGGTAATATCGCCTTTGACCAGTGTAATACGGCTATTATTCATGAAGCAAATATACTACTCTGCCGCTTCCTCACCTTTGGTACCCAGCTTTACAATATCGCCTTTTTGAAATAATATAGCTTGCAGGGTTTTACGCCATACCGGCTTTTTACGCAGCAGGAATTCCAGATCCATACCAAAGTGTTTAAACTCTTCCTGCTGGGCGTTTTGCATAATAGCTTTGGCCGCCTTGTCGGTTTCAACAGATATGCGTTGTTCATACCAGTTGATGGCCTCGGCCTCTTCGGTTAAGGATACGATCATCCGCGCAAAAGTCCTGGTTTGGGCGGATAGCTCGTTGGCTGGTTCGTGATATTGATCAAATGACATAATATTTTTTATTTTGAAAAGGTATAGCACTCTGCTTTTGTTTTGATATACCGATATTTAGAAAGGATACAGATTAAAACCAGGATGCTGAAACCAACGTTAACTAAGAAAACATCAGGCGTCCTTAAATCGCACATGAAACAGGAAGAACCATTACTAGCACAACCCGCCATCAGATTGGCCTGGAAAAAATATCGCCACTTATGGAAGCATGCAGAAGTTCCGGCCAGGCATCTGCTTTTAAAAGAGGGTGATATCAGTCGCAAGGCTTTTTTAATTGAAAAGGGTAGTATCCGCACCTGGTTTTATCATGATGGCAAAGAGATCAGCTTTCAGTTTTTTTTTGAGGGTGATGTGGTTTCATCCCCGCAAAGCATGCGTAAACATATACCAAGTCCGTTCAGTATCGAAACACTGGAGCCATCCACCATATGCTGGCTGGATGCAGGCGATATGGAAAAAGTGCGGAAAGATCCCGTACTATATCAGTTTATCATTGAACAAGCTGGCGATAAGCAAGCCGAATTTATGCAGCATTTCTTTTCATACTTAAAAGATAGCCCTACCCAGCGCTACGAAAACCTGCTGCGGCAAAAACCCGAAGTGATCCGGCGGGTGCCTCTGCAGCACATCGCCTCCTACCTGGGTATTACGCAGGTATCCCTGAGCCGCATCCGTAATAAAATTAAGTGAGCCGGCATTATTTATCTTTTGTTAAATGATACGCGGCTAAAACTGCAGAGATTTGTTGTAATCAAATACAACAGGTTATGAGTTTGCTAAAAATAATCCCAAAGATCATTTATAAAGATGTTCAAATAGGTGTAAACCTCTTCGCCGCGCTTGGTTTTGAAACCAAATACGCCGAAGAAGGATTTTACATTATGGCGCGCGAGGGTGTTACTATTCAGTTAGTGGCCAGCGAAGAAGATTTCCATGTATATGACCGCCCCGAAATGCGAATAGATACCAACGATATTGAAGGTTATTATGCCGAGATCAGTTCCAAACATCCGGAAATATTGCACCCTAATTTAAAGGTAATCAAGAACCAGCCCTGGGGTTTGAGAGAATTCGCGGTATTGGATGAAACAACCGTTTGTATTATTATTCAACAAGCTATTTAACCATGAACAGCAACGAAGAATTACTTTCAAAAGATAGGGATTATAGCAGTATTAGCCCATCGGCGCGTGCATTACTATTGCTTAAAGGCTTTACTGATATTCCATTTGCGTTGGAAGCGGCTAAGCTGATCAGCAGGCCCGATCATTACCAACCAGATTTTAGTATTCAAGAGCTTGCTTTCTGGGGACGTGTGCTTCACTTTGAATCGCGGTATACGAGTATTGATCAGTTACTGGCAGGCTTACCTGCGCGAAATATTCTGGAGATCTCTTCCGGGTTCTCATTCCGGGGATTAAGCTCGGTAATGAACAAAGAGGTGTATTATATCGATACCGATCTGCCCGAGGTAATTACAACTAAGCAAAGTTTACTGGATGACCTGTTGCATCAGCAGATACCTAAAGGCAAACTGGAAACTTTAGCGCTCAACGCGCTTGATGAAGCTGCTTTTACAGCTACTACTGATCATTTCCCCGCAGGAGAAGTGATTGTAGTAAATGAGGGCTTGCTGGTTTACCTGGATATGGACGAAAAACGAAAACTATGCCACAACATCCGTGAGGTGCTCCGGCAACGGGGCGGCTACTGGATCACGGCCGATATCTATGTAAAATCTCCTAATCGCTTCCCGGGTTTTCAAATGAAAGATAAACTACAGGAGTTTTTCAGGGAGCATCGCATTGAGGAAAATAAATTCAACAGCTTTGAAGAGGCCGAAGCATTTTTTAACTCTGAAGGTTTTATCATCGATAAAGAAGCCGAAGCAGGGCATCGTGACTCGGGCTCGTTAAAATATCTTTTGGCAAACGCCACCCGGGAGCAGTTGGAAAATATGCGCGGTGTGGGACGCGTACGTGCAACCTGGCGTTTAAAACTGGCTGATTAATTTTTTATTATTAAACCAAATTATAAATTACAGGTCATAACAATAATATCATATTATTGCCATAGTATGGTATTATTATTTTAACAAATCCTGCTTTATGAAAAAATTAACCCTTATCATCACTGCTATTGCCTTTATTGTTGTTTCCTGCAAAAAAGATAATAAATCGCCTGTCGTAACCAATCAACCAGATCCCAACTGGATCAGGCTGGAAATACCCAATGGTAAAGCGGCCTATGCCGTTGCCGGTAATATTGATGACACTTTATTGGTTACCACCTGGACCAAAGCTTATTTCACTGCCGATCAGGGTAAAACCTGGCAGGAATCAAAAAACTTCAACGGGCCGATACAAGGCCTGTACACCAATAAAGATACCGTAATGTCGCTATTACTTGCCGGAGGTTTGGAATTGGAAGGCACCCTGAAGGCTTCCGTAGCACAATTTTATACCCTTGATATGGGCAAAAGCTGGAACCGGTACTTAAATTATCAACGGGCACAAAAGATCATTATGCCCATTGGTATTGTGCAATCGGCACAAAACAAAACAACCTACCAGTTAAAATATAATACCAAGCCAGCTTCGGCCAATAGTACGTCCTATATCCATGACCCTACAACCATACTCCGCGACGGTAACGCCCTCGAACTTCCGTTTAAAGTCCGGATTCGGAATTTGTATATGGACAGTAAGGACCGCTTGTATGTAGCCGCTTCGGGTGGTATTTACAATCAGGATAAAGATGCGTTTACCTTCAACGAGGGTAATACCCCTGCAGTGATTTATGTATCGCGCAAGGAATTACCATAGATACTGATAGCTGTTAGTTTCTGACTTTAACCTCCAAAGGTGTCACGTTCCTGAAAGCGTAAGGAGCAATATCGCTGATACTTACTTTCATTACTTCCTGGGTATTTTTGATGGTCACATTCAGACTGCCATCGGGGTTAAGTGGTACGCTAACGTAGTGTTTGCCATCGGCTTGTGCTGGTGTGGCGCTGCCTTTCAGCAGGTTTACGGTTAAGGCTACAGCGATAATGGTTAATACAATTTTGGTGTACAGATCTGTTTTCATAACTATATTGCTTTAAGTTTTAGATTGGGTATGTTTAAGGCAATATAATTAATACGACGATTAAAATTTAAAAAAATGTCATTTCGAACGAGGTACGAGGAGAAACTATCTCTCGACCGAAGGGAGAAATCTTTTACGCTTTGCCTAATCGTAGAGAATATTTCAAAAAATTTCATTTTTAGCGCGTCTTGTACGATTGCCGGCGGGTTGTGGACTTGTGCTCTGTATGGTCACAAGTCAGCTTTACACACAATCTAACACACAAGACTTGCGCCAATATCTGCGCGCAATATCCGATCGTGTAAGATTTCTCCTCGTACCTCGTTCGAAATGACAAATTGTGACTATCTTATTTTTCCTCGTGCTTTTTAATCTTAATAAACACCAGTTTCGATGTAGGCGTATTGCTCTTTTCTGCAACGCTGTCTATCGGTATCAGCACATTGGCTTCGGGATAATAGGTTGATGTGTTTCCTTCGGGGATATTGTACGGCACTACCACAAACAGGCGGGCTACACGCTCAACACCTCCATAATAATTAAACAGGTCAACCTTTTGGCCCGATTTGAAGCCTGCCTTAAACATGTCTTGTTCGTTCATGAATATTACCCGGCGCTCGTTATGAATGCCGCGATAACGATCATCAAGGCCGTATAAAGTGGTGTTAAACTGGTCGTGGCTGCGGATAGTAGCCATGCGGTATTCATCGGCGGCTATATCATGTTTGGGTAGTTCGGTTATGGCAAAGCCTATTTTAGTACCGTTGAATTTATTTTCAAATTTACCCGTGCGTGGAGCATTGGGCAGGTAAAAACCGCCGGGGATTCGCACCCGCTGATTATAATCTTCAAAACCAGGGATCACCCGGGCAATATCATCGCGCACCGCATCATAGCTCATGGCATACTTATCCCAATTGATCACCGAGCGATTACCTAAAGTGGCTTTGGCCAGGTTACAAACAATCTGGTTCTCGTTCATCAGATCGTCGGAGATAGGCTTTAGCATCCCTTTTGACATTTGCACTACCCCCATCGAATTTTCGCAGCTGATAAACTGAGCTGCGCCATTAACCACATCCTTATCGCTACGGGAGAGCGTTGGTAATATCAAAGCCTCATCCCCATGCACCAGGTGACTGCGATTGAGTTTGGTAGACACATGTACCGACATTTCGAGCTTGCGCATAGCATCGGCAGTGTAAATGGTATCCGGCGTAGCCGAAAGGAAGTTCCCTCCCATCGCAAAAAACACTTTCAGCTTGCCCTCATGCATCGCCTGTATCGACTCTACCACATCATAACCATGCTCGCGGGGCGGTTCAAAGCCAAACACCTCTTTCAGTTTATCCAATTGTTTAGGCGATGGTTTATCAAATATGAGCATGGTACGGTTGCCCTGTACATTGCTGTGCCCACGCACCGGGCATAAGCCGGCACCGGGTTTGCCAATGGCACCTTTTAGGGCGCAAAGATTAACGATCTCCTTAATGGTATCTACCCCATTTTTATGCTGGGTAATGCCCATGGCCCAGCACACAATAATGCGTTTTTTATCTTTGAGCATTTCGGCAGCCTGCTCAATCTGGGCTAAAGGCACACCGGCTTCCTGGGCCAGTTCATCCAGGTTGTACCGGTTTAAATTGGTTAAAAAAGCCCCATACCCTTCGGTACTATTCTGGATAAACTCATGATCAAATACCCTGCCCGGGTTTTCCAGTTCGGCCTTGTATAACAGCTTTTCGATAGCTTTAAGCAATGCCATATCGCCGTTTATTTTTACCTGCAGGTAAAGGTCGGCCAGGTGCGAATCGATCCCCAGGATACCCTTAACCGTTTGCGGGTTTTTAAAACCCATGAGTCCGGCTTCGTGCAGCGGGTTTACAGCTATGATCTTTGCCCCACGCCCTTTACCCTTTTGTAATGCGCTGAGCATCCTTGGGTGGTTGGTACCCGGATTTTGCCCCATGATCATGATCACATCAGTATCATAAAAATCATTCAGCGTAACGGTTCCTTTGCCTATACCAATGGTTTCGGTAAGGGCCACGCCGCTTGATTCGTGGCACATATTGGAGCAGTCGGGCAGGTTATTGGTGCCATACTCGCGTATAAACAGTTGGTAAGTAAAAGATGCCTCATTACTGGTGCGACCCGATGTATAAAATGCCGCCTCATTGGGCGAAGCCAGACTATTGAGCTTGTCGCCTATTTTTTTAAAGGCATCCTCCCAGCTAATAGGTTGGTAATGTGTAGCCCCCTTGGGCAGATAAACAGGCTGGGCAATACGCCCCTTCTTCCCTATTTCATAATCATTCAATTTGGCCAGATCGAACACGGAATTTTGAGCAAAGAAATCGGCGGTTAGTTTTTTTGTCGTAGCTTCTTCGGCCAGGGCTTTGGCGCCGTTCTCGCAATACTCCGCAACCGGCGAACGATCGTCGTCCGGATCGGGCCAGGCACAGCCAGAACAATCGAAACCACCTTTCTTGTTCATTTTAAACAAGCCTTCCATACCCCTTACAAAACCGGCTTCCTGTATAATATCAACCATAGCGACTTTTACTGCGGGAATACCCGCCGCCCACTGTTTCTGTTCTGTTAATTTCAGATCCAGCAGTTCCTCCGGATTTTCTGCCGCGGGCTGTTCCTGCTCTTTCAATGCCTTGCTCATAACTTTTTCGCTGATAAGGGGTTGGGGTAATTATCGCTCTGATCTTCGGCCACGTTATCCAAACAGGTAAAGTCTTTCTCCACCAACAGGTGCAGGTTACCGTGTGTGCCTTCAAAACCAACCTTATCTGTATCGGCAAATTCCTGTATCAGTTGTTTAGGTACGTATACAGTAATTACATTATCTTTAAATGTGGCAGATAATTGTTCATCATCCATTACCCGCAAAGCATAAAACAGCTGCTGCGTGCCAAAATCAACTGCTTCACGCAGATGACCGTCCTTTGCCAAAAGCGAAGTGTCGGTACGGGTGAGCCTGTATCTTAATGAATTGCTTTTAATACGTATCTTCATAACGGGGTATCTGTACGCGGTGTGCCGCGGTATATACATTAAAACGCTCATCGCGCAAAAAACCGATGAGGGTGATGTTAAATTCATTGGCCAACTCTACGGCCAAACTTGAGGGCGCGCCCACTGCCGCAATGATATTAATACCGGCCATAGCCGCTTTTTGCAGCAGTTCAAAACTTGCCCGGCCACTCAGCAACAGCACCGTCTGTTTCAGCGGCAGCCATTTATAGCTTAAAGCAGCACCTATCAGCTTATCCAGCGCGTTATGCCGGCCTACATCTTCGCGCAGAAGCAATAACTCGCCCTGTGTGCTGAACAAAGCCGAGGCATGCAGTCCACCGGTATCTTCAAATACCCGCTGGTGCTTGCGGAGTATCACAGGTAATTGGTATAAAATGGGGGCCTGTATGGTATCTGTATCTTCTTGCTCACCGGCAAAACCGCTTACTGTGCGAATAGCATCGATAGAGCCTTTGCCACAAACTCCGCAGCTGGAAGTTGTATAAAAATTGCGCTCGGTATTTTGCAGATGAGGCACAACGCCAGGCGCCAGGCTTACCTGTATCACGTTTTCCTTATTCTCGGCACAGGCAATAAAACAATGCTGGGTTGAAGCGATATCTTCCGGATTTTTGATGATGCCTTCGGTAAATAAAAAGCCGGTAGCCAGCTCGGCATCATGGCCGGGTGTACGCATGGTAACAGAGATATTCTGCACCTGCCGTTGTCCTTCGGGACCATATTCCAGCCTGATCTCCAGCGGTTCCTCAATAGCAAGCGCATCTGTAGCCGAAGCTATTTCGGCAGCGTTTACCTTGATAACGCGCATATGATGTGTAGAATTGGCAGCCATACATCAAATATACAATTTACGTGGCGGCTTTGTTTCTTTTTGGGAGCAAGGATTGGGGACTTTGGGATTTGTGGCACTGGGGAGCAAGGATTTTTTTTGATCAAAGATAAGAGGACCAAAGTCTTTGCTCCAAAAATCCCAAAGTCCAAAAGTCTCCAAATCCTCACTCCACATTTCCTTTCTAAACTATTTTGCCCTAATTTTGAGATATGAAGATTAATGTGCTGGCATTTGGAGTGGCAAAGGAGATATTTGGAAATTCGCAGGTTAGCCTTGAATTGACAAACGATGCTACTATTTATAATTTAAAATACTTGCTGGAGCAGCAATATCCGCGTTTGAAACAACTGGCATCATACATGGTAGCCGTCAACAATGAATATGCCCTACCCGGCGATACCATACATGAGCGTGATGAAATTGCCATTATACCGCCGGTAAGCGGGGGTTGATTTAGGGGACTTTGGGACCATTGGATTGGGGATTGTTGGACTTGAGGACAAAAAATCCTTAATCTTTGCTCCTTTTATCCTTACTCCACAAAAAATCCTTAATCTAATCAAACAAGCATGGCTATTAGAAAAGCTATTCTGGCCGATCATCCGGCGATATGTAAACTGTTGGAACAACTGGGCTACCCGGGAGCTGAAAGTTATTTACTTGGAAACCTGGAGGTGATGCTCAGTCAGCCCTTATCAACTGTATTGGTTTATGAACTGGATGGTGCTGTTGCCGGTTTCATCGCTTTTGATTTTATTCCGCAGCTCACCACCAGGGGGGATTATGCCCGTATAAGCTGTTTTGCCGTTGATGAAAACGCCCGGAGCAAGGGCATCGGTAATGCGCTCGAAGAGCATTTTACGCAATTAGCCACCGAAAGAAAGTGCGACCGGATAGAAGTTCACTGCCACTCACGAAGGACTGCCGCTCACCGCTTTTATGAGCGCCAGGGTTATGAAGAATCTCCAAAATATTTTGTAAAAATGCTGCATCATGAATAATACCCAGATCCTGCTTTCAGCCAAAACGCTGAACATTCAGTCTTGTATCGATTGGATCATGTCGCCCGAATCTGGCGGGATTGATGTGTTTATTGGCACGGTGCGTAATGCCACCAAAGGCAAGCCGGTGCTGAAACTTGATTTTGAGGCTTATGAACCCATGGCTATCAGCGAAATGGAGAAGATATCCAGGCAAGCCTTTGAAAAATGGCCGGTACAAAAAATACTGATCCATCATCGCACGGGCACTTTACAGGTTGGCGAAGTCCCTGTGATCATTGCCGTTTCTGCAGCCCATCGTGATGCCGCTTTTGAAGCCTGCCGCTACATCATCGATACGCTGAAACAAACTGTGCCCATCTGGAAAAAAGAAGCTTTTGAGGATGGTGAGGTTTGGGTGGCAGCGCATCCCTGAGAGATTTCGGAATTCGGATGTTCGATTTCCCAAATCATTTCCCCAAATACGCTCTCAAACCACCCTCCAACGAAAAAATATTAGCATCGGGAATCCGTTTCAGGATCATTTTTACGGCTTCTTCGCTGCGGTTGCCCGTTGCACAGTAAAGGACTTTGGCTTTGGGATCGGTAAAATAGGCCAGGTAACCTTCCAGTTCATCAAGTGGAATATGGATACCACCAATATCAAAAGCATCGCGTTCCTGCTCGGTACGTACATCTACCAGGTCGATTGAATCATCCTCCATATGTTCTTTCAATTCCAGTGCCGATATTACGGGAATAGTTATTGTTGCGGCCAGGCTCCTTACCGGTGTTTTTGAAGTGGTGCCTATTTTAATAATGCGGCTCTGCATACTTTGGGCGTCAAATATCAATATTTTCCCCACCAGCAGATCGCCTGTTTTAGTAATATATTTGATCACCTCATTGGCCTGCATACAACCAATAATACCAGCCAGCGTAGGTATTACGCCACCCTCAGTACAATTGGGTATCTGGGTAGGGTCAACTTTCGGAAAAAGGTCGCGGTAATTGGGCGACCGTGTATTTTCGTCATAAACCACGTTCCAAACAGCTACCTGTCCCTCAAACTGGTAAATTGCACCATAAACCAGGGGTTTACCGGTCATTACGCAGGCATCATTCAGCAAATAGCGGGTTTCAAAGTTATCAGTACCATCAATTACAATATCATAATGCTGTATAATGTTCAACACGTTATCAGAGTTGATCTTTTCGGCATGGGGAACCAGTTTAGCATCGGGATTTTGCTGCTGTAGACGCTTTATAGCAACGGCTACCTTATTTTGGCCCACATCGGCAGGTGAGTATAGTATTTGCCTGTGCAGGTTACTAATAGATACCACATCATAATCTGCAATGCCTAAAGTACCTATACCGCTTGAAGTTAAATACTGCGCAGCGGGGCAGCCAAGTCCCCCTGCGCCTACTATCAATACCCTGGCTTGCTGCAATAGAATTTGCGCCTGCTCGCTGAAACCAGGCAGGGCCATTTGGCAACTATATTTTAAAATATCGGGTGTCATTAGTTTGTAGCTGTTTTTTGGTGAAGAACCCTTTTTACTTTTTCCAATTCATCAGGTGTATTCACATTGGTTAAAGCTTCGGGATCCGGCGCGTTGAGCAAATTGATCTCGCTATTGATCAAAACCTTGCGCGGGCACGAATACCCCTGCGCCAGAAAGGACAATAGCACAGGGTAACTTTTAGGCTCCCATATGGCAACCAATGGCTCCGGGAAATTGGTTACCGGACTATGGTAAGCTGTCGCTACTGCCGAACTGTTTCGCCAGGCGGCAAGGTTACGCAGCGTGGCCTCATCCATCAACGGCAGGTCGCAGGCTATCACGAGCCAGGCATTATCAGGTCTTTCGCGAAATGCTGATAGAATAGCCCCAAATGGACCAAGACCAGTAAAGGTATCTTCTAAAACGGGGTATTCAGCTTCTGCCTCATTGTTATGTTGTCCGGGTCTGCGGGAAATAAAAACCTCGTTACAGAAAGACTTGAGCATATCGGCCATGTGAAACCGTTGCGGTTTGCCATGCCAGTTCACATTGCCCTTGTCAAAACCCATCCGCTCGCTTTTACCGCCTGCCAATACCAATCCGTTTAAAACCGGGCGCGACAGTTTCAGATTGGTTTCAAAGAAACCGATGATCCGTTCTCTATCCGATAGCCGGTAAACAGGTATATCCTGCCAATACGGAATGGCTTCCTGGATAAAATCAAAGATCTCGTCGCTGTTATCGGCCAGTAAAAACAACTGTACATTGGTTAACTGCTCCACTCTTTTTTGTAATGACGCCCTTTTGTTGATATCGATGATGACCACCTGTGCTTTGGCCAATTGATGGTTGCCGTTTACCAATACCAGATCAGCATTAGCAAATTGTTGTTTGACCTGATAGGGCCAAACCGGATTCTGAAAATTGAACTGCTGATAATTGATCTGATCGGTATAATCCAACATGGCGCCGTTAGTGAGCCTGCCGGGTACCAGGGTGATGTCATCATTATGCGACGTATCGGCATAAGCGCATTTATATACCCCGGATAGCGCCCCGATCACATCATGGGCCAGCAATTTGATCACTGTACATGGCCCACCTACAATAGAGCATTCATTACGACCGTAGTTACCAGAGGCAGGTTTAGCCAGTTTAGCGTGTTTTTTATGCTCGTTTAAAGTCACGTTTACCTCCTGTTTTTGCTATCAGTTTGGTTTCTTTAATTATAATATCATGGCTCATGGCCTTGCACATATCATAAATAGTGAGTGCCGCTATAGATGCGCCAACCAGGGCCTCCATCTCGATACCGGTTTTAGCTGTAATGCTGGCGGTACAATCAATCACAATCTCCTGCTGTTCATTAACCTGAATGGTAATATTACAGTTATCCATACCCAGGGGATGGCAAAGCGGTATCAGGTCGCCAGTTTTTTTGGCTGCCATAATACCGGCTATTATAGCCGTTTGAAATACCGGGCCTTTTTTGCTCACCACATCGCCATTGGTTAAATGTTGCAATACCTCAGCAGGCAAAACAACCACACTGCGCGCCGTGGCGGTGCGGTGGGTAACCTGCTTCTCGCTTACATCAACCATGTTTGGGTTGCCTTGTTTATCTAAATGGCTTAACATTTTACAATCTCTTTTTCCTGAACCTTGATTTACCTGATTTTAAGATTTAAGGATTTTTCCTATCAGATTAGAATCAAGATAATCCCTTAATCCTATAGATCATGGTTCAGACAAATCTTAATACCCTATACACCTCCCCTGCTTTAAAATCAGTTCTTTCCAGGGGTAATTCTAAAAAGGCGTCGGTATCTGCTAAGTTAGCAAAATCACCTGAACCATTTCCTTCAATTGGCAAAGCTATCAGTTGTCCCTGCGGGTTACTTTGTAGTTTTACCTGTAAAAAATATTGTAAAGCAGGCTGAAACTGAAAATCCTTTGCTAAAACCGCGTAAACAGCTGATTGTTCTGCCAGATTTAAAGTAGCGCTTAGCCAGTTTAAAAAATATTTGTGCAGGCACATAAAGGTAGCTACAGGATTACCAGGAAAAGCGAATACAAGGCTCCCATTTCCATGTGCACCAAACCAAAAAGGCTTGCCGGGGCGCTGGGCCACTTTATGAAATATCTTCTTCACATCCAAGTCTTCAAGTGCCTGTGGTATGTAATCAAACTTACCCATAGATATGCCACCGCTCAATAGCAATACATCATAATTTTGCAGACAATGCTGTATCTGCTGCCGGGTAATTTCAGGTTCGTCCGGTATATGAATTATGTCTGGTTCCAGACCCTGTTTCTGCAATGCCCCTTTTATGGTATAACCGTTCGATTTCCGGATCTGATATGGTGCCGGGGTTTGGTCAACATCCACTAATTCATCGCCCGATGATATGATCACCACCTGTGGTGATTTTTTCACCAGCAGGTGTGTTTTACCTACAGATGCAGCCAAACCGATAATAGCAGGCGTAATTCTTCGCCCAATCGACGCCAACACATCTCCATTCCTTTTATCGGCACCTTGTAAGTGCAGGTTCTGTCCTTTTTTGATATCCTGTATTTTTACCAAAGCCCGGCCATCAGTTATCTCCACATCTTCGTAGCGGATCACTGTATCTACAGAAGCGGGCAATACTGCACCCGTCATGATCTCGATACACTCGTCAGGATAAGCAATAGCGGCCGGCTCATCCCCGGCTGCCTGGGTAGCTTTGATATTAAACGTAAGAATACCACTTATAATAGACTGATAATTAACGGCTATGCCATCCATCGTTACCCGGTTAAAAGGCGGCAGGTCACGATCGGCATGAATAGGTTCGGCCAGTATGCGCCCCACCGTCTGCTCAAACGGCAAACTTTCGGTACCATAATCTCTTAATTGCGCCAGTATCAGCTTTTCAGCTTCTTCAACAGTGGTCATATATAAGTTTTTTGGTATTAAGTAGTTAGTATCAAGTATCATGACCGCGCCATTTCAAAATCTTGATACTTGATACTAGCTACTTGATACTAACTATAAATCATCCTCCAATAGTTGCCATAGATTCATGAATACCAGGATGTATAATCCTCTTGCGCTCGGCCTCCCAGCCATCTTTAGCCCGGTGATTAATGGCATTTTGTAACACAGCCTGCAATTCATCATCACCCGTACCAGCACGCATCATATCTTTCATATTCAATCCACCATCATCGTACAAACAAGTTTTCAGTTCGCCTTGCGGCGTTATCCTGATGCGGTTGCAGGTGCCGCAAAACGTACGTGAGTATGCCGCTATAATACCTACCGAACCCTGATGACCTGGTATCTGATAATTATAAGCGGTTGAATACGATGGATCAGGTAGTTTTTGTATTCGCGGATATCGGCTTTTGATCTCCTCCAATATGCGAATATAGTCCCATTGCAAACCCTTGTAAACATGACCATCGCCGTTAAAGGGCATTTCTTCTATAAAACGTACGCTTACCGGCAAATCTTTGGTCATTTGTACCAGGGGGATGATATCCTGCGTATTTTTACCATCCATCACTACAGCATTTATTTTTACTTCGATGCCATGTTTCAGCAAAGCTTCCAGGGTGGCCATTACGTGAGCAAATTCATCCCGGCGGGTAATGGTAAAAAAGCGATTAGCATCCAGGGTATCCAGGCTGAGGTTTACCGATCGTACACCTATCTCTTTCAGTTCGGCAACATGCGGCGCGGTTAATACACCGTTGGTGGTCAGGCTCAGTTCTTTCAACCCCTCCAGCCGCGATATGGCCGTGAGCAATTGCATAATATCCTTGCGTACAAAGGGTTCGCCGCCGGTGATCCGGATCTTTTCGATACCCATTTTCACCAGCAGACTGCAGCCACGCAACATTTCCTCATAGCTCATCAACTCCGTACGCGAAAGCCAGTGCAAACCATCCTCGGGCATACAGTAAAAACAACGTAAATTGCATTTATCTGTTACCGCAAGACGCAGGTAATTAATCTTCCGGCCGTGATTATCTATGAGCAATGAATTATTCATATGTAAAAGTAACCCCAGAGGTCACCTACTGTAAAAGTAAATATTACAAACCGCTGTTATGTTTTTTAATTGTATTTTTTGATCGCATAAGTGTTAGTATGAGGTACAACAACATTATTAATAACTTTGATTTATATTTACCTTAAAGTTAACCCATGGTGAACAACCAACAGGATATTGCGCAAACCGGGCTTATCATATTAGCGGCGGGCTCATCAAGTCGTTTGGGAACTCCCAAGCAAAACCTGGTTTACCGGGGGCAAACACTGCTGCAAAGAGCCATCCAAACCGTGCTTACTTCGGTATGCCATGAAAATGTGGTGGTGGTATTAGGGGCCAATGAAGGAGTAATACGTCCGGGGATATCTGATGAGTTAGTACACATTGCCTACAATACCCTCTGGCAGGAGGGTATGGCATCATCCATCCGTCTGGGCATTACCGAATTATTGAATATACAACCTTCAATAACCGGCGCCATATTAATGCTGTGCGATCAACCCTTTGTTGATCCCCTGTTGTTATATCAACTCACCGAAAAAAGGGCTGAAACAGATTTTGGGATCATTGCCTGCGCTTACCGCGAATCACTTGGTGTGCCGGTATTGTTCGATGCATCCTACTTTCCCCAGTTATTAATGCTGCAAGGCAAGGAAGGTGCAAAAAAACTGATCAAATCTTTTCCGAATGATGTAACACAAATAGCTTTTCCACTCGGGGCCATTGATATTGATACTATTGAGGATTATGAACGGCTGCATGGGCATTGATAATTTCTTATCCAATTAACTTTAACCAACAACGTCATTGCGAGCGCAGCGTGGCAATCCCCGATCAGCAGAGTCGCTCGGTAGAGTTTGGGATTGCCACGCTGCGCTCGCAATGACGCGCGGAGAAAATGATATACTTTTCTGCTTATTTCACTACAGAAAATTTATATAACGATTGTGTTTTATAGGTTTGGCCTGGTTTAAGCTCCGTTGAAGGGAACTGAGGCTGGTTTGGCGAATCAGGATAATGTTGTGTTTCCATAGCGAATGAAGTACGGAACTCATCTTTGATACCGCGTTTCATCACGTTTTTGGCCTGCATAAAGTTACCGCTGTAAAATTGCAAACCTGGCTCTTCGGTAAATACTTCCATTTTTATACCGCTTTTGTCGCCAACTACAGTTGCTATGGGCGTTTTGATATCGTGTTTGTTTAGCACAAAATTATGGTCGTACCCTTTGCCATCTTTTAACTGCACATTGTTATCATTAATGCGTTTGCCAATAGTTTCGGGCTTGGTAAAATCAAACGGTGTACCTTTTACGCTTTCAATTTTTCCCAAAGGGATCAGAGTCGAATCAACCGGCACATAATTATCGGCATCAATCTGCACTAAATGATCAAGTATGGTACCACTGCCTTCGCCATTCAGGTTAAAAAAGGCGTGGTTGGTTAGGTTAACAACCGTATTTTTATCAGTTGTAGCTTCATAAACTGCTTTAAACTCGTTGTCATTTGTTAAACTATAAGTAACTTTTACGTTCAGGTTACCAGGAAATCCTTCTTCCATATCTTTTGACAGATAGGTAAATTCTACGGTTGATGAATCGATCTGTTTACCTTCCCAAACTACACTCTGATAGCCGTTTTTACCACCATGCAAGGTATTTGGCGGATTATTGATAGATGACTGATATTCTTTACCATCAATTTTAAATTTGCCTTTGGCAATACGGTTACCATAACGACCGATAGTAGCACCATAATACGGCTCGGTTGATTTTTCAAATCCCTCCACACTCTCAAAACCCAATACTACATCGGTAAGCTTGCCGGTTTTATCCGGAACCAGCAGACTCACTATGCGACCACCATAATTGGTAAAAGTAGCGGTGATACCGTTTTTATTTTTAAGCGTGTACAAATGCGTTTGTTTTCCATCGATTGTTTTTTCGAAGGCAGAAGCTGGTGTTTGGGTGCTATCCGTCATGGTAGTTTTTTTCTTGTCAGATGATTGATTACAGGCCGCTAAAGATACACATGCCGGTAACATGATTAGTAAGAGGTTCTTTGATAAATTTCTCATAGTTTACAAGTAGTTGGTTTATATCAGTTTGTTTGGTTGGCCTAAATTAATATTTTTTGCTTATCCATTCGCTTTATAATGCACTTCGCTCAAATTCCGTAATCTATCGGCAGCAAATTCGGCGGTAATATCGCGCTGAGGGTTGGCCAGCATCTCATACCCTACCATGAATTTTTTAACCGTAGCCGAGCGTAACAGCGGCGGATAAAAGTGCATATGCCAGTGCCAGTACGGATGATCGCCCATATTTACCGGCGATTGGTGCATACCTGCCGAATACGGGAATGAGGTTTCGAACATATTATCATACCTAACCGTGAGCCGTTTAATAGCATCGGCAAGCGCGCTTTTCTCATCGTCGGTAAAGTAAAGCAAACTGGTGATATGTCTTTTGCTCACGATCATGGCTTCATAAGGCCAAACCGCCCAAAAAGGCACCAGAACCACAAAATGATCATTTTCAAAAATAATACGTTCCTGCTTTTTCAGTTCAAGCTGCAGATAATCGCCAAGCAAACTCCTGCCTTTTTGCTCGAAATAAGTTTTTTGCTGTTGAGTTTCCTTAGCCACTTCTACCGGGATACTGTTTTGCGCCCAAATCTGCCCGTGCGGGTGCGGGTTGCTGCAACCCATAATATCACCTTTATTTTCAAATATCTGGATGTGTTTTATCCACGGATAAGTGGCCAGGTCCTGATATTCGGTTTGCCAAACATCCACTACCTTCCTGATGTCGGCAGTTTCCATTTCGGGCAGCGTAAGATCGTGGCGGGGCGAAAAGCTGATCACCCGACATATTCCGCGCTGGCTGTTGGCCACCAGTAACTCATCATCATTCAAACCACCTTCTGGCGTATTTAGCAGTAATGAAGAGTAATCATTGGTAAAAACATAGCTGGCTTTGTATTCCGGATTTTCGCTGCCGTCGGCCCTTTTGTTACCGGGGCATAAATAGCAGTTAGGATCATACGGCGGCCGCTGATCGGCCTGGGTTGCCTCTACTTTACCCTGCCATGGGCGTTTGGTGCGGTGTGGCGATACCAATATCCAATCGCCGGTTAAAATATTCAAACGGCTATGCGGATGTTCTTTCAGATCAAAGTTTTCGTTGTTCATCACGTTTAATTAATTCAGGTTTTCTGAGTGCTGGGGCACCCGGCATAGGGTTAAATGCCTTTGTTGAACCAAAAGTAAAAAAACAAATGTTAAGTTTACATTTAAAAATAAAATTTATTTGTCAAATAGACATTTTTAGTATTAGATATGATACTACGTAGGAGTAAAAGCTTTGTAGCAAAAAAATCACAGGTATTTAGCATGCCGTAGGCATGCAACCCGAGGGCAGTACCTAAGGCACTGAATTAGAATTGACTTTTTCTACAAAGCTTTAACCCCGAGGGGGGGTACAACTCCCCATGCTATTCGAAGTGAGAGACCTCGGATAGCAGAAAGTGAAGACGCCTAAATGAGCAAAAAAGTGGGTTAACACAAATTCACCGATTTTAAAATTAAAACATTGAAAATCAACAAAATAAAGCTATTTTAACCATAAAAAGTGTAAACCATGTAAACCCACTTTTTAAGAAATTTCTGCATGTTCAGGGAAGATACAAAAACCCCATCTTGTCATTTCGACCGCAGGGAGAAACCTTATACGATGTCTATATTTCGCGTATAAGATCTCTCCTCATACCTCGTCGAGATGACAGGATAAATAATTATGTAAGACATTAGTTTAAAAGCCCAATTCACCATACTCTACCACTGCCGAGTCGCAGATGTAGGTTGGCACTATGCCTGTGGCGTTAATGCGGTTATCAGCGTCAGCAGCCTGGGTATTACCAGAGAGTACCAGCACCGTATCCAGTCCAAATTTATTACCTCCCAGGATATCGGTTTGCAGGGTATCGCCAACCATCACAATATCTTTTTTGCTGATAGGCCCCTGCTCGCGCAGCAGATCATAAGCAAACATGAACATCTGTGAGTCGGGTTTACCAAAACGGATAAACTCCTTGCCAACAATCTTCTCCACCATGCTGGCCAAACCACCTATAGCTATAGATACATCATGTTTGGTTACCGGGTATGCCTTATCGGTATTGGCCACTATAACAGGAATTGGGCGTTTACGTAATATATTGACGGTTTTGTTCAGATCCTCAAACCAGTTAAAACCCTCATCGTCCAAAAACACCAAGGCGTTTACTTTGTCAATATTAGAGGCATCTATCTGGCTAACAGGAAGTGTATGCAAGCCAGAACTATCGATGTAATGCGCCGAATCAAGCGTACCCAGGTAGGCCACTATCCCATCGTTTACCTTCAGATCAAGATAATCCTTGGTCAGCATCCCCGAGGATATGATATGATCGGGGGTGATGGTGTGCAACCCTTTGATCTGGTATGATTCGGCCAGTTGGGCCGGACTGCGTGAAGCGTCGTTCGTAACTATATAGTATTCCTTTTGCTGCTTTTCCAGGTAAGCAAATGTTCGCTCTATCCCGGGCAGCAAACCATTATAATTTTTCAGTACACCAAAAGCATCAAAAAAAACAACTTTATACCGGTCAATAATGGATTTAAAGTTATCTATTCTGTTCATTGTTAAATTATTGAATTAGTGATTTATTCAGCATCACAATTTTAAAAGCTTACACGAAAAAATCTTGATACTATCTATTTACTTCAATTTTAATGCTTCAATGATTTTTTCGGCATCAAAGTCCCTGTCAACGGACGGAAGATAAACATTAAATGCTTCGGCCTGTAATTTTTCGGCATATTGCTCGCTAAAAAAGTGCTTGCCGTCCTTAATTACATAATTCAGGATAAAAAAGCGGTAAGCTTCTTTCATAAACCGTATCTCATCAGCAGTGAGAGGATTCACTTTGTGATATTCCTTCAAAAAGATGATAAAACGGTCTTCCATCATGGTATTGATCACATAACTGAATACCGTACGATCGCCAATATCCGATACTACGCGGCTAAAAAAATAAAAATCCAACACGCGGTAACTCATCCTGAACCAGTCATAATCCCAGCGGGAGTACAACTCCAGGTTTGGCGTAACCGAGAAATTGCCGATATTCCAATCAATAAATACCGGGATGATCTCGAACGAGCTCATGTTGTATTTAGAGCGGTTTTTGAGGAAAGTTTCGCAGTGGTACTTTAAAAAATCGGCCTGCATAGCAGAACCAAATTGTTTCTCGTCTGTATTAAGCTGCGTTAACAATGAAGATATATCGGTACGCAAGGTTTTTGACGATTTAGGCAGCACATTTTTTACCCGTGAACAGGCTTTATGAAATTTGCCTACCTGCTGGCCCAGTTTCTTGATATGCGTTTCATCAAGCCGGCGCGGCAGGCGCTGCAAAATACGTGTAGGATTATAAAATACTACCCATGCATCTGTTTTACCATGTTTGTAATGATAAATATAAACCCTGTTGTTCTTCAGTAACGAACGGGCTAACAGATTCTCGAACGGGTAAAGCAGGTTATTGGCCAGCGTTTGAATAATACGGTGATCTTCTTTAAAATGCTCAAACTTGCCAAAGTAGGATAACTTGGCAATAATGATATCATCATCATCAAAAGTGATGCGATAAACGTGGTTGGTAGATACCATGGCGCTGATATCCTCAATATGCTTAATGGTTTTTGAAGAATCATAGCCTTCCCAGGCTTTGCGTACAATTAAAGAGAAGTCCATTCTGATGGTTTATATTTGGAATTTGCGGGTGCAATATTAAACAAATTGTATCATCTTTTATACGGGTATAAAACGGACTTATATAATCTCAAAGTATCTTTTCAATTCCCAATCGGTTACATGTTTAATGTACTGGCGATGCTCCCACAGGCGGGTTTGCGTAAAATGTTCAACAAAGCCTTCGCCAAAAAGCTCCTTGGCTATGGGTGAGTTTTGCATCATCACCGATGCATCATGTAAATTAGCTGCCAGCACACCATTCTTTTTATCCTGATAACCGTTACCAATAGTTTGTGGGATATCCAGTTTCAGTTTGTTTTTGATACCGTATAAACCCGAGGCCAGTGCAGCCGCCATAGCCAGGTAGGGATTGGTATCAGATCCAGGTATGCGGGTTTCCAGGCGAGTATAGGCAGGCGTAGTATTGATCACCCGGAGTGCTGTGGTGCGGTTCTCCACTCCCCAGGTAACCGTAGTTGGTGCCCAGGCACCTTCAACCAGGCGTTTGTAACTATTGATGGTTGGCGCATACATGGGCAGTATATGAGGCAGACAATACAATTGTCCGGCCAGATATTGCTTATGCAATTCGCTCATCTTATACTCATCGGCGGCATCATGAAATAGGTTCTGGCTTTTATCTTTCGTCCATAGACTTTGATGTATATGACCACTGCAACCTGGTAAAGTTTCGTTCCATTTGGCCATAAAGGAGGCCGTGATGCCATGTTTGTAGGCAATTTCTTTTACCGAGGTTTTAAATAATACTGCTTTATCAGCAGCACTTAAAACTTCATCATGTGCAATGGCAGCCTCGTATACCCCCGGACCTGTTTCGGTATGCAGACCTTCAATAGGTATATTGAACTGGGTAAGCAGGTTAAACAGATCATAATAAAAATCACTGTTCTCTGATGTACGCAGTATAGAGTAACCAAACATACCCGGCGTAAGGGTATTGATATTGGTAAAATTTTTATCGTTGATGGATTGCGGCGTTTCCCTGAAATTGAACCATTCAAACTCCTGTGCAAACTCGGCATGGTAGCCCATATCTACGCATTGTTTGGTAATATGTTTCAGCAGACTGCGTGGGCAGGCGGGCAGATCATTTCCCTTGGGGTTACTATAATCCGCCAAAAAGAAGGGAATATTATCCTGCCAGGGAATATTGCGTAAAGTGGACAGATCGATACGGCAAAGCTTGTCCGGATAGCCGGTGTGCCAACCGGTAAGCTGTACATTATCATAACATACATCACTGCTATCCCAGCCAAAAACCACATCGCAAAAGCCATAACCGCTTTGCAAGCCGTCTATAAATTTTTTAGTATGAATTACTTTACCCCGCAAAATGCCATCAATATCGGCAAAAGCAAATTTTATCTTCTGTATATTGTTTTCTTCTATATATGCTTTGATCTGTTCCTCGTTCATGATATAAATTGTAAAGGCAGGTTACCTTAGCAAGATAACCATTAATGATGTAAACATAAAAAAATGCCCAGTGTGTTTACACAATTTGATACGAATTTGCCCTTACCTTTGTTTGTAGTATGAAACCTATTTGTGCGCATTTATTTGTTTATGGTACCTTGCTTGACACTGGCAACCATTACGGAGCATATCTGCAGCAACACTGCACTTTACTAAAAAGCGGTAAACTTGAAGGCAGGCTTTATGACGCGGGGGAATACCCAGGTGCTATTATAGATACCAACACCAACCAATATGTTCATGGTTCTATTTACTTAATGGATGAACCCAAAAAGATACTGGCTTTTATTGATGATTACGAGGGTTTTGGGGATGATCAGGAGCAACCCAATTTATTTGTCAGGAAATTAAGCACTATAGAAACCGATACAGAAACGATTGAATGCTGGGTCTATATTTACAATTTACCGGTTGATGACTTGTTGTGGATAAGATCGGGCAGGTATAAGCTTCAATGAAACTTACGTCACTCTTCATTTTTTTACAGCCCAGATATAGCCCCGCTTGCTTTTAAATTTCGCGTCGTCATGCGGGCGTCTTTCTATGGCTTCAAATACATTAAAACCTGTTTCATAAAGCAACGTTACGATATCATCTGTTTTAAAGTAGTATAAATCAATATCCACTTCCTTATCATGAGCTTTATCATAATGAAGTACTTCATCTCCTACATGAAACGAAAGTAGAAATTCTCCCCCCGTTTTTAACACCCTGTTTATTTCTCCGAAACATTTTCTGATTTCGTCATTACTAAAATGCACTATCGCATAAAATGCAAGTACGCTTCCAAGATACTCCGCCGGATAACCGACATTCAATAAGTCGCCGGTTTCAAATTTAATTTCAGGAGAAAGCTTACGGGCGGCGTTAACCATCGCCGGCGACAGATCAATGCCGACTATATCTGTTAAGCCATTGTCGTACAGAAACCTTGTTGTTTGTCCGGGTCCACAGCCAAAGTCGGCACATAGCCCCTTGTCTTTATTAGCAGCGGCAAACTCCTTCAATAACATCGTATCCAAATGTTTATTAGAAAGCTCGTCCCAGCGATCAGCCGCATAGTCGTCGGCTACTGCATTGTAACAGTGTAATACTTTTTCCTGTGAATTCATATTATTCCTGGTTTTCTAATATCAACCGAATTTTAACTTCCCCTGTCCTTACCTTTTCTATCGCCTCATTCATTTTAGAGAATGGCATAACCTCCACATCACTCTCTATATGATGCATTGCCGCAAAATCAAGCATATCTGTCATGTTCTTACAGCTACCCACATAATTTCCATAAATAGTTCGTTGAGCATAATCATATAGTAAGCCAAGGGCAATTGGCTGCTTTATCAAAGGCGAAGCCACTATGCAAAACTTTCCCTGTGGTTTAAGGAGCTTCAAAAAAGCATCCATATCGTATGGCGCATTCAACGTAGAAATAATAAAATCAAATTTCTTATTCAACGTTGATAAACTATCGGAGTTTGAGCTCAATATAAACTCCGCTCCTAACTGATTAATCATCTCTTTTTTTTGGGGAGAGTGAGAAAATGCATAAACCTGATGCCCCATTTTTTTTAAAAACCGGATTGCCAGCTGACCAAGGCCGCCAACCCCCAGAACACCAACAACAGAATTTACAGGCAACTGCGCTTTTTCAATTCCTGAATATACAGTAACACGAGATGACAGCAAAGGAACCGAGTTTACAGAGTGAAGTGCCGGCGGAAGCTTGAAGGCGAATCTGTTATCAACAACAATATGTTCGGCCAAACCGCCATAGCAATCCACACCAATTACTTTTTGCAGAGCACAGAATTGTTCGTTACCTGATTTACAGAACTCACACTCAAAACAAGCTTCTTGTTGGTACCCTATTCCAACGCGATCGCCAACTTTTAACGCAGTTACATCGGACCCGGTTTCTTCTACAATACCCACAATTTCGTGCCCTGGAACCAGCGGAAATTTTGTATCGCCCCAATCATTACTGATGATTTGAACATCTCCCCTTGCAATAGAGCAATAAATAATTTTCACGCTTACCTCATTGCTGCCAACGTTTCTTTCATAATAAAATGGCTCTGCCTTTCCACCCTCTTCTTTAATTCCGTATGCTTTGATTCTCATAACTATACTGATTATTTCATAGGTTTTTGATGTCTTTTACTACCAAATTAAGATCATTATCCGGTTGATGCACCCCTCCGCTTTTCATTTTATTAAAGATTACATCTGAAAGTTTATGCCTATACGATATAAAATGATCAAACGATACTTCTTCATCACCACAACAATGATAAATACAGGCTTTCATGTTTATTTAAAAGTAATCATAATATTTAAACACCTGAATAATTGAACATTAGTTATAAACAAACTTAGATTATCAGACTATCAGGATAATAAGCCATCAAAAAGCGTGGATACATGAAAGCAAAAAAAATCCCCAGGCTTTTTGAGCCAGGGGATCAGAATAATTAAAAGTATTTAAGAGGGGCTTAAACTTTAGCAGATTTTACTGTTTTGATGATCACTGCAGCTACTTTGTATGGATCGGCAGCTGAGTTAGGGCGACGATCTTCCAGGTAACCACTCCAGTTGTGATCAACTGCATAAAGTGGAATACGGATAGAAGCACCACGATCAGATACGCCATAGCTAAAGTCATGGATTGAAGCAGTTTCATGTTTACCGGTTAAACGTTGATCGTTATCAGCACCATAAACAGCGATACATTCTTTTACTGCCGGACGGAAAGCTTCGCAAACGGCTTCGAATTTCTCTTTACTATTTGCTGTACGTAATAATGTGTTTGAGAAGTTAGCGTGCATACCAGAACCATTCCAGTCTAACTGACCTAATGGTTTGCAATGCCAGTTGATAGCAACACCATAGCTTTCGCCAATTCTTTCTAATAAATAACGGGCAACCCAAATCTGGTCACCTGCTTCTTTAGCACCTTTAGCAAAGATCTGGAATTCCCACTGACCTGCAGCTACTTCGGCGTTGATACCTTCAACATTTAAACCAGCTTCTAAACATACGTCTAAGTGCTCTTCAACAATTTCGCGACCGAAAGCATTGTTAGCACCTACTGAACAATAGTATGGGCCTTGCGGGCCTGGGTAACCACCTTGTGGGAAACCAAGTGGTTTGTCGGTTTTAGGATCCCATAAAAAATATTCTTGCTCAAAACCAAACCAAAAATCGTTATCGTCATCCTGAATAAGCGCACGACCATTTGACTCGTGAGGTTTACCGGTTGAATCCAACACTTCGCACATTACCAGGTAAGCATCTTTTCTTTGTGGATCTGGAACGGTAAAAACTGGTTTCAGGATACAATCAGATGAGCCACCTGGTGCTTGTTCAGTTGATGAACCATCAAAGCTCCAGTTATCTAAATCTTCAACTTTACCGCTGAAGCTTTTAACAATTTTGGTTTTGCTGCGCAGGCTTTGTGTTGGTTTGTACCCATCAAGCCAAATGTACTCAAGTTTAGTTGCCATTTTTAAGTTAGTTTGTAAAATTTATGGTTCTAATAATAGTTTTATCTGTTATTCGACTAATTATGAAGGCGAATTTAAATTATTTTTATAAAAATCATTATAAAATTGTGATTTTTTTATAAATTTTTTCAACAAACCACATTTTAACAGGCCAAATACGTAAAAAAACACGCAATAAAAGTCAATTTTATCATTTTCGCATTTTCACAACCAAAAACAACTTGTTTTTTATCAAAAATGCAAAAAATCAAAAAATAGCGTATTTATACCATGAAATCACGGCATCAATCTGGGTAAAAGGCATTACAATGTAACTAATTATAAAATTAGTTATTAATAAAATAAAGTAGAAATAACGATAATGAACGGGGGCTTAATCACTGAGCTTTCGGGATACATTTCTGAGCGCAATATCAAGCTGTTCGGTAGAGTACAATAAATATTTTTTTGATTTCAAAAACTCCGCGTCTGTAATATCTTTCATCAAATCAAGTAACCCCATTATATTAGCCACGTGCTTTCGTACTTCGTGAGAATTTATAAAAGCAAGCTCTTGCTTTTGGGCAGAGTATAATAACTTTTCATAGTGCCGTTTCTGCCTGCTCGCTCTATAAAATATACCTATAACAATAACCGTTAAAACTGCCAATGCTATAATAAACCACAACCATAACTGTTCGCGTTTAAAAGCAAGCAGGTTTTTATAATACAAACCCTGTACATCTTTAACTCTAACCTGCGCCGATACATTGCCCACCTGGGTAACCTCGTCTAAATTTTGTTTGGATTGCTCCAGCGCCAGTTCAAAATTATGGGCGGCCAGTGTGGGATTATTCCTTATTTGAGCAATTTGACCTAACATTTCGTACAGACGATATTTTACTCCCGGATGATTTTGTTTTTCTTGCTCTTTTACCAATTGATCGATAATGTTTTTTGCCCGGTCTGCCTGTCCGTTTTTAATATAAGCTGTAGTCAATTGCATTAAATCAAAATCGGTTTTAACGTATTTTGTATCTTTTAATAAAACATTGATAACTGATATCGTTGCAGTATAGCGATGCTCCAGTAGTAACAGATAATAACCTGTTCGCTTCTGAAAAGAGTATAACTTACGATGCTGATTTTCCGGACTGTATAACCGATTGTGATAAACTTTTAAAGAATCGTAATTCTCCAACCGAAAATAGTTTTCGGCCTTGTTAAAATTGATGATGGTATAAAATATGGGATAATCAAGCTTGTTTTCATTAATGATATGCTGAGCTTTATCTAAAGAAGATATCGACTGAATATAAAGCTCGTTCGCGCAATACAAATCAGAAATGTTTATATACAGGGCAACTTCTAAAGATGGATCGTTCAGTTTTTGAACTTCTTGTTTAACCAGTTCATAATAGTAGCTGGCCTCAATAGGATTACCCTCATCTGTTTGTGTAAAGGCTAAATTTGTATAAAAAGCACTTGGTAAAAAATGATCCGGGGTATTCTGAGCAGCTTCAACAGCTCCAATTAGGTATTTTTTGGCCCTGTCATACCTCGAAACTCTGGCGTTGAATATGGCATCAGTAAATAAAAGAAAAGCTTTTTTATTCTCAAAATCATACTTTGAAAGAGAATCAATTACAATGTTCCGCTTTTTCGCAATTTCGGTTTGGGATGCCCCAAGCCCGTACTTGATGTACTCCATGATCTTCCGATCACGGGTTATAACATCTTTTATATGAATAAAATCAACAAGGCTATCTTTTTCTGTGTGTACCTGCGCAAAACTTTGACAGTAATAACTCCCCAACAGCAACAATAAGACCAACCGCAGTACTCGTATCATGCAAACGCTATTTTCATATAAAGTCAACCGCACTTCATAACAATTAACGCTCCTTTATTAACTGTCAAACTTTTCAAGCTGCTTTAAAAGTGTTTCAAAGTCCTTAGGATACGGAGCATGTATGGTAACCTCTGTTTCAGGATTTATCTTAAAGGTAACCTCATAGGCATGCAGAGCAAAGCGTTTCATGATAGGTTGTTCTTCCTGATCTTTACCCAGGTGGTATTTGCGTTTTATTTTCGACAGAAAAACCGGCTCGCCTTTGTACATTTCATCACCGGCAATGGATGCTCTTTGTGTAGCCAGGTGTATACGGATCTGGTGCATACGCCCGGTAACCGGCCGACATTCTACCAAAGTATAATGCTTAAAGTATTTTAACGACTGAAACCAGGTTTCAGCCCTTTTGCCATCTTGCCTGCTTATAGTCACGTTGCCTTTCCCTACATTCAAAATAGGCAGATCAACCAGCAGATTATCAAATGTGTGGGTACCATCAATAATCGCATGATAAACTTTTTTTACCTGGCGCTTTTCAAACTGCATGGATACAAAGCGATAAGCTTCGGGATTTTTGGCGATAATAAGCGCTCCTGAAGTTTCCTTATCCAAACGGTGACATATCTGCGCATCATCTGAGTAAGCTTTTGCCAAGCGCAATAAATTAATCTCACCCCCCTCCCGCTCGTCAAGCGAACTCAAAAAAGGTGGCTTGTTCACCACAATCACATCATCATTCTCAAATAATATCAGGTCGGCAAATTTTGGAAACTTCATACTTTAAAATATAGCCGACAAAAATACGGTTTATAATCTAAACTGGGCTCAGGGTGTTTAGCATAAAACAGCATTTGTTAATCCACTGTAAAACAAACATTAACTATAGTGGTTACTTAATCATCTATTTAAAAAGACAACATGAGTGATAACGCAACAAAACCCAACGAAAAAGGATTTTTTGAAAAGGTTAAAGAAACAATTGAAGAATTTTGGGACAGCACCAAAGACAAAGCCGAAGAATTAAAAGATAAAGCCGAAGACCAAATAGATGCCCTGAAAGAAAAAGCCACGGACAAAAAGGCAGCCATTGCTAAAAAAACAACTGTAGCTAAGAAAGCTGTAGTCAAAAAAGCAGATAGCGCAGCTACTAAAGTAAAAACAGCAGCAACTGAGGTAAAAGCTAAAGCCGATGCAAAAGTAAAAGATGAGAAAGCTGCCGTAAAAAAGACGGTAGCGAATGTTAAAGCCAAAGTGTCGGCAAAAGCAAAGGAAGCAAGTGATACCGCCAAGGCAAAAGTTACTGATGCTAAAAAAGCAGTGGCAGCAAAAACAGCCAAAGCAGCTACTACTGTTAAGAAAAAAGCTGATAGCGCTAAATAAGGCTCATAGCAAAAGCTTTTAACTAAGGCGGTGGGAAATAATCCCATCGCCTTTTTTTGTTATGTTTTATAGCAAAATATATAACATAAATAATTAAATAGATTGTAAAATAAATTTTAACTTTAATTTGAAAATACCTAAAAATCAATCATTCATATTCAAAAAAACATCATGAGCACACCGAACGAACCAGAAGAAGAAAAAGGCTTTTTTGATAAGATCAAAGAATCTGCCGGAGAATTGTGGGAAAACGCCAAGGATAAAGTTGAAGAGGAATTTGATGAACTAAAGGAAAAAGCCTCAGATTTTACAGGCGACAAAATAAAAGGCGTGGTTGACGATTTAGAAGCCAAAGCAGGCGACAAATTGAAAGATATTACCGGCAAATTCACCGGCTAAAAAGCGAAAGTGGCCTTACAAAAAAAGCGACAAGAAGATAATCTTGTCGCTTTTTTTATTTTATTAAAACGATGTATTAAGCTTCAAACTTATAGCCTACACCTTTTACTGTGGCAACGCAGTCATCGCCTAATTTTTCACGCAGTTTGCGGATGTGTACATCTATGGTACGGTTAGTAACCACCACAGAATCTTCCCAGATATTTTTCAGGATCACCTCACGGGTATACACTTTACCAGGTTTTGAGGCTAACAGGTAAAGTAATTCAAACTCTTTTTTAGCCAATACCACCTTAACACCATTCTTGTAAACCAGGTATGCCTCACGGTCAATAACCAGGTCGCCAATTTCCAGTTTGTTATCCGGGGTATCTTCGGCAGGGGCATTGCGGCGCAGGATGGCGTTTATACGGCTTACCAAGGCTCGGGGCTTTATTGGTTTGGCTATATAATCATCAGCACCCACGTTAAAACCAGCAATTTCAGAATATTCCTCGCTACGGGCAGTTAAAAACACCATAAAAGTATTTTTAAACTCGGGCATAGTACGCATAATACGGCAAGCCTCGATGCCATCCATTTTCGGCATCATGATATCCAACACAATAAGATCAGGTAAAGATTTTTTTGCTTCTGCAACAGCTTCCTGTCCGTTGCGGGCCAAAAACACCTGATAACCTTCTTTTTTCAGATTATATTCTATCAGCTCTAAAATGTCCGGTTCATCATCAACAATAAGTATTTTCTGTTTTGAAGAGTTGCTCATGGCACGTTAAATTTTTTGTATAAAAGTATACGCTTTACAAAAGCTAAAAGTTAAGTCAATATTAACAAATTGTTAAAGGTTACCTTATATTAACGATTTATTGAGGCTTACTAAATGTTTTGTTTAAAAAAGCTTCAAGATCGGCGCCTGTGATGTTCTTTGCAACTATATTTCCCTGTGGATCAATGATAAAATTTGATGGAATAGCCTCAATATGATACAGCGCTTCTGTTGGCCCTTCAAATCCTTTCAGATCCGAGCCGTGTGCCCAGGTCAGTTTATCATCATCGATAGCCTTTTTCCAGGCCGGTGTTTCTTTATCTAAAGATACACCCAGAATGTTAAATCCTTTTGATTTAAAGGCATTGTACTGCTTTACCACATTAGGGTTTTCCTGGCGGCAGGGCATACACCATGATGCCCAAAAATCAATCATCACGTATTTACCTTTATAATCAGATAGCTTTATGGGTTTACCATCAATGCCGCCAATTGTAAAGTCGGGTGCTTTATGACCAACTGAAACAGGCTTGGCTTTTTCCATTTGTTTGATGAATTGCTGTACCCCCGGATTATCCTGAAAGCTGCCTTTAATCTCATCGGCATAAGCCACCAACTGCGGTTCATATTTATATACATCCAGAGAAGTAGCAGCGTAAAAACCAGCCAGTGACTTTTTATTGTCGTTCACAAATTTGAGCACCGCGGTACCATAGTCGGCCATATTTTTTTGAAATATGGGCATGTATACCTTCAGCAACGAATCAGATTGTTTACCCAATGCCTGCGACTTTTCCTGATATTCGGCAACTACCTTATTGTTTTTTTCGCCGTAAAAATTACTGATCTTGTTAAACTCCTTGATCTTATCAGAATCATCAGAGCCGGTAATTATATAAGAGTGAGTATTATCTTTCAGATCTGTACTAAAATCAATATCATCGCCATTTTTGGCTATCAGGTCATATATGGCATCGCTTACCCGCAGTTTATATAAATTGGAATAAAGCGTTTGGTGCTTGAACTGAAATTTACCATTTTCACTTAAAGTGGTTGAGTCGATGACTTTTACCTGCGAGCTATCGGCTTCTAACAGGTATACCATTTTCAAAGCCGCGGGATTCTTGATAACTCCCGAAATAGTAAAGGAAGATTTATCCTTACATGAAAATAAGAAAATGGCCAGTAAAAATACACCTGATGCAATGATGCGGTTCTTCATTTTATTTTGATTCTAATTCTTTTATCAACAGCTGATTTGTTTTCTGCGGATCGATCTTGCCTTTGGAGCTTTTCATGATCTCGCCCATGAACAAGCCTAAAACGCCCTTTTTTCCTTTCTGGTATTCCTTAACCTTATCCGGATACTTGGCGATGGCATCGCGTATAAAACGACTTACGTCATCGGTATCCGCGCTGATCAACAGGTTAAGTTCCTTAGCCAGATCATCAGGAGTTTTACCTGGCTCTTTGACCATAGCAGGGAATAATTTGTGCGAAGCTACAGAATTATTTATCACGCCACTGTCAACAAGTTTGATCAACCCGGCCAGGTGCTTTGCTGTAACGCCAAAGTTACTGATAGCAACATCATGATCGTTCAAGTATGATTTTACAGCCCCCATCAGCCAGTTAGCAGCGGCTTTGCAATGATCGGTATGTTTAATCAATTCTTCGAAATATAAAGCCAGGTCACGCTCGGCTGTTATTACAGAAGCATCGTAAGCCGAAAGACCCAATTCTTCAGTATATTTATGATACAACTGGTTTGGTAGTGCAGGCAAACTCCTCCGGATGTTTTCCAGGTATTCTTTGGTGAGTTTTAATGGCGGCAGATCGGGTTCAGGAAAATAACGGTAATCGTTAGCCATCTCTTTGGAGCGTAGAACAGAAGTTTCGCCGGTATCCGCATTAAAATTCAAGGTATTCTGATCAATATGGCCGCCTTGTTCAATGATATTTACCTGGCGAACAAATTCATGCTCAATGGCGCGTTGTACGTTACGTATAGAATTGAGGTTTTTCACTTCGCAACGGTTACCGTATTCGGTTGCACCATGGAGCCTTACCGAAATATTGGCATCACAACGCATACTGCCCTCTTCCATATTGCCATCGCAAATATCCAGGTAACGGAGTATCTTGCGGGTTTCGGTCAAAAACTGACCGGCCTCTTCGGCGCTACGGATGTCGGGTTGGGTTACAATTTCCAGCAAAGGAACCCCCGCCCTGTTCAGGTCGATGAGTGAGTCGGCGTGGTGCTGATCATGCATACTTTTACCGGCATCCTCTTCCATATGAATATGGTGAATGGCTATATCTTTTTGTTTGCCCTCGGCTAAGCGTACAGGCACGTATCCACCCAAACAAACCGGAGCCTGATCCTGAGTGATCTGGTAACCTTTAGGCAAATCAGCGTAAAAGTAGTTTTTACGGGCAAAGCTGTTATTTAAATTGATAGTACAATTACAGGCAAGCCCCATTTTTACGGCATAATCAACCGCCCTTTTATTCAGGAACGGCAACGTACCGGGATGCCCCAAGGATACGGCACTGATGTGATGGTTAGGTTCGGCACCAAAGGCTGCAGAATCGGCCGAGAATGCTTTACTTAAAGTGGATAATTGGGCATGTACCTCGAGGCCTACAACCAACTCGTACTTTTCACTTATCCCGTTTGCAAGAACTGTCATAAAATAAAAATTCAGCTATAAATTTTACTGATGTAAGGTCAAATATATAAAAGTTAATACAGTATAAAACATCATTTAACTTTTAAACAATGTACGTGATATATATTAGCTACGCCATTGCCACTGTATTATTTAGTAAAACTATTGATTTTGTATAGTTTAAAGATGGTGTCCCCAAACTTTTTTTAACTATCTGAATTTTTAAGCCCCTCCGGATTGCAAACGACATTGACGATGAGCCAATTATTGTCATTAAAAAGTTTAAAAAATAAAAAACATAAACCAAGCCAATTACCGGTTTGTTAAAAATCATAGCCAGACCTGGCTACGTGCTAAGCAAAATATAAAACGTTTTTATATGGAAACTGAGAAATTGACCAAACTTGTATTTAAAAAAGCAGGCGACGATGATTTTTTCAAGGAACTGCATAAAGAAGTTCAAGCCCGTGTACTCATTAACAAAAACATCCAGCGCCGTATAGTTTATAAATCCATCTTTTTAATAACCCTTTACTTTGCTTTTTACACCAGTATATTGGTGTGGGGCAATAACACCCAACTGCTTTTTCTGTTTTACATTTTAACCGGCCTCACCATGATCCTGGTGTTTTTTAATGCCTTTCATGATGCCGTACATGGCGCGGTTTTCAGGACCCGGGCCAGCAATGAAAGATTGAGCTGTATACTGGAGCTTTTTGGCAGCAACAGCTTTATCTGGAAAAAACGGCATCTGTTGCTGCACCACCCCTATCCAAATATGCAACAATGGGATATTGACGTAAAACAAAGCGATATTGTACGCATTTTCCCGGGTAGCAGATGGCTCCAGTTTCACCGGTACCAGCATATTTATATGTGGTTTTTGTATTTCTTTTATACTCTTAACTGGTTGCTGATACGCGATTTTAAGGACTTCTTCGGATTGAAAGATAATTATGTGAAACGGGTGATCATAATACCTAAAATAGAATACGTCAAACTGTTTGCCGCAAAATTCTTTTATCTGTTCATGATGATCGGCATACCTGCCCTGTTACTCGAGCACCCTATCGTTAACATCATCACGGCCTTTTTAGTGATGCACTTTATTGCCAGCGCTTTTGGAGTAACGGCACTGCTCTCTACCCATGCCGATGAGGATGCTGAGTTCCCGATGCCACCCGAAAATGGGGTGATCAATACCACCTGGGCCATGTACCAGATCAGCAAAACCAAGGATTTCAGCACCCAAAACCGGTTTGCCAATTTCCTGTTTGGTGGATTTAACCACCACGTGGCTCATCATTTATTCCCTGCGGTGGCGCATACTTACTATCCATACATCACCCCTATCATCAGGCGGTATGCGCAGAAGTACCGGCTAAATTACCGTTCGTACCCATTGTTGGATGCCATAAGATCACACTTTGCCCTGCTTAAAAAAAATGGAAGCGCTGAAAATCTTTTTGTTACCGGCGATCTGTAAAAAAATTCGATTGGGCTTTAAACCTTTTAAATATTAAGCCGTCTATCAATACAAATAAGCATTTATATCCCCAATATATATTAACAATTAAAAGACCGTCTATTACGCGGTCTTTTTTTGTTATGGACAATTTTCAGCTAAGAACCCCCGCGGTCGCTCAGCCCCTGCCGAGTGACGACTATTTCCCGGCGTCCCGCCGCTTTGTTTCGTAGGCCGGAGGCCTGGTGATAACAGTCACTCGGCAGGAGCCGAGCGACTGCATCTTTATTATTTTATTCTTAGATATTTATCCAATAAAACTTTTAGCCTTTACCAAAGCTACATCCAATCCGCTTGCATCGCTACCACCAGCAGTTGCAAAGAATGGCTGACCGCCACCACCGCCTTTAATCTCTTTGGCCAATTCCCGAACAATATTGCCGGCGTTCAACCCTTTTTCTTTAACCAGGTTTTCTGCGATCATGACGGTGAGACTTGGTTTGCCGTCAAAATCAGCAGCCAGTACCAGAAACAAATCCGTTACAATATCTTTTAACTGGTAAGCTAGATTTTTAACCGCTTCGGTATTGGGCAGGGCTACTTTTTGGGCGATGAAATTGATACCGTTAATCGCTTCTACCTTTTGTGCCAGTTCATTTTTTAAACCTGATGATTTCTCCAGGATCGATTTCTCGATCTCCTTTTTCAGTTTGGCGTTCTCGTCCAACAAGCTCTCTACACTTTTAGCCAGGTCCTTTGGATTTTTGAGCAACTCCTTTAATTGATCTATCAGCTGGTTTTGGTTGGTGATATATACCTCAGCAGCCACACCGGTAATAGCCTCAATACGGCGAACACCTGCAGCTACAGCGCTTTCGGCTACAATTTTAAAGAAACCAATCTGGCCGGTAGCTTTTACATGAGTACCACCGCAAAGCTCCTTACTAAATGTATCGTCGAAAGTGATCACCCGCACATATTCGCCATATTTTTCACCAAACAGGGCGGTTACGCCGCTGGTGATGGCTTCGGCATATAATACGCTGCGTTCTTCTTTCAAGGGGATATTTTCGCGTACCTTTTGGTTTACGATGGCTTCAATCTGCGCCAGTTCCTCATCGGTTACCTTGGCGAAGTGCGAAAAGTCGAACCGCAGATAATCGGCATTCACCAATGAGCCTTTCTGATTTACATGACTGCCCAAAACCTGTTTCATAGCGGCATGCAGCAGGTGCGTAGCCGAGTGATTGCTGTTGGTTTGGCTGCGCAGGGCAGGATCAACAATAGCGGTTAAGGCATCGTCAATATCCTCGGGCAGTTTATCCACAAAATGCACAATCAGGCCATTCTCCTTTTTGGTATCGGTTACCATGATAATCTCACCATCAGGGAAAACCAGTTCACCTCTATCGCCTACCTGGCCACCGCTCTCGGCATAAAAAGGTGTTTTATCCAGTACAATCTGATATTGCTCTTTGCCTTTAGCGGTTACCTTACGGTATTTTACTACGTGGGCAACGGTTTCGGTTTCGTCGTAACCGGTAAATTCCACGCTGTCATTATCTTTTAACACTACCCAATCGCCGGTATCAATAGCGGTTGCAGCACGGGAGCGGGACTTTTGTTCTTGGAGGGCTTTTTCAAAGCCTTCCATATCAACTGTTAAGCCTTTCTCGCGAGCCATCAATTCGGTTAAGTCTATAGGGAACCCGTAAGTATCAGAAAGTAGAAATGCACTTTCTCCCGGAATCTTACCGGTTTTGTTTAAATCCCCCCAAACTAAATCCCCAACAATGTTATTTTCAAAATATGTGATTCCTTGTTGAAGTGTCCTCAAGAAAGATACTTCCTCCTCCAAAACTACCTTCTGCACAAAATCTTTCTGACTATATAAATTATCAAATACCCCCTTAAACTGATCAGCCAACAAAGGAACCAGTTGATTCAGGAATGGTTCTTTGAAACCTAAGTACTGATATGAATATCTAACCGCACGGCGTAATATCCTGCGAATCACATAACCTGCTTTATTGTTGGATGGCAGCTGTCCATCGGCAATGGCAAAGCTGATGGCACGGATATGATCGGCCAGTACGCGCATGGCTACGGCTTCGTTCCAGTCGGCATCGCCGGGTTTGGCTTTACTGTTGTACGGTTTACCACTTTTTTCGGCGATGAACTGGATCATCGGCTGGAAAACATCACTATCATAGTTGGATGTTTTGCCTTGCAGTACACGCACCAAACGCTCAAAGCCCATACCGGTATCCACGTGTTTGGCCGGTAACGGCTGCAGGGCACCACCTTTTAAGCGGTTAAACTGCATGAATACAATATTCCAGATTTCAATTACCTGGTCATGATCTGCATTAACCAAGGTGGCACCATCAACCAGCGCACGCTCGCTATCCGGGCGACTATCATAATGGATCTCTGAACATGGGCCACATGGGCCGGTTTCGCCCATTTCCCAGAAATTATCTTTTTTATTACCACGCAGGATATGATCTTCTGCAACCAGGGCTTTCCATAGCTCGTGGCTCTCGGTATCTTTTTCCAGGCCTTCCTTATCGTCACCTTCAAAATAGGTGATGTACAGGCGGTCCTTAGGCAGTTTATAAACTTGAGTAAGCAGCTCCCAGCCCCAGGCAATAGCTTCTTTTTTAAAATAGTCGCCAAAGCTCCAGTTGCCCAGCATCTCAAACATAGTATGGTGATAGGTATCGATACCCACCTCTTCCAGGTCGTTATGTTTGCCACTTACGCGCAAACAGCGCTGTGTATCAGCCGCCCGGGGTGCTTTAGCGGGTGCTTCGCCTAAAAATATATCTTTAAACTGGTTCATCCCCGCGTTGGTGAACATGAGGGTGGGGTCGTTTTTTATGACGATGGGTGCAGAGGGAACAATGATGTGCCCTTTGGAAACAAAAAAATCAAGAAAAGCCTGTCGTATTTCGGTAGCTGTCATAGTTTGCAAATGTAATTATTAGTCCGGAAGTCAGAAAGCCCGGAAGTCCGAAAGTAAAAAGATCGGGATTAATTAGGGAGTACTTGCAAGCTCAAACGCTTCCAAAAAACTTTTTAAAGCTTAAATTTTAACACTTTTTTGCTCAAAAACGGGGTAAAAACTGATTAAAATATTCGAAAAAACCTCATTTTAACACTTTTTAACAATTCTGAACACTGTTTTGTGGCGTTTTTAAAACTTTAAAAAGTATTACATTATTGATATTCAAATAACTACATACAAAACAATCGTTTTTTGTTCTGTTTTTCTCCTTAACAAAACAGCCCGGCTTTCCTTTTTATCAGGAAAACCGGGCTGTTTTGTTATGTACAAATATACGCAATATTGGGCAGAAATCTATCCCAATGTTTCGGTTTATTTCAGTGAGCTCAGATCCAGTTTCTTTAAAAAATCCTGTAGCTCTGAAAGGCTATAGCCTTCGCCTTGCAAAGTAACGGCATAGCGCTCCTTGTATATAAACTTAAGGGAAGAGCTTACGCCGGAAGCGCTTTTGGTATCTTCTGTAGAATAACGTACGCCATCCACATCAATGTTTTTGGATACCGTACCATTTGATTCTGATTCGGTTTGCATACTCAAGCCCATGGCCAGTAAACTAACCACGGCGCTGCCCGATTCGCCGGCACCATCTAAAATACTTACATGGATCGTCTTATTATCTTCTTTTGAGTATTCCGCGTCGGCAGCAACAATATCGGCTACGGTGCCGCCTGCGCTGTAGCTTTTTCTTTTGAAATCGCCTATAGTTTCAGGCACTACTGCTTTCAGTTCCTCGGTAGTTGCCGGTGTAAGTTTTTTAAGTTTCTCGGTTTGGTCTTTCAGTTTTTCGCCCGATTTGGCAAATTTATCCAGGTTGCTGGCGCCTTCTACTAATTTACCAAGGCCAGATTTTTCTTCGTTTTCTTTTTTAGAGGAATCGCCGCAAGATGCAAGCGTGAGAACTAGTGCTGCGGCTAAAATTGTTTTGTTTAACATAATAGATAAGATTTAAAATGTGTTGCCAAACATAATAAATTACTGATAATTAGTATATAGAATTTTGCCTCCATTGCTATTTTACGTATTTCCCGCAAGTGCTTTACCTACGGATAATACGCAACCACCGGCTTAGGCTTTTCCCTGCACTTATATTTTTACGAAATCATAAATTCAAAATAAAATTTATCTTTGCATATGCCTTATAAAGACCGCGAAATAAGCAAGATGTATTACACCATGGGCGAGGTATCGGCCATGTTTGATGTGAATCAATCGCTTATACGTTTTTATGAAAAGGAATTCGATATACTGCAGCCCAAAAAGAACAAAAAGGGCAACCGCTATTTTACCCCCGAGGATATCGAAAACTTCAAGATCATCTTTCACCTCATCCGCGATAAAGGCTATACCCTCAATGGTGCTAAAGAGCATTTGAAGCATAACATGAGCGACACCAAAGAAAACCAACGCGTGATCGACTCGCTCGAAAACATCAAAAAATTTCTGCTCGAAGTTAGGGACGAACTGTAGGGAAGATCAGTATCAAGTAGCTAGTATCAAGACTGGATTGTTTTTAACACTGTCTTCTAAAATCACGATATTAAGTCATCGATACTGAATCATAACGCACCTTCAAAAATCTTGATACTTGATACTAGCTACTTGATACTAAATCATATCTTTATCTATGCTCGCGAATCATAAAGGCGAAATCCCGGTTGTTCTATTGCTTGTGCCTTTTTTGCTGGGATTGGCTTTGGGGATGCAGTTTATGTCGGCTGTTTATCTGCCGGCCCTGGCTATCGCTATTGTTGGTGTAGCTGCAGCATTCATTGTGCTGAATTTAAACTATCGGCGCTGGGCTATTTATAAAGCACGGTGGATTGGTGGTTTGCTGATGGCTATGATCTTATTTTCGGCTGGCTGGATCAGCGTGATCAGTTATAACGAGCTGAATAACCGCCGGCATTTTTCGAAAATACAGTCGCAATTCCTGGCGGTAAGCATCAATAACGAGCCCCAGTTTAAAAATGGCCTGGTAAGGTTTTCGGCTACCGTTCGGCAAAGTATCAATCAACGGCAAACCGCTGAGGCCAATGGCACCCTGCTCCTCACCCTGAAAGACAGCGATGCTATATCCCTGCAATACGGCGATGAACTGCTGATCCCAGCCAGCTATACCCCCGTCGATCCCCCTTTTAACCCTGCCGAGTTTAACTATAAAAAATACCTGGCCCACCAGAATATTTACTATCAGGAATTTTTATTCCCGGGGCAATACAAATTGTTAAAGCACGATACGGGCAATCCCTTTATTGCCTATGCCTTAAAGTTGCGGCAGCAAATGGTGGTGTTATTTAAGCAAAAAATGCATGATCCAGATGCCATAGCAGTAGCATCTACCCTGATACTGGGTTACAAAACCGATCTGAGCAATGATGTTTTGCAGGCTTACTCCAAAACAGGCACCATCCATGTACTATCGGTATCGGGCGCACATGTGGCCATCATTTATCTTTTAATGCAATGGATGCTGGGCTTTTTAAACCGCTATAAATACGGCAGGCATTTAAAAATGATGGTAATGATACTGCTGATAAGCTATTATGCTATGCTAACAGGCTTTTCGCCGGCGGTTTGCCGGGCCGCGGTCATGATCGGTATGGTTATTATCGGCAATACGTTTGTAAGGCATATCAATATGCTCAACATCCTGGCTATATCGGCCCTGCTGTTATTATTGTACAATCCGTTTTTTATAACCGATGTAGGCTTTCAGCTTTCATATTTATCGGTAGCCGGTTTAATTGTGTTGCAGCCTATGGTATATCAATGGTTCCAATTCAAAAACAAATGGATCGATAAGCTTTGGGCGCTTTGTTCGGTATCTGTAGCGGCGCAGGTGATCACCTTTCCGTTAAGCGCTTATTATTTTCACCAGTTCCCGGTTTATTTTTTGTTCAGCAACCTGCTCATCATTATCCCTACCATGGTTATTATGTATAGTGGTATAGCCTATCTGCTGCTGGCCTGGGAGCCCTGGCTGTCGACTGCATTGGCCTGGGTATTGGAGCAATCGATCCTGCTGATGAATAAAGCCCTGGGCATTATTGAGCACGCCCCTTTTGCCAGCATTAATAAAATATGGTTCAGCACTGCCGAATATTTGCTCTGTTATGCTTTCATCATCGGCCTGTTTTATTTTTTGTATGATAAAAAGCCGTGGCTACTCAAATTCAGCATGGGTTGCCTGTTTTTGCTTTGTGTAAGCATCAGCGTTAAAAGATACCGTGCCGATAACAGCAGCTCCGTCGCTTTTCTGAACCTCCGCAAAAACACGGGCATAGTGTTTAAAAACGGCAATAAGGCCGTTGTGCTCACTAACCTTACCGATACTGATAAAAACTATAAATATACCATACAGCCTTACCTGGATAGCTGCAAAATAAGTAAGGCCGATGTGTATAATCTTGATCAGGGTATCAGCAAAAATTATCTGAAAAAGCAAGGTGGTCTTATCCAGTTCAACCATCAAAAAATTATGCTGTTTGACAAGCAAACGCTCCATTGGCAATTACCCCAAAAATTAAAAACCGATTATTTATATATTACCGGCAACCCATATGCCGATCTGACCCAGATCAACAAGAATTATGATTATCAAACACTTGTAATTGACGGGAGCAACAGCGGCAAGTTGATTGACCAGCTTGAACAGCAAGCCAGGGAAAAGCATATAAATTATAGCATATTAAAGCGTAACATTTCATTGATCGCTGTATCTAACTGAGAAATTAAACTAAACACTAATAAATTTGTCTTTTAATCGAAAACAAGTAAATTGGTATAAATCAAACTAACACTATGAATATTAAATTTTTTAATGTTGCCCTGGGCCTGGCTCTTACCGCAACAGCTATGACCGCCAGTGCACAAAAAAAATACACACAAGGCACCGTAAACTTCACTACCAATATGAGAGGCCAGGAAGTTAATGCCAAAGGATATTTCCGTGCCGACTCCAACGCATTTACGTTTACTGCAGGACCAGCTACCATAAAAATATTAACTGATGCTGCCGGTAAATCAATGGCCATATTGGTTGATGTACCTGTTGCCAGCATAAAAAAAGCAGCTATCGCTACGCCGGATGAGGTAGATCAGGCTATGGCTGACATGCCAACCTTTACTTTTGCGCCAAGCACCGAAACCAAGCAGATCTCGGGCTTTAACTGTAAAAAAGTAGTAGCTACCGATTCAAAAACTAAAAAGACCTATGATATCTGGATCACTAATGATGTAGAGGTTCCATTAACCGGTATTGCAAAATACTACAGAGAAATAGGTGGTTTCCCGGTACAATACACTTCATTTAGCCAGGGCCAAAGCACCGACGTTACCGTTAAAAGCATTGTTGACGAAAAAGCACCTGCCGGCACCTTCGGTATCCCTGCTGATTTTGAAAAAATATCACTGGATGACCTGAAAGCGATGAGCGGAGGAAGATAATCAGATTAGTATCAAGCAGCCAGTATCAAGTATCAAGACTTTTTGCTAATTTGATTAGAAGTATCGCCATTTAGAGGTCTTGATACTTGATACTAATTACTTGATACCCGTTATCCTTCACTAACAATTCATTAAAGGTTTCTTAACATTGCGGGTTAAAGTATTACTTTTGTACCCCTTTATGTTAAGAAACCTTTTTAGTATAATCAGATTTTTTATATTCTGGCTGCTGTTCTTTGTAATTACGCGGCTTACGTTTGAATTATACTTTTTTTATAAAATTCGCGGCGCCGGTTTCGGCGAAATCCTTCAGACATTTTTTTACGGCTTCCGGTTGGATGCTTCGGCTACGGCCTATATCTGTACCATCCCTTTGCTGGTTTTTATTGTTAACTGGTGCATTCCTTCCTGGCATACCAAACCCATCTGGCTTAAAATTTATGTGGGGCTCATCCTGTTCTGCATCTCCTTAAATACCATACTCAATTTTAATATTTTCAGAGAATGGGGCACCAAGGTTACCTTCCGGGTATTCAGTTCGTTTTATCATGCACCTTCGGAAGCACTGGCATCGTCGGGTTCATCGCCGGTGGGCAAATGTATCTTCATAGGTATACTATTACTGAGCTCCGGTGCTTTATTATCCAGGTTTGTTATTGATTATAAATTCAGGAAGCCCGTTACTAAACCGGGGCTTAAAATAGCGTTGATCTGTTTACTGGTGTTTGTAAATTTCCTGTTTATGCGGGGCGGCTTGCAAACAGAGCCCATCAACCAAAACGCGGCTTATTTTTCTGATAAGGAGATCCTGAACCAATCGGCACTAAATACCGAGTGGAACCTGTTCAATAACATTTTTGAAAATTTCCGTAAGCCTTACAACCCCTACACTTTTATGGAGCCCGCGGATGCTGAAAAGCTGGTGCGTGATTCCTATACGGCTAAATCCGACTCATCGTTAAAAATCCTCACAACTGATAGGCCCAATGTGGTTATTATTCAGCTGGAAAGTTATACGGCAAGTATCATCGAATCCTTAGGCGGCGATAAGGGAGTTGCGCCCAACTTTGAGAAATTCATTCAGCAGGGGGTCTTGTTCAATAATATTTACTCTTCTGCCGATCGTACGGATAAAGGTATTATATCCATTATGAGCGGTTTCCCGTCGCAGGCTATCCGTACCATTATTGCCGATACGTTGAAGCAGCGAAAGTTGCCTGCGCTATCCGTAGTGTTTAAAAACGCGGGCTATCATACCTCCTATTTTTACGGAGGCAAAAGCAGTTACATGAGTTTTAATACGTTCATGAAAAGCCACCAGGTTGAGCAGATCACGGACGAGAGTGCTTTTGCACCCGCACAGGTACAAACCAAGTGGGGCGTTTATGATGATGTATTGCTCAGTAAACATTTACAATTCGCGCAGCAGCAAAAACAGCCCTTCTTTTCGTACCTGCAAACATCCACTAATCATGAGCCTTTTGTATTGCCGGTAAAACCTCACTTCCCGGCTGATGAGGATGGCGATGCCAGCAATCAATTCAGAAGTACGGCTTACTTTACCGACTCCTGCCTGAACGTGTATTTTGAACAGGCAAAAAAACAAGCCTGGTATAAAAACACCTTGTTTATTTTGGTAGCCGATCATGGGCACCGCCTCCCCCGCAACGTTGCCGAAGCTTATGACCCGGTTAAATACCACATCCCGCTGTTGTTTTTTGGCGATGTAATTAAACCGCAATATCGTGGCACCAAGATCAATAAATTAGGCGGACAAACGGATATCGCGGCTACGCTGCTAAGCCAACTGGGTATAGCGCACAAGCAGTTTACCTGGTCGAAAGATCTGCTCGATCCGGGCAGTAAGGATTTTGCCTTTTTTACCTGGGATAACGGCTTTGGCTTTATGACACCGCAACAAAGCATCTCTTATGATAATTCTGGTCGCCGGATAGTTTATAAAGACAATAAAAACGCCAGTGAGGCTACTACCGATAAAGCCCTCCAGCAGGGCAAAGCCTTTTTGCAGGTGGTGTATACGGAGTATATGAGTTATTGACCGCTGATTGATTTGATTTCGGTGATTTCGCTGATTAAAAACCCCTTGTCATTCTGAGCGTAGCGAAGAATCTATTCTGCGATATGAATAGTTCAATAATAGATCCTTCACTCCGTTCAGGATGACAGGGTGGGTGTTTTTGATTTTTGAATTTTAACTTTTGACTTAACCCAACGATTTTCCCAGTTGCTCCACCCACTGGTTAAACAGTTTGGTTTCAAACTCCACGGCCTTGTTGGCGTGGCGTTCCCAATCGGGCGAGAATTTGTGCAGTTGGTTCAGCATTTCTTCCAGGTGACCTTCTTCTTCCAGGATGATGGACTTTACGTTTACCTTGCTGCCGGCTTCGTCAAGCGCGTCCTGATAAATAGGATACAGTTCATCGGCACGAACCTCAATCGCATAGGTAACCAGCAGGTAGGCCGCAAAGCGCAGTTCGCCTCCGCTTAAGTCTAATTCTTTTTTCAGGTAACGGCATACGTCAACATCCAGCTGGTTCAGGTAGTATTTGCTTGAACCAGGTGCCAGCAGATATTCGGCAGCATAGGTTGGCAGTTCCACACCTGTTTTTTCCAGTTGTTTTTTGAGGTAAAACGCATGGCGATGCTCTTCGGCTGCGTGTTTGAGTATGATATAGGTAACGGTATGCGGATCTTCGCTGGCTGATATTTTACGCGCGCCGGTATTTTCCATCAGCGATAGCGTGTTCAGCCAGCGGGAGTGCAATTCGTTATCAGCAATTATTTGTGGTAGTAGTGTATTCAGCATAGTTATATTTCTTCAAGTGCCTGCTCAATTTTGCTGTAAACATAACCGAGTTCGGCATCAGTAATGCAATATGGGGGTAAAATATAAATAACATTGCCCAGCGGCCGCAATATAATGCCTTGGGCCAAAAAATACTGGTACAATTTATCGCGCAGCGAGCTAAAATAGGAGGTATTATCGCCGGTCTCCCATTCCATCGCTATAATGGTACCGGTTTGCCTGATGGCCTTTATTTTAGGATGGTGTTTTATTTTGGCGGCAAAAGCGGCGTGCGATGTTTCGATACGCTGTATGTTGGCTGTTGTGGCCGGTTCCAGGAAAAGATCCAGACTGGCCAGGGCCGATGCTATGGCTATAGGATTAGCGGTAAAGGAATGCCCATGAAAGAGGGTTTTCAATTTATCGTCGGATAAAAAAGCATCGTAGATCTGCTGCGTACAAGTGGTTAGGCCCAATGCCATAGTACCGCCTGTAAGCCCTTTAGAGAAACACATGATATCTGGCTGCACCTGCACATGATCGCAGGCAAAACGTTTCCCTGTGCGACCAAAACCGGTAAATACCTCATCATCTATCATCAGCACGTTTTCCTGTTTACAATGGGCCATCAGCTGGTTCAGGTATTCAGCCTCGTACATGATCATTCCGGCCGATCCTTGTACCAAGGGCTCGAATATAAAGCAAGCCAGTTCAGATTTGAGCTGTGAGATCTGGGCTTTGAGATCTTCTATGTTATCTTTATTGGGCAGATCGATAAATTCTACTTCAAACAGCAAACTGTCAAACGCGGCGGTGAACGCGCTGCGGCCGCTTACAGCCATGGCGCCAAAAGTATCACCGTGGTAAGCATTTTTAAACGCCATAATTTTGGTACGCTGATCACCCTTATTGAGCCAGTATTGCAGGCACATTTTGATGGCCACCTCAATAGCGGTTGATCCGTTGTCTGAGTAAAATGCTTTCTGCTGGTTATTGGGTAAAATGGCCAACAAGCGCTCTGCCAGTTCAACGGCGCCTTCGTGGGTAAAGCCTGCGAATATCACATGCTCCAGCTTGTGTAACTGCTCAGATACTTTTTTAGCGATGTATGGGTGCGCATGCCCGTGGATGTTTACCCACCAGGAAGATACCGCGTCGATATATTTTTTTCCTTGTTCATCAAACAAGCCTGCTCCCTCTCCGCGTACAATGCCTATGGGTGGTGCAGCGGTTTTCATTTGGGTATAAGGGTGCCATATTACTTTAAGGTCGCGTTCGGTTAAATTCATAGTTCTGCTCTTAATAGTTCTACCACACGTTTATCCGTTGGGAAGGTAACATCGTCAGTTGTCAATTCGGATATTTTCACCCATCGGAAGGCTTGCAGCACATCGCCCTTGCCATCAAAATCATAAGCGATGGTTTTAATGGCGAAATTCATGGGGGTAATATTTTTCACTTTATAATATACGCTGATGATCTGCGAATTGTTAAATGCCGACCGCACAAAGAAATCTGTAGTATAAAAATGACCGGTGACCTCTACTTCTACCTCGCACTCTTCTACAAATTCACGTTTCAGCCCATCAATCAGCCCCTCGCCTATCTCCAACCCGCCACCCGGGAATTTGATAAAGCGGTGTCCGTATTCCTGTTCATCACTGATGAGTACTTCATTGTTCTCGTTGATCAGCAGACCGTATACCCGTACGTTAAAATATTCCTCTTTCATTATTCAAAGTGCTTTTTATTGCGTACTACTTTATCCATCGTCCAGGCAATGGTTTCAGTTTGAGGTTCTGAGCGTATGGGGCAATTGGGCATGCTGCAGTAGTGGCAGCAATCGGGTACGCAAGGATCCGAGTGGATAAATAATTCCGTTTTAATACCCACTTCTTTATTGATCAGTTTATCAACCAGTGAAACCTCGGCATGGGCCTTGTTCAGATCGAAGTAATTGGGCAGCGTCATGTGGCAATCAATGTGCAATTCGTTACCATATTTCTGCGCACGCAGGTTATGTACATCAATCCAGGATTCACGGCGTTTTTCACTCAGTACATTAATAATATCTGTTACCACCTGAAAATCGGCTTCATCCATTAAACCCGCTACCGATTTACGGATGAGCTTATAACTGCTATATATAATATATAGGGCCACCAGGATAGATAAACCACTATCGAGCCATAATATCCCGGTAAATCTGATGAGCAATAAACCGGCTACCAGGCCAATGCTGGTTACCATATCGGCAATTAGGTGGCGGCCGTCGGCATCCAGGGTGATGGAGCGCAATGTCTTACCTTTTTGGATCATGTAATACCCTAAAGCACCATTGACCAGTCCTGTAGCGCCAATAATAGCGGCACCTGTAAGCAGGTCATGGATCTCATTAGGATATAGTAAACTGTAAACCGATTTAACGATAATGATAACACCGGCTATACCAATAAGCGAACCTTCAATAAAAACAGAAAAGAACTCTACTTTACCATGCCCGTAGGGATGGTTCTCATCCCGTGGTTGTGATGAAAGATAAATGCTGAAGAAGGCAAAAGCACTGGCAATTACGTTTACAATGCTTTCGGCGGCATCGGTGAGTACAAAATTGGATGCTGTTAAAAAGTATGCTCCAAACTTCGCCAGCATCAGCACAATGCCCGTAATCAGCGAAATTAATATGATCCTTTTTTGTTCTTTCAAGGTAATCTTTATTAGGCGACAAATTTATAAATAACAAGCGTAAGTAGCAGTAAACTTATTTTCTATATTTGCCGCGATAACATAATTTATATGAGCGCATTAAGTACCCGGATCAATAACTTGTCCGAATCTGCAACAATTAAGATGGCCAAATTAGGCCGCGAACTTGCCGCTAAAGGTGTCGACGTGATCAGCCTTAGCTTTGGCGAACCTGACTTTCATACCCCTGAACACATCAAGGAGGCAGCAAAGCAGGCCATGGATAAAAACTTTACCTACTACACCCCCGTGTCTGGTTATCCCGACCTGCGCAAGGCTGTGGTTGCCAAGCTGAAGAAGGAGAACAACCTTGATTATGATTTCAGTCAGATTGTAGTATCAACCGGTGCTAAACAGGCTATTGCCAACGCAGTATTGTGTTTGGTAAACCCCGGCGAAGAGGTGATCATCCCTACACCTTACTGGGTATCTTACTCAGAAGTGGTTAAGCTGGCCGAAGGTAAAAGCGTATTCATTAATACTACTGTTGAGCAAAACTTTAAAATAACCCCTGAACAGTTGGAGGCGGCTATTACGCCAAAAACCAAGCTGTTTATGTTCTCCTCTCCTTGTAACCCTACCGGTAGCGTTTACAGCAAAGATGAGCTGGAAGGATTAGCCAAGGTATTTGAAAAACATCCGCATGTATATATCCTGAGCGATGAGATCTATGAGCACATCAACTTTGTGGATAAACATGAGTCGATTGCGCAGTTTGATTATATAAAAGACCGTGTAGTGATCATCAACGGCTGGTCAAAGGCTTTTGCCATGACCGGCTGGAGAATTGGTTACACCGCCTCGAATTCTGAAATCGCAGCTGCCTGCGACAAGATGCAGGGACAGATCACTTCTGGAACCTGCTCTATTACACAACGTGCAGGTGTTGCCGCCTATGAAGGTGGACTGGAAAGTGTGCTGGAAATGCGTGCCGCTTTCAAAAAACGCCGCGACATTGTTTATAAATTATTGAGTGAGATAGAAGGTGTTAAGGTTAACCTGCCCGATGGCGCATTTTACTTCTTCCCTAACGTTACTTCTTTCTTTGGCAAAAGCTATAATGGCCGTACCATTAAAGATGCCGACGATCTGAGCATTTACCTGCTGGAAGAAGGCCATGTAGCAACCGTAGGTGGCGATTCTTTTGGCGATCCGTCATCTATCCGCATCTCTTACGCTGCTGCCGAAGATAAACTGATAGAAGCTGTGCGTAGAATCAAAGAAGCGCTGGGTAAATTAGTCTGAATCAGAATTCCCAGAATTTACAGAATTAACAAAATGACATTGAGCATTCTGTAAATTTTAAAATTCTGTAAATCCTGATTCAGACATAAAAGAAAAGCCCCTCAGCATATGCTGAGGGGCTTTTCTTTTATGGTCTTGTAAAATTACAAGCCAAATCCGTAAGCTATACGTAAACCAACAGTACCATAGTTATTGCTTTGGCCCGAATAGTTTTCGTAACGAACACCTACATCCCATGATTTAGATGCATAGCCTATACCTGGAGCCAAAATAAGCTTGGTATTCTTAGAACCATCGGCGTTTGCATAAAAATCTTTGGTTTCAAAACCAGCACCAACTTCTGCACCAAAATATAAATTATTGGTAAAGAAGGCTTTGATGCCCGCTTTAACTGGTACCATACCCAATGATGGATATTTTACATCTGTACCGTCCCCGATCTTTTTACCAAAGAAATTGTAATAACCTGATGTAAGGGTTAATGCCAGGTTATTGGCTATTCCGTATTGTAAACGCGCTGTACCACCAATACCTACGTTAGAGATGTCGTGCAGGTTACCTGTTGGCAACAGACCTTCAACACCTACACCAAAACGCAGCGCGTCTTTTGGTACTGTTTGAGCTTTTACATTTGTTCCGATAAATATAGCTAAGGCGGTAAACGCTCCGGCTATAATTTTTGTCATTGTTTTCATAATTGTGCTTTTTTAGTACTAACTCTACAATGTTTTTATTGTATTAACACCATCTTAACAAATACTTTGCCACTATCACGAATTTTATGTGCCAATACCCGGCTCTTCATTCTTACTTCACGATAGCTAACAGACTTTAACCATCATTAATAACTGACTATCAGTTCATTTTGATCATAAACTCAAAATCAATACCCTTAGTTACAAATCTTAATTTCAGATTAAAAAAACATGAAACAGTGATAGCTATCCGGATATTTAAGTGTAGGTAAACGCTGAATTTTTGTTCTTCTTTGATTAATCATCGTCAAAAAAGGACTATCTCTCCGAGCATTAAAATTCGGGGCCTGTAAGGATGAATTGACGTGCTTAATTAAGTCTCGATTCAATTTTATAAAAATATCTCAATTGCGAGGCATGAAGCTATCTCCTCGCGTTCTTATCGATAAGAATAGCTACGAGATTATTAATGTTGTGTCTGTTTTTAACGGTATTAATGAGCTCCCTTCGGTCGGTTGTCTTCGTCGTTCCTCCTCGCAGCGATGACATGATGGAGAGACGTCCTGTGGGTAGCTTGTCGAAGACTCGCGCGCGGAGCCCCTACCCACAATGCTTCGACAGCGATCAGCATGCCATCCAATTTATCTTAAAACAAAAAAGGAGGGGCAATGCCTCTCCTTTTTTGTTTTATATCCGAAGATACTTTAAACTTCGGGTTCATGCCCTTTATGCGGGTCATAGTTTTTCTCCAGCTCGGCCAATTTTTCTTTACCATAGGCAAATTTGGTAATGATAAAGAATAATACCGGCACAATGAATATGGCCAAAGAAGTGGCCGCAAGCATACCGCCGAATACCGTCCAACCGATAGTTTGACGGGCTACCGCGCCTGCACCTGTTGCAAATAGTAAAGGCGCTACGCCTAATATAAATGCCAACGAGGTCATGATGATTGGTCTCAACCTTAGTCGTACAGCTTCCAGGGTAGCTTTCTCCAGCTCCATGCCGCTATCCACACGTTCTTTGGCAAACTCTACAATCAGGATGGCGTTTTTGGCCGCCAAACCAATCAGTGTTATCAAACCTATCTGCGCGTATACGTTATTATCCAACTTGGAGTGGAATGATAAAAACAGGATCGCCCCAAAAGCGCCGAGCGGTACTGCAAGCAGTACAGAGAATGGTACCGACCAGCTCTCATACAAAGCTGCCAGGAACAGGAATACGAAACCAATCGACAACATAAAGATGTACACGGTTTTTGATCCTGATAATTTTTCTTCACGGCTCAAGCCCGAAAACTCGTAGCCATAACCTTGCGGCAGGGTTTTGGCAGCAACCTCTTCCAGCGCGTTCAATGCGTCGCCGCTACTGTACCCCGGTGCGGAGTTACCATCTATCTCAGCCGAACGGAAAAGGTTGTAATGCGATATTAACGGCGCGTTTTCGATTACCTTATAAGTAGTAAGCGTACTTAAAGGCACCATGGTGCCCGCCTGGTTTCGCACAAAATACTGCCCTATATTCTGGATGTTTGTTCGGTAGTTGGTATCGGCCTGTGCCAGCACGCGGAAGGTACGGCCATACAAGGTCAAATCGTTAATATATGAACTACCCATATAGGTTTGCAGGGCCGCATTTACGTCAGACAGTTGCACACCCAATCTTTTGGTCTTTTCCCTGTCGATGGTTAACTGATAGGCTGGTGTACGGGCGGTGAAGAAAGAGAACGCTTTGGATATCTCCTTACGTTTACCTAATTCGGCAATAAAATTACGCATCACCGATTCAAAGTACTTGATATCCCCTCCTGCCTGCTTTTCTTCTAATATAAAGGAGAAACCCGCGGTATTACCCAAACCAGGTATCGCCGGCGGTGGAATTACAACCACACTGGCCTCTTTAAACCGCGACAAGCGTTTTTGTAACATGGCTACCAGCGGGAATATAGTATGCTGCTCGCCTTTACGTTGCTCCCATGGTTTTAGCTGCACAAATATGGTGGCACTGTTTGATTTGGTTGCGAAGGTTACCGCGTTTAAACCACCCAAAGCAGCGTAATGCCCTATCTCAGGGATACTATCCAATGTGCTCATCATATCATGCAGTACTTTTACGGTACGCTGTGTTGATGAAGCCTCGGGCAGATCGTAAGTAATATAGATACGACCATCATCCTCTGTAGGGATAAAACCGCTTGGTTTACCTCTGAAAAGCAGGATAGTACCTATAATAATACACACCAATATAATGATGATGAATTTAGAGTTTTTGATACTCTTATCAACGCCGTTACGGTATCTGCCGGTTACCCGGTCAAACCAGGCATTAAATTTAAAGAAAAACTTATCAAGCCCTTTTGATTCCTGGTCTAATTTACGGGGCTTTAATATCAGCGTACAAAGAGCAGGCGTTAATGAAAGCGCCACAAAGGCCGAGATCAACACCGATATAGCGATAGTGATAGCGAACTGTTGATATAAGCGCCCTACGATACCGGGCACAAAACCTACCGGTACAAACACCGCAGCTAATATCAAAGCGATGGCAATTACCGGTGCCGATATATCGCGCATGGCATGTATAGTAGCTTCCTTTGGCGACATCCCCTCCTCGTCCATATAATGCTGTACCGACTCCACCACCACAATGGCGTCATCCACCACAATACCGATGGCCAGTACGAAACCAAACAACGTTAATGTATTAATGGTAAAGCCCAGTGGTATAAAGAAGATGAAGGTACCAATGATAGATACCGGGATAGCCAATACCGGGATAAGCGTGGTGCGCCAGCTTTGTAAAAATAGGAATACCACCACAATAACCAGCACCAGCGCTATAACCAGCGTTTCAATTACTTCGCTAACGGATACTTTTACTACGGTTATAGATTCAAAAGGCACTACATAATCCACATCGGCAGGGAACGACTTTTTAAGCTGCTCCATGGTAGCGTAAACATTATCGGCAGTTTCGATGGCGTTACTACCCGGCGCCTGGTAAACCAGCAGGTAAGAAGCGCGTTTGCCATCAACAAAGGAGTTACCGGCATAGTTAAATTTACCCAACTCCACACGGGCCACATCTTTCAGATGCACAATAGCACCATTGCTGGGTTGTGTACGAACGATGATATTTTCAAACTCTGCCTGGCTGGATAAACGGCCTTTAACTAAAACCGTATATTCAAATGGCTGGCCGTTTTCCTGCGGTGTTGAACCTACCGAACCGGCGGCAACCTGCGCGTTTTGTTCGGCCAGGGCTGCTGTTACGTCGCCCGCGGTCATACCCAAAGCGGCCATCTTATCCGGCTTAAGCCATATACGCATACTAAAGTCATCGGCACGGGTAAACACGTCGCCTACACCTTTGGCACGTAAAAGCGCGTCGCGTACAAAAACGTTGGTATAGTTATCTAAAAAAGTAACATTATGTGAGCCCTTAGGGGCAAACATAGCCACCAGCATCAAAATACTGGGGTTACGCTTACGTACGGTTAAGCCCAAACGCTGTACCTCCTGCGGCAATGTTGGCGTGGCGATACCTACACGGTTCTGCACGTCAAGAGCGGCAATGTTAATATCGGTGCCCACCTCAAAGTTAACGGTCATGCTCATGGCACCATTACTCGTACTGTTACTTTGCAGGTAGGTCATGCCTGGTGTACCGTTCACCTGTACTTCTACAGGAGTGGCAACCGTTTGCTCCACTGTAAGGGCATCGGCACCGGTATAGGTACCGGTGATGTTTACCGTAGGCGGTGTAATTTCTGGATACTGGCCTATGGCCAAATTACTTATTGCCAGGATACCAACAATTACTATCACTAAGGATATAACTATAGCGGTAACTGGTCTTCGTATAAAGGTATCTGCTATCATTCTGGTTGTGTTTTATAAAAATACCGGTTACTTGCCTCCTTGTTGTTTCCCCTGTGCTGGTGCTCCACCCTGACCCGGTGCTGGTGTTTTAGACGGATCGCCCAATACAATTTTGCCGCCATCACGTAAACGCTGGAAACCTTCGGTCACCACCTTGTCGCCGGGCTCAACACCGTTCATGATCACCACATCGGTACCCACACGTGGCCCCAATGTCACTTTATGCTGCTTGGCAATGAGCGCTTCAACTTTTTCGTTATTTTTAGTAGTGTCCACAAAAGAAGTATCCTTGCTTACAAACACAAAAAACTCACCCATTTGCTCGGTGATGGCTTTATAAGGGATCTGTACCCTATCGCCAGATTGATTGTTAAGCACCTTAAGTACACAGCTCATACCGTCTTTCAACACACCATCCTCATTCGGAAACTGGATCCTCACTTTAATGGTACCAGTTTGGTTATTTACACCACGGTCAATAGCCAAAACTTTGCCCGGTTTATTATAGGTAGTTAAACCGTCAGACATTTGCAGTTTAAAAGTGGTATCGCTGCTGGCCTGCTGTAATTTATAAAAACGTTGAATATCCTGTTCATTCACCACTACATCTACCCCCATTGGGTGTTCGGCCGATATGGTATTCAGTAAAGTAGTACCTACGGCAACCTGCGAACCCAATCTTACCTGTGATATACCGATACGACCGGTAAAGGGCGCCGTAATGGTAGCGTATGACAGATCGGTACGTGCCGAGGCTAATGCAGCCTTGGCTACAGCTACATTAGCCTTACTGGTTTCATAAGTTGCAGAGGCCTGGTCAACCGTTTGGCGGGCTACTGCATCATTTTTCAACAGCATATTATAACGGTCGATATCTTTTTGCGCTTTAACCAGGTTGGCCTGCGCGCTTAGTACGTTGGCTTCTGCCTGCTGATAAGCGGCCACATATTTACGTTTATCAATTTCATACAATACCTTGCCCTTTTGCACCACATCCCCCTCTTTAAAGAATATGCCGGTTACAAAGCCCGGTACCTGGCTCCTGAGTTCGGTGGTGTTGATAGATACAACCGTACCCTGAAACTGATCGTAATAAATAGCCACTGCCTTTTTAGCTTCGGTTAAATTTACAGGAGTTGGCGGCAATGGTGCATTTTGTGCGCTTTTACCTTTGCAAGAAGCTAATGCCAATAAGGCTGCAGGGGCTAACCAGTATATATATCTGTTTTTCATCGTAGTGATTATTCGTTGGTTGTTTGTTTCTTTAGCGGTACTCATGAGTGCTGCGCAGTTATTCGTTGGTTGTTTGTTTCTTTAGCGGTACTCATGAGTGCTGCGCAGTTATTCGTTGGTTGTTTGTTTCTTTAGCGGTACTCATGAGTGCTGCGC
>NZ_JABGNA010000004.1:409901-523929 GCF_013149275.1 Mucilaginibacter sp. SG564
GCGCAGTTATTCGTTTATTTAAGCTCAGGTGCCTTATTATTTAAATTATTGATTAGTATCTACGCCAAGCGTTCCCAAAGCCTTTTGCAGATCGATCTTGCTGGATAGTAATTGAAACAGCGCATTATAATAGCTTAATTCGGCTGTACGCAGATCTGATTGCGATACTATAACATCAAGATAGGTTTTAATACCCTCGCGATATTGCAGGCTTACCACCTTGTATACATCCTTAGCCAGATCAACATTTTGCCTGATCAGCTGGTAGCTGGTGTAATTACTTTTATAACCGGCCAGTGCCTGTACATATTCGGTATTGATGGTGTTTTTGCTATTTTCCAAGTCAAGATCGGTACGCTCAACCTGCAACTTAGCTTTGCTTAGGTTTTGCAGGCGCCTGGTGCCCTGAAAAATCGGAAGGCTTAAAGTAAGTCCCGCATAGCCCGTTGGGTATGCCTTGTCGTACAGATCTGAAAAATCATGGCTGAAATAAGCCCGGTTATAACTACCTACTGCCGACAAGGAAGGTAAAAATCCAAACCTGTAATAATTAACATTAACGTTTTGCAATACTTTAGTGGTTTGCAGCAAACGGTATTCAATGCGGTTATTAAAATCCAACTGCTGATTGGTATCAATAACGGCTGCTTGCTCATAACGGGATGAATCATAGGCCAGATCCAGATTTTTTGATCCGTCGATCCCCATGATCTGTTTTAAATAAGCCGTTTTACTTTTAATAGCCTCTTCGGTTTGCTTGCGCGTGGCTAATGAATTGTTGAGCGATATAGTGGCTTGTTTATAATCTGTTTTGTCAGATACACCTGCCTGATACCTGTTATAAGCATCCTTCAGGCTTCTTTGTAAGCGGATGATATCTTCGTTGGTGATGTTCAGTTGTTTTTGAGAAAGCAACACATCAAAAAATGCCTTGCTCACGTCAGATACTACATTGATCTGGCTGCTCAGCGTGTTTTGTTTATAATACTGGCGAGAATATTTAGCGGTTTTGGCTGCCAGTAATACATCGTTATTATAGATCACCTGATTTAACTGTAACCCGAGTGTAGACAGATTACGGATGCCCGAGCTTGACGGAAAGTTGGCCCCCGACGCCCCTGCCTGCGGCGTTCCTTTAAAATAGTAATTATATATCCCCGATCCGGTGAGCTGGGGTAACCAGGCAGAAAGCCCTATCCGGATATCCTTTTCATTGATCTGTTCATCGATGGAGGCCTGCCGAACCGCGGGCTGGTTACGAAGGGCAAACTCAACACATTGCTTTAAAGAAACAGGCCCGTTAATGCTATCAGCGACGGTTTGTGACCAGGTTGGTGAATGTAAAATTAATGTTAAGACGATTGTAATGAAAAATACTAAATACTTATTTTTTTTCATAAGGTGGCTATAGGTGATGTTAATTATCAGTGAAAACAACAAAAAATCAATCTCTGGGTTTTTACCGATTTATACAGGGGCGGCGCTAATATGTGATTAATATTACTAAATTAAAATCAAGAACAAGAATTTTACGTAAAATTTATAAAAACATGCCAAAATCATGCGTTTTTGGGCTTTTTACAAAAAAATGAAAAATTGTGGTGCGAAATAAATAAAAAAATTAATTAATTTGCCGTGATATAATTTAGAATGCTTGCCGCTGTTTTGAGATCAGAATAAGCATTTTTTTAAAAAATTACATTTACCATATAGGTTATATGCTTATTCATGGTATTTTTACACAAAATTTAAGCAGGGTTAATACATGGTTAAAAAACTACATGGGAAAATCGCCGAGTTCCAGGTTGCAAATATGCTCCGGGAGAAGGGATTGTATCCTTATTTCAGGCCTATTGAGTCTGCTCAGGACACTGAAGTAATAATAGATAACAAAAGGGTGTTAATGTTTGGTTCCAATTCCTACTTAGGGCTAACCAATCACCCAAAGATTAAAGAAGCTTCGAAGAAAGCAATTGACAAATACGGCACAGGCTGTGCCGGTTCGAGGTTTTTGAATGGTACACTTGATATTCATATCGAATTAGAGAACAGGCTTGCCGACTATGTAGGTAAAGAAGCCACTGTTTTGCTCAGCACCGGTTACCAGGTTAACCTGGGTGTGCTTTCCTGCATTACAGGCCGTAATGATTATCTTATATTAGATGAATATGATCATGCGTCTATCATTGATGGCAGCAGGCTATCATTTTCAAAAGTGATCAAATACGCCCATAATGATATGGACGATCTGCAACGTAAACTGAGCATTTTGCCCGAAGAGGCGGTGAAGGTTATCGCTGTTGATGGTATATTCAGCATGGAAGGTGATATTGTTAAATTGCCGGAGATTGTTAAACTGGCCGACGAGTTTGGTGCCAATATTATGGTTGACGATGCCCACAGTTTAGGCGTTATTGGCCATAAAGGTGCAGGTACCGCATCGCACTTTAACCTTACCGAAGATGTTGACCTGATCATGGGTACATTCAGTAAATCACTGGCATCATTAGGTGGTTTTATTGCAGCCGATAAGGACACTATCGATTATATCAAACACCGTGCACGTTCATTAATGTTTAGTGCAAGTATGCCTCCGGGTTCGGTTGCCAGTGTAATTGCGGCTTTGGATATTATCGAATCTGAACCTGAGCGTATCCAAAAACTTTGGGACAATACCAATTACGCTCAAAAACTTTTGTTGGATGAAGGTTTTGACCTTGGCCCTACAGAAAGCCCGATATTACCTATCTATGTACGTGATAACGAAAAAACCTTCCTGGTAACCAAATATCTGCAAGCTGCAGGTGTATTTGTTAACCCGGTGGTTTCGCCGGCCGTACCTTCAGATTCATCATTGCTGCGTTTTTCATTAATGGCTACGCACACCTTTGCTCAAATTGACGAAGCCGTTGAAAAACTTTCAAAAGCATTTAAAGAAGTTGGTGTATCTGCAGCTTCTGTTAAAGAAAATATCTAAATAAACAAAAACGTCCGTGTGCTCATAGCTTTTTTATCAAAACAAGCTCCTGCACACGGGCGTTTCATTTTATACCTCAAGCAACAATTTTATAAATACCACTCATGATAAAAATTGTAACTGTTAGTTCGAAAAAAGAATTAGCGTCATTTATTGATTTTCCACATGATTTGTATCAGGACGATCCATACTACGTTCCGGAATTGTTCATAGCTCAGCGCGATCTGTTAACTATACATCCTTTTCATAAGCATAATACCGTACAAACTTTTTTAGCTTATGATGGCGATAAAATTGTAGGTCGCATTGCAGCTATACTCAATAATGCACATAACAAGTTCAACAATACCAATGATGGTTTTTTTGGCTTTTTTGATTGCATTAATGACAAAGAGGTAGCAACAACACTTTTTAATACAGTTACCGATTGGCTCAAACAAAAAGGTGTGACCCAGAAACTGATTGGCCCTGTTAATTTTTCAACCAACGAACCCTGCGGTTTACTAATAGAAGGATTTGACAGTTCGCCGTTTTTAATGCAAACCTATAACGCCCCCTACTATGCCGATCTGATAGATGGTTATGGTTTTACCAAAAACGCCGATCTGATTGCCTGGCACTGGGACGATAAAAGCTACGACGATAAATCGGTACGCTTGTTAAGCGCGTTGGAGGAGCGTTTAAAACGTAACAATATCATTATCCGCACTTTAAACCTCAAAAACTTCAAAGAGGAGTCCATTAAGCTCCGCGAAGTTTATAACTCAGCCTGGGATCATAATGAAGGCTTTGTTCCGCTAAGTGATGATGAGTTTGATTACCTGGCCAAAGATCTGAAGTTAATACTCGACAAAGATTTTGTACTGGTTGCCGAACAGGAAGGTAAAATAGTTGCCTTTGGACTGGCCCTGCCCAACTACAACGAGATTTTTAAGAGAATTAAGCGTGGTCGCCTGTTACCTACGGGTATTTTCAAACTCTTATTCGGTCGTAAAAAAATACAAAGCCTGCGTATATATGCGCTGGGCGTTATTGATGGCTACCGTAAAATGGGTATCGAAGCTTGCTTATATGGTACCATTATTAAAGAGTACAGGCGTAAAGGCATGAAACAAGCCGAAGCCGGCTGGACCCTGGAACACAACGATATGGTAAACCGGGCTATAGAAGCCATAAACGGCAATCCCTATAAAAAATACAGGCTATACGAAAAAGCCATATGAAACAACGGGTTTTAATAACCGGTGCCAGTGGCTTTGTTGGGTATCACTTAATTGAAGAAGCGTTAAGTCAGGATCTGGAAGTTTACGCTGCCATACGCAAAAGCAGCAATATTGATCACCTAAAGCACCTTACTATTAACTATGCCGAACTCAATTACAAAGATCTGCCAACGTTAAAACAACAGCTCAGCGATATTAAGCCCGATTATATCATTCATGCGGCTGGCGTTACATCGGCCCGGTCACAAGCCGAATATAATCACATTAACGCTACCTACACGCATAACCTGGCAACAGCAGCAGCTGATGCTTGTCCTGGTTTGCAAAAGTTTGTACTGATAGGCAGCCTGGCCGCAATAGGTCCGCTTAACACATTAACGGGTATCATAACCGAAGCTACCCCTCCTGCCCCCGTTACAGCCTATGGCCGCAGCAAGCTACTGGCAGAGCAACAACTGCGCACGGTTGAAAACTTAAATTATACCATACTACGCCCTACCGCTGTTTACGGGCCAAGGGATACCGGCATCTTCATATTCTTTAAGCAAGTAGTAAAAGGGCTTGAGCCATATATTGGCAAAGGCCAGCAAAAGCTAAGCTTTATCTACGTAAAAGATGTGGCAAAGGCCTCCATAAAGGCTCTACATGGCGGCAATCAGCAAACCTATAACCTGAGCGACGGCAACTTTTACAGCAAGTATGAATTAGGTGACCTGACTAAGGAAATATTGTGTATAACTACCTTTAAATTTCATTTGCCTGTAAATTTTGTAAAAATAATTGCCGCCATATCAGAAAAAGTGAGTTCTTTGAGAAATAAAGCCGCTGTAGTGAATATCGAAAAGATAGATGAGCTCATGGCAGTAAACTGGTATTGCGATAACGAAAGCGCAAAATCAGATCTGGGCTTTTACCCGGCGTATAACCTCAAAACGGGTTTGGCCGAGACACTAACCTGGTATAAAGCCAATAAATGGCTTTGATCCCAATTAAATAATGTAATGATGAAAATAAAAAATCCGCTTTCCTTGTTTTACAACTTAAACGTTTAAGTTACTTTTGAACACGGAATATGCAAATAGAATTTTAATCCTTTTTCGCTTTACTTAAACGTTTAAGTAAAGCGAAAAAGGATTAAAACAGCAAAAAAAGAGTAAAAACCACGGACTATGGCAAACAACGCCTCAATCCAATAATCAACAATAAATAAGTCAATGAAAATGAAAATTTCACCCGCCGAAGGCAAACTGGGTATCCTTATCCCAGGTTTAGGAGCTGTGGCAACTACACTGATTGCCGGTGTTGAAGCAGTAAAAAAAGGTATCTCACAACCTATAGGTTCACTTACGCAAATGGGGCATATCCGTTTAGGTAAAAGAACAGAGAACCGTAATCCTAAAATTAAGGAGTTTGTGCCACTTGCTAATCTTGGAGATATAGTTTTTGGCGGTTGGGATGTTTATGAAGATAACGTATACGAGGCAGCTGCAAATGCAAAAGTACTTGAGCCGGGATTATTAAACTCGGTTAAAGCTGAGTTAGAATCTATCAAGCCGATGAAAGCCGCCTTTGATAAAAATTACGCCAAAAACCTGAACGGTACACATGTAAAACAAGGTACACGTTATGAGCTTGCACAACAGGTAATGGAGGACATCAAAAACTTTAAAGAGCAAAACGGACTGGACAGGGTTGTTTTGGTTTGGTGCGGCTCAACCGAGATCTATTACGAGGCATCGGCCATACACCAAACTTTGGCGGCTTTTGAGCAGGCGTTGTTGGATGATGATAAACTGATAGCACCAAGCATGATCTACGCTTACGCGGCTTTAAAATTGGGTGTGCCTTTTGCTAACGGCGCTCCTAACTTAACCGTTGATATCCCGGCCTTAATTGAACTTTCAAAAGAAACCCAAACCCCTATTGCCGGTAAAGATTTCAAAACAGGTCAAACTTTAATGAAAACTATCCTGGCTCCTGGTTTGGCAGCACGTTCATTGGGTGTACACGGTTGGTTCTCGACCAATATATTGGGTAACCGCGATGGCCTTGTATTGGATGATCCGGACAACTTTAAAACCAAAGAAGTATCCAAATTAGGTGTTCTGGAAGATATTTTTAAACCGGAGGAAAACCAGGAGCTTTACGGCGAGATCTATCACAAGATACGCATCAACTATTATCCTCCGCATGGCGATAATAAAGAAAGTTGGGATAATATTGACATTTTTGGCTGGTTGGGTTACAAAATGCAGATCAAGATCAATTTCCTTTGCCGTGATTCTATCCTGGCTGCCCCTATCGCTCTTGACCTGGCCTTATTCTGCGATTTGGCCAAACGCGCCAACATGAGTGGTATACAGGAGTGGTTATCATTCTATCTTAAATCGCCTCAAACAGCCGAAGGCCTTCGTCCGGAAAATGATATATTTAAACAACTTATCAAGCTGGAAAATACCTTACGCTATATGATGGGTGAAGATCTGATAACTCACCTTGGGTTAGACTATTACGAAGAAGCTTACGCCGAAGCATAATTTATTTGACCAAATCTGCTATAACCGGTTGTTTTGCAGCTTATGCTGTATACAACCGGTTATTTTTTTGCTTATAATTGCCACCGGTAACTGATCATTTCCTTATCACACATAAAGCCTTGATTTATTGATTGTGTAAAATAGTTGTTATCAGGTTGTTAAACTTTATAAAAATCCGATGACAACCAATATCTGTTTGTTTAAACCAATCTAAAATTCAATACTTTAGGTAAAACAATAAAACCGGCTGCCGGTAAACAGCTCATAATATATAAAGCATAGCACCGTTTTCAGTGTAATATAATTTAATGGTAATATTTAGCAGCAAGGTGGCTTTGATGCATTGTGCAGGGAATATTTGACTTTTTGACCACATTAGTCTGTAATAAATTTTTCTACCTTTGAAGCGCAATTACAAGCTAATGGGATAGTTATGTCAAGGCCAAATAGGGCCGGATATAACTATCTACGCTGCTCAATTAAGGTAAAGGAAAACATCAGTTTGATTGATTAGGATAATTGAGATTTGTGCCCTGTTATCATAACAATTTGGCTATCATATCAAAGTGATAAATAGCTTATACAAGGAATAAGGGTAAAGGATTAACAAAGAGTTTTGTATTTGCATAATTGCATAAAGTACATGGATTTTAAAAATTTTTATAAAAGTTTATTTTTTTTAATACTCTTTTTTTCTGCTTCATCATTATTTGCGCAAACAACTGTTATAACGGGTACGGTTACGGATGCCAGTAATAAACAAACCCTTCCTTATGTTGCGGTTGCATTTACAGGTACCACTGTTGGCGTAGCGACCGATAATAATGGTAAATACCGACTTTCGACCACAAACGCTACACTTAAGCAAATAAAAATTTCTTTTCTGGGTTATAAGGATGCCTTTTTAGCGGTTGAACCGGGTAAGGAGCAGGTGATCAATGTAAAGCTTTATCCTTCGGCCAAACAACTGAATGAAGTTGTGATAAAATCAGGCAAAAAACCCAAATACCGCAATAAAGACAATCCTGCGGTTGAACTGATACGCCAGGTTATCGAAAACAAACCCAAAAACCGCCCCGAAGCTTATGATTATGTAGAGTACCGCGAATATGATAAAATGATGTTCGGGTTTATCAACGTATCTGCAGCGTTTTCGGATAGAAAGTTTTTCCGAAAATACAAGTTCATCATCGATAACCGCGATAGCACCATTTTACCTGGAAAATCGATATTACCGGTTTATCTGGATGAAAAACTATCGCAGAATTATTACCGCAAAAATCCCGAAAAGAAACGCGAAGTTGTGATTGGCCAGCGTGGGGTAAACTTCGGTCCTGCGGTTGATAACGAAGGTGTTAAACAATACTTCAAACACCTGTACAATAACGTGGATATTTATGACAATGATATCTTTTTGATCACCAGTCAGTTTTTAAGTCCGATATCCAACAATTCGCCTAACTACTATAAATTCTTTATTACCGATACCATTACCGACGCCAAAAACCAAAAACTGGTTGAGCTGAGCTTTACACCACGTAACAGTAACGACGTACTTTTTGAAGGGATGATATACATTACCCTTGACGGCAACTACGCTGTGCAAAAAGCGGTATTGAAGATCAACAAGCATATCAACATCAACTTTATACGCTCTATGGAGGTCGATCTGGATTTTGAACAGAATCCTGACAACCGTTACCACCTGAGCCGGAGCAATACCATAGCTGAGTTTGGAGCCACCAAAAAGGAGGGTAAAAGCGGGTTGCTGGGTATGCGAACCATTACCTACAAAAACTATATAGTTAATCATCCGCGGCCGGATACTGCCTATACCAAACAATCGGAAGAATCACAAGATGAAGCTAAAACACGGCCCGCTTCATTCTGGGAGAAGAACCGTCTGGATACACTTACCACAGCCGAATCAAAAGTTTACAAAAACGTAGACAGTTTGAGGAATATGCCATCATACAAACGTACGGTTGATATTGCTACCCTATTGCTTGCAGGTTACAAAGGCTTTGGCAAATTTGAGATCGGTCCTGCCAACACATTTTACAGCTTTAATCCGGTTGAAGGTTTACGTCTGCGTTTAGGCGGTCGTACTACACCAGAACTAAGCAAACGTTATTATTTCGAAACTTATGCCGCTTATGGTTTTAAGGATGAGAAATGGAAATACTTTTTAAGTGCTACCTACTCGCTTAACAATAAGTCTATTTATAAATTCCCGCAAAACTATATCAGGGCCAGTTATCAAAAAGACACTAAAATACCCGGTGCAAACCTGCAATTTGTACAGGAGGATAACTTCTTGTTGTCATTTAAACGCGGTACAAATGATAAGTATCTGTATAATGACTATTACAGGTTAGATTACGTGCATGAGTTGGAGAACCACTTATCATTCGCGGCTGGTTTTAAAAACTGGAAACAGGCGCCTGCAGGGTCGCTATATTTTAATAATGTAGTAAATGGGCAGCCGAATGTGATAAACTCTTTAACCACCACAGAGCTCACAGGAACGATCCGCTGGGCACCGCATGAGGAATTTTATCAGGGTAAAATTTACCGTATACCTATTCCTAATCCGTACCCTACCCTTGAATTGGATTATACCACAGGTGTTAAAGGTTTATTTAATGGTGAGTATAACTATCAAAAACTTGATTTCAGGATCGACAAACGTTTATACCTGTCGCAATTGGGATATTCAGACCTGAGTATTTCCGCAGGCAAAATATTTGGTCAGGTACCATTTCCGTTGTTAACCATTCACCAAGCCAACCAAACTTATGCTTATGACATCGATTCTTATAACCTGATGAACTTTTTGGAGTTTGCCAGTGATAAGTATGCGAGCTTCAGGATTGACCATCACTTCGGCGGTTTCTTTTTCAATAAAATACCCTTGTTGAAAAGATTAAAATGGCGCGAAACATTTTCGGCAAAAGTGTTGTACGGTGGTTTAAGTGATAATAACAATCCAAATATTCATCCGTCATTATATCAATTACCAATTGACGCCAATGGCTTACCGATCACCTATGCATTGGGTAAAACACCTTATGTGGAAGGTAGTGTTGGTGTCGAAAATATATTTAAATTTATACGGGTTGATTATGTAAGGCGATTCAATTATCTGGACCATCCGGATGTGCCGCGTGATGGTATCCGTGTACGTGTCAAATTTGATTTTTAATTTTGTACAGCATAAATACAAAAAAATGGAACAGCAAACATCCCTAAGAACAAACCTCCAGTTAGGTATTTATAAGGTGATTGATCCTTTTGTAAAAATTTTGATCAAGGTTGGGTTAACTCCAAACGCGGTGACCTCAATTGGTTTTGTGTTAAATGTGGGCGTAGCTGCCATATTTATATTGGGTGCGGAAGAGGGTAATCGCGGCGATCTGAGTTATGTAGGCTGGGCCGGTGGTTTAATTCTGTTTGCCGGGTTATTTGATATGCTCGATGGACAGGTGGCCCGCCTTGGTAATATGAAATCAACCTTTGGCGCTTTGTATGATTCGGTACTTGATCGCTACAGCGAACTGATCATGTTTTTAGGTATTTGTTATTACCTGGTTGCTCACCATTATTTCCTGAGCTCCATTGCCGCGTTTATTGCCCTTATTGGTTCAATGATGGTAAGTTATGTGAGGGCCCGCGCCGAAGGCTTAGGCGTAGAAGTTAAAGGCGGACTGATGCAACGCCCTGAGCGTGTAGTAACTATTGGCTTATGTGCTGCTTTAAGTGGTATAGTGGCTCAATACATTGGCGGTAATTACAAACTATTTATTCCAGGAGTTAAGTTTCATGTATTTGAAACCATATCTATATTTACTATTCCATTGGTAATACTGGCCGTACTTACCAACATTACCGCGTTTAACCGGTTAAGAGAGGCTAAAAGAGCTTTAATTGAAGCGGAGAAAAATAACTAATTATTGATTAAAGAACATTGAAGTGACTACGTTTGTTGAAATTAAGAGAAATCACTAATTCAATAACTCAGTAATTCAATAATTAAAATATCATATCTTCGTAACCTTTAAATAAAGGTGTTTACACAATAGTAAATCTTTATTAAAATTGAACCCGGTTAGGTTTTGCTAACTTATATATTATTAAAAGACAATAACAGGCAGAGAAATCATTAAAATTTTAAAACCTGATATGCTATGAAGAAAAATTATGTCTCCAATTCTCAGGAGTCGGTGAGAATGTTTAAAAGCGACTTTTTAGAAGGTTTATCAAAGGTACATTATACCGTACCCCTGTACATTTTTGTACCCGTTATCTTGGTATGTACATACGAAGCTTTCTTTGAAGCAGGCATGAACTTTTTACTTTATATCGGCTTGTTTTTAGCTGGTTTATTTATCTGGACCATTGTTGAATACATCATGCACCGCTTTGTTTTCCATTATCAGCCAAATGAAAACTGGAAGTGGGCCCAACGTCTGCATTTTATTATGCACGGCGTACACCATGACTATCCCAGCGATGCTAAACGTTTGGTATTGCCGCCATCATTAAGCATTCCGCTGGCCACGGGCTTTTACTTCTTATTTAAAGCTTTGTTACCTGCAAACTACATATTTGGTTTTTTTCCGGGCTTTATTTTAGGCTATCTGTTTTATGATATATCGCACTATGCCATGCATCATTTTAACTTCAAAAGCGGTCTTTTCAAAAAAATAAAACAGCACCATATGTTGCATCACTACCAGGATCCTGAAAAGGGTTACGGTGTGAGTTCGCCGCTTTGGGATAAAATATTCCGTTCAGGTTTTTTAAAGAAATAGGTGTGGATAGTACCAGACAAAACAGCGTAACCGTAAATGCTAAATCAATACTGGTTGTTACACTCCTTTCAATAGCTTATTTAGTTATTTCCAATTTCCTTATTGGTTACAACTCATCCGAGTTGGTATTGGTGGGTATATTCAATGTACTTTTTTACCTGTCACCTGTTACGCGCAAATTCATATTAGGCTTTAGTATATTCATTGTATACTGGATCATATTTGATTATATGAAGGCCTTCCCGAACTACCATTATACACCTGTTCATATAGCTGACCTGTACAATTTTGAAAAACACATTTTCGGGATACATGACCATAATAAACTATTAACCCCAAATGAATATTGGCGTATCCACGGCACAACATTTATAGATGTAGTAACCGGCTTGTTTTATCTGTGCTGGATACCAGTCCCTTTAGGCTTTGCCGCTTTCTTGTTTTTCAAAAATAAACGGCAATTCCTGTATTTCTCGCTCACATTTGTGTTGGTGAACCTGTTGGGTTTTGTGGTTTATTATACATTCCCCGCCGCTCCACCATGGTATGTTCAGTATTATGGATTTCACTTTACACCGTTAACCGCGGGTAACGTGGCCGGTCTGGCTAAGTTCGACGCGTATTTTCATGCCGGCATCTTTAAATCCATCTATACCAAAGGCTCTAACGTATTTGCGGCTATGCCGTCACTTCATTCCTCTTACCCGGTTATAGTGCTTTACTATGGTATAAAAAGCCGTTATAAAGTGGCCAGTATCTTCTTTGCTATTGTGATGTTGGGTATTTGGTTTACCGCTGTTTATGCAAGTCATCATTACGTGCTGGATGTTTTGGCAGGTATCACCACGGCTATTTTAGGCATATCGTTATTTAACCTTTTAATGAAAAAGGTTAAATGGTTGCAGACATCTACTGATAGATACGAGCAAGTGATATTGTGAAAACTATCTACTTAGGCAAATTACATTAAGCACAGGCCGCATAATTTGCGATGATCTTAATTACTTTATATTTTTATAAAACCAAACCTTATTAAATGTTACATAAATTCACCTTTTATTTTCTTTTATTCTCGTTTGTAGTTTCGGCCATCGTGTTATCGTGCAAAAAAGAGCAAAAGGTTGATCCAACCCAAAAACCGACCATTGTTACCCTAAAGGACAGTTTAATGGAGGGTGGAGGTGTAAGGCTATTTGGTTCATTGACACCTGATCCCCAGATTACCGACTACGGGTTTGAATATGGAGAGGACAGTTTATTCGCAAAGAGTGCAAAAATTTCACTTGGCATAAAGGTAACTGAAAAATTTTACGCTGATATTTTAGAAGGACTTAAAAGCGGGCACAAATATTTTTTCAGAGCGTTTAAAAGTTTAAACGGAGCCGAAAAGCAAGGTGCCGTATTGTCATTTATATCACAAGGCAGCAAGCCAATTCTAATCACTCGTATAACACCTGCAACTGCCGACATGGGGGATACCATAATCATACATGGTAAATACTTTGATATTAAAAAAACAGCTGCTTATTTTGATTCATATAAAGCTTCAACGATAAGTATTACGGATTCGCTGATTACTTGCATAATTCCTTATATGAATGGGCGCTATAGTAACAATTTAACGCTAAAAGATGGCGATAGTACCAGATCTACCTATCGTAACTACCAATTGTCCACACCCATTATTACGTCTTTTACCAATAAAAAATTCATGGGTGATACAGTGGAAATCATCGGCAATCATTTTGACAGGATCAGTAATTTTACCACAGAGGTTGATTTTGGTACGGTTAAAGCACAAATTATAGGAACCAGCAAAAATAAAATGACAGTGATTGTTCCTACTATTTATAACACTCCTGTACCCATTACTGTGGTTGCTCAATTTCAAAGTGTTAAAAGCACTTCCCTATTTTCATTAGCCAGTCCCACAATTTTACAAGTACCGACAAACGCTTATACCTTAGATAACCTGGTTATCAACGGTAATAATTTCTTTCCGTCTGCACAATATGATTACAATAAGGTGTTTGTAAACGGCGTAAAGGCCGATATTTTTACAGCAACACGTAGTAGCATTAAAATCCGAATACCAGAAGCCCCTTATCCAACCCGCGTCGCCTCTATATCTGTAAATGTATTAGGGCAAACAGTAAATTACAGCGGTAGTGTAACTATTACTGATAAATGGCTCATGATGGCAAATAACCTGCCCTTCGCAAGTCCTGTTAACTCCAATTTTGTAATAAATAACGAAGCTTATACCCTGGTACCGCTTGGGGGCACGGGCCGTATCTATGTATTTAAATTCGATGCCAAATCAAATACATGGTCGCAGTATCAGGAATTAGCTCCACTCAATGGTAATGTTCAGGGAGTAACCGTAGTAAACTCAAAGGCATACGTTTATTCGGCTGCGGCCAATGGCACCTTCTGGCAATATGATCCGGCATCCAAACAGCTAACCCCCAAAGCACAATTTCCCGGGGCGGCCAGAAACGTTCCTACGCTTTTTTCTGCAGGAGCTACAGTTTACATGGGCTTTGGTGTTGATGTGGGTGCCTTTAACGATTTCTTTGCTTATAATACTCAAACAAATTCCTGGAAAAAGATAAGTGGATTCAACAGTCCTTATTTTGACGGTATTGCCGGCAGCTTTGTTATTGGCACTAAGGGTTATATTGTTTATAAAACCTACAACGGTAATTGGCTGGAGCAATACGACACGCAAACCGATACCTGGACAAAGAAGACTCCCTTAGTAAATGCCTTCGGTACTGCGAGCGGCTTTACACTTAATAATATGGGCTATGTTTGCGGTGTAACTACCGATAATTACAGCAATAACTGTTTTCAATATAACCCAATAACGGATACCTGGACACAAAAAACCAAAGTTGGTTTCGGAAGTTATATATCAACAAGGAGTTCTTTCAGCCTGGGTTCAAAAGCTTATGTATTGACAGTTAATACAGATGGAACCGCAAGCACACTATATACTGCCCTTGTAAACGATATTCAATAAAAGCATATTAGGTATGTGACGACAGTATCTAAACTCATTGTTATGCGGATACTCCATTCCTACCGGTGTGCCGCATCGGGCCAAATTTTGAGCAGAAAAACAATTCGATCAATACAAACACTGTACTATTTTCCATACCATCATCACTTCATAAAAATACAACTCCTTTTACCTGGTAACATCCAGGTTTAAATTCTATTACAAAAATATCTTTAGGCTATAAAAAATTACAAATCGCTTAATATCACCTATATTCAGATCAATAAATCAGAAACAGGCACACTATTTGACAGGTTATTATTCAAATTAACTGTTGATACGATAACCCTTACATGAAGAAACTGATTACCTGCCTTTTTATTCTCTTAGCCGGATTGCGATTATCAGCGCAAGCAGCGGGTGATTTGGACAGCCTGAAACAAAAACTTCAGGTTACTAAAGACTCATTAAAAGGTCCCATATATGTGGAGATCGCAAATCAGTATCTGTTAAAAAACGACACTATCCACAGCCGCCGGTTCAAATATTATAACCAGACGGAAGCGTTAAACTATACCATGCTGGCCCTACATAATTTCTCAAACATTTCAGATACGCTGGGTTTACGCACTTGTTATAATAGTCTGGCCAAAATTTATCGGCAGCAATACAGATATATCCAGGCCAAATGGTTCATTTTGCAGTCCAATGCCATATCCCGCCAGAAAAAAGATGTATCTAATATCATTACTTCGTTAATCGAGCTTTCGGCTATAAAGGCCGATATGAAAGATTATAAATGGGCAATGCACGATTTGAATGAAGCCCTGGCATTGTCTGTTAAAAACAAAGATCCGCAAAAAGAATCAGCAGTACAGGTTGGTTATGCCGGTTTATATCGCCAGATGAAAGATTTTGATAACGCCGCGCTGGCCATAAAACGGCATGAGGAAATTGATGATAGTATACACCAGGCCCAAATTGATCGTTTGGCACGCATCAACACACAGGATTCCCTCCGGATTAAAAAACAAGACTCGATTATTATCAAAAAAAAAGTACTCGCCTCCAGCAAGAAAACGCCTCCCGCCGGCAAGAAGAAGCCCTCCAAGACAAGCTCCGTCAAACGCATAGCCTCATTGTAGTATTTATTATATTGCTTGCGCTGATGACCATTGCCGTGATCATTTATTCGATACGCCGCAAACATGGAATATGGCGTTTACGTATAAGAAAACCACGATCATAACGTTGCATATATCACCGTTTTAATTTAATTAAACCCGTTGCCAGGAAAATTGTCATACTGATGATATGAGGAAACTGATCATTAAAACCATTTTTACTTTTGCAGCTTTGTTTACATTTTGCGGCGCTTATGGCCAAAGCAGGCAATTTAAAAATGAGTTCTTAAACCGTATAAACTTAACCAGGCAAAAAGGCTGTAACTGTGGCCTGAAATATTACCACCCTGCGCCGCCCCTAACCTGGAATGATGATTTGCAGGATGCCGCCGAAGGTCATGCTAAAGATATGGCCCGGCAAAATTATTTTGATCATACCAGCAGGGATGGCCGAAGTATGGAAGACAGGATCGTATCTGCGGGATATAAATTCAAGGGCTATAAAAGCTTTGCCATTGGCGAAAACATTGCGGCCGGACAGCAAAGTATTGCCGAGGTAATGGACGGCTGGTTTAAAAGCGAGGGCCATTGCAAAAATCTCATGAACCCCGATTTTAAAGAAGTAGGTGTTGCTATGTACCGGAATTACTGGGTGCAGGATTTTGGCGGCCGGGAGTCGTTTTCGCCCGAGCAGCAAAAGCTCATTAAGTCGGGCAAATACCGTATGGTGCAACAGCCGTCCACCGGTCACGATTAGATCTAGGTGCGGAGGTGCAGATTATTGAATGGTTGCAGCTAATATATACTGTATTTACAGCTTCTATTCAGGCAATCTTAAAGTCAGCTTTTCAAAATTCCCTAAATTCAAAGTGCTTTTATACATACTTTTGCTAATTTTGAAATTAATGCTATCCGCTACCAATCATACGCTTGAAAAACTGGAAATGCTGCTTAAATCGGCCGGATATAAAGTGCGGTACGAAAAAGGCAATTTTAAAACCGGCTCCTGTTTATTGCTCAGTAGTCGTATGGTTATTGTTAACCGTTTTTCAAACCTGGAAAGTAAAATATTGGCCATTGTTGAATTACTGCGTGAGCTTGAGATAGATTATAAACTGCTCGACGAAAAACAGGTTGCGTTTTTGCAGGAGATCAAACAAACTAAATTGCAGCTGTGACCATAACATTTTTAGGAACCGGAACTTCACAGGGCGTGCCTGTCATTGCCTGCGGCTGTGAGGTATGTACATCAACCGATACCCGGGATAATCGGTTACGGACCTCCATCTTAATAGAGGCCGAAGATAAAACCATGGTGGTTGATTCAGGCCCCGATTTCAGGTATCAAATGTTACGAGCCGGTGTAAAGCACCTTGATGCCATTGTATTCACTCACGAGCATAAAGACCACATCGCGGGTATGGACGATATCAGGGCTTTTAACTACAAACAAAACAGCCCCGTTGATATATATGCCGATCAAAGAGTACAAAAAGCACTGGTGCGCGAGTTTCCATATGTTTTTGACGGAACAGGTTATCCGGGAATACCGCAGGTGATGGTACACCCTATTGATCTGCGCCCATTTTCAATTGGTAACAATATTTTTACACCTATTGAAGTACTGCATTATAAACTTCCAATACTGGGTTTTAGGGTAAAAGATTTTACTTATATCACCGACGCAAAAACAGTACCCAATAGTGAAAAGGAAAAGATAAAAGGGACAAAAATATTGGTGATCAATGCGCTCCAAAAACAAACTCATATATCTCATTTTACGCTTGATGAAGCTATCAATTTCGCCAATGAGATGGATGCCGAGAAAACTTATCTTACTCACATCAGCCATCGTTTAGGCACCCATTTTGACGTTTCAAAGGAATTACCAGACAATATTGAACTGGCCTATGACGGCATGAAACTCATTATTTGAGCCCTCTAACAACAACGCTGATGTTTAACATTTTACAATAAATAAGTAGAAAAAAAGACAATTTTCGCACAAAAAAAAACAATATTTGTAGGCATCCGTTTGGGTACATAATATGTACTTATTCGGATAGCAAGCCCCTATTAGATGAAATATATTGTTTATGTAAGCACGGCTGTAAGGCTGATGACTGAAGAAGAGCTTTTAGATTTGCTTACTATTGCTCGCACCAAAAATAAAAAGTATAGCGTTACAGGCATGCTGCTATACTGCCAGGGCACTTTTATGCAAGTGCTGGAAGGCGAAGAAAGTTCAGTGGATCTGATTTACAGAGCTATCGAATTGGACTTCATCAGGCACAAGAACATCATCAAACTAGCGTCCGGAGTACTCGAACAAAGAAACTTCCCAGACTGGTCAATGGGATTTGCCTCTATAAATTCAGAAACCCTGCAGGAAATTGAAGGATTTCTTAGTTCGCCCGAACTAAGTTTAACCAAGAACTCTGAACATATCACCATTAATATGCTTAAAAATTTTGTTGATAATAATAAGCTATATATTTCCTTTTAACCTCCAACTTTTATAATAGCTATCCTTTTCAATACATTAGTTAAGGATAAAACAATAACTATTAGATAATGTTTTACACTTAAAATTCTTTTTCTATTGCAAATTAACAACAACGACATATAAATTTACAATTACTTATTTAATTTATCACAAAATTAATAAATTTATAATTCAATCACAATTTAATAAAACTCACCTTTTCTATCGCGCCTTTATATTTATTTAAATGCCCAGTGTTGCGCACATTGATTTTACCTTTTATCGTAATAAATCTCTTATTGATCCGGGTAAACGTCCCGTTATTATATTGAAATAGTCCTTCGCGAGTACCAGTTAAGTATAATGGGCATTCCTGGCTAAAATCAACCCACAACGCTTTTTTAAAGGAGTGATCGGCAAAAAGACTATCATTTAATAAAGCCGACTGCTCAACTCCTTCCACATATTTTCCAGTTACTTCTACATACTGACCATTATAGTTTTTCAAGTGACTCACCAGTTCTGTAAACTCAACCTTTTTAAAGGATATCCCATCATTACAATTGCTTTCGAAAACCTTGGGCTGTTTGCTGCACGATAGTAGTAATAACAGCAGTATGGCAGGGAAGAACAACGCATTTATTTTACCGGATACCATAACATCAAAAAAATCAGTTTTATGAATATAACGAAAACATTGTGAGGATAGTAGCGATACTTGCTAAGTATCTTTAATATTACACAATAAACAGGAGTAATTATTGATCTGTGCTAAATGCTTTTATAATATTGTAATTAAGCATTACATTTAGCTATCAATCAAACCAATTGTATGAAACTGAAACTAATATTTATAGGGCTTTTGTTTTTCATAACATCAGCAGAAGCACAGCAAAAAATCATTCAATTATACCAGGGTGCTGCTCCGGGTTCCGAAAACTGGAACTGGACCGAAGGCGAAAGTGAAAATAAGCTATTTAATGTAAAGTTGGTTTACAATGTTGTACATCCTTCTCTGGAAGTATTTTTACCCGATCCTGCTATCGCTACCGGCACCGCCGTGGTTATTTGCCCGGGTGGCGGTTTCGAGGTATTATCTATCAACAGCGAAGGTAATGATGTAGCTAAATGGCTTAACCAACATGGCGTGGCCGCTTTTGTATTAAAATACCGATTGACGCAAAGCCTTACCAACGACCCCATGAAGGAGCTTGCTACCAATATGGCTAAAAAAGGTTTTGAACAAAGTCTTACCAAAATAATACCGTTAAGTATTGCCGATGCAAGGCAAGCCATTACTTATGTGCGCGAACATGCTTCTGAATATGGTTTGTCGCCATCATGTATAGGTATTATGGGGTTTTCGGCCGGCGGAACTTTGGCTGCGGCGTCGGCCTATAAATACACGCCCGCTAACAAGCCCGACTTTGTAGCGCCAATCTACCCGTATTTCCCCGCGGCATTGCAATCTGCCATTCCTGATGATGCGCCACCTTTGTTTCTGACTGCGGCTACTGATGATGACCTGCATCTTGCTCCTCATAGCGTCGATCTGTATTCTAAATGGCTCGCATCCAACCACAGCGCCGAACTGCATTTGTATGCAAAAGGGAGCCATGGTTTTGGCATGCGTAAACAAAATATACCTACAGATACCTGGATAGAGCGTTTTAACGACTGGCTGGGCTTAAAAGGCTTTTTAAAACCGGTAGATCCGAAGGCCAAATCACCACAGGAAAAACTGGCTGAGGTGGAAAACAATCACAAAAAATATGATGAGCAGCTGCGTAAGGACTGGGCCAATATTAAACGCTACGCAGCCGATAACGAAAAGGTAATTGCACAAGAGGCTAACCCTAAGAGTGTGGTTTACATGGGCGACTCGATCACTGATTTCTGGATCAGAAGCGACTCTGCATTTTTTGCAGGCAAGCCTTATCATGACCGGGGCATCAGCGGGCAAACTACCACTCAGATGCTGGTGCGTTTCCGTGATGATGTGATCAACTTAAAACCCGGCGTGGTAGTGATACTGGCAGGCATTAATGATATTGCCGAAAACAATGGCCCCATCAAATTGGAAGATGTTTTTGGCAATATTCAATCCATGGCGCTGCTGGCTAAAGCCGCCGGTATTAAGGTAGTTCTTTCGTCGGTATTACCAGCATTTGATTTTCCCTGGCGCCCGGGAATGGCTCCTGCCGAAAAGGTAGTACGTCTGAATGCCATGATCAAAGATTTTGCCGATAAAAACCGCATGGTATATCTTGATTATTTTTCGGCTATGGCCGATGAGCGCAAGGGCTTGCCTCAATCTTTATCCGGCGACGGCGTACACCCCAACCTGGCCGGTTACAAAGTAATGGAACCACTGGTCGAAAAAGCTATTGCTGAGGCTTTAAAACGCAAGTAAGCGCGTTTAAATTACCTCTCTCAAAATCATGAGCGAGGTAATTTAACTCAATCATATCAAAACGATAATGCTATTGGTATAAATTTGCGCATATCGTTATCTATGAAAAAGTACATCCTCTTTATTGCAGTCTTTTTGCAAGCCGTAATCTCATTTGGACAGGCAGACACCGTTCAGAAGATCATACCCGGTCGTAAAAACAGTATCAGACAGCAAAACAAGCCATACGTGATCCTGATTTCGGCGGATGGTTTTAGATATGATTACGCAAAAAAATACCAGGCTCCCCATCTACTTGCCTTAAGTAAGGAGGGTGTGAGCGCCGCGTCGATGGTTCCATCCTACCCATCCGTTACTTTTCCTAATCATTATGCTTTAGTAAGCGGTCTGTATCCTTCGCATTCGGGCCTGGTCAATAACGCTTTTTATGACCGTGACCGGCACGATACCTATTACATGGGCACCAAAGCCAAAGTTGCTAATGGTTCCTGGTATTACGGTTCGCCATTATGGGTATTGGCAGAACAGCAGAGCATGCTTTCGGCCAGTTTTTACTGGGTCGCCTCAGAGGCCGCTATACAGAACATCCGCCCAACCTATTATTATACTTATAATGAAAAGATAGCTATTCATGACCGTATTGAGGCTGTGGTAAAATGGCTAAAACTGCCACCAGCCGAGCGCCCGCACCTGATCACTTTCTACTTTCCGCAGGTTGATCACGCCGGGCACATGTATGGCCCCGACGCGCCCGAAACAGCCCATGAGGTACATTTTGTGGATTCGGCGGTTAATGAGCTAAACACAGCTGTAAAAACAACCGGGATCAAAGCAAACTTCATTTTTGTATCAGACCATGGCATGACCTATGTCGACAAAGAACACCCCATCGGTATTCCCGCGGCTATTGATACCTCTAAATTTTTAGTATCTGGCGATGGTATCCTGGTGGAACTGTATGCCAAAAACAAAACCGATATCGACGGTGCTTACAAAAAGTTAAAACAGGAATCGGTTGATTATGACGTGTATCTTAAAACCAATGTCCCGGCCAGATTACATTACGGCCAGGCCGATGATTGGCACAATCGCATTGGCGACATATTGCTAATACCCCACTACCCTAAAGTGTTTAACTTATCCAACAGAAAAATACATCCGGGCTGGCATGGATATGACCCTACTGTGGTTAAGGATATGCATGCCACCTTCCTGGCCTGGGGACCTTCTTTTAAAAAGCACACCACCATTCCATCATTTGAAAATGTATCGGTTTTTAACCTCGTAAAAAGTATATTAGGCCTTAAATATTCGGGCAAGGTTGATGGCACCGATAAACTGGCGCACACCATTCTGGTTAAAAAGAAATAAACAAAGATGAAAAAAATCTTTTTGCTTCTATGCAGTTTTATGGGCCTGTTCATCATTCATGTTAATGCGCAGGATACCACCTTGGTTAAGCAAAGAGCTAATTTACTGGCGCAAGCCATGATAAAAGGCGATTACCCAACGATTATCAATAACACCTATCCTAAAGCCATACAAATGGCCGGAGGCAAAGAAAAAATGATTCAGCTTATTAGTACAGGTATTGAGCAGATGAAGGGCATGGGCCTGAGTTTTGATGCAATTTCTATGGGTACTCCTGGCAAATTTTATAAGGCCGGTACCGAAATTCATTGTCTGGTACCAGAAAATATAACATTTAAAACACCTCAGGGTCGTTTACTATCACATAGTAACTTATTAGGAATAAGCAAAGATGGCGGTAAAAGTTGGACCTTTTTAGATGTCAACAATTCAAGTAGGGAAAAGCTAAAGCTGATATTACCTAACATTAATCCTGATTTACAAATACCCAAAGCTACTGTTGAGCAGATACCTTAGATTTGCATTTTATTCGCATGACAAACGTGTACATACCTGAAACTACCGAAAACCAAAGCAGGGTAACTGCGGGTAATATTTCGTTTGTGCATTACCAGGAGCAGGATAGCCTTCAAAATAGCCGGGTAGTATTTAATTGTTATGCCATTAGCTTTGTGATCAATGGCGAAAAGGCTATTTATCGTCCGTCTGATAATACAGTAGTACACACCGGTGAAGGTATTGTGATACCCCAGGGCCACTCTATCATGGCCGAGCATACACTTAATGAATATCAATACAGCAGCATCCTGGTGTTTTTTCCAGCGAGCGTGGCTATTGGTTTCTTAAATAAATATCAGCTAAATAGTAAAACTTCGGCTACTCCCGATTATATTAAATTCAGGCAGACCAATTACCTCGCGGGCTATATTAAAAGCCTGCAGATCCTGATACACGAAGGACAAAATTTGTCCTATGAACTGGCGGTGAACAAAGTAGAAGAACTGCTGCTGGTTTTACTGCAAGGCCACCAGTCGCAATTGATCGCTTTGTTACAGAGTAATGCACCCTCACCTGCCCTGTTGTTAAAAAATGTAGTGGAGAACAATCTCTTCAATAACCTTACGCTCGAAGAGCTGGCCTTTTTGGCCCACAAAAGCCTGGCATCATTTAAGCGCGATTTTGAAAAAGCGTACCACATCGCCCCCGGTAAATACATTCGCGAGCGCAAACTGGAAATAGCGCGGCAGGAATTATCGCAAGGCAAAAATGCGACCTCCCTATACCTTGATCTGGGTTATGATAATCTGTCTAACTTTTCATCAGCCTTTAAAAAGAAATTTGGGTTAAGCCCTAAGCAATATCAACTCGGCGTACAGTAAGTACCCAAACTCCAAAACGTCATCCCGAATTTATTTCGGGATCCCACATGATTTATTGTAGAAGCACATATAATAAAAAGGGCTGTCAGTCTGAGCTTGTCGAAGATTCGTGCGCAGAGGCCTGCCCACTATGGTTCAACGGGCTCACCATGACACCCTGTTTTTATTGTCCTGTATGCAGCCAATATTATTGATCTGAGCCGTTTTCAATAGTTTTTGAACCTATACCAATAACCACAAGGCATTAAACATCGTCAATTTTGGATAAATAAATATTATCCAAAAGATTATGAAAACATTCATCTTATTTGTGTTTGCTGTAAGCCTTGGTTCCATTGTAAATGCACAAACCTTTACCCTTAAAAGCAAAGATCTGGGAGGTCAGTTCACTAACGAATTTGTTGCTAATACATTTGGTTGTAGTGGCAGCAACAAATCGCCGCAACTGGAATGGCAAAACGCCCCGACTGGTACACAAAGCTTCGCGGTAACTATATATGACCCCCAAGCCCCTACCGGCAGTGGTTGGTGGCATTGGGTTATTTTTGATATCCCCGCCAATGTACACGAATTAAAACAGGGAGCCGGCAATCCTTCGGCCGGGATAGCACCGGCTGGTAGCATACAGGGACTAACAGATGCGCTCGTTCCTGGCTATAGCGGCCCTTGCCCACCCGAAAACGACGCGGTCCACAGCTATGTGATCACGGTTTATGCCTTAAAATCAGCCAAACTTGGTGTTGATAACAAAGTTTCGGCGGCCTTAACCGGCTTTATGCTGAATCAAAATGTGATATCCAAAGCATCGTTGGTGGTATATTATAAAAGGTAAGATAAATCTAAACTGTTGCATCTGCCCCGAAATTTTGGGGCAGATGTAATTTTGTAGGTACATAATCGGGCTGGCTATTTTTAATTAGCTAAATATTTTGTTATTTGTAATAGCTTAAAATCCCACCGTTTATGCACAGAAGAAACTTCCTGAAAACAGGCTCATTAGCAGGTTTAACAATATCAACTTTGGTAGCCGCTTCATGCAGTCAGCCTGCGGAAGAAAAAAAGATCGATGATGCTGCTAACAACAAGGACGATCTGTTTGAACTATCTGAAGTTACCATCGCCTATCTGCAGCAAAAAATGCAGGCCAAAGAATATACTTCGCGCCTCATTACCGAACTTTACCTGAAACGTATAGACAAAATAGACAAGAACGGGCCAAAACTAAACTCGGTTATCGAACTCAATAAAGATGCGTTGAATATGGCCGATGCCATGGATAAAGAACGTGCACAAGGCAAAGTTCGTGGTCCTTTGCATGGCATACCCGTGCTCATCAAAGACAATATCAATACCGGCGATAATATGCACACCACTGCCGGGGCACTGGCACTGGCTGATAATTTTGCCAAACAGGACGCCTTCATCATACACAAACTGCGCGAAGCAGGCGCGGTAATCCTGGGCAAAACTAATTTAAGCGAATGGGCCAACTTTCGCTCCACACACTCTACCAGTGCATGGAGCAGCCGTGGCGGGCAAACCAAATGCCCATATATATTGGATCGGAACCCGAGTGGTTCAAGCGCCGGTTCTGGCACAGCAGCGGCAGCCAATTTATGCGCTGTAGCTATCGGCACAGAGACTGATGGTTCTATCGTATCGCCATCATCAGTAAATGGCCTGGTGGGCATTAAACCTACCGTGGGCCTATGGAGCCGATCGGGCATCATCCCTATATCTAAAACACAGGATACCGCCGGACCAATGGCCCGCACCGTTCAGGATGCCGCTATTGTTTTAGGTGTACTGGCTGGTATCGATCCGCAGGATACTTATACCCTCGCCAGTAAAGGAAAAGTGGCGGTCGACTATACTAAATTTCTGGACGCAAACGGGCTGAAAGGCAAACGCCTCGGGGTAGAGAAATCTGCACTGGAAGGTAATCCAGCAGTGGTTGCTTTGCTGAATGATGCCATTAATACCCTGAAAAGCAAAGGCGCTACCATTGTTGAAATAGAACTGAACAAAGCCCTGAAAGACATTAGCCGGGGCGAGTTTACCGTATTGCTTTATGAGTTTAAAGACGGCGTTAATAAGTATCTAAGCACGGCCAACAGTAAAATGAAAACACTGGCCGATGTGATCGCTTTTAACAAGCAGAACGAAGCCAAAGCCATGCCCTTTTTTAAACAGGAAACGCTGGAACTGGCTCAAAGCAAAGGCGACCTCACCAGCAAGGAGTATATTGACGCCTTGAAACAAACCAGCGAAGGCACCAGAAAAGCTATTGATAAAATACTGACGGATAATAAGCTGGATGCCATCATTGGCCCAACCAACGGCCCGTCCATCTGCATCGACCTGGTTAATGGCGATTATGATAACGGCTTCTCCTTCTCAGGTCCTGCCGCCAAAGCCGGCTATCCGCATATCACCGTGCCCATGGGTAAAGTACATGAGTTGCCTGTAGGGCTGTCGTTTTTCAGTACCGCTTATAAAGAGGCCGACATCGTTACGCTTGGCTACGCTTATGAACAGGCCTCGAAAAAAAGGACCGAACCTGTTTTTAAGCCAGACCTGTTTGCTTAACTTTGTGTATCATGGCAACAACACCCGTTCCTAAAAAGATACTGGCCAGGCAGCACGAAATAACCGCCGACTTTTTGAAGGCGCTTGACAGGCACCTGGATGATCTTTTGCAACACAAAGTTTTGGATATGATGGAGATTCGCGATTTTGCCGGTCAGCTGCACATCCACCCTACTCATTTAAGCAATACTATCAAATTAACCACTGGTCGTGCCCCATGTGATTTTTTTGAAGAAAGAATCATGAAGATAGCCAAAGATATGCTTCGGAGCAGTAACATATCTGTGGCTGAAATTGCTGCGGAACTTACTTTTGACCCATCCAACTTTACTAAGTTTTTTAAGCGCTTTGAAGGAGTTACACCCAAACAATACCGTGAACAGGTATTGATCAAACAATATGAACAGGTGGATTAAAAGGTGTCATGGTGAGCCCGTTGAACCATACTGGGCAGACCTTTTAAACCACGAAATGAATACCATTTAATCTGAAACAGTTACCATTTAAACTGAAGTAGTCACCATAATTACAACACTATTTAGCTGCAACTTTGTATCATAAACAATAAACAAAAATAAAATGAGTACAAATAAAATAGCTTTGATTACCGGCGGCAGCCGTGGCTTAGGCAAAAACGCGGCCCAGCACCTGGCCAAAAAAGGTATTGATGTGATACTTACCTATCGCAGTAAAAAAGAGGAAGCGGAAGAAGTTGTGGCATCTATTGAAAAATTGGGTCGAAAAGCGGCCGCATTGCAATTGGATACCAGTGTGGTTAAATCATTTGATGGTTTTATCAGTCAGCTTACCGCGTTGCTACAGGAAAAATGGGGCCGTGGCACTTTTGATTTCCTGATCAATAACGCAGGTATCGACGCGGCATCGAAATTTGCCGAAACTACCGAAGAGGATTTTGATAACCTCATGAACATACACTTTAAAGGCGTTTACTTTTTAACCCAAAAAAGCTTGCCGGTTATTGCCGATGGTGGTCGTATCATCAACTTTTCAACCGGCCTGGCCCGATTTTCGACCCCTGGTTATGCCGCTTATGCTTCGATGAAAGGCGCTATTGAGGTATTGACCAAATATCTTGCAAAAGAGCTTGGCCCACGCGGTATCGCGGCCAATGTGGTTGCTCCTGGCATTATTGAAACCGATTTTACCAAAGAGGCATTTTCGCACGAAGGCATGCATGACCGGATCTCCAGCATTACCGCTTTAGGCAGACCAGGTATGCCCGATGATATTGGCGGCATTGTAGCCTTTTTATGTACCGAAGAAGCCCGTTGGATCAACGCGCAGCGTATTGAAGCTTCGGGTGGTATGTTCTTGTAATTGATTGGCTTGCCTCTATTAACAAAAAGTGGGTTTACACGGTTTACACTTTTCAGGGCTTACACGAGAATACATAATTGATAATCAATGAATTATATATATTTTCCCGAGAAATATGTAAACCCACTTTTGTATAAAATTATCGGCTAAATTTCAATTTAAGGGTAACACAATACCAAGGGCAGTTAATTTGATTTATGGCACAGCCACTTTTGTATAAATTCCAGCTGTCCTAACAAAACCCTATCTTGCATAAAATAATATATCGATATGGAATTTGGCCGTGTTACCCCGCAAGAATTAGCTGCTGTTGATTTCACCCTTCCACCTGATACAGCGCTTACATTAAGCACCCTGGCCTCTGCTAAAGGTAGTGAACCTATGCAAGTACGTGTAGGTTGCGCCAAGTGGGGGCGTAAAGAATGGGTTGGCCAAATCTATCCGCTAAAAACCAAAGAGGCCAATTTTCTGGACGAATATGTAAAGCATTTTGACTGTATTGAGCTTAACGCTACATTTTATAATGTTTATGGGCCCGATACCATTTTTAAATGGAAAGCCAAAGCCGAGAGTAACCCCGATTTTAAATTCTGTCCTAAATTTTCGCAAAGCATCAGTCACATCCGCAGGCTAAAAAACACCGAAGATATTACCACCAGCTATTACGAAGGAGTTATGGCCTTTGGCGATAAACTGGGGCCTATGTTTTTACAACTGAGCGATAACTATACCCCCAAAAGTTTTCCCGAGTTAAAGACCTACCTGGAACAATTACCTAAAGATGTCCCAGTTTTTGTAGAACTAAGGCATAAGGAGTGGTTTGCTGTGCCAGAGAACAGCGAAAAGGTATTTAAGCTTTTTCACGATCTCAACATCGGCGCGGTAATTACCGATGCTACCGGGAGGCGCGATGTGGTACACATGAACCTGCCTACACCGCATGCTTTTATCCGATTTGTAGGTAACGGACTGGTTAACGGTAATTTTGATTCGGACAAGGCCCGTTTGGATGAATGGGTTACCCGCATTAAACAATGGCAGCAACAGGGTTTAAGATCGGTATGGTTTTTTATGCACCAGCACGATGAACGTTACTCGCCCATCCTGGCCGATTATGTGACCGATGAACTGAACAAAGCTTTAGGCACAAAACTGCTCCGTCCTAAATTCATCGAAGCACAAAGCACCCTGTTTTAGTTGGATACCAGGCCTGATATCACATTGATGCTCAGTGCTACTATAGCAGTATTAAAAGCGAAGGAGATCATACCGTGTATCCAGACCAGGCGCCGGATCTGGCGGGAAGATATCTCCACATCAGATACCTGGAAGGTCATGCCGATAACAAAGGAGAAATAAACAAAGTCCAGATAGTCAGGCTGCTTTTCATCGCCCGGGAATTCAAGTCCGCCTAATGTTTTCTTTTTGCCATCATTGTCTGTATCAGTAGTATAATACATGTGTGCGTAACGCAGCGTAAATATAGTATGCACCAAAATCCAGGAAACAATAACCGATGCCATCCCCAGCAAAACATGACCGGTTACAGCCTCTGCCGACAGATGTTTAGATGATTTTAGCAGGAAAAATATAGCCAGCATGCTCACCAGCGAAGATACGATCACAAACAAGAATATTAGCGTACGGCTGGAATCTTCTATCCGTGCAATTTTGCGTACCTCCATAGGGTGGGATGACAAGATGATCACCCAATCCATAATGATAATAGCTAAGGCGAAAGCTATCCAGGTAGTTAATATGACTGCTGGCGCGCTAAAATGCCCGATGGATAAAAACAATACAATGCCACTTATCCCTAAGGAAATAAGCATCCGGTAATGAGCATCCAACCGGAACCACACTTTTGATTTGATTTTATTTGCAGGCATAAGGCGAGTTTATACCGTAAATATGGTGATGAATTGTGTAGAATTAATGAACTATGTAAAAAAGAATCAAGAGTTGAGGTAATAGAGTCAGGAATCAAGAGATAAGAGCCAAGAAGCAAGAAAGGATTGTTTTTCTGTCTTGCTTCTTGGCTCTCATCTCTTACTTCTATTCCTCATCTTCTACTATCCAAGCTACTCGGCCAACCTGCCCGTCATCTAACTGCACCTTGATACCGCGGGAATGATAAGCGGCGCTGGTGAGTAATCGTTTTACAAAACCGCGGGTAAGGGTTCCTGTACGCTGGTCTTTTTTCAGGATAATATCAACCTCCAGGCCTGGGTATATATCGCTTCTGTTTTGTCCATTCATGACCGTTGATCTATGTTGATTTTTATGATTCCGTTGATTTGTCGCCTACCTCACCAGTTCTTTTATCGCTGTATCAACTTTTCCAAAATCAAAATTGATTAGCAATTTATCAAAGGCAGCGATAATTTGCTCGTTACCCAGGTTACCAATGCTGCCCTCATGGGTATGGCTTACGGTTTTGTCGGGGTTAAAATCGCCCTGCTCAATAGCCAGGCCTATTTGTTTGTAGGCATCACGGAAAGGCGTACCGTTTAGTACCATGCGGTTCACTTCTTCCACGCTGAAGAGGTAAGCGTATTTGGGATCTTTCAGTATATCGGTATTTACACTGATGTTTTGCAGCATAAAAGTGGCCATATGCAGGCAGTTTTTCAGATCAGCAAAAGCAGGGAACAACAACTCCTTCAGTAATTGCAGCTCGCGGTGATAGCCCGATGGCAGGTTGGTGGTCATCATGGCCACATCGGTTGGTAGTGCCTGCAGGCGATTACATTTGCCGCGCATAATTTCCCAAACATCGGGATTCTTTTTATGCGGCATAATGCTGCTGCCGGTGGTGAGTGTGTCCGGGTAGCTTACAAAAGCAAAATTCTGGCTCAGGTATAAAGCCTGATCCATCGCCATTTTAGCCAGCGTGGCCGCTACAGATGATAAAGCCTGGGCAATGATTCTTTCCGTTTTGCCGCGACCCATCTGGGCGTATACCACGTTATAATTTAAGCTATCAAAACCCAGCAATTGAGTGGTTAAAGTACGGTTTAACGGAAAGGACGAGCCATAACCAGCTGCCGAACCCAACGGATTTTTATTGGTGATGCGATATGCCGCCAAAACAAGTTCCAGGTCGTCGGCCAGGCTTTCGGCATAGGCACCAAACCACAAACCGAATGACGATGGCATGGCTATTTGCAAATGCGTATAGCCAGGCAATAAAACATCTTTATGTTTTTCGCTAAGAGAGATCAATTGCCTAAACAGCGCTTCTGTTTCTTCAACCACCTGTTGCAACTGATTGCGGAAAAATAGTTTCAGATCAACCAGCACCTGATCATTACGGGAGCGGCCGCTATGAATTTTTTTACCGGCATCGCCAATACGCTGGGTAAGCAGCAGCTCTACCTGCGAGTGTACGTCCTCTACCCCATCTTCGATGGTAAAACCGCCTTTTTCAATATCGGCATATATGGCTTTTAACTCGCGTTGTACCAGGTCAAGATCGGCAGCGTCCATCAATCCTATGCTTTGCAACATACGGGTGTGGGCCAATGAGCCTAATACATCAAAGGCTGCCATTTGCTCATCAAATTCCCTGTCGCGGCCAACAGTAAAGTTCTCTACCAGTTCATTTACATTGGTAGTTTTTTGCCATAACTTACTCATGGTGCAAATATGTGCATTAATGATAAATAAACGCTAAAAAATGAATAATCGTTAAACAAACATTAAACCTTTTTACTATTTATAAGTCGTGAATAATACGAACATTTCACAATCTGTTTAATCTTATTTAATACTTTAAACCTATCTTGATTATCATTTTGTACTTATGAAAAACAACATCTACCTTATTATTATCGCTGCCTTATTGCTGAGTGCCTGTTCAAAGAAAAATGACATGCCATCTTACCCACCGCCCGCCAAAGCAGTTATCAAAGATTCCGGCACTATCCCTTTCAAAATAGCTCCTTTGGCCGATAACCAGGTACAAGTTTTTCTGCGGATAGATCAGCAGCCTGTCCCTTCAAAAATAATCCTTAAACAGGATACCAATACCTTGCAAACCGCAACCATATCCAAAAACAACAACTATTACTCGGCTGTTATTAATTATACTTTTAAGCCGGGTGTTAAGTATAATTTCAAAGTTCAAGCTGTTGCTACTTCAGATACTATCCGTCAATTCAGCATTAATAATTATACCCACCAGTTTGTACATGCTTTTAGTTATAAAAAACTATTGGATCTGAAACAAAGCCTGGGGCCTAAGGCAGCCGACCTCTCGCCATCCAGAAACTATTTATTTATAACCGATGATGTAAATAATGTACTTTATACCAAAAGATTATCATTAAAAACTTTTGCAGTGGATGTTATCAGCGATAAATTACCATCCACCTTTGTAAGGGCAGCATCTGATGATGAGTTACTTATTTACGGTGATAAAAGTACGGCCAATGTTCCGCAAGTAACCATTGACCCGGGCAGCGACCGTGTGCCGCTGGCCAGGTATGACATCAATACCCAAAAATCAACTTTTGTTGATTTTGTATCTTACGATTATGGCCGGATATCCCGTGTGGTAAATAATCATGTACTGGTAACTAACCCCATATTTGAAGATAAAACGGTTTCCCTTGTGAATCTTAGCGATCTGTCAAAAGTGAAATATTCATTGGATAACTTCGATTTTGTACGCATAAATGAGTATAGCACTAATCATATTCTGTGTGCTAATAATTTGATCAATACCGCCAATGGCTCCATATCAACGCCTCTAAATCTCGATCAAAACTCAGGTATAATTGATATTGATAACGCATCGGGCTATGCCTTTGTGAGTTCAGCAAAAGGCACTTCCGCTAATGATCTGTTAACCGCTTTCAGCATTTATAAAGATGGTTCCCTCGTATACCAATCTGCCTACGTGCACGGAAATCAAACTTATTTTCCGGTGATAGCTAATATAAAAAGTGATATTTTAACTTTTTATAGGTGTTTCGACTACAATACCCAGGTACAGATAGACGGTTATTACACTTTAAACCTTAAGACTAAAGAAATAAAACTTATTCAGGCTGATAGTAATAGTACGCTTGCCGTAAGGAGTGATTATCAGTTTCAAGACGGCAGCATCATATCTGTAAGAGCCGATGGTGTATATCGAATAGCCCCTGCCAACTAATTTTAATCAGCTGAAATTAAGCCAGATAAATATAAAGTACAATTAGTTCACAAATATTCTACTAATTCTATAGGAATTATATAAATAGTTTTTATATTTGCACTGTCAACAACGACAAATAGTTCTTTATTACGCTTATCAAGAAAGACTGAGGGAAAGGCCCAAAGACGTCTTAGCAACCTGTACATCCGCATAATGTAAAAGGTGCTAATTCCTGCTCCGTATAGGAGAAAGATAAACAAAGATCTTACCCTTCTAATCTTCCATAAGTGATTTATAGTTTTTTTTTAAAGTCGCGTGACCGAGAGGATAGGTTAAGGTCTGCAAAACCTTCTACGGCAGTTCGAATCTGCCCGCGACGTCAAATTTCCCCCTCATTATTTCCTTAAAATTCACACTGTATCTGGTCTAAAATCAGAGATAAGGGGCATGTTTTATTCATATCCGGATAGTAAGTTCTATATCAGGTACCAATTAGTTTGATGAACGAATGCATAGATAAAAGATCTTTGTTCTTTGATTCAACGATCTTTTATCTATTCTTAGGGTCAATTTCGTTTAGTTTATCAAACGCTATATCCATCCAGGTTTCGGAAACATGATTAAGCGCGTTCTTCAGCTCTTCGGCCCATTGTGCGGATATAAACTCCAGATCCTTTTTCTCATAACGCTGCTCCACCAGCTCAAAGCTGTCTTTTTTATACAATGCCACATCAATCGGAAAATCAACATCGTTGGCGCTCACCCGGGTAGAATCAAACGACAGGAAACCTGTTTTAAGGGCCAATCTCAAGCTAGAGTTTTCGGTAAGTGTACGGTTTAAAATAGCCTTGCCATGAGCAGCATTCCCGATAACCACATAGGGCGATCCTTCGTCCAGCTCAACCCAGTTACCTTCGGGATAAAGCAAAAACAATTTATGTTCATCATCATCTTTAAGCTGCCCGCCAATGATAGTATTAAGATCGAACCGGAAACCAGCCTGTTCCAGTGCAGCTTTGTCTTCCTCGGCAGCCTGTTTTACCTGTTCGCCAAAGGCATTTACTGCCTTATACAGTTTATTAAACTCCCGGCTTTCCAACTGCTCGGTAAAATAAGTGATGGCTTTATCACGTATGGAGCGCAAACCGCTGGTCATGATAAAAAGCGAAAAATGATCTTTTTGCGCTATCGTGATCTTCTTTTTTATGGTAGTATCGGTTCCCGAAGTAATGCGGGTATCAGCAATAGCCAGCAAACCCTCTTTAACTTTAATTCCCAGGCAATAGGTCATCTTAAAAATGCAATGCGTTAAAAATTCCGAAAAAGCCAAAGTAATTAAATATTGGGAGATTGTGCAGAGCATGGATAATTTGATGCCAGCTACTGGCAATTCCGAAAAATCAATTGTATAAGTTCAACTATGAATATTTTAAAAAAATTGGCTAAATCGTTATTATTCGGTATTCTTGGCCTTACGCATTACCCCGGCGTACCTGCATCCTCATAAAACAAACATCAATGACCGAACACAAACTCAATCCCGGGATCCTTAAAACCAAACAGCATTTTGAAATTCTTGACGGCCTGCGCGGCGTAGCGGCTGTGGCCGTGGTGATCTTCCATTTTATGGAAATAGCCTACTCCGATTACAGCCAAAACTTTATAGGCCATGGTTTCCTGGCGGTCGATTTTTTCTTTTGCCTGTCTGGCTTTGTAATTGGCTATGCTTACGATGATCGTATTGGTAAAATGGGGATCATGGAGTTTTTTAAATCGAGGATCACCAGGCTGCACCCCCTTGTTATTTTTGGTTCGGTACTAGGTTTGTTAGCCTTTTTGTTTGATCCGTTTGGTGGTCATCCGGAGCTATACAGCGCAGGCAGGCTGATATTGCTATTTTTACTGTCTATACTACTTATCCCTTTCCCAGAGATGTCTGACCGTTATTTTAATCAATTCGGTTTTAACGCCCCTGCATGGTCGCTGTTTTGGGAGTATATAGCCAATATTGTTTATGCCTTTGTGCTTTGCCGGGCTCATAAGCGTGTATTGTTTGTGCTTGCTATATTGGCGGCACTGAGTATTTGTTTTGTAGCGCAGCACTCCGGCAACCTGATGGGCGGCTGGGGTAAGGGCAATTTTGGGGACGGTGGTGCACGCATCAGCTATTCGTTTTTAGCCGGTTTGCTGGTATACCGCTTCAATTGGATCATTAAAAACAAGCTGGGCTTTTTGGGCTTGGCGGTGTTGCTGGCCCTCGCCTTCCTGATGCCTTTCTCTACCAAATGGAACTGGCTTACCGAACCGCTGGTGGTAATTTTTTATTTCCCTCTTTTAATTGCACTGGGCGCGGGAGCCGTGCTAACGCAAGGCGTAAAAAAATTGTGTGTATTCGCCGGAAATGTATCATACCCCTTGTACATGACCCATTATGCGGTGATGTGGATGTTTGGAAACTATTACGCCGCCCACAAACCAGGTCCGGGGCAACTGGGGCTTATTATCCCGATATCGGTCATATTGCTGGTTGGAATAGCTTATTTGGTGATGGTAATTTATGATATCCCCGTACGGAAATACCTTACGAGCAAAAGGAAACAGGTTTAAATATTGACCATACCCCTAACTTCTCGTATATTTATATCAAACGACAGCCCGGCTCCTTTTTCAGGAAGACCGGGCTGTTTGGTTAAGGCAACAGGAGAGCCAAAAACCTACCGTTTAACATACAATCATCTATTTATCAAATATTTAAAACTCATTTAACCGGTTATTATAAAATATAGAACACCGCTTGTTGCTGGGTGTTGGTCACCATATCGGTTACCTGCGGCATTTCGTCCTTTAGCATTTGCTTCAGGTCCTGCTCAATTTTACGGCTAATGGCGGTAGTTGGCGTATCCGTCGGCATGTTCTCAAATGGATCCTGCAGATGGATGGCCATTTTCTCGATCAGGAAAAATGCCGACGAAATAGCGATTACCAGGGGCACCTGTAATATACCAAAAAACTCCATCAGGCTAAAAGGCAGCAGCAGTACAAAAAAAAGTACCAACCAGTGTATATACACACTATAAGTAGCCGGGAATACGGTGTTCTTAATCCGCTCGCAGCCACCCATAGAGTTCATAAAACTGGTTAAGGTGCCATCCATAGTTACCTGCTGGTATTCATTGATCCAGCCTAGTTTGTACAAGGTGCGCAGATCGTGCCCTTGTAACTCATTCAAGGCCAACGGCACATGATCTACGTTGCGAATGTTCCTGACGTCATCAGCGCTTAAAAATGCTTCCAGGTTTTGTTTAGCATCCTGTTTGCGCAAATGGCGGCTCAAACTGTAGCACCAGGCCATCTGCCTTTTTACGATCCGTTCCTTGAGGGCCCATTTCTCCTCGCCGTCGATACTGCTGTCAACAAAGGTTAGTACCTGGCGGGTAAGGGTTCGGCAATCATTCACGATGCCTCCCCACAAAATACGGGCTTCCCACCAGCGGTCGTACGCCTGATTTGACCGAAAAGCCAATAACAGGGATATGATAGTACCTAAAATAGTAGGCACCGTTAAAGGGATGGACACCTCTTTCAGGTTATAGTACTGATGCACCAGGTAAATAGCCGATGCATAGATGGCCACCATGATGAGTTCTTTTTTTATTTTTCCGAATACGTACGTAGCCGGGATGTTTTCTTTTAGTAGCATAGTATTTTAATAATTAAGGGGTTAATTACTGTTGTTCAATCAATTCTTGTTCCTGGGCAATAAGGTTTGTTATTACGCCATCTGTTTCTGTGTTAGCTAATACCCGTGTTCCGCATTTTGCAATCAGCACTTGTGGGTCTATACTGTTTTTAAAAAGCAATTGGTAATTATCGTGCGGCGGAACTATAGCATCCACTTCATGGGCATCCAGGTAGTTATTAAAAACAGCTACCGTACTGCCGTAAAAAATATCGATGTGGATACGGTTGATCAGGTGGCTGAAATCTTTTTCCATTTCACGGCAGCGGATATAGAAATTATCAGGAATGTGCTTGTACTCGGCTGATCGGCGCGACAGCATCAGCAGCTCGCCCATATTGTCGGTAATTTTCAGCATATGTACCAGCCTGATATCCACTTTTTGCGGATAATATTGCTGGGCTATATTAGGGATGCTTTGAAGCGATTGGTAGGTAAAATCGGTGGGGATGAACAGCGTTTTCATAGTCGTAATTATTTAATGGTTTAACTTGAACTATTTTGTTTGATACAAGTGTAGCCCTCAATAATTAAGATGATCTAAGAAAGTTATTAGAATTTGATTAGAGTTTTACGCTGATGCATCCACCGGCAAAAAAACTTTGATCTCGGTGCCCTTGCCCACGTCCGAGCGGATACCTATGCTGCCCCTGTGCAGGCGTATAATGTTAAGCGTTAATGGCAAGCCAACACCATGCCCTTCGTAATTATGGGTATTGGAGGCTCTGAAAAATGGTTCAAAAATATGCTGAAGCTCACTTTCGGGAATGCCTATGCCCTGATCGGTAATGGAGACGATCACTTTATTGTTTTCGGCCAGCAGCCTTATTGTTACCAGCCGGTTATCAGAATATTTACAGGCGTTGCTGATGATGTTGGTAATGGCCAGCTGTAATAAATTGCTGTTACCGCTCACATAAAGCAGGCGCTCATCGGTGGGCATATCTTCCAGATCAATCTGTATCTTGCTTTCGGTATGGATCTTTTTGATCGACTCTGACGCTACCATCACGAGTTCATCTATACGGATACTTTCCCAGCGTTGTTTTTTACCGTCGAAGCCTGATTGGGCAAGAGCCAATAAACTATTCAGTATCTGGCGCAGCTTCTCGGCCTCCGAATAAATGGTGTCAAATATCTCACGCTGATCCGGGCTTGCATCGCTTTTGCTTAGGGCAAGCTCAGCTTCAGAACTGATGATGGTTAGGGGCGTGCGCAGCTCGTGCGAGGCATTGCTTACAAAGTTATTCTGTGTTTCAAAAGCTGTTTCCAGGCGGTTAAGCATGTCATTAAAGGTGTAGGATAGTTCGGCTACCTCATCTTTACCGCTCAGTTCATCCAGCCTGAAATGCAGGTTATTGGCCGTTATATTTTTAACGTTGTTAATGATACGCCGTATAGGTTGAAAAGTATAAAAAGAGAATATTTTACCTACAAAATACACCAGTATCATAGCTACTAAAAAGCCGTAGATCAATATTTTTTGCAGATCCTTCAACTCCTGGAAACCGGCGGGATCTGAAGCCGAAACAACAACAATGTATTTGCTGTTGCCCTTTGTAAATAGCTTACCGGCATAAAAGGTATTATCTACTTTGTAGCGGGCCGCGCTATCGCTGAGTATTTGTTTGATCAGTTTGCTGTTTTCATCGATGCCACCAGCAATGTGTACTTTGTTTAGTGTATCGGTATTAAAAAAATACATTCGTTCAGCTTCCAGTCGCTCCAGGTATTTATTTCGGACTTCCTGGTAAGCCCTGCTTCTTTCACTTGGAAAAATGTTAACCTCGGCCGATATATTAACCCGAGCCTCCAGCCGTTTAAAAAAATCGTCGAAACCAAACCGGTATACCAGGTAAAAAACAGTGATGTTGAGCAATAACAATATTACACCGGAGAGCAGCAGGAACAGCAGGGTTATTTTACTTTGTATTTTCATCGGGCTCTCCCTCCTTCATGATATATCCCATGCCAAAAACCGTATGTATCAATTTGGTACCTCCACCTTTTTCCAGCTTTTTGCGTAGATAGTTTACATATACGTCAACCACGTTGGTACCCATATTAAAATCAATATCCCATACGCTTTCCAGTATCTGGATGCGTGACAGCACTTTTTTCTGATTCCTGACAAAATACTCCAACAATCTATACTCTGTAGCAGTAAGTTTTAAGGTGTCGCCGTTACGGTATGCTATTTTTGATTCGGTGTTCAACTCCAGATCGCCGATCTTAAATATATTACTGGCCGATTGTTGTTCGCCGCTTTTACGGCGTAACAGGGTACGCAGGCGCGCCGCCAGTTCGGCAATTTTAAAGGGTTTTACCAGGTAATCGTCGGCACCGCTATCCAAGCCGTTTACGATATTTTCGGTTGAGTCAAGGGCTGTTAACATGATAACAGGCATAGTTTGCTTATGCTGCCTGATGAGCTTACAAACCTGTATGCCATCCATTACAGGCAGCATTACATCTAATATTACCAGGTCAAAATCATGATCGAGCGCCATTTGCAAACCGGTCGCGCCATTAGCCGCTACGCTTACCTCGTAGCCAAATTCGGCAAGCCCGCGTTTGATAACTGATACCACATTAGGTTCATCCTCAACCAACAATATCCCCATAATATTAATTTTGCATAAATCTTAACCTCTAAACTATTAACCACGTCCGGTGATGAGGTTAACGGCAAGGCCGATCATTTCTTTTATATAAATATTCCATTTGTTTAGCGCATCGGCACTGGGCACAAATTCCGTTATGCTAAAGTCACCGGTTCCCGCTATATAATTACAGGGATATGATATTACATCAACACCCATTTTTTTGAATATCCGAGCCGACCGCCGCATATGAAAAGCCGAGGTTACCAATAAGTAAGGCCCGCGTTGCCCGTGTTTTTGAAGCAAGGATTTTGTTAAAGACGCGTTCTCCAGAGTATTGCGCGACTGATCTTCGATCAGAATGCAGCTATCAGGCACCTGCGCGGCCTTCAACTGGTATTTGGCCCAAGCCCCTTCCCGGAAGGCCGTGGGGTTTAAATTACCATTGCCTCCCGAAACTAAAATGTATTTTACCATCCCCGTTTTTTGCAGCAAAACCCCCTGTATAAACCTGTCGGCCGAGGGGCCAAAAATACCGCGACCATCCTTATCATCCGATGCGAAACCTCCCAATACAATAGCTGCGCTGTATGTTTTGTTTTTTTCGAGTTGTGCGGGTGCTATATCCCATGCCTTTGCCAGTCGGTTGATCAGGAATGAATTGGAAAAGAAATAAAGCAGCCCGATGCCCCATAGCAGGTATTTACGTTTACGCTTTGCATTTTTTGCCAAAGCCGCCATCAGCAGTAACACAAATACATACAGCAAGGGAAAAAGCAAGACCGCCAATATTTTCGACAGGATAAAAAACATATACTGGTATACTTTAGCCGTAAAAGTAATTAAAATTTAGAGTCGGATATTAGAATCAAGAAAAAGCAGGGAATAATCGTCTGCTCTTTGCAGGCATAAAGTGGGTTTACATGGTTTACACTTTTCATGGTTTACATTCATTTAATTAATTAACAATCAAAAATTTATGAAAAAATACCAGTAAAATGTGTAAACCATGATTTTTACAAATTTGCTATTGGCTGCCTGGATATTTAACTATTCTTTTGACTCCTGATTCTTATATCCCGACTCTTTACACCTGTGTGTAACAAACTGGCATCATCATTGTCATACAAACAATAAAAAATAAAATTATGGGCTTACTAAAACTTCTTGTCGTTGGTGCAGCAGTTGCTTACGGCATAAATTATGTGACCAAAAAGGGGTCGAATGGCAAGTCGATTATTGACGACCTTACCGAGAACGGGCCTGAATGGATGGATCGTGCAAAAAAATATGGCGAGCTCACTTTAGAGCAGATAGCCGTGCGTACTCAAAATTTCAGAGACAACTTCAGAGACAATAGCAAATTCTAAAACAGTCGTTGCATTACTATGCATAATATTCTTTTTTTCGGCGATAGCCTTACGGCAGGTTATGGCCTAAAAAATGTTAAAACAGAATCGCTCCCGGCACTGGTACAGCAAAAAATAGACGCAGCTAAATTGCCTTATCACGTAATTAATGGCGGATTAAGTGGTGATACCTCTGCCGGGGGCCTTTTTCGTTTGGATTACTGGACAAACAGGCCTATACAAGTATTTGTGCTTGAACTGGGCACCAACGATATTATCCGGGGCATATCTCCGCAGGTAACACATAAAAACCTGCAGGCTATTATTGATAAAGTTAAACTTAAATTCCCTCATGTAAAGCTGGCTTTGATGGGAATGGAAATTCCCGCGTTTATCTCCGGAACATTAGCGGCCGAATTCAAAGCCATATTTCGTCAATTAGCCGATGCCAATCACATGACCTTTGTACCCTTTTACCTGGCTGGCGTGGCCGGTAAACCGCATTTAAACTTACCTGATATGCTACATCCATCTGCCGAAGGCTACCGTGTTATGCTGGATAATGTTTGGCCGGTGATCAGGGAGTTGCTGTAGCTAAATTCATCCTACGGTGGAAGATTTTTCTCCGGGCGTCATTGCTGTACGAAGCAATCTTTATACTGTACAGAGTGGCTCTGCTTATGTAGAGATTGCTTCGTACCTCGCAATGACGCGCTTTCAATTCAGTCGGGGGGGGTATTCGCGACTACCCCCCTCCCCTTCAAGACAGTTGGGGTTGCGCAAGCGAAAATATCGGCTTAACATTGCTATAAGCCCTTAAATTATCTTGCTTACCTTTATAAACAGCTTTATTGCATCGTATGAAACAACTTTTATGTAGGCCCGCGCTTTACATCGCTTTATTATTTCATTTTTTTATCATCAACACAAGTTTTGCCGCTACACCCGGCAAAGCAGCAGGCTTACAATGCGAGCACTTGGTTAATCCTATTGGTATCGACTCCCGGCACCCGCGTTTAAGTTGGTTGCTTGCCGATGAAAGGCAAGGCGCTGCTCAAACAGCTTATCAACTTATTGTTGGTACCGATTCTATTGGCGTTGGCAATGGTAAAGGCGATAGCTGGCAAACCGCCAAAGTTGTATCCGCTGTAAATCTGATTAATTACCAGGGCAAAGCTTTACAGCCATTTACCAAATATTACTGGCGGGTGCTGCTGTGGGATCAGGCTGGTAAAAAGCTCGCATCATCAACCATAGCCAGTTTTGAAACCGGCCTGATGGATATGCGCAACTGGCAGGGATCATGGATAAGCGATAATAAAGGCATAGCGGTAAACCCAGCCCCATACTTTCGGCATACATTTAAAGTAGCTAAACAGATCCGCTCGGCACGGGCCTATATCGCTGTAGCGGGGCTTTATGAACTGTATATCAATGGCCAAAAGATCGGCAACCATCGCCTCGACCCTATGTATACCCGGTTTGACAGGCGGACGCTGTATGTGGCTTACGACGTAACCACGCAACTACAAAATGGCAAAAACGCCATTGGCGTATTGCTGGGCAATGGCTGGTATAATCACCAGAGCACAGCGGTATGGTATTTTCACCAGGCGCCATGGCGCGGCAGGCCAGCATTTTGTATGGATCTGCGAATCACATATACCGATGGTTCTGTAGAAACAGTAAGTTCCAATACGCAATGGAAAACATCCTTAAGTCCGGTAGTTTTTAACAGCATTTACACTGCCGAACATTACGATGCCCGCAAAGAACAACCCGGCTGGAATACCCCCAATTTTATAGATACCGTCTGGAAACAGGTCATCAACCGTTCGGCCCCTTCACAAAATATTGTAGCGCAGAGCCTGCAGCCCATCCGCAATGTGGAAGAGATAGCTGCTAAAAGCATCACCAAAATTGACAATAACCTGTGGGTATTTGATATCGGCAGAAATATATCGGGCGTAAGTAAGATCACCGTAAAAGGTGATTCGGGTACGGTAATCCGCCTGAAACACGCCGAGCGGCTGAACAAAAATGGCCATGTTGATCAGTCAAACATCGACCTGCATTATCGCCCTACAGATGATAAAGACCCTTTCCAGACAGACATTTTTATTTTGAGTGGTAAAGGCGAAGAAACTTTTATGCCTAAATTTAATTATAAAGGTTTTCAGTACATAGAGGTAAGCAGCAGCAAACCTGTGGAATTAAACAAAGAGAGCCTGAAAGCTTATTTTATGCATAGCGATGTAGCGCCTATCGGTACGGTTACATCATCAAACAAAACCATCAACCAAATCTGGAGCGCTACCAATAACTCCTATCTCAGCAACCTGTTTGGCTACCCTACCGATTGCCCGCAGCGCGAAAAGAACGGTTGGACAGGTGACGCCCATATTGCCAGCGAAACGGGTTTATATAATTTTGATGCCATCACCATTTACGAAAAATGGCTGGCCGATCATCGCGACGAGCAACAACCCAATGGTGTGCTCCCATCTATTATTCCAACCGGCGGCTGGGGTTACGAATGGGGTAATGGGCCCGACTGGACAAGCACCATCGCCATTATCCCCTGGAACATTTATTTGTTTTATGGCGATAGCAAACTCCTGGCGGATAGCTATACCAGCATCGAAAAGTATGTAAACCACATTGACGAGCTTTACCCAACAGGCTTAACCACCTGGGGCCTGGGCGATTGGGTGCCGGTAAAATCCGTATCGCCGGTTGAGCTTACCTCTTCGGTATATTATTATACCGATGCCAGCATCCTGGCCAAAGCCGCCAAAATATTGGGTAAACAGGCCGATTTTGTAAAATATTCGGCACTGGCCACCAAGATCAAAAATGCCATCAATGCCAAATACCTGAATACCGAAACCGGTATATATGGCAAGGGCTTGCAGACCGAACTGAGCGTACCGCTTTACTGGGATGTGGTTCCGCAAAACCTGAAAAGTAAAGTAGCCGCCAATCTGGCGCAACGTGTAGCCGCTGATAATTATCATCTTGACGTGGGCATCCTTGGAGCCAAGGCCATTTTAAGCGCCTTGAGCGACAATGGCTATCCGGATGTGGCTTACAAAATAGCATCGCAGGAAACTTTCCCCTCCTGGGGATGGTGGATGGTTAACGGGGCAACAACGCTGTATGAAAACTGGAAGATCGATGCCAAATCAGACATATCACTCAACCATATTATGTTTGGAGAGATAGGCGCCTGGCTGTATAAAGGGATAGCGGGCATCCACCCCGATCCGGATCATCCTGGTTTTAAAAACATCCTGCTGCAACCACACTTTGTGGCCGGTCTAAATGAATTTACCGCTACGCATGATGGGCCGTATGGCAAACTCATATCTGCGTGGCAACGTACTGGTCAAGGTATAACCTACAAAGTTACCGTACCCGCAAATTCAACTGCTACCATTAGTCTACCCACAGGTAAAACTTACTTGGGTGGTAAACTGATCACTGGTTCAGGGACTTATAAAGCTGTTGCCGGAAGCTATGTTTTTGAGGTGAAATAATCATTACTTCAATTGCCATAGATATTTCATATTTACATTTACTTAACACCAAATGACCTTTTACTGACAAGCCGGTTCACCAACCGGCTTGTTTTGTATATACTTTTGTTACATTATATCGGCTCTATATCATGTACAAAAAAGTCACTTTATTAGTCCTGCTTGCATTTTCATTGATCAACATCACCCATGCTGAAGAGCCCTGGGCTTTAAGCACTAATAAAGAGGGTGTTAAAGTATACACCAGGCATGTGCCGGATTCCAAAGTAAAAGCCATCAAGGTAGAATGTGAGTTCAATGCCTCGGCCGCCCAATTGGTTGCTGTATTACTGGATATAAAAGGTAGTATAGATTGGGTTTATCATACCAAATCTGTTGACATGATCAAACAGGTATCGCCTTCGGAACTATATTATTATTCTGAAGTATCCATACCCTGGCCTTTACATAACCGCGATTTTATTGCCCATATCAAAGTAACCCAAGACTCTAAAACCAAAGTGGTTACCGTTGATGCCCCGTGTTTGGCGGATATGGTACCGCGTAAAGACGGTATTGTACGTATTGAGCATTCGGTAGGTAAATGGATTATTACCCCGATTGACAGCAGTCATGTAAAAATTGAATATACTCTTCACCTGGATGCAGGCGGCAGCGTTCCTGCATGGCTGCTCAACATGTTTATTACCCAGGGGCCTACAGAAAGCTTTAAAAAGCTGAAAGTGCAACTACAGAAACCTACCTACAAGAACATCAAACTACCATACATCACGGATTAATTAGTTCATTTGTTCACTGGTTCATTAGTTTATTGGTCTCGAAACCATTTAAACTTCCGCTCCATTGCCTGCATTCCAACATTAATGAATTAATAAACCAATGAACATTCACGCTAATTACCATCAATCATTTGCAAAAAAAGCTGATAACAGTTGCCTCGTATAACCGTAATTTCGTTGTTTAGCAGGTAACCGTACCAACTACATTTATACACCAATAAATTACCAGGCCAATTGCGCTGATCCTGATAGACGCATCAGGATAGTTGTACAGTGAATAACTGCTAATATTGCTTTAACCAATTAAAGTAAACACTATAAAATGAAGGTAGCTTTATTTGTACCCTGCTATGTTGATCAGTTTTACCCCAAAGCGGCTATTGCTACATTGGAACTGCTGGAGAAACTTGGCGTTGAGGTTCACTATCCTAAAAATCAAACCTGCTGCGGGCAGCCTATGGCCAATTCTGGCTACGAGCACCTAACCGCAGGATGTAATAACTTGTTTGTTGATAATTTTTCGGGTTATGATTATATCGTATGCCCATCGGGTAGTTGTACCTTGCATATCAAGGAACATTTACATTCGCCCGAAAAAGAAGAACAAGCTGTTGACATCCGTAAACGGGTTTATGAGCTTACTGAGTTTTTGATAGATGTATTGCAGGTAAAGGAATTAAAATCCCATTTTCCGTATAAAGTAGGTTTGCACCAAAGCTGCCACGGGTTGCGCGGTCTGCGGATATCGCAAATGAGCGAGCTGGTTGCTCCCGCTTTCAGTAAACCTGCGCAACTGCTGGATATGGTACAGGGGTTAGAACTGGTGCCCCTAAGCCGCCAGGATGATTGCTGCGGCTTTGGCGGAACGTTTTGTGTTGTAGAAGAAGCCGTATCCTCCAAAATGGGTAAAGACCGCGTAGAGGATCACATCGAGCATGGCGCCCAGTACATTACCTCGGCCGATCTTTCGTGCCTTATGCATATGGAAGGCATTTTACGCCGGCAAAAAAGCGATGTTAAAGTAATTCATGTGGCCGAAATTTTAAATCACAGTCATGAGTAACGCAACCGGAAAAAGCCACCCCCAACTGGCTGCTGTATTTAACCAGGATGAACCCCGGGTTGACTGGCACGACGAAACCTTATGGTGGATACGCCAAAAACGCGATGTCCAGGCGCATAAACTGCCAGAGTGGGAACTGTTAAGAGAAACTGCATCGCAGATCAAAAATAACGTATTATCAAACCTAAGTACATACCTGGAACAATTTGAGGCCAATGCCATCAACAACGGTGTCATAGTACATTGGGCAGCCGATGCTAAGGAGCATAATCAAATCGTACACCAGCTATTACAGGAGCGTGGTATCAACCGCATGGTTAAAAGCAAATCCATGCTTACCGAAGAGTGCCACCTGAACGAATACCTCAAGGAACAGGGCATCGATGTGATCGACTCCGACCTGGGCGAACGCATTGTACAATTGGCCAATGAGCCTCCAAGCCATATCGTGCTGCCTTGTATCCACAAAAAAAAGGAAGAGATAGGCGATATTTTTCATGAGCATTTAGGCTCGGCCAAAGGTGAATCGGATCCTAAGATACTTACCGAAACCGCCCGCCAGCATTTACGCGAGGTGTTTTTGACACGTCGCGCAGCACTTACCGGCGTCAACTTCGCTATTGCAGAAACCGGGGAATTTGTGATATGTACCAATGAGGGTAATGCCGATATGGGTGCCCATTTGGCCGAAATCCACATCGCCTCGATGGGGATAGAAAAGATCATCCCCGAAAGGAAGCATTTAGGTGTTTTTTTAAGATTGCTTACGCGCAGCGCTACCGGTCAGCCAATTACCACTTATTCCAGTCATTATAAAAAGCCACAAGAGGATACAGCTATACACATTATCATAGTGGATAATGGCCGCAGCATACAATTAGGGCGTGAGGATTTTCGCAATTCTTTAAAATGCATCCGCTGCGGTGCCTGTATGAACACCTGCCCGGTATACCGCAAGAGTGGCGGGCATAGCTATCATACCGCCGTTGCCGGGCCAATAGGCTCTATACTGGCGCCCAACCTCGACATGAAAAAATATGCCGACCTGCCTTTTGCCTCCACGCTTTGCGGCTCGTGCAGTAACGTGTGCCCGGTTAAAATTGATATTCATGACCAGCTTTATAAATGGCGGCAGGTTATTGTGAAAGAAGGTTATAGTCCTGCTTCAAAAACCATAGCCATGAAAGCCATGGCCTTTACCCTATCCTCTCCTGGTTTATACAGATCTGGTGGCAAAATGGGCCGCCTGGTATTTAAATATGCTCCATTCGCAGTTAATAACGGCTTAAACCCCTGGTATAAACACCGCGAAATGCCCAAAGCACCGGAAGAATCATTTGGCGAATGGTACAGCAAAAGAAAGGAAGGAAAACAATGAGCAGGGAAAAAATATTAGCCGCGGTTAAAAAAAATCAATTTACATCTACCGCACTGCCCGATCTGGAAATATTAAGCGCCCTAACCGCTACCTCTGATAATCTGGTGCAGCAATACACCGGTGTAGCCAGTGCCGGAGGTTGTTTTGTTTATGAGGTAAACGATTTGGAAGCGATAAAAGACATACTGCGCAAAGAATTTAAACCCGGCGTAAAGATCATATCAGGTATTCAGGGTCTGGATGAATATACTTATGCAGGCAATGTAATGCAGGAATCGTCACACAGCTTTGCCGATGCCGAGCTGACCATATTGGCATCCAACCTTGGCGTTGCCGAAAATGGTGCCTTATGGCTTACAGAAAACCAGATGAATATACGGATACTGCCATTCATTAGCCAGCACCTGGCGGTGGTAATAGGTAAAGATGCCTTTGTGCCTACTATGGCGCAAGCCTATGCCCAAATAGGCAACGCCGATTATGGTTATGGCGCGTTCATCTCCGGCCCATCAAAAACCGCCGATATTGAGCAATCATTGGTGATAGGTGCGCATGGCCCCAGGAGTTTGTCGGTTTTTATCCTTATCCAGCCCCTTCTTAAGTACATTATATAAAGGCCTGTTATTAATACCAATAACGGGCCTTATTTTTTGTTACCACTACCTTAAAAACAGACATCTTTACAATGATGACACAAAGATGAATTTTGCATATTGTAAAAATATACCAATTGGTATATTTTTGTGGTGTTGAAATTAATCATCAACATTAAAACAAAATGAAAACCTCACAGAACACTGTACTCATAACCGGCGGAAGCGCTGGTATAGGCTTTGAAATAGCCAAACAACTATCAGCCAAAAACAATCATGTTATTATTATCGGCCGTAACCCCGAGCGTTTGCAAAAAGCTGCCGCTCAATTACAAAATGTAACCGCCATCAATGCCGATATTTCCAACGCTGCCGATGTGGAATCGCTTGTTACCACTTTAATCAACGATTTTCCAAAGCTGAATATCCTGATCAATAACGCGGGTGCCGCGGCAGGCCTAAGTGATCTGCTTAACAATACGGATACCTTTGAAAGAGCCAGTATTGAAATGCAAACCAACTACCTGTCTATTATCAGGCTTAACGAAAAATTATTACCCTTACTTAAAAAACAAACAGATGCTGCTATTGTAAACGTATCATCCATAGTAGCTTTTGTACCGGGTAAGTTAACAGCCACCTATTCTGCCAGTAAAGCTGCATTACACTCTTATACCCAAGCCTTAAGAGTTGCATTAACAGATACAACAGTTAAAGTATTTGAATTGATGCCACCTTTAGTTGATACTGAATTTTCGACCGAAATTGGAGGTCATTTAGGTATCCCGCCATCGCAGGTTGCAGATGAGTTCTTAGCCGCTCTTGAAACCGATAATTATGAGATCCGGGTAGGAAATACCGAACAGCTTTACCAGCTATACCTGTCATCCCCAACCGAGGCGTTAAATTTCATGCAAGCGCGTAAATCGTAATCTTCAATCTGATGAATTTCTAATAAAAGCATATCGATTGATATGCTTTTATTGGTTTTACAAACTGCTATACTACAGGCATTAAACAAAATTATAATATTAAAATACCAATTGGTACATTTGTATTATGGAAACGGAATTATCAAAAGCCGCACGCACACGACAGTTCATTGTAGAAAAAACCGCGAGTATCTTTAATAAAAAAGGATATGCAGGCACCTCGTTGTCAGACCTTACCGAGGCTACCGGGCTTACCAAGGGCAGTATATACGGTAATTTTAAAAATAAAGAAGAAGTTGCCGTAGCCGCGTTTGAATATAACTGCTCAAAAGTACGTACGCAGATCGACCTCCATATCGGTAAAGCAACAAACTACCATGATAAGCTCATGGTTTACGCGCAGGTTTACCATAGGTTTGCCACATTGAGTTTCCCGGATGGTGGCTGCCCTATATTGAACACCGCTGTCGATGCCGATGATACCAACCCGGTATTAAAAGAAAAAGCGGCACAGGTGATCACCAACTGGAAGAAAAAATTAGAAAACCTCATAAACGGTGGTATAACCGCGGGAGAATTTAAATCTGGTATTGATGTTGCCCAAACCGCACTGTCTATTATTTCTCTTATTGAAGGAGGCATCATGATAGCCAAGGTAACCAACACCCCGGCCAGCCTGGATAAGGTATTAAAAACGGTGGATACCATCATCACCCAGCTTAAAACCAGCGTGTAACCTAATTATTACAGCAATAATTTGAGGGCTAAAAACAAAAGTTGTTAACTCAGCGTTATATAGAGTACCAATTTAACAATATGCCTAAAAAAATCTTAATCCTTGATGATAGCGAGGATATACTTGACGTGATGAAAGAAGCGCTCGAGATGGAGGGCTACAAAGTTCAGGTGATCAATTTTACCGATGACATTTGCAAGGCAGCTATCAGTTTCAATGCCGACATGGTCATCCTGGATTACATCCTGTTCGGGATAAACGGTGGCGAACTTTGTCACTTGTTAAAAACCACACCCGAAACGTGCCATATTCCCGTGATTATGGTATCGGCCTATCCCCGGGTATTGGAGTCCTTAGGTAACTATGGTTCCGACGCCTTTATTGCCAAACCTTTTAATCTTTCTGATATAACGGATACCATCAAAACTTGTTTCCTCAAAGCCGGCAATGACGTTGAACATGCCGATTGCGATTTTTAGCCGATCCCGTTCCTGTTACTTTATAATCTGTACCCGATAAGGTCAAAGCATATTTGCTGATCTGCTTTGGAGATGACCAATAAGTTGGCATTGAAAACTATGTGTTATTTATTGATCTTTAAGAAAGCTTCTGACTGCCGTTTCCCGGTGGGTATTTTGAGAAATGCCTGATAACAGGTGTTTAAATAAGCCGCCAGATTAAATTCAGGGCTGCTATAGGTCTTAATATTGGGAATATAAAGGGTAATGAAGTTTTTAAGCTCCTGATCTTTTATGGGCAAATAGCTCTCAATATTTTCTGGACTAAAGACTTTTGAAATCTGAGTCTTTTTTTCCTCATCGAGCAGGAATTGCTGCTCCCTTATTTTTCTATTTTCATCCTTGTTCCAGTCATGTACCATAATTTTAATGCCCCCGATGGGGCGCCCGGCAGCATCTGTTTGGTACAGTACAGTTTCACTGTTAAATGGCCCCTTTGTCGGTGCAATTTTTAACGATCCTGTCTTTAGTTCGGCAGATGTTACCTGAACCTCTTTGAGGGTTTTAGTTTTTAAATTCAGGTAGATCTTCAGATAACTTAAATTTGTGATATAAACAGTATCTGGTTGATAATAGGGCGATGAAAAAGACAACAGGTCGCCAATTTTGGCGTTGATAGCAAAGCTTCCATCCGCAGCTGAAACCTGTTTTAAATGCGAATTTAGGTTCTCGATACTTATTCCGGAAAGCGGTATTTTGGTATTGTTTTCAAATACCTGTCCACCAAATTTCCCCTGGGCATAACTTGTTCCAGCAAAAAATCCTATTAGTATTACAATCAAAAGGCTTTTCCATGCCGATTGATAAATGCTTTTACACATGATTTGATTTGTAGTAATTGTATGACTTAAATATAAACGTCTTTTTCTATAATTTCCTATGTTCTGATTGTAATAAGGAAGTCTTGTTTTTGAGCCACACACCAAAGTAAAGTTGAGCTTCACAGCAAACCTGCTCCCCTGCTTTTACCCCCATCTTTGTTTTGTAATTCACAGAAAAGAGAAAAAATGAAAAAGATCATATTAATAACCGGCGCTTCTGCCGGTATGGGTAAAGAAATGGCCAGGCACCTGGCACAGGATGGTCATACGGTTTATGGGGCGGCCCGCCGCGTAGAAAAAATGGCCGACCTTAAACAATCGGGCGTAAAGATATTGGCCATGGATGTTACTGATGAAGCATCGATGATCGCTGGTATTGAAACTATAGTAAAAGCCGAAGGCCATATTGATGTGCTGATCAATAATGCCGGATTTGGTTCATATGGAGCCATTGAGGACGTGCCTATTGCCGATGCGCGTTACCAGATGGAAGTAAATGTTTTTGGGGCAGTTCATTTAACGCAATTGGTATTACCGCATATGCGCCAGCAAGGCTCTGGCCAGATCATTAATATATCATCTATTGGAGGAAAATTTGCCGCTGCCCTTGGCGGCTGGTATCATGCCAGTAAATTCGCGCTCGAGGCCTTGAGTGATAGCCTGCGTAATGAAGTAAAACAATTTGGTATTGATGTGGTGGTGATTGAACCCGGTGGTGTAAAATCTGAATGGAGCAGCATTGCGATGGATAACCTGCTTAAAATTTCGGGGGATACCGCTTATGGTAATTTAGCCAAACAATTTTCTGCTATTGCCAAAAAAGCTAACGAAAAAAATGCAGACCCGATAATTATTGTCGACCTGGTGAGGAAAGCCATAGCGGCCAAACAACCTAAAACACGTTATCATGGCGGTTATATGGCTGGCCCGGCATTGTTTATGCGCAAAATACTACCCGACCGTACATTTGATAAAATGCTGCTGGCCCAACTGAAGTAATTGTATATTTAAACTGACAATGGAAGACAAAAGCCATATATTGTTCAACAACCTGCTATACTCCTGCGTTGATAAAAAACAACGCGCTAACGAATCATTTGTACCCGAACATGCTTTCGGGTACATCATATCTGGCGAAACACATCAGAAAACCAATGAAGGCATTCGTGTATTCAGCGCGGGCACCATCGGGCTCATCCGCAGAAACCAACTGGTGAAGTCAGAAAAAGTACCGGGACCTGAAGGAGAATTTAAATCGATCAATATATTTTTAGACCAGCCATTTTTACGCAGATATAGTGCCGAGCATAAACTTACGCCAGCCCAAACCTATACTGGTAATCATATTCATATACTGAAGCCAGATCCATTCATCAAAGGTTATTTTGATTCTTTGATGCCCTACTTTGATCACCCGGAAAGAGCCACCGATAACATGGCCGAGTTAAAAACCAAAGAAGCGGTTGAGTTGCTGCTGAATTTCAATCCTGATTTTTACGATTTTCTTTTTGATTTCAGTGAACCTTATAAGATAGACTTGGAAGCTTACATGAATCAAAATTTCATGTTCAATGTACCTACCGCTCAATTCGCCAAACTCACCGGACGCAGCCTCGCTAGCTTTAAGCGAGATTTTGAAAAGATCTTCCGCTTATCGCCAGGCCAATGGCTGCAGCAAAAGCGATTGAATGAGGCCTATTTCCTCATCAAGGAAAAGGGCCAGAAACCATCAGAAGTATATCTCGACGTTGGCTTTGAGAATCTATCTCACTTTTCTTATACTTTTAAAAAAGCTTTTGGGATAGTGCCGTCACGGGTGTAAACGGGGCTTAAAAATTATCTTCCAAATTCTGCTTTTTACTGATTTGTTTTGATAGTTTTATGCTGCCTACCCTATTTAGGCCATAAAAATGACCTCAACCGAATTTGAACTCACCGGCGGCGCTACATATGGCATGATAAATGCCACCTGGCCTTTTGCTACCCTCCGGGTTAACCAAAATGAACTCGAACTTAATATTTCCTTATTAGGAAACCTATATTTCAGGCCAGAGGATGTAATTTCTATAACCGCCTCGGGAATGAGTATCTTTTCAAGCGGTATTCGTATTACACACAAAGTAAAGGGATACTACTCAACTGTTATTTTCAAGTCGTTCACCAATACAAATTCCATTCTGCAACAAATACAGCAAACAGGCTTTTTAGATAATAAAGAACGCTTACCTTTTTATGAGGATACTGTGATTACCGCGATGCAGGAAAAAGGTGGCTTCGCTATGAAAATTCCGGCAGCTATAGCTATTGCGGTTATCTGGAACCTTTTGTTGTTACCTAATTTAGTTCATTCATTTCAGAATAGTAAAGTTCCGTTTATAGGTATTCACCTGGGATTATCTTTTATGCTGCTGCTATGCCTTACGCTTTTGATATCCGAACCATTCCGGGGCGTAATACTGAAAGAAGGCCGTACTTTAAAACATATTAAGACATTTGTGTTGTTTATGATATTCCTATCGGCATTAATGCTGGGCATGTCATTCCTGATTCCCCAGTTCTAAATCTTATTTGTTTTTCTGTTTGTTTTGGATAGATTTATACCAACAAACCTAAAATCCTTTACATGAACTGGAACCTGATACTCAAGCTCTCCATATTTGGCCTGATCATGGGCATTGCCACCGCGTTTTTTATTCCGAGTAATATTGAGGGCGCTATCTGGCCGGTTATCTTTATTATCTGCGCTTATATTATCGCCAAAAACTGCACGCAAATGTATTTTACCCATGGCTTTTGCCTTAGCCTGGTTAATTGTGTATGGATCATAGCAGCACACTCTATTTTCTATAAAAACTATGCAGCCGGTCATGCACCAGAAGCGGCCATGTATAATGGTAACCCCTATCATTTACCGCCACAAGTTGCCCTCACTGTTATTGGCGTTGTAATTGGTATAGCTTCAGGGTTGGTACAAGGCCTGTTTGCTTTTATCGCGTCAAAACTGGTGAAGAAAGCATAATGACCTTAACCCAGCTGGATAATTTTTACCTACAAAAGGACGAACCCATCCGGAGCTGTCTATTGGCGCTTAAAGACATCATTTTGAAGCAAGACGAAAACGTATCAGCCGATTGGAAATACGGTATGCCGTTTTTTTGCTACATGGGTAAAATGTTCTGCTACCTGTGGGTGCACAAAAAGTATCATCAACCCTATATTGGCATTGTTGAAGGTAAACGCTTTGATCACCACGCTTTGATCATCGAAAAAAGATCACGTATGAAGATCATGCTTTTTGAAGCTGATAAAGATCTGCCCGTGCAAACTATCGAACATATTTTAAAGCAGGCTCTTGATCTTTACAGGACAGGGATTATAAAAACCAGGTAACAGCGGCAGTTGGGAAGACGCCTTACCAGTTTGCTAAAGGCAGAATCTATTTTTTGTACAATCCATCATGAATAAAACAATTGAATGTATATCTTTGCAGCAACTGCTTCCGTAGTTCAATGGATAGAATTATGGTTTCCGGTACCATCGATATGAGTTCGAATCTCGTCGGGAGCACAAAAAAGCCTCTTAAATTTATTTTAAGAGGCTTTTTGTTTTCTTTATGTTGCTCAATCTTCGCAATGCGAAATATGATTCATATTTAAAATGGCATCTACCTCCTGGAGAAAATGCTGATGTTCCATTTCTTCTACCTCGAGCTGCGTTAGGCCGCTGTACTTTGCTTTGTTTTGGTGCCTGCTTCTAACGATGATCACAATAGGTATACATACCTGTATGATCATAAAGGCTACCGTGATCTGGAACATATAAGTAACTAATGTATCCATAATAGTAAGACAAATAAGGTATAAATTGGTGTTGTTAATTTAACGATTTTTACTCGGTTTTAGATACGTATTCGCTATTTTTTCTACTTTCTTAACCATTTAAAGCGTTTTTAACATTTTGTACAATAAAACGCCTTTACAGCTTTAAAGCTTATATTTTTAGCCCCATTTATTGTTAATCTATTTACTTGTTTATTAGCCGGCCAGTATCGTTTTAACCATTTTTAACGTAAGGGCTATTATAATTTTTTAATAATGCTTGCCTAACCAAAAGCCTTCCTTATATTTGTAACCAAAAGGTTTCATATTAATGGTTAAACATCTATTCCTTTTTATTCCATATAACCAATACTCCTATGTTAGAGACAGTTCAACCCAAACCCAAAAGTAAAGTATCTTCTTTTTTCTCTGTTTTAAAGCAATCACTTAAAGGCGCCGAAGTTGACCTCACCTCCATCAGCATTAAAAGAGCCATTATCCTGTTAGCCATTCCCATGATGCTGGAAATGGCCATGGAATCTGTATTCGCGTTGGTCGATCTGTATTTTGTGGGGCATTTGAAAAACAGCAGCCTTGCCATTCAAACGGTTGGTTTAACAGAATCGGTATTAACCGTTATATATTCCCTGGCTATAGGTTTGAGCATGGCGGCTACAGCTGTAGTGGCCCGGCGTATCGGTGAAAAAAATCCCGAGGCGGCTTCAAAGGCCGGGATGCAAACCATTATCATCGCCGTAATTATTAACCTTACCATCAGCATTATAGGGTTAACACACGCCCGGGATATCCTGCTGATCATGGGTGCCTCTGCCGAAACTGCCGATCATGGAACCAACTTTGTTCGGATTATGATGGGTGGTAGTATCATTATTGTGATGCTATTCCTGATCAACGGTATTTTCAGAGGGGCCGGTAATGCCGCCGTAGCAATGCGCAGTTTATTGATAGCCAACATAGCAAACTGTTTCTTATGCCCACTTTTTATCCGGGGGCTGGGCCCTATCCCGGCATTTGGCTTAACCGGTGCCGCCATCGCTACTACTATTGGCAGAGGGCTGGGCGTTAGTTACCAGGTTTACAATTTATTCAACGGAAAAAACATCCTGAAGATACGCTTAAGCTATTTTGTGCCCGACTGGCAGCAGATCAAAGCCATCATCAAAATTGCCGCGCCGGGTATTTTCCAATTTGTGATAGCCAGTTGCAGCTGGATATTCCTGGCCGAACTGGTGGCTACCACCGGCGGCGAAGCTGGCTCAGCGGGCTATCAAACGTCCCTGCGGTTAATGATGTTCTTCCTGTTACCTGCCTGGGGGCTAAGCAACGCCGCCGCAACCCTGGTTGGGCAAAATCTGGGCGCAGGCCAGGTTGACAGGGCTGAAAAATCGGTATTTCAAACCATTAAATATACTATGGTGTTTCTGGGTGTTGTAAGTATATTATTTTTAACCTGCGGCCACTTGTTCGCCTCATTTTTCACTAACGATGCAGCTGTTATAAAAGTAGCTTCACGCTCCCTGCAAATTTTAAGCGGAGGCTTTATTATTTATGGTATGGGTATGATTTTCACCAGCGCCTTTAATGGTGCCGGCGATACTTGGACACCTACCAAGATCAACCTATTTACCTTTTGGGTGTTCCAGATACCATTTGCTTACTTACTGGCCAAGTATTTTGAAATGGGACCAACAGGCGTGTTTGTTTCCATCCCTGTTGCCGAAGTTGGGCTTACCTTAGGGGCCTACATTCTGTTTAAACGCGGCAGGTGGAAAAAGATCAAGGTTTAATAGGTTCATAGTCGATGGTCGATAGACCATGGGATAGTAACGTCTGTAAGATAGAAACATAAAGATCAAAAGAAAAAGTCCGAAAATTTGGAGGGTTACACTCGCCAAATCTTCGGACTTTTTTACTTGCAGATTTTCAGACTCCATGGGCCATCAACTATGGTCTATGGGCTTTCTGACTTCTTAAGGCACTTTTACTGCCTGACGGGCAAGCAATTGCCATTGTCCTTTATTTTTAATCCATACCAACAGTATACCAAGCTTCACCGTACTAGGGCCTTTTCCTTTATCATTGGTGGCTGCGCTAAGTATATGGCGCACAGTAGCGGTATTACCTACTACTTTTACTTGCTGCTCGGTCAAATCGATAGATACAAAATCAGATGCTCCGGTAGCAATATCACTTATAAATTCTTTTTTAGTTTGCAGTTTACCGCTTGAGTGACCGTAGGTTAATTCGGCGGATGTCAATTTATCCAACGTAACGGTATCGGCATCAACCATGGCTTTACGTAATTGCTCAGTGGCTTGTGTTACCTCGCTTATCAGTTTGGCATTTTGAGCAAAAGGTTTATCCATGTGTAGTAGGAAAACTGCCCCGAAACAAAGCAGGGCCTTGAATAAAAAAGATCTTTTCATAAGGATTTTCAAATTAGGTTTTTAACAAATATACTGTTAAACGTTAAATCTGAAGTGCATAATATCACCGTCCTGTACAATATAGGTTTTGCCCTCAATACCCAATTTACCGTTTTCTTTTATAGCGGCTTCCGATCCGTTGAATTTTACAAAATCGTCATACTTGATCACCTCGGCGCGAATAAATCCTTTCTCAAAATCGGTATGGATAACGCCTGCGGCTTGCGGCGCTGTAAAGCCCTGGGTAATTGTCCAGGCACGTACTTCCTGCACGCCCGCGGTAAAATAAGTAGCCAGATCAAGCAATTTATAGGCCGCTTTGATCAGTTTATTTACACCCGATTCTGTCAACCCCAGATCGTCCAGGAACATCTGGCGTTCTTCAAAAGTTTCCAGTTGCGCAATTTCCGACTCAATCTGTGCCGATATCACCAATACCTCGGCATTCTCTTCCTTAACTGCAGCCTTTACCTTTTCTACATAGACATTGCCTGTGTTTACCGAGCCTTCGTCAACATTACAAACATACATCACCGGTTTGGCGGTAAGTAGCCACAGATCGGCAACGTATTCTTTATCCTCTTCGGCAACAGGAGCAGTACGGGCCGATTTACCCGCCAGCATATGCTCTTTGTAAACGGTTAAAACATCAAAGGTTTTTTTGGCTTCTTTGTCGCCGCCGGTTTTAGCCATTTTCTCCACTTTCTGGATCTTTTTCTCTATCGATTCCAGATCCTTCAGTTGTAATTCGGTATCAATGATCTCTTTGTCGCGTATCGGATCAACAGAGCCGTCGACATGTATCACATTATCGTTGTCAAAGCAACGCAGTACATGTATAATAGCATTGGTGGCACGTATATTACCCAAAAACTGGTTTCCTAAACCTTCGCCTTTGCTGGCGCCTTTTACTAAACCGGCTATATCAACAATTTCAATAACATTGGGTACAATACTTTTGGGTTGTACTATATCAACAAGTTTGGTTAAACGCTCATCCGGTACCGTAATTACGCCTACGTTTGGCTCAATAGTACAGAACGGAAAGTTAGCCGCCTGCGCTTTGGCGTTTGATAAGCAATTAAAAAGTGTTGATTTACCCACATTTGGTAAACCCACTATTCCACATTGTAAACCCATTTTTTAGATATTAATTCTTTTGTCGATGGTCGATAGACCATGGTCAATGGACTATCGACCATCGACTATTATCTACCGATAAAATTCGCGCAAAGATAACACAAAAATTTGCCTATAATTTGAAAAAATAAACGACTTTTGCCAACGTCAAAATAAGGCGAAACAGATTAATAACAACATGTAAACAACAGGGGGACACTTATGAACGAAATGGTTGAACAAATAGAATTGTTGCTGGAGCAGGAAAACAATAAACAATTGAAGGAATATTTGAACAACCTAAATATATCGGACGTCGAGGAACTCATAGGTGAACTACCCGAGCATGGCCCCAGGTTTATTGAAACCCTTTCGCTTAACCGCGCAGTTAACGTTTTCCGGATATTGGACTCACCTACGCAGGAGCGTATCATCAAAAAACTATCCGGACAAAAAGTTGCTGATCTGATCAATGCCCTGCCTCCTGATGACCGTACCGCCCTTTTTAGCGAATTGCATGGCGATGCCGTTAAAACACTCATCCTGCACCTCTCGCCTGATGACCGCAAAGAAGCTTTATCCTTATTAGGTTACGAAGAAGAAAGCGTTGGGCGTTTGATGACCCCCGATTATATTGCCGTTAAGAAAAACTGGGATGTTACCCGGGTACTATCACACATACGCCGTTACGGTAAAAACTCCGAAACTATTGATGTGATTTATGTGATAGATGAAAACGGGGTACTGCTCGACGACATCAGGATACGGGAAATATTATTGGTTAAACCCGAAACCAAGGTAAGCGACCTGATGGACGGGCGCCTGATATCCCTCAGCGCCAGTGATCCGCAGGAAGAAGCCATCAATATATTCAGGATGAATAACCGCGTGGCGCTGCCTGTGGTTGACAATGAAAATATATTATTGGGTATTGTAACTGTCGACGATATTTTGTGGATAGCCAACGAAGAGTATACCGAGGATATCCAGAAAATTGGTGGTACCGAAGCATTAGATGAACCTTACCTGGACATTAACCTGTTCCTGCTGGTAAAAAAGCGGGTTGGCTGGCTGATAATTTTATTCCTGGGCGAAATGCTGACTGCAACCGCCATGGGATTTTTTGAAAAATCAATTGAAAAAGCTGTTGTACTGGCCCTGTTTATCCCGCTCATTATATCAAGCGGTGGTAACAGCGGTTCGCAGGCATCTACCTTAATTATACAAGCCATGGCTCTGGGCGAAGTTACCGTTGCCGATTGGTGGCGCGTAATGCGCCGGGAACTGGTATCGGGCCTTATGCTGGGCGCTACACTGGGTATTATAGGCTTTATGCGTATTTACATCTGGACGATGTTTTCGCCCATTTACGGTCCGCATTGGATATTGGTAGGCCTAACTGTAGGCTGCGCACTGGTTGGTGTGGTACTGTGGGGATCACTGGCCGGCTCCATGCTGCCGTTGGTTCTGAAAAGATTGGGCGCTGACCCTGCCACATCCTCTGCCCCATTTGTAGCCACCCTGGTTGACGTTACCGGCCTCATCATTTACTTTACCATCGCCGTGATGATCATGAAGGGTGTGATGCTATAATAGCTGATTAATTATTCTCCGCAGTCGCTCGGCTGGAGCCGAGCGACTGCGTGAATTTTATATTTATATCAAAAGGCTGTCATCCTGAGGAACGAGGAACTGTTTCTTGAACGTAGTGAAAAATCTATTATTGAACTTTGCATAGTTTAGAATAGCCCCTTCGTTTCTCAGGATGACAAATCAACAAAATTTATCAGCGCAATCAACGTAATCCCCCTCACCAAATCAGCGGTTTAATTCATATACGAGTTCACATTGCTATAATCAATATTGGTTACATTACTATAATCGGGCACAAAGCTATCCTCGTTGCTGATAGCCATATCCAGTTCAAAGCTTGATGGATAAGGTGTATTGAGCAGGCTGCCTTTAGGGATGTAAGGGAACAATTCGCCGTACGTTTGTATTTGGCTATGGTTGATGCGGCGATAAATGAACATGCGGTGCAGGTCGCAAGGTTTTACCAGGCCTGCCGCACCTATCATTTGTATTGCACTACTAACCGTTTGGTTATGAAAATTGGCCACACGCACCTTTTTATCGTCAACCACCAAACCGCGCATCAGGCTTTTATCCTGCGTGGCTACACCGGTTGGGCAAGTGTTCATATTACATTCCAGCGCTTGTATGCAGCCCAGGGCAAACATCATTCCGCGGGCACTGTTACACATATCGGCACCAAGGGCAAAATTCTTCACCAGATCGAACCCGGTAGCCACCTTACCTGAAGCAATGATCTTGATATATTTTTTTATGTCGAAACCGGTCAGCGCATCGTAAATAAAGGCCAGGGCCTCGCGCAGGGGCATACCAACGGAGTTAGAGAATTCCAGCGGAGCGGCGCCTGTGCCGCCTTCGCCCCCATCCACGGTAATAAAATCGGGATAGATGCCTGTTTTCACCATGGCTTTACATATCGCCAGGAACTCACTCTTATGCCCCACGCACAATTTAAAGCCGATAGGTTTACCACCCGATAGCTCACGTAGTTTTTTGACAAACTGGGTTAAGCCAATAGGGTCATTAAAAGCAGTATGGTAAGGCGGCGATACTACATCCTGCCCCATTTCCACCAGCCTGATCCTGGCAATTTCGGGGGTAACTTTAGCTGCAGGCAGTATCCCGCCATGACCGGGTTTGGCTCCCTGCGACAGTTTGATCTCGATCATTTTTACCTGCGGCAACACAGCGCGCTGGGCAAAGGCATCATAATCAATAGTACCATCCGGATGGCGACAGCTGAAATAGCCGGTACCAATTTGCCAGATAATATCACCGCCGGGTTTAAGGTGATAATCGCTCAAACCACCCTCGCCTGTATTATGGGCAAAGTTGCCCAACTTGGCGCCACCGTTCAGGGCCAGGATTGCGTTCTCGCTCAACGAACCAAAACTCATGGCCGATATATTATAAACACTGGCCATATAAGGCTGCTTACAATCGGGCCCACCTACCTTTACCCTTGGCGACAGATCAAGCTTGTGATGATCAATCGCCGCTATACTGTGATTAAGCCACTCGTAGCCATCTTCATACACATCCAGTTCGGTACCAAAGGGACGGGTATCATCAACCTTTTTGGCGCGCTGGTATATCACGCTGCGGTTTTGACGGTTAAAGGGTGTGCCATTGGTATCGCTCTCAATAAAGTATTGATATATTTTAGGGCGCAGATCTTCCATCAGGAAACGCAGGTGACCAAACACCGGGTAGTTGCGTACGATGCTGTGCTTTTTTTGGGCCAGGTCATAAAAGCCTATAGCATATATAGGTACCATGATTACAAATGACCATGCTGCGGGTTTCCAAAGGATTGTCCACCCGATGAGCGCGGCGAATATGATAATGAACGAGGTAATGAAAAGCTTCTTCATAGATAGATTATTTAATATAAAAATAACTGTTAAAGTTAAACATTAGCGCAATTGTATGGTTAAACTTGTACTTGATTGTCGGTGAATTGTAATGAAATAAAAATACATGTTTAAACATGTATTTTATTATTATCTTTGACTCAACAAAACAAATAAAAAAAATCATGGCAACAGAAACAGCAACAAAATGGGTTATCGACCCTATGCATTCAGAAGTACAATTTAAAGTAAAACACTTAGTTATATCAACCGTAAGCGGTTTTTTCAAAAGCTTTGGCGGTGAAGTAATTACCGAAGGAGATGATTTTGACAATGCCGAAGTGGATTTTACGCTTGACATTGACAGTATTGATACCAACCAAACTCAACGTGACGAGCACTTAAAAGGCGGCGAATTTTTTGACGCTGAAAAATATCCAAAAATCAGCTTCAAATCAACCTCATTAACTAAAACCGACGATGATGAGTACGAATTAAAAGGGGATTTGACCATAAAAAACGTAACCAAGCCAGTAACACTTAGCGCTGAATTTGGTGGCTCAGCTGCCGATTTTTATGGCAACACCAAAGCTGGTTTCGAAATCACCGGTAAAATAAACCGTAAAGAATTTGGTTTAACCTGGGATGGCGTAACCGAAGCAGGTTCGGTTGTGGTTGGTGAAGACATTAAATTACTGATCAACTTACAGTTAACCAAACAGGCTTAATTGTTTTAATGCTGTTGCTGTGTTTTAACATTTAAAAGCCGGTGTTGTTGCCCAGGCGGCAACCCGGTTTATTGAAACACGCTGGCAGATTAAAATATACTAATGATGATGAGAAAGTCACTTGCCAAAGGCAAGTGACTTTTTTTATTTGTTTATATCGTTGAAAAAAGTCTCTACGTACAATCCTTCAATAGGCTCTGGGTAACAGGCGCTTTTCCATGCGCATTAAAACTAACTTATAGGTATATTTGTCTGTATATCATGCTTATTAAAATATATCCCGAAAATCCAAACCCTAAAGCCATTGAACAGGTGGCTGAAGTATTACGCAAGGGCGGCCTCATTATTTACCCAACAGATACAGTTTACGGTTTGGGTTGTGATATCACCAATCACAAAGCCATTGAGGCTATTTGCAAAATCAGGAACATCAAACCCGAAAAGGCTAATTTCTCGTTTATATGCTATGATTTGAGCCATATATCAGATTATATCAAACCTATTGATAATACCACCTTCAGGGTGCTGAAAAAAGCTTTGCCCGGGCCATTTACTTTTATATTCAATGCCAGCCACATGGTGCCCAAGCTATTGAGTTCCAACAAAAAAACGGTGGGTATCAGGGTGCCAGATAATGAGATTGCACGCGAAATTGTGAGGGTTTTGGGTAACCCTATTCTCTCTACCTCTATCAGGGATGATGACGATATTATAGAATACTCCACCGACCCGGAACTGATTCATGAAAAATATGAGGACCTTGTTGATATCGTGATCGATGGCGGTTACGGGGATAACATCGCATCAACCGTAGTTGACTGTACCGAAGGCGATTTCGAGATCATCCGTGAAGGTAAAGGGGATCTGGAATTATATTTGTAGTTTTTGGGGAACAAGGATTCTTAGATCAAGGATAAAAGCATGAAAAGAAAATCCTTACTATTTTATCCAAAAATCCTTGATCACTCTATGGTCTTATATTCTGTATAAATGCTGGTATCTTTTTCATATAGTCATCTTCGGCCAGTAGCTTTACAAACTTACTGCCTACAATGGCGCCATTGGCGTATTCGCAGGCTTTTTTGAAGGTTGCATTGTCTGATATACCAAAACCAATAATAGTTGGATTTTTAAGTTCCATGGCCTTAATGCGCTTGTAATAATCCTCAATGCTATTGGTAAGCTGCAGGCTACCACCAGTTATAGACGATGACGACAGCAGGTAAATAAAGCTATTACTCAACTCATCAATTTTCCGGATTCTATCTGGTGATGTTTGGGGTGTAACCAGGAATATATTGCTCAGGTTATTATTGATAAAATGTGTCGAATACAGAGCTTCGTATTCGTACATGGGCAAATCGGGTACAATAACGCCATCTACCCCCAATTCGGCTGCTTTTTTGCAAAAACGCTCGATGCCATATTGTACTATCGGGTTAAAGTAACCCATGAGCAGTATAGGTATGGTAACTCTTTTACGCAGCTCAGTTAACTCTTCAAACAGATGATCGAGTGTCATACCGTTGATCAGCGCCTGCTCTGAACTATGCTGAATAGTCGGCCCGTCAGCTACCGGATCGGAGTACGGAAAACCTACTTCCAGGAAATCGGCCCCGGCCTTTTCCAAGGCTTCGGCAATATCAACCGTAGTGTTCAAAGCGGGGTAACCCGCGGTATAATATATTGATAACAGATTTTCTTTCTTAGCTGCAAAAAGTTGGTTTAATCGGTTCATTGTATAGCTTATAGTTAATGGTTCACTGTTCATGGTATTAACCATGAACTAATTAATAACCGAAATATTTAATAAATGTATCGAGATCCTTATCGCCACGACCCGAAAGGCAGATCACAACATTGTCTGTTGGGTTAAACTTCATTTTTTCCAGCTGTGCCAGGGCGTGTGACGACTCGATGGCCGGGATAATGCCCTCCATTTGTGAGCAAAGCAAACCGGCTTTCATAGCCTCGTCATCGGTAACGCTCACATATTGAGCACGGTTAATCTTATACAGATGCGCGTGCTGCGGGCCAATTCCCGGATAATCCAGTCCTGCCGAAATGGAGTATGGTTCAACCACCTGTCCGTCGGGGGTTTGCATCAATATGGTACGGCTGCCATGCAGCACGCCTTCATTACCCAGGAAAGTAGTAGCCGCCGAATGGCCGCTATCAACACCTTTACCAGCAGCTTCTACTGCTACCAGTTTAACCTGCTCATCATCTAAAAAGTGATAGAACATACCCATAGCATTACTGCCGCCACCGACGCAGGCCAGTACGTATTCGGGTAATTCCTTACCGGTATGTTCTACCAGCTGTTTTTTAGTTTCTTCGGATATGATCGATTGAAAACGGGCTACCATGTCGGGATATGGATAGGGACCAACTACCGAACCAATGATATAATGAGTATCAACGGGGTTGGCTATCCAGTCGCGCAGGGCCTCGTTGGTGGCATCTTTGAGTGTTTTGCTACCCGATGATGCGGGCCTTACGGTAGCGCCCAGCATTTTCATACGGGATACGTTGGGAGCCTGGCGGGCCATATCAATTTCACCCATATACACCACACATTCAATACCCATGAGGGCGCAAACGGTAGCGGTTGCCACACCATGCTGGCCCGCGCCGGTTTCGGCTATAATACGTTTTTTCCCCAGGCGTTTGGCCAGTAGTATTTGCCCTATGGCGTTATTGATCTTATGTGAACCGGTATGGTTCAGGTCCTCTCGTTTAAAAAATATGTTAGCGCCATATTTTTCCGAATACCGTTTCGCATGGTACAACGGTGAGGGCCTGCCCACATAATTTTTCAGCAGATCATTAAATTCCGCTTTAAAATCCGGATCATTAATGATGTTGAGGTATTGCTGTCTTAGTTCTTCAACATTCGGATACAGCATTTCGGGAATGTATGCACCTCCAAAATCACCATAGTAGCCATGTTCGTTAACTCCGTATTTCATTTGTAATGTTCTGTTTTTGATGATATCAAATGCTTTTTCCAACTTCGGGATATTTTTCAAGCCAGGCTCGTCTTCAAACTGGCTGTTCAAATCAACCGCGTAAAATTGCGGATGTGTTATATTTTTCAATTCCCCTATATTATCAAGGCTTATCCCACCCGATAAAAAGAAAGGGATATTCAGGGTATATTTATCCAGGATACGCCAATTAAAGGTCTTACCTGATCCGCCATAGATGGAGGTTTTGGTGTCGAACAGGAAATAATCTACATAACTGGCATAAGCATTCAGTTTGTCAAAATCAAAGTCGTTATCAACGCCAAAGGCTTTTATAACAGTTACCCTACCTTTAAAAGCTGCTGCAAACTCCGCATTTTCATCACCGTGCAGTTGTATGGTGTCAAATCCATATTGATCAATCAGTTGGCTAATAACTTCGGCGGTTTCGTTTACAAAAACCCCGGTTTTGTGGATGGATGCAGGGATTGTTGCCAGCGCATCGGCAGATAAAGTATCAATATAACGGGGCGTACGATCGTAGCAAATAAAACCCATATAGTCTGGCTTTAAAGCGGCTACTGCTTCAATGTTATCAGGATACTTCAGTCCACAAACTTTAATCTTCATCGTTAATTCTGTAATAAAGCGTTAAAACTGTTCAGAGCCTTGCCACCAACCAGGGCCTCTTCCGCTTCATAATAACAATCGGCAAAGCTTTTTTCAGGGCCGATGGTTTTAATGGCCAGCGCAGCGTTTGATAGCACCACGTTATTTTGAGCAAATGTACCCTGACCGCTAAGCACATCAGTAAATATTTTTGCCGAAGCAGCCACCGTGTCGCCACCGGTTATCTCCTTAGGATCTAACTTTTCAAAACCCAGGCTTTCAACCGTATTGATCTTTTCGCCTTCGGCCGAAAAGGTCTTGAAATCACAGGTAAGTGATACCTCATCATAGCCTTCCAGCGCGTTCACTATCGTATATTGGGTTGTAGATTTTTGATACAGATAGGCATAAACCCGGGCCAGTTCCAGGTTGAATACGCCAACCAACTGGTTATCGGGCTTGGCCGGGTTAACCAGCGGCCCCAACATATTGAAAAACGTTTTTACGCCCAATTCCCTGCGTATAGGGGCTACTGTTTTCATAGCCGGGTGAAACAGCGGCGCATGTAAAAAACAAATATTAGCTTTATCGATGCTAGTTTTCAGCTTATCGGCATCATTGGTAAATTGATAACCCAGGTACTCGATTACGTTGGATGAGCCGCAGCCCGATGATACACCATAATTACCATGTTTGGCCACTTTATACCCTGCACCAGCTACTACAAATGATGCCAGGGTTGATATATTGAACGTATCCTTACCATCGCCTCCGGTACCGCAAAGATCTATCAGCTGACCGGTTTCCAGATCGATAGGCAAACAAAGTTCCAGCATCGCATCACGGAAGCCTTCCAACTCCTCAACGGTAATGCTGCGCATGCAATACGCCGTCATAAATGCGGCCATTTGCGAGTTATTGTATTGCCCCTGGGCAATGTTCATCAAAATATTCTTTGATGCTTCCCTGGTAAAGGTTTTGTGTTCAAAAAGATGATTTAATATCTGTTTCATAAGCCCTATTCCCTACAGGGATTTTTATGATTAATTTTTTCTATTCATCCCTCAAAAATGAGGGCAACAAAAAAGGGTTACCTTATGGCAACCCTTCTGAATATTATGTTAAAAAACAAAAAACGGAATTGCCTTACGATTAATCGTTAAGCCACCACCAGTTATTGTTTAATACTATCATTTTCATTTGTGCCACAAATATGGAAATTGTTTTTACTAAAAGCAAACAGAATGATAAATTTACGCAAAAGCCGAAAAGCTTACACTCAAAAATGAACCACAATAATCGAAAAGTAAACCCGGAAGATGATCTTGGCTTTGGCACACAGCCAGTTATAAAAAGTCAGCCGGTAATTAATAAAGATGGATCCATCAATGTAAAACGAACCGGCCTCCCCTTTTTTAACCGGCTCAACAGCTATCAAACCCTCATCAACATGAGCTGGACAAAATTCTGGCTGGTTGTTTTAAGCGGTTACATGGTGGCCAACCTCACCTTTGCCAGCATATATGTTGCCCTTGGGCCAGATAGTCTTGACGGCAAAAGCGGCAGCACTTTTTTTGATCATTTTATGGATGCCTTCTTTTTTTCGGCACAAACCATATCAACTGTTGGTTACGGACATATTAGTCCGCAAGGGATGGCAGCCAATTGTGTAGCTGCTCTTGAATCCATGATGGGTTTACTGGCATTCGCTTTGGCTACAGGCTTACTTTATGGGCGTTTTTCAAAACCTACCGCCAAGATCAAATACAGCGAAAACATACTTGTGGCGCCCTATAAGGGCGATAAAACCGGCCTTATGTTCAGGCTGGCCAACTCCAGGCATAACGTACTGATCGATCTCCATATAGAAGTAAATTTCTCCTATAATGAAGAAGTAAATGGCAAAACAGAGCGCAAATTTTATCCCCTGATACTGGAACGTAAAGCAGTAAGCATATTATCTATTAACTGGACGGTAGTACATCCTATTGATGAGGATAGCCCACTGAAGGATTTTTCACGGGAAGATTTTGAGAAAGCCCAGGTAGTTTTTTCGGTACTACTAAGAATATTTGATGATACCTTTTCACAAACCGTTCACTCCCGTACTACCTATACCTATAAAGATATGGTATGGGATGCCAAATTCAGACCAACCTTTGACCGTGATGAGGATGGGCGGGTTGTATTGCATTTGGATAAGATCAATGATTTTGAGAAGGTGGTTCATTAGTTCATTTGTTTATTAGTTCATTGATATAAATGAGTAAATCCAGACCAATGAACAAATGAGCTAATGAACCAATAATCTATCTCAGCAACGGATTTTTCTCCTTCGAAAATACTTTATACGCCATTTTATCTAAAAATGATGGTACAAACTTACTGAGCAATACGGTAAGTTTCCCCTGCCCTGTCATGATGAGCGTGCGTGAGCGGTTTTCGATACCATCGGCTATGATCCGGGCTACTTCTTCGCTGGGCATCATTTTATTTTCGTCCATAGAGCTTTCGCCCTGCTGACTGCCATCTTTCGCAAGGGCGGTGTTACGGATGTTTGATGTAGTAAAGCCCGGACAAGCGGTTAGCACATGTACGCCAGTTTTTAAATTTTCTACCCTGATGGAGTCCAGGAAACCATTCATAGCGAATTTAGAAGCCGAATAGCCCGTGCGGCCAGGCAAACCCTTATAACCTGCTATGGACGATACCCCAACCACACTGCCTTGGGTTTTCAAAATCTCAGGTAAGGCGTATTTGGTACAATATACTGTTCCCCAGAAATTAACGTCCATTACAGTCTTTAATACCTCAACGTCGGCATCCTGGAACAACGCCCGCATGGAGATACCCGCGTTGTTGATCAGCACATCAATTTTACCAAAAGTGGTTACTGTTTGCCTTACCAGGTGCTCGCAATCTTGCTCGATAGCTACATCACATTGCACGGCAAGGGCTTTAATGTTATATTGTTTTTCCAGATCCTGTGCTATTTCGCAAAGGGTAACGTATTGACGAGCGGCCAATACTACATTTGCACCGCGTTTAGCACATTCAATAGCCAATGATTTACCAATGCCCGATGAGGCGCCGGTGATGATAACGATTTTATTATTCAACTTCATATGATGGAGGGTAAAGCCGCGGTAAGCCCTCCACTTTTATTTCGGGCACCTTAAACAAGTATTTTGTGGCGAATATAATCATAGCACCATAAAATTCCCTGATGTAAGCAAAGCTTAATTTTGCATTAGCCCTTGTATTAAAGTTGATGATATATGTTTTTGGAAAATAGTAATTTTTAAACCCGGTAAGCCTTACCCTGTATGACAGATCGATATCATATCCGTACAGATGGAAACGCTCATCAAGTAAGCCAACCAGGTCAAGGGCTTCTTTGCGGTACAGCATAAAAGCACCATTCAGCACATCAGTTTCGGAGGTTTGAAACTCTTCTACCCAATCTTTACGCTGCACATCGGTAAGGCGCGATTTTGAAAAATATTTGGCCAGCCCGGTCACTTTAAAAAATATGCCCCAGGGCCTGGTAAAACCATGCTTTGACTCTTTCAGGAAACGGCCTTCGGGCGTAATCATGCGTACGCCAAGTCCGCCTGAATCGGCATGCATATCCATAAATTCCAAGGCTTTCTCAATGGTCTTTTTGCCTGCAATAGTATCCGCATTGACCATTAAAACATACTCTCCCGAAACCAGTTTCAAGGCATGATTATAAGCTCTGGCTATACCCTCATTTTTGGCATTCGCAATAACCCTTACCTCCGGAAACTCTTCCTGAATCATAGCTAACGACCGGTCTGTCGAACCATTGTCAACCACAAAAACCTCATTCGTAACATCTTGAGCAGCTCTAACAACAGAGTTAAGCGCCAGGCGAAGCATGTTGCAGGTATTATAATTAACAATGATAACCGATAGTTTCATTTTTTACTTTGTCAGTGAGTTTTCATACGGAACACGTGTAGCAATGGATCGCCCTAAGGTAATCTCATCAACGTACTCCAACTCACCTCCAAAAGCTATGCCACGGGCAATGGTCGAGATAGTAATATTGAAACTTTTTACTCTTTTATGAAGATAGAACAAAGTTGTGTCGCCTTCCATGGTTGCACTAAGGGCAAAAATGATCTCTTTGGTCTCATTTGCCTTCAACCGTTCCACTAAAGTATCCACTTGCAGATCAGATGGCCCGATGCCGTCCATAGGCGATATCAAACCGCCCAGCACATGGTATACGCCATTGTACTGGTTGGTGTTTTCAATAGCCATCACATCGCGGGTATCTTCTACCACGCATATCAGGCTATGGTCGCGCTTGTGTGATGAGCAGATCTCACATACCGATTGATCGGAAATATTATGGCACACACTGCAAAACTGTATCTCGTTGCGTAATTTACTGATAGCCTTGCTAAACTGCTCTACCTCTTGCTTATCCTGATTCAACAAATGCAGCACTAGGCGCAGGGCGGTTTTTTGTCCTACTCCCGGCAGTTTGGCAAACTCCGCTACGGCATTCTCCAGCAATTTGGACGAAAAATTCATAGCACGAAGTTAAGGAATAACCCGCAATTCAGAAAAACCAGGCACACCCTCAATTTAGCTTTAAAGTGCTCATAAAAAATTGATAGGCTATCTCGCTAACCTCCTGTAATTCGGCCGGGCGTTCATGGGCCAGCTGTGGTTTGGTGTAATGCCCACGCTCGCCGGGCAAAACGATGAGTTTTTTGGCTGTGGGAATATTTTCTGTATAGTATTCCGCATTCAACTCTTTGGGAGCTATCAGGTCGGCAACCCCTACTACAATTTGTACAGGCACGGTTATACTTTGCAGACTCTCCCGGCTAAACGCATGCCCGATCGCTGGCCCCAGCGCGAAAACAGCCTTGATACGCCCGTCACGGAAGGAATCGCCCTGGTGTTTAGCCGATTGGATCATCACCGGATCGGTTTTAGACAAGGCGATGAGCCTATCAATGGCTGCACGGATCTGGGCAGGCGGTTGGGGTTCGCTTTTTACCAGGCTGTCCATATTGAATATTGGCCCTGCCAGCCAGATGGCCGTGGCCCCGCCCAGCGAAAAGCCGGCTACAGCTATTCTACTGGTATCTATCCGTGTTTTGAACTCACTGTCTACAAGGATCTTATCCAGCACTACCGAGATATCCCGGGGACGCTCCCACATGCAAAAGTCAGACAGGGTGCGGTCGTTTTCTGTTGTGCGGCGCTCTTCCAGGTTGGTACCGTTATGGGCCACCACGACCGCTATAAAACCCCTGGCAGCCAGGTAATAGCCCAACCAACGCATCTGCACCGGGTTGCCCTGCGCACCATGCGAGATCATGATGAGCGGATATTTACGTTTACCCGCGATACCAGCATTACGGTATACGCCTACTGGCGATGCAAACTGCTGTGGATCATCAACTTGCTCCGCTACACCCCCACTACCCGCCGGGTACCAGATCACCGTATGCAACGGCCGCGGACCCGTACCCAGCCAATTGCTCCGGCTGTTATCGGCAAAATCACGGGTGGTAGTGCCAACTTTGACGGTTTGCGCAAGGGCTATTTGGGCGCCTACCAGCAGGCATAAAACAAGTACTATATTTTTCATTGAATTTTCAATCTATCACTTGTCGCAAATATCTGGTGGCGGAGCAGTGTTGAGTTTGACAAAAGTCAATAAATCAAAATCGTTAAAATTGGTGCCCGGGGACTTTTTAAACCCTGGATTTTAACACTTTTTTAGTTAAAACAGGGGTAAAAACGTTTGCTTTTTGGCCATTTTAACTAAATTTTAACGCCATTTTAACACTTTTTAACAAATTTTTGATGCGTTTTGAAAACTTTAAAAAGTATTAAAATATTGGATGTCAAATAACCACATACCGAACGGTCGGTTTTTGGTCTTGTTTTGTTCTTAACCAAACAGCCCGGTTATCCTTTTTGAAGGGTAACCGGGCTGGTGTTTGTATAAAGATACGAAATTTTTGTGAGATGGGGAAATGAAGTAGATTTAGCCACAAGCAAGACACTTCCGGTAGCGTGGGGTATTTTTATCAAAATAAGCCTACTTTATAGTTGATTAATAATAACTTCCTAATCAATTTATAAAGTAAGCTTTTTCAACCCTTATTATTCTTTAACTTGATCAGAGCTTTCACCCTTCTCAATTCGGTCGGTTGGAAATTGTGGGATTTCTGGTGGGGGTGTTGTTAACTCAATCCTATCGGTGGGAAATTGAGGTATTGTTGGTTGAGGGTCTGGAGCCTCGTTTTCATCTGGATAACTCATAATCTTATGTAATTAATTATTAATGGTATAAAATTTAATGCTGTCAAAATTAAAGATACAATTAAATATGTCCTTGCTTTCTGTAGGTCTTTACTCCTTTTATCGTTGAAAATAATATGGTCATCGGTTAGTCCTGCTAATTTTAGAATTATTATTTGACTAAAATCAATCTTTCTTTCATTAGTTACAGTATTGTTATATTCTTCAATCTGTTTTTCATATTTAACGATATCGGATACATAAGCAAAGTTTTTATAAGCAAATCCTTTAAATAGATTATTGAATGATCTCATTATATAAAATATTGCCATAAAAAGAACAATAAGTAATACTACCAATATTAAGTGCCTCGGTTTAAAATCAGTAACATTATAGATAATGCTTTGGTCTTTTAGGGCATATGAATTTGAGGCAACTATAATCGTCAAAACCGTTATAGGTAAACTAATAGCATTATCTAAATTAATTCGTCTAGTTAATTCTCTATCGTATAAACTTTTATAAAATGAATAGCTGTCCATATCCAGTTATAGAACAAACAATTAGGAAATTTTAATTATTAGACCTATTAAATTATATTAATTTAACGCTTAAACCACTATTTGGTCCGCTGGGTAGTCCTAATGCTGTATCAATACCTTTATTATCCCTTAAATCTTGTAGCAGAGCATTAGGATCAACATGAGAGCCAATTAACTCTTCTGATTCGGGTCTGGGATTGGATGAAATTCTTGCCCTGTAGACTTCTAATCGCATGTTCTCTTCTAAGGCTCTTAAACACAAGCCTCTAATATAAAATCTATTAAATTCACCTTCTGCAAATGTCACAGATGCAGTTATCGGCACTTTAACCATTGTTACGCCAGCTCCGGCTTTTCTTTCTTCGTGACTTTTAAAACAATCGTTATTTTTCAATTCTTCTGCCAAAGAATCATCATTACCATTCAAAATGTGATCCGGCATTTTTTCCACATAAAAAGTATTACCGAAATCATTAAATCGTTTACTTAAAAAGCAATTGTTGTTATCAATGTCAGATTGAAACTCCGTTAACATATACTGCCTGGTGGTTTCGTCTAATGAGGCGTAGGTTAGTGCCATAATAGTTTAAGGATTAGGTTTAATCAAAGCTAATTTTATTTATTATCAATAACAAATTTCATTTGATTGTATTTCAATTTGTTATAGGCACACTCCCCGCTACCACAAGCGTCCTGCTTGTGGTGCGTACGCACAGTATAAACTTAGCATGATAGCCATAAGGGGGGACGCTTGCGGCAGCGCTCGGAGGATAAACCCGATGATTGCCTAATCTAATTCTTCGGCAGCTACCAATTCCGGTAAGTAGGGTCTTATATTACGCAGGGCACGTTCCGTGTATTCTTCCTTTTCGCCAACCGGCAGCACATAGCTTAGTGCATTTTTGGCTTCCTCGATGCCTGCTAATCGCGCGATGATCCATGCAGCGAGATAATGCGAGGCCAGGCAACCACCAACGGTGGCTATATTACCATTGGCAAAAAAGGGCTGGTTTAAAACATCTATGCCAGCGGCCACAACCCATGGCTTGGTTTTCAAATCGGTACAGGCAGGTGTACCATTTAATAAGCCCAGCCTGGCCAAAATAAGCGTTCCCGAGCACTGAGCGGCTAATAATTGCCGTGTTGGATCAAATTTCAGGCGGGCCATGACTTCCTGATCTTCAACAATTTCGCGGGTTTGCTTTCCGCTGCCAAAAATAACGGCATCAGCCTGGCATGCTTCTTCCAGTGTGGCTTGCGATTCAACTAGAACCCCGTTCATAGAGCGGACTTTGGCCGTTGGACAGGCAATGGAAACCCGCCAACCTGGCTTCTTAACACGGTTGAGAATACCTAATGCGATAAATGAATCCAACTCATTGTATCCGTCGAATGTAAGAATAGCGATATGCATATATTAATCTTCTATTGTTAAAGTAAATATATACACCTGCACACACTTAATTCAGCATCAGTTTGGTGAAATTTAATGGACACAGTCGGGTTTACTTTCGCTGGTATCACACACATGCCCCCCTCAGGAAACTCTAATTACCCAACCTTATCCTTCCCACCAGCAAACTCATACCCTGGCAGTATATACGCCGCTACGCCGAACAGGATGATGGGGATAAGCAGGTCGACGGAGGTGAATTCTTCTAAAACGTAGTGGCCTACTTCTAAGGAAATAAAATAGATGATCCATACCACAATAAAAAAGCGGCGTTTGATGGATGCGATCAGCGCTATGCCTATGCCAACTTCTAAAAAAGGGATCAGGCTCAGGTAAACATCAAACAGGGACGATGGCAGGTTGATGCGCAGGCCGGGGTTGGTAAACTGCTTGAGGTAATATTTATGAAAATTACCATGGCTGCAAAATTTACTGATACCGGCAACCAGCAGGGTGATGCTCATGGTAATGCGCAGCAGCAATTCCGCGTTTTTTAATGTTTTTATACTGATAATGTTTTCCATGCTTATGGTGATAATGGTTCTTGTTTATACTGAATACTAAAGGTTAAAACAAAGTTATCAGATTATGCCAAATCGCAAATGCTTGAATTCATTCTTTTGAATATCCCGCTACTGCAAGGGTGGGAAATGCGGATGGTTTCATAATTAATTCGCACAAAAATGAATGAAAAAAATACTTAGTTATTGCGATTTGTTTCCAGTTGGCATAGTAACTTTATTACTTAATAATCAGTTATATAACCACTAAATTTTTACTCATGAACACAACAAACCAAGATGCTGTTCCTACACCTAACGATGGAGAGGATAAACTAAATCAAGATGCTCCCCAGGATACCAATAACAGTGGATCATCTCCACAGAACGCTGAAAATGCACCAGAGGAACAAGGTAAAGAATTACCTCATATTCTTAAACCTGAGGAAGAATATCATTCTATTTTGAGGGGAGTAAATAAATAAACATTTCCCTGCCTGGCGCACGCGTGCACCGGCAATTGAGCGAAATCATTCTTTCGAATACTCCAGTAAATCTCCCGGCTGACAGTCGAGCGCCTGGCAAATGGCCTCGAGCGTACTGAAACGGATGGCTTTGGCTTTGCCGGTTTTGAGGATAGAAAGATTGGCCAACGTGAGATCAACTTTTTCTGATAGCTCATTTAACGACATTTTCCGTTTGGCCATCATCACATCTAAATTTACAATGATCGGCATGGCTTATATAGTTAATTCGTTTTCGGCCTGCATCTCTACCCCTCTTTTAAATATCTGCCCTATCACAAAAAGGGTAACACTCATAAACAGCCACACATCGGCCCCACCCAGGCGCAAATCCTGTATATCGGGTATGGCTACCCCCTGCCCGGTTAGCCAACTGGTATATTTAACGCCCCACCAGGAGAACAGGCCTATCATAAAGGTGATACAGGCTATATTAAAAATAAAGCGCCTCAGCACCCCGTTAAAAGGCCGCGCCAGATTGAAATTTTTATCGTGCAGTATTTTGATGATGAGGTAAAACAACCAGGCTTTCAGTATGGCAACAACGCTCATCAGCAGCATCGCAGCAAAAAAATACCAGGTATTATACGCCAGGAGCGCCGATAGATCAGCCTCATGCCAAAGATGTTTCACCACAGACGGATTCACCAGTGCAAAAGAAGCGTTTACTATAAAGCCACCGGCTTCAATACATATACCAACAAATATTATCCACGCCAGTACGAGCAATACCGTCAGCGTTCGTTTGGTAGTAATTTCCATAACGGTTTCATTTTTAAAAACAGCAATACAATTATAAATAAATATTTATTGATAATCAATAATTTTTTATTGAAATATCAAATCATCCTGGCCAAATTGCCCAGCTGTTTTAGCTTAAATTGGAGCTCGTTCGTCCAACGCAGGCCGATGCAGAGCCGCATACAGTTTTCAAACTGATCCTGCAGGGTAAACATCCGTCCGGGGGCAATGCTGATGCCTTGTTTAATAGCCAGATCGTACAGTTTGGCAGTATCAATTCCTTTGGGGAATTCTACCCAAAGCGAAAGCCCGCCCTGTGGCCGGCTGGTTTTGGTGCCTTCCGGGAAGTACTGGGCTATGGCCGGTATATAACGCTGATAATTATCCTGTATCACGCGGCGAAGCTGGCGCAGGTGATTTTCGTACTTGCCCGTGGTCACAAAATTACCTACGGCTTCCTGTACAATAGATGAGGAGGATATGGAATGGATGAGTTTTAGCTTGAGTAATTTTTCCTTGTATTTGCCCGGGGCTACCCAGCCTACCCGGTAACCCGGCGCAAGGGTTTTGGATACGGAGCCGCACCACAAAACATTGCCTCCCTGGTCAAAAGCTTTGCAACATTTCGGTCGCTGCGTACCGAAATATAGATCGCCATAGATGTCGTCCTCAATCAGCGGGATGTGATGTTTGGCCAACAGCTCAACAACTTCTTTTTTATGTTCATCGGGCATGCAGCTGCCCAGCGGTGTATTAAAGTTGGGCACCAGCAAACAGATATCAATTTTGGGGATAGCCTGTTTTAAGGCCTCAATCTCCAGGCCAGTAACCGGGTGTGTTGGCAATTCCAGTATTTTACAGCCCAGGCTTATGGCCAGTTGCAAAATGCCCGGATAACAAGGACTTTCCACGGCAACCGTATCGCCCGGTTTTGTGAGGGCCATCAAGCAAAGGGAAACCGCGTTCATGGCGCCACTGGTAGTAACCAGGTCATTTTCATGCAAGTTCCCTCCCCAGGCCAGGGAACGGACGGCTATCATCCTGCGCAGTTTTATATTACCCTGTAAGGGCTCGTAGGCCGTACCACCTTCCCTAAGCTCCCGCGTGGCATGTACAATTTCCTTTTTCAGCTTGGCCAGCGGCAGCAGATCACCAGATGGCGCGCTGATGGAAAAAAGCGTGAGCCCGCTATTCCCCATATTGCCATATACCTTGCTGATCAATTCGTCAGGTTCGCTATTAGTAGCTAAGGCCGATGGACGGCTTACTTCGGGCAGCGGAAGCTTGAGATATGGCAAGCTGCTCACAAAATAACCCGATTGCGGTTTGGAATCGACCAGCGATTGTGCTTCCAGCTCCAGAAAAACCCGCTTGGCGGTGTTCATGCTGATGCCATGCTCCTTACATAATAGGCGTACAGAAGGCAGTTTGTCGCCCGCCTGCAAAACCCCACTGCTGATCTGGGCCGCAATTCCGTTTGCAATTTCACTGTAAAGAAAATCCTTGCTCATGCTGTAAATATAACTGTATCCATCAAAATACACAAAACTGAGTCTGTAACCTTTATTATGTGCTATTTATTTTTGTAACCATAATAATTAACCATCATATCATGATCAGCAGTAAAGCATTACCCGACAAATTAGCAGCAAACAGTAACAGCGGTTGGATCAACGGATTCATCGGTATACTCATATTCAGCGGTTCGATGCCTGCAACACGGGTGGCTGTACTGGGTTTTAATCCTTTATTTTTAACAGTTGCCCGTGCCACCATCGCGGGGCTGCTTGCTCTTTGTGTACTACTGATCTTTAAAGAGAAGCGCCCGGCGAGGGGGCATATTTTTTCGTTGGTTATTGTAGCCATAGGCTGCGTTATCGGCTTCCCTTTATTAAGTGCCCTGGCCCTGCAGCATATCACTTCGGCCCATTCCATCGTATTCCTGGGGATTTTACCGCTCACTACAGCCATATTTGGCGTATTGCGTGGCGGTGAGCGACCTCAGCCGGTATTCTGGATCTTCTCGGTATTGGGGAGTTTGTTTGTGGTAGGCTTCGCGGTTATCCAGGGGCTTTCTGCATCGCCCGTTGGCGATATCCTGATGCTGTTATCCATCATCTTATGCGGACTTGGTTATGCCGAAGGGGCAAAACTTTCCAAAATATTGGGTGGCTGGCAGGTGATCTGCTGGGCCCTGGTGCTATCGTTACCTTTTGTGATACCTACGATGTTCTTTTTATTGCCCAAATCATTCGCCGGAGTTGATACAGCGGCATGGACCGGGCTGGCTTACGTTTCCCTGTTCAGCATGCTTATTGGTTTCGTGTTCTGGTACCGCGGACTGGCGCAGGGAGGTATAGCCGCCGTGGGACAGCTACAGCTATTACAGCCATTTTTTGGTTTAGCCCTGGCGGCCACTTTGCTACACGAAAAGGTGAGCCTGGGTATGGTGGGCGTTACCATTGGGGTAATCCTTTGTGTCGCCGGTTCAAAAAAATTTGCCAGGTAACTCATTAATCTACAAAAGCATTATTTATAAAAAACCAAATATATCTACCGCTACTGATAAACATGAGTTTGGCTATGTGCTGGATATGAAATACCGTTGTATGTAAATATAATAATTCGACTTACCCCGACATCACTATGCTCGCCCCCTATCTCCGCTTCGCGCATAGGGGGTATTTCTCTTTCTTTACACTATTCAGCCGTGATCAGTGTTATCATCGCTCCCCACAATACAAATGAGGCCTTAATGGTGCAATGATAGCACCAACCGCGGGTTGAAAACCATCATCAAACAAAAGCCCCCGCTTTGCAACGGGGGCCTTGTGATTAATAAGTAAAGGTTATTGTATTTTAACCGACGATACTACATCATTAGCCGTGGGCGAAAGATTCGGAAAATGCGGGGTATCGGCATTGAGCTGCCAGGAAGTACCCTGGAAATTATCATCGCTGTACATGGTCACCGTCCAGCCATCAGGTATGCTTGCAGATGATGCCCAGTTATCTACAAAACCATACTGTTGCAATTGCGCTAACGTATAACTGCCCTTCGGGATAGGCTTGGTGGCGGTGCCACCATACATGGTATTGGCATAAAATGTTACTCCCGGTGGAAACAGGCAAACGTTTTTAGGGAACAGCTGCAAAAAGGTAACCAGGCTGCTGGCCTCGTACGATTGGATATAACCTGTTGGACAGGTCACCGCATAATTGCGGTAAGTAAGATTGCGTGCCCTGTCGCGGTTGAGCCAGCCGGTAGTTAAGTTTTGTTTTATCCAGTCCAGGTATTGGGTTTGACCTCCTTCGTTAACCAATTGCATCATATAATCGGCAAATATGGCTTTCATGACACCCTGCTCGTTAAAATCGCCTTCGGCAGGCAGTATACCATCGGTACACAGGTTATTTTTTACGTAATCGGCATATCTTTTGGCATCGGCCAGGTAGGCGGCATTATGCGATTGTTTGTACAGCAAATAAGCAGCGCCAATGGCAGTGCCCGCATTATAAGTATAAGCCTGTCCACCCGGAGGGTTACTGCCTATCTTATTATCATAAACCTGGCCGGTGCCGGCATCCGTAAGGTTGGTTTTAGCCCAGGTATAAATGGATTGCGCTTTGGTTAAATAGGCTTTATCATGCGTGATATTGTACAGGCGCATGGCCCCTATAACGGTTGGGAAATTGATGCAGGAATTTTTACCGCTATGATTAAAATCCCAAAACATGCCGCCATCAACCGGATCATAAGAGCCAGCCCAAACCCGATCGAAACCAGCCTTGGCATTTTGCAGGTAAGCAGGGTTACCGGTAAGCTGATGAGCACGGGCCAGAGCCATTACCCACCACATCATATCATCGTAGATAAACCAGGTGGTGGTATTGTTCCAGTTATAACCATCGTACTGGTTAAAGCCGCCCTGATACATGGCGTTTACCCGGGCCAGCTGAGCAGGCTTCCGGGTGCGGTTATACACATCCATGGCCATATCCCAATAGATAGCCTGCGTCCATATCGCAGCTATACCATCCTTATTAGTGGTGCTGTAATACAGGTTAGTATTGGGGTTAAAACAGGCCGCGTCAAAGGCCGAATAAGCCAGATCGGCAATAGATTCATTGGAGTTGGCGAGGCTGAGTACGTTGACATGTTGCTGCTTGCCGATCGCGTCGGTATTAGCTGTACCAGGAGGGATAACCCTGGCTTTGCTACAGCTTAGCAAAGTGGCGCACGCGCCCCAAACCACAAAAAAGAAAGTTTTTTGTACATTCATAGATTTCGGTATTAAGGTTTAATAATTGGTTATTATTGATAACAATAATAAGGCGAACCAATACTTAAACTGAGGTTAAGCCTCATAAAAAAATCGTTAACCCGTTTATTAACCGCGACGTTAACCTTTGTTTAATTAGTGTATTATTGATTTAGTGAATGTTTTTCTGACTGAGCCGGTTTGCAATCTACTTGCGCTCGTTTGCAACGAGTGAACGGGAGGCAAGGGAGGTTTTAACCCGGTTCAAACAAAAATAACCGAATTCAAACATCCGAATTCCGAATTCAAAATTATCTTTTGTAAAAAAAGTTTCCGACTTTCGGAATAAACCGAGACACGGACTTCCCCGGCTTTCGGTCTTACAGACTTAAAACAAACATATGTCGCCCGGAATTCTACTTTCATTCATTATTGGTTATTTTTTGGTATTGCTGATCATATCATGGCTCACGTCCAAAAAATCATCAGATAACGATACTTTTTTTGTAGCCAACCGCAATTCCAAGTGGTACCTGGTGGCTTTCGGGATGATCGGCACAGCCTTGAGTGGTGTTACTTTTATTTCGGTACCGGGCAAAGTTGGTGCCCCATCCGGCGATCAGTTCTCTTACTTTCAGTTTGTATTGGGTAATGCAGCTGGCTTTATCATTATTGCCACCGTGCTGCTGCCGTTGTATTACCGGCTCAAACTCACCTCTATTTACAGTTATATTGAGGGCGCCCTGGGTACCTGGAGCTATAAAACCGCGGCAGGCATATTCCTCATCAGCAGGGTTATTGGCTCGGCATTCAGGCTTTACCTGGTAGTTATCGTTCTGCAAAAATTCATTTTTGATAGTTATCATATCCCTTTTGCTGTCACAGTGCTTATTTGTTTGCTGCTTATTTGGTCGTACACGTTTAAGGGTGGCTTAAAAACCATTATCATTACCGATAGTTTGCAAACTTTTTTCCTGGTGCTCTCGGTATTTCTGTCGATCTATTTTATTTGCCAGAGCCTGCACATGAATATTTTTGAAGCTGCTAATGCTATTAAAGACAGCAGCTATTCCAAGATATTTTTCTTTAATGATTTTCTGAGCAGCAAGCTCCATTTTACCAAAGCTTTCCTGGGTGGTTTGTTTATTACCGTAGGTATGACGGGACTTGACCAGGATTTGATGCAAAAGAACCTGAGCCTTAAAAACATCAAAGAGGCGCAGAAAAACATGTTCAGCTTTACGGGGGTATTTGTAGTGATCAATATTTTCTTTTTAAGTGTGGGTGCTTTACTATGGCTGTATGCCAACAAATACGGTATCCATGTAGATAAAACTGACTACCTGTACCCTACTATCGCCCTCAAATACCTGGGTATAGTACCGGCCATGGTGTTTATGCTGGGCCTAACTGCCGCCACCTTTGCCACTACCGATTCGGCTCTCACCGCATTAACAACCTCATTCTGTGTCGATTTCCTCAACTTTAATAAAAAGGGCGACCTTAACAGCAAAAAAATGGTGGGCATCAGGCATGGGGTTCACATCGCCTTTTCGGGGCTCATGTTTTTGACCATTATCATATTTAATGCTATTAATAATGATGCCGTGGTAAGTGCCATATTCGCGGTAGCTTCTTATACCTACGGGCCACTGCTGGGTTTATATTCCTTTGGCCTGTTTATGAGCAATATGCAGGTACGCGACAAGCTGGTGCCTTTTATTTGTTTGATATCACCAGCGATATGCTATTTTTTAAGCACCGAATCGGCCAAATTTTTAGAGGGTTATGTTTTCAGTAACGAACTGATCATTGTAAACGGATTCATTACTTTTGTGGGACTCTGGATCACATCGGTAGAAAAACCGCAAAGGAAAAAAAAGCCGAGAAAACCCAAAAGCCCAATAGCTGCGTGAATGAGTGACCGCACTACAATTTGAACAATAATTTATCCTGCAAAGCGAAACATAATTATATTTTTACGTTATTAATCTTCTGGACTAATAGAAGAAACAATCTTCCGGACTAATAATAAAAAACAATGACAGGCGAAGAAAAGATAAGACAAGCGTTTGAGAACAAGAACTGGCAGGAAATAAAGGTTACCGATTCCTGGCAGATATTTAAAATAATGGCCGAATTTGTTGACGGCTTTGAAAAACTAGCTAAGATAGGTCCTTGCGTATCCATATTCGGATCGGCACGCACCCATAATGATAACCGGTATTATCAACTGGCCGAGGATACCGCCCGCCTGCTTACCGAGCATGGTTACGGCGTAATATCAGGTGGCGGGCCAGGTATTATGGAAGCTGCTAATAAAGGCGCTTATGAAGCGGGTGGCAAATCGGTAGGTTTAAATATCGAACTGCCGTTTGAGCAGTTTCATAACAAATATATCGACAGGGATAAGATTCTGGAGTTTGATTATTTCTTTATCCGCAAGGTGATGTTCATGAAATACTCGCAGGGCTTTATCATTTTGCCCGGCGGTTTTGGTACTATGGACGAATCATTTGAGGCCATCACCCTGATACAAACCGGTAAAATTGCCCGTTTCCCCATCATTTTTGTTGGGGTGGAATACTGGAAAGGCCTGTTTAACTGGGTAGAAGAAAAAATGCTTGCCGAACAGCACAACATCAACCCCGACGATCTGAACCTGTACCGCGTAGTTGATACCGCCGAAGAAGCCGTAGAACACATTACCCGTTTCTACAACAAGTACGTATTGAAACCGAACTTTTAATATTCAAGCACATAAAAAGCCCCGGTTAACCGGGGCTTTTTATTTATGATGGGTTTACAGAAAAGCACTTAGCTTGCCCAGATGAGCACACCTCAGCAGCCGTTGCTGTACAACCATCAACAGTTACACAGCCATATCCTGTCGAAGTCAGTTCACCGTGACTGGTTAAACAGTAACAATCCATCTGAAGTACCCCTCCCATAACCCCTTTCATTTGTTTTCTTGAAAGTTTGTTTGTATCATATTTTTTCATAGTTGTGAAGTTTTTAATAAATATTATGTGATTAAAAATGTAACAGGAAATAAGTAAACTATCCTAGTTTAAAGATTCAGGAACAATATTTCCAAATATTATCCAACAATTAATACTGCTTTTTATTTATTAGCTATTTATTTATCACTGTGCACACATTTACCTAACCAGGAAAGGGGGCTAATACATTTATTTTTAAAATCATTTGTAACAAATAGTACCTTAATGAGTCTTTTCTATCTTTAAGCCGCTCCCCCTATACTGATTTTATTATCCGGAAGATCACATTATGTCACGATGTACCCCTCAATGTGTCGTAATAGCCCCTTTCAGCTTTGGGTATGCGGTGGTAAATTTGACCTGTAAACAATTTGCAAAAACATATACTCATGAGCACTAAAGTTAAACCCCAGGCCGCCTTAGGATTTATTTTTGTTACCCTGCTGATAGATATTATTGGTTTTGGCATCATCATACCTGTACTGCCTAAATTGATACAGCATCTCATTCACGGTAATTTGAGCGATGCTTCGCGTTATGGAGGCTGGCTGGCATTTGCTTATGCCATTATGCAATTTATCTGTGCCCCGCTGCTGGGTAATTTAAGTGACAAATACGGTCGCAGGCCGGTGTTGCTGGCATCATTACTGGGTTTTAGTATCGATTATACTTTCCTGGCTTTTGCACCATCTATAGGCTGGCTCTTTGTAGGCAGGCTCATTGCCGGTATTACCGGAGCCAGTTTTACTACCGCCTCGGCTTATATTGCCGATATCAGCACACCTGAAAAGCGGGCGCAAAATTTCGGGCTCATTGGCGCAGCCTTTGGCCTGGGCTTTATCATAGGTCCGGTATTAGGTGGTATACTGGGACAATACAGCACCAAGCTGCCTTTTATAGCAGCTGCGGTATTGGCTTTGATCAATGCCTTATACGGCTTTTTCATTCTACCGGAGTCGCTGTCAATGGATCATCGCCGTGAATTTGAGTGGAAAAGAGCCAACCCTATGGGCTCACTGATACAATTACGAAAATATCCAACTATTAGCGGGCTGGTAGTATCGTTGATATTGATATACATTGCAGCCCAGGCTGTACAAAGTACATGGACGTTTTTCACCATGGAGAAATTCAGCTGGAACGAGGCTTGGGTAGGTTATTCACTGGGTTTTGTTGGGGTGATGTCGGCACTGGTACAGGGCTGGCTTATCCGGATCATCATTCCTAAGTTTGGTCAGCAAAAAAGTATATGGATGGGCCTGTTGCTTTATAGCCTCGGCTTGTTCCTGTTTGCCTTTGCCACCAAAGGCTGGATGATGTTTGCCATATTGGTTCCTTACTGCCTGGGTGGTATAGCAGGTCCGGCTTTACAGGGCATTATCAGCCAGGAAGTGCCTCCCAACGAACAGGGAGAGCTGCAGGGTGGCTTAACCAGTTTAATGAGTGCTACAACCATCATTGGACCACCGATGATGACCACCCTGTTTGCTTATTTCACCAGCAAGAACGCGCCCGTACAATTTGCCGGGGCACCTTTTATGGCAGGGGCTGTGTTGATGCTGCTAAGCACAGTACTGGTAATACGAAGCTTCAGGAACGTTAAAACCACACCAGTGGAGGAAGAGGAATTAAAAGTAGAATCGATACCATAAAATTTGTCTATTTTTAAAATAAGATACCCGGGGTAAAAGTGTAAAATGCGCAGTGCAAAAACTTTTACCCCCTTTTAATGCTTTATACTTTTAATGACCGACAAACCTAAAAAAAAGCACTCGGCCGCGCTGGGATTTATATTTGTTACCTTATTTGTAGACGTGCTTGGTCTGGGGATCATTATACCGGTAATGCCCAAATTACTGGAAACATTGGGCCATATTGACGTAAGTACCGCTACCCAGTACAATGGCTATTTAACGTTCACCTACGCTTCCATGCAATTCCTGTTTTCATCGGTACTGGGTAACCTGAGCGACAGGTATGGCCGGCGACCAGTGCTGCTAAGCTCGCTACTTGGTTTTGGCATCGATTATATTTTTATGGCTTTTGCACCTACCATAGGCTGGCTTTTTGTGGGGCGTACCATCGCGGGTATCACGGGTGCCAGCAACTCCACCGCAACCGCTTATATAGCCGACATCAGTACCGGCAAAAACCGGGCGGCCAACTTCGGGCTGGTGGGTGCGGCATCAGGCCTGGGCTTTATCATCGGGATAGGGCTTGGTGCTTACCTGGGAGAGCTCAATGTAAAATTCCCTTTTATGGCAGCAGCCGCTTTCGCGCTTATCAACGCGGCTTACGGCTATTTTGTGCTGCCCGAGTCATTGGCCGTCAAAAATCGAAGAAGATTTGAGTGGAAAAAATCAAACCCTATCAGTTCTTTACGCAACCTTGGTAAATATCCGGCACTTATTGGTCTGGTGGCATCATTTTCACTGGTATATGTAGCCCAAAAAGCTGTTGAATATGTGTTATCCTTTTTCCTGATCGAAAAATTTAACTGGACACTGCCCAATATCGGAACGCTGGGTATTTTTATAGGCGTAGTGCTGGTGGCCATACAAGGCGGATTGATTCGCTATACCATCCCTAAATTCGGGCAGGAAAAAAACATTGTGGCAGGCCTGCTTTTTTATACGCTTGGTTTAACACTGATAGCTTTTGCCAATCATGGTTGGCTCATGTATTTGTATATGATACCTTATTGCCTGGGTGGCATATCCGGCCCGGCATTGCAGGGATTGATCACCGGTACCGTATCGCCCAAAGAACAGGGCGAATTGCAGGGCTCCTTAACCAGTTTAACCAGTGTGGCTGTTATCATTGGCCCCTTATTAATGAGCTCGGTTTTCCACCTGTTCACCCATCGCAATACAGCCACCTATTTTCCGGGGGCGCCTTATATCCTGGGCGCTTTACTAATGCTGATCAGCACATTTTTAGCCATCAGAAGCTTTAAAAGAGCCCAAGGCTTAAAGCCGAAAGCAGAAAACCTTGAAAAAAGTTTAGAGTCGAATGCCTAAGGTTTTCAGCTTAATGATCCAAACCGCTTACTCCGCCTGAGATAACGAATTTCATCATGTCGGCAGCGTTTTTGTCGAGGTGTTTTACTTTGGAGGCCGATATGATCACCACCTGCCCGGCAAAGGAGTAAGAATATGGAAAGTAAACGGCAACTTCGCCAGGTAAACCAAGTGTCTCCAGGTCCTTTTGCACAATGAAGCCTATTTTTTTTAACCCAAATTCATTCACCTCCACAATAACAGGTTCGTTAAACTTCTTCTCCTCCCCTACAATGGCTTCGGTCAGATCTTTAATAGATGAATACAGGAATTTGATAAGCGGCAACCGGTTAAGCCAGCGGTTAAACCATCGCTTTATAGGATCGGTGATCACATTGGTTACCAATATGCCTGCTATCAGGATCACTACCACCACGTTCAGGATACCCAAACCGGGAATGTACACGTGCTTACCCTCCTTATCAACCCACAACACATCACTCAGATTCAGCGCTTTATCAATGGTTGACACCGCCCAGTAAATCAAAAAGAATGCGGCGCCTATAGGTACTACTACCAATAACCCTTTTACAAAATACCTTAATAACGCACCCGCTAATCTGTTCATATCTATTTTTTTAGTATCAAGTAGATAGTATCAAGTATCACGACTTTTTCCTTTTGACATTGAAGAAGCAAGATATCTTGATACTTGATACTATCTACTTGATACTCTATTCATAAAAATACACTCTTTTTACCCGTTGTGAAACATTAGTTAATATTTCGTACGGAATAGTGCCTATTTGTTTGGCCAGTTCTTCAATGCGGTGCTTATCATCAAAAATGATCACCTCATCGCCTTCGCTTACATCCAGGCCGCTTACATCCAGCATACACATATCCATGGTAATGTTACCAACAGTAGGCACCAGCGTACCTTTTACCAGCATTTTACCAATGCCATTACCAAAAGCGCGTAAGTAACCATCGGCATAGCCAATACGTACAGTGGCTATTTTGCCATCTTTTGGCAAGCTTCCACTGCGACCATAACTAATCGTATCTCCTGCTGGTATTTTTTTCACCTGGGCCACACTGGTTTTTAAGCGGGCAACAGGCTGCAGAGCCTGCTCCGAAGCCTGTACCGACGAATCTATACCGTACAAGCCTATGCCCAATCGCACCATATCATAGTGTGCACCTGGGAAACGGATAATGCCCGAGGTATTGCAGATATGTTTGATCACCTTATAACCCAATGTTTTCTCGATCTCTTTAAAAGCCTTTTCAAAACGTTTGATCTGCGTTTTGCTAAATTCATCATGTTGCGGCGCCTCACTGGCTACCAGGTGCGAAAATACCGATTCGACCCGGATATACCGGTTTTGCTCCAACATATCGCACAGCATATCTATCTCAAAGCCCTCAAAACCCAGGCGGTGCATGCCCGTATCGATCTTCAGGTGTACCGGATAGCCAGACAGACCGTGATCACGGCTATAGGATACAAAATCATCCAGCAGACCAAAACTATAAATCACGGGCTGCAGTTTATGCTCGGCCAGTTTATCAAATGCAGATGCCTCCGGATTAAGTACCACCAACGGCAGATTAATACCTGCCTGACGCAGGGCCACGCCTTCGTCAATATAAGCCACGGCCAGGTAGTCGGCTTTGTTGTATTGCAGCATATTGGCCACCTCAAAAGTGCCGCTGCCGTACGAAAACGCTTTGACCATGGCCATCACTTTTACACCCGGCTTTAATTTGGAGCGGTAAAAATTGAGGTTACCCAACAGCGTATTCAGGTTGATCTCCATGATGGTTTCATGCGCCTTTTGCGTAAGGGCACTGCTGATACGCTCAAACTCAAAGCTACGCGAACCTTTGATAAGGATAGTCTCTTCTTTAAAATTAAGCGCCTTGAGCTGTTGTACCAATGCAGTAGTATCAGCAAAAAAATGCTGTTCGGGCAGTGCAAAGCAGGTTTGGTTGTTCATTAGCGCCGGGCCAACGCCAATAAACCTATCTATTTTTTGGGTACCGATGAGCGTGGCCACCTGGCAGTACAGCACATCCTGCTGCAAGCCCGATTGCAAAATATCCGACAGGATAAGTGTTTTTTTCTGATGCTGGTTTTGCTGCCCCAGGAAATTGAGCGCTATCTCCAGCGATTGCAGATCGGAGTTATAGGTATCGTCAATAACCGAACAATTATTGATGCCGTTTTTCAGCTCCAGGCGCATACTTACCGGGTTAAGGCGTTCAATGCGCCTATCAGCCTCGGCCGGACTATAGCCCATGGCCAGCATAACGGCCCAGCAGGTAATGGCATTTTCTACCGAAGCCTGATCTGAAAACGGGATGAGGCATTCAATTTCTTTTTTTTGATAATAGGCCCTCAGGTAATACTTTTTGGAGATCACGGTTTCGCTGAAAACATACAGATCGGCCACCTTGAACTTGCGGCTCCAGGTAAAAGTATTTTTTACCGGGATATCCTTCTGATAATCCAGCAGATCATCGTAATGATAGATCAACTGCTTGCTCTTTTTAAACAGCAACAGCTTCTCCAGTACTTTTTGGCGCCTGTTGGTAAACCCCTCGTCATGGGCCGAACCAATATGTGTCAACACACCTATCTGTGGCCTGATCATGGCCCAGAGTTTTTCCATCTCGTTTACCGTGGAAATACCCGCCTCAAAAATCCCCAGATCGTTACGACCGTTGATTTGCCATACCGATAGTGGCACGCCAATTTGTGAGTTGTAACTTTTAGGATTACGTACAATATTTTTATCGGCGGTAAGTAATTGGTACAGCCACTCTTTTACAATGGTTTTGCCATTACTCCCGGTTATGCCTATTACCTGTAACTTAAACTGACACCTATGAGCAGCAGCCAGCGCCTGTAAAGCAGTCAGCGGATCATCAACCCGTAAAAAATTGGCCCCGGGCAGGTTAAATTCGGGCCCATGTTTAACCACAAAATTACGCACACCAGCGGCATAAGCTTCGGCCACAAATTCATGACCGTTGCGGCGGGCACTCAATGCAAAAAACAATCCTTCGGCCGCGTTATTGATCCTGCGGCTATCGGTAAGCAGGGTACTTATAACACTGTCATTTACAATATTACCTTCGGCGTTAATGATGACCTTTACCTCAGTGATGGTGTATTGATTATTATGCATGCCACGAATTTGAGTATATTATCTAACAATAGCAGAATTTTTAACGAATTTTGACATTAATGGACGAGCCCAAAAAGATCAAGATAAGCAACCCGGAAGTAGCATTGGCCAAGGCCGAACATTTTTGCGCCTACCAGGAACGTTCGCAACAGGAAGTACGTGATAAGCTGTATGAATGGGGCCTTTGGCCCGATGCTGTTGAACAAACCATCAGCCGGTTAATAGAAGGAAACTTTTTGAATGAAGACCGCTTTGCTAAAGCTTATGTAAAAGGTAAATTCAGCCAGAAAGCCTGGGGCAAAATCAAAATAAAACAAGGCCTGAAACTGAAACGTGTTCCGGATGTACTTATCAAAAAGGCACTCTTAACTATTGATCTTGACGATTATATGGCTTCGTTGACTCGTTTGCTGGAAAAGAAAGCGACATCGGTAACCGAAAAAAATGAGTTTAAACGCCGTTACAAACTACAACAATACGCTATGGGCCGCGGATATGAAGCCGACCTTATAGTTGAAGTTTTGAAAAACAACGACTTATAAAAAACTTTAAAAAAATAAATTTTTCTATTTGCAGAATATGGTTTTCTGTCTATATTTGCACTCCCAACGCGAAAGTAGCTCAGTTGGTAGAGCACGACCTTGCCAAGGTCGGGGTCGCGAGTTCGAATCTCGTCTTTCGCTCAAAGCCCTTCCTTCAAAAAGATGGGCTTTATTTTTAAAAGGTTAACACCTGCTCAGATGGTGGAACTGGTAGACACGCAGGACTTAAAATCCTGTTCCCGTAAACGGAGTGCGGGTTCGATTCCCGCTCTGAGTACTTGACGGGAAAGACGATTTGGCAATCGATCTTTCCCGTTTTTATTTACACATAACTTTTTGTTAATCTGAAAGATAAGCCTAACAACATCATTCAATCTACCGGTTCGATATTCCGTTCCGTCAAAACACAGTTTTTCTCGATATATCGAACCAATTATCTCCCTTTTCTTCAAGACATCGCCATCTTTATAGAGCATTTCCAGCTTAGAAAGTACCTCTACGGCCTTTAAAACCATTCTATCAATACTGATAGTGTTCGATTTTTGTACCTTCGCCTCCATCAATTGTATTTCCAGCCTTTTAATCTTTTCATCACAATCTTTCTTCATTATTCCATAGTCCTCCGCATCCAGTTTTTCATCGAAAACCATCTCCCTTGCTTTGGCTAATTTACTTTGAAGTTTAACGATCTGTTCATTAATCTCCTTGCGTTCGTCGCGCGTGCTGCCCTTATGTGCCTTATAAATATCTATTATGACCAGCTGATACAGCTCTGCCATGCCATCGATTGGTATAAACTTTTTTAATTCCTTCTCTAAAGCTTCGTTAAGTACATCAGCTTTGTACCTGCACCCGCAACCATAGGCGTGTTGTGCATGGTAGTAATAATAAAAGCCGTTCCTACCTTTAGACGCGCTACCGGTTAGCTGACGCTCACAGGTTGCACACTCCAGGAAGCCTTGTAGGGGCAAGCCCTCGTGAACCTTCACAGCTTGCACCCTTAACACCCTCTTACGTCCATTAAGTATATCTTGAACTTTATAAAACAAGCTTTCCGAAATGAGCGGTTCATGCAACCCTTGCACCCATTGTTCATCCTCGTCTTTAAATTGGCTTACGACAATTTTCCCGCAGTACACCGGGTTTCTTACCTCCCGATAGAAATTCATCCGACTGATGGGAAAACCCTGGGCATTGGCCATTTTGCGGATTTGATCAGGCGCAAATACGCCATCACCTATTGTTTGAAAAATCCATTGCATAAAAGGCGCTTCAACGGGATTAGGCGCAATATATTTCGAACCATCTTCGCGCATCTTATTATCATAGCCAACAGGTGCAACACCCATATACCTGCCCTCCTTCTTCGCCCGGCGCATGCCGTGTTTAACATTCAAAGCCCGCCGATCATTTTCAACCTCCGGGGCAGCCAGGTAAAAGGCCAGCATAATTTTATTTTCAGGAATTTCGAGGTCAAGCGGCTGTTCAACAGCCTGTGGTTCAATGCTTAATTTGAGCAGGGTAGAGATCATTTGATAGGCATCCCCGGCATTACGGCTAAACCGGTCCCATTTTGTAAAGAGCACCAGATTAACACCCGTGCCTTTTTGCCTGCGGATTTCTGTAAGATATTTGTTCCATTGCGGCCGATTAAACGTTTTGGCCGAATGATCCTCGTAGATTACCTTCCTTACCGTAATTCCATTGATCTCACAATACTTGTGCAAACGCTCGTCCTGATCTCGTTGTGAATACCCTTTATCGGCTTGTTCTTCGGTACTTACCCTAATATACAAATCCGCTATCCGCATCATTTCCTAAATTTTAACGTATTGATTTACAGATAATTTACCAATTTTATACATAAATTCTAAAATTATTCTGGCTTCTTCTAAGGTTACAATTGTGCCGTGCTTTTCCAAAATTCTAACCGCCATTTCCGGGGTCACTCCTCTTTTCTCAACTTTCATATAAGTTCCATCCTTCGCTAAAGCGCAAAACTGCAGATACAATACCATAACCGTTCGCAGGGCGCACGCAAGATGCGCGCGTTAAACCCATTGCAAAAACTAAGGATGGAAACAGGTCTGTCGTAAAAGGACTCCTACAGGGCACTTTGCGCCCCGCAAGGCCGCCCGGGGTTTCGGGCGGCTTATTTGTCCATGATTAGATTGCCACGACAAAACCAGCCTGACAGTTTGCAGCTTCTTTTTCTGCCGTCTTGCGGTCATCGAACACGAGGTTATTGCCATCTGCATCTGTACAAATGGCCGCGTAAACTAAACCGCCATGCGCTTCCAAAACCAAGTATTGATTTTGGCTTGCTAATTCCGTCTGTAACGGTTGGTAAAACAAGGCCACCGCTTGCCTGAAACGTTCAGATTTGGAACAGCGCAAACCGTACTGCTCCACGCAATGGTTACTAAAAATGGCCGGGTAACCACCAAAAAGTTGCTCTGAAAATACGTTCCCGCTCTTTGTCAGGCCCTTACCGTAACGTTTGATCCCTGCACTTACCTGCTCAGCAAGGCTTAGCCATTGCTGATAGTTTATAAATGGATTGTTCCAATTTTCAATTAGTTCCTCTTTATCGCTGGCTACTTTCCCCGCCATGTGTGCAAAATAGTCTAACAATGGAGGAATCTCGTCTCTAAACAGGTCGAAAATGATCTTTGCTTTTTCGACGTTAGTTAACTGATCTATCGTTTTCATCTTCATTTCTTTTTGGTAATCGCTCTAATTCTTTATTGGGGTTATCGGGCATAACGGGCGGATGATCGGCTAAACGAAGTTTCAAGGACACCTGATCCTGATCGAATGCAAAAGCGATGCGGGAAGGCCTAACTTCCCGTATCTCCAATATTTCGGACTTTCGTTTTTTCAGTGTGTGGTAAACGTCCCACAAAGCCAATTTAAAGTCCTAGCCCAAACCGGTAATGCGATGCCCTTTATCAATTTTGCCGTTCAGTTTGCGGATGCTCAGCGTAAATACAAACGCATAACCAATGATTAGCTTTTCCATCAGCCCTGCATTTTGTTTGCAATCCATTCGGCGGTATAGGCAGCGTGGTCGCTGATATGCCTTTGCCAAGCACTTTCCGAAGGTGACCAGCGGAAACCAAAGCCTTTTAGCTGCTTCCTGATCTCGGCATCGGGCTTGCCTTCAAAAATGATCTGCAAACGATTGGCCTCGCGGTTCTCAAATATTCGTATGCCATTGATCGTTTTATCCACTGCCGGCTTCGACTCCTGCCTTTCTAAACCTTTGATACGTTCAGCGATCCTGCGAATGTTAGCACCATTATTCGTCATCCTAAACGAAGGAAACCCCTTACCGCCAAATTGACCTTCCGCAGTTACTTCCGCCCATAACTTTTCCGTGCCAAACCCGAGCTTCAAAAATCCCTCCTTATCGCCTTTCCTGATCAACTTATTGGCGGCTTTCATAAAAGTTTGCAAAGCTTGTAAACTATTCAGCTTCTCCCGTAACTTTTGCAAGGCCTGCGGATCATCAGACGAAATGGCGTTATCGTTTTCGATACCGTACGCCTTATCGTTATAGTATTCCGCTTTTTTTTGCATGGCCACACTTTTACCCATGGTGTCATGAATGCTTTGACGGTAGCGGCGGTCGCGCCCTTCAGCATGATGTCCGACCAAAATCGGCTGCCCCATGGGTATGGCGCTTGCCATTTGATCAGATCGTTCAAACAGCCGTGTCGATTCGGCCTGGCTTTTTGCGGCACGGTTACGTGCGTTATCCAGCCGCCTTTGGCGGCGTTCTTCAAAATCGTGTTTCATCGCTTTACTTTTTTAGTTTATAGTCCATGATCTGCGTTTCCATCACCTTAACCTTTTCGGTATCCCTTATTGTGCAACGGGACTTTTCGTTCAATTCGGCGATGGCATTGTGCACCTTGACATGCTCGTGTTTGATCTTCACCTTAACCAACAAAAAAATGGTGTCTTCCATGGCTTATTGATATTGGTTAACAAATTCCGCCAGTTCCAATTGAAATGTTGCAGGGTCATTTTTTGCCAGCTCCTGTGCATAACCATGCCAAAATAGTTGGTTGGTTAATTCGATAAATAATTCTAACATAGTCATCGTTTTTGATGGTTCATCCATTTGAATAATGCCCTGTGTATCTTCATACGCAGGGCATTGCCATTTATTAAGGAATAACAATAGTTGCTTCTACCTCGGCCAGCTTTTCAATACAAAGCTGTTTCACCACATCCACCACACGGGCGATGATAAAAGGGTTCTTGGTCACAAACTCTTCCCCGCCATCATCCGAAATTACCAGTTCGCATCGTGGGAATTTGCTATCCCCTGCCACGTCTTCCTTATCATCATTTTGCGCAACGATAAAGCTGTCCAAATTGCTGATGGTATTGGTCAACTTGTTCTTTTGGCTAATCTTCTTGCCCAACGTTTCTACCAGTTTCACGGTATCATCCAAACCACGTACGTTTTGGGCTTTACGTTCGTCCTTAAGTTCCTTTTTGCCCGGCCCGGCACTTGATGCTACCGCTTGCGCGGGAGAGGCCAGTTGTTGGTCTTGGGCTGTGGGTTGATTTTTAGCGGGTTCATTTTTGCCGTCTTTTGCAGGTATGCTTGGGCGCATCTTATCCACACCTGTGTTGGTATTTACGTTAACTGTTTCAGCTCCGTTTTTTACTTCTTTAGTTTCCATGACTTAATTTTTAAATGTTTACTACTTCATTCCATTTCAAACCCTTGCGAGGGGCGTCGGTCTCTATCGTCCGTCCAACCCGGAGGTCCTCTTTTTTTCCGCATGTCCATAACTGTTTTGCTTATCCATTAACCGCTCGGCATACGCCTCGCTGGCTTTTTGTAAGCGCCCTGACCTGAACACGGCGGGCAGAGCCGGCAAGACTTTGCGGAAAAAAATACCTCGGCCGCCCCGCGGCCAGGGAAGATTTTTTTTCGCAAACCCGGAGGGTCCGGTCTTGTCCGGGCTGAACGCCGTTCAGAAATTTGCATGCGAAAAAGCCAGTGGGGGAAAATCAGGGAAGCTGAAAAAGCCTGACCAATAGCGGAAATAAGCGCGGCAGCGCTGTTTCCCAAAAAGCGGTGAAGCGGTGCAGTGGAACGGAGCGGCTGGAACCGCTGGCCTGGAAATCCATTAATAGACCTTCGATAGTCCGTTCGCCGGGTTCCTCCGGGTAAACCAGGCCAATGAGCGCAAAGAGGATCGTTTCCATTAAAACAACCGGATCATCAGCATCGCATTCATCAGTGCGCCGCAAAAGGTTAAGGACATAGCGGATCAATACCAACAGATCACGGCCGTTAGCAACACGAAATATCGCTGGTTGCGCAGGGCAATCCCCGCACCGTGCGCCCAAGATCGAAACATAATTTTTGATCACACTGTCCGGCCAGTCGCGGATCGGCCAAAGACCATGCCCTATCCGCCGCCAGGTGAGGAGGCCGGATCGCAGTTGATCGAAGACATTCATGGACTAACCAGTTTTAAGAATTGCACCGGCTGCTCCCGCGCGGCCAGCCTGACCGCTAGCTCCATCGCCGATATGACCGATAGCGTCCGCGCGTGTCCAATGCCCCGGATCGCCATCAGGTCTTCCGCCTGTAAGGCCGCCAACCGTTTCAGATCATTACCCGCTATCCCCAATACCTTTTTCGCCAGATCTACCGCCGTCACGCCCGGCAGTCCGGCGCCAATCAACATCGCCAGCAGTTCCCCGTCACTCATGGCCTCCCTGCCCTGCGCCATCAGCTTCTCCCGCGGCCGTTCTTCCGGCACCCAGCTTTTGATACCCCTGACGTTTTCCGGCGGTGCAAACGGGCCGGCCTGGGCTTCCAGTTCCGCCCGGAAAGCCGCCGTACGGAAGACCGAATTCAGACACTGGATAAAGTTTTCGATATTACCCTGGAAAACCTGCATGATATGTGTTGTCCATTCTCCCGTCCGGTTCTCGGTGTAGGCCAGCCGTAAGTACAGCCGTTTGTTGACCGCCCGGTTCATGGAAATTTTGTAATGCCGGTCCTTATATGAGAATTTTTCTTCCGCTAAAATTTCGATATCCATCGTTGTTTCTCCTTTACCCAAAACTACCCACACAAAAAAAATTAGCCGGAATGCAATCATTTATAGCCGAACGGCGTTCGTTTAATAAACATTAAGTATCTGACAATCATGTTAAACCAAGAACAAAAACGTTGTCTGGACTGCGGTAAAGTGATGAGCTACGGTCGTACCGATAAGCTATACTGTGATGACATCTGCCGGGCAAGGGCCACGCGCAAGCGGCTGAAGCAGGAAACGGAAACCGGGCATGAAGATGCGCACAAAGCCGTGATCAGGGCGATCAAACGCAATTATGCTTTATTAAAAAAGGCCGTAGGTGACCGGGAACAATGGATCGTTGATTTTGAACCGCTTTACCGAAAGGGCTTTAACCGGATGTTTTATACAAGCGCCGAGCCCTCAGAGAATAGCCTGCGCTATTATTGTTTCGAATTGGGTTGGGAAGATATTAGCGAAGGTCGTTTGCAAGTAACCGTGAACAAGCAAAAGCTGGAAGTTTTTGATCCAGATAGCTTCGGGCCGGTTAATACACCCAGCAACGAGCCCGGGGAATATTGAATGATAAAGCCCCGCCAGTTGCCTGACAGGGCTTTCCACAAATCAAATTAAGCGTGAATGGATATTTATTTCGTCGCGTTTTTCTTTTCGGTCACATCCTTACGCATATCCGTCGCTACTACCTTGATCTGTTGCAAAACATTGCGGAAACGGGTTCCCGCGGCTTTGTTATTCTTTTCGTAGAAAGCCGCGCCTTCTTTTTCAGCGGTTTCCACCAGGGCTTTCAATTCTGCTAATTTTTCCATGATTTTAATTTGTTTTTTATGGTACAGAAGCCGTCTTTGGCGGTTTCCATACCATAAATTTAATGAATGATATATAGTTAATAGATATTTCAATAAATAAGCCGGCAAATATAAAAAAGCTACCTAAATGGCCATACCTTGCTCCTGGCCTTTGGCCTGCGCCTTATCCTTGCTGACCTCCTGTTTATTTTCTTTTTCCGGCTCCTTCAGGAACTGTTCGCGTTTTTCCGGCCTGCCATCCTCGCGGAAGAAATTGAGCTGGCGGTAACGCGGCTGGATTTCCGCAAACAATTGGCGCTCCTGTCCATCTTTGATGACCGTTACCAGCGGGCGGTTACCCTGTTCAAACGACCTGACTAACGACTCCATCTTCTTTTCATCAGCCAGCTCTTTGATGTTAAATTTCCCCAGCGTCTCTTTCAGATCAAAGCCAAAGGTCGGCACATGGTATTGCAGCATCTGGAAGTTCTGGTATCTGTCCTTCTGACTATCCATATCCAGCTTGTTCCAGGCCATATAGGGTTCGCCACCCAGCTTGATCAGGTCGTCACGGAACACCGCGCGGCCCTGGATCAGGTTGACCGCCTGCTCCGCTGTAAAGCCTTTACCGCGTTCTACGAAAAACGTCTGGCTAACCTCCGGGTTCTTATAGGTCCGGTTAAAATCCTTGTGTATATAATTTACACTGCCTTTTTCCATCCGGGCCAGTTCGGTCTTATTCCCCCAATCTTTACCCACCGCCAGTTGCGCATCGTTATGCTCCGTCTTGAAATAATTTATCGCCTCCGATGCCAGGTCAAAGGATTTGACCACCGGTTTGCCTTCCTGTTTCTTTTCCGGATCAACCACCATATACTTTTCGCCCTCCGCCAATGGCTTGCCGTTCAGCAAGCGCACATCAAACTTATTCAGGTAATAATTCTCGGACTGTCCTGACTGCCGGAAATACAGCAAAAGATCGACCTGTCCTTTATTGCCTTGTACCCGGTCGTGCAGGGTAAAATCGGCCATGCCTTTTTCCATCTGCTTTTGCATGTCTTCCTGTACCTTCTTTCCAAAACCCAGTTTGGAAAGTTCCTCTTTTAAGTTCTCCAGATTGTTATAATTCATCGCTTTTTCGTTTGTAAATGAATTTGCTTGTTTAATTTCTTCCAATAATTGTTCGACCGGCCGGAGCGTGATGCTATACCCCTGACCCGGCCCCGGGGGCTGATAGTTGGCGGCTTTCGCTTCCAGGTGCTCCCGCGCAAAGCCCAGCGTATCGAAAAACAAAAAATGCTGCGGCTGCAGTTCCACCATATCCAGCCAGGAAACAAAGACCGTATAAGTATAACCCACATCCTGTGCCTCCTCCAGCATCGCGATGATGTCGCCGGCATGACTCGTTTCCAGTTGCATAGCTAAGACTTATTCCTGCGCAATAGCACCTGCTGCCCGCCATGCAATTTTACCTTGATACGCTTCGCTTTTTTGCCCAGCAGGCTTTTCGCCGCCGAGATACCCGCCGTCGCTGCCTGGGTGCCCAGCGAGTAGTCCGCCGACAGGAACTGCATATTGTCCACCGCGCCCGTCGTCCCCTGCCCTGCCGCTTCGCCGATTTCCGCCTCCGGTGCCGCGATGCCCGGCATCCCGTCCAGTGAAAACACCGTCAGGTTCACCGGCACAATGGAAGTCCCCAAACGGATATTCCGGATTTCCAGCATGAGCCGCTGGTTCACCACCGTACAGGAACCCGCCAGCACTTGCCCTGCGCCAAACAACATACCCCCCACCCATGCACTATCCGTCAACCGCAAGCGCACCACGCCACCCGTCAGTACCTTCTGGTTGCCATCGATCACCGCCGGTATCGCTTTAAAGGCACTATCCGGCCGAACATAAACGCCTTCTTTCTTCAACCTTTCCTGTACCAAAGCCGGGTTCTGGATCTCCCTGATCTTATCCAGCATCGTGCTCAATTGGTTCATCTGCGGGTCTGGCGCAGCCGCCTCACTTTGTTTCTCTTTCAGCAATTTTTCCAAATGGGCTAATTGCTCACTTTGACTGTTGTCGGCTGGAACACGCAAAGGCGACTTAACGGCAGGTTCAGCTGGTGTATTGATCTCCTGATTAATGGCTGCCAGCCTTTCCCTGATCTTCACCTCATTGGCCGCAGCTGAACCTGACTGAACCTTACTAAACCTCGCCGTATCCCAGCCTAAAGCAGCAAAAGCCCCCGCAGCGGAATGTGACCTCGCCGAAGCGCTGTCCTTCGCGGCCTTTTCCAGCAAGCCCAGCTTATCCTCCGCCTCCGCTTTACCCAATTGCGCACCCGGCAAATGGGTATTCAAACCCTGGTGGCTACTCGTCCCTACCCCTCTTCCCCCGCCCAAAGCATAAAAGCCCAAAGCGGAAAACAAAAGCACGAATACCGGCATAACCAAGAGCATCACTAATTTTCTTTTTTCTGGTGTTGTCATTTAAAACCTCCTTTACTAATATGTCCTCAATGAATAAATCCCTTCCAGATCAGCAACAGGCAGCAACCGCCGAACAGCAAAATGAACAATACTAGCGCTACGGTCCAGGATGTGCGGTTCCAGTACTGCGTATTGCGGCTTAAAAAAGCTGCTGCTTTACGCTTTTTGCGTTCAATGCCCGAACAAAACCCAACCAACCAAACCACTGGTTCGCCTCGATCTTTCTGCCATTTCTTAAACAACCTCATGGCCGGTTCCCTTTCCGCGTTTCATCCTCATTTTGCAGGATCTGCCATCCCTGGATCAGAAAGCCGTGCGGGTTATTATCCGTTTCCGTTTGCAGGTCGCTGACCTTACCCTTCGTCACCAAACGTCTTACCGCCGTACTCGTCGCCCTGACCAGCTTCTCCGTCGCGAAACAGGTAAAGCCATAAGGATAATTATCCATATCCAGCGCGATACTATCCACCATTACCTGCTGGTTGATATTCCCCGAGACCAGGTTATTGTAATAACCCGCCTCCCGCAAGTTATCATAGGCTGTTTTCGCCGTTCCGTCCGCCAGGTACAAAGCCTTATTGATCGTCGCCGTGATCTGCTTATCATCCGGCACCAGCGTAAAAAAGTCCGTATGAAACGTCTTGATATGATCCCTTAACTCCACCGGCAAATTCGTCTTCCGATCCGACGCGAAAGCCGGCAACACCTTCCCATTGTACAGGATATGCACCCGGTCCTGCGCCCGTTCCGCCAGCTTGAAGCAGCGGTAGTCGATAAACCCACTCAGCACCACGCAGCCGGCCAGGAACAAATAGCTGAACCGCTTAATGTGCTTAAAAGCAGTGTCTATATTTTTGAAATGTTTGAACATAAGCCCTCCTTTATTTCCCTTCCAATTTCTTTTGCTGATAATCACTTCCCGTACCGCGGTAACCCTCCATAAAATCTGAAGGCGCATAACGGATATTGCCGCGTGCCTGCTCCGAACGTTCGCCCAAAACCGCCGCACCGGAATACCCCGCGCTGATGGTCGTATTAACCACACGCTGCGTAATGCGCGTTACCTGGTTCAGCAGCCCATTGCCGCCGTGCGCATGGATCACATAATTGGCCACACCCGGCACCGAGAAATAACCCACGATCCCGATACACAAAAAGATCAGGTAAGCCAAATCCGTCTGGCTGAAAAAAGTATCCCCGCTGCTTTGGATCTGCGAAATATCCAGCCTGATCATTTCCTGCTGCACCTGCCCGATGATCGAGCCGAAAATATTCGCGATCGGCAGCCATAAAAAGATATTGACATAGCGGGCGATCCATTGCGTCAGCGTATGCTGCAAACCATCAAACACCGCGAAGCCGAACACCAGGGGCCCCAGTATGGCCAGTACGATCAGGTAGAACGTCCGGATCACCTGGATACACAGGATCGCCGCCGCGTACAGCACCTGCAATACCTCGCTCATCCATTCCTTGATATTGTTCTTAAAATTGTAAGCTTGTTTGTCCATCCAAAATTTCAGGTCATTCCCCAGGGATGAAAAAGTCCCCTCGTTCTGGTCGTTCGGATCATCAGGATGCGTGTACTTGTACCATTTGTCCCGGTCCCCACTGCCCTCATCGCCGACATACATCTGGTAAGTGGAACTGTGTTTGATCGCCTCTTCCTTTTGCTTCAGCAGCAGCGTAATGCTGTTATCCGAATGGGCTACCATCGCGTTTGTTGCTGTAATGACGGGTTGCATCACACCATTCATCAGCGCGATGACCGCCGGGAACAGCAGTATGGCCATGCCCAGCGCGAAGGGCCGCAACAGCGGATAAAAATCAACAGGCTCGGCCCGCGCGATATGCCGCCACACCCGGGATGTGATATACCACAACGCGGCGAAACCCGCGATACCCCTGCCTGCATCGATCAAATTGCTGCAAAGCGGTATCATCTGGTCATAGACCTTATTCAATACCGGCTGCATCCCTTTCAGGCTGGAAGTCATATCCTGGGCAGAACATAAAGAGGGCAGTAACAACAACACGAAGCCCCCCAGCCCTCTAAAGGGTGAGCTATTGCCTATTTTCTTGAATTGATTATTCATGGGTACAGGGATTTTAGGTTATTGACTTCGTTCTGTTCCCGTTGCCTTTGCAAAAGCAGGATATGCGTACGCCGGTTAAAGTCCCGCAGGAAATTCCGTTTATCATTACCGGAAGCATAGATCCGGTCGATCGCCGACAGGCGCTCATCATCGCTCATCCGTAATTTGGAGGCGGTGATCACATTGATCAGTTCGTTGACATCGTTGAGCGCCGCGCCGGTCAGTTGCGCATACACCCGTGCCAGGTAATCCAGTTCACCGGCATTAAAACCGCCGCTGGTCTGAAACCCGCGGAAAGCGCTTTTATATTCCGACAAGATGTCCGCCTCATCCGCGATAATATCCGCCACCCGCGCGTATTTCGCCACTTCAGGGTTGACCTGCATCAGGCCATTCAAAAACAATGAGTGCAAATTAAAATTACCCTGCGCCATAGTTTTGACCTGTTCATAGCCCTGCGTCAGGATCGTATAACCCCGCTGCATGTCCGACAGTATCGCTTTGAACTGCGTCAGTTTTTCGATATCATACAGCAACTGCTGCATATCCTGCCCGGTAGAGATTTGCGCTTTTGCAGGCGGAAAACTGAAGGCGCACAGCAAAAAGCAGAGGCCCCCCAGCCCCCTAAAGGGGGAGCGAATAAAAAACTTAATTAATTCCATAAAGCCTCCTTACTATTTCTAAATCGTTTAATGAATTATGATGCTGAATGATGAACATCCGTACGGCATTACAGAATGAGGTACTGAACACCAGTTTTTCCCGGATGCGCTCATCAATACCATCCAACCGTTTGATGCGCTCATCATCGGTTAACTGTGCTTGACCATCGGTCATTACGAATTGCCATTCAGACAGGTCTTTGTCGGTTTCCGTAAGTACCGCCGTTTTGACCCTACCGATATAACTTTTGGTATCCGCATCCGAACCCGATAAACCGTTCAGATGGTCAAATTGTCTCGGAATAAGCTCAGCAAGGGTGACAATACTATCTGCTTTCGGATCGTTTTTGATGGCCGGATTAACCGTTTTCAGGGAGTTGTAATATGCCGAATGCAGGTCAAACTCCCCTTTTACCCCATGACCAATACCATCCCAGCCGTCTTGCGCGATCCGGTAACCTTGTTTAACAATACCACCGTATTGCTGCAGCGCGGCTATCTGCTGCTTCAGGTACCTGATCTGTGTTTTCTTTTGGCTAAACCATTCAGCGAATGTTTGCGCATGAGCGCACACCGCGCCAAGCGTGAAGAAACAGGCACCCAAACAAGTAATCCAAAAACCTTTCCGCTTTTGCCTTTCACCTTTCCCCTCATTCCAAACCATAATATGTCTTTAAAGTGAGCACCTCGTTTTCATCTTTGGCCCGCTGGACGCTGAGCAAAGCGTTCTGTTTATTAAAAGCTTTCAGATCGCTGCAATTCGTATCGACCCGGTCGGCCGCCTTATCGATCAGTTCCAGGCGTTTCGCGTCGGTCATCTGCGTTTTAAAGGAATTGATGACGACCATGATCTCATCCAGGTTTTTGACACTCTCCTGCAAAATCCCGGAATGCACCTTTTGCATGTACTGCCGTTCATCCGCTGAGAAATGCGGATCCGCTTTCAATAAGCCCCAGGCGTGTTCATATTCGCTGATCAGCGCCGCCTGTTTCGTCGTCATCTCCCTGATCCGTCCATAATAGGCGATGACGGACTTTACCGTCAACAGTTCCCGGTAATAGCCGTCAAAGAGCGCTTGCTGTTTTTGTGACCAGTCGGATATTTCGTTTAGCTTCCATTTAGAAAGCTGGTTTTCCAGCGCCTTTTGCGCATTTTGCAGCCAGATCGTCTGGTTCTGCAGCCGCTGCACTTCCAGGTCAACGGCCCGGATCACCCTGCCCACCGTCGAGGATATGACCGAGCCGACCACAAACTGCGCATCAGCTCCTTCGGGCAGGGAAACCAGTATAGTAGCCGACGATAGCGGCAAAATGACCATATAGGTTTTCATGATTTTGATAATTTGTTTGAACACAATAGCCTCCTTTAGCGCCGCAGGATGCGACACTTTGGTATGTGGTGAATAATTTTGTTAGTTAAGTTTCCGGTAAACTGCCTGTTTCAGTATCAGTATGCCTTTATCGGGATCAAAACGAAAAACGCGGCCCGCCGTGGTTTCCCGGAGCAGGTTGCTTTGCCTGTCAAAATCCCCTTCAACCCGTTCCAGCTTGTGCATTTTCGGCAGCAGCTTGCCATCGCGGATGCGCTGATAGCCCGTATGACGGGTAATGATATAGTACTTATCCAGGGTATGGGTAAAAATCAGCGTATCATCGGCAATGGCATATATGCCTCGCGCGTGGTTCAGGTACATCCCGTCAATAAAGGATTGTGCTTCAGCGGTTCCACCTTGGCAGGCAGCCAGGAAAGACATGCCGCACAGCATGGTAAACCTGGTGATGTGTCTCCTCATGTTGCTTTGTTTTTATGGGTTAATTCCATGGCCAGCATCGCGATACCTTTTTGAATGCTACCGTATTTTTTCGCGTAAGCCCGGACCTTTATTTTTTCGCTCTCCTCGGTCGTATAAGCCAGGTATTCACTCAGGCTGACCTCCGTGCGGTAAACTTTACTGTATTGGCCGCCCAGGGAGATAAATACCTCCTTGTACCTGCGCGTAGGATCATTGGCCCGGTTCATGGAAAGGATCTGCACCTTTTCCTTTTCGGTGAGGCCCAGGAGTTCCTGTATCGCATCAAACTTGTTCTGGTACTTCGATTGGTCGAGCAGTATCTTGCAGTCGCTGTTATTGATGATCGCCTGCTTGACAATAGGCGAAGAAATAATATCTTCTCCTTCCTGTGTTACGGTAATAGGTTCCCCATAAAACTTGCGCATCGTTTTATACAAATACCGGATATATTCCGCCATGCCTTCCTTGGCGATAGCTTTCCAGCATTCTTCAATCAGCACGACCTTGCGCATACCCGGCAACTTGCGCATTTTGGAAATGATCATCTCCATGATGACCAGGGTGACGACCGGGAAAAGAACGGGATGGTCTTTTACCGCGTCTATCTCGAAAACGATAAAGCGCTGGTGCAGCAGATCCAGATTTTCGGTGGCGTTCAGCAAATAGTCGAATTCACCACCGCGGTAATAGGGGTTCAGCACATACAGAAAATTCGCCACATCAAAATCCTTTTCTTTCACCTTACCATCTTCCAGTACCTGCAAATAATGCTCCATCAGATACTCATAAAAAGTATTGAAACAGGGAAACACATCCGGATAGCGGTCAAGGTGTTCATCATAGCCCGTCAGCGCATTGGAGATGGCGACATATTCCGAGCGTGTATAAGGCTCATCATCCTTTTTCCAAAGCGCCAGCAGCAAGGTTTTGATACTTTCCTTTTTTTCGGTATCGCGCACATCACCCTCGGCCAAATAAAAAGGATTAAACCTGATCGGGTCGTTCTCCGTATAGGTAAAGTAGAAACCGCCCGCCAGTTCGCATAAACCCTGATAACTGTGGCCAATGTCCATGACCACAACATGGGCGCCCTGTTCATGATAAGAACGGAGCAAATGGTTCGTAAAAAAAGATTTTCCGGAGCCGCTGGGGCCCAAAATAAACTTTGATCTGTTCGTGGTTATACCGAGCTTCATCGGCTCGTCCGAAATATCCACATGCACCGGCTTACCCGTCAAACGGTCACCCAGCCGTATACCAAAGGGTGAAAGGCTGTCCCGGTAATTGGTTTCGAGGTTAAAGAAACAGGCGGCCTGCTCGATAAACGTGTCAAAAGTATCATTCATCGGAAAATCCGCTTCGTTACCCGGCATACCGGCAAACCAGATCTGTGCCGCGCCATCGGTTTCCTGTTTGACCGTTGCATCCAGCTGCGCCATGGCCGAACCGATCCGATTTTTGAGATCGCGTACTTTGGCCTCATCATCCGACCAGGCCAATACATTGACATGGGCCTTGACGGGTAAGCGCTGTTCAGCAATGGCCTCGTTCAGGAAATCATTGACCGCGTCCCGGGCTATGGCGTTTTCACGGCTATAAGCGGATAAGGACTGCAGGCGCAACTTTTTTGCCTCCAGGCGTTTGATCGTTTTCCGGCCGTCTTCAACGAAAATATACTGGTTGAGGATATGATTACAAGGTAATAAACTCCCTAAGGGCGAAGCGAAGCCGATACCGAATTTGCTGCGGTCAGTGCTATATTGATCATAATTAATACGGCTTCCGCACAGCGGCGGCAAGTCCTCCACATCGGACAAGGTATACAGTTCGCAGCGGTTCCGGCCTACCCGAATGTCATCCCTGATATGGATATCCTGCAAGCAAGGCCGTTCATCGCTGCCCTGCAGCATCAGATAACGTTCAATGACCCCGGCCCGCTCCCGCGTACCGGCTAATTCCTCGTCCGGTAAACGCAGCAACTTCAGGTAGCCGCTGTCCGCCAATACCCGCTCGAATTGCCCGGCACGGTCCAAAAAATCCGGGAACAGTACCGGATCAACCGTTTGCCGCGGCACGATACTTTTACGCAGCATATTGCTATAGGCCGAAGAACTGAGTTTACGGTCTTTGGGCTTTTGCGTCAGAAAGACATAGCAATGATGCTGCAGGTATTCGCGTTCGTTAAAAAAACGTTCACTGGCGCGTGACAGGAAACCTTTTCCGGCTTTTTCAAAATCGGCTTTAAACCCGTTTTCCAGCCACCAATCCTGTTTATGCAATACGCACCCTGCCGGCAATAAGCGGATCGCTTTTACCCAGGCCTGGTGATAAGCTTCATAATCCCGGTCGGATAAAGTGAAAATTTCCGGCAGGCTGACCTCATAGGCGATCGTAATATCGCCCTGGGCTGACAGTATCGCCCCGCTTTCCACTTTAGTCAGCGGCAGTATTTTCTCCAGGTTGATTTTCATAAGGACGTGTTTTTAGATGAAGGAATAGTTTTCTCGAACGGCAGGCAATAAAACCGGGCAATCGCTTTTTCGCGAGGTATTTGGACAGCCCATGTTCCCCGAACCGGCGACTGAGCCGGAATACGCAGACAAACAAAGCGGTACCCAAAGCCAGTATCAGCGGCAGGATGACCCGCAAGCGCAGACCACAGATATATCCGGCGGCGAAACCTATGAGTAAAAGAACCAGCCCGACCGCCAGGTAAGCGATGTATTGCGCTTTCAGCCCCTGGAAAACTATAGGCCTGGATACCCCTTTGTGGATCCGGTAGCTACTCATAAGCCAAAGAAAGATTTGAGTACCGTAGCCACGACCACCAGGAACACGCAGGAGCCAAACCAGGCGGCCGCCACTTTATTGGTGTCTGGTTCACCGGCATTCCATTTATTAAAGACCCTGATCGCGCCGATGATACCGACCACGGCCCCGATGGCGTACATCAGGTTACAGCCCGAGTCAAAATAACTTTTGACCTGCGTCGTCGCTGAGGTAATACCGGCATTGCCATCCTGGGCAAAACCGTAACTGATCGTCAGCAGCCCGGCCATGAGCATTAATACTTTGGTAAAGGCTATACGTTTCTTTTCTGCAGGTAGCTCCCGGTAAGCCTTAATCCGGCTTCGCCACCATAGAGATAGCCTTTTGCATAATAACTTCATTGGGTTAAATTATTAGGGTTAATTCCAGAGGGTGGTTAATTCTTCATCCGAGATCGGAAAAAGGGCGTTTTCGCGGATGTAATCACTGAGCGCCCGTCTCGAAGCCGGATCGCGGATAGCGGCGTATTTCGCTTTGACCAGGCCAAACAGGGAGATGAAATCATCTTTCGTACCCTGCTCTTTTTCCAGCGTCAAAAAAATACTTTTCAATTCCTCGAGGGCATCAGGTATCAGGCTCTGCTGCTGTTCCCGGCTGCTATCCACATCCGGGTGCCGGGCAAAACTGAAGGCGTTCATACCCAGCCGGGACACCCCTTCCGGCATTTTCGGCCGGCCCATCAGGCTATAGCCGGTATCCGCTTCCGGGTCGTCTTCCAGTTCTTCTGCCCAATCCTTACGGAGCGGTTCGATGCGCGGCTTTTGTTCATGACGATCCAGCCAGGTTCGAAGCTGTCGCCTATACCAGAAAGGCAGCAACAGCAAATACCAGGTGAGGCCGAGGATCAGGGCAACCCATAAAAACGGTTGCCAGGTCAATTGGTGTAACATAATATTTTGCTTTTCACCCGCCGTTCCATTACCGCGGGTTGGTAGCGCAAAGATTGGCGGATCCCGGCGCCCGCATGCGCAAGCCAGCCGGTACTTGCGAACGATTTATCCATAACCACCTGATTTTGTATTATTCTTTCGGGGCACTTTGAAGGCCAGATCATCATCTACCCGTTTGTGAATGGATTCCCGCATCTGATCGATATACCGGCTCGGGCTGCTGACCTTCCGGTTCCGGATATCGATAAAATCCCGGTAGGCCCTGGACAGGTCGATTTCCAAATGCTTTTCCATAAAACGGATGATCAGCGACAGGTCGGCATTACCATGATTCAGCTGACCGGTAAAATAGAGCGCGTAGATCACCTCCACGAGGTTAACTTTATCCCCTGTCCATTTCAGGGCCGGCAATTCAGCCTCGGCTTCCATCCCTGTCAAATGTGCCGGATCCAAAGTGCTGAGGGCCCGGAGCAGATCCTCCTGTAAACGTTCAAAAGCGATGATCTTGGCAAACAGGTAATCGCAAGCCGTGGAGAACCCGGGATCCTGATCCGGCAATTCCGGCAGCAGCACACCGGGCGCTTCCGCGCCCCGGACAAAATAAAGCCCATCCAGTTCCGTTGTCCCCAAACGATAATACTGGTGGTAAAAACCGACATGCCGGAAAAACCGCTGTACCACCCGGAGTTCTTCCCGGTAAAACGCCTTCAAAGTTTCCGTATCCCCGGCTGGCATACGGATGTCCAGATCGTATTTTCCCAGGTAATAGATTCGTAGCGCGTCAAATCGTGGTTTGACCCGCTTAAAAAAATCGATCTCATCCTGCACCCGCGGAAAAGGGTGTTCCTGGATATAAGTCCGGAGCTGTTTTAAAGCTGAACGGACCGCCTGTAAAATCAGTTTGAGTTTTGGCGCCGCCGCGGTTTCCGCCGTGCTGATCCGCGTGATCTCCTCCTGGAGCTTCCGCAACAAGTTTTCGGCAAATTTGATCATCGGTTTATATTGGTTAAAGGTAAATGCTGCCATGCCGGTCATCACGTTTAGCCCACAGAAAACCCATCGTCATCCCGGCTCCGCTTGATGTTTAACCGTATCAACCGGTCCGGCTCTTTATCAGATAATTCCCGGAACAGTTGCTATTCTGAATTAAAAATTATTAATTAGCAGATATAAAACATTAATCCAAAGTTAATTACTGTAACCCAAAGACGTTTTGACACTAATCAAAATCGTATGCAAGAATTGAACGAGCTTTCAGATACCGAGCTGTTATTCCAGATCCTGACCTTTATCGCCCCCCTCTCCGGCGCCTTACGCCAGCGTTTTGAGCACTTCATTGTCCGCAGGACCTACCCCAAAAAACACCGGCTGCTGGCGGAGGGGGAGATCAACCGGCATATCTATTTTATCCGTCAGGGATTCGCCCGGGCCTTTTTCCTTGACCGGGAAGGCAGGGAACATACCACCTGGTTCATGGGCGCCCACGACCTGATGATCTCCGTATACAGTTTTTATACCCAGCGGCCTGCTGCCGAATACATCGAACTGCTGGAAGACAGCGTGCTCCTGTCCATGACCTGGGACCAGCTGCAAACGATCTACGCCGAATTCCCGGAATACAATTACCATGGCCGCCTGGTGACCGAACGCTATTATATCCAATCCGAAGAACGCGCCATCCTGCTCCGTACGAAGGATCCCGCGGAACGTTACCAGCTCCTGCTGGAGAAATACCCGGGTATCCTGGAAAAAGCCTCCCTGGGGCAAATTGCCTCCTTTCTGGGCATCACCCAGGAGACCCTCAGCCGGATCCGGGGGAGAAGACGAATTTGATCCAAATCAAAAAATAAAGCACCAACGCTCCCGAGATTTGGATCAAACCATCAGCCATGAAACAGCAAGCCATCCTCCTCGCCATCCTGCTGAGTCTCCTGACCGCCTGCCGGAAGACCACAACCGATCAACCGATACCTAATCCCGTAAATAAAGATTTCAGCCTGGATGCCGTCAAAGCATGGTATGCGCGACAGCCCCAAAATCGCTCCCTGACAGTTATAAACTGGGACGGCGCCGAATACCGGGAAAACGGCGGGACAACTTACTGGCTGACGGGCATCAGCGGGCAGCCCATCTTTCAGGGCATCCGGCAGGGATACCGGAGAGCCGCCTTTTACCGGGACACTACCCAACAAATCCGGGAGCAGATCCTGGAGATCATCCCCGATGGACTGACCCTCCAGCGGAAAGGCAACCTGCCTGCCAACCAATTCACCGGGCGCATTTTTGTCTATAGCCCGGATAACCGACTGCTCCATGGCGGTGTCTACGCCGCCGGTAAGCTTATCGGGCTCATCCGGTCCAGGGCCCCGCAGGACACCGGCAAACTCAAAACCAACCTGCTCGCCGTAGATTGCACCTGGTACCAGGACGCTTATGCCGATGGCGATGGCGGGGTTACCGTCTACGCCGAAAAGGTCTGTAACTACGAACTGGACGGCGGCGCATCCGGCGGCTTCAGCGCCGGCGTACCCGCCAGCACCGGGGGCATCGGCGGCGGCAGCGCCCCCAACCTTCCCCCAGCCCCAGTCGTATCCAACCTGCCGGGCGAGAGCGGCCCTGCCGTCAACCCCAAAAACCTCATGCTTTGCTTCGGCAGCATCCCAGACCAGGGCGCTACCATGACCATTACCGTTTACGTGCAGGAACCCTTTCCCGGCACCTCTTTCAACATCGGCCCCAACAGCGTAGGCCATACCGCCATCGGCATGACCAAGAGCAACGGCCAAAACAGCGTCACCCAGGTCTTTGGTTTTTATCCTGACGCAACCGGTCTGGACAAATTACATGCATCGTCGAAAATCGCATTAAACAACGCCTTAGATTATAATGTCAGTATCACCTACACCGTAACCGCGGACAACTTTAACAAAATCGTCAATTATGTCAGCAACCCTCCCCCTACCTATGACCTGGTCACCTTCAATTGTACCAGTTTCGCGTTTTACGCCTGCCAGGCCGGGCAAATCAGCTTACCCGACCCGACAACGGTTGTAGGACTCCTGGGGCCTGGCATTCAGCCACATGCCATGACACCAGCCGGTCTCGGCGAAGGTCTGGACAACCTGCAAGACGCGGCCAACCTCAATAAAAACGGCGGTATCACCCCGCTCAGCAAAGGTCCCTGTAATTAACACTGACACTTAATACTATCCCCATGAAAAAAATCATCCTGATCAGCCTAGCCCTTATCCTCATCGGCAGTAACCTCCCTTTCTTCAGTTTCTTCCTGGAAGAAAACTATAGCTACAGCAATAAAGACGGCAGTTTTACTTACAGCGAAGAGGGCGGCAAAGGAATGTCATTCCAAAGCTGCATGATTTCATACGGCTATTTCCTTTGCCAGCACCCCGAAAAAAACACAGGTGACATCCGGTTATACCGCACCTTTACGGTCAAACCCTGGCGTTTCTGGGAGTGGCGGGAGATGGTCTTTCACAGCGAGCGCTTTTGGTTACCCTATCAAGGACCCCGATAAAAAATAGCGTGCAGATTTTGAAATACCTTTTCAATTTTTTGATTGCCATTTAGGATAATAATAGGGCAACCCATATCAAACCATAGGATATTTATACCATCATTTAAGTCAGTATGTTTACTCAAAGCTACCTTTAGGGGCATAAACGCTACAATCATGATAACTTTCGGCAGCCGTTTAACTTCGATCAGGAAAGAACGTAAGGTATTACAAAGCGATTTAGGTATCAAAGCTGGTGTTCATAGGTTGCTGGTAAGATTGCTGATGACCTGAGTGTGTCATTAGGTTACCTTGCAGGCAAAGCAGATAGATCAAGCTCTCCTATATAAAGTACTATCTATCCAGCAGCTTGCTGACAAAGACAGAGAGCATATCATGTATACCATTGATGGCCTTATCCAACACGTCAAGATACAAATAGCTTATAAAAAGTATAAGCCCAACGCGGTGGTTGGGATCTTACTTACTTTAACACATTTACTACATGTGGCATCCTCCTAGTAAATGTATTTTGCTATTTCTATTCCTCTTTAATGCATCCAGCTTTGATAGGATCGAAGTCTAGCGGCCATATTGTAGAGAGATTATAGGTAGCTCCTTTGAGATTGGCTGACTCAATGCGTCGACATGTCATTATAGCCCCATGTAAGTTACTACCGCTAAATTCAGCATCATGTATATCAACATCATTCAGATTAGCTCCGCTTAGATCAGCGTCGTTAAAGTTGCAAAAGAAAGCCTTGGCCCCCTGCAAATTGGCTCCTCTTAAACTTGCCTTCATAAGGTAAGCGGTTATCAAGCTGGCCCTTGAAAAATCACAATTATTCATATTAGCACCAGCCATGAAAGCACCTCTTAAATCACTACTTATAAAACTGGTATCATGTAAGTCCATACCTTCAAATATGGCCCTATGTAAGTTTAGGCCATTCAAATTAGCTCCTACTAGTGTATCGTAGGGTACGTCTAACACATCATCGGTTGCAAATAGTATTTTCATAGTCTTATTTATTTCCCCAGTCTAACGGATCTACTTTTGTTGATTGAATTGGTTTCACCATAGGTGCTTGGCTCGGTGAAAGATTACCGGGTACCTGCGCTGGCTCTTGACCAACAATTCTTCCTGCGACGAAGCGATGATTACCCTCAACTATTACATCACCAGCAACTTTTATTGCGGGTGCTTCACTTCCCGCATCTAGCATGTTAACATATCTTTGTACCACAGGTAAGGACACTACCCCTTGTGTTGTCTGCATTGTTGAGCCTTCAAGAGCATTCGCAATTCCCTCAGCGGTGACGGGAGCTCTAGGAGCGACACTTAAAGCTTCTGCCGCAGGAGCAGCCCCTCTTAACGCACTTACTCCTTTACCAATAGCCCCTGCAACACCCATGCCAACAGCCTGATCCACAACGTTTGCTCCGGCATTACCAAGTATAGGGCCTCCTGTTTTAGCGTCGTCCGTAGCTATTGCTTTAATTAATTGGTAGCTTTCCTTTGCTTTTCCGTAAAGCCCGCCAGTAGAAGCATTAGCTAATGCTTCTACTGGGTGAGCAGCAACATTATTGACATATCCGTTAACCGCATTTTTAATTGTAGTTACCGGATTCGTTGTAAGTACTTTCTTTATTCCCTGGTAGTGGCTGACAAAGCCTTGCTTAATCTCTCTTCCCCAAGCACCCCAATCCGGCCACATTCCATCGGGGTCAATGAATCTAATTGGATCATCAAAGCCATACGAATAAGGACTCCACCTTCTACCTTTCTCCGCCAAGGGATCGATAGATGTCCATCTTGCAATAACCGGATCATAGAACCTGGCACCGTAATCGTATTGGCTGAAAGGTCTATTATTCTATTATTCTTTTGGAAACTCCTAATGAGCTCAAAAGATTATCAGCGACCTCTCTTGCCTTCATCCACATAGAATTATCCCTGAAATCGGCGTTATTCCACAAGTGAGCAGGTATGTTACTTATTATGTGTTTGAGAATCGTTATTTGTTCAATATGAAAATCATTTAACAAACCTAAATTCTGCAAGGGTATAAGGTTAATATGATCGAAAAATGTATAGTAATCGCCTTCCAATTCCTCAATGTAACCTTCTATTTCCTTTTTCGTTATTTTTTCGAAATCCGGAGATACCATAATCAATGTATCGATCAAGAGATTATAACCATTTGCCAAATTCATGTCTGTTTTTATTGATTTATATTTACAATTTTCGATTTATCATTTGCTGTAGGTTTATAACTATCATCAACCACTTTAATTTTTCCACTGCCACTGTTAATCTTGTAATATGGAGTATTTCCATGCCTCCCACTGCCTTCTGTAAAAGAAACGAATCCATCTTTCCCATCTTGAGTAAACTTCCAACCCTCACCATCATTTAATGGTGACTTTGTCCACCCGTCACCTAATATATTTCCAACCTCGTCAGCAGATTTTCCCCATATGCCTTTAGGGTTGGCCTGCAAGTCTCCAAACGACTTAAGCTCAATAGAACCCTCTGCAACTTTTGCTGCATCTGCTATTTTAGCGGCTTCACCAACCTTTGCAGCCTCACCCATTTTAGCAATATCGTTAGCTTTACCTATATCCCCACCCGGTAAACCTAACTGAATTGCCTCACCTGTAACAACTGCTAAGACCTCAAGCCTATCAGTATTTGTTCCAGTAGTTGCCTTGACTGTATTATGAGCAACCGCTTTAACTAATCCATTTTTTATACTGCCATCACTCAGTCCTTTCCCTATCTTGCTTATAGTATGTACTGGATTTTCCTTAGAAGTGGCCCTTAAATTATCCCAGCCTTCTTGTAAGTTCTGTGCTACCTTCCCAACATAGTACGCAATCTTTCCCCAATCAGGCCACATACCATCAGGATCTATAAACCTAATCGGATCATCAAACGCATAAACATAAGGACTCCATCGTCTTCCTTTCTCCGCCAAGGGGTCGACACTTGTCCATCTTGCAATGACCGGATCATAGAACCTTGCACCGTAGTCATATAAACCCAGGTTCTCCTGCAGCTCCTTCTTATTGTAAAGATACTCATTTTTTGGACTGGCCACACTCGTGCTGATCTCCATACCGAAGGCATAGTAATCATCTACCTGTACCTGCCTGGCTGTTCCCGTGCCTGTATCAAAGTTTACCCGGCTATTGCCCAGGTGATCGGTTAACGTGTATTCATAGTTGTAACTTGCCGCGTCTTTAGGCAATGCCCT
>NZ_JABGNA010000005.1 GCF_013149275.1 Mucilaginibacter sp. SG564
GGTGGGAAAAATAAAATGTCTGTCTTAAATGCCGTAAGAAACAAAATCATACACCGAATCTTTGCTGTCATTAAAAACCAAATACCTTATCAAAACCTTTTGCGTGTTTCATAGAAATACAGCAATGACATAATTATTTTTATATCGAAGACGATTCTACCTGGCAGGGTATATTAATTCTATAGAATCAATATATTATTACCTTACATCATCAGCATTTTTTTTCGCACATTTGCACCCAAGATGGAGCAGTACTTTATTATTGATTTCGACAGCACGTTTACACAGGTTGAGGCCCTTGACGAACTGGCCCGCATTTCCCTCAAAAACCACCCAAACCGGGAAGCTATTTATCAGCAGATAGAAGACCTCACCAACGCTTCGATGGAAGGCAGGTTATCCTTCACGCAGAGTCTCGAAAACCGGGTTAAACTGTTAGAGGCCAACCGCGATCATTTAAAGCAGCTGATCAGTCATCTTAAGAAAAAAGTATCCACTTCATTTTCGCGCAATACTATTTTCTTTAAAAATCACCAGGATGAAGTACTCATTGTATCAGGTGGTTTCAAAGAATTTATTACCCCGGTAGTTACCGAATACCATATCAAAAAAGAAAACATCTACGCCAATACTTTTGTATTTGACGAAGATGGCAAGATCATCGGTTACGACCGCGAAAATCCCCTATCTCAGGAAGGCGGCAAGGTTAAATTACTGAAAGAACTGCAACTACCCGGTGATATTTATGGCATTGGCGATGGCTATTCCGATTTCCAGCTGAAGGAGTCGGGCATGATCAAAAAATTCTTCGCCTTTACCGAGAATATCGAGCGTAAATCGGTAGCCGAAAAAGCAGATCATATAACGCCCAGCTTCGACGAGTTTTTATACCTCAATAAATTACCACGCGCCATATCGTACCCTAAAAACCGCATCAAATGCCTCATTGTTGGTAATGTGGATGATGACGCGCTGGCGCAGATGAAAAAAGAGGGTTACAACCTGCGCCACCGCGAAAGCGTTGAAGAAAAATACCTGGAAGAAGCCGGTGTTTTGTTTTGCGACCAAGCTAATCAGCCTACTCCCGAGCAGGTTCAGAACGCGGGCAGATTAAAAGTTATCGGTATTTTTGGTAAATGCAACCGTAAGTTGGCGGATGCGGCCACCGAAAGCGGTATCATCATTTTTGATGATCCGAAGCATAATCCTCACAATAACGATTTTATACCCCGCCGGGTAATGGCTTTTATGAACGAGGGCAAAACACATACCAGCTGTAACTTCCCCGATCTGCAACCGCCACGGGTCAACAATGCTCACCGACTAATACACATCCACAAAAATATACCGGGTATACTGGCCAAGATCAACGAAGTATTTGCCCGCCACAATATCAATATAGTAGGCGAATTTTTGGTGACCAACCCCCAGATAGGTTATGTAATTACCGATGTTAATACCGGCTATGATCCGCAGGTACTCAACGAGCTAAAAGCTATTGAACATACTATTAAATTCAGGTTACTTTATTAGGATCGAGGATCGTGTTGCGAGGTTCGGGAAACACTTTTAATGACTGATTCCGGCCACAAGAACCCTAACTATTCCGCAAAGGGTACCACAAGCACAGGAACTGCCGAATGACGTACCACGTGCTCGGCTACACTGCCAATGAGCAGGCGGTCAAAGCCCGAGCGTTTGTGTGTGCCTATTATAATCATATCGGCATTAAACTCTTTGCAGCAATCAATGATCCCCTCAGCGCGGGAGCCGTATTGTTTAAAAGCTGTTATCTCCAGTCCATCGCCAAACTCTTTGATGGTGCTGTTTATAAGCGCTTCTGTCTGATTAGTTTGCACCTCACTTAATTCCACCTCCTGGATGCCGAATGTGCTATCCATGGGTATCCCTGTTAAATTATCAGCAGGTGTTGAGGGTATTGCAATTGGCTCGATGATGTGTACCAACCCCACGGAGGCTTTATAATCACGGGCCATATCAAAGCCATAAGCGGCGGCATTGCGCGCATAAGCGCTATCGTCAATACCTATTAGTATTTTACTGATCTTCATGAGGGTTAATGTTTTTGATCAGAATTTACAGAATTTTAAAATGAACAGAATCATGAAGTACAATTCTGAAAATCCTTAAATTCTGAAAATTCTAATCCAGACACCTATAAAGACATTTACATTTTAAAAATGTTTCCGTTTTTTACAGATATCATATCAATTTGCCGGTATCTCATTTTTATTACCTTTGATGATGCATTTCCATCCAGAAATTGAAGATCGCCTGGCACGTTTGCAGGAAAAATATGAAGCCATGGGGCAGGACATGACCTCCTATCTCGATGGTTTACTACACGCCGATTTTTTAACCTACTGGGATTATATCCACCTGGATACGCTCCTGAGCCTGCAAAGTCCTAAAACACCATTTCCCGACGAGGAGATATTTATCATGTATCACCAGATTACCGAATTGTATTTTAAACTGGCCCTGCATGAATGCCGGCAAATTGCCGAAGCACAACCACTTACGGTGGAGTTTTTTACAGCACGATTAAAGCGCATCAACCGGTATTTCGGCGCCTTGACTCAATCCTTCGAGATCATGGTCGACGGGATGGAGAAGGAACAGTTCCTGCAATTCCGGATGTCATTGCTGCCGGCCAGCGGATTCCAGTCGGGCCAGTACCGCATGATCGAGATATATGCCACCGACTTTATCAACCTGGTTGACAAGGATAAACGCCAGGAACTGAGTACGGCCACTATCGAAGACCAGTTTGAGTACCTGTACTGGAAATTTGGCGCTACCGAATTATCTACCGGCAAAAAAACACTTACCCTAAAACAGTTCGAGAAAAAATATTCCAAAACATTTATTGAGTTAGGCAAAGCCAGTGTTAACCATAATTTTAACGCTCTGGCTCGCCAGTTTGAAACCGCCGGACAATTGCCGCCCGAACTAAAGCAGGAGCTTAAACAGTTGGATGTAAACGTAAATATCAACTGGCCGTTATCTCACTATAAATCGGCGGTACGTTATCTGAACCGTGAACCCGAGGAGATCAAAGCCACCGGTGGAACCAACTGGCAAAAATACCTGCCTCCCCGTTTCCAGAAACGCATATTTTATCCAACGTTATGGACTGCCGATGAACTGGATAACTGGGGCAAAGCCTGGGTGGAAAGCGTATTGGCTTAAAGCAGAAAGCCTAAGGCTGAAAGCAAAAAGCAAAGTCATCCTGAACTTGTTTCAGGATCCCACAGGACAGTTAGCTTGCTCGCTGCTTACTTTGCTCGAGGGATGCTGAAACAAGTTCGGCATAACGTTACCAATAAATAAAAAATGCCACCCGAAACCAGGTGGCATTTTTTTATAAGACGCATGATGATACGTCTATATTATCAATACAATTAATTACATATCCGGACCAACAACGTAAGCGCTTATGCCGTTTACGTTTCTTAAAGGTTTAAAGTTAAAGTGGTAAAGGGCCTTAACTTGCAGATTAGGAATGTAGCGAATGTAAGAACGCTCCCTGAAGTATACTTTACCGGTTTGGGTATCATTAATAATGCCGTTATCTGGCGATATAGTTTCGCCCATGGCATATTTACTTAAGTCGGCAGCGCTGTAATGAACCATCAGTGAGGTATTAAACTCAAATAAGCCGTTAAGTACGTCCTGATTTGGGATATAGCGCAGCGCGCCGTCCATTACAATATACACCTGGCCGGTATTGTCGTTACGAGTAAATTGTCCTTCGGGCAGTGATGGCGGCGCAGGAGTAATATTAACCTGGTGATCTTTTAAATATTGGTCAACATAAGCTTTAACAGCTGCGGATTTAGCCGGATCGGCAATTAATGCGTAAATAGGTATTAATCCATCTTTTTTAATGTCAATCAGTTCAGCATTGTCAAAGTTGGTGCTGTTTTGCCATGCGCTGTAATCAATTACCGGTACCACCTGGTTAAAGGCTACTGTACCAACAATTTCTTTAGTAGGATCGCCGCCATGAGTGATATAATGTAAGTACTGATTGTAGTTGGAGCTGCTTTGTGCGTGGTTGGTGTTGATATCCGTTTTTAATGAAAATAATAAGCTTATTTTTTCATCTAAACCGGCAGAAGCAGCACTTTTGCGGTCAGAAGATTTAGTTTCTGATTGATAAGTAACTTCCAGTTTTGCACCCAGCATAATGTCCGAAAGTACAAATGCACCGTATTGGGCTACCAATTGCTGAGGCGTAAGCGCGGCGGCGTCCTGCACAAAGCTTGGCATTAAATAGCTTTGCAATAAAGCAGGAGTAGCGTTAAATTTCAATTCTTTCTGTTGCATTAACAAGCTATAGCTACCATAAATATATTTGGAGCTAAAAGAGTTTGAATTAGAGTAAGCTGCTGTAATAGAACCTTTAAATACTGCAAAACCTGTTGTAGCAGTTAAATGGGCCGACAGGTCTGAAGAGTAAGCCTGCGCGTTTTCGCCGTAAGAGAATACCGCGTTCCTGGTAGTATTCAATTGCGTTACAACCCGCGATGCATCAGCAGCCTTAAGCTTGGCAATATCAATTACCTGGAATGTTGTTGCGCTTGAGTTTCCGTATTCGCCGGTTACATCATAACCAAAACCCAATACGTCCCATACATGATCTACAGCTGATTTGGTTTGTAATTTGTTTGGTGTGGATGGAGATTCGGCCTGCCCCGGTTTAACCTGGCTTTGTTTAGAGCATGACCATAGCATACCCACTAAAGGGATTAAGAATAAAATTTTTTTCATAAAAAGTGATAAAATTTAATATTTGATTTTGGCGCAAACATACAATAATAACACTATCTATAAAGACATAAATTACATTATTTAACAATAATATAATCATAATAATATCACACATAATCACAATCAATTACCGGCCAACGAGTTACCATAAATAAAAAAGCCACCCAAAATCAGGTGGCTTTTTTTATTTTTTATCGCCCGTATTCTCGCAGGCAATTATTATATCTTACCAAACTTTTACACGCTCATTTTCGGGGCGATAAAGTTTGTCGCCGGGTTTGATGTCAAATGCTTTGTAAAATGCCGGGGTGTTTGACAGCGGCCCATTCACACGATACATTTCTGGCGAATGCGGATCGACACTGATACGCATACGCATGGTTTCGTCGCGGGTTTTGATGCGCCATACCTGGGCAAACGACAGGAAGAAACGCTGATCTGGTGTAAAGCCATCGATCTTGGCGTCACCTTTACCCTGTTCTGTTCTCTTGAATGCTTCGTAAGCGATAGCCAAACCACCAATATCGGCCAGGTTTTCGCCTTGGGTAAGGCTGCCGTTTACGTGCAGATTGTTCAATACCGTAAATTTGTTGTACTGCTCAATCATCAGGCCTACACGGCTTTTAAATTTGTCGGCATCGGCTTTTGTCCACCAGTCTTTCAGGTTACCATCTTTATCATACTGGCGACCCTGATCGTCAAAACCATGCGTCATTTCGTGACCGATAACCGCGCCTATAGCACCATAGTTAATGGCATCATCAGCATTCTTATCAAAGAAAGGAAACTGTAAAATACCCGCCGGGAAAACAATCTCGTTAAAGGTAGGGTTATAATAAGCGTTAACCGTTGGAGGAGTCATACCCCATTCGGTTTTGTCAACCGGTTTGCCTGCCTTTTTAATCATCTCGTTATAGTGGTGACGGGCAATGGATTCCTGGTTTTTGTAATAAGCATCCTTGCTGATCTGTACATCATCATAAGTTTTCCATTTATCCGGGTAACCGATCTTCTTGGTAAAAGCGGCCAGTTTAGCCAGGGCTTTAGCCTTGGTTTCGGGGCTCATCCAATCCAGCTTTTCAATGCGGTCTTTATATACCGCTTGCAGGTTGTTTACCAGGGCAAGCATGCGCTGTTTGGCATCCGGCGTAAAATATTTCTCTACGTAAAGCTGTCCCAGCAGCTCTCCTATACCACCATCAACCGTTTCAATAACGGTTTTCCAGCGCTCCTGTTCTTGTTTTTTACCACTCAGGGTTTTACCGTTAAATTCAAAGTTGGCATCTCTGAAAGCTTTACTTAATGCGGTGGAGGCATTATCCAAAGCCGTAAAAGTGGCTTTATCTTTCCAAACCTCAATTGGTTCAGATTTTAACAGACCATCCAATGCTTTAAAATAAGCCGGCTGACCCACCAAAACGGTATCCGTATTTAGCTCCATCCGTTTAAAAGCATCTTTCAGATCAATGTCCGGAATCTGTTTTTGCAAATCGGCAACGGCGAACTTGTTGTAATTCTTCACGGGGTCGCGCAGTTCGGTTGGTGTCAGGTGCGATTTGGCTATCAGCGTTTCCAGTTTTAAAATACCCTCGGCCTTTTTGGTAGCTGTAGCTCCGTCAACACCGGTTAGGGTGAATAACTTAGTTATATATTTTACATACGCAGCACGTATTTTAACCGTAGCCGAATCGCTGTTGAAATAATAATCGCGGTTAGGCAAGCCCAAGCCAGCCTGGTCAAAATGGGCAATGTTCTGATTACTGATACGATCATCAGGCGATACATAAAATCCCAGCAAAAAACCGCCGCCTTCTTTGTAGCTATCGGCAGCCAGGCTTACCAGCCCTTTATAATCCTTTACCGCGGCAATTTTTGCCAGTACAGGTTTTACGGGTTCATAACCCAGCTTTTCGATACCTACAGTATCCATACCACTGGTATACAGATCGGCCACCTTTTGCTCCTTGCTGCCTGCAGGGTTATCCTGTTTGGTAATTTCCTCCAGTATTTTGTGCAGATTTTTCTGATTATCGTCATACAGGGTATAAAACGACCCCCAGCCACGTTGCGACGCCGGGATCTCAGTTTTCTTTACCCAGGCGCCGCTGGCGTACAAATAAAAATTGTCGCCAGGTTTTACCGTGGTATCCATACCGGTTTTATCAAAAAATACGGTGCGTTTTGGAACATCATCTGTCGATGACGATTCCTTTTTTTGGCCGCATGACGCTAATATGGCGACAGGGATAGCCGCCAAAGCCCATTTTGTGATTCTCATAAATTGTTTTTTAAATGTCAGTCCTAAAAAATCTAAGTTATAAAGTTCAATTGATAATAACTAAGACGCGGCCGACACATATCTGTTACATCACAGATTTAACTTCAGAAAGCCATACTTCAATCTTACTTAAAGAAAAGGACTTAAACTATAAATTTCAGAACCCTCTCCTTTGGAGAGGGCCGGGTGAGGTCTTACACTTCAGTTTTCACCTCCACTTCCGGCGGATGTATTTCACTGAGCGATAGCGGAATGAGTTTTTTGGTTTTCAGAAAAGTTAAGCCAACAATAAGCATGGTCATGGTACCTCCAAAAAGCACGGCCGGTATGGTACCCAGTAACCTGGCTGCCACACCCGATTCAAAATCACCGATCTCGTTAGATGAGCCTATGAACATGGAATTTACTGCCGAAACCCGGCCGCGCATATGATCGGGTGTTAGCAATTGCATTAATGTGCCCCGGATGATCACACTTACGCTATCAAAAGCCCCCTGCAAAAACAAGAATACCAGCGATACATAAAATATGGTCGACAAGCCAAAACCAATAATACATAAGCCAAACCCGGCCACGGCTATCAGCAGGTTACGCCACGGTTTATTCATGGGCGAAAAACGGATCATGATGATCATGGTAAGCGCCGCGCCAAATGACGAAGCCATACGCATAATACCCAACCCTTCGGAACCAACCTTTAATATATCCAAGGCGTAAACGGGCAACAAGGCCACTACACCACCAAAAAACACCGAGAAAAGATCAAGACTCATGGCATAAAACATGATCTTATTGGTAAATACAAATTGTAGCCCCGCCCGCAGGCTTATCCATATATCTTCCTTTTTCACAAACACCGGCGGATAAGAACGCAGCATATACACCAAAACAAGTGATATCAGCATAAAAAATAGCGTTAAACCCATGGTTGCCGTAATGCCTGCCAATCCCGGAATAATATGACCGGCAAAACCATATATAAACCCACCCATGAGCGGCCCTACAATGGAAGCTATTTGCCAGCTTGAACTGCTCCAGGTACTCCCGTTAGGGTATAAGGATTTGGGGATACTTTGCGCGTAAATAGTAAATGTGGCCGGCCCATAAAAAGCTCTCGCCAAGCCATTACAAAATATCATGGCATAAATAATTACCAGGATCATGGTGATGCTCAAATGCGGAGCCATGCTCCGGAGTGTGGCTATAAATATCACCAGTGACGATAAAAATACGCCTGCGAATAATATAAGCAGCATTTTACGCTTCTCATACTTATCGGCAATATAGCCGCCGTAAAGCGCTATACCTACCGCTGGTATGGCCTCGCTCAAACCAATATAGGCCAGCGCCATTTTGCTATGTGTTAACTGATAAATGTAGAAACCAAGTACAACGGTTTGCATTTGGTACGCGAGGGTGAAACAAAAGCGCATGCCAATGTAAGATCTGAAATCTTTGTATCGCAATGCTGCAAAGGAATCTGTTTTCTGGGGTTTACTATCTCCTTCTTCGGCCACTGTGTTGTTTTAGATGTACTGCAAATTTACAATACCATTCTGGGAATATTCAATACGATGACCTATTTTTTATTGGACAAATAAGGGTAATTATTGGTGGGGATCTCATGCTGAGCTCCGTCGAAGCATGATGGGTGGGTCTTTGCGCACGAGTCTTTGACAGGCTCAGACTCGCGGGGTTTATTTCCCGGGGCGTTCCCCTCCTGCCGTCGGGTCAGGCTATCCGCTCATACTGCGCGGGGCCTTAGCCACAAGGCCGGTATCCGCTACTATCCTTAACGCGAGCCGCAATAAAAAGCCGCCTGTGAGGACACAGGCGGCGGGAAAAAAAGAGGCGCATGTGATGCGTCTCTACAAAACTCTTACACTATTTGATCACTCAAACCATCTGCACATCCGGAATTCGCACATCTGCATATTTGAAATCTGCACATCTACATATCCGCACATTTGCACATCTACAACCCATGCTGATCTATCAGGTAAATAAACGCGGCCATTCCAGCGGCGCCCAATTCCAGTTCGCGTTTGTTCACGTTTTCAAATACGTCATTTGGCGTGTGGTGAATATCAAAATAACGCTGAGAATCGGGGCGGTAGCCGATCAGTACTACGCCCGGCAGTTTTTCTTTCATCGGTTCAATATCCGTACCACTACCGCCAATGGTTAGTTTATCAACCTCGTAGGGTTCCAGTATAGCTTTATACTTATCGTTGATGTTTTTAATAAAATCTTTGGATACCCCGTCGAAACTAAACCCACGTGGTGTAAAACCACCTTCGTCAGTTTCTATGGCCGCAATATGCTGTTCTTTATTCTGCGCAGCCAGTTCGGCGTATTTGGTGCCACCTTTATGGCCATTCTCCTCGTTCATGAAAAATACGGCGCGTATGGAGTTTTTAGGGCGGTAACCTGTCGCTTTAAACAGGCGCAGCACCTCGGCCGATTGCATTACACCTGTGCCGTCGTCATGAGCCCCTTCGGCCAGGTCCCATGAATCCAGGTGACCACCCACGCTGATAAATTTATTAGGATTTTCGGTGCCGGTTAACTCGCCGATCACGTTGTAGGATAGTACATCGGGTAGCAACTGACAACTTTGTTTAAAGTAAAATTTTATTAGCGGTAGCTTGCGTAAACGCAGCATATTGCTCAATTTATTGGCTGCCTTGGTTGATATGGCTGCTGCAGGGATCTGCTGCGTACCCGGACCAGACAAAGTAGCGCCGGTATGAGGATAATCATCGATACTTTCAGTTAGCGACCTTACAATAACCCCAACAGCGCCATATTTGGCCGCTACAGCAGGGCCCATAAAACGCTGATCGCCAGCCATACCATAAGCATGCCCGGTTTCGATAAAGCGGGGATCGAACGCGCGGTTAAAAAAAACGATTTTCCCTTTGATCACGTTTTCGCCCAAAGTTTCCAACTCTTTTAAACTGTGTACTTCAATCACATTTGCAGTGATACCTGCTGCCGGGGTGGCCACCGTCATACCTAAGGCAGCAATGGGCACTGGTATACGGGTTTTACCATCAATAATAAACGCGGTTTCCTTTTCACCACGAACCCAATGGGGTACCATTACCTCCTGCAGATAAACTTTATCAAAGCCATAACTTTCCATCAATTTCTTGCTCCACTCCACCGCTTTTTGCGCATTGGCCGATCCGCTTAAACGGCCACCGATGTTTTTACACAGGTAACGCAGGTTTTCATAAGCCTTGCCGTTTACCAGGGCCTCGTCATAAATTTTGCGGATAGTTAAGGAGTCCTGCGCGTGGAGCAGAGAAGCTGTAAAAAGCACAGCCAGGGATAGGGAAAGTTTCTTCATGTGATATTAAGATCAGTTTTAACAAATGTAATATTTTACAGGAAAAAGGAGTATACGGAATATCATTCTGCGGTTACATTTCCAAACCCCATCGGGGTCAAAGCTTTGTAGAAAAATCACAGTTTCAAAACCAGTGCCGTAGGTACTACACTCAAGTTGCATACCTACGGCATGCTAAATACTTATTCGCTGGTTACTACAAAGCTTTTACTCCTACGGAGTACCTCTCAAGGGGGGATTCGCACGACTCTTTTCTTTTTTACTCTTCCGCCATTGCGCTCGTTTGCAACGAGTGCTTAATGTGGCGCGGCGTTTGCATCGCCATTGCTTTTTAAACGCAAACCCAGGTTAAGCACTCGTTGCAAACCTTAAGTGTTGGGAAGACATAAATTTATACCAAACGTTGTCATTTCGATGAGCAGAAGCTGAGGTCTGGGCAGGAGGGCGAAGAGAAATTTTATACGATTTGCTTATCTCGCCGTATAAGATTTCTCCTCGTACCTCGTTCGAAATGACAACTTTTTCTTCTTCCCAACACTTGAGGTTGCAAACGAGCGCAAGTTATCCTCGCTATATCACGAGATCTTATCCCAGCTCAATCCCGCGTTTTTTGTTTCGAAGGCGTGGTGCAGCACTTGGTTTTCGGGAAGGGCCAGTTGCGGATCTTTTTCAAAGATCTGTTCAACGGTTTTACGCACTTTGATCAGCAGTTCCTGGTCTGTGGCCAGGTTTGCTACTTTCAAGTCGAGCACACCGCTTTGCTGGGTACCTTCCAGGTTGCCGGGCCCGCGCAGCTGCAGGTCGATCTCGGAAATTTCAAACCCATTATTGGTTTTCACCATCGTATCCAGCCTGATCTTGCCATCGTGGCTCAACTTATGGCTGCTCATCAAAATACAATAGGACTGCTCGGCTCCGCGCCCTACCCTTCCACGCAGCTGGTGCAGTTGCGAAAGACCAAAGCGCTCCGCATTTTCAATGATCATCACTGAAGCATTGGGTACGTTAACACCCACCTCAATAACCGTAGTAGCCACCATGATCTGTGTTTGGCCTTTGATAAAACGCTGCATTTCAAATTCCTTGTCTACCGGCTTCATTTTGCCGTGTACAATACTTACACGATAATCGGGCAGCGGAAACTCTCGCGACATGACCTCGATGCCATCCTCCAGATTTTTCAGATCGAGTTTTTCACTTTCCTGTATCAGCGGGTATACTACGTAAATCTGCCGGCCCAGGGCTATCTCCCTTTTCATAAAACCAAATACCCGCAGGCGCTGATTTTCATAAAAATGAAGCGTTTGGATAGGTTTACGGCCAGCCGGTAATTCGTCAATCACCGATACATCAAGATCGCCATATAAGGTCATGGCCAAGGTACGCGGAATAGGCGTGGCGGTCATCACCAGTACATGTGGCGGTATTATATTTTTGCGCCATAGCTTGGCCCTTTGCTCTACGCCAAAACGGTGCTGCTCATCAATCACCACAAAGCCCAGGTTTTTGAACTGTACCTTATCCTCGATGAGCGCGTGCGTGCCGATGAGTATTTTGAGATCGCCGCTTTCCAGTCTTTCGTGTAATATTTTACGATCTTTTTGTTTGGTGGAGCCGGTAAGCAGTGCCACTTCAATAAAATCGTCGCCAACCAAATTTTTTACGGTTTGATAATGCTGCGTGGCCAAAATTTCAGTAGGCGCCATAATACAGGTTTGGAAGCCGTTATCAACCGCTATCAGCATGCTCATGAGGGCTACCACGGTTTTACCACTGCCCACGTCACCTTGCAGCAAGCGGTTCATCTGTATGCCACGCTGGGTATCCTGCCGGATCTCTTTGAGTACTCTTTTTTGTGGAGCAGTAAGCTCAAAAGGCAATTTATGATGATAGAAATCATTAAAATAATGTCCTACTGTACCAAAAACATTGCCTTTGAATTTTTGAGTATGCAGCAGCTTATTGCGCAATAATTTAAGCTGCAACAAAAACAGTTCTTCGAACTTTAAACGCAAAATAGCTTCGTTCAGCAAACGCGCATCTGCCGGGAAATGGATATTGCGGTAAGCCTCGGCCCTGCTGATGAGTTTGAATTTTTGAATGATGTATAGCGGCAAATTCTCGCGAATATCGCGGGCATGCAGCTCCAGCAAGGTGGAGGTGATCTTCTGGATGCCCTTACTGTCCAGCTGAAACTGCTTGAGCTTTTCAGTGGAGTTATATACCGGTTGCAAGCTGGCATTACCCTGTCGTTGCGCACCCGGCGAGTACACCTCCATTTCGGGATGAGCCATCTGGGCCTGTCCGTTAAAAAAACCAGGCTTACCAAAAACAACATAAACTTGTCCTGGAACGATCGTTTTTTCGATCCAGTTGATCCCCTTGAACCATACCAGTTCCAGCAAACCGGTATCGTCTTTAGCCATAACTACCAGACGCTTGGTATGCTTTTCACCAACCACCTGTTTGTTTACAATGCGGGCCAGCACTTGCACATAAGGTAAGTCGGCCTGAATATCTTTGATTTTGTAAAAACGGGTACGGTCGATATACCGGAACGGGAAATGCCGCAGAAGATCCTCGAAGTTGGCGAGCGCCAATTCCTTTTTCAACACCTCGGCGCGGGACTGGCCCACTCCTTTCAGATATACAAGCGGTGTTTGAAAAGGATCCATAGATAAGAGGTTAAGCCTCACCTAAATCCTCTCCAAAGGAGAGGACTTTTATATGCGTATTATTTAATTTTTGACTCCCTCTCCTTTGGAGAGGGCTGGGGTGAGGCTCTTACTTTACAGCAATCACCGAGATTTCTACATTGACACCCTTGGGTAATGCAGATACCTGTACCGTTTCGCGGGCCGGGAAATTGGCGGTAAAATATTTTCCGTATACCTCGTTCACCTGGCCAAAATTGCCCAGATCGGTTAAAAATATGCTGGTTTTTACAATGTTCTCAAAACCGATACCAGCCTCAATTAAAATGGCTTTGATGTTTTCCATCACCATCACCGCCTCATCGGTAATACCGGTAGTTACCAATTCGCCGGTAACCGGGTTAAGGGGTATCTGGCCCGATACAAATACAAAATTTCCGGCTGCGGTAGCCTGGCTATAAGGCCCTATAGGAGCCGGCGCGTTATTGGTGTTTATTATTGTCATCATTTTTTGAATATGAGCACTTGTATCAGCTTGTAGATGATCCCAGCCAAAAACATAAGAATAGCCAGCGCATTGATAAAGTGCATAATGCGCAGATTAATGTTTGTGGGCCTGTTAGGATCTTTCTTTCTGAAAAAATACATATCACAAAACTAATAAAAATTTGCCTCACCCAACCCTCTCCTTCAGGAGAGGGCTTTTGATTTGCATATTAAAAAAGGATGTCATGCTGAGCCTCGTCGAAGCATGGTGAGCAGGCCTCTGCGCTCTACCCTTCGACGGGGCTCAGGGTGACAGCCCCATTTCTTTACCATTATCTATTTCTTCCACTTACTTATAGACCATTATCCTTTGGAGAGGGTTGGGGTAAGGCTTACCTCACCGGTTTCGGAAATACCGGCAAACTCTCGTGCCCTTCGGCATCAACAGCTTGCACGGCGAAAAAGTAATTATCTTTTGAATAGGCTAGCGTAGCGGTGGTATCGGTTACATAAAATTTGCGTTCCCAAAAGGCACTGGTGGTTTCGCGCATGAGTACATAGTAGCCTGCCGGTTTTTTGCCGGTAGCCGGGGCCTCCCAGGTTAGTTTGGTTTTATTGGTAAGATCGGTGGTGATGATGCCTACATTTTGCGGACGGGCGGGGGCCAATGCCAGGTTAGCCAGAACCGACAGATTCATGCGGGTCACTTTTTGCACATAGTTAAAATCTACAAAATCGGGTAGGTCACCATAATCCACACCGTTTTCGGCACGGATGTTTTGATGCTGACGATTAAAATCTTCGTTCATTTCAGTGAAGCGAACGGCGGTAAAACCCTGCTCCAGGAAAGGCAGGTGATCGCCGCCGCGCAGGTACCGGTCGCGCCTATAAATGAGTTTTACATCCAGCTGGTCAACATAGCGCTCTCCGGTTTCTTTGGCATAACGGGCCAGTTCACGTGAGGGACTATCATTTTCACCGCCTAATGATTTCAGGGCGGCTACCTGTTTATCAGTAGCATTAGTGGGTATGCCATCGCTAAAAACACGCACGCTACGATTATCTTTCAGGTCGGTTTCCATGCCATGGGTGTTGCCTACAATATCGTTATTCAGCATGGCATCTACGTTCCAATTCTCTGCTTTGGCGCGTTTGGCCAGGTTGGCCGATCCATACAAGCCTTGCTCCTCACCAACTACAGCAGCAAAAATAATAGTAGCCGGGAACGATCGTTTAGCCATCACCCGGGCCAGCTCCATAGACAGGGCAGTTCCCGAGGCATCGTCATTAGCGCCCGGCTCAACGCCATTGGCGTCCATCACATCATTAATGCGCGAATCATAATGGCCCGATACAATATATACCCGGGTATCCGTTGGATCCGTTCCCTTTAATATGGCCAGTACATTTTTCAATTTCACGGGCTGATCAATTCGTGTACCTTTTGGCTGGGTAAACGTATCGAACTGAACGGTCATGCGTCCGCCGGAAGCCGCAGCATATTTTTCCATTTCGGCCTTGATCCAGTTGCGTGCTGCGCCGCTGCCAGTTGTTTTGCTGGTAGTATCACTCAAGGTATGTCGGCTTTTAAAAGTCACCAGTTTGCGAATAGTCGCCTCTATATTTTTGGAAGATACCTCATCCACCATTTGTTTAATGCCCGAATCAGGTTTGATGATGGTTTGGGCTGCGGCCGGGAGGGTTAATAAGAGAAGGATAAATAGTTTTAGGTGTTTCATGTAGTTTTTGTATTGTTTATTCTATTTGGCAGCTTCAATTCCCTCCCCACGGGAGGGGTGCGATGGGTTGTGTTATGGCAGGGAGGGGTTTGTGCGACATGCATCACCAATAAACCCCTCCCTGCCCCTCCCGTTGGGAGGGAATCGCACAAGGCCCGCGCCTCTAAATTTACCTATTATTCCTCTTCCTCCTCGCTTGCGGTTTGTAACATTTCGTCTACCTGCTTAAAATTGCTTTTTACAAAATGGCACCAGTCGCATTCTTTTTTGCCGCAGCCGGTATTAAAATCGTGGGCCATTATTTTGGCATAGGTATCTTTGATCTGTCCGGTCACTATGTCCATATCATCCGGGGTGATCACAAATTTTTCACTGTGATATTCGCCTTCGCTTACAGGTTCCACAAAATCAAATACCGTGCTTACTACTTCCCAATCATTGGTGCGGTCATGGTCGACCAGTATTTTGTAAAACACACCCTGACGCCAGTAATCGCCGCCATTGGGGAAATCATTGGTGGGCCTTAGCAGCTTATCCTTGGCATTTTTAAGCTTACCCGTTTTATAATCCACTACGGTTACGTGCTTGCCATCAAACTCCATTTTATCCAGATTACCTTTGATAGGCACACCCCCTATTTCGATATTTTTGATGGTGCGCTCGGTGATGGCAACCTTATTCCAACTGTCAACATTCTTTTCGTAGTAGGCCGGTAATATTTTTTCGCCGTAGGCTACACGCAATTTATATTCATCCTTGGTAAATGAATCTTTATTGCGGGCCATGTACCAGCGAAACTCGTTCATAAACTGCTCGGTCGACAAAAACTCATTATCATTATCTTTCAATAATTTATACGTTTTATTCAACGCCCAGTGTACTGCCTGCCCAAATGTAGCCGACGGACTTTTGCCAGATGGCACCCTGATCAGACACTGGAAATAGAACCGCAGCGGGCAATCCAGGTAACTGCTCAGGTGCGTTACAGACAGCGTATAGTTTTGCAGCAGCATGTTGATGTAGTTTTTATCCAGTAGCTCCACTTTTGGTTTTTCGGCCTCGCTAAACTGGGTCACGTAAAAGCCCAGCATGGCTTCTTCAGTCACTTTTGGATAATGTACCTGTAAGTCGGTGCTGGCCAGTATCTCGCCTACAAACTGACTTGCTTCCTGGTCTTTGGCTTTTTTATCCTTATTGGCATAGGAGATATACAGGTGCTGCTTGGCCCGGGTTATAGCCACATAAAACAAGCGGCGGCCTTCTTCTTTTTGTGCAATATCGTCAGATGCAGCCTGGGTTAAGGTATCGGGGTAACTGAAACCGGTATTACGGCCTTTGCCATCCCAGGTACGTTTATCGCAGCCTATAAAAAACACATGTTCAAATTCCAGTCCTTTGGAGCCGTGAGCGGTTAAAAAATTAACCCCATTATCAGAAAAGATCACCTGGTTCAGATCAAGCCTAATGCCGTTCTTCTTCATCAGCTCGATGGTGGCTATAAGTTCATCGAGTTTAATTTCGGGATTCTTGCGACTTTCATCTTTCAGGAAATCAAAAAAACTGGTGAGCATTTGCATGTGCCCGCCTTTGTCCGTTTGCTGCATAATGTACCGCAGGATACCCATTTTGGCTATCACATCCTGAAAAAGCGCCTGCAAAGTTTTGCTCACCGCCGATTGTAGCAACTCATCAATATCATTAATGAGATACTTCATCGCGGTAAATTTATCCGGCGTAAAAAGATCGGTTTGTGCTGGTGGCCGCAGTTCGCTTACGTATCTACGGATAGAGGTTTTGGGCTTATTACCTGTTACCGCGCCATAATTCTCTTTAGCAACCGCGATGCTGGCCTTGGCAATTTCGATGGGGGCGATGTTAAAGAAATCATAGTGCATAATTTCGAACAGCAACTCGTCGCCGCTGTATGACGAATCGAGCTCCATAGCCAGGTAACGCAGGATGTTGATGATCTTTTCGCCAAAAGGCTGGGTCAGAACATCGATCTTGCGCTTGGTATTTACAGCTATCTTCTGGACGTCCAGATATTTGATCATTTCTTCTACCTGGCTGTGGTTGCGATAGATCACCGCCACCTCGCCCGGAGGTACACCTTTATCGATCAACGCTTTGATCTGTGCCGATACATCTACCAGCTCCTGGTCGGGATTTTCATATTCGTTGATCACGGGCTCTACAGTTAGCTCGGCAAAACGCCCGTGCGAGGCACGCAGATCTTTATCCAGCTTGAGCTGACTAGTCAATCTTTCAAAGTTATTGTTGATAAGGGCTCTGGAGATATCCAGTATATGCTGATTGGACCTGTAATTATGTTTAAGCACTACGGTGTGCAGGGTATCTACATAATCGGTAGCAAAATCCAGGATGTTTTTCATGTTGGCGCCCTGGAACTTAAAGATCGACTGGTCATCATCGCCCACCACAAATACGTTGGGTACGTCCCAATAACTCAACAAAAACCGCAACAGCTCGTTTTGTGAACCGCTGGTATCCTGAAATTCATCGACCAAAATATACTGGTAGCGCTCCTGGTATTTACGCAGAATCTCTTCATTATCGCGGAAAGCCCTGAGCACCCAGATGATCATATCATCATAATCATACCGGCCGCGGGCTTTCATTTTGGCATCGTAGTTTTTGTATTCGCCTACGGCTGCCAGCAATTTGTTCATAGTTTCATGAGCGGCATCAATATCTTTTTGTTTAGGATCGCCAACTTTGATGCCTGTTTTGGCATTGGCCCGTTTGTATACAAATTCCTCGCGGTTGGGAATATCATCAAGGTATTCCTGAACAGCCCTAGTAATCAGATCGATGTCCCAGTTTTCCCGTTTCATGGTCGAGAACAGATCTTTGAGGCGCTTGGTATCGTAGTAAATATCGCCGGTAAAGCGTTTGAGCAAATGATCGTTGCCAAACTCATCAACCAGTTCGCGGAATAACATCGCCGATTCCAGATCGGACAATGATTCCAGGTTCAGCTTACCAAAATATTCCAGGTTTTCCTGGATGATCTCATTACAAAAAGCATGAAAGGTATATATATTGATGCGGTAAGCATCGGGACCGATGAACTCAAACAGGCGTTTGCGCATAGCCACCGCACCCGCATCGGTATAGGTAAGGCACAGAATTTCGTTGGGCAGGGCATCGGTATCGGTTAATATTTTACCTATACGGGCGGCCAATATCTGCGTTTTACCTGTACCCGGCCCGGCTACTACCAGCACCGGCCCATCCATTTTGTTAACGGCAGCCAATTGCTCGGGATTTAACCCGGCCAAAGCCGCCTGAAATTTATTGTTATATTGATGAAGATTTGATTGCATATTGTTTAGTAAAGATAGGAAATAGCCCCCTCTAATCCGATAGCTATCGGACCTCCCTCAAAGAGGAGACTTTAAAAAAACTCTTTTAAGCCCTCTCCCTTGAAGAGGGTTGGGGTGAGGCTGTATTAATATAATTTGCAAACATCATAATTAATAGCATCTTTAAGCCAGACATTTAAAGATGGAATTACCGTACCAGGGCAGAGCAATTATCGAGGATAATTTTGACTACGTAAGAATCACGATACCCGCAAAAAAGAATTTATTTATTATCCTTTTCCTATGTGTATGGCTGTGTGGCTGGTTTTTTGGCGAAACATCGGTCATCAAAGAATTACTGAATTCAACAAACAGAGGAACTGATCTGTTTAGCATAGTTTGGCTCGCCGGATGGACACTGGGTGGCCTGTTTGCACTTAAAACAATTTACTGGCTATTACTGGGTAAGGAGTGTATTGAAATTGGTAAGGGCATACTGATCCTGAAAAGACAGGGCGATCCCTTAAGTAAAACTACATTTTATGATCTTAACTCATGCACCAGCTTCCGGGTACAGGACGATCAGATAAACACTAATTTTGCCAGGTATAATACATTAAAGTCGCTCAACGGGCGTACCGGCACCATTGCATTTGATTATGGCATGAAAACCATTCGCTTTGGCGAAAATATGGATGAAGCCGAAGGTAAATACCTGCTAAATCTGCTGACCCGAAAAAAGATCCTGACCGATAAAAATCTAGCTTAAAGCCTGTATCCTTACTGTAAACCAAGCCCTGTCCCTGTTGGGAAAGAGGTGTTAACACTCACCGGCAATTTACCCGTTGGCTTTAACGTGCCCGCAATTACTTTAGCTGCTGATTTTTGCAGTTCGGGGCTCATTTGATAACACACCAACAGCGCGTTACTTTTTTCGATGCCGGGTAATCCTGCTATGGTATAAGCATTGGCAAAAACACTCATGATGGTTCCTTTGCGTACGGCAAGGTCGCTTACCATACCGCGTACATCGCTGCTGTAATCCAGTTTACTTTGTGGGCGCAGGCGGGTATCATGTATGCCCACAATTACCTGGTTATACTGTTTTAGCCAGTTCATGATATTGCGCACCTCAATAGCCGGGGCATTTTTGGCCACCATAAATATACGGCAGTTAGGGAAGCTCTTGGCCATTTCCTGCTGAAAAACGGTAGGTGCATCAACCCCAATACTTACGATGGCTGTTTTCAAAAATGGGTTCAGTTTCAGCGCGGCCGAATTACCTTTTAATAAAGTCACCGAGGCATCGCTCAATTGCTGCACAAGATCTTTAGCTGCCTGGCGGTTAAGGTCTTCACTTAAATTTACCGGCGAAACCTGTGGCCTGCGGTTCAAACCTGCCCAATATTTGGCCGCCAGCACTTTCTTCACTTTAGTTTGAAATTCATCAGCGCTGATCAATCCTTTACGTACGGCCCTGCGGATAAGCTTAATGGCACGATCTGAATTTTCCGATAGTTCAATAATATCAATGCCAGCTAAAAAAGCCCTTACATCGGCCTCGCCGTTCGGAAAATATTTGGTAACCCCTTTCATCTCCATCGCGTCGGATACCACCAAACCTTTAAACTGAAGGGAATCTTTCAAAATACCGGTAACAATGGGGCGTGATAGTGTTGAAGGCAAATTTTTAGTATTATCAAGTGCCGGGATATTCATATGTGCTATCATAATGCCGCTGATACCGGCGTTAATAGCCTCGCGGAAAGGATACTCTTCGAGCGAATCCAAACGGGCTCGGCTGTAGGGCAACAAAGGCAAATCAAAATGCGAATCGACATTGGTATCGCCATGCCCCGGAAAATGTTTGGCCGTGGTTAGTAAACCGGCATCCTGCATCCCCTTAAAGTAAGCAACCCCCTTTTTGGCCACATTATACATATTATCGCCAAACGAACGATAATTGATCACCGGGTTATTGGGGTTGTTGTTGATATCCATATCGGGCCCAAAGTTGATCTGGATACCCAGTCGCTTAAAATCATAAGCTACCTGCTGACCCATTTTATAGATCAGATTATTGTCCTGTATGGCGCCCAGTGTCATCTGGTAGGGATATGATATGGTCGAATCCAGGCGCATGCCCAGGCCCCACTCGCCATCCATAGAAATGAGCAAAGGTACCTGTGCCAGCTTTTGATATTTGTTAACCAGTAAAGCCTGCCTGCCGGGGCCGCCCTGAAAAAACACCAGGCCGCCTACCTGCTCGTCTTTGATCACCCGGGCAACAGAATCTTCGTAAGCTTTGCCTTTGTTGGTATGCGCGCGTACAAAAAGCAACTGCGCTACTCTTTGCTTGCGGCTTAGTTTATTATAAACCGAATCAACCCAGCGGTTTTGCGTGTTTAAGCTTTGTACATAGCTCGTTTTTTGTGCAAAAGCGTTAACTGCAATAAAATTAAGTGCTATAATTAAGGTACAGCAAATACCGTTATTCAATTTTGGCATGGTCAAATGTAGTACAAATTGTATCAGGTAATGTTTATGGAGTGCCGGGTTTTTTGAAGATTTCATGAAGAAATATAAAGTTCTGGTACTACTCGCGAATTATTGGAAACTAAAAATAAACCTTTGCGTTAATTTTTACTCTATGTAGTATAAATCAAAAATAATCAAGGAACGATTGCAGGCCCGAACTAAAAATAAAATACCTGCAATTTGCTCCGCTACCGTTAAAAACAAATAAAAATGAAAAAATTTATCTTTTTTGCAATATGCCTATTTGCAGCTGGTGCAGCGAGCGCACAAACTTATTACGGGCCACGCCAGCCACGCCGTTATGTAAGGCATCAACAACACAGGCCGTATAACGAAAATCAGATCAAAGTAGGTTTTACCGCCGGCTTAAACCTGGCCAACTCGCTTGATGCTTATGATTCACGCTTCAGCTCCAGTACAATAGCAGCCTTCAATGTCGGGCTTACACTGGATGTTCCGGTTACCAATTATTTTTCGTTCGCCCCTGAAGTACTATTTTCGCAAAAAGGCTTTAGTGCTGATCTTGAAAACGCCCATTTTACCGAACGTACCAACTATATCGACGTTCCCTTACTGGCTAAATTCAAAATTGTACCCGGGTTTAATTTCTTAATTGGCCCTCAGCTTACCTTTTTAACTTCGCAAAGGGACACTTACCGTGATTTTGGCACCAATGTAGAAACCCGTTATGACGGCCACCAGGGCGACCAGAGCTATGTGGCCGGTGTAGTAGGTGTTAGTTTTGATATTAACCGTAATGTAGAGATCAGGGGCCGTTACAATATTGACCTTGCCCGTAACGCTTCCAATGAAGCCGATCTGCCCGATTTCCGCAACCAGGTTTGGCAAATTGGCTTAGGGTTTAAATTTCAATAAAAAGTTTATTGTAACCTTAAAAAGGTTCCTCATATATACATATATAAATGAGGAACCTTTTTAATTTACTTATAAAAAGTACACGGATCAATAAGCATAAAAGTAAAACCGCTACTGGTTATTCTTATCCATTATTATCTTGAGCTCTTTTATATTTTCATCAACAATAAAATTACATTTTTCATCCTCAATGTAAAATTCATTTAAACTTCTGATCTCGTTATTGTCTGCCCTGCCCCTTGCTATTTTCAACTTAAATTCGGCTAACGAACGTAAGAAGTAATGGTTCATTTGTATTTTATTAGAAGTATGTAAAGAGATAGGGCCTTCAATACGTTTACCATTTTCGTTTACACAATATTTCCCGAATTTATATTTGAAATGATGTGGAGTCTCCACCCGTTTAACATATCGGGGTTGAACAATACTTTTAATATGGCCATTCACGCTATCTGTTTTAAGCGACCTTCTAACATAGCTTTCAAGCTGGCTCCCCTGGGGCTTTTCTAAATGACCATTGGAACCAAACATCAACCAATAAATACCAAGCCCTCCGTATTTTTTATAATTTTCTAAAAAATCGGGCAGATTTCCGGTTAGCGTTTTCGGCACAATAAATTCATCAACATCAATAAAAGCTAACCATTGGCATTCGGGGCCATAGCGCTTTAAACATAATTGATAGCTAGGCATTTGCTTTGCTTTACCGGCAACCGGCTCAACGGTCACAATGCCTTTTTCTATATAATCACGCAAGCTTTCAGTAACCGGGATTTTTGATTCATTATCATAAACATAAAAATGGCTTACACCAATTTGTAAATGATAGTCTATCCATTCTGCAAAATAAGGGTCTTCATGTTTGGCTATACAACAAATAGCAACTTTATGCTTATAAGATTCTAACCCAAGAATTTTTTTAATCATTTAAATATTAATTTAAATACAACACATATGATTATAAACCAATGCGTTATAAATATCCCGACAACTGTACATTTGCCAATAAATTACAATTATAAGTTATATTAAGGCTGTTTAAAATAGTTTTTTTGGAAATACATGAATCCCAAAAGCAGCTGTTCAATAGCTTTTTTCATCTAAATCAACGCGGAGTATTTTTTTGCTGTTGGGCCTAAAATAAGTGTACCAAAAGTTCTTAAGCTTATACCCCCATATCATTTTCTTCACCTCCCTGTTTTTCCGGTAGTTATCCCATTTGGGGATGTAATATAAAATATCGACGTGCTTTTTCATTAAAAAGAAAAGTTGAATAGCCAGGTAATTATTGGGTCTGTTTACATACAGCCGCAATAATGTATTAACAAACTGAGGTCTTTTATTTTTAGGATAAGAAGCGCAATACTGTAACCACTTACTCTGGCGTTTAAAAAGCTGTTCGATGGTTTTGTGCCTGTGTTTATCTTTCTTATCGTCTTTTCTATATAACAAATCGGTATCACTATCATCGTGCTGACGGTATTTAACCAGGCATTGCGGCAAATAGTCAATAGTACCTAAATTAGTGGCCACATAGGCAATCCACCAATCATGATAAGTATCTTTTTTTAAGGGACGCACCTCATCAATCAGCTCCTTTTTAAAAAGCATCGAATGCCCGGATACACAATTACTAAACAAAAATACTTCCGGCTCATCGCCCCGGTAAAAGTTAAACAGATCGGTCATTTTTACATTTAGTGACTCATTCTGCTCATTAATAAGTTCAGAATCGTGATACAACATCAGGTTATTACCTATAGCGGCTACCTGCAATTCAATCTTTTTAAGATCCCACAGATCGTCCTGATCACAAAATGCTATCAATTCGCCCTTACAACAATCCAAAGCAAGCTCAAAATTTTTAATCAAACCTAAATTGGTTTTGTTTTTATACAAATGGAGGTTGGGATATTTTGATGCATAACCAGCAAGTATCTGATAGGTATGATCAGTGGAGCAGTCATCTACAGCAATAATTTCAATATTGGTATAGGTTTGATTAATAAGTGTATCTAATTGCTGCTCTAAAAATCTGGCGCCATTGTACGTACAAAGCGCAATGGATACAAGCGGGAGTTCTTTCATTAGATGTATGCTTATATTTAAAGAATAAATTATTCAGTTTTTATATATGGTAACCTAGTTTTTTAAATATTTGACGCCAAAAATCGAGGTTTTTATCCCAGGCATGGCATCCAAAGGGTAACTGGTTCTTATTTAACCTCAAGGCACGCTCTGGAGCAAGTTCAAACGAAAACTTTAACCCCGTTTTATATGATGGTATGTTTAATATTTTCCGTTTCCTGTTAACCTCCACACTCCAAAAAATATCTTCATGAAATTCGTGCTCACTACGTGTTAAATAAACCGACATCCTATCGCGCATGCTGATACTCAGATCGTAAAACTTTTTTACTCTCCGTAATGAAAATCCTCCGTTACCAACTCTGTATTCATATTGCATTGATGATGGAAGTCCGTTTTTCTGAATATTAAACCGGGCATGATAATGAAATTGAATTTTTGACTTGATGGCTTTAATAAAATCCGGGTAATCACCTGGTGGTATCCATGGAGCACCTATATAATCAATTGACTGGCTGCACCAATATGCCAGTTCATCCTTAAATACAAAGGCATCCAATTGGTGAATCAGAATAAACTCATAATCTAAAAAACGTTTGTAAAAAGTATCAGAAAGCATTAAAGCGTTATAGCCATCAATACTTTTAAAATAGCTGTCGTCAAAGGTTTCAATAGCTGTAAAATTATACTGGTTAACCACATCGGGTAAAACAAGCGAGTGAGGCTTTATAATGATGCGGGGATAATTAGCCAAAACATTTTGTAGCTGAGTTAGCGCAATTTTTTCTAAATCAGATATCGTATTTTGATAAAAAGGGACTATAATGGCAACTTTCTTCAGCGCACTCATAATTCCTGGTTTTTATGATAAAGCTTCTGTACCAATGATTCAAAATGATCCTGAAAAAGAAAATCATAACCATTTTCACCTTCCGGAACAACGTTGATAACATCAAAACAAGCTTCTAAAATGCGCGGGACTTTTAATGCTTCGGCAATTGAAAATGGGAACGATTGATTACCGATAAAAAATTTACAGCCTGCAATTATCCGGGCCAGCTGTAAAAAATCATCTACCTGCACCCACTCTATATTAGGAACCTGCTTTTTGATGTCGTTATACTCCGATTCGACTCCTATAAATTTTAAGCCTTTGTAGTTTTCTAAGAACTTATAATCAACTCCCTGGCTCCTGTATCTTTCGCTCCGTGCAATAATTACACAGTCTGCAAACGATGTATCCGGTTCCACATCAAGCCATTTTTTCCATAATTCAGGATTTACCCCGGTTATATATGAACACCAATGGGCTATGTTACACCTATCCATCGGTACGTGCCCGGCCCTGAAGTAATCCAGGTCAATATCTATTTTCTGATCCGTAAGCACTTCAAACCGACTGATGTATGACTGCGAACTGATTAAAGGAGCCAGCATGGCCATCATTTTATCATTGAGCCTTACATTACCCAGAGGGTGGGTAGTTCTGTCCGAAAGCAATAGTGGCTGCCCAAGCCTCAAGTATAAATTTATGGGGACCTTTACGGTTTCGGCCAGTTTTTTAATAGTTGGCAGTGCATAAATAATATCGCCGGCATTGCCACTATGATTAAGGTTAAGCTGATGGTTACCAGCTGCAACAGCCCTTATCTTTGCAGGATTATTCAATCGTTCATCCCCGATTAAAAAATTGGTAGTTTCAACATTTTTATAATTATGCAACTCCCACTTATAATTTTTATAACCGGCCCTGTCGGTATATTTAAGCCAATAAGTACTTATAAAACTTCTTTTTTTTACCATTTCAGTTATTTCAAAACCCGGCCAAACAATTTCTATTTATTAATCGGCATTAAAAGTTTGCATATCTATTAAACGTTTGTACACACCATTATTGTTAATTAGCTCTTGATGTGTGCCTTGTTCTGCCACCTTTCCGTTATCCAGCACAATGATCAGATCGGCGTTTTGAATAGTACTCAGGCGGTGTGCTATAATGAGCGAGGTACGGTTTTTCATCAGATTGTTTAACGCTTCCTGAACCAGTTTTTCAGATTCGGTATCCAGGGCGGAGGTAGCTTCATCAAGCAGCATAATTGGCGGGTTATTCAGTACGGCCCTTGCTATACAGATCCTTTGTCTTTGCCCTCCTGACAATTTTGTTCCCCTGTCGCCGGTATTGGTTTGGTAACCTTTATCCGTTTCCATGATAAAGTTATGCGCATTGGCAATACGTGCTGCTGCTTCAACCTGTTCCTGGCTAACCCCGGTTTTTCCAAAGGCTATATTGTTAAATATAGTATCGTTAAATAATATCGACTCCTGATTTACAATACCCATCAAAGCACGTAATGACTCAGAAGTAACCGATTTTATATCTTTATCGTCAATATAAATAGTGCCCAACTGCGGTTCGCTAAACCGGGGCAACAGATCCATCAGTGTTGATTTACCACCACCAGACGGACCTACCAGGGCTACTGTTTTACCTTTAGGTATTTCCAGATTAAGATTTTTCAGGACATACTTATCGGGTTCAGTATCGCTTTCATCTGCCGTAACTTTATTTTTATAAGCAAAAGATACATTTTCAAATCGTACACTTTTGGTAAAATCAGTTATTGCCACAGCATCGGGAGCATCTGTTATCAATGGCTTTTCATCAATAAGGGCCAACACCCGCTCGCCTGCAGCTATGCCGGAATGTATGTTACTGAAAGAGTCAGATATGGCTTTAGCAGGCCTCATTATCTGCGAAAACATGGCAATGTACACGATAAAATTATCGGCAGATAAGGTACCGGTATGATTAATAATTAGTGAGCCACCATACAATACAATGCCAGACACCATTAAAACGCCTAAAAACTCAGATACTGGCGAGGCCATTTGTTGTCTTTTGGCCATTGAACGGGTTATTCTTGAATATTGCCTGTTCTCATGATCAAACCTGTTTTTTATAAATGAAACCGCATTAAATGCTTTAATGATCTTTATCCCCGATAAAGCTTCATCAAGGTTACTGATCATATTACCGTAAGTTTGCTGCGACTCCGTAGCTTGCTCTTTAAGCCGCTTAACTATTCTTGATATAACAAATGCCGAAACGGGAATGATCAGCATGGAAAACAAAGTTAATTTAACCGATATAACAAATAAAAACACCAGGTAGGTTAATAGTTGAAAAGGCTCTTTAAACGCAACCTGCAATGTACCGGTAACCGAAAACTGCACTACTTGTACATCGGCTGATATTTTTGAAAGTATATCCCCCTTGCGTTCATTACTAAAATAGCCCAGGTGCAGGTTCATTACGTTATTAAAAACAGTTTTTCTGAGATTAAGCAGTGTATAGATTCGCAGGTTTTCCATAATCCGCTGCGAAAAATACCTGAATAAATTGCTTAGCAGCACCGATACAACAATAGCAGCACAAACGAATTTTAAAGCGCCCAGGGCACCATAATGCTGATTGGCGGTGTAAGCAAAATAATTAAAATCCTTTAAAGGGTCCCACCAATTGGCAGGCTTGTTTACCACCTCGGCAGTAGCCGGGTTAAAAATTGTTTTTAATAATGGAGCCAGCAACGCAAGATTAAGCGTGTTAAATATTACCGAAAATAACGTTAAAATAAAATATGGAAAAGCAAATTTCCCGATAGGCTTTGCAAAAGACAGAAGTCTGAAATATGTTTTCATTTAAAAAGCTAAGCTGCAAAATTAAGTAAATGGCAGCTATTATGGGTACAGTATTATTACAGGGTAAAACGCCCGGGTTCTTATGTTATTATTATTTATTACTTAAGCCAGCTACTTATCCGTTCAAAAACCATATCAACGGTAATGCTGCTCAGATCATCAGAGTCGCTTTCAATATGCTCGGCCCTTACACCTAACGGCGCCCAGCGGGTAGCATGGATACCTATGGTAATGGGGAATAAACCCAGAGTATGTATTCCTGAAGCAGCGGCAACATGCAGTGGGCCGGTTCCGGATGCAAGCAAGCCATCGGCATGATAGATGAACGCAATGAGCTCCTCAAGGGTTAGCTTTCCGCTTACATCAATTACAGATGCCGGTAACTGAGGGATCCACGTTTTAAAAAGCTCATGTTCTTTTTGCGACCCGGTTATAAAAACGCGGAACTTATTCGCAGGTAAAAGTTTGATTAACGCAGTAAAATTATCCAGATCCCACTCCTTACCATTACCGTTTGATTTGGCATGGATGATCAGGTTGAATTTATCATCCTTCAACTGATCTTTAATTTGTGCCGGCAAAGCTACTGTGGGTTTAAAATTGCCTTTGAACAAATTTGACAGCGTGCCTAATGTGGGCACATGCGTAACACCAAGCGGTTTGCACAGGTAAATATCCTGTTGCGCCTCGTGCAGATCGGATCTTCGGCGGCTTAGTCTCACTAATTTATTACAGGTAAAAAAATGATAATTTCTGCTGGTTACGCCTATTCTTATTTTGACTCCGGCCTTTTTCGCGGCTTCGGCAATTTCTCTTTGGGGGAATTCATGCACAATGGCGTCTATGGCTTTTTCTTTAAAAACAGCAGCTATTTCATTAACCGATAAAGCTTTTAAGTCATCATAATTGATAAAATGATCAACGGCCCTGCAGGCATCTATCACCGGCTTGGTATAACTGCGGCCCAGAAAGCTGATGATGACATCGGGATACAGTTGTTTTAAATAGATGCAGGTAGGTAGTTGCAGTACAACATCGCCCATGGCATCAAGCCGGTTTATTAAAATATGGGTTATTTTTTTGTTATCGATTACGGGCATTTAACTTTTATATAGCATATATCAATAAGGCAAAAATAGAACAATAGTTTATTAAAGGTTATTAGCCTCATTTTATTGCAGCCAGCCTTCAATTTTCTCTTTAACCATATCAACAGAAATACTGCTCAAATCGTCAGAATCGCTTTCCAGGTGTTCGGCCCGTATACCCAATGGCGCCCACCTCGTAGCATTGATAGATTTGGAAACGGGGAATAAACCCAATGTATAGATTCCCGAAGCGGCGGCCACGTGCAGCGGACCGGTGCCTGATGCCAGCAAACCATCGGCATGATAAATAAAGGCTATAAATTCGTCAAGATCCATTTTCCCGCTCAAATCAATTACCGAAGGCGGTAATTGCGGTATCCATGTTTTAAATAGCTGATGCTCCTTGAACGATCCTGTTATAAAAACGCGGAATTTATCCAGAGGCAAACCATTAATTAAGGCAGTAAAGTTATCCATATCCCACTCGCGTCCGTTACCACCTGATTTAGAGTGAACAATCAGATTAAATTTATCATCCGTTAGCAAATTTTTAAATTGAGCCGGCAAAGCCACCAAAGGCTTAAAGTTATCCTTGTAATAACGGGCAATAGTACCAATGGTTGGGATATGGGTAACCCCAAGAGGCCCGCACATATAAATATCCTGCTGTGCTTCGTGCAAATTTGATTCTGCCCGGTTTAACCTGATCAGTTTATTGCAGTTAAAAAGATGATGAATTTTACTGGTTGCGCCTATCCTTATTTTGATGCCCGCCTTTTTCGCGGCCTCGGCAATCTGGCTTTTAGGAAATTCATGCACAATGGCATCAATATTTTTTTCTTTAAATAGCGCAGCTATTTCTTTTTTTGATAAAGGCTTAAGGTCATCATAATTCATAAAATTATCAACGGCCTTGCATGCCTCTATAATGGGTTGGGTATAGCTTCGTCCCAGGAAACTGATGATCACATCGGGATATAATTGCTTTAAATAAATACAGGTGGGCAGCTGCAGTACCACATCGCCAATGGCGTCAATCCTGCTTATTAAAACATGCTTTATCTCTTTATTATCAATTATTGGCATCTATACTTTATTAAAATAACGGGTATAAGTGTGCAAAAATACAACAATACAATTTGGGAGTTTAACCCATATTTAGTGGTTACATGCCCAGGCATTCGGTATACAGATCAAGATATTGACGGGCTGTTTTTTCCCAATTAAATTTAGCCGCGTGTTGTTTGATGCTTTCGGCCATGTTATTCGCTGTGTACTCGTCCATACCCCGGGCAAAAGTTGACCGCATGGTTTCGGGTTCAAAGTTATCAAAGTACCAGGCTGCATCGCCGCCAATTTCTGGCAGGGAGGTATACTTTGATAAAAATACCGGTTTACCAAAATGCATGGCTTCAATAACGGGCAACCCAAAACCTTCGGCTATGGATGGAAATGCAAAAGCTTCGCAATTTTTGTAATACCAGGCTTTATCCTCGTCGCTGATCAGACCGATCAGTTTTACCCTGTCTGCACAATTATATTGCTTAGCCTCATCTATTATTCGCTGCTGATAGTCGGTTATTTTACCGGCAACAATCAGCTCCAGATTATTATTGTGCAACAGGGCCGGTAAAACATGAAAGTTTTTTTTGGGTGCGAGACTACCAATGGTAAATATAAATTTACGTGCAGGTTTATATGGCGGTTGATGATGTAGTGGCAAAACAAGCTTATCGGCTCCGTTATAAATAACGGTAAGCTTACCAGCCGCCTGCGGATAATATTTAACAATGTCACCGGCCACAAAATTTGAGATGGTCACTATCCTGTCGCAGCTATCTATATAACCGCCCAGGCGATCAAGGTATTTTTTATAACGTGCCGGCGAACGTGTTTTTTCATGAACGGGGTTCATGTCATGAATAGTAAGTACTTTTTTTGCTTTTACCCGGGTAGGTCGCAACTTACAATACTGATTGGTAAAATGCACCAGCTTAAATTGTTTATATGCCGGAAAAAACACCTTATGCAAAGGCGACATTAAAATAGTACCGGCAAGCTGCTGAAACCAATAAATAGATTTTTTGTGCAGATAGCCAAATATGGCAAACCGGCCATTGTTCTGCTTCAGGATCTCATCTCCTAAACTTCTTTCAAAAAAAAACATGCCCGATGTGGCGCGTTTTAACGAATCGAAAGTAATCAGAATGGTGGGTTTCAAATGCGGGTATCTTAATTTAAAGTTGTAAACCGCCTCTAAAAAATTTCCAGGTGGCGTTGAAAAAACAAATATACGGTTTTGGTGAATTATTAGATATTAGTGCACTTACCCAGACATTCGTGTAATCGCGGCCATTTGTACAGCAGAAGATTTCACACTTCGTTTCAAATATAGTTTCTCTTTCGCAACCACGTTCATACCCTTCGCATGCTTTATCGAAATGGCAATTTTTATAAAGACCAGCTCTTTCCAATACCGATAGACTGCAATCTGGCGAAGAACCATACAAATGCACCTGGCAAAAATTAATATAGCCCATTAATTAAAAAAGCTTTAGCAACCTTATGCTAAAGCTTTTGAAAGATGAAAAATTCAATCTGTATAGTTTTGTAGATACTTATGTATAGTTTATGATGAATTAACAATTCAATAACAATTGAAAGATGTGATTAAATTACTTTCATTGTAAAATAATTGTCAAAATCACCTTCAAGTATTCATGATTTCTTCAATGTGGGCGGCCTCTACCGGGATGTTGGCCATCAAATCGCGGTTACCATCCTGGGTAATTAAAATATTGTTCTCAATCCTGATACCTAAACCTTCTTCGGGTATATATATTCCCGGTTCGCAGGTGAGTATATTGCCTACCTCAAATGGCTTGTAACGGCTTGCAAAATCATGCACATCCAAACCTAAATGATGTGAGGTGCCATGCATAAAATACTTTTTATAAAGGGGCGTGTTGGGGTCTTGCTTGGCTACATCGTGCTTATCCAGCAGCCCCAAGCCTATTAATTCGCTGGTTGTTATTTTACCAACCTCTTCATGATATTCGTTCCAGTTGGTGCCGGCAACAATCATTTTAGTAGCCTCACGCATTACCCTTAAAACAGCATCATAAACAGCACGCTGCCGGTCGCTAAAACGACCGTTTACAGGCACAGAACGACTCATATCGGCGTTATAATTAGCATACTCGGCACCAAAGTCAAAAAGTATCACATCACCATCGTTACAAATCTGGTTATTATCGGTATAATGCAACACAACGGCATTTTTACCCGAAGCCAGAATAGGGTGATAAGCATTTCCAGTAGCCCGTTGCCGTAAAAATTCATGTGTAATTTCGGCTTCTATCTCATATTCGGTAACACCGGGTTTTAAAAATTTCAACACACGTACAAAAGCGTCATTGGTAATGTCACATGCCTTTTGGGTGAGCTCTATTTCAACCGGCGATTTGATAACACGCAGATCGCGCATGATCACTGCCGCCCGTTCATATTTGTGCAGGGGATATTTTGCTTTTAAAGCTTCAAGCATCCGCAGATCGCGGTAGGGCACGCTATGACTATACCGCTCATTTTCATTGGTATTGATATAAATATACTCTGCATAATAAATAATATTCTGCAAAATAGTTTCATACTCGCTGAGCCAATAAATAGTTTCGATACCGGATGCAGCTTTTGCTTCTTCCTTAGTATATTTATGCCCTTCCCAGATGGCAATATGCTCGTTGGTTTGTCTTAAAAAAAGTACTTCTTTGTATGCTTTATTAGGACAATCGGGAAATAAAAGCAGGATACTTTGTTCCTGGTCGATGCCTGTCAGATAAAAAAAATCAGAATTTTGCTTAAATTGAAAAGTTTGATCGCCGCTCCTGGGGAATTCATCACTGGCATGAAAAATAGCCAAGGAGTTAGGTTTTGTTCTCGAAACGAAATTTTTTCTATTATTAATAAATAAACTATTATCGATTGCGGGATATTTCATATTTATCTGCTGATTATCTTTTTTTTTTCTTTATTTGTATAACTATTACAATTTTTGGAACAATGTTTGGTCAGGGTTTCAAACATAATTACTAAATTTGAAAAAAATCACAATTAAAATCGTTTAATCTTAAAAACTATGAATTATTCTACATTAAAGAAAACAGTCGCATTGTCATTTGCTTCTTTGATGGTTGTTGGAATCGTAAATGCACAAACGGATTCTACTAAAACCACTACAGCAACTACAACGTCGTCTGAAACTACTACCCCCAAGGTATTTGGTGGTTTAGGTCAGTACAAAAAGTTTAGCATCGGTGTAAACGTTGGCGCTACCGCTCCTTCAGTTGCAACTGGTGGTTCAAATGACTTTACACACAATAAAATTCAATTAGGCTACGGTATCTCATTCAGAGAGCAATTAGCACACTCTTTTGGTTTACAATTGGATTTGCATGGTGGTAAAGTAGAAGGTGATAACACTAAAGCACCTGGTACAAGCGGAGCTTACGCTGCTCAGTCTTTCCAAACCAAATTCTGGTCAGGTACTTTAAGCGGTGTTGTAAACGTTGCAACTATCGACTTCTTAAGACGCAAAAACTCAGTTAACTTCTTCGTTACAGCCGGTGGTGGTTTAGCTTTATACACTCCTAAAGTTACTTACAAAAACGGTACTGTAGTTGATTTTGACGGTCACGCAGGTAACTCTGATGGTTCAGGAACAAGCAAATATGTTAAAGAACTGATCATCCCAGTTGGTGCAGGTGTTAAATTCAGATTAAGTGATGTTGTTGCATTAAACTTAGGTTACACCGAAACATTTGTTGATGGTGATAACTTTGACGGTGTTAACAGGGCTTATCCTACAAAAGATAAATACAGCTACGGTTATGCTGGCTTAGAGTTCACTTTAGGTTCAAAATCAAAACCAAGCTTAGAGTGGGTTAACCCAGTAGCTTTAATGTATGACGAATTGTACGATGCTGCATTACGTCAGGAAGTTGAAGCTTTGAAAGGCCGTGTTACCAACGTTGAAAACGCTGTTAATGATCTGAAAAAAGATTCTGACGGTGACGGTGTTGCTGATCAATTTGACAAATGCCCAGGTACTGCTGCTGGCAGCGTAGTTGACGGTTCAGGTTGCGTTATCGTATTCCCTAAAGATACTGTTGCTCCAGCTCCTGCTGCTACTGCTTACTCAAACATTCAGTTTGAATTTGACAGCTCAGTATTAAGAACTTCATCTTACCCAGTGTTAGATGCAACTTCAGCTGACCTGCGTTCATCTGGTAAATCTGTTGAAGTAGACGGTTTCGCTTCATCTGAAGGTACTGCTGCTCACAACTTATCTTTATCAAAAGACCGTGCTAACTCAGTAAAAACTTACTTAGTTAACTCTGGTGTTGATGCTAAAAAAGTTAAAGTAAAAGGTTACGGTGAAACCAACCCAATTGCTGATAACTCAACTGAAGAAGGCCGCGTATTAAACCGTCGCGTTCAATTCAAACAAAAATAATATCAATTAAATATTATTGCGAAGGCTCCGGATAACCCGGAGCCTTCTTTGTTTTATATCATTTTTATTGACTCCCCCTACCTTCTTACAATAACGTCGGTTGCTTGTTTATATATAGATATACCATAACTTAGTGATCGATGATGAATGGTATACCTGTTAAATCGAAAATTAAAACCGACGAGGTTTTAAAAATCAGTCCGTTTAAGGAGGTGATCAAACCCACCGTACCGCACAAACATGCTAATTACTTCGAGTTGATCATATTAACTCAGGGCTCGGGATTTCATACTATTGATGACCAAACTTTTGATGTTAATCCGCCCGATATATTTTTTTTAAAACCAGGACAAACACATTGCTGGGATTTTTCAAGAATACCCAAAGGTTTTGTAATTCTGTTCAGGGAGGAATTATTAAATAGCGAGGGTTTAGAGGTTGTTTATCAGTTACCCGCTCACATTAGCCTGGCAGATGGCGGTACCCTTTTTGAATTAGTAAAACGGTTTTATCAGGATTATCAATCTAATGCTTCACTAACTATATTAAAGACTTATTTACAACTCATCCTGTTAAAGATCCCGAAACCGTCAGGTACCTTTATCCAAACAGAAATAACTTTTAACGCTGTTTACTATCAATTTAAAAGCCTGATCAATGAAAATTATCAGCGGATAAAAAAGGTACAGGATTATGCCGATCTGCTTAAAGTATCAGCATCCCGGTTAAATTTAATATGCAGGAATGCCTCAGGTAAAACACCATCCATGTTGTTAAATGAGCGTATCCTGTTAGAATCAAAAACCTTACTTTCAAACACTTCGTTATCCATCAAGGAAATTGCGGCCAGTCTCGACTTTTCCGATACGTCGCATTTTGTAAAATTTTTTAAACTAAACACCAACTTAACTCCTGGCTTGTACCGGGATCTGGCACTTTCATCGGCCAAAAGAGTCATTTAATTATACCGCAGATGGCAGGTTTTATACCGTGACCAGCATACTGTAAGTTCTATTTTTACAATTGCAATCTGCATGTTATCATGAAAATACGTTTACCTCTTGGCTGTCTTATTTTTCTCTTTTCTTATATAAGTTCATTCGCACAAAATGCCAATATTAAAGGTAAGGTAACAGATGTCAAAAGCAAATCTCCGGCAGAATATGCGAGTGTTGCCCTATTCAGAACAACCGATTCTACGCTGGTTTACGGGCAAGTTACAGGCACCAACGGTGAGTTTCGTTTCACAAAAATACCAGGAGGCTACTATTATATAAAAATAATCTTCGTAGGTTATGAAACCAAATACATCAAAGAAATTAATATTGCGGATAGCCAGCAATTAGATTTAGGCAATATTCAGATAAGCCCATCGGGCAAGATGCTTAGTGAGGTTGCTATTTCGGGTCAAAAAATAACAGCATTAAATAAAATTGATAAGCAAAGTTATAAAGCCGGGCAGTTTGAATCGGCCAAAGGCGGCTCAGCTATAGACGTATTGAAAAATCTTCCATCGGTAGCGGTCAATTCAGAGGGAGATATTAGTGTGCGGGGATCATCTGGTTTTATGGTGCTGATTAATGGTAAACCTGTTTTGGCCGATGCGCAAACGGTGCTAACCCAGTTACCTGCCAATACTATCGATAATATAGAACTGATCACCGCGCCATCCGCCAAATACGACCCGGATGGCAGGGGTGGTATCATCAATATTATTACTAAAAAAGGAACGGCAGATGGTTTTACACTGGTAGCCAATTCCCAGGGTGGCCTGCCCGGCACAGTCAGCTATGGCAACTTAAAAAAACCTAAACGCTTTGGAGCCGACGCTACCATTAATTATAAGAAAAACAAGTGGGATATTTCTGTAGGAGGTAATTATACCCGAAATGATAACGCAGGTTACCGGGAAGGGAATGTTTATACAAAAAATTTCACTAACAATACCATTACCCGTTTCCCATCCAACGGTGAAAGAAGTTTTGACAGGCATAATTATGCAGGGAGGGCATCTGTAAGTTATACCGCCGACCCAAACAATGTAATATCAGTGGGACTTTATAGTGGTAAAAGATACCAGGCACGCCTGGCTGATTTATTATATAATAATACCACCTCAGATCTAAATACCAATGCGCTTATTAAAAGTACAACCTATTATAACTCAAACCTGCAAACTAAAGAAGGCACCTTTAATTTAGGTAATGTTGATTATACCCACACTTTTACTAATAAGTCGGCCCTGACGGCTGGCTTACTTTATGAGCACGATAATTTGTACGGGGCAACTCAAAATCGAAATTTAAAATTTCCGAATACAACAGACACAATTCAATATGTAAACAATCCTTACAAAAGGCCTATCAACGCATATCGCTTAAAACTGGATTATAGCGTGAATATCGGTAAAGGGAAATTGGAAAGCGGTTACCAGTTCAGGCATGATATTCAGGGCGGCATTTTTGATTATTTTGTAACACCGGCAACTTCGCAGCCCGATCTGGACAAATTTAGTGGGAGTACACATGCTAAAAATGATATCAATTCATTTTATAGTCAATACTCCGGCAAGGTACAGCAGCTGGAGTATGTGGGTGGCTTGCGCTACGAATATGCTGCGCGTACAGTTAACCTGTCATATGACCCCAATCCGCATATTCTCAATCTATCCAATTTGTTTCCTTCGGCCAGTTTACTGTATCATCTCAACGAAGGCTGGAACCTTAAAGCGGGTTATAGCAAAAGGGTGCAGCGTAACAGCAATTTGGAGTTAAATCCCATACCAGAGCGTGAACACTCTGAAACGCTGGAACAGGGCGACCCTGACTTGTTGCCGGAATTTATTGACCTGGCCGAATTGGGTATGAATCGGAATTTTACCAATGGGTCCTTCTTTACTACCCTTTATTATCAGCACATTAAAAACCCTGTACAACGGCTTAACAGCGTGTATGCCGATACTATACTAAACCGGGTGTATACCAATGCCGGAAGCGCCAGGCTATTCGGGCTGGAAGCGGGAATGAATTTATCGCCGTTTAAGTGGTGGAGCATTTATCTGAGTGGCAACCTCTACAATTATAAAATACATGGTAACATTGCTATTTTAAATGAACCTTTTATCATCTCCAATACCAAATGGGCTTATTCGGTTAATGGAAATACCAATTTTCAACTTAGTAAAACGCTTAGCCTTCAGGCCAATATAAACTACCTTTCAAAAAGGCCAACAGCCCAGGGAGAAGATGGACAATTTTTTGTGCCAAATACCTCTGTAAAAAAAACATTCATGAAAGGGCGCCTATCCGCATCACTACTATGGCAAAACATGAACATGGGAATACTGGGCGCAAACAAACAGCGTATTACTACCGCCGGTCGAGATTTTTATACAACAACAAATTATATCTCTGAAACAGATGTACTCCTGATCAACCTTAGTTTTAACTTAAACAGGTTTACCAGTAAATTAAAATTACCAACCAGCGAAACCGGTGATAGGGAATTTTAATTTACTTTATTAACCACCAATTTGAAACATCGGCGTTAAACTTTACTTTACACTCTTTTTAAGTACAATAAAATACCCGCTAATAAAAATAAGCACGGAAATGGTAATACCTACAAAAATGTCTTTTGTAAAAAGATCGATGATTATTTGGGGCGTTTCGCCTTTGTTGATATTACGCGGCACCAGTTTTAGAGCCAGCATGGGATGCGAATAGGGAAACAGGTAACAATACTCCCAGTCTTTTGACGCGGTTATAACGCCTATAATGGTGGCCACAAAACCAACCCCCATTGGCTTTAAAAAATCGGACCACAACAGGCTGAGTAGAAATTGGATGGACAATATACCCAACGACGACAAGAAAAGCTTAAAGTACAGCTTGGCCAGCACATCTTCCATATGATAATTGTCAAAACGTAGCTCGGGCTTTACCAAACTGAGCAAATTGCCAAATCCTATGGTAAATAATACAAAAAGCGCCAGGCACAAAAATATGAGGAACAGGGCATAAAAATATTTGGCCGCATATACACTCAGGCGCGAAATGGGCAAGCTAAATAAGCTTTTCCAGGTATCGGCCTTATGTTCAATACTATTTACCGAATAGGCAATAAAAATAACAAACATGGGTAAAAGCAACGAGCCCATTACAGCCAGAATTGCACCTGCAAACTGTATCCATAATATTGCAGGAGGCATACCTGCCAAACGTTCGCTTTTGGTGTAAAAACCCACAAACAGCAGCAGGCAAATCAACAGGGGCAATAATATAGCAGCCCAAAATCCTAACGTTTTACGACTCTTAAAAAATTCTGACCGGAATGATAAAATAAACCACTTCATAGCGATCAGGCGTTTTGGGTGATAGATAAAAACAATTTTTCCAGGTCTTTTTGCTGCTTGCCTATGCTGAATACAGTATATTCATTTTGAATAAGCAGCGCATTAATATCGCCCATTTGCTCTTTTGAGATATAGGGCACATATACATAATCATCCGTTACATCTGCAACCGGGTAATTTTTGCGTTTCAACAAGTTGGCCGCGTCTACGCTATTATCGGTCTCGATACGTATTAAGGGTTGGCTCAAGGCTTCCAGCTCCGTTATACTGCCCTGGAATAATAACTGACCACCATCAATAATGCCTACATGCGTAGCCATACGTTCAACCTCGGCCAGTAAATGGCTCGATATAAACACCGTTTTACGATGCTGGTTAACCAGTTTCAATAACAACTCTCGTATCTCGATGATACCGTTCGGATCCAGGCCATTGGTGGGTTCATCCAGTATCATTAATTTAGGATCAGTAAGCAGGGCCAAAGCTATGCCCAGGCGTTGTTTCATCCCTAAGGAATACTGACCTGCTTTTTTATTAGCGGCATTGCTCAGGTGCACCAGATCGAGCATTTCGTCGACCCGCTTAACTGGAACTTGTAATAGTAAAGCCCTGTTCAGTAAATTTTCTTTGCCGCTCAGGTGCTGATAAATAGCCGGCTGCTCAATAAGCGCCCCGATCTGGGATAATATGCTGATGCGATTTTTTTGGAGTTCCTGTCCGAAAATGTGGATACTGCCGTGTTGAGTTTTGAGCAGATTTAACAGGAGTTTGATAGTAGTGGTTTTCCCGGCGCCGTTTGGGCCAAGAAAACCATATATACTTCCTTCGGGTACCTGCAGGTTTAATGATTTCACAACCTGCTGACTGCCGAAGTTGAAGGATAACCCTTCAGTACGAATTACCATACATGATTATCCTTGGCTACTGTGCAAACAGTTTTAACAAGGTGTACACCTTTGTAAAACAATGATGTGGCATGAACGGATGCCCCAACAATTGCCGACTCCTTCTTTTGTTCAAACTGATAGCTTACACCTAATATTAGGGCAAACATTACTGGTATCAGTAACATGATAAAAGGATTCGAGTTTTTGATAAGCGTTTTCATCGTGAGTGTTTTGATACAACAAAGGAATATCTTTTATTTTACCTGCTAAAAAGTATTAGACCAACGGTCGGAGTTTATAGATGAACGGTCAATTAGCCGTATTAACCCGTTCATCGATTTTAAATGCCCGTTCATCGATAAAATGAAATACTATATATAATTATAGCAGCTTATCACCATCAAAATATTAAATTAGACGATAGTTAAGAGGCAAGAATCAAGAGACAAGAATCAAGACAAGCTGCAATCAAATGATTATATTACTGTCTTGGCTCTTGTCTCTTGATTCTTGCTTCTGATCAGACTCTAAAAAAATGTCGTCAGATAAACAAACACGTGTAATAAGGAAAGGCTGGCAAATATTCTGGCACCTGCTTTTTTGGCTCGGCATCATATCGCTATTTTTATCCCTGGCCCGCAGCAATACCAAACTAAGCAACCAGGAGCTCCTCATCCTGTTTCTGCTATACCCGGCTATCAACATCAGCCTGTTTTATATTAACTTCCTGGTTTATATCCCCAGATTTTTAGATAAAAAACGCTACTGGGCCTATGCCTTGTTTGTTATCATTACCATCATCGCTTACGGCTTTGCTAAATACGGTGTAGGGCTTCTGTTTAAACAATATGTGCTGGTACGTATGAAAGGCGAAGTGATCACCTTTCCCTCCTACTTTTTAAGCACCATTTTCACCAGCTTAATATTCATTTTTTTAAGTACCGTGCTCAAATTTACTACCGACTGGTTCCTGAATGAACGGATACAGCACGATCTGGAAAATCAGCGACTGAGCGCCGAACTGGCCTTTTTAAAATCGCAGATCAATCCGCACTTTTTATTTAACTCACTCAACAGCATTTATTCGCTGGCTTACCAGCGATCGGAAACCACACCTGAGGCTATCCTGAAACTATCAGAAATTATGCGCTACATGTTGTATGAGTGTAATGACAACAAGGTTGACCTGAGCAAGGAGCTTCAATACCTGCATAATTACATCGACCTGCAAAAAATACGGTTCGGCAACAAAGCTTTTATCGATTTTAAGGTGATGGGCGAAGTAACCAATCAGCAAATTGTACCCCTGTTATTGATCGCTTTTATCGAGAACGCATTTAAACATGGTGTGGCCAGTGATGTAACATCGCCCATTAAACTACTCATCAATGTAGAGGAGAGCAAGCTTCATTTTTATATACAAAACAAAAAACACACCCATAACCGCGATACTGTGGGTGGTATTGGTTTAAACAACGTACAAAGACGGCTCAACCTGCTTTACCCCTACAAACATACGCTAAACATCAGGGATGAAGTTGACACTTATACCTGCGAGCTATCCATCGTACTATAACCAGGTCTTGCTCCGTTATTAACCGGAAATAAAAAAATTAACGATAAATCATTAGAACACTTATTTTTACAACATGATCCGATGCCTGGTAGTTGATGATGAGCCTTTAGCGCTGCATATTTTGGAAGATTATATTTCCAAAATGCCTTTCCTGCAATTGGTAAAAGCCACTACCAACCCTATCGAAGCGCTAACCATAGTACAGGGTGGCAGTGTCGACCTGGTGTTTTTAGATGTGCAGATGCCCGAGCTTACCGGCATCCAATTTTTAAAGATCGCCAACGGCAAAGCCAAAGTGATCCTCACCACCGCCTATCCGCAATATGCGCTGGAGGGTTATGAGCTGGATGTGGTTGATTACCTGCTTAAACCCATAGCGCTCGACCGTTTTTTTAAATCGGTTCAAAAAGCGCAAAGCATTATACAGCCGGTAGTTAAAACCGTGCAACAGGCTGAACCGGTACAAGTAGATGATTTTTCAACCGATTTCATCTTCGTTAAAACCGAACATAAGATCCAAAAGGTTTACCTGCACGATATTTTATTTATTGAAGGACTAAAAGATTACATCTCCATATTCACCACTGCCGAGCGTATCATTACCCTGCAGGGCATGAAGAAAATGGAGGATGCCCTGCCCGAAAGGCATTTTATTCGCGTACACAAATCATACATTGTGGCCCTCAACAAGATCGACAGCATCGAACGAAGCCGCATCCAGATAGGCGACAAGATCATCCCCGTAGGCGATACTTACCGCGACGATTTCTTCCGGATGATTGAGGATAAGAATATTTAAAGCCCAGATGGGGTTATAACATATAATAAAAGCGTCATTGCGAGCGCAGCGTGGCAATCCCCTACTTACAGAGCGGACCTGCTAATTGGAAGATTGCCACGCTGCGCTCGCAATGACGTGGTGGGAAAATCTTTTGTCATGCATGTTCACGACCAGATCCTTCACTACGTTCAGGATGATAACGCCTAGTTGAACTTATCCCGTGTATAAGATCTCTCCTCGTACCTCGTTCGAGCTGACAGTTTTTCTATTTTTCCTCCTCGCAATGCCATAGCTTTTTTCTTTTTCCCATCAGCAGATAAGCTTCGGGCGAAAGCGGGCAGAACGATGTAGGCCCGTGCGATGGCAAGGGCATTAGCAAGTTTTTGCTGAAGCGCGGGGCTGGAGCGAACAAAGTCGGGCAAAATAATTGCAGCCCGTGGTCCTGTCCGTTTTGCAGGGCAAAGGCCATGTGCGGCAAAGAAGCATTTCTGCTGACTTGATTTTTGGTTACTCTTCATCAAGGAAAAGTAACTAGGCCCCCCCGCGGCCAAGAGCGGGTATACGCCCTGTAATGCGGCCCTGTATAGTTTGGGATTGCCACGCTACGCTCGCAATGACGCGTTGGAAAACACCTTCGCCATGCATGTTCACGACCAGATCCTTCACTGCGTTCAGGATGGCAAATTAAAAATATATGCTATTACTTCACCTCTATTTCTTCAACCGTATCCTTCTCCCCAATCTGCTGGCGCCACATGGCATAGTAAAGACCTTTCTGGCTTAACAGATCATGATGCTTGCCCGATTCAATAATGCGGCCTTTCTCCAGCACATAAATGCAATCGGCATGCATAATGGTCGACAAGCGGTGAGCGATCAGGATGGTAATGTGATTTTCCAACTCGGACACATTGCGGATAGTTTCTGTGATCTCTTCTTCGGTGATCGAATCCAATGAGGATGTAGCCTCATCAAACACCAGGATATCTGGCCGGCGCAACAATGCACGGGCTATCGAGAGGCGCTGTTTTTCGCCACCGGATACTTTTACCCCACCCTCGCCAATTACGGTGCTCAGGCCTTTATCGGCACGCGCCAGCAGCGTTTGGCAGGCCGCACGCTGCAGCACATTCATACATTCCTCGTCGGTAGCATCGGGGCGTACAAACAACAGGTTTTCGCGTATGGTACCCGAGAATAGTTGGGTATCCTGGGTTACAAAACCAATTTTTTCGCGCAGCTGATCCAAATCAATATCACGGCTTAAAATATTGTTGTATAAAACATCGCCATCCAAAGGCTGATACAAGCCAACCAATAGTTTTACCAGGGTAGTTTTACCCGAGCCCGACGGACCAACAAAAGCGATGGTTTCGCCGGTATTGGTTTCAAAGCTGATGTGGTTAAGGGCGTTGCGGTTGGCGGTTAAATGTTTAAAAGTAACATCTTTAAAAGTTAAGGTATTTACTTTTTCCAGCAACACTGGTTTCTCGGGTTTTTTATCAATAGGGGTACTCAATATCCCCTTAAAATTACCCAGGGAAACTTCGGCCTCGCGCCATGATAATATCACGTTGCCCAACTCCTGCAGCGGGTTAAACAGGAAGAAGGAATAAAACAAAAAGCTAAAATACTGCCCCGGCGAAATGGTTTGTTTAAAAATAAGCAGCAATAACACTACTACCATTACGCTCCGCACCAGGTTTACCGTAGTACCCTGCACAAAGCTCATGCTGCGCACGTATTTTACTTTTTTAAGCTCCAGGTCGAGTATTCTGTAAGTAGTTTTATTTAAGCGGGCGATTTCCTGTTTAGCCAAACCCAGACTTTTTACCAGTTCGATGTTTCTTAGCGACTCGGTAGTTGAACCAGCCAGAGCCGTAGTTTCTGATACAATCTTTTTCTGGATGGTTTTTATTTTCCGGCTCATGGCCATACTCACAAAAGTGATAATGGGTATAGCGGCAAAATATACCAATGTTACCTGGTAACTTACGCTTACCGAGTACACGATAACAAATACCATCCCGATGAGCGATACAAAAAGGATAGAGATAAACGAGGTGATAAACTTTTCGCAATCGAGCCTTACCTTTTGTAAAATGCCCAGAGTTTCGCCGCTGCGCTGATCTTCAAATACCTGGTAAGGTAATTCGAGCGAATGTTTCAGCCCGTCGGCATACATTTCGGCACCCACTTTTTGGGTGATGATATTGGTAAAATAATCCTGAAAGTTTTTAGCTATACGCGATACCATGGCCACACCAATAGCCGCGCCAATGAGTATCAACACCTGGTGCAGGTATTCCTGGTATTGAAGGGTGTTGCGTTTTTCGATAACCCGGTCAACAATGCGTCCGGTTATCCACGGGTCAAGCAATGAAAAGCCAATATTCATGGCCGCCAGGAAAAGTGCCAATACAACTATCCAGCGGTGTTTTTTTAAATACGAAAGTAGTATATTCATGTTTTATGTTAGTAGTTAGTATCAAGTAGCTAGTATCAAGTATCAAGATTTTCTTAACCTTAGTATCTGAACTTAACAGATCGTGGTCTTGATACTTGATACCAGCTACTTGATACTAGTTTGGTACTAACTCTCCAAAAATAAAAAAAGGGAATGGCTAAGTAGCTCATTCCCTTTTAATTTGACATAAGGTTAATATTTAAACCGTCATGATATCTTTTTCTTTAGCTTCAGAAAGCTGGTCGATCTTTACAATATAAGCATCGGTAAGCTTCTGAATTTCAGCCTCGCCGGTTTTGATCTCATCTTCAGAAACACCTTCTGATTTTAACTTTTTGATCTTTTCGTTAGCATCTTTACGGATGTTGCGGATCGCGATCTTACCAGTTTCGGCTTCACCTTTGGCCTTTTTAACCAGGTCGCGGCGACGCTCCTCGGTCAGTGGTGGCACATTGATGCGGATGATCACACCATCGTTTTGCGGATTAAAACCAAGATTTGCCTCTTTAATAGCTTTTTCAATAGCTCCCAGTAATGATTTTTCCCAGGGTTGTACAATAATGGTACGTGCATCGGGCGTATTAACGTTACCTACCTGGCTTAATGGGGTTGGGTTACCGTAGTAATCAACCATAATATCATCCAATAAAGATGGGTTTGCTTTACCTGCACGTATCTTATTTAATTCACTATCGGCGTGGTCAATGGCTTTGTCCATTAAAGCCTTTGCATCAGTTACTTGTTTTTTAATGAGTTCGCTCATTGGTTTTAAATTTTCACAAAAGTAATAAAATCTATCATTTTCCTTAGCCTTAGTGTAAAATCAAATTCTTGGACGCACGACTCCTCCCCAACCTTCGCTTCGCTATACGCCCTCTCTCAGCTGTGGTGGGAAGAGAGTGAAGAAAATATCCAATTGTCATGCTGTGGAACAAAGCGTCTATTGCTGAACATTTCAAAGGCAGAATAGATCCTTCGCTCCGCTGAGTATAACAATCGATCCAGACACTTTGATCTCCGCACAAATTTTCGTATATTTATATCAATCAACAGCCCGGGTGTCTTTTAGCAGACATCCGGGCTGTTTAGTTATGGTCAAAACAAGACCAAAAACCAATCGATTGACATTCAGTTATTTGACAATCAGCAGCCTAATACTTTTTAAAGTTTTAAAAAGTGCCCAAAATCGCGTTAAAATTTGTTAAAAAGTGTTAAAATGAGGTTTTTTTGAGCGGTTTTGACGCATTTTTAATCCTTTTTTGAACCGAAATTTGTTAAAATCGGAGGTTTAAAAAGTATATCCGGTTCAACATCAAATGTTAAATAACATTTTTTAACATTTAAGTATCCTGATATAGCCTTATATTTATGTAAACCTTTTTATCGTATGAAATCAATTTGGCTATTTGTACTCATGATTGGTGGTATTACACAGTTAAAAGCACAACAGTTGACCACACCCTCACCTGGTAAAAAACTTGATAATTCTATCTATCAGTATTTTAAGGTAAAACCTGATGATGGTATATTAAAATCAACCCCGGTTATACCCAACGTACTTCAGCCTTTGCAGAATATGCAAACCCTAAATAATGTAATCGCAGCTGAAATAACCGATCACATGCCGGTTATAAAACTACAGCCGACCGATAAAATGCCGGTTGTGAAAACAGATGAACCTAACATGCGTTATACCATGTTGATCAAACGGCTCGGCGAAGCGAAACCAGATTCAGCAATAAAAACTATTCGTCCGTAATTATCAGCGGGTTAAAAATCTTTGTTCAGCACTTTTTCCAGTTCAGCAAAGCTGATATTCATTTTAACACGGCCTTGCTTGGCGTAGGATAATTCGCCGGTTTCTTCGGATATGATAATGGCAGTGGCCTCGTTAGCTTCGGTTACGCCAATACCTGCCCGATGACGCAGGCCAAATTGCGCGGGTAGGTCTGTTTTTTCGGTAAGGGGTAAAATACAGCTGGCCGATTTAATTTTATTTTCAGATATCACCACAGCCCCATCATGCAGCGGGCTGGTTTTCTGAAAGATGCTCTCCAGCAGGCGTTTGGATATCTTTGCATCCATTACCTCGCAGCTGTTTTGGTAAAACTGCTCGTCATAATATTTGGCAAATACGATCAAAGCACCGGTACGGGTTTGCTTCATGCTTTTGCAGGCATCAATAATAGGTTTTATGCGGGCATAGTTATTTTTCTCAGCCTCGGTCTTACCAAAGAAGTATTGCCACCAGGCCTTATTTCGCTGCAGTGAGGCATTTTTGCCCACCAGCAGCAAAAAGCGCCTTACTTCCTGCTGAAATACCACGATGACGGCTATAATACCCACATCCACAAACTTGCCTAAAATAGCGGTAAGCAGTTTCATGTGCAGGGCATTCACCACAAAGTTAAGTGCAAATATTACCGCGAAGCCGATGAAGATATTGGCTGCTATAGTACCCCGGATGAGGTTATACAGCTGGTATATGATAAAAGCCACCAAAACCACATCAAGGATATCAAAAAACGTGATCTTGGGGAAGCTGAGGAATATAGATTGCATTTACGAAGTTAATAAGTTTAAGGAGAAGTTAAGGCCTGGCTTAAGCAGTACAATAAACAACGTTCTTTTTTAAATCGTGATGACAATTCAGGGAATGTAAGGGCCGCCAGCCACACCCCAACCCCATTCCGGCATTGGACTATCAGTTGGTTCCGTAACCTCATTGGTTTTGGAATTAATGACCGCGATACGGGTTCCCCATTCCAGGTAAGCCATAAAGGCCGAACGAAATTCAGGGTCATCGGGCAATGCATATTCGTCGGCAGTTTGCAGCAGCAATTCTATCCACCGTTTACGGTGTGCTTCGGTCAGGTACTTTTGGAGATGTTTGCTGATCATGATAAAATGACTGCCCTCCTGTTCGCTATAAGTTTTAGGGCCGCCTAAAACTTCGGCAACAAAATGGGCCACATGTAGGCGGTGCTGCGGGCTCATGTGCTTAAATACAGGCTCCAGCAGATCATCGGCCAATACCTTATCATAGAATTTATCAAAAAGATTTTCGAACACTTTTGTACCGCCGGCCCATTCAAAAAGCGTGGGCACACCTGGTTTATTTGCTGCATCCATCATAAAACGTGTTTTAATTGATGAATAAAGATAGTACAGCCAAACCAAAGTTAAAAGTATAACCCGGTAATGATGAATATGATAAGATGCTTACTTGTTACGCTCGGTAGTGAACCTTACCAGTTGCTCCAATCCACGGTGCGAATCACTATCGGGGAAAGTATTGAGGATTTCAAAAGCCTCGTCCTGGTATTTTTTCATCTGGATTTCGGCATATTGCAGGCCGCCGGTATCGTTCACAAACTTAACAATCTGGGCAATCTTTGCGGGATCGTCATTATGATTCTTAACCAAGTTGATGATCCTTTTCTTTTCAGAATCAGTGGCATTAGCGAGAGAATAGATCAATGGCAGGGTAACCTTTTTTTCCTTGATATCGATGCCCAAAGGTTTACCTACATCGTCGGTACCAAAATCAAACATATCGTCCTTGATCTGGAAAGCGATGCCTATTTTTTCGCCAAACAAGCGCATTTTCTCTACCACCTCATCAGAGGCTCCGGCTGATGCGGCCCCACAGGCGCAACATGAAGCGATAAGTGATGCCGTTTTTTGGCGGATCACCTCGTAGTAAACCGGCTCGCCAATATCCATGCGGCGTACCTTTTCAATCTGCATCAATTCACCTTCGCTCATTTGTTTTACCGCATCTGATACGATACGAAGTAAATGAAAATCATTATTATCGATAGACAACAACAGCCCTTTTGAAAGCAGGTAATCGCCTACTAAAACGGCAATTTTATTTTTCCATAAAGCATTGATAGAAAAAAATCCGCGACGCTGATATGAGTTATCAACCACATCATCATGTACCAGGGAGGCTGTATGTAGTAGTTCAACCAAAGCGGCCCCGCGATGGGTTGACTCGTTGATGCCTCCGCAAATGCTGGCGGCAAAAAACACAAACATTGGTCTGATCTGCTTTCCTTTACGCTTAACAATATAATGGGTTATCCTGTCGAGCAAAGGTACCGAGCTTTGCATAGAAGCTTTGAACTTCTCCTCAAACACATCAATATCGGCAGCAATAGGTTTTTTAATGTTGTTGATGCTCAGCATTTAAACTAAACAAGCTTTTTTACGTGTAAAACTACCATACGGCAATATGGAGCAAACATAAGCTAAAATTATTTATCTGCATTATAGCTATATATTTTTTACTCAAATTAAACCAAACATGTTATTTACACTCTATATGTTAAATGCCATATTTTATAAGTTGAGTTAAAGTTTTCGTGAAGGCGGGGCCCTCTGTAAAGAGGACTTCGCTTTTTTTATTGCCTTTGAATGCAATATTATTTTACCTTTGCAATCCCAAATGCCCCGGAGAGGTGTCTGAGTGGTCGAAAGAGCACGCCTGGAAAGTGTGTATACGCCAAAAGTGTATCGAGGGTTCGAATCCCTCCCTCTCCGCTGATAACGTTAACAAAAGTCACAAAAAGCCCTTTAATTGTATATTAAAGGGCTTTTTCTATTTTCAACCCTACTAAAAATCACATAAAAGCGCATAACTCTATTGCGTCATTCGTAGCGTCTTTTCAGATTAAAAAAAGACGCAATGAAAACGTTGTAATATCCTGTATTAGAGCATGTTCAAGGCACGTACATCTTGTTTTACAGATAACGCAAAAGTAAATTTGTTAACTTTTAAATGATGTATTTTATGGTAGAAAAAAGCTTTGGGTTACTTTTCTTTTTGAAACAGCCCAAAAATTCAAGTGGCGACGTCAGGTTTATTTACCTGAAAATCACCGTTGATGGAAAGGCAAAAGAGCTGTCAACTAAACGCAAATGCGAATCCTCGAAGTGGAGTTCGCATTCAGGCCGAGCTATCGGCAACAAGGAGTCGATAAAAGAATTAAACACTTTTCTTGACGCATTAGAGCACCAGGTTTACCAGGCTAAACGATTCTTAATCGAATCTAATAAACAAGTTTCCGCACAGGGAATAAAAGATGTCTTGACGGGTAATTATGATAAGAAAAGAATGATCCTGGAAATCTTCAGGCATCACAACGATCAAATGAAAGAACTGGAGGGTATTGATTATGCGCGGGGGACTATAGGGAGATACGAGATTTCTTATGGGCATACAAAAGCATTTATGAAATGGTTGTATAGCTCGGATGAAGATAAAGACATCAGAGAATTAGATCACGAGTTTATAACCCAGTATTCATTTTGGCTCAAAACTGTTAGAAAATGCAACCATAATTCGACGGTGAAGTACCTGGCAAATTTCAAAAAGATCGTACTGATTTGTGTAAAAAACAGATGGCTGCCTGCGGATCCTTTTTCCAATTTCAAAATGACAAAGAAAAAGGTTGAACGAACCGCGCTGTCAGAATCGGAACTGCGGAGGCTGGAATTAAAGGAATTTGAAACGGAAAGGCTGGACGCAGTAAGAGATATCTTTGTGTTTAGCTGCTACACCGGACTTGCATATGTCGATGTGCAAAAATTAAAGAGATCCGATATCAGATATGGGGAGGACAAAAAATTCTGGCTGTTTGTAGTCAGGCAAAAAACAAGTACACTGTCTCGAATACCACTACTTGTTCCGGCACAAAAAATACTTATGAAATATCGGGATGATCCGAAATGCTCAAATACGGGGATGGCGTTACCGGTGCTGACAAACCAACGTATGAATTCCTATCTGAAGGAAATTGCCGGATGTTGCGGGATCAAGTGTGAACTTACATTTCATATAGCCCGCCATACTTTTGCAACTACCGTTACATTAAATAATGGGGTTCCGATTGAGTCTGTTTCAAAAATGTTGGGCCACACCGATATAAAGCAGACCCAACATTACGCAAAAATGCAAGATTACAAGGTGAGCAAGGATATGCTCTTATTAGAAGAGAATTTATTAGATAAGCTAAATAAAGAAATTGAAGAAGGTGCAGAAACCGGGTCAGCCATTTTCTGAATAGGATAGTTTAAAGCACTACCTTAACAATGGTTCCCTGGTAAGAATCATAGGTCGGCAAATAAACGATATAATGAAGCTCTTTTAATCGGTTTATACAGCGGTGGTAGGTCGTTATGCTGCCAATGTGAACTGCGGTCATTAATTGTTTTCTGGATACCTTTATTTGATCCGAATAGCCGCTTTTTGCCATAGCATCAATATGCAGATAAATAAGCTGATGTGCCAGACGTTTAAGCGGCGGTCATCAGCTATTTTATTATACAGCCTTAAAAGAGTTGAGAATTCAGCTTTCATAGTTTAGGATTTGTCACTGATCATATTTTCGATATCAGCAAGCTTATAAAAATGGATACCGCCTACTTTTTTAGATTTCAGTTTCCCGGAGACTCTCAAATTCTGAACGGTTGCCGTTGAAATTTTGAGCATTTTTCGAACATCCCAGCATAACGTTAAAGAGGCAGTTGACCGGAACATAGGGTTCCTACTGAATGACCCGAAAAATATTCTTGCCAGACACAGGTTGATTGAAACCATGCTGGATTGGAAAACCCATATGAGGGCTCGGAAATACATAAGAGTTTAATATAAAGCAGGGTGTGATCAGAGGTAAAAGGGATAAATAGGTTAAACGGTATTATTACAATTTTAGCAAAAGCATATTAAATACTATTTTAGCTTTTCATTAATACCTAACCTTATATTTAATGAACATTGAACAAATCGACGAAGATGTTTATAAGCTACTGGCAACATATCATAATCGTGACCGGAATTTCCTGTTCACGCTCTGATCTTTAAACCGTAAATCGAGGCTCGAAAAAGGTTATTGGTTTTTGGGTGATCAAAATTACCTGGCAGTTTCTTTTTGGAGCGGAAACGATCACCTGACATGTATGCCGCGGGTAGCCTTCGCTATTAATGTTGACGGAAATACTACACTCGAATTTAATTCAAAAGACATATCGAAAACTCAATTCTTTAATTACAGCCTGCTGGAGAATTTAGGGATCGATCCTATTCCCAACCAGGTTCATACCGAAAATATTACCGGAACTTCAAAAATAAAGATTACATTGCCTCCCTTGAGTCCTTTCTCGCTAATGATAAAGTAATAATTGATAATGCCATCAGGGATAACACGGTTTTCTACCCCGATACCTTAGCGTACACCGACCCGGTTGATTTCATCAAACCAACCGTATTTGACAAGCAATGGAACATAATAAAAAGATACCGGGCAGAAAGAGCTGACCAAAAAAGGAAAACTGGTTATTTAAGAGAATTTCAGATCAGGTTTGGGCCGGTTAACAAAGTAAGCATTAAAGATATCCCTGCCGGATGTAAATGGATTTTAATAACCGGTGAAAACGGATCAGGGAAAACTTCGATTCTTCGCGCGCTTGCCACAGGGCTGACCAGTAACAACGATCATGACGAACCTGTTGCCGTGGATTATGATGATTTTGAAATAGAAATCGGACTCGACAATTTAAACCGTATTTCACGCACGACGGTTAAGAGTAGCGATAATTATAAGGATGGCGAATTGTTGGCCAAAGGACTGGCTGTTTACGGACCAGTGAGGTTACTAACGCAGGGCAGCCTGGATAAACATCTTAAAAAAAGCGATGAGGCGCATATCAGCCATCAAACCACCTATGGGTTGGTTAACCCAATAGGAATATTGAGAGATATCAGTGGTGAATATGTTTTGGGTGTAAGGCCGAAAGAATATCAGCCTGCACTTGATAATTTCCTGGAAAATATTGCCGCAAACCTTCTGAAATTTTGCCTAATGTCCATGAAGTAGAAATTCGGCCGCTAGATAAGGGGCATGAGGTTTTTTATAAACAGGGAAATGAAAAGTCTGGATTAAAAAGAGAATGGACGCCCTTCCAGAAGTTGCCATCAGGTACCCGCAATTTCGCCGCCCTCATCCTTGATATGTTGCTGCCATTTAGTGAAAAGCAACAGGACGTGGCCGATCTTGCAGATTTTGTAGGCATTGTCCTGATCGATGAAATTGACCTGCACCGGCATCCTAAATTGCGGCGGGAAATCGTTATTCAGCTTGCAGATACTTTCCCAAATATTCAGCTTATCGTAACTACCGATAGCCCTATTCCTATGCTTGGGGCACCAAGGAACTCTGTCTTTATCAATGTATATAAAGATGAGGCAGATCGAATATGTGCGGAACATTTGAAGATTGACATTACCAGCTTACTGCCCAACGCACTGCTAACTTCACCCTTGTTCCGCTTTGACGACCTAATCAGTGACAGTCACGTATATGGTGAAAAATTGAATACAGAGGATGATTATAATGAAGCGGTGTTTTATAATATACTTGAAACGAAAATAAGGGAGAGGACTTTGATCAGGAGGCAGGATACATGATTTTTCTTCCGTTAAAAGACCGTGAAAATCCGCCTGCGCGTTTACTGGTGGGAGGTGCATTGAGACAGATTGAAAGGGCCGTAATTAATTTAGACGGAAAAGAATATAATGCGACCTACTATCCGGATACCCCTATAATTGAATTGCTTCGTGCATGTTCCATACATAAACTACAATTGCAGCCAGGTGACAGGCCCAAATGCAATTATTGTGAATCCCAACTGGAACATGGCTTAACATTGCAGGTAGAGCATTACCGTCCCAAGGCAAAAGTTGAAGCGGGTGTTAATGATAATATAGAGCTGCCGGGTTATTATTGGCTGGGTTTAGAATGGACCAATTTATTGCTGGCATGCCCAAAGTGCAACGGTAAGGATGCTAAGGGGAACCATTTTCCAATCAGGGGTGTAAGAGCCGTGGCAATTAACCCGATTTTACGAGGGCCACGTGGACAAATAAGCCTAGATCGAAGCCAGACGAAGGCTCATGCTCAACCATTGTCGGCTGAATTACCCATATTGCTAAATCCTGAAATTGATCATCCGGAGGACTTTTTAACATTTGACCTATACGCAAATATCAGTGGGCACGGGCCAAACGCTGAACGGGGTAACGTCAGCAGGGATAGATATAAATTGAACAGGAATCTACTGGTTGCCGAAAGGCTGGATGTATGGAAGGCTTTCAAAAAGCGTATTGAGGTCGATATTGCGGGATTTGAATTGGGCGTGCACAATGATGCGGGGTTACAATACCTGTTTAAAGTTACCTGCCGGGAGTTGTTGGAACGTAAATCACTCGAAAAAGAATTTACGCTTTGGGGGCGATATATTAACGACAATATCGTTGATTTTATTAATGTGTACGTTGCACCGGATTACCAGGACAGGTTCAACCAGGCCTATGATGAGGTAGTTGCCGAACAACAGCTCATCCCGGCATGAACCTAAGCAGAGCAGGTAAAAAACAATCAGCGCGTCAGCTTGCGAAATGTCAGATTTATTCTTGGCCTCATAATACCTTTTTCCTTCGGAACACGGTGCTGCCACTTTTCTTGAAAACCGGCTTTCATCAGCAGATAAGATCCTGATTCGAGAAGAACAGAATACTTAATAGCGTGATCATCCCGCCTTCGAAAGTCGAAATGTCTTTGCTGGCCAAAACTCACCGACGCGACTACCCAGTTCTTTCCGGGCACACCGTCATTGTCTGTGTGCCAACTTACTGAATCATTCCCATCACGGTAATAATTGAGCAACACGCTATCGAATTTATCACCCGATAGCGGCTCGATTCGCTCCCTGATTAATAATAGTTCCGGTGTCCAGATTGCAGGTTTAAGATTTTTTTCACTAAGCGAATAATCGACGGAAGGATCGCCAAACCAGGCAGTGAGTCTTGGGGTAGTGACCTCCTTGCCATACATCAGCTGGGATTTCTGTTCCCACTTTACCTCATTAATCAGCTTATCCATTAACTCTTCGCTTTCCGATAAGGAAAATACGCCAGGGCGGTAGTCGACCAGTTGGGGCGGCAATCCGCTATTTGGTAGCAGGTCGTTCAACAAGTTTATTTGATCCATGTGAATTATCAATTATCATCGAATGGGTAAAGGCAAAGCTCGGCATTTATATTGGCTGATAAAATATGCATATCCAACTGCCGAAACATAACTGCCCGTTCCACATATATGGACACAGGTTATACCAATCTGGATTATTGGCCTGAACATGATTGCGGCAACTTTGTGGTAAACAAATAAGCAATTAAAATCATAAAAAATGAGCAACAACATCACAGGAAAAGTAATAGTAATTACTGGTGCCAGCAGCGGCATAGGAGAAGAAACAGCTAAGCATTTGGCTAAATTAGGTGCTTCCGTAAGCCTTGGAGCACGGCGGGTAGAGAAACTAAATCAACTCGTGGAGGAAATCAAAGCAGCCGGCGGTAAAGCTGTCGCCTTTGCGGTGGATGTCACAAAGCGCCATGAGGTTGACCAGTTCATTCTGAATACCATTAGTGCGTTTGGAAAAATTGACGTGGTATTCAACAATGCCGGTGTAATGCCGCTATCGCGATTAGAAAATCGCCGCTATGACGAGTGGGAGCAAATGATCGATACGAATCTTAAAGGCGTGCTTTATGGCATCGGGGCTGCCATTCCTTTTTTCAAAGAACAGGGGAGCGGCCATTTCATCAACGTGTCCTCAGTAGCAGGGCATAAAACAGCGCCAACAAGTGCTGTATATTCTGCAACGAAGTTTGCTGTCGGCGCGCTTACTGAAGGATTAAGACAGGAAGTTAAAGCTTACAACATCCGGACGACCATCATTTCGCCAGGCGCGATTCTTACCGAACTTGCCGGTCACATTGCCGATGAGGAAGCAAAACAAGGGATGTCTTTCCTTGCTCAGATCGGGATTAAGCCGGATGCGATAGCCCGCGCGGTTGCGTATGCTATTGACCAACCTGCAGATGTAGATGTGAACGAAATATTTTTAAGACCAACAGTGCAGGATTTTTAATTATGGAAGCTGTTGAAATAACCTCTTTTAAGCTGGCAGGATATACCTGCCAGCAATTTATCGATGCTAATAAAGTAATCGATAAATGGCTTTGCGAACAGCCGGGATTTCGTTCGCGTCGTATTTGGCAGCAAAGTGACGGGGTTGTGTTTGATATGTTGATTTGGGATAGTAAGGAAGAGGGCACCACAGCCATGCACAGACTGCTTTCAGAACATGGAGATTCCATTATCCATGCGATGATCGATCAGCAAACTGTGACCTGGACTGTAGATACGGTGCAACACAGGCTCGTTTTTAAATGCTAACTTTATTTTTTTATTCACTATGAGACATAATGCCCCTCATCTTTTTAATTCAATATCAGAAATGCACCGCGCGCTGGGTTTACCCGGTCCGCAGCATCCGTTGATCAGTCTTGTTAATTATGCGGAGGTGACGCGGGACATCAGTTCACCGCCATCTTCCCTGGTATTGAACATGTATAAGATCTCATTTAAATTTAATTTCAGGGGGAAGTTCAAATACGGGCAGCATTATTTTGATTTTGACGCCGGTGGCATGAGTTTTTTTGCGCCATTACAACTAATTTCATCGGTAATGGATAAGGATACCGATTACAGTGGCTATTCCCTGCATGTACATCCAGACTTTATCAGGAATACTCCCTTGTCTAAAACCATTAAGGACTATGGCTTTTTTTCATATTCGGTGAATGAAGCACTATGCTTATCTGACCAGGAGAAGACGATTGTTTCGGGTATTTTTGAAAGTATTAAATATGAGTTGTCCAGTCCGATAGATAGTTTCAGCCAGGATATCATTATCGCGCAACTGGACCAACTCTTGAATTACAGCAACCGCTTTTATAGCCGGCAGTTCATTACCCGAAAAGTCGTAAGCAATGATAAGCTTACAAAGCTCAATGATTTGCTTGAAGAAATTTTCCAGAGAAAAGATGCATTGATTCAGGGAATGCCTTCAGTACAGAACCTGGCAGATGCACTGAATGTTTCCCCGAGATACCTCAGCGATATGCTCGGTTCGCTAACTGGCCAAAACACCCAGCAGTTCATCCAGGCTAAAATGATCGAGAAAGCAAAAGAACTTTTGGCAGTAAGCGATTTGACCGTTGCTGAGATCGCTTACCAGCTTGGCTTTGACTACCCACAATCGTTTAACAAACTATTCAAAAAAAAGACAGCGGTTTCGCCAAATGTTTACCGCCAATCCTTTAATTAAAAATAACAACACGTATTCAATGCATTCTTATAAACAAATCTTTAAAGGCCTGATTGTTGGAATTTTGGTCGTTGCACCGCTATCGGGTTTCTGTCAAAAAGAAAAACAAAACGCAACTGGCGTCACGAAGGGGCAATATGGATTTGACGCCGATACCACTTATTTATCCCGGATCTCAGTAACACCCCCGGAAATTCTAAATCAATTCAGGGAGGCGGGAATGTCACCTACTGAACATAGGCTAACAAAGGAGGAAAAGGAAGTTATTGCTGCCGCTTTTGCGGCATTGCCGCCGTTTCATCGATGGGTATTACAAGAACACCTGAAGAGCATTAGCTTTTTAGATAATATGCCTAACACCGCCCTCACTTCCCCAATCGCTGAAAACGGAACGTCTAAGTTATATCATATTACTTTTCGAGCTGCGATCCTTCACCAGAATATCTCCGAGTGGCTTACTGAAAAGGAAAGAACCTGCTATCAAAAAGGAGATTCAACGTATTCTGTTTCCGTAAATGGGGGAACGCTAAGTGCGCTGACCTACGTTTTATTGCATGAAGGGACACATGTTGTTGATGGTTCAATGCACATTATTGGAGGAGATTCCATTGCTGGAAAATTACGATATAACGCTTTTACAAAAGCCTTTAAAAAACACAGGTGGAATAACATCACGACCATTATTTGTCCCGTACCCAATTCGCTGGTGCTTAAGAACCGCTTCAGAAAGGGAGGTTCGCTATTCAGGACTTCACAGGCTGCCGAGGTATATCAGGGTCTTCAACAAATACCTTTTGTTTCTTTATACAGCACCAGCAGCTGGCATGAAAACCTTGCTGAATTTTTAGCGGTATACCACCTGACTCAAATGTTAAAGCAACCATTTAAAATTATCGTCACAAAAAATGGTAAGGACGTATTAACATATGAACCGATTAAATCGCCTCTTTTACGTAAAGAATTTGGACTTATGAAGCGATTTTATCAAGTCAGCGACATCAAACGGCCTGGATAAAAAAGGATCAAACCGGAACTAACACTGCTTTTTTTTATCACATCATATTTTTATCTTTAATGCTTAAACGCATCCCGGAGTTTGCATGGCCGGGTTAAATAGTTTAGGAAAAACATGTACTTTATTTCGTAATTATAGTTTTAATGCTGTTGGCAAATAGTTGGTCGTTGATGTGTGGTGTCTTGAATTTTCGCCATTGGGTCGTGATGTGCCTGTTAGTTTTTTTTAGCCTTGTCTGTAAAGCGCAAAATTTTCCTGTTCCGATTCCTGTAAGGGCAGATCATTTAATTCCCATCGAAATATCGCTAAAAACCACTAAAAGCGATGCACAGCGCGCAGTCCTGCAATTACAGGAAGCAAATATCCTTTATAACAGGCCGCAAAAAAAGATTGCCGATTTAACCGAGGCTTTAAATAGTGCGATGAAGGCAGCAATATTGGCGCAAAAGCATGGAAATCAAAGGGTGTATAATGATGCCTTGTACATGGCTGCTTTGGCCAATGCCGACCTAGGCCCGCTGGCACGTGCAGCAACTCTACTGCCGCGGTTGAACGATACTACCAGGACGAATGCATTGTTATTGCTCGCCCATCATTATTGGTGGCGTTTTGACGATGATAAAGCCTATGATTACCGCGCCGCCTTGACCTATGCGGAAGAGGCCCTAAGGATTAGCGAAACCTCAAATAATATTTATAAGACACTTTTGACGCGAAGGATAATTGCGCAAATTCATGGAAGTTTAAGAAACCCGAGTGCGGGTACGGAGTTTTTGAACGTCATAAAATCCTATAAAGCGCTTCGTTATCCATACATGCATTATGTATACTCGCAATATGCTTATTTCCTCACGAATACCGGAAAGCAAAATGAAGCAGTGAACTACTCGCTCGCGGCTTTGAAAAGCGTCCAGGCAACTAAAGATTCAGCTGCCGCCGGTGATGTCAATTTATTTCATTCGATAATCATCGCTGAGAATGATATGTTCAGTGAATCCATGCCGTATGCATTTACCGCAATAGACTACTATCAGAAATTTCCGGGACTTGTAAGCGTTTCCGATCCTTTTCTACCATTGGTTATTTCCCATGCAATGAGAAAGATGGGCGATAACGATAGATCCTTAGCCTACATTCATGCAACAATGAAAAAATATCCGCCGCAGTCACTTGATGAGCGATTGCTGTATATGTCGATGTTGGGTCATACTTACCGGGAAAAGAAGATGTATGACAGCGCGGCCTTTTTTTTCAATAATGCTTACAGGATTGCGCGTGCTAATCATAGTTCAACTTTCAGGGCCACACGTGATGTAGGGCACCTATATCTTGAACTGGAAAATTACGATGTTGCAAGAAAATATCTTTACGAGTCCTTAAACTTTCCTGCAGTGATGTACAGCAGTGCTGAGACGAAGCAGCTTCGTTTCGAAATGTTCATGGCAGATTCGGCTACAGGACATTATAAGGCCGCTTTGAAGGATATGTCAAAATTCAAGGATATTGACAATGCGGAATTACGGGCCGCTACTAACAAGCATATCCGGGAGTTAGAAGCAAAATACGAAAATGCATTAAAGGAAGTCGAAATACGCAAAGCCAGCGATCATATAAAACTATTAGGTCAGCAGAATGCGGTACAAAGCTTAAGGATCAGCCATAATAAATTTATAACTACAATAATGATTGTCGGGCTTCTGACGGCGGCATTTATCATTGTCACCATATTCTATTTTTACCGTCAGAAAACTACGCAAAGCCTTAAGATTTCGGAGCAGGCGGAGACTATCATGAAAAAGAATGACTTACTGGAGCAGGTACTTCGGGAAAAGGACTGGCTTTTGAAGGAGGTGAATCACCGAGTAAAAAATAACCTTCATACTATATTGAGTTTGCTGGAAGCGCAGGCGCAGAATCTGAAAGATGATGCCCTGGAAGCAATTGAAACCAGCCAGCACAGGATATTTGCGGTTACACTCATCCATAAAAAGCTTTACACGAACGACATGGCTGATCTGATAGATATGTCAGTGTACATGACGGAGTTGATTGCCTACCTGAAAGAAGGCTTCGGTGAACCTCAAAACATCCGGATTGTTACAGATATTCAACCTATGGAATTGTTAGCTTCGCGGGCTATTTCGCTGGGGTTAATTTTAAATGAAGGGCTTACAAATGCCATGCGGTATGCCTTTGCAGATGGTAGAAACGGAATAATCTGGGTGTCGCTTCGAGCTACCGAAGACCGTATTCACCTTAACATTACCGACAATGGCATGGGCTTTCCTTTGAAAATTAATACGTCGGAACCACATATGGGAACAGCAATTATGAGGGGGCTAGTTGATGAAATGGATGGTGAGATTACGATTGATGGCAGTAAGGGCACGGAAATAAATGTTAGTTTTGAAAGGATAATTCAATTGCCTCATTATCCATTGGAAGCAGTATGAAACATAAAATCATGATCGTCGAAGACAAGTATATCGAAGCGTACAATATAAGTATGGCTTTGAAAAGCGGCGGTTATGAGGTTCTTCCGGCTGTAAAGTCTGTTTCAGAAGCCGTCAATATGCTTTCTTACACACAGCCAGATATCGTGTTGGTGGATATTTACTTAAGTGGGGAGCTTACCGGAATTGACCTGGCCAAAATTCTTGCGGATAAGAACATCCCATTCGTTTACCTGTCGGGCAACTCTGAAAAAAATCTGATCCAAGCTGCTAAAAATACGATGCCTTATGGTTTTTTATTGAAGCCTTTTCGCAAGAAAGAAGTACTTGTTATGCTTGAGATTGCACTGTATGTGCATCGCGAGAAACAAAAATTTGCCTCAAAGATCACGAAGCATAACGGAATTACGATTACACATGAAATAATAGGACCAACGCCTGGTTTTATTGGTGAAAACAAGAAGATCCAAGAAGTAATCGGGAGCGCCAATATCGTGGGACCGGCTGAAACTACCGTATTGATCAACGGGGAAAGCGGGACGGGCAAGGAACTTCTGGCTAAATTGATTCACCAGTTATCTCCGAGGCGCGATAAGCCCCTTGTTGTTGTCAATTGTGCGGCCTTACCGGCAAGCTTGATTGAGTCAGAACTTTTTGGCCATGAAAAAGGAGCTTTTACCGGCGCAATTGATAAAAGGATCGGTAAGTTCGAGCAAGCAGACGGTGGCACGATTTTCCTGGACGAGATCGGCGAGTTAACCGCAGAACTTCAAATGAAATTCCTGCGTGTTATTCAGGAGAAAGAGGTTGAGCCTATTGCCGGCAAACGAAAAAAGGTCAATTTAAGGATCATCGCCGCAACTAATAAAGACCTGTTGAAAGAAGTCAGCCAGGGCCGATTCAGGATCGACCTCTATTACCGGCTTAACGTCTTTCCAATTACTATGCCGCCTCTCCGGGAGCGGGGCAACGATATATCACTACTAGCGGACTATTTCACCCGGTATTTTTCCGCGAAGCAAGGCAAGGTTATCGCAGGCGTTGACCCTGTTTTTATGGAGCAGCTAAAAAAGTATACATGGCCGGGTAACGTCCGGGAGTTGGAAAACATCATCGAGCGCGGTGTGCTTTTAAGCCATGGAGGTTTGGTCTCGGTTCCGGGTTTTGCGGAACAATCTGCAAATCCTGACATCCCCGATACTGCTATGAAGACAATTGATCAGAATGAACGGGATCACATCCTGAAGGCAATAGAAAGATGTGATGGAAAGATCTACGGTGACGGGGGTGCCGCGAAATTGCTCAACATTAACCCTTCTACATTAAAGTCCCGTATGGGCCGTCTCGGCATTACAAAGGGGTTCAGCAGCTCTCAATAGCATCTGACTCCAACCAATCCTATTTCGTACGGCGTCAAATTTGTACAAAATTATGTCTTTAAAATACATGACTTCAAGGCACCTGGCTGCCGAAATTTGTATTGTAATAAGACATAAAAATGAAAGCATTAATTTTAAATAACTACGGTGCAGGGCTTGACCTGCAAGAGCTGGACAAACCTGTTGCGGCTAAAGGCGAAGTATTGATAAAAATAAAATCAAGTGGTTTAAACCCCTTGGATATTAAAATAATGGCGGGGCAGGCAGGGCACGCTCAAACAAAATTGCCTGCCGTATTGGGTATTGATGTCAGCGGTATTGTGGAGGCTGTTGGTGAAGGCGTAACAAGGTTCAAAGCCGGCGACGAGGTGTACGGAATGATCGGGGGAATTGCGGGAAATCAGGGATCACTTGCTGAATACGTTGCAGCCGATGAAAATTTTCTGGCGTTAAAACCAAAGAACCTTTCCTTCCACGACGCCGCTGCAGTACCACTAATTTTCATCACTGCCTGTGAAGCCATTGTCGACAGGGCAAATATTCATGAGGGCCAGAAGATTTTGATACACGGAGGTGCTGGCGGGGTTGGTCATATCGCGGCGCAGATTGCAAAAGCAAAAGGTGCTGAGGTTTACGCTACGGTCAGGAAACACCACTTTGAACAAATAAAAGGCTACGGGGCAATTCCAATAGAATATACCGAATCTGATCCGGAGAGTTATGTAGATGAATATACAGGCGGGCAAGGCTTCGATATTATTTTGGATAATGTCGGCGGCAAAACCCTGGATGATTCCTTTAAAGCTGTAAAGCGATATACCGGGCACGTAGTCAGTATCCTCGGCTGGGGCACACATAGTCTTGCACCTCTTTCCTTCCGCGGCGCTACTTACTCAGGCGTGTTTACGCTTTATCCACTGATTTCCGGTATTGGCAGGGCGCATCAGGGAGAGATCATGCGCCAGGCAACAGCTTTAATCGAGGCTGGCAAAATAAAGCCGGTAGTTTCAAAATCGGTATATCAGCTTGAGTCCGCGATGGAGGCATATCAGGAGGTAGAAGCCGGTGCAAAAAACGGAAAAGTAGTTGTTGATTTAGATTAATTTGTGTTGTTTTCTTGTGGAATGGCCGCCTCTAAAAGGGTGGCCATTTTTATTTTATATGGCCCTGTCCAATTCCAATTGCTATATCGTTGCACTCCCTTAAATAGCGATATTCCGATATGATTTCCAGATAAAAAAATTATTCAATCAATTGAATATCAATAACTTATTTCATTGGCATGATGTTTTCAATAGTAGAGCACGAATTAATAAAATAATTCAAAGCTGAGAAGCACAGAGGTGAATGAACATCAGGAAAAATACCATCGAAAGGCGCTGACCAAGGCAATCATTAAACTGCACGAGGCCGGCTTCGAAAATGATTTTTATCTGATCGGAACGCATCATTTGATTTGGAGCAAGGCTGATATGATTTTTTGTCTGTCAGACGTCCGGGTGAAAATAATTATTGACATCCGAATGAGTCCGAAGCATGACCCGCTCTACATCCTTGCGGTTGAAACCGATAGTGGTGTTAAAGGCATTCTGTCCAGGCTGGTCGATATTCCATGCGATCTGCTGATAGAAACGTCCGGCGAAAGTGATCCTGATGAGGGAACCTGAAAAGGTAGTTTCAAACCTGAGGCAGGGGACATTTATCTGCTTCTTTATAAATGGCCGTAGAACCAGGCGGTACAGTTCTCGAATTGACTCAAATCGGACGGGTGCAGCCCCGGCATAGATCTGCCGTGAATCCCAAATAGGGTAGTAAACGAAACAATCGGATAAGTGCTATATGTAATACAGAGGCATCCGTAAAAATCAGCGTCTATGAGTTATTCTCATACTGATGATGATAAATTGAAATCGAAACGCTTTATATAGATCGCGAACAAAGCATAAGAAATAAAATAAACTGTCAAATGGCCGAGCTCATTATTTTTCTGGTAACAAGGCTGGTTTGCATTACGGCCGCCGGCGTTATTTTTTGGGAGCCCATATCTGAAAACGCTTCCGTTCAATTTAACAATTTCAAGCTCCGAACAAAATGCCGTTCGTTCATAAGCAGATGGCGGGCAGCGTCCCAAAAGTACCAGGCTTTAGGTCAAGTAAGATGGTTTCCGAAACTTATGGAAAACCGGCTGATCAAAAGATATTTCTTATAGCAGATAGCCGGTGCTGCAATTCAAAACGCGTTGAATCAACAATCCAATGGAACGATTTTACATGATTTTGTCTGCTTTGTACAGAAAAGCAGGACCGCAACATCAGGACATTTGTAAAGTAAATCAAACATTAAATAAAAAATGAAAGCGATCATAATTAAAGAGTTCGGAGCACCTTCTGTGCTTACGCTGACTGATGTAGAAACACCTGTAGCGGGTAACGAAGAAGTATTGGTAGAAGTGAAGGCAGTAAGCATCAATCCCGTTGATGTTAAAACAAGAGCGGGATCTGGTATTGCCGGGCGTCTGAAAGACCTTATGCCGATCATTTTAGGATGGGATATATCAGGAAGGGTGGTAACCTCCGATTCTGAAAAATTTAAAGTAGGTGACGACGTTTTCGGAATGATAAACTTTCCGGGATACGGAAAAGCCTATTCAACTTACGTAAATGTCCCTGCATCGCAGTTGGCACTAAAGCCTTCTACAATTTCGCATGAAGAAGCGGCTGCGGCAACTCTTGCAGCACTGACAGCCTACCAGGTGCTGGTACATCATGCTAAAATTAAAAAGGGCAGCCGTGTACTGGTTCACGCAGGATCGGGCGGCGTGGGACACTTTGGCGTTCAAATTGCAAAACACCTCGGCGCTTATGTGATTACAACCTCGTCTGCGGCTAACAAAGAGTTCGTGATGACCCTTGGAGCCGATGAGCATATAGATTACAAGAGCCAAAAATTCGAAGAAGTTACAAGTAATATAGATTTTGTCTTTGATACCGTGGGGGGTGAAAATATCATCCGTTCACTGGAGGTGATCAAAGATGGTGGTCGTTTGATCAGCATTCCAACCTATATCAGTGAGGAAGCTGCAAGAATTGCCAAATCAAGAAATATCACAGCCCACTTTGAATTAGTGTACTCCGATGGTAAGGACATGGAACAAATTGCGAAACTCCTGGAGCAAAAAATCGTAATTCCTCACCTTGACACCGTTTTTGCTTTTGAGGATATGGCCAAAGCCCACGCTTTGCTGGAAACAGGTCATACCGTTGGTAAGATCGTCCTGACATTATAAAACCTTCAGAAAAAACATCCAAAAACCATAATTAACAATTAAAATGAAAAACAAATTAACTGCCCCTATTGTAGCGCTTGCGCTAATTTTGTTTACTGTCATCCAGCCGAAACCTGCGGCGGCCCAAGTTCCTTCTGGGATCAAGAACGTGGTACTTGTTCACGGAGCTTTTGCTGATCGTGCCGGCTGGGAAAAGGTTTACCGCATTTTGACAGCCAAAGGTTATCACGTTGTGTTGCCGCAATTACCGCTGACCTCTTTAAGTGATGATGTGGCGGCCCTTAACATCGCGCTGGATAAGCTGGACGGCCCTGCTGTCCTTGTCGGCCATTCCTGGTCTGGTACCGTAATCACTCAGGCCGGCCTGCATCCCAAGGTTGCTGCTTTGGTTTATATTGCGGCTTTTATGCCAGCCGAGGGTGAGAATTCATTCCAGTGGGTTTCCTCAGCGCCAGCTGCACCAGAAAGTGGTCTATTACCGCCAGACGAAAAAGGCTATGTTTATTACGACAAAGCAAAATTTCATGCAGGTTTTTGCGCGGAACTTAGCCAGACAGAAGCAGATTTTATGGCTGACGACCAGCAACCGATCAAGGCTTCGGCGTTTGGCGATAAAGTAAGTATTGCAGCGTGGAAAACAAAAGCCAGCTACGCAATTCTAACGTCCAATGACAAAAGTATCAACCCGGTAATTCAACGCAATATGTACGAGAGGGCAAAGGTTCCTTTCATTGAATTGAAATCATCACATGTGGCTTTCCTGGCCCATCCGAAAGAGGTGGCGGAGTACATTATTAGTGCGGCTGTCAAAGGCCCCAAGAGCTAGTTCCTACCTATGAATGAGAGAAGGGTTTGACTGTTTCAGTCAGCCCTTTTTTTGCGCTCTGATTGTGTCAATTCATTCATTTAAGCCACATAATCAACAACTTAACGGGAAGATATTTACATAATTATCGCTTAAACGTACAGATTTTGCAGAGCTACGCCTACCAACTTTGTGAAAGTCAATATTTAAACCAAAACATATGAAAACTTTAAAATTCAAATTGCTGATATTGTCGTTGGTCACTGTTACCGTAGTTCACGCGCAAACAACTGTTCAACATTTCGTTCTTGAAAAACTACCAACCAAGCAATTAAACGGAAAAATCACCAGGGGACTTTTTTCAGGCAAAAATGCGACCATCGGTTATTTTACCTTTGCTAAAGGCGCAGTAGTTCCGCTTCACCACCACGTTAATGAACAATACACCATCATATTAAAAGGGAGTGTAAAGGTGACCATTCAGGGTAAGGAATATATTGTTAAAGCAGGTGAAGGCATCTTCATCCCTTCCAATATACCCCACTTATTTGAGTCACTGGAAGATGGCACAATCGATATGGACTTCTTTTCGCCAAAGCGAGAAGATTGGATAAAAGGCACAGACACTTATTTCAATAAAAAGTAGATGCCCGATTCCTGGGGAGGTAATAAGAACTACGAACCAGGAAGAATTTCTCGCTACAATAACCATCGAATTTTTCAAGTATGAAAACAATATATAATACGTATGCATTTGCCACCGGCGGAAGAAACGGGCATGTAACATCCGCCCATGATTTGATTAATGCCGATGTGCGTTACCCTAAAGCCCTCGGCGGCCCCGATGATGAGCACCTGACGCCGGAAGTGTTTTTTGCCACCGGCTATGCAGCCTGTTTTGACAGTGCTGTTCTGCACATCATGCGTAATGCAAAGCTGGATACCACCGAATCGCCCGTTACGCAGGCGAATATTGCTTTGATGCTGGGAGATGCAAACGCATTATCGCTTGCCGTAGAACTGAAAGTTTTCATACCATCAGTGACTCTGGACATGGCGACGGAACTGCTTAACAAAGCCCATGAGATCTGTCCTTATTCAAAAGCCACTCGTGGGAATATCCCGGTAACCCTAACTGTACTTGATCATGACCCAAGAAGTTAAACATGTCACACTAGCAGATTTACCTGTTGAGGTAATCAGTGAAAAACTCACCCGGCAAATGCTTTTTGGCGAGCAGGGTAACCTAGGCATATTTATTTACAAAAAAGGGGCCATAGTACCGTTACACCGCCATGAAAATGAGCAGTTCTCCATTATAACAAAAGGTAGCTGTAAGGTAATAATTGAAGGGACGGAACATATCGTTTCAGCCGGGCAAGCTATTGTAATACCGTCTAATGCGTGGCACACCTTTGAAGCCCTGGAAGATGACACCTACGATATTGACTTTTTCGCGCCTTCCAGAAAGGACTGGCTGGATGGAACAGATCAATATCTCGGACATTAATAATTGAAAGACATTTTAAAACCTTAAGAAAATGAGTAAGAAGATTGCCGATCAGATTGTTGAAATGCTGATCGAAAACGGCGTAAAAAGAATTTATGCTGTTGCCGGCGACAGTTTAAATGAGCTAAATGACGCGGTTCGAAGAAACGGTGGTATCAGATGGATTCATGTGCGCCATGAAGAAGTTGGCGCTTATGCGGCTGCCGCGGAAGCTGAACTGGAAGGATTGGCTGTATGTGCAGGCAGTTCGGGGCCGGGCCATGTTCATTTGATCAACGGCTTATACGATGCCAACCGTACCAGGGTGCCTGTTCTTGCCATCGCCTCTACAATTCCTTCCGGCGAATATGGAACGGATTACTTTCAAGGTACCAACACGATCAAATTATTTGACGACTGCAGCTGCTACAATCAGGTGATTCAGACACAACACCAGGCACCGCGTATGTTGCAGACAGCGATCCAGCATGCCATTCACCATCGTGGCGTGGCTGTGATCGGTCTTCCCGGTGATATTGCACCACTGCCTGCATTGGAGAGTACAACATCCATGCATAACTATCCTGCCCCTACTATCCTTCGTCCTATCGACAGCGAATTGGCTAAAGCAGCCCAATTATTGAATAAATACCACAAAATTTCCATTTTCTGTGGATACGGTGCACGTGAGGCACATGATGAAGTTGTGGAACTATCCCGCATGCTGATGGCTCCAGTGGGCTATACCTTCCGGGGCAAGATGGGTATCCAATACGATAATCCCAACGAAGTTGGCATGACCGGCTTATTAGGACTTCCGTCTGCCTACCATAGTATGCATGAATCTGACGTGGTGTTATTGCTCGGCACAGATTTTCCTTATGTTCCGTTTATGCCTACCGGTAACAAGATCATACAGGTGGATGATAGCCCGGAGAAACTGGGAAGACGTGCCAAGTTAGAATTAGGGTTGTGCGGAAATATCAAGGACACGCTTACTGCCCTGCTTCCGCATATTCAGCAAAAGCTTGATCCTGGCTTTTTAAAAGGACAACTGGAGCTTTACGATCATGTGCAGCAGCACTTGCACACTTATGTAAAAGACAGCGGTACCATTGATAAGATCCAACCGGAATTCGCTGCCACGACCATTAATAATCTTGCGGCAGACGACGCCATATTTACGATGGACACGGGCATGTGTTGTGTGTGGGCGGCCCGCTATGTACACGCCACCGGCCGCAGAAGGTTCCTTGGCTCTTTTAACCACGGCTCGATGGCCAACGCTATGCCGATGGCTATCGGTGCATCACTTTGTTATCCGGGACGGCAGGTGATTGCATTTTGTGGAGATGGAGGTTTATCCATGCTCCTCGGTGATCTGGCCACGATCAAACAGTATGAGCTGCCAATTAAGATCATTGTGTTTAACAACCGCGCGCTTGGAATGGTCAAGCTGGAAATGCAGGTTCAGGGCCTCCCGGACAACGAAACGGATATGGTTAACCCGGAATTTGCCAAGATTGCCGAAGCTATGGGTTTCAAAGGCATAACGGTCAACGATCCGGAACAGCTGCACAATGGTATCGTGGATGCCTTCGGTCACAATGGTCCCGTTCTGTTAAATATCATGACTAATCCTAATTCTCTGGCCCTGCCTCCGAAAATCGAGTGGGAACAGGTCAAAGGCTACATGACGACCATGACAAAGATGATGCTTGGCGGCAGAATGGATGACATTCTCGAAATGGTACGCTCAAACTATAAGCATCTCTCAGAAGTAATATAAATTCAAAATTGTAACGATATGAAAAAGTTACCCATCACCGCATTATTATTCACCCTTGGCACTTTGTTAGTTTCTTGTTCCCAGAGCGGACATAACAACAGCCAAAACTCATCAGATTCAACCATGAAAACGGAAGCAACACAACAACCTGCGCTTGAAGAGGTATATGCAGACAGCACCTATCAACTAACCGGCGTTGCCATTTCGCCGGAAGGACGGTTATTTATTAATTATCCTTATTGGCTCGATAAGCACAGCTATTCGGTTGTTGAAGTCGGTAAAGACGGTAAACCGGTTCTATTCCCTGATAGCGCCTGGAACAGCTTCAAGAAAGGGGACGACGGCACAAACAAATTTGTTTGTGTTCAGGCCGTAGTCGCTGACGAAGAAAACCACTTGTGGATAGTGGATCCGGCAGGTATAGGCTTGAGCGACGTTTACCAGAAAAGCAATAAACTGATCGAGTTTGACCTGAATACCAACAAGATCGTTAAAATTTATAAGTTCCCGGAAGATGTGGCAGGGCCAAAAACCTACATCAATGATATCAGGCTGGATTTAAAAAATGGCTTCGGTTACATGTCTAGTTCCAGCAATGGTGGCATTGTTGTCCTGAATTTGAAGACCGGTGCTTCAAGATTTGTGCTTCACGGCCATCCATCAACATTGTCCGACCCCAGCTATCATTTTAAAATGAACGGCAAGGAAATGGCTAATGCGCAGGGGCCGGTAAAAATCAATTCGGATGGTATCGCGCTAACTCCTGACAAGCAATGGCTTTATTATAAACCACTTACCGACAATCGCCTATACCGGGTTCCTACATCCCTTTTGCAAAACTTCAGCAGTACGCCTGGACAAATTGCAGCAAAAGTGGAAGATGTAGGCAGGTTTGTAACTACGGACGGCATGGAATTCGACAGTGATGGCAACCTGTATATGGGCGACCTGGAAAATTCCAGAATAGTCAAAATTACCCCGGACAAGAAAATGACCACGCTGATTGAAGATAAAGAGAAATTAAGCTGGCCGGACAGCTATAGCATCAGCAAGGACGGGTATTTGTATGTTTCCTGTTCACAGATACAACAGATGCCCTGGTTCAATGACAACAAAAATATCACCAAATATCCTTACCGGGTATACCGGATAAAAATAAAGTAAAGGATAATGAAAAGGGTATTTTATATAACTCTAATCCTCATGAATTTTATGTCTGTAAGCTCAGCGCAATTAATCCAGGTTGCCAGCTCGAACGAAGTTTGGAATGGCGTGACGGTAAGTGACAAGGGGCGGATATTTGTTTGTTATCCGAGAATAGAAGGTGAAAGTGGAATTCGGATTGCCGAACTAATTAATGGCCAGGCGATACCTTTTCCTAATACCACATGGAATAATTGGAAACCCGGGATTCCGCCCGACGGTCATTTTGTACGGACCAATTCGATCCGGATCGGGCCCGACGGCAATCTTTGGATTGTCGACACTGGCACTCCCAAAATGGGTGAAAAGGCAATACCGGGTGCGGCCAAGCTCGTGAGTATCGACCTGACTACAAATCAAGTAGTCAGGACGATCTCGCTTGACCCTGTAATGAAAGGCGACAGTTTTATTGACGACCTCAGGATTTATAATCAGACGATTTACCTCACGGACGCGGGGTCAGCCGCCCTTGTAATCATGGATCTAAAAACCGGAAAAGGGCGCAGGGTGCTTGAAAACAGGAGCAGCACGACAGATCAGATTCCCATAAAGGCGGAAGGCAAGATTATGAGGATAGGCGACGGGCAACTGGTGCTCATCCACGCCGATCAGCTTGAGGTTTCACCGGACGGCAAATATCTTTACTTCCAGCCTGCATCGGGGCCGCTATACAGGGTTGAATTGGAGTTTTTGAACGACTCGTCATTGAATGACGCAGAACTGGAATCCCACGTTTCCAAATGGTTTGACACCCCCAGTACCGGAGGAACATGTATCGATGCTGAGGGTAATCTCTATGTTTCGGACGTTAACCATTCGTCTATCATCAAGATATCGCCAGACGGTAAAAGCGAGCTGGTCATTAAAGATAGCAGGCTTCTCTGGGGTGATGCCCTTTGGATAGACCATGATGGCTATCTATGGATACCTGTCGGACAGCTCAACAGGCTTGGGGCATTTCAAAAAGGGCACTCCATAGTTCAACCACCGCTTTTTATTTATAAAATTAAAATCAATGCAAAACCCTTCAAAAGTTAATTGAATAACCAACAACATCTATTACAATTTTATGGAAACAACAAATCAAATCATCATTCCGGCGGTAGCCAACGATCCTGAACTATCAAAAGAAACTAAAGCTTTCCTTGCTATTCTTAATAGCGGCGGCACCGCTGTGGAAAGCTTGTCACCAATAGACGCAAGGCAAGTACTGATCGGTGCGCAAAAATCGGTCGAGGTAGATTATTCGGGTATTGAAGAATCCGAAACAACAATTACCAACGACGGATATAGTGTTAAATTAAATATCGTAAAACCGGAGGGAGCTAGTGGCACGCTGCCTGTATTCATATTTCTTCACGGCGGCGGCTGGGTTTTGGGCGACTATCCCACTCACAAGCGAATGGTTCGGGACCTGGTGGTATTGTCGGGCGCTGCCGGTGTTTTTGTCAATTATACTCCTTCGCCGGAAGCCCAGTTTCCGCAAGCGGTCAATGAAATTTACGCGGCTACAAAATGGGTTGCTGAAAATGGCCAAAAAATTGGCGTCGACGGAACTAGGCTTGCTATTGTCGGAAATAGTGTGGGCGGTAATATGACGGCCGTTACGGCACTGAAATCAAAGATCGAGGGCGGTCCTGCTATCAAATTTCAATTAATGATGTGGCCGGTAACTAATGTGGCTTTTGACACTTACTCTTATGAACGTTTCGGAAAGGACAGGTTTCTGACGACATCCCTGATGAAATGGATGTTTGATAACTACACCACTCTTCCGGAAGACCGGGCAAATATCTATTTGTCGCCGTTGCGTGCGTCGCTGGAGCAACTTAAGGGTCTTCCGCCTGCATTGATCCAAGTAGCTGACGCAGATATTCTTCGCGATGAGGGTGAGGCCTATGGAAGAAAACTGGACGAAGCAGGTGTCAATGTAACCACTATTCGCTACAACGGTATGATTCACGATTTTGGCTTATTGAATCCCTTGTCAAATCTTCCACAGACCAAATCCTTATTTCTTCACGCGGCTGCTGAGCTCAAAAAGCACCTGTTTTAGTTTCAAATCCGAGAAATAACAACAGACTACGAAGTAAGCAAAAACCATTTTTAGCAATCTCTATCAAACAATATCATGAAACCCAATATCGGAATTAACGAGCATGATTTGCTCGAAGTGTCTAAAGCACTAAACAGCCTGCTGGCTGATGAGTTTGTGCTTTATACGAAGACCCGGAATGCACATTGGAATGTGGAAGGCCCTGATTTTCACACCATGCATTTATATTTTGAAGCGCAATATAACGAGCTTGATGATATCATGGATAGTGTCGCAGAGCGGCTCCGTTCCCTTGGGCATTATGCTCCTGCAACGTTAAAAAGTTTCCTGGAACTGACCCACCTTACCGAGCAGCTCCGCGAGAAAAATGACAGTGCCGGATTTATCAAAGAGCTTTTGGGCGACCATGAGAGTATCATCGTTTATCTCAGAGGACTGATCACGCCATTGGTGGATAAGTTCCATGACCTTGGCACCAGTGATTATCTGACCGGGCTGATGGAAACCCATGAAAAAATGGCCTGGATGCTCCGATCACATTTAAAATAATTTTCAATCAAATATTATGGAAACTTTCACATTAAGCAGTAACGAACTTGGCGGTCAAATGACCCCCAGATTTTTTTTTAATGATTGGGGTGCGGGCGGCGAGAACGTTTCACCTCAACTTTCCTGGGAAAATGCCCCCGAAGGAACAAAAAGCTTTGCGATCACAATGTATGACCCTGCCGCGCCTACCGGTAGCGGCTGGTGGCACTGGGTAATGTTCAATATCCCTGCGAACGTTACCGAACTAAAAAGCGGTGCCGGCAGTACCGCACCGGAATTGAAACCAGCGGGAGCAGTTTCAGGTTTAACAGATTTTGGCAAGCCCGGGTACGGTGGTCCGGTACCAATTCCCGGAAGCGGTTTTCACCCTTACGCTATAACCGTCCACGCCTTGAATACTACCCTGCCCCTTGATGATAAAGCCAATCCCCAGCTGGTGGGTTTTAACATGGGGCCGGCAACGCTCGCCAAAGCATCAATTTTGGTTTATCTAAAAGTATAAATCCCATTATATTTAAATCCATGACCTTATCCTGATAAATGAACCATTACAATTAAACTATTGTAATGGTAAACAAAAGGCATCATCCAAATGCTAAAAAATACAAGTCTTCATATACCTTGCTGCACTGGTCGAAAGCTTTTTGTCCGATGTTGCCAGGATGTGAAGCAGGCGAGCAATTAAGTGATATTAACCCTGCAAGTGATATACCCACATCAATTTGCAGGGTTCAATAATTGCACGTAGTAAAGACCGGATTTGACTGTGCATAAAAACACAAAAAAGCCGTTGGTCTGATTTAACAGGATATAAAGAAATGTACATAATACCCCTGAAACCAGACAATTAATATCAAAAACTGCATTATGAAAGCGATCATTTTAACACATGAGGGCGATAAAATTGGCGGCCTGCAAACTGCGGAGCTACCAATACCTCAAATTAAAGACGACGAAATCTTAATTAAAGTCCATGCAATTGACATCAATCCCGTAGATAACAAAACACTACAGGGCAAAGGGCAATTCAATAATATCAAAAACGATGATCCGATCATCCTCGGTTGGGACGCTTCGGGTGTAATAGATGCGGTCGGAAACGATGTAACTGACTTTAAAATAGGTGACCACGTTTTTGGTCTGGTCAATTTTCCGGGACATGGCAAGACGTATGCTGAATATGTTGCCGCCCCTGCATCCCAGATGGCGTTGAAACCAGATAATGTGGATGATGAAACTGCGGTCGCGACAACCCTTTCTGCGCTAATGGCTTATCAGGCTATCCATAAAGCCGACATCAAAGAAGGTGAAAGGGTTCTTATTCAGGGCGTAGCCGGCGGTGTTGGTTTCTTTGCGCTAAGAATAGCTAAGAGCCTGGGTGCATATGTCATCGGCACCGCTATGGGAAAGGAAGAAGCATTCTTAAAGGAGAATGGCCTGGACGAACTGATCGATTTTCAGACAACAGACTTCGAGCATGCAACCGACAATATCGATTTTGTATTGGATACTTTAGGCGGGAAAAATATCCTGAAGGCGTTTAATATACTGAGTCCTAAAGGCCGACTGATTACGATTCCAAGCGGCATTGGCGACGAATGGAAATCGGTTGCTGAAGAGCGGGGTATCGACGCCCAATTCTTGTTTGTGCATTCCAGCGGTGAAGATATGGCTGCCATTGCGGATCTTTTGCGTTTAGGGGTGCTAAAACCCAATATTGCCCACAGGTTTAAAATGACGGATATCATTCACATCCACGAGCTAATGTCGGGAGGGAAAATCTTTGGTAAGATCGTGGTGACCATTTATTGATCGTTATGAAAACTAAAATTGCAGAAAGGATCGATAATGCAGAAACACACCTGTTTAAAGCAGTCTTTCCCAATACAGTAAACCATTATGATACCCTTTTCGGAGGAACGGCTATGAACCTTATGGACGAGGTGGCTTTTATAACGGCAACCCGTTTTTCGAGGAAAAAAATGGTGACTGTGGCCGTTGATAAAATTGAGTTTAAGCGACCTATAGCAGCAGGGACTATCATTGAACTAATCGGTAAAGTAATTCAGGTCGGCAATACGAGTTTAAAGGTTCAGGTTGAAATCGTCGTGGAAGAAATGTATGAATTCAAAAGAGAAAAGGCAATTTGTGGTACTTTCACGTTTGTCGCTATTGATAATTCACGAAAACCATTAACTATTTTAAGCTAAAATATGAATACAGATAGTAAGAAATTCAAGGCATTTCTTGTAAGCCAAAAGCCGTATGGCGGATTTCAGCACGAGATTACCGAAAGATACATCAGTGATCTTCCTGACGGGGAAGTGTTGATCCGGGTACATTATAGTTCACTGAACTATAAAGACGGCTTATCATCAACAGGTAATAAGGCGGTAACACACAATTATCCGCACATTCCTGGCATCGATGCAGCAGGTATCGTGGCGTCATCTACTACAGAAGAATGGAAAGCTGGTGACCAGGTAGTGGTAACCGGTTTTGATCTTGGTATGAATACCAGCGGCGGTTTTGGAGAATATATCCGTGTACCTGCAAAATGGGTTGTAAAGTTACCCCAGGGATTGACATTAAAGCATTCAATGATCTATGGAACCGCAGGTTTTACCGCGGGGCTTTCTGTAGCGGCGTTGATTCATGAAAATATCCGGCCTGACGCCGGGCCAATAGCTGTAACAGGAGCTACCGGTGGCGTAGGATCTGTTACGATAGCTATCCTTTCCAAACTAGGTTATGAAGCTATAGCCGTAAGTTCCAAGGAGTCGGCACAGGCGTTTTTACGAAAGATCGGTGCGGCGTCGATAATCCCAAGAAATGAGGTAGAAGATGCAGGAGCAAAAATTCTTTTGACGCCACGTTTTTCTGCCGCAGTCGATACAGTGGGTGGACGGGTGTTGGCCACCATAATCAAATCGCTTAAATATGGTGGTACAGTGACTACCTGCGGAATGGTTAATGGCGGAGATCTCCCGTTAACTGTCTTCCCGTTTATATTGAGGGGTGTCAAGTTGATTGGTATTGATTCCGTGGAACTGCCAATGGAATATCGTTTGCCCGTTTGGGAAAAACTTGGAACAGAATGGCGTCCGGACAATATAGATAGCTTAGCCCATGAAATTTCGCTCGAAGAACTGCCTGACGCGATAGGCAAGATACTGCACGGTGAAATGGAAGGCCGGGCGGTGGTGTCCCTGCTGTAGTTATAATAATACTTGATGAGATCAGCCAGCCATTTGAATAGTCAATGGCTGTTGCTGTTTCCTGTAGGCGGTTGGATTTAACCCCTTATACTTTTTAAAAAGCCTGTTTAAATGGCTTTCGTCCGTAAATCCAAGTTCATTTACAATTTCATTGATGCGCATGTCGCTATGCTGTAAACGGGTTTCGACCAGTTTAAGCTTATAATTAATGATATATTGCTGTATAGTTTCCCCAGTATGCTTTTTGAAGTATCTCCCTAAATAACCATCTGCAAATCCAAAGTGATCAGCAATAACATCCAAGCGCAGTTTATTGGTGTTATAAATATTTTCCTGGATATAATTAAGAATATTGACCATCGTATTTCCGGTACTTTCACAAACTTTGGTTGGCATAATCATGCCTATGTTGCGTGCAACTACGGCGATAATGGTATTTACAATCTGGGCGATAATTTCATGCGAATACAGCTGCTCATTAACCAGCTCACCGAGTATGGAATCGATCATTGCCTTAACCAGTATCTTATCCGGAGCATTGCAAAGGATACACCCTGGCTGATGGGTAGCATTATGTAATATATATTCCAGCTTCTTAATCCACTCCATGTCCCTTGCTTCCACATTCTTTTGGGATTTAACGTATATGTCGTTAAAGCGTATAAAAACGAATTCAGTCGGTTGCGTGATATTAAAGGAATGGCAATCTTCGGGCGTGATCAGAAACATATGCCCGGCGGTATAGTCAAAATTATTTTCGTTGATGCACTGTATTCCATTACCACTTAAAATGTATACGAGCTCAAAAAAGTTATGCTTGTGCGCTGACTTAGGACATACTTCAAGCTTTTTATAAACTATTTCAAACGGCTGGTATAAGCTTTCTTTGTGCATATACAAATATAACTAATTCAACAGATTGATTGCTAAAATACAGGCTTCCCAAAGCTGAAAACACATATTATTACAATTAAAATTCACAAATCCAGTCGGTCTGTTTTGAACATTTATAAACGCTCTTCATCCTTATTAGCGTTTTCACTTGTTGAAATCATGATATTTCATGGTTGTTTCAGAAAATCATTTTCCATTTACCTATCTATCAATTAGTTAATAATGGTACAATCATTGTCTTTGCCTGATGCGTCCTCTCGCAGTAAAGCGAAGTCATAACGTATTTCTTTTAACGCTCCATCAATTAATTCTATGAATCACATTTATAAAAACTGGGTATATGGAGTTGATAAACAGGACCTGCTGTCCATTGCTATCCACCCCTACCTGGACCGCCTCCAAGCAGATTTTTTACAATTACTGATTTGTCCGCTGCAAGGTGGCACCTTCAGAAATTGTTATACTTTTTCTTCGCTTCAGGACATCAACCATACTATTGCCACAAAGCACAAATCCGAGGTTGAGTCATTGAATATTAATATCGAAATACGGCAGATCGACAAGTTACAGGCCAGTAGGGTGTTTCCCGCCGAAAGTCACCTGCGATCCATGTCGTATGCCCATTATATATATATACCGATTGCTCTAAAAAATCAGCTGACGGGCGTTTTATGCTTATATTTTAATGAGGGCATGCTGTCATCTGTGTCACGGCTAGATGAGGTAAGATCTGAACTAGCCCTTTTATTGGAAAGTCTTCCGGAAGATTGTGTTACAACCAGATTGTCGCCTGAATTACTTGATTTCTCCCGTGAACTGGCCTTTATCAAAAGCCGCAAGCAATTAATGGAGCTGTTTGACAGGAGTCTCCAGGCCATGCTCACATACTCTTATTCTACAATTCTCATTTTGGAGAATGAAACCAATAACATTACGAACTTCCTGACACAGGAGCAGGACCTGGCATCCGGTAATAGCTTTGTCAGCGCTTTTGTGGTCAAAAAATGGCCGCCTCGTCACGCACACGAAGGAAGGGGTATCAAAAAATCTGTGAGATTCGAACAGTTTGATCAAACTGCATCTGCACACCCTTCTTTAGCAATGGAGGAAGATAAAACGAATAACGCCATTATCTACAATTTATATGGCGGAATTGATGCAGAATGTAAATGGGTGATATTTTTTCCAGATGAAAACGCTTTCAGGCAGGCTAACGAAGGTGCTATGGTGGTTGTCGCAAACGCGCTCACCCAAACTATCACCCAGATCTTAACTAACGAAAGGTTGCAGCAAGTAGATCAGGAAAAGGATATCATCAGGTCTTTGAATCTCGATTTTTCCTCCGCGCGGAACAAGAAAGACTTATTGGATATTATTAATCTTAAGCTGGCTAAACTGCTGAACTTTAATTACAGCCAGGTAATACTTATTAATGAGGATGACACTACGGTAAGCGCTTTTCTACGCGATTCCGATCCGCGGGCGCGAAACCATCCGAATTTTCAGCTGGTAATGAATGGAAGTTATCCGATATTGGACGGCGTTTACAATAAGGTTTTATTATCGCGGGACCCTTTGGTGTTTGATCTCTTCGAATTACAGCATAAGGGCAAACTGCCGGAATACCTGCAGTTCAAGTTTGATTGCGGTGTTCGGAAGGTATCTATTTGTTCCCTTCAGATTCGTGCTAAAACCATCGGATTTTGGATTGCAACCCATGTTGAGGAACATGGTCTGTCCGGCAAGCAACTGGAGCTGATGAAGACCATATCCACGTCCTTTTCAATTGCTGTAGATAATATACGGGCAAATGAATTGATTCAGGCCCGAGAGTTGGAAGCCGAAAAGCTGCTGCAACTCAATTTTGACCTTAGCAATGTCCATAAAAAAGAAGACCTGGAACTTGCTATTCATAATAACCTGCCCGACCTATTGGAGTTCGAAGAATTGTTTATTGTTCTGACAGGTAACAAGGGAAATGAAAGTCAATTTTTAACTACCGGATTCGGATCGAAATTAGACAGTGCGATAGATCGATGTTGCATCAGCCTCGCCTACGCTAAACAGCATGGTGAAGCATGGGTTACGCAGGGGATGGACGAGCTTGCTTTAAAAATGGATGCGTCCGAAGTGTTAAGAAAAGAAGTGATCCGTGGTATCAGGGAGAAGATTATTGTCAATATTCTTTTGGATGATGGCCGCAATGCGATTCTGGCTATTCATTTCGCCAGGAAAAATTCTTGCAAAAACGATATAATCCGGTTGGTTAGGTCAATTGGCTATCAGCTTTCCTTTGCGGTTAGCAATATACTGGCAGGAGAAGAAATTAAAAAACGAGAAGATGAGCGTGATTTGTTGCTGGCATTAGCGATAAGTATTTCAGCCGTAAAAAGTGACGTAGAGCTTCTTGGCGCTATCAATCATCATATAAAACCCCTCTTACAGTTTACACATACCTGTATTGCGGATGTTGACGTTGTTAACCAGTCGTCAAAGATCATGCTTGTTGATCCGGATTCATATGCGCGCTCACATCCTGATTTCGGCACGATCTTAAACATGAGGCATTCACTTACCGATGGTGTGCTTGATGTGGCTTACGAGGCGGACGAGCCGGTATTAATAGAGCTGGACGAACTGAAACGCACGCAAGTCCTGCCGCCTTACCTTCTGGTGAATTACGAATCAGGCATCACGCACGTTGTCATTGCAAAGCTTTCGGTTGGAAAGGGAGCAACAAGGTTGTGGTTTTTGCTTTATAAGGGTAAAAACGGGGTAGAAAAATCGAGACTTGATTTCGTTAAAGGGATGGCCAACCAGATTGCCGCCGCGCAAATCAATATTATTGCGAATGATCATGCGTATATCCGTGATTTCGAAAAGTCAAGGCTCATAGCCTTTGCCAGCCATTTGGCGGAAGTAAACGATAAACATGTATTGGCAAGGATATTAGCCGAACAACTTCGTGAGCTTTTCGAGATCGCCGGTTTTGTGATTTTCAGAATAGACGCTGACAAGACTACATTAAGCCCTTATGTGAGTCATTTCGACCCGGGCGTGCAGGAACATCAGGATTTTCCATTTACGAATTCGTGTCCGATCAATAAGAGTATCTTTCCGGTCATTTTGCAAAATTCAGGTCTTGTTTCCTTCGACCTTAATAACGCTAAGGATGAATTGGAATGGCCGGAACTTGTTGGTTTTACCAAGCGAAATGGATTCAATGGTATAACGGGATATTTCTTAAGACCGGGCAACGATCCTGTAGGTGTTATGTTATTCTGGCATAAAGACAGCCAGTTTGCAGATGCACAGGGAGTCATTGCTAATGGTATTTTCCTGCAAGTCGGCAGCATTGTATCCTGTCTGATCTCCAATGAAATCATAGAGTTGCAGCGAAGTGAAATTGCTCAGTATAAGGTGCAGATTGAAAACGATAAAGTATTCTTGACTGAAGAATTAGCGGCTCAAGAACCAAGTTCGGAAATCGTCGGCAATAGCGATGGCATGCAAAAGGTTTTCGGATTACTTAAGCGTGTTGTCAAAAGCGATAGTACTGTTTTAATATTAGGCGAGACAGGAACAGGAAAGGAACTCGTCGCCCGTGCAATTCATGATCAATCCCCTCGGTCATCCAGGCAAATGATTAAGATCAATTGTGCCGCGCTACCTGCGAATCTGATAGAAAGTGAACTATTTGGTCATGAGAAGGGTGCATTTACCGGAGCTACGGAAAGGCGACTTGGAAAATTCGAACTGGCAAATCACGGGACACTGTTTCTAGATGAAATCGGAGAAATGCCACTTGAATTGCAGGTTAAACTGTTGCGTGCCTTACAGGAGAAAGAGATCGAACGGGTGGGTGGAAAGAATACGATCAAAGTGGATGTCAGGATTGTTGCGGCAACCAACAGGGATCTTCAAAAAGAAGTCGAGGATGGGCGTTTCCGCCGGGATCTTTATTATCGGCTTAATATTTTTCCCATAGAATTACCGCCATTAAGAGCACGGAGAGATGATATCCCGCTACTTGCCTTGCATTTCATCAACCGGTATTCTTTGAAAAACAACAAGAAAATCACTGGACTTGGAAATAAAGCCCTCTACGAATTAAAAAAATACGACTGGCCTGGTAATATCCGGGAGTTGGAACACACGATAGAAAGAAGTGTATTGTTAACCAATGGAGAAATATTAAAGGAAATTGCGGTGCAAAGATCAGCAGAGTCTGTGGCCAAAATTATTGAAAGCGACTTTATTCCTTATACCATCGATGAAAACGAACGCATGCATATAATGGGTGCTTTAAAATTCTGTAATGGAAAAATCAATGGAAAGACCGGAGCGGCAGATTTACTTGGTGTACCTGCCAGCACGCTTAATTCAAAAATGAAGCGGTTAAATATCAGGAAAGAGCATATCGCTAATTAGTAGTGTAAGTAAAAAATGAATAGGCCCGATTCGTCATTTTCATATCGTTAGCAGGTTTCAAATAGCGAAATAAGAATGAATCTACCAATGAGTTTTCTAAGTCAATATCCTGAAATACAATGACTTATTCAAATGGCACGGTTGTTACATAAGTGCCAACGGGTTTGGCGCCAATAACCCTAAAATATTGTTTAAATCAAAACTTAAAATTTATGCCGTTTGTAAATGTAAAACTAGTAGAAGGTGTCTTTACACCTGAAGAAAAACATGCCCTGGCAGCAGCGTTGACTGATGTAATGGTTAAGTTCGAAGGCTCTGAGGCTTTTCGCGAAACCGTATGGGTATTAATTGAAGAACTACATCCGGATGGATGGCACATAGGAGGCCGTCCATGGGAAGGTCCAAAAGGTTTAGAAACGACCTTAAGGAAGCAAAAAGAAATTATTGAAGGAATTGGCGATGCGCATCCAACCACAAGAAAAGAGTGGGCGGAAGCAGCACCTGCAAAGAACTAATTTCACATGGCAGGCAATCTGGACGACACCAGGATTGCCTGCCTTTGATATCTCTTAACCCTATCCTGGGCAAGGTCGATATTTCGCCATTGCGGTATCAGTTTTCAACGACTTTCGCCTTTTATTCACCGGATATTTCTACATCATCCACAAGAACTATAAGGAAGCAATTTCTTCAGAAGCAACCGATGGATCACGTATCTAATGAGTGATTTTAAAACGGAGAGGCCCCATCTAAAGAATTCTTTAATTTCAATACTCTTGGTGATTTATTGCGCCAGGTGCTATATCGTTACAGGCATTTAAATAGCGATATACCGATTAAAACCAGCCCCATAAAACTCGTTTAAATAACTGAATAACAATATATTAATTCAATGGCATGGTCTTTTCATATATCATTATGAATGGCCGTGTTTATCACGGTACGGTTCCCGATGAGGCCAAAAATCGGACGGGTGCAGTCCCGGCTAGATCTGCCGCGAAATCCAAATAGGATAGTATGCGAAACAATCGGCTCCATGCCATATGTTCACTACAGAAGCATCCGTAAAAATCAACGTCTATAGGTAATTTCCTATACTGAAGATGATTGAATTTAAAATCGAAACGCAGGTATGGCGCAAATCAAGATTGCGCCTCTTTCAACGGCGTTATGAGCGTGATTTCCCGGCAATTTGAGTGATGGATAAATTCCTTTATGCATCACTTGCAGGCTATGAGTATTAGCAACTAATTCCAACATAATCTTTGAAACCAATAATTACTATGGAAACATTAGAATTACCCGCTTTCCCTGAGGACAATAAAAAGATGAAAAGGAAGGGAACCTTTAAGCCAGTATCCGTTCAGGCAGTGAGCGAACTTAGCGGAAAATTACCGGAAGAAGAAATGGAACCGGCAAAAGAAGAAAAGTTTCCAATACCGGAAACAGCTGAAAACCTTACCGGTAAAGAAATAGCTATTCGGGCGGCGTGCGTGATACTTTTACCGATGCTGTCGGGGATTGACTGGACTTATCACACGCATACGGTAGCGGTAATTGTTCCGGTGGCGTTTTACTTAGAAGTTACTGCATTTACCTCGTATTGTCCTATTAAAGCTGTTTTTAGCAAATACCGCAAGCCAGATAATTACGAATAGTAATTATCCGGCGGAGTATGTCGTAACGAGAAATCTTTTTCGTCAGGTCTGATTTTTCCTCAAAGCAGTAACGATCCCTGATAGGACTTTAAACATAAGGATTGTTAATAAAATGCCGATTATAGCTAAAGAAATCACGCTGAAGATCGCCCTGTCTGCCAATAATTGACTTTGAGTTTCCAAAACAGACTGTAAGGAGGAATTTGCAGCCTGTTGCGCAGAAACTTCCGGTAAGCCATTGGTCAGAAAGCTTTTTGTTAATCGGGATAAAAAGTCCATGGCATTGAGATCTTCCGGAGAAAGATGATTGATTAAGCTTTCGCGGTAAATCTGGTTGAAATAAATCTGGAGGTTATAAAATCCGGCATTGGCATTCAACAACGAAATAAATCTGGTATTGGCTGCTAAGAAAAGCGGAGCTACGCCTGTCGATTTGGGTACAGAAGTAATTACAAACACAGTGATGGGAACAAAAAGTATTCCTGATGCGGCCCCCTGAAAGATAACCGGTACCACCAGATCGCTGAAAGAGAGGTCGGGTGTTAAGTTATAATAAACCCAAAAATGATAAGCCAGCAACATTGAAAACCCAACAAGTAAAAATGGAATAATTCCTTTTTTGTGGTTAATTAATAGCCGAGCCGTTATTATCATAAAAAAGATCAGACTAAGGATATTACAAAGGCCAAGATTAATCGTTTGAGTCGGGCTCCATTTCAGTACGAAGGCAGTATAGCCATAAAGAATATTTATACTCTCTTTCATACCGTAGTACAAACCTAATACCAACAGACCGGCAATAAAGTTCTTGTATTTGAAAACAGTTACGTCAATCAAAGGACGGGTGGCTAACAACTGGCGACCAAAGAACATGAGGCTAGAAAGGATAACAAGGGCGGACGAAATGACGATCCGAGGATCAGAAAACCAGTAATATTTTGTTCCATAAAGCAGCGTGTATGCTAGGCAAATGCCGCCAACCGCGTAAAACAAGAGTCCCGGCCAGTCAATACGAAAAGGCGGGTATTTTCTAAATCTTGTCTTAGCACGAAGCGAACAAAGGATCAAGGCAAGAACAACGCCCTGGAAAATTATCGTGTATATGTAAATATTGATGATCTGTGAGTTGACGGTTGCATTGGCGGCAATAATGCCGATGAAAACGGTGCTGCTAAACACCGTACCAAAAAATACCGATGGGCCCAAAACTTGTCTGATTGCAGGATTAAGCACACCCGTAATCATAATTAGCGCACCTATACAAACTGCATTAATGCAAATTCCCTGAAAGAAGCGTAATATGAAAAATATATAAATGTCGCTGGTATGCAAACAACAGACGTTAAGAATTATGCCCAGGATCATATTGGTAAGGAGGTAGTTTCGCATTTCGAAATACCGTAAAAAGCGAAACGCTAGTGGTACGTTTATAAGAATCCCAACATAGGTGATCTGAATAGCGAAAGAAATATCTTCGGGTTGAGCACCAAGATAAGCCATGATATAATTCTGGCTTAAGGTGAAGCTGCCGAATTGCATGATCGCAGATAGCAGGATCAAAAAGAGCAGTATCCGAATGCCTAATCCCCAGTTGGCGATCCAATCTTTAAAATAAACAGGGTTTCTCATTTAGATTTCTTTTTGACCTTTACAAATACGTTCATACCTGCTTTTATACCCTGTATATCCGTACTGGTAAACTTTATTTTCACGGGAATCCGCTGGATGATCTTCACAAAATTCCCGGTAGCGTTATCCGGTGGCAAGAGGGAAAATTTTGCACCTGTGGATGCTGCAATAGCTTCTATTTGCCCATGAAAAACTTTATTAGTGATCGCATCCACCTCTATGTCCACTGGCTGACCCGGATACATACCATCAACCTGGGTTTCCTTAAAGTTTGCGGTTACCCATTTATATTTTTCATTAACAATAGAAACCAGCGGCTGACCGACCTGTACCTGTTGACCTTCAAGGATTGCTTTTCGTCCCAATATGCCTGTGTAAGGAGCACGTATGACGGTGTAGACGAGATTAATTTTGGCCAACTCGAGAACCGCCCTTTTTTGTTCGAGGTTTGCCGTTAGTAATTTTTGCTGGGTTTTAAGCTCGTTAATCTTCGCGTAATTAGTTTTAAGCATGTTTTTGGACGCATTAAATTCGCTTAATGAAACGTTATATTTCGATTGCGCCAGGTCAAGGTCTGAACCTGTAGCCGCTTCATCTTTAACAAGGTTTTTATACCTGGCAAAATCTCTTGTTTGTTCGTAAAGTCGCGCCTTAGCAGCTTCAATATCATTTTTGTTCACCTCAGTTCCTGATTCGGCGGATCGGATGCTAGCAGCAAGCACTTCTATTCTGGCTTTTGCATCATCGACATCGGCCTGAGCTTCGGCAAACTTTTCTTTGTATTCGCGATCATCGATCAGAACTAATGTGTCGCCCTTAACTACGGGCTGGTGTTCATCGAAGTTTACCTGCTTAATATAGCCGCTGATCCGGGCTGAAACAGGATTTATGAAAGATTCTACCTGAGCATCGTTGGTTTCTATGTAATAATTTTTGCCTACGAGATAGTTAATCAAATAAAATAAGACAGTAAGCAAAATAACGGCAGCCGCAATAGCGAGGGCAATATTGCCTGGATGTTGTTTTCGGTGGTGTTTATTTTTCGTTTCCATGTATTCAATTATAGCTTGCCGGATAGGTAAAGAAGTCTGAAATAAAATAGCTGCGCATTAGTTTGCGCCTCAACAAGGTTATAGCGGACTTCCTGAAGAAGATTATCCGCGTCGAGCAGATCCGTCAGTAATGCGAGCTGATTCAGGTACTTTGTGTTGACGATCCTATAATTCACTCGTGCTTGTTCGATAGATTGTTCATTAACTTTTATGCGATCAAGAGCCTCCTGATATTTTATTAAGAGACTGCTGAACTCCTGGTTGAAACTATCGCTTGCCGATTGCTTTTGTAAGAGTAGTTCTTCGCTCCGTATCCTTGCAGCAGCGAGAGCGAGCTTATTTTTATAAATTGACGAAAGGCTGTAGCTGATATTCAGGCCTGCATAACCCAAGGCATAGGCCTGGTCTACATGTGGGTAGACCAACGCATTCGGGTAATTCAAAGAATAGGTGCTGATTAACGTAATAGCAGGACGGTTGTTGCTTTTGATTGCATTCACCTCTTCCGTTTGAAGTTTAATTGCTAAAACTGCTTTCCTTACGCTGTAAGAATCATCGGCAATTCCTGGAAATAAGGAATGAATTTTCTTTGGACTGACCCGTTGCATGTTGGCGGAGTCAGTCGGGTTAATTACAGAATTGTCCGGAAGATCAAGAAGAACGACTAGCTTTTTACTCGCAATTTTGATGTCATTCTGCGTTCTTTCAAGGTCAAGATTAACCGACGATAAATTTAACTGTGCACGAAGTACATCACTACGGGTAACCTTTTGGTTTACATAAAGAGAATTGATATTTCGAACCCTGGTTTCGGCTCTAACAATCTGCTCTTTAATATATCGTAGCTGATCATTTAAGGCTTCCAATTCAAGGTAATCGGTTGCAACATGTAAGCTGACATCGCCACCGCGATCCATAACATTTAAGCCTGCGAGCAAAACCTTGTAACTTTGCGCAGCATTCGCGGTCTTTTGCCTGCCACCGGCGTACAGGTTAAAAGTGGTAACAGCACCCGCCATACCTGCGTTAGGGCTTGGGAAAACACTTACCGAATTGGCGTGATAAAGAAAATCATTAAACAAAGTAAGTTTAGTATAGCGCTGATAATTTCCCTGTAGCTCAATATCAGGCATTGCAAGAACTTTAGTGGCAATTTGATCGGACCTTACCGCAGTTTCTTCCAATTTGGCTGCCTGCACATCTTTATTCTGGCTTTTTGAAAGCATGATAGCCTGGTCAAGAGAAATCGGATAAATTACATCCCGACGGTTTTTCTGCTGCGCATTGCCGGACAGCGCTATAAAAAGCAGCATTAATAGCGCAACTAAACACTTTATTGAAATTTTAAGGTCATCAATCTTAAGGCGAAAAACTGACCTCACAGTAACATAACGGGAAGATAAGTCTGTTCCTGGAAGGGCTTCATCGATTTTGGGACAAATAGTAAAAGATAATTTTGATTCAAGCTGTTTCAACATTTTATACTGCGGCTTTAATTTTTTACCACTGTGGTGGCGAAATAGAAAGCTATGCCTACCTCATGCCGTGTCAGATTAGTAAGCGCAATAAAGATTGCTTCGCCCTTATGCTATTTCAAGACAAATGCCATTAATTAAATAATTGAAGTTCAGTTACTTAATATGATTTTGGTCATGTTTTTATAGCGATATATCGCTGTTTAAAAGGCTATAGCGACAGGGCAAGAGTAGCGGAAGAACTCTCGAATGCATAATGATTATTCCTTCAGGTTGCGGGGGAATGTTTCTATTAAACTCATCCTGAATGATAATGAAGCGAACTGGTTGTCGGTTCAAAACGCGCCACAATGTGGTGTTGGCGCTCCCTTTACCCTTTAAATAATTCAAATAATCATAAACAATTAAAATTAACAAAAATGAAAGTTCTATGTGTACTTTATCCTGATCCGATAAACGGCTATCCGAAAACTTATGCCCGTGCGGACATTCCAGCAATTAAAAATTATCCCGACGGCCAGACTGTTCCTAACCCCCACGCTATTGATTTTATACCGGGAGAGCTTTTGGGATGCAAAACCGGGGAGTTAGGTTTAAGAAAATTCCTGGAAGGTTTGGGACATACCTTTGTCGTAACTACGGATAAGGACGGGCCGGATTCAGAATTTGAAAAAGAACTTCCGGATGCAGATGTTGTAATTTCACAGCCGTTCTGGCCCGCTTATCTGACTAAAGAACGTATTGCGAAAGCGAAAAATCTAAAGCTGGCAATCACTGCCGGAATTGGCTCTGACCATGTTGATCTTGAATCTGCCATCGAACATGAGATCACGGTTGCAGAAGTTACCTGGTCTAACAGTACCAGTGTGATGGAACATACGGTGATGAGTATTCTCGCTTTGGTAAGAAACTTTATTCCATCGCATGAAATCGCCAAGAATGGCGGTTGGAATATAGCTGATTGTGTTGAACGTTCCTATGATGCCGAGGGGATGAATATTGGCGTGCTTGCGGCGGGAAGAATTGGCCTCGGCGTGTTGAGAAGATTAAAGCCATTTGGTGTTAAGCTGCATTACAGCGAACGCCATCGCCTTCCGGAAGAAATAGAAAAGGAATTGGATCTTACATATCATGAAAATGTAGAGTCATTGGCTGTAAATTGCGATGTTGTGAGCATTCATGCCCCATTACATCCGGAAACAGAAGGTTTGTTTAACGACGCGTTAATCGGAAAGATGAAGAAAGGCTCTTATATTGTAAATACGGCCAGAGCAAAAATTTGTGATAGAGATGCGATAGTCCGCGCTTTAGAAAGTGGCCAGCTGGCTGGTTATGCCGGGGATGTTTGGTTTCCACAGCCGCCATCTGCAGACCATCCCTGGAGATCGATGCCATTTAATGCCATGACTCCGCATATTTCCGGATCCTCATTGCCAGGTCAGGCAAGATATGCAGCAGGCACACGTGAAATCCTGGAGTGCTTCTTTGAAGGAAAGCCAATCCGAGATGTTTATCTGGTTACCAAAGGTGGTAAGCTTGCCGGAGTCGGCGCGAGTTCATATACCGTAAAAAAATAAAACCTTGCTGCTCCTGCGGTCAAATCAATGCCGCGGGAGCAATGTTTTACAAATCGAAATTCTGTACTACAATAAAGTACTTGATTGATAATCAGCCATAACGAGATAAAAAATCACATTTTTAAATAGCGACATGTCGATGTTTTGTTTTTTATACATTTTACACACACATCTCTAAATCAATAAATTAGGTTATGGCATTATATTTTCCAATGTATGGAAAACCCGAACCGTGCTTTCAAAAAATAAAATCCGTTCTTCTATCATTGTTATAAAGTTTAAGAGCGAACTTGATCAGCATCATTCAAATATGATAAACGGAAAGGTCAAAAAGATTTTTCGTATCCGGGACTATGCTGCCGCCCAACAGTTACATTCGAATTACCTGAATAATATCGTAAAGAGTTCAATCGGTAAAGCAATTGACAGATGGATAATCGAAAAGAATATTACTACTGCAAATATCTGTTATCTTTTACCGATTATTCCATAAAGGAAATAGCCAACATTCCAAAATTTGCCGACCAGGCTCATTTTAGTAATTATTTTAAAAGATATACTTCCTATTCCCCCACCTACTATAGAAATCATCAATGCAGTATTGAAATCCGCTTTAAGGATGATCTGTAGTTTTTCATTTACCGAATTATTTTGAATGGGCAAGTGATTAAAGGTTATAGACATTTGAAAATTCTTGACCTTGGTTGAATTTGTGTTCAATAAATTTCCTCTTCGCTGATAACGTCAACAAAAGTCACAAAAAGCCCTTTAATTGTATCTTAAAGGGCTTTTTCTATTTTCCACTCTACTAAAAATCACATAAAAACGCATAAATCTATTGCGTGATTCATTGCGTGATTTGAAGATCAAAAAACACGCAATGAAAATACTGCAAAATACTGATATACAACCAGTTCATGGCCCGGACATCTTGTGCGGCGAATCGCAAATTGGTATTTTTCTTTAACTTTTAAATTAGTGTTATGGTAGAGAAAAGTTTCGGACTTCTTTTTTTTCTAAAAAAGTCCCAAAATCGGAAAGATGAAAGATTCATCTATTTGAAGATTACCGTAGATGGCCAGTCGAAAGAATTGTCAACAAAGAGAAAATGGGAGGCGTCCAATTGGAATACAAATACAGGCCGGGCAATAGGTAATAAGGAGTCTGTCAAAATCTTAAACGGAATTCTTCATGAACTGGAGCAGCAAGTTTACCAGGCAAAAAAGCGATTGATGGAATCTGGAAATGACATTTCTGCTCAAGCGATAAAAGATATTCTCACAGGCAATTACGACCAACGTAGAAACATTTTGGAAATATTTAAGCAACATAATGAACAAATGAAGGCATTGGAAGGGATTGATTACGCTCGAGGAACCGTTGGCCGTTATGAAATCTCACTTGGACATACTAAGGCCTTCATGAAATGGATGTACGGTACCGATGAAGATATGGACATCAAAAAATTGGATTACGAATTTATTTCTCAATATTCATTTTGGTTAAAAACAGTAAGAAAGTGCAATCATAACTCAACTGTCAAATACTTAGCGAATTTTAAAAAGATTGTGCTGATTTGCGTTAAAAACGGATGGTTGGCGACTGATCCATTTGCTAGGTTTAAAATGACCAAAAAGGTGGTTGAACGAACAGCCTTAACAGAAGCTGAACTTAGTAAAATACAAAGGAAAGTTTTCGACAACCAGAGACTAGATGCAGTGAGGGATATTTTCGTTTTTTCTTGCTATACCGGTTTGGCCTACGTGGATGTTCAAAAATTGAAAAGGTCAGACATCAGATATGGGCAAGACAAGAAGTTTTGGCTTTTTGTTGGAAGACAAAAAACCAACGCACCCTCAAGAATTCCATTGCTTTTGCCAGCACAGGACATACTTGTCAAATATCGTGACAACCCAAAATGTTCGAACACAGGTATGGCATTGCCGGTACTTACCAATCAATGCATGAATACTTATTGTGCGCCCGTAAAGGTTGCGTAATGAATGTCTCTTTAGCAAGAGACTAGACTAGGTTTTAAGTCTACTCCCGACCGACTTATCCGGAGGGGAAACCCAAGGAGGAGTGTAGCATGTCGGTTACAGCATGGCCGCTATAATTGCCAAAGGCGAGTGCAGCGCTGGGGAGAAAGACAGACATAAGGATGAAGCCTATACTGGTTGAACGATAGTTCAGTGGGGCGCGTTGACCCTGTGACGAAAGGCAGTTGTATTGTCACACCGTAGCTCTCTCATTCGTTAGGTAGCCTTTGAGAGCATAGAACACCGCTACGGCACAACCGCAATAAGCGGAGAAAAGAACGAAAGTCGCATCCGACAGTCTGTCGCGCTAACAGTCATTACGAAACTAAACGGGGATTTCCTAAGTCGGGATGCCCATGAAAACAGGGGCTATGTATGAAGATACTGAATACCCGATATGGAAACGGAGCTTCCGTAGTAGTCCGAGCAGGGTAACACCCTGTACATGGCGAAGGGAAGCAGTTGTCAACTTAATACAAACCAAGGAAAACGTGTGAGACGTATGAGAGATCCAGAGCAAGTATTAAACGCTTTATGCGAACATAGCAAAGATTCATAAAAGCTATGACAAGTAAAGTTATGTTGACAATGGAGAGCCGTATACATGGAGACATGTACGTACGGTTCGGGGGCGGGTTAGCAGAAACTTACCACCGCAAGGTGGCAAAGCGCTGTTGGCCTAGCCTACTAAAGGAGATTGCGGGATGCTGTGGAATTAAAACTGAATTGACATTCCACATAGCCAGACATACGTTTGCGACAACGGTTACATTGAATAACGGTGTTCCGATTGAGACAGTGTCGAAAATGTTAGGCCATGCAGATATTAAGCAGACCCAACATTATGCAAAGATGCAAGACTATAAAGTGAGCAAAGATATGCTCCTGTTAGATGAGAATTTATTCGAGAAAAGCAAGTTGGACCAGAAAGAAACAATGGAAGCAGATTTTGAACTTCCGGCTTTAATCTATGAGTAACCAAATGTATATTAGTAAAGAACTTCTATACTACTGCGTTGGTAAGAATCATAAGTCGGCATGTACGCGATATATTCAAGGTCTTTTAGCTGACTTATACATTTATGGTAGGTACTTTTACTTCGAAAATGAGCGCCGACCATTAACTGTCGTCGCGATACATTTAAATGATTTTGGTAACCGTTTTTTTGCCATAGTAACAGTATAAATGTATATAAACTGATATGCCAAACATTCACTCGTTCGTCTGCAGCAATCTTGCTATACAGGGATAAAATAATGGGAGTTTTCGGTGTCATAGTAATTTGTTATTTTTTCCACTGACCATGTTTTCAATGTCGGATAATTTGTAAAAATGAATACCGCCTACCTTTTGAGACTTAAGTTTTCCGGTTATTCTTAGATTTTGGACAGTCCCTGTCGAAACTTTAAGTATTTTTCGGACATCGGCACATCTTAGCCATTCCTTCGTTTCAGGTTTATCATTGGATAGCAAGGCGCGGATATCATTTAATAGCGCGCGACGAAATGCCTCGAGGTCGTCTTTAGTGATAACTTCAATTGTCATGATGATAAGTTGATAAATTTGGACGCGTCATTGGCGACTGCCCGACGCGATAATTAGGCGTGGTTTTATCTGACAAAACGTAAATCTTATTTTGAACCGTCAACAAATTTCTTTTTTGTTTTGGCGCGCAGCAGGTCATATTTGGGCGGAATAACTTCTGCATAAAATCCGCGGTAGTTGAACCGATGTTCCCCGCGCAGATATCGGTTAACAAAAATGCTATAATTTTCCCCTGGTGACGCGATCTTCCTGCGATAGTGCTCCTTTACAAAATGAACCATTTGCCGCTTGTTTTCAAACTTCATCAATGAGGTTTTGTACAGCTCTGAGAGTATTTGTGGTTCGACGGGAACAATCAAGCCTATATTATCATACTCCTTAATATAAATAGACCATTCATAATACATGGACATTGCAACTTGGTATGACATTGCGATCAGTCGCATGACATCAACCACCTGTTCTTTTGTCAACATCGTGATGGCATTTCTGGGCACGCTATAATTTGGATGAAGTGAGATCGGGTTTGGCAGCTCTGCAAAGTTAACTTTAGCCACTTGATCGAATTTAGTACCCAACTCGAAAAAACCTCTATTAAGTTCGTAACCGCTTTTAAATCCATAAAACGCCTCCGTTTTTTTATTATAAAATGCAGTAGAAATTTCATAGGCATAATGCAACTTAGATCTTAAAGCTTGCTTGGTTCGCATATCGAGTTGCCTGATCTTATTTAGCTGGATTGTTTCCTCGAATGTCATGACCTTAATATTGAGGTCCGGGAATATGTCCGGGGACGCCTGCAGATCGGTGAAAGGCCTGAAGAATTTTACCTGATTGTTCAAAGCGTCTTCCCCACCCGCAATCAGGTACGCTTTATCAAAGTGGTTGCGTGTTACAGAAGGCAGGTATTCCGCGAGCCGCATTTGTTGAAAGTTTTGCTGTATCATCAGCATTGCCCATTCGAGTCGGTCCATAAAATTTGTGCCAATAAAGTCATTGGTCACTGCCTCGTTAAACTGCCGCTCATCAAGCGCCAAGTCTTTATTTAATAAGCTGGTTTTCATAAAAAAAAAGGTATTGAAGTATAAGTCTATTGGATAAATGGCAAGCTATCTGCCTCTTTTTACTGGTCGGGTGTCCCAGTTGTCGGTCCGTTTTTTATATTTCTTCCGGTTATTGTCGATTCGCCGGTCAAGGATAAATAGAGGCTGGCAAATCGATATTAGGGGCTTTACCTGAAGAAGGCGGAAATCAAAAATTGCCCGTTCGAACCAAACTGGATGTAGTTCAATGAGTATAGAATTGTGATTAATTTTAGAGTAAGCCCATAAGCTTGGAAGCTATATGCCGTAAACAAAAAGGTTAAAAAACAGAAAAGTCCCGGAGCGCTCGCCGCTGGGACCTTTCAACCTAAACCTTATCACAATTAACCGGCAGATTGCCGGCATATTGAGTTTGCAAATTAATAATAATTAAATCACTTTGGTGTCTAATCAATAATGCCTGGTAAACGCAGAGTTACGCATGTATTCATTAAAGCGTTGCTGGTATATACGCTCAGTGTTGATCCGGCGATTGATCACTCCGCAACGCCAAAAGCACAATACCCAGGCTAAACCTGCGACACCTAAACAAGTTAAACTTTCTTTACTTCGCTCAGCATCTTTTATGGCAATTTGCTGCGGCGTTAATTTTCGGTCTGCTTTATGATGTGTAGCGCCATCTCCCAACGCACCAAAAAATGCAAAAGTAGAGATCAAACAAGCCAATAAAACATTTCGTACGATAGCTCCCATTGTGTTAAAAATGACGATTAAATTTACTAAGAAAGTTAGTTTAAATCAAATTTATTTTGCTTTTTTGATACGGTGGACAATTATTATTGGACCTTTTAAAGTAAAGTTAAAATTCCAATTTTTGAAAAAATGAGACATCACCTAAATTAATTTAGTTCGACAATTCTGTTCTCTTTCCTTGCTTTCTGTACACGCTCCCTGATCGTTTCGATCAGGTCAGATAAAGGGATTCCTCGTAACCATATCACCGGATTTTCAGGATCAGTACTTTTAAGCGTTATTTCCATTATCCGGAACATTTGCAAGAGAAAAGATTGCGTAATAATGTAATCTTCTACCCTGTACATTTCCACCTGATCGATACGCTTAAAAAATATACCACGGCTTATCCTGATATACTCCTTGCCTACGAGGTATTCGCAATTTCTTATAAACAGTAGCCTGTACCAGGCAAATCCGGCCATAGCGATTCCAAACACGATGAAATATGGGGACAGTTTCCAGGCTAAAAAAAGAAACATCAGCGCCAGTGTCAGTAATGGCAATATTTTTAAAAATGCAAAAAGCACCGAAGGCTTAAGTATAATGTCGTCTTGATTTGTCATATTTTAATTCATCTAAAAAAGTTAGTTGATCGAGCGGTTTGCAGGTTCGAATCTTTGTGCGAACTCCAAGCGCGGTTTCAAATGCATAAAGGCTTAGTTTATCTTCTTCAAAGGTTACTTTTTTTTCTTTCAGCCAGGCAATCACTTTGCCTTCCTGAAACCTTAGTCTTACGGCTTTATTCCTGATCGCTGTGGCAACCTTGATGTCGGTTATTCTACCAATCAACTCGTTTCCAAATGCCAATGTCAATTCACGGCCTTTCAGGTTAATTCGAAGCCAGTTAATTTGCCCATTACTTAACCGTGTACCAGTTGCGATAAAAAGCAGATCGTTGAAATTTTGAAAAGTTGTTTGATTAAGTGTAAGGAAAGCGATGGCCTCCATTGCGGAAAACGTAATGACGACCTGCCTTGCCAACTGATCTCCCGCCATCCATAAATTATTGCTGGCTGGTACGCGATGCACGTTCTCGCTAAAATATTCCCTTTCATTGCCGAAATCAAAAATGGGTTCCTCCACAGCAAAAAATTGCTGGATTTTTGGAGGAACGCCAAGTTTTGTTAAATAAGCATCCATCAGCGTGACCCACTGCGGGTGTAAGTACGGTTGATTTGATTTGGCACATGACCATTTTGTTGCTCAGCCGCGTCTTGAACAGCGTTGTAGTAGCCGGGACTCAACTTGGCCGCTTCCACTTCATTCCGTTTTTGGTTGAACAGCATATTCAGCCCCTTGTAAACTACATAGGTTAGCCCGCCATCTATCAGAATGGAGGCAACCAAAGCTAATTTATTTGCCCTAATGCCATGTGTATCGGTTGCCGAAAACCCAAATGTGGTTTTATCCGGCAAGGTTACTTCTTTGCCTCTCCGGTAATTTTCTTTTTGGGCTGAGGTCAAAAACTGGAGATTGACCATATCTGGTGCCAGGATCTTTTCGGTATCCGAAATGATAAACTCACGCGTTTCCGCATCATATTCCACCAATAGCTCTTTTTTATTGCCCTGGTCATCAAGGGTGGTTTTCAGATAATTCGCGACTTCTCCCTTTTCAAGTTTTTGCGCCTCATTATCATCCAGGAAGGACGGCGTGGCTGGTTTTTTATAAACCGGGTGGATCAACAGGTTGATCTTTCCATTGGCGTCCGGCTTTAGGGAAACCTTTGCATCCATTGATTTGATTTTGATATTCTCCGCCTCCAGGTTTTGCAGCTGCATCAATGCTGTTCGGCGGCCTGAAAGTAAGGCTTTTAAATCGGCTACATTCAGCAGCAATTGCCCTCCTGATGCAAGGCCTACGGTTTCCAAGTCTTGCATCGGAAGCATCTTTTCGTTATAGTGTATGACATCCATCTTATCGTCCAATTTTATTACGAGTAACGGTTACTTCTTCAACTACTTCCTCAACCACTATTTGCCGTTCAGCCGGATTGTTTTTTGCGCCGAGAAGCGACTTGAAAAGACCGTCCGTTTGTTTTAGGTTAAACTTATTTCCTTCGAAATCCTCCATCTTGAAAGTCTTACCTTTCAGATCGAGTACTTTGTAAACGTTGTTATTGTAGGCGATTTCGTCACCCTTAGCCAGTGTATTGGTTCCCCCGGATTTCGCTGCGATAGCATGTTGATCAGCGCCATTGTCCTGTTTCAAATCACGCTTTTCACCAAGTTCGAGCACAAAGTCATAGATTTTTTGTGCATCTGCAGACGCACGGAATAACTCAAATGGTTCATCCTTTAATATTTTCACCCAGCTACTCACATATGCGGCATGCTGGCCAAAATTATGGCCGATTTGAAGCTCGCTGCCGATCATTAATGAAGCAATCTCAGCGCGCAATTCTTCGCGGGCATATTGCTCGGAACCGAAACGGCCTTCCATCGGGCGGTTCAGGCGGCTTTCGTGGCCCGTCCAGTGTCCTAATTCATGCAGAGCGACGGCATAATACTTCGTTTCGTTATCAAATTGTTCTTTGAATGGCAGTTGTATAACGTCTTTTGTTTTATTGTAATAAGCCTCATTACCGCCGTGATTAATTTTGGCCTGGCTGGCTGCCAGTAAACTTTCCGCTTTTTCAATGGGTGTCCATTTCTGTTCTGCGCGGTTTTGAGCAAGGTAATCAGCCAATGGCGGTACGCCCTTGATTTGCTCTGCATTAAACACCCAGGCGTTTGTGATGATCGGTTTGTCTAAAGTGGTGACACGGGTCTGCGTCTGTCCATTCTCGTCCTTGATCTTATCGCCATTAACATCACGCATGGCTTCCATGTTGGAAGTTTTGACAAAGTTGATCAATGTTGCTTTCGCGCCTTTTTCAACGGTGAAACCTGCATAATCCGCCTGTTTCAGTGTCATCCAACGCGGGTCCTGGTAGCCCTGCATGGATAACCATAAGGCGTTCATGCCGCGGTAGTTTTTGTTAGTAGTCGGGTTTACCGGAATGGTGAATGCCGGGGCATCAGAATCATTCCACGGTTTTTGAAACGGCGACGTGCCTTCTTTCAATTCGGCAATGAGCTTGTTAGCGATTTGCTCATGCAAGGGTTTAAAGTTTTTACTCATGATTTGTAGTTTTCAATATTTCGTATAAAAAATTCAATGGGTTGATATACCGCTGTTGATAGCGGACGCTGAAGTGCAGGTGCGGCGCAGTGACCTGTCCAGTCCCACCGCTGATCGCGATTGCCTGTCCTGCAAGAACCGAATCCTGGGGATTGACCAACGCTTTGCTCAAATGGCCGTAAATGGTATTGATTTCCCCATGTTGCAGGTTGACCGCTATTCCAAGGCTGAAAGTATGGCAGACTTTGCGGACAACACCGCTCAGCACAGCGTAAACTGTATCCTGCCTGGCTCTGAGGTCGACTCCATTATGGTATTCTATTTTACCCGATATCGGGTGGACGCGATAACCATAGGGTGAGGTGATGACCATTGATTTCAGCGGTAGGCAAACGATACAGGCTGCGAAAAAGGCTTTCACCGGCTGTAAGATTTTTCGAGCACCTGTTTTTCTGCTGTTTTTGCAGGTTGTAAGGCTTTATCCCATATTGCCGGATTATGTGCGGCCACTTCTAAAGCCTGCCAGCGTGCCGTATTGGTTCCCCTGTCCAGGAGCAGGCTAATCTTATATAGATCCTTGAAGTTGTCAAGCGGCATAGACGCGCCATTAGCCATCAGGTCACGGAGTATGTTGTTCTTGTCTTTTAGCTTGAGTAAAAATTCCGGTGGATAAATGGCTTCTTTACCGTTGTTAAAGGCTACATACACCTCTTTAGATTGCTCCCGATCATAGGTTACGATGGCAACTTTCCCCTGGCCATTAGCGGGGTCTACAGTTAAGTCCGGCCGCACGAGAACGAGCGTACCGTTTAAGCTTTCATTGTTCATGATTTTAAGATTTGATGATTATTGAGCCGGTGCCGCACGGAATTGGCTGACCATTTCCTGTATCTCCAAGCTGATCCTTGAAAAGTTCTGGCGGAGTATTTCGTCTTTTTTGTCGCCGAAATTGTAATAAGTGGGCAAGGGTTTGTAACCCTTTTCCTCTTTTGCAATTTCTTTAAGATCGAGCGATACCCGGCAGTTCACGGCGGAGGTTTCGAACTGGCCCGTATAGGTTTCCCGGGCATCCGCTGCTATGACGCCGACCATTTCTCCGGCATTTAATGAAGCGATCTTACCGGCTGGAATCAGTGCTTCCAGCTTTTCGTTGAGCGAGGTAGACGTTTTATTTCTGTCAATGGACAATCCCTCGCCAAGCTGTTTAGATTTGCCGAATAACCGTTCAAGCCATTCCAGGGTTTCTTTATTTCTTACGGAACCTGATAAAACATTTCCGACAACCGCTGTAATCGTCGCTGCGGTATCTTTCCCGTATTGCTGACTGAACTGTGGCAGTTCCTGCAATCCCATAAGTACGGCCACCTTATTGCTTCTGGCCGTGGCGATCAGGTTTTCCACCTTATGTAAAAACAGCGTTGGCACCTCATCGACAATTAAAGCCGAGGGCAGGTTACCCTTGGTATTAATCAATTTGGTTAACCGGTTGGTGATGATCGAATAGCAGGCTGAATTGATATTTTGAGTGTTGGGATCATTAGCCAGCACTAAAATGCCAGGCTTTTCTTTGGCTGATATCTTAAGGTCGAAATCATTACCTGAAAACACCCAAAACGTTTCCTTTGTGGCGAGCCTGCTTATAAATATCTTAAGCGTACCGACCTGGCCTTCCAGTTGGTCGAAGGCTTTCGCATTATAAGCGCTCATGAATGGCGATAAAAGCGATCTTAGCTCCTGCTCGGATACCAGGGCATTGAATATTTCTTCATATGAACGGTTGAGTAAGGCTAATACATGCGGAAAACTGGATAACCTACCGCCTGCGTGCTTGCTCAAAAAATAAATGCAGGAGGCTAAAAAGTTAATTGCGGATTGCGTGAAGAACTGATCGCTGCCGCCGGACCGGTCGCCTTTTTTGAGCGCTTCCACAAGCGCCTCTGCTGTTTCGGCTGCATCGGCCAATGATCGGATATAATCAGCGCGCCAGGGATTGATTCGCCTGCTTTTCTCCACCTCGTTGAGATTGAGTACATGAAAGGTGAATCCCTTTAGTTTCCCACTTTGCTTAGCCAATAAGTAATGATAGTAAGCGATATGCCCAAGGTCTGGGTACTTGAAATCATAGAGGCAGACGGTAAACTCTTTGGCAATGAGCTGCCGAATAAACGGGTTAACCACCGAAAAGGACTTACCAGAACCCGGAGTGCCGATGACTATGGTACCGCGGAAAACGTTGACGATATTGATCCAGCCATTTCTGACTTTTCCCTTGTAATAAAAGAGCATGGGGATATTCACCGAATACGCCGTTTCCAGCTTTTTCATAGGCTGCATGAAGCTTTCTGCTTCCGTATTCCATTGATCTTTACCAAGGCCTGACTTGATCAGTTTAGAGATATTATCCATCGCCAAGCTGGTCATCAAAGCACCAATGAATGAAGAAATGATGTAGAACAGGTTATACCATGAGGTATAAGTAAATGCCAATGAAGACGGTCGCCCTTGAAATATGGCACTGCCGAAAAACAGAAAAAGACCTAAGCTGAGCGGATAAACAATGTGCTTTTTAGGGTTGAGGTCTTTTTCTTTCTTGGCCAAGGTACCTATGCTGACCAAACACATCAATGTCAGGGTTGTGAGCTTGCTGTAAGCCAGGTTGCTGTAGATAACTACCTGAGCGATCTTATCCAATGGGGCATAAAAAAAGCCCCAGATCGGGGCTTTACGATAAACGAAGATGGCGACTTCAAGCAGGACGGACAGATAAATAGCAGTTTGCATGAACCCATGCAACTTCTGCTGCTCACGGGTTTCTTCCATAAATTAAATGTTTGCAACGGAAGGATACCTTATTATCTCTTACGTTAAGTGTGAAAGTTATATTATGAATTAGGGCAATATACTTCTACGCTGGCTATGGTGTCGTGTATTGCGCCTCCGTGGCTGAAGATTGCCAATCGCTCGACTTTAAACTTTCTATTATTTCCCATAACAATAGAATGGTATCCGAAAGTAACGACCTTCCCCCCTGGTGAAAGGCAATTTGGGATTGCATCCTTTAACTTCCGGAATGGACTACAGATAATGCCTTTATACAGTTCCATGCTTTTCCGGTAAGCATATGGTGGGTCTAATAAGATCGTATCAAACTGATTACCTTTCCATTCATTCAAAAAGGCAAGTGCATCAACGTGATAATCAGCGGGCATATCGGGATCAAGGTCGTTCCGGCATTCTTTTAAGTCAAGTATGGTTTTGCCTGCGAATAAGTTTAAAACGTTACCACTACAAACTTGCTCAACCCAATTCCGGATTGGTTTTACTGAAAACGTATAGCGATGCAATGGACATTTGATAAGTTGTATAACCATCGCATTTAAAAATCAATGTTATCAGCTTCCAGCAAATCTTTATAATTAATGCTTAGCGTAACAACACGTCCTGATAGCTGCTTCTCGCTAAGTTCGGCATGCAGCACCTTATTACTTGGAAATGTCATTTTCTTAAACACAAAGATATTGCGATAATATTTTGAGAATGAGGACACTCCCGAAAGCACAAATACGGGGCTGATTTCGACGGACTGAATGTTGCTTGCCTTTGTAACCTTTTTATCATCAATCTTAAAGCTGAAATCTTCGATATCATATTTGAGGTTTGTTTTATTTCGGAAAGCGATGTCCAGGAATACGTAATCTCCTAAGGTGGCGATGTGATTGACCAGCCCTATGAGACCAAAAGCCTTTATCTTATCCAGTTTTTTTTCCGCGCCTGTCGTATAAAGTTTCAGGCAAAGGAGTTTAAGCTGATTTTGCGATAGCCCGATTCCGGAAATATCCAATGGACGAGTATCGGCGGGGTTGATATTGATTTTTGTCGGAACTCCGGGATAGCCCGGCAACAGCTGGTATTGGGCAATGAATTTTTCTCCCGCTATGGTGATCACTGAACCTGTGAAAGCTTTAAGGGAATCTTTCAATTTGATACGCAAGACATTTTTTAGCGGCAGGTCACCAATTAAACTTTTATCAGAAATGTCTACATATTGAACAGGTTCAGGCGAAATAAAATGAATGGTCAGATTTTCCGGAAGGTATACTACCGGTATTTTTTCCTGAGCATGAGCGACAGCCGCTAACAGGAGGAAGAGGTATGACAATAGCTTTTTCATATTAATATTTTTTTTGAGCGTTTTGTAAAGCATCCGTATCAATGAGATAGATGTATGAATTGTATTTTAGCTTAGCTTTGTTTTTTCGGATCAGGTCGGCAATGGCTGAAGACGTAGATTGGAATATCTTATCTACTGAACTCATCAGAAATTGGCTGCCGTTTGAACTACCATCAATGGTAACCCCCTGAACAGTATTGCTCCCCAAATCCTTGGTGAACTCGCGGAAGGACGACGACGGGACATACAGGCCCGGCAAACCGTCAAGGTCATACACCTCCAATTTTACAGGTAATATTTTGCTGCCATAAATTATGGAGGTAATCGACAGCGTAACCCGTTGTTCCGAAAAGCCACTGATCTGCGCAAACAAATAAGTACCTTTTTGAATAAGGGTTTCTCCGGCTTTAACATCTTCTAATAATTTGAGCCGCAGACGCGAACCCGCGTAACCAGTTATATTTTCATCGATCACAGCACTGATGAAGTCCTGTTGCTTATCCGGAAGAACAGTGTTGAAATCTCCTGATGTTTGATTGCCTTTAGTTACCGTGAATCTGATCTGCGACGCTTTTTCTTTAGCTAATTTTTCCGCAGCATCCTTTTTTTGCTTTTCTGCTTTATATGCCGGATCGTTGGCTTTATTGATGCTATCCATTAAGGACATCTGTTGCTTGAAAATTTCCATTGGGTCTTTTTCACGCTGCACAGGTGCCGGAACAGGTTGTTCTGCAGGCAGGGATTTGGCGTTAATTATTTTGGCTAATTGCCTTTGCCGGTTGATATCTGTGCTTTCCAGCTCATGTAACTTTGCCCTGGCGGCAATGGAATCCAGCATTTTCTTTTGCTTGTCCGAGTAATCATTGTTGTAAGCGGCATTGCTCGTTGATTCCCTTGGAATAACACCAACGGCGGAATTACCATCGGCTTCTTTGTAAGTATTTCTGAAGGCGTCAAGTTTGTCAGCAAGTTGCCGTTTTCGTATATCAGATGATACATTACCTACGCTTGGATTTAGCCCTGCTTTAGGGGCTGTTTCGTGCTTTGGCTTATCGAAGCTGCTTTGCCAGGCATAATAAAACAGACAGAAAAACGGCAGCAACACCAAAGGCAGGATATACTTGGGTTGTTTGAAGTTGATTTTCATGATTTTAATGTTGAATTTGTTGCAGGCTGTCAAGCGCATTTTCAAGCAATACACTGTCGGCCGATGAGAGTTGCTTCCTGGTGCTCAGACTGTCAATCAGTTTTTTGAGCTGCAAGCCTTCTTTGATTCTCGTGGCTGTTTCCATGATTTTTGAAAATTCGTCGCCAACCGGGTTGACCTTTTTTGCGACCGGTGTTACTTTGGCCTCAGGATGACGGAAGACCGTAAACGACAATGCGGCAGATGTGAGCATCAGTACGATCATCAATCCAAAGAAGATTTTGGGGTAGGTCGTGAGCAATCGCTTTGAATGATTACCTGCGATGTTAAAGTAAGTGCCGAACTCTTTGCGTATTTCCGAATACAGCGTATCCTTGGGATCGCGGTTAGAATGTATTTTTCTCCACATCTTGTAAATCTTTATTTTCGAGAGTCTTCCAATTGGTGATCAGCACGCCATGAGGATTATTATCGCTGCGCGGAATATCTTTCAGGCAACCTTCCGTGATCAGCGAACGAACTACGGTTGAGCTGCGCCGGTCTATTTTTAACTTACCATAGTACCTGAAATACTTTTTGGGCATGTCCAGTACAATGGAGTCCGTTTGAAGTGTAAGCACGGAACTGGATGAGAGAATTGAATTGAAGAAACCATTCTCTTTGAGGTTATTATATTGCTGCATCCCTGATTCATCCACCAGGTACATGGCTTTTTTCATTTGATATTCCATGTAATTGTCATCCGGCGTTAACGAGAAAAAAAGAGAATGAAAGAGATCGATATGGGCACGGTATTCAGCCGGCCTGTTCATTTGCATATCGGTTTGACGGGCAAGGAGGGGCACGTTGTTATCCAGCAGATAGATACTTTTTTGCGCGTTGGTAACCATCTTATAAGTATAGAGGAAGTTCATCCCAACGACTAATAATGAAGTAACGAGGCTTCCAACAGCGATGATCGTCGCAAGCCTAATCTTGGCTTCGATGTTTTTTATAATCATGATTTATGGAAATAAAAAAGGCCGCTTGTTTTAAGCGGCCCCTGACGTGAACATTGGGTTGATTAAATAAAGCTACCGGAAACCCGGCGCACAACTGCCCATACGGTTCCTGCGCTTCTGCCGAAAGTTGAAGTGGCTGAACTGATTCCTGATGTAGATATGATCCAGGTAGAAATGCTGGGCACGGTAAACATACAGATCGCACCGATCAAAAAAACGATGATCACCGTTCCGAAAGACAGTAGACCATTACCGGCAAACAGGGCCATTTTCTCTAAATTGGCGTTCAGACCGTCTTTTCCGACAAGCTCCTGGTATTTACTAATTTCGGAGGTGAGCGCATATTCCTGCATTAAGCCGGTTAAATACATGATTAAATAGGCAATACCGTTGTAAAGATTTACGGAAATGAATCGAGCAATCCAGGTGCTGAAACTATCGCGGAATGCCGGAAGGATACTGACGGCAACCGCAAAAGGACCGAGAATAATCAAAATTGTCGAATAGATGATTTGGATCATAAAGATCACGTAGACGGCGATCCGCAAGATCCAAATGCCGATTAATTCAAGCATTTGCGTAATTAACAACTGCATTCCAACTTCTAACCTGTTTTTCAATTCGAGTAATGGAGAGACTACAGTGCTTATGCCTTGCTTAACCGTGCTGGTCACCGAATCCCAAGCCTGACCGTACCAAGTGTCGCTCTCTTTCTCCGCCACTTGTGTTTGCGCCTGATAGGTATAAAGGGAATTGGCAACTGCCAGCATGAGGTTAGCCCGATTGAGACGAAGATTATCGACGGTAGTTTGCTCACTATTGAACATTTGCTCTGTCTGATTGGCAACTACGTCGGTTGGAAATGCAATCACTTTGACAAATGTTCCCCACCAGAGAATCACCATTGCCAGGCCAAAGGGCCTCATCAATGGCATAATCTCCAATTGCTTATCGCCAACCATCATCTCATAGCTTTTTATAGCGAAAAAGATGATCATAAAAATGGCAGAGAGAGCTTTCGCATCCGTAATAAAAAGATCGAAATGAGTCCATACGGAATTTTTTAAGCCTTTTAAAAACACCATTACACCGTATTCATACACGCCATCACCCTGTAAAAATTCAAGGGTTTTAGTATTATCGGTTGTCGTAGTTTGGGCGAATACTGCCGGCGCTAACAGGCAAAGCAGTAGGATAAGTGAAAGTTTCTTTTTCATTGCACATGTTGTAAAACTTTGTTTGCGATTTGGATATCAGCATGTGGCGTCCAGTCCGGCACGCCTACCTGATTGGTTTTTAGCCGTTGCTGTTGGGCTGCCATGGTGAGGGTTGATTGCGCCGAAGATGTTCGGATCGCCCACACACCGGAAAGTCGTCTGTATTCCAGAAGATATCTATGGTAAGCAAGAATGCGAGCACCGCGATCCATATCAGTTGAATGGGCCGCTTCAATACGCTGTTTAAGCATATCCAGTTCATTTTTGTACCAACTGTAAAGACCTTCGGAAACAAGTTTTGCAGAAACCTGCGGGGAAAGGCCCGAAAGTATGGAGGCGGCTGAGTTATTGATTACCGGCGAAAGCTGGTTTTTATAATAAAGCAACCATAATGGATCCGAATCACTTAATAGGCCGGATTGGTTTGCTATTTCCGACAAGGCCGTATTTCTTACTGTATCTGACTGCAGCTTGTATTTATTATCAGTCGTATTTAAGGCCCCAACCAAAGTGAGCCGCTGGGTTTGCGGTCCTGAACCACTCAGGGGCCGCTGGTCCGTTTTGTGATAATTAGGATAAAAGAGCCCCCATGTAAGCCAGTAATATGGATTCAGACTTAAGAACCCTGCCTTTGGCGTAAATTTGTTTTGATCCCATTGCAGGTAAACCATTCGTTCCTGCTGATAACGGATACTCTGGTCTTGCACAACGGATTGCGCAAAACATCCGCCGACCCAATGTAAAAGGAGCAGCGGCAATAAAATAATACTTTTCATTGTCTTAAATATTTAGCGTTTTGAATGATCTGGGCGACAAAGTTTTTGTCTTGGTTGATATAGCCTGCAAATGGATTGAGCTTACTGATAATCCCGTGCTCTTTAGCCCAAAACATAGCTCGCCAGGCACCGTATGCCATTCCATCGAGGATTTGAAGCTGTTGAGTAACCTTGTGGAACAGTTCGTCTCTCGCATTATAGTTGGCCAATACGTTATCGCCATCTTTGAGAATGTAACCTGAGACATCGCTGACCAGCAGGGTCGCCCTTGTTCGCATTTGAGATGTAATGCCGCTAGCAACCAGTAAAAGCGCTGGATCGGATTTAGCCAACGATAGCGCCTGTTGCACATAGCTGCTTATATCTGCTATGATAACTGCCATGTTCTTTACAGCAAGTCCGTCTTTTAAAGCGGAGTTGACGTTTGAAAGAGATTCATAAATAATCGTTTGCGCCAAGACTACCGAGCCAACATTCGTATTGAGGTCGGTAAGATTGTTATTGATTTTGCCAAGATACTGGGCATGTGTGGCTTCAGCACTGCTTCGGACTACAGCATTTTCTGTAACTGCAGTAAGATGCCAGGGATCGACTACATATTGCTGAGCCTGAGCTATACCGCTGTATAGCAGCAGGAAAAACAACCACTGTTTCATTTGAGGTATTTGGCGTTTTGAATGATATCCTTTCCAATATTTATATCTGCATCAACGAAATTTTGAAAGGGGTTGGCAGCTTTCAATAATGAGGTCAGGGTTGAATATTGCATCAGGCCCAGCATATTGCCGGAAAGGTTTTGGATGCTGCTTAGCTCGGAAAGGACATAATCGAAAAGGATCTTTCGATCTGAAGCCTTCATTTGGTTAACATCACCTAACGATAAGCTGAGCCCCGTAACATATTCCATCAGGTCTTTTGCCTGAAGTGAAAATTGCAATTCGGATTGGTAGCCGATGGCCATCAATGCGGGATTCTTTTGCACCAGTTGTACGATTTGTGCCTGATCGCTGATAATTCGGCTAACCATTGGACTGGCATAAATGCCGATATCTGCCAAATTTATCACAGTACCTAAAGTATTATAACGTTGTTGTAAGTCTCGGTAAGTGGTTTTAATCTTAGCCAGCAAAGTCAGATTAGCCTTCTCATTAGCATTGACAGTTGCCTGTTCATTCCGGGCGGTAACCTGGAGTTTATGTTCAGATTGAGATTCTGAAACGAGCTGATGAATACCCACAATGTCTAATGTTTTTTGCTGGCCGAAAGCTGCGATATTTAATAAAAGGGCTAAGGAAAAAAATAATAACTGTTTCATTGTTTCAAGTATTTAGCATTTGTTAAAACATCATTCGCTATGCGCACATCCTGGTTTTGCCATTCCGCCCAGGGGTTGAGAGAGCGGAAAATGCCATCTATCTTCGCCCAGTACATAGCCCGGTTCATCCCGTAAGCAATTCCGCGGAGGATGCGCATTTCTGTCGCTATGTGGTTAAGGAGTTTTCCGCGTTCTCCGGAATCCATCAGGTTGTTAGTACCGCCTTTCAATACGAATACACTAACGTCAGCTGCCAATGTAGTCGCACGCGTTTGAAAATCGCGGGCACCCTGTTCGGCAAATAGCAATAGTGCTGGATCAGATTGTGCAATTTTTACAGCGCTTTGGACGTCCGTAACAATATCGGCCCCGCATTCCGCAATTTCTTTTATGGTGGTAAGGTTGCTGATGACAGACGCGACCTGACTAAGTCCCTGATATATTTTGTTCTGCAAATTATTAACCACGACCAGTTGACCAGTGACGGCGAGCTGGCCTTTTTGGATCAGGTCTAACTTATTGTTGGTTGTATTTAGCTGCCCGTTGATTGTCGAGGCATTTACAGCAATAGCCGAGGAAACGGCTGGGTCAATCACAATTTTCTGTGCCCAGGCTGCCGCAAAAAGAAAACAGCCGATCAATGTTATGGTGAAATTTTTCATATTTAAGATTGATTAACTTGTGTAATAAATGATGGTAATGTTTTACCGCTTGCATGGAAGTCGCTTACAAAAGCATCGAGTCCTGCAGCGTAGTCACCGAAATTTTTGATATATTTTTCTACGGCTGATTTTTCCGGCTTTTCGGTGGTATAGGTCAAATACTGGTGCAAAGACACTTCTACACCATAAACCTCACCGATAGCACCACGCCGTATGTACACCTCTTTAAAGCGTCCGCGGTTTTCTGAATTATCGAGTTGATTAATGGTAAAAATCTTCCGGCGCTCAATTTCACTGATGGAAAGCAATGCGGCTATTTCATTATAGTTATCACGAAACTTGGTTTGGTCCAGCAGGCAGATCGTATCCGAATTATTGATGATACTATCTTTAACTATGCTATTGCCAATGATATCACCAAGTTCCTGGGTAACCACAATGGCTTCACCCCAAAACTTGCGAACGGTTTTATACATGTAGAGTAAATATCCAGCCATCAGTGGGCTCGCAATTGCCTTCCAGGCCTCCTCAACAATGAGGGTTTTTCTGCGGTCGGAACGGTGCCGCATTTTTTGAATAAATACGTCCATTATCGACAGCGTAACGAGCGGAAATAAAATTTTATGCTCCTTAATTGCGTCAATTTCATAGACTATGAACCGCTCCGTAAAAAGACTTTTGTCCGTTTCTTTATTGAGCATCGTGGCGAATTCGCCCCCCTTATAGAACTTCTTAAGTACGTATCGAAACTCGTCGAAATCAAAAACAATTCTTTCTTCCTGCTTTATTTCGGGGATTTTCTGCAATGCAAAATCATAGAAGGTATCAAACTTTAACTCGCCGTTTACCGGGAAATTGGTAGCGTAATAAGCAGAGATAACATTGGAAATGACATCACGCTCAACCGGCGTAAGAATCCCTTCGGCACCTTTCCAGACGACGCCGATCAAAGTGCACAGAAAATCTTTCTTTTCGATATTATACTCTTCATGCGTCATTCTGAACGGGTTCATCGTTATCGGGGACTTATCCGTGTAGGTGACGTATTTTCCTTTGTAATACGCACACAAGCCTGAGTAAGAATGACCGGTATCGACGATCACGACATCCATGTTGTAAAGCATATACTGCTCTATCAAAGCATTCATAAAAAAGCTTTTTCCGGAACCGCTGGGACCTAAGACGAACTTGTTACGGTTGTTGATGCGGCCTGTTCGCATCGGCAGATCAGCCGGATCGATTCCTATCGGGATTCCCTGCCTGTCGGTAAATCGAAGCAGAAAATCTGAAGGCTCATCTTTTGGCAGCGATTCTTTAAAAAAGAAGCACATCGCCGCATCACAGGTGGTCAGAAACCAGTCGTACACTTTCAATTCGCCACCATTTCCCGGCAAGGCCGTCCGAAAAAGTTCGAGTTGGTTATAAGCGTTTTTACTGGGGATGATCCCTAACTGAAAAAGGGAGCTTTCCACAAAATTGGTGGCTTTGTCCAATGCTTCTTTTTGGGTGCAGATTAGGATGTTATAATGCGCATTGACCAGCAACTGATTTTCCCGGGCAACATCGGTGAGCAGCAGATCAATATCATCAACACATAACTGGTTAGCAGGGTCCGGAATCCCGGCGTGGCGCTTTTTCTTCTGCTCCAACTTTCGAAGCGTCATTACCTGATTGGGAATTTCTACCACCTGGTTATAAACTACGGCATCGCAACCCGGCACTTTAAAGAGGAAAGACAAAAAATCGATCGGGAATCCACGTGTGCTTTCCCTTTCATTCAACTCGATATGGGTTGAAACTTCAGGAGGCAAGTCGATAGTGTCGATGTTGATCAGGCTGATGCTCCGAATTGCCCGCTCGCCAAGGTTAACCTCCGTTTCCGTTGGTGACAGGTTGTTTAAATTAATGCTGCCGCTTTTAAAATTCATGCTCAGCATTTGCAGGACCAAATGGTTTATAGCCGCCTCATTCATGACCTTTGCTGAAGGCAATACATCGAGCACCTTGCCTACAGACTGCAAAAAGTCACGAAGTCCCTTCGGATCGTAGTTGTAAAAAGCACCTTTCTTTACCTGCTTGGTTACCGTCAGGTATGTAGCCACGCGAAGGCGTTCGCGGCCCTCAAAATGTGCATTGTAATGTTGCTGCAAATATTCCTCTGCTTTTTGAGCATGAAAAGCATACCGGCTGATAATATCATGTTTTTGCATTAAATGTCCTTCACCCAGTATCTTAACGATATTAATCAGCAGGTGATGGTATTCTTCATAACCCGAAGGGTCAGCCGAATAGCGGATAACGGGATTATTGATCTCGATAATTATGGAATATTCTCCCGTTAAACCGATAAGCAGGTCATAATTACCAGCTTTATCGATACCCGCATAGGGGATGTTAAACAAGCTTTTTGCGGACATAATGATTCAGAATTAAAATGTTGATGTTTCGGCTTTTGGCGTGAAGCCCACCTTTTTGCCTGGAGGCGGTATAGAGTAAACCGCCGACGATACAGCCAATAAGTACAAATGCGCCGAGCCACATATTGATCAATGACATTACCAAAGCACCGGCAACGAGTCCGGTAAGTAAGGAGGCCAGGCCCCAGTAAATGAACTTGCCTTTGAAGCCTTTGAAAGCAAGGGGCTTTTGCAGCCCCTTGTAAACAGCGAATTTCCTGGCCATCTTACAATCCGAAGAATGCTTTGATGACCAATGCGGAAACTACGAGAAAGACACAGCTGCCGCCCCAGCCCATTAATTCTTTATTGATGTCTTGATCACCGGAGTTCCATTTGGAGTACACGCGGATCGCACCAACAATGCCAACGATACCGCCAATGACAAGGGTGATGTTGGTTACCGGTGCGACATAAGTTTTGAGGGTTGAAGTAGCGGTATTTAAACCATTAACTCCACTTTGTGCAAATACAGGCACAGACAGGGCGATCAGCATGGCTGATGCCCACAGTTTTTTTGTTTTGTTAAACATTAAAAAGGAGAAAAAAATATCGAAGCGGAGATCTTTTAAAAGCCAGATGGAGAAGATGGCCAGGTATAATAACAGGCGTTCAGATCACGAAATACGCCCTAAGTGGTACACCCAATTTAGAAGGGATGAAAAGACGCCGGCTTTTAAATGCCAAAAATGGCGCGGAGAAAAACTCCTGCTAGCGTCATAAAAAGGGCGGCGAAAAACCACGCGGCGACATCCGCGGTGAATCTATCCTTACCCATTTGCGCGTTTTTATAGATACGCAGTCCGCCTACGATGCCAAAGAGCCCGGCAACGATAAGGGACAAATCAAAAGCTGAGAAAAATGTAGATTTTAAATCTTGCTGTGCCTGTTGCATTTCAGCAATTCCCGGCTGGGCGGAAACTGAACAGACGGCGAAACAACAAGCCAGAATTATTAGGGTTTTCCTCAATAGCTTACCTGGTTAATATACTCTACCGCTTCATCACGGCAAAGATTAAACATGTTTTTAAGGGATACGCCGCCGCTTGCGTATATAGGAGAAGCGATGTCGGCGCTTGTTAATTCAGGCGTAAGCGCAACCGCGTTAACCTCTTCTCCAAAGGACAATTCGTTGGTATCATTATCGACGTTAATTCGTCGAATTCGGAGGAAATCCCACGCAATCAGGAGTAAATAATAGACGGAGTATAACCCGCCAAGCCATAGAATAAATCTAAACCAGTTCATAAATCATTGTTTTGAATAAAGTGTTTAATTATTGTTTTTATTTCGGGTTGAGAATCAAGCAAATGTTTGACTGCAAAGGCTACCAATTTGGAAACATCCACGCTGGTAGCCATCTTGAATTGATTCATCGTCCGCACGGTTTTTTCGTCAAACCGGACATGCACCATACTTTTGTTAAGGCTGGTGTCAAATTCCAGAATGGCGTTTAATATGGCAGCTTCAAACTTTTTTTCTGCTTTGCGTTGCTTTTTGACTTGTTTATCTGTGGGCTTTGTTAGTTCCTGCCTCAGCTGGTCAGCTAGCGATTTCATGTTTTCCATATAAATGATCAGCATAAATTTTTTCAAAAACGGGGATGATTACCGGGTATAGGGACATTGGGGTTTGGAAAGTATTGGTACGCTGGAAATCGACACGATCAGGCAGCACGTCGGTTATTACACCGAACTTGCAAAGCTGCGCATTAACCTCCTGCATGATCTCAAACTTGGCGTTCGCTTTTATCCTGTTAGGAATGAACACCATTTTAATCTTAGGATTAACCCTTCGCAGCACCACTGTGAAAAGCATGGTTGATTCAAAGGTGAACTCATCGTACGCGAATGGACAGATAAAAAGGTCGGCGGCATTAAAGACTGCAAGTAAACCGTCGTCATCAAGCTTACCCGGCAGATCGATCAGTACGACGTCTTTGCTGTTTTTCATCAATACTTCTTTGAGAACCGGAAATGTTTCGAGGGTCGCTGAAAGCACCTCGTAAGGCTCCTTATTTTCTAATATTTTTGCCTTCTCATATTTCTGTGAAATGGACTGCTGATAATCCATGTCAATAACGGTTACAGGGCATTTTTTTGCTGAGGTAAGATAGTTGGCCAGCACAAGCGTCATGGTACTTTTACCCGCGCCGCCTTTTTGGTTTCCAATAATTATGGTCATGATTTTATTTTTTAACGAGTGTTGGTTCTTGCTTTTTTCTGTCTCCGGCGGCGCATACCATGTATTTGTTGGTCATCCACATCATCCGCTATCCAAACCGGGCGAATGGTTGAAGCAACTACAGTTTGAATTTCTTCGGACACTGTTTCCATCAAAATGATAGGCTCAGGATTGACATCTGCTGCCTTTAATTCTTTTAATGGCAATACTTCACTACCCTTTAAAACCAGTTTTTGGTTATGGTCAATAATAGAGTATCCATAGGGTTGCTTTCCTTCCGCCGAGTGGAACAGTAATTCAATTTGGTAGTTGGCTAATAAGTATTCTTTTAAATCAGTGCGATGTTTAAGTTCCCTGAAGATGTCGCGCAGTTCGGCAATACGCCGTAACGGCCGCTCATACTTATTGATCTTACTATTTATAGTTTTTTCATCGGCATCCTTGCTCGGTAAGCCCAGGTTTTCCATGACCATAAAGAATTGGGCCCTTGTACTAAAGTTGTAGGTAAGAGCTTTTTCGATGCCGAGCACTTCTTTGAGATTACCAATTGCGCGAAGCCTTTCATATGCGCTATTGATCTTTTTGCCTTGCTTATCTACCCTGACGGAGATGGCATGAACGTGATTGTTATCCGTGTCTTTATGATAAACAATCAGATATGGCTGCTTGCCATAACCCATCTTATCGAGCCAGGCAACCGCAATTTCAGTCAGTTCCTTACTTGAATAAGTCCGGCCTTTTGCAGAAAGCACGGCATGAAACTGCGGTTTTTTGATACGCATGTTTTGTGAAGCAACCATTTGCAAGTAATTGATGTAATCCTGCGGGCGCAACCGGCTTAGTCCTTGTAGCGCACCAAAATTGGCTACACGCATTAATTCGCCTTTATTCCGGTCAATTTTGTTGGTGTTGTAAACTACACCACTAAACTTTGCCGATGAGGAAAGGATTTTGACGATCATATAGGTAACTATGGAACGGCGTACCGGAATAGCTATATTTCTTTATAGCAGAGTAACTTAATAACCTGGTAACGGTATCTCTTTATAACGATATGCCGCTGTTGCTGAACCGCGCTGTAACCATTGAACTTTAAATCGGTGTCCCTGCATATCGGTGGAAATGTATACCTATATAGCTGCGCATCCAAGTAGCTTCGTACCTGAGTAACGGAATAGCTAAATTTCTTTATAACTATGTAATTTTATAGGTAATGAACTTTATAGCGGTAGAACTTAATAACGTATTTCCTAAAAATGCTTTATGATTTGCCGGCGAGCCTGATTACTTTTCGCAGGCTGATATCCAGTTTAGTTTGCAACTGCAAATACTTCTGAAAATGGACATTAAATTGTTCTGCTATAAGTGGAGAAAGCGCGCCCCGAAGATTTAGCGTGTTGGCATGTCTAGCCAACTGGTTGATATTATTTCCAATGCGTCCCATTTCGGCAAAAATGTCGTCCAGGCTTTGAATCAAGTGCTTAGCATTGATTACGATAGAACCACCATTATTCAGAACACGCCTTCTTAACAGTTCGGTTTTGCTGATCCCTAATGATTTTTCCAGGGACAGGATCAAATTATATTCATCTTCGGTAAATCGCGCGTCTATTTTCTTGGTTCGCTTCCCGCTTTCCAATAAAGGTCTTCCTTTTGCCATTATACTTATTCATAAAAAACGAGTCGCGAAGTTTTCAGTTCTCCCGGAGGGCAAGATTCTTTTTGTCGGACAAAAAGACATCTTGCCGTAGGAAAATCAAAGATTTTCCCGGATATCAAATTCCGAATTTTCCCGCCTAACGGCGATTTAAAACACCCTGTTTGGGAATAATGACTTCACTGGTTTTCTGTTCCACCACTTTAGCGGTGGCTACCAATTTATCATTGTAGTCATTGAAGCCCTCGAAAGCGCCTGAACGGTCGCTGGCATAAGGCAGCGCTCTTATAAACTCTTTCGATGCTGCCAAACCTGATTGATCACGGTCGAAATAAATGTCCAGGAGGGAATAAGACTTGGCCTTTTCAATTCCTTCCGATAATAAAGCTATTGTGTTTAAAACGATAACGCTATGGTCTGCCGTTTCATTCTCAGCTTTCCAGCTGAGGTAATTGATAAACCCTTCGAACACAACTGCCTTTTTGGAATGTCCTTCTATAAAACTGATTGCTTTATTTCCAAGGCAACCCTTAAAATATTTATTTCGCACCTCCCAGGCATTCTTTTCATTTTTCCATCCGGCAGCGTAAAAATGTTTTCTTTCCCCCTTGTGATCCTGTACGTAATAATAGATCTCAAATAACCAATCTTTAGCCTGCTCAAAGATTTGCCTACTTTTTAAGTATTCTGTAATTGCCGGGTGCGTACCAATCGGCTTTGTTTCAACTATAATATAATTCGGAATCTTTACTGCGATACGGGGACGTGGTGGTTTTTTCTCGGATAAGGAGACATTACAAACATTCTGGATCTTTTGGATCACCTCGCCGAAGGACAAATTGCCCCACATGGCAAGTCCGAGATCAACAATATTTCCTCCTTTGCGCGTGCCATGATCAAACCACACGCCTAATTCATCATTTACACTAAGCGAAGGTTTGGTGTCGTTTTCACGCAGCATGCTGAGGTATAATCTTTCGCGCCCATATTTTTTGACCGGCTGGTATCCCAGCCGTGCTAAAAAATCAACTAATGAAGCCTGATCCTTCAGCTCTTTTGCTGTAAGTACTACTGACATATTTTTAAAAATTAAAGGTTAATTCTGCGGAAAGTCCTGTATCAGGAAAATTTGAAAATGACGGCAGATTTAGCGAGCGGCTCAATTTGGAGCCGGTCAATTCTCCAGGGTGCGGATTGATCAACGTCCTTTCTAATCGTGATCAAACCATCATTGACCCAACTTTCAAATTTAGTCTGTCCGAACATTTTAAAAGCTTCGCTTTTATTGAGATAGAGTTTTAATCGATGCGGTTAGTACGCCGAGCTGAGCTGCGACTTCCGCTATAACTTCAAGTTAAAAAGGATTGATTTCCATGTACCGGCAGCGGGTAACGACCCCGCTAATTCATTTCTGCCGGTAAATATTTTCGGGATTACTCACGTCGCATCCTACGATGCGGGCCTTCACCTGCCTTTGCGCTTTCAGTTGTTGATATGCTTTCAATCTCACCTTCGCAAAATTTCCTGCTTATGGCAGGATAATGTTTCATCCCCGTACGTCAAAGACCGTTATAAGCCAAGCGCTTATAGCTTTCTATCTGCCACTGGCAGATAGGTGTGCCTGTTACTGGCAGCGGCAACGCTGTCCAGCTTAGTTCTTTCAAGAAATTTCCTTTTGGAACTATTTCCTGGCACGGTCAAAGGAGCAATCAACTGTTCATTCAACCATCGGTCGATATTGCTTCGGCTGTATAAACGGTAGGCATCTGCCTTGCTGATAAAAGAGCTAGTAACTCCGCTTTCAGCAACTGCATTAGCCACACCGGTATTAACCGCGTTCAGCATTGACAGAGATAAATCCTCGATTTTCATGAGTCCAAAGCACGGTTTTAGGAGCACGCTAAAACAGTGAAAGGGGGTGAAAGAATCCTTTCACCCCCCTTTCAAAAGCGGCAATTAAAATGCGATCACTAACCTTATATCTAATTGATAATTAGAAACATACAAAACAAAACCGAGGTCGAACGCGAATAAATAGGAGAAAAGTCGTACTATAAAAAAATTTAAAAATTGTTATTATATTTCAACTTCTATTAAACATTCATTTTCAAATTCGCCACAAAAGCTGCAAATTTGATATACGCTATAAAAGGCAAGCCTTTCAAACATGTTAGAAAACGCGAAGCTTAAATTTACATTCCTGAAATTGGGTATGGCTGGTGAGTTTACTGAGCGTGCCGAGAAACTGGGTTTGTTTAATCTTGGCGATCTGATGTCTGTTAACTTAGCGAAGTTAAAGGCCCACAGAGACTTTAATTACATGTGGTATGCGGAAATGTTGACTATGCTAAAGAACCAGGGACTTCTGCACGAATTTCAAAAACGCACGTTAGAGACCTAATTATAATTGGATAGATTATAATTTGTATTTAGCCAGTTTAGCATACTGATTAGTATTGCCTTTAATTTTCGGGCAGTTGCATGCTCTACGACGCTTGATTTCTTCTGAAGGCTTTCAGGCGAAATAAACTCTGTATTTGGGGTGTAAAAATGCCCGGCAAAAAAAGAAAAAAGCTCCCCGATATGCTCCTTCGCCAATATACCCTTTTCGATCAACAGACGAAGAAATAACCCGAATTGTGCAACAGAGAGATTGACCAGCATCCGTTTTCGATGAGTATGGTAACGGTCATCATTCGCTAGATGAAGATTAATTTTTAATCTTTCCTTAACCAGAAAATACTTTTCCGAGAGAAATTTATTGAGTTCATCATAAAGTCTGTGTTTCTCCCACGGGCTTTTTAGCCCGGAATTCACAGACAATTCGTATAAGTGACTTTTTAAGTCCAATAATTCTTCCTTTTGCTCGATAAGCCCATCCTGATCGGAAATCCGATCATTCCACTGTTCAAGGCAAAAAATAAAAAAATCGGGAAGATTAAAATCATTAATGATGAGGAAATCGATGACCTGCGCGGAATCGGTAAAGTTCTTTTTAATTAATGCCGCAACAAGTTTACGAACGTAATTGTTGTCTGCTCTCTTTAAAGTTCTTTGATTTATGATATGATTAAGACCTTTTGCGAAAATGGCAACAATATCAGATTTTATTTGCTGACTTTGCAGATGAAGCGTAGCGGACGCGGCCAGCAATCTTAATTCTTGTTTGACCTGAAAAATTGAATAATGGCTAAATGCGATTTGGGCGGCAATCTTCGGGAACCGTTTCGACAATACATCAAGGAAATCTTCGAATAACCCGCAGGTTGACAAATAACTTTGTCTTATGCGGGTTGCTCTCGGATTCCTCTGCCATACTTTTGAATACCGTGTCAGGTACTCACTAATCGTATTGCTTAGATCAGTGACGAAATTGATTAGCTCGGCAGTATTTGTTTTTTTATCGTCTAATACAAAAACAGTTTGTAAATGATTATCAGAAAGTGTTTTAATAGCAGAGACAAGAAATGCTTGCCATTTCTCGAACTCGCCGTCAGTCAAGGGCTGTCCGGCAATAGAGTTCGGATGTAGCGACTCTTTCACGAATTGTTGCAGTTGAACGGAGACGTTTTTCATATAGGATATATCGTAGTTCCATGTGGTACATAAAAAGATTAATGATGATTGGGTTGTGTTTACAGATGTTGATGATCACGAGTTATGGTTATTTGATATTTTTAATTTTTGATCTATTAGTTTAAAGGCTTCGAGTACTTTGCCAAGCTGTTCAAAAGTATGCGTGGCCATCACATTCATTCTTATTCTTGCATTCTTTTTCGATACCGCAGGATACATGATGGGATTCGTATAAATTCCGGCCTTGAGTAAGAGACGGCCGGCCTCGAGTGTTTTAGGAATATCGCCAATTTTGACAGGAATAACCGCAGATGCGGTGGTACCAAGGTCAAAACCAGCTGAGATCAAACCATTCTTTAAATAGTTGATGTTCGCCCAAAGTTTTGAGCGCCATTCAGGTTCTTCATCCACCAATTCAATGGCCCGTAATATGCCAAAAATGGCTGGGGTAGCAGTTGTTGAAAACAAATGTTGTTTAGATTGATATTTAAGGTATTCGATCAGGTTTGGCTCACCGAGTACATAGCCGCCGATATTGCCCAGCGCTTTGCTAAATGTACCGGTGATGATATCAACCTTACTGAAAGCATTATCCAGCTCGATTACACCTCGGCCCGTTTTTCCGATCACACCAATCCCATGTGCATCATCGACGACCAGTATGGCCCCATACTTATGAGTAAGATCTGCAATCTCGTTAATCGGCGCAAGATCACCGTCCTGGCTGTAAACGCCATCAATAACAACCATTTTTGTACGATACTTGTCCTGGGCGTTTTTCAATACTAGTTCCAACATTTCGAGGTTGTTATGCAGGAATGTTTTGACATTGGTATTGAGCGCGCCTTCGTAAACACTGGCGTGTACCGCCATATCTAAAATGATCAGGTCTTCCTTATGTAGGAGGCATTGTAGGGTTGCGCTGTTTGCCGTGTAACCAGTCGTATATAAGATGGCTTCTTTTTTTTGGTAAAATGCCGCAATTTTTTCTTCCAGCATTTTGTGGTATATGAAGTGACCCCCAATAGCTGGTGAAGCACCGGAGCCGGTGCCGAATCTACTGATCCCATCAATCACGGCCGCTTTGATTTTTGGATGCTGACTGAAACCAAGATAATCATTGGAAACCAGACAGACGGACCTGGTAATCTCCGTATCGCCAGGGAGCAATAAGTCCATTTCGGGACCAACAGGTGATGTAGATTCAATTCGGTAATTGAGATGTCCATTGTTTCTTAGGAAGTCCAGATATTCATGAAACTCATTTACAGTGGAGTAAAGGTCTTGGCCAGGGACATTTTCAAAGTCCTTGAAGCTAGCATTTTGGAAGTTAATTTTCATAGTCACGAGGTTAGGCAATAAAAATAGGTCTCGGATTTCTCAAAAAATGGGACATGAAACCAATTCCTTAATAATCAATTAACATTTCCCGAGCATGTCTCAACTTTAGAGATTTTGCCCTTTAATTTTGGCTATCGGGAGGCTTTCGGACGAGATTGTTTGAAAGGTAAATTAGTATACCATGTTAAATTACACCGTAACACAGGTTCTCGGTAGTGCAGGCCATTTTTCCGAAGAATTTCAAGGAGCATTAGAAAAACAGTTGCATATAGAAACCTATAAGAGCAAGCAAATTATCCACGCGCCAGGTCAAGTAGAAGCAAGTCTTTATTTGGTCGACAAGGGTTTTGCACGTAGCTATTATTATGATCGTAAAGGAAATGAGCACACTGTCAGATTTTATTCAACCGGAGAACTGATATTCTCTCATGAAGGATATTACAGAGTACCGTCCTTTTATTACACCGAATTTATGGAAACGTCCGACGCAATTGCCCTTAGTTATAATGACTTGAACGATCTGCAAAAGAAATTCCCTGAAACATCCGCCCTTATTAGATTCGCGCTTTTAAAAAACCGTAAGGAAGAATACGAGAGGCAAAATATTTTGGCGCTTCCTGCCAATGAACGCTACGATCGGTTAATGGAACACAATCACGCTATCTTTCAAAAAAGCCCCGCAAAATTTATTGCGTCATACCTTAATATGTCAAGGGAAACTCTCGCTCGGCTCATGGGCAAACAGTAATCCTGCATGTGACAATTATCACTAAAAAAAATCTAAACTTCCAAAAAATTTGTAGCAATGGTACTGATAAATTGTAATCAATATCATCGCCAATATTTTTAGGAGTACCGAGCTTTATCGTACAATTTACCAACGATGAAACGCTCTGATCTACCTGACCTTCTTGCCGTAATCCTAATACTCATGTTTGCTTATGCGGCTTTTAGTAAGCTTTTTGATTTCGGTTCATACAAACTTCAAATGAGTTTACAGCCGCTGCCAAAATGGTCTACTTCGTTTATAATGTTACTCTTGCCAGCTACCGAATTGATTGTAGTTGGCTCATTATTATTTAGAAAAACAAGGTTATTAGGATTTAATGCATCATTTATGCTCATGCTGATTTTCACGATTTACGTTGGTTTAGCAATGGTTGGCGTTTTTGGCAAAGTTCCGTGTTCATGTGGCGGAGTGATCCGGCATCTGAAATGGCCTCAGCATTTTGTATTTAATGTATTTTTCCTAACCATTAGTGCCTATGGTCTGTATTTAGAACGTAAAGAAAGGAGGTTCATTGGCAGATAAATCTTCATTCACAAATTGAATAGTCACCAATCGAGTAATTATTCACGGACACGTTGCCGAAATATTCGTCTCAAGCAATAATTTTCTAATTAAAGTTTTTGTTGTTTTTTAGTAAATAAAAGCATCTTATATCATGAAAAATAAATTTTTTGGATTTGCAGCAATTGCAATCGCATTAGGCATGAGTGCCTTCAATGTTCCTACGTCTAAAGCATCAAACAAATTTACCACTTACAAGTGGTTTAAGATTGCACCCGGAATTGCTCAAAACGCACAAGTCCCTGCATCTGATGCCATGTATTTGGGAACCGGGACTACAGCGCCATCCGACCCCGATTGTGACGGGTCAACAAACCAATGTGTTTCTGGCTTTACCACAACCCAGGTAAACAGTTCCAACCAATTGAAAGATGATCATCAGGTCCCCGCTCAACAGCCAGAGTTGCAAAATTGAAACCCATATCAATCAAAATAAAAGAGCCGCAAAATGCGGCTCTTTTTTAATATCCAGGATTTTGAATCAATGCCGGATTTCGTAAAATTTCTTTTTGTGGAATCGGGTATAAAGCCGATGAAGGCAACCAGTTAGGTTTTGTCGAAGGTAGTATAACATCCGAAAGATGCCACCTATTCAAGTCAAACCATCGGTTGCCCCATTCGCAGAAGAACTCCGAACGGCGCTCTCTTTCAATTGCTGTAAGCAATGTAGCCAAGTCGCTTGCAGCGGTATTTGGTAATCCCGCGCGGTTACGTATGACGTTTAAATCCGCTTGAGCGCCAGTCATATTGTTTTGTGCTGCTCTCGCTTCTGCACGAATGAGATACTGATCAGCAAGCCTGAAAATTATATAGGTCTCTGAAGGGTCACCAGTTGTCCTGGCTTCTTTATACTTAAAGGGATATGGGTATGAAATCCCGGCAACAACGTTGATGGCTGTCCATTTTGATTTTCTAGTGTCACCCGTTTCAAACGAATTGATCAGGTCATTGCTAAGAATATATTTGGGTGAAACAGTTTTACTTGAGGGCACAAAGTTGAACCCTTCAGGTGTTTCTACATTGGGATATACGGGTATGATTTTCCATATGGCTTCTGAACTACCAGCTAGAAAGACATTATTTAAATCGTTTTCCAGTTTGAAAACTCCTGAGTTTATCACCTTACTTGCTTCCGTTTCGGCTGCATTATAGTTTTTTCGGTATAACTGCACCTTAGCGAGTAAGGCCGTTGCAGCGTAATAATTTGCCCTTTCACTTTTATTGTTTTTAGGCAAAAAACTTTGTGCAAAAGTGGCGTCAGCCAGTATTTGGGCATAAATGCTGTCTGTCTGAGATCGTGGTAACAAGTCGTTAACGTGATAGTCAGTCGTTTTTACTAAAGGTACTGGCCCATACAGATTCACTAAATTGAAATACATAAAGGCACGAATTTGTCTGGCCTCAGCAGTCAATAGGTTCTTTGCACTTTGGCTTATACCTGTACTTTTATAAATTCCCTCAATACATGTATTTGCATCATAAATGTATTTATATGCAGTCGCCCATAAAACAGCATTGTATCTATTCTCAATGTTAATGTGATTAATATATAATGCATTAATATCAGCATCCTTCGCTGACTGGGAAAGTTCGTCCGCAGATAATCCCGGGTATAACGTTAAGCCGCCGGAAGAAATGGAAAAGCTTGTACTCTGGATCATATCGATATAAATTCCTGATATCGCGCTATTCGCATCAGTGCTGTCAGCAAATACTTTATCGGAAGTTAATTGATTTTTAGGAGGACTTATCTCTACAAATTTTTTGCATGAAGATAGGTATATGGCAAATCCGAGAAATGCCACGGATATGATAATAGTGTTGGTTTTCATAATTTAAAGATTTAATTGTAATCCGCCAGTTATTGTCTTTAGCGGTGAAACTCCATAAAGATTTTGCGTTTCCGGGTCACCACCCTTATAGCCAGTTATGGTAAAAAGATTTTGCGCGTTAACATATACTCGAAGTGCCTTTACTCCAATCTTTTTAATAAGTGCCGAGGGCAAGGAGTATGAAAATGAAACCGTTTTCACCCTGATGTAGGAAGCATCACTAATCACACCGTTAGATTTTTGATAATTAGCCAGGGCAACATCAGCAGCACCATATTGTGAAGATAATCGCTGAAAGGTTACATTATCTCCTGGTGCCTTCCAATATTTGCCTAATAAGGCAGCAGGCTGGTTATACTCTTCCCCGGGTGAAGCGTAAAGCGATTTCAGATAATTATACCCCATCTGTTTGGTGAACGCCAAAAACACAGACAATTGGAAATTCTTGTAGGTAAAATTGTTCTGCATTCCTCCATAAAATTTAGGATCTAAATTGCCCAGGTTATAGTAGTCATTAAAGCCACTGCCATTCCGCGGTACTGGATTTTGTGTGATTTTTCCAGCGGCATCGTAAAACTGAAACAATCCTGTTTGGGAATCCACGCCTGCTGTTTTAAAACCGGTTAATTCATTCACCGATTTGCCGATTATGTAAATTGTAGCAAAACTAGAATTTGAAAGACCTGGGAATGCTAATAGTTTGTTAGATGGGATAGTTCCGTTGAATGTGGTATTCCACTTAAAGTTTTTACTATTGAGCACTTTTGCCTGTAAGGAAAATTCCCATCCAGTATTTTGGACTTGAGCAGGCGAATTTTCTACTACGGACGAGAATCCTGTTTGTGATGGTAAAGTAAAGGAGATCAGTTGATTACCGGTCCTGTTGCGGTACCAGGCAGTCGTTATTAGAAATCTATCTTGTAAAAAACCAAGTTCTAAGGCAAATTCAAGTTTTTTGGTGGTTGCCCACCCAAATTGACTATTTGCCAAATTTTGGGGTAAATACCCTAACGTACCTGCGTAATTATACAAGGATGGTGCAAATCGTGAAATAAAATTGTAATCTCCGATAGCATCGCTTCCGGCAATTCCATAGCTCGCCCTTAATTTTCCGAAACTAAGCACCGGAAATTTGTTACGAAGAAAGTTTTCTTCGCTAAAAACCCAGCCAGCACCCGCTGAACCGAAATTGCCAAATTGTTTTCCCGGTCCAAAGCGACTTGAACCGTCTCTCCGCCCATTTATATCAAGTAGATATTTGTTATCCCAGCGAACATTAAATCTTGCAAACACCGCGGTGTATTTATATTGAAGAGTATTATCAGAAGCTGTTTGGACTGGCGAACCAGAAACGGATTCGATCAAATCATCATTTATATACCCTGAAGCCTCTATGTCGGTGGACTTATTCTGATTTTCCTGGAATGTGCTACCTAACAAAAATGAGTAGATGGCTTTTTTAAAATTGTTTTTGTATTCTAATTGTGGCTCAATGATCCATGTGGTATAATCATTAGTTCCAAAGCTGGCAGCGGCTTGAGGATTAAATCCAGGGTTTTGTGCCGATAAAGGTAAACCTGAAAATTCATTGTTGCGAGCGTTACTGTAACCAAAGCTACTTCTGATGGTAAGTCCGCGAACGATCTCATAACCGATAAGTAAATTACTGTTTAACGTGTTGTTATTTATTTGGTATATCTGTCTAAATGGAGCGTAAGGGCTATCTGCCGCATATGATCCATCAAGTGGAACATCTTTATAGGTCCAGATCAATTTACCGAAGCCATCCACCGGGCTTGGATAATTGGGTTCTAAAGTAAACGCAGTTAACAAACTGGGATTTCCTGAGCTCTTATTTTTGTCGTAAGAATAACTGCTCGTAAAATCCAATGTTAACTTTTTGTTATCCGATAGATGATGGAGATTTGTAGAAAAGCTAAACCGATTATCGCCATAATCACCCGGATAGATATAGGTGTCCCTGTTAAATCCACCTGCAATGCGGAATTGGGTGTTTGCGTTCCCGCCGGAAATTGCAGCGCTTGTATTAAGATGATGTGCAGTGTTGCCAATAAAGTAATTCTTCCAATCCGTGTAGCGGTTCTGATCGAAAACTGTTAAATCAGGGGCATAGTTTGGGTCGTACAATGTATTATTGGGGGTTCCCCCGTCAATTGCGTAAGCGTCTTTCCGCATCTGCAAGTATTGTTGCGTGTTCATCATCGACATGCTGCGGCCCAGCACGCTTATGCCATCGTCAAAAGTGAGATCAAGTGCAGTTCGCCCTATTTTGCCTTTTTTAGTAGTGATTAGAATGACACCGTTTCCGCCTCTAGAACCATAAATAGCGGTAGCGTCTGCATCTTTAAGCACCTCAATACTTTCTATATCACTGGGATTTAAGCCATTGAATGGACTTATTCCGCCGTAAGGGTTGCTATAAACACTCCCTGTCCCCGGTGACGCGATTGATTGAAATTGATTGACATTTCCGTTTTGAGCTGCAAATGGAACACCGTCAACGATGAATAATGGCTGGTCTTTCGGAGACAATTGACCAGCAACAGTAGACAACGTGTTTTGACCACGCACCTGAACTGTGAATGATGCACCAGGCATTCCACTTGTAGAGGTAACCACCAGGCCTGGCACCCGACCTTCTAAGGCGGCTAAGGGATTGGTTACCGGTTGCTGTTGAATATCCGATGATGAAATTTTAGAAGTTGATCCAACGCTATTACGTTGGGTATTTGTACCATAGGCGATCACGTGTACCTCATCCAGTGAAGTCAAACGTGGATTTAGGATAATTTTTAATTCCTTTTTCTCTGTACCTACTTTTAATTCAAGTGTATCGGCATTAGTGGCAGTAAACACTAGCATCGGATTGCTTCCGAATATCTTAATTTTAAATTGACCGTTGTCATTGGTAAAAGTGACTTTTGGGGTTCCTTTAAGTGTCACCGTAACGCCGCTGAGCAACTTGTCATGTGTGTCGCTCACTGTTCCCGAAATTACCTGGCCAAATGTAAAGGCAGGCAATAACAGAAAAAGCAATATGTAAAATTTGGTCATGATTTCTGAATTGTGATATGTAAATAGTTAATTATTGGAGCGCTTTATCGCTGATGACTGCATACTCCAATTCTCGGGGCTCTTTAATTAAGGTGAAGCCCTGGTCTTCCAAACTTTTAGCTATCTCAATAAAGTTTTGCCGATCCGCAGGTAGATTCAACCACACATTTTGCTTAAAGTCAGTTTCGTCAATAAATGGTTGTTTATAATAGTTCTGAAAATTGTAGAGAATCTGTTTGACCGGCATATTTGAAAAAAATAACGAGCTGTTCGAAACGTCAAATAAATTGGTGTCCTTTTCTTTCGAGCCACTGGTTATGGGCCTGTGTTTTGGTGAACGTCTCAATACCCATACGCTGTCATTCAAGCGGACACTATCAATTTTGAAAGGAAGATACTTGGCTAGATCTTGCTGGAAATATTTATAGGCTCTCTCCTTTGTGGTGGGTGGGAAAATAGCTTCATAATTATACCAATTACTATCAGCAGCCGGTTTCCTCGAACTTCTGAACTCGTTTAAATTCACAACCCGGATTTTTAAAAATCCGCTTATAAAGCGACTAAACTGGGGATATGCGCTTAACAATAAATTTTGTGGAGTTTCGGCATAGTGATAAATCCGGTATACTTTATCTGATGAATCAAGCATCATTCCTGATCCATGCACCCCTTTTATATAAGGTGTAAATATGCTTCGGTAAATGTAAAGAGGAGGTTTACTGCCATTAAAACCGTTAATTGGAAATGGCCTTTCCGCATGAAACCTGGTGGTATCGATGTGGGCAACATCCGTTGAACCACCACTTAACATCAACGAAATATTTTTTTCGTTAACATCTTCTGCTTCGGTAATAGCTTTGACTATCCCATTTTGAATCCAGATATAAACGCCCAAGGATTTAGGCCGGAACATTTTGTTAAGTATGGTATCGACTGTAACAGATGGTAAATCGAAAGATTTTTTTCTTTTATCAAAAAAAGCCTGGATACGTTCGGGAGTATCTCCTTTGTAGGTGTCTACTGGCAGCATAAAAACTTTAGTTCCAAAATGACGCTGTAGCGCATAGATCTTGGGCATATGTTCAATGCAAGGTCCGCAATAAGAATCCCAAAAATCAAGAATCAGTAGCCTATCTTTCAAGTCTGCCGACCGAATGGTTTTAGATTTGAAGTTAACCACGTTATTTATGGTCAGATCAGGGAGAGTGTCTCCGACTTTGTATGTTTTATTTATGGAGAGGGGTTGTGCATTTGACTTAAAAAAAAGGCATAGCACAGCCATTACGATTAAAATCGTTATTTTTTTCATGAAAAAATCAGTTAGAGGTCTTGGGAAATGGGGGTAATAAACAGATCGATAATGGCAACCCGTGTTTAACTATTAACTGACCGGGTTGCCATTATCCTAAGGTCATTCTGGGGGACAGATGACCAGTTGCCATACGATGAACTTACTTTTCTTCATTCCCAGTAGTGATTTTAGCTTCTGACAATGCGTGCTGAAGTTCAGCGCGATAGTAAATTTCAGATACTAAAGCTGGGAGTTTTCCGAGGCCGGAGTTTTCAAGGTTTTGCAGTGAATTCGCATCCTGGGTTTTGTTCAGGCCCCTCGTAAACCAATCATTCAATTCCTGCTGAAACTGATCGTAAGGCACGGTACGGAACCGCTCCATAATCTCAGCTAAGGAACTAAATTCAGGCATTTCAGGAAGTGCGTTTTTCTCGTCCATATTTAATGATTAATTGTTCATTATCAGGAGTCTGCAAGAGAGATTGATTTCTGTAAAATACTACAGGCGTGGTTCCCAACTTATCGTTCACGGAGGCCTACTACAGCCAGAGCACAAATAAGAAGGGAGCCCACACCTATAGCATGGGCATTCCGGCTTCTCCTCTTGCGCTCATTTTGAAAGTAGTAGTTTCCGTGAGCAAGACTCAAAGCGAATGCTTCAATATTTTCGAAGTATTCGCAAAAATAATATAAGTGACTATATCACCTATGGATTTATTTAGCTTTTTTTTTCTATTATCAAATATAATGATAAATACAAAAAATACGAAAAATTTGCCGTAATTTTTAAACATAATTTGGCTTCTTTTTGATGAATGGGGAGTCAATATCGAGATCAAGCATTTATTGAACAGGTTTGTGCAAAGATTTTGGAGATCAGGAAGAAAAAGGGTATTGTTCAAGAAGATTTAGTGGATCGTACCGGCTTCCACTTAAAACAAATTGGCAACATCGAAAAAGGCATAAGTAACACTTCAATAAGTAATTTAGCTCAGATAGCTCGGGCATTACAAGTCCACCCGAAAGAATTATTAGATTTTGATTTTGAATTGCCGAAATACCCACCTACCAGAAAAGAAAGAAAACGAAAATAATCCTTCATAGGGTCGTTGAAGCATACGAAAAACCCTAATTTCCGTCATGAATAAATCACTGTTGATTAAACTAGTGAACCTACCTTCTACCTTATCAATATGAAAACCAACGAAACCAGCGCGAATTTTTTATCACGCAACTTACTTCCGATATCATTGTATGCTATGGGAATTTTTGTTGCACTATTACTCCTGCCAGTCTTCATTACGGAAAATTTTATTGCTCCACAGATAGCGCTTATGGCTCTGTGTACATCATTGTTTTTGGGATATTTGAATTATCAGCATGCATAGGATCGGCTCTTCAAAGACCTCTTTAAAGAATTTAACGAGCGCTATAACGCTTTAAGTGATCAGTTTGAACACCTGGAAAAGAAATATTCACTTGAAGTAAAACTATCTAAAGTTGATACCGATGATTCAAAACTAATAATCAGTTACCTCAACCTTTGTGCCGAGGAATATTTTTGGTTTAGAAAAGGTAGATTAGACATCGGTGCCTGGGAAAGTTGGAAGTCAGGAATGCGTACGTGGGCAAAGCTCCCGGTTGTCAGGCTAGTTTTTGATGATGAGGTAGATAACTGGAAGACAGCCTATTATAAAGGTTTCAATATCTTTTTTAAGGGATTACTTTAAAATCTCATATCCAAATTATCCCCTTTTCCTCCTAATATAAAATCAACGCAGTTATAGTAAAACCGCTTGTGTTTGGCGGGAAAGCAACGTAGCGACAGCGGATTGGTTTCATGGTAAAGTCAAGCAACCGCTTTAGCCGGGTCGTCTTTTTCGATTGAAATGAGAAAGTGGCGGACCGGCGCGCGCTCGATGGACCCCAAAAGGCTGCTACAAAGGCTCGTATACCTTAATATCAAGGGGCAGGTCGGCCAATTTATCCTCAATGAGCGGTTTTACTTTACGCCAACTCAACTCGCCATTACCGCAGCCAAGCGCAGGCATGGCGACCGAGCGGACATCATTTTCTGATAAATACGATTTCAATGCCTCCAAACCCTGAACGATATAGCTATACTCCGAAGGTAATCGCCAATGGGTCTTTGTCGGAAAATTAATGATGGTCTTTTGCCCCAATAACAAACTGGTATCCTGAACAATCAATAATCTTCCAATAGCGAGTTGCTTGGCAGCAAACGCATTTCGGTAAGCTAAATAATTATGCGGGAATGCATTTTTAAATGCAAGGGCAACGCCCTTACCCATGATACCGACCGTATTAACGGTGTTTACCAAACAATCGGCATCATCTTTTAATAAATCTCCTCTGTGATAAATGATCATCGGTTCTATTTCTACGGGTGAATATAATTTTAAAATACAGCTGTCAAAGGAATTGAACGGAAATTTTTATCCGCTCGTGAATTTTTACCAATTGTTATGGCTCATTTCGACTTTTTTGACACTCATCACATAGTCGTATTTAATCTTTACCATAGCTGCTACACGTTCGATTGTTGGCTTAAGGCCAATAACTTTTGGTACACGTCTTCCCAGTAGGCTTGCTGCCTGGCATCAAATTCAGCAAAGCCGGGATCGGTGTGGCGGTAATGGCGAAAATCATCAGCCTGCAACAATGCTAATTGCAGATTTTCTATAGTAATGATTTTGCCGTCAATGTCTTTGAATTTCATGATAAAGTTACGCTGCTATTTTGAGCGGTTGCGCCCTGTATTCTTTCAGGTTGAGAAACAATGCATTATGATAAATAATCCCCTCACGGAACATTTGCCAAATAAGCGACGACCCGAAATTCACCAAAGTAGAATTAATGAACAGGTCTTGTTTGGCCAATGCCTCGGCAAGCGAACAGCTTGGCGTATTATCGTTTAGTTCAGATTGCAACAATAAGTCTTTAAATTTTTCCGTGACAAAAGGCAGATTACCTAAAGGAACGAATTGCTTTGATTTGGGTTGTTTGATTTCTCCGACAGTTGATAAAACAACTTGGCCTGTATCCTTGCTGTTGCCAAAATCCATCCAGTAAAGTGGTTTGTCCCGGTGACCCCCTGAATTTTTATGGTAGATTTTCAGGATTTCGGCAATTTCAAAGCGGGCTTTCACAGTATCGACACAGGATACAGTTATGGCTGCCATGCCTTTGGCGATAGAGCAATACTGCTTATCATACCGTTCAGCTTCGGCTTTCCAGTTCAAACCGAAAAAACGGTTGATACGGTTAATCAGGGCTACCGATTTGAATTGTCCTAATTCTGCGGAGGTAAACAATTGCCTTGCCAAATTTGGCGTTTGAACGGTATCATCGTCAAAAAGGGTTACCATAAAGCCGGGATGGTTCAACCCGTTTAGTGCCTGGCTCATGCGGGCAAGTGCGGTTAACATTTGGCTGCCAGTTCCACCTGCCCCAATCAAATTGACGGAAACAGGATTATAGGGTTGGAGCAATTCTTTTTGAACGATATGTACTGCGGGGAGTGTCGTGTTAACTAAAATTTGCTTTTTCATTTGATTAGATTTTTGAGTTGTAGATTACGGTGTTTAGTGAGCAGTTCGGTTGGAAACGGCTTTCCTGTCACGACCTGCTGCTGCCAAAGCGAAAGCAAATCAATCTGCGCCCCGTTATGGCTGCCAATGGTATGGCTGAAATAACTGTTAAAAAAGTAAGCTTCCCACTTACTGATAAAATCCTCCAAGCGTGTAAAGCGGTCGATGGCTATCTGAACCGTTCCCATACACACATTACCATTTTCATAGATATTGAAAAATGGTGCGTGATAAAGTGGCGTGTTGGCGTTCGGTTTGGATTTGGATTTAAGGGCATATACATTCAAAGCGTTTTTACTGCCTTTCCACACCATTGCAGGGATATGCGCCTTGCCTGATGGTATCTGTAATCCTTCCACGAAAAACAGGTCAACGGCCATCGGAGGAGTAAACCAAATCACATAACCCTCTGCTTGGGGGTCAAGGAATAACACGTTTGCGGGTAAGAGCCCTTTAGGTTTCAGGTAATTGCTTTTCAGTTCCTCGGTACTTTGGAATAATTTACTAAGGGAAACCATTTCCGCAATGCTTAAGGGGTGCGCATTTACCGGTTGCCCACGCTTGCCAATGTCATAGCTTTCGACATAAACCTCTGCGCTGCTATCCGTTGGATAGTTCTCTTTTTGAATAGCTTGGTTTTGATATATCAGTAATGCCTTTACTGGTGCAAACTGGTTGTTAAATTGTTCGCTTATGTTGGTCATGGCGTGTTTAATTAGTGGTCATAATCATTTAGGAAAGTGCATAGCCTGTCTACGAGCGGAAAAAATCGGCTCTCGAACCCAAAACTTTCTTGCGTAGCGGTTACGGGATTATCAAATAGGATTACATCCACGGGTTCATCGGTAATACCCATTTCCTGAAAACTGCAATCAATCATAGACATGACTGTTTCGATAACAGAATCATTGCCACTCCAATAAAAGCTGATGTACTGGTCGGCACCGATGCGCTCGGTCACTTCGGGATAATACAGGTCAGGGCGAATATCATCAAAGATGCTGCGATTGGGATAGGCTTTAAATAATTGCACAAACTCGATGGCCAGTATCGCCAGATCGTTGTCACGGATTTCCGCATTTGCATAGTTCAGTACAATATCCTCTATGTTTTCTACCCTGCTTTTTTCAGCCATCAACCTGCAAAGCTTAATGCCCGAATTTTGGAGCGTTGACAATTCGTCTAACTGCTCTTCCCTGTAGGCGTTTTCTTCGGCATCATCTTCATACATTTCCTCGTTGATCATATCTTCCACATAGCGGTACTGGTCAGCTAAAAAAGTATTATAATCGGAATACATAGGCAGCTCTGCCACCTGGTACAGGTAGGCAAAAATGGCGGTAACCACTTCTGCAACGGCTTGCTGCTGCGCATTTGTCACCCATTTCCATAAGGGCTTGACAGGGATATAATATAAAGTCCTGTTCGTATCATACTGGCTGATGGTTGCTAAAACGGCTTCATGGCTTTCATCTTTCAGGATGATGCAATCCAGTTTCTTGTTAATGGCCTGAATACGCTCATTGGTGACCTGCCATGACTGGTAGATGTTTTGCGGAAAAGCCAATCCGCTCACATCGGGCAATCGCAGGTCATAGAATTTGCAGATATTTTCTAAAGAGCGGAAATATTCCGTTTCCGCTCTTGTTATGTTGCCCTCAAATAACCAAAAAGGTTTGAATGTATGGTTCAGAAAACCATTTCCACTATGGCGGGTGGTGCGCTTCTTAAAGGGTTGCGCTGTATTTCTCCCGCATCGGGCAGACGGTTTAATTTTGTTGCGTACTGGCCGAATTGTGCGTATATTCTCCATAGGTCACTATCCTTTTCAACTTTTACTTTGGTGATTACTTTATTTTTCATGATTAGCCTTTCGTCCCCATTGTGCTTTCAAAATGGTACTGCATTTCGTCGTCTTTAAATTCGGGACCACGTATTTTAGCGGTAGTCAGAATCGGGTAAATGTTGGCGTAAAAATTCCGCACATCTTCTTTAGTGAGTTGTTCACCGGGGTCTGTCAAGCGCACTTCCTGACCGTTTTGTTTATGCAGGAATACCCTGCTGATTGCTGTAACTTCCATAATAAATGTTTTAGGCTAAATCATTGATGAATGCTTCGTATTTGGCTTTATGTTTTTGGAGTTCAGCACCTTTTGCATTGATTTCCTCCGCTTTTTCCAAGTAATCGGCACAGGTTTGCAGCAGACTGATGGCCTCGTCATACTTGAATACTTTGCTCAATTCGGCTACCTGCTCCAATACACTAGCATAGCGTTTTTTCTTTTCCGCCAGCGCCTTTTGCTCATTCTCCTGTGCGGAGAACAGGTTTTCGGTTTCCTTCTGTTCATCATCATCGTCAGTCTCGGCTGCTGATGCGGTGGAAGTTTTGCCTTTATTCGCTTTGTTCTTTTTGTCCAGTTCGGCTTTAGCATTATCAGCAGCCTTTTTCAGGCTTTGCTGATAAGCATCCATATTGGCAAAAAGACTTGCGGTCTGCTTTACGGGCGCAGCTATTGCCCCGAAAAAACCCTCGTCCAGTTCGACGGCCTTGCCTTTTAAAATCATCGGGGGGATTACTTTTCCCGCGGTGTCTGCCGTAGCGTTTGGCAGGTAAACGGAAACGGTTAATACCCCCCCGGCATTTTTGATAAGGATAAGATTGAGTGCGCCCTGAAATTCAAGTGCGCTGATATGTTCAAAAAAGTTCGTTTGCATAATATTTCGATTTCTTGTCTTTTAAAATTTTCGTTCCTTTTCCTTTTTGGTAGCGGGCTGAGTACCCGTTGTTCTGAATGATAGACCGCAGGATGTTTTCGGCTTCTCTTGCCTTTTGCGCATCTTCTGCGCTCACAAACAAGAGGTTCGTATCATCGAAAAAGCGCAGGGTATTGGCTAACACCTTGATAGCTTTCCGTTCGGTTTTACTTGTTAAACGGCTCATGGCTTAGTAGTTTAAGTGGATACATTGTTCTTTGGTAGCAGCTAAGAGGCGTTCGATATAGGCGGTAAACTCACCTCGTTTGATAATCCCGCCGAATGTGACGCTTTCAAAAGCATAATCATCCTTAATGGTTAGCCATTCATCACCGCCATCTATCTGATTGACAAAACAGAGGTTTTTAAAATGATAGCCTTGCCCGACAGACCAGTTCCCGTATTGAAAAATCAGTTCCAGTTGCTGTAATGTGTTTACCCTGACCAACATATGTTTACTGAATGGCGGGTCATTGGCTTCGGCCATCCACGGGTTACCTAATCCGATGGCCTCCCATATTTCTATTAAATCTTTGGCATCAAAATCATTTTCCATGATGGGCTTATTTGTTGTTCCTTAAATGGTTTTTGAAATTTTTTAAACAGCCCCCCATACGGGGCGCTGTAGGTTGGTTAGTTTTAGAATGGCAAATCATCATCATCGCCACCACCCGCTGCCACGGCTTTTTTGTCTTTAGTGGTTTCAGACTGCTTTGTGCCGTTTGAGCCGAATAGCTTCACGGTATCGACGGAGCAAACCAAATCGGCCAGTGTTTTTCCCTCACGGGTTTCCCATGTCTGCGCTTCCACCCATCCTGAAATTTCGACGATTGCGCCTTTGGTCAGGTAAACGGCCAGTCCTGGGTTTACCCAATAAGAGCAGTTCACGAATGCTGTCTTTTCCTTTTTTTCACCCGCTTTGGTTTTGTAGCGTTGGTTCAGGGCTACGGTAAAATTGGTTACTTGTTTGTCGCCTGAAACTGTCCTTGTTTGAGCGTTTGCGGTAATTCTTCCTGTGAATAACATAACTTTTTTAGTTTTTTAAATGAATAAATCTGTTTTGCTTTCCTTATCTCGCTTTGCTTTTCTTGATTATTTTTTAAAAGAAAAAGGGAAAAAAGAAAGCCATAGGAAGTGCCGGCTCATAGCCAAAAGGAAACGGAATAAGTCCCGAAGGGTGGGTTGGTGAGGTACGAAGCAAGCCATTATGCCGTAGTCTATTGGCGTACTCCAAACAAGGAATACGGCAAGACCTTAGCTGCGCTTTTTACCCGTTTCGGCTAAAAAATTTAAGTATTTAAAACCATACTGTCCAAAGATGGCATTAGCGTTAATTAAAATTATAGCTACCGATTACCGGGGGGTAGATCGAACGGGGAATAATTTAAAAGTGAAATCAAGGGAATCAGTTTCAGAAAAGGTAAGTGTTAGGGAATGGAAAATAAAAAGGCTGACGAGATTGTCAGCCCTATTTGAAAGTAATTTTAGCAGATACAATTAACCGATTTGCTATTTGGCGTGCTAACTACATTTTTTTAGCGTAGCCATAGAGCATTTTCACCTTTTCAGGGTCCCGGTGATCCCCCCAAATGCTTGTTTTAGTATCAAGCTCCGCAATAAGGTTCAGGTCATCCTCAGTTAATTCAAAATCAAATACGTCGTAATTCTCTGCGAGCCTATCCTTGCGGGTGGATTTTGGAATAACCACGATGTCGCGCTGAATCAGCCACCGAAGAATGACCTGGGCGACGCTTTTTTGATATTTGTTGCCAATTTTCATTAGGACACCGTTTGTGAAAATGCCATGTTTGCCTTCAGCTAATGGGCCCCAGGATTCCAACTGAACGCCGTTTTCCTTTAAAAATTTGAGTGTTTCGATTTGCTGATGGAACGGATGGGTTTCCACTTGATCTACCGCGGGCGGAATTTCAAAAAATTCAATAAAATCCATTACCCGGTCTGTGCCAAAATTGCTAACCCCAATTGCCTTTATTTTTCCATCCCGATACAATTCCTGCATCGCTCTCCATGCCCCGTAAACATCGCCATAAGGCTGATGAATCAAGTATAGATCGAGATATTCCAGTTGCAGTTTTTTCAGCGAGTCAGCAAATGATTGCTTAGTTTTTTCATAGGTGGCGTTATTCAGGAAAAGCTTAGTAGTAATAAAAAGTTCGTCCCGCGCGATCCCGCTTTTAGCGATTGCCTTTCCGACTGCTTCCTCATTCCGGTAGGCGGAGGCGGTATCAATAAGGCGGTAGCCAATACTTAGCGCGTCAGCGACTACGCGTTCACATTCATGTGGGTCAGGTATCTGATAAACACCTAAACCTAAAATTGGCATCTCAAGGCCGTTGTTTAATTTGACAGTTTTCATTTTTAAGATTTATGCAAATTTAAACAAGGGTGCGGAGTAAGAACTACCCTAACTACTGAAAAAATTACCATTATTACCGATTTTGATATTAACGATACCCCTTCCGGTTTGCAAGCATTATTTACGTGCGAAGCAGAGCTACATGAACGCTCTTCTTTAATTACAACAAAGTTGCATTCCTGACATCCAGACTACACTATTTTTTGCTTCTGTGCTTATATTTGTATTGCAAGGATCTAATACTACCTTTCTCCCGCGAGCATCAGTAACACTGCACATTCTTTTAAGAATCATTCAAGCTTTCAGCGTATTCTAAGGGACGAGATCTTTAGCATTTCACTTAAAATATTTTTATAAATGAGGCAACTTAAAATTAGTGAGTCGATCACCAATCGTGAGACAGCATCGTTGAATCAGTACTTATCAGATATTGCCAAGATTCCGATGGTTTCTCCACAGGAAGAAGTGACATTGACACAAAAAATCAGGGAAGGCGACCAGGCCGCGTTGGAAAGACTGACGACGGCCAATTTAAGGTTCGTGGTTTCCGTAGCGAAACAATATCAAAGTTCAGGCCTAACCCTTGGTGATTTGATCAATGAGGGTAATGTGGGCCTGGTTAAAGCGGCAAAACGCTTTGATGAGACTAAGGGCTTTAAATTTATATCCTATGCAGTTTGGTGGATTCGCCAATCCATCCTATCGGCTATAAATGAACAATCAAGGATGGTCAGGCTTCCTTTAAATAAGGTTGGCGATATCGCCAAAATAGCCAAAGCAGCGTCACAGTTGGAACAGCAGTTTGAACGCCAGCCTACGCCGGAAGAGCTGGCAGAAAGCCTGGAAACTACAGCTGAAAAGGTAAGTGATGTTTTAGGGCATTCCGCCAGGCATATTTCCTATGATTCGCCATTTTCCAGTGAAGAAGAAAACACCTTGTTAGACGTATTGCCAAGCCGGGAAGCAGCAACGGATACCGGATTAATGGCCGAATCTCTATCGGTTGAGGTAGCGGAAAGCATGCGTATCCTTGCTGAAAAGGAAAGGGAAATATTAACGTTATTCTTTGGACTCGGAAATCAGCAACCTTACAGCCTGGAGGAGATAGGTGATAAATATCATTTAACGCGCGAACGTGTCAGACAGATAAAAGACAAGGCTCTGGCACGACTTCGTGAAAATTCTCGTGCCTGGGTATTAAAAGGCTATTTTGACTAATAAAAAGCTCCTTGTAAGTGCAAGGAGCTTTTTATTTAAGCGGAATTAATATTTACCACCCGTTGTAAACGATTTCGTGATCACCGACCATGATCCCTCCTATATTACAACCAGCGTATTTACTTTGGTGAACAGCATTCCTCGCGACTTTTAAAATATCACATTAGGGATTGACATCGACGTCCTTCGATAGAAGATATAGTAAAAAGCCCGGCCCGCAGGGAATGCCTTGGTATGCTTCATTGAGCCGCAGCCAGGAAGGCCCAGTCAACAATATTGGCAATTGTCTCCAGGATTGCGCCTACACCTGTTTTAGTTTTAAGGTCGATGCCAGCAAAATTGAAACCGTTGCTTCGCGTATGCAACACAGTATAATAAATCCCTCCTACCAGAAGTGCAGCCACCGCTCTGAAGTTTATTTTGGAATTTTCGAAATGACCGTCCGTCCTTTCTAAAATTTTCTGACCCAGGTTCTCACGTACATTGTGGATACTGCGCATCATTGGGACCGATCCGGATAGCTCCATTAAAATCAGGTTTTGCATCTCATCTTCCTCTAAAAAGAACTTAAACATTTCCTGTAGAATTCTGGTAATCATTATCCTATTATCTGCCTGTTCGAGATTTTCGGAAAGCTTTTTAAGCTGATCTGCGAACAACATCCAATAATCATTTTCCGAAATATAGGCTTCGGTAAGATTATTTAAGTTACCAAAATATCGATAGATAAGTTTGCGATCTACTTCGGCTTCGCGTGCAACTTTGCTAATACGAACCGCTTTCATCCCTTTGTCTTTTATAATTACTCCAACAGCTTCAATGAGTTTCCGTTTGGTTAGCTCTTTATCTTTCATGATGATAAGGTGTTACATTATATAATTACGGTAGTCGCTGTGATCGGGGAACAAACAGCTCCTTTTCTCGACCGGAAGTTTTAGGGAATTCTTTCCGGATTCTAGTGATATGCGATTGTTAGGTAGCTTAACAAAGCTGTAAGGCCTTTCGCCTTACAGCCCGATGAGAGACACCAGCAGAATTATTTTGCGAATGCCTGTTGTAAGCTCCAGTCACCTCCAAGTAAGGGTTTTGAATCGGCAGTTTTGAGGAATTCAGCAGCCGCATCAGCTGTAAATTTCCAGACCGATGCGGCCAGGCGGGAGCCATCGCTTAAGCGTTTAACACCTGCATCTGCTAGTCCGGCTGCTTCCGGTAAACCATCCCAAGCCATTACATGAATGGGCAATTGAACCTGGTCGGCAATCGTTTTAATTACTTCAATATTGTTTAGGCCCGGGATAAAAAGGCCGTCGGCACCAGCATCTTTTGCCGCTTTGCCACGACGGATAGTTTCTTCTACTTGTTTGTCCGGGCTAACCAGTGATTGAAGATACACGTCCGTGCGGAAGTTGATATACAGGTCTTTGTCCCCTAACACTTCACGAATTTTACGAATTTTTTCCAGTAAAACCTCAAACGATCCGATATTGTCTTCAAGGTTGATCCCTGCTACGCCGAGATCCACTAGTTGGTTTACATTTTGCGCAACAATTGCTGGATCATCACTAAATCCGCTTTCCACGTCGACTGACAGAGGAAGGTTGATCACGCGCAGGATGTCCTCGGCCAGGCATACGAATTTTAAGAAAGGCACATTGTTGCCATCCGCATAGCCTAATCCCCAGGATACGGCCGCACTGGAGGTGGCGATAGCCTTTGCACCTGCGGTTTCAATAATTTTTGCGCTTGCGGCGTCCCAGGCCAATGGCAGCACTAAAGGGGTTTCATTGTTATGTAATTCTCTAAAAATTGATGCTGAACTTTTCATGATTTATATAATTAATTTGTTAAATTGTTAGTGATCTTAAAAGCATCCCTGCAACACCCTGGCAACTACTGTTGAAGTGTTGCGATGCATAGCTAACATACTTTGGTCTTTAAGTTTGTATTTTAATTGAACAATTGATCTTTTATGATTTCCGATCTTTTACGCAACAGGTTTATGCTACCTGAAGCCTTGTTTGTCTCTAAAAATGGTTGATTTCGGTTCGCGACAATAATGTCGTCTTGTGACAGAAGTTCGCTATTTGACCTTCTCGAAAGCAACTGGCTGATTTTTTTTTCCTTGTTGTCATTAAAAAATTTAACCGTTTTATCCTGTTCGAAAAAATGATTCACCCGTTTACCGCACCTATGATGATTTTCATGTCCGAACAGCGAACAATAACCTTTTCTAAATTGCTCCAAATCTTGTTGTGCAGACTCAAAACCGGCTTCCACAATATTCACAGGGTTCTCAAAAAGCCTTGCCAACACTTCTTTAGAGCTCTATATAATGCCACGATTCATTGAGGCCAACCCGAACCCCTTTAGATCTTACATTTACGTCAATTAGACAACGATTTTAAAAAGTGTGACAACCCGAATTTTCTTGCGTTAATTCGGAATTTCTCACGTTCATTTAGAGAGCGTAACGAAAAACTGTGACATTTTAAATGGGCGAATACGCAGCGGGCGGATCGTTACAAGTTCAGACCTACCGAAGGTGCCAGCACAAAAAAGCCCTATGCGAATCCCATAGGGCTTTTTCATTTTCAATGATGAACTGATTTACATGAAATAACTGTTTGCCCATTGGGTCCGTTAGTATTAGACGAGATCTCCTTTCGTTTTCTCGCCTGTTCCCAGATGTTCGCTCGGAGGGCAGGTACAAATATTTATTTCCGATCAGGTGATAGATGATAAAATAATAAAGATTTTAAATTCGACTAGTCAAAACTATGCTGCGATTGTTGCTAGGGTACTGCCGCCAAAAGCATAAACATAATCTGATATTTAGCAACTAAAAATAAATGATGAAAGATTCAAGCTGTTTCCCGAGTTCTAATAGCTCGTATTGGTCACCGGTCAAAAAGCCAGCTGTTGTTGGGAGTTATAACTAGAACTAATTATTAAAAAAAATACCCTGCTCGTCAGGCAGGGCATTTTAATAATTAACAGCGGTTACTGTAATCAACTACTAACTGATATATATAAAGAACGAACATGACATTAATGGATAATTTAATTGCCCTCAGGTTTGAGAATTAATTTAATATAATTTTCACCTCCCAAATACCGTGTTGACATCGTTTTAAGATCAGCTGGCGTAACTTTATTTATGAACTCGTTATATCGGTTTACCTGATCTAAACTTTCCTGGTTCTGTATTTGCCTGGAGATATAGGTGAGCCAGAAACCATTTGTTTTGAGCTGAGGTTCCAGCGCGGTTTTTTCCTCTGCTCGCCACTTGTCAACGTTGATCTGAGGCGGACCGGTGGACTTTATCTTATCGATTTCATCAAGTGTTGATGATACGAGCTTTTCTACGTTTTGCGGCGCGCAACCAAACTGGACTACAAAACTGTAACGTGGCTTCGGGATTTTGGTTAAATTAACGAAGGCCGAAGGTGTATATACCCCGCTCTCCTCTTCCCGAAGTCGTTCCAGTAGCCTGATCTCCAATACCTCTTTTAGCGCATCCATTCTCACATTGTTTTCCTGGCTAAAATCATAATCACCTGAAAAAACCAGCAAAACTGTGGATTTAGGCTCTGAGCCTTTAAACACTGTCTTCTCTATTTTACCCGGAGGAATGTGAATACCCAGGTCCTTAAATTGCCGGTGTACGCCGGATACCGGCAATGAGCCCAAATATTTTTCCAGCAATGGCTTGATGTGTTCAACATCGAAGCTACCTGTGAAAATAAATTTGAAATCGGCCGCATTTGAAAATGAAATTTTATAGGTCTCAAAAGCTTTATTCAGGTCGACTTGTTCGAGCTTTGCAATGGTAGGCCCGGTACGGCGAATATTATAATTACCCAGAATAGCCTTCGTCGTATCGCTGAATACGCTGCCAGGGTCATCTGCACGATTGGCTAACGCTGCTTTTGAGCGGGCAATAATGCTATTAAAAATGGTTGAATCTTTACGGGGTTCGGTAAAGTAAGCATAGACAAGCTGCAAAGCTGTTTCCATATCTTTTGACCCGGTCCTCCCATTGATACCCTCATAATTTTCGTCAATAAAAGGGCTTACACTTGCTTGCTTGCCTTGCATGAATTTTCCTAGTTCGGTGGCATCGTAATTCCCAGCACCTCCCGATGCAACAATTGCGGCTGCATTTGCGGCGGAAGGAAAATCCTGGTCGCTAAAGAGCGATGTTCCGCCGGGTGCAAATCCGGAAAACAAAATCGCGTCATTTTTAAATGTTGTTGGCTTGAGCATTACCTTAATGCCATTGCTCAGCGTCAGCGTTGTAATACCAAGTGCCTTATCAAATTTTTCATCCCTGATCTGGCCGGCTACCGGAACAACGCTCAGCAGTGGTTTTGAATTCAGTTTATCTTCATAAGGGGCTAAGTGTTCAAGATCAACCTCGGCTAACCATCCGGTTGCAGTTTTTTCATCGGGCAAATTATTTTTATCCTTCTCAGGCGCCATTAAAATAATGTCGCGATTTGCTTTAGCGATATACACCCGCGCCAAATCATTAAGCTCCGCCAAGCTGATGGATTGAAGATCCTCCTTCGTGAGGCGATACTCGGCATCAATGCCTGGCGCAGCAATGCCCTTTAAAAAATACTCCTGGTATTCTCTTACGTAATTTTCAGAATTTGTCTTGTTTTTTTCTCTAACCATCGACTCCATGCCGCTCAGATATTCTGTTTTTGCCCGGTTTAGTTCACCACCGGTAAAGCCAAATCTTTGCAGCCTTACCGCTTCCCGCCATACGGTTTTTACTGCCGCCTGCAGGCTGCCGGGCTTTGCTTCCACATTGAGGTCAAAGCTGTCGAGTCCGCCCATTAATGGCGAAATACTCGCACCTGCTACAACAAAGGGAACATCTGCATGTCGTGAAATTTCTGCAATACGTGCAGCGAGCATTTGATTGAAAAGTGCCTGCATAACAGCCTTCCGGTAGTCTGCAATTGTTTTTAGCTCAGGAGCCTTGTGCTTGATAACCACCTCAGCAACGGTAGATGGCATTTCTTTATCGGTTACCTTAACAAATTGGTTTTTACCCGTGAGGGGAATAGTGTAGTTAAGCCGGGACCGTTCTTTTAATGGATTTTTCAAGGACGAAAATTCCTTTTTGATCTTCTGTTCAACTTCAGTTACGTTGATGTCGCCTACTACAATTAATGCCTGAAGGTCCGGCCGGTACCAGTCATGGTAAAACGACCTGATTGCCTCCGGTTTAAAATTATTTAAAACCGTATCCTGCCCGATAGGCATTCTTGATGAGTAACGTGAATTGTTAAGCATTACCGGCCAATAAAGTTGCCGCATACGCTCACCGGCACCTTTACCTAATCTTTTTTCTTCCAGTACAACACCCCGTTCTTTTTCAATCTCTGCAGGGTCGAGGGTTGCTTCCTGGGCCCAGTCGCGCATGATAGCAAAGGCGCCTTGCAATAATTCCGGGCGATCAGACGGAACCGGTAATTGGTAAACGGTTTCGTCAAAAGCGGTGTAAGCATTAAGATCGGCGCCAAACCGGATGCCCGATCGTTGCAGGTAATCAATCAGTTCGTTTTTGGGAAAGTGCTTCGTACCGTTAAAACTCATGTGCTCCATGAAATGAGCCAGACCGCGCTGGTTGTCGTTTTCAAGAACCGACCCCGCTTTGTTAACCAAATAAAAGATAACCCTTTTTTGAGGCTCGCCGTTATGGCGAATAAAATAGGTAAATCCGTTTGGCAGCCTCCCGATGCGTACCGCAGGATCTAAAGGTAACGCGGCCTGCGGCAGGATTGATTTTTGAGCATAAAGGCCAAAAGGTGTCAGCGCCGACAGCATCGGCAATATGATCAGTTGTTTAATAATTTTCATTATATATCCAGGTTTATAAAAAGAAGTTATACCTAGGCTATTCCGTTCTGCTTAAAGACGCACTGCCTGGCCCGGCTTTTTGCAAAAGGTCCAGAATGCCTTCGTTTTCGATAATCATCATACCTTGCCGGTCGTTTGTAATGCCATCATTTAACCGGTAAGTGTACCGCGGAATATTGTTTTCTACCACTGTAGGTAAGTATTTAAACTGAACATTATCGCAGGTGGTTTTCAGTTTATCACCTACTTCTATGATATGGGTTGAAATAACAAAAAAGCAGTTGGTATATTGTGCATAAGCCTCAGACACTGCCAGGGTTGCATCATAGGCATCTTTAACATTGGTGCCCTTAAACAGCTCATCAAAAATGACCAGCAAATTCCTGCCTGCAGCCACTTCCCGGGCAACGGTTTTAACGCGCATAACCTCCGCATAAAAATGGCTGTATCCCAGCTTCAAATCGTCAGGTGTGTTGATCGAGGAGAAAAGCCCTTCCTTGACGGAAAAATCCATAACCTGTGCAGCAACAGGAAAGCCCATGTGGGCCAGGTATACAGCAATACCTAATGATTTCATCAGCGTTGATTTCCCGGCCATGTTTGCCCCGGTCAGAAATATAACGTTCCTGGCTTTTTCCAGCAATACCTCGTTCCCTACTGCTTTTTTAAGGGAGGGATGCTTTAGGCCGCTTACACGTAGTAAGTCGTCTTTTGCTGGAACGGCTTTTGCAAAACTGAAGTTATTGGCATTGGCTACGCTTGCTACTGCCAAACAAACGTCCAGTTCATAAATGATGCTGATAACTTCAGTGATCTGCACTTTCATGCCGGATCTGAGCAAATGATCATATTTACCAAAGTTTAGCGGCGAAATATCGCTACCGGTCATTTCCCGTTCCAGCTCTGCCCAGGTTGCGTGCTTAAAAGTACGGTTTACCTTTTCTATCTGCGGCGCAAAAGGACAGTCTTGCAGGTCGAACCCGGCAAAAAAGCTCCGGCAGGCAATAAGCATTGAGGCGGCAGTTTCAAACCCGGCTTTGAGTAACTGGTATTGTTCGTCTTTAATTACCTTGGCTTGTATGAATTTAAACAAATGACCTGCACCGGCGATGACGGCATTCGCCGATACCTGCACATCCAGATAGTTAATTGCTTCATCAAATGCCTTACTGTCAAATGGAAATGCTAATTGTTTTTTTAAAAAATAAGCAAATAGCGCGCTTCGTTCATTAATCTGAAGGTGATCGGTAAGCGGCTCTTTAAACATTTGTTCCAGCAGTTGTTCGCCTCCTTTAGTATGAACTTTATTAAAGACATTGAATATCGAATCTTGCTTAAATTTTCCTGTAAGGTTTAAATCACTGATGGTTTGTTTATCTGCGTGAAAGCTCATATAGATCGTTTCCTTCCTTCATTTAAAAGTTCAATGATTTTTTCATTGCCAATGATGATCATTCCATGCCGATCATCTGTAATGCCCGTCTCCAGTTTATAGGTATAAACCGGGGTGTTGTTATTCATCCTGGTTGGCAGGTAATCAAAGGCTACTGTTGGAGATTCTTTTCGGAGCACATCACCCGCCTCCGTGATATGCGTGGAAATAATAAATGCAGACGCAGGGATTTTGGCGAAAGCCCTGGTAACGGCGATGGTCCCTTCATAGGCGTCCTTTACGTTGGTGCCCCGAAACAGCTCATCAAAAATTACCAGCAGCTTTTTAGATGCGCTTAATTCTTTGGCCACCTTCTTCAACCTCAGTACTTCTGCGTAGAAATGGCTCATGCCCATGCCCAGGTTATCCGGAAGATTGATTGTGGTAAAAATCCCGTCAAGTACAGAGAAAACGACTTCTCTGGCCGGCACGGGAAAACCCATGTGAGCCAGGTAAAGCGTGATACTCAGCGATTTCATTAAGGTTGATTTACCTGCCATGTTTGCCCCTGTAAGAAAAACAACGTTACGGTCGGGCGTTATTTTCAAATCATTATCAACTGCATTTTTAAGCAAGGGGTGGTAAAATCCGCTTACCGAAATCTGACAGGTTGCACTTGTAATTGCCGTTGCATAGGAGAAGCCTTTTTCACTCGCTACTTTCCCCACAGAAACATAAACATCCAGCAGGTAAATGAAGCTTATCAGCTCGCTTACTTCCTTGAAATAGGTAAAACGCAGTAATCGGTCGCTCTCTGCCATCTGCTCATTGCTGAGCTTGCTTTTGGCCGGATGGCCAAAGATGGCGCCGAATGCAGGCAACGCTAATTGCCTCAGCATTTCAGCACGTTCATTCGCGAAAGCCAAACATCCGATCACATTTTTTTCACTAAGAAAATCCCGAAGGGAATGAAGCAAGGTAATAACAGCGGTAATCCCTCTTGAAATTGTCTTTACCGTGGTATCAGCAACGACCAGGCTGGTAACCCTTTCTTTAAGGCTCTGCGGATCTGCAACAAACCGTGTTCGCTCATCGCGCTCGTTCAGATACTGCTCAGCATTGTCCATCAGATCTGCATCTATGTGGAGTTCTACCTGGTGCGCGGAGAAATAAGCAATAATATTGCTCCTGGTGTTTATCTGGCCGGCTTCATTCAGGGGCGCCTGGAACATATTTTCTATTAAACGGGCACCACCTCTGGTCCGGGTCTGGGAAAACAATCGCAGTATTGATTTATTCGTATCTCTGCTCAATAATTCCAGATCTGCTATTGTTTGGGCATCTACAGTGAACATGCTATTATTTTCGTTTACGGCGGATTAACAAAATAGAACTGAAAAGCAGGGCAATGGCAGGCAACACCCAGATATACCAGATCTTTAACACTTTTACCCGGTCTGTACTAACTTTGATATGATCGTCCTGACCGACAGGGCGGGATGCGTCGATAGGGAACCGTCCGTTGTCTAACCAACTAAATAGTGCTGAGCTGACAAAAGGATTGATAGTGCGGGGGTCATATCGCTGTGTCTCGGCATTGCTTAAGAAATCAGCATCGGCCGCAACAATGATGCGCTGTTTTTTTCCTCCAATCAGTTTTTCCAGCGATACGGCCGTAAAGTATTGTTCGGGCTTACTGATCGTGAGATCATTTTCTTTAGCTTTTGCCTGTGCCGATCCCGGGATAACGGTATTCGGGCTTTCTTCACTTTCCTGACCATCTCCGGGCTGCACATTACCGGCAAGCGATAAGTCGGGATTTATAGCAGAGGTATTGGTAACCAATGATGGCTTTGTTACAAATAATGGTGCTACCTTAAATCCACTCGTTTCATGATATTTGAGAAATGAGGTACCCTTGAAGGATATCGGCAAAGTGTCTACACCCGGACTGGAAAGTCTTTTTGATAAACCTATTCCATTTTTAGTGAGGTAAGTAAATACAAGCGACGGTGGATCGTCCTCGCTTTTTTGTTCCAGCATTCCGTCGGCCAATTCAACCCCCAGCGGCTGCAATAAAGGATTTATCCATTGCTGCCTGCCGGGTTCACCTGCAAAAAGCATATTACCTCCTTTGGCCATATAAGCGGCAATTTTCTCCTGGGCAACTTTGGTTAGCTGCTTCCTTGGATCAGCCAGCACCAGGATTGACAGGTTTGAGGGAATTTGTTGGGTATTAAGGTCAATGGTGTCAACATCAAATCCCTGATTTACCAGTGCAGAGCGGACCACCTTGTATGTGAACGTGTTCCTGTAATCACGGTCACCTCTTCTTTTAGAATTTCGTTCACCATCACCGGTAATGAATCCTATTTTTGGCATATCGGCCTGGAGCAATCTTTTAAATGCGGCGGATGCTTCATACTCACTTGGCCAGATCAACTGATCATCAAAGACGCGCAAAAACGTAGACCTGTTTTTATATTTAACCTGCATCACGAAGCGGTTCAACTCCGGCTTGAGATCAATAATTTTTTGAATTTGCTCAGGTGTTTTGAAAATTAACGTATCAATATCGTCTGCCTTGGCTCTTTTGGCAACAATCTGCGACATTGTTTTGCCAGGATATGATTTAAATATGCTGTATTGCAGCGCCAGCGGCCTGTCGTAATAGTTAACAAAATTAAATTTAATATCGGGCTTGAACCTTATGTATGGCTCCCAAAGGCTGTATATAAGTTTTCGCTGCTCGGGCAGGCCATACCAGCCGTACCCATCCAGGTAATTACTATATACAGTAATTTCAAGCGGTTCTGATCCAAATTGGTTAAGAATTTTTTGGGTGACAGGTGTCAGCGTATTGCTCTTGTTTGCGCTGGTGTCCCAATAAGCTATCAGCGCCGGCGATGATGTAACATATCCGATAAACAATGCCAAACCCACAATAAGGGCGTACCTGCCCGCTTTAACAAACCATGCCCTTACCTCGCGGCCAAACTGCAGCTTAGAGATACTCAGCCCCAGAAAAATAAAGATGATCAAAACAAAATAAATAACATCTTTTGTACTGATAAGCCCGTGTAACATGTTTTCTGCGCGCCCGGAGATGGATAAGAAGTACGTGAGATCTCTTACAAAATCTATCCCCTGCCAGAGTGTTCCGATACGGCTGAGAATGCCGATCATGACAAATGTGCTTACCGCGGAAACAATCTGGTAGCTGATGAGGCTGGACATAAAAAGCCCTATAGCCGAATAGGTGGCCAGCAGCAGGTAAAATCCAAATGCGGCCGACAGGAGAATACCTACATCTACTGATTTGATATCCAGGACTCCGGCAAATAAGAAAACGCCTATGATCAAAACGAGCATCAGGTTATAACATAACATGGCCAGGTATTTACCGAAAACAATTTCCCGGATCTTAACCGGAGAAGAGTACAATAAACTTATCGTTCCGATATTGATTTCCCGGCTGATGAGTCCCATGGTTAGCAGCGGTATATATAAATAAAGGTTTTGAATAATGGCAGGAAACAGTCCGTTTCTGCTTGTAAATATGGCGTTTGTCAGCTCACGAACTTCGTCGAGCGATCTGCCGCCTTCTTCCTGGAGTGATGCGTATTGACCCAGCAGCTTGGTATATTCTACACCGCACTGAACAAAAAAGGCAATAGCAAGGAACCAGGCAATTGGCGAGTAAAACAAGTTTCGCAGCTCATTCTTGGCAACTTTTATGGTAATGTTCATTTAAGTATTCTTTAAGATTTTGTTCTGGTTGATAGTTGCTTGAAAATTTCGTCGAGCGCTGTTTTCTCAAGAGTGATCTCGATCAGCCTCCAGCCATTTTGAACACTGGCCTCAATCAAACGTTGGGTAATTTCTTCATCCCCGGTAAATGAAATACGGATGTTTCGCTCATTTAAAAATGCCACGTTGTTTACTCCGGGAAACTGCATCAGCGTAGATGCTGAAGGCGGGTTTTCCATTACCATAAGCACACTCTGCGCTTCCACATAGTTATTAAAGGCATCCATCGTGTCAGAAAAAACGATCTTTCCGGCATCAATCATCTTAATATCTTTACAGAGTAACTGCACCTCAGAAAGCACGTGGGAGGAAAAAATTACGGCCCGCTCGCTGGCTATATCCCTGATCAATGCTCTAACTTCTGTAATCTGATTAGGGTCAAGGCCATTGGTTGGCTCATCCAAAATAACGAGCCTGGGTTTATGAATAATGGCCTGCGCAATACCCACGCGCTGACGATAGCCGCCCGATAAATTCTTAATGAGCCGGTTGCTGAAATGTGCTATACCACAGCGTTCCTTTGCCTCTTCCAGCGCTTGTGTGATGCCGCTTTTCTCCATACGGCGAAGCTCCGCCGCGTAAATAAGATATTCATCTACGGTGAGGTCCATATATAGCGGTGGCGTTTGGGGTAAAAACCCGATCTGCGTCTTTGCCAGTTCCGGATTATCGCGCGTGTTAATACCGTTTATCCAAACCTGTCCCTCCGTTTGATTCAGTACGCCACACACAATATTCATTGTGGTAGATTTCCCCGCGCCGTTGGACCCAAGCAAACCAACAATACCGTGTTTTTCAATTTCCATATTGATATCCCGGATAGCCCAGCTGGCGCTATATTTATGTGACAGATGCTCTATTCTTAGTATTGGCTCTTCCATTTTATTTTGATGTGTTTTTAAACATTGTAAGACTTCCTCCCGGCCACATTCTGTAGCCCGGCAGCCAGCCATTTGACGCTCTTTCGCGATACAGCCAACATAAATTTCAGGTGATTTGAGTTCGTTGCCCGCCGTTAATAACCGGGGTTTTGTTTAAGTGCGTTATTTAGCAGAAGCTCCGCCTGCGGTATCGGATAAAGCGAAGCGTTCGTTGTAAAGCCAGTCTTTTCACTGTTCAGCACAGCCGACGCAGTACCAGTTCGCTTAAGGTCATAGAAACGGTTGCCCCACTCGCAAAAAAGTTCTATACGGCGCTCCTGCATGACTGCAGCCAATACAGCAGCTTGTGCCAGCCCCGTAGTTTTGATATCAGGCAGGCCTGCCCGCTTGCGAATAATGTTGATATCTGCGAGCGCCTGCACCAGGTTATTAAGATGAGCAGCTGCTTCGGCCCTGATCAGGTATACCTCACCAAGCCTTATGATCATTTGATCTTCAACAGGAGAAGTGGTTACCACCCTGTTTTTATACTTCGTAGGATAATAGAGCGTATCACTGTTTTGGACTTTGTAACCAACCCAGTTGCTAAACCGCAGATCGTTTGCTTCGAAAGCGCGTGTCAGGAATTTAGTCATCAGGTAATTGGGTATAACATCAGCGTTATAGGGAATAAAATTCATAGCATCAGCTACGCCGTTATAGCCGTCCTGGTTGGCGGGTAATTGCCATATTGCCTCGTTACTGCCGCTCAGAAAAACATCACTCACCGCTACGTCCGACACACTGTACAGACCCGAATTGATAACCGAATCTGCTTCGTTGTAAGCGTTTTGCCAGTGCTCTTTATACAGATTTACTTTGGCGAGCAAAGCCTGCGCTGCGTAAATATTTGGACGGGCTCTTCCGGCTGAAGGATACGTTGCCGTCAGCTTTTTTGTAGCGTCATTTAGATCGGTCAAAATTTGGGCATAAGTAGCGTCAACAGTGGCACGAGGCAGACGGGCATTAATGTGGTAGTCTGTACCGGTAACAACCGGCACTCCTCCAAAAATATTAACCATATGGAAGTAGCAAAGCGCCCGCATAACCTCCATCTCTCCGGTAATTTGTTTTTGAAAGGATGGAGAAAGTGCAGCGTTGGCTTTAACGCCATTTAAAACGGCATTTATCTGATAAATGTTAACATAAGGGAATTGCCACAGGTTTGAAACGACGTTATTCAACGGGGTTAGCTTATAATTGTAAAACTGCTGGGCGTCGTCGCTCAGCACAGATGATAACTCGTCGGAAGACAAGGCTGTTGAATAAGTCAGGGCACCGTCGGCAAAGGCAAATGCCCTGCCGGCGCTGTAAGTGTAAACACCGGCCACAGCAGTCATCGTGGTTGCACTATCAGTAAATTCTTGTAGCTGCGTGATCGCAGTTGGAGGGTTGCCGGGAATCTCGATCAGCTTTTTGCAAGAGGTCACAACAGTGACCATTGCCAGCATCCCGAGCATCAATCTATTTATGGGTGAAAGTTTATTTTTCATGAGAGGCCTTCTTAAAATTTGAGATTCATGCCAAAAGCTAATACGCGCTGTACCGGAAATGTGGTGAACTGCCCCGGCGTTTCGGGGTCGCCAACCTTGTAATTTGTGAACGTTAAGAGGTTTTGCGCATTTGCATAAATACTGAAACCTTTAACATGTAATTTTTTCAGGATTTTGTCCGATAACTGGTAGGAAAGCGATACCGTTTTTACACGCAAGTAGGTGTCATTGCTATAAATGCCGCTGGATTGTTCAAATGCCATTGCGAGATTAGCAGCGTTGGAGTTGTAACTACTGGCCAATCGCTGCAACGGTGCGTTATCGCCCGGAGCTTTCCAATACTGCCCCAGTATCGCTACCGGCACATTTAACATAAAGCCTGGCTGGTTACTATAAACTTCAGCCAGATAATTACGGGCATTTTGACTGGCAAACTGGCAAAATACATACAGGTTAAATTGTTTATAGGTAAAGCTATTGCCAAAGCCGCCCTGGTAATTAACCTGCATATTACTGATAGGAACCTGGTCGCCACCAATTATGGAGGGCCCGTAGCTGGGGTTTGAAGTAACTGACCCATCCTTCGCATAAAACTCAAACAAGCCCGTAGTTGGATTTACGCCTTTATATCTATAGCCATAAACAAGTGACGTAGGCTGTCCAATTTGATAGTATGCGGCATAAGAGGAACTTTCTAGCCCCGGGAACGACAGTAATTTGTTGCGGTTGAAGGAAAGATTAAAAGTAGTTGACCAGGTGAAATTTTTAGCCTTAATATTGGTTGATGTCAACGAAAATTCAAACCCTTGATTCTGCACACTTGCATCCCGGTTATCCAGAACTGAGGTAAAGCCAGTCTGAATAGGCAGCTGATAATCCAAAAGTTCATTATTTACCCTGTCACGATAGTAGGTTGCGTTGAACAGCAATTTGCTGTCAAAGAAACCCAGGTCGAGCGAAACATTTAGTGATTTTTTTAAGGCCCAGCTATATACTGGATTGTAAAGGTTCGTCGGTAGGCTTGGCCTTGTACCTTGAAAATCAGGAATATAAGCGTTCACGCCTTGATATAGTGACTGATACTGGTAAGCCTTGACACCATCAGAGCCAGTGGTTCCGTAACTACCTGAAAGCTTGCCATAGCTCAATGTTGATTTTATAGCCTTGAAAAATTGCTCTTCGGTAAATATCCAACCGGCTCCAACTGAGCCGAAATTACCGAATTGCAAACCAGGCCCGAAATTGCTGGAACCATCCCGCCGCCCCGACAAGTTAATAATATATCTGCTATCATAGATATAGTTAATGCGTCCAAATCCTGCGCTGTATTTGTAAATATTATAACCATCAAATGAACCAATGGTGGGAGCATTGTTGATAGAGCCTAACAGGTTATCATTAGCATATCCCTGCCCGGTAGTGTTTGTTGAATTATTTATATTTTTTTTGTAGGTCGTCCCGATCAATGCGCTAAACTCGCCCTTGCCAAATTTCCGGTTATAATTAATTTGCGGCTCTATATTAATGGTTTGGAATGTATTCGTTGAGAAATTAGCCTGCCTGTTGATCGTTAATGCAGGGTTTTGTGCAATTCCGGGATCAATTGAATTTTCGTCGGTATTGTTACGGTTATAACCAAGGCTAACTCCGAGTTTCAGACCGTCAAACAGTTTGTAGTTGATATTCAGTGCCGTATTGAAATTGTAATTCTGAAGTTTGGTCGTTTGTTTAAGTGAGCTGTAAAACTGCTGGCTCGTTAAGTCTACACCTTTATAGTTCCATATAAAATTACCCGATGGGCTCAACAGGTCTGGCAGGTTGGGCGCCAATATTTCGTCCTGGGCACCACCATATCCCGCAGTATTATTTTTTTCGTACCCGAAATCGGTAATCAGATCCAGGCTCAGCTTATAGTTTTGTGAGTTATGGTGTAAATTACTATGAAGGGTAAACCGTTGGTCGGCAAAGTCACCCGGGTAATTGTAGCTTGAGCGGTTATATCCGGTTGATACCAGAAAGGTATTGTAAGACGTACCACCCGAAAGGCTGCCATGAACATCCGTATTGCCTGTATTTTGCCCGTAAATGATTTTTTGCCAATTTGTGTACTTACGCTGGTCAAAAATAGTCAGGTCAGGCGCATAGGAGGTGTAATCTGAAGGATCGGCTGAGGGCGTTAGGCCATCTGCGGCATATGCATCTTTACGAAATTGAAGATATTGTGCCGTGTTTAACAAGCGTACCGGTCTGCCTACCGAGTTGAAACCCGTGTTTACATTTAAGTCGAAAGTAGTGTTACCGGGTTTGCCTTTCTTTGTGGTGATCAGTATAACGCCGTTTGATCCCTGCGTTCCGTAAATGGAGGTTGCATCTGCATCTTTAAGAATGGAGATACTTTCAATATCCGCAGGGTTGATATTACTAAACGGACTCACCCCTACCAACGATGGATTTATACCTGGGGCATTTGGGTTGGATTGTGCAGTTACCAGCGAAGCAAACTGGTTGACATTATTGTTTTGCGCCGCAAAAGGAACTCCGTCTATAATAAACAAAGGCTGATCATACGGCTTAACGGTATTGTAACTGGCCTGAACGAGATTCAGGCTGTTTTGACCGCGAACCTGGACCAAAACCTGTGAGCCAGGAATACCACTGGTAGCTGTAACGTTAAGGCCGGGTGCCTGGCCCTGCAGCGCAAGTAACGGATTGTTTACCGGCTGTTTTGAGATTTCGGCGGCAGTAACGGTAGCAATAGCGCCAACACTAAAGCGTTTAGAATCGGTGCCATAAGCTATTACCCGCACCTGGTCAAGTGATGAGGTGCCCTGATGAAGTATTATCTCCACGCTTTTACCAGGTTCATCAAGGGTTATTTGAGATTCATATTTCTGGTAACCGACATAAGAAACCATCAGCCTATACTTGCCGGGCTCAACGTTAGTCAAATTGAAGCGGCCTTTATTATCCGTCTGTACACTCAAACCAAATTTAGCGGCCTCCGGTGTGAGTGCCACGCTGGCGCCTATCAAAGGGTTACCAATAGTATCTGTAACACGTCCTGAAAAAGTAACCTCCGCAGCGAAGCGCTTTTTCAGCGCAATTTGTGAAGAATTAACAAGCAAATCTTCTTTGACCGATACTACTACCGACTTATCTTCGATGGAGTAGGTCAGCGGCTGATCTTGAAAAATGTGGTTCAAAACTGCCGTCAGTTCCTCATTTTTAACTGAAATGGAAACCGGCTTCGCATTCTTAAGGCTACTGCCTGTAAATAAAAAGTTGAAGCCTGTTTGGTTACTGATTTCATCAAACACGGTGGCAAGCGGTACGTTCTTTTCAGTTAATGTAATTTTTTGCGCCATCGATGCGGCGCTTACATGCAGGAAAGCTGTGATCAATATCAGAACGGTTAGCTTCATGATCAGCAATATTTTATGGGCAATATGACGCAAGCGCGCATATCCCAACATTTTAGGGTAAAAGTTGTACATTTGTTACTGATTGGGTTAACGCGCCTTGCTGTACATTTTAGACGATGGGAAAGCCCGGCGCAGTTCAAAATAGTTTAAATACATTTTGGAATAACCTGTAAGCATCCCGGCTCCAACCGGGATGTTTTTGGATTCCGGCTTGGTCAGGATTTACTCAATACGGTCACCCTCCTTCCTTCAATTTTGAATGATACCTTGTTTGATCGTTGCAATACCCGCAACACTTCATTAATACTCATGTTCCTGGATAACCTGCCGTAGAACACCTCTTCTGTGATACTCCCCTCATACTTTACTTCGATGCCATACCACCTGGACAGCTCCCTCATAATGACATCAATGCGCGCCGAGTTAAATCTGAATACACCATGCTTCCAGGCAGTTACCTCGTTGAGGTTTGCAGTTTCGGTAGAAAAGTCATTTCCGGAAACAATGGCCTGCTCGCCTGGCGATAAAAGTTTCTCTCTGCCATTTACACTCACCTTTACAGCGCCGGTTATTAAGGTAGTGCGGCTATCAGGTTCATCCGGATAAGAGGCAATGTTAAAAACGGTTCCTAGATCTGTTACTACCTGTCGTGGCGTCCTGATCTTCAATGGTGCTGATTTACGGTGAACGACTTCCGCATAAATCTCGCCCGTGATCAGTTCAACCTCTTCTGACCGGTCATTCGAAAATTCCTCCGGATATCGCAAAGTTGTTGCCGCATTTAAAGTGATCCTGCTGCCATCAGTAAGCTTAACCGTGTACGGCCTACCACCGGCAGGAATTTGAATGGTATCGTAAACAGCGTGACTGTTTTGATTTGATCGCTCATAGATGATTTCCTCCCCGGCAGCTTTGGTGATGCTGGTAGCCGAAATCTTTCCATTGGCTGTCTTATCCAGAAGTATATCCCTGCCGCCGCTTTTTAGCACTGCCGCTGCGGAGTATGGGTTAATCAAACCGGGCGAAACGCCTGGTTTATGCTGATAGCTGACCAGATAATAAGCTCCGGCACCCAGTGCCATCACTATTGACGCCGCGGCTGCTAAACGCGGCCACAAGCTGACCGGTCTTTTAACAGGATGATCGTGAATAGGCAAAGCATCATATACCTGCTTTTTGGAAATTGCAATACTTTCTTCAGAGATATTGGTTTCTGCATCCGGGCTGTTGAGATACCAATGTTCAACAAGTGCCTTTTCCTCTTCGGAAGCGGTACCCGCAACATATCGTTCAATAATTTCTCTAGCGTTCTTGTCTTGCATATTCAAAGTTTTTCTCCTCAGATAATATACAAGACGGCGTAGCAGGGCCTAACAGGTAGATGAGATTAAAAAAAAGTGAAATTAATTTTAAGCTAACATGAAAAACTGGAAAATTTACCCGATGATCATCATGATGAACACAAAAATACCCAGTTTAACACGAAGGATTTTCAGGGCATTAGTCACCTGTTTTGCAACAGTTTGCTCAGATATCTGCAACTGTTCGGCAATTTCCCGGTGTGAAAGGTTAGCTTTTCTGCTCAACTCAAATATCTCGCGCATTTTAGTGGGCAGCGCCTGGATCTCCTTTTCAATGAGCGCTGTGAGTTGTTTTTCCCGAACCAAATGCTCGGCACTGTCGTGAGTGGTTGACAGATAATCCTGGAACGAGGCGATATACTTGCTTGCGACCTGTTGCCGGGAATATATATCCAGTACACGGTTTCGTACCGAGGTAAATAAATAGGCAGCGAGGCTGGCATGTTCAAGTTCAAAATGTTTATGCCAAAGCGTTGTAAAAAGTTCCTGCACCAAGTCCTTAGCATCATCCACGTTGCCCAGCTTCCTGACGGCATGAATATAAAGCGGATCGAAGTACCGTTCATAAATTTCCGTGTACGCCTCCTTATCTCCAGTTCGGAGAAGGTCGCTCAATTGTTGATCAGAAAGCGAAGGGTACACGTGCATATTAATCAAGAGTAAAACGAATCTACTTTTTTTTTCGTAAACACGAAAATTTGACCTAAATAAGTTCTCTTGCATATTAAACATATCTGCGGCACAAATCCACCAGATTAGTTTTTTTGAATTACATGGCTTGGGCGCTTTTAAATCAAATAATAAGAAAGGGCGTTTTAAAAACGCTAAAATTAATTTCGTTTCTTAAACGCGCGTGGCAAAATACCACATTGACGTTTGAAAAACCGGGTGAAATGCTGAGGATACGCAAACCCAAGTTCGCTCGCAATTTGACTGATCGTTTTTTGTCGATCATTCATTTTCTCCTTTGCCGCTATGAATAGTTTTTCTTTTATATGATCGACAGCCGTTCTGCCAGTTTCTTTTTTGACCAAATCGCCGAAATAATTAGCTGACAAATGCAATCGTTCCGCAAAATAAGTAACGGATGGTATCCCATCCTTTATCCCACTTTTGGCAAAAGTAAATCCGTGAGTAACTGATCAAAGCGAGCGATTACACTATTATTAGTCTTGACACGAGTGGAAAACTGACGGTCATAAAAACGAAGGCAGTAGTCTAAAAAAAGAGACAGGTTGGCTATGATCAATTTTTGACTGTATCTGTCTTTTGCCTGGATAGATTCTTTATTGATATTTCGAAAGCACTCGTGTGCCAATTGCTTTTCCTCTGGTGATAAGTGTAAAGCTTCGTAGACATCATATTCAAAGAAAGAGTAAATCTTAAGTGTATATTTCAAAGGGCTGCCAATCAGCAGATCGGGGTGAAAAAGAAGAGCCAAACCTTTTGGATTATATTCCTTTTCGCCAGACATATTAATTATCTGACCAGGAGCAGTAAATACCAAGGTTCCGGCCTGATAGTCATACTTGTTCCTTCCATATTGGAAATGGCAATGTTTATCTTCTTTAAGGGAAACAAAGTAAAATCCAAAACTTACTGCCGATTTGCTTTGGAAATTCCTTTTGAACTCCGAGCGATCAATGACAGCTACCAATGGATGAGCAACTTGCAATCCTAAAAGGTTACAATATTCGCTAATATTTGCAAAATGCGAAATATGATTTCGAGGATCATCTGGCATAAACAGTGTTAAGTAGTTATGAAATCATATTATTTGAATTTACTAGGATTGAGACTTGAAGCGTTTAAGTTTGTAGTATAATAACTTAAAGATAGCATCGATGTTTGAGCGCGGCAATCAGCGAGGGATAAATCTCATATAGATAGAACGTGGGAGACTTTGGTTAGGCCGGAGGAAAGATAACATAAATAAGCCGCATCGGGTATACGGCTTATTTATTTAAATCTTCAGATCCTTAAGATTTGGCTAAAACCTAATTCAAATGGAAGAGCTGTTGTACAACCGGATCATTCAGGATAGAGCGTGATCTCATTTCATTGTTTTTTCTATCCTCATACGGCTGTTCAGTGAACAGATATAGGTATTCATTTTCAATCAACGAATCAATTTTCCGGTTCTTCTCTTCCACGAGTGAAGCAATGGATTCAGTGTGTTGACGATAAAATTGGATAGATTCTGGCGAAACGGTTCCATCTTTTATAAAGCCCTTTGTTTTTTTATGGCACCTGCAAGGGGCTGATGGATTGATTAGCCCGCACTTGTCCTGGACAAAAGTCGCCACGTCAGCTTTCGCACGTTGCAATTGCTTTCTAAAATTTTCCGGGGTAATTTCCAGGATATCCGCTGCTAAAGTTGATTTTAGATTAAAGATCGCTCCTAAAATATATACCATCCTTTGCTCCCGGTCGAGACATAATAACATGCCGCTTAAACATCTGTTCCGTGTCCAGTCGATCTCTTTTTCCCGTAAGAGTTGCTCTTCCTGGGACATTTCTTCATCGTTATGTAATTCGTCGATATAAGCGGTATGCTCCTCAAATGAAACTATCGAAACTTCCCGGTTTTTCCTCTTGCTGTTCAAAAAACGATTGTAAACCAATTTGTAAAGCCAGGTACGGAAATCACTTTTACCCTGGAATTGCTTCAGTTTGGTAACCATTGTTATCAACACTTCCTGCGTTAAATCAGCTGCATCGTCTTCGTCTGCAACAAATTTTAAAGCAAGATTAAAAATGAAACGCTGATGCCTGTTGATCAGTTCGTTCAAGGCTTTGGAAGAACCCTCAAACGTTTCATTTATTAATGCAAGATCCTCAGATTCTTTGTAAGATGGGCTAAAAGGCAACATATGATTATAGATTGTAGTTTAGTCAAATAAAGATTAAAATTCTGCGTATGCGATTGAGTATTAAGTTTCAACGAGGTTTGATTTTTCAGCCTCTTTTAGAGTTGCATTTTTGAAAAGCTTACGATAATCCGAAGGCGTTATGGAAAGATGTCTTATAAAAACGCGTCGCATCGATACCAGCCCGCCTAAACCGCATTGTACAGATATTCTTTCCAGTGAAAAATCAGATTCCTCCAGAAGTTTCCTCGCGAAGTCCACCCGAAGTTTTTCAACGAATTTCACTGGTGACATACCGGTCTCTTTAATCACCAAACGGCTTAGCGTCCTTCCACTCATGTGGAGCTTGTCGGCAAGTATATTCAGGTCCAGTAATTCTGATAAATTTTCCTTAACGAGTTGATGCAGCCGGGTAGCAATATTATTTTTCTCAAATACTGGAACCAAATTGCCGAACTGAGATTGAAATCCCGGGCGATTGAGATAAAATACCATTTCTCTGGCGACCTTGACTGCAATGTCCCTTCCAAAGTCCTCTTCCACAAGCGCTAAAGCCAGGTCAATGCCCGAGGAGACGCCACCTGAAGTATAAACATATCCGTCTTTAATATAAAACTGATTAATGTCGACCAAAACCTTTGGGTATTTTCTTTTTAGTGTTTGCGCGTAATCCCAGTGAGTTGTGGCTTTTCTACCATCCAGTAAACCAACTTTCGCGAGCGCGAAAGCACCACTGCATACTGACCCGACCCTTCGGGTATTTTGCTCATTAACTCCGGATAACCATTCATGAAAAGGCTCTAGTTTAGGCTGTTCATGTTCACTCAAATCGTTCCCGGCGATGAGCAGGGTATCAATTGGAAATTCTACCTCCATCACAGACGTACAACAGCGTATGTGAATCCCGCTAGAGACGACATTCACATCTGAAGTAGGAGATGCTAATATGATATCGTAACCATCATCCCGCCCCAGGTCTTGGAGGCACTTATTCGAAAAATTGAAAACATCAGAAGGACCGGCAATATCCAGCAGAAAAGGACGTGCCATTGCCACAATGACCACCTTTTTTTTACCAGGCAATGAACCCTTGTTTTTGACTGACATTTTCATAGTGTAAATTTAACTTATAAAAGGATTTAAAAATTGACAGTTATTAAACAATTATGGACAAAATAGATTACTCACAGAATATATTAATCTGAAATTTATCACTCTAAAATACTGATAATGAAACCCATTCACGAAAATTGTTACAACTCACAAGCTAAGTACGATCCGCCCAGGACCGATTGCTGTGGCAAACCAACGCCCAAAACACAAAAGACCCAACCGCTGCTAACAATTTAACAACTTTTAGGGTCCTGTTTGTTATCTGCGCGCTCAGCCTGCCGACATCCATCTTTAAATTGTCAATCCAACCTAAACACCTCGCCAGTACCTCTACAATTTCGATCCCAATTGAATCGACATCGGCCTGGTGCGAAAGCAATCCTAACGACGTGCCTTTGGCAACAAATTTTACGAAAATTGGGGGCTTCCGTACAGCGCTATACTACAATTGCTATACGAAAAACTCGTTGTAAAGCATCTTTATGTGATCATTTATTGGATAACCTTCATCATCCAGGTCATCGCGATCATCTTCCGGCGTTCGACTCAACAACTTATCCGCGGCGCGGGTTGTCAAATAGCGGGAATCAGTGAGGTGCATACCCAAACTTTCCGCGTTGGCCTCCAGGGAATCACTCAGATTAAACTCATTTTCAATATCATAAAGGTTAGCCTCGTCAAATGTTGAAAGACTGTCGCTCCCATTTTTAGCAAAGGAGTCATAAGGATCAAAGTGCTGGTAATCTGCCTCCTCACTGACAATGTCTAATGTAAAACTGTTTTCGGATTCGTCGAAGAGCAAATTCTTTTGCCCAATCAAATTTTTCAGACCAGTCGTAAATGTTTCCGCTGGTGTTACGATTTCCTGTTTAAAGCTTACCTTTTTCATATCGTATTCCATTTTTGTTAAGTTTTTGATTTCTTTTTGTTGTAAGTTAGACACCTGTTTCAGAAATCGTGACAAAACCGTGGGAACGTGTAATTACTACGTTTAAATGTAATACATTGCGAAAAGAAGGTGTTTAAAATCGTTGTGGTAATCGCTCATTCGCTCTTATTCGCGAAAGGGTTTCACGGGCAAGTCCCAGATAAGATGCGATCATGTAAAGCGGGATATAATAATATACGTTGGGATATTGTTCCTTGAAATATCTGTATCTTTCAATGCCGGGCCTGTTTGCCATAGCGTAAATTCTTTCCACCAGCCTGGCTTTGTTTTCTGCCGTAATTTTTTGATGAAAAAGTTCAAATGCCGGAATTTCCTTAACCAACCTTTTGTAATCTTGTCCCTCAATTTGAAAAACCAGGGAGTCTTCTAAAGCATCAATGCAATCGGGTGCCGGGGGAAAAGGATAAACGCTACCATCTTCGGTTGCCCACTGATTTGCCGTAGCAAAATCCAATACATGCTCATTACCATCTTTATCAATCCTATAAGTCCTTAAGCAGCCTCTGCAGACAAAAGTGTAGCATTGGCATATTCCATACTGAAATTCCAATTGCTGTTTTCTAATCAAAAATAAGGGGATCAAAACGGATCTTATGGTTTCCATTTCACCAATTGTGAAATTGGCGTAGTTCGCAATATATGTTTCAAAAACATGATACATAAAATGAACAGAATCATGATAGTCGGTTACCGAATCCTGTTCTTCGAAGTTTATATCGTCAACATTGCGCATCATTGCTCATTTCAAATTTATCGTTATCAATTTTGCTCGTTAATGAAAGACATTTGACCAGGCTCAAAAAGTCCATTCTTCTACTAATTGTCCATGTCAAAATTCAATTAAAAATATTCTTATGATTACAGATTTTAATACTGCTAAAAGCAAATCCGTTGATACGAACCATGCTTCTCGAATTTCAATCAAGAATTGCGCGAAAGAAATCTGATTTATATCGTGTGATTTGATTTAAGTCGGCCAATGGCTATAGAATGTTAAACTATTTATTATTACCTTTTAAAACGTTCGTAACTTTCAGTATTGATTCCCATCAAATTTATGACCACCCGAGGAAACGAAATCGCCAATTATTAAACAATTTTGGACAAAAGAATAATTGAAAAATCTATGAGGCGTAACTAATAAAACTTTAAATAAGAAAAAAGTTGACTGGCTCGGGTATGCCCCGGGATGGGCGCTCGCAAGCTAAAGCGCATGACTTGCGTCTATTTTAAGGCTTTAGCCGGCCAATGAAATCTGAGGTCAGCCTTTTAAAACAGCCGTCAGCAAATTTACCTATGGCAATGGGGCTGCTTTCCGTTAACAATTGCTGCTTTGCTTCTCTTTCATTTCGAACTTTGGACCACTAGGAAAAAACGAGGCGTACACATACGAAGGTTCGTATTAGAAGCGTCCGTTCAGTCGAAACAATGACCGAGTTTGTGCTGCTTTTTTGCATAGGCAGGGAAATAATTCGCAATGATTTCGACAAAGACCCAAACAACGCAAATCGGGTTTCAAAGCATGAACAAAAGATGCTTATCCAGGTAATTATTATTGGATGCGGCATCGTCAGTAATACAAATTAACCTGCCATAGCCAGCAGCGAAGCCATTTCCAACTCATAACGATTATCTATCGTCTGTTGAGAGAACGGTTTGCCTGCTAGCCAAACTTTTTGGGATTTGCTGACCCCGCGAATGTTAATTGTTTTAGGTAAGTAAATGTGAAATAAATCTAAATATTGAAAAGCTTCTTCAGATATGATAAGATCGTTGTTTTGGGTCTTAGTTTCAGTTTGCAGCCTAGCTGCGATATTCACAGGCAATCCCATTACAGTCATAGGCGAATAGTTTTCGAATTCGAATTGCCCGATATACACATGTCCGGCGTGCAGCCCTATACCCATCTCTAACGGATAACCGTACACATCTCTGAAATAGTTTTCGTTCAAGATATCCAATGCGTCAAACATCATCTTTGCAGATTGATAAGCGTGGTTTGCTGCTTGTTTTAGATTCTCCTGAAGGCCGAAAACTGCGTAAAGGTTGTCACCGGTTCTTTCGATAATCCGACCATGGAAATTGGTAATGATTTTGTTGAATATAGTAAACAAACGGCCAACTATCTTCAGAATATCTTTTACCGGACGACGTTCTAAAAGATCCGTAAAGTGGCGTATATCGAGGAAAAGAATGGCCAAGTCTTTTTCGGATTCAATGATTTCATTATGCTGCTTAGTCCATAATTCGTGTGTGCAATCTAATTGGCTTTTCTCAATGCAAATAGCATTGTCGTTTTCTTCTCCGTATAAGAGCGACTGCAAATATTGCCTGGAGATGGAAGGATTGCTTAGGTCTTTCATGTTGTAGTTATTAATCGATAATCGTTTCGTAATATTTGATGATTTAAATAAGTATTGTCGTTAATGCATGACGTTTCCAATGTCTTTCATTATATATCGATTTCCTTCAGCGGGTCCCAAAAAACTTTTTTGAAATCAACAATTTTATCATTGCGAACCTTAATACCCTCAAGTAAGAGTTCCCTTTCCCGGTGTCCGTTATCATTGACGATGTAGCCAGAACTGTTAACTACTCTATGAACAGGCACAGGCAATGTCTCACTGTCTGACAAAAACATAGCTCGCCCAACCATTCTTGCACCGGATTTAAGTCCGACTGCCTTCGCCAATGCACCATAACTGGTAACCCTTCCCGGTGGGATAAGACGAACTACATCAAAAATGGCCTTATAAATTTCTTTGTTATCGTATACCATACAATAATATAATATGTTAAGGTTAAAGTTCGATCATTCAAATAAGGGGAATCTGAATGTGATTCTTTTTTCGTTACCGCTACTAACTTGTATCCAGCTTTGATTCTTAGACACCTGTTTTATTTATTGTGACAAAAGGCAGATCCCCAAATAAGTGATTACAGACGCTTATTTAGGAAACGGTATAGAAAAATAAAATGTCGAACCTCGACCGATCTTGCTTCTAACTCCAAAAGATCCGTTGTGGGCTTCAATGATTTCTCTAACTACGAATAAACCGATTCCATATCCTTTAGTAGCCAGCACGTTTTTACATCTATAATATTTTTGAAAAATACTTTTTTGTTCTTCCACACCTATCCCAATCCCAAAGTCCTGAACGCTTATTACCAGCTGATCCTTTTTCTCCTGAGAACGGATAATGATCCTGGATGCCTCTTTTGAATATTTTAAGGCATTTCCAACGTAATTATTAAGGACCTGAATAATCTTTTCCCGGTCGGCAAAAGCGGCATGTCTTTTACTAATGCGCAGGCTAATTCTTTTTCGGCTTTCACTTGGAAAATAATCAACGATAGTTTCCTTCACAAGATCTTTTACAAAAAACCTGGTCCTCCTTAGTTCTAAAGCATTTCCCTCCGCAGTGGAAGCCAACATAAAATCATCGACCAGGGTATTTATCCTACTAATCTGCCGGTCAGCAGTTTCGAGCAATGGAATTATCTCAGAATTGATATTCTGCGCGATTTTAATACTCTGTTGCGTATATAAACGGATTGTGGTTAGCGGGCTACGGAGTTCATGGCCTAGTTTAGCGATTAAAGTTGAGACATTGCTATCGCTAATTTTGCGTTCTGAAATATCAAATATCAAACCTTGAAATTGACAGGACTTTGGATTGTAAATTCCTCTCATTAAAATCCATTTATCGACGGTAAGATGCACCTCCAATTGGAGCAAACTGCAATTATGATAGCAGGCATGAAAAGCATAAAAAGCTTTACGCAATGAAGACGAATAAATAAGTCTCAGCATATTTCTTAGCGGAATAATGCCGCTTATCGATCCGTCGGTAATTTCCTCCACTTTCTCGCATCCTGTGAAAACCTTATTTATGACGTTGTAAGTCCACATGCCAATGTCCGAACAACTTAAAGTCTTTTTTAACGCATCAAGATCCCAGATTTCATCTGTTTTGACTGAATTATTTTCTATTATAGCGACTGAGTGCATTTGTTTTATTACACGAGTAATCCATTTTGTAACAGGCATGGCCTCCTGCGTAGAAATATGCAGGCACAGCGTAGCACTTAAAAATTCGTTCGCGCCCACGACAACCTGTGCAAAAAGTCCGGCGAGAATTGAAAACGAACAGTGCCGCCGCCCAATCATCACGGCGACACTGCTCGTACGTCAATTATGTTTTTTCATTCTCTTATATTTTACTATCACTATTCTTCAACAGGAGGAATTTGAGCGTCAAATGCGGAGGCTTGTACTAAAAATACCAGGCACCCTCCTTTAGACACACAGGCCGTAGTGTGCGCTTGTTTCCCCCTTTGATACCAGTAACCTCCTGGTCCCATCTTCAAAGGCTTAACACCAACTTGATAGTTTTCCATTACACCTTTTATGACAACGCCATAATAATCGTGTTTATGTGTATGCAGTGGGCTTACAAATCCGTAATCAAACCGCGTCATTGACCCATGTGCACCAGTTTTGGGATCCTCCCAGGCATTCACGGTCCATAACCTGGTATTTTTATTTACACCCAACCATGGAGTCTTGGCCGGGACGTAATAAGATGCAGGATGAGTTACAGATTGTCCTCCATTCAAAGGTGGATAGGCAGGAATTGTCTGTGCCTTTGCGGCCGTTGCCATAATCACGCAGGCAACAAAGGTTGTTATCGAAAACATTTTCATTTTCATAGTTTCTTTTTTCAATTAATGATGAAATGGATTAATTAGGTGAGCGAAAATCTTGAGTTCAATTGGCGCTTAAAGTCAATTTAGCATGACTAGATATCCTTATTTTTCCAGTGGCGGAATATTGACATCCATTTGAGTCGACTGCGCAACGAAAATCAAACATCCTTCTTTGCTTACGCACTCGGTCATGTGCGCTTTTCGGGCCTTTTGATAAAAGTAAGACCCCGGCAGTAATTTCACTGGTTTTACCCCAGTCTCGTAATTTTCCATTTCTCCCTTAATTACGACGGCATAATAGTCGTGGCTATGCGAATGTAATTTACTTTTAAATCCGGGGCTAAATTTTGAAAATGTGATATGCTGTCCAGTATTCGGATCGTTATATACGTCAACAGATTCGATTTTGGCCTTTCCATCTACGCCTCTGATTTTCGTATCAGTGAATTTAAACTGATTGGGCGGAATGGAAACCGATTTTCCGCCATTTAGTGGCGGGTATGACGTCACATTCTGAGCGTTCGCTTTGAGCCCAACGGCGGTAAAAGCCGCAAACGCTAGGAGCGACAGCATTTTTTTTGAGATAATTTTCCTTTTCATTTTTTAATTCATTTTTGATGTTGTAAGCAAAGAATGAGCATCGCTTCATATGTTTTAAAAATTAATAATCAGCCATGGCCCTCTCCAAACTATTTGCAATAAATGCTGATCAATCATTTATTTACTTTTGATTCAAATCATAAACGCACATGCATCCTGAATATAAAACCGCTCAGGCGCCGCGGACGCCTGGAACAAACTTAGGTGGAAATCTAAAATCATTTGCGTGACGAATATCACCAAATGCAAAATCGAATTGCAAAAACAGGCGTGATAACATCAATTAGGAGAAGATGACAATCTCGGTGGGCTACTTGGTTGCACCATTCCTTAACGCATGTCTAAGTTGTCAATAGCGGTCATTTTAATTCTAATCAGATTTATTTCCCGAATGCGAAGTTTATCATGCCTCAAAACAAGGAACATGTTTGGAATATCAGCAGATCTGATAAAAAGGAAATACTTTAACAAGGCTTTGTTTAAGTTGAGATTAATGGTGTTAAATCATATTTGATAAATTTTACTAAGCAAATTCAACACGAAAGTTGGAATTAAAGTCAAATGGGAAACACCTTCTGTTATCCCAGTACGAAATATTATACAGGTTAAAAAACAAAGACGATATCTCGTAGAATAATTGTTAAAGAGCCAGAAAAGATTATCTTTCTATAGTCATGGTCGACAAAATGATGAGCAGATATGCACGCTGTAAAAACAGACGTCGAGGCTATTACGAATAGATTTCATAAAATTGAAGATAGAATCGTAATGGCTGAAATAAAACTGGAAAGTCTTAGTTTCAAAGTGACGTTGCTATACTTACAGCTGCCTAAGCCCTTTTTTTATTAAATGGGGTCCTATTGACAATATCAAATTTTTCATCCCTGCTGCTCAACCTGGCGGGGATCTTTTCAATATCCACCATGTGAATTTCTTTAAAGGAGCCACTAAGAGCCTTTATAGTTTACTCTAACTTTTCTATCATTTCAAAATAATTGCCTGACGGGCGATCCCATTCGCCGTGCCACCATCAACCTAACACTAAGTCCTAAATTGAGCACAAGCTAAATGGGTACCTCGTCAGTTAAAATATTGGTCTTTTATAATTTCCGGTCTTTTACACAGTTGATTTACACCGTCGGACGAACTGTGTGGTTCCAGAAATGGCTGATTACGATACATAGCGACGATATCGTCTCCTGCGAGATTTTGATTGTTTTTCTTTACAGCGATTAACTGGCTGATCTTTTTTCTTTTTGAATTCAGGTTATCATTGAAAAATTCGACGGTCTCGTCCTGGTCGAAAAAATAATTCACTCGCTTATCGCATGTACAGGCATTTTCGCGGCCAAAGAGCGAACAATGCCCTTTCGTAAATTCCTCCAGATCTTGCTGTGCAAAAGCAAGCTCGGCAGTAACGTTTGACTCGGAGGTGTCCAGGATCATCGAAACAATCGGAACCGGAACGCCAAACACACCGGCCAACAAAAAGGCAAAACGTCTTTCTATAGGTAGACAGGCTGCCATGGTTGATAAACACCTGTTGGTCACCGCTTCAATTTCGCGGTGATAATATATTTGTTCCGCCTTGTTCAACCGTGGGTGGTACGATTGCCGCTCCAACGTCTCGCCCAGCGCTTCAAAATTTCCGGCAACTGTGCTTTGAGCCGCCGCTGCCTTTCTGATATCATTCACCAAGCGGCGATAAACCCAGACGGTAAAATCTTCGTTATCAATAGCAGTTCCCATATTTAACAGCAGCTTGACCATGAACTGCTGCGTGAGGCTGCACGCAATCGCGAAGTCATTTAACATCCGCAGCGACAAATTGTAAATAAATTGCTGATGAACTGATAAGAAAATCTGAAGCGCCTCTGGACTTCCCTTGCAGATAAGATCAGCCAACGCGGCGTCTTGTCTTTTATCATGATTGGCATCAAATGGTATCATAAGATTAATTTTTTGATTTTAGTATTTATCATTTTGGCATTTTGGCGCCTGACCATTCTATAATTGAATTCGAAAGGCAGTTAACCCGCCGATAGCGATTGTAACTCGCGATCAATTTTTCTTTTTTATGAAAACTGTTATTGTAATATCAGGTAAGTGATCTCCAGCAAAACGGGATGACAAAAGCAACCGAGCATCACATCCTTCAATTTTATAATCCTGTTGACTGTGTGGCTTAATGCGCTTTCAGCGTGATAACCATCAATCTCATTACGGACCATCACATCACCATGCCCCCTGTCAACAATATTTAACTTAGCTGCTGAGAAAAAAGCGCAAAGCGATTTGGCAATGAAAAAGACAGCAAGGCTTGCATAGAATTTGAAAAAACCACCAACTGAGCTTTTTAAAATAAATCCTTTTTGCGGCAAAATCATGCCATTTGGGGTCGCTAACAATGGAAAATTACAAGACATAATATTTTATTTATAGATCAATCAATTCATTCAACAAGTGCTCTACCGCACCTTACGCTTAATCGCGAGACTCACCCGCGAAACTTCGCCGTACCAAAAAACCGGCCCGAACAATAGTTAGACAATATTTTTAAAAAGTGTGACAGTCCGGGAGAAGCTTTACTGTCGAGCCGGGCTGGCATTTGAACGATTAGACAAATCATTTGAAAAGTGTGACGAGCAGTTCGGAGTAAAAGAATGAAGGTCCTTCCCTTTTTTGGCAAACGCCAGGAACATGAAATAAAGCTTTATAGGCGCGAATGCCTTCCCATGATTACTTACGGGTCTTTGACGAATTGTTTAACTGGCAATCAAAATTGCGTTTTCTATAATTTTTCAAATCTCGATTCCCCAAAGACATGATCCCTTGTGGGTTGACCGCATAAATTTCAATCTGCAAAATCACCTTTGTCACACTTTTCAAATGATTTGTCTAAAAGCCGTCATCCGGTAAACAGACCGATTTTAGATGGCACCTGGAAAGTGTCACAGTTTTGAAACCGGGTGTCTAACGAAGTGAAAGGCAAAAAATAAGTCCTGGAATGTTAAGAAAAATATGAACTGTCACAGTTTATAATCCAGGTGTCTAAAGAGCGAACGACAAATATTTTAGGACGAGTAAAAATTTAAATCACAGAAAAAATGGGCATCATAGAACGCAAACAACGCCAGAAAGACGATACAAGATTACGCATCGTCGATGCCGCACTGAAAATCGGCAAAGAGCATGGGTGGAACGCACTTAGCATGCGCCGTATTGGTGATATAATTGAGTACTCTGCGCCTATAGTTTACGAGTATTTCTCTAATAAGGACGCCCTTTTGATAGAGCTCATCAGAATGGGTTACCGCAAACTGGTAAAACAATTGAAAGCAATCAATAAAAGCCACGAAAGTCCGGTAAAGCAAATTGAGGCTTTGTGGCAAGTATATTGGGACTTCGCATTTGCGGAAAGAGAATTTTATCAGCTGATGTTTGGAATAGATACCAGTTGCGCTTGTCACACTTTAAGGCTACCTGAGGCTGAGCAGCCTGAAGCCCTGATAAGTGAGGCGATAAGAAGGCTTCTTCCGAACCGAGAGAATACTGACGAAAAGGTATCAGAGCTTTATTATACTTTTTGGTCGATCGTTCATGGCCTAATATCATTAAACATGGTTAGAGCAGATATTCCAAAGTCCTTAAACGGTCAAGTTTTAACGAGTGCGCTAAGTGGCGTTTTTAGATCTATAGCCACGGACTAGCATAACCGGCATTTCCTGGTTTTCTATTACGTCGCAAAAATGCGATGACAGGATAGGTATTGCCAAAATATTTCGAACTGAGTATTAAAAAACGAGAAATAATAAATAATAAACAAACACAAATTAAAAACAATAAAATCATGAAATCACTAACATTATCCCTAGCAGCAATTATCGCAACAGTACTTGCAAGTTGTTCAAAACCAGAAGCTCCGCAAACCGCAGCGCTATCTGAATTGCCGGTTTTAGAAATCAAAAATAGTAACCCTATTACCTATCAGGATTATCCCGCATCAATCGAAGGCGCCCAAAATGTTGAGATCCGTCCGCAGGTCAGCGGGATCCTTGAAAAGATCTACGTGGATGAAGGCGCTTTCGTTCAAAAGGGTCAGCCACTATTTAAAATTGAGGATCAACCTTACACTGAGAAATTAAACAATGCACAAGCCGCACAAATGGCTGCTGCAGGCGCTGTTCAAAATGCGCAATTGGAGGTTGAAAAATTGACTCCGTTAGTTGCCAACAAGGTTATTTCTGACTTTCAGCTAAAAACTGCTAATGCTACTTTAACAGTCGCTAAGGCAAATTTGCAGCAAGCCAGGGCCGACGTTGCAGCAGCAAAAATCAATTTAGGCTATACCTTGATTAAAGCTCCGACCAGTGGCTATTTAGGAAGGCTGGATACTAAACAGGGAAGTCTTGTCGGGCCGTCTGATGCTGCCGCTTTGACACAGGTTTCAGACGTACACGATGTACGCGTATACTTTTCTTTAAGCGAAGATGATTTCGTGACCTTCAAACAACAATACGCCGGCAATACGCTTCAGGAAAAAATTAAACATTTGCCACCTGTTTCTTTGGTGTTGGCGGATGACAGCGCATATGCCATTCAAGGCAAGGTTGATATGGTAGATGGCCAATTTGATAAAAATACTGCGGCCATAACACTTAGAGCAACTTTCCCTAATAAAAACGGCGTACTAAGATCAGGAAATACTGGTAAAATAAGGTTGGGTCTTCAGCATGAAAATGTTGCAGTAGTTCCGGTTGATGCGACCTTCGAGGTGCAGGACAAAGTATTTGTCTATACTGTTGGAGACAGCAATAAAGTTGTTAAGCAGCCAATAGTCCTTGCCGGTAAAAGTGGCACTACCTACCTGGTAAAGAATGGATTGAAGCCTAAGGACAGAGTTGTGACAGCCGGTATAGATCATTTGCAGGATGGTCAGAAAATACAGCCCCAAGTTGACACCAAGCTTTCAACAATTGCCTACTCAGCTAATTAATCACCAATCTGATCACCTCTTAAAATTTCAATTATGTTACGCAAATTCATTGAGCGACCAATTCTTTCAACAGTTGTCGCGATCATTACGGTGATACTGGGCGCCATCGGATTAACAAAGCTGCCTGTAGAACAATTCCCTGATATCGCTCCGCCAGCGATCCAGGTGACTGCAACTTATCCTGGCGCAAACGCGGAAACAATTCTAAGATCAGTTGCCCCGTCTCTGGAAGAAGCAATCAACGGTGTAGAGAACATGACCTACATGAGTTCTATTGCCAGCAACGACGGTACATTGGCCATCTCGGTGTTCTTTAAGCAGGGCACTAATCCTGATCAGGCTTCTGTCAATGTTCAGAACAGGGTTTCACAGGCTTTGAGCCAACTACCGCCAGAGGTCATCCAGCAAGGCGTCGTAACTCAAAAGCAACAGAACAGCTTGATCAGTTGTGTCGGTGTTTTCTCTACAGACCCTAAAAAATACGACCGCCATTTCGTTGCCAACTATACTTACATCAACCTTATTCCGGAAATCAAACGTATTCCCGGTGTTGGTAATGCGGTCCTATTTGGCGGGTCTAAAGATTATTCAATGAGGGTTTGGCTCAATCCTTCTAAAATGGCCGCTTATAAGGTTACACCCGCGGAGGTAAACAGTGCGATACAGGACAAGAATCTGGAAGCCGCACCTGGAAAATTTGGTGAAGAGAGCAATGAGAAATTCGAGTATGTAATCAAATATAAAGGCAAATACACCCGTCCCGAAGAGTACGCTAATATACCTATTCGCGCAAACAGCGACGGGTCTATATTAAGACTAAAAGACATAGCTCGTGTAGAGCTTGGTGCCTATTCTTATTCCAACTTAAGCTTTTTGAACGGAAGAGAAGGTGAAACGATTATGATCTACCAACTAAAAGGGTCAAATGCTAACGATATTCAAATTCAGGTTGATAAATTGATGGCGAAAGCTGCGAAGAATTTTCCAAAAGGAATTGAGTATGACAATTTCTTCAGGAGAAAAACAGCTCTGGATGAATCTATTGTTCAGGTGAAACATACGTTAATCGAGGCTTTCGTCCTTGTATTTATCGTTGTCCTTATTTTCCTGCAGGATTTCCGTTCGACCCTTATACCGGCAATAGCCGTTCCTGTCGCGATCATTGGCACGTTCTTCTTTATGAATCTTTTTGGGCTGGCTATCAATCTGCTAACATTGTTTGCGATGATTCTTGCAATCGGTATTGTAGTCGATGACGCAATTGTGGTGGTGGAGGCAGTCCACTCAAAAATGGAGCATGAGCGTTTGAAGCCAAGAGCAGCGACGCTAGCCGCAATGCATGAAATTGGCGGAGCGATTATATCGATAACCCTGGTGATGATGGCCGTTTTTCTTCCGGTAGGATTTATGAGCGGATCAACAGGCATCTTCTATAGGCAGTTTGCGTTTACGATGGCAATTGCGATCGGTATTTCAGCCATCAACGCCTTGACACTGAGTCCTGCATTAGCTGCATTGTTCCTGAAAAATACGCATACAGATGACATCGGCGAAAAACCAAAAACATTTACGCAGAAATTCTCGGTAGGCTTTAACGCTGCATTCGGAAAAATAACAAATACCTACGTAAACCACGTTACTTTTTTACTGAAACATAAATGGCTCGGCATAGCCGGACTTGGATTGGTGACTGTATTCGCAGTGTATTTAGTGAAAAATACTAAATCCGGGTTTATTCCCACTGAAGACCAGAACTTCCTTGCAGTTGCGGTAAATATGCCGTCAGGAACTTCTTTAAATACCACTAGAGACGTAATGCACCAGGCCGATAAAGTGTTGTCAACTATTCCGGCTACTCACATGTTGGCGACCATAGATGGTTGGAACCTGGTAACCAATTCAACAAGCTCGTCTTCAGCAGCCCTGTTCTTTCTGTTGAAACCGCAAAAGGAACGCGGAGCTGTTCGTGACATCGATGCATTACAAGACCTGATGCGTCAAAAACTTTCAACGATCAAACAAGGAACATTTTTTGTCTTTGCCTTCCCGACTGTGCCTGGCTTTAGCAATGTAGAAGCGTTGGATATGGTTTTACAGGATAAAACAGGAGGCACTTTATCGAACTTTAGCAAAATCGCTAATGATTTCATTGGCAAGCTTAACAAACGTAAAGAAGTAGCCTTCGCGTTTACTCAATTTAAAACCGATTATCCACAGTATCTTTTGGAAATCGACGATGACAAAGCGGCACAACTGGGCGTTAGCGTGCGTGATGTGTTTCAAAGTATGCAAACCTATTTTGGTAGCGCACAGGCTTCTGATCTCAGCCGTTTTGGTAAATATTACCGAGTAATGGTTCAGGCTGACGTACCTAATCGTGCCGATCCTTCATCTATTGCACAGGTGTACGTAAAAAACAATATTGGACAAATGGTGCCGATCAAAACACTTATTAAATTGACCAGGACTTACGGCTCAGAGACCGCTTCACGTTACAATTTGTTTAATTCTATTGAGATCAATGCAATTCCAAAACCTGGTTTTAGTTCAGGTGACGTCATTAAAGCGATAGAGGAAACTGCAAAAGAAGAATTGCCGACTGGTTTCAATTATGAATGGACAGGACAAACACGTGAGGAAATTTCCGCCGGTGACCAGGCGATCGTAGTATTCGCGTTGTCCCTGATATTTATCTACTTCCTTTTGGCCGCACAATATGAGAGTTATCTGCTGCCATTTGCCGTACTGCTTTCCATACCAACTGGGGTAGCCGGCGTATTTGCAGCGTTACATTTCACAGATATCTCCAATAATATTTATGTGCAGGTCGCCCTGATTATGCTGATCGGTCTGCTATCCAAAAATGCTATCCTTATAGTGGAATTTGCCCATCAACGCCGTATGCACGGAGAGCCGTTGGTTGAGGCTGCCATTAAAGCGGCCAAACAACGCCTTCGTCCGATAGTCATGACCTCCCTGGCGTTTCTCGTGGGCATCATACCGATGATATTTGCGGAAGGCCCGTCGGCACAGGGTAACCACTCCATTAGTATTGCAGCCGCCGGTGGCATGACTTTAGGTGTTGCGCTAGGATTACTAATTATACCCGTATTGTTCGTGATCTTCCAGCATTTACAGGAAAAAATAAGAGGGCCGATTAATGCGGATCATGACGAGGCTGTTATTGAAGACGAGCATTCAAATCATATTCAACCTGTCGTACTGAATTAATCGGTCTTGAAAAGAAATCGTAAGTAAACAATAATGTAAAATCTTTCTATGGAGCTTCGGAGCTCCATAGATTAAATCACAACGAAATGAAAACCTTAAAATTTGGATGGCTTGCTCTTATCACTTTGGCCATACTGAGCGGCTGTAAAGTATCGAAAGATACCCAACTTCCGGATATGCAACTTAAGAATTACCGCGCTGCGACTGTTGAGGATACCGCTTCCGTAGGTCGTTTGAGCTGGAAAAACTTCTTCACTGATCCAACGCTGAGGAGTCTTATCGACAGCGCTATCTTACGGAATAATGATCTGCAAATTGCAGTCAAAAATATTGAATCGTCACGCCAGCTATTGACGCAGGCCAAGTGGGGAAACGTTCCTGTCGTAGGATTGGGGGTATCGGCTGCTACAAACAATCCTTCCGATAACAGTTTTACTGGCTTATCGTTGAACTCAGCTTTGCAAACCAACCATATTAATGATTACAATGCCGGCTTGAACCTATCCTGGGAAGCAGATATATGGGGTAAAATCAGCAGCCGTAAGGCGGCAGCGTTATCCGCTTACCTGCAGACCGAAGAGGCACGTAAAGCGGTCCAGATCAGACTGATATCAAATGTAGCCAGTGGCTATTATAATTTATTGATGTTGGACGAACAGATCGAAATCGCGAAAGCTAACGTCCGGCTTAATGATAGCACTATAAGTATCATTAAGTTACAATTCACTTCAGGCCAGACCACCTCGCTGGCTGTTCAACAAGCAGAAGCTCAAAGACTGACCGCAGCTGCGCTGGTGCCTAAATTTGAGCAGGCGATCGCTATCCAGGAAAACGCCCTTAGCATTCTGGCAGGCAAATTGCCTGAAGCGGTTACCAGGTCCGGAAAGCTGGAGAATATAGCTCTTCCGAAAAATTTATCTGCCGGTGTGCCCTCACAGTTGTTAACCTACAGACCTGACGTTCGCAGCGCTGAATTAGCGGTTGACAAAGCCAACGCGCAGGTTGGTTATTCAAAAGCGGCAATGTATCCCACGTTGGCAATTACCGCTCAGGGTGGTGTCAACTCGTTTAAAGCCAGTAATTGGTTTACGCTTCCGGCCTCACTTTTTGGAGTAGTAACAGGTAGTGTTGTTCAACCTTTATTACAACGTAGGGAGTTAAAGACAAATTACGAAGTAGCAAAAATTAATAGAGAGAAAAGTGTAATTGAGTTCCGCCAGCAAGTACTTACCGCGGTTGGTGAAGTTTCAGATCAGCTTGTAGCGTTTGACAAATTGGGTGAGCAGAAGATCATCGTTAGCAATCGTGCCAAGACCTTGCAGCAGGCAACCAATAATGCTAACGCCCTGTTCAAGAATGGCCTGGCGAATTATCTGGAAGTGATCACAGCGCAGAGCAATGTCTTGCAAAGTGAATTGGAATTGGCGGGTATCAGGAAGGCTCAATTAATTGCCGCGGTAGATCTATATCGTTCTTTAGGTGGAGGTTGGAATTAAAGTTAAGTGTTTTCGTTGTTTTGTTGATGTGTTTGATTGGGCGCTCCGGATATTTCCGGGGCGTTTTTTTTATCCAAAGGAAATTGTCACAGTTTTTAAATTGAGTGTCTAAAACAGCAAGGCTAACACGTTTGCCAGAATAGATGAAATTGAAAAATTTCAGCAGTCGACCATTTCTGGTCGAAGGAATGGCGGGTTTAGTATCCGGTGAAAAAGCCTTGTTGTAAACGAATAGCATGTGGCCAGGCAGTCGCATGCTGTATTTTAGAAATTCGGCAATGAATAAATCCATTTCTCCCTGGCTGTCCTTAGGTATAGTTTTGACTGCGCCTTTATTATCGGTCATTGATATTTTCATCATTAATGTAGCCATGCCATCTATAAAGGCAGGCATTCGTGCCAACAACGCACAGGTACAATTGGTGATCGCATCTTACTTATTAGGTTACGCTTCATTCCTGATAACCGGCGGAAGATCCGGGGATCACTACGGACGAAAGCGCATTTTTATATGGGGTATGATTTGTTTTTCTTTTTTTTCAGGTTTATGTGGTTTTTCGCAAAGTCCCCTGCAGTTAAATATTATGCGATTTGCCCAGGGTTTGAGCGCTGCGTTCATGGTGCCGCAGGCGATAGCCTTTATACAGGTATTATTTGTAAATACGGAAGATCGATCCCGGGCATTTGGCTGGTTTGGTATAACCCTTGGCACTGCATCAATAATTGGACAGGTGCTCGGCGGCTATTTTTCCGGCGGTCATTTTTTTATAGCCGGCTGGCGGTTGATCTTTTTGATCAATGTTCCGATTGGGATACTCGCAATTTTTGCAGCGCATTTTTTTCTTCGGGAAACCACGCGACAGAAAGAAGCGAAAATGGATGTTTCCGGCGTACTGATACTCACCATTTCCCTTTTTTGTCTGATTGTTCCGATTATTCAAGGGAGGGAGGCTGGTTGGCCGTGGTGGAGCTTTTCCTTGTTAGCAGCCTCTGTAATTCTATTTATTTACTTTTTTTACGATCAGCGCAAAAAAAAGCTTTCGGGCAGAACCCCGCTCGTCAACGAAGATCTGTTTCATTTTTCGGATTTTCGAATAGGCCTTGCGGCGGTTTTATTCCATTTTATGTTGCATACCTGTTATCTGTTTTTAAGCGCATATTATCTCCAAAGCGGTCTGGGTTTAAGTCCATTAATTGCCGGATTATATTTCGTCGCGCCTGGCGTACTCTTTACCTTAAGTTCAGTTGTCGCCGGGAAGTTAATTCCAAAGACCGGCCCGTCTATTGTTCAGCTTGGTGTCATCATCATTCTGGGGACTTTTGCTTTGCAGATCGTATTTTTCAAAACTGGCGCTAGTGTTTTTACATTATTTTCGCTTCAAGCACTATATGGGTTGGGAAATGGGTTTGTCGTTCCATCGTTATTAAACCTCACGCTTCGAAGTGTACCCCCAAAATACGCGGGCGCTGCCGCAGGAATTTATTCAACCGTTCAACAAACGGCCTCAGCTCTTGGGATCTGCCTGATCGGAGGATTATTTTTCTTTATCTCAGATAAAGTCCATAGCATACAAACCGCCTATCATTACGCGCTGGCAGCACAAATTGCTTGTGGTGTGCTGGTAAGCCTGATGTTGCTTTTTCTCCCCAAACAGTATCGCAACTCTTTAAATCTTAATACCGCACCGGTTGATTAATGCAACGAATTCTGTCATTCAGCTTGAAAGGGAAATCCGGAACGAAAAAAATATTCCAATTTTCTTTTTGCGGTCAAGAGCTATCGTCGTCACTTCTTCTCCAAGCTGAATTCCTAATGCGGCGTGGTATTAAGCCTGGTCGTTTACTGTAGTAATTATTAATTCTTTTGAAGAGAAAGAATTAACGAAAAAGTTTTGTCACACTTTTTCATTTGCGTGTCTAACCATGCAGATGTCAAAATCTGCACTTGAACAAAGACACTCAACAACACTTTAAAACGGACTAACATGAAAGAAAGCGCAGTAATGAACCCATACAGCACGAAGTATAACGAAGAGGAAGATCTCTTACTAATTAGCCAGGCATTTAAAGGAGCCTCCGACGCACTAAACACATTGGTGCAGCGACATCAGCAGTTTATTTACAATGTTGCTTTAAAATTTGTAAGGGACGATGATGACGCGGCAGATCTTACGCAGGAAGTTCTGATAAAAATGGTCACCAAATTAAACCAGTTTGAAGGGAAAAGCAGCTTCCGCACCTGGCTCTACAAAATGGTTGCTAATCATTTTTTAAATAGCCAGAAAAAAAAGAGGGAAGCCGCAATTGTTTCTTTTGATGAGTATGGAGAGTACCTGGATACCGTGCACAATGAAGAAGAGATGACCCGGGAGGAAATGGAACTAAAGGAAAAAGAGATCACCTGGACCCGCAATAAGTGTATGTCCGGGGCGCTTCTGTGCCTGGATCGCCAGCAAAGGATGGTTTTCATTTTGGGAGCTGTCTTTAACTTAAAATCCCCGGTTGCTGCGGAAATATTGGATATGACCCCTGAAAATTTCAGAAAGCAACTTTCTCGGGCCAAAGCTGACTTGTTCAGTTTTATGCAAAACAAGTGCGGTTTGATGAATCCTAACAATCCATGTCGTTGTCACAAAAAGACGAAAGGGTTCATAAGCGAAGGAATAGTACATCCTGAAACGATACAATTTTATTCCGAAGTTACAGAATCCATCGAAGCTATTGCGGAGCACAAAACTCATGAAATGGATCACCTTATCGAAGGCCGCTATCTTTACCTATTCACCAATCAGCCTTATGAAAGGCGTAGAGATAACGAAGCAAAATCACGTGATATCTTAAATGACCCTATGGTAAAGCAACTGTTTGAATTAGTTTAAAATTACTTCTGTTGCAATTATTTATGCAGGATTTTCAAGTGAAAAAAGATTGATGAGCGTTGGATCAAGCATGCCGAGCTCGATTCAAAATTATGTTTGCGTTTCAATGGAAGAATTGACAGATAACCCTTACTGTCGCGGGGTGAAAACGGGGGGGGTGCTCGTGGAAAAATTTCAAAAAGCTGAACCGGGTTCTGATAAAAAAGAAAATTGATTAGCACCTTTTATCTTTTCGAGTGACTTACTTTATATATTAAAAAACCAATAAACAATCATACGATTATGAGTAGGAATCTACGATCAGTAGGCTACGGGTTCGGAACGAATCGCAGAAGTGATAATCATTGGCAAGGCTCAAAAATGATCCAAAATGATTAATATGGACACCAGCGCAATCTTTGGTGCTCAATACGATGCCGGTGGCGTAATTTCAAAATCATTGATCGATACCGGATTTCGATTAAAAATTATAATCGACGAGAAATTTGCCGACAAAGCGTCTGATTCGATGGACGGCCTCGTGTATGTCGTTGATTTCAGGGACTTTGGTTTAATGAAGAAGACGCTTAGCGATCTCGAAAATGTATTTATAATTCTTCCGTCAAACATAAAGGATAGAAATTTCATTCAATCACATTTAGCGTTGCTAAATTCATTTTTAGCTATTTTGCCGGAACTTCAACTGAAATATATTGTTTATCTGCCTGGCGTTCTTTCCTCCGAATCTCTGAGTGAAGAAGAAAGAATTTCATTCATTAAAAAAGAGCGAGAATTTAGGGTAAGGGTCGAAAGTTTGAGGGCTGCACAATTAGTTTGGATGAATAGCGAAAATTCATGTTTATACTAAACTTGGGCGTCAAAAGCCACTTTTTTTAAGGCCAAAGTCGACCCCTAAATGATTCTTTTGATTTAGGACGACAGAGGGGTCACTTTGCTTTGGCGAACGTGGCCACTTTCAACTGGCAAGGAGGACCTTTTTGATCTGGACGGATTGGGCAATTTTGTGTGTTTTATCCATCGGTATCTCACTGGTCTGCATCAATTTTTTTCGGGTTGAAGTCAGATGGCGGTGCTTCGGGGTCGGGCAAGTCTCCATTCTCGTCCGTGGCATTATTAAAGTGGATAAACATCCCGAATCGCAACTCTACAAACTTTCTTTGCAAATCAGAATGCATTTCAGGATTCGCGCCAGTTTGGGCATATGAAGGTCGGTATAAGTTTAGGCCGGCTAAGGCCGCGATAAGAATGAAGTATTTTATTTTCATTTCGGGTTTGGCAAAACCTGTCCGGCTTCCCGGACAGGTGATATCAATTTTAATTTCGCAGCTTTGGGTAAATTCAAACGTGGCTACGCCTCAATAAAGAATTGATTATTCTTACCAAATACTCTGAGTAACGACACTCGCGAAAAAAACTATTGTTTATTCCAAAAAGTAAGTTCTCCCCAATTACTTGCTGTCTGATCATTATCCACATCTTTCGTGACGCGAATACGAATATATCTTACGCTCTTACCATTGCTATTGAGTTCAAATTTTAGTGGCTGTGTTCCGTCGTCTGTCCTAACACATTCTTTTAAAAGGACCCAGCCTTTTGAAATCATTTCCGATTTCCATCCGGAATTGTTTGCGGGAAGAGCCGTAGCGGCGTTGGTCAGGTCCGCAATGCCCCATACCTCAAAAGTCCCTGGGTTATGATACCCATCTCTCCCTGTTTCTTCAACCCGGCCAAGATTTTCGTAAGTCTTGCCCAGATCAAACGTAAACGTATGGGGCATGCCATGCTCACTATCGGTATGGAAGATATTAGGATAAGCTTGAGGTCCGACACTTCCGTCCCAAAGTTTACTCAAACTTGTTCCAAAGTCGGCATGAACGTCATTCGGAAGAGACACGCCATCTTTGAATTGGTTTTTATCACATAAGACGTAGGAGAATATCCTTGGAAAGTCGTCCATAGATGTGACCTTAAAAGTATCAATCGCATCTCTTTCAGGGATATAAAATGACTGATAGCTGATAGGTGTGGCTAATTTATAACTCGGCAGGCGTATTGATTTATCCTGTGGGGCGAGTGTTGCCGTACTGGCCACACCTTGTGCGTTGGTGTAATGAATAAGGGTTTTAATGTTGATAGTATCCGGCGCTATGAAGTTAAGGACCAATGAACCATCGTCGTTTAACAAGTAAGGATTTGCCGCGTCATAACCACGATTGAGCAGATTCGACTCGTAAATAGGTCCATAAACTTTTGCATTGTTTACTTCAAACGGAATGGATCTATTTCCCAAAGCATCGAAAGAGTATATAGTAAATGAGTAAGTGTATTCTGATAGACCTTTAATTACCGTTCTGATCGTATCCGTTGGCGTGGAAACGTTAACGACAGAAGAGTCGGTCTTATTATTATAGTAAATAACGTAACGCGTAATAGATGGATCTGAGCTGCTTTTCCATTTTAACGCGATTTCTAAATTGCCGGGTTGAACGATAACTTTATTAACAGCTCCAGTATACACCAATTCGTGATCACCGAGATATTTTTTAAAGTCAGTCTGTTGATCGCCTTTTTTACAACTAATAATCGCCGTCAATAGAATCATCGACAATGCGATATTTCTAATTTTTTTCATTTTTTTAGATTTAAGTTTTATTTCGGTTGTCCGTAAAATGAGAGTTCCATAATGTGTGCAGCATCGCCATTGGACCATGTTTGCCCAACGGCTACGCGTATGTACCGAACATCCGGGTTAGTCAAAGCAAAATTGAATCCCACTCCTGCTCGCACAAAAGCATTATCGGCGGCATTGTGATTATTGGGTGGAAGGCCGGAGGGCGGATTTGGATATCTGAAATTGCCAAGATTTACCCAGTCTCCCAATACCGTCCCCACGGCAGATGTCAATGGAAGCACCTGGTCTTTGGGATTTGGCGCGCTGGAGCCCCAGAGCGTAAATACTTTTGGATTGAAATGTGAAAACGAATAAATATTGCTTCCGTCATCTGGACGTTCCCAAATAACGAAACGGCTCAATTTATACAATCCCCCAATTGAAAAAGTAGTAACGAAGGGGGCTGTGTGACCAGGCATAGTATGCCAACCGTCAAAACCGTCAATTTTACCATCCCATAATTTTTGAACAGAAAAGCCATAATCGGTAAAGCCCAGCTCCGTGTCCGATGGCAACGTAAACGCAGAAAACTTACCCTTATCGAGAAATACCTCCGGCAGCGGCGTTAAATTTTTGCTTAATGTATCTGAAATATTCCCGAAGCCATCTGTGACATATACCCCAAATTTCCGCAAAACCGCGTCGTATCCTCGCAGGGAATAATTAATCGTATCTGCATTCACATAATGCTGATCCTGAACTTCCATTCGGTTTGTGGATTTATCAAAGGCTGTGATGATTACACCTATATCTTTTCTGAGCGGATTTAACGTATTGACATTAACCCCTCCGAAATCGGCGTTTAAACTAAGTTGGCGACTGACAAGCTGATAAACAGGCGTCTTCGGGTTAACCGTCACTACTACCGGGTCAGAATAAATATTTGCCCGAGTGACTGAATATAATGTGACTTTGTATTCCTGAGCCCGCGCGAAACCTTCCACGTTCACGGTATCACTGAAGTACGATGATTTAGTTTCCCTCGTAACTCCTTTTCGGATTTCGTATTGGGCCAGGACATACAAAAGATTTTGCGACTTAGGAAGTTTATAAGTTATATAGGTTCCGCCATTGTAATTGTCAACCTTAACGTCGGTGATTACTCCCGGTTTAGCAGGGTCTTTAGAGACCGGATCATTATAACCCTTATTTTCCTTACACGAATAGATGGTTGCGGTTATCCAAACCAAATAAAAAGCGACTGATATTTTTTTTAAGTATTTCATAATGCTTGATCGATAATTAATGATTACCAATTGAGATTTTGAACGAGATTATTGTTAATGAGCAGATCATCAGAGGCAATAGGCCATAGATAATTCCTGACATTAAAAACAGGCGTCACCAACGTCCTGGGCCTGTAATAGTTGACGGCAGTAGATTCATAGATGTTCCACCCCTGCAGCGGCTTACTTAACACTTGCTGCAATTCTTTCCAGCGGCGAAGTGCCCAGCCTGGCTCGCTTTCAAATGCCAGTTCTATTCGCGTTTCCTGATGAATAATTTGCCGAAGCCCCTCTTTGGAAATGAACTTATTTGGAGTCTTGGAGTAGTTGGTCCATGCTTCGACAACGCCAGGCAAGCCAGCTCTTTGCCTTACCTTATCGAGGTAAGGCACCACTTGAGCATAAGGTTTGCCTTGCTCATTAAGTGTTTCGGCATATAGCAAGTACAACCCAGCTAAACGAATTAGCGGCATGCGAAAATCAACTACCTGGGCTCCGTCATCATAAACTGTGAGGTAGTTGACTAATTTCTTTGGCCAATAACCTGTAACATTTATTCGGACATTATCTTTTGGACCAGCCAAGGAGGTATTTCCTTTGCCCTGAATGAAATAAGCTCCTTCAGGATTCAAGTTGCCGTTTCCGTACCATATACCACCATCAAAACCTAAGTCTGCATAAAATCTGGGCTCGCGATTAAAATGCGCCTTGACTGTTTCATAACCGTTCCCGATGTAAAATCTGTTTTGGTCATCGCCGGCTTTGATATCGTACCGGTTAATATAGTCCCAGGTTTTGTCTTCATTAATGGGAACGCCCTTATCAGTATAGAATAATTCCTGCTCAGAAATTGGAACGGCGAAAGTTCCTGGAAAAACCACATTTGCAGCTGATTTTGTCGTTAATCTCGGACCGCAATAGGCTTGTTGTCCAAACGTTGGATTTAAGGCCCAAATAAGTTCTGTATTTAACGTCCAGTCTTCGGTTATGGACGTTTGCAGGGAAAGAACGGTACGTAAAGAATCTGGCAAATTTGCGGGAATGGTTGCAATTGGAATGTATTGGTGCAATTTAAACCCATTTGCCTCAGCAACATTGATTGCTTCCTGGCACGCGGTCGCGGCTTTATCCCATTTACTGGCATCATAGGTCGAGTTAAAAAGCGGTTGGCCATCTTTATTCTTGACGCTTACGTAGTCTGGATTGCCGTTAAAAAGCGGACTAGCGGCGGTCGCCAACACTTGAGCCTTAACCGCGAGAGCGATAGGCCTTGTAATTCGTCCGAGTTCTTTCGCCTGATTTTGAATAACAACGGGGAGGTCGGGAGCTGCTTCCGTTAATAATCTCACCATGTAATTTACCACTGAGTCAACTGGTGCTCTTTTTACTTTCACCGCTTCCTCAGAAGCGTTGATGGGTAGGTTTTTGTCAATGATTGGTATAGGGCCATAAAGACGGAATAGGTAGAAATGATAATAGGCCTTTAAAAATTTAACCTCCGCGATCCATCGTTTTTTTTCATCAGCGCTAAGGTCGACAGGTTTATCAATGTTTTCTAACATGGTGTTACACCGTCTAAGCGCCTTAAAACTCGATTGGCCGCCGTTATTTCCATCCCAAAAATTCAAGGCGGGATTTTGGCTGGTTTGGGTGCCTCTAATCAGATTGAAACCCTGCGGATCGACCCCGGAATTATCGCTTAAATCGTTTGGATAAATAATCTCCGAAGAGGTAACGAAGCCGGCGTTATACTGCGGATAATTGAGCTGCTGCAGTTGCGCATAACAGGTAAATAAATAGTTTTCTGCTTCGTTACGATTTCTGAAGGCATAATCTATTGTTCCTACATTATCAGGCGTAACATCCAGATATTTTTTACAGGAAGAACAAAAGAGCACAGTAGCTGCTACGACTAAGTACAAATGAAATATTTTCATATTTTAAAAATGCTTTAAGAATTATATATTGATATTCAACCCGACGTTAAACACTTTCTGAACCGGATATGCGAAAGCGTTGCCCCCCTGTTCCGGATCCCAGAGTTTAAAAGGACTCCAGGTCAGGAGGTTCAATCCATTGAGATAAATTCGAGCCTTTTTCAGGTTAATCGCTTTTGCAAACCTGTCGGGCAGAGTGTAGCCTATCTCAAGTGATTTAAGGCGTAGAAAACTGCCGTCACGTAACCACCAGGTACTGGATTGCCTGTTATTTTCTATAGCAGCTCCGTCCGGCCCGAGCCTTGGGTAAAGCGCGTAAAGATTCTGATTCTGTTCTGACCAGTGATCGTCTGCATAAGCTTTCAGCAGTTGGGTATTGCCTGTAAAGTAACTATCCGGACTTTTGATGAAGGGCGCCGTTCTGGCGGGATCAATAAAGAATGACACTTTTGCCTGGCCCTGAAAGAATCCTGAGAGGTCAAAGTTCTTATAGGTCGTAGTTAAACCGAATCCATATACAATCTTAGGCACCGTAGGATTTCCGATGTACGTTTGATCAGCTCCGTCGATCTTCCCATCTCCGTTCAAATCCCGATATTTGATATCGCCTCCTTTAGGGGGGAAGCCGTTACTGCTAAAAATCTGTGTCGGAGAGTTCGCGGCCTCATTATCGTCAACGAACAATCTTTCTGCGATATAGCCATATTGTCTATTTAAAGGCTGCCCTACCAAATATCGGGATGCCTCAAGCCAATGTGGCTCTTCGTATTGCGTGTACTTGTTGGTAGAATAAGTAAAGTTGCCCCGTACCCCCAATGAAAAGTTTTTGCCGAAGGATTGAGTTCCATCGACTGAGATATCTACACCCTGCGAGTGGACTTTTCCGATATTTGCAGCTATGGCAGCTTCAAGACCTGTTGTTGTCGGAATTGAAGATCTATTTTGGAGGATGTTATATTTATTATTCTGATACACCTCTGCAATGACATTGAACTTCTTAAGTAATGTGAACTCTAACCCTAAGTTTGTTTGTTTTGAGGTTTCCCAGGTTACATCGTCATTTTCATAGTTATTAATATTGACACCATTTCTGTAGTATTGATTGTTGTTGCCGAAATAAGCGAAATTTCCGCCGTTAAGATTTACATCTGACAAATAAAAAAATCGCTGACTTCCGATCTGGTCGTTGCCTACCAGACCATAGCTCGCCCGTAATTTAAACCTGTCAAATACGTTATACAAATCGCCCCAAAATTTCTCATCGGATATGATCCATGATCCCCCGATGGTAGGGAAAAAACCGAATCTATGATTTGCGGAAAAGCGTTCGGACCCATTATAACCGAAATTGAATTCTAGGTAATATCTTCCTTTATAAGAATAGGTAGCACGTCCTGCCAGCGTTTCATTTCGGAAAGGAAGTGAATCAAACAATGTACCCGCGTTGGCGTTCCTGGTCTGCTGCTGTGTACCTATCAGGGATGCACTTACGTTGTTATTTTTGCCGAAGCCGTGGGAATAATCTAACACGCCCTGCAAATACAGGAAGGTACTAAGTGCGCTCGCTCCGGGAGAGTAACTCAAGTACTCCCGAGCTTGCCCCGGCTGATCGTTAATCCAATCAAGCTTGTATGAATTTGTTGCTTTATTATAATCAGTGGCCGTGTAATAAAAAGGGTTATAATTCATCGAAGATTGGAATCTCGCATAGCGGTTTGTGCTGAAAATTCCATGAAAATTCAGTCCAGGCGTTATAAATTGCAGATTTTGGTTGAGTTCGAATTGTGCGAGCATTCTGGACTCAGAAAAGTTCTGGTGCCCGGAAAGCAAATTGGCATATGGATTAATATATTGAGAAGCCCCTACTCCACCATTTGCAGCTGGTGCATTGCCGAACAAAATATGTTTTGTCTTTAAGTTTGCTGAATCCGGAGGATAGTAGGCAGGGAAATCCACGGGGCTAGTATGCATAACCAGGTTATAAAGGTCTGTTTGCAGTGAGGCGTCATTTGTTCTAGGTCCGTTATATTCATTAAATGTACCTGACAAACGTACTATCACCTCAGTATTACTAGTTAGATTGACATTGACATTAGACCTCAGCTGATAGTTTTGGAATTTGACGTTGTTGTTGTTGTTATTTCTGATATCCGTCTTAAGATTACCATTATCATTACTGTACGATCCCGCGATATAATACCGTGCAACACCACCACCGCCCTGAACACTTAAATCCCCACGCTGAGTGCTGGTTCTTTTCTTAAAAAGAAGAGCGAGCCAGTCTACCGCCGGGTATACGAATTCATTACTGCCCGGAGCGTGATTAATAGTATTTTGAGTCTCGTTAATTTTGTTTTGCGTATAAGGTAATGGATTCAATGGATAACGGGTCCGGGTAGCCTCATTGAATAGATTCATGTAGGTGATTGGATCGGCAAGCTTAATATTCTTAACATTTTGAGACGAGGAATTTTCTACCCTTACATTTATTTGGGGCTTCCCCGCCTTTCCCTCTTTGGTTTTGACCAGGATAACTCCATTTCCGCCTCGTGCTCCATAAAGGGCCGTTGCACTCGCATCTTTTAAAATAGTGAAGCTTTCGATGTCGTCTACGTTGAGCCTCGCCAAATCAGACGCTGTCAGTTCCACGTTATCAATGAGAATCAGCGGGCTTTGCCGATATCCAAATGTTGTAACCCCACGAATGAAGAAATTTGCATTGTCTACGCCAGGTTGTCCACTCGGTTGATAGGCTATTATTCCTGCTACCTGGCCCGCTAACGCATTTGTCAAATTACTGGCGGGCACCCGCAGATTTCCTGGCTTAACCGTTGTAACTGAGCCAACAAGAGCTTCCCTTGTTTGCTTCCTATTATAAGCCGTAATTACCACATCGTCAAACTGGCTTTTTGCCTCGTTTAAGATGATTTTGAAAACCTTTTTATTTTCTGTTACGGTAATTTCCTTTGCAACAAATCCTACAAACGTGATTTTTAATACGGTTCCAGGAACAACGTCAAGTAAAAACTTGCCATTTTCGTCTGTTGCCGTGCTATTGCCCTTTGCGTTGGCAGGCGTAACATTCGCTCCAATTATAGCTTTGCCTAACGAATCAGTTACTGACCCAATGGCAGTGATTTTAGTTTGGGCGGCGCCAATGTTCGCCATCAATATCAATAAGCATACGATGGCTAATGATTTGCAAATCAGTCGAATTTTGAGCTTTTTACTTGGCAGCTGCCAATCTTTGACTTCGTAGATTTCTCTCATAATCTAGTTATTAGGGTTATTAAAATGTGGCTAATAGAAAGCAGGAAGATTCATTTGAGTGACTTCGTCACTCAGCAGTCGATATTTTGCTACAGGAGTATGTTGATTCTATCTCCTAAGCGCAATTAAATTGAATGATTTAAGGCTGCGTCAGGAATAGCTTTCAGTTTTACACCTTTTTGCAGGACGGACATTTATCAGGAGAAATACCCGGTTATTGAAAGAGGAGTCTATATGTAAAATCTTCCCATAAAGTTTTGGTTAGTTTGTGATTAAATCGGTTGAGTAAAAGTAGAACGAGCCTAACTCAGAAAAAATGGAGAAATCTTGGAAAAGTATGTAGAATTCGAGCATAGCAAAGGGGATTGTCGAAAATGATCGTAAGTACCTGAAAAACAAATAAATAAATATTTCATCTTTAAGTCACCTAAAGATTATAATGGTCAGAAGGAAAACGACTATAAAATCCATCTATGCTCCAAAGAATTGAGTAATGGATTATTCTATTATCATTCCTGGCAGATTAATTCTTAGCCGGAAAATATAGATGCATTATTTAATTTAAACAGGGAGAAGACTTGTGCACAATTTCAACGATGAAATTTTTAACATGTTAATTATCAAACGATAACAGACAATTAAAACAACAATCTCCCTTGCTCTGCCGAGGTTGTTTTAGCAAACCTGATGGACAATTGGACCTAATATTGTCAATTTTTGGCAAAATGATGAGCGCACTTGGCATTATCGAAACACCATGTTGCGATTAAACAATGTTTTAGTTATAATCGCAAAAAAGTGACACTATTGTACAATAATTGGACAATATAGTCTATTTAAAGACACTACGGTTCACTTAGTTATAAACCAATCTATTTTCGTTATGAGCAAGGGGCAAAAGAGAAGAAATGGCTTTACAGGTGAAAAGCTGGTCAATGTTCCGTTACCTTTACTTCGGACTATAAGGAGGAAAGCATCGGAAGTATTCAGGATATTTATAACAGAAATCGGGTACTTTCCAAAAGCGCGTTATCATTACAGAGAACGCAGAAAAGGTTGCGAAGACAATATATTAATCTACTGTACACAGGGCAAAGGGCATTATATCTTAGGAAATCAAAAATATGAGGTTCACTGTAATGAATTTGTATTCTTAGCCGCGACCGACCAATATATGCGGTACTGGGCCGACGCTGAAGATCCATGGTCCATTTATTGGGTGCATTTCACTGGCCCTAACATACTTTCATTTAATGAATCATTACCAAGTGGTGTTTTCAATCGGCCACTACGAATTAATTTTAATGAAGCCGGGATCGAAATCTGGAAATCGATGTATGAAACCCTTGATTTTGAGTGCTCATTTGATTCGCTTTGTAAAGCGAGTTTCTGTCTTTATCATTTGGTAGCCACCTTCATTTTCCCAACCAATAATTCTAAACAAATAACTGAGCATGAAGCCAGCATCGTTACTCAAACGATTAATGTCATGTGGTCAAACATCAACAAAAAATTAACCGTCGAAGCTTTGGCTAACGGCCATCACATTTCTGTTTCTCATTTTTCATATTTATTTAGAAAAAAAACAGGCTATCCACCTATAGATTACTTCAATCACCTGAAAATGCAAAGAGCTTGTCAATTGTTGTTTGGCAGCAGGGATAAAATCAAAATTATCGCCTCTGAACTGGGGTATAGAGACCCGTTTTACTTTTCAAGACTATTTAAACAACATACTGGATCTTCGCCAGGCCAATATCGACTTCAAGGAAAAAATGCACATTAAAGTAAGTCCACAATATATCTCTACTAATTTTTATCAAACTATTTCATGAATCATTTTTACAAGCTGGCTTTTTTTTCATTATCCCTATTTTCATCGTCTATAATTTACGCGCAATCACCTAAACTCTATGGCAAATATGTTAACCCCTTCATCGGGACCGGGGCTGTCAAGGGAGGCCTGTCGGGAAATAACTATCCTGGTGCCACAGTGCCATTCGGCATGGTTCAGTTAAGCCCCGATACTAAAGATGAACCCGACTGGGAAGCAGGGTCTGGCTATAATTATAACGACGATTTCATTGCGGGATTTAGTCACACCCATCTTAGCGGGACCGGAGCGCCGGATCTCTTTGATATTCTGTTAATGCCTTACAACGGAGGTGAAAAGACCCGCGCGGGAAACCCCGATCAGCCAGGCAGTGGTTATGGTTCCCATTTCTCGCATGCGAGCGAATCTGCCTCCCCTGGTTATTATAAGGTAAAACTGGACGATCACAATATCCAGGCCGAGCTGACCGCGACGGAGCATGCAGGCTTTCATCGGTACACTTTCTCCAGCGGTCATGATGCCAAACTGGTTATTGATCTTAACCATTCAATGAAAAAAGGCGTATTTGGATGTCACGTTATTGCGGCACAATTTAAAATACTCGACAATCGGACCATCGAAGGCTTTAGAGTTATAACTGGCTGGGCCAGTCTTAGGAAAGTATATTTTTTCATGCAATTCAATAAGCCGATTATCAAAAGTGATCTCATCGATGGGGGGAATCAGTACTTTGACACCTCTGTTCTAAATGGCACAGATTTGAGAGCGGTGTTGGATTTTGACGACGATAAGCCTAATCCGTTACTGGTTAAGGTTGGGCTTTCGACAGTCAGTACGACAAACGCAAAAACCAATTTATTAGAAGAAATACCCGCTTGGGATTTTGAAAAGACTGTAGAACAAGCAGCAGACTCGTGGGAGCGTCAACTTAATAAAATCAAAGTCGAAGGTTCGCCTGAACAGATGCAGATATTTTACACAGCAATGTATCACACTCTTGTACAACCCAATAATTACGCAGACTGGAACGGTGAATATACGGCAATCAATAATAGCATTGGTCTGAATAGAAACGGTTTTTACAGCACCTTCTCGCTATGGGATACCTATCGCGCAGCACATCCCTTATACACTTTGGTACAACCAGGTCGGGACGCCGCATTCGTCAATAGCATGATTTCTCAATATGAAAAATTTGGCTATCTACCGATATGGCAGCTTTGGGGGCAAGAAAATTATTGCATGATAGGTAATCATGCTATCCCTGTGATTGCTGACGCGGCCTTAAAATCTATTCCCGGGGTCGATGTGAATCGGGCATATGAGGCGATTAAGAACTCTTCTGTCTTATCTCATCCAGGCTCGCCCTTTGACATTTGGGATAGGTATCATTATATACCAGAGGACAAGCAAACGCAGTCTGTTTCAATTACGCTTGAAATGGCCTATGACGATTGGTGCGTAGCTCAGCTGGCACGGAAATTAAATAAGCCTGAGGATTATAACTATTTTCTGCGGCGTTCACAAAATTATCGAAATTTATTCGACGCCCAGACCAAATTCTTCAGGGGCAAAAATTCTGACGGGCAATGGTTATCACCCTTTGAGCCATTACGATATGGAGGCAACGGAGGATATCCTTACACCGAGGGAAATGCGTGGCAATACAATTGGTATGTCCCACAAGATATCAGGGATCTTATAGACTTGATCGGAGGAGAAAAAGCATTTGTGGCAAGGCTGGATAGGTTTTTTTCCTTAGAAAACCCTTCAGGGCAACTGAATAACAATGCGTCGGGTTTTATCGGCCAGTACGCACACGGTAATGAGCCGAGCCACCATATTATTTACCTTTACGATTTTGCGGGGCAGCCGTGGAGAACCCAGTATTATAATGCTAAAGTGTGCAGCGAGCTTTATAATACCAGTTCATCTGGATATGCAGGCAATGAAGATTGCGGGCAGATGTCCGCGTGGTATATTTTTAGTGCCATGGGATTTTATCCCGTTAACCCTACCGGGCAAGTTTACGCGATAGGCTCACCCGTATTGAAATCAGCCAGAATAGAGTTGTCTAACAATAAGAATTTTCAGGTCATTACGAAAAACTACGCTCAACAAAATATCTACATTCAATCGGCCAAATTAAATGGAAAAAAGTATAGTCACGCCTATTTAACATACAGTGATATTCTTAAAGGAGGCGTTATTGAGTTTGATATGGGCCCAAGGCCTAACAAAACTTGGGGTGCGCAAGTGGCCGATAGGCCGCCTAATCAGCATTTGTAGTTAGAAACAATATGCTGTGGTTTGAAACCCCCACCTCTCGCGGGGATTTCAAACCAATCGATGTTAACGCTCATGAAATTCGATTAATCTTGAAGGTCAAAATATCTGCTTTGAGGCTTTTTATGATAAAAGACATAGGTTTGTTGCTATTTAAAACCCGGCATATGGCAATTCCTCCTTGGATAGACGCGAATATTTTATAAGCAAATTCTTCCGGGTTTAAATCACTTGAAAATTCACCATTTATGATCCCCATTTCAAAAATTGACATTAACATTTTTTTCTCCAGTGAGATGACCTTCTTTACTTTTTGTTTAACAACGGGGTTGATATCGTCGGAATCCACAGCCATATTAAGAATTGGGCAACCTCCGCCTGAGTAAGTTTCCAGTACGTCTTTGTTATAATCGAGATAGGCAAATATTCTATCCCTCGCACTTTTTTTCTTATTAACGGCATAAAGCACTTTTTCCACAGCTTCTTTTAAAAGATAATCCACGGTTTCATATATTAAAGCGTCTTTCGTATTGAAATGGTTGTAGAGGCACCCCCTCGCAACCTTTGCGGCTTTAATAACGTCATCGACAGTTGTGCCCATAATGCCCTTGGTATTAAAAATTGGCGCGGCCTCTTCAATAATAAATTGTTTTGTCCTTTCGGCTTTTCCCATTTTACCAAGTGTATATGAACAAAAATAGACAATCCTACGATTTTTTGATATTTTTCCTTCAATGGACCGCGGAACTATGACGGTAAATCGGATTCAATATCCTTTACCTTTGCTTCTACCCGCCTATTAATATGACATTTAAAAATGTAACTATATACGGTAACATTTTTACTTTCAACAAATCCTGGGATCTATAGACCTCAACGCGGGAAGATTTTAATGTTGTATCGCTTGGAGATTTCAAAACACCAACATGATTTTCCCTGCTGAAGCCGGTAAAGGCATTGACGCAATTTTTCCAGAACCTAATACAGATGATGTTTAACACAACAATTTGTTAATCATAATTTTAAAAAGAACTACAATACCTTTAAATTTGTCTTCGTAACCGTATCGATGCGTAAATACCAACTCTCTATTTTTACGGATAAAAAGCTTCTTGCTCTTTTAGCGGCGAGGGATGACTATGACGCTTTCACAGAAATTTATTTTAGATATTGGAAGATTTTGCTGGACGCGGCATACCAGCGCATCAGATCCCGCGAGGCTTCTGAAGAAATAGTCCAGGAGGTTTTTTTAAGTCTTTTTCAGAACAGGAAAAAAATAGAAATAACGTCCAGCTTAGAAGCATGGTTGAAAACATCGCTGAAATATAAGGTTTTTAATAATTACCGGTCGCAGCAAATTCATTTGCGACATCTTAACGAACTTATTCGCCAAAACGAGATATCCCCGCTCAGACCAGACGAGGCCGTTGCCCTTAAAGAAATCAGGCACCGGATTGAGGCCACTGCTGCTAAGCTTCCTGATAAATGCCAACAAGTGTTCATTCTAAGCAGGTTTGAGCATCTCAGTCAGCAGGAAATCGCCGATCGCCTGGGGATTTCCCTTAGCACAGTAAAAAAACATTTAACCAAAGCGATAGCCGCCATGCGAACAGAGTTTCGTGATGATAATTCCGGCACGTTCCTGATCACCTTCTTTTTGTTGTTGCCTTTTTTTAAATAATTTTTTAGTTCGTATAGCACCTTTTCCTTTTTAAAGTGACTTCATTAAAAAGGCTGATATGAACTACGGTGAAACCCGAATACTTCTCCTTCTTGAAAAGTTTAAGAATGGCGTGGCGACACCCGAGGAATTAGCTGAACTGGATAGATGGTACGATTCATTTGACAAGGAGACAAAACTGACAGATGAACTGAATGGGGACCAGATAAATGTTGTTCGCGGCCGAATGCTGGCCAGGATCAATCAAAAACTTCCAAAGCGAGATTCAAAAAGTGGAATTGACAGGAAACGGGCAAATTGGCGTTTCATCGGAATCGGGCTTATATTATTTCCGGCCCTTATATTTTCTTTAATCAAATTCCGGCAGTCTGAACCCAATAATCCGGCGACACTTGATGCTAATCCCGGAAAAAACACTGCGCATTTAATATTGTCAGATGGTTCGGTCATAGACCTTGAAAAAGCTAAAATAGGGCCATTATTTCAAAAAGAGAATCTGCTTATTACTAAAGATTCGACGGGTCAAATATCCTACCATATCGATAAAACAATTTTTAATGGTCCGAAGTATGGAGATAACAGCCTGGTTGTTCCATCCGGTGGCCAATACCGGGTCGTTCTTTCTGACGGGACTAAAGTATGGATGAATGCCAAATCTAAGTTCAGTTATCCCTCAGCATTTTCGGGTCATAGTCGACCGGTAACTCTTTCGGGAGAAGCCTATTTTGAAGTCGCCAAAAGTAAGACCTGGCCGTTTGTTGTACATACTCCTCAACAAGACATCAAAGTTCTCGGAACACACTTTAATGTTAACGCCTACGACGACGAAAAGATACAAAGGACAACGTTGCTGGAAGGATTAGTTCAAATAACCACGAACGATAAGACACCCAAGACGGTGATCATCAAACCGGGACAACAAGCTCAACAGGATGACGAAATGATACAGATTCGTTCCGTAAATAGTGATGCCGCTGCGGGATGGAAGGATGGGGTCTTTGTATTTGACCATACAGATTTACACGAGCTGATGCGTCAGTTAGCCAGATGGTATAACGTACAAATAATTTATAAAGAACACCTTAAGTCAAGAAATTTTTCTGGGGAGATCCAACGCGACTATACATTATTAGAAGTTTTAAAAGTATTGGAGCTCGGAAATATTCATTTCAAAATAGAAAAAGCGTCTAATGCAGGTAGTCAAAAATGCCTCATTATCGAATAATAAATCCAACAAATAACCAAATGCATATATGCCTATGATGAGATAAAAAACAAACCTTTCCAAAGGATAAAGGAACGCTGAGGAGTGCTTCGAACCCTTCCCCAGCGCCGTCCGGGTAGTCCTTTCACTGGCTGGAAATCCAGTCAACAATCGAGCAATAAATTAACTACACTAACCCAAACGTACAAAAGTATGAATTTAAACTGGTGTATGGCGCGCTCCTATGAGCAACGGCGTGCTGTGCTAAAATTTTTGATGATAATGAAGCTAATTTTCATCATGGTGATTGTTGCGTGTTTACATGTTTCTGCAAAAACTTATGGGCAACTGGTGTCCGTAAATGGCACCAATAAACCATTAACTGACATGTTCAAGCAAATCCAAAAGGAAACTGGTTATCGTTTCTTTTGGGAGGGCGATGATGTTTCCCGTATCAGGTTGTCAGTGGATATTAAAAATGCAAGCCTGGACGACGCGCTGCAACAAATTTTCAACGGCTTGCCGTTAACATACAGTATATCCAAGAAAACTGTTGTGGTGCAAAAAAAGGAGATATCCTTCCTTGACAGGATTAAAGCAGTACTGCTTTCCGTTGATTTTCACATAACCGTTAAGGATGATAAAGGTCAGCCCTTGCCAGGTGCAACGATTAGCATTAAAGGCAACAATTTTGAAAAAGGCGCCATAACGGATCAAAATGGCGAGTCCAAAATTGAAAAGGTCCCCCAAGGTGATTACCATATAGTTGTCACCAGCATAGGTTTTGCCAGATACGAAAAAAATATCACTGTAAACGGGGACAACAAGGATCTCGCAGTAACACTGGCTACTTTGTCTGCCAGTCTTAACGAAGTGGTTGTAGTTGGCTATGGTACCCAGCAAAAAGCTTCCCTCACCAGTTCAGTTGAAACAGTATCCAGCAAAGAAATAGTAAACCGTCCTGTTCCCTCCGTATTAAACATTTTGCAGGGTGAGGCGGCAGGTCTTAACATTCAGCAAACCGATGGCAATCCAGGTTACGGATCGACCTCGGTCGACATTCGTGGTAACAGTACAATTTCCAATAATCCAGTGCTTTACATTGTGGACGGAATGGCGGTCAATGGAATTGACTATCTGAATCCCAATGACATCGAATCCGTAAGTATTTTAAAAGACGCGTCCGCGACGGCAATTTACGGTGCCAGGGCTTCCGGTGGAGTTTTACTGGTTACTACCAAAAAAGGCAAGCTGAATTCTAAACCTATAGTTCAATACAGCTCTATCTTCGGTTATCAGCGTCCAGCCAGGCTTCCAAAATTCGTCGATGCGCCACAATTCGTGGATCTATATAATCAGGCTCAACTTAATGATAATCCAGGGGTGCAGGTAAAGTTTACGCCTGATCAGGTACAAAAATATAAATCTGGTGAGTTGCCAAGTACCAATTGGCTGCCTTACATTTTACACAACCAGGCCTTGCAAAATCAGCAAAACCTGAGTGTTGCAGGCGGATCAGGAACCGCTGACTACTATGTTTCCGGTGGCTACCTCAACCAAGGAGGTCTGATAAAAAACGTTGACTACAAGCGGTACAGTACAAGGGCGAATGTGAATGTTCAGGTATCCAAAAGATTAAAACTGGGTATCAACACAGTGTTGACCAAGGAGGATAAATTACAGCCATCATACGGCTTGGGAAACGCGCTGCAATGGTCTTACATCGTTCCTGTAACAGAATATCCATACACAAAAGACGGGCATGACCGCAGTTATCGGGGTGGTGATCAGCCGAACGATATTATGACCAAGGCTGGCGTTCAAAACGAAACGCTTAACACGATCAATACGAATTTCCTGGCGGAATTCAAGATACTTGACAATCTGTTGTTGAACGCGACCTATGGATATAACTATACCAGCAGCTTTTTATCAGGATTTAATAATAAATATCCTCTCTATAATGATGATGAGCAGATTGTGGTATACAATAATGATCCTAACAGCGCTTATAAAGCGAACTATTCAAGGGTTCATCCAACGACGCTGATAACCTTAAATTACAACAAATCTTTTGGTAAACATAATATCAAAGCCTTAGCAGGCTACTCGCAGGAACAGGATCGTTATGACTACAATAGTATCACGCGTTACGGTTTCCTGAATAACTCACTCGATCAGATCGATGCCGGCTCTTCAGACCCTACGCTGACGAACGTTTCAGGTAATGCTACTGAATATGCCATCAGATCGTGGTTTGGTCGCGTTAATTATAATTATAACGGTAAATATTTGTTGGAAGCGAACGCCCGTTACGACGGAACCTCCGTATTTGAAAACAAAAAATATGGTTTCTTTCCATCAGTTTCAGCCGGATGGGTGGCATCCGAAGAAGATTTCTTCAAGCCTCTGGAAAATACCGTCAACTTCCTGAAAATTCGTGCTTCATTAGGACAGGTGGGTAATCAAAATGCGAGTGGCTTGTATCCGTGGGCCAATACCATTGGACAGGATAAGTATGTGCTAAATAAAGCGGCCTCGACCACGACATTCTATAATAATTCTCCGAACCCTAATTTAACCTGGGAAGTAAAAACAACGATCAACCTCGGGCTGGACTTAACATTGCTCAGACACCTGGATGTCAATGTTGATGTATTCCGTGACAGAACAACTGGCATTTTACAATACCTGACAGTTCCAACTACATATGGTATTTCCGGTCCTCAACAAAACGTTGGTATTTTAAGGAATCAGGGTTTTGAGGTCAATGTAGCTTACAAGAACAATATTGGCAAGCTTACTTATCGTGCCGCCATCAATTTCTCAGATGCCAGGAATAAAATCTTAAGTCTTGGCGGGGCACCAGAGCAACTAGGCGACAACCCTTTGCTTGTCGGACAATCTCGCTGGGTCTGGTACGGGCTTCAGGCGGAGGGCCTGTTCCAGTCAAAAGAAGACATTGCTAATCATGCTACACAAGACCCGCGTGATATCCCGGGCGACATCAAAATCAAGGATGTTAATGGAGACGGTAAAATTACTCCAGATGATCGCGTGGTCCTGGGCCAGGCAACACCACATTATCGATACGGTATCAGCCTTGGCGCGAGCTATGGTGGCTTTGATGTTTCGATCTTGTTGCAGGGGGTAATGAGCAATTTACTTCGTGTTCAAGGAGGGGCACAGGTTCCGTTTTATTTTAACGGAGATGGCAATATCCTGCAATCACAACTTGATTATTGGTCTCCTTCTAATCCCAATGCCCGTTATCCTATTTTACGAACTGATCAATCTATTAACAACGGACAGTTCAACAGTTGGTGGCTTTTCAAAGCTGCATACATGCGTTTTAAAAATGCGCAAATCGGTTATACGTTTTCAGATCGTTTGACTAAACATCTTGGAATAGGCTCAGCAAGGTTCTTCCTAACCGGGGATAATTTGTTCCTGATCACCAGTAAAAACTTTCCCAAAAGCCTTGATCCGGAAATCGCAAATTATGGAGACGGCTCAAACTATCCGCAGGTACGCAATATCAGTCTAGGGCTAAATGTGACATTCTGATCAAAGGTTTAATTTTTGAAGATAAGATCATGAAAAATTTAAGATATAAGATATCAACAACGATAATAGCCATCTCAGCTATTTTTTCTATGGCGGGATGTAAAAAGGGGCTGCTTGACCAGCATCCGCTCAATCAGATCACCGATGAAACGTATTGGCAGTCGGCAACTGATGCGACGATGTTTGCAACAAGGATGTACACCTACATGCCCCAAGACAATTTTGTGTATTATGAAGGCATGAGCGACAATGGGATCAGTAATGATCCAACGACGCGCCGTTTTGGCAACAGTACCCAGGATCCAACGATAAGTAGCAAGGAGTGGAGTTATGAGCCTATGCGCCAGGCTTACAGTTTCTTTGCCAACGTAGATAAGGTCCCCGATATGGACCCGGCGTTAAAGAAACGTTTAACTGCGGAGGTCAAGTTTGTGCTAGCTTATCGGTATTTTATAATGACCACGCTGTATGGCGATATTCCGTTGGTTACTACTCTGATAACTGATCCTAACAAGGCAGATATTCCCAAAAGCGCCAAAGCGGATATAATGAAGGCGGAGCTACAATGGCTAGATGAAGCAGCAACTGATTTACCATTGAGCTATACCGGAGCGGACCAGGGTCGGGCAACCAAAGGTGCTGCGCTTGCATTAAAATCCCGCATTTATTTATACGCGGGAGATTACGCTAACGCAGCGGCGGCGGCAAAATCGGTTATGGACCTGGGCATTTATAAACTTTACCCAAGCTACTTTGATTTCTTCCAGAAGGACGGTGATTATTCATCTGAAGATATTTGGTCGTTTGGGTATACCCTATCCGTACATCAAAACAGCCTGCGTGATATACTAGGATCACAGGCTCTGATGAACGGTAGAAACATTTTAGACCCGACTTCTGAACTGGTTAACGATTATGAAAGCAAAAACGGCTATTATCCTTATACCAAAGATCCAGGGTACATTGCGACCGATCCTTACAACAACCGTGACCCGCGGCTAAGGCAAACTATTCTTTGCCCTGGTGACATTTATAAGTATCCGTATTTCCCCAACATCAATCAGTATGATCCGTTTAACAATCAAGGCGATCGTATCGGAGGGGATTTAGGCTCCCGTTCAGGCTATTCCTGGTGCAAAAATGTGGACCGATATGATTATGTACGATCAGGCGTCAATAACTGGAAAGCTTTTCATTTTGCTGAAATATTATTGAATTACGCAGAAGCACAAAACGAGGTGGGCGGCCCAACGGCCGATGTTGTCGCCGCGCTAGACCAAATACGTGCAAGGGCAGGCATGCCAACAATCGCCCAGACTTTTGCCACGAATTCTTTAGCCCTCAATCAGGGGAACATGCGAACTTTCATACGCCATGAACGTAGAATAGAGCTGGCAGGAGAAGGACTTCGTTATTTCGACGTATTACGCTGGAAAATTGGAGAGCAGGTGATGCAAGGCCCTATCTATACGGTTGATGCTACTGCCGGTATCACAAATATCAGCACTGCTAACGGTCATATCAATAAATACCCGAAAACGGTCATCGAGCAACGTTTTTTTAACAATGCGAAATTTTATGTTTGGCCGATCCCCCAATCAGCTATCGATGCATCTAAGGGTATATTGACCCAAAATCCATTATGGAAATAATTTATCAAAAGGGCAGCAAAGTTTGCTGCCCTTCTATTCACTATCTTTTTGTCCTATAACTAATCCATACGCATGAAATTTAAATCTGCCTTAAAAACCGGTCTGTTTTTACTTCTACATTTATTCGTGGTGCAAGCTTTTGCCCAACAGACATCCAAACAACCGCTTGGTGTGCTTCAGCAAAGGTTTGTTGACCTTAAATTCGGTATGTTCATTCATTTTAATATCCCAACCTACTTTAACCAGGACTGGCCTGATCCGGAGGCGTCACCGGTTGCGTTTAACCCGACAAAACTAGATGCTGATCAATGGGCCAAAGCTGCAAAATCAGCGAACATGACCTATGGCTGCCTTACTACCAAACATCACAGCGGCTTCTGTATATGGGATACGAAAACCACGGATTATAACGTTATGCACAGCCCATACAAAAAAGATGTAGTGCGGCAGTTTGTCAATGCATTCCGTGCCAACGGATTGAAAGTAATGTTATACTATTCGATATTAGATACGCATCATAAATTACGTCCAAATGAGATCCAGCCAAAGCACATCGAGATGGTTAAAAGACAATTAACCGAACTGTTAACTAATTACGGTCAGATTGAAGCGCTGATTATTGATGGCTGGGATGCTCCCTGGTCACGTATATCTTATGATGACGTGCCATTTGAGCAGATTTACAAATTGGTAAAAGCCCTTCAGCCAAATTGTATCCTAATGGATCTCAACGGCGCTAAATATCCGAAGGATGGTCTTTATTATACCGATATCAAAACTTACGAAATGGGCGCCGGCCAGCGGATGTCTAAAGACATCAACCAGATGCCGTCATTAGCCTGTCTGCCACTGCAATCTTCCTGGTTTTGGAAAACTAATTTCCCATCAACCGAAGTGAAAAATCCGGCAAAATTGGTTGAGGAAACCATCGTGCCACTTAATAAAGCTAATTGTAATTTTATTCTGAATGTCGCTCCGAACCGCGATGGCTTGTTTGATGACAATGCGATCGCAGCGTTAAAAGAAATTGGAAAACTTTGGCATAGCGATGGTTCCAACGTGGATTTTAAGCCAACCGGCGCACCAATTATAGCGACGAACCTGGCTAAACACCAGCCCGCGAATTCCAGCTGGAGCGACGACATGAATATAATGGATTTTGCGAACGATGACGACTTTGGTTCGTCCTGGCAGTCGAATCCGGAAGTAAAGAGTCCCTGGTATGAAGTTGATTTTAAATCACCTCAATCTTTCAACGAGATCGTCATTTTTGAACACAAGTCTAATATTAAAAAATATAAACTGGAGTACTTCGCAAATAATAAATGGAACACCCTTTTTGATGGCGAAAAGTCCGAGCGCGTAAAACTTCATCGTTTTGGGACGCTACGAGGCGAGAAGGTAAGAATGCTGATTGAATCATACGACACTCCTCCTTCGATCGCGGAATTCGGAATTTATAAGGAACCTCGATAAGTTTTATTAGCACTTCGAAATGAATAGGTAGCTTTTAAGGTACTTTGATCGTTAACCGGGTCAAGCATGCTTATTTAAGAACCAAAAGGTCGCAGGCGCGACCTTTTGGTTTAGTCGTGGGATTAAACCAACGCCTCTAACTTTCACACCTCGACAACAGTATCAAATTTACGGTTGTTTTTACGTTATCTTGGCGTAATGGGTCAGTAAGGAATTCCGTTTTATTCGGCCATCCAAACAGCATTTGTAAAAAAGCCAAAAGTATCGTACAGCATGTCGAGCGTGTTAAAACCGGACTTTTCGGCTAGTTGATGAATTTCCGGGACCGAAAATTTTTGGGATATCTCCGTAATAATGAACTCATTTTGGTCGAATTGAATCGCATTTCCTGCAACAACAACTGTAGTATCCTGCTTACTGATAAGATAGCTTTTACATGCTCCCGTTTCAGGATCATAGTTACAATAATGTTTAAAGTTTGAAAGATCAAAGTTCGCGCCTAGTTCTCTGTTAATTCTTTCCAACAGATTTAAGTTAAACCGCGCCGTGATCCCTGCCGGGTCGCTGTAAGCAGCTCTAATTCTTTCCGGGTCTTTTCTAAGATCGAATCCAATTATGGCCAAATCGCCAGGGACAAGATAAGCCCGAATATTGTTACAGAACTCTTCCGACTGCTTTATTGTCATGTTGCCTACATTGCCTCCCAGACATAAGACCACCTTCCTCCTTCCATCCTGTTGACTAAACCGGCCTAACATATCAAAATATTCGCCGTTAAGGGCTTCAAGATTTAATCCTGGAAGTCGATTCGGCAAATCAATAGTCAAATTATCCACAACATTGGCGGAAATATCGATTGGAACATAAGTAAAACGAGCAGCATCTGATAGCAGTTGTTTTAGCAGATAGACCGTCTTGATACAATCTCCTGCGCCAAGTTCTATTAGGCTAAATTCTTTGAAGTAACTCGAAATGATTCTGGCAAGCTTTTTGGACTGCGTGATGAAAATTTCCATTTCACTTCTGGTTAGATAATATTCCTGCATGTCCATAATTTCCTGAAATATCGCATCACCTAAAGTATCGTAGAAATATTTAGAGGGCAGCCGTTTGGGATGAGAGGATAAGCCCTCTAAGATTTCTGTCTCGAAAGCGATTTGTTGGTCTACTACCTGAGTCATAATGTTCGAATGATTTGTTTTAAACTAGGACACGCAATTTTAAAACTGTGACAAAATCGAAGCGAATCATAATATGTTATCAATGTCATATACTACCTTACTGAGCGTGTTTTCGATTCAACGGAAAAGGATTGTCTCGGGCGTTTTAAATGAAACCGGGTGCGGCAATTCTTATAAAATTGCAAAAGTCACCGTTTTTTTAATGGAATACTGTATTACAAATCCAGTTTTCAGGTATAATGCAGCACTCTCTCTTTCTTGAAGCAATGAGAAGCCTGGCGTTAATCCAGCAGTTTGGTTTTGAAAATAATCCGAAGAGCTTGGTCCCTTGAGATGTAGGCGGCTATCCAGTTATAGAGCGTCTTCAATTTATTTCGGTAGTTAACCAATGAAATTAAGTGTATAAATAACCAGCTGAATATTGCAATTATTCCCGTAAAATGGACTTTGTTTTTAAAAAGGTCGATCACGGCTTTATTTCTTCCGATAACGGCCATGTCCCCTCGATCAAAATATACGAAAGGTTTCATGGGTTTTAAGTTAGCCAACTTTTTCAAGTTACGAGCGAGGTTATTGCCTTGCTGAATGGCGGGTTGAGCCAGCTGAGGATGGCCATTAGGATAAGCTTTATCAGAGGTGAGGAGCGCGATATCTCCGATCGCGTATATGTCCGATAATCCCAACACCTGATTGAACTCGTTAACTAAAATTCGGTTTTGTCTGCCTAAGGAAGATTGCGGAATTCCAGGAAGCGTGTTAGCAGTCACGCCACTTGCCCATATTAATGTTTTTGAAGGTATAATCGAACCATTGGATAAAATTACCGCTTCTCCATCGTAACCCGTGACTGTCGTGTTTAGGATCACGGTGACGCCAAGATTTTCAAGAATAGTTTTAGCGTTTTTATGAGACTTTTCACTCATAGGGTTCAAAACATTTGGCGAACCGTCAACGAGCATGATCGTAGCCTCAGAAGGCGGTAACTCCGGATAATCTTTTTTGTAAATGTATTTTCGCATCTCAGCGAGCATCCCCGCAACTTCTACGCCCGTGGGACCGCCACCAGCAACTACGATGGTCAGCAGCTTTTTGCGTTCTTCAAGGTCAGTGGTTACCGTCGCTTTTTCAAGATTAGTAAAAAGCACGTTTCTCATGCTTAGCGCATCGTCAACAGTTTTCATAGGTAAAGCGTTTTTTTCGACCAGGGCATTTCCAAAGAAATTGCTTTTTGCACCATGTGCCAGCACCAGAAAGTCGTACGCCAATTCCCCATTATCAAGATAACATATCTTGTTGTCCGGATCTATTCGCAATAGTTTCCCCATGCGGAATTGAATGTTGCGATGCCTGAATAATTTCCTAAACGGATAGCTGATATCCGATGGTGCTAGAAAACCGGTAGCTACCTGGTACAATAGAGGCGGAAAGTAATTGTAATTATTCGCGTCGATTAAAGTGATTTGAAAATTGTCATTTCCAGCAATATTTTGAGCGAAATTTACGCCGGCGAATCCTCCGCCGACAATTATTACTCTTTTAGAAGATAGAAGTTTCATATATCTTGTTTTTAATGTTGACTACCTTTTGATGCAAAAAAAATAAAGTGTGACAACTCGGGTTATATGGTCACGAAAAAATGAAGGGACCTGATCAGGTGATTATTTTACCCCTTATTCTTAGTTATAGAATTTAACTGAAAGATTATATCGAATGCAAGGCGTTGAATATAGTCGCTATGCCATGTTTTACAGGTTTGACTATTATAAATCATTGTATCAGTGCGAGGAACGTTATAGCCGTAATGGGTGAAATTGCGCTGAAAATCTTTAAAGGGCGAAGATTCAGATCGAAGTACTTTTACCGCGTTTTCAATGGCGAATATGATAGAATCATATGAGCCTTCATTATAAAAACTCCCTGCATCCATAGAAGATATGGCAGCGTAAAGCAAGTAGTTCAAAATCACAAATCGTTCGATTGCTGGCAGATTAACTCGATTTTTGCCTGGCCCATGACTGATTCGATTTGCTGCTTCTGTAAATTGAGCCGAATTAATGTAAAACCACCGTCTCGATAGTTTATAGTGTGTAAAATCCGGGGTCCTGAATTTAAGCTTATCAAGTTTGCTTTCGACGAAGCCCAGGTTGGCCTTTATCAACTCGTTTAGGTTTTTATTAAGACTATTAACCTCCCAAGCCGGAAAAATAAAACACGCTAAAAATGACAAGCCACAGCCCAACAAGGTATCACATATTCTCTCCGTCACGAACATGGGTTGGTTACTTTTGCCCATAGACAAGGCGATGATTACGAACGTGGTGATAAAAGCCACGCTGGTCGCATAACTGATCTGCAAGAAATAAAAATAGCCCGTTAAACAAACACATAGCGCGCAAATGTTAAAAGAAAAATTATTGAATACCAGCGTCAGTAGAATCCCAACGATTACGCCAGTAAATGTACCCGTTAATCTGGCTGAACTTCTCCGTTGTGTCGAAACGAAATCAGGCCGGAGCACCAAAGCAATCGTGAGCATGATCCAATAACTATAGTGCCCCAAAGAAAAAATTGTTGAAATGGAGTAAGCAGTCGTCATCGCCACCGCCATGCGCAGCGAAAAACGAAAAGTATCGGAATTCAAAGTGAAGTGCTTCCTGATTTGACCAGTCAGGCGATTGGGCGGTTCTACAAATTTGGCGAATTTCAACGGTTCAATGACAGCGATTGGAATCCCGTCACGATCGTAAATAAGACGCTGCAGCGTTTCGAGCTGGGCTGAAATGTTATCGATGTTTTTAATAATACCTTCAAAGATTTCTTTTTTTGAGCCGATCTGCTTGCTGGCGTGCTGCCTAGTTTGCTGGCTAATTATAGCAGAATTAGTTTGAAAAACCGGATGGCTGAAATTTGCGTCCATTTTGAATTTCGTTATGGCTAACTTGATCAGCCTCAAAGCCGTTATCTGAATATAATTGCGAACTAGGGATAACTCATCTTTTCTTAAATTTCGCCGCAGTGCCCCATAGTCCAAAGGCATAGCACGTATCTGTTCATAAAGATCAATAAGGATAATTGATATAGGAAGCAACTTTTTGGAGCTTTTACTCTGTTGGTTAACGATTACTTTATCTGATAAAATCAGCGATCGTAGCATTTCCTGTTTCGCATTGACTGTTTCATGTCCGGAAATGACAAGCCTGAATGCATTTTCAAGTGGAATATCAGGGTCGTATAATTTTTTTCTACAATACATGAATTTGCCCATTTCTATCATGCACTCTATGATGGCCTGATTGGCTGATCTAAATGGCCAAAGACGATAGAAAATGAAACTCAACAGGTAATACCATAAAGAACCGACGGTAACCAGCGCGCTAAATAAAACAGGGTTAGTAGGCCTAAAGGCAATTGCAAATACCATAAGTACGATGCAGACGGAACCCGCAATAGCCCACCTTTTGCTATGCACATGAAAAAACGAAAACCCAAACGAGAATAAAAAAATAATAGTGACTATGGAAATTGGATAGAGCAAGGCCTCAGATACCATGAGACAGATAAGAAAAAACAAAACTGTCAGGATTCGAAAAACCTTCGCCTTTTCCTTCCAGACATCTGAGTAATCGATCAAGCTGGCAAGCAGCGACCCGATCCCGATTGGCATGGCGGCCGATGGTATGCCATACGCATACAATAGTGCCACAGGGAAAACGATAGAAAGCGTTATTCTTATCGCATCGGTTACCCGCCATAAAAATGAATAATAATTGTAACTGGCAAACAGTTTTTTCTTATAAAATTGCATGTGCCTAAAGTGCCTTTAAAAGGAATGGTGATAAAAAAGGAAGTGCGGACCAAACCGCTAAAACTTCTATGCCCGCTTTAATAGGAATACGCTCCATTTAAGCATTTGGCCGGCCTTCTTGAATAAGAAAATGAAGAGACCAGTCGAACTCTTTATTGTTTATTAAAAAATAAAAAGGCATAAATCTAAAATAAAATTATTTTGTACGTACTGGAATACAGCTGCCTCATATATAGTTGATAACTTAAATGGACCAGCTTGTAAGCCGATCCATTTAAATATTGAATAAAATTTAGCAAAAAATCGATATTGCAACATTTTCACAATGTGCGGCTACGCAGACGATTTCTCATTAAACGCCCGTTTTAAAACCTCGAGCTGGCTTTCAATGTGATTTCTGTCATCGGCATTATTAAATTTAGGCAATGCGCTTTCCAATTCTTTTCGCAAACGTATCAATTCTGTCCTCGCCGTTGTGTAGCTTTCCGTTTCCGTAACGTTTGGATCAACTGTAACTATAATATCAATCAGCGCTCCGATATAACTTTTTTGAAGATTTCTTCTATAAAAATCCATCGGTTTGCCCGTAGCCAAATTGTCCCAGATCATTTTATGAATATGAGCGATATATTCACTTTGAGAGAACGTTTTCTGGCTACCAAACCTGGAATTTAGGCTGGAAATAGATGTCAGTTTTCCAGTGTCCAATAATGAATTTAGTACTCGTACCTGCAAATCCCCTACAAAGTCCGGATCGCCTTTGTCCTGAGGTATCTTATTTATAACCTCTGCGTCTAATAACCAAGCCGGCGTTGTAAATAATTGCTCGCCGAAAAAAGCAAGAGCCTGTTCCTGCATCGCCTTTGGTACAGGCGCGTAGATGTCACCGGCTTCATCCTCACTTTTATAGGTGCGTTCTATTCCGCCTACATTTACCAAAACTTGGCCCATGTACTTGCGGAATTGATCTGTCAACGCGTCATAGGCGGAATTCAAGTTTTCATACTGACCACCGGGCTCCTGTGTCCATTTTGCCAGATTCGGGAGTATACGTTTTAAATTCCTTATACCGTAAGTGTTGGCGATCATATTGTTATCGCCCAGGTCTTCGGGTTGCATCCTGGGATCTACAGTCCATCCCGGGGAACTTTTATTTTCACCCTCCATGCTTCCAAACCATAGGCGAGGATTTTTTGCCAATTTTTCTGTGATCCATCTTCCGGAGATCTTTTTATCTTCCTCAGCTGAGGTCGCTCCAGAATATTTGTAACCCCATTCGATAGCCCAATAATCGTATTCTCCAATTCGAGGCATTAAATATTCCGCGGGAATTTTATCCTCGGGCTGAGCAACGTAATTAAAACGCGCGTAGTCCATAATACTTGCCGTGTGTCCGTGGTTTTTCAACCACTCCTTGTTTCGGAGATTAGCTACCGGTGTTTGGCTACTAGAGCCCAGATTATGTTTTAAGCCTAAAGTATGCCCGACCTCGTGATTGATCACAAAACGGATTAGCTGCCCCATCAGCTCATCATCAAATTTAGCTTTTCGGGCCCGAGGATCATTAGCGCCTTCCTGTATCAAATACCAGTTATGTAATAACGACATTACATTATGGTACCACGCAATATGGGTTTGAATTATTTCACCACTTCGCATGTCATGGATATTGGGGCCGTAGGCGTTGGTCTTCTCAACCGGAATATAATCTATGAAAGAATACCTGGCGTCATCTAAATGTATCGTATCGTTTTTTGGCCATTCTTTTCCCATAATCGCATTTTTAAATCCCGCTTTTTCAAATGCTTTTTGCCAATCGTTTATCCCGAGAATAAGATATTTTACCCATTGTTTAGGCGTATTGGGGTCAATATAAATGACAATCGGTTTTGACGGCTGTACCAATTCGCCACGCTTCCATTTCTCCACGTCCTGCTGACGTGGTTGTAAATTCCACCGCAGTATAAAATTACGTTTTTCAACCTTTTGCTGGTCATCGGAATAGTAATAGGCGAAGTCGCTCAAATAGCCTATGCGACGGTCTAAAATACGCTGTTGCATAGGCACTTTAGGCAACTCAATAAACGAAGCGTTGAGCTGTATTGGAACCGCTGAATTCCCAATCGTACAATAAATCCCAAATTCAACGTTGATCGGATATGCGTGCACATAATCCAGGTCAAAAGCTTTGGCCGTCGCGTCAGTACCAATGCTATTCAACGGAGTCCTGGATTTTATAAAGCTAGTAGCGTCAACAAGGTAAACACTTCGCTTTTTATCAATGGCGACGATGGTAAAACTATTTAGTATAGGATTTGCACTGGCGTTTTTAACAGCGGCGGCAATATTACTTTTAGGATCGGCGAGATTTAAAATCACATCTTCGTACAGATCAATAGTTGAATTACGCCCAAATGAAAAATAGACGGTTTTGTCGTCAATTTCTTCTCCAGGCATTATTGTTCCCGCAGGACCTTTGCTGGCTGTTCCTTTAGTCAGACGTTTAATCAGTTGTACCCGTCGTTCAAATAAGCTGTCAGGTAGTTCAAAAAAAATAGAGTCACGGACGCGGTATACATTGAAGAGGCCTTTTTCCGATACTGCATCTTTGGTGATTACGGCCTGATAGGGTCTGATTTTCGTATTCTTCTTTTTCCCATTCAAAAGCGCTAACAGCGAGTCCAATCGGTCGCCCTCGGTTTTCGGCTTCGTTTGGCCAAAAGGAAAAGGCAGTTGAGCTTTGGCATTGCCAAAAGACAGTAATATGATGAATAGAATTAGATATTTTTTCATTTTTGAGTTGGCTAGTATCAATGTTTTTGAGTGGGTTATTGTAATTCGGTAATGCGAATCGTGTTCAAGGATTGGATAAGCTTTGTTAAATTGTTTGCTCGCGCCTGGGAGGCGTCATCGTAAAGAATCACTAACGGAATCGAAACATGAAGTGAAGAATTGTTCAGAGAGTATAAGCTACGGCGACTGATGCTACCCGACGAAAAATCTATTGCGATTCCAGATCTGCCAGTTTGAGCCCAGGTACTCATTGAGCTGACCAAATAAGGTTCATAAATTTTAGCCAACGGAAGTAAAAAGTCAAAATTATCAGAGGGCACACGCACTACATAAAATGATGCCTTATTTGTCCCGAAATTAATTACGGTATCGGCAATTTGGAAAGGTAGAGCAGGATAAGGAGTTTGATCAACCGACTGATTTGCTGCAGTCGAACCTGTTGAATTATATGCATCCCAGCCAATCCCCCCGCCATCAGAATAAAGCATTTTTTTTCGCCCGCCTTTGGTATTACTAGTGTTTCCAATTGGTAGACCACAGCTAAATAAAAAAATTGAGGCTCCTAAAAAGAGACAAGCTGCGGAAATGTGTTTTAAAATTTTAGTTTTCATAAGATTATGTATTCCTGGATTGCAATGATTTATAAATTTTGTTGATAAGAAACTCTACTGATTGGAGATGCTCCCGAACTGTGTCATCAGGGCAGTTTGCAGCCGCTATTTTCACCTCTTTGTCGATTCTTTTGAAATCGTTATATATCGCTTCCCACCAAGCGGTCTCCTTCACGTTGGGGTCGAGGCTTGTGAGCAAGATGGCTACGCTGTTCAAATAGGTTATGTGAAGATCCCGTCTGTTTACGTCTGTTAGCTGGCGCTCATTAATATCGCTCCAAACCGATTTATGCAAATCAGATAAATACTCATTTGGCGTATAACTATCATCCCGTAATAGCGTAGTTCCCTTGGTGAGCCGAACAAACGTCTTTAAGTCCAGCAACTGTCTCAATGTCGAACGTTGAAGTTTAGCAATATCATTGGTCCCCACGGGAGCTGATATCTTATTTAATATAGCGGGGTTTAGAAGCCAATTTGGCGTCTTAAATAATTCATCATTTATGAAACTTACCGCCTCTTTTTGCAGGATTTTCGGTGTTGATTCGTAAACTGCTCCTAACTGAGTTTCACTTTTATAAGTCCGTTGAACTCCGCCTACGTAGGCGATCGCTTGCGTTATAAATTTCTTATATTGGTTGAACAGCCAAGTGTAAACTTGTGCTGTTTCGTCATACTGGCCATTTTCCTCATAATTCCAGCTATGGAGGTCGGATAAAACTCTTTTAAAGTTCTTAATACCATAGCTATTAGCTTTCATATTATCATCACCTAAGGCTTCCATTTGAATCCTTGGGTCGTTTGGCAGCATTCCAAGTTGTGGAAAGACTTCCATCTCTTCATTACCAAATAAAAGTCTTGGATTACTATTTAAACTATCCGAGGCTAATTTGCTCATTATTAACCTGTCTTTCTCGATATCGTTCGTAGCAAGATATTTATACCCCCATTGAATAGCCCATCTGTCATATTCACCGATATGAGGCCACAGATTCTCCTTAGGAATGCTGTCTTCAGGCTGTGCTACAAAATTGAATCGGGCATAGTCCATGATGCTGCTGGTATGTCCGTGAACTTTAAGGTATGCTTTGTCACGCATTTTTTCTACCGGGGTTTCACTGCTGGAAATAAAATTATGTGCGAGACCTAAAGTGTGACCAACCTCATGACTGGAGACGAACCTGATCAACTGCCCCATTAATTCATCGTCAAATTTTAGTTTCCTTGCATTTGAGTCTAACGCGCCTGCCTGAGATTTATACCAGCCGTCGAGAATGACCTGCACGCTGTGAAACCATCCAATATGAGTTTGAATGATTTCTCCTGTACGGGGATCAGAAATATGAGGCCCATATGCGTTTGGAGTGGATGATGGCAGGTAACATAAAAATGAATACCTTGCATCGTGAAGATCGGCTAGCCTATCTTTGGGCCATTCCTCTGCCCTAATTGCATTTTTAAATCCCGCCTGCCGGAATGCGGCTTGCCAATCATTAATACCCATGATCAAATATTTAACCCATTTTTTTGGGGTGTACGGATCAATGTAAATAATAATGGGCTTTGACGGTTCGACCAATTCTCCGCGTAAATAACGTTCGCGATCTTCAGGCTTGGGCTCCATGCGCCAGCGGTCTATATATTTCACAGTGGCGCTTCCCTGTTGATTGTCGGCATAAATGGTCTTTACGTTTGTGAGGGGCTTGAAAAAGCCGACTCTTGAATCAAAAATTCTGGCTCGCATCGGTATTTTTGGCAGCGCTATAAAGGAAGTATTGACGATGACTTCATCTGATCCACCTAAAAATGGATCTTGGGCAAGGACTCGTTCAATACCGAAATCGACATTTGTGGGATAACTTCGCACGTAGTCGATATGCTTCGCAGTTCCCGGCGCGCTCGCAAATAAAGTCGTGTTGTTAATGAAGTCGGTAGCATCAACCAGGTATGCAGATTGGTTTTCGCTTCGAGCAACAATTTTCATTGTCTGAAGAATCTCATCATCATTGGCTCTCTTCACGGCTTTTCGAATTTTGCTGTTTACATCTGCCAGGATATTATCTTGCGAGTGCCTAGCCAAGATGTTTTCTGAGCGAAATGATTCAAAATAAAAAGTCACCGAGTTAAGGTTTTCTTCTGGCAATTTAGAAGGACTTAATAGTGTCCCTTTATCCGTCGCCCTAACGGCACTTTTGACAAATTCATTGATTGCCATGATCGGCCGTTTTAAAAGCGAATCAGGAATTTCAATAAATACAGAATCACGGACTTGATAGGTATTAAAAAGCCCCTTAGAGGCAATGGCATCTTCGGTAATGACCGAGTTAAAAGGCCGAAACTTTTTTGCTGTTTGTGCGGATGTCGCCGTAATGGCAAAAAAAAGCAGCCAAAAGAGAATATATTTATTCATAATTGAATTCAATAAAAGGAGGCGATTTATATGGCATGTAATATGTTTATTCCTTGTGATACACCTTCTCTGGCAGCATTTTAAAAAGCTACACCCGCTTTGGCTTAAAGCCTCGAGGGGGCGTAGCAATTTCATGTCAAGCGAATTATATCCCCCGTAGATCAAGTTTAATAGCCAGGATTTTGAATAAGATTTTTATCCGACAACAGATCAAGATCAGAGATTGGAAAATAATTTTTGTAAGTGGCCCAGGTAAAATTTGGCACCCCGGCTTTTGATACGGGTATAACTTCGTCAGAACGCCATTTCCCTCCGGAAATGCCAGGCCATCTTTTAAGATCAAAAAAGCGATGGCCTTGTTCTGCAAAAAATTCGATGCGGTTTTCCTGCTCAATCGCGGCCCTGCATTGATCCATCGTCAACGATGGAGACAAATTGGCCAATCCTGCCCTGGTTCTAATGACATTGAGGTTAGCTACCGCGTTTGGCAAGTCACCGGTTTTATAATAAGCTTCCGCCAATACCAAATACATTTCTGCTGCCCGCAATAAAACGTAGTTTTCTGTTGCCGAAGAAATGGATGAAGCCGTAGGCTGTTTATATTTTCCGGGAACATAGTAATTAGTCTTTACAGGTGATCCGATCACCGCACTAACGGCAACCGTATAAACCCAATTCGTATAACGTAGATCCCCTGGTTCAAAAGAAGCCAGCAAGCTAGGGGTGAGCGTATAGGTCGGTGGGAAATAGGAATTTGTGGGAAAAAAAAGATAAGCATCCGGAGTCGGATTGAGCGTAGGACTGGCTTGGCCCTGCAGACACCAGATAATTTCATTGCTTGTTTTCAAAAAACTGACCGCTGGAGAAGGCAGTGGGGAGTACAACCCGCTATTAACTACTGCGCTAGCTTGGGTAATGGCGTCAGCATATTTTCCCGAATACAGATAAACTCGGGCTAATAATGCATTTGCCGCTTGCAGGTTCGGCCTGCCTTTATCTGTAACGGGATAAGCATTCGTTAGATTCGCTTGTGCAAGTTTTAAGTCCGCAATTATTTGTGCATAAATTTTGTCCGCCGGTGTGCTTGGTGATACCTGACTAATCGTAAGCTCACTTGTTAATGGCATTGCGGCAGCACTGCCCCAATAATTAACTATATAGAAATAGGTATATGCCCGGGCAAAATAACATTCACCTAACAGTTGTTTTTTGATTGGTGGTGATAAAGAGGCACTAGCAGTTAATTGTTCGATACTAGTATTTATATAAAGAATCGTCGAATATGCTTCAGCCATCATTGACTTAACATCTGAACCTGCTGCAGTAAGATTTGCTATATAAAAATTATTCGTAGTAACTCCGCTAGAGGAACGTTGTATGTCATCGCTATAAAGAGAAGTGTTAGCCGTTATCCCACCCCACTCAAAATTGGTGTGTTTAGTCATTTGCGTATACATGCTACTGACGGCGGCAATTGCAGTACCATCATCATTATAAGCATTTTGAACCAGGATAAGATTTGAAGGCAAGGGAACTTCGAGCGCTTTTTTGCACGAAACGATGCACAGCGCTGAAAAGCCTAATAAGAGGCTAATCACTTTGTTTTTTATTCGTATTGTTCTTTTCATTTTGCGAATACTTAAGATTAAAACGTTGCATTTATACCTGCTGAGAACTGACGGCGTAACAATGAACCTGTCGTAATGGTCGGGTTCGGACTTTCCGGGTTAGGACCTTTATAGTTGGTGATATAAAAGAGGTTGTTTCCTGCCAAATTAAATCCCAAAGAATTTATCCCGATCTTTTTCATCGCAGATTTAGGAAGTGTGTAACCAAGGCGAGCATTCTTTAATGAGATATAAAACACCTGTGTTTCGAGCCATTGTGAATTTAGAAAGAAGCTCGAGGTATAGCTATTCGATAGCTTCGGGAAAATCGTTTGATCCCCCGGACTTTTCCAGCTATCTTTCCCAACATTCACTAACTGATTTCCGATTCCGCTTTGATACGAGCCTAAAACCGCTCCTTGGCTATAACTGTTAAATCCAGCCTGGCTCCTATACTCATAGTTGAGTGACAGACTAAATCCTTTGTAATTTATTCCTTGCTGTATGCCGCCCGCGAATTTCGGTGCGAAGTTCACGAATACGTAATTTGGCGGGATATTAGTATAATCGTAAACGCCTGTTTGGCTGTTTAACGGCGGTAAATTATACACTCTAACTCGCCCAATCGGCTGACCGACATCATAAAAGTTTGCGAATGCGGAAGTTTTCAAATTCGGAAATGAAACAAGCTTATTCGCATTAAAGGCGATGTTTCCAGCCAGGTACCAGGTAAGTTTATGCATCGCCTCAGAACGATAACTTATTGAAATTTCAAGGCCTTTGTTTTGAACTTTAGCGGGTAGATTGATAACCTGTGAATTGAGCCCGGTAACAGATCCCAAGTTTGTAGTAACGATCTGATCATCGGTTAAAGACCTATAAACATCACCGGCTACTACCAATTGGTCATTCAAAAATCCCAGGTCTGTCCCGATGTCAAGTTTTTTGGTCTGGGACCAGCGTATGTCTGGGTTTGAAGCTTGGGTAATGTTAAAAGTCGACTGTCCCTCATAAGTATATCCAGAACCAGCGGTGAACGTGGATAGGTAGCCGAATGAGCTATTCACTGGGGTTCCCGTGATTCCATAGCTAGACCGTAACTTTCCAAATGAAAAGAAATCGCTTTTCATTTTTTTCAAAAACTCCTCATCTGAAAATACCCAGGCACCGCCCACTGATCCAAAGCTGCCCCAACGTTTATCCGGTCCGAATGTACTAGCTCCGTCTCGTCTTCCTGAAACCATTAGAATATACCGGGCGTTATAACTGTAATTTAACCTCGCATAGGCAGATGCTAATTTTTGCTGGTCCAGGTTAGCGCTTGGCGTAATCGATCCGGCGGCAACCAAACTTCGCTCCAGATAGTCATTCGTAAAGCCTGATGCGGCAAAACTTTGGGTATTGTAAGCCTGATCATTGTAACTTATACCAGCCAGTGCATTGAGGTATCCCTTCCCGATCTTGCGATTGTAATTCAAATTGGGTTCCAACGTAAAATTACTGATCGTTCCGTAATTGAAACTGCTGCTCCTAAAAGAGCTGGTTCCAAGTCCGATGGACGCATAAAGAGCAACCGTACTTGGGTTGGTGGTGTAAAGAGACGAACTTTCGAAGAACGAGTTTATATTATTGATAGAATAGCCACTTTCAAGATTAAAAATTAATCCTTTAAGAATTTCATACCCGAATTTTATATTGGCGTTAGTTGCGGTATTCTTGGTATTAGTAGGCAGGAAGACGCCTGGTGCGCTTCCAGGATATACAGCGCCCTTTTCGGCCCAACCAGCAAAATTCGGATTTCCTTGCGCATCAAAAAGTGACGGCGCATTCGGGGCTAAAAATATCAGGCTCTCTAGTGAGCCCGCCGGCAAATCATTGTTGACCACGGAAATACCGAAATAAGAGTCTAAATGTAAACGGCCATTTGCGGACACGCTTTGTGTAGACAGTGAAAAACTGGTCCTTTTCTCATTGTAGTCTCTAAGGGTTGCGCTTGGCGCTCCCTTTACTCCGCCATCGGAATAGAAATAACCGCCGTTGGCGATAAACGTCGTTGTACCCTTTCCTCCTGACACTGAAAAATTCGCTGTGTAAGTTGGTTTGCTTCCCAAAAGTTCCTTTTGCCAGTTTGTATTTTGAGTTTGACTAAATGTCAAAAGATCCGGGCCATCACTGGCTGTCGGAGACTTACCATCAGTTTTATAGGCTTGCCTTCGCATAGCCAGGTATTGGTCTGTATTCATCAGATCGAGCTTTCGCGCGTAAGTTGATAAACCGTACAGAACAGAAGCGCTAGCGACCAGATCGCCACCTTTGGCTTTCCTTGTCGTTATGATTATAACTCCGTTAGCCCCTCTTGTTCCGTAAATAGCGGTCGCATCGGCGTCTTTCAATACCGTAACACTTTCGATATCTGCAGGATTAAGTGAAAACAGGGCACTCAAACCATTTGCGCTCTGAGAAGAGCTTTTGCTAAAGGTTCCCAATTGACCTGATGAAGAAGGTCCACCCGTCGTGCCAGGCATCTGCGCTATAGGAAAACCGTCGAGTAAAATCAAAGGTTGATTCACGTAGGGCAATAAATCGGAAGATCCGTTAACTGGCAAAGCATTTGTTCCCCTTAGTGTGATTGCGTAGTTGGCGCTCGCATTCGGCCCGTTTTGAGTGATGGTTAATCCAGGAACCAGACCGGCGAGGGCTTCAATTATATTTGGTGATGGAGAGACCGCTAATTGTTCGTGAGTGATAGTTACTTGTGAACCGGTGCTACTGCGCAGACTCGTTTTGCCGTTAAAAATAACCTGGACTTCGTCGAGTTCTGATTGGGCGCGTTTTAAATTTACAATTTGATATTTTCCGGTCACCGAAAGCGTTTCCGGTGCATAGCCAATATAGGTTACCTGAAGTAAATCTCCTTCTTCAACCCCTGGCAATGTAAAAACTCCCCCACGTTGGGTAGTTGTAGTTAAGTCTTTATTTTTCACTCGGATTGTTGCCCCCTCTAAAGGATCATGGTCTTCATTATAGACTAGTCCCAATGCCGTCACTGAGGCAGAGGAAGATTTTTGTTTACCGGGCTTTTTGTCCTTCTCGGTAATCGTTACAGATCGATCTTCAATAATGAAAGTAAGCGGGCTATCTTTAAATATCAGATCTAAAGTTGATTTTAAATTTTCCTTTTGAACGCTCAACGTTACGGGTTGAGCCGTGTTTAACAGGTCCTCTGCAATAAAGAAGCTGTAATGGCTTTGTTTTCTTAGCTCTTTAATAACAGACTTTAAGGGAGCGTTTTTAAAGCTGGCCGTAATAGATTGTGCGTTGGCAACAGAAGCAACAAAAATAAGACATAAAAAAAGCGGGACGCCCAGTAGAAGATTTCGGTATTTTTGCCACCGAAAAGGCAAAGAAATTCTATTAGTATAATTTTTATACATTTGAATGTTCGTTAAAGGTTTAACAATTACGTAGTTTAACATGATCCGAACTTGGCCAGCGGTGTTGTAGCACTTCTGGCTTTTTTTTTCTGCAGACCATGAATTAGAGGTTGAGGAAACGTTATTTACTTATAGTAATCCTCCTTCCTTCGATTTTAAAATGTATTCTTTTGGAAGATTCCAAAGGTTTTAAAAGACTCGAAATACTTGAAAAACGGTCAGCCGAGAGATAAAATTTTGTTTGTGGTATAGGACCCTCATATACGACCTCAATATCATACCACCTGGCGACTTTTCGCATAATTGATTCGATATCGCCGCTTTCGAACATAAAATATCCGTCTTTCCAGGCGATTGCTTCATCAACATCAGCTTCACGAATTTTCATCTGGTTGCTCGAGAGAATGGATTGTTGGCCCGGTTTAAGAATGCCCTCCCTTTCATTTTTCTTTTCAGTTATCTCGACGCTTCCTTCTATAAGAGTGGTGATTGTGGCAGGATCATCATCATAACTGCATATGTTAAAATGGGTTCCCAAAACTTTGACTTCTTGTTTGTCGGTAGTTACTATAAAAGGGTGTTTTGGATCCTTAGCCACTTCAAAATATCCTTCGCCTTTAAGTTTGACATTTCTTTCTCTAGAAATAAACGCAGTCGGAAAGGTCAACTTTGAATCTGCGTTTAGCCAAACTTTTGTGCCGTCCGCTAAAACCAGGGGATAAGGAGATTGCTGACCTTTTGAAGTAGACATGGTATTGTAACTAACACTCTTCTCGTCGGCAGAACCGGCATATGAAATATTGCCTTGAGACGCAATGATATTTGTTTTACCTTGGATTGCCAGTCGGCCGGACAAACCCTTAGTCAATATTATCTTTTTCCCATTAGCAAGAGAAAGCGTAGCCTGATTATGTCCGGGAGTAATGATTTGATTTTTCGCTTCGCGATTCGATTCTGGCTTCGCTTTACGGGTAATGACGTAAGCACCAAAAGAAAGAAATAGTATAATAGAAGCCGCGGCAGCAAATCGAGGCCAAAGGCGCATCGATACAGGTTCTTGCTGAAGGCCGCTCCATACGTCATCCAAATCCGCATTAATTTCTTCAATAGACGGTAAGTCTGTTGAATTTTGAATATAAAACCAATGCTCCAATAATACTTTTTCCTCTTCAGTACATTCTCCCGAAGCGTATTTTGAAAGCAAAGCTAGAATTTGTTCTTTATTCATCTTTAGATAATTGATGATAAAGACCCCTTGAATAAGGATTTGCCCAGATTAAATTGAAATAAATTTAAGGTTATTTTTACGTTAATTATTAATAAGTTGATATTCAACGAATTAAAATTTATGTTGATATAACATAACAAACAACACGCCGAACAATCCAAGTTTTGAGCGAAGTATTGACAAAGCGTTGTTAAGTTGATTACGGACGGTTTTCTCACTGATGTCAAGAATTTCGGCTATCTCCGCGTTTGAAAGATGCTGCTTGCGGCTCAATTCAAATATCTCGCGCATTTTAGTAGGGAGCGCGCTTATTTCTTTCTCAATGATCGCTGAAAGCTCTTTTTCCCTTACCAGTTGATCTGATTGATAAGACGTATTATTTATCGTAGACTGAACAGATGCAATATATCTCGAATTAACGTTCTGGCGTGCGACAAATTTTAATACTCGATTTCTTACGGCAGTAAAAAGATAGCCCGATAAGTAACCGTCGATATTCAAGTGTTTTCGATTTTCCCAAAGGGTTGCAAATAACTGTTGTAACAAATCTTTGGTTTCCTCTCTGTCTTGTAGCCGATGGAAGGCATGAACATACAGAGGACCTTTATAACGACGATAAATTTCGGCAAAAGCCGCCCTATCATCTGATCTTAATCGTTCAACGAGCAGAGAATCCGGAAAATCACTATAGCCATCCATACATTACCTCATTTACTTACGGGGAAAATTGATTATCAGGGTTCATGGACAGATAAATAAAAGTCATCTTTCATTTTTCCAGTATATTGAAACGTCAATAAAAAGCTATTATCACCTAATTACAAGGGAGTTAAAACGGTTTTGCATTATCAAATATACATTTACGTATGCGCGGTAATTGATAAACAATTAACATAATTACAAAATATTGACTGAATTTTTTAAAATTATTAGGAATGATAAGAAAAAATAACCTACAAATAAAATCATTGTCTTGAATTGTTTAATATTTGTCAATATCTGTCGATCAAAAATTCAAATATTAACTTTTCAGTAGTAAGAACTAAAAATATCTCTTAAAAATTCGCTTGGAAAGTTGAAGCGGCCAAGAAACTCAAAATATTTTTTACAAACTGCAATTATTACGGGTAGATTTGTGCCTGCAAGGAATAATTGCAGATAGACTTTTTAATTAAACCAGCTGCATCATGGATTTGAAGGAGATAATTAACCGAATAAAAAAATTATCAGTAGGTGATTGGATGGGTGAAGGGTTTGCCAAATTCCCGACAATAGACGACACTGCCTACACCGAAGTAACAGTTTTTATTCCCGACGAACATAAAGATGCCATTCTTTTCAATCAAAAAACATGGTATAAAAATAACACGAGCAATAATGGCCAAACCGTATTTTGGGACACTGGGTTTATCTTATTAAAGGAGAATGACATTTTGCTTCATAGTGTGCAAGTTGGCGGGCGTATGGAGCAGTACAAGTTGACGTCATACGACAATGACCACTTTGTTTTTGATAGCGTAAACATCCAGGTTGACCCGAAAACAATTCATTCGCAACGTATTTTCACATTCGAAAAAGACAGCATCACTTATGAATTGAATATGTCTACACACCAGGCAACTGAATTTCAAAATCATTTAAAGGCGAGGTTAGTCAGACACCAATAATAAAACTAGATGCAACCTTCGATGCCGCAGGCAATGTCATCTTGCAACGATTCAATTCGGAATAAATTCGATATTTACGGGACGGATCAATGTCTTCGAAATTCAAGCCTGCTTTGACGCCCCGTAAATAAATGAAAATATCTGCGTTTAATAATTTCACCCTCTTCCGGTAGCCATCCCGCCATCGACTGATAGGATCACCCCTGTCACCCACGAACTTTCCTCAGAAAGTAGATATTTAATGGCGCTAGCTGCTTCTTCAGCTTTACCATTTCGACCTGTTGGATTAAGCCCAGTGAAACTGTTGTATGTTTCTTCTACTTTATCCAATCCAACAACATCATTGAGCACATTAGTTTCGATGAGGCCCGGTGCAATGGCATTTACACGTATTTGATCCGGTGCAAGTTCAACCGCCAGGTGTTTAGTGAAAGAATGTAAACCAGATTTCGCCATAGAATAAGCGGAGGTGGGCATTCCTTTCACGACGTTATCTGCCCAATATGAACCGATATTCACTATTGCACCACCGCCGTTGTTCTTCATAATTTTCGCTACCGCCTGGGTGATAAAATAAAATCCTTGGTTGATGTTAAGCAGCGCGAGATATTCTTCTGGCGTGGTGTTTAAAAAAGGTTTTGGCCTGAAAATCCCGGATGCATTCACAAGATAGTCGATTTTGCCTTCACCTCGCAGATCATCGATAAATCTTTCGACGCTGACCGGTTCTGCGAGATCCACTATCAGCCCTTTAACAAAATTATCACCGGTGTTCGTTAAGAGCGAAGTAACGGTTTCTGCGACGCTTTCTTTTCTTTTGCTAGCAACTATTACGTTAGCTCCAAGTGACGAGAGTAATTGAGCAGTTGCTTTTCCCATTCCACTTGTACCACCGACTATGAGGGCGGTTTTTCCTTTAAATTCGTTAGGTTTCATATTTTAAGATTTACGGTTAGACAACGATTTCAATTTCTGTGACAATCCAGAAAATAAGCCCAAATCCCGGGCAGCAAACTTTGCCTATGATTCAAAAACATGTCACACTTTTCCAATTTTGTGTCCAATGTATGCTTAGAAGCCTGATGACCCGATGAAAGATATTTATCGTTTCACAGAGCATTAATACGATGAAGGATCTCATCAGAACACTTTGGCGGCAAGGCAAAATTTAACATTGACAACAACATGAAAAGTAACTGGAAAATTGATCGTGAGCATAGTGAGCTGCGATTTGAGACAGATTATCTCGTGATCTCCAAGATCTCTGGATTTATAACCTCTTTTGACGCGAGTTTTCAAACGGACGAGACTGGGTTTAAAAATATTACACAGGTACGGCTAGTAGCGGACGTAAATTCTTTGAACACACACAATCCAATGAGGGACGCGCATTTAAAAAATGATCAATATTTTGATGCTTCGCGGTACAGCGATATATTGTTTACGAGCACAGAAATCATACAAGGCAGTGATGGACTGCCAGGGGAATTTCTTTCAGCCGAGAAAAAAGAATTTGCTATAAAAGGAATACTTACCATTAAAGGAATTACAAAGCCAGTCATTATGCATGGCTCCTTCGGAGGCGCAATTTTGGAGGCTGGGCGAAAAATCAGGGCGGGATTTACCATCAGCACGACGATTAACAGAATAGACTTCGGCGTGGGGGATGTTATACACACCAAAGGAGGCCAATTGTTGCTTGGTGAAGACGTTGTGATTACCGCTAATTGTCAGTTTATCAGGGAGGCTGCATGAGCTCATGATAAAATGTGATCGCCACCGGCCGCACCCGTATTCTTGCTCACATTGTGAAATGAACCATGAGTTTGAGCTGAAAAATAAGACGGCAGGAGATAAGGCATTTTAATTTTTAGAAAAGTTGAATTTTTCAAGTCTAAGACAAAATTGTTATGGAAACCACAATTGCAAACAAACTTAAAGCGCTATATAAGCTGCAGGCGCTGCATACCCAAATTGACAAAATTCGTCAATTGAAGGGTTTGCTGCCGGAGGAAGTATCTGATTACGAGGATAAAATTGTCGGAATAAAAACGAGGGTAGACCAGTTAAAAAATGATCTTGATGCCCTGAAACACGAATTTGATAACACGAAGAACTTAATTAGGGCGTCCAACGATGCCGTGAGTAAGTATCAGAGTGAGGTGGGTTCTGTTAAAAACAACCGGGAATACGATGCGCTGCTTAAAGAAATAGAAATACAACACCTGGATATTCAGCTACATCAGAAAAGGCTGATGAAAATCGAAGGCGACATCGTCAATAAAACGAGTGATTATCGCTCGGCTCAAACCGACCTCGAGGCAAACCAAAAATATTTGATTATCAAGAAGGACGAACTTGACAAAATATCCGCTGAGACACAAGCGAAAGAAAAGGAGCTAACTCAACTGGCTTTAGACGCCGGTAGGGATATAGATAGCAACCTTCTGGCGGCCTATACCCTGCTGCGAAAGAAAGCGAAGAACGGCCTGGCAATCGTTACTGTTGAACGTGATGCCTGTTCAGGTTGTTTTAACCACACCCCTGCGCAACAACAAGCGGAGATAAGACTCCATCAGAGGATTATTGTTTGCGAATTTTGTGGGCGTATTTTGGTGGATGAAGGCTTGGTGTCGGAGGGCGCAATAACATAAAACGAGGAAGGGACATTCAATTCGCTTGCCGGTATGAAAATAACGATTTCTTCTTCCGGTAAACGCTTCGAAAATTGCTGCAAAAACAAAATTTAAGAATTTATATCAAATGAAATCTATAATAAAAATTAAAAGGCCTGAACTATTCTCTTTTCAGGAGTGTTTATGGTTTATTCACAGGGATTTTGATGACTCTCTCATATTAATTGATGAGGAAAGTGTTAGCCGGGCAATCAGAGTGAATGGTAAATATGTTCCGTTTACCGTTTCTGAGAGCGATGAATATATCCTGATCGAACTTAATACAGAAGATCTGGAAGTTGCACCATTCATTCAAAGCTTCGTAGAAGACTGGCTTGATCTCAAAAGAGACCTGATGCCGTTTTATAAAATTCTGAGTCAACATCCGGAACTGAGTTACATGACGGAGGAGTTCAAAGGGCTTCGTTTGATCGGAAACCCTGAAACTTTTGAAACGTTAATATGGAGTATTATCAGCCAACAAATCAACATGACCTTCGCCTTTAAGTTGAAGCGCGCATTAATTCAAACATACGGTGGGAGCATAGATTACGACGGCAAAAAACTAATGCTTTTTCCACCGGCCGAGATGCTCCAAAATTTAACCATCGAAAATTTACAAGCGTTACAGTTCTCAAGACAAAAATCGATTTATATTATCAATGCGGCAACGGCGTTTGCGTCTGGCGAACTCAGCAAATCGATATTGTTGGCCGTATCCTCCCAAGAACGTGTACAAAAATTGACTGCCCTAAAGGGCGTCGGCTTGTGGACGGCAAACGCAGTAATAATGCAATCTCTCAATGACCCCACTGGTCTGCCTTTAGGTGATGTAGGGTTATTAAGGGCGTTAGAAAATCACAAATTGATAAACGGAAGAGCGGACATGAATGGGGTGAATGCCGTATTTGATAGATTTAACGGTTGGCAGGCGTACCTCGTCAATTATCTTTGGCGGAGCTTGTCAAAGCCATTAACATCCCCAGTCGCAGTTAACCCCTGAGGGTGTGAAATGAGGTTTCCATGTTAATAAACCAGCTTTTTAGTGACTTTGCTGTATAAGGCCTACAGAAATTGGCGTCAGAACTTAGTAGAATAATTCCTTGATTAATATATTTGTACAGCCACCGTACAGAAAGCTGGTTTATTTTTTACTGATTAAAGAAAATTGAAATGAACCCGATTGAAATCTCCCAGGTCGCAAGTCTTTGCGCTTCTGTAGCCAAACTGATCAAAAGTGAACTTTCCAATGGTACCGTTCAAACGGTCGCCAATCAAATAGTTGTTTCCCTTTCCAGGTTCGAAGTCGAGCACCGGTTAGGCAACCTTCTCCAACAAATCTATCGTACCATTGACCAGCATTTTCCAATTCGAAATGAACACTTATCGCTTGTTATAAAAGATCTGGATGGTACGTATGAAAACTGTTTTAAGATCTGGCGCTCTGTTTAGCGTTGGCCCGGTAAAAGCTCAAAGTCACAATCATAAGAGCAGTCACACTCTGTCCCCCCAACTCGCCAAGGCGGGCTGATTGCCATAAATGTTTCAAAATGGCTCTTGCGTCAATTTGCCTGCTGCGAAAGTTCGTAATGTAACGATTTTACAAGCAATAATATCAACGTCTTGTCTGTTTGCAGGCGTTCAGATAATTCTGGGTAATATTTTTGGTTCCTATCTCAACAGGTTTGGCTCCACAAGGTCGGTGTTTGGAGCACATGGATATTAATTAAACCTGGTTTGTATAGCAGGTCTGTTAGCTTTGATACTTCCCGATGTAGGCGAATACTCTTGAGACCCCTTGTTAACTAAAAAATCACTGCAGAAATGCAACCAATCAATTAATTTTCGAACGGTGAGCCAGCCTGTTGAGCTCACCATTTTTATACTGCGGACAAAATTCCTAAAAGCTGGTTGCAATTCCCGGCTCAAGTATTCTCAAGCGATTACCCATGCCGACAATATCAAAGGCCTGTCGCAATTCTTTATCAGACTCGGTATAATGCGACCATCCTTCAAAATGTAACGGAATGATGACCGCTTTAGGAAATGCGGATGCAGTATCAAGGGCATCATTGGTACCCATAGTCAGGTTAAAAGGGCCTCGGGGTTTCGCCGCGCCCGCGAAAATAAAAACAAAACCTGGGCTAAACTGCTGAGCCACTTGCTGAATACCATCATAATACACGGTATCGCCGGTAAAATAGACCTGCACATCACTTGTTTCTACGACGAAACCGATAACCTCACCTGTGATGTGAACAGTGCCTGCGGGCCCGTGGCGAGCTGGGGTTGCGGTAACAGAAATGCTGTCATTTAATGCAATCCTCTCAAAAGGCTTTAACCCTTTTGAATTCCCGCCCAGGCGTACCGCTCCATCAATTGTCGTAATCGTTGTTTCCACTTGTTCGAGCAATTCTCTTCCTGCGTTATCCAGATTATCCTTATGCTGGTCATGACTAAGCAAAACTGCATCTATATGACCTATATTGTTTATTGCAGGGCCGGCTGTTTTCCAATAACCAGGCTTATCACCTAACATATATGTTTCACCTTTAGGGTCCAGGGTCGGATCGGTCATCAGGCGCAAACCACCGATTTCCAATATCACAGTCGGCCCACCTAAATAAATCACGTTGAAATGCTTATTCATCTTTATCATCGTCGTTAAAATTCCTATTGTAAAAGTGCGCACATTGGCCGGATAAAGGAACAGAACATTGTAAAAATAGAATTGATGTGATCAATCAAAAATCCGTTAAGAATCGCCGCATGCCAGGAGTGAATCATCAGAAAGAACCCAATTTGCCCGTGGTTAAGCCAATCCGGGTGCTGGGAAAGTCACGAGAATGTCTGTTTTACATGAACTTTCTTTTTTTCTGTAAGCAAATTGTAACTGGGTCGACAAAGGAGAAAAATTACCCAAATGAATCCACTTAAGAAAATCAAATTAATTTCCCTGGCAGCTTTGCTGCCCTTCGCTTTAACCGCATGTAAAAAGGACAGTAATAACAGTCCGGTAACGCCTCAGTCCAATACGATTACCATCGAGAATGTGCTGGAATCCCAACCTTTGGTCGAATCCGGCACCTTCCAGGGCACCGGTACGCCGGCATTAATACAACCAGGTCAGTCAACGACGATCACGTTTGCAGCTGCAAAAGGTGAAGCGTTATCTTTTGCGACCATGTACGGCGCTTCAAATGATCTTTTCTTTGCTCCGGCAAATCCCGGTATTCAGGTTTATGATAATAGCGGCAACCCGATCGAGGGGGATGTTTCCGCACAGATTAAGCTTTGGGACAACGGTACCCGAGTAAATCAGAAACCAGGATCAACAGTAACACATCCAGGCGTCACAGAGGCGAAAAATATTTCAGAAGTGATCGGCGCAGACGCGCAAGGGAACACCTACCTCCCTGCATCGAAACTGGTTAAGGCAACGCTGAAATACAATGGTAATTCCACTTTCACGTTGACGCTGCAAAATACGTCGGCAGGCACAACCAACGAGACGCCGCTAAGCCCTGGCGTTTGGAGTGTCTCTTACATCGTTGGCGGAGCACTTCAGGCTCCAAATCCACTTTATACGGTTGGTCAGCCGACGGCAAATGGTTTAACTAATATTGCTGAAGCTGGTGACAACACAGCTTTAAGTGCATATGCTAAATCTATCACAGGAATTTTCACACCGTTGTCCCCCGTCCTGGTAGTTGTATATAATGGCATTAATAACCCTATTTACACCACCAACCAATCAGATGCAGGCAAAGGCCTTACCCCATTGGCCCAAAAAGGTAATGCAGATACACTCGCTGCTTATTTAAAAACGGTTAAAGGGGTTAAGGCTGTTTATGTTTTGCCAGCGCCGAATACTAAAGTGTTGCTACCAAGTATAGCAGGCAAGCAAGGCGGCGTTGTATCACAACAGCTTGACGTTGCCGCCGGCGACCGTTTGGCTATTGCCACCATGTATGGTTTTTCGAATGACTGGTTCTTTGCTTCGGCCGATAATGGAGTAGATGCCACGCAAAAAGGTGACATTTCTGGCACGATCAAATTGTTCGATGACGGAACTGCAATCAATCAATTTCCCGGTGCGGGACTTACGCAGTTCAACCTTGCAGGAACTCCATTAAAGGAAAGTCAACCTATTACTGCGGTTCCAAATCCTAATGCCTTTACCACGTTGCCGCCAGTTACCGGTATTATCAAAGTGACCCTTAAATAATTAAATTATAGGCCGCCTGCATAGGCGGCCTCACTTTTTTCCATATTGATATGACAGCTTTTATAGTTCTCACGAAAGCTGACACATCAGAAATGAACCGGTATATGTTTGTTAATCTGGAGTATGGTTCCCAATCTGTACGTCTATTTCGCCAAAATGCAAATGCCTTGGCAGACTACCTTGTCCTCCAAAACAGGAAAAATACATTGACGGCTAGAAAACGGGAAGTCATTAACCTGGTTGTAAGCCAGGTTAATGAATGCGCTTATTGCCTTATAGCGCATACTGTAGCTGGAGGTTTACAGGGTTTTACAACGGAAGAGATTCTACTGATCCGTAAGGCGAATATCGATTTCGATACCAGGCTTGGTACCTTGGCGAAGTTTGTTAAAGCAACAGCGATAAACAGCGGACTGCCTGATGCAGCTTTAGTAGATTATTTTTTAGCAGCGGACTATAGCGAGGCCCATTTGATAGATATGATATTGGTAAAGGAGATAAAACGATCAGTAATTACCTGCACGGCTTTATCGTTCTTCCTGTAGATTTTCCCGGTACGCCAGCAATTGATACATGCTTCAGAAATAAAAAGAGCGACACCTGTCGCTCTTTTTATTTTACTTCACAGCTAAAATATCGACTTTTTCAATTACCGGGCTCCCGGATAGCAACTCGGGGGCTTTATCCAGCAATGCAGCAGCAATCGGTCCGTTTAAATGCGCCTCCCGTGCCGCTTCAGTCTCAAAGGTGTCGAATATGCCGAATGTAGATGCGCCAATTTGCAGGGCATACCAGTTAACCGTTCCGGCTTCCTGCTGGGCTAATGATAATGCGCTTTTGAGGAAATCGCTTAGTTCTTGTTCTTTGCCTGCTTTTGCTTCCAGCTTGACTAATAAAGAAAATTTTAACATGGTGACATATATTATTTGAATAAGTAAGTTGAAATATAAGCAGGGCTATGTTTCTTAATGCGCGCTACTTAATGTTTGATGTTAGTCGTAACAATCATAAAATCCTTACAAGAAGCTCGTAAAATTTTTTATTAAAAAATATTGTAAGGTATTGGCAAAGAATACTACTAAGGAGGAAATCTTATACTAAAAAATCAAAATGAAAGCATTAAAATTTAAAGCCCTATCGTTAACCGCGATTGCCGCGATCTGTTTATCATTAAGCGCTCACGCGCAGGATAAAATGGTCCCGATGAAAAAAGACACCAAGAAGACGTCTAAAATGAGCCATGATAAAATGAGCAAGTCATCAGACAAAATGTCGAAAATAAAAAAGGACACGACGAAAATGTAATATCAGCCGCCAGCAGTGCTTTTTGTTGGCATTTTTTAACTCCATTAATCTAATCTATATGAAACTAAAGGCTAACTTTAATTTTTTTTACTTGAACTTTATTACCATACTATTGCTTGGTTTTACCGCTTTCAACGCCTCAGCCTTGTCATTAAACATAAGCGATACTACAGCTACGCAGATATACCCCCAACAATCCACCGATATCAGTCCGCTCCTTATTGGTGAAAAGATACCTTCGGTTAGCATCCCTGCTGCAAACGGGAAGCCATTTGATCTTAATGCGCATCTTAGTGATAAGCCAACCGTTTTATTCTTCTATCGTGGTGGTTGGTGCCCGTTTTGTAATAAGGAACTAGCAGGTGTACAAGGTATTCAGGAAGAACTAGTCAAAATGGGTTACCAAATAATCGCCATAAGCACCGATAGCCCTGACAATCTGAATAAAAGTGCCGACAAACACCAGCTATCTTATACCTTGCTTTCTGATGCCGACCTTGCGGTATCAAAGCAATTTGGTATCGCATTCAAAGCCCCGGCTGCTTACAGCAAGGTCTTGACTGAAGGTTCGGCGGGAAAGAATGTAGATAAATTATTGCCTGTGCCTTCCGTATTTATTTTAGACAAAAACGGCGTCATCCAATTTGAATATATTAATCCCGATTTTAAACAGCGCATCAGTCCAACGCTTTTGCAGGCTGTTGCCACTGCCTTGAAATACGAAAATCTTGCTAAATAACCTTGACAATGATTTTTAATCGGAAATATCCAGGGCTTGTATGCGCCTTGATCTTGCTGCTGAACGGCTATAGTTACGCTCAGCAGCTTTGCAAAAGGAACGAAATTCTTTTTAAAGAAGGTAATCTTGACGCTGCCTTATCAGCGGCGAAACAACAGCATAAGCCTGTTTTTGTTGATGCCTACGCGGTATGGTGTGCGCCCTGCCAGCAGCTTAAACAGAACACCTTCAAGGATAAGGCTTTATCGGCTTACTGCAACTCCCATTTTATAAATATTTCCATTGATGTAGAAAAAGGAGACGGTGAGAAATTTGCCGAACACTATAACGTTAATAATTATCCAACATTGTTGTTTATAGATGAAGATGGAAAGATCATTACCAGAATTGAGGGTTTTGTCGAAGCTAAATCTTTGCTAAAGGCCGCGGAGTCCATTAAATTATGACCCGAGATCTAATGGATTTGTCTTATTTAAAATATAAAATTGAGCTTTGATGCCATGCGTGATGAAATAATTGTGAATAATATAACGGAACGTGCAAATTATGAAGAACTTAATCCAGCAAAATGGGTAGATGAATATGCTGACTACCTGTATAATTTTGCGTTGAAAAGGCTAAACGACGAAGCGTTGGCGCAGGACTTGGTGCAGGATACATTTTTATCCGCTCTAGAAAAATCAAATCTTTTCCGGGCGGAAAGTTCCATACGTTCCTGGTTAACCGCCATCCTGAAAAATAAGATCGTTGATACCTATCGCAAAAGGGCCAACGCTTTAAGCGGTGAAATGCGTATAGGCTCTGTCGAAGATGAACCGGAGTTTTTCGACCCCGATTTGAACAACTGGAAAAAAAAGCATTGGCCGGCACCTTTTGGCGTTGAAGACGAAGACGCGCTCCATAATAAGGAATTTATGAATGTTTTACGAAAGTGCCTGTTTAAACTTCCGTCGTTGTGGATGTCTGTTTTCAAATTGAAGCATTTGGACGAAGAAGAAACGGGTTTCATCTGCGAAAAACTCAGGATCACTTCGGCTAACTATTGGGTGATCATCCATCGTGCAAAAGTCAACTTGAGATCTTGTTTACAGAAGAATTGGATGTGAGATGAAAAAAGAACTAAAAACGGAGGAAGAACGGATCGCTTATAATTGCAGGAAAGCGACGCTTTTAATCGAAAAACAGCAAGAAATTGAACTGACTGTCAGAGAAAAAATGGAATTGCAATTTCACCTTACAGGTTGTTATATCTGCCGCGTTTACGAACAGCAAAGTATTCTGATCAATCGCATGATCCGGCAGCTTTTTAACACTCAAAAGGATGAAGCTAACCTGAACCACGAGTTCAAAGAAAAATTGAAACAAAAAATTGCAGCTAAACTGGATAATAATTGATTTATCCGAAGGATGCCATTTGGTAAGCAATTAAATTTAATATTTAGGGCCTAAAACTCCTTTAGGTTTAATTGGCAAAAAAAGTGGAAGAATTGATTTCGCTGTTGGTAAAACTACTTTTTATTAAATATATATTGAAGGAATTCATATTTATATATTTTTACCAAAAGCACTATATAAACGTTTGAAATTATATCATAAAGCTATAATGCTTATTGCATTATAGCTTTATGAATTTTATTATTTATCAGCGAAAAGTTCTTGAAGCATTGCACCTGACATTGCGTCTTCTTCAAAAACTGCTGAATCTCCTTCGGTAAGAAATGCTTTTGCGAGTTTAGCGGTAGTTTGAAATGCGATCTGGGTGATCCATGCCCCTGCACTTAACCTCTTTACGCCTAATGCCCCTAACTCGTCAGCATTACCTAAACCGGGCATCGCCATAACATTTAAGGGCAATGAAACATTTTGTGCGATTTGCGCGATTTCGCCTTCATCTGTAATAACCGGAACAAAAAGGCCGTCAGCACCCGCATCTTTATAAAGTTTCGCACGTTTGATTACTTCATTTACCGCTTCTTCTGCCGGGACCAAGCCAGCCAGGTAAACATCAGTTCTTGCATTGATAAAAAGTCTTGAGCCCCGGCTTTCCACCACGCTTTTAATAGCAGATATTTTGGCGGACAGAACATCCGGGGAATCCCGACCATCTTCCAGGTTAATCCCGACAATCCCTGCATCCAGTAATGCCTTAATGTTTTCTGCAACAACTTTGGCGTTGTCACTGTAACCATTTTCAAAATCAATCGATAGCGGTATTTTGATCACGCGAGTAATACTTTGAGCGACTTGAGCCAGTAGGCTAACCGGCAAAATGTGCCCGTCACGATGTCCAAGTCCCCAGGCAACGCCGGCACTTGTTGTAGCGATTGCTAATGCACCCTGATCTTCTATAATGCGAGCGCTAGCTGCGTCCCAGGCATTTGGCAAAATTAAAGGCTTGTCCTGTTGATGTAAGTTAAAAAATGTTTCCAGTTTGTTCATGATATATATATTTAAAGGTTGTTTTATAATTGAATTTATCCTCGACAATGTTTCCCTCGCCAAGCTAATGGCCGACGGGTAGACAAAGTGAGACGATGATCGAGACCTCGATACTCATTTTTAAAATCCTGGTAACGGCGCATCTGTTACAAAAATTGAATTTGGCACTGGTTTATTGATTTATTTTAGTTTCTCAGCAATTAGAACCTATTTTTCATAAATGTGACAACTTACCGGCGTTCACAAAAAGCACAGGAAGATTTGCTGTAGATGAAAAGTTTTAAAGCTTAATGAGCACGAACGAGAAAACAAAAGAAGCATTGTTGATAATTCTAAGGCTATTAGCCCCTTTTCACGCCACGAGAGTAATGATATAATGACATTTTTGATGTCCAGAAACTGGAATTTTTCCTAAACAGCACATATGCGTAATTGGAGCAAATCGTTTTAATTTTTCGTAAAAGCCAAAAAAATAAGGACACCGGCATCACTTGGTCCTTTCTCCTGAAAAACAAACTTCCAAAATTGCTACTCGATAGGCAGTCATTATGCCCGCTGACCCCTTTGGTGCGGATAGCGAAACACTAATTAGACAGCCAATTTTTTTTCTGTCACAAAAAAAAATTTGGTTGTCTAATCAACGTGCGTCAAGCACGTTCTGTGTTGTATTACAGATGATCAGTCGGTTAAAAAAAAGTAAGAAATAAAACACAAAAAAATGACTCCACAAGAAACCATGGACCAATTTGAAAAAATGATAGAAGCAAAACTAGCTCCTATGAAAAAAGAAATCCTTCAGCTTAAAGATGAGCTGTCCAACTTGAAGTTACAGGTTACCAGTGAAAATACCCGCCTGGCAAAGATAGAAGGCAGAGAAGCGGACGTAGAAACATTAGTTGACACCGCGCTGCTAGATGCAAAATCAAATATTAAGAAACGATGAATGACCAAACGGTCATTGATATTTAAGTTTTAAATTATCAAAAAATGAAAAATACCTCAGACAAATTGTTACAAACTCTATATGAGAAAGCTATCAATCTAATTTTCCAAAAATTTGAGAAATATAATGGTAGCGTGGTTAAATTTTTCACCTCCTACGATACGGACTTCTTTCAGAGAGAGGTTGCACCAGGAAAGAACCGGGCAAGTTATTTATTAGGCCACCTAGTCGTGGCAAATGATGAGCTTTTTAACTTCCTGGGGTTGGGTTCAGCTTTATATCCAGAATTGCTGGATTTGTATTTTAGCGCAGACCGGGCTTATCCAGATGGTGACCTGCCTGGGATCCCTCAACTCCTGGATAAATTCAGACATGTCAATTCGGAATTACGAAAGCAATTTGCACAAATTCCGCTTGACGCCTGGATGGACAAGCATGAATTGGTTTCCCCAGAAGCGTTCGAAGCCGATCCGTCAAGGACCAAATTGAGCGTTTTATTAAACAGGGTTCTGCATTTAGAGCATCACCTTGGACAATTGTACTTGATGCCGTCACCATTTGAAGTGCCGAGGAAAAATATTGGTTAGTACCGAACCGAGCAACGACTAATACGCTGTCGGGATTTAGGTTTCTGACTTTGAGATATCGGCCAATTTATTCCCCCTTTATAAAGCCGGGGTGGCGAATAAAATGGCATCGAAGAATTGATTTAGACGTTAGTTGGAAAAGAACCTTCGTCACTAATTATTCACTCAAATTAACCGATTGATTGACGTTATAAAAAAATCATGCTTGAAATAAGACAATCCTGTGAAAATTGCGGAAAGCCCTTGCCAAATGAAAGTAGTGAGGCGATGATTTGCACTTATGAATGCACATATTGTACGGATTGCGTAGAGAATGTGCTGTACAATGTTTGTCCAAACTGTGGCGGAGGCTTCGAAAAAAGGCCGACACGGCCAAAACGACTGCTCGCGGTGCACCCTGTCAGACAGGACCTGGTGTCTCATCCGGTGACCGTTAACAAATATTATAAAAGGTATAAGGATTTAGATCCGCGTCAGCGTTAGGATGCTACCGCATTTGAAGCAGTCTTAAAAATCCGACGTTTGCGGGGTCGTTCGGTCCGCCATATTTAATGCGTTGTATTAAACCGTCGTTGACTCTTTGGTATATGTTTCGGCGGCGTCCTATCAGAATTCGAAAGGTGATTTATGAATGAGGAAGATAAATTCGATTATTTAAAAGGCCGGGGTTCTCAGCTCAACACGCTGAATAAGTTCCTGTCAAATAAATATGTTCAGGATCATATAGAGGGCTTGGATGAGCCAATGTTGGAAAATTCGGCCACTCAATTTTACGAGGAATCTGCGAAACAGATTGTGAGTGAAACCCACAGCCCCGATCTTGGCGACATGTATGCGGTGAACCCGTATCAAGGTTGCGAACATGGCTGTATATATTGCTATGCCCGTAACTCACACGAATATTATGGATTTAGCGCAGGTCTTGACTTTGAAAGAAAAATCATCTTAAAACGGAATGCTCCGGAGCTTCTGGAGCAATATCTTAATCGTAAGAATTATGTGCCGGTAACTATTGAATTATCGGGGAATACGGATTGCTACCAGCCAATCGAACGAAAGCTCGGTATAACGCGAGAACTTTTGAAAGTGCTTTTAAAGTATCGAAACCCGGTAAGTCTGATCACAAAAAATAACTTGATTTTGCGCGACCTTGATCTTCTGACAGACCTTGGCAAAATGAATTTAGTTAAAGTGAATATTTCAATTACCACGCTTGATGAACAAATTCGTCAGAAGTTAGAACCACGAACCGTAACAGGTGCGGGTCGTTTAAATGTGATTCAAAAATTATCAAATTCCGGTATTCCCGTTCGCGTCATGATAGCGCCGATAATCCCTGGTTTAAACAGCAATGAGATACCGGAGATTATCAAAGCTGCCGCCGGTAAAGGAGCGACTTCTGCATTGTTTACTTTGATTAGGCTGAATGGATCTGTTGCTGAAATATTCACGGACTGGATTCACAAAGCCTTTCCTGATCGTGCTGAAAAAATACTGAATCAGATTCGCGAATGTCACGGGGGTTACTTAAATGACAGCCAGTTTGGTCGTCGCATGAAAGGCGACGGACATGTGGCAGAAGCAATTCACCAGTTATTCAACTTATCAGTTAATAGGTATATCGGTCAGAACAAAGCACCGCAGTTGGATCATACCTTATTTATTCCAAAATACGGGCAGCAAACTTCTCTTTTTTAGATTTATCGAGTGCATCAACCAATAAATCAGAGATACCAAAAAAGCAAAATAGATGGGAGCAAAACGAAGTGGCAAGGACTTGTCAGTCAAATTTAAACAAGAGATAGCTAATGATGTCAACGAGTTAAAATCGCGGGGCATTTTCCCTAAAATGACAGTTGTCCTGGCAACTGATGATCCGGCGGCTATAAATTACGCTTACAACAAAAGTAAAGTGGCCGTTGAATTGGGTATTAAGTACGAAGTCGAAAACATAGGGGCAAACGCAAACGATTTACGAATTTTAACCTTGATTGAAAGTCTTAACAACGATAATAATAATCACGGGATTCTTTTAGAATTTCCCTTAAATAAAAATATAACTTCTGATCTAGCATTAAATTCGATTAATCCGATAAAAGACATTGATGGACTGAGTGCTTCTAATCTTGGTCTGATTGCTATGGGAGATGAAAGTCACGCTATACTACCAGCCACGCCACAAGGATGTATAGCTTTGGCAGAACTGGAAACTGAACTTATAGGGAAAAAAGTTGCAGTGATTGGCCGTGGACGGACTGTTGGACGCCCTCTTTTTAACATGTTAATTAATCGCAGCGCTACCGTCGTAGTTTGCCATACGAAAACCGTGAACTTACGCGATCAACTTAAGGATTGTGAAATCGTATTCGTGGCGATAGGTAAGCCATACGCAATTGATGAAACTCATTTGCAAAAAAATCAAATTGTAATTGATGCAGGTATTAATTTTTTGAATGGTAAACTTGTGGGTGACGTTTCCCCTACAACTTACGATAAAGTTAAAACTTATACACCTGTTCCCGGTGGTGTCGGAGTCGTAACAAGTACTTTGATATTCAAAAATTTAATTAAAGCAGTAAAGTTGCAAAACAAATAAAATGGAAAAGTCGATTTCTCTTTTAGGTAACACGCTGCATGAGCTGATAAGAAATGTGGCAAGTGATTCCCCCACACCAGGTGGGGGATCAATAAGCGTGGTGTCAGCGACTTTAGGCCTGTCATTAGTTATCATGGCAGCTGAAATTTCGAAGAAAAATAATTCCTCAACGGGGCTTGAGAATTTAATTACAGAGGCCAAAAAAGCGTCAGAATGTTTATCACTATATGCAGACAAAGATGTTGAGGTTTTCAATCGTTATATGTTCGCTCTGAAGCTTCCTAAAAATAATGACGAAGAAAGGCAAGTTCGAAAAGAAGCGATTCAGGCAGCAGTAAAGTTGGCCACTGAATCTCCCTTAGAAGCCGCGACTGAAATTGTGAAAGGTATGAAACTGGCAAAACGTCTTTTGGAATTTATAAAAAAAGAAGTAATAAGTGATATTGGGGCCGGGATAACTCTTTTAAATGCAAGCCTTAGTGCGGTATTGTTAAACGTTGATATTAATCTTTCGAGCGTTAAAGATGACTTATTAAAAAAGGCTTATAACATTAAAAAGATCGAATTGCTCGACGCTGGTACGGATATCTACGCAATAATTTGGGATGAGGTGAAAAATATCCTGCGCCCCTAAATCGTATCTCAAATGTGAATGTTTCTTTCCGGCCGACTCGGTAAGGTGCCTCGCTTAGCTTAGATTTATTGATATTTACGATCAACGTGATAAGAGTTTATTAAACGTAATTAAAAACATACAAACCGACTAGGTTCCCGCCTGATCTGTTTGCGAGTTACTAATACGCGATGCCTCATCACAAAAAAGCGTCTGACGTCCGGCTGGAGTTTTCAAACTGAGCAGCAACGAAAGCCGATCTTCCGTAAGATTATTATTATAAAAACTATTAATGCCGAAAAGGCCCCGCGTGCGAGCGAGGCCTTTCAACAACTTCAAGCTTGTAAAATAGTTACTTAATTTCGATCTGGCGACGCTCCATTTTCGCTTCTTCGCGTTTTGCGATATCGATCTTCAATATGCCATCGGTATAAGTTGCCTCTATGTTCTCTGCATTGGCGCTTTCGGGCAACGTGAATGAACGTACTCAGGATACGTAGCTGTATTCGCGTTTACTGTAGTTTTTTTGCTGATTGTAATCTTCCGGATGCTGTCCTACTGAGATATTCAGCGCATCGCGGTCCAGATTTAGCTTAAAATTTTCTTTTTTCAAACCAGGTGCAGCCAGTTCCACATGGAAGTGGTCTTCTGTTTCGCTGATATTTGCGGCAGGTACGCGCGGAGTCAGACTATCACTAAAAAAGGTGTCGCTTAAAATAGAATCAAATACGTCGCTAAAGCCTGGCAATGACGAACCGTTGTTACGTTCGTCGGAATTAAATTTAACCAGTGTCATAGGTCTGTCCTCCTTAAATTAATAATGATTAAAACTTATCATTAATTAAACAAACGAGCTTATTTCAAGCTCCATGTCATTGACAAAATAACCCGCCAAACTGAAAAAAATTACGGAAAAAAAGAAAAATTTTCAGCTGGCAAATGTCAGAATTTCAACTTATAATTGTTCAAATGCTTTGTAGGAACGTTAGTACTTACTGCCTATTTTATTAATCTTGGAGGTCTGAGATTTGTACCCAACTCTTTATTCAATTCTCCAATAACATACTCGCACATCTCAGGACTGTTGTTTTCATCTAACTGGTGTACAAAAAACCAAAGCGTCCTTAAGCCTTTTTCCTTCCAGCTTTTGATTCTTTTTACCCATTCATCGGCACGCGCGTAATCAGTTGGGTGCAGATTGTTACCCACAAAACGAATCATAGTGCGGGGCGTTGTTAGCTCCATATGCGCACAATCCCGCCGGCCTGCAGTGTCAGTTATCACAGCACCGATCTTTAAGTCATGCATTGTATAAAACAGATTTTGTCTGGTTTCCTGATCCCTGAACCAATCCTTATGGCGAACCTCGAGGAACACCGGGATGTCCTGAGGCAAAGTTTCCAGATAAGGTTTCAAGTTGTCAAAGCTTTTAGGACTGAAGTTGTCTCCCAGTTGTAACATTAATGCGCCAAGTTTATCACCAAATCCTTTTATTGATTCATAGAACTGCGCTGTCTGTACCTCTGCATTTTTTAGCCGCCTGATATGGGTGATTGCCTGAGGAAATCGCGGACAAAACTTAAAGTCCGGTCTGTCGCTGACTTGGTCTTTCCATCTTTTCACATCCTCCGGTTTGGGAATACTGTAAAATGTAGCGTTCAGTTCAATCGAGTTAAATTGTTTACTGTACTCATTGAGAAACTGTTTTTCATTTGTTTTAGGAGGATAAACCCGGCCGATCCATCCCTTATTTCCCCATCTCGGACATCCAACGTAAATATTTAGACCATCATTACCGTTCGATTCCAAAAGGGTTTTATTGGTTAATTCCGAATCAACCGGTAGCCCAAATTCAATTTCCGAAAGTTCTAATGAGTCAACTCTGCCAAATTCCATATTGCAAAGTAAACAGTAAAAAACACAAGTTGTACATGGACTTGTTTATAATTAAATCGTGCGTGGTGCATCAGAGTTCAACGATTAGCAATAGTAATTATAGATGCAAATTTTTATTTTAGCAGCAATGGCAAACCCTGTTATTGGATTCGGGATAGTTTACGGTGATGAAATGATTTATTGTGAGGCGAGCATGACTGAGCGGAGTTATGAAATATTTTTTAATGGATTGTGGATGGCGTCTGTCGAACACACAGACCAATTCAATTGGATTCAGGCGTCAGGGGTAATATTGCCACAAAGTATCATCGACGAAATCGGGCAAAGAATCGAAAGTCACTATAATTAAAGTAAGCAGCAACCAATCATTTATAGCTATCATATGCCAGAAATTCCAGATTTAAACATATTCGGTAAAAATCTTCGTAAGCGGCTTACAGGTAAAACGCTTAGTGAGATCAACATCCTGGTCCCCAGGAAACTCAAAGTACCGGAAGCTGATCTTAAAGATGCCTTCGAAGGCCAAAAGCTCACAGCTATCACCAGGGAAGGTAAAGAATTACATTTTGCGTTTGAAAACGGGCATGTATTGGGCCTCCATTTGATGCTGCATGGAACGATGTATTGGTACGACGGTAAGAATGAAAACAGGTTTACAATCGCTGAGCTTCTGTTTTCGGATGGTACGGGATTAGCTATAACAGACTGGCAAAAAGCAGTCATATTAACGCTCGACCCGAAGCCTACAAAGGTTCCTGACGCGTTAAGCATTCCGGACGGTTATCTTACCACAGCGTTAAAAGGCAATTCCCATCCTATCAAAACGGTTTTAACGGAAGGAAAGGTGGTGCGGGGCATCGGCAACGCCTATGTTGACGAAATCCTTTATGCAGCAAAGGTCTCGCCATTTTCCAAAGCAAATAAAATCCCTGAAGACAAAGTTGACGTCATCATCAATGCGATAAACACGGTCTTAGCAGACGCCGAAAGCCATATTTCAAGCCTATTCCCTGATACCATTACAGAGAAGGAACGCGATTTCTTGCAGGTGCATTTGCCTAAGCACCAGGTGACGCCGGCCGGCGAGGCTATTCTGAAAGCTGAAATCAATTCACGGAAAACTTATTACACGGCAAGTCAGGAACTCTTTGAATAAACGCTGTCTCGTCTGTGGGCATGAAACCTGCCTCCGGACAATGCCATCATTCCTGGCGGCTGTCAGCAAAGGTTTCTCGAAATGAGTATGCCAATGGTACCGAGTTTACCGTGCGACAAACAAAGACTAAGGAGCGTTGTCTTATTAGGAGTTAACAATCAATAATATGGTCATTGCTACATCGTCACTCGAATTGACACGCACCGACGGAACGAAGCTGTACGTCGAAATTGAGCCTGTATCCTATCATGAGGGCGGCAAATACGTTTATACCGGTGTTTACCAATTGCAGGCCACGCGCCACAACGACCCGGCTGGTGAGTATACAGAGGATAATCCCGGCGACACTACGGATATCGGGTCATTCGCTCACAAACAGGACAATAAATATGAATGGGTTTATCTTGGAGATTTCCTGGATAACGAGGAGCAATCACAGATTGCTGATCATATCCAGCGGTTGGAGGATAAAGACGAATCGCCAGCGAGCTTTTATGTGCAGGCATTCTATCATGGGGGAATGAATAGTTTTGAAGTAACAGCGCGGGAATGCAGCTATACTGTCGCCTATGATGGCAAAGTGATCGCGGAAATTCGGCACCTTGGCGAATGGCAGCAAATCAGCGGTGAGCCGTTGGAAGAAGATGTTTTCGTTTCTGTAAAACAAGCGATTGAAGCAAAATTTGAATAAAAGCAGGAGGAAGAATTATGCCATGGTATAACGGAGATTACCCGCCCTCATATAAGAACCAACCGAAGAAGATTCGGGATAAGGCGACCGAGATAGCCAACGAAGTGTTAAAAACTACCGGTAACGAGGGCGAAGCGATTGCCACCGGACTTAAACAGGCGCGGGCACACTTCGCCAATTTGCAAAAGAAGAAAGCAAAAGATGAGTAGCGATAGTTTGAAACGTTTTTTAGATGCCCAGCAACGGGATTATGCCATTGCATTAACAGAGATAAAAGCAGGTCATAAACGCAGCCACTGGATTTGGTATATTTTTCCCCAGATCGCGGGCCTGGGCTTTAGTGAAATGTCAAAGCGTTTCGCCATCAATAATTTACCTGAAGCGGCGGCTTACCTCGAACATCCGGTATTAGGCAAAAGGCTCATCGAGATTTCGCATGTCCTGCTTCAGCTGAGCACCAATAATGCAAACGAGGTGATGGGCAGTCCGGATGATCTCAAGCTTCGTTCATCCATGACCCTTTTTGCGCAGGTACCGGGAGCCGATCCGGTTTTTTCAGCAGTCTTGAAAAAATATTTCCACGGAGAACCGGACAAGGCAACGCTACAGCTTTTGTAGAATATATCTTTTAACGGTCAAGCCGTTAGCAGGTAAAATCCTTTTTATAAATTTGGCTATGACAAATCCGATCAATTTGCAAATCAAAAGGGCCGATAATACCTGGGATATTGTCGAGGCTGCCCCTTTGCTAATTGAGGTGGATCATGAACTGGTACCCACCGGCACATTTCAGCTTTATCGTGGCTTTCCGGAATTCGACAGCGATCTATTCGATGCTGATGCTTTACGGGAGCGTTATGTGGAGAGCCTTGAACTTATCGGGGATGCTAACCCGGGTTATTTAGGTGAACTCCATTTTAAAGGCATCGGTTTATTTGAATGGAAATACGAGGGCAATCAACTGGTGGAAGACGAGGTTTGGCAAATCGTGGATTGCATACAGGATTTTGCCGCGGGAAAACAACAGCAAGTTGCCAATGGTATCATTATGCCGAAACCTGAGCATCAGCAGGAAATATCGTTGACCTTCAAATATGGCCGGGACCAGGTCGTTAGCCACATCCGGTTGGAGGAAATGGAAGGCCATTTTATTGTACTGATCAACGGCGAGCCAGCCGCCCAGATCGAACTCATGGAAGAAGACTGGGAAATTACGGGTGGCGATATCTACGACCGTGACTTGCTGGAGGAAATCTTTCGTCGGATAAAAGCGAATACCTGATTCCGTATTGAACTCGAAGCAGCATCTTAGCAGTCTGGAGCTAAATTCCATATCAATCCGCTCTTTGACAGGGCCATATTCCTCTTATCGAATATTTCTTTCATGATCATCCATATTTGATCGGTTAATAGAAACGATCTTTTGGAACTTCTATCTGACTTTGTAAAAAATCCGGTGATCGATACCTTTTCGACAGTGATTTCCTCCTTCGGCAGCTTCCAGAACAGTTCGCAAGTGAGTGGAAAATCTATCGTAGTAGTCTCCAGCAGTTTTCCTCGACTTTCCAGTTCGCTCGAAAATGCCGCCAGGTACTTACTAAAAGGAGTTACCTTTCCATAAGCATCCTCCAAATTGACGTAGTACATCCGCATTATTTCATCTTCACCAGCGATAGTTCGGCTGCCAAAATCAATGCTAGTGACGTTAGCGCGTGAAACCATCATATTGACATGAACATCCAGGGTTCCAACTTCGAACGACTCTTTGAAGCCAACATCATGTTCCCCGGCTTCCCTCAATTCGACAAGTTTTATCCCTTTGTACTCAGCGTAGGTTAGTGTATCCCTGGTAAATCCTGTTTTACAGACGATGATGCCACTCGCTATACCTGAATCCTGCATGGTCTCGGAAAGCTTCATGACGGTATCCTTGCTTACTTTTTTCTTCCAGTATTTGCATTCGATTGCAGTAAGCAATTTTCGCTCCCCATCGAAAACTTCAGTTAGCACGTCGATTTGATGCTGCAGCCCGGATTTTCCTTTGACCTTAAAATTGCGTCCATAACCTATAACCTGAATCCCATGCCGGGCACCGAGCTCCTCAAAGATGTATTTCGTGATGGCTTCATAAACCTCCCAGTCGAATTCGCTTTTTTTAGACATCGTTTTAAAATGGATTTTTAAGATTATTTTTTGCCGTTGAAAGACGAATATTTTCCAAAGGCATCAGCGATTTGAACAAAGCATAAAGCTAAACAATCCAATATAATCCTGTAATTCAGCAGTTCTGAGAAATATCCTTATTGTTCCCCTGTTGAAATTAACCGAAATATCGGATTTAGGAGTATCGTGTTTGTTCTTTTATTCCAGCGTTTGAAAACGTTGCTATCAATTCGGCATAGTGGCCTGTTAACATTAGATCACCACCCGGAAGGTCAGGTTGACACGCGGTGTCATGGGTTTAACGGATTTGGCAATACGGTGTTCCCAACGTTCCTGCAACCCGCTTTTCATCAGCAGGAACGACCCATGTTCCAAACGAACTGAATATTTCTCGCTGTGATCCGTTTTACTGCGGATATCAAAACTACGGACTTGGCCAAAGCTAACCGATGCGATCACCGGGTGCTTGCCCAAAATGCTTTCCTTGTCGCTATGCCAGGCAACGGAATCGTTGCCATCCCGATAATAGTTCAGCAAAACGCTGTTAAATGTGGTTCCGGCCAGTGGTTCAACCACTTTTTTGATCGCCAGCAGTTCTGGCGTCCAGGGCGTGGGGTTGGATATACGTCCGGGATGAGAGTAATCGGTACCGATGTCGCCGTACCACGCGGTCAGGCGAGGTGTAATTACTTCCTTATCGTACATCTTTTGCACCGTTTGTTTCCATGGGGTTTCCGCGATAAATTTTTGCAGGAAAAAATCACCTTCCTGTGGGCTGAACAGGCCCGGAAAGTATTCCAAATAATCATTAGGCAGGCCTTTACTTTGTCCCGCCTCGGGAAAAAAACACAATTGCTCCATCATCTTCTTATAGGCCGTTGATCAATTTATTCATTTCTTTATGGTGGCCGCTGATAAAACCTGCCACATCCTCCTGTTCTTCTACTGTCAATTCCTCACCGTCATAAATCCAGTTATCAGCTGAGTCAAACAGTATCCGGCCGATAGCAGTCTCTTGTAAAACGTCATAAAGGTGGTAGCCATCTCCGTTATCCGGCATCACCCGTACCCACCTTTCTTCGTTTGTTTTGGCCGTTTTCGGCCGCTCTTCGAACAACTTACTTCTCATAAAACAAAAGTGGAGAAAAAAATGTAAAATACATTAAGGAAATGCTAAAAATATTAGCATAACTTTATAGTCCTAAAATGTTGACAGTATGGTGCCATTTAATTTAGAAATAGAACTGGCCGGTAAACCGGTGATAATCAATATCGAACAGCTTGACCGTTTAGCAGATGACGAAGGTTTTATACGCTATGATGCCAGGGAGGGAAAGCGCCGTGCTGTGGTGTACATTCAAAGTTGAGGATCAAATAATGCCGTTGGAAATAGCGCAGGAAGCGGAGGCGTATTTTGAAGCCGTCCATTACCCTGAACATTTGCTGGCATTCAGCATCGAAGATGATTTTGCTTCGGAAGAGATTCAAATAATAGCTAATGCTATCCGCCAGTATAATCGCAAACTGCGGTGTATGTTCAACAAATTCATGAAACGCTCTTTATTTACTGATTTATGAAACCCACAAAAGAAGAAATTATCAGCCAGCTTCGCCAGGACATGATCCGTTGGGAAGGTTTTCGCCCGCAGCAACCCGGCGCGAGTAATGACCTTGGACTTGGACCGGTGGCAACCGCTTTTTCGGATGGGGTATTTCCCACCGGTGCTATCCATGAGTTTATCAGCAGCAGCCCGGAAGATACGGCCGCGAGCGGGGGCTTTATTGCCGGTCTCGTTCAAAAAATACTAGGCAACGGCGGGGCCTGTCTGTGGATCAGCTATACCCGCCGCATTTATCCGCCAGCGCTGAAACTGTTCGGGGTCGATCCGGACCGTGTTATTTTTATCGATGTACCGCTGCAAAAAGATGTTCTTTGGGTGACCGAGGAAGCACTGAAGTGCGAAGGCGTGGCTACCGTGATCTGCGAAACTAAAGCGCTTAGTTTTACGGAATCGCAACGTCTTGCTTTAGCCGTTGAGAAGAGCCATGTGACCGGGTTTATACTGCGAAAGGATGTCAAAAAAACCAATACCACTGCCTGCGTCACTCGCTGGCAGATCCGGCCGGTGCGCAGCCAGTTAAGACCAGGCATGCCGGGTGTTGGCCATCCGCGCTGGCAGGTCGAATTGCTTAAGGTTAGAAACGGCAGGCCGGGAAACTGGACCGTTGAATGGAAAAAGCAAAGTTTCCAGACCGTTATTGTTCCACAGATCATCGAATCAAACCGCCGTTATGCCTAAGCGCTTTGCTTCCATATGGTTCAGGCATTTACTGACAGACCAAAAGGCAATCCACCAAACCGGCCTGAAAGGGAAAGCCTATGTTTTCGCCGAGCCGGATCATGGACGCATGCTGATCATGGCACTAACCGAGGAAGCTCGTAAATACGGGATAACAGAGGGCATGACCGTTGCAGACGCGCGGGTGATCGCACCTGATCTTTTGGTTTTTGACGGCAAACCCGGCCGTAATATAAAATTACTAACCGGCCTTGCCGAATGGTGCCTGCGGTATACACCGCTTGTGCAGCTTGATCCGCCTGACGGCTTATTATTAGATGTCACCGGGTGTACGCATTTAAAGGGCGGCGAAAAAGCTTATTTGCAGGAAATCGCCTCGCGCCTGAAAACAATCGGCTATGACGTCCGGCCGGCGATAGCCGATACCATCGGCGCAGCCTGGGGTGTAGCGCGCTGTGCAGCCTCGGGCCTGATTGTTCCTGCCGGCGCTCATCGTAATGCGCTGATGACCCTACCGCCTTCCGCACTTCGCCTGCCGATGGATCAATTGCTGAAACTACGGAACCTCGGTTTGCACCAGATTAGCAGTTTTATTTATATGCCCAATTCGGTACTTCGCAGACGTTTTGGCAAGGATATGGTGCTCCGTTTACAACAGGCACTCGGCCAGGAACCGGAATATTTATTTCCGCTTAAAGAACCCGTTCCCTACAGTGAGCGGCTGGAATGTCTGGAAGCCATCAAAACAAGGCCGGCCATAGAGATCGCACTGAATGAATTGCTGGAAAAACTGTGCAAAAGGCTTTATGGCGAAGGCCTGGGCCTGCGCTCGGCCATGTTCAGCTGGTTCCGTGTCGATGGGAAGAACGGTAATATAACCATTGGTACCAATCACTCCAGCAACCGGGTACTACATCTGTTCAAGCTTTTTTTTACTAAGCTGGACACGGTTGCGCCCGGTCTTGCCGGGATTGAACTATTTACGCTTGATGCCCTGAAAACCGAGCCGATCAATGACAAGCAAAGCGAATTATGGTCCGCGAAAGGTGGCGCCCACAATGAAGAAGTAGCTGAATTACTCGACCGCGTGGCAAACCAGATCGGCACAGCCCCAATCCATCGTTACCTGCCCGGCGAACATTACTGGCCCGAACGTACACCGAAATTGAATAGCGATATCAAAAAGGCCCCCGAAAGCCAGTGGCGCACCGATAAACCGCGGCCGATGCAGATACTCGATAGACCGGAACCCATTGAAGCAATGGCGCTGACGCCTGATTATCCGCCGAAGCTTTTTATCTGGAAAGGTGAACAGCACATTATTGTTGGTGCAGACGGCCCTGAACGTATAGAACGGGAATGGTGGCTGGAACCGGGCGAACACCGCGACTACTACATCGCCGAAGACGAAGCAGGTCGACGTTATTGGCTCTTCCGCTCCGGTCACTATAACGCGGAAAACAATCAGCACTGGTATTTACATGGATTTTTTGCTTAACACACCATATGAGTTACGTCGAATTACAGGTGACCAGCAATTTCAGCTTCAGGCGCGGCGCCAGCCATCCCGAAGAATTAGTCGATCAGGCAGCTGACCTCGGTTATGACGCCATTGCGCTGACCGACCGTAACACTTTTGCCGGTATCGTACGTGCTTATGCAGTTGCTAAAGACCGCAATATTCGGCTGATCCCCGGTGTGCGCCTTGACCTGCTGGACGGACCGAGCTTGCTAGCCTATCCGACCAACAAAGAAGCCTATGGCCGGCTATCCGCGCTGCTTACGTCAGGCAACCTGCGTGCCGAAAAGGAAAAATGCTATATCAGTAAAAAAGATGTTTACGATCACGCTGCAGGCAGCTACTTTATTATTATACCACCTGATAAGATCACGCAGGATTTCGAATTTGAACTCGTCTTTTCGCATCACGTCGAGGATTACAAACGAAACCTGTCCAACCTTTATGTAGCCGCCACCAAGTATTACACCGGCGATGATGCCAAGCGCTTATTCTTATTGGCCGAGCTGGGACTCCCTTTAGTCGCAACCAATGATGTACATTATCATCACGTATCCAGGAGGGAACTCCAGGATGTGCTCACCTGTATCCGGGAAAAGTGCAGCATCTTTAATGCCGGTTATAAATTGCATCAAAATGCGGAGCGACACCTGAAAGAAAAAGTGGAAATGGAGCGGCTGTTCCGCAATTACCCGGAAGCGATTACTAATGCCCGGAATATTGCTGATACCTGCCGGTTCGATCTGAAGTCGCTAAAATACAAATACCCCCATGAACTGACCACGGATGGCCGTACGCCACAGCAACAATTGGAATACCTAACCTGGAAAGGTGCAAATGCTTTCTACATAGACCGTGTCCCCGATAAAGTATTTAAAGCCCTTAAAGATGAACTGGAGATCATCGCGGAATTGGATGTGGCTGATTATTTCCTGACTGTCGAAGATTATGTGACCTGGGCGCGGAAACAAAACATCCTTTGTCAGGGACGTGGTTCTGCTGCTAACTCCGCCGTATGCTTTGTACTCGGAATCACCTCGGTGCCGCCGGATAAGTCGAATTTGCTTTTTGCACGTTTCCTGTCGAAAGAACGCAATGAGCCGCCTGACATTGATGTTGACTTTGAGCACGAGCGGCGGGAAGAAGTGATCCAGTATATTTATAACCGCTTTGGCCGTGATCGTGCCGCTATCCTGCCAACCGTATTTACCCTTCATTATAAAGGTGCGATAAATGATGTCGGCCGGGCCATGGGCCTTTCAGTCGATGTCGTCAAACAACTTTCGGATGCCTATGGTGATCTGTCAGATGAAGAAATTACCGCCGAACAGCTTGGTGCATTAGGGCTTAACCACAAAGACCCGCATTTGCTCAAAGTAATAGAATTGACATCCCTTCTGATTGGTTTTCCACGTCAGCTCGGCCAGCATACCGGAGGGTTTGTGATCACTGACGGTAAACTCAGCGACCTATGCCCGATCTTTCATGCCCGCATGGAAAATCGCACGAATATCGAATGGAACAAGGACGATATTGACGCGCTCGGCTTCATGAAAGTGGATGTGCTGGCTTTGGGTATGTTGACCTGTATCCGCAAGGCTTTTGATCTGGTGCAAAGCCACTATGGTATTACACTGACGCTGGCCAATATCCCGCAGGATGATCCCAAAGTTTATGAGATGATCACAGCGGCCGATACGCTCGGCGTATTCCAGATCGAGAGCCGTGCCCAAATGTCGATGCTGCCGCGCATGAAACCTACCTGCTTTTATGACCTTGTGATTGAAGTTGCTATTGTACGGCCAGGCCCCATACAGGGCGATATGGTTCATCCATATATCAGGCGAAGGAACGGCGAAGAAGCAGTCGATTATCCTTCCGACGAAATCAAATCGATCCTCGAAAGGACACTCGGTGTCCCGCTTTTCCAGGAACAGGCAATGGAACTGGCTATCGTGGCTGCCGGGTTTACGCCGGGCGAAGCTGACCTGCTGCGCAGAACTATGGCCACTTTCAAGTTTAACGGAATGGTCAGCAAGTTCGAGCATAAACTGATCACGGGCATGACCTCACGCGGTTATACCGAAGAATACGCGCGCCGCATCTTCAAGCAGCTTGAAGGCTTTGGTAGCTATGGTTTTCCGGAAAGCCATGCAGCCAGTTTTGCCTTGTTGGTTTACGTTTCCTGCTGGCTTAAATTCTATTATCCAGAAGTATTTTGCGCAGCGCTGCTGAACAGTCAGCCTATGGGCTTTTACCAACCGGCACAAATCGTTCGTAATGCCCGAGAACATGGCGTTAAAATCCTGCATCCTGATGTAAACCGTTCGCAATGGGATAGCATACTGGAACCCAAAGATGGCCGGTATTTTACGGTGCGGCTGGGCTTAAGGGAGATTGGCGGCATCCGCAAAGAAGAAATCGATAAGCTGGTAAACGGCAGGATAAATCCTTATACCGAACCGCATCAAATTTGCGATGCCGGGGTCAGTGTAGCCACCATGGAGAAATTAGCAAACGCAGATGCCTTTCGTTCCATGGACCTTGACCGCAGGCGCGCCCTTTGGGAAGTCGCAGCCCTGCATGACCGCCCGGTGCAATTAATGCAGGGCCAGCCCTCAGAAAGCCTTCATGAACCGGAAGTTACCTTGCCGACCTTACGGCTTTCGGAACACGTGGTGCAGGATTACGCGACTATCGGCCTGTCTGTCAAAGGCCATCCGCTCAGCTTCATTCGTCATACGCTGGAATTACTGCATATCAAAACGGCAAAAGATGCGAATCAAACTGAAAATAAAACGGTGATCAAAACTGCCGGCCTGATCCTCGTTCGCCAGCGCCCCGGCACGGCCAAAGGGGTTTGTTTTATTACCTTGGAAGATGAAACAGGGACCACTAATCTGGTCGTGTTCCCCAAGCTGTTTGCCAAATACCGAAAAGAGATATCACATGCCAGGTTACTGATGGTAGAGGGTGTTGTTGAACGCACCGAGGTTACCCACATCATCGTCAGGCGTGTATTTGATATTACCAAACTGTTAGGAGATTTGACAGCCATCCGAAATGAAAAGCAACCTGTACTTACACTGTCGCGTGCTGATGAAAAAGCATCTCCATTCATTCCAATGGATAAGCCGCTAAAGACGCTCGATACGGAATCTGCGAACTACCTTCACAAAGGCAGGAATTTTAAGTAAGACTAGTTGAACAGATCTCCTTGCTTTTTCATTCCCGGCGGATAATAGGTCCTGACTGTACTTTCAACTACGGTCATTCTCGGCCTGTCAAGGTCAGCAGCAACCGGTTCCAGATCGTCCGGCCAATGATTGAACGGCAATTCCTCTGCAAAGTCAAGGTAAGTCGTGTCAATAGGCGCTAATTCGCCAAAATCACGCTGAGTTGCCTCTTTAGTGATACGGTAATCCGGGTCAACCGTACAAAAGTCCAGCAGGCGTGACGGAATCTGCGTCCGGGCGATGGTGCTTAAACGTTCCTGGTCCGGCTTCTCCAGTAACCATTCATAGGCCAAATCTTCCGTTAATATAGTTGGCATCCGCAACTTAGTATTATGAATCTGCCGCATAAGGGCATTGGCCTCGGTAATTCCAATGGCGACGGTGTTTACGAAATGGCTCGTTTCAGGGTCTAACCATTCATTGTATAGGCCCGGCATAAAAAAATACTCCTGGTTTTTTACCGTCACGTAATAAGGGTATTTGATGGTCTCTTTTAATTCCTGGCCCTTCTTGCCAATTTTGGGTACATGCCGGCTTTCGACAATGCCGGTAGACAGAACCAGGCAACGACGGTTCTTAGCTGCGGAAGACCACATAGAGGGTTTGCCGTCTTCCTTTAAAAAAAGGTTTTCTGATTTAAAATTCAGCGTAGTGTACTTGGCCCGGAAGATATTAGCTTCGGTTCTTGTCTTTACAAATCCGGGTACATACCCCCATTCCGCCTGTACGATATCAAAGTCCTTACCATCTGCGGAAGGGACGAGGATTGCGCAGGGGGCGTATTGGAATCCATTGTGTACGCCTGCATTCAGGAAATTATAGTTCCTGATCGCCTTTTCGAGTCCTTTTAATCGAATAAACTCGGCGCGCGTAACTTTTTGTCCGTTGTAGTAACACATAGCTGGTTCCTCCTGTATTCACGAATATACGAAGCAATAACCTTGCCTGCAAATTCTGCCTCTTCCTGACGCCCTTCCGGTACCGATGTCCAAAATTTATTGCCTTCGCTATCTGTACCAATGGTAATATTTAGTGCTTTTCGACCGGCACAAAAGGTAATATGAAAGACTTTCGCAGACTTGATGGTATGCGCCGACACACTGGCTGTTTGCCCGTATAACTCAACATTAAATTCTCTTGGATCATCCATCTGAGCAGCCATGAAACAAATTTACTAAATAAATTAGCAATAAAACAAGCATTGATTGCGATTTTCGATTGGCAGGACGGTAATACCGTAATTGCCGCTTTGGGTCAGTGGGGCGATAAGTATGAAGAACGTTTACAGGACGTGATCTTAAAACAATTTCGATATCGGATCTGGACGACAAATTGCTTAGTTAAGCTGTGTATGAGAATTATAATTCGTAAACAATAAGGTTTTCAAATAGTTGTATCATTATGGAAAATTACCCGATTACGATCAGCAAAGATAAAGCGGTGCATCACTTCGAGGTAGGGGAATATGCACACCATGACGATACCAAATGCAAGTTCCGTGTGTTCGAAAACGGCGCATTCGTAGCCAGTTTTGAACCGGATGCCAATGACTTTTTGCATATCTGCCAGAATCCCGGCGGTATTGACGAGGAAGTACTGCACTTGCTGGCGGACAAGATCGAAGCGCACCACCCGCACGGGATCAATGATAACATTAGAAAATTAAAGCCATGAGAAGTATCTGGACGGGCTCTATCGGCTTCGGCCTGGTGAGCATCCCTATTAAGTTATTTTCAGCAGTGCAGGAAACCCGGCTTGACCTGGATATGCTGGACAGCCGTGACCATGCGCATATCAAGTTTCAGCGCGTAAATGAAAACACAAAAAAGGAAGTGCCTTATGACAAAATTGTCAAGGGGTATAAATATGATGACGACTATGTGATCATTGAGGATGCGGATTTTGAAGCGGCCGCGCCGGAAAAAAGCAAGGTGATTGAAATCGAAAGTTTTGTTGATCTTGATTCGGTAAACCCGATGTATTATGAGAATTCCTATTATACGGAACCGGCTACTAAAAAGAATAAAGCCTACGCCTTATTGCTGGCAGCTTTAAAAAAATCAGGCAAGGCGGGTTTAGCCCGTTTCGTTTTGCGCAGCACCGAAAGCCTGTGTATTGTTCACCCGGTAGATAAAGATATTGTGGTGACCCGCATCCGTTTTGCGCAGCAGATCCGCGACCAGGGCGATTTGAATTTGGACGATGATATCAAGGTCAGCGATAAGGAACTGAAAATGGGACTGGCGCTGATCGAGCAGTATGCCGAACCGCTCGACCTGTCTAAATATAAAGACGAATACCATACCGAGCTCATGAATATCATCGAACAGAAAGCCAAGGGAAAACGTCCGACCATCAAGAAACTCAAACCCAAAGCGGCTAAAAATGATGACCTGTACGACCAGCTGATGAGCAGCTTAAACGCCAAAAAAGGTGCTTAAGATGTTCAACCCAGTACAAACCACGATCCCGCAGCCGGATGGCAGCGACCGTTATGTCATCATTGAACCAATCCTGGAAAAGGAGGGCGAACAAGGCCTGCGCAGCACAGGTGTTTTTAAAATTTATAAAGATGCGTTTGGTGATGAAACGCATTTATTTACCGATCCCATGGAAAGCGACGGACCCGCCGATGACCTGCCGGACGACGAGAATCCGGATTACCTGGACCGGTTCGTTTTTGAGAACGGCAGCGTTCAGCATTTTGAAGGCCAGGTGCTGAGTGTCGCGGAACAAGCTTATCTGGTTGTTTTTATCGAGACCTACCAGGAACCTGATATTTAACGGAACATGCCGACAAGAATGAGTCAGTGCCGGTTGAGCAGGTAACCGATCAGGACACCCAGGACAATAGCGATGATCACCAGCGTCCAGTTCGTGCCGGTTTTGTTTTCCAGGCCGCTGATCTGTGCTTTATAAGCGTTGATCTGTTCGTTCAGCACCGCTACTTTTTCATTTTGCAATTGCAGGTTGCCGCTTAACTGGCTGTTCAGCAACTCCATTTTTTCCTTATAGACCTGCTCGAGATCATTGGCCGTTTTGATCCGCAGTTCTTCGTTTGCTTTGAGTTTCTCGTTCAGATTATCGATCTCTTTCTGGTAATTGGCTGTCAGCTGCGCCTTGACCGAATCGATGAGCTTGGCTCTGGAATTCTGTAACTCCTCGACGGTGTGATTATAAGTATCATTGAGGAACTGACCCAATTCAGATGGGGTAATAAAAGATTTGTCGGCTACTTTTTGGAGCAGCGTCACATCGTCCTTGTGGCCGATCGCCGTAATGAACAGCGGTTCGCTGGTGATCGCCTTTTCGGCCAGGCTGAATTGATTAAAAATGTCCAGGTTCTCGCCGCCGCCTCTGGAAATGGCGATCAGCCCGTAATGTTCGGTATTGAGCCGGTCAATGGTGCTGAGGATCTCCGCCTCCGAACTGAGGTTAACCCGGTGGAAGCTGAGATGATAAAATCCAATGGATTCGCGCAGCTGATGCTTGATATCGTTATCGATGATACCGGTCTTGCCGATGATGATGCCGATCTTAAACGGCTCTTCATTGATGATCTTTTCCTTCAGCCAGCTGTACACGTCGCGGTAACCGGCATTGGCCTTGCGCTGCATCAGTTCGATCTTTTTGATCTCCTCGTCCGAGTATTTGTTCAGCGTTTGTTCGACCAGGTCTGTAACGGTGAGCTGGATCTGGATGCTGCCTGACGTATTCACAATACGGCGGGTGATAAAGCCATTGACCGTGATCGTTTTATTGGGCTGCAGTTCGTTCCGAATCAGCGGGGGTGCGAGTATCGTGATAGCCGCGTACGAAGATTCATCCCGGAAGGTATCATAATAATAGCCGCTGTACAAGGATCCTTTGCCCTGCACATAGATACCTTTCAGCTGGATGATCCGTTTGGTCTGGTTCACGGAAATAGAATTATTGAACAGGTTCAATACCGCTGCCGGTGAATACGTGACCAGATTTTCTGCTTCCATTAGGCGAAAGTACAAACTATCATTCCAATTATAACGAAACCCACCTTTCGTAAACTTTTCATTTTTCAGGCTGTTTATTTTATGACAACACCTCATCTATGAAACACACCTTACTGCTGTGGCTGGGCCTGGGGCTGAGCGCAGCGTCTTTTGCGCAGCCGCGGCTGCAACCGGTATTCAGCGATAATACGTATCAATTGACCGGCGTGGCCGTTTCGGCACATAACCGCTTATTTGTGACTTACCCCCGCTGGTCGGGGCCGTACCGCTATGGCGTAGTTGAAATTGTAAAAGGTAAGCCTGTTCCCTATCCCGATGCTGCGATGAATCAATGGCAGCCCGGCCAGGACGGTAAAAATAAATGGGTCTGTGTGCAGACCGCTTATGTGGATGACCAGGATAAATTGTATATCGTGGACCCGGCAGCGCCGAAGCTGGGCAAAGTGGTGGCTGGAAGCGCCAAGGTGGTCAGATTCGATCTGGCGACCAATCAAATAGAAAAGGTCTACCGTTTTGAGGGTACGATCGATAACAGCAGTTACCTCAACGATATCCGGGTGGATACCAAAACGCAAATGGCATACCTGACCAATTCAGGGACCGGCGGTATCGTGGTGCTGGACCTGAATACGGGCAAGTCGCGGCAGGTATTGCAGGCGCATAAGTCGGTACACCCGCTGCCCAACGTTAAATTTATCATCGATGGCCATGAACTGCGCAAGCAAGGGCAGCCGGTGACTTTTCAATCGGATGGGATCGCGCTGAGCCCCGACCGCAAATACCTGTATTATAAGACGATTACGGATACGCGCTTATGGCGGGTACCGACCGCAGCATTGAATGATGCCAAGCTGACCGCGCAGCAACTGGCGGCGCAGGTGCAGGACCTGGGCAATGTGGCGCATACCGACGGCATGGAATTCGACGCTAAGGGCAATTTGTATTTGGGTGACCCGACGACTTACAGCATGGTGCAAGTTACGCCTGACGGGAAGCCGCATACCTGGATCAAAGACAGCCACCTGATCTGGCCGGATACCTATGCCATTTCCAAAGACGGGTTTATTTACATCACAACCTCGCAGATCCATAAGCAGCCGGACTATAACAACGGGGTGAATAAACGCACGAGCCCTTATATGGTGTTTAAAGTAAAATTGCCCTAAGTCATTATGGACAATCACCTCGTCAGCCGCGCTTTTTCTTTGTACTCTGAACTGCTGCAACTGCACGGGCAGGGTGAACGGTTGTCGGATTGGCTGGCAGGTGCCGCCTACCGTATCCGGCAAATGGAAAAGCGGGTGACGGATATGAGCGAGGATGAAATGGCGGAACAATTCCGTCCCGAGATCATCGAAATTATCAAGGAAGGAAAAAAGCGCCATAACATCGCAGCGCTGGAAGGACTGATCCAATTGACCCCTTCCGGCTTGTTCGATATGATGCGGATCAAAGGCCTGGGCGGGCGCAAACTGCATGTGCTCTGGCAAACGGCCAAGATCGATACGATCGAAGGTTTGTTGTCGGCCGCTAAAGCCGGTGAGTTGCGCAGCATTCCCGGCTTCGGCGCCAAGACCGAGGCAAACATTATTGAAGCCATCGAGGCGATGAACAGTAGTGCGGAACACTTTCACTACGCCACCGTAGCTGATCTGGCGGATGAATTCGTGGCGGCTTTGAAAAAGCGTTTTGATACTGAGCTGATAAGTTTGTGCGGCGATATCCGGCGACAAACGACGACCGTTGAGCGCATCGAAGTACTGGCGGGTGTGGTTTTGTCGCGTGACCGGCTGAAAAAGCTGATGAATGTCAGCGAACAGACGGAGGCGGAAACTACGGGTCATACGCATGACGAGATCCTGGTGGCGATCTATCATACCACACCTTCGGACTTTTACCGCGAATTGTTTTTGCGCACAGGCACTTCGGCTCATACGCAGCGGGTGTTGACGGCTACAGCCAATTTCAGCAGCGAAGAGGCCATCTACCAACAGGCCCGCCTGCCGTTTATTGTGCCCGAGCTGCGCGAGGACATGGCGGAATGGGATTGGGCGAAAGACCCGCAGCCGCTGATCACCCTGGAAGATATCCGCGGCGTGGTGCACAACCACACCGACTGGAGCGATGGTGTTGACCGGCTGGAAAGCTTCGCCAAAGCCTGCCAGCGCAAGTGCTATGAGTATGTGGTCATATCGGATCATTCCCAAAATGCACATTATGCCGGCGGATTAAAACCGGATAAAGTGCTGCGGCAACTGGAAGCGATCGACCAACTGAATAAAAAGGTCGGGCCCTTTAAGATCTTTAAGAGTATTGAGTGCGATATCCTGGTCTCAGGCGAACTGGATTATGATCCGGCTTTGCTCAGCCAGTTTGACCTGGTCATCATCTCCGTGCACCAGCAGCTGAAAATGGCCGAAGAAAAAGCGACGGCCAGGTTAATTAAAGCTATTGAAAATCCTTTTACCACTATACTCGGCCATATGACCGGCCGCCAATTGCTGGTACGGCCCGGTTACCCGCTGGATTTTAAAAAGGTGATCGACGCCTGCGCGACCAATGGCGTGGTGATCGAGTTGAATGCTAACCCTTATCGGCTGGATATGGACTGGTCGCATATCCCTTATGCACTGGAGAAGGGCGTAATGATCTCCATTGACCCGGATAGTCACAGTATCCACGAGATCGACAATATCCGCTGGGGCGTATCTGCGGCACGCAAGGGCGGGCTAACGAAGGCAATGACCTGGAACGCGCAGCCTTTGGCGTTTATTGAGGACTGGCTGGCTAAACGCAATACAAAACGGAACTATGAAAAAGAAAAGCTATAAAATCACCTTCGCGCTGAAAGAAGGCTACTCGCCAGGCGGCAAAGTTTACCCTATTGCACACGCCGGGAGAAATAGCCTCACGAAAAACGTATTATACTGCCGGGCAGGTATATTTGAGTGAACAGCCGCGGGTAGTATCGACAAGCAGTTTTCCAGCCCCGCCCATACACCATCAACAGTCTTAATATCTAATTTCAAATCTTTATATCCTTGCGGGCGAAAGTAAAAGCCTGCTTATGGTAAGCAGGCTTTTGAGATCAGCTGACAAGTAGCTGCAATTACAAACCATTAAATTTAATACCTGTCAGCTCTTCGCTTAACAACCACAATTTGCTGGCGCTAGCCTTATCAAAGGAATAAGCTTTTACCCCGGAAAACTCTGCTGGATCAGTATTTATCGACGCAACCTCTACATCCTCGAGATAGACGCCGCCCAAATCCTCCAGTTGTGGCGTGGTAGCTGCCCATATCGTTGTTGCAGCACCCTGTGGTACTGACTTCATAGCTTCTACCACAGCCTGAACTACGTCGCCATTTTCGTCAACAAAGCCAAATTGCTGTAATATGGCTTTAGGTGCTTCCCTGGTTAGTTCAGTACCCCAGATCGCCCCGGGATGCAAAGAATAGACTTTAACACCGGTACCTCTGGCGCGCTCATTCAGTTCAAGGGAAAACAGGTTTAATGCTGTTTTAGACTGGCCATAAGCTTGCAGGGTATCGTATTCGCGATGCTTATAGTTGGGGTCATCAAAATTGAATTGGGAATAATGATGAGCAAGTGAAGAAACGTTAATTACCCTTGCGTTATCTGCTTTTGTTAATGCATCCCAAAGCCCTGCCGTAAGCCGGAAAACAGCAAGGTAGTTGGTTGCTAACTGCGATTCGTTTCCATCTGCATCACGACGCAGTGGGACAAACATGATACCGGCATTGTTGATCAGCAGGTGCAGCGCCCTGCCTGAGGCGATGAACTTTTGCGCAAAGGCGTCAATGGATGCTGGCTTGATAAGATCCAGCTCTTCTATTTCAACATTGGCAATATCCTTCAAATTTTGCTTTGCCTTTTCTACATCCCTTGCGGGAACAATAACTGTTGCGCCGGCTTTCGATAAAGCTTTTACAGTTTCCAGCCCTATACCCGTGTTGCCACCCGTAACGATGGCAATTTTACCGTGCAGGTTTGCACCTTTAATAACTTCGCCAGAGGTTGAATCTGCGTTAAAGCCTGAACCAATTGGTTGCTGCAGTGCACCGTTATAATTATTCTTTTCCATTTTCTTATTGTTTAAAATTTAAAATCCATAAATGCCGCCGGATACGGCTATCTTCTCTCCGGTAACCCACGCAGCATCTGCGGACGCTAAAAAGGTAACCACCTTAGCTATATCATCAGGCTGGCCAATTCGGCCTAAAGGGGTGTTTGCGATCAGTGTCTTTTCGAAATCGCTGCCCATTACGCCGGTTCTGTGGGTGCCTTCGGTTTCAACAGAACCTGGAAGCACTGAATTTATCCGGATATTCCTGCCGGAGAATTCTTTTGATAACGCGACGGTGATGGTATCCAAGGCAGCCTTAGTAGCTGAGTATACAGAACCTGTAGCCATTGCAAGATTTGATGCTGCCGAACTGATATTGATGATATTGCCACCCTTCCTGCCAAACAATTTAACGGCTTCCCGTATGGTTAACAGTGGCCCTAAAACGTTAATATTGAATTGTTCATGAACGGTGGCTACAGATATTTCTTCAATGGGTTCATAATTATAGATACCCGCATTGTTAACCAAAATATCCAGTGAGCCAAAGGCTTTAGCAGTTTCATCAAACAAACGCATGATATCCGCCTCATTTGAAACATCGGCCTGCAGAGCCAGCGCTGTGCCGCCGTTAGCTGCTATTTCTGCTACTACTTGGTTCGCCCCTGTTTCGCTGTGCATATAGTTTACCACTACCTTTGCCCCCTCGGCGGCCAAGCCCTTAGCAATTGCTGCACCGATACCCTTTGATGCCCCAGTTACTATGGCTGTTTTATTTTCTAACTTCATATTGACTAATTTTTGTTAAGCACAAAATTAAGCCAATTCATACCCTTGGCGTGAGGACAATTGTTACAAAAGCAGCGTGATAAATGTCAATAAATAAAGAGGAACCCAGCTGCTGCTATTGCTTTAGCCTGGCGATGTCTTAAAGATGGAAGAGTTGGAGGAAGAGCCTGTTAAAGATCGGTACTGCTCTTTTTAACCGCTTGTTTGCGGATACGGCTGAGCGTTTCCCGGGTAAGGCCCAGGAAGGAGGCTATCATGTACAAGGGTATGCGGTTGTAAATGGTTGGAAACTTACTGACAAAATTTTCGTACCTTATTTCTGCAGACTCACTAATATTGCTGTAGATTCTGTTTTGATGTGCTTCGAAATTCCTGGCGGTGAGCATGTCGATCATGTGTTTAAAGTTGGGCATTGTTTCCAATAAGCCATTCCAGTGATCTTTAGTGATGATCACCAACTCACTGTTCTCCAACGCCTCAATATAACACTTCGATGGCTGCCCGTTCATGAAGCTGGCGAAATCAGCTATCCACCAATTTTCAATGGCAAACCGCATGATGTGTTCCTGTCCATCTTCTCCCACCCGAAAAAGGCGGAAACTGCCTTTAACCACAAAGCCTATAAAATCGCTGATTTGTCCCTCTTCCAATAGGTATTGATTTTTCCGGATCTTTTTAAAAGTGGAAACGCTTGCTACAGCATCCAATTCGGCGGGCGTAAGCCCGCCCTTTTCTCGCAAGTATTGTACAAAGGGTTGAACCATATTAAGCTTTTAACAAAGCTATTTAAAAGAGTCTTCTTTTAGTAGAAAAACCGTCAAATATGGTTATCAGATGACTTCGTTATAAGCAGTGAACTTTCCCCGTGAGACCTTTGATCTATGGCATATGGGTGTTCGCCCAATCATATAATGTAATAAGCGGCGGCCCGCAAAGGCGGCCTGACCAAGACCATGAACTGGAACGCGCAGCCATTGGCTTTTGCCGAGGACGGTCTTCGCCGGAGGAGGCATAGTGCTCTCTGAGGGGATCTCTTAGCGCGAAGAAAATGCCTTAAAACTTGCAGGAATAATTAAACAGATTTGGAACTTCTAAGAATACTTAAAATACGCTTTGTGCTTTTTGGATCGTTTTCACCAGGTCGATCCCTTCGCCTAAAACGCCGTGGAACAAGTCGCCGGTTTCTTTCAGGCGGCCTATGGCGTTATGGATAGTAAAATCGCACATGGTCAGGCCAGGTTTGACTTCATCCCAGTTCAGCGGCATAGACACGGTCGCGCCCGGTTTCGGCCTTAATGAGTAAACACCTGCGATCGTAGCATCCGGCCGGTTCTGTAAAAAGTCGAGGTACATCTTGCCACCCCGGTTTTTGACCATGCGTTCCAGGCTAGTGAATTCGGGGATCTGCTTGTGCACCAAAGTGACAATGATCTTGGCGAACATTTGAGATTGGTCGTAGGTGTATTTGGCGCCCAGCGGGATATAGATGTGCATGCCGGTTGAACCGGAGGTTTTGGGATAGCAGGGCACGTCGATAGCGTGGAGGACTTCTCTTACTTTTTGCGCAGCTTCAATGACCTGGTCAAAATGCTGTTTATCCGGGTCGAGGTCGATGACGCAGAAATCGGGGTTATCCGGTGACCCGACGCGGCTGAACCAGGGATTGATCTCTATACAACCGAGCGAGGCCATCCAAAGCAGGCTGGCTTTGTTTTTGGCAACCAGGTATTCTTTTTCGACACCGTCACTGGTGGTATGGGGCATAGTACTCATGCAATCGGGCGCTTTATCCTTAACATCCTTCTGGTAAAAGGCGAGGCCGTTGATGCCGTCGGGAAAACGGTGCAGCGACATCGGCCGGTCTTTCAGGTAGGGCACCATATATTCGGCGACCTGGTCATAGTAGTTGAACATATCGCGCTTGGTGATGCCTTCTTGCGGCCAGTAAACCTTGGATAGGTGGTTAAAAGTTAAGGGGCAGCCATCCACCTGGACGGTCTGGCTGTCTTTACTTTCATCGAGGAAACTTTTGGCCGGTTTTTCTGGCTTTTCTTTTTTCATAGTCTTTGTTGGTTTAGCGGCCTTGCCGGCCAGTTCAATCCAGACGGGCGCGTGATCGCTGCTGTCTTCCCAGCCGCGAACCAGCTTGTCGACCCCTGCCTTTATTAATTTCGGTGCGATGGCTTTATTCAACAGGAAATGGTCGAGCCGTAAGCCGGCGTTCCTTTCATAAGCCTGGCGCAGGTAATCCCAGAACGTATAGATACGCTCGTTGGGGTGTAAAGTACGTATCGCATCGGTCCAGCCCTGGTCTACCAGATGCCGGTAAGCCTCGCGGGTTTCGGGCCGGAAGAGGGCGTTGTTGACGTACTTCTCGGGTTTGTAGGTATCGAGTTCGGTGGGCATGACGTTGTAATCGCCGACCAGAATTACCGGTAGTTCGCGGTTCACCAAGTCTTTGGCATGATCAGCGAGCCTTTGGAACCAGCGAAGTTTGTAGTCGAATTTCGGGCCTGGCCAGGGATTGCCGTTGGGCAGGTAGATGCAGCCGATCACCAGGCCATTGGTGAAAGCTTCGATATAACGGCTGTGCGTGAATTCCTCATCTTCGCCAGGAAGGTCATCATGCAGTTCCTTTATTTCCGTTTTGGATAGGATCGCGACACCGTTCCAACTTTTCTGGCCCTGCCAGATCGCGTTGTAACCAGCTTCTTTCAGTTGCCTTTCGGGGAATTTGTGCTGTTCGCATTTCAATTCCTGGAGGCAAACGATATCAGGCTTTGCCTCTTGCAACCAGCGAAGCAGGTTTTCCAGGCGGCGATTGATGCTATTGATATTATAAGTCGCGATCTTCATTGTTTATGGCAACAAGAAAGCAGACCGCTTAGTTTCAACAAATTGCTACAGCAGCTGAGGGAACATTATTTAGCGGTATCGAGTAAACCTGCCACGGCTTCGTGAAAACTGATCGGGTCCTGTAATGGCCCGCCATGGCTTACATTCGGGATAACGACCAATTTGGCGGCCGGGATCAAGGCGGCCAGCTCCCTGAAATGCTCCGCTTTGATAAATTGTTCATACTGGCCGCAGGCGATAACTGTAGGAGCCTTGATTGTTTTCAGCTCCGCCGGATTCAGGTTCGGCTCGGAACTATACATTTTGCCAAGCGCTGTTTTCAACTGGGCGAAGCTGTCGGGGGTTGCCGAAACCTTTCTGTAATTGGCTTCGGCGTTTGCCATAAAGCGCTTGCCCGCTTCGGGGTCACCCGCTTCATTTTTGTAACCGGCTAAGTTATAGTTTGCCCCAAAAGTGAAAAGCTTATCAATGCGTGGCGGGTATTTGGCGGAGAGGATCATCCCAATGATGCCCCCGTCGCTCCAACCGACGATGGATGCCTTCTTTATGTTGAGGTAATCCATGAGTGCCAGCACGTCCGAGGACAGCAGCTGATAACTCAGCGGCGCAGACCCCAGTGTGCTTCGTCCATGTCCGCGGCTGTCTACCACGATCACCTGATGCGTTTTGGACAACAGCGGTACCTCAAAGCCCCATTCGTCCGAACTAACAAACCCGCCGTGCAGCAAAATCACGGGATCTTTTCCATTTTGATTGAAGACGGCGTAATACAAATTGATCTGGTTAACCGGAGCGAAACCACTTTTATCCGCTTTAGGCAGGGGCGGTGGAACGGGCTGCGTTTTCCAAAGCGGAGTTTCGGTTTGTGCAACGACGCGCGGGCCAAGCGCTACTAATAGTAAAAATACAAGCCCGATTCTTTTCAACAACATATTCCTCCATTTTAGATATTACATGGGTTAAACGAAATCTTTAATGAAGATAGTAAAAACCGGTCTCATAATTACAACTTCAATAAGGCTTTCGTATTGGCCTGACTGACCTTTGAAGCGCGCAGGTCCTGCCAAAGGTCGCCTTTCTTTTCCAACCGGTCGGGCAGAGTATCCATGGTAAACTTGGCGGGGTCCAATTTTTGTTTGACTTCTTTCCATTCCAGTGGCGTAGAAACTGTCGGGTGTTTATAGGGGCGCACCGAATAAGCCGCCGCCAGCGTATCGGCATAATCGTTTTGGCTGGGGTCGACAAACAGTTTATTGCCGCGATGCTCGACGCTCACTTCAGTAGTGGCTATATCGCATACTTGCCGGCAAACCAGGTCGCAGATCTTTTCGGCTAATGTCCTTGCTTTCGGAAAATCAAAGCCCTGGCAAGGAATGAAAAGATGGATGCCGGTTTTACCAGAGGTTTTTACAAACGATGTCAGTTTGAGAGTGTCAAAAACTGATTTGGCCGCTTGAGCTGTTTTGATCGCTTTTCCGAAGTCTTCATCCGAAGGGTCCAGGTCGATGCTGATGAAATCCGGTTCCTGGGGGCTGCTGACGCGCGAACTCCAGGGATTCAGGTCGATATTACCGAGGTTTATCAGGTACAACAATGCAGCCTCATTATTGCAGACCGCATAATCGATCTGGTCACGTTTTCCTTTCTTTTTGTGACGGCGCTGATCCGAAAATATATCGAGGTATTCCGGCTGCCTGCCTTCCATGTTTTTGATATAAAAACCAGGCGCATTAGCGCCGTCCTGCTTAATGTGCAGGGATAGAGGACGGTCTTTAAGGTGCGGCAGGATATAGGGACGAATCTGGTAGTAATAAGTAATGAGTCGCGCCTTAGTGATGCCGCGCCAGAGCTCCTGCTCGATATTATTCATGGTGACGGTCTGGCCGGCAAAATCAAACTCGCGTTCGGAGTTGATCTTTTTGCTTTCGATCTTGGGCCAGTTGCTGTCTGCGTCGGTAACAACCGGTTTTGGCTCTTCCTTGATCTGTTCTTCCTGCGCGTCACTCAAAGGCACTTCACGCACCACCTGCTGCGCTTTTTTGTCCAGCCGCCAACCCAAAAAGGTTGCCGGCTTGCGTATCCGGCCGGTCTTAGTCCAGGTGGCAAATTCAAAGTTGGCCACCAGCTCGGGTTTGACCCAGTGGGTCTTGGCACCTTTGGTATCCAGCACTTTGTTGATGAAAGGACTTTTGTTAATTTCGAGGTTCTGGAGTTTGGCCAGGATACCCGGCATGTCTTTTTGCTTATAGCCGCCGCCCGAACGGCCGATCCACTCGAATTCGCCCCGGCTGTTATAGGCGCCGAATAGCAGGGATTTGAAAGAGCGCACCTTATCGGATTCGGCCCAGCCGCCGATCACAAATTCCTGCCGTTTGCGGGTGGGTGTTTTGAGCCAGTTGTTGTCGCGCGCGTTGGGGATATAACTGCTGTCTTTGCGTTTGGCGACAATCCCTTCCAGGTCGAGGTCGAGCGCCTGCTGGTATAGCGCCTGGCCGTCATCGAACGATTCGCTGAAGCGCAGGACTTCGTTACCCGCTACTAACTCTTTTAGGATCGCTTTGCGGCCAGTCAGCGGTAAATTCATCAGGCTGTAGCCATCCAGCCAAAGCAGATCGAACACGCAATAATTTATCGGTGTATCGTGACCGTTAAATGTTTGTAGCGCGTCGAAATCAGGCTTACCTTCCGCATTGAAAATCACTACTTCACCATCAAGCACAGCATCATGGCCCAGTTCCTTTAATGCTTTGGCCACCGGCGGGTATTTCTTCGTATAATCCAGCGCGCTGCGGGAATCCATGCGGACTTTTCGATCTTCAATGTAGGATATAATGCGGTAGCCGTCCCATTTGACTTCGTACAGGTAGTCTTCATCCGTCACTACGTCTTTGGTTAGTGTGCAGAGCATCGGTTTCACCGATTTAGGGATAGCTTTTTTAATACCTTGTTTTTTCAGGTCATCGATGCTGACTTCGGTTGTTTTTTCTTTTGCCGGTTCACGGTTGCTATTCCAAATATTCACGCCTTGCTTTTCTGCCATCTGTTCAATGGTCAGTTTGGAAATTACCGATTTGTCTTTTAATAGAATATCATCTTTTGTCGCGTATTGGTCATCCGTTTTGATCAGCCGCCAGCCGCCATCGTATTTATCTTCTTTGAATTTAATGAGGATAAAATCGCCTTTCAGCTTGTGGCCATGCAGGGTGATCTTCAGCGCATTCTTATAGTAATTGGACATCATCCAATGCTCTTTGGCGGCTTTGTCTTGGAGCTTTTCGTCGGTGGCCGGTTCATACCAGCCCTCATCCCAGACGATTACGGTGCCGCCGCCGTACTGCCCTTTGGGAATAATGCCTTCAAAATCCTTGTAGTCATAGGGATGATCCTCGACGGGCATGGCCAGCCGCCGTTCTTCGGGGTCCATGGATGGACCGCGTGGTACGGCCCAGCTTTTGAGTACGCCTTTAACCTCTAAGCGAAAATCATAATGCAGGTGCGAAGCATGATGTTTCTGGACGACAAACAACAGCTTGTCCGTGCCGGGTTTGCCGCCAGCCGGTTCAGCGGTCTTTTTAAAATTCCGCTTGGCTTTGTATTGTTCCAGTTCCTCCATGCTTAATCAAGTACGACTTGCCACTGGTTAGCCTCATTGAGCATATAACCGAGGCCGTCGCTCATTTCATGGACTTCCTTTTGATGCTTTTCGCTGAAGCGCCTATGGAGTTCGCGTATCGTTCCGCCATTCTCCCTTTTCAGAAAAAATAACAGCGAGGCCATATTTGGCATCACATCTTTTAGCTGCTCGGATTCTGTTTCTTTGACAAATGCACTGCTCATCGGTATTCATGCTGATGCGAAAGCCCCTTTCGGGGCTTCGCTTATTTAACTTTCTTTTCTATCGCGCTTCGCTGGTTACCGGCTGATTTCTTAGCGTCTTTGATCGCCTGCTGGCTGGTTCCTTCTTTACGCGCTTCATACTTGATCTCATGTGGCTGGTTCGATACTGAGTTCCGTTCCACTTTACTTCCTCTGGTGCTCATAGTAGATGTTTTTAGTTGTTTTTAGTAAATTAACAAATACCATTCCAACAAGTTTTTTGAGGATTAAAACACAGCGCCCTTCGGCCTGTTCTTTTAAAAATTAGTATGATGAGCTGGACCTGTCCCAAATGCGAACGCGAACTGCCCTGGAAAGACTTCCGGCATTATTGTAAGCGGGTCAGCCTGGATAGCCTTTTTGAAGGCCGCTCTGAAGAACTCCTACTGGTTTTTGACAAGATACTGGCGGAAGTTGCTGACTGGCCGAAAGTACTCATCAGTACGACACCTAATTGCATTGTATTTTACCGTCGTACCGGTTTTCTGGTGATCCGGCCGATGAAGAAGTGGCTCGACCTTAAATTCTATTCTAAAGTGCAGCATAAAGAAAAGCCCGTGATTAAAAGCGTGGCCGCTGGCAAGAAGTATGAGAACCATATCCGGCTGACCAGCCTTGACGAACTTAAACCGCGAATATTTATGTACCTCCGCGAATCTTACGAAGGGGTTTAATTTTGTCAGTTATAACGACGGAATGCCAGGGCCGTCGTAGGGATTTTCCAGTGCGTCCATTATTTGCATCAGCCGGTGTTTAGCACGGCTGTCATTCGGGTTATGCTGTAAAAGTTCGATATTCCGCTGCACTGCTTCGGCTACCTCATGTTGTGTTATCGCGCGGTTAATCCTTAAAATTTGAGGCAATTCTCGATCTTTAAAATAAGCGATCAACTCTTCGTTAGTCATTCGGCAAAGATATCAAATACAGGCGTCAATTGTTTTTGTCTTGCGCCGATCCGATCAATACAATCTAGACCCTAAAAAAGGGCGATTATTCTATTTGCATTAAATGTCTGGTACCTGAATTTACCCGGATCATTTTCGGATTGCCTTTTTATGTTATTTCCGTTAGCCGATTTCCTATAAAGTAGGAGATTCGAAAATGACTTCTTTCATTAAAAACCAAATTGACTTGATGCACGATAATGTTCAGTTATCTATTATTGGATTACATGCCTATGTTACTTTGAAAGTTAACGAAGTTACTGTGTCCTATCTTACAAAATGGTTCAACTATCGTTCAGGTTAGTATGAACAAGAGCCGAGTCTTTGTCTCTACGGCGATTGAGTCAAAAATCGTAATATTAATCGTTCACTGATGCTGCACATTTTTATGCAGCGCTCCATCAAGTCAAACTGGATACGGTACCTGGGTATCACTTCCGGTATTCCAATTGGGGCTATGTCCTCCTGGGGCACCTGCTGGAAAAGGTCTGTGGTAAATCGTTTGCGGGACTATTAAAACAATATGTTACCCGGCCCTTCGGAATGCCTGACACCTGGTAAGCGCTTACTCCGGCATTGAAGCAGGAATAGCAGTACCTTATAGCGACAATGCCCGGTCAAATATTTACATACAGGAAGGGATGTTCAGCCCTGCCGGCTTTATCCATTCCAGTCTTAACGATATGATTACTTACCTGACGCAACAGATCGCCGAAAATGATGCGGCGGTCAAGCTTAGCCATCAGCCAACCGCAAATGTGATAGGACTTGGTTGGGGCGTGGCAGCCCGCAAAGGTTACAGGGACATTCAGCACAATGGCAGCACGATGGGCTTTGCTGCTAATCTTTCAGCCTTTCCTGAATTAGGCAGTGGCTGCGTAATCCTGGTGAACAACCGGATAAACATGAACCAACTGATCCTGGGTATTCAGCAGATTGCAAGAAGAACCGACCTTTGATCCGGTGTTTGGGGCTACGATTAAAAGGAAATACTGCGTTACATCCTAAAAACGTCAATGCGTTTTTATTCTAATTCGATGTTTTTCCTACGTTGTCTCCTCAGTGCATTATTTGTGAAAAGGCGAATTCCTGGTTCACAAATGGTCACTCAATTTTAAGATCTTTAGATTGAGCTACGAGTTTTTGGTAAGGATGAGCCAAAAACAACTCCAGGTAATCGATACCGTCTACCTTGAACCCGCTTCCATGGCCTTCATTATGCCGGATCAGCAACTGGCTGTTAGGCAGCGTTCTTTTAATTAACCTGTTATAGAAAATACTGCAGCCGGGGTCTGTATCACCTCCGACAATAATGGTCGGCACAGAACTGTATAAAGCCATTTTAGCCGCGGCTGGTTCAATTGCAACCTTCCAGCAATTACAGACGGTTGGGTTTACATCGTTGTATCTGTAGCCATTTAACCATGGAAGTACCTCATTCTGTTTTTTTTGTTTTGCGTAATCGGTGAACTGAACCTGTTCAGAACAAAACACCGAGTATCGCATACCGCGTGATATGGAGCTGTTGCCTTTAAAATAGCCGTCAAGCAATGCGCTGATGTAAGGTTGGTGTTTACCACCGATCATATCTATGATGACCTTTGGAGTGCCACTGACCTCGCCGTCGCTCAACCTGCTGTTGATTATATCCAACAGATCACTCTTATCATAGGTGACCGTCAAACTGTCCTTTGTTCCCTTTTCCAAATATTTCATGCTAAACTTCTCTCCGCTTATCCTTGTAAAATATCGCTGAAACTTATTTTTCAGATCACCATATTCGCTACCAGTGGAATCAGCTTTACAATTTATGAAAATCTGTTCTAAGGCTTCATTAAAATTTGTTAAGGCATCTTCTTCGTAATTAACGAAGCTGGGAAGCGGGGATCTCAGAATGAGTGTCCGTACAGCCTCAGGATGTAACTTGGCGACGGTCATCATCAGGCCTCCACTGTAAGATAGTCCGATCAGGTTTAGGGAATCAAGCCCCAATGCCAGTCGCAAATCGTTGATATCTTCCGCACAGGCCAATGTGTTATAAGCTGACAAGTCGATGCCTGACCGGATTAATCTTTCCTTTGCTGCCCGGACGGCATTATTAAGGAGCTCATTCCGATCTTTACCCGAGCGATAACTCTGCCTTACGGCTTCGTCAATCTCCGGGCAAGCCAGTGACGGTATAGCATCTTTAGTGCCGCGCTGGCTGAACATAATGGTGCCGCCGAATTTCAAATAGCCAAATTCATAACCTATGCTGTCAATGCCGCTCGTTGTACTGTACCCGGGGCCTCCAACTGAGTAAAGCGATATGTTTTTTCGCGCGTCCTGCTCTGGTCGACGAATAAAGATAAACGGTATTTTTACTTTAGTCCCATTGGGCTTTAGCCGATTTTCGGAAACGATAAGATAGCCGGATTTAACGATCAGGCGAGGGTCCGCGGGGGCAAACTTTTTCCACTCGATAGAAGTCTTGGAATGCTGGGCATGGGCGGATGAATGAATTGCTATGATTTTAAGCAAGAGTATCACTGAAAGTAGTTTAATCTTCATCATGATACAAATTAAAACAAAGCAATGGTGCCGAAATAGGAAAAAACGGACAACTTAAAGATCGTGCCGACGGATGCTTTGACCAGTGAAGTGGGCAACATCCCTGTAAAAATGACTGTGGTCAAAATAACCAAATGCATAAGGATTGAAATGGCTTCCTTGGGTCATATAACTTGTCAGCGCGGTACGTGCGCGGAGCGTTGAAAAATACTTTTTTGGCGTGATCCCGATAACTTTCCTAAAATACCGGTTCACCGTTTTGGACGTTGTAAAAAATTTGTCTGATAGCGCCGCATTATTGAGCTGCATGCCGCTATCGACATAGACATCTATAACATCTTGTACTAATTTGAAGTAATGATCTTGCTGATATTTTGGACGATAACTATTTAATAAATAAGCATCAATAAGCCTGCACCGGCACGAAAAGCTTTCTGCAGACCTCAATTCGCTGATGAGACAGTGCGGCAGTATAGATCGTAGATCAACTACCTTATTCAGGAGTGCCAACTGACTAATGCCCAGGACCGCTTCTAGGCCACCGGGATTGAATTTAACGATGAAAATGTGATCATCCGGTTGATTCAAGCGTTCGACAACGGAGTCACGCAAAATGAGTACATCGCGATCTTTTTCGATCAAATGGAGTCTATCATCGACGATCATACGATATGGCGCTCCGAGATTCAGATAAATGGTTGGTGTCCAGCTTGGAAACATTTTGATCGTATAGTGCTGGCCCCTCAGAAACAGGCTAGTTTTATCAACGCAAGTCTCCCCGTAAAACTCTATATGTTCGTAAAGTTCGCCAGATGGTGATGCAAAGTTGTATGTTTTTCTAATATTATCGAAGATCTCGACCATGTTAACAATGGGATGGGTTTACAGCTAATAGACGTATTTAAAAAAAATTCGTTACAGTATGCGTAATACGTATCTGTGTACGCTAAAATCTCATTTCCGTTTTCAGCTAAAAATGTTCCAGCATGTACCAGTATATAAGTTATCTGCCAGCTTTGCTTCAAAACTGCGTTTTACGTAACTAATGGGAACTATACTTGAAGCAGAAGTTGCGAAAAAATAAAATGCTTTTTGAATCTTTGCTTGGACGAGACTAACTCACTCAGTTAAAGTACGACGATGACATAGCAGAAATCGGCGTATTAAAAGTCATTATTCGCTTCTAAGACTCTTTACAGGGTTCGCCAGCGCAGCTTTGATGGATTGTGAGCTGACCGTGAGCAGAGCAATCAAAATGGCACCCACCCCCGCCAGTGCAAACATCCACCAACTAATTGTAATCCTGTAGGCAAAATCCTGTAGCCATTGGTGCATGGCCCACCAGGCAATGGGAGATGCAATTAAAATGGCTACCACAACCAATTTAATGAAATCCAACGATAATAAGGTGGTGATGCCCTGTACGCTGGCGCCTAAAACCTTACGGATGCCTATTTCTTTGCTGCGCTGCTCGGCTAAGAAAGCAGAAAGCGCGAACAGACCCAGGCAGGCAATAATAATAGCCAATGCTGCAAAGCTGGTAAATATTTCACCCGTACGGGTCACGTCTGCATACATTTTTGCAAAGTCATCATCGAGAAAGGTGTAACGTATGGGTTGATCGGGCGAGTATTTTTTCCAAACATCCGTCACACTGCTAATCGTATGCTGCAGGTCGCCGCCTTGCAGTTTAACGGTCATCATGGATGTACTCAGGCCATAGTGAAGCGCCACAGGCCCGATCTCATCCCGCATCGATTCATAATTAAAATCCCGCATCACCCCAATGACCGTAAATATGCCGTTGTCGCTGATCCGTGCGCCAAGCGGATGTTTCAAACCCAGTTTCCTGACCATACTTTGATTGATGATCATCGATCTTCCTGCCGTATCATCAGCCATAGCTTCAGAGAAATTCCGGCCATCGAGCAACTTGATGCCTAAGGTACCGAGATAGGTATCATCCACCTGCCAGATCTGGCCCGAAACGGGGGGATCAAGTTTTTCACGGCCTTCTTTAAAAAAAGCATTACCATTACGCGAGGTGCCGTTTATCGGCAGGTAATCACTGATGGAAGCGCTTTTGACAGCAGCTATCTTAGTCAATTCGCTCTTAAAATTCTTAATATTTTGATCGCCCAGCGTATTCGTGCTTTGGATGACCATGACCTGGTCTTTATCAAAACCCACCTTACGGTTGAGTATAAAATGCATTTGGTTATAGATCACCACCGTGCTGATCATCAGGATGATAGAGGCGGCGAACTGGAAAACAACGAGCCCATTGCGTAAAGTCAGGTTCTTGCTGCCGGTGCTGATGGTGCCCTTTAATACTTGTCCCGGCCGGAAACCGGAAAGATAAAAAGCAGGGTACAAACCGGCAAGCGTACCAACTACGAGAACAGAAAGCAAGATGACCGGCACGAACCACCATTCCAGCCATGGCATGACCAGCGATCTTGCAGCGATGTTATTGAAATATGGCAGGAACAGCCAGGCAATCATAATACCCAGCAGGAAAGAAATGAAACTGTAGATCAGTGATTCCGTCAGGAACTGGGCGATCAGGCTGCCGCGATGCGAACCTACCACTTTGCGCAGGCCGACCTCTTTAGCACGACTAGCCGATTTGGCCGTAGAAAGATTGATAAAGTTGATGCAGGCAATGACCAGGATAAACAGCGCGATAGCGCCGAATAGCCAGACGAAACGGATATCGCCATTGGTTAACCTGTCTGAAAAATTGTAAGAATACAGATTAATATCGGGCACCGGCTGCAGGTAAATATGGAACTTATCCGCTTCGGCCTTGGGGTCTTGCGCGCCCCCTTTGCGTGCTTCAGGCATCAGGTAGTTTTTGCGCAGGCCGGTATTCAGTTTTTTTTCAAATCCGGCCACGTTCGTCCCGGCTTTCAGTTTAACGTACTGAATATAGTTATACCAACGCCAGCTGTTTTGCTCGCCGGCCCCAAATTCCATCCCGGAGAGGGTGATGAAAAAATGGAAGGGGTATAAATGCGAGTTCGCAGGAATATCAGCCATCACCCCACCGATTCGGTAAGGATGCGACTGGTCATTATCTATATACATGACCTTACCCAACGGGCTTTGGCCTGGATAGTATTTATCGGCCATAGCTTTAGAGATCACCAGGGTTTGCGGCTCTTTTAAAGCAGTAGCACCATCACCATACACCATGGGCAGCTCAAAGGCGCTGAAAAACGACTGATCAATATAAATGATACCCTGCTCGTAAGTATTCTGCCGCTGATCGGCCCGGCGTATTTGTGCATGGCCCAGGTAGGAGTTAAGGAGTCTCATGCGACCGGCATATTCCACCTCTGGAAAATCTTGCTGTATCGCTTTTGACAAGGGTGCCGGCCAGGCCAGGCCACGGCTCATCTCGCCATCGCCAACCACCCGGAAAATACGATCAGCACCCGGGTAAAAACGGTCAAAGGTCATTTCGTAATGTATATACAGGCCAATGAGTAAACAAGCAGCGATGCCCAGGGCAAAGCCGCCGATCTTTACCACGGCATACATTCTTTGCTTGAGCAACTGGCGGTAAGCGATCTTTAAATAATTCCTGATCATAAAATTGCGTTTTTGGGTTTCCTGACGCAATATTGCAGCTTGTACAGCAGGGCGAAGTGCCAACTTATGAATTGGTACTTCTTTTTTATATTCTAAAGGTGTCTTGCCGGTGATCTCCCTGAAAACACGGTTAAAGGTCGTCTTGGAATTAAAACCGGATTCGTAGGCAATGCCCAATAAGTTAAGGTGATCGTATGCCGGGTCACGCATTTTACGGATGGTTTCGCGGACACGGAACTCGTTGATAAAATCACTGAAGTTCTTCTTCAATCCCAAATTCATGATTTTCGAAAGCTCATGCGGGTGAATCCCCAGTTGCACAGCAAGCGTAGCCAGTGCGAGATCGGGATCGGTATAAAAACGGCCTGCCGCAACCGTTTCCTTTAGCCATCGCCCTTTTTCCCTGGCATCGATGTTTTCATTGTTTGCCCTAATCAGCTCCACATCATGATCCGGTTGAATCAACCGTTCAGACGCCATTATCATTAACAGGAAAGCGATTGCAAAAAGCAGGCTGTTAATGAAGCAGGACAACAGGCAAAGCAAACCAAGCAACAGCAAGGTGCGGTTAAGTCGCCGAAAGGCAAAACGCGGCCTGTCCATCAGCACAGGCTGAAGCTTATCATAAAAATTCTGAATCAGCCGATGCGCCAGGTATAGATAAATGATGATTGAAACCAAGATCGCCCAGACCGGCATCCAGTATGATATCAATAAGGGGCAGAGTAATAACATATCGTTCAGAACGAACCGTTGTTCTGGCCGGATAAGCTGCCTTACATAGAAAAATAACAACGGGCCCATTGCCGGTAATAAAAATGAGGTCATTCCCCCGGTATATATTGTCGTAACCACCAGGGCCAGACTCAAATATAAGTTGGCCTTTTTCGCAGGCTTTTCAGCCAACCCTAATAGCAGCGCAACAGCAATTCCTGCGAACAGTGTTCCCAATGAAGCCAGGTCATATAAGCTGATATGAAATAGTTGTGTTTTCAACAGGAAATCGTTTGTCAATGATTGTTCCAATTTAGCATTTATCTGGTAATCAAACTACTGGAAAAGGTAAAGACCATCCTTGTAATGAAAGCGGACGGCGCACTGTTCGCTTACAGGCGGCAAATGGGTGCCAATTCATAAGTTGGGACGTCAATCATTTGTACTTCTTCTAATTTCGTTCACAATATTTGAAAACAGTCCAACAAATTAAATGAGCTATCTATGATCAGAAATTATTTTATAACGGCAATCAGGAATCTTTGGCGCAACAAGTCGTTCGCTGTGATCAATATTGCAGGCCTTAGCGTAGGATTAGCATCTTGCATGCTGATCTTCCTGTATGCCATGGACGAGGTAAGTTATGACAGGTTTCACGTACAAGCTGCGAATATCTACCAGCTGGTGGTTGACGCCAAAAGCCCGGATGGACAGCTACACAAATTTTCAGGCACAGGCGACGTACAGGGACCGGTATTCAAAAGCCAGTTACCCGAGGTGCAATGTTTTGTCCGGGTATATGGCACTGATTTTACGGTTAAACGGGATAATGAGGTATTTGACCAGACAGCGCTATTTGTAGACAGCAATTTTCTCTCAGTTTTTACATTTCCTTTACTGTACGGCAAAAAGCAAAATGCGTTAAGCGATCCGCAGTCAATTATCCTCTCGGAAGAAACAGCGGAAAAATATTTCGGACACGGAGATCCCGTAGGAAAAACACTTCAACTAAAAATACACAATATTTTTCAGCCGTTTACGGTAACTGCCGTGACAAAGCAGTCACCCCAAAACTCATCGATTAAAATTAAAATGCTGGTGCCCCAGGCATCAAGAAAAGTACGTGATGGTTGGCTTAACTTCTTCCAAAACACCTTCCTGATTATAAAACCGGGCTCTGATATTCGAAAACTGTCTACAAAAATCAACCAGCTATACCTGAATGATGCTGAAAGCGAGCTCAAGTCTTCCGGCTCAAAGGATAAAATGACTTACAAACTGCAACCGTTTCTAGCGATGCATACCAGTACTGATTACCCTGCTGGTAATGGACTATCCGATGCCAGTAAACCGACATATTCCTATATCCTGATAGCAATAGCATTATTCATCCTGGCCATAGCCTGTATGAACTTCGTGAATCTTACGGTGGCCCGCTCGCTCAAGCGGGGCAAAGAGATAGGCATCCGCAAGGTATTTGGAGGCCAGCGAACGCAACTGATCGTACAATTCCTGGGCGAATCACTTATCTTAAGCTTTATCGCATTTATGCTCGCAATAGCTTTGGTTCAACTGGCGCTTCCTTTTTTTAATACACTCACCAATAAGGCACTTGCATTTTCATATTTACTGAGTTGGCGCTTAGTATCGGGCTATATCGGGATATTTCTGCTAAGCGGTCTGCTGGCTGGTTTTTATCCGGCATTGGTATTATCCGGCTTTAAACCCGTACAGACGCTCTATAACCGCCCCCATTTGACGGATAAAAAGTATTTATCAAAAGGCCTGGTTATTCTGCAATTCACATTAGCCACATTTCTGATCATCGCAACTATTACCATTTATACGCAGTTCAATTACCTCATGCATTTCGACCTGGGATATAATGCGGACAATGTTGTATCGATACGCGTTTTTAATATTGACAAAAATAAATTCAACCTGTTCAAAACAGAGCTGGCAAAAGCACCGAATATCTACGGTATCACCGCCGACCAGGGCGGAAGATGGGGAACGGAGGGTTACATAAACGGATCAAGGGTATTCAATTTTGATGTGCAGAAAGTTGATGAAGATTACCTGCCTCTATTCCAGGTGCCCGTGCTTAAGGGCCGTAATTTTTCAAGGAATATGGCTGCCGACAGCGCCAATTCTGTTTTGGTAAGCGAGCAGTTTGTCAAAGAAGCCGGATGGAAAGATCCAATAGGGCAGACAGTAGATTTTTTTCATGATCATAAAAAGTATACGGTGGTCGGCGTAGTAAGGGATTATCACTACTTGTCCCTATTGGAAAAACCCTCACCTATACTGTACAGCATGAACCCTGATTATCCCTGGGGGAACATTTTTGTCCGGATCAATCCCCATTATAAACCGGAGGCATTAGACCGCATCCAAAAAGAATTCAAGGCCGATTTCCCGTTCATTCCTTATCAATATCAATTCAAAGAAGATGAACTTGCAGAACAATATGATAAAGAGGCCAGATGGAAGCAAATAGTAACTTTTGGGGCGGCACTCACTATTTTCATATCCTGCATTGGCCTTTTTGGGTTGGCAACATTATCTGCCGAACACCGAAAAAAGGAAATCGGAATCCGCAAGGTGTTAGGTGCCAGCGTCGAAGGTATTGTCAGAAAGCTTTCTGCCGATTTTGCCTTTCTGATTGTAATTTCTGCAGCTATATCAACACCAGCTGCCTGGTGGGCCATGCAAACGTGGTTGCAGGATTATCCGTACAGAATCCATCTTAACGTTTGGATATTCCTGTTTGCAACTGTATTTGTGCTTTTCATTGCGATGATAACATTGTGTTATCAAACCATCAAAGCGGCGGCAGCAAATCCGGTTCAAAGTTTGCGGAATGAATAGTTATTACACGTGTATGGTATTTCCTATTTACCAACTAAGAGAACGCTTCCAGAATGAAATGCTTTTTTTCTCTCTTGCCTGTAAGAATGTTTTTAATTTTTTCGCAGTAACCTGCTCTCCTTCATCAATTAGATTTCTTTGTATATGATGGTTTTTATCAAAAAAACACCAACAATAACATCATCTCCTTTTCAATTAATTACGGCAAAAAAGCGTCTTTTTCCAGAAAAAAAGACGCAACGAAAGACGCAATGAGAGGTGGTGTGTTTTTGATAATTTTCAATGAACCGAAATTTAAAAACAGCTTAATTTCGCAAATTAGGGGGTAAATTTTAAAAAGCAAGGTTCCTGTCTTTTAGAGACAATGAAAAAATCCTCACAAGTCGTTGGCTTGCGGTGTTTTATAAAAATTGGCGAAAAAGGAGGGTTCTGAATATCCGCATTATATTATCTGATTGTCAGTATCTTACGATAAAAAAGTGTTCCCGCGCTACGAATAACAATGAGGCGAAATAACTCTAATTGTAACATTTAAAATAAGGATTTCAACGGTAAAAACAAATACAATTATGATTTTCATTCCTATCAAGAACACGAAATAGTCCTGACGGCCTCTGTTTTATGCCATTTGGTGCACTCAACGCACATTTTTATCATCTTTTATTTGGACTCGTGATGGTAAGAATTCTTTTTGCTTCCTTACCGGTTGGGCAACTGTACAACAAATACTTAAAAAGGAAAGCGAATATCAACAGATCCATTTAAGATAATCCTAAATGGCTTATTTTCATTATGAAATATTTTTGGTTGGCTTTTGTGTTTTTTGCCAATAAAACTGCGGCCGCTCTTATAGCTGAGTGGGGCAGCTTGTCACATTTAAGGTGTCCCTGCGTCTTGTATAATAAATCTAAGATCATGCTCCATAAATTATCCCGTTTCGGCTGATGCTTAGTACCGTACACCCAAATCATATTTTTGGGTATACAATCCGCGCACAATGTTTATGTGATAATTTTGTCATGAATAATAGCCAGTATTTTATTATTCTTAAACAGCAATTGAAATGTTAAACCAACTGGAGAACCATAGTTCGCATATCGCATTTTACGACTTGGCTTCATTGGCAACTTTGTTTTCCGGGTTGACGCTGGCTCTGCTTTTAGGGTTCACAAAAAAGAACGGCCATACAACAAACTTATTTTTAAACTTCGCTTTGACTGTGTCTGTGTTGAAAACGGGGGGAATGGTTTCGTTTTTTTCGCCGGCCCTGGGGCCTTTGTTATATTTTTATGTGCGCCAACGTATCACCCCAGACAGGCATTTCAGTTGGAAGGATATGTTACATTTTTGGCTCTTGCCTGCGGGTGCCTGGATGCCGGCCTGGTTGATCCCGGGATCGGTGCTGATTTATTTATACATGTCCTATCAGCTAATACAGGCGTTCTATGGTCAGCTACAGCCTGTCCTGATGGACCGGCCACGCTTCGCTTTCAGAAGAGTGAAAAAAGCCTTGGTGTGGCTAGGCTTTTTCTGCATACTCTGGCTGTTTAACGACCTTTTCGCTTTTGCCATAGCATTTGTGCTGATGGGAATGGTTGTGCATGTGTTATTAAAACCGGAGGGTAGTACTCAATTGTCTGTACCCGTGGTCGACAGGTCAGATGCCAGGGAAAAAGGCAGGTGGTTAAAAGAGGTAGTGACGGTAAACCGGCTCTATGCCGATCCGGAATTAACATTAACATCACTCGCCGTTAGATTGGGAATACATCCCCATGATCTATCCAAGAGCATCAATCTTGGCCTGGAACAAAATTTTAACGATTTTATTAATGGATTCAGGGTACGAGAGATCGTCCGTAAAATGCGCGATCCGGCCAACGACCGCCTTACGCTGGTCGGTATCGCTTACGAATCAGGGTTCAACTCAGAAAGGACTTTTCACCGCGCTTTTAAAGAACTGACCGGCAAAACCCCTTTAGAATACAAAAATAGCTTGAAAAAAGAACTGCCAATTGATAAGTTGGCAACCCCTTCACCAATGCCCCCTGTAATATTGCCTTCAGAAAGCCCGATAGCATGGGCCAAAGAAAAATCAAACCGCAATTACATGTTCAGGAATTATTTTAAAACCGCATTCAGATACCTGTTGCAGAACAAGGTCTACTCATTCATCAATATCGCAGGTTTAAGTTTTGGACTTGCCTGTGCGATGCTGATCCTGCTGTATGTGCAGGATGAAGTCAGCTATGACCGTTTTCATGGAAATGTCAGCAGGATATACCGCATAGACAAGCAGACTAGCAAAGGCGACGGCAGTGTTTCAAATGGCAGCTATACGGGTTATTTCCCTGGTCCGCGTTTTGCTGCGAACATCCCCGAAATACAAAGTTTTGTACGTTTTCAACCGGCGCAAGCGGATATTAAAACAGGTACCGACATTCAGTCTCAAGCTATCCGCCTGGTCGATACAAATTTCTTTTCCGTATTCAATTTCCCGTTGCTTAGCGGCAATGCCCGAACTGCTTTAACGGAACCCAATTCTATAGTGATCAGCGAAGGAATGGCCAAAAGATATTTTGGTACTGCGGATGCGGTAGGAAAAACGATTGCCATAAGGCAGGACAGTATCTTTACACCTCATGTGGTAACCGGCGTTGCGCAGAACTGTCCGCAAAACTCCTCGATAAAATTCGAGGTTTTGCTGCCGCTCAATATTTCAGCCACAGATGAAAGCAATAATGGCAACTGGTTCAATTCTTTCCTCAGCACGTTCGTCGTGCTCTCGCCCGGTGCAGATATTAAAGCCGTTCAAAATAAAATGGACCGCGTATTTGAATCTGATGCAGGTAGGGCCATTAGCGAGATCAAAAACAAATATGGCGTAAAAAATATCGGCATAGCTTACCTGTTGGAGCCACTTGCTGACATCCATCTGGGCAGATTGGTGCCAGATGAGAATGAGATCCTGAGCGACAAAAGCAATCCCGAATTCTCTTATATCCTTTCAGCCATCGCCATTTTTGTATTGCTGATCGCCTGCATCAACTTTGTCAACCTTACCGTGGCGCGCTCTGTCAAACGAGCTAAAGAGATTGGCATAAGAAAGGTCATCGGTGGCACCAGTGGACAATTGCGTATCCAATTCTTAAGTGAGTCGCTGATCCTTTGTCTGATGGCTTTTATGCTGGCGTTGGCTATCGTGGTGACAATATTGCCAGTATTTAACCAATTGGCCAATAAGGCGCTTTCGCTTACCTACCTGCTGAATTTCAGGATGATCATCTCTTATATCACGCTTTTTCTGAGCACGGGTTTGCTGGCCGGATTTTACCCCTCTATGGTGTTGTCCGGCTATGACCCAGTAGCAACCTTATACAGCCGTTTTAACCTGGCAGGCAAAAATTATTTGCAGAAAATATTAGTCGTGTTTCAGTTTGCGCTGGCGTCTTTTTTAATTATCGGCGCGATTACCATTTATTTACAATTCAGCTACCTCACTACGCAAAACCTGGGCTATGATGATACGAACTTGATTACCGTAAACAAGTATCCGTTGAGCCGCAGTGAAGCCGCTTTTTTTAAAGAGGAATTGCTTAAAAACCCAACGATCACTGGTGTTGCAGCAAAGAATGGCGGCGATAATAATAATACGGTAAAAGTAAGTGGCGACCAGCAGGTAAACATTTCCGTGGAGACTATTGATGCTTCCTATTTGACACTATTGCACATACCGGTGATCGCAGGCCGGGATTTTTCTGTGGATTATTCCGGGGATGCGGCACAGTCGGCGTTGGTGAATGAAGCGTTCGTAAAAGAAGCCGGCTGGAAGCAGCCCATCGGCGAGCAGATCAAAACGTTCGATGGGAAAACCTATGTGGTTGCCGGCGTAGTAAAAAATTACCACTACCGGCCGTTAACCGAGAAGATCGGCCCGCAGTTTTTTACAATGGATGCGGCTGGCGGCTACGGTATGCTGTATATAAAGATCAAGCCCGGTACGGAAACGGCAAGCCTGCAAGGTATCGCCAGGACATTTAAGCGGCTCTTTCCCATGAGTCCCTTCATCTACGCTTTTAAACAGCAACAAAATGAACAAAGCTATGCGACCGAGGCCAGGTGGAAGCAGATCATCCTCTTCAGTGCCATACTGACTATTTTTATTTCCTGTACCGGCCTGTTTGGTTTATCCATTCTGGCCGTTGAAAAACGTCTCAAAGAGATCGGTGTGCGCAAGGTGCTCGGGGCGTCAGTCAGCCGGATCGTTTCCATGCTGTCGGTTGATTTTTTAAAACTGATCTTGATCTCACTGGCTGTATCTGTTCCAATCGCGTGGATCGCTGCCAGCCGGTGGCTGCAACACTATCCTTATCGTATAGCGCTCAGCTGGTGGTTATTTCTTTCCGGTGGCTTACTGGTGATCGGCGTCGCCATCATCACCATCAGCTTTCAATCGATCAAAGCAGCGATCACTAACCCGGTCAGAAGTCTAAGGAGCGAATGAGCGGACATTTAATTAACATATCTCTATGAAAAAGCTGATCGTATTATTTTTACTGACGCCGGCGCTTTGCCGTGCGCAACAGGTCTCTCAAACCGATTGGGAACACTTTTGGCAAATGCGGGACAGTGTTCGGGTGACCCGCAATACCGCCAGGCAACGGGAGTTGGTCAACCGCCTTTACATCGGCAGGGCGAGCGAGGGGCTGATCGCTTTTATGCGCAATAAAGACGGCCTGGACCTGCAATGGCTGGCCTTACTGAAGTCAGATCCAAGTTTTTGGGATAACCTGCACCTGAAAAAAACGCTGATCGATACTGCCGTGCGGCAGTTGGAAAGCCAGATAGCTCGCTTCCGGAAAATGTACCCTGATTTTAAACCCGCGCGGTCTTTCCTGATCGTTGGCATCAGGCAGCAGGGCGGAACCATTCGCGGTAATCTTTCCCTCATCGGGGTTGAGGTCGTTTTGAACAACCAGGCGGTGACCGGCGACGAACTGGTACGGATGGGCATCCATGAATATATGCACACGCAGCAAAAGCGGCCGGATTTCCAGCAGATCAACGTGCTGACCTCAGCTATCCGGGAAGGGGCATGCGACTTTGTAGCCAGCCTGGTGACGAACATCCCCGCCAAAACCCCCTATATGAACCATGGGACAGCGCATGAAAAAGAAGTATGGCAGTCCTTTCAAAAGGAAATGTACACCCGGAACAACGACAATTGGGTGAGCACCGGTAATAACCCGGTATTAGCGGCACCCGACCTTGGCTATTTCGTCGGTTACCGGATCTGCCAGGCCTACTATGACCAGGCGACCGATAAAAAAGCAGCGCTGAAAGCGATAATCGAGCTGGATTACGCCAACGTCGATGCCGTCAATGATTTTTTGAAACGGTCAGGTTACAATGGTGGGTAGTAAGCGGCTAATAATAGGTGATAATGCAGCAGCGAATAGCGATGAATTTGAATTTTCCAGGTATTGGATATTCTCTCGTCATTTTATAAAACACAGAAATTATGATTCCTGTAAGCAAGTTTTATAGATGGCGTTATCAATACCATGGCGTGTTTATAAATCATGTGTACCACATAATACAGTCACTCTTGCTGGCCGTCAAAGGCTTTGATAATGTTCAGTTATCCTTTAATCATACGAAAATGCATAGTTTGATAATCAGGGCAAATCAAATTATAAAAAGTTGACGAAAACCACTTGAAAGCGTCGTAACTGGTTATTGCTCAAACATAATTCTGCAATTAACTAAGTTATAAGTGATTTACGATTGAAAATACTAATGGTTAAATGAGATCACATGTTATGTTTTATCAATTCTGTGATAACTGAAATGCCCACTTTTGTCGCAGTATCTATCGCCCATTGCCCCCCGGCTTTTAGGAATTTAATAACACCATTCCCATCTTTCTTTACCGCCTCTTCTTCTGCCTTTGCGATATTTTGCACTGCGGCGAATTGATCCGATGTCTCAGCTTCGCCTTTCATCGCTGTCTTTAATTTTGCCAAGCCTTGTTGCAATTCATCGTAATTTATATCACCAGGAATATTATATTGAATTTGCTGAAATGTATTGTTGTCGGATTTAGCGTTATTTCCTATTGCTCCGACTTGAGAATGACTGACGTTGTAATTTTCTTCCATTTGAATTTTGATTGAATTATCTATATAATTAATTGTTTTTTGGAGTATTTGAGGTCTAAATTTAAGTGCTAAAATTTTATTTTTAAATGTTTCCAGTTCTCCTGGTTGAAAATTAAAAAACACTTTTTTTATACTCAATATAAAATCGTTGTCACTTTGATCATCGACATTTTTCTCATCACTTAAAATAGTGCTGATAGCCGTATTTAGATATGCCTGAAGATTGTCAGATTCAACTGAAAAAGGAGTAATAGCGATTTTATTTTGAGATATAGCCAAAAATACGTTTTTAAGACATTCATATTCAGTATGTAATCGTAAAATACTTATCCTCAAAGATCTATTTAAAGTAATCAACGTGCTTTGTGTGAAACGTTCATGAATCCAAAGCCGTATTGGTAGATTTTGAATTTTTAACGTAGTAGTATATAACTTACAAGCAGCCCATATTTTTTTACTTGACTCAATCAGTTTTGGTGTTGATGTAAACTTTTCATTATCATCTAGATAAATGTAGACTTGCGGAGTGCAATTGTATAAATTATCAATATCAGTTCGTAACAGCTTTAGTTTCTTCGTCGAATAAAAAAGGTGAAAATTCTTTAAATTAATGCTTAACCTTTTTAAAGGATCTGCTTTCCATTCATTAGAAGAAACCCTAACCTCAGATTTCAAAAGGAACAATTCGCTTATTAATTGGAGAATAGTTTCATACTTTATTTTTTTTCCATCATATCCTCTGGTCGCAAAAACAAATTCATATTTATTTGAGATAAACTTTTCTGATGAAAATTGGTGCTTCCCAATATTTTGAATTTTGAGGTTCAATGGCTCAAACAAAATTGGTTCATTTAACTTGATACCTCTTTTAATTTTACATATAAAGTTCTCACCGATCCAATTATTTAAGCCTTTCTTAGAACGCGCAATAATTTGTCCTGAACCTCTAACAAATTCTTTCTCGGGTGTGGGAGACGGCCATTGCGGCAATGTAAGAAGATGGCTATGGCTTCCATTAAAGGCCCTGACATCGGTGATAGAAAATTGGATAAATATTATCATATTAAAAAGCCCAAAGTGGCTAACATCTTTGGGCTCGATTTTATCATCCTTTAGCATTCTGTTCCCATCTTTTAAAAGTATGCCGTAGCTAAACTGATAAAATTAATGAATAACATAACGTAGAATGACCTCTCAAATGATCGGTAAGGTCCTATGCCTTAAACAAACTTACTAATTCTTTATAAGATTTTTTATTGTTATTTTTCGTCGATAATTTCAATTTAGTTAATTCACAAAAGTTGGAATAAAACCTTCGTAGTAATTTGCCGGCGGATTATAAGTATCGAATAAAGTATTCTGCCAAATTGGAATTCTTATAAGAAGTTCATCTCTAAAATCTACATTTACACTACTTAACTCTTCAAAAAGGGTTCTTATTAATACTAATCTCAATGCAGACCTTGCAAAGAATTTCAAATCGGGATCAGTTGCTAATGCGCTCAATGCCTGTAAATATTTATCCATTGAATCGCCCATAGCAGGTGTAGCTATCGAACTTGTATATTGCGTTTTAAAGGCAACGAGCTCTGGAAGACTCATCACTTCTTGAAAACCTTCAAAAGGTTTATAGTTTATTTTATTCCTTTCTTCCGACTCATCTATCGGCTCAGTTACGAATTGCTTGTATTGCACTACATTAAATTCAGGTTTTAAACAGGGATAGCGGTTGTAAATGTCATAATACTTTATCCATGGCAGTTTATGAGTAGCGTTCCTATTTTCTTGTGTAGTCAATATGTATCGGTGATTTCTGAAGTCGCTGGGATGTAATAAACACAATATGTCATCGGCTCCATTTAATTTAATTCTTGTTAATGCGCGACCTTGAAGAGATAATAAGGAGAAGATCGAAAAGTAGCTAGAGTAATAATTAGTAACACTCGCCCAAGTGCTATATCCTTTTTGAGCGAGCGCATAGTGTGAAGCAAAATTGTATAGTGCTTTTTGAAAATACTCTAATGATTGGTTTAATAATGAAAAGGTAATATCATTACCTTCGAGTGTATGGCCGTCACGAATTGCATTTCCATACCCCAAAGGAATAATTATAGGCTCAATTATGCTTGCTAACGGAACTTTATTACTGACGAAATTACCCGAAAATGCGGCTAATTGATCATTTAACGTCCAAGTTTTACTTTTAAGCGTATCAAAGTTTGTTGTGATTGGTCCGGTTTCAACCATTTTATTTAGGAAATACTATTTGATTGATTTTTCTGAATAACTCATTAACTCCACCTTCCCCAACATATGAGTTGCCTTCTGCTTTAGCTGTTTTAGCGGAAAATCTATATACACTTAGTTTATCAGTGTATGGTTTAAAATCTTTTGATTGTATTTTTAAACCGTCATTGTCAACGACGGTTACATTATTTGATTTCAAATCAGCTATTATTAGTTCTAATAAATTAAGGATCGCTGACACACCTATATATTTACATAAAAAGAAATCTTTGTTATCCCATTCGACACTATACTCGTTGCTAAAAGCATCGAAATATTCAAATAAGAGTTTCTCTTGTGTAATGGTTTCTAAGAAATCCTGCGAATCAGAAATATTGAAAATATGCCCTTTTTTAAATAATTTTTTTAGAGCCGTCATGAATGACGATTGGCTAATTATTTTTCCTGACTCTCCAACCATGGAAATTCTACCAGCCCATGGTGATTTTTCATCTGTGTTTAAGATTTCTACGATCTCTTGCGATCTCCATGTTTCAAATTCAACCCAATTTTTATCTCGCAGCATTGGGATCAAATCGTAAACTAAAGATGGATTTATTTTTCTTTGCTCCCCGTTTATAGTTTTGAAAATGAGAGCCTTTTTGTCATCTTCTAATTCAAAAAATGCTGAAACGACTATTTGAGTATCAAAGTCGCCAGAGAATTCCTCTTTAAATGACCAAAGCCTGTGTTGACCGTCAATGACAAAAGCTTCAGCGGCCGGCTTGTTAGCAATATGCAATTTACCGTTCTCAAAATAGCTGTCATTACTCAGGCTAATTATAATAGTATTCGGCAAAATTGGCTCACCAGAAATTTTCCCTTGCAAATAGCGCCCGATAGTGATCAGACGATCTCTTCTCAGGCCCCGTTGAATACCTGTTCTATTACTTTTCGTACGCTCGCTGGTATAGGAAACAGAAAGTAATTTTTTGGCGGAAATAGTAAACACATAAAATTCAAATTCACCCTGTTTTATCGGTAAAGCTGTTACAGCCTCCAAATATTCAATGTTATCTTTTGCCATAATTATTTAACTCTTAAATGTGAGCTTAAACATTTTATTTAGCGCATACTCTACAGTTTCCCTAAAGACCTTAAGTTCATCATCAGATATGGTTACAGTTGCCCTTTTGTGTACTAATTCAGATCTTAGTTTGTAATAATATTCTATTTTTTTCCAAACTTTGGGTGTGAGTTTGACGGTTCTCCTTACTTCAGCATGAACCTGCGATCTATCTTTCATTATTCCCAACAATCGCGTTTCAGATATTGTATTGGGAGATTCATTTACAAGATAATCTTTAAAGGCGATTTCTAACGTGCTGTCTAAGATTAATAAACTAATTCTATTATTTTGCTCTAATTTTAATTTGGGCAGTTCATCCACAGCGATAATCGCTTCATAATGACCTTTCACCCACGGCTTTTCTTTGGCCAGCTCCTTGTTTTGAGCTTTAATTACATCAACAAATTTGTGTTGAACAACCCTAGGTATCGGAGGAAGATGTATACGTGTTGAACTCGTTATTACGCCTACAGATTCCTCTTTTATCTCACCAGTTTTATATTGAAATATATTTTGCTCCCAACCGCCGCCGGTACTCCATTTTTTTGAAAGTTGAGAATAATGAAATAAAACTTGATCAATATGATCGAGAACCGCAATGTAAGTTGGGTGTTTAATATTTATGTCAGACTTGCTACTGTTCCATGGCATTAAAGAGGCGGGGCCAGATATTTTAATAATAGCTCTAGCAAGGGAAACAGAGGGGTGAGGCTGACCAATTCTAATTTGACGATAACCAATTTCACTTCCCTTATATGCTCGGGCGATCAATCTGCCATTGCAATAAAAATATGCACCATATTCACCCCCAGACGGATCACCGGAACGAGTCAGCCCTCCAATTATATTTACTCCAACTACACCTTTTGTACCGAAGTCAATGTTTCCTGAAAAGCTGGTAGGTTCATATCCAGGTGGAAATGACCAACTTTCGAATGTAACTGCAGCAACCGCTTCTCCGTTCAAAACAATTTCAAAGTCTTCATTTATTATAAACTCTGAATAAGTTGCGCCAAGGTGATTGAAAGCGTCAGGGTGGTTAGCCTCAACCAGTTGGCTCCGCAGTTTTACTAGTTCAATTAATGTAGAATTTTCAGCAATGTTGTCAACTTGAAAAACTTCGACATCCCAACTGGAATCACTAATCCATGAATCATTTATTTCAACAAACAGTGTTTTTTCTTTTTTGAAGCGAGTATAAATTTTTACTTCTTCAGCCAATGCTACAACAGCACGTTTACTACCCACACCAAAAAAACCTATACTAGATTCATCACCAGCATTTTTACTATGCCCTGGACTAACCATCAATTGAATTTCATCTTCCCTTAATCCTCCACTATTATCGCTTATCTGTATTATCTGTCTTGTATAATCAAGGTCGATATTAACTGTTAACTTGGCTTTTTTTCCTAAAAGCTTCCAGTTGTCAAGTGCATTATCAATTAACTCACATAATGCTATGTCCAAATGATAATCAGCAATAATAGAATGATAGATTCTTTTTGAGGGCGACGCCTCTACATCCTTAATTTTTTGCTTCATTCATTTTGGATTTATTTTAATTTTCAAAATATCTAAGCCCTTTTTCTACTTCGTTAATAATAAAGTCAGTACCGGAAATTGAATTTTTACCTTCAATTTCAGACGAAATCATTACCAAACCATCGTCGATGTGCATTTTAATATATTTGGAAACGTCTTTGTTAGTCTTGTGAATCAAATAATGTACGCAAATGAAAGATATATAATACTCTGACAATTCACCAAACAAGACTTTCATACTATATTCCTTGCCTCCAGAATCTAAGATGTCGCTTATATTGAATTTCTTGCCAGATGTCAAAGAATAGGACAGTGCCATGCGAGCGACAATGTTCTCTGAACCTAAATTCAGCTTATTTGTGAGTTTGGTTACAATTTCTTTATTTGCCTTTGCTGTTTTAATATTACTAAACATACTGATTTTGTTTTAAATAATAATCGAACAGATTTTCAGGATCAACTTCTGTAAACGATGACTGGTATTTGTCTACTTGATTGATTAAAAACGCTTTTCCAACTTTTGGCAGTAACATCCTATATTCAACTTCCGTTAATTCCTTTCCAATTAGAGGAAATAAAATTACCTGCGCTGCTATGTTAGGATAAAATTGATTAATAATATTTTGTGAATGTTTTCTATCAAATTTTTGTAATGGACTATCAATAAAAACAGGAAATCTTATATTCGATTCTTCGATTAAGGCTTTTAGCAAAGCGGTCGCATATAACTGTTGTTCGCCTTTTGATAGTAACTCTTTATCGATTTTATGGTTAAGTTGATCAAATAGTTCAATCTCAATTATTTCACCATCTATAATTACTTTTACCTCTTTCACAAATCCATTTTTGTGCATAAGGCGATTCAATTCTATTAATATATTTTGTTCTAGGGATTCCTTTTTTTTGTGTTTGAATTTTAAAATGAAAACGTTTAATTTATCAATTAGTCTTGCTGAAATTAAATCTTTCTGTTGATCGGCATCTTCTACCTTAACTTTTTTGCTCAATTCCGAAACTTGTCTTAAAATGGTTTGATTATCAGTGCCTGTACTATTAATTTGATAAGTTAGCTGAGCTATTTCATTTTCCAAATTAACTATTTCATTATCAACCTTCGTTTTAGCCTTCCTTATAGCGGCTACCACCGAATCCTTTTCCTTTGATTCTGCATCCGCCAATTTTTTCTGAATAGCATTATAAATGCTTTGAACACGTTTGAGATCTGCAACCGTTGATTTAAAATTTTTGCTATATGATGATCTCAGCAATTCATAAGTTGCGAAAAAATTATTTTGAAATTCTGGTTGAGGATCTAGTAAAACCTTATGACTTGACAAATCTGCTGGCAATAAAGTTGTTCTTATAAGTTCAATAAGAATTGTCTGTTGTTGGGGAGATAAATTAACTTCTCGTTGAGATTGTATTGAATGAACAATCAAATCGGCCTTGCTTTTCAAAATAGAATTAGCAATTGAACTGTTGCTAATTTCATTTTCCAATTGCGTTTTAACATCATGCATCATCCCAGCCGCCATTGCTAATGGAGCCAATTCTATCATCTCATTGAAACGGGATTTAACTGCCACAAGTTCAATATTTGTGCTTATTTGCGACTCTTTGAGTCCCTTTAATTCCGAGAGTGTCATGCCACTACCTTCTCGGATTAATTGTTCTTGATATCTATCGGAGGCATTCAACTTACTTTGAAGAATCTCGCTCTTTTCCGTGATCTGTTGCCTGAAGACCTGTATTAGTTTTTCATTTTGAACGAGCTGATCAGTTAGCTTATTTAATTTCGTTCTGTCACTTTTGTCAGCCGCTCTATTTCGCATTCGCAAACGAACGTTTTCCAGGTGATTTTTTAAATCGGTATATTTTTTAATTCCCAATACTTCAGAATAAGCCTGGCTTAGAAACAATTTTTCATCTGTTGTCTTAATTTCTGATAATGAAACAATTTTTTCAGCGTCGAAAAAGAAAAATTTAGCGATTTCCTTGGGTAAAATAAAGTCGTTTATGAAAATCTCAGGTCCAACGTTTTTAGTTAACTCGTTGATCTTCCCATCAATAAGAATTTCTACATCTTCTTTGTGACTTTTGACATTATAAGTTCTCTTAATTTGTACAAACTCAGATTGAACGGACGGAATCATTACTCCCGATAACCTGATAGTAACACTAAATGAATTTGTAATATCTATTGCGCTTGAAGTATTTTCTTTACCAAGATGGAAACTATCCTCTCCTAAAGCAATTGGCAAATTATCATGCTGTAATTCAGATTCTTTTAATGCCACTCTATTCATTAATTTATGGCAATATTTCTTGTAACCGCCCGCCTCATAAATCTCCTGTTTATATCGTTGGTCAACATCGGACATAATTTTGCCGTAAAGAGCCCATACCAATGAAGTAAGAAATGAAGTTTTACCAAATCCGTTATTGCCAGCTACCACAGAAATATTAGCTGTAGAATCTTTAGATAGCTGCAACTGATTAAACCCATAGTACACCCTGAAATTACTAATCTCGATTTTGTCGATATACATTAGTTTATAATTTTTTAGAGTAAGACTCAATATGGTTCTCTATGTCACTTTGCAAACCATAGTTATTGACTAATATATATTTTGACTTCTGAATTTCCAATAACTCGTTGATCAGTTCAAAATCTTCTTCAGTTTGGCAAGCTTCCTTTAATATTTGCTTTTCGAAAATGTTCTGATCGTTGAAGTCGGAGTTTTCGTACCCAGTTCCATATACATCATTGAAAATAGACGCGACGCTATATTGAAATATTGAATCACGATGCCAAGTTACTTGAATTGCCACTAATTCCTGAAAATTGATTAGTACCAGATCCTTTTCGGTTTTCTGTACTTCTTTTTGTGCTTGGAGTAGAATCTTCAACATATAAGCTCTTCGTTCAGGCACGTATGGACCCCAGTCTTTTTCGTCCTGCTCCTGTTCGCTTCCATTTCTTCTCCACTTTTGTCGCCATTCCCTGTTATTACGATTGTCTTGAAGCATGTCTCGAAATTCCGCCAAAGGCTCAAGCCAATCTTCGCCATTATCGATTAACGCATCCATCGATTTGTCCTTTTTTACGACTGTACAAACCCAGCACCCGAATCTGCTATTACCGCAGCTGGGAGTTGTTGTATCAATAACTAACGGGCAGTCTCCTCCGTTGGCATTTCTATAAAGTGTAATTAAATCCCGATGAGTACCACCCCAAGGTGGATTTACCTGTAATAAATATTGCCACAAGTCGTCTGTAAGAATATCAGAAATTGGTGCAAAAACAAATGCGTTAGGAAGCATGTGCTTCCTTAAACGTTGACTTTCTATGTGAATTTTACTTTTTTCGATACTGCGTGCCCTCGTTGCACTTTCATCACTTCTGGTTCCCAATAGAATAATGGCCTCTCCAACTTCACTAATTTTAGCTTTAATAAATTCTGTTGTAGGGTTTATTTTAAGTCGATCCGTACACCAACGAAATGTATTATTAGGCGCTGGATACCCCTTGCCCAGTAAGTTGACCCAAAAAGTATCTTCAAGTCTCGGAGTAGTTTGGTGGACAGTAATCGGCATAGCTTGTTTGACCGCTTCTGCTTGGATGTCCTGCAACGTTTTGTGGATAAATGATGAAATTTTAGGGTTTTCAACCAATGTATCGTTGCAAACTACATAAATTCTACGCGTCCGTAACTCTTTAGGTAGCGCCCTAATTGCAAGCCAAACTAGTTGCAAAAGCATAGTAGAATCCTTCCCTCCACTAAAACCAATTATCCAAGGACGGGGATTGTCATCGTGTAGGTATTGGTCTTCTATTTCGGATAGTATAAATTTGATATCTTCGGTCATCAATTTGACGTTTAGGAGGAATTTAAAGATTAACCCTTACAAATATCATAAATTCAAACCTTAAGCAACTATCTTTCCTTTTCTATTTATCAATAATGAAATAATTATGAACATTTATTTAAATAAATTGATAAATCCTAAAATTAAATACTGCCTAAATGAAATCACCATTTGAAACATGGCTCTCGGAAAAGAAATTCAGTAATAACGTTTTTCAAATGTTTACTGAGTCTATTGCTTGCTATAAAAATGGCGCTTACAGAGCTTCCTTGCACTTTAGCTATTTATCTTTTCTAACTAGCATTAAAGAACTGATTAATCGTACTGTAAAACCAAATAACATCAATCAGGAAAAATGGGATGCTGTAATTAACAAAATTCAAATTAACGAAGCTTGGGAAAAAGCCGTTTTTTCAGAGTTAACTAATAAACACAGTGGCATATTCAATATTTCTGATGATATACGAGATCAAATTAAATATTGGAGAGATCGAAGAAATGACTGTGCACACTATAGAGACAATGAAATAGAAGCTCATCATACAGAATCCTTTTGGAGTTTCCTAAAAAGTAATTTGCCCAAGATTACAATTGAGGGGGGCAAAGAAAATTTGTTGAACAAATTTTCGGATCATTTTAATCCGACTTATAAACCTGTTAATGCGGATTTCAGTCATCTTGTTGAAGAAATAGATGATACTGTTGAACAAAACGATTTAACAGATTTTTGGCAACAATTAATAAACAGAACAGACATCTATGGATTTCTTTTTCATCACGACAATATTGCGTTGAAAATAGTTAACCGTGTATTTGAACTTTGTTGCACGAATACAAAAGAGAACCTTGCTGATTTTTTAATAAAGAGGCAGAATGATCTAACTGTAATTACGTACTATCCTAACTCTATTAAAAATTTCAACTATAGTCCGAAACAAATTCGAGAAATATGGCGCCTCCGAATTTGGAATGACAAATACAATGCATTTAGTAATTATGCTACGCTTTTAGACCATGAGTTAATACCTCAAGATGAAATAAATGAAGCCAACCAATTTGTGATTGATCACTGTACCGGGTATCGCCCCCAGGACGAAAGAACTCATAAAATTTTAAAATCAAATGGATTCGGCGACGCATTATTCCAAAGAGCAATAGTAAAAGATAGGCTTCAGGACTGGTATAAATTTGTCCAACCGAGAGCTGATTTATTGACCTACTATGTTGAAAAGTATCCACTAGAACAGGAAACTGTAGAGGTTTTGTGCGATATGTACACAAGGACAAAATATGATCATTGGTTGGGTGACCGTGTAAGAAAGTTATTCATAGATAATCCTGAGAAAAAAGCTGAATTTCATTTAATTGCAAATAATAACCACTACAAAATTCCTGAAGAAGTTGATTAATTCCGGCCGATGCTTAAACAGCAATAACAGATAACTATTTATTATCAATGCGCGAATTTCTTGAATCGGGAGCTATTTCGAATAATGCGAAGTAAATCTAGTTTGTTTATACAAATTAAATATACCCGGTGCCATTTCTGGCGGTTTTGACCTTATCATATCCTATAAATTGCTGCAAAAGTTAGGGCGCCCATCATCATTATAGCTGCAGGCTCTGTCATAATCATTTACTTTTACTGGCGTATGTGCGATACGGATCTTGACACCTCCGCGAATGAGATGATCATTGATGGGCAGATGTATATTACAAGAAAAATCAGGTAATTTTCGGTACTTGAAGCTGGCTTAGGAAGGCAAATTTGCCAATTCCGATGAATAAAAGTTTCAAAGCACAAGAAAAAAACAAAGCCGATGACCCGGAGATTCCGGTGGATTAAGTATGGGCACGGATGTTCACTGCATTAATTTACCAACCGCTTTTTAAAATCTTTAGGGGTGGTCCCGACCTCTTTTTTGAATAACCGGGCAAAGTACGACATATTTTCAAAACCGAGGGAATAGGCGATCTCGGAAACATGGTCGCCGGATTCCCGCAAGCGGTTCTTGGCGACCGAGATCAGCGCGATATGGATCAGTTCCTGTGCGGTTTTGCCGGTCTCCAGTTTCAGCGCATTGCTGAGGTAACGGGGCGACATATTTAGCTCAGCCGCAAGTGTGGACACGGACGGTAGCCCCTCTTTCATTAACTTATCCTGGCTGACGAGATCGTCCAGCAGCCTTTGGAAAGTCGTGACCGTCTTACCGCTGAGCTCCCGGCGGTTGATGAACTGCCGTTTATAAAAACGCTCGGCGTATTTCAACAAGGAATCGATATTGACCAGGATGATATTCCGGCTGAACTCGTCCTGGTTATTATCATATTCGGTGTCGATGGATTCAAAGAGGCGCATGATGATCTTTTCTTCTTTAGGCGCGAGGTGTAGGGCTTCGTCCGCTTCATAGTCAAAAAAGGTATATCGACCGATCTCGCGTTGCAACGCGCTGCCCAATAAGAAATCTTCATGAAACAGCAGGATATAGCCGCCCTCTTCCAATTCCAAGTCATGGATCTCGATAACCTGACGCGGTTTCCAGAACACCATCGAACCTTTTTCGTGGTCGAAACGCGTGCGACCATAAAGCCAATGCCCAGCTTTGATGTGTTTTAGCCCTATCATATAGCAATCGCACGTGAATTCCTGGAAATTCAGCACCAGGCCGGGTGTGATCCTGATCAGGCTCAGCATCGGGTGCTCCGGTTCAGGCAGGCCGTTGTCACGGTGCATCTCGCTTAAGGAACGGTAGTGATTCATCAGGTCTAATTTACAAAAGATCAGGCACTAAATTGCCTTAAATGGTAATCGATATGTATCAGCGCCAGTTTACCCCATTGTTTGCGGGTCAGCCTGCCGAACAGCGGATGCGGCCCCCAGGGCTTCGGTCGGTGTGGTCCAGGCCTTATCCAGGATCCCCAGCAATAGCTTTTGCTCCTGCTCGAAATCATATGTCGCGTCATGTGGTATCACAAAGTTAAGCGGCATGCGCAATCCCCGCGGCTGCTCCGGGAAGAAATCGACCAGCAGCCATTTGAATACCGTACGGCTCAATCCGTAACTCTCGTCCCAAAGATCGAAATAACCCAGCGCACCACCCAGCGACAGGTTGAGATGGTGCAGCATCTGCGCTGCAACCATCGTGCCCCAGACCCGTTTGGAACCGGGCGTCAGGCTTTGCACCCGCCGCCGGAATTCCGCCTGTTTTTCCGGTTCGTAAAACAATAGCCCGTCTACCTGTGGCCTGATCAGGGCTTTGGGGAAATATTTAAGAATGGCGATAAAGGAATACCAGAGTTCCTTATTGATGAGCCTGCGTTTCATGACCTTAGATCTCTGTAGGCGTGAATTTGCTGGCCCAGGCCTCAATTTCCTGGCTGGTTTTATCGCGGTTAGTCCGGTAGGTTTGCAGGGAATCCAGTCCGACCGGTAAATGAAGCGGCGGGTTTTCGGTATTCGCCAGTTCCAATATCACTTGCGCCAGTTTCGCCGGATCGCCGGGTTGGTTGCCGTGGAGCGCTTCCGGAACAGCCTTCATTTGGCCGACCACGGTAGGCTGGTAGTCTGCGATCGACTGCTTGGTCAGGGAATAGCTTTGCGAATTCAGGAACTGTGTGCGGAACAGGCCCGGCGCAAGGGCAGTGACTTTGATGTTAAACGGTGCAAGCTCCAGGGCCAAACCTTCGGATAAGCCTTCAACCGCATATTTGGTTGAACCATATAAAGCCCAGCCAGCTAAGGCACCGTAACCGAAGAGCGACGAAATGTTGATGATCTGTCCGGCCTTTCTTTCCCGCATTCCGGGCAATACGGCGCGTACCAAGTTCAGTACGCCGAACACGTTGGTATCATACTGCCGCCTTACTTCTTCAGCTGAAGCTTCTTCAATGGCACCGACAATGCCGAAACCGGCATTATTGACCAGGACGTCGATCTGTGCGAACTTCGCCAGGCCTTCACTGACCCCTTGTTGTACTTCAATCTCGTTGGTAACATCCAGGTTGACGACCAGCAGGTCTGCCGGGTTCCCCAAAGCTGCCTGCAAGCCGGCGGCATCATTGCGCACCGTAGCGATCACTTTATCGCCCGCTGCGAGGACGGTTTTAACGATTTCGAGGCCGAAGCCTTTGCCGGCACCTGTGACCAGCCAAATTTTCTTTTTCATGATTATTTATTTTAAATGAATTACTTGTTTCGATACACCAAAGGTAGGCCCGTGCCCGCCCGTACTGCTAACCCGTATTGTACGAATACTAACACAGATTTACATTAGCTGAATACTGATTTATTCTTTCTGAAGAAGGCTGCCAATGTTTCCGGCTGCTGACCGGTGATCGTTTCGATCAGGCGATTCGTCCCTGCGAAAATGCCGTTCACACAATCTTCGGCCACGTGGGTCACGTGCTGGATGAAATGTTCACTGGCCGGTCTTTTGGCATTACGTTCAAAGAATTCGGAGATGGTTACGGGTTGGTACCGGATCGTTCGGCCGAGTTCGCCGGATATGACGGTAGCCATTTCTGCCACGCTGTATTCCTGCGGGCCGTAAAGCTTAAGGATTTGCCCGGCATAGGCGTTGATATTCGTCGCTGCTTTGGCGACCACGCGTCCCAAGTCGGCGGAATCCACCGGTGCCCAGCGTCCGTCCCCGAAAGGCATGGCGAGCTCGTTATTGTCCCTGATCAGGTCGCGGATATACAGGAACCAATCGTCGAAAAAGGTGGGCCTTAAGTGTACGGTGGGGATGCCGGTAGCGCTGAGCAATTGTTCGCCTACCCAATGATCCTGGGCAGCGTTGCTTTTGGCTTCCCGCCTGGCTGATATCTGCGACATATTAACGATCCCTTTCAGGCCGTTCTCTTTAGCTGCGATAGCGAAATAAGCGGTGGCCTGCAATACGCCGGGCACCAGCACAGGGTAACACAGGTAGGCGGTGTCGATACCCTGCATGGCGGCCGAGATGTCATCCAAGTTTAACAGGTCACCAGCGACCACCTCAACACCTTTGGCGGCCAGTTGTGCCGAACGTTCATCCAACCGGTGGACGAGCGCCCGCACGGGATAGCCCATTTTTAACAGCTCATCGATAGCGGCCCCGCCGCTTTTGCCGGTCGCGCCGGTGATGAGTACTTTGATCTGATCTTTCATTTGTTTTGAATTGAATACTCAAAGGTAGTCCGGGTTTAACCCGGGCTGCTAACCCGGAACGGCCAATTACTGACACTAATTGACGTAGTAAGGCGAGATCATCAGATAGACGATCACACCTGTGAGACTGACGTAAAGCCAGATGGGCATCGTCCAGCGGGCCGCTTTCCGGTGGCGGCCGATTTCGTTCTTGAGGGCCAGCGCCATCGTGTACATAGCCAGCGGCACAATGATGATGGCCAGCAGGATATGTGTAGAGAGAATTAAATAGTATAAATAACGCAGGTAGCCGGTACCTGCATACCGGACCGATGGCGTGGTGAAATGATAGGCCAGGTAGCTGACCAGAAACAGGCTGGTTGCAGCAAACGCGACCCCGATGAAACGCCGGTGCCAGTCGCGGCGATGACGTCGGATGGCAAGCAGCGCGGCCAGTAAAGCCACAAAGGTCAGGCCGTTAAGGACGGCGTTGACCTTTGGCAGCAAATTAACGTTGATGCCGGCAGGCAGGGCAGTTTTGGGTAAGAAAACGGAGAGGGCAATCAACCCATTGATCGCCAGGGCGAGTGCCCCTATGTATCGTTGTTCTTTTTTCATCAGTCGGCGAATGGGGCGCTACCTAAAAAATCTTCCGGTTTCGGGATATTCAACGTATTTGAACGGTGATGCTCAATACAACTGCAGAAATGAAAGCGGTGCGGGTAAGGCTGTTTGCTGTCCAGTTCCCTGGTAAAGAGCTCCAAAAAACCCTGTTTAAATCCCAGTCGCGGATAATGGCGAAGTACATCTGCAACATCTTTAGGATCGAGGGCCAGCTCGGGCGGTAATGCCGTGAGATCGTACAGGATACCCTGTTGCATCAAACGCGTCGGTTCATCTTTAAACAGGTTCAAGTCTCCTACGTGCAGGGCGATGTTATGCCACACTTGCCAAGCCCGGTCGTCGGTAATACCGTTGTCCAACAGGAAGCGTCTTGCCGCGTGCGCACCTTCTATTTCGAACCGCTGGGGCCCTTTCCCGGCTTCGGTAAAACCCAGGTCATGCAAAACTACGGATACAAACATGAGCTCATGATCAACTTTAACACCCCTCTTCCGGGCGAACAGCTCTCCGAAAAAATAGCAGCGCATCACGTGGTTGAAGAGTACGTCGCTTGAATACTCACGTGCATATTGCTCCGCTTGGCGTGCGATGGTTGAGTCAGGCGCTTTGATACCTGCGATCATGATGCCGACCTTTCGCTGGCAGGTACACGTACCACTTCGGTCAGCTCACCCGAATTGATCTCATAAAAGAAACCATAGAGATTGAGGTGTTTGGGTACAAGCGGGCTATGATCGAGCAGATCTACGTCATGTTTGATGGTCTTCTCATAATCTTCAATAGCCATGTCCTCGTGGTCCCACAGTCCGGAAATATCCGTATGGTGATGCGTGTGGAATTTTTCGATCAGCAGTTCCGGTGTATAAGAGGTCATGCCACAGAAAGAGTGGTGAACAATGACCACATTCTGATAATGGAACAGATAGTCCATCGTGGCGATGGATTGCAACGATTGTAACGCGCGGCCACCTCCGTTCGATAAAGCGAATAAAGTCCTTGTATGACCGATTCGCACACCATTCTCATCCGTGATGTTCTCGCCCGGGTAAACTTCATCACCCAAATAATCGGCTACGGCTTTTGGGATCTCTGCTGCTCTGGGATCAAAACAATAGATCACAAGTGTTTTCATCGGGATGGCTTTATCAAAACCATCAAAAGTGTTTTGGTCGAACCCGGACAAGTTCCTGAATTCGAATTGGCTGAAATTTGTCATGTCTTTAAATTTTATGGATCAAATGTATACAGGTCTGTCTACTTTAACAATAAAAAGTATACAAATCTGTCTACTTTGACAATTGCCTGATATTTCAAGCAGTTAAAAGCCTTAATTTTGGATATGGCAGACATAATGAGCCCGTTCCGTGACCTGCGTTCAGAAAAGATCGACACTTTGAAACCTCGCGAACGTATTTTGAAGACCGCGATCAGGCTATTTAATGAGCATGACGTGCATACGATAGGTATTGACCGCATCATCGCGGAAAGTTTGGTGTCTAAAAGGACTTTCTACAGCTACTTCCCTTCAAAATCTGATCTCATCGGTGCTTACCTTGACTTTTGGGATGCGTTCCGTTTCAATATCCTGGAAAAACGAGTAGCGGCTGCGGGCGACGATCCTAAAGCCCAGTTGCTGGCGGCCTTTGATGCGGTGAATGACTGGATCGCCGACCGGGATTTTAATGGTTGTGTGTTTACGAGGGGCTTGAGTGATTTCAGCACGGAGGAGGAGAAACAGCTTCGGGCGAAGGTGGATCAGCACCTTAAAAAAGCAGCGATATTTATACAGCAACGTTTAGATCAATTGGCCGAACCGGCACAAGCGAAAATGCTGCTGCCGCAGCTACTAAGTCTCATCCTGGGGGCAATGGTCGTTGCACAGGCGACGGGTAATAAAGATGCAGCGCTGTTAAATAAATCTTTGGTTATCCAAATACTAAAGCGCTGATCAGCCCATTGTTAATGTTGCCGCTCTTTTATAAAAGATTGCAGACATGATAAGCATTCATTTGATGTTATTAATGAGTTGTAAATACATTAGTCGGGCAGATTAACGCAGATTTACGTTAATGGTCATGGCGTTCAGATATCCAAGTATTTACACGAGTTGCAGAATGCAGATGTCATTATCACGTTTTCTGGTAAGCTTGTTTTTAATAAATTATTCTTAATTTCGGGTAACAATTAGAGTTATTTGCCCATTGCGTGATTCGTTGCGTTTGAAAAAATGACAATGTTAACATATTGATAATGAGGTGGTTATGTAGAAATGTTCAGAACCCTCCCTCTCCGCAGGAAAAAGTCGAGTAGTACTCCAAGCTACTCAACTTTTTTGATTATAAATCCACTTAGGATAAGGCAAACCATCCAGATAAGTTTAGATCCTTAATACTCACTTGGATTAATTGCTAGCACCACCATTAACTTATCGCTCAGTTTTCCGATTAACATAAAGCCATAATCTTACGTGGCCTAAAATGTATAATTTATGTCCTTTGAGCCAAATACATTAAGCTGTAATTTTGATATATGGACAATGGCCCACAAAAAAAACAAGTAATAATTGTAGCGACGGCAGGAACAACCCTGATCAATTTTTCAGGCCCAGCCGATGTTTTTACTCATGCCGACAAAGTTTTAAGTTTATCCGGATCAGCAATGGGTTATAATGTTTTGATTGTAGCACCCACTATAGATAAGAAAATTATTTGCCCAACTGGGATTGAGATAGCTTGTCAATTTTGTGCAATGGAAATTAAAACCCCTATTGACACGCTTATCGTAGCTGGTAACGACTTTCAAGCCTTGAAAAATCCGGAATATGATGATTTTTTTAACTGGCTATCGTCTTTAAACGAAAATAATACGCGCCGGATAGGCTCAGTTTGCGGCGGCGCTTTTGCATTAGCCAGGGCAGGAATATTAAACGGCCGGAAAGCCACCACACATTGGGATCTCAGCAAACGGTTAAAAAAAGACTATCCCTTAATAGATGTAGATAGTAGTGCTTTTCTTACCACAGATGGGCATATCTACACATCTGGCGGCGTTACCTCAGGAATTGATCTTGCGCTGGCTTTGGTAGAGGAAGATCATGGAAAAGATATTGCTATACAGGTTGCCAGAAAATTAGTTTTTTATCTAAACAGACCGGGTTTTCAGGTTCAGTTTGCCAATTTGTTACCGGTTTATGAGAGTTCCAATATCGCCAGCAAACTGCAGAATTGGTTTATGGAAAATCTGCACGAACCATTGGATGTGGTCAGGATTGCAAATCATTTGAATATGAGTCCTCGAAACTTTACACGTGTATTCCATAAACAAACAGGTGTGCCACCTGCCAAATTTATTGAAAAACTCCGGGTCGAAACCGCACGGAAATACCTGGAGGACTCAAATATGTCTATAGAAGGTATAGCCGAAAAGTGTGGTCTGGGTGGCCTGGTTTCTATGAGGCGTACCTTTCTGAGGCACTTAATGACCACACCATCCGATTACAGGCGCACATTCCGCACATCACATAGCACAAATTAATATATAATAAAATGAAAATAGCAATTAATGGATTTGGCCGCATTGGAAGAATGACACTCCGGGCCTTGCAAAACAAGCCGGAGATAGAAGTTGTCGCGGTTAATGACCTTACCGATATCAAAACACTCACCCATCTATTAAAATATGATACCGCACACGGGCGCTTTCCGGGAGAAGTTACCAGTGATGCCGATGCCATTGTGGTAAACGGTAAAAAAATACTTCTGCTAAGTGAAAGAGATCCCGAAAAACTTCCCTGGAAAGATCTAGGCATTGATGCGGTTATAGAATCAACCGGACGATTTACAGACAAAGCTGCGGCCCAGGCGCATATTAATGCCGGCGCGAAGAAAGTATTGATTACCGCACCAGCTACTGGTGGGGTTAAAACCATAGTACACGGCATTAACAACGAACTTATAGAGAACGATCAGATCTATTCAACCGCCTCCTGTACCACAGGTAGTATTGCCCCGGTTTTGTATATACTCGACAAGGAATTTGGGATCGAATCTGGATACATGGTTACCGTACATGCGTTTACCGCTGATCAAAATCTGCAAGATGCCCCTCACAAAGATTTAAGAAGAGCTCGGGCTGCGTCGTACTCCATTATTCCAACAACAACCGGCGCTGCTAAAGCAATAGGCGATGTACTGCCAAACTTGAAAGGAAAAATGGACGGCTACTCTTACCGTGTCCCGGTGATTGATGCTTCAATTGTGGATTTATCCATTAACTTGAAAAAGGAAGTGTCTGTTAACGAGCTGAATGATTTATTTAAATCTTATGCAGAAAACTCGCTTAAAGGTATACTGGAATATACAGAAGAGCCCCTGGTATCATCAGACATACTCGGAAACACACACTCTTCTATTGTAGACGGCAGTCTAACTAAAACGCTCGGAAAATTAGTAAAAGTGGTTGCCTGGTATGATAACGAGGTAGGGATTTCCAACCGAATAGCAGAGCTGGTGTCAAAGCTATAAATCAGCAAGTCATACATTCCTGATTTAATCTTCGTGAATCAGGAATGTATTATTTATCGGTGATAAGGGCGTAAAACTCCCTCAAGGTATTTCAGGGAGATGTTCAGTGATGATTATCTCCTTTTTTAATCAATATACGCTAACAAATAGTTCAATGATATTAAAAACTTACGTTAAGCCGTATACCTGTTTGGGCAAGATTAACCCGGTATACCGAAAATTCTTTATTAGGTAATTTAATAAAAGGCTCGATAAATAGCTTTTGCCCGTGCAGTATTGGGTATTCATAACCTACTGAGAAATTATAAATAGAAATCAGCTTGTTCTTTTCGAGCTGACTGGGTGGCACCGCCTCAGCAACCGCATAACCGGCGGTTACCAGCGTTTCAGAAAATGCAGTACCCGTCGGGTCAATATAATTTACGATACTGCTCTCGGCCCGTGTAAAAATCAGTTGTTGCTGCTGGGATTTGATAGAATATAACGAGGCCCCGAATTTGGTATAAAAGCGCCTGGTTAATTTATACTTCAGCTCAAACGGAATCTCCAACCCTCCCAGATTAACCTTTATGTTGGTAAGCACCTTTTCCGGATCAGAAAAATTATTATCATGAGCAACATTTTTAAGCGCACCTAACTGATTAAAATAAAAACCAGAACTGAATGCCAATCTGTGCGAAAGCTGATATGTAACAAACGCTCCTGCACCAAACTGATGCTCCTGCCCGTAACTTACCCCATTACCAACCGATAGCCCCAATTGCCACCTTTTTCTAAATTCACTATTTTGATGGCTTGGCAAATGTTTAGCAAGGGTATTTGCCGGAGGTACCAACGATGTTGGCAATACCGCCAAAAATTGTATGCCCGGATTGGTATTGATAGTATCACCTATAGTTGGCGGTATCCTTTTTAGTTGCATGGCTGATAAAATATCAGCAAGTCCTTTATCCGGATGAACAGCCGGGTTAGGTTGATAGTGTTGCCGGTGTTTATACTGCACATACTTGCCCGGGCTTTGCGGCAAAACTTTAATAACAGGCATGTTCTTAAAGGGCACCTTTAAAACAATTATATTTTGTTGTTTTTTTTGTAAATATTTACCAGCAATCAAGAATAAAAATAAGGCTACTAAAATAACCGCGGCAGCAATGGCAAAACGTTTGAGTGAAATGATACGCGGTGATTTCTTTTTCTCCTGTTTGTAAAAATCTTCCCAGGCACCCGTTCTATAATCCAGCTCAAAATCATTGAGCTCATCTTTGATGATATCAATTAATTCTTTTTTCATAGCTATCATTTATTGATTGTTCCTGATAAAATGTCCGAAGGTTTTTTTTTGCCCTGGCCAGCACAACACGGCTGTGGCTTTGGGAGATGTTTAATTCATCACTTATTTCCTCATGAGTAAAGCCCTCTAATTCATACATGTTAAATATAATACGCTGTAAAGCCGGCAATTGATTAAGCAACTTCAAAATATCTGATACATGAAGCCTGCTTAACACCATTATATGGTCTGAAGGAAGGGTTGCTTCATCAGGATAATCAGCATAAATATGTTTCTTATTAGCCCTCATGCAATCAATACTTGTTCTTGACACTATCTTACCAGCCCAGCCGCGAAAAAGCTTATGTTGCTGCTCTGTGTCCTCTGGCATCACAAAATGCTTCAGATTATTAAAAATCTTAACAAAGCTGTCATTAACCACCTCTTCGGCTAAATAATGTCCGGCCACATAACGAACGGCTATTCCCATTAAAAACCCGTAGAACGATTTATACAGCAGCTCCTGAGCTTTCGAGTCATTATTGACACATTTGAGAATTAATTCCTGGAATTTCAATACAGGTTTGATCACAAGGATTCTATATAGATAAGTAACTTGGGGACAGCTGAACATTTACGCATTACCAGCAAACTATTTACTGCTGATGATGCTGAGTTTTAATTTCCCTATAGAAGTATTATCTGATTTAAAGCCCTTGACATAAACCGTATATAATTTACCATTTTCAAGTTTTACATCATTAAGGGTAGCTATAGCAGCTGCCTGCGCATTCTCCTTTATCTGAAAGTTGTAATGCTCGCCGGCTGGAAGCGTTTTAAAAAGAGTAGCTTCCCTGAATGGCAATTGCTCAAATAAGGCGGCATCCGTCCCGCTTACATACAAATTTACAGGCTTCGTATCTGCCCCCACATTGATAAACCGGACTCTGGCTTTATCATTAACAGGTGTCAGATCTTCCTGAGTAATCACAAAAAGAGGCGCGTATGGCAATTCTTTAAGCGAAGCTATGAAAGCCGTATAATAACGGTCTTTTCTGAGGTTGACAGAAGCATTGATCAACACCCGGGATTCATTTTTTAAACTAATAGAAAAAGTTTGAGAACCCGCCGTCACGCTGGCATACGGCAAAACGGTGTCATATTTCAGTGGTGCCTGATTATATTTTACGCCGTTAATTTTAAAATCAAGCTGCCAGGTGCCGGCAGACGCGTCAACAACAGACAGGTTAGACTTACCAGGGGTATCGTCGCTTTTATTTTTCTTACATGCTGTGAACGATGCAGCAATAATAATCCCGAAAATCGGGGCTATTAATACCTTGATAAAATGTTTTGAAAGTATGGTCATGGTAATAGGGGTTAACTGCTTTAAAATTTTCCGTAATACGGAGCTCGCAGGAGCAGCGCAACAAATGAAAACACATTTTTCAAAAATTTAATTGCCTTTAACATCTTTTAACTATCGTTCCTGTTTAAGGCCACCCAGGTACCCATTGAGCAGCAGGTAGTTTTTATATTTCATTCAAAAAATTATTTGGATGTTTTCTGAATTAAATAATATCTTTGCTACTAAGATACTTATTAAATAAGATAAAAATGGATAAGGAAGTACTACAACGGATACGAAGACTGAGCCAACAATATGCATACACCTCCATTCAGATGCACGAGGCAGTTGCCCGAAAGGCAGGATTCTCTGGAACTGACCATAAATACCTTGGATTTTTCTTGAAAGAGGGATCGATGACCGCCGGTGAGCTTTCCAATTTAACCGGATTAACTACCGGTGCTGTTACAGGGTTAATAGACCGGTTTGAGAAGAAAAAACTGGTGAAAAGAAAATTTTCCAAAGACGACAGACGGAAGGTTATCATTGAACCAAACACTAAAAACATAATGGACCTGATGGCCCCGCTTTATAAAGAATTCAGGAATAAATCGGAAGAGCTAATAGCTTCATTTGCCGAAAAAGAAGTTGAAATTCTTGAAAACTATTTTTTAAAAGCGATTGATATCATGAATGAAACAACAACGGGTCTCAACAGTAAATAATCAAAAAATGAAAAACACGAACTCTTATGTGCTAAGTTTCCGGGAAACCGACAAAACAAACCTGGCAACAGTTGGGGGTAAAGGTGCCAACCTGGGTGAACTTGCCGGGATTAAAGGAATCAATGTACCCGATGGCTTTTGTATTTCTACCGAAGCTTTTATCAAGACCATAGCAGAGATGCCATCGATTAATGAGTTGCTTGATCAGTTATCTTACCTAAGCGTAGAAGACCGAGTTAAAATTGGTGTCCTCAGCGGCGAGATTCGCAAAGCCATTGAAAAAGCATCTATTCCTGAAGATATAGCAAATGAAATTGCAAATTATCTCACAAAGTTCGGTGTAAAAGATGCCTTTGCCGTACGCTCCAGCGCTACGGCCGAAGATCTGCCTTCAGCCTCTTTTGCGGGCCAGCAGGATACCTATTTGAACGTTATCGGAACAGAAGCTGTCCTGAAGCATATAAGTAAATGCTGGGCATCATTATTTACGGATAGGGCAGTAATTTACCGTATCCAAAACGGATTCGGCCATCGTAAAGTTCACCTGTCGGTTGTTGTTCAAAAAATGGTTTTCCCCGAGGCATCAGGGATTCTATTTACCGCCGACCCCGTTACCGGTAACCGGAAAGTGTTATCCATTGATGCCGGCTTTGGGCTTGGCGAGGCCATGGTATCAGGCTTGGTGAGCGCCGACCTTTATAAGGTACATAACGGGGAGATTATCGACAAAAAGATATCAACCAAAAAAATGGCTATTTATGCCTTAAAAAATGGAGGAACCCATGAACAGGAGATCGGACACGAAGAGCAGGAAAAACAAGCACTGACAGATGAACAGATCCTGGAGCTTGAGTGCATAGGCAGAAAGGTTGAAGAACATTTCGGCAACCCGCAGGACATTGAATGGTGTTTGGCCGGGGATAGTTTTTATATTGTACAAAGCCGGCCGATCACCACCTTATATCCGATCCCGGAAGTGGACGACCAGGAAAATCACGTTTATGTATCTGTCGGCCATCAACAAATGATGACCGATGCCATGAAACCATTAGGGTTATCCTTTTTTCTGTTAACCACCCCGGCAACCATGCGCACAGCCGGCGGAAGGTTATTTGTTGATATTACACAAATGCTGTCTTCTACGGCTGGCAGACATACCTTATTGAATGTTCTTGGAAAATCTGATCCGCTCATTAAAGGTGCGCTTACAAGCATCATAGATCGGGGAGATTTTATAAAATTATTATCGGAGGATAAACAAAACCCAGTTCCTGCTAAAAGCCCTGCAAATGCGATGCATAGAGATTATCAGGCACTGAATGACTATGATCCGGCGATCGTTTCTGAGTTGATCAGGAGTAGTCAAAATCTGATAGAATCGTTAAAGCAAAACATCCAACGAAAATCGGGCACAGATCTGTTTGATTTTATCCTGGAAGATATTCAGCAACTCAAAAAGACCTCAGCCGATTCGCAAAGCTTTAATGTAATCATGACTGGCATGAATGCTTCGGCATGGGTTAATGAAAAAATGAACGAGTGGTTAGGTGAGAAAAACGCGGCGGATACGCTTGCCCAATCGGTACCCAACAATATTACATCGGAAATGGGACTGGAACTTTTGCATGTTGCCGATGTGATTCGCCCTTACCCCAAGGTAATTGCGTATTTAAAACAAGTAAAGGATGATAACTTTTTGGATGAATTGATCCGATTTGATGGCGGGCAGGAAGTCCGGGGGGCTATCGATACTTATCTCAACAAATATGGAATGCGATGTGCCGGAGAAATTGATATCACGAAAACCCGTTGGACAGAAAAACCATCGACGCTTGTCCCTATTATACTCAATAATATCAAAAACTTTGAGCCTGGTGCCGGCAGCCGAAAATTTGAACAAGGGCATAAGGAGGCATGGAGAAAAGAACAGGAACTATTACTCCGGCTGGCTGCATTACCAGATGGCGAACACAAGATGAAAGAAACCAAACGAATGATCGACCTGATCAGGAATTTTGCCGGTTATCGTGAATATCCAAAATATGCTATAATCAGCCGTTACTTTGTTTACAAGCAGGCTTTAATGAAAGAAGCAGAGCAGCTTGTAAAAGCCGGTGTCATTCATAAAAAAGAAGATATTTACTACCTCGGCTTTGAAGAACTCAGAGAGGTGGTACATACCCATAAACTGGATTACCAGATCATCAATAAACGAAAAGATGAGTATAAGTTATTTGAAAAACTGACACCTCCGCGTATTATGACGTCTGATGGTGAGATCGTTAACGGCAAGTACAGTCATGAAGATCTACCGGTCGGTGCTATTGCTGGTCTGGCTGTTTCTTCGGGGGTTATAGAAGGACGGGCACGTGTTATCTTAAACATGGAAGATGCCGATCTGGAAGATGGGGATATATTGGTTACCGCATTTACTGACCCCAGCTGGACACCCTTGTTTGTATCCATCAAAGGTTTGGTTACTGAAGTTGGCGGACTAATGACCCATGGTGCCGTTATCGCACGTGAATATGGCTTACCCGCTGTCGTTGGGGTGGATAATGTAACCAAACTGATCAAGGATGGGCAACGGATCAAGGTAAATGGAACTGATGGATTTATAGAAATACTATAAGTTGAAGCGTTTTGAATGATAAAAAGAAGTGGATACACCACTAAATGGAATTGCTACACGATAATTAAGGACAGCGAACTAAATTTTTAATCAAAATATTATATTTAATTGCTTTTATTTATAATGATTCTAAATAGTTGTCTATATTTGTCCAAAATTAGCGTCCAGTGTCAGGCAATAACCAATACCCCCAAGTAGTTTTTCACTTAAACGAGCAATCCTTTCAGCAGCTTTACCGGACGTATTGGAAAAAGGTTTTTACTATTTGTTATGCCACGTTGAAGGATGAAGATATAGCTGCCGAGCTTTCTCAGGATATATTTGAATCTTTATGGAAACGAAGAAACACGCTCCAGATAAATGCCTCTATAGAACAATACATTTTCAGATCGGCTAAGCTTGAAGTGTTTGAGTATTGCCGTACCACATCAAACCGGCAAAAACACCTGCAAAATGTTGTTCAAAACCAGGCAACAGAAGGCACTTACACGGAAGACACGCTAAACTATAACGAACTGTACAAAACCATTAACGGCCTCATTAACAGGCTACCTTATAAATCGCAGGAAGTTTATCGTTTAAGTCAGCAACAAGGATTGGATAAAAAGTCGATAGCTTCCACCTTGCTTATATCCGAAAAAACGGTTGAATACCACCTCTATAAAGCCCTGAATTTTCTCCGGGAAAATTTAGCCGTTGATTAAATAAATCAAAAAAGCAGTCAGGATATTTGCTCACCCTATTCCTCTCTAAAATTTTCCCTGCTGACTATCTGCCACTTATATATTATTTAGAATTAGTCTTAGGAAAAATAAAGAATTAATCGGCTATGTTAATGAATGCGGCACGTAGCCCGCATTTCATTAAATGAAAATAGAAATAACACAGGAATTACTGGAACGATATCATCAGGGTAAATGTACTACAGATGAGCAGTTTGCAATTAAACAATGGCTGCAAAACATAACAGAAAGCGATTTTACCATATCGCCCCCTATTGATGTACAGGGTGTTGAGGATAAAACCTGGATAGAATTATCCAGCCGGATATTCCTTGAGAAAAAAACCCACAAAACAAACTGGACATGGCTGATCAGCGCAGCTGCAAGTACTATTTTGGTGCTGGGCATTACCTTTTATATTTATCATTCTTCAGGGAGTCATCAACAAAAAGATAGTAACCTCATAAGTTATCATGAAGTAAAAGTCCCCAGAGGTAAAAAAGCCACTTGTACCCTACCCGATGGAACAGTTATCCAGCTAAACTCTGATAGCAAATTGCGGTATCCCGAAAAATTTACAGACACATCAAGAGTTGTAGAATTTGAAGGCGAAGCTTTTTTTACCGTAGCTAAAGACAAAAAACGTCCTTTTTCCATCAATAGCAAACAGGTGCTTGTGCGGGTTTTGGGGACTCATTTTAATCTGAGAGCCTACCCCGAAGAAAATAAAACCGATGTAGTAGTTGAAGAAGGGCGTGTAATGTTTTCTCCAAAAACAAAAAAGACCTCTTTAATACTTACTGCTAATCAGCAAGGCGTGTATGATAACGATCAGTCATTAAAACAACAAAATGTTTACGCCGCTGCCTATTATAGCTGGCGCACTAATCAGCTGCAATTCAGAGATCAGAAACTTAGTGATATAGCATCCACCCTGGAACGCTGGTATAATGTAAGGGTGCTTATTAATAATCGCTTATTAAGAAATGAGCGTTATACCGGACGATTTAACAATCCCGATATAAAAAGTGTATTGAACAGCCTGGAATTTGCTGTAGGCCTTCATTATCAAGTAACCGGAAACATTGTAACCATTTATTAATCAAGCACTATGCCCATGTAGAAAAATATAGAAATAAAAATTCCCGATGCTTCATCGCCAAACTACAACATCGGGATTTGCTCAACTAATCCTTAATTAATTAAACATTTAAACGAAAATATGAAACAGGTACCTACTTACCTCAAAAATTTAACTAAATATTCTTCCAGCTTTGCTCACAAACACTTAAAAGTTGCTTCTAAAGTATTATTTATTATTGCTTTAACACTTTTTAACACCGCTAATTTATTTGCCCAACAGGATGTACTTGATAAACCCCTAACCATTAAATTAAGTAACATTACTTTGGCCGATGCCTTGCTGGCCATTGGCGATAAAGCAGCTGTAAGTATCTCCTACAGCAATACCAGGCTCGATGCTCAAAAGATCGTAAACGTAGATGCCACCAATCAACCCGTCAAAAAAATATTACATGATCTAATGGGCGCCAACCTTAAATTAAAGGTACAAGGCAGTGTGATCACTATTCAAACAACCGATAACAAACCGGTAACTTCTATCAACTTAAATAATAATCTGAATGAGGTAGTAGTAGTTTCTTCCCGCTCGCCGCAGCATATCAGCGAAATACCAGGAACTGTTTGGATTGTTGACAGCGCCAAGCTACAGTCTCAGATCAAAGCAGGTGTACCGCTTAAAGAAGCTTTGGGTATCCTAATCCCGGGCCTGGACATTGGTAACCAGGGACGCTCCAATTACGCGCAAAACATCCGCGGTCGAAATATATTGGTGATGATTGATGGGGTATCTATCAACAGCACCCGTAACACCAGCCGCCAGTTTGATGCTATCGATCCATTCAATATCGAAAAGATCGAAGTACTATCCGGAGCAAGCTCCGTTTATGGCGGCGATGCCACCGGTGGTATCATCAACATCGTAACCAAAAAATCAACATCAGAGAAACTGGCTTTCCAAACCGAAGTAGGCGGGCGCAGCGGCTTAGGCCATGGCGACGATCATGACTTACGCGTAGCGCAGTCTATCGCGGGTGGTAACAATTTTGTAAAAGGCCGCTTAGGCTTTGCTTATCAACAAAATGGAGCGGCTTATGATGGCGACGGGCACCAGATTATTATTGATACCAAGCAAGGCGATCTGCAATACAACCGCAGTATTGATCTGTTTGGCAATATCGACGTTAAACTGAAACATAACCAGAGCATCAGTCTGGATGCGCAATATTACAATTCTAAATACAACAGCGATCATGGCTTATTCTTAGGGAACAACCTGGCAGGCGCATTACCGGCTAATGCCAATAATAACGTAGCTCCCGATCCATCACTATTGAATGTACGCAAAGGTTTTGATGCCGATGTGGTGCCACGCAGTAAACGCATATTTATCAATGGCCAATACCGTATTGGTAACATATTAGGTGGTCAGAGCTTTCAGTTCCAGGCCTTTGTACGGTCTGAAAGATTAGATTTCAGCCCCTCATTTCCGGAAGGCATCGTACAATCGCGCGATCTTACCGTTGCGCCGGGTAATGTAAAACCTTTACCACTGGCAGCATCGCGCCAAAACACCGATGTATACGGCTTTAAGGCGGTTTTAGCCAAACAGTGGGACAAAGTAAAAGTAACCTACGGCGCCGATCTTGACCACGAAAAATTTGTAGGTAAACAGGCCTTCTTTGATACCGACTTAAGCTATAGCTCGGGTGGATTGATCAATAAAACGGCCAGCACTTTAGAGCGTTATCCAGGAAACCGCATATTGGGCATATCGGGCTTTGCCCAAGCCAGCTGGGAAATTGTGAATAACCTTACCCTTTCCGGAGGGATACGCCAGCAGCATATGAATGTAACTGTTGATGATTTTGTACGCTTTCAGCAGCAGGTATCTGTGAACTACGGCGTGGGTACCTCGGCAGATAAAATCCCCGGGGGTAAAAACGACTATAATGTGACCTTATTTAACGGTAGTTTGATCTATAAATTCAGTAACAAGGCTCAACTATGGGCAAACTACTCACAAGGTTTTTCGGTACCAGATCCCACCAAATATTACGGTACCGGCTCTTATGTACGCGATGCCGATAACTGGAAACTGGTTAATAGCATCAACGTAAAAGATGCCCCACTAAGTGGCATTAAAACCAACCAATATGAACTTGGCGGCAGGCTAAGTGACGAAAGCGGTTTTAAAGGCCAAATAGCAGGTTTTTATTCCGTATCAGATAAAGCTATCCTCATCAATACCAGCAATTTCACCATATCTGTTACCGATCAAAAAGTGCGCAATTATGGTTTTGAGGGCGAACTAAGCTACAGCCAGCAGCCAAAAGGCTTAATAGTTGGCGTTTCTGGTCAGTTTATTATTTCGGATATCAAGACAGATAAAGGATATCAGCGCAATTCTATCATAACCACCAATCCATCCAAATTTGTGAGCTTCGCAGGCTGGCAAAGTCAGGATTTCTCGGTGAGGTTACAAGCCGTGCGTTCACTCGATCTGAAAGATTATCAAAATCTGGAGCTTAAAGGCTTTACCACATTTGACCTTGTAGGTAACGTAAAATTACCATTAGGCGCTTTATCTGCCGGCATCCAAAACCTTTGGGACAAGCAGTATCTGACCTTCTGGGGACAACGCTCCGTTCTATTTTACGGCGCCCCGGCCAAACTGTACCAGTACTACGGTCGCGGCAGAACATTTTCTTTAACCTATACCATCAGTTATTAATATATAAACAGTATTAAGTAGCTAGTATCAAGTATCACGACTTTCTTAAAACGGCATATCGTTTCAGAGATCTTAATACTTGATACTAAATTAAAAAACATCGATACCTATGATAACACCATCCAACACCCCCCATCAGGATGAGGCTCTATTAGAGGCCTTAAGCACCGGTACGTCTTTTGAAGATATATTTTACGAAGGCTCGTCCCAGGAATATCTGAAGGCCATGAGCCTGGCCAGCCAATCGGTAGTTAATTTTTTGCACGATAATAAAAAACCGTTCAGCGGTGTAACAGCGGCCCAATTACGCCCGCAGTTTGAATCTGTAGATCTCAGCACTCCCCTGCCCGATTATGAAAGCCTGATGAGCGAGGTGGAATCATTATACACCAAACACGCGGTTACCTTCCATCACCCCAAATATGTGGCGCATTTAAACTGCCCGGTGGTAATACCAGCTATTGCTGCCGAAGTATTGATCAGCGCTATCAACTCCTCGCTGGATACCTGGGATCAAAGCGCAGGGGGAACGCTGATAGAGCAAAAAATGATTGAGTGGACCTGCAACGAAATTGGTTTTGATCAGCATGCCGATGGCGTGTTTACCAGTGGCGGTTCACAAAGCAACATGATGGGTTTACTATTGGCCCGTGATCATTATTCGGTAGAATACCTGAAGCACAATATCAAACAAAACGGATTGCCACCCGAAGCATCCCGCTTCCGGATTTTTGTTTCTGAGGCAGGGCATTTCAGCATCCAGAAAAATGCCGCAATACTGGGCCTTGGCGAAAAGGCCGTAGTGAAGGTTAAAGCCGATCGTACCTTCCGGATGAATACCGTTTTGCTGGAAGATGCCATACAGCGGGAGCTCAAACAAGGCAATATCCCCATAGCTGTTGTAGCTACTGCAGGCACCACCGATTTTGGCAACCTTGATCCGCTGGAAGCTATAGGTAACATAGCAGCCAAATACAAATTGTGGTATCATGTTGATGCGGCTTATGGCTGCGGTTTATTACTCAGCAACAAGCATCGGTATTTGCTAAACGGTATAGAAATGTCTAATTCCGTTACTGCCGATTATCACAAGGCCTTTTTTCAACCGGTTAGCAGCAGCGCGTTCTTGGTAAACCACAAACGGTACCTGGGACTGATAACACATTATGCCGATTACCTGAATCCGAAAGATCAGCACTCAGACGAAATTCCGAACCAGGTAAATAAATCCATCCAAACCACCCGCCGCTTTGATGCCCTTAAGTTGTGGTTCACCCTTCGTATTATGGGTAAGGAGAAATTAGGTGGCTACATAGAAAAGATCATTGAAACAGCCGAAAATGTGGCGCATATCATCAGCACCGACAGTGATTTTGACCTGCTGAATTACTCAGACCTATCGGCATTGGTTTTCCGGTATAACCCTTCGGTTTTGCACACGGCCAACCTCACCCAAATGAACCAATACATAAAAGCCCAGCTCTTAAAATATGGCGACGCGTTGGTAGCTGGCACCAAGGTTCATGGCGAATTCTATCTCAAATTCACGCTGCTCAATCCGCTTACTACTACCGCTCATATTAAAAACATTCTATTAAACATCAAAAAACATGGAAACGAATTCATTAAGTTTAATTAACCTTAGAGAAGAGGCTGAACAGGTAAATTACACCGCAATGCTCAACAGTTATCTGCGTGAGTTTAGCAATTGGAGCCGTTACCTGGGCGTACCTAAATATGACGAGGCATTAGCCTCTCATTTCCGGTCGACCGGGTATGATTTTCATATCCGTATTGATTTTTCATCTATCGGTTCAGAGGTATATGCACCCCTGGATTATTATTCGGAAAGCGGCAGGCATATATTCCATTTCCCGATCGTAAAACGCGATCTGTTAACAGATGAGATCACCGAATTGAGCCCTGTTGATATGATAGGCATAATAGTTCAGTATGCGCAAGAACAATATCCGGAAATAGCCGCAGATATTACCCGGGATCGCTTGTCGAACAGCATTGAAAACCTGGAAAAATATCTCGAAAATTTCATCAAACACGATTTGAATGCCAATGACATAGAGATGGGTTTTATCCGGGCTGAGCAATCGCTTATTTTAGGTCATAGTGTACACCCATTACCCAAATCGAAACAGGGTTTTAATAATGATGACCTGTTTAAGTATTCGCCCGAAACTGCGGGACGTTTCCAGCTGCATTATTTTTTGATAGATGCCAGTCATGTTATTCAAAAAACCGCAGACGATATTTTACCATCAGTTCAGTTAAAAAATGAACTATTACCTCTTGCTGCCAACGATGCCAGGGTGATGGAATTATTAAATACTCACCCCACATTTATCGTAGTACCTATGCATCCATGGGAAGCGAATTATTTACTACAACAGGATGATGTTTTGGCTTTACAGCAGGATGGCAAACTGTTTAGTCTGGGTGATTGGGGAGCTGAGTTTACACCAACGTCTTCGGTACGTACCGTTTATAACGAAGAGTGTGACTGGATGTTTAAATTCTCCCTGCATGTTAAGATCACCAACTCCGAGCGTATCAACCTGTATCCCGAATTGCACCGAGGTTATGATATTTCGCGCCTGTTAAAAACTCCATGGGGGCAAAATCTGCAGAAAGATTTCCCTGAAATTGATTTTATTGTCGACCCGGCCTTTATCGCCGTTACCGATAATAACGGAGAGGTGATCAACGGTTTTAATATCAGCATCCGTCGCAATCCTTTTAAGAACGAGGCACAGCATAAAAATGTAACCTTAATAGCCGCGCTTTGTCAGGATAGCATCCTGGGCGAACCGTCAAGGCTCACCAATATCATTAAAACCGCCGCCCAAAAATCAAACAAACTGGTTACCCGCGTGGCCGAAGACTGGTTTAAACAATACCTGCATATCTGTATCAGGCCCATGGTTTCCATTTTAAATAAATATGGACTGGCCTGCGAGTTTCATCAACAGAATGTGATGGTGGAGTTGGACAAGAACCTGTTCCCGGCAAAGCTTTATTTCAGGGATAACCAGGGATTTTTCTTCCGCACGGGTAAAGCTGATGATATTTTAGCGGCTATCCCGGGCATTGCTGATGAAAGTAAATCAATCATCGACGAGGATTATATCGCCCCTAAATACACCTATTACCTCATGATGAATAACCTGTTGGGGGTAGTAAACGCGTTTGGGGTGAACGGCCTCGCCGATGAAAAACGCCTGCTGGATATTGTTTATAAAGAGCTGAAAAGCCTGGAAGCGATAGACGAAACCGGACTGGTGAACTATATTATCAACAGCCGCGACTGGAGTGTGAAAGGCAACTTGCTTACCAGTCTGCATAATATGAACGAGGCTAATGTTTCCTTGGAATATCCGGCAGTTTATGTAGATCATCCAAACCCGCTCAACAAATTTTTCTTCTGCAAAAACTTGATCAAACCGGAACGAAAAGATATTGTTTACTCCCGTTATTTCCCTAAGGAGGATGTAACCCTGAGCATCCGCCCCTTTGATATTGACCGCGACCTGGAAATGGTGCACGAATGGTTTAATCAGGAACAAGCCAAACCCATTTGGAAAATGGATGGCCCGATACGCGGACTGGAATTGTTTTACAGAACAATTATCCCCGGCGACGCTACCCATAGTTTTATTGGTGAAGTAAATGGTGTACCCAACTTTACTTTTGAACCCTACTGGCCGGCCCGCGACCTGGTGGGTGCCTATTACGAATGCCTGCCTACAGATTACGGCACCCACTTACTGGTGGCCCCAGCAGAAAAGGAGAAAAAGTTTGCTTATCAGTCGCTTCAGGTAGCCTTAGACTATTTGTTTGCCCAGCCTGAGGTTGGAAAATGCATAGGCGAGGCGGCGGTAGAATCCAGAGCGATGCGTGCGCTGGCCAACAGAATTGGTTACCAGCAGCAAAGGGTGATAGATATGCCGCATAAAAGCGCCAATCTTACCTTTTTATATCGCGAATGGTATTGGGAAAAAAATCCCGGGACAAAAGAAATCTGGATTGCAGGACAATAGGACGTTGGGACTATGAGATTTTTGGACTTTTGGATTATGGGGTTATGAGAGTTAATATGTGAATTCGAACGTCTCATGGTTAAATAGTCCAAAAATCCCACAGTCCCCTAATCTTTAATCTAAAAAAATTGAAAACGAAAAAAATATATAATCTCATCGGTATTGGCATAGGCCCTTTCAATTTGGGGCTTGCCGCTTTGACGGAGCCGATAGACGAACTCACTACCCTGTTTTTGGATCGTTCGCCGGCTTTTGATTGGCATCCGGGTTTAATGCTCAGTAACGCTACTTTACAGGTGCCATTTATGGCCGACCTGGTGACCATGGCCGCCCCAACCAGCAGATACAGCTTCCTTAATTTTTTAAAAGAAACCAACCGGCTTTACAAATTTTTTATCCGCGAAAACTTTTTTATCCTGCGTAAGGAATATAATGTTTATTGCAAATGGGTCGCTGCGCAATTATCCAGCTGCTTGTTCTCCAGGTCGGTTGAGGCTGTGGAATACCTAGAGGCTGCAAAGCATTATAAAATTAAGGTTATTAATAGTTTAACCAATCAACCCGAGGTTTACTATGCCGAAAAAATTGTGTTGGGCACTGGTACAGAGCCTCGTTTTCCGGATTTCATGAAGGATATAGAAGCGCCAAACATATTGCATACTTCTAATTATCTATATAAAAAAGTCGATGTATTGAAAGGCAGGTCGGTAGCGGTAATTGGATCAGGACAAAGCGCGGCCGAGGTTTTCCAGGACCTACTGCCTCATATTGAAGATGGCTTGCAGCTCAGCTGGTTTAGTCGCCCGGATCGATTTTTCCCGATGGAATATGCGAAACTGACTCTTGAGCTCACTTCGCCCGAGTATGTGGATTACTTTCATAACATGCCTGTAGAAAAACGTAAAGCCGTATTGGCCAAACAGCCACCACTGTACAAAGGCATCAACTTCGATCTCATCAACCAGATATTTGATACGCTTTATGAAATGAGTGTTGATGGTGCCCATTTAAATGTTCAATTACGTCCCAATTCGCAGCTGGATAATATCAAAGTAAATTCCGATGGTTCAAATGAACTGCAATTTACCCATGTACAGCAACAGCAAGCTTTCACGCACCAGGCCGATTACGTGATACTGGCAACAGGATACAAGTACAATACGCCGGCGTTCATCAATAGCATTCAACAGCGCATTGCCGTTAATGAGGATGGTCTTTTTGATGTAAAACGCAATTACAGTATTGATATCAATAACGATGAGATCTTTGTACAAAATGCAGAATTGCATACCCACGGCTTTGTAACACCCGACTTGGGCATGGGCGCCTACCGCAATTCCTGCATCATTAACCAGGTTACCGGCCGGGAAATTTATAAGGTTGAGCAGCGGATCGCTTTTCAGCAGTTTAGTATATAATTCAGAAGACACATGTTGTGCCTCTACAAAAAATAAATGTAGAGACGCATTACATCTGTCTTATTAATCCCAAAATCTATATGGATAACCGTAAAGATTTTATACTTACCATGAACCTGCGCAAGGTCATGTGGCAAACCTCCTGGCCCGCCGTAGCTGCTATTGTGCTATATGGGTTGAACAACTTTCTGGATGCCTTACTGGTTGGCCGTTTGGTTGGCCCGCAAGCCTTAGCTGCTGTAGGCCTGGCCTATCCCCTGTCGCAAATTGTAATGGGCTTTGGCCGACTGATTGGTACCGGGGCTTCGGCAGCACTCAGTATCTGGCTGGGTGCTAATGATTCGGCAAAGCTTAAACAATTGTTCGGCAACCTCAACGTATTAGCTATTGTTTGCGCCGCCATCTTTGCTATCCCTGCTTATGTCTTTGCCGAAGCCTTGCTTGCACTCATGGGCGCTAAAGGCGAACTGGTTGTCATAGCAGCCAGTTATTTTAGGGTAACGCTCATAGGTTCGGTATTCTGGATCCATGGGTTTTCTGTCAATATGCTTATCCGGGGCGAAGGAAAGATGAAAACAGCCGCCTGTATGATAGGTATCGGGCTCCTGATCGACATTATATTAAAACCTATTTTTATTCTTGTTCTCCACGGGGGCGTAGCCGGGGCTGCCTGGGCAACCAATACGGCCATGTTCATCTACTCGGCCATGGGACTCATTTACTTTGCCCGCAATAAAAGCCCCTTCCGGGATGAATGGTATTCATTAAAACCGACTAAAGCTGTAGCCAAAAAAATAATAACACTGGGCTTTCCCGAAATGCTGTTTTCTATCATGTCAGTAGTACAAAGTATGCTTATATTGCAAGCCATTTCCAGGTATGGCACCCAGCAGGATCTGCTTTTTTACACCATTGTGAATCGCTTTTATTTACTATTGCTCACACCATTATTTGGCCTGATGCGGGGCCTGCAACCTGTGGCCGGCATAAACTATGGAGCCGGCAATATGCTAAGGGCAAAAAAGTCGCTGCTCATCGCCATCACCGCAGGTATTGTGATCATTTTGCCATTTTGGATCGTTGCGCTGTTTTTTCCCAATGCATTATGGGCATGGATGGTTCCGCATGTGGTTCTGTCAGCAGTGCACATTTTAAATCTGCGCATTTATTTATCGGTATTGCCATTTTTACCAGTTATTGTAATGGCTCTAGCTTATTTCCCGGCTATTAACCAGGCCAAAAAGGCGAGTCAGCTGGCTATGTTCAGGCAGTTATTTTTTTATCTTCCGGCTACATTGATACTTCCGGTATTTTTTGGTGTTAACAGTATTTTCTGGGGTAGCGCGGTTATTGAGCTCCTGGTTATATTAATTACCCTTTGGATGTTGAAACGGCCGGTATTAAAACCAAGTTTAAAAACAATCTGAGAGTTATTTAAATCCTAAATACAATCAGGGCAAACTTATTCGCCCCGGGGTTTTAGTACAAAGTGTTTACCTTTGCCAAATGGCCGGCATCTACATACATATTCCTTTTTGCAAACAGGCATGTCATTACTGTGATTTCCATTTCAGCACCTCACTTAAATACAAAGATGATCTGCTACAAGCGCTGGTAAAGGAAATCAAGCTCCAAAAAAACTATCTGGATAATGAAACTGTAGAAACCATTTATTTTGGAGGAGGTACCCCATCTTTATTGGAGGCTGATGAAATCAACCTGCTCATCAATACCATTACAGAACTGCACACGGTATCGTCCGTTGCCGAGATAACTCTGGAGGCTAATCCCGATGATTTGGATGATGCCAAAGTAAAAGCATTGCGCCAAACCGATGTAAACCGCTTTAGCATCGGAATCCAATCGTTTTTTGATGAGGACCTACTTTGGATGAACCGGGCCCATCGCAGCAGGCATGCTGAAGCGTCTGTAAAAAGAGTGCAGGATGCTGGCTTTGAAAATATCACTGCCGACTTGATCTACGGCTACCCGCTATTAACCGATACCAAATGGAAACAAAACCTGGATAAAATATTTGAGCTATCCATCCCTCATGTATCTTCCTACTCCATGACGGTTGAGCCACAAACTGCGCTTGCTGCTTTTATCAGTAGAAAAAAGCAGCAGCCTATGAATGATCAGCAAAGCGCCGCACAATTCACGGTATTGATGGATGCCATGACCGATCATGGCTTTGATCATTATGAGATATCGAACTTTTGCAAACCCGGGCATTATTCCAGGCATAATTCCAACTATTGGCAGGGGGTAAAATATCTGGGAATAGGTCCATCGGCTCATTCTTATAATACTGAAGCCCGTCAATGGAATATTGCCAATAATGCCAAATATATTCAAGGTATTGAAAGTGGTAAGTTACCTGCCGAAACAGAAACACTTACCGAAGAGAACCGCTTGAACGAATATATCATGACCTCCATCCGCACCATGTGGGGGCTCGATCTGGATAAATTAAATAGCATAGCCAAAGCATCGGCAACCCAACTATTGATTGCTGCCCGCCCCTATTTTGATACGGAATGGCTAAGGCAACAGGATAATATTTTATATCTTACTGCAACAGGTAAACTTTATGCCGATAACATAGCGGCTGGCCTGTTTTTTTAATTAATTTATAGTATTTAAATCAGTAAGTTGTAAAAATTTATAGGGTCAACAAAAACCGTTATGGAATGCTTCCCGTATCTTCTTACAAATAGCGCCTATTATCAACGTAATAAAATTATCAAGAGCTCGTGATAGTTTTGTTACATTGAAAAACAAAACAAACCAACACCTTTGGGTGTCATTTAAAAACAATTTGTAAACTAATCACATCATGAAAAAACTGATCATCGCGGCGTTAGTATTAGCAGCTTCTGCCATATCGCCTAAAGTCAACGCCCAAACAAAAATGGTAGGTGGCGCGGCCATGTATCCAACAAAAAATATTGTTGAAAACGCTGTAAATTCAAAAGACCACACCACATTAGTGGCAGCCGTTAAAGCCGCAGGTTTAGTACCAACATTATCATCTGCTGGCCCATTTACCGTATTTGCACCAACTAACGAAGCATTTAATAAATTACCAGCCGGTACTGTTGATAAGCTGGTTAAACCAGAAAATAAAGTAGCTTTAACTAAGATTTTAACTTACCATGTGGTTTCCGGAAAATTAAGCGCTGCCGATTTATGGGCAAAAGTAAAAGAAGGGAATGGTAAAGCCGAACTGAGCACTGTAAGTGGTGGTACATTAACCGTTATGGCTCAAGGAAAAAAATTATACCTGGTTGATGAAAAAGGTGGTAAATCATGGATCACCATTGCCGATGTAAACCAAAGCAATGGCGTAATACATGTAGTTAATGCAGTTTTAATGCCTAATTAAGTAGTTTGCAGTGTTCAGTTTTTCAGTTTGCTAACTCATAAAAAAGCTGCAAACTGCCTACTGTTTATCGCAAACCCAAAAAGGAAACCCGGTAATGCCGGGTTTTCTTTTTGTCAGAAAATTTTAAAAAAACCGTTAAACAATTGGGTGTTTTTTTCAATTAATTAATTTTGCATGTTAATTAATTGTGAATATGAGTTTACACCTAACGCCCATAGATACCGTTGATAATATAAGCAGAGCCGATTTTGTTAACAATTACTTAAATCCGCGTAAACCTCTTATTATTCGAAAAGCCACTCAAACCTGGCCCGCTTTGCAAAAATGGACCTTTGATTATTTAAAGGAAACTGTTGGCGACCAAACCGTACCGCTGTATGATAGTTCAAAGGCCGATCCATCAAAAGCCATCAATGCATCGGCAAGTGAAATGAAATTTGCCGATTATATCGACCTCATACAAAAACAACCTACCGATCTTCGTATATTTTTGTTCGACCCCATTAAACACGCGCCAAACCTGCTGGATGATTACCGTTCACCTACTGATTTGATGGGTGGTTTCCTGGATAAATATCCTAATATGTTTTTTGGGGGTGCTGGTTCGGTTACGTTTTTACATTATGATATCGACCTTGCCCATATCTTCCACACCCATTTTAACGGGCGCAAAAAAGTGATCCTGTTTGATTATAAATGGAGTGAGCGACTGTATTGCATTCCCTTTGCTACTTATGCGCTTGAGGATTATGATATAGAAAATCCCGACTTTGAAAAATTTCCTGCTCTGGATGGTATTGAGGGGCAGGTAGCTATTTTGGAGCATGGTGATACTCTATTTATGCCTACAGGGTATTGGCACTGGATGAAATATCTGGACGGATCGTTCTCCATTTCATTGCGTGCCTGGGATAAATCATGGGCTATCAAAGCCAAAAGCCTGTATAATTTAACCATCCAACGCAAGTTTGATAATATGATGAAAGCCCGGTTTAAGAAAGATTATATGGACTGGAAAGAAAAACTGGCTATCAAGCGTGCTGAAAATGCATTAATAGCTGGCAAACCTTAATATCTATTACACTTTTTAACATAAAAGCTTATACCTTTTGGGGTTTTATTTCGTTATTTTGTTTGCTTTTCGGTATTTAAGTTAAATTAAATTTAAATAAAACAGCCGGAAAGCAAATACAATATGAGTTTTATCCTCCACCCTATTGATACTGTTGAAAATATTTCTCCTGAAGATTTTAAGAAGAACTATTTAGATCCTCGCCGCCCGTTGGTTATAAAAGGCTTGACCAAAAGCTGGCCCGCCCGCGAAAAATGGACCCCGGAATATTTAAAGCAGGTAGTAGGCAAAAAGGTAGTGCCGCTATATGATAATTCAAAAGCCGATCCTTCAAAACCCATCAACTCTTCGGCAACCGAAATGCCTTTTGATGAGTATATAGATATGATTCGCAGCCAGCCCACTGAGCTGAGGATATTTTTCTTCAACATTTTTAAACAAGCTCCGCAACTTTTGGATGATATTGTTTTACCAAAAGACCTGATGGGTGGCTTTTTAGAAAGCATGCCTGCCATGTTTTTCGGCGGCTCCAATTCCGTTACGTTTTTACATTACGATATTGATTTGCCACACATTTTCCATACGCACTTTGGCGGTCGCAAGCATGTGATCCTGTTCGAAAACAAGTGGAAACGCCGTTTATACTGCATACCAAACGCTACCTATGCTTTGGAGGATTATGATGTATTAAACCCCGATGTCAAAAAATTCCCGGCCCTCGATGGTGTAGAAGGTATTGAAGTATTTTTAGAACATGGCGATACCCTGTTTATGCCTACCGGCTACTGGCACTGGATGAAATATATCGACGGATCATACTCCCTGAGCCTGCGGGCCTGGGATGCCTCTATTAGTCGTAAAGCAGCCAGCCTGTATAACCTGGCCATTAAAGGCGGAGTCGACAGCGTATTGAAAATGGCCTTCAAAGAGAAATATGCCAAATTCCGCGAAGAACTGGCCATAAAATGGGCCAACCGTGAATTGGCAGCCGGAAAACCTTTTTAAGGTTGTAAGTTATACGTATTACATTGTACCTTTTAAAATATGCAATAGCGATGATTGAAATCATCGCTATTTTTGTTTACGTCTCAACCTCTACGAGGTATGATCACAGACAATCTTCCACTCACCTTTTATTTTTTTGAACCATAGGGTATAATAACCGCCGGGCTCATCTTTATCACGCTTCAATTTCCAGCCACCAAATAAAAAAGCATTGGTACCATCCAGCACTTTTACTTGTAGTATAGTAAAAGTAAGCTGCCCCATGGTTGCCTTATCAGGATAGGTCTTTTTATAACGCTCAATAGTACTTTTCCAGCCATAAACCGGCCCTTTTTGGCCAACAAACAGCAATGAATCTGATTTCCAGTATCCCTGCATAAAGCCATCAATATCTCCCCGGTTCCAGGCCAATTCCTGATTGTGCATTACTTTTAATATAGCTTGCCTGTCTTGCGCGTAAGAGAGGTAAGCAACAAGGATCAGGAGGCAGGATAAAATATATTTTTTCATAAATTAAAGATAATGGTTTCGTCTGATTTTTTGTCTGAACCTTGATTAGTGGGATTAAAGGATTACCACGATAAAATCCTACGAATCCTTAAATCGGGTAAATCATGGTTCAGACAAGCTGTTTAATCCCTCAAATCAATAAATCCTGTTATATTTGAAATATACTACACCAAACTTTACATCAACTTTATGGAAAATCAGGTATTAAGCTTCGGCGAAGTTTTGTGGGATGCTTTTGGCGATGGTAAAAAAGCTGGTGGTGCCCCCATGAATGTGGCAAGGCACCTGGTACAGCAAGGGGTTAATGTTGCCTTTGCAAGTTCTGTAGGAATGGATAACAGCGGCGATGGCCTGGTAAATTTTTTACAAAAAAGCGGTCTTAATTCTCCTCTTATTCAGCGCGAAGATGATTTACCTACCTGTGAGGTAACTGTGCAATTAGATGAAAACAACCAGGCTACATACGTTATACCAGAGCCTGTATCCTGGGATAATATCCAAACCACTGCCGAATTAACGGAAGCTGGCAAAAAAGCCTCAGCCATTGTATATGGTAGCCTTGCCTGTCGCAAAACCGCTACCCGCGAAACACTGCTTAACCTGCTCGATGAGACACCTGCGCTAAAAATTTTTGATGTAAACCTCCGCCCGCCGCATTATACGCTGTCTACCATAGAAACACTTGCGGCCCGCGCCCACATCGTAAAAATGAACGAAGAAGAAGCAACCCTTTTGATAGGCGGCAGTAGCGATTCACTACGTGATCAGATCATTGAGTTTCGCTCTAAATATCATAACCAAACCATTTGCGTAACCCGTGGTGAACGTGGAGCGATTGTATGGCATGATCACGAGTTTTATGAAAGCCCCGGATGCCCCGTAAAGGTAAGCGACTCGGTAGGAGCCGGCGATGCCTTCCTGGCCACTTTTGTAGCTGGTATACTCGCTAAACACCCTATGCAAACCATTGTTGATAAAGCATGTTCCGTAGGTGCCTTTGTGGCCAGTCAGCGTGGTGCTAATCCGGTTTACCCATCAGAATTACTGAACAGCCTGGCGTATTTGTAAAGTCGTTAAAACTCTAAAAACTAAATTCTAAACTCTAAGCATCTTTTAAGTATTGTCATCCTGAGAAACGAAGAATCATTTCATAATGACACGCGGAGAAAGGCCCGCTCATCAGCACATCTGTAATCTGCACATCCGCACATCTAACAGATTGTCATACTTACCTAACAATTTGCTTTAGTATACGGCAATCCAAACTTTTAAGAATAATTATCCGTTTCTTTATGTAAGAAAGGACACGATATGCGCGGTTTTGGATTTTCCAAATTTAAGCCAAACCAGATCCCTAAAGGCGGATTTGACGAATTATTAAAATTATTCCTGGAATTGCTCAACTATACTTCGGGCGATGCAGGCGAAGCTTTGGCCTGGCTTAATGAATTAGATAAACAATATAATCTCACCAATGATGACTATGGCATGGGTGATTTTATCGACGAACTGAAACAAAAAGGCTACCTGGATGAGGATCGTCAGAACGGCGGTTTCAACATCACCGCCAAAACAGAACAAAGCATCCGGCAATCGGCGCTGGAGGAAATCTTCGGCAAGCTCAAAAAATCGGGCAAAGGCAATCACCGCAGCCCTCAATCGGGTCAGGGTGATGAGAAAAATGCCGAACGCCGCGAATTTGAATTTGGTGATAGTTTGGATCAGATAGATATGACCCAATCTATCCACAACGCACAGGTTAATCACGGCATCGGCGATTTTATGATGACCGAGCGCGATCTGGAAGTAGAGGAAATGGATTATAAAACCCTTACTTCTACGGTGCTGATGATCGATATATCACACTCCATGATCCTGTACGGAGAAGACAGAATAACCCCGGCCAAAAAAGTGGCTATGGCTTTGGCCGAACTGATTCGCACCAAATACCCTAAAGATACCCTGGATATTGTTGTTTTTGGTAACGATGCCTGGCCCATTACCCTGCAGGATCTACCCTATTTACAGGTTGGCCCTTATCATACCAACACTTACGCCGGACTTGAACTCGCGACAGATCTGCTCCGCAGGCGCAAAACGCATAACAAACAAATATTTATGATCACCGATGGTAAACCTACTTGTTTAAAGGAAGGTACCCGGTACTATAAAAACAGCATCGGCCTGGACAGAAAAGTGGTAAATAAAACACTAAATATGGCAGCCCAATGCAAGCGTTTAAAAATACCCATCACCACTTTTATGATAGCTAAGGATCCGTACCTGCAGCAGTTTGTTCGTAAATTTACGGAAACCAACGGCGGCAAAGCTTTTTACAGCTCATTAACAGGCCTGGGTGAATACATTTTTGAAGACTATATTAAGAACAGAAGAAAAACGGTTCGTTAATGGGCGGATGTGCTAATCCCTAATGAACTAATGAACAATTGAACGAATGAACAAAACAGACATAAAAACCCTCGGTGAGTTAAAAAAAACTGATTATAAAAGCCGATCGGTAAAAGATGAATTGCGTGCCAACCTCATAACCCAATTAAAAAAACGCGAGGGTGGTTTTGAAGGTATTGTTGGCTTTGAAGATACTGTTATACCCGATCTGCAAACTGCCATCCTATCCAGGCACAATATACTACTACTGGGTTTACGCGGTCAGGCTAAAACCCGCATAGCACGTTTGCTGGTGAACCTTTTAGATGAATACATCCCTTACATTGAGGGTTCCGACCTGTTTGATGATCCGTATAACCCGATCTCTTGGTATGGGCATAACGCCATCACTCAATTGGGCGATGCTACCCCTATCGGCTGGATCCATCGTTCGGAACGTTATACCGAAAAGCTGGCTACCCCCGATGTTACCGTTGCCGACCTGATTGGTGATGTTGACCCTATCAAGGCAGCTACCCTAAAATTAACTTATTCTGACGAGCGGGTTATCCACTTCGGATTGATCCCCCGAGCACACCGCGGCATCTTTGTGATCAACGAGCTTCCCGACTTACAGGCACGTATCCAGGTATCATTATTTAATATCCTGCAGGAAAGAGACATCCAGATACGAGGCTTTAAACTACGTTTGCCCCTGGATATCCAGTTTGTATTTACCGCCAACCCCGAGGATTATACCAATCGTGGTTCTATTGTTACACCTTTAAAAGACCGGATCGAAAGCCAGATATTAACGCATTATCCCCGCACGGTTGAAATTTCACGTAAGATCACCCAGCAGGAAGCATCACTTACTGATGAGCAGAAAACCAATATCGAGGCAGACAGCCTGGTAAAAAACCTGGTCGAGCAGATCGCTTTTGAAGCACGTAATTCCGAATATATTGATAAAAAATCGGGTGTATCGGCACGTTTAACCATCTCGGCATTTGAAAACCTGATCAGCAATGCCGAACGCCGCATGATCATCAATAACGAAACCAGCACTTTTGTACGTATTACCGACTTTTTAGGTGTTATCCCAGCCATTACCGGCAAAATAGAACTGGTATACGAGGGTGAGCTGGAAGGCCCCGGTAAAGTGGCCAACATCCTTATCGGTAAGGCCATCAAATCATCTTTACTGGAGTTTTTCCCTGATCCGGAAAAGGCTAAAAAAGCAAAAGGTGTAAACCCTTACGCCAGCATCATCAACTGGTTTGGCGAAGGCAATAACCTGGCGCTGGTTGATGATATGCCGCTGCAGGATTACAAAAAAGCCCTTAATGAGGTGGCAGGCTTAAAAGATCTGGTTAAAAAGACACATCCGCGCCTTGCTGAAAATCAACAGTTACTATTGATGGAGTTTGTATTGCATGGCCTGTCGGAATTTTCACAATTGAATAAAGGTTTCCTGGATAATGGCTTTGCATTCTCAGATATGTTCAACAGTTTGTTTAATTTGCAGCCTGATGACGAAGATGATCTGGATTTAGATGACGATCGTTACTAATTTGAACAAAAGTTAAGTATCAAGTAGCTAGTATCAAGTAGCACGACAGCTTCAGTTTTTCATAAACCAGTCAAAAATCCTGATACTTGATACTAACTACTTGATACTAAAGATAAAATGAGGGAACAGGCACTCAACATAATACTCATCATTGCTATACTGCTGCTTATTGATCTGTATGTATTGCACGGCATACGCGGCGCCTTTAAAAAATGGAAGTTGCCTCACTCGGGCGACTTTACTTTTTTTTACTGGTTAGTTTCTGTTTTACTAATAGCCGGTTTATTATTTTCTGTTTACATCAAGTTGGGTATGGGCGCACGCGCCGCGACATTGATGATATTTTTCCTGATCTTCTTAGGTAAAATATCTTTTTTACCCTTCTTGATGATCGATGATCTGCGACGAATGCTGATTTTGAGACGGGATCGACTAAAAAGAAAACCTGAAGACATCAGCATACCACCAAAGGAACATGCCATCCCCCGTTCAGAATTCCTGATGAAGGCCGGTTTATTAGCTGGTTCCATTCCGCTGGCGGCTATCAGGATCAGTATGCCTAAAGGATTGTATGATTATCATGTAAAATATCAAACCATGTACCTGCCCAATTTGCCTAAGGCTTTTGACGGCATCAAGTTGGGTCAAATATCAGATATACACTCGGGCAGCTTTTACAATAAAAAAGCGGTATTGGGTGGTGTGGAAATGCTGCTTAAAGAAAAAGCCGATCTGATATTTTTCACGGGCGACCTGGTAAACGGGCAGGCCAACGAAATGATCCATTACCGGGATATTTTCGCTAAAGTAAAAGCACCGCTCGGCGTGTATAGTTCGCTCGGCAACCATGATTATGGTGATTATGGAAAATGGCCTTCCCTCGCTGATAAAAAGAAAGATCATGAGTATCTGATAGCCACTCATAAAAGTATGGGCTGGGACCTGTTGCTTAACGAACACCGCCGATTAAAAGTAGATGGCGAAGAAATAGGCATTTTAGGAGTTGAGAACTGGGGCGAGCTGAGTATTTTTCCCAAATATGGCCGCATGGATCTGGCCACTAAAAATACCGATGATTTACCGGTAAAACTATTATTGTCTCATGATCCCTCGCATTGGCGCGGAGAAGTGCTGCCGCAGTACCCACAAATAGATGCTATGTTTTCGGGCCATACCCATGGCATGCAGTTTGGCGTTCGTACCGAACATTTGCAATGGAGCCCCATAGAGTATATTTATAAAGAATGGGCAGGCCTGTACCAGGAAGGCAAACAACAGCTATATGTAAACGTAGGATACGGTTTTGTTGGATTAGCCGGTAGAGTTGGAATATTACCGGAGATTACGATATTTACATTAAAAGCCGGCCAGGACCCTTCGGGATACCGATCATAACAGATCAAAATGCAGGCGGACATTCATAACAAATGAAAAAAATATTTCAACCTGTTTTTGATTTTCTGCTGTTCAGTAATATTTTCATGTCGCTTTGCGCTGTCGCCCAGGCTTTGCTCACTTTCCAACTCATCGGCGAAAAACCAATGTTTCCGGTTTTAGGACTGCTGTTTACATCAACCCTGGGCATTTACAATTTTTGTATCCTTATTACACGCCCCAAGCACCCGGAAACTTCATCCTATAAACGCGTACGCTGGTTTTTTGGGCATTACCGGCTTATGGTAACCTTTACCATTGTATCCCTGCTGTCCCTAATCCCTCTGTTTTTCTTAATCACTACAGAATCAAAAATCCTGCTTATTTTTTTGGGGGGGCTGTCTTTTAGCTATGGCCTGCCGCTTTTCACTATTGGCGATCATAAGTTTGGGTTACGCAATATACCCGGTTTAAAACCATTCCTAATCACCCTGGTATGGACATTAAGCTGTGTATTATTCCCCGTACTGGAGATATTACACCTGCATACCAATGATATCTCCATGCACAATATTACCATACTAATAGCCAAACGCTTTTTGTTTATCGGCGCGCTTACTATCCCCTTTGATATCCGCGATCTGTTTGACGACCGCCAACAGGGTCTTAAAACCATTCCCGTTGCCTTGGGCGAAAAAAAGGCCTATATATTTTGCCAGGTTCTGCTAGCTGGTTATGTTGTTTTGCTATTCCTTTTCAGGAATAATGGTTTTAGTACCGATTTTTGGGCGCTAACCTTCACTGTAATATTAACAGGTTGGCTCATATTCAAATCGGCCTGGGAAAAGAATGAGTACTACTATTTCTTTTATATGGATGGGGTGCTCATATTACAATATGTGATATTGATGGCATTCCATTTTGCTTTTGGCCATTAAATAATTATGGCGGCTAGCTTCAACAATTCAGCCTGGTTCTATGACCGCCTTTCGCGCCTGGTATATGGTAATGCCCTGGTGAGCGCCCAGCTATATCTGCTTAGTTTTATTGAGCCGGGCTCCCGGGTACTTATTGTGGGTGGCGGTACCGGATGGATATTGGAAGAACTTACAAAAATACACTCATCCGGCCTATATATCACTTATGTGGAGGTAGCACCAGCGATGATGGCTTTATCAAAAAAAAGAGACATTGGCGGTAATACAGTAATTTATGTTCAAAATGCAATTGAACAGGTAAACTTAGCACCCGGTTTTGATGCGGTGATAACCCCTTTTCTGTTCGACAATTTCACCGAGCAAACTTTACGTATCGTATTTACCCATATCCATGCCTTGCTAAAGCCACAGGGTCTTTGGCTTAATGCCGATTTTCAACTTACCGGCAGGTGGTGGCAGCGGTTTTTATTGAAAAGCATGTTTGTTTTTTTCCGGCTGATCTGCGGCATTGAGGCAAGTAAATTACCAGAGATAAAAAGTTGTTTTACCACTGATAACTATACCATGGTAGATGAAAAGACTTTTTTTAATAATTTTATAGTGGCCAGCGTGTATAGAAGAAATCTCGTAATCCCCTAAAGGGGGGACAACGAGTTATCTTTTATTAGCACTTAGCATTCTAGGCCGCACAGAATTACCCAAAGGCGTAAAGTTCCCAAGATCCTTGTAAAGAAACTCCGAAGAACTAAATAACATGGTTTACATGTAAACCCACTAATTAGCACATAAGCCCCCCTTTAGGAGGTTGGGGGTACTATTGATTATATACAAACTTGTAGCCTATTCCTCTTACGGTTTGCAGGTATTGCGGCGAATCGGCATTGGTTTCGATCTTTTTACGTAAGCGTACAATGTGCATGTCCAGGGTGCGTGTATTTACATCGGCATTATAACCCCAAACTTCCATCATCAGTTCTTCGCGATTGATTACCTTGTTTTTATTTTTCAGAAAGTAAAGCAATATCCGGTTCTCCAGTATGGTTAGTTCAATTTTGCGGTTATCTCTGATCAGGAGGTGCGTATTGGGCAAATGCTCCATATTGGCAAAACGGTATGATTCTGTTTTTTCGCTGTTAAGGGAGAATTTGATCTTATTGTCGATCATAGCTACCAGCACATCCATATTAAATGGCTTGGTAATATAATCGGATACACCAAAATTATACGCCTCTATTTTGTCCACATCCTGGGCTTTGGCCGTCATCATGATAATCAACTTATCATATCCCTTTTCCCTGATATTGCTACACACTTGCGATCCGGGTTTACCGGGCAGCATCCAATCCAACAACACGATATCCGGTTGCTCGTCCAGAATAATATTTTCGGCATCGTCGCCATTATCAGCTTCCAATACTTTATATCCTTCTGATTGCAAACGCTCTGCTACCAGGAAACGCAGGTTTTCATCATCTTCAACCAGCGCGATTTTAATTTCTTTGTTCATATTTTAATTTTCATATGGAAGCGTAACTATAAATTCCGAACCCTCATTAACTTTACTGTGAACTATGATATCGCCATCCATAAAATTAACCAGTTCTTTACAAAATGCCAAACCCAGGCCAACGCTTCCGTTTTGGTTATACTGATTCTCTATCCTGTAAAATTTTTTAAATATATTATTCAGCTCTTCTTTAGGTATACCTATCCCCCGGTCAACAAATGAAAATACAATATCACCCTTTTTATGCATAATATTGATGTTCAGTTCTTTTTTTTGCGGATGGGAGTACTTATAAGCATTTTCGATAAGGTTTTGAAACACACTGCCCAACAAAACAGGGTCGGTATAAAAGGTTTGTACTCCGTTTATTTTACAACTCAATTTAAAGTCGGGATATTTTATTTTAAAGGTCTCGGTGTATCGGCCTACAAAATCCTCTACAACTATTTCTTCCTTTTTGAGCGTGATGGACTTATTCTCCAGTTGGGTAAATGACAAGAGTTTATTCATCAAATCATTGAGCTTATCCGCCTCTTCATCCAGTATTTTGCCATAATGCTTACGCTGTCTTTCGGTAAGCTCTCCGTCGCCACGCAGGTTGGAGCCCGCTATTTTTATAACGCTTACCGGTGTCTTAAATTCATGGGTGAAGTTATTGATAAAGTCATACTGTAACTTAAACAGCTTGATGTTGACATTAAGGTTGCGGTAAATAAGCCAGCCGATAAGTACCAGAAAAAGCGATATCAACAGCACCACTGCGCCTATGGGCATAAATCGCCGGTTAATTTCATTGGCCAGGTAACCTCGCTCTGAACTGAAATACAGCTTATAATCGGAAAACGAGCCCGGGAACGAAACTTCGGTTATCAGCTTATCTCCTTCGCTGTCCACAGGATCATAAACAACAGGCTGTATGGATACATTCTGATACAGTTCATGTCTTGTGTTCTTTATTTTTAACCGGTACGGATCGAGATGAAAGCTCATCATATTTTGTTTGTACGATGCCTTAACGGTATTGCGTTGCTGTAAGTCGCGGTATATTTTGATATCCTCGCGCCGTAATATATTGGTGTAACTGATTTTATTGGGTTTTACATCCCAAAATGTTTTAAACAGTTCATCCTGACTGGATACCCGGCTTGTATCGGAAAAAGCGATATAATTATTAAGCTTAACTGCCATCTCCTTAAAGTCCGACTCATCAGAAGGGCTGATCCTTTTAGCCCCAAAAACCTTCCCTTTTTTATACCAGTATTGATATATCGACCGTACTGATATATCCAGATTGTTTCTACGGATGGTGATAGGGGTTTTAGTTCCTATCAGTACATCATAAAAAACAATACTTCGCACAAAAGCATAATCATGAAAAACAGATGCCGCGTACTTAGCCGCCGAGACAGAATCTAAAAAACCCTGGTATGAGGTGATCTCCGGTATCTTATTCTGAAAAAAATCATTATATGGCTTTATGGTTTGCTCCAATACCTCAATTTTTTTTGAACCAAACTCGTTTTCGACATATTTTGCCGTTAAGTTATAAGATACAAAAAGAGCCACTACAAAAGTTACCGATATGAGCACCAAAAATATGATGATCAGCAAAAAGCTTTTGCGGTAAACATTTTTATATACAGGCATAAGGGGTATTAAGGTTTAACCCGCATATTGTAATCCAGGAATTTTTCAATCTCGGCGTACATTTCCATGCGGTTATGCTCATTTCTGAAAAAAGCCCGTTCATTGGGTTTTAAAAAGTATTTTACATCAACATTGCGTTTACGCAGTTCGCGCACAAACTGGTTAAGCTCACTGATATTGGCGCGTTGATCTTTAGCTCCCTGAAAAATAATTAGAGGGGCTTTTATTTTATCAGTATGAAACACGGGCGAAATAGCTCTGAGTTGATCGGCATCTGTTTCGGGATTGCCAACCATTTCATATATCATTTTTAAATAGGGTTTTAAGAATGGTGGTGCATCCTTAATAAAAGTAAAAAAGTTAATAAGCCCGTTTTGCACCACAGCGCAATTATAAAGCTCGGGATGAAATGAAATACCGTACAATGCCGAGAAACCACCAAAACCATTACCAAAAATGGCTATCTTTTTTGGGTTGGCTATTTTTTGAGCTATAAGCCAGCGCACTCCGTCGGTTATATCATCCTGTATTTTACCACCAACCTGCTTAAACCCTGCACTTCGGAAGGCTTTACCGTATCCTGTTGAACCACGATAATTAACCTGAAATACTGCGTATCCTCTGTTGGCTAAAAACTGAACGCGTTCATCATATCCCCAGGAGTCGCGGTTGCGCCAAAGCTCATCATGTGGTATAATTACTACTGGTAAATTGGTATGTTTACTACCCTGTGGTAAGGTTAAATATCCGTTGAGCAGCAAACCATCACGCGCTTTGTAGGAGATTGCCTTCATGGCACAAAGTTTTTCGGGCAATAAACCAGGATTAACATCGCCCAGCCTGGTTAGTTTATCCGTACTTTTTTCATACAGATAAAAGGATCCCGGGTTACGGTCGGTATAAGTATTCAGGATAAATTTATTTTCGGCACTGTCCCTATCTATCACCCTTATTTCATTGCCTTTGAGTTCCGGCCGCTGCAATAAGCTATTATATATTTGCTCAACAGCGGGTATCAGAAAATGTTTATGTGGTATTGAATCTTCCCAGGAGGCAAATTCAGCCCTGTGCTTGTTCCTGGAATATTCTACATTCAATATATCGGCCTTGCCGCAGCTAAAAATTGTTTTTTGCTCCTTACCGTCTTCAGCATTAATCTCTACCAAAGCCGTTTTATCACGATTAACGTTTGACAGGGCATAGAAATAGTTTTTCACTCCCGTAAAGGCAATTGGCTTTACGGAGTTTTTAAAGTTATTCTCAATGATCGGTTTAAATGGAGTATCATCACTGGGTCGGTATGATATGGTTTCATTTACCCCATCTGATGATTTAACCAGACGTATTTTGCCATCAGCATCAGGGAACCATTCCGTTAGGTTACCGGGATTGATCAGGTAAGGTTTCAGCTCACCTGTTTTTATATTGAGGCGATAGATATCAAAATTCGCAGGGTCGCGTTTATTCATTTTAATGGTGATCACATTGGGTTCACTCCTGCTGCGGTTAAGCATGCCCACCTTTACCCTGTTTAAGCTGAGCACCGTGCGCAATTTAAGCGAATCCACATCGATAGCGTACATTTTGAAACTGTCGAAATCGATAGCTTCATGGCTGAATACCAATTGATCATTATAGGTCCAGAAATAATCGGGGCGTACGGAAAAATCATCAAAAGAGGTTATCATATGCTCCTTACCGTCGCTTAGCGATTGCACAAAAAGGTTCCTCTTTTCCCTGTATGATTTTAGATAGGATACATACTTACCATCGGGCGATAGTTTATAAAACATCTTTTCCGGCGCTTTAAAAAAATCGGCAATAGGAATTTGCCTCGCTTTATTCTTGCAGGAATATAAGGTTAGTATAAAAACAATTAACAATAGATGTCTCAATCGGCCCAACATGGTAATCACCCCAATTTTATTATTCTGGTCAAATTAGCTAAATAACTTAATGTTATCAAAATGTCACTACAATTTTACCCACCTATAACGTTATATACTATTAAAATACTTTCGCCGAAACGTGGTAATTATTAATTGACTATTTTTGAGCAGATGAGGGCTTTATTAAATACTGTTATTATTGTTTTGGTAATGGCAACCCGGCTTTTTGCCCAGGATAACGACCTGCAATTAGCCAAACAATATGCCAGCAATGGCGAGCCGCAAAAAGCCCTGGATATATACCAGAAACTATACAAACAGAACAACGAAGGCTATTACTCCTACTATGTGAATACCCTAATCAGTCTTAAAAAATTTGATGAGGCCGAAAGTGTGGTAAAAAAGCTGGTACGCAAACACCCCAATGAAAATCAGTACCAGATAACCCTGGGCACAGTTTATACTCAAGAGGGCAATCTGAGCAAGGCCGACGCCATTTATGACAACCTGATCAAAAACCTGCCCGCCGATCGTAATGAAATAGCTATGTTGGCCGGTCAGTTTTACCAGAGCGCTAATTTGGATTATGCCATCAAGATATTTCAGCAGGGCCGCAAAACGCTCAACAGCAACGAAGCGTTCACCTATGAGCTCATCAATCTTTACCGTTTTAAAAGGGATAAAATAAACCTTACCGAAGAATATCTGAACTTTTTGCCGGCGAATCCCAATTTCATTGCCCAGGCCGAAAACGCTTTTGCCACCATTTATGAGGGTGATGTGGATTATAACATGCTAAAATCAAACCTGCTAAGACGCATACAAAAAGATCCGCAGCAAACGATATATGCCGAACTGCTTACCTGGCAATTTATGCAACAAAAGGAATTTGACCTGGCCCTAAACCAGGCGCTGGCCTTAAGCCGCAGGCAAAATGACGATGGCACCAACATTTTTGAACTTTGCCGCACCCTAAGCTCCAACGAAGCTTATGACGCTGCTATACGTGGATATGAATATATCATTAGCAAGGGTAAAACATCACCCATGTACATCCCCGCCAAAATTGAGCTCATCAACACTAAAAATTTAAAAGTAACCTCGGGTAAATACCTCCCTGCCGATTTGACCGGTTTGGAGCAGGATTATAATGACCTCCTGACCGAATTTGGGCGCAATAACAGTACCGTTTTTGCCATGCAGAAACTGGCTAACCTGCAGGCATTCAAACTGCATAAACTTAACGAAGCCCAAAAACTGCTGGAAGACGCCGTAAATATTCCCAACATCAGGCCCGAACTGCTGGCTTCCTGCAAACTCGACTTGGGCGATATATACCTCATCAACAAACAGCCCTGGGAGGCCACCCTCTTATACAGCCAGGTAGAGAAGGATTTTCCGAACACCGATATTAACCAGGATGCCAAATTCCGGAACGCCAAACTGGCTTATTATACCGGCGATTTTACCTGGGCCAAAGGACAGCTTAATGTATTGAAGGCCGCCACATCGCAATTAATTGCCAATGATGCCCTCAATTTACAATTGCTGATCAACGATAATACGACTGCCGACAGCGTAGGCAATGCCCTGAAAATATATGCCCGGGCCGATCTGCTGATATTTGCCGAACAACCCGAAAAGGCTGTGATGACGCTGGACAGCATCGATAAAAAATTCCCGAACAATAGTCTGAGGGATGATATCCTGATGTCGAAATCAAGGATACTGATACAGCAAAAAAACTATGCCGCCGCCGTGCCCCTCCTCAAAAAAATAGCCGACGGCCACCCTAATGACCTTTGGGCCGATGATGCCGTTTTTATGCTGGGTGATATCTATGAAAACCGCCTTGACGATAAAGCCAGCGCCAAAGTCTGGTACGAAAAGATAGTCAAAAACTACCCTGGCAGCCTCTGGATCAATGAAGCCCGTAAGCGTTTCAGACTATTAAGGGGCGATAAGGCGGATTCCTGAGGATTCATTGGTTTATTGATTTATTAGTAAATTATGTTAAAAAGTGGGTTTACATGGTTTACACTTTTCATAGTTTACATTATTTTAAATAATTGAAAATCAATTATTTAAAATATTTTTTATCAAAAAAACCGGTTTACAGTGTAAACCCATAAATAATAAGGTTTACATTGATCAGCTTTAAGCAAAGTACTCAGGAAACCCTTAAATAACCTGAACTGCTTAAGTTCATCGGGCAGTACCCGTTCAACTAATGAACAACTGAACCAATGAACTAATAAACCAATTAACTACTTTTGCAGCACCATGATTGTATACAACGACACCATAATAATTGAAGAAAGCATTCACGATGAGTGGCTTAACTGGATCAAGACTGTTCATATACCTGCTATAATGGCTACGGGCTGTTTCCGGTCATACAAGATATTGACTGTTATAGACTCGCCTAACGAGGGAGTTACCTACTGCATCCAGTATAATGCCGATAGCATTGAACAGTTCCAGCAGTTTTACATGAACCACCTGCATAAGTTTCAGGCTATCCATCAGCAGCAGTTTGATGAGAAATTTGTGATGTTCAATACCCTGATGAAAGAGGTAGAATAAAAACTTTTTAAACCTTAAATTTTAACATTTTTGTAGCCAAAAACGGGGTAAAATTACTCGGAAACTGTTTGGGAACCCTCATTTTAACAAATTCCAGCGCAATTTTGAGCAGCTTTTTAAACTTTAAAAAGTTTTAATTTATTGGCTGTCAAATAATGACATAAATAGTTTATTTCTTCACTTTCCCCCCTTAAATAAAACAGCCCGGCGTTCTTATTTGCAGAACGTCGGGCTGTTTTGTATTATAATATACGGAATTTTCGTGGCAATCACAAACTATCCGCCTTTTAAAAAGGGTGTCATGCTGAGCCCCGTCGAAGCATGGTGGGCAGGCCTGTGCGCACGTCCTTCGACAAGCTCAGGATGACAGGCCATCATATTTAAAGACTTACGAAGTTTTGAAAACTTCGTAAGTCTGGGTCTGGAAGGACACTTGCGGTAACAGTACCGGGATTATCTGCACATCTAAAACCTGCACATCCACACATCAAAAAGTTCCCCCTTTAGGGGGCCTTTACTTAGTGATCAAATTATACAACTCATCCAATCGTGGGGTGAGCACAATTTCGATGCGCCTGTTTTTGGCACGGGCCTCATTGGTTGGGGCAGGATCGATGGGTTGGAACTCACTCTTACCTGTAGCCGTTAACCGGTGCGGGTCAACTTTTTCAACTTCAGTTAAGTAGCGGGTCACGGAAGTGGCTCGCAGTACGCTCAGGTCCCAGTTATCTTTGATCTGGCCCAGGTTAATTACCTTTTTATCGTCGGTATGCCCTTCAATGGCCATGTTAATATCGGGTTCTTTGTTCAGTACTACAGCCAGTTGTTTCAGGGCGGCTTTGCCTTTATCGTCAATCACAATACTGCCCGACGGGAACAGCAGCTTATCGGCCAATGATACATATACTTTGCCGTTACGGATATCAACCGTTAAACCACTTTGCTGAAAGCCCAGCAAGGCCTGCTGCAATTTATTTTTGAGCGCGTTGGCGGCCTCATCGCGTTTACGCAAGATATCTTCCACCTCTTTTAAGCGGGCTTCGCGTTTTTCCAGGTCGGCAGCCAGGCGTTTTAGTTTTGACGAGCTGGTGCTCAGGTTACTGTTCAGAGCACTGTTGTTATTACTCAGGTTGGCCAGTTCACGGTGCAGGCGCATGGTATCGGCCCTGAGCTGAAAAACCTGGGTTTCCAATGTTTCGGTACGGGTGGTTAAAGAATCGCGTTCGGCAATCAAAGCTTTGTAGGCCTTTGGCGACATGATCTTACAGGAAGAATAAAAGGTAAGACTCAGAACCAGGGCCAACAGATAGTAGGTGATCTTCATTGTGATATATTTATTTGTTCATTAGTTCAATTGCTCATTAGTTCATTAGTCTGCATTATATCCATCCATGGTTGCCAACATGGTACCAATGAACAACTGAACCACTTACGCCATTGCGTTTCTTAAAAAAACGTTGAGCGGGTAAATGAGCTTGCAATCCTGGGCAATCTGCGCTGCCGCGTTCTTTTTAACGATGTCCTTGTCGCTTATCTTATGCCAGGCTATAAAACTTTTCAGCTTCAGCAGGTCGATATTTTCATTATCTGGGGTGTAACCCTGCGGAGCGGTTTTTAATTGCTCCTGCGCCCTGAAATCGCCAAATAGCTTTATAAATTCCGGCGCATCAATAATCTCTTTCAGCTCATGCGCGTTATAATCAATTTCCTGGCGTATGGCTTTCAGATGTGCGGCTTCGGGCATCCAATATCCGCCGGCTATAAAGGAGTTGCCACCGGGCTGTATCTGTAAGTAATATTCGGCTCCGCCAAGCTTGGTGCCTTGTGTGGGCAGACTGATGCCAAAGTTGATTTTATAAGGTGTTTTATCTTTCCGGAAACGGATGTCGCGGTAAATGCGCATTACGCACTTTTTGGGGTCGAGCGTTTCGTCAATTGCCTGGTCAACCCGGTGCATTTCGCCCAGTAGTTCAACCGTAAACTCAATTACATTTTCACGGGCTTTTTCATAGCGGGCCTTGTTCTCTGAAAACCACTCCCGGTTATTGTTTGCTGCGAGATCCTTTAAAAATTCAAGACTTTCCTGGTTTATCATCGGTATCTAAATATGACTGATAATGTATCTTGGGCGATAACCAATATAACAATAGTACCCGCGAATATCTGAAATTTATGGGAGCCAAAGCAAAACAGCCCAAAATTATGACACTTAGATACAACCAGGGCGAATCGGCATTATGGGTGATAAGCCAGGTGAGCCAGGCGAGGCCCAGTGCTTCGCCTACGTTTAAGGCATAGCTCACATACATGGCCGCGTAAAAATACCCTGGCTCAATTTCAAAGTATAAGTTACAGTGCGGACAGTTAAGGTTTATTTTATTAGCAAAACTGTAGGGCCCTCCCTGAAACATATCCCCCCTGCGGCAACGCGGGCATTTACAGTGAAGCATGGCCCATGATTTGGAGGTTGGAGGCATCTTAGTTTATTGGTTCAATGGTTCATTAGTTTATTAGTCTTAGCATAGTTGCCGCTCTGGAACCAATGAACAATTGAACCAGTGAACTAATGAACTATTAAATTTAATTCAAATGCAGTTTCTCTTTGCGGATGTTCAGATCGACATTTTTACGGCGGTATTTTTTGTACCAGATAAAACCTACAACGCCGGCTGCCAGGTAAGGTGCACCCAGCAAAAACAAAATACCATTGTTTAAACCTTTGGCGGCATTACCCCCGTTTTTGGAATTGGTTTCAACCGTGGCCGCGCACTGCGCGCATTGTGCTTTGACAGGTTGCCTGCTGCAAACCAAAAGGCCCAGGGCAAATACAAATAATATAACTTTAAAACCTGTTTTCATAAAGGCAAATTTAGCTAATTATTGATGTTGTAGCAAGTGGTTTATTGGTAGCAAGTAGTTAGTATCAAGTATCACGACTTTTTACTTGAGTTACTGGCACCTTTATACTTGGATTCTTTTATGTACAATGTTTAAAACTGTATATCCCTGGTCTTTAAACTTGATACTAGCTACTTGATACCAGCTAATTGATACTATCTTATCAAAAATGATAGTATGGCCGTATCATTAAATAAACAATAACACCCGATGCTGTTACGTACAACCATATCGGGAAGGTCCAGCGAACCAGTTTTTTATGTTTGGCTACCTGCATCTGCAAACCGCGGTGAAAGCTGAGCAAAATAAGCGGTAATACACCTGCTGCCAGTATAATGTGCGGAGTAAGTATACTCAGATACAACGTGCGCATCCCTCCGGCGGCTGTTTTCTCTGCAGCTGAAAGTACGCCATCGCCATTGATATCGCCGTATATGATCTCGTTACGCATAAGGTAATGAAATAACACGTATGACACCAGGAACAATGCCGACAGGCTAAAGGTGAGAATATTGAGATTTTTGTGCACTTTGATATTCCCCTGCCTGATAAAGTACAGCGATACCAATAACAGAATAGTACAAGTGCCATTTAATATGGCGTTAAGCATAGGCAAATACGGTGTAAAAGCCGGTGCTACAGCCGGGCCGGGTATCAGGTGCCGGTTAAGTAAAACTACCAGCCCAATCACCACTATGGTAACAACGGCTACAAAGCGAAATATAAATTTATCAGACATTTTTTTAAGAGTCAGGAATCAAGATACAAGAGTCAAGATTCATTTTTTATTCTATCTTTAATGTAAGGTTCTTGATTCTTACATCTTATTTCTTTCTTCTAATAAAGCGGTTTATCAACTTTGCGCAGTTCCTCGGCAATTAATACCTTGATCTCGTCAGTCAAGCGATTTATATCATTGGTATTTGCGCCTTTATAATAGCCGCGGATGCGTTTTTCGGCATCGATCAGTACCAGGTTATCGCTGTAAATAAAGTCGTCGTCACTTTCCTTCAGCGCGTTTACCAGGAAACCCTGACGGGCAAGGCTGTATATAGACGTAGTATCACCGGTTAAAAACAACCAGCGCTTTGAGGCCGGTTTAAAGCTGTCGGCATACTTTTTTAATACCGATACCGAATCGCGCTGCGGATCAACCGTGATGGATGTAAAATATACCATCTTATTTTTACGGTAGGTATCCACCAGATAACTCATGTTACGGTTAATGGTACTGCATACCGCAGGGCAATGAGTATAAAAAAACCCGGCTACAAATATCTTTCCTTTAAAGGTTGAGTCGCTCACCTGTTTACCATCCTGCGTTGTAAGTGTAAAGGCCGGCAGGTGATGATAAATAGTATCTGGTATATACTTGCCGTGAAACTTGTGCCCGGTTTTGGCCACTATTTTTTGCCCGTAAATTGCCAGGGGTTTATACCTGTTTTTGCCTTTAGCGGTGAGTAAATAATACAAAAATCCTGGCACCGCTAATATGAGCACCAGGATTACAATTTTTTTCGCTATAGCGGCCATTATCCCCTCAACGTAATCCAGTGATGGCTTTCGTTAGTCAATACCAGTATCAAACCTATAATGAATAATATCGGCACGATGATAGACAGGGCTAAACCCATTTTCTCAAACTTTAAGTGCATGAAGAAAGCCACAATATAAAACGCTTTAAACAAGGTTAAAACAATGTATACAGGGTTTGCATATTGTAAGGCTAAAATACCTTTAGGCACCAATATTAAAGCAATGATAAACTCAACTGCTGTAATAGCCGAAAGTATAAGAGCCACTTTAATGATTCTTCCTTTGGTCATTGTTGCGTGATCGCCCTCTTCGTGGTGAACTTCTTGTGAATCTGATGACATATAAATATTTTTTATACTAAGTAAAAGAATGTAAATACAAATACCCAAACAAGGTCTACAAAGTGCCAGTAAAGGCCTACTTTTTCAACCATTAAATAGCTGCCGCGTTTTTCGTAAGTACCCAACAGTACGTTAACGGTAATGATGATATTGATGATAACCCCGGTAAATACGTGAAAACCATGGAAACCAGTAATGGTAAAGAATAAGTTGGCAAATTCCTGCGAGGTTAAATGACGGGTTGCATCAGTACCTGCACCTTCGGTAAAAAACTCTTTCAGTTCATGCAGTGGCGGAGTGCTTCCCCACCAGAAACCTTCATGATGTAAGTGAGCCCACTCCAAAGCCTGGCAACCCAGGAACATGAAACCACCAATTACGGTAGCTATCATCCACCAGATCACTTCTTTTTTGGCGTTACGATGACCTGCTTCCACAGCTAATACCATGGTAACAGAGCTCAGGATCAGGATGAACGTCATGATACCTACGAAAACCAGTGGCGCACCGTGGTCAATCATACCCGGTACCGACTGGAAAACCTTATCGGCCGCCGGCCACACGCTTGCGCTGAAACGTAATGCACCATAAGAAATCAATAATGATGAAAAGGTAAATGCATCCGAAAGGAGGAAGAACCACATCATTATTTTTCCGTACTCCACATTGAAGGGTGATCTCCCTCCAGACCATGGAGTTGTTTTTATTTCATCAATTTGTGATACTGCTGTACTCATTTGTACTTAAATATGGGTGTATTAATTTTGGTTCAAAAGTAAAAAAACATACAGATAAATCCATATAATTCCGAGAAAATGCCAAAAAATAGAGGTCATTTCCATTTTAAACAGGTTACGTACCTGTGGAATATTTCTGTATGAACCCCAAAGGGTGTTCAATAATAACAATATAGCTGCAATAATGTGTACTAAGTGCATCCCCGCAAACACATAAACAAATGAGCGGGAGGCGTTATCATCTACAAAATGAATCTGCATTTTGTAGGCCAAAACGTACATTGCGTAAAGTTGCATAGCAAAAAACGCCAGGCCCAGTGCAAATGTAAGCCATAAAAATAGGCGTTGCTTTGCAAATTGCAAAGTTTTTGAGGCTTTGGAAGCCAAAAATAAAGTACCGCTGCTCAACACAATAATAATGGTGCTATATAAAAAAGCGTTGGGCATAATTACATTAAGGCCATGGCCCTTCCCTCCGCTATAAACGATAAAACCACTTGTTAAGGCCGCAAAAAACATAAACGAAGTGAATATAAATATCCACATGTTGAATTTTTTGGGAGCCAGATCAAGCCTGTCGTTATCTTTCTGAATCTGAGCCATCATTTCACTTTTCCTATAAAATCAAATAAAAACATTAACTGCACTATGGGCAGGTATAAAAATGAGCCGAACATTAATTTACGGGCGGCCTCAATGGTCTGCATGCGCAACAAGCCAAAAGATTGGTATAAAAATATTAAACTGCATATTAACGATACAGCGCCAACATAGTAACCACCGTAACCATAAATAGTTGGCAGCAAACTCACTGGCACCAATATGATTGCAAATATAAAGGTTATTACGGCACTTCCGGTATTGCGGTTTCCGGTAGGCAACAATCTGAAGCCTGCCAGCTTATAATCATCATCAAGCACCCAGGCAATAGCCCAAAAATGCACAAACTGCCATACAAATTGTATCCCGAACAGGATCAAAGCGATCTCGTCAATTTTTTCGTGAGCAGCCACATAACCTATAAGTGGTGGCAACGCACCCGGTATAGCGCCCACAAAAACCGCAATTGGCGATTTGCGCTTTAGCGGAGTATAAGCAAACGCATATAATAAGATCGAAAATACAGATAGTATGCCGGTTAACAGATTAAGGCTACCCAGCAAATAGGTACCAGCCATACCCATACCCAAACCCAAAACAAGTGCCTGACCGGTATTCATTTTACCTGATGGAATGGGACGATCCATGGTACGCTTCATCAGCTTATCCAGGTCTTTCTCGATGATCTCGTTGAAACTATTCGCAGCAGCCGTTACCAAAAAACCACCAACAATAAGTTTCACCCAGTTGAGCCAGTCGATATGCCCGTTGGCTACCTTGCTTCCTATTAAAAAAGAAATAGAAGCCGAGAACACCACCAATACGGTAAGGCGTGTTTTAATCAGCTTTGAAAAATCTTTCATGTTCATTTGCTTATCCCCCTAACACTAACCGGTTTATATAAATTTAAAAGCAAATAAAACTGCGCTCCAAAAATAAGGCTCGCCAGTACAATGTGTGTAGCCTGTGCTGCTGGCGGCAATGCCCAGTATGATAACAGTATACCGGTAACTATCTGCAGCATGATCATTAAAAAGGTAAAGCTCATCAGTTGCTGATGAACCGAATGCCGGCCAAAGTTTTTCCGTATCAGGGCGTATAACATCACGTTGAGTACCAATACCAATACTGCCATGTCTCGATGGTGGGCAAATATTTCGCCTACGCTGCTGATCCAGTTATTACGATATCCGCCCTGGAAATGAGTAGCTACAGCATCAATCTCTTCGCGTACCTCGGTACCGAAAGCTATCTGGAAAATACTGGCGATCAAAGCAATTAATGTAATAATGTAAACCAGCGTACCGGTAGTTAATTTTTTTGTGTCCAATACTTTAGCCCGGTGATAAGTATATATCAATATGGCTAATATCGCCAGTGCCAGCAGCATGTGTACCGTAACTATCCAGGCAACCAGGTTGGTTGATACTACGATAGATCCTAACCAGGCCTGAAAACCTACCAATACAAAGTTAAACAGGCTTAAAAGGGGTATACGTTTACTGCTACTCCAATAACTAAAAGCATATACAGCTGATAGAAACAGGAATAAACCAGATATGGCACCGATAAGACGATTGATGTATTCAGTCCAGGTTTTTTCAGCGTTAAATTCTTCGGGAACTAAAATGGATTTATCCTCGCGGATTCGCTTAGCCAGATCGCTGTAACCAAATACATCCAATGTTTTGGCAAAGCGTTGGTTTTTGGCCAAACGCTGATCTACATATTTTTGCTTGTAATCCTTTGGCAGATCGGCACTGCTGGTGGGCGGAATATATCTGCCGAAGCATTTGGGCCAGTCGGGGCAACCCATTCCTGAGCCTGAGCTACGCACAACTCCACCAGCCAGTATCAAAACAAAAAGTATAATTATTGTTATGAGCGTGACTTTCTGGAACCGGATTTTTGATGCAGATATACCCATGAATGGTGAGTAGATAACAGTGAGTGGTGAGTAGCGAGTGGTGAGTTCTCGATTAAAAACTCATAACTCACTACTCACCACTCACTACTTACCACTAAAATTATTTTACTTGTTCGTTTGCTTTCAGCGTACTGTTAAACTTGTTCAGTTCTTCTAAACCTTTAGGGTTATCTTCAAAGTCATGAGGTAAGTTTGAGCTCATGGTTTGAGAGAAAGGAACTGTTTGAGGAATATAATCTTCTTCGGCACCAGGCTTGCTGTAGTCATATGGCCAACGGTAAACGGTTGGTATTTCGCCAGGCCAGTTACCATGTAAATGTTCAACAGGTGTAGTCCATTCCAGGGTATTTGACTCCCATGGGTTCTGCGTGGCTTTTTTACCAATGAATATAGAAGAGATGAAGTTATACAAGAAAGCTACCTGAGCACAAGCCGCCATGATAGCCGCCCATGTAATAAAGGTATTTACGGTTAACCAGCGTTGCATGCTTACAAATTCGGTAAAGGCATAGTAACGACGTGGTACACCATCCAGACCCATAAAGTGCATTGGGAAAAACACCAGGTAAGCACCGATAAAGGTTAACCAGAAGTGCAGATAGCCCAATTTCTCGTCCATCATTTTTCCGAACATTTTAGGGAACCAGTGGTAAACACCAGCAAGCATACCAAATATAGCCGCCGAACCCATTACCAGGTGGAAGTGAGCAACCACAAAGTAAGTATCGTGCAGGTTAACATCCAGTGCCGCATTACCCAGGAATATACCTGTTAAACCGCCTGATATAAAGAATGACACCATACCTATAGCGAACAGCATAGCAGGTGTGAACCTGATGTTACCGCGCCATAATGTGGCCAGCCAGTTAAATGTTTTTACCGCCGATGGTACCGCGATGATCAAAGTAGTGATCATGAACACACCACCCAGAAACGGATTCATACCCGTAACAAACATGTGGTGCCCCCATACGATAAATGATAATACGGTGATACCGATTAAAGAGTAAACCATCGCATGGTAACCGAAGATAGGTTTACGTGAGTTTACAGACATTACTTCTGATGAAATACCCATCGCCGGCATAATTACGATATACACCTCCGGGTGACCCAGGAACCAGAATAAGTGCTGGAACAGGATTGGGCTACCACCTTCAAATGGTTGTTGTACACCGTTCAGCACAATGTCTGACAGGTAGAAGCTGGTACCAAAGCTACGGTCAAATATCAATAACACCACACCTGCAACTAATACAGGGAACGCCAGGATACCTAATATAGCGGTAAGGAATAAAGCCCAGATAGTTAAAGGCATTTTCCAAAGGTCCATACCTTTTGTACGCATGTTTAACACGGTACTTACATAGTTGATACCACCCATTAATGATGATGCTACGAACAGCACCATACTGATGAGCCAAAGCGTCATACCTTCACCAGAACCGGGCATTGCTTTTGGCAATGCGGATAGTGGCGGATAAATTGTCCAACCACCGCTGGCAGGACCTTTTTGAACCAGGAATGATGATAACATGATCACACTGGCTAAAAAGAAGAACCAGTAAGATAACATGTTCATGAACGGAGACGCCATATCACGTGCACCTACCTGCAAAGGTATCAGCAAGTTGGCAAAAGTACCGCTCAAACCGGCTGTTAACACAAAGAATACCATGATGGTACCGTGAATGGTAACCAGCGACAGATAAAAATCGGCACTTATACGGCCGTTAGGTGCAAAACGCCCTAACAATGTAGTTAACAATGGGAAAGTTTTATCAGGATAAGCTAACTGGATCCTGAACAAAATAGACAATATCATTGCAATAACTGCCATGGTGATCCCTGTGATCAGGAATTGCTTGGCAATCATTTTATGATCCATACTAAATACGTATTTAGACAGGAACGATTGGTTATGATGATGTTCGTGACCGTGATCGTCGTGGTGTGCTACTCCGTGGTCGTGAACTGCTAATGTTGACATATCGTTTCTCTTTCTATATTAATTATTTAACGCTAACCTATTTTGTAACTCTGTTTTTGGCTGATCCGCAGCGGCAAAATGCAATTCCTTTCTTAAAGCATCGCTCAAATAAGGTTTTTGCCTTGACAGCCATGCCTGATACTCGGCCTCGGTAACTACACGTACAACTTTTTGCATGTTGTAGTGACCACCACCGCATATTTTGTTGCAATAAACTAAGTATTCAAATTTAGGATCGTCAAGCTGGGTACGCATTTGCGCGGTAGTAATAGTTGGGGTAAACTTAAAGAAAGTTGGTAATCCCGGAACCGCGTTAAGCTGAACTCTGAAGTGAGGCATGTAAACAGAGTGTATTACGTCTAATGCCTGGATATTTAACCTGATCGATTTGTTTACAGGCAGGTACATGGTATCAACCTGCAAGTCATCAAAGCTGCTACGTTTCTTGAAGTTAACCCCCAATTTGTTAGCCGCAGAAACCAATTTGAAATCTTTAGGACCTAACACACCATCTTTACCAGGGTAACGAAGTTCCCAAGCAAACTGATGGCCGGTGATGTCAATATTGATATCGCCTTTAGTATCAGTAGTATTCATTATTGTTTGCCAGGTAAAAAAGCCAAACACCACCAATATAGTTAAAACGATAGCAGGAGCTATTGTCCAAACTTTCTCGATAGTATTGTTATGCGGTAAGAAATGCGCACGGCGTTTGTCTGAATGCCTGTAATTAAATAAGAATGTAAACAACAATATCTGGGTAATAAAAAACACGATCATGGTTAAAACCGTAGTGACGGTGAACATCTCATCAATTTTAACACCATGTTTAGAAGCAGCCTCTGGCAAGGTCATGCTACCTTGTACCGTGAACGACCAGTAAGCACCGTATAAACCTGCTACCAGGAACACAAGGCAAACTACAGCCATTATCGTGTTCCATTTCATTCCTTTTTTACCTTGTATCTGAAGTGTAAGGTCGTATATCTTTAAAATTTTACCTATTACCGCTACGCCAAGACATACCAGGAAAAATAAAAGTAAGTAGTACGCAACACCAGTCCAATCAACCTGGGGAGCATCAGCCTGCCCTCCGGTAGTTGCCGCTGCCTCTGTTTGCGCCATCAACAGGTTTGTGCCCAAAAGCATAAACGCTGTGACAAACGATAGTAATGTTTTAGAATTTATAAGTTTTCTGAATCCCATTTTAATGTCAGTTTGGTATTCTGTATTTTGTTGCAAAAATAACAATTATTATATGTGATGGTGAAGGCTCTCCTGCAGGAACGGATGTTTTTTAGGAATAAGCGATTTAAACTTGCTTAAAGCATTCAACATCAGGTAACTAAACAATCCTGCAAATCCTAAAGCAACACCAATTTCTATTGGAGTTATTTGTGACCACCATTCGCCATGCGCACCTATAGTACCAGGCATGATCATGATGAAATAATCTAACCAGTGACCTACGATCAAAATGATACAGGTAGCTTTCAATACGCTTGTTGCGCGTTTTGAATCCCGAGACATGATGATCAGTAACGGTGCCATAAAGTTCAGGATAATGGTTAACCAGAACCATGGTTTAAACTCAGGCTCCCATCTTCTCAGGAAGTAAACACTTTCTTCGGGGATGTTAGCATAGTAAATCAACAGGAATTGTGCAAACCATACATAAGTCCAGAATATCGAGAAGCCAAACATTAACTGGCCCAGGTTATGCAGGTGATCTTGTGTGATCCATTGCATGTAACCGCTCTTTCTTAACAAAATAATGGTTAAGGTAATGATTGATAAAGTACTTACCCACATGGCTGCAAAATTATACCAGCCAAACATGGTTGAAAACCAATGTGCCTCTAATGACATTACCACGTCAAAAGAAAATACAGGTTGAGTAAAACCAAAGATCACCAGGAATGCTGCCGAAATAGTAAAGCTCTTTTTATAGTAAAATAAGCCGCCCAATTCATCTTCTGTATTGGAATATTTAGTTAATAAATAGCCAAATGTAGCATAGGCACCTAAAAACAGGAAAATACGGAACAGGAAGAAAGGCATGTTCAAAAATCCGGCTTTACCTGCCAAAACAGGATCGTAATTTTCACTGCCCTTAACGGTAACACCATTCAGGTGCCATAATTTATATAAATAAGGCGCTACTGCTTCTTTACCTTCACCAACTTCGGTATGGTGGGTTAAATTTAACCCGGCAAATATGATGATAAACAATATTGCCGCCGCTATGGGTAATACCTTGGCAAATGCCTGTGGCACCCGTAACAAAGAAGCTGACCAGCCAGCTTGTGCTACATACTGCAGGGCACAGAAAAATACACCAGCCGTACAAACGCAGGCAAAGTAATAACCACACAGCAATAAGTTGGCAAATGTGCGTTCACCGTAACCGAATAAAAAACCACCGGCTATGGTTATTAAGCCAACAACTATGCCAACTAAACTCCATGTTTTTGCCTTGCCGGTAAAAACAAATTGCTCGTCTAAACTATTATGAGTATTCATTCAGTTCTAATTCTTATAAAGTTTGTAAATGGTGAACATACATGATCACTTTCCAGCGTTCTTCAGGGGCCAGCTGTGAAGCGTATGAACCCATTGCATTTACACCGTAAGTAATGGTATGGTATATTTTACCGTCTGTTAAGTCTTTCATGGCACCACCACGTGATGACTGGCCTTTTGAATATGATGGCGGCGGCGGATATCCGTGTTGTGTTACCAAACCATCACCCTGACCATTTTCACCATGGCATGGAGAGCAAAAGTGTAAAAACAAGATCTTTCCTTCTTTATAGTTTGCCTGGGTTTGAGCCAGTACACTTTTTACCTCAACGCTTGCCAGTTCATATCCATCTTTTGTATTTGGATAATCAAACTTGGTAAAGCCTACCGGGATAGTTCCGGCTGGTGGTACCTGCGCGGTTTTTCCATCCTTAAAATTCGGGTTCTTTTGATCCGGATCGTACGCGATATGCTCGTACATATTAGGCGCGTACTCCCATCCGGTACTCCTTTTATCTTTGCACGACGTTACTACAATCGAAGCAGCGATAATGATAACTATTGTTCCTAATATTCTAAATTTATTCATAGCTAACATATTTTCTGTCGTTATGCTTAACTTCACTTGCCCCTGCTTCTTTTAATATTGTGTTGATATCTTCGTGTGGTATATTTCCTTTTGCATCAATGGCGATCACAAACTTATCGTTAGTCGCTCTCAGGTCCATTACTCTTGGTGCACGGCCCGGGAAAAGGTGCGTAGCGAAAAAGAAAGTAAATGCCATACCGTATGACGCATATAATACCGTCCACTCAAAGGTTACCGGGATAAAATCGGGAATGGCAAAAAAGTTTTTACCGCCGATGTCCATTGGCCAGTCATGTACCAGGAAGTAATAAACCAGTGTAAAAATGGTTGTACCACCCATACAGCCGAACATGAAGGCCGCGTATCCTAATCTGGAGTCCTTGATACCCAGTTTAGCGTCGATACCGTGGATAGGCATTGGCGTGTAAACATCGTAAATAGGGACACTATTTTTTTGTAGGTTGTCAATCCCGTGCATCAGATCATCGGGATCATCAAAAATGCCTAATATATATTTGGTGCTACTCATCGGTTATTATGCTTTTTCGTATTCAGATTGGTCAACACTATCAAATTTGATCAAATTCGCTTTATAGAACTCTACGTGAGATGGATCAAGGTGCCCTTCGGCAATTTGTTTCTTCTTAGCCTGCTCACTCGCGCTCTTCAACAGTAATTTCACTTCGGCAATCGCTACAGAAGGCATTACCCTGATGAACAACAGGAACATGGTAAAGAATATACCGATAGATCCAACAAACACACCTACATCTATCCAGGTTGGGTAAAACATAGCCCAGCTTGATGGAATGTAATCGCGGTGTAAGGAAACAACGATGATCACGAAACGCTCAAACCACATACCTATATTTACAATGATAGATAGTACCCATGAAATTGGAATGTTGGTTCTAACTTTTTTCGACCACATCATCTGGGTCATCAATACGTTACAGCCATACATCATACAGGCAGCCCACCAGTACGGACCGATAAACCTGTTTAAGAAAGTATACTGCTCATACTCGCCACCAGAATAGTAAGCGATAAAGAACTCTGTGATGTATGCTACACCTACTACCGAACCTGTTACCAGGATGATCTTGTTCATCGATTCGATGTGGAACATGGTAATATAGTTTTCCAGACCTAATACTTTACGGGTTACCAGCAACAGGGTTTGCACCATGGCGAAACCTGAGAAGATAGCTCCCGCAACGAAATAAGGAGGGAAAATGGTTGTATGCCATCCCGGTTCAAGGGATGTGGCAAAGTCCATAGATACAATGGTGTGTACCGAAAGTACCAGCGGTGTTGATAAACCTGCCAATATCAATGAAACGGTTTCAAAACGCTGCCAGGTTTTAACTGAGCCTGTCCAACCGAATGATGCTACCGAATAAATACGGCGGCGTAAGCCTGTAGCACGGTCACGGATTGAAGCCATATCTGGTAATAAACCAGTGTACCAGAATACCAGTGAAACCGAGAAGTAAGTTGATATCGCGAATACGTCCCAGATAAGCGGTGAGTTAAAGTTAACCCATAATGAGCCATACTGGTTTGGTAAAGGCAATGAGTATACAGCCATCCACGGGCGACCCATGTGAGCGCCGATATAGGTGGCCGCGCAAATTACCGCGAAGATGGTCATCGCCTCGGCCGAGCGGTTAATGGAGTTACGCCAGTTTTGACGGAACAGTAACAATACAGCCGAGATTAGCGTACCAGCGTGACCGATACCTACCCACCATACGAAACCGGTGATATCCCATGCCCATCCTACTGTTTTGTTTAAGCCCCATGATCCGATACCGTACCAGAAGGTGTAGCTGATGGAGAATACCCAAAGTAATGCTCCTAATGAGGCTACGGTAAAACCGATCCACCAAGCCTTACTCGGCATATTTTCTACGGGACGTAATATATCGTCAGTGATCTGACCATAGGTAATATCCTTACCCGTTATTAACGGTTCCCTTATTATTGATTCACTATGAGATGCCATATTTTAATCTCTGTATATAAAAATTTTAAGCCTCTAATTCAACTGCGTTTCTAACTTTAACCTGGTAACCGATACCTGGTTGTACGTTTAATTCTTCAAGCACATAGTAAGTTCTTTCGCTCTTCAATGCTTTTGAAACTTCGGAATTAGGATCGTTCCTGTTACCGAAAACGATAGCGTTTGCAGAACATGTTTGCTGACAAGCCATTTTGATCTCGCCATCTTTCAATGGGCGTTTTTCAATTTTAGCTTTCAGTTTACCAGCTTGTATACGTTGTACGCACATAGAGCATTTTTCCATTACACCGCGGAAACGGGTAACAACATCCGGGTTTAATACCAGTTGCGTATGCTCATTGTTCAGGTAGTTATCAAAACGTGAATCGTTCCAGTAGTTGAACCAGTTAAAGCGGCGTACTTTGTATGGGCAGTTATTTGCGCAATAACGGGTACCTACACAACGGTTGTAAGCCATCTGGTTTAAACCTTCTGATGAGTGAACGGTTGCCAATACCGGGCAAACTGTTTCGCACGGAGCGTGATCACAGTGCTGGCAAAGCATTGGCTGATGCACTACAGTTACATTATCAAAGGCATCATCCTTTAATTTATCTATTTCGTACTCTTCGGTAATGCTTTCACCTTTTTCTTCGTAGCTATAGTAACGGTCGATACGGATCCAGTGCATTTCACGACGGCGGCGAACCTCGTCTTTACCAACAACCGGGATATTGTTCTCGGCGTTACAAGCTACCACACAGGCACCGCAACCAGTACAAGCGTTAAGGTCGATAGCCATAACCCAGTCATAAACCGGACGGTCGTGGCTTGGCACATCCCATAAGCTTTCCTCGTCGTAGTTCTTATGGCCTTTTTCGTTCCCGCTGTGTACAGCAGGGTTCTTTTTGTATTCGGTAAACTTAGCTTCGCGAATTACACTACGACCTTCGTAAGAGTGGTGCGTTTGTGTTTGAGCAAGCGGCGCTTTTATTGATGTTACTTCAAAAGCAGTAACGGTAGCAGTAGTTTGGAAAGTTCCGTTACGGAAGCTGTAGAAAGGGAACGCGTTTTTACCCACGTTATCACCTACCGGACCAGCATTTGTACGGCCGTAACCAACCGCTATAGATATAGTACCTTGTGCCTGGCCTGGCTGTGCCAATACTGGCAAGCTAACAGTGTAACCATTGGCGGTTACTTTAACTACATCACCTTCGCTTAATTTTAATTTTTTGATATCTGCAACAGAAACAGCCACAAAGTTATCCCAGGTAACTTTCGAAACCGGATCTGGCAATTCCTGTAACCATGGGTTGTTGGCACGCTTACCATCACCTATAGCAGGCGACTGATAAACCTGTAATTCAAACTTGCCATCACCAGCTGCAATGGAAGCGCTGTGTGTAAGGATAGTTTGTGCTACTGCGTTCAGGTCGCGGTTAAAGGTGTAAGTACCCGCGGTATTCGGTGTAGCTTTGATCATACCGGTTTGCAACAGGGTTTCCCAACCTTTCTGGCCAGATAAACCGCCTTTTGCCAACAGGCTTTCGTTCCAGGTGTTGCGAACGAATGTATAGTAATCTTTAACGGGGTTTTCTGCCCATACCAATAAGCTATGCTCGGCCTGGCGGGTATTATACACCGGGTTAATGGTTGGCTGTATAACAGTATAGTAACCTTCAACCGCGTTAGCATCACCCCATGACTCCAGGTAATGGTGGTTTGGTGCTATTACGTTTGATAATAAAGCTGTTTCGTCATCATGATCGGCAAAAGATACTTTCAGGCGTGCTTTAGCCAGCGCATCTGTAAATTCTTTTGCTTTGAAGTAATCGTAAGCAGGGTTAACGTTCAGGAATAATACACCTGCCACATCACCACGACTTAATTCATTTACAAACTCAACAAACTCAGCATCGTTACCGGCATATTGTTTTGATGGATTGTCCAGATCGATAGTAGTACCGTAGCTGCCCAGCAGGGAGTTGATAGCATTTACCAGAACCTGTGTTGCTACATCATTTGAACCTGCTACTACTAAAGCTTTTCCTTTAGCGGCAACCAATTCTTTAGCGGCAATAGTGATAGCATTTTCTGCTGCTTTGCTGCTTAATTTTTTAGAGCCAGGTAAAGTAGTACCAGAAATAGCATTGTATAAGTTGATGATAGCGATACCTTCTTCTGATGGTTTGATCGCTAAACGGTTATCAGCATTGGTACCTGTAAGGCTCATGCCGCTTTCAAACTGGATGTGACGTGACATCTTTTTGCTTTCAAGCGATTTGTTGTTACGGTTTGATACGTACTGACGGGTAAACTCTTCGCCAGAGATCCAGGTTCCCAGGAAATCTGCACCGAAGCTTACAATTACGTCTGCTTTGTCAAAATTGTAGTGAGGTATTACGGCTTTACCAAAGCTGTTTTGGTTAGCTTGTATAATACCGGTATAAGATACTGCATCATAAGTAACATGTTTAGCAGTTGGGTATTGCTTAATAAATTCAGCAATTACGGCTAAGGTAGACGGGCTGTTGATGCTTGAGGTCACCAAACGGATGTTTTTACCAGCAGCTTTAATAGCGGCCAATTCTTTGATCACAAAAGCATCGATCTCAGACCAACCGGCTTCGCTGCCTTTTAGTTTAGGATCTTTTAAACGGTTTACATCATACAGATCAAGAACTGATGCTTGAGCCTGTGCACTTAAACCACCTTTTGAAAACAGATCATTAGGGTTACCTTCTACTTTAATAGGGCGACCTTCACGTGTTTTAACCAAAATGGCCTGTCCTTCGTAACTTGAAGAATAGTAGTTGGCCACACCAGGTGTAACCTCTTCAGGCTTAATCAGGTAAGGAATTGATTTATGTACAGGTACACGCTGACAAGCTGCCAGGGTAACCGCGCCTACACCAAACCCAAGCGCTTTCAAAAAGTCGCGACGAGGGGTTTTAGCAGATAAACCATCTCCGCTGAGCACATCCTCAATAGGAATAGGCTCGGCAAATTCGTTTTTATTTTTCTCAACAAATTCTGGTGTTCTGTTTAGTTCTTCTAAACCTTTCCAGTATTTTTTTTTGCTGTCCATTTAAGTTATATAAACTGTAATGCTAAAATTCTTATTTATTAATAGTGGCACTTGCCGCACTCGATACCGCCTAACACCGCGGCTGTAACTTTCTCGCCCTTCTTGATCTTATCGTGAGCAGCAAGTATGCTATCGTAGTAAGCGTTTCCTTTACCGTTAACTTCGGTACGTTTGTGGCACTGGATACACCATTTCATAGTTAATGGTGAATACTGGTAAACCTCTTTCATAGTCTGAACCGGACCATGGCAGGTTTGGCATTTGATGCCGCCAACTTTTACGTGCTGTGAGTGGTTAAAGTAAGCCAGGTCAGGCAGGTTGTGAACGCGTATCCATTGGATAGGTTTAGCTGCGGTGCTGTCATACTTTTGCGTTTTAGGATCGTAACCCAAAGCATCGTATATTTTGTGTATCTCCGGCGACTCGGTTTTAACAACCTTGTGGCAGTTCATACAAACGTTAAGCGAAGGAATAGAAGCGTTCTTTGATTTGTAAGCACCAGAGTGGCAATACTGACAATCAATTTTCATAGTACCAGCGTGCAACTCATGTGAGTATTTGATAGGCTGTACCGGCTGGTAACCTGTGTGCACGTTAGTGTTCCACAAGGTAGTCCAACCCCAGCTGCCCATAGCAATGGTACCGCAAAGGATAATAAAGAATACCAGTTTCTTATTTTTCAGGATCCTTTTGATCAGGTCTTTTTTCTTAGCCTCAGCTACTTCTTCGGCAGTTGGCTCAGCTTCCGCGTCAATTACAACACCTTTACCTTTTAACAGCAGGCGCTCTAAAGTAGCCACTACCCTGTTTAATACCAGTATTACTATAAAGGCTATAATAATAACAGCTACCAAACCCCAGATAACCATACTGCTCGGACCAGTTTCAGCTGCGGCAGTTTTGCCATCGCCAGCACCTGCCTTAGGAGCAGATTGTATAGTTTTCCATTCGGTACGCACATAGTCTATAACGTTAGTTACATCAGCATCAGAAAGTTCGGTAAATACCGTCATCCCTGCCTGGTTAAACTTGTTATAGATCGCTAACGCTTTAGGGTTTTTAGCAGCAATAAGAGCCTGGTTGTTCTGGATCCACTGGATCAGATACTTATCATCAGTTTCTTCGGTAAGCTGCGGACCCAGCGCCGGGCCGATTAATTGCTGATCGATCTTATGACAGGCTGTACATTTGGACTTGAAGATGGCTTCGCCTTTAGCCGGATCGGCCTGAGCGTAAGCATTTGAAAAACCCCAAAAAGCAAACCCGGCAATAATTAGAACCGACCTTGAGAATTGTTTAAAAATCAATGAGAAATTTCTCATAAAGTGTATTTATGCTAAATAATTTTTATATTAATGTTTGAAACCGCTGTAAAGATGTACGCTCCATCTCATTATTTCAGGCACAAAAGTAAAATTTATTACAGTATCGCTGACACATAAATGACAGTAACCTATAATTTATAATCGTTCTAAATAACTACAAAAAGCCTTTTAAACAACGCAGGGGGGCTTTTTGGCCAGCGATGCGATTTTTGAAACCCTAAATTGCATCGCCGGCATATTTGAATTTTAAATTATTGTTTTAATATCCAGGCAAATATCAATGGTGCAACAATGGTTGCATCACTTTCTACAATAAACTTAGGGGTATGGATATCCAGCTTGCCCCAGGTTATTTTTTCGTTTGGTACCGCGCCCGAGTAAGAGCCGTACGAGGTGGTTGAATCTGATATCTGGCAAAAATAGCTCCAGAACGGAACGTCATGCATCTCCATATCCTGGTAAAGCATAGGCACAACACATATCGGGAAGTCTCCGGCTATACCACCACCGATCTGGAAAAATCCGATTCCTTTGCCCGATGAATTTTTGGTATACCAATCGGCCAGCCAGGCCATATATTCAATACCACTCTTCATGGTTGATGCTTTGATCTCGTTTTTGATCACATAAGAAGCAAAGATGTTACCCATGGTGCTGTCTTCCCATCCCGGTACAACAATAGGCAGGTTTTTTTCGGCAGCGGCCAGCATCCAGGAATTTTTAGGGTCAATTTCATAGTATTGTTCCAGTTCGCCGCTTAATAATATTTTGTACATGTACTCATGCGGAAAATAACGCTCGCCGCTGTTATCAGCATCTTTCCATATTTTATGGATATGTTTTTGCAAACGACGGAAGGCTTCTTCCTCGGGGATACAAGTATCGGTAACACGGTTATAATGGTTCTCAAGCAGATCCCACTCTTCCTGCGGACTCAGGTCGCGGTAGTTAGGTACCCTTTTATAATGTGAGTGCGCTACCAGGTTCATGATATCTTCTTCCAGGTTGGCACCAGTGCAGGAAATAATAGCGATTTTATCCTGACGTATCATTTCGGCCAGCGAAATACCCAGCTCGGCAGTACTCATGGCACCGGCAAGGGTAACCATCATTTTGCCACCTTCGGCAAGGTGTGTTTCATATCCTTTTGCTGCATCCATTAATGCTGCCGCATTAAAATGCAGATAGTTTTTTTCAATAAACTGCGAAATAGGTCCTCTTGTGATGCTCATAATGTATCAATAAAAATTCGGTGCAAAAGTAGACATTTTTCAGATGTGCAAATGTGCAAATTTCAGATGTGCTGATGTTTTATTAATGTGCAGATATGCAGATGTGCGAATCTGCACATTCGCACATCTGCACATTTGCACATCTGAAATCATATATTTGCGGCACACTATATATGAAAAAACTTATTACCGTTCTATTTATATTGATCTGCGTTCCATCCGCATTTTCGCAAACACATCTCCTGCCCAAATTTATCAGGAAAATGTATTTTGATAAAGACACCACCAAAAAAAGCAGCTTCGTTATTTTACCTGTACTAAGCTCAGCTCCGGAAACTGGGGTTGAAGCCGGTGGCGCTGGCTTGTATTCTTTTTATACTGATACCGTAAGTAAAAACACACGAGTATCCAACATTTTTGGATATGCCACTATAACTACCAAAGGGCAAAACAGGCTCAGCCTGAGCACCAGCTACTGGACCCCGCAAAACAAATATCATTTCACAGCAGGTATTGGCTATATCAATTTCCCTTTTGATTTTTATGGCATCGGTAATAATACACTCAAAGCCAACACCGATCGTATAGGCCAGAAACGCCTTAAAGTAAATTTTGCCGCCGAAAAAAAAGTAGCCGAGAATTTTTATGTAGGCCTTGTTGCCGGCGGCGATCATTACAGTTTTAGCGACGGACAACCCAACAGTATTTTTTATACCGATCCACGCGTGCAGTTCAGAAGTGGTGGTACCAGCGTTTATGTAGGGCCAAGCCTTATTTTCGACAGCCGTAACAACAATACTTACACTACCCGTGGCGCATTGATCACCAGCTCACTGCAATTAACTAAAGGCTTATCCGGATTTGATTACAAGGGGGGTTTTTTAAACATTGAATATAGCCAGTTTTTCTCGTTGAGTAAAAAACTGGTATTAGGTATCGACATTCAGGACCAGAGCCTGATAGGCGGCCAGTCGCCATTTTTTATGATGCCGAACCTGGGTAACGACGAAATTATGCGCGGCTATTATAACGGTCGTTATCGCGACCGTAATCTTACAGTTGGTCAAACCGAGCTTCGTTACCGCCTTACCGAGCGTATTGGCGTAGTAGGCTTTGTAGGCACAGGCGAGGTTTTCAACAAAGATTTTAGCTTTAGCGACCTCAAACCAAATTACGGCGGCGGTCTCCGCTACTTTTTCGATATAGAAAAAGGCCTGAGCATCCGTGCCGACTACGGCATTGGCCAAAAAATTGCCGGCGAAAAACGCCAAAGCGGCTTTTATGTAGGATTAGGACAAGCGTTTTAGGATTATGGGACTTTGAGACTATGGGATTTGGGGACTATGGGATTTTTAGGATTATAGGACTTTTGGACTATAGGAAGTAGAGATATCTATAACAGGTAATAGAGATTTTTGGGACAAAGAATAAAACGCACGGTTTCAAACCTTACTTTAAAAGCGTAATTCCTTACTCACATAATCCTAAAATCCCATAGTCCCAAAGTCCCTAAATCAATGCTCCCATAATCCTAAAATCCCATAATCTCAAAGTCCCAGAATTAATATCTGATCAAAAAATGCTCCTTCCCGGCTCTGCCTGATTTGAAGAATACCAGGCCTATCCAAAACAGATCGACCGTTACGGTAACCTGCGGATGCGCTTTGATCTGATCCCAGGCCTCCTTCATGCCTTTGCTCCAATAAATATCATCAAATATCAGCAGGGTATCTTCATGCACTTTTGGCAGGCACCATTCAAAATATTTCAAAGTGGCATCTTTCTGATGGTTGCCATCCACAAACACAAAATCAAGCTGGTCGATTTTGCGGATGACGCCAGGTAGATTGTCATCAAAGTTCCCGGTTATCAGTTCAATCTCTTTAAAGCCTGCTTGTGCAAATGTTTCTTTGGCTACTCCGGCTGTTTGCGGGCAGCCTTCCATGGTATAAATATGGGCATTTGGCGCACCTTCCTGCAGATAAAGGGTGGTGATACCCAGGCAGGTACCCAGCTCAATAATATTGCGTGGTTTAAAGCGTGCCGCCAAGCGGTAAAGCAGTTGGGCCAGCTTGGGTTGCTTTAATGCGTTGGCAGCGATGTCGCCTATTCGCTTCTGTCGGTTATTATTCAAATGCGATCCTGCGCCCAGATCGGTCACGGTGATCACGCGATTGTCAACAAGTAATTTTTCGCGGATATTTTCGATCTCGTGGTATGTTTTTTGGGCGGTGTGATCGTAAATAACTGAATCAACCAGCTGATAAACAAACGGAGAGTGTAAGCCGTGCCTGTTTTTTGCCCGGATGCGGTGCCACAGGTAATCCTTAACAAACCTAAAATTTAACATCGCTGTAAAAATAAATAAAGGTTTAGTATTTTAGCATTACGGCGTATGATTAATCCAACTGAAGTAAATTCCCTGATCCGCTTACTTGACGATCCTGATAGTGAGATATATGACCATGTACACGATAAGCTGTTATCATACGGTGTGGAAGCGATAGCCTATCTTGAAGCTGCTTTTGAGCAGGCTTTTGACGCGGTACAACAGGAGCGTATAGCCAACCTGGTTCATGAAATTCAGTTTATCACCCTTAAAAACGACCTGAAACTCTGGCACCAAAGCGGTGCATTTGACCTGTTGCAGGGTATACTTATTATCAACCGCTACCAATACCCTGATCTGGATGAGCAAAAGATCATTAACCAGATAGAAGGCATTAAGCGTGATATCTGGATACAGATGATGCATGAAGCCAGCCCTAAAGAGCAGATCAAGTTGATTAACCATGTATTTTATAACATATATGGCTTTAGCGGTAATACCTCCAACCATCTCGATCCGCAGAATAGCTACCTGAGCCAGGTATTGGAAAGTAAAAAAGGTAATCAGATATCACTGGCCATCATTTATTCGATAGTTGCCCAAAAATTGGATATCCCCGTATATGGTGTAAATCTGCCGCAGCATTTTATTTTGGCTTACCTGGATGAGAGTCAGCAAGGCGAATTTGAAAGCGGTATCCTGTTTTACATCAACGCTTTTAATAAAGGGTTTATATTTGGCCGCCGGGATGTAGATATGTTTTTGAAACAGCTGAATCTGAAAGCTGATAAGCAGTTTTATGAACCCTGCTCCAATACCGACATCATCCGCAGGGTGATCCGTAACCTGATCAGCGCGTACGAGAATTTAGGCTCGGCAGAAAAGGTTGATGAGATGAACGAACTGCTGGCCATATTAGAATAACCGCTATCCCCTACCCTCATTGATGCATACACCTTTGGATGATATCATTACACGGCGATTGATACTTCGGCTCATGAGCAATGATGTTGTTGATGCATGCTTAGCTGGTAATTTGCGTAATGCCGGTCGCCTGCTTGGTGCCAGCATTCCCAACGAATTACTGGAGCATACCAGCGGCTTTGAACATGGCCTGCGTGAGCTAAGTGCAGATCCGGATTACTTTCCATGGTCGGCACGCGCAGTGATACTACCTGAGGAACAGGTAATGATCGGCATGATCCGTTTTCATAGTCGGCCCGATCCTGAATACTTGCGTGCGTATATACGCGATGCTGTTGAATTAGGTTATTGGATATTTAAAGGCTACCAGAGGCTTGGTTACGCCACGGAAGCTATCAAAGCCATGATGAACTGGGCAAAAACTGAATTTGGAGCTAATAAATTTGTTGCTTCGGTATCGCCGGAAAACAATCCCTCACTTCAATTGGTCAACAGTTTAGGCTTCACAAAAATTGGCGAGGCGATGGATGAAGTGGATGGGATAGAGTATATTTTTTTACACGAGGCATAGCGTTAAGATTTATCTTTCCAGATCCTTATTTAAAATATCTGTTATAATTCCTGAACCTATAATCCGGGCTCCTTCCCTAAACTCAAACTGAAGACCTGAATATAATTTCCCGGCAAAAAAAGGCACAGCTATAATTGTAATTTCTGCCAGAACCTTTTCACCCGGATATACCAAGTCTCTACCTACAAATATTTGCCGACCAGATGTTTGCATTTCTGCAAACGCAAACTTAAGTTGGGGTCTGTAACCCGAATGAACGGGTGTTACTCTTCCACCTTCTTCTGTCGTGAGATATTCTAATTCAGCAATAAAATCGGCTGAACGACTCATAAATTTTACCTCAATCCTACTTCCCCTTCAAAAACCCGTTTTGCTCTAGCCAGTTGGCGGCCCAATCAAACCATTTGCCTTTGTTTTTTGGATTATTTAAGCCGATGCCATGCGATCCTGTTTGCTGAAACAGGTGCATCTCTACCTTTACTTTGTTTTTGAGCAGGGCGTCATACAACAGCAGACTGTTTTGTACCGGCACCACATCATCATCCTGCGAATGCATGATAAAAGTTGGCGGGGTATTGGAAGTAACCTGTTTTTCGTTGGAGTACAAGTCGATCTGTGCCGCCGATGGTGTTTTACCGATCAGGTTTTCGCGCGAGCCTGTGTGAGCAAACTCACCAAAGGTAATCACCGGGTAAGCCAGTATCATAAAATCCGGACGTACACTGATGCCACCAGTTTCAATCACCGGTTTATCAAAATGCGTTCCGGCTGTTGAAGCCAGGTGCCCCCCTGCCGAAAAACCGATAATACCTATTTTGTTTGGATCGATCCCCCACTCGGCAGCGTGCTTGCGTACCATGAGGATAGCTGTTTGCGCATCCTGCAGGGGGCCGATCGATTTATCCTTCATGATCTCGTCGCTGGGCAAACGGTATTTTAACAGGTAAGCAGTAACACCTATTTTATTAAAAGCCTCGGCTATAGCAGAGCCTTCATGAGCAGAGGCCAGGCCAGAATATCCCCCACCCGGACAAACAACAACAGCAGTACCATTTGCAGTACCCTTGGCCGGCAAATAAGGTGTAATAGTAGGTTGGCTTACATATTTTATCCAATTATTTTCGGTAACCTCTACGTAAGTGGCAGGTGTTGGTTTGGAATTGGGTACTCCTTTTGGATATAAGGGGATCGCTTTTTCCTGACTATATGCCGCAGCTGTTGCTATCATTAAAATAAAGACTGATAAAATGGGTTTCATAAAAAGCTTATATATGGGCTGGTAAGTTACAATTTCTGTTTAAAACAAAAAACGGCACTATATGATATAGTGCCGTTTTTTTTATAGCAGATAAACAATTTAACTCTTTGGTCCGCCAAATTCCATGAGGTAAGCTTTCAGGAAATCGTTCAGATCGCCATCCAGTACGGCGGCGGCGTTGGAGGTTTCATGATCGGTACGCAGGTCTTTCACCAGTTTATACGGGTGCAATACATAGTTGCGGATCTGTGAGCCCCACTCAATTTTCTTTTTATTGCCTTCAATGGCATTGGTGATCTCCATACGTTTGCGCATCTCAATTTCATACAATTGCGATTTGAGCAAGCGAATGGCGTTATCCTTATTTTGTAACTGCGATCGCGACTCCTGGTTTTTGATAATGATACCCGATGGCTTGTGGTATAAACGTACGGCGGTTTCTACCTTATTCACGTTCTGCCCACCGGCACCACCAGAGCGGAAGGTTTCAAACTCGATATCGGCGGGGTTAATATCGATCTCAATAGTGTCATCAACCAAAGGATAAACATATACCGAGGCAAACGACGTATGGCGCTTGGCATTGGCATCAAATGGCGATACCCGCACCAAACGGTGCACACCATTTTCGCCTTTTAAATAGCCATAGGCAAAATCGCCTTCCAATTGCAGGGTAACGGTTTTTACACCGGCCACATCACCAGGCTGATAATCCTGCTCGGTAACTTTGTAGCCATTTTTTTCGCCCCACATAATGTACATACGCATGAGCATACCTGCCCAGTCGCAGCTTTCGGTACCACCGGCGCCGGCTGTAATTTGCAATACGGCGTTAAACTGGTCTTCCTCGGCCGAAAGCATGTTTTTAAATTCCAGCTCCTCAACTACCTTGATGGCGGTGTTGTACTGCTCCTGCATTTCTGCTTCGGTAGCATCACCGCCCTGGTAAAATTCAAAAAGCACGCCGGTATCATCAATTACTGAGGATACTTTCTGAAACTCATCTGTCCATACCTTTTTGGTTTTGATGGATGCCAGCACTTTTTCAGCTTCTTTGGGGTGATCCCAAAAATGAGGGCCAACAGTTATTTCCTGTTCTGTTTTTAATTGGTCAAGCTTCTTGTCGATGTCAAAGATGCCTCCTCAGGGAAACTAATCTATCCCTTAAATCCTGAATCTGTTCTTTAGTCATGCGGCAAATATAGGTAATTTGCTCATCGGCATAAATAAAAAAGTAGACTCACCCCGACATCGCTGCGCTCGTGACCCCTACACTGCGCAAGCAGGTAAAAAAGATTTGTCATGCTGAACGGAGTGAAGCATCTATTATTGAACTTTTCAATTGTAGAATAGATCCTTCGTTCCTCAGGATGACAAAAAATAAGAGAAAGATTGCCCCCCGGTGCAGTCGCTCGGCTCCAGCCGAGTGACCATTATAACCCGGCCTCCGGCCAATGTAAAAAGCACAGCTACATTTAACTCGCAGGTCAGAGGCCTGCAAATAGTCGTCACTCGGCGGGAGCCGAGCGACTGCAAATGTTTTTTATTTTTTCCCCTACCCTCTTTGCGGCAAAGCCGGAGAGAGGGTGGCCCAGCGAAGCGCAGACGGGGTGAGTCGGTTATACGAATGCTAAGCTTTAAAAGCCATTCTAACCTTGGACTATTTACACTCAATAGGAGCGTAATTTTGTCAAAAAGTGGGTTTACATGGTTTACACTTTTTAGGGTTAAATTCAATTTAATTAATTGATATACAGAATTTTATTTAAATTCACCTCCCAAAAATGTAAACCATAATTTTGTCCATGTTACCATTACATAACTTACAGCAGGCATCGGTTAAAGTAAATTCCCAGCGTTGGCACTAACAAAAAAGGCCCGCGAAATCGCGGGCCTAACTATGTCAGTTATATTTTGTTAAGCTACCATCAGTTTATTTACCAATAAGCTCAGGTCGGCTTTGTTACCGTTTAGTTTGGTTAACATGTTAGTTAAGCCAAATTCTTTGATCTGCTCGCTTTTTGATGCTTTTACCAATTCCTGCATCACCTGTGGTATCAACGCGTTGGCAGCAGCCAGTGACTGTACCGGATCGATATGATAAAAAGTGTTTAAACGATTGGCAAAGCGGTTAACAATGCTTGATACTAATGAATGATTGTAAATACCCGACGACTGAAAATACTTAATAAGTTCTTTCAACTTACCATTTTCCATCTGGCCTTTTAAAACCTCAATGATGGAACTTGATGCTTCAATCATCACTGCTTCGCGGTGCTTAGCAGGTATTACTGGGTTGTTAACAACAGCCGTCCCGGCGTTATTTTTTACAAGCAAAAAAAGTTTTTCAAACATGACCTTTTTTATTTTTACTTTTAAATTTACAAATTGATGATAAATCAATCATTTGATTATCAACAAGACAAATATATCAAATAACTATTTGAAATCTCCAAACAATTGTCAAATATTTTTAAAATTTTCGTAATTTTTAGGTGTAAAACAAACACTATGTAAACCGTGTTAAAACAACACTAAGAATTGTTAGTTTCATATTTAATATCCACCTAACAATTAACTTGTTACTTTTGTTAAAAAACACTTCAATTATGCTGCCAAATATCGATTTTACCACCACCCAGAGTTATAAATATTTAACAGACCATTACATCGATATCGTATCAAAAAGCCTGAAAGAGCTATTTGATACTGATAAAGAGCGTTTTAAGAAATTCTCTATCCAGTTTGAAGACATTTTGTTTGATTATTCCAAAAACCGGATCGACGAGCAAACTATCGCTTTATTGATACAGTTAGCTAAGGAATGTTCACTAAATAAGGCAATTGAGGCCATGTTCTCGGGCGAAAGGATTAACGTTACCGAAGACCGCCCCGTGCTGCACACCGCCCTGCGTAACCGCAGCAACAGGCCTATTTATGTTGACGGCAAAGATGTAATGCCCGATGTAAATAAAGTGTTGGATCACATGAAGGATTTCAGCCACGCCATTATATCTGGCGACTGGAAAGGCTATACCGGCAAACCGATCACCGATGTGGTGAATATCGGCATAGGCGGATCTGACCTGGGTCCGGTAATGGTTACCGAAGCATTAAAGGCTTACAAAAATCACCTTACCCTGCACTTTGTATCCAACGTTGACGGCACCCACATTGCCGAAACGCTGAAAGTGGTTGATCCGGAAACTACTTTATTCCTTATCGCTTCCAAAACTTTCACCACACAGGAAACTATGGCGAATGCGCACAGCGCACGCGACTGGTTCCTGGCTGCCGGTGCAAAAGAGGCTGATATAGCCAAACATTTCGCGGCCCTGTCAACCAATGCTGCCGCGGTTGGCAAATTCGGTATCGATACCAAAAACATGTTTGAGTTTTGGGATTGGGTTGGCGGTCGCTACTCTTTATGGAGCGCCATTGGCCTGTCCATCTCTTTGAGCATTGGATTTGATAATTTTGTAAAACTGCTGGAAGGCGCCCATGCTACCGACGAACATTTCCGTACCACTGAGTTTGAACAAAACATCCCGGTGATACAGGCTTTAGTGGGTATCTGGTATAATAACTTCTTCGAGTCAGAAACCAACGTTATTTTACCTTACGACCAGTACATGCATCGCTTTGCTGCTTATTTTCAACAGGGCGACATGGAAAGCAATGGTAAACATGTGGATCGTAACGGTAAAGAAGTTGATTACTCTACCGGCCCGATCATCTGGGGCGAACCAGGCACCAACGGTCAGCACGCTTTTTACCAGCTGATACACCAGGGCACCAAACTGATCCCTGCTGATTTTATTGCGCCTGCACAATCGCACAATCCGCTTGGCGAGCATCATAACATGTTACTGTCCAACTTTTTTGCACAAACCGAAGCTTTGATGAACGGCAAAACCGAAGAGGTAGTGATCGACGAGCTAAAAGCGGCCGGTAAATCAGAAGCAGAGATTGCCGAAATAGCGCCTTTCAAAGTATTTGAAGGTAACCGCCCTACCAACTCGTTCCTGCTTAAAAAGATCACCCCGCACAGCCTGGGTTCATTAATAGCGATGTACGAGCACAAAATATTTGTACAAGGCATTATCTGGAACATTTACAGCTTTGATCAATGGGGTGTTGAACTGGGCAAACAACTGGCCGGCAAAATCCTTCCAGAGTTAAAAGATAACAGCGAGATCAGCAGCCATGATTCATCAACCAACGGTTTGATCAATCAGTATAAAGCCTGGAGGTAGGGCCCCAGGTCCCTGAAGGGGGAGCTTTTTGATTAGCATATTTAAAAGCAGGAGTTGAATTAATCGACTTCTGCTTTTTTATTTTTTTTTACGTTTAAACTTTAGGGCTAAAACAATCTCTATACTTATATAATTTAAGCGTGATTAATATGACCAAACCTTTTAAACCTATCATCATAGTACTGTTGACTATTATGATCACCTCATGCGGAGCAATCCATGATAGCATAGATGCCGGAAGACCTGTAAATCTGAGTGTATTAAAATTAGGGATGAGCAAAGATGAAGTGCAGCAATGTTTAAACAAAAAACCGGATAATACCATAGCCGCTAAAAATTATCCTGATACTAAAACATTTATCGAGGTAGTACAATACAGCCAGCAATACTACCAAAATGGCGATACCAACCGGCCCGTTAGTGACGCTTACTGGCTATATTTTGTAAACGATAAGCTCGATAAATGGGAAAAAGCCAATCCACATCATACACCGTGGATTTAAACATTATAATTTCCAGAAAGTAATAGTCCATGAGATAACAGCGGGTTATTTGCAGCTTAAGTTCCCTCCCTCGGGAGAGTAATAGCCCATGATTTGACATTTACCAGAAAAGGCTGTCACCTTTTGATCAGTTAATTAAAAGTGTGTTGTAACATGGCTCAGCATAAAATATCTAAACCTAAAACCTGCCATTGAAAACCTTTATTACTAAATATCCTGTAGCTGCGTTTATTATTTTAACTTTTGGCATCAGTTTTCTGATCGGTTTTCCGCTGAAACTATTTATCCTTAATCAGCTATTTCGGGGGCAGGAACTTGGGCTAAATTATTACTCCAAAATTTTTATAGTTTTTGGCCCGGCATTGGCGGCGATTATCGTAACCGCCGTCACATCTGGTAAAGCCGGGATAACAGCCCTGATTGGCCAATTAAAACCAAATCCAAAACATCTTATTTGGTGGCTGGCTCTGCCTGTGGCAGGTACATTGCTCACTGTATTGGCGTTTATACCCCAGGGAGTTACGGCCCCGGAAATGATTAACCTGATTGGCAAAAACTGGGGATTTTTTTTAGCGCACCTGGTTTTAACAACACTGATGATTGGTATAGGCGAAGAATTAGGCTGGCGGGGATGGCTATTGCCCAAACTTTCCGAAACCCGGACACTAACATCCGCCACATTGATAGTATTTATCATTTGGGCATTGTGGCATTTCCCATTATTGCTTAGCGGCTACAAAGTGGCTATACCTTTCGTGATAATCAATTTATCAATGTCTGTCATATTCACCTGGATATGGCAACGGGTAAACGGAAATATTTTTGTACTGGCCATCGCACATGCTTCAGTTGATTTTCCGGAAGCTTTTTTCGAAAGCAGGGTTATCGCCACCGGGCATAACTGGAATGATATATTAAATATGTGGGCCATACTAAGCACTATTTATGCGGTACCGGCCATCATAATTTTCTTTGTTTTAAGAGCCCACCAATCCCCTAAAGGGGAAGCTTTTTGATGTGCAGATGTGCGAATTTCAGATGTGCAGATGCTTTTAATATTCTGTTTAGTGCAGATCATTTGCATATCCGCACATCTGAAACGGCGAAGTCCTCAACGGAGTTAATCTGCAAACCAAAAGTTCCCTCTTTAGTGGGTTAGGGGGCTGGGGTAAGCTTTATCTGGTACAAGTGCGGCCATTTTTTGCCGGTTACAAACAGGCGTTTGGTAGCGGCGTCATAGGCTATACCGTTCAGTACGTTGTTACCCCAATCCCTATCCTGCGGACGGCTGGCCATGGGGTAAATATCTTTCAGATCTACCTTTTGCAGTACCGCTCCCGTTTTGGGGTCGATAACCAGTATATCGTCTTTTTGGTAAACGTTTGCATACAGTTTGCCATTGATGTATTCCAACTCGTTTACAGAATCAACTTTGGCTTTATCATCATAAACATCAATAAAACCCGTTTGCTTATAAGTGTCTTTATCCAGGAAAAAGATACGGTTGGTACTATCATCTGTATATAGCTTTTTTCCATCAAAGCACATTCCCCAGCCCTCTACACCCACATTATTGGTAAAGGTGCTTAATAGCTTTAATGTATTTTTATCGTACACAAAACCAACCTTTTCCCGGTAGGTAAGCTGGATAACTTTATTGCCCACTACAGATAATCCTTCACCAAAATATTGCGCGCCAAGCTTGGTCTGCATCAACACTTTTCCGGTTTGCAGATCAACTTTCCTGATGGTGGAATGACCTGGCTCGCCGGTACTTTCATATAAAACGCCATCTGCATATTGCAAGCCTTCGGTGTAGGCACTGGTATCATGCGGGAATACCTTTTCAACCTTATAGGTGAGCAATTCCGGTGCTTTGGCCGCCAATAAAATAATATTGGTGGTTACTTCCTGATCTTTACCTCCGGCGTACACTTTGGCGGTAATCACTTTTATACCCAGCGGAATAGTATCTGTTTTGATGCTGATACCTGCCGAATCTTTAGCCACGCCCAATTTTAAGGCATCCAGCATATATACAATGGAGTCGGGTTTTGTATCGGCAGGCAGGCTTACTTTAACCTTTACTTCATCACCCGATTTGTAAGAGGTACCAGCTTCGGGACTGATGGTATAATCGGCGCCGTTATCTTTGGGTTTATTATTGCAGCTACAGCCAAAGGCCAATAAGGCACAGGCTGTAAAAAGTAATTTTATTTTATTATTCATAAGTATATCAGGTGGCCGAAGGCCAAAACGCATCTTCAATGTGGTTTATTATATAATTTTTATCCCTGTCAAACAAAATAGCGATAATATCAAACCGCACTTCGCCCTGGTGGTTCATGAGGTAAATATATTCATCCGCGGCATCGGCCAGTAATTTTTGTTTACGGGCATCCACAAAATCCTCAGGTTCACCAAAGGCGTTGCCCGTGCGTGTTTTTACTTCGGTAAATATAATAACCTTGTCTTTATATGCAATCAGGTCTATCTCGGCTTTTCCGTGGGTCCAGTTCTCATCCAGTATTTCATAACCGGCATTTTCCAGGTGGGTTTTGGCTAAAGCTTCGCCGATGCGGCCCAGGTCGAGGTGTGTGGCCATTATTTAGAGTTAAGAATCAAGAACCAAGAATTAAGACAATAGTAAAACAATGCAATAACAAGGGCATGGCTAAGAGGAGTTCCCCGCTCTTCTTGATTCCTGATTCTTAACTCTTGACTCCTATTCTGCATCATTTGATAATTACCGAGCCTAAAAAGTCGGAGATCATTTTCTCCACCTTTTTCATGCGGATGTACTGGTTCAGCAATATTTCCTGGTCGGCTTCGGTTTCGGCCTTTTGCAATTCGTTGCGCAGGGCCTCCAGCATTTTACCCACTTTGTGTTTCTTGAGGTGGAATATAGCCCCCAGGATAGTGGCTTTCATATTAGCCTGCTCATCATTCACCAGTATATTGTGCATCTCGTACCAGTTTTCGCTAAGTGTATACTTGGTGGTGAGCATGTTGATGGTGAGGTCAACAATACCTTTATCCTTGTGATGGATAAAATAAGCATCATCGGGCAGCACGCCGTTCTCTACTTCCTGCCGGTACAAGTCGGTAAATACTTTACAAGCCGGGTGCTCAAAGGTAACATCGCCCAGCTCCGCTATCATAAACGGACCGATATAGGTATTGGCGATGCCATCCCAATCAATCATCCTGTTGCCGTACAGGAGCAATAACCTGATAATTTCTTTTTCCTGCGCACTTTCATCCTTGGCTTCCTGAACATCGGGCTCGTCAAAAAAGTTGGGCTCATCAGGAGGTTGCTGGGGTGAATACCGGGTATTTTGCTGCTGCTGACCATCCTTTTTGGCTTTGGCCTGCCGCATTTTATTCAGTTCGGACAGTAGCGAACGCTCATCTATCTGTAACAGATAACTGCATTCCTTGATAAAAACCGAAGCCTTAATGGAGTCGGGGATCTTGGCAATACTCTCTACGATCTCACGGATGATCTCGGCTTTTTTGATCGGGTCGTTACCGGCATCTTTTAAAAGCAGGGTAGCTTTATACAGAATAAAGTCTTTTTTATTTTCCTCGATGTGCTTTTTGAAGGCATTGGTGCCCACCAGGCGCACATACGAGTCGGGGTCATGCCCGTCGGGGAACGAAACTACTTTTACGTTGAGTCCAGCTTCTAGTATCATATCCAGCCCACGGAGGGATGCTTTGATGCCCGCTGCGTCGCCATCATAAAGGATGGTGATATTCTGCGTAAAGCGGCTGATCAGCCTGATCTGTTCGGTAGTTAACGATGTACCTGACGATGCCACCACGTTTTCAATCCCGGCCTGGTGAACCGACAATACGTCGGCATAGCCCTCAACCAGATAACAGTTATCCTCGTCGCGGATGGCCTTTTTGGCAAAATACAGGCCGTAAAGTACGTTTGATTTATGGTAGATCTCGCTCTCGGGCGAGTTTACATACTTGGGTACATTTTTATCTTTCTTGAGCGTACGACCACCAAAAGCTATCACACGACCGGTAAAGCTATGTATCGGGAACATCACCCGGCCCCGGTACCTGTCGTACAGCGTACCGTTATCACGCTTAACCGATAGCCCGCTCTCCTCCAAAAACTGCTGCTGATACCCTTGATTGATAGCGGTACCGGTGAAAGCTTCCCATTGATCGGGTGAATAACCGAGCTCAAATTTCTTGATGGTTTCGGTAGTAAAACCGCGTTCTTTAAAATAGCTCAAGCCGATATTTTTTCCTTCATCGGTATCCAGCAGGCTTTCATGGAAAAATTTGGCGGCAAAGGCCGTCACGATCATGAGACTTTCGCGGCGCTGGTCTTCTTCCTTGTTTTCGGGGTGATCAACGGTTTCTTCCACCTCGATACCGTACTTCTTGGCCAGCCATTTTAAGGCTTCGGGATAGCTGAATTTCTCCAGCTCCATTAAAAAAGTAACCGCCGAGCCACCCTTTCCCGTCGAGAAATCTTTGAAAATGCCCTTCGCCGGGGATACCGTGAACGATGGCGTACGCTCATTAGCAAATGGCGATAGGCCTACGTAGTTTGCACCACGCTTTTTTAACTGCACAAACTCCCCTATCACCTCCACAATGTCGGTGGCTTCCATAATACGGTCGATAGTGGATTTTATGATCATTAGCTAAAATGCAAAGGTAGGTCATCGAGGTTTTAGTATCAAGTAGCTAGTATCAAGTATCAAGATTTTAAAAATTTATTTTCAATTGTGAAGCTGTCTTGATACTTGATACTAGCTACTTGATACTAACCAAACGTGGTTTTAAAAATGTTACCGCAATCCCGGCAAGCACAATCACACTGCCTATTATTTCTTTGAGCTGTAAACTTTCGTGCAGTAAAATCACCGCGATAATACCTGCAATAACCGTTTGCCCCAAAAGCGCTATGGCTACTTTGGTACTTTCCAAAAACCGCAGCGAATAGTTAATAGTTATCCAGCCCGTCAACTGGCAAAGCAGGCTCATCCCTAAAAAACAAAGCCAGCTGTTTAAAGGAAAATCAACCAGGTTGTTGCCCTGCCAGCAACTAATGATGAGCAGAAAAATACTCGCTGCCAGCATATTATAAAACATAAACGACAGCGTGCCTATCCGCTGCAAAATATTGTTGGTGATGACAATATAGATCGAATAAAATATACTCGCTAAAATGGCCAGTACAATACCAATATTAAACTGAAGTCCCAGGATATTCTGATAACCCACCAAAATAATCATGCCTACCATAGCGATACCCGTGCCGGCCCAAAATAACATACCCGATTTTTTACGTAGGATAAAAAAGCTGATGAGCCCTACCCAAACCGGAGCCAGGTTAGCCAGCAAGGTTGATATGGTGGCGCTGATATGCCCTAAGGAAATATTCCATACGGCAATATCTGATGCAAAGATGAGTCCGCCAAGGAAAGCGGTTAACAGATCTTTAGTCGTAATTTTAAGATTAACCTTCCAGAAACACCATGGAGCCAATACCACCCAGGCCAAAAATACCCTGTAAAATGCCGCGGTAATAGGCGGCGCCCCACAAAGTTTTACAAATATGGGCGAAAAGGCTATACATAAAATACCAATGGCCAGACTGATTTTGGGGTTCATAGGGGTAACAGATGAGGGGCAAATTTAGTTAAATAGCTTATCATTAAGGCCAAAATTCCCCATGCCATTACATAATTAATTGTATTTTTGCGACTCTAAAAAAATAATTTATATGAGTCAGCGAGTAAAGATTAAAGCATTGCTGCAAAGTCAGCAAACAGAAATTGATGTAGTGGTAAAAGGATGGGTGCGTGCATTCCGTTCCAATCGTTTCATTGCTTTAAATGATGGCTCAACCAATAATAACATTCAAATTGTTGTCGATTTCGAAAATACCGACCCTGCCCTGCTCAAACGTATTACCGTGGGCGCTGCTTTAAGCGTTGCCGGTAAACTGATCGCTTCACAAGGCAAAGGTCAAACGGTTGAGGTTATAGCTACCGACATCGAGATACTGGGCGACAGCGATCCGGAGAAATACCCTATCCAGCCCAAAAAACATAGCCTGGAATTTTTGCGGGAGAACGCTCACCTGCGTTTCCGCACCAGTACTTTTGGGGCGATATTCCGCGTGCGCAACAGTCTGGCATTCGCGGTGCATCAGTTTTTTCAGGAGCGTGGTTTTGTTTATCTGCATACACCAGTAATTACCGCGTCTGACGCGGAAGGGGCGGGCGAAACTTTCCACGTAACTAATTTTGATCTGGATAATATCCCTAAAACAGATACAGGTGAGATCGATTTTAAACAGGATTTTTTTGGTCGCCCAACCAACCTTACCGTATCCGGACAACTGGAAGGTGAGCTGGGTGCGATGGCCCTGAGCGATATTTATACTTTCGGCCCAACTTTCCGTGCCGAAAACTCCAATACTACACGTCACTTGGCGGAATTTTGGATGATTGAACCGGAAGTGGCCTTTAACAGCCTGACCGATAACATGGACCTGGCCGAGGACATGCTGAAATACGTGATCCAATACGCCCTGGACAAAAACGCCGATGATATCGAGTTTTTAACCCAGCGCCTGGCAGAGGAGGAAAAACAAAAACCGCAGAACGAGCGCTCAGAAATGACGCTGTTGGAAAAACTGCAGTTTTGTTTAAACCATGATTTTGAACGCCTTACTTATACTGAAGCTATCGAGATCCTGAAAGAATCGACCCCGAACAAAAAGAAAAAGTTCCAGTACCCTATTGAGGGCTGGGGAACCGACCTGCAAAGCGAGCACGAACGTTACCTGGTAGAGAAACATTTCAAAAAACCGGTGATCCTGACCGATTATCCCAAAGAGATCAAGGCATTTTACATGCGCCAGAACGACGATGGCAAAACCGTTGGCGCTATGGATATCCTGTTCCCGGGTATTGGCGAAATTGTGGGTGGATCGGCCCGTGAAGAGCGTTTGGATAAGTTGGAACAGCGTATGGACGAAATGGGCATCCCTAAAGACGAACTTTGGTGGTACCTGGATACCCGCCGGTTTGGCGCTTGTCCGCACGCTGGTTTCGGTCTGGGCTTTGAACGCCTGGTGCTGTTTGTAACCGGTATGGGCAACATCCGCGATGTGATCCCATTTCCAAGGTTCCCGAAAAATGCGGAGTTCTAATTTATAATGATTACACCGATTTTGGGATGATTTCACTGATTAACACACATGGATCTATCAGTGAAATCATTTATCATAAAATCGGTGTAATCATCTATCAAAAAAACGGTGTAATCATTCTATAGAATCGGTGTAATCATTCGTCAAAAGTATGCCTGTAATTGAATTAGCCACCCACATCAACGCGCCTATCGGCAAATGCTTCGACCTGGCCCGGAACATCGATGTGCATGTGGCCTCGACCCGGCATACCGGCGAAACCGCCATCGCGGGCCGTACCAGCGGCTTAATTGAATTGGGAGAATGGGTTACCTGGCGGGCCAAACACTTTGGCATCTGGCAAACGCTCACCTCCAAAATCACCGAAATGGAATATCCCAACTTTTTCACCGACGAAATGGTTCAGGGTGCCTTCAAAAATTTTAGACATGAGCATTACTTTTTTGCGATCAAGGATGAAACCCTGATGAAGGATATCTTCCGGTATGAATCGCCATACGGCACTATATTCGACCTTGTTTTCCTGCAAAACTATATGCGCAGGCTTTTGGAAAAACGCAACCTGGTGATCAAGGAAGTGGCAGAGGCCCACTAACTCCCTAAAGGGAGAACTAAAATTTGATGGTTATACTAACACGATTATACAATGACCTTTAAATCAACTATTCTTATTCACCCAGGACTGGGAAATTCCGGTCCGGCGCACTGGCAATCACTTTGGGAAAAACAGTTTAATTTTGGCCGTATCGAACAACAGGATTGGGAAACCCCGGTTTGCAGCGACTGGATACAAACACTCAATAGCTATGTGCAGCAACACGACCCTAAAAATGTGATCCTGGTTGGTCATAGCCTGGCCTGTACTACTATAGCCTATTGGGCACAGGAGTACAACATACATATCAAAGGGGCTTTACTGGTTGCCCCAAGCGATACCGAAGCCGATACTTATCCCTCGGGCACCAACGGTTTTACACCCGTACCATTGATCAAACTCCCTTTTAAAAGCATCACCGTAGCCAGCAGCAATGATTATTATGTAACCAGCGAGCGTGCCCGTTTATTTGCCAATAGCTGGGGTAGCCAGCTGGTAGAAATAGGCGACGCCGGTCATATCAACTTAGCATCGGGCTTTGGCGAGTGGCCCCAGGGATTGGAGTTGCTGAAGCAATTGGATAATTGATATATTTATCACGTTCAAAAACCATCCGCCATTGAGAGGTACGAAGTAAGTATCTCCAACTTGTCATTCTGAGCATAGCGAAGTATCTAATCGCCGAATAGATTCTTCGCTATGCTCAGAATGACAAGCATTTTAAGTGCTTCGCACCTCGCAATGACGCTTTTTATTATTATAAGACTCGTACATCATGCTTGTAAGTCCATCTGTCCTCCGCATTTTTACCGAAAATATTTTCAAGGCTATTGGCTGCAGTACAGAACATGCAACACTTGCCGCTGATGTTTTGCTGCGTTCCGATTTACGGGGGATAGACTCGCATGGGGTTGCCCGACTGAGCGGCTATGTACGCCTCTGGGAAAAGAACCGCATTAATGCCACACCCAACATCCAGATAGTACACGAAACACCCACCACGGCCACCGTTGACGGTGATGCAGGCCTGGGCCTGGTTGTTGCTCCCTTCGCCATGCAAGTGGCTATCAAAAAAGCCGAATTATATGGCTCGGGCTGGGTATCTGTACGTAACTCTAACCATTTTGGTATTGCAGGTTACCACGCGCTGATGGCGGTTGAAAAAGACATGATAGGTTTTGCCATGACCAATGCCAGTCCGCTGGTGGCGCCTACTTTTTCGAGCGAGCGATTGTTGGGCACCAACCCTATGTGCTATGCCTTCCCGGCGGGGCATTATCCGCCTGTGGTGGTTGATCTGGCTACTTCTGCGGCAGCCAATGGCAAGCTGGAAATTGCCCAGCGCCTGGGCAAGCAGGTGCCGGAGGGCTGGATACAGGATCAGCATGGCCAGTATACTACCGATCCTCATGCCCTCAAAACGGGTGGGGCATTGTTACCCCTGGGTGGCGACCGTGACCATGGCAGCCATAAGGGTTTCGGACTGAGCGCCACCGTAGATATTTTATCGGCAGTACTGTCTGGTGCCAATTATGGGCCCTGGGTACCTCCTTTTGTAGCTTTTCTGGATCCGCCGGCTAACCCGGTGGGGCAAGGTATCGGTCATTTTGTGGGCGCTATGCGGGTGGATGGTTTCCGGCCGGTTGATGAATTTAAGAGTCACCTGGATAACTGGATAGCCCGGTTCAAGACCTCTGCCACGGTTGACCCTACCCAAAAAGTGGTTATCCCCGGCGAACCGGAACTGGAAGCCGAACACCATCGCGATGCTCATGGTATACCCCTGGTTGATGCCGTTGTAGCCGATCTGCATATCCTGGCTGAACGTTTTGGTGTGGAACCATTGCAGGGATTATAATTTAACATTTGGACCTTCCTGAAACTTTTTAAACCTCAAATTTTAACATTTTTTTGTCCAAAAACCGGCAAAAATTGCTCAAAAAAGATGTCGAATCACCGTTTTTAATCCTTTTAACAAATTCCAACACCATTTTGAGCCGTTTTAAAAACTTTAAAAAGTGTTCCTACTTATGTTGCCGCGGGCTTTCAGCCCGTGGTGTAGATTATTCAGCTTTCAGCTGTGGTAAGCTTCCAGCTTACCACATGCCCCCACGAGATACGCTGCTCTAATCTCGCGGTAGCAAGGAAAACTTCCCGCGATAGCAAATTAATAAAAAACGTCATTGCAAGGAGGCACGACGTGGCAATCCCCAACTTACAGAGAACGCTGTGTCTATCGGGGATTGCCACGCTACGCTCACAATGACGTGTGGAAAGAAGGGTCAAAGGCGAAGATGGTCGATTGCCGTGCTGAGTCTTCATCAGTGTTATAGTCACAAAAAAGCCCACCCGGTAAACCGGGCGGGCTATGCAAATCTTTTATTCCCCCTTCAGGGGGTTATGGGCTTAATGAATAATGTTAAACAACCTGCTCCACCTGATCTTGCTCAGGAAGCTGGCATTGTCATCAATACTCATCCATATAAACAGGGCCTTACCTACGATATGGTCTTCGGGTACAAATCCCCAAAAACGTGAATCTTCGGAGTTGTGGCGGTTATCGCCCATCATAAAGTAATAGTTGAGCTTAAAGGTGTAGGTATCAGCTTTTTTCCCGTTGATCAGGATATCTTTGCCGGATACCTGTACTTTATTCCCTTCGTAAATTTCAATAGCGCGGCCATAAACCGGGAAGGTTAAACTATCCAGTTTTACGGTCCAGCCTTTTTTAGGTACGATGATAGGGCCGTAATTATCTACATTCCACGTAAAATTAGGAAAGTTGGCAGTGATCTTATAAGTGGGGAACTTTACCGGGTAAACATCATTCAGCGGATCGCGTGCACCGGCAGGCGTAATATTTGGCCTGACCGATTTAATATTTGAATATCCCTTTAATGTATTGGCCGATGCCAGCGTTGTATTGGTAGTAAAAGCATTATTATTTCCGGGTGCAATATCCTCCAAATGAAGTTCATTAACCAACTGCGGGTTAATTTCGCTTCCATCTGATTGCACCAGGTAGTTCATTTCGCCATGCGGCGGTGTAATAGCTGGTTTACCGTTAATAACTACCTGCGCATTTACCACGCTCAGTGTATCGCCGGGTGTACCCTGGCAACGTTTAATATAATTTTCGCGTTTATCAACCGGGCGGTATAAAGGCGAGTCGGCGTCCATAGGGTAGTTAAATACCACCACATCGCCTTTTTTCACATCGCTTAGGCCCGGTAAACGGTAATAAGGCAGTTCGATGCCGTCCCAATACGCTTTGGTATTGATGAGCGGCATAGTATGGTGCGCAAACGGGAAAGCAACGGGTGTCATGGGCAGACGCGCACCATAATTCACTTTGCTTACAAACAGGTAATCGCCAATTAACAGCGAGCTTTCCATAGATGCGCTGGGGATTACGTAGGCTTCAATAAACAAGGTACGGATCAGCGTGGCAGCTATCACCGCAAAAATGATAGCATCGGCCCATTCGCGGGCTGCCGTTTTTTTCAATGCTATTTTATATTTTTCCCTAAACTCCGGGCTGGCCGATTTGCCCAGATATTTGGTATCCTTATCAAAACCCCATTTGGGTAGATAGATAAAAGGCAGAGCCACGCCCAAAATATGATCGAGCAGGCTGAATTTACCAAACGACTTGATAAAATCAACGGTGAGGCCAATCAGCACCAGCAGGTTCAGGCCCGGTATCAATACCAGCACAAACCACCAGGCGGGCCTGCCGCTCAGTTTAATCATGCCATAAATATTATATAAAGGCACAACGCCCTCCCAGCCTGGCCTGCCGGCTTTTTCAAACAATTTCCATAACCCTACATAAGGCAGTATAACCAGTAGTATAATAGCAAGTATAATGTTCACTTTTTTGTATTTAAATTCTAATTATTAATAACGTCATTTCTAACAGGGTGTCATGCTGAGCCCCGTCGAAGCATGGTGGCAGGCCTCTGCGCTCTACCCTTCGACGGAGCTCAGGGTGACACCCTCCCTTATGAGCACGCTCAATGTATCCCTCTAAACAACCTGCTCCAGCGTATTTTATTTACAAATGATGCAGTACTGTCAACACTCAACCAGGTAAATAAGGCCTTGCCTACTACGTGATCTTCGGGTAAAAAGCCCCAGTAACGCGAATCTTCGGAGTTATGGCGGTTATCGCCCATCATCCAGTAGTAGTTGAGTTTAAAAGTGTAAGTATCGGCTTTTTTATCGTTTATATAAATATCATGGCCTACTACTTTTACTTTATTATGCTCATAAATCTCAATAGCACGTCCATAAACCGGAAAAGTTAAACTATCCAACTTTACTGTCCAGCCTTTTTTGGGGATAATGATGGGCCCGAAGTTATCTACATTCCAGATATAATGCGGAAAGTTGGGTGTGTTTTTATAACGCGGATATTTGGCGGGGTAAACCGGGTTCAGATCGTCGGCAATACCTTTTGGGGCAATATCGGCCGTAACCGATTTGATATTGGAATAGCCCTTTAATGTTTTAGCCGACTCGATAGTGGTATTGGTTTTAAATGTGGTGCTGTCGATAATACCAATATCGCTTAAATGGAGCTCGTTGATCAATTGCGGGTTTATCTGGCTGCCATCTGTTTTTACCACATAGGCCATTTCGCCTTTAGGGGCTGTTATTTCGGGTTTGCCGTTGATGTAAACCTGGGCGTTCACCAGGCTCAGTGTATCGCCGGGTGTACCCTGGCAGCGTTTAATGATATTTTCACGTTTGTCAACCGGGCGGTAGTAGGGCGAATCGGCCTCTATCGGCGCGTTAAAAACCACGATGTCGCCCTTTTTAATATCGCTGAATCCCGGCAGGCGATAATACGGTAATTGGATACCATCCCAATAAGCTTTGGCATTGGTAGTATAGGGTATGGTATGATGCATAAAGGGTATGGCCACGGGCGTGATAGGCATACGGGCACCATAGTTAACCTTGCTTACAAATAAATAATCGCCGATGAGCAGGGAGCTTTCCATCGATCCGCTGGGGATAACATAAGCCTCAATAAAAAGGGTACGTATCAGCGTAGCGGCAATCACCGCGAAAATAATAGCATCGCCCCATTCGCGCAGCGCGCTCTTTTTCTTTTTGGGTTTGCTTTTATCTTTTTTCCAGAATTTCCAGTTCATATGTTTCTGATGTGCAGATTTCAGATGTGCAGATATGCGGATGTGCAAATGTGCAGATTTGAAATGTGCAGATTGGTTTAAAAGTATATAATTATTTTTTTATTCCTATGACTGTTTTGTAAGCTATATGTTACTAAAAACTGATGTGCAGATATGCGGATGTGCAAATGTGCAGATGAGGTATCGATGTGCAGATGATTTTAGAGTTGCACATCTATAATTCCCCTATATAATTTTTCATTTACACATTTGCATATCTGCATATCTATTCCCTCATCTGCACATTCGCAGATCAATAAATCATCCTCATCACTCTGCTCCACCTGATGCGATGGGTTTCGGCGTCCCAGCTCATCCATACAAACAGGGCTTTGCCTACAATATGGTCTTCGGGCACAAAACCCCAAAAGCGCGAATCTTCGGAGTTATGGCGGTTATCGCCCATCATCCAATAATAATTGAGCTTAAAGGTGTAGCTGTTGGCTGCCTTGCCGTTGATGCTGATATTATTACCGTTTACCTGGAGCCTGTTATGCTCATAAACTTCAATGACACGGCGATAGATGGGCAGGCTAAGACTATCGAGTTTTACAGTCCAACCCTTTTTGGGGATAATGATGGGACCAAAATTATCTACATTCCACCGGAAATGAGGATCATGCGGAAATATCTCCGGATCATAAACGCCTCTGAGCCGAACGTTTGCCCGCACCGATTGCACATCGGATTGCTGTTTTAGCAAAGCGGCCGATCGCGCGGTTGTGTTCAGTATAAAATCCTGGTTGGTAAATTGCTGAATGTCTGACAGGTGCAGATCATAAACCTGTTGCCAGTTAAAGCTACCGCCATTGTTACGCACCATATATTCCATTTCGCCTCTGGGCGGCGTAATAGCAGCCTTGTTATTTACATATACCCGCGCGTTAAGCAGGCTCAGGGTATCGCCGGGAATTCCCTGGCAGCGTTTGATATAATTTTCGCGTTTATCAACCGGGCGGTAAAGGGGCGAATCAGCATCCATAGGGTAATTAAATACCACCACATCGCCTTTTTTAATATCGCCAAAACCGGGTAATCTGAAATATGGCAGTTTGATGCCGTCCCAGTAGGCTTTGCCCCCGGTAAGCGGCATGGTGTGGTGCGCGAAGGGAAAGGCAACGGGTGTCATAGGCAGGCGGGCGCCATAATTTATTTTGCTCACAAACAAAAAATCGCCCACAAGCAGTGAGCTTTCCATTGATGGCGTAGGGATGGTATAAGCCTCGATAAAAAGCGACCTGATCAGCGTAGCGGCAACCACGGCAAAAATAATGGCCTCGGTCCACTCGCGGGCGGGCGATTTTTTAAGATCACCGTGATGCTCTTCATAAAAATCGTCGCTTGCTGATGGCCCCAGGTAACGGGTATTTTTATCAAAGCCCCATTTAGGCAGATAGATGAATGGCAGCAGCACTACAGCCGCATTCTGGCTCATTTTGAATTTACCGTATGATTTGATAAAATCAATCATGATACCCAAACCCACAATGAGGTTGATGCCGGGTATAAGCAATAGCGACAGTAACCACCAGGACCTGCCGCTGATTTTGAGTATGATATAAATATTGTAAACCGGAATGAGTGACTCCCAACCCGGGCGACCGGCTTTTTGAAACAGCTTCCACAAGCCTATGGTTATTAATATTCCCAAAGGCGCTGTAATGGTAAAAAGAAAGATATCGGTTGCTATATTCATTTAAAAATAGCCCAGCTATTTAAAATCAAACATGGCATCAACCGAGTAGAAACCCTTTTTACCTTGTATCCACTCGGCGGCCAGCACCGCGCCCAGGGCAAAGCCGTTGCGGCTATGAGCGGTATGTTTAAATTCGATGGTATCTACTTCCGAATCGTAAATAACGGTATGCGTGCCCGGCACACTATCGATGCGTAAAGATTCTATCAGTAGCTGGTTGTTGGAAACGGTATCATCATCCTGTTTATCATCCGTAGTTAAAACATTAACCCACTCCGATTTGGTTTCCAGGTTATCCAGGATGCCTTCGGCAATGGTGATGGCGGTACCACTTGGCGAATCGAGCTTCTGGGTATGGTGAATTTCCTCAACCTGCACATCATAGTACGGATAGTTATTCATTACTTTGGCCAGCAGGCGGTTAACATGAAAAAATATATTTACCCCAACGCTAAAGTTTGATCCGTACAGCAAAGTATTATTACCCTGCTCGCAAAGTTGTTTTATTTGGGGGATCTGATCGTACCAACCGGTTGTACCTACTACAATGGGTATGCCCGCGTCAAAACAATGCTTAATGTTGCCCAATACCGATGCCGGCATGGTAAAATCGATAACCACATCGGCTTTCTGCAGGTTTTCAACCGTCAGATCATCCATAGTATCGTGATCAATAGTTAATACAATTTCGTGTTTGCGGCTAATGGCGATCTTCTCGATGATCTTGCCCATTTTTCCATAACCCAGTAATGCTATTTTCATAATTTAGTGAGTGGTGAGTAGAGAGTAGTGAGTGGTGAGTAATGAGAGATGAATATCCGAATGACTGCGTTTTTTATACCAAGTCTTCGATTGTTTCACTATTCACAACTCTCCACTCACTACCCACCAGTTCTATTAAAACGTAAAGGTAATTTTTATCGACGGAATATAAGAAGAATTGGCACTTTGCGCGTAAAGCGGCTGATTCATTAAACCAGGGGTGATTTTCATGTTCATGCCCAGGTTATTATCAACCGTATAGGAATGTATGAACTTGGCATCAATATAGGCGTCGATGGTTTGGATACCCCAGGCAGCTAATATACCCAGGATGCTCAGGTCGCGGTTACGACGGTAACCATCCATTTCGCTGATGATACTGGCATCAGGCACATTATACTGGGCATACAACTGGTATTCCTTATAATATGGCTGGCCAGGTGTAGGGGCTATACCCTGTTTCCGGTAATTATATATCGCGATATCCTGGTTATAATATTTTTGGTTAAATATTACAGCCGAAACTAAAAGCCCGATACCACCATAAACAATAGGCACTTTCCACCAACGATGATTGTATAGCTGCCCCCAACCTGGTACCATTAAAGAGTGCATTACCGCTTTGTGCGGGCTATGTAAGCTATCCGGGTGGTAAGCTTTTTCTTTTTTGATGGGTGGCGCAAAAGAACCGGGGGCTGTGTTCGACGCTTTTTTTAAAGTATCATTTTTACCGCTTTTCACGGTATCTGGCCCAAACCCTTGTGCTTTTGCTGTTACAGCCAATATCGTGATCAAACCAATAACAAGCAGGAATTTATACATCTTTATATTATTTAAGAGGCAAGAATCAAGAGACAAGAATCAAGAAAAAAGTGATAATCGTAGATTTATCTTCATGTCTTGATTCCTGACTCTAACTTCTTGGATCTCGGTCTTACCAATCCAGCATCTCGAGGATACGGCCCAGATCATCATCTGAAAGAAAAGGTATTTCGATAACACCACTTCCTTTGCTGCCTACCTTGAGTTTTACCCTTGTACTAAACTTTGAAGCCAGATCGTCCTGTATTTTTTGCAGCTGGTATGATACCGGTTCGGGTTGTTTACCTTCCTTCTTTACCGGCGACTTCTGCATATCGCGAGCCAGTTCTTCAGCTTTACGAACGGATAAACCTTGCTGAATGATATGTTGATGTAAATATAATTGTTTGGCGGGGTCGTCAATGGTGATCAAAGCCTTGGCATGGCCCATAGTTAAGGCCCCATCGCGGATGGATGCCTGGATGCTTGGCGGCAACTTTAACAGGCGCAGGTAATTGGTTACGGTTGAGCGGTTTTTGCTCACCCTATCGCCCAATTCCTCCTGTTTCAGGTTACACTCTTCTATCATGCGCTGAAAGCTGAGTGCCACTTCAATGGCATTCAGGTTTTCGCGTTGAATGTTCTCGATCAGGGCCATTTCCAGCATTTGCTGGTCGTTGGCGGTGCGCACATAAGCGGGCACCTGTGTTAACCCGGCTATTTTTGAAGCGCGGAAACGGCGCTCGCCCGATATAAGCTGGTATTTGTGCGCGTTGATGCGCCTTACCGTAATGGGCTGTATTAACCCTTGCAGTTTAATGGAGTCGGCCAGTTCGGCCAGGGCCTGTTCGTCAAAATCGGTACGGGGCTGAAAAGGGTTTACCTCAATTTCGGCCAGCTGTATCTCATTTACCGAGCCCAGGCTGTTAACCTCCACAGCCGATGTGGAGGCTTCTTTATCTTTATCCTTAGTTTTATTATAAGGTTGTACGTTTACAGAGTCATTCAACAGCGCACTTAATCCTTTGCCCAGGGCATTTCTTCTTTCACTACTCATGGGTTACACTGTTGCTGTCGCGGCTTCCGACTCGTTCTTAGTCAGGCCGTTTTTCTCAATAATTTCGCGGGCCAGGTTTAAATAATTGATGGCGCCTTTACAGGTGGCATCGTGCATAATTACCGATACGCCAAAGCTTGGCGCCTCGCTTAAACGGGTGTTACGCTGAATAATAGTATCAAAAACCATATCCTCAAAATGAGTTTTCACCTCATCAACCACCTGGTTTGATAAACGCAGACGTACATCGTACATGGTTAATAATATGCCTTCAATTTCCAGCTGCGGATTAAGTCGTGATTGTACAATTTTGATGGTATTGAGCAATTTACCCAAACCTTCCAAAGCGAAGTACTCGCATTGTACAGGTATAATTACCGAGTTAGCGGCGGTTAACGCGTTGATGGTGATCAAACCTAATGAAGGCGAGCAATCGATAATAATAAAGTCATACTCATTTTGTATGGCTTCAAATACCTGTTTCATTTTATACTCGCGGCCACTCAGGTTAATCATCTCTATCTCGGCACCTACCAGATCAATATGGGCTGGCAGCAGATCCAGATTAGGGGTATCCGTTTTCTGGATAGCCTCATGCGGGTCAACCTGGTTGATGATACACTCGTAAATACTATTCTTGATGTTACGGGGATCGAAACCGATACCCGATGTTGAATTAGCCTGCGGATCCGCATCAACCAACAAGGTTTTGAAATCTAATACGGCCAAACTTGCGGCCAGATTTATAGATGATGTAGTTTTTCCTACGCCACCTTTCTGGTTGGCTAAAGCAATTATTTTACTCATTCTATATCCTTACAAAATTTATATTACTATGATTTATAACAACGAAAAATAGAACCGGAAATTTCTACTTTCGTAAAAGTTTTTGTCCAACGGTAAAGATACGGATTTAAAACTATTCCGAAATCCACAGGTTTTGGCAATTTACAAACAAATTTCAATTAGTGAATTAGTGATTTAGCGAATTAGTGATAGCCTTAATGGCTGATTATTAATACCTAAGACGTTGAATTTATTATTAATTAAAAAATCACCGTTTCAACAAAAAAAAATAATTCACTAAATCACTAATTCAATAATTCATTAATTAAAAACATGATCACTATTATATCATCAACCAATCGCCCCGGGAGCCATACGCTTAAGCTTGCTACCTATTATCAGCAAAAATTGAGCGAGAAAGGCGTTGAGGCGGGCATATTTTCATTGGCCGATCTGCCAGCAAACATTATACAAACCGATCTTTACGGCAAACGTAGTCCGGAGTTTGAACCCATACAGGACCTTATCAACCGCACCGATAAATTTATATTTATCATTCCCGAATACAACGGCAGTTTCCCCGGCGTACTGAAAGTGTTTATGGATGCCTGCGATTTCCCAGGTACTTTTTATGATAAGAAAGCGGCCCTGGTAGGCCTGTCATCAGGTAAATATGGCAATATCAGGGGAATTGATCATTTTACAGGGGTTTGTCATTATATGCACCTCAATATCATGTCGTTAAAGATCCATATTGCTTCCATCAATAAAGAAATGGACAAAGAGGGCAATCTTTTAAATGCCGATACTTTAAAGTTTACCGACGAGCAAATAGATAAGTTTATTAAGTTCTGATCATCATTTAGTCGTAGAGACGCATATTTGCGTCTCCAAACAAGTCAAGTATCCATTGCAATCGGGAGACGCAAATATGCGTCTCTACATCATAACCTTACCCGCTGATCAACTTCGCCATACCAAACGCAGCAGCTGCAGCCAGGGCTCCTATCAATAATACTTTCAGCGCCCCTTTGATGGCGGGTTGCCCGGTTACCTTGCTTTTAAAATAACCAAACACAAACAGGCAGATCATGGTGATACCGCAGGAGTAATACAAAGCTTGTGTAGAATCGGCGATAAAAAAATAGGGCGAGAGCGGGATAATGCCACCAACAATATAAGATAAGCCAATGGTGATGGCACTTTGTGTTGCACGATTGGCTTTGGGTTCTTCCAGTCCCAGCTCATAGCGCATCATAAAATCAACCCATTTATCTTTGTCTTTCGCCATTTCTTCGGCAACTTCGTTCTGTAGTTTTTCGGACAGACCAAAGGCCGCGAACACTTCCTTTACTTCCGCTTTTTCCTGCTCGGGTACTTTTTCAACCTCCTCATACTCCCGTTTCAGTTCGGAGGCATAATGATCAACTTCGGTCCGACCGGCCAGGAACCCACCCAGCCCCATGGCGATGGAACCGGCCACAATTTCGGCTATACCGGCCGTAATCACAATACCCGATGAATTTACCGCCCCGCTTAAACCCGCGGCCAGTGCAAAGGGTACCGTTAACCCATCAGACATACCAATAACAATATCCCTGATGGTGTCTGAGCTTTGTAAATGTTGTTCGTGATGCATAAGATAAATGTACCTGCATTAAGATTAGTAATCGGTATAAATAGTTATTTGTTATTAGTTTGAATTAAACTCTATTGCTTTTGGATACACCAGGTGGTCATACAACGCAGGTTTTGCACGTTGGTGGTTTTTATGGGCTCGTAAAGGGAGCCGCCTAATTCGGCGGTATAATTGAGCAGCGTTTGTTCGTTCACCAGGAAACGTTCGGAGCCATCCGGCAGCAGGTAACGGCCATCGCCTCTGCTTACTACCAGTTCTTCGATACCGATATCCGATGCCAGTCGCGCGAACAAATAACCGCCTGGTTTCAGCACGCGCCACAGGGAACGCACCATGCTATCAAAATGCTGCTCATTCTTGGCGAAATGTAATACGGCGCTGCAGATCACCAAGTCGAAAAAATCACCAGCCCAGGGCATATCCTCCACTCCCGATACCCGAAATTTATTGAGCGCATGTGTGGATGAAAGTTTTGCCGATAGCTGCGTTACCACCTCCACAGCTTCCACACTTTGGTCGATGCCATATACATCAAAGCCATTCTGCATAAAATATACCAGGTTGCGCCCACCACCACAGCCGGCATCCAATATGGTTTCGCAATGGTCAAAGCGGCCTTTTAACAACTGATCAAATAAATAGATATCGATATTGCCAAAAGTTTGCTGCAGGTTGTTTTGCATGGGTGGTTGTTTAGCGGGAAAATTAAGCAATTTCCCCTGTAACATTTCCCTCCAAAATAAATCTCATTGGTATGGAAACATTCATCTACCTTACTACAAGAATCATTTCGGTATGTTGTATGGCTGTTATTGCCTGCACAGCAACTCCATTGGCAGGTTTGCTTAAATGCGCGGAAGCCAAATCCTGATTTCAGAATAAAACCGCTAATTTTAGCCCAATGATTTTTGATTTCAGGTTAAAGGTTTTTTATACGGTAGCTCAAAGGCTTAGTTTTACTAAGGCAGCCCATGAACTGTACATTACCCAACCGGCAGTTACCAAGCATATTAAGGAACTGGAGCAACAGCTCAACGTGCAGTTATTTAAGCGCAATGGCAATAATATAGCGCTTACCGTAGCCGGTAAAGTACTGGTTCAATACGCCGAAAAGATCTTCCAAACCTATACCGAACTTGAAACCGAACTGGCCCAGTTGAACAATATGGAAGCTGGTACGCTGCACATTGGCGCCAGCACTACGGTGGCCCAAACTATTTTACCCAAAATACTGGCGCTGTTCAAAAAGACCTACCCCGATGTTACCTTCAATTTTATACAGGGTAATACCGATCATATTTCGCAACTTATCCTCGACGAAAAAATTGATGTGGCCATTGTAGAGGGTGCAGCGCATTCGCCGCAACTGGCCTACTCTCCCTTTGCTAAGGATGAGGTTGTATTAGTAACCCGGGCCAATAATAAAATTTCTAAAAAACAGGAGATCAGTCCTAAACAGTTACCGGATATTCCGCTGGTGCTGCGTGAGGCAGGTTCGGGAACACTGGATGTGATATTTAATGCCCTTGCCAATGTACAGATCAACCCTAAGGACCTGAATATAGAAATCCAGTTGGAAAGCAGCATTGCCATCAAACAATATTTACTCTACTCAGACACCGCCGCTTTTTTGTCCATCCAATCGGTATTAAGCGAACTGAAATACAATGAGTTAAGCATTATTGAAATAAAAGGAATGGAAATTTTCCGAACTTTTCAGTTCATCCAGCTCCACGGGAAAAACAGCAAACTGATTGATCTTTTTAAGCGTTTTTGCCTCGCCAATTATAACCTAAAGTAATCGCACATTACTAAATATCATTTGATTTTTGAATGACCTATAACCACATTTGAGTGCTTATTAAAAAGCACTTTTATGGAACACATCAATACCGATATTTGCATTATAGGTGCAGGTCCTGTGGGTTTATTTGCTGTTTTTGAAGCGGGTTTACTCAAAATGCGCTGCCATTTAATTGACGTGCTACCGCAGGTTGGCGGTCAGCTTTCTGAAATATACCCACATAAACCTATTTACGATATCCCGGGTTATCCGGACATCACCGCCCAACAACTAATTGACCGTCTGATGGAGCAGGGAGCGCCCTTTCACCCTACTTTTAGTTTGGGCGAGCGGGTAGAAACCCTGACCAAGAATGACGATGGCTCCTACCTCATACAAACTAATGATGGCACTACCGTACATTGCCAGGTGGTGGTAATTGCCGGTGGCCTGGGCTGCTTTGAACCCCGCAAACCGGAAATTGACCGCCTGTTGGAATTTGAAGGCAAAGGCGTGGCCTACATGGTTAAAAACCCCGAAGCCCTGCGCGGTCACAAGGTGGTTATTGCCGGTGGTGGTGATTCGGCGCTGGACTGGGCCATATTTTTGGCTGATGTGGCCGAACGGGTTACGCTGGTGCACCGCGGCGATACCTTCCGTGGTACACCCGACGCTGCCGAAAAGGTTTTTGAACTGGCCAAACAAGGCAAGATAGACCTGGTGCTCAAATCAAACGTGGTAGCCTTAACCGGCGAAGGGCATCTGCAGGAAGTTACTTTATTAGATCGCAATAACAACGTAAGCCATATCGCCGCCGATCATCTGATACCGCTGTTTGGCTTGAGCCCAAAACTCGGACCAATTGCCAATTGGGGCCTCAATATTGATTTTTCGGCCATTGTGGTGAACACCCGCGATTACAGCACCAGTGTAGAACGCATCTATGCCATTGGCGATATCAACACCTACCCGGGTAAATTAAAGCTGATCCTTTGCGGGTTTCACGAGGCCGCAATGATGGCCCAGGGTGCGTTCAAATACGTTTATCCAGAACAAAAACTAACTTTTAAATACACTACCGTTTACGGCGTAACCGAGTTTTAGCCATGATCAACTTAATTATTGAAGACCGTGAAGGTCACCGTGCTCCGGTCGAAATTCCCGAGGGTATCAACCTGAGCTTGATGGAGGTGCTCAAAGCATCTGAATACGAGATACTGGCTACCTGCGGCGGTATGGCCCTTTGCGCCACCTGCCATGTACAGGTAGTGGAAGGTCCCGAACAATATTTTACGCCGACCGACAATGAGCTCGATATGCTAGACACCCTGCCCAACGCCGGTCCGGATAGCCGCCTGGCCTGCCAGATCCACCTCAGCGAGGAAATGGATGGCATGATGTTTCGATTACTTTAAGTTATGCGCAGATTTTTTGTAAACTAAGTAAACAAGGGCGTTTTTAACAATTTTTAACACCAAAACGGCTATTTTTCAGCCGTTTTTTGATAGAAAACGTTCAAAAAAACTCCATTTTAACACTTTTTAACAAATCGGCAAAAACAAGCGTAAAATTGATACACTAAGTCTTCGCGATAAAACCGGGAGATTGCTCCTACGGCGAAGACTCGCCTCGTCCGTACCCTATACGAAAAGGAGGCCTCCCTTTCTCTTCACACGTCATTGCGATGAGGAACGATGTGGCAATCCCCTACTTACAGAGCGGATCTGCATATCGGGGATTGCCACGCTGCGCTCGCAATTGACGTGTCTTTTTATTCCCCCCACACTTCATCCCAGCCCGAAATATCCCTCCTCAAACTACCCTACCTTTACATTTATTACATCATCAAAAGCAAATAAAATGGTAGCCGTAATTTTTGAAGTGATGCCTGCAGAGGGCAAAAAACAGGAATATCTGGATATAGCCGCCGATCTGAAACCCAAGCTGGTAACTATTGATGGTTTTATTTCGATAGAGCGGTTCCAGAGCCTCACCGATCCGGGTAAAATATTGTCCCTCTCCTTTTGGCGCGACGAGGAAGCCGTAAAGCAATGGCGCAATGTGGAAATGCACCGGGATGCCCAGGCCAAAGGCCGCGACTATGTATTTAAAGATTACCATTTACGGATAGCTCATGTGGTACGTGATTACGGCATGTTCGATAGGAAGGAAGCTCCGCAGGATAGTAAGCAGGCACACGGATGATTTTTAGCCTGTCAGTCTGAGCTTGTCGAAGACTAGCGCATAGAGGCCAGTCAACCATGCTTCGACGGGGCTCCGCATGACAGCCGATCAAAAAGCCAAAGCCTTGTGCGATTCCTTCCCTCTGGAAGGGGGAGGAAGGGGTTTATGGAACAGGATAATCATCGCGCGTAGAAACCCCTCCCTCCCATTACACCTCCCCTACGCGCCCCTCCCGTGGGGAGGGAATTAAAAACATCAGTCTGAGCTTGTCGAAGACTCGCGCGTAGAGGCCTACCCACCATGCTTCGACGGGGCTCAGCATGACACCCCTGTTTTAACGTATCATCAGCATGACGCCAGGCTGACCAAACACCGCAAGTTCCGGGTTTCATTGGGCTGTATGATTTGACAATTTTGAATAAGCAAATAAGCGTATTCAACAATTATCAAAACGTATCATCATGCATAAAATAAGCGAACCCGCCATCCTGTACTTCGGCACCCCGGTAGTACTCATCAGTACACTGAACGAGGATGGATCCTATAATTTAGCGCCTATATCATCGGTTTTCTGGTTGGGCTGGCGTTGTATCATCGGTATGGCCACTACCTCCAAAACAGTACAGAACCTTCAACGCACCGGCCAGTGTGTTTTAAACCTGCCATCGGTTAATGAAGTGCAGGCCGTAAATAACCTGGCCCTGAAAACCGGCATGAATCCCGTGCCTGAGGCCAAACAAGGCCGCGGTTATTATTATGAGCCCGATAAATTTGGCGTTGCCGGACTAACCCCGGTACCCTCGCAAAAAGTAGCCGCCCCACGCGCCATAGAATGTCCGGTGCAAATGGAAGCCCATGTAGCCCAAATACATCCCATTGGCGAAGACAACGACCTGCAACGCGGCCGCATTGTAACCATGGAATTAAAAATAGTACAGGTTTACCTGGAAGAATCCATCATTATGAATGGCGATCCTAACCGCGTTGATCCCGACAAGTGGCGCCCGCTGATCATGAGTTTCCAACAGTTTTACGGCTTGGGAGAACAGGTGCACGACTCGTCGCTGGCCTCAATTCCTGAGTATAAATACCGCAGCCCTGATATAGAGGTGGCGCGCAATATGAAAAATATGATGGAACCTGTGGCTGGATGATGTAAGCCTCAGGGTGACTTGTCAGTCTGAGCCTGTCGAAGACGCGCGCGCAAAGGTCTGCCCACTATGCTTCGACAGAGCTCAGCATGACAGCCATCAAAAGAGCCAAGGCCTTTGTGCGATTCCTTACCTCGGGAAGGGGAGGAAGGGGTTCATGGAACAGGATAATCATCGCGCGTAGAAACCCCTCTCTCCCATTACACCTCATGCAGTCGCTCGGCTCCAGCCCAAAGGTGTTGGGAAGAAGAAAAAGTTGTCATTTCGACGAGGTACGAGGAGAAACTATCTCTTGAGCGCAGCGAAAAATCTTATACGCTGAGATAAGCAAATCGTACAAGATTTCTCTTCGCCCTCCCGCCCAGGCCTCAGCTTCTGCTCATCGAAATGACAACGTTCGGTATAAATTTATGTCTTCCCAACACCTGTCGGCTCCTGCCGAGCGATTGCCGCAGTTTTTTATTTCAATAAGCAAGAACTTTAAATCCCAGCATAACACCAGTACAATGGCAAAATATAATCCCAAGTCCCTATCTTCATCCCATGGAAAAAATACGGGAATACTTTGAGCGGATTGTTCCCCTGAGCGATGGTGACTGGCAGCTGTTTTCGTCGAAGCTGACCAGGCAGGAGTTTCCGAACAAGGCGGTGCTTTTAAAAACGGGGCAAGCTGAGAATTACCTTTCATTTATGGAAACAGGCATCGTTCGCTACTACATCCCCAAACAAGAGAATGACCTTACTTTTACCTTTGTTTTTGCCAACAACTTTATCAGCGCATACGATTCCTTTTTAACCCGGCAGCCATCGCACTACCAGATTCAGGCATTAACCGATACCACTTTATGGCGGCTAACTTATGATGATTTGCAGACTATCTATAAAGAAACAGCAGTTGGCCAGACTATCGGCCGCCATGCCAGCGAAGCCATTTTCCTCAACAAATCCAAACGAGAATTATCCTTATTAAATGACAGCGCCGAACAGCGTTACCTGAACTTGTTTACCGAGCAGCCGCATCTCATCAGGCAGATCCCCCTTAAATATATTGCATCATATATAGGCGTTACCCCACAGGGATTGAGCCGGATACGCCGCCGCATTACTTAACTTAGGTTCATTGTTTGCTGTTGGGTATATCCTCAACTTTGCATCAGGAGAACACACATATGAAAGTATTGATCGTACTACTGGCCACATTTGGCATAGGCCTCATCGTTACCAAATTAACCGGTGGCTTTAATATAAAACTATCAGCCCAGATAGCTATGGCCGTGATGACGACGTTTACCGCTCTTGGGCATTTTAAGTTTACCCAGGGCATGGCCATGATGCTGCCTGCATTTATCCCCTACAAAAAACAGATAGTATATATTACCGGGGTGATAGAAATAGCAGCCGCCGTAGGTTTGCTTATTCCTGCTGCCCGTACGCTTACCGCATGGTGCCTTATCCTGTTTTTTGTGGTGCTTACCCCGGCCAATATACATGCAGCCATAAAGCACCTCAACATGGAAAAAGCCGCGTTTGATGGCCCTGGCCCTGAGTACTTATGGTTCCGGATACCCTTACAGCTTTTGTTTATAGCCTGGGTTTACTGGAGCTGTTTGCTGTAGTTATTTTTTCACAAACTGCTTTAATACTTTGCGTGCCATGCGGCTATCGGGCCACATCGTAATTTTATAATGATCCTGGCCTTCGTCGGCTTCGGGATCTACGTTGTTTAATCCTGAAGAATAAACCCGTACCCGGTATTTTCCGGGAGTGACGATGAGCTTGAGATATGATTTATAATCCGGAAAGTTGAGCACCTGCAACAGGCCCGATTGTACGGTGATGCCAGCCTCAACCACATGATCATACCGGCTAAAATCGTTTTCAGGATCGGCACTGTCCAATATTTCCAGGTCGGCTTTTACATGTCCATAGCTTTCGATACTGATGCCGAGGATGTCATAGTCAACGCCTAATCTGTCGTGATAAGCTTCGGGTGTCCAGAAGGTATTGGAACCCGTATTACTTTTATAAGCCGAATCGCAAAGGTAAAACTGGTTGCTTTTGGTAAAAAAATCAAGCCGGTACTTGCCGGATGGCTTTGCCGTAAATGCCAGGTTAGAAAATGATAAAAAAATAAGGATGCAAGGAACCAGGAGAAAAGCCCAGCGCTTTATTTTTACCGATCTATTGCTCCTGATTCCTTGCATCTGTCTTTAATTTCTGATTTTCAAAAGAGTCCTTGTTCCTTGACCACATCGACTCACCCCGACATCGCTGCGCTCGTCACCCCTCTCTCCGCTTCGCGCATAGAGGGGTTTGCATTTTATTTTTGTCATCCTGAGGAGCGAAGGATCTATTCTACAAATTGAAAAGTTTAATAATAGATGCTTCACTTCGTTCAGCATGACAAATCTGTTTTTTTATCTTTCGCTCCCGCGAGATTAGTGTAGCGTATCTCGTGGGGGTATGTAGTAAGCTTCCAGCCTACATCAGCAGGAAGCTGAGCCATGATCACCACGGGCTGAAAGCCCGCGGCAGTATTACATTTGCATTTGTTTTGTCTTGATTCCTGATTCTTATTTCTTGCTTCTCAAAATGCTACAAAGCTCCTGCCTTAATCTCATCAACCACCGCCGGATCAAGCAGTGTAGAAGTATCGCCTAAATTAGAGGTATCGCCTTCGGCAATCTTGCGCAATATGCGGCGCATGATCTTGCCCGAGCGTGTTTTAGGCAACCCGGTTACAAACTGGATCTTATCGGGTTTGGCAATAGCGCCAATGATACGCGATACGGTCATCATGATATCTTTACGGGTGAGGTCATCATCGGCATGATGCTTAGGGCATACTACAAAAGCGTAAATACCCTGTCCTTTGATATCATGCGGATAGCCAACCACAGCCGACTCCACCACACTGCTGTGCATGTTGATGGCGTTTTCCACTTCGGCAGTACCAATACGGTGACCGGATACGTTCAGCACATCATCCACACGACCTGTGATACGGTAATAACCATCCTCATCACGCAAACAGCCGTCACCGGTAAAATACAGGTTTTCGTAAGTAGCGAAATAAGTGGTGCGGCAACGCTCATGATCGCCATAAGTAGTGCGCAGCATACCGGGCCACGGGAATTTTATACACAGGTTACCGCTTACGCCGTTACCTTCCACCTCTTTACCATTTTCATCAACCAATATGGGCTGAATGCCAGGCAGCGGCAAGGTAGCATAACCCGGTTTAGTTGGGGTTACATTACAAATAGGCGATATCATTAAACCACCGGTTTCTGTTTGCCACCAGGTATCGGCAATGGGGCATTTACCATGACCAATTTTTTCATCAAACCAATGCCAGGCCTCTTCATTAATAGGCTCACCTACGGATCCCAGTTTTTTCAATGAGCTCAGATCTTTACCCTTCAAAGGCTCTTCGCCAAAGCTCATTAAGGAGCGGATGGCGGTTGGCGCGGTATATAATATGTTTACTTTGTATTTATCAACTATTTCCCAGAAACGGCCTGCATCCGGGTAGGTAGGCACTCCTTCAAACATCAAGGTAGTAGCACCTTGTGATAGCGGCCCGTAGGCTATATAAGAGTGCCCGGTGATCCAGCCTATATCGGCAGTACAAAAATACACCTCTCCTTTATTATACTGGAACACGTTGGCAAAAGTATAACCGGCATACACCATGTATCCGCCGCAGGTATGCACTACACCTTTGGGTTTACCGGTTGAGCCCGAAGTATACAGGATGAACAGCATATCCTCGGCATCCATTATTTCAACCGGGCATTGTGGATTGCCCTGGGTTTCTACCTTTTTTACTTCATCCTCCCACCATACATCGCGGCCCTTGATCATGGATACCGGTGTGCGGCTGCGGGTTAATACAATTACTTTTTTAACGGATTTGCATTGAACCAGGGCATCATCAATTACATTTTTTAAAGGGATATCCTTATTACCACGAAAACCGCCGTCGGCAGTGATCACGATATTACATTCGGCATCATTGATCCTGTCGGCAATAGACTGGGCCGAAAAGCCACCAAATACTACAGAGTGAATAGCACCAATACGGGCACAGGCCAAAACAGCGATGGCCAGCTCGGGTACCATGGGCATGTAGATACAGATACGGTCGCCTTTTTTAGCGCCGTTGTTTTTGAGCACGTTGGCAAACTGGCAAACCTTATCATGCAACTGACGGTAGGTTAATACGCGGTGATCTTCCTGCGGATCATTGGGCTCCCATATAATAGCGGGTTTATCGCCCTGGGTTTCCAGGTGACGGTCCAAACAGTTTTCAGTAATATTGAGTTTGGCACCCTGGAACCATTTTACGTTTGGTTCTTTAAAGTTCCAGTCAAGCACCTTATCCCACTTTTTGTGCCAGTAAAAATTATCGGCAATGCCGGCCCAAAACTGCTCAGGCTGTTCAACACTCTGCTGGTAAACCTGCTTGTATTCGTCAAATGATGTAATCTTCATAATGGTTTAATGGAGGGCGTAAATTAGTAATTTATGTGTTAAGTATAAATTAAAATCACTACTTATTAAAAAAATTTAAGAAGTAATTTCATGGCCGGTAACGGGTTGAGATCAAAGCCAATGCCCTCTTTTTAAAAGAATTTGAAATATTTTAAAAACGTGCTTGAATATTTGATTTAAAAGTCTGATATTTGCAAACTCTTTTTGAATAAAGGGTTGATAATTAAAAATATTTGTCATGTCAAGAATTTGTGATCTAACAGGAAAAGGATCTATTGTAGGTAATAACGTTTCTAACTCAAACGTTAAAACAAAACGCAGGTTTCATCCTAACTTAAAACTTAAAAAGTTTTATATCCCTGAAGAAGATAAATGGATTACCTTAAAGGTATCTACATCAGCTGTTAAAACTATCAGCAAAAACGGTATTACTGCCTGTATCAATAAATTTGTTAAAAAAGGATACATTTAGTAGGTTGTACGTTTGAGGTTTTGCGTTATACGTGAAATGGAAAGCGTGCAGAATAATTTGAAAAATTGCGTAAGCCGTGAGGCTACACGTACAACATAAAAAGAAAATGGCAAAAAAAGGCAACAGGGTTCAGGTAATTTTAGAGTGTACTGAACACAAAACAAGCGGTATGCCAGGCATGTCTCGCTATATTACCACCAAAAACAAAAAAAATACAACTGAAAGGTTAGAATTGAAAAAATTCAACCCGGTTTTACGTAAAGTAACCGTTCACAAAGAGATTAAATAATTAGTTGATTCAATTGATGATTGATTAAGCTTTAAGCTGAAATCACTAATTCAATAATTCACTAACTCAATAATTAAACAACATGGCAAAGAAAGTAGTTGCAACACTGAAAGTAGCAGGTAAAGGCAAAGAATATTCAAAAGTGATCACCATGAATAAATCACCAAAAACTGGTGCTTATTCATTCAAAACACAAATTGTCCCTAACGATTTTGTTAAGGATGCAATTGCAGGTAAAACACTGTAATCACTGCCGATCAAAATATACGAAGCCGTCTTGTTTTTACGAGAGGGCTTTTTTTGTTGAGGCTAGTCTGAATCAGGATTTACAGAATTAATGAATTGACAGAATGTCAAGTAAGTTGATTCTTTTATCCTGAGTAATATATTTTAATTCTGAGAATTCTAGAATTCTGAAAATTCTGATCACTATGGGATTATTTGATTTTTTTAAGAAAAAGGAAAATACGCAGCAGGAACAGCAGGCGCTTGATACCAGTTTAGAAAAAACCAAGGATAACTTTTTTTCAAAGATCACCAAGGTAATTGCCGGTAAATCAACCGTTGACGACGACGTTTTGGATGAGCTGGAAGAGGTTCTGGTAACATCAGACGTAGGTGTAAGCACCACCCTCAAAATCATCGAGCGTATACAAGCCCGCGTGGCCCGCGATAAATATGTAGGCGCCGGCGAGCTGAACAACCTGCTGAAAGACGAGATACAACAACTCCTGGCCGAAAACAACAGCAACGATTTCCGGAATTTTGAATATGGTAACCACAAACCATACGTTATTATGGTGGTTGGTGTTAACGGTGTTGGTAAAACTACCACCATCGGCAAGCTGGCCCACAAGCTAAAGCAAGCAGGTAACCAGGTGGTTTTAGGCGCTGCGGATACCTTCCGTGCCGCTGCGGTGGATCAGATCAAACTTTGGGGCGAGCGTGTTGGTGTAAAAGTAGTGGCACAAGCCATGGGTTCCGATCCGGCTTCTGTAGCTTACGATACCCTGCGTTCGGCAGTGGCGGCAGGCGATGATGTAGCCATTATAGATACCGCAGGCCGTTTGCACAATAAAGTTGGCCTGATGAACGAGCTCACCAAGATCAAAAACGTAATGCAAAAGGTAATTCCCGGCGCTCCGCATGAGATACTGCTGGTGCTGGATGCCTCAACCGGGCAAAATGCCATTGAGCAATGCAAGCAATTTACCGAAGCCACCAATGTAAACGCCCTGGCCTTAACCAAATTGGATGGTACAGCCAAAGGCGGTGTGGTGATCGGCATATCGGATCAATTTAAGATTCCCGTAAAGTATATAGGTGTAGGTGAAGGCGTAGAACATTTGCAGTTGTTTGACAGGCAGGCCTTCGTGGACTCTCTATTCAAACAATAATATAAAATATGTCATTGCGAGGAGGAACGACGAAGCAATCTCCTCCCTTGCATTCTTATACATAGTTCGCGATTGCTTCGTTCCTCGCAATGACATTATGGTTATTGCAATGATTAGTGTGTTATGAAAACAAAAGAAATTTCAAAGCCGATAGCTAAAGCTGTTAAACAACGTGTAAACGTAGTTACTTTGGGCTGCTCCAAAAATATATACGACTCGGAGATATTGATGGGTCAGCTTAAGGGCAATCAGTTTGATGTGGTGCATGAGGCGGATAAAGTTGGTAAAAACGATATCGTGGTGATCAATACCTGCGGCTTTATTGATAATGCCAAGCAGGAATCTATCGATACCATTTTGCAATACAGCGAACTGAAAGAACAAGGCAAAGTAGGCAAAGTAATTGTAACCGGCTGCCTCAGCGAGCGCTACAAACCCGAGCTGGAAGCCGAGATCACCAACGTGGATGCCTATTTCGGCACCAACGACCTGCAGAATTTATTAACCTCCGTAGGAGCCGATTATAAACACGAACTCATTGGTGAGCGTTTGCTCACCACACCATCACACTTCGCTTATTTTAAAATTGCCGAAGGCTGTAACCGTCCCTGCTCGTTCTGCGCTATCCCCTTGATGCGCGGCAAGCACCTGAGCACGCCTATCGACCAATTGGTTAAAGATGCGCAGGCCCTGGTTAAAAACGGCACCAAGGAACTGATACTGATTGCCCAGGACCTCACCTATTACGGTCTGGATTTGTACGGCAAACGTAACCTTGATGAGTTGCTGCGCCGCCTGAGTGATGTAAACGGTGTAGAATGGATCAGGCTGCAGTACGCCTACCCTTCTGGTTTCCCGATGGAAATTTTGGATGTGATGAACGAGCGCGACAATATTTGCAAATACATGGATATGCCTTTGCAGCACATCAGCGATAATATGCTGAAATCTATGCGCCGTGGGCTTACCAAACAAAAAACTATCGACGTAGTCAACGAGATCCGCGACAGGGTACCGGGCATAGCTATGCGTACCACGCTTATCACCGGCTATCCCGGCGAAACCGAGCGCGATTTTGAAGAAATGATGGAATGGGTAGAGGAAACCAAGTTCGACCGCCTGGGCTGCTTTACTTACTCGCACGAAGAAAAAACACATGCTTTCTCTTTAGTGGATGACGTACCTGCAGAAGTTAAACAGGACCGTGCCGATGCCATTATGGAAATTCAACAGGGTATTTCGTTTGATAAGAACCAGGAAAAAGTGGGTCAAACCTTCAAAGTACTGATCGATAAAAAAGATGGTGATTACTTTGTGGGCCGTACCGAATTTGATTCGCCAGAGGTGGATAACGAAGTATTGATTGATGCCAGCATTGATTATGCCACCGTTGGAAGCTTTGTAAATGTGAAAGTTAACAGCGCCGAAGACTTTGATCTTTATGGACAAATTGTAAAATAATGTTAATTTGTGGTGCGTTACCACTAATGATTTTACATTTGGCTTCCATACGTTTTTTGACGTATACGGAGAGTTAGTTAAATCACTAATTCGCTAAATCACTAATTCAACAATTGCTTACAGATGGAAGCTTCCTGTACAAGTTATAAAAACACCGGCTTTTTTTCGCCAACGGTTATTGATTACCTCGAAAACCGGGCAGACCTGAAACCTTTTTACAGCTACCGCCCGGATATGACCGGTTTTGCCGAGCTGTTGAAAAACAAAAAAGTTGTTGCCAACCGGGAGATCCTGCATCGTGTGCTATCAAAGCAGTATAACCATAACGAGCCTTATCCATCCATCGTAAAACACAACCTCGATCTGCTGAAAGAGGATAATACCTATACCATAACCACAGGTCATCAGCTTAATATTTTTGCCGGTCCCTTATATTTTTTGTACAAAATTGCTACCGCTATAAAACTGGCCCAGCAATTAAAAGTAGCCCATCCCGATAAAAACTTTGTACCCGTTTACTGGATGGCCAGCGAAGATCATGACTTTGCCGAGATCAATTATACCAACATTGGCGGCAAAAAGGTACACTGGTGGTACGAGGCTTCCGGCGCTACCGGACGCATCAACCCCGATACTATGCGGCAGGCCCTCAACCAATATAAAGGTGTTTTGGGCATGGAAGGTCACTCCAAAGAACTGGCCGAAATTGTAGAAACCGCCTACACCAAATTTGATAAACTGGCCGATGCCACCCGCTATCTGGTCAATGCGCTGTTTGGCCAGTACGGCCTGGTGATCATTGATGCCGACGATCATGAGTTTAAACAGCAGTTCGCTCCCATCATGGAGCAGGATATCATCCACCAAAACAGCTTTAAAAATATAAGCACCACCAACGAGCAATTGCAGAAACTGGGGGTACATATACAGGTTAATCCACGCGAGATCAACTTTTTTTACCTGAAGGACCAACTGCGCGAACGTATTGTTTTTGAACAGGATAGCTACCAGGTAATGAATACCGATATTCGCTTTACCGAGGCCGAGCTCAAGGAGGAGATCGCGACAGCACCCGAACGCTTTAGTCCCAATGTGGTGATGCGTCCGCTTTACCAGGAGTGTATTTTACCCAACATCGCCTACATCGGTGGTGGCGCCGAAGTGGTGTACTGGCTGGAACTGAAATCAAATTTTGATTTTTATAAGGTTGACTTTCCTATTCTCATCTTGCGTAACTCGGCCCTGGTGGTTCGTAAAGAGCAGGCTGCCAAAATTGAGCGCATGGATCTGGATGTGGCGGCGCTGTTTAAACAAACAGATGCCCTGCAAACCGAATGGATCAAAAAACACAGCGATCATAATCTTTCGCTGGAAGGTGAATGGCGCGAACTGACCGCCGTTTTTGAAAAGATCAAACTGCGCTCTTATAAGATCGACCCAACACTATCGCCCTCAGCAGCTGCCGTGCAGGCCCGCCTGAAACACGCCGTTGATAACCTGGAAAAGAAACTCATCCGTGCCGAAAAGCGCAATTATGATGTTCGACTGGAGCAGCTATCCGTAGTAAAAGCCGAGCTTTTCCCTAAAGACAGCCTGCAGGAACGTACCGAAAATTTTGGTTTAATGTATGTAAAATGGGGACAATCATTTGTTGATGAACTCGTACGCCATTTTGAACCGCTTGACTTTGTGTTTACTATCCTGACGGAGGAGTAAAACGGCTAACAGCTAAATTCATTTGTCATCCTGAGGAACGAAGGATCTATTCTTGCATAAGCATAGCGGTTAGTAGATTCTTCACTGTGTTCAGAATGACAAGTTTATTTGGGTTAACGTTTTAAAGCTTTAACCATCGTCTGTGTCCTCACAAACGATTTGCATTGTTGTCTGTGAGGGCACAGACGACAGGGGAAAAATTCATTTGTCATCCTGAGGAACGAAGGATCTATTATTGAATAAGTATAGCGGTAAGCAGATTCTTCACTGCGTTCAGGATGACAAAGTTTATTACGGTTAACGTTTAAAGTCCTCTCCTTTGGAGAGGATTTAGGAGAGGTTTTCCCTCAAATATCAGTAATTTCGCAGCATGAATAAAGCGAAACCAACCATACTTGTTGTAAACGACGATGGCATAACTGCCCCTGGTATAAAAGTGCTGATGGAAGCCATGGGCGAGATAGGCCGGGTAGTGGTAGTAGCACCTGATAGTCCGCAATCGGGCATGGGTCACGCCATTACTATAGGTAAGCCACTGCGTTTGGATAAGGTGGATCTGTACGAAGGTATTGAAATGTACCGCTGTTCGGGCACCCCAGTTGATTGTGTAAAGCTGGCCGTAAATAAAATATTTAAAGGTCAAAAGCCCGATCTGTGTGTATCCGGCATCAACCATGGTTTAAATAACTCCATCAATGTATTGTACTCCGGCACCATGTCGGCCGCTGTGGAAGGCGCAATAGAAGGCATCCCTTCCATAGGTTTTTCTTTAGATGACTATACCCTACAGGCCGATTTTAGTCACTGCGTAAAATATATTAAGGAATTAGCCTTACAGGTTCTGGCCAATGGCCTGCCGCAGGCTACCCTGCTCAATGTAAATTTTCCGAATACCCCTCACCTAAAAGGAATTAAAGTATGCCGCCAGGCGGCTGCCAAATGGGCCGAGGAATTTGACGAAAGGGTTGATCCGCATAAACGACCATACTATTGGCTAACCGGTGTTTTTCAACTAAATGATGGTGGCGAAGATACCGACGTTTGGGCACTGGAGCACAACTATGTATCGGTAGTCCCTGTTCAGTTTGATATGACGGCGCACCATGCTATTCCTTATCTAAATAATTGGAAATTCAATGTTTAAGCACAATACCGTAACGGCAGGCACCATTTATGGCGCCATATTACCGGCCATAAGTCTGTTCATTTTTCTGTACCTGTTAAAAGGCAATTTTTTATTGTTCAATAAACCAGGTACGCCGTATCTGATAGCTATTGCTTTAAATTTGTTGATTATCAGATGGTATGCCAGAAAAAAGTTGGATAAAACCGTGATCGGTATAGCAGCCGTTACTTTTATATTTATGCTGGCCATATTTGTATTTAAACTGCAGCCTATACGATGAGATATTACCTGGTAGCCGGCGAAGCCTCGGGCGATATGCATGGGGCCAATTTAATGAAGGCCCTAAAAACGCTCGACCCCGATGCGGAGTTCCGATTTTTTGGCGGCGACCTGATGCTCGCCGAAGGCGGCACCCTGGTAAAACACTACCGCGAAATGGCCTATATGGGCCTGGTAGAAGTGATCGTAAATTTGCCGGCCATTCTCAAAAACATCAAAGAGTGCAAGCAGGATATTCATGACTGGCAGCCCGATGTGCTTATCCTTATTGATATACCCGGCTTTAACCTTAAAATTGCCGCTTATGCACAAACCATCGGGTTAAAGGTAAATTACTACATATCGCCCAAGGTTTGGGCCTGGAACCAGAAAAGGGTGTTAAAGATCAAAAAGCTAGTGAACCATCTTTTCTGCATACTGCCTTTTGAGGTTGATTTTTACAAAAGCTGGGGCATGGAGGTTGATTATGTGGGCAATCCGCTGCTGGATGCTATCGCCGCTTTTAAACCCGATCCCGACTTTTTGCAGCAGCATCAGCTCAACGGCAAAAAGATCATCGCGTTGCTACCCGGCAGCCGTAAGCAGGAGATCAGCAACCTGCTGCCCGAAATGATAGGCATTGCCAATCGTTTTCCGGATCACCAGTTAGTAATAGCCGGTGCGCCATCCTTTAAACAGGATTATTACGATCAGTTTTTAGGAGGTAAAAATATCCCGGTGCTGTTTAATACTACGTACAATTTATTGAGCCATGCCCAGGCCGCAGTGGTAGCCTCGGGCACAGCCACATTAGAAACGGCCTTGTTTCATGTACCACAGGTGGTAGTTTATAAGGCCAATCCGCTAACCATAGCCGTTGGCCGCATGGTAATCAAGGTAGAATTCTTATCGCTGGCAAATTTGATTGTTGGCCGTGGCATTATTAAAGAGCTGATACAGGAAGATTGTACAGCTGCCAGGATCAGCGAGGAGGTTAACCTGCTGATCAATAATAAAGCATACCGCCAAAAAGTACTGGCCGATTATAACGAACTGGACCAGCGCATGGGCCAGCCAGGCGCCTCAGAAAAAACAGCCGGCCTGATCGTTAAATACGCTCAAAACAAATAAAGCCCTGCTTACACAGGGCTTTATCTTTTCATAGGTATGATGTATATATGTTGATCAGGCAGCTGACAATGTTTGTCGTGTGGCTGTCTGTTGATTGCTTTGTTTAAATCTGTTCTTCGCTCTGAAATTTCTAAGATCTTCTAATAAAATATCTAACAACTGGTTATCAAAGCGGGTTATCAATTTACTTGCAGATGGTGTTTTATAATTTTTCATAGCTTGTGTTGGTGTTGTAGGTAAGTGTTTAGTTTGTAATGATTAAGCGGCAGTTGGCAATAAAGGTGTTCTGCTTTTAATAGCTTTCAGATCGTTCATGATGATCTTTCTTAACTGGTTATCAAAATTGGCAACTAATTTACTGATTGATGGTTTTTTGGTACTTTTCATAGTTTTAGTTTTTGTGTATTTTAAGTTTCTTTAATTCTTCTTTTTATCGTCGTCGTCTTCGGTAAGGTTATCCTTCCTGCGTTTGGCTTCCTTGTATTGCCTTAGTATCTGTTCTTTATCACGCTCATCTGATGTTTTTGTCGGCTCTATCGGATTCTCCCATTCTTTCTCTTCTTCCTTAATGGTTTTCTTTATAGCTTTCATAACAGTTACATTTAATAACTATTATTCCAAATCAGTGCCAAAAAATTGATTGCAGCAGAAAAAAGTCATCAAAATCTGTAAAAAAAATTACAATTTGATGTAAATGACTGTATTTGAGATACTTTTATATCGACGGAAAAATCTGTTTTTGTAGACAGCGCTCATGCTTACATAACCAAAAAAGCGTACGTTAACCGAACAATGCGTACAGTAATGCTAACTCCGGACGTTTTCTTTATAATTAATAAAGTGGGCGATCAACGCGATAACCGCTAACCCACCGCCAATGGCACATACCCCCGCCCACCCGTAATTATTCCAAAGCAAACTGGCCAGGAATGTTCCGGATGCACCGCCCACGAAATAAGACACCATGTATACCGTATTCAAACGGTTGCGGGCCTCGGGTATCAAAGCAAAAATGATAGATTGGTTAGAGATGTGCGTGGCCTGTACCCCCATATCCAAAACAATTACGCCTATAATAAGTCCGGCAATGCTACTGCTGGAGAAATAAAAGATAATATAAGAGATGAGCACCAGCAATAAAGTATAGCCGGATAACTTATAAGGATTCATTTTGTCGCTCAGGCGGCCCATTAAACCTGCTGCCAGCGCACCAAAGGCCCCCACCAGTCCAAAGGCTCCTGCTGCCGCGCTGCCCTCGTTAAACTGGGGCTGTTTTAATAAAAACACAAGGGTAGTCCAAAAGGCGCTGAAACCAGCAAAGCACAAAGCCCCCCTGAAAGACGCCATGCGGAGTTTGGGCTGTGTTTTTATTAAATGAATAAGCGAGGTCATCAATTTTTTATAGTTGCCTTTATAATCAGGCTCCACCTCGGGTAAAAAGAAAAATATCATCAGCCACATAGCCGCCATTAGGCCTGTAGCTATATAATACATACTTCGCCAGCCAAAATGCTGCCCAATAAAACCGCTCAGTGTACGGGAAAGCAATATACCTATCAACAATCCACTCATCACAAAGCCCAGTTTTTTACCCCGTTCATGCGGTTTAGCCAAATGGGCAGCCATGGGAATTAATAATTGTGGTATAATAGAGGATAAACCCAATAAAAAGCCGGCAATGGTTAGCACCAATATAGATGGGGCAAGCGCGCTGACCAATAAAGCAAAAATTACCAGGATAAAATCCAATAATATTAACTGTTTGCGTTTTACCATATCTGCCAGCGGTACAATAAACAATAGTCCGCTGGCATAACCAATTTGCGTAAACAGGGATAATTGCTGGGCCTTTTTATCGGTGATACCAAAAGTGTGTGCGATATCGGCGAGCAAAGGTTGGTTATAATAGATGTTGGCTACCACCAAGCCGGTAGCAATGGTCATGATCCATAAAGTAAATGATGTTAAATGCGGGTGTTCTTTAGCGGTATCGGTAGCGGTCATGATCAATAAAATATAAAATCACCTGCAAAAGTGACAAAGCATTTTTAAAATGATGCTTGTTTAAAGTAATTTTTCTTTCACAACAAACAATAAGATAGAATTTATGGAGTTTAATATTTTGATAAAAAGAATTGATTTGCAATTATTTTTTTGAGAAACAGACCTATTAAAAAGAGAATTTCATCAATTTGTTAGAATTTTTATCAAAAAACCATATAAAAATCAAGGCATATCTTATTTTAATACGTTTTTTTAACATTTTTTTAACATAAAATATAGCCCTAAATAAAAATTTTAAAAAAAACAGGCTTGTACTATAAATAAATAGACACAAAACTTACTAATAATACAAAGCGAGATAAAAAAATTTAAAATTTATCACATTATTAAAGTTTTATTAGTATTTTTGATAATCAAATACAAAACAGACAAGTATTTGATAAATGTTACAAAAAAATTACAAAATAAAATTGGTGAATTTGAAAACTTAGTGTTACTTTTACACCATAATAAAAAAACGATAAAAAAGTCTTCTCATAATTTAGGTTTATAATTGGTTAGTAAAGGCCCCTGCCCATCAGGGGCTTTACTTATTTTAAGAGCTTAGGTTTCCTGTTACCATCCATCTCAGTTTTACTTCTTTTTAAAGTTCTGTAGATAACAATGTTATTGCTACTGATAGGGAATAATAAAAAATTATTAACAAGAGATTTTGTTTTACTGCATAATGTGATATATTTGCAGCCCAATCCGGGGGATTAGCTCAGCTGGCTAGAGCGCTTGCATGGCATGCAAGAGGTCATCGGTTCGACTCCGATATTCTCCACCTTGAAAAAAGGCTTTACAATTTCTTGTAAAGCCTTTTTTGTTTCTATTAAAAATCTGTTTCCCAATACTGATTCAGCACCCGGTACCGCAATCGTTTTCGTAGATAATCCTGTATAAGTCTATATTTTTTTGGTTATTTATTGGTGAAATTCACCAACCATACACCAATTAAAACATGAAGAAAAACACATTAATTATACTATTGGCTTTGCTGTTCAGCCAGGCAGCCATTTGCAAAAACTTTACCGTTCGCTCACAGGAAGAGTTTAAAACTGCAGTCTCACAGGCGGTCGCAGGAGATGTAATCATCATCGCCAATGGTACTTATACCGGCTGGGCCGTAAAGGTGCCGACCGTAGCTAACGCAGCTCACCCTTTAAGCATTCGCGCAGAAACCCGCGACAAGGTGATATTTACAGGCGATACCGATCAGTCGGTATTCGAAATATCCGGGAGTTATATCGTATTACAGGGTTTAATTTTTAAGGGCTGCAATGTGCTTAAAGCCGATGGAAAAGTCGGTGTATTGGTAGAATTTAAAAATTCCACAGACTGTCGTTTAACACAATGCTTATTTACACAAAACGCGGCTAAAGCCCAGTTTACGCCACTGGTTATTGTATCTGGTACAGGGCAGCACAACCGGGTAGACAGTTGCCGTTTTATCTCCAACATCGATAACCAGGAACTACAAATAAAGATCACCAAAGAGGCTTGCCCGGTAAATACCCTTATAGAAAATAATATATTTGAAAACAAGGCAAAGGTTAACTGGAAGGTATTTAATGGCGGCGAATGCGTGCAGATAGGTCAGGATCCGGTATTGTTGGGAACTTCCATTGCCAAATCTATAGTGCGTTACAATCGTTTTATCAATTGCAATGGCGAACCCGAAGTGATCAGCAATAAAAGTTCTGGCAATAGTTATATCCATAACTATTTTGAAAACTGTGAGGGCGAACTGGTTATGCGCGGCGGGCACGACTGTGTGATTGATAGCAATGTAATTAATGGCGGCACCGGCGGCATACGCATTAACGGCACAGGTCATATCATTACTCATAATACCATCAGCAATGTTAAAACCGGCATCAGGTTGATGTACGGTATGGGCAGGGGGAAATCGGAGATTGGCTTTTACATAGCAGCCAGCAATTGTGTTATTAAAAATAACCATATCGAAAAAGCCGCTACAGGAATACTGGTGGGAGATAACAAAAATGCCGATTGGACGGGCAAGTTTAATACTACACGCTACCCATCGCGGGTAATACAGGATGTGGCACCCTTTGACAATACAATTGGTGATAATATTTTTACCGATTGCGGTCAAACGATCAAAGAATGATAGTTCGTTTTAAATAAATGTTAACCTAAGAACACTTTATTGAACTTGATGTCGATAGAAACAAAGTTCAGGTATTTTATTTGCATAAATTTTTTAGTTTAGCCAGCTCAAATAATAATTATGGAAAATTTTCAAAAATTAAAAGAATTAATCGCTGCGGCCGAAGCTGATGCTGCCAGTTTTTATGAAAAAGGTAACAAAGCTGCCGGTACCCGTTTAAGGAATGCTATGCAGGCTTTAAAAGTTTTAGCGAGCGATATTCGTAAAGAAGTAACTGAGAAAAAAAACGCTCAATAATCAAACAACGATTTAAAAAACCCCGACCAAATTGGTCGGGGTTTTTTGTTTGCCATAAATAGCCTAACTTTGTGCCCGATGAAATATATCGCCATCATCATAAGCTTGTACATCTCCCTCCTGTCGGTAATGCCGTGCCAGGACAGGGACGATGCGGCATGGGCTCAAACACACCTGACCATCAGGCAGGCTCATGATGGCAATAAGGATTGCACCCGCGAAGCCTGCACACCGCTTTGCTCCTGCTCCTGCTGTTCAAGCGTTCGGGATATCGACTCACAGGCGCAAGTTCCAACCTTTCAGCAAAACACTTTTGTTCCATATCCCGATCTCATCATCCCTGCCTTATCTGAGCAGGATATAGCAATCTGGCAGCCGCCGCAATTAAGTTAATTCGAATTTCCTTTTTATTTTTTTTGCCTGTCATCACCAATGACGAGGCATGGATTGTCGCATTAATTTAATAAAATTTCATGTTTGATCATATTATCGCGTTCTCTATCCGGAACAAGGTAACTATCGGAATCATGACGTTGTTGCTGGTGATTGCCGGAATTTATTCCGCTGCCCATTTACCGGTCGACGCGCAGCCTGATATTACCAACAACCAGGTACAGATCATTACGCAGGCACCCAATCTGGGTGCACAGGAAGTGGAGCAGTTTATTACTGCTCCTATTGAACTATCCATGGCCAATATTGCCGGGATAGTTGAAAAACGATCTATCTCCCGTTCGGGCATCTCCGTTATAACCCTGGTTTTTAAAGACAATATTGATATATACTGGGCACGCCAGCAGGTAACTGCCCAGTTAAAAGAAGCCGAAAGCAGTATACCAACTGATCTTGGTCAGCCCACACTTGCCCCAATAACTACCGGCCTTGGCGAAATTTATCAGTACGTGATCCATACCAAAAAGGGTTATGAGCAAAAGTACACAGCTACCGATCTGCGGACCATACAGGATTGGCTGGTACGCACACAATTAGCTGGTACAGTTGGCGTAGCCGAAGTAAGTGGCTGGGGTGGTTTTGTTAAACAATACGAAGTTGCGCTGGATAACGACAAGCTCAATTCACTGGGACTTACTATACCCGATGTGTACTCCGCTCTACAAAAAAACAACGAAAACACAGGCGGCTCCTACATCGAGCAACTCAACAACGCTTACTTTATCCGCGGCCTGGGGCAGGTAAAATCACTGGATGATATCAAAAAGATTGTTGTAAAAAATGTAAAAGGCTCGCCCGTTTTAATACGCGATATTGCCATGGTGCAGTTTGGCAGTGCCACCCGCTACGGCGCAGTAACCCGGAATGGCGAAGGCGAAGTTGTTGCCGGTGTTACTTTGATGCTCAAAGGCGAAAACTTTAGCCAGGTGATCAAAAATGTAAAAGAGCGCATGGTGCAGATCAAAAAATCATTGCCCGAGGGTGTAACCATTGAGCCTTTCATTGACCGCACCGAACTGGTTAACCGGGCCATCGGTACCGTAAAGCGTAACCTATTAGAGGGTGCGCTGATCGTTATTTTTGTGCTGGTGCTCCTGTTGGGCAACTTCAGGGCAGGCCTGGTGGTGGCTTCGGTTATTCCGCTGGCTATGTTGTTCGCGTTTCTGATGATGAGGCTGTTTAATGTTTCTGGCAACCTGATGAGTTTAGGAGCTATCGACTTCGGACTTATTGTGGATGGCGCGGTAATTATTGTGGAAAGCGTGGTGCATCACATTACGAGCGGTCGCTACCAAAATAATACTATCGAAAAGCTGAGTACCGAACAAATGGATACGGAGGTACAAAACAGCGCTGGCAAGCTCATGAAATCGGCGGCTTTCGGGCAGATCATTATCCTCATCGTTTATCTCCCCCTATTGTCGCTCATCGGTATCGAAGGTAAAATGTTCCGGCCGATGGCGCAAACCGTGGCCTTTGCCATTTTGGGTGCGTTCATCCTTTCGCTTACTTATGTACCGATGGCCAGCGCCTTGTTCCTGAGCAAAAACACGGTACACAAAACCAATATTTCAGATCGTATCATCACTTTTTTACAGCGTATTTATCAGCACGCGCTGGTGGCTGTATTGAAAGTAAAAACGCTTATCGTTGTGGTGGTTTTTATATTATTTGGTATCTCGATATGGGCATTCAGTCGCATGGGTGGCGAATTTATTCCTACACTGGAAGAAGGCGACCTCACCGTGGAGATCTCGATGATGCAGGGCACCTCACTTTCCGAAGTGGTTAAAACCTTCGGAAAGGCCGAGAAATTATTGAAAGCTCGTTTCCCGGAGATCAAACAAGCGGTTACCCGGATAGGCAGTTCGGAGATACCGACCGACCCTATGCCTATTGAAAAAGCAGATATGATGCTGGCGATGAAACCAAAGAGTGAATGGAAAAACGCCGCGACCAGGGAAGAAATGTCAGCAAAAATGGAAGCCGTACTGGAGGAAATTCCCGGTATCCATGCCTCTATCTCGCAACCCATGCAAATGCGTTTTAATGAATTGATGACCGGCATCAGGCAGGATGTTGCCATTAAGATTTATGGCGAAGACCTGGATGTACTGGCTGATGAGGCTGGCAAGATCGCAAAAGAGATATCGACAGTAAAAGGTGTAACCGAGCCCTATATCGAAAAAGTGATCGGTTTGCCTCAGATCCAGGTAGCCTATAACCGCGACAGGATGGCCCAATACGGCTTAAATATCAGCGATGTGAATATGATACTCAAAACCGCCTTTGCCGGCAATGTGGCCGGTGTGGTATTTGAGGGCGAAAAACGTTTTGATATGGTGGTGCGCATGGACCGCAACCTGCGCGAAAACATTGCCAACGTGGAGAACCTACTCATCCCACTCCCCTCGGGCAATAAAGTTCCGCTGAACCAGGTGGCGGATATCGGTATCAAAGATGCCCCGGCCCAGATATCCCGCGAGGATGGTAAGCGCCGTATCTATGTAGGTTTCAACGTAGAAGGCCGCGATGTGGAATCAACCGTAACCGAGATCCAGAATAAACTGGCTAACCGGATAAAATTACCCGGTGGTTATTATATGACCTATGGCGGGCAGTTTCAGAATCTGCAGGCGGCAAAAAGCCGCTTGGCTATTGCCGTGCCTGCTGCTTTGTTGTTTATACTGGTGCTGCTGTATGTTACCTTTCGCTCGGTTAAGGAAAGCCTGCTCATTTTTACGGCTGTACCTTTGGCTTCTATGGGTGGTGTAGCAGCATTACTGCTTCGCGGAATGCCGTTCAGTATTTCGGCGGGGGTTGGCTTTATTGCCCTGTTTGGTGTAGCGGTGCTCAATGGCATTGTGCTCATTGGCTATTTCAATCAACTGAAAGAAGAAGGCATGAGCAATATTTACGATCGTGTACTCGAAGGCACCAAAACACGGCTGCGCCCCGTACTGATGACGGCCTCTGTTGCTTCGCTGGGCTTCCTGCCTATGGCGCTGTCATCAAGTGCGGGTGCCGAAGTGCAAAAACCACTGGCTACCGTAGTGATAGGCGGCTTGGTTACTGCCACGTTTTTAACCCTGTTTGTATTGCCTTGCCTGTACCTGCTATTTAACCGGAAAGAGGTAAGTAAAATAAAACTACCCAAGGCAGTGTTAACTATTTTGATCATGGGCATGCTGGCAATAGCCGGTGCACCCAAAGCAAATGCGCAGCAAAACGCACCATTAACACTGGATAGCGCGATAGCCAAAGCATTAAATCAAAATCTGAAAGTGCGATCTGCCGGGCTATCGGTTGAGCAGGCCCGGGCTTTACAAAAATCATCGGCCGATTTGCCCAAGACCGAGTTTCTGCTTACGCAGGATCCTACCAGTGGGGGTAACATTGATAACAGTATCGCCGTAACCCAAAACATTGCCTGGCCGGGATTGTACAAAAACCAACGAAAACTGCTGAACCGGCAAACTCAACTGGCCGAAAGCTCGGGCGCTGTAACCCGTGCCGATATCATTAAACAGGTACGTAGTGCCTGGTATGCTTACCTCCTGAACCGGGAAATGCTGCGGGTTTTGGACCACCAGGACAGCATCTACTCAGGTTTTGTAAAAAAGGCGGAGATTCGGCGCAAAACCGGCGAAACATCCGCTCTGGAAGTGATCAGCGCCCGTAATAAATACCAGGAGATTCAAGCGATACGGATCGGCACCCAAGCTGATCTGCGCAGTAATGAATTGGCCCTCCAGCAATTATTGAATATGGATGAGCCTGTGACGGTAAGCGAAAGCGCCTTACCGATACTGCTTGATCTGCGGTCTGATGCCGCTAATGTGGCCGATAACCCGCAGGTAGGCATGGGACTTCAGCAGATTGAGGTGGCCAGGGCAAAAGTGGCCGTTGAAAAATCGCGATTGATGCCCGATTTTACTTTGGGCTATAACCAGCAGCTGCTTATTGCTGGCTTCAATCCGGCCAATATCAACCGGAGCTACTCGCCGGGTACACGCATTGGTGGTTTCCAAGTGGGGGTTGCCGTACCAGTTTTCAGTAAGGCTTATACGGCGCGTATCCGTTCAGAAAAACTGGGGGCACAGGTGGCCGAGATCAATTACCGCCAAACCCGTCAGCAACTCAGCACCCAATATGAGCAGGAATTACAGCAATATCAAAAATTCAGGCAAGCGGTGGATTATTACACCTCCGGTGGATTAAAGCAAGCCGATGAGCAATTACGAATAGCACAGGTATCCTTCAATCTGGGCGAGATAGGCTATATCGAATACATCCAGAATACATCCGCGGCTATACAAACCCGGTTGGCTTACCTCGACGCAGTGAGTCGCCTGAATCAATCGGCTATACAAATTCAATATATCAAAGGGAAATAAAATGAAAACTCAACAATATAAATATGCTATACCGGTACTGATTATTTTGGGTGCCGGTTTGCTGGCTGCCTGTTCGGGCAATTCGGCAAAAAAAGAAAATGACAGCCCGCAGGAGGCTGCCAATGTAAAAGCTGTCAAACCGGATAACTTGATACTTACCGAAGCACAAATGAAAAATGTGGGTATTGAAGTAGGTGTTATCCCGCAAAAGAATCTCGACGCGGTGATCAAAGCAAACGGTCAGCTGGCCGTTCCGCCGCAAAACAAGGCGGATGTGAGCATCCTTTCAGGTGGGGTTATCGGCCATATCAGCGTGCTCGAGGGGCAGCAGGTAAAACGCGGGCAGGTGCTGGCTACCATCAGTAATCAGGACCTTATCAAAATACAGCAGGATTACTTGGCTGCAAAAAGCAATTTTACTTATGTACAGGCAGAGTTTAACCGGCAACGCCAGTTACAGGATGCAGGCGCTGGAACCGGCAAATCATTTCAATCGGCGCAGGCTACCTATAATGCGGAGCTTTCGCGCATCAACGCTTTTGAAAGCCAGCTCAGACAATTAAGTATCAATCCTGGCAGGATCAACAGCGGTAATATTGTTTCCAGTTTCCCGGTGGTTTCGCCCATTACCGGAACCGTAGGTAAAATATCTGCCAACACCGGGGCTTATGTTCAGCCGGGTACATCGATTATGGAGGTGGTTGATAACTCCAAGATCCATTGTGATCTTACCGTTTTTGAAAAAGACCTGATGCAGGTAAAACTTGGTCAAAAAGTAAATTTTCAGCTCACCAACCAGGGCGATATGATGATCACAGGTAAGATCAATGGTATCAACAAATCGTTCGAGAACGAAAGCAAAGGCGTTATTGTTCATGCTGAGATCGATAACCGGCAGCACAAAAACCTGATCCCGGGAATGTATGTTACCGCCCTCATCAATATAGGCAGCCACATGGTACCGGCAGTGCCGGTTGAAGCGGTGGTTCGCTCAAGCGGCAGACAATACATTTACATCGTAACCAACGAACAAACAGGCGCAGGTAAAACAACCAGTTACAGCTTTAAAAAAGCAGAAGTAGCAACCGGTGTAATGGAATTGGGCTATATAGAAATTAAACCCATGAGCAATTTACCCGCCAATGCCAAAGCGGCACTAAAAGGAGCGTTCTACCTGGAATCAAAAGCCGAAGGTGGATCGGATGATGATTAATTATTTGGCCTAAATAAGAATAGCTCAGCTGCCGCGGGCTTTCAGCCCGTGGTATGCATGGCTTCAGCTTTCAGCTGAAAGCTTTAATCATGCCATCCACGAGATACGCTAATCTCGCGGAAGCAAAAGAATTTTTCAACCCCCATCGAGGTTAAAGCTTTGTAGAAAAATTCAGCTCAAAATCCAGTGCCGTAGGTACTGCACACAAATGGCATGCTAAATGTTTATTCTCTTTGTTTACTACAAAGCTTTTATTCCTCCAGAGTATCCTTAAATTACCTTTTACAGCTAATAATTGTAGAAATCACTTTTATTCATTTCTTAAAAAGAGTAGTCTCTAATTAAAAAACTTTAAAAAGTATACATATTAAATTATAGCGTATCCGGGTTTGGGATAAAATTCATGAAAGCCTGGAACTTGGCGTAGTAATTTTGCATGTTAAGCTGGTAATAATACGCGCCTCTTTTTGAGCCCGCTTTATCCTTATCGGCCAGCTTAATCAACAAGCCGGTTGCCAATACCCTTTTGCTGAAATTGCGCTTATCAATGGTGGTATTAAAAACACATTCATAAAGTGTTTGCAACTGCGGAATGGTAAACTTGGTAGGTAGCAGCTCGAACAAAATAGGGTGCATAGCGGCCTTATAACGGATGCGCTTTTTGGCCTGCTCCAGCATTTCCTGCTGGTCAAATATCAATTTGGGGGTACGCTTGAGTTGGAACCATTCGGCATGATAGTCTGAACTGATCTGGGTTTGATACTTCTGTATATCAATAAGCGCGAAATAGGCTACAGAAACAGTACGTTCCATAGGGTCGCGGTTAGGTTCGCCAAAAGTATAAAGCTGCTCCAGGTATACACCTTCCAGCCCGGTTAATTGTTTGAGGATCCGGTTTGCTGCCTGATCAATACTTTCATTGCCCTGCACAAAACCACCCATCAGGCTCCAGTTTCCCTTCTCGGGCTGAAATCCTCTCTTGATCAGTAATAGTTTTAAAACCTCTCCGTCAAACCCAAAAATAATGCAGTCCACAGCCAGCAGTAACCTGGTCTGTTTAGAGTATTTTAGCATCTTATATAATCCGAATTATAATAAAAAACAAATATAGAATTACATTCGATATAAGCATAAATAAAAGGATTTCCAAGAAAAAAAATAAAAGGACAAATATTGATTGCAAAAATAAAGTAAGGTCTGTGATTTTGATGCGCCACATTAATTGTTTATTAAACGATTAATGTGGCGTATTTTAAACCGACTTGTGAATTAATGTTTGATAAAGATAGGCTTCCTGATGGTTTGATTGCTGTTTTTTATATGAAGGTAATATATGCCATCAGGAATATTCTGAATATTCATTGTTAATGTTCCTCCATTTTTCTTGGAAGAAAAAAGTAAAACTTTCCCTTTGTCATCATACAATGTTGTCGAGAAATCATTGTGTTGGTCTGACGATGATGCCTGTTCTTTTATTTTACTTTGATTACTGGCGGTGTTGGTTGGATTGTAAGAAACATTTAGTACGGAATTTGAAGGATTAGGGTAGACAGTAAAATTAGCGCTGCCACTACCACACGCTAACGGATCGGGTGCTAAAGTATATGATTGCGCAGATGTACCGCAGGTGCTAACTGCTTCCGCGGCAAAATAATAATCGTTTCCACATGCTAAATTACCGTTTATGGGCAAAACTATGCGAGGCAGGGTTGTATTGCCTTTATAAACTGCGTTTACGTACCAATTATAAGATGTAGCATTTAGTACCGGGTCTACAGATATCGAAAAACGACCGGGAGGAGCATTTACACCATAAGAAATCAGGCCGGGTACTTGAGTCCCAAAATATAAGGGTATGCTTATCGGGTTTGAATTGCCACAAGATCCTGATAAACCAGTAACTGTTACGGCGCCGTTGGCCGTTGCCGTTGGGCTTGTTATCGTTACAGAGTTTGAAGCGGTTGTAGCGCTGGTGCCCGAGCCATTGACCAGATAACCGGGAGGCACTGACCAGCTATACGATGTCGCCTTGGTTGATGAAACAGTTACCGTATTGCTACTTGTTGAATTACAAAATATAAGATTCGGATTGTTTTGTGTCAGATCAATAGGAGGAAAACTGAGGGAGGGTGATGTTGTCCATTCACCGTAACCATTATAACCACCATCGCAAGCGCTTTTAACCCTAAATTTAACATTGCCCGCATGCACACCATCCGTATGTACAGATATGGTTACACGTGCATAATCTGTGTTAATACACGTAGCATTAGTGTTTCGGGTAACACTATTTACAGACCAACCGGTGGGCAGTGAAATAGTACTACTTGAATTAACTGCAGACCAGAGATTATCATTATAGTTTGAATAAGACACTGGTAGCCAAAATGTTATAGATATGTTTTGGGCCACTCCACAACTCAACGGGGCGATGGCCTGGTCACATGCATTGGTGCCGCCATTGGCAAAACCGGCTGGATAAACGTATTTCTGTATATATAAAACAGCAACCGGCGATCCGCTTATGGCTGTATTGCAGCTGCCCGTAATTGGAAAAACCTCCAGCATACCATCATTACTCATATTTGTATCCCAGGTAACACTTATTGTTGGTGCGGTACATACTTGTGTCTGCCCGCTTACATTACCTTTTGTAATCCTCCATTTATAAAAACTATAAGGGGTACCCTGGTGAATAAAGCCATACTGCACGGTTGACCCGGGACAGGCAATAGCATGTGTTTGATCAGTCATATTTCCTCCCGTTATACGATCCTGAGCCTTGACAATTTGAACCAGAAATAAAAAGAATAAAATAATGTAGATTTTTTTCATGGCAAGTTAGGTTTAGTTTATTTAGTATAATATTACGAATATTTTACTTATTTTTCTTCTTTTTGGATAGTTTTGCGATCTTATTAAATTGCAGACAAAGACTTATCCAATGGTCAAAATCTTTTATCTTCTGCAGGTTTTCCGCTTCCACAAAAACAAAATCTTTCATTACCCGGTTGCCATTTACCATCTGGCGGCAATTATCGTTTTCCAGCGCAATAGCGGCCTGTTCCCTACCTATGCGGCATAACATATCCTTATCGCGAATGCAAACACACATTTTATCGTTAACCATAAAGCATAGGCCCTGAAACATTTTTACTTCATCAACCTGCCCCTGATCGCTAAGAGCCTCGCGGATGCGGTTAGCTAATAATTCGTCGTATGCCATAATGGGGAGTCAAGATATTAAGAGTCAGGAATCAAGATTAAAACCAAGGGGCTAATCATCGCATCACTGGCTGCATTTAAATCAGCTCTTGATTCTTGACTCTAATATCTTGATTCTTTTTTAAAACTGCTCCAATTTTTGCAGATCCTTGCGTATCCGGTTCTTTTCGGTAGTTGTTTTGGCCTGTTTCAGCGCGATCTGTAAATGTTTTATAGCCTCATCCTGGTTAACCCCGGTATACAGATGTCCCAGTAACACATGATATAAATGGTTGTCACCCAACTGCAGCTTTTCGGCTTCGGCTATAGCTTCCTGATTGCCCCGGGCTTTAAAAAGGGCATAAGTTCGGTTTAGCGCTGCAATAGGCGAATACGCGATTTGCAGCAGGCCGTTATATAAGTGTAATATATTCTCCCACTTTTGGGGCGTATCAGTGTTGATGGTATGCCAGTAGGCAATGCCCGCCTCCAGGTGATATTTGCCTAATTGATCACCGTGCGATGCCCGGTTCAGGTAATCATTCCCCCTTGCTATCAGCTCGGCGTTCCATAAGCTGGTATCCTGTTCATCATAGCGTATCATTTCGCCATGCTCATCGGTACGTGCTTCAAAACGCGAGGCATGAAAGCACATGAGGGCAATAAGCGCGTTGGTATCGGGCAAATTGGTGCTTTTGTTTTCGGTTAATAAAACGGCCAGGCGCAATGCCTCCAGGCAAAGGTCTTTACGCAGGGTAGTGTCTTTACTGCTGGAATAATAGCCTTCGTTAAATAATAGATAAAGGGTTGTTAAAACAGGTTGTACCCGGGTACCGATCTGCGACGGTGGCGGAAACTCAATCTTTACATTTTCCTCACGCAGTTTTTCTTTCGCACGGAAAAGCCTTTTGTTGATGCTCTCTTTATTGGATAAAAATGCATCGGCTATTTCGTTAATACCAAAACCGCAAAGGATGCGAAGCGCCAGGCCTATCTGTGCTTCGGGTGGTAGTATCGGCTGACAAATAGCGAACATCAATTGTAGCTGACTATCACGGATGTGCTCGTCCGACAGATCGATCACCATTTCTTCACTACCTTCATAAGCCGCCTGCAAGTTGCCCGTTATTTTTTGGGCAAACAGTTTGTCGCGCCTCAGATGGTCTTTGGCCTTGTTGCGGGCCACGGTATATAGCCAGGCCACCGGATTATCGGGCAAGCCTTTTAAACTCCATACTTCCGATGCTGTTAAAAAAGTGTCGCTGGCAATATCTTCGGCAATTTCGGGGTATTCAAAACCAAAATGCTTATAAAGCACCGAGGCTATTTTACGGTATTCGGTACGGAATAAATGGGGTAATAACTCTTGTTTATTGATATCGGCAGCCATATTGGTTTATCAGGATCCTAATATAAACGGAATTTCTGCACTGCTGTTTAAACTTTTAAAAGCATGGCACAAACTTTACAATCTATCATTAATACTTTTATACAAGTGTAGCATTTTAAAAAAGCCCGTATCTAACAACGCATACGGACTGGCCCAGGTAGTTTCAAAATATGTCATTCGAAGAAATATACGATACTTATTACAGCAAGATATTCCGCCTGTGCATGGGGTATATGAACGATCATGGCTGGGCGCAGGATGTTACGCAGGAAACATTTATTACCGTATGGCAAAAGCTATCGCAGTTTCGTAACGAATCGGCCCTGGGTACCTGGATATATCGTATAGCGTCCAACCATTGTTTAAGGCAGTTGGAAAAGCAAAGTAAAATGCCCAAAGGCGAAATGCCTGTTCAACTGGAAGATAAACCACCACCAGATACCGGCAATCAGGTAGCTTTGCTGTACCGATGTATTGCCGAGTTACCCGAGATCGATCGTATTATTATTTCATTGGAACTGGAGGATGTTAAACAAGCCGAGATAGCCACTATAGTAGGCCTTTCCGAAACCAACATCAGGGTAAAAGTTTACCGCATAAAAGAAAAGCTCTCACAAAAATTTAAAAAGTATGAGCACCAATATTGATTTTAAAGCGCTTTGGCAGCAACAGCATGTTGATGTTAAACCCGATATAAAGGAGGTTATTAAAAAAGCCGGACGGTTAAAGAAAAAGGCCAGAAATAAACTACTTTGGACAAATGGCGTGCTGATAGCAGTAACTATTTATTATATCCTTTTTCTGTGCTGGAGCAACCACCAGATCACCACGCTTATGGGGGGTACGCTTGTAATTATTGGTTTTGTAGGCTATCTGGTAATTTCAAACGGTTTATTAATAGATCTGTTCAAAAGCCATACAGAGGTAGATAGTTTTGCTTATTTAAAAAAACTATTGGCTATCAACCGGAAACAGGAGTTTATTCAAACTAAGGTATTAAAATTGTATATCATAACATTATCCATAGGCGTAACTCTGTTTATGATAGGGCCGGCTATAAAAATGGGTGTTATTTGGGGAAGTGTTGTGTATATTTGTTTATTCGCATGGATGGCTTTCGCTTATTTTTACCTAATACCGCGGAAAATTAAAAAACAACGCGCCGAATGGGCGGCTATTATCGAAAAACTACAGACTATTAACGATCAGTTAACTCAAACGGGGCATCTGGAATGATATACTGCCTATATTGATAAATTATTAATTAATTAGGCTTAAGTTTGAAACAAATTCAGTATTTTAACATCTAAGGGGTTATGGAAGGTAACAAAATAATACAGGCAATTACACATTTATTCAAAAGCGTTGATAACCGCGATTGGGAATCAGTGCACAACGTAATGGCAGAAACTGTTTTGTACGACTATACTTCGATGATAGGCGGTGAACCTTCTGTACAAACTCCTCAGGAAATTACAGATCTGTGGTCGCATTTTATGCCGGGCTTTGACTCTACGCATCACCAGATTTCCGAGTTCAGGGTAAAATTGCACGGCAACCAGGCCGACGCGGATTATGTAGGCAAGGCCGACCATTTTCTGGACGATGATGTGTGGACAGTTTCCGGATCTTATCATACCAAACTGGAAAAACGAAACGGCGTTTGGCTGGTCACTCATCTTCAATTAAACTACGATAAGCAAAGCGGTAATACCGGACTGCCCCAACGGGCCAAAGAACGGTTAGCCAAGCTGCAATCTTAATGTAAAAATCTATGGTGATGGCTGCATATAAAGTGCGGCCATTTTCGTGCTTATTTGAATTTCATAACTTTGAGTATGCAGCCTACCGAAACAATCGAAGAATTTTATGAAGGTCATCCCGGCATGAAGATGAAGCTCCCGGGCGATAATCAGCGTGGCGCCGGACATTTCAATGTATACCCGAGGGGCGAGATCTGCCATAATCTTACCAGCTATCACCGCCGCGATTTTTATAAAATATCGCTAAGCATTGGTGGCGGTACTTTGTATTATGCCGATAAGGGCATCACGTTTGATAAATGCGCCCTGGTATTTTCAAACCCAACCATCCCCTACTCCTGGGAGGCAGCCCCGGTTGAGCAAACAGGCTATTTTTGCCTCTTTACCGAGGACTTTATCAGCAGCAACAACCGCAGCGAAAGCTTTATCGATTCGCCGTTATTTAATGTGGGGGGTAGCCCGGTTTATTTTGTTAATGATGAACAGGTAACGATCATCAGCGATATATTTTGCAAAATGCTGGATGAGATCGATAGCGATTATATATACAAATACGATCTGCTGCGTAATTACGTAAACCTTATTGTACATGAAGCACTTAAACTAAAACCGGCCGATAATTTCTTCAAGCACAGTAATGCTTCATCGCGCATAGCCAACTTATTTATGGAGTTACTGGAGCGCCAGTTCCCTATTGATTCGCCCAACTATGCTTTGAAGCTGCGTACTCCTGCCGATTATGCCAATCGCTTATCGGTACATGTAAACCACCTGAACCGGGCAGTAAAAGAAATCACCGGCAAAACTACGAGCATGCATATTGCCGAACGTGTGGCCAAAGAAGCCAAAGCCCTGCTACGCTATACCGACTGGAACGTGGCCGATATTGCCTATAGCCTGGGTTTTGAATATCCGGCTTACTTTAACAATTTCTTCAAAAAACAAACCGCGCTCAATCCAAAAGCCTACCGGGTTTAAATTAAGGGCTTTACATTCTCCTCAGTTAAAAGTACTCCGGAGGAGTAAAAGCTTTGTAGAAAGCAAAAGCATAAGATTTAGCATGCCGTAGGTATGCAACCTGAGTGCAGCACCTACGGCACTGACCCAGAAATCGTTTTTTCTACAAAGCTTTAACCCAGATGGGGTTAAAAGTACTCCGGAGGAGTAAAAGCTTTGTAGAAAGCAAAAGCATAAGATTTAGCATGCCGTAGGTAAGCAACCTGAGTGCAGCACCTACGGCACTGACCCAGAAATCGTTTTTTCTACAAAGCTTTAACCCAGATGGGGTTTACATAAAACCCTAACTTAATTACATTGCTCCCTTATAAGAAGGAGCGTTGAAGCCCTCTCCTTTGGAGAGTAATAGCCCATGGTTAAACAGATACATCAATACTATCGCAAAAAAGGGCTGTCACCCTGAGCGCCGTCGAAGGGTCGAGCGCAGAGGCCTGCCCGCCATGCTTCGACGGTGCTCAGCATGACAGCCTTTCTTGGCAAATGTCTAATCATGCGCTATTACTCTTTGGAGAGGATTTAGGTAAGGCGCATTGTTTGAATTTTATAGGTTTTGGTTTGATATGTGTAAACGGTGCAGTTATTGTGTCCATATATTTGTATTATCAAAACAGAAATACCATGGAATACAGAAATTTGGGAAATACAAACGAAAAACTATCGGCCATTGGCCTGGGTTGCATGGGCATGAGCTTTGCCTATGGCCCCGTAGATAATGAAGAATCAATAGCCACGCTTAATCTGGCGCTCGACCTTGGTATCAACTTTTGGGATACTGCCGATATGTACGCCAACGGCAAAAACGAAGAACTGATATCAAAGGTACTTAAAACCAATCGGGATAAAGTATTCATCGCAACCAAATTTGGGTTCAGGTACCGCGACCCGAATGCTCCTTATGCAGGCAGCGGAAACTCAAATGTTTATTTCGACGGATCGCCCGCGCATATCAAAAACGCTGTGGAGGGAAGCCTGAAACGTTTAGGTATCGACACCATCGATCTGTACTATGCTCACCGCATCGACCCTAACGTTCCCGTTGAGGAAATGGTTGGTGCGATGGCCGAGTTGGTTAAAGAAGGCAAAGTGCGTTACCTGGGTTTATCAGAAGCATCTGCAGCCAGCATCCGCAAGGCACATGCCGTTCACCCTATAGCCGCCTTGCAAAGCGAATACTCTTTACTGAGCCGCGACGTAGAAGGTGAGATCCTTTCTACTCTGCGCGAACTGAATATTTCATTAGTGCCTTACAGTCCGCTGGCTCGTGGCCTGGTGACCAATGCGGTAAGTAAAGACGAATTAGCTGCCGATGATTTCCGCAGGACACTGCCTCGCTTTAGCGACGATAATTGGGATAACAATCAAAAACTAGCGCATGCCTTTGCCGATATTGCCCAACAAAAAAACGCATCCCCGGCACAGCTGGCTTTAGCCTGGGTATTGGCACAGGGCAATGATATTATACCAATACCTGGTACCAAAAAACGTAAATATCTACAGGAAAATGCCGGCGCTGTTGATGTGAAACTGTCCGCGGCTGATTTAGAAGAAATAGGCGCCTTGTTGCTAAAATACCCGGATACCGGTGGTCGTTACAATGAAGCTTCTTTAAAATTGACTAACCTGTAATGAAAGCCATTTATTTTGAAGAAACGGGCGAGGCTCAGAATGTGCTGTTATTAAAGCAATTTGAGAAACCCATTCCAGGAGCCAACCAGGTAATTGTAAAGCCCTTGGGCTGCCCTATAAATCCTTCAGATTTTTTCTTCATCAGTGGTACATACCGGTTTAAGCCCGAGTTTCCGCAAATAGCTGGGCTGGAAGGGGCCGGCATTATTGAAAGTACAGGCCCGGGTGTCGACTTACCGGTTGGCACTCTGGTATCTTTTTTCAGTCGCAATGCATGGGCCGAGTATGTATTGTTGTCAAAAGATGATGTGCTGGTATTGCCCAATGATTTTCCGGTAGATAAAGCCAGCCAGTTTACCCTCAACCCTATTACCGCCTGGGGTTTACTGGAGCGGGCTGATCTGAAGGCCGGCGACTGGCTATTGATCACCGCAGGTGGTTCCGTTGTATCAAGACTCATCATACAAATGGCTAAACTGCGCGGCATCAATGTGATAGCTACCGTACGTGATGATAAAAACACAGCTACCTTAACATCTTATGGAGCCCATGTGACCAATATAAGTAAAGACAACCTGGTTGAATATGTGCAGCAGATAACCGATGGCAAAGGCGCTCATGTGGCTCTGGACGCGGTGGGTGGCAACACCGGCAGCGATGTTTTAAAATGCCTCCAACCTGGCGGCCGGTTAATTATTTACAGCCGTTTAAGTACCGACCCTATACAGCTTTATAGCGCCGATGTACTTTACAAAAATATATCCATCAACGGCTTTGGTATCAGGGCCTATCTGGAAAGCAAAACAGTCGAACAAAAGTCCGGTATTATACAATCGCTGGTAACCATTATTGGCCATCCTGATTTTAAAATGGAAGTCGCCGCAAGCTTTCCGCTTGATGATTACCAGGAAGCCATCAAAACCGCTGTTGAGACAAAAAAAGAAGGAAAAGTGTTGTTTAAATTTTAAACATCTCAATACACCAATGTATGCTAAGTAAAGATCTTGCAGTAAATAAGTTATATATCATCCCGGCAGGTCATGGGATGTTAAAAGCGTTTTTCTTTAATACTGATTTGGGGGCCGATAACCCGCAAATGCTTTATTCGCCGCTTTGCGTGTATTTACTGGATACCACCGACGGGCCAATCCTGGTAGACACGGGCTTTGCCGAAGTTTTCCTCAACAATCCAGATTATTACAAGGGCACGCCGCTCGATGGCCTTTTGTATATGCACATGAAGGAAGAACATCGCTTGCCCGAACTACTTAAACGAGTAGGTTACCGGCCCGAGGATATCAAACTGGTAATAGCTACCCATTTTCATAGCGACCACTCCGGAGGTAATCCTTATTTTTTGGAAACCCAAACGCCAGTTCTGGTACAGAAAAAAGAACTCACTGTTTTAGATGATGATGATTATTCGCCACCGGCATGCCGAATTAAGGATTTGAACTATCAGGTAATTGATGGCGACTATCAGCTTTGCGATAACATCCGCCTGATATCAACACCCGGTCATTCCCCCGGCCATCAGTCGATACTGATCAATACGGCAAGTTCAGGCTATGTGCTGCTTTGTATCGATGCGGCGCTCACAGAAGCTAATTTCAGGAACAATGCGCCTTATGCTGCTGCCGATCCGGAACTGGCGGCCGCGTCATTAAAAAAAATACAGACTACCGCCGCGGAGTATGACGCCTTTCCCATTTTTGGGCATGATGAAAAGCAGGCCAAAGCCATAAAAGTATACCCGGAGTATTATTAATTATCGGGGTCCATTTTGTCGCGAAGTGGTAAATCGCTGTCGTGAAATGGTTGCTGTTTGGTGTGTTGACCAAGGTAGGTTTACATCATCAAACAAAAACACCATGAACGCGTATATTATTGAAAATTTTGGCTCTATCGACGGGATTACCTTAACCGAACGTCCTGTACCAACACCAGGCCCAAATCAAGTTTTAATCAAAGTAAAAGCCGTATCCATTGCCCGGCGGGATATTTATATACTCAACCAGGTTTACCCGCTGCCCCCTAAACAAGGCATTATACCCCTGAGCGATGGCGTGGGCGAAGTAATATCTACCGGCGCCCAGGTTACCCGTTTTAAAACCGGCGACCGTGTTGCGGGTAATTATTTTGCCAACTGGCGCGACGGACAAATTGATATGGATATTATCGATCAGTTGGGTTGTACATTGGATGGCATGCTTGCCGAGTATGTAATATTGAACGAAGATTGGCTGGTCAGGATCCCTGCTAACCTGAGTTGGCAAGAAGCAGCCACATTGCCTTGTGCGGCTCTAACGGCGTGGTCGGCATTAACAGGGCCAAAGCCGGTCTTGGCTGGCGATACAGTACTTACCATTGGTAGCGGCGGTGTGGCTGTGTTTGCCATTCAGTTTGCAAAAATGATGGGGGCCCGCATTATCGCGTTAACATCAAAAGATTCAAAATTTGAAGCCTTGCATAACCTGGGTGCCGATGAGGTGATCAACTATACTACCCATGCCGACTGGCATCAGCAGGTAAAAGAATTAACAGGGGGTAGTGGAGTGAGCCGGGTGATAGAAACCGGGGGTATTGACACGTTTGAACAGTCGGTAAAATCAGCAGGCTTTGGCGCCGAAATTACGCTGGTAAGCAGCGCGGGAGTGTTGAACAATTCAACAGTGCTTTTAAAAAGCGTGCTTGCCCCCTTGTTTGTTAAAATGATTAGCATACGACCAATTTTTGTAGGCAGCCGTTTAAGCTTTGAAGCCATGAACCGGGCCATCGAAGTATTCGTCATTAAACCGGTTATTGATAAAATTTATACGTTTAAACAAGTAAAAGAGGCGTTCCATTATGTAGCGGCAGGTGAACAATTAGGCAAGGTAATTATCGTGCTAAATGAGTAAGCTTTTGTCATTATGAAGTAACAAAATGCTAAAAAAATTATCTGAAATAAGTTAGTATAATATTTATCCATAATTTAGTTTTATGCCTTTTGTACGAATAAGCTTATTGAAAACATTGGCTGCTGATGCCAAGGATAAAATATCTAAGGCGGTACATGAATCATTAATGGCTGAATTTAATGTGCCCCTTGACGATTACTTCCATGTTATTGAAGAACTGGAGGCATCGCAATTACACTACCCCAAAAACTACCTTGGCATAACACACAGTGGCAATATGGTGTATGTGCAAATAACTGCAGGCTCAGGCCGCACCTATCAGCAAAAAGAAAAACTATACGCAGCCATTGCCGGTAAAATAGCAGCCGAAACCCCGGTACTGATCAACGATGTGATTATAACCCTGGTAGAAAACGGCGGTAAAGAAAACTGGTCATTCGGTGAAGGTAAAATTCAAAACCTGAGCCATATAAAAGCTGCGGAGTAAAATATCCCGTATAATAACGGTCGCCAGTTGCTTAGTTGTCGTTTTTATACAATTTTTTACGATCTGATAATTGCAGTTTTGTAAAGAGCAACCCGTTTGTTGTATCACTTTGTAACTAACCTGCGTAAAAAAATTGGAAGCCATGACAAAAGAAGCACAAATTTTACCCAGAATAGCCGTTCGCAGTATTGGTGGGGGCTTACTGCTCATGGCGCTTTTTACCATGATGTGGGCGGGCATAGCGCAGGGTGGCCTGCAACGGCATGACCATCACGTGGTGTTGATCCTTTTTTCGGCTTTTAGTATCACCTTTGTGATGTATGGCATTGTGGTACTGATAGCAGCACAAAGATTTCCGAAGTTTACCAGCGATAGTGATGCCGCTGAAGGTAAAATGATGGCTACCCGCTTCGGGATCATTTTTGGCATCGAAGGCACTGCCATACCCGTTGTTTCGGTGATCTTGTTGGTTACGGGATATCAACAGTATACTTTACCTGCCATTGCCCTGATCGTTGGTTTACACTTTTACCCGATGGCCAAAGTGTTCAACAGAAAAATTGATTACTATTTGGCTACATGGACTTGTCTGGTAGCTATCGGTGGTATTATTATAACGGCCGGTCATCAATATACGCAGGCATTTGCTTTAACTATCATGGGTATCGGCGTGGCTTTGGCCACTTCTGCTTATGGTTTTTACATGCTGGTTAATGCGTTCAACTTAATTAAAAATAATAACAGGTAAGGAATTTATAATAGGCCAACCTGCTTTATATTATATCTATGAAACCATCATGAGCTAAGCTCTTCAACCGGAATGTATAATACAGCTCATGATAGCTTCATTACCTTTAAAAAACAAACTGCGAAGCACTCACGAGTACTGTTGAAAAACAACTTATTAACGAATAATTATACCAATGAAAAATCATCATTATCAAACAACCGTAACATGGACCGGCAATACGGGTTGTGGGACCAAAGATTACCGGGCTTATGAACGATGTCACGAGATCAACATTGATGGTAAGCAGTGCATTCTCGGTTCATCCGACCCGAACTTCCGTGGCGACCGGTCAAAACATAGTCCTGAGGATCTGTTGGTTGCTGCGGTTTCATCATGCCATATGCTGTGGTATCTGCATTTATGCACAACAGCCGGTGTTGTGGTAACGGCCTATGAAGACAGCGCCGAAGGCGTAATGCTCGAAAACACAAACGGAAGTGGTTGCTTTACCGTGATCCTGCTAAGACCGTTGATCACCGTTACCGACGGAGCAATGATAGACAAGGCCAATGAGTTGCACAAAGAGGCTAATAAAATGTGTTTTATTGCTAACTCCTGCAATTTCCCGATACTGCATGAACCGCGCTATCAGGTGTTAGCGGAAGAAGACCTGGCCGTATAAAACATCATTATGAACAAACTGAAAGATAAAGTTGAAGTTTTTAACCGGTTAATCACTACCGATCAGACGGTAAAGGCTATGGAGCTATTTTATGCCGAAGAGGTAGAACTACAGGAAAACGAAGCCGTCCCAACCACCGGGAAACAAAACTGTATAAGCCGCGAAAAATTTCTGTTGGGTAAGTTTGGGCTGGCATTGGTGATAACCAAGCAGGCTATTGATGAGGCAAACCAGGGGGTTTTTAGCGAGTATGAAATGACCATTACCAATAAGAATAAGGAAGACCAGAAACTTATATACAGAACCGAAATTTCGGTACAGCAATGGGAGAACGGCCGGGTAAAAAAGGAGAAGTTTTATTACAACGAGGCTAAGTCATTATAAATAGGAACATGACCACCACCAGTAACCAACCGGAAGAATGCCGGGACATGACCGATATACGGCGGGAAATTGATGCCATAGATCGACTGGTGATTGCGTTGATTGGCCGGCGATTTAAATATGTGCAGGCAGCAGCCAAATTCAAAAGAAACCCAACAGATGTAGCCTCACCAGAGCGCTTTAAAGCCATGCTCGCCGAAAGAAGATCATGGGCACAAGCCGAAGGGCTTTGCCCCGATGCCATAGAGAAAATGTACGCCGACCTGGTAAACCATTTTATTGCCGAGGAATTGAAAACCTGGAAGGCGAATCATTAAGATTCTTATTTTGTAGATACACACTACATGAGTCTCTGATCATATGATACGTACAATGCAAAAAGAGACGCATGTGATGCGTCTCCGTATATAACAAATTGTACAACTATCTCAATCGCCCCAAAACATTTCTTCTTTGGATTCATCGGCAGTAAATACTTCTACTTTGATGATCTTACCGTTTTCAACCGTGTACACATCAATATTATCCACATCCAAAATACCACCGGCGGGCTGGGCGGCATTCCAGTGCAGCAAACAGGCTACTTTGTTACCGCTAACACAGATAGATTTGATATCCGTAAGCTTTAGCGTATTGGCCGATAGCTCAAACATCTTCCCTACCATCTGGAACACTTCGTTACTGGAGTGCTTGATGCCAGAAATGCGGCTGTTGCCGGGCTGGCTCCATTGTACATCGGGATGCAACAGGGCGTTTAGCTGCTCAATATCGGCTACTTGTACGGCGTTTAAGAAATTGGTTACTACTTGTTTTGCTTCGTTTTTCATGTTACTTGTTGTTTGATGAATAGTATGGGTTAATTGTGCCTGGCTATAACCGGAGGTAGCCAACAGACATAGTACCCCGGTAAGTTTGACAGATAAATGTTTTGCTTTGAATAGCCTCATGGTGTTTTCCTTTCATTTTGATAAACCAAAGGTCGGCTGGAGACACTGCTCATAACTTACCATTACACGACATGTACTTATCACATTACGCCATTTTTTGGCGAAGCCATTTGCTACAGGTACATTAGTACAGCAATCAAAATATGATGGAAGACCAGCTTAAAAAACTAACGATAAGCTTACTGGCTTACGCCGTACAGCGCGATTTGTCGGCCGGAACACTGTGCCGTTTATCAAATATATCTATGCCCCAGTTGCAAAATGATAAACAGCCGTTCACCCCCAAACAAGTCGGCGACTTGTGGCTCAACGCTATCCATTTAAGTAAGGATACGTTGTTTGGCCTGCACTTTGGCGAGTCGTTACAGCTATCGGCGCTGGGTATTGTTGGTGAGATCATTAAAAGCAGCGAAACCGTTGGCGCCGCTTTAACCATTGCCGCGTCATTAACTCATTTAATCACCACGGCTTTTACTTTGGAGGTACAGCAGAATGATGATACATTTTCGGTAGCATTTATTCCTACAGCGCCCGATTGGCAAAGCTCCACTACATCGGTACAAACGCTCGATCTGCTGATGGTTTTTGTAGTACATGAATTGGATGGGCTGATGATGAAAAAGATAAGTCCGCGGGCTGTTAGCTATGGCAGGCCGATTGATAACCCGGCAGAATATGAACGCGTAATGCGTTGCAAACCGGTTATGAACGCAGCCACGAACACCGTTACCTTCGACAAAAAATACTGGAACGAGCCGATCATTACCGCTAATTACGAACTACAACAACCCCTGCTGCAAAAGGTAAACCCGTTAAAAGATACGCTGGCCGAAAAGCAAACACTCGGAAACCGCATTCACAATTATTTGATAGCCAATTCTTACCTGGGTCTCGTATCATTGGAGGATATCGCAGCCAACTTTAACATCAGTGTGCGAACTTTACAACGGAAACTTAAGGAAGAAGGCATCAACTTTCAACAGGTGGCCGATGGGGCACGCAAATCATTGGCCATTAATTATTTAAAGACGGGCTCTTATCCGGTAAAGGAAATCTCTTACATGCTTGGCTATAACGAATTAAGCGCTTTTACCCGCACGTTTAAACGATGGACAGGCATTACCCCGGCCATTTACCAAAAGAATTATAATTAACCGTTTATTCCTTTTTGTAATCTTTATGCACAATTAAAAAGCTGGCGCGTTCTTCTTTGTGGAAAGGGATGTTCCAGTTACCCTGGTAGGTTATTTTGGTAGGCAGTAGTTCGCCTTCAAAGCTGTTGAGCTCGATGTTCATCTGCACATTAAAATCAACAAACATATTGCTGAATTTCATGTCAATATAGCGGCCCAGGATCTGGAAAGTGCGCTCATCAAATATGGTAGTCATCTCCTTGATCATAGTGTCACCGTCTGACGTACTGGGTTTGCAACGCACCCGGAAACGGTAAACCGGGATGGTATCCAGGTACTTACCACGCGCGAATTCATAATAATAATACCCGCGCATATCACCCGCGAATATCTCGGTTTTGCTGCTGATGAAAGGGATACCTTTTACCCTGCGTCCTGGAGTGAAGATGAGCGTCTTCAGCTTGTCTTTATAGGATTCGTTCTTCCCTCCCGACCCTGGCAGGGCATCGCCCTTAGTAAAATCCGAGTTGTAAGCATTCATGAAAATATAGTCGAACATTTCAACAGTATATAGCTGGTATTTCCCGTTCTTTTTAAACATGTTGCCGCTATCCGTTTTGGCTACATATTCCATCCTGTGCTTGCCGGCGGCGTTACTGTGGATAATTTTGCGATAGATCTTACCGTCAACCTTGTTCTTTTTGTCGTAGGTAAAAATGCGGTTCTCGGCGGTAAAACCGTAACGTTTCATGTTTTGAAACGCTTTGTAAAAGCTGGTATCGGCCAGTACGGCATCAATAAAATCCTGCGCGTTTAACCTGTGCGATTTGATATCAACCAGCGAGTCGATAACAATGGTTTTAATGGTATCCGGATTAAAACGCTTGATCTGCTGTGCGAAAGTAACAGTGCTTATAATACAGAAAATAAATAATAGCAGAAGTTTTTTCATAGATAGTTCATTGGTTCACTGGCCCATTTGTTCATTGGTCGCATTTTTACTAATGAACCAGTTGAATAAATGAACCAATGAACTTACATATTAGTTTCCCAGCTGTTTAATAGCCAGGTAAGCCATCAGACCAGTGCTGATCTTAAACGCGTCCTCTTCCACATCAAAAGTTGGCGTATGTACCGATGAGGTAATACCACGGCTTTCATTACGGGTACCCAGGCGGTAAAAACAACTGTCGGCTACTTGCGAGTAGTAAGCAAAATCTTCGGCGGCCATCCAGATATCCAGGTCGAGTACATTTTCTTTACCCAGGTAATCTTCGGCATGGCCACGGGTTGCGGCGGTCAGCACCTCTTCGTTGATCAGGAAAGGGTAGCCGCGCATAATGTTAAAATCGCAGCTGCCGCCCATGCTCTCGGCAATGCCTTCGGCCATTTTTTTCATGCGTTTATGGGCCTCGTCGCGCCATTTTTCGTCCATGGTGCGGAAGGTGCCTTCCAGGTAAACCTCGTTCGGGATCACATTGGTAGCGCCATTGGCAATCACTTTTCCAAATGACAATACCGATGGACTTTTAGGATCGGCAAAACGGCTTACTACCTGTTGCAGCGCGGTTAATATATGAGCGGTAATAATTACCGGGTCGATGTTTTGTTGTGGTTGCGCACCGTGGCCGCCTTTACCTTTTACGGTAACATAAAGCTCATCGGTTGAGGCCATATATTTGCCTGCGCGGAAACCTACTTTACCCGCATCGATCAATGGCATTACGTGCTGTCCCAATACGGCCTGTGGTTTAGGATTTTCCAGCACCCCCTCCTTAATCATAAGGCTGGCACCACCGGGAAGTTTCTCTTCGGCAGGCTGAAATATCAGCTTTACCGTACCTGCAAACTGACTTTTCAGCTCGGTTAAGATTCGCGCGGTACCCAATAACGATGAAGTATGCGCATCGTGACCGCAGGCATGCATTACGCCAACGTTTTGCGATTTGTAAGGTACATCATTGGCTTCGGTAATCGGCAACGCGTCCATATCGGCACGCAGGGCAACTACCTTATCAGATGGCAGATCACCTTTGATCAAGGCTACCAGGCCTGTATCGGCCATTTTTTCGTAGGTTAAACCCAGCTCGTCTAACTTGCCGGCTACAAAAGCCGATGTTTTTTGTTCGTGAAATGACAGCTCCGGATTGGTATGCAAGTGGCGGCGATTAGCCACTACATCATTAAATATTTTTTGGGATAGTTCCTGTATTTGTTCTTTAATCATTGGTATCCGTTTTGGGTAGATTTATTTTTTCTGAGATGATGAACAGGCTCGGGAATGAAGCACGCAGTTCCTGCATCAGCTTCTGCGCTTCCAGGCGGGTCCTGAAATCGCCGGCACGCACCTTAAAATTGGGTTCGTTATAAATGATGTAGGTACGCAGCTCTGGATATTCGCTTTGCAGGCGCGCCTGGGCGTTGTAAGCATCCTTGCGGTTGGAGCCACTGAAGAACTGTACCCTATAACCGTAAGATGAAGAGGCAACGGAAATCCCGCTCGCACTGCTCATCTCATAACGTTTGGCTATCAGCGTATCCACAAGGGGATCTCTAATTACCTCTACCCTGCCGCGTGCTTGCTGCGCAAATGCCTGGGTTGATGCTATGAAAAGCACAAAAAAAATGCAGTATCTGATAACCGCTGGTTTAGCTTGATGATCAAATACTGCTTTTTTCATTTGGTAAATTTTCTTTAAGCTGTCATTGCGAGAAACGAAGCAATCTCTATATAAGCAGGTCAAACAGGTAAGTTCGCTCTGTATAGTATAGAGATTGCTTCGTTCCTCGCAATAACGTACTGTATATTCTTAATTCTGCCCTACGCCGTGGCAGTTTTTATATTTTTTACCGCTTCCACATGGACAAGGATCGTTACGACCTATCTTGTTCTCCACCCTAACCGGGGTAGCTTTCTGCTGCTCGCGGAAATCATCCATCGGCATGCCATTGCTTTCGCTTACCAGCTCGGCTTTGGTGGTTTTCATTTTACGCAGATCCAATTTTGGTTCTGGTCTGGCTTCTTTGATTTCATCTGGCTGCTGCTGAACCGGGATACCGCCCCTGAACAGGAAGCTAACGATCTCTTTATTCACATTGGCCAGCATGCCTCTAAACAGTTCAAAAGCCTCAAACTTATAAACCAGCAGCGGATCCTTTTGCTCATAAACCGCGTTCTGTACCGATTGTTTTAACTCGTCCATCTCGCGCAAATGCTCTTTCCAGGCATCATCTATCAGGTACAGGGTCACGTTCTTTTCAAACGATTTAAATACCTCCACCCCATGGTTCTCTATAGCTTTTTTCAAGGGTACAGAAACCTGTATACCGTGGATACCATCGCTAAATGGTACCACAATATTTTCCACATACTGCCCACGGGTATCAAACACATCTTTCAATACCGGGTAAGCCTGTTGTGCAACGGCTTCCTGTTTGCGTTTGTAAAAGTCCATTACCGTTTGGAAGGTCCTGTCGGTAAGGGCCGCTATATTTTTCGATGCGAATTCGTCAATACTCAGTTCAATATCAACCGAGAACAGGCGGATCACTTCCAGCGTAAAGCCTTCGTAATTGTTCGCTTCTTTGTATTCGGTCACAATATCTTCAACCACATCAAATATGGTATTGCTCAGGTCAACATCCAAACGTTCGCCAAACAGCGCGTTTTTACGTTTGGTATAGATCACCGTACGCTGTGAGTTCATCACATCATCATACTCCAGCAAACGTTTACGGATACCAAAGTTGTTTTCTTCTACCTTTTTCTGGGCACGCTCTATTGATTTGGAGATCATAGAGTGTTGGATCACTTCACCCTCTTCAATACCCATACGTACCATCAGGTTAGAGATACGCTCTGAACCGAATAAACGCATCAGGTTATCCTCCAGCGACACGAAAAACTGTGAAGAACCGGGGTCCCCCTGACGACCGGCACGACCACGCAGCTGTCTATCTACACGGCGTGACTCATGGCGTTCTGTACCTACAATGGCCAAGCCACCTGCATCTTTAACACCCGCACCCAGTTTAATATCCGTACCACGACCGGCCATGTTGGTAGCGATGGTCACGGTGCCTGTTTTACCGGCTTCGGCCACGATATCGGCCTCTTTCTGGTGCATTTTGGCGTTCAGTACGTTATGTTTGATACCGCGCAGCTTGAGCATACGGCTCAGTAATTCCGAAATTTCAACTGAGGTTGTACCTACCAGTACCGGGCGCCCGGCCTCTGTCAGTTTCACGATCTCATCGGCAACGGCGTTATATTTTTCACGAACGGTACGGTAAACCAGGTCCTGCCTGTCTGCACGACTGGCCGGGGTATTGGTTGGTATCTCTACCACGTCGAGCTTGTATATTTCCCAGAACTCACCTGCTTCTGTAACGGCAGTACCCGTCATACCGCAAAGTTTGTGGTACATACGGAAGTAGTTTTGCAAAGTAATGGTAGCGAAGGTTTGTGTGGCATCCTCTACCTTAACGTTTTCTTTTGCTTCGATAGCCTGGTGTAAACCATCAGAGTAACGGCGACCATCTAACACACGACCGGTTTGCTCATCCACAATTTTCACCTTGCCTTCGTCCAAAATATACTCTGTATCTTTTTCAAACAGGGTGTAAGCTTTCAGCAATTGGTTTACGGAGTGGATACGTTCAGACTTGATGGAGAAATCGCGCATCAGCTCGTCCTTACGGGCAATTTTTTCTTCAGCGCTCAGGCTTGATTTTTCGATCTCGGCAATTTCGGTGCCTACATCAGGCATCACAAAAAAGTGAGGATCTTCGCCCGATGAGGTGATCAGCTCGATACCTTTTTCGGCCAGTTCAACCTGGTTATTTTTTTCGTCGATCACGAAGTAAAGTTCCGCGTCAACCTTTGGCATGTCTTTACCCTGATCCTGCATGTAGTGATTTTCCACCTTCTGCAAAATTGTCCGGTTGCCGCCTTCGCTCAAAAACTTAATTAAAGCCTTGCTTTTTGGCAAACCGCGGTAAGCACGTAGTAAAGCTAAACCGCCGCCATCAACTTCGGCATTACCTTCGTTAATAGCTTTTTTGGCTTCGTTCAATACACCGTTGATGTAGGCTTTCTGCGCGTTAACCAAACGCTCAATGCGTGGTTTCAGCTCATAAAACTCATGCTCATCACCGCGAGGGATCGGGCCAGATATAATTAAAGGTGTACGGGCATCGTCAATTAAAACGGAGTCAACCTCATCCACCATGGCATAATGTAACTTGCGTTGCACCAATTCTTCGGGGCTACGTGTCATATTGTCACGCAGGTAGTCAAAACCAAATTCGTTGTTGGTGCCAAAAGTAATATCGGCCAGGTAAGCATTGCGGCGTTCCTCAGAATTTGGCTCATGTTTATCAATACAATCAACAGATAAGCCGTGGAATTCATACAAAGGTCCCATCCACTCACTATCACGACGGGCCAGGTAATCATTCACCGTTACGATGTGTACACCTTGTCCGGCAAGCGCGTTTAAGTAGGCAGGCAGCGTAGCTACCAGCGTTTTACCCTCACCTGTGGCCATTTCTGATATCTTGCCTTGATGCAATACAATACCACCAATCAGCTGTACATCATAGTGTACCATATCCCAGGTAACCTCATTACCTGCAGCAAGCCAGGTATTGTGGTGTATTGCCTGATCGCCTTTGATCACCACGTTATTCTTGTGAGCGGCAAGCTCACGGTCGAATTGGGTAGCGGTAACTTCAATGGTTTTATTGCCGGCAAAGCGGCGGGCAGTTTCTTTTACAACCGCGAACGCTTCGGGCAGTATATTTAATAATATATCTTCCAGCTCTTTGTTGCGGTCTTTTTCCAGTTTATCCAACTGGGTGTAAAGCTCCACTTTTTCGCTTACATCCATATCCAGTTCGGTTTCGGTGCGGTCTTTAATAGCTTTTATTTCGCTATCAATGCCCGAAAGCCCCTGGGCTATGGTTTCTTTAAAATCTATGGTTTTAGCTCTAAGCTCATCATTGCTGATGTTTGAGAGTTTTGCAAATTCAGCCTTAATTTTTTCAACTATAGGCTGTATTGCTTTTACATCCCGTTCTGATTTGCTTCCAAAAAGCTTACTGATAAAATCTAACATATTATTTTGATATAATCGAACAAACTCAACAATTGCGCCAAGGCAACTAACTGAGTCATATTGACAGGTAAAGGTACAAAACCCCCTCTAAATCTCCCCCGATTGGGGAGACTTTTTAAAAAAACATGGATTATGGCTTAAAGCCCTCCCTCTCGTGGGGGGTTGGATGGGGTTACAACAACGCCAGCACGTCTTCCTTATCTTTGGCCAGCTGTACTTTAAGTTCATCTAACGAAGCAAACTTCACATCGCCGCGTACATAATGATGAAATTCCATGCGGATGGCCTGATTGTAGATCTCCTGATCAAAATCAAAAATATTCACCTCAATGTTACGGGTGAGGCCATTAACCGTTGGCCGGCTGCCTATATAGGCCATGCCTTTGTACTTATTACCCGCTACAACAACCGTTACGGCAAAGATACCATCACATGGGATAAGCTTATATTTTTCTTCAACCACGATGTTGGCCGTAGGATAACCCAATTGCCTGCCAATCTGGTCGCCGCGGATCACAGTACCGGTGATAAAGAAAGTATATCCCAGGAATGAGTTAGCCAGATCAACCTCTCCGTTTAATAACGCGTTGCGGATACGGGTGGAGCTGATGGCTACCTCGTTGATATCCTGCTCGGGTATTTCAACTACCTCAAAACCATAAACCGGACCAAGCCTTTGCAGATCTTCCAGACCGCCCTGACGGTCTTTACCGAAGCGATGATCATACCCGATCACTATTTTTTTGGTACCTATTTTATTCACCAGTACATCGCGGATATAGCTTTCGGCGGTCTGGTTCGAAAAATCTCTGGAAAACGGAGTGATGATCAGATGATCCACACCCAGGTCTTCCATTAGCTGTGCTTTTTCGTTAATGGTGGTGATCAGCTTGAGACTTTCATCCTCGGGCTGCAGTATCATGCGCGGATGCGGAAAGAAAGTTAAAATTACCGTTTCACCATCAATGCTATCGGCAATCTCCTTTATCCCTGATATAATTTTACGGTGACCGATGTGTACCCCATCAAAAGTACCGATGGTAACCACCGCGTTTTTTACCGCTGTAAATTCGTCGATATGATTGTAAACCTTCATGATATGCGTAAAAACACAAAGTTAATTTTTTGACCGTTACTACTATAAAAGTCAGTTATTTTGACTTTGGGATGTATTATTCAACAGGCGCCCCATCGCCGGTCTTTAGCTCCCTGATCATGGTTACCAGTTCCATTACTTCCCATGCATCAGCCACCTGAAAATTGCCGCTGCGTGTACGCCTCAATCTGGACAGATAGGCCCCATTGTTCAAAGCCGCGCCAAAATCATTTACCAGCGACCGGATATAAGTCCCTTTGCTGCAAACCACCCTGAAATCAACTTCAGGTAGCTCGATACGCGTCAGTTCAAATTCGGTGATAGTGACGTTGCGCAGGCGTAGTTCCACATCCTCGCCCCTGCGGGCTTTTTCGTACAGACGCTCGCCGTCAACCTTTATGGCCGAATGTGCCGGTGGGTATTGTTGTATATCGCCGGTAAACTGTTTGCAATTATTACGCAACTTTTCTTCGGTAAGTTGGCTGATGTCGAATTTATTATCGGGCTCGGTTTCCATATCGTATGATGCCGTGGTGGCGCCCAGCGTCATGGTTCCCGTATATTCTTTTTCTTCGGCCTGGAAGGTATCGATCTGTTTGGTCATTTTGCCGGTGCAGATGATGAGCAGGCCGGTAGCCAGCGGATCGAGCGTGCCCGCATGCCCTACTTTGAGCTTAAGCGGTTTAAATGCGTTGCGAATTTTGCCTACTACGTCAAAGCTTGTCCATTTGTAGGGTTTATTCACCAGCAATAACTGCCCTTCGGCAAATTCCTGTATATGTGTGTATATTTTCTTCAATGAGTGCAATTAAAGCGGCAAAGGTAGGGAAATAGTCTGAATCAGAATTTCCTGGATTTTAGAATGAACAGAATTACTATATACCGTCGATTCACCCGACTATTGCTACGCTTGGTCACCCTTTGTTTGCGGTGGAATGAAGGATTGAATTCATTATCACCCCCTCCTCACAGCAAACTCATAGTAAAGGTGCCTTGGTTGAGAAATTTGAGGAAAATTATAAGATTTCCAATGTATGCCCGCTCAATATTAAACCGATAATAACAGCACCAACTACTATACGATACCAGCCAAACAATCTGAAGCCTTTACGCTCCAGGAAAGTAATGAACGATTTAATAGCCAGCATAGCTACAATAAAGGCAATAATGTTGCCGATGACTAAAAACTTAAGCTGCTCGCCTGTAAAAAGCGGCGTATGGGTTTTATGAAAATCCCAAATTTCTTTCAAGGTTGCACCTAACATAGTGGGCACGGCTAAAAAGAAAGAAAATTCGGCAGCCGCGGTACGGGTTAATTTCTGACTCATACCACCCACAATAGTTGCAGCAGACCGTGACACTCCCGGAATAACAGCCAGGCATTGAAAAATACCGATCTTTAAAGCCGTAGGATAGTTGATCTGAGCCTCTTCTTTAACCGTTGTTTTATTAAACCACTTATCAACAAATAATAAGACAACACCACCAATTAACAGTGAAAAAGCCACAATAAGCGGACTCTCCAAAAATTGATCAATGTGTTTTTTAAACAATACCCCTACAATAACCGCCGGTATAACACCAACAACAAGTTTGAAATAAAATCCTATAGAACGGAAAAATCTTTTGAAATACAAAACAACTACCGACAGGATAGCCCCCAGCTGGATCACTACTTCAAATAGTTTTACAAAATCATCTTTACCAATGCCCATTAAAGATGATGCAATAACCATATGTCCGGTTGAGGACACAGGCAAAAATTCTGTCAGGCCTTCAATTATAGCCAGGACAATAACGTGGATGATGTTCATTAGGGGTAGATTGAGTTGGATTAGCTATTAATTGGTTGCTGGCTTTTTTAATATAGCGAAAAAGCCTAAAGCAAATCCAGCTAATACAACAATTGGTGCTATCACAATTTTGGTTGTGCTATAAATGTCAGTTGTGCCTGCCATCAATACAAAACCAAAGGCTACTACGGCAACGCTAATGATCAGCAACCGGTAATTACTTTTATCAAATATAAACTGTACTGGCTCGGTACTGGTTGCTTTTGTTGTAGGTTTAGCTGCGGTTGGTTTAACTTGTTGTGCCATATCTTTAATTAATGAATTGTTGAATTAGTTATTTAGTGAATTTTCGCGCCCAGGAGGTTTTGAATTTTGACTTATTAATTTTTGAATTACCTATATAGATCGTATATTTTTAAACGTAAAAATTTATTAACGGCCAAAAAGGTACTGAAACCCGATATAAAGATACCCAGGCCAATGACTCCCAAAAACACGATACCAAACTCGGTATAGTTTTGCAGGAAAACCAGGTCGGGAATATTCCTATAAGCCACATATAGCGTACCCACCAGTAAAATAATAGCGATCAATCCACCCAAAAGGCCATGCCATATGCCATATAGCAAAAATGGCTTGCGGATAAAGCTTTTGGTGGCGCCTACCAACTGCATGGATTTGATGAGGAAACGTTGGGAATAAATAGCCAACCTGATGGTATTGTTAATCAACGCAACTGACAATACCACAAATATGCCTGCAAATATTAAGATAATCAAACTGATAGAAGTTACATTCTGATTCATCTGGTCAACAAGTGATTGCTGATATTTAACCTCTTTGATCAATGGGTTTTTGAGCAATTCGGCCTTAAACTTCTCAATGTCTTTATTATTGGTATAATCGGCCTTCAGGTAAACATCTATGGACTGCGACAAAGGATTATAGCCTAAAAATTTAACAAAATCCTCGCCCAGGTCTTTTTGCAGGTTTCGCGCGGCCAGCTCCTTACTCACATACTGTGTTTGTTTTACCATAGCATTGCCTTCCAGTTGCTTTTGCAGCTGCAATACATCGGTTTCGTGCGCGGCATCGTCAACAAAAATATTCAGCACGATATTTTCTTTTACGTAGCGTGAAATATTATTGGCATATACCAAAAACAGGCCTAAAAGTCCTATCATTAACAATACCATGGCAATACCGAATACGGTTGATATGTATATCGTTTTTGTTTTTTTTGCTGACGCGCTTGCTTCAAATTCTTCCATTCTTGTGAGATGTTAGATATGAGATTTGAAATTTGAGACATTACCCGCATTTCTCTTTTTACATATCTGGATTTGTGCGAAATTAAGAAACCCGCTTTAAAGGTAAAAGTTTATTAGTTATAAATATAGTTTAATAGCTTTTAGGGCAGTCAGTTTTAACATTTATTAACTATTTGTCTGAACCCGAATTTGTCGAATTAAGGAGTTTTTTGAATTTGTTCGGCAATTCTGTCCATTTTTCTAATTCAATAAACGGCGCAACTCTCAACGGAGTTAATCCGGGTTCAGACAATCGTAAACAAAGCATTCTATCACTTGTTATCACTACATGACAAAGCCAGCAAATTCACCCAATAAGCCTTCGCCTGCCGACACGCCAACTAAAAGGCCGAATGACAATGGCGGTAAAAGCAAAGTGCGCAAGGAAGACAAACAATATCATGCCGATAAACCGCATGGCGGCGACATCGCCAAAAAACACGAGAAAGAAGAGCAACCTGTTGAACCGATAAAGACTGCGCCGACCTCTCCTAAATCCTCTCCAAAGGAGAGGACTTTTTAAAAATGTTTTTGTAGTCCTCTCCTTTGGAGAGGGTTGGGTGAGGTCTATCTCGCTATCCCAGCCGAATTAAACTGCAGATCATACAGCTTGCGGTAATGCCCGTTCTCAATTTTGAGGAGTTCCTGATGGGTGCCGCTCTCCATAATCTCGCCGTGATCAAGTACAATAATACGGTCGGCGTTTTGGATGGTGGAAAGACGGTGAGCTATTACAATAGCTGTACGTCCCTGCATCAGTTTATTGATGGCATTCTGGATCAGCATTTCGGTTTCAGTATCTACAGATGAGGTGGCTTCATCCAAAACCAAAATAGCAGGATTATACACCAGTGCTCTGATAAAGGAGATCAACTGCGATTGCCCTGCCGAAAGTGTAGAGCCTCTTTCCATTACGTTATAGTCGTAACCACCAGGCAAGCGTTCAATAAATTCATGCGCGCCAACATCTTTGGCCGCAGCTATGATTTGTTCACGTGTTATGGAATGATTATTCAGACTGATGTTATTGGCAATGGTATCGGTAAACAAAAACACATCTTGTATCACGGTTGCGATCTGCGATCGTAAAAACTCCACCTGGTAATCGTGAATATCGTGACCGTCAACTTTTACGCTACCTGCCCCTATCTCGTAAAAGCGGTTCAGGATATTAATGGTTGATGATTTACCTGCGCCAGTGGCTCCTACCAGCGCCAACGTTTCACCTGGTTTAATGTGAAAGTTGATATCTTTTAAAACCCAGTTCTCGTCATTATAGGCAAACCATACTTTGCTAAATTCAATATCGCCCTGCAGCCTGCCGGTTTTAATCTCGCCGGTATCTACAGCAACTTCATCGGTATCAAGCACTTTAAATATCCTGTCGGCACCCACCATACCCATTTGCAAGGTGTTAAACTTATCAGCCAGTTGACGTATTGGCCTGAACAACATGTTAAGCAATACGATAAAGCTGGTAATAACACCAGGGGTGATACCGCCCGGTCTTGCCGAAATAGCAGCCAGCTGACTATCAGACAACATTCTTTTACAACCATACCATACCAGCAGACCCATACAAATGGCAAACAGAATTTCGACCACCGGAAAAAATATAGAATAATACCAATTGGAGCGGATGTTGGCATCACGATATTTCAGGTTAACTTCCTTAAACTTCCGCATTTCCTGATCTTCGCGGGCAAACAATTGAATGATACCAATACCCGAGATATGTTCGGCCAGAAAAGTATTCAACCGGGCCACTTGAGTACGTACATCCTGGAAGGAGGATTTAATAGCCTCCTTAAAAACATAGGTTGATGCAAACAGGAACGGCATCGGGATCAGTGTAATGAGCGCCAGCTTCCAATCCTCATATAACATAAAGCCGATCACCGCGAACACCAGCAGCATATCCCCCATGATAGAGATCAGCCCTTCCGAAAAAATATCGGCAATGGTTTCCAGGTCTGATACCGTACGGGTAATAAGCATACCTATAGGCGTACGATCAAAATACTTCAGGCGCAAACTGGTAATGTGGTTAAAAATATCAATTCGAAGATCACGGATAACAGATTGCCCCAGGGCGTTGGTTAAATAAGTTTGATAATATTGGGCAATGGTTAATACCATGAGTTGTGCTATCATCAATATAACCATAAGAAGTAGCCCATCGTAATTATCATTCAGGATATCGTTATCCAGCGTGTGTTGTATCAGGATGGGTTGCAGCAACGCGCCGCCTGCCAGGAAAATGGTCAGAAACGCCGAAATTACAAACGTGCTGTTATACGGCTTTACATAATGCATTACCCGTTTTAACAGTTTCCAATCAAGCGCTTTTCCGGTTACTTCCGACATAGTATCAAGTAATTAGTATCAAGTATCAAGACCTTAGCTTAGCAAATATCGAATAAAAACAGATCAATTGTGTTTGCAGATTGCAACATCGTAATTATCAAGACAAAAAATCGTACTACTTGATATTAACTACCTGATACTAAAAATGGGTATTTCACCTCGGTTAAATATAAGCCGCACGCAGGCACGCTGGTACCAGCGTTTGACCTGTTTTTGCTCTCAATAATGGCACGTACAGTTTCGGGTTCTATTTCATGGCGCCCTACCATTATTAATGTACCAACGATGGCTCTTACCATATTACGCAAAAACCTGTCGGCTGAAATATGAAAAACAATACCCCGTTCTGTTTTCACCCACTCGGCCCGGGTTATTTTACAATTGTTGGTTTTTACCTGCGTATTTGATTTACTGAAACAACTAAAATCGGTATACTCCATAATAATACCTGCCGCCTGGTTCATCAACACCGTATCGGGCACATCGCGTACCAGCCACGAATAGCCATGCAAAAACGGATCCTTCTGAAAATGGATATGGTATTGATAGGAACGCTGTGTGGCATCGAATCTTGCATGCGCTTCGGCATGAACCGGGATGATGTTTTTTATAGCAATATCAGGCGGAAGAAGGGAATTGAGACCTCGCACTTTTAGTCCATAGTCGATAGTCGATAGTCCATGGTTCATAGATTCACTTTCGTTCGTTTTCAGACTATCGTCTATGGTCAATGGACTATGGACCTCCACATCAAAATGTGCAAAAAACTCCCGGGCGTGTACACCCGTATCTGTACGGCCGCAACCAGTAGTTTCAACCGGCTGCCGCAGAATAGTAGCCAGGGCCTTATTTAATAGTTCCTGTACGCTTATTGCGTTTTGCTGTATCTGCCAGCCATGATAATGGGTGCCATCATAAGCCAGTTCAATAAAATAACGTTGTTTATTGGTCACGAAGCAAAGTTAATGATTTCAAATTGGCAGATTTCGGACAGGCATATCAAAAATTCCCCCTTCAGGGGGTTAGGGGGCTAAAAACAATTATATTTGCCCATATAATTTATTAAATATCATGCTGCAACGTATTCAAAGCATTTATCTGTTATTTGCCAGCCTCGTGCTGTTCGCGCTTTTCTTTTTTCCGTTGGCCCATAACGTTTATGTTGCCGGCAAACCTGTAAGCATTATGGTTACCGGCATATTTCAGGATGTAAACGGAGCCCAGCAAAACACAGAATCTTTTACAGCACTTACCGCCGTAACCGCTATTGTAGCCCTTATTCCCCTGGCAATTATCTTTTTATACAAAAACCGCAAACAGCAAATTACTATTTGCTACGTAGCCATAGCGGCATTAATAGGATACAGCTACTGGATGGCCCAAACCGTTAAAAATATTATAGGCAGTGGACAGCTTGATACCCATACCATGGGCATAGGCATCTTCCTTACCTCACTAAGTATTGTACTGCTTATACTGGCAGCCAAAAGTATACAACGCGACGATAAGCTGGTGCGATCAGCCGATAGATTGAGATAATTTTTTGTTAGACTGTAGGATTTTAGGACTATAAGACCGAGGGACTTTGAAATTTTCATGACCAGAGGATTAAGGCCAAACGTTTTTGATAAAACATAAAAGGAGCAAATATTAAGGACATAAAAATATTTATCCCTAATCTTTGCTCCTTTTTTTATTACCCTCTTGGTTCTTTATTCCACAAACCCCTACTCTTTGCTCTTCAAATCCAAAGTCCTAAAATCCCAAAGTCCAACAGTCCCCTAAGAATAGTCGAAACTTCCTTTTTTGAACGGCAGTTTAAAGAAAGCTGTTATCACATTAGCTATATGTTTTAAGCGGTACCTCAAGTTCTTTTTAACTTTTGCCATACCATGGGCTTCCAGGTTCATGGGCGGAGTTTTGATGGTTCCGGTTTGTGATGATGTAGGCTGCGGCGTCGGGCGTTTCTCTACAACCACAATCGAATCGTAATAATGAACAGAATTTACCGAACGGGTGAATGAGCTAACCGGCAACGATTTTTCGACCGAATGATAAGCGTTCAGCTGATCAATAAAATTTTTAGAGTATTCGATAAAGCTGCCACGCCTTTTATGACCACCTCCGTATTTTAGCCAGTATGAGGTATGAACATCCTCGCACAGGTATACACCATCGGGTTTAACATGATCAAAAAGCTCCTCGTATGATACAATTTGCTGCAGCATGGTATGCCCCCCATCGTCAATTAAAATATCGATCGGTGGAATTTCCTGCTTCACCTGCCTTAAAAAGTTACGATCTGTTTGTGAGCCTATCAGTACTTTAATATTTTCTTCCTCCACCGCTTTACAAGCCGGGTTAATATCCATTCCATAAATTTTCGCTTTATCGCCAAAATAGCTTTTCCACATTTGCAGGCTACCGCCATGCAGGGTACCTATTTCCAATATCACAATATCTTTACCACGGTATTTACTAAAATGACGCTCATAAACATCAAAATAATGAGCCCATTTATAAATTACCCGCTTATCATTTTTATTAAAATATAACTCCAGATCGTTCATTTCAGCTTAATTAACGGCTTTAAACCTACATAAAAAAAATCGACTGCCAAATTGAAATTCAATTTGAATAACACCCGGGCACCCGCTTATCGCTTAACTCTCAAATTATCAAAAAGTTACCATATTTTTAAAAATTCAACAAGCTATTGTTTTTAAAAAATATAAACTCTATCTTTGCGCCCGATTTGGCGATGTTGCCAAATTCGTTATTTTAATTCATGAACCCATTTATTCAACTGGGAATCCGTCATGATATTGTTAATGCCATCTCTGAGTTAGGGTTTGAAAACCCAACGCCAATCCAGGAACAGTCAATTCCGGTATTGTTAACAGGCAGCAACGATTTTGTCGGATTAGCCCAAACCGGGACCGGTAAGACTGCTGCCTTTGGCCTACCATTATTAGAGCTGTTGGATTTCGAAGAAAATCATCCACAGGCACTTGTTTTATGCCCAACACGTGAACTTTGTTTACAGATCACGAACGACATTAAAAATTACGCCAAGCAAATGAACAACGTACACGTTGTTGCTGTGTATGGTGGTGCAAGTATTTCTGATCAGTTACGCCAAATCAAACGCGGTGTACAGATTGTAGTGGCCACACCTGGCCGTATGCTTGATATCATCAATCGCAAGGCGATAGATTTTTCGCAGGTAAAATACGTAGTATTGGATGAAGCTGATGAAATGCTCAATATGGGCTTTCAGGAAGACATTGATAATATCTTATCTACCACGCCCGACGAGAAAAAAACCTGGCTGTTTTCAGCCACGATGCCTGCCGAAGTTAGGCGGATCGCCAAAAAATACATGGAGAATCCGTTTGAGCTGACTATGGGCACCAAAAACACCGGTAATGCCAACATTGAGCACGAATACTATATAGTACGTGCCCGTGACAAGTATGCCGCGTTTAAACGTATTGTTGATTTTAACCCCGATATTTTTGGTATTGTTTTTTGCCGTACCAAGATAGAGACCCAGGATATTGCAGAAGCGCTGATCAAAGACGGTTACAATGCCGATTCTTTACACGGCGATTTATCGCAACAACAACGTGATAAAGTTATGAAACGTTACCGTGAGCGTAACCTGCAGCTATTAATAGCTACAGACGTTGCCGCCCGTGGTATCGACGTTAATGATGTTACCCACGTAATCAACTACTCGTTACCAGACGAGATTGAGAATTACACCCACCGTAGCGGTCGTACCGCCCGTGCCGGTAAAACTGGTGTATCTATCTCTATCGTTAACGGTAAAGAGCTTGGCAAAATTCGCCAGATTGAACGTGTTATTGGTAAAAAGTTTTCAAAAGCCGAGATCCCCACAGGTTTTGACGTTTGCGAAAAACAACTGTTCTCTATTGTACATAAAGTACATAACGTTACCGTTAACGACGAGCAGATTGAGCAATACCTGCCACGTATCATCGAGGAGTTTAAAGATGTAAGCAAAGAAGAGTTTATCAAACGTTTTGCTTCTATCGAGTTTAACCGCTTCCTGGATTATTACAAAAACGCTCCTGATTTGAACGCAAGTGTTGAAGAAGGCCGTCGTTTTGAAGACCGTGGCGAACGCACTTCAGGTGGCAAATCAGCTTACACCCGTTTATTTATAAACTTAGGTTCTGTTGATGAATTTAACCGCGGCGATTTGCTGGGTTACATTTGTAACACCACCAAAATAAGCGGCCGTACTGTTGGTAAAATTGATGTAAAAGGCGTTTACTCATTTTTCGAAGTTCCGCATGAGGATGTAGAAAAAGTAATGACTGCTTATAAAGAGATCGAATACAAAGGCCGTCCGGTAAGGATAGAAATATCTGGCGAAGGCACCAGTGATAATCGCAGCAGCGGCGGTGGATACCGTGGCGGTGGCGAACGTCGTGAAGGCGGATACCGTGGTGGTGAGCGTCGCGAAGGCGGTGGCGGTTACCGTGGTGGCGAACGCCGTGAAGGCGGTGGTTACCGTGGTGGCGAAAGAAACGGCTCTGGTGGTGGTTTCCGTGATTTCTCTGGAAAACCCCGCGAGGAACGTCCGGAACGTCGCAGAAGATTCTAATTTAAAGAGTCAGGAGATGAGAGTCAGGAGTCAGGACCGAAAGCCAGAAACAATGGCAATTTTGTCCTGATTCTTGAATCTTACTTCTTGATTCTAAAAAGAAAATAGTTTTTCATGTAGCTTCTCTGGTAAAGAAGCATAGTTTTAGTTTAGTTTTGTTAACAAAGCCTTCAGCCGCATCAGCAGCATGAAGGCTTTTGTTTTTAATGAGGATTTTGAGCAGCCATCTGAATCAAGGCAAAACTATATTTTATTTTCTTGACTCTTGATTCTAATGACTTGACTCTTTTAACGACTAAATTCTACCAGGTCAGAGTCTGGGTAAAACAGCGTCAGCTTATGATCGTCCAGATTTTTGATCAGGAATTTGGTAAACGGCCTGCTGCCCTGGTACGATGTAAAAATGGTATCATTCGTTACAAAGTAGTCTTCCGTAACAGGCTTGCCATCGTCCATCGTAAATCCTTTATCGGTTATTTCAAGCTTGGTTTCGCCATCTTTTGACTGCCATTTGCCCACCAGTTTTTTGTTAACCGGGTGTTCAGGCGCACTGTTGCAGGCAAAAACCAATAATATCAATCCAACTGCGGGGATCAATAAAGCTTTATGTTTCATATTTAATTTTTATACCCGTGGCAATCCGTATTACCAGATTTTGTTATTTTTTCTCAACAGGTTTATCTTTCAATTTGCTTTTGCTAATATAGATGTGTTTACCCTTTTTATTGACATAGAAATATTTTGAATTCTTATCAATATAAATGGTTTGCCCCCTTGGCCCCACCTTATCAGCATACTTTTTATCAGCTACGGCCGCCGCGCCTTTGGATGCAATTTCGGCTGTTTTATGACCAACTGATGTAGCCACTTTACCAGTCTTGTCGCCCACTTTTTTAAAGAAGCTGGTATCCTTTTTGGTTTTAGTTTGTGAAAAGGCTGGGGATATCATAAATACACACGCAGCAAGGAGGGTAATTTTGAATAGATTTTTCATAAGGAACGGTAATTAAGTTTATTACTAATTTAATAAAATAATCAACTCAATTTTTCTGCCAAATTGCTCATTTCCAATACCGGAGAGCTTTTCCCATATAAAATGGCATAAACAGCATCACATATAGGCATATCCACATTGTATTGTTTATTCACCTCGTGTAGGCAATTTACTGCATAATATCCTTCGGCTATCATATTCATTTCCAGTTGGGCCGATTTTACTGTATACCCCTTACCTATCATATTGCCAAAAGTACGGTTGCGGCTAAACTGCGAATACGCGGTCACCAGCAGATCGCCCAGGTAGGCCGATTCTTTAATGTCCCTGTTGATCGGGTGCACCGCAGCAACAAAACGTTCCAGCTCGCGTATAGCGTTTGATATTAGTACTGCCTGAAAATTATCGCCATAGCCCACACCATGGCAAATACCACTGGCAATGGCATAAACATTTTTTAACACAGCGCCGTATTCCGTACCATATATATCATCAGATACGATGGTTTTGATATAACGGGTATTGATCATGCCTGCAAACTCAGCAGCCAGTTCGGCATCTCCTGATGCGATGGTAAGATAAGAGAGCTTTTCAAGCGCTACTTCCTCGGCATGGCAGGGACCGCTGATCACCATAAAATCATTAAACGAAACGCCCATCTTCTGGTTTAAGAAATCACCAATAATCAGATTTTCATCAGGCACGATTCCTTTTATGGCTGATACTATTTTTTTACCGGCCAGATCGGCAGGGGTTATACCCGTCAAGGCATCTTTTAAAAATGCGGCTGGTACATTCAGCAAAATAATATCAGCATGCTGTATGATCTGCTTAAGATTAACCGAGATATTTTGTTTGGGCAGTTTAATTTCAACCGAGCTTAAATAATGCGGGTTATGCCCAAATTTATGCAAATGTTCCACCGCCTGTACATTCCGCATCCACCAAAAAATCTCCTTTTCTGTAGTATTATCAGCCAGCATTTTAATATTGGCTGTAGCCCAACTCCCTCCGCCAACAACCGCGATCTTTTTCTTGTTTTTTTGCATTAAATAGTGTTGCCAGGTTTTAATTGACAAAGCAAATTAATGAAAAATTGAGGTAAAAGGAGAATGGATTTTTGTTCCTTGCTCATTAAATAGTTAAGTTTGTTTTATACCCTATACCTATGGATCCATCAGCCAGAGCAACATTTAACCGGCACTTTACGACAGAAAAATACGAGGGCTTTTTAACCCGCCTTAACGATGGTCTGCGCAATCCCGTATTATTTCGTGTAGCAGAAACACCGGTTTTCCTGACTGATGACTTTCGCGATAAACTCATGGCTGCCGGCGAGGGCATCATGGATACCATTTTACAAGCCGGGTTTAAGGAACTTACAGAACGATCCATACCTGATAAGTGGCGCCTGCCCAATGAAAATGCCCATCCACATTTCATCGCACTTGATTTTGGTGTTTGTAAGGATGCCGATGGCCGGATAGTCCCTAAATTGATCGAACTGCAGGGCTTCCCTTCTTTGTATGGTTTCCAGGTTCATTTGGGCAATACCTATCGTGAAGTATTCAATATCGATACAAACAAAACCATCTATTTTAATGGCCTTAATGATCAATCCTACTTTGATCTGCTCAAAAAAACCATCCTTGGCCCCTATCAGCCCGACGAAGTGGTTTTGATGGATGTAAACGCGCCTGAACAAAAAACCTCGGTTGATTTTTATATCACCCAGCGCTACCTGGGCATTCCCGTTATTTCGCTGAGTGATCTGCAACAACAGGGCGACCAGCTTTTTTACGAAGCAAATGGTCAAAAAAAACGCATCCGTCGTATGTATAACCGGTTGATATTTGATGAGATAGACGGCGACGAAAATATTTTTGACAAGGTTGTTGATATACGCCAGCCGCTTGATGTTGAGTGGATAACTCACCCAAACTGGTTTTACCGTATTAGTAAATTTACCATGCCTTACCTGCATGGCGATTATATTCCCAAAACACGATTTTTACACCAGGTAACGCCAATACCTACCGACCTGGAGAATTATGTACTTAAACCCTTGTTCTCTTTCGCGGGTCAGGGGGTGATCATTGACGTAACCGCCGATGATATTAATAATATTACTGATCCCGAAAACTGGATATTACAACAAAAAGTAAATTATGAGCCGGTAGTACAAGCACCGGATGGCGGTGTTAAGGCCGAGATACGCTTACTTTATCTATGGCCCGATGGCGATGCTAAGCCTACGCTGGCCATTAACCTGGCCAGACTTAGCCGTGGCAAAATGATAGGCGTGCGTTATAATCAAAATTTTGACTGGGTAGGCGGAACAATTGCCTTTATGCAGCGTTAAACTTTATACTAATTAGAGCGTCTGTACGTATAATATTGTATATATTAAAAATGTAGTATTTTTGCGACATGAATATTCAAACCATTATAGTAATTATTCTTTTTGCTGGCGCAGTCTTTTACATCGGCCGTATGCTGTATAAAAGCCTGACCGCGAAAAAGGGGTGTGGTGGTAATTGTAAATGTGGAGTTGATTTTTCTGGTATCGAGCCAGAGAACGCGCATAAATAATCAACAATACCATTCATTAAATCTTCATTTGTAACCCGTACTTTTAAATTTAGAAGTAAACTCACTTAATGTCTTCAAACAAGCAAGTTTTTCAAGCCGATTCACCAGGTAGATGGAATAAATTCAAGTGGCTCAGCCGCATACTTCTTGCAGTACTTGTAATTGGGATAATAGCCGTAATAGTTACCATCAAATCAACTTATTACCCCGATCTGCCCAACCTGAACCCGGCCCCGAAAAAAATGTCGAAAGAAGAACTTGACCAGTTAAAACGGTCAACCAAGTTCAAGTACTTCAATATACAAAAGTCTGAAATTGAGGCCATGGAGCGAACCCGTCGTTTGCACCAACTCAAGCATCCTAATAATAAAGACCGTATTAACGCGGCCTTTTACCTGGCCTGGGATCCTCAGGCTTATAATTCACTCATCACCAATCTCGGTCACCTGGATATGGTGGTAAGCGAAGGTTTTTCGATAGCACCCAAAGTTGATACCGTAATTACTAAAATTGATACCGGGCTTGTCAACATCAATAAAAAGTTTAATAAGCCAGTGCTCATTATGCTTTCTAACTACGTTAACTATAACAACGTAAGCGGCGGTTTTGACAGTAAAGATGTTGAACGGATCATCAAAAGCAAAAAACTCCGTACAGGCTTTATTAACAGCATTATCAATAGCCTTACTAAACATAAATTCCAAGGTATTAATGTTGATTTTAATGAAATTAAAGATCGCAACAGCGCAGAGTACCTTACCTTTTTGCAGGAACTTTACAAGGCTCTGCACGCCAAAAATTTCCTGGTAACCCAAAATGTGGTGCCCGATGATGAAGCCTATAACCTAAAGAAATTACAGCATTTTAACGACTTTTTGTTTGTAATGGCTATTGATGAGCACTATGATGCCACCAATGCCGGCGACCTGTCAAATCAGCACTGGGTTGAACAGATACTGGACGACGTTTGCAGCCAGGTGCCCAGCGAAAAAGTTATTTTAACTTTTGCCGCGGGCGGATACGACTGGCCCGAAAAGAGTGTTGGCCATGCCATAGGTTACCAGCAAGCTATAAGTACCGCGCAGGAAAAACAAAGTAAAATTATTTTTGACCCGCTATCGGCCAACCTGCATTTTAATTATGTCGACCAGAATGGCCTTCCACATACCACTTATTTTACAGACGCCGCTACCAATTTCAACGTTATCCGAATGGCCGACGATTGGGCCACCGGTGGTGTAGCTTTATGGCGCCTGGGATCTGAGGATCCGCGTTTATGGTCGTATTTCCAAAAGAATCTTTCGATAGACTCTTTAAGAAAAACAGGCATCGATCTTAAAAAGCTAACTACGGTAGGTTTAAATAACCGTGTGAATGTTGATTATGATGGCGAAGGCGAAGTTTTGGATCTCATCACTACTCCTACTACGGGCCAGATAGACGTAAAACTGGATACCGGCAGCTATACCATTACCAATCAACAGTATATTAAACTACCCACCAAGTACGTAATACGCCGCTATGGCTATGCCCCTAAAAAAGTAGTTTTAACTTTTGATGATGGCCCCGATCCGGATTTTACGCCACGTATTTTAGATATCCTTAAAAAGGAAAATGTACCGGCAGCTTTCTTCGTGGTGGGCTCCATGGCCGAAAAGAACATGCAGCTGGTGCGGCGTGAATATGAGGAAGGCTATGAGATAGGTAACCATACATTCTTCCACCCGGATATCTCAACCATCAGTCTTGACCGGGTTATATTGGAGCTTAACTCAACCCGTAAGCTTATTGAATCCATAACCGGAAGAAGCACCATACTTTTCAGGCCTCCGTTTAATGCCGATGCCGAGCCACAAACCCTGGCCGAGGTTATCCCAGTAGCCGAGAGCCGCAGGCAAAGTTATATTACCATTGGCGAATCTATTGACCCCTGGGACTGGCAGCCGGGTGTAACAGCCGACAGTATTATTGCCCGTACCATCAGGCAAAAAGATAATGGCTCGATGATATTGCTGCACGATGCTGGTGGCGATACCCGGGAAGAAACGGTAAAGGCATTGCCCGAAATTATCCATTTCTTTAAATCGCACGGATACCAGTTTACCACCATTGCCGACGTGCTGGGCAAAACCAAAGCCGATCTGATGCCGCCTATTCCAAATGATCCGCATACAGGTATCCTGGGGCCGGTATATGACGTGGCGGTGCATGGCTATTTTTATATCAACTGGATACTCATCTATATATTTTTATCGGCTATTTTCCTGGCGATTGGCCGTATTGTTTTAATTGGAGTACTGGCCGTAAGGCAGCATGGCGAAAATAAAAAGATGGTAAAAGCCCGCGGCAACAATTTCCCATTGCCACCGGTGAGTATTATTGTGCCTGCTTATAACGAAGAGGTAAATGCCGTTGCTACCATACAAAGTTTATTAAAAACAGAATACCCATCATTTGAGATCATTTTTGTGGATGACGGGTCAAAGGATAAAACCTTTGAAGTGGTTAACTCCGCTTATGCCAATAATCCGCTGGTTAAAATACTAACCAAGCCAAACGGCGGTAAAGCATCGGCACTTAATTTTGGTATTACCCATGCTCAAAATGATTATGTGGTTTGTATTGATGCCGATACACAGCTAAAAACCGATGCCATTTATCACTTAATGACCTATTTTACCGATGAGGAAATAGGCGCAGTAGCGGGTACCGTAAAAGTAGGTAACGAAACCAATATCATTACCCGCTGGCAATCTATAGAATATATTACGGCGCAAAACATGGATAGGCGGGCATTTGACCTGATCAATAGTATTACTGTGGTGCCGGGAGCCATTGGCGCGTTCCGCAAATCGGCAATATTTAAAGCAGGCGGTTTTACTTATGATACGCTTGCCGAGGATTGCGACCTCACCATGCGCATCCTAAAGCAAGGCTATATTGTAAAAAATTGTGCCGAAGCCATTGCTTATACCGAAGCCCCCGAAACCATCAACATGCTGTTGAAACAACGTTTCCGCTGGAGCTTTGGCGTAATCCAGAGTTTCTGGAAAAACCGCGACGCGCTGTTCAACAAAAAGTATAAATTCTTTGGGATGGTGGGCATGCCAAACATTTTGATCTTCCAGATCATATTGCCGCTGTTTTCGCCGCTGGCTGACCTGATGATGATATTTGCCCTTTTTGGTGCCAAACCCGAGAAAATGCTATTCTACTATATAGCCTTTGTTTTGATCGATTTCATCGTGGGCATCATCGCCTTCCGGATGGAAAAAGAGGACTACAGAAAGCTCATTTACATTATCCCGCAACGTTTTATGTGGCGCCAGTTAATGTATTACGTTCTGTTTAAATCTATCAGAAAAGCATTAAAAGGCGAGCTGAGCGGCTGGGGTGTACTGAAACGTACAGGTAACGTAAAGGTTGAAAAAGAAAAGGAAAATCAGGTTTAAATCCTACACGTCATTGCGAGGAACAAAGCAAGCCCCTCACCCAACTCTCGTCAAAAAGTAATAACCCATGAAGTGGCTCAATCGCGCGGTATCGACTCATCCCGACATCGCTGCGCTTATCACCCATCTCTCCGCTTCGCGCATAGAGGGGATTTTCATTCCTTTTTTCTCTTTCCGCCGAAGGCGAAGAGAGGCAGGTCCAGCGAAGCGTAGACCGTGTGAGTCGGCTCTGCACCCTGCTATTTCTCAACAAGACCTATTCTATCTTTTCATGCGCTGTTACATGAGGGCTTCGTCGTTTAGAGGAGCCCCTCCCAAGACAAGCATCATGTCAATTGAGTTTATAGATATGCTTAATTTGGAAACTAAATACGCTGGAAATTAAACGATATTGGTCGGTACCAATTTTTACCTAATGACCAATAAGATACCTGCTATAAGGCCCTCATGGCTTCCATACCTGTTGATTTTATGTTTTAGTATATCCGCGCTTACAACCGTAGCGCAGGATAAAGGCGATGAGGATAAAACCATGGCCAACAGTGTTAAAACCCGCGATCAAAAAGCCATTGACGAGGCTATGCAAAGCTGGTGGCCGGCATCCATGAAAACACGGAACAGCCGGCTAACCTGGTGGCGCGACGCCCGTTTTGGGATATTTATACACTGGGGCATATACTCCTTACCTGCCGGCGAATGGGAAGGTAAAAATATCGGCGGCTATGCCGAGCACCTGATGCGCAAGGCTAAAATACCACGTTCAACCTACCTGGAACTGGCGCATCACTTTGATCCAACAAAATTTAATGCCGATAAATGGGTACAGGCAGCCAAATACGCAGGCATGAGGTATCTGATCATTACGGCCAAGCATCATGATGGTTTTGCAATGTATAACTCGCAGGTTTCTGATTACAATGTGGTTAAACAAACCGCCTGGAAACACGACCCCATGGTTGATCTGGCTGCGGCCTGTAAAAAATATGGCATTAAGTTCGGCTTTTATTATTCGCATGCCTTTGATTGGGAACATCCCGATGCGCCTGGTAACGATTGGGATTACCAGAACCCCGGAGGCGATCTGAATTTGTTTGGCGGCCGCGACTGGTATGATGTTCACCCGGAGCTGTTACCTAAAGCGGTTAATTATGTAGATAAAAAGGCCATACCACAAATCAAAGAACTCATCACCAGGTATCATCCAGATATATTGTGGTTTGATACCCCGCAAAAACTACCGCTATCAGAAAACATCCGCATCCTGAAAGCCATCCGGGAAACCGACCCGAATATTATAGTGAACGGAAGACTGGCACGGGGCAGCGGTAATTTACAGCTGGGCGATTATAAAAACACCGCCGATCGCCCTGCAGAGTTTTTCCCTGTAATCGGCGATTGGGAAGCTATACCCACTACCAATGAGTCATACGGTTACTCGAAATTTGATAAGAGCCATAAACCGGTAAGCTTTTTTATTCGTTTACTGGCCAAAGCCACATCACGCGGGGGTAACCTCTTGATGAATATCGGCCCCATGGGTGATGGCGAATTTGCTCCGGAAGATACAGCTATTCTGCAAGGCATAGGCCGCTGGATGAGCAAAAATTCGGCAAGCATCTATCAAACAACTAAAACCGCACTACCCTATCAAAGCTGGGGCGTATCAACCCGAAAAAACAACTTGCTTTATCTGCATGTATTTAACTGGCCAAAAAATGGCCAATTGATAGTGGGTGGCTTAAAAAGCGGGATCAGCAAAGCATGGGTGCTGGCTGATAAAAAGGAGTTAAAGTTTAGCAGGCTCGATCCGCTTGATGTGGCCATTCATTTACCTGCACAGGCCCCCGATACCAGCAACACGGTTATTGTATTAGAAACAACAACCGGAAAGATAGAAACCGATACCGTACGCTTGTTGGCAAGCCGTGAAACAACCAATCGTTTACTGGCATTTGATGCCCGCCTGGAAGGCAAGGGCTTTGGTTTTGGTGACGGTAAAACCAGCAGCTATTATGTAGAAGGCTGGAAAAACACCAACCAATCTGTAAACTGGGATTTCAGGCTAATAGAGCCTGCTACCTATAAAATACTTTTAAAGTACGCGGCAGATAATGTTGATGAAGGCACTTATGAATTAAGTAGTGGAAACCATAAAGTAAAAGGCAGCGTTGAAGCTATAGCTAAAGGCGTACAGGTTAAAGAACAGGAGTTAGGTACTGTAAGCCTTGAACCGGGCGCGCATAGCCTGAGCATTACACCGGTTGAAATAAAGAAAGCCGGTTTAATGAAGATATTAGAGATACAGCTGATACCAGTGAGTACACCTTAGTCGCGTTCAATAAGGCAAACCGCGTAGGCTACTACACCTTCTTCACGGCCAATAAAGCCCATTTGCTCGTTAGTAGTGGCCTTAATGGATATATCCTCCTCGCTGATGGACGCGGCCTCGGCTATATAGGTTTTCATGGCCGGTATGTGCGGGTTTATCTTGGGCGCTTCCAGGCATACCATAGCATCGATATTGCCAATACTAAAACCCTTCTCTTTGATCAGCACTACCACATGCTGTAACAGTACCAGGCTGCTGATGCCTTTCCAGCGGTTGTCGGTATTGGAAAAATGAAAGCCTATATCGCGTAAATTCGCGGCTCCGAGTAAGGCATCACAAATAGCATGTAACAATACATCGGCATCCGAATGCCCGTAAGCACCGGAATGATGCTCCAGCTTTACGCCGCCTAAAACAAATGGGTGCTGTTCTTTTAACTGATGTACATCAAACCCAAAACCTACTTTTATCTTACCCATTACCGTTTACCCACATTTGATATACCGCCAAAATTTGCCGACAAGGTAAAGCGCAGCGTATTGGCTAAAGGACTATTTTGCTGGCTCGCTGCCAGGTATGAAAAATCGAAATTAAAAATATTATACTTCATGCCTAAACCCAGGGTTAGATAGTGCCTGTCGCCCTTATCTGGGTTTTCATAAAAATACCCGGCCCTAACCGCGAATTGGTGATTATACCAGTATTCAACCCCAGGCGAAAAGCTGATCTCTTTCAACTCCTCACTAAAACCTCCCGGAGCATCACCAAACGACTGGAATATACCCGCCGGTACAGATACATCATCATCGTGCCCTTTGATGATATTTCCATTCACATCGCGTATGGGAGGTGTAGGCACCAGTAATTTATTGATATCAAAAGTGGCGGTTAATTCATTGGTTTCGTCAAGCTCCCAGGTATTGGCCACGCCCAATTTTAAATTGGTGGGTAAAAAGTATTTAGGTCCTACATCGCTATAGCCTATTTTTGTGCCTATATTGGAGATATGCGCACCAAAGGCAAAAAGATTTTCACTACCCCAGGGCTTTTTATAATACAACGATACATCAGCAGCAATCGCGTTACCCGGCTTGTTAACCTGCCCCGATCCCTGCGCAAAGGATATACTTGATATGCTTGAACGTATATAACGCAGCGTTAATCCGAGCGACAGATTCTCGCCAAATTTACGGGCAAATGAACCGTCTATCGAAAACTCGTTTGGCGTATAAGTGCCCTGGTCATTTGACTGATCATCTGTTAATTGAACCGAACCGTAATTAAAATAACGGAGGGATGCTCCAATGGTATTACGATCATTCAGTTTATGTGCATAGCTCAGGTAGGAAAGGCTGATATCGGGCACCAAATGTCGTAACCAAGGGCTATAAGATAGCGAAAGTGCATCGTTACTCTCCAGAAAAGCGAGTTTGGATGGATTCCAGAAATTGGCGTTAACGTCTGGTGAAATAGCCACACCAGCATCGCCCATAGCTCCCGAACGAGAATCAGGGGATATATTTAAAAAAGGCACCTGGACCGGTATCGCCTTAATATTGCTCCCATCAGTACTTGTACCTACAGGCGTTTGCGCAATAGCCGAAACCGGCAGCAGAAAGAGCACGGAATAAACAAGATAGCGAAAGGTAGAAAACTTCATTGGGTGAATTTAGCTTTTATAATTTAATTCATATACAGGTACTCCCAAAATTTACTCAGCATTTTTAAAGAACTATTGTAATAATTGCTCAATCAAAAAAAGCAAACCGGTGCAACTAATTTCAACAAATTTTCGTTCAAATGCCTGATAATAGTTTGAATTATTTTGAATAATGGGTTGTGTGCATTAGCATTATATCCATTTTTTTCTAAATTTACCCTATAATATAACCGTAAAAATATGAAAATACTTTTTACTAAAACTGCTTTCGTGCTGTTGGCTGTAAGTGCCGTGGTAAGCAGCTGCAGTAAACAACACGAAACTTCGCAAAAAACCGGGATCACTTATAACGACAAAAACAATGGTGGTTATGTGCGGTTCAGGCAAACCCATCCCGCACCGGGCCCGGGTCTGGTACCCATTGAGGGTGGTACTTTTGTGATGGGTGGCAGCGCTGACCAGGATGTTGCTTATGACTATAATAACGTAAAACGCAGAGTAACTGTCCCATCTTTTTACATGGATGAAACCGAGGTATCTAACCAGGATTGGCTTGATTACCTGCATTGGACGGCTATCACTTTCCCGAATGACCGGGAGTTATATTATGATGCTTTGCCCGATACCCTGGTATGGCGTAAACCCTTATCGTACAATGAGCCTTATGTAGATAATTACCTGCGTCATCCTGCTTTTCAGGACTATCCTGTAGTGGGTGTAACCTGGGATCAGGCACAGGATTATTGCCAATGGCGTACCGACCGTACCAATGAAAATATTTTACGTGAATCGGGCCGAATGGTGGCCTGGAAGGATTTAAATGGTGGCAAAAACGGGCAACCGGCTGCATCAACAGAACCTTACAATAATGACATGTACCTTAACGGTCAGCAAAGAGGTCCCGGGTTTGACGGCAAGAAAATGATGCCGGATCTGAGTCCAAATGCCCAGGCCGGCACGGGCAAAAACGGCAAGCCCGTAAGGCCAGTACGTATGGAAGATGGTATACTAAAACAAGGTTACCGTTTACCTTCGGAAGCTGAATGGGAATACGCGGCTTTAGCTTTAGCAGGCAATACTCAGTTTGAAAACATCGACGACGGTAAAATGTACCCATGGAATGGTTTGGGCGTACGCTCGGCCAAGAGCAAAACCCGTGGTTTAATAATGGCTAACTTTAAACGTGGTGCTGGTGATAACGCTGGTGTTGGTGGTTACTTGAATGACAAGGCCGATATTACCGCTCCGGTACGCTCCTATGCACCAAACGATTTTGGTTTGTATAACATGGCTGGTAACGTAAACGAATGGGTTGCTGATACCTACCGCCAAACCTCATTTGAAGAGTTTGATGACTTTAACCCCTTCCGTGGTAACGAATACACCAACAAACGTATGGCCGATCCATCAAAAGGTCTTTACGCCAAAGACAAATACGGTCGCCCGATCAAAGATCCGGCAAAAGCCAACAGAAAATTAAAATACAGTGAGCTTTTAGCCTTGCAAGGTCAGCGTCCGGACTCAACCAATGCAACACAGGCTGCCCCTGTAGCAAATGGCAGCGTAGCAGCTGCCAATGCGGCAAGTGCTAATGCACAATTAGCTGTCCGCAATTCGGGTAAAGCATTTAATCCCGATTTGAGGGGAGACAAGGATACCGTTAACCTTGCTCTATACGGAAACACTACGCTTGTTAACAACCGTTCAAAAGTTTACAAGGGTGGCTCATGGAACGATATGGCTTATTGGCTAAACCCGGCTACCCGTCGCTTTATGGATCAGGACGAAGCCAGCGCCGAAATCGGTTTCCGCTGCGCGATGACCCTGGTTGGCGCGCCGGAAATTTACCCGAATGGCAAACCACATTACGGTGTTAAAAAGGCCAAAACTTTTAAATCAAAATAAAATATTCTTCTTATTTATAAAAAAAGCCATCTGGTAAACAGATGGCTTTTTTTATACTCATATTTCCAGCTCATGTATGGAGGCTTCCTTGTAGTCTTCTTTAACAACAAAAAGGCTCCGTTATTTAGCCATCTTCTGCTACAGCTTCATTTCATCATATATAATCAAAGGATAATATCCGCATTCTGTGATAATCAATTAATTTAAAAAAATGACTATGCGCTTTAATACGCCTGTTTTCCTTATAACAAAAAAAGCCCCGGCCTATATAGCCAGGGCTTTTTTGTTCAATAGTATTTTATTGATAACCTTCGTTTTGCGTTAAGTTCGGATTTGCATCCCGCTCACGTTTAGGTATCGGAAATATCAACTTTGGTGAATTCCACACGTAAGTATCAGTTACATTACCATCATCGTCATGGAGTATTACCGATTCATGATAACGTTTTAAGTCGTTTAACCTGAAACCTTCAAAAGCAAGCTCAACTCTGCGTTCCTGCTTAACGGCAGCAAATAAACCATCAAAATCTGTTGCTGTGGTATTATCTAATTTAGCCCGGTTCCTTACTACATTTATATCTGCTGCAGCACCGGTTAAATCAGCAGATGGCTTTCTTAACCTCGCTTCTGCTCTGATCAAATATACTTCGGCTAAACGCATTAAAAGAATATTGCCATACAGGTTGTTAAATTTTGAAGTAAAGGTATCACCTCCCGAGTCTGTAAATTCATTGGCCCTGTCATCGCCTTCTTCATAACGGTCAAAATGCTGTTGATTTATTACAGTTTCGCCACGCCCGCCAAAATTGCTGGCTGCAAAAACTTCATTTAGTGCATTAAAGCCCGACTGGCTCGACATTTGAATAGCAAAAATATCTTCGGAAGTATTAAATACGTGTGTGGCCTGAGGAGGAACCTGAAACTCATCAACAAATTTGGGCACCAGAGTAAAATCACCGCTGTTGATCACTTTAGATGCTTCAGTTTCTGCAAGTACAAAATTTTCCTGGGTAAGGTAAATCCTCGCTAAAACAGTTGATGCAGCTGATGAGCTTGCATAAGTCGATCTCCCAACTACAAGATTAGCTTCCGCTTCCTGCAAATCGGCAATAGCTTGCGCATATACCTCGGCTACGGTATTACGTTTCACTTTTTGTATACCTGCTATTGTAGTAGTGGGTGTAAGGACAATCGGTACGCCAGGGTTTGAAGAAGGGGTACCGTCATTCCAGGCCTTACCAAATATCCTTACCAGGTCAAAATAGGTCATACCGCGTAAAAACTTGGCTTCTGCCTGTACCCTTACCTTTTTACCTTTCGCAGTATCAACTAAATTGATATTAGCCAAAACCGTATTACACACGTTTATAGTATTATAGCCACTATTCCAAACACCTTCAACAAAAGCATTGTTAACAGTGATCGTTTTATTACTTAGCTCCGTATATTCTGAAAATGAGCCAAAATAGGAGAAATCGCCATCATCGCCCAAAAAATCAGTAGTTGACATGAGCCTGCCACCATAAATACCCCGTAAAGCGGCGGCAGTATATGCGCCAATCAGCACACCTTCAACATCTTTAGAGTTTTTTATCGCCTGATCTGCCTCAACATCGTTTTGAGGCTTAATATCTAGTTGCTTTTTGCAACTGGAGCTATACAGCATTACCAATGTACTTAATGCTATGATTGAATATTTAATTTTTTTCATCTTTTTCAGCTTAATTTAAAAGCCCACGTTAATTCCAAAAGTGATTGTTTTAGCCTGTGGTGCAGCATAGAAGTCATAGCCCTGGGTTATATTTCCCGAAAAAGCATCTGAATTTAACTCCGGATCCCAGCCTTTATATTTGGTCCAGGTCGCGAGGTTAGTTGCCTGTGCATATATTCTAAGGCTCTGCAATTTAATTTTGGTCAATATCTCCTTGGGGAAATTATAACCTATAATAATATTTTTTAACCTTACATATGACCCATCCTCAATATATCTTGAGCTTGGGCTAATACCGTTACCACCAAATAAACGAGCCTGTGGTACATTGGTAATATCGCCTGGCTTTTTCCATGAGTTTAGCTGATCAATGGTTTGATTGTCATAACCATTGCTACCGCTTGATGACATGTACTGCCCAGCTCCGTTATAGATGTTGTTGCCCTGAACAGCTTGCAATAAGAAACTAAAATCAAAACCCTTAAAAGCTACCGAGTTGTTTAAGCCCGCTATATATTTAGGGTTTGGATCGCCAATTTTAACTGGCGTTGCCTGATTATAATCACTGGTTTTAGTCCTGTCGCGCTGACCATTTCCCATATCTGTGTTTTTGTAATAAAGCGCATCACCATTAGCAGGGTCAGCGCCTGCAAATTCTGGTGCAAAAAACACGCCCAATGGCTGGCCTTCAACTGCACGGTTTACGGCATCGCCGCTACCGGTAATCACCTGCCCTTTCAAATCGGTAATCTTGTTGCGGTTAATGGATAGGTTAACGCTGGTTGACCACTTAACCACACCAACAAGGTTTTTGGAATCAATTTGCAGCTCAAATCCTCTATTTTGCAGTTTACCCAAATTTTGAGTAATAGTTGTATAGCCCGAAGTACCAGGTACCTGTACATTTAATAAAAGATCCCTTGTTTTTTTCTGATAAACATCAAACGTTCCAGCTAAGCGCCCTTCGAAAAAACCTATATCCAAACCAAGATCAGCTTGTGCGGTAGTTTCCCACTTCAAATCAGGGTTGGGTAGTTGCGTTGGCCTTGCACCCGCTACACCAGCGTAGCCAAATGCACTAAATAGTCCGCGTGCCGGGAAATTACCAATCTCGGAGTTGCCTGTAAGACCATAACTGGCTCTTAACTTTAACTCAGAAACAAGTTGTTGTTTCTTCATAAAGCTTTCTTCTGAAACAACCCAACCCACTGAACCTGCAGGGAAAAATCCATAACGGTGATTGTCACCAAATCTTGATGAACCATCAACACGTCCACTTAATGACAGCAAGTATCTCTCGTCATATTTATAATTCACCCTACTGAAATATGACAATAAGGAGTAAGCCGAAGTAGTTGATGATCCTGAAATAATGTTTGCCGAACTGGTCAACTTTTTATAAGCATCACTCGGAAACTGCGTACCCTGTAATTGGTTAAGATCATTTTGTTGCCTTTGATAGGTCATACCGCCAACTGCGTCTATATGGCTTTTATCAATATCCTTCGTAAACTGCAAAAAGTTGTTTGTGTTAAAGTTTACCGATGATACTGACGAACTGAAACCTGTTCCATTTGGTGTAGAAGTATTACGAACAGTAAGGCTGCCGGTATAAGTATCTTCGCCAGAATTTAATATATCAACGCCAACCTCTGATCTGAAATTTAAAAAGGGAAGTAATTTTACCTGCGCAAAAACATTCCCCAGGTTGCGGTAATCCGTTGTTTTATAATAACCATCGATAGCATTCAGTATCGGGTTAAAATAAGTAGGATAATTAGTGTTTGGTTCGCCTGTTGTTGGATCTAAAGCGCCACTGACCAAGCCGGTACGCGGGTCAATTGCCGGTGTAATTGGAGCCAAAGCTACAATTTGCATCGGTGTTGAAAACGCGTTATCATTATCTAAACGATTATTTCTGGTACGCGAAATACTTAAGTTTGCACCCACAGTTAACCAACTAGTAGCCTGGTTCTCGATATTAGTTCTGAAACTATATTGGTTAATTGAATTATTGAGCAGATATCCTTTTTGGTTATTATAGGTGCCTGACATATAAAACTTGGTTTTATCATTACCACCAGAAAACACCAAGTTATAGTTTTGTACAGGCGCGTGCTGTACGATCTCATCAAACCAGTTGGTATTTACCTTATAGGTTTTATAATCATCATTACCAGCCGAGTATCTTTTTAACCTCGCCTCGATTGAAGCTGATGAAACCCCTCCGTTTTCAGCAGCTTCACGCATATAGGCAACGTATTGTTGAGCATTCATAAACTCACGTTCATGTGTGGGTTTGCTAAAACCGTAATATTGATTATAACTAATATTTGTTTTACCCGCTTTACCCTTTTTTGTTGTAACCAATACTACCCCATTTGATGCCCTTGAACCGTAGATTGCAGCTGCAGAAGCATCTTTCAATATTTCAATAGATTCAATATCATTTTGGTTGAGATCCACCAGCGGATTGGTTGACGCACCATTAGTCGAAAAATCATCAACCGTAATAGGCAAACCATCTACTACATATAGCGGCTGGCTGCCGGCCGATACCGACGAAGCACCGCGTACACGTACCTGTATGCCCTGGCCCAGCTTACCATTCTGCGCTTGTATGTAAACACCCGGTGTTCTGCCTTGTATTGCCGACTCTAAACTGGGTACAGGGATGTTTGCAATATCTGCTCCTTTGACCTGAGATACAGAGCCCGTTAATGATCGCTTACTCTGTGTTCCGTAGCCTACAACCACTACTTCAGAGAGTTGTTTTGAATCTGACTCCAGTTGTACATTTAGAGGTTTGTTACTAATGGGAGCTTCGATTTCTTTAAATCCAAGAAATTTAAAAACCAGCACCTTTGCGGTAGCCGAAACGGTGAGGCTGAATGTACCATTTGGACCGGTTTGAGTGCCTGTTCCCTGAGCCCCCTTCACAGTTACACTTACCCCAGGTAAGGGCGAACCGTCTTTCTGATCTGTTACTTTACCTGTAATAATACGGCTTTGTGCTAAACCAAATGTAATACAAGAAAACAACAACAAAATTGTTAGTAAATTTTTCTTCATATAATCAGTATTGAGTTAAAAACTCAAGCTAATAAAAATCGGGGGCAAAAACAATAAAAATCTTAAAAAAGCGTTCCCTTCATTGCAATTTGTATCAAATACTGGTCAAAAACTAACTAATTGATGATCAAAATTTTACCTAAACAGAAATATCGACCAATTACCGGTGATATCCTCTATTTTTATAAAAAAACACCCAGAACAAGTGTTTCTACTGTGTAAATATGTATTGAATAAGATTTGCACCCATTTTTAGTGCTTTTAAGCGTGCTTCCTGGGTATCACCGGCATAAGTACCATAATCTTCCCATCCATTACCTAAATCGCACTCATAGGTATAGAAACACACCAAACGGCCTTTGTAGATGAGCCCAAAGCCCTGTGCCCGTTTACCATCGTGTTCATGGATCTTGGGTAATCCATTAGGGAAAGGGTATTTTTGATGATAGATAGGATGATTAACCGGCAATTCCACAAAATCAAGCTCCGGAAAAACCCTTTTCATTTGCGGACGAATAAATTTATCGAGGCCATAATTATCGTCGATATGTAAAAAACCGCCTCCGGTTAAATACTTGCGCAGGTTGCGGGCTTCCTGATCGGTAAATATCACGTTGCCGTGGCCGGTCATAAATGTGAAAGGATAATTGAACAAGGAACTGCCGCCCACTTCCACTACGTCATCATCGGCTTCAAAATTTGTTTTTAAATTTTCGTTACAAAATTTGATCAGGTTGGGGAGTGCTGTACGGTCGCCATACCAATCACCGCCGCCATTATATTTAAGCCGTGCAATTTTATAAGCAGGATTGTTAAAACCGCTCATCAGTATGATGGCTGTAAAAGCAATTACAAAAATCTTAATGGTCTTCATACGCGGTTCAAAAAGTTCACCTCAAAGCAGGCCTCAAGTGCCGCGGTTTCGGTGCGCAGGCGGCTTATACCTAAAGTTATGGGTTTAAACCCGTTTTGCAAAGCGCTTTCTATTTCGGCAGGGGCGAAATCGCCTTCAGGCCCTATCAATATCAGGTAACGGCCCTGTTGTTGTAATTCATCACGCAGGCTAAGCTTGTCGCCTGGCTCGCAGTGAGCAATATACTTTTGCCCGTCAAACGGACGTGTCAGTAGCTCATTTAGTTTCACGGGCTCGTTTAAAACGGGATGATAGGCTTTAAGGGATTGCTTTATCGCAGCGGTAATAATCTTGTTAAGCCTCTCGGTCTTGGCCTCCTTACGCTCAGATCGTTGACTGATGATCAAGGATATTTCATCAATACCAATCTCTGTAGCTTTTTCCAGAAACCACTCCAGGCGCTCTATATTTTTCGTGGGGGCAACTGCTAAATGCAGGTAATGGTTACGCTTATTAAAATCAGTTGTAACCGAAGTAATACTTAATATGGTACGTTTGGGGTGGGCATCATGTATAAACGCGGTATAAAATCCTCCGCGGCCATCAATTAATTGAACTTCGCTGCCTGCTTCCAACCGCAACACACGAATGGCGTGTTTACTTTCTTCCTCACTAAGAAAGTACTGAGGGTGTGCGGAGTCGATATCAGGTGTGTAGAATAGATGCATTTGATTAGTATCAAGTAGTTAGTATCAAGTATCACGACAGCTGCATTTACTTCAAGTAGTTAAAAAATCTTGATACTTGATACTAACTACTTGATACCTGCTACTAATGCAAATCTACCGTATCTTCTTCATTGATCAGCAATTCCAGTTTAACTGATTCGATGTTCTGGTCCGATTTCCGGAGCACGGTGATATTATATCCGTTTGATTCTTTTTGTTCACCTACATCGGGGATCTTACCAAAGATATCGCCCAGCCAGCCGGATACAGTATCAAAGTCGCCATCCTCGGGCAGATCATGCGGCAAATGCTCATTTACATCATATATCGATGCCAGGGCATTTACAATAAATTCACGATCATTTACTTTTTCAACGATAGGCTTTTCCTCATCGTATTCGTCCTGAATATCACCTACCAGCTCTTCCACAATATCTTCCAGGGTAACCATACCGGCGGTACCGCCAAACTCATCAAGCACAATCGCTATTTGAATGCGTTTCTGCTGCAGCTCGGCCATCAGATCGTTGATCTTTTTAGTTTCGGGAATAAAATAAGGTTTGCGGATAATATTTTTGAGTACGATCTCTTCATTACGGGCCAGCAATGGCAAAATATCCTTGGCGTGTACAATCCCGATGATCTTATCTATCACGTCATCATAAACAGGCATGCGCGAATATCCCTCTGTAATGATCATATCCAGCAATTCTTCTTTGGTGGAATTGATGTCGACGCCCGATATTTTAGTACGCGGTACCATGATATTTTTTACCACGCGTTCATTAAAATCAAATACGTTTTGGATCAGTTCATGCTCGTTTGAATCCAGAGCGCCTGATTCTTTACCTTGCTCAAGCAGATATTGTAATTCTTCGGAGCTGTGATGGGCCTCTCCGCCTTCTAAAGTATTAATGCCTAAAAGCTTAAGGATAAAATTAGCAAAGCCGTTTAGCAACCAGATTAATGGCTTAAAGAATACAAAGAAAAATCTGAGTGGAAGAGAAACCGCCAACACCGTGCGTACCGATTTTTGAATGGCTATTGATTTGGGAGCAAGCTCACCAAATACAATATGCAATACCGTAATAAAGGTAAAAGCCAGAATATGGCTTGCAGTAATAAACCCGTTTGAAAGATTTATCCCTACAGCCATAAAGCCTCTGATCACGATGTTTGTGGCAACTTCTTCGCCTACCACACCCAATGCCAGTGATGCGATGGTAATACCTAATTGCGTTGCCGCAAGGTAACCATCTAAATTATGTAATATGCCACGTGCAACTTTGGCAACCCCGCTTCCCGATTTGGCTTTTATTTCAATTTGTGAGCCTCGTACCCTTACCATGGCAAACTCGGCGGCTACGAAGAAACCGTTGAGCAAAACCAGAAATACGGTTGCAATTAAATAAAAGGTACTTATTTCGTAATGCGCGGGGTCCATCTATTAATTATTGCGTGACAGGAAAAGTAGTCTTATACAATTCCAAACTTTCTTGTATTACCTTATGGGCATAACGTACACCCAGCAAATGCTCAATGGTTACGTTTTTGCCTTCCAGTTTCTTGTAATCTTTAAAGAAACGTACAATCTCGGTCATGGCATGCGGGGGCAGCTCATTCAAGTCGTTAATATAATTTACCGACATATCATTTTTGGCTACCGCGATAATCTTATCGTCCTGCTCGCCATTATCAACCATGTGCATTACACCTACTACTTTGGCCTCGATGATCGACATCGGGAATACGTCAATAGAGCATAACACCAGGATATCAAGCGGATCTTTATCGTCACAATAAGTTTGCGGGATAAAGCCATAATTGGCCGGATACATTACCGACGAAAATAAAACACGGTCGAGTTTTAATAACCCTGAATCTTTATCAATTTCGTATTTAGCTTTTGAACCTTTGGGGATCTCGATGATCGCATTAACAACTTCAGGAATATTATCACCAGGAGAAACCTGGTGCCAGGGGTGTTGTGTACTCATTTAGTATATTCTGTTTATATTATTTATTTTCTTTTGCTTCTATTATTTTCTTTCTGATATACGCTACAATCAACGGAATAGAAGTAGCTATGATCAACCCTAAAACAATGTATTGCAGATAATCTTTTAACTGAGGGAAACGTTTTCCCAGAAAAAAACCGCTCAGGGTAAACGCGCATACCCAGGTTATACTGCCTATAAAGTTAAATAAAGTAAACCTCTTTATATCAACCTTTACCACACCTGCAAATATAGGGGCAAATGTTCTAACTATAGGGAAAAATCTACCTAAAATCAATGCCATGCCGCCATACTTGTTATAAAAATCGCTGGCCAGCGTCACGTATCGTTTTTTAAAGAACAGGGAATCATTCTTGTTGAACAATACCGGCCCCGTTCGATAGCCGAACCAATAACCGGCAAAATTGCCTAATACACCGGCACCTATAAGCGATAAAACTAATGTGGATATAGATACGTCGACTTTCCCTGCCGCGCACAGCAGGCCTGCCATGAACAGCAGATAATCTCCCGGTAAAAAAAAACCAAAAAACAGGCCGGTTTCAGCAAACACAACAACAAGCAGGAGATAAAACCCTCCCCTGCTTATAATGGATTGAGCGTCCGTTAAATTTTGAAGGTATTCCCAAAAACTTTCCATTCACTATATCTGTAAAACTACAAATATTAAATCAATTTGCAGTTATCCAGTAACCGATTAAATAAACCGGGTAATGAAATCTGGGTAAACACCGATAAGAATAGTTACCAGCGCCGAAATGATAAATACTATTTTATAATAAGCAGGTACTACCAGCTCTGTACGGTCGGCCGAGCGGAAGTACATAGCAATAATAACCCGGAAATAGTAAAAAATGCTGATGATGGCATTTATCACCGCTATAATAACCAGCCAAACATGGTACTTGGCAAGAGCTCCCGAGAACATGAAGAATTTACCCATAAAGCCGGCCGTAAGCGGTATACCAGCCAATGAAAGCATAGCTATGGTTAATACAAATGCCAGGAAAGGATTACTCTTACCCAAACCATTAAAGCTTTCAAAATTGTCGCTGCCGCTTTGTTGCTGAACCAGGATCAAACTACCAAAAGCGATGATCGAAGCGATAGAGTATGCTGTTGCATAAATAAATACCGAATTAGCCGAGCCAGAACCTAATGCCACAATAGCAAATAACAGGTAACCCGCATGTGATATGCTCGAAAAAGCCAGCATGCGTTTAAAGCTTTGCTGATACAATGCGGTAATGTTCCCTATAAATAAAGTGATAACGGTGATAACCAATATGATCGGCACCCAGAAATCTGACAGTGGCGCGAAACAAGCCGAGAACAGACGCAGGAAAGCGGCAAAGCCAGCGGTTTTTACCACAGTCGACATGAACGCGGTGATGAGCGTTGGCGCACCTTCGTACACATCCGGCGTCCAGAAATGGAATGGTGCCGCGCCTACTTTAAAGCAAAGCCCTACAATGATCAGTCCTACACCTGTGTAAAACATAGGATCGGTGTGCGGATGTGCTACAACCCAATCGCGGATCGCTTCCAGGCTAAATGAGCCTGTTGTGCCATATAATAACGTGATACCAAACAACAGAAAACCTGTTGAAAAAGCCCCCATTAAAAAGTATTTTAAAGCAGCTTCGTTTGATGCGAAATCACTTTTCTTGATCCCAGCCAGGATGTACAAGCTTACCGACATAATCTCGATACCGATAAACAACATCACCAGGTTGTAGAACGATACCATCACAATGATACCCGCCAATGAGAACAGGATAATAGCATAGTACTCCGCCACGTGTTTACTGATCTTATCAAAATATCCTTTTGACAACATCAGGATAAGCACAGTAGCTATAATAGTAATGCCGGAAAACGCGATAGAGAAATTATCAAACATCATCATACCGTTGTATATAGGCAGGGCAACATTATTCCATTGGGCAATAGCTAAGCCTAAGGCCGCCAGCAAACCAATAATAGTAACCGGTAATAACGCTTTTGTGGCTTTATATAAGCCCAGGTACAAAAGCACTATTGGTAAAACAGATATGATGATTAAAGTATTCATTTTATATTTTAAAAGCTCTGTAAGGTTATCTTCTCTTATACAGGGTTTATTATTATTTAATGTTTATTGATCGTATTAAATTATTAACAGCCGCTTCTGATATATGCAGAATAGGATGCGGATAAACACCTATTACGATGATCAGCACGCAAATAATACATAAGGTTAGTTTTTCAGATCCGCTAACATCGGTAAAAGTAGCGGTTAACTCATTGGTTTCGCCCTGCATTACATTTTTGTACATCCGCAGCATGTATACCGCACCAAAAATAATGGTTAAACCGGCAACGGTAGCCAGTGCAATATTGAAATAATGATATGCACTATATTCAAATACACCGTTAAGCAGTAAAAATTCACCCACAAAACCGTTGGTTAAAGGCAAGCCTACCGTACCTAATACTATAATTAAAAAAGCTATTGAAAATTTTGGCGCAACCTTGGCTATACCGCCAAGCTGGCTGATATCGCGGGTATTTAACCTGCGGCTGATGATATCCCAGATCAGGAACATACCTACCACATTGATACCATGGCTAAGCATTTGTATCATGGCTCCCTGTACGCCTATACTTGTCCACGCAAATATCCCCGCGGCTATTAGGCCAACGTGTGCTATAGACGAATAAGCCACCAGTCGTTTACCATCCTTTTGGTTAAAGGCGATCAGTGAAGCATATATGATACCGATCACCGCTAATATCATCACCAGGCTTTGCCATTGTAAAAAACCAAGCGGCGCATTGGGTATTAACCAGCGGATAACACCATAGATACCCATTTTAAGCATAATACCTGATAACATCATGGTACCGGCAGTTGGTGCTTCGGTATAGGTATCGGGTTGCCAGGTATGGAACGGAAACAATGGCATCTTGATGGCAAAGGCCAGGAAAAATGCCCAGAATACCAGCGACTGATGTTTTGCATCCAACCCAAGGCGGTAAAACTCATGAATATCATATGTTTTGCCCGGCGACTGCAGGTACAGGTAAATGATACCTATCAGCATAAATAACGAACCGGCAAACGTGTATATAAAAAACTTAATGGTAATGCGGATACGATTTTCGCCACCCCATAAGGCACATATAAAATAGATAGGGATAAGCGCTGCTTCCCAGCCTACGTAGAACAAAAATCCGTCTAAAGCTGTAAATACAACTAACATACCGGCCTGCATAAACAATATCAAACCGTAAAAAGCACCTTCGTTATTGTGTTTGTGCTGATAGGTTGATAAAATAACAAGTGGTACCAGCAAGGTGGTCAACAGTATCATGATCATACTGATACCATCGATACCGGCGCTAAAGTAAATGCCAAATTTAGGTATCCATGGTACGTCTATAGCAAACTGGGTACTTGCATCGGGTATAAATTTGCTTAAAAATAAACCGGCAATTACCAGTTCGGCAACTGAAAGAAATAATGCTGCATGTTTGGCAACCCCATTTTTTAATAAGGCTACTATAACTGCGGCTACTACTGGTAAAAATATTAATATACTAACGGTCATGTTATATGGTAAACGCTTATCGTTTATATTTTAGTTAATCCAAATATGCTATACGCCAATACAGCAATAATTCCAAGTACCATGATAAATATGTAGAAACCTACATTACCGGTTTGCAATAAACGCAAGCCTTTACTGGTTTCCATAGTACCCTTACCCAATCCGTTCACCAAACCATCAATACCCAGGCGCTCCACCACATTATAAAAGAAGGTGGACAGAAAATCCAAAGGTTTACGGATGATCATATCATAAAGCTCATCGATATAAAATTTATTGTAGGACAAACTGGTTAATGCCGGGCGCTCTTCTGTATCTGCAACCGGTATGCTGCCTCCTTTTGCATACTTAACATATGCATAAATTAAGGCTACGAGAGCCACTGCTACCGAAATACCCATCAGCAGAAACTCTGTAGGAGCAGACATTTCATGTTCGCCCAATATTGCGTTTGATTTTTCAAACACAGGGGTCAAAAACTGCTCCAATAGGTGATGACCACCTAAGACTTTAGGCCTTCCGATAAAACCAGCTGTAGCGGACAGCACTGCAAGCACAATCAATGGGATAGTGATAGTTGCCGGCGACTCATGTAAATGATGTTCCTGCTCATGCGTACCACGGAACTTTCCGTAAAAAGTAAGGTAAAGCATCCGGAACATATAGAATGAGGTGAGCATGGCAGTAAATACACCGATGGCATAAAAGGTGGTGCTATGCGCGTAGGCATGGGCCAAAATTTCATCTTTTGAAAAGAAGCCAGAGAAAGGCGGGATACCAGCTATGGCGATAGTACCTACCAGCATAGTAACAAAGGTTATTTTGATCTTCCCTTTTAAGCCACCCATTTTGCGCATGTCCTGCTCGCCGCTCATGGCATGGATCACCGAACCAGCACCCAGGAACAATAAAGCTTTGAAGAAGGCATGTGTTAACACGTGGAAGAAAGCACCGGTGTAAGCACCAACGCCCAAACCTAAAAACATGTAACCCAATTGTGATACAGTTGAATAAGCCAGTACCTTTTTAATATCGGTTTGTGTTAAAGCAATCAGCGCCGCAAACAAGGCCGTTGCCAAACCAATGATGGCTACCAGCTCCATCGTAAATGGAGACAGAGTATAGAAAATATTGGAACGCGCTATCATGTAAATACCGGCGGTAACCATGGTAGCCGCATGTATCAATGCCGATACCGGTGTTGGGCCGGCCATCGCATCGGGCAACCACGTAAATAATGGTAATTGAGCCGATTTACCAACAGCCCCCACAAAAAGCAATAAAGTTATAGCAGTTAAAGGCACCGCTTCTTTCGCGGTTAAAGCTGCTGCTTTAGGAAATATGGTAGCAAAGTCAATGCTGCCAAAAAAATGTATGATCAAAAATATGCCTAATAAAAAGCCAAGGTCACCAATACGGTTCATGACAAAGGCTTTCTTGGCGGCATCGGCATAACTAGGATTGGTATACCAGAAACCGATAAGCAGGTACGAACATAAACCTACGCCTTCCCAGCCAATAAACATGATGAGATAGTTTGAACCCATCACCAGTAAAAGCATAAAGAACACGAACAGGTTGAGGTAGGCAAAGAATTTACCAAAGCCATTATCATCATGCATATAGCCTATTGAATACAGGTGGATGAGGAAACCAACACCCGTAATGATCAACAGCATGATAGCACTTAACTGGTCGACCAAAAACGCAAAATGAATTTTAAGTTCGCCAACAGAGATCCAATCGAAATAAGTAATATTAATAGGATGGTCCGATGATTTGATCTGGAAGAAAACCGCCAGACTTAAACCAAAAGACACCAGTACCAGCAGGCTGCCAATAAAGCCGATTACGTTTTTTGATAATGAATTGCGGCCAAGTCCGTTAATAATAAAACCGGCTAACGGTAATATAGGAATAAGCCAGATGTATTGATTCATAAGCCCCCTCTAAATCTCCCCCTTAAGGGTGAGACTTTTAGTTTTTTATTGTTTTATTTATATGCCTTCCTCGCAGAAGGTGTTAATTAGTTATTCATTTTCTAACCCTCCCCCTTCAGGGGGCCGGGGGGCTCTACCATTTCAGCCTGTTCAGCACGTTGATGTCGATCGAATTGGTATTACGATATATCATCACGATGATGGCTAAGCCAACCGCTACTTCTGCAGCAGCCAATGCCATAATAAAGAACACGAAAACCTGTCCGCTGGCATCACCACGGTAAACCGAGAAAGCAGTAAGCAGCAAATTTACAGCGTTAAGCATCAGCTCGACAGACATAAAGATCACGATAGCGTTACGGCGTATCAATACACCCACTACACCTATCGAAAAAATGATGGCACTTAATAATATGTAGTGATTAAGCGGTACCGCGTGTATGGTATTTGTTAAACTTTCCATTATGCAGTTTTAGGGTCTTTAGTAGCCAGCAAAACAGCGCCTACCATTGCCGATAACAGCAATACCGACGATACTTCAAACGGCAGTAAAAATTCATTGAACAATACTTTACCCAGGTTTTTCACCAGGCCCAGATCGGGATTTTTTAATATCACCGGGTTTGATGCGGCTACCAGTTTTAAGGATGATGCCAAAGCAACCGCCAATATACCGCCGCCAAATACACCCGCTATTTTTACCATAAACGGCTTAACAGGTTCGCTCTCTTTATTGAGGTTGATCAGCATCAGCGTGTACAGGAACAATACCAGGATAGCCCCCATGTACACAATAAAATTAACGATGGCCAAAAACTGGGCATTCAGTAAAATATAGTGAATGGTGAACGTAAAAAAGGTAAGTATCAGGTAAAGGATACTATGTACCGGGTTTTTGGCCGAGATAACCAATATCGAAAAGAATATGGACAAAAACGCGATGAAGTAAAATGTACTCATGTTTATATTTACAAAATACCCTTTCCCATTAAAGTTTGGGCAAAGGTATAAAACTTCTTTATTGATTTAAGGGCGCCTCTACTAATTTGTCTTTACCGTAAATAAAATCCTTGCGCAAATAATCGGCAGGAACGTGATCACCGTCAAGATAAATAGCTTCTTTAGGGCAGGCCTCTTCGCACAGTCCGCAGAAAATGCAGCGCAGCATATTTATTTCATAAACAGCAGCATACTTTTCCTCGCGGTATAAATGCTCCTCTCCTGGCTGACGTTCAGCGGCAGTCATCGTAATGGCTTCGGCCGGGCATGAAAGGGCGCATAGTCCGCAGGCGGTACAGCGTTCCTTACCATTCTCATCGCGTTTTAGCGAGTGCATCCCTCTGAAGTTTTCTGAATATTCACGCTTTTCTTCAGGATAACTGATGGTAACCGGTTTCTTGAAAAAGTGTTTCATGGTAGTGGCAAGACCACCAGCAATAGCCGGCAGGTAAGCACGCTCTAAAAAATTGAGTGGCTTTACTTCCAGTACTTTTTTCTTATTACTTAATGATTCCATTTTAATTAATATCCTAAGTGTGTAAGCAATGTACTACCTATACCGGTAAGCACAATGTTGGCAATAGCCAGTGGTATTAATATTTTCCAGCCCAGGTCCATCAATTGGTCATAACGGAAACGTGGTATTGTCCAGCGTACCCACATGAAAAAGAAAATGAACAGGAATATTTTAGCAAATAATACAACCACCCCTATAATTGCTGCCGGATTTGCGCCAAGGCTCGCAGCAACATCGTCCATAAACGGATAGTTATACCCCCCCCAATATAAGGTAGCCATTACCGCCGATGATATAAACATGTTGATATACTCCGCAAACAGGTAAAAACCCAGTTTCATGGATGAGTACTCGGTATGATAACCACCTACCAGCTCGGTTTCGCACTCAGGCAAATCAAACGGGGTACGGTTGGTTTCGGCAAACGCGCATACAATAAACAGGATAAAACCAAGCGGCTGACGTATTATATTCCAGTGCCAGCTATGTTGTTGTTCGGCGATCTCTTTTAAACTCAGGGTACCGGTCAACATCAAAAGGGCAATGATGGATAAACCCATCGAAATTTCGTAACTGATATTTTGCGATGCCGCGCGGATAGCGCCAAGCAGCGAATATTTATTGTTTGATGCCCAGCCGCCTATCATCACACCATAAACGCCTAATGATACCACGCCAAATATGTAAAGCACACCTACATTGATATCAGTAACCTGTAAATCAAAAGTATGGCTGCCTATAGAGATAGCCTTCCCCCATGGAATAACCGCCGAACCTATACACGCTGTTAATATAGCCAATGACGGTCCCACGATAAACAGGAAACCTGTAGCGTTGGTCGGGATGATCTCTTCCTTTAAAAACATTTTGCCACCATCGGCCAGAGGCTGTAAAATACCCCACGGTCCGGCACGGTTAGGGCCAATCCTGTCCTGGAAAAATGCTGCTACCTTACGCTCTGCGTAAGTAGAGTACATGGCTACAACCAGGCTGATAGCGAATACGATCACTATCAATACAATCCTAAATATTAAGTCGGCAGTTTCCATTATAAACGGGTATCCCTTTCAAATTGTTCTTTATTCGCTTCCATCAACACCGGGTTGGTTTTAACCACTGGCAGCGGTGTAAATTCGTAATGATTGGAGCTGATCACCGATTTGTGCGATATCTTGCGCGGACCTTCGATAACCCAATCAGCTGTTTTCTTTTTATCAAAACGGCAGGTATTGCAGATAAACTCCTCTACCTCGCCATAAACATCTTTACGACCGGTTACCCTGATCACATCCTCGCCTTTATACCACAAAGTTGTTTTTCCACAGCATTTATCACAATCGCGATGCGCGTCGACCGGTTTGGTGAACCAAACCCTGTTTTTAAAGCGGAAAGTTTTATCGGTTAACGCACCTACCGGACAAACGTCGATCACGTTGCCCGAGAAATCGTTGTCAATTGCTTTTGATATATAGGTTGAGATCTCAGAGTGATCACCCCTGTTCAGGATACCATGTAAACGGGTATTGGTGATCTGATCGGCAGTGAACACACAACGGTAGCAAAGGATGCAACGAGTCATGTGCAACTGGATCTTATCGCCGATATCAATTTTTTCAAATGTACGGCGGTCAAACTCATAACGGGTTTTAGCCGCGCCGTGTTCAAAACCTAAGTCTTGCAGGTGACATTCGCCAGCCTGATCGCACACCGGGCAATCCAACGGGTGATTGATCAATAACATCTCCACCACACCTTTACGGGCCTCAATTACTTCGGGCGAGGTAATATTCTGCACTTCCATGCCATCCATTACCGTAGTACGGCAAGAGGCTACCAGTTTGGGCATAGGGCGCGGATCTTTCTCAGAGCCTTTGCTTACCTTAACCAAACAGGTGCGGCATTTACCGCCACTGCCTTCCAGCTTGGAGTAATAGCACATAGCAGGCGGAACAATATCGCCCCCTATCTGCCTCGCGGCATTTAGTATGCTTGTTCCTGGTTCTACTTCAACGGGTATTCCGTCTATGGTTACTTTCATTTTTAAGTCAAAATTAAAAATTCAAAAGTCAAAACTACTTTTGAAGATTAATAATTATTGAGGCAATGATCTTTGAAAGCTCATCAGCTTCGTTAATCAAATCTTTTATTTTATCCTTCTCCACATTTATAGTGTCCCTGATCAAACAGAGCCAATATTTTGTTTCGTTTGAAGATTTTAAGGCTATCGTGTAGAAGTTCTTAAAATCTTTTACTGAGCTTCCGGACTTGCCTTCCACTACATTTGCTCCTATTGAAGTTGCACTTCTAAGCAACTGGTCAAAAATCGAAAAGTAAATTCTATCGTAGTTTGCTGTTGATATAAATTGAATCACCTCTTTTGAAAATTGATAACATCTATGTTTGATGTCAAAAGGCTTTTCACTCAATGCTTTCTATTTTTGAATTTTGACTTTTTAATTTTGACTTATCCGGCCACCGGCTCGGGCGTAGGCAACGGATCAGCATAATGTGCTAAACCATAATTCCTTGTTGTTGCTTCGCTTGCATTAGTAACGTGCCATTCAAACTCATCTCTGAAGTGGCGGATAGCGCTGGCCACCGGCCATGCTGCCGCGTCGCCAAGCGGACAAATCGTGTTGCCTTCAATTTTTTTAGAGATATCAACCAACAGGTCCATATCACTTTGTTTACCATGACCGTACTCTAAACGGTGCAATACTTTCTCCATCCATCCGGTACCCTCACGGCATGGCGAACATTGTCCGCAGCTTTCATGATGGTAAAAACGGGCAAAGTTCCAGGTATTCCTAACAATGCAGGCATCCTCGTCATAAGCAATAAAGCCACCGGAACCTAACATGGTGCCGCTCACAAAACCACCATCGCTCAATGATTCATAACTCATCAGGCGAGGCTCGTTATTCACTGTTTTCAGGATCAGGTTAGCCGGCAAAATAGGTACTGATGAACCACCAGCCACAACCGCTTTTAAACGTTTGCCATTGGCAATACCACCGCAATATTCGTCGGAGTATATAAACTCTTCAACCGGTAAGCCCAGGTCAATTTCATAAACACCAGGTTTTTTCAGGTTACCACCGGCCGAGATCAGCTTGGTTCCTGTGCTTCTGCCGATACCCAGTTTAGCGTATTCGTCGCCACCTTCGTTAATGATAGGCACAACTGCTGCAATAGACTCTACGTTGTTCACCACGGTTGGGCAACCATACAAACCAGCAATAGCCGGGAATGGTGGTTTAATACGCGGGTTACCACGTTTGCCTTCCAGTGATTCTAACAGGGCGGTTTCTTCACCGCAGATATATGCACCGCCACCGGGTTGTACATAAAGCTCCAGATCATAACCCGAGCCTAAAATATTTTTACCCAGAAAACCTTTGGCCTTGGCTTCGGCAATAGCTTTTTCCAGGATCCTGATCTGTGGCATCATTTCGCCACGAACGTAGATGAATGATGTATTGGCGCCCAGCGCAAAGCTCGATACGATCATTCCCTCAATTAATAAGTGAGGGATATAGGTCATCAGGTAACGGTCTTTAAAAGTACCGGGTTCCGATTCGTCGGCATTACAAACCAGGTAACGTGCTACACCTTCGGGCTTGGCCAGAAAGCTCCACTTCATACCGGTTGGGAAACCCGCACCGCCACGCCCGCGTAATCCGGATTTCTTTACTTCCTCCACAATCGCATCGGGCGACATGGTTTTAATAGCTTTTTCAACAGAAGCGTAACCACCCTTGGAGCGGTAAACATCAAAAGTATTGATGCCGGGTACGTTTATATGTTCTAATAATAATTTGCGTCCCATGTCTAATTTACAAATACATAACCTTTTCCGGTTACTGTCTTAGTTCCTATTGAATTATCTTGATCTATCAAATGAACTCTTAAACTATTTCTATTTTGAGATCTTTCTATTTGATGCAATATCTGTTTATTCTTTTGATTGCTCTTTCGAGTTGAATTTCGTCTACGTTTGTCACTTACCATAGATTTAAACCCATATTTGTTCCAAATAGCTTTATATCTCGCATGGGCTTCAGCACCTTCTTTGGTACGATAACCATAAGTATCATTTGTACTTAACTCTGAATATTGTTCTGGGTTACGTAGTTTATGATAATCTTTATCCTTTTGCGAGGCCATTGCATTTAATTTTTTGCCTTTGCTGTTAAATCGCCTATCAGTTTATCAACCGACTCGTTGGTCAGGTTTTCATAAAAAGTATATTCAGGGCCAATTTGTAAAACCGGACCGAAGCCGCAGGCTGCCAAACACTCTACACCGCGCCAGCTAAACAGGCCATCGGCAGTAACTTCACCCTCTTTTACACCCAGCTTTTGCTCAATATGATCCATGATCTTTTCGGCGCCTACCAGGCAGCAACCGCTGGTACGGCAAACCTCCAGTACATATTTACCCTGCGGGCGTAAAAAGTACATGGTATAAAACGAGGCAACTTCGTATACCTCGATAGGTAATATATTTAAGTAAGCGGCTACTTTATCCATGGCAGGTACACTCACCCAGCCAAACTCGGCTTGTACCAGGTGCAAAATGGGCAGCAAGCCCGATTTTTGTTTTCCCTGTGGATAACGGCTTACAACATCATCAAATTTACTGATCAGTTCCGGCGAAAAGTCAACCGGTACCTGAGTATCTTCCACTTTAAGCATCTAACTCTCCGGCTATAACGTTTAAACTACTCATGTTAATAATAGCGTCTGATAACAACATACCACGGCTCATTGGCGCGTACATCTGGTAATTGATAAAGCTTGGTCTGCGGAAATGCAAACGGTATGGGCTGCGCCCGCCATCATTCACCAGGTAAAAGCCCAGCTCGCCATTGGCACCTTCTACCGAATGATATACTTCGGTATTTGGGGTAGGTATCTCGCCCATCACAATTTTAAAGTGATATATGAGGGCTTCCATGTTATTATAAACTTCTTCTTTGGGAGGCAGGTAAAACTCGGGCACATCAGCGTGGAAAACATCTGTTGGCTCTTTTTCCAGTTTTGCCAGTGCCTGTTCAATCAGGCGCAGACTTTGCCACATCTCTTCGTTACGTACCAAAAAGCGGCTGTAAACATCACCATTATCGCCCACAGGAACATCAAAATCAAAGTCCTCATAGCTCGAGTAGGGGTTCATCGCCCTTACATCATAATCCACACCGGTTGCGCGTAATATCGGGCCTGTCCAGCTAAAGTTTAATGCTTCTTCGGGTGTAACGGCTGCTACTCCCCTGGTACGGTCAACAAAAATACGGTTACGGTTAAACAGCGATTCAAATTCCTTTAATACCTTAGGGTATCCGGCTATGAATTTACGCAGCTTGGCAAATGCTATAGTATTAAAATTACGTTCAAAACCACCTATGCGACCTATATTGGTAGTTAACCGCGAGCCGCAAACCTCTTCATAAATTTCATAAATATGCTCGCGCCATTGCATCATGTAGGTAAAGCCGGTTAGGGCGCCTGTATCTACACCCAAAATAGCGTTACAAACAATATGGTCTGATATGCGGGCCAGTTCCATGATAATGATGCGCAGGTAATCAACCCTTTTTGGCGTGGTGATTCCCAGCAGTTTTTCAACCGTCATATGCCAGCCCATGTTGTTGATAGGCGATGAGCAATAGTTTAAACGGTCGGTAAGCGGGGTTATCTGGTAAAAAGGCCTGTGTTCGGCAATTTTCTCAAACGCGCGGTGTATATAACCAATGGTTGATACGCCGCTCACAATTCTTTCACCGTCAATCTGCAGCACGTTTTGAAATACACCGTGGGTTGCAGGGTGAGTTGGCCCCAGGTTCAGGGTTGAAAGCTCGCTTTGCGGATCGTTGTCTGTATATACAGGATGATTTTGCATCAGTATAGTTTTTTAATCAGTATCGAGTAATTAGTATCAGGTATCAAGACTGTTGTCATGTGCCGTTTAAGCGCTTAAAAAATCTTGATACCTGATACTAATTACTTGATACTAAATTTTATATGTGTTATCTTCCGAAGAAGTAATCCTTTTTATCAACACGGTTAGGGTCTTCCAATGGAAACTCTTTTCGCATCGGGAAAGCCGTCATGTCATCAACATTCAATATGCGGCGCAGATCGGGGTGGCCGTCAAATATAACCCCAAAAAAGTCATACGTTTCACGCTCCATCCAGTTGGCGCCTTCCCATAAAACAGTAGCTGTTGGGATATGCACATCGCCATCAGCTAAAAAAACTTTTATACGGATGCGCGTATTTGTTGTAAGGCTATGCAAATGGTAAATAATACCAGTTTGCTTTTCCTGCTCAGGGTAATGTATGGCGGTAATATCTGTTAAAAATATAAACCGAAGCGCATCATCAGTTTTTAAAAAGGTTAACAGATCAATGATCTGTTCGCGACCGGTTTCTACGGTAAGCAAACCATACGGCTCGCCCACAAGGCTTACCTGCTGATCAAATTTCTCAGCAATTCTTTTTAAAAGCTCTTCGTTAGGGATCTGGGCCATTATTGAATTCCGTATTTAGCTAACAACTCCTGGTACTTAGGCTCGTTTCTTCTGCGAAGCGATTCTGTTTGTACCAGCTGTTGAATATTAATAAAACCATCGATAATAGCTTCGGGACGGGGCGGGCAACCTGGCACGTAAACATCAACCGGTATTACTTCATCGATACCCTGTAAAACAGAATACGTATCAAATATGCCACCACTTGATGCACAGGCGCCTACAGCCATTACCCAGCGGGGTTCGGCCATTTGCAGGTATACCTGTCTTAATACAGGAGCCATTTTTTTGGCGATAGTGCCCATAACCATTAACAGATCGGCTTGGCGGGGCGAAAAGCTGATACGCTCGGCGCCAAATCTGGCCAGGTCATAATGAGAAGCCATAGTAGCCATGAATTCAATACCACAGCATGAAGTGGCAAATGGCAGGGGCCATAATGAATTTGAGCGTGCTATACCTATTACTTTATCAAGCGAGGTAGCAAAAAATCCGGCGCCTTCTACTCCAGCAGGAGCGTCAACTAATTGAATATCACTCATTGAACTATTTTAATAGAAATCCACTATCCGGAAAAGACGGATAACGAGCGCAAATTTACAATAATAACCATGTAAAAAGTACACGATGACCATCCGGAAGCCATATTTAGAATCAATCTAAAGAGGGATTTTAATGTACAGATAGGAGAATTTTATATGTGCAGATGATTTTGTCTGAACCTGAATCTGCAGAATTTAAGAATTAACTGAATCCTATCATCTGCCTATCCGCACATCTACATATTTGCCCATCTAAACTTAATCCCAGTCCAAAGCTTTCTTTTTTATTACGTATATAAAACCTAATAAAAGTGTAGCCATGAAAATGAACATTTCGATCATGCCCTTGGTGCCCATCGCTTTAAAATTTACAGCCCAGGGGTACATAAATATTACCTCCACATCAAACAGCACAAACAATATGGCTACCAGGAAATATTTGATGGATATAGGGGTACGGGCGTTACCCACTACCTCGATGCCCGACTCAAAGGGGGTCAGTTTATCCTTAGTTTTACGTTTAGGACCAATTTTATGTGTTACAAACATGGTTGTTACCACAAAGCCTATAGCCACCAACATCTGAAATATGATGGGTAAATAATTAACTGGTGTACTGTGTAATTCCATGCTGCAAATATACTAATGCAACCATAATAAAAAAGGCCTCTTTTTGAAGAGGCCTTTTTTATTTTTAGGCAATAGGTATAAAGGATAAGCCTTTATACCTGCCGTTATAAAACCTTATTTGCTTTTACCAGCACCGCCTTTGCGGGCAAAGAAAGCAGCAGCTTGTTTATTAGTTGGATCTGCCTCCCGGGCTTTAGTGTAATTCTCGGTTGCTTTGGCGTCATCCTTTGCTTTAAACTCATAATAAGCACCTAAGTAAGAGTAAGCTTCTGCCAGATATGGTTTATCCGTATCAGCAACAGGTTGTTTAGCTGTTAATAAAGCTATGTATTGCTCGTAATACGGTTTAGCATATCCATTAGTTGTATTTCTGCTTGGCTCTCTTAAATCATTAGCCCTGGCCTGGTAAAGTGCTACCGCTGCAAGTGGAGCCGCTGCTTTATGTTGTATATAACTAAACGCAGTGTCGGCTTTTATAAGCAACATAGTATCAGCTACCGGCTTTGGAGTAGCAGTACTATAATACTGCAATTTAAATGCATTGTAATAACTTACACCTTCTTTTAAATAATCATTCAACGTAGCTGTACGCGATTTAGAAATAAATGCCTTGTAAGCATCACCAGCTTCGGCATATTTCTTTTGATTATAAAGGCTTTTAGCAATCTCACCATAAACATCAGCCTGAGTTGTATCTAATGTTAATGCTTTCCTTAAGGTATTGATACCTAAAGAATCCTGATTCGATGCTATTTGTATACGGCCAAGGTATAAATAATCACGTGGCAGGATACGTTTTGGCTCAGCCTTCTGGAACCAGGTGTTCATAGCGCTTAAAGCAGCTGGATAATCTTTGTTCTCATAAGCTGCATAAGCCTGGTAACGGTATGCCCTTGCATTGCTGTTTGCTGATTTGGAAAGATCTGTAGATACTTGTTGCAAGTCTTTGTAATTACCAGACATCAATAAGAAGTCGGCATAGTGCATTTGTGATTCTACAGACTGATCGGTCAGGCTGATATATTTTTTGTAATGATCGGCAGCCTCTTTGATTTTGGCAGATGCCATTTTCGGGTCTGTATTGGCCCAACGCAGGTCTGTTTCGGCCCATTCGCGGTAAGCCGGCCCGTAGTTAGGGTCGATAGTTAAGGCATCCTGAAATTGTTTTTCAGAATCTTCAAAGTTATTGGCAAACTGCCATAAAACACCGGTAGCTACTTTTGCAGCCGGGTTTTTAGGATCGATGGTTGCTGCATCAGAATAAGCCTGATAAGCTTCGTTGCTCTTTAACTGTGAGCGGTAGGCATTACCCAAAGTGATCAACAAGTCGGCATCTTTAGGGTTTACTACCTTACCTTTTTGTAAAACCGCAATAGCAGCATTAGCATCGGCAGCCGCCACTTTACCGCCGGCCGGAACCAATAAATAAGCCTCGCCTACGTATTGATATGGTTTTGAGCTTTTACCCGCCAATGTGATAGCCTGGTTAAAGTTGTTGGTTGCTCCGGCGTTATCTTTATCTAAACGGGCAACAGCGCCTAAACCGGCATAGTTTAAAGCCGATTTAGAATTTACGGCAATACCTTTGTTAAAAACCGTTTTTGCCGAGTCAGCATAATCTTGTTTAATATATACCCAACCCAGGTAAAAAAAGTTCTCATCCTTATCGGCTTGTGTTACCGTAAGGTTTTTAAGCATCGATTTAGCTTTCTGATACTGTTCGGCGTCAATAGCTTTTTTGGCGTCGGCTAGACTTTGCGCAAAAACTGATGAACCCCCTAATAACAGTCCTAATGATGCCGTAGCTATTTTACTGATCATTTTCATCTTTAATTAAAATTTATTTTTTATACTAATCTCTCTCGTTGGTATAGAATCGGGCAACAGGCCCGATTTTAGTATGATACGCTGGCCTACCTGGCTGCCTAAAAAGTTGGCAAACCCCATGGCCAAGCCTACCTTGCTGGTACAATTGATTATATAAAGCCCTCTGCTTAAAGGGTACTGTTTTAAGACAAGCGACTCCTGCGAGGGTTTAAAATAAGTGTCCGGGTATTGTTTATTTGACTCATCCCTGACACCTACTATTTTAACGTTATCTACGTATCCCGCATAATCTTTATCCGGATCATTCAACCAGCTAAAACCGGTTATACCTAATGCATCGGGATGCTCGCTTACATATTTTAAAACCTCTTTATTTGATTTAAGGGCGTAAATATTTTTTTGTGTAAATCCTTTGCTTCCGCTAAAGTCCTTCAAATATCTTACCAAACTCGAATTTGGGTTATCAAAAACAATAGTTCTGTTTAAATCGGCCTGTCCGGTGAGCATTTTTTTTAATTGCCCTACAGTAATGGTCGTATCATTAGAAGCCTTGTTTACAATAAGCGCAACGGCGTCAATGGCAAAACGTAATGTTTCAATAGCCAGTGTTCTTTTCGTGAGCACAGCACGCTCATCGGCGGTAAGCTCACGCGACAGGATGGCTACACGAACACTATCGTTGAGCAGGTTATTTACGGCCTCATTCTCTGTTTTATACAAAACATTGATTTTGGCATTGGGATTTGCATTTAAAAAAATATACAGCTCCTGGTCTAAAATAGGCGAAAAAGAAGCATCGGCTACAAATGTTGCTGTACCTGCTTTAACATTATTATCACCAGCAAATTTTGAGGTTTTTTGTTTACAAGCCTGTAAGCCTGCTATCAAAAACAATGCGAAAAATAAAAGCTTACCGTTAATATTAATTTTCATACTGATCCTTCTTAAACAACCTCGAAAACCGCAGAATGGAATAGGCAATAACAAAGGCTCCAAAGAGCATGCGCTGGTATCGCGGTAACTGTAAAGGCAGCTGATCCCAAAACATGATCATCAAGCCCAAAACAATAAAACAGACAAAGGTGACTGCGCCTAAAATAAACAAAAACCGCCTTTTGGGCGATTTTTGTTCTTTATTAATATTAAATGGCATTATTCGCTGGCTAACGTAAAGCTGATAGGCACACTATATTGTACACGTACCGGACGACCATTCTGGATACCAGGTTTCCAGTGTGGAGAGTTTTTCAATACACGAACGGCTTCTTCGTCGCAACCGCTACCAATACCTCTGGTAACTTTAATGTCTGTTAACGAACCGTCTTTTTCCACAACGAAGGTACAAATTACCCTACCTTGAGTTCCGTTTTCACGGGCAACTGCAGGGTAGCGGATACTTTTACCCAAATAGCTACCAAATTTTTCCAAACCTCCCGGGAATTCAGGAACCTGCTCTACCGAGGTAAAGATCTGGTTAGGATCGGCTTCTACCACTTGCTTAACATCCGAGTTACCCACCGGCTCATCAATTCTAATGTCGGCATTTGGGTCACCTTTCTGATCTTTCTGACCCGGGTCAGCAACCGCCAATTCTTTTACAGTTGGTGGATCTTTCTCCTTAACCTCGTTATCTGGTTTTACAACCGGAGGAGGGAAACGTACCTGGTCAACCTTTGGTTTTGGTGGTTCAGGTGGCGGCGGAGGTGGTTTTTTGGTTTGATCCACAGGTGGTGGAGGTAACAGCACAACGTCTGTTATCTTCACTTTTTGATCAGCTTTAGGGATAAGTCCCTGAATCCTGTTGATAATAGTAGGCAAAGCAACAACAAATACAAACACAATAATGGCTATAATAAGCGATTTGCTTGTATTTTTGGAGTTATCTCTTCTCAGCTCGTAAGCCCCGTAGGCCTTATTTCTGCTACTAAAAACAACGTCGATCCATTTCTGATCCAATATATCTAATTTCGATCCAAACATCTTTTAAGATTTAATGGGTTAATGTAACGTTATTTTAAATTAATTTATTATTAGTATAAACCATCTTTCTTGAGTAACTCGATCTCAACTGGTGAAATATCAACTATACCATAACTGGATATATTGGTAATATTCATCTCATCAAGAGCGGCAACTACGTTTTTGTAAGTTGATTTATCACTTGGTTTAATTACAACAAACATGGTTTTACCTGTTTTTTCTAAAACCTCTTTACTTTTTTCAATAAGGGTTTTACGCAAACCGTCTTTGCTGTAATTATCAATGGTTGGTGCCGATTTTCCGGGCTCACCCAAGTACCATTCCAGCTTATCATTGCTGCCCAATAACAAGGTTAATGAGCGTGAAGCAGCAATAGCTAATTGATCCTTGGTTTTTTCGTCCTTATCAGGCATTGCAAGGTCCATAGCTTTTGGCTTGGCCAATGTTGTGGTCATGATAAAGAAAGTGATCAACAAGAAGGCCAAGTCAACCATCGCTGTCAAATCTACACGGGTGGATTGCTTCTTACTGCGAACCTTCCCGTCTTTGTGTTTGCCTCCCCCGGAGGTGTCTAATTCTGCCATGATCTTTTATTTTTTAGGAGCAGCGCCGCCGCCACCTAAGCTTGTTATTAAACTAAACTTGTTCACTTTTTGCTTTTGCAAAATGCCTATAACATCTTTAATAACCGGGTACTCTTCCTTGCTGTCGCCTTTAATAGCTATACGCAGTTGCACGTTATGCAATGCCACGGTAGCTTTACGGGCCTCACGTATCCAGTTAAACAATTCGTTACTTACCGAATCACGTGGGATACCTGGTTTGTTAAGTTTTTTCTGGTCATCAGCTGATAAAGCAATAAACTGATGCAGCTGAGCAAATGGAACACCTACTGATGTAAGTGTAGAAAACCTGTTCAACTCATCTGGCGTAAATGTTGTTTTATAAATTTCGCCCATTTGAATTAAGGTTTGCTTGCGCAGATCTACACCCTCCATTCCAAAAAATGCTTTCTGTGAACCTACAGAAATAGTAGCGAAGTCTGATTCCGGGATCGGCTGCTGTATCGATGATTTTGGAATATCGATAGGAACCGGGTCCTCGGTACGGACCTTCGCGGTCATGATAAAGAAAGTTAGCAGCAGGAACGCCACGTCGCACATAGCGGTCATGTCAATCGCTGTACTCTTTCTTGGAACTTTTATCCTTGCCATATTTGATTTTTTTTAAAATATATAGTTTACAATAATTATTAATACATCCACGCATTATTCCTGATTACATATAGGACAAACGGGGGGACGAAAGCTAATTAACCTATATATTTATTATCTGTTGGCATTTTTGTGTGAAGCAGCAAATGTTTGTACTATGCTGAAACCTGCTTCGTCAATGGCGTAAGTTAATTTATCAATTTTTGATGTAAATACGTTGTACATTACGATAGATACAGCAGAAGTACTGATACCGAATGCAGTGTTGATCAACGCTTCAGAAATGTGAGCAGATAGTTCGATCTGGTTTGGTACACCTGATACCGCTAATGAACCGAAGGCCTTGATCATACCCACAACCGTACCTAACAGACCGGTTAATGTACCGATAGATACCAAAGTAGCGATGATAGTTAAGTTTTGCTCTAACATTGGCATTTCCAACGCAGTTGCTTCTTCAATATCTTTCTGAATAGCTAATACTTTTTGGTCAACGTCAAGATTTGGTTCAGCTTCCATTTCAGCATATTTTTTCAGTGCCGATTTGATAACGTTTGCTACAGAACCTTTTTGTTTGTCGCACTCTGCTGATGCGCCAGAAATGTTACCAGCATTCAGTTGTGACTGGATCTTTCTAACAAAAGCATCTACACTGCCAGTACCTGAAGCTTTGCCGATAACTACGAAACGCTCAATTGAGAAAACGATAACCATTAACAAAAATGCCATGATCACCGGTACGATTACACCACCACTGTGAACCTGTCCAAATGGGTCTGTTGGGTAACCATTAACATCACCACCTTTGAAGTGGCTTGGATCGCCCAGAACGAATATGAAAATAAGAGTAGTAACAATCAGACAGATTGGAATAGTTAAGGATGCAAACAAGCCAGATGCACTTGAGCTTTCTTTGTTAACAGGAGTAGTTGGTTTTGTTGGTGCGTTTGCCATTACTTTTAAATTTTAGTTTTAGTTTTTGTTTATATTATAAGTTTGTTAAATGTGCTTTTGAATTAGCGAATAACAAAAATAGAATTTTAATGAAATAAAAAAATCTTTTATGTTATTCTTTACAATTTTTTAATACCGAATTACATTTTGTCCCTAATTGGTCATTATTAACGTAACAATGCTTAAATATTGTGTGTTGCCACGACAATTATTTGCAATGAAAACCATTTTTTTTTAGATTATCAAGCATTAACTGATAAAAATTGTGTTACTAATATGTTACAATATTAGTTTTAAAGCCGTTTTATAGCGGGCCGGGAGTAGTATAACGCTAAATATTTTTTTTTATTTTAGTGTACATTGTACGTTTTGTTATTTATTACCCGCCCGCCTTTTTAGCCTTATATCCATCGGTTTGCAGCAAAGTCAGGATCTTATCCCTGAAATCGCCCTGTATAAGTATTTCGGCATCCTTTACCGAACCACCAACACCGCATTTAGTTTTCAATTTTTTGCCGATCAGTTCCAGATCAGCATCGGTGCCGATAAAGCCCGAAAGCCGGGTAACCAGCTTGCTGCCCCCCTTACGGTCGAGATAAATTTTAAGGTTTTGCTGCTGCGGTGGTAGTGTTTGCGCAGATTGCCCACCATTTTCCTGGTACTCAAAATCAGGATCGGTTGAATATACTACCCCGGTGAAATTTTTCTTAGCCATAACATTAGTTTTGAAGCGGGAGCGAGAAGCGTGTTGCCAAAACAGAATTCCCTAAATCAGACACCCGCACCACACACTCGCTCTCGCTCTTTTACTTAATTCTTTTTATACGTTGGGCCCACAATAACTTTTAACGAATTGGGCACTATATTAATATGTATAGCGGTACCCATTACTTGCGGCTCACCGTCAAGATGTATAGGTCCTTCGGTTTGGCGGGTTACATTAATTTGTTTACCGCGTATAATTTCAACATAACTGGTACTCTCTGATGTTTTGGTGAGCATCCGGATACCCATTTCCGGAAAGCGCCACAACGGGAACTTGCGTATGAGGCAAACATCAAGCAAACCATCCTGCACGGATGCCTTGGGAGAGATGTGCGCGTTGTTACCATATTGCGATGAATTGGCAATGCTTAGCATAAACGCGTTACGCTCATAAACCTTACCATCAATCTCAATATGATATTGCTGTTCGCCATAGCGGGATATTTCTTCTATGGATGATTTGATATAGGATATAAAACCCCGCTTTTTGCCGTGCGAAAACACTTCGCTGATGTGGGCGTCGAAACCCATACCTGCCATATTAAAAAACGGCTGCCCGTTCACCGTTCCAGAATCAATGGTTTCCGCATTGCCTTTTACCAATGCCTGTATGGCCTGGTTGGGGCTCATGGGCACGCCTAAAAAGCGGGCCAGCCCGTTACCCGATCCGTAAGGCACAATACCCAGGGCTGTATCACTCCCTACTATGGCCGATGCTATTTCATTTACCGTACCATCGCCGCCAACAGCCACAATAATATCATATTTGCCTACGGCCTCCAGCGCGATGATCCGCGCGTGCGATACGCCATCGCTAAAAACAATGGTCGCGTCAAACACCGCCTTATCAATATTCTGATCAATAAGATCGGGCACCCCGTCCTTCTTCTTCCCTCCCGATATGGGGTTTATTATAAATAACGCTTTACGTTTCAATTATCTGTATTATTTCAGCCCCCAAAAGTAAATGTATTTTCGGCTTTGTGAAATTTGTTTTATTTTTGCCACCCGAAAGTGGACTGATTTAATTGCCTTTATAACACAAGGCTGGATTGCAACCACGTAAAAAAGTGCTAAAACCAACGCTTCTTTTTACCTCGATCCGTTAAAACTTACTCCTTTCGGTTTTTTTAATTAATTTTTTATCAAACTTATATGCCATACTTATTTACCTCTGAATCCGTATCAGAAGGACATCCGGATAAAGTTGCAGACCAAATATCAGACGCCCTCATCGATCATTTTTTGGCGTTCGACGAAAATTCAAAAGTTGCCTGTGAAACACTGGTAACCACCGGACAGGTAATTTTAGCCGGCGAGGTAAAATCAAAAGCTTATTTAGACGTACAAAAAATTGCCCGCGAGGTGATCAATAAAATTGGTTACACCAAAGGCGAATATATGTTTGATGGCAGCTCTTGCGGTGTACTATCGGCCATTCATGAGCAATCGCCGGATATTAACCAGGGTGTCGACCGTCAGGCTAAAGAAGAACAAGGCGCCGGCGACCAGGGTATGATGTTTGGTTATGCCACTGTTGAAACTGATAACTACATGCCCCTGGCACTGGATATTGCCCACGCCCTTTTAATTGAGCTGGCAGCCATCCGCCGCGAAAACAACGAGATCAAATATCTGCGCCCAGACGCAAAATCGCAGGTTACCTTGGAGTACAGCGACGACAATAAGCCACAACGCATCGATGCCATTGTGATATCAACACAACATGACGATTTTGATGAGGAAAAAGCCATGCTGGCCAAAATTAAACAGGATATCATCAGCATCCTGATCCCTCGGGTTAAAGCCAAATATCCAAAATACGCTCACTTCTTTAACGATCAGATCAAATATCACATCAACCCAACCGGTAAATTCGTTATCGGAGGGCCACATGGCGATACCGGCTTAACCGGTCGTAAGATCATTGTAGATACCTACGGCGGTAAAGGAGCACACGGCGGTGGTGCTTTCTCTGGCAAAGATCCGTCGAAAGTAGATCGTTCCGCGGCTTATGCAACCCGTCACATCGCCAAAAACCTGGTAGCTGCCGGTGTTTGCGACGAAGTACTGGTGCAGGTATCATACGCTATTGGTGTGGCCCAACCGATGGGTATTTATGTAAACACCTACGGCACAGCCAAAGTAAACCTGCACGATGGTGAAATAGCAAAAAAAGTAGAGGAAGTATTTAACATGACCCCGTACGCTATTGAAACCCGCTTTAAACTCCGCAACCCTATATACAGCGAAACCGCGGCTTACGGTCATTTCGGTAAACCAAGCGAAGTGGTAACCAAATCATTCATTGCTCATGACGGCAGCGAACTGAAACGCGAAGTAGAACTGTTTACCTGGGAAAAACTGGATTACGTTGACAAAGTAAAACAGGCTTTCGGTTTGTAAAACCAAGCAGCGTCGATTTAAGATAACTTTTATACATTTAAGCCACCTTAACAGGTGGCTTTTTTTATTTTAACCAACAATGACATTTAGCAAAGCTAAAGCTATATTGACATCTATTGAATCCAATTTAGATGGACGAATGAAATATACGTATGACTTAATCAAGCCTGATAGCTATAGTTTGAAAATGCAGGATAGCATAAGTGGCGTTATACGTTATTTAGATTTCAAATTAAAAAAGACTAAAGATATTGAGGTAGAATTTACCTGTCACGGGTTTAGTTTTAATTTTCCGCTGATAAAAAACGTGAGCTCTTTCACTTTTAATGTCAATGACTTCAGCCTGTTATTAACATATGGAATAAAGGTTGACGAAAATTCCTCAAACCCCGAATTAGATTTAGATGTGGAGTTTTAAGTTTTTCCTATTTACGCGCGTTTATCAGGCATTCAATTCCCGGCATAATGATTGCCTGTTAAAAAAATGACGTTACGTAAAGAAGATTTTACCAATTTGGTGAACATTCTATCCGTTTTGTTTACGAAACTTTGCACCATATTTTTAAATCAACATATACCATGAGTAAAACAAAAATAGGATGGATCGGTCTGGGCAATATGGGTATCCCCATGTCGCTGCAACTGATCAAAGCCGGCTACCCGGTAACCGTTTATAACCGCAGTAAAGAAAAAGAATCGCCGCTAAAAGCCATGGATGCGGCCGTTACCTCATCACCAGGAGAGCTGATACAACAAACCGATGTGATCTTTATTATGGTGTCCAATGATGAAGCCATTGGCGATATATTTAATGGAAAAGAGGGTTTGCTGAGCGCTAAGGCCAAAGGTAAGATCATCATTAATATGAGCACCGTATCGCCGGCTATCAGTAAAGAAATGGCCGCTTTATGCCATGAACAGGGCAACGACTATCTTGACGCGCCTGTATCTGGCAGTGTAAAACAAGCCGAAGATGCCGCCCTGGTGATCATGGTAGGTGGTAAAGAAGCAACATTTAAAAAAGCGCAGCCCTTATTGGAAAAACTGGGTAAACTCGCCCTGCTGGTTGGTGAAACCGGCGCGGGTAATAGCGCTAAACTGGCCATCAATACCTTATTGAGCTTCCACGCGCAGGGATTGGCCGAAACCGTTCTTTTCGCACAGGAAAAAGGCATTAAAACCGGGGATATGCTGTCCATTATCAATAACAGCGCGCTGGGAAATATTTTTACCAAAATCAAGGGCGATGCCATTTTAAATGATAATTACAAAGCCGCCTTCGCGCTAAAGCATATCGCTAAAGATCTGCGCCTGGCCAAAGCGGAAGGCCTGAACTCTCCCCTGTCTAAAATAGCATACCAAACTTTCCAGGAAGCCGAAGCCAAGCACGGCGAAGAGGATATCATCGCGGTAATTAAGCAGATAGGAAAATAATTGAGAGGGCGCTGGCCCTTTCTTTCCATGCGTCATTGCGATTTCTATGATAAAAGCAAATGATTTTGATAAGGTATTTGGTTTTTAATGACAGCAAAGATTCGGTGTATGATTTTGTTTCTTAC
>NZ_JABGNA010000006.1 GCF_013149275.1 Mucilaginibacter sp. SG564
ATTTAGTTCTTAACCCCCCCCTGCACCCCCCATTTCAACAATAACAACTAGTACTAAATAGAACTATCTTAAAACCAAAGGTGAGTCGATATGCGCCTTGCCTTTTACATCATAATTTTTCGTCCCCTAAGGGTCTCCTGAAAGGGATCTTGGGGCTGCTTGTTAACTAAGTTTTATTTGCTTTTTTCTTTCTACCCAAGGAATAGCCCTTAGCGGCAATTGAGCGCTCTGCAACAACGCTCCCCATACTCATAATGACTTTTTCCTGACCCAATCCTTTAAACATTTATAACCCTCGCCCGTATTAACATCATGCGTTTAAAAATCATACTGCTATTCACTATACTTACCCTGTCCGCCGCTGTATATGCACAGTCGGATACCCTTTCCATCACGCTCGAAAATGTAAAATATCCCTACCCGGTAAGTTTTATGCCTATCAAGGTAGAAGGGCAGGATATCCGGATGGCCTACATGGATGTGAAACCGGACAATGCTAATGGCAAAACCGTGGTATTGTTTCACGGTAAAAACTTCGGTGGTTATTACTGGACAAACGTGATCCAGGCCCTTACCGCCAAAGGCTATCGCGTCATAGTGCCCGATCAAATCGGCTTCGGCAAATCGTCAAAAGCTATTATCCATTACAGCTTTCACCAGTTGGCCCGCTTTAATAAAAACCTGCTCGATACTTTGGGTGTGCAGAAAGTAACCATCCTGGGCCACTCCATGGGTGGTATGCTGGCTACCCGCTTTACACTCATGTATCCCGACCGGGTGGAAAAGCTTTTATTGGAAGATCCCATTGGTCTGGAAGATTACCGAACCTTTGTACCCTACCAAAGCGCCGAAGATGATTATAAAACGGAGTTGAAAACCACGTTTGAATCTGTAAAGAAATATTACCAGACATCGTACTTTACCAGCTGGAAACCGGGGTATGATTACCTGGTGAAAATAGGCTCGGGCGTAAGCAAAAGCGCCGACTTTCCGCGATATGCTAAAGTTGCCGCGCTTACTTTTGAAATGATTTACGAGCAGCCGGTTTGCTATGAGTTTGGGTTGATCAAAGTACCCACCGTATTGTTTACCGGTAAAGAAGACAAAACCATTGTAGGCAAAGGCCTGTTAACCGATGCCGAAAAAGCAAAACACGGGCAATATAAAATACTGGGCCCCGAAACAGCTAAAAAGATTCCCGGCTGTAAGCTCATTGAATTTGATAACTGCGGCCATATACCACACATTGAAGTGCCCGAAAAGTTTTTAAAGGCGCTGGATGATAATATTTAGTAAGTGGTGATTTATAAGGTCAAAGTATTTAGGTATTTTTGGAGAAGAAAACCCCCTTTTGTCATGCTGAACGTAGTGAAGCATCTATTATACAATAGGCAATGAGAAGAATAGATCCTTCGTTCCTCAGGATGACAAACATTTTAAAATAGTCAATTAGCGTGTTAATAACTGTACAATCACTGGCAGATCTGCCTGCCGTCGCCGAAGCCATCATAGCCCATGCGGGCAATAACCGGATATTTCTTTTTTATGGTGATATGGGAGCCGGCAAAACCACATTGATCAAAAGCCTGTGCAGTTTTTTAGGCACTGAAGATACGGTCACCAGCCCAACGTTTGCTATTGTGAACGAATATCAAAGACCGGAAGATAAAATTTACCATTTTGATTTTTACCGGCTTAAAGATCAAACAGAAGCGCTGGATATGGGTTATGAAGAATACTTTTATGCCGGTGCTTACTGCTTTATTGAATGGCCCGAAAAGATACCCGATCTGCTGCCAGATCATTATACCCGCATCAGTATAAAAGCCGTAAATAATGGTTTGCGAGAGGTTAATATGGAAAATGTATGAGCGAATGTGTAGATGTGCAAATAACTAAAACGATCGTCATTGCGAGCGATAGCGTGGCAATCCCAAACTATACAGAGCGACTCTGTAAATCGGGGATTATTAATGTGTTATTGTTTTTATCGGGATTAATGAGCTCCTTTCAGTCGGTTGTCCACGTCGTTCCTCCTCGCAATGACGTTTTTTTTTCGTTTTTTAGAAAACTTCTGCGATATGAAAAATCACTAATTCAATAAATCAGTAATTCAATAATTAATCCAAATCAGTAATTCAATAATTATTTTTATCTTCATCAGCCACAATTAAAACATCATGAGTTCAGGGATATACAGTGGGTTTTCTGACGTTGCCAAACAGGCAATGATGCAGCCTCAGGAGTCGATGCTGGAGGTTAAGAGCAAAAAGAACAAGTTATACATCGGCATTCCAAAAGAGGTATCTTTCCAGGAAAACCGTATTCCCTTAACCCCGCTTTCGGTTGCTTTATTGGTTAATAACGGGCACGATGTTATTTTAGAAAGCAATGCCGGGCAGGCAGCCAATTTTTCTGATAAAGATTACAGCGAACAGGGTGCGCGTATTGTTTATGATACCAAATCTGTTTATCATGATGCCGATATCATCATTAAAATAGCTCCGCCGGTAATGGCCGAAATTGAGCTCATGAAGCCCGGACAAATACTGATATCGGCCTTGCAGCTGGCTACCCTGAAGGCTGAGTGCCTGCATGCCATGATGGCCAAAAAAATCACGGCGCTGAGTTTTGAACATCTGCGCGATGAGGGCAATACCCTGAGCGTGGTACGCGCCATGAGCGAAATTGTAGGCGCCACATCTATATTGATAGCGGCCGAGTATTTGAGTAATGTATTTGACGGCAAAGGCCTGATGCTGGGCGGTATTACTGGCGTACCCCCTACCGAAATTGTGATACTGGGTGCTGGCACCGTTGGCGAATATGCTGCCCGTACAGCTATATCTCTGGGTGCCGAGGTGAAAGTTTTTGATCCATCGATATATAAACTGCGCCGCCTGCAAAATAACATTGGCAGCCGGGTTTTTACCTCGGTAGTGCAGCCTATCGTGCTCGAAAAAGCCATTACCACCTGTGATGTAGCCATTGGCGCCATGCGGGCCGAAGACGGGCGCAGTCCGTGTATTATTTCTGAAGCTACGGTAAGCCGCATGAAGCGCGACTCGGTGATCATTGATGTGAGTATCGATCAGGGCGGTTGTTTCGAAACCTCCGAGGTTACCAACCACACCCATCCAGTGTTCCGTAAGCACGATGTTATCCATTATTGTGTACCCAATATAGCCTCGCGAGTGGCCCGTACCGCCACTTACGCCCTTACCAATATATTCGCGCCTATACTGCTGGATATCGGTGACCAGGGCGGTATTAAAAACGTGATATGGCAAAAATCGGGCGTGCGTAACGCAGTATATATTTATCATGGGCACCTCACCAATAAACATATTGGCGAGCGTTTTACTATCCCTTGTAAAGATCTGGATCTGCTTATCGTATCGCACCGGTAAACCCTATCCTATGCATCGTTTTATCATAGTACTGATTTTTGTTTTAACTGGTATAAATGCCAGCGCGCAGCATTATAAGTACATTGATAGCACCAAAATAAGCGGCCCTGCGTGGTACAAAAAACAAGTAAAAACCAATCCCGATAAACAGCTGGTCGAGATCAGGCGGTACATCCCGCAGATAGCGCTGGACATTCGTTACGCTACCACCAATAATTTTATGCACAGGCGTATGTATCAGCAGGCAAAAGCCTATGCTCGCCTGCCTGTGGTAAAAGCATTACAACTGGTAGAAACCGATCTGCAAACCCGTGGCCTCGGTCTTAAAATTTATGATGCTTATCGCCCCTATTCGGTTACGGTTAAATTTTATGAAATGACCCCGGACACCAATTTTGTGGCCAACCCGCGCAGGGGATCCAAACATAACAGGGGTTGTGCTGTGGATTTGAGTTTGATTGACCTGAAAACAGGAAAGGAGCTGGATATGCCTACCCCGTTTGACAGCTTTAGCAAAAAGGCCGCGGCCAATTATCCCACCCTCAGCAAAAAACAGCTGGAGAATCGCGAATTATTAAAAACAATAATGCAGGCCCATGGCTTTACCGTATTGAAAACGGAGTGGTGGCATTATGATTTTAACGGCTGGGCCGGTTATGAATTGTTGGATGTTCCGTTTTCGGGACTATAGGATTTTTGGGGTAAGGATTTATGAAGCAAGAACTTTTGGATTTTTGGAACAAAGAGCCGGAATAGGAAAAGATTTTCCCTGTCCTTATTCCTTGCTCTCCAAATCCTTGTTCCAAAGTCCCCAAATCTAAAAGTCTCCAAATCTCAAAGTCCCAAAGAAGGCATTAAAATTGCTACGCTTTGGTTCGATGCATCAATTAAATAGGCGCAAATGAAACTTTTTGGTAAAGAACGTTTAAAACGATTGTGGAAAATACTGGTAGCTACTTTTAGTGGCTTCATCAACGATAATGGCTTAAAACTAAGCGCGTCATTGGCTTATTACACCATTTTTTCCATCGCGCCCCTGCTCTTTTTGCTTATCGCAGTAGTTGGTTTAATTCCTATTGCCAAAACAGATACACTATATCAGCAAATAGGTACCTATGTTGGTGCCGATGCAGCCAACCAGATTCACAGTACGGTAGCCAGCCTTAAATTAAACGGGAAGAGTGGCTTTGGTTTTGCTATAGGTATTGTTACCTTATTGGTAGGTGCAAGCAGCATATTTGTAGAGATACAAGACTCGCTAAACATCATCTGGAGAGTAAAGGCAAAGCCCAAAAGCGGCTGGATCAAACTGCTCCGGAACCGTTTTGTGTCATTTTCATTGATCATTAGTTTAGGTTTTTTGCTGCTGGCATCGTTGCTGGTTAATTTTATTATAGACGCTGTAGGATCCAAAATAGAGGAGCTTTTGCCTGCCTTAAAGTTTACTAAATTATTGGTACAAGGTATTAACCTGGGCGTAACGTTAATGGTGATCTCCATTTTGTTTGGCATCATATTTAAGTTTTTGCCCGATGTGAAGATCAAATGGAAGGATGTGCGTAGCGGCGCGTTTTTTACAGCCTTGCTGTTTATGCTGGGGCAGTATCTCATCGGTTTGTATATTCAATATACGGCGCAGGGATCGGTATATGGCGCTGCGGGCTCGCTCATCGTTATCCTGGTGTGGATCTATTATACATCGGCCATACTATACATCGGCGCGGAGTTTACCCAGGTTTATGCCGAAGCCAGCGGCAGCCATATTGAGCCAGCGGAGTACGCCGTACATGTACAGCAAACCGAGGTAGAGCGGCACGTAAAAGAACTACCCGCCCAAAACCCGGAGCTGCTGAAGAAAAGTAAAGAGCTGGAAAACAAGGGGTAAAAAGGATGGCAATGGCCTGTTGACTCAATGATATTTTTCATGGCCTTTTACTTATGTAACATATGGCAAATATGACCATGGCGAACACTGCTCCTATAGCAATGATCAAAGTTGTTTTTTCTGTCATTGTTTTATGGTTTTGACGTGATTGGTTAATATTCCTGAAGGCGATAAACAAGCCGATCAGCGCAGTTGTCAGTCCTATTATTGCTGTAGATAAATCTATAATTGTCTTCATACCGATATATTATGTTTTGGCGGGTTTTATCAAAAGTCAAATAATTCCAATGTCGTTTATAGCCGGATGATAGCTGGTTGAAAGCTTTGCTCGCAGCATAAAAACATTGTGGGTTACATCTATAAGATAAATTATTATGTTTTCGTCTTAAAATGATGAGTCCAAAAGGGCTAAAAACGATCGTTTTATGACTTAAATGGCCTGTTAATTGGTAGTATGTTGAAGTTTTTATTTCTGATATACAGCTTTTTAGATTTTTTTAAAAAAAAAATCAGGATTATTTGAAAACGAGGGAATATTTATAAGAAATGCATAACCCAGCCGTGTCTTCTTCCCCGTCAGCAGATAGGCCTTTTTAATTATTGAATTACTGAGTTATTGAATTATTGATTAAAACAACCTTTTCCTTCCCCGTCAGCAGATAAGCTTCGGGCGAAAGCGGGCAGAACAATGGTGGACTGTGCGGTTGCTGGGGCATAGCTAGTTTTTGCTGAAGCGCAGGGAAACGAGCGAATGAAATAGGGCAAAATAATTGCAGCCCGTGGTTCTGCCTTGTTTGCCGGGCAAAAGCCCTGAGCGCAAAGAAGCCTATCTGCTGAAAGCCCTTTGGTTACTTTGTGGCTACAAAGTAAAGGCCCTCCCGCGGCCAAGAGCGGGTATACGCCAGTCAATCATATGCTATCACCCTACCCAAACCCCTTCACACGATATTCACATTTTATTCGTAAATTCGTATATTAATTTATTTTAATAAAAAAATGGAAACTAAAGATCCTGAATACGTTTATAAAAACGTAATACAATTAAACGAAACGGATGCATCACGTAAATTCATAGCCAATGTGTTTTTATGGATGTTTGTGGCATTGGGCCTTTCGGCAGTCTGTGCATTCTTATTTTCTCAGAATCAGGCCCTGCTTAATATGCTTATCGATCCTGTCACTGGTCGTAATACAGGTTTAGGTACTATTACGATGTTTGCACCGCTTGCATTCGTGTTAATCATCTCTTTTGGCTTTAACCGGTTATCCTACGGGGTTTTAGCGTTCTTGTTTATTGCTTTTTCGGCAATAATGGGTATTAGCTTAAGCTATATACTGTTGGTTTTTACGGCAGGCTCGGTTTTAGGTGTGTTTATCACTACATCGGTAGTATTTGGTGTAATGGCCATCGCCGGTTATACAACAAATACCGATTTGACCAAATATGGCCCAATCCTGATGATGGGACTGATTGGTATTATCGTAGCATCTTTATTGAATATGTTTATGCACAGCAGTGGCTTAGATTATATCATTAGCTACGTAGGTGTAGCTGTATTTGTAGGTTTAACCGCTTATGACGTACAGAAACTAAAACGTATTGGCGCAGGTTTGGAATACGGTGATGCATCGGCTTCAAAAATGGCATTGATGGGTGGCTTAACTTTATATCTGGATTTCATCAATCTTTTCCTGATGATCCTGCGCTTATTCGGCAGAAGAAGATAATAGCCAGAAAACATATTTTTATACAACAGCCCGGTTCTTTGCAAAAAGAACCGGGCTGTTTAGTTAAAGTCCAGATAAGCACAAAACCGACCGTTCGGTATTTCGCTCTTTTATGGTCAATCATTTAATACTTTTTAAACTTTCCAAAACGGGCAAAAATTTTGTTAAAAAGTGTTAAAACAGCGTTAAAACTTTGTTAAAGTGATCAAAAAACAAGCGTTTTTACTTCGTTTTTGATTAAAAAATGTTAAAATTTAAGGTTTAAAAAGTTTTCCCGGACACGTAATGGCGGGATTTTAGTAGCATAACTCCTCTATACCTCATGCTAAATATTCATGCAATTGTAAACACGTATAAAGTACACCATTGGAGGAGGTAAAACTATTGCATATTAAAGCTTTATTGTGCACCTTTGCATTGCTTATAGAGAAAGGCGGAGGGATTAGACCCTGCGATGTCTTAGCAACCTGTACCATACAAGGTGCTACATTCTACTCAACAATACACAACATGTTGGGAAAGATAAGCGAAAGTCAGTCATATACCCGACTTTTCGAGATAAGCTGTATTTTTTAGTATCAAGTAGCTAGTATCAGGTAGCAAGACAGTTTCTGCCTTTATTCCTGCTATACTACCATCAGGCGCCGGGTTTTCGGTCCTTGATACTTGATACTAGCTATTTGATACCAACATGGATATTAAAAAAGAACTAGAGAAACGCATACTGGTAATTGATGGGGCAATGGGTACCATGATACAACGGTACCAATTATCCGAGCAGGATTTTCGTGGGGAGCGTTTTAAAGATCACACGACCGACTTGCAGGGCAATAACGACCTGCTGAACATCACCCGCCCTGATATTATCAAGGCTATACATGCCGAATACCTGGATGCCGGTGCCGATATTATTGAAACGAATACCTTCAGCACGCAAATAATTTCCCTGGCCGATTATAAGCTGGAGGAGCTGGCTTATGAGCTGAGTTTTGAAGGTGCACGCCTGGCCCGAGAAGTTGCCGAAGAATATACCGCCAAAAATCCGGCTAAACCTCGTTTTGTGGCAGGTGCTGTTGGGCCAACCAACCGTACCGCATCGCTGTCCCCAGATGTAAATGATCCGGGATATCGTGCTGTAACATTTGATGACCTGGCCGAAGCTTATTATGACCAGGTACGTGGCCTGGTTGATGGCGGCAGCGATCTGTTGCTCGTTGAAACCATATTTGATACCCTGAACGCCAAGGCTGCTTTATTTGCTATCAACAGGTATGCAAATGAATCGGGTAAACATCTGCCTATTATGATCTCAGGTACTATTACCGATGCTTCGGGGCGTACCCTGTCGGGTCAAACTGTGGAGGCTTTCTGGAACTCGGTACGGCATGCTAACCTGCTTTCGGTAGGTTTAAACTGTGCTTTGGGTGCTAAAGAAATGCGGCCTCACCTGGCCGAGCTTTCCGAAAAAGCCGATGTATTTATATCAGCTTATCCTAACGCGGGTTTGCCTAACGAGTTTGGCCAATATGATGAAACCGCGCACGAAACCGCTCATCAGCTGGATGATTTTATAAAAGCGGGCCTGGTAAACATTGTGGGTGGATGTTGCGGTACTACACCTGAGCACATTAAATGTATTGCCGAAAAAGCCGCTAAATATTCGCCAAGGATAGTTCCTACGGTCGATCCGAACCTGCGCTTGAGCGGATTGGAAGCTGTTACCATCACCCCCGAAAGCATTTTTGTGAACGTGGGTGAGCGTACCAACATTACCGGATCGCCCAAATTTTCGAAACTGATCCTTGCCGAGGATTATGAAGCGGCTTTGGCCGTAGCCCTACAGCAGGTAGAAGGAGGAGCCCAGGTGATAGATATTAACATGGATGAAGGTATGATCGATTCGGAAGCAGTGATGGTGAAGTTCCTGAACCTGGTAGCTTCTGAACCGGATATTGCCAAACTGCCCATCATGATCGACTCCTCAAAATGGACAGTCATTGAAGCGGGATTAAAATGCATCCAGGGCAAGGGCATCGTAAATTCCATCTCGCTGAAAGAAGGCGAAGAAAAGTTCAAAGAACATGCCCGTAAAATATTAAGCTATGGAGCTGCTACGGTAGTAATGGCTTTTGACGAAACCGGTCAGGCCGATTCGCTGCAGCGCCGTATCGAGATATGTAAACGTTCTTATGATATCCTGGTGAATGAAGTTGGTTTTCCTCCTCAGGACATCATATTCGATCCCAATATATTAACCGTAGCCACCGGTCTGGAAGAGCACAATAACTACGCCGTCGACTTTATTGAAGCTACCCGCTGGATAAAACAAAATCTGCCGTATGCCAAAGTAAGTGGTGGGGTAAGTAATATCTCCTTCTCGTTCAGGGGCAATAATGTAGTGCGCGAGGCGATGCACTCTGCATTTTTATACCATGCCATCCGTGCAGGTATGGATATGGGTATTGTAAATGCCGGTATGCTGGAAGTGTACCAGGAAATTGATAAGACCTTATTAGAGCTGGTTGAAGATGTGCTGCTGAACCGCCGTGAGGATGCCACTGAACGCCTGGTAGAATATGCCGATACCATCAAAAGTAAAGGCAAAGAGGTAGTGCGTGACGAAGAATGGCGCAAAGGTACTGTTCAGGAACGTCTTTCACATGCCTTGGTAAAAGGCATCATCGAATACCTGGATGATGATGTGGAAGAGGCCCGTTTGGCATACAGCAAACCGCTGGAAGTAATAGAAGGCCCGCTGATGGACGGGATGAACATCGTGGGCGACCTGTTTGGAGCCGGTAAAATGTTTTTGCCACAGGTAGTAAAATCGGCCCGGGTAATGAAAAAGGCGGTGGCCTATCTGCTGCCTTTTATCGAGCTCGAAAAACAAAGGGTTATTGCCGCCGGTGAAGATTCAAGCGGTAGCCGGGCCAATGCCGGTAAAATATTAATGGCTACCGTGAAAGGTGATGTGCATGATATTGGTAAAAATATAGTAGGTGTAGTTTTGGCCTGTAATAACTTCGAGATCATTGACCTGGGCGTGATGGTGCCTGCGCAAAAAATTATTGAAGAAGCCAAAGCTCAGAATGTGGACATTATTGGCTTGAGCGGACTGATCACTCCTTCGCTTGACGAAATGGTGCATTTTGCCAAGGAAATGGAGCGAAACGGCTTTACTATTCCGTTAATTGTTGGCGGCGCAACCACATCGCGCATCCATGCTGCCGTGAAGATCGACCCGAACTATTCCGGTCCGGTAATTCATGGAATCGACGCATCGCGAAGCGTGACGATGTGCAGTAATTTAATGAGTAAGGATAACCGCGATGCTTACATCCAAAGTATAAAAGACGAGTATGCTAAGGCCCGTGAAGCGCATCTGAACAAAAAATCAGACAAGCGTTTTGTGACTATAGATGATGCCCGTAAGTCAAAATTCCAGATCAGTCTGGATGGCGATGTGGCTATAAAACCAACGTTTACCGGCACCAAAGTATTTGAATCGTACCCACTGGAAGAGTTGGTGCCCTATATCGACTGGACACCGTTTTTCCATACCTGGGAACTCCGCGGCAGTTACCCCAAAATATTTGCCGATAAATTTATAGGCGATGAAGCTAAAAAGCTTTATGATGATGCACAGGAATTACTGAAAAGAATTGTGGATCAGAAACTGTTAAAAGCCTGTGGCGTGATAGGATTTTGGCCAGCCAATAGTGTGGGTGATGATATAGAATTATACACTGATGAAAGCCGAACGCAACTGTTAACCCGCATACATACCCTGCGGCAGCAAACCGAAAAAATGAAAGGTGACCCATATTATGCCCTGTCGGATTTTATTGCGCCGAAAGAAAGTGGAGTGCCCGATTACATGGGGGGCTTTGCTGTAACAACGGGTTTGGGCTGCGATGAACTGGTAGAAGAATTTGAGCGTGACCATGACGATTATAACAGCATTATGGCCAAAGCATTGGCCGATCGTTTGGCCGAAGCCTTTGCCGAAAAAATGCATGAGCTGGTGCGTAAAGAGCACTGGGGCTATTCAAAAGGCGAACAGTTAAGTAACGAAGACCTGATCAAGGAAGAATATCAAGGTATCCGCCCGGCGCCGGGCTATCCGGCCTGTCCGGATCATACCGAGAAAACCACCTTGTTTGATCTGCTCAAGGCTGAGGATAACGCCCACATGCATCTCACCGAAAGTTTGGCCATGATGCCGGCTGCATCGGTAAGCGGCTTCTACTTCGCGCATCCGCAGGCCAGGTATTTTGGCCTGGGTAAGATCAGTAAAGATCAGGTGGAGGATTATGCTACCCGTAAGAACATGGATCTCGAAACGGTTGAACGCTGGCTTAGTCCGAATATTAACTATTGAATTAAATAAAAACAAAACACACGTGTCATTGCGAAGAAATAAACACAAATAGACGTCATTGCGAGCGTAGCGTGGCAATCCCCAATAAGCAGAGTCGCTTTGTATAGTTAGGGATTGCCACGCTACGCTCGCAATGACGGAAGAATAAAAATCTCGCAATGACGGAATGATAAAAACGCAACCCGAGCCCCGCAACCCGAACCATGAAAATAACCGAACATATAGCTAATGCAGCAGGCAAAACACTTTTCTCTTTTGAGCTAATTCCACCACTAAAGGGACAAAGCATACAGGGCATATATAACGCTATTGATCCGTTAATGGAGTTTAAGCCGCCATTTATTGATGTGACCTCGCTGCGCGAGGACTATATTTATAAGCAGCACCCCAATGGTTTGTTGGAGAAATTAAGCTATCGCAAACGCCCCGGCACTATTGCCATCTGCGCGGCTATCATGAACCGGTATAAGGTAGATACCGTTCCGCATTTGCTTTGTGGTGGTTTTACCCGTGATGAAACGGAGAACGCCCTGATCGAGTTGGAGTTTTTGGGTATCGAGAATGTACTGGTATTGCGTGGCGATGCCCGCAGCAGCGATTCATCGTTTGTGCCTACTCCCAACGGGCATGCTTATGCTACCGATCTGCTACAGCAGGTAGTGAACATGAACAATGGTGTTTATTTGCATGAAGATTATGATAATATCGCCAAAACCAATTTCTGTATTGGGGTGGCCGGTTATCCCGAAAAACATTTTGAAGCCCCAAACCTAAAAACAGACTTTAAATACCTGAAACAAAAGGTAGATATGGGTGCCAGCTTTATTGTTACCCAGATGTTTTTTGATAATCAGAAATATTTTGATTTTGTGAACAATTGCCGGGCCAACGGCATCACGGTACCTATTATACCAGGGTTGAAACCTATCACCACTTCAAAACAATTAACAGGTTTAGCCAAAACTTTTCATATTGATATGCCAGAGGATTTGTGTGATGCTATTCACGGATGTAAATCAGAAAAAGATGTAAAAGATATGGGGATTGAGTGGATGATAAACCAATGTAAAGAGCTGGTGAAATTTGGTGTGCCCGTATTGCATTTTTATACCATGAGCAACGCCGGGCCAACCAAACGCATAGCCGAGGCTATATTTTAGTAATTAGCTATTCTAAATGTTTTGGAGCTAAAATGCTGACTAAAAATTTATATTTTTAGTTTTATTATTCTCCATAACAGTTGCCTATGGATATTTTCAGCCATATCAAGTCTGCCATTGGTATTATACTGGGTTTGAGTATTACGCACCTGCTCCGGGGAGCTGCCAAGCAAATTCAGCATCCTGGGCGCAGTAAACCCTATTGGGTACATTCCCTATGGTCGTTTTACCTGTTTATCTTACTGCTCCATTTTTGGTGGTGGGAGTATAATCTGCACGATATTAAACACTGGCTTTTTGCCGAATACCTTTTTGTAATTATTTACATCGTAGTATACTATAGTGTTTGCGCTTTACTATATCCCGATGACCTGAATGATTATAAAGATTATGAAGATTATTTTTACTCCCGCCGAAAATGGATCTTCGGCATATTGGGTTTTAGCTATTTACTTGATATTATTGATACCCTGATCAAAGGCAACACCTACCTGCATCATTACGGCATTGAATACCCCATCCGTAACGTTACTCACTTTGTGCTGTGCATGGTGGCTATAAAAGTAAACAATCGGGCATTTCATGCCGTATTGGTGATTGTTTTTATTGTGTACGAGTTTTCCTATATATTACGATTGTTTTAAAATGTAAAAGGGCAGCGCATTAAGGCTTCGCCCTTATTTATAAGATCAGTTTATAGTTGTTATAAACCTAAATAATAAATTTAATGCCGGCAATATCTGCTTGTTAATTATTGTTAATAACTATTTGCGTCAATTATACGGACCTTTAGCATAAAGGCTTTATATGGCATAATAATAGCATTTTATGCGCCGCGTAATATTACAGTTTTTGATACGTAAAATTACGTGATCTTATACTTCCCTGGAATCAATTGAAGCTTGTTATTTGCTGTTTATGAGTTTGTTACGTGATTGTTAATGCTGGGATAAGTTTTACGTCCCGGTTCGGATTTGTTGAATTAATTACTAATTAATGTTAGTTTTAACCACTAATCCCAAACCCTATTAATTAAAATCATGGAAACAACAACTACAACAACAGAAACACAACAGGCAAGAGGTGTTATCACTGGTAACGAAGGCGCCGTTATAAGCCTTGATAGTGCCGCGAGGTTTACTGCCAATCACAGGCACCGCAGCCCCAAAGGCGCAGCTATTTCCCAGCTTTTTGGACAGGTGATTGTCAACAAGATCCTTGCTCAGCCAGGTTGCTTGGCTATCCGTATTTATTACGCCAACAGGCAACAGCTAAGTGGTTTTCAAAAGTTTTTTGTAGCCATTGGTAACTTTTTTATCAAAACCATTGCCAATGCCGATGGCGATATGCGTTTTGTAATATCAGGTGTTACCGAAGATGGTGAAGATATGCTGCCTGGCGATATGAAAGGTGAGACCGTTATGTCTACGACATATTCAACCAATGTGAAGACATTTAAATTATTAGACTCTATGGACGATAACTCCTTAGGTGATGATTCATATCCTTGCCCAGGCTCAACGGGTTGTCCTAAAAACAAGCTAACAGGCGGTTGATTATTTAAAAACTTTGATAAATATTCTATAACCCTAAGGTATGGCTATCGATGTTACATTGGTCATTATTTCTACAATATCAGGTTTTTTCCCTGTAGTTACGGCTATTTATAATTATAGACATCTTGATAAAGTATTAAAAATAGCCGCAGCCTTTTTTCTTGTTGAATCGCTTTTTGATCCAATTATGTGGATCTTGCCTCATTGGTTCCATGTCAAGAACAACATGCCGTCTATTCATATTAATATTATAGTCACGGTTTCGTTTTTTACAGTTATCTATTATAAGCTTTTCACAAAGCCGGTTTTAAAAAAGATCACTATAACGCTTTCTGCAGTTACCTTAATTATAGCATTATATCATAGTTTGAATTTGCAGGAATATCCTTCTGTTTCAAAAACAGCTATGGGTATTTTACTTATCTTTTTATCATTGACTTATTTTTATCAGCTACTTAATCCTGAAAAATTTGTTGATATTGAAAAGCAAGGGCTTTTCTGGATAAATGCGGGGGTTCTGATATATTATGCTGTTAATATCTTTCTTTTCATGATATTTACACAAATACCGCTTGAAGATCGGCCCAATTATTATATCATTAACAGCATAACTAACATTATTTCCAATATATTATTTTCAGTAGGATTATTTTGCAAGCCACAGGAAACAACCTGATCCCGGTATTAATTATCGGGACTTTGGTGGTTGTTATATTAATTACTTGCCTGTTTTTCTTTGTGATCATTTACCAGCGTAAAATGCTGAAGAATCAGAAAGAATTACGTACGCTGCATGATCAGCGGCAAGGCGATTTGATGAACGCTGTTTTTGAAACACAAGAGAGCGAACGCAAGCGCCTTGCCGAAGATTTGCATGATAGTGTGGGGCAAGTTCTGTCGGCCATTAAGCTCAATATGCATCGGCTGGATAAAAACTGCATCAGCCAAAGCTCCCAGCCCCTGCTGGCTGATACCCGAAGACTAATTGACGAGAGTATCCAGGAAATACGCAACATTATCCACAACGTTTTACCCCCGGTGCTTACCGATTACGGTTTCCTGATAGCTTTGGAAGCCCTGGGTAATAAAGTAGAGCAGGCTACACGTATTAAAGTAAGGTTTGAAAAAAAAATAAGCGACCAGCGTTTTCCCCATGAAATTGAGCTGGCGCTATACCGCATAGCGCAGGAGCTTTTTGGCAATGCTATCAAACACGCTGATGCTACTATTATTCATCTCTCGGTAAAACAGGAGGGTGATTTTATGGTGATGGAATTTAAAGATAACGGAGTGGGATTTAAATTGAATGAAGTAAAACAAGGGTTCGGTATTAAGAACCTGGAAAGCCGGGTACAACTCATCAACGGCGAAATTAATATTATAAGCAAGCCATCGGCGGGTACATTTACTACTATTAGATTAAAAATAGAATAATTCATTATCAAGTAGTTAGCATCAGGTATCACGACTTTGATCATAAGATGTGCTATATTTAACCGCGAATAATCACGATACTTGACACTGGCTACTTGATACTATTTACTATCTTTATAGCCAACTATTTGTTATACAATGAGTACGATAAAATTAGGCATTATTGATGATCATAAAATTTTCAGGAACGGATTAAAAGCAACGTTAGAAGATTGTGAAGATTTTGACCTGATATTAGAAGCATCAAATGGCAAAGAACTGATTGGGCTGTTAACCGATAGATCTCCGGATGTATTATTGATGGATATCAAGATGCCCGAGATGGATGGTATCCAAACCGCTGATTATGTGCACCAACACTATAAGCATATCAAGATACTGGCGCTATCGATGTTTAACGAAGACAAATATATCGTAGATATGATGAAGGCCGGGGCATCGGGTTATCTGCTTAAAAATGCCGAACCGGAGGAGATCATTGAAGCCATATCAACAGTATATCACAAGGGTTTTTACTTTAACGAACACTTATCCATAACGCTGATCAAGCAATTGGTTACCAATGAGCACGGCGATAGTATTCCAAACAACAAGGCCGATCTTAACGAACGTGAAATTGAGGTGCTGAAACTGGTTTGCCAGGAATACTCTAACCAGGAAATAGCTGATAAAATATTCCTGAGCGTACGAACCGTTGAAGGATACCGGGCGCGCTTATTTGAAAAAACCTGTTCAAAAAACCTGGTAGGCCTGGTTATATATGCTATTAAACGCGGTATAATCAGTGTATAACCCCCGGGTATTAAGCAGATAACTTTTTATCGTCATTAAGCAGGTTACGCATAAACCTTTTGCGGTAATTAAGTGGGCTCAGGTGCATTTTAGCCTTAAACATTTTGTAAAAGTGCGATACATCGCCAAAACCACTTTCAAAAGATATTTCTGATATGGGCTTGTCTGTTTGTACCAGTTGTTGTATAGCATAATTAAGTCTGTACTCAATTATGGTTTCCATAAATGTTTTACGGGTTACTTTTTTAAAGTACTTGCAAAACGCGTTAGTGGTCATGTTGGCTATACTTGCCGCGGCATCCAATGAAACTTGTTTTCTGAAATTTTCAACCAGATAAGCTAATACCGGATTTATCCGCTCACGTTCTGCCAGGGAGCGCTCGGCTATCACCCGGTGCTGATCAAGCAGTATATAATCTTCGGATGATGCCATCCGTTGTAATATTTCCAGCAAAGATATCAATATCCGGAAATTGCTTTTTTCATCAGCCAATTTTAGCAAAAGCTCTTTTACTTCTTTTTGCGTGTCGGAGTGGAATAAAATACCGCAGCCACTTTTTTGAAAAAGTTTTTTAATGTGCTGCAGCTCAAATTTATTAAAAAACTCATCGCCCAAAAAAGCGTCGTTAAATTGTATTACTATGGCGCTGGCTTCCTCAATAGGTATTTCACTGGATTCCAATTTCCAGCAGTGCGGAAGATTGGGGCCAAGTAATACCAGGTCGCCAGAAACAAAATCTTCCATGTGGCTGCCCACATAGCGTTTGCCTGTGCCTTTAATAACACATGTCAATTCATATTCTTCATGAAAATGGTAAGGGGCATCAAATGCCAGTTTATCAAATTTCCGGACAAGGAATGATTGACTGTTTGCGGGCTGAAGGACTTCGTAAGAGGCTTTGATCATTGCATATTTTAACGTAAAGTAATGAATTTTATTGAGCGGTGGATAATATACGCCACTTTCCTGCCATTCATTTCATTTTTTTTTATATAAAGATAAGCTTCCTTTGAAAAAAAAGCTAATAAAATTATGATTAGTGCATCTACCTATCTGCCTGAGCTTGATAATTTTAAGAAATTACCTGCCGAAAGTATTCAAGAGTTTCGCGAAAAGGGACACACATTAATTAAAAACATTCTTTCAGAAGAAGAGATAAACGCCTATAGGCCTGTAATAGTAGGGGCCGCAGAAAGGTATAATACAGAAAAGCGCAAGCTGGAGGAAAGAGACACTTACGGGAAGGCTTTTTTACAGATCATGAACTTATGGCAGGCTGATGCTGATAGTAAAAAATTTGTTACCGCCCGGCGAATGGCAAAAATAGCTGCCGATTTAATGGGGGTTGACAGTGTGCGGCTATATCATGATCAGGCTTTGTTCAAAGAGCCTGGCGGAGGGCCTACTCCATGGCACCAGGATCAGTATTATTGGCCTATTGATACCCACAATACCATAACCATGTGGATGCCCCTGGTTGATATTGATGTAGATATGGGTATGTTAACTTTCGCGTCGGGATCATATGTTGACGGCGCGGTTTTTAACCATGAAATTTCTGACGAATCAGAATCGCTCTTTGATGATTATGTAAAACAAAAAGGGTTTGAGATCAGCAGAGCCAAAACTATGAAGGCGGGCGATGCCACCTGGCACCGAGGGTTTACTATTCATAACGCGCCGGGTAATAATTCAGATCGGATGCGCGAGATAATGACCATTATTTATGTGGCTGATGGTGCCCGGATAATCCCCTACAAAAATGAATGGCAAAAAAACGACCATCAAAAATGGCTCATGGGTAAACCTATAGGTGGATTGATCGACTCGGAGTTGAACCCGAAACTATTATAATATTTTTGTCTGAACCATGATTTTTGGGTTAACATGATGGTTTACACTTTTAATCCATTATTTGATGGAAATTGTATATAAATCATTGATTATCAATTATTTGAATATAATTTTAACCCTAAAAAGTGTAAACCATGTAAACCCGCTTTTGTAACAAAACAGACTGTCTGTTCAAAAAATTATGCGGCCATCCAGATAGCGTCAATAAACCATTTTTTGGTATCGAAAAATTGCCCTACCGGTACAAAGCCTGTATTGATAGCTATTTGATCGGCCTGCATAATGGTGAACTTTTGAGATATTTCCATGTAAATATACTCGTCTTTTAAAAACGCGATAGTTTCTTTGTCATTGATAGTTACCTGCTGGTCAACGGTGCTGATGAGATAGCTTTTGCAAGCACCTGTTTCCGGATCATAAGTTGGGTAATGCTCAAATTTAGAGATATCGAAATTGGAGTTTAGTTCGCGGTTAATACGCGCCAACAGATTAAGGTTAAACCGTTTGGTGATGCCTTCTTTGTCATTATAAGCGGCCAGCACAACTTTAGGGTCTTTTTTAAGATCCATGCCAATGAGGGCCATATCACCCGGCGATAAATGTTTGCGTAACTCCCTGCAAAATTCAATAGCATCATTTATAGGCATATTGCCAATGTTTGATCCCAGGAACAAAACCACCTTACGACGGGACGAAATAGAGGCCGCTTTGGTAAGCATTTGAAAATATTCGCCATTTAGGCCCGTGATTTGTAAACCGGGTAAAGTAACCGGGAGGGTCATATTCAAATAGCTTATTACATTTTCAGAAATATCAATAGGAAGGTAAGTGAAATCGGCTTTTTTCTCCAATAAATATTTAAGCAGATAACTTGATTTAGTGGCATCGCCGGCACCCAATTCAATCAGGTCAAAGGCATCACCATCGGCAACAATAGCATCTGCAATTTCGGCGGTTTTTTCAGAAAATATCTCCAGCTCACAGTCGGTTGGGTAATACTCCGGGCTGTTCATGAGCTCCTGAAAAAGCTTATCGCCATTGGCATCATAAAAGTATTTTGAGTTTAACCGTTTTGGTGTTGATTTTAATCCGGTTATCACATCATTGTAAAACAAGTCGGTTTTTGTTTGTGATGGGTCGTTCAAGTCCGTATGTGCTAAGGTTGAGTCCATATTGAGGTAATTATGCAATTATTTAGCAAGCCTGATGCCGGTAAACTGCCAGCGTAAATTTGTTTGAAAAAAATTGCGGTAAGTGATGCGGCTATGTCCCGGCGGGGTAGCTTCCGAAGCGCCGCGTAATACTTTTTGGTTTACCATAAACTTGCCGTTGTATTCGCCGATGGCTCCCGGGGCTTTGGCAAAGCCTGGATAAGGCAGATAGGAGCTTTCTGTCCATTCCCAGCTTTTGCCCCAGCTAAATTGTGTTGCCGCGGCTTCCCATTCAAACTCGGTTGGTAAGCGGAGCCCTTTCCAGGAAGCGTATGCATATGCTTCAAAATAACTGATGTGGCATACCGGGTTGTTAGGGTTAAGCAATTCTAAACCATGAAAGGTGTAATTATGCCACTCCTCATCAATTAAGTGCCAGTAAAGCGGTGCTTCGATCTGATTATTCTTCACCCAATCCCAACCCTCAGCATGCCAATGCCGAAAATCATGATACCCACCGCTGTTGATAAACTCCAGATACTCGGCATTGGTTACCAGGTTCGCGCTTATTTCATAGGCGTTTAAATAAACCTTATGGCGGTTTAGTTCGTTATCAAAACAAAACCCTTCACCGGTAAATCCTATTTCATAGATGCCCTCATCGATGCTGATAAAATCAACATCTGCAGTAATCACCTTAGGCGATACATAGCTGCTTGAATATGGAGGAAATAATGGATTATGGCCTAAAATATATTTGATATCGGTTAGTAACAGTTCCTGGTGCTGCTCTTCGTGATTGAAGCCTAATATCAGCAGCTCTTTAATATCCCCCGAGGGTTCCGTGCTCAGAAATTTTTCCATGGCTTCATCTACGTAGGCCCGGTACTGGTAGATGTCGTTAACGGTTGGGCGACTTAAATTGCCCCTGTCTGTACGAATAACGCGATTACCAACAGTTTCGTAATAGCTGTTGAAGACATAGTTGTAGTTGGGATTGAACTCCTGGTAGCCCATGAAATAAGGTTTCAGGATAAAAGTTTCAAAAAACCAGGTGGTGTGTCCAATATGCCACTTAGGCGGACTAACATCTACCACAGGCTGTACCACGTAGTCTTCTGTTTGCAGCGGGCTACAAATGTATTCGGTACGCTGCCGTACTTTCTTATAACAATCAACTAAATTCATGGGACTATTTACTATTCAAATATCGTTTGAGGTTGGAAATTGTTTTAATATTTAAACTTTTTGCTTGCTGCTCTCTCATCATTAAAGCATACGCATTATTAAACCCAATTGGTTTTAGCCAGCTTATTTGGTACTGCTTTTTAAATTCCCGCTGCACATAATTGTAAGTGCTATCCTTATTTTTAGTTACCTCATTTATAGTTTTTGATGAGGCTTGTAATATGGCTAGTAAGCCGGTGCCGGTATATTCCGGATAAAAATCTATCTGGTTATTAGTTAAAGCATCAAAACAAATCTTTGTTCCTCCGAGCCCTGTTTTTGTTGATACATCATAATTGGTGTATCCTTTTATAAGCATGCTGTACATGTTGGCCAGTATATATTGTTCGCCAAATATTTTAGAGCCAATGCGTACAATGTTCTCTTCATTGGCCTTACGGGCCGGTTTAAACAATTTATGATTCACTAAAAAATCTTTGGCTACCCGCTCCGGGCTTTGGTGAAGATAGTCAGTACGGTAATTTAAATCGGTCATCACGGAATCATTTATTTTGCCGGATAACAAATTCAGTGTTCTTTCGAGTTCCGGAAATTTCTTCAACGCGTCATTCCTTACAATTGGCGCGGCATAGTATGGTGGGAATATGCCTTTATCATCATCCAGAACTACGAGGCCATAAGCTTTTAAACGCCCATCGGTGGAGTATCCGCTGATCACATCCAGCTCTTTTTGATAGGCTGCCTTGTACATCACTGCATCACTGATCACAATGGTATGGATCTTTAAGCCGTATTTGCTTTCTAAGCCGAGGTTACCATCCTGCCGGCCCATAAACTCGGGCGTAAAACCGGCTGTAAGCTTACTTCCATAGGCAGTGGGTATAAAATAAAACGATGATAACAGCAACAGAACAATAGGCAGTGCATAACTGCTACGTTTAAGTTTTCTGAAATTGAGTTTTTGTACCAGTGATAACAGAAAATCAAAAATAATGGCCAGTAAAGCTGCCGGAATAGCCCCGGCAAGGATCATATTGGTATTGTTGAGCGATATGCCACCGAAAATAAACTCGCCCAAGCCTCCCGCTGCGATGAAGGATGCCAGTGTTGCCACGCCCACATTAATGACCGTAGCAGTGCGGATACCGGCCAAAATAACCGGCATAGCCAGTGGAAGTTCTACCTTGAATAATATTTGCCATTTGCTCATGCCCATAGCTGTGGCCGCTTCTTTAACCGCGGCATCTACCCCGGTAATACCGGTATAGGTATTCCGGATAATAGGTAGCAGGGCATATAATAATAAAGCAACAATAGCCGGTTTGGGGCCAATTCCTAAAAGAGGGATCATAAAACCCAGCAAAGCGATACTCGGAATGGTTTGCAGTACACCGGCAAAGCCCAGGACAGAACCAGAAAGCTGTCTTTTACGGGCGATAACAATACCCAGGGGCAAACCTATCAACACTGCGAAAAAGAGCGATATAAAGGTAAGTCCGATGTGCTGCATAGTTTGCACTGCCAGCTTATCGGCCTGCTGCTGCATAAACTCCAGTAAGGTTTGCTGATGCTCATTCATGCCCCTGTTTATTTTTATATTGGTTAAATGCCGACATGAGCTGCTCAAATCCAATGATTTTTATTTCGTTTTGGTCTTTGCTGATACTGATCGTCTCTGAATCAGTAAATTTAAACTGTTCGAGGCCGGTCCATAGATTTGTATTGGCAGATATTGTGGGTGATTGGTCGGTTTTGTGGAGATCGGGCAACAAGTCCCAAATATCCAGTAGCCGTATCGCCTTGAATTCCAGTTGCAGGCGTTGATCTTTCAGAAAATCCTTTACAAAGTTATTTGGTGGGCTGAACAGTAGATCGGTGGGCGTGCCAGATTGTATGATCTTTCCTTTGTCCATAAGGCATATCCTGTCGCCCAGCTCAAAAGCTTCCTGCACATCGTGGGTAACCATGATGATGGTTTTTCTTTTTAACTCATCAAGTGCCTTGAATTCTTTATGAATGGAGGCTCGTGTAACGTTATCCAAAGCACCAAAGGGCTCGTCCATCAATAAAACCGGCGGATCAGACACCAGGGCCCGGGCCAAGCCAATGCGCTGCTGCTGACCACCGCTTAATTCATTGGGGTAAGCATGCAGGTAATCGGAGCTAAGGTGTAGTTTCTCCATCAACTCGGCAGTGCGATCAGCTATTTTCTTTTTATCCCACTTTAATAATTGAGGTACCACGGCGATGTTTTCGGCAACCGTATAATGTGGAAATAGTCCGTTGTTTTGTAAAACATAACCAATGCCACGTCTTAGCGTTTCAGGCTGTTCATCGGCAATGTTTTTTCCATTAATGAAAATGCTGCCTGATGTTGGCTCTATAAGCCGGTTGATCATTTTAAGGGTAGTAGTTTTACCGCATCCACTTGTACCTAACAGAATGAGGTTCTCTTGTTCCTGAACTTCAAAGCTAATGGTATCAACCGCTTTAACTTTACCAAAATGCTTGCTTATATCTTTAACCTTTATCATAAGCGGGGGTTAATCCTCCAGGGTCATAAACAAGTTATTTAATGATTCTGAATACAGGGGATGAGCAAACACACAATAGCGGATCCGGTCGTACGTAATGCCGCCCTCCATCGCCATTTGCAGCACGGTCATGATCTCTCCGCCTTCGGGGCCTAAAACAGTAGCTCCTAAGATCTTTTTTGTTTTGGTGTCAACAACAGCTTTCATAAACCCACGGGTATCCCCGGTTTCTATAGCGCGGGCTACGTGGGCCATGGGTAATTTGGCCACTTTGAAATTTAAGCCTTGTTTTTTAGCTTCGGTTTCATCTATCCCTACCCGGCCCAACTGTGGGTCGGTAAACATACAATAAGGAACTGGGCGATCATCTGTATTCAGATCTTGTTTTTCGATGAGATTTCGGTAAACAATGGTATAATCGTTATAAGAGATGTGTGTAAATGCTGGCCCTCCTTTTGCATCACCAAGGGCGTATATGCCGGGAGTGCTGGTCTCCAGTTTGTTATTTACTTTAATATTCCCCTTTTCGTCTACAGCCACACCTGTACTGGATAAGTTAAGTGCCTCTGTTTGCGGGGTGCGGCCAACGGCTACTAATACATGTGTGCATTTGACCTTTTTTTCTTCACCATGTACAGATATCGTGGCGGTTATTTTACCACCTTTTTTCTGATTAAATCCTGTAGCTTGTGTTTGGTTATAGATAGTAATGGCTTCGGCCTCCAATATCTTTTGCATTTCGACAGAGATATCTTCGTCTTCGTGTGATACGATCCTGGCTGATTTTTCTAATATAGTAACCTTGCTGCCAAACCGGCGAAACATTTGCCCAAACTCCAGGCCGATATAATTACCACCCAATATCAATAAATGCTCAGGAACATAATCCAGATCGAGTATAGTTGTTGATGTCAGGTAGTCAATATCACTCAAGCCCTCTATTTCGGGTATGAAAGGGTTATCGCCGGGGTTCAGAAAAATAAGATCAGCCTGCAGAGTTTGTTTTTTGCCATTATTCAACTCTACCTGAATAGTTTTATGCCCAGTGAAAGTAGCTTCGCCAAATAATACATCAAGGTTTTGAGTTTTTTCTGCCGCATGCAGCCCCCCATTGCGTGAACGAAGTACGATCTCGTCTTTGCGTTTTTTGATCTGAGGCATATTCACCGAAAACTTTTTTATGAGTACACCAAGCTCCGCGCTTTTACTGGCCATGTAAGCAGCTTTTGCCGATGCCACCATGGTTTTTGTAGGTGTGCAACCATCATTTACGCAGGTACCACCATAAAATCTTTTTTCGACAATGGCAGTTTTTTTGCCCGCAATAGCCAGTTTTTTGGCTAATGGTGCACCCGCTTGCCCGGCGCCGATAATAATGGCATCGTACTTCTTCATGTTTATTCGGTTACTTTAACACCTTTCCAGAAAGCCACATAATTGGTAATGTGGTTTGCCGCTTCCTTCGGTTGCGGATAATACCATGCGGCATCCTGGTTTTTTTTACCATCCACATTCAGGGTATAATAAGATGCCAGTCCTTTCCATGGGCAAGTAGTATGAGTATCGGTATTTTCAAGGTATTCGGCCTTAACGCTTTCTATCGGGAAATAGTGATTATTTTCGACCACGATAGTATCATTACTTTCAGCGATGATCTGATCGTTCCAAATTGCTTTCATAAAGTATGTTTTATTTATTTATAAAGATAGCTTTAACATGGCAAACATTTACAATGATAAATGGACGATTTTGTTTGAAACCCCTTTAAAAAGGGGGCCTTTAGGGCTAAAATATTTTTTTTAAATTTTATTTTTAATTTATCTATAAAGCTATATCTTTGCAATCCCAAAACAAGGGAAAATAAATAAAAAAGGCCCGTTCGTCTAGGGGTTAGGACAGGAGATTTTCATTCTTCAAACAGGGGTTCGATTCCCCTACGGGCTACTTAAAACAATATCGAAAGATGCTAAAAACCTGCAAATCAAATGATTGCAGGTTTTTTTGTTTCTATCAAACACCATTTTATGCACCGAATCGCAACAAAAAAGATGCAAATTCGGTGCGTACCTAAATGGAAAAATGCTACGCACCGAATTGCTTATAATTAATTGATTATCAAGATGTTCAATCATTAAACATCTTGATAATAGCAGGCTACAAACTTACTTTTGTTTCACTTTTAAGCTTGTAATTATGAAAAGTAATTTCCATCTGCTTTTTTACCTGAGAAAGCAAAAGAACTACAAAGGTGGCCCTATGGCCGTCTACATGCGCATTACCGTAGATGGTAAACGCGTAGAAATGTCTGCCGGACGTGAATGTGATCCGGCGAAATGGAACAGCCATGCGGGTCGAGCCATCGGCGTAAAAGAAGAGATCAAATCGCTTAATAATTATCTGGACAGCCTGCTAACCAAAGTTAGAAATGCGCACCAGGTGCTGATTGATGCAAACCAGCGCATCACCACTGAAAGCCTACAGAACCAATTCACAGGAAAAACAGAAAAGAGTCGCTATCTGATGCAATTGTTTGCTGAACATAATGCCAAAGTAAAGGCATTGATTGGTAATGGTTTTGAGGCGAATACATTAAAAGGATACAATACATCTGAAAAACACCTTACTGGCTTCCTCCAAAAAAAATATGGCAAAACAGATATAGAGATCAGTCAATTAGACTACGCCTTTATTACTGGATTTGAGTTTTACCTGAAAGCAGATTGTAAAATTACCGGTGTATCTGCCGCCAAGTACATTAAACATCTTAAAAAAATAGCTAATCACTGTATCGCTAACGGCTGGCTAAAGCAAAATCCATTCATCAATTTTAAATCTACTACCAAGGCAAAAGAACGCACTTTTCTTACGCAGCAAGAACTGGATAATATTACGACATCCCCTAAAATTACGATTGAACGTCTGAAGCAAGTAAGGGATATTTTTGTTTTTTGCTGTTACACCGGTTTGTCTTATGCCGATGTAAAGAAACTAAGGCGCAACGAGATCGGCATTGGCGTAGACGGCGAACAATGGATATTTACCAGTCGCCAAAAAACGGACACATCTTCCCGCATCCCACTGCTCCCCGTAGCTTTAACAATATTAAACCGCTATCAGGATCATCCCCAATGTGAAAATAAAGGATTACTATTACCTGTATTGAGCAATCAAAAAATGAATGCCTACCTTAAAGAAATAGCTGACCTATCGGATGTCGTTAAACACTTGACGTTTCACCTGGCAAGGCATACGTTTGCCACAACCGTTACCCTATCCAATAGCGTACCAATAGAAACGGTCAGCAAAATGTTAGGGCATACCAATATCAAAACCACCCAGCACTATGCTAAAATCCTGGACTTAAAAGTGAGCCAGGATATGGCAGCTCTTAAACAGAAATATCTAACCGTTTAATAACGGTCCGGTTTTATTTGTGGTCCCTTTTGTAACCGTATTGATCATCGCCTTTGCGACTATATCATGGCTAAGCGTAAAGGCTGCTTTGATTAATCCTGTACAAAGCTTAAAAACAGAATGAAATATTAAATAAAGCGTTTTGAGTTGTTCAACTCAAAACGCTTATAAAATCTAATCTAAATATAATTAGAGTTTGTAGACTTAAGAACCATTTGGTAGTTTCTCGGTGACAGCTGTTTGTCAGGAGTTATTATCATTTTTTGATTTTGCGCCAGATAAGAGGCAAACGTCATCTCATGCGGAGATTAAGCTGCGTCGCTAATCGTGAGGGCCAGATACCCAAGCCTTTGTCGGTCACGCTTATGGTAACCGAAGACTTTCTGAACAATTGCGGTTATTACAAGGGATATAAGTTCCATCTATTTAGCATCGATTTTAAAGACGTTACGGAATTCCGGACAACTTTTACCTGTGATCGTAACTCATTTCGCGCTTCACCTGCCACTTGCCGTTCCTGTTCTCCCAAACTTCGGTAAACCTTGCAGTGGCTTCCAACTCTTCGCTGCCATTAACTGTTCCATAAAATTGGTATACCCCAATGGCTAATGCGCCAAAACTACCTAAGCGGTAAACTTCCAGGCAGCCTTTGACCAGTTACCTTCTTGAAGGATGCACCGGATCGGTAAAATTCCTTTTAATTGTATACCACTAATAATGCGTCCCGTATCTCACCCCGGAACGCACCTATTCAACTAATCCCAAACCCCATCTCAAGGATTCAAGTTCTTGTATCAGAATTATTCCGACCGGAGGCTTTTCACTGGGTTGGTCAATGCGGCTTTGATGCTGTGGTAACTAATGGTGAGCAAAGTGATCAGTAACGCCCCTGCTCCGGTCAATGCAAAAACCCACCAGGACAACCTGGCACGATATGTATAATGCTGCAGCCACTGATGCATAAAATACCAGGAGAGCGGGACGGAGATGACCAACGCGATTCCCACAAGCATGATAAATTCTTTCGATAACGAACCCCAGATGCTCATCACGGACGCGCCCAATACCTTGCGAATACCGATCTCTTTGATGCGTTGTTCAGCCACAAATGATGCCACTCCGAATAATCCAAGACAGGAGATAAAGATAGCGAGCACCGCGAACACGGAAGCCAGCTTTCCGGTACGTTCTTCGGCTAAGAATTTTTGCGCATATTCACTATCCGCGAATTTGTAATTAAAAGGCGCCTCCGGAGCGAATTTTTTATAGACGGCTTCGATCCTGGCGAGTGCAACGGATGCAGGCATACCGTCCCTGAGTTTCAAAATTATCACATTGAATGATCGCTCCCGGTCATCCATCAAAAATACCACCGGGGTTACGGGTTCGAAAGGTGAATTCATGACCATATCTTTTACCACACCCAACACCTTCCAGTCTTTGCCATGCCATTTGATGGTTTCGCCTATCGGTTCTTTCAGTCCCATCTGCCTGATGGCTGCCTCATTGAATAAAAAGCCTGACGAATCACTCAGGAACTGCCTGGAGAAATCCCGGCCTTCCTTCATTTTCCAACCTACCACGCTGCCAAAATCGGGGTCGACCAGCACGGTGCCGAAAACCTCCTGCCGGCTGGGGTCTTTTCCCCTCCAGCTCAGGTTATCTGCTGACGACCATGTTCCGGTCGTTGGGTTGCCAGCCGGGGATACGCCCGATACTGCGCCAGTGTTTAGCAGTTCTTGACGGAAAGCGCTATACTCCCTGATTGCATTATAAGGGATCGATACAAGGTTGTCCCGGTTGTAACCTACCGGCCTGTCCTTTGCGAATTCAATTTGTTTGAAAACAACGATGGTCCCGATGATGATCGTAACAGAAACGGCAAATTGAAGGACTACCAATACTTTGCGGGGCATGGCAGCCGATGGTCCTGCCTTGAAGGTTCCCTTCAATACTTTAACGGCATTAAAGGATGATAAGTAAAGTGCCGGGTAACTGCCTGCGGCAAGTCCGGTCAGGAGGCAAAAGCAAAAACAGATCAGCCATACCAGCGGGTCATTCCAGATCAGGTGAAGCTGCTTGCCCGAAATGTCGTTAAAAAAGGGCAGGCTAAGCCAGGTCAGCAGAACAGCGATTAGGAACGATATAGCGACAATTAGAAAAGATTCGCTTAGAAACTGCATCACCAGTTGGCCCCGCAGGGAGCCGATGGCTTTACGTATACCTACCTCTTTTGCGCGTTTTTCGCTCCTGGCCGTGCTCAGGTTCATGAAATTAATGCAGGCCAGAAGCAGAACGAATAAGCCGATGATGCCAAAAAGCCATACGAACTGTAGGCGACCTGCGACAGCAATGCCATCCTTAAACTCATAAAGATGCCAAGCCCGCATGGGAAATAAGATCAACTCGGGTTTGGTAGCATCTTTTTCCCTGCGTTCAGACAGGATGTTGCGTATTTTGTGGGCTACTTGCGGCAGCTGGCTTCCCTCATTCAGTAAGGCAAAAACCTGGAAGGAACTGTTATTCCAGTTACCCATGTCTTCGGCATTTTTAAACAGCAAGCGGATAGGCGCTATAAACTCAACATTGCCAAACTGCGTGTTTTGCGGCAGGTCCCGGTACACTCCGGCAACCTGTACCAGATAAGCATCGCTGATCTTGATTGTTTTGTTTATAGGATCAGCATCTCCGAACACGGCCCGTGCGAGTGATTCATTAATCAGTATGGTGCCCGGTATCTTGAACGCTGTTTTCGATCCCTTTACCATATTCAGCGTGATGATATCGGTCATTGCAGGTTCGGCAAAACAGCCGATCCGGGAAAAGGCATCGTTATTATAATTGATGTTCTGCTCGTAGATAACTGTAGCAGAAACAGCTTTAAAATCGCTGCCATACTGCCTCCGCAATTCTGCTGAAAGCGGAAAAGGCTGCGAGGCCTGCGTCGCTATGCCGCCGCCGACATGCTTATTAGCCAGCACCTGCACGATGCGGTCATAATTCGCGTTGAATTTATTGAACGATACCTCGTCCCATATCCATAAACCAATGAGCATAGTCACAGCCATACCCACCGCCAGGCCGCTAATATTGATCAATGAGGAGGCTTTGTTCCTGGTCGTGTTCCGCCAGGCAATTTTCAAATAATTTTTAAACATATGATTCCGGGTTACCTGGTACGAAATTACCGGCGCAGGCCGGGAACCATATGTCAAGTTATAAGATGACAGTTGTTTTTTATACACCGCAGGGGTTTTTCCGGTCACCTGCTTGAATGCGCGATGAAAGGTGCTAGGCGAGTTAAAACCCGAATCGAAGGCCATGCCCTCCAGGGTAAACTCATCAAAAGCCGGATCCTGCATTTTTTGGATAACTTCGGCCACCCGGAGTTCATTGATAAAATCGTTAAAGCTCTTTTTCAAACCCTGATTGATCAGCCGGGAAAGTTCATGCGTGGTCAGCAGCAACTTTCCGGCAAGGCTGTTCAGTGTCAGTTCCGGGTTCCGGTGATAGTGACCGTTTTGTACCGACCTTTTTAACCAGGCCACCTCACGCTTCAGTTCCGACCGGCGCTGGGTAATTGGTACGACCGTAGCTACCGGAAGGGTCACCGGTTTAATGATTGACAGCCCTGCCATGCGGATCAGCATCGCCGCCGGCAATAGGTAGCAAGGCGTATAAGTTAAGTTTGACCGGTAAAAAAATAGGTTGATCATGCCGTAACATAACGCTAATAGCACAGCAATTCCTAATAGGCCCAACGAGATCTGAACGTTTTTCAAGCGGTTACGATAGCGGTCACCTTCCTGAAATTGCTGGGCATTATAAAACCGAGTCATGGCGCGGCTCGACAGGTATAAATAAATGCCGGCAGAACAAATGGTAAAACCTAGGCCCAAGTTCCGGCCGGCAAGTTGCAAGGACAGTTCCGCCAGCGCAGGAACGCAATGCAGAAAATCCTGGTAGCGGGTCTGTTGATCCGGCTGGGTTAGCTGACGTACATAAAAGTACAGCAGCGGCCCGATTGCCAGTGAAAGTTTGAGCGGCCATGTCTGTCCGCCCATGACCCGGATCAGCCAAAAGCTTACAACAAGAAGTGCCAACCCCAGAAACCTGTTGGCTTTTGTCTCGGGTCCCTTAATCAGCCATAACAACGCTGCAAAAGCCAGCCCGATAAATACCAGGCCGACCAGCAGCATGTCATCTAAATTCATATGCAACTGGTGTCCGTTCATTCCTATTCTCTCGTCAAGGCATATTCCAAACAAATAAAAGTCTGATCGATAGGATTTTAAATTAAATGAATTCAGGTCAAATGTAACGAAATCGAACAATAGGTGTCCGGGGTCGAGTCAGATCATATCGTCCGAATATATCCAGGCAGAAACGGACTGCGAACTGCTGGTCTTTTCGAAAAAGGACTGGAACCAGATCGGCAATACCGTAGTAAACTGGAAAGCCATAGAGCAGCTGATACCGCATTTGGCGGAGAGATGCAGGCTACCCCCCCTCAATCCCCAAACCCGCAGGATGTGGCCAACACCATTGTAAAACTGATCGGCACCCCAAAAGGCCAAAGGCCTTTAAGAACCGTAGTTGACCCGATCACCGGTAAATACATTGAGGCCGCAAATGAAGCGGTTGCGGCGCAACTTGCGCAAGGCCTGACGGTCTTCGGTATGGGTGAACTCCTCCAATAATAGGCAATGGCAGCGGGGGAACACTCCGCTACCATTATTGGAAACATTAATTCAGTTTTACAACGGCGATCAGCGTCTCAAAATGAGGCCGCCGGTCGCGCCGGTTTAAACCACTTTGATGACGATCTTGCCCCGGGTATGCTTTTCGGCGCTGAGTCGTTCCGCTTTGGCGGCTTCATCCAGATTAAATACGGCCGATACGAGCGGCTGCACCATACCCTGTTCGATCAGCTCAGCTATTTTTTCCAGGTCTTCCGGATAGGACTGCGCAGTAAAGCCTTCCAGTTGGATCTGTTTTTCTTTAGCTTCTTCTTTGAATTCCTGCATGACGGTGGTCACCAGGCGGCCGCCTGGCTTGATCACCTGCAGGGAGCGCTGCTGCGTGTCCTTACCGATCAAGTCAAAGACCAGGTCGATGTCACTGAGCTTTTCTTCAAAACGTTCGTTCTGATAATCGATGGCTTCGTCGGCCCCCAATTGCTTGATGAATGCCAGGTTGTCGACTGATGCGGTACCAATGACATAGGCCCCTTTCCATTTGGCGAACTGGACGGCAAAACTGCCAACGCCGCCTGAAGCGGCATGAATCAATACGCGCTGTCCTTTTTCCAGCCTGCCGAACTTGAAGAGACCCTGCCAGGCGGTGAGGCCGGCAAGTGGTACCGCCGCCGCGTTGATATGATCCAGGCTTTTCGGCTTCAGCGCGATCTGGTCGGCTTTGATGACCAGGTACTCCGCAAAAGCGCCATTGGTGGTCGGGAAAGGCCGGCCGTAAACTTCATCGCCAATACTGAATTTGCGGACATGGTTGCCCGCGGCTTCGATCACACCCGAAACATCCCAGCCGATGGTCAGCGGGAAATGCGTCGGGAACCGTTCCTGCGCCGCACCTTCGACGATCTTCTGATCGACCGGGTTAACCGAACTGGCGTAAACCTTGATGAGGACTTCATCGTCCTTGGGCTGTGGTTTTTCAATATCTTCGAGTTCCAGCACATCGGTGCCGCCGAACTCATGTATCCGGTTCGCTTTCATAGGCTAAATTTGCTTTAAGATTAACAAATTTTACCGCCTTGTGTTTTTCGCAATACTTAGCTTAGGCCGTTGGCTGATCTCAAAGAAAGCTTGATCCCGTCCCGGGCATATTTTTGACCCCGCCTCAAAACTGTAATCGCCGCTCAAGGTTTTTTCATACTATTTTCTCCTGGTATATTCGTACCGGTGAGCAAGCCAGCTTTTGCCGGTGCCGTCCGCCAAAATAAAATGCTGTTCTTTGACAACGTGGTCCGGATTCTCAAAGTTGATGGTTTCGTCCATGCGCAGCATTTGACCGGTGACAGACGATCCCTTACCGGCAATTGGAAACGGGTCAAATATTACCCTGATTTTACTTGCTTGACCGCGGTCGAAACTTGCGGCAGGCATTAGCCCAACCGGAACCCTGATATCCATAGAAATGGATCTCCAACGGCCCTCGATCCTGTTAAAACTCATGTATTCTATCCTTTCTACGGGAGCATTGGCTGTTGCTGGCGCAGCATAGATAAATTCCTGTAAAACAGAACCGATCATTTGTCTCCGGGCAATTAAGTTGGTATTGTAAACGGGTTTTGAGGTAGGGGAACTCCATATGGTTTCCTTTACATCAAAATTTCCCTGTAATAATTTCAATGCGGCGTTTTCCGCGCCAAGGGAACTTACCGACTGCTCTGCCAACGATAATTGTTGCGCATGAACATTCCCGGGCAAAAATACGGGTAGTATAACAGTCAGCATCAGTGCCCGTAAACAAGCAACAATATGCTCTTTTTTAACTTTTTCCATTATTTTTTAATTATTTATAACCTTTAATGTATAGGATCAATTGAATAAAACCGGGTAATCGGTATATCCTTTAGCACCGGGCGTATATAAAGTGGTAAAATCAGGTGCGTTGAATTCTGCTCCGTTGATAATGCGCTGCTCCAGGTCCGGATTCGCTAAAAATGGCCTGCCAAAGGCGATAAGGTCCGCATCCCCTTTACTCAATTCAGCTTCTGCTTTTTCGGCAGTAAAAGTGTTGCAGTAAATAATGGTCCCCTCAAATTCGGTCCGGATAGCTGCTAAGGTTTGTGCAGGCACCTGCGGGTTAATGCTGATGTGTATATAGGCAAGCCCGATACGGTTAAACTCCCGGCTTAAGTGAATGTACGTCTCCTCCGTAGCATCGGCATCATAAGTTTGCAGGTCACCAAGGGTAGAATTAGGTGAGATCCGTACGCCAACTTTTTCTTTGCCAATAGCATCCGCTACCTGTTGTGCCACTTCCAAGGCAAACCTGCTTCGGTTTTCGATGCTCCCACCATAAATATCTGTGCGGTCATTCACATTGGGATTTAAGAATTGCTCAATGAGGTAACCATTGGCCGCATGTAACTCTACGCCGTCAAAACCTGCGGCCACAGCGTTTTTGGCGGCTGTTACATATCCGCTGATCACCTCTTGTACGCCTTCGGTTGATAATGCTACCGGAATAGGGTAATCTTGCATACCCATCGTATCGGTATGCATTTGCCCTGCTGCCGGTATAGCGGATGCACCGATCACATGAACCCCCTGAGGCAGATTCGCCTGGTGACCGATACGGCCGGTGTGCATCAATTGCAAAAATATTTTGGTGTCGTTTTGATGTACCGCGGCCGTGGTTAATTTCCAGCCTGCTATTTGTTCAGGTGAAAAGATACCGGGAATCCGGGCATAACCCAATCCTTCAGGCGCGGGCGCGGTACCTTCTGTGATGATCAAACCTGCGCCCTTGCGCTGGCTATAATATTCTGCCATCAGGGCGTTTGGTAGATTGCCGATAGCACGGCTGCGGGTCATCGGTGCCATCACTATATGATTCTTCAAATTCAGGGATGGACTATTGTAGGGCATCAGTAACTTTTTCATATCGTTTGTTTTTATCTTTTAAATGATATGTCAAAGGTCAGCAGGATGCCGAATTTAAAATAGCGCGCTTCGCCCGAAAAATAGTCCTATCCGCCTGATGCGTACTTTTTAGGCTTCTGTTGGTGGTGCCGCTCGAATAAGCGGGTAAAATGGCTTAAATTACTAAAACCTAACTGGTAGCCCGCCTCACTCACCGAGTAGTTCTTATGTTTGAGCAGGTAGGCCGCTTCCTCCATCCGGGCCGTTTGATAATAGTTGTAAATGCTATCGCCAAATACCTGCCTGAACAGGTCTTTCATTTTGGTTTCGCTGAGTCCGCCCAATCTTGCCAAATCTGGCAGGCTGGGCGGTTGGCTAAGGTCACTGAGAATCGCTTTCCGGATGATAGCCAGTTTTTCCGCATCGGCTTTGTTAATGGGGCTATGTCCGGCAGATCGGCGATTATGCAGTTGGTTAAAAACGTCATACAGCAGCATCTCGGCTTTAAGGCGAAAGTAAAAGCCTGCAAGCCCGTTGTCTGACTGTGGTTCCGATAGTTGTTTGAGTGTTATTTGTGTTTCGGTCCCCATACTTTCATAAAAAAGAAATGATTCTTTGGGGTTAACGATGGTATCGATCAAATGATCAGGCCGGTTCAATGCTAACAAGCCCTTAAGGCGCGCGGCACTCAATCCGATCACGGTAAAATAGATATCCGTATTGGCCGGGAAAGTGATCAGCGAGTCTAAGTTATTGGAGGCGATCTGGATCGCCAGATCGTTATAACGGCTAAAATTCCGTTGTTGCTTATCGTCTGTGATCAGGCTTACTGGTTCTTCATTGTTATAGAAAATGACGCTGATGAAGCTGGCCGGTTCTTTTGAACCGATCCGTTTTAAGACCAGTTCCTGGCTGAGCCGGTACCGGTGTATCAGCAGGCGGAAGTCGTCATTCAAGTCAACGCGGCGCACAAAGCCCTCGCCAAGAGATGAAGGGATTTGCAGTTCGTTATTAACAACGGGAACCTTTAAGGCTTCCGCGAAGGCGGTCAAAAAATTGAACTGCGGCTGGGTAACGAACTCGATCAACATATAGAATAATGATAATTATTTAGCGTTCATTTCCTTGATCATGCGCTCACGGTACCGGTACCGCAACTCCAGTAACTGCGGTTTCCTCCCGTAAACCCATTACAAAAGTAAACTAAAGCGATTTAGTTTCCCTATTGTTAAAAACAGCGTCATAAAAATCTCAAAGATCAGGATCATTCTAAAGTCCGATTGGACTATTTAATTGTCCAATCGGTATATTTTTTTCAGGTGACTAAGCCGACCTTTGTTTGACATCTAAGAAACAGCGTATGGAAAACAAAAAAAAGAGCCCTATTACCATAGGGGCAACAGGAGGTAAAACCCTCTCTATTGTCGGCGATACCTACCGCATCCTGGTTGGCGGCGCTGAAACCAATAGCGCATTTGCGGCGATTGATATGCTGATACCGCCAGGCGGCGGCCCTGGCCCGCATGAACATGCGCAGATCGAGGAATTATTTTATGTGATCGACGGGGAGATCGAAGTGAGATCAGAGTTTGGTACTTACATTGCCCGGAAAGGCTCCTTCGTCAATATCCCCAAAGGCGGCGTTGTACACAGTTTCAAAAATAAAACGGATCAGACCGCCCATTTGCTTTGCATCGTAGTTCCTTCCGGCCTCGAGACCTTTTTTGAGGAAATTGGCCGGCCGGTCGGTTATGGAGAGTTTCTTCCGCCGGCGCAGATGGACCACGAAACCGTAAAAAAATTACAGGCCATCGCCGAAAAGCATGGGCAAAAAGTCTATCCGCCCGATTACCTCGATAACATTTAACAGACTGATCTATGAAAGTATTAATGATCGGCGCCACCGGTAAATTTGCCGGACTGGTTTTACCACAATTGAAAAAACAGGGCCATCATGTTATTGCATTGGTACGGGATGGCAATAAAGGCAAACAGGCCGAAGAAAATGGTGCAGACCAATTTGTAGTTGGCGACCTTTATGACCCAGCTACGCTTGAAAGTGCGGTAGCAGGTATAGAGGGCATCTTTCACATCATCCCTGCATTTAACCGAGAAGTTGAAGCAGGCCTGAACCTGGTGAAAGCAGCTCATGCGGCTGGCGTTAGCAAATTTGTTTTCTCCAGTGTTTATCATCCTTCCCTGTCCTTAGCCAATCACGCCGAGAAACGGCCGACGGAGGAGGCGCTTTACCGTTCGGGTATGGATTATACCATTTTGCAGCCGGCCATGTATATGCAAATGCTGCAGCAAAGCTGGGAGACTGCCAAACAAAGCGGCGAGATCATGATGCCCTACTCAAAAGATTCAAAAATGGCGTATGTCGACTACCGGGACGTTGCCGAATCCGCCGCTTTGGCAATGACCGATAAGCGTTTGTCTTACGGCACCTTTGAACTGGCCTCCCCAGGTATGTTCAGCCGGGTTGATCTGGCAGAGCTGATGAGTAAAAAGCTGGGGAAAACGGTCACCGCGAAAGATATAACGGTGGATGAATGGGCCAAACAGGTACCGATCCCGCCCGGAGAATTGCGTGAAGGGCTTATCGCGATGAACAAGGAATACGATCAATACGGTTTTTCCGGGGGCAATTCCCTGGCGCTCGAGACGATACTTGGCCGCCCCGCGCGTAGCGTTCCACAGTTTATGGAAGAGTTGAAATAATTAATTATGCCGGTAACTTTTGAATTTGTCATTGAAAAAGGATTCCATTTTGCAGAAGCATTCGGCAAAAGGTTCGGAATGCCTGTTCATGGAAACCGTGTTTATTTACCGGAGTCATTAGGTGACGGGTATATCCAGGAAATTCAATTAAGGCAAGGCCTGAGTATGTGCATGCACCGATATATCCTTCAGGAAGAGTTTTCCTTGAAACGCCTGGAATCAGCAGGCCCGTCGAAAATGCTGACGCTAAAATTCGACTGCCGGAAGGTTGTTTTGGAAACCGGGCAGCACGAAACCCACTTGTTTGCACCGGGATGCGAAGCTGAAATGGGCACGGGCAATTTTTTTACTGAGATATTGTTTCCTGCACAGCAGGAGATCTATTTTTTGGTTATCAATGTGGCACGCGAGCTTTTAGCAGAAATGCTTCATTTTTCAGGAGAGGAATCCGCACTGCGCAACCGGATTTTAAGCAATCCATCGTTTGTGCTGAATGTATTGATGCCGGTTGAAATGGAAAGTGCGCTGAAAGATTTCAGCAACATCGTCCCGGGTTCGCCGTTTTATTTACTGCGTTACCAGATAAAAGCACTTGAATTAATTTACCTGTTGTTCGCCAGCATAACCGAAAGTGTAAATCATAGCGGCGTTATCATTAACAGAAGCGATGCAGATAAATTATACCAGGTAAGATCGATCATCCTGAAGGATCTGTCAGTCGCGCCGCAGTTGACCGAGCTGTCCAAACAGATCTCCATGAGTCCCACCAAAATGAAAACGCTTTTTCGCCAGATCTTCGGCGATTCCATTTACAATTATTTTCAAAAGGCAAGGATGAACGAAGCCGCCAAGCTGCTCAGCGATCACACCGTGTCAGAAACGGGTTACATACTGGGGTTTACCAATATGAGCCATTTCGCCCGTTTATTTGAAAAGTACTTTAAAATGAAACCCAAAAAATTCAAGGACAATATCTAAATACAAGACCATGGCACTATCAAAAGAAGTTTTAGATACGATAGCTTTTTCAAAGGAACACGGATTTGACAAATTAAATTTGGCACCCCCCGAAGAAACGAGGAAAGCGATGGCAAAGGCTGCGAAGGACCCCGGCCCTACGCAGGTGGCAGACGTGATCCATAAAAGTATTACCAAACTGTCTATCCCGGTGCGTATTTATATACCTTTTGGTGAAGGCCCATTCCCGGTGGTCAGCTATTATCACGGCGGCGGATTTGTTTTAATGGGTTTGGAAACACATGACGAGATTTGCCGGCAGCTCTGTAAAAATACAGGCTCTATCGTCATGTCAGTGGCGTATCAGTTGGCACCTGAGCACCCTTATCCACAGGGGCCTGAAAGCAGCGTTGCGGCTGCTATCTGGTTATTTGAAAATGCAGCAGAATTTAATGGCACGAGTGAAAGAATGGCCGTTGCCGGTGACAGCGCGGGCGGTTATATGGCGCTGTATGTTGCCAGGATGCTAACACGCCAAAGCATCGCATTGAAAGCACAATTTGCAACCTACCCGGTCACAGACCATTACGGCGCCAATCATCCGTCCTACCAGGAAAATGGAACCGACTATGTGCTGACTGCCGAAATTATGAAATGGTTTTGGGACAATTACGTTACCGATCCTGCATTGTGCGAAGAAGCATCGATCCTTCGGTCGGCCGATTTTTCAGGCTTGCCCCCGGCCTTGATCTTTACCTGCAATTACGACCCCTTAAGAGACGAGGGTAAAGCCTATGCAGACAAACTGCAAAAGGCGGGCGTGCCTATCATCTATAAAAATTATGAAAATATACATGGATTTTTCGGGACGGAAAAGATGGGAGAACAGGCCATGCAGGCAGCGAGCGCCTTTTTAAAAGATCAGTTAAACAGGTAACCATGCTAATAGTCATTCCTGCTAATAGCGGTCCAGGATTACGAGCACTTATTAAATTGATAATGTTCAGTTATCCTTCATTAATTCGCTATAACAAAAATTCCCCTGGGGTCGTATCTTGATGTTGAAAGTTTTATATGATGAGGTTGAAGGGATGTTTTATCTTTAGCTAAAAAACCGAGCTTGAAATTAAACCGCTATACTTTACCTGTCTTTGTTGCCTTACTGTTTGCAGCTTTATTGTTTTTTTTCCGGTTACCGGTGAGCCGGTTGCTAGATGTAGTACTGGTGAGGACTTTGTTCGCTGATGTAGAAGCCAGTTTATGGACTGACTTGGTACTGTATGCCGTTTTACTGTTGTTGGCATACTGGATAGCAAAAAGCCAGGCGCGTATTTTTCTATATCGGTTGGTTTTGTATGGCCTGGTCTTTTATGTGTTGCAACGCACCAATAGTTATTGGGTGTTTTACAGACTGTCAACTTTTGATGAACTTGTTTATTGGGATTTGTTTGCTATTACATTGTTGCTGTTATTGCCGTTAAGTTATGTTTTAAAAGAAGAAAGCAATCATAGTACTACAGCAAACAAGGAAGGCTTTATAGAGGATAATGCGGTTACGGATGTGGAGGATGACCATTTCAGGCGAAGTATTGCAGCTAAAGAAATTGCACGACTGGTTAAGTTGACCCATAACAAGAAGTCTTTTGCAATAGGCATTCTTGGGGAATATGGCAGTGGCAAGACTTCTTTTTTAAACTTGATACACGGTGAATTGAGCCGTAATGACGTGCTGAAGATTGCTTTTGACCCCTGGAGTGCGGGCAGTCCGGAAACCATACGGCGTGAGTTTTTCGATTTGTTGGCCAGCAAGGTTGCCGAAGTTGATTTGAGCGTGTCGGCGCTGATTTATAGCTATGGGCGCAGGTTAGCGGGCTTTGATGCACGTTCGCTTTCATTACTGAACTGGATAGGCTTTTTGGGCAACAAGGGTTCTGTCCAGAGTTCCGGTGAGTACCAGCGGATCAACCAAATGATCAGTTCGACTGGTCGCAAGATTGTGATCACGATCGATGATCTTGACCGTTTGCACCCGGCTGAAATTATGGAGGTACTGAAACTCATCCGTAATACCGCGAATTTTTCAAATGTGTTCTATCTTGTCGGGTACGATAAGGGCTATGTGCAGGGGGCGATCAAAACCGTGAATGATGCCGGTAGTTTGGATTATCTCGACAAAATTTTTCAGTTAGAAATACCTTTGCCAAAGCGTGAGGAAGATGACCTACTCGTCACCCTACAGGAACGTCTGAAAGAAATGGTAACGTCTGAACACTATGCGGTCTTTGAAAATATCATGATCCCTAATGGTTTCCGCAGTCGCTACGAAAAAGCCTACAGCGGTGTGTTACGCCAGGGGCGAGATGTAGTGCGTTTTATCAATGGGTTCAAGATCATTTACAAACTGATCGGCGAAGAAGTGGATTTTGAATGTCTGGTGCTATTGGAACTGATCAAGTTCCGGTTTCCCGCTATATACGAACTGCTCTATGTGCAGCATGACGTTTTTCTCTACGAACAACCTTTGCGTTCAAGCCACCAGCAATATTATTCCCCGGTGATGGTGAAGGCCGAAGGATCGACGAAGCGTTCCGATGAGGTTTCCTTGTTTAAAATGCATATTGAAAAACTAGGCTGGCTATCTCCTGAAGAGGTGTCGCTTTTAGATGGGCTGTTCATGGCATTGTTCAAGGGCAGCCTTTATCATCATCCCGATTCCAAGAGCTCGATCTCCTATCCGTTATACTTCGAGATTTATTTCCGCTACAGGTTGTCCCAGCGTGACCTTTCCGATAAGGATTTTAAAGCGGCATTGGCTTCGGGACACATGCGGGAATATATGGACTATTGCGCCAGTCACGGGCTGCACAAGGAATTGATGGTTAGATTAATGCAGGAAGACATCAATAAGGACAGGCGGCATTTTGAGCAGGTCGTTCGCTGGATATTTGCTTTCGGACGGACTTACGTGCAAAAGGAAAGCAAGTTTAGTTTTGACTATGAAGCACTGGTCGATAAGATTTATAATTACCACAACCACAATACCGATAAATTGTACAAAAAAGATGTTGATGCCTACAAACGGTTCATCGATCATCTATTCGGGACTGCAATTGCGCCGTTCCTTTTTGAAAATGAGCTGCTCTACCACCTTAAGAAAAAGGGCGAGGGTTTTGTAATATCGCTTAATGAAATGACAGTTCATCAATATTCTTATTTTACGCAAATGGCCGATAGTGGGCACGGGCTTAGCGAAGATACGCTATGGCTGTTCTATGGTGCCAGGGAGCATTATCGTGTTCCTGCTGATGAAAAAGGCGCTTATTATGAAAAATGGCGTTTCGAGACTTCATTGGCTATCAAAATGAAACAGTATCTTGCTGATAAAGACCCGAAAGAATTTTTGAAGTTCAGCGTACAACAAGACATGCGTGATCGTTCGCAGGCTTTTATACATAGAGAGGTGATGGAGATGTTTGATGCGCCAGCTGAATACCGCAGTTTGGTGGCGGAGAATCCGGCGCTGGATGATGAAATACGAAAGGAATACTTGGAACTGTTCGACAAACTGGCGGAAACAAACTTCCAACAGTACGTGGAAATAGACCTGAAAACCGAATTGCATAAACCTGAACGCGGGTGACCCCATTAAATTTTGCCTACTCCGGAAAATCTTTGACGATTATAGCCTCTCCACCCTTTTTGTAACAGCGTACAAACGGACAATTCTAAAGTTTTCCGTCCGGGTACAATCACCAGGAGGCCTAGGTAATTCTTAGGTGAAAATTTGTAAATTTATTAGGAATAGAAAAGTCATGAAAGAAACCATTATCAATCTGATTGAAAACGAAAGTGAAAACACCAAATTAGATTTTAAGCTAGAGCAGTATCCTGTTGAAAAAGGCAATAGTAAGAAGGGTGAATTTTTAAAAGATATGTGCGCATTTGCAAACCTCCTTAGTAAAGAGGATAAGTTTATTATTATAGGAGTTAAAGAAGAAAATGGTATTGCAATTGGTTTTAAACCTATTGATGAATTGCACGACCAAGCATCATATCAACAATTTTTAAATCAATATATAGAACCTGAAATAAATTTTGAGTACAAAGAGATTATACACCAAGGAAATCGTTTGGCTTACTTCAGACTCTTTACCAACAATAAAAGACCATATTTATTCAAGAAAGAATATAAGGACACTCAGCCGAAAGGAAATCAGTATCGAATCGGTACAGGGTTTGTTAGGACAGGAACTTCAACACGAGAACTAAAACGAGATGATTTTGAAAAAATATATTCTGAACGCTTTGCCACTAAAGACCGTAGCAAAGAAATAGATTTTAAAATAACGCTGGGCGGATTCAAGTCTTCAGAGTTGAGAAGCACTATGTATAGACATCTGCAAGTTGATGTGACAAATTTATCAAATACTTCTATCGACCTAGACGTTGAGGCCCAAATTTATAATATCGGTGGTGTTAGCGCTCACTGTACACAAGATGTCGAACGTAAGATTGCCGAGGATAGGCGTGATAAAAGCCTATTCGCTTACACTCAATATTCAGAAAAAATGTTACCCCCACATTTGTTCATGGATATGAATGTAGAATTTAAAAAACATGCGGCTTATTCTATCTACGAAATTACTCCCAAAAAAGGCACTCATACAGCCCTTCGTGTAAAACAGAAAGGGACAGAAACGGATATCTTTAACGGTCAAATTACCTTGATTTTTTCAAAGCCAGCAGACCTAAAAATTGAACTCATTGTACGGAGCAATGATTTTCCAGACGGGCCAAAAACCTTTCCATTCAGTTTTTCGGAAGACGAGACTAAGGAACTCTTAGACCCGTGGGACTTGTAATGCACTAACCAATCATTTATCAGGAAAATTTAAAAAAAACGACTTAGTCAGATCAATTCGTCCACAGGTGGTTAATATTGACCGGACCCAACTACCAATAGTGCCAAAAAGGAAAGCTACTAAAATTAAAAAATAGCAAAGAATTATCCAGCAATCGCTACAACATGGTGAGCAGTGTTTTAATTATGCCACGACCTCAGAGAGCCATCAGGAGCAAATCAAAAAGAATAGCAAAACAGCCTCAAATTTTTTAGACAATTTTTGGGTGTTGTACATAGGACGTCGACAAAATGATGAAATATTATAACTGACACTGTTGAAGTATTTTGTGTAATTTAGGATCTCAATAACCTTTCTTATTAAATAAACCAATTATAACCGAATTGCATGAAATTAATCAAGGCCCGGATACAAAATTACAGAAGTATAAAGGACACCGGTGAATTTGAAATCGAGAGTTTAAAAACTATTTTGGTTGGCCCTAACGAGGCGGGAAAAACCGTTGTGCTTAAAGCTCTTCAACAGTTAAATAAACCTGATGATATAGATGGTTTTGATGAAATTAGAGATTATCCAAGGTCTTTATACAATGATATAACAACCAAGCAAGTGACAGCTGCCAAGGTTGAGGTTGTAAGAGGTTGGTTTACACTGGACGAAAACGACAAAAAATTAGTGCCTGAAGAATATCAGAACTGCACTTATGTCAAGTATCGGCATCTCGATAATTCGTTTAATCATTATTTGAATAATGCGCCGGAATGGTTACTTTATCCTTCTTTTAAAAATGATTTAGCAAGACTTGCGGCTCATCTAGATGCACAAAACATGATTGCTGTGCCAACATCATCCCCAACAAAAATGACGGACTCGATGAAGCTTATTACTGACAAATACGGAAATAATCATGCGCCATCCAAGCGTGGTACTCCAGATCTGTTCAAATGGTTTGAAAGCGTTTATACAAGTGTCGATGAAAATAACAAAACTGAAGAAGATCGTTATGCACGGATTTTGGCTCAAATGGAATCTAATGAAACCAAATATAATGTATTGGATATTTTAAGCGCCAATTTGCCTGTTTTAGTACTTTTTAATAATTACTTTAAAGTTAAACCTTTAATCCATCTTGAGCATCTTGCAGACCGTGTAGAGCGTAAATTGTTGGACGACGATAAACATTACGACTACGGAAATTTGTGCCTTTTGAAAATGCTTGGGTTCTCTCCAAGAGAATTGTCAGACATCGGGAAAACCCCTGATCCGGACAAGAACGACTTTGATGGACTGAAAGCGTATAGGGATATTTTGGATAAAAGATCTTATCAGTTAGATGCTGCAAGTATAAAGTTAACAAGAGAAATCAGAAACATCTGGAATCCTAATCCAAATCGCCCTGAAGCAGATAAATTAAGCATAAATGCAGATGGTCAATATTTAAAAGTTGTTGTTGAGGACGATATTGGGGTTAAAATTGAATTGGATCAACGGTCAGAAGGTTTCCAATGGCTGGTATCATTTTATGTAGTGTTCTTTGCAGAAGCGATGGACAAGCATAAAAATGCGATTTTATTACTTGATGAACCAGGTATGAGTCTGCATGGCTTGAAGCAGCGTGATTTCCGCCAAACCATATCTAAGCTAGCTGAAAAAAATCAAACGATTTATTCTACACACTCTCCTTTCTTGGTTGGTCCTGATGAGTTGGATATTGTCAGAGTAGTAGAATTAAAAGATAGGGATGAGGGTACAAAAGTTCATACCACAATCTCTTCAAGCGATCCGGCAGGCCTGCTTCCACTACAGGAAGCATTAGGTTACGATTTAGCCCAAAGCTTATTTACTCAACAGAAAAACCTGATCCTAGAAGGGTTAACGGACTATTGGTATCTTGATGCAACGGCTGCTTTGTTAAGGGCAAATAACATTGAAAAACTAGATGAGAAAATAGCGTTGGTGTTCGCAAATTCGGCAGGAAAAGTAGTTTACTATGCTACAATTTTACACTCTCATAAATTAAAAATCGCAGCTCTGTTGGATTCTGATGCGGCGGGCGATCAAGCAGCACAACAGGAAAACTTGGTGCATACTTTAGGCAATAGCAACATCCTTAGAACAAAAGATTACTGTACAGGGGTAGCTAAACCGGAGATAGAAGACCTCTTACGTAAAACCCTTATCGAAGTAGCGAAAGCAGAGTTTGGAAAAGACGTAAAGAAAATTGCCGACACAAATCCAAGCAGACCTATAGTTGACATTTTCGCCAAAGAAATCAGGGATTTTTCCAAATATAAATTGGCAAAGGCTTATGTAAGATGGACTAAAACAAATGATGCAACCAATTGGCAACAGATGAAACTGAACAATGGAAAAAGTTGATTCAGGCTATAAATAAAGCGTTAAAATAGTGAAGGATATTTTATCACCATCGCTAATTGCCTCCTTGACTTCGCTCGTGATTTCTGTCATTACTCTATATCAATTTTTTAGAAATCAGAGATTCCAACAGCGACAATTTGACAAAACATTAGATCGCAATTTGACTACTAAACTATTGGATTTAAGATTAGTACACTATCCTAAAGCATTTGAAATTACTGATAATATCTTTAAAGAAAAGGGAGGTAATTTTGATCCTGTCAAAATTAAGACAGCCGTAGAAGAGTTGATTGAGTGGAAAAAGGGTGTTGTTAATTTAGTTATTTCGAGCGAAGCTCTAACAAGTTTTTATGTGCTCCGAGATGCGATTATGAAAAGTCCTGCAAATAATGGCACCTACTCACCAGAACAGGTTGAAAAGATTTCGGCGGGAACAAAAGATTTTAGAAAGCAGTTAAGAAGAGATTTGGGCATTTTATTTAGGGAAGAAAAATCGAGAAGAATCGCTTAATGCATTTAGTTCGCAAACTACTTTATTGTTGTCGAAATCCAACCCCAATTCGTACCTCAAGGATTTTACTTTCTTTGATTAAGCAGACCTGAACTCTTTCCTTGTTTGGCAATTCATAATGGATGTTAGAAAATGAAAAATCATCACCCTGCGGTTCCATCCATTGTTGACCCAGCCCATTGATCATTCCGAATTTTTCTGTTTCGGACTCTTTCATAACAGGATATTCCCAATTTTGAGCCAATTTAAGGTAGGGTATTAAAAAATCAAAAGGCACAGGCCTATCCCAAGTTATTGGTTCCAAGTCCTGCTCCGAACAATACTGTTCTATAGCTTCTTCAGAATGCACATAAGCATGCCACATAAAGCCGAGTTCTTGGTAGTCTAACTGGCCAAAATCTAAATTTTTGTGAAGATCATATAAAGCTTTCGCCGTAGGCAAAATATCATGCGAAATCCATTGCATCATTAAATTCCTTACTAACCTCACATGGTCATCAGCAAAATATTTAATTATTATATCAGGAAAAAGTAATAACTGCTGTTTAAGAAACTTACCTTCAATAAGATGAATTTTAAAAAATTCTGTTTGCCGTGCTTTTTCCAGCCATTCGCGGGTGGGTGTAGTCACATATGAAGATACTATTAATAAAAAGTGATCGGCCCTCTCAACCCTTGCCCAATTTATTTTTTCAACAACCTGATCTAAGGACAAGCCAGCGCTATGGCGCTTACATTCAACAAACCATTTTTCCTGATAAGGGCTAACTATTGAATCTGTTATGTAGCGCTTGCCTTCGATATCCCTCCCATTATCAGAACCACCTTGTCGCCAGGCCATCGAGTGGAATTGAAATTTCACCAATAAATCATAGCACAATTCTTCGAACTGTTTCCAATCGAGCCGCTCAAAATTTATGTCATCTTCATGAAATACCATCAATAGCCGATTTAAATTCTTTCACGAATACGTTGTTGAAGCCTTAATTGAATTTCCTCATAGATCATGGTATGTACATTTTCCCTAATTTCGAGCGTAACCGTTAAGGCGTATTTGATTGATTCCTGCCTTGACAGCCCAGAAGCGTCTTCTCTGCAACTTACTTTTATATTGATCGTATCACCGTCTTGAAATACATCCGCATATTCACCCGTCAGTACATCGTGTTGAACGGTGCCCTTGCGACCCAACTTAAAATCATGACTATTTCTTGAAAGTGCCAGATGCCCATTATTTTCCAGGTTATCAAAAAATAAATGGGCTTTCCTGTATTGTGCAGTTTTAAAGTTCAACGGGCTTATCCAGGCCAATGAAATAGCTAACCTCTTGTCAATATTCACCGTCCCCAAAGAAGGCGGTAACGGAAAAGAATAGGTGTGGGCATCCTGGCCAGTACGGGTAGTTAACTCGCCAAAACCAATTAATGTAACACGATGGTCGGTGCAATACAATATCTTTTCGCTGTCAACGGTGCCATAACCTAAATAGGGATATATATTTCTCTTGACGGTTTGCGGCGAAATCCCAGGCAAGGTGCGAATGATCTGTGTGATTATTTCTTGTGCTTCCCCCCAGCTCGATCCGTGTACAAGCAATGCTTTAAGAATGACGGTAAAATATCTTTCCGGTATTTTCTGATCGTTGGGCAGTTCTTCATTTAGCTCCAGCAACATTTCATAAAGCTTTGCACCAAGATTTGAAGTTAATGCTGCAGCATTGCTGGTTCCTGTTAAATATCCAACTTTCTGAATATCACCCGGCGCACCGGGCATCGCTGCTAAATTCCCGGGCGGGTGCACGATAGATTCTCCTGTTTCAATTCTCAAATGTGTTTTTTCAGGATCTGTCTGTCGTATATGTTTTCTATACAGGTGTCTGCCACCAGCCATTAATATTTCCGGCTTTATGGAGTTGTTATAGCCAAATCCAATTCTGCTAATCGGACTTAACAGAAAGGGGCTTGTAATCAGACTTTTTCGTTGCGGGAAATTAAACGGCCCATGACTATCATTATGCGAAGAGCCGACAGTTATGGAATTAATCGACTCTGCCGGAGTTAAAATTTTACGGTCAAAGTTGCCTTCGATCATTTTTTTCAACGTGGCTGTTTGCACATCCGCCGCACTTGTCTGATCAAAATCGGCCTCCGGGATATCTAATACAATGTCATCGACCTTATTGCCTGCACTTATTATAAATAACACGTTATACTTATAGGACAACCAGTCAATTAATTTTGCCCAGGTACTGATGTTATGGTGAAAAGGCCGAAAAGGATCGCCAATAGAAAAATTAATCAGTTTTATTTGCGGTGCTGTTGGCGGGTTGCCGTCTTCACCCTCAAACATCCGTCTTACCGCCCGATGTATAAGGTCAATGGGTAATTTATCATCCGGTAAAAATTCACCTCCTGACTGGTTATTTGCTATCGGTTTCAGTATAGGCCTTACATAAATTGGCCGATTTAAAGGAGCTGATTCTTCGCTCAAATCGCCGTTTATAATAAGTGATGCCATCGCTGTTCCATGAACGCGACTTTGTGCTAAATAATTCCGTGCAAAATCATCTGGGTCGTCGACGTTTATTTTTCCAACCAATAAGGCATGATTTTCCAACGGCAGGCCATCCAACAAAGCGACAATTGGATTTAATCCCGGCTGACTTTCCGCTACTTCGCTATTATAATCTAAAAGCTGAGGCTCTTCGGCCAGGTCAAATATGGATTGCCCTACAGGACGAAAAAATAAGATTTGCTGTGATTTTAAAAAAGTAATATTTGTGTTTTCGCTCAAATCATCGAAACTACGAATAGGCGCTTCTGCAATAAAAGCATGATAAGCAATTTCGGGTATGACGACACGGGAGTTTTCAATTATCCGTCCATTATTTTGCTGTAGCAGAATATTCACTTCCTCGTAAGCTCGTGCATCTTTAGCGGTATCGTTTTTAAACGCTAACTCAATCTCAAATTTTACGGGATCAACCTCAAGCAGACGCATATCGTCCAAGTAGTTTTCCAGCCCGGTATCGTAAATACGATCAGCAATGCTGTACGGTCGCAGGTCTTTTAACCGGTCAAACAAGATTCTAAATTTACTTGTTCCATGAACAAAATTTTGCTCATCCCTATTTAACTTGTATTTCTCCCAATAAGCTCGCAGTTCCCTAAGCGCGGCTTGATTAGTCATTGTAAGAAATAACCTTGCACCAAAACGTTTATCTACACGTTCACCATCCCCATTTACGGTATAAAAATTTTCATCCGGGTCAATTTCTGACTGTAATTCACCCAAAAATTCCATGCCCGGAGTAGCGACAACTGCTTTAAAAAAATCCTTTAGGTCACCAGCGACTTCCAATACCAAAATCATTTCTGCAACCAGGTTAGCCGGGTTGGCCCCTAAGTATGCGGTTTGATTTTCAAGTACCCGGTCTAATTCCGAAATTCGATTTTCAAATTTTTGAACTTGGGTTTCTTTTTCAGGGTATATGATATTACCGGTAAAAGGTTGTAAAGTGTCACGGGAACCGGATGATGCCCGTGGAAAGATAAGGAGTGGTTTTTTAGCCATTTCGCAGTTGGTACTTATTGGATATTTGGTTTAGGGATTCATCAACTATTTTTTTAACGTCAACTTCTGGAAGCGACAATATATATTTCCGTTGAATATCCAATACAAACTCCTCTATTTCAGAGAAACTTAAACCCTCCAATTTTCCCGATATAGTTCTATGCGAATGCTCTAAGCTATATTTTACACGAGATTCAAATTTTTTAAGCCAGTTTTCAATCATTAACCGATCTGGCTTCTCAAGTTCCATACGAATTTGAAAACGACGCCAAACCGCTCTATCCAATAGTTCAGGATGATTCGTTGCAGCAACAACTACCACATAACTCGGTAAACGGTCTATTTGTAGTAGCAGTGAACTTACCACACGCTTGATCTCTCCCGTTTCATGGGTGTCTCCTCTTTCTTTGCCAATGGCATCAAATTCATCAAAAAACAGCACACATTCCTGTGTTCTGATAAAATCAAACATGGCTTTTAGTCTTGACGCAGTTTCACCGAGGTAACTCCCAATTATACCATCATACCTGATTACGTAAAACGGCACCATAAGAGATTGAGCAATACCTTCAGCTAATGAAGTTTTGCCATTACCAGGAGCGCCTGCTAACAAAACACGATTTCTTGGTTCTAAATTATATGACCGAAGCAGGTCGCTTCTATGATGCTCCTGAACCATTTCGTCAATAACTCCCCGGTTTTCCCTATTTAATACAATATCATCAAGAGATTTACTGGGATAAATTCTAAAAAGAAAACTCTCCAGCTTTTCATCGAGTAACGTTTTGGGGACGACTTTAGAGCTTTGATCTTTTGAAAATTGCTGATTTTTTAGAATATCTGCCAACTGATCTGCAACGATATGGTGCTGCTTGTTTCGCTCTTCTGCAATTAGAGACTCCACGACTTTGGTAAAGAGGTTTTTATCTCCAACACTTCCGGCTTTAACCAGTTTCAATAATAGATCAGCTCTTGCCATTAGGGTTTGATTGTAAGTGTTAGGCTTTAGCCAATGTCGTAAATAATCTGCAAATGTTATAATTTTTACTCGTTTAAAATAACATTATTTTAACGGTTTTAGATTGTGAATGTTATAACAAATTGACATTAGCAAATAATGGCATTTATTACAGAGCCAACATCCTGGTAGAATTTATAGCTTAACTATTATTGAAATAGAAAGTACACAAAAAAAAACTTGATAACCAGTTAATGCATGAGCACAAGGCAGTCAGTGAAATAGATGATAAAATTCATCCACAGAACTCAATCGGATTAATTAACAATAGATAACTATTTATTATCCTGCATCGGTACCCGTCATATATCAAGGTCGACACATCATTTGTTTCGTGATTTTTTCTTTGAAAATCTACAAAGCCTTCCTTCGATAATTCGGCCAGGCACTTACCTGTCCAATCAGAGTAGTAGACTTTAACTTCGGATAATGTACTTCCACGTATTCCTTAAAAGACCTGATCGTTTCCATATTATCCCATTCCATAGCTGTGAGGCAAAGCATCGGCCATTTTTTGGTATACATCATAAAGCTGTATAATTGCAGATAAGGTGGCGCCTTTTCAAATGCTTGTTCAATAAGCTCATTATATAGAGATTTCTTGAGTATCATTTGGAAGTCCATTATGAGATCATAAGTCACCAGATGCAACGTGCCCCATTTTATTAATTCCGCCATGTGTGGCATTTCTTTGTTGTCAAAGAATAGATACAGGAAAGTGATAAAATCGAATTCGGTTACATCACAAAGATCCTTACTGAGATAAGCATAATTTTTTTTAAATGCCTCCAATGAAAATCCGTCCTTCATTTTATCAATGACAAACCGGATCACTTCGTTCTCCTTTTCGATGATCTGTTCCATATCAGGCCCTTTAACACTCCCATCCGGCGACTCCAGTCTATACCTGGCTTTGGAGAACAGTTCAAAATAATAGCTTTTAAAAAATATGGTCTTCCGCTCAAAAGTTACCTGCACATATAAAGGGTATGTAAGCTGTCCGTGAAAGTCGACCTGCTTCAGGCGGTCATTCAGGTAGGTTTTGTAACTGATTTTATTCACTTTTTTTTAAAATATTTTTTGATGCTATTTGGCTGCTTTTGGTGTTCGCTATTGTTAAATAACTGATGATTATTTATCAAGCTTAATCAAAAATAAGCAAACCAAATGAAGTTGCTTTCTGATTGAACAGGTCAAAATTAAACATTTGTTTTGACATATTTTATTTTATCAAAACAATGTTTTATATTTGATTTATGCGGAAGCAACTGCGATTCAATCAATTGCGGATTAGTGGTTCGCCACCCTCATAAAGTTAAGGCGGGGAGCATTATTACTTTAATTTAATACCATGACATCAAATGAATTAGTTACAAAAGAGGATCTGGAAGCATTCGAGAAAAGACTCCTGGAAAAAATAGAAATTATTCTTCAGCCGGGGAAAGCACAAAGCAAGCAATGGTTGAAGAGTAAAGATGTGAGAAAGCTATTAAATATTTCAACTGGTACTTTGCAAAACCTGCGTATCAATGGCACACTTAGCTATACCAAGATTGGCGGTATGATGTATTACAAACTGGAAGACATTCATAAAGTACTGGAAGGGGGTAAACATTGAAACCAGTGGTTAAAACAAAGGAAATCGCGATTTATGCGGAGCGGGTACGGCAAATGGGGAAGAATCCGCATCTGCTTGCCACCCATATAAGCCTATATAATGCTTTGTTTGTTTGCTGGCAACGAAGCGGATATAATAATCCTTTTCCGGTTAATCGCAGGATGCTCATGTCCTACAGCCGGATCGCTTCTACCGCTACTTATCATAAATGCATAAAGGAACTGGAAACTTTTGGGTACATCCATTATTACCCATCATATCACCCGATAAAAGGTAGCCAGGTTGGGTGGCCGGAAGATAAGCGTGATAGCAAATCGGGTGATAGCGAGATATAATGTTACAGAGATAACCCGATAGTAAGATCGGCTGATAATCTGTTATAACGATAGTTAGATATAATGTTACCAAATGAAGTCATACAACGAACACTCCGGCCCTTATTGCAAAACACTTTCTCCAAAGAACTTTAATACCCTTAATATAATCTTTTACTGGAATATGCAGCCGTCAAAACGTCCTTTTCTTCTTGTAAGAAAAGGAGCAAGCGGAAGTTGGGCAGAGCCCTACTTTGCTTGCCATTTGCGCTGCAAATGGGGTTTTGCGTATCCTCCGGGGATACTTTACCGCGTTTTTACCTGCAAAGAAGAAGAAAACAGGATACTTGGCAGTATCCTTTATAAATATATAAAGGCATATAGGTCTGTACAGCCTTATGCCAACAAATGAAATGAAGTGATGGAAGATATTAACGTAAGATCAGTACGATACCCCATTGTGGTGGACCAGAAGTTTGAAAAGATCGCCCTTAAACTGGGGCGGACAAAGCGCCAGGTTTTTATTCAGATGGTGGACTATTTTTATAAAAGCAAGAAAGATCCTATAGACCTGAATGATGAACTGCTAAAAAATGCGCTGATGAAGAACCATCAGCAGTACATCGGTTTTATTAAAGCGCAGGAAACTATGCTCCTCATTCCTATCAAAACAGAGGTGGATAAGGTTTCCCAATCACAGCGGAAGATCATCGACCGCTTTAATTCCGAAGTGCTGAAGCATAATGTGGATGTGTTAAATAACCTGCAAAGCCATGCCAAAACCTTCGGGGAAGTAGCCCGCGTAATGGATGCGATCTTGAAGGTTATGAAAAGCAAGGAAACCCTGAAAGAACAGTTCCTGTTTATCCTGGATGGTTATATCAAATCCAGGGAGGCTTTTGGTATGATGACATCTGGCAGGGAAAAAGATGAACTGATCGCCATTACGAAAGAGCAGATCAGGTTATTATAACGAATCGACTTTATGTTTATTAATATTACCGACAGTAAAGAAGCGGCTAACAAGGGCAGCAGCAGCGGCCTGGTTCATTACCTGGAAAAAGAGAACCGGATTTATAATAAGGATGAACCCGAGTATTGGTTCAATGGGCAACAGGTCAGAATAGATCCATACGTGGCTATGCGGACAATAGACAATAATATCGCCAAACTGGGTAAGGACGATGCGAAATTCTTCCTGCTTAATATCAGCCCCAGTCAAAAGGAGATCGCCTTTTTAAAAGAGCAATACGGCGAGGATGGTGCCAAAGCCCAAATGAAAGGATTTGCCGTAAGGGTAATGGATGCCTACGCACAGAATTTTAAACGGGAGGGCATTAGCAGCCATGAAGATCTGATATGGTTTGGAAAGCTGGAAAACTACCGTTATTACACCCACAATGACCCTGCAGTCAAGCGGGGTATTAAAGAACGCGGGGATCGCAAGGAGGGTGAGCAAATGCATGTACAGGTCATTGTCAGCAGAAAAGATGCGGCTAACAAAATCAAGCTTAGCCCGATGAATACATCAAGAGGGAAGAATGAAGATCATTCTAAAAAGATGGGGCAATTTGATCGGGTGGCTTTTAAGCAGTGTGGTGAAACGTTGTTTGACGAATTATTTGAGTTTGACAGGCTACTTAAAGAAACAATGGCCTATGCCAATGTGCAGAAAAACGGCAGCTTGGCCGAGCGGGTGCAGATGGAAACCCAAAATCAGAAAGAAGAAGCCGCACACTCAGGCATCAGCCTTGCCGAAGATCAGCCCGGTATAGACTTAGCACCGGGCATTCATCCATATTTCCCCACCATAGATCAGCCTCTTGACGACTTTATCAGTCCTATCCATGTCGACATCAAGGATGATGTGGATGACGAGGCTATACATGGGAGAAATCGCCATAGGAAAAGGCAGGCGAGGACTAATACACGATAATGACATATTTTAATTAACCTAAAGCTTGGAACTACAGGTTGAAGTTTTTCCTTGTAGGTGGGTGTTTGGGAATTTGAACTTTAAAATTGAATACTTCGGTTGGTTGAACTTCAAGAGCCTTACAAACGGCAATCAATCCACTAACTGACATATTATTTTTGCCTCTAACTATTCGATAAACTTGACTATAGCTAAACCCTGTTCGATCTTGAATGTCTTCTAATGCTATTTTTTTCTCGCCACAAATATTCCACAATCTTTCTCTTATACTTTCTAAAGACTTTTTGTCTATGAATTGTTCACCCATAAAACAAAATGACCTCATTTAATTAGAAATAATTATTCCAAATTTGGAATAATTACAAATTATATTTATGTTTGATTATTAATAAATTATGGTAAAATAGATTAATTACAATAGATAGATTGCCTCCTCATTTTTGAGGCATTAACTGAAGAGTCTCGTCGCTCAAAGATTGACAGCCAAGAATGCGAGACAGTAAGAATAATGCCCATATCAGCTTAGTGCATATATTTGCGCGTAGGAATAGGTATGGGCCTTACTGTAAATCCATTTTCTTGGCTGTCACCTAAGAAGCGGTGGTTTGTTAGGCCCTGCCTATTCTTATTCAAACATCGAGACTCATTATCCATCAATAATGAGTTTAAAACTGTCATATTTCGGTTATGCAAGGACTGCTATTTACAGCGACGGTCATTTAGTGCACTTTTCATTTCTTCAAGAAACTCGATCTCAATTTCTCAAAAACAGGTTTAAAAACATCATCAAATCTCCGGATTGAGTTACCAGGACAAACGGCAACCTAAGATCAACTTAATAGTTAATAGTCAATTTCAGGTTGCTGTTTTCCTTTTCATAGTCTTATCTGACTAATCTTTTAATCAACTCAACTAAAGAAATTTCATGAAAAAAACTATACTTTTTATAGTGCTGGCCACGCTTTGCCTTTTTTTCAGGGCGGCAGGACAAACCATAAACAAACCACCGGGTAAAATCATCACAGGAAAAGTCACTGATGAACAGGGCACCCCGCTTCCCGGAGCAACCGTTAAATTAAAAGGAGGCTCAATTGTCGTAAATACAGCCGTAGACGGAACTTATACGATTGGCCCTGCCTCTACAAATGACATAGTTGTAATTAGTTTCATAGGCTATCAACTAATAGAAATACGACTATCCGAACTTCAAAAACAACAATTCAACATCCGTTTAAAGAACAATACAGGGGTATTGGATGAAGTACAAATAATTGCTTATGGAACCACGACTAAAAGACTAAGCACTGGTAATGTATCTTCTGTCAAAGCTGCCGACATTGAAAAACAACCTGTATCTAATCCTTTAGCAGCATTAGAAGGGCGCGTACCCGGATTATCTGTCACACAAAGCAGCGGGGTTAGCGGAGCAGGATTTAAGGTTCAGATTCGCGGACAAAGCTCACTTTTACAAGGTTCAGAACCTTTTTACATTGTTGATGGTGTTCCATTTGTAACCGGTAATTCTGCTTTAAACCAGATTTCATCTGCTGCCGGTTCTTCTTCAAGCGGCACTGGACTGAGCCCTTTCCAATTAATTAATCCTGCTGATATAGAAAGCATCGAGATATTGAAAGATGCCGATGCAACAGCTATCTACGGTAGCAGGGGTGCTAACGGAGTAATCTTAATAACCACCAAAAAGGGCAAACCAGGCTCAGTAAAATTGAATTTTAATACCTACACTGGTTTTAGTAGAGTGTCACGGACAATGGATATGCTGAATACGCAGCAGTATTTGCAAATGCGACGGGAAGGGTTCAAAAATAGCGGGCTTACACCAACCACAACAAATGCGCCTGACCTGCTCCTTTGGGATACCACCAGGTATACAGATTTTAAGAAACTATTAATCGGTGGTACTGCTCATACGACTGATGCACAGCTTTCCTTATCAGGAGGGAATGTTAATACCCAATTTATTATCGGAGGGGGCTATCATCATGAAACAACCGTATTCCCAACTGATTTGGGCGATACGCGGGGCTCTCTTCACTTGAGCCTAAATCATCACTCAACTGATAATAAATTGAACATTGCCTTCACCGCCGGTTATGCCACCAATAAAAATAACCTCACAACGACTGACCTGAGCAGTTATATCAACTCAAACCCGATGCTGCAATTATATACGCCTGACGGGAAGTTAAACTGGGCAGAAGGAGGCAAAGCTTATTCAAGCCTCGGTATCCTGAACCCCAACCCACTTGCATTTCAGTATCAGACTTATACAGGAAAATTTAACAACCTGAATAGCAATTTAATGATCGGATATCATTTCGTGCCTGATCTTCTCCTAAAAGTAAGCATGGGGTATAATACCGTAAACAGCAATGAGGTTGCTGCTTTTCCAAGTACATCCATTAATCCCTATTCGTTGCAACTGCCTTACAGTAATTTTGCAAACCGGACATTCCAAAGCTGGATAATTGAGCCGCAAGCCCAGTACATAAAAACAGTCGGTATTGGAAAATTGGATGTCCTGATCGGGGGAACATGGCAGGATCAATCCAGCAACGGCCTGACCGTAGCCGCCACAAATTACAATAATTATCTGCTGTTAAATTCCATCGCGGCGGCAGGTATTACGCAAAGCAGCAATAGTTATAGCCAGTATCGGTATGAAGGAATCTATGGGAGGATCAATTATAATTTACAGGATAAATATATCGTAAATATAAGTGGCAGAAGAGATGGTTCGAGCCGGTTTGGCCCACAAAACAGGTTCAGTAATTTTGCAGCGTTAGGGGCGGCCTGGATTTTTTCAGAAGAAAAATTTATAAAAAGCACACTTAGTAACATCGTCAGTTTCGGGAAACTCAGGGGAAGCTATGGTATTACAGGTAATGATCAGATCGGCGATTATCAATTCCTGGATACCTGGACACCGGTGTCGGACACCTATCAAAGTGTCAGCAGTTTAAATCCGACTTCGCTGTATAATCCGTCTTTTCAGTGGGAGAAAAATAAAAAGGCTGAGCTTGCATTGGATTTAGGTTTTTTAAATAACCGGATATTATTGTCTGCCGCTTATTTCAGATCGCTTTCAAAGAACCAGCTTGTTAACTATACTTTACCGACACAAACCGGTTTTACATCCATATTAGAGAATCTCAATGCCACTATTGTCAATAAAGGCTGGGAGTTTCAGTTAAGCAGTAAAAACATCAATTCACACGCCTTTACCTGGAATAGTTCATTTAATTTAACCATACCTAAAAATCAGCTACTTGCTTTTCCGGGATTAGAAAGCTCAACCTATGCCGGTACCTATATTATTGGCCAGTCCGTATCGAGCAGGTTGGTTTATCACTATTTAGGTGTTGATCCGCAAACCGGCGTTTATCAGTTCCAGGATGTTAATAATGATGGAAAGTATAATCAGGCAGACAGGAACACGCTTGTTAACACCGACCCTAAATTTTATGGTGGATTTCAGAACAGTGTAAGTTATCAAAATTTCCAGCTGGATATATTTTTCGAGTTTAAAAAACAAAACGGCGTTAATTACCTGTCGAACCTTGCCGGAACCGTTCCGGGATACAAGTATTATAATCAACCTGTAATTGTCTTATCCCGCTGGCAAAATCCCGGAGATATTGCTAACATACAAAAGTATACCAGTGCCGGCGGCCCTGCTTTAACAGCTTCTAACCTGTACCTGCGAAGTTCAAATGCGATCTATTCGGATGCTTCTTATATACGCCTTAAAAACGTAGCGCTGTCTTATAATATTCCGCAACAACTATTGAAAAAGCTACATGTAGCTAATTGCAGGGTTTATTTCCAGGGACAGAATCTTTTAACGATGACCAATTACGTTGGTGCCGATCCTGAAAACCAGAGCCTTTTTGTACTGCCTCCATTAAGAACAGTTACCGCAGGTATTCAACTAACCCTTTAAACATTACAACATGAAAATCCTTTATAAAAAGCTGCTGCTCATTTTCCTGCTGGGCATGACTATGTCAGCCTGCAAAAAGTTTGTCGACATTGGCCCCTCACCACAGCTAATAGCTACAGATGCAATTTTTTCCAATGACAATACGGCCCTTTCTGCGGTAAGCGGCGTATATGTGCAGATGCGATCAGGCAACCCGTCTTTTGTCAATGGCGGCATCGGCATTTACACGGGGCTTACTGCCGATGAGATCTACAATACCTCATCAAGCTCGACTTACGATCCATATTACAATAATAACATCCTGTCAAATGATGGGAACATCAGTGACTTCTGGTCTACAGCCTATAACATCATATACCGCACTAATGCCATTCTACAGGGACTGGATAAAAGCAACGGCCTTACTTCGTCAGTTAAGGATCAGTTAAAAGGGGAAATGAAAGTGGTCAGGGCGCTGATGTATTTTTATTTGGTTAACCTGTATGGCGATGTTCCATTGATTACCTCACCTGATTATGCGCAAAATGCTATTGCCGGAAGAGCGCCGGTTTCACAGGTTTATCAGCAAATGATTATTGACCTGACCGATGCGCAGGGGCTGCTTACTAATACATATCCAAGCACAGGTAAGCTAAGGCCCAATAAACTAACGGCCACTGCATTATTGGCACGGATATATTTATTTAAAAAAGATTGGGCTAATGCGGAGGCGGAGTCTTCAGCTATCATCAATTCAAATACTTATAGTATTCTGCCTGATCTGAATGCTGTTTTCCTGATCAATAGTGGGGAAACCATTTGGGAGATAGCACCGGCAAACAATGCCGCAAATTCGGCTGAGGCCAGCGCTTTTGTCCCCGAATCATCTGATGTGGAACCGACATTAGCCATAAATCCCTATTTACTCAATTTGTTTGATGCCAATGATAAGCGCAAAACCAATTGGATGGGTAGCAACAATATTGGCGGTACGACTTATTATTATCCCAATAAATTTAAAAATAGCAGCACAACTTCTATTACTGAATACAATGTGGTTTTCAGGCTTGCTGAACAATATTTAATCCGCGCAGAAGCAAGGGCACAGCAAAATACCAATTTGCCAGGAGCGGTTAATGATTTGAATATAATTCATGCCAGGGCTGGTCTGTCTGCTTATCCCACTTCCTTGTCACAGGCAGATTGCGTATTGGCGATACAAAAGGAAAGGCGTTTGGAGCTTTTTACAGAGTGGGGTAACCGCTGGTTTGATATGAAAAGATGGGGAACCATAGATAGCGTTCTTGAGGCTGAAAAACCTGACTGGAAACCTTATGCAGCTTTATTTCCCCTCCCTTTAGATCAGTTAACCTACAATGTTAAACTGATACAAAACACCGGTTATTAATAACGTCAGCCAAAGTTCAACACCATGAGAAAGTCAATTGTCCTGTTACATCTAATAATCCTGATCGTTTTATTCAGTAAGACCGGTTTGCAAGCGCAGAATAAGCCCTTAACAGTAGGTGACGAAGTGCCCGATCTTACATTCAAAGACATATTTAACAGCAGCAATACAGAAATCAAACTATCGGACTTGCGCGGTAAGCTGGTCATACTGGATTTTTGGGGCGTGTTTTGCATTCCATGCATTGAGGAATTTCCAAAGCTGGATTCACTTCAAAAAATGTTCAACAGTGAAATTCAGATCATTCCGGTTAATCCCTTAAACAGGGATTCTATCTGGCGGTTTTTCAAAAGCCATTCAAAAGTTTACCTGCCTTCCTTGCCGTTTATAACAGGCGATACCATACTGCAAAAGATCTTTCCTCACCAGGGTAATCCTTACATAGTTTGGATAGGAAAAGATGGAAAGATGCTATTGGATGATGTGCCAATTACACAATCCCATATTGAGGCCGTTCTTTTCAATAAAGCAATGAAAGTCCCTGAGGCTGTAAAGAATAATTACGTTGAATCCTTGTTTGATAAACGCTGGAGCGATGATATAATATACTCATCTTATGTCTATAAGGGCACGGATTTGGGCCTTAAGTTAGAGAAATCTAAAATTGGTCAAAGTTTTTCTGAAGGCGGAACCATTATGTTTTTGTATCAAAGAGCATGGGAAGGATTAACAAGCGGGAAGTATGGTTTTTTCAGGCCAGGCAGAACGGCTATTCAAACCAAAGATTCAAGCAGATACATCAAGCCTAAGAACCTCCACGGCTATGATGAACAGGTATGGCAGAAGAATAATCTTTATTGGTACCAATCTTCCACTCCCAGTGACAAACCGTATAATCCTTATGAGCTAATGAAGGAGGATTTAAACCGCGCGTTTCACTTAAACGCCGGTATTGAAAAAAGACCGGTAAGATGCTTTGTCCTGATCAGAACAAGTAATATAGATAAAATAAAGACCTTGGGGCATAAACCCGTTGATTCGTTTTTCCACGCAGACAGGATAGGTAAAGACTATGGCCCAACGCGTTCTTTAATCAATCAGCCATTCAGCAAATTCTCTAAACGGCTGACTGGATTAATTGAATACGGGCTCAAAAAACCTTTTGTAGATCAAACGTGGTACACTGGCAATATCGATATTCAATTCAAGGCAGATGTATTGGACGGGATTGCTTTAGAAGATCTGCGTAGTGCCTTGAAAGTTTATGATCTTGATCTGGTTGAAAAAGATGTTGATTTAACAATTCTTTCTCTAAAAGAAAATTGAGGTTTTGCCACTAAAAAAACAACGGGATTGGCAATAGGCCAATTCCGTTGTCAGTAAAATATACCGGAAACTGTATCTTAATTCTTTTCCAGTATCCTGTTATCGGGAGCAGGCGTCCCAACATCGGTGCCTACCGGTAATGAAGCGTTTGTAGACCCAAATAAACATATGGGCTGATTGGCATTGTCCTTACAACTTTGGGCATTAATAACATTTGCTTTGGTATCGTTGTAAGAGTAGGCTCCTGTTGTTTCATTGGTACTTGCATCTACATGGTACCAATACAGGGCTGCTGCCTTTGTGGTATTGACCGGAACTGTTTTTTTAACGTCCGGTTTAAAGGCAAAAGCTACGCCTATAATTGCCACGAAGGCGAATGAAAGCATAGCTCCCAGCCATACTTTTTTATTTTTTAACGTGATTTTTTTCACAGGGATGAACTTTTTATAATAGCAAAAAAGGGCTCCAAAAACTTTATCTTTATAGAATGATGTTGTGGTTTGTCTTTTGGCAGACCTCACCGGGAACTTTTGCATCTCCGATGCAACGGTTACCATTTCCCGGATAGCCCGGCACGGCTATCCGGGTTACCCGTGAACAAGGCAAACTTACGGAGGTGAGCAATACGGTTAACAATTCTCTTTTGAGCATAAGCATAGATAAAGGGTGGCTTTACTGTTAAAATATAAAACCTTAATGATGCAGCCATGTAAGACCTGAAGAAACGGGCGCAAAGCGTTACCATAGCGGTTAAGATTGCCCATCGGGAGAGATTCCCTGCAATGTCCCTGATCTTTGCTGCATTAAACGTTTTCATCGGCTTTACATTTTCTTTTAATTGTTGCTCAATAAGCCACATAACCTTGACATGGCTCGCTCCGTTGAAATAGTTTGCACTTATCGCTGTACCCGCGCTCCTTGTGCATGATCCGGTTAAAAACTTACCAATACCGACCGGTTTTTGCATAGATGACTGAAATAGCCTTTGGGGGCAGCCATCTTAGCTTTCTGCACTTTATCGCCCGGAAAGGGCGCAATGAAAATCCGGTATTCCCCATGCATACATTTGTTATCCTGATATACCCTTATTTATCATTTCGGATGACCTTTGTTCTTTTCTTTTTCGAGCTGTTCTAAAAGCTCCTTTCTTCTACCCGCGCAGTTGATCGGGTTGTCTTTTTGGGCGAGATAGCGTTGTACTGCCCGGTTCCCTTGCCGGGCCATTGCTTCCAGCTTTTGGTCGGTAAACTGATCTTCACAGGTGCAATCTTTCTGCGGAAAGAGAACGGCCAGTAAAATGGCCAGCGCACCTACCAGTAGCCTCCCTAAAACCTGGGCGGGAAGCCTGCCTAATATGGGGACACGGTGATAGGCCCTGGCTATTCTAAGCCACCTGCTTTCTTGTGAATAATTTGCTGGGGCATCCTGTCCAGTATCCGGTATTTCTCCTGATTTTTTCATTTCCTGGTTTTTTGCATATCCAAAATTACAGTCGTTTCAGTGACAATTTTTGACACCGAAAATGTTTTTTCCCTGAACCGTACAAAATCGGGATATGAACCGTACATTATTTTTAAGCAATGAGCAAATCCACAATTTCAGCAATTGTGTTTTTGTAATTTTAGATTAATATCTATCGCCTTATGAAAAAAGAAACAACACTGGGTTGGTTTAAAAGTGAGGGGCCTTATCCTGATAGCTTGCTGATGGCGCTGATTGCCTGCGCCGTTAGCATCTATATTCTATGGCCGTTCCCGGATGAGCCTTTCCTTAAACTAATAAGACATCAATGGTTCCTTCATTCTTTTTCGGTCATCTTTACCATCGCTGTCGCCCAGGTATGGCTGATCTTTTGCATAAGTTCCTGGCTGGATGGTAAATACAGGTGGGAGGAGAGATTTTACCATAGGATATTGGGGCAGTTATTAATAGGCTGGATAATTCCGGTAGCTGTATCGGCCCTGATCAGTTGGTTTTGGTTTCAGCATCTGGAAGCAGATATTCATAGTATCCGGTATGCTTATAACCGTTACATGTTCAAGGCAATGATGGATATTGCCCTGATCCTCAATTTGATTTACCTGGCCAGTTCTATCGGCTGGTTTTTAAAGAGACGACTAAACGCTGAATCAACGGAAATCGAAGTAAAAGATGTCGAAGTAAAAGAACAAGAAAAACCATCTTTTACAGATTATCTTTATTTACAGATCCCGGATGGAAAGGAAGAAATTAAGGTGCAGGTTAGCGAAATTGCTTATCTCTTCCGCAAGGAAAAAGACACTTTGTTACGGGCACATAACGGCAGGGCTTTCATTTTTTGGCAATCACTGGATAAAATAGAAAAGCAATTGGACCCGGACTATTTTTACCGGGCCAGCCGCTCCTACATTATTAGCCGCCAAGCCGTCAGGAGTTGGCAAAGGCGCGGCAGAGGGGTGTTTTTGGAAGTCCTGCCCCAAACCGACGAGCCTGTCAAAGTCGGCAGGGACAAAGCCCTTGAAATAGTTGCATGGATAAAAAAAGAGGAAGCTACTATAAACGGCCATGCTATAAGCTAATCCCCGTGTTTCGGCAGGCAGCTGCATTACACCACGCACTTTGCTCCGGTTTCCATTCCGCCTACAGCCTCAGCACAGCAAAACCGAAATTCGCTGCGCTCATGACGGATTTGCGCTTGGCCATTCCTAAAAACGGTTCATATTTCACCCGGCGCAGCAAAAGATAGCCCACGCCGGAATAACACATCGAGGGTAATACAAGCAGGTTGTTTTGTCCACTTTCATCGGCTGGCCCGCCCTTGACGTGTTATCCGGCCCCACTTTTGGTCGCATAGGTGGTGAATAAGAGTACTTGTTGTTGGTGTTTAAACAAATAATCCTTAACGAAACAAAACGGACTAACCCTGACTAAGGGAGTTTTTTGATTGATAACAAAGTGAATGTGAAACATTATCGACAAACCGGATTTTAACGTTTTATACCTTCAAACTTTCGACAGTAACTTAAGTTGCTGCCGAAAGTTGAAATTTTTTAATTGTTGTAGACTGAATACATAGACTAACCTGCAACTAGTTAAACATGATTTTTTAACTAACCAATAATCCCGATAGGGTATAGAACAAGCACAACTTTGCCATATAGTCCCGACAGGGTATAATTATGATATTAATAGACGATATAATCCCGATAGGGTATAGTTAATAAAATTTATTTATATTTGTACCCGAAAGGGTATAAATATGTTATCTGAGTATTTGAAGAAGAAAAGGAAATCACTAAATCTCACACAGGAAGACCTGGCATCTAAAGCGGGAGTCGGACTTAGGGTCGTTCGTGAGATGGAACAGGGAAAACCAACATTGCGGATGGATAAAGTAAATCAGGTGTTGATGTTATTTGGCGCAGAACTCGGAGTGGTATTAAAAGTAAAAAATGATGAGTAGGAAAGGTTTGGTGTATTTTCAGGACACGCTGGCTGGTGTGCTAGCGGAAACTGATGATGGTTACGAATTTACTTACCAGGCTGATTATTTAGAGAATAAGAACGCAAAGCCGGTAAGCTTAACACTACCATTGTCAACCCGGAAATATGAAAGTAAAGTATTATTTGCTTTTTTCGATGGCTTGATACCGGAAGGTTGGCTGCTGGATTTGGCAACTACACACTGGAAGGTCAAAAGCAATGACCGGTTTGAATTATTACTATTAACATGCAGGGATGCAATCGGAGCTGTAACGGTTATTCCCGAAATAGATTAAGCTATGGCAAATTGTTGGTTTTGTTATCAGGATGCAGGTACATCGTCTTATCATGAAAAATGTTCAAAGCGATTTTTCGGTACGGCTAAAGTGCCTGAGCTGGAATTGAATAATAAACTTTTGAAAACGTTGGGCGAACAAACCATCAACGAAAGGATCGCTGTGACCGGAGTTCAGCCCAAGCTTTCTGTTACCCTAAAAAAGACGAAGGAGCACAACCGCCTGACTATAGTAGGACTTTGGGGAGAATACATACTTAAACCACAACATCCTGGTTTTCCAGAAATGCCGCAATCAGAAGATCTGACTATGCATTTGGCAAGCCTGTTTAAAATGCCAACTTGCGATCATACTTTAATGGAGGCATCAGACGGCAGTTTGGTTTATCTTGCCCGTAGATTTGACCGGGTGAAAGGCCATAAGGCTCACATGGAAGATTTCTGCCAGCTTTCTGAATTTTTAACGGAAAATAAATACAAGGGATCTTATGAAAAGATCGGTAAGCTTATCCTGAAATACTGTACTCAAACTGGTTTTGATGCGCTGACTTATTTTGAACTGGTGTTATTTTCTTTTTTGACAGGCAACAATGATATGCACCTGAAGAACTTCTCTGTGCTGTACGGGGACGAAGGAGTAAGCCTAAGCCCTGCCTATGACCTGATCAATGTAAATCTTGTTAATCCACAGGACGATGAAGAATTGGCCCTGACAATAAACGGCAAAAAGAAAAGAATTGGATTATCTGATTTTGATGTGTTGGCAAGAAGTATGAATATACCTGAAACCGCCGTTCGGAATACCTATAACAAATTTTCCTCCGATAATAAGGAGGTTGGTAAGATGATTGAAGCATCATTCCTGAGCCCCGAAAAAAAGGCACTATACCTGGAAATTTGGAATAAAAAGCAACGGTTGTTTAATTGACAAGCCGGAGTTATACATTGTGGATTTTTCCTCCTGGTGAGAAAAAATAAAATCCTTATTCACCGCAGGTGCGAAGATAGCCCACGCCGGAATCAAACGTCAAGGGTACACAAGCGGGCCGTTGTGTCCGCTTCCAGCGGTTGGCCCGCCCTTGACATTTGATCCGGCTAAGCGCTTTTGTTGCTTAAGCGTTGAATAAGGCTCGGTTGTTCACAAGCGCTCAAACTGCACGCCCTACACATTCCGAACTGGACAGTATGTTTCTCATGTAACTCAAAGTGGCGAACGGATTTTAAATTTTATATTTGAACACGCCCCAATCACGGTTATCAATTAAATTATATACAAATACTTTTTCCGAGATACCTGCATCCCTTAGATTATCTACAGAGGCATTCTATTTTTATGTATATTGTCAATTAGGTTTATGTAAATTGTAAGTTTGTGCTATGTAAATTGTAAGTTTGTCTGTAATTTTATACCAGATGAGCAAATTTATACCAAGACAGATAGCACCTATTATTAAGGCCCAACAAACAAAATTCCCTGTTTTAGCTGTTACTGGTCCCCGGCAATCAGGTAAGACAACCTTGTTAAAAGAGCTTTTTAGTGATTACCGTTATGTAACATTGGAAAATCCAAATACACGTTCATTTGCATTAGAAGATCCTGTTGCTTTTTTGAATCAATACGATCAGAAAGTTATTTTGGATGAGGTCCAACGAGCACCGGCTTTGTTTTCTTATATACAGAGCAGGGTTGATGAATCCAAAATAATGGGACAATACATTCTATCAGGCTCACAAAACTTCCATTTGTTAAATAGCATTACTCAAACCCTGGCCGGCAGAGTAGCTCTATTCAAATTACTTCCTTTGGATTTTACTGAATTAAAGCGCGGGGACTTATTAGCAGATTCCTATACCCAAACCTGCATTAAGGGTTTCTATCCGGCTATCTTCGATAGGGATATTGATCCTGTTGTCTTTTATGCAAATTACATTCAAACCTATATAGAAAAAGATGTAACGGAATTAATGAATATCAGGGATTTGAAACTTTTTCGGACATTCTTAGGTTTGTGTGCGGGGCGTGCAGGGCAATTGTTAAACTTTAGCGCTTTAGCGAATGAATGTGACATTTCTCATAATACAGCCAAAGCTTGGTTATCAATACTCGAAAGCAGTTATATTATATTTCTTTTGCAGCCTTACCATCAAAACTTCAATAAGCGCCTGGTCAAAAGCCCCAAATTGTATTTTTACGATACCGGCCTGTTAAATCATTTGTTAGGAATAAGAACTTCTGAAGAATTGGAAGAGAACAGATTGAAAGGGCACATATTTGAGAATATGATACTGGCTGAATATCAAAAAAAGAACCATCACTTATATCTGCACCAGGATTATTATTTCTGGCAGGATAGTAATGCCCATGAGGTTGATCTGCTGATGACAAAAGGGCAAGGCTTTTCCATTTTTGAGATCAAGGCAACTCAAACCATTAGTCCCGGCTTATTTAAAGAAATGGATCGTTTTGAAGAAATCGCTGCTCCAGCCGAAGTAAGTAAAACGCTGATTTATGGCGGTGCTGAAAATGAAAAAAGAACAAAATATAATGTTCTTAGCTGGAAAAATGTTTCAGATTAACCGTGTGCTTTAGTTATGGCATTAAAACTCATCTCGAATGATATTGACTACCTTAAAATAATACAATTTTAAGGTATAACTTAAATTGCGCATTAAAACGTCTTTGGAAACCATATTAACATAACGAAGTTTTATTAGGTAATTACTGTCGGTACACTAAATTTTTAAGTATGGCGCGTACAAAGACCCTGAGAAAAAACAAATATCTATTGGTCGCATGCTTTTAAACGGAGCAATCAATATCAGACAAACCTCCCGGCAATTAGCCATTTCCAGAAACACAGTGAAAAGTTATATCAAAAAATACAAGGCATTTGCTGACAACTGTCCAGGCGGAGCAGTTTATCAAGATGTTGGAATTCCTGTTTTCAGAATCGAATACCACAGAATGATAAATATCAGGAATTGATAAAACGTCTTGACATTATTAATAGGTTTAGATAAACCCGCCAGCGCAAAGGATGTCTGGCTACGTTATAACTAAGCGAAAAACACTAATAAAAGCCATTTACACGATGGCTTTTATTAGAATTAAAATAATGAAGACATTGAACATATGTACTAAAAGTTTCAACAAATGATAGATTGCCCAAATTCGTACGAACTTATTTTTACAGTTATATTGAAATTAAAGATCAGTCAATAACGGAATTTCGTTTTTTTAGCTTTAAAAGAATATATCAACATACCCGGGGACACGAAGTGTCTTGTTAAATGAGCGGAATAAATTTTATAATTATCTATGAACAGTTTTTCATTAAAAAATAAGGTATTCGTGGTTACAGGAGGAACAGGCATCCTGGGACGTGCATTTATTCATGGAATTGCCGCGGCAGGTGGCAATGTTGGTATCTTGGGAAGAAACGAACAGATTGCCGAACAGCGGGTTGTCGAGGCCGAAGCTTACGGCGTGAAAGCCCTGGTTCTGGTGGCCGATGTCACTAAAGAAAACGAGCTAATAGCTGCACGGGATCTTTTACTCCGGACATTTCACCGTATAGATGGAATCGTAAACGCCGCCGGAGGCAATATGCCCGCCGGGGTCATCCAACCATCCGATGATATTTTTTCATTGAATTTTGAAGGCCTTCGCCAATTAATTGAATTAAACCTTTTCGGTACTATGCTACCTACCCAGGTATTTGGTAAAGTAATTGCCAGACAAGGCGGGGGAAGCATTGTTAACATATCATCGATGGCATCACAACGGGCCATTACCAAAGTGTTGGGCTACAGTTTGGCAAAATCTGCTATTGATATGTACACAAAATGGTTTGCGCTGGAATTGTCAAATCGTTATGGAGATAAATTACGGGTTAATGCCATTGCGCCCGGCTTCTTTCTTACAGAACAAAACCGCACACTACTTACCCGTGAAGATGGCTCTTATACTGAGCGTGGTGAGTTGGTGTTAAAACAAACGCCATACAAACGCTTTGGAGATCCGGAAGAACTGGTAGGTGCCTTGATTTGGCTACTTAGCGATGCATCCCGTTTTGTTAACGGCGAGATCATTAATATTGACGGCGGCTTTTCTATCAATAGCGGTGTTTAACACACTAAATAATGTAAAATCATATTAAAGTAGTTAAACTTAAACTTTTGTTGATTTCCATCTTAATACCCATTTCCAGTCCTCGCAATTCTGCCAATCCTTTCAACCGTCCGATAACGGAATAACCTGGATAGGTATTATAATTAAAATCATCAAGCAATTTATGGCCATGATCAGGACGGAGGGGAATGGCAACGTCTCCCCTCTTATTATCCACCCGTTTCTGCTGTTCTAAAATAACAGCGCGCATCACTTCGTACATATTGGTGCTTCCAGCCAAATGATTTGTCTCATAGAAGCTGCCATCGGGCAATCGTTGCACATTACGCAAATGCAAAAAATGCATGTGTCTGCCCAGGCGCGATATGATGGCTGGTATATCATTCTGTGGGTTGGCGCCTAACGAACCTGTACAAAGCGTTATCCCGTTTGCAGGGGAAAGACAAGCGTTGATGATAAAATGCAAATCTTCCTCATTGCAAACTGCACGTGGCAGTCCTAAAATGGGAAACGGAGGGTCATCGGGATGAATACACATCTTTATGCCTAAGGCTTCTGCTACCGGAATAATAGCACGCAGAAAGTAAGCCAGGTTTTCCTGTAATACCGCTTTATTAATCGACTGGTATTTTTGCAGGTACTCATGAAATTCAGCTGTCGTGAACACTTCATCTGTTCCGGGCAAACCCGCTAAAATCGTGTTGGTGAGTACGTTTGTTTGCTCTGCAGTCATGGCATCCAAGCACGCTTTTGCAGCTACCTGTTGCGCTGCTGTAAAGTCGTCACTCGCCCCAGGCCGTTTCAAAATGTATAAATCAAAAGCAGCGAGCGCAGGTGCACTATAATAAAGTGCTGAGGCGGCATTCGGCAAGCGATAATCCAGATTGGTCCGCGTCCAGTCCAATACCGGCATAAAGTTGTAGCACACCGTTTTTATCCCAACTTCTGCAAGGTTTTTTAGTGTCTGGATGTAGTTTGCGATGAAATGATTCCTTTCAGTTCCGCCGATTTTGATACTTTCATGAACATTTACACTTTCAACAACAGACCACCGGAACCCAGCGTTTTCCACCAGTCTTAATCTTTCTTGAATTTCATTAATTGTCCATATATCACCACAAGGTATATGATGCAGTGCGGTTACGATACCAACAGCCCCAGTTTGCCGTATAGCATTAAGAGTTACCGGATCATCAGGGCCGAACCACCTGAAACATTTTTCTAAATCTGGAACCATTTTATTTTTTGTTATTAAGTTGCTTTGATAGCTTACTACCCATTAGTACTAAAAAAATAGTAAGGACAGCCTTGCGCCGTCCTTACTATAACCAATAAGTTTCTGCATGAGAAGTACACAGATGCCCCGACCCCAAGACGGGTGAATTAATCTTCTGTAAAATTCAACATTTAGAAATTTCACAGCTATTACTTTTGGCGATTTTTATAGCACAAATGTTAATCTATTTTAAACCTGGGCCTATTTACGAAACCTATCTGGGTTTAAAAATTCACTACAGACCAGTATGCTTTTTTAGGATGCAAATTTTCGTCAAATAATAATGGATAGGCTTTACGAATTACACGGCTTCCCGGATCGCTTGCCGCTGCACCACTGGCAAGGCCGCCACCACGGGAATCAAGCCAACTGTACCGGTCAGACAGGTTCCAGAAGGTAACACCTGTGATCACCTTTTTGTAATCTCTGAAAATGTCAAAAATCGCTTTATATCTTGCGCTTTGAAGGCTTGCAATGTTTGCTGTATAACCAGAATCGGCAGGTAATTTACTTACATCAGCTCCCTTTGGCGGGCGGGTGCTACGTATAGTGATATCAAGTTCGGTAATCTGTATTTTTAAGCCTAAAGCTGCATACTTGTCTATAGCCTCACGTATTTGCTCAGGTGTCGGATCATTCATTTTCCAGTGCCCCTGCATCCCGACACCGTTAACAGGCACCTTCGCGTCGATAAGACTTTTCAGCAAGCGACATATTTTATCACGTTTTGAAGGAATTTCGCTATTGTAGTCATTATAATATAAGGCAGCGTTGGGATCTGCTTCGTGCGCGAACTCAAAGGCTTTCGGAATAAAATCTTCACCGCATATCTGGTACCAGAGTGAATTACGGAGATAATTTGAAGGATTATCATCAATGGCCTCATTAACCACATCCCACGCATATATTTTGCCCTTAAAATGTTTTACAACGGTTGTAATATGATCTTTTAAACGTTTCAGCAAAACCTCTTTACTAACCAGGTTACCAACGCTATCACGAAACATCCAGGCTGGCGCCTGATTATGCCAAAGTAAATTATGCCCTCTTATTTTAATATGATGTTTTTGAGCAAAGGTCACTATAGCGTCGGCGTTTTTCCAGTTGTATTCATTTTCACGCGGATGAATTGGCCCCATCTTCATATCATTTTCAGGCGTTACACTGTTAAATTCATGTTCAATCAAATCTGCTTCAGCACCTGATATGGCCGCTATATTCACGGCAACACCAATTGGGAAGTAACTTTTGTAATAATCTTTCAACCCTCTTGTTACCGTATCCGCGTGCTTTGGTTTAATTGCCGAATAACTGTTTTTTGAATCTTTTTTTAAATCTAAGCTGAAAAAGGAAACAACAATTAATGCCGGAATGATCAAATTCCGGCAGGCTAAGTACCTTTTGGTTTTAATTATCATAGTGTATTTGTTTTTGATTTATTTAGGTTGCTTATTATAGGCCCTATTCTTACTGATAAGGCCTAATTATTTGATCAGTCTAAGGTATTACCAATAAAAAAGTACAGGTATAACGTTTGTCTAATTGTCTGTCACAAATGTGCCCTGAAGCACCTTCATAACTACAGGTATCCTTTACAAATCTTATCATGAATATTAATCGTCAGTAATCTTTTTTCTACCTTAAACATTTGGCTAAGCTTCATGAACATTTGTGATACCTATTGACCGGTTTAATCATGATTTTTAACCATTGTTAAATCGTGATCATGGTAAGTAAAAATCTAATAAAACGAACACTTCCCTATTTGTTGTGGTTCATGGTTACGTTGCCCGCCTACGCACAACAGGCTACCAACCCAACCGTATATGCAGATGTCCCGGATCTTTCCATAATCAGGGTTGGGGATACCTATTACATGAGCAGCACTACTATGCACATGAGCCCCGGGCTGCCGATCATGAAATCTAAAGATATGGTGAACTGGCAAATAGTCAATTATGCCTATAACACTTTGGACGATGTTGATGAACTCAACTTAACCAATGGCAAAAGCACTTATGGCCGAGGTTCATGGGCAAGTAGCCTTCGGTATCATAATGGTACTTTTTACGTATCAACATTTTCCGGCACCACAGGCAAAACTTATATCTATAGTACTAAAGATGTTGAAAGAGGCCCCTGGAAGGCTATTTCATTTAAACCTTCGCTTCATGACCACTCGCTTTTTTTTGATGATGACGGAAAGGCTTACATGATATTTGGTAGTGGAAAAATCATGCTGGCAGAATTAAATAATGATCTTTCGGGTATAAAACCTGATACCAAACCTCAGGTGATTATAGAAAATGCCAGTGCTGCAGCTGGCCCTAATATTGGTTTGCCGGCAGAAGGCTCACAGATGTTTAAAGTTAATGGCAAGTATTACCTTTTCAATATCAGTTGGCCAAAAGGTGGCATGCGAACCGTTTTAATACACCGGGCAGATAAACTAACAGGGCCATATGAAGGCCGTATCGGTCTTCAGGATAAAGGAGTTGCGCAGGGCGGCCTTATCAATACGCCCAAAGGCAATTGGTACGCCTATCTGTTCCGTGATTTTGGCTCGGTAGGTCGTATACCCTATCTGGTACCGGTAAAGTGGGAAGACAGCTGGCCGATAATTGGTGTAGATCATCATGTTCCTGACGCACTTGACTTACCAGCAAATAAAAGTTTGATTCCGGGGATTGTTGCTTCCGATGAATTTAACCGGAAGAAAAACGATCCTAAACTCCCATTAATATGGCAGTGGAACCACAATCCGGATAACGCCTTGTGGTCATTAACAGCACGTCCGGGATTTTTGAGACTAACCACCGGACGATTGGATACCTCCATATTTTTAGCTCGTAATACACTGACACAACGTACCATCGGGCCGGAGTGTACCGGTGTTACCTCTATTGACGTTACTCATATGAATGATGGCGATTGTGCCGGCCTCCTTTTATTGCAACGAAAATTTGGTTGGATTGGAGTTAAAGTAAGTAACGGCGTTAAATCAATTGTAATGGTCGATGGCCAAACAGGGTTTGCTGTAGAAGCGGCAAGGGTACCGCTACAGCAACAAACCGTATATCTTAAAACCAGCTGCGACTTTAAGAATAAGACTGATAAAGCAACATTTTTTTTCAGCCTTGACGGCCATAAATGGGATCAAATAGGTAGTACATTGCAAATGGCTTATACCATTCCTCATTTTATGGGTTATCGTTTTGGCTTATTTAATTATTCAACAAAAGCATCAGGCGGATATGTAGACTTTGATTTCTTCCATATGAGTAATAAACTTTAAAAAAAGTATAATTAATAGTAATCTTATAGTATAATAAAAGCGTAAATCCTATCATATCTTACCATAAAAACCTAAAATCAATTCGATGAGAAAACACCTATTTGTATCCTTATGTTGTTTAAACATATTTAGCGTGCTGCAAGCGCAAACAAAACTTAACCTCGACCTTACGAAGGGTGTAAATGTAAGCCCAAAACTATATGGATTGATGACTGAAGAAATTAATCATTCCTATGATGGCGGCCTGTATGCCGAGCTTATTCGTAACCGCACATTTAAAGATAGTCCTGAGAAGCCCGACGGTTGGAGTGCAATTCAGGAGGGTGCTACAAAATCTTCTATTCAACTGATTGGCGCAAACCCCGCTAATGTACCCGCAGATCAAGGGAGAAATGCCATTAACAGCGCGCTAACTACTTGTTTAAAGCTTACTGTTGCAAAAGCGGATGGCGGCCGGGCCGGTATTGCTAATGAGGGGTACTGGGGTATCCCGGTAAAACCGTCAACAACTTATAACTGTTCTTTTTATATTAAAACAGGCACCGTCGAAATTCCACGTGGAAATCGTCGTGATGCTACTCCGCCCGCAACGCCTGCATTTAAAGAAAATGGCCCTGGCGTTATTGAAATTAGTATAGAGAGCAATGACGGACAAACCGTGTATGCCAAAGGCACTATTAACCTGGAAAAAAGCATTTATTGGAAAAAACATCAATTAACATTAACTACATCTGCAGGTATAAAACCTACTGCAAATGCCCGCTTTGTTATATCAACAAAGCGCACAGGTACCTATTATTTTAATCTGGTGTCTTTGTTCCCGCCAACTTATAATAACCGGCCAAACGGCAATCGTACTGATATTATGCAAATGATGGCAGATATGAAGCCTAAATTTCTGCGGTTCCCGGGCGGCAATTTCCTGGAAGGGCCTTATTTGGGCGATGCCTTTCCCTGGAAAACAACTTTAGGACCATTGGAACAACGCCCGGGGCATGCCGGCAGCTGGGGTTATAGGGCAAGTGATGGTATGGGTTTACTGGAGTTTCTGGAATGGTGCGAAGATTTAAAAATGGAGCCTTTGCTGGCCGTGTACGCGGGTTATTCGTTACGCGGCGATCATGTGGATGCAGGCCCTTTACTTGAGCCGTATATACAAGATGCCTTAGATGAAATTGAATATTGCACGGGCGATATTAAAACCTACTGGGGTGCAAAACGCGCTGCAGACGGACACCCGGCACCATTTAAACTAACCGATATTGAAATTGGTAACGAAGACTGGTTTGACCGTTCAGGGAGCTACGAAGGCCGCTTTAAACAATTCCAGGCCGCTATTAAAACCAAATATCCTCAATTACGATGCATCTCAACTATTGAAGGTTACCGCTCAGACCGGGTTAAAAGCGTAAAACCTGAAATGATAGATGAACACTATTACCAGTCTGCGTGGGAGATGGAGGAAGATGCTGCAAAATACGATACCTATGACCGTTCTTCCAGTCCGAAGATCTTCGTTGGCGAATGGGCCACACGCGAAGGTGCACCAACCACCAATTTGAATGCCGCGCTTGGAGATGCCGCTTGGATGACCGGCATGGAACGTAACAGCGACCTGGTACAACGCTCGTGTTATGCTCCATTGTTTGTTAATGTAAACCAAGCTACTGAAAGCAGGCCAAAGGCCTGGCAGTGGGATTCTGATCTGATAGGCTATAATACTTTAATAAGCTATGGTTCTCCATCCTATTATGTACAGAAATTATTCGGCAACTATCTTGGCACCAAAGTGGTACCCATAACTGCAGAGAATGCCCCTATGCAAAAACCCGCTGAACAAGATACCATAGGCATGAGCCGCCGCCCGCCGAATGCCCGCCGCCCAAAAGCTGAACGTCCGGCATTATTTTACGTAGCTACTCAGGATGATAAAAACATTTATCTGAAAGTAGTGAACACAATTAACTCACCACAGGAAATTACCGTAAATATCAATGGCGGCAGCATAGCGGCAACCGGTACAAAGATTGTTTTAAAAGGCAACAATCCAACAGATACTAACAGCATAGACGATCCTGCCAGGATTGTTCCGGAGGATTCTAAGATTGATGGATTAGGTAAAAGCTTTACACAAACTTTTGCCCCATATTCTGTAAATATCATCAAGCTTTCCAAAACTAAGTAAGGGTAACAACCAATTTGCAGCAAAAAGGCTTATGCAATGCATAAGCCTTTTTGCTGCAATTCAATTATCTGTCCTTGCCTCTATCGGGTTATATATTCCTATCATACCCCCTGAATATCTCATATTATCAATTTTGAAAAAGCAACGGTGCCAATTGATATAAACCTCGTCGCCAGGTAAGAAACTCATGACCTGTGTTTGGGGAAACATAAGATACCGCGTTATAACCGGCGCTCTTTAATTCACTTGCTGCATTATTAACCCCATCTGGCTTTTCACGGCTACCACAACTCATAAAGATGAGCCGGGGCTTTGCCTTATCTTTTAATTCCGCCGAATTGAAGGTACCACCGCTCAAAAGGGCGTAATACCCAAATTCACCGGGCATGGCAAGTGTGATAGCATGAGTCTCCATCCCGCCCATAGAAAGCCCTCCCATAGCACGGTGCATCCGATCTGCTTTTGTCCGGAAATTGGCATCTACAAAAGGAATTAACTCTTCTGTCAAAACGCGTTGAAAAGTGTCAACCTTAAAGCTTCTAATCCCTCCCATTCTGGCCACATTGGTCATACCGTAGGTCATCACAATAATAAAAGGCTTTATCTTACCTTCATTTATTAGGTTGTCCATAATTAAGTTGGCATGCCCCTGATTACTCCAAGCGGTTTCATCTTCGCCCCAGCCATGCTGCAGATAAAGAACAGGATAATGTTGCGACTTATCTTTTTCATATCCCGGGGGAGTATATACAAAAGCCCTGCGAACAGTGTTTGTGCTTTTAGATGAAAAAAGTACTTGCTGCACATTGCCATGAGGCAAATCCCTAAGCGCATAAAAGTCCTGATCATGGGCAGGAACTTCGATACCACTTTCCCAGCGGGTTGAACCGTAAAAATTTAAAGTACCAGGATCGTTAAAAACTCCTCCATCTACAATCAGGTGATAATAATGAAAACCCTCATCCATTGGCCCTGCCGTAGTGCCAACAAAGTAGCCTTCGGCATTCTTTGTAAGCACTGTTCCGTTATGGCCTCCTAATCCCAATGTTACCCGGATGCTATCGGCTTTGAGTGCTTTCACTTTAAAACGTACATAACCCTGGGAATTGACTTGAGGATACTCCTGCCCTGGCTGGTTAAGTGTTGACGGCTTAAAATCTTCTGCCGCAGAAGATTGGTTGCTTTGTGCCTTGCAGATACATCCTGTTAATAGGATGATCAGACCTGTAACTAAACTTTTCATATTCATCTTATTAAGTAATAAATTTATTTCCCTTTTATTTTTTATAAAAAAGCCGCCTCATGATGAGTGAGACGGCTTAAATCATTAACTGATCATTAATAACCCGGATTTTGATAAGCTGCTTTATCGCTTGTACTCATCACCATGCCGTCTATCTGCCCTTGCGGAATTGGACGCAAATACAAATGAGGGTCAATTGTTCTGGTTACCTTTATCGGCGTATGGTCGCCAAAGTTTGTACCTCCGATGGTATAGGAAGCCGCCAGTTCGGCCCATTTTTGGGTTCTTACCAAATCAAACCAACGCCCGCCTTCAGCATAAAATTCGCGTGATCGTTCTGCCAGTACATAGTTAATATCAATAACGGCAGGTGTAGCAGCAGTCATGACCTGGCTATCATCTTCAACTTTATTAACATTACCATTATTGTTAAAGCGCCATTTTCCGGCCCGGGCACGCAATACGTTTACCAGTTCCCGTGCCGACTTACCGCCTTTTGTAGTCGCACCTTTTACTGCCGCTTCCGCCGCGATCAGGTAAAGTTCTGAAAACTTGGCAATCGGATAAGGCCTGGTACTGCCGGCATTAGGCTGGCCAAGGCCACCTGCATTATCGGTACGGTAAGGCCCCAATTTCCACAGCCCAGGGTATATGATCCTGCTGATACCTCCGGGATTAACTACAAAATCTGCCCTTCCCGGTAATATTCCCGCTCCTACATTACCGTTTGCGTTAGCATATGCTACGGCAGGATTATCATTATCAAGAAAACTTAAAACAGCATCGCCGGGGGCAATAGATAATCCATTTGCATTAACTAATGTTTTTGCTGTAATACCTGCTTTAGGCCAATTTCCGCGGTAAACCGTTGTAAACGTTCCGTCGTACCTGGAATCATTAACCTTATCGGCGAAGGTATTTTTAATCACTTCAATAGTTGGCGCCATACGTACCCACGGACGGCCAAGATGTTGCTCTGCCTCCCGTTGAACCGAATTGGTGCCAGAGCTTTGAATGTTAGGATAGTTCCAGGTCATCATCCAACCGGCAAAATTATCAGGTGCGCCGCCAGTGCCGTAAGTCAAACTGGTACCGTTATATTTCTCACTGGTTTGTGTGTGATCGGCATAAAGAAGAATTTCATTATTGCGATCATTTGAACCCACGTTTACATCATAAAAAGTTGGCTGTAAGCCAAAAGCAGCCGGATTATCAATAGCAGTTGTTGAAATATCATAGGCGCTCTGAAAATACCATTGTGCGTCATGCCCATCCGGGTCTGTCCTGTTACTTGCAGGATAGGTAGGAATATTATTAGGGTTTTGAAGCCACCAGGCATAGGTAAGGTAAGCCTTTGACAAATAAAAACGGGCTGTTGTTTTAGTTAAACCGCCGACTACCCGACCAACATCCGGCAGATCATTTATGGCCTGAAGCAGATCCGGGAAGACGGCTTTTGTGTAAACTTCCGGTACAGTGTTGCGTTTTGATGTTCTGATTGGCGATGTATTGAATTTCAGTTCGCCGGCACCTAAATCAAGTGGAACACCTCCATAGGTTTGTACCAGTAAAAAATAATCAAATGCCCTGAAAAAACGTGCTTCTGCAATCAACGCGTTAGATAAACCAGCAGAACTTGCGTTTTCAATAACCCCACTGGCTGTGTTGATATTAGGGAAAGCCTCGCCCCATATGATGCTTGTAGGGTAACTGGTTGATTGAATTATTCCCACGCCGGAACAATCCATATCTTTAAAATTTCCATCAGCACTTTGTCCCCAGGTAGCTTCATCAGTACCGGTAACCCCAGAGTTATAATAATAAGCTTGTCCGTATATATTACGAAGATGCGCGTACATCGCAGTTAAGCCACCATTAACGCCATCTATGGTTTTAAAATAATCAGGTGTAAAGCTGCTGCGGGGCTGCTCATTTAGTACTTTATTGCATCCTGCCGGCAAGATCACAAAGACCAGTAAGCAGCTAATGATGCTTTTCATTTTTAAAGTTTTCATATCTTTCTTCTTAAAATGTCATACTCATACCAAAAATATAATTGCGGGTCGAAGGCGCGTTTGTACCAATGGTAAGGAAGCGCCTTTGTGCCTGAGAAAGTGGCACGGCGGCATTCTCATTACCATAAGAGTTGGTTTCCGGATCCATACCCGATATTCTATGATATGGAGAGAAGAATACAAATGGATTCTGAACGGTAAAATAGGTGCGCAGCCTTACGGTAGATTGTTTTGATAACAACTTAGTAAAATCGTATCCAAGGCTCATGCTCCGAATTTTCAGGTATGAGGCATCAAAATAACCCAGTGTACTGCCATATTTCGGATTATCGCCACTGGTAATACCACCGGGTTTCGGAAATTGGGCACCGGTATTTTGAGGGGTCCAATAATCAACATTTACGTTATTGCTGCGGCCTGTCAATAAATCCAGATATCCGCCTGAACCATATAAACTACTGATTAGTACGCCACCATATTTATATGCGCCTATGATGGTAAAATCAAATCCTTTATAAGCCACTCTTGTATTAAAACCGCCCTGAAATTTGGGATCTACATCAATGATTTGCCTGTCATCTGGGCCAATTGCCCTTGTTGGCTGCCCGTTTGCGTTATAAGGTCCGGTATAAAGTACTTTAATCATACCTACATTACCACCTGGTTCCAGAATATTCAGGTTTGGATCGCCAGCCTGCCAGATACCAATTTTTTTATAATCAAATATGGAATTGATATTATGCCCAACAAACCACGAGTTCCCTTCATCCCGGGTCTGTCCGGATGCTAAAGCTACCAGCTTGTTGCGATTGCCATAAATGTTGACACCAAAATCCCAGGTAAAGCCGCCCTTGTTGATGATATTGGCATTCAAACTTAACTCAAGACCCTTGTTCTGTGTTCGTCCAATATTAGCAACGTAACTACCCACGCCAGATGTAGGTGGCAAACCTACGCTAAGTAAAATGTCTTTAGTTTGGGTAGTGTAATATTCGAGCGTACCCGATAAACGGTGTTTTAATATAGAGAAATCTAAACCATAGTTCCAGGTCTCAGAATACTCCCAACCTAAGGCTGAATTTGGTAGCTGGCTAACATAATAGCCGTTTTGATAATTGGCATCGCCAAAGTTGTAATAACGTGTAGTTAAAGCGCCAAGGGTTTGATAGGCATTTACGGCCTGGTTAGATGTTTGACCATAACCCACACGCAGCTTTAAATTATCCATAAAGGTCAGACCTTTCATAAACGATTCATTCATCATATTCCAGCCTACAGATATTGCCGGATAGGTATGCCATTTATGCCCTGGGGCTAAAACAGAAGATGCGTCAGAACGAATAGTTGCTGATATTAAATATTTGTCATCATATGAATACATTACACGCCCCATGTATGACATCAGGCCACTTAAGTAATAACTGCCGTCATTAATTTTAACCTCACCAGTAGACTGGCCTAAATTGTAGAATTGGAAAGCATCGGCCGGAATGCCTTTTGCCGACATTGATGAACTATTATATCGGGTTTGTTCAGATGAATATAGTGCAACTACGTTTAAATTGTGTTTTTGGGCAAATGTATGATCATAGGTCAGTAAGTTTTCAAGCGCCCAGTGATACTTCGCCGAATTACCTACATCTGCGGTAGAAATGGTGTTTGCAGTTGCGCTATTTATACCAGTGCCTGTATAATCACCATTATTACTTTGAATATAATCCAAACCGAGGTTGACACGGTATTTAAGCCCTTCTATCCACGGAATTTTCACTTCACTATAAATAGAGTTGTAGGTAGCATAACCGCGGGTTTCATTCAACCATTGATCATGTAAGTTGTTAATAATTCCTTTAGTTAATACAAAGCTTTCGGTTAATGGCATTTTTATCGTCCGTTTCAGCGAACCATCTGCACTATATGGATCAGCTATTGGCGTAAAGCCCAAAACACCACCCACCCCTATCTGACTACCCGCGGTTAGGTTATAGTTGTTATTAGTGGTAAAGCCTACTTTAAAATACCTGCCTACATTTTGATCTACCGAACCGCGCATAGCATAGCGGGTATATTGCTGCGTAGGAATTAGTCCCTGATTTTTGTAATAACCTCCGCCAAAATTGTAGCTACCGGTTTGACTACCACCTGATACACCTACATCATTGCTCCACACCGCGCCGGTTCTGTAAAATAGCTTTTGCCAATCTATATTTACGTTGTCCTTTTCATCCGCGCCATTAGTATATAGGCCGGCAGCTTTTCTCATGGCAACAAATTCGGGTCCATTCATCATCGGATAGGGGGCAAAAAGTGTTTGAATACCATAATAACCATTATAAGTTATTTTTGCCGCTCCTCCCATCTGTCCCCGGTTAGTGGTTATCAAAATGACACCATTAGCGCCACGTGAACCATAAATTGCTGTAGCCGATGCGTCTTTTAAAATGTCAATGCTTTTAACGTCGTTCGGGTTAATATCAGCAATCGATCCTGTGAAAGGTATTCCATCCAGAACAATCAGCGGATCATTACTTGCTGTTAATGAACGCTGCCCGCGAATAAGAATTTGCATTGTTGCTCCTGGTTTGGTAGAGGTTTGAGAAACTTCAACACCCGGTAACCGTCCTTGTATTGCCTGGCTTACGTTAGCTGAGGGTATGTCGCGTATTTTATCGCCGCTGATTGACGAAACCGAGCCCGTAACTGCTTCCCGCCTTTGTGTACCATAACCGATAACAACTACATCAGCAAGATTTTTACTGCTGGTACCCATATGAATGATAATATGTGAAAGTCCCTTGATAGGTATCTCCTGATCATTATAACCTATAAACGTCACTTTGAGTGTATTTTCACCTGCTGGCATGTTTATGGTAAATTCGCCATTAACGTCAGTAACCGCAGCAGCGTTACCAGATTTTGCCTTGATACTGGCTCCGGGTAAAGGCAGATTTTTCTCATCAACTACCTTACCGGTAATTCGCTTAGTTTGCGCAAAAGCAGATATGCTTATAATTAATGAGAAAAAGAGCAAAACGTAGAGTTTTAGATATTTGATTAGTATTGATCTTTTCATAAAATATTTTTGAAGGTTTATTATTGTTTCTCATCCGAGATCCCCGGGCCTCGCCCGAATCTCTATACTCGTGGTTCAATTTGATTCTCTGATCACCATTCTTTATAATTAGGATTTAGTGGGTTTTAAATTGTTTAATAAATTATCCGTACCGTTTTTAATCGTTACTATTACCCGATATTTCTTTAAGCATTCAGGTTTGACAATTGGCTTTAAGCAAACGGCTCTTTACAGACTTTAAAAACTTTAATTTTCCACCCATCAAAATCATAAAGCATTTTGACGGGTAAACAGCTTTTTACTGAACGCAATCGATTGAGTAATCAAATCAATCAAGCCGGCTGTCTGTTAATAAAAAAATTTGACTTTAGGTTATACTTTTTGTGCGGCCCCGGGTAACGAATTTATTATGAAGCCGATAGCTAAGATCAATGGTTTGTATTATTTATTATATAATGGATTGCTAAAATGCTACTACAAATGTTTATTAAAAAATAGTCAAATCATTTCAATTTTGATCAAAAATAATCTATAACTTCTTTATTACTAAGTAGTTAAAATCAAAAAACAATAGCACACATGTCAACTAATTATAGTTTCCGGACCATCTGCGTCTATTTTTTGGCTTGTTTGACCCGGTATGAATTTCCGACGAAGATGTCGTTCCACATCATTTAAATTTTATCCGGCATCATAACTTGATGATACATTACCATAACCATTTTGATTATTTGGGAAGCCAGGGTTTTGCAATACGAAATAAGCCCCAGGTAATAATTACCAATGGCTCATTTAGCCTAAAACATTACTACAGATGTTTAATACTGGGATTTTAAAGATACAGGCTCGCAATTTCGCCTGTTTATTTTAAAATGAGAATTTTAAACAAACAGCTCACCGGCTGTTACCTTAAGTCGTTCATTTTTTTTAGAACTCAAATAATCAGATGGAAGAATTCCGAATTTGGCTTTAAACATTCTTGTGAAATAACTTGGAGTGCCAAATCCTGTCATATAAGCAATTTGCGCAACATTATAGCCACTTGATTCCAGTAACACCGCGGCTTTCTCAAGTTTAACAGTACGCAGGTACTCAATTGGGGATAAACCTGTGAGTTCCCTAACTTTATAATATAAAGAGCCTCTGCTCATTCCTATATGCTTACTTAAATCTTCTACAGATAACTCAGACTCACTCAAGTTGGCTTCAATATATTTCATGATATTATTAAGCAACTTCACGTCTGTGGATTCAATCTCTACTTGCTCGCTAACTAATTGAATTTGTTTGGAATAAGTATCCTTTAATGCCTTATTTAAATTAAGCAGGTTATTGATTTTTGTATGCAATATCTGAAAGTTAAAAGGCTTTGTCAAATAATCGTTGGCACCAGACTGCAGCCCTTTCAACTGTTCTTCCTCACCGATCATAGCCGTCAGAATAATTATTGGTACGTGGCTTGTCCGTTTATCTGATTTTATTTTTTGGCTAAGTTCTATACCTGTCATTAATGGCATACTGATGTCGCTTACAACTAATTGCGGATGGGAACTTAACGTTTTTTGCCATCCTTCTTTACCATTAGCAGCTTCTATTACCCGAAAGTATTTTCTAAGATGGTCTGCTAAATAAATCCGAAACTCGTCGTTGTCTTCAACAAGCAATATTGTTGTTAATTGCTCTTTACCTTGCGTATTAGTATCATAGCTATTTGCCAGGTTGTCGTTTTCGATGGATATTTCATCATTGCAAATTTCATTTGTCTCATCAGTTGAAACTTTTTCTAACGGTATAAACGTAAGCGGTAACGACACCAAAAATTTAGAACCTTTTCCAACCTCACTTTCAACTGTAATTTCGCCATCCATTAAATGCACAAACTCTTTTGTAATTGACAATCCAATTCCTGTTCCCTGGTTTAAAACCGAACCAACTTTATCAGACTGATAGAACCTGTCAAAAATATGGCCTATATCCGCTAATGCGATACCAATCCCTGTATCGGCAATCTCAAATTTAAGTAATGGCTTCCCTTCGTTTTCTGATATATTAATTTCAATTACCACTGCCCCACCATCAGCCGCAAACTTGAATGCATTGGAGAGTAAATTGAAAATGATCCTTTCAAGTTTATCATGATCAAATAACGCCATCTGACATTGGTGTGTTGAATTGATCAATAACCGGATATGTTTCTTCAATGCAATATCCTTAAATGATTCTGCTGCTTCAGTTATGAAGCTAATGATATCTCCTTTTACAGGGCAAAGTTTGAGACCATTTTCTTCCATTTTACGAAAATCCAGTAACTGGTTAACCAGATTAAGCAACCGGCGAACGTTTCGATGAATCATTTGAATATCGCCCCTATCGCTTTCACCGAAACTTTTACCAAGTAATTTTTCTACAGGAGCCAGCACCAGTGATATGGGTGTTCTGAATTCATGACTCAGATCTGTCAGAAAACGGATCTTCAACAAATCCAGCTCATGTAAGCGTTCTGCTTGCTTCCGTTCCTCATCAACCATTTGTTGAACGCGCAGCTTTTCCTGTTGCGTCTCGAATTCCTCGCGTAACTTATTTATTCCCCGAAGCCTGATAAAATAAAGACTTCCCAGAATAATTAAAGCATAAATACAATAAGCGAAAGTTGTACGCCATACAGGTGGTAAAATAATTACCTTGATCTCGGTTACCGGTGTATTCCACAGACGACTATTATTGCTGGATTTTACCTGAAAAACATAAGTACCCGGGTCCATATTAGTATAACTCGCTGTTGTAGAATTGTGAACAAAGTTCCAATCCTTGTCATACCCAATTAAACGGTACGCATACAGATTTTGCTTGGGAGCAGTGTAATCAACGGCAATGTAACTTAACGAAAAATTTTGGCCGTAATGCAGTTCTATTTGTTTTGCGATGCTTATTTGCTCTTTTAAAGAACCGGTGCGGTCAGGAGTTACGGTATTATTATTAACTTTTAACTGACTTAGCAGCACGGTTCCCGGCAAAGGTGGAGATGGCAGCCTGTCCGGATTAAAATAATTAAAGCCATCCTGACCTCCAAAAAACAAATCACCATGACTTAATTTTAAAGCCGAACCACTTATAAAAGAGCCTTGCTGAACTCCATTTTCCCCATTAAGGTTTTTGAAAAGCTTTTTATCCCTTTCAAACGAACTGATGCCACGATCAGTACTTACCCAAAGCATATGGCTTTTATCTTCCAAAATTGCTTTCACGTAAGCATTTGCCAAACCTTCTTTTTCGCTGTAGGTCGTAAATCTACCTGTTTTAGTATTTAAAACGCAGAGGCCTCCGTTGGTACCAACCCATAATGAATGGTCACTTGCACTCAATACGTTTGAAACTACACCGTCAGCTAAGCCGCTGTTCTCCTTATCATAATGTTTAAAAGTTCGTGTTTGTTGCTGATAAACTGCAATACCACTTCCCATCGATCCTATGCACAAATCACCGTTAGGTAGCGATGTCAGTGATGTGATGTAATCATTTAACGGAAGCCGGGGGTATTGGTCATTTGCTTTATTTTTACTGCTTATATGGGCAAATAAATCTGTTTGGGGGTCATAAATATCCACACCATGCGCCAGTGTGCCAATCCATAAATGACCGGCCTTGTCTTCAGCAATTGATGTTATTTCATTTTGACTCACCCCCTGTTCGGTTCCATCATAAATAAACTGCCTGTACTTTCCTGTACCCGGATCAATACAAAAAAGCCCATTACGATAAGTTCCAGCCCATAACCGGCCCTTGCTGTCCATAAAAAGTGTCATTATGGTTAAATCCCGTCGTAAAGGATCAAGTATACTTTTAATCTGAAAGGGGGTCATCAGACCTGTATTCTTATTAAATATTTCGAGCCCGCCACCATCAGTTCCTATAAAGATTTGTCCATTTTTATATTCGGCAAACGAGGTAACAAAAGGAGACTTAAGACCTGATGGATCAAAAGGGTTGCTCTGTTTAAGATTTAAAAGTGCAAGATGTTCGTCATATTTACTAATTCCTCCACTATAAGTCCCGATCCAGTATATCCCGTTTTTATCAAAGTAGAAACTTCGTATAGAGTTGCTCTTAAGGCTGAAAGAATTGCGCGGATCAGGCCTTAATACCTGAAATGAAGCTGAGCGGGGATCAAAAATATTTATTCCGTCTTCAGTGCCCAGCCAAATCCTGCCATCATTATCTACACTTGCCGTAAAAATTGCATTATTGCTCAAACCATTAGGCTGCTTATCGGTATAGGTCACAAAAGCTCCTGTTCCGGTCATCTTATTCAAACCATTATAAGTGCCAATCCATATACTACCATTTTTATCTTCAATAATAGCTTTAACAATATCACTACTTAAACTTCCGGCAACATTTGCATCATACTTAAATCTTTGAAAACTTTTAGCCTTCCAGTCATACAAAAAAAGTCCGTGGTTTGTACCTACCCACATCCGGTTACGGCTATCTTCAAATAAATTTAGTACTACCAATTGTTCAATTTTATCGCCATTGGCCTCAGTAATCGGCAATTTGGTGATATGCCCTGTATGTAAGTCAATCATTCTTAACTCCCCATATGTACCCACCCACATCATTCCACGGTGGTCTTCATACATAGCCCTAACCGACATTTTCTGTATATCCGGCCATGAACCATCTCCCAGGTAAGCTTCAAAACGGTCAAACTTTCTGTCATAGTACCGCACGCCGCTACCACTTAATCCAACCCAAAGACGTCCGTTATGATCTTCACATAGCGTCATCACCTCATTAGCTGGGAGATTAACTTTGTTACCTGCTTCATGACGATAATTAACAAAATTACTTCCATCAAACCTGGTAAGCCCGTTAGATGTACCGAACCACATTAGTCCGTATCTATCTTTAATAATGGTGTTTACCGTGTTCGATGAAAGCCCTTCCTTAACTGTATATGAGGTCAGGTTGAAAGGATTCTGTGCTGCAGCATTTTTACACAACCCACAGCATGCAAAAAATGCCATTAAAAACAGTCTGGTAAGCCTGTACATTTCGAAAAAAGTTTGAATAATTGGTTTATACCTGCAATCGATTGCAGGTTAGGAAAAGTACGAATTTATGTTAATATTTTTTATTTTGAATCAAAATAAAATCATACACAGAACAATTTGACTATCGCTCAATTCAAAATATACAGTATCATATTTATTACAAACAATCGATTGTGGAATATTTTTTTATGAATATATTGCACCTACCAATAATCCAGATACCCGCCCAAGCAACCGTTTAGATTAATCTGCCAGATAAATCACTATTAACCGTATTGACTTCAAAGCTTATGAGCGGAAAATTATTTACACTACTTTTTACTATCATTTTTTGTTTATTAAACACCGTTGCCCGGTCGCAAACTCCCGGAGATGAAAGTTTCATTACTCAGCAAGCCGGAAAAGGATTCTTTCCGCTTGTCAATCATGGAAATGCCGCACCGGTTTTCGTGGATGCCGAAGATTGGCCCGGCGTTAAACGAGCAGCTAATAGTCTTTTAAATGACATTCAGCAGGTTTCCGGTATTAAACCGGAACAGCTTACTACGCTAAATAAAAAACAAGTAATTATTATCGGCACTATTGGCAAAAATGCAACGATCGATAAACTGATAAAAACCAAAAAGCTGGATGTTAACCAAGTTACCGGCAAATGGGAAACCTATGTGATCCAGACTATTTCTCATCCCTTTAAAGGCGTTGATGATGCACTTGTTATTGCCGGTAGCGATAAACGAGGGACGATTTACGGCATTTATGATTTATCTGCCCAAATAGGTGTATCTCCCTGGTACTGGTGGGCCGATGTATCTCCCAAAACAAAATCGGCTATTTATGTTAAACCCATCCGGCATACTGACGGTACACCCGCTGTTAAATATCGTGGCATCTTTATTAACGATGAAGCACCGGCATTTTCTGGCTGGGCACAGCAGAAATTCGGTGGTGTGAACCATTTTGTTTACGAAAAGATATTTGAACTGATTCTTCGGCTAAAAGGCAACTATTTATGGCCTGCAATGTGGGGGCGTGCCTTTAATGATGATGATAAACTTGACCGCGGCTTAGCCGATGATTATGGAATTGTAATGGGTACTTCGCACCACGAACCAATGGACCGGGCGCAACAGGAATGGAAAAAATACGGCAAAGGAGAATGGAATTATGAAATGAACAAGGATGTATTGAAGGATTTCTGGAGAAAAGGTATAGAAAACATGGGAAACAGCGAAACGATTGTCACTATTGGGATGCGGGGCGATGGAGATAAACCTATGACAGAAGGCAGTAACATTGATCTGTTAGAAAACATTGTTAAAGATCAGCGACAAATTATCAGTGAAGTTTTAAAAAGAGATGCAGCTACTGTACCGCAGATATGGGCGCTGTATAAGGAGGTGCAGGAGTATTATGATAAAGGTATGCGCGTGCCTGATGACGTGACCCTATTATTATGTGACGATAACTGGGGGAACATACGTAAATTACCTTCGCTTACTGAAAAACCCCGGAAAGGCGGTTACGGCATTTACTACCATTTTGACTATGTGGGTGGGCCACGTAATTACAAGTGGCTCAACACCAATACCATTGCAAAAACATGGGAGCAGATGCACCTGGCTTGCACTTATAATGCCAGGCAAATTTGGGTGGTAAATGTAGGCGATCTGAAGCCGATGGAATACCCTATCAGCTTTTTCCTTGATTATGCCTGGAATCCGGATAAGTGGCCAGTCACAAAACTTCACGACTATGCTGTTTACTGGGCAGCCCAGCAATTTGGTAAAGATCATGCTGAACAAATTGCATCTATGATTAGCCGTTACACCCGATACAACGCACGGCGGAAACCTGAGCTACTGGATCAAAACACCTATAATTTAACCAATTACGATGAATTCCAACGAGTTGTTGACGATTATAACCAACTGAAAGAGGAAGCCAAACAACTAAGTGGCATACTACCCTCTAAGGATAAAGACGCCTTTTATGAATTGGTGTTACATCCCGTTGAGGCTTGCGCAAACCTGAACGAGATGTATCTGGAAACAGCAAAAAATATTTTTTTCGCCAGGCAACAAGATAGTATTAGGGCAAATGCAGCCGCAATTAAAGTTAAAATGTTATTTGACAAAGATGCGCAGATATCAGCTTATTATAATACCGAGCTGGCAGGCGGTAAATGGAATCATATGATGGATCAAACCCACATTGGTTATGTCAGCTGGTCCGACCCAAAAAATAACCGGATGCCTGCTCTCCTGACTTTTAACAATGATAGCAAACCTTCTGATGTAAAAAATAGCGCCGAAACCGAACAGATCAAGATGGCAAGCTTGCCTGTACCAGAAGGCCACAATGGTTATTTTGCTACTGAAGCGCAACATTATGACAAAGCGGTAAGTAATGCTTTAACAAGCTGGATAACTATACCAGATTATGGCAATACGTTATCAGGTGTTACAAGCTGGCCGGTTAGCGCTAAACGATTAGAGCCAAGAAAAAACACAGCTCATCTGGAATATAAAATCGCAATACCTGATACCGGTAAGGTATCTGTAACCTGTTTCATTTCGCCAACTTTGGATTTCAGGAACGGCGACGGCCTTTACTACGGCATATCGTTCGATGATGAACTTCCGCAAAAAGTAAAGATTACGCCCAAAGTTGACAGCCGAGACTGGGCAGCGATGGTATCTGACAATATACGAAAGTTCATTACTCAGCATCATATTGCTAGTGCGGGTACACATACTTTAAAATTCTGGGTGATTGACCCGGCTGTTGTACTTGAGAAAATAGCAGTAGATTTCGGCGGAATGAAATCCAGTTATTTGGGGCCACCTGTGCGAAAGTAGTTTGATTATTTAACAAACAAAAGCCCTGCTGTAGCTGCTACAGCAGGGCTTTTGTTTATCAGAATTTAATTACTTTGATGCTTATTCCTAATGTTAAGGCTGATCTGTTCGGAAAGGCGACGCGGGTAAGCCCTCCTTGTTATAGAGGTTGGCACCCTCCGGGTTATCAGCCCAGGCATATCTAACATAAAGCGGATGATCAATTTCCGGATTGCTTACAACTACTTTATCGTTCTCTATATGGGCAATAGCCCAAACAAATTTCTTATCCGCTCCGGCAATTGCAAACCTGGAAAGTGGTTCGTCTCCTTTAGCAATTAACCCCCCTCCGGTATTACGAAAAGTTAATATGATATGATTGCCTTCTATCTGTGCCGAATCAAAAATAGGCCCGGAATAAACAATATCATTTTCATTATAACCAACCTTTTCCGCCGCTAATGCCAATCGGTTCCCCACATCCTTTTTATCAAGCGGATGTATGTCGTTCCATTCGCCGGCATCAATAGCAACTGCAATTCCTGTATTCGGAATTGACAATGCTTTAAGCTGAGCTTCCCGGATCTCTGCCCATTGGCTGTTATTAGGCGAGTACTCTACCTCTCCGTAATTGGGCAACTGAACTACTAAAAAAGGCAATTTCTCGTTATCCCAAACCTTACGCCAGCCCTTAATTAACGCAGATAACAGATTTGAATAATTAGCTGTACCTACATTTGCCTCTCCCTGATACCAAACAACGCCTTTTATACCATAATTAATAGCGGGGGCAACCATTGTATTATAAAGGCCCGTTGGTTCATTTTGGGCATTAAAAAAGCTATTACTCTCCTGCAATCCACGACGCGGGGGATAAACCAACCCAACCTGGTATTCCCAATCTCCCCGCAGATCGATACTATGAACATCATCCGTTAATTCATATCTTTTATCAGGTACAAAGCCACCCTTTCCTGCAGTATTGGTAACCCTTACTACAATTAAGTTTTTCCCCGGCTTAAGAACACCCGCAGGAATCACATAACGCCGGGGTGGATATTGGTAGGTGATATTTCCAACCTGCTGACCGTTAACATAAGTTTCATCTGCGTCTATAATGCGACCGAGGAATAGCTTCGCGGGTTTCCCCACCATCTGCGGCGGCACCGATATTTCTTTCCTGAACCACACTATTCCATTAAGCCCTTTCACACCCTGATCTGCCCAATAACCCGGGAGCCAAAATTTATGCCAGTGTTTAGGCTGATAGTTGGTATCGTACCATTTAATTTCTCCAGCCATCCCCTGGTCAACAGGTTTAACCCGCGTTTCAATCATGGTTTGCCGCCTGGGGCGCATGGCATTCTTCAAAAAGGCAGAATCTCTGAATTGAGCCAACCGGAGCGCATAGTTCCCTACTCCTTTTATCGCATCTTCATTTATCCAGGCTTGAATAGGTGTTCCTCCAACACTGGAATTGATAATCCCAATAGGTACGTGATAGCGTTGATAGAGGTCCCGCGCAAAAAAGTAGGATGCGGAACCGAATGCCATTACTGTTTTAGGGTCGGTTTTTATCCATTTACCAGGTGGTAGGTCTTTGTGAATAGCCCTAACGTCAGCAGCTGTAGGGATAAAAAAGTTCCTTATTTCGGGATAATTTGCACTCTCAACATCATCCGGATATTTTTCTTTAACCCGTTCTATCGGGTTCACCATGTTAGATTGCCCTGAACAAAACCAGACATCGCCCAACAAAATATCTGTAAGTTCTATCTTGTTTGATCCTGCAACAGTCATCTTATATGGCCCCCCTGCTTTCATGGCCGGCAACACAACCATCCAGCTGCTGTCTGGCTGTGTTATGGTTTTATAAACCTTTCCATTAAATGCAACGGCAACTTTTTCTTTTGGAGTTGCCCATCCCCATATTTTGAGTTTAGTATTGCGCTGTAAGATCATGTTACTGCTGATAAGCTGTGGCAAACGCACCTCGGCCTTCACCAAAAGAGGGCAAATTAGCGCCACACTTAAAATAAGCAGATTTACCCTTATTGCTTTTATTATCGCCATATCGTTTACTTTGATCTAAAAGGGTCGATCATGGCGATACTGCCATCAGGGCGATGTTCAAGCGGAGTTACTTTAACGTTTCTGAGATGGGTTTTCCCGGATAGTTCTGTATCATGATAAAACAAATACCATTTTTCTTTAAACTCAACTATAGAATGGTGTGTAGTCCATCCTTGTACAGGTTTCAAAAATATTCCCTTATAACGGAATGGGCCGAATGGCTTATCGCCAATAGCATACGCCAGGTAATGTGTATCGCCGGTAGAATAGGTAAAATAATATTTACCATTGTATTTATGCATCCATGACCCTTCAAAAAAGCGTCTGTCATGATCTTTCCCCAACAATGGCTTGCCCGAATTATCCAAAATAACCACGTCATGTACCGGTCCGTCAAACTCCTTCATATTCTGATTTAGTTTCACCACTTTACAACTGAGTGCAGGCATATTATCCTGTTGAAGATCTGTTTTGGAACCATTTGACTCGTATTTACCCGTTGCCCAACGCTGCAATTGCCCACCCCAAATACCGCCAAAGTACATGTAGCTCTGCCTGTCCGTATCTGTAAATACTGCAGGGTCTATACTATAACTTCCTTTTATGGGTTGCGGTTCTGCTTTAAAAGGCCCGGCAGGATCTTTAGAAGTAGCTACACCAATACGAAAGACATCATTTTTGTCTTTAACTGGGAAATATAAATAGTATACACCGTTTTTATAAGCACAATCCGGTGCCCACAGTTGCCGCCCGGCCCAGGGTATATTCTTAATATCTAACGCTACACCATGATCGGTTACCGGATCGGTAATACTGTTCATTGATAAAATATGATAATCTCTCATCGCGAAATGATCACCACTATCGTTTTCTGATATACCGGCTTCAATATCATGAGATGGATATATGTATATTTTACCATTGAAAACATGTGCCGAGGGATCAGCGGTGTAAATGGATTTTATCAACGGTGGTGATAAAAATTGCTGTTTCTGCGTAGTTTGTGCTCCGGCACTATTGACCATAAATGCTGCGGCGATTAAAAAGAGGGTTAGTTTAAATTGGGTTTGTTTCATTTTTATATTTAGTTATATCGGTTGACCAAAGACAGCTGTTTATCAAAACACCGGATCATATCGGTTATCAGATTTAATTTTATACCCAAGAATGGAAAGCATTTGTTCTGCATAACGCCGTCCTAAAATCCTGTAGCCTTCGGCTGTAAAATGCAGTTTATCAGGAGCACAAGGGCAGCCGTTGGATGGAATAACAAAGGAGTTTGGGATAACTCCGGGTAGTTTGGCAATAATGTTATTCATCGCAGCGCATTTGCCGCCCTGATCGGCGTTCACGAGCTCCCCTGCCAGCAAAGGAACTTTTTGGGGTTTAAGGTGCAGGTCTTTCATCAGATTACTGTAAATACCTTTTACTTTTTGCGTCCAAAGACTATCATTCGTGTTTGATTCGCCCTGATGCAAGAGCACACCTTTAATAACGCCATGTTGTTGAGCTATTTTTGCCATTTCAACTAAATGAGCGTAAGGGTTTCCGCCATATTCATTGATAATACCTGCCATCCAGGATGGGGCGGTAGCGGCATAGCTTGCATAATTATCTTTATCAAACAGCTCAATTTTACAGCCAGCTACAGATACATTAATTATCCCTATTTTGATATTTGAAGGCAAACTTGCAACTAACGTTCGGCCGAAATAATCGGCTGGGGTAAGCCCCGTGTTACAACGGGCTAAAGGAGGAACTGCCGGATACCAATTTCCTTTAGTACGTTTCAGCGCAGGACAGTCGACTGTTTCCAATACCTGAAACCGCGGATGAACCGTAGTGTCCTGCGGTTGAATCTTCGCATTCCCCTCCATATTTGATTGACCAAAACAAATAAACAGATAGAAGTTTTTATCCTGTGCCAGCGCTGGTTTTGCATAGAGCAGTACCAATGCTATAATCAAAAGCGGTTTTAATTTCATTACTTTCCAGGTCTTAATACTATTGAAGAATCAAACAACCGGAGCGAAATTATGACCGGGCAGCATGGATAGCTGTCACGAATCGACTTATTAATAGGACAAATGTTAACCAATACCCATTTAGCATGGAAAGACCCTGGTATTCCCATGCTTTAGTATATCAGGTTTTACTATGGATTATAGTATTTGATAAGTTTTTCCGGGCATAGTATTGAAGTCATATAAATGACTTTCCGGAATTTTTATATTGAGGTCTTTATTATTCTTTTTAATAATTGGCGAAGCAATAGCTGTTATGCGATAAAACGTGTTCTTGTTAGCTCCGATTGCTTTTTTTAGCATCGGGTTATTCAATAACTCGTTAATACGTAACCTGCAATTGCCTCCAAGACTGGAATGTATAACAAGCTTGGTTAACTTATGACCTGACCAGGCCATAACAATCTTAAATCCTCCACGGGCTGTTAAACCGGAAACACTGCCTTTACGCCAGTCATCAGGTAAAGCAGGTAGCAGGTAAATAGCGCCATCATGGCTTTGCATCAACATTTCAGTTATTCCGGATGTGCATCCGAAATTACCATCTATTTGAAATGGCGGATGCGCGTCAAACAAATTAGGATAAGTACCTCCAGATCTGGCAGTGACAGGTTTAATCTGATCTTTTATCAATTTATATGCATGATTGCCATCAAGCAAACGTGCCCACAAGTTTATTTTCCAGGCCATTGACCATCCGGTTGAAACATCCCCACGATATATGAGCGAATTTTTGACTGCGGCAAACAATTCCGGATGTAAAAATGGAGAAATTTGATTACCCGGGAAAAGCCCATAAAGATGTGAAACATGCCGGTGATCATCATTTGTGCGGTCAAAATCTTCAAGCCATTCTTGTAATTGCCCGTACTGACCAACCTGCATTGACGGTAATTTTGCCCGAATGCCTAACAACGAATCAGCAAATGCCTTATCCGTTTTCAAGTCGGCAGCAGCATAAATAACATCAGTAAACAATCCGTAAACCAATTGATTATCCATTGTAGCACCAGCGGTAACCGACACTTGATTTTTTCCGGTTATATATTCATGTTCAGGTGAAACGGAAGGGCTTACCACAAGCCAGCCATGATCCGGCTCTTTCTGTAAAACATCTACAAAGTACTCCGCTGCTCCTTTCATTATTGGATAGTACTGTTTCAGAAATTCTTTGTCGCCTGTGTAAAGGTAATGCTCCCATAAATGTTGACAAAGCCAGGCGTTTGCTGTAGGCCATAAACCCCAGAAAGCACCGTCAACTATACCGTTAATGCGCCATATGTCTGTGTTATGGTGAAGCATCCAGCCTTTGGCGCCGTACATTTCCTTAGCTGTAGACTTCCCGGTGATTGATAAATCCTTGATCATCCTGAATAATGGATTACCCAATTCAGACAACTGAGTAGGCTCGCTTGGCCAGTAGTTCATCTCGGTATTAATATTAACCGTGTATTTGCTATCCCAGGGTCCCTTTAACTCTCCATTCCATATACCCTGCAGATTAGCAGGCTGCGAACCAGGTTGAGATGAACAAATGAGCAGATAACGTCCAAACTGAAAATACAGCTCTGCCAGTTGTGCATCGTCATTTCCTGCAAAGTTTTGTATCCGAACATCAGTAGGCTGGTTTATGGCATTCGTAATTCCCAGATCAAGCTTTACACGATCAAAATATGATCTGTAAAACTTGGTATTCGAACTTAATAAAGTACTGTAATTCTTAGGATAAGCTGCCTGCATAGTTTGTTGCGCCCTATGTAGAGCATTACCTGACAGGTCATGATAATTTACAAAATTAGTTGCTATAGACAGGTATATGACCGCCGTATCGGCATGTGCGATATTGATACCCGAGGTATCCGCAGCAATAGTTCCCCGGGCAGTTTTAACCCGTGTTACTACATTAAATTTAACCTGTCCTTTTTGATTTTCATGATCGCTGCCTTTGCCCGACAAAATCAGTTCATTTTTTGTGGAAGAAATAGCTTGTTTGAGTGGACTTTGTAGTCTCACCTTACAATTGATCATACCTGGCTTACTAGCTGTAAGGCGTACCAAGAGTACATTTTGTTTAAAGGAGGTGAAATACTCTCGTTTATATTCCACTCCTTCCGAATTGTAATGCACCGTAGCTAACGCGTTTTTTATATCCAGATCACGATAATAATTTTTCACTTCGGGTTGGGCCGGAAAATCAATATATAAATTACCCGCTAACTGGTAAGGCATACCACTATTGCCTTTAGGCCCCAGATATTTGTTGGCAGCCGCCTGGGCTTCCTCATATTTTTTCTGAAAAAGAAGTGCACGTATTTCTTCGATATGAGGTTTTGCAGCAGAGTCAATATTATTGTTAGGGCCGCCTCCCCATATGGTGGACTCATTAAGTTGTACACGCTCCTGTTGTGCGTTGCCAAATATCATTCCACCAATATAACCATTGCCTATAGGTAATGCTTCATTCCAGCTTGTAGCTGGTTTTGAATACCATAACCTACAACGATTATCCGGCGAAACCGGTTTATTACTCTGAGCCCAGGTAAAAGATGAAACTAATATTGTAAATAATATTATTAATATTAATGCTTTTCTCAATGTCAGTAAAATCATATGGTACAAGTTATTAGTTTATGATCAGATCATAAGCTTTTAAATTGAAAATATACAACATCGTTACTTTCATCTCTCAATTACACTGCTTATGATTGCCATTAACCTTAATTCAAAGAAACCGGTATTTTTCAATTATATCTGCCTTACTTATTCAATGCCTTAGTACAAATGTTCAAAACAACATTTCAGGTTGTCATTTATGCTATAATGCTAAGATGATGTGCTTAACAGACTATTATTGTTTAAATACATTTGTTCTGTTATTTCACACATATGTGATATTGAGTTTTCGTCATTGTATATATCATTGAATTATCAAGCAACATCAAATGATTATATTTACACAACCCAAGGCAAAGGCCGTTTTTTCTTTCAAACCTTACCGCAGGCTTTTCTCAGCGGCACTGTTCCTGTTATTCTCTGCTCAATCATTATTTGCAGATAATGGCCATGAACTTTGGTTAAGAAATAAACAGGTAAACCCTATTAAGGTAATTTGTAATAACAAATCACAAACAGCTCAGATAGCCGTTCACGAACTCAAAGCAGGCTGGTCTGGCGGAGCGGGTGAAACCGTCAACATTATGATCAAAACGGATCGCTCGCTTCAGCAAGATGGTTATAAACTGAGCCCCCATTTAATTCAGGCTAATACGGCTACGGGTGCATTATATGGGGTGTTTGATTTTTTGCGCAGGCAGCAAACAGGACAGGAACTTTCGATAACTTCTAATCCATCCTACCAGCGCAGGATTCTTGATCATTGGGATAATCCCGATGGCTCCATTGAACGGGGGTATGCAGGTAACTCTATTTTTTGGCGTAAGGAAGATTCATTAACGGTTACCCTTGATGATAAAAAGCTATGGTTAGAATATGCCCGGGCTGATGCTTCGATAGGTATTAATGGTGCAGTTTTAAATAATGTAAACGCTTCACCCAGGGTACTCACAGAACCATATTTAAAAAAGGTAAAGGAAATAGCTGATGTTCTTAGAACATATGGAATAAAGACCTATTTATCTGCCAATTTCGCTTCACCAATTAGTCTTGGAAAGTTAAAAACCGCCGACCCTTTAGACCCGGCGGTAATTGCGTGGTGGAATAATAAAGTCAAAGAGATTTATAAGATCATTCCTGATTTTGGTGGTTTTTTAATTAAAGCCAACAGTGAGGGGCAACCCGGTCCTCAGGATTACAAACGCACACATGTTGATGGCGCGAATATGTTCGCTGATGCGTTGAAACCCTACGGCGGAATTGTGATGTGGCGCGCATTTGTTTATAACGCTAATGAGCATGACAGGGCAAAACAGGCGTATTCAGAGTTTATGCCGTTTGATGGCCAATTTCGTTCTAATGTGATCATACAAGTTAAAAACGGACCGGTAGATTTTCAGCCCAGAGAACCATTTAGCCCCCTTTTTGGTGCTTTGAAAAAAACAGCCATCATGCCTGAACTTCAAGTTACCAAAGAATACCTTGGTGAAAATATACACCTGGTGTTTTTGGCCAGCATGTGGGAAGAACTGCTTAAAAGCGACACCTACCAGCAAGGCGCAGGCAGTACCGTTGCCCATTGTACAGATGGCAGCATTTACAAGCAACAATACACCGCTATAGCAGGTGTTTCAAACATCGGTTTAGATAGTAATTGGTGCGGCAGCAATTTTGACCAGGCAAATTGGTATGCTTTTGGCAGGCTGGCCTGGAACAATCAATTAAACAGCTCCCAAATTGCTGATGAATGGATAAAGCTTACTTTTGCTCCTTTAACAGCAAAAGACCAGCCTGCTTTTAAAAAAACTGATTGGAATAATAACTTTTTAACCCGTGTGAAAAATATCATGCTGACGAGCCGGGAAGCAGCCGTCAATTACATGATGCCTTTAGGCCTTCACCACTTATTTAGTGCTTTCCGTCATTATGGCCCTGGGCCCTGGTATGCTCCTAAAAATGTCAGAACCGACTGGACTCCCCCCTACTATCACAAAGCCGCCCCAGATGGGATTGGATTTGATCGTACGCAATCGGGCAGCGGTGCCATACAACAGTATCACGAACCTTTGGCTACCCAGTTTAGCGATCTGAAAACATGTCCGGAAATATACCTCTTATGGTTTCATCATGTAAGTTGGGATTTCCGTTTAAAGAGCGGCGCTACGGTATGGGAAGAACTTTGCCATCATTATCAAAACGGAGTAGCCTCCGTGCGGGATTTTCAAAAGGAATGGGATAATTTGCAACCTTATGTTGACCAGCAACGATTTGAAGAAGTTCAAAGCAAATTGAGAAAACAATGCCATGATGCACAGGTGTATAAAGATGCCTGTTTATTATACTTTCAACAATACAGCAAGCTGCCGTTTCCATCAGATTTAGAACGCCCTATATATGACCTCCAATACCTGGAAAGTATTGATCCGTTGACTATGGAAAAGGCACCGGTACTTAACAGAAGAAAATAATGAAATCCTGACCTGTTTAAAGTACAAAAGGTTTGAACTTACAAAATACGCTCGGACCTTCTGTACTTTAAACTATTGATAAATTTAGAATTTATTTCGGCTTAATTATCTGGTATTTTCCGCTCATATGCATCAGGCTGAACAAATATAATAAACCATCGTAGTAGGGATCAAAATAGCCATCATCATAAGGTTCGAGTTTAGCGGTCCATAGTGCACGAACAAAATCAAGGCTATTATTATCCAAAGTCATCAAAGACGCGGTGCCGGCGGTAGATACTAAGCCAAGCGAATGCCTTAACTTTTTAACATTTCCAGCTTTCAGGATAAAATCTGGACGTGATCCGTCAAGATTATATTGGTCTTCAAACTTATCTATCCCTTTTGATATAAGGAAACCCTGAAAAAGGTTTGCGTATGCGTGCTGCCATGTCTTGTCTTTTCCAAACCACACATAATCCATTGCAATGTTCATTGGCACGCGCCACGAATCATACCTAAAGGCAGCAGGCATCCAGGAAGTATTGTGTGGCTTTCCAGAAAATTCAGTATAATCAGCGTTAAGGCCAGTTGACGCAGCGCATGCCCTGTGTAAAAACATTCGCGACGTATCGGCACAATCCCTGTAAAACTGCTCATGCCCGTCTTTCGCATAAAGTGCCCATACTTCGTAAAAAGCGGGTAAGTGGTATGACGGGTCTGTCCAATTATAGTTAGTACCTTCGGGTACAAAACTGATCTGTTTATGTTCGGTATTAATTAAATTATAAATATTAGCTTCCCCATTTTTTTCCACATGGCATCTAATATATACCGGGCCTCTTTATAATAATCGATACCTGTATTATTACCCCATCGGTTTGATGCAAACAACAAGCTTGTAATAAAATACAACTCACCATCAGATGCAGATCCCTCTGAATTACGCTTCCTGGTTTGGGGGCTGATGCTCCAGGCAAAATAACCCTCACGCGGCCCGTCCCGATGCTGCAGATATTTTTTTGACCAGCGCCATATTCTATCAAAAACATCTTTTTTATTCAGCTGAACAGCTATCATCATCCCATACGAAAGTCCTTCAGTCCGAGCATCATGGTTCTTTACATCACACACATAACCTAAAGAATCACCAACTTCAAAGTACACCTTATGAGCTCCCTCAAATACATCATGATATGCCTTCTCAACCTTTTGATCAATTTCCTTCTGAGCGTATCCAGCTTCCTTGAAAAGGTTCCTGTAGACGCCTGATTGATAAGCAGGTTTAATCGCTTTTTTATCATCAGGAGCCTGCCCGAATGCGACAGAGAGCTCAAATAACGAAAAGACAAAAAGCGCTGTATACTTTAATTTATCACTTCTGAAAAAGTGATAACTCTCGGCCTTTTTTTTGTGTATTAACTTGTTTTGCCTTAAGGTAAATAATGATGAAATTTTAAAAATCAAAAGTTGGTCTTTTCTCATATTATAGGAGCTGTTAGTAATGATCAGTTCGGTATAAAAACCACCACTCCGGTTCCCTCATTAATATTAAGGTTAAGGGAGGACTGAATGACGGCCGATCAAACTTACCTATCCATAACTCAGATCAATAGGAGAATTGTTCAAATAGTAGTCACAAATGTTAAAGAGTGCTCGGCTGATTTAATCTATTTATGTCGGCACATTAAGACGGTATATAAATGCAATAATTTTATCGCATCAGGCGTACATCGTAAATAGCGGCAGTTTTTTTACCGCCCGAGGCTACAAACTTCACTACCATGTTTTTTTCATTGGTTTTAACACTTTCAGGTATCGTATATTCCTTAGCAATAAAAGCGTCCGGCCCCGTTCCGTCCAACGAAACATGTGTCAGTTTAAAATCATTCAGGTAAATATCAAACTCCCCGCTTTCCTTTCCATAACAACTTATGCGCAGCATTTTTACGGCGCTATTGAAACGCATGCGGTAGCTGAAGAAATCGGCTGCATTTCGCCAGTGCAAATTTCTGAATATACCTGTTTCTGATTTTTCGGCCATGATACCGTGGTCGTTTTCCGGCTGCTGTTCACCAGGTGCTACGGCGTCAACCGAACGACCGGCCAGTTTTATATAACGTTCGTCTAACCATGCAAGTTCCTGCTCTTTTTGCTGTATGCTATCGGGTTTTGCCACCGGCCAGTATAGCATATACCGGCTGTCATGCAGTTTATAAAACGGTATCAGTTTAAGGTTTTTAAATTGAGGTTGAACGATATGATCACTTATCTGATAAGTTAAAGGTGCAGCGCCGGCAACCGTTTTAATTTTGGCACTCAGGTCATTGTTATTGCTGGCCAGCAATGGTGAATTGGATAGTGAATACAGCGGCCCTCCTGCAATGTGCCCCCAACGGCTATCGTCTGCAAACAGGCCAACAAGTTTGGTGGTATCTGTTTGTGATGCTAGCACAATCGGCCCGTGCAGAAATGATACCCAGGCAGAATTATTCGGAAGATGCTCCACGTAGTTCTTCATCGGCAACGAGACAACTATATGGTCACCAGTTTTCCAGGTACGCGATAACTTTATATAACCTTCGCTATTCCCGGTGGTTGTAACAGACTGGTTGTTGATAGTAACATAAAATCCACTTGATTTCAACCAATCAGGTTTACGTATATAGATAGCAAATTTACCCGGACGACTTAGTTTTAGTGTCAGAGAGGTATTTTCTTCGTCGGGGAACTTTGTATGTTGTGTAACCTCAAGGCCTTTCTCCTTCCAGCTAAGTACAGACGGGATAAAAAGATTCACATATAGCTCGGCACCTCTATGTGAATAAATCAGTTCACCATACTTTCCATGATTCTCCATACCCGTACCAACACAGCACCAAAAGCTCTGATCAGCGGTTGAGTAAACGCGATAGTGCTGCGGGTGTATGGGCGTAAAATAAACAAAACCACCGGTAACAGGGTGCTGCGATGATAAAATATGGTTGTACAGTAAACGCTCGTAAAAATCAATATAAGCCAGTCGGGTATCATCAACAAACAGCATTTTACTTAACTTAAGCATATTGTTACTGTTACAGGTTTCAGGCCCTTGCTCCGACTCTAACATTGTATCAAAATTATCAACCGGATTAAAGTGCTCGCGTACGCTATTGCCTCCAATTGATATTGTACGTTTATTTACTACAGTATTCCAGAAAAATTTCGCTGCAGAGCTGTAGCTCGTATCATTACCCAGTTCGGCAATACGCTCAAACCCAATAACCTTGGGTATTTGCGTATTGGCATGTAGTCCGCTAAGTTGGTCTTCATGGTGTTCCAGCGGGGTTAATAATGCTTTGTGCGAAAATTTGGCGGCCAGAGCCAGATACTTTTTATCACCGGTAATTGCATAAGCGTCCGCAATAACTTCGTTCATGCCGCCATGTTCGGTTGCCAGCATGCGTTGCATTTGTTCGGTATTCAGCCCTGCTACCTCCTCATCAGCCCAATCGCATAGTTTAATAAAAACCAACTTCGCCTTTACATTACCTCCCAGCAAATAAGCATCACGTAAGCCTGCATATGTTTTGTGCAGATTATACCAGGGCACCCACTTTTTATTAAAGTCGCTAAGGCCGCCCGTTTTTACTTCCGCCCACATTTTGTTACCCCCCGGAACTCCACCCACATAACCGTTGCCGTTTTTTTCCTGACAGCGAGCCAGTTCATCTACCATGTAGTCTAATCTCCGTTTGCATTCTATATTTCCGGCTGATGCATACATCTGTGCCAGGGCCGTTAGGTAGTGTCCGCCTGTATGTCCATCCAAACCTGAATTTTCCCAATTTCCATAGCTTTGGGCTTTAGGTACAAGCCCGGCTTCGCGCAGGTATGGAGCCAACAACCTGTCTGGCTCTATTTTCAGAATATAATCTAAATCTACCTGTTCTGCTTGCTTAAAAGGGCTTTCCAACAGGCGCACATCACTCAGATTAAATAACTGCATGTGGTTTTGTTGCGCATACAATGATGACCCTGTTAATATCAAAAGTGAAAATATGTTAATGGCTTTGGTGATACTTTTCATATGTATATTGATATCTCGCATAAGTAATCGCAAACGTTAACCTATAGTCAGCGAACAATATTTCTTATTTAACTTTAAACAGGATACACTTTAAATTTAAGACCTGGCGAACAGATGTGATCAATATCTGCTTTTCCAAAACCTACGGTTCATGGATAAGGTAAATTTAGCGTGATAAAAAAGAACAGGAAAGCACAAATGTTTATAGTTATACAACAAATGTTTACTCATACTCAAAAAACTAAACAGGAATAATTTAAGACCTAGTTCCAGAATATCCGCTTACGCATATTTTGGGGTACCGTGGTATAAACTTATCCTTCGCCTGATGTGCTCGCGATTTCCGGACATAGACGATTGTACTATTTTTTGCCATAGAAAGTTATCCATTTTTTTTCCGGCTAACCTGACCAGCTGAAAAAAAAATCCATCCTAAAAAAATTTACGAACATATTTAATTGCATTTTGCACAAATAGTAACATCCTAAAAAACAGCAACTTTCTGAACATATGTTGCATTAATTTATCATTTTATTGCATAAAGAACAATATCTGTTCCCATAATTTTACTCCAAGCCTCGTCGATGATCTTCTTTCGCAATCGATTGAAATTATCTAAACTTTTATCGATGAGAAAACCAATATGAACAGAATTTAAAAATTTATCGTGCAACACAGGGTATTGCTTCTGCAGAAACAATCGAAAATCCTGTGTCCGTATTTTTCCGATAAGCAATTAGCCGGATAAAACGACTTCATTAAAGCGTGTTTTAAGCAGATGAAATGGCGATATCCCTGCACTAAAAAGAAAGGAGATAATAAAAATAAAGCGAACCACAAATTGACAGAGAACCACAACCAATTAAGTTCAAACCTAAAAAAACCATGAAAAAAACATTTACCTTATCACGCCCGCTTGGCTGTTACAGGCAGGTCCGTCGATTGGCTTTTACATTAGCACCTGTTGGGCTTATGTTATCCATTTGCCAGAAAACCCATGCTACCGAACACCCTACATCAGCACCAGAAAAACAAAATACCACTTATGTAGCGCCAATAGCCTTTAAAATTAGCGGTGTTATTTATGATGAAAACAAAAAGCCCCTAACAGGTGCAACCATTACCGAAAAAGGAACACATAACTCTACCGTAAGTAAAACCGACGGAACTTTTACCATTAGCGTACCTAAAATGGGTTCAGTGTTATTGGTTAGTTACATAGGCTATGATGTACAGGAAGTGAAAGTAACCAGTGAAACTAAATTAGTGATCACATTGGCGGCTGCCATGTCAAAACTTAGCGATGTAATCGTTATTGGTTACGGTAGCCAAAAAAAATCATCGGCAACGGTGGCGGCATCAGCCGTAAAAGGCGATGTGATCACCAAATCGCCCGTGCCCAATATTTCCAATGCTCTGGCCGGAAATGTCGCCGGTGTGAGTATGCGACCTGCAAGCGGTCGCCCGGGCGATGATAATCCTGATATTCATATCAGGGGGATCGCAACTACCGGTAGTAATGCGCCTTTAGTTGTAATTGATGGTGTAATACGTAATAATATCAATGAAGTAGATCCCAACGTAATAGCATCGGTTACCATCCTTAAAGACGCGGCAGCTGTGGCCCCGTATGGTTTAGGCGGAGCTAATGGCGTAATCCTTATCACTACAAAAAGAGGGCTTACCGGTATGCCCACCCTATCACTGAATTCTTACTACGGCATTCAATCTCCTACCTATCGTCCTAACACTTTAAATGCCCAGGACTATATGAAACTCAGAAATGAAGCATACCTGAATGAAAACCCGGGCAGTGCAACGCTTCCGTTTGCCGAAGGCCTGATTGCTAATTATAATAACCTGCATGCTAAAGACCCTGACAGGTACCCTATCAGTGATGCAAAAAACCAGGTTCCCAAGAAAAGCTCTCCAATGCAAGAGGTTAACATGCAATTAAGCGGCGGGACAAAAGATGTAAAATATTTTGCAGGGTTAGGGTATATAAATCAGTCAGGCTTATTTGATCCGGTTAACTACAGAAGGTATAATTACAACTTAAACCTCGATGTCAGCGCAACCTCAACTACAACCATTTCCTTATCGCTTGGTGGTTCAACTCAAAACACTAATAATGTGGATGCTGCAACCACGGCAGACAATTTATACAGAGGGATCTATAAATTTGTACCTATTGCGGCCTTGATCTATTCTAATGGCCTCCCTGGTGAATTTGCAGGTAATGCTCCCATTAGTATCCTGAAGGCCGGTTATGCCCGTCGTACTACAACTAATATGCTCAGCACCATATCTGTAGAGCAAAAACTCCCTTTCATTGATGGGCTAAGTATTAAAGGCGCATTTAGCTATGACCCATATAACACGGTAGATAAAAATTGGCATACCCCCTATTATTATTATTCAGTTAATCTGACAACAACACCTTATACATACACTAAACAGATATCAACAGCAGAAGGCCTTGCTCCGTCTTACACATGGTTAAACCAGAATTATAATCAAAATAACAGCTTTACCTATCAAGCCTATTTGAATTATCACCACGCGTTTGGTAAACATGACATTACCGGACTTGTTGTGGCTGAAGAGAAAAACAACAAACAACTTAATTTTGGCGCTACCAGGAATAACTATGCGATTGACATTGATGAACTGAGCCTTGGCAGCTCCGATAAAAATAATTTTGACAACAGCGGATCCTCCTCAACCGGCAGCCAGCTCGGTTATGTGTATCGTGTAAGTTATGCATATGACAACAGGTATCTTTTAGAGGCATCGGGGCGCTATGACGGACACTACTACTTTGCGCCGGGTAAAAGATGGGGTTATTTCCCAGCCTTTTCGGCAGGTTGGGTCTTATCAAATGAAGACTTCCTGGCCGGCAATCAAACGGTCAATTATTTGAAAATAAGAGGGTCGTGGGGTAAATCGGGAAACCTTGCGGGCACTGCATTTCAATATTTGAATGCATATAATCTTTCCGGAAATGCTTATGCTTTTGGTAATGCAGGATTGGTTCAAGGCTCATCATTACAACAAGAAGCCAACCCCAACATTACCTGGGAGATATCCACAAAAACAGACATCGGTTTCGAGACAACACTCTGGAAAGGTCTATTAAAATTAGAAGGGGATGTTTTCATGGAAAAAAGAACAGGTATGTTGCTACCGCCAGCTATAACTGTCCCGCAGGAATACGGATTAGATCTGGCACAGCAAAATGCGGGTATAATGAAAAATCATGGTTTCGAGCTTACCGCAGGAACATCGCATCAGTTTTTAAACGGCCTGATACTTGCCATAAGCGGGAGCTTCAGCTACGCACAAAACAAAATGGTGCAGGTATTTGAAACTGCAGTTACCAGGAATTCGCCAAACAGAAGCAGAACAGGACGTCCGTTGAATACCATGTTTGGCTATCATTCCCTGGGGATTTTTAAAACCAGTGACGATAAAAACGGTGATGGTATAATAGACGCCAGCGACGGCTACAATGTAACTCAGTTTGGTGTTTTGCACCCCGGTGATATACGGTATGCCGATATCAGCGGTCCGAACGGTGCTCCGGACGGTAAAATTGATTCCTATGATGAAACTGTTATCGGCCATCCGATGACACCGGCAATAACCTATGGGTTTACGCCATCAGTAACCTGGAAAAACGTTGATCTCAGTTTATTTTTCCAGGGGGCTGCACTGGCAAGCTATAATGTTCAAGGCTTCCAAACCGTACCTTTTTTGAATAATAACAGCAATTCGGCTTATGAATATTATGATAACCGATGGACACCGTCAAATCAAGGCGCCAAATATCCTCGGGCTACACAATCTCCCTATTCAAACAATACTCAAGGGTCAGATTTCTGGATTGTAAATACAGGCTATCTCCGGTTAAAAACAGCAATGCTCGGTTATTCACTGCCTTCGGCTTTCACAAAAAAAATAGGCATGAAAAAACTTCGGATTTACGTTTCAGGACAAAACATCTTCACCTTGAGTAAATTAAAATTTGAAGATCCTGAAATAGGCTATAACCGCGACACGAATCAGTCGAACGAAGTAGCCTATCCGAATCAGAAAGTGTACGTATTCGGTCTTAATGCAGCCTTTTAATTCAATCAACTTAGCGTATGAAAAGTAAATTAAAATATGCTTCTGCTGTACTGTTTATAGCAGGTGCTCTGTTTTCTTTCCAGGGGTGTAAAAAAAATATTTTAGAAAACACCGACAAAACCAAACTGAATGAAATCACGCAGTGGTCTGGTGAATCCAATGCGGATATTTTTTTGAATGATATTTACGGCAGCCTGCCTAACTATTATAATTCTCCTGAAAACCTAGACAACTTTACCGACGATAATGATGCCGGCAATTATTACGGCTCTTGGAATTTTAAGCAGGGGAACATCGACCCTTCATCAACAAATTATGATGTATGGGGCACTACCGTTGGCCCGGCAGATCTTAACAAACTAAACTGGGCCGACTCCTATAAATCGATAAGGAAGTGCAATACTTTTATTGAAGAAATACAGGCTCATAAGGCTAATTTCTCGGAAAGCTGGTATAATAAACGCATAGATGAAGTTAGATTTCTCAGGGCTTTCTACTACACCGGGCTTTGGATGCACATTGGCGGGGTACCCGTGATCACCAATACGCAGAACCGGAGCCAGGATAGTACAGAATTGTATAAACCGCGTAATACCTTTGAAGAAACATTTAATTTCATTACCTCCGAACTTGGTGCTGTTGTTAACGATGGCTTCCTGGCAATAAAATATGGCCCGGGTGATGCGAATGCCGGAAGAGTAACCCTTGGCGCAGCTCTTGCACTTAAGGGTTGGATAGAACTATATGCGGCCAGCCCGGCTTTTAACGCAGCTACACCGGCTGTAGGCCCTGACCCTCAAAAGATAGCTGGATTCGGTAATTACAATGCCGACCGATGGAAAACAGCCGCCGCGACTTTTAAAGAATTTATTGATAAATACGGCAACGGTAATCCATATAGCCTCTTTAATAATACTGCCTCGCTATGGTATGAAACCAATAAGTACAACTCTGAAGTTATTTTCGACAGACAGGCCGTATCAAACGTTATTGGTTCGACCTTTGAGCAATTTGGGGGCCCGGTATGGATACTTGGTGCTTACTATACCTGGGGTAACTATGATCCAACACAGGAACTGGTTGATCAGTTCAGCATGGCAAACGGCAAACCCATTAGCGATCCAACATCAGGTTATAATCCTCAAAAGCCCTACATCAACCGCGAAAAGCGTTTTTATGACTGGATAGTTTATGACGGAGCTCCATACAAAATGGATTGGATGCCTCAGGGAGATACTATTTACACCCGCATTGATAAGGTGCATCCATCAAAAAACCAAATAGACTTTGGCAGTGATGATGTAAGTAATACCGCTTATTATTTCAAAAAGAAACTTAATCCACTAGTAAGACCGGGCGGAGGTAGCGTTAGTGCTGCCAATTATATTTACTTGCGCTATGCAGAGGTTTTACTGGGTTATGCCGAAGCACAAAATGAGGCAGTTGGACCCGACGCGAGCGTTTATGATGCCATAAATAAGATCAGGAACAGATCTGATCTGTCCAATCTTGAGGGAGGTCTTAGCCAAAGCCAGATGCGTAATGCAATTTATAGGGAAAGAAGAGTAGAGTTGTGTTTTGAAAACAAACGCTTTTATGATATAATTCGTTGGAAGATCGCGTCTGATGTGATGAATGTTGACAAACATGCAATGAAAATCACCAACAGCTCTCCAAATGACAATAAAGGTGTCTGGACTTATGAAGTTGTCCCTTTAAATCATCCGCACGTTTTTCAACAAAGGATGTACCTCAACCCAATTCCGCAACCGGTTATTGCGCAAAACCCAAAGTTGGTTCAAAATCCAGGTTATTAAAAAAACTTATTAAAAATCGATTAATAAATAAAGGAGGTAAGCATATGGGCTCCTCCTTTATCATATTGACTTTAAAAGACAGTGAACATATCTGCCTCACTTACAAATGTCACCTTCTCCAAAATTTGCAACGCATCCAACCAATCTGAAGACTCAAAATTTTCCAACCATCTGAGCACATCCCGCTTAGTCTTCACACGCAAACGCATTAGTTAGTATGTAATTAATCTCCTCGTCTAAGCATTCGCTAATCTCTTCGATGGTCATGGTTGGTCAGGTTGAAAAGTTCTAATATAAAAGGTGTAGTTGTTTTAAATTAAGATACCAACAAATTAAAACGTATGGCATCACCGTTTTATACATAAGATTCGGCAGCAGCCAATATCTCAGAAATATGGGGAGCAATATCTGTTTTCAACAGACTGGGCTGCACCACAATAATCCTGTAATTAAAGGTCTTGTTTAATGAGAACAAGCGTGTCAACTCAGCTGTACTGCCAACTACGATCGTTGATGGATTAGCTTTGGTAAGTTTTCCAATCTTATCCGGTAACACAATGGTATTTGTCCATAATCCTGGTTTCACCACCTTGCCGCAGACTTCGTATACGTCTCCGACACGATTACCGGGTGCGGCGCCTCCTGCCCCCTTGCAATGATAAAATTCGACCAAAACAGAGGTGGCGAGTTCCTTAATTGGATGTTCCGGCATGCTTGACCATGCATTCCGAAAAAAAAGAGTTCACAGCGTTCCGTTACACTTGACCATGCTATCTTATTGACTAAGATAGCTAAGTTTAAAACACATTAACACGACCCGTTGCTCTAAAGAGCACGGAACAGCATGGTCAAGCATGCCGGAACATCCACATTACGTATTAATGACAAAAATTGGTGCACGTTATTAAACCTGGAAACAGCTGCTTTTCAAGCCAGTGATTAACGACTGATCAGTACATTGCCATGTTTGTAATAGCCAAGCAATGCGCACCAGTTTTCTCTTCAGCATAAGCGGCATCACCGTCTTCTATGGGCTGTATTCATACTTGCGGCGTATCCGCGCTAATAAAGATTTCTGGTCAAGGGCCGGTTGAGGTATCGTCTGGATGAAAGCCAGCTGGTGGGAAATCCGAGTGACGCTTTCACTGCGGGTATGGCAACGACAACTTTTTCTACTTAATGTACAGAGTAAACAGGAACTCTATGGCGATAATCATTTGGCTCAATCCGTACAAATACCAACTTTGATCATTAATAGAAAAAGTGTTGATGAAAGACTTCGTTATCATGTGCAGAGATGATCCGCAAAAGTAGACAGCTTCCTTAAAGCCCCGCCCGAATAATTTTCGGAGCACCTGTGATCACAACATCGACAACGACACAATTCTAAACATTTAACTATTTTCACTTGTTCAAGTAAAAATCATTGCTGCATGAAAAAATTATTACCCGTACTATTAGCTGCCTCGTTAATGATTGCATGTTCAAAAAAGGACAACAATCCAGCATCTCCAACACCTCCTTCAGGTCTTAACCCCGAAACAGTAACAGCCGCTGATATTATGGGAACCTGGAAGGCAACTCTTGATACCGCTTATGTTAATCAAAACGGACAGTTAACGGCCACGCCAGGGAACGTAACCGCCCAAAATATTACCTATAGTTATGGTCAGAACGGGAAGGGCAGTACCAGTTTTGACGGGGATATGACATACAGTGTAGCAGGCGGGATAATATATACAACAGGCTCGCAAGGGCCATATAATTTTCATATATTATCCATTTCCTCGAAGCAAATGATCGTGAGCCAGATTACAGCTGTTGATCATTTTGCTGATATTTTATTAGTCAGGCAATAAAAAAAACAACTAATTTAGACTTCTCATGAAACTTTTTTTGTATATCGTGGATATTCCGGCATGCTTGACCATGCTGATCTGGGTCCATTAGATCAATGAGTTGTGTTGCTGGATATTAAATTTCAAATATGTAATTCAGGAAGTTAGCATGGTCAAAGTGTAATAGGATCGCCAGTAACATCTTTCTAAAACGCAGTGGTCAACGGTTCCGGAATATCCACTGTGCTCGACATTACAGATAGAAAACTGGAAGAGCTGCGCAAGGATGACTTTATCAGTATCGTCAGCCATGAGCTGAAAACACCGCTGACGACCCTTAGTACCATGATTCAGCTGCTCAAGCTCAAATTTGAAAATGATACTGAAGCGCTCATTCCCGGAGAGATAGATAAAGCGTATAGGCAGATCAAAAAAATGAACGTGTTGATCAATAGTTTCCTCGATATTGCCCGTTTCCAATCCGGTAAAATGGATATGAATTGCGATCATTTTTACATCAGTGAACTGGTAAAAGAGATGGTAGACCAGGTAGTCTTCACCGCCAACGGCACACATTCGATAGACATTACCCTTTGCGAAGATATCCTGGTATATGCCGACAGAGAAAAGATCGGCTCTGTCCTGCTCAACATACTCAGTAATGCAACCAAATTTTCTACCCAAGGCAGCAGCATTGAAATCAGATGCTATAAGGAAGGCGATGAAGTAAAGATATCCATTCGGGATGAAGGTTATGGAATTTCGCCTGCGGACCAGGAGCGTCTTTTTGAAAAATTTTACCGCGTTCGTAATAAATTCACCACCAACACATCAGGTTTTGGTATTGGCCTGTACTTGTGCCGACAGGTGATGGATGACCATAACGGCCGGATACAGGTGGAAAGCATTGAGGGTGAGGGATCAACGTTTTTGCTGACGCTGCCAACGGCAACTATATCCACTATAAGCCCTCGGTCGAATTGATCAAAGCAAGAATCCTCGACACAACAATTTATATTATATTTCGGCATTTGCATCCCTATTCCAGGATCACGAAGCCATCATATATGCATCAATCTTCGCCTTGAATCGATTGATGTCAAAAGGCTTGCTGATAAATCCGTCGCTATGGGTATTTCCAGGGATTTCCCGCTTGCTCCGGTGCGCTGACATCAGCAGAACCGGAATATGAGCGGTTGCCGCAGCCTCCTTCAATTGCCGGCAGATTTCGACGCCATCACCGTCCGGTAACATAATGTCGAGTACAATTAAAGCCGGTAATTCCAGGGAGAGGCCCTTCTTAAGCGTGTTTACGTCTGGAAACAGCTGCACCTGGTAAAGATCATCTTTTAGGATATAATCAATGAGTAACCTAATGTCCTCATCGTCTTCAACAACAAACACTTTTTTCGTGGACATACAATTTCAATTATATGTGATATACGTCTATACGGCTGTTTTAGTTTGTAAAAGCTGGTAAAGTAAATATAAATGTCGCTCCATGACCCGGGGGGCTTTCTACCCAGATCCTGCCGCCGTGCCGGTCAATAATGTCTTTGGATATATAAAGTCCCAGACCGAGCCCCGAGGTCTTTCGCTCCTGCTCTTTAACACGATAAAACTGGCTGAAAATGTGCTGCTGGTTTTCAGGCAAAATACCAGGGCCCTGGTCCTTCACAGAGATGCGAACCTCACTCCCGGTCCTGATAGCCATCATGCTTACCTCCCTGGCGTCCGGCGCATACTTCACGGCATTACCCAGTAAATTGGTGAGTACCTGTTCCAGGCGCATCTTATCGCCTGATACCAAAAGTTCTCCGTCTACCGACATTTTCAAATTATAGTCGGCATGCGTCTGCCCAAACGTATCGGCGATCTCGTTCAAAAGATCAGAAAGATCAAAAGGTTCAAAATTCAACTGTAGTTTCCCTGCCTGGATTTTAGATATATCAAACAGGTCATTGACCAGCTCGTTGAGCTTGGCCAATTGCTTCAGCGCCTTTTCTGCAAAACTTTTGGCAATACCATTCGGAACCGTTCTTTCTAATATCTGCAAAAAACCACTCATCGAAGTCAGTGGCGTTTTAAGCTCATGGGAGGCCAGGGCGATAAATTCATCTTTTTTATTGCTCAGATCCTTTACTTCCTCAAAGAGCCTGGAATTATCTATGGCAACGGCAGCCTGTGAAGCTACAGTAACAACCAGGTCCTCATGCTCTTCTTTAAAAATGCCAGCCTGCTGGTGACCAAAGAAAAGGCCACCGATGACCACGCCCGAATGAGTAATAACCGGAACCGCCAGGTAGCTCACAACCGGTAAGTGGCCTTCGGGCATACCAAAATATGGCGAATTTTTTCCATAACGAGGATCTTTCGTAATGTCATCAACCCGGACAACGCCCTCACCGCTAAAAGTAGGGTGAAAGACAGCCGTGTTGCGAGGCATAGGGAAATTCTCAAAAGCCGCCCTTGGCACCCCGGAAATGGTATAAAGCCAATAGGATTCGCCCGCCTGGTCCACCCGGTTATAGAAGAAAGCACCGAAATCCGCGCCGGTGAGCCTGGTAGTAGCATCGGTCACTCTTTGTAAGATGTGTTGCAGATCAAGGTCCTCGTTAATACTTTTACTAATCGAATTAAGGATTTCCAAACGCTCCATACTTTTAGCGATGGATCGTTCCGCTTCTTTCTGCGCTGTAATATTCCTGGCTATTTTGGATGCCCCGATGATTTCGCCCGCTTTATTGAGGATGGGAGACACCGTTAGCGATATGTGCAACTGCTGCCCACCTTTGGTTCTGCGGATAGTCTGGAAATGATCAACTTTTTTTCCGGCACGAATGTTTCGGATAATAATGTCTTCTTCATCCAGGCGTTCCGGCGGTATTAGTAATGAAATATGCTGACCGATGGCCTCCTGCTCCGTATAGCCAAACATTTTTTCCGCGCCGATATTCCAGCTGGTGATGATGCCCTGCAGGCTTTTACCGACAATGGCATCGTCCGAGCTGGCGACAATGGCAGCCAGCCTGGCCTGCTTTTCTTCGGCAGCATTTTCTTCAATGATGCTGCGCGCAACCTGGGACGATCCTATAACTTGTCCCTCCTGGTCTTTGATAGGCGAAATAGTTATAGACACGGGGATTTCAACGCCTTCCCTGGTTCTGCGAATCGTTTTAAATTGCCCGATCTGCTTCCCTTCTATAATATCACGCATGATATCACTTTTTTCCTGCTGCCGGTTTTCCGGGATCAGGAGGTAAACAGATTCATCGATTATTTCCTCAAGACTATAGCCGAATAACCGTTCAGCTGCCGGATTCCAATGGGTAATCCGCATATCAAGGTCATGGCAAAATATTGCGTCGTCAATGCCTTCAAATATAGATTGCAGGGTTGATAATTCTTGTGAATGCTGAAGTCTGGTCATTAGAATTCGGGGCGGCCAGAAAACGGCATTATCTGTTCAGTGGCTCTTGCTATTTGATTTAATCTAATAATAACCTTAAAAACACAGAAAGGTTTTAAGCCTTTGAAAGACGTCTGGCCGATGAAAATCTGACAGCGAAGCTGTAAATTTTTCAGATGCCCGCTGCAAAAATTTCAGTTTTAATTCCATTTCCGGCTTTGGCATTTCACTTGTAGTAACACTGTCGAACAATCGTTCTTTAAGTTTAATAAATAAATGGTTTGATCCTTTAAAAACAATTAAAAGAAAAAATTATGACATTGGTTAAATTTAATCCCGACAAAAGAAACAGTTCACTATTACCAGGTTTTAGTGATGTTTTCGATTCTATTTTTAATGACACTTTTTTCAATGACCGTATGGTAACCCGCGTACCTGCCGTCAACATCAGCGAAACGGAAAACAACTATCATGTGGAACTGGCTGCGCCGGGCCTGAAGAAAGAAGATTTCAAACTGAACCTGGAACGCAACGTGCTGAACATTGCTGTTGAGCAAACTGCCAGTCAGGAAGACAATCAAAAAAATTACAGCAAGCGTGAATACAGCTACAACTCTTTCGTGCGTTCCTTCACGCTGCCGGAAAGCGCGGATGACAGCCAGATCAACGCGAGTTATACCGATGGTATCCTCCGCATCGATATTGCCAAACGTGAAGAAGCAAAAAGCATACGCAGGCAGATCGAGATAAAATAACCGATTCCATCATACATCCAGGAAGGCTGCCGTCATGGCGGCCTTTTTCAGGATGTACTAAGAAGTCAGTTTAATTATAGTAGGACTTTAAATTTAAAGTTATTCGGTTTAACCGCCCCTGCCGACGCCTAAACACATGGCCGGGTGACTGCATTTAACCGGACATCATCTGATATGCACCAGCGTTAAAAAGACAAGTGTTCCTCTTGTGATGCTCTTTCATTATAACTGCTATGAAAACAGAATTCTATATCTTGTTAAGCCTGAAGACACCGCGGGGCTTTGTCGACTATGGACAGTACTTCTTTGGTGACGACCGCGGTACCGCCTATGAGTTATTCAGCCAGTTAAAAGGCAACCAAAATTTAAAAGATTCTTGCCTTTTACATATTGACCTCATGGAAACCGTCGGTGAACTGCCGGTAAAGGTCAAAACCATCTGCTGCACACTGCATGAATTGGCTTACAATTGTAAATTGATCGCAAAAGAGATTTTTCGCTTAAAGAACCTGGAGGAAATGGAATGATGGATAAATTTTTTTTATTTAGAACACTGATCGTCTCCATGATGATCTGCTTGTTGATCTTTGACGTACTACGGATAGTGAGCCATTCGGCTGATGCCTTTCCCGAGCAGCATAAAGAGCTATTGCTGACCGGGACCTTATTATGGATCGTCTCTGTCATTGTTAACCGGGGAAGTAATGACGATGATTGGGCAGGAGAGATTTAAGTAAATTTGGCCGATTGAAACTCGCAGAATACGGCGAAGGCTATTTTTGTTTAGCAATGCAGCATCCCGAAGGCACCGGACAACAGATTATGACGTCCATTTCCCTCTCAAAGCGTGTGTGGTACGTGAATACTTCTACTTCTGTGAATGAGCCACATTTTCCAGTAATTCATTAATTTCAAAATCACTGCCCCGTCCCAAAAGGGTAAAGGTTTCAGGAATAATTTCCGTAGTGTAACGTTTGATACCTTCTTTATCTTCAAAAGAGCGGGTACGGCATTTACCTTCTACATAGATCAGCTTTCCTTTACGGAGCGATCTATGACCAGCTTCCGCCAGCGAACGCCACATCACGATATTGTGCCATTCTGTATGTTCTGTTTTAACACCGTTTTTGATGATCAACTCGGACGTAGCAAGTGGAAAACTTAAAACTGCAGCGTTATCCGACAAATACCTGAATTCCGGGTCTTTTCCTAAATGGCCGACCAGGATAACTTTATTAACTCCTGACATAGCTTTTAAATTTAAGGTTACTTCAATTTTCCCAATGTAATAACACTGGTTATTACATTGGGTTTTAAACAATCAACCTTCTTGATATTTCGTTAAAGCTTAAATTGAAACCTTAGGAATCATCTCGTCAGCCTCTATACTTCATTGAACAGTTCTGTTCTAAATTAATGACACATATAGTCGATTTTAGTACAATTATTAAATTAAAAAGAAATAATTTTAAGTATAGATAGCTAAAATGTAAAATATTTTTATCCGTATGTCCACTACTGGAATAATATTGGTGGTAATTTATTCAGATTATTTTGCCATTCCCGCCCACTTTCAGCCGCCGCTAATTTTACTCATTTATCAAAGAATGAATCTGTATGATGCAAGCAGTAATTTTTCACAAATCAGGCAGAATTGCCAATAAAGAGGATCGTATTAAAGTAGTACTCAAACCAGGTGCGTAATGAAACACACGATCGCCAAAAGAAAGAGCTGGAAAGCCATGCTGGCCGCAGCAGACAAACCGGTGCAGCTGCCCGTTGCACATGATGCGCTGACAGCCCGCCTGATTGAGCTGGCCGGTTTTGATGCCTACCAGATCGGCGGCTATGCGCTTTCCGGAGCTACACACGCGATACCAGATGTAGACCTGGAAAAATTCGGCGAAAAGAAGTTCTCTGCAGGCTGGATCATGCAAGCTTCGCCTCTGCCGGTATTGCTTGATGTTGATGACGGCTATGGTGATGTGAAGAATGTTACACGTACCGTTCAGGAATACATCCGCCTGGGTGCTTCCGCCATGTTTATGGAAGATCAGCAACCTCCGAAAAAATGCGGACATATGGGCGATAAAAAAGTGATCGATGCCGAAGTCATGTTACAAAAAATCAAAGCAGCCATGGCCGCACGTGATGGTATGGATTTCTTTATCCTCGCCCGTACAGATGCCATTGATCCCGAAGGGATCGATAATGCTGTCGACCGTGCAAAAAGCTACTTGGATGCTGGTGCGGATGGCGTTTATCTCGAAGGTCCGGAAACGATAGACGAACTGGAAAAGATCGGAAAAGAATTGAAAGGGGCACCCTTAGCCACCAGTGTATTGGAAAACGGAGGCAAAACACCCTGGGTATCGCCAAAAGACCTGGGTGATATGGGTTATTCGATGATCTTATACCCAACTACCGTGATCTTCCAGGTGGCTCACGCCATCCAAAAAGCATTGGGTAATTTAAGGCATGGCAAACCACTCCCTAAACCTAACGCGGTAAGTATGGATGAGTTTATGCAAATAGTTGATCTGCCTTTCTGGGCTAAAATTGAAAAGCAATTTGAAGGAAAAAACATTTGACCGATATGGAAACGAAAACAAAAAAGCCACAAAAACAGGATCGCCAGCCGGGTATTGAAGCGGAGATGGATCCGAAACCGGAATATATTAAGGATAGTTACAAGGCTGCCGGCAAACTTCAGGGCAAGATAGCCCTGATCACAGGTGGTGACAGCGGCATCGGCCGGGCTGTCAGCGTTCATTTCGCCGAAGAAGGTGCGGACATAGCCATCGTTTACCTCGATGAAGATCATGACGCCGAAACAACCAAAAATTTGGTGGAAGCCGCTGGCAGAAATTGCCTGCTTATCAAAGGAGATGTGAAAGATGCCGCCTTTTGCAAAAACGCGGTCGAAAAAACGGTCAGGAAATATGGAAAACTGAATATACTTGTTAATAATGCGGGAATGCAATTTCCACAGAAAGATGTCAAAGCGATTGACCCCGAACAGTTGGACATTACTTTTCGCACCAATATATTTGCTTATTTCTACTTCGCTGAGGCGGCAGTAGCTCATATGCGCAGCGGTGACTGTATTATTAATACCACCTCAGTAACTGCTTACCGTTCCTCTCCTTCGCTGATTGATTACTCCTCGACTAAAGGAGCTATTACCACCTTTACGCGCTCTCTGGCAACAAATCTCGTTGAAAAAAAGATCCGTGTAAATGCTGTTGCTCCCGGGCCGGTATGGACACCCCTGATCGTATCCACGTTCGATGAGGAAAAGATCAAAAGTTTTGGGAGTGAAACAGCCATGAAACGGGCAGGGCAGCCTTCGGAACTTGGACCTGCCTATGTTTTTCTGGCTTCAGATGATGCTTCTTTTATAACGGGCCAGGTCATCCACGTAAACGGTGGTGAAGTAGTCAACGGATAAGGTTATATAATCAACCGAGTCGTTTATATCATGAATAACAATTAAATCAAAAAAAATGGCAAAGTATTCAGAAAAGGCACAGGACAAGGTCCACAAAGCCTTACATGAGGAAAAAGAAGGGACATTAAAAAGTGGCAAAAGCGGTAAAAAGGTAACGTCCAGAAAACAAGCTGTGGCAATCGGATTGTCGGAAGCCCGCAAGGAAGGCGCTAAGGTTCCCAAAAAGAAATCGTAGAAAAATACATCCTACACTACCATGAACGAAGAACATAAAATCACCCGGCGGCAAGCGGTCGCCGGGTTAGGTGCCACTTTAGCTGTCGCAGTAACACCTGTCTTCGCAGCCGGCGGTAAAACAAAAAGTATAATGGAAGCAAAAGCATTAGGAGATCCGATCACCAAATACCCAAAGCCGCCTTTCGAAAGCCAGTCACAGCCCTGGCCAGGCTTAGCCAGTAAAATGAACCCCAAACCGGATCACGGCGAAAAAAGCTATAAAGGTTCGGGACGGTTAGCTGGTCGCAAGGCGTTGATCACCGGTGGCGATTCGGGGATGGGACGAGCTGCCGCCATAGCCTACGCCCGTGAAGGCGCTGATGTAGCGATCAATTATTTCCCGACAGAGGAAGAAGATGCCAAAGAGGTGATCGCATTGATCAAAGCTGAAGGCCGAAAAGCCATCGCAATTCCTGGCGACCTGCGTGATGAAGCTTTTTGCAAAAAACTAGTAGACGATGCGGTTAAAGGTTTGGGCGGTTTGGATATTGTAGTAAATAACGCCGGCAGGCAGCAAAGCAACCAGTCGATTTTGGATATTTCTACAGAACAGTTTGACTGGACGATGAAAACCAATATCTATGCTCCTTTCTGGATCATTAAGGCGGCCCTGCCGCATTTACAACCCGGCTCGGTTATCATCGGTACCACTTCTGAACAGGCTTACGACCCCTCACCCGACCTGTATGATTACGCGCAAACAAAAGCTGCGACAATGAATTATGTCAAGTCACTGGCAAAACAATTAGGGCCGAAAGGTATCCGTGTAAATGGTGTCGCACCCGGACCGATCTGGACACCCTTACAGGTTAGTGGTGGTGCCAGCCAGGAAAAGCTGAAGCAGTTCGGCGGACAAACACCATTGGGCAGACCCGGCCAACCCGCAGAACTGGCTTCTATCTATGTACAATTGGCGGCCCCAGATGCCAGTTACGCGACCGGACAGATCTATGGTTCATCCGGTGGCTCAGGACAGCCTTAATACATAGAAGCTCACCCGGCCATAATCCGGCATTGACATCCAATTTAAAGAAATTACAAAATCATTTATCAAAAACAAATATCATGGAAACACAAACCGCACAGACTACCGATTCAAAACTCAAGGAGTTTTTTATCGATCAATTAGAAGACCTGCTTTGGGCAGAAAAAAAACTGGTTAAAACTTTACCAAAATTACAGGAAGCCGCTACATCCGCTGAACTGAAGGATGCATTCGGTAATCACCTCACACAAACTCAAAACCATGTTACCCGGTTGGAACAGGTCTTTGGTTTGATTGGTGAAGAAGTGGACACCACCAAATGCGCAGCAATGGCCGGTATTGTTGACGAAGGCGAAGATATTATAGATGAAACCGAAGAAGGCACCGCGCAGCGGGATGTAGGTCTGATCTTCGCCGGACAAAAGGCAGAACATTATGAGATCGCCACTTACGGCGGCATGGTCACATTGGCTAAAACTTTAGGATATAATGATGCGGCTGACCTCCTGTCCCAGACCCTGGAGGAAGAAAAGGAAGCAGACAACCTGCTGACCCGGATCGCTGAAAATAATATCAATTACCAGGCAAGCACCGAACCCCAAGAAGACAAGGGATTTTTTTCCTGATCTTTTTACAGCGCCTGTCATCAGGCAGGCGCTGCTGAATGCAAATAGAAAGCAAGGTTGAAATGAAAGCGTATTTAGAAACATTTAAAAATTAGCTTATGCCATGGTATAACGGAGACTACCCGCCATCTTATAAGAATCAACCTAAGAAAATCAGGGAAAAGGCAACGGAGATCGCCAATGAAGTGTTGCGAACAACTGGCAATGAAGGGGAAGCAATAGCAACTGGTTTAAAGCAGGCGCGCGCTCATTTTGCAAAGGAAAAAAAGAAGAACAGTGATAGCTGAATCACATCAGGCTGTTATTTTTCTAACTAATTATTAAAACAAACTTCATGAAGGCATTACTTATTAACTGTACGCTCAAACGTCAACCAGATTTTTCCAATACAGGCGCATTGGCTGACAAGGCCGCAAGCCAGCTTCGTGAGCAGGGGTTTGAAACAGAGATTATCCGTCTTAATGATTACCAGGTGCTTACCGGTAATTCTTCTGATGAAGGAGAGGGTGATCAATGGCCGCTTATCCTGGAAAAGATCAAATTCTGTCAAATTTTTATTATCGCCACGCCCATCTGGATGGGACACCTGGCCTCGACCGCTCAAAAAGTGATTGAACGGTTAGATGCTATTTTCCGGGACGAAGAACTGAGCAATCAAGAAAACGGACAATATATGCCCTATAATAAAGTAGGCGGCTGCCTGGTCACCGGCAATGAAGACGGCGCCCATAGCTGCGCCGCGCAAGTACTCTGGGCTTTGCAGGAAGTAGGCTTTACAATTCCACCAAATGTTAACGCCTATTGGGTTGGTATGGCCGGAGGAGAAAAAGATTATGTGGAAGCCGGCGGCGAACGACATTTATATACCAATAAAACCTTGCGTTATATGACCGCAAACCTGGCCTGGTTTGCCAAACTATTAGCCGCTAACCCTATCGGTACCAATTTACTGGAAGAGGATAAAAAAGCGGAAGCAGAAAGCGACAAGCAAGAAGGTTAGCATCAACCGATACTAAAAATCATTTACGGATAAAATATACTTCTATGACTACGAAAACCAAAAAAACAGTAAACAAATGGTCTGCAGATGTTACAGAGCATAGCGATGCGATGGATCTGGAGAAAGATATTTTTAAATCCGGGGACCCGGATAAGATCGCGGCATCAGTAAAACATTCGGCGGAGACAAGCAAACGGCGAAAATCTTCGCCTTATCAAAGCGCGATGTCCATGCTGACCTTTTATGAGAACCGGGCCGGAAAGAACTTAAACGCAGAGGAAAAAGACACGCTGGAAAAAGCAAAGGATAAGTTGAGGGAGTTATTCGGTAAGGACGATAAGTGATAAGCAGTAGTCGGTTCTGTATCCGGTATTTATGATTGATAGGAAAAGACCTGATGCTTGCGCAAAGCGTCTGTTTATCCAAACCATTTTCAGCGTCAGATTGTTAAGTATAAATGGCAGAAAGCAAAATCAGCGTTTGCAGTAAACTCATAGCTCAACGAGGGCTGACTATCGCTTTTGCAGAAAGCGCGACAGCGGGCTGGCTCTGCTCCGAATTTGCGCTGACTGAAGAATCTGGTAAAGTGCTTAAAGGGGGCATTGCGTGTTATGACGCGAGTTTGAAAGTCAGTTTATTAGGTGTACCACAGGAACTCATTGATAAATACACGCCGGAATCGATGGAAGTGACCCGGGAGATGGCATACCGCTTAAAAACAATAATCGATTCGGATATCCAGGTAACCGTTACCGGCCTGACCACTCCCGGCGGCAGCGAAACGCCGGACAAACCGGTCGGCACCATGTTCGTTTTTGCTTTGATCTGTGGTCGTGGAGCCAGCTTCCGTCAAGTGTTTTCCGGTTCCTGCGAGGAGGTCATTCATCAGACCATCCAGGCGACCGCCGAACTTTTGATCGCGGCACTAAGCAAAACTTAAACAAAAAAGGGATACCTTCCGGTATCCCCTGAAAGATCACAATTTGCTTCTTTTATTCTACTTCAGCGGCAGCGGCTTCATTCACATAATTTTCGGCTACTTGGGTCAACAGGGTATCGGCATTTTTTTCTTCAGCTAAGGTTTCATCAAACAGGCGCTGCGCTTCACTATAACCCAGGGTTCCGGCTAAAGTGCGAAGGGTGCCATAAGATGCGATCTCGTAATGTTCTACCTTTTGAGCAGCAGAAATAATAGCTACATCCCTTACTTCTGTGCCTTTGTCGGTATCGGACAGTAGTTCAGCAGCTTCGTTTAACAGGCCCTCCATGGCCAGGCATTTCTTTGCTACTGCTTTTTCACCGATCGATGCGAAGGCGCTTTCCAGACGTGTCACATGGTTCTTGGTTTCCTCCAGATGGTTGCCAATGGTTTGTTTAAGGTCTTCTGAGGTCGCTCCCTTGATCAGCTTCGGCAAAGCCGAGGCTAAATGCTTTTCGGCCCAGTAGATGTCCTTGATCTCATCGATAAATAACTCTTTCAGCGCACTTTCAGCTTCTGGTGTGCGGCTGGCTGCTGCAGCAGACTTTTTGTTGCTTTTTGTAGGCATGATTGTAGATTTTATTTTGGTTAAAACTATATTGAACAACGTTGTTCTTAAAAAAACAAGAAGCGTTCCAAACCCCTGAAAAATCAGGACAATTTTCATTTTTTCCGGATAGCGCTGACCTCGCCGTTTCTTTCCATATAAACTTTTTCAATCCCATTCATATCTTCGGTTAGCGCTGACTTCCGGACGCCCTGCATGATGTCTTCTTCACAGACCAATCCTTTTTCCATATGGCTTTTAATGAACTTTCCCTGATCAAATAGCAGGATTTTATCGCCCTCCACAAAGCGGCCGAATGCCTTATGATGAACGATCAGCCAGCCAAAGACCCGGTGCAGGAAAACAATCACAAAACAGCAGACGATTACCGGTACAAAAGCCGATGCACCCACCACCGCCCGGCTCATGATGGCTCCCAATGAAATGGTAATAATGTTGTCGAGCGGCGTCCGCACGCCAAACGACCTCCGGCCTGAAATGCGGATGAGCAGGAAGGCGATTATAAAAATGACTACGCCCCGGCTGCTCATCTGCAGGGCATTGAGGTCTTTCCCTTCACCAAAAATTTTTAGCAGAAGTTCCATAGCAATTGATTTTAGTTCTTATTTAGTTTCTTTTGCCGCATACAGCTGCGGGCTTCTTTGGTGCCGTTCCCGGCTTATGGTTTACGAGCCAGGCGGTAATTACAGTGATGCCAGCGTGGCCAGTATGAGCTGCTGCTTTATTTCTTCATTGACTTAATAATTTGGCCGCCTGCGGGGCGTTTAGCCTCGTGGTCACTTTAAATTTCTTGCCCGCCTGTTCGTTATAATTTTTGAAAAAGGCTTCGAGCTGATCAATGAGAACCTGTGGCAACTCCTCCAGTGTATGGATATCCGAGTATAGCTGGGAAACTTCCGGAATACCGATAAAACGGTCATTCCGTACCTTGTGCCCGTTCCGTTCGGTTTGCTCTGCTTTTAATCCGCCAATGATCCGGCAATCTACCAGGCAACCGGGAAAAGTGGAACCTTCGGAGATCACGATGATATCCAGCGGGTCTCCGTCCTCTCCTTTGGTTCCCGGGATCATCCCGAAATCAAAGGGAAAGACCAGTCCGGCGGGCAGGATCTTATTCAGTTTAAAACGTTTTTCCGCCGGATCATAGTCGAACTTCTGGTTCGATCCCTTCGGACATTCGATCATCGCGGTGATTATAGTCGGCTTATTCATGGCTCAGGTCTTTTTAATCGGCTTCCGTGTCTGTGATTTTCTTTTCTGGTTTTCTGCAGCAGCATCTATTGAATGCGTGCGGGTAAGATCATTTTCCTTTTCTGCCAGATCGGACAACCGGATATAAAATTTATAAAGATGGTCCAGTTCTTCTTCGGTCAGGTCCTCTATATTAACCATGCGGTTACTGGTGCCCTCGTGCGAGGCCAGCAATTCATTCAGCTTCAGGTGGACGGCCTTGGAGTCTTTATTTTGCGATTTCTGGATAAGAAAGACCATCAGGAAAGTTATGATCGTCGTGCCCGTATTAATGACGAGCTGCCATGTTTCCGAATAATGAAATAACGGTCCGGTAACAGCCCAAATGAGCACGGTTGATGTAGCGATGATAAATGCAGCGGAACTTCCGGTGGCCGCTGTGGCCCAGTTACTGAAACGTTCGAATAAATTCTTACTTTTCTTCATTTGGTCTTCCAGTTAATATAAACTTCACTGTCACCGGGAATAGTAAATTCCAGGTGACCCTCTTTTGTTTTCCTACCTTTCGCCGGTTCTTTTCCCCCATTCAGCGTCACCGAAAAATCCGGCAGTTTACCTTTACCTGACTTAATCAACATCAGGCGGCAGTTAAGGCGCGCATCTCCCGCCAGCCTGAATCTGGCCGGACGGTGCTTTTTTGGCGAGAAGCCATAAGTGGGGTAATCGGTATAGATCATAAAGGGCTCATCTTCCACCTGCATATAATGGCGTGGGAGGATACCGAAAGCATTTCCCGCACCGTAAACCTCTTGCCCAACTTCGCCGGATTTCTCCCAGCCGTCATGCATATCCTCCAGCGCGATCCACAGGTTCGGGTCGACTTCAGCCGTCTTGACCTCGTCTGACAACATCGCCTTCGGCAGCATCGTCGGATAGTAGTAAACCGCGCGTTCCACCAGGAACCGTATATATTCGGCCATCAGCAAACGCAGGGAAGGCAGAATATCGAGGCCTTCGGCGTGCCGCAGGTAATCATGAAAGGCACAGAAGACTTCCTGCTCCTCGTAAACCGCCGTATAGGGCGCATCGTTCAGCGGGAACAGGGCAAAAAACGATGGAAAATTTCGCCCGTAGCCATAATTGCAGTCCCAGAGTTTTACGTTCCTGAACACATTAGCCAGGCATAAATAACTGAGCTCTTTATATACTTCTTTTCGGGTGACCTTATACAGCCGTAATAAGGCACCTGCCGAGAAGGAGGTATTATTCGCCTGGTAGAATAAGTCAAAACCTAAACCTTGCAGTTTTAAAGCGCCTCTTTCAGCTTCGGCTAAATAACGTTTGTTGCCTGTCAGTTCCCAGGCCTGCAGCATTACATGTGCATACAAACCCGGCACATCCTTTTCACCGCCTTTTCCAGGTTGTGTTTCCGCTTTGATCACCTCGAGCGTGTCCATTTTATAAAACACCGGCCACCTGTAATTGAAATGGCGGGCCACCTTTATCGCGAATTCCAGCGAATCCAGGAACAGTTTTTCGGCAGCTTTATCCCCTTTGAGCGCTAAGCGTGACAAGTTCAGCAGCGGGTGATGCAGATACCAGGAATCCATAACCATTGGCTTTTTGTGTTCTTCTTCGCCTTCCATCTTGTCGGCCACTTTAGGGTGCCAGCGCATGATCGTGCCAAGTTCCTCATTATAAAAAGCGGGCAGGCCTTCCTTGATCTTTTTCATCACTTCCAGCTGGCCATCGCTCCATTCTACATAATCCAGCAAAGGCAGGAGTACTGCCAGTTGTACCATGATCTCAGGTGGTGTTGCATAATCACAGACATAAGCGTTCAGGTAATGATTCCCGTTCACCTGTGACCAGCAACCCGGGCTTTCGGTCAGGTCAGTTAAACCTTTTTGCAAAGTTTCCGGCCAGTTTTTATAAGTAGTAGCCGGTTTAGGCAATTGCAGATAAACTGCCGCTAATAAATCAAGATACTGGCGTACCATGGCTCCCTCATCTGCAGGTACTTCTTCAGAAAAGACAATAAACGCGTCACTCAGGGCATAAGTTTTCCCTGCTTCCAATGGTTTATTTTTCAAAGTAGGAGGCAGGGCAAATCCAATTTCCGGCCATTCGCCACCCACCGTATCTCCGGCCGAGGTCTCGGTCTGCTGGTTATAGTCCGCCAGTGCGGTCAGATTCTGCAGGTAAAGCACAGAACCCGCCTTCGGTCGGGTCAGGCTAAAATAGAGCTGTCCGGAACGTGTGCCTACCTGGCTGACTTTGATCTTGCCTTCAGCCGGCTTATCGCTGCTTGCCGCACCGAGCGGCACGATATCCCGCGGCCAGAAAGGGAACAAGACCGGCGCTGCCGCTCTCAGTGTTGTCGTCAGGCGCAGCACGGAGATTTCTCCAGCCGGTAGCCGGACAACAGCCTCGTATTCGCCCATCAGGGAGGCGATCCGAAAAGTAATGTTTTGATCTTTCTCCAGGACCCTCCGGAGTTCCAGCTGATCGTTGGGTGAATAAGCAAGCCGGAAAGCGATCCGGCTGCCTTTCGGCCAGACTACAACCATCCAGCAGGAGTCGTCAATCAGGTAAACTTTAAAGGAATATTCCGCCGCCTGCTGTTCATATACAACGGTCAGGTCAGGACTATTCAATTTTGAATTAACAGTCAAGAGCCAGGCTGAGGTCGCATTCATTGTAAAAAATAATTGTTAACAATTGGTTTAATTACTCCCGTGAACGCTGCAGAAAGCGGCGAAAAAGTAGTACAACAACTTTTTTTGGTTAAATAATGTTTTAATATTTCTTATAAAATTATTTAATTAATTAAAAACATAATATCAGCTCCTATAGTTTTATCAATATCCATTTACCTAAAAACAAATAATATTATGTTTCATCATGTAAAAGATCTACAATTCAACGCCCGGGTATCCCGTCCAGATCCGCGTTTTGCCAACTTGTTGCTGGAGCAGTTCGGCGGCGAAAACGGTGAGTTGGCCGCGGCCATGCAATATTTCACCCAGGCCTTCGGCGCAAAAGTTCCGCATCCGGATAAATACGATATGCTGATGGATATCGCCACCGAAGAATTCAGTCACCTGGAAATCGTTGGCGCTACCATCCAGATGTTGCTGAAGGGCGTGAACGGCGAGCTCAAAAACGCCGCCGACAGCTCGGAGATTATGCAGGTATTAAACGGTAAGGCCGCTAAGGAAGATATTATCCACGCAGCTGTATTTGCCAATCCACAGTTCGGCATCATCACTGGCGGTGGCGTAACGCCACGCAACAGCCAGGGTATTCCCTGGTGTGCATCCTACATCCACTCCAATGGCGACCTGACGGTTGATCTACGGAGCAACCTGGCTTCGGAATCACGGGCCAAGCTCGTTTACGAGCATTTGATGAAATTCACCGATGATCCGTACATCCACGAAACCCTGTCCTTCCTGATGACCCGGGAGGTTACACACTATAAAATGTTTGAGGCAGCTTTGGACAGCATCCAGCCTAATTTTCCGCCGGGGGTATTGGCTGCCGATCCCCGCTACCTGCAAAACGTTTACAACCTTTCCGACGGTACCGTTCGCGGGCCGTGGAATGAGGGTGAGATCAAAGGCATGGGCAAAGAATTTAATTACGTCGAAGACCCCATTACACAGGTACAGGAAACGGAAGGCCAAACGAAATTGCCTGATGATTTCAGCGCGGAAATAAAAGAAAGCGAAAAACTCAATAAAGATATGAGCAAGGTCAAAAGCACTGAAGTAAAAAATGCAGAGCCTAAAGGTGTTGCCCAATGGAGCACCTACGGGGCAGAACCAGTACGGGCATAATGGACGAGCACTTATTTTTATTTGGCCAGCGTGTACTGACGCCTTCAGGGGAAGGAGAAGTGATGGATACCATTGGCGACAAGATCGTCGTCAAGCTGGATAACGGATCAACAGAAACTTTTCCCTCTGACGACGTACAGGATAATAGCAACGCAGGCTGATGAACTCCAAAACACATCAGATGAAAAATATCATTATTCCGGTGGCCATCTTCATGATAGCCACCTTATTCACCAGCTGCACCGCGATAGCGGGCATTTTTAAAGCCGGTGCGGCTGTGGGCATTCTTGCGGTTGTTATCGTGATCGCCGTCATTATCTGGATCATCTCGCTGTTCAGGGGGAAAAGCAACTAAGTAAAAAAATGAAAGAGCACTTACAACGTTTTAAAACTGCGCAGGACCGGGATTATGATACCGCGCTGGCGGAAATCAAAGACGGCCGCAAGCAAGGCCACTGGATGTGGTATATCTTCCCACAGATTACAGGTTTGGGCATGACCGAAATGTCACGTTTTTACGCCATAAAAGATATAAAGGAGGCGGGAGACCTGCTGATGGACCCGGAACTCGGGCTGCGGCTGACGACTATATGTAAAGCGCTGCTGGAATTGGAAACAAATGACCCGCATGCTGTTTTCGGTAGCCCCGACCACCTCAAGCTTAAGTCGTCAATGACCCTATTTGATGCTGTGCCCGCGACCTTCCCGGTTTTTAGCCGTGTACTGGACAAGTTCTATCATGGCGAACGCGATGAAAGGACGCTGGAAATACTTGGTATAAAATAACTTGACGATAAAAGAGATACAAATCAAAAAAATACCCACCATGAAAAAGCTCCTATACATCAGCCTGATCGCAGGTGTCGCCTGTATGGTACAGGCCTGCAGCGGCAACAAGGACAGCAAAGACAGCGCAGACAGCGCGAATACAGCAAAAGCCGATACGGCCAAAACGGATTCATCCGCATCAGCAGTCGACAAGGACGATGCGAAATTTGCCGTGGCGGCAGCTAATGGCGGTATGGCGGAAGTCGAGCTCGGCACGCTCGCCCAGCAAAAAGCTGCCAACCAAAAAGTTAAAGATTTCGGTGGCATGATGGTCAGTGACCATAGCAAAGCCAACGAGGAAATGAAGGCCCTTGCAAAATCCAAAGGGATCATCTTGCCAACAACGATAGGTAGTGACGAACAAAAGGTGAAAGACAATCTTTCTTCAAAATCAGGCGCGGACTTTGATAAAGCCTATGTTGATAATATGATCGAAGATCACAAAAACGACATCAAAGAATTTGAGGATGCCGCTAAAAACCTAAAGGACCAGGATTTGAAAGCATTTGCGGTGAAGACATTACCAACCTTAAAAATGCACCTAGACGCGGTCCAAAAGATCCATGACAGCATGAAATAAACCATAGCGGGCCGCCTTTGTCAGGGCGGCCTTTTTTATTTTCCTGCGGTAGTTCCATGGTCTGCCACGTTGCTGAAAAGCTTATGATATGCTAATAGGAAACCAATTGTTCCAGTATTGCACTGATGGAAAAATGCGCGCCGCAAACGAACTCATCTGCCGCGCCATAATACATCGTCAAGTGGTCACCATCAATCAGGTGCCCGTTAGTAAATACCACATGCCCAAAAAAGCCGCTTAATTCATATGGTTCCGTAGGCACCATAATGGGTTTAATGGTACGCGAAATGATCTTTGAAGGCTTATCAAGGTCCATGAGGAAAGCACCCAGGCAATATTGGTGCTCCGCATTGGCGCCGTGATAAATTGCCAGCCAACCCCGCCCGGTACGGATCGGTGCCGCCCCGGCACCGACGCGTGCGCTGTCCCAAAGGCCGGGCCGGGTCTTGATCAGGCATTGATGGTTCCCCCATTGCCTGCCGTCGGAAGATTCGGCCAGCCAGATATAATTGCCGCCAATCTCTTTGCTGCTCGGCCTGTGCAGGCAATAATACTTACCGTCGATGGTTTCTTCAAAGATGGCGCAGTCTTTATTATGCGGCGGCAGGATCATGCCCGCATTTTCAAAGTGTTGCCAATCTCTGGTGGTTTGCAAACCTACACCAACACCACTATCAGATACTGCCGTATAGGTGAGATAATAAGTATCACCTATCTGGCTCACCCGGCAATCTTCGATGCCGAATCGTTCCAGGTAGCCCTGTCCAAATATGGGAGCATAGTCTCCCGGTTCGGTGAAATGCACACCATCATCACTAGATAATAAACGTAAATGTGAGATTGTGGTCAGGTAATCCAGGCCTTTATAACTGATTACCCGAGCATCGATGGTGATCAGGTCGGGATCGTTTAATGGTACTTCGATGATCTCGGTATTCCCAGTCGCGTTCAGGGCGGGGAAAAATAGTACGCCTTCCTTTTGCATAGCACCTTCTGCTACCCTGACCAGAAGCCATATTTTCCCCCCGTAACGGAATACGCCCGGATTCAGCAGACTAATGATTTGTAAACCATTAGCGCTGGGCGCAAGATCTTTAGGTAATAACAAAGGATTTTCCGGGAAACGCTGGGCCAGATCCGTCAGGCTTTTTTCCGACTCATTGATGATCTGTAACATGATTTGTTCTTTTTACGATTTGGTAACCAATCCCGGCGAAGACTGCAAAGACAAGGTGAGCCGGAACGAGTTGCAGGTAATATTTATTAAAACTTAACGAAGGTGGCAGCGGGTGCATTTTAAATGTGGTTTTCCAGACTGCTACTGCCAGCAAGCCACTTAAACCACCCAACCAAAGGTTCGTTTTCAGATCAGGTTTTAATTTCCCGCGCCGCCAAAGCTCCACATAGACTAGTGCAAAAAGCAGGCCTACCCCATAATGACCGAGCCAGCCTAAAGCCTGGCTCTGCTGCTTGTCCAGTTTCGGAATGAGACGGCCAGCCAGTTGTCCGAGGCGCTCCGGTTCGCTGAAGTTTTCGCCATCGGCCAGCGAAATGAGGTAGCTGAACAGGGTCATGAAAGTTGTACCGGTAATTCCGCTGGCTAATATTTCCTTAGTTTTCATCGCTGCTAATCTTGATTAGGTTTTTGGTTGCCGGTCCTGTTAATACATTTCCGTCAATATCATAACGTGCACCATGACAGGGACAGTCCCAGCTTTTTTCTTCGCCGTTCCAGTTCACGATACACGCGGCATGAGTGCAAACCGGGCTGAGCGCGTGGATAATTCCATGTTTATCCCGGTAGGCCGCGATCTTTTCACCGTCTACCTCAACGACCTTGCCGGTACCCGGCTGTAATCTTTTTAAGGAATCGGTTTCATGTATACCTACGCGATCAGCTACAAAATGAAAGGCGACATCTGCATTCTCTTTAACAAATTCGCTGAACCCATCTATCGGTTTAATGCGGGAAGGACTGAACAAGTCCCGGTATCTATTGGGCCGTCTCCTGACCAAGTCGCTGAGTATTTTGCCGGCGATACTGCCCAGCATCATCCCGTTACCGTTATAGCCGGTTGCGCAGTAAATACCATCCGCCGCCAGCGGCATCTGTCCGATGTAAGGAAGGCCATCCACAGGTACATAATATTGTGATGACCAGCGGTATTTAACCGACGACACGTTATAATATTTCCGGATGTATTTTTCCAGATCGGCAAAGGCTTTTTCCGGGTCGGCATGGCCCGTCTTATGATCATTACCACCGGCGATCAAAAGTTTTTCACCGTCAATTACCTGTGTCCGGAAATAATGATAAGGTTCCTGCATATCGTAAACCAAGGCATCCGGATAAGTATCCGTTTTTAATTTCAGGCCCAGTACATAACTGCGGTAAGGGGCGCACTCAAAATTGAACAGGTTGATATTGGGCGGCATATGCGTAGCGTAAATCACCGTTTTTGCCCTGATAACACCTGCTGGCGAATGCGCGATATGTACGCCATTATCAGTTTCGATACCGGTTACCAACGTATTTTCCAAAACTATACCACCTGCTTCCAGGTATGCTTTTTGTAAACCCTGCAAATATTTTAACGGGTGAAACTGTGCCTGCCTATCGAAAACCAGGGCCTTTAAATATTCTATCGGTGTCGGCGCTTCTTCCGTATAGTTTACAGGCACGCCTACTTTTAAGGCGCCGTTGTAGATATCGTCGAGTTGTTTGACCTCTTCCCCGGTTTCTGCATACAGGTATCCAGAATTGATTTCGTAATCGCAATCAATCTGGTAAGTATTAATATTGGATTTAATGGTACTGAAACCTTCGTTGATCGCATCTGCGAAAAGCTGCGCTCCTTCTTCGCCGAAAGCGCTCGCTGCTTCCGCATAAGTAGTATCCGCGAAGGTGTTGATGTGGGCGCTGGTCCCGCCGGTAGTTCCAAATCCCAGGTTATGCGCTTCGGCGATCACTACTTTTTTTCCTCCTTTCTGAAGAAACAGTGCCGTGGTAATACCGGTAATGCCGCCACCTACGATCAGCGCATCATAAATGACGGTGGTATCAAATAAAGCTTTCGAAATTATAGTCGCTGCGCCATACTGCCAGGGAGCCCGCAGTGCTCCGTCGCGGGCTAATACGGCATTCGTTGTCTTTCCCATAATTCTATTACAAAAATCAGCATCACTCTGTTTGGCAATAGTTTACCTATTTATCAAACAAATCCGCTCATATCCGATCTTTTATAACTCGGCAACAATGGATGTCAGGGTCTACTCGTCCAGGCTAATATCTAATTGTTAAAAAATGTTAAAATTATTTGAATTTTTTTGGCGACTTTTTTTCTTTGAACCATCAATTTTTAAACATAGAACCCATTATCGAAAAAAGCATTTTTTGAAAGCTATCATTTAAATTTTAGTTGTTAGATCATGTTACCCCAATTCACTATTACCCATTTCAACGCAGCGCGCAGCTTTACATTTCTTTTATTATTTCTGGTATTCGCCTTCGCATCACAGGCACAGCAGCAGCAACCGGTCAACTGGCCGGCCGGCAAATCAGGCTTTACCGCCAAACTGATGAACATTGAGGCCGCTACCAATGAGACCTTCCGTTACAACACCACCCTGCATAACGGTTCGGCAAGTGCCAGGATCTACGAACTCAGAACCGATCTTCCTTTTGGCTGGATGATCGCTTATAAAGTGGACGGCAGCCAGGTTACTTCTATCAATATGGATGCGGGAAAAACGCAGGACATTGCCATCGAGATCAATGCCACGGCTACCGCCTCCCCGAAAAAATACAGGGTTCCAATCAAAGCCATATCCGGTTCCGATACGCTATCGCTGAACCTGGAAGCCGTAGTAAAAGGCTCCTACAGCCTGGCACTGAGCACACCAACCGGAAGATTGAGCGACGAAGTAACTTCCGGCAGCCAAAAAGAGTTGCAGCTGACCCTCAAAAATACGGGGACATTGCCTTTGAATGATTTGCAGGTTACCGCACAATTGCCTACCGGCTGGGAATCTACCTTTGAACCCGCCAGTATCAAACAACTGGAACCTGGGAAAACCATCGATGTAAAAGCGACGGTAAAAGTACCAGACAAAACTATAGCCGGTGATTATGCCGCTAATTTTACTGCGACTAATAGCAATACCAACTCACAGATCGCTTTCCGGCTAACTGTCAAAACATCCTTGCTTTCCGGCTGGATCGGCATTTTGGTCATCCTGCTGGCCATCGGCATCGTTTATTATCTCATTCGTAAATATGGCAGAAGATAAAACAGCCAATCCGTTTTTTACCAATGAAAGATCCTATTATACAGTTAAAGGGTTTAACCAAGCACTATGGCACTGTTAAAGCCGTTGATGATCTGAACCTTGATATTCAGAAAGGCGAGATCTTCGGGCTGCTGGGGCCTAATGGAGCAGGCAAAACCACTACCATATTGATGATGCTCGGGCTTACCGATCCGACGAGTGGTACCGCTATGATTTGCGGGCATAATGCTACGAGCAGCCCTATCTCCGTTAAGAAAAAAGTGGGTTATATGCCCGATAGTGTTGGTTTTTATGGCAATATGACCGCGCTGGAAAATCTGTTGTATATCGGCAGGCTGAACAGCGTACCCGAAAATGAATTAAAAAAACGATCTGCCGAGGTGCTGGAAATTGTGGGCCTTGCCGCAGACCAGCATAAAAAGACTTCGGCTTTTTCCCGCGGCATGAAACAGCGGCTGGGTTTGGCCGATGTGCTGATCAAAAATCCGGACGTCATTATTCTGGATGAGCCGACACTCGGTATCGACCCCACCGGGGTTAGAGATTTCCTGGCGCTGATCAAACAGTTGAGCCGGCAGCAGGGGCTTACCGTTTTACTCTCTTCGCATCATTTACATCATGTTCAACAGGTCTGCGACCGGGTAGGGATTTTTGTGAACGGCAAATTGCTGGCACAGGGAGATATTGGCGCACTGTCCGCCCAACTGTTCGGCACCGACAGCCATGTCACTTCGATCAGGGTAGCACAAGCCGTTTCACAGCCCTGGCCGCCGGAACCGGAACTCCGGGCATGGGAAGCTGTTAGCCAGATCACCATTAGTGAAAATGAGCTGGAATTTACCAGCAACCGTAATATAACGGCGGCACTGGTTCGGTACCTGGTTGAAAAAGGCTATGACGTGATTGGCGTTAATCAAAAAAATTATGGCCTGGACGATATCTATCAAAAATATTTTGAATCTAATAGTACAAAATAAACAAGCTATGAAAAGTCAATCTTCTGAACCAGGGCCTTTCGGCGTTATGGTTCACAAGGAAATAGCAGATCATATACGCAGCTGGCGCTTTGCCATACTCGTTGCACTCATCGTGCTTACTTTTATCGCCGCGATGTACGTGTCACTGGGGAATATTAAATCGGCGGTAGGCAATACCAAAGATCCCGATCATCTGTTTTTATACTTGAAACTATTAACCACTACCGACAATTCTATTCCGCCCTTTCATGTGTTCCTGAGTTTCCTGGCACCGCTGCTGGGCATCAGTTTAGGGTTTGACGCGGTTAACTCCGAGCAGAGCAGTGGCACCTTGACCCGCCTGATGGCGCAGCCCATCTACCGCGATAATTTGTTGCTGGCTAAATTTGTGAGCGCCCTGGTGATCGTCAGCAGTTTGTTTTTTGCATTGGCTTTGCTGATGATCGGCGGCGGGTTAGTACTGACTGGCGTGCGCATGGAGCCGCAGGAACTGCTTCGCATACTGGGGTTTATTGTGATCACTATTGCTTATGTGGCTTTTTGGTTGAGTTTATCTATCATGCTTTCCATCCTGTTTAAGCAAGCCGCAACTTCCGCGCTCACGGCCATCGGGATCTGGTTGTTCTTTACGATATTTTACCAGATTGCCATTAACCTTATTGTCAAGTCCTTCTTACCTGATCCGGCTTATCTTAGCCAGGCCGAGATCATAAGTTATAACGATTTGATATTGAATCTGCAACGCATCGCCCCGAATCAGCTTTATTCGGATGCCGTTACCACGTTGTTAATGCCGTCGGTTCGCAGCCTTGGTCCTGTAACCATGGAGCAAATGGCGGGCGCTATACCGGCTCCGCTGCCGTTTAAGGAAAGTGTCATGATCGTATGGCCGCAAGTAAGCGGCTTAATGGCATCAACCGTAAGTTGTTTTGCGCTGGCTTACTTTCTTTTCATGCGGCGTGAGATACGTAGTTAATAAAACGATGATGCGCTATCTTATAAAGCTTCTTACTATCACAAATACCCACAATGGTTACTAATTGCTTTTTTCGATCTAATGTAATATTGTTACAATTGAAATTAAAAACACTATATAATGAATCATGGTACGGCCTTTTTTGTGATGTTAAAATTGTTAGCGTTTGCAATATTCCGCATCTTCGTAAAGTAAGATTTGCAAATAAAAGTACTCTACATCAAAAAAAGGGTTGGTAATTCGGTGCGTAGTCGTTTTAAACCACATAAAGCACTATGAGTCAATTGGTTAAGAATTGTGTTCGATTCTCCTTTGGGCTACAAAATTACCCACCTTGGGAATAAGGTGGGTAAGAATTTAAAGAAAACTATTACTAAAGCCTGCAGGTAAATATCTGGGGCTTTTTTGTTTCTTTGAACTTCCAATAAAACTTTATCTGTGCCAAGAAGTAATTCAACTATCATTTTGTGTCTGTTATCAATAGTTATTTTATTTAATAGCTGTTCGCTTGGTGTAAAAAAGTTCACAAAGGATCAATTGAAATGGTTTCAGCCTTATACAAAAACCGATTCGATTGTCTTTATTTCTGAAAAAAATGAAATAGACACGATTGTTTTTTTTAAAACAGCATTAACCAGAGATACCGTTCGGAATTTTATAGAGTTAGGTTACTACAGCACTATTTACTTAAGTGTGCCTTATTTGTTTACTCCAGGAAGCTATCATCAATCGGCGTTAATGGGTGATGGGAAAAAGCGATATGATCAGAATTTATTTAATCTGTCTCAAAATTCTAAAAATTATATTCAATTCGAGATAACTTTTATAGGTACAATATTCAACGGAAAAGAATTAAACAATGTCGATAAGATAGCTGAGAATCTTTATTATTTCGATAGCAAAAAGGCAACTTATTCAGGTATGAATGTTGAAAAGGGAATCAACGATTTTACCTTTGATACACGGATTGGGATATTGAAATATACCGATAAAAGAAATGTACAATGGCGACGAGCAAAGAAATAATTCAGGTAATTATTTTTGATTTTTAAACCTCAGATTATTGCGTCGAACACCCACGAAAACTGACACACAGAAAGCAAGCTTTAAACGCTATACAGACGGGCCATAATCTTCTCCCATTTTCGAAATCAGCAATAGATCACTCTCAAAGGTGTTGTTATTAGATATACTCTCGGCTACAGAATGGGATTTCATTCCCGACGGGTAAGGCATCCTCAGTTTCAAGGATGCCTTTTTATTTGGCTCTCGATAAGTTACATCTGAACACTTCTCCGATAAAAGGTGTTCTAAACCTACCATCAAAATAAGTAAGATTATGTTTGAACACCCCCTTCACTAAATTTGTAACGACTGTAGATACCGCTACAGCACTGATTAAACAAAAGATAGTTTTTTATTTTGCATCCGCAATCTATATTATAATAAACCTTACACCTAATCCATAAACGTTTTCCCTCCGAATTCGTTTGTAAAATCCAGAAACCTCTATAGTTTGATTTTACTACTTTTGAAAAATGGGCGCAGTAATTATGAACGAGATACCCGGACTGGATCTGGGCGATTTAAAGCTTCATGGCTTCAAAGTTCACCAGGTGCCTGACACGGTAAACATACCTGTTTCTGCGGGCCGGCGTGACTTTTACAAGATGGGTCTGGTAGACGGCAACATGATCGTTCGTTATGGTGATCGTGTCGTTGAACTGGACCAGCCGGTGCTCTTTTTTGTCAACCCGAGAGTACCTCATGCCGTTTTACGCAGGTCTAAAAGAACGACAGGCTATGCCTGCCTTTTTACCGAAAATTTTATTTCAGGACGGGATCGTACGGATGTCCTGAAAAACTCTCCACTGTTTCAGGCAGGTGATTCGCCGGTCATCCCTTTAAATGATGAGCAGGTCATTTTCATCAGCGGCATATTTCAAAAAATGCTGGCCGTACATGATGGCGATTACTATTATAAGGCAGAACTCATCCGTAACTGTATTGTACTCATACTGCATGAAGCTTTAAGAATACAACCTTCCCAAAATGCGCCGCAGTTCAAAAATGCCGCGGCCAGGTTAACTCATCAGTTTACCGATCTGCTGGAAAGGCAGTTTCCGATAGAACGTGCCGGCGAGGTATTAAGCCTAAGGAATGCTCAGGATTATGCAATGCGATTATCGGTACATGTGAATTATCTTAACCGGTCTGTAAAGGAAGTAACCGGTAAACCGACCACTGTTCATATCGCTGAACGTATAATAGCTGAAGCCAAAGCCCTTTTGCAGCACACTGACTGGAGCGTGGCGGAGATCGCATACGCGCTGGGTTTCGAATATCCCACCTACTTTAACAATTACTTCAAACGCATAACCGGCATAACACCGAAAACTGTCCGGGATAAAGTTTGAAAATTATACTTTTCGGTTTGATTCTCTTTACATTCAAACTGCTGTAACCACTGACCTTTGTTTCGTAAAATTTAATAAATCATACCATGAAAATTTTAGTTACAGGGGCAACAGGAAAAGTGGGCAGCCGGTTGGTGCCACGCCTGTTAGCCAAAGGTTATAAAGTCCGGATTTTAGTAAGGGATGCCGCAAAGGCCGAAGATCTGGCAGCGCTTGGCGCTGAGGTGGCTACCGGCGACCTGTTCGATGCGACCACTTTACCGGCCGCCGTGGAAGGTGTTGAAGCTGTCATCCACCTGGCCGCGTTATTCAGAACGTTCACCGATAATGAAGGCATTATCAAAACCAACCATGCAGGAACTATAGCCCTGGCCGATGCGTCAATTGATGCGAATGTCAAACGCTTCATTTTTGTGAGTACCGGCAACGTATACGGTTCGGGCTACGGGCACCCGGCCCGGGAGGATGACTTCGTCAACATTAATGACCCGAGGGCATATTCTTCAAGTAAGGCCGCTGCCGAACAGGAACTTTTGGAGCTGCACAAAACGAAGAATCTTGACGTAAGAGTACTTCGTTTGGGTTTTGTGTATGGTGATCAAGATCCGCATATTCCCGAAATCATGCCGTTGCTAAAGAAAATGAAACGCCATTCCGGTTCGCGCATGCATATGGTACATCATTTGGATGTCGCCCAGGCATTGATCTTATTGCTTCAGCAAAACGGCCTGGACGGTGAGGTCTTTAACATCTGCGATGATGCTCCAATTACCTTGTACGAACTTGCTGAATCTGTTGGTGCAGTTGACGTATTTCATGAGGATGAAGGGCCGCTCAATGACCCGTTCGAGGGTATCCTTGATACCAATAAACTTAGAAAAGTGACTGGTTTTCGCCCATTAGTCCCCAGCTTCTATGTGGCCAGGGATTTGGACATACTTTAAGTTACTTTCATGAATGCAAATCATCCTTGCCCTGATTCGGCAGGGATGATTCGGGAAATCAATTTGATGTGTTTTAGCTAAGCATTTTAATCAGATCCAGCACGGATTCTTCCGTCGGCGCGGCAAAGTCACTTATGCCATCGATCGTTTCTTTACAAAGCGGAGCAGCCCTGTCAAACATGATCTTTTCGTAAGCTGCAATTGCGTCGATAAGGTTGTTAAGATTTATATCGGTCAAACAATCCGACAGATCTAAGGCATCCAGCATGGCCAGGTTAACGCCCTCGCCGTTAGGTGGCATCAGATGAGCAGCATCGCCAATAAGGGTAATATTATTTTTTGCCTCCCATCTATTTTCCAAAGGAAAGTAATTCAGCGGCCGGGGAACAAAATGGGTGCAAGCTTTAAATAATGTAAAAAATATAGGGTTCCAACCTTCATAATGATTGATCAGGTAGTCTTGCACATCTTGAGGGTTACTGAAATCAATGCCGCTGGTTTTGACCCAGTTTTCCGGGAGCAATGATGCAGCGTAAAAAGTTAAGCCGCCGTCGCCACGCGGTTGTGCGGCTATGGTTGCTCCGTTCCCCATGGCCATCAGGTTTGCTTGGTTAACTAACTGGTAGAATTCCGGACAAGCTGTTTCCGGATGGTCTATTTCGCCCTGAATGATCGTCGCACCGGAATATAGTGCTTTTACGTTAGTGAGGTAAGGCCGGACCAGGGAGCGGTAACCGTCTGATCCGATAACAATATCTGCTGTAGCGGTTGTTCCGTTCTTAAATTGCAATTCCCACTGATGGTCAACCCCCTTCATGCTCACGAACTGGCTGTCCCATATAACGGTGCCGGGCAGCAAGCCGTCGATTAACAAATCCCTCAGCGCCCCTCTGTCTATTTCAGGCCTGAAATGCGGATTGCCAAACTGTGGTTCGCCGACCTGGTTACCTTCATCTAACAAAATATTACCTTTTGGATCAAGCAAGCGGTATTTATCCGCACCCGCCATGTAATTTGCTTTGAATGCCTCCATTAGCCCCGTTGCTTCCATGGCTTTCAACCCGGAGTCGAAATGCAGGTCGACAATTGCGCCCTGTACGCGCGCTGCCTGACTGTGATCCCGTTCATAAACTTTAACCTGCGCACCTTGTTGCTGTAAAAGCCTGGCAAGCGTCAGGCCACCCGGGCCACCACCAACTATAGCAATATTTTTATGAAGTAAAAGTTCCGGTGTTTGTATCATTCCCCTTGTCTATTTTTATGAGCACAAAGGAACGCCGGAAATTAAGTGCATACAATGACAGGATGCCGTAAGTTTAGGACTATTCGCGGTTTTTGTCCCGGAAAGCAATGGGCGTCATGCTCACAACCTTATTGAACAACCGTGTAAAATAGGAATAGTCATCGTAGCCCAGTTCGCCGGCAATCTCTTTTACAGATTTGCCCGAATGATAAAGCAAGCGTTTCGCCTCCAGCACCACACGCTGCCGAATATGGGAAGAAACGGACTTTCCGGTAGCAGCCTTCACGCATTCATTCAGGTATGAGGGGGATAAATTCATCTGAGCGGCATATTCGGATGGCTTTTTAGTCGACTTATAATGTTTTTCCAACGCGGTTTTAAATTCCCTGGTTATATCCTCAAATCGGGCATGATGTTCAGATGGTTTGGATAATGCAAGGTAATGCGAAATGATCTGGGTAACCAACGTATTAACGCTTTCCTTTAAAATGGAATGGTAAAGCACCTCTGTTTTCTGTTCAGACAGTTTGATACATAATGCTACAGTTTCCGTCAGGACGGCAAGTGTTTCCTGTGTAACCGCCATTACTTGCACCGGTGCAAGTCCTTCCAGCAGGCTTAAATATTCCGGGCGTAGGTTTTCCTCCGTGATGATCCAGGTACTGATCATTGCATCTTCAAATGCTATAACCCTGTGAACCTGATGAGGGTGGAGAAAGATAACAGCCGTTGCCTCGATATGATGCGTTTGGAAATCAATTTCGATGATGGTTTTTCCTTTTTCCTGGATGATGAAAGTATAACCGCCATCCCGATGAGAACGTTCGACTTGTTCGGAATTGGGTGAACCGTTAAATGACTCCCGCATCATCATAATCCCCCGGCAGCTTTCTTGGGGCAATTTATTTACAGGAATATGATTAGTTTTCTTGCTCATTGTCGAAATAGTAAAGATAGCTGTCTGAACGGACCCGGTTTCGCCGGCAGAAAAAAATATTGTTGATGTTTTAGTTTCTTACATCGTCAAATGCTCCAGGGACGCCTGAATTCTGCTACAGTTCAAGCCCGGACCGCCTTGATCGTGAACATTTTGAAATCTTTGTTCAATTGAGCCAATAACTGCCTGCAACCCTGCGTCGTGACTTTATTCTGTATTGGAATATGCAGGCTGAAAACCTCATTCCAATAAGAGGGTCCTCAATTATACTGCCCGACCTTCAAACCTTTTGTTGACCGGCCAGCACTTTTGGCGCTATCCCAAACCGTTTCTTGAAAGCGAAAGAGAAATGCGGAAGCGTCTCAAAACCCAGGTCCAGATAGATCTTAGCCGGCTTTTGATTTTTTTTATCGATCAGGAAATAAGCTTCCTGCAATCGTCTTTGCACTAACCAATGGCTTGGGGTATCATTAAATATTTGTTTGAAATCCCTTTTAAAGGCAGATAAACTTCGCCCGGTTAAATAAGCAAAACGCTCAAGACTCACATTGAACTGATAGTTTCGGTTCATGAACTCTTCGAGATTTATTTTTTCAGGGCTGCGGTAATCAAAAAACAGGCCTGCCAGTTGAGGCTGCGCCTGCAATAAGATCAGGAGCAGTTCTTCGCGCTTGACATCCGCGAAGGCTTCCGTTATTTTGCCATGATCGTAATATGGCAGTAAGGATTTTATAAACACCGGCAATAGTTTGTTTTCTGGCAATATCATCACCGTCTCGCGCGATCCTGATCGCGCTGATTCGGGATGATGTTTGGCCTGGAATGCCTTCAAAAATTGCTCATCAAAAAAAACGAACACTTTTTCAAGTTCATCGTTAACCATTTCCTTTTTGAACCGGATGAGGCTGTCCTTGCGTGCCAGTCCGTTTTCACCGGCCCGCAGCACATAGCTATGGCTGCCATCATACAAGTGCATTTCACCTTTGATGATATAGGTGAAAGTATGTTCGGCAACAAACTGTTCAGGTGAGATCACCCCGATATGATAATTTGCCTTGCTCATCGAATTGTCGCCAGCAAGTTACGAGTTTCCGCGACAACCCGGTCCTGGAATTCCGGATCGCGGGTTTGTTCCGAGCTTAACATAGGCCGGCCTTTCTCATCAACATACACGCCTGTTTTACCCGACTTATCTGTCAGCACGTTGGTGATGACTATCGCGGATCTTTCAGGTGTGCTGCTGTAGTGCGAAAACGGAGGGATCATCGCCATCAGATGACCGAACAAAAAGCGGACAAAAGCATTCGTGCTTTCGCCGCCCAGGCTGGTACCACGGGTGATGCCAGGCTCTATGGCATTGTAATGCAACCTTCGATCGTTGCGGGCAAATGCAAATGTAGCTGCGAGAATGCACTGTTTGGAGGTAGCATAGGCATCTATGCCCGGCATTTTTGCGCCGCCGGCTTTCCATTCCCCGCGTGCGCTGGCTTCTACAGAAATAAAACGGCCGCCTTTCATTCCCATAGCTTTGGCAGGTTTGCGTTCCGGATCCTCAATAGCCGAGGCGATAAAAACTACATTGGCCCCGTCAGGCAAATGCGGCGCAAGCGCCTCGGTCAGGGCGAACGCGCCAAGATGATTGGTTGCAAAGGTCAAATCCCAGCCCTGGTCACTTTTCAATGGTTTGGACGGCATGATGCCTGCATTGTTCAGGAGACCTGCGATAGGAAATCCGAGGGCAAGAATTTCCTGAGCAGCTTTTCTTACACTTTTGATATCCGAAATATCACAAACCACCGAAACCGTATCATGCCCCAGATCTTTCAGTTCTATTTGCAGCAAATCCAGCTTTTTTTTATTCCGGGCGACCAGGATCAGGGTGCCGTGTTTGGCCAGTTCCAGGGCTGTCGCGTGGCCTATCCCTGAGGTCGGTCCGGTAATAATATAGGCTTTTTTATTTTTCATATGTTAAAATTTACAGGACAAAGTTCGCTGTAAATCTCAACACGAGATTACCTGTAAGGTCCAAATTTAGTTGCCTGAAAAGTCCAGGGATCATCGTCAAAGCGTTACACCACAGGGAAATTACCGCCATCAATAACATAATTGGAGCCAGTTATATAGGAAGCTGCCGGTGATACCAGAAAATTGACGAGTTCGGCTACTTCCGCCGGCTCCGCCATCCTCCCCATGGGTACCCCACCTAATTTGGCCATCAGGTTTGTCGCCATTTCATCGGTAGTAATGCCTGCCCCGGCAGCAAGTTCGGTGATAAAAGCCGACATCGAGGGTGTTTTGGTAAGTCCCGGTGAAACCGTAACAACCCGCACACCCTGGCTCGCTACTTCTGTGGCCAGCGTTTTACTATAAGCGTTTAAGGCCGCTTTAGCTGCACTATAAGCCATGGTGGCTTCCCAGATCGGGAACATTCCGCTGGTAGATGAGATATGAATGATCACGCCGTTTTTTTGCGCCAGCATCGCAGGTAATAAAGCGCGGTCCAAACGAACTGCGGCCAATAGATTTACCTGTAATGCTTCGTCCCAGTTTTCATCGGTCAACGTGCTGAAACCGCCACCTGGCAGGGTGTTCGCGCCCATATTATTTATCAGGATATCGATATGCCCCAATTCGGCTACCAACTTAGCCACCTCTGCAGGTTTTGACAAATCAGCTGCGATAAACTGATATTCAAACGCTTCCTCCTGATAGTTCCTGGCCGTTACAATGACCTTCATGCCCGCCTTCGCTAATTTATCCGCAATGGCTTTGCCTATTCCTTTTGTTCCGCCCGTTACGAGGGCTGTCTGTTGTTTATGTTCCATTTTGTTGCTTTTGTTTCACAAAGAAACTAAAGCGATTTCCGATATTTGACGTTCAGGCCCTGATTCGTGGTTACTAAAACGTAACTAAAGGGCAGTTCGAGGTAACAAAAAGGTAACTAATGAGAAAATATCAAAGCAATCCATATGACTGTGCAGTGGTACGCACCGTGCAGTATATCGGTGGTCGGTGGAAAGCGATCATATTGATCCGGCTGATTGAAGGCCCGGTCCGCTTTGGCAGGCTGGCAGTACAGGTTCCTGATATTTCCCGCAAGATTTTGACCCAGCAGCTGCGCGAGCTCGAAGAGGACGGGCTGATCCTGCGGCACGAGTATCAGGAAAAACCGCCCCGGGTGGAATATGAACTTAGTGGTTGCGGCAAGACCCTGATCCCGGTGCTTAAAGCGATGTTCGACTGGGGTGTTCAAATGCAGGATCCGGCTTTACGTAAAACATGGGAACCAGTGGTGAGTTAAAGGTCATTTCACTAACCCTCTCTTGCAAACAATCAGCTTTAAGCCCGAAGAACGTTACCTGCCTTTTATGCGTTAATACCTTGCAAACCACTTCCCATATGGGATAACGCCAGACCGCAGTAGACACGGCAGTTGATCAGATCAGTTAAAAGAAGCCCTGAATTGCACTGGGGAAAGCCTTGTTTTTGTTTTGAACAGACGGCTAAAGGATTGCGGGTGCTCAAAGCCTAAAGAAAAGGCCACTTCGCTGATCGTCAGGTTAGTGGTAGACAGTAGTTCCTTAGACCTTTCGATCAGTTTTTGATGAATATGCTGCTGTGCGTTCAGGCCGGTGAGCGAGCGCAGCATATCGCTCAGATAATTGGGGGTATAATTTAATTGATCAGCGAGGTACTGTACGGTTGGTAAACCGCGATTGACCGGCTTTTCTTCGCTGTAATAAGTATTCAGGAGTCCTTCCAATTGCTGAAGCAGATCGCTGCTGGCCGCTTGTCTTGTCAGGAATTGCCGTTTGTAAAAGCGTTTGGCATAGCTTAATAGCAGTTCGATCTGTGCGATCACCACTTCATGGCTGAAATCATCTATGCGGCTGTTAAGTTCCTCCTCAATAATGGTAAAAATGGATGATACTGTTGTCCTTTCCTGCTCAGAAAGGTGTAGTGCCTCATTAGAAGCATAGGAAAAGAATCCGTATTGTTTGATCTTGGCGGCAAGCGGATAACCCTGAAGAAAATCCTGGTGAAAGATCAGTGAATACCCTTCATTGCCCTTATAGATAGCCGTACTTCCTACGATCTGATTAGGAGCCGTAAAGACCATACTGCCTTCATCAAAGTCGTAATAACCTTGCCCATACCTGAACTTTCCACCTAATTTGCTTACAAAAGATATCTTGTAAAGTGTTGTCACATAGCTGACCGGCAGCCTGCTTAAGTTGATCCGTTCTTCCCGGGTATCCAGTAAAGTGATCAGCGGATGCGGAGGCCCCGGAATGCCGAGCATCCGGTGGATCTCGGTTATTGAACCCAGTTTAACAACCTTTGACGTATCATTTTTCATCCTGTAATGATAATAAATATGACCGGAGGCCATTTCAGTGACCGGTCATATTTGAATGTGAGAAAACGTTATTTCATTGACGGCTAAGCGCTGTTACCACGGTAACGGTCCTTCAGGCCCTGTAAAGCCTCCTGTAGGGCCGTCCGTTTCCAAAGCCACACGAACGGGTTCGCGCGACCCTGCTTCTAAACTGTCCGTTCCCTGGAAATTATTGAGCGCAGTGGCGGTATATCCCGGACTGGTGGCGTTAACTTTGATACCTTCTTTTTCCAGTTCCAAAGCAAAAGCCACGGTAACGGCATTAAGCGCTGTTTTCGAAGCAGCGTAAACAATACCGAAATGTTCACGTGCCCAGCATTCCGGGTCAGTGATCCAGGTCAAGGAACCCAGCCCGCTTGATACATTAACGATCCGTGCGGCCGTTGACTTACGCAATAAAGGTAAAGCAGCCTGGGTCATGGCGATAACGCCGAACACATTAGTTTCCCAAACGGCACGTACTTCGTCCAGTGAAACATTAACGGCTCTGCCGGTACTCATCAGTTCCTCCGGGCTTTTAGGGGCTGTTCCGCCATGAGATATACCGGCGTTATTGACAAGCAGGTCAAGCCTGCCGTGTTCATCTTCTATACGAACCACCGCCTCATTAATGGTTTGTTGCCGGGTAACGTCCAGTTGGATGGCTTTCGCATTTTCGCCGATCTCTGCAGCCGCTTTTTCTCCGTTGTCCAATTTACGTGAACCCACGTATACGTTATAGCGATTCGCTGCAAGTGCTTTAGCAATTTCGTTGCCTACGCCCTGGTTAGCGCCGGTTACCAGTGCAACAAGTTTGTTCGCTGATGACGTTTGATCTTTCATAAGAATAAAGGAATAATATATAAGCAAAGCTGGGTATTCATGGTGGTGGCATCGTAACCAAAACAAGGACATTTGTAACCAAATCGAAGAACAGGAAACGAACAGGATCATGAACGGGAGAAGGTTGAACTTACGTTTTACCAAAAAGGCTACACATCCGGCAATTTCGGCTACACGAAGGTCTGTCGGTTTCCTGAATTTTGCTATAAATAAGGCGCTTATGAAAAACGAAATTCAGCATAAAGTAATAGCCATAACCGGTGCCAGCAGCGGTATAGGCAAAGCAACGGCGGAGTTATTGGCTGGGCAGGGTGCTAAAGTAGTTTTGGGCGCGCGCAGAACCGACCGGTTGTTAAAGATAATTGATGCTATCGAACAAAACGGCGGCGAAGCTGCCTGTTTGGAAGTAGATGTGACTCGCCGTGAAGATCTGGCAAAACTGACGACATTAGCTATAGAGCGGTTTGGCAGGCTCGATGTCATGATCAATAACGCGGGCATCAGCCAGTTATATAAGATGGAGGAACTGGATGTGGATGGCTGGGAACAAATGATCGACGTGAACCTGAAAGGAACCTTGTATGGGATCGCCGCAGCATTACCCATTTTTAAGGAACAGGGTTCCGGTCACATCATCAATGTGATCTCCACGGCCGGGATCAGTATCGTACCCACCATGGGCGTTTATGCCGGTACTAAAAACGCGGTGCGTACCATCGGCGAAGCACTACGTCAGGAATCCCGGGGCCGCTGGCGGGTCACCGGTATTTCGCCGGGTTATGTAGCCACCGAATTTGCCAGCCATATCAAAAACGAGGAAGTAAGAAATACCATTCAGCAAAATGCTGATCAAATGGCCATCCCCGCTGACGCCATTGCGAGGGCGATCGCCTACGCCATTGAGCAGCCGGACAATGTTGACGTAGGTGATATCGTGATCCGCCCGTCCGTTCAGAGTTAAACCCTTATCTTTATCATGGTCAATTAAGTAAACAATTGCCAGATCAAATGGAAAAGCCGTTAAAGTTTAATAGTATAACTGATCTGACGCGTAGGCTGAAATTAGATCCGCCTGCACATCCGATGATCACACTGGTCAACTACGACCAGGTAAAGATCGACCTGCGGGACGCCGGCAGCTGGTTCATGCTCGATTTTTACAAAATCACTTTCAAAAAGGACTTTAATGGCAGCGTTAAATACGGGCCGGGCACTTATGATTTTAAGGATGGCGGTATGGCCTTTTTAGCGCCGGGGCAAGTCGTGCAAATGAGCCCCGATCCTGGGGACTACCAGGGTTACGCCTTATATTTCCATCCCGGCCTGTTAGATGGACATCCGCTGGCACAGGCTATCCATAACTATGGGTTCTTTGATTATGCAGTAGCTGAGGCATTGTTCCTATCGGAAAAAGAAAAACAGATCATGGAAATGCTTTTTAAGGCTATCGCGATAGAACTGGATAACCATATCGACCAGTTCAGTGAGAATGTGCTGATATCTCAACTCGAGCTGTTGCTCAACCACAGTAATCGTTTCTATAACCGGCAGTTCCTGACCCGGAAGAATATGCACCATGACCTCATCAGCCGGATGACCATTTGGTTGAATGCGCGTTTCGAGGGTGCTGATATGGTTAACAACGGTTTGCCTTCGCCACAGGATATTGCAACGCACTTGAATGTATCTCAGCGCTACCTTTCCGATATGCTTAAAACACTCACCGGCAAAACCACACAGCAGCATATCCACCTAGCACTGATCGAGAAAGCAAAAGTATTACTGAACCAAACAGCCCTGAGCACGGCGGAGATCGCTTACCATTTAGGATTCGAGCATCCGCAATCATTCAATAAACTGTTCAAACAGCGCACCCGTGTTTCGCCCGTACAGTTCCGGCGGGATCAGCTAAACTAAAATTGACAGCGGGTTTTTTTTCCAGGCAACGAGGTGTAGATATCACAGGTCCCTTTCTTTGCGCATCATGCTGAGAAAAGCCGCCGTTATACCCAGGTAGCTGGCAATATGCTTTTGGGATATACGCTGTTCGAGCCCCGGATAGTGCCTGCGGAATTCGCGGTAACGCTGCTCGGCGGTTTTCGACAGGTTGGATGTTACTCGCCGCTGAAACATATCAAAGCCATTTTGTGTGAGGATGCGGAAAAAGCGCTCGAACCTGGGCACCTCGACAAATAGCCGTTCGAGAGCAGGCAAGGAAAAGTAACACACTTCTGTGTCTTCCAATGCCTGGATGGAGTTGGTGGCCCGTTTCGCTTTAAAAAAACTCACAATGTCGCAAGCCCACCAGTTCCCGGGGTAAAAGCAGAGGTTGTGTTCCTGCCCGTCCTTATCGGTGTGGTACATGCGCAGGCATCCCTCGTTAACAAAATAGATATGCCGTTCGATCTCGCCGGGGCGCAGCAATATGCTGCGTTTAGCAACTGTCTTACGTTGCAACAAGGCAAGCACTTGCTCCTGTTCGTCAGGGGCAAGTGCTATATGCAAGGCAAAATTGGACAGAATGAGTTCAGACATATCAGCAAGTATAACTTTTAAAAGTCAATTTTGCGCGTCATGAACAATTTCAGTTCCGCTGTTCCGGCCTCACGAAGCGGGTTAGCTATTTCGTGGTAGATTTCGCTCTGCGCAATGGTTAAGAACGCTTCAGCACTCGGATATTCTACCACTACGATCTCGTCCCATTGCTCGTCTTCGTCAGCCATAATGTTGGCGACGACCTCGCTCACCAGCTTTACGGTGACACCTTCAATACCCAATTGCTGCACCACCTGGTTAAATGCAGGTATATACTGTTCAAAGTAGATCTTTTTGTCCCTGAACCTGATCATGTTCAGCATCAACACAGGCCCCTGGCCCGGTTCAATATTCGGCAATGTTATTTTCATGATTTCCTGTTTAAAAAAAGCCTACAATGCGGGTGATGCGTTTCTCGCTGTCAAACTCAAAATAATCCATACCCTCAACCGGGTAACCTTCCGGGCGTATGGTCAGCCAGCGGAAACGGCCGCTTTGATGATGTACCTGCGGTTCTGCAAGTACCTGAAACGTTCGTGGCCCCATTTGTCCGTACGAACTGATGATCAGGTCAGTGATCGCGTCCGGCCCGGTAATGGTATCGGTTAAGCGATCAGTATAAGTACCGGCCGGAGCCCAGCATTTGCTGATCTTCTTCCGGATGGTCTCCCGTTCAGTCTCATTCCAAGCACTCGTGTAAGTGCGAATGGTTTCTTCGATGTTCTTCATATTTTCCATAACACAAAGGTCGGAGACCCCGGCCGGAAAAAAGTTCAGGTAGTTGAAGAGTTTGAACGAAATACAACGTGTTTGTTCAATTAAATGAAGCCCTGAATTCCAGCGGCGAACGTTTCGTTTTGCTTTTGAATAACTTACTGAACGACTGGGAATGCTCAAACCCTAAACTATAGGCGATCTCGCTGACGGACAGCTCGGTGGTCGATAATTTTTCTTTAGCCTTTTCAATCAGTTTTTCGTGGATGATCTGCTGGGTAGTTTGTCCGGTGAACTGTTTCAACAGGCTACTCAGATATTTGGGTGAGATATTCAGCGTGTCAGCGATATACTGCACAGTAGGTCCGCCTTTTGATAACAGGGCTTCATCGGCAAGATACGCGCTCAGCGTTTCTTCCAACCGCTCCAGTATCTTGTGGTTGGTTATCTTCCGGGTGATGAACTGGCGCTGGTAGAAACGTTCGGCATAATTCAGCAGTGTTTCCAGATTCGCAATAATAATATCCTGGCTAAATTTATCGATGTTGGAATGATATTCATTTCTGATATTTCTAACAATATCGTTAATGACCGTTTCTTCTTTATCGGAAAGGAACAGCGCTTCATGGGTAGCATAACCAAAGTATTCGTATTTTTTGATCCGGGATGCAAGTGATGTGTTCCACAGAAAGTCGGGGTGAATAAAAAGCATCCAGCCTTCGAGATCAGGCGGCACCCCGTTCTCTTCACCACGCAATATCTGACCGGGAGACATGAACCCCATCAATCCTTCATCAAAGTCATATTTCTGCTGTCCATAAAAAAGGTTATCGCAGCCCCTTTTCATCGATATGACATACAGATCGAAGATAACGGCATCAATATCATGGTCATTCTTCAGGCCCTTCAGGTCAACAATGCTGATCAGCGGGTGCTGAGGCTTGGGAAGCCCCATTAAGCGGTGTATCTCGGTTATGGATCGTATCCTGTATGGCATAGTGCAAGTTATTTAATTTTTGAATGGATATTTTAACCAGATCATTAATAAGGGCATGATCAGGAAAGGGATCTCGATCAAGACCATCCTGATGTTCCCGGCCCGCAAGGCCAGCCCCATGATCAGAACGATAGACAGGGCGTTGAGCATATTACCCAGAAAGAATGTTTTCGGGATGAGCAAAAGTACACCGATGGCTATGGTTAAAAAAACGAAGATCGGAACTGCGGCCTTGCTGATCCCCAGGCTGGTCATCATTTTGAGCGCCTCAGGGCTACTCTGGTAGTGAGCCGTATCCCAGGCATGCTTAAAGCTAAGCGATACGGAAATGATCAGTAACAATAAAGAGATGATATTTTTTGCCATAATTATTTCAGGAGGAGTGTATTGATGATGTAATCCATTACCAGTGCCATTGGCAGGCCGATCATGGCGCTTGTTAACGCTCTTCTTGCTTTATTGGGATATTTTTTCCTGTGCTTAAAATACAGGAAAAAACCTACAGGTGGCATGGCGTTGCAGACCATGAACCAGTATCTTGACAGTTCGTCTTTAGGTATATTTGTCATGTTCGTGATTCTTAATGATCTATTGAATACGCTTCCACTTAAAGGTTTTTCCTAACATCGGAACACCTTTATATCCCCGTGTTTCCAGGTCGTTAACGCTATTGAGTTTTCCTTTCAGGCTATAGGTATTGCCATCCTGTACACTGTACAATTTACCGTCTGCGTATTCACCGTCCTTGTATACCAGCGCGGTAATATGGGTAAGGCCTAGTACCGGCCTGTCTTTAAGTTTTGCGTCGGGATTCTTAATGTCTTTCTTAGAAGTTTTCCCGTCGGCCTCGAACATATCCTTTGACCACAGGAGTTTGGCCGAATAGGTATTTCCCGATTTGTACACCTCTATTTTGTAATCACTGCATTGCCAGGTACCGAGTATCTGGTCCGCCTGAAGTTTTTGGGCAAAGGACGCCATGGACGAAAGCAGTATCATAACCGCTAAAAAGGTTCTTTTCATTTCGTTGAGTTATTAGAGTTAGCATTTAATTGCCTGAATTTTTCGAATTCTTTATGTCCGAAGTTCATGAGAATACCTGGGATGATCCTGCTCACCCATTTAATGACAACGATCAGGAAAGGCCTGAGCTCTGCTTTATCCTTTTGCAATCCTTTAATGGCTATGCTTACCATTTTGTCTACTTCCATCATCATGGACGGATTGGCCGGCAATACCCAGTCATTTTGCAGGTTGGTCTTAACCCCCGGGGGGATCATCTCAAAGACTTTCACGCCGGTACCTTTGAGCTGTAGACGTAAAGCCTGTGTATAAGCCCGTACGCCTGCTTTTGAGGCACTGTAAACCGGTGCAACCGAATAGGGCATAAACGCGATGCCAGAGGAAACATTCACGATCGCCGCCGATCTCTTTTTCGTTAAATGCGGTAAGAACTGGTTAACCATTTGAATAGTGCCCGAAAGGTTGATATCGATCTCCCGGGTGATATTTCTCAGGCTTTTGCCGGTATCCTGAAGGTCAAGCAAACGCATTTCGCCCGCATTGTTGATCAGGATATTCAAATCAGGGAATTGCCGGGTGGCATCATCGTAAAGCTGCCTGATATGCTCTGGGTCGCTAACATCACTTTGAAAAATGTGGATCTTCGGGAACTGCCGTTGGGTCTCGTGCAATTTATTCAGGTCGCGCCCTGTTATAATAATATCGGCTGCCTGTTCGGTGAGTTGTTTCACCAATTCCAGGCCTATTCCGCTGGTTCCGCCGGTGATCAGCACTGTGCTGTTTTGTAATTCCATATCTGCTGCTTTTTGTTACAGCAAAATTGCGGGATGCCCTTTGGTAGAATGTATGCAAAAGTCGAAATGTTGTAGCCGAAAGGGAGAATAGTTAGATTTTTGGGCCAGACTAAAAACGAGCCCGTAATCTTATTTAAATTTTGAAACACATTTAACAAACAAATGCTCTAATGGGAACGATTATGATAAAGACGCGGCAAAAAAATTGAAATTAAAAACTTTTTAGAACAGCGAAAGGTCGATAAATCTACTTTTGCATCCAGAAACTATGTATGTTCTGAATATCAAAACATTATAATTGATAACAACTAAAAACCAAAAAAAATAGAGTGTTGGGGGGACCATTTTCGAACACTTAAATTCAGGATATTAGGGAGGCTCGTGAACTCCCGGAAAAGGCAATGTGATACATCGTTTTATATTGACATGGCTTCACTTAAAAACGGATTTGCCAAAAACATATATATATATTGATTGGAACATTTTAACATATTTCTTACCTTTATGTCTTAAGATTTGTAAATAATCTGCATTAAATAGTGGTGAGTAATTCGGTGCGTAGCTAAATTAAACACACATAAAATATTGAAAGTCAGTAGATAGTGAGTCGCGTTCGATTCCCCTACGGGCTACTTAAAAGGCAATAACTAATCATGGTTGTTGCCTTTTTTCATTTCAGGGAGTTTAAATAGGAGAAATTTTAATGGTTTTATTGGAGCCAAAAGCCGAGGATGCAAATGTACGATCGGTAGAAAATTAATGATGTGCTGTGCATTTTTGAAAACAAGGCTAGCCATCTACAACAGTTCTTTCTCGGTAAATCACTCAGCGAAAACATTTTTACTTAGTTAACGACATACCTTAGGGGCAGGCTTTTTCGTAGCAATCGAAAAAATTAAATCCAGGATCAACGATCAGGGTAAAAATATCGAAATAGTATTTCGATACCTTGATTGACAAAATGATAGAATCGCAAGTACGAAAATGAATCGATTACAAACCGGATAACTTATAGATAAAATCATTCGTTATAGGTGGCGCGATCTATTAGCGTCGACGAAATAATTAAATAACTCCAAATTTGAATGAATTAACGCGACTAAACCGATGAAACGGAAGTTGAATCCTTGATGTTGCGATTTGGGACATCAAAGTAATTTACTTCTTGAAGTGATCACGTTGTTTTGAGGTTATCACAACTTGTGATAACCTCCTTTAGCTCTTGCAACGCTTTACTAAAAACCTCTCTGACATTCTCATTTTTTAAGGGTCCATTCAATAGCATCGCTTTGTAATTTTTCGTTAAAATAGCCCTCAGCCCTGAGCCGGTTTATTCCTTTAACGAGGTGGATATTTTTAAACACAAAATCGTGTTTGGTTGCACCTGTTTCTGCCTGATTTACTTTTTTACCGTTGACGTAAAGTGTAACGGATGAGGTATTGGCAAATACTTTCACTGTAGTTATGGCCTCTATCCGATCCGTATTTCGGCGGCTGCTGATATACAGCACGGGTTCCTGGCTCCAATTGGCCTTGTACCAGTAAAAGGCATCCTTTTTTATTTTACGGTCATAAGTAACCAGGCCCTTCATGTTACGAGCAGGTATCCCGCCTCCATTGGCAGATGGCACCGAAAAGTCAAACATATTCCATACGTATGAGGCTACCAGGTATGGATGTTTTTCGATAATGCCCCATTGTTCCTCATGAAAGTGTGTCTGAAAGGTTTCGGGCCAAAATTGGCCGGACGGATCACCGCTATCGTCTACCTTTTCCTGTTGCTGATTTACGTTTGCCTCCGTACCGTACTCAGAAAGTACGACCTTATAATTTGGATATTCTTTTTCCAGCCCAGTAACCCAACCTTCAAGATCGGGGATCTTCCCTTCATACCAGCCGTAATATCGGTTGATGCCCTGAATATCCGCAGCCAGGTTTGACGGGCGATTTATTTCACCGTAGCCGCTAACACTGGCGGTAAATCTGGCTGGATCTTCCGTTTTGGCAATGTCGTTCAGTTCTCTGGTTAAAACTGGCACAAAACCATCGGCCGAACTGGAATATACTTCATTATGTAAACCCCAATTGTATATAGACGGGTGGTTATAATTTTGCCTGATCAATTCGGTTAACTGCTGTTTGGCGTTATCCCCTTCCTCTGTCGAAACCGCGTTTACAAATGGTATTTCGGCCCATATTACAAAGCCCATGCTGTCGCATTTAGCATAAATATATTCGGCTTGCTGATAGTGTGCAAAACGGATAGAGGTTGCACCTATTTCGTAGATCATATCCAAATCGCTTTGGTGTTGGGCGTTGGTTAGCGCGCTGCCGTAATCCTGCCACTCCTGGTGACGGCAAACCCCATACAGGCGATACGGCTGTCCGTTCAGATAAAAGCCTTTGCCGGGTACTACCGAAAAGTAGCGAAGGCCAAGTGGCTGTGTAACTTCATCTATTGTTTTACCATCTTTAATAATGGCGGTGGTAAGCGAATACAAATAGGGGTCTTTCCGGCCGTCCCATAAATGCGGGTTATTGACTTGCATTTGCTGATCAACAATATTTATACCTTGTGGTTGTACATTTTGTAGTTGTTGAACTTGTTTAACAATGGTGCCGTTTTTATTACTAATGGTAGTTTTTACCGTAATCTGCTGTACTTGCCGCTCTTTATTTTCGATTTTAGCGGTTACCGTGATATTGGCCTTTTTATTATTTACATCTTGTTTAATGTAAATACCCGGGGATGCATAATCAGTTGTGGTTATGTTGATCTTGCTGGTAACAATGATGCTTATGGGACGGTAAATGCCGCCGTAAACGCCAAATAGTTTGTTATTGATGGGAATAATATCAGGCCGCTCCTCGTTGTTTACTTTTACCATAATTGTATTGATAGTATCGTACCTTAACGAGTTGCTGATATCAAAGCAAAATGCCGAATAAGCGCCCTTATGCGTACCTATCAATTTATTATTAATATAGAGGTCAGCAACCGTGCCCACGCCTTCAAAACGAATAAATACACGCTTATCTTTCCATTCCTTTTGGGCTACCAACTCTCTGCGATAAAAGGCATCCCCGGTGTAAAAATTTTTCCCTTTCTGAATATCCTTGTTGTTCCATGTATGGGGTATTGTGACGGTTTGCCATTCGCCCCCGGCAATTGCGATATTGGTTTTATAGGTTGCTTTCTTAAACTGCCAATCCTGATTAAAGGGTATAACCTGCCGGACGGAATTGATGTTATTAATGTCCATGGCTTTTTGGAATGTCCATCCTTTTAAACTAAAGCAAAGGCTTATTAGGAAAAACAGGGTGATCTTTGCTGTACGCATAAGTTTTACGATCATCTGGTGCAACGTTTATATTTTAGCTTTCTGGTACTGAGATCCACTATTTTTATTGCTATCTGTGGTTTCCAGAACAATGACAAAGGGATGTTTAAAGGCTTGCTGTTTCAAGTGGATAAAACAGGAAAATGTACCTGTTTCTTCGGGCACATAATTTTGCGCAGGATTACCAAGATCATAAGCTTTGCTGATTACTGTATGAGGCGGTGTTACAACCTTTAAGGCTCCGGAGACAGGTACATTAAATACTAGCATATAGATTTTATTGATACCTGTTTTTTTTATGTAATACCCCCAATCCTGCTTTGCAAAACCGGCATACTCGCCATTGTAAATGGCCTCTTTGTTGGTATTCATCCACTCTCCAATTTCTTTTGCCAGGTTCAACTCTTCTGTTCTTAAAGAGCCATCGGGCTTTGGCCCAAAATTGAGCACAAAATTTCCATCGAGCGAAACACATTTGGCCAGCATTTCCAGTAATTCATCGGTTGTTTTGATGTGGCCTTTCCATACCTTACCATATCCCCATTGGTTTTCGGGCACGGTCATTACGCAATCCCAGTCGTTCCCGTGTACATCTTCTATATTCTCTGGTATTTTACGTTCCCAACCCTGTTCATAATCGCCCATCATATGACCATTTGAATCAAAATGTCGCTTACCATATTCATCTGCCCTAAAGCGGCTGCCGATGATCAATCCGGGATGCTTTGCCCTCATCTCCTTTTCTAGTGAATCTGCAAAAGCGGCCTGTGTAACCCATGATTTATCCCAGGTACCATCGAACCATAAACCTTTGGTTGTTGGATATCGGGTAAGCAGTTCCAGTAATTGGTTCCGGGTAAATTGTTTAAACCTTTCAAATGCGATACTATCCTCCCGGCTCTTAATATCATACCGCCAGTCGGGATTGTGCCAATCCATAATAGAGAAATAAAGTATCACGTCAATCCCCTGTCTTTCGTAGGCCTTTACAAGCGGGCCTATTAAGTCTTTTTTATAGGGGGAATTGGCGATGGTAAAATGGGTATACTTACTTGGCCACAAACAAAATCCATCATGATGTTTTGTGGTGATGGTTACATATTTTACCCCCATTTGTTTAGCTATTGCCGCCCATGAGCCGGCATTAAATTTGGTTGGATTAAATTGATATATCAATGAATCGTAGGCTGTAGCGGAAACAACTTTCCATGACTTTATCCATTCGGAAGCACCGCTATAGGTTTGACCACGCCATTCACCAGCTGGTATGGAATATAAACCCCAATGGATAAACTGTCCTAAGCCATAAGCACGCCATTTTGCCATATCAGCATCTGTTCTGCGACCTATGCGGTGGGCGCCATGCTGCAGGACAATATTTTTTTGCGCTGCCGTTTCTGTCTGCTGCGCGTTTACATTTGCAGCATTCACACAATTCCATACAATTGCTGCAATCAGGATCACTTTTTTTATCATATCTAATTCTCTTATAGGGAGCTGCCGCATTTGCGGCAGCTTTGACCAAGTTTTTAATATCCCGGATTTTGAGTTAATGTTGCTCCTTTATTCACGTCGATCTCTGATTGAGGAATGGGCAGCAACAGGTTATAATCCTTAATAGAGCCAGAGGAAGTGGGATTGTATTTTTTTACCCTTTCTACCAAAGTCCCTGTTCTCATTAAGGTAACCCGTCTGTCTTCTTCGCCAATAAGTTCGCGGGCGCGTTCATCCAGAATAAAATCCATATTGATATCGGATGTCTGTACAAGCGGAGCATTAGCCCTTGTGCGAAGTTCATTGATGTCGTTGGCGGCTCCTGTTAAATTACCTTGCTTAAACTGTGCCTCGGCCAGTAAAAGGTAGGTTTCGCCAAGGCGCATATAGATGCGATCTTTATACGTTATTGTACCAAAAGGGTCGGCGCTGGTATAAGAGTACCACTTGGTGCTATGCGCGTACATATTTTGAATGGTATCGGTATTGGAGGTAACTACTGCCAGTTTACCATAATTAGCTGATGCAGGATCGTTGTAATAATATTTGCGACGGATGTTAAAATTAGAATTGCGCATATCATTATTAATGTTCAGATTATATGTCCACCAGTTGGTTGGCCGTATCCGGCCTATGCCGCGTCCGCCTAATGAATCGGCTACGATCATACCCGGAATGTTCACATAAAATGGCACCCAAACCCTGCGGTGCTGGTCGGTTGGACTATACCCACCGGGGATGTTTGCTTCTTCTACTACCCAAATGGCTTCGGTATTGCCCTGGCTACGGCGCATATTGCCATAAATAAACATATCTGAAAAGGCATCGCCCGGCCTCAACGAATTGATACCATATCGGCCGCTCACCAACTTATATAGGCCGCTGGCTATGATCTTGTTCAACTGTGCTTCGGCAAGATCAGGTTTATTGGCCCTTAAATAAGTTACCCCGAGTAATTGCATCGCAGCAGCACTGTTTATCCTGCCCTCAGCGGTCACATGTGCGGCATCGGGTAAATTGGCGGCCGCGAAAGTAAGGTCATTGACCTGCAGATTAATGATCGTATCTAATGGAGCCCTCACATAGTCGGTTTTAGGCGCGGTAACCGGCGCCGTAATAAGTGGCACACCACCGAACAAGGTTGACAGGAAATTATAGGCGTAAGCCCTGAAAAACTTGGCTTCGGCCACATAACTATTGATCTGAGCCGGTGTTAAACTGGTGTTGCCGGATTGGGCGGCCTGTATAATTACATTGGCAGCGTTGATAACCTGATAACCCCAGCGCCAAAAACTAAGGGAAGCGACATCCTGTGAATTTAATTGTGAATAAGTTTCATACGGAGCCATGGCTGATGTGGTTTGACCGTTGCGGGCCACATCGGTACCGGTCTGCATCAGTGCGATGATTCCCTGATCGCCTTCATACTGATCGCGAACTATTTTTTGAAGACCGGCGACCGCGGCTTCAAAACTTAGGGCATCCTTTAAAGTAGCAGGTGTAAATTGTGTTCTGACATCTTCATCCAAAAAGCTCTTTTTACAGGAATTAAATGTGAGCATGGTTATCAGACTTATAAAGAGTAATGAATAAATACTTTTCATGATTATAATTTCTAATTATTATAAAGTAATGTTAACACCCAGTACAGCTGTTGCCACCAGGGGATAAAACGAACTGCTCTGGTTACCGGAGTAGTTGTAAAAATCGGTCTGCGGATCCCAACCTAACCATTTGGAAAAGGTGGCTATGTTTCGCCCACTGGCGTAAACCTGTAAGTTGGAGATCTTTAAATTTTGTAGCACCTCTTTAGAGAAACTGTAGCTTAAAGTAACATCCTTAATACGGGTGTATGAACCGGAAACAGGATAGGTGTATTGTCTTGAGTTGGTGTAACTTAACGATGGCCTGGTATTACTTTGGTTAGCCGCCGTCCAGTAGCCTATACCAGCCGGCAGGTTGATCCGGCCGGCCTGATCCCGGTAATCATAAATAGGATTAGGCTTAAGCGCACCCTGAAAAGTTTGTATGAAGGCACTTAACGAAAAATTTTTATACCTGAGGGTATTAGTCATACCGGCAATGTATTTGGGCAAACGTGAACCCAGATAGGTTTTGTCGGCTGTATTGATCTTGCCATCGCCATTTAAGTCGGCAAATTTGAGATCGCCAGGCTTGGCGCTTGGATCAACGGTAAAATTGTCACCGTTTTGCCAGATACCGATCAGCTTATAATCATATACAGCCTGTAACTGCTTGCCCAGGAACAGATTATTGGTGATATCATCTTTATTGTCGCCATAAAGTTGTACCAGTTTGTTGCGGTTGGCAGAGAAATTTATATTGGTTTCCCAGGAGAAATTATCTCTTTTAATATTTCGGCTGGTGATAGAGAACTCTATACCCTTATTGGCAGTTTTGCCTATATTATCCAAAATAGTGGTATAACCCGTAATATAAGGTATTTTACGTGATAACAGCAGGTTGTAGGTTTTGGTATCATAAGCATCGACAGAGCCGCTTATGCGATCTTGTAAGATAGAGAAATCAATGCCGAAGTTGAACCCTTTTGTACTTTCCCATTTTAAATTCCCGTTGCCGATGGCACTTGGATTTAAACCAGTGGTTGTTGTACTGCCATAGATGTATTGCGTTGAAGCGAGTGTTGTCAGGGTATTGTAAGATGATACACCCTGATTACCCGAAATACCATATGAAGCCCGTAATTTCAGCGCAGATAATGTGGATATGCCTTTCATAAACGATTCTTCGGTCATATTCCAGGCCACTGCCACAGAAGGGAATGTACCATATTTATTGGCGGCACTGAATCCTGAAAAACCATCGCGGCGGGCCGTCGCCGTAAACAAATATTTTCCCGCATAAGAATAATTGATACGTACCATTTGCGACAGCAGGGTGCTTTGTGTATAACTTGAGGTAGTTTGCTGTATTTGTGCCGAGCCTAAATTATAAAAGTTGGTCAGGTCATTAATAAAAGTATTGGCGTTTAACGCGTTGCTCAGTGTGTAGTCCTTCTGAGAGCTGTATAACCCGGTAAAGTCCAGGTTGTGTTTGCCAAAACTGTGGCTGTAGTTCACTATATTTTCTATAAGCCAATGGTTACTCTCGGCATTGGTGATAGTAGCGTGCCCGATGGCATCACCCGTATTTCTACCCGTGTAATCGCCTGTCATGCTTGGATTATAGGCGTAACCGGTATTCAGCCTGTATTTAAAACCCTTAATAAACGAGGGTTTAATCTCTGCATAAAAATTACCGTTCCAGGTCCTGTTTTTGCTAACGGTAGGCTGGTAAAGCCCCAATAACGGGTTGGTATAAAGCGCATCTGGATACATCGGGTAGATCTGATAATCTCCCTGTGCATTATACTCCTGGCCATATGGGCTCATGACGGTAGCCATATACAGATTGCTTTTGCCGCCGTCATAATTGTTATTGTTAAAGAACATGTTCGCACCGGCATTTAACCAATCGGTAATTTTAGCATCAAGGTTTGAGCGGATATTGAAACGATTGAACTGATATCCTTTTAGAATGCCTTTCTCCTTGGTATAATCTCCGGAAACATAATATTTAACATCGGCAGTGCCGCCGGATACATTTAAAGAGTGGTTTTGGATAAAACCCTGTTGCGATATAGCTTTTATCCAATCGGTTTCCTTACCATTTTTATAGTTTTCCTGCTCGTATAGATTAGGCACCGGAGCGGCTGTTTTACCGGCTTGTTCATCATAATCGAGGTTTTTCTGCACATATTCGGCACCTCCCATTGGCTTCACCTCATGCGACATATATTCCGGTCCGGCCCAGGCATTGTATTGAATGGAGGGCTTACCTGTTTTGCCTTTTTTGGTGGTAACAATGATCACTCCGTTTGATCCTCTTGTGCCATAAATAGCCGTAGCCGATGCATCTTTCAGTATCTGAACAGATTCTACATCGGTGGTGTTAATGTCATTATAAGAACCATTATAAGGCACACCATCCAGCACCACTAAAGGGGAGTTGCTGGCGGTAATTGAATGCAAACCGCGTATATAAACTGAACTTACCGAACCCGGCGCGGATGAACCGGAAGTAATATTTATGCCGGGGACAGAGCCTTCGATTGATTGCAGGATATTGGTTACCGGCAAATTCTCCAGCCGTTGTTTAGCAACAGAGACGATGGCGCCGGTAACATCACTTTTTTTCTGACTGCCATAACCTACAACGACAACCTGCGATAATTCCTTTGAAGTTTCTTTTAAAACAACGCGCAACGTTGTCTGGTTATTGACAGCAACTTCCTGCCCTTGATAACCGATTGACGTAATAAGCAGCACGCCGGCAGATGGTACATCTTTGAGCTCAAACTTGCCATCAGCGTCAGACATCGTTCCCTTGCTGCCATCTTTTAACTTGACCGTTGCACCGGGTACAGGTCGCCCGGTAGAATCAACAATAAGACCTTTAACGGTAATCATGGAAATTTCCGTATGGCTTGCGCCGGCAATAGATTGATTACCATTTATCGGTTTTTCCGCGGCCTTTACAACAATTGTTTTTTCAAAAAAGATATAACTTAAGCCTCTACCTTCAAGACAGGTTTTTATGACCTCATCCAAAGGCGCATGAATAAAGTTGGCATTGATCTTTACTGAAGCATCCAGCTTCCCGGGTTGATAGAGCACATCGTAACCGGTTTGCATTTTAATGGCTTTGAAAATCTGTTTTAACGTTATATCCTTTTGCGTTAAACTGAGTTTTTGCGCAAACGTTGAGGCACTTACCTGCAATAGGGTAACGGTTAATACAAGGATGGTGAGTTTCATCATCAACAGTAATTTAGGAACACGGCGCTTTGGCCAACATAAAATTTCGATGTAAAATTTATACATTTGGGTATCTGTTTAAGTTAGAAATGGTATTTAACACACTCGTTCGGTTTGATCAGATAAATTCTACCAGGAGTGCTTCCAACACTCCTGGTATTTATACCTGAAAACCGGTTTTGCCAATTCTCTACGGGTATTTTTTATGGGTTTTCATTTCAGGTAATCGAGTTTATTAATCAGCGTTTTATAAATTATCAGTGAATTAATTAGATACGGTTATCCTCTTATCCAAAACTTTAAAGTGAACTGCATTGGTTAGCTCCAGCGTTTTGATAACCTGTGATACATTCTGGTATTTGGATACCGTACCACTAAAAACCAGGGATTGCAGGGCGATATCTTTATAGTCCACTTCTACATTATACCACCTGGATATTTTTTTCATGATACTGGCCAGGCTTTCATCATTAAAAAGAAAATACCCATTTTTCCAGGCTATGGCCTCGTCTGTATCTACCGGCTGAATAGTGAAGGTATGATCACTGACGTTTGATTGCTGTCCCGGTTTGATAATCATTTTTTGATTACTGGATACTGTGGTAACCTTTACCGATCCTTCTAATAAGGTTGTTGCTGTTGTTTTTTCGTCCCTGTAGGCATTGATATTAAAATGGGTGCCTAATACTTCTACTTCCTGTAGATCAGTTTTTACTTTAAAGGGCATAGCTCTATTGTGGGCCACTTCAAAATATGCTTCGCCAGAGAGTTCAACCAAACGTTCATTGCCTGTAAATGCAACCGGATATTTAAGGGTGGATGCCGCATTTAACCAAACGTGTGATCCATCTGGCAATATCACCTGGTATTGCTCTCCTTTTGAAGTTGCAAGGGTATTGATCTGGCCCCCCGATTGTTGAAGATTACCGGATGTATGAGTGCTATAAATAAGTTCACCTTGGGCGTTCTTACTAATTGTTACTCCCCCTTCATTGGCAAGCTGCCCGCTAATGGCGTTACCTAAAATTAGCTTTTTACCGTTTGCCAATGTCAGGGTAGCCTGGTTTTTACCCGGATTTACATCTGTTTTGCTAATGGGTGTCTGCGTTTTTTGATACAACAGACAATAAATACCTGTAAATGCAAATAGCGTTATAGCCGCAGCTGCCGCTAAACGGTATCTTCTATTTAACTTTTTAGAGGCCTGTTTCTTTTGAATATCGTCCCAAACCTGGTCAACATCCTCCACTCGTTCTTTATCCGTTATCTGAAATAGGGGCAACTGATTATTTTTCAAGTACCAGCTTTCTAAAAACGCCTCGTCTTCCGAAGTAGCCCGACCCGATCTGTAACGTTCCCATAATTCATTTAATGCTTTGTCTTCCATTATACATAAGGGGCCTATTAATGCCTTTGTTAATGGTAAGGAAAGTTCAGAGGTTGGTACAGGTAGATGAAATTAAAAATATTTTAACATCTGCTTACAAATACATTATTACCAACAGGTAAATTGTTACTCCCAGTTTTACCTTTAATATTTTTAACGCGTTCGTAATTTGTTTGCTTACGGTTTGTTCTGATATCTCCAGTTTCCAGGCAATTTCCCTGTGGCTTAGGTATTCGTTTCTGCTCATTATAAATACTGCTTTCATTTTTGGTGGCAGCATGGCAATTTCTCTTTCAATACTTTTCCGTAACAGATTTTCCCTAACGCGATGGTCAGTTACAATCTGCTCTTGTAATGCAAATGCCTTCATTGAATTATGATATTTTTCATGAACCCGTTTTCTGGACATTTTATTCAAGATGGCATTACGGACGGCACCATACAAATAGCCCGACAAGCTTCCGGTAAACTCAATTTGTTCTCGTTTAGCCCACAAGTAAGTGAAAACTTCTTGAATAATATCCATAGCTTCTTCGCGGTCACGCAACTTATTAACCGCATGTGCGTGAAGAATAAATTTATAACGGTCATAAATCTGAGCATAAGCTTTATGGTCATCCTTCTTTAAAAGAAGCATCAATTGTTCGTCGCTTGAACTGCTGTAATGGTCCATTATTTCAGTATTCCAAAAGATAGTCGGCCTGGGAACCATTAGTTGTCCTGACCAGATCCGTTTGTATAAGATTAAACATGATTAAATCCTTAAGGATTCATAAACAAATCTTTAAGAATACTGGAAGTTAGGTTATCGGGTAGTTGTTTTGAGCATTGGAGGCGCTGTAAACACCACGCAAACGTTTGATTGAAAAAAGCGGACCGCCTGCTGTGGTTAACATAAATAAATATTATTGATTTTATTATTTCTTGAGTTCCTTATAACTCGGCATGTATCAAATATTGAATCATCATTTATCTTAACTTTTCATCCTTCCCCATACCTGTTTAAGTTTAATTATTAAAAAGAAGAATGAGATTTCAAACAAACGTTTGCGTAGATAGGCGGGGAGAATTAAAATATGATCAGCCGTTATCTGGTTCAGATCTATTGGCTTTATGCGACACAATAAATAATCGTAAAGGTCGATTTCTATTGGGCTATTAGAAATAATATTGAAAGATATGAAAAGTCTGCAAATCAAATGATTGCATGTTTTTTTGTTTGTATCAAAATATCATTTTATGCACCCAATTGCAACAAAAAGCTGCAAATTCGTTGATTGTCAATGCATTAAATTATTAAGCTTCTTGATAATAGCAGGCTACAAACTTACTTTTGTTTCACTTTTAAGCTTGTAATTATGAAAAGTAATTTCCACCTGCTTTTTTACCTGAGAAAGCAAAAAACTACAAATACCGACCAATGGCCATCTACATGCGCATTACCGTAGAAGGTAAACGCGTAGATATGTCGGCCGGGCGGCCATCAGCCATACGGTTATATAGCTCATAGATTTGCAAAAACTAAATAGGAATCGTTAGATGATGATCACTTTATTACCGATGTGTTATTTTCCATGTTTACGTCCAGAAATTTCATTTTAGGGTCCGCAGTAATACGAACAGGTCTTTCTTTTAAATTTAGTAACTTATTACCTGACGAATTATGTATTGCGAACATTTGCCGTTTTCCGTTCTCGAACTCAATTTCCAGCTCAACTTCCCCATTTAAAGGCAGGTTCAATTTTTTACCATGATCATCTTCGCTGTATTTATTAGATACAAGATTAAACGATAAATTATAGTGCCCGCTTCTCTGCAGACTAAGAGCCACTTTATATAATTGAATGTCGTAAGTGACTATGTGTTTGAACAACTCGTCGATCTTAGCTTGCTGGATTTTATTGGCGACCGCATATAGTTCGTTGATAAGGTCCAAAGATGTTGGGGGCTGATTGGGGTAAGTGTACTTATTAAGAAAATTTTTGAGTGCCTGGTTTATTTTGGATTCGCCTAAAAGAAGATAAAGTTGGTACATCACGACCATCCCCTTATCATAACATAGATAGGACTTTTTTGGGTCAGCCTTATATAAAGGTTCCTCATCATCAAAACCACGTTTACCAAGATAAATGTCCTTATGCACCTTTATTCGGGATAAGAGATTATCGGTACCATATTTCTTTTTATACAGCATCAGTTCGGTATACATTGCCAATGTTTCGGTAAGTACCTTGCTACCCTGCCGGTATTCCGGGTCAATCATTGCATTACCCCACCAGGTGTGTGATAGTTCATGGCTTATCTGCTCATTCAGGATATCGCGACGGGCATCATGCTCAATTTTATTTTGGAACCCGAAATCTTCGTTAATGAAAAACGCTGTCGGGTAGGCTGTAGCCGCGAAGCCTTTAGTGAACGAGGATATTTCCGCGAAGCGAATGGTACGGTAAGGATATTTACCAAAATTCTCTTCACAATAATCGATCGCTTGTTTGGCGTCGTCCATCAATCGGCCGATATTCTGCTGATGACCGGATTGGTAATAAGCTTCTACTGCAATACCATGATGCCTGGTGCGCAATACATTATATTGCGCCGACGCTACAGCGAACCGGAACGGAACGGGCTGTGTTGTTTGATATTGATAATAACTCCGTGCAGCCTTATGCCAGCTTGCCTTCAACTCGCCGATGCCGACAGCCATTTGCTCTTTTGAAGTGGATATAGTAGCATTCAAATTAATGTAGCCGTAATTATAGGGGGAATCACAAGCCGCATCTAACGGCTTGACAACATCAGATGCCGGTAATTTTCGATGTTTACGCTCGATAGGGTCGTCGATCTCGTTATCGGCCATGTAGCCAAACCTCGGGTAAAAATTACTGATTCGAAGAAACGAGCCATTTTTTAATATAGCGCTGAATTGCATAAAACCATTGAAAGCGGATGCCTGGTAGCTGAAACTGAATGTCATGTTCATTGAACCACCCGGCTTAAGGGGCTGCTTCAGAAAATACCACACATGGCCATAAGCAGCATCATTTGATGCTTTTTCGGCATTGGGTATCTTAATGGCTTTCCATTGCAGATCTTTGTCGGTATACAGCAATACGCGATCAATGTCTTCCCTGCTTTTATTGACCAGGGTGTAGGTGCCTTTTACTATGTAGCTGTTGTTCTCCGGATAAAGGTCAATGTCGGTATTCACGGCAATGATGGTCGGTTGCGGCGTGTCGCGGTATTTTTTGTACTTTTTCTCGTAAACCTGCTTCCAGTCGTTACGTTCATTTTTGCGTTTGATCACTGTTTGATTCGAGATCACATAACCCGATATAAAGGCACCTGCAACACAAATTGACAGGAGTACGAGCGGAGCCAATTTTATTTTATACCATTTTTGGAAACTTTCCCAAACTTTTATTGCGATCATAAGAATACCGGCGGTAACGAAGATCCCGTACAGCGTTTTATAATGGAACGCGTTCAGAAGAAGGTCGAAGCCGTTCATTTCACTATATTCACCATGATATACATTGGCAAAAAGCAATAAGGGGTTCTTTAATCCGATCAGGCCTCCGAGGGAGGTATTGAGGATTAGCAACAATAAAGTAGATACGGCCAACCCCTTATATCGGTTCTTACAAAAGACCTGTATAGATACGACCAATGCAGCACTAAACGAAAGCGGCAGGCCGGTCAGGTAGAACAACGAAAGATAAAGCTGCCAGTCAATATGAGGACAGGCAAATAACAACTGGAACAGTATGCCGATGACCATGTTAGAGGCGATCAACAGTAAGAGTACCGCCGATAAGGTACACCATCTGGCCATCAAAACAATGCTGGGAGGAACAGGACTGCTGTTCTCTAACGCATCGAAACGGGTGCTTTGGCTATACCAAAAGATCTCGCTTCCGTAAAATATTACCGCCAATAGCCCGACTATCGGAAACACCTCCAATATATTGGAAATCATTAATGCCGAGGTTGCGAACTTCTCGGGAAAACGTGAGCCGCCTGCGATATCCCCATACAATTCCATACTTAAAAAACATCCCCAACCCAGGATCAATAACCAGAAAGGAATACTTTTGACCACAAAACTTAAGTTTCGTTTTACAAAGCTGTACCACGCCTTGATCAGGTAGTGCGATCCACTGATCTGTGTTCGTAGTGGTTGATACCTGATCGTTGGTGTTTGCGGGGGAGCAGCGCACTGTTTCCGGCTAACAGTCTTCGTGCCTGATAAGGTGAAGTTAAGTTTGCGATAGGCAAATATGATAAAAATGCCGCTGATAAAGGTGTAGAATACACGGTTGAATAGGAAATTATCCCGTAAAGCCAATACCTGACTATTGCGCTGAGCTGCGGACCAGTATTGTGTCTGTTCAAAAAAGGCAGCCATGCCAAATGGGTCAAGCCGCGCCATGAGCTGCATGCTTTGTGCCGAAACCGGCGAAGCATTAGCCATCAGCGGCGAGTTGGTAAATAATGATATGCCCCAATAGAGGAAATAGATGAACAGGCCGGAGATGTATATGATCATCTTGTTCTTTGCGATCGCCCCGATGCTGCAAATGATACCAGTGCAGAACAAGATATTAGGAACAGCCAATGTCAAGAATGGATGAGCGTAACTCCAAAGTTGAAAGCCGGTGTATTGATCGGTATAGCTTCTGAAAAGTTGATGCCCTAATAATAATCCCGCCATAAATAATGCGAATGAGAACGTTGCCACCATGAAGATCACTGTCATCCGGCTGGTCAGATATGCTAACTTATTGATGGGGGTAGCATACAGAATGAGATCGAACTGTGAGTCTTTTTCGCGAAGTAAGCTTTGCGCAGCAAGCAAGGTAACCGTGAATATCGACAGTAGTGACGCTATCCCTGCGATATAGGTAATCACGTACGGAGAGTTTTTGAATGTGTCCTGAAAAGGGAAGTTAGCAGCAGCTGCGGTGACCAAACCTAAAGCTGCGAACAATACCAGAACAAGGTAAAAACTGATCTTGCGGGCAAAGAACAGCCAGTCGAATTTGAGTAAGGCAGTGAACATGTTACTTAGTATGATAGAGTTGAGTAAAATAAACATCTTCCAGATCTGGCCTTCGGCTGATAAAGCCATCACCGGGTCTGGTTTCGGCATATACGTGAATACTTTGTTTACCTGCCTGTAATTGCGCGGATATTACCTGGTACTGTTGCCGAAAAGCAGGCAGGTCTCGCCGGTCAATGGTTTGGCTCCATATCCTCCCTCCCAATTCATCGATGAAGGTATCGGGTTTTCCGTAAACTAAAAGGCTACCTTTGTTAATAATGGCCATTCGGCTACACAGATTGCGCACATCCTCGACCAAATGGGTTGAAAGAATAATGATCACCTGTTCGCCGATCTCGCTGAGCAGATTGTTAAAGCGGTTACGTTCTTCAGGGTCAAGGCCCGCGGTGGGTTCATCAACAATAATGATCTGTGGAGTACCCAGTAAAGCCTGCGCTACGCCAAAACGCTGTCGCATACCGCCTGAGTAAGAACTAACAGCCTTATGCCGATGTGTGTAAAGATTGGTGTTTTCAAGCAAGGCCAATATCTGTTCCTTACGCTGTTTGGATGATAGGATGCCCTTCAGAATGGCCAGGTGTTCTAGAAGGTCGAAAGCGCTTACTTTAGGATACACGCCAAAGTCCTGCGGCAGGTAGCCAAGATGCTGTTTGATCAAAACAGGGTTAGCTATTACATCGGTACCATTAAAAGTGATCTGACCACTGTCGGGACGTTGCAGTCCGGCGATAGTGCGCATCAAGGTTGATTTTCCGGCCCCATTTGGCCCGAGTAGCCCAAAAATACCGTTGCTGATATCCAGCGAAATATTTTGCATAGCTTTTACGCCGTTAGCATAGGTTTTGGTCAGGTTGTTAATTGTTAAAGCATTCATCAGTAAAATTTTTAGGCAATAAAAATCCATGCGCCTTTACGGCGTTATTTTTTGTTGTCAATATTGGGTCGTTTATTAGTCTGCTCTGTACTCTAAGATGTCGCCGGGCTGGCAATCCAAAGCTTTACAAATAGCTTCTAAGGTCTCAAAACGCATACCTTTGGCCTTTCCTGTCTTTAAGATGGACAAGTTAGCCTGGGTAATCCCTAGTATCTCTGCCAGTTCCTTGCTTTGCATTTTGCGTTTGGCCAGCATCACGTCAACATTTACAATTATTGGCATAGTTATATATATAGGTCCTGTTCGTTCTGTAAGTTAAGCCCCTGTTTAAAGATCACAGCCATAAAGTACGCAAATATACCAACTACGGCGTGCAGCAGCGCTAGCGCGATCAGCAGGTTCACCTCGTAGCTATAAATGATATGCCCGATCAGAAAAGGCAGGGGTACCACAAAATTAAGGATATAAAATATTTGAAGCCGCTTTACACCTTGCACCGTGAATAGTTTACTCTGCCTGAATGTGTTGAATATGTTGCCGAGCAGCCAGAAGAAAAGTCCGTACAGGCTAAGGAGTGCAACCAGTTCGAACTTGTAGTAAAATCGGACATCATCGCCTATCAAGAAGCGTGAATCTGTGAACGGATAATTGATCACAAAGCGCCTGCCTCCATTGATCACCTGGTACGCAGGAAGGCTGAGCACTATGCACAACAAGCTATACAAAGCCGTGGCTAAATAAGGTATCGCTACCGCCCTGGATATATAGAATAGGGATGCCGCTATAACTCGAACTCTTTTCATATTTTTAATATTTACTGTAAAAATATATTTAATTATTGTAAAACAATAATTAATCAAGAAAAATTATATTTTCATCCCTATGATAATGGCAAGCCATTATCATAAAAAAGGCCGCTCCGGTGGGAGTAGCCTCTTTTTTTAGCATGCCTTTTTTAGTATGCTAAATGAGGTCAAGTCTAATCAGGGAAATGGAATGGAACTTTGGACCCTAAAAATGGTTAGTAATTCGGTGCGTAGTAAATCGAAAGTCATATAAAATATTGTAAGTCAGTTGGTAGTAATCGTGTTCAATTCCCTACGGGCTACGAAGCCGCTTTACGAAAGTAAAGCGGCTTTTTTTTTGAGATTCTTTGGCTAATTTTAAAGTGTGGTGAATCAATTGCATGCTGAACTGGTAAAGACTTTCGGAATGTTAAGCTATATTAATGCCCTATTTTAGTTAACAGCATTGCCACTGAATCTGGTTTTGCTAAGAATGCGGAGTGGCTGGTGTTTAATTGATATACTGTTTTTACCCCACCTATTGCGGTACCAATCATCCTGTCTTGCAGATCTGGAGATACAACACGATCTTGTAATGTTTTAATATAAACCTTCTCAACGGAGCCAAAGTTTGCAGATGTCAGTGTCACAGGATCCTGCAAAGGGATTCCGGGCTCAGACCGGTAATTTTGCAGTACAAGGTTTTGAACCTGAGCCGAACCATCAGGTATAAATATATTCACAATTTGATCTTGCTTTACATCAACGGTTAAGCCGCCATTATTCATAATAAGGTTTCCTTTTATACCCAATTGAGATCCCGGATCTGTCATGGCAAGCCCAAATAATGATTGTCCGGAAGTTGGTAAATAAGCAGCTAGATAAACCAGCTTCTCTATTTTAGCGGGGATCTTTTCAGCAACAGACGAAATGATCATACCTCCTAAACTATGGCCAACAAGGATAACTTTGCCATTGATTTTTGAAATAGCATTGAGTACGGTAGTGGTGTAAAGGTTTAGTGTTATTGTTGAGGGATCAGTTTGATCGTTGCCATGGCCTGGAAGTTCTACAACGGTTACATTGTTGCCTTCATTAATCAGGGTGGTTTTTACCGCGTCCCATACATAAGGGGCTTGCCATGCGCCGTGTACCAGTACATAGTTTTTAGCAACAGGTTTCACTTCATCATTCTTTTTTGAACAAGATGAAAACATCATAGTAGTAGTAGCTACAGTAAGTAAGATTAATATTAGTTTTTTCATGATTTGAGATGCCTAATTGTTTAGGACACCACAAACTTCCGATTATGCGCCCCGGATAAGTTTAACCCAGGTTAAAATCGAAAAATAGTTCAAAGCCGTCAAAACAAGTTATACTATTAGGCAACCAGAACAACAATTAATCAGTAATGATGATAGTTATTAACCATCGCCGTGTGTTGGTATGCGATCTTATTAAAATTTATATTTTTATAACATGTCTGAGAACAAAACTGAAATAGAATTACTACGAAAGATCTTAGGGTCTGCCGGTATGAAACCAGAAGCATTTGACTTGTCATTGCCTTACTGGAAATTAAAACAGTATAAAAAAGGCGAGTTTTATAACGAATATAAAAATGTTTGCAAACACCTCGGTTTTGTTATCAATGGTGTGTTTAGGATCTACCGTGTAAATAATGATACGGGAGAAGAAAAGAACATGCTGTTTTTTACTGACCACCAATTTGTAGCATCCTATAAAAGCTTTTTGGCCCAAACTGCCTGCGAATATTATACAGAAGCAATGGTTGATTCGCTTATATTATATATACATATCGATCACCTGAATGAACTTTATGGGCAATCACACCAGTGGGAACGGTTTGGAAGGATCGTAGCCGAAACCGCTTTCCATGAAGTTATGGTTAATACCGAAGGGTTTCTTTTTAAAACGCCGGAAGACCGTTACCGGGAAATGATGGAAAAGCATCCGAATATTTTTAATGCGGTACCACTTTATCATATCGCCTCTTATCTGGGTATCCAGGGGCCATCTCTGAGCCGGATTCGTAAACGGATGGTCGGAAGGTAACACCCATTGCCACCCGGTTTGCATATTAAAAATCTTCTGAAAAACTTTTTTCAGGAGATTTTTCGATTTTAACCTGGGTTAAACTTATTGCTCTGGCATAGCCCGATGTTTGTGGTGTCCTAAACAATTAGGCATTAAAAAACATGAAAACAGCAATAATAATGATGGCAATGAGTGTATTAGGTTTTACTGCTCAAGCCCAAAAAACAACCAACAAAAATTCTAAAACTATTGTACTTGTTCACGGAGCCTGGTCTGATGCTTCTTCCTGGAATGCAGTAACTCCTTTATTAAAAGCCCAGGGCGAAGAGGTGATCAATGTTAACCTTGCAGGTCACGGAAAAGATACCACCTCATTTGCCGGTATCACCTTTCAAACTTATGTTGACCAGGTAAAAGCAGCTATCGGTACCCGTACGAATGTAGTTTTGGTGGGACATAGTTTTGCCGGACTGGTGATCAGCCAGGTAGCTGAAGAAGTTCCCGCACAAATTAAAGAACTGATCTTCCTGGCAGCAGCGCTTCCACATGATGGTGACAGTCTTTTAGGACTTGCAAAAGGAGATGCGGCTTCTCATATCGGCAAATACCTTACAATCGATCAGGAACATGGTGCAGCAATAATTGCTAAAGACGGAGTCGCTGATATTTTTGCCGCCGATGCCCCGCAACAAATTCAGGAATATATTGCCGCCAACATTAAACCGGAACCGCTGGCACCCCTTGCTACACCCGTTCATCTGACAGAGAAAAATTTCGGCAGCGTTAAAAAAGTTTATATCCATACCGTTAATGACCATGCAATCAGTTACCCAGCACAGCAATATATGGTAAAAAACAGCCAAGTGGCCAAAGTGTATACCCTGCAAAGCAGTCATACACCATTCATTTCTATGCCGGATAAACTGGCTGCAATCCTGATTGCTGAAAGCAAATAATAACTTCTTCATATCATAAAAACATAAAAAATGTCACAAGATTTAAATAAGGGTAATACAGCGTTTACTCACGAAACAGTTCCAACTGCCTTTATCGATGTTAAAGGCACAAAATTCGCTTACCGTTCATTTGGACAGTCACAAGGTGTGCCGGTTGTATTTTTACAGCACTTTACTGGTACTTTAGACAACTGGGATCCGACAGTTACCAACGAATTAGCTAAAACACACCCTGTTATTTTATTTGATAACAAGGGCGTTGGCAGCAGCGAAGGTGAAACTCCTGCTACGGTAGCGGAAATGGCAAATGATGCCTATGATTTCATCAATGCATTGGGCCTGAAAAAAGTTTATTTACTTGGTTTTTCACTGGGGGGGTTCATCGCCCAAAACCTTGCAGAAAGTTATCCCGAATTGGTAAGCAAAGTGATTTTGGCAGGCACCGGTCCGAAAGGTAGTGAAGGGATAACCGAAATTGTGAACGTTGTAACCGCGGGTATGTCAGACGGCCCTGTAAAGGTTCTGCGAAATGTATTTTTCACCAAAACAAATAACGGTGTGGAGGCCGGCGAGCAGTTCCTGGAACGTTTACAATTAAGGAAAGAGAACCGCGATACCCCTACAGCCGGAGCAACGGTAAATGCGCAGGCAACAGCTATCATTACCTTCGGCTATGAAAAAGATCCGGAATACCAACAACTGCGCAATATTAAACAGCCTGTTTTGATTGTGAACGGCACCAACGATTTAATTGTGCCGTCTGTCAACTCGTTCACATTATCACAATACCTGATTAATTCAAAACTCATTCTATGGAGTGATTCAGGTCATGGTGCCCTTTTTCAATACAGCCAGGATTTTGTGAAAGAAGCCAATGCTTTTTTAGCTGCCGAATTGCCAGGTAAATAACAACCAATAAACATCAAACAATAATTTTTAACTCATAAAAAAATCATGAAACGTATAGCAAAAGCACAATGGAACGGTACCTTACAAGAAGGCAAAGGAGAAATCAGCACACAAAGCACCGTGCTTAATCAAACTCAATATTCATTCAAAACCCGCTTTGCCGATCGCATCGGCACTAATCCGGAAGAATTGATAGCCGCGGCACATGCAGGCTGTTTTTCGATGGCCCTTAGCGCAACATTAGCACATCACAACATCACAGCAGGCGACATTTTTACTACAGCAACAGTTGATCTTGATATGCAGGCGTTAAGCATTACTGGTATTCATTTGGATTTACAGGCAAGTGTAATTGAAGGTGTAGATGAAGCAACATTTACTGAAATTGCTGAAGGAGCAAAAACACATTGTATTGTCTCAAAAGCATTGAATGTGCCCATTACGTTAGGCGTTGTTTACGCTTAATAGTCTGAAACATCTGACAGCATACTACATGAAACTCAGCGGACATATCTGCTGAGTTTTTTTATAAGTAAGCATTTATATGTTAAGCTTTGAGTTGCATTTTTGAAGCCAGTTGAAAAATATAAGATGGTCGCGGCGTAATCTTCATCGGGTTTAATTTAAAAATGGATTTTGATAATATAGTGTATCAGTTTAAGCTATACTGGTTTAAGATATCTTTAAAATTATCCTTTTTTGCTTATAGAAATCACGGTATTCTGTGATTGTCACTTGCAAGTTCAACTCTTGGCTTCATATAAATAATGGGTTTAACTGTGACTAGCCGTTTAACATCATTATTGTTTTCGGTGATCACAAGTCATATGGCAACACAAACTTTTTATATATAACTTAACACTGGAGCTACTTGAAAGTTAATTCTCTATTAACAGTGGCAAAGTATATTTGCGGATAGACAAATATACTTTAAGAGTATTATGCAGCCATTCCTTAACTTTTATAAACAAAGTCGTTATGTCCTGATTTGTCTGGTATCTGTACTTATTTTACAAAGCTCCTGTAAAAAAGATAATAATAAGCCCAACTACCCCACCGGAAGCAATGAAAATATAAACAGCTGGATGCTTGATAGCCTGAAACGTTATTATTACTGGAGCGATGGCCTGCCCTCCAAACCGGCTCTTAATAGACCTCCGCTTGATTTTTTTTCGGCCATACGAAATTCCAGTGACCGGTTTTCATACATTTTGTTACCCAATGACCCATCCACAGTTAGCCCCAGCAACAAAAGTCAATACGGGTTTGATTATACCACCATCAAAGAAAAAAACACAGGTTTAGTTTTTGGCGTGGTGAAACTGGTTTTAAACGACTCCCCCGCTTCCAGATCCGGCCTGAAACGAGGTGATTATATCAGTAAAATTAACGGCAAAGCGATAACCCAGGAAAATGCCATCGCTTTACAACAGGAACTGCTTTCAGGTACCCGGGCTACCCTCACGCTGGCCGGAATAAGCGGAAATGAGTTAAAAGATACAGGCTCTGCGGAGTTAACCGCTGGCTTTACTTTTGAACAGCCTGCCGTAAGTAATATGGTTGATAATGGTGGCTCCAAAATCGCCTATCTTTATGTATATGATTTTAGTACTGGATTAGCGGCCTCACTTTATAATACTTTCATAGGACTTAAAAGTGCCGGTGTAACGGAGCTTATTCTTGACCTTCGCTATAATTCAGGCGGGCAGGTTGCCGAAGCGGCTGGGCTTTGCACTATGATTGCATCCGGGATCAACTATAACACCCCCTTTATTACTTATAAAGGGAATAAAAACGGTGGAACGCGAACCGAGTCTTTAGGCAGCGCGGCCACCTTTGATCATACTTTAAATTTTAATACACTTTTACAGGCCAACCTAAATCTAAAACGGGTATTTATTTTAGGAACAGGTGCAACCGCCTCGGCTTCGGAGGTGATGATCAATAATTTAAGACCATATATACAGGTTGTGCTGGTAGGCGAAAAAACGAGGGGTAAAGACGAGGCTTCCTTTAAAATTTCTGATGCCAGGGTTCCCAAACTGGTAGAATGGGAAATGCACCCAATTGTTTACAAATTGTTTAATGCTACGGGAAACGGAGGCTATGACTCTGGTATAGATCCTGACATCAGAGTCACGGAATTGAATGATCTCCCTTTGCAGCCATTTGGTACCTGGGAAGACCCTTTGGTTAAGGCCGCTCTCAATCGAATTTCCGGTAATAATACATTGGGCGTTCTTCAACAAAAAAAACCGGGTAATACAGGTTTAGCCGCCGGGGTAATTCTGGCCGACTCCCGTTTATCAATCACATCTGCAAGTACCGTGATTACTCACAGGTAAACCGGCAAAGCTTCTCTTACAGTTAACATTAACTTCAAACTACCCGCTTAACTTGCAATGCTTAACCTCCTGCCGTATGAAACATTTGGACAACTTATCAACCAAGGAACTTTTGTTCCTTATCCAAGCCGGGGATACCGATGCTTTCGGTGAAATTTATAAATTATACAGAAGAAAAGTATATAGCTTTGCCTATCGTTTTGTACGATGTGCCGAAGAGGCTAATGAACTAACCCAGGACGTATTTGTTCGTTTATGGGAAAACAGGATGAAAATTAATCCCGAAAAAAATTTTGAGGCGTACCTGTTTAGCATGGTTCGCAGCAATTTTTTAGACGCGTTAAAAAAGCAGGCCAGAATGTCTGTTTACCGAACGGCAAACACAGAAGAGCCCGCCTTTAATTCCACAGAAAGTTATATGGATTTTACAGAGTGCCGCCAGATAGCCATGACTGCTATTGAAACACTTTCTCCGCAAGCTAAAGTGGCTTTTTTATTGAGCCGGGAAGATGGTTGCTCACATGAAGACATTTCCAGGCAAATGGGGCTTTCAAAAAATACGGTAAACAACCACATAAAGAAATCCTTAACGCATATCCGTACCCGGATCCGTTATCTATCTCCTGATACCGTACTTCCTTTTGTGTTATTGATGCTGATGTATCTTCCGGAGATAGGCTAGTTTCCCTTCCCGCTATTTCTTAAGCTTATTATTTAGTGTATCACTTGCCCGGGAGGGCAATTATTTTTTTATGCAATAAGAAGTATCCCGTCGGTTGCTGTTGTTGAGTTTTTGGTAATAAAAAATAAAATTATCGTTCTGATTATGAGTCCATTGTCGCGTATTTAAAAAAAACAACGATATGACGAATAGCTGTTGATCGCTTCCCGATCTTATATACATATATAAGTCATTAAAAAATATTGGAATCATAAAGGTGAAGCATCAAGAGGAAATCAGAAGATTATTTAAAATGTACCTGGAGGGCAAAACGAACACCCGCCAGAATGCCATTTTGTTTCACTACTTAAATAACAACAAAAATGCTGAACAGGAACTGTCTGATCTCATGAGCGAAACGTGGGAACAAGAACCTGTGATGCGGGATAACTCTGCTGAGGCGAATGAAGGACTGGAGCAGTTATGGGCCAAAATTGACCACAAAAAACAAAAAACGATACAGCGATATCAATTGCTGAAGTATGCGGCTTCATTGGTGATGATCTGCTCCGCAGTTTTTGTATATAAAGCCAGCCAGAAAAAACAGCTGGATATGGTAAAATCACTTGCTGTTATTACTAAAATAACAGCAAGTGGCGAAAAAGTAAAAATGCTGCTGCCCGATAGCTCGGTTGTTTACCTGGGCAGCCGCAGCAAAATCTCCTGGCCAGAGCATTTTGAAAAAGGAAAAATCAGAAGCGTTTCTCTCGAGGGTGAAGCCTTTTTTGAAGTAAAGCATGATGCTGCAAGCCCTTTTATTATCCGGTCTGGAAAGATGGAAACACAGGTTCTGGGTACTTCATTTAATATTTACGCCTACCCGGAAGATAAAATTTTTACCGTATCTGTAAGGACTGGTAAGGTAGGTGTAACCGAAAAAAGCCCGGGCGCCCGTAAGATGCTTTCTCTTTTAACAGCGGGTATGAAAATAGCCTATGACAAGGATAATGGAAAATTCAGAATTAATGTTGGACATATCAGCGAAGCGGATAGCTGGACAAATAACCGGTTTGTATTTCACGATGAAAATTTAGGATCGATGCTGGTTAAGCTTGAACGCTACTACAATGTTCATTTTGAAGTGAAAAGTGCTAAACTAAAAACATGCCGGTTTAATGCCACTTTTTCAGACATAAATATTAACGAGGTAATGCAACAGCTGAAAATTATGAGCAGCGGGCATATCAAGTATAAAGTTAGCGGCGACAAAACAAAAATAGTCTTATGGGGGGAGGCTTGTGAATGAAAATATAGCACGGCTAAGATCCGTATGCGAAAGCTTATATAAAGAAATAGTAATTAAAATAAAGAAACCGCCCTGCGTCAACAGAACGGTTTCAAAGAAATAGTTTTTAACTCGTGAAAATTAAAAATCGTAGTAAACTTATGAATATAAGCTTTTACAAAAAAGTAATTAAACATTTTTCAAGATTTAACTGCAGGGCAATCCTGTTTATATTCTTTTTATTTAGCCATGTTTCCGGCAACTTATTTGGCTCAGCTTTAAAACAATTAAAAGCTCCCGGCACCATCAACCTGAAATTAGTGGCAGTAAGTATTCCAGAGGGGCTTACTGTATTGGAAAATAAAGCAGGTTGCGTGATCAATTATAATAAGTCTATTTTCAATGAAGGCAGCCGTATTAATATTGATGTAAAAGACGAGACCCTAACCCAGGTATTAAAGCAAATGCTGGCCGGAACTCACGTTGGGTTCAAATTTGCCGATGAGCATACTGTGCTTTTATATAAGTTACCCGCACCCGTCAAACCCGGTAATATAAGCGGGAAGGTATTGGACGAAAAGGGAGAAACTCTTCCTGGTGCATCTGTAAGAATAATTGAAACCGGTAATGGGACACAAACAAGCGTAGATGGCGGATACATATTAAGTGTAGCCCCGGGTACTTATACGCTGGAGATTACTTATATCTCTTACCAAACTACGCGGATTAACGGAGTTGTGGTAACAGAGGATAAAAATACACCTTTAAACATTGCATTAAAACCAGCGAGCTCGGCCTTAAAAGAAGTGGTTGTTACGGCCAGCTACCGCAAGGCATCGGTTGATGGATTGCTTGTACGGCAAAAAAACGCTTCGGAAATTAGTAACGGTATCAGTGCAGAGCAGCTTGCCCGCACACCGGATAAAAATATTGGCGAAAGCTTAAAACGGATCAGCGGGGTAAGTACCATTGATAATAAGTTTGTACTGGTTAGGGGCATTGGCGAACGCTATAATACCGCCATGATGGACGGAACTGTACTGCCAAGTACCGAAGCCCAGAGCCGTAACTTTTCCTTTGATATGATCCCCGCAGGGTTGGTAGATAATGTAGTGGTAAGTAAAACCATTACACCCGATATGAATGCCAGTTTTGGTGGCGGACTTATCCAGATTAATACCAAGGATATCCCAAATGAAAATTTTATAAGTTTTACTGCCGGTGCGGCATACAATGACCAAAGCACCGGTAAAGATTTCCTGAGCCACAAGCGCGGAAAATATGATTATTTCGGTTTTGACGACGGCAGAAGAGATTTTCCTACCGGGCTGGTTCACACCAACAGAACTACCGATCCTAACAGAGCGCTTTCTGATGCCGATTATCAAAAAAAGGCAGTTGATCAAAGTAAAAGGTTTACGAACGACAACTTTACCATGTATAAATATAAAACGGCCCCCTCACAAAACTACCAGTTTTCCATTGGTCGTTTATTAACGCTGGACACTACCAAAAACAATAAGCTGGGTTTTACCGCTGCCATAACTTATCGTAACACACAAAATATTAATGTTATAGATGATCAATCCAGGGGAGGATCGTCTGGCTGGTACATTGATCGCCCCGATTTAAATACAGGCGCGTCCTACGCATTTAACACTACTTTAGGGGCATTGTTAAATGTGGGTTTGCAATTGGGTAAAAACCGGTTCGGCTTTCGCAATACCTATACGCATGTATATGATAACACATTAACAAGAATAACCGGATACGACCTTGATAATGGGGGTAGTTACATTCCTCTCCACACACCTAACCGGATTATGGAGGCGGATGATCCAACTTATACCACCTTGTTGCAAAACAAATTAAACGGACAGCACCAGTTAGGAAAGGTAAAAATTGAATGGGATGCTGCCAGAACTTCGGTAAACAGGGAGGAGAAAGACGCGGGTATTGCCTCGATTGCACCTGTTTTAATAGGTGATAACTACCAGTATTTTTATTTTGGCAGCAAAATTACAGAACCAAGAATTCAAGTAACCTCGCGTCAGCACGCTTCTAATAAAGAAACCCACTATTCATGGAATCTTTCGGGTACACTGCCATTTACATTTGCAGGTATCCGAAGTAGTGTAAAAGCTGGTTACTTCGGCAATCACAAAAATGCGGAATTTGACTGGCAGATCGCTGCATTGGCAACTACCGATAAGGTTTCTGATAGCTTAGGGTATAAATCTATAGGGCAAATGATCAACCCTGCAAATATTGCCTATGATAAATATATATACGCAATAGATCCTTCTTTTATAGATAGTTACAAAGGGAAAAGCCAAATACATGCGGGCTATGTGATGCTGGATAACCGGATATTTGATAAACTCAGATTGGTTTGGGGTTTAAGGACCGAGTATTACAAATATACCGAAATTAAACAGGGAGCAATTATTAAAGGAGGTGCAGAGAATATATTTTCGATAAAACCCGATAAGCGCTGGCAATGGCTCCCTTCGGCTAATTTAACCTACAGCCCGATACAGTCCCTGAATATCAGGGGAGCTGTTTCCAGCAGTGTGGTAAGACCCGAGTTAATGGATAATAACCCATTTTTGAGGTATAGTCCCACATTGGATGCTTTATATGGCAATAAAGGGTTATATAGCACCCGTATCAATAGCTATGATCTTAAAACGGAATGGTTCCCGGGCCTGGGCGAAATTATATCTATAGGGGGCTTTTATAAACGTTTTGATAAACCTGTAGAATTGAACGCTATAAGGGTGAATGGTAACCCTAATTATTACCTCCAAAATGCTGATTGGGCGAAAGTTTATGGCCTCGAATTTGAATTGCGTAAAAACTTCGGCTTTATAGCTGATGAAGGAATCCTGAAAAATATAACAGCCTATGGTAACCTTACCCTGCAAAAGTCAACAGTACAAAGTACCTATACCGTAGACCCTGGAGGCGGCAAGCCATACATACAAGTTCCCACTCAACAAAAAAGATCCCTGTATGGGCAGTCGCCTTACCTGTATAATGTGGGTTTACAGTACATCAGTAATCATTTGGGTTTTAACGCAGCTTATAATAAATCGGGACGTAAAACTTACATCGTTAGTGATATCCCCTCCTTCATTGAATATGAAAAACCAAGGGATCAGCTGGATATTCAAATTAGTTACCGCTTCCTAAAAAATAAGATGGAAGTGAAATTCAACATGGCTAACCTTACTAATAATATATCCACCATTTACCGTAACACAGCCAGTTATGAAGTAAATTCTGAGAATGTCCTGAAACCCGGATTTACTAATAATTACGACAAAGGCGACCAGGTGATGTTTCAACAGCGGTTCGGGCGTACCTACAGTACATCGCTTACTTATAATTTTTAATAACGAGAATACATCATGTATGTAGATATATAATGGTTAAACAATTAAAAAAATGGAGGAAAAATAAGATCCTGCTGTGCCATAAAAATAAAACGAAGGGTGTTCAACAACCCTTCGTTTAAAAAACCGAATAGCATGCGCGCTAACGGCACAACCAGGACAAACCTGAGAGTAATATAAAAATCCCCGAAAGGATGCCTGTTACTAAGCCGAGGGTTTAGACCAGAAGATCGATACAGGTGAATTATGTTCAGCCGTAAAGATAATAAAAAAAGTAAGTCTGAAAATAGCTTCTCTTTTGATCTTGAAAAAATTGAGATACTATTATTCTGAATTACAGAAAGTTCCAAATAAACCGAATAAATGGGGGTTAAAAATTAACTACCTCTCTGAAAAACAAAAAAGTAAAAAAATGAAAAAATTATCTTTAGTGGCCCTATGCTTGGCTGCCGGACTTTTAGTAACATCTTGCAAAAAAGGAGCCAATGATAGCCCTTCGTTTGATAACCGCAGCACTGCTGCTACCGATTACCCATCTTCGGTTACATCATTACCGGTAACTACTGTTAGTGGAGATATTACCACTAATACTACCTGGGATGCTGCTCATGTTTGGGAGATCAGCGGTGTTGTTACCGTAAGAAGCGGCGCTACCCTAACTATCAATGCGGGTACCTTCATCAAATCAACTGTAAATACTGCAGGTGTTCAAAATGGTGTATTGGTAATTGCCAAAGGTGGTAAAATTAATGCTGTAGGTACTGCAACAAGCCCTATCGTTTTCACCAGCCGTTACCTGTTAGATGGTAATAACGCTACTGTTGGAAAACCTGGCGATTTTGGCGGTGTTATCCTTTTAGGTAACGCTGTAATTAACGTAGGTGATAAATTAATTGAAGGTTTGGCTGATGATCCTAAATTTCACTATGGTGGTACCAATGATGCTGATAACAGCGGTACATTACAGTTTGTTCGTATCGAATTTGCTGGTTATGTATTAGCTCCAAATGTTGAAGTAAACTCTTTAACTTTAGGTGGTGTAGGTAGCGGTACTACTATCGATCACGTACAGGCATCTTATGGCCTTGATGACGGATTTGAGTTTTTTGGTGGTAAAGTAAGCCCTAAATACCTGATCTCATTTGCAAATGACGATGATCAGTTTGATTTTGATAATGGCTTTACCGGTAACATCCAATTCGCTATTGGTGTAGTTGATGCTTATTCAACTCACAGCGCCAGCGGCACTGCCAGCGATTCAAATGGTATTGAGTCTGACAATAATGCACCTGCAGAAGATGCAACTTTCAGCAAATTACCTAAAACTCATCCAACACTATCAAATTTCAGTATCATAGGTACTTCTGCTGCAACTTTATCACCGGCTATTACTGCTCCTGGTCTTAAATGGGCTTTCCGCAACCGTCGCGGTGCTGAGGCTTCATTAAGCAACTCACTGGTCACCGGTTACCCTTCAGGCATTGTAGCTGATGTTGATGCAAACGCTTCATTGGTATCATTAACTAACGTTTCTGTTCATGGCTTTACTGCTGCAACTTCAGTATTGGGTACTGGCGCATTTGTATCTTCAGGTTTAACTACCTCAACTGCAGCTGCTGCTCCTACCTGGGGTATGAGCCAACCGTTCTATAATTCAGGTGCGGTTAATTTCGCTACCGGTTTAGGTGTAACAAGAGGCGCTGTAACTTCAGCTTCTGCATCTGCATGGGCTATTTCTTCATGGACTAAATTTACTTTCTAAGAATTTAGGTTAACTATTAACTATAAACCGGGGCATCATTTGATGCTCCGGTTTATTCATAAACATGTGTAATTCTTATCATATGGTAAAACTTAAACACATATTTCTGGCCGCAGGGCTTTGTTTGGTAATGGCCTGTAAAAAGGAAGCTAAGAATGACGCTTCGTTTGATAATCGCAGCATATCAGCTACCGACTACCCCTCCTCAGTTACATCATTACCGGTAACTACCGTAAGTGGCGATATTACCACCAACACTACCTGGGATGCCGGTCATGTTTGGGAACTGAGCGGCATTGTTACAATTAGAAGTGGTGCTACGCTAACCATTAACGCGGGTACTTTCATTAAAGCTACTGTAAATAATCCAAATGCTCAAAATGGTGTATTGGTAATTGCCCAGGGTGGTAAAATTAATGCTGTAGGTACTGCAACAAGTCCTATTGTTTTCACCAGCCGTTACTTGTTAGATGGTAATAACAGCACCACCGGGCGGCCTGGTGATTTTGGAGGTGTTATCCTTTTAGGTAAAGCAAGAGTTAACGTTGGTGGTAAATTAATTGAAGGTTTGACCAATGATCCTAAATTTTATTACGGGGGTACCGATGACGCTGATAATAGTGGTGCAATGCAGTTTGTACGTATTGAATTTGCGGGGTTTGTGTTAACGACAAATGTTGCAGTAAATGCTTTAACATTCGGTGGCGTAGGCAATGGTACTGTGATAGATCATATACAGGCATCATACGGACTGGATGACGGATTTGAGTTCTTCGGTGGTACAGTAAGCCCTAAATACCTGATCTCATTTGCAAATGCCGACGATCAGTTTGATTTTATCAATGGCTATACCGGTACTATCCAATATGCCATCGCGGCAGCAGACGCTTATTCAACTCACAGTTATGCAGGTTCGAGCTTCGTATCTGATTCAAATGGTATTGAATCTGACAATAATTATCCTGCTGAAGATGCGACTTTTAGTTTAGCGCCAAAAACTCACCCTACATTATCAAATTTCGATGTAGTGGGTACTCAGACAGCGACGTTAACACCATCCATTACTTCTCCTGGATTTAAGTGGGCTTTCCGTAACCGCCGTGGTGCCGAATTTACCATCAATAACTCATTATTTACCGGTTACCCTTCGGGTATTGTATCTGATGTTGATGCAGATGCTTCATTGTCAACATTAACAAAAGTTTCTGTTCATGGCTTTACTGCGGCAACTTCAGTGTTGGGTACCGGCGCATTTGTATCTTCAGGTTTGATTACTTCAACCTCAGCTGCTGCTGATAAATGGGGCATGAGCCAGCCATTCTATAATTCGGGCGTGGTTAATTTCGCTACCGGTTTAGGTGTAACAAAAGGTGCTATAACAGCCTGGGGAACTGCAGCTTTGCCTGCTACTGCACCGGCCTGGGCTATTGCCTCATGGGCTAAATTTACGTTCTAAAACGTTGTTTTGTAAAACTTATATTATAATTATATGATTAAATTAAGGCACATCATTTTTCTTTTTCCGCTTTTATTGTCGGCTTGTAAAAAAGAACAATTATTAAACCCGGAAAAGACTGCGAGCCCTGTAAGCTTTAATATAAAAGGCTTGGTGCTGTCGACGGATACCCTGGAGGTGATATTCAATAATAAAGTATTGGGTGAGCTGCCAGCTAAAAAAGACGCGTTTTCGGGGGGGCTTTTTAACCCTGGCGACAAGATACAGTTGCGTAAAAAAACGGATGGTAAAGTGGTCAAAGAGTTTGAAATTGCCGCTAAGCCTTTTAATCAGCTAAAAAAGTTTTTTTATGATGGCACAACACTCTCTGATAATGTGACGGTTACACCCGTAAGTAATCCTGATAACATGGGTTTCCGGTTCCGGTTCAGTACAACCTTCAAAGATTTTTACGGTGGCCCGGTAGATCTCGCATTATTGGACGTTGACGAAATTACCTATGATATTGTACCTTTAACAACGATTACAAATATTACCGGGGCTTTTGGTGATTTTATAGAATTGACGCCTTTAAAACCAGATCACGCTTATTACTTCTTGGTTTATAAAGCCGGCACGGAAGATTTACCTTATACCAGTCTGGAAAATGTTACAGAGGAGGCCCAATCTAATCCTTATCAAGTATTCATACCTTCCGTTAATTTTAAAAAGGGAACCAGTCAATTACTTTCAATTTCACCTTTTCTGTTAGATGGGACTAAGGTAGGACAAGGTTACGATATAAATGATCTTTCAACGTTTTTCAAATAAAAACCTTTCAACACAAAAATACCTGGTTGTAACCAGGTCAATAATATAAAAGAGTAGCAGGTTAACACTTGCTACTTTAAATTGTGCTGTTAAAAATGTCAACAAATCGGAATTATAAGGAAGCATGTCCTAATTACACGTTTCGTGAAAAATAAATTTAAACAACAGTATCCTACTACAGGGTTTTCGGAACACTGTGCATCAAACAATAATCCTAACCTCCTCGTCACCGGAAGTCTCGCGGCACTTGGCGGTCTAATTATATTTTCGCTGATCGCATGGTTAGGGAGTGTTTGTATACAATAAGGGCATACACTTCCTGACCGGCTTCGGCACTCCCACTTATCCTCTCACTTTACCTGCTGCACTATTCCTTGAAGATGAGAGGCATTAGCTCCTTTTGTCAAAAAAAAATAAGGTTTTAAAAAAAGTGAAAATAAATTTGCGTAACCCAGAAGTTACATATACATTTGAGTAACTTAAAAGTTACGCATTATGGCAAAGATCATTCAACATCAATTTTTTTATCCTAATCCGCCAGAGGTGGTTTGGGAGTACCTCACCAAACCCGAGTTAATTGCTCAATGGCTCATGAAAAACGATTTTGAGCCCACCATAGGGCATGAATTTAATTTTCATGCCAGCCCCATGCCCGATATGGATTTCGACGGCATTTTTTACTGCAAAGTTTTGGAGATCGTTCCGTTCAAAAAGCTTTCCTATTCCTGGGATTTCGGACCGGGCGATGGATCGATGACCCGCTCGGTAGTGAACTGGACATTAACCGAAAAAGATAACGGCACCGACCTTTTGCTGATACATCGTGGTTTCGAGGGAGCAAATAACTTCCTGTCTATGTTCAACTCGATGGAAAAAGGCTGGTTGGAGCTTATCCAAAAACTTTTGAAAATAATCAACAATACAGCAAATGGAACAACACAGGCTTGATGCATTCCAGGTAATTGCCGACCCAAGCCGGAGACAAATGTTATACCTGCTCTCGAAAGATAGCTTAACCATTAATGCTCTGGCCGACAATTTTGATATGAGCCGACCTGCCGTATCCAAGCATATTAAAGTGTTGTACAATGCAGGCTTTATTTCGATACAGGACATAGGCCGGGAAAGACACTGTATACTGAAACAGGAGGGCTTTAACGAATTGCACCAATGGTTAGCGTATTTCGACGAGTTCTGGGGCAGCAAATTGAAAAACTTAGAGGCCCTCCTTAATGAAAGAACCAATAAAAAATAAATCAATAGAAATCATGGAAAATCAAAATTTCACAGCTACCATCCTGGTAGATCAAACTCCAACACAAGCTTTTGATGCTATTAATAATGTTCGCGGATGGTGGTCAAAAGAAACTAAAGGTGATACCGATAAATTGGGCGCCGTATTTTATTACCACTACCAGGATGTACATACTTGTACATTCCAGATCACCGAACTGATACCCGGCAAAAAAGTAGTTTGGCATGTGCTACAGAATCATTTTAATTTTATTAAAGACCAGACTGAATGGGTGGATACAGACGTTGTATTTGAAATTACCAGTAAAGACGATAAAACAGAGGTTCAGTTTACACATGTTGGACTTGTACCAGCATATGAGTGTTACGATATTTGTTTTAACGCTTGGGGTACATACATTACCAAAAGTTTGTATGACCTTATTACCAAAGGCGAAGGCCAGCCCAACCCGATAGAAGAGTCTGTTAAAAAAGCTCAGGAAATGAGGGCGGAGTTATAAAATAAAGAGAAAGGGCAAAAAAATGAGAGATCAGAGTTACACCATCGTTTTTACGGTTGATCAATCCCCGGAGGTAGTTTTTGATGCTATCAATAATGTGCGAGGATGGTGGACAGAAAGCATGCAAGGTGGTTCAGAAAAGTTAAATGATGAATTTGAAGTACACTTCGGGGAGGTACATTATTCAAAGCAAAAATTAATAGAGGTGATCCCCGGCAAAAAAGTTGTTTGGTTTGTTACCGATAGCAAACTCAATTTTGTGAAAGACAAAAACGAGTGGACTGGTACCCAGATTGTTTTTGAAATTACCGAATATGGCAGCAAAACGGAGGTGCGTTTTACACACGTGGGTTTAACCCCCCAATATGAATGTTATGGTGCTTGCTCCAGCGCTTGGTGCGGTTATATCAATCATAGTTTAAATAGTTTGATTGCTACAGGGAAAGGGCAGCCAACCGAGAAGGAAGAAGTGAGTTTTTGATAAGCAACCGGGACTTCGGCCAGCTAAAGGTGCTATAAAGCCCCCAGTTTTCGCTGGAGGCTTTTGGTTTGTGTAATTAATCTGTGAGTGGCGGTACTATTTAATATCAACACTAAATTCATTACTCGTTTTATTTTCGCGGGTAACTATGATGTACCTTAAAGTTAAAGGCCTGCCATTGGTCAGGGGCGACAATATCGGGCCTGTATACAGATCGGCAGTGTTATCGGCCTTGTGCCCGTCTATGGTATAGTATATTTTGCTGTCCGCAACAAAAGAGGTAATAGTTATTCTTTTTCTTTTGGTTGCCGCGTCATCGGTGATCACCACATTGGCTTCCGGGATGCGATAATTGACGCCTGATCGTTCTATAGATTCTAATATTACCGGTAACCTCTGGCTGGTAAAATCTTCATAATTTTTGTTATCAGTTTTGGTCCAGCCAACTTCTGCCAGTGCGATAACACGCGGAAACAACATGTATTCTAATTTATTGTTGGTGGCTACATACTCTGTCCACATATTGGCCTGCACGCCTAAAATATGTTTCTGCTGATCGGTGCTTAATGCTGTTGGCCGTGGATTATAATTATAAACCACATCTAAGGGTAAAAAGCCTCCGATATTCAGGGGCTCTGTTTTACCGTCTTTGGCCTGGGCATGATCTACATACATGTTACTATTGGGCGACATGATCACATTATGCCCTTCTTTGGCTGCCTGTATGCCACCTGCTTCGCCTCTCCAACTCATTACGGTTGCGTTGGGTGTTAGCCCGCCTTCCAAAATTTCATCCCAGCCAATCAGGTTTTTGCCGTTTTTGTTTAAAAACTTTTCTATGCGGTTTATAAACCAGCTTTGCAGCTCGTGTTCGTCTTTCAGATTATTTTCATGGATGATCTTTTGCGCCAGGGCTGAACTTTTCCATTCATCCTTCGGAACTTCATCACCGCCAATGTGGATGTACTTGCTCGGGAAAATGGTCATCACCTCGGTTAAAACATCCTGTAAAAACTGAAACGTCGGTTCACCTGGATTGTAAATAGTATGATGTACACCCCAATAGCCGGGTACTTTGTATGGGCCTGTTCCATTACCTAATTCGGGATAGGCGGCCAATACGGCGGTACTGTGACCGGGCATTTCAATTTCGGGTATCACTTCAATATTTCTTTCGGCGGCATATTTTACCACCTCGCGAGCCTGCTCCTGGGTATAAAAGCCACCGCTTTTTTTACCATCGTAAACAAATGGCTTGAAATCATAATATTGACCAATAATGGTCGAATCGCGCCAGGCACTGATGGCAGTTAGTTTTGGATATTTTTTTATTTCCAAGCGCCAGCCCTGGTCGTCTGTTAAATGCCAGTGCAGCGTGTTGAGCTTTAACGAAGCCATCACATCCAGGATCTTTTTGATCTCGTTGGTGTCAAAAAAGTGCCGGCCAACATCCAGCATCAATCCGCGATAGGCAAAATTGGGCTCATCATTAATGTTCACCACGGGCACAAATAATTGCTTACCTTTTTGCTGAATAAGCTGTAATAAGGACTGAGCTCCATAAAACACACCGGCGCGGCTTCCCTGGATATTAACGCCCTTATTGGTCACTTTAAGCTGGTAACTCTCATTTGATGATTTTGCAGGCGATGAAGTATTTAAAACAATAGTATTTGCAAGTGCTACATTATTGGTCCTTAAGGTAAAGCCGTATTGCTTTTTTAAAAAATAATTGAAAATTGCCGCCACTTTTTGAGCATCGGGTTCTTTGGCTACGACACTGGTATACTGGTCAATAACAAACAGGCCAACACCCTTTTCTACAAAAGCAGGTTTGGGTACGATAGTTACTTTGGTGGCTTGTTGAGCAAACGCCGTCCGTCCGATTAGGATCAGGAAAAATAAAAAGAGATTTTTTTTCATAATAAAATTAAAACAGGATTATCCGTTTTTTTATGTCGGATGGGTATTTGATATTAGTGGAGTGAATATATTTTAAAAAGATAGAATTTGTCTATTCTATCATCACGCAAACGGTTGTTTGGAATTATTGCCTTTTAGTAAACCTGAATACCCATCCGTCCGATTATCGCAGATTACTTGATTACAAATACTAATCTATTATCGGCCAGATGGGTTATTTGATGTTTGTGTATTAAAGTTTGCGATTTTAATACCCGGTAAATTGTTTATATAATCCCACGGCTGTCAACGTTGGGTTTAGTCTGGACGATGTAATGTTTAGCCTCACCTTTTGAGCGGTAACCGGTTTAAAACGAATCAACCTTTTGGCCAACCGTAGTGCCTTCGGCTATTTGCTCCCAGTTTGTTCCGTTAAAATATTCCAGGTTGAATTTTTCAATACGCTGACCAATGGTGATATTTTCCTGCAAACTCAATACATCAAATGTTTGCGGTTTGGGCAGGTTGAATTCGATAACCGCCGTGCTGTCTTTGCTTTTTGTGGTCCAGTAGTTTTGGAGATTGCTGTTTAATAAGGCTTTGGTATTGATGCCATTTACTGAGCTGATCTTCGCCCCTTTCAATAAGTTGGTTTTAAAAGTTTGATCTATGATGTTTTTCCATGCCATCAGATTTTTTTGATCATGCTCATTGATTAAGCCTTTTGTATCCGGTGGGATATTAAGTAGCAAAACAGAATTGCGACCTACAGAACTATAATAGATATCCAGCAGCTTTTCCGGCGATTTTACTTGATTATCTTCCGCTTCATGATAAAACCATCCCGGTCTGATGGATACATCTGTTTCGGCAGGATACCATACCAGCGCTTTTGCTTTGCTTATTTTTTCGCGATTTCCAAGATCACTTCCGGTCATATCCCCTTTGGGTTTAAAGGCAATGTCTTTTTGCGAATCTTTCTCGGTACCCGTATTGTTTTGCTGATCGACGGGTATAACACTCCATTCAGATAAACGGCCGTAACCGCTTTCGGTACCTACCCAGCGCACATCCGGCCCCATAATGGCTATTACGGCATTGGGCTGTAACTTGCGGATCAAACTGTACCAGGCATCGAAATGGTATACTGGCTTTTTACCGTTTGGACCTTCGCCGTTAGCCCCGTCGAACCAAACCTCATCAACCCGGCCATAATTGCTCAGTAATTCGGTCAGTTGGTTCATGAAATAAGCATTGTACTTTTCGGTATCGCCATAATCGGGATTGTTTCTGTCCCATGGGGAAAGGTAAATACCAAAACCAACACCTTGCTGATGGCAAGCGTCGGCTACCTCTTTTACTACATCTCCCTGCCCGTTTTTCCAGGGGCTGTTTTTTACAGAATGTTCTGTGTATTTACTCGGCCAAAGGCAAAAGCCATCATGGTGTTTGGCTGTAATGATCACCTGTTTTATTCCGGCCTGTTTGCAGGTACGTACCCATTGGGCGGCATCTAACTGAGTTGGGTTAAATAGTTTGGTATCTTCTTTACCATCGCCCCATTCCCGGTTGGTAAAAGTGTTCATGCCGAAATGTAAGAACGCGGTGAACTCCAACTGCTGCCAGCGTAATTGCCGTGGCGAAGGCGTAATGTGCGCGGCTTTATTTACAATTTCCTGTTGGGAATCCGTTGGACTAATGGTTGTGTAATTTTGCGCGTAAACCGTAGAGCAAAAGCCTATGGCCATTATGGATAATATATGTTTCATTTTATTTAATTGCATTTTTGAAAACCCGCTGATTCATTACTTTGCCCTTTTCTCTAATTCCTCACGCGGAACGATCAATAATTTTCCTGCGGCTGCATTTCCTTTAAATGTTTGTGCTCTGATTTGGTAGATCCCTTTGGGAATAGCTACCGGAGTGCCGGTATAACGGATGCTCGATGTATCAGGGTTGGTATTATCAAGTGTGTAGTAAATATTCAGGTTGTCGATGTCTGTGCTAAGAGAAACCAATAATTGTTTTTGCTCATCGAGTTTTGCAGTTGCCAGTACATCAAAGGCTGCTTTGGAATAATTGATTTGCGCGGCATCCAGGGTTTTAAATTGGGGCTCTAATTTTTTTTGAAAATTAGTCCAGCTTTGTTTGGCCGGTAGCGACCAAAATACCTCGGATAATGCCAGCGACCGTGGCCAGGTCATATATTCGGCATGCAGCCCGGTAGGTACAGCTTCCGACCATAAATTACCCTGCGCGCCCAAAACCAATGTACTGTCTATCCCGGCTGGAACAGGGTTCCATTGATAGGCTGTTTGCAAGCGCAACATATCGTATGTGTCGGGCTCCAGTTGCGGATCGCCCTGGTAAAGATCTAAGTAAGTATTGCTGCTGGGTGTAAAAATAACCTGGTGCCCTTGTTTAGCAGCCTCCATCCCTCCCTGCATACCTTGCCAGCTCATCACTGTTGCCTCGGGAGCCAGTCCGCCTTCCAGAATTTCATTCCAGCCAATTAATTTTTTCTTCTTTTTCTTCAGGATCTTTTCCACCCTTTTTATAAAATAGCTTTGCAGTTCATGCTCCGTTTTTATTCCCTGCTGCTTCATAAAATCCTGCACCACGGCCGACTGCTGCCAGAAGTACTTTGTACATTCATCGCCACCAATGTGGATATAATCTCCCGGAAACAAAGCGGCTACTTCTGTAAAAACTTTATCTAAAAAAGTATACACGCGTTCGTCTGCCGGATTTAAAGTATTATCGTCGATATTATAAAATTTACTTCCGGGATTTACCTGATAAATGTATCCTGTTGCCGACAAATAAGGATAAGATGCTATAGCGGCCAGCGAATGGCCCGGAACATCAATTTCGGGCACAATGGTTATATGTCTTTCGGTCGCGTAGGCGATAATTTCTTTTATATCCTGCTGCGTGTAATACCCACCATAGGTAGCCTTTTCATTTTTTTGAGGCGGAGCATAAGACCACCACTGCCCTGTTCTGGGTACGCGCCAGGCGCCCACTTCCGTTAAGTGGGGCAGCGATTTTATTTCGATGCGCCATCCCTGGTCGTCTGTTAAATGCCAGTGAAAAACATTGAATTTATAGCGGGCCATATCATCAATGTATTTTTTAACAAAGTCTTTTGAAAAGAAATGCCGGCTTACGTCGAGCATCAGTCCGCGCCATTTTAACCGGGGATAATCAACAATTTCTACAACGGGTAAACTATGCTGTTGCTTATTGGCTTCGCCTGAAAGAGAAAGCAATTGCCGCAATGTTTGTAAGCCATAAAATATACCGGCCGTTTTACGTGCCTGCAGTTTTACTTCATGCTCGGTAATGGATAGCTCGTAGCCTTCGTCATTACCTAGATTGTTTAATGCCGGATTCAACAATAAACTAATAGAGTGCTCGGATGCTGTTGTTTTGTTTTTTACAGGCAATGTGACGCCCGCCAGCGTATTGATCCATTCATTAGACCGGTTGCCCAGAGCGGCAAGCTCGGGACTGCCTGATGAGATAATCAAGGAAGTATGGTTATCAATTACAAATGTGCCTTTGCCCTGAACCAAGGATACCGGTTCGGGAATAAGGGCAGGTTTTATTTGTGCTGCTCCGGTATAACACATAAATGTCAGTGTTAAAGGAAATAAATACATGATGCGGTTAATGGCAAAGTACTTTTTCATATTGATGATAATAATTTATTGGCCTTTTTTGATTTTTCTGATCATCTCTCCCACTTTTGTAAGTGTTTTCACATCAATGTCTCGTAATTTGCCATCCCTTCCCGGTCCAACATCCAGGGCGAAAAAATTATCATATTTTATCGCACCTTTATAATCCTCAATTATTTCTTCAGGAGTGCGGCAAACAGTATCATTAGCCGGGCTGGTATAAAACCATCTTTCTTTTCCTAATATGGGATAAGTAAATTCAGCCTTCTTGAAGCCTCTATGAATCACCTTATTGTATGGGCCGCCGCCTTCTGCACTGTTAAGCGGGCCAGGTTTTCCCATTTCCCCAAGTCTGATGTCACCTGCTGTTTCGCCATTATTAAAGCCTACCATACAATCGGGTTGAAATTGTTTGATCCATTCAGCGGTAGCTTCGTGATTTAATCCACCATCAGATTGCGCATGATCAAACCAGAAGTAAGCTATTGGGCCATATAGCGTGCAAAGTTCTTTTAATTGCGCCTTTTTCAATTCACTGTTTCGCCCCATTCGCCAATAGTTTTCCTTGTTCACAAAATCTTCGGGTTTCAAATCTTTAGGGATCCAGGTCCAGTCGGCTTCTGAAAAGTAAAGGGCCAGTTTTAGGTCATATTTTTCACACGATTTTTTTAGGGAAGCCAATACATCCTTCTTCCAGGGGCTATTGGTTACTTTCCAGTTTGTAGTTTTGGTATTCCACAAACAAAAGCCGTCATGATGTTTGGTCAGGAATAAAATATAATCCATTCCCGCGTCTTTGGCCACTTTACACCATTGATCGGTATTAGCATCAGTAGGATTAAAAAAGGACACATCGGTGATTCCACGCGTCCACTCCTCGTCTGAAAAAGTACTTAACGACCAGCAAATAAACATGCCAAAATGCAGATTGGATATTTTAGCGCTTTTATTTTGTGCGTAAGCTGCAGAGCAAAAGCTTAAGGCTATTATGAGTAGTATATTCTTCATTTACTTAGTTATTGCATTTTAATATCACTATACCATGTGATGGTATATTGACAGGTATATCCCCTTCCGGAAAGTGGGCAGTTTGCTTTGCCCACAGATCGGTTATGGTAGCAGGCAAGTGAGGTAATTCAAAGTTTAATATATTCACGTTGGAGGTGATCGTGGTATCTGAAGCATTAAGCAATGCGATGATGAACGATCCATCCTCCATAGGTTTTTGCCAAATTTCTAGCTGGTTATCCATTACTTTTAATCTCTTGGCTGCCTTCCCCAAGGCGTCCTGATCAACAGCGATCATTTCCTGGCTTTGGAGCAGCCGGAGTGTGGCTTCATCAATATCTTCCATGTTGGCGCCTATAAGCAGTGGGGCGCTCAACATGCACCACATGCTGAAGTGTGTTTTCTGCTCTTCTGCACTAAGGTGGTTTGCCCTTTTTTTGCCGTCCTCATCATTGCCGCCAATAGTGCCGATTTGTAAAATATCAGGATCGTTCCAATTGCCGGGTTTTACGTAAGCCGCCTTGTCAGCCAGTTTTTTCATCGCGTTATGGATAGAGCTCCAATTATCGCGGATATCTTGTTCTGTTCGCCACAACTGTCCTCCGGCCTCATTACCCCACTCCCAAACATTACCCATACCATATTGGCACAGGGAAAAAATAATATCGCGTTGCTGTTGCTGTAAAGCGCCGGCCATAAGTTTATAAGGTTTTATATACTCGGCACGGGAAGTGTCTTTGGCAAAGACACCGTAGCTGCACCAATCGTATTTCAGGTAATCAAAGCCCATGTCCGACCAAAATTTAGCATCCTGCAATTCATGATTATAGCTCCCGGCTGCCCCTCCGCAGGTTAAGGGGCCTGGGGATGAATATATACCCGCTTTAAAACCCTGGCGGTGCAATGTTTCGGTCATCCCTTTCAGATTGGGGAAGAAAGAACTGGGCACAAGGTTGCCGCTGCCATCTCTTGGGGCGCCTTGCCGGGTTGTTAAATTATCCGGGCCTTCATAATAGCGGTAAACTTTATTGTCTGGCCGAGTTTTAAGTTCGGCCCAAACAGGATTGTTTTTGGCCGGTTGATTTGCCCAGGGATCATCCACTTCCAGCAAGGTCCAGCCTAATTGCTGCAGGCCTTTTTCTTTCATAAGTTTGGCTGTCAATTCAATTTGCTTTTGAGTTACGTTGCGGCCGTAACTGTACCAGCTGCTCCATCCCATGGGCGGGGTTAATGCCAGGCGGTCGCCTATAACCAATGAAAATACGCGGGTAGTTTTTCCGAACTTGTTTTTAACTGTGAGTTTAATGGGGTAGTTTCCGGGAGTATGAATTTTACCAGTGATTATTCCTGTTTGCGTGTCAAATTGCACCGTTGCCGGTAAACCCTTTGCCTCCATCTGGATGGGCTGAGCACCGGAAACCGGGACCGGGTAAATAAAAATTTTATCAGGGCGTGCCCCAAATAATCGCGGTCCGTTAATCTGTGGGGCTGGATCCTGCTGCGCATAGCAATACCCACATAACAATACATGGGTTATAGTTATAAAAAGGTTGTTTACTGCTTTTTGACAGATATGGCCAGCATTCATAAGTTTTGAGTTTTTACAATATAGTTCTTTTGTTTCCAGGCTGATATGGTTTTTTGTTTAAAATTAAATTCATAATAAGCTTCCGGCAAACAGCCGGAAGCTTTGTGATAGATATAGGGTTTAAATTATGATCACGGACATCCACTGGCAGTGCTGGCCTGAGCGCTTGCCGTGTAAACACCATTGGTAATAGTCCCCGCATAAGTGGTGCCCAGCGAAGCAACGGCAGCTGTGTTACTGGCTGCGTTGTCCAGTTGCCAGTATAGTTTTAGGTTGGAGGTATTAGGATGACAGGTTCCCAAAGCTTTATTCATCCAGGCCGATATGGTTGATTGGCTGAGCGCGGCGTTCCAAACCCGTATTTCATCTATCTTTCCGCTCAGGTAAGTATTGGTAGAAGCCGTAGTCTCAGACCCGGCCAGGAAAGCCGCCGCATTGGTGCTGCTGGTTGATGAGGGTATGGTGCCCGAAAAGGTAAGCGTTTGTAAGGTGCCGTTGATATATAACTTAAGCTTTGATGCGTTAGTGCTCTGCGTGCCATCAAACACCACCGCCACGTGGTACCATTGCCCGGCCGCAACCGCGTTAGCTGCGGTATAGCCATAGCTGTTGCTGCCGTTACCTAAAATTACATAAAGCGACTTGTCGCCGCCGCCGGTTTGTATGGCGATGCGATCGGTGCTGGTATTGCTTTTGGCTAAAATGTTGTTCCAGGAACCCACCGCGTTAAAGTATACCCATGATTCCAGAGTAAAGGCCGCAGCGCTTTTGAGCTGGGTAACGTCTCCGCCCGAGATCTTGCCAGACGACAGAGAAACCGCGTTGGTAGTAGATGTTGTTTGCGGCGGGTTCATCATCTGAATGGCGTGGCGGGTGTAAATGTTATGAACGCCATTGGCTATCTGGTAGTACTCATTGTCGATACCATAGGAGCCTACGCCCCCTTTGGTGCCTTGGGTAGGCTGCCAGCTGGCGTACTGATATATCTGTACCGGGTTGTAATTATAGCTGGGGTTTTGTCCATCGCCAGAGCCATCTTCAAAATCCACCATTACCACAAACTGGTTGGGGTTGATATAGGACGCAAAGGTGTTAAAGGTAGAGCTGAGCGTGCTGGTTTGCCGCCAGTAAGCCTGCAGAAACACATAATTGATCTTGGTGTATACTTGTGTGAAAAGGTTGTTGCTGCCAGTTTGGTTGGTATCAAAAATGAGTAATTTACCCGTTGTTGATTTTGGTCCGAAATATTGGCTCAGGGCATTCATCAAACCTACATCGGCGGTAAGGATAGCGCCGGAGGGATTGCTCTCCACATCCAGGTCTATCCCGTCATAACCCATAGCATTATAGCTGTTGTAAGTAGCCAGTGCCCAGGCTGCATAGCCTGTACTGTTATTTGCATAGTGATTGGTATACGAAGTATCGGAAGTGGTATTGGGTAGGCTCGTGGTATTCACCACCTTGGTGCCTTTGGCATGTAATGCCGGTATATACGTGTTTTTTAAAGCGGGCCAGTAGGGCGATGTGCCGGGCGTATAATCGGTAAAGTTGCAAATGATATCTACGCTATCCGGCATATCGGTCATGGCAGGGCCGTTTACATCTCCGGATACTATTTTATCGCCCCAGGTGCGGTAATAGCCTACCATAAGCTGGTGAGCGCTGTTTTTATAGGCGATCAGTTCTGTATTAGTAGCGGTGGTGTTTAAATGGCTTGCCGCCGAATTAACTGCCGGTTGTTTTGTGCCATTGCTGATATCCTTTTTACAGGAGGTAACAAATGCCATAACGCAGGAGCACAGCAAGAGCAGGCATGCCTTAACTACAAAGATGTTTTTTTTCATAATAGGTTTTTTTAAGGTTTATATATGAGGGCAAAATTTGTTAGCGATAGACGGTGTGGCAAATAGCATTTTGTGAGTTATCAATGTTAAAAAGAACCCTCCCGAAGAAGGGTTCTTATAACCAACTAATCAACTAATCAACTATACACCGGTACTCACTCCGGCGATAGCAGGATCTTTACCTACCAGCCCGGGTTTTGTTTGATGGCTGGGTTTACTACTGTTTCCTGTACCGGAATTGGTAAAAGGTAGTCGCGGTTTATATTGAATTGGTACCCGCTGGCCATGCTGCTTACATTACCGTATGGGGCAATGTACCCGTCGGCATTAACAAACAGGTTGCTGCCTATTTTAATGGCTGGTATAACGGTTAAAAACTGATTGGCTTTAGCGCCCAGGGGCGATTTACCTACAATAACGGTTGACGCGGCTGCCCATCTTAATACATCATTCAGCCTATAACCTTCGCAGGCTAATTCTATCCGGCGCTCGCGGCGTACCTCGTTAATAACCGGTGAAAGTGAAGGGAAAAGCCAGTTAGGGTCTGTGGTTATGGATGCGATATTTAAATGCGGCATTTTTACGCGGTCGCGGAGTTTGTTGATGGTGATATCAACATCGCCCTGTGTTAGTGTGCCCAGTTCTGCACGAGCTTCGGCATAAATCAGCAGTATCTCTGCATAGCGCATGTAGATCACCCCATCGGTACCGCCGGGGCCATTATGGCTATCCTGGAAATAATCGGTATTGAGTCCCTTTCTGATCTGAAAACCGGTTGTGCAGGGGGTGCCGGAAACAAGCCCGGGATAAGTGAATAATTTAATTGGCGAACCTCCCGGTATGTTGGATATTACCGTATCGCCATATAAAAACACGCTTTGCCTTAACCTCGGATCACGGTTTTTTAATTGGTGGGCAAGCGAATCGTTACCTTTATACAGCGGACTCAGGCTAATCGGTTTGCCATCGGTACACAGGTAATCATCAATCAGGCTTTTTGACAAGCCATCGGAATTGGTACCGCCCGATCCAAACTGGTAATAGTTTTGCCAGTAAGTAGTAATACCGGCTTGCTGGTTGTAGGCTCCCCAAAACATGATCTCCTTACTGCTGGTATAATCAGTTTGGTTAAACAAATTGAAGTAGCCATTGGATACACCCACATTATCTAACTGATAAACACCCGAAGAGATCACCGCGTTGGCCGCATCGGCAGCCATTTGTAAATAATTGACCCCGTTTTGGCCGCTAACACCAAAGGCATCGCCGGCATGATATTTTTCCCAGGTGCCCTCGAATAAGCATACCCTGGCTTTAAAACCCTGGGCATATTCCTTGTATAAACGTTGGGATTGCGCTTTACTTTTTGTTGGCAGATTGGTGATGGCCCGATTAAGGTCATTCAAAATAGAATCAACCACTACGTTGCGCGGCAATCTTGGCGCTTTTAAAGCGTCTATCTCATCTACGTTTAAAGCTTTGGTAATAAATGGCACACCGCCCACATTCTGAACGGCCTGAAAATATAACATCGCCCTGAAAAAATAAGCCTCGCCAACAAATGGGGCGATATCACCTGCCGCGCCGCTAACCTTGGAGTAATTAGCCAGGAAATAATTAACATCACGGATATTAGCCCAATCGGCATAGCTCGAATTGTTGATGGTTAACTGCCCGCTCAGCCGGCTATCCAGCGATTGCGGGGTCATGTTATCGCTGTTGTCATCCACACTGTATATGCCCAAACTTCCGTAACCACGGTAATGCGGAAAGATATTATCCTTTGCATATAAATTGTTCATGTAGCTCTGCAAATCGCTTGGGGTGTGCCAGTAGGATGATTCGGTAAGACTGGTAGGTGGAGCCTGATTTAGCAGGCCGTCCTTTTTACAGGATGATATAGCCAGCAGGCCCAGTATGGTAGTGTATATGTATAGGAGTTGTTTCGGTTTCATGTTTTTAAATATTTGTGTTGTTATTTAATATTCATTTGTAAACCAAAGGAATAGGTGCGCTGTAGTGGGTATATCTTCTCGTCGCTTTGCAACAGTTCCGGATCTACATACTGGTGTTTAAATACCCCGGTAATGGTGGCCACGTTATCCACGCTTCCATATAAGCGTACGCCATAAATGTGGAATTTTTGAGTAAATCTGTCGGGAATGGTATAGCCTAACTGCACATTTTTTAAGCGCATATAGGCCGCGTTTAACAGGTAGCCCGATTGAGTGATCTGGTTTTTACCCGGGCCGTTGTTGATATCCAGCCTTGGGAAATAGCCACCGGTATTGGTTGGTGTCCAGCGGTCGGCCATTTTAGGTGTTACGGTGCTTTGATATTGTGAGGTTACGCCCCAGAAATAGTTATTGCCGGGTGCATAATCCGTATGGCCCTGGCCTTGTATAAATATAGCAACGTCAATACCTTTCCAGCCTACATTGGCATTAAAGCCATATAAGTATTTAGGGGTGGTATTGCCGATAATGGCCCGGTCGCCAGGGTCGCCAACGGTGTTTTTGCCGTAGGTGATCTTTCCATCCCCGTTCAGATCGGCATATTGGATATCGCCGGGTTTATAACCGCTTCCGTTAATGGCGGTTTGATCTGGTGAGTTGTTAACCTGGGCCTGTGTTTGAAATTTACCAACCGTTTTAAATCCCCATATAGCGCCCATTGGCTCCCCAACATAAGGCTGGTTGATGAGGTTGGCCGAATTGCCATCGTACTTGGTTATTTTGCCAGAGTAATGGCCCATGTTTGCCCTAACCATCACCCTAACCTGGTTAAATTGGTGTTTCCATGACAGTGTTGCATCCCATCCTTTTGTAGTTGATGCCGCGGCATTTACTGTTGGGGCTGCGATGCCCAATGTAGCAGGAGGAGTGGTAGACGGCGCAAACTGATCTTTTACCTTCCTGTTATACCAATCGGCGGTGAGGCTAAAATCGGTCAGGAAATCCACATCTATACCAATGTCCAGCATAGATGGTTTTGCCCAGGTAATGGTTGGGCTGGGTAGGTTGCCGGGGTTAGACACGGAAGGCAGGCGGCCGCCGTTTGATGGTGTAAATATCCATTGACTATTATTGGCCTGGCTAACCCGTAAATTACTCAGGTATGGATAAAAAGTATTCTGCGTTAAAAGCGATGTAATATCACCTAAACCACCATAAGATGCCCGGAATTTAAGGTTACTGATATGATTGCGTAAGGGCTCAAAGAAACTTTCTTTAGAAACATTCCACCCTGCGGATACCGAGGTAAACCAATGGTAGCGTGTATTCTGTGGAAATAAGGAAGTACCCATATAACTGGCATTACCCTCTAAAAGATATTTTTCCTTGTAATTATAATTGAACCTTCCGATGCTGCTGTGAGTGGCCCAGCTGTATGGCGGAACACCATTAATACCGTTAGCGCCATCTGTTACAATAGGAGTTGTACCACTGGTAAGTGCCAGGGATGGCAGACTGGTACTGTACAGGTATTGGTTATAGCCGTATAAGTTAGAGTAGGTTTTTTGTTCGGTTTGCTGACCAACCAATACTTTAAAATAGTGACCGCCTATTTGCTTTTCGTAACTGGTAAAATAGTTGTAATTATAATAGCTGGTTAGCCCGTAATTTTGAGCTACCGACGATATGGTATTACTTAATGTTTGCGGATTACCTGGTGTTGAATAATAGTAAGGTAAAACGGTACTTGTTTGATTATAGCTTTGATAGTTATAAGTATACTGACCGGTAATATTCCAGCCAGGTAAAGGCTTGATGATAATATCGCCACCTATCCGGCTGTTATTGGTGCGACTTTTATTGCTGCCGCCTTGTTGTATCTGGGGTACATAAGAAGTGGGGTCATATCCGCCATTGGGATCAACCAAAGCCAGGTTTGGCCAAAGGCGTGCTATCTGGTGAAAAAAATTCCCCCCGGTATTACTACCACCGTTGTATGGCGATAAGTTATTCTCCTGCGAAAAGGCTGTCTTTACACTAAAGGTGATATACTTATTGATATCGGCAGTAAGGTTGGCCCTTAGGTTATTGCGTTTGTAACTATCATTAAAATAGTTAAACAATCCGTTTTGGTTTGTGGCCCCAAAGCCTACAAAATAGGTTATTTTGTCGCTGCCACCATCTACACTAAAATTATGCTGCTGGCTTGCCGATGTTTTTTTCAGGTAAATTTTAAACCAGTCGTTATTGGCATTTCCAAACACCGGATCATAGCTGGCCCATTGGTTGGAGCCGGCGACCGGTATGGTATTCGGTATTGAACCGGGGTTTTGTACGTAGGTGGTTATCCGGCTGATAGCATCATCGGTAAAAAGCGGGGGTTGTCCGGCATTGGCAAAAGCCTCATTCATGGTGTTGGCAAAAATCAATGAATTGGACATTTGCGGCACATTTAGCGGCTTTGCATAAGAGAAATTGTTGGAATAGCTAAAACGGGCAGGCTGGTTCTTTTTACCTTGTTTGGTAGTGATCAATAATACACCGTTAGGTGCTCTGGATCCATACACAGCTGCTGATGCCGCGTCTTTCAGCAAACTCACATTTTCAATATCGTTAACATTGATGCTGTTAATATCGGTTTCAACTCCGTCAACTAATATTAAAGGGCCTCCCGTATCGGTTTGGTAATTGCCATTGCCATCAATATGGAACCCGGTAAAACCGCGCACGTTGATTGTTTTGGCCGAACCCGGAGCTCCGCCACCATAATTGGTGGTTACATTTAAACCCGCCATTACACCTTGTAGGGCACTGCCTACATTAGGTACGGGCCTGTTTTGCAGATCTTTGCCGCTTACCTGGTCAACTGCGCCGGTAAGGTCTACTTTTTTCTGGGTGCCAAAAGCTACAACAACAACCTCACTAAGATCGCTCTTGCGCAGGGTTAGCTGAACATTGATCTCGGCGCGACCGTTAATTTCCACTTCGCTTGTCTGGTAACCAATAAAGCTAAAAGTGAGTGTACCATGTGCATCGGGTACCGAGAGCGCGTAATTACCTTTGCTATCGGTAGCCATAGATATAGATGAGCCTTTTAACTTAACCGTTACACCGGGCAATGGCAGACCATTTTCATCGCTTACCTGGCCCTTAACCGTTACGTTTACCGCTTGTATTACCGGTGCCTGTGCGGTGCTTTTTTGAACCACTATGGTTTTATCAACAATAGTATAAGCTATTGGCTGGCCCTTAAAGCACTCGGTAAGTGCCTGTTGCAAAGTGGCATGATCCAGTGAAATATCAATATTGTGCGTTCCGCGCAGTACTTCGTCTTCGTACCAAATAATGTATTTGGTTTGCTTCTGTATGGCAGTAAAAACCTTTTTTATAGAGATGTTTTTTTCTGAAAGCGTTACTTGCTGCGCATATCCTGTAGCCGATGCCTGTAAGCAGGCCAATGTCATCAAAAAAACTACAAATTTCATAACCATGAAAATTTTAGTGAGCGGCCTCTGCTTAAAAAACAAAGGCTTAAAAAGAGTATAAAAATTCATACTTTAGGAGTTAGGTTAACTGAATAGATTATCTGAAACTGGATTTTTTATCCCGATACAATCGGGAAGGGGTTAACCAAATATTGCCCGGCGGTGTTGGTAGCACTGCCGGATTTTTTTTGGTTACCCCATGGTGGGTTAAGTATCTTTTATGCCATAGTTGCTATTGTTTAGGGGTGATCAATCAATTGAGTTTAATAAGGTTTAGGGGGTTACGATGAGCTTTTTACCAACCATCTTAAAATGTATCTTATTTAATTCCAGTATTTTTAATAAAACAGACAGGTTTGATTCGCGGGAGATACCGCCGGTGAATAAGCGGGTGGGCATATCGCCCTGATACTCCACATCGATGTCATACCAGCGTGACACCTGCCGCATAATGGTTTTGATGTCTTCGTTTACAAAAAAGGTTTGCCCGTTTTTCCAGGCCATAACGGCGTTGATATCCGCGTCATCCGTAATGGATAATTTGCCATCGGTGGTAAGCTGTGCCTGCTGCCCGGGTTTTAACATGCTGGTCATTTTATTTCTCACAATCCTTACCGATCCTTCAAGCAACGTAGTTTTAATGACGGCTTCGTCGTTATAAGCCATAATGTTAAAGTGGGTGCCTAAAACCTGTACTTCTTCCTGGCCGTTCACATTAATTTTAAAGGGCATCGCTTTATTTTTAGCCACCTCAAAATAGGCTTCACCAGTAATGCTTACCCTGCGTTCGGCGCCCGTGAAAGTGATGGGATAGGTAATGGATGACGAAGCGTTGAGCCATACTTTGGTACCATCGGCAAGTTGCAGATCATACTTACCGCCCCGGGGCGTTGTCATGGTATTAAATATAGGAGCATCGGTATCATTAGCTGTAGTGTTATAACCGATATGCCCGTTGGCCGATTTCACAATTTTGGTATTACCCTGGTGAGCCAGCAAGCCGTTCCGGGCCGAATCTAAAACAATGCGCGAACCATCGCCAAGGGTTAGTATAGCCTTATTACCACCCGGTTGTACATCAATTGGCTTGGGTTTATTTAAAGCAGTTAAGCCTGTTGGTTTTGGATTGTTGTTTTTAATGAAATATATCCCGGGTAAAATAAACAGGAGTATAGCCGCTGCCAGCTTTACCCAGTGTAATACCCGGCCATTAAACTTTTTTGCCGGTAACGATTGTTGATCAAAAATGCGATCAAGGATCAATTGTTGGCGATGATCGGGTAAGGCACGGTGTTCTGTCTCCTGGATAAGGGCATCTCCAATTATTTCTTTTACCTGTTGTGCATTGAGCGGATCATTGATATAATCAAAAAGCTCATGGGTTTCTGCCCCAGACGCTTCTTTGTTCATATACCGGTTAAATAATTGAGCGAGTTGTTGGTTATTCATGTTATGTAAAGGGCGCATTTACGGGAAGGCAGATCGCGTATTTAGCCCTTTATATACACTGACACACGGCAGGGCCGGTAGGGTGAGTTGAAATAGTGATTTTATTGACTTTTATTTTAAGTATCTGAAGATCAATGAAATAAAATATTGACGAGGCTATTTGAAAAGCAAATAGAACAGGATGAGGGTATTGATCTGGACAAAATAGGTCCGGATGAATTTGAGGGCCAGTTTCATGTGGGTATGCACTGTTGATGACGAGATATTTAACCGCCCGGCTACTTCACTGTATTTTAATCCTTCCTGCTGGCACAGCGTATAAACCAGTTTTTGTTGTGGTGTAAGGCAGCTGATAGCCCGGTTAAGCGAATGTTCCAGATCTCGGTATATAACCGTGTCTTCGGTGCTGTTTACCTCCTCCGTCATTTGTTTGCTCAGTTCAAAGGAGATAAGGTTTTCATGAGCGATGCGCCTTAATACATTATAGGCGTAATTGCGGGTCATGCGGTTAATATAAGCGCCAAAATTTTCAATCTCGGGCAGGTTTTGGCGATTGATCCAGATCTTCAGAAAGATCTCCTGCAAAATTTCTTCGGCCAGCTCATCAGACCGGGTAAGCTTTAAAGCAAAGGGATACACTGTTTTTGAATAATGCTTAAAAAGTATAGTAAACGACGTTTGATCACCAGTGGCTACCTGGCGCAAAAGCATTCGTTCTGTATCTATCAATCTATTTTGCAATGCGTTATAAAAAACAGGGTTATTAATTTTGGATTTAGATTTTACTCAATAAATTTATAGGGGTTCGCGAGTAACGTATAAAACAAATGTTTGATAAGGGTTTGTGGTGAAGTATTGAGGAGGAATAACAAAACTCAGGTAGCCATTAATAGTTGATCCACCAATAGGACCTGGATTTGATATTCCATTATTAACTGTCATATCCCCTGAAGACTGAAAATTAATTTGAATACCTCCTGCTACCCCGTTATTGTTTGCTTCAATACTTGTCTGGAAGTAATCAGTAGTATGAGGAGATAAAACCAAAGATCCACCAGCACCCATTGGTGGTGTAAGTGGTGGATTGATGTAAGCAGGACCTGTTACGATTACCGGTACATCCATCATATTGACAATCTGTATAGAAGTAGCTATACTATGTGTTCCATCCCATATTTTTTTATTGAGATGATAATGAAGATCCCGAACCGGATCCCAGTAATAATTAACTAAATGAAAATCGCTGCTTTTACCGACAAATGAAGTTGACAGTAAACAAATTGAAAGAAAAATAAACTTTTTCATATTAAAGTATTTTTAGAGTTCACCCCAAAATTTTGCTTACTAAAGCAAAGGGATACACTGTTTTTGAATAATGCTCAAAAAGTATAGTGAACGACGTTTGATCACCAGTGGCTACCTGGCGCAAAAGCATTCGTTCTGTATCTATCAATCTATTTTGCAGTGCGTTATAAAAAACAGGGTTATCAGTCTGGTTTACTTTCGTGGAGTGAATGTATTTTAAAAAGATATAATTTGCCTGTTCTATCACCACGCAAACGTTTGTTTGGAGTTATTGCCTTTAAGGAAAATATAAATGAAACAGGCTGGTAAAGCGCAGCAAAACAGGCTATTTTACGGGGAGTTTTTTTATAACGAAATAATTGCGGAGATAGCAGTTGGCTATATCAATAATTGTTTACGCAAGCGTTTGCGTAAACAATTAAAAATAAAGGGTTTAAGATAGGATGTGTTTAAAGTGCTGGTTTTGTTGAGCAGATAAATGTTAAATTATAGCTATTGAAGTTTAATTATTTGGTTTTGATAGACTTGTAACCGGCCATATACTGTTTGTAATCTTTTTTAACCTGGCCGGCATAGCTTTTTGCATAACTGATGAGTGTTTTTTGCCAGGCGGTTTCGTGGGCGAAGGCGGTGAGCTCATCATTAATGGCCGAGCCCTGTATGCCGCAGCTTCGCAATTGTGCCGAGGCGGTTAATGTAGCCATATCCAGCAGTACACATTGCATATCCTTCAGGTTACCGGCTAAAACGTCCAGGTTGATCTTATCGGCAAAGGGCTGCATTTCCTGTAATACATAAGTGTCGCCTTTAAATACCGTGGTGCTTAGTAATGCCGGCGATATATTTTGCATGCGGTATTTGGTAGTGATGATCCGCTCGGCGTCCGAAGTCCATTGTGGTTGCGGGATTGGGTTATAAGGCGCGAGGGACGATCGTGCACCTTTTTTAAGATCCATTAATAAAAAGTCGGCTTTATTTTTGGTGTTCTGCAATAAGAACATATAACGTTTTAACCCAATGCTCCCGGTACCTGCTACTCTGAAGGCGGCATCTTTAACCTCATAATTATTGGGCCAGGCCGTGCTTTTTTCCAGCAAGCTGTCCAGGTGTTGCATCAGGTCGGTCTTCAGGGGTTTTTGGATCGCAAAATGGGTTTGATCATTGATGCTGATGCGCAATTGTTTATGTACCGGGGCGGCAATTTTTTTGATAAAATCTTTTTCTTTCCGCTTTTTAACTTTGATTAAAAAATCACTCACAATGCCGCCTGCTGTTCTGGGGTCGATATAATAGGCCTTGCCCGATTGCAGCACTTCGCTATACTTCTTCAAAAAAAGCTTAACCATGGTGTCGGCCTCGGCTTTGGTGAGGTTCAGCGTATCAAAAGCTACGTAAATGCTGGTGAGTACCCGGGCCAATTCCCAGTTTAAAGGAGCCAGCATCGATTCGTCAAAATCATTCAGGTCAAAATAAACCAGGCGGTTGTTGCCTTTAAAACTGCCAAAGTTTTCCAGGTGAAGGTCGCCGCAGATCCATACCGGCGGCGAAACCGGGAAATCTTTAACCCGGGCCAGGTCTTCATAAAACAAATGGCAGGTGCCCCTAAAAAAGCGAAAAGGGCTCTCGGTCATCGCCCTATATTTGAGTTGAACCTTATCGGGCAGCAGCGGTGCATTAAATTTTTTAATTCTTTCAATAATAGTATCCATGATGTACTGAATTTAAAATGTAGGAATATAATGCAGGGCAGGTGAAAAGGCTTTTACCACTCAAAGGATTGGACAATATCTTGATCGAGTAGCCAGTCATTAAACAATTCCAGTTGTTTGCCCTTGCCGGATACCAGTACTTCCAGGATCACCTGTTCGCCGGAGCGTAATAGTTTGGAATTGGTAACCTGCAGCTTTAAAGTTTCTATTTGCTGTTGAATGGCTCCCGAAGGATATTTGTCCTTGAAAGTGATCTTATAATCGCGGTGCTGAAAGCGGAAATCTATCTGGAACTGGATAAAATCAAGGGCGTAAAGTATAAATAAGGAGAGCACCAGCGAAAGGCCCGTCAGCATATATTCGCCAATGCCGATGAGCATACCTATGGCAGCGGCAATCCAGATGGAAGCGGCGGTGGTGATGCCCGAAACGGTCACATTATTGCGGAATATAACACCGGCGCCTAAAAAGCCCACACCGGTAATAATGTTGGCGGCTATACGATCGCGGTTGGCGTCGACACCTAAAAGGTACGAGCAAATGGTGAATACCGTTGAGCCAAAACAGATCAGCGCCAGCGTACGGAACCCTGCTGATTTACCCCTGATCTCCCGCTCAAATCCCAGGATACTGCCGCATACAACCGATAAAATTACTTTTAATACCTCGTCGCCATTAATAGCATGGGTGGTATTGAGAACTGAACTGAGAAGCATTTAGATTAAACTTTAATATTTTTCGAAATAGCAGGTTTCGTAAATATAAATAAAATAATGTGGTGAATGATGGCCGACACCGTACAGCGATTTGAATTGTACGGTATCCAACCCGTTTATACGCTGGAAGATACAGTGAACCCGATCGGGGTTAAAGCTTTGTAGAATAAAAGTAGTTTAAAGACCAGTGCCGGAGGTACTGCACTCTGGTTGCATACCTACGGCATGTCAGATTCTTAGCGTTTGTTTGCTACAAAGCTTTTACTCCTGCGGAGTAGCCTTCGTCCGGCCTGTAGTCCACGAGATACGCTGCGCTAATCTCGCGGGAGTATAAGCATGACAAATATATTCATCCGCCCTCTTTGCGCCGAAGGCGGAGAGAGGGTCGCCCAGCCCAGCGCAGGCGGGGTGAGTCGACACCGCGACAGCACACAAAAAAAATAACCGCTTTAAACGTTTATACCTAAACAAAGTCATATATCCGTCTGTTGAAACCGGGATGAAATATTAATAATATATTGCTGTTAAATCATCTGTTATTAAATTCTTCAACCCGACATTTTTAATACATTTGGTTGGCAACGGTTTGCATTACCAATTTGCAGACAAAAACTACCAGAGGCCTAACCATGATGATGATAGCCAAGAGCTTACTAAAAGGTACAGAACGACCTGACTTTATTAAACACGAAACCCTTGCCGACATTTTCAGAGCGTCGGCATCGCAATATGCCCATAATACAGCCCTCATTTTTGGCGACAGGCAACTGAATTATGCCCAGCTCGATTCCTGGAGTAATTACATCGCGGGATTTATTGCTTCAAAAGGTATTGGCAAGGGCCATTCCATAGGGGTATGGCAATCCCGAGGGCTCGATCTGCAAGCCGTTATCCTCGGTATTGTAAAATCGGGTGCCGCCTACGTTCCGCTGGATAGGGAAATGCCCGAAGAGCGATTGCAGATCGTACTACAGGAAATTGGCGCTGCCGCCTGTTTCAGCGATGCCCATCCTGCCCTGGACTGCCCGGTTTTTGCCGTTCCGGAATATCGGGAGCAATATGAGGATTATGTTTTACCGGTAGGACCCGATGCGGATGATCGCGCCTATGTGTTATACACCTCGGGTAGTACGGGTAAACCGAAAGGGATCCCCATTCAGCATAAACATATCTGCCATCTTATCCGGTCGGAGCAAAGTGTGCTCGGCATCACGCAACAGGATAAAGTATACCAGGGCTTTTCGGTATCATTTGATATGTGGTGCGAAGAAACCTGGATAAGTCTTTTTGTCGGTGCATCTTTATGGATAGCCGATGCCACCACGGCAAAATCTATCGATGAGTTAAGCGATATATTAAAGCAGCAACAAATTACTATACTGCACGCCGTACCCAGCCTGTTGGCGGTTATGGATGATGATATCCCCACGCTGCGCCTCATTAACGCCGGCGGCGAAGCCTGTACCCCAGCCGTGTTAAACCGCTGGAGCAAACCTGGCAAAAACATATTTTACAATAGCTACGGCCCTACCGAAACAACGGTAACCACCACTATGGTGCCGCTGAAACCCGGCGATGCTATTACCATTGGCGGACCGCTGCCCAACTACGACCTGGCCGTAGTTGACGATAAATTTAACCTGCTGCCTACCGGACAGCAAGGCGAACTCATTATTTCGGGCCCGGGCGTGAGCGAGGGTTATGTGAACCGGCCTGAATTGACCCGCGAAAAATTCCTGGATAAACCTGCAACTTTGATGGAACTGGCAGGCGACCGTATTTACCTGAGCGGCGATGCCGTGGTGATGCAGCCTGATGGCCGGATCGACTTTCATGGCCGACTGGACGATCAGGTGAAACTTCGTGGTTACCGGATAGAGCTGGGCGAAATTGAATCGAGATTGAACCAGCTCGAAGAGGTAGCCACAGCCGCTGTGGCTTTGAAAAAAGACTCCACAGGGCAGGATCAACTGGTAGGTTATGTGACGTTAAAACCGGGTCATACATTTGATCAGCAGCATAGCCGTAGCCGCCTTTCAGAGGTATTACCTCCCTACATGGTACCGTTAGTAGTTATACAGATAGACAAATTCCCCCGGCTGCCGAGCGGCAAGATCGATCGCAAATCGCTCCCTGTACCTGAGGCTTTACAAAATGTACCGCAACAGGAGGAAATTCATATCAGCCCTGATGATCCGCTGGCGGTAAAAGTAATGGCCGGGCTCAACCACCTGTTCCCCGGCAGGGATATCACCCCCGAATCGGATTTCTTTACAGATCTGGGCGGGCATTCTTTATTAGCGGCCACATTTTCATCATGGCTGCGCAAAGAGGCTGGTGTACAGCATGCGTCATTAAAAGATATTTATACCAATCGTCCGGTAAAAAACCTCATCACTACCTGGGAGCTTGCAGAAAAGAAAGCCCGGGAAAAGAAAACGGTCGACAAAGAGATCTTTCATAAAATTCCTCCTTTGCGCTATTTCTTGTGTGGTTTGGCGCAGGCCATCTCCCTGTTGTTTATATACGGCCTGTTTGCCGTGCAGATATTTGTGCCTTACCTGGGCTACTATTATGTGGTGAGTAAAACAGAATCAGGTCAGGACAATTCGGGCATTGGCCTCGCAATTGCACTGTTGTTATATTGTCTGATCCCTCCATTTTTATCTTTACTGGGCATTGCCGCCAAATGGATATTGCTGGGCAAGGTTAAAGAAGGTGAACATCCTTTATGGGGTTCTTATTATTTCCGTTACTGGCTCGTAAACCGCTTAACACAATTGGCCCCCGCACAGTTCATGAATGGTACGCCGCTTTATCCTTTATATTTACGTATGCTGGGTACCCGCGTGGCTAAAGACGCGCAAATAAGCGCGATTACTATTGGCGCCAACGACCTGCTGGAAATTGGCAGCGATGTGAGCCTGAGCTCGGGCGTGGTGCTGGATAACGTATCGGTGGAAAACGGGTTGATCAAATTCAGTAAGATCAGTATCGGAGCTCATGCTTACATTGGCAGCGGCGCGGTGCTGTCGGGCGGCACTGTTGTAGAAGACTGGGGCGAACTGCAGGACCTGAGCCATTTGCAAAGCGGCCAAACCATCAAGGCTTACGAGGTATGGAAGGGTAGTCCGGCAGAAAAGGTGCATCAAATGCAGCCCGAAGAGTTGCCGCAACCGCTTAAGTCTCCTTTTTTGAAGATCAAAACTTACGGCTTTCTGTATACGCTGCTGCTTATTATTTTTCCGGCCGTTGTATTAGTGCCTTTGCTCCCCGTGATCAGGTTGTTGAATTACCTGGATTTGCAAACCGGCGATTATGACTTTAGTTATTTTATCCACGTACCGGCGCTTACGCTGCTATATATTGTATTGTACGCGTTGGAAACCGTGCTGTTATCGCGCCTGTTGTTGTGGAAGATCAAACCCGGCACCTACCCTGTTTTCAGCAGTACGTATGTACGTAAATGGCTTTCTGATCAATTGATATCTGTCGCGCTTATCGTGCTTCACCCCATCTACGCTACCGTTTTTGTTTCCTTTTTCTTCAGGATGCTGGGATCGAAAATTGGTAAAAATACCGAGATCTCCACCGCCAGCAACGTTACCCATACCATGCTCGAGATAGGTAACGGATCATTCATTGCCGATGCCGTTACCCTGGGCGAAGAGGATATCCGTGCACAGCGGCTCATCTTAAAAAAGACCACCATTGGCAACAGCAGTTTTGTAGGCAACAGCGCATTGATTCCCCAGGGATATGAACTGGGCGACAATATGTTGATAGGTGTATTATCGGTACCGCCAACTATTGAGCAACAGCAGGAAAATCCGCTGGGCGATTGGTTTGGCTCGCCGGCTTTAGGTTTGCCCCGCCGCCAGGACAGCGGTACGTATCCGGCATCATTGACCACCACCCCTTCATGGTCGCGCAAGCTGGCCCGCGGGATGATCGAGACTATCCGTATCCTGCTGCCCGAAACCGTGATCATTTGCTGCAGCGTGCTCTTCATCGCTTATTGCCATGATCTCATCAAGGAACGTACTGTTTTGCAGATCTTTGAACAAATACCCAAGGTGCCGTTCTATTACCTTTTCTATATGGGGCTCCCGGCCTTCCTCATCTCCCTGGCTTTAAAATGGGTAGTGATAGGCAGGTTTAAAAAAGAACAAAACCCCATGTGGACGCACCGCGTTTGGCGAAGCGAAGCCATCACCACTACTTACGAAGCCCTGGCTGTTCCCTTTATGCTGGAATTTTTAAAAGGCACGCCCTTTTTACCCTGGGCGCTGCGTCTGTTTGGTGTGAAAATAGGTAAACGGGTATGGCTCAACACCACCGATATTACCGAGTACGATATGGTTTCCATAGGCGATGACGCGGCGCTGAATGAAGACTGCGGTCCGCAAACCCATTTATTTGAAGACCGGGTGATGAAAGTAGGAACCGTAAAAATAGGCGCCCGCTGCAGTATAGGCGCCCGCAGCATTATTTTGTATGATAGCGAAATAGGCAACGATGTAAAACTGGAACCCCTGTCCCTGGTAATGAAAGGCGAAAGCCTGGCGTCCGAAACCGAATGGACAGGCAGCCCGATTAAGGCGCTGGGGTAAGTCTGGAGTCCGAAGTCATGAGTGGAAATTTCGGAAAGCATTTTCTGTATAGAGATGCATATTTGCGTCTCTGCAAAAGGGCGACTCAACACTTAAAACTAAGAACTTAAATCCGTATATTTGTATACATACAACGGCCCGGTTCTCCTGAAAAAGGAGATCCGGGCCGTTTGTTTAAGAGATAAAAGGGGCCAAAAAAACTAATTTTAGCATTTAGTTATTTGATGATCAATTATTTAAAACTTTTTAAGCCTTTAAAAACCCACCAAAAATTTGTTAAAAAGTGTTAAAATGGCGTTAAAATTTAGTTAAAACCGTCAAAACACGAACGTTTTACCCCCGTTTTTGACCAAAAAAGTGTTAAAATTTGATGTTTAAAAAGTTTTTACTCTCCAGATCGGGCCAGATAGCCCGCCCGAACCCCGTGCAAACGTTTGTGCTATTTTAAGCTTTAGGCGGCCCGGCTTTTATAAGTATCTTGTTGGACTAAAAGCACTGTATCGACAGTCATTTATATACCTTATTGAATTACGCTGGTATGAAGAACAAAATCTTACTGAAAACTATAAACGTCCTTTTTCTGCTAATCGGCGGGTTTTCCGCAAGCCATGCACAGCAAAGGCCCAATGTAATATACATCTACGCCGATGATCTGGGTTACGGCGACCTGAGCTGCTATGGCGCTACCAAACTGCATACGCCCAACCTGGATAAGCTGGCCAAAAGTGGTATCCGCTTTACCAATGCCCATGCTACTTCAGCCACCTGTACACCATCGCGGTTCGCACTGATGACCGGCAAATACCCCTGGCGCAAAACCGGTACGGGCATATTGCCGGGTAATGCGGCGCTCATTATTCCAACCGATAAAACTACCCTGCCCCAGGTATTTAAACGGGCGGGCTACGCTACGGCTATTGTAGGCAAATGGCACTTGGGGCTGGGCGACAGTGTCAACAAAAACTGGAACGGCGAAATAAAACCCGGTCCCAATGAAGTTGGCTTTGATTACTCGTTCATTTTTCCGGCAACGGCCGATAGGGTGCCCACCGTTTTTCTGGAAAATCACCGGGTAGTGGCGAGTGATGGCAATGACCCCATAGCGGTTGATTACAGCAAGAAAATAGGCAATGATCCTACTGGTAAAGAACATCCGGAGCTGTTAAAACTCAAATCATCACCTGGGCAGGGACATGATAATACCATTGTGAACGGTATCGGTCGCATTGGCTATATGAGTGGTGGGTACCGGGCCCGCTGGGTGGATGAGGAGGTATCAGCTACCTTTTTATTCAAAGTGGAGCAGTTTGTAACCGATCATCGCCAAAAACCTTTCTTTTTGTATTATGCTTTAACCGAGCCCCATGTGCCACGCATGCCGGCCACCCGCTTTAAAGGCACCAGCGGCCTGGGTTATCGGGGAGATGATATCCTTCAGCTCGACTGGACTATTGGCCAACTGATGAAAACCCTGGAGTTGAATGGCATGACCAAAAATACGCTCATCATCTTCACGAGCGATAACGGTCCCGTGCTTGATGATGGGTACCAGGATGGTGCCGTTACCCAACTGAGTGGGCATACGCCCTGGGGGCCAATGCGGGGCGGCAAATACAGCGCCCTGGAAGCAGGTACCCGTGTACCTTTTATAGTGAACTGGCCTGCGCAGGTAAAGCCCGGGGTTTCGGATGCCTTGTTTAGCCAGATGGATATTTTAGCATCGGTAGCACACCTGCTGAATCAGAAAGTCCCTAACGGGGATGCGCCCGATAGTGAAGATCATCTGGAAGCGCTTTTAGGGAAGAGTAAACAAGGAAGATCAACACTAATAGAGCAAGGCAGCGCAGATCCCACAGCCATCATCAGAGGCGACTGGAAATATATAAAACCGCATCCCGGTGTGGCGCTTATGAAAGATGTAGGCATAGAATCGGGTAATTCACCAGCGCCGCAACTGTATAATCTTAAAGATGATATCGGCGAAAAAAAGAACCTGGCGGATGCGTATCCGGATAAGGTAAAAGAGCTTGACCAGCTTTTAAAAAATGAAATAAGTAAAAATACATCGGCGATTAGACATTGAGTCCAGAGTCCTAAGCCTTAAGTCAAAAAAAGCGACTTAAGACTTAGAACTCAAGACTTATGACTTAACAATAGTATATTTGAATTTTATAAATTCTGTGTGCTATGGATGTTACTACGCTGGATGATTTTTACGAACACGCGGCCTCTGTAAGTGGCGAAAGTGTGAACTCGCTATTGCCCGAAGGCATCAACAAAGAGATTGGTCACTTCAATGTTTTTGATGTAGCTGAACTATTTACACGGATCAAAAAGGCACCCGGGTTGATGCCTTACAACCGCCGGGCCTACTATAAAATAAGCCTGATAAGCGGGCATAGCATGGCCGAATATGCCGACAAGACTATTGAGATAGAAAAGAATGCCCTGCTTTTCGCTACCCCAAAAATACCCTATAACTGGGTGCCCCAGACCGATCAGCAATTAGGATTCTTTTGCATTTTTACAGCCGATTTTCTGTTGCCCAGCAAGAGCGGTGTAGTATTGGATGACCTGCCTATATTTAAACCGGGTGGCTACCCCGTGTTTCAGTTGAGTGATGAGGAGGCCGCCGATATTCGTCACATTTTCAAAAAGATGAGTGGGGAGATAGGCTCTGATTATGCCTACAAGTACGACCTGTTGCGAAACTATGTACTGGAGTTGATTCATTACGGGCAAAAGCTGCAACCACTCACCACGCTGTATGCCGGGCATAACGCATCTGCCAGGGTATCGTCCCTGTTTATTGAGCTTTTGGAACGCCAGTTTCCTATCGATTCGCCGCACCAGAAAATAGGTTTGCGTACCGCCAAAGATTATGCCGACAGGCTATCTGTCCATATCAATCACCTCAACAAAGTGCTTAAAGAAAATACCGGTAAAACCACTACCGAGCATATCAGCAACCGAATTATACAGGAAGCCAAGATCCTGCTTAAACAAACCGCCTGGAATATTTCGGAGATTGCCTATAGTCTGGGTTTTGAGGAAGTGGCGCATTTTTCTACCTTTTTTAAAAAACAAACTAATATTGCGCCATTGAAGTTTCGGGCATAAGTAATATTTGAATTTTGCAAAAAACGGATTGATATTCACAAACGGTCAGGGCGGTATTTAACGGAACTTTGTTTTATCAAATTTTAAGATAAAACAAATGAAACTCCAGCATAATACTATACTCATTACCGGCGGCACCAGCGGCTTTGGTTACGAATTTGCCTCGCGCCTGCTGGCCCTAGGCAATACCGTGATCATTACCGGTCGTAACCAGGATCGTCTGGATGAGGCCCGGGCCAAACTACCCGGTATACACACTTTTCAAAGTGATGTAAGTGACCCGGAACAAATAGCCCTTTTATTTGAACGGGTAACTACCCAATTTCCCGGTCTGAACATGCTGATCAATAATGCCGGCGAAATGCGGATGATCAGTTTTCATGATAGTTCTATCGATCTGCATGATATCACACGTGAGGTAGAGATTAATCTCATGGGACCTATCCGCATGGTGCAACAGTTTTTGCCGCATCTCAAAAAGCAAAAAGCTGCGGCTATTTTAAATGTCACCTCCGGCATAGCATTGATGCCTTTTCCATTGTCGCCAATTTACGGGGCTACCAAATCGGGTTTGCGATCGTATACCAAATCATTGCGTGTGCAACTTAAAAACACAGGTATTAAGGTGTTTGAGCTGATAGCGCCTGCTTCCAAAACCCCTTTGAATGACAAGTTTCCTGCGGTAGACGGTTTTGACGATAAAATGCTGATGGAACCCGTAAAATTGATAGACGTGGCCATCAAAGGCCTGATGAAAGACCAGTTGGAGATATATCCCGGCTTGGCCCGTGTAATTAGGATAATGAGCCGCCTGGCTCCCGGTTTTTTATTAAGCCAAACCAGCAAGGTAGGCGCTCAATGGATTGCATCTAAAAATTAAAAACACTTTTTACAAATTATAATACAACACAAACACAATGTCAACAAATCATAAAATTGCCCTGGTAACCGGCGGCAGCCGCGGGTTGGGGAAAAACATGGCGCTTAAATTGGCTCAAAAAGGCCTCGACGTTATTATAACATACAACAGCCGCAAAGAAGATGCCCTGGCCGTAGTGGCCGAGCTTGAGCAAGCCGGAAGCAAGGCCACAGCCCTGCAACTCAATGTAGGCGATGTAAAAAGCTTCCCTGCTTTTTTTGAAGACCTAACCGGTGTGCTGAAAAATACGTTTAATACCAATCATTTCGACTTTTTGATCAATAACGGCGGCATCGGTGGTCACGCGCCTTTTGGCCAGGTGACTGAAGAAATGTTTGACGAACTGTTGAACATCCATTTTAAAGGCGTTTACTTTTTAACACAGGGATCGCTCAACCTGCTGAATGATGGCGGTGGTATCGTCAATATATCATCAGGTTTAGCCCGTTTTAGCATGCCTGGGCCATCGGCTTATGCTTCCATGAAAGGCGCGGTTGAAGTATTTACCCGGTACCTGGCAGTTGAGTTAGGGCCACGCGGTATCAGGGCAAACGTTGTTGCTCCCGGCGCTATTGCCACTGATTTTTCGGGAGGCGTGGTTCGGGACAATGCAGATGTAAATAAGATGGTAAGCAGCGCTACCGCGTTAGGCAGAGTAGGTGTGGCCGAAGATATTGGAGGTGTGGTAGCCTTTTTATGTACCGAGGATGCCCGCTGGATAAACGCCCAACGCATCGAAGCATCGGGTGGTATGCACATCTAATCCATCCATGAATTAGACAGATGATAAGGATCGAACGCGTGGTATCGACTCACCCCGACATCGCTGCGCTCGTCACCCCTCTCTCCGCTTCGCGCATAGAGGGGGTTTTCATTTTTTTTCGCAGTCACTTGGCTGGAGCCGAGCGACTGCAAATGTTTTTATTTTTCCTTGACCCTCTTTTCGCCGCAGGCGAAGAGAGGGTGGTCCAGCGAAGCGTAGACCGGGTGAGTCGATCATGCATCATGCGGTGTTTAATCAAAGGCCATTACTTTTTCAACAGCAAAACCCACTTTATTTATAAAGCGGGTTTTGCTGTGTCAATATATTTCATAAAACCTCGTAATCTTGCTGTAAGGTTTACCCACTTTAGCCGACTAAGCGTTAAAACAATGATCAGACTTAAAGAGTATTACTAAAGCAGATTGTCAGCCAATCATCACATTCAGCAAAATAGAATACATTTCATTAACCATGGGCAAACTTATTACGTTAGTTGTAATAGAATCCTAAGAAAGTATAAAACGTATAAATAAAATATCAATGAAAAAGAATATCGTGCTTTTAATGCTATTCATGGCCAATTGCGCTGTTGCCCTCGCCGCAACGGGTAATAAACCGGTTACCGGTAATTTACACGGCCCAAAATTGGATACGGCCACTTTCGCTACTGGCTGTTTCTGGTGCACCGAAGCCAAGTTTCAACAGTTAAAGGGTGTAAAAAAAGTAATCTCGGGCTTTAGTGGCGGGCATGTGGCCAACCCGAGCTACGAGCAGGTTTGTACCGGTACAACCGGGCATGCCGAAGCTTGCAATATTATCTATGACCCGGCGCAGATCTCCTTTGACGAGTTGCTGGAAGCCTTTTTTGTTGCCCATGACCCTACCCAACTTAACCGCCAGGGTAATGATGTGGGTACGCAATACCGCTCGGCTATATTTTATCACAATGCAGCTCAAAAGCAAAAAGCCGATTATTACATCGGCAAGCTCAATACCGAGAAAGCTTATAAAAGCAATATCGTAACCCAGGTAGTGCCTTATAAAGTATTTTACAAGGCCGAAGATTATCACCAGAACTATTTTAACCAAAATGGTAGTCAGCCTTATTGCAAATACGTGATACAGCCCGAGCTGGAAAAATTCAAAAAGGTATTCAAAAACAAATTGAAATCATAAACTAATGAAGGCAATAATTTTAGCATGTGTATTGGTGCTTTTCTTTGGAGCAGCTAATGCCCAGAACCTGAAAAGCAATAAAGGGCACGAAAAGAACCCGTATTACTCCAATACCGATACCAAAAAACTAAACGTAAGCGACGCGGAGTGGAAAAAGATATTACCGCCAGATTTATATGCTACTGCGAGAGAACAAGCAACAGAGGCCCCGTTTACCGGGCAGTACTGGGATAAAAATGCCAAAGGTACTTACTATTGTGCCGTATGCGGAAATGAACTGTTCCGGTCCGACGCTAAATTTGCCAGCAATTGCGGTTGGCCAAGCTTTTACCAGGCTGTACGTAAAAACAGCGTGATTTACCGGGAAGATGATTCGCATGGGATGCAACGTACCGAAGTGCTTTGTGCCCGGTGTGGCTCGCACCTGGGGCATATTTTTGATGATGGCCCGGCGCCAACCTATAAAAGGTATTGTATGAACTCCATCTCGCTTGATTTCGCTCCTGATGGGTTGAAAGCTAAATAGAATTGGAATAGAATAAAGATATAAGAGGCAAGAATCAAGAGCCTCACCCAACCCTCTCCATCCCGATAGCTATCGGGAGAGAGGGCTTTAAAATAATCTTTTTAAAGTCTCCCCCTTTGGGGGAGATTTAGAGGGGGCTCTTGACTCTTGACTCTTGACTCTTGACTCTTGACTCTTGACTCTTGACTCTTGACTCTTGACTCTTGACTCTCTCTTACTTAATCAATATCCCTGCTTCTTTAAATCCACTCAGGTCTGTTGTGGATGGATCTTTTTCGGTAACAATAACGTCGATGGCATTAGCCGCGCATACATAATACGGGTCCGACGCACCTATTTTATCGTAGGTGGATAGGGCGATAACATATTTTGATGTTTCGATCATGGCCCTGTCAACCAGGCTTTCCTGGTAAGTAAAGCCGGTTAGGCCCAGCTTAAGATCAATGCTGCAAATACCCATCAGACACACATCTGCCCTGAAATTACGTATGGCCTCAATGGTTTCATGCCCGGTAGTTGAAAACGCATGTTTGTTAAGCTCGCCGCCAATAAAAAAAACGGTAACATGGGGGTAATCCTCTAAAATAGATACCACCGGGAAGCTGTTGGTAACAACGGTTAGGCTGATGTCTTTTGGCAACGCGGCAATAACCGCGGTGGTGGTGGTACCTCCATTAAGAATGATAACCTGCCCGGGTTTTATAAATTCTAAAGCTTTTTGCGCTATTACTTTTTTATGATGTGTATCAATATGCTGACGTTCCTTAAAATGGGGATGTACTGGTGAACTCATAATGGCGCCACCCCGAACAGCTTTTAAGAGGCCCTTGTCTGATAATTCTTTGATATCCCTTCTAACCGTGTCTGTCGACACATTGAGCAAGCGGCTCAGATCGTCCAAAACAACTTTATTGTCCTGGGCAATCTGTTCAATTATTTTTTGAAGACGTTCTTCTTTCAGCATAAGAACAAATATAAGGATAAATTGCTTATTGCAAATTATTGCATTAAATTCATATTTAATTTGCAATAAATTGATATTTATTGCATAATATTGCAATATGAAAAATCTATTTAACCAAACCGACACATCTGAAATCCTTGATCGTGTTGAACATTTAAAGCCCACCCCAAAGCCGCTTTGGGGCAAAATGGAGATTGCGCAAATGCTGGCTCATTGCTCAGTAACACTGCAAATGGCTAATGGCGAAAAGAATTTACCAAGAACTTTTTTAGGCTGGATCTTCGGACGGATGGCCCAAAAGGAATATTTTAACGAAAAACCTTTTGCGCAGAATGTGCCATCAGACAAGCATTTGAAAATTACTGACAACAGGGATTTCGCGACAGAAAAACAAAGACTAATAGCATATATCAAAAAATTCCAGGCTGCCGGCGAAAATGGGGCAACCAAGCACCCACATCCTTTTTTCGGGGAGCTTACACCGGCTACCTGGGGCGTTGGTATGCATAAACATCTTGATCATCATTTACGACAGTTTGGAGCTTAAAGAATAACAACAATAAAACATGAAGAAATTAAAAAGAATTGCAGTAGATATGGACGGCGTTTTGGCAGATACCGATACGCAATATTTAACCTGGTACTACAATACCTATGGTGTGCAGATCCCTTATGAACACATGGTAGGTAAGCCCGAAGGAGAAGGTTTCCCGGAGGAAGGCGCCATACGCAAGTTTATATTATCACCTGGCTTTTTCCGTACCCTGCCGGTGGTTCCGGGCGCAGTGGAGGCTATCAGGGAACTGATGGAGGATTACGAAATTTTTATCGTATCGGCGGCCATGGAATTCCCCTTATCACTGCCCGAAAAATATGAGTGGCTGCAGGAGCACTTTCCATTTATACCCTGGACCCATATTGTTTTTTGCGGTGATAAAAGCCTCATCAATACCGATTACATGATCGATGATCATCCTAAAAACCTGGATAAATTTAAAGGGACAACCATTATGTTTAATGCTGCACATAATGCCAATATTGATCATCATCAGCGGGTACGGTCATGGGCAGAGGTATTAACTTTATTAAAAAAAGAAAATGATCTGATACCCGAAATAGAATAATAGATAAACCAAAACCCCTTGAAATTACCGTAAATATAATGAAAACGGCAGAGCGCCGTTATAGAGCTAATACCAGATACTTATCTTATTCTATCTATAAATACCGATCAACTTTACTCAATCTCAGCAAACCCGCTTTATGTTAATATAAAGCGGGTTTTGTATGTATGGTATTTTATAGTTTATTCGGCATCGTATATCACTACTTTATCAAAGTATACGCGGAAACCATCCAAAAAAGCCAGGTGCAATGGGTGGGTTTGATAAACATCGTGCCCGGCCAGATCATCAAAAAATACGGTTAAGCTAAAAGTATAGGTGGTATCCACAACTGCACGTTCAATGGGGGCAGGTGTACCAATATGTAATGTTTTAATGCTTTCAACGCCTGCTAATGTTTCCAGGCTTTTACGAAAAGCTATTTTTTGATCAGCGGTAGTGTCGGCTTTGAGCCAGAATAAAACGTGGTGTACTATCATTGTTTAAATTTTGACAAATGTAATGAATAGGTATTTTTACCTCATCGGGTTTTATAGATTTTTGTAACAGATTATTTAACCCTGATTTAAGCTAAAATCCAAATGGATAAAGCACCTTTGTGGCTACTGAAATATAGAACTATGCAAAGAAGATCGGCCCTGAAAAATATCGGGGGACTGCTGTTGGTCCCTTCTCTAACGTTTGGTAAAACATCAGCAAAAAACGAGCCCGTTTTGAGGGTAGCCCATTTAACCGATATCCACCTTAAAAATAAATTCGATGCGCCGGCCAGGTTTGCCAAATGTCTGCACCATGTGCAACAGCAAAGCCCCAAAGTTGATCTGGTATTGAATGGCGGCGACGTGGTATTTGATATGAACAAGGAAAATCTCAGCACCATAAACGATCAATGGCAACTAAGCAAATCCATCATGAAGGCCGATTGCAGCGTACCGGTACGTTACTGCCTGGGCAATCATGACATCTGGTGGAACGAGAACGATAAAGGACAAGCTATTTACGGCAAAAAATACTCCATGGATCAGCTGGGCCTTGTTAAACCTTATTATAGTTTTACGCAAAACGGCTGGAAATTCATTATCCTGGATAGTGTTCACCTGGATATTGACAATACCTGGTACATCGGCAAACTGGGCGATGAGCAATTTGCCTGGCTCGAACAGGAATTGAAAACTACCGATCCATCTACTCCGGTGTTGGTGATGACGCATATCCCTATCCTGACAGCCACTAACCTGATTGAGGATAACACCGTGAACCGGTGGACAATGTATGGCGGCGATATGCATACCGATAATGCCAAGATCATCAAACTGTTTTACCAGCATCCCAACGTAAAGCTTTGCCTGAGCGGGCACATCCACCTACGCGAAAAACTGGTGTATAACCATGTTACCTACCTTTGCAATGGTGCGGTAAGCGGTGCCTGGTGGGAAGGCAACCGCAGGGAAACGGCTCCCGGTTATGGGCTTATAGATCTGTATGCCGATGGCAGTTTTACCGAAGATTATATCAACTATTAAGCGATTTTTTAACAGCCGATGTTAATATCCCGGTAGCGGTTTCCAGCTCTTTGGGCGTTAAAGAGGCAAAGCCTAAACGCACCGAAGAGCTGGGAAATGCGGCGTCATGGTAATAACCATTGCCATTACTTACGGACAAGCCCATAACCGCGGCTTTTTCAGCCACTTCACGGGCTTTAATGCCATTGAGATAATTTACCCAAACTGCAAAACCACCATCGGGTATTTTAAAACTAATATGTTCATGAAGCTGCTCTTTGAGCAGGTTACAAAATACATCGCGCCGTTCGTGGTAGGTTTTGTTGGCTTTTTTCAGATGCCGGCCTATATCGCCGTTCTTTAGCAGGTTGGACATGGCTTCTTCTAAAAGTAATTCGCCCTGCCTGTCAATCAATCTGCGTAAGCGGGCGGCCTGTGTAATTAAGTTGGGCGGTGCCACCATAAAGCCGATGCGGATACCCGGCGCTATGGTTTTACAAAACGAGCCGATATAAATGATACTACCATAGTAATCGGCGCTGGCCAATGGTAAGATGGGGCCGCTTGAGTAATGAAAATCATAATCATAATCGTCCTCAACAATTGCAAAACGGTATTTATGCGCAAGCTCCAGCAGCTGCATGCGCCGTTCAGAACTTAAGGTAACCGTAGTTGGGCGGTGATGATGCGGAATAACATATACCAGTTTTACCTTTTTCTTTTTACAGATAGCTTCCACGGCTTCCAGGTCAATCCCACACTCATCAACCGGAACCAGCGCCATTTGCGCCCCGGCCTGTTCAAAAGTGTGGTTTGCTTCAGGATAGCCGGGATCGGCAGCAATTACCGTATCGTTTTTGGAGAGTAATATCTGGGCGGTGAGGTATAGGGCCATTTGCACACCTTTGGTAATCATGATATGCTCAGGATTAACCTGCAAGCCGCGTGTTTCGCCCAAAAAACGGGCAAGCTCTGTACGCAGGTTTTCGGAACCATACTCCGGGCCGTACATAAGGTATTGTTGGGTGAAATGATAATTGCCAAAGCGCCGGTATTCGCGTACCATCAGGTCAATTGGAGCTAAGCGGGTATCCGGAAAACCATCGTTAATGACCAGGTTAGCATGATGAGCAGGCTTAAATAATTGGGGAAAGGGGATCCTGTTGTCGTCTACGTCAAAATAGGTTTTTGCATTATAACCACCTGGTTCGGCATGCTCAGATAACTGTCGTGGTTTAATATCGGGGAGGTTCTTAGCTACAAAAAGACCCCGGCGCGGATAAACCTCAACCCAGCTTTGTGCATACAGCTCGTCATAGGCGGCTACCACGGTTTGACGGTGTATGGCTAGTTTTTGCGCCAATGCCCGGCTGCCTGGTAATGCCGAGCCTGGCTTTAATTTACCCTGACGTATCTGGCCAATAATGCCATTGGCAATTTGGAGATAAACCGGTGTTTGCGCAGTTTTGTCAATCGGTATTAAAAATTCGGCTAAGTGCATACTGGACCAGTTGGCTATTGGTTTATGAATGATAAATATAGGCCAATGCTTTTTTATTGGATACAATAAAAACAAAATTTGTACATTAATCGGCATAATGACGGCAGAACTTAGGGCTTTTATAAAACAATACGCGGATCTTGACGAGGATAAGCTGGATGCTGTTACCCAGAAGTTTAAGCAACGCAGCCTGAAAAAGAATGATCTTTTATTGGAGGAAGGCTTGGTATGCTCCGACCTGGTTTTTGTGCAGCAGGGCTGTTTACGACTGTATTATTTGCAGGATGAGGTAGAAATATCGGTGTGGTTTGCTTTTGAATATTCCTCGGCTATTGAGATCTATAGTTTTATCAGCGAAAAACCCTCAAAGTATTTTTTGCAGGCTATTGAGGACACAGTAATATGGTACCTGCCCAAAAGCGAACTGACCAACTTGTATAGACAATACCCGGAAATGCAGGAAATGATGCGCAATTTTTGGGAAGATGTGATCCTTAATCTGCTGGAGCGGTTCACTGCCCTCCAACGGGATTCGGCCGAACAGCGTTACCTCGACCTGCTGACCAAACCTACTTTTCTGCAAAAGATACCTCAGAAATATCTCGCCTCATTCATCGGCGTTACTCCTACGTCCCTGAGCCGGATAAGAAAGAATATCCGCTAACTCAAACTGGACCATCTTCGTTATTATTAGTGGACCACATAAGTGGTCCACAGGCGGCGTACCTTTAAGTGTTATTTAATAAAACACAAAGATTATGCAGCTGACTCAAAATTTTAAACTCCCCTCCCTGTACTTACGCGTAGCCATAGGCTCGGCTTATTTATGGGAAGTTGCCGACCGTTTGGGTGTATTAGGCGCTCATGGCAGGCCGCATGTAGGCTGGGGCGACTGGCCGCATTTTGTGGATTATGCCCGCCAGGTTATGAGCTTTTTGCCAGCATCGGTAATTCCCGCTTTTGCTACCCTCGCTACCATAGGCGAAGCTGTTTTTGGTTTCCTGATCCTGATAGGTTTGTTCACCCGCCAGGCGGCAATTGGTTCCGGAATTTTAGGATTCTGTTTTGCCTTAGCCATGGCCATATCCTTTGGTATCGAATCGCCGTTGGGTTATTCGGTATTTACACTGAGCGCGGCGAGTATTTTGCTGGCCAGCTTACCATCATACGCCTGGAGCATCGACAGCCTGCTATCACATCAAAAAATCAACAAGCAACTGAGTATTTACCAGGATAAAAACGGTGTAGAAACTGTTTGAGTCCATAAATTTTATAAAAATGAATACATTATTTATCGCTATATTAACGCTTTTGCCCCCATGCTTTGGCAAGTTAAGTACGCCGAAACAGGTACACCATAAAGAGCAGAGCAACATAACTGAAACTTATCTGCTCAAAACCTTGCTCAATCAGCGGGGTATCAACAATAAAGAGGTGCAAATGCTGGTGGTAACCTTTCCGCCGGCAAGTGTGTCCGCCGCGCACAGGCACCCTTTTCCAACTTTTGGCTATTTGCTGGAAGGTGAGCTGGAATCAACTTTTGAGGGCAAAACCTATCATTATAAACCCGGCGATTCATTTTATGAAAAGCCAAACGGCCTGCATGCGGTAACCCGTAATAGCAGCAAGAATAAACCGGCCAAGCTACTGGTATTCTTCATCGCCGAAAAAAATAAACCTACTACCGTACCTGTAAAAACTAAATAATATGAAAACTGCGACTTCAAATAAACCATCAACCTTTTTAGTGGTAATAGCCTTTGTCATTGTTTATGTGGTATGGGGCTCCACCTACTTTTTTATCCAGATGGCCGTACACGGCTTTCCGCCTATGCTGATGGGAGCTGTTCGCTTTTTTACAGCTGGCATATTGTTATTAACATGGTGTCAGTTGAAAGGTGATAAGCTTTGGGTTAAAAGAGATATCATCACTTCGGCCATCAGTGGTTTGCTGATGCTTTTTGTGGGTACCGGTATTGTGTTCTGGGCCGAACGTACCCTGCCAAGCGCTATGGTGGCCATCCTGGTATCGGCCAACCCTATTTGGTTTGTAATTCTTGACAGGATAAACTGGAAAGCCAATTTTAAAAGCCGTACCACCATTGCTGGATTGATACTGGGTTTTGCCGGGGTGATCCTGCTTTTTGGTGAGGCTTTCAGCAAATCATTATCTGGTGCCATAAGCCATGAGCAGTTAACCGGCCTGATCCTGCTGCTGGCCGGCCCTATTGCCTGGTCGGCAGGCTCGTTGGTTTCCAAAAAACGGGGTAGCGATGCTCCGGCAAGGGTAAACACCTCCTGGCAAATGATCATCTCGGGTCTGGCCTTTATACCTGCCAGTTTGTTTGGCCATGAACTGGGTTCATTTCATCTGGCCAGTGTGCCTTTGCAGTCATGGTTGGCTATTGTGTACCTGATATTTTTTGGTTCGATAGCCGCATTCAGCGCATATGTATGGTTATTGAAAGTGCGCCCGGCAACCGAGGTAAGTACGCACTCCTATGTAAACCCGGTTATAGCCGTGTTGTTGGGTATCCTGTTTGCTCATGAAAACATATCAGTACTGCAAATATTTGGCCTTATAGTGATATTAATCAGTGTGTTACTGGTGAACATGGCTAAATATGGCAAAATCACCTTTATACGCTCGTGGTTTAAATTAGGCAGCCGTAATGATAAATTAGTAGAACATTTAAGCCCTGCCCAGCGTACTAAAGTCTGTCTGGATTAATTCGTAATAACCTAAAAAACAATCACATGAATACGAAAAAGATTAACATTGCTTACTGGATTTTTACCATTTTGCTATTGGCCTTTATGGGATTAGGCGCGGTGCCAGATCTGTTGTCGATGCCCGAAGCCCTGGCCATATTTAAGCAATTGGGGTATCCTGCTTACCTATCACCCTTTTTAGGTGCTGCTAAATTACTGGGCGTGATCGCTATTTTAATTCCCGGTTTTCCCAGGATCAAGGAATGGGTGTACGCGGGTTTTGTTTTTGACCTTACCGGAGCTACGTATTCTTCCCTGGCTATAGGCACACCGGTATTACAGGTATTGCCTATGTTAATTGGTTTCGCGCTGATCATAGGGTCCTACATTTATCACCATAAAAGATTAAAGGCTAAACAAGCCTGATCTATTTTAAGAGAATCAAGATACAAGAATCAAGATACAAGAATCAGGATCCAAGGTAACTTAAAAGCTATTCGATTAAATTTATAGGAATATTCATTTAATGAAGGAAGCTTCAATTGGATTTAAACCACCTTATTGTCTCTGATTTCCTGGCTCCTGATTCTTGTATCTTGACTCTTAATTCTCATAGCTAATCAGCCATTGGTTGCCATATTGATCAACAAGATCGCCAAACAGGCTGCCCCAAAAAGTATCTTCCAATGGATGAGTTGCTTCGCCATTGGTAGATAACCGCGCGTAATAATCCCGGGCCTCTTCCTCTGTATTGCAATTTAATAGTAAGGAAACCGAATTGCCTCTGATCAAGCCAGATTCGGGTACCATATCCGAGGCAGTAAGTATCATATCGCCTTTGGTGAGGGTGGCATGTACCACACAATTTTCCATACAGGGGGGCATGGGCTCATTAAGTGGCAGGGGTAGTTCGCCAACGGTTTGGAAGCTGAGTTCACCTCCAAGGCATTCTTTATAGAAGGTCATGGCCTCCAGGCAATTACCGTTAAAAGTTAAGTATGAATTGATATTTGCCATGTCGGTTTACCTTTAATAAGTACAGATTGATTGACTATACAAAAATGAGTGTTGCAACGCAATTTTGTGGGGGCCTAACACGACAATTGAGCGGGTGAATAACGACAAAAAAGAGAATCAAGAGATAAGAGTCAGGAATCAGGACAAAACGTTTCTTTTCGTCAATCCCTATTAGGGCGGAATATATATTTTTCTCTCTTGATTCCTGACTCTTATCTCTTGATTCTATTCACTAATTAATCGCCGCCCCGGCTTTCAACTCATCACCCGGGTGATTAATGATCTGGTCGCCGGCCTTCAGATTACCAAATACTTCGGTGGAGTCATTCCTGGCCAGGCCTTCTTTAATATCAACCAACACGGCTTTTCCCTCTTTAACAGTAACCACATACTCGCGTTCTGTTGAGCGTACAATAGCATTGTTAGGCACCAACAGTGATTTAGCGCCAGAAAGCATGGGGATTCTTACTTCGGCATACATACCCGGCTTTAACTGCCCGTTTTTATTTTGCACATCAATTTCAATAGCTTCGGAGCGCATGCTGCCCAGAGAGTTAGCCGAGCGGCTTATTTTTGCAGTTTGCTGACTGCCTGGCATGGCGTTAAATACAAAGGTAACGGGCTGTTGCAGATCTACCTTGTCCACATAATCCTCTGGGATAAATACTTCCAAACGCATTTTGCTGATGTCCTGCAAAATCAGCATCGGCTGATCGGTTCCTTTGCCGGGTGATACCAACGCTCCGGGCGATACGTTACGCTGAACGATCATGCCGTCAAATGGCGCGCGGATATTCAGGTAATCCTGTATGGTACGTACCGAAGCTACATTGGATTGCTCCGACCGGGCCATAGCGTCATCGGCTTTCATTTTGGCTGAGGCATTGTCCAGATCGAGCGGGGATACCGAGCCGGGTTCTTTGGCGGCCTCTTTTAAGCGCTGGTATTTTTCTTTACTGGCGATGGCGTTTTCCTGGGCCTGCAAAAAACGGGAATTGGCCGCCTGTAATTGAGATTCCATTTCGGGAGCTTCCAGGGTCATCAACAGTTGCCCTTTTTTGACTATGGCGCCACGGTCAACATATAGTTGTTTTACAAAGCCGTTCACCTTGGGGAAAATGTTTACCTCATTAAAAGGCTTTAATTGCCCCGGCAGGCGAGCCTGGCTGGATAGCGCTTTTTCGGTTATGATACCGGTTTCATAGGCTGATTTTTTGCTGGTGGAAACCGCTGCTATATTGACCGGTGTTTGGTTACTGGAGCAGGCTGCCAGCACACTGGTGGCAGCTGCTAATATGATGATTGATTTAAATTTCATGATCTTATACTGTTAAGGTTTCTTCTTCTGTTATTTCGGTTGCGTGTTCGGCAGATTCACCAGGCATTAATGATGGCGAATCGTAGGCGGTTTTGTTTTGTACCCAGGCAAATACCTGCGGTAAAATAAACAGGGCTGCCAGTGTTGAGGCAAATAGCCCGCCGATTACCGCCCTGCCTAACGGGGCAGACTGCTCACCGGCCTCGCCCATGCCCGAGGCCATAGGTATCATACCGGCAATCATGGCTAAACTGGTCATGAGGATGGGGCGTAAACGGATAGATGCGCTGGTGATGGCCGCTTTGGTGGCATCACGATAATCCAGGCGCAGCTTTTCGGCATTGGTTACGATGAGGATGGCGTTGGCCACGGACACCCCCGTCGACATGATCATACCCATGTATGATTGCAGGTTAAGCGTAGAGCCAGTAGCCAGCAACATTAGCAATGAACCCAGGATTACTGCGGGTACCGTTGATAATACCGTTAACGATACCTTGAACGACTGGTAATTGGCCGCCAGCAATAGGAATATCACCAGGATGGCCAGGCCCAAACCATTCTGCAAACTGCTCAGTGTTTCGGTAAGCAGATTGGCCATACCGTTTTGTGATGCCACCAAGCCCTTAGGTGCTGCACCCAGCGAGTTGATGGCCTTTTGCACATCGTTGGTAGCGGTACCCAAATCCTTTTTATAAATATTGGCGCTGATGGTTACAAAGCGGCGTGGCCCGGCCCGGTCATATTCGCCCGGTACGTAGCTGGTAGTAAAGGTGGCGATATCGCTCAATACCGGGCTACTTTGGCCTTTAACCAGTGGGATTTCTTTCAACTGATCCATGGTGTTCATCACATATTCCGGAATTTGCACCTGCACCTGGTAGGTATAGGCTCCTTTTTCATCTAACCAAAGGTTTTTATCGGTAAAACGACTTGATGAGGTACTGGCGGTAACCGAGCGGGCAATATCCTTGATATTAAGTCCCAACTGTGCCGCCTTCAACCTGTCGAGCGTGATCTTGATCACCGGAAATTTAAGGGGTTGAGCTATCTGTACATCGCGCAGGTAACTGATGCTTTTGAGTTTATCTACCACTTTGTTGGCATAGCCTTCAATCTGGGCCATATCCTTACCTGCTACCTGCACCTCAATAGGCGATGATGCACCCTGGCTCATAATCTTCTCGGTCATGTCAATAGGTTCAAAGGTTATGCGCAATTCAGGCAGTTTATAGTGGATGTTTTTACGCAGGGCATCTTTCAGCTCATCCATATTCACCTTGTATTTTTCATCCAGGTTTACCTGCAATACAGCTTCCTGGGTACCGGTATTAAATACGTACAGGTTACTGGTTCCGTAAGCGGTAGGTACCAAACCAATATAACCCGAGGTGATCTCCACATGGTTATTCACCGTTTGGTTAATGATCTGCAATACCTGTTTAAAGGCGTCTTCGGTGCGTTCCAAACGGGTACCATCGGGCTCTTTAATGCGGATCTGAAACTGGCCGTTATTGAGCTTCGGCATCATATCCTTGCCGATAAACACAAAGCAAAAACCGGCCAGGATGATCACACTAAAAAGATACACCAGCACTATGCCCTTTTTACGCGGCATGCTCCTGTTAAGTACTCCAATAAGCCATAGTTTAACGCGCTCAAACAGGTCGTTCTCTTCGGGGTGTTTTTGTTCGTTAGTCAGGTGATTTTTTACCTGTCCTTCTTCCTGCTCATCCAGTGCTTCGCCCGCGTGGGCGTGAATATCTTCGTGGCGGTAGTGCTGGTAACGCTCGGCCTTGATGAGCCAGTTACTCAGAATAGGTACCACAGTTTGCGCCAGCACGTAGGATACGATCATGGTTAAACCGATGGATAAGGAAAGCGGCAAAAACATGGCCTTGGGTACGCCGTTCATCATAAACGATGGGGCGAAAACCGCCAGGATACAAAGTAGTATCAGCAATAACGGAAACGAGATCTCTTCGCAGGCATCATAAATAGCCTGTCGTTTGGATTTGCCCATTTCCAGGTGCTGGTGAATGTTCTCGATGGTTACCGTGGCCTGATCGACGAGGATGCCGATGGCCAGCGCCAATCCGCTCAGGGTCATGATATTGATGGTTTGCCCGAACATGCTGAGCAGTAACACTCCTATCAGGATAGATACCGGGATGGTGATCACCACGATAAGACTGCTTCGCCAATCGCGAAGAAACAATAGTACCATTAAACCGGTGAGCAGGGCTCCCAGTCCGCCTTCGGTCATTAAACTTTTCACGGCATTCACCACAAACACCGATTGGTCAAACTCATAGCTCAGCTTCACATCATCGGGCAGCAGGTTCTGCATTTCGGGCAGTTTGCTTTTGAGGTTTTGCACCACGGCCCAGGTAGAGGCATCGGCGGTTTTCACTACGGGGATATACACCGAGCGTTTGCCGTTGATGAGGGCATAATCCACCGTAATATCTGCAGCATCGGCCACGCGGGCCACATCCTTTACAAAGATGGGTACGCCATTCTGCGTTTTTACGGGGATATCGCCAAAGTTGTCCGGGTTTTTAATGAGCGTGTTCATGGTAGTCAGGAACATCGTATTATCCAGCCTGAGGTTACCTGATGGCGATGTTACGTTGAACTTGGCCAGCGCGTCAACCACTTCATCGGGTGTTAAATTGTAACTGCGCAGTTTATCCGGATCAAGATTTACGGTGATGGAGCGCGCGTTGGCGCCAAATGGCGGCGATGGCGAAAGGCCCGGAACAGTAGCAAACATAGGGCGGATCTTGGTGGCAGCCATATCGTAAATATCCTTCAGACTTCGTGTCGGGCTCGAGAACACCAGTTGACCAACAGGTAAGGAGGAGGCATCAAACCGGACTACCTGCGGCGGCAATGCACCGGGAGGGAAAAAGCTGGATGCCCTGTTTACCTGCAGCGCCACCTGTGCCGAAGCTTCGGCCATGTTAGTACTTTCATAAAAGGACAATTTAATGAGGGTTAAACCCTGTATGTTTTTACTGGTGATGCTTTTAATACCATTGATGTACAGGAACTGATCCTGGAACTTGGTAGAGAAAAAGCCTTCCATTTGCTGCGGCGACATGCCGCCATAGGCTTCGATAACGTATATGGTGGGCAGGTTGAGTTGCGGGAATATATCTATCGGTATTTTTACTGCGCTGAGCACTGAAAATATCAGCAAACTCATGGTGATCACTATGGTAGTGATGGGCCTTTTCAGCGCGGAGGTGACCATTGACATAGCTAAATTATTTTAAAAGGTTTAAAACGGTATTGACCTGATTTTCGGTAACGGCTTTCTGGAACAAGGCCCCGGTGTAAGCGAATTTGGCCTGTGCCAGGTCTGTTTCGGCACGGTAAAGGATATTGAGCGCGGCATTGAGCTCAATAATATCGGTTAAGCCGCTTTTATATAATGACAGCTTTTGCCGGTAACCTTCGTTAGCCGCTTTTAACTGTCGCGGAATTTCCTGCAAGCGCTGCCTGGCGGTTTCCAGTTCAACATCGGCCTGGCTGGCGCTGATGGATAGCAGTTGTTTTTGCTCGGCCAGCTTTTGCGAGCTGTAGTCGGTGGTTGCCTTTTGGGTGCGTAGCTTGAGCTGGCGGCGGCGGATATCAAACAAATTATAGGATAAGCCGATACCTACAAGGTAATTGCTCCTATCGACACCCAGGCCACTTGACAGGCTGTTGAAATGATCATTAGCATCGATACTTGATCCCCGGCCCCAGGCCGCGGCTTCGAACATGATCTTGGGATTATAGCTTTTTTTAACCATATCCTCGCGCTGCAGGCTGTTTTGGTATACCGACTGGTAATAGTTGATCAAAGGGTGATTAGCCGTATCGGGATTTAAGGATTGTACCACTGCCGACTGCCCGATCAGCGTCATCTCAGCGGTAGTATCCGGAACGATGGATTGGTAGGGCAAACCACTAACCGACGAAAGCTGTAATTGCACCTGCTTTTGCTGGTTCATCAGTTCGATATAATTTAACCGGGCTTTTGACAGCTCGGCCTCGGATATGCTGGTATCAACGCCTGCCCGTACCCCACTTTTAGCCAATGACTGTATGGAGCGAAGGATCTCGGTATTGCGCTGTATATTGAGCGACTGTATACCCAGCAGATCATGCAGGCGCAACAGTTGCAGATAATTGCTGATGGTATAGGCCCGTAACTGGTATTTGGAGCTTGCAAATTGATTTTGCTCCACCTGGATATCAGAATTGGCCACTTTGTTTTGCGCGCCGTAAGAGCCAAAATTGTAGATCTCCCAGTCGAGCGCGGCTACGCCCACGGTAGCCGATACGGCGGAGCTGTTGCTTTCGGCGCGTACTTTGGAGTCGGCCGGGATAATGCCAAACCCAAAATATGGGCCGGCCACGTTGTTGTTGGTACCGATATCGGCCTGGTAATTAAGGCGCAGATTAGGCAACCAGTTGCTATGCGTTTCGGCAGCCTGCGTGCGGCGGATCTTGATAGCTGCGGAGTCGGTAAGCAGCGTAGGCGCATTCTGATCAACGCGGTTAAGCAGCGTTTTTAGGCTGACTGCCGGATCATTGTTTTGCTGTGCATAGGTATTTACCGCTATGAGCAGGCCCGCAGCAATACCTAAGGTTATTTTTAAACTTTGCATAAGTTTCTGAAATGAACTTATACCGGCGGCTGTTAAAAACTAAGCAGATAGGATGCATTAAAAGCATCACCCTAAAGGCAAAGCATACAGTAAATACCGGTAAATGATAGATAAACTAATTTGAATATATGATGGAGCATAAGCTCAGGGCCGGACAGGCCTCATCAACTCAAATTTTAAAGGTGCAGAAGGACAAATAGGAGTATTGTGAATCGGTGACTGACCAATTAATGTTGAGCAAACGCTGCGGATTGAGTTTCCAGAGGCGCTGTGCAAACAACAGGATGATAAAATTGCCCACCACCATACTTAACAGATCAATAGCCGATTTTTTATCATTCATGACAAACTTATCGGTACGTTGAAAAAAGTTGGTATGGGAAAGGCTGGCCACTGTGGTTTCGGTCTTCCTTTTAAAGATGGAATTATGACTTACGGCAGCCTCAACCACCGGCCCGGTTAAACGCGGTAAAAAAAAGATGTGCGATACGGCAATAAAAACATAACAAGCAGCTATGCACAGCACTTGCAATTTTTTAAGGATATCTGTATTGCTTTGTTTCACGCAGGCAACAATTTTATACAACAAAGGTCAAAAAAAAACCAATTGTTTTTATGCAAAAATATTGTTGCAGTATGAAGTACTGATGAACTTAATGCAAAATAGTTGCGATAGCCTGATATAAAAATTACCCCTGGTGACACGGGCAATGGTGTGAATATGAAAGTTGCCCGTGTCATCACGGGCAACGGAAGATAGTTTGTGTATTATTGTTTGGCGGCCCAGGCGTTCATTTTGGCTTCAAATACGGCAAGCGGCATGGCTCCGTCTTTAAGCACCTGGTTATGAAATTCGGCCAGGTTAAATTTGCGGCCCAGCTGTTTTTCGTACTTGTTACGCAACTCGCGTATTTTAAGAGCCCCTATTTTATAGCCCAGTGCCTGGCCCGGGATAGCCATATAGCGTTCAATTTCGGCGGTGGCGCCTTGTTCGCTGATGGCTTCGTTATCCATCATGTATTTAATAGCCTGCTCGCGGGTCATGTTTTTGGTGTGGATGGCCACATCAACCACCAGGCGGATGGCACGGTGCATCTCGTCGCCCAGAGCGCCCATGTATTGGTAAGGATCGGTATACAGCCCCAGTTCTTTACCTAAGGATTCGCAGTACAGCGCCCATCCCTCTACGTAGGCATTCTCATTCTGATCAAACCGTCTGAATTTTGGCAGTGAACTGTTTTCCTGGGTCAACGAGATTTGGTAATGATGGCCGGGGATAGCCTCATGCAGGAATAATGACTCCATGCCCGAGGTAATGTTGAATTTGGTAGCATCCAGTATCGGTACATAAAATATACCCGGTCTGCTGCCATCGGCGGATCCTGCATTATATTCGGCACTGGCTGATGCTGCCCTGAAAGCTTCCGTTTGCCTGATCTCGAAAGGCGTTTTAGGTACGTGGTTAAACATTTTCTCCAGGTTGGGTTCCATGCGTTTGTGGATGTTCTCGAACGCGGCTAAAACCTCTTTTGGGGTTTTGTAAGGGGTGAACTTAGGATCAGTTCGCATGTATTCAAAAAACGCCTGCAGATCGCCTTTAAAGCCAACACTGGTTTTGATGCTGTCCATAATACCACGGATACGGCTTACCTCTTTCAATCCGGTCTGGTAAATTTCCTCAGGCGTTTTGTCAGTAGTGGTTTGTTGTTTTACCAGGTAGGCATATTTGGCCGTGCCATCGGGCAAGGCTGAGTAACCAGAAGTTGTACGTGCGTGCGGCAAATACTCGGTTTTTAAATAATCGGCCAGTTTTTTATAGGTGGGCGAAATAACGGTGGTGATGGTTTTTTTGTAAGTTTCGGTGAGTTGTTTTTTATCAGCATCAGAAAAGTCTTTGGGCAGATTGGTGATCGGGCCGTAAAATAAACTTTTTGTAGGGTCAGCAACTACCAGATCCTGCAATTCGGGAATGGTTTTTACTACCAGCGCTTTGGGCAAAACCACACCGGCTTTGATGCCTTTATTGAAATTGCTGATGGCGGTATCGGCCCAAACTGAAAATGCCGATACGCGTTTTAGCCAATCATTATAATCCTTTACGCTTTTAAATGGTTGTGAACCCGAGCCCGAGCCTAACTGCCCTATAGTAAGTGGCAGTGCATAGAACTGGTTAAAGGGCATGTATTCAAAATGCTGTTTAAAACCGTCCAATGCGAGCTGAGCCTCGTAAGTAAAAATATCGTAGGAAAGCTGGTCGGCCTCGCTAAGGTCTTCCCGGTTAAAGTGTTTTACTTGTGCCAGGTAGTTTTCATAAAAAGCTTTTGATTTCGCTAAAAATTCTGCCGAGCCATCATTGGGCAGCTGATCATTATAGCGGTTATCGCCAATGCCGGTGGCAGTAAGCGGGTATAGTTTTAATGATTCTTCAAAGTAATTGTTGAATACTTTGGCCAGCTCCGGGTTGTCGGTTTTGGATGAACTGTTTGTTTTAGGCTGATTACATGCGGCTAATACAATCGCAGCGAAGAGGTAAAGGACGGTTTTCTTCATTTTAGTTAGTAGTTAATGAGTAAAGCTAACAAAATGAAAATAAAGAAAACTGTGCGTGAATCACCTTTTAGTTGAAAGCATGATGTACAAGCCTGATTCGATACGTCATTGCAAGGAACGAAGCGATTCCTTTTATACAGGGCGAAGATGAATGTCGTAGAGCGCTCAATTGCCGCTGAGGCTGTTACTTTTGTCTTGATACAAAAGTAACCAAAAAATCAAGTCAGCAGAAATGCTTCTTTGCGCGCAAGGCCTTTGCTCTGCAAATCGGGCAGAACCATCCCGATAGCTATCGGGACTAAACCTTACCGCCACTTCGTTCGCTCAGTCCCCCACGCTTCAGGTAAGGTTCGCTATGCCCTTACAAGCGCACATCCCACCATTGTTCTGTCCGCTTTCACCCGAAGCTTATTTGCTGACGAGGAAAGAAAGTTTTTTCAATCAATAATTCACTAAATCACTAATTCGATAATTAAGAATCACCCGAAGCTTATCTGCTGACGGGGAAAGAAAGGTTTTTCAATCAATAATTCACTAATTCAATAATTAATTTATTCCCATTTCCTTTTTCAGGAACTGACCGGTAAAGCTGTTTTTAACCTTGCATAGTCCTTCTGGCGTGCCGGAGAATAGGATATTCCCACCTCCTGATCCACCTTCGGGGCCTAGATCTATCACGTGGTCAACCACTTTAATTACATCCAGGTTATGTTCAATTACCAGTACGGTGTTGCCTTTATCAACAAGCTGGTACAGTACGCCCAGCAGTACGTTGATGTCTTCAAAATGCAAACCGGTTGTTGGCTCGTCCAGTATATAAAAAGTATTGCCAGTATCCTTTTTGGAGAGCTCAGTAGCCAGTTTAACACGCTGCGCCTCACCACCGGACAACGTTGTGGAGGCCTGCCCCAGGGTAATGTAACCCAAACCTACATCATATAAGGTTTTCACCTTGCGGTATATGGATGGAATATGCTCAAAAAATGGCGTAGCATCCTCAATGCTCATGTCCAGTACATCGCTGATGGATTTGCCGCGATAGCGTACTTCCAGTGTTTCGCGATTGTACCTACGACCTCCGCATTCTTCGCAAGGCACCTGTACATCGGGTAAAAAGTTCATCTCGATCACTTTCATACCGGCGCCCTGGCAGGTTTCGCAGCGGCCGCCTTTTACGTTGAAGGAGAAGCGACCTGGTTTATAACCTCTGATCCTGGATTCGGGCAGGGCCACATACAGGTTACGGATATCTGAGAACACCCCGGTATAAGTAGCCGGATTGGATCGCGGTGTACGACCGATTGGTGTTTGATCGATCTCGATCACCTTGTCGATATTTTCTAACCCTTCAATTTTTTCATAAGGCAAAGGCTGTTTCTTGGCCCTGAAAAAATGATGGTTTAGTATAGGATACAAAGTTTCAGTGATGAGACTTGACTTACCGCTGCCCGATACGCCGGTGATGCCAATGAGTTTACCCAGCGGAAATTCAACCGATACTTTTTTCAGGTTATGGCCGGTAGCTTTTTTCAGGCTCAGCGTTTTGCCGTTACCTTCCCTGCGTTTTGCAGGGATGGCAATGGAACGCTCGCCGTTGATATAGGATGTGGTGAGCGTATGTTTGGCCATCAGCTCGGCCGGGGTGCCTTCGGCCACTACCTGTCCGCCATGTACGCCAGCCGCCGGACCCATATCAATCACGTGGTCGGCTTCCAGTATCATATCTTTATCATGCTCTACCACCAGCACGGTATTGCCCAGGTCGCGCAGGTTTTTGAGGGCATTGATGAGGCGTTCGTTATCGCGCTGGTGTAAACCGATGCTGGGCTCATCCAGGATGTACATCACATTCATGAGCTGCGAGCCTATCTGCGTGGCCAAACGGATCCGCTGTGCTTCACCGCCTGAAAGGGTTTTGGCCGTACGGTCGAGCGTTAAATAGCTCAAACCCACATCCAATAGGAATACAATACGTGCACGGATCTCTTTCAGGATCTCTTTGGCAATTACATTCTGGCGCTCGGTCAGCCTGTCTTCCAGGTTGTTGAACCACTCCTGCAGGGTACGGATGTCCATACAGGCCAGTTCAAATATATTTTTATTATCGACTTTGAAATGCAGCGACTCCTTTTTTAATCGGGCACCCTCGCAAACCGGGCAGGTTTTTAACACACGATAATTTTCCATATCGTCCATGCCTTCGTCGCCGCGACGCTCCTGCTGCTCTTCCAGCATACGCACAATACCGTCAAAAGTGATCTGGTAGCTTTGTACATTCCATTTGTTGTACTCCACGGCAACAGTGATCATATCCGGCGATCCGTTCAGGATGATATCCTTTTGCTCGGGCGTCAGTTTTTCGATCGGGGTCGACAGCGAAAACTCATACTTTTTGGCGAGCGATTTCAACACCTGGAATATCCAGGTTTCGCGGTACTCGCCAATAGGCGCAAGGCCGCCATTCATGATGCTTAGTTTGGGGTTGGGGATCACCGAAGCTTCGTCAACCTCAAAAATATAACCTAAACCGTTACACTTTTCGCAGGCGCCATAAGGCGAGTTAAAGGAAAATGTATTGGGTTGTGGTTCATCGTATGATATACCCGACACCGGATCCATCAGATACTTGCTGTAATACGCAACGTTGTTGTCCTTATCGCCTACGCGGATGATGCCCTTGGCAATTTTAAGGGCTGTTTGTACCGAAGTATATAAACGCTTGCTGTCTTTTTCGGATACCACCAGGCGGTCAACCACAATATCAATATCGTGTATCTTGTAACGATCCACCTGCATTTTGGGCTCCACATCGGCCATGGCGCCATCTATCCATACTTTCAGATAGCCTTGTTTGCGAATCGATTCAAAAAGCTCACGGTAATGACCTTTTCGGGCTTTTACCACCGGGGCCAGGATATTTACCGGCTGCCCGTCGAATTTTTCGGTAATGGTTTTCAGGATCTGATCTTCGCTCATGCGCTCCATCTTCTCGCCGGTAGTGTAGGAGTAGGCCTCGCCGGTACGAGCAAAAAGCAGGCGCATAAAATCATAGATCTCGGTAATGGTACCTACGGTTGAGCGAGGGTTTTTGCTAGTGGTTTTTTGCTCAATGGCAATAACCGGGCTCAGGCCCGAAACCTTATCCACATCGGGCCGTTCCATACCGCCCATGAACTGGCGCGAGTAGGCCGAAAATGTTTCCATATAACGGCGCTGCCCTTCGGCATAAATGGTATCAAAAGCCAATGATGATTTGCCGCTGCCACTCAAACCGGTGATCACTACCAGCTTGTTGCGCGGAAAAGAAACATCAATATTTTTTAAATTATGTACCCTGGCGCCATAAACTTCAACTTCGCTTTGTTCGCCCAGGTCAACGGTTATTTCGTTCATATATGTAATTGGTACCAAATTTATTAAACCCGGGTAAACGGGTTTGCTTTTAAAAGCTTGTTTAAGATACAGCCTTTAAAAAGAAAATGCTAAAAATTTAAGCAAATGTACAAAAAATTGATGTGGATTGTATGCTAAACGTGTCAGCATAAGGTTAATATTTACGGGGTTAAGGAGAACGATAAAATGCAATTGTCATTTGCCAGGCGTAAAAGATCTCTCCTCGTACCTCGTTCGAGATGACAATAAGTAGAAATTAGCAGCCCGCCACAATCTGCAGTGAATCATCCAATCTTCTCAATCCCAAATGGTGTTGCAACTGTTCCCGATGAACCAGGGCATATTGCAGGCGGTTGTCCATATTGGCCAGGCTGAGTTTCCCGGTCCAGATGAGGTCGTGAAATTCCCTGAATCCGGGCACGGGCATATCCGGATCGATGGGTTTATCGGGTGTTTTGCCCACAATCGTAAAAACAACAAAGTAAAACAGGTGAAGGATCTGCCGCATCAGGAAAAAGCGCGCGAGCTGATACTCGGTAGCTTCCTTACCAAAGTAAGTTTTTAGATAGATCTTTTCATCGTCCTCATTCTTCACCAAAAAATTGGCCATGATGGCCAGGTCCAGGTAGCGGTCGTTTAAAAAGGCGGCTTCCCAGTCAACCAGCCATACCCGTTCGCCATCAAATAGGGTGTTCTCGGGTTTCAGGTCGTTGTGGCAGCCTACCTGGTCTTCGGGATTGCGGGGGTAGATGTTTTTAACCTGGGTGTAAAAGTCGAACAGTCCGGTGGTTAGTTCATCAGGCATCAGTTCATCGTCCCTGAATTTTTCAATAAACTCCCCAATTTTATCCAGATAGTTGATGCGGAAAGGGAATGGCGGCAATGCATGCAACTGACTAAGCAAAGCAGGCAGTTTTGTTTTTGCTTCCTCCATCGGGAAAGGCTTGGCATCTATAAAATCAATAATAGCAATCCTGTCATCTACATTGGTATACCACACCTTGGGTGCTATCCCGGCTTCGGCAGCGGCTTTCATGCAGTTATATTCCAGCGTTGGATCGGCCATGGCATCGGTGCGGGTAATGATGCGGAGCAGATAAGGCTTTCCGCCAACCACGATCCGGAAAACCAGGGCCGTAGAAAGGCCGGCGGTGAGCTCACGGATATCTTCCAGGGTATTGGTGCCAAAGGCTGCCAGCAAGGCATGGTCAACAGCGTTTTTTTTACTCTCAGGAATCATAAATTCAGGTTTTAAAATGGTGATGATGAGGCAAATATATTTACGGCTTTCTGCTTTCGATAGCTTTTTAAAGTATATTTTTTGAAGCGTACTTTTTAGATAAAATGAACGTTTACCCTGAAGATTAGTTACTGAATTATTGATTTAGTGAATTAGTGATTTTTTTTCTTTTCCTTCACTTACCTGGTCCTTTTTTCCAGCATATCTGTAGCATTTTTCTTTTTGCCTGCGTATGGTTAATAAATCACAATCCTGTAATGATGAAACATTTAGCCCTGCTTTGGAGTGCTGTTATTATGCTGCTCGCACTGTTTTTGATGACCTCTTGTAAAGACAATCATCAAAGCCTGAAGGCCGATGACGAAAAAAAGCTCAAAGAGTTTTATACCAATATTCAAAAAATGACACAGCAGTTTAACTGCGAAAATATCAACGATTGGAAATTTACCGCCATTGGCTCAAAAGCATGCGGCGGCCCCACGGGTTTTATAGCTTACTCTATTAAAATGGACACAACTGCCTTTCTGCAGAGGGTGCGATCATATACCGAGCAGCAGGCTGCGTTTAATAAAAGATGGGATGTAAGCTCAGATTGTATGATGGTTCAGTCGCCCCAGGGTGTAGCCTGTGAAGATGGTAAACCGAAGTTTGTTTATTGAGGGATTCCGGCTTCTATTTAGATAAAAACTCGCGGTAGCTAAGAATAGATTATTTCATACCTTCAAATACCGTGTTTTTACCTATTGCCGCGATAAAATATTAGGCACATATTGGGCGTATTAAATAAATTTCCGATCCAAATGCCTAAACCCATGTTAAAGAAAGTACACTTTTTTCTATTTGCCGTTACCTGTTTAGTTACCGTTGCTATTTACAGCTGAAAAAAAGATTCCCGAACTGGTCAACAAAATACTATATCCGATCCGGCCATAGCCCAGGGTAAAAATTGGTATGAAAGCACTTATCCTGCGAGTAATGCCAAGATTGCTACACAGGCCGCAGGAACAAGCACTGCTTTTAGTCAATTGATCAGTCCGGATTGGCAGCATGCGGCCAGTTACAACCGTGAAGGTCAACGGTATTGGAGATACCTATCAATTCTTCGGCTAAACTCACGTCTATACTAAAAAACGGAACAGCCAATACTATCCTTTATTCCCAGGATTACAGCCGCAGTTCGTTCCTTTTACTGAAAGATGGAGGGAGTTATCAGGCCTATGTGATGACCGTTATAGCCGATCCTGCTTACCTGAAAAATGATCTAACCAAACTCGATCATAACAAGTACAGTAAACGCGATAGTGATTTTACCGGGGCTGTGTTATATAGTACGCCCAAAGGCGAATTTATTAGTGGTTGGTTTTATAATAACGGGGACATCGTGAATACCCTACAGCCTTCAAACGCCACTGGAAAAGACACGGTAAAAAATAATGAGCTATCTGTCCAAAACCTGCATCCAAATTTAGCGCAGGTGAACTGTACGGACTGGTACCAGGTATCTGAAGTAGACGGAACGGTTGTGGATGTTAAATATCTTGGCCCTATTTGTGATTATTCAGGCGGTAACGGAACCGGCCCAGGTGCCCCACCAGGAGCGCCTGCTCCCGGGGGAGGCGGCAATCCGGCAGCTCCTCCTAAAACAGATTGTACAGTACCTAATTCGGTAAAAGTAAAGATACAGTCAACGGATGGACATTTAATTGTTAATAAAAAGGATGGTGGCCCAATAACTATAGGTGATGGGGATGGCACATTTCCTCCGCCTACTACTACACCTCCACCTAAGCCAGTACCTTGTCCAACAGTTTATGTTATTAATAATGTTAATGATCCCTGCTTGAAAAACATGGTAAAGGCTACGATTTCTGCAGGGGTAACAAGCCAAGTAAATACGCTGGTACAAGGCGTATTCGGCAACTCTGATAAATTAAACCTTACATTTGTTGATGTCGACACTCTTAAAAACTATGTCGACGGGCAAACAAAGCCAAATGGATTTTTTGATGCCAATGGCAAGCTGAATATAACCGTTCTATTAAATAAAAATACAATGCCACATTTTTCTCAACAATATGTTGCGAGAGTTATCATGCATGAAGCATTACATGCTTATATGATAGCCAAAAAAATTCCTCCAGTGGAGCAACACGAAGATATGGCTATAAGTTATGTTACAAAAATGGCATCTTCTCTACAGCAATTATTTCCGGGATTATCTGATGCAGATGCTAAGAATTTATCTTTGGGTGGATTAACCCAAACAACAACCTTTCAAAATACAATTGCAAAGGACATGGGGTTATCAGGTAGTTTTGATGCTACGCAATCATCTTATTCAATTGGTTCTTCAGGCTTAAGGTGTAATTAAAAATTAGGAATATGAAAATTATTATAAAAACGATTTTTGCCTTTGCTGCAGGGTTATTATTGATCAATAGTTTAAAAGCTCAAGAAAAGAGATCGGATTCGGAAAAATCTAAGCAGGCCGTTTCGGACAGTCTTTATATGGAGATCTCAACTACTATTTATTATAGTTTTTATGCAACATCTTATATGTCAACAAATACCCCAACTTTTGCAATACTCAAAATTGATTTTGATAAAAATAGTAAAGTGACAGCTATGGGATTCTCAGATAGCGCCGATTCATCCTTTGTTAAAGCGTTTGAAAATAGAAAAAAGTGGCATGATGATAAAGCGACCTTAGAGCGTTATGCTAAAGTCAAATCTTATAAAAACCTTTCTTTATTAATACCAGTGAGTTATGAACCCCAACTTCCTAACTCCACAAAATACTACACTAATGACTACTTGGAGTCATATTTTAAATTTGACAAGAAAAACTTTACGGGCAATGCTATAATGGAATCACCGATTTTTATAAAAGTAAGCGCAAAAGGAGAAATGTAACTTCCCTCTGTCGGTGCACGCGTATCGGTCGCGTGCGCACATCATGTATAGTGAATATTGATCAAGAATGCTTAATGCAGGCAACAATTAGGAAAATTTAAAATGTTAAAGTGAAAGCACAGCTATACATGTGCGCCAACCAAGAAATAGATCATGAAACAACTTACAATCGTAATTTTATTATTGTTTGCTATATCATTTAACAGCAATGCTCAACCCAGGTTTAAATTATATGGTGGTAAAAATTATGACCAGTTTTTGGGATACATCTCCTATATCGAAAATGATGAACTAAATTCTATATGGAGTCAGTTTAGTGATTATGGGGCTACTCATAGCGCTAAATCCATATGGAATGAATATGGTATTTACGGCAGCAAAACGAGTGATTATTCTGTTTTTAATGCCAAAGCAAATTACCCACCACGGGTAGTGGATAATAATGGTAAATTTTATGGATATTTAACTATCAATGAAAATAACCCCAAACGTTCACATGCAGGAATGTCTGACACGATTTATAAAGACCGAGACCAGATAGTAGAAGAAGGGCCTGAAGTATACGCAGAAATATTCCACACTATTCATTGCTTCCGCGGATCAGAGGTTGCGCCTATCGTTGTCAAACCGGTGGTACAGTAGAAAAGAAAAAAGAGAATAGTTGTCCTTTTAGCTTAGGGCAGATGGTTTCACCGCGCCACTCACAGTCGAGTTTGATAACATTTTACATGAAGTACATATAATTAGTGGTACGGCGATAGCACCGACAACGAACTGCGAAGTTATTCACTCATTTAAAACAAAAAAGTCCTGCTTTCCATCTGGGAAAGCAGGACTCAGGGTGCTCCGTAATGTATTGTTTAATTAAAGATGATGAGTATAAGTGAAGCACAAAAAAGCTTGATACTTGATACTAACTACTCGATACTAACCTTAATTAAAATTCAGCAATTGTGTAGACGGGGTCATGGCGAAATAATCGTCGTACCCGAACTTTTTAGGTTGCTGGATAATCGCTTTCATCGCAATAAGCTTGTACACATATGAACCGGTTTCGCGGTTCAGACTCATGCGGAAGTAATTATCTTCATTTTGTCTGTTTATAGCTCTTTCCAGCTTAACAGAGCCGTTGTTGTACGCGGCTGCAGCCAGTGTCCAGCTATTAAACTCACCGTATAGTTCTTTGATATACTTGCAGGCTGCAATGGTTGATTTGCGCAGGTTATTGCGCTCATCGACCCCATGGCCCACTCTAAGCCCGTAAGTACGCGCGGTGCCCGGCATAAACTGCCACAGACCACGTGCTCCCCGGGGCGAAGTGCCTTCACAAAGGCCCGACTCCACCAGCGGGATGTACTTAAAATCATCGGGGATACCGTAAAGTCTCAAAAGCGGTTCAATAATAGGGAACCATTTTTCGGCTTTGCGATGCAGAATGGTTGACTGAACGGTTTTGAAAGTGTGCTGTTTAAGCGATACTTTCAATTTTCGTGTCACCCGCGCATCGTTTACAGGTAAAGCTTCGTTTGCAAAATTGTATGCATTTGCATTGCTTTTTATAAAAATAAATTTCGAGTTCCGATGGCTAATATCTCCAGTGCTCACAACCTTTTCACTGATGGTTGTGCTGAAAATATTGAGCTTTGAAATGAGAACCAGCACTAGCATTACGGAGCACGTAAATAAGTGTTTTTTGATCATTTCTTTCTTTATCATTAACTATACATTTGGTTAAAATGTGCTGCAAAGGTAGGCTATACAGGGCACATAATCAAATACTTAGCAAAATACTAAATATTTTAGTTGCGGTTTTTGGTCCAAAAACGGGCTTTAAAACTGTTTAAACCCGGTTTTTGAACCGCTTAAAATTTTTGCTTTTTTTGATTAAAAATTGCCAAAAAAGCGTATCTTTGACCCTCACGCTGCGAAAGCGCAAAACAAAAAAATATGGTATTTAAGAGACCACAAGGTAGTCGCGACGACAAGCCAAAAAGAACAACAGGCCGGAGCTCAGGAAGCGACGAAAAACCCAAAAGGCCTGCAACCGCAAAAGGCAAAGCCACGCCAAACGGAGAGAAAAAGAAATTCACCAAACCAGAACCCAAAACTTTTCAAAACAACAGGTTTAGTGACGACAAGCCCAAAAGCAATTTCAGGGATGGCGCCTCATCATCCGGTGAAAGAAAATCTGGCGGAAGATCAAAACCTTATTCGGGCCGCCCGTCTGGCGATAGCTCATCATCATTTAGCCCGCGCAGCAAGCCATACTCTGGCAGGCCAACAGGCGGCGATGAGGAAAAACCGAAAAGAAGTTTCGGCTCCAATTCAGCAGGCGACAGGAAGCCGTACTCGGGCCGCCCATCATCTGGTGACGACGAAAGACCAAAAAGAAGCTTTGGCGGCAGCGCCACCGGCGACAAAAAACCATACTCATCCCCACGTACCCGCTCAGGAGCAGGTGCCGAAGGTAAACCCAAAAGAAGTTTTAGCGAGGGTGGCGACCGTAAGTTTGGCAACAGGCCAACCGAAGGCGGTTTTAAAAAACGCGATGACGCCTCGTTTAAAGATAAACCTTACCGCGATAAACCATCACGTGATCAGGGTGCTCCTGCTAAAACCATGCGTGGCCGTAAAAACCCCGCTGCACCAAAAACTAAAGACGATGGCCTTATCCGCCTCAACCGTTATATATCCAACGCTGGTATCTGCTCTCGCCGCAAGGCCGATGAGCTGATCATTGCCGGTGTGGTTTCGGTAAACGGTGTGGTGGTTGACGAACTGGGCGCCAAAGTTGATCCCCAAAAAGACGATATCAAATACAACGGCGAAACCCTTCGCCGCGAAAAAATGGTTTATGTGTTATTGAATAAACCAAAAGACTATATTACTACTACCGAAGATCCGCAGGAACGCCGTACCGTAATGCACCTGGTTGAAAAAGCAACCAAGGAGCGCATTTACCCTATTGGTCGTTTAGACAGGAACACCACCGGCTTATTGCTCATGACCAACGATGGTGAACTGGCCGACAAGCTGTCGCACCCGCGCAGCAACATCAGCAAGTTGTACCAAGTGGAGCTAAGCAAAGCTTTAACCCAGGGCGATTTGAACAAAATTGGCTTTGGTGTTGAACTGGAAGACGGTGTGATAAAACCCGATGCGGTATCATACGTAGCCGGCGGCACCAAAAGAGAAGTAGGCATACAGATACATAGCGGTAAAAACCGTGTGGTTCGCCGTATTTTTGAAAGCCTTGGTTACGAAGTAGTAAAGCTTGATAGAGTGGTTTATGCCAACCTCACCAAGAAAGATCTGCCCCGCGGCAAATGGCGTTTCCTGGACGAAAAAGAAATTATCCAACTGAAGCATTTGATTAAATAGAGGTACGGATTGGTGGATGTCTGAACCATGATTCACCAGATTAAAGGATTGCCCCGATTTTTAAACAAATCAGGTTGATCCTGAAATCCTAAAAATCAGGGTTCAGAAACAAAAACAGGGCTATTTTAGCCCTGTTTTTGTTTAATATGCTTGTGTCCAATTGTTAATACTTTTTAAAGCTTTCAAGCTTCATCAGAAATTTGTTAAAATCGATAGTTTTGAATCAATTTTGGATGATTTTTGAAGTGTTTTATATCGCTTTTTGACCAGAAAGGTGATGAAATGCCAGGTTTAAAAAGTTTTTATTTCGGGGTTGATGTCCTTTGGGTGAGAGGGCTGTTTTTTTAGCAATTTTGTTAACTTGCGGTTCGTAACCCAATTCATCTCTTATGAAGAAAATCGCATTATTCGTTGTTCTGTTGCTGCCTTTGTTAGCGCAGGCGCAAAGCAAGCAAAACAAAAAGAAAGGCCCCTCAACTTATGACCTCGTTATTGGTACCTATACCACTGGTACCAGTAAAGGTATAGCCGTTTACCGCTTTTATGCCGAAAACGGCAGGCTGGCTTACCTGAGCCAGATTGATGGCGTGGTGAACCCCTCCTATGTAACCGTAAGTGCCGATAATAAATTTATATACGCTGTAAACGAGTTACCCAAGGGCGAAGTAAGCTCCTTTTCATTTGAGGCTAAAACGGGCAAAATACAGTTCATCAATAAACAATCGTCACTCGGCGCCGATCCTTGCTACATCACTGTAGATAAAGCCCGTAAAAACGCATTTATCGCCAACTACTCCAGCGGACAGGTTACGGTAATGCCAATCAACAAAGATGGCTCATTAGCCAACGGTGTAGAAACGGTAAAAAATGATGGCACAGGCCCTAATAAGGAACGCCAAGAAGGCCCTCACGCCCACATGAGCATATTATCGCCCGATGAAAAATACGTGTTTTACAATGATTTGGGGACTGATAAAATATACAGCTATCGTTTCCGCTCAGGTAAAAGCTCACCTTTAACCGATCCCACATCGATAAGGGTAACCCCTGGCGATGGTCCGCGCCACCTGGATTTTTCGCCTGATAAAAAACACGCCTACCTGATCACCGAAATGGGATCAAACGTTTATGTATTTGATTATGATAATGGTAAGCTTAAACAAAAACAAACCATAACCCTGCTTCCTGAAGGTTTTAAAGGCCAAACCGCAGGTGCGGCTATTCATATATCGCCTAATGGCAAATTTCTGTATGCGTCCAATCGTTTAGAAACTAACGAGATTATTGTGTATGCCATCAATCAGGAAACCGGCGAACTTACTTTTGTACAGCGTCAATCATCAATGGGTAAAAACCCTCGTGATTTTGCTATTGATCCTACAGGTAAATTCCTGCTGGTAGCCAATCAAAGCAGCGACAGCATTTTTGTATTCCGGATCGATCAAACCACCGGCCGTATTTCGCCAACCGGCACTAAACTGGAAATTGGTAATCCGGTATGTTTAAAATTTGTACCTGCCGAATAAGGTGAAAGGCAAAAGGATTTTACAAAAAAGGCAAAGTTGATGCTATTCAACTTTGCCTTTTTTTAATTACGGATAAAGACCTTTCGCCTTTCGCCTTTCGCCTTTTACCCTAAGATTATTTGCTTTTTGTAAACGAGTAAATGATATACCCGGTGCCGTTACTGCCAATGGCAACAGGTGCTTTCAGGGTCATGGTTGAGCCATCATTGCCCGCTATATCTAAACGATAACCTTCGGCAACGTTTTTGGCTTTATCGCCTTCGTATAGTTTTTTGAACTGGAATTGTGTACCGGTACTGCCGCCATTATAAACCGACCAGAATATAGTTTGTGATGCACCGTTCGATAAAGTATACACACCATTGCCGCTATTGGTTAGTTTCCATGTACTGCCAGCAAACGCTTCCGGAGGTGCCTGATCAAATACATTTTGAACAGCATTTTGTACCAGACCATCATAACTTACATTATTTAACGTCCAGGTACCCACAAATTTGCCTCGTGATACATTGTTTGATACCGTGCTTTTTTGTCCTGAGCAAGCCGATAAAACAAGAATAACAGATAAGATTGCGATTGAGGTTTGAAATATCTTTTTCATGATTGGGGTTATTTTATGGCATAAGAGCATAAATCCTGCCAAACCTGGCTAAACTCAACAGTTTTTTAGCTTAAGCTTTTTTTGAATTTCATCTAATCGCTTATTGATAGCCTCGGTTATCTGGTCTGCTTCTTTAATATGAGTAAGGCTATTGGCAAATTGCTGATCGTTATTTTTGGAAAATACGTTACGGCTAAAATTTTTGACGGTTTTCATAGGCACTCCTAAAGGCTTAGTTATACGAGCATTTAAGCGGAATGTTACGCCCAGGTTAACCGAAAAACAATTATTCTTAATTTAGCTTAACGTACTTAAAAAATGGATGAGTTGATCCATGGCTTTGGCGCGGTGGCTTATCCTGTTTTTTTCTTCCAGGCTGATCTCGGCAAAGGTAACATTGTAACCATCGGCTTCAAATATGGGGTTGTAGCCAAATGGGTCATTGCCACTGGGTTCGGTGCGGATGCTGCCTTCAACAGTTCCGTCAAAAAAGTGCTCCTCCCCATTCCATATTAATGATATCACTGTGCGGAAACGTGCTTTGCGATTGGTTTCGCCGGCTAAATTTTGCAGCACTTTGTTAATATTAGCCATTTGATTGCCGTGCCCGCCTGCATAGCGTGCCGAGTAAACTCCTGGTTCGCCGTTTAAGGCATCTATCTCCAGGCCGCTATCGTCGCCAAAACAATTTAGTTTATATTTCTGATAGATATATTGACTTTTTATGGATGCATTTTCGCGAAAGGTAGTGCCGGTTTCTTCAATATCATCGGTACAACCAATATCATCCAGGCTAAGCAGTTCAAACCGGCCGTTTATTTTGGCCGATACTTCTTCCAGTTTATGACGATTGTTGGTTGCAAAAACTAATTGCTGCATATTTTATGGGATGTAAGATTAAAGGGATAAAGGATTTTTAGACTAAAGACTTTAGACTCCGGACTGTAGACTTACAAAGCTTTCATCAGCTCCCAGAAAATTTTCTTATTATCAACACTGTCCATCATCTCGTCAAAACTAAAACTATATAACGCCGTGCGGTTTCCTGATGTTTTTGGCATGTTTAGGGTAAGCCCGGTCATCCCTTGCGGTGTAGAAGCCTGGCCTAATAATAATAGCTTTACAGGTTTAAAAAACGCGGCGAGCTGAGCAATTGTAGTGGTGCTATATTTAGCCATGTTGAATATAACAACATCATCAAGGCTAAACTCCTTGCGTTTCAGTATATTTTGCAGGGCAGCTAGATGGGCATCAGCTATAAATTCCTGATCAGGGTAATGAACCAGTATTAAGAAGTTTTTTAAATTTTTACCCAGATAATTAAAAGCAGGCTCGGGCGTTTTAGCCTCGGGCTTAGCTTCCTGAGGTACAATGTCAATAACCGGCGTTTTTATTTCTGGTTGAGGTTCCTGAATAACAGGGGTATCAACCTGCGTTCTTATTTCAGGTTCGGATATTTCTTGAATAACAGGTGGAAGTATTTCTCTTTTTTCATAAAAGGATTTGTCTGCATTTAACAGGTAAAGATCATCCTGTAATATAAAACGGAGGGCAACTGGGTTTTCAACTTTCACTTTAACAAATTTTAACCAAAAGTAGTTAAACGGTTTCAAGCTTTATAGCCATATTAGCACAATTATAGGCGCTTATATTTAATTGCCGTTTTTTGTTCAGCTATAATTAATAAATTTTACCGAAATTCGAAGTTTTTAACGGACTATTGATCCGTATTATTTAGAGTATAAGTGCATTACATGAGAAAGTTAGGGATATTCATTTTAAGTTTTGTTTTGATCATATCAGTTGCCCGGGCGCAAACCAAGGCCGATTCCACAGCAAAGGCAACGGCTAAGGCCGATTCGACGGTGGTACCATCGGGCCCAAAGCATACCTTAGATAAAATTGCAGCCATTGTGGGTAACGCCCCTATATTACAATCGGATATTGAATTATCATATGCTCAATTTCTTGTTCAGGGTAATCAACCAGATCCGGGTGTAAAATGCCGCATCCTGCAATCGTTATTAACACAAAAATTATTGGCACAGCAGGCTGCTATTGATAGCATCGAGGTAAAAGAGGATGAGGTTGATAACAATGTTGACCGCCGTATGCGCGAGATGACCCAAAGAGCCGGCGGACAGGAAAAGCTGGAAGCATTCCTGGGCAAATCGGTTATTCAGTATAAAGATGAGATCCGTCCCGACCTGAAAGAACAAATGGTTGCGCAGAAAATGCAGCAGCACATTACCGAGAAACTGAACGTTACCCCGCAGGATGTTAAAAGCTATTACGATAAGATCCCGAAAGATAGTTTACCATCTTTTAATAAAGAGGTGGAGGTTGGAGAGATCGTATTTCAACCCAAATTAAATAAGGAAGAAAAAGAACTGTATAAGGAAAAAGCAGAGGAACTGCGCCAGCGTATTAAAAAAGGCGAAGATTTTGGAACGCTTGCCCGTTTATACTCTCAGGATCCGGGTTCGGCACCTGATGGTGGTGATTTGGGCTTTGCCGACCGTACAACCTTTGTGAAAGAGTTTACAGCGAATGCGTTCAGACTTAAAGCGGGGGAAATATCACCGGTGTTTGAAACCGATTTCGGGTTTCACTTTTTACAGGTGATTGAGCGCCGTGGCGAGCAGGTACACGTTAGGCATATATTAATAGCTCCGGTAATAACCCAGGCCAGTTTAGAAAGGGCTAAAGTAAAAGCCGATAGTATTTATACCCTGATGATGACCAATAAGAAGATCGATTTTTCGAGCGCTGCTGCTTATTATTCTGATAACAAGGACACCAAGTTCAATGGCGGTATGATGCTGAATGCCGAAAACGTTCAAACCCGTACTACCTTTATCCCTACAGATAAGCTTGATCCTAAGGTTGCCCTTACGGTTGATACCATGAAAATTGGCAGCATATCAAAACCCGATGTATTTACCGGTGCCGATGGTAAAAAAACGTATAAGATACTGTACCTTAAATCGGCAACAAGTGCGCATAAAGCCAACCTGGAGCAAGATTTTCCTAAATTAAAGGATATGGCATATGAGGATAAAACCAACCGTACGGTAACTCAATGGTTTGAAAAACGCAGGAAAGAGACTTTTATTAGGATCGACCACGAATATCAATCTTGTGATATATTGAAAAAATGGATCACCCCGCCAACAATCACCGCGCAAGCTAAATAAAACAACTATATGCAACACCGATCTGACGTGGAAGCTGCCGATGCTTTAAGGCAGGCATATCAGCAAATACGCTCTGAAATAGGTAAAGTTATCATCGGGCAGGATGAAGTGGTGAAATTTGTATTGGTATCCATCTTTAGCAATGGTCATTGTTTGCTGGTTGGGGTACCGGGCTTGGCCAAAACCCTGCTGGTACAAACTATTGCCAGGGTGCTTGATCTTGATTTTAAACGCATACAATTTACGCCCGATCTTATGCCCTCAGACATTATCGGGTCTGAAATACTGGGCGAAGACCGGAATTTTAAATTTATACCCGGTCCGGTTTTCTCCAACATTATTCTGGCCGACGAGATTAACCGCACACCACCCAAAACGCAGGCTGCTTTATTAGAGGCCATGCAGGAGAAAGCAGTTACCGCTGCCGGTCTTACCCATAAGTTGGCCCAGCCATTTTTTGTATTGGCTACCCAAAACCCTATTGAACAGGAAGGTACTTATCCACTACCCGAGGCACAGCTTGACCGCTTTATGTTTAGCGTAGCGCTAAACTATCCATCTTTTCAGGAAGAGCTGCAGGTAGTTAAAAACACAACGAGTACCACGCAAACAGAGGTAAACAAAATACTCAACGCTGCGCAGATCACCTATTTTCAACAGCTGGTGCGCAATATACCGGTTACCGATAATGTATTGGAGTATGCCGTTAAGCTGGTATCCAAGACCCGGCCCAATGGTGAATTTGCAACACCACAGATTAATCGTTTACTAAGCTGGGGTGCAGGGCCAAGGGCATCGCAGTTCCTCATCCTGGGCGCTAAATGCCACGCGGTGATCAATGGTAAGTATTCGCCCGATATTGAGGACGTACAGGCCATAGCTAAACCCATTTTAAGCCACCGTATTGTACGCAGTTACCATGCCGAGGCCGAAGGCCTGTCTGCGGCTGATATTATTGAACAGCTGTTTTAAGATTTCTCCTACAGGTTTGTCATCCTGAGGAACGAAGGATCTACTCGTAAACATACATGTCGTTTAATAGATGCTTCACTATGTTCAGCATGACAAATGTTAGTATAAAACCAAAAAGAGCGCAGTTCTCAGAACTACGCTCTTTTTGGTTTTATATAGAAACTTCGCCGCCAATGTTGGTGTTGTCACCAACATTATACGTGTTGATTAATTACTCGTGCGGATAGTTGTTGGTGACAACACCAACAACGGCGGTAGCTTGTCGAAGTATCGCGCGCAGAGGCCCAGCCCACCATGCTTCGATGGGCTCAGCATGACAGCCACTATAAAGAGCTAAAACAAAAAGGGAGCATTTTTCAGAAATGCTCCCTTTTTGTTTATGTTATAGAATCTGTTTATTCGTTTTCAATTGCTGAGAACACTTCCAGCAGGATATCCCATTTTTTTGATTTATCCAGTTCCCAGATACGCACATAGTTGTAATTGCTTACTACATTGCCTTTGGTTATACGGGCATGGCCATAGGTGTAAGCCAGATCATTACTGGCTGATCTGCCTCCATCTGTAGTTTCGGCTGTAATAGTGATGGCCTGGTTGTTAATAAATTTCATAATAACGTCCGGGCCTGTCATCGGGTCGAAACCGGGGAAATAATAACGGGCCTCGGGACTTAAAAACTCTTTGTAGCTGGCCAGTGCGGATATAGTTAACGAGTGGTTAAATATCTTATCGGTATTTACAATGATGCTTTTTGCGGTAAATGGATCTTTGCTTGGCGCGGTGCGGGCTGCTGTAGGCTCTTTAAAATCAGTTACCTCTTCCTGCTCTGGTTCCGGGTGTTGTATGCCCAGATCTATCAGCAGCTTTAGTTTACCTTCGGCATCAGAGCGCCAAACAGAAACGTAATCGCCAAAAACTTTGTCGTCATCGCTTTTACCATTGGTATAAGTATAAGGGCCAGCGGTAAAGGCTAAATCGCCATTGGCTGATATACGGCCAAACTTAGGTACCCAGCTCAGCTTGCCGGCCTGTTTATCAATATTAGAGTAAAAGTCGGTTATTTTAACGGCGTTGGGTTTAAAAACAATACCTTCAGGATCGGCAACGGACAAAAAACCGTCTTTTATGCCTTTGCGTTCAACTAACTTATTAAAGGCTTCTTCGGCACTAACCACTTTATTTACTTGTGCGGGAGCGGTTTGCGCAAAGGCAAACGCACTGTAACTAATAAACGTAGCAGCTAATATTATTTTCTTCATGGTCATATTAGATTTTGGGGCAATTTAACAATAAATTTTAAGTCGGGAATGTAATTTGAATTAAGGTGATAAGTAAATAACCCTGCAACATTGCAGCCAAATAGGTTCATGTTTGAAACGAAACGATTGATATTTAATTGTAGCTGAACAGGGTTAATCATGTAAAAAATGATACCTAATGGCAAATATTAACTAAATGCGTTAAATTAAAAACTAAATAACCGCAGAGGCTTGATTATGTTTTGATTAAAAAAATCATTATGTTCATATTTATAAAAAATTACGTTGTAATGAACAAGTTTATTGTCTGTTTAATGGTTATGGTATTGGGCTATTTAAGCACTCATGCCCAGATAATTCATGACCTGCAGGGTAAGCCATACATGGAGAAATCCTATACCGAAGTGGATGGTACTCCTTATCTGATTGATAGTTGGACCGGGGCGACAATTACCTTTTCTAACGGTAAAGCCACCAATGTTAAAGTAAAATATGACCTGGTAAAGGATGTGCTTTTATTTCAGCATCAAGGCGATTCAACGGCGATGTATTTTATTGAGCCGGTGAAGGGCTTTACGTTAACCAATGGCTTTATTAATGAAAGCAACATTCTGCCATTGGTGTTTAATAGTGGCTACCCGGCCATTGACGTGCAAACACCGGCCTCATTTTACCAGATAATTGCTCCGGGCAAAATGCAGCTGTTAAGGCACTATCGAAAAGCTATACGTACCGATCAGGCTTTTAATTCGGCTACGGTTACCAAAACGTTCGCCTATACCGATTTTTATTACCTGTATGCCGATAACAAGATCATCCGTATTAAGCCGAGCCAAAAGAGTATCCTGGCCGCTATGGCTAATAAAAGTACAGAGATGCAAGCTTATTTGAAAAATAATACCGTAGACTATAAAAACGACGCTGCATTAGCCAAGCTGTTCAATTATTACAACTCGCTTTAACGGTTTTTAAGATTTGCTCCAGTGCGTACCGTCTTTACTGTCCTTAAGCTGAAAACCGATCCGGGCCAGGCCATCACGTATCTTGTCTGATATGGCATAGTCCTTATTGATCTTGGCCTCGCTTCTCAGCTCAACTATAAAGTTCAGTATATTGGGTAAATCGTCATTGGCGGCTTGCTCATCTTTTAATCCCAATACATCAATAACAAAAGTGTTCATTAAGCTTTTGAGCTGTTGCAAATTGGCTTCATCTATCTTCATCTTGCCATCCTGAACCGAATTGATCATGCGCGAAGCCTCAAACAGTTCGGCAATAAGCACCGGGCTGTTAAAGTCATCGTTCATAGCCGCGTAGCAACGCTGTAACAAGGGCTCTATCTCCACTTCGGTAGTGCTGCTTGCCTTTAAGCCGTTAAGCAGGGCAAAGGCGTTCATTAAGCGTTTAAATCCTTTTTCAGAGGCCTCCATGGCTTCGTTACCAAAATCAAGCGTACTGCGGTAGTGGGCCTGCAGCATAAAAAACCTTACGGTCATGGGGCTGTAGCCTTTATTCAGGATGGAGTTGTTGCCGGTAAAAAGCTCATGCGGCAAAAAGCTGTTGCCTAATGATTTTGACATTTTTTGCCCGTTCACCGTAAGCATATTGGTATGCACCCAGTAATTGGCCGGGTTTACACCGCAGCAGGCTTCGTGCTGAGCAATTTCATTGGTATGGTGGGTGGGTACCAGGTCGATGCCGCCGCCGTGTATATCAAACTGGTTGCCCAGGTATTTTTGGCTCATGGCCGAGCATTCCAAATGCCAGCCCGGGAAGCCTACGCTCCAGGGTGATGGCCACTTCATCAGGTGCTCGGGCTTGGCTTTTATCCACAGGGCAAAATCAAGCTTGCCGTGCTTTTCGTCCTGGCCACCAAGTGTACGGGTATTGTTTAACAGGTCTTCCAGGTTACGACCGCTCAGTATGCCATAGTTTTTGCTTTTGTTGTACTTTTCTACATCAAAATACACGGTGCCATCAACCTCATAGGCATACCCTTTTTCCAGTATTTGCTTTACCATTTCTATCTGCTCAATAATATGGCCGGTAGCGGTGGGTTCAATACTGGGTGGCAGCGTATTAAATATTTGCATTACATCATGAAAGCCAACGGTGTACTTTTGTACAATTTCCATCGGCTCCAGCTGTGCTATTTTTGCTTTTTTTGATATTTTGTCTTCACCCTCATCGCCGGCATCGCCTTCCAGGTGACCGGCATCGGTCACGTTACGCACATAGCGAACCTTGTATCCTATTTGGGTAAGGTATCTGAAAATAAGGTCAAATGATATATAGGTACGACAGTTACCCAGGTGTACATCGCTGTAAACAGTAGGGCCACATACGTACATGCCCACATGGGGCGCGTTAAGCGGTTTAAATTTTTCCTTTTTACGGGTTAAAGTATTGTAAACAAACAAATTTTGTTGCATGAGCGCAAACTTACGATTTTTTCAATTTCATGCTAATATAGAGCCCAGAGATTAGAATCAAGAATCAAGATTTACGGCAATACCAGGATTATTTTACATGCTCTTGATTCTTGACGCTAACATGCCACCTCTTGCCCTAACTAAACGGGTAGGTTGAATTTAAGCAAGATGGCTAAACCTGGTTAAAAAAGTGGGTTTACACATTTTATGGAAAAACGAGCAAAAATTTTACTATATATTTGATAATAAGGCTTTTAAAATTATGTTAACCCAAAAAAGTGTAAACCATGTAAACCCACTTTTTTAACCAAATGGGCTATTATTCTGTTGAGGGGGTATATGCGCTGTCCGAAGTCAGAGACTTCGGACTATTGCTACATAAAGCACTTAGTCTTTCTTGATTCTTGGCTCTTATTTTTTGCTTCTTAATTGAGCACCACATCACTGCGCAGGGGGTAATGGTCGGATAGTTTTTTTTCGATGATCTTGTACGTAGCTACGTCAAACTGCGGGCTGGCCATAATATAATCGATCTGGTAATTGGGGAAATCGCCATTATAGGTACGCCCAAACCCAGATCCTTTCTGGCGGAACGCGTTTTTTAAGCCTTTAGCCATTTGGTTAACGGCGAATGAGGTAGGCGTATCATTAAAGTCGCCGGTAATAAGGTAAGGATATGGGCATTTAGCAGCGTGTTCTTTGATCTTGAAAACCTGCTCACTTCTTTTTTCAAAGGCAATCTTGAGCTTGCCCCCCAAACGTTTGGTTGATTGCATATCTGTTTTGCCCTTTTTGGATACACTGTCCAGGTATTTATAATCTTCGGGATCAAAGCGGATAGATTGCAGGTGGACGCTATAGAAGCGGAAAACCTTCTCCCCCCTTTTTACATCAACAAACAGGCATTGGTTCTCGGATTTGGTTTCTGTAAGGCGGATGAGTCCTTTGCCTACTATCGGGAACCGGGAAAAAATGGCCATGCCAATGGCTTCAGTATTGTTAAAGTTAAATGGTTCGAAATAAAAATTGCTGGCCCCGATGATCCTGATCAGGGAGTCGCGCATTTCATACTGGCCCTTGTTTTTAGTATAGAATTCCTGGAAACCAATAATATCCGGCTGTTGTTGACTAATGAGGGTTAGGATCTGATGCTTGGTGGAGATATCATTTGAGGCGCCATACCGCTTAAAATTATGCACGTTATACGTCATTACCCTGATGGCATTTGTAGCTGCCGGTTTTTCGGTTTCGGCACTCCCCAGTCTGAAGCCAATGTTGTTAAACAATACGCCATAACCCAACAAGATAGTAACCAGTGATAACAGGAATTGCCAGCGGCGACGCAACACCCAATAGGTAAGCATGATGAGGTTAAAGATGAGTAATACAGGATAGGCCAGGCCAAAAAAGGCGAAGAGCCAGACCTTCCGCGGGTCAACGTTTGGCGCTAAATAGCTTATCAGTAAAGCAACGCATAACAACAGGTTTATCCATAAAATTATTTTACCTATAAAACTCTGTTTGCGTTTAACTTTCATTATTGCTTGCGCGAAATAAAATTTCTTTTTCCTGCTTGGTCAGGCTGTCATAGCCCGATTGTGATATTTTATCTAAGATACGGTCAATATCTTCTTGACGTGGAGACTCGGTGCTATTTTTATTGAAGTTTTTAGCCGCTACTTTTAATTTGGGCCTGGCTTTAAATATATTGCCTATGCTGCCTATCCAATCGTGCCCTTTTTGTAATTGTTTAATATAAACAAAGCCAAGTAACGCGCCGCCCAGGTGAGCTATTTCGCCGCCTGCGTTGGGGCCAACAACGCCCAGAAAATCAATCACCAGGATCACAAATACCAGCCATTTTAACTTTACAGGTCCAAACAGTAACAGTGATATGGTATAATTAGGTAACAGTGTGGCTGTAGCAACCACAATGGCCATAACGCTGGCCGAAGCGCCTACAACCGGAATAGCCTGTAAACCGGGATTTCGCGTAAAAGCTGGAAAAATATTGTAACAGGCAATATAGAAAATGGCACCTGCAAGGCCACCCATAATGTACAAGCCTATAGTGCGTTTATTACCCAGGTACTCTTCAAATATTTGCCCCATCCAATACAGCCAAAGCATATTAAACAGAATATGAAGCACACCCGCGTGCATAAACATATAGGTAAAAGGTGTCCAGAACCGGGTGAGTAGCTTGGGCAGGTAGGCAGTTGCCGCCAGGTAATCATTAGCGTAATAGGCTATTACGCTGGGTTGCCCAAAAAGATTTTCAATAACTGCAGGGATATTAATAAGCAAAAAGACGGCTACATTAATGCCAATGAGGAGGTTAAGCTTATTGCCCGACCGCAGCATTTTGTATTGAATATTTTGCCAAAGCGTACTCATAAAATATACTTTCGTTTATAATATCCGGTAGTTAGTATCAAGTATCCAAATTTAGTAATAACCATAATTATCGCTTTGGGAGGTTGTCTTGATACTTGCTACTAACTACTTGATAATAATCATAATTAATAAAAATTGTTTGGCCTTTGTAAACGCCAAACTTTTACCATAATATAACCAATGAGCGCGCCACCCAAATGAGCAAAATGCGCCACCGAATCGCCCGAATACTGTTTAACACCCAAAAATAACTCTAATATCACATATACAGGTATAATATATTTTGCTTTAATGGGTACCGGGATAAACATGATCATCAATTCCATGTTGGGATAAAGCATGCCAAAAGCGATCAACAAGCCGAATATGGCACCTGATGCGCCTACTATTGGTACATAGTATATTTCGGCTAATTTTTGTGCGTTTGCTCCGTATGCGGCAAAAGATTCTGGCAGGCTGGGATGAGTTATAGTGAATGCACCTGTTATAGCATGTACCTCATAAACCTGAACCAATGTTTGAAATACAATGGCTCCAATGCCGCAAATAAAATAGAAATTAAGAAACCTTTTTGACCCTATCGAATACTCAACGATGGGGCCGAAAGAGAATAGCGCAAACATGTTAAAAAAAATGTGTGCGAACCCTCCATGCATAAACATATAGGTTATAACCTCCCATAGCCTGAAATTCGGAGAGTTAAAATAATATACCGGCAGATACTTAAACACATCGGGGATGAATTTTTCCAGTGTGAGAGAACCTATAAAGAATATAATATTAATGATCAACAGGTTTTTTACAACCGGTGGTATATTGGCAAAAGGTGATTGACTGTTCATAGTATAAATAAAAGCCTACGGGGGTTATTTTTCAAATCGTTCTAAAAGCTCGGCCATGGTAAAGGTACTGATTACGGGCTTACCGTTCAATGCCTGGTTTGGTGTTTCGCAGGCAAAAAGCTGGTCAATAAGCTGGTTCATTTCCTCCAACGATAATTTGGTGCCGGTTTTAATAGCCGCGTTACGCGCCAGTGAACGGGCCAGGTTATCACGCTTATCGAGTTTTAAAATAGCCATGTTATTTTTAAAGCCCTCCAGCAAATGCTCTAACAACTCATGCTCACCTACATTGCTCAGTTCGGCGGGTATACCTTCTACCACTACCGTATTTTTGCCAAACTCGCGGATGTCAAATCCCAGAGACCTTATATCAGGCAACAATTCTCTTAATAACTCAAAATCGCTGCCGTTTAGTGTGACCGACTGCGGGAATAAACTTTGCTGACTTACACCCGAATGATTTTGCAATTGCAGTAAAAAACGTTCATACAAAATGCGCTCATGCGCGGCCTGCTGCCCTATAAGCATAAAGCCCGATTTAATCTGCGACAGGATAAAACGGTTATGGATCTGGAATAGTTGGCGTTCGCTTGATTTGCTTACTTCCTGCTCATTTACCGCGATGCGCTCTTCCTGGTGCAATTCATGCTGCAGGTTTTCTTCTTTTTTGCTGATCTCATACAGCGTATCCCAGTTTTTGGGTATAGGGCTGCTTTTAAAACCGCCATCCGCCCTCAAAAAAGGGTGCTCGCGTACCGGTTTTTGTTCCGAAGCAAAAGGGTTAAAATCGGGGTTGAAAGATATGGTTGGCGCCACAATCTCCTCAAATGGCTTGGGTGTTATCAGGTGCTCGATGCTGTTCTCCTGGTCAAAATCCAAGCTTGGTGTAATGTTGTATCGCCCCAATGAACGTTTTACCGCCGAACGGATGATGGCATAAATAGCTTTCTCATCCTGGTATTTGATCTCGGTTTTGGTAGGGTGTACATTGATATCTATCCGCGATGGGTCGATATCAATAAACAATACATAAAACGGGAAGCTATCATCGGGTAATAGCTCTTCAAAAGCGGTAATTACCGCATGATTCAAATAAGCATCGCGGATAAAACGGTTGTTTACAAAAAAGAACTGCTCGCCCCGGGTTTTACGGGCAAATTCGGGCTTCCCTACAAAACCACGCAGGTTAATGATGGTGGTATCTTCCTCTACAGGCACCAGGCGCTGATTATAATTGTTGCCGAACAGATGTACAATACGTTGCTTTAAAGCGGCCCCCGGCAAATGATATACCTCCTGCCCATCATGGTGCAGAGTGAAAAATATCTGCGGATTGGCCAGTGCTACCCGTTGAAATTCGTCGATGATATGGCGCATCTCTACCGGGTTGCTTTTTAAAAAGTTGCGGCGTGCCGGTGTATTATAAAAAAGATTTTTAACCGATATAGAAGTGCCGGTATTGGCCTGGCAGGCATCCTGGCTTACTACTTCGGAGCCTTCAATAAAAATGCAGGTGCCCAGCTCATCCTCATGGCGGCGGGTTTTCATTTCAACCTGTGCTATGGCTGCTATAGATGCCATGGCCTCGCCCCGGAAACCCATGGTACGGATGGCAAACAGATCGTCGGCTTTGCGTATTTTTGAGGTGGCATGGCGTTCAAAACACATGCGGGCATCGGTAAGGCTCATGCCGCAGCCATCATCAATAACCTGTATCAATGATTTGCCTGCGTCTTTTACAATGAGCTGAATTTTTCCGGCCCCCGCGTCGATCGCGTTCTCCACTAATTCCTTTACGGCAGATGCGGGGCGTTGCACCACTTCGCCTGCGGCAATCTGGTTGGCAACGGCATCCGGTAAAAGCTGTATGATATCTGACATCTAAAAAAAATCCCTCCAATTTCGAATTCGATGCTAAATTAAATATTTGAAGGCATAACTTTATGATTTGTATTTATGGCAGATATAATTCCTTCATTTAATGACTTTCAGGAAGTAATTGAAATTCTTTAGATCATCCAAAGTAAAATAGATATACAAACTGATATTGTATGGACAAGATTTAACTCTGCCCAGGATCTTACAAATGAATTAACCGATTGTATTCAAAAACTTCGGGTAGGTGATCATCAAACACTTAAAGAAGTATATATGCTTTTTGCTCCTACAGGTACGTTTCAGGAACTTTCTATTTCAAATGGCTGGAGCCATGAATATTTAAATTTAGCTCACCAGTTTGATGTTTATTACGAAAAGTTTAAAAAAGATAATTGATCTAATTTTTAAAGGCTATGCTAAATTAAATATTTGAAGGCATAACTTTACAATTAGTATCAAGTAGTTAGTATCAAGAATCAAAACGGCTACATTTTTGTTATGAGTCTTTCACAAGTCTTGATACTTGATACTAACTACTTGATACTAAAAAGAAACATTTTATGAAGAAATTATGGCCAGCACTGCTCCTTTTCGCGGTAGCCTGCAAGCAAAAAGAGTACAATGCCGACCTTTTGGTTAAAAACGCCGTAGTGTATACGGTTGATAGTTCCTTTACTACCGCCAATACCATTGTGGTAAAGGGAGGAAAAATATTGGCCGTAGGAGATGCCGATACGCTGGAACAAAAATACCTGGCCAACGAAGTAATTGACGCGAAAGGCGCCCCCATATATCCTGGTTTTATTGATGCCCATGCTCATTTTTATGAATATGGATTAGGTTTGCAGGAAGTTAACCTGACAGGCACACACAGCTGGAATGAAGCGGTTGATTCGGTGCAGGCTTATTCGGTTCGTAATACCGACGGCTGGATAACCGGTCAAGGCTGGGATCAGAATGATTGGGCTCAGAAACAATTCCCCAATAAAGCTAAACTTGATTCCCTGTTCCCGGTTCGGCCGGTGATACTGAGCCGGGTTGATGGCCATGCCGCTATAGCCAACCAGGCAGCGCTGAACATTGCCGGGGTAAAGCCGGGACAAACCATAAACGGAGGCGAAATAGAAACCGTAAATGGGAAACTTACTGGTATCCTGGTGGATAATGCCGTAGGAATAGTAACCCGCAAAATTCCTGAGCCTATTGCCCAGGTAACCGAAGATGCCCTGCTGGCCGCGCAAAAAAACTGTTTTGCCGTGGGATTAACTACCGTTGATGATTGCGGACTGCCTTATACCATGATCAATACCATTGCCGAGCTGCAACACAAAGGCGCGTTAAAAATGCGTATGTACGTAATGCTGGCCGACAGGGAGGAGAATTACGAATATTTATTTAAGCGCGGCGCTTATAAAACGCCAAGCCTCAATGTAAGGGCATTTAAGGTTTACGCCGACGGCGCCCTGGGCTCAAGAGGAGCTTGCCTATTACAACCCTATAACGATCAAAAAAACTGGAAGGGATTTTTACTAAGCAGCCAAAAACATTTTGAAGAGGTAGCCAAAAAGATCTACGACAGGGGTTTTCAGATGGCTACTCATGCCATTGGCGATTCGGCCAACCGCGTGATGTTGAAAATATATGCCTCGGTGTTGAAAGGGAAGAATGACCGTCGCTGGCGCATCGAGCACGCGCAGGTGCTGTCGCCCCAGGATATTAAATTGTTTGGCGATAACAGCATCATCCCCTCGGTGCAGCCTACCCATGCCACCTCCGATATGTACTGGGCCGGTAAAAGATTGGGTGCTGATCGTTTAAAATCGGCTTACGTATACAAGCAATTGTTAAAACAAAACGGCTGGTTGCCCTTGGGAACAGATTTCCCGGTAGAGAATATAAACCCAATGTATACGTTTTATGCAGCGGTGGAACGGAAAGACCTGAAAGGTTTTCCCGAAGGAGGCTTTCAGCCCGAGAACGCGCTGAATCGTACCGAAGCCTTAAAAGGCATTACCATATGGGCCGCAAAAGCCAATTTTGAAGAGAAAGAGAAAGGCAGCCTGGAGCCCGGCAAATACGCCGATTTTGTGATCCTGGATAAGGATATCATGAAAATAAAAGGCACCGAATTGCCAAAAGTTAAAGTGACCAGTACTTATATAAACGGAGTTAAAGTATATGATAAAAAATAAATGGGGCTGTATCCCTTTTGTATTACTCGGATTTACCTTTTTAAATACCGCCTGCGCGCAAATACCACCGCTTATCCCAACCGGGCAAGCGTATGTTAACGAAGAGCGGCTGGTTGAGCGCTCTACCATTTTATTTAACAACAGCAAATACCTGCTGCCGCTAAAAGATCTCGATCAGTTAAAAATTGCCAGCGTTCATTTCTCCAATCAATATGCTTCGGCATTTGATAGTTTGCTTAATAAATACAACAAGGTACAAGCGTTTGATGGCCGTATGTACAACGGCGCAAAAACATTGGCCGATCTGTCGGCCGATCTGAAGTGGTACAACACGGTCATTCTGCAGGTAACCGATGCCGATCTGAACAATCCACAGATACTCGATTTTATCAATAGTACCCAAAAACTCAAAAATGTGATCGTGGCGGCGTTTGGGAGCGGCACTATTTTAAGCAAACTCAATAATGTTGCCGTACCCATTTTATGGAGCGAACGGTTAACGGTGGTTTCGGCATTATACAGTGCCCAGGCTATTTTTGGCGGTTTGCCGGTAACTCAAAAACTTACGCGTACCTACTCGCCGCAATTTGCAGCAGGTATGGGTTTTACTACCGATAAAATCAGGCTGCAATACACCGTTCCGGAGGATGCCGGTATCAATGCCGGTAATTTAACCGGTATTGATGACATTGCCCGTCAGGCCATAGCCGAACATGCTACCCCGGGCTGTGTAGTATTGGTAGCTAAGGATGGCAAAGTGATATTTAATAAGGCCTATGGCTATCATACTTATGATAAAGCCATTCCAGACCAGATAACGGATATTTTTGACCTGGCATCCATGACCAAAATTACCGCTACCACCGTCGAGGCCATGAAACTCACCGACGAAGGCAAGCTGAACCTGGAGGCTACCCTTAGTGATTATGTTCCGCTTACCCGTAACAGCAATAAGAATAATATACAGATCCGCGAGCTGCTGATGCACCAGGCTGGTTTGATACCAGATATTAAAGGCTTTGAAAAAGTAAAACCAACAGATCATAGCACCGATTCATCCGCGGCTTACCCAACCCGGGTATCTGATCATTATTTTTTGCGGAAAGATTATTATAAAGATGTCATGTTTCCGGAAATGCTGAGCTCGCCGTTAAAAACACGCGGGCAATATGTGTACAGCGATGTAAGCATGCTGTTTATGATGGAAGTACTGGAAAACATTACTTCGGTGCCCGAGAATGTGTATGTACAGCAGCAATTTTATAAACCGCTGGGCATGCAAACCGCGGGTTTTTTACCGTTGTACCGTTTTAACCAAAACCAGATACCACCTACAGAAAACGATCAGGAATACCGTCATAGCTTACTTGATGGTTATGTGCATGACCCTACCGCGGCGCTGATGGGTGGAGTAGCGGGGCATGCCGGGCTTTTTGGGAGCGCTAATGATGTAGCCATTATTTACCAGATGCTGCTGAACCGCGGTACCTATGGCGGCACACAGTATTTTAAGCCAGAGGTAGTTGATCTGTTTACCTCTAAGCAGTCGGCAGTAAGTCGCCGGGGACTGGGTTTTGATCGCTGGGATCCCATTGCCGACAGACATTACCCCTCCAAACTGGCATCGCCGCAAACCTACGGGCATACCGGTTTTACCGGTACCTGTATTTGGGTCGATCCGAAATATAATCTTGTTTATGTATTCCTGAGTAACCGGGTACACCCCGATGTAAGCAGCAAGCTGGGCAGCCTCAATATCAGGCCAAGGATACAGGATGTGGTTTATGAGGCGATCAATAAGGGGATGTGATTCGTTTGAAAAGTTAAAGGGCGAGACACAATTATGCGTCTCTACAAAAATTAAAATCGTAGAGACGCGTATTCGCGTCCCTTTTACCATTGGTTTTTCTTAACTTTAAGTAAAACAATTTTCCCATTAATGCGTTTCAGTTTTCTCTGATAATTAAATTACCAAACATGAGAAAACTATTCAAAGTTACCCTGCTCGCTTTAAGCCTTTTGTTTATAAGCAAATTTTCAAATGCCCAGTCTAAGATCGGCTATGTTGATTTTCAGGCCATCGTTAGCCAGATGCCCGAGGCCAAAACTATTAAGCCCCAGATAGATGCCTATCAAAAGCAATTTGTTACCCAGCTAACCGCCATGAACAACGATTTGCAAACCAAGGGCAAAGCTTACCAGGATCAAAGCAAAACCATGAGTGATGCTGATAAGACAGCCAAGCAGACGGAACTGCAAGATCTGCAAAAAAAGATGCAGGATTATCAGGCCACCGCTCAACAACAGGTTGAAGCTAAATCAAATGAACTGATAAAACCGATAACCGATAAAGCCCGTGCGGCGGTTAATGATGTAGCCAAAGAAAAAGGCATAACCTATGTGTTTGATTCTTCCCAGGGCTCGGCATTATTGGTTTCCAATGAGGGCGCTAATCTTACCGCGTCGGTTAAAACTAAGTTGGGGATCAAGTAAATACATTCTTTCCCATTTTTTTAACACAACTAATTACAAAACACGTCATTGCGAGGAGGAACGACGTGGCAATCCCAGATATGCAGAGCGTCTCTGTAAGTAAGGGATTGCCACGCTTTACAGCAATGACGCTTTTGTTAGGCAATGTTTTATGAATAAATTTTATAAGATATTGGCTATCAATATAAAATCAAACAATAAATCATAACTTTATATGTAAATCCGGCATCAAAATTCCCAACTCCGAAATGAAATACTATACCATTCAGCCACCGGATATTTTAAAACCTTTTGTGAGGTTTTTTTGGGTGCTGGAGCATGAGCTGTGTGCCGGTGATCCGGAGTATGTTTACCGCTCCATAGCCGATGGCTGTACCGAAATGGTGTTTCATTATCAATCAACCTTTGATGAGATCAATGACCGGGGGCAGGAAAACGGAGGGCCATCCGGCATTCAATTTCAAACTAACCGTTACCGCCGTTTTATAACCCGGCAAAGCTTTGGCATTTTTGGCGCTTACATTTATCCCTTTGCTGTTCCCAGGTTTTTTAAAATCCCCAGCAGCGAAACCACCAATCTGGCGCTCGATTATGATACTTTTTTGGGTAGTACCGGTCGTGACCTGGAAGAACGGATAATGCTGGCGCCCGATAACCGGAAACGTGCCGCGATATTGAGTGATTTTTTACTGATGCGCTTACGGCACAACATACCTACAGACGACCGGATCATTACCTCTATCAGGCAGGTGATTCACTCCAATCAGCATAAAACAGTAGCGCAGCTGGCAGATACTTTTAACCTTTCGGTAAGGCAGTTTGATAGGCGTTTTAAGGAGTATGCCGGGTTTAGTCCTAAAAGTTATCTGCGTTTGATCCGCTTTCAGGATGCTATAAAACGATACGGCAGCAATAAATCATTAACCCGGATAGCATTGGAGTGTGGTTATTACGATCAATCGCACTTTATACACGATGTAAAAACTTTTACCGGCTATCACCCCAGCTTTTACTTTTCGGGCAAAGCCGAAGGAACGGAATATAGAAACGTGTAAATGCTATCTGAACCAGAATTTCAGAATTAACAGCATAATAAATCCGAAATCGAACATCTCAAATCCGAAATGAGAATGTCTTGTTTTTACAATTTTGCCCGAGCCGGGCAGATTAGTTTTGAATAAAAAAACAGATCGACATGGAAACCACAAAAAACATCCCCGAAACCTACCAGCGTATTATGCCATACCTTATTGTAAAGGATGCTCCCCGCTTTATTATCTTTATGCAAAACGTATTTGGGGCGAAGGAGCAGTACAAACAAATGCGTGATGAAAAACATATTATGCATGCCGAGCTCAACATTCAGGGCAGCACCATTATGTTTTGCGATAGTACCGAAACCTATCTCCCTCAAAATGCCGGCTTGTTTATTTATGTTGACAGCTGCGACGGAACCTATCAAAAAGCACTGGAATACGGCGCTGAAAGCGTCACCGAGCCAGCTGATCAGCCCTATGGCCGCAGTGCCGGCCTAAAAGACCCTTTTGGCAATACCTGGTGGGTAACTAATCCGCTTTAAAATGTTGTCTATCCCAAACAAATAGAAGGGATGTCATTTCGAACCGGAGGGAGAAATCTTCTACGACTTTTGATGCAAACTCTTTATGTCAAACATGTTCAGCGCAGAAGATTTCTCCTCACTCCACGCATGAGCCCACGCTTGTTCGTCGAAATGACATTTTTCAGAAAGTAGTGTACGCACTTTAGATTATTAAAAAGGGGCTGGTGTTTTGTTTAGGGGATGTAATTTTATAAGGTATCGCCTGTTGGCGAGTGTATTGTAACTAATTAATAATTAGAAAATTACATTGCTATCTTTTGCCTGTGTTAATTGGCCCTTTATAGTTTCATCCCATATACCGCTGATAAGATTGCTAATTTTGCGGTATCTATGAATACGTTAACATCAAAAGCCCCTGCAATTAAAGAGCATCACCAGTCCATAGCAACCCTGCTGGCTTTTGCCCTAATCCCTTTGTCCGGTTTCGCTACCGATATTTATATACCATCGTTACCCACCATGGCCGGCGAAATGAGTGTGAGCAATGTGCAGGTACAACTAACATTAAGCATTTTCCTGATCAGCTATGGCGTATCGCAACTATTTATTGGTAGTATACTGGATAGTTTTGGCCGGTACAAGGTTAGCCTGGGCTCACTGGTTATTTTCGCGATAGCCAGTGTCGTGATCGCTATCACCCATAATATCTATTTGATTTACCTGATGCGGGTGATCCACGGCGTAACCGTTGGCGCTATCATCGTAGCTAAGCGCGCCTATTTTGTGGATCTGTTTACTGGTGATAAGCTGAAACATTACCTGAGCATGTTTTCTATCATCTGGTCAACCGGGCCTATCGTGGCGCCGTTTATCGGCGGATACCTGCAAACCGCCTTTGGCTGGGAATCAAACTTTTATTTCCTGGCTGGTTTTGCAGCTGTATTTGTCATCCTGGAGCTCATTTTTAGTGGCGAAACCCTGGTGCATTTTTCAGAGTTTCATTTTCAGAAGATCGTGAGGGTATATGCCAATATGATCAAAACCCACAGCTTTACATTGGGCATTGTGATGCTCGGTTTAGCCTATTGCATGGTGATGACCTATAACATGACCGGCCCGTTTATTATCGAACATCACTTACACCTAACGCCTGTTATTGCGGGCTATAGTTCACTGGTACTGGGCTTTGCGTGGATGGTTGGCGGCTTTATCGGTAAGGCAACTATCAATCGTCCGTTCTTTAAAAGGATGGTAGTTAATGTGCTTATGCAGGCCCTTTTTGTATTGGTGATGATCATCAGCGTTCAGTTTATCAGCAATTTATATTCAATGATATTTTTTGCCTTTATTATTCACGTTTGCGCCGGGTATACTTTTAACAACTATTTTACTTTTTGTTTGAGCAAATTCCCCAAGAATGCTGGCATAGCCGGTGGGCTCACCGGGGGAATTACTTACGTTATCGTTTCCTTTTTAAGCTACGGTATTGTTAATGTAGTACCGGCCAAAGATGAGCGCAACCTGAGTTTCAGCTACCTGATATTCATTTTACTCTCCGGCCTGATCATGTTCCTGATCTTCCGCATCAATAAGAGGGAAAAAGCACCGGCGGAAACTTTAGCTTAGTTAAATGCGGTTAAAGCACCTGGTTAAATTCCAGCCGTTCGCCATCGGGACCGGTGATGTTAAAATATTTGCAGCCGTTTTTCCAGAACTGCAGAAAAACAGGCGCTTCTTCCATGATGTTAAAACCAGCGTCTTTAATGATGGCATAGGTTTCATCAATATCGCTTACGTCAAAAGCCACGTGGTCAATATGCCCGTTACCACGAGCCCTGATCCCGGTTAAGCCTGCTTCGGGTAATTGATAAAGTTCCATCAATATGTTTTCGCGCTGCATCATGACGCAGGTGCCCTGTTCGCCATGGTCGGTAAAATGGGCCTGCATCACGTTGTTAAAACCCAGCCGCTTGTAAAATTGCTGTGACGCATCCAGGTTAGTTACCGGGATGCCTATGTGTTGTATGCTGTTGATTTTTAATTGGATAGCGTTTTTCATGTAAGGCGATATTAATCGTATAAAATTAAAAAAATGAGTAACTTGACTAAGTTATATCATTTTACACAGTGTTAACACATTTGCCATAAATTGCTGTTAAACTTGCAGCCATAATTAACCAACTTAATGAAGATCGGAATTGTATGTTACCCAACCTTTGGTGGAAGCGGCGTTGTAGCCACAGAACTCGGTAAGGCCCTTGCCGACCGCGGTCACCAGGTTCATTTTGTTACCTATAACCAGCCGGCCCGGTTGGATCTTTTTTCCGAAAACCTGTTTTATCACGAGGTGTCGGTATCCAACTATCCCCTTTTTGATTTTCCGCCTTATGAGCTGGCCCTGGCCAGTCGTTTGGTTGATGTGGTCCGGCACGAAAAGCTGGATGTATTGCACGTTCATTATGCCATTCCGCATGCTTCGGCGGCATTTATGGCCAAACAGATATTATTAACCTACGGTATTTATATCCCCGTAGTTACTACCCTGCACGGTACCGATATTACCCTGGTTGGCAAGGATCGTACCTTTAAACCGGTGGTTACCTTCTCCATCAATCAATCAGACGGTGTTACCGCGGTATCCGAAAACCTGAGGCATGATACTTATGAGTTTTTTGAAATCGATATTGATATCAACGTGATACCCAATTTTATTGATCTCACCCGTTTCAGTCTTAAAGCTAAAGACCATTTTAAAAAGGCCATAGCGCCATCGGGCGAAAAAGTATTGGTACATACCTCCAATTTCCGTAAGGTAAAACGTACCGAGGATGTGGTGCGGATTTTTGCCGAAGTAATTAAAAAGATACCTTCCAAACTACTGATGGTTGGCGACGGACCTGAACGCTCTGGCTGCGAGCAGTTGTGCCGCGACCTGGGTGTTGCCGACAATGTGCGCTTTTTGGGTAAACAGGATGCTATTGAAGAAATACTTTCGGTAGCCGATCTGTTCCTGATGCCATCACAATCTGAAAGCTTTGGTTTGGCAGCCCTGGAAGCTATGGCTTGCAAAGTGCCGGTGATCAGTACCAATGCCGGCGGCTTGCCAGAGTTGAATGTGGATGGCGTAACCGGTTTCCTGAAAGACGTTGGCGATGTAGAAGGCATGGGCCAAAGTGCCATTTATATACTGGAAGACGAAGATCGCCTGAATCAGTTCAAGGAAAACGCCCTGGCCCGTGCCAAGGAATTTGACCTGGCCACCATTTTGCCTTTGTATGAAAATTACTACTTACAGGTGATTGATAAGTGCAAAGACAAATGTAAAGAGTTATGTACAGGTAAAGCTAAAGTTGCCTGAATATAATTAATTCATATAAAGTTAATTAGCTACCTGCAGGAATTTTTTCTTATATTCAAACTCGCTTTTTTGGCAACTGCAGAGATGTAACATGGCTGATACAATCGAAAGAATATTCCCTAAAGGTTAAATTTTTTCGTCCATGTTAATTAACTTAGTTTATTGTTTCACTTTTAAAAATTCAACTTATGGCAAAGCACACAACCCTTAAACGTGGTCAATTACTTAAGTATATTGGTAAAAGATGGAAGAATTTAAACATTAGTAACCCCTTCATGAAATTCCTGGGTTACGATGATGGGAGTGGCTTCGCTGATCTGTGGGTAGAGTACCAGGGCCGTACTTTACTGATCTCTGTTAAAGAAGTTGAGCTGGCTGTTTAAAACAGTCAGTTCAAATGCTGCGAAGGGTTTGTTTTTAAACTTGCCCTGCATAATTATGGCTTTATAAAAAAAGGAGCTATATTCGTACCAAAGGAAATGGTGTCTTCCTACTCAACCGCCCTAAAAAGCTGATGGCGCCTACAATAAATTAACCCATAGGGCTTACCCTGTGCTGATTTTTTGTAGGTGGAAAAAAAACTCAATATATCGCTTTTAAAAATATACCGGCATAATGCCCGGGTGAAATCTCTATTATCTTTCTGGTATCCCGTAGTCTATATTATTTCTCTTGTCATCCTGAGGAACGAAGGATCTATTGTTCGAATATACCTATCGGCTAATAGATGCTTCACTGTGTCTAGCATGACAGATCCTCTATTATTTAACCTAAATTAGTCGCTCATGAACGATAAGCTTTTTACGTCCGAACATTTTTCGATCCTGAAACACCTCATCCGCTGGACGGTCATCATCATACCGATTGCTATTGTCATTGGCAGTATGGTGGCTTTGTTTTTATGGCTGCTTAACTGGGCTATTCATTTCAGATTTGCTCACACCTTTCTGTTGTACCTGCTACCTGTTGCCGGGGTGCTCATTTATTTTATTTATAAACTCATAGGCGGATCGGCCGAAAAAGGGAATAATCTCATCATCGACGAGATTCATATGCCTGGCGGTGGGGTGCCCAAACGCATGGCCCCCATCGTGCTCATCACCACCATCATCACTCACCTGTTTGGCGGCTCGGCCGGGCGCGAAGGTACCGCTGTGCAAATAGGCGGTAGCATAGCGCAAATGTTTAGCGGCTGGTTTAAATTGAATAATGACGATACCCGCATTGTACTCATTGCCGGTATTGCAGCAGGTTTTGGCGCTGTTTTTGGTACACCGCTTACCGGGGCCATATTTGCCATGGAGGTATTAACTATAGGTCGCATCCAGTACAATGCTCTGCTGCCTTGCCTTATAGCCAGTATTGTAGGCGATGTTACGGTGGCGGCCTGGGGCGTTCATCATACCGCTTACCACATTGATATTTTCGCGACAGCGCCGCGTTGGTTCTCCTCCTACCTGTCGTTTGATTTTGTGTTGCTTTTCAAGATAATGATCGCTTCGGCAGCGTTCGGGCTGGCCAGTTACCTGTTTGCCTGGATGGTGCATGGTATTAAGGGCTTTTTTGTAAAGCGGGTGCCCATTCCCTGGCTGATACCGGTACTGGGTGGATTGATCATTATCAGCCTCACTGCATTGCTGGGCAAACCAGATTACCTGAGCCTGGGCGTCGATCCGGAGTATGCCGGGGCAGTTACCATACCATCGGCCTTTCATGCAGGCGGTGCTCACACCTGGAGTTGGCTCTGGAAAACTATTTATACCACCACCACGCTGGCCACCGGTTTTAAAGGGGGCGAAGTAACCCCGCTTTTTTATATCGGTGCTACATTAGGTAATACCTTATCCGTATTGATGGACGCGCCGGTAAGTTTATTTGCCGCATTGGGTTTCATCGCGGTGTTTGCCGGGGCAACCAACACGCCGCTGGCCTGCACCATTATGGGAGTAGAGCTTTTTGGCGGTCAGTATGTGTTGTTTTTCGCGGTAGCTTGTTTTACAGCCTACTTTTTTAGTGGTCACTCGGGCATCTATAGCGCGCAACGCATTGGTGTACCCAAATTATCAGACACCCGATTTTCTGACGCGACTACCCTGTCAGAAGCAGGCAACCAAAGACATAATTATGTGCAAAAGAAATTGCAGAAGTATGGGTTTGGGGGTAAAAAGGAAGAGTAATGGATGGGAGTATAAAATCACGTCATTGCGATGAACGCCTCCTTTTATGTAGGGCGAAGATGCTGGTTGTAGAGCGCTCAATTGCCGCTAAGGCTGTTACTTTGTCTTGATACAAAGTAACCAAAAATCAAGTCAGCAGAAATGCTTCTTTGCCGCACAAGGCCTTTGCCCTGCAAATTAGACAGAACCACGGGCTGCAATTATTTTGCGCCACTTTGTTCGCACATTTCCCTGCGCTTCAGCAAAAACTTGCTATGCCCCTTCCATCACGTAGGCCACCATCGTTCTGCCCGTTTTCACCCGAAGCTTATCTGCTGACGGGAAGAAAAACTAATAAAACTATGTCATTGCGAGCGACAGCGTGGCAATCTCCTCGTGTACATAAACGCGACGAAACCATCACGCTATCGCTCGCTGTGACATAGTAGCTTTAACTCCCCGGCTTCTTAGGCGGAGCAATCGTCGTATCCTTAACTGCTTTTATTGGTGATGCTGCCCCTCCGGATTTACTTGTACTGTCTTTGATTGCCTTTATTGCTGCCGGTGTAGCTGTGGAGTCTTTACCAGCTTTTATCGCCGGCAAATTTCCAGCACCTGCTTTACTTCCTGATGTAACCTTCCCTGCATTGGTTGCTGCCGGTTGCTTGTCTTTAATGGAGACCGCCGTCGCCGGTTTTATTGCGGCTTTACTTACAGAGTCAGTTAGGGTTTTCAGCGCCAGCTGCAGTTTCTTCACCGAGTCGGCTTTAGCCGGATCCTTGCTCAGCTTCAATATTTTCCCTTTCAAGTTATCAATCCTGGCCTGGCTTAAACTATCCACTTTGACCTTTGATGGTGGAGTTTTTATGATTGCGGCTGCTTTATTTGCCGAATCAGTCAGGTTTTTCAAATTCAATTGCAGCTTCTTCACGGAATCAGCTTTTGTCGAATCCTTGCTGAGCTTCAATATTATTCCCTTCAGCTTATCCATTTTAGTCTGAGTGAGGCTATCTATCTTAACTTTCGGAGGTGGCGATTTGGAGGCCGCTGTTTTTTTATGCCGCGATGGAATGATAGCCTCCTTTGAGGCCGGTCGGTCCTTTGGCTTCCAGATAAAGCCTTTCAGCAGCTTGTCTTCTTCTGTCACCTTAGCTATAGGAATATAGCGGTTTTCGGGCTTGGTTAAAAAAGTAACCTCCTTGGTTTCGCCATTTTTAAAAACTACATGAATACGGCTGCTTAATGATCGTTGCATACCAGCTACCTTGCCGCTGTCGCGCTTAAAGTAAATGCTTTCGGCATTAACGGCTATGTATAGCTGGTGGAGCTTGTCGTTTTTAAAGAAACCCCGCATTTTTCGGCCTGATGACTGGTTAAAGTGCACGGAATCGTCCTTCTCGATATTCACTACAAAGGCCGAGGGGAACAATTCGATATTATCCAGCTTTTTGTTGCGCATTTGCAGGTACACGGTATCGCCCGAAAGCTGTGAACCCTGTGTCCAGAACATGGGATGTACATAGCATCGTATGGTAGAGTCGGCGTTGCTGTAAAAAATGGAGTCGGCTTTACCCTGCAGATCTGATTTGAATATTTTAGCGTGATGATGGGCAATCAGGATCCGGATGCGGGCGGTATCTTTTACATCAAATTCACGGGTGGCAAATACCGGGTCTTTCCTCATATTTACCGCACGAACACTATCCTGTTTGGCCTTTCTTTTGGCGTTTAGCAGGTCTTTTTTTATCTGGGTAGAATCTACCTTGGGTTTTCCAAAAAAGTCGCGGTGCAGGTAAGTGGTATCTTTCGGGAGGTGAATATAAACTATGGGCATCCCTTTCAGTTTCTGGTTTAAAACCGCGCGTTTTAAGCCTGCTTCGGAAGTATCCCTGAAATGCAGCAACCTTTGTTGCTCCTGGTATATTTTCAGATTTTTGAAAGTCATGATCTGTGTTTCCAGGGTATCGGCTGTCATGAATATCGAGTCGCGCTTTACTTTCTCTCCCTGTTTATTGGTGTCGGCGGGTGCTGCTATGGTTTTAGTTCCATTTTTTGGTTTGATATCGGCAGCCAGCTTGGCCATATTCGTGAGCTTTTTTTCGGCGTCACCTGATTTTATATTTTTAGTTTGTACGCCGAGCTTTTTTGCCATCGAATCTATTTTGACCGAATCCGCTTTCCCGACGACGCCCTTTTTCTTAATATCATCAGCCATTTTTGATATCTCGGCGGCCTTTTGAATAGCTTCGCCCGGCTTCATGTCTTTGTTTTGTTTGATCAGGGCCTTCGCTACAGAGTCTATCCGGGTCGAATCTGTTTTACTCACCATGGTTCCGGGTTTCAGGTCCTTGGCCATTTTAGCCATATTGCTGATACTGATAATCTCGGGTCCATCCTTGGTTTTAGATACTTTCGCATCCTTCGCCTTTTTGGCTATTACGGGTGGCGTTTTTTCTGCTGCCGAATCGGTTTTAGTGCTGTCCTTTTGCTCCGTGATCAGCACCATATACGCATTCTCGGTAACCACGGTACGTTCGTCGGCTTTAAAATAAGTACCCAGATCGCCTTTGAGGGTTATTTTTTGTTCGTTGTCATTAAACGTGATATTCTTAACCGCGCGACCGTAGCCTTTAAGCCGGTCGTAAAATAAGCTATCGCCTTTTAATGATTTGGTGCCCTGTTTATAGAGGTTTTTTTTGCCGAAGAAAGCCTGCTCGGTTACGGTATTATAAAGCCCGTTTTCGGTATAAAGGGTATCTTTATCTTTTTTACCGTAAATATTGGTTGGGCCGTAAAAATAAGATATACGCGTACCGGTATTATAACGCAGGGTATCGGTTTTAATAATCGCATCAACGGTGGTGAGCACTACATCATATCTGAAATATGAATCACGCGACTGGGCAAAATAGTAACCGTTTTTACTGGTCAGCACATTATCCTTGTTCACCAGTTTACCACCGCTAGTGTAAGTGCCTATGCGGGTAGCCGTGTTGTAGGTAAGATAATTGGTGGTCAGGGTAGCATCGCGGTCAACCATTTTTACATTATCGGTGAGGATAGCTACCTTGGTGTTGCCATTGTAGTTGAGTTTGTCAGAAAAAATATTCAGCGTATCGCCCTGGTTGATGTTTACGTTGCGAAAGGCGTCGAAAGCGTTTTCATCGGGGTAAAAATAGGCGCTGTCTGAACGCAGGGTCGAGAAATCCTGTTTGAAAACTCCTTTATAAACTTTGATCACATTGCGCCCATTAATTTTATTCCATGTGCTGCTTTCTGATTGTATCAGGTTTACAATTGATTTCTTTTTTTGGGCCATAACATTGCCCGCCAGTATCAATAACAAAAAGCTTAAAACATATTTACTCACGATGGCAAAATTAGTTTTTTGTTGGGGTTAAAGAGAATTAAGTTCATAGATCGTTGTTGATGGTTCATAGTTGATGGTTGATAGTTCATAGTAGCTACCGATTGATGACTGTATTTTTTTCTTTTTCCATGAACCATCAACTATGAACTATCAACCATCAACTTAATTTAATAATTTTGATGGTGCAAATCAAAAACCAAAATCACTAATTCACTAACTCACTAATTCAATAATTATCTTGTTACCTGTTAAACAATTTGTAAATTTTATTGAACAAAATGCCTTGTTTACGCCAGGCAGCAAAATTTTGGCTGCGGTGAGCGGTGGCATGGATTCTGTTTTAATGGCCCATTTGTTAAAGCAGGCCGGTTATACTTTTGGCATTGCCCATTGTAATTTTCAGCTGCGCGGCGACGAAGCCCTGCGCGACCAGGCTTTTTGTAACGACCTGGCCAACCAGTTTCGTGTACCTTTTCACACCGTTAATTTTGATACCCGGAATTATGCGGCCGAAAATAAGATCTCTGTCCAGATGGCCGCGCGCGAACTGCGTTATCAATGGTTCGGCGCAGTAAGCCAGCGATCAGATTACCAGGTTATTGCGCTTGCACACCACCAAAACGATACAATCGAAACAATATTGTTAAACCTTACCCGGGGCACGGGTATAGCAGGCTTGCATGGCATATTGCCTCAAAACGGTAACCTGGTGCGCCCGCTGCTATTTCTGAACCGGGACGCGATAGCCACGATCATCGCCCAAAATAAGCTGGATTATGTGGAAGATAGCTCCAACGCTTCGGCCAAATATGCCCGCAACAAAATCCGCCTGGAGGTGATACCCAAACTAAAAGAGCTGAATCCTGCCTTGGAGAAAACCTTTGAAAATAACCTGAAACATTTTCGCGACCTGGAAACACTGCTCGAAAACCAGGTATCAGTATTAAGTCAAACCATCATTAAGCATGGGCAGGATGGTAATTATTTATTGCTGGATGAAGTGCGGCAATTAAACCCAATGCGTTTATTGCTGTTTAAATTACTGCAGCCATACGGTTTTAACGAAACTGCCGTTGATGACCTGATATCTGCCCTGGATAAACATTCCGGGCGGGTGTTTGAATCAACAGCATACTCGCTGGTACTGGATCGTGACAGGCTGATATTGGAGAAACGGAAAACTAGCGGGCATGAGGCTGTACTAATTGCCGAAAAAACGCATGAGGTGCATTACGGCAATTATAAGCTGACGGTTTTGCATGATGATAGTCCGCTGATCATCAAGGACAATCCGCTGGCTTTATCTGTTGATGCTGCGCTATTGAAATTTCCGCTAACGTTGCGGGTATGGCAGGAGGGCGATTATTTTTATCCCCTGGGCATGAAGGGGCGAAAGAAACTGAGCGATTTTTTTATCAATCAGAAATTATCATTGAATCAAAAAGAAGAGGTGCCGGTGCTGGTAAATGGTAATGGCGAAGTGATGTGGGTTGGCGGTTACCGACCCGATGAAAGGTATAAAGTAAATGATAACACTAAAAAAGTTACTATCTTCGAACTGTATAAATTAAGATGAGCGAAAAAGCAATTTTTGTAGAAAAACAGTACCTCGGCCGGGAATTTATCCCGATTACGATACGCCTGGTTTTGGCCATGTTTTGTTTCGCGGCCTATTTTTTTACTGACGAACGCGAACGCAACGGCGATCTGCTGGTAGTGGTGGGCTTTGCTATTATCATCATCTCTATTATCATGGGTTTTTTACTGCACTTTAGCACCCGGGTTGAAAATAAAAGCATCAGGCTTAATGGCTTATGGACAACCCGCCTGGTTAAGATAGATCTGAACGGTATTGTAAAAGTTGAAAAAGGCATATATAGCCGCTACCTGTTCAATAACCCAGTATATAACCTGCACACCAAAGGAACCATCCGTTTTTATGCCGCCGGAAATGATGCCATACACCTCACCGACAGGGATGGCTTGCAGTACATCATCGGATCGCAGCATGCCAATGAATTTTTAAGGGCGATTAAAGAAGAGATGGCCCGTTAACAGGCTGATCTGCATTTAGAAGAACGGTATGCGCAAAGTCCACAATTTTATAAGGCACGGGATCCTGAATTTTATCGATCTGTTTTACAAGCCATTTAAAAAATGGATGCCGCTGCACACCTTTCGTTATGCAGCCTGTGGCGGTAGCAATACGGTGTTCGATATCCTGCTTTTTAGCTTCGGTTATAACTTTATTTTTAAAAAACAGAACATTAACCTTGGCTTTTATACGCTGAGTCCGCATATCGCTGCCCAGGTATTTTCGTTCAGCATCTCTTTTTGCACCGGGTTTTATTTAAACCGGTACGTGGTTTTTAAAGAATCGGGCCTCACTAAAAGAGGGCAGCTATCGCGCTTTATGCTGGTTAATGCCATTTGTATCCTGCTAAACCTGGCGTTTTTAAAATTACTGGTTGATGTAATGGGCCTTTATCCAACCCCGGCAAAGATCATCGCTACCATATTTATCGTATTCTTTAGCTATTATAGCCAAACCCATTTCTTCTTCCGCGAAAAGAAACCAGCGCTTTCTACCGAAGATGGCCGGTAAGTAACACGGGTAAATACCCTTTTTGTAAAGTTTAAGCTATAAACAAACGGGTAATGGTTAAACTATTTATATCGGTATCAAGAATTATATATCTTTAAGCCGATATGCTTTTTACCAACAATCACATCAAATATTTAGGCGCGGCAGTGCTGCTGATTACTGTTATTGCTCACTCCGGATGCAAAGATCCGGGCAGGGCGAAAGAAAAACACCTGATATCTTTTAGGGCTTTTAACGGCATTAATTATAGCGAAGTAGCCAGGCGGCAAAAAAATGGCCTGTCATTCAACGAATATGGTTACCAGCTGGAACCCCAATGGAAAATGAAATTCGTTTCGGACGATTCGGTGAGCATTTTTAGTCCTACCAAGAATACCTTCATCAATTTTCCGCTTACGCGTGGATATGATTCTATTTTTAACGCGGCACGGTCATGGTTTAGGATTAAAAAATTAAGCAAGGACAGTATCGTCATGGAGATACTGCAGGCTAAGGGCGATTCACTTGATATCAATGGCTCTAAAGTGTATATGTTATTTTATGCCGATAATTATGTAAAAAACGTTTTGCATACCGACACGTCAATACTCAGGCGCCCCAATCGTAAAGATACTTTGTTTGTGAAAGGATTGGCAGCCAAAGCCAACAGCAATATAACCAAAGCATTTTCGGCCCGGCAACCTGTTCAGTTAGTAAGTAAAAGCCCTTTAGTGATTGTAAAGCCCTGGCATACCAAACCCGATATCATGAACAACTTTGACGCATCGGATGATTATCTTGATCCAACCTTTGATATTACTATCCATAAAGCCTATAAGGATTTTTATTACTCTTTTGAAATGTGCGTTGATGACAAAGGCCAGATGCATTTGACAAGGCCGCTGGTAGGGTTCATGGGCGATGAAGGTGCCGAAAAAGCATACATGCAAGCTGCACAAAGTATCATGAACAGTTATTTGCAGTACTATTTAAAAGTTGTACCAGGCAGTACGCTTGGTTTTGTTCATGCCAGTACCGTATCGTTACACGTGGAAGGTAAAGCGGCGGCTAAATAAAATAATAACCATCATTCGTTATTCATAGTTTTCATGAGTTGCTCGGTAAACAATATAGCGGCTTTTTTGCGGTAAACCCCTTTTTGCCAAAGAATGTAGGATTGTTTTTTTACCTCCTGCCCGGCTATAGGAATGGCAATCAATTTGTCCCAGCCTATTAAAGTTTTTTCGTTCAGGATAGTTGCCCATTCGCCGTCCTGTACCAGTGATAGCAGTGTATGCACATCATTCAGCTCGATCTGGATCTTGGGGCTCATCTTGTGTTTGTAAAACAATTCATTTATAAATGTGCGCGAGCTGAAACCCTTGCCGGGCAGTATCAGCTCAAGCTCGGCCAGTTGCTTCAGGTTTACACTTTTGAGCTGCGCCAGGGGATTGGTTTTAGCAACCGCCATTATAATACTGGAGCTGAACAGGGGCTGCATTTCCAAATCCTCATCGTCCGATTCATTATGATAAGCTACAATCAGATCCAGTTCGGCCAGGCGAAGTCTTTTCTCCAGTTCTACATGATTATCAGAAATGATAGAAATTTTAATGCCCGGGTATTTGGTCGAAAATGGAGCCAAAACCGGGAACAGTGAAGAGGTGAAAGCATAGGATACACCAATGTTTAACTCGCCGGTAGCCGCGTTATTTAATTCGGCGATGGCCTGTTTGCCTTTTTGTACATCCAGGAGCACTTTACGGGCGTGGGTTAAAAATATATGGCCTGCCTCGGTAATGCGTACATGCTTGCCAATGCGGTCAAACAGTAACATGCCCAGCTCTTCTTCCAGCTGTTTAATTTGCTGCGATAAAGTGCTTTGCGTGATGAATACTGCTGCCGCCGCTTCGGTAAAATTCATGGTTTCGGCGGCTTTAACAAAGTATTGCAATTGTCTCAACTCCATAATCAATCGGTTTTACTAATCAATATCATTAGAACAATCTATTTTACAAATATATCATCATTGCCGATATTTGTACCATAAAGAATTTCAATAGTCTTGCATTAAGATCTCCCCTGAAAAGCTTTTGTTATCTGTTACCCCGATGAATGTTTTTCGCTCACTTAAGTACCGCAATTTTAAACTGTTTTTTTACGGCCAATCCATATCGCTTATCGGCACCTGGATGCAAAAAACCGCTGTTAGCTGGCTGGTTTACCGGCTTACAGGTTCGGCGCTGCTGCTGGGTGTAGTTGGTTTTGTAAGTTTGATCCCCTCGTTGATACTGGCCCCTTATGCAGGTAGTATTATCGACAGGCATAACCGCTATCGTATATTGGTTATTACACAGGTGATATCTATGGCACAGGCCGGTGCGCTTGCCTTTATGATCCTGTTTAAATTTTATAACATTCCGGCCATTATAGGGTTAAGTTTGATACAGGGAATTATTAACGCTTTTGATGTTACCTGCCGCCAGGCTTTAATGATGGAGATGGTGGATAACAAGGACGACCTGCCCAATGCCATCGCTCTTAACTCTACCATGAGCAACCTGGCTCGCATCGCGGGCCCTGCGGTTGCCGGTATTGTTCTGGGAGCTTTTGGTGAAGACTTTTGTTTCTTCGGCAACTTTTTAAGCTATATACCGGTACTGGCCTGTTTGTTTATGATGAAGCTGAACACCAGGACTATCGTCCGCTCAGAAAAAAGTATTTGGGTTGAACTACAGGAGGGTTTTAAATATGTATCCGGCGATCGTGACCTGAGCAGCCTCATCTTGATGCTGGGTGTCAGCAGTCTTTTTGTTATTCCTTTTAATACGCTGATGCCCATCTTCGCGAAAGATATTTTTAATGGTGATGCCAAAACCTTCAGCTGGTTTGAGAGTGCGGCTGGCCTGGGATCGGTGATCAGCGCGGTTTACCTGGCTAACTTAAAAAGCAATAAAAATCTTATCAAAATTATGATAACTGCCAGCCTTATTTTCGGGCTCAGCGTTTTGATGGTAGCCTATGCCGGCCGGTTATCCTTCGCCTTAATATTTATGGTGCTTACCGGGGTGGGTATGATGGCACAAACATCGGCCATTAACACTTATATACAAACCCATGCTATCCCGGCCATGCGGGCCCGTGCCATTAGTTACTATGTAATGGCTTACCAGGGCATGATACCTATCGGCAGCTTACTGGTTGGGTGGCTGGCCAGCGGACTTGGCCCAAGGCGCGCCGTTTGTATAGAAGGTATTATAGGCGTACTGGCCGCTGCCCTGTTTGTTTTGTATAAAAGAAGGCAGCAAAAGCTTGAAGCCAGTGTGGATGATAAAGCGATACTGGCCGGATAAAGATATGTTCCTATTATAATATAAAATACGCGAGGCTGTACAGTAAATCAAATTGACGGATCTTAATGTAGTGCCACCTATGAATTGAAATTTAACCGATAATATTTATACCAAAAGTGGGTTTACACTTTTTTCTGATAAAAATACACAATTAATTGATTGTCAAATAAATAGGTCGATGTTAACCCTAAAAAGTGTAAACCATGTAAACCCACTTTTTTTGTTAAGTGAGTTAATGTAACCCAAGGCCGTACATCAATTGGTGATGGAGTATCCGGATAGATCAAATAAAAAAGAGGCGATCATGAATTCATGATATAGCCTCTTTTTTATAGCTACATCTTTAGGCCTATCTCTCTCAGGCGTTCATCCAGGTATTCGCCGGCGGTAATATCCGGGTATAATTTCGGGTGCTCGGCGTTGATACAGGTTTCCAGGCTGGTGAGGTCCATGTCTGATACCGGGTGCAGGAAAAACGGAACCGAATATCTGGAGTTTTTCATCTGCTCGCGCGGCGGGTTCACTACGCGGTGCGTGGTTGATTTAAGTTTGTTATTGGTTAAACGCTGCAGCATATCGCCTACGTTAACCACCAGGTCTTCGCCATGGGCCTTAACCGGGAACCAGGTACCCTCGCGGGTAAGTAGCTCCAAACCATCTGCGCTGGCACCTATCAGTAAGGTGATCAGGTTAATATCCTCATGAGCTCCTGCACGTACCGCGTCTGCAGGCAATGAATCCGGGTCGAGGATCGGGAAATAATGCAGGGTGCGCAGTATGGAGTTGCCATTATGCACTTTATTATCAAAATAAGTTTCCTCTAAATTTAAATAAACCGCTATGGCCCGCAGCAGGTGTATACCTGCCGATTCCAGTTTTTTGTAAACCTCACGGGTAGTAGTGTTAAAAGCAGGCAGCTCCTCAACAACCACATTGTCCGGATATTGATCTTTAATGGGCGATCCATCGGTTACGGTTTGGCCTATTTGCCAAAACTCTTTCAAATCGGGCGTTTTAAAGCCTTTTGCAGTTTCCTTGCCCTTGCCCGTGTAACCGCGCTGGCCTGCCAAACCGGGTATCTCGTATTTTTGTTTAACAGCATCGGGTTGCGTAAACAAATTTTTTACCTGGGCGTAAAGCTCATCTATCAACTCTTTGCTTAGTCCGTGGTTAGTAATGGTTACAAAACCGGTTTCGTTAAATGCTTTACCTATCTCGTCTGAAAATTGTTGACGGTCGGCCGCGCTGCCGTTAATATAATTGTTCAGATCAAGTCTTGGGATATTTACTGTACTCATAATGGTATGGGTTATGAAATGTAAAACTATTTAATTTTTAAGATAGCCTATGCAAGGTATAAATAAAAAATTTCAGAGATGGTTTGTGCTAATTATTCCTATTGTTGCAGGTTAAAACAATTATGCTGTTAAACGTTTTATAATTTGATAGGTCATACCTATATTGATAACGGTATATCCGGTCACATTTTAATCCTGATAAAGATGAAGATTATAAAAAAAATAAGCGGTTTATGTTTAGTAGCATTTTTGATAATGCTCGCCGCTCCAAATAAGGTAAAGGCACAGGAAGGAGAGTATGTATCTGACCAGCAGTTTTATGACGAACTTGACCCTTACGGAACTTGGGTTGATGACCCTACCTATGGTAACGTTTGGATACCTGATGCCGAAGACGGATTCAGGCCCTATGCCACACGCGGGCATTGGGTAATGACAGATTATGGCAACACCTGGGTTTCTGATTATCCCTGGGGATGGGCCACTTTTCACTACGGCCGCTGGCGCTATGATGAATATTACGGATGGGAATGGATTCCGGGCCATGAATGGGCACCAGCCTGGGTAAGCTGGAGAAGTGGCGGTGGTTATTATGGCTGGGCGCCACTAACACCGGGCATCAGCATTAATATTTCATTTGGCAACAGCTATCACGTGCCCGATTACTATTGGGTATGTGCACCGCAAGCCTACATTAACCGCCCTAATATTTACAATTATTATGCACCGCATACCCGGGTGGTTAACATTATACGCAATACCACGGTTATCAACAATACGTATGTTTATAATAATCGTACTTATGTAACCGGTCCGCGGGTAAATGAAGTTAGACAGGTAACCCGTCAGAATGTACAGGTATACCGGGTTAACAACATCAACCAGCCCGGCGCCAGGACAAGCATTACCAATAACAGACTTAATATTTACAGGCCAGAGATAAGAAGAACTGCCGACGCGCGACCAGCACGTGTGGTGAATGCCGCCGAGTACCGTAAGGAAAACCCTAATAATGGTATTGCACACCGCGTAGCCGGACAGGCAACTGTAAACCGCAGCAACGCTGCCCGCCTGGCCGAAATAGCTAAAAGCAATAATGACAGACTGGTAAGAGTAAATAATAACCAGCCCGCAGCTCAACGTACGCAGCAGCCTAATGTAAACCCTGCTGTACAACAACGCCAGCAACAGCAGGCACAACGTCAGCAGCAGGAGGTCCAACGTCAGCAACAACAAGGCCAACGCCAGCAGCAAGACGCTCAGCGTCAACAACAGCAGGCACAGCGTCAGCAACAACAAGTTCAGCAGCAACGCGGCCAGGTTCAACGTCAGCAGCAGGACGTGCAGCGTCAACGTGATCAGGCACAACGTCAGCAGCAAGAAGTTCAGCAGCAACGCGATCAGGCTCAGCGCCAACAGCAGGAGGTTCAACGCCAACAACAGCAGGCACAACGTCAGCAGCAAGAAGTTCAGCAGCAACGCGATCAGGCTCAACGCCAGCAGCAGGAGGTTCAACGCCAACAGCAGCAGGCACAGCGTCAGCAGCAAGAAGTTCAGCAGCAACGTGATCAGGCCCAACGCCAGCAGCAGGAGGTTCAACGCCAGCAGCAGCAAGCTCAACGTCAGCAACAGCAGGCTCAGCAGCAACGTGATCAGGCCCAACGCCAGCAGCAACAGGTTCAACGCCAGCAACAACAGGCTCAGCAGCAACAACAAGCCGCCCAGCGCCAGCAGCAGGAAATGCAACGCCAACAGCAGCAAGCTCAACGTCAGCAACAGCAGGCTCAACAGCAACAACAAGCCGCCCAGCGTCAACAACAGGCTGCACAGCGTCAGCAACAGCAGCAACAACAACAGGCGCAACGCCAACAACAACAGCAGCAGCAGGACGAGGCACACCGCACCAGGCCATAAGCTTTTTGCCTGGTTAATATAACAGTAACAGATATTTATAGCACATATAAGCCGGTAACGGTTTATATGTGCTATTTTTATGCTTCCTATTTTACACCTTTATGAAGAATTTTTTTCCTGCCTGCTTGATGATCGCTTTGTTATCGCTTTTACACCCTCTTAATGGAAAAGCCCAGACCACACAAAAAGCGGTCGACAAAAAAGCAAGCCAGATTAATTTTATTGAAAACTCCTGGGGCGAAGCCTTAAAGCAAGCTGCCGCTAAAAAGAAATATATTTTTGTAGATGCCTACGCCACCTGGTGCGGACCCTGCAAAATGCTTAAAGCAACCACCTTTAAAAATAAAGATGTAATAGCCTTTTATAACAGCAAATTTATCAATGTAGCTATGGATATGGAAAAAGGCCAGGGCCCGGAGCTTGCCGCCCAATGGGGTTTGCAGGCCTATCCTACCCTTATTATTTTTAACGCCAAAGGTAAACCTGTTTATGGAACCGTAGGTTTTATAAAGCCTGATGACCTGATTAAATTTGGTGTACAGGGATTGAATAAATGATGATAAAACAAAAGAGGTCGTTTACAGCATTGTAAACGACCTCTTTATTGTTATATGATGCTTAAATTAGGCTGACTTAACAATGAAGCTTCCTGAGAGTATAGCTAAAACCTGATCCATACTTAAAGCTTCGTCAAACGCGGCTGTGGCTACGGCTACCGAAGTAGTGTTGCCTCCTGTTGCATTTTTCAATGTAGTAACATCAACCCCGCCCTGTGATACATTTTGTTCACCATCGTAATTGGCGTTTACAAGCGCTACGCCGGTATCATTACCTAAAGTTGCGGTGCTGGTGATCCATGGTGTTTGCCCACGGATAGAACGGATGGCCGATGCATGGCGTGCTTCTACAGCGTGGATACCTAAAGCCGCTGTTAATACGGTTTGATATAAGCCGGCTTTTACACCTTCGGCAGCTGCTTTGTTGGCCAGTATATTAGCCGCCTGTCCTTTATAAGCGCGTACGCCAGTATCTTCAAATACCTGGGCTACGGCCAAAAAGGTTTGATAGTTGGTTAATACATCGGCAAATGGTCCGCTGCCGGTACCACCACCTGCTGTTAAATCAAATTGCGGTGCCGTTACGGGGGTAGCGCCCAACGAAGTAATTACGCCTTTAAGAAAGGTTACGTGGTTATTTTCGTCGGTAGTTACCTGATTAAAATAATTGGTGGCAGCTGCGGCGGGTATTAATGCCGTGCCTTTGGCTTTACCTTGATTATAAAAGTATGATTCCAGGTACTCCAGTGTAAGCGCGTAATTCAATATGGCCACTACAGATGGTGTTGCTGTGCTTTGCGCATATGCTTTTTTAAATATAGTACCAACAGCAAATGGCATAGCGGCCAAAGCTACTTTTGAACCAAAGCTGGTTATATTTTTGATCACGTCGCGGCGTTCGCTTATGCGGCCGTAAACTTCCGGATCAACATTTTCAATTTCTTCTATGATGTTAAATAAATTCATGGTGATGGGGTTTTAAACGGATGCGTAACCGTAGTTTACTGCTGTAACCTTAGTTTTTAAATACATATTGGCTATTTTAAGCACATCAGCTATAGATGCAGCTTTGTTGATGCTGGTTGTAGGATCAACTACATCGGCCCCGGCAAAAGAGCCAGGAGTAACCAGGTTGCGGATCAAAGCGGCATGACGGGCCTCTACCGAAACAATTTTACCTGCTATCAGCAAATAAGCCGGGGTGGTGATCAGGTAGCCTGCGCCGTCATAAGCACTAACACCGGTATCTTCAAATGCTGCTGCTGCTGCCAGTACGCTGGCACGGCTGCTAAAGTTGATGGCAGAAAAATCGGGTGTTAAAGCCGGAATGGCGTTTACCCCAAGCGCTGCTTTAAAAAATTCACGGTGCAAAACCTCATGATCACGGATATCAGTCAGCAATGCTGTTTCTGATGAAGTGATGCCGCTGTACGGGGTAGCTGCTACCTGAAGGTAAAAGGCGGCTTCTAATTGCTCCAGGGCATAGGCATAGTTTAAAATAGCTAAGTCTCCTTTTGCACCAAGATCAATACCATTAGTTGGTGGATTGATCTTATGATCTTTGTGGCAGGAAGCAGCAGTAGCCAATAAGCCTACCGAAGCAACTCCAACACCAGCATAACGCAGAAACGACCTCCGGGCCATATTTGCATTGAGCATGCTTTCTTGTGAGTCTGTTTTCATAGAAATTAATTTTTTTGAAGTTTTAATTAGTTTTGTTTTGTAGATGATATACGCCCATTTGAACATACCGGATTGGTATATGTTGATAAATAACCCACTCTTAATTGGAGTAGCTTTGCTTTAAATTAAATCTCAACCGTAAAAACAGCTAAGGATCAAACTAAATTAAACAAATCAGGAATATAAATTAATTAATAGGGCTTGCCAGTTATTTGAGTTGTTGTGGAGTATCAATAAGCTACCGATTGATATGTGGGTATTGATGATCAATAAACCAATACTTTTTAAAATGAAAAAGGTGTGTTGAGGTTTGTTAAGAAGTGTTAAAACAGGTGGTTTTGAACATGTTTTTAGCAGTTTTAACGCTTCTTTGGTAATTTTTTATGCGGGAAATTGTTAAAATTAAAGCTTTAAAAAGTTTTTCAGACCCAGTGGTTTTGCCGGAGGATAAATAAAAAGGCCGAAAAACTCTCGCAGTGTTTCGGCCCTACATCTACCTATGAAAAACAACCCTTTTAGAAGGGCAATAAACTTAATTCAAATGCAATGCCAATTGCTTATTAGCTACAATTTAAGCAAGTAAAAGGCAAATTTGGGCATTGTTTATCAAGGGTTTGTAGAAAATACTTCCCAATGTGTGGGCGGGTTACCCGGCAGTTAATAGCTGATGATCAACAAAATATAAATAACAACTTTAGAAACCATACCAACATATCATTGTTAATTACTTATGGAACATAACATTTACTTACTGGCAACCGACCCTAAGAACCCCTGCCGGGATGTTATACACTCCAGGGATACCCGCTTAAAGGTGAGGGTTTATTGCCTTGATGAAGAAACATTTAGGCCCGATGATAACGAAGTGCAGTTATATGGGTATGCCAATAGTAAATTATTAGCCTTTGAAACCATTGATATTGCTGCAGAAGATGCTATTGACCTGGTTGGTGCCATAAGATGGTATGCCAGTTATATCCAATACCCACATATGGAAATTTTGCCTGAAGACCCCCGCCCGCGGCGAAATAATATAGCTATGTAAAGTCTAAAAAGGCTGTCTGGTAATTTTTATGATTAATAATCAATGCTTTAATATAATTTTTAAATTTTTTTTTGACGAATAGATCAGAACTTCTATATTTGCAGACCCAAAAGCAAGGGAGTTTAGCTCAGCTGGTTCAGAGCATCTGCCTTACAAGCAGAGGGTCACTGGTTCGAACCCAGTAACTCCCACGAAAGCCCAACAGAAATGTTGGGCTTTTTTCTTTATCTTCTATCATCCTGGTTCGCCGGGCTCCCCATCACACAAAAATTAATCCTCAAATACAACCTGTTTAATTTTTGCCTATTTTACCCGGACAATGTCCCAAACCTCAGTTTATCTCAAATCAAAAAGCCATTATGAGATCCTCGACGGATTACGTGGCGTGGCTTCTATCCTGGTAGTTGTATTTCATGTATTGGAAACCTACTCCGGTGATCGGTTTCACCAGATCATTAATCACGGCTATCTGGCGGTCGATTTCTTTTTCTTATTGTCGGGTTTTGTAGTGGCTTATGCCTATGATGACCGCTGGGACAAAATGACTCAGTGGGATTTTTACAAACGCCGCCTTATCCGCTTACAACCCCTGGTAATTGTAGGTACCATTATTGGCGCATTGCTTTTTTACTTCCAGGGCGGAGCGGCGATGCCGCTGGTTGCCTCAACTCCCGTTTGGAAGCTGCTGCTGGCAACGGTGGTTGGTTTTACCATGATTCCGCTGCTGCCATCCATGGATATTCGCGGATGGCAGGAAACATACCCGCTGAACGGTGCCGCATGGTCACTTTTCTTTGAATATGTTGCTAATATTCTTTACGCGGTATTCATTCGCCATTTTTCCAAAACGGTGCTTACCATATTTGTGATATTATCGGCCTGCTGGCTTGTTGGCTTTTTGGTATGGGGGCCCCAGGGCGATGTTATTGGCGGTTGGTCCATTGATAAAATCCAGCTAAATATTGGCTTTCTACGTTTGCTTTACCCGTTTTTCGCGGGCGTATTGTTAATGCGAATGGGCAAGCTGATCCATATTAAAGGCGCGTTTGCCATTTGCAGTTTATTGATCATTGTTTTTTTATCTGTACCCAGGATCGGGGGCGCCGAACATTTGTGGATGAATGGTATCTATGAATCGTTTGTGATCATCGTTATTTTTCCGCTTATTGTAGCTATTGGCGCAGGCGGCAAGTTGGTCAGCAAAAGTTCCATCAAAGTTTGTAAGTTTCTGGGGGCCATATCCTACCCGCTTTATATCACCCATTACCCGCTGATGTATTGGCACATCGCGTGGGTAAACAATAATAAAGTGCCCATGGCCCAGGGCCTACTGGTAGGCCTGGGATTGGTCATTATCGCCATAACCATAGCATGGCTGAGCCTGAAATTTTATGACGAGCCCCTGCGCGAATGGCTTAGAAAACGTTTTCTGGTGAAAAAGGCGGGTAAGGAGTAATCGGGTATAAATTAAAGAGCAGAATAAAACACAATATTAGTGCACCAGCAAGGGTGTGCGCTTGTGAAAGTATGCGAAAACTGACAATAATATTAAATATTTGGAAACATAATATCTGTTTGGTTAAATTTAAACTAATAATTACCAAATTATAAACCAAACAAGAGAGATGAAAAAATTAATTGAAAAAGCTTCTGCCTTTCAGAGGGGAAAAATGCTTACAAGAGAGGAATTAAAAAATGTTACCGGTGGCATCACTCTGCCTCCTTTATGTTTTAGATGCTGTCCGGATGATCCTTGTTCTCCAATACGTCATGTATGCCCACTTGTACTATGCGGAGAAATATAGATAACAGTATTATCCTATGAAAATTCTGGAGCCAGGGGTCTATAGCGGGCGGTTTTACCATAATACTTAACCCGATAGGCTTACCAAACCAGGACTAATGTATTTTAAAAAGAGCCTTTAACGAAAGTTAAAGGCTCTTTTTATTCAGTGGTTCAATGAGATGTTCTGAATCCTCCTGGTGCTGCATCAGGAGGGCTCCGGGTGATGGAGCGGTTTATTTCTTCTTTATTGTTTTAGGGTCGATAACTTTATCCTCGTCTATTGTTGCCCAGTCTTGAAAATATTGGTTTTTGGTTATGCCCAGTTCGCCGCCCTTCGCCTGCTTTTTGGCCAGGCGCGCAAAGATAACCGGGTGCGACAGTGTAAATTTATAATGGCCCGCGGCTTCCCGCGCAACTTTAACACTGACAGAGGCGCTATCCAGGATCTTAGCGGCCACGGTTGAGCCCTTCCATCCGAATTTAGCATCGATGGCTGTTTTGGATGTATCGTTTAGTGTGATGTCGACATCCATGGTGGTGAGTACGCAATCGCCTACTATCAGCACCATTTGCCCGCTGTTATACAGCAGATATTGACGGGATGTTTTATCGAGCTTATTCAGATAATCCTGCATGGGTGCTTTTCTCAACTGGCGGATGTAAACCGGCCCCAGGGTTAGTTCGAGGTGTTTTATATTGTTTTTGTTATAGCTGCTGCTCAGGCCAACAATGCTCATGATCTTGGGCAGAATGAGGTTTAAGCCCACCTGATTGCTGACATCTTCGCTCAGGGTAACCTTTCTGCCATTGTCGCCGCCGGCCGCGAACCCGTTCATCGAGAGCCAGGTATCATCTGTTGATTTTGGGGATACCGCACCAATGCAGTTATACATATCGCATTCAAAATTATCCGGATCCGTGTTCTTTTTGTAGGTAGTGATCAGTCCGTAGTTATCCGTCGGGTTGTCGAAAAACTGGAAGCCTCGCAAGTCTTTGCCAAATTCCTTTTTAACTGCGTCCATCAGCATTTTGTTATAATTCTGTGCCTGAACAAAGCCGGCAGTCATCGCAAAGACAACTGTCAGGCCGATTTTAATTGTTTTTTTCATGATTGGAAAGTATGATAAGTTGTTTAAATTTTGAGCTGAATGCTTCCTGGCTTTGGATAACCTCCGGGCCTTTGCTGGTGACAAAGGATACGGCTATCTCTTTAAAATTAGCAGGCTGCCACCAGGGCATCATTTCTGTGAATTTATAAAAGCGCCCGTCCACGCAAGCGAAACCACAAACACCGTCTGTTGCTTCACCATCGGCATCTACGGAACGGCGTCCGAAAGGTGTTCGTTTAAATTTTGATGATCCGATACCGGCGTCAGAAAGGGAGATAGATTTGAGCGGAAGTATTTCGCCCGAAACCGTTTCTACATAATTTCCGGGTTGTAAGAGCTTCAGCATGTTAAGGCTGCCTGCCGATTCGAATTTGCCAATGAATTCCGGATCAATGTCTGTGGCCAATAATACGCGCATGCGTGTTTCTGCCGCGTTGATGTTCATTTTTTTGGAGCGCCAATAGGCTTTGGCGATATAGATTTTGCCGGCAACGTCGGGCGTGGCAAAACTGGTACCAGTATCTGTGGGCATTATGGTACGGCCGGCCCAGCCTACCCCAAGGCCGGTGGTGGTGATGTGTTTACCATATGAACCGGAGTAAACACCCTTGGTTAAGCGATTACCGATGATCAATGCACCGTCATCCGCGTAAGAGTTAAAGTAATCATTGATGGGTTGGATGCTTCCTACCAGCAGGTCTTTTTCAACCAGGATATCTCTTATCTTATGTTCAATCTCCCCATCTTCATTAAGGCCCGCGGTAACCAGACTGGTCACGGGGGCTGTATACAAGCGTGGCAGAATGCCCTTCAGTTCCATATCGGCCCAGAAAGAACTGGAGATAACGTCAGGCGTATCCCGGTAATAATAGCCAAAAAGCGCGTTCAGGTAAACTTCGGGTATACAATCCTGGCACTGGGCATATGCGTACTTTGATACATCGATGCCCTTGAGCTGATTGAGTTCATGCTGTATCTCCAGGGACGGTAGTTTATTGGACGGAGTGCCATCGACAGCATAATATTTTTTGATAAGCTCCTGGCCAAATTCCACATTATCGAAATAGTTGATCGGGATTTTGTGAATGCGCAGGCCTGTCGTATCCAGACCATATGCCGCGAAGCGGGCATTGACAACATCCATCACTTTTTCACCATGTTCTGAACCGGCGTTAAAATTATCGAATACATAATAAGTTCCGAAATTGTCCTTACTTAAGCCGTTCAGCAGGCGGGCAACGGTAGAATCGACAATTGGGGTATGCGTTAATTCGCGTCTGACAGAAGACTTGCGCTCCGGGAACCGTACCGTGGAAATGTGAACACTGTCAAGAGTAACGATGCCCGTGCCGTAGAGGGAACGGTAAAGATTTTTGGATAGCATAGATTTAACCACCGTAAGGTCTTCAGGGCTGAGCTTGAAGGCCGACAATCCGCCTTCCCTGAAATTTACATCGGTTTTAGCCATCCGGAAATCGGAATTGGCTGCGGATGCCGTGCTGAGGATATAAGATTGTTTGATGTACGGGTCAAAAAACTGGGCCAGGGTATCCTTACTGCCGGGCACCTGTTTAATCGGCAGGCGCAGCAGCTTGAAACTTTTACCCGCTACAAGCGTATTTTGCGCGTCGAGCCCGTTCAGGTCTTTCAATACCCCAATAAGAGCCTGGTGGGAATGGTTATTCACCTCCGCAACCACATCATAATAGCGCTTGATTAATTTGCTGATGTTATCGTTAGGCTGAATGGTGACGGTCTTATAAAAGTCGTTCCTTTTGGCTATCTCGCCAAATGCTCTAATGAAGGTGGCCTTGGTTTGGGGAGTCATTTGCGACCAGTCAATATAAAAAATCGTACTGTCGCGGGCGCTGTTAAAAAGCGTGGTGTCCCTTGGCTGTTGTTGTGCCGCCGAAGCACGCCCGGGCATGCCAACAAGCATGAACAGGACAAGCAGGGTGATTACATGTCTCATATAATGTGATAAGTGGTTTTACCCACAATATCGAAATTTAAATGCTACAAATCAATAGTTTAGGTATTATTTAATCTGCATGTTGCCCGCAGCGTTCGGAGCGGTCCGGATACCCTGGTTTTGGATAAGGAGATGCCGGACTCCTGTGTGTGTAGCAAGGAGGTTATTAATGTAGTATTGAGTGCCGAAAAGACCATTTATAAATTTCAACAAGCTTTATGTAAACTTGTATATTTGGGCTTAACCGCATCCTATGAAAAAAGTCTTTATCACTTTACTCGCCGTTTTTTATTTAGCCGCCAATGCCTTTGCACAAAAATTCAGCGTTAGTTTTCCCGACAGCTTATTAAAACAATCATTCAGCGGTAATATCCTGCTGTATCTGTCAAAAGACAGCAAAGACCCCAAGAGCGGTACGGCAGGTTTGGATATATTTCCCTGTTACCGGGTGTTCGTAAAAAATATCAAACCCGGGCAGGCCGTTATCATTGGTGATAAGGCCATTTCTTACCCGGTTGCCATTTCAGATATGGAACGAAACAGCTATTATATACAGGCTGTGTGGGACAGGGACCTGGGGGGGCGCTCCATAGGTAACAGTCCGGGCAACTTGTACAGCGCGGTTCAGAAAATTAGGCTAACAAAAAACTATAATCAGCTGATCCCGCTTAAGGCGACGAAAGTTGTTCCTGAACCGGTTTTTAAAGAAACACAGTTTGTTAAGGAGCTGAAAGTAAATTCGGCATTGCTTAGTAATTTTAGTCATCGCCCTACGACTATTGCCGCGGCCGTTATTTTACCGAAACAATATTTTAATGAGCCTAACCGGAAATTTCCGGTGCGGTTTAACGTTTCGGGTTATGGTGGCGATTACCAACGTTATTCTGGCAGTGCCGATCCTTCCCTGGCTATGGATACTACCGCGGTTATCGTGGTATATCTTGATGGTAACTGCCGCCTGGGGCACAGCGTATACGCCAACAGCGACAACAATGGTCCCTGGGGCGATGCTTTGACCACAGAACTGATTCCGCAACTGGAAAAAACCTATCGCTGTAATGGCGCGAGGTTGCTGAACGGGCACAGCAGCGGCGGCTGGACGGTTTTATGGCTGCAAACACATTATCCGAAGGTGTTTGATGCCTGCTGGTCGAGCTCACCAGATCCGGTCGACTTTCGCAGTTTCCAGCGGGTGAACCTGTACGAGCATCAGAATATGTATTATGGAAAAGATAGCACGCTCAACCAAACCGGAACAATTGCCGGTTTTTTCCCATGGTTTAATATGCGGGATATCTATACGATGGAGCACGTAATTTATCGCGGTGAGCAAATGCATTCATTCGATGCCGTATTCAGCGAAAAAGGCAGTGACGGTGAGCCCCGTCGGATCATTAATTATAAAACCGGCGAAATTGATGCAGCCGTTTTTGAGCACTGGAAAAATTACGATATCTCCTTATATCTCAGAACCAACTGGGACAAAATCAAAGGCGACCTGGATGGTAAAGTGCGCGTTACCGTTGGCGAACAGGATAACTTTTTGTTGAACTACGCAGTAAAATTATTGGACGGCGAAATGAAAAAGCTAAACTCATCATTTGTTTTTGGCTACTACCCCGGCGACCATTTTACCGTGTCAACCCCCGAAGTGCGTGCCCTGGGCAACCAGTTCCTGGAGAAAAAATACCAAGAATGGCTGGCTAAGCATCAATAACATCCCCTGCAAGCATAGGTGTGCGCTGGCAAGAGGTTTGTTAATGACTTATATGAATGGATTTAGATTCATCGAGGTCTAGATAGCTCTTTTCTTCGTAAGTGCAATTAAAATCATCTATTGTGTGATATTTGATAAATCTTTCAAAATAGAAACTTCTTAAAATAAATGATATAAACTTATTGGGACTTAATGGTTTTGAAACAGGGATTCGGCAATTCTGAAAATTTCCTAATGTCATATGAATATAGGTATGATCATTTTTAACATATTTTTTTTCATCTGTGTCAAAATCGAATCTGATTGGAAAAGAAATAGATTTGCCATTTAAAATATCTGAAAACAACTCGTCACCAAAATGCAGGTCATCATAATCATCCGGTGAATCAAGAAATTTTTCTTTATTTGGACTGGGATAATATGCCAGACGATGTTTAATTAAGAGTCCTCTTTCAAATTCATACATCAATTGAATTATAGCCCCATCCAGTAGTATGAAGTTATAGGCCTTTTCTTTAATACACTCATTATATAAATCAATGTATGACTGATTCTTTAAAGTAAATGAAATGTTTTTGTAGTTATCCCATACAATAGCCTGGTTTTTTGAGGAGGGCATATTGTAATTGTTTACAAATCCGGTTCGAATTAACGAGTATGTTAAGGATATGATTTGTTTTATAAAATATTTATCAATTTTCATCCTCTTCAATAAGTTTCTTTATGAATGGTCTAAGTTCTTTAGGATAGTCTTCAATATTAGATTCCTTCGCTTTGATTCTTTGGATGATTTGAGGCAAAGAACTCAATGATTTTATTTCCTCTTCATATTGTAATTCTTCCTTTTTAGAAATATCTCTGCTTATTAAATTCATCTTTTGTATGGTTTTTGAATCAGGATAAATAAAATCTAATTCAAAGTCTTTATTCTTTACGTCTTTAAATTCTTTAGTTAAACTTTCCATTCGTTCACCGATTCCATATACCCTAACCCATGCTTTACTTCTTGTAATTGCTGTAAATAAAATATTTCGCCTTTTAATAAGGTCAAGGTTATGCAATATTGGATGTGAATAGCATTCTTGAGCATTGATGATATAGACCATTGGTACCTCATTTCCTTTAGCTCTATTTATGCCGGTAAATGTTATGGATTCTTTCTCAAAAAAATTGTCCGGATTTGAATCACCTGCGATATGATTCTTAATGCCTGCTTTAGTTAGTGAATACCTTATTTCATATACCTCATCTTTTGTAGTTAATGCCATTGGATTAATTACTATTATGTCTCGATGCAATAATTCGTCCTCTTTTAGGTTTTTAATTATATCTTTTACAATTGCATCTGACTGCTCGGTCTTTGACTTGAAACTTTTGAATATGATTAAATCATCTATATCCACATTGTCTTCTAAGTACTTGTGCGAGGCTTCATCAGGTCTATAGAGAGTTACTGAGTGTCCTGCTTTTAACATCCCATCTTTTACTTTATAACCCAAATCACTCCAAAGTTCGGGCTGATCAAAAAATTGAGCAAGTCCAGCCTTCCTATAAATTCCAAACCCTAAGGCATGAGCCGTTACTAAGACCGGTCTCGAATTTCTATAGCATTTTTTTAAAATTGTATCACTAGCATCTTTTCCAAATATTTTTCGAGGACTACGCAAAGAAGAGCCTTCATTTAGTTTTTGAAGTTCATCATAAGCATATATAAGTCTCTTTTTCTTTGTCAGAAGCATATAACAAATATTTAAGAAGGATTCGGATAAATCTTGTGCTTCATCAACAAGAATTGCATCATATTTCTTTATGACTTTATCTTTGTCGACTTCATCTAATGCTTTTCTGCAAACTGCATCAAATGGTTGTTTGCCAACTTTATTTGAATATATCTTTCCATCCCTATAGTCTAAATACTCAATATTATTATCCTTGCAAAATTCATAATATATGCCTGTATTTGATCCGCTACCCCACGCTTGAATAATTCTTATTTTACTTTCGTCAGGTTTTTGCCCCATTTTTTGAATGCAAAACAACTCAATCATCTCATAAAACTGTGTTTTTAATGCTCGCGTATTAAAAGTAACGGCAATATTCCATTCGGGATTTATTGCATGTAAATACGCAGCTTTTAAAGCAAGAACAATTGTTTTCCCAGACCCCGCTAATCCCCTAATTCTCTGCAAGCCGTCATGAAATTCAATGACCGCTTCTTCTTGTTGATTATCAAGATTTGCAATGGTTTCCTCTAAATTTTTAATAATAAAACCCCTTGAATCAGATCTTTTTACAAAACTTCTGTCAATTTTTGTCTTTATCTGAATTACAGACTGTATAACAGCTACAGTACGTGTGAAAAGTTCTGGATTAACCCATGAATTCAATTCGGCAATTAATTCTGAGACCTCTTCTTCTGTAGTAGCAGTATCCGTATAATCAATATTTGCGCATGCTGGAGCAAAAGTTAAAACATTGATATCGACTTGTAGCCTTCGTTTTTTATTTAATTCTGGATATTGGCCTAATAAAGAAGATAACTTTGTAAATAAATTATCTCTATCTTCTTCTCGATCTTTTATGATGGTTCCTTCAATCAAGTCGAATACTAACACTCCGTATTCGGGCGATATCCATAGAGCATCTAAAACACTGCTCTCACCTCCACTATACAATATTGGATATCCTATGTATAATTTCCCATTTAAAGCATCATTGGCTCTGAAAAAATTTATCAAGCTATCACTAGAGGCATTTTTATCGGTTTGTCCTTTTCTGATTTCTACCATAACGCAATTAAAAGCTACTAAGCTCTAGATTAAATTTTAATTAAAGAATTAATCTAAGGGGTTTTTTAGAATAAATAAACAGAATTGCATCAACTTTTAAGTTAAAAGAGATAAGTTAAAAGAGAATTGCATAAACTCCATGCTTGCAAAATAATACGGGCGTATTATCCAATCATTTTGGCTTCAGGTAAAGCCTTGGCAACGATGTGTTCTATCTGGCTGAGTTGTTCGGCGCTCAGGCGGTTTAAATTTTCCTGGCTCAGGATGGTATTGTTAATCTGGATATGGTTGTTTTGGCTTTTTACCACCTGCTGTTTACCGGTAGCGCCAACGGTTTCCAGGTAAAGCTTGGCCGCTCGGATATCGCCCTTGGTGGCCGACTGGAATACTTTGGCCATTAACCTGGGTGCCATCATTTTAAACTGTTCTATTTGCTCGGCATGTCCGGGATGGGTTTGGTATTCTTTTAAATGTTTGCTGATGGTTTGCCGGCTTAAACCGGTTTCTTCGGCCAGCTGATTTCTGGTGGGCATGCTGCCGTGCTCTTCGGTGAACCTTGAAATGGCATCGGTGATGGCCTGGTGGTTATACTCCCAAACCTGCTGATTGCTATCCAGCATAATTGGTTCTATTTTTTTCAGAAAATCATCCCGTTCCGTATCCCTTAAATTTTGCAGCATTTTGGTACAGACCACTCCTAAATATTGCCGTTCTGCCAGATCCAGGTTATCCAGATCATTTATCGTAATGGTTTCCAGAGCCATCAGGGCGGTGATCTTTTTCTCACTGTTTGTTAAAGTTAATTGCTGTGTTTTCATATTGCATTGGTCTTTTTATTTTTTATAAATATAAGCAATTTAATTTAAAAATGCTAAAAATATTAGTAATTTGATGGTGCTTGTAAGTTGTAAAAAGTGGGTTTACATAAATTCGGGCTTTTTACCCCAAAAATGGAATTAATTATTTGACTATTAAATAGTTATAAAAATGTTAACCCAAAAAAGTGTAAACCCATGTTAACCCACTTTTGGCCTACTTAGGGCTTCTTGATGTGATTAGGTTAAGGCGTTTTGCAAACCCCATAGGGGTTTAAAGCTTTGTAGGAAAAAAGGAGGCTTATTCAGTGCCATAGGTACTGAACTCCGGTTGCATACCTGTGGCATGCTAAATATTATACTTTGTTTACTACAAAGCTTTAAACCTGCCGGGTATCTTTACTTAGTTATACACATTTAACATTTACTTCATGGTTGGCCCTGAAGTAAAAATAGCCGGAAATGCCTCATTTTAAGTATAAAGCCCAATAAGGTATGCAGAAGCTTGTATGGTGAGTTATGAACATTGCCGTTTGGGTTTTTAACATATCAAAAACCTTAATACATCCTTAACCTAGGGGCAATGTATGGGCTATTATTTTAGCGGCGGAAAAAATCTACCTGGCTTTAATACTATAATTAACAAACGCGCTCCTGCCGTGCGCCTGTTTCTCTTCACAAAAAGCTACGCGTAGCGAATACAAAAGCGCTTTTCCACTTAATTCAGAAATTTATTTATAAAACTTACCGATGGAGGATAAAATTTGAAGATATAAGCCAGAGCCGGATGCAAAAAAGAGCGGGCTGTTCCACCAACCCACTCCCACTAAGCCATCAATAATTCATGATTATGCAAACCGACAAACCATTAAAAAGCTATGCGCAATTCTACAAAAAGAAATGTATTAAAACCACTATTCACTTTCTCTCACCTTATTTTTACAATCATTATCCTGCTGTGTTCCAGCACGCAAATTACCAGGGCGAAGGGTACCCTGCTACACCATTCAAGCCATATAACAGGCACCGGTTATTTAACCGAAGATAATGGCCACCTGGAAGGCAAGGTGCTGGACGAAAAAGATCTGCCGCTTATTGGCGTTACCATCCAGGTACGGGAAAGCGGCTCCAACGAGCTCAAAAAAACAGGCACCACTAACATCGACGGTACTTTTAGTATCAAAAACCTGGTAGCGGGTAAATCGTATGACCTTACCTTTAGTTACATGGGCTTTGATAAGCAAACCATTACCGGTGTGCAAGCCAGCAGCGGTAATATGCTGCATGTAAAAATGGTGCCATCGCCTACCAGCCTCAATGAGGTGGTGGTAACGGCCCTGGGTGTAAAAAAGGGCGCCAACAAAATTGGTTATGCCACGCAGGAAGTTAAAGGCGACGAGCTGGTAAAAGCCCGCGACTCCAATCCGATAACCGGTTTAACCGGCAAGGTGGCAGGCTTATCTGTAGCGATGAATGCCGAGCTATTGGGCCCGCCATCGGTATCGTTACGTGGCAACCAGATCACCCTTTATGTGGTTGATGGTATCCCCATCAGTTCAGATACCTACAACCTTAATCCGGATGATATTGAGAGTTATACGGTACTTAAAGGCCCTGCAGGTGCGGCGCTTTATGGCAGCCGGGCTCAATATGGTGCTATATTGATAACCACCAAAAAAGCCGGGAAAGACAAGGGCTTTGTGGTGGAATTCAATTCAACCAACTCCATGGATAAAGGCTTTATTGCCGAACCTAAAACCCAGCATGATTATGGCGGCGGTATGTACGGTCAGTACGCTTATGCCGATGGTTTTGGCGGGGGCTTGCAAGATGCGCAATACCAGTTATGGGGCCCCAAATTCAGGGGACAGCTTATTCCGCAATATGATGGCCTGTATACGCCCGATCAAACCTATACCACCAAATTTGGCGATCTCACCTATATAGGGCATATCAAACCAACGCCATATGTTAACAGGGGTTATGTGGATGGCAAAAACAACCTTGACCGTTTTATCCAGGCGGGTTATCAAACTACCAACAATATTTCCCTTTCGGCCACAGGCGAAAAATACGCGGCCCGTTTCTCGGCGTCGGAGTCAAACCAGCGCGGTATAGTGCCCAACACCGGTCTTAATATTTTTAACTTCAGCACTAATGCCAGTTACCAGCTTTCCAAAAGACTGACTTTTAATGCCGATCTGAACCTGACCAAAACCTATTCAAACAACGTACCGGATGTAACCTACGGGCCAAACAGTTTGATCTATAACCTTTCGGTATGGACGGGTGGCGAATGGGATGTTAATGCCCCCGATATCAGGAATATATGGGCACCCGGTAAAACAAACCAGGTTGCTATATTTCCGGAGCACGTACACTATAACAACCCTTGGCTGATGGTGGAAGACTGGACCCGGAGCCATGACAAGACCGATATTAACGGCTATTTATCCTTTAACTATAAGCTCGACGAGCATTTGAATATTACCGGCCGTTCGCAGATCACTACCTACTCTTTATTGAGGGCCGAAAAAATGCCGTGGGGTGCTTTCACCTATGCCCGTACTTTGGGACAGGGTGATTACCGCGAAGACAGAAGAAACCTATTTGAGAATAACACCGATGTATTATTGAATTATAATTATAATGCCGGTATCATCAATTTCTCGGGTTTGGTAGGCGGTAGTATGCGTACTTTCAACTACAACTCCAACTTTACCTCTACCGATTACCTGATCGTACCGAATGTTTACAATTTCAACAACTCGCTCAATACGCTCATGGTTAACAATTTTAGTTCAAACATGCGTGTATTGAGTAGTTATGCCTCGTTGGATGCCTCTATCGGTCAGTATGCTACCATCTCTGGAACAGCCCGTATCGATAAAACATCGGCCCTTCCCGAAGGTAACAACAGCTATTTTTACCCCAGCGTATCTGCCGCCTCGGTAATTACAGATTATATTAGGCTGCCCGAGCTGATATCTTATTTCAAGATACGCGGATCTTTTGCCACCGTACGTGCCGATGCTACTTCGGCAACTATTGGTGCTACGCCATTTAACGTGTTTACACAACTAAACGGCTCAACGGCCAACAGCTTGTTCTCGTCATTTTCACAATATGGCAATAATTACCTGAGCCCGTACGGTGGTCCGGATTATTCGCTGCAGCCGGTGTTCTCAACCAGCAAAATATATAACAATACACCTGCTGCATCATCGCCACAAAACATTTACCAGGAAAGCATCAAGCCGTACAACCGTAAAAACTTTGAGGAAGGTTTTGATATCCGCGTACTGAAAAACAGGTTGGGGCTGAGCACCACTTTCTTCCAGTATATCGATGGTCCGCAGATCCTGGCTAACGCTATTTCGCCAACCTCGGGTTATACCACTTATTACATTAATGCCCTAAAAACGCGTAAAACAGGCTTGGAGCTTACGCTTACGGCTACCCCAATAAAAACGTCAAACTTTTCATGGAATGTGATGAGCAACTGGTCTACCTATACCGAAAGGTACCTGGAGTTACCTCCTGGACAAACCTACTATAACACATTCTTCCAGAAAGGCGACAGGACCGATAAATTGTACGGTTCGGCATTTGTACGCTCCCCGGACGGACAGATCGTTTATGACGCGGGTGGTAAGCCATTAAAAAACCCGATCAACCAGTTCCTGGGTTACATGAATCCTGATTTTGTCTGGTCGGTAAGTAATAGTTTCCGGTATAAAAATTTCAGCTTCAGCTTTCAGTTTGATGGCAGCGTAGGGGGCAAAATATCCGATCGCTTATACTCGCTTACCATGCAGGGCGGCGCCAACATAGCAACTGTTGAAGGTGCTATAGGAAAATCACGTCTTGATGACGATACCAATGCAGGTGTTGCGGCTTATAAAGGTACCTATGTAGGTAGTGGGGTACAAGTATCAAATGGCGCGGCTATTAAGTATGATAATTTTGGCCATATTACCAATTACAATCAGCTACAGTTTGCACCCAACACGGCTACCAGTACGGTACAAAGCTGGGCCACGCAATACTATGGCCAGGTACAGGAAGGCTCATTGGTAAGTAAAACCTATGCCAAGCTGCGCGAAGTACAGATAGGCTACGACTTTCCGAAAGAGTGGTTAAGAAGCAAACTGATCAAAAAGGCTTCCATAACCCTGGTTGGCCGAAATCTGCTATACTTCTATGCCGACAATAAGTACAAGGGTATTGATATCGAGCAGTTCAACACGCCAATTGCTACATCAACCCTGCAAACGCCAACCACACGCCGTTATGGTGTTAACCTGAATGTTGTTTTTTAACAAGATGCGCACAATGAAAATAAATATAAAAAATGCGTTGCTGCTACTGGCAACAATAATTACCATAGTATCCTCGGGTTGTAAAAAGGACTTTACCGACAGGTACCTGAACAAGAACAAGCCAACCAGTGTACCGCCATCATTATTACTGAATAACATATTGAACAGCATGCTGGAGGCACCGGGTGGTCAGCTTGATCGTACCAATCAATATCAGTTACAGAACAATTCTTATTTTGGTAACAACCAGTATAACTTTGGTCCGGGCAGCAATTACTATCCTACGTTAACTGATGTAACCAATATGGAAAATGCCGCGGTAACACCTACTGCGGGCAACAACAACGCCTATCACGCGCTGGGTAAGTTTTTCAGGGCATACTTTTTTACCAAGATGAGTTTGCAGATGGGCGATATACCCATGACCCAGGCACTACAGGGTGATAAGTTGCTTACACCGGCTTATGATCCGCAAAAAACTGTTTTTCTGAATAGTTTAAACCTGCTTGAAGAAGCCAACAACGACCTGGCAGCACTGATAAAAACCAATGTTGGTGGGTTAAGCGGCGACATTTATTTTTCGGGCAACTTGCTGGCCTGGCAAAAGGTAGTGAATACCTATCGCTTAAGGCTATTGATACACCTGAGTAAAAAAACAGCGGATGCCGATTTAAAAGTTGCTCAACAGTTTACACAGATCCTGGCCGATCCGGTTAAATACCCTTTGATGCTGAGCACCGCCGATGATCTTAAATATGTTTGGCTTAACCCAACCAACAGGTATCCGCTAAACAAGGAAACCTTTGCTAATGGCGCTTTAAACAACAGTGCCGATACTTACGTAAGTTTGCTTACTGCCAATAAAGATCCGCGCGTATTTGTAACTACCGATCCGGCGCCGGGTTTGGTAACAGCAGGCGGCAGCCCTACTGATTTCTCATCCTTCCAGGGTGGTAATATCGGTTTAGATATGGGTGTATTGGCCAGCCAGAATGGTGGCGGAAAGATCAGCTATATCAACCGTTACAGGTATTACTCAGGCTATACCGGCGAAAATACCGCCATAGTTGGTTTTACCGAAATGTGCTTTAATATTGCCGAAGCTATTAACAGGGGCTGGGTAGCCAAAGGAGCTTTGGGCGATGCTGAGGCTTACTATCTGGCAGGTATTAAAGCATCTATGGCCTTTTATTCGGTGCCGCTTAGTGGCAGCATGACTGTTTATTCATTGCCTTTAGGGGTGCCTGTTGCCGGCCCGTATGTTAGTAATACCGTTAACGTAGATTTTGGTGCATTTTACGCCCAGGCTTCGGTAAAATACGCGGGTAACAACGAAACCGGTATCCGCCAGATCAATGAGCAGAAATATGTGGCTTTCTTTCTGAATAGTGGCCTCGAACCCTATTTTAACTGGAGGCGTACCGGTTATCCTGTATTTAAAACGGGTGTAGGTACCGGTAATAACGGTAAAATAGCTTTACGTTATAAATATTTCGCTGCCGAGCAATCGGCCAATACGGCTAATTACAACGCCGCCATCGCTCAGTATGGAAATGTGGACGATGTAAACGGGGTGATGTGGCTATTGAAATAATTTGATAACAACATCATCATGAAAAAATTGAATATTTTGTTTGTGGTTGCAGCGCTGGTTTTACCGGTTGCTGCAACTGCACAAACAGCTATTGCGGATGCTAATGGAGTTTTTACCGGCGTCACCGCGCACCGCGGCAATTCGGTTGAGTTTCCTGAAAATACTTTACCTTCATTTCAGGGTGGTATAGACGCAGGTGCCGATTGGGTGGAGCTTGATATCCGTACAACCAAAGACGGACAGATCGTGATCAGCCATGACGCGGACACCAAACGGACTACCGGTGTAGAACTGCTTATTCCCAATGCTACTTACCAGGAGCTGGAGCGACTGGATGTAGCGGCCAGCTTTCGTAAGGCCAAAGGACTTACTTTATCGCAATGCCCTGTGCAGCGCATGCCCTTGTTAAAAGATGCCTTGCTGTTGTTTATGAAACAAAACCGTACCCACGTATCTATGCATTTGAAGGTTGATTGCGTGACTGAAGCTATAGCGATAATTAAAGAAGCTCATGCCGAACAAATAGTGGGTTTTAATGATAGTGGTTTAGATTATGTTTCTAAAGCTAAAAAACTGGCGCCCGCTATCCCCATTTTTTGGGACCGGTTGCCAACAACCAATATCGATGAGGATATCAAAGTGGCTAAAGAAAGAGGATTTGAGACCATCGTAATGCATTACTCCGGAGTTACGCAGGAAAATGTAGATAAGATCAAAGCGGCTAATCTTAAAACAGGTGCCTGGACGGTTGATGATCGCCCGACATTCGAAAAAATGCTGAAACTGGGTATAGAAAGGATTTATACCGATGATCCGAAATTATTGATAACGATTAAAAAAGAACTAAATTAACAGCTATGGAAAAAATAGGATTAACACTTGCCTTCATTATTTGTGGATTAAGTGGCGTTTTCGCCCAGCAAAAGTTAGATGTGGAAGGTCACCGTGGCGGTATGGGGCTGATGCCTGAAAATACTATCGCGTCTATGCTCAATGGGGTAAAAACTGGCGTAAGAACACTGGAGCTCGATCTGAATATAACCAGCGATGGTAAAGTAGTGGTATCGCATGATCAATGGATGTCATCGGCCATTATGCTTAAACCCGATGGCTCGGAAATAACTCCGGAAGAAGAAAAAAGCCTGGCCCTGTATAAAATGACCTATGATAGCATTCGTCGTTTTGATGCGGGTACCAAGCCCAATGTCCGTTTCCCGAAACAAGCCAGGTTGAAAACTTATAAACCCTTATTATCAGATCTAATAGATAGCGTGGAAGCCTATGTTAAAAAGAATAAGCTTAAGCCCGTTTATTACAATATCGAAACCAAGAGCACCCCGGCAGGTGATGGCATTTATAACCCCACCCCTGATGTTTTTGTTAAATTGATGATGGATGTGATCAGCAGCAAGCATATCAATAAACGGGTGATTATTCAGTCATTTGATGTAAGAACACTACAGGTTTTGCATAAAACAAACCCTAAGATAAAACTCTCTTACCTGGTTGGGAAAATCAACGTAGAAGATGATCTGAAGAAATTAGGTTTTACCCCCAATATCTATAGCCCATATTACACTTTTGTAAATGCCGACATTGTAAAGAAGGTACATGACAATAAGATGCTGATATTACCCTGGACCGTAGATGAAGAAAAGGATATGAAGGCACTGGCTGATTTGGGCGTGGATGGTATCATCAGTAACTATCCCGATAAATTGGTGCAGCTATTTGGCAGTTACCAATCAAAATAACTAAATCGTATTTTAATAAAAAAGGGATAAAGCAAAGCTTTATCCCTTTTTTATTAAAGGTAAGTGTTACGGGATCTTGTCCAACGCCGGAACATTACTTGCCGAACCGGCATACCCCTTGTTTTGATTGATATGCCCGTTAATATTTAACTGAATATCGTTATTCGGGATGGGCCATAACACGTGATACGCTGATATGGTAAAGGTATTACCAGAGTTGGTTACTACACCTTTGTTATAAAAATCATTCTTTTCAGTAATGCGGTCAAAAAAGAAATTTGATTCAGAGAAGTTATTTACATTATAGGTTTTGCCGGTATAAGAAGGCTTGCCTGTTAATGCAAAAATATAGGCTATACGGGTAAGCTCCGTTTTACGTGGCTCCTCCCAATAAAGCTCTCTGGCTCGCTCATCAAGAATAGTGCCGATGTTAACTTTGCTGGCATCGGTTAATGGTGCGGCTTGTGCCCTTGCCCTCACCACATTCAGATCGGCCATGGCACTGTTTAAGTCGCCTTTCCATACATAGGCTTCAGCTCTTAATAAATAGGTTTCAGCCAGGCGAAACACGTACCAGTCTGTATTGGTACCACGAGGTGGGTTCCATGATTTATCAGTAGCGATATTGGTTGAGCTGATGAACACTTTGTAATGCGGCCAGCCAAACCAACAGCGAATGGTATCTTTTGCTCCATTCAAAAAGCGGGTAGCTACGTTATCTTTAGTCCATTGTTCCAAATGTTTTCCATACCAGTCAGGGTCTGATGTTTTCAGTGCCGGGTTATTATAAACCAGGTCGGTCATATTCATCCAGTTGCCAGGTGCGTGTCTTAGATCAGTGTTATCTGTCCAAATATATTGGGTGCTATATGGTGTACCGCGATAGCGGCCAATACCTCTGCCATAGTAAAGAGTGAGCGGTATTTCGGCAGTAATCGCGTCAACAATACCCGCTTTTTTCTTACCCGGGGTAAGTATAACGTTGGCTTGCGAATAAAAAGGTGTGGTATTACGCATCAATTGCGAACCAAGATTGGTATTACCTTCCAGGTTTTCACGATCAATCACTAAAAACAACGCTTCGGTGTTGGATGCTATTGATTTATTGTCCGGGCGGTGCAGGTCCCATATCACGTTCTTAGTTACATCGGCACCTGTGCTTCCAAAACGGGAGGTCATTAAATGATAAGGTCCCGAGTTAATAACGGAATTAGCTGCGGCAATAGCATCGTCAAATTTACCCAGGGCCAGATCAACCTTGGTTAATAAATGGCTTACGGCGCCTTTGGTCACTTCTCCTTTATTACCGCCATCTTTAACCCATTGCTGCGCAAATTCCAGATCGGTTTTAAGTCTTTGTAAAATAACTTCACGCTTTACGCTAACGTAAGATACATTGGGCGAAGTTTCCTGTTTAACAGGGCAGGGCACATCACCAAACTCATGTACTAAACGGTAATAGCAGTAAGCGCGGTGAAAATAAGCGGCACCCAGAATGGCATTCTTTTGCGCGTCATTATCCCATTTAACATTATCAATATTAGAGATGATAGCATTGGCATAACCTACGCCCTTGTACCACTGTGTCCAATACCAACCTATTTTATTATAATCGTCGCTATTGAGGTTGGCCGTAGGCGTTATACGCACGTTCAGATCCTGGGCAGGTGTTGTTTTATCTGTGGTGCCTTCAACAGCTACATCTGAAAAAATAGATTCAGTAAGCATTGGGGCCGAGTCTCCAAAAAACTCTGCACGCAAATTTACACTCAGGTAATTGAGCGCCGCCTGCATAGCCGGAACAGAAGTGTAGGTTACCTGGGGCGAAAACTGCGAAAGGAGTTTGGGTTTTAAAAAGTCTTTTTTGCAACTTCCGGCAATAACAGCAGAAGTTAGCGTTACAATTGCTAATATTTTATTTATCTTTTTCATGTTTCTTTTCTGATCAAATTTTTAAAACACAACGTTTAAGCCTACAGACATATATCTTGGCGTTGGACCATTATTTTCCGGATCCCAGAAATTCCAGTCGGGTGAATAAACTGCGGCGTTGTTTACGTTGGCATACAGTTTCATGCTTTGCATTTTTAGGCGGTTAACCCATTGTTTTGGGAAGTTGTATCCTAATGAAATCGTATTGAGCCTGATAAAAGACGCCTTGCGGTAAACGTTAACGGTGGTTCCGCTGAAGCCTGAGTTAAGGCGCGCGTAATCATTAATAGGGTTGGTTGGCGTCCAGTAGGGTTGCACATATGATGTGCTGCGGCCAAAGCCAACGCTACCCGGGCTATTTAAGGCCTGGTTATATTGCTTTAGCTGTCCCCAGTTTGAAAGCAGAAGAAATGAAAAATCAAAGTTTTTATAAATATTGAAATCATTACGTAACGACCAGGTGAACCTTGGCGATCTGTAGCCCAGGTACTGTTTATCGTCGTTGGTGTATTTATATTGGTTGGGGCCGCTGTTTACCAGTTTCTCCAGTTTAAAATCGCCGGGCACGGCACCGTATTTTTTGGCTTCATCTTTTTCGTCAGTTTGCCAAACGCCCAGTACTTTGTAATCCCATACCACGTCAATATCCTTGCCTATAAACCAGCCATTGCCTAAGTCGCTGTTCTCAACCATGGTAGTATTGCCATTGGCATCGGTAACGGCAGCCTTGCCATACAAGTGTTTGATGGTATTGCGGTTAAAGAAAAAATTCAGTGTAGTGTTCCAGATGATGTTGCCTTTTGTAATGTTCTTACTACTTAGGTTAAGCTCCATACCTTTATTGTTCAATTCGCCAATATTGGCAATTACGCTTTTAAAACCAGTAACATCCGGAATAGCTCTTTGTACCAGCAAGTTGGTTGTTTTTTTGTTATAAACATCAATAGAGCCGCTTAAACGGTTGTTGATAACGGTAAAATCCAAACCAAGGTTCAATGAGGCCGTTTGTTCCCACTTTAGCTGATCATTCTGCATCTGGCTTACATAGATGGCCGAGTTGGCAGTAGCTACACCTGTTGGACTAACAAGGGGATATTTACCGGTAGTGATCACCGAAAGCGCCCTATATGGGTCAACAGTGCCATTTCCATCTCTTAAGTCGCGGTTACCATTAACGCCATATGAAACACGCAACTTGGCATAGTTTAGCCATTCAGCTTTTTTCATAAAGCTTTCATCAGTAAATATCCATCCTAAGGCTACCGATGGGAATGTAGCCCGTGGAAATCTCTGTCCAAAAGCCGAATAGCCGTCCCGGCGTACAGAAGCGGTTAATAAATACCGGTTTAATAAGGTATAATTAACGCGGCCCATTAAAGCGTCGCCGGTATATACACGGTCATCACTGCTTACGGATGGTTTATTACCCGCGCCAATGTTATGAAAGCTCAGATCGTCATTGGGGCTGAAACCTTCATTATACTCATAGGTATACCATGATTGATATTTTTCCTTATTGGCTAACAAGGTAACATCAATATTGTGTATCTCTCCAAAAGTGTGGTTCCATTTCAGCAGGTTATCAATCTGGTACGAATACCGGTTTTCCATTGCCCGACTTGCTGTACCACCCACAATGGTATTGTTTGGATTTTTTGACGAGGTATGGTAGAAGTTACGATAAGAGTCAAAACCAGGTGTAAAGTTGGTTTGAAAAGTGATACCGAACGGTAGTTTTAGCTTTCCATACAGATTAGCAAACAAGGTGTTCTGTATGTTCATGCTTTCATCGTAATGATTATTCAAAAAAGGATTACGGGCATTTAAGCCGGCATCATCGGTAGGTATCCGGGCTAACTCACCTGTTTTAGGATCATAAAAGTCACCATAGGGAGAGTTGTTTGTAATTTGCGTCCAGTCGGCTTCAATAGCGCCTTCATTTCTAACCGCGTATTGTGCATTCATACCCAGGGTTAAGAATTTACCAGCCTGGCCTTCCAGGTTCATTCTGGCCCTAACGTTGCTGAATTGCCCGCCCTGGATCAGGTTTTGGTTTTTGGTATAATTTAATGACATATAGTAATTAACCTCATCCTTTTTGCCAGACATGCTCACGGTATGATCCTGCCGGAAACCCTTGCGAAAAACCAGATCGGCCCAATCAATGGTTTTGTCGGCCACATAATTGGCTCTTTCATTAGGAACAAGTCCCAGCCTACTTAGCCACTGGTCAACAGGATCGCCGGTAGCGCCTGTCAGGGCCATCCACTGATCAACCGTTACACCTGCAGGCAATTTGCGCGGGTCGGTATATTGATAGTATGGATTAGTGGTATTGGTACTTCTCAGCACGTCTGCACGCCAATCTAAAAAGCCCTGCGGGCTGTATACTTTCTGGTTTTTTGAAAGCTCGGCCAAACCGAAATTAGTGTTCAGGGTAATTACCGGAGGACCATTCTTGCCCTTTTTTGTAGTAACGGCTACCACCCCGGTGGCTGCTTTTGAACCATAAACCGCAAGGGCGCTCGCATCTTTTAAAACATCAACAGATTCAATATCATTGGGGTTAATGTCTGCCAGCTGACCATTGTAAATCACCCCGTCTAATACAATAAGGGGGGAAGTATTGGCTGTAAGGGTGGTTTTACCGCGTACCAACAGGTCGCCTCCACCTTTGGCCGAGGTATTCATGCTTACCGAAAGACCAGCAACATTACCTTTAAGAATGTCGCCGATACTTGTAGGGTTTTCATTTTCAAGCTGAGTTGCTTTTACACTGGATACCGACCCGGTAACATCCTTTTTTTGACGGGTGCCGTAGCCGACTACTACTACCTCGTTTAATTGTTTATTATCTTCGGCAAGGGTAACATTGATCTGATTCCGACCGTTTATGGGTTGCTCTTGACTGGCGTAGCCAACTATGCTAAACACGAGGATTGCATTTGATGGTGCATTAATAACATAATGGCCTTTGAAATCGGTAGCAACGCCTTTTCCTGTTCCTTTTACCTTAACGGTTACTCCTGGTACCGGACCTTTATCGTCCTTAACTGTACCAGTAACAGGCAGCTCCTGGGCCAGGGCAAGCATACTGCTGGCCAGGAAGAATAGAATGAGGAGAGTAATTTGTTTTCTCATAATTTTAATAGTATTAATTAATTGGTTTAAGTGGTTTGCTTTGATTGAAATAGTGCCGGTATACCCTTACATACAAGCACACAGACCCACTGTAAGGGATCTGCGCGACCTGCCCAAATGATTTAATGAAAGCAATACGGAGATTTTTAATCCCAAGTGCCTGGGATTAAGCCTGTTTTATTATTGTAATATAGTTGATACTATCAGGCATAAATGGCCGTTTATATAGAAAAATGTGAGGATTTTTTCTTCATATTTGTATTGCTTATTAAAATTTCGGTTGAATTAGGCAAAAAAATCCCCTGCAACATTCAATGTTGCTGTTTGACTAAAAGGGATACGTATTGATCTCGGTAGTGCTGAACCCACTGCCGATTTCTTTTTTTTGGAAGACCTGATTTATTTTTTCATTGATCTAAGGTTTTGGGTTAATGGATACTGCTTTTATTGCACCTGTAAGGTAATGCCCAAACAGTATTCACGTTTTCGCAGGACAATGAAGTTTGCAGGTTTATAAAGCAGTTATAGTTAATAATTAAGCTGTTTTTATAATTAATTAAAGCGCTTCTTATTATTTGTAATTGGCAAAATACTAAACTGTATTTACCAAAAATATCCCGGGAGATCAGGTTTTCATAAGTTTTAACTGTTTTTATTTACGATAACGTTTTCGTTAAAAATCATTTGTTGTATGTTGCTGATAAGTGTGAAATGCACAGATAAAGAAATAGTTAGCCTGTTTCTTTCAGGTAAACAACTCTTTTGAAACCACTGAATTAAAAGGTTTTATCAGTTTTGACAATGTATAAAGATATCATTGTTAATGATATATGAATAAATAGCATAATGGTGTGTATTATTAGCTCAGGCAGCTATAGCAGTTTTTTTACCCATCAGCTTAAGTAAAGCTAAGGTTATTAAACTTGCTGTTACACCAGCCACTATAGCCAACGATATACTGCCGTATAGGTACTGTTCCAGATGTAGGCTGATGGACTTTAATGAAATATTTCCGCTGAAAGGGATGTCAGTGTTTTTTTCGCCCATCCAGTAGCCGCCAGCTTTATAACTTAAAAATATGACGACTGGTATCAGGGGGGCAAAGCTAATATGCGCGGCTAGAAGAACAAGCGCCTTATTCAGCTTTAATAATATAGCCAATGAAAATGCCACGATCAACTGAAAGCCCCATATAGGCACTATCCCCATAAATACACCAAAACCAATTGACAGAGCCTTAAGTTGCGCCGATTGGTCTGGGTTAAACAAATGGTTTTTTATAAACTGTTTGCCTCGTTCTTTACTGAAAAGAGATCTGAAAAAATATCCGGGATTAACACATACAGCTTTAAGCTTCTGAATACCTGATTTTATTTTTTCTGAACTATTCATAGTGTTTGATCCATATGCGGCAACCGCCCTGGTCAGGGGTTTGAGACGGTTATTTTATAACATATTGCAAATTTACCCTTGGCAACATTAACAGATTTTTAAATTTTGAATAAGTAACCGCTTATGTTACGATAGCGGCAAAGGTAAATATCTTTACGATATGTTAACGAGCGCACTTTTATTCGCTGATATCTGCACTGCGTGTCTGGTTCATTTTTATGGATAGGTTATAGCTATAGTGCACATTATAAGCGCAATGTGTGTTAATTTTTTATTAAAAAATTAGTCTACTAATTCCATAGTGCATATATTTGTTATAATTGTTATTATCGATCTAACCAATTAGTTCTTTATGGTAAATAATGAGGTCAGTCAACAAAAAAGAGGCAGCCTTGGGCTTTCTCTTTTTTTATTTCGGGCCACCTTATATTTTACTATTGCAGCATAAAGCCCCGATTTAATTTTCAGGACAACACTTCTTCCAGCACATCGGCAGAACGGATATTGCCGAAACCCTCTATATGTAACGCGTAATATTCTAATAACTTTTGGATCAGGTAACGACGCTCATCATTACTCCATTTTAACTGCTGCATATTTTCGAAGCTGCACTGCAAAAGCTGGTGAAAATTTTGTGTATGTGGGGGCGACAGATATAGAAGGCTATCAGGCTTATAGTTGCTGAATGTGCCGTTTTTCATATCAAAATAATCAGCCTGACCTGCCTGGGATCTATCCGGGTAAAAACCCAGGTAACGGGTAAGCTGAACCAAAAACAGCAGGTGAAAATTAGCCACACTCCCTGTTTGATGATCAAGCCACTCAATGGCGCTAAATACAAAATCAAACAAACTTTCATCGGGCGATTGCTGCTTTACAGCTTTGTATAGCACTTCGTTCAAAAAAATAGCGATGCAGCTTTTGATCACATCATAAGGGATGCTTTGCAACACAGGCGAATTTTTAAGCTCTGAAATGCGCTGTACGCTACCGGAGTTTTTATGATAAACAACCAGGTCAAGCAGGTGCAGGGGCTGCAGCATATTGCGGCCTATTTTGGCCTTGGGTTTTTTGGCGCCGTTAATGATGTATGATTGCAAACCAAACTTTTCGGTAAATAGTTGTACAATAACACTGGTATCGCCATAGTCGGTTGCTTTAAATACAATGCCCCGGGTTTTATGCAGCATATTATACCAGTAAAATAAGTTTGGGTATAAAAATTATACAGCCTGTAACCAGCGCAAACACGGCAGCTATAACCACAGCGCCGGCGCTAACATCCTTTACATGCCCGGCTTTGATATTGTATGTAGGCGAAACCAGGTCGGTGAGGGTTTCGATGGCTGTATTGACGAGCTCGGTAACCAGTACCAGGGTTATACTGATAGCTATCCATTGCCACTCGGCGGTGGATAGGTGCAGCGCTATGCCCAGGCCAATAGCCACCACGGTAGCCCCCAGGTGTATCCGGAAATTGGGCTGGGTACTGGTGGCGTATTGCAATCCCTTAAAGGCAAAACCAAAACTGCGTATCAGTCTTCTCATATACAAAAATACATTGTTATCGGCACTTATGAATTTGGTAGCCTAAAAACTTTTTAAACCCTGAATTTTAACAAATTTTTAGTCAAAAACAGGGTGAAAAAGCGCTGCTTTTATCCACTTTAACTAAATTTTAACGCCACTTTAACACTTTTTAACAAATTTTTGATGGGTTTTGAAAAGTTTAAAAAGTATTAAATTTTTGATTGTCAAATGACTAAATTAAAAACAGCCTGTTTTTTTGCTTTTTATTCTTTAACACAACGGCCCGGTTCTCCTTTTTACAGAAAACCGGGCCGTTGTATATATACAAATATACCAATAATTATTGAATGACTGAGTTACTGATTTAGTGAATTTTTTTACCAAGGGTATAGCTTCTTCAAAATATACACATGTCATATGAGCGCCTGCCGTAAGTACTAATGTTGGAGTAACAATAATCAAGTAACTTCTACCCGTCAGGATTTGACTGGGCCTTTAAACAAAGCAAATCAGGTCTTTTAAACAAAACGCTGCTTTGTTATTACATCGAACTTTGTTGCATCAAATTATTAATCAGATGACAACAATTTCAAATAATGAAAAAACAGTGCTTGTAACCGGCGGTTCGGGCTTTATAGCAGTGCATTGTATACTGCAACTGCTCAATGCAGGTTTCCGGGTAAAAACTACCGTTCGGTCGTTGACGCGTGAACCCGAAGTACGGGCCATGCTGAAAGAAGGCGGCGTGGATGCGGGCGATCGCTTATCATTTATAACCGCGGAGCTAGGCTCCGATGCCAATTGGAACGAAGCTGTAGCCGACTGTATCTACGTGATACACGTTGCTTCGCCAACACCTTTAAATGAATATAAACACGAGGATGAAATGATCATCCCGGCCCGTGAAGGCGTGCTACGCGTTTTGCGTGCCGCGCGTGATGCCGGGGTTAAGCGTGTGGTACTTACATCGGCTATTGGCGCGGTGGTTTACGGTCACAAACCTCAAACGGCGCCATATACCGAACAAGACTGGACGGTGATTACCGGAAACACACCTGCCTACCAAAAATCAAAAACACTGGCGGAACGCGCAGCCTGGGAGTTTATCGAAAAAGAAGGCGGCACGCTGGAGCTTTCGGTGGTGAACCCTGTTGGTGTTTTGGGGCCAGTGCTGGGTACAGATTATTCACATTCCATCCATTTTTTGCAGAACCTGATGGAAGGGAAAATGGCGGGGAATCCAAAGGTCAATTCTTCCTATGTGGATGTGCGCGATGTGGCCGATCTGCATTTGCGGGCCATGATCGATCCGGCAGCCAAAGGGCAGCGCTTTATTGCCACCGCGGGCGAAAGTATCTGGATGGTGGAAGTGGCCAAAATACTCAAACAAAATATAGGCGCATTGGCAGAAAAGGTGAGCGTTAAAGAACTACCGAATACCCTGGTACGTATGGCGGCGTTGAAAAACCCGATGGCCAAAGCCATCATCCCTTTTTTGGGCGTGGTGATGAACACGACCAATCAAAAAGCGGTAAGTATGCTGGGCTGGTCGCCCCGATCAACTGAAGAGGCTATAGTGGCTACTGCCGAAAGCCTCATTCGTTTGGGTATCGTGAAGTAAATATTGCTTTTAATTTTGTCCACGCAGGGTCTCTTTGAGAGAGCCCTGCGTTTGGAGTTGTGCCGGGAAGAAACTCAGGGGCTCCTTTCAGGAGATCCTAAGGGGGACGGAAAAGGGGCTGTCACCCTGAGCCATTGAAGGGAGCTCGGCACAACACCCATCAAAAGAGGCAGGGCTTTGTGCGATTCCTTCCCTCGGGAAGGGGAGGAAGGGGTTTATGGAACAGGATAATCATCGCGCGCAGAAACCCCTCCCCGCCATTACACCAGCCCAACGCCCCCCTCCCGTGGGGAGGGAATTAAAAAACTTTGCTTTTATCATAAAAATCAGCATGACACCCTGGTTCGATAACATAAAACTTAAATTAGTATAAACGCGATTACAATCCACTCAAAACAAATAAACGCATAATGAAAATCGTCATTACGGGAGCTACGGGTTTTTTAGGCCAGGAAGTACTAAAACAACTACTGGCTGATGCAGCTGTTACCGAAGTGGTTTCGCTGGTTCGCCGGCCGGCCGGTATCACCAACCCTAAGTTGAAAGAGCTGGTGCTGAATGATTTTTTGGATTATACCGCGATAGCGGCCGATATGGAGGCCGATGCCTGTATCTGGTGCCTGGGTGTGCCGCAGGGGCAGGTTACGAAAGAAGAATATATCCGGATCACCTATGATTATGCCATGCAGGCAGCCGGGCAGATGCTGGCGTTAAACCCGCGGTTGCGCTTCTGCTTTGTAAGTGGCGCTTCGGCCAGCCAGGAAGAGAAAGGCATTTCTTTGCAGGGGCGCATCAAGGGGCGCACCGAAAGGGAACTGGCCAAGCTGAGCAACAATGTTTTCCTGTTCAGGCCGGCATTTATCAAACCTGGGGACAAACATACCCCAAGACCGCTCATACCAACCATCGCCAGGTATGTTACCAACTTGCTTGATCTATTTTCAGAAGCTTTCAGCATTAAGGTGACAACCCTGGCCGCCTGCCTGATCGACGTAGCGAAAAATGGGGGCGACAACCGGTTAATGAACAATATCGCTATTCGTCATTATCAGGATAAATTCGATAATTTTAATATATGGAACCATTAACGCCTACCATTGTACCGGAGATATTTATATCCTGCAAAAAAGAAGCGCATTACAGCCGTGAACTGGTGCTGCCGCAGCCCGCGCTGGTAAGGGTAATGTCTGGCGAGGTAAGGATTGCCGGTGCCGACAGGCATTTCAGTTTTTTTGCAGGCGATACGGTGCTGTTTCCCCGAAATCAACTGGGGCGGATGAGCAAGTTACCCCTGAACGGCGAACCCTGTATTGCCGTATCTATCGTTTTCAGGCAGGAAATCTTAAGTCAATATTACACGGCTCATCCTATCGATCCGCAGCCGCATCAAGCCATCGGCCTGATACAGCTGGCCGATCACCCTTTGCTTGAAAGTTTGTTCAATTCGCTCACGCCTTATTTTAAACTGGCTGATGCCTTGCCCGCTGATCTGGCTGCTTTTAAAATGGAGGAAGCCATAAGGGTACTACGCGCCATTGATAAAAATGTAGATCAGTTGCTGGGCCAGCTTGATGAGCCGGGAAAGATAGACCTTGCGGACTTTATGGAACGGAATTATATGTTTAACCTCACCGCTGCCAAATTTGGCTACTTAACAGGCAGAAGTTTGACCACGTTTAAGCGCGATTTTAAAAAAACGTTTAACAATACCCCAGAGAAGTGGCTCACTAAAAAACGCCTGGAACTGGCACATTACCTGATATCCGAACAAAAAAGAAAACCATCTGATGTTTATTTCGATGTAGGTTTTGAAAACCTGTCGCACTTTTCCTTCGCGTTTAAAAAGCAGTTTGGCTATAACCCTACGGCTGCTTTCGCCGCGTAGTGAGGCGTGTTTGTTATGTCTTGTTTCCAGCAATTATAGTTTGTGTATGAATATCTTTGACATGTCATTTCGAACGAGGTACGAGGAGAAATCTTCTTCGATCTGCTATTTTAGCTTGCTTGGCGTAGAAGATTTCTCCTCACCCTTGTGTACAATTCCCATCTCGGTTCGTTCGAAATGACACCTTTTTTAACCCTACTAATATTTATACCTAATGCTACCACAAGCGCCCCGCTTGTGGGCATATGCAATGAATATTTAGTCTTGTCCTGTGAACCACAAGCGGGACGCTCGCGGTAGCGATGGGGTTTTGTAAGCCCCATCGGGGTTAAAGCTTTGTAGAAATGAATTTGATTTCAAAACCAGTGCCGTAGGTACTGCACCCAGGTTGCATACCTACGGCATGCTAAATATTTATTGTTTATTTGCTACAAAGCTTTTACTCTTACGGAGTATTACTTAATTTAATGCTAATGCACTTGCGGTAGCATTATTCAACCCAGTTCCTGTAAACATTGGGCATAGGTGGCGCCGATGGGGATGCTGTGGCTACCTATCTGTACCTGTGTACGGTCGAACTTATTTACCTTACTGCGTGCTACAATATAAGCGCGGTGGGTACGGATAAACTTTTTGGGCGGTAGCAGCATCAGCATATCGCTTATGGTTACCCGGGTACTTAAAGAGCGATCGCCCTCCAGGTGGATGCGGGTGTAATTGCCCGCGGCTTCAATAAACAATATCTCGTTCAGCTCCACTTTAATTTGCTCGTAGCCATCTTTTATAAATATGGAGCTTGCCACTTTAGCAGTATCGGGTCTGTTGCGTAAAGTATATAGCTCATGGGCCTTGTTACAAGCTTTTAAAAAACGAGGTAACGAAAATGGTTTTAACAGGTAATCCACGGCATCCAGCTCAAAGCTTTTTACGGCATGTTCTGAATAGGCTGTGGTGAAGATGACCAGGGGCGGATTGCTGATGCTGTTCAAAAAATCAAGACCACTGATGTCGGGCATTTTGATATCCAGGAACATCAGGTCGATTTTGTTTTGCCGCAGATAATCCAGGGCCTCAAAAGCATTGGTAAATATGGCTTTCAACTCCACAAAAGGCACTTTGGAGGCGTGTGCCTGCACAATGTTCAGCGCAATGGGTTCATCGTCGATGGCAATGGCTATCATTCTTTAAATGTAATTAATTATCCAGTTGCAAGGTAAGATGAACAAAAAACTCCGTTGCGTTTTGGCGAATAACCAGCTCGTGCCTGTCGGGATACAGGAGTGCCAGGCGCTGTTTTACGTTGTCGAGCCCGATGCCGCTTTGGCCCTTTTCCGGGTCGTTATCCGGCTTGATATGGATACTGTTATGTACATCAAAATAAAGGGTATTGCCGCTGGTATTAAGCGTTACTTTAATATGCGATGGATTGATCAAACTGATGCCATGCTTAAAGGCATTCTCCACAAAGGGGATCAGCAGCATGGGCGTTATGGTCAAATCGGATGTAATGTCTTCTATCTGTGTTTCGATAACGATAGCCGGCGAGGTTGAGGTACGCAGCTTTTGCAGCAGGATATAGTTTTTCAGATAATCGGTATCGCGGGATAAAGCGATCTTGTCCTGGATGTTCTCCTGCAGCATGAAACGCATCATATCGCCCAGTTTCTGGATGCCCTCGCCTGTGCGTTCGGCATTTTCCTGCAGGGCGGTGCCGTAAAGGGTGTTCAGGGCGTTGAATAAAAAGTGAGGATTTATCTGCGATTTTAAAAAGTTAAGACTGGCATCTGATTTACCCAATTCCGTTTTCAGGGTTTTGATCTCTTCGTCTTTTTTGGCATTGCGCCTTTTAAAAATGCTCCATGAAAACGGGGCTACGAGTATAAGCTGTGCAAAGAAATTGCTGATCACAATGACGGCTATCTGTTCTTCGTCGGTATTGGCCTCGATGGAAAACACGTGTGATGTTGGGCCTAACAGACGGTTACCCCCTTTAAAACAAAGGCCCAGTATCCACAACGCTATACATGACAGCAGTGTTAAGCCCATCATGCGGCCATAGTAACGCGCATAGCTCCTTTTGGGTAAAAATGTGGCGGGCAGCAGCCGGTGTACCGAGTATAAATAAACAGTGATCATGGCTGGTACGGTAAAGGCGATAAAAAATTTAACTCCTTCGGGCGATCCCAAATAAAGGGCGGCTACAATGAGCAATATCCAGGATGCGGTGAGCAATGCCGCATCGTAATACAGCACGTTTGCAGTGTTACGGCTATCGCGGTTAAAAAATGTGAGTAGTAGCTTGATAGCCAGCAATACGGCGAAATATAGGTTAATGATGCCCAATGTAATGCAGGCATATATGAAAATTAAAATAAATAAAGTGCCGCCCGGCGAAATATGCGTTTGGTTTTCAAACACAGGCACCATATAAAAACAAATAAAAGCATAACAAATAAATACCATAATATGGTTAAACAACACCGGGGCCAGTATGCCCACAAAATAAGTGTGATGAATATCGTTAAGACGGATCTCATCAATAAGCGATAAGATAAAGGATAAGATGAGGCAGCCGGTAACTATCCAGAATTCAATAAGGGAAGCTCCTTTTAGTTTTATACTTAATTGCTTGTACATGACAGGTTAGATTTTGAATGCTTGGTTTACGGCTACAATAGTACAAAAGCCCGGCGATGTTAAAATTGAAATGTGATAAACCCTTTAAAAAATGTGACGAATAATAGTTCGAGTGGTTTTAACGGCCCTGCATTGATAAGAGGGGTTAAAATAAAAATGTCTCATGTGTGTGACATTTGTCTTATATTTGCGCCAGCATGACAAGTCAGAAAATTATAGACAACGCCATAGCGGTTTTGAATGAGGATTTTTATGCCCCGCTGGATATCATTGCCGGGCAGGCAGGCGTAAACAGAAGAACCCTGCACCGGCATTTTAAAGACAGGGCCGCATTGATAGACGCTTGTTGGGCCGATATGATGCAAACCTGGCATCGGGCGATGCTCGCGGCTTATCATAGCAGTACCGATCCTGTGGTGCAGTTGGAGCAGATGTTATATGCGGGTATTGATTGCGGGGTGAAATACGCGTTTTTGAATACGCTTCAAACAAAATACTTGAACGAGAAAGCGGGAGCCGTTGAAAATGAAGCTTACGAACAGGCAAAAAACAACTGGTTTAGCCTTGTTCCGGAACTGCAGCGTCAAAAGCTGATCAGCGACAGCTTGTCAGTCGCTTGGATCCGCATGCTGTTTGTGAACATGATCAATACTACTATACAAGCATTGCGATCGGGAGATGTTGCTCCGAATGATATTAAAAAATTCGCCTGGTACTCTTTTAGCCGAAGCATAGGTTTGCTATAAGTGCTGTTGGGTATTGGGTTAAGTGATTACAAAGATTAATGATGATACACTCCTTTTTATTAATAGGTCAGTCAAATATAGCCGGGCGTGGTTTTATACAGGAAGTTCCACCAGTTTTTAATGAATCTGTTAAAATGCTGCGCAACGGTCGCTGGCAGATCATGACAGAACCTATCCATAACGACCGCCCCTCGGCAGGCGTTGGTTTGGCGGCATCCTTTGCCGCTGCCTGGCATTTGAATAATCCGGCAGAAGAAATAGGCCTGATCCCCTGTGCCGATGGCGGCACCAGCCTGGACGACTGGGCGGTTGGTGGTGTACTTTTTGACAACGCCCTGGCCCAGGCAAAACTGGCGCAGCGCAGCAGCCGGCTATCGGGTATTTTATGGCACCAGGGCGAAAATGATTGTTCTGCGGATGGCGCCGCAGCATATGCCCAAAAATTTGACCGGATAATTAATGGATTGCGTACTGAATTAAATGTGCCGGATGTTCCTCTGATTGTGGGGGGACTGGGAGATTTTTTAACGGCCGGTTTGTACGGCAGTTATTTTACTGCTTATCCATTAATTAATGAGGCGTTGTTGCAATATGCCCAAACGCGTAACCATTGTTATTTTGTGACCGCAGCGGGCTTAACGGCCAATGAAGATCAGATTCATTTTAACGCGGTATCCCAAAGGATACTGGGTATACGTTATTTTGAAGCATTTAACACGCGGGCGCACATTACAGCACCTTTGCCTTATGAGCATAACCTGGTGCAAACTATTTACAATAGGCCTTTTACCCCGAAAGAAGAGAAATTGTTACTGGAAAACCGCTTTGCATCCGGCAAAATAACATTGCAGGAGTTTCGGGAGCAGCTGGTGCTTATTGCCGGGTAATGTCCATCCATAAGCTAAAATTATCTGTTCCCCCCCGCTATAAATGACGTTGTAGGTTAAGTTTTTGTCACAATGTCAATATCTTGGGCCGGTGGGTAAATCAAATTTCGTAGTTTAGCGGTGCCCTTAAAGTCACTCAAATGTTCTGGAAACATACCGCTTCTTTTATCCTTAAAAACCGTCTCATCGTATTTATCTGCGTTTTAGCACTGAGCGCTTTTATGGGTTTTGAAGCGTCGAAAGTAAAAATAACCTTTAACGGGGGCAAAGTGCTGCCCGTTACCGATTCGGCCTACATCCGCTATAACCAGTTTAAACAAACCTTTGGCCAGGATGCCTCATCGATGGTTTTGGGTATCAAATCGGACAAAATATTTGATAAAAATGTGTTTAACGATTGGTACCAGATAGGTACCCAGCTAAAGCAGATCAAAGGGGTAAAGGCAGTGGTTTCTATCGCCAATGTTTATGATCTGCAAAAGGATACCCTGCAGCACCGCTTTGTGGTAAAGCCACTGGTTACCGGGGTACTGCCCACCGCGCAGGCGGTTGATAGCGTAAAGCAGCATTTGTTAAACCTGCCATTTTACAAAGGTTTAATATGGAGCAACGATGGTCAATCGACCTTAATGGCGATAACGTTTGATGATAAGATCATCAATACGCCATACCGTGTGCCCATCATTAACAAAATGCTTAAACTGGGCCAACAGTTTGAACAAAAGCATAGCATCAAGGTACATTACTCGGGCCTGCCGCTGATCCGTACTGTTGTTGGCGACTTGGTGGCTCATGAGTTTTCCATGTTCCTGGGCTTGTCTATATTGATTACGGCTGTTATCCTGCTTATCTTTTTCCGGTCGTTTTTCCCGGTAATATTCCCGGTGCTTATTGTGGTTCTTGGGGTAGTATGGAGCCTGGGCATCCTGTACATGATGCATTACGAAATGACCATTTTAACCGGCATCATTCCGCCGCTGGTGGTGGTTATCGGCATCCCGAACACTATTTTTATCCTTAATAAATACTACCACGAGTTTGATATATCGGGCAATAAAATGGAGGCATTGGCCATAGCGCTCGAAAAGGCCGGTATTACCACTTTTATAGCTAACATTACTACCGCCATTGGTTTTGGTGTGTTGTGTTTTACCAACAGCGAGTTGCTTACCCAGTTTGGTTTGGTGGCTTCGCTGGGCATATTATCCACATTTGCTTTGAGCCTGATATTGGTGCCTATCGTATTCAGCTATCTACCCGCTCCGAAAGCCAAACAAAACGGTATTAAGGACAGCCAATGGATGAAAGCCTTGCTGGTTAAGCTGGATACCCTGGTGCATCAAAAACGGAAAGCCATTTATATTACCACGCTGGTATTGGTGATTATTTCGGCAGTGGGCATTTATCGTATCAATATCAATGGCTACGTGGTCGACGATCTGCCTCAGCATAACAATACCCTGGAAGACCTTAAATTCTTTGAATCGAACTTTAACGGGGTATTGCCTTTGGAGGTAAGTATTGATACCAAAAGAAAAAACGGAGTGGTGAACCAAACGGTGATCCGCAAAGTAGAAAAACTGGAAAAGCTGATTTCTTCGTACCCGCAGTTCAGTCGTTCTATTTCCCTCATCCAGGTGTTGAAATTTTCTACCCAGGCATTTTATGGCGGCAATGCGGAATACTATCGTTTACCCGATGGTCTGGAGCAGAATTTTATATTGAACTATGCCGCTAATTCGGGCAAAAGCTCATCCGGGGCGCTGAACACTTACCTGGATAAAGATCACCGTATAACCCGGGTAACTTTTGAAATGGTTGATGCCGGTTCAAAAAAAATGAACGTGGTACTGGCCGAACTACAGCCCCGCATCGACTCGATATTTAATCCCAAAAAATTTCATGTGGAGCTTACTGGCTCCAGCATTATTTTCATCAAGGGCACCAATTACCTGCTTACAAATTTGTACGAAAGTTTGGCCTGGGCCATTGTGCTGATAGCCGGGGTAATGTGGATCTTGTTCAGGGGTGTAAAAATGATAGCTATTTCACTGGTGCCTAACCTGGTTCCGCTCATCATCACGGCGGGCATTATGGGCTTTTTCGGTATCCCGCTCAAGCCATCAACCATACTGATATTCAGTATCGCGATGGGTATCTCGTCCGATCAAACTATTTATTTTATCACCCGCTACCGCCATGAGCTGCGCTATACCCGTAAAAGCATATCGCGCATTGTGTCTGATACCATTCGTGAAACCGGGGTGAGTATGATATTTATAGCCACGGTGCTGTTTTTTGGCTTCGGCATATTCGCAGTATCCAAATTTGGCGGAACCGTAGCCCTGGGGGTATTGTTGTCTATCACGTTACTGGTAGCGATGATCAGCAATCTTACGCTGCTGCCCGCTTTTTTACTAAGCCTGGATGGCGGCGTTGACCGTAAAAAAATAAAAGGACCGGATATTGAGGAGTAAGAGCCTCACCCCGGCCCTCTCCATCCCGATAGCTATCGGGAGAGGAGTGTAAATAAACTTTAATCACGCAAATCAGAACCCTCTCTCCCGATAGCTATCGGGATGGGGAGGGCAGGGAGGGGTATTATGGATCTTAAACTCAACAACAAAGTAGCCGTAATATTAGCGGCCAGTAAAGGATTAGGCAAGGCTGTAGCCACAGCTTTATCTGCCGAGGGCGCAAAAGTGATCATTGGCTCGCGAGATGAGGTGGAATTAAATAAAACAGCCGCCGAAATAAATCAACTCACCGGGAACGAGGTGATCGCGATACCAGTTGATGTTTCCAAAGCCGACGAGATAGACGCTTTCGTTAACAAAGCAGGGAACGCTTTTGGACGGATAGATATCTTGCTGAACAATGCCGGTGGACCTCCTTTTGATAAATTCGAGAACTTTGACGACGAGCAATGGCAAAAAGCTTTTGATCTTAACCTGCTAAGTGTTGCACGTTTGAGCAAGCTGGTATTGCCGCACATGCAAAAAACAGGCAGCGGGCGCATCATCAATATTGTTAGTGTTTCGGTAAAAGCCGTGCTGGGTGGTTCGGTACTGTCGACCGCTATGCGGATGGGCGTGGTGGGGATGGCCAAACTCATGGCCGATGAATTTGGTCCGTACAATATTACCGTAAACAATGTGGCTCCGGGATTGATCCTGACCGACAGGATAAAACATACCTTACCCAAAGATGTAGATCCGGAACAAGCCATAAAAGACAGGGCCAAAAGCATACCGCTTGGCCGCATTGGCAAACCCGAGGAGCTGGCAGCGTTGGTTACCTTCCTGGCATCAGAGCAGGCGGCTTATATCACCGGCACAACCATACAGGTAGATGGCGGGGCCAGCAGGAGCATCTTTTAATTCAAGGCCTGCTCGTTTTTAGCTGGCTTGTTTTTTGTAAAAAGCGATATCAGACCAGCTATAAACGTAACAGATGTAAGGCCCATCACAAAGCTGGCCCATTTGTCGGCGGTTGAATGATCTGCACTTTGCAGGCTGATGATTAAAGCTGCAATAAATAATATTCCCGAAATAATGATATATGCTTTAGATCTCATTTGGCGCTTTTTATAAGTATATATAAAGATATAAATTTTAACTGTCTTAAAAATAACAGATCAGGCTCCTTTTTTTGTTTCGCGCAGGTAATCAATAACCAGGGTAATAATACTGATGATGCCGGCTATGGTGAGGCCCAGAGCAGCACCCTGAACAAGGTCTTTCCACCCCGAATGGAATAAAGCAGGGATAGCCATTGATGCCGAAAACAGAATTACGGCAATCAACAACATCAATACTGTACGCCTTACTTTATTTTTCATTCGTCCAAATTAAAAAAATCATTTATAATTTCCGTATTTTTGCAACCTCTAAAAATTGAGGTGAACTATATACATGTATAAGGAATATAAGCAGTTAAACCTATCGCAAACAGGCAAAGAGATACTGGAGTTTTGGAAGCAGAACAACATATTTGGCAAAAGTATCAGCAGTCGTCCGGCAAGTAACCCCTACACGTTTTACGAAGGGCCGCCGAGCGCTAATGGTATGCCCGGTATTCACCACGTGATGGCGCGCTCTATTAAAGATATTTTTTGCCGTTACAAAACGCTAAAAGGTTTCCAGGTAAAGCGTAAAGGCGGTTGGGATACCCATGGCCTGCCCATTGAGCTTGCTGTTGAAAAAGCTTTAGGGATAACCAAAGATGATATCGGTAAAAAAATAAGCGTTAAAGAGTATAACGATGCCTGCCGCAAGGAGGTGATGCGCTACACAGACGTTTGGAACGACCTGACCGAAAAAATGGGCTATTGGGTTGATCTTGACGATCCGTATATCACCTATGAAAACGAATACATTGAAAGCCTTTGGTGGATACTGAAGGAGTTTTATAAAAAGGATCTTTTATACAAAGGTTATACGGTACAGCCATATTCGCCAAAATCGGGTACAGGCTTAAGCTCGCATGAGCTAAATCAGCCGGGCACCTACAAAATGGTAAAGGATACTTCGATAGTAGCTCAGTTCCATTTAAAGAACGATCAGCAGCATCCCCTTATCCCTGTTTTATTTGAAGATGTAAACGAGGATACTGCGATACTGGCCTGGACAACCACTCCATGGACACTGCCATCAAACTGCGCCCTGGCCATTGGCGAAAATATCGACTACGTAAAGATCCGCACTTTTAACCCTTACACATATGAGCCGGTAAGTGTAGTACTGGCCAAAGCCCTGGTAGGCAAATACTTTAAAGCCGAAGGCCAAAACGCCTCGTTCCAGGATTATAAAGGGGGCGATAAAGTTATTCCATGGGAAATAAGAGCTGAATTTAAAGGCGTTGAGCTGATCGGTTTGCGTTACCACCAGCTGATGCCTTACGTAAGTAATGAAAACCTGGAGAAAAACGCTTTCCGCGTGATCCCGGCCGACTTTGTAACCATCGAAGACGGTACAGGTATCGTACACACTGCTTCTATTTTTGGTGCGGATGACTTCAGGGCCTGTAAAGAACAAAACGTACCATCGGTAATGGTATTGGATGAAACAGGCAAGGAAGTTCCACTGGTTAATAAACAGGGGCGTTTTGTTGATGAAGTGACCGATTTTGCCGGTCGCTACGTTAAAGAAGAATACTATAGTGATGCAGAGCGTGCCGAGCCAGGTTTTAAGGCAACGGATGTACTGATCTCCATTAAACTGAAAGAAGACAATAAGGCGTTTGACGTTAAAAAATATGAGCACAGCTACCCACACTCATGGCGCTCAGACGAACCGATATTATACTACCCGCTCGATAGCTGGTTTATCCGTACCACCGCGGTAAAGGATAAAATGGTGGAGCTCAACAAAACCATCAATTGGAAACCGGAATCAACGGGGACAGGTCGTTTTGGTAACTGGCTGGAAAACCTGGTAGATTGGAACCTGTCGCGTTCACGCTACTGGGGTACACCGTTACCTATTTGGCGAGAGGAGAACGGATCTGAAGAAAAATGCATTGGCTCTATTGCCGAGCTGAATGCCGAGATCGAAAAATCGATAGCAGCCGGTTTTATGCCCGCAGGCTTTAAGCTGGAAGATATGCACCGCCCTTATGTGGATGATGTGATCCTGACCTCGGCTGCCGGTAACAAAATGTTTCGGGAGCCCGATCTGATCGATGTTTGGTTTGATTCAGGCGCTATGCCTTACGCGCAATGGCACTTCCCTTTTGAAAATAAAGAAGAATTTGCTGCTGCCTACCCTGCCGATTTTATTGCCGAAGGGGTCGACCAAACCCGTGGCTGGTTCTTTACCCTGCACGCTATAGCCGTAATGCTGAGCGAATGCAGCGACGAAGTAAAAGCGGTGAATGCCAAAGTGGGCAATAAAGGTATCTCCTTCAAAAACGTGGTTTCAAATGGTTTGGTGCTGGATAAAAACGGCAACAAGATGTCGAAACGGTTGGGCAATGCTGTTGACCCCTTTACCACTATTGAACAATATGGAGCCGACGCCGCTCGCTGGTACATGATCAGCAATGCCGCGCCATGGGACAACCTTAAATTTAACGAAGAAGGTATTGATGAAGTTCGTCGTAAGTTTTTTGGTACGCTGTACAATTCTTACTCTTTCTTTGTGCTTTACGCCAATATCGATCAGTTTAAATATAGCGAGCCCGAAATAGCATTGGAACAACGCCCGGAAATTGATCGTTGGGTAATATCATTACTCAATACCCTGAGCCGTGAGGTGGATGCTTTTTATGCCGATTATGAGCCGACTAAAGCCGCCCGTGCTATACAGGAGTTTGTAGATGCGCATTTCAGCAACTGGTATATCCGCTTAAGTCGCCGCCGTTTCTGGAAATCAGATAACTCCGATGATAAGCTGTCGGCTTACCAAACATTGTATACCTGCTTAATCACCATCAGTAAATTAATGGCGCCAATAGCTCCGTTTTTTGCCGATAGTTTATACAAAGATCTGAATAAGGTTACCGGTAAAGAGGAATTTGAATCGGTACACCTGGCGTATTTCCCAACCTATCATGATGAGCTGGTTGATGCCGACCTGGAAGAGCGCATGAAACTGGCACAGGATGTATCATCATTGGTATTATCATTGCGTAAAAAGATCGAGATTCCGGTGCGCAGGCCGCTCAGCAAAATATTATTACCTATATTGGACAAGGGCTTTAAGAAGCATGTGGAGCAGGTAAAAGAATTGATCTTATCCGAAACCAACATCAAGGATATTGAATATATTACCGATACCGCGGGCATTATTAAAAAGAAAATAAAGCCGAATTTTAAGGCTCTTGGTCAAAAAGTAGGTAAGGATATGAAGGCTGTGGCCGAGGCTATAAATAATTTTACACAGGATGATATAGCCAAACTGGAAAGTGATGGCGCTGTTAATGTTCTTGATAACAAGTACTTAATACAGATTGCGGATGTAGAGATTATAGCAGAAGACGTTCCCGGATGGCAAGTTGCAAATTTGGGAAAACTAACTGTAGCTTTAGATGTTACCATAACCAACGAATTAAAAGAGGAGGGGATTGCGAGAGAGTTGATAAACCGTATCCAGAACCTGCGTAAAACAAAAGGGTTTGAGGTTACTGATAAAATTGACGTTCGCATTAGCGAGCACCCTTATATCAGCGAAGCGGTAAAAAATAATTTATCCTATATTTGCGCCGAAATTTTAGCAGAGAGCATAGTGCTTGACGCTCAGTTACATGAAGGTGACAAAGTAGAGATTGACGGAAATGAAATTTTTATTGTTATTAGTAAAGTATAAATGAAAGTAGAAAACGAAAAAACCAGATATTCTGAATCGGACCTGCAAGAGTTTAAAACTCTTATTCTTGATAAACTGCGTATTGCCAAAGAAGAGTTAAACTCGCTGGCAACTTCGTTAAGCTCGCCAAACGCGAACGGAACTGATGATACTGCCGGTACTTATAAAACCTTGGAAGATGGCTCGGCCACACTGGAAAAAGAACAAATTAACCAGTTAGCTGCCCGTCAGAAAAAATTTATTGATCAGTTGGAAGCCGCCCTGGTGCGTATTGAAAACAAAACTTATGGTATTTGCCGCGAAACCGGTAAACTGATACCAAAGGAGCGTTTGCGCGCCGTGCCGCACACCACCTTAACTATGGAAGCTAAATTAAAGCAATAAATGAAGGCTGCTTACACCAAACCTTTTCTCACTGCTATATTTATTATTCTTTTTGACCAGATCATTAAAACCTGGGTAAGGGCACATATGTTCATGGGCGAAGAGATCCGCTTTTTTGGTAGCCATGGCATGCTGCACTATACCGAGAATAACGGTATGGCATTTGGCATGGAATGGGGAGGTGACGCAGGAAAACTTGCATTGACGCTGTTTCGCATTTTTGCGGTATGCGGTATTGTTTATACGCTTATTTATTTAATAAAGCATAAATACCACCGTGGCCTCATTATGAATGTGGCGCTCATTTTGGCCGGAGCTGTTGGTAATATCATCGACTCTACCTTTTATGGTATCATGTACAATTATGCCCCGCTATTTCACGGGCGTGTGGTTGATATGTTTTATTTCCCATTGTTCCGGGGTACATTCCCGGCCTGGGTACCCGTTTGGGGTAATGAGCCTTTTGAGTTTTTCAGACCGGTATTTAACCTGGCCGATGCCTCTATCTGCGTAGGTGTTATCCTGATACTGGTATTTCAGAAACACTATTTCAAACACGAAGTTCCCGAAGTGAACAGTCCCAACAGTGAAATGGTGGAAGAATAAAAGATTTAAATTTTACTATACATATGAAAAGCCGCGTTAAGCGGCTTTTTTGTTTTATATTAATATGTCATTGCGAGCGAAGCGTGGCAATCTCCTCGCGTTCAATATGCAAGTGAGGAGATTGCTTCGTCGTTCCTCCTCGCAATGACATAAAGGCTAATGTCATCCTGAACTTGTTTCAGGATCCCATAGGACAGGCTAACCGGTATGTTGCTCACCTTGCTAATGGGGTGCCGAAACAAGTTCGGCATGACCGGTTGATTGCATTAATCCCTACACCAGCCTCATCCCCACCGGATCCCATTTGATCACCCTATTCTCAAAATAACTATCGTTACAGGCCAGGCAAGGCGCCGCGGCGCGGAAGCCAAAAGCCGCATCCTCAACCACGGGTTTGCCTGTACGCATCGAATCAAAAAAATTGGCGAAATGCTCGTTGGAATCGCTATAGCCTTCGGGCTCATGGTAAACTACATCATCCAGCTTGGGTGTTTGCTGATCGGCAGCCGAATATTTTTTATTGTATTCCTCAATAATGGCTTTTTGCATGGCCTCGGGATAGGTGCCGAGCGAATCCCAGCCTCCGTAACCTGGTGCTACCGGCATTTTGCTTTTATGTATGGTAAAGCCGCCGCCATCGCTCATGTCGATAACGCCTTCAGAACCTACGATCTTGGTTGAAGCGCGGTCACCTTCACCACTCACAAAATTTACTCTCAGGGTAGCCTGAAAAGCCGGGTGCTCCGGTGATTCTGGATAGGATATCACGGCGCTCATCACATCAGGAACATTACGTCCATCCTTCCAGTAGTCGAGGCCCCCAATGGCAAATATTTTATCTGGTCCTTTGGATCCGGTGATGAAATGAATACCCGAAAGCAGGTGTACAAACAGGTCGCCGGCTACACCGGTGCCATATTCGCGGTAATTGCGCCATCTGAAGAAACGATTACTGTCATAAGCATGTTTCACCTTGCTGTTGGCCTGGTATTGCTCCCAACCCACCGTTTGCGGCGATGCATCCAGCGGAATAGTATATTGCCATGCACCCAGCGCGCTTTGCCTGCTAAAAGAAGCCTCAACTGCGTTGATCTTACCAATAGCGCCCGCCTGGTAAAGCTCCTTTGCCTTTTTAAAGGCGATACCACTCACCCGCTGACTGCCTACCTGGAAAACCGCTTTGGTTTCCTGCTGGGCTTTTATTTCATTCAACCCCTCGCTAATGTGGTGCACCATCGGTTTCTCGCTGTAAACGGCTTTGCCCTTGTGCATGGCTTCGATAGATATGGGGCTGTGCCAGTTATCGCTGGTAGCTACAATAACGGCATCAATATCTTTGCGGTTTAAAATATCGTGGTAATTATCGGTGGTGAAAATATTGGATCCATATACCTCCTTAGTGCGTTGTAACCGGCCCTTGTACAAATCGCAGGCGGCCACCAGCTCCACACCCGGCACGGTAAGCGCGGCGTGGGTGTCATTAAAGCCCATAATGCCCATGCCTATGGTGGCTATCCTGATCTTATCATTAGGACTTACGCGTTTTTCGGCCTGTAAAATTCTTTTTTCATGCTCTTCTTTGGCCGCCAGGCTGGTGAGCGATGCCGAAGTGAGGAGTACAGAGGTGCCAAATTGTTTTAAAAACTTTCTTCTGTCAGTTGCCATAGGTATCTGGTTTTAGGTCAGGTAAATGAATAATTGGTTTGTACGATCAGTTATATACTACAGGCGCAGCTACGGATGTATTGATATGCAATTTAAAACAACAAAATTTAGCTTGCAACTTTTTAATTTTATTTAAAAAGTTTAATTTGCATACCGTTTCCCAATTAAAACATATCCCTTCTGTATGAAAAAATTATCCTTATTGCTTTGCTGTTGCCTTGCGCACGCCCTATCGTTTGGCCAGGTTGCCCAAAGCGGCTTATCCATTATTCCCGAACCGGTAAAAACCACGCGTACGGCGGGTCAGTTCCTGCTGCCCAAAAGCGTTATAGTGGAGGCGGGTAGCCAGTCCGAATTAGCGCCCGTAACCAGTTATCTGAAAAAGAAACTGACTACAGCGCCGGGATCATCCGTGACCATTAAAAGTGCGGCCCCCACGGCTTCTATCCGGCTTGTTTTAAATAAAACTGTTGATGCCGCTATAGGTACCGAAGGATATACCTTATCGGTAAAGGCTAAAAAGATCGTGATCAGGGCCAATGAGGCTGCGGGTTTGTTTTATGGTGTGCAAACGCTGATGCAATTATTACCCGCCGATATTGAAAGCAAGCAGCTGGCGAAAAATGTGAAATGGACGGTACCTTGTGTAGAAATTACAGATTACCCACGCTTTGCCTGGAGGGGGTTAATGTTTGATGTGGCACGCCACTTTTTTACAAAAGCCGAAGTAAAACAATATATAGATGCCATGGTGAAGTACAAGCTGAACCTGTTGCACCTGCACTTAACCGACGATGAAGGCTGGCGCGTAGAGATCAAAAGTTTACCGAAGCTGACCACAGTTGGCGCTTATAACGTTAAAAAGGTTGGCCAGTTTGGAACGTTTACGCCACCTGCCGCGAATGAACCACGTACTTACGGTGGATTTTATACCCAGGAAGATATCCGCGAACTTGTCCAATACGCCAAAGACCGCTTTGTAAATATATTACCGGAGATAGATGTGCCGGGGCATAGCCTTGCTGCTGTTGTAGCTTATCCGGAACTATCCTGCACGCCCGGCGCCGATAAATATGTGGTTAACTCCGGCGAGCCTTTTATGGATTGGAGCGGCCCGCACAACAGGGCCATTGTGGATAACACCCTTTGCCCGGCCAATGAAAATGTATACACTTTTCTGGATAAGGTAGTGACCGAAGTGGCGCAACTCTTCCCCTTTGCTTATATCCATATGGGCGGTGATGAGTGCGCTAAGAACTTTTGGGAGCAAAGCGATGCTATAAAAGCCCTGATGGCTAAAGAAGGACTGAAAACGCAGCAGGAGGTACAGAGCTATTTTGAGAAACGATTAGAAAAAATAGTAGAATCAAAAGGTAAAAAGTTTATGGGCTGGGATGAGATCATTGAAGGAGGCCTTGGTCCGAACGCCGCGGTAATGAGCTGGAGAGGGATAAAAGGCGGTATTGAAGCCGCTAAACAGGGCCATGAGGTAGTGATGAGCCCAACAACTTTTGCCTACCTGGATTATATGCAAAGCGACCGTGTTAACGAAACCAAAATTTACGCCACACTGCGCCTGAGCAAATCGTACGAGTTTGAACCCGTGCCTGATAGTGTTGATGCCAGGCTGATCAAAGGCGGCCAGGCTAATTTATGGACCGAGCAGGTGTACAACATTCGCCAGGCCGAATACATGACCTGGCCAAGGGGTATGGCCATTGCCGAGTCGGTATGGTCGCCAAAGGAAAAGAAAAGCTGGCCTTACTTCTTTGGAAAAGTAGAGAAACAGTTCGGCCGCTTTAACGCTGCCGAAACTAAATACGCGCCAAGCGCTTATGATCCCTCATTTAATGCCACACGCAATGCTGATGGTACACTAAAAATAACGCTGACCAATGAGGTGGATGGCCTGGATACCTATTACAGTTTTGATAATTCGTTCCCGGATAATTTCTATCCAAAATATACGCAACCTATTGATGCGCCAAAGGATGCCACAACGCTGCGGGTGATCACCTACAGGGGTAAAAAACCAATTGGGCGGATGGTTACGATGCCACTGTCGGAATTGAATAGTAGAATTAAATAAAGTGATCAATAAAAAAGCCCGGCCGTTTATCGGCCGGGCTTTTTTTATTTCATATCCCTCTGTCATTCTGAATGAAGTGAAAAATCTTCTTCATTACGCGTGTTGGGTTGCTAGGCTCTCGAAGAAGATCCTTCGTTCCACAGGATGATAAAGAGCGGTTTATCAATTGGCCCGCTCGCCCTTCATTTTCGAGGCAATTTGTACGGCTTTGTAAGCATTTACAATACCACCGGTTTTGCTAAGGGTAGTAAAATCAACTTTGATGGTTTTGCTGCCCGGTCTGAACACCGTAGTGCCGGTTAAAGGTGTGGCCGATTGCAGGATGATCTGTTTCAACTGTTTAGCGCTCAGCGTTGGATAATACTCCAGCAGTAGAGCCGCAACTCCCGCTGTTATGGGCGATGAAAAACTGGTACCGTCTTCGGTCATAAACTCGGCATCGGTGTCAACAGTAGTTACTTTAACACCCGGGGCAAATACATCTACATTCTTTTTGCCATAGTTGGAGAAATCGCCAGCCAGGTGCTCGCCTAGTTTAGGGCCCGATGCGCCAACATTGATCACATTATCCGCGTCGGTTGATCCATCCAGGAAAGTATCGTTTGGATAATCGGGAGTAATATCAACATCCTGGTTATCGTTGCCAGCCGCTTGTACCAGCAGTACGTCTTTAGATGCGGCATATTTAAAGGCTTCATCCAGCCACTCTTTATGTGGTGATATTTTTTTGCCGAAGCTCATGTTGATGATACGGGCGCCATTATCAACAGCATAGTGGATAGCGTTGGCGATATCTTTATCATATTCATCACCATTAGGCACCGCTTTGATGGCCATAATACGTACGTTATCGGCAACGCCATTGATACCATAGCCATTGTTACGGATCGCCCCAATCAAGCCGGCTACGCCGGTACCGTGTGAGGCATCTGTGAATTTAAGCAGGTTGTTGCCATAAGGTTTATGATCCATGCTGTCCACATTATCCCCAACTATGCGTTTGCGGGCTTCCAAATCGGGGGACAGGTCGTTATTTAATTTGGCCAGGTACTCGCTCAGATCTTTGATAATGGCGGCATTGGTTTTATTAGTGCCTTCCTGCGAGAAAATAGAATCCCAAACATATTTGCTTTGGGTAAGGGTGTCATTAGCCAGTTTAAGTTTTACCAGGTCGGCCTGTTTAAATGTGCCGTTGGCAGGCAGGCTGAGCCCTCTTTTGATATAGCCGCTGGTTACCATCAGCGCATTCATGATGGGTTGTAATTGCTCGGTCTCGGTGCGCGATTTGTTTACTGTGCTATCGTAAGTGGTTTTTACACGTTTCCAGTAAGCGTATTGTTTTTTATCAACAGCGTTGGTATCTGTTAGGTTTTCAAATTTACCTTTCAGCTTATTGTATTCACGTACCTCTTCGGTGGTTTCATTAAAATCGGCTTTGCCATCGGGGCCGCCCAAGAAATTCCAGCCATGTATATCATCCACATAACCGTTATGATCATCGTCGATGCCGTTACCGGGAATTTCTTTAGTATTGGTCCAAAGGATACTTTTCAGGTCTTTTTGTAAAGTATCAATACCGCTATCTATCGTAGCTATCACCACAGGCTTGCTTTTTTTGCCTTGTAAAAAAAGATAAGCGGGTTTAAGGCTGATGCCATAAAAACCGTTTTCTTTCAGGTCCATCAGTTGCCAGCCTTTGGGCGGCTCGGGTTCTGCCGGAGGAATTACTTGTGCAGAAATTGTTTGACTTAATGTTAATGCAGTTAATAAGGTGGTGCCGGTGATTAATAAATTGCGGTAATTGAACATGTACAAGAATTAGAAAATAAAAAAATCATTAAATGGATTCGGGGATCGTGTTGCGAGGTTCGGTGATCTTTTCTTATAAAGTATTAATATCCCGATCCGCGCAACACGATCCTCGAACCTCGTTAAAGGTCAAACTTGATGCCTTGTGCTAAAGGCAACGTTTTTGAATAATTAATAGTATTGGTTTGGCGCCTCATGTAAACTTTCCAGGCATCAGAACCAGATTCGCGACCGCCGCCGGTTTCTTTTTCACCGCCAAACGCGCCGCCTATCTCTGCACCCGATGTGCCGATGTTTACATTAGCTATACCACAATCAGAACCAGCGTAGGATAAAAATTGTTCTGCCTCGCGCAAATTATTAGTCATAATAGCCGATGATAAACCCTGCGGAACACCATTTTGCAGGTCGATGGCCTCATCAAGCGTGCTGTATTTTATCAAATAAAGTATCGGGGCAAAGGTTTCGTGCTGCACTATTTTAAAGTGGTTCTCCACCTCAGCTATACAAGGTTTTACGTAACAGCCCGATGAATAGTTGTCGCCTTCGAGCTTGCCGCCTTCTACTACAAATTTCCCGCCTTCGGCTTTACATTTTTCGATAGAGTCCAGGTACAGGTTTACCGCATCATGATCAATAAGCGGCCCCATGTGGTTATGCTCATCCAAAGGATTGCCAATGCGGATCTGTTTATAAGCGTTCACCAGCTTTTGTTTAAAGGCCTCATAAACACTTTCATGAATGATGAGCCTGCGCGTGCTGGTACAACGCTGGCCGGCAGTACCCACCGCGCCAAATACGGCGCCGATAAGCGACATGTCCAGATCTGCGTTTTCGCTGATGATGATAGCGTTGTTGCCGCCCAGCTCCAGCAGGCTTTTACCCAAACGGGCACCCACAGCCGCGCTAACCGCCTTACCCATACGTGTTGAGCCGGTAGCTGATATTAAAGGTACCCGGGTATCGGCAGCCATCAGCTCGCCAATGTTACGGTCGCCGATGATGAGGTTGGATACCCCCTCTTCAATATTGTTCTTTTTAAATACTTCCTGCGCGATGTGCTGGCAGGCAATGGCGGTCAACGGTGTTTTTTCTGATGGTTTCCAGATACAAACGTCGCCGCAAACCCAGGCCAGCAGGGAATTCCAGCTCCAAACTGCTACCGGGAAGTTGAATGCCGAGATGATACCCACAATGCCCAGCGGATGGTATTGCTCGTACATGCGGTGATTGGCCCTTTCGGAGTGCATGGTTAATCCGTACAGCTGACGGCTCAAACCAACGGCAAAATCGGCAATGTCTATCATCTCCTGAACCTCGCCCAAACCTTCCTGCAGGCTTTTGCCCATTTCGTAAGATACCAGGCTGCCCAGGTCGTGCTTATGGGCACGTAAAGCCTCGCCTATCTGCCTAACGATCTCGCCGCGTTTGGGGGCAGGGGTATTGCGCCAGGTTTTAAAAGCTTTAGATGCTTGTTCAACTACCTGGTTATAATCGTTTTCGGAAGCAAATTTTACGGAGGCTATTTTTTTGCCGTCAACCGGCGATATGATATCTTTTACGGTAGCGCCTGCACTGCTGCCCCAGTGGTTTCCTGTACTAAAAGCATCATTAATATCGTTTATATGTAAACGTTTTAGAATGTCTGAAATATCGAGGTTCATAATTGTTACTTTTGTCAAAGGTAAAAATCTTGAGGCAATTTTTAGTTTATCCACCTTTCGCACGCGAATTGATTGTGGTTAATTATCAATACTTTGCACACAAATCATGTTAAAAATGTGCGAATGTTGAAAACTAAATTGTTTATTGGAGGCTTACTTGTTGTAATTTGAACTCAATAAGTCTTTACGAAGGCAATAACAATTGTTAACCTAAAGCGGATGTTCTGCAAACAAAACTGAATGGAAGAAGAATTTGAATTTGGTTTTACCGAAGATCCAAAGTTTTCGGTAGAACGGTACGAGGAGATGATCCGTAATCACGACCAGTACTTTTTTGATGCCCAGGCGTTTGAGAACATTATCGACTATTACATAGAGAAAAATGATCCGGCCAAGGCACTGCAAGTAGCAGAATACGCGCGTAACCAGCACCCTTTTGCAGCGGTTTTTTTAATTAAACAGGCACAATTACTGGTTGTTACCAATAAAGTGACCGAGGCATTCGCGGCTTTGGAAAAAGCGGCTATGCTGGAGGCTTCCGACGCGGATATTTATATTATCCGCGGTAATCTGTACGAAAGTATGGAGCGCTATGGCGAAGCCCTGGAAAATTATGAAAAAGCATTGGGCCTGGCAGAGGAAACCGACGAGATCCTATTGCATATTGCCTATGTGTACCAAAACATGGGCGACTATGACACAGCCATAACCTACCTTAAGCTTTGCCTTAAGCAGAATATGGAAAATCAGGATGCCCTTTATGAACTGGCGTTTTGCTATGACGTAATGGACAACCAGCAGGAGAGCGTACAGTTTTATCAGCAGTATATCGATAACGAACCTTACAGTTATGCTGCATGGTATAACCTGGGTAATGCTTACACCAAGCTGAGCCTGTTTGAAAAGGCTATCGACGCTTACGACTACGCCATACTGATCAAAGACAGCTTTGCATCGGCCTACTTTAACAAGGGTAATGCCCTGGTTAACCTGGAAAAATATGCCGAAGCTATTGAAGTATACCGCCACACTTTTGAGTACGAACAGCCTAATGCCGATACTTACTGCGCTATTGGCGAATGCTACGAAAAGCTGGAGCAGATGGATGATGCGCGTGCCTTTTATAAAAAATCGGTTAAGATGGACCCTAAGCTGGCCGACGCCTGGTTTGGCATAGGTGTTACGCTTGATTTTGAGGAGCGCTATTTTGAAGCCCTGCATTTTTATAAAAAAGCGCTCGATCTGGATATCGCCAATGCCGACTATTGGTTTGCCATAGCCGATGCCGAATATAAATTGGGCCACATGCCCGAAGCTGAGCAGGCTTATGAAAAAGTGGTAGAGCTTAATCCGCTGGATATTGATGCCTGGTTGGATTACTCATCCATCTTATATGAGCAGGACAGGTTGCCCGGCGCTATCGAGATCATTTCGGAGGCTATTAAAAACAACCCCGAAGCGGCCGAACTTTATTACCGCATGGTGGCTTATTTATTTGCCAAAGGCGAATACAATGAGGCCCTGAACCATCTGGAGATGGCCCTAACCAGCGATCCGGACAAGCATTATATTCTTTTTGATTACCTGCCGCAGTTGCAGAAGAACAAAGTGATTGTGGATATTATAAATAAGTATACGAAATAAACAGATGGGCGAATGAATGAATGGCGGTTGATCTCAGTATCAGTCGCCATTTTTTGTTTATGGTGAGCAGGGTGTCATGGTGAGCCCCGTCGAACCATGGTGGGCAGGCCTCAGCGCGCGAGTCTTCGACTGAGCTCAGACTGACATCCCTTTTTACACCATGATCAATGCTTCCTTTAATCGACATATAAATTTTACAAAAACTTCATCATTTCCACATCTGAAATTAGCACAATTGCAGTATTGAGTCAGTTTTTTTTCGGATATTTGCATCGTTAGAACTTTTAGTTATAGGCTATAACCATCTATTGTATGAATTATATGATCAATGATCTTCCCGAACGCACAGCAAAACCCCGTGACAAAGGCATCACCATGGTGATGGACAAAGGATTGAGTTTAAGGCAGGTAGAGGATTTTCTGGAAATAGGTGCAGCTTATACGGATATTGTTAAACTGGGTTGGGCAACTTCATACGTTACCCCCAACTTAACCGAAAAAATAAAACTTTATCAGGACGCGGGCATTCCCGTATATTTTGGCGGTACTTTGTTCGAGGCCTTCATAGTACGCAACCAGTTTGATGATTACTGCCGCATACTGGATAAATACAAGCTGGAGCACTGTGAAGTTTCTGACGGATCTATCACTATTGAGCATGAGGTTAAATGCGATTACATCAGTAGGTTGGCTAAACAGGTTACGGTAATATCAGAAGTGGGCTCCAAGGATGTGCAAAAGATCTTCGCGCCTTATAAATGGATCAAACTGATGCAGGCCGAAATTGAGGCCGGCTCCTGGAAAGTGATAGCCGAGGCCCGCGAAAGTGGCAACGTAGGCATTTACCGCGATTCGGGTGAGGTAAGGCAGGGCCTTGTTGATGAGATCCTGACCCAGATACCCGAAGGCACGATTATTTGGGAGGCCCCGCAAAAAGCGCAGCAGGTATGGTTTATAAAACTGATAGGCGCCAATGTGAGTCTGGGTAATATCGCGCCAACAGATATTATCCCGCTGGAAACGCTACGATTAGGTATCCGCAGTGATACTTTCGACCATTTTTTGAATTTATAACTGATCTTACTATATGAATTAAGAAGTCTCCGGGTTAATTGCTGGAGGCTTTTTTTGTTTAGAGCCAATTGTATAGCTTTATCATATCAATAATCATATAATGAATTTTACAGACCAGCTTATCCGGGCCGCTTTACGGGAAATTGAACAACAAACCTGGGGAGCTACCGAACAATATATGCAAATTCATGATGTAGTACGACTTGATAGTATACCGCAAATAGTAAAGGTTGACCTGGAAAGCGAGGAAAATACCGCTATAGTGTATCTGCAGGTAGCAGGAGAGAAGTTTTACCTGGCCATTTATTTTGACACTTCGCCGGATATCGCCATCAGATATATAGGTACCGAAAGCCATCATAAAGTTTATTTGCGAGCTACCTCCGAAAACCTTACCTGGCTGCAAATAGCCGCTATGAGCTTATTAAAGCCCAGCGAAACATTTAACAAAGATGATAAAAGGGCATTTGGTAAGGCTTTATATAAATATAGCTGTGCCATTTATGAACCCAGCCCGGGGCCGGATACTTTTGAAAACAAGCTAAAAAACTTACTTAGCCATCTGGAGCAGGATGTATCGGGAGTTGAAAAACTGATCAATCATGCAGAAGCCTATATCCAGGTTGACCAGGATGTTCATAACGGGAATGGTCTTATCGGAGGACCGTATATAGATAAACTAAGTATTAAACGTATGGCAGCATTGGGATTGGAAATAGCTTTTAGCCAATACGCTACAGGTAACCCGTTTAAGTAGTATAAGTTCGACATAAAGCTCGCTTCACGTAATTTCAACAAACACCACGCTCCCGCGAGATTAAGCGCAGCGTATCTGGTAGGTGACATGATTAAAGCTTTTCAGCTTTAGTATCAGCTGAAAGCTGAAGCCATGATTACCACGGGCTGAAAGCCCGCGGCAGCAAAAAGTAACCAAGGCTGGCGCAATAATGCGAAAACTATAAAATATCCCTTATACATTCTAGTCTCCAATATCTATACATTATCTACATATTTAATCAATAATATAATTGTTAAGCCACTGGAAATAAATTTTCGGAGAAATAATATAAATGATTTAATAATTATATATATTAGTAAATCGTTTTATCAATATATGATTTGTGAAACTGAGTTAGGCGATAGGGAAAGTGCTTTTATGATTTGGCCGTATGGCGTGTATTAATTGAAACTTATTAATCAACCTTATAAAACACACTATGAAAATCAAAACTACGTTTTTGAGCGCGCTGCTGCTTGGGGCTGTTATGTCCTGTTCAAAGCAAAATCAATTAATCGGGAATGATCAGCCTGACAGTGATGCAAAGAAAAATCAAACTACCAATGCTGCCCCTGTCCTTTGGCAGGAACATTGGTTTGAACACAATCAGATAGTACATAATGTAGCCAACGATACCAGCGTTGCCGTTTATTATGATAACGATGTTAATCCAAGCATTGTATGGCCTAAAACCTACCTGGCCCAGGTTTGGAACTATACCAAAAAAACCTACGGATCTTTCGGTGCCGAATCACAGTTGTATGTGATATTGCATGCCGGTAAATATAGTGGCGGTCATCCCAGTACATATATGGATGGCAGTCACGATTACCGTAACGTGATCGACTGCGGATCATCAAGCCTGACAGCCTGGACTGCCGGAACCGGCAACGATCTTGACCTTACCACCCACGAAGTAGGGCACATTGTTGAAGGCGCTTCCAAAAATGTGCATGGCTCACCCGCATTTAATATCTGGCACGATAGCAAATGGATGGAGATGTATATTTATGACGTGTATCTTGGCCTGGGCAGAAACGATGATGCCCAACGTTGGTACAACCTGGTTTTAGGCGGTTCAGATCCCTATCCGCGTGCCAATACCCATTGGTTTAAAGATTGGTGGTACCCACTTTATACCCAACACGGAGGAACTGCAGTGCTTAATAAGTATTTTACTTTGCTGGCTGCTAATTTTCCAAAGCATGTTGTTTCAAATGGGGTAACCAATATCAATGAGTATTCCCGCGATTTGAGTTTTGGCGAGTTTGTACACTTCTGGAGTGGTGCCGCCGGTGCTGATCTGAAACAACTGGCCCTTACCGCCTTTGGAAACAAGGACGAGCAGGGTAACGACTGGACCATACAGTTGGAACAAGCCAAAGCCACATTTCCCAACGTAACTTATCCCGGAAGTACGCCAACAAATCTTACCCTTACCGTTAGTAAAGAAAACAGCGGTGGCCCGGGTGCAGCCGAGGGTTCCTTAAAATTGATCGATAACAACCTTAACTCTAAATTTTTTGTGGCTGGTTATGACACCGGTTTCTGGGCGCAGTTAAATTACCCAACGGCAGTAGTATTAAAAGGATACGCGCTAACATCCGGTAATGATGCCCCTGACCGTGACCCTAAAAGCTGGAAATTAGCAGGCTCCAATGATGGCGTTGTGTTTACCCAACTTGATGTGCGTACTAACGAAAGCTTCCCGTCCCGAAATCAAACCAAAAGTTATACGTTTAGCAATACTACCGCTTACAAGTATTATCGCCTGTACGTCACAGCTAACAACGGAAGCCCCGATTTTCAGTTGAGTGAATGGGCCGTCAGTCAATAAAAACCCCTATTTTAAATAACCCGCAGTAAATTGTAAATAAGCCGCGAAATCTCGCGGCTTATTCGTTTTTATGTCTTTTTCATTAATTTGTTTTTTATCTTGGGCATGAATATCATTTGAGCTATTAAATTATAAAACAGCAGCAATGGCCACGGAAGCTGAAAACCCATCAATAGCCAATCCGGATCAGGTACCTGTACAGGTGTACTCCGATAACTCTATAGAAGTTGCGGCATTGCTTACGCTGTCTGGCGGTTTCCTGGATGTGTTTACCTATGTAGGGCATGGCGGGGTATTTGCCAATTCCATGACGGGTAACGTGGTGTTCCTGGGGATGTATACCGCTCAGGGCGACTGGCAGCAGGCCATGCACCATATTCCGCCCATTATAGCATTTTTGATCGGGGTGTTTATTGCCTACCGGATGCACCTGCCATCGGTATTAAAATATTTGCCTAAGCCCGCCTTAACTTGTTTGGGATTTGAGATCGTTGTACTCATAGCTTGCTCTTTCCTATCAGATTCTTTTCCGGATATTCCCCTGGTGCTGGCCATATCGCTGGTGGCGGCCATGCAAAATTCAAGCTTTACCAAACTGGAACAATGGACCTATAACTCCGTAATGACCACTGGCAACCTGCGCCGCTTTGCCGAAGCTTTTTTTCGGGGAACGATGCCCTCGCGTAACCCGGTTGCCTTGCGCGAAGCCAGGCTGTTTGGCTTTGTTTGCGTTTGTTTTTTGGCAGGCGCTATCCTGGCTGCCTTAACTACCAAACCTATGCATGATTATGCCTTGTTTATACCCGCGGGTACTTTGCTCATCGCATTCGTTATTTGCTGGCGCAGGCAAAAAGCAAAAGTTTTATATTTTAAATAAGAGGAATCTGCCTCCCACTGCTCAATAGTTTCCATAACTTATGAAATGTTGCTAATATTACGCCATGAAACAATACGGGCTTATAGGCTACCCCCTTTCACATTCTTTTTCAAAGAAATATTTTGCCGAAAAATTCAAGAACGAGGGTATCACTGATGCCGCTTACGAGCTGTATCCGCTGGAAAATATCAAAGATCTGCAGGATCTGCTGGATGAACACCCCGACATCTGCGGCCTTAATATCACCATTCCCCATAAAGTTGCTGTGTTGCCCTTCCTGGATTGGATTGAGCATGATGCCCGCAAAGCCGGGGCGGTTAACTGTATCTGCGTAATTGCCGAAAGCCCACTGCAGGCAGCCTTTACCGGCGAAGTTGGCATCGGAGGGCATGATTTCAGGCTGGAAGGATATAATACCGACCTGTACGGTTTCGAGATGTCTATTCGTCCGCTCATTAAGGATTTTGAAGCAGAGGCTCTGGTGTTGGGTGATGGTGGCGCGGCAAAAGCGGTAAAATGTGTACTGGAAAACATGGGCATTGCCTTTAAAACGGTTACCCGCAAACCGCATCCCGATCATATTTTGTTCAGCGATCTGAAACCGCACGATATCAAACGGCATAAGATCATTATCAATACTACGCCCATAGGTACTTCGCCCAAAATTGATGAATGTCCGCCGATACCTTACGAGGGCATAACGGATGAGCATTTGCTGTACGATCTGATCTACAACCCTGAAGAAACTTTGTTTTTAAGAAAAGGCCGGGAACAAGGCGCCGCAACCAAAAACGGTTATGAGATGCTGGTATTACAAGCCGAAAGATCATGGGAGATCTGGAACGCTAAAGATAACCGGGTATGAAAAAAATTGGATTAGTTGGCGGCATAAGCTGGACATCAACTTTAGATTATTACCGCTATATAAACGAAGGGGTTAATAAGAAATTAGGCGGACTGAATTTTGCTGAATGTGTTATTTACTCCTTAAACTTTGGCGACATACAAGCCAAAAGTTGGGTTGGTAGTTTTGAATTACTACTTAATGCTTGCGAGTCTTTAAAAAAAAGCGGAGTCGACAGTATTGTTTTATGTGCTAATACCGCCCATCTGTTTGCAGACAAACTTCAGGAGACAATCCAGTTGCCCATCATTCATATAGGCGTTGAAACTGCAAAAGCAGTAAATAAACAAGGATTTAAAAAAGTAGGACTATTAGGCACAAAGTTTACAATGGAAATGGACTTTTACAGGAAAAAACTGGAAGAACATGGATTGGAGGTTTTGATTCCTGAAAAGCAAGAAACAAGAGATTTAATTCAGTATGTTGTAAAAGAAGAACTTGGCAGAGGAATAATAAAATCGACATCAAAAGAAAAATTTATTTCTGTTGTTAATGATTTAATTCAAGAGGGAGCAGAATGTATCATTTTAGGATGCACCGAAATCCCGTTATTAATTGGCCAAACAGACTTTTTAATACCTGTTTTTGACACAACAATTATTCATTCGCAAGCGGCTGTTGAATATGCAATCTCAATATAAATATGTAAGCTTGTTACTTAGCACGCTGTTGTTCTTTGCAGCATGTGGCGGTAATCATGATTATTCGCCAAAACCAAGGGGATATTACCGCATCGCTTTTCCTAAAAAAGAATACCAGGATTATAGCGCGGGCTGCCCTTATTCTTTCAGCTATCCCAAATACGCGGTTATTGAACCCGACAGGACCAAAGGGGCCAAACCATGCTGGGTAAATATGCAGTTTCCGCAATTTCATGCTACGCTGCATTTAAGCTATCAACCGGTAACATCAAAAAAAGTATTTAATGAGCTGGTAGAAGATGCCCGCACCTTCGCCTTTAAACATACGGTAAAGGCTACCTCTATTGACGAAGGCGTAATTGGATATGCCGACCGTAAGGTTTACGGCATCTATTACACCATTGATGGTAACGCGGCATCATCGGCACAATTCTTCCTGACCGATAGCACCAAAAATTACCTGCGCGGCGCCCTCTACTTCAACTCCGAACCCCGCCTGGATTCTATTCAACCCGTGCTTAATTTTATCAAACAGGATATTGCTGTGATGATCAAGAGTTTTAAATGGAAGTAGGATAGATGCAAGAGATAAGAATCAAGAGGTAAGACAAAAATTTAAAGTTGTCATCCTGAGCGGAGCGAAGGATCTTCTTCGGTATGCATGTTGCACAACAGATGCTCCACTTCGTTCAGCATGACAAATCATTTTGGAAAAAAGAAGGCCTGTCATCCTGAGCTTGTCGAAGGACGTGCGCAGAGGCCCGCCCACCATGCTTCGACGGAGCTCCGCATGACATCCCGGTTGATTAATAAGCAAGCAATTTCTCCACCGTTTCATCCAGCCTGGCTTTCGCCAAAAACTGGTCTTCCAGAGCTTTGTTCATGGGGATAGCGGTATCCAGGCTGCCACAGCGCATTACAGGTGCATCCAGGTATCTAAAGCAATGCTCGGCTATGTGGGCAGCTATCTCGGCGCCGAAACCACTGGTGAGCGTGTCTTCGTGCAATACCAGGGCACGGCCGGTTTTCTTTACACTTTCTTCTACCGCTTCATGATCCCAGGGCAGCAGGCTGCGCAGATCGATGATCTCAAGGGATAGTTCCGGATGTTTTTCGGCATATTCCAAAGCCCAGTGTACACCCAGTCCAAAGGTGATGATGCTGACTTGTGTGCCTTGCTTTACTATATTGGCTTTGCCTATTTCAATCAGCACATCATTGTCGGGCACATCGCCGCTGATGCTGCGGTACAGGTATTTATGTTCAAAATAAATAACCGGGTTTGGATCGTCAATAGCGGCCAATAGTAAACCTTTAGCATCTGCCGGAAAAGCGGGGTAAACCACTTTAAGTCCGGGGGTTTTGGTAAACCAGGCCTCGTTACTTTGCGAGTGGAAAGGTCCGGCGCCAGTACCTGCCCCTGTTGGCATCCGCACTACCACATCAACGGCCTGTGCCCAGCGGTAGTGTGTTTTGGCCAGGTTGTTAATGATCTGGTTAAAGCCGCAGGTTACAAAATCGGCAAACTGCATTTCAACAATAGCCTTGTAGCCGTTCAGGGCCAGGCCCATACCTGCGCCTACAATGCCCGATTCGCAAATAGGCGTGTTGCGCACGCGGGGTTTGCCAAACTCTTCCACAAAGCCCTGGGTTATTTTAAATGCGCCGCCGTACTCGGCAATGTCCTGCCCCATAATCACCAGGTTGGGGTGTTTGCGCATGGCCTGGCGCAGGCCATCACTTATGGCATCAATATAACGTTTATGCGTTGCGGGGATAGCAGCAGGTTGGCTTACCGGGAACTGGTAAGGCTGATACATGTCACGCACTTCGGTTGCTATATCTGGTATAATGTCTACCTCATTGTAAACCTTTTCAAACTCGGTTTCGATAAGGGTGGTGATCTCTTTTTTAAATACCGGGATCCATTCCGGGCGGATCACGCCTTCGTCCAGTAAATATTTTTCGAAATTAGCTACCGGGTCTTTACCTGCCCACCATTCAAATAAATTTTGCGGAACATATTTGGTTCCCGATGCTTCCTCATGTCCCCGCATCCGGAAGGTCATACATTCCAGTAGTACCGGGCGCGGGTTTTCACGGATGCTTTCGTTGATCTCTTTAATGGTATGGTAAACTTCCAATATATTGTTGCCATCTATGCGGCGGCCTTCTATGCCATAGCCTACAGCCTTATCCACCAGTTTTAAACAGTTGTATTGCTCATTTACCGGGGTCGACAGACCATATCCGTTATTCTCAATCAAAAATATAACCGGCAGTTTCCAAACGGATGCGATGTTCAGCGCTTCATGAAAATCACCTTCACTGGTTGCGCCTTCGCCTGTAAATACCAGGGTCGATCTTTTCCGTTCGGCTAAAACATCGGCCAGGGCAATACCATCAGCCAGGGCCAGTTGCGGCCCCAGGTGCGATATCATCCCGATGATCTTATATTCCTGCGTACCGAAATGGAAAGAGCGATCACGCCCCTTGGTAAAACCCGAAGGCTTGCCCTGCCACTGCGCCATCAATCTGGAGAGTGGTATATCGCGTGTGGTAAAAACGCCCAGGTTGCGGTGCATGGGCAAAATATATTCGTCGTTTTGCATGGCCAGGGTACTGCCCACAGCAATAGCTTCCTGTCCTATTCCCGAAAACCATTTGCCGATACGACCCTGACGTAAAAGGATCAGCATCTTCTCTTCGATGAGGCGCGGCAGCAACAGTTTTTTGTAAAAAAAAATTAAATTTTCGTTATTCAGGCTTTTACGGTCAAAAATCATAATGTAAAACTACTGAAGTTTTTAAAACTTTGTATGTTTGGTAATCCTATCAGATAACTATGAAACGAAACGGATTTTTACTCCTCGCATTATTATTGATCATTGGGTTTGCCGCCAGCTCACAGGATTATTTTTTATTGCCCGAAGTTTTCTATATGAAAAAAGGCGACAAGCTGAACTTGCACCTGTTAAGCGGTAATGAGTTTCAAAAAGACGCGGAATACCGGTATAAGGATGCCAAGCTCACCAAATTCATGTTGTATGAGGGATCAAAAAAAACCGATCTGACCCAGGCACCCAAAGATACAGCATCCAATATATTGAATTACAAATTAGAGAACAGCGGGATCGCCCTCATCGAGATGGTGAAAAGCGAAAGCGTAGAATCTGAAAGGAATAAATTTCTGAAATATCTGGACAACGAAGGTCTGGATAAAATAGCCGAGGATGCCAAGAACAGCAACCAGCAGTACTTTGTCGAAAAAACAAACCGGTATCTGAAAACGCTGATTTCCGTTGATAAGCCTAATGGAAAAGATTTTGATAAACCACTGGGCGAGACCTATGAAATAGTGATACAGCAAAACCCATATAAAGCCAGCTATGGCGATGATGTAACCGCTAAAATATTATTTAAAGGCCAACCCTTAAAAGATGCCGTGGTTATTGTATACACCCGGACAGTAAACGGTAATGTGTTCCCGCAAAAACTGAGCTCCGATGCCCAGGGACAGGTTTATTTTAAACTGAGCCGCGAAGGTATATACATGATCAGCTCGGTACATGTGGAAGCCTCGACCGATAAAAATGCCGACTTTGAAAGCTGGGGCGCCACTTTCACCTTCGCCTTCAGAAATGCGGATAGCTTGCCGAATACCTATAAAGAGTTTGGCTTTGGGGATAAGCATTGAGGTATATGTACGGATGTGCAAATATGTAGATGATTAAAAAATATAGTTTGTCATTCTGAGCGAAGCGAAGAATCTATTCGCAGACATGCATATTGAAGATTAGATCCTTCACTGCGCTCAGGATGACAAGTTCGGCTTAAATCACTGACGCTACCTAAAATTTCACATATCCAAACGTTGTTAACTGCTTGCTGCTGCGGTTAGCATCTGTAATGATCAGCGCACCATCCCGGTAAAGGGTTATACCTTCCCAGTTATTTTTTGGTGCCGGGAATGCAGATGTCACCTGTTTCCAGTTTTTATCTTTCCGGTTGTTGAGCATCATAATGCGGCCATAGCTGGTGCTTTTCTTTTTCAGGTAATCCGGGTTTTGGCTGATATTATCTCCCAGATCCGGAATGCTTGTTTTTATATTTTCTTCCTGGTTTTTAAGTTGGTCGTTATTGAGGTAAGCATCATAGTCGCCATTCCAGAAGTAATTGATACCGTAGATCTTGTCGTCCTGGGTAGCGGTGATATCCGTTATCCTGAAATAAAGGAACGGTACTTTGATGAGCAGTGGCTTTTTGTTAAAGGAGGTATCAATGAGATAGCCTTTGCCGCCACCAGGCATGCCGTTATATTCGTAATAAGCCAGCAGTTTTTTCTCCTTAGGCAGCCAGGTTACACTTTCAAAGCCCGCGTTATTAACGCGTAATGGTCTTTTAAGAGTAGCGAAATGCAGGGGATCAATAGTGATGGTATTTTGCAGGGTATCCAGTTTGCCTTTGAGCAGAAAGCAATAATCGTAAGTATCATTGGTTTCGATAGATAAATAGGCGGTGTTGTTAACGATGCTTATCGCTTCAAAACCTTCGTAGTAAGTTTTTACCGAATCGGGCAGTTGATTGAGGTTTTTAACGCGGACGGTCCGGTAAGCGGTTAAGGAAGTATCTTTACCGTTAATCACCCGGCCAATGCTATCAGCCAGTAGACTGTAAATGAAAAAGTCGCCGTCGAGTTTTGTTTCTTTATGACTGCCATATTGCGGTTCCAGGTAAACCCGTCCGGCATATAGCGTCATGCCCGAAAATTCTTCGTTTACACTGTTGATATTTAGCGGAAGAGGGATGTTTTTATATGTGCTTTGGCTGTGAGCAATGGCTGGTAAAAATACTATGCTGATGAACAACGTGAGGTATAGATATTTTTTATACATGAATATTTTAAATGGATGTTTAAAGGTAGCCAAATCGTTTAGTTTTAAAAATGCAAAGGCGATGCTAAAAGCCCAAGGCGCAAAGCCTAAAGCTTCTTTTTATATAATAATAGCTTTAGGCTTTCTGCTTTGAGCTTTAGGCTCAGGAAAACTTATATATTTACGGCAATCGACAAAAATTTAACAAATTTTAACATTTAAGAGGGCATTTTTTTTGGCGAAAAAATGTTAGTGTGAGTAAGTTTGCCTACCGAACAAAAAAGAAGCATGGAAGAATTAAAAAGTAATACCGAAAACGTTTCATCAGGCGCTGTTACGGGTAGCGTATCATATTCAACCGATATCAGGGCGCTGAATGAAATGATACAAAAAGAAAGCGCTTTTATCGATATCCTGAGAATGGAATTGGATAAGGTGATCGTTGGACAAAAATATATGGTGGAGCGATTGCTGATCGGTTTGCTGGCCGACGGGCATATCCTTTTGGAAGGTGTTCCGGGACTGGCGAAAACGCTGGCCATCAACACGCTGTCAAAAGCTATTCAGGCCGATTACAGCCGCATCCAGTTTACGCCCGATCTGTTACCTGCCGATTTGCTGGGAACGATGATATACAACCAGAAAAAAGAAGAGTTCATCGTGCGTAAAGGTCCGCTGTTCTCTAACTTTATCCTGGCCGATGAGATTAACCGTGCACCTGCCAAAGTACAAAGCGCGCTGCTGGAAGCGATGCAGGAACGCCAGGTAACTATTGGCGATAATACCTTCCCGCTGCCAAACCCCTTCCTGGTACTGGCTACCCAGAACCCGATTGAACAGGAAGGTACCTACCCGCTGCCCGAAGCCCAGGTTGACCGTTTTATGCTTAAAGTAGTGATCGGCTACCCCGAGAAGGAGGATGAAAAAAGAATTATCCGCGCCAATATATTACCAGGCGGCATGCCAAAACCAACGGCCGTTATCAAACCCGAGGAAATTGTGCGTGCCCGCAAAATTGTAAGGGAAGTGTACATGGACGAAAAAATAGAGCAATACATTGTGGATATTGTTTTCGCTACCCGTTTCCCTGAGCAATTTAAACTGGCGCATTATAAAAACCTGATCACTTTTGGCGCGTCGCCAAGGGCCAGTATCAACCTGGCGCTGGCCGCAAAAGCTTACGCGTTCATTAAACACAGAGGTTACGTGATCCCTGAGGATGTGCGTGCTATTTGTCATGATGTACTGCGTCACCGTATCGGTTTAAGCTACGAGGCCGAAGCAGAGAACATCACCTCAGAAAATATTATTACAGGGATATTGAATGTGGTAGAAGTACCGTAAGAAAAGAATCAAGAGATAAGAACCAGGATAAAAGAATCAAGATATTAAAAGTCAGGAATCAAGAAATAAGAAGCAGTAAATGAATTGCGGCGGGAGTTTAAGATTTTGTCTTGATTCCTGACTCTTGATATCTTGATTCCTTCTCCCCCCAAACGCTATGGCTAAGGATACCAAAGAACTGCTGAAAAAAGTAAGGAAGATCGAGATCAAGACCCGGGGTTTAAGTAACCACTTATTCTCGGGCGAGTATCATTCGGCTTTTAAGGGCCGTGGTATGGCTTTTAGCGAGGTGCGCGAATACCAGCTGGGCGACGAGATCCGTACCATAGACTGGAACGTTACCGCCCGTTTTAACCACCCTTACGTAAAGGTGTTTGACGAAGAACGCGAGCTTACCTTTATGTTGCTGGTTGATGTGAGCGGCTCCGAAAACTTTGGAACGCAAAATCAACAAAAGCAGGATATAGCTACCGAGCTTTGCGCGGTGCTGGCGTTTTCGGCTATACAGAATAATGATAAGGTGGGGGTATTGTTTTTTAGCGATAAGATCGAGAAGTTTATCCCGCCCAAAAAAGGCCGCAGTCATATCCTGATGATCATTCGTGAACTGATCGACTTTAAGCCCGAAAGCAAAGGAACCAATGTTGCCGAAGCGCTAAAATTCTTTACCCGGGCTATCAAGAAAAAATGTACCGCCTTTATTATTTCCGATTTTATTAGTCCGGCTTTTGAGGACGAATTGAAGATCGCCAATAAAAAGCACGACCTGATTGCCCTGCGCCTGTATGATAAACATGAAGAAGTGTTCCCGAACCTGGGCCTCATCCCGATGCAGGATGAAGAAACCGGCGAGCTGCTTTGGATCAATACCTCCGATGAAGCCGTGCGCACAGCTTTTAAAGCCGAAGGGCTAAGGCGAAATGCACAGTTAAAGGAAACCTTTAACCGCTCTGGTGTTGATTTTACCAGCATAGGTACCCATGAATCATACGTTAAACCACTGATGACATTATTTAAAAAGCGGGAAGGCAAAAGATGATAAAGTGCTTTATAAAACACCTGCTATTGTTAACTATACTGCTTACCGGGTTTGTTTACCAAAGCAGTGCCCAAAATGTAGAAGTTGACGCCAGGATTGACCGTAAGGTTATTAAAATAGGCGAGCAAATACAACTGCACCTTACTGCCCGCATGCCGGTGAAGGATGGCGCTCAAGTTGAGTTTCCGACACTGGCAGACAGCATCGCCAGTAAAGTTTTAATAGTAAGCGGTAAAGCCGATACCGTAGTAGATAAAAATAATGCCGGTATCGAAACTATAGGGCATCATTATATCATTACTTCATTTGATAGCGGTGAGTATGTGATCCCTTCGTACGCGTTCCGTACCGCGGGTGGCGAACTTAAAACCCAGCCATTGAAACTGATAGTGGCCACCGTGGCGGTGGATACCACAAAAGCCGCTTATGACATTAAGCAGCCGCTGGTTGTTCAGTATACTTTTTTAGACTGGCTGGCTGACCACCTGGCGCTGGTGATCGGTATAGAAGCAGCTATCATCATCGGTGGGGTGATCTTCCTGATCATTTACCTGAGGAGGAAGAATAAAAAAGAGGTGGTGGTTGAAGAGCCCAAACCTATTGTACCTATCCACGTTATAGCGCTTCAAAAGCTAACCGAACTGCGTAACCGCAAGCTATGGCAGCAGGAGCAAACCAAGCAGTATCATACCGAGCTTACCGATATTATGCGTGATTACCTGGAAAATCGCTATGTGATCAAAGCACATGAGCAAACTTCTGATGAGATATTTACCAGTTTGCGGTATATGGATATTACCGACGAGAACCGCAACGCGCTGCGCCAGGTACTGATACTGGCCGATTTGGTGAAATTTGCGAAGGAGAAACCAACGCCGCAGGATAACGAACAAAGCATGGATAACGCCGTAGCCTTTGTGAACAGAACGCAGCAAGCCATTCAGCCACCCATTGTAAAGCAAGAGGATAACAAATGAGCTGGTTTAAAGGAATAGAATTTGCCCACCCAGGATTTTTCTGGTTGTTTTTAACCATCCCGTTAATGGTGGCCTGGTACGTTTGGAAACAGCGCCAGCTGCAGGGTACATTGGGCGTACCTACGCTGAAAAGTTTCGCCATTAAAAAAAGCAACATGGCCCGTTTCAGGCATGTGGGTATCGTACTGAGGTCATTAGCCATTGCGGCCATAGTTGTGGCGCTGGCAAGGCCGCAATCGTCATTAAGCTGGCAAGACAGTACCACCGAGGGTATCGACATTATGATCGCCTCGGATATATCAGGCAGTATGCTGGCCGAAGATTTTAAGCCCAACCGCCTGGAAGCCGGTAAAAATATCGCTATTGACTTTATCCGGAACCGTCCCGACGACCGTATTGGTCTGGTGATCTTTAGCGGTGAAAGTTTTACGCAGTGTCCTTTGACAATTGATCATGATGTACTGATCAACGTATTCGCTGACATCAAGAACGGGATGATAGAGGATGGAACGGCCATAGGCATGGGCCTGGCCACAGCCGTAAACCGTTTAAGAACCAGCACCGCCAAAAGTAAAGTAGTTATTTTATTGACCGATGGTTCAAACAATTCAGGGTCCATTCCTCCTATTACCGCTGCCGAGATAGCCAAACAGTTTGGAGTAAGGGTTTATACCGTAGGTTTGGGTACCAATGGCTATGCGCCTTACCCTGTGCCTACACCAATGGGCATCCAATATCAGCGTATGAAAGTTGATATTGACGAGGGCACGCTGTCAAAGATAGCTACTATTACCGGTGGCAAGTATTTTAGGGCCACCAATAACGAAACACTGAGACAGATATACACACAAATAGATAAGCTGGAGAAAGCCAAGATTGATGTAACCCAGTACCGCCGCAAAACAGAAATGTTTTTGCCCTGGGCCATCATCGCGCTTGGACTATTGGCGCTCGAGTTTTTATTAAAAAATACCCTATTTAAGGGGGCGTTGACATAAGTTTCAGTATCAAGTAGTTAGTATCAAGTATCAAGATGCCTCGTTTTCTTGATATTCCTAAAAGGAAGAAAGTCTTGATACTTGATACTAACTACTTGATACCAAATAATAAAAAAAGATGCTACGTTTTGCACATACAGATATTTTATGGGGATTGCTGGTTATTCCGGTATTGATTCTGCTGTTTATTTTGGTAAGCCGCTGGAAAAGGAAGGCCATTGCCTCATTGGGCGATAAAAATGTGGTACGCCTCATGATGCCGCAGGTTTCGTTATCAAGGCCATGGCTTAAGTTCATCTTTTTTGTGGTGGCCTATGCCATGCTGATCATCGCCGCGGCCGATCCGCAGCTGGGTTCAAAAACCGAAGAAGTAAAACGCAAAGGCGCCGATCTGATGATACTGCTCGACGTATCTAACAGTATGCTGGCGCAGGACCTTGCGCCAAACCGCCTGGAAAACGCCAAACGTGCCATTTCACAACTGATCGACAGGATGCATGACGATCGTATAGGGTTGATTGTTTTTGCGGGCCAGGCCTATGTACAATTACCCATGACTACCGATTACTCGGCAGCCAAACTGTTTTTAAATACCGTAAACACCAGTATGGTACCTACACAAGGCACGGCCATAGGTGCGGCTATTGACCTGGGTGTAAGGTCACTCGACTTTAAAAACGGAACTGGTAAAGCCATGATCCTGATAACCGATGCCGAAAACCATGAAGATAATGCCATGGAGGCCGCGGCAGCAGCTAAAAGTAAGGGCGTAATGATGAATGTTATCGGTGTGGGCTCGGCAGAAGGCGCTCCTATTCCCCTTGATCCGAATGATCCGCATAGCACATTCCGTACCGATGAAACCGGCAATAAGGTGATCACCAAACTGAATGAACAAATGGGTAAGGACATTGCCGTTGCAGGCGGCGGCATCTATGTAAGAGCCAATAACTCAAACAGCGGTTTAAGCATCGTGATGGATCAGGTGGCCAAGGTACAGCGTAAGGAATATGATAATAAATCGTTCAAAGATTATGAAGACCGCTTTCAGTTTTTCCTGGCTATAGCCCTGGCTTTATTGGTGGTGGAGTTTTTTATATCAAACCGTAAAAACATGCGGTTAAGCGGGTTAAAATTATTTGAGGTTAAAAAGTCATGAAGCAATATATCATCATAGTTGTATTAGTGCTGCAGGCTTCGGTACTTTTTGCCCAGCAGGAAAAAAAGTATATCAGGCAGGGGAATCAATTGTATCAGCAGCAAAATTATAAGGATGCCGAAAGCAACTACCGGGTATCCATCGGCAAACAGGGTAAAACTGTGGCCGGTAACTTTAACCTGGGCGATGCCTTGTATAAGCAAAAGAAATATGCCGATGCCGGGCAACAGTTTGCCAAGATAGCCGCATCAAGCAAAAACAAAGAAGTGCTTGCCAAAGCCTATCATAACCTTGGCAACTCCATGCTGGAGTCAAACAAACTGGAAGAAAGTGTTACGGCGTATAAAAAATCATTGCTCAACAATCCACAGGATGAGGAAACACGCTATAACCTGGCCTATGCGCTGGAGAAGCTGAAACAAAAACAAAATAAGGATAAGAATAAAAACAACAAGAACAACAAAGACAAGAATAAAGATAACAAAGACAATAAGGACAAGGATAAGAAGGACAAGGATAAGAAGGATCAGGATAAAAAGAACGACGATAAGAACAAGGATAATAAAGATAACAAAGACGGACAGGATAAAAACGATCCGAACAAAAACAACGGCGGTCAGAAACCCGATCCAAATAACGTATCCAAAGAAGATGCCGAGCGGATGCTGGAAGCGCTGAACAACGACGAAAAGCAAACGCAGGATAAGCTAAAAAATAAAAAACAAAAAGGTGCCAAAGTGCACATAGAAAAGGAATGGTAATTGAGGAGTGAGAGCGAGTTGCCAGAACGGGGTTGGATGTAAGATGGGTTAATCTGGCTCTTACACCGGAATCACGCTCCCCGCCACCTGGATCAGATAAAAGAAAGAATGAAAAGAAAATACTTCATATTGTTATTACTACTGCTGAGTACAAGCATGCTTTTTGCTGCCGATATTCATTTTACTGCATCGGCAAGTAAAACGGAAGTGGGCACAACGGAGCAGTTTGAAGTAACTTTTACGGTTAATAATAACGGCGACCGTTTTACACCGCCTTCGTTTACTGGTTTTTTGGTAGTATCGGGGCCAAATGTGTCTACCAGTATGGAGGTTATCAATGGTAACTCATCTTCAAGCATGGCTATTAGCTACGTACTGATCGGGGTAAAAGAAGGGACTTATACTATTGGCCCGGCAACTATTTTTTCGGGCGGAAAGCAATTAAGTACTAAGCCACTAAAGATAAAAGTTGTAAAAGGCTCTTCATCTCAACAAAATAATAATGCTGCCGCCGCAGCTGCCCAATCGCAAAGTGCGCCCGACAGTAGGGTTACCATGAAAAGGCCAGGCACCGATATTGCTAAGTCGTTATTTATCAGGGCCGAGGTTGATAAAAGCAACGTATACCTGGGCGAGCAGATCACCTTAACTTACAAATTGTACACCAGGGTAGCTATTGTAGGCAGCGAACCTGATAAACTTCCCGATCTGAATGGCTTTTTCAGCCAGGAAATTAAAAATCCGAGTCAGAACCCAAATTGGCATGTGGAAACTTACAAAGGCGTAAAGTTCAATGTGGCCGAGATGAAAAAAAATATCCTGTTCCCCGAACATACCGGTAACATCAATATTGACCCCATATCCATGCTGTTTGTGATACGGGAGGCCGCCAAGGCAAGCGACGACGACATGTTCGGTCAGATGTTTGGCGCCTATAATGATGTTAAATACAAGATCAAAAGCGAACCTACAGTTATTCATGTAAAACCGTTACCGCCGGGAAAACCCGATGGCTTTGCCGGGGCGGTGGGCAAATTCTCCATCAGTACATCACTGGATAAAAAGGAGCTCAAGGCTAATGACCCACTCAATTACAGCATTAAAATTTCGGGTACAGGGAACCTGAAACTATTAAAGCCATTGAGCCCCGTATTCCCCGCAGATTTTGAAAAGTATGATCCCAAAACCGAGGATACCATTGCCGAAAAGGAGAGCGGCGAAACGGGCACCCGTATCTACAATTATTTGCTGATACCGCGGCACGAGGGCAATTTTAGCATCGACCCGGTTAAGTTTGCATACTTTAACCCAGCTACCGGCAAATATGTATCGCTGCCAACCCAGGGCTTCAAAATAAAGGTGAACAAAGGGACATTGGAAAACAATGTGACCGCCTTTTCGGGTAGCGATAAGCAGGATGTAAAATTGCTGAACAAGGATATCCGCTATATAAAAACCAGCGGTGATATCACCAAAAACGGCGAAGGTTTTTATGACTCAGATTTGTACTACAGCTTACTTGCTTTTGGTCCGCTGTTGTTTGTGGGTGCCTTGATATATGGTAAGTGGTACGAAAGGCATAACAGCGATGTTGTAGAGGTGAAAAAACGTAAAGCAGGAAGAATTGCAGCCAAACACCTGGCCAGCGCGCAGGCGCAGTTAACGGCCAAAAACTCCAAAGCTTTTTATGAAAGTGTGTTCAGGGGCTTATATGGGTATTTAAGCGACAAGCTGAATATTGCTGCTGCTGATCTGAATCGCGAAAAAATAGCTTCGGAGCTGAAAGCACGATCGCTGGATGAAGGACTGATCAACGAGCTGCTGGATACGCTCGACTTATGCGATATGGCACGTTACGCCCCGGTATCGAGTGTATCAGAACAGCAGGTATTTGACAAAGCTAAAAGCATGATCAATGACATTGAAGATAAACTATAGATGTGCAGATATGCAGATGTGCGGATGTGCAAATGAATCACTAATTCATAAATTATTAAGGATGTATAGATGTGCGGATGTGCAAATGTGCGGATGTGCAAATGTGTCTGGCAACACGAAACCGGTTTCACGCACTTTATTACGCATGATTTATTTGTTATTGCTTATCATATCGCCCCTGTTGGCTTTCGGCGATGATGCTACATCTGCGCTATTTAAAAAAGGTAATGCCGAATATGCCAAAGCGCAATACCCGGCGGCCATAGCCTCCTACCAGAAACTGGTTGATGGGGGGTATCGCTCGGTAGCGGTTTACTTTAATTTGGGTAATGCCTATTACAAAAACGGCGATATACCATCGGCACTGCTGTATTATGAAAAGGCGCACAAACTTTCGCCGGGCGATGAAGATATCCATATCAACCTTCAGCTGGCCAATTTGAAAACTACTGATAAGTTGGAAGAAGCACCTGAGTTTTTTATTACCAAATGGTGGCATGGCTTTATCCTGGCCTGCTCCCTCGGTACACTGGCTGTACTGAGCGTGCTATTGATATTGGCTGGTTCGGGCCTGTTGATCCTTTACCGTTTCACTTTATCAGTTACGGTTAAGAAAGTATCCTTTTACTCGGCTATAGCGTTGGTGTTTTTAGGACTGGCTTGCATTTTTGTGGCCGGTAGGCAGGCTGATTATTTCGACAGTCATCACGAGGCTATTGTTTTCAGCGGTTCGGTAACCATCAAAAGTGAACCTACCCTGAAGTCGAAAGATCTGTTTGTACTACACGATGGCACCAAGGTAGATATCCTGGAGCATAGTAACGATTGGGTAAAGATCAGGCTATCCAACGGCAACGAAGGCTGGATAAGCGCTACAGATATCAGGGAGATATAAGGAGATGGCGGTCCATAGTCGATGGACCATAGACCATGGTTTTATTGCAACTCGACCATGATTTATTAGTTATAGACCATCGACTATGGTCCATGGTCTATCGACCATCAACTATAAACAGCAAATGTTTTTCTCGCCCACTTCCAACAAATTCAGTACATCCTCTTTAGTGCCGGTAAATGGTCCCGATGATTCTATTTTAAAGCTGGCCATGGCTGCCGCGAATTCGCCGGCTTCCTGGAATGCAGCTCCTTTGATGCGTTGATATAAGTATCCGGCCATATAGGTATCGCCGCAGCCGGTGGCGTCAACAACCGCTGTGGGGATGTAGGCGGGTACACTGTAAAACAAACCGCCGGCATAAATTACCGAACCCATGCTGCCCAGGGTGATCACTACTTCCTTCACGCCCCAGTCGGCCAGTACCAACGCGCCTTTTTTAATATCTGTAAGGCCGGTGAGGGCTTCCAGCTCATGCTCGTTAACTTTTAAAATATCGATGTATTGCAGGGCTTCTTTTTTGGCAGGCCAATCAACCGGGATCACGTTTTTGTCTTCTACCTTACGTAAATAGCCTTGAGCATCTAATGATACCCTGCCGCGGCTGCTCAGTTCTTTGATGAGGCTAACGGGGATATCATCAGCCAAAAGCGGACCGAGGTGAAATATTTGCGCGTCGATCCCCTGCAGTTGTTCAACAGTAAAAGGATCGGCTTTCTGCAACACGCGCTGGGTGCGGTGGTCCTGATTGCCGGAGTAAATATTCTCGAAATATACGGTATGGGCGCAGGTTGATGCATGTACTTCGGTCCCTTTGGCGCGTAAAGCGTCAACGGTTGGCATTTCATTTTCGGCAAGCGAAGTTACCAGCGTATAGCTCACATCCATATTACGGATGGCGCTCGAAAAGTAAAAAGATGTACCGCCGGCCATGTGTTTAACCGCCTGTGGTGTCACCACTTTATCCAAAGTAATATGCCCTATGCAACAAATATCGTACATGAAATTCCCCTTTTATTAACCAAAGCCCCTGTTATTTTATACCCGGAGCAAACCGCAAAGTTAGATAATAAGATGGTTTTTAAATGTATAATGCTGGTTACATGCAAAAAAATGACATATAGTGGGTAGTTTTAAAATAGATTTTTACCCAGTTGATTCATAAATAAAAGCTGATCAGCCCTTAAGGTGTAATGTTTCCGGGCGTCTGTGCGTATACCTAAAAACCGGTATTTTGCAGATCAATTGTATTGAATGCTGCTGAAAATTAGGCTGATCCTCACTTTTTTCAATATATTTAAAATTAACCTTAAAAACCATAAAATGAAAGCAAAAACAATTCTATTGCTCCTGTTTTTGGGTCTTTCTGTAAGTTGCCTGCAAGCTCAAACTACAGATGCACCCAAAGTAAAAAAAGGCATGATCAAAGTAACGGTCCTTTACCCCAACGGCGAAGGAAAAACGTTTGACATGGACTACTACACCAAGAACCATATGCCGCTGATGGCAAAATTCTTTAACCTGAAAATTTACGCTATTGATAAAGGGATATCAAGCGGAACACCTGGCACTCCGGTTCCGTTCCTGGCCATTGGTTACCTGTATTTTGATAAGCTTTCTGATTATGAAACTGCCCTTGCAAAGCATCTGGACGAGATCAGAGCCGATTTTCCTAAGTACACCAATGTTACGCCACTTATCCAGATCAGCGAAGTGGTTCAATAATATTCAAGCAGATAATTCCGCAAAATATTGCGTATATTTGTATGTATAAACAGCCCGGTTTTCCGTCAAAAGAGGAAAGCCGGGCTGTTTTGTTAAGTGAGAATAGAGCCCAAAAACCAATCGTTTGGGGTGTGGTTTTTTGATAGTCAATATTTTAAGACTTTTTAAACCTTTCAAAACCCGTCAAAAATTTGTTAAAAAGTGTTAAAATCGATGGTTTGGAGCGAATTTTCGAGTGTTTTTGAGCCATTTTTATCCTGTTTTGGGCAAAAAAAGTGTTAAAATTTAAGGTTTAAAAAGTTTTTTGGGTAACCTGCAGGTTTCTTAAAGGAGGGTCACCAACGTTACCCCACTCATCACGATCATCAGGGCATCTTCCACGATTGTAACGGTGCTCATGGGCAGATTAAAAACTGCTCCGAGGCAGGCACACTGAATTTTGCGTTTGTTTAGTACACTTTGCAGCACGCCGATCAAACTCATGGTCATCACCACAAAAGTGACTACATTCACCGCCAAAGGCAGAATATCCAGGGCGAAGGCTAAACCCAGTCCCAGCTCCACAAAAGCATAAATATAACCCCATGCCCTAAAGCGTTTGGCTACAATATCATACATGGAGTAACTATCGGCAAATCCCTGCAGGTTAAGTAGTTTAAAAAAGGAAAAAGTGAGGAAAAAGCCGCTCATAAACACGCGCATGGCCGTCATGGTCATAAAGCCGTGCTCCATATACCCGGCTATAATAGCGATGGTTAAAATATAGGCGAAAATGAGCAGAATGGGTTTGTAGGTGGCCAGCCAGCTGTGGTTTTCCCCGTCCATATCCATAGGCATGGCTTGATGAGTATTTTGTACTTCACTGAGCTGGTATTTGGGGTAATCTTTCAGGGCATCCTGTAAAGCAGCAGTTGGAATATGTTGAGCCATGGTGATATCCGCGGTACCTTCTGCAAGAGAAATATCTACCTTTTGCACATCTTTCAGTTGGGATAGCAGGGTTTGTACTTTATTTTGACAACCGCCGCAGGTCATGCCGGTTATTTGATAAGTATGTGTCATGATTTGTGTGATTAAATTGATAACACAAATTTACCCACAGCACGGCTGGTTGGCCTTACAGAATTATGGATGGATGTTATAAGATTTTTATCGTAGAAGAGTCCGCTTATACATCATCGATATTTTTGCGGTGATGACTTTGCAGCCCCTTAAATTGCGATGGCGTTAGCCCGGTTACCTGTTTAAACTGGGCCGAAAGGTGCGCCACGCTGCTGTAACCTAATTGGTAGGAGATCTCAGACAGGCTCAGCTCGTTATAGATCAATAGTTCTTTTACCCTTTCAATTTTTTGGGCAATGTAATATTTTTCGATGGTGGTACCCTCTACAGACGAAAACAGGTTGCTCAGGTAGCTGTAATCATGATGCAGATGATCAGCCAATATTGCCGAGAGCTTTAGTGTTTTGGTAGTATCGGTATAATGCACCAGTTTAATGATCTCCGTTTTTATCTGTTCTATCAGTCGACTTTTCTGGTTGTCGATCAGTTCAAAACCCAGCGATGTAAGGGATTTTTCCAGCTCCTTGATTTGTTGTGCTTCCGGGTTTTGCTTCAGTGATACTTCGCCAAGTTCTATGCTTAATGGTTCCAGACCGGCTTTTTCGAGTTCGGTTTGCACCGCCGTTTTGCAGCGGTTACATACCATGTTTTTGATGTACAGTTTCACAGAATTCAGATGTGCAAATATGTAGATGTGCAAATATGCAGATTTCAGATGTGCAAATGCCCCGATTTCGGATTTGAAAGACGAATTATGACCTCAAATCCATTATTACCACATTTACAATCCGCACATCTGCATATTTGCACATTTGCAATCTACTCTTCCGCTGCTAAAACCTTGTTGTTTGGGCTCAGCAGTTTGGCGCTTTCGGCCAGTTTAATGAACTCGGCCCGATAGCCTTCACTGTCGTCGCCTTTAGCTGCACGGGCCATTTTAATAGCCTGATCATAGGTGGCATGCTGTTTGAATTGCGAATCGCGCAGCAACATCCCAAACTCAGCTACAGCGGCCGCGAACCTAAAATCAGTTGAGGTGGAATTTAAGGCTACAGGTTTATCATAAACTTCCACATGGCTCATTTTACTAACGGATGAGGTTGGCTGTTTGTACCGGAACTTGATGGTCAGCATTTCATCAGATGAACTAGTATAAGCTACGGACTTTGGTTTTTGATATTTAAGCGGATCAACACTGCCCGAGTAATCATCTTTAACACCGGCAGGCACTAACTCATAAAAAGCGGTTACGGTATGGCCAGATCCCATATCGCCTGCATTTTTTTTATCGTTGTTAAAATCCTCCTTGTTCAGGGCGCGGTTTTCGTAACCCAGTAAACGGTAAGCCTGTACTTTGGCAGGATTAAATTCTACCTGTAGTTTTACGTCCTTGGCAATGGTAAACAGGGTACCACCAAATTCGCTGATGAGGGTTTTGCGGGCCTCGGTAATATTATCGATATAAGCATAGTTGCCATTGCCTTTATCGGCCAGGGTTTCCATTTTACTGTCTTTATAGTTACCCATGCCAAAGCCCAAAACGGATAAGGATATACCGCTTTCGCGTTCTTTCTCAATCAGTTTTTCCATATCGTCATCGCTGGATGCGCCTACGTTAAAATCACCGTCGGTAGCCAGCATTACGCGGTTATTACCACCTTTCATGAAGTTTTCCATGGCAATTTTGTAGGCCAGTTTAATGCCAGCGCCACCAGCTGTTGAGCCGCCTGCCTGAAGGTTATCAATAGCGTTGTTAATGGTGGTCTTTTTGTCGCCCGATGTAGCCGGTAATACCACCCCTGCTGCGCCGGCGTATACTACAATGGCCACTCTGTCTTGCGGACGTAATTGGTTAACCAGCATTTTTAAGGACGATTGTACCAATGGCAATTTGTTGGGTTCATACATCGATCCCGATACATCTATCAAAAATACCAGGTTGGAGGCGGGCAGTTTATCATTAGCGATGGTTTTTGCTTTTAAACCGATACGTAACAAGCGGTGATTGCTATTCCATGGTGCGGCAGAAAGTTCGGTATGGATTGCAACCGGCTCGTTATTGGTTGGCCCAGCCAGGTTATAATGAAAATAATTGATCATTTCTTCAACCCGAACCGCATCAGCAGGAGGCAGTTGCCCGTTGTTGATAAAACGCCTTACGTTGCTGTAGGAGGCCGCGTCAACATCAACGGAAAAAGTAGATAGAGGCTCGCTTTCAACGGTTTTGAAACCATTTTCATTGATGCCTTTATAGCTTTCATTGTCAGCAGCAGGAGCGGGTGCTACCGGTGCATTCATAATTTGAAAAGCCTTGTTGGAGTGCCTTGTGGTCTTGCTAACAGCAAGCCCGGCTACCGGGGCCGAGTACTTTTTATCGGCTTGCGGCGCAATGATCGTGGCTACAGACCCGGTTACACTGCTTTTGTGCTGCACGCCATAACCTACAACTACCACTTCGTTTAAAGCTTGGCTTGATGCTTTCAGATGAACGTCCAGCGTATTGCTTTTGCCGATCTTTATAGTTTGCGACTCAAAGCCTACAAAACTGAAAGTAAGTTTGCTTTTGCCTTCGGGTAGATCAATAGTATAATGCCCTTTGATATCGGTCTGCGTACCTTGATGACCGCCTGTTACGATTACCTGTGCGCCGGGCAGAGCCTGGTTTTTATCGTCATAAACCGTTCCGCTGATGTGGCGTGCGGAGGCTGGCTTAAATCCGGTTAAGCCTGCGAGTATTAAAATGAATAGTAGCTGTTTCATTTGATAATTATTGATTTACTGATTTAGTGAATTAGTGATTTTTATAGCTACAGAACCTCATCTGCATATTTGCACATCTGAAATCTGCGTATTTGCTTTCATTTTAATAAGGATGTTACAGCAGCTTAATTTCCATAAACGATTTAAAAAATTTATTTTGGCGCTGTTTAATGACCAATTTTATCAAACCAAATAAATTAAGTTCATCAACTGATGCCGAACTGCTATCTGTTTACCGTAATAGCGGTGATATTGCTGTTTTGGGACAATTGTATGAAAGGTATATGCCCCTTGTTTACGGTGTTTGCTTAAAATATCTGAAAGACGAAGAGCTGGCTAAAGATGCCGTTATGGGCATTTTTGAGGAATTGGTTATTAAGGTAAAACAGCATGATATAGCCATATTCAGAAGCTGGTTGTATGTATTGGGGCGCAATTATTGCTTGATGCAGTTAAGGAGCGGTAAAAAATTAGAAGTAGTTGCTTTGGATGAGGTTATGGAATTTACCCCGCTTTTGCATCCTGATGATAATAACCGTGAAGAAGCCTATAAAGCGTTGGAACGTTGTATTGAAAAACTAACCGGCGCGCAGCAGCAAAGCATCGATCTGTTTTACTTAAAAGAGAAGTGCTACAAAGAGGTGGCTGATATAACCGGGTTTAGTTTAAATGAGGTGAAAAGTTATATACAAAATGGCAAACGAAATTTAAAAATTTGCCTGGAGAGAAGCAGTGAGCAATAAAAAGGCCGACATATCGCAGATCAGGAAGTACTTTAACGGGGAGCTTAATGCTACCGCTATGCACCAGCTGGAGCAGGAAGCGCTTGACGATCCGTTTTTGATGGATGCCCTGGAAGGTTACGAAGCTGTAGGGAAAGATCAGCAGGGAAACCTGAACGAACTGGCAGATCGCCTGCAGGAACGTACAGCCGAAAAAAGAGGCCGGGTGATCCCCTGGAAGGTATGGGCGATAGCTGCGTCGGTTTTAGTGGTATTAACCATTGGTGGATTGTGGATGAGAAATTCAGAGCCCACACCTCAAAAAGAAAGAGTTGCCGATGTAGTGGTTACCCCACAAACCGACAAAAAACAATCAATAGCATCTAAAGATACGGTAGTATCATCTACACCGCCTGCCAAACCTGTTGAGACGCGGGTGGCTCAAAACATAAAACCTGCACCGGTATTAAAATCAATCAAACAGCCTGTTGCCAAACCAACTGATAATGCCATTTATCAGCAGGAGATATCAGCAACTGATAAACAGGCTGTTGCTGGCTCGGTATCTTCAGCAGATAATTTAGCTAAACAAGTACCGGCTGCGGCGCCATTACAGTTTAAATCGCCGGCCAATAAAACAGATAATACACAGCAACTAAGCGAAACGGTTGTAATGGGTTATACTTCGCAAACTAAAAAAGATAGCCTGGATAATGCTATAGCCTTAAGAAGATCAAAGAAGGCCAAAACCTATGGATCGTCTGTCTTGCCCGGAAAAGTGGATGGCTTAACAGTGATTCCTGCAGATCCTAAATCACAGGCGGAAGCCAGTAGGATAACAGGTATCATTCTTTCAAAAGGCGATGGTTCGCCAGTGATTGGCGCTGCTATACGTATTAAAGGAACCAACAAATCAACGGTTACAGATGTTAATGGCAAATTTGCCTTATCAGCCTCGCCTGCAAGTAATGAAACCCTGGATATCGCATCTATAGGTTTTGAGCGTAAACAGGTAAGCGCCAAAGTGGGTGATAGTTTAAAGGTTGAGCTCAACGATGCTTCAAACTCGCTCAACGAGGTTGTTGTTTCCCGTGGCCATAAAACAGATGCTGATGATGAGCCTCTACCCGAAAGCGCCCACCCTCAAAATGGCTCGAGCAATTTTAAAAAATACCTGCAAAGTAATGCGGTTTTACCTGATGGTACCATTGGCAACGTAAATGTGAGTTTTACTGTTGGTGTTGATGGATCATTAAGCGATTTTAAGATCAAAAAAAGTCTGAACGCGGTAGCCGATCAGAAAGCTATAGACCTAATCAAAAACGGCCCTTCCTGGGTTGGAAATAATAATCATAAGCCCGAAACAGTATCGGTGAAGGTGAAATTTCAGAAATAGTCTTTGGTTAATTTAAATTGTCATGCTGAACGATAGTGAAGCATCTATTTTCCAATGGTATAGTTCATGAATAGATCCTTCGTTGCTCAGGATGACAAATCTTTGAAATAGGCCTCGCATAGCTATAAAACAAAAAAGAGCAACAAGTTTTCCCATCGCTCTTTTGTTTATTGAAATCTCTTTTTTACTTCTTATTCTTATCAGCAAAAGAAAATATCTTTTGTAATAGAGGCGTGGTGCGAGCACCTAAGTTAGAGCGAATATTCAGCTCTTCCTTAGCTATTTCAATAAACAATCCCGAGATAGCTTTTTGGGTAGTATAATCGCTGATATCCGGGTTCATTTTTTTTACAAAAGGAACTTTGTTGTAGGCCTTGGCAGCATCGGCATAGTACTTGGTGGCATTTACCTTGTCCAGGCTGGTTTGTATCACCGGTTTAAACTTGGCCGTTAACTGTGGGGTGGTGGTGCGTTGGAAATACTGTGTTGCAGCATCCTGGTTACCCAATAAAATATTGGTTACATCCTGCAGTGTCATTTTTTTAATGGCATCTACAAAAATGGGTTTAGCTTGTTTAGCGGCATCTTCGGCAGCACGGTTGAGTGATAATATCACATTGTCACACAATTTACCCATACCCAGGCTGCGTAAGGTTTTTTCGGCTTTTTGAGCTTCCGGCGGGAAAAGTATTTTAACCGCGGCATTGCCAAAAAAGCCGTTAACCGCCGATAGCTGATCTGAGCTTTTACCTGTAGCTACTTCAAGTGCCTGCTTAAGGCCGCTATTGATTTCGGAATTACTTGGCGTGGTTTGTACGGGTTGTACGGCCGCCTGTGCTGTTTGATTCAGGGTATCAACGCTGGCCACTGTTATAAACGCCAGCATCCCTGTAATTACTAAAAACTTTGCTCTCATAATTGATTTAAATTTAGTAAAAAAATGCAGGCGTGAAAAAGATTATCCTATCAGGTGTATCAGTGCAAATACCCCACCGGCAATAAGCGCTGATATAGGGATGGTAATGATCCAGGCCCAAACCAGGTTGATAGTAACCCCCCAGCGTACGGCCGAAACCCGTTTTGTTAAACCAACACCTATGATAGAACCTGTGATAGTATGCGTAGTTGAAACTGGGATACCAAATCTTTCTGTGATAAACAGGGTAACTGCACCGGCAGTTTCGGCGCTTACGCCTTCTAAGGGAGTTACCTTGGTGATTTTGGAACCCATGGTTTTTACAATTTTCCAGCCACCAGACATGGTTCCGGCGGCAATAGCGGTATAGCAGGCCAGCGGGATCCACTCGGGCATCGGCGCTCCGGATTTGATCACACCGGAGGTGATCAGGGTTACGTATAAAATACCCATTACTTTTTGAGCATCATTACCACCATGTGCAAAACTTAGCGCGGCGGCAGATACCAGCTGTAATCTTTTAAACCAACGCTCTGCAGCAGCAGGCCTGGCTCTTTTACAGATGTGTAATATTAAAATAGTGATCACATAAGCAATGGCCAAACCAATAAAAGGGGCCAGTACAATGTAGGCTATAATAGTTAAAACGTAATGCATTTCAACCGCATTTAACGGGTTAACGTGCATATAAATGGCATTGGCCATACCCGCGCCTGCAAAGCCGCCTATAAGCGTATGCGATGAGCTAGACGGTATACCGAACCACCAGGTGATCAGATTCCAGGATATAGCGGCAATTAAGCCTGCAAGTATTACATGAATGGTCACAAACTGTTCCAAAACAATTTTTGAAACGGTATTGGCTACCTTATGATCTTTGATAAAAAAGTAAGCCGCGAAATTAAATACCGCAGCCATCAGCACCGCTTGGAAAGGCGTCAGTACTTTGGTAGATACGATAGTGGCGATGGAGTTTGCAGCGTCATGAAAACCATTGGTATAGTCAAACAGAAGGGCAAGAACAACAACAACAACAAGTAGGGAGGTAACCATTTAGTGATGATTAAGTATGCTTAAGCGTTTTTAACTAAAATTGATTCCATAACGTTGGCAGCGTCTTCGCACATATCTGTAGCGGTTTCAAGTGCGGCCAGTATTTCTTTGTATTTGATGAGGCGGATAGCGTCTTTTTCATACAGGAACAAATCGGCCACGGCACGGTCAAACACGTAGTCGGCCTGGTTTTCCACACTATTTATCCTGATGCAGGAATCGGCTATGTTACGTACGTTCCTGAGGTCTTTCAGTTCTTTCACGGCTTTTTCAAGGTCGATGCTGGCCTGTAATATCAGGTCGGATAGTTTGCGGATATGCTCATTAAAGTCATCGATCTTGTAAAGACTCATGCGGTTGGCTGCTCCGTGGATATAATCGGCCACATCATCAATGGCTGTAGCCAGCGCGTGTATATCTTCGCGATCAAATGGGGTGATAAAGTTTTTACCCAGTTCCAGGTATATCTGGTGGGTAAGCTCATCGCCTTTGTTTTCCAGCTTATCTATCTGTTTATAAAGATCTTCCTGTGTGGCCGCATTGTTAGAGTTAACAGCCTCAACCAATACGGTAGCCATGGTAACTACATTGCTTGCCGCCTGCTCAAATAAGGGAAAAAATATCTTCTTGTCCTTGGGTACAAAGTATTGGAATATGCTGTTAAGTGACATAATGCTTTAAATTGGGATAAAGGTACGTTTGCTATGTTAAGTTAATGTTAACTTTTCAACACGGGTATATTGGGTAAATGTAAGGCTTGTTTGGCAATTTGCAGGGTAAAGCCAAAGGTCGAACCGAGGCCTTCGGTACTGCGTACATTGATGGTTTGCTGGTGTGCTTCGATAATGTGTTTTACAATAGCCAGTCCTAAACCTGAGCCGCCAATCTGCCTTGAACGGCTGCTATCAGTACGGTAAAAACGCTCAAATAAGCGCGGCAGGAACTTTTCTTCAATGCCTATACCATCATCGGTTACCTCAACCAGCACTTGGTCATGCAGTACAAAAAGGCTTACCGAGGTATTGCCTTCTTCTTTGCCATACTTAAATGAATTGTCTATCAGATTAACCAGTACCTGGCGTATTTTTTCGCGGTCGGCGTATACCAGGATGCCTTCATCGTATTTTTGTTTAAATATTAATTTAATATGGTATTGCTTGCCTTTGATCTCCAGTGATTCAAAAACCTCTTTGATGAGATCATTGATCTTGAATTTGCTGTAATTGATGGGTATCTCGCCCGATTCCAGTTTGGAGATCTCATCCAGATCCTTGATCAGGTAGCTCAGGCGATCCACATTTTTTGAAGCTTTTTCCAGGAACTGACGGGCCATTTCACGGTCTTCAAAATCATCATCCTGCAGAGCCTCGATATAACCTTGTATGGCAAAAAGCGGTGTTTTGAACTCGTGCGATATATTGGAAAGAAAATCACGGCGGAATTTTTCCTGCTTGCGCAGTTCGTCAATCTCGATCTTTTTTTGTTTAGCCCATTCTTTTACTTCCGATTCTACATCGTTAATAGGGTTGGCGCTTACATGCTCGCCAAGGGCATCACGCAAATCGCGACCCAGCTTTAAGTTGTGGATGAGTTTGTAGATGAGTTTGATGCGCGAATAGATGTATTTTTCGATGAGGTAATAGAAAACCACATAGCTGGTAATAAGGGTAGCCAGGAAGGTTACCATAACATCGTACCACTTGTGCTGAAAATAAAAGTTAACGGCAGATAGCGTAATTGCCACGCCCAGGGCGGTTATTAAAACCAGTACACGCAAATTCATATCGTAAAGTTACGATTTGTAGATGATTAACTGCCAGCGGAATGGCCAATGCCATGTTAAATTATAGTTATCAATTCCTGCATTTTTCAATAAGTTAACCAATTCGGCTTTTTTGAAGGCGCGTTTTACAGAAAGCGGCCCATCGTTACGGGCCATTTTGCTCCGGGTAAAAACATGGGTTATCACGATGATGGCATAGTACAAGACCCAATGCCGGTGAAGATCGGTAATGATGATGCCTTTGCGGGCTGATGCCTGCATGTTTTTAATAAGTCTTACCCATCGTTCATCATCAAAATGGTGCGTAAACAGGCTGCTGATAACGATATCACAGGTTGGAATGAGGTCTGTATCCGTGATGACATCGGCCTGCACATAATCAATATTTGAAAACGCGACTGATTCCCGGCGGGCAAAGTTAACTGCGGTTGGCGCGGCATCGATACCGGTTAAATTTAATTTTAAATTGTTTTTAGCGCCCCATTTGGCAATGGCAATTAAAGCATCGCCGCCACCACAACCCCAGTCGCTGACGGAATAGCCGGTATGAATGGGGAAATTCTTTAATGCTTTTATGATGTTTTTATGCCCACCCAGGAGAGAGTTTACCTGCCCCAGGCCCGCTAAAACAGGATCGATCTCACTGGCGGGCAGATCAAAATCGTCCATTATTTCGGCATCGGTGGAGCGTATGGTTAGATTGGGCATATAGTGAATACGTTTGCCTTAGGCGAAAGGTTTGCCATGGGTTTGACTGATCAAAAACCTTGATACCGCTGGCAGACCCTTCAGTATATTTAAAGTAAGCGCGGTAGTGTTATTATTGCCAAACAAGCGCTGTAATTGCCGGCCAACCCAAAGGCGCCGGGCAAATTCTTTGTTCCAGCTATGGGTATAATCAGCTTCGAGCGCCGCGCGTTTATCGGCAGTAAATTTTGTGGGTTGATAATGGGCGATGATCTTTTCGGACAGGATCTTGGCCGAATGGATAGCCATGGTCATGCCGTTGCCGCAAAGCGGGGCGATCATCCCGGCAGTATCACCGCTCATCAGGATATGATCTTCAACCGGGGCCTTTTTTTCGAAGGATATCTCATTGATCACCTCGGGCTTGTCCAGCAAAAACTCAGCATTACTAAAAATATCATCCAGGTAGGGGTTTTTGCGGATCACGTTCTGCTCAAGACCTTCCAATGTGCCGTGTTTACGAAGATCATCCCGGTGGGCCATATAACACATGCAGTAACGGTCGCCATCGGTTTTACTTACGCCGCAATAGCCATCCTTATAATTGTTGAGCTGGATAAGGTCATCCGGAAAATCCATCCGCACGTGAAACTTCACGGCCAGGTACGGACTGCGTTTATAAAAAAAAGGACGTTTTAGTTTTTGATCAAGATTGGATCGTTTACCAAAAGAACCGATCACCAATGGGGCGGTCAGGATATTGCCGGGTGTAACTACCTCAAAGCGTTCATTAAAAAAACGGATATCTTCAACCCGCGTGCCGGGCATCAGTTTTACACCTTCGGTCATGGCCTTGTGGTACAACAGGTTATCAAAAGTGTAACGGCTTAGGCCAAAACCACCCAGATCTAATTTTTGTGAAAGTTTGGTGCCGGATACCGCGGTTACTTCCAAACGATTGATGCGGGCCACTTGTAGTGGTTCCAGGTCGATATCTAAAGCGCTCAGAAAGGGGATTACTTCGTTGGAGATATATTCGCCGCATACCCGGTGTGTGGGATACGTTTTTTTTTCGATCACGGTAACTTTAAGACCAGCCCGATTGAGTAAAATGGCATTGAATAAACCAGCCAAACCGCCACCTACTATGATTACATCGCTCATGGTTTAATGCATTTCGAGTATCATACCCTCTACAGTTAAACCAGGTCCAAAAGCAAAGCTCATGATCTTTTGTTCCTTCAAATTTTGCGCAGCAAGCATTTTTTGCAGCACAAATAATATGGTGGCTGATGACATATTGCCATACTCCTGCAGGGTTTGGTAAGCAAAGGCATTGCTTTCTTCGGGAAGTTCCAATGCAATTTCGACGGCTTCCAATATCTTACGGCCACCCGGGTGCACGGCATAAGCGGTGATCTGCTCTGCTCCCATTTTTACTTTATGCAGAAAGCGTTCCATCAGGGCACCAATATGTTTTTTGATCTGCTTGGATACTTTGGACGTGAGTATCATCTCGAAACCGGTATCGCCCACGTGCCAGCCCATATCGTCGCGGGCCTCGGTCACAAATTCGGTATAAAAATTCTTTAAAGAAAAATAAGTTCCTTTACCCGAGCGATTGGCAGTATTCTCCACTAGAACAGCCGCTGCGCCATCGCTGAACAGGGAGTTAGCCACCCAGTTATCAAGCGTATTAACTTTTTGAAAGTGGAGGGTGCACAGCTCAATACTTACTATGAGTACTTTGGCTTCGGGATTAGCCCGGCAAATATAGTCGGATACTTTGAGCGCGTTGATGGCGCCATAGCATCCCATAAAATTGATGCATGTTCGCTCGGTATCGCGGTTAAGGGGTAGTTTTTCCACCAGCTCAATGTCAATACCCGGCGCATGCATGCCCGTACAGCTAACGGTGATGAGGTGAGTGATCTGTGGTAGAATGTCCTCATCAAAACCGGCAAGGCAATTCTGTACAGCCTTAACTGCAATGGCGATAGCTTCTTTCTCGTAAAGGTTCAACCGTTCTTTAGTACCAGGGAAAGGTTCCAGATCTGCCGATTGTTGAAAGAAAGTGTATTGGGACGGATCGCCCGCGCCAAAATCAGGGATCACCGAGTAGCGATGATCAATGCCGGAATGATCATAAATACTTTTCAACCGGGCGGCGTTGGTTGCGTCCAAGCCAAAAGCATTCACCATAAAATGGTAAATGTCATTCTGAGCTATTCGATTATTGGGATTTGCTATCCCAATGGCACTGATGCAACTATCCATCTATATATTTTTTTAGTATTTAGTAATTAGTATCAAGTATCAAGATTTTTGATAATTCTACTTGAAAAACAGCTTCGGTCATGATACTTGATACTAGCTACTTGATACTACTTTCCACATTTACCGTAACCGTGGCCTCATCTGCCAGCACCATACTGCTACTGCCTAAGCCAAAATCCCTGCGGTTTATTTTAAAGTTACCGTTAAATACCGCGGCATTACCTTTTTCAGTATAAGTAAAAGGCACCTCTATCAATTTTGTCTTGTCTTTTATAGTTACGTTAAAACTACCGGTATAGTTGTCTCCGCTTTTATGTTTAAATGATACCGACTTTAGCGTGATCTTTGGATAAGTGGCTATATCAAAATAATCAGCGCTTTTGAGGTGAGTATCACGCATATCGTTATCGGTATTAATTGTGGCTGTTTCAACAGTAGCTGTGATGCTGCTGCCGGTAAGGTCGGCAGGTTTAAACGCTACATCAGCCTGCAGGCCGCTAAAAACACCCGAACAACTGATACCCATATTTTTAATCTTAAAGCTAATGGCCGATTTGGTGATCGTTGTTTTTACCTGTGCAAAGCTGTTTGTCACTAAAAAAGCTAAAATGGCTGCGATACAAATTTTTTTCATCATGAATTACGAACGTACTTTCAAACATAACATTTTATAAGGCACCAATTTTTACATTCGTAATTGCAAGGCAACCATGTTTACTATTATTACGTTAATGAGGTTATGAAGGGTTGCCTTCATGGTTTAAATAATATTTAACATAACGGCCTGATAAATGAACCTGAAACAGTTAATACCTACCCGCTCGGCATGGGCGCATCTGCGTTTTGTGTTTTCTGTTTTTTTGCTCCCGGTGTACCTGTTTGCGTTTAGCCAGGCACATGACGTTCATGTCGGATCAGGAGTTTTAGTTTTTTTTATCTGGCATTTACTGGCCTTCCCGGCCAGTAACGGCTATAACAGTTATTTTGACCGCGATGAAGAAAGTATTGCCCTGCTGGCCAAACCGCCTGAGGTAGATATCAGCCTGTATTATTTTTCGATATTGCTGGAGGTAGTTGCCTTTTTACTGGGTTTTCTGATCAGCTGGGAATTTGCTTTCGCAGTATTGCTTTACGGCATTATGTCGAAATTGTACAGCCACTCGGCTACACGGTTGAAAAAATATCCGATCATCAGTTTTTTAACGGTTTTCTTTTTCCAGGGAGCGTTTATTTATTACACCACTTATTCGGCTTTAAGCGGATTAAGCCTGTTCAGGCATTGGGATATGGGTTTTACGGTTGCCGGGGCCATATGCTCCTGCCTTATCGGGGCATCATACCCACTTACCCAGATCTATCAGCATGCCGAAGATAGCCGTCGCGGCGATCGGACGATCAGCCTTTTGCTGGGCTATAAAGGTTCGTTTATTTTTTCGGGAGTATTGTTTGCCCTGGGGATAGCGCTATCCTTTTATTACTGGCGGATGCAAGGCATGATGCTGAATTTTTACTTCTTTCTGCTATGCGCCCTACCTATATTTTTATTTTTTAACTACTGGTTTTACAAAGTTGGCCAATCAACCAAAAACGCGGATTATAAAAACGCCATGCGCATGAATTTTTTGAGCTCGGCCTGCATGCTGCTTTATTTTGGGGGGCTGGCGATATTTGGATAGATATTAAAACTCTACGTGAACCCTTAACGATAGTACGTTTACCGGGCCACGGTCTTTATTGTAGGCCGGATTTAGGATAAACTGGTAATCGGGCGTAAGCCAGACTTTCTTTTGATAGGCATTTAGCTTATAGTATAATTCTGCTATCATCTCGTGGCCATAGTTCAGTTTGCCATCGCCAATGATAAAACCGTATCCTCCGGCAGCCAGGTAATCGCGGTGTGGGGCCGAAAGTCCGTTTGCTACAAAAGCTAAAGCCAACTCATCATCACTACGTTTCCAGGAAGTACCTTTGAGTACGCCCCCAAAACTTAATGAACGGTCGATCTCGGTAAAATACCAGGTTTCGGTTTTACCATCGTTATAGCTTACTTTGGCAAACACGCCAAAGTCTTTACTCAGGTATTGGTCGGCACTGATGCCAAAGCCATATTTATGCTTGCCGTAGGTAAGGTTGGTGTCCACTACCGGGTTTACCGGGTTTTTGGCTAGCGCTTCGCTATAAATACCCATTTTGCCATTGTTCCGGAAGCCTAATATCCGTACGGTGCCTTTGTTGCCATTTATAGTATGACGATGCTCATATTCCAGTGTTTGGGTATTGGCTTTGCCTATTTTAGCATCCCAGATAGCGCCATTAGCCGAAGTTGTCGACATAGTGAAGGCAAAACGCAGTGTCCAGTTGGGTTGTCCAAGTTCAAAATGACTACCCAAAACATAACCCCGTGTATTAGCCGGATAATCCCAGGCGCCGTTATCCATTAAAGCCCAATTCATGAATTGTGAACGTGGGTCATGGCTAAATTCGTTGCCGTCATAAAAATCGGCCATGCCAAATTTACCAACGGTAACGGAAAAATAGCGTTTGCTTTTCAGTCCGGCCAATTGGTTGTTATCATCGGTTAGCGTGTCTTTTTCTTTGCCCCACTCAAAATTCTGGGTAAAATACAAACGGGCGATATATATTTTAGGCTCTGTAGCGCCTACCCTAAAAGTTTCGCCGTTAGGAAAACCCGCTGCACCCAGGGTTTTGCTCAGGCCCGATCCGCCGGATAGTTCCGGATTAAAAAAAGCCTGCGCCCCTTTCCATAAGCGGGCCGCGCCAAAAAGGGTGGTGGTGATGGAGCTTTGTGTTTCTGATTTGGTAAGCAAACTGTTGGCCCCGGTATAGTCGGCGCCAAATGATGGCTTGTATTGGGTAATGATAGTTTGCTGGAAATGGAGATTAAAACGCTGTTGTTTCAGGGTATCCTGTGCAAATGCAAATAAGGTAATTTTCAGCAGGAGAGCAGTTAGCAGTATCGTTTTTTTCATCAGCGTAAATCGTTTTTTAAGATGATGAAGCTATCCATGAGTCGTTTTACCCACTCCGGTTTATGAGCCTTTAGCTCATGATGGTTTCATCAACCTCAAATTTTGCGCAAATAAACTAAACTTTATTTAGTTTATCATTCCGCATTCATTATAAAATTGATTTAAATAGGCTTCCATGAAATCATGGCGTTGTTGCGCCAGTTTTTTACCGGTGGCGGTGTTCATCTTATCTTTCAGCAATAGCAGCTTTTCATAAAAATGGTTGATGGTGGGAGCTGTGGTGTTTTTATACTCCTCTTTGCTCATGTTCAGGTTAGGTTTGATCTCGGGATTGTACAGTTCCCTGCCTTTAAAGCCACCGTAGGTAAAAGCCCGGGCAATGCCAATGGCGCCAATGGCGTCAAGACGGTCGGCATCTTGTACAATGGCCAGTTCAGATGAGTGAAATGTTGGTTTATCAAAACTTGATTTGAACGACATGTGCCGAATGATTTGCTGTACATGCTCAATCACAGCTGCATCCACATGCATGCTTTGTAAGTAATTGCCAGCCGTACGCGGACCTATCTCTTCATCGCCATTATGGAATTTACTATCGGCAATATCATGTAATAAGGCTGCCAGTTCAACCGTGAGCAGATCGGCATGTTCGGTTTGCGCTATTAGTTTGGCATTAGTCCAAACGCGTTGTATGTGCCACCAGTCATGGCCGCCTTCGGCATTTTTGAGTGTTTCGCGTACAAAGTCTACGGTCGAGTTGATCAGTTCACTGTGTTCCATCGGCCAAAAATACTAAAAAGCTTAAAGCCGAGGGTAGAAAGCTAAAAGCTTTAACTTAATAGTTTATAACCGTGTGTTGCTTCATTAAGCTTTAGGCTTTCTGCCCTCGGCTTTCAGCTTCTCAAGCGGCTACTACTTTTTCGGTCTCGATCAGTTCATGAACATCTGAGCCCAATATAGCGGCTATTTGAAAAAGGCGCTCCACCGTTATTTTAGTATAGCCCAGTTCAATTTTGCTATAAGCGTTTTGCGATATACTCAATTTTGCCGCAAGATATTCCTGCGTATAGTTCAGGCTTTCTCTGGTATGCCTGATATTGGCTGCAATAGCCTTTATTTTGAAATTCAGCATCTCTTTCATTCACGTAATAGATTGGTTATCTAATAACTAACGAAACTAATACGCGTATGGATTTTTATTTTTTATTTTTAATTGAATTTTTTTAACTGATGAATGTGTATTGTCTTGATACTTAAACAAAAGACGAAAAAAATATTTTATATAATAACAAGAAAAAAGCCCATGATCAACTCAATAATCACGGGCTTTTTTTGTTATTATATATTATTCTATACTTATTATTCTGGTAAATCGTAGCTTACAACAACCGTTGGTAACAGGGTGGCATACTCCAAAGGCACCTGGTTGTAGGATATAATGGGTTTACGCTGACTGTAAAACCTATAAGCTTCCTTGATAGTAGCGTTACTGGCCATAGCCGGCGGATTAAAACTGATAGAGAAGGGGATAATAAAATCGTGCAATTTTTCACGATCAGGAATCACCCATTTATGGTTTGATTTTTTAAGTGCCTCAATAATAGGCAGGGTGAGCACGTAATCATCGGCATAATAAACAATTATTTTTTTGATGGTGCCCTTTTCATCAGCTGTAAATTTAAATACGGCAGTGCCGGTTGCTTTCTTGCTGATGATCTCTGGTGTTACTTTCAGGCTGTCTCTGAAAAAACGGGTCATTACGGCACCTCCGCCCTGAAACGGAAATGCCAGTTCGGTTTGTGCGTGGCAATAAGCTGATAGTAAAATAGCAGCCGATAATAATATGATCTTTTTCATTTATACTTCTTTTGGTTCTCTTTTGCTGCCTTCATACAGCTCATATTCCAGTAAGCGGCAATCCAGTTTGCCATTGTAAAATTCAATTCTGCGCGATGGGCGAAGACCGATCTTTTTAGCCAGATCGGGATTGCCCGTAAAAATATAACCCCGGTAACCCAGGCATTTCTTTTTCATGAAATCGCCCATGCGTGCATAAGTAGCCTCCAGTTTGGAATGTGTACCCAGGCGCTCGCCGTATTCGGGGTTAAACATCACGATGCCGGCATCCTCGGGTACTTCGGTGTCTGCAAAATCACAAACGCTAAAATCTATCAAATGGTCTACACCCGCGGTTTTCGCGTTTTTTTGGGCAATGTCCACCGCATCGGCAGATAGATCTGTCGCGATGATCTTAAAACCGGTTTCCTTTTTTGCCTTATCCTTTAATTTACGGCGTTCGGTAAAAAATACGGTTTCGTCATATCCTAAAATATGCATAAAACCATAGTTCATCCTGAACAGGCCCGGGCATTTATCGGTTGCCAGCAGGGCCGCTTCAATAGCCAGTGTGCCGGATCCGCACATGGGGTTAATAAAAGTGCTTTTCCTGTCCCAGCGGGTAGCCATTACGGTTGATGCAGCCAAAGCTTCCAGCATAGGCGCTTTGCCCGGTATTTTGCGATAGCTATGCTTGGCCAGTGTTTCGCCCGATGTATCAATAAAAATATCGGCGTCGCTATCCTGCCAGTACAGGTGTATCAGTGTTTTATTGGCTTCGGCGCCCGAGTTGGGGCGTATGCCTTTGATGGATTTTATCCTGTCGGCGATGGCGTCCTTAACTTTTACGTTGGCAAACAGCGGGGTAAGGATGTGTTCGTTATTTACGTTTGATGATACCGAGAAATAGCCGGCAAAATCAATCAGTTTTTCCCACTCAATGGTCACCAACTCATTGTAAAGCTGTGCCGGATCATCGGCTTTAAAGCTTTTGAGCAGATAAAGTACCTGGCTGGCGCAGCGCAGGTTAAGATTAAGGGCGATGGTATCGGTTATGGTACCTTTAAGCTCAACGCCGGTCTGAAAAACACGGGTTGGTGTAAAACCCAGGGACTCAACTTCCTGCTGCAGATAAGGCGACAGCCTTTTATTGCATGTAATGACGATTTTACTCTCGGTGTGGAAAACTTGCATATTTATTTTGCGAATTTATAAATTAAAAACACCCTATTTTAATTTCTTATCTATTAACTTTACATTTTAAATTTTTTTGAGAAGATTATTATGGAAGTTAAAGGTAAGGTATATGAAGTGTCGCCAACAGTGCAGGTTACTGAATCACTTAAAAAACGCGAACTAATACTTGAATATATTGAGAACCCTCAATATCCTGAATATTTAAAGTTTGAAGCTATACAGGACCGTTGCGCCCTGCTTGACGCTGTTAAAGTAGGTGACGATGTGGAAGTATTCTTTAACCTGAAAGGTCGCCCGTGGACTGACAAAACAGGTAAAAAAAGCTATTTCAATTCATTACAATTATGGCGTGTTAATGCATTGGCGGCAGGTGCCGGCAGTGCCACAACACCAGAGTACGCTGCACCATCGCCAGATATCGCTTCATCAGCCGATGATGATGATCTGCCGTTCTAATTTCGCTGTGCGATAAGATATTGTCAATTTTGAAAGGCCCCTTTTAAGGGGCTTTTTTGTTTTGTTATTTGCGCTACACCCATCGGCCAGTATGCACTTCTCATTGCATTTTTGTATATTGTATAATATGGTTTGTTTATGAATCAATGATAGCCAAAATGTTATAGGTCAAAAGGTTATTGCCGGCAGCTAATTGTTAAAATTTGTTAAAAGGGGCTGTGGTACGGTTATTTTAAAATAATTTTGCTTGTTAACAAATGAAGAAAAGAAGCATCGGTTTAATAATTGGGTTAATGGGTTTTGCACTGCTGGGTGTAATGGCCATGCAATTATACTTTTTGCGGCAATCATACCAGATGCAATCAGAATTGTTTGATCGCTCGGTAAATGAGGCGCTTAACAATGTGGTGTCAAAAGTGAGCAAACAGGATGCGCTTAACTTTTTAAATAACAAAGCCCAAAAAAATGTTGCCAATGCCAGCAGCGACAATACCGGGATACGGGTGGTAAAAAGCGATGCCAATAAACTGTATCTGCCTAAAAGAAAAAAACAGAGCCTGCGCGAAAAAAAGATCGCTCTTTTGCGCGATAGTTTGGAGCGGATGATCATGCACAACAAAATGGATGATGAACTGGCCAATCTGTTGCAGCAGGAAGGTACGGTAGATTTTCAGGTAAAGGTAGAGGAATATACAGATGAATTTGGCGTGGTTCATGGCCGTTTTACCCCTCAAATAGTACGTACCCGCATCAGCGGAGCTGTGCGCGCCAGAAAACTGCATAAATATGATACCCTGAGATATGTATATATCGATCCGCAGTTTGGAAAACAGCTGATCTCGTTACCCCGTATCAATCCTTTATGGCAACGTGAACAGATCCGTAAGCAAAAGGAACGCCAGGTTGCCCAGATCAAGAAAATGCTGGAAACAGATTCGCTGCAAAATATCAACAGCGGTAAAACTACTGTTATCGAGAACCTTGCCGAAGAATACCGAAAAACAGGCGAGCCCTTAAATAAACGTGTAAATCCTTTCTGGATAGATTCACTGCTGCGCTTTGAACTGCATAATAAAGGCATCCCTTTGCCTTTTAGCTATGAAGTGCTAACCGCCAGCAACGATTCGCTCATATTTTCGAGTGCTACAGATAATGATGGTAACAAGCCGGTTTTTATTGCCGCCAACACTTATCAAACGCCCATTTTTAGTAAAGATGTGATCAACGATCCGGGCAAGATCAGACTTACTTTTCCGCAAAAAAATTCATTGATATTGCGCAACATGACGGCTACCATGGGTACTACCGCCGGACTATTAGTGGTACTGATATTTTGCTTTGGTTACACCATCTTCTCGATACTTAAACAGAAAAAAGTTTCGGAAATGAAGATCGACTTTATCAATAATATGACCCACGAATTTAAAACCCCGGTATCCACCATCATGATAGCCAGTGAGGCTTTAAAGGATGCGGAGATCTCTGAAGATAAAAGCAGGGTGTCTCGTTTGGCCAATATTATTTTTGAAGAAAACGCCCGCCTGGGTAGCCACATTGAACGGGTACTTAATATAGCGCGTATTGAAAAGAACGATTTTAAGCTGGATAAAAAGCCCCTGGATGTGAATGATATGGTAACGGTGGTATTGGATAGCATGGCCCTTAAACTGCATAAGTGTAATGCCAAAACCTCGCTTGATCTTACAGATGAAAATACAACCATCATAGCTGATGAACTGCATTTTTCAAACGTGCTGTATAACCTGATTGACAATGCTATAAAATATAGTGCAGACACGCCCGATATCACTATAACCACATTGGTTAAAAACGGGCAGGTACTTATCCAGGTTGCCGATAAAGGCATAGGTATGAGCCGTGATCAGCAAACAAAGATATTTGAGCAGTTTTATCGCATCCCTACCGGAAATTTGCATGATGTGAAGGGTTTTGGCTTAGGCTTAAGCTATGTGAATACTATTGTAAAAAGATTGAACGGCACCATCAGTGTAAAATCTGAAAAGGATAAAGGCTCTGAGTTTGAACTTAAATTTGCGTTGGTATAAGTGTGTAGAGAAATCCGATAAGTCGGAAAAGCAAAAACATGTCGAATCTAAGGCTTGGGTTTTAAATAAAAAATAATCTTCCGGATTTTCCGACTTATCAAAATCCGGACTAAAAAAAGCAAATGAAAAAAATACTACTGGTTGAAGATGATAACAATCTGGGTCTGTTACTACAGGATTATCTGCAGTTAAAAGGCAAATTTGATGTTGTTTTGTGTAAAGATGGCGAAGAAGGCCTGCGCGCCTTTACCAAACAGGTATATGACCTGCTGATATTGGATGTGATGATGCCTAAAAAAGATGGCTTTACACTGGGTAAGGAGATCAGGAAGATAAACCCGCATGTACCCATTATTTTCGCGACAGCCAAAGGCATGATTGAGGATAAAATGCAGGCGTTTAACCTGGGTGGTGATGATTATATTACCAAACCCTTCCGTATTGAGGAACTTCTGCTGCGTATTAACGCCATGCTGAAGAGAACCGAGAATACGGAGAAGAAGGAGGAAGAAAAGCAAACCTCATTTAAAATTGGCAAGTATACATTTGATTTTACCCTGCAAACGATCACCATTGGCGATCACCACCAAAAATTATCAACCAAGGAAGGTGAACTCCTTCGCTTGCTGTGCATGCGTAAAAATGAAGTACTTACCCGCGAAGAAGCTTTGCTGAACATCTGGCATGATGATAATTACTTTAACGGCCGTAGTATGGATGTGTTTTTAAGCAAAATACGCAAGTATTTAAAAGACGATCCGAGTGTGGAGATCATCAACGTACATGGCAGAGGATATAAGCTGCTGATCAATTAAATAGCAGCTAAATCATAGTTTAATTATTCGGATTTTACCGGTGTCTTAAAGTATCCACGCAAATGGTACTGAAGGATCACCGGTTTTCTTTTGGGTAAAGATGCGATCTCCTGAAATTCTATATTAATATAGCCGCTGAGAGCCTTCGCTGTTTTATAATTTTTTTGATTGAAGATCAGTTTGCTTTTGGTGATTTTATAGGTTAGGGAAGCATTTTCAATAACATCTTCATAAACAATATCGGGATCAAGATATATTTGATTATTCTTCAATGATACTTTATACTCGCTGCCATATGCGGGTTGTCCGCCCGTAAAGATCAACGTTATTATTCCTTCCTTTTTTGTAGCGTTACAGTAATTTAAGCTATAGCCACCCTGAACATTTGTTTGACAGTTGGCTGTATAATAGAGGTGGGCAGTATCACCCGGTAGTATTTGCTTCCCATCTATGTTTTCAAATTTCCCGTCATTATGTTTTATTATATTCCATTTATAGCCCCAGTTTTTAGTGAATGAAAATCTTGCTTCCGGTATTTTGCCAATAGTTACAGATGATGGGGTTTTAGATTGAGCAAAAACAGGGCAAATCCCAACGGAGGAAAATATTAACAGCAGGAATAACTTTAAGTTCATGGAAATCTTGGTATGAGTTTAAGGTATAACTCAAATATGATCAAATATATCCAAATCTGTTCGGGGTAGCCAATTGCCGAACTTTGGGCGTCTCAAGGCTCGTTTCAGACGCCAAAAGTGGGTTTACATAAAAACCTAATATTTGGCAGTAAATTGAAGTTAATTATTTGATTTTAAATTAAATATAAAAATGCAAGCCCTGAAAAGTGTAAACCATGTAAACCCACTTTTTTAATAAAATAGCCCGCCTTCCCAGACATTATTTTGAAAACTGTACTCTGGCTATTGCTTGTAACAAATTTGTTAAGAGCGGATTGCTGCATTTTCTGATGATTAATAAATAGATTTGTTATTGACTGATCACATAATTTATTATTCATGAAATTAAAACTACTTTTTTCATGCCTCATTTCTGCAGGCATTACCTTACCTGTATTCGCACAGGAAACCGTTGATCCGGCCATTGTTCAGAAGATCCGCGAGGAAGGTTTAAACCACTCCAAAGTAATGGAGACCGCGTTTTATCTCACAGATGTTTCGGGCCCGCGTCTGGCTAATTCGCCGGGTTTGCGCCGCGCTCAAAATTGGGCTGTTAATCAATTGAAAACGTGGGGCCTGGCCAACGCCAAGCTGGAGGCCTGGGGCAAATTTGGTAAAGGCTGGGAAGTTCAAAAAAACTATGCCGCTATTACTTTGCCTTACTATCACGCCATTATCGCCATTCCTAAAGCCTGGACACCGGGTACCGGCGGTTTGATCAAAGGAGATGTGGTAGTGGTAAAAGCCGATTCGGCTGCCGAGTTAGATCAATATAAAGGTAAGCTACAGGGCAAGGTGGTTATATTTGATACCAAGCCGCTTGTTGAACGCAGCTTTAAAGTAGATGCCGCCCGTTATACCGATGAGGAGCTTGCCGAAATGGCCAATGCTACCGCGCAGCCAGCCGCCGGGCGCAGGCAACCCGATGCCAACTCGGCGCAATTTGCCGCTATGCGTAAGCTACGAGCGTTCCAGACTACTTTAAGAACATTTATACATGACCAGAAAGCCGCGCTGATACTAAGCCAGGCGCGTGGCACCGATGGTACCGTATTTACCACCAATGGCGCGTCATATGCCGATACCGCGAAAGCTGTATCACCCGAGCTGGAAACCAGCAGTGAAGATTATCAGCGTATTTTACGCCTGGCAAAGGCAGGTCAGAAAGTTGAGCTGGAAGCTGATATCAAAACCCAGTTTTTAACCGACGACCTGCAGGGTTATGATGTGGTAGCCGAAATTCCGGGTACCGATAAAAAATTAAAAGAACAAGTGGTCATGATAGGTGGTCACCTGGATTCATGGCATGCAGCTACCGGCGCTACAGATAACGCGGCAGGCAGCGCGGTAATGATGGAAACTATGCGTATTTTAAAAGCCATCAATTTTAAACCAAAGCGAACTATACGCATAGCATTGTGGAGCTCGGAAGAACAAGGTTTGTTTGGTTCACGCGGATATGTACTGAACCACTTTGGCGATCCTAAAACGATGCAATTGAAACCAGAACAGGCCAAATTATCGGCTTACTATAACCTGGACAATGGTACGGGAAAAATACGGGGCATCTACCTGCAGGGCGACTCAGCAGCCGGGCCAATATTTAAAACCTGGCTTGAGCCTTTTAAAGACCTTGGTGCTACAACCCTAACTATCCGAAACACCGGTGGAACGGATCACCTTTCGTTTGATGCCGTAGGTATTCCCGGATTTCAGTTCATCCAGGATGCTATTGACTATGGTTCACGTACGCACCACAGCAACCAGGATACTTATGACAGGTTGATCGAAGACGATCTGAAACAAGCTGCTACTATTGTTGCGTCTTTTGTATATAACACTTCGGAGCGTACCGAAATGATACCGAGAAAAGTATTGCCGAAAGTGCAGCCAGCTAATTAAAATATAAATTTTGTCATTCTGAGCGGAGCGAAGAATCTAATCTTCCCCATGATCTGGTAGCGGATAGATTCTTCGCTCCGCTCAGAATTACAATTTGGATTATTTGCACTATTCCAGTTCTACTTTCAAGTGCTGGTAAGGGATCTCAACATTCTTAAATCCCGCCTCTTTTAGTTTGGTACTAAAGTGCTGCTGCACTTCATACTCGCCATGTACCAGAAATATCTTTTTAACTTTTTCGGCGTCCTGGCAAGCCAGAAAATGGAGCAGGTCGTCATAATCGCCGTGGGCGCTCATAGATTTGATCGACCTTACCTCGGCTTTTACCTCATATAATTCACCGTAAATATGTACTTCATGGTCGCCATTGAGTAAGTGTCCGCCCAGGGAGTTCGGTTCGCAGTAGCCTACCATCAAGATAGTGTTTTTATAGCTATTGATATTGTTTTTAATGTGGTGTTTTACCCGGCCAGCCTCGGCCATGCCCGATGAGGAGATGATAACACAGGGGCGCTGGTCGTTATTCAATGCTTTTGATTCTTCGGTCGATTGTACAAACCGTAGGCCCTTAAACCCAAAAGGATTGGCATCTACTTTCAGAACTTCCTTAACACCCTTGTTATATACTTCGGGGTGGTTCATAAGCACCTCGGTTGCTTTTTGTGATAGCGGGCTATCTACATAATAATTTACATCGGGTAACACACCTCGTAGTTCCAGTGCATTTAAGGCATACAATAATTCCTGGGTACGACCAACACTAAATGCCGGAATGATCACTTTCCCTTTTTTGATCTCGCAGGTTTGTCTGATAATATCCAGTAAAGCATCTTCAATCGGCCCCTGTTCTTTATGAAGCGAGTCGCCATAGGTAGATTCCAGCAAAATATAATCGGCCTGTTCAAATGTTTCCGGGTCATTCAACAGCAAATCGTCATAACGGCCAACATCGCCGCTAAAGGTAATATGAGTGATCTTGCCATCTTCCAGTATAGATAAATGAACTGCGGCACTGCCCAAAATATGCCCGGCATCCGTAAAGGTGAGTTTTACCCGAGGAGTTATTTCGTACTCTTCATGATACTCTACAATTTTAAACAAACGCAGGGCTGCCATCGCCTGCTCATCTGTATACAACGGCTCTAATAGCGGCTGACCTTTCCGGGCACGGTGCTTATTACTATAGGCTACATCCTGCATTTGTATATGAGCCGAATCAAGCAACAGTATCCTGGCCAGATCCATTGTTGCCGATGTACAAAAGATGGGGCCATCAAAACCTTCGGCTACCAGGCGTGGGATCAGCCCACAATGATCAATATGCGCATGTGAGAGTATCAGGTAATCGACCTTTTTAGGGTTGAATCCAAAATGTTCATTAAGGTCTTCAGAATGCTCACCCATACCCTGGAACATACCGCAATCCAATAAAATGGATGTTTCGTCCTTAAGCCGGATCAGGTGCTTGCTACCGGTAACGTTACGGGCGGCGCCATGAAAAGTTATATTCATTTATAATAGGTATGAAATTACTAACGAAGATGCACAATAAAGCGGATAAAACCATCATGAGCTAAAGCTCTGCAACCGGAATGTATAAAACGACTCATGATAGCTTCATCACCTTAAAAAAACAATTTACTCTGATGAAAAATAAAAACTAAAACTTTAGTTGTTATTTTCGTTTATAGTATCTAACTTAGATTAACCAATTGGATAATTTGATGCAGTGTTGGTTAATGCATCAAGAAAATTTACACAATGTACTATGGAAATTAAAGAATTAACGCGCGCCGAAGAACAAATTATGCAGGTATTATGGCAATTGGAAAAAGGGTATGTAAAAGATGTGATCGATCAACTGCCCGAACCCAAACCCGCTTATAATACGGTGTCTACCATTATCAGGATATTGGAAACAAAAGGTTTTGTAGGGCACGAGGCATTTGGTAAAAGCCATCAGTATCATCCCATAGTAAGCAAAGATCAGTACCAGAACTTTGCTGCCGATAAGTTATTAAGTGGCTACTTTGATAACTCGGTGAACCGGATGTTATCCTTTTTTGTAAAAAAGGAAAAAATAGACCTGAAGGAGGCTGATGCCATTATGAAACTGATTGAAAAACTTAAAGACCAATAGTTATGAGCTGGTGGCAATATTTATTACTGGTAAATATTTACCTGGTATTGTTTTATGTATTTTATGTTTTACTGTTGCGGAAAGAGACCTTTTTTCAGCTTAACCGCATCTACCTGGTAACGGCCGCGTTACTATCGTTCTTTATACCAATGATCCAGGCAGATTGGGTGCAAAATCTGTTCATCACGCAACAGGTAAAATATACGATATACAGCAGTCCGGTAATCATTTACAGTTTTAAACCTGTTGCCGCCAGTCATATTAGTATTGGTCAGATACTGGCCGTTTTATATGGCGCTGGTATTTTGTTTTTATCGGTAAGGCTCATCTGGCAGCTTATCAAATTAAAAAGGGTGATCAACCAACCGCAGGCAACTGCCGCTTACTCTTTTTTTGGTATGGTACGGCTGGATGAAGCGAGTTCAAATAACACCATCATTGAGGCTCATGAGCAGGTTCATGCGCAGCAATGGCACTCGGCCGATGTAATGCTGATTGAACTGGTTATGATTGTTAACTGGTTTAATCCGGTAGTATATATGTACCGTTTTGCTATTAAACACATTCATGAATACATTGCCGACAGGCAGGCTGTACAAGCTGGCACCAACAAAGCCGAATACGCCTTATTACTGCTGAGCCAAACATTTGAATCGCCGGCACATCAGCTGGTTAATCCATTTTTTAATCACAGTTTATTAAAACAGCGTATTATCATGTTACAAAAAAATAAATCACAACGTATATCGCTCATTAAATACGGTCTTTCTGCTCCTTTGTTTATACTGATGCTTATTTTATCATCAGCAACCATCAACAATAGCAAACCGGTTTCCGTTATCAATAGAAGCGCTCACCAATTATTTACCACGCCGGCCGCGCCTGTGCTTTTAGCGGATGTTTTGCGTGAAGATAAAGCCTTAGAAAAGAAGGAAAGCGCGCATGTTGCTCGCGAAATTGAGATAGATACCGTCCGGAAAAAGAACCAGGTATATACCTCGGTTGAAAAAGTGCCCGAGTTTCCGGGAGGACTTGAAAAATTTGGTGCATACTTAGGTAAGGCCATCAAATATCCTAAAGTTGATCGTGAAAACAATGTACAAGGCAGGGTTATTATAACTTTTGTGGTCGAAAAAGATGGCGCCCTATCCGGATTAAAAGTAACAAGAGGCGTTAGTAAAACGATAGATGCCGAGGCGCTTAGGGTACTGAAAAATTCACCTAAGTGGATTCCTGGTATTGAAAAAGGCAAAAAGGTAAGGGTTCAGTATTCTGTTCCTATCAGTTTTGCTTTAGTATCTGATGATAAGCCCAAAAGCGACCAAACCGGGCAGGTGTTTACTTCCGTTGAACAAGTACCCGAATTTCCGGGTGGCCTGGAGGCTTTTGGGAAATTCCTGGGGGATAATGTCAAATATCCTAAGGCCGATCGTGAAAAAGGCATCAAAGGTCGGGTTATTGCCACCTTTATTGTTGAGGCTGACGGTTCGCTATCAAATATCAAAGTTACCCGTGGCCTTAGCGAAGCTATAGATGCAGAAGCGGTACGGGTATTGGACATATCACCTAAATGGAAACCGGGTATACAAAACGGCAGGGCCGTACGGGTTCAGTATTCTGTTCCGATCAGTTTTACCTTAGACAATGATAAATCGGGCAAGCCGGGGTCGGATAAATTGGGAGCAACAGGAGTAATTCAGAATAAAAATGAAGTTAATATTATTGCTCAAAGCACAAATAAAACACTTAGCAATCCTTTAGTTATTACTTTTCGTGACAAGAATGTCCTGCAGGCTGATCCTTTATATGTATTAGATGGCAAAGTGGTTGATAAATCTGATATGGAGTACATAATTCCTAGCACCATCGAAAGTGTAGCTGTATTAAAAGATGCAACTGCCACATCACTTTATGGAAAAAGAGGTGCAAACGGAGTCATCCTGGTCACTTTAAAAAAGCAGAAAGATAAATCCGAACAGCCGAAAAATAATTGATAAAGCCTAAACCAAAAGCAAAAGCCTTTCATAGTTGAATATGAAAGGCTTTTGTGTTTAAGTGGGTTACTTTTTCTTTTTACCTGCCTCAACTATTGGTTTCACAGCATCCTTTTTACCAGATTGGTATTCCGATGGTGCTTTTTTGCTGCCCTCGGCTGCGGGCTTCTTTTTTTCCTTAACGGCTTGCTTGTCTTTGCTCATAGCTTTATATTTTTTTAATGTTTAGTTATAACAGGATGCTGATATTTACATCTGTTATTAAGTGCTGTTCACGTTGGTATTTTCCGGATCAATTCAGTTGATGTCCGGTTTAGAGAAGAAAATGATTGCATTAATTTAAAAACGGTATATCTTTGAGCGTTTTTAGGGCAACCAGTTAAAGGTAGCTTATTTAAATTGATTATAGCTTTTTATATTATGCACATTTTAGTACCAAATGCCTGTATAATTGTTTAGCTTTGACACGATTTTTGATACACATATATTTATACAGATAAATTATACAATTCGTTTAAAATGAAAAGTTTTATTTCACCAACACTTTATGCGACTTTTAACTACGTGATCGCTATAGTATTATTGACTTCGCCATGGTTATTTGGTTTTGGAGGTCATAAAATAGGAGCTGCTTTATTGTTACCTATGATCTTAGGATGGTTCCAATTGATCATGGCTATTTTTAGCAACCACCAGTTTGGTTTTATCAAACAATTCCCTTTACAGATGCATTTTTTCCTGGATGTATTTGGTGGCTCATTCCTGTTTTGTTCACCATGGATATATGATTATGCTCACATAACATTTTGGCCACAGGTTATTATGGGTGGCTTACTGGTGATTTTTGGTGCATTTACCAAAGGCTCAAGATTTACAACTCCACCGGTTCATCATCATGATGGCGGTTTGGCTACACTTTACCAAGACTAAGCAATAGCTAAAATATTCCCCAAAAGAGGCGCAAATTTTGCGCCTCTTTTGTTTTACCAGGTATCTGTATCGTAAAATTGATGGCCCTGTTTGGGGCCTTTATATTAAAATACTTCATTTAGCCCCAAAAAGAAGCCGCTCGAGCCATAGCTGCCCCGGCCATAATCAATACAGAGGTTAGAGCGGGTATATTTGTTGAACAGCAAACGTAGCCCTACCCCTGCTCCTGGTTCCCAGTATCGGAGCAATTTAATATTACGCTGATTATTGGCCGATTCGATATTGACAAAAGTAACACCGCTTAGGAGTTTGTTGGTGGTTATCGGGAAGCGGTATTCGGCTTCATTATACACAAAAGACATGCCTTTAAAGCGGCCAATAATAAATGCCCTTCCGATACGGCCATAAGCATCGCTGCCCGTACCAGGCAGATCAAGGTAAGGGAGGGAGCCGCTAAGCAGGTAATTGGCCCAATGCCAGAAAGCCAAAACTTTCTCGGGGTTACTGTCAGACAGGCTCCAGTATTTCCTGAATTCAACCCTAAGTTGCAGGGCTTTACGATCGCTGCCGAGCCAGGTTTCATTTTCTTTTAAAATAATATCGGCATAAATACCCCGGAATGGCCGGTTGGGCTGATCGCGGTTATTAAACTGAAAGTTTACCAATACACCATTGGCCGCATAAGCGTCCGGCGAATAGCCGTTTTTAATACTGTACCGAAAGTTATGGGTGGCTGTTATCGGGATGTTTTTTCGGTCGTCGTCAATATGACTGTAAAAGTTAAAACTGAGCCCCGCTCCCGCATAAATATGGTTGGCCAGTTTGCGGTATATGCGCTCATTGATCTTGATATAGGTATACCGCACGGGGTATTCATCGGGATTGTTTTCGTAATGCTGGCCGCCCATATGAAAATCGCCCTCGCCAAAGCTGCGGCGGCCAGTACCCAGGCCATTATCTTTTGCTATAGTTTTACCAATTTGCATCACCCCCTGCAGGTTCCACCTGTTTTCGGACGAGAACGCGTTGTGCTTGAACTCAAACGTAGAGAGCTTATTGGTAGAGATATATGCCCCCGCGTTAATTACCGACATGGTAGTATTTTCGGGGTTGCCAAAATACTTGCCGCCCGATGTAATAGCCCCTATAGCAAAACCCACGCTGGGATTATAGGCTGCTGATGGTAATACCGACCAGGTGGATGGCTTCTTTTTTTTACCGGTATCTACTTTGGAGGGCTTACCACTGAAGAATGAACTCAAAATGCCATTGGCATCCCGCTGGTTTTCCAGTGAATCGACTGTGACAGTACTCTTTTGCGCCAACAGGATGTTCGCGCTCAGGAGCAGCAGGCATAACATAAGCGCATAGCGGTAAACAGACGGGGTCAATCAGTTTAATTATTTAGAGTTGAGCTAATATAGAATTATCTGGTTACGATTTAAATACTACCCCGATAATTGATTGTTAAATTTTAAGAAACAGTAGCCGTTAAAACTTTTTAAACCTTGAATTTTAACAAATTTTGACCAAAAACGGCCTGTTTTGCCTCAATAAATGTTTTAAAAACATCGATTTTAACATTTTTTAACAAAATTCCAACATGATTTTTGCGTGTTTTTGAAACTTTAAAAAGTATTAATTTTCTGATTATCAATGAGCTGTGTTGGCATTGGCTAATTTGGGGCCTTGTTTTGATCTTAACAAAACAGCCCGGTTAGCTTGTAGAACGCTAACCGGGCCGGTATTGATATAAAGATACGAAAATTTTGGGAGAATGGCCAATCTTATGCCAAACTTGTTTCGATGTCCAATAAGTAAGGTATTCGGTGTGATTTTGTTCAATTTGTAAGCCGAAACATTTGAATGCGTTATATACTACTTATGGTTGCTGAAAAGCAACCATAAGTAGCGGGTTTACAACTAATATGATCTGGATTTGTGCAAAATCTGGCTAAGATGCTGATTACCTTTGCTATGTCGAAAGACTAAAACAAAAGATTAGTATATGGACACAAAAATGATAGGTAACAAAATTGCAGTGGCACGAAAGAAAATCAACATGTCGCAAGCCGGCCTTGCCGCACATGTATTTGTAAGTGCGCAAGCGGTTGGCAAATGGGAACGCGGAGAGTCGCTGCCAGATGTTATAACTCTAAATCAACTGGCAAAAATCCTGGGCGTTGATCTTAACTATTTTTCAGAAAATCAGCAACCTCCAGAAGATGTAAGACTTTATAAGGTAGCCGCTAACGGTGATGTAGATCAAACAAAACAAGAGATAGCTGACCCATCAGACCCTGGGGAACTACAATTGCTGACAAATTTTAGTGGGAGCGATTTAGTAAAGAGTGACTTTGCGGGTGTTAAAGCGCATAAAAGCAAATTTAATGGGAGCGCGCTGCGTGGTTCTGACTTTACAAAAGCTGATTTGACCGGCAGCTCGTTTAGCGGTAGCGATATACGTGCAGCCAATTTTGAAGAGGCGAATCTGACGGTTTGTACATTATCTGTAAGCGACCTTACGGAGGCTCGCTTTAACAAGGCTATCCTGGTGCGAACAGAATTCAGCAGATCGGCATTAACCGGTGCGAAATTTAGCAATGCTAAATTGATTGATGTAAAGTTAACCAAGACAGACCTGAGGCAAACAATATTCGAAAATTGTGTTTTTGATGGGGTAGATTTTAATTACTCCGATTTAAGCGGGTTGTGTTTTGATAAACAAGTTTTTACCGGTGTTAAATTCCACAATTCCGCGTTAACCGACGTCAGTTTTAATGGCGCGACGTTAAATTGTGTGTCGTTTCGGTCGCCATACGCACTCACCAACAGATATTACCGTGCAATAAAAACCATCCGTTTCGACGATGCAATGATGGATAAATTGACCTACGCCACACTCAAAGGGCTGGGGGCTGATCTGTCAAAAGTCACATTTATTTAAAAGAGAATCATATGCAGAATGCAATTCGAGTGAAAGGGCTGCAAAAGTCCTATAGGCAGCTCCATGTCCTGAAAAATGTAGATTTTGAGGTGGAAAAGGGCAATATTTTTGCCTTGCTTGGCACCAACGGTGCAGGAAAAACCACCATTGTTAAGATCCTAACCACACTGCTGAAGAAAGATGGCGGGCAGGTTACCGTAAATGGATTTGATGTAGCTTCAATGCCCGCCAACGTGCGGCAATCGATCAGCCTGACAGGGCAATTCGCCGCGGTGGATGAAGTTTTGACCGGCCGGGAAAACCTGGTCATGATTGCCCGGTTACGACATCTAAGCCAGCCGCGCGAGGTAACTGATGATCTGCTGCAACGTTTCGGTTTAAGTGATGCGGCTGATCGGAGGGCTTCCACTTATTCTGGCGGTATGCGCCGCAGGCTCGATATCGCCATGAGTTTAATTGGGAACCCACAAATTATTTTCCTGGATGAGCCAACCACCGGTCTTGACCCCGAGGGACGTATTGAAGTCTGGAAAATTATTAAGGAACTGGCCGGCAGTGGTACAACGGTATTCCTCACTACGCAATATTTGGAGGAGGCAGAACAGCTTGCCAGCCGGATTGCCATTCTTCACGAGGGTGAGATTATTGTAAGTGGCACCCTTGCCGAATTGAAAAAGCTTTTTCCACCGGCAAAGGTTGAATACATTGAAAAACAGCCGACACTGGAAGACATATTTCTTAAAATCATTGGTAATAAAAAGGAGGATAAATAAAATGGAAACAATTAAGATGAAGAACTACTTTTTTATAGACATGGGCGTTATGCTCATCCGCTCTATGCGTCATGTTTTCCGTAGCCTGGACACCATCATCACGGTTACCATTATGCCTATCGCCATGATGCTTTTGTTCGTTTACGTATTAGGTGGTGCTATTAAAACCGGTACGGATAAATATGTGAATTACCTGTTGCCCGGCATACTGCTGGTTGCCATTGCAAACAGTGCAGGCTATGTATCTTACCGCCTGTTTTTGGATAAGCAACGGGGCATATTCGAGCGCTTTCACTCCATGCCGATAGCACGGTCGGCTCCACTGTGGGGGCACATGCTCACCTCGCTTGTATCCAATGCGATCTCGCTTGTGGTGATCATTCTCGTAGCGCTTTTAATGGGGTTTCGTTCATCAGCAGGTTTTCTATCGTGGCTTGCTATAGCCGGAATACTGGCTCTGTTTACACTAACGCTAACCTGGATCGCGGCGATTGCCGGGCTATCCGCAAAATCGGTGGATGGTGCAGGAGTAATCGCCTATCCTATCCATTTCCTGCCATTAATCAGTTCTGCATTTGTACCCACCACATCGATGCCAGCGGGTGTTAAGGCCTTTGCCGAGCACCAGCCGGTGACACCAATAGTTGAAACCATCCGCGCACTGCTTTATAATCAGCCGGTAGGCAACCAGATATGGGTAGCCCTGGCATGGTGCATTACAATTATGTTTTGTGCTTATCTCTTTGCGATGCGTGTTTATAGAAAACGGTTGTGAAGATTATTTTTGCCGGTAGGATTACAAGGAATATCCTGGGAATGAATTTTTTAACATGTCATCCTAAACCACACCTATCTCTCCTGAAATAGCAACTTTGAGATTAGCTTTACTCATAACAAAACAGCCCGGATAGCTTATTCAACGCTAACCGGGCTGCTGATTTATATAGATATACAAAAATTTAGGGAGAATAACCAACGCCGTGTCGAGCTTGGATAATAAAGTTAAAAAGAAACGCCCAATTGTAATCCCGTACCGATTGATGTTGGCTGATCATTGCCGAACCTTACCGGAAACGGAACGGAAATAAAAAAGCTGGCAACCTTACCCTTTTTAATAATCTGGTTAAATACGGGCGTTATCCCAAAGCGCCCATTGGTTTCAAAGGCCATTCGTCCGATAAAGGTAAACCCATGCCTAAAACGGAACATGGCGCCAGGATGGAATAGTACAGTGTTCACCTTTGATATATTCTTTTCCGTGCGGATAGCTGGAGCAACTTCAAAGCTGACACCGAAATGATCGCTCTTTAAAATATTGACGCCAAAGGGAAAACCTATGGTATAAACATTCCCGAAGTTACTGGAAAACCCATTTTTTGTCCAGCTGCCAACTGGATTGAGGATACTAAAATAACCTGTTACTTTTGGATAAGTGTTGAGCTGCTGGGCGAAACCCATTCTAAAAAAAAGCAATAATAATAAGGTTGTGGTAAGGCGTTTTGGCATATTAAAGTGTTTTGATCAGGATGCCGATGATCGCGGCGAGCCCGATGATATAAGGTTCCTGTAGTTTTTTGATATAGATGAGGGCTAAAACGGCAGCTAAGCCAATCAATGCGGTTGGAATATCTATGATAGAACGCAAGCCGATAACAATAACTGAGCCGACCAAAGCGCCGATCACGGCAGCCGTGATACCATCTACAAAAGCTTTGATGCTGGTATTCTTCGCAATCTTCTTAAATGAAGGTGCAAGGGCAACTGTAAATAAATAGCAGGGTAAAAATGTAGCTAAAGCGGCCACACAGGCGCCTGGAAACCCGGCCACCAAATAGCCGATAAAGCCGACAGTAATTACCACCGGCCCCGGCGTGATCATGGCCACAGCAACCGCGTCTATAAACTGGTGTTCGTTCAGCCAGCCAAACTCTTTGACCACGCCACCATGCAGGAAAGGCACAATAGCCAGGCCGCTGCCAAAAACAAATGCCCCCGCTTTAGCGAAGAACCAGGCGATCTCTTGCAAGTTTTTGCCGTCGTATTTCCAGAAGCCCGTACCGACCAATATGCCTACCGGCAGAACAGAGGGCTTTTTAAGCCACTGTGGTGGTGCTTTGATAGCCATATATAAAATACCACAAGCCAGGAATAAAAGGATCTCCTCGCGTTCCGTAATGGCCGTAACGGCTATTCCGGTCACATAAAATAACCATAACAGCCATTTAGATTTCATCGCCACAGGTTCAAATTTACTGATGGACTTAATGGTTAGCTTATAGGCACTCATGGTAATAATACCAATTACAGCCGCCCCTACGCCATAGAAAACTGCCTGCATCCAGGCTAAACCACCATACAACTGGTAAGCCATCCCTAATAAGACAACCATAATAAAGGATGGCAATACAAAAGCCAGCCCGGTTAATGTGGCACCGATCAGCCGATGATGTACAAAACCGATATAAATGCCCAATTGCGCGGCTAAGGGGCCAGGCGCCAATTGCGCTAATGCTAATCCTTCTTTATATTCTTCTTCGGTTAGCCAGCCTTTGTCTTCTACCAGATCACGGTGCATATAGCCAACTAAAGCTACCGGCCCGCCGAATCCCCAGGTACCCAGCTTCAGGAAATAAATAGTAATATCCCATAAGGAATATCCCGGTTTAATGGCCTGTTCTTTCATTACATCTTCATGTTGTCCATATCACCATCTTTTTTGCCCAGCACATCTAATGCCGCCCTAAAGCCCTGTGCCAGTGTAGTGGCATTACCACGGCCATAATAATGCAGGAAGATCATGTGGGGATCATCGCCCAGCATGTGATTATGCACGGCTACCACTTCGAGGTTATGCGCCCGCAGTGTTTTGATCACGCTGTTCACTTCGCCTTGCAGCATGGCTATATCCCCCGCGATGTGCGCATCATCCTGCCTGCCCGCAAAGGATGCCCAACTGTTCAACCCGATGTTGGTGGTCATTTCCACACCCATCGCCATAATCTTCAGGTCGGCCCTGCCAATGGTATACTTGTAAGTGGGGCCGTTTACGGTTCCCGTGTACCTGACAATGGCATCCAATGCCGGCAGGTCAAAGTTCTCTTTGCCGGTAATGGTAGCTGGTGCAGTTGGCGCGGGCTGGTTAGCCGGGAATAATTTACTATCCCTGATCGTATCGGCGTACTTTTTCGCTAGCTCGGCTACTGTACCGATGCCATGGATGTGCATATAAAAGATGCGTGGTTCTTCGTAAAAAAAGTGGTTATGGATAGCGGCTATCTCTAAACCGTTAGCATGGGCAGCAGAAATCAGCGGGTTAACTTCTTCCATTTGCAATACCGTGTCGCTCATCACCATCGCCGATTTGCCGTCGGCGGTTTTCTTGAACGATACCCAGCCGCCGAAACCAAAGGGAATAGGTATCGGTTCACCTTTGATCTTCATCTTGAGGTCGTTGCGTGGCAATGGTGTGGTATAAACCTGCTCGGTATCTTTATAGCTCCCTTTCTTGCCTAAAGCGGCATCAACAGCTGCTATCTCATCGGCCGTTAAAGGCGGGGTTTTACCCGGTGGCGGCGTAACTGCATTAACATAACTAACAGGCAATAGTAAAGCTGTTCCTAAAACCGCGGTGGCCTGTAAAGCTTGCCTGCGGGTGTATTGGTTTGTTTCCATGAGGTGTATTGGTTAAAATGCAATACTACCTACTTGGTAAATCTTTAAATTGTATGGATTTGACTATTTGGTATCCTTTTTACTTTTACCACTATTCCTTTTGTAAACGGAAGGGTTTTCGCCGGTCTGCTTTTTAAATATCCGGGTAAAATGGCTCTGATCGGAAAAACCGGTGAGGTACGCAATCTCTGTGAGTGAATAATGAGTGGTATCCATTAAGCTTTTGGCTTTGTCAATGCGCAGCTTACGGATATAATCGCCAAAGGAAAGGTTATTAAAATATTTGGAGAACTCACGGGACAAGTAGGCAGGGTTGATCTCCAATTCATCAGATAGCTGTTGCAGACTCAGGGTCATATTGGTATCCAGTTGATCCTGAATCATCTCTTTTAGTTCTTTTGCCCATTCAGGTGCTTTTTTAGACTTGCTTTGTTTGATATACTTATTAAATACTTCGAGCAGCATTTGCTCAACCGGACCTGCCTGTGTATGTTTTAGTTGGTGCAGGTGTTTGGCCCAGCTGTACAAGCCATCATAAATGGTCATCCCCAATTCCAGCAGTTCCTGGTCGTTCTTAATATTGTAAGCTAAACCAGAAAAGATCGCTTCCAGCCCGGCAGATTGCGGTGCAAAATCATGGCGGTCAGTATCCGCGCCCCTAACAATAGCGGCTATCCTGTTTAATGCCGCGTCTTTAAGCTGGTGCTTTTTAATAAAGTAGTCGAAAGTACATTGATCTTCGTAATGGGTGTATTCCACATGAGGGAGGTCAAAAGGAGTTGCGCCCAACTCATTGGCCTTTAGCAATACTTGGTCAAACGGCACAAAAATGATCTCTGCTTCGGCGTCAATAAAGCGCCTGATCAGCCAGGGACAGGCGATGCGGTCGATCTTCGGGCGTTCACGGGTGATCCATTTCATTTATTACAATATTAGCGATAAATGTAATCAAGAATATTTAGCGTCTTACCAAAAGTGAGGAACGAAGCAATCTCTATGCTGTACAGGGCGGCTTTACTAAGCGTATACCCGCTCTTGGCCGCGGGAGGGCCAGTCACGTTTTTCGTTGTGGTTTGTTTTTTTGGTACTCAAGAAGGCTTCGCCGTATGTAGCCACAAAAGTAACCAAAAAGGCTTCAGCAGAAATGCTTCCTTGCGCTTACAGGCCTTTGCCCTGCAAATCGGGCAGAACCAGGGCTGCAATTATTTTACCCCACTGCGTTCGCACATCGCCCTGCGCTTCAGCAAAAACTTGCTATGCCGGCCGGTGACTAATGCCTGTGCAGTATGAGCAGATAGCCCGGGCCGCAGGCAGCGCCAATATTTTCATTTGGGATTTCGGATTTTCGATTTATTTGTATTCTTTTTGTAGATTAGGATCTCTTGAAAATAATATGCTATAGTAAATATACAATCTTCAGAAAAAGTTAGTCATCCCCATACGCCCACCGCTAAAAACGGAGTAGCCCTCAACGGAGTTGATCAAGGTTCAGACAATACATTAATTTCCATTGCAATATTTTCCTCAAAACCATTTGTTAATAACATAAATAGCTGTATCTTTGCAGTCCCGAAAATGCGGGGTATAATAAACGTTTAAACAATTTAATTTAAAGCAAGTGAATACGTTAAGTTACAAAACTGTCTCAGCCAACAAAAAAACCGTTAACAAACAATGGGTTGTTGTTGACGCACAAGGCGAGATTTTGGGGCGCTTGTCTACAAAGATCGCAATGATCATTCGTGGAAAAACCAAGCCAGATTTCACCCCGAACGTAGACTGCGGTGATAATGTAATAGTTATCAATGCAGACAAGGTAAAGTTGACCGGAAACAAATTAAGCGCTAAGCAATATGTTTCTTACACTGGTTATCCAGGTGGTCAGCGTTTCATTTCTCCTAAGGAGTTAATGGCAAAACATCCAACACGCGTAATTGAAAAAGCGGTGCGTGGTATGTTACCTAAAAATCGTTTGGGTAAAGCATTATTTGGTAATCTGTATGTATATGCAGGTTCTGAGCATCCTCATGCAGCACAAAACCCAACAACCATTTAACTTTTTATTTTTAAAGGAGAAAAAAAATGCCAACAACTAACACTTCAGGCAGAAGAAAAACAGCCGTTGCCCGCATCTACCTTTCAGAAGGAAATGGTGCGATCATCGTAAACGGTAAAGATTACAAAGAGTACTTCCCAACATTGCCATTACAATACATCGTTACTCAGAGCACTGAGGTTTCTGGTTCAACCGGAAAATTTGATGTTAAAGTAAATGTTGCAGGTGGTGGTATTAAAGGACAGGCAGAAGCCGTTCGTTTAGCTATTGCGAAAGCCATTGTTGAACTTGATCCTGAAAAGAAACCTTCACTACGCGCTAAAGGTATTATGACCCGTGACGACCGTATGGTTGAGCGTAAAAAACCAGGTCGTAAGAAAGCACGTAAGAGATTCCAATTCAGTAAACGTTAATCAAAGGAGGACAACAAAATGGCAAGAACAACATATCAGGATTTACTGGATGCAGGTGTACACTTTGGTCACCTTACCCGCAAATGGGATCCGAAAATGTCACAGTACATTTTCATGGAGCGCAACGGTATCCACATTATCGATTTAAATAAAACCTTAACTAAGGTTGAAGAAGCTGCTGCAGCTATAAAACAAATTGTAAAATCAGGCCGTAAGGTATTATTCGTAGCTACAAAGAAACAAGCGAAAGATATCGTTGCCGATTATGCAAAAAGCGTAAACATGCCATACATCACCGAGCGTTGGTTAGGTGGTATGTTAACTAACTTTGCAACCGTACGTAAGTCGATCAAAAAGATGTCAAACATCGATAAATTGACTAAAGACGGTACTTACAGCAACCTTTCTAAAAAAGAGCGTCTGATGATTCAGCGTGAGCGTATCAAATTGGAAACCCTTTTAGGTGGTATCTCTGATCTGAACCGTTTACCTGCTGCATTATTCCTGATCGACGTTAAGAAAGAGCACATCGCGGTTTCTGAGGCATTAAAGTTGAACATCCCTACATTTGCTATGGTGGATACCAACTCTGATCCTTCAAACATCGACTTCCCGATCCCGGCGAATGATGATGCTACCAAATCAATTTCATTGATCACCAGCATTATCATCAAAGCTATCGAAGAAGGTTTAGATGAGCGCAAACGCGAAAAAGAAGACGAAGCAGAAAAAGAAGCAGCAGCTGCTAAATCAAAAGCTGATGCTCCTGAAGTAGCTGACAGAGCTGAAGGTGGTAAAAGAGCACGCAAAACTGCTGAAGTAGCAGACGTTGTGGCTGATGCCGATACCGAAGCTCCTGCTGCCGAAACAGAAGAGTAATATTGAAGTCGTAAGTACGAAGTCGCGAGTCTGAAGTATTTAGACTTTGGACTTCATACTTACGACTTTTAACTTTTATGGGCTGCGGGATTATAAGTTTATGCTTGTAATTGCAATTTACAGTCCATAGTTTTAATATTAAAAATAGTTGCAGGTTATACAGGCCAACTAATTTTGAGCCTAAACTCACAACCGATAACATAAAACTTAAAATTCAAAAAACATGTCTACAGTACAAATATCTGCAGCCGACGTAAACAAACTGCGCCAGCAAACTGGTGCCGGTATGATGGATTGCAAAAAAGCATTAACCGAAACTAACGGTGATTTTGAAGCAGCTATCGATTTTTTAAGAAAAAAAGGTGCTAAAGTTGCAGCAAGCCGTCAGGACAGAGAATCAAACGAAGGTGTTGTTATTTCACGCACTTCTGCTGATGGTAAAACCGGTGTGATCATTGAACTAAACTGCGAAACTGATTTCGTGGCTAAAAATGCTGAGTTTATCGCTTTTGCTAACGAAATTGCAAACAAAGCGGTTGAAGCTCAACCAAAAACTATTGAAGAGCTTTATGCCCTTTCTATAGATGTTGATGCGGCTACCACTACTATTGGTGAAGCTGTTATTGACAAAACCGGTAAAATTGGTGAAAAAATTGGTGTATCTAAATATGAAGTGATCACCGGCGAAAAAATTATCGCTTACATCCACGGTAACTTCCGTTTAGGTGTATTGGTTGCTTTAAATGCTAACCCGGCTGGTGCTGACGAGGCTGGTAAAGACGTAGCGATGCAAATTGCTGCTATGAACCCTATCGCAGTTGATAAAGACGGTGTAGATGCATCAGTAATTGAGCGTGAGCTTGAAATTGCTAAAGATGTGATCCGTGCAGAAGGCAAGCCAGAAGAAATGGTTGAAAAAATTGCTGCCGGCAAATTGAACAAATTCTATAAAGACTCAACCCTGTTAAACCAGGAGTTTGTAAAAGACTCTTCAAAAAGTGTTGCTCAGTTCCTGAGCACTATTGAAAAAGGCTTAACAGTAACCGCCTTTAAGCGAGTAGCTTTAGGAGCTTAAATATTTTATCCCCCTCGTATTAACGAGGGGGATTTTTTTTGCAATATTATTTGGGCCTGTCATCCGGAGCTTGTCGAAGGATCGCGCGCAGAGGCCCGCCCCGCCATGCTTCGACAGGCTCAGCATGACATCCGCCCTGCACAGGGACACAGAACGACGTTATAAATATTATTACCATGATAACAGCGCTTCACAATCTTAAATTGATTTCTGACGGTCAGATCACCGAAGGTAAGGCCGTTTTAATATCCGGCGGACAGATCATTGATGTTATTGCCGATACGGCCATCCCACAGGATGCTGTAAAGAAGGATCTACAGGGTTATTATTTGGCCCCGGGATTTATTGATCTGCAGATATATGGCAGCGGCGGACAGCTGTTTGCTGGTAAACCAACCGTTGAAGCGTTGGCACAATTGGAAAACGACCTGTTAAACCAGGGCACCATTGGTGTGTTTGCTACCATTGGTACCAATACCAATGATATTGTGGAAGCAGGTATCGATGCCGCCAAAATATATCGCACACAAAGTAAAGGCGCTTTTTGGGGGTTGCACCTGGAGGGGCCATACCTGAACCCGGCGAAACGCGGCGCGCATCCCGAAAAGTTTATCAAGAAAGCTACGCTCGCTGAAGTGAAAAGCTGGTTGGAACGTGCCGATGGTGTGATCAAGATGATCACCATTGCGCCTGAGTTGCAGGATCAGGAAGTGATCGATTACCTGTTTAACCAGGGCATTATTATTTCATCGGGCCACAGCAATGCCACTTATGCCGAAGGAAAATCATTTTTGAACAAACCGGTGCAGGCCGTAACCCACTTGTTTAACGCCATGCCGCAAATGCACCACCGCGAACCGGGCTATATCCCCGCTATTTTTGAAGAGCGGCCGTATACCAGTGTGGTAGCCGATGGCGTCCATGTTGATTTTGCTATGATCCGTTTGGCCAAACGCGAACTGGGGGATAAGCTTTTTTTAATAACCGATGCGGTTACCAGCACAAAAGAGGGCGCTTATCAGCATGAATTAAGGGGTGACAGGTATACTATGCCCGATGGCACACTGTCTGGCTCAACCCTAACCATGCTCAAAGCGGTTGAAAACTGTGTAAAAAAGGTAGGTATTGACCTTGCCGAAGCGGTAAATATGGCATCCCTATATCCGGCACAATTAGCTAAACAAGCCAAAAAAGGTAAAATTGAGAAAAACTTTGATGCCGATTTGGTTGTTTTTAACGCTGATTATGAAGTAAAGGATACTATACTGAAGGGAGAACTATTAAAGCACTAATTGAACCGAATTTTAATAAGCACGAATCAGTGCGAATTTTTGCGAAATTCACAAATTAAGAAAGTAATTCAGGGAATTCGATTCAATTAGCGCACATTAGTGCCTATTTTTTTAACAAAGACAACATAAAATTTTAACACTGGCTTTTATTCTTTATTTTTGCCGGACTACCCATTATATGAACAGAGCTTTATCAATTCATGATATAAACGCAAGCAAGTTCTGTCTATTCCTATTACATCTATTTCTATTCATAACAAACCACACCAGATGAAGTATAAAAGAATCTTACTCAAGCTTTCGGGCGAATCGCTGATGGGCGCAAGACAATACGGTATTGATAACAACCAGGTATTGCAATATGCCCATGACATTAAAAACGTATATGATGCAGGTATTGAAATTGCGATTGTTGTTGGCGGCGGTAATATTTTCAGGGGATTAAGTGCCGAGAAATCGGGTATGGAACGTGCCCAGGCCGATTATATGGGTATGCTGGCCACCGTAATTAACTGCATGGCACTGCAAAACGCGCTGGAAAGTATCGGGGTGGAAACCCGCCTGCAATCTGCCATCAAAATGGAGCAGATCTGCGAGCCCTATATCCGCCGCCGTGCTATGCACCATTTAGAGGTAGGCAAAATTGTGATATTTGGCGCCGGTACCGGTAATCCTTATTTCACTACCGATACAGCCGCTTCGCTACGCGCTATTGAAATTAAAGCCGATGTGGTACTGAAAGGTACCCGTGTTGATGGTATTTATACCGCCGATCCGGAGAAGGATCCATCAGCTACCCGTTATGACGAGATATCCTTCCAGGAAGTTTATGACAAAGGCCTTAATGTGATGGACATGACCGCCATAACCCTTTGCCGCGAAAATAAACTACCTATCATTGTATTTGACATGAATGAGTCTGGCAACTTTATGAAAATAGCCCAGGGCGAAGCTGTAGGTACATTGGTACACTAAAATACACACACGTAGTTCCTTCTCGCAATGACGAGTGGAAGGGATAAAACAAAAAGGCCGCTATAAATAGCGGCCTTTTTGTTTAAATAATGGTGAAAATTATTTGGCATCTCCACCAAGCTCCTTGGCTACGTTATCTGCAGCTGTGGCTGATGCGGTATCATTTAACTGTGTACGTTGTGTTTTGATAGTTTGCATTAAAGTAGCTACAAACTTATCGGCACCGTACATTTTGTATTTAATACCAAACTCTTTAAGTTCGGCAATACCCTGTTGGGCGTATTCCGGTTTTTCAACTCTGCCGGTCAGATCGGCAAATACTCTTATGCTGGTGAACTTGTTGTTAACCGTAGCATTTTTAAAAGTATCATATACATAGGGCCATTCGGCAACGCCTCCTTTTGTAGCGTACAGGCTAAATATGGCAGTTGTTAAGGCGCCTTTGTTGTCTTTTTCAAGAGCTTTGGCCTGTTTTAAAGCTTCAGGAGCATCTACCTGGCTAAGTGCTGTTAAAGCCGCTCCCTGCACCGCGTATGATTCGCTGTTGATGGCTTGTTTAAACAGCGTTGCATTGCCGGAGGCATTAAGCTTGCCTAAAGCGGAGATAGCCGCTGCTTTGGCCAGCGTATTATCATCGGTTTGGGCCAGCGATGCTAATATAGGTTGTGCCGCGGTACGGATATCATCATTAGTAAGGTTTAATGCTTTGATGGCTTTGATACGCAGGCCATAGTATTTATCCTTTAAGGCGGCTATGATAATTTTTTGATTGGCTTTTTCCTTTTGATTGGCAGCGGCAGCTTCAATAGCTTCGTATCTGTCCATATATAAAGGGGCGTTGAAGTACTGGTAAGAGAACTCCTCTATGCTTTTATTATCGGTTTTTTTAGCCAGCAAAATTTTATCGCCATCCACATTCACCAGGTCGGGTTTGGTAGCTACGTGGAAGGTTAAGGTATCGGCCTTGTCATTCATCCAAACTTTATGACGTTCTTTTTTACCGCCGGCATAAATATCAATAGCCATGGGTAATTTAAAGGTTTGTCCATCCTGGTTTTGCTGCAGGTAAACGGTTTGGGTTTTGGTGGCATCATCCCATTTGTAGCTGATGCTTAATACCGGGTGACCGGCACCATAGTACCACTGGTTAAAGAACCAGTTCAGATCGAGCCCGCTGGCTTCTTCCAGGGCCAGGCGCAGTTGCTGGGCCTCACCGTTTTTGAAAGCGTTTGTTTTGAGGTAGATATTTAGTCCTTTAAAAAAGGCGGCATCACCCAGATAGTTACGCAGCATATTTAAAATACGACCGCCCTTTTGGTAAGTAACTACATCAAAAACATCTTCCCTATCGTCATAATGAAAGCGTACCAGATCCTTATTTTTAGCGTCGGGCGATCTTAAATACTCCAGCATCTGGTTATGGTTATGCTCGTCGCCAGCATCCTTACCGTATTTATGTTCGGCCCAAAGGGTTTCGCTAAAGTTGGCAAATGATTCGTTTACGGTGAGGTTGCTCCAGCTTTCGGCGGTTACATAATCACCAAACCATTGATGGAAAAGTTCATGCACAATAGTGCTGCGGCCGTCGTTATAGTAAGCATCGAGCAGTTCACGGTGAGTGCCTTGCACGTACTCGCCATGTAAAGTAGCTGTGGTATTTTCCATAGCGCCACTTACATAATCGCGCACTACAATCTGAGCGTATTTGTTCCATGGATAATCAACACCCAGGGTTTTGGAGTAAAACTCGATCGCCTCGGGTGTAAACCCGAATATTTCTTTGGCGTAAGGGGCGTATTTGGGCTCCAGGTAATAGTTTACCTCTTTATCGCGCCATTTGTCTTTATAGATCTTGAAATCGCCCACGGCCATCATGAACAAATATGGAGAGTGCGGCAGATCCATTTTCCAGTAATCGGTACGGGTACCATCGGCATTGGTTTTTTGCGAAACCAGTTTGCCGTTGGATAACGTTACGTACTTGGAAGGCACAGTCATGGTGATCTCTTCGGTAGTTTTTTGGCTTGGCTTATCAATGGTCGGGAACCAGGCCGATGAGCTTTCGGTTTCGCCTTGTGTCCAGATCTGGGTTGGTTTATCCTTTTCGGTACCATCGGGGTTAATAAAATATAAACCTTTAGCATCGTTGATAGCAGCGCTGCCTTTGGCTTTTAATTCGTTTGGCTTAGCGGTGTAATCAATGTAAATGGTATAATTTTCGTTGTTATGGTAAACCTTATCCAGTTTGATAGCTACCGAAAGGCTGTCCTGGTAAGTAAATTTCAAAGGAATGTTTTTACCGTTTTTCACCACGGATATATTTTTAAGATCCATGCCTTTGGCATCCAGTCTTAAACTGTCGGTTGGGTAAAAGTGAGGTTTTAAGGTAACCCATTCTTTACCGTACAGGTAACGCTTCTTATAATCAAAGCGAACATCGAGCTTGGTGTGTATCAGGTCGTTAACCTTGGTGGGTACCGCACGGTAAATTTTCATTTCCGGATCGTCCGGTTTTGGCGCCTGTTGCGCATACGATGAGGTAAGGGCTGCCGTTAGCGCGCACGATAACAGCAACGTTGAAATTGGTTTCAGATCAGTCATATAACAATATTAGTATTTTGTACTCAATAAATACAAACCGAAGGCACAATAGTGAATTTAGCACACCATCAGTTTAAACAAATTAGCTCAAAGTTGCTATGACGTTTTAAGCGTACTATATGTTACGACAGATATAATTTATTTTAACATATACCGCGTAAAAGCGAACACCACCTGTACGGATTCGAACAGTTTGAGTAGATTTTATTGTTTAAATATTTGATTATTAGTATTTTAAATATGTGGCACAATATTTTATCCTGAGTAGGGGTACCTAATATTATAAGCTTGCTGTATGATCAAAAACTATTTAAAAATCGCCTGGCGCAATTTGGTAAAGAACAAGGTGCATACGTTTATAAACATAGCTGGTTTGTCCATTGGTTTGGCCTGCAGCCTGCTTATTATGCTTTGGGTGCAAAATGAGCTAAGCGTTGATGCTTTTCATAAAAATAAAGCGCGTTTGTATAATGTTTATGAGCGCCGGTACTTTGATCATAAAATTTCTGGACAGTATAATACCCCGGGAATACTCGCAGCTGAAATGAAAAAGGTGTTTCCAGAGATAGAGTATGCCATAAATGGGGTATATAATGATAACAATACCTTCATGGTGGGGGATAAGATAATCAGACTTAGAGGAGGTGCGGCAAGTCCTGATTTCTTTAAAATGTTTAGTTTTCCGCTTCTTCAGGGTAACGTGCAAACTGCGTTAAGTTCGCCATTAAGCATAGCTATATCACGTAAAATGGCCGAGGACTTTTATGGCAGCACGCAGGCAGCTATCGGCAAAACCATTCGTTTTGAAAACAAAAAAGATTTTAAAATAAGTGCTGTATTTGAAAACCTACAAGCCAATACATTAGAAAAATTTGAATATATCATTAATTGGGATGCTTTTCAGATAGAACATCCCGGAGCTAAACAATGGGATAACAATTGGCCGCGCACCACTGTAATGCTAAAAGCTAATGCCAACCCTGAGGTGTTTAGAAAAAAGATAACCCACTTTCTGAATAATTATCAGACCGGCCAAAAAAAGGGGATTTTTACTACAGATCTTGATATACAGCGTTACGATCAAAAATATCTGTATGGTAATTTCTCGGGTACTACTTTTAATAGCGGGCGAATTGAATATGTTCACCTGTTTAGCATAGTAGCAGTTTTTATTTTATTGATAGCCTGTATCAACTTTATGAACCTCACCACGGCACGCTCTGTTAAACGGGCACGCGAAATAGGTGTACGCAAGGTTGTAGGCGCTGTACGTTCTGTGCTGATCAAACAATTTATTGGCGAATCGTTATTGGTAACTGCGCTGGCCGTCATAGTGTCTTTAGTATTGTTGATGTTGCTGTTGCCGCTGTTTAATCAGCTAACCCAAAAACATATCGGGCTGCCATTTGAGCAGGTTGGTTTTTGGTTAAAATTAATCAGCATCACACTAATAACTGGTTTGGTATCGGGTAGCTATCCGGCGCTGTTCTTGTCGTCATTTAACCCGGTTAAAGTTTTAAAAGGTACCCTTAAGTTAGATTCCGGTACAACATTATTCCGTAAAGGTTTGGTGGTATTTCAATTTGTACTATCGGTTGTTATGATCATCGGAACTATTGTTGTTGCCCGGCAGATGAACTTTATCCAATCCCGCAACCTGGGTTATGATCGCGACAACCTGGTATACATGCCTGTAAATGGAACCCTCAGCTCGGCCTATGAAGTTTTCAAGACCGAAGCTTTAAAGATGCCGGGAATCAAATCGGTAACCATTTCGGGTTCAAACCCTACTATAATTGATAATGGTACTGTTGGTGTGGAGTGGACAGGGAAAGACCCTAACGTTAGCATCAGGTTTGTACAAACTCCCATTGGGTTTGATTTTATAAGCACCCTGAAATTAAAGCTGCTTGCCGGTCGCGATTTTTCTAAAGATTTCCCTACAGATACCTCCGGTTACATCATTAATGAAACAGCCGCGAAAAGGATGGGTTACACTAACCCCATTGGGCAGCCTTTAAGTTTATGGGGGCAAAAAGGTAAGATTATTGGGGTGGTTAAAGATTTTCACCTCAACTCTATGCATGAGCAAATAAATCCGCTGATCCTGTGGTCTGGAAAAGCAGAAAATTTCGACAATCTATTGATTCGGACAGAGGCTGGTAAAACGAAGGAGGCTTTGGCCAGTTTGGAATCTTTAAGCAAACAAATTAATCCCGCATTTTCATTTACGTATACTTTTTCTGACGAAGAATATCAGAACCTATATCAAAGCGAGCAGATAGTGGGCAAGCTGGCTAATGTATTTGCGCTGCTGGCTATTTTTATTTCGTGTTTGGGGCTGTTAGGCCTGGCTATGTTCACCGCCGAGCAACGGGTGAAAGAGATTGGCATACGCAAGGTGCTGGGAGCCAGCGTTGGTTCGCTCTTCAACCTGTTATCGTCCGAATTTTTGGTGCTGGTAGTAATTGCCCTGCTCATTGCTTCGCCAATAGCCTGGTATGCTATGGACAAATGGCTACAGGGATTTGCCTACCATGCCAGTATCCAATGGTGGATGTTCGCCCTATCCGGTGGTATGATCATCCTGATAGCCCTGGCGACGGTAAGTTTCCAGGCTGCTAAAACAGCGCTCATAAACCCGGTGAAAAGTTTAAGGAGCGAGTAACCATTGAATTTCGAATCTTGGAGGTTCGATTTCGGGTTTAGAATTTAGTTTTTAGAATTTTAAGAGTCATGATAAAAAGTTATTTAAAAACGGCGTGGCGGTTTTTGCTGAAGAACAAGACATTCAGCTTTATAAACATTATTGGTTTAGCTACGGGCACCTTATGCTGCCTGTATATTTTGCTGTATGTACAGGATCAGTATAGTTATGATCAGCATCATCAGGATGTAAGCAGCATATACCGTGTTACCACCGACCTGGAGTTGACCGGCGATAAGCATCATACGGCAACAAGTTCGCCGCCCATAACTCCGGCCATGAAAAATGATTTTGCCGAAGTGCAGCAATTTACCCGGGTGGCCAACACCGAGGGGTTTGGCGCTAAACAACATTTGCTGCGTTATAAAGAAAAATCATTTTATCAGCAGGAGGCTGTTTATGTCGACTCTACCTTTTTTGATATGTTCAGCTATCATTTTGTTGCTGGTAATGCGCTAAAAGCATTGGCCGAGCCTTATTCGCTTGTGCTTTTAAAACCTGTTGCTGATAAACTTTTTGGTACCGAAGATCCGGTGGGTAAAATGGTATCTATTGATAATTCATTCGGCAAGCATGATTTTAAGGTGACCGGTGTGGTTGATGAAAGTGCCGGGAAAACGCATATCCATGCCAATATGTTCCTCGCTATGAATAGCGGAGGCTTAGGCCAATATATCAGGCAAAACAATACCTGGGCGGGAAACAATTTTTTGTATGCCTATATTAAACTAAAGCCCAACACTAATGTAACTACGCTGGAAAAAAAACTGCCCGATTTTTTAAATAAATATGGCGCCGCGCAATTTAGAGAGATAGGCATGAAAAAAGTGCTGCATCTGCAACAGGTATCAACTATCCATACAACACCCGGGTTTGAGCATGAGCTTACCAAAACACTTGATCCATCCTTCCTGTACATATTAATATTGATAGCCGTACTGATACAGGTAATAGCCTGCATCAATTTCATGAACCTATCCACCGCCCGCGCCTCCAAACGAGCCAAGGAAGTAGGTGTACGTAAGGTAATTGGCGCCGGCCAGGCCGATCTGATCAAACAGTTCCTGGGCGAGTCGTTTTTATTGGCCTTGATAGGGGTAGCTATCGCATTGCCATTACTTATCTTGCTGTTGCCTTATTTAAACCAGATAACCCGGTCAGATATACACCCGTCATTTTTTACCAATTACAAACTTTGGATAATGCTGTTAAGCCTGGTAACCATTACCGGTTTGGTGGCCGGCAGTTATCCCGCATTTTATTTATCGGCCTTTAAGGCTATAAAAGTGATCAAGGGCAATTTTACCAGTCATATTTCGGCTGCGGGCATCCGCCGGTCGCTGGTGGTGTTTCAGTTTGTTTTGTCCATTGTGCTGGTTACCGGTATCATTGTTATATACACGCAGCTCAATTATATTAAAAATAAGGACCTTGGTTTTGATAAGAACCAAAAATTGATCTTTAATTTTTATACCAACGGCACCCAGGCCAAGATGCCCGTTTTTACAAACGACCTGAAACAAATGGCCGAGGTAAAGGCCGTTAGTAATGCCGATAACTACCTGGGCCAGTTTGTGCCACATGATCATGGTGTTTACCTGGCCGGTGGTAATATGGCAACGGCTATAGATGCACAAAATATAAATACCGATGAAAACTTTGCCAAAGCAAATGGCATCAAACTGATAGCCGGGCGCGATTTCAGGCACGGTGATTCGAGCCGGGTACTCATCAATGAAACACTGGCTAAACGTTTAGGATTAAATCCACAAACCGCACCCGGTACCCGGTTATATACCCAATACGATCCCGATCCGGTAACGTTTGTTGAAGTGGCCGGCGTGATGAAGGATTTTAATTATAATTCCCTGCACAGCGAAGTGAAACCTTTTATGCTGGTTTATGATGGCCATCAAAACGAGCTTAACTGCATTGTAGTTTCAGCAAACAGTTCAAACTATAAAGCTATGCTCAAAAAAATGGAGGCCATATGGCATAAGGATCTTCCTGAAGTTCCATTTGAATATTCATTCCTGGATACAGAGGTGCAAAAGCAATATGAAAATGAGGCTACCCTGTCGCAGATCATCAATTCATTTACATTGGTAGCTATTGTTATTTCGTGTTTGGGGTTGTTTGGTTTGGCGGCTTTTAGCGCCGAGCAGCGGAGTAAGGAAATCGGTATTCGTAAAGTATTGGGGGCTAGTGTATCAGGTATAGTGGCTTTACTATCAAAAGACTTTTTAAAACTGGTTGTAGTAGCCCTGGTAATTGCCACGCCAATAGCCTGGTGGGGTATGAGTAAATGGCTGCAAGCCTTTGTATACCGCATCAATATAAGCTGGTGGATGTTTGCCTTAGCCGGATCGCTGGCGGTGCTTATAGCCTTGTTTACGGTAAGTTTCCAGGCCGTTAAAGCCGCGTTGATGAACCCGGTAAAAAGTTTAAAGAGCGAATAATGCGATTTCGGAATTGGGATGTTCGAATTTTCACTATTAATTGTTTTTAATGGTGTTCAAGAGGTCTTCGACGTTTCGGATTTAGAATTTATGTTTTAGGATTTAGTATTTAAAGACATCATGATCAAGAACTATTTAAAGATCGCCTGGAGAAACCTGATTAAAAATAAGGCTTCGTCCTTTATCAATGTTGGTGGCCTGGCCGTGGGTATGGCAGTGGCTGTGCTCATCGGGTTGTGGATATATGATGAGCTATCGTTTGATAAATATCATGAAAACTATGACCGTGTAGCCATAGTAATGCAAAACGAAGTTTTTAATGGCACGATCAACACAGGCGAACCAATCCCCCTGCCTTTGGATGCGGAGCTGCGCAAAAGCTATGGGAGCGATTTTAAACACCTGGCCCTATCGTCATGGACAAACAGCCATATTCTAAACGTTGCCGATAAAAAGCTTTCCTTTAAAGGGAATTTTATGGGTGCCGAGGCCCCCGAGATATTTTCGCTCAGGATGCTGCAGGGATCGCGTGCCGGATTGACAGATCGTTCGTCTATCCTCATCTCGCAATCGGTAGCCAAGGCATTGTTTGGTGATGCCGACGCGATGAACAAGATAATCAGGCTGGATAATAACGAAAGTTTTAAGGTTTCGGGCGTTTATGAGGATTTGCCGGGTAACACCACTTTGCACGATGTCGCTTTTATCGGCCCGTGGGAATATTATATCCATGCGCCGGGTAATGACCGGTCGCCAACTGATTGGGGCGATAATTCGCTGTTCATGTATGTGCAGATAGCCGATCATGCGGATATGGCCAAAATATCTGAAAAAATAAAAAATGTTAAGCTCAATAAGCTGGAACGGGAAGATAGAAAGTTCAACCCCCAGTTATTTCTTCAGCCTATGAGCAAATGGCATTTATATGCCGAATTTAAAAACGGTGTTAATACCGGGGGGGCTATTCAGTATGTGTGGCTTTTCGGTATCATTGGGGTATTTGTATTGCTATTGGCCTGTATTAATTTTATGAACCTGAGCACGGCCCGCAGCGAAAAGAGGGCCAAGGAAGTGGGGATACGTAAAGCAGTAGGCTCATTACGCGGGCAGCTGATCGGGCAATTCTTCTCCGAATCGTTCCTGATCGCTGCGCTGGCCTTCGGTTTATCGTTATTACTGGTTTGGCTGGCGCTGCCCTGGTTTAATGAGGTGGCCAATAAGCAAATAACTATTTTATGGAGCAACCCGCTCTTTTGGGCAGCTGGTATTGGATTTACATTATTTACCGGTACAATCTCTGGGCTTTACCCGGCCTTATATCTTTCGTCATTTAATCCGGTTAAAGTATTGAAGGGCACTTTTAAAGCGGGCCGGTTTGCCGCATTGCCGCGTAAGGTTTTGGTGGTAACTCAGTTTACGGTATCTGTTATTCTCATCATCGGGACTATTATAGTTTTTAAACAGGTGCAATTTGCCAAGAACCGCCCGGTGGGGTACAGCCGTGACGGCCTTATTGCCATCGAAGTAACCAACGATGATCTGCATAAACATTTTGAGGCCCTACGAGCCGATCTGCTTCAATCGGGAGCCATAGCCGAAATTTCGGAATCATCCAGCTCCACAACCGGGATAAACAATCATCGGGGTGATATTTCCTGGAAAGGAAAAGATCCATCCATGACCTCATTTTTTGGTAATATTATGGTTAACACCAACTATGGAAAAACGGTGGGCTGGCAGTTTACAAATGGCCGCGATTTTTCAAGCCGGTCTGTTGCCGATTCTACAGCGATTGTGCTGAATGAGGCTGCCGTAAAGTATATGGGACTGAAAAAGCCTATCGGTGAAATAGTACGTATTGGAAAATGGGATATGACTGTAATTGGTGTAGTGAAAGACATGGTGATGGAGTCGCCTTATGAACCGGTTAAGCAAACCATCTTCCGTATTGGCCGTGATGTTATGGATGACATCCTCATTAAAATTAACCCGAATATGAGCACTCATGATGCGCTCAGTAAGATCGAAACCGTGTGTAAAACCTATTCGCCGTCGGTTCCGTTTTCGTACCGCTTTGCTGACGAAGCCTATGCCCGGAAATTTGCCACCGAAGAACGGATAGGCAAGCTGGCAAGCTCATTTGCCCTGCTGGCTATTTTTATCAGCTGCCTGGGCTTGTTTGGCATGGCATCTTTTGTAGCTGAACAAAGGGTAAAGGAAATAGGTGTGCGTAAAGTATTGGGTGCTAGTGTATTTGGTCTTTGGCGCTTAATGTCGACGGATTTTGTATTGCTGGTGATTATCGCCTTGTTTATAGCTACGCCGGTTGCCTACTACTTTATGCATGGTTGGCTGCAACACTATACTTACCGGGCCGAACTTTCCTGGTGGATTTTTGCTATAACCGGTGCGGGAGCCATTGTTATAACACTGCTCACCATAAGCTATCAGAGCATCAGAGCGGCGCTGGCTAACCCGGTAAAAAGTTTAAGGAGCGAATAATAAGCAAAAAGCCAAAGGCTTAATGCTTAAAGTAATAAGTAAGATAATAAAAAGCTTTAGGCTTTGTGCCTTAGCTTTAAGCTTAAAACGTACAACATGTTAAAGAACTATTTAAAAATCGCGTGGCGTAATCTGATCAAAAATAAGGCGCATAGCTTTATTAATATAGCGGGCTTATCGGTAGGGCTGGCTTGTAGTCTGCTCATTTTATTATGGGTACAAAATGAGCTGAGTATGGATCAGTATCATACCAATGGCAAGCGCTTATATTCGGTTTATGAAACGCAATATGTTGATAATAAGATAGAGGGGCAGTACAGCACACCGGGGCTGCTGCCAGAAGAACTGAAAAAACAAATACCCGAAATTGAAGCCAGCACCGGAATCATTAACGGGGAAGAAAATACTTTCCAGGTTGGTGATAAAGTATTAAAAATGAATGGCAGCGATGCCAGTGCCGATTATTTTAAAATGTTTAGTATCCCACTACTGCAGGGGAATGCACAAACAGCTTTAAATTCGCCCGTAAGTCTGTCTATATCCCGTAAAATGGCCAGGGCATTTTTTGGCAGTCCGGAGGCCGCTATCGGTAAAACTATCCGCTATGATAACCGGAAGAATTTTACCATCACCGGTGTATACGAAGATCTGCCCAATACCTCTTCTCAAAAATATGATTACCTCATGAACTGGTACAATTATGTAGAGGAGAATCAATGGGTAAAAAGCTGGGGTAATAACGGGCCTGCAACAGTTATTATGTTACGTCCCGATGCGGATGCGGGACTGGTTGAAAAAAAGATAACTCACTTTTTAGATAACTTAAACAAAAGCCAGAAGAAAGGAACCTTTACCGAAGAATTAGGGTTGCAAAGGTTTGGCGACGGCTACCTGCAGGGCAATTTTGAACATGGGAAACCGCAGGGTGGGCGTATGGAATATGTTCGTTTGTTTACTATTGTAGCTATTTTTATTTTACTGATAGCCTGTATCAATTTCATGAACCTTACTACAGCCCGGTCGGTTAAGCGCGCCCGCGAAATTGGCGTGCGGAAAGTGGTGGGTGCGGTACGTTCAGTTTTAATCAAACAATTCATCGGCGAGTCATTACTGGTTACTTCGCTGGCGGTAATTGTTGCGTTAGTGTTGTTAACACTGCTGTTACCGGTATTTAACCAGATTACCCATAAAGAAATAGAATTACCATTCGATCAACCTTTGTTCTGGCTCAAACTGGCCGGTATTACCTTAATTACGGGATTGGTATCGGGAAGTTATCCGGCTTTGTTCCTGTCGTCGTTTAATCCGGTTAAGGTGTTAAAGGGGGCTTTAAAATTGGACACGAGTTCCACATTGTTTCGCAAAGGGCTGGTTATATTTCAATTTGCGCTGTCGGTAATTCTGATAACCGCCACCATTATTGTTTCGCGGCAGATGGCTTACATTCAGTCAAAAAACCTGGGGTACGACCGCGAGAACCTGATCTACATCCCGATGAATGGGGAGCTTATAACCAAATATAGCACCTTTAAGGATGAAGCCTCCGGCTTGCCTGGCATACAATCGGTTACCCGTATCACCAATAACCCCACCAATATTCAAAACTGGACAGGTGATGTTAGCTGGATTGGTAAAGATCCAAATGTAATTATTCAGTTTACACAGGTTTCTGTTGGGTATGATTTTGCGAAAACCATGAAACTGAGGATGCTGGCCGGGCGGGACTTTTCAAAAGCTTTCCCGACTGATTCGGTTGGATACCTGATCAATGAGGCGGCCTTAAAGAGGATAAAATACACCGATCCTATTGGCAAGCCGCTCACTTTCTGGGATAAAAAAGGGACGATTGTTGGCGTGATCAAGGATTTTCATTTTGCTTCTATGCATGATCAGATCAAACCATTAGTAATACGGCTTAAGGAGGATGAAAAATATGGTAGCGTACTGGTAAAAACACAACCCGGTAAAACCCGCGAGGCGCTGGCTGGGTTGGAAACCCTGACTAAGCAAATTAATCCGGCATTTCCGTTTACCTATAATTTCTCAGATCAGGAGTATCAGAAATTGTATCAGAATGAACAGATCGTAACCCAACTGTCAAACGCGTTTGCATTCCTGGCCATATTTATATCATGTTTGGGGCTGTTAGGTTTGGCCATGTTTACGGCAGAGCAACGGTTAAAAGAGATCGGTATCCGCAAAGTGCTGGGCGCCAGCGTAGGTTCGCTGCTTACTTTATTGTCCATGGAGTTTTTGGTGCTGGTTGTTATTGCTTTATTGGTGGCTTTACCGGTTTCGTGGTATGGTATGAGTAAATGGCTGCAGGCATTTGCTTATCGTACACCAATGCAATGGTGGATGTTTGGCATGGCTGGTGGTATTATTGTTATTGTAGCTATGTTAACGGTTAGTTTCCAGGCTGTAAAAGCGGCCCTTGTTAATCCAATAAAGAGTTTACGGAGCGAGTAAGGAGATATTGGAGTTCGGATGTTTGAATTCGAATTTAGAAATTAGGGTTTAAAATTTAAGTATTTAGGTTTTAGAATTTTAAAGAATCATGATCAAAAGCTATTTAAAAATTGCCTGGAGAAATATTGCCAGAAACAAGGTGCACACGTTTATTAATGTGGCCGGTTTGTCGGTGGGTTTGGTATGCAGCCTGCTTATTTTATTGTGGGTACAAAATGAATTGAGCATAGATGGTTTTCTTAAAAACAGCTCCCGTTTGTATTCGGTATATGAGCACCAGAACTATGACCATAAAATGCATGGTTCATATAATAACCCTGGGCCAACCGCCGAACAGATGAAAAAGGTTTTGCCCGAAGTGGAGTACGCAACCAGTGCCGGCTTCGATCAAACAAATACCTTCCAGGTAGGTGATAAGATCCTGAAGCAAAGCGGATCGGCCGCCAGCGCCGATTATTTTTCCGTATTCAGCTATAAACTTTTGCAGGGGAGCGCCAAAAGCGCATTAAATACCCCGGTGAGTTTAGCTATCTCGCGTAAAATGGCTGTCGCGTTTTTTGGAAGCCCCCAGGAGGCGATAGGTAAAACTATCCGTTATGAAAACAGCAAAAACTTCTCAGTAACCGCGGTATTTGAGGATATGCCCACAAACTCGTCGCAAAAATTTGATTATCTGATTAACTGGTACGCCTTTTTGGATGAAAACGGCTGGGCTCGGGAATGGGGTAACCAGGGGCCCGCTACCTTCATTATGTTAAAACCCAATGTTGACCCTTTAGCATTCGAAAAAAAGATAGCCCATTTCTTAGATCCCTATAACGGAACCAATCGTAAAACATCAACCTTTATTATCGATCTGGGTATTCAGCGTTACGATGAAGGATACCTGCATGGCACTTTTGAAGGTGATAAATTTGTAGGAGGCCGTATTGAATATGTACGTATTTTTAGTATTGTAGCCATATTTATTTTGTTGATAGCCTGCATCAATTTTATGAACCTAACTACAGCCCGTTCGGTTAAGCGGGCTAAAGAAATTGGTGTACGCAAAGTGGTTGGCGCCGAGCGCTGGGTTTTAATTCGGCAATTTATCAGCGAGTCGTTGCTGACCACTACCCTTTCGGTGGGTATAGCTTTGCTATTGTTGGTTGTATTGCTTCCTGTATTTAACCAGGTAACGCAAAAACAAATAGAACTGCCCTTTAACCAGGCTTCATTCTGGATTAAATTAGGTTTCATCACTTTGGTAACCGGTTTGGTATCTGGCAGCTATCCGGCTTTGTTTTTATCCTCATTTAACCCCGTAAAAGTTTTAAAGGGCACATTGACACTGGATGCAGGCACTACGCTTTTTCGCAAAGGGCTGGTTGTATTTCAGTTTGTATTGTCGGTTATACTCATCACCGGAACTATAGTTATTTCGCGCCAGATGAACTATATCCAATCAAAAAACCTGGGCTACGATCGCGAAAACATGATCTACGTACCACTTGAAGGAGATCTGCTACCTAAATACAACTTATTTAAGGAAGAGGCTTTACGGATGCCCGGCATACAGTCGGTAACCCGTATCAGCACCGAACCCACTAACATCCAAAATGGTACAGGTGGAGTAAATTGGATAGGGAAAGATACCACGGTTAATATTCAGTTTACGCAGGCTTCTGTAGGATATGATTTTGTGAAAACCATGAAACTGCAGGTGCTTTCGGGCCGCGATTTTTCAAAGGAATATCCAACAGATTCGGTGGGTTATATACTGAACGAGGCCGCCTTGAAAAGAATAGGTTATAAAGATCCCATCGGGCAGCCCCTCACCTTTTGGGGAAAACGGGGAAAGATAGTGGGTTTGATAAAAGATTTCCACTTCAACTCGATGCATGATGAAATACGACCACTGATATTAAGATTAAGAGAACACGAAACGTATGGGAGTATACTGGTAAGAACCGAGCCCGGTAAAACCCGTGCGGCGCTGGCCAGTATGGAACATCTGTGCCACCAGCTAAACCCGGCATTCCCGTTTACCTATAATTTTTCGGATCAGGAATATCAGAAGCTATACCAAAATGAACAGATAGTTGGCAAACTATCCAATGGGTTTGCTTTTCTCGCCGTATTTATTTCTTGTTTAGGTTTGCTTGGCCTGGCCATGTTTACAGCTGAGCAGCGGGTTAAGGAGATAGGTATCCGTAAAGTGCTGGGTGCCAGTATAAGCTCATTATTTACTTTACTGTCATCAGAGTTTTTGATATTGGTAGTTATCGCCCTGCTTATTGCATCGCCCATTGCGTGGTATGCTACAGGTAAATGGCTGCAGGGCTTTGCCTATCGTACACCGGTACAATGGTGGATGTTTGCACTGTCGGGAGTTATCATAGTTTTCATTGCCCTGATTACGGTAAGTTTCCAGTCGGTTAAGGCGGCATTGATCAACCCGATAAAGAGTTTACGAAGTGAGTAAGTTTGATTTTGGATTAACGCCATAGAGGGCTTCGCCGTTTTCCGATTTAGAGTTTAGGTTTTATCATTTAGATTTTAAATATCATGATCAGGAACTATTTAAAAATCGCCTGGAGAAACCTTATCAAAAACAAGGCACACTCCGCCATTAACGTGATCGGTTTGTCTGTTGGCATGACCATAGCTATGCTTATTGGTCTTTGGATAGGCGACGAACTTTCTTTTAATAAATATCATCGGCACTATGATCACATTGGGCAATTGATGACAACCCAAACGGCAAATGGCGAAACTGGTACATTTCCTTCAACCGTTGTGCCCTTAAGTAATGAGCTCCGCACAAAATATGCGGGTGATTTTAAACTGGTGGCCTTAACCTCGGAGGGCACGCATATATTGGCCGTTGGCGATAAAAAGATATCACAAAATGGTATGTGGACAGAGCCGGGTATGCCTGCTATACTTTCACTAAACATGGTGAAGGGCAGCTATAGCAATTTTAATGATCCTTCGTCTATGGTGATGGCACAGTCGGTTGCTAAAGCTTTGTTTGGCGATGCCGATCCTATCAATAAAGTAGTGCGCATTGATAATAAAACCGATATGAAGGTAACGGGCATTTACCAGGACCTGCCGCACAACACTACCTTTTATGCCACTAAGTTCATGCTGCCCTGGAATAATCCTGCAAACTGGTGGGCAACCCAAAAAACAGCATGGGATAATCATGATTGCCATCTTTTTGTGCTGATGAATGATCATGCCGATTTTAAAGCAGTATCGGCCAAAATACGAAACATTACCAGGCCGTACTTTAAACTCAATAACGAAACCATGCAGGTGCATCCCATGAGCAAATGGCATTTATACAGCGATTTTCAGAATGGGACAGCTGTTGGCGGGCGCATTCAGTTTGTTTGGCTATTTGGCGTTATTGGCTTGTTTGTATTGTTACTGGCCTGCATCAATTTCATGAATTTAAGTACCGCCAGGAGCGAGAAGCGGGCCAAAGAGGTTGGTATCCGCAAAGCTATTGGTTCCGTTCGCGGCCAGTTGATCGGGCAGTTCCTGAGCGAATCATTACTTGTGGTGTTTCTGGCCTTGCTGTTAACCATTGTTTTAACTTTATGGGCTATCCCTTACTTTAACCATTTGGCTGATAAGGAAGTAGATATCCCGTGGGGTAACCCACTATTTTGGTTGTTTACTTTAAGCTTTGCGGTTTTTACCGGCCTGGTTTCGGGGAGCTACCCGGCATTTTATTTATCAGCATTTAATCCGGTAAAAGTATTAAAGGGAACTTTCAAAGTTGGGCGTTTAGCTTCAATTCCGCGCAAGGTGCTGGTAGTGGTGCAGTTTACCGTATCCATTATTTTAATTATAGGTACTATAATTGTTTTACGGCAGATACAATATGCTAAAAACCGCCCCGTCGGTTATTCGCGTGAGGGGTTGATCACTGTTGAAATGAATACACCAGATATATTCGGGCATTATGAGGCACTGCGGCGTGACCTGATACAAACGGGGGCCGTTGAAGATATGGCCGAATCAAACAGCACCACCACACAAATACGGTCAAATAACTTTGGTTTTAACTGGGCCGGAAAACCGGCGGCTTTTAACCCCATATTTGGATGTATTGCTATAACCTATGATTTTGGCCATACCGTTGGCTGGAAAGTAGTTAATGGGCGCGATTTTTCCCGAAGCTTCCCTACAGATACGGATGCCTTTATACTCAATGAGTCGGCATTAAAAATGAGCGGTATCAAAAACCCTATTGGCAAAACAATGTATTGGAATGGTAAAGATCATGTCATTACCGGTATTGTTAAAGATATGGTCATGGAATCACCCTACAACAAAACGGTAGCTACCGTTTTTATGATGAAACCAGATTGGGCCAACCTGATAACTCTGCGTATAAAGCCCACCATGCCTATACATGACGCTTTGCTTAAAATTGAACCCGTATTTAAAAAGTTTAACCCAGGCAGCCCATTTGAGTATAAATTTAATGACGATGTGTATGCCCGCAAATTTTCTGAGGAAGAACGAATTGGCAACCTGGCTTCTGTATTTGCCACGCTTGCAATTTTTATCTCATGCCTGGGCCTGTTCGGGCTTGCATCCTTTGTGGCCGAACAGCGTACAAAAGAGATTGGGGTACGCAAGGTATTGGGTGCATCAGTGGCTAACCTGTGGCGCCTGCTCTCTGCCGAGTTTGTGATACTGGTGGTGATATCTATATTGATAGCTGCGCCTTTAACTTACTACTTTATGCGGCGCTGGTTGCTGGGTTATCAGTACCGTATTACCATATCCTGGTGGATATTTGTATGTGCTGGGGTAGGGGCTATTAGCATTACCCTAATTACCGTCAGTTTCCAGGCCATTAAAGCTGCAATGGCCAATCCGGTAAAAAGTTTAAAAACAGAGTAACGATCTCTAAAATGAAAAATAAGCTTCGCCTTTTTTTATTACTGTCGATAATCTTAATTGTCGGTTTGCTTAACGTAGCCAAGGCACAAGACACCGTTGTCACGAAAAACTATCACGGTAAGCTCGATTCCATAAACTCAGCTATACTAAAGCAAAAAAGGTTGATACAGGTGTTCACTCCGCCTGGTTATAAACCCGGGAGCACCGATAAATATAATGCGTTGTACGTGCTTGATGGCGGTAACTGGAATACAGGGTTGATCATCGATCTTCAGCACCTTTTAGAGGGGGATGGATATATGCCACCAACTATCATCGTCAGTGTTTTGGGTATCGATCGTAATAAGGATCTTACCCCAACGCATACAGACGATTTGAAAACATCTGGCGGGGCCGATAAATTCCTGAGCTTTATTAAGAATGAGCTGATTCCTTATGTTGAAAAAACCTATCCTTCTGATGGCGATAACACATTGTGGGGGCATTCATTTGGGGGGGTGTTTGTAATGTACGCGTTGTTAAATGAACCAAGAGTTTTTAAATCATATATCGCGGTAGATCCCAGTTTTTGGTGGGATAAAAGTTATCTCCCCAAAATCGCTGGCGATAAATTACCTGCGCTGACCGATTTAAATGCAAGCCTGTTTATAAGCGGGCGCGAAGGCCAGGGTGTTAAGGAGATGAAAATAGATACGATGGATGCTATCCTGAAAAAATTAGCTCCAGCAGGCCTGGTTTGGAAGAGTGTTGCCTATTCTGATGAAACACATGGTTCGGTACGCTTAAAAAGCACTTACGATGGTCTAAAATTTACCTATTCAGGTTTTAACAGGAATATTGAATTTCATCCCATGAATGGCATTGTTTTAAAAGACAAACCAATTAAAATACGGTATTTTAATGATACCACCAAGGTATATTATACCCTTGATGGAACCGAGCCAACAATTTCGTCGGCAAAAATGCGGTCCGAGATTACGCTGACCGGCGCTGTCAGGGTCACCAATAAGTATTTTGCTTCCCGGAGCCGTTATAATAAAGTTACCACGGGCGATTTTATAATCGGGAAAACTTTGCGCCTGGCTCCGCAGCAAAAAGATTTAAAGCCAGGTGGTTTTGATTACGCTTATTATGAGGGGAAATGGGATAGCCTACCCGATTTTAAAAAACTAACACCAATACAAACCGGGAGCACCAAAACACTTGATATCAATAAACTGCCCCGGCAAGATAATTTCGCCCTACTTATTAGCGGACAACTGGAAACAAAAGAGGATGGCTATTACTTTTTCTTGCTGGATGCCGACCCAGGTTCAAAATTATATCTGGGCAACAAGCTATTGATACAAAGTGATAGTATACACACGCAGCGAAAATCATTTATATTGCCATTAGCCAAAGGATTTTATCCCTTCAGGTTTGAGTACATCCACAAACAGGGCGACCGAAAGCTATTTCTGAGGTACATGACGCCCGCTATCATGGATGCCAAAAAGCCTGTAATGATTCCCTTTGAGCTACAATACGGACATAACTAAATGTCTCGGATATGGCGCGGAATATGCCCGACAAAAAAATCCGATATCACTCGATGTCGGATTTTTTATTTATTGACCAACTGGCTTTCAGCTTTTTGCTTTAAGCCTTCGGCCTAATTAGCAATATTCTTCAAACGCGCCAATCAGATTATCAGCGATCATTTGAGCCGGACGGCCTTCAATTTGGTGACGCTCGATGATATGTACCAGTTTGCCATCTTTAAACAAAGCCATCGCTGGTGATGATGGAGGATATGGCAACATATAGTTACGGGCAGCATCAACAGCTTCTTTTTCCATACCTGCAAAAACAGTTACCAATTTATCAGGGTGTTTTTCATTTGCTGCCGCTATTCTTGCTGCAGGGCGCGCGTTAGCCGCTGCACAACCACAAACCGAATTTACCATTACAAATACAGTGCCTTCGCTTTCAATAGCATGCTTTACAGCATCGGCATCCTTAAGCTCCTCAAAGCCAACTCTTGTCAAATCTTCCCGCATTGGGGCAACTAAATATTCCGGATACATAATGTTTTTTGTTAATACTAAAATTTACTTCAAACAAAAATAATAAATGATTATCAGCTTGTATGTAAAAAACACAATAATAACACTTTGCTGACGATGGAGCTCGCTAAAACCTCAACAGCTAATTGCTTATTAGTTATTGTTTTATTGAAAACAGGGGTTGATTTATAAATTGTAATAAGTATATTGCGCACCCCTAAGTAATGAATTGGATGAATAAAAAACCTTCTGAAATTAGCACGGTTGTTATCATTAGCAAGAACCAGCAGCATACTAAATCGGTACAAATAAAAACCAAGCATTTAAACAGAATACGGCACTATATATATAGTACACTGGGTGTTGTGTTGGCGTTGGTAGGTTTGGTGATTTATTTAAGAGCGCAAAATTCCAGGCAGGAACAAGAAAAGCAACAGTTACTTGCACAGATAGTAAAATTGAAAGGAGCCGTTCCGGTGGTATCTGTTCAGGGTAAAGAAGGCAGCGCCCAATCATACATTCAGGCTATTGAGGGAAAGTTAAAAACTATTAACAATTATTTAAAACGCCGGGGCCTAAAAGGCTTTGCAACCAATGGTGTTGGCGGTGATAATGATGCCGAGGGAAAAAAATTAAGCGATAAGGAAGTGTATTCCTTATATAACGATTATCTGAACCGTTTGGTAGGTACCATAGCGTTTACACCAATGGGATATCCGCGTATCAGCTCCTTTACTTCATTTTTTGGCTACCGTAATGATCCCTTTGATGATGGCCATGCCGAGTTTCATCCGGGCATCGATTTTAAAGGCCACAAAGGTGATGAGGTAAAATGCACAGCCAGCGGCAAAGTGGTTTTTGCAGGTTGGAGCGGTGGCTATGGCAATTGCATCCGCATAGCGCATATCAATAACCTGGAGACCGTGTACGGTCACCTGTCAAAGATCAAAGTAAAAGTAGGCCAGGAAGTAAGTGTTGGGGACGAAATAGGCCTCGTGGGTTCAACCGGTCATTCCACCGGTGCGCACCTGCATTATGAGGTACGTAAAAATGGCAAACCTATCAATCCGGTTAACTTTTTAACACTCAATAAATAAATTGGTAAGTGGTGAATAGAGAGTAGTGAATGGTTTTCTTAACTACTCACTATTCACCACTCGCTACTCACCAATTCATACAACACCAAATGGCTATTTTCGGAAAAAAAGATAAAGTTGCGCTTGATCTTCAGGCTATCTCCACGCTGATTGGTGATGGCGGCATTTTAGATGGTAACCTTAAAGCTCCGGCTTTTGTTCGTATCGATGGACAAGTAAACGGCGATGTAACCATTGATGAGGGCCTGATACTGGGCGAAAAAGGATTGATCACCGGGAACATCCATACCAAAGAAATAGTAGTTTACGGAACTGTTAAGGGCGATATTCAAACGGAATCGCTCGAAATAAAAGCCACCGGCAAAATTACCGGCGAAATAACTACACAAACGCTGCTGGTTGAAACCGGAGGAGTGTACAACGGCAAGCTCACCATGCAACAAGGCGATAAAAAGCTTTTGGGAGCGTAATAGGTTGTACGTGATACGTTATATGTTATCATGCTTAACCCAAACGTATTACGTACAACGTCCACGTATAACGTAAAATTATCCTATGGCAACTAATTAAGCCGGCCAGGCGCTTCATTTCATTTTGATGTTTTTATGGTTTATTTTTGTACCTCATAAAAACCCGAAATGTTATGTCATCAGTAGAAACTGCATTCGTTAAATACAAAGTAAAAGACCTTTCACTGGCCGATTGGGGCCGCAAAGAAATTGAGCTGGCCGAAGCTGAAATGCCTGGCCTGATGGCTCTGCGTAAAGAATACGGCCCGTCACAACCTTTAAAAGGTGCGCGTATTGCAGGCTGTTTGCACATGACCATCCAAACCGCTGTTTTAATTGAAACCTTAGTTGCCCTTGGCGCCGACGTTACCTGGTCGTCATGTAACATATTCTCCACCCAGGATCATGCCGCTGCCGCTATCGCTGCTGCCGGTATCTCTGTTTATGCCTGGAAAGGTATGAATGCCGAAGAGTTTGACTGGTGTATTGAGCAAACCCTGTATTTTGGCGAAGACCGCAAACCATTGAACATGATATTGGATGATGGCGGCGATTTAACCAACATGGTACTGGATAAATATCCTGAGCTGATTGCTGAGATCAGAGGTCTTTCAGAAGAAACCACTACCGGTGTACACCGTTTATATGAGCGTATGAAAAACGGCACCTTGCCAATGCCTGCTATCAACGTGAACGATTCGGTTACCAAATCAAAATTTGATAACAAATACGGCTGCCGCGAATCATTGGTTGACGCTATCCGCCGTGCTACTGATGTGATGATGGCTGGTAAAGTAGCTGTTGTTTGCGGTTATGGCGACGTAGGTAAAGGCTCTGCCGATTCATTACGCAATTCAGGTGTGCGTGTTATTGTAACCGAAATTGACCCTATCTGTGCTTTACAGGCTGCTATGGAAGGTTTTGAAGTGAAAAAATTGTCAACCGCTATTGCCGAGGCTGATATTGTGGTTACCTGTACCGGTAACAAGAACATCGTTCGTGAGCAACATTTTCGTGCATTGAAAGATAAAGCTATTGTTTGTAACATTGGTCACTTTGACAACGAGATCGATATGGCCTGGTTAAACAGCGCTTACGGCAATACCAAAATTGAAATTAAACCACAGGTTGATAAATATACCATCAACGGTAAAGATGTGATCATCCTGGCCGAAGGCAGATTAGTGAACCTGGGTTGTGCAACCGGTCACCCAAGCTTTGTAATGAGTAACTCGTTCACCAACCAAACCTTAGCTCAATTAGAGCTTTGGACAAATGGTGCCGCTTACGAAAACAAAGTATACACCCTGCCAAAACACCTGGACGAAAAAGTTGCCCGCTTACACCTGGCTAAAATTGGAGTGGAGCTGGAAGTACTTGATCAGGATCAGGCCGAGTACATTGGTGTAACTGTTGAAGGTCCGTTTAAACCGGAGTACTACCGTTATTAAGTCAAAAGTTAAAATTCAAAAGTCAAAAAGGGCATGGTTTTAGGATCATGCCTTTTTTGTTTACCTTAACTTTAAATATGCTGCTCATAGCTATCACGATGTTGATAATTTGTTTGCTCTTGGCCAGATTTGCCCATAAGGGGAAATGGCTTTGGCGGTTTTGTTTAATAAACGTAATCGTAATGGTTGTTTATAACTTGATCGGGTGGACATGCATGGGTGCCGGAGGGCAAGGCTTCATGTTAATATTAATAACCATATTACACATTTTGCTATTATTTATTGTAGTTGTGATAGGTGCAATCAGCCAATCGGTAAAGGAACAAACGCGTAATTGAATTAGCACGGCCCGATTTTTACTTTTCTATTTTCCTCAAAATCCTACTGTCGATATAAAATGTTCCGAAGGGGATAATGCAGGCAATGAGCACTTTCCAGGTGGTTGTTTTAAACTTCCATTGCTGCTCAACGCCAACACTTAGGGTGTTAAATACAAAAAGCAAAAATAAAGCGCCATGTATAGGGCCCATAGCCTTCACTAGGGAAGGATCATGTCCAAAATACTTTAAGGGCACAGCTATAAAAATAAGGATGAGCAGTGATATGCCTTCCATAAAAGCAATGATACGTAGGCGGCCGGTGTTTGATTGGAGTAAGTTTTTCATACGGAATAATTAAAATGATCTTAAATACGGACGGAGGGCAAGCGGTGAAAATGGCCAGGGAATAGCCATGAAAATAAGGAGCAGGGCTATGCTGAAACTAATAAGCATTATCCTGAACTTTTCATGGGCAAATAAAACCCGTTTAGCTTTGGCCGAGCCAATGGTGACCACAACAATGGCAGTTAGCATTAAGCTGATATGAATGATGCCAAAGAAAACCGGTTCTGTGATGCGGCCACCACTGCCCGGTGCCCTGAATAAGGCTTTAACCGTATCGCTCTGGGTATATAAAACAATACCTAACAATAGTTGAATGTGGGCTATGGTGGCTGTCCAGTGCCTTACCAGATCATCTGTTTTGGTAAACGGACTGTGTTTAAAATATCCACGGTACGATCTGTAAATGGCGTATAATAAACTGCCCAAAACAAGCCAACGGAATAAGGAATGGAAAAAAAGGAGTGTATTCATAAGGAGATAAACTAAAACATACTAAATGGTATGTTTTGAGATAAAAATTTTTACTGTAGTTGATTTAAGTATTTTTTTAGTTCATGGAGATAGGAATGATAACACGCGGTGCCTAAGAGCTTGCCTATGTTGCGTACCCCGCCGTAGCCCGCGGTTATAAAACAAGCTACCTGTTCGGCATTTACATCTGGTTTAATACTACCTGTATTCTTGCCATTGTTAACATTGGTTATAATTGCTTTTTGCCATTGTAATATGAGCTTTGATAAGGCCTGTTTAAAAGCCTCATTTAAGGGAGCCATTTCCTCAATCAGGTTTACCGCCGGGCAGCCATATTTGACCTGAAAAAAAGGTGATTTTAAAAGCAGATTATGCATCATTAAATAAAGCTCCTCAACAGGATTGGTCGAGTTGTTAAGCGGAGTTACCAAAACGTCGTACATCCCGGGGTACATGATCTCCTGAATCATAGCCAGGCCCATTTCTTCTTTATTTTTAAAATGGTAAAAGAAAGCCCCCTTGGTAACCGGGCTATCAACAAGTATATCATCAATACTGGTAGCCTGATAGCCCTTTTGGTATATCAGGCTAAATGCTCTTCGCAATATACCTGATCGGGTGTTTTCTGCTTTAGTCATAAAAGATACTACTTGGTATGTTTTACGCAAACATACTAAGTAGTACGAAAATTACAAGGGCGATTTTTATTCAGGACATTTAAATGACTTTAGCCAGTGTAAAACCTATACAAACGTCAGTCGTCAAAACCCTGATCCCATTGGTCAAAACGTGATGTTACTTTCGGGAATCACTGCTTATCTTTAATCTATGAAAAGAATCGCGCTCTTCCTGGTTCTGTGTTTTATCAGCTATGTTCAAAGCTTTGCTCAGGTACATGTTGATACTGTTGGATACATCAAAAACAATCCACTCATTTACTCCCTGGTTATTTCCAAGAACAATAAGATTATCCATCAGCAGTATTTTAACGGGCAGGATAGCACTACCTTATTTAATGACCAGTCGCTTACCAAGAGTGTTACCGCTTTGCTCATTGGTATTGCTATTGACAAGGGTTACATCAAATCGGTAGATGAAAAGGTGGCCGACTTTTTCCCCGAGCTAAAATTCGATACCGATAAACGAAAACAGGATATCACCATTAGGCAGGTTATGAATCAGGCCTCCGGTTTTTATCACGAAGGCATCAATGTAGGTGCCTTGTTGAATATTCCCGATCCATCGGGCTATGTGATCAAAGCACCGCTGGTATCCGAGCCAGGAAAAGTATTCCGCTACAATAACGCGGCTACGCATTTGCTATCGGTCATCCTTACTAAAAGCACGGGGATGGATACCCGCGCATTCGCCAGAAAATCCCTGTTTGATCCATTGGGTATCACCCGTTTCGACTGGAAAAAAATGAACGACGGTTACTACGATGGCTGCGGACTGCTGAGCATCCGCCTGCGCTCGGTTGATATGCTGAAATTGGGTAACCTGGTTTTAAATAATGGTAAATATCATAGCCGTCAAATTGTCCCGGCTAAATGGATAGCTTCCATCATCAACCCCGAAGTTACCTACAAAACACCCTGGGGACTGGATAACTCCCTGTATGGCCTATGCTGGTACCATGCTGATTACGAGGGTACAGAAATAGTCTATGCCCTGGGCTGGGGCGGACAGTTTATGTTTGTGATCCCTTCCCTAAAAGTAGTCATCATGACCAACTCCAGCGTGGCCGACGCTACAGCTATTAAGCAAGCAGCCTTAATCACCGGGAAGCTTTTACCAGAATTATTGAAACAGTTAAAAAACTAACCAAGCTCGCAATTACTCTATAAAATAAACCTTCTTTATCTTATTGTTTTCAATATGATAAATGGCAATGGCATCCAGTTGTTTGCCTTTGCCAAAGCCAGTTACGCGTTCGTGATCAATTATGGTGTTCCCTTTTATAATCCGGTTTTGTATTTCGCAATGGAGGGCCGGTACACGTTCAAAAAACGCAGAGTATTGTTTGCGCATGTTTTCTTTCCCTTTTCCTATAAGTTTATCCGGAAAGGTATATAGCTCCACATCATCAGCATAGGGCTCTAAAAAAGCATCAACATTTCTCACGTTGTAGGCGTTTAACTGGCGCTGCACCAGGGCCAGTGGGGTTTCTTTGATCAAGGTATCCGGCGAAATGACATGACCTTTGTTGATCACCAGGCTTATTTTCTGCAGGTTGTCCAGTTGATCAGCAGGGTTGCCGTTCAATAATACCAAATCGGCTTTTTTGCCTTTCTCTATACTGCCAAATTCTTTGTCTTTACCAATAGCTTTGGCGCCGTTGATCGTAGCCGACTGGATTACCTGCCAGTTGCTCATACCTGCCTGTTGCATAGTCTTTAACTCCGTAAAAAGCGAAGAGGCATGTTGGGTGCCAATATTACCCGCGTCGGTACCGGCCGCGATGATGACGCCTGCATCGGCCATTTTTTTGAGGTTCACCATCCGGATAGAATCGGTTGTCGCGGCGGCTTTTGCTCGGGCTATTCCCACTGCTTTATAACGACCGGTCAAAACGGTATCACCTAAATGTTTCAGATCGCTTATAGAGCCAATTTGTTTAGGATTGGCCTGGGTGAGCTCGGCATAAGAATAATCCTTTTTTTGCGCATAGGTACCGAAGTAGCCATCCATCACAATGAGTGTGGGGCAAAGCACTACTTTGTTTTTCTTGAGCAGGTTGATGAAATCGGTAGATACCACTTCGTCTTCTATCTCATGAACCAGGTAATCGCAGCCACTCTCAACGGCCAGCTGAGCTGTTAATCTTTCGGTAGCGTGCACAGCAACCCGGAGGTGATTTTTATGTGCTTCGTCAATAATGGCTTTTACGGCAGGCTGGTATTTTTTTGCTTCTTCCTCTTTGTTTTTGCCCAGTACGATATACCATATCTTGATAAAATCGGGCCGGTGAGGTAGTTGGCCTTCCAGCAAATTAGTGGCCTCGGTAGCATTGGTAAACAGGTTAAATGGTTCCTCGTTTTTTAAGTTCTTGTATACTTCCGGCTCGTAGGTGGTTAGCAATGGTCCGGCCATGTAGATAGCCGGGGCGTAACTTTTATTAGCGAAAGTATCGCGCTGGGCCAGGTAGCTAAAATTGGCTCCGGGATCAATAACGGTGGTGATGCCGGCACGGGTATAGCGGCGCAGAAAATCTTCCATGTGCTGGTGAGTCCAGGCTATTTCCTGATCATAGGGCGTATATTTTTGCAGGGCGAGGGCATCTGGGCGGGCATACAGGCCGCCGCTTTGGAAAAAATGCACATGCGAGTCGGTCAATCCTGGTATCAGGAATTTTCCTTCGCCATTGATCACGGTAGCGGTTCCGGGAATTTTTACGGTTGCCGGGTAGATACCCGAAATGATATCGCCGGTGATGGTTACCGTTCGTGCAGGTAGCAGTTTATTTTGAGTAACATCAACCAGGGTTACATTTGTAATATAGGTTTGGCAAAATCCGGGCAGGGCCCAAATACATGCAATGCAGAACAGAGCGAATTTGATTTTCATAGGTTTTTATTTAGGTAAGATAGATGGCAGATGCTAATTTAATATTTATAAAACAGATGTAGTAACGGGTGACGGAATTACCCGGAGGGAGGCTGTTAAAAAACTTTTTAAACCTCAAATTTTAACACTTTTTTAGTAAAAAACAGGGTGAAAACGATTCGCTTTTGACCATTTTAACTAAATTTTAACGCCATTTTAACACTTTTTAACAAATTTTTGATGGGTTTTTAAAACTTTAAAAAGTAAGAAATAATTGATTGTCAAATAACTCTATGTCAAGTAGTCGGTTTTTGAGCTGTTTTTCTCTTAAACCAAACAGCCCGGTTTCCTGATGAAAGGAGACCGGGCTGTTGGTTGATATAAATGTACGGAAAATTGGGGTAAGGTTTGGTGACGGGGCTTTGCGTTGTTGAACGAAGAGGATGAAGTTCGGGCGTCATTGCGTAGCGTGGCAATCCCCGACTTATAGAGACGCTCTGCCAATTGGGGATTGCCACGTTGTTCCTCCTCGCAATGACGCGTTTTTTAAAATAGGCGGTGTGGCTAATTTTCAATTACTCCCCTCAAACTCCTCCTCCACACTCTCTCTTAAATCATACAGCAGCCATTGTTTTTTGGCGATGGAGCCGGCTTCGGATTTCAATAGTTTGATAAAATCATTTACGCCGGTGGGTTCGTTGCCATTGCCGTGGATGAGTACAATACTGCCGGCTTGTGGTTGCTGCCCTTTGGCCAGCCAGGCATCGGTGCCAATGGGGATGAGGCCATAATCGGTGAGTTTATACACCAGTTGCTGATCGGATACCAAACCCGGGAACCTGAAAAATACCGACGGCAGCAAACCGTTTTTGAGCATGGCCTTTTCGGTTTCCAGTATCTCGTAGTTCATATCGGTACCGGGTTCCAGCAAAAAGTTTTCTTTGAGCGGGGCTTTGGCACTTACCCGGTGATTGAAAGAATGGTTGATCCAGGTGATATAGATCTCGCGTTTGGCCTGCATTTGCTTGAGCCATTCCAGGTCCTGCGGGTGCTGCCGCATCCACACGCCGGTAACCGAGAGGGCGATGGGCGCCGGCCGCTCCACTTTCTGAAATTCCGTAAAAATGTCGGTAAATATGCGCCTGTCGAGCGGGCGGTGTGAAGGGCAAAGATCAGCGGTTAAACTAATACCTGTTTCTTTGGGGATACCGCTTTCAATGCCCGCGTCTTGCAGGGCTACGGATTGTTTTTCGGCTTTGCGCAGCGCTTTCTGGTAAGGTGTGCTTTTGAAAAAGTCGCGCGCCTCGGTAATGGTCATGGGTTTCACCTGGTAAAAGCCGGGTTCATCAATTTTGGTCACCAGCGTTTGCGGGTTCACCAACAGGTAATAGGTTTTGCCTTCGTTTTCAAACTGGCGCAGTATCATCCAATCCTGCGGGGCATGATGCGCCCAGCCGTAAAAAGGTTTGTAGTTTTCTATTTTACGATAGTTGGCTTGCGCGGCGGCTTTGTATTGTAAACCACTTAAAATTAATATTGCGAGCAGGTATTTAAGCAGGGGTTTGTTCATTTTTATTCGAATTCCAGTTTTTGCCGGTAAGTATAGCGGTTATTACCAATATCAGCATAAAAACTATAAAAATAGCAGGAGTAATTTGCTTAAAGTGTTTAATGATATCGGCGTATTGACCAAATTTAGGGTAAGGTATTGGTGTTGCATTGGGAGAATTATAGAAGCGTCGTGGAGAGGTAATCCAGCCCTGTTGAAGTAAACTATTTACAAATATGGATAGGAAATATATTTTTACAAGAAACAAAAAGGTAGTAGTAATGAGTATCAGGTTCTGGAAATTTCTTTTGTAGTTTTTAAATCCTTCTTTAACGATGTAAATTAAAGTAACTAACATTAGAAAAAAAGACGTAGTAATAGAAAACGGTGCTATTACAATATAGGTATCATGCATATTAATATCCAAACTGGCGTTGCTCCCCAAGTTATTGCCTGTCAATATAGAAACCAATAACCATGTTGCTATATAAATAACAATTAGAATAATAACTTCGGTGATAATGGGTTTAAGTTTCATAACTTAAAGATAAAAACTTAGTAAATAAGATTAGGTTTAGTATTGTATAAATGATGTATTAACTTTGAACCATGACCCGCTTATCTGTCAATATCAACAAAATAGCTACCCTGCGCAACTCGCGCGGCGGTAATAACCCCGACCTGATACAAGTAGCCAAAGATTGTGAACGTTTTGGCGCCCAGGGCATCACCGTACATCCCCGCCCCGATGAAAGGCACATCCGCTACAACGATGTTTTTGAACTGAAAAAGATCGTAACCACCGAGTTCAACATCGAGGGCAACTGCCAGGAACAAAAATTTATCGACCTGGTACTGGCCAACAAACCCGAGCAGGTGACCCTGGTACCTGATGTATTGGGACAGATCACCTCCAACCACGGCTGGGATACCATCACCAATTATCATTATTTAAAAGATATGATAGCGGTTTTTAAGGAAGCCGGTATCCGCGTATCCATATTTGTTGATCCGATAGCCAAAATGGTAGAGGGCGCTGCCAAAACCGGTACCGACCGTATTGAGCTATACACCGAAGGCTATGCCACGCATTACCACCAGGGCCGCGAACTGGCTATAGCACCCTACATTGAAGCTGCCGAAGCGGCGCAGGCTGCGGGCCTGGGTATCAACGGCGGGCATGATCTTGATCTGCACAACCTGAGGTACTTTGCCGAGCATGTTCCCGGTTTGCAGGAAGTAAGCATAGGCCACGCGCTTATCAGCGACGCCCTTTATTACGGCCTGGAAAATACCATTCAGCAATACCTGCGGCAACTGGTCCCGGCAGAGACGGATTTGTGATTTGGGAATTCGGATTTGGGATGTGGGATTTATCTGAACCTTGATTTATAGGATTACAAGATTGCCTTGATTCTATTTACAGAAAATCCTTAAATCCAATAATCAGGAAAATCAAGGTTCAGAGAAAATTTCAAATCCGAATCGAACATCCGAGTTCCCAAATCATGTTATCCATCCATCAGCTTTCCCAATAATATCGCTTTTTCTTGCTCGGGCACTGTTTCGGGATCGTACAGGAATGAGTGGACACCGCAAATTTCAAATCCATTTTTAAGATAAAAATCAATTGCAGGTGTATTGGTGCTTTGTGTTTCCAGTTCTATAAGCCGTATCTTTTGTTCTGTAGCTGTAAGTGTCATTCTGTTTAACAGCAATGTTCCAATGCCCATTTTTCTATGGCTATCAGCAACTTCAATATAATCTACCCACAGCGAATTATTCCATGCGCGTTTTTGGGCAATGGCAACCCCAATCAGCCGGTCGTTTTCAAAAGCACCCAGGGAAAGTTTTTCGGTAATTAATTCGGCGTAATGATCTGTGTCCTCCTGGGTATAAGTCCAGCGTTTAATATAAGGCTGCTCCAGTTTTACCCTGGTTAATTTAATAGTAAACTCATTTTCATGCTGAGTTCTGCTGAGCTGGTATATCTCATGAGCATGATAACCGCTAAAGCCAAAAGAATGTTGGTCGGCCAAAGTAAATTCTTTTAGTGTTTTTATTGTTATCATGGTTTACTGTAGGTATTCAATTCTTATCTAAAGATAGGCCGAATTCTTAATATTAGGTTGGAAGGAATATCCAATACGCAATATCGAATGTTGAATAATGAGATCTGAACCTTGATTTTCCTGATGATAGGATTAAAGGATTTTTGTGGATATGAATCAAGGTGATCTTATAATCCTATGAATCAAGGTTCAGATAAAAGAAACTAAATCCCACATCCCAAATTCCGAAATCCCCCTCCCTCCCTGTAAACCCTTTGTCAATAATATATTAGACAATTGTTACTCATGTTGTAAAACTGTACCTTTGCGGTAAATTTAGAGGGACACTTGATTCATGATGTTGAACGCAGACTACCAGGAGAAGTTTCAGTCGAGACATATTGCTCCAAATGAGGCCGATACGGCTAAAATGTTAAAAACCATCGGGGTAAAATCATTGGATGAGCTTATAGCGCAAACCGTGCCCGACAGGATCCGTTTGAAAGCACCGCTTAATTTACCACCCGCCAAAAGCGAATTTGATTATCTGAACACTTTAAAGCAAACCGCTTCTAAAAACAAAGTTTTCAAATCGTACATCGGTAAAGGTTATTACGATGTGATTGTACCCGGAGTAATTCAGCGCAATATCCTGGAAAACCCAGGATGGTACACGCAGTACACGCCATACCAGGCCGAGATTGCCCAGGGCCGTTTACAGGCACTGCTCAACTTCCAGACCATGGTGGTTGATCTTACCGGAATGGAAATTGCCAATGCCTCGTTGCTGGACGAAGGTACTGCCGCTGCCGAAGCGATGTTTATGCAGTACAGTCTGCGTAAAAACAGCGACGCCAATGTGTTCTTCGTATCTGAGGAACTGTTCCCGCAAACTATTGATATTTTAAAAACACGTTCGGAACCTTATGGTATCGAACTGCAAATAGGTGATCACCGTACGGTTGAATTAACCGAAAAAATGTTCGGCGCTATTGTACAATACCCTGCCGGTAACGGCGCGGTTTATAACTATGCCGACTTTGCCGCTAAGGGACATGAAAAAGGTATTAAACTAACCGTTGTTGCCGACATCATGAGCCTGGTGCTGTTAACCCCTCCGGGCGAATGGGGTGCCGATATTGTGGTTGGTTCTTCACAACGTTTTGGTGTACCAATGGGCTTTGGTGGTCCGCATGCCGCGTTTTTTGCTACTAAAGAAGAGTATAAGCGCTCTATTCCGGGCCGTATAATCGGTGTTACTATTGATAGCGCCGGTAATTACGCGCTGCGTATGGCGCTGCAAACCCGCGAGCAGCATATCCGCCGTGATAAAGCGACTTCAAATATCTGTACAGCGCAGGCTTTGCTGGCTATTATGGCCGGTATGTATGCCGTGTATCATGGTCCGCAAGGGGTTAAATTAATTGCCGAACGTATCCACGGCTTAACCGTGCTATTGGCGAAAGCTCTTGGCGAATTAGGTTACGAGCAACTGAACGAATCGTACTTTGATACTTTGAAGTTTGATGTTGCTCATTTAGCTGGTCCTATCCATTCAGAGGCGTTAAATAACGAAATGAACCTGAGCTATAACGGTTCGGTAGTGACCATTTCGCTTGATGAAACTACTTCTGTTGAAGATGTTAAAACCCTGGTTAGATTTTTTGCCAAAGTAAAAGGTAAATCGCTTACCGATGTGAATATCGACGAGCTGAAAGCTAACCTGCAAACAGTTATTCCAGCTGATCTGCAACGTCAGTCGGCTTACTTAACCCATGCCATATTCAACACGCACCATTCAGAGCATGAAATGCTGCGTTATATCAAATCATTGGAAACCAAAGATCTTTCGCTTTGTCATTCCATGATCGCTTTGGGTTCATGTACCATGAAACTGAACGCTACCACCGAGATGGTGCCGGTTACCTGGGCCGAATTCAGCAAGATCCATCCATTTGCCCCTGCCGACCAGGTAGGCGGTTATATGCAGCTGTTTGATGAGATCAACAACTGGCTGAGCGAGATCACCGGTTTTGCCGCCATGAGCTTACAGCCAAACGCTGGAGCACAGGGCGAATACGCTGGTTTAATGGTTATTCGCGCTTATCACCATGACCGTGGAGATCATCACCGTAACATCGCTTTAATTCCATCATCAGCACACGGTACTAACCCTGCCTCGGCAGCTATGGCCGGTATGAAGATCGTGGTGGTAAAATGCGACGATAACGGTAACATCGATGTGGCTGATATGAAAGCCCGTGCCGAGCAATACAAAGACGAACTGTCCTGCTTAATGGTTACTTACCCATCTACTCACGGGGTATTTGAAGAGTCGATCATCGAGATCTGCGATATTATACACCAGAATGGCGGCCAGGTTTATATGGATGGCGCCAACATGAACGCGCAGGTAGGCTTAACAAGTCCGGCCAATATCGGTGCGGATGTTTGCCACCTTAACCTGCACAAAACCTTCTGTATACCACATGGTGGCGGCGGCCCTGGTATGGGTCCTATCGGTGTGGCTAAACACCTGGTTCCTTATTTACCGGGACATGCTGTGGTTGATATCGACAGGGGTAAATCTATCCATGCTGTATCTGCAGCTCCATGGGGTTCGGCTTCCATCCTGATCATATCACATGCTTATATAGCGATGATGGGCGGCGATGGTTTAACCAATGCCACACGTTACGCTATTTTGAACGCCAACTATATCAAAGCACGCCTGCAGGATCATTACCCGGTATTATACACTGGAGCCAATGGCCGTTGCGCGCATGAAATGATATTGGATTGCCGCTCATTTAAATCTTTTGGTATTGAGGTGACTGATATCGCTAAGCGTTTGATGGATTATGGTTTCCACGCGCCAACCGTATCGTTCCCGGTTGCGGGTACGGTAATGGTGGAGCCTACTGAATCGGAGCCTAAGCACGAGTTGGATCGTTTTTGTGACGCGATGATCGCCATCCGTCATGAGATTGCTGATGTAGCCGAAGGTGTATCGGATAAAGCCGATAACCCTTTAAAAAATGCCCCGCATACCGCTGCCGTAATTACCGGCAACGAATGGGAGCATAGCTATACCCGCCAGAAAGCGGCATTCCCGCTGCCTTATGTGGCCGCTTATAAATTCTGGCCATCTGTAGGCCGGGTTAATGATACCCACGGCGACCGGACGCTGATCTGTTCATGCCCACCGCTGGAAGATTACGCTTTTGAAGAAAGTGTGATTGAGTAAAAATAGATGTGCAGATTTCAGATGTGCGGATGTGCAAATGAAATCTGCTGTTGAATATTAAAATGAGCAGGTGGTTTAAAAACCATCTGCTCATTTTTATTAATGACTGAATTAGGGAGTTTTTATACCCGTGAAATCTCATTTACATATCCCAATATCTATAATCTGTACATCTTTGTATCATCTGCACATCCGCACATTTGCATATCTGCACATTTATAATAGTTTCTCTTCTTTTTAGTCATTTACTCTTTTATTGGTCATTTCATTCACTGATTTTTTTTCTGGTATTATTTGTATGTATTTTAAAATTTCAATACACCAATAATCTTTTCTTTTGCAATTAAAATGCGATACCGGAGCTTTAAATATTTGATTTTTAGCTTTTTTAACAGTATTTTTATTGTTGGAGAAGAAATTTACTAAAGCTTTACTGGGAAAATCCGATACACTTTAGCCTGATGTTTTTGCTGAGAAAAGTGGGTGGGTATAAAATAAACATACCACTTTGAGGTTATTAATACACCCGGTTAAAACAATCCCGGCGTTAACAACTTATAGGAATATAACTTTTTAATTTCACGTAGCGTATAAATACATCTATAAAAAGCACATCTATTTTAAATGCCTTATGACCATTAATGATAAACCTGTGAGTGTATTATTAATTGATGATGATGAGATAAATAATTTCATCTCCATTAAGTTAATAAAAAAAGCGTTGCTTAATACCGAGATCATGGCATGTTTAAACGGAAAGTTTGCCATTGAGCAGTTATCGGATATACAACGGAAAGATCCGGAAAAGATGCCCGATTATATTTTGCTGGACATTAACATGCCTATTATGAACGGTTGGGAATTTTTGGACGAATATAAACGCCTGAATATCGACCCGCAAGGTAAAAGCAAAATTTATATCATTTCGTCATCAGTGTTTAGTAATGATATCAATAAGGCAAAATCATACCCGTTGGTAAAAGATTTTATATCAAAACCCCTCAACGTCGAAAAAATAAAAGAACTTTTTGAAGTAAGGAACCACAATTAAGCGGGCTCAACTTTAAAATGTTCATCATTACGCGTTACCTTACCCATAGCGAATGATTTAGCATGATAAAACAGGCAGATCCATCCTTCAGCGGCTGCCTTTTTTCCATACTCTTCGCGTAACTGCATCGCCTTACGGCCATCCATATCATATTTAGCGATAAACTTTCTGATCAGCTGCTCAGGTTCGGGCAGTTCATCACCTCCAAAAAGCACTTTTTTACCTTCCAGTTCAATCCAGAAAACCTGGTGATAAGGGCAGTGCCCGCCCGAGTGCTCATACCTGATGCCGGGCTGTAATTCGCCGCTGCCTTCCACAAAAGCAATATTGACTCCGCGGAGCGCCTCGAATATTTCTTTATGATAGGATGAGGATTTGCCCGCCAGACCGGTTTCCCATTCCTGGCGTTGTATCACGTGCTTTGCCTGCGGAAAGCTGGGCTCCAATTTGCCAGCCCGCTCTACAACCAAACCACCGGAGTGGTCATAATGCAGGTGCGACATCAACACCAGGGTAACATCCTCCGGGTCAAAACCTGCATTGCGTATATTTTGGTGCAGCAGTAATTCATCGCGTGTATCTTTAAAACCCAGCCCGGTATCCAGCACAATCAGGTCATTGTCAGTTTTGATCAGGAAGGGGTTAACGTGGATAAATAGTGATGCGGGGCGATCTTTGGGATTGTCGGTTTGCGGGTCAAAAGGAATAAATTTTTTGGTAGCATCAACCGAATAAGAGCCCTCACCTAACGCGAAAATTTCCATAGTGAAATAGTATCAAGTAGCCAGTATCAAGTATCACGACAAAATCTTTTTTCAAGTATTCAAAAATCTTGATACCTGATACTCGCTACTTGATACTAACTATAGTTATCTTTACTGTTTTTATTTGCAAATGTATGAATAAACGCTGGACGGTAAGGGATAACGCTGATCATGAAGTAGTCAAAAAATTAGCTGCCGACCTGAATATTGATGCCGTTTTGAGTACCCTGCTGGTTAACAGGGGTATAAGCACATTTGATGAAGCCCGTTACTTTTTCAGGCCCGATATCCTGCACCTGCATGACCCATTCCTGATGAAGGATATGGAAAAAGCTATAGAACGTATTGAAGATGCCATAGCCGCCGGCGAAAAAATACTGGTGTTTGGTGATTATGATGTGGATGGCACCACTGCCGTTGCTACGGTATATAGCTTTTTTAAGGATCGTTACGAAAACCTGGAGTATTATATCCCCGATCGTTATAAAGAAGGTTATGGGATTTCAACCCAGGGCATTGATTATGCGGCCGATAATGGTTTTACCCTCATCATAGCGCTCGACTGCGGTATTAAATCGGTTGATAAAATTGAGTATGCCAATACCCGGGGAGTTGATTTCATTATCTGTGATCACCACCTTCCGGGTGCCGAACTACCTGCAGCCGTAGCCATACTTGATCCTAAGCGGAATGATTGCGAGTACCCTTATAAAGAGCTTTCGGGCTGCGGTATTGGCTTTAAGCTGATACAGGCTTATGCCGAAACACATGATATACCCTTTGAAGAGGTCGCCCGTTATCTTGACCTGGTGGCTATCAGCATATCCTGCGATATTGTACACATCACCGGCGAAAACCGTACACTGGCCCATTTTGGCCTGCAAAAGATCAATACCGATCCGTGCATGGGTGTAAAAACCCTGGTGGAGATTGCCGGCAGAACAGGCAGCCTGACCATATCAGATGTGGTGTTTTTGTTGGGCCCCCGTATTAATGCCGCCGGGCGGATAGATGACGCCAAACACGCGGTTGAACTATTGATAGCCTGCGACGAAAAACTGGCCCGCGAGAAAGGTATGATGATCAATACCCATAACGCCGAACGTAAAGGGCACGACGTGGATATTACCGGCGAGGCTTTAAATATGATCGATAGTGATGCAGAACTGATCAGCCGTAAATCAACCGTGGTTTTTAACGAGCATTGGCATAAAGGGGTTATCGGTATTGTAGCATCGCGTCTTACCGAAAAATATTACCGGCCAACCATTGTGCTTACCCGCTCCAACGGGTATGTAGCAGGCTCGGCCCGGTCGGTATTGGGATATGATCTTTATGAGGCACTTTGCGAATGTAAGGATCTGCTGATACAATTTGGCGGCCACAAATATGCAGCTGGCTTAACTATGGAGCCCGAAAACGTGGAAGCTTTTAAAGCGCGCTTTGAAGAAGTGGTGAGCGCTACCATATCGCCCGAACAATTGATACAGCAGATACAAATTGACGCCGAATTACGTTTAAGCCAGATAGAACCCAAATTTTTCCGGATCCTGAACCAGTTTGCACCGTTCGGGCCCGAAAATATGGCGCCGGTTTTTATCAGTAAAAATGTGTATGTTAACGGCAATGCCGCACTGGTAGGTTCGGCTCATATCAAAATGTCGGTAATGCAGGAAGGCTCGGCCGCTTTTGATTGCATCGCCTTTAACCATGGCGAATATCTGTCGCAGTTAAAGCCGGGCGTGCAATTTGATATTTGCTATACCATTGAAGAAAACGTGTGGCGCGAAAGACGTACTATACAATTGAATATAAAAGGAATAAGGGTTTAAGTTAAGTCAAAATTAAAAATTCAAAAGTCAAAAATTGATCGGCTTTTGGAGTGTACATGTAAGTTGAAGCTTAAGTTGGAAACGTGTTTTTTGACTTTTGACTTTTGACTTTTGAATTTACAACATGATATTAAGAGCAGACCATTTAGTAAAAAAATATAAGCAGCGCACGGTTGTTAACGATGTATCGTTTGAGGTATCACAGGGCGAAATTGTAGGTTTGCTTGGGCCTAATGGTGCGGGTAAAACCACATCGTTTTATATGATCGTGGGTTTGATAAAACCTAACGAGGGTGTTATTCACCTGGATGATCAGGATATCACCCAGGACCCTATGTACCGCCGGGCACAAAAGGGTATCGGTTACCTGGCACAGGAGGCCTCGGTATTCCGGAAGCTTTCTGTTGAAGACAATATCAAGGCGGTACTGGAAATGGGTAAAATGACCACGGAGCGCCAACGCGATAAACTGGAAGAACTGATTGATGAGTTCAGTTTACATAAGGTGCGCAAAAACAGGGGCGACCTGTTATCGGGCGGTGAACGCCGCCGTACCGAAATTGCCCGAGCCCTGGCTGCTGAGCCCAACTTTATTTTACTGGATGAACCCTTTGCCGGTGTGGATCCGATTGCGGTTGAAGAGATCCAGTCGATGGTAGCCAAGTTAAAGCACCGCAACATAGGTATCCTCATCACCGACCACAACGTACAGGAAACCCTATCCATCACCGACCGTGCTTACCTGCTTTTTGAAGGTAAGATACTGGAATCGGGCGTTCCGGAAGTATTGGCCGAAAATGAAATGGTACGTAAGGTATATCTGGGTGCAAATTTTGTTTTGAAAAGAAAAGTATTCCCTCAATGATAGAGTCAGGAATCAAGAGCCAAGAATCAGGAAAATAATAATACGCTTAGTAAGAGTTTTTCTCGTCTTGATTCTTGACTCTTACTATCTTGCCTCTAAAATTGTTTTATTTTTTTCCTATCTTGACTCTTGATTCTTATATCTTGATTCTCCCTATCTATGACGATCTTTAACTCCGTATTTACCTGGTTCATGAAAAAGCGTATCCACCAGATAGAGCTTTTTATGAAGTACCCTAATGAGGTGCAGGAGGAGTGGTTTGAACAACTAATATCGGGCGCCGAAAGCACCGAATGGGGCCGCAAATACCAGTATAAAAGTATCGAAAACCTCAATCAGTTTAAAGAACGGGTACCCATACAGAACTATGATACGCTTAAGCCTTATATCGAGCGTATGCTTATGGGCGAAAAAAATGTATTGTGGCCCTCAGAGATCCGCTGGTTTGCCAAGTCATCGGGAACTACTAACGACAGGAGCAAGTTTATCCCCGTGAGTGAGGAAGCGCTGGAAGAATGCCATTTTAAAGGCGGTAAGGATTTGCTTACTATTTATTTTAATAACCAGCCCAATGCCCGCATGTTCACCGGGAAGATATTGACATTGGGCGGCAGTCACCAGATGAGCCAGCTGAGTGCCGATACTTCATTTGGCGATCTTTCGGCCGTGATTATGAAAAACCTGCCCCTTTGGGCCGAGTTTCACCGCACGCCCGACCTGGACATAGCCCTGCTGGAAAACTTTGAAGAAAAAATTGAAAAGATAGCTCAGGCCACCAAGGATGTAAATGTAACCAGCATCAGCGGGGTGCCTACCTGGAACCTGGTGCTGTTTAAACGTATACTGGAAATTACCGGCAAAAAAAACCTGCTCGAAGTATGGCCAAACCTGGAGATGTACTTTCATGGGGCGGTTAATTTTACCCCATATCGCGAGCAGTTTAAAACGCTGATCCCGAGTGATGACATGTATTACCTGGAGAACTATAATGCCTCAGAGGGCTTCTTTGGCATTCAGGATACTAAAGAGCCGGGTGATATGCTGCTGATGCTGGATTATGGTATATTCTACGAGTTTTTGCCACTGGAAAACCTGCACGACGAGTATCCTAAGACGCTTACACTGGACGAGGTAGAGCTTGATAAGAACTACGCGCTTATTATAACTACCAACGCCGGTTTGTGGCGATATATGATCGGTGATACCATTAAATTTTCGTCACTTTCCCCCTTCCGCATCCAGGTAACCGGGCGCACCAAACATTACATCAATGCCTTTGGCGAAGAGGTGATCATTGACAATGCCGAGCGCGCCCTGGAAGAGGCCTGCCGCCAAACCGGCGCCATCATTAAAGAATACACAGCGGCACCGGTTTATTTTAATGGTAACGACTGCGGGGCGCACGAATGGATCATTGAATTTGAAAAGAAACCCGCCGAGTTTGAACGTTTTGTAGATCTGCTGGATGAAACCCTGCGCCGCATCAACTCCGACTATGACGCCAAACGTTTTAAAGACATGGCCCTGCGCCGACCTATTGTTCGTCGTGCCCCCGAAGGCACTTTCTTCAACTGGATGAAAGAAAAGGGTAAATTGGGTGGTCAGCATAAAGTACCCCGCCTGGCCAACAACCGCGAATACATTGACGCCATTTTGAAAATGATGGAACCGGTGGGGAGTTAGATTCGTCGGCCGGAGGCCGGGTTATAACTGTCACTCGGCAGGAGCCCACAGGTGTTGGGAAGAAGAAAAAGTTGTCATTTCGACGAGGTACGAGGAGAAATCTTATACGTCGAGATAAGCAAATCGTACAAGATTTCTCTTCGCCCTCCTGCCCAGACCTCAGCGCTTCTGCTCATCGAAATGACAACGTTTGGTATAAATTTATGTCTTCCCAACACCTGTGGGCTGGAGCCGAGCGATTGCTTGCGCTTTTTTGTTTCATGATATGATGTGCTGTCGCTCGGCTCCAGCCGAGTGACCGATATTACCCGGCCTCCGGCCGATAGCAAAAACACAAAAAAAGCCCTGCATAAACAATATACAGGGCCCATAGTAATATGATAATAGGTCAGTTACGACATTTTGAGTTTCTTTTGAATGTCGGCAACATAACCTTTAAACTTCTTATCGGTATCAATAAGGTCTTCAACGGTTTGGCAGGCGTAAATTACGGTAGAGTGGTCGCGGCCGCCAAAGAAGTGACCGATTGATTTTAATGAACTTTTGGTATGGGCTTTGGCCAGGTACATGGATATTTGACGGGCCTGTACAATTTCGCGTTTGCGGGTTTGTGATTTTACCATTTCAATAGGCACTTCAAAGTACTCGCAAACCAGGCTTTGGATATACTCCATCGAAATTTCTTTAGATGAGTTTTTCACAAAGTTCTTGAGCATTTGCTTGGCCAGGTTCAGGTCAATCTCCTTGCGGTTCAGGGTCGACTGTGCCAGCAGGGATACCATGGCGCCTTCCAGCTCACGTACATTGTTGTCAATGTTATGCGCTACATACTCAATTACATCATTTGAAAGCTCAATGCCGTCCTGATAAATTTTGTTTTTGAGGATAGCCATGCGGGTTTCCAGATCAGGGATCTGCAAGTCGGCAGACAGGCCCCATTTAAACCGCGAAAGCAAACGTTCCTCTAAACCAGCCAGATCTTTAGGCGCTTTATCTGAAGTGATGATCAGCTGTTTGCCCGATTGATGTAGATGGTTAAAGATGTGGAAGAAGAAATCCTGTGTTTTTTCTTTACCGGCAAAGTTGTGCACATCATCCATGATCAGTACATCAATAGCCTGGTAAAAGTTCACAAAATCATTAATGTTGTTATGTTTAAGCGCGTCAACAAATTGTTGGGTAAATTTTTCGCACGATACATAAAGTACCAGTTTATCGGGCAGGGAGCGCTTTATTTCGTTACCAATGGCCTGGGCCAGGTGGGTTTTACCTAAACCAACACCGCCGTATATCATTAAAGGATTAAAAGAAGTACCGCCTGGTTTTGCAGCAACGGCATAACCGGCAGAGCGGGCTAAACGGTTGCAATCACCTTCAACAAAGTTTTCAAAGGTGTAATTCCTGTTCAGCTGCGGATCAACATTTAATTTTTTCAAGCCGGGGATCACAAACGGATTTTTGATGTCCTTGTTGATGGAGATCGGGATCGGCATTGACTGATTTTTGGACTCGGCACCATTTCCGTTCGAAGGCATATTAGTGGTGTATGGTTTACTTGATGATTGCTCAACAACTATATTATACTCTAAACGTCCTTCGTCGCCTAATTGTTTTTTGATTGTTTTGCGCAGTAAACCTACATAGTGCTCCTCGAGCCACTCATAGAAGAATAAACTTGGTACCTGTATCGTCAGAACGCTTCCTTCCATGCGTAAAGCTTTTATTGGCTCGAACCAAGTTTTAAAGCTTTGTGCTGGGATGTTATCTTTTATGATCTGGAGGCAGCTATTCCAAACAGTAGTACAGGTTTTTTCCATATAGATATTAGTAATATATTGATTTCCAACCCCCAGCGAAACAATTTTTGGGCCTGCTACGGAACATCGAATATTGCCAAAAAAAGCTTATAAAAAAATTAAATTTTCACTTTTTTGGCAAATAAATTTCTGGCATGATAATCAGCTTTTTAATGAAAAAAACTCATTAAATATTGATTTTTACAGCAAAAATTGCAATTATATTTCCGTTAGTCCCAATTAATATGAACCGATTAATTTAATAAAAAATCAGAATAATTACCAGGGGGATAATTATTTTTTATACGATGGCTTTCCACAATAGTTGAGCCAATTTGGTGCCAGCACAACAGTTAAAAATTAATGTTCTGGTATACTGACAAATAAAAAAATGCCTTAGGTTTATTTATCAACATCGGGTTATAATCATCGTCTGTTAAAAATTACACACTGTATTCCTATTTACCAAGAGTGTGCAAAATTGACCAGCGATTTCTACAGTTGGGCAGGAGGAGATTAAAATAACTCTTCTATATCCTGTCTTACCAAACTGGTAGCTATTTCATAAGGATCCTGCTCCTGGCGGCTCAGATGGATTAGTATGGTTTTGCTCATCTCTGTGGCCGAAGCATCTGGCGGCAATGCCTTCATGGTATTATTAACCAAAGCAAGCGTATCGTCCTTTACTCTTTTTACTACGTTCCATACCCTAACGCTTACATAAATTTGCTGGGTAACATTATGCTGAAACTCATTCCGGATCTCGGAAACCACCATCATGTGCAGCTCGGCTGCCGAAAGGCCCGATGCATTAAGGCGGATAAGCATGCTGGCCGGATTTACCCGTTCAATAAACAGGATAACGCGCTCATAAGCCTGCAGCCGCAGCGGTAAAGTTTGACTGCTGACCGCCCTTTTTAATTCGAGCACCTGTATTTGTTCGGCTTTATCCAGGTAGGGCTTAAATAAATAAAGGGCCACCCACACTACCCCAATGCCGGCAACGGTGTATTTTAAAATATCAAGTATATAGGGTAATGTTTGCATGTTTTATAAAATGTTAAACTGAGGTCATAAAATACCGGTTGCAACAAAAATCTACATTTTACATTATATTTGTATAGTTAAATAAAAATAAGATGAGCACTGCTGTTGAAATTGCACCGGTAACCTTTACTCCGGGAGCCGTTAAAGAACTTTTTAAATTGAAGGACCAGCAAGAGATAGGCGATGATTTTGGCCTGCGTGTTGGCGTTGAAGGTGGGGGCTGTTCGGGCATGAATTATGTGCTTGGCTTTGATCAGAAAAAGGATGGCGACCAGGAATATGATATCGACGGTATAAGAGTATTTATGCACAAGGCCCATGGTTTATACCTGGCAGGTATGCAAATTGATTTTCAGGATGGCTTGAATGCCCGTGGATTTACTTTTAATAATCCTAACGCTGCCAGTACTTGTGGCTGCGGTACCTCATTTTCAGTATAACCTCCGGATTGAAGATATTATAAAAAAGGCAGCCTATGGGTTGCCTTTTTTTATTTGCTATAGTGTTTGCATGCCGGGTGAATGGTCATGTTAATTGATATGCATTTTTATTTAGTTTAACGGTTGAGTTTGCTGTAACAAAATGATGCGGTACACAGTCAAACCGCAAAGTTTTTTTATTTTTATACCATGCCGGTAAAAACCTCCTACAAAGAAAACATCTCTATTGCATTACAGTCTATAGCCGGCAACAGGCTGCGTACCTCGCTAACTTCGTTAATTATCGCTATAGGTATTATGGCCCTGGTGGGTATTTTAACCGCTATTGAGGGGATACGGCAATTTACCAATGATGCTTTTGCCGATCTGGGAGCCAACTCGTTCACTATTCAAAACCGCGGGGAGGGGTTAAACTTTGGCAACGGTGGAAACCATAAGGCTTACCCGGCAGTTACTTATGAACAGGCCGAACGCTTTAAAAAAACATTTAAATTACCGGTTTTAACCGCCATCAATCTGGATGTTACAGGCACGGCGGTGGCCAAGTACGGTAATCAAAAAACAAACCCTAATATTTCTATTTCGGGCTCCAATGAAAATTATCTGGCTACCACCGGTAAAAAATTATCCTTTGGGCGTAACTTTTCTTCGTCCGAACTGGAGCATGGCGCCAATGTGGTGCTTATTGGAGACGAGATCAAAACAAAGCTATTTAAAAAGGAAGATCCCGTAAATAAGTCGCTTTTTATAGGGGGCAACAAATACCGTGTAGTTGGTGTAATAGCGTCAAAAGGTTCAAGCTCCTTTGGTGGAGATAAGTTTTGTATTATACCTATATTAAAAGCCAAGCAGATAGATACGGCGCGCAATGTGTCATATACTATAACTATTAAAGTGGCTACGCCCGGTGCACTTGATGCATCTATAGGTGAGGCCACCTCTTTATTCCGCAATATCAGGGGGCTCAATATCGCTAACACTACTAATTTTGATATCACCCGGAGTGATTCTGTACAGAAAGAACTTTCGAGCCAATTGCTGGGCATTACCATTGCGGGTTTTGCCATAGGTATTATTACCCTAATAGGAGCGGCCATCGGGCTCATGAATATTATGCTGGTATCGGTTACAGAGCGTACCCGTGAAATAGGTGTGCGTAAGGCTATTGGAGCAACACCCGCGGTTATACGCAAGCAGTTTTTAATTGAAGCTATTGTGATATGCCTTATAGGCGGGGCTGCAGGCATATTGTTAGGAATGGCGATAGGTAACCTGATAGCCGTTCAAATCAGCGGAACGTTTGTAGTGCCCTGGGCATGGCTGTTTTTTGCTGTGGTACTATGTACTTTTATTGGTCTGATATCAGGCTATTACCCAGCCAAAAAAGCGTCGAGGCTTGACCCGGTAGAGGCCTTGAGATATGAATAGGAATTTAGTATCAAGTATCAAGATTTCTGAATTTCTAAATAAAAAAGTCTTGATACTTGATACTAACTACTTGACACTTAAATTACAGCAGCAACGTATTTTTCAGCGGATAATCAAAAAGTAACTTCTCGATGTAAGTGGTACGCAGGGCATCCTTTAGCGCCGCGGCGTGTTTGGTATGGTGCATATCGCTCGATATAAAATCGATCAGTTCATTATCGATCAGACTTTCGGCCATTTTTTTTGATTCCCGGCCATAATACCCGGTTAGCGAAATGGTGTTTAACTGAAAGTTACAGCCCCAGGTATGCAGGTTTTTAAACTGTTCCAGATCCATGTAAGGATATCTTTCGGGGTGGGCCAAAATTGGCTTGTAGCCCATGTCATTCATCTTTTGGATAACCGTTATGGCGTTTGGTGGTTTATTGATGAACGAAAATTCAAATAGGGCATAATTATCGCCCATAGTAAGAAGTTTACCCTCATCTACCCGGGTTTCAAAAGTTTCGTCGAAATAGTGTTCAGCGGCTGCTTCAACAGGTATATCAATGTTTTCCTTTACCAGCTCGGCTTTTAATATATTAAGCGCGTTATTGATGGTTTCGGGAGTATTCCTGTAAAAATCAACCATGATATGCGGAGTAGCGATCACCTTTTTTATACCCAGGTCCATCATCTTACGGATCAGGATAACAGAGTCCTGCGGTGTTTTGGCACCATCATCAATTCCTGGCAGCACATGCGAGTGCATATCTACCATGATGGAATCATAGTTAAAGTTCGTATGCCTTTTTTCCGGTTTCTTTTTAAATAACCCAAACATAATTATTCGCAGTTAATAATTATTTCCCTGACGCTCCTAAGCATAGTACCCTTATCGGTTAGCATACTGTTCACTATAATATTGCTGGTAATGACCCGAGGTGACGTTTTCCAACCATTCTTCATTAGCCAGGTACCAATCGACGGTTTTTTCCAGACCTTCTTCAAAGGTTATTCCGGGTACCCAACCTAATTCATTTTTAAGTTTAGAGGCGTCTATGGCATATCTTAGATCGTGACCGGCTCTGTCTGTTACAAAAGTGATCAGTTTAGCCGATTCCCCTTTGGGTCTGCCCAGTTTTTTATCCAGTATAGTGCATAACAACTGGATAAGGTCAATGTTCTTCCACTCGTTATGCCCGCCTATGTTATAGGTTGAGCCGGCTTTTGCCTTATGAAAAATAAGGTCGATAGCACGGGCGTGATCTTCAACCCACAGCCAGTCGCGAATGTTTTCGCCTTTGCCGTATACGGGTACAGGTTTGCTTTGTTTAATATTATTGATGGCTAAAGGTATCAGTTTTTCCGGGAAATGATACGAGCCATAATTGTTGGAGCAGTTGGATAATACAGTGTTCATTCCATAGGTATCCTGGTAGGCGCGCACAAAGTGATCTGAGCTGGCTTTTGATGCCGAATATGGTGAATGCGGATCGTAGGCTGTTGTTTCTGTAAACATACCTTCATCGCCCAGGGTACCATAAACCTCGTCGGTTGATACATGATAAAAACGGGTTTGGTCATAACGGCCTTTCCAGTTTTCGCGCGCGGCATTAAGCAGGTTAACGGTACCCACAACATTGGTCATCACAAACTCCAGCGGGCTTACAATAGAACGATCCACATGTGATTCTGCAGCCAGGTGTATCACCGCGTCGGGTTGTTCGGTGGCAAACAGTTCGTTAATAAAAGCTATATCAACAATATCTCCTTTTACAAAACGATAGTTGGGTGAATGCTCAATATCAACAAGGTTAGCCAGGTTGCCGGCATAGGTCAGTTTATCTAAATTGATAATGGTATAGTCGGGATAGTTTTTTACAAAACGACGCACTACATGTGATCCTATAAAACCTGCACCACCCGTAATAATTATTTTTTTCATCGGTAGAATGTTAATGGACACGAATTACATGAATTTTATCGAATTACACGAATCAAATCGTACCGATCAAAAATGTTCAATTAGAGAAGTTCGATAAAATTCGAGCAATTCGTGTTTGTTTTTTATAAAGGATTTTGTGATATGTATTTTTCCCATTCCCAGGCCGATAGCATCATGGTATCAACACCCAGTTCGGCTTTCCAGCCTAGTTTGTTGGTTGATTTAGTTACATCACCCCAAACCTTTTCTACGTCACCCGCACGGCGCGGGCCAATCTGGTAGTTTAATTTTACACCGGTAGCGCGTTCAAAGGCGTGTATCACTTCTAATACGGTGCTGCCATTACCTGTGCCAATATTAAATACATCGTACCCGGTAAAGCTTTCCTTTTCGGCCAGTTTCAGCGCCGCCACGTGTGCCTTGGCCAGGTCAACCACATGTATATAATCACGAACACAGCTACCGTCCACGGTGTCGTAGTCGTTGCCAAATACGGTTAATTTTTCACGTTTACCGATAGCGGTTTGTGTAATAAAAGGTACCAGGTTTTGTGGTACACCAATAGGTAGTTCGCCTATAAGCCCGGTTTCATGAGCACCAACCGGGTTAAAATATCTTAGTGCTATTACTTTATAGTTACTGCCCGAGGCTATAGTATCTCTCAATATCTCTTCGGCAATTTGTTTGGTATTGCCATAAGGCGATTCCGCAGGTTTTACTGGTGCGCTTTCGGTAACGGGTAATATATCTGGCTGACCGTAAACGGTACAGCTTGATGAAAAAATGAAATTCAGTGGCTTGCCGTAATAAGCATCCAATAAGTTAATCAGGGAGTAAAAATTATTACGGTAGTATTTTAGTGGTTTTTGTACCGATTCGCCAACAGCTTTAAAAGCAGCAAAATGAATAATGCCATCAATATCGGGCTCGTTAACGGCAAGTTCTTTTACACTGTGTTCGTTGCTGAGGTCAAGCTTATGAAAAACAGGTTTGTAGCCTATTATCCGCGCTATCTGATCCAGTATTTTAGGATCTGAGTTTGACAGGTCGTCAACTATAACAGGTTCATAACCTGCATTTACCAATTCAACAACGGTATGCGAGCCTATAAAACCCAAACCGCCGGTTACTAATATCTTCATTTTAAGCAGTGTATATTAATGTTTATTATAGTACGTAAAATCCTTGTGGTTTATTTCTTTTTCGGGCAGCGATTTAAAATAATCAAGTGTGATTTTTAAACCCTCGCTGCGGGATACTTTGGGCTCCCAGCCTAAAATAGCTTTGGCCTTGGTAATATCCGGACGGCGCTGTTTTGGGTCATCAACCGGCAATGGCAGACTGATCAATTTTTGATCAGTTCCGGTTAACCTGATGATCTCCTCGCCAAATTGTCTGATAGTGATCTCATCGGGGTTGCCAATGTTCATCGGTTGCGCGTAATCACTGTGAAGCAGGCGGTAAATACCTTCAACCAGGTCATCTACGTAACAAAACGAGCGGGTTTGTGAGCCATCGCCAAACATGGTTAATGATTCGCCCCTTAAAGCCTGACCGATAAAAGCGGGTAATACACGACCATCGTTCAGTCGCATACGTGGGCCATAGGTATTAAAGATACGTACGATGCGGGTTTCCAGTCCGTGGAAAGTATGGTAAGCCATGGTAATGGCTTCCTGGAAACGTTTAGCCTCGTCATAAACGCCGCGCGGGCCTACTGGGTTTACATTACCCCAGTATTCTTCGGGCTGCGGGTTTACATTAGGATCACCATAAACTTCGGATGTTGAAGCGATCAGCATCCGGGAGCCTTTGGCACGGGCCAGCCCCAACAGGTTATGCGTACCCAGCGAACCCACTTTTAGGGTTTGGATAGGTATTTTTAAATAATCAATAGGACTTGCCGGTGAAGCAAAGTGCAGTATGTAATGCAATTCGCCAGGAACGTGTACAAACTTGGATACATCGTGGTTGTAAAACTCAAAGTTTTCCAGTTTAAACAGGTGTTCAATGTTACGCAGGTCACCAGTGATCAGGTTATCCATGCCTATAACATGGTAATCTTCTTTGATGAACCTGTCGCACAAATGCGAACCCAGAAAGCCGGCGGCCCCGGTTATTAATATCCTTTTACGATTTGACATACTTGTTCCGTTATTACGGGTGAGTGGTTGATTGAGTGAGTAGGTGAATGGTTAAATAGAAACAGTTATAAACTTAATCAACTACTCACTCAATCAACTACTCTCCTCATATTGTAATTATTGTTATTACTTTTATGCCCGGCTAAGATAATCATTCATACTTAAATTGATGTTTTTATATAACATTGGAATCAAATTATATTACTTCGCTGTATGGCTTGTTTCGTTTTTTAACACCAAGGCTGGTTTATGGATAAACGGGCGCCGGCAACAAAAAATAGCACCATTTAATAGTAGTATCTGGTTCCATTTTGCTTCACTTGGTGAATTTGAACAGGGCCGGCCAATTTTGGAAGCTGTGCGCCAGCAATATCCCGGCAAAAGCATTGTGGTTACTTTTTTTTCGCCCTCGGGCTACGAAATCAGGAAAAACACCCCCCTTGCCAATGCGGTTTATTACCTGCCTTTGGATACAAAAAACAACGCCCGTGATTTTATTGATACCATAAAGCCGGATATGGTTGTATTTACTAAATATGAGTACTGGTATCATTATTTTAAAGAGCTTAACCGGCGCAGCATTCCATTATATATTGTCTCCGGGATATTCAGGCCGGGACAGGTGTTTTTTAGATGGTATGGCGGTTTGCACCGTAAAATGCTGAGTTTTGTAACACATTTTTTTTTGCAGGACGAAAGCTCCAAACAATTACTCAGCGAGGTTGGAATTAACAACGTAACCGTAAGCGGCGACACCCGTTTTGACCGGGTATGGGCCAACGCGCAAAATCCGAAGGAAATAGCAGGCGTAAGTGAATTTAAGAACGGGAAAAAACTTTTTATAGCAGGCAGCACCTGGCCCGAAGATGAAAAATTGCTGGCCACCCTACCCGCTTTGTATCCCGACTGGAAGTTTATTTTTGCCCCGCATGAGATTGGTGAAGAAAAAGTAAACAACCTCATAGGTCTGTTGCCCCCAGGCTCAACCGTAAAATACTCACAACTGGGAGATAATTCAAAATTTAAAATTCAAAACCGCGCAGCGCTCTTGAACACCACAGAAGAAGAACAACTGGTGAAAAACTCAAAAGAGGTATCGGACCTACCTTTACCCCGCACCCCGCACCCCGCTCCTGAATATCCCCCAGTCCTCATCATAGATAACATTGGTATGCTGTCGTCTTTATATGCCTATGGCGATATAGCTTATATTGGCGGTGGGTTTGGTGTGGGTATCCATAATACGCTCGAAGCCGCGGCCTTCGGTTTACCCGTGATATTTGGCCCGAATTATTTAAAGTTTAACGAAGCACGGGAACTGATAGCGCTGAAAGCAGGTTTTAGTATTAGCGATGAAGCACAAATAAAAGGAATTGTAGATACTTTGATCAGCGACGAGGCATTTTACAGCACAACCAGCAGAAAGATATACAATTACGTACAGGAACATACCGGTGCCACGGAAATGATCATGAGCCATATAGATGTGCAGATGTGAGGATTATAGATGTGCGGATGCTTTTTGTCTGAACCGGAATTAACAGAATTTACGAATTAACAAAATTTGCACATTTGAAATCTGCACATTTGCACATCCGCATATCTGCACATCAAAAAATTATGGGTTTTTTACATCTGCCTGGTTTGGGTAAAGCGCATTTTCATGAATATGGTACCGGCCAGAAACCACTGCTGGCTTTTCATGGTTATGGCATGACGGGGAAACAGTTTCAGGTGTTGGAGCGCTCTATCCTACCCAAATACCACATTTACGGCTTCGATCACTTTTTTCATGGCGGCAGCAAGCTCGAAGGCTGGACAGAAGAGCAGATCACCGCGGGCATGCCCAAAAACATGGTACATACTTACATGCATGAGTGGTTTAAAATGTATGGCGAGCAACGGTTCTCGGTGATGGGCTATTCCATTGGCGCCAACCTGGCTCTGATATTATTGGAAGAATATGCTCATTTAATTGACGATGTGATATTAATGGCGCCGGATGGCTTGTCGGTATATAAAGGGTTTCATTTTTTGTTGCACAACCCGCTGGGTAAATTCATGTTCCGGAGGGTAACCAAAAGTAAATGGCTGGCCCCTTTTGTATTGAAAATCGTGAAACGGACGGGCCTGATAGACCAGAATCTGTACCAGATTGCTTATAATGAAATTGATACCGAACAAAAGCGGCTGGATACGTATTATACCTTAAATTTGATCCGTTTGCTGAAACCCGATGTGGAGAAAATAGCGGCCCGGATCAATCAGTATAAAATAAATTGCCAACTGATATTTGGTAAGGACGATAAGTTGTTCCCCAAATCGGCAGCGATGCCTTTTATTGAAAAACTGGATAATGCAGAGGTACACGAGCTGGCCTTGGGGCATTGGCTGGTTATTAAAGCATTGGATGAATATTTAGTACGATAAATTATGTTGCCATCGCGCCAGAATGATACTTTAAGCCGAATGTTTTACCGCTTTATGCGCTGGTGGATGGGGCGTAATTTTAAGGAGATCAACATACAGCCATTTGAGCCGCGCGCCGGGCATTCCATCCTATTGCTTACCAACCACTTTAGCTGGTGGGATGGTTTTTTTGCAAACTATGCCGCGTTTAATAACTTAAAGCGTCGCCTTTACATTATGATGCAGCATGATCATTTTTTAAAGCATTGGTATTTTAAATACCTGGGCGCTTTCTCTATGAAAAAAAGTTCGCGCGAAATGTTGGAGTCGCTCACCTATTCGGCCGGCTTGCTTAACAATCCGGAAAACCTGGTCACTATATTTCCGCAGGGAGCTTTATATTCTAATCATGAAACTTATATTCATGTGGAGAACGGTATTGAACGATTGATCAAACAGATCAAAGGTCCATGCCAGATAATTTACCAATGTACGTTGATAGATTATTTTGAGAGCCTGAAACCGCGGGCCTACATCCATCATTTTGACTGTGGTGTTGCGGGAGAAGTGCGGTTCGAGGAACTGAAACAACGTATTAACAATTTTCATCAGCAGGCTTTACAAAAACAGGCTAATATGGAACATTGATGGTATCAAGTAGTTAGTATCAAGTATCAAGATTTTTGATAAGATAATTTTGACACTTGTATATGAGTTATCTTTACATTTTAACTGTTGCTACAGTCTTGATACCTGATACTAACTACTTGATACTATAACAATGGTTTATCCGCAAAAAAACAAGTTGATACATTGGTTTTTTCATCATTATATCCTGCGGATAATCGGGCGTAATTTTCATGCGGTTCAGTTTGACCGGTTATCTGTACCTGGTGACAAAGCAGTTTTGCTGCTGGCCAATCATTTTAGCTGGTGGGATGGCTTTTTAATGTATTATTTAAACCATAAGCTGATAGGTAAAAAATTCCATATCATGATATTGGAAGATACCGTACGCCGGGTATCTTTTTTTAAATATATGGGCGCTTTTTCGATCAATAAAAATTCCAGGGATATCATACAAACCATAAATTACGCTGCAGAGCTGCTTCATGATCCGCAAAACCTGGTACTGATATTTCCGCAGGGGAAATTGTACTCCAATTTTGTTGACAAGGTGAATTTTGAAAAAGGAGTTTTGCGGATAATGGAGCAAGCGCAGGATAAGTTCAGGCTCGTATTTTCTGCAACATTTATTCAGTACTTAAAACACAAAAAGCCTACGGCTACCGTTTACTTAAAGGGGATAGACGAAAGTTTGGCTTGCAAAAATATAGATGAACTGGCACAGGCCTATCAGCAGCATTATGATTCAGCAAAACAACGTGAAACCGAAATAATATTATAAAGTGATCATTGCCATATCAATAACCCTCTTTTTTATTATTCTGCGTTTTACAGTAACCCTGTTTAATTTTATTTCCAACCCTAAATTGCACCGGGTGGGCAAGGCCTATCAGGATAAGGTATCCATCCTCATCCCGGCCCGTAATGAGGCTGATAATATTCTTTTGCTGCTACAATCTATCCATCAGCAGGAGTATCAAAATTATGAGGTGATCATTCTGGATGATGAATCAACCGATGATACGTATGCGGTTTGTGAGGCTTTTGCCGAAAACCATCCCCGTTTCCGGGTGATCAAGGGCGACAAATTGCCCGATGGCTGGATAGGCAAAAACTATGCCTGCCATCAACTGGCCCAGCAGGCTGCTGGTAAATACCTGCTCTTTTTGGATGCCGATGAAGAGGTAAAACCGGGGTTGATCAATAGCGCTGTACACCGCATGCATCTGCATCAGTTGGGTTTATTGAGCCTGTTTACCAATCAGCAGATGAAAACTCCCGGCGAAAGAGCCGTAGTGCCGCTCATGCATTTTATATTGTTAAACCTGTTGCCTGTACGACTCATATACCTGGTGAAAAATGCTTCGGTAGCCGCAGCCAGCGGTCAGTTTATGCTGTTTGATGCCGCCACTTACCACCAGCACCAATGGCACCAGGCTGCAAAAAATAAGGTGGTAGAGGATGTAGAGATTATGCGGCTCATTAAAGCCAATGCTTATAATGGCGAAGCTCTGTTGGCCAACGGGATGATCAGCTGCCGTATGTACAAAAGCTATAATGAAGCCATCAACGGGTTTAGTAAAAACTTCCTGGCGGCGTTTAATTATAGTATCATCGGCTTTTTAATTTATATCGTACTCATCATCGGCGGACCGATGATCGTGGCCATGACCCTGAATTTGCCCCTGTTGTTGTTTATGCTGGGACTGATAGCCTTGAGCCGCATTATGATCTCGCTGCTGTCAGATCAGAACCCGGTAAGCAACATCATCATGCATCCGGTGCAAATGTTCAATATGCTCGTCATCGCGGTTTTATCCATACAAAAATACCTCACCAAAACAACGGTATGGAAAGGGCGCAGGATTTGAAAAATCCACTAAAGGCGGCCACTACACGGCCACAGCGCGTATCTATTATCATCATTATATTATTTCATGCAGTGGGTTTAATAGGCTGTTCATTGCCGGCAACCGATGTGTTGTTTTTAAAACTGGTGCCCTGGCATTTGTTGCTCATGACCATTGTAATCGTATACAATCACCATCAATTGGAAAGTCGGTTTTTCCTTTTTGTTCTGCTGGTTTTTGCTATTGGTTTTGCGGCCGAATGGATAGGTGTGCATACGGGCCGGTTGTTTGGTAATTATACTTATGGCGAAACCCTGGGCTTTAAGCTTTTTCAAATACCCGTGATGATAGGCATAAACTGGTTTTTGCTCATCTACTCCACAGGAATATTGCTGCAACGAAGCCGCATCAAAAGCGGCATTGCTCGGATACTGGCCGGTGCTGTTATCCTGGTGTTATTGGATGTATTGATAGAGCCTATGGCCATCCATTTTGATTACTGGCATTGGACAAATAATCACATACCCCTTAAGAATTATGTTTGCTGGTTTGGTTTGAGCGCACTATTGCTTTTCTTATTTGATCAGTTTAAATTTAAGCGGCAAAGTATGGTAGCTCCTATGCTACTCATTATGCAGTTTGTGTTTTTTATGGCACTGGAGTTGCTGAACTGAAGTCCCTCCAGCACCCTAATATCATAAGTTAAGGGAGGTAAACCCCATTGGGGTTAAGCTTTGTAGAAAGCATCCGGTTTCAAGACCAGTGCCGTAGGTACTGTACTCAGGTTGCATACCTACGGCATGCTTAATACCTTCTTTTGTTTTCTACAAAGCTTTTACTCCTCCGGAGTAACTTTAAAGCAATAGCAATGCTACGCTTATCGCTGGATCAAGTTTTGTATAGGGGGATTTTAAGCAGATGATTTATGACGAAGCTTCGGTATATCGTTTTAACAAAAATCAACGAAATCACATAATCATTACCATCAACGGTTATTTTTGCTGTAAATTTGCAACATCATGGGAGAGTATCAGTTAAAGGTTACTATTGATCAGGATTCGGGCTTTTGTTTCGGGGTGGTGTATGCTATTGATATGGCCGAGGAAATACTGGCCGAGGATGGCTACCTGTATTGCCTGGGCGATATTGTGCATAACGATGAAGAAGTAGAACGCCTGAAAGCCTTAGGTTTACGTATCATTGAACACAGCGAGCTGGCCAATCTGCGAAACGAAAAAGTACTGATTCGTGCGCATGGCGAAGCTCCTGATACTTACCGCGTCGCCTTAGAGAACAATATTACCCTGATAGATGCCTCCTGCCCGGTGGTTTTAAAACTGCAAAATCGCATCAAAACATCTTACGATGCCAACGAAAAGATTCTGATATTTGGTAAGCACGGTCATGCCGAGGTTATTGGCCTGGAAGGACAAACCAATAACGAGGCCATCGTTTTTCAGGATATTGCTGAACTTGATAATGTAGAACTTCCTGAAAATATTACGCTGTATACCCAAACTACCAAAAGCATGGAAAAGTTTTACGGTATCAAGGACGAGCTGATATCCCGCGGATACAACCTGAAAGCAAACGATACCATTTGCCGCCAGGTATCTAACCGGGATAAGGACCTGCCCAAATTTGCAAGCAGGTTTGATAAGATCGTTTTTGTATCGGGGCGTAAATCATCAAACGGGAAAGTATTATTTGAGGTTTGCCGCAAGCATAATCCCAATACCTACTTTATCTCATCGGCAAGCGAATTGGATAAAAGCACGTTTTCGCCGAATGATACCATTGGCATAGCCGGGGCCACATCAACCCCCATGTGGCTGATGCAGGACGTAAAAGCCGCGCTCGAACAATTTTAACAGCACGCTTTTTGCTGTTGTATAATCATCATGCCAAAAAGCCTATCAAATACAGGTTTATTTATTGCCCTGCTGGTCATTGGCTGTTGGGTCGCGAGCATTGTTTTATTGATGCGCTGGCATTTCAGCTTTGCCAATCCACTGGTTTATTTGTTGGTGCTGGTTCAAATGCACCTGTACACGGGTTTATTTATCACCGCGCATGATGCCATGCACGGCACCGTTTCTCCCAATCGCACACTGAATAACCTTACCGGCTATATCTGTACTTTTTTATACGCCTCGTTCTGGTATCCCAAACTATACACCAAGCATCACCAGCACCACAGCCATGTACATACTGCGGATGATCCGGACTATCACGAAGGTGGTTTCTGGAGCTGGTATGTGCGATTTATTCGCAATTATTTATCGGTATGGCAAATTGTGGCGATGGCTATTGTATTCAATATTTTAAAATTGTGGATACCCCAGCCCAATCTGATCATGTTTTGGGTAGTGCCATCATTGTTAAGCACTTTGCAGCTGTTTTATTTTGGCACATATCAGCCCCACAAAGGCGAGCATGATAACCTCTATTTTGCCCGGAGCCAGCGGCGCAATCATGTAGCGGCGTTTTTGAGTTGTTATTTTTTCGGTTATCATTATGAACACCATGATGCGCCCTGGGTGCCTTGGTGGAAACTATGGCGAGCCTTGCCCGGTGCTGAGTCTAAAAAATAGTTTGTCATTCTGAACGGAGTGAAGAATCTATTAATCCACAAGCATAATTAAACAATAGATACTTCGTTCGTCAGGATGACAGACCTGCGGAACACGTACCAATCATTTATTTGTAAATTGTTCCCCCTTTAGGGGGATAGGGGGGTAATATTTTTATATTTTTGCGGCTGAAATAGTTATGGGTAAAAAAGCAGTTTTATTAGTAAATTTAGGTACGCCCGATAGCCCTTCAACGGCCGATGTACGTACTTATCTGAATGAGTTTTTGATGGATCCAAGGGTAATTGATATCAACCCTATATCGCGCACCCTGTTAGTACGCGGATTAATAGCTCCTTTCAGGGCTCCAAAATCGGCTAAATTATACCAGGCTATCTGGGATAAGGAAACCGGTTCGCCATTAATGCATTATAGTCTGTTACAGCAAAAAGCCCTGCAACAGCGCCTGGGTGATGAATACATTGTTGAACTGGCTATGCGTTACCAAAACCCTTCCATTGAATCGGCACTGAATAGGCTTAAAGCTGCTTTGGTTGATGATATACAGGTTATCGCGCTGTTTCCGCAATATGCATCGGCCAGTACCGGTTCTGTTTACGATAAGGTGATGGAACTATTGCTAGCCTGGGGCACCAAGCCTAATATCTCCTTCGTAAACTCTTTTCATGACAATGAAGGCATGATAGCCACCTTTGCCGATAACGCCCAAAAGTACCACCCCGAAAGCTATGATCACGTGTTGTTCAGCTTCCACGGTTTGCCGCAAAGGCAATTGGTTAAAGCCGATCATACCCAACAACACTGCTTAAAAGTTAATGACTGCTGCGGAACACTGACCGATGCCAATAAAAATTGCTATTCGGCACAATCGCATCATACGGCTAAATTAATTGCCCAGAAGTTGAATATCCCCCAGGATAAATATACCATTTGCTTTCAGTCGCGCCTGGGTAACGACCCATGGGTACAGCCTTACACCAGCGAAATTGTATCCAAACTGGCCAAGGAAGGTAAAAAGAGCTTACTGGTATTTTGCCCCGCTTTTGTAGCCGACTGCCTGGAAACCGTTTATGAAGTTACCACCGAATACGGCGACGAGTTTAAAGCCCTTGGCGGCGAAAAAGTTCAGCTTGTAGAGAGTTTGAATGATTCGCCTATCTGGATAGATGCTTTAGAGAAAATGGTAAGGGAAAACCATATTGCTGGCTGAACCCTGATTTCTCGGATTATAGGATTTCCTTGATTCCTTTAACCTCCAACATTCTTTGTCATGCTGAACGTAGTGAAGTATCTATTCTACGATTTGCATAGCTCGCAAACAGATCCTTCACTGCGTTCAGGATGACAAAATAAGAGTGATACTACCCCCTCAATCCCTCAATCTCTTTCAAAGTCTTTGGTAAATATTTACCTAGCAAGTGACTACCCGTATCGGTAATTAAAAAGTTATCCTCAATACGAATGCCGCCGAAATCGCGGTAGGTGTTCAGTACATCGTAGTTGATAAAATCGGCGTATTTGTTTTCGGCTTTCCAGCGATCGATTAGCTCCGGGATGATATAGATGCCCGGTTCTACAGTCAATACGTAACCGGCTTCCAGCTCGCGTCCCAGGCGCAGTGATTTCAATCCGAACACGGTTTCTTTTTTCAGCGTATCGGTATAGCCCACGTATGGTTCGCCCAGATCCTCCATGTCATGTGTATCCATGCCCAGCATATGCCCCAACCCGCATTGAAAAAACATGGTATGCGCGCCGGCAGCAACAGCCTCGGCTGCATCGCCTTTCATCAGGTTCACTTGTTTTAGTCCTTCCACCAGTTTTTGACAGGCGGCAAGGTGAATATCTTTATAACGCGTACCCGGTTTTAGCAGACTGATAGCATGGTTCATTGAATTAAGCACCACCTCGTATAGCTCTTTTTGCTTGCTGGTAAAGCTGCGGCCCACCGGGAAAGTACGGGTAAGGTCGCCGCCGTAATGCATATCATTTTCGGCACCAATATCGCTCAGTACCATGTTGCCATCCTGCAGTATATTGCCATAATAATGAGTATGTAGTGTTTGGCCATGGGTGGTAATAATGGCCCCATAACCCAGGCGACCATTAGCTGCCAATGCTACTTCATTGGCTATGGCCACCAGTTCATACTCCTTAATGCCGGGGCGGGTGGCTTTAATAACTGCCAGCTGCATATCCACACTAATATCAACCGCTTTTTCCATTTCCTGTATCTCCAGCGGTGTCTTGATCACCCGTTGCGCAATTACTGCTTTGATGAGTTTAACCGATACATGATCCTGCACATCAGCCAGGCTTACATTGAACCAGGTAGCCAGTTTTATGCGGTTTTCGGGACGGTAAGGCGGTAAAATATGTACTTTTCTGCCGGCTATCAGCGCTTTATGTACGTAATGCAGTATCTGGTCGAGCGGTTTGGTTTGGGTAACGCCTACCAATCCCGCCATTTCGTGTACGGTAGGCAGGGTGCCTGTCCAAATAATATCGTCAATGGTTAATTCGTTACCGAAGATCACTTCCTCGCCAGTGTCGGTATCAATGATGGCGGCCAGGTTTTGCACATCCAGACCAAAGTAGTAAAGAAAAGTGCTGTCCTGACGAAAGGGGTAGCAATTGTCTTTATAATTCATGCTGCTATCCTCGTTACCTAACAACAGGATAATGCCATCCTGCCCGATAGTTTGCTTTAATATATTCCTTCTGTCGGTATAAACCTGTTTGTCAAAAAGCTGAAGTTTCATAGGTTGTTATATTGAATGGGTAAAGATAAAGGCTTTTTGCTTTATCATGCAATGAATCGACTTATGGGGACCTACACTCTTCCTTTTCCACACGTCATTGCGAGGTTACGAAGGCAACCGACTGGAGGGAGCTCATTAATACCTATAAAAAACAATTAAAAAAATTAATAATCGCTATACCGTACAGGGCGAATAATGCAAGTCGTAGAACGCTCAATTGCCGCTGGAGCTGTTACTTTTGTCTTGATACAAAAGTAACCAAGACCGAGCGTAGCGAGATAATGAGTACCAATAAAAAACAAACAACAACGAATAAATCAAGTCAGCAGTGAGGCTTGTTTGCCGCACAAAGCCTTTGCCCTGCAAACCGGACAGAACCACGGGCTGCAATTATTTTGCCCGACTTCGTTCGCTCTTACCCCGCCCTTCAGCAAAAACTTGCTATGCCCCTCCAATGGCACTTGGCCACCATTGTTCTGCCGCTTTCGCCCGAAGCTGTTCTGCTGACGGGAAAAAGAAAAATTGATCAAAGGTTCTGTTGCGCTATAAAAAGAAATCCTACCAATCCATTAATCAGGAAAATCATGGTTCAGAAATCACTGACTCACTAATTCAATAATTAAACTGCGTTAGCAGCGGATACCGGCCGGTGACTAATGCCTGTGCAGTATGAGCGGATAGCCCGGGCCGAAGGTAACGCCCTTATTAAAGACAAGGATCAAGGCAAAAGCGAAAAATCAACTCACTAATTCAATAATTAATTAACCAATCCAATTATTTACAATTTTGGCCGAAAGCAGGCAAAGCGGAATACCCCCGCCCGGATGCACGCTGCCGCCGCAGAAATACAGATTTTTGATGGCCGACGACCGGTTGGCATGCCGTAAAAATGCCGCGAACTGGCTATTGGAGCTGGTGCCATATAACGAGCCCTGGTACGATGATGTTTTGCTTTCGATACTGCGTGGATCGAGGATACTTTCGGATAGGATCAGAGGATTGATATCCTCGCCCAGAAGGCGGCTCAGTTTGGTTATTATATTTTGGCGCGCGGTGCTGATAAGGCTTTCCCAATCCTGCCCGGTATTGGCGGGTACATTGATCATGGTAAACCAGTTTTCGCAGTCTTGCGGGGCATCATCGGGCTTGTATTTGGAGCTGATGTTAACGTATATTGTTGGATCGTGGTAAATATCTTTTTGCTGCCAGATATGATCAAATTCAGCTTTATAATCCTTACTGAAAAAGATGTTATGCAGGTTTAGCTGCGCGAATTGCCTCTTGATACCCCAGTAAAATATCAGGGCCGAGCTGCTGCGTTCCTGCCTCAATATCTTTTTAGGAAACAGGTGCGGATGTTGCTTTAGCAGTTTGTGATACGTGAACCACACATCCATGTTGGATACGATGATATCGGCGGGTATCAATTCTCCTTTTATTTTGATGGCTTTGGCAATTTGTTTTTCCAGGACGATTTCTTCAACAAGGGCGTTGTAATGAAATTTTACCCCCAGTGATTCAGCCAGTTTTACCAGGCTACTCACGATGCTATATATACCACCATGCGGGAAATAGGCCCCATAATGCTGCTCCAGGTGCGGGATCACATTCAGGGTAGCCGGGGCGGTATAAGGGTTTGATCCGTTATAGGTGGCGTAGCGGTCGTAAAATTGTGTAAGGCGTTTATCTTGAAAAAAACGTTGATTGGCGGTGTGCATAGCACGGAAGGCATCTATCTGCGGAAACCTGAAAACAGAGCGCACCGTATCCCATTGTAAATAGGTTTTTAAGCGATGTAATGATCGCTCCAGAAAAACATGATTGGTAATACTATAGATATTCGCGCTGTTTTTTAAATATTTTTTAACGGAATTAACGGGCTCTGCAGTTTGCTGACTTACCTCTGCAGCAAAACGTTCCTGATCTGCATAAGCATTCAGGCTGGTACCATCTTCATAAAAATACCGGCAAACTACATCCAGTTGTTCATAATTAAAAAAATCACGCGGGTTTTTACCGGCAAGGGCAAACAACTCATCCACATAATGCGGCATGGTGAACAGGCTGGGCCCGGCATCAAACCTAAAGCCATCTTGCTCAAACTCGGATAGCTTGCCGCCTGGATAACTATTGGCTTCGAAAACATCAACCAGGTAACCTTTTACTGCCAACCGGATGGCTGTGGCAATACCGGCGATACCGGCACCAATGATCAACGCTTTTTTTACAGGCATAGGGTAAAGATAAAAAAGCCCTCTCTATATATCCCTCTGAAGGAGGCAACTTTTATTATTGGCGTATGTCATAAAAAAGGGCAGAATCACGAATGATTCTACCCCCAGTTAGGTTATTGTACTGAATTTGTCCTGAATGATTATGGAACATGCTTCACAGCGTGCCCGGTTGACAAACTCGGCATCATAAGCCTGTATAAATACTCAACAGGATTTATCGGTTATTGTTTTCTTACGTTTGTTTAAACTTTGGCCAAGGTATAAAAGTAATATGCCTATGCTAATACCTTTTAAAAAGCCATCCAGAGCATCTGATTCGGATTTGTATATGAATTTAACAAAAAAGCTTAATGCCAGCAGGAACAATCCTAATGACAACAGATATTTTACGGGGATAAGCGATAGCATGATTTATTACATTTATTATCCCAAAGTTAAATGATAAGTATTGAAATTAAAAAGGCACTCTTGTTTATCAAGGGCGCCTTTATTTATAGGGATAAAGTTAACTTATCAAGCGTCATGATGTACACCTTCGCCTATCTCCTCAATGGCCTTGCGATTAAACGCATCCAGATCGGCCGGTCGGCGACTGGTCACCAGGCCCTGATCAACCACCACTTCTTCATCAACCCAATCGGCTCCGGCGTTTTTAAGATCGGTTTGCAACGAAGGGTAGGATGTTAACCTTCGCCCTTTGATCAACCCAGTCTCTATCAATAATTGCGGGCCATGGCATATAGCGGCTACAGGTTTACCTTCATCTAAAAATGCCGACGCAAAGGCTACCGCATCTTTATTTTGCCGTAGTTTATCCGGATTGAGCACACCGCCGGGCAATACCAACGCGTCATAGTCATCCGGACTAACTTCGCTCAATTGCCGGTCTACATTTATCTCGATACCCCAGTTGGTTTTATCCCATGCTTTAATAGTGCCGCTTTTGGGCGATATCACATGTACGGTTGCACCGGCTGCTTCCAGTGTATGTTTAGGGCTTGTTAATTCTACCTGCTCAAATCCCTCTTCAGTCAGGATCGCTACTTTTCTGTTACTCAAACTTGCCATAATAAATATTAATTTAATTTTAAATTATAAAAATTAAGTATAATATAATTACAGGTGGAATGGCGGATGGTTTTTGTTATTTGAAAATAAAGGAGAGCTCCGCCCTATGTCCGTTAGTAGTCACAGGTAACGGCTACTTAACGTCATTTTTTATGGTTTACATGTAAACCCAGTTTATGGGATGCTATTTGATTTAATTTATTGACTATGAATATTTTGTGATTGTATTGACCCTAAAAAGTGTAAACCATGTAAACCCACTTTTTGCCTTGTGCTGGTTACAAATGAGTACTGGTTTTAGCTCCCTCTCTTTTGGAGAGGGCTCGGGTGAAGGGCTACTTATGCCCCAGGGCGAAATTGATAAAATTGCTGGTTAGACCATAATCCTCAGTACCCTTGCGGCGGATGAAGAAGAAATCGCGGGTGATCTTCAGGCCTTCAATGGGTACTTCTACCAGGTCACCTTCGGCCAATTGGCGGATGATGGACGGGCGCGGCATAAAGCCCAGGCATTGGTCGGCCAGGAGAAAGTTTTTCAAAGCCTCGGTACCACCCAGGCGGATCTTTACCGATAGATCGGCCGGTTTGATATGCAGGGCCGAAAGCGATTTTAACACCGCATTCAATGTGCCTGAACCGCGTTCCCGTACCGCCAATGGCGTTTTTAACAATTGTTTTAGTGTAAGCGATTTACCCGCCAGCGGACTTTTAGCCGAGCATACCGGTATCACCTCATCGCTCATAAATGGCGTATAAGATACCGTGGTAAGCTTGTTATCCACCTCGATGATGCCAATATCCACCTCATGGTTAAGCAGGGCGTTCAGGATATATTCTGAATTTCGGTTCACCAGTTGCACATCCACATTGGCATACTCGCGCTGAAAGCCCGAAAGTATAGAAGGCAAAATATACAGGGCGATGGTAGTACTGGCTCCCAAACGCAAATGCCCCGCCGCCTGAGACAAATTACTGAGCACCGAAAGATCATACTCTATCTTGCGTTCAATTTCGGTAGCCTGTTGCAGGTATTCGTTGAGTTTGTTACCCGCATCGGTAAGTAAAATGCTGTTACCCTTACGCTCAAACAAGGGTACTTTATATTGATCTTCCAGCGCCTTAACGTGTTTGCTGATGGCAGGCTGTGTAATAAACAGCACCTGTGCAGCCTTACTGAAACTCAGGTTAGCAGCCACTTCCATAAACACACGGTGAGCAAAGGATATCATTTGGCTAAGTTATCATTTTAACTTCTCAAAAAAGCGCCCGTTGAATTTATAGGTGATCAGTTTATGGGTCATTTTATGATTATAGTCAACCAGTGGCGTGCGGATAGTTTGTGTAGCTTTGTCAAAATAAATGGCCGGGTATGATGGCCAGTCGGCTATGGAGCTCACATCAAAATCATAATGCAGCTGGCTGTACACCCCGGTCGGCGTTTTGATCAGTGGTGGATTACTGATGAGCTTTCCTTTATCAATAGTAAATATTTTCAGGCCCTGTCCGGCTTTTGTAGCCGAATAAACCGAATTATAGGTAGCTAAATAATAGACTTTGCCGGCAGTAGCAAAAGTGTATATTTTGGGGTACCAGAGGGACACGTATCCTTTTTTACCAATAGTATCCATTTTTAACAGCGAAACCGTTTGTCCTGCGTTTTTGTATTGCAATACGTTATAAATATCAAAGCTACCTTTAACGCCCAGTTGTGTGTTCCAGGAATAGGTACGGAAAATGCCATCGGCAGAAGTAGCTATCACCAAACGTTCTTTAACCAGCGAGGTAAAAGGCTGGTTAATGGTAGCCGGATATTTGGAAGCATAATACTTGAGCTTAACAGCGAAGATCTTGTTTTGCTTCAGCAGCGAGTCCATCGCTTTCCATTCCTTTTTGTGCGCGCCGTAATAGTTTACTTTCTTCAATATCCGCAGCAGATCGCCTTCAATAGCCTGCGGGCTATTCTGCGCAAACAAACGGGCTGAAGCTAAACAACAGCAGAAAACAACTATCAGCTTAATGGTTTTCATGGGAAACATTCGGCAATAAAAATAGGGATAATCAACCGATCATCCCTATTAAAAATATTATCTAAGTTAAATTATTCTACTTATGCTTCAACCGGCTGACCGATCAAATGCGCAGCTGCCAGGTACTCGGCAATTTGCACGGCGTTAGTAGCAGCACCTTTACGCAGGTTGTCTGATACTATCCAGCAGTTCAGGGTATTGTCCTGGGTTTCGTCACGGCGGATACGGCCTACAAAAACCTCATCCTTATCATGCGCATCAAGCGGCATCGGGTATTTCAGGTTGGCAGGATCGTCAACCACAACAATACCTGGCGATTTAGCCAGCAACTCACGTACTTCGGCCAGGTCAAAATCGTTAACAAACTCAATGTTAACCGACTCCGAGTGACCACCCATAACCGGGATCCGTACAGTGGTAGCAGTAACTTTAATACTATCATCGCCCATGATCTTTTTGGTTTCCAGGATCATTTTCATTTCTTCCTTGGTATAACCATTCTCGGTGAAAACGTCAATCTGCGGAATCACGTTCAGGTCGATAGTATAAGGATAAACTTTCGGTCCGTCGATACCTTTACGTTCGTTAAATAACTGGTCGACAGCTTTTACGCCGGTACCGGTTACCGATTGGTAGGTAGAAACTACTACGCGTTTAATTTTGTATTTATCGTGCAGTGGTTTTAAAGCCACAACCATTTGTATGGTAGAGCAATTCGGATTGGCGATAATCTTATCATCAGCGGTCAATACATCGGCATTTACTTCGGGCACCACCAGTTTTTTGGTAGGATCCATGCGCCATGCCGATGAATTGTCAATAACAGTTGTACCAGCGGCCGCAAATAAAGGAGCCTGCTGTAATGAAGTGCTTCCGCCGGCCGAGAAAATCGCTACGTCCGGCTTCATCTTAATCGCATCCTCAACAGAAACCACCTTAAACTGCTTACCCTTAAAAGTAATTTCTTTACCAATACTTTTCTCTGAAGCTACGGGAATTAATTCTGTAACGGGGAAGTTGCGTTCTGCAAGAACCTGCAACATTTTGGTGCCTACTAATCCTGTAGCACCTACTACTGCGACTTTCATTTTGTTGTTATTTGTTTTTGATCTATAATGAAGCTTCCATCGGAGGTTTCATTTTGTTTAATTGTTATATATTAAAATGTTAAACTCCAAATATGCGATTTTTTTTCGAGGAATTGAACTTAATCTATCAGATTGGTAGTTTATATGATTATTGAATTATCAATTTATTGAATTATGGACTTGGTTTTCCCTTTTGTCTTGATTCTTATCTCTTGATTCTCATATCTGCAATATGGCGTTGCCTCCGGCCCGCGCTATCCGCTCATAGGGCTGCAGGCATTAGGCACGAAACCGGTATCCGCTGCTATCGCAGTTTAATTATTGAATTAGTGATTTAGTGAATTACTGAATTTTGTCTGAACCATGATTTTTCGGATTGTAGGATTACATGATTTCTTCATTATTCGATTAAACTCATTTGTCATCCTGAGGAACGAAGGATCTATTCTTAAAATGCATACCGTTTAATAGATGCTTCACTCCGTTCAGCATGACAAACATATTGTAAAAGATTCCCTTCTTTTTCCCGTCAGCAGATAAGCTTCGGGCGAAAGCGGGCAGAACAATGGTGGCTTGTGCGGCTGCGGGGCATAGCAAGTTTTTGCTGAAGCGCCGCTGGGATTGCGCGAACGAAGTAGGGCAAAATAATTGCAGCCCTGGTTCTGCCTGCTTTGCAGGGCAAAGGCCAAGTGCGGCAAAGAAGCCTCTCTGCTGAAAGCCTTTTGGTTACTTTGTGGCCACAAAGTAAAGGCCCTCCCGCGGCCAAGAGTGGGTCTTGAACTATTCAAAACCACAATTCATTCCAATAATGATCTTAATCAACTCCCCGGCCAGGAGCGGCTCCCGAACTATTCAAAACCACAAATTAACCACTCACATAATCTAACTTAATCAACTACTCTCCTAACAAGAAATTTTTACCTTTGCCTAAACTCAAAAATACATGAGCGAAAAGATTTTAGTGATAGGAGCCAACGGCCAGATAGGGACAGAACTGGTTGTTGCTTTACGAAAGATACACGGCGCCGAAAGCGTTATAGCATCCGATATCAATGATCCGGGTTATGCCATACGCCACAGCGGCCCATATGAGCTGGTGAACGTGCTGGATAAGGACAATCTGCACCACATATTTGATAAACACCGCCCTACACAGGTTTACCTGCTGGCAGCTATACTCTCGGCCGTAGGTGAACAAAAACCAAAATTGGCCTGGGACTTGAACATGACCGGCCTCATCCACATACTTGATTTTGCCGTGGAGTTTAAAACCGCCAAAGTTTTTTGGCCAAGCTCTATAGCGGTATTCGGGCCAAATTCGCCGCAGTTCCATACGCCGCAATATTGTGTAATGGATCCTAACACCGTTTACGGCTTCAGCAAACTGGCCGGCGAACGCTGGTGCGAATATTACTTTACCAAATACGGGCTCGATGTGCGCAGTATCCGCTATCCCGGCCTCATTGGCTGGCGGGCCAATCCGGGCGGCGGCACCACCGATTATGCCGTGCATATATTTCACGAGGCACTAAAAAAAGGAAAGTATACCAGCTTTCTATCGGCTGATACCGCTTTGCCGATGATGTATATGGATGATGCCATCAGGGCCACCATATCCTTAATGGATGCCCCGGCCGAACAATTGACCATCCGCTCATCATACAACCTGGCAGGTATCAGTTTTACCCCGACTCAACTGGCCGAGGAGATCAAAAAACAGATCCCGGATTTTGAGATCAGCTATGCCGAAAACGATCCGAGGCAGGCCATTGCCGATAGCTGGCCAAAATCAATTGATGATAGTTATGCCGAAAGAGACTGGGGCTGGAAACTGGAATATGATTTGGCGGCCATGGCCAATGATATGTTAACTAATTTAAAAAACACCCTATAAGCTAAAGGCCGAAAGCGTAAAGCAAAAAGCTAAGGGTTTGAAACTTATATAAAACAAATATTATATTTAACCACTTTACCCCAATTGGGTAAGCAGTTATAAATACTCAGGTTGATCTATGAACCATCAACCATGAACAATGAACTAAAAACATGGGAAGAGCATTTGAATTCCGCAAAGAAAGAAAATTTAAACGCTGGGCCAAAATGGCCGTGCAGTTTACACGTTTAGGCAAAGAGATTGTGATGGCCGTGAAAGCAGGCGGTGGTGATGTTACGACCAACTCGCGCCTGCGCACCGCGGTACAAAATGCCAAAGCGGTAAACATGCCAAAAGATCGTGTGGAGGCTGCTATAAAAAGAGCCGTGAGCCGCGACGAAAAAGACTACGAAGAAATTGTATACGAAGGTTATGCACCACACGGAGTAGCCGTATTGGTGGAAACCGCTACCGATAACACCAACCGTACGGTAGCCAACGTACGCAGCTATTTTACCAAAACCGGTGGTTCGTTAGGTAAAACCGGTTCATTGGATTTTATTTTCACCCGCAAATCGGTATTTACTTTTGAGCCGGGCGACCGCGACCTGGAAGAGCTGGAATTTGAATTGATTGATGCCGGTTTGGAAGAGCTTTTTGTGGAGGCCGATGAAGAAGGTAAAGACATTGGTGTGATCCATACCGCGTTTGAGGATTTTGGTAAAATGCAAAAAGCATTGGAGGAACTGGGTATCGAACCAAAATCGGCAAAACTGGAGCGCGTGCCGCAATCATTCCACGAAGTTACCGAAGAGCAGGTGGCCGATATCATGAAACTGATAGATAAACTGGAAGAGGACGACGACGTACAGGCGGTTTATCACAATATGGCGGAGTAAGCCCCACCCAACCCTCTCCTAAAGGGAGAGGGCTTTAAAATAAAAAATATGTCATTGCGAGGAGGGGCGACGAAGCAATCGCGAACCAAGCGAAGCCGACGTCTTTTTGACTTTTGAATTTTAACTTTTTAATTAAAAAATGCCTCTATTCAGTTCACGTAAGGAAGAAAAAAAGGTAAAAGTAACTTTTGCCAACGGCTTGCTTTTTGTCGAAAAACCGGATGGCAAGCAACAGGCGTTTCCGCTGGAATGGTTCCCGAAACTGATGAACGCTACCGACGAGGAGCGGGATGACTGGAAACAAACCGATAAAGGCATCCACTTTAATCAACTTGATCTGGACGTGAATTTTTAAAATAGAAGCAAGAGATAAGAGTCAGGAATCAAGACGAACTCCATATTTATCTTGATTCCTGATTCTTGTTTCTAATAGTCTGAAAAGAATATGACTTTCGAAGAGTTTTTTAAAAAAAAGAAGATCGATCTGGTGGCCCTTGAACAGGGTGAGCGGTCGCTGTTTTCTGAATTTAAAACGCACTTTGAGCAAATGGGCGAAAAAAGTTTCGACCATACCAAAAAATACTGGTTCAATAAACTCAGGCGACAGTTCCCGGCCGCACCAGAAATAAAAACAGAAAAGGTAAGGATAGAGAACCCTCTGGCTGAGCAAACCATTACCGAAAGCCTTACAGAGCAAGCGGCGCCATCACCTAAACTGGGGTTCGCGCCCAAATTCAGGGCTGGTGGAGTTGCCAAACCTACAGAAGAAAAGCCGGAAACCCAAGCAGACGAAACTACACCTGCTGCTGATCAAACCACTGTCAAGCCGGCATTTAAACCCCGCTTTAATCCAGGCATGGTAAAGCCAAAGCCAGAAGAGGGGGCGACAGAGCCAGAGAAAGAGCCCGAATCCAAAGAAGAAAATATTACATTAGCAGCCGACGCTCCAAAGCCGACATTTAAACCACGTTTTAATGCCGCTATGGTGAAACCCAAGCCTGCGGATGAAACTACCGCAGAGCCGCAAGAAAAGCCCGAAGCGAAAGAAGAAAATACTACACCACCAGCTGATGCTCCCAAACCGGCATTTAAACCCCGCTTTAATGCCGCTATGATGAAGCCGAAACCAACTGAGGAAACGCCTGAATCACCAAAAGAGCCCGAAGCGAAAGAGGAAAATACTGCGCCACTTGCCGACACTCCGGCAAAGCCAGCCTTTAAGCCTCGGTTTAACGCGGCCATGATGAAGCCAAAACCTGCTGAAAGCGAGCCTGCGGCAGAAGAATCGCAGGAAGTAAAACCGGAGATAAAAGAAGAGCCTGCAACACCTGCCGAGCCCGCTACTCCCAAATTAGGTTTTAAACCGAGGTTTAACCCAGGTATGGGAAAACCAAAACCTGCGGAAGCAGAAACGGCACCAGAAGAAAAGCCGGAAGATAAAATGGATACTCCTCCACCTGCGGAAGAACCTGCTCCCAAACTTGGGTTTAAGCCCAGGTTTAATGTAAAAAACCCGCCGCCGAAGCCAACTGAAGAATAACTGATAGTATGTTTTCTCCACGCGTCATTGCGATTGCATAGTGTGGATAACCGACCGTAGGGAGCTCATTAATACCTTGAAAAAACAATTAACAATATTAATAATCCCCTACTTTACAGAGGCTCCCTGCTAATCGGGGATTGCCACGTCGTTCCTCCCCGCAATGACGCGTGGAGAGATTGTTAGCTTCTATTTACTATGCGAAAACAGCCAGCTAAACAGATCCGGCTCCTTAAAGGCATAATCCCAGCTGTTATGGTCAACGCCTGGGTAAAGGGTAAACTTAGGGTTACCACCGGCTTCCTTAATAGCAGCTACCATCACTTCGGAGTGATCGGCCGGAACAACACTGTCCTTACTGCCATGGAAGATCCACAGCGGTACCTTTTTGGCGTATTTTTTAGCGTTCAGCGTATTGTCGCCACCGCAGATGGCAAAGGCCGCGGCAAATATCTTGGGTTCGCGGCCAATAATTTCAAATGTGCCCATGCCGCCCATGCTCAGACCGCCTACATATACGCGGTGTTTATCAACAAAAGGTTTATCCAAAAACTGGTCGACCAGCCCCATGAGTAATTGCATAGCTATAGTGGGTTGTTCATTTACCTGGAATACGAATTTGCGTTTTTGTGTAGCAGGATCGGTTTCCTGCTGTACGTTTGACCAGTAGCTGTTGGCCGGGCACTGCGGGAAAACTATAATGGCTTCATATTTTTCGCGCACACTGTCCTGCAACAGGCGCGATGGGCCATATTTTAATTGCGACTCATTATTATTACCACGTTCACCCGCACCGTGCAGTACAAATAACAGCGGATATTTTTTGTTAGGGTCGAAATGTTTGGGGAACAGTAAGCGGTAAGGTAAAGTATCGCCTTTTAAGGCGTAGCTGCCGCGGTCAAAAGAAGATAGATTTTGGGAACGGGCCGAAAAAGAAAATGCTAAGAGTAAACTTAGCATTCCCAGTATAAATTTTTTGTGGATCATGGGCTATGTTTAAGATCTGTTTAATTCAATAGTTATTAAACAAATTTAATACCTTTTGATCTACATTTTTTTAATATTTTTTTGCAGCGGCAACAATGAACATAAAAGCTACTGATTTTTAATGTATGCCGGTGGACAATTACAGGTGTTGGGAGGGGGGAGAAGTTGGAGAATTAATTTTCTATCTAAAAAATAAAAAACGCGTCATTGCGAGGTACGAAGCAATCCCTAACTATACAGAGCCGCTCTGTATTTTAGGGATTGCCACGCTGCGCTCCTTTAGATTAGCATAATTATTATATTGAATTATTTGATTGAGAAAGAAGCAGGGTAAACTATGCTTCGCTCCGGGTTAGTGACTCACATT
>NZ_JABGNA010000007.1:0-128352 GCF_013149275.1 Mucilaginibacter sp. SG564
CGGGGTAATATTATACCGTAAAAACCCGGCTACTGCGCCTACCATGGCCAGGCAAATGGCTGCCAGTTCATATTGCTTTACCGACAGGAACATCAGGGCCAGCGTTCCGTTAACGATCAGTCCCGTGGTGGCCGCAAGTCCATCTATTCCATCTATCAGGTTAAAGGAATTCACAATCAGCATAATCAATAGGATGGAAAAGATGGCGCTGGGCACGTAGGGCAAACTAAAAATACCGAATATGCCATACATGCTGGTAACACGGATATCGCCCGGTAAAACCAGGATAGCGGCCACTATAAACTGGATGAGGAATTTAGTACTGGAGTTTACGCCCGAAAGATCGTCCTTTAAGCCCATGGCAAATAAAATGATGCAGGCTATCAGCAAGTAACTGATGGGCAGAGCCTTGTCAACAATACTAAACAATAGCATGGTGATTATAAAGCTCACAAACATGGCCACTCCTCCCAGCCGTGGTATGCCGTGATCATGTTGTTTACGAAAATGACCCACATCATCATATAAATGACGTGCCCGCGCCACATGTAATATGGACGGGATGGTTAACCTGGTTATAAGAGTGGATACAAGCAGTATTAACACATTGTATAGAAAGTGATAAGAGTGTAAAAGTTCCATCATATAGGCCTGGGGTTAAAGCGTGTAATAGGCTATTTACTTCGTGGCACTTTGCGTCATTCAGTGATAAATACCGACCCGATTTTAACAACACCGCCTCCTCTGAAAGTAGCATCCTGGTTGATATCTAATACTAAAATTAGCACATCAGATGGTTTGTTTTTAACTTTCGACACTCACTGATTCTTCATCGACAGAAAGGCAGATACAGCCGTTAAAAACAAACGGCTTATGGTAGTCTTTAAAACCACCGGCCCGTGATCTTTCTAAAATCGGCCTTATATTGTTCGCTCACCATAATAACCATATTCCTGATCCGGACCGACGTTTTGGTTATACTATCAATTTTATCTACAGATATTATGAAAGAGCGGTGAATGCGAACAAAGGAATCTGCCGGCAATTTCTCGGCCAGGCTTTTCATTGTTGTGAGTGATTTGATAAAGGTGTCCTGATAGTTGGTAAATATCTTTACATAATCTTTGAAGCTCTCCAGGTAAAGAATATTTTTAAGATATACTTTCTGCAACTCATATTCTACCCGTAAAAACAAGTAGTCTCTATCGTTATAAACCCGTGTTCTATTTTCCAACCGCTCTTTAGCCCGGCAGGCAGTCGCCAAAAAACTCTCATAAAAAATAGGTTTCATTAAATAATCCAGCGCATTTACTTTGTAACCGTCCATAGCGTAATTCTCATAGGCGGTTACAAACACGATAAGCGGTACCGGATCAATAAACGAGGTGATCATCCGCGACAATTCAAGTCCATTGATCTCGGGTAAAAAAATATCTATAAAGATTAGCTGTACATCAGCCGTTTGCAACGTTTTCAGTGCATCTAAAGGATTTGAGTGAGCAGCAACTAAATGCAGGAAGGGCGTTTGTTCAACATAGAGTTTTAAGGAAAACAGGACAGCCGGATCATCATCTAATACAATACAGTTTATCATATCAAGGTCTATTGGTCATGAATGCTATGATGTTAGCTTGTACAAAAAATCAATTCCTCCGCCCCTTATTCCCAATGCTCATTCTTGTCGTTGGCTAAAACATCTGGGAATATATGAAAAATACTTAACTTCAGATTAAATAATATTCAATATATAAACTAATATTTTCGTAAAAAATAAGGAAATGATAAGCTGGCAGATGATGATAAAAGCCCTATGAATAGGCTAAATTACGCTATAAACTATAACAAAACCCGGTAACGATGTATCATTACCGGGTTAAGGCCCTCCATAATATTCCATTATGATTGGCTACTAACTTAAGGGAGATATTAGTTAAAAAAACTAACCTTTAAATATTTAAGTACCGTCTCTCCATCCGAAAACAGAGATAAACTTTGAGCATCTTTATCCGGATACACCATGGTCGAAATAACCTTTTCTCCATCATTACCAAACACTTCAAGTGACGATTGATCAAGTAATACCTTAATCCTCACCACTCCGTTGACCGCCTTCATTGGAGCGGTTTGGATCAGATTTTCTGGCGATTTATTGTTTTCTTCTGATCCCGTGCAGTTTATAAAAAGCTGCTGCTTTTCGGCATCATAGCCCACCAATATCTTTTTATCGGTACCCGCCTTTTCCGCTATATTAAATCCTATCTTTTTACTGTTTTTAATATTAAATTCAGCATTTATCCAATACGCGTTTCCTCCATTGTGTAGCGCCAAGCCCGGGCTATTTATACTGATGTTCTTTTTTTCGATTGCAAGACCCTTTGTATACTTTGACAAAGACCTGTTCACAAATACCGATGGAGATTGATTCAACACCAATCCTTCGCTGGTAGTTTTTAAGGAAAGATCGCGGGGGATAGACATTTGCCCTTTCCAGGGATAGGTTTCCGGTCTGCCATTCTGGAGCCAGCCTAAAAGTACTTTTTTATTCTGTGGAGCATCCCGCCAGGCTATTGCAGCGTAAAAGGCATCACCATAGTCTACAGTTAACACTTTATGGTTATCATTAACACTTTTAAAAGTTGTCCCGTCAAAATCGCCTACAAAATATTGCATCAATGGGCCATGTTCGCCCCCTGATGATACCAAAAGCACCCATTTGATATGAGCAGGGTTATCATCAACCACCAATGGTAATAGTGAAGGGCACTCCCATCCATTTTTTGTAAAACCCGCTGGCCCAAAATCACTTAGTTTAGTCCATTCCCTTAAATTTTTTGAACCATAAAAACGCACCATATGGTCATCAACCATCGCTACGGTCATTATCCATTGTTTAGTTGGCGCATACCAGAAAACATTAGGATCGCGAAAGTCGCGCATGTTCAAATCAATAACCGGATTTTTTGCATATTGCTTGTAACTTAGGCCGCCATCGTTACTATAAGCAATAAATTGCGATTCTTTTTTCTGTTTTGGCTGATCGGCCGTAAAAATAGCAACCAATGGTGGCTTGCCGTTTTTACCGAACCCACTCGTATTATTTTTATCCAGCACCGCCGATCCCGAATAGATCCAAGTGGTAGTATCTTTGGTCACTATCTCTGGAATGGCAACCGGAAAGTGCTTCCAGCTTATCAGATCCTTACTGGTAGCGTGGCCCCAGCTCATGTGCCCCCATTTATTTTCAAAGGGATTATGCTGATAATACAAATTAAATTCCCCGTTCAGGAATATCAATCCATTTGGATCATTTGTCCAGTTGGTTGACGGCGTAAAATGATATACGGGCCGCCATTGGGGTGTTGGCACTACCTTCTCCTGGGCAAACAAAGTTCCGGTTAAAGCAACCAGAGCCAGGCTTAAGAATTTGATTTTGTTCATGGTTTATAATTGTACATTCCTGTTCAACAGGTAACGTGTGAAGTGCAATTTATTCAATCAAAGAAATCTTAATACTAACTGCTCCCACTCCTCCTCTAAAGACAGGTTTGGGCGAATTTGTTTTGCTTTGCCATACCAGTAATCGGCATTCCAAATATCCCCTTCTTTACGGTGCAGGTAAGCATGAACCCATGCTGAAGCCTGGTCGTTGAGTTGGTCAACCTGGGCATGTGCCTTATGCCAATCGCCTTTGCCATCATACCAAAGGCTTTTCAACTGTATAGAGAGCCCGCCGATGGGCAGTTCTGAATTTAATGATTCTTTAAATTCGTTTAAAGTTTTCATAGGGATCTAAAATAAAGAAATCAGCTTGTGTATGAAAACAAAAAAGCCGCCTTACCAAAGTAAAACGACTTCTGTGATCCCTGGTAGATTATTCCAGGGCCAGGTTATAGGTAATGTAAAATAATAGCCGCAATTAATAACGCGCTTAAATAAACCCCGCAGGCTTGCCAGGCAAGGCACTGCGGGGGTGGCAACCGCTACGTTACAGCTCTTTACCCTCAAACATCTTTGCGTCGCGGGTATTTTTTTGTACGGCAATGGCCGAAAACATGCTTAAGCAGAATGACATGGCGTAAAAACCCTTTTCACTTCGGGCGAGACCGGCATCCCACAGGCCAATCGTTAATAAAATCATTGCAGCGATAGTGGCAAACCAGCTCAGGCCATAGTAAAGGTCTGTTACGGCAAGTCCTTCAGACCTGTCCCTTACGCTTTTTTGTACGGAGATCACTGCGAATAAACCAAATAATAAAATGGTGAAATAATAGCCTTTTTCATTCAGCTCCATAGTTGCATTCCATAAGCCAATGCAATATCCCACCACTCCTGTTAATAGGGCAAACCAGGAGGCGCCTATAAATGCGCCGGTTGGTTTAAACGGGCTTCTAACTTTTTCACCATATTTTCCGGTGGATAAATTTTCTTCTGTTTTGTTTTGTAGCGGTTCCATATTTATTTGTTTTATTGATTAATATGGAAGCAAATGTGGGGCATAAAGCGGATCTTAAAAAATCATAATTCGAAAATTACTGACGATATAATTTTACAATTATTATACCTTTACATGCATTAATACAAGTATATGGATTCACTTTCAGAGTTGATCAATCTGCTCAATAGTAACGATAAAAAGCTATTTAAACAGTTTTTGAAAAGAAAAAATAAAAGGACTGATGTAAAAAATTTACAGTTACTTGATTTGATAGAAACTGACGATATCATTGGTTTAAACAAGTTATACAATTCGGAGAAAAATAATGATGCCTACCATGCGCTGCGCAAAAGACTGCAGGACAATTTGCTGCTATTTTTATCGCAGAAAACTTTTGAAAGCAGCCATTCTGATACGCACGACGCGTTGCGCCTGGTGGTAGTGGGGCGTTTTTTATTGGAAAATGACGTAGTGAAGGTAGCGTTCAAGTGTTTGGATAAAGCTGAACGGCTGGCTGAAGATTTGGAACAGTTCAATTTATTGAATGAGCTGTTACTTTTAAAGCTGCAGTATGCCCATCTACCGGGAACTGAAGATCTCGAAGCTTTAACCACGCGCTTTATGCAGAACCAGTTGCTTATGCAACGTGAAGCTAAGCTCAATATGGCCTATGCCTTTTTAAGGCAGGAGCTGCAGGAAATACAGCTGAAAGGCAAGATCGTTAATTTGACAACTTTGATGTTAACAACGATCCGGAAATACAAAATTTCTGCGCAGGACCTGATGACCTATAAGTCCATCTATCAAATCCTTTTCATCGCGAATGAATATGCAGCGATACAACAGAATTATGGATTGATAGAGCATTATATCAACCGAACCAATCAATTTATGCAGGGTCAGGTGCATAAAAAACAATCGTATCTTTTTTATCATATATCCATCTTATACTTTTTAGCTAACTTCCATCTGCGGCGAAAGAATTTCGCCGGAAGTACATCTTATCTTCAGGAAATGATGGACTTAATGGCGACTGATAATCGCTATTATACGCTGTTTTATTTACGTCATCAGTTACTCACCGCACTCAATCTGTTCTTTACAGGCTTTGCAACAGACGCAATCTCGCTATTGCAGGAATCACTCTCCAATACAAAGCATAGGTCTAAACCCGAAGATATAGAGGATTTACGAATATGCATAGTTATGTTTTTGGCCTTGTGTAATGACCAAAGGAGCTTGAAACAGTTGACTTTATTAACCCGTACTGATGCCTGGTACGAAAAGAAAATGGGCATGTTATGGACTATTAGAAAAAATTTGATGGAAATTTTAGTCCATGCGCAATTCTCTAACACCGAGCTTGCCATGTCCAGGCTAAACAGCTTCCGGCGGCGATACAAGAAATATCTGCTAAAAACTTCGGAAGACCGTGTCCTATTGTTTCTGAAACTAGTTGAAAAGTACCTGCTAAAGCCCGATGTAGTTTTTGACGAGGTTTTTAGAAAGACGGTTTTTAGACTGCTTGATGAGGTGGGCAATAACGACATTTTTACATTAAGCTTTATTACTTGGTTAATAGCACGCTGGGAGAAAAAAACGGCTTATAAAGTTGCTCTGACACACCTACAGAACAACAATGACTCGCAATAATATGCATTCGGGTTTATTTATCCTCATCTACCATTTTTTTAAGCAAATTATTATACTGCTCCAGTAGGCTTATATACTTTTCTTTCCACATATCAGCCTCTTGTAATGCCTCAGATAACGTTAAAGCACGGTATTCATTTAATGGCTCCTGTAGTAGATTACCATAGGAAGGGAGTTGTGGAAACTCTTTCCTAAAATCATTTTTTAATGCTTTAGAATATTTTAAAATGATTGAATCCTCTAAATCCTCATCCTTAAAATGCCGGTATATAGTACCTCTATCATAGTCCACTTTACGGGCCAATTCAGATATGCTGATAGCAGTTTTCCTAACTGCTCTTTCTAATATTTCTCCCTTATGAGGCATGAAACAAATGTATTCCACAGAGTGTTGCATTTTTTCTTCAAAAAGTGTTTTATTATCAAAATAAATACCACATATTTACCACATAAAAACCACACTATAGCCACACATGCAATAACACCTTAGTATTATGCCTGCAAAAAAAATCCTATGTGAATTAAAATTAAAGATACCTTTCGAGTACGTAAATGCTACTATTTCGACAAATAAGAAGCGATATGATATAAATATGAGCAACCAGACGGTAGTGCAATTATTTAAAAAATATAACTATAGCAAAAAACTACACAATACCAGAATTAGTGCGGCATTTACACAACAAAAAATTAAAACAGGCCATCTTACAGAGGGCCACGTATATAAACTAAGCATTCTACAATACTACATAGAGCGGAAAGGCCTAATGCAATGACAATTCAATTAATGGCTACACTGATAGGCCTTTTAAATGATAGGCTTACACTACAACGGTTAATATGGAAGCAGCATGGCTATGCTCCTGAAAATAAATACAGCGAATGCTGTTGGCAGCTGGAACACTTACTGGATGAAGTACTGGAGCTGATTAATGACCAGGAATACAGATCGGTATTGAACGTACCTTTTAAGGAGTGGAGATTTTTAGAAAGTGAAAAATAGGTCTTTATGCTTTAGTCATTTAAACAATGATTAGCCTGTGGTTGGTGTTATCACCGCCGCAATAACTAATGAACTCACATTTAAACCCGAACCAAAGTCTTTTCAAGTCCGAAATCAGGAAGATTTATCCAGCAAAAAGCCTTTAATCTTCTCGATCAAAGGCTTTTAATTTAAAGAAGTGATCCCATTTGGATTCGAACCAAAGACCTACAGATTAGAAATCTGTTGCTCTATCCAGCTGAGCTATAGGACCATCACGACTTTTTCGCGGTGCAAAGATGCAAAATTACACGGAAATATCAATCATTTTTTTGAATTCCTTTGCAATTCAGACCTGGGGCATGCTTATCGCTTTCTTTTTTAAAACACTACATCATTTTTGGTGACTAAGCTTTGGTTACTTTACCAGTAAGCAAATCAATGTTATAGGTTTTATTTTTAATGGTTACAGTTGCTTTATGATCACCCAAAAAAGTAATAAGGCCTTCATAGTACCACTTGATACTGTTAATCTCGCCTACGGCCGCAAAAGTTATAGTCCCTCTGGTAATATCGTTATTTTTTGACAGATCAATACTTACATCCTTCAATGTATAATAAGCATGTACAGATGAAGGATTTAATGTTTTCTTACTTGATGCGGTATCAACAAATGATTTAACACTTCCGTTAAAAGAAATAAGTTTACTGCTGCTGCCATTAACAGCCAGAGGTGCGGTAAAATCAAAAGCATTTGCCTGATAAAAGGCTTTTATATTATGAACAAACAAGCCACTTGGTGTTTGACCATTTGTTGCTAAAGAATCATAGGCTACGTATCCGTTTAATAATCTGAAAACAGTATAGGGTTTCATATCCGGAATTCGTATAGTATCACTTATGCAACTAAAATAAAATTTGAATAATCCGCTGGTTTGTGAGGTGATGGTATCACCAATAACTGTTTTATAATTCACTACAGTATCCGGAAAAAAAGAACATAGGCTATCAAGCCCCGATACACGTGGTCTTTTTTGCCCTATAGTAGTAAGATTAGGCAGGATCAACCCCTTATTGATGTCGATACCTCCATAAGCGCCAGACAGGGTCTGTGTTACATTTCTGATGATCTGGCTGGCAGCAAGACTCATGGTGTCGATCTTAGAGACCGGTGTTGGTGGTTCAGCCTTGGGGTTTAATTTAACTTCTTTTTTGCAGGCGGTGTACAATAGCGCGATACCCGCTAATACAATAAGAAGGCTTTTTAACTTTAGTTTCATGATAAGGGGAAGGTGTAGTTTTTTCTTTATATGCTGTAATTAGATAATTGTGAGTTTGCTGCCAAGTAAGCAATTGAAATGCCGTTTGCCTGTTAACTAAAGAAAAAAGTTAATTTAACCGTAAGGCAATGATATAGGCGCCACAGAGAGATAGGCCCCACCTTTAACATGAGTAAAACAATGGACTATGGGGAAAAATATCGGGCAAAATATTACGCATAAACCCTCTGGCTATTTTTATATTTGATCAGTACCATAATCCACTAGCATGAGCACAACAGATCACCGATTTTGTTTAAATCAGGACCAATCCAGGCGTAGATTCATTTATAATTTTACTAAAGTGACCAGTGTTGCTGCATTAATGGCATCACCCGTAATAAGTAAGGCGGATAGCTTTTTTACTCCATCAGCACCCGTCACCGTTGGGGAGATCATGGATATGTTCATCTGCCAGGTACCGGGAGCCCCTATCAGTAATACCGTTGATACCTTGAAAGCAGGCAGTCGCGATATTCAGGTTACCGGCATTGTTACTACCATGTTTGCTACCATCGAAGTGATAAGAAAGACTATTGCTTTAGGAGCCAACTTTATCATCGCTCATGAACCTACTTTTTATAATCATCAGGACGAAACCGCCTGGCTGGCCAATGACGATGTTTACCGTTATAAGGCCGATCTGCTTAAACAACATAACATAGCCGTATGGCGTAATCACGATTATATCCACCATATTAACCCGGATGGGGTACGGATGGGATTATTAAAACAGCTTGGTTGGGAGGGTTATTATAATTCGGCTGTCACCAATGTAATGATGCTTCCGGCAACTACCTTAAGCTCATTAATCGGGCATTTAAAACAGAAATTATTTATCGATAAGGTGAGATATATTGGCGATCCGAAACAAAACTGTCAGAAAATACTATTAATGCCCGGCGCGTCTGGCGGCACAAGGCAGATACAAGCCATGAGCAAAGAAAAACCCGACGCACTAATATGCGGCGAGATACAGGAATGGGAAACCGCAGAATATGTGCGCGATGCCCAAGCAAAAGGTGAAAAGTTATCACTCATTGTGCTGGGTCATATCGCCAGTGAAGAGCCGGGATCTGAATTTATGGCAACCTGGCTAAAAGAAAAGCTCCCGGGCATTAAAATAACCCATATACCATCCAACAATTCATTGTCATTTTTGTAGTTGTAAAACGCAACAGATAATTAAGTAGGAGTAGACATTATTTGTTGCTAAATAATTTAACATTACGTACAATTGCAAATTAAGTATTTTAATTACCGGCGCCTTAATTACATGTTAATCATACACTTGTTATAATTAGAAGTTTTTTGATAAAACATGTATCAACATTGGTATTTAAGGTATTTTTGAGTGATAATTTATGCAAAAACAAAGCATTATTGACTTGAAAATCGCAATTTTTGTTTTTTAAAATGGAAAGTGTTTTTTTTACAATAAGTTAATCATACTTTTAACCCAATTTTTTTTAATAAAACTTAATTTATGATCATAATTGCTGACGGTGGCTCAACTAAAACAAATTGGTGTCTGGTTACCGAAGAAGGTAAAAAAGTGTATTTTAACACTGAGGGTTATAACCCTTATTTCTCAAGTACGGAATATATCATACAATCTTTAAATGAAAGTTTGCCAACCGACCTCGAGAAGGATGAAATAACCGAAGTAAATTATTACGGTGCCGGCTGTTCAACACCCGAGATGCGTAAAATTGTTGAAGAAGCCATGAAGGTTGTATTCACTAAAGCAAGGGTGAACATTGGTCATGACCTGCTTGCCGCGGCCCGCGCCCTGTTGGGTAACAATGAAGGCTTTGCAGCCATTTTAGGTACCGGTACCAATACCTGTATCTATGATGGTAAAGATGTGATCAACAACATTGACTCAGGCGCTTATATTTTGGGCGATGAAGGTAGTGGTTGCTATATCGGCAAAAAATTATTGGTTGATTACCTGCGTGGTTACATGCCAGAGCCGGTACGCAACCTGTTTTGGGAAACCTTTAAGCTTACACCCGATGATATAAACGAGCAGGTTTATACACAGCCACGTGCAAATCGTTTTTGCGCGAGCTTCAGCAAGTTTGTTTATGATAACAACGTACACATCGAATACTCACGTAACCTGGTACGTACCTCATTTGAAGACTTTTTCCGTAACCTGGTAACACATTACCCAGATTATCAAAAATATACTTTTAACTGTATCGGCTCAGTTGGTTACAACTTCAGGAACGTTTTGGAAGAAGTAGCTACCGAAAACGGCATGGTTGTAGGAAGCATAATCCGCTCGCCTATAGATAACCTGGTAAAATACCACCTGGAACTGGCTCCAAGCTCTTTGTAAAAAAAGGCAAGATGTAAGAGTCAATAATCAAGATAAAAAAGGCCCGGAAATTAATCTCCGGGCCTTTCGTTTTTTATTTAAAGTTTTCGCCTTCTCTCTTGATTCTTGACTCTAATTTCTTGATTCTCTCTCCTACTTATCCAATATTCATTTCGCCCTGGAATATTTTGCCGTATTTACGTTTATCGAATTTGTATAATTTGGCGGCACGGTAGGATACACCTTTTTGCTTTTCGTCAAGCTCCTTCAAGAACCCGTAGCTCAGCATTTTCTTTCTGAAATTACGTTTATCCAGTTTTTTGCTCAGAACAGCCTCATAAAGCGATTGCAATTGGGTCAATGTAAACTTTTCTGGCAGCAATTCAAACGCTATCGGCTGATAATGTAACCTTCTGCGAATCTTGTTAAATCCGGTATTAAATATCTCACTATGGTCAAACGCAAGTTTGGGCAATTCATTGACTGGGTGCCAGAAAGCTTTTTTGGCATACTGGGTAACCGGGCGTAGTTCTTTTTGACCATTTATACGAATCAGCGCATAGTAAGCCACAGTGATAACGCGCCCTTGAGGGTGCCTGTTCACTTCGCCAAAGGTGTGGAATTGCTGCATGTGCAGATCGCGCAAACCGGTTAGCTCATATAAGATACGCTCGGCAGCATCGTCAATACTTTCATCTTGTTCCACAATATAACCAGGCAACGCGAGTTCATCTTTATAGGGCTCTTCGTTACGTTCAATGAGCAAAATTTTAAGTTCGCCGGCTTCAAAACCAAAAATTACGCAGTCAATAGAGAATACGGAATCAAACTTGGGTAGCATTACTTCCAAAACGGTACTGGGATTTAAGTTTAATTGTTAAATATATGACCTTAATCGCGAATCCAAAAAAAAACAAATAAAATTTAATGGTGTAATTTACACACACTATCTTCGTAGCGCAAATCTAAGTAATGTAAAAATGCAGAAAATTTCAAAAATTGCGGTTTTAACCTCTGGAGGTGATGCTCCCGGCATGAATCCCTGTATACGGGCGGTTGTTAGAACAGCACTATATAATGGCCTTGAGGTTGTTGGTGTTAGGCAAGGTTACAAAGGACTTATCGAGAACGACATGTACCATATGGACAGACGCTCGGTAAGTAACATACTTAATTTGGGAGGTACTATTTTAAAAACAGCCCGTTGTTTGCCTTTTAAAGAAGATGAAGGCATGGCCACCGCCTATAAACACCTAAAAGAACACGGCATTGATGCCCTGGTGGTTATCGGCGGCGATGGTACATTTACCGGCGCGCTGCGTTTTTCAAAAAAGTATCCGGACATTGCCGTTATGGGCGTACCGGGCACCATTGATAACGATCTGTGCGGCTCCACCTATACTCTGGGGTTTGATACGGCTACCAACACCGTTATTGAAGCTATTGATAAGATACGTGATACAGCCGATGCCCACGATCGTTTATTTTTTATTGAAGTAATGGGTCGCGATTCTGGCGCTATAGCCCTGCGTGCAGGTATCTCCTGTGGTGCCGAGGCTATTCTTCTTCCGGAAAAACAAACCGCGATTGAAGATCTGATCAAGAATTTGAAGGATGGTTCATCCAACAAAAAATCATCAAGCATTGTTATTGTGGCCGAGGGCGACAAAAACGGCGGTGTATACGATGTAGCCAAAGCTGTTCAAAAAGAAGTTAAAGATTACGATATTAAAGTAACTATATTAGGCCACTTGCAAAGAGGTGGCAGCCCATCAAGTTTTGATCGTATTTTGGGTAGCCGACTTGGCTATGCCGCTGTAAATGCGTTAATTGCGGGCGAAACACAAAAAATGGTAGGTTTGCAGGCCAACCATATTCTGCTTACCAGTTTGGAAGAAGCCCTTAACCATCATGAATTTAAGCTGGAGGCTGATCTTTTGGAAATGGCAGATATATTATCGATATAATTAATGATTGCAGTTGTATATAGCGGATCGTATTTTGCACATTGGCGCCTTGCCGATAAAGGCCGAACTGTTGCTTCGTTTAAAACCAATGGTATCAACCCCTATTTTAACGACGAGAAATATATCCTGCAGCTACTCAACAAAAATATTAACCTGATACACCACGCCGAAGAAATAAAACGTATCTATTTTTTTGGCGCTGGAGCCTCATCCGATGAACGCCGGCAAATTGTGCACAACGCGCTATCAGCCTTTTTTAAATTTGGCAAGGTAGTAGTTGAGCACGATATTACAGCAGCGGCTATTGCCTGTTGTAAAAACTCGCCCGGCATTATCAGTATTTGCGGCAGCGGCTCAAACGCGGCCTGGTACGATGGTAAAAAAGTGTTGGACAACAATTACGGCCTGGGTTATATCCTGGCCGATGAAGGATCCGGCAACTGGCTGGGGCGGCAGTTACTCAAAGGCTATATGAATGAAACCTTGCCGCCAAACATCAAGAAAAAGTTTGTAAGCAAATATGATGTGGACAGAAAAACTTTGCTGGAGAAGGTTTACAGGCAAAAACAACCCGCTTTATTTTTAAGCTCATTCACCGAATTTTACCAGGATAACCACAACGACCACTATCTACAAAACGTCATAAAAAAAGGTTTTAGCAAGCTAATTTCAACATATTTACTACCTTTATCAAAGCAACATCCCGGTGCCTCTATACATTTTGCAGGCACGGTAGCTGCCAACTTTCAGGAGTATTTACATGAGGCCGCATCTGAAGCAAACCTTCAAATAGCAAATATCATTAAAGAACCTATAAATAATTTATTAACCTACTATTCTAATAAAAATTAAAAAAATCATGAAAATAGGAATTAACGGTTTCGGCCGTATTGGACGCCTGGCATTCAGAGCCGCAATTGAAAGACCCGACATTGAAGTTGTTGGTATTAATGACCTTGTTGAGCCTGATTACATGGCTTACATGCTGAAATACGACTCAACTCACGGTCAATTCAAAGGCACTATTGCTGTTGAAGGCGGACATTTGGTTGTAAACGGTAAAACTATCCGCGTTACTGCCGAAAAAGATCCTGCTAACCTTAAATGGAATGAAGTAGGTGCCGAGGTGGTTATCGAATCAACAGGCTTATTCTTAACTCAAGAAACTGCTCAAAAACATATCGATGCCGGTGCTAAAAAAGTAGTAATGAGCGCGCCAGCTAAAGATGACACCCCTACTTTTGTGATGGGTGTTAACCATAAAGAACTGAAAGCCGATCAAACTATCGTATCAAACGCTTCATGTACTACCAACTGTTTAGCTCCTATCGCTAAAGTATTGGATGATAACTTTGGTATTGAAGAAGGTTTGATGACTACTGTACATGCTGTTACTGCAACTCAAAAAACAGTTGATGGCCCGTCTGCAAAAGACTGGAGAGGTGGCCGTGGTGCTTACCAAAACATCATCCCTTCATCAACAGGTGCTGCTAAAGCGGTTGGTTTAGTTTTACCTCAGTTAAAAGGTAAATTAACCGGCATGTCATTCCGCGTTCCTGTGGCCGACGTTTCTGTAGTTGACTTAACTGTACGTCTGAAAAAAGGTGCTTCATATGAGACTATCAAAGCTGCTATGAAAGCTGCTTCTGAAGGCGAATTAAAAGGTATTTTAGGTTACACTGAAGACGAAGTTGTATCTGAAGACTTTAAAGGAGATGCACGTACATCCATTTTTGATGCAAAAGCAGGTATCGGCCTGAATGACAACTTTGTTAAAGTTGTATCATGGTACGATAACGAATGGGGTTATTCAAACAAATTGATCGACCTAGTACAGGAAATCGGCAAGATCTAATTTTTGATCAATCAATTTTAATTTATATCACAAAGCCTGCGGTTTACCGCGGGCTTTGTTGTTTTAGGGTCAAAAGGCTGTCATGCTGAGCCTGTCGAAGCATGTTGGGCAGGCCTTTATACGCGAGTCTTCGACAAGCTCAGACTGACAGCCCTCCTTTTTAGTCATGCAAGGTGTACAACAACATAGGTCAACTTTCCTATGGGATGCTGAAACAAATTCAGCATGACCTCTCATTTTTTATCCTTACTCCTAAAATCCTTACTCTTTGCTCCCAAAATCCTTGCTTCCCCAAACCCCTACCAGGGGTGTCACGCCATCATCGCTGATAAGAGATTAAATGGCTACTCCGTTTTTAAACTCTTAACCGGGTTTGTTAAAGCGGCTTTTATACTCAGACAGGACACAGTAGCAAACGCGATCACCATAACAATCAAAAACGGAACAAGGAATAGGAAAGGACCAATATCAACTCTAAACGCATAGGTTTGCAGCCATTTGTTGATAGTATACCAGGCCAAAGGAGCCGATACCACAAAAGAGATGACCACCAACGCCGCGAAATCCTTGTATAACAATGTTAAAATGTTGTTCACTGTAGCTCCCAGAACCTTGCGGATTCCGATCTCTTTGGTACGTTGCACAATGGTATAAGATACTAATCCAAACAAGCCTAAACAGGCTACAAATATGGCGATGCCTGTAAATACGCCAAATACCTGCCCAAAACGCTGATCGGTTTGGTATTGATCATTAAAATGCTGATCCAGGAAAAAATAATCAAACTGATCGCCAGGAAAAAAAGATGACCACGTTTTTTTGAGATCTGCAATAGTTTTAGGCAAGTTACTTGTGCTTATTTTTACCGATACATAGCCCCTTACATCAGGAATACAACGAAAAATAATGGCATCATAGGCATCCCGCAATGATTGTTGGTGAAAATTATCAACCACGCCAACAATCGTATATACCTGTCCCCAAAAATCAATACGTTTTCCCAATGCTTCTTCGGGCTTGTTAAAGCCAAGCTGCTCTACCGCTTTTTTATTAAATACTACGCTATGTGGCTCGTCTCCAAAACTTCTGGAGAATTTGCGCCCTGCTATAAGCTTTAGATCATAGGCTGCCAGGTAATCATAGTCGCTGCCAATGATACGGTATTGCTTACCCTGGCTTTGGTCGGCTGTGGTTAATTTGATACCGCCAGCATTCCATGGTACCGGTTCACCAGGAATCGAAGTTGATACAGTTACGTTTTTTATGGCAGATTGTGTTAAGCTTTCCTGTTTAAAAGCACTCATATCCCGGTAAAAGGAATCCACTTTAATAAGTGGTGGTTTAATAACCAGTGTTTGATCGATTTTAACCCCAAGCTTTTGGTTTTGCATAAACTTTAACTGCCTGAATACCGTTAGCGAACCAATAAGCAGGAATATGGAAGCTGCAAACTGAAATACCACCATTGCTTTGCGCAATACTACTCCTTTTGGCGATGCCAGTATTTTGCCCTTCATCACCTCAACAGGCCGGAATGATGATAACACAATGGCCGGGTAAAATCCGCTAAAAAATGATCCCAGGACAAATATGCTCAACATAGATCCCCAGAAAATAGGTCGGGTAAACATATCAAAGCCCATTTGTAAACCTGATACATGTGAAAAACCAGGCAGGCAAATTAGAATTAGCACAACGGCGAGTAATATCGCTAATCCGTTAAGCAGCATGGCCTCCAGCATAAACTGGGTGATCAATTGTGCTTTGGCTGAACCTAATGTTTTACGAACCCCCACCTCCTTAGCTCTGCCTATACCGCGTGCAGTTGCCAGGTTAATGTAATTGATCCAGGCGATGATGATCACAAAAATAGCTATACCCAACAATAAGTAAACGGACTTACCATCGCCATTGGGTTGAAACTCCAGCATCCGGTTAGAATATAAATGAATGCTTTGTACAGATTGCAGTGTATATACCCCACCCTCGCCTGCACTTTTATATGCATCGTAAACCTTTTTTACTACGGGTATAAATTTACTTTCCAGTATCTTAGGATCAACACCCGGCCTAAGGAGCAAATACGTTGTACAACCATCACTTAACCAGGCATTATCCAGGTTGTAATCCTTATTGGGTGGATTATCTTTTAAAAGGGTGGCGTATGATTGTAAAAAATCAAATTTCATGTGGGAATTAACCGGCAGGTTTTTCATCACACCGGTAATTTTCAAGTGTCTATTGCTATTGATGATCAATGACTGCCCAACCGGGTCAATATTGTGAAAAAGTGTTTGGGCTACCTCTTCAGATATCACCACTGTATTTGGCTCCTTTAGTGCGGTTTTGGGATCGCCGCTGATGAGCGGAAACGAGAAAATATTAAAAAAGGATGCACCGGCGAAGTAATCGTTCTTGATCACCATTTTCTGGTCTTTGTAATTGGCCAGTACCTGTCCGGCGCCTACTATCTTTACAAAGTCCTCTATCTCTGGTAAAGCAGCCTTAAAAGCACTGCCAGGTGCAAATGCCCCGCCTGCCCACTGGGTACTTAGTTTGCCATTGTTATACCTATCCTGATTGATGCGGTAAATGCGATCTTTTTTGGCGTGGAAATTATCAAAACTTAATTCGAAACTAACGTATTGCAAAATTAAAAGACATGCTGCCATACCTATAGCCAAACCAACAATGTTGATGAATGAGAAGGCCTTGTTTTTAGAGAGATTTCTAAAAGCTACAAGCAAGTAATTTTTCAGCATAATCAATTAAGTTTAGGCCACAGTTACCGCTAAAAGTATACCTCTATTTTAAACTATTGAATTTCAGATATTTAAAATAAATTCAACTTTAGTAACTGTTCGGATTCGTTACAATTATTGTTCAGTATTGAACAGAGGGGCCAAGACCACATATCACTAAATATCAGCGATTTAAAGAACACTTACATCAATTCGCTGTCCTTCTTCTCGTGATAGGTTTTATAAGCCAGGTAAAAAAACAACAGCGACGGCACTGCATTGAGCAAGACATTTTTAGGATTAAACTCCGGATAGGTGATGATTACCTGCACAATTAACGATATAAGCAGCAAACCGCCGATAGCGATGTACAGGTAACGGAATTTCGGGTTCATAGGTATACAATTAACAATGTAACCCAACTAAACGGGTATTACCGGTTAATGGTTACATTGTTAATTGATTTTTTAAACTCTTCAGCGTTTCAACTCGTATTTGGCCGGCGCGTCTTTCGCTATTTTAAATATAGTAGCGCCCAATGGCGGAAGGGTTATCACAATGGAATTATCCTTGCCATGCCAGCTTACTGCTTCGGCGGTTACTTCCGGTGCATTGGTTAAGCCGCTGCCCCAGAATTTTTTGGCATCCGAGTTAAATATTTCTTTCCATTTGCCAGCTGCGGGTACACCTATACGGTAATTATGACGAGGTACCGGGGTCATATTCAGGATGATCATCAGGTCGTCTTTTTCATGGTGGCCCATACGCCGGTAAACCAATACCGAATCGTTAGCATTGCCGCCGTCTACCCATTCAAAGCCGCTAAAGTCAAATGATTTCTGATACAGGGCCGGCTCATCGCGATATAAATGATTCAGCGCTTTTACTGTTTCGCTCATACCCTGGTGGTTGGCATACTCCAGCACATGCCATTGTAACGACTGCGCAAAGTTCCATTCGTCGCCCTGGCCAAATTCGGCTCCCATAAACAGCAGCTTGGTACCTGGATGCGTAAACATATAGCTATACATTAAACGCAGGTTGGCAAATTGCTGCCACTCATCGCCGGGCATTTTGCGCAGCATAGAACCTTTGCCATATACCACCTCATCATGCGAAAAAGGCAGCATAAAGTTTTCGGTGAAGGCGTATATCGTACTAAAAGTAATTTCGTTATGATGGTACTTACGATTGATGGGATCCTCCTTAAAGTAGCCAATAGTATCGTGCATCCAGCCCATCATCCACTTCATTCCGAAGCCTAATCCACCCAAATAAACCGGGCGACTAACCCCTGTAAACGAGGTAGATTCCTCGGCAATAGTTTGTACCGATGGGAAGTGACTGTAAACTGCCTCATTAAATTCTTTCAGGAAAGAAATAGCTTCCAGGTTTTCGTTGCCTCCGTAAATATTGGGCTCCCATTCGCCGTGTTTACGGGAATAGTCCAGATACAGCATGGAGGCTACCGCGTCTACACGTAAACCATCGGCATGGTACCTGTCCAACCAGAACAGCGCATTGCTGATCAGGAAAGCCCTTACCTCGTTACGGCCATAGTTAAATATGTACGATTTCCAATCCGGGTGGAAGCCCTTGCGGTTATCGGCGTGCTCATATAGGTGCGTACCATCAAACTTGTACAGGGCATGTGCGTCGCCTGGGAAATGCGAAGGTACCCAATCCAGTATTACCCCTATACCAGCCTTGTGAAATTCTTCAACCAAGTACATTAATCCCTTAGGATCACCAAAACGCGACGCGGCTGCGAAATATCCACTAATCTGGTAGCCCCAGCTTGGGTAAAACGGCGATTCCATGATTGGCATCAGCTCTACATGCGTAAAGCCCATTTCTTTGACGTAGGGCACCAGCTTATCGGCCAGTTGGGTATAGGTTAAAAACTCGTCCGGACTCTCCAGGCTGCGTGCCCATGAACCCGGATGCACCTCATATACGCTGTATGGCCTATCCAGTCCATTGTGTTCCTGGCGGTTAGCCATCCACTCAGCATCTTTCCATTCATAATAAGTGTCGGCAACAATAGAAGCCGTACTTGGCGGTACTTCCCAACGCAGTGCAAAGGGATCGGCCTTTTCCAGATCCTCGCCGGTTGATGATTTGATATAATATTTATAGGTTTCGCCCACACCCACATTAGGGATAAAACCTTCCCAGATACCCGATGAATCCCAGCGGGCATTTAAGCTATGTGAGCCGCGGTTCCATCCGTTAAAATTGGCTATAACCGATACATACTGCGCGTTTGGCGCCCAAACAGAAAAATAGGTCCCGATAACTCCATTATATTCCAGCACATGTGAGCCAAATTTCTCGTACAGTTTATAATGCTTACCCGACTTAAACAAACTGATATCAAAGTCGGTAAAACGGCTGTAGGGTTCAACAGCATTGAGTATCACATGGGTTTTAGGCGCGGCCGGCTTTACTTTTGCTACAAGTGTTGCTGCCACGGCAGGTTTTGGTTTCGCGGCAGCTTTTTTAGCTGTCGCTGGTTTTTCTGCAGGAGTCGCCACTTTTTTATCTGCCGCTTTTACGGCTTTTTTCTCTTTTACAGGTTTAGCTTCCGGTAACGGGGTTTCGGTTTTCTTTGTTTGTTTGGCCATGATATAATAACCTGTTATGGTATGTTAGAATAACCCAATGTACGGGAATGTTTGGTTTATATGCTATCAAATATAACAGGATTTGTAAGATTTTGATTTGATTTAAAAGATTATACTTTGATCACTGCTTTTACAATCCCGGTCTTTAACCTTTGGTTATCGGAAAAACTTTTTAAGCCTTGAATTTTAACATTTTTCTGCTCAAAACCGGGGTAAAAACCGACGAAAAACACTCGAAAAAACTCCATTTTAACACTTTTTAACAAATTTCAACCCGGTTTTGAGCGGTTTTAAAAACTTTAAAAAGTATTAATTTTCTGACTATCAAATAACTATATTCAAAACACGCGATTTTTGACCCTGTTTTGTCCTTAACAAAACAGCCCGGGTTTTCTTTTGGAGAAAACCCGGGCTGGCACTGATATAAAGATAAGGAAAATAGCTGGGAGTTGGAAGTTTTTAGTCTGAAGTCGGAGACATTCGGATAGTGCCGGGTATGGTGCGGTAACAACATTGACCATAAGCTGAATGAACTATTTTTAAATTAACCCTCGCGCCGTTGTTGGTGTTGTCACCAACAACTATTATCATCGACCAAGCAGTAGAAAAATATTGGTAACAACACCACATTGGCGAGGATTTGGGCAAATACTCCTGACATACTGTTGTCATCAGGCACACTTACGTTTGCCTGTAAATAACCATCAAATAATAACAGTATGAAATTATCATCATTAAGAATTATCACCAACGGAATAAAAAATTTGGTACCGTTTTATGAAAAAACTACTGGTTTGACCGCCAAATGGTATACAGACGACTTTGCAGAAATAACTACCGACGGTAGCAATTTAGCTATTGCCAGTACCCGGACATTAAGCTTATTCGGGAACGATTTTGCTGAGGCCGCCAATAACAAAAGCGTGATCATAGAATTTCGCGTGGCAGATGTTGATGATCAATATGCTAAAATTAAAGATTTCCTGAACGACGTTATTCAAGAACCCACAACAATGCCCTGGGGTAATCGCTCCTTATTATTTCGCGATCCGGAAGGAAATTTGGTTAACTTTTTTACACCTGTTTCTGCTGAAGCTGTTGAGCGATTCAGTTAAATCCTGGAGCCAGTGTTGGTGACAACACCAACATTGGCGAAAGCACTTTCTTAACACGTCATTGCTGTAAGGTACGAAGCAATCTCTACATAAGCAGGTCAACCATAAATATTCACTCTGTATAGTTTAGAGATTGCTTCGTACCTCACAATAAAGGGCGGAAAAGGTAAATAACAAAAAGGCCCCGTTTGGGGCCTTTTTGTTATTTTAAAATTTCGATGTGTTTGAAATTCTTGCTGAATTTAAACTCTACCGTGCCATCGGCGTTGATCACAAAATCGTTGACCACTTTGCCATCGGCCAGTATTTTGCCGGGTTTAAAGGGTAGTCCGATAATGTTCAAGTGATAGCCCTCATAGCGCGGGGTGTACAAACCTTCCATGCTTTGGTGGATGGTCATTTCGCGGGAGTTGCCGTTTACCACAAACTTTTTTTCGAGGTAGATATCCTGCTCGTAAGCAAAGGTTTCGCCGTAATCTTCAAACAGGAAGGAGTTTACCTCATAATCTGAATAGTAGATATTCTGCTTCACCTCTTCTATTTCGTGCTCGCCCACGTATTGCATTACCGGGTATTCTGGTATTACCGAACCTGCTTTTACAAACAATGGTATGGTTTCCAGTGGCGTGGCTACGTTTACTTCTTTGCCGCCTTCTACAATTTCGTGCGTCCAGAAGTTGAACCATTTGCCTTTTGGCAAATACACGTTACGATTGGTTTGGCCGGGCTCCATTACCGGGCAGACCAGTATTTTATCGCCATAAGTAAACTCATCCTGGCGGAAGTGGTTCAGTTTCACATCCTGCTCATGCATTACGATGGGCCTTAATATCGGGAAGCCATAACGGTGATGCTCCCAGAAAGTGGAGTAAAAGTAAGGCATCAGCTTGTAGCGCAGTTCGATAAACTTGCGGTTGATGGCGGTAAATGGTTCGCCAAAGCTCCAGGGCTCGCGCTCCTTGGTATCACCCGCCGAGTGCGCGCGCATGAAAGGAGAAAAAGTGCCCATCTGGATCCAGCGGGTAAACAGTTCGCCATCGGGTTCGCCGCTAAAGCCGCCTATATCGGTACCACAAAATGGTATGCCCGATACAGAAAGGCGCTGGCATTGGATATTACCTAATTTCAAATGTTCCCAGGAAGCCACGTTATCACCCGTCCAAACGGATGAAAAACGCTGTACACCTGAGTAACCCGCCCTGGTAATGGTAAAAGGGCGTTTATTTTTCATGATGTTACGCAAACCTTCGTAGGTTGAGCGTACCATCTGCATACCATACACATTATGTGCTTTACGGTGCGATCCGCGGAAACCATCGTATTGGTGGCGTACATCATCGGGGAAAGTGCCTGCGCCAAATACAGCGGGCTCGTTCATGTCGTTCCAAACACCGGCTACGCCCATCTGCACCAGTTCGTCAAACAAACCGCCCCACCAGGTGCGAACCTCGGGGTTGGTAAAATCCGGAAACTGGCAGCGGCCCGGCCAAACATGGCCCTCCATAAAATAGTCGTCGCTGCGGCGGCAGAAATATCTTTTCTCCTTACCTTCCCTGAACACCGAATAATTATCGTCGACCCGGATTCCAGGATCAATGATCACCACGGTTTTAAAACCATCGGCAGCCAGTTCGCTGATCATTTTTTTAGGATCAGGGAAGTATTTGCGGTTCCAGGTAAAACAGCGGTAACCGTCCATATAATCAATATCCAGGTAGATACCGTCGCATGGGATCTTGTTATCGCGGAAACCCCGGGTGATCTTTTTCACTTTAGCCTCGGGATAATAGCTCCAGCGGCATTGGTGATAACCCAGCGCCCAAAGCGGTGGCATGGGGTGCGTTCCGGTTAATATATGGTAGCTTTTTACCACATCCATCATATGCGGACCGTGGATATAATAGTATTGCAGTTCGCCGCCATCGGCCCAGAAACTGGTTTTGGTGGTATCCTCGCCACCAAAGTCAAACTGAGCTTTAAAGGTATTATCAAAGAAAATACCGTGTGCTATGCCTTCGTTTACACTGATGTAAAAAGGGATGCTACGGTAAAGCGGGTCCTGGTTCCACTGGAACGAATAGGCATCGGTATTCCAGTTTTTGAGGCGTTTACCGCGCAGGTTAAATTCAGTTGGTTTATCGCCCAGGCCAAAAAAGCTTTCGTCGGGGTGGCAGGTTTTGGTACAAAAAACATAATAACCACCAAACTTCACATTCTCTTCCCAGTGCATGGGTACAGCATCGGTGCTGGTTACATGATTGTTTTGGTCAGAAAATGATATAAAAAAATCCTTTTTTCGGATATGACAGTTTATCGATTTAGTGGCTACGCGAAATTCCAGTTCATCTTCAAACAGGGTAAATTCCGCGGCTTTTTGTTCCAGTTTTGGGACAGCGTAGGAAAAATCCTCCAGGAAAACGCCATGCGGAGCAACCCTGATCCGGATGATCTCGTTGGTCACTACTACTACCTCTACTTTCGCATCGCCATCGGTAAGGTAGAATTTATTCCCCAACTGCTCGGCATGATTAGGCGTGCCGAGGTATTTCTTGATGATGGGTTTTATCGCATCGGCCGGGTTATTAAGGTGGTGAAACTCCTCATCTGCTTCTTCAATGATGTTTTCCGCTTCAACTAACTTGCGAGGTATCAACTCCTCATTTGGTACATTACTTTCCATTCAATTGGGTTAGGGGTCTGCTACAAATATGTATAAAGTGTACTTACTACGCAATATACTACTATTGATTTAATGAAAAATCATTAACCGTGCCATTCAACGCGATTTCTCATAAATTTAATTTAATTTTTATATCGAATTTTTATTGAGGTGGGTGAAAAGCAGGGCGAAGAACGCCTATCGTAGAGCGCTCAATTGCCGCTAAGGCTGTTACTTTTGTCTTGATACAAAAGTAACCAAAAGATCAAGTCAGCAGAAATGCTTCTTTGCCGCACTTGGCCCTTGCCCCACAAAGCAGCCAGAACCAGGGCTGCAATTATTTTGCTCTACTTCGTTCCCACACAATCCTGCCCTTCAGCAAAAACTTGCTATGCCCCGCATCCGCACAGGCCCCCATTGTTCTGCCCGCTTTCGCCCGAAGCTGTTCTACTGACGAAAAAATAAAACACACGTCATTGCGAACGTAGTGTGGCAATCCCCAATTAGCAGGGCCGCTCTGTAAGTAGGAGATTGCTTCGTTGTTCCTCCTCGCAATGACGCGCGGAAAATATAGTCAGGCATCAAAACGCCAGCAGCAAGCCACCCGAGGCTGGTATCTTTACTTCCACCCCGTTTCTGATATCATCTGTATGGAATTTTACTTCGCTGAGCAAGTCGGTTAGTTCTGTTTTGCCGTTTAGGTTGAGCTTGCTGAGCAGGTCATTAGGTAGTTTAACAACCAATTGACGTTCGATGCGGTTAAAGTTGGCGATGACCAGTACACGCTGTTCATCCGTATAGCGCAGATAGATGTATAATAGCTGATCGAAGCCGGGCTGATGCTCATTGGCCATCATCAGCTCATAAAAAAGACCGTTGCTTAAAGCTTCATTTTCTATTACGGTGACCAATAATTTTTGATAGAAACCGCGCAGATTGTTTTGGCTTTCGGACAGGTTTGCTCCGTCAAATGCACCATTATTGAGCCATCTCTGATGCTCGGGCACACTACAGTAATCAAATATAGAGGTGCGACCATCATCACCGCTGAAACCCTGGTTGCCCAGGGCTGGTTCACCCACTTCCTGGCCCGAATAGATCATGACCGGACCGGTGTTCATAGTAGCCGTTACGATCATGCCGGGTACTGCCAGCCAGGCGTCGCCGGCAAAATAATGGGAGGCAATGCGCTGCTCGTCATGGTTTTCCATAAAGCGCAGCATGTGCTGATCGATGCCGTGGCAATGGGTATTCCATACGTTGTTAATTTCCCAGGTACTTGCGCCATAGTCGTTACACGTTAGGCGGCGAATGGCATCATACAAACCTACCTTATCATACAGGTAATCAAAGCCGCCCCTAAAAATATAGTCGCCGTATTTGTTTTTATCATAGGCTTCGCCGATGAATATGGTGCCGGGATAAGCCGCTTTTAACTTGGGGATAACCCAGGCCCAGAATTCGGTGGGCACCATCTCTACCATATCACAGCGATAACCGTCTACCCCTTTTTGGCTCCAATAGTTCAGGATGTCATAGATCTTGTTCCACAGGGGTGGTATGGGATCAAAATGGCCGTAGCGGCCGTTCATATAATCAACGCCGTAGTTGAGCTTCATAGTCTCGAACCAATCGTTGATAGACGGTCGGGAACTGAACACATCGTTACCGGTGGCCTTTGCGGGATTCTCGTCAAAATGCCCATCCTTCAGCGGACTGTGAAACTCATCCCCACCAGGGTTATAGCCCGACGGCACCACAAAAGGCTGACCGGGGATATAGTAAAAATCGTTTTTAGGATCGAAGGCCTTGTTCTTGTCATCATCCTGCCCAAAATCGCGTACATCAGTTGGTTTTACATCCGAGGCGTAGGTACGGGCCACGTGGTTGGGCACCAGATCCATGATCACCCTGAGACCATTGTTATGTGTACGTTGAATCAATGCCTCATATTCGGCTATGCGATTGGGCACATCAACAGCCAGATCGGGCGCTACGTCATAATAATCCTTAATGGCATAAGGCGAGCCTGCCCTGCCTTTCACAATATCCGGATCATCATTGGGTACTTCATGAGCAGTGTAATCGGTCATAGTGGCGTGTTCGATAACGCCTGTATACCATACGTGTGTAAAACCCATAGCCTTGATTTCCTGCAGGGCTTTGTCGGTAATGTCATTTAGCTTACCAACCCCATTTTCCTCAATGGAACCATTGACTTTGTTGAGCGTTTTTGTATTGCCAAACAGACGTGGCAGAAGTTGATATATGATGAGTTTGTTCATTTTTTAGTAGCAAGTAGTTAGTATCAAGTATCAAGACTTTTTTGGGGATTTTGTTTAAAGTAGTTATCTGTAGAGACGCAAATATGCGTATCTGCATTTTTATTTTTCTGGAAATCAATCTACTTTTCAATCAATACTTCGCCACCAGCTCCAATCACGTGCTCCCTGCTATAAACCACTACACTTACTTCTTTATCCGAAGCATTTTTGATCCGCACACCGTCCTTATTTACCTTAATATTCAGCAATGCTCCTCGGAAACCGATATGGAACGAAAATGAAGTCCATTTTGTGGGAATAAACGGTTGGAACGATAGCCTGCCATCGCGCACACGCATACCTCCAAGACCTTCCACTACCGACATCCAGGTGCCAGCCATCGAGGTGATGTGGCAGCCGTCCTCCGTATCATTATTATAATTGTCCAGATCCAGGCGGGCGGTGCGCAGGTAAAACTGATAAGCGCGGTCTTCGTCGCCCAGTTTAGCGGCTAATATAGCGTGCACACAAGGCGATAGCGACGACTCATGAACGGTGCGCGGCTCATAAAAATCAAAATTGCGGCGGATGGTTTCCAGATCGTACCTATCCTCAAAAAAGTAGATACCCTGCAGCACATCGGCCTGTTTGATATAGCACGACCGCAGGATCCTGTCCCAACTCCATTTCTGGTTCAACGGACGGTCGGCCGCGGGCAGGTCTTTTACCAGGATCTGCTCTTTGTCCAGATAGCCGTCTTGCTGTAAAAACACCTGCTGCTTTTCGTCGTAGCCATAGTACATCTTTTCGATGATGTGCCTATACCGCGATGTTTCGGTGGCTTCGTCGAAGCTTATCCTGGCTGCCAGGGCATCGTATTTAGCTTTATCTGTAGCTTTTACTTTTCCAATAACTTCTATAGCATATCCCATGCACCAGGTTGCCATGGTGCTGGTGTACCAGTTGTTATTGATGTTATTTTCGTACTCATTTGGCCCGGTTACGCCCAGCATTACATATTGCTCTTTAGCCTGCGACCAGCTTACCCTTTGCGACCAGAAACGAGAAATAGCAATCAAGACCTCTAACCCATAATCGGTTAAATAGGCCTCATCGCCGGTATAGCGCACATAGTTAAAAATGGCGTAAGCGATGGCCCCGTTACGATGGATCTCCTCAAAGGTGATCTCCCATTCATTATGGCATTCAGTACCATCCATGGTTACCATCGGATACAGGGCAGCACCGTTTTTGAAACCGAGCAAGGCAGCATTTTCAATGGCTTTACCCAGTTGTTTGTACCGGTATAGCAGCAAATTGCGGGTTACTTTCTGATCGGCGGTGGCCAGGTAAAAAGGTACGCAGTAAGCCTCGGTATCCCAATAGGTGGAGCCGCCGTACTTTTCGCCGGTAAAACCTTTAGGACCGATGTTCAGGCGATCGTCCTCGCCGGTATAGGTTTGGTTCAGTTGGAATATATTGAAGCGGATAGCCTGCTGTGCGGATACATCGCCCTCAATAATAATATCATTATGTTCCCATTTTTGGGCCCAGGCAGCAGCTTGTTCGGCCAGTAGAGTATCAAAACCTTTGGCGGTAATCCGGTTAAGGATATTGTTCAAATGAGCTACCAGGTTTTCGGGTTTATGATTTTGGGAGGACAAGTTAGCCACGTATTTTATTAAGCTGATACTTTGCCCCTGCTGTGCTTGTACGGTTATAGCCGAAGCCACATATTTTTCTTTGGCGATGGTTTCTGCATTGACCGGTACTTGCTGGCCGTTTTGCAACAGACTAAATTTCATCCCCGTAGCTACCTCAAAACCCGTTTTTTTGGTACGCATCACTACATAGCCGCCATCAGGCTGGTTGGCTTTGCCTATCTCGTCCCAGAACTTTTCGTCGTAGTTGGAGTCTTTGTTTACCACATCACCATCGATGGCGGGTGTCAGCGTAATGGTTCCGCCGAAGTTTACCGGGGTGATGGTATATTTTATAGCGGCAGCCTCATCATCAACCATACTGCAAAAGCGGATGGCTTCTACCTTTACCTCTTTGCCGCCCGCTGTTTTGGCTGTGAAATTTCTTTTGAGGAAGCCTTCTTTCATATTAAGTTCCCGGCGAAAGCTGCTTACATCGCATTTAGCCAGGTCGAGCTGTTCGCCGTCCAGGCTGATGTCGATGATCGTCCAGTTGGCGGCGTTGAGTACTTTGGCAAAGTATTCGGGATAACCATTCTTCCACCAGCCTACGCGGGTTTTATCGGGATAATAAACCCCGGCCACATAGTTCCCTAATAACGATTGCCCGCTGTAGGCCTCCTCAAAATTGGCGCGCTGGCCCATGCGGCCATTGCCCAGGCTAAATATACTCTCCGATATTTGATGATGATGCGGATCGAAGCCTTCTTCGATAATGCTCCAGGCGTCGGGTTTTATGTAGTTTTTCATTTGTTGCGATTTTCACAAACGTCATTGCTGTAAGGTACTAAGCAATCTCTATACTAAACAGGGCGAACCTACTTATGTAGAGATTGCTTAGTACCTCGCAATGACGCTTTTTTATTATAATTTGTCCAGAGTCATCTCGTTAAGCCCACTCACCACCAAATCTGCTTCGTGCAGCACCTTCGGGTCGCCTATGCCAATGGCTTTCATCCCGCCTGCTTTGGCAGCCTCTACACCGGCAATGGCATCCTCAAATACTACACAATATTGTGGCTCGATGCCCAGCGCTTCTGCTCCTTTTAAAAATACCTCCGGATCGGGCTTGGCTTTGGTTACTTTATTACCGTCGATAATAGCATCAAACAGGTTTACTATCTTTAGCTTTTCCAAAATGGTCATGGAGTTTTTACTGGCCGACCCAAGAGCGGTTTTGATACCTGCGTCGCGGCAGCTTTGCACAAACTCGCGTGCGCCGGGCAATATCTCGTCGGTGGTCATCTGATTGATCATTTCCACATACCAGGCATTCTTTTGCTCGGCTAACTGTTCCTTTTCGGCATCGGTTTTTGTTATCCCTCCGGCTTCCAGCACAATCTCCAATGATCGCATCCGGCTTACGCCTTTTAACTGTTCGTTCTGTTCTTCGCTAAAATCAAAACCCAGGGAGTTGGCCAGGCGCCGCCAGGCTTTATAATGGTATATGGCTGTATCTACAATCACACCGTCAAGATCAAAAATACAGGCTTTAATGTTGTTCATTTTATACTGTGTATGTGGACCCTAAAGTATTGTTTTTGAATTGCGGGAGCAAAGATTTTTGGAGAAATGACAAAAGAAAAAATCCTTGCTCCTTGCTCCAAAAGCCCCAAAATCCATTCTCTTCTACCTTCTTTGCCATATGTTAATAAAAAAACCAAGCGCTTTATTTGGATTAATTATAAATAATAATAATCTTTGTGGCCGAGATATGATTACCACCACTACAACAACTACGCACTGGACAGATGTTTTTAAAACATCGGCAGGAGCTATTTACCAATGCGACACCGAGCGCTGCTGGTATGTTGATTTTGGGGGTAAGGTGGCCAAATTCGACTATCGCTGCCTGTTAAAGCTGCGCAAGTCCGTTTATCATATCGATATTGAGCAAGCCCTGCTTAATACCACCAAAGATCCGGATGTGGAGATCATTTTCATCTGCGCCTGCGATCATTGCTATGTACTTTCTTTACTACAGATCATCGCGCTGAAAGAATTATTGGAAGGTACTTTTGTCATGCTTGAGTTAAATCATATTCTGCATGAACGTCTCTGTAGCATAGCTAGTTAACTATTTAGACTAATACTAAATTCATATTATTTTTAAATTATAGTTATATTAACTTATAGCACTATTATTGCATCATCATACCTGCAACAAGTTATTAATTTAATAAAACTATGAAAGATCTACTCCGCATAAAAAGCCTCATTTCAACAGAAATTGAAGGTCTTTTAAACCAACAAGTAAAAAAAGAAGCCCTGTCTTCATCTATATATTTATCAATGGCTTCATGGTGTAACCGTAATGGTTATGATTTCTCTTCTGATTACTTCTTTAAACAAGCCGAAGAGGAAAGACACCACCAGTTAAAATTTTACAAATATATCCTGGATATGGGCGGCAATGCTATATCTCCGGAAGTTACCGGCATTAAACAGGAGTATAACTCTTTCCGCGAAGTGTTTGAAGAAGCTTTGGATCAGGAGATCAGCGTTACACAATCTATCAAAAACATTTATGCCCGTTGCATGAAAGAGCAGGATTTTGTGACTATGGAGTTCCTGAACTGGTTCCTGAAAGAACAACGTGAAGAAGAATACAAAGCCCGTCGTGCCCTTGAACTGTTCGAAGTTATCGGCGAAGAAGGTACCGGCAGATGGCAGATCGACAAACACGTTGGTCAGATCAAATACGATAGCGAGGCGTAAACCCCTCCCAACCCTCCCCATCCCGATAGTTATCGGGAGAGAGGGCTATAAAAAAGGTCCTTTTGCGCTGGCAAAAGGACCTTTTTATTTTCAGAAGTCTCCCTTCGGGGAGATTTAGAGGGGTCATATCAGATCCATCAATTTCAACACATCCTTAGGGTGATATTCCTTTAGCCAGGTATTACCCGGTTGGATACTGCATACGGGCGCGTACTTGCACCTGTCGGTACATTCTGTTTCTATCACTTCTATTTCTTCGGGGCCATGATGATGTTTGGCGTATGCTTTAGCCAGTTTATACATATCCTTGCCTCCTCTCTTTCCGCATTTGCTACCAACGCATACATACAGTACTTTGTCTGGTATGGTAAATTTGCCCATCAGGATACTTAATTTAGTGTTAACATTAACACAACAAAGATAAAACAATAAAGTTCCATTTATGTAACCGGAAGCCTATTGAAAGTTTTTTATATAAACAGCAAGTGGCTCAAGACCAACCTCCTGACGAAGTTTATCAACCCCTTTAGGGTCTTTTAATCGAAATGGTGAATACTTCCCGGTTTTAGTATTCCGCGACAGTTGCGTACCATAAATTTGCTTTTGATTTTTGTTAACCAGGATACGATCGGTTAGATAAGCATATTTCTCTTTGCTGGCATTATTTTTAACCATCTGCCGCTTCATCAAAGCTAATACCTGCTCCTGGAAAGGTATATCATCATCACAGTGCTGAATAACGGCCCAAAAGCTATCGCTCGAACTGCCAACCATGTCATAACCCGGGTAACCGTACTTTTTGATGATAGCTTTTGCTTTCAGTTCGTTAATACGATCGGCTTCCGTCCATTTACTTTGGATAGTTTCATCGCTGTAGGCCGATTTTTCTTTCCGGTACTTTTTAGTAAATTCTATACGCCAAAACTGATCGGTTTTAAACATGGAGTCGATCTGTGTTGTTAATGCAACATTTTGTTTAACAACCTGTGCAGAGGGCGTTATTGCGAGATATCCGCAGAGGAGTGCGATAATGAGCAGTGTTTTGATAACTAATATTCTCATGGGGTAATATTTTCATAGGGGCAATTAACAACTAAAGATATAGTTATTAATTCATTTATTCCAAATAAAAAAATCGATGATCTGCCACGTATTTAAGACCCGGCTGGTAAGGCTTTTTTAAACGACATTGAAAACAAACAATCGCAAAAAAATCTGCACATTTGAAAAATGTTCAAAAAGTGTCACGCCTGCCTTCTCATCTGCCTCTTCCTGCTATGGGGTTGTAATCCCAAACCCGCTAATCAATACAAAGTAGTTAAGATAAAAGACGGTGACACACTGGGATTGCTGAGCAATGATAACCGGGAAATTACCGTTCGACTGGCCGAAATTGATTGTCCCGAAAAATCGCAGGCCTTTGGCAAAGCGGCCAAAAAATTCACTTCCGATCTTTGTTTTGGTAAGGATGTTACCCTGATAGGTAATACTAAAGACCGTTACGGCCGTACGGTTGCCCTGGTCATTTTGCCCGATGGTACCAATGTTAATTATCAGTTGGTAAAAAATGGTTTCGCCTGGCAATACAAAGCTTATTCGCAAAACGCCGAATTAGCCAGCCTGGAGCAAAATGCCCGCGAAAATAAGCTGGGCCTTTGGCAGGATGCCAATCCTACCCCACCCTGGGAATACCGTAAAGAAGGCCGTTCATCAGGCTACGATAATAATCCTTATAAAAAACATTATAAGCGCAAACCAAAGCTTGAGGATGTATATTAAAAATGTAACTTTATGTCCAGTATCAAGTAGCTAGTATCAAGTATCGAGACCGAATAATACATCGATATATCGTGATTTAGTTACCATCAGGATTTCAGAAAACGTAGCTATAACAAAGCAGTCTTGATACTTGATACTAGCTACCTGATACTAAAAACATATGAAGTTTACAAAAGCGTTTTTTTCCATCGCCTTTACCCTTGCGCTGATTTGGGCGCTGCAGCATAAATTTGGCACGGTACCGCCTCTTGGTGATTTTTTAAGTCCGGCTAATGGATTTTGGCAAAATGCCGAAAGTAAAAATATTTTACCGACCACCCATCTCATGCTGCCCGGCCTAACTGGTAAGGTAACCATTAAGTATGATGAGAACCGCATTCCACATATTTTTGCCGATAACGATCATGATCTGTACTATGCGCAGGGTTATATAACCGCTACGGAGCGCCTTTGGCAAATGGATATACAAACTCGCCAGGCGGCAGGAAGACTATCCGAAGTGGTAGGTCCCGCCGCATTGGAGATCGACCGTTACCACCGTCGCATGGGCATGGTTTACGGTGCCGAAAAAACTTTGAAAGCGATGATGAGCGAGCCGGTTGTTCGCCAGATGATATTGGCCTATACCGATGGTATTAATGCCTACATCCATCGCCTGCACCCGCGTCAGTATCCCATCGAATTTAAAATGCTGGATTACGCGCCAGAAGACTGGAAGCCTATCAACTGCGCGTTCCTGCTTAAACTCATGAGCGAAACCCTGGCCGGCGGCTCCAACGAGTTTGCCATGACCAATATCTTAAGGCGTTTTGGTGCTAAAACCACCAACGACCTGTTTCCGGATTATCCCATGCACGAGGATCCCATCATCCCCGTGGGTACCAAATGGGATTTTAAACCACTGCCTATCCCTCATCCATCGGCCAACTTTTTGGGCTTGATGAACGATAGTGTTAAACGCGCGGTAAAAGAAGAAGGGATTGGCAGTAATAACTGGGCTGTATCTGGCAGTAAAACGGCCAATGGCTACCCTATTTTAGCTAACGACCCTCACCTCGATCTTACTTTCCCCTCTATATGGTACCAGATACAGCTTACATCCCCAACTGTTAATGTTTATGGGGTATCCTTACCAGGCTCACCCGCCGTTATACTGGGCTTTAACAACAATATTAGCTGGGGTATTACCAATGTTGATGCCGATGTGCTGGATTGGTACCAGGTAAAGTTCAGGGATAATAAAAAAGAAGAGTATTGGTACAACAACCAATGGAACAAAACCAACAGGCGTGTAGAGGTGATCAACATTCGCGGCCAGGAGCCTTTGTATGATACGGTGATCTATACCCATCACGGCCCGGTGGTTTATGAAGATAAAACCAAGAAAACAGAAGGCTCGCATGATTTTGTACCCGTGGGTGACGCTTTGCGGTGGATTGCGCATGATGAATCGGACGAGCTGATGACCATGTACATTTTAAACCGCGGTAAAAATTATGCCGACTATCGTAAGGCGCTTACTTATTTCAATGCCCCGGCATCCAACTTTGTATTTGCCAGTAAGGATAATGATATTGCGATCACCCCCAATGGTAAATACCCTTTAAAGTATCGCGATCAGGGTAAATTTATACTGGATGGTACCGACCCTGCCGACGACTGGCACGGCTGGATTCCTTTTGACCAGAACCCCACAGTTAAAAACCCGCCGCGTGGCTTTGTAAGTTCGGCCAATCAATCATCAACAGACCCTACTTATCCATATTATATCAACTGGTCGTTTGCACCTTATGAGCGTGGTAAACGGATAAATGACAGGCTCAGCGTTATGCAAAAAGCTACGGTTGATAGTATGCGGATCCTGCAAACCGATACCTATAGCATCCGTGCACAGGATATTTTACCAACCATGTTAAAATACGTCGACGCCTCCAAACTGGATCAACCCCAATTAACAGCGCTCGGCATTGCAAAAACTTGGAATAAAGATTTCGCGGCTAATTCAGTCGGGGCAACCATACTTGGTAACTGGTGGGCCAAATTGTATAACATGATCTGGAGTGATGAATTTGCAGCGAAGGATCTGCAGGAAAACTATCCATCAGTTGACAGAACGGAGCAACTCTTATTAAAAGAACCCAATTCCAAATGGTTCGATGATATTCGCACACCGGCCAAAGAAACCTGTACCGATATAGTGACCCAAGCCTTCAAAACCGCTATCGATGATTTAACAAAGCAATACGGTAAACCTGGCAAAAGCTGGCAATGGGGCTCGGTAAAAAAGATGGAGATAGTGCATCTTACCCGCCAGGAGGCATTTAGCTCAGGTAATTTTGCTACAGGCGGTACCGGTTCAACGGTAAACGCGTTAACCGGCGGGCACGGCCCATCATGGCGCATGGTGGTACAAATGGGACCAACAGTAAAAGGTTACGGTATTTTGCCTGGCGGCGAATCGGGCAACCCAGGCAGTTTTTTTTATGATGATATGTTAAAAACCTGGCAAAAAGGCGAACTGAAGGAACTGCTGTTCCTGCAATCGCCCGATGAAATGTCAAACCGTATTAAAACAACATTAACAATAGGCAGTAAATAAATTTAGTATCAAGTAGCTAGTATCAAGTATCACGACATCAGCATTTTTTCGTAATTTCAAAAATCTTGATACTTGATACTATCTACTTGATACTCTAAAGAAAATAAGATCATGTTATTCCTCATCATACTCATACTATCATTTGCAAGCGGTTTCTTTTTACCCTGGTGGGTAGTGGCGATAGCGGCATTTTCGGCCGCTTTCTTTATCGGCAAAACATCGGGCCAGGCATTTTGGTCGGGCTTTTTATCGGTATTTATCGTGTGGATAGTATTAGCTCTGTTTAAAAGTATCCCGAATGATCATATACTGGCCAAAAAGATAGCCGTATTGTTTCATCTACCGGGCTGGGGTTATTTGCTGGTGATCACCGGGATAATCGGCGGCCTGGTAAGCGGCTTCGCGGCGCTCTCGGGTGTATTGCTACAAAAGGCCTTCGGAAAAGAATAGGCACCAATTACACGAATGGCTTCGAATTAACACAAACAAAAATTGAACTATTCAATTCGTGTAATTCGAAGCCACTCGTATGTAATTAGTGCCTGATTTTAGAACGCGCTTACAGCCTCTTTCAACGTTGCTACACCCTCTTTATCGCTTTTGGCCGAAGCAAAGATATCCTGAGAGGTTGATTTATCGCCATAAAAATTAGCGATCGCCGTTTTATCAATAGCCAGGTTTGAACCATTAATGGTTATACCGGCAAATAAGCCACGGCTGCGCGAATAAGAGTAAACTTCGGCTTCCAGTTTATAATCGGTACTGGCCGAAGAACTACGACCAACCGGACCTGCGGCAGCCGAAATATCTCCGCCGATAGTAAAATCGCCATTTTCAACCTTGGTTAATACACCCTTATGATGGAATACCAGGATCAGATCCACAGATTGTACACCTATTTGCAAACCAAAGCTACCGCCGGTTAAGGTTACAAATACCGGATCGCTCCATTTGCCACCAGCCAGTTTCACCATAGCAACGCCTCTTCCGCGTTTACCGCCAATACCAAAACCGGCATTGATCATTTTAGGGATAATAACAATTCCTTCCGACTGCTCCATTAATTGATGCGGAATAGTCTCCTTCATTTTGCCAAACTCTTTTAATACGTTTGCAGCATTATGTACGCGCTCCGTTTCCTTATCGCCTGCCTTGGCCGATATTAGCACAAAAAACAAGCTTAGGATCAATGGGAACTTCAAAAATTTTAATGTTTTCATGGGGTAAAATTACAATTTGTACAATGTTATATATAACTACTAACCCCCAAAACGCATACTTGTTTACATAATTGTGCAAGCAAAGAGTCATTTGTTTTTTTGTCGGAATCAGAATTAACTCCGTCGAGGGCTTCGCCGTTTACAGAATTGATGAATTCTCAGAATTATTTTTACTCAAAATCTGCACATCATCATATTTGCACATTTCAAATCCGCACATCAATATGCTTATCTTTGCACGCAATGAACACACCGGATAAACAACAGGTATTTTCTATCAACAACACTCACGATTTTGATCGGGCAACCCTGCAGATCTTTCGGCACCAGGCCAAAAACTGTGCCGTTTACCGGCAATTTATTTCGGGGCTAAGGATTGATGCAGATAAAATTACATCGGTTAAACAGATCCCATTTTTACCTATAGAGTTTTTCAAATCGCAGCGGATATTGAGCACGGATGCTCCAATTGAATTAACTTTTACCAGTTCGGGTACCACAGGTATGATTACCAGTAGCCATTTAGTGAGTGATAAAACCTGGTACGAGGATAGTTTCCGAAACGCATTTCAATTATTTTATGGCGATATCAGGGATTATACTGTGCTGGCCCTGTTGCCATCGTACCTGGAACGTGAGGGTTCATCACTCATTTACATGGTTGATGATCTGATCAAACAATCCCAATATCCAGACAGCGGTTTCTTTTTATATAATCACGACGAATTATATCAGCAACTCCAAAAACAACAGCAAGCCCAAAAGCCAACACTTTTAATAGGCGTTACTTTTGGCCTGCTTGATTTTATCGAAAACTACCAGATCAACTTCCCGGAATTGATTGTGATGGAAACCGGTGGCATGAAAGGCCGGCGCAAAGAGATGATCCGCGAGGAGCTGCATGACACCCTATGCGAAGGCTTCGGTGTAAGCCATATTCATTCGGAATACGGCATGACCGAACTACTGTCGCAGGCTTACTCTAAAGGCGACGGTATTTTTGAATGCCCATCCTGGATGAAAATTATCATCCGCGATACTAATGACCCCATCAGTACGTTAGCAAAGGGCAAAACAGGCGGCATCAATGTGATCGATCTGGCCAATATCAACTCCTGCTCCTTCATTGCGACACAGGATTTGGGCAAGATTAACACAGATGGCACATTTGAGGTTTTGGGCCGGTTTGACCAGTCAGACATTCGCGGATGTAATTTGTTGATTGCTTAGCGTATTTTAGTATCAAGTAGTTAGTATCAAGTATCACGACATTTTCTGCATGATCATACCGGGTTTCAGAATCTTGATACTTGATACTAACTACTTGATACTAAAATCTTCACTCTTTTAACCGGTATTATTATTATTTTTGCACGCATCATAAATGCTAAAAACATGATTGAGAAATTTTTAAACGAGGAACAAGATCCTAAAGCAGTTGAAAAGGTGTACTCCCGCCTTGTGGATCTGCTGTCTTCTGGTGAAGAGATCATTTATATAGCGGTTCAGAAAAAACCATTGGTAAACTTATTTCCGGATTGTATTGCCATTACCAACAAACGTGTATTGTTTTTTACCCCGGCTAACCTGGGCTTATCAATCAAGTTTGTTGATTTTGTTTGGAAGGATATTGTTGACGTGCACACCAAAGAAGAGATCATTGGCGCGGTATTCAGCGTAAAAACCACCAATGGCGCCGAAATGGCGGTTGATTACCTGCCCAAGATCCAGGGTCGTAAATTATACCAATACGCCCAGGAGCGTAAAGAAATTGAACGTGAGGCCCGTCGCCAGCGCGATCTGGAACAAAAACGTGCCGAATCAGGGTCTATACAGTTTGATAACCCTGCGGCGGCCCGTACTGCTACAACACAGCAAGCTTTTACAGCCCCTGCCCCGGTAGTTGTTGAACAGCCTGCGCCTGCCCCCATTGCTCCTCCAACACCAGCACCTGCACCAGTTGTGCATGAAGCTCCAAAGCCTGATGAGCTTACCGAAAAACTAAAAAAATTAAAAACACTGTTTGATAACGGCCTGATATCACAGGAAGAATACAACCACAAAAAGCTCGATCTGCTGAGCGATCTATAATAGTCATTCAGTCATTATAAAAAAGGGGCGATAAGTTAAAACTCATCCCCCCTTTTTTGTCATTAGGTCATTAAGTGTTTTTAGTAATGCCTTAATGACGATTTATCAAATGACCTAATGACCTTCATAATGATGACTAATTTAAAAGTCGGTCGTCAAAGCTAAAAGATTCTTTATTCACTATCCTGATGTTCCTGGCTTCGGGGTGCAACGGGTTAAGTATGTAATTGTACTCTGCCGATACTATGGCCGACGGTACCCGCATGGCCAGGTATTCTTGCTTTTTCAAAAACTCGTCGCCCAGTTTTCTTAATGCTACCGGCCCCGAAACGTCCTGCCAGTTATCAGGCAACAGATCCGGGTTTAATTCTGTAATGCTGTAATTCGGTATATCAATTTGAGCCAAACAAAAATTCGCCGGGACAATTAACGGATCCAGATGTACCAGTACTTCCAAAACAGCCAATGATCGTGATGAGGCCAGGTAAAGCATGGGCTTACCCTCGCTGTTCCAACGGCCGCCGTACAAACGGGCGCCCGTTCCGCTCAGATCATCCACATACTGGCATTTCGCTATACGATATAAAACCATTAGGCAAAAATACCGTGCTCTATACGCCCTAACTCCCTGAAAACCATATCAAAACCAGCAGAGGTATCCAGAATGGTTACAGGAGCTTCACCTTTAAATACATAACCTGGAGTTTTTACCCATATTTTAAATTTATCCATGGAACCAAAAACCTCCTCGCCACGAGTATATAAACGAGCAAGCTCAACGGCCTTTTCGGCGTACTCGGTTTTAATGATAGCGTTATCATCATAACGCTGCAAGGTACGCTCAGATATATGCAATATATTGGCCAGCTCTTGTATATTGAGGGATATTTTTTTGGCTAAAGAAAGTAAAACGCTTTTAGGAAAACCTTTACGGGCCAGGTTAATGATATCAAAATCTGTAGAGAATTTGACAGACTTTGCCCCTTCCAGTAAATGGTAAAATGAAGGAACCGGAGCCTGAACAACGTACGCTGCCATGGGCTCATTCAATTCATTTTTCTTGCTATCAGTTTTTGTTTTGTACGACATATATACAAATATAATTACCATTTGTCGTATTTCAAAATTTACGCCAACAAAAAAGCGATAAGTTTTGCACTTATCGCTTTTTCATCATTAGGTCATTATTCATTGAGTCATTAACCTACTAATGACTTGATGACGCCAAAAGCTAATGAAACAATGACTTAATTTATTCAGCAACAATAAGAAAATAGTTCTTTTTGCCTTTTTGTACCACCAGGAATTTATTATTGATCAATGCATCCGCTGTATACGTATCATCGGCCGTAGCAATTTTTACTTTATTAATGGCTGAGCCACCGCCTTGTATCATTTTTTTAGCTTCGCCCTTCGACGGAAATATTGCCGTTTTCACAGCCAGCAGATCAGTTACATTGATACCTTGTTGCAGGTCGGTTAGGGCTATCGTAAAATTAGGTACACCGGCAAACAGGCCAAGCACTTCGGTATCATTCAGTTCATTTAAAAACTCAATACCTATGTTACCAAATAAAAATTCGGATGATTTAATAGCCTTTTCATACTCTGCTTCGCCATGTACACGTATAGTGATATCTTTTGCCAGAGCTTTTTGTAATATACGTGTATGCGGCGCGGCATCATGCTCCACTTCCAGAGCTTCAATGACATCACGTTCAAACAAAGTAAATATGCGGATATAAGCTTTGGCATCAACATCGGTAGTATTTAACCAGAACTGGTAAAACTGGTATGGCGATGTACGCTCGGCATCCAGCCAAACCGCACCACTTTCGGTTTTGCCAAACTTGGTACCATCAGCCTTTTTGATCAGGTTGGTAGTTAAGGCAAACGCTTCGCCGCTATCTTTACGACGGATAAGCTCGGTACCGGTAACAATATTACCCCACTGGTCGCTGCCACCCATCTGGATGCTGCAGTTATGGTGTTTCCACAGATAGTAAAAGTCGTAACCCTGAACCAATTGGTAGGTAAACTCGGTAAACGACATACCGGTATCTCCTTCCAGGCGTTTCTTTACCGAATCTTTGGCCATCATATAATTAACGGTGATGTGTTTACCTACATCACGGATAAAATCAAGGAAGGTAAAGTTCTTGAACCAGTCGTAATTATTCACCATTTCGGCACTATTGGCGCCGCTGTTAAAATCTAAAAAACGGGTCAATTGTTTTTTAACCGATTCCAGGTTATGTTGCAAAACATCTTCCGACAGTAAATTACGTTCTTGCGATTTACCCGACGGATCGCCAACCATACCGGTAGCACCACCAACCAAAGCATACGGTTTATGACCAGCCCGCTGAAAATGGATCAACGTCATGATCTGGGTTAAATGACCCACGTGCAATGAATCGGCAGTTGGGTCAAACCCTATATATCCCGAAGTCATGCCTTTATTTAGCTTTTCTTCGGTACCGGGCATTTCGGTATGCAGCATACCGCGCCAGCGTAATTCTTCAACAAAGTTCATATTCAATATTTCAAAGGCTGCAAATATAAGAGAATAATTGGCTGAGCCGAATAGCTAAATCCGGCCAATACAGGGTTAACTAAAGGTAAAGTCCATTTCAAATAATTACTTATTTTTTGTACCTTGAGCAAAAGCCACTATTTTGCACCACAGCGTCTATGAATTTTTTATCGCATTATTACTTTGATCGTGATATCAACAACTGTTACCATATTTTAGGTATCGTTTTGCCCGATCTTTTAAAAAATGCCGATAAAAACATCATCCTTCACCCCGAAAAGCTGCACCATACCAATAAAAATGTAAATTCCATTATCGCCGGCTGGAATAAACATCTGGCGGTTGACCGCTATTTCCACTCGTCTGATTTTTTTACTCTTCATTCCCACCAGTTAAAAAAGCAATTGCTGCCCGCTATTGAGGGGTCGCCGGTAAAACCTTTTTTCCTGGGGCACGTGGCACTGGAACTCATCATCGATAACCTGCTGCTTACAACCGGCAAAATACAGGTCGACGATTTTTACGCGAACCTGGCAGCCTGCGAAACTACAGTGATCAGCGAGTTTTTAACTTTTTCTGGATTAGCCGATAGCAGCGTTTTTTTTAAGTTTTATGACGATTTCAAACGCAGTCAGTACTTGCATACCTACGCCGAGACGCACCAGATTGCCTATGCTTTAAAACGTATTTGCATGCGCATTTGGCGAAATCCATTCACCCCGCAACACGAAACAGAAATGAACTCGGTGTTGAGTAATTATCGCGATTATCTGCTGCCCGATTTCATGTCGATATTTGAAGAAATAGCCAATAAGCTCATCGCTATTTAATCCATCAAATTTTATTTAACCTATTGTTAAAAGTCATTTACCCAGGTAGTTTTCAGACTTCAAACGGTAAAAACGCTATGACAAAGGCCCGGTTTATATCAAAAAGGCTTAAATATCAGCAATTAACATTAAAATATTCTTTTATTTAATAAAATTATATACCTACCTTTGCAGTCCCAATTAACAAATTGGGAAAAGGAGAAAAATTATTTAATGGCAAAAAAACAAGAAGCAGAAAAAGAATTAAAAGCGAAAGAAGCTGAACTGGGAACAGTTACCGCATCTGGCGAAAAAGAAACCATTGAATCAGAAGCTGATTCAATATCTATCGAAGAGATCAAATCAAAAATTGCAGCTACTCCAAGTGCGGATTTCGACTGGGATGCAGATGACAAAAAATTTGGTAACTATACCGATAGCGACCGTGAGAAATTCGAGAAAATGTATGATGGAACTTTCAGCTCTATCACCAAAGGCGAAATTATCACCGGTACTGTTGTTAATGTTAACAACAAAGATGTGGTACTGAACGTAGGATTTAAATCAGACGGTTTAGTTTCAGTATCAGAATTCCGTGATACACCTGATCTGAAGATCGGTGACAAAGTTGATGTATTTGTAGAGTCACAGGAAGATGCTAACGGTCAGTTAGTACTTTCACGTAAACGTGCAAAAACTCAAAAATCATGGGAGCGCATTAATTCGGCCCTTGACAATGATGAGATCATCACTGGTTTTGTGAAGAGCAGAACTAAAGGTGGTTTAATTGTTGACATCATGGGTGTTGAAGCCTTCTTACCTGGCTCACAAATCGATATCAAACCAATTCGTGATTACGATGTGTATGTAGGTAAAACAATGGAATTCAAAGTTGTTAAGATCAATCACGAGTTTAAAAACGTAGTGGTATCACACAAAGTGCTGATCGAAGACGATTTGGAAAACCAAAAAACAGAAATTGTTGCACGCCTTGAAAAAGGACAGGTATTGGAAGGTACCGTTAAAAACATTACCGACTTTGGTGTATTTATTGACCTTGGTGGTGTTGACGGCTTACTGCACATTACTGATATATCTTGGGGCCGTATCGAGCATCCACGCGAAATTCTTTCATTGGATCAAAAAATCAACGTTGTTGTGCTTGACTTTGATGACGAGAAAAAACGTATTGCTCTGGGCTTAAAACAATTAACCCCTCATCCTTGGCAAAGCCTTTCTGAAGATATTCAGGTTGGTTCAAAAGTTAAAGGTAAAATTGTTACCGTTGCTGATTACGGCGCATTCCTGGAAATCATCCCTGGTGTTGAAGGTTTGATCCACGTATCAGAAATGTCATGGTCACAAAACCTGCGCAACCCTCAGGAATTCCTGAAAGTTGGCGACGAGATTGAAGCACAAGTGTTAACACTTGACCGCGAAGAGCGCAAAATGTCATTGGGTGTTAAACAATTAACTCCAGATCCATGGCAAAATGCTGCTGAGAAATATGCTATCGGCACTCAGCACGTTGCAACAGTTAAAAACATGACCAACTTTGGTGTGTTTGTTGAACTGGAAGACGGCATCGACGGCTTGATCCACATCTCTGACCTTTCTTGGTCTAAAAAAGTAAATCACCCTAACGAATTCACTAAAGTTGGTGAAAAATTAGACGTGGTTGTTTTAGAGCTTGACGTAGAGAACCGCAAATTAAGCTTAGGTCACAAACAGCTGGAAGAAAACCCTTGGGATACTTTCGAAACCGTATTTACCATTGATTCAATTCATGAAGGTACTGTACTGAAAGTAACTGACAAAGGTGCTATCGTAGCTTTACCTTACGGTGTTGAAGGCTTCGCGCCAACCAAACACCTGGTTAAAGAAGACGGTAAATCAGTAAAAGCTGAAGAAACCGCTGAATTCAAGATCATTGAATTTAACAAAGAGAACAAACGTATCGTTATTTCACACTCACGTATCTGGGAAGAAGCTCGCGCTGATGCTCGTGTACAGGAATTTGAAAACCGCAAAAAAGAGGCAAAATCTGCTAGCAACGCGGTGAAAAAAGTGAAAGAATCAGTTGAAAAATCAACTTTAGGCGATCTTAGCGTATTAGCTCAGTTAAAAGAGCAAATGGAAGGTGCTGAAAACAAAGCCCGCAAGGCTGCACCAGCTAAAAAAGCTGAAGGATCTGAAGAAGAAGCGTAAGCTTTAACTGAAGCATATTCTCACAAAGCCCTTCCGAATAAACGGAAGGGCTTTTTTGTTGCTTGTGAAGCATCTTATATACTTTTATAATGGGATCCCGAAATAAATTCTGGGACTTCATGTTTTAGTTACTGTACTTCCGTTAACAGCTTTTTAAACTCATCACTCAAAACTCAAAACTATTTACTATTTTTGCCCAAATCCACCCATACGATGCAAAATCTTACACTGCTCGACGGACAAAAATTTCAGATCACCATACAACGTTTATGTCGCCAGTTGATTGAAAATCATGATGATTTTTCACAATCGGTGCTTATTGGTATTCAGCCGCGGGGCATATACCTGGCCAAACGCGTAGCCGAAGAACTCAGAAAAATATTACCCGGCAAAACCATTTTGCAGGGCGACCTGGATATTACCTTTTACCGCGATGATTTCCGCAGGCGCGAATCGCAACTGGTACCCAATCAAACCAAGATAGATTTTATTATTGAAGGCAAAAAAGTAGTGATGATGGATGATGTGCTCTGGACTGGCCGAACCATTCGTGCCGCCATGGATGCCATGCAGGCATTTGGTCGCCCGGAGAAGGTGGAGTTACTGGCACTGGTTGATCGCCGTTACTCGCGACACATACCCGTATCGGCAGATTATGTAGGGATTGAAGTGGATTCCATCGCATCGCAAAAAGTAGTAGTAAGCTGGAAAGATACCGATGGCGAAGATAAAATTGTGCTGGTATCGGAAGCAGCGGAGTAGTATTATAAGAAAGTACATATATTAAAGCGTCATTGCGAGGTACGAAGCAATCTCTAAGCTATACAGGGTCGCTCTGTAAGTTGGGGATTGCTTCGTACCTCGCAATGACGAGAGGGACAAAAAAATAAATTTCAGAATCGAAATTCAGAGAATAAAAAAATCCGAAATCGAACATCCGAAATCCGAAATAAAAAATCATGGCAGGACTAAGCACAAGGCATTTATTAGGCATAAAAGATTTGAACCGGGCAGATATCGAGCTGATATTTGAAACTGCCGATACTTTTAAATCCGTTTTAAACCGGCCGATCAAGAAAGTGCCATCTTTGCGCGATGTAACTATTGCCAATATTTTCTTTGAGAACTCCACCCGTACCCGCCTGTCATTCGAATTGGCCGAGAAGCGTCTTTCGGCAGATGTGGTGAACTTCGCGGCGTCATCGTCATCGGTAAGCAAAGGCGAAACGCTGATCGATACGGTAAACAATATTCTGGCCATGAAGGTAGATATGGTGGTGATGCGCCACCCTTATGCGGGCGCGGGCATCTTCCTGTCGAAACATGTAAAGGCCCAGATAGTAAATGCTGGCGATGGCGCTCATGAGCACCCTACCCAGGCTTTGCTGGATGCTTTCTCCATCCGCGAAAAATATGGTGATGTGGCGGGCAAAAAAGTGGTGATCGTGGGGGATATACTGCACTCCCGTGTCGCGCTTTCCAACATTCTTTGTTTGAAACAACTGGGTGCCGAGGTTATGGTTTGCGGCCCGACTACGCTGATCCCTAAATACATCGGTTCGCTTGGCGTAAAAGTTGAACATAATTTAATAAAAGCCCTAAACTGGTGCGATGTAGCCAACATGCTACGCATACAGCTGGAGCGTCAGGACATTAAGTATTTCCCTTCCCTGCGAGAATACACTATGCTTTTTGGCTTGAATAAAACCATCCTGGATTCATTAGATAAAGAGATCACGGTAATGCACCCCGGTCCTATCAACCGCGGCGTGGAGATCACCAGCGATGTAGCCGACAGCAAGCAATCCATCATTCTTGACCAGGTAGAGAACGGTGTAGCTGTGCGTATGGCTGTACTGTACCTGCTGGCCGGGCAAACGCCTTAAATTTCATTAAGCAAGCAGGTTCAGTTTTCTTAACCCTATTTATATAACAACGCTTGTTGTCAGCGTTGATAAGCAAAGTAAAATGATAAAGTTTAAGAATATTTGCTGTTTATGCCTTTTCATAGCTTCCTTATTTCATACCTTATCCGCACAGTCTCAAAGTCGTCAGCAGGTAAAAACAGATTCGGTATTTGCCCTGGTTCAAAAATATTTTAACGCCCAGAAAGCCGATTCACTTTATTCCCTTGGCGGTGAATTATTCAAAAAAACCTTAACTCCCGAAGGCTTCCGGTCTGTGGCCAACCAGCAGCTTTTCCCACTGGGCGATATTAAAGGTTCATCGCTTGTTAGTTTTGTTAATAACAAAGTAAGTACCTATAAGCTGATCTTCGGCGCGGTTACTTTACAGCTGCAAATGAGTCTTGATCAGGACAATAAACTGGATCTTTTCCTGTTTCAACCATTTAACCAGGTAACCGCCGATAAGCTAAATCAGGCTGCCTCAACCAATAAGTTATTAACCTCCATGGACAAAGCGATCGAATCTGTTGTACGCAGGTATATTCAAAAAGCCAATACCGTGGGCTTAAGTGTAGGCGTTTTAAAAGATGGCCAAATAAGCACCTACAACTATGGCGAAACCACCAAAGGTAACAAGCAACTGCCCACACTTCATACCATTTATGAGATAGGATCTATCACCAAAACGTTTACGGCTACTTTACTGGCTTACTATGTAAACGAAGGCAAAGTAAAACTGACCGATCCTGTTATTAAATACCTGCCCGATTCTGTGGCCAAAAATCCGGAGTTAAAATTGATCACGCTGGAATCATTAAGCAATCATACTTCGGGTTTAGCCCGTATTCCGGATAATATGGAGGCTAGCGCGACCGATGAGCTTAATCCTTATAAAGATTACACCAAGCAGCAGCTGTTTGCCTACCTTAAAACCTGTAAACTGAATAGCCAACCCGGTGAAAGATACGATTACTCCAATTTAGGTGTGGGATTGCTTGGCACCATCCTGTCCAAATTGAGTGGTAAAACATTTGAGCAAATGGTGCTCGAAATCATCTGCCGCCCGCTGGTCATGTCAAGTACTACCCAGCGTTTAAGTCCGGCCCGGTTAAGCAACTTCGCTACCGTATATAATGCCAGCGGTGAAGCTACTCCTGCCTGGGATTTTGACGTTTTAGCCCCTTGCGGGGCCCTCCATTCATCAGTAAATGATTTGCTGGTATATGCAAAGGCCAATATGACACCGGCTCCTGACAAGCTCGGTAAAGCTTTTGAGCTAACTCATCAGATCACTTTCAGTAAGGATGCCAAAATGGGCCTTGCCTGGCATATTATTATTGTTGACGGTGTGGAGTATTATTTTCATAACGGCGGTACCTACGGCAGCAGCAGCTTCCTGGCTTTTAATGCGCAAAAGAGCCTTGCTGTAGTAATACTATCCAACGCGGCAGAAAGTACAGATCTTATAGGTACTAAAATACTGCAGTTGCTGCAAAAGTAAGAAGCAAACAATCCCATCATGCCGAACTTGTTTCGGCATCTTTGCCCAATCATGTCATTGGAGCGTAGCGTGGCAATCTCCTCGCTCGCATATTGAACGCGATGAGATTGCTTCGTCGTTCCTCCTCGCAATGACATGATTAAATTATCCGCTCGTTCGAAATGACATTCCTTTTTATATCTATAATTATCCATAAAAAAACATCCCACCTTGCTTAAAGCAAAGCGGGATGCAAAACAAAAGTAATCAGTCAACTGAATTAACTCAATCCTTATCCTATCAACTAATTATTTATCTTTTACTGTTGATCCGTTCCTGATCTCGTCTGAGGCTACTTTTACCAGTTTATCATCTGGTTTAATATCGCCGTAAACTTCCATCAAATCGCCCGATGTTAAGCCTTTTTTAGCGTCAACCCATATCGCTTTATGATTTACCACCTTAATTACAAACACCTTTTCGGTAGAAGTGTAAACAGCGGTTTTTGGCACCACATAAGCGCTATCGCCACCTGGCAGGGGCACGTTAACTTCGGCAAACATGTGCGGCAAAAGCTTTTTATCTTTATTGTATACGTCCATTTCTAAACGCTCGGCTCTTAATTTTTCATCCAAAGCACCGGCCAAACGTTTCACCTGCGCGGTGAATTTTTGGTTAGGCAAAGCTTTCACCGTAAAATCAACTTCACTTTTGTTGCTTAATGAACCTGTAGAGCTTTCTGGTATGGATACTACCAAACGCAGTCTTTTCTGATCCTGTAAAGTAAACAGTGGATCGGTGCTTTTACCACCCGGACCTACATAAGCACCCAGGTTTACATTACGGCTGGTGATCACACCATCAAACGGAGCGCGTATTTCCAGGTAAGCCAGGTTAGCAGCAACTTCTTTGTAAGCCGATTTGGCTGCTTCTACGTTGGCCAGGTCAGAGTTCTTTTTGGCTTCAGCCTGCTCCAGGTCATTTTGCGATACGGTACCGGGAGTTTTGCTGGTACTTAACAATCGGTCATAAGTAGCTTTGCTGGCATAGTAAATGGCCTCCTGTTGCTTAATTCTTGACTGCGCGCCTGCTAATTGCGAGTTGATCTCCGGTGCTTCTAAAACAACCAGTAATTGTCCCTGGTGTACTTCGGAACCGATATCAACCAGCAGTTTTTTCACATAGCTGTTCACCTTGGCATACAGGTCGACCTGCTGATAAGGGATCAGTTCGCCGGGAATGGTAACTGAACCACTCAGTTTTCCTTTTTGAACCGAAACCAGCTCGACCGATGGGGTTTCCACTGCTTCCTGTTGTTGCTCTTCGGCGCTTTCTTTTTCTTTTTCCTCTGAATGACACGCACTCAGGAAACTTACTGCTACCGCTAATACGGCAAGCATAATGGTGGATCTATTTTTAAGCTTTTTCATGATGGTGCAAAGGGACATAAAATTTACTTTCTTTATCTTCTGGATCTAATGAAACTGATTGTGTGGTGGCATTACCTTGTACCCAGGCAAAAACCAATGGTAATATTAACAGGGCCGCAAATGTGGAAGCAATAAGTCCGCCAATAACCGCACGGCCGAGTGGTGATGTCTGGTCACCGCCTTCGCCCAGGCCGGATGCCATCGGGATCATACCCACAACCATCGCCAAACTGGTCATTAATATAGGGCGCAAACGCAGGGCCACTGCTTCACGGGCGGCTTTCAACGCATCCCCGTTGTGTTTACGCAATTCTTCGGCGTTGGTTATCAACAATACCGCGTTGGAGATGGATACGCCTACCGACATGATCATACCCATGTATGATTGCAGGTTGAGCGTTGCCCCGGTTATTTTAACCAATAATAACGAACCGAACAATACCGCAGGCACCGTTGATAGTACCACGAACGACATTTTGAACGACTGGAAATTAGCTGCCAGCATCAGGAATATCACGATAATAGCTACCAACAAACCTGATTGTAAACTATCCAATGTATCGGTTAATGTCTGGCTTAAACCGCGCATTTCAACGGTTAGCCCGTGCGGCAATTTTCCTATAGATTTAATAGCTTCCTGCACATCATGCGTTGCGGTACCTAAATCTTTTTTATTGATATTGGCCGTAACAGACAGGGTTGGTATAGCACCAATGTTATCATCTTCGCCATTAGCTAAGCCGGTTTTCACATCGGCCACATCACCCAGCGTAGGGCGTGCCTGGTTAGCCAATACCGGTATTTCCTTCACATCGTTCAGGCTGGCCATTTGATATTCAGGCACCTGCACCTGTACCAGGTAGCTTAATCCTACGCGCTCATCTATCCAGTTATTTTTTTCGGTAAACCTCGATGATGAGGTAGAAGCGATCAACGAGCGGGATATATCATTTAAACCTACACCCAGTTGCGCTGCTCTTTGTCTGTCGATAGTAATATCTAACGACGGATAGTTAAACGACTGGCCTATCTGTGCATCGCGCAGATATTTGATCTGTTTTAATTTATCCAATATCTTGAACGCGTATTCCTGGTTTTGTTTTTTGTTTTTACCGGCCAGGGTAACTTCTATCGGTGTTGGCGATCCCTGGCTCAGGATCTTGTCAGTCAGTTCTATCGGCTCAAAGGAGATCTTTATGCCAGGCATTTTTTGAGCTATAGAGTCCCTGAATTTTTCTTTCAGATCATCCAGGTTCACTTTATAGTCTTCTGTTAAGCTCACCTGCATAACTGCTTCCTGCGGACCAGCCATAAACATATATATCGGGTTGGTGGAGAACGAAGATGGGTGCGTACCCACCATAGTAGACGTAATAGCAATGTGATTTTTACCCACAATGTTACCCAGTATATGCTGCGCTTTCACTACTTCTATCTCGGTACGCTCCAAACGGGTACCATCGGGCGCACGCAAACGTACCTGGAATGTTCCGGAGTTTACTTTTGGTAATACGTCGCGGCCAATAATGTTAAAGAGCAGGAAGGCTAAGCCAAAAGCAACAACAACATAAACAGTTACCAGGATCTTGCGGTTGGGCAGCATCCTGTCCATGAGGCGCATAAAGCTATCCCTGAACCTGTCAAAACGGGTTACTTCTTTACCCGTATGCTCCAAAGCCCTTTTCATGGCTTTTTCTTTTTGCTCCCATGGTTCGCCTTCATCTTCCAAAGCAAAACCATCTGCATGGCTGTGGTCTTCATGTTTGTTTACCATGATCCAGTTGGCCATGATGGGTACAAAGGTTTGCGCCAGGAAGTAAGATACGATCATGGAGAAACCAATGGCCAGCGCCAGCGGCAGGAACAACGCTCCAGGAATACCTTTCATAGTAAAGGCCGGTGCAAACACTGCCAGGATACAGAACAAGATCAGTAATTTAGGAAAAGCGATCTCCTTACAGGCATCCCATATAGCCAGGGCTTTGGGTTTACCCATATCAAAGTGTTGGTGTATGTTCTCGATCGTTACTGTCGACTCATCCACCAAGATACCAATAGCCAACGACAAACCGCTCAGCGTCATTATATTGATGGTTTGCCCAAAAAGCGAAAGGAAAAATATAGCTGATATAATACAGGTTGGTATAGTTAATATTACGATGAGTGCACCGCGTTTGTCACCCAGGAACAGCAACACCATTAAACCAGTGAGTACCGCACCTATGGCGCCCTCTTCGGCCAAACTCTTTACCGCATTAATTACGTAAACCGATTGGTCAAATACAAACGACAATTTTACGTCATCCGGAACCAAAGCCTGGAAACGGGGAAGCGCTTTTTTCAAATTCTGCACCACATCCCAGGTTGAAGCCGTAGCCGATTTGGTGATAGGCAAATAAACCGAACGTTTACCGTTAATAAGTGCGTAACCGTTGGTGATGTCCGCGCCATCTTCTACAGTAGCTACATCATGTAAAAAAACTGTTTGTACACCATTTTTGTATAGTGGGATATTACCAAAATCCGGAATCTTTTTGATGGTAGTATTTGCCGGTGCCAGGTAGTTATAGTCGCCTATACGTACGTTACCCGCGGGGGTGTTTTGGTTATTCTCACGCAAAGCAGCCACGATCTGATCGGGTGTTAAGTTGTGCGAGCGTAACAATCCAGGATCAACCTTGATTACCACGGTTCGCTGGTTACCACCAAAAGGAGCAGGTGCTACCAATCCCGGAACCGATGTAAATGCCGATCTGATATAAACCAGGGCGAAGTCAAGCAATTCGTTGTTTGATCGGGTAGGACTACTAAGTACCAACTGACCAACCGGTAGCGTAGAGGCATCAAACCTCAAAATAAATGGAGGTTGTGAACCCTGTGGGAATGCCGACTGGGCCCTGTTGGTGAACGCCGTGACCTCCGCCGCGGCTTGTGCCATATTAGTACCTTCGTAAAAAGTAACTTTTATCAGTGTTAAACCCTGTACGTTTTTGGTTTCGATGGTTTTAACACCCGAAACAAAAAGCAGCAGGTTCACATACTGCTTACCAAAATAAGCCTCCATCTGGTCGGGAGTAAAACCTCCGTAAGGGTGGGATACGTAGATAACCGGCAAGTTAAGATCAGGAAAGATATCTATCTTGATAGTACGTACCGCATTGATCCCGAAAAAAAACAGTCCGGCAACTATAACCAATATGGTAATTGGTTTTTGTAGCGCCCCTTTGATCATTCCCATTATAAATGTGTATTACTGTTATTAAAAATTATTAATGAATATGCCGAAATCGCCGGTAGCTGCCGATTTAAACAGCAGTGCCTGCCATACATTGTTTAAGGCAATGTAGCGGTCAACCTCGGCACGGTTCAGTGTATAAAGAGCCTGGGTAAAATCAACAATGTTGGCCAGTCCGTTTTTATATAAGGTATATTTCTGCTTGTAAGCATCGCTCGCGGCCGAAACCTCAACCGGTACCTCGCGGTAGTTTTTCAATGAATTACCGATGCGGGTTTGTGCCAATGCCAGCTGTGCCGTCAGTTGCTGCTGCACCAAGTCGTAGTCATTTTTGAACTGCGCTGAGGTATATTTTTGCGATTGTACCTGGTAATGCACCCTGAATGGGCTGGTAATATTCCAAACCATGGCTACACCAAACAGATAATTGTACCGGGTTGGATTGGCCCCGGCGCCATAACTACTGTTAACGCTGTTTGGGTTGGTGGTATAATCATAATTAAAACCTGATCCCCTGCCCTGGTACACACCAAACAAGGTAAATGTAGGGTAGCTGAAAGTTCTGAGGTATTTGGCCTGCTCATCGCTTACGCCGATGCGGTTTTGCAGATAGCGTAATTGCGGGTGGTCTGCCAGTTGTACCGCGCTTGTAGCATCCAATGTGGTAGGCAGTTTGGTTACAAAGGCGCTGTCCAATAAAAAATCCTGCGCCGGGATGCCCAGGTAAACCGAAAGTTGGTTGCTCTGATCTTGAACAGTTTGCTGCGTATTGGTCAACGAGATTTTGGCGTTGGATACCTCCGCGTTGGCCAAAGCCGAATCCACACCCGGATTCAGTCCATTCTTTACACGGGCCGCCACAACTTTTTGCAGATCCATAGCACGGTTCAGGTTATCCTGCTGTGCCTTTTCCAGTTGCTGAGCCGCCAGTAGATTTAAATAGGTGCTGGCTACACGAACTTCGTGCTGAAATTGCTCTTGTACCAGATCCGTCTCTTCACGGTTAACAATGTTCTTTTGTACTTTGATCCGTTCTTTTGATTTACCGAAGCTGAAAAAATCCCAGCTTACGTTACTTAAATACAAGGAGCCAAATGCCGCGTTCCAGTTTTGATTAGCCTGGGCGGGGCCTGATGATGCTACGGATAAACCACGGTAACCATACAAAGGTCCGTTTTGGCCGTTGGCCGTTCCGTAGTCTTGTTGTGCCGAGATGCTTACATCTGGTAGATATTCTGTACGTGTTTCTTTTAGAAATGCCTTAGCAGCGTTTAACTGATTAGCTTTGGATTTGATGGTACCGTAGTTAGCGAGTGCCATTTGTTCAGCATCTTTGATGTTTAAAACTTTTTGCTGAGCCTGAGCCTGGAAGACAAATAAAACACCTAAAAACAGAAGTAGTTGTTTTGAAGGTAGCTTATACATAACGTGTATTTTATACACGGCAAAGGTAGGGCTATAGGATGTATGAAAAAAATGAATTAATTTTGTCATAATCATTAGTAAAATTCATAATGAACATAGCACTCCACCACTTCCGCTTAGTTGATACCATATCAAAAGAGGGCACATTAACTAAAGCAGCCGAAACGCTGCACCTTACTCAATCGGCCCTGAGCCACCAGTTAAAGGAACTGGAAAAAGAGCTGGATATTGAAGTTTTTCACCGCGAAGGCAAAAAATTACATTTGTCTGAGATTGGCTATCGCTTTTTGCGCAGTTCTGAGAAGATCATTGCCGAGATACGCTCGATGGAAGAGGACATCCGCAACTATAAAAACGGTAAAACCGGCAAGCTCAATATCAGTATGCAGTGCTATACGGCCTACCACTGGCTGCCCGGTGTTATCAAAGATTTTAAAAGCCAGTGGCCGGATATCCATATCAACATCGTATCGGATGCCACCCGCCGCCCGTTGGAATACCTCATGCGAGGCGACCTGGATCTGGGTATTGTACGTACCCAGATGGTGAACACCAAAATAACTTACGAACCTATTTTTGAGGACCGCCTAAATGCTATTTTACCAGCAGATCATCCACTGGCCAAAAAGGATGTAATCAATATCTGCGATTTTCAGGATCAGGACCTGATACTGGCCCTTTATGATCCCAGCTACCAGGATACCCCGCTTATTGAAACCCTGATACAGGAACAACACGTAAAACCCAAAACACTCAACCGCATCCACTACACCGATGCTACCATCGAGATGGTAAACGCGGGCCTGGGCATCAGCGTAATGGCCGACTGGATAGTGAAACCTTACCTGGCCAACCGGAACGTAGTGGCCAAACCATTACACCACAGCGTAGCCAAACGCACTTGGTATGCCGCTACCTGCAAGGATAACCCGGTTATCCAGAATTTCCTGGCCTGCCTGAAACTGTATTTTGCCGAGAATCAAATGTGTATGGAAGAAGAGCATTTTGAAGAATTACTGGAACAGGTGGTTTAACCTCCTTTTTGTACTGGGTATAAGTATTGGAAACCTCACCCCGGCCCTCTCCAAAGGAGAGGGAATTAAAGAGATACAGAGTAAAGTCCTCTCCAAAGGAGAGGATTTAGGTGAGGTCTCCATGCCCTTCCCGCAGCATTACTCCTACACCAAAGGCAGCATCAAACCCAACCACCTGTCCCAACAACAATTGGATAAACAGGTAGAACTATTTTATAATCAGTGGAAAAAGCGCTACGTAAAACCCGGCTGCAAACCTGATCAATATTATATTTGGTTTGAAAGAAAAGGCAAAGAATGTGTATCCGAAGGTCAGGGCTACGGTATGGTTATAACCGTACTGATGGCCGGTTATGATCCATCTGCACGACATACTTTTGACGGCCTTTACCGGTATTTCAAAGCCCACCCGGCTAAAACATCCCCCTACCTCATGGCTTGGGCTCAGGTAAAAGGCTGTAAAGATCTTGACCACAGCACCGCTACCGATGGCGATATGGATATTGCCTATTCCCTGCTGCTGGCTGGCAAACAATGGGGCAATACCGGCAGTATCAATTACCTGCACGAAGCGCAAAGCATCATAGCGGCCATTATGCAGCACGAGATCAACCCCAAGACTTATTCCGTTTTGCTGAGCGACGCCATTGAATATGATAGCGCCGACTACTTCGATATGCGTTCATCCGACTTTATGCCGGCCCATTTTAAAGCCTTTGAAGCCACTTTACATAACGGCAAATGGAAATCAGCAATCGATAATAATTATCACCTCTTCTCTACTATGCAAGCCCAATACAGCCCCGATGCCGGCCTGGTACCCGATTTTATCCGCGGCATCAATAAAACCCATCATCCGGCACAACGCAATTATCTCGAATCACCATACGATGGTTATTATAACTACAATGCCTGCCGCGTACCCTGGCGAATAGCCAGCGACTATTTATTATATGGTGACCAAAGAGCTAAGATTTTCACCGATAAAATAAACCACTGGATCCGCGAAACCACCAATGGCAATCCCGATAATATTTCGGCAGGATATACCCTGGCCGGGAATGATATCAAAGGCCGGTATTTTGAAGCGCTGAGTTTTATAGCCCCTTTCACCGTATCAGCCACGGTTGATCAGCGTAACCAACAATGGCTCAATAAACTATGGGATTACCTGGTTGCCTTTAAACTCCGAGATTACGACTATTACGATAACAGCATCAAAATGCTTGACATGATCATCGTATCGGGTAATTACTGGAAAGCATCTTGATTTCGAATTAACTTCGTTGAGGGCGCCGTCGTTTCAGATGTTCGAATTTTGATTTATTTTTAATTTCGGATTCAGCAATCGAATTTATTATTATGTTAATTCTTAAATTCCGTAAATTCTGGTTCAGAATACTTAATTTATAACCAAATGGAACAATACGAGAAACTGTATCTGTATAAACGGATAGTGCAAGCCAAACTATTCATCGACAGTCATTTCTCCCAAAACATTGATATTTCCAACATAGCCGATGAAGCATGCTTCTCCAAATATCACTTTATCAGGCTTTTTAAATCCATATACGGTAAAACCCCGCATCATTATCTTACCCAAGTGCGGATAGACAAAGCCCGCCTATTATTGGCCGAAGGCAATACCATTATGGATGTTTGTGTAAGCATCGGTTTTGACAGTCCCACATCGTTTACAGCCGTATTTAAAAAAGTGGTGGGTAAAACACCTTCAGTGTTTCAAAACAGTCAAAAAGCAAAGCAGCAGGCCATTCGAGCTAATCCCTTATCTGCTGTTCCAAATTGCTTTGCAGAATCGCACGGCTACATCAAAAAATAGCAATTTTCAAGAGGTAATAATGTGATGCATTGCCCATGTTTGTATTGTTAACCAAATACATACAAAAAATGATCACCAAAGTAACGCACATGTGCATTTATGTTCTTGACCAGAACCGCGCATACGATTTCTATGTAAACAAGCTGGGTTTCAAGGTACACACAGATGCCCCCATGGGCGAAGGTGCCCGGTGGCTGACCGTAACCCCGCCCGAACAACCCGAACTGGAAATAACCCTGTTCCTGGTTGCCGAAGGTGGCATGTTTGATAAGGAAACCGTACAAACCATGACCCACCTTATCCAAAAAGGAACCTTCGGTGCGGCCGTATTCACCTGCCACGACCTGCTGGCAACCTACGAAGAATTAAAGGCTAAAGGAGTGGTATTCAAAAAGGTACCAACAAAAGAGTTTTATGGCTATGAAGCCTTGTTTACAGACGATTCTGGCAACTGGTTTTCATTGGCACAAATTGAATCTTAAGCTATGAAATCGATCTTCGACCAGCAAACAAGGGATGAACTCATTGGCAGGGTGAATTCATTAAACAGAGACAGCAAGGCGCAATGGGGCAAAATGAATGTTTACCAGATGGTAAGGCATTGCAACCTTTGGGAAGACATGATGCAAGGCAGGCAAAAATACAAACGTGCATTTATCGGTCGTATTTTTGGCCGGGTGGCTTTACGCAGGGTTATGAAAGATGAATCGCCCCTGGCGAGAAATACCCCTACTCTTCCCGAACTTAGAATTACCGGCAATGGCGACATGGTATCAGAGCGGACGGAATGGCTCGCCAAGATCAGGGATTATGCTAATTTCTCCAATCCAGGCTTTATACATCCATTTTTTGGTTCTATGACCCGCGAACAGATCGGTCCCTTTGTTTATAAACATATCGACCATCATTTACGGCAGTTTGGGGCGTAAATTAAGTATGTTAATGGATGCCATCACCCGGCTTCATCCTATGGCGCGTTAGGATAATTAAAAAAGCGGGGCATTGAGATTCCTCTATTGAAGGGGTGTAGGGAATGTTCTGATCACTTCATCAACACCTCTTCACCTCTCATTTAATCGATAACATCTTTTTGCACTACTGACATAGGGCTGTCATGTGGCTCGGTTTTCTTTGTTTCATGAAACAAACCATTCCATCATCAAAAAAAGAGCTACCGTTGCTTTCTTTTAAAACCTCCGCACAATGGGAAAAATGGCTGGACAAGAACTATGAAAATACAGATGGCATCTGGCTGAAGATATTCAAAAAGGACTCGGGCATAAAATCCATTAATTACGCGATGGCCTTAGATGTGGCTCTTTGCTTTGGATGGATAGATGGGATTAAAAAGAAATTGGATGAGGTATCCTTTATTCAAAAATTCACACCCAGAAGGGCCAGAAGTACTTGGTCCTACCGGAACACGGAGCACATCCAAAGGTTAACCACCAGTGGAAAAATGCGCCCTCCGGGTATTGCACAGGTAGATATGGCCAAAGCTGATGGTCGCTGGGAAAAAGCTTACGCTCCGCAACAGGAGGCGATCATTCCGGAGGATTTTATGAAAGAGTTAAACAATAATACAAAAGCCAGGGCCTTTTTTGATACGCTTAACAAAACCAACCTTTTTATTATATACTACCATTTGCATCAGGCAAAAACACCCGAAACAAGAGAAAAGAGAATTCAACGGTTTATAACCAAGCTGGAACAGAGAGAAATGTTGGTTTGATGAGCCTTAGCCGCTTTATACAGGGGCAATCGAAGCCTACTCTTTTAGCCAAAATTGTCATTTCGAACAGAGAGAGAAATCTTATAAAATTGTCAAGGCATTATGCAGAAGATTTCTCTCTCCATTCGAAATAACATCGTTTTACGCTTAATAAATTTATGATATAATCATCTCCGCCACACCCCTTCCGCTGGTCAAAGCAGCTTCTACGGTACCCATGGCGGTGCCTTCATAAAGATATTCGCCGGCAAAAAACAGGGTGTCATCAATTGGTGTGTTTAACGTGTTACGACAGACAAGCGCGTTAACCGTATCATAAGCATATGAGCCCAGGGTAAATGGTTTGGCTGTCCAGTTTACCACTTTCCATGCTTTAAGTCTTTGCTGTAATTCCTCCACACTCAGGCGGAAAATATTGGCAAGCGACTGCAAGGCCTGCACCAGTATTTCTTCATCCGTCTTTTCTTTTTTGGCTTCGGCATCCGGTCCTCCTATCCAGCCGGTAAATATGTTGGATCGCTCCGGAAATTGCGTCCACCAGGTAGGTATTTCTTCCTGCGAAAGCAGATAGCCCATATTGTCGAGGCTCCGGCCAATGCGTACTTCGGTTTCTTCACTGTACCAGAAAGCCTCGTCAAATTCCAATAATATTTTGATCACCGAACCAAAACCCATCCCCTGTATAGCTTCGGCGTGCGCTTTAAGCGGCGGATGAAAAGCTATTCCGCCTGTTTGGCCTTCACCAGCTTTCAAAACACCAAGCGGTACAGCCAACACTATTTGTTGGGCGTGGTAAGCTGTACCGTCAGCTGTAATGGCACTTACCTTCCCGGGGCTCCAATAAATATCCTTTACTATGGCGTTCAGAAATATTTGACCGTTATTGGATTTGCATTCACCAGCCAGGTAATTCAGTAAAGTCACGTACCCTCCTGCTACCCGGTGCTGCGCGCTGTCATCTTCGCTTTGCCACTCCTTCCGCAAGGCAAAGCTGCTGGCTTTCTGTGGGTCGGCGGTATCATAGCCTGATACAAATTGCCTCACCGAGGTACGCATCCGCGCATATTCATCATCAGGAAACTCTTTCAGCATAAACTCTTCAATACTGACGTCCTGCTGCAGGCTGTTCAATTTGTCGATCAGCAAATCCCAATGCTCAATAAATGATTCATTTTCTACAAAGGCACCCTCATCATATTGTACCATCTCTGCCGAAGCAGAACGATAAGGTATACCCGCCTCGTTCAATAAGCCTATGGTAACCGGCAGATCTCCATGTACAAACTCGGCCCCTAGTTCTGTATATTCTCCGGTTGTAGCATCATATTGTGTGTGGATGCGCCCCCCGATGCGGTTATCTGCCTCCAGTACTATTACCTTTTTACCCGTGTTGGCTAGTTCGCTAGCAGCCATTAGTCCGGCGGCACCGGCGCCTACGATCAGTATATCAGCAGTGTTCATATTTTATAAACAAAGTTAGGTTTTGTATTGATGGCGGCAACGTATCGCCATGGTCAAAACAAAACATGACAAAAGCCATACAACAGGCCTAAAAAATCGCGGATTGTAACTAAAGTCACCCATTTCATATTTCTATTACTTTTACCAACAAACATTCATCATTTAACTTATTTGAATTATGTCAGACAGTGTACAACTAATACCAGGTAATTCCCTGATAACCGAAACACCTGAAGAAGGTAGGGCATTAGCCATTAAAATGTCGCGTCTTATAATTAAGATCACCCAGCCGGATGCGGCGGTACGCGAAAGATTACGCCCAATTTACGCCGAAGATGCTGCTATGCTTATTGCTATAGGTCAAACCGTAGCTATTGAATTTGCCACCATTGCTGCCGCGAATAATTATTGGAAAAAATAAGCACACACCGTTACAACAAGGTAAATTTGCTGCAGATAATGAACTGCAGCAAAAATGGATGAATTTGAAACCAATCTGATAAGCCAATGTCTGGCCGAATTTGGAAAAGATTTGCTCGGCGAACTGATCAGCTTTGGTAAACTTAAATCATTTGAGCCGGATGAATATGTGGTAAGGCAGGGTCAGTTGGTTCGAAATTTGCCCATATTGATCAATGGAACGGTAAAAGTTTACAGCGAGGAGGATGGCTTGCCCTTCCTCCTGTATTACATCAACCCGGGCTCTACCTGTATTTTTAGCTTCGCCCATCTGTTTAATGAAAAAGAAGTGAGTTTTTCGGGTATTACGGAGGAGCGGTCGCTCCTTTTACTGGTTCCTATTTATAAAGCCCGCGAATGGTTGCTCAAATATCCGGCATTCAGCGAGATGATCCTGCATGAATATCAGAAACATTATAACGACCTGCTGGAAACCACCAAACAAGTAATTTGCTATAATCTTGAAGACCGTCTGTTGCAATATTTGAAAACAAAAGTAGCTATAAATAAATCAACCGAGCTGGTGATCACCCATCAGCACATAGCCGCCGATCTGGCCACCTCAAGGGAAGTGATTTCCCGCTTGTTAAAGAAGATGGAGAAAGATCAGAAGATCACACAATCACCTCGTAAAATTAAACTGATTGTATAAATAAGGTGGAGCAAGGATGCCGGTACCAATTTAAGTTTGGCTTATGACTTAATCGCCACAGTTAGTTCAATGCATTAAATAAAAAAGCGCTCCGTATCTCACCCCGGAGCGCTACTCAATGTTCCTACAAACACTGATCAACTAAACTCAGATCTCTACAATCTAAGATTTTTATAGCCAGGCCAACAATAGCAACCGAACCTGTGATGTTTCTTATTCCGTTAAGAACAGTAACCTATCACAACAACTTCGGTCAGCACATTGCTTCCGGCTCGCAAATAGTCCTGATACCATCAGGCCCGCTTTTACTTTAATGTTTTGATATAACAGATGTAGGAAAAAAGGTGCATTACCCAGATTTAAACTCAGCGTAAATTTGCCATTAGTCTTGGTAAAGTGCTTGTAATTGTACCTTTGATAAGTACATACAAATCTGTTCCGGGTAGTGTAAGGAAAAACCAGGGAATCTTTCCTTTTAAGAGTAAATTTTTAAACATGAGATTGAGATTTAGTTGATTAATATCTTTGATTTAAGATTTATGTAGATAAACAAAATTTTAAGTTTGTAATAGGACCATTAATATAAGGATGAATTGCTTATCCGGTACGGAAAACCTAATCGTGTCCCTTTTAAAGTAGCGACATTTAAATTTTGAAGATTGAAAAATTACAGAGTGTAAAGGTTTAATCATATGATCTTCCCGTGATAAATTTTAAACTTATTCCCCGATATCATCCGCTTCTGCTCCTCCTTTTGGGTTGAGCACATTTAAAACTAAAATGTTATAATACTATTAAATTCAGTGTAATTTCTGCTTCTTCAGAAATTTATATTGGCTTCTCAACTAATTTAAAGAGAGTGTATTGTTTACACAAGTAAGAAATGAAGATTTACAAATTAATTATTAGTAAATCATTATAGCAGTTAAACATAGCATTTTGAGGATGTTTTATTAATAAATTACTAACAAAACATTCATTATTATAAAAATGTAACAATGTAAAATTGTTACTGTTAACTATAATAAAACCTAAAAAATCCACAACACCTCATAATAATCCCCAAGTAATACCAAAAGGATCATATTTTTTATTGTTTTCGGGTTGTATTTTTTTCAATTAGCAACTCATTATTAAGTGTCAAAATGCCACACTAAAACATTAATAATGTCATTGCAACATTTAAATAATTATAAAAACCTGCATTAAAAGCATTTATATAAATATATATCCTTTATTTAATTGTTAATTTAACATTTATAAATGCCGGTATATTATTCTCCCTCCTTCTATAAAACTAGAAAGAGCAGCGATATTATAATATCGCTGCTCTTTCTAAATTACCAGGATCAACACCTTCTACTTATCCCACTGTACCGAAGCTGTATGGGTATCGCTGGAGTTTGTACCTATCTGGATAATGAATTTACCCGGCTCCCAATCGTACTTAAGCTGACTGTTATAAAACTTAAGCTCCTCTGGCCTAACCGTAAATGATACCTCTTTTTGCTCACCTGGCTGCAGGCTTATCTTTCTAAAATCCTTCAGTTCTTTTATCGACCGGCTGATGCTGGCTACCGGGTCGCTGATATAAAGCTGAACCACTTCTTCGCCCGCATATTTACCAGTATTGGTTACTGTGACGGTTGCTGTAAGGCTCTCATTGCCTTTGAGCGTTGTTTTGCTGAGTTTAACATCGCTGTATCCAAAAGTGGTATAGCTTAAACCATAACCAAACGGATAAAGCGGATCATTGGAAATATCCAGATAGTTTGATTTGAATTTTGACGGCCCGCTGGTATATGGCCTTCCGGTGTTTTTGTGATTATAATAAATAGGTATCTGTCCTACACTGCGCGGGAAAGTAGCCGTAATTTTGCCAGCCGGATTATAATCACCAAACAATACATCAGCTACAGCATTACCAGCCTCAGTTCCGGGGGCCCAAACATCTAATATAGCGCTGGCATGTTTGTCCTCCCAGGTTAAAGTAAGCGGACGGCCATTAAATAATACGATAACCAATGGCTTACCCAATTTGGCCAACTCTTTCAACATGTTTTTCTGACTTTCTGGAATATCGATATCTGAGCGGCTTGATGATTCGCCCGACATGCTTTGTGATTCACCAACCACAGCCACGATCACGTCCGATTTTTTAGCCGCATCAACTGCTTCTTTCAGCAATTCATCGGCTGGTTTAGGATCGACAGCTACCATCTGTTGGCCAAAAAAGTTTAGCCTTTGTATAAATAAGCTGTCCTCAGTAATATTGGCACCTTTCGCGTAATTAATAGTAACCCCATCACCTACTACATTTTTAATACCCTGCATTACGCTGATTGATTTTTGCCAATCACCGGCAACTACCCAGGTGCCCAACATATCACGCTGATTGTTAGCTAATGGGCCTACTAATGCAATGGAACCTGTTTTCTTTAATGGCAAAATCTGATTGCTGTTTTTTAACAACACAAATGAATGTTTAGTGATATTGCGTGCCTCGGCGCGGTTTTCGGTTGTTAGCACATCCTTAGCTTCACGGCTTGCATCAATTGATTTATAAGGATTATCAAATAATCCCAGTTTGTATTTAGCTTCCAGCACACGGCGGCAAGCCAGGTCAATTTCCTGTTGGGTTACCTTACCCGCAGTTAATGATTTTTTAAGTGTAGTTAAAAAGCCTTCGCCTACCATATCCATATCCAAACCAGCTTTCAGAGCCAGGGCCGATACCGTTTGCAGATCGCCTAATCCATGCGCTGTCATTTCATTAACAGCGGTGTAATCCGATACTACGAAGCCCTTAAAACCCCATTGTTTGCGCAATACATCAGTTAACAGCCACTGATTGCCGGTAGCTGGTACCCCATCAACAGTATTAAAAGAGCTCATAAAGCTACCTGCACCTGCATCAACAGCCGCCTTATATGGAGGCAGATAATCCTGGTACATTTTAATACGGCTCATATCTACAGTATTGTATTCACGGCCAGCCTCGGCGCCGCCATATAAGGCAAAGTGTTTTACGCAAGCCATCACTGCATCGGCATTTTTCATGCTGCTGCCCTGATAACCTTGTACCATGGCCTTAGCTACCTGCGAACCATACCATGGATCTTCGCCCGAACCCTCTGAAATGCGACCCCAGCGCGCATCGCGCGCTATATCAACCATCGGCGAGTACACCCAATTCAAACCTTCGGCGGTAGCTTCTTTAGCCGCGATCTGTGCGGATCGTTTGATCAGGCTCATATCCCAGGATGCTGACAATCCCAGCGGAATAGGAAAAATAGTACGGTGACCGTGGATCACATCCAATCCAAAAATAAGCGGGATGTGTAACCTGGAATTCTTTACCGCCAGGTCCTGAATCTGTTTCACCTGATCGGCTCCCCAAATACCAAACACACCGCCAATGGCGCCATTTTTTATCTTTTCCTCAACCCCCTTATTTACTACAGACCCTGTAGTTGCCGCGCCAATAGTTACCAGGTTAAGTTGCCCTATTTTTTCATCAAGAGTCATCTTACTCAGTAAACCATTAACGTAAGTATTCATTTTGGCATCCTCGGTTTTGCTTTGGGCCGATGCTTTATAAAAAGGGAGCACTGCCACAAAACAAAGCGGAATGACCTTGTTGGCGATTCGGGTTGAAAAACACTTTTTCATTTTTTTAATTTAGATATAATAGAATTGGATAAACAAATATGAACAAAATAAAAGCCATGTAACTGAATATTAATTACTTCTTTTAATTGAAAGTTACTGGTTAAAATTGGTTGCAATAAAACAAAAACAATGGTGTATAAAGTACACAATTGTAATTATTATAATTAAATAATCAAACTTTATTTGTACAATAGCGAAAATGTTAACTAAAGAACAACTTATTGAATACAGCGAAGACGCGCGTAAAAATTATCTCGATCATATTTCTATCGATTGCGTTGTTTTTGGTTTTCATGAAGGGCAAATGAAGGTATTGCTGCTGCTGCCTCATGATGAAAATAAATGGCTTTTGCCAGGCGGTTTTGTACAAAAACAGGAACCTATTGAAATGGCCGCCAACCGTATATTGAAAGAACGTACCGGTCTTGATAAAATATTTTTGCAACAATTTCACATCTTTGGAGATCCTGATCGCGCGAAATTCCATCATGATCTGTACAAAGAAACTGTACCCGATGAACAAAACTGGTTTGCGAAACGTTTCCTATCTATAGGCTATTACGCCCTGGTTGATTTTTTTGGCGTTGTTCCCCAACCAGATCAGTTTTCTGAAACCTGTACCTGGCGCGACCTGGATGATATGCCTGAATTTTTGCTTGACCATGAGCTGATATTCAAAACAGCGTTAGAAACCCTCCGCGTACAACTCAGTTACCAGCCTATAGGCTACAATCTGATGCCCAGGGAGTTTACCATGCCTGAATTGCAAAAGTTATATGAAACCATACTGGATAAAAAGCTGGACCGACGCAACTTTCAGCGCCGTATATTGGGTTTTGGAATCCTGAACCGGGCCGAACAGCCCCGAAAAGGGGGGGCTCACAAAGCTCCGTACCTATACTCCTTTGATCTGGAAAAATATCAAAACGCCTTAACCGAAGGTTTTAAAGGCGGATGGTAGTTTTTTAAGTCGGACGTCTTAGGCTCTAAGTCTTAAGTCAGAAAAACAAAGGCTTTGACCTCCCGATTTTGGACTTAAGACTCGGTTATATACTCCAGTTTTACCTGTATATGCAAGTCTTCGTGCATTTTGGCAAACTGCCGGGGATTACGCGTAAAGTCGGGATCGGTATCCATATACATATTGATAATTTTTACTTCCTCCGGGTGTTTATCCGTACCTATATTATAGGTAAGTCCATCGCCACTTTCCAGCCTTTGTTTTAATTCCAGGTATTGTTTCCCTGTTATCATGATCATTTTTTCTGCGGTCATTGGTTTATTTATATGGGGTATAATAACGGTATTTATCCGTAAAACTTAAATATGTTAAAATCACTTATTTACCCGGCATGCATTGCTGCCTGTTCAGTTTATTATATTTACCTTCAAATATAACTGATATAATTTCGCTTAATGCTTAACCTCAAAAAATTACTCGCCATAGCATGGTTATCTGGTGGTACCATCGCTTACGCCCAGGTCACATTGCCCATAGCCGCGAATCTGCAAAATACTTACACCAAAGGCACACGTACGCAAACGGGAGCTCCCGGCAAAAACTATTGGCAAAATACAGCCAACTACAACATTAAAGTAAACTTTAACCCCAAAAACCTCAATATTACCGGCACTGTAGCTATTGACTATATCAACAACAGCCCGGATACACTTAACACCATTCTATTTAAGCTATATCCTAATTTATATAAAAAAGGCGCTATTCGCGATATGCCAATTGCAGCACAGGATCTGACCGATGGGGTAAATATCAAATCGATCAGCGTTAACAATCAATTAAAAGACAGCTCCAAATACCATATAGAGGGTACCAACATGATGCTGAACACCCCTTTATCACCCGGGCAAAAGGCCCATTTTGATATCGAGTACAACTATACACTCAATAAAACATCACATATACGTACCGGAAAGGTTGATACCGGTGCTTTCTTCGTAGCTTATTTTTTTCCACGAATAGCCGTTTATGACGACATCGATGGATGGAACGAACTCCCGTACCTGGGCTCGCAGGAATTTTACAACGATTTTTGCCATTTCAATGCCGAGATTACCGTACCCGGCAATTACCAGGTTTGGGCCACCGGAGACCTAAAAAATCCCGAACAGGTATATAACCCCAAATATGTAAAGCTGATAAACCAGGCCGGCATCAGCGATAAGGTAACCGATATTATTACCCAGGCCGATATCCAGGCTGCCGATGTTACTAAAAATAACCCCACCAATACCTGGAAATTTGAAGCTGACAGTGTAACCGACCTTGTTTTTGCCACAAGCAACCATTACATCTGGAAAGCATCAAGTTTGGTGGTTGATCCCAAAAACAATCGCCGCACCCGTGTTGATGCAGTTTTTAACCCCAATCATAAGGACTATTTCGAGGTAATTAACTACGCCCGCAAAACCGTGGAAACCATGAGTTACCAGTTTCCGAAGTGGCCATACCCCTATCCTCATGAAACCGTATTTGACGGGCTCGACCAAATGGAATACCCCATGATGGTGAATGATAACCCAGTAGAAAACACCGCCGACGCCATTGAACTCACCGACCACGAAATATTTCATACCATGTTCCCTTTTTACATGGGTACCAACGAAACCAAGTATGGCTGGATGGATGAAGGCTGGGCTACCATTGGCGAATGGCTTATCAGCCCGGTTATAGACCACTCTATTGTTGACTTTTACGGCATTGCAGCCACCGAAAACGCAGCCGGGAATGAACAGGATGTACCTATCATGACCCTTACCCCCCAGCTTATCGGCGTAGCCAAATTTATTGACAGCTATCCCAAACCTGCCCTTGGCTACCTTTATGTGAAAGATATGCTGGGCGACGAGTTATTTACAAAGGCCCTGCACTACTACATCAGCCAATGGCATGGCAAGCATCCTATGCCTTATGATTTTTTTAATTGCATCAATACAGGCTCGGGCGTAAACCTCAATTGGTTCTGGAAAAGCTGGTTTTTTGATAACGGGCAGCCCAATCTGGCCATCAGCAGGGTAAGTCATCAGCTGCAAAAATATAATGTGACTATTACCAGCATAGGCACCAAACCCATACCTGTAAATCTTACTGTATATTATAATGATGGCAGTATGCAATTGGTGCATCAAAGCATTGCCTGTTGGGCCAAAGGCAACAAAACTACCAGTGTTGCCTTTGTAGCTAAAAAACCGGTCAAACAATTGGTGTTAGGTACTACCTATGATCCGGATACTGATAAAAAAGACAACACCTGGAAACCATGATCAAAAACTTTTTAAACCTTAAATTTTAACACTTTTTTGATCAAAAGGGTAAAAAAGCGAGCGAAATTTCACCCCAAACCATCGATTTTAACACTTTTTAACAAATTCCAACTCCATTTTGAGGGGCTTTTAAAAATTTAAAAAGTATTAAATAATTAACTATCAAATAACTATATGCAAAACAGTTGATTTTTCTCCTCTGTTTGGCTTAACGCAACAGCCCGGAACGTTTATTAAAAAACGGCCGGGCTGTTACATTTATAAATATACAAAAATCTCCCCACACATTAGGTGACAACGGTTGATAACAGAAAGAGTATGTTTTAAAATCTCAGCGCTTAGCATCCCCATTCTAACCATTAATTTAAACAGCTACAGCAAACTTTTCCTAAGCGTAAGAGCTTAATTTGGCTCAAAAACAACTCAAAGCAATAAAAACCTTACAACAAACAGAAGTTTATAAATTCAAACTACTGATTATCAATACATTAAACAATTTTATTTTTTGTATCTAATTTTTTACAAATTCATCATTTCTTAATAAGAGAGTTGCATTTTGCGCAAAAAAAATCATGAACAAAAACTTTCCCCTAAAGTTTATTCTATTGGCATTGCTATTGCCCATTTTTTCGTGTAAAAAAAGTGATGTACCCCGAAAAACTGTTGAAGTTGGCACACCCGGTCAAACTACACCTGACAGTGTCATTGTAAAGCCCGATTCCGCGGTTTCCATTAACTTATCTGTTAATACCACCGGCCCGGTTGTACCCAATGACTTCTTAGGATTTAGTTTCGAAAAGCTGATATTAACAGACACCACTTATTTTAATGTTTCCAATACTTCTTTTATTAACCTGTTCAAAAACTTAGGTCCCGGGTTAATCAGAATCGGAGGAGCCACGGTAGATAAGATTGCCTGGACAAACAGCAAGAGAAATTCATCAACCCAGGATTTTGTATTTACCAACGATGTTGACCGGTTTACGAAATTTAGCCAGGCCACCGGTTGGAATACTATCTGGGGCCTTAATTTTAATGAGGCGCAATTTAACAATGACGCCCAGGAAACGGCTTACGTAAAAGCAAAGCTGGGAACATCATTAAGCAGCATTGCTATCGGGAACGAGCCGGAATATTTTCCGTTAAATGGTTTAAGGTCTAAAACCTATAACTATAACACATTTATTGATGAGTATAGTTCATTTGCAAACCGTTTAGAAAGCAATGTGCCGGGTATTATTTTTTCGGGCCCCGAAACAAATGAACCTGGCTGGGGGAAACCCTTTTTAAAGGACAGAGCCGGTAAAATCAATCTTTTCTCGTTGCATTATTACCGCATGGGCCCTGCCGGCAACCCCAGTGTTACCATGAAAAAATTAATGATATTTGATACCTGGCTCAAGGATATCATAGAATATTTAAAGCCGGGAGTTATTGCTGATAACATACCTTTTCGCTTTACAGAATGTAATTCTGTATATCATGGCGGCCAAGATGGTATCAGTAACGCTTTTGGTTCATCAATATGGGGTACCGAATTCTTATTCTATTTAGCTCAGCAAGGTATTGCAGGGGTTAATTTTCATACGGGAGGCGGAAGCCAATATGTTTACTCACCTATTAACACCGTTAATAATAAAAATGTAGCCAGGCCGCTGTATTATGCCATGTTACTTTTTCAGCAGGCGCAGATTAAACAATTTCTGAAAACCGACTTTCCAAATACAGAAAATATGGACGCGTACAGCTTTATTCGTAAAGATGGTAAAAATGCAATGGTTGTGATCAATAAAGATGAGACGAAAGATATTGACCTTTTTGTTAATAGTAAAAGTGCCGTAAAAACCACTACCACCTACCTGTTAAATGCACCTTCGTTATCAAGTAAGTCTGGAATAAACATCAACGGTGCATCTGTAGATGATGATGGTACATTTAAAGTGACTGGCGTTGTTACCAATAACTCATTTGGAACTTCAAGTAAAGTGGTTAACATGAAGATCCGGGCAGCAAGCGCCGCTTTAATTATATTTAACTAAGATTTTTAAAACTTCTGTAAATGAAATAGCCAACAGGTCAAATAAATAAATTAGTATTTATTTATTTGACCTGTTTAAGAGAATACGATGATCCTGTTAAAAATCGTAAACCGTTACCCCTATTCCCTTATTTATAAGTACATCGAAAATTATAGGCTCTATCTTATCCCAAGTACCGCCGGCCAAACCACAGCCAATCCGGGGCATATGTACAGTAGTATCGTTTTCAGATGCAAATTCGGCTACTTTTTGAAGGCACTCCCGGATAGCCTCATAACGGATAGGCGGGTTGCCATTTTCGTCCTTATAAACCTTATGTTGCCCTATCATATTGGCCACCCATATATCCAGCTCAACCTGTACCAGTTGTACCTGGCCCAGCGCAAAACCCTGCTGTGATTTATACCATTCGCGGTATTGTTTTTCGGGCCCCGGCCAGCGTTTGGATATAGCCATTACAAAGCCCTTACCCCAGCCGCCAATATCATTACAAACATGTACTATTATCTTGTTCGCATCCCCAACGGGTTTTGTGGCATCACCTTTTAAATAATTAATATCCATGTTTAAAAATAATGTGCAAGATAAAACATCTTTGTTTGAGCGCCCAACACCTGGCACATCAATTTTAGAAAATCCCTCTTCATACCACGTTCGTGATGACAAACGTTCTTTTACTTATTTTACTTCATTTCTAAAATTAAACTCCTTTAAATTGCAGATTTTACTTGCCCGTCAGATAAATTTTATGCACTTTTATAAAAATTAGTATGTATATACATAATGACATATTAATTCCGTTATAAATCAATAAACCAATTATAAAATATTAAATGATGGACTTCTTAAACGCTGTATGGCATCAATTCACAGGCTTTTTTGGCTTTAATCATTTACTGCAGATCCTCAAATCGGGCGATTATGATAAACTGCTTACCTATGAAGGATTTACCGCTTTATTGGTGCCTATTATGCCCTTTTTATTGGTGATTGAGATTATCAGGGCGGCATTTTACAAACGTTTTAAAGTGATCAGCTACAAGCTCACTTTTTTCTCCTACGTGTTCAACGCCTTTATTGGCCGGGTAATATCTATTGCCATGGTAGGTATTTGCATTGGCTTGTTTGAAAAGTATGCCATATTTAAACTCACATTTACCTGGTACTGGTTTATTTACGGCTACGTTGTGTGGGAGTTCGGCCATTTTTTATACCATTATTTCGGGCACAAAGTAAGGCTGTTCTGGTGCCTGCACTCTACCCACCATGCTCCGGAAAGCATGAACCTTTCGGTAAGTTACGCCCACTTCTTTCTGGAAGGGCCTTATGCCGATTTTATCCGCACTACCACCTGCATTTTACTGGGTGTGCCACCTGCAATGTTATTTGTGATCATGTTTATTGATGGCTTTTGGGGCGGCATGATCCATATTGGCGAAAATTTGGTACATGATGGTCGCCTGGGTTTCCTTAATAATATCATCCTAACCCCATCGCACCACCGCGTGCACCACGCCCGTAATCCGTTGTATATGGATACCAATTTTTGCAACCTGCTCAACATTTGGGATAAGGTTTTTGGCACTTACCAGGTAGAGGATCGTAACATCCCTATCGAATACGGCATTAGCAGACCGATGATCAAAAACAGCTTCCTGGATGCTTATTTTGGCGAGATAGTGGCCCTGGCCAAGGATGTATATCGGGCACCGGGCATCAAAAACAAATTCCTGTATATGGTGATGCCACCGGGATGGAGCCATACCGGCGACCATAAAATGACCACTGTGGTAAAAAAGAAATATTTTGAAGAGTTGCAACAACAGCAACCCAGTTCTGTAAGTGATACCGATAAGACCGGTACTCAAAGCAACGAGCCAGTGCTGTCATAAAAGCCCCGCTTGGATTTGCCTTTTTATTAAAATAGCCTTACTTTCATTACCCATAATGAGTGATCCTATATTTAAATTGAACGGCAGGGTTTGGATAGAAACCGGGGATGAAAAGATTCTTGGGCACGGTCGTGTGGAATTGCTTGAACGCATCAAGGCTTCAGGCTCCATCAGGCAGGCAGCCCTGCAAATGAAAATGTCGTACAAACAAGCCTGGGACCTGGTAAACCATATGAACGAACACTTTGGTCAACCACTGGTCATATCGCATCGGGGCGGCAAAGGTGGCGGCAATGCTGTGGTAACAGAACATGGCTTAAAAGTTATCGACCATTTCCATCAGTTGCAGCAAAAACTACAGGCATTTTTAACCACAAATTCCATAAATCTAAGCCTCTAGTTACCTGAAGTATCATTCAGGCAATAAAACGCCTGATTTCCCTTTCAAAAATCAGCTAAAATTGCCATTTTGCGTTATGTTTTATTTTATATAATGAATTATTCATGAAAAAACCTTTACCCTGTTTAATTACTCTTTTAATTTCCTTCATCACATTTCATTTTGCAGCAAATGCCCAGGACAGGGACACGTCCAAACACATTTTTCAGCTTGGACAAGTTAATATCATCGGCACAAAAGATAGTTTACGATCTGATAAGCTCAGCTCGGGTACCATTAACCGGTATAACCGCTTAACTGTATCCAGCGCCTTAAATCTGCTTCCCGGTGTAACCTTGACAGCCGTTGGCCCCAGGAACGAATCGGCGGTGAGTATCCGTGGGTTCGATGTTCGTTCTGTTCCTATCTACCTGGATGGCGTTCCGCTATATGTACCTTATGATGGTTATGTAGATCTGGCCAGGTTTAACACCTTCAATTTATCCGAAATCCAGGTTGCCAAAGGCTATTCTTCGGTTCTGTACGGCCCCAATGCCGAGGGTGGTGCCATCAACCTTATCAGTCGCAAACCGGTAAAACCATTTGAGTTAAACGCCATTGCCGGCCGGTTAAGCGGAGGCTATAGGTTAAATACCAATATAGGCTCCAACCTGGGTAAGGTTTATTATGAGATCTCGGCATCACAGTTAAAACGGAACTGGTACCCATTATCACATGATTTTGCACCTACTAAAAATGAAGACGGTGGCCATCGCGATAACTCGTATAACAATGACATCGCCGTAAGCGGTAAAGTTGGCTTTACCCCTACCACCAACCAGGAATATGCCGTGGGCTACAGCTATCAGCATGGCACCAAAGGCACCCCGGTTTATGCTGGTGACGATGCCGCGAACGCCTTGTTTAAAAGTCCAAGGTATTGGAAATGGCCAAACTGGGATACGCAGAGCCTTTACCTCATCAGCAATAACCGCATCAACAGTACCAACGTAATTAAAACCCGCTGGTATTATGACCAGTTTAAAAACAACCTGCAAAGTTTTGACAATGCATCGTACAGCACCCAAACCAAGCCTTACGCATTTACCAGCATTTACAATGATTACACGTTGGGCAGTAGTATCATGTTTGAGAACACTTCGTTAAAAGACAATAGCTTTAGCGTGGCCGGTCATTTTAAACAGGACGTGCACCGCGAGCATAATGTAGGCGAACCTGTTCGTCGCGACGCGGATAATAACTTTACTATTGGTGCCGAGGATACTTACCATATCACATCGGCCTTAAAAGCCAACGCCGGTGTAAGCTATATGAACAGGCATAGCATTGATGCCCAGCAATATACCAACAATGTAGTGAGCCAGTTGCCTGCCAACAGTAACAGCGCCTGGAATTTGCAAGGTTTGTTGCAGTATGATATTGACAGTACTAATGCCGTTACGTTTTCGGTGGCCCGCAAAACACGTTTCGCTACCATTAAGGACAGGTATTCCTACAAATTCGGCACTTTTATCCCTAACCCCGATCTGAAAGCCGAGAACGCTTTAAATTACGACCTGAGCTATCATACCCTGCTTGTAGGTAAACTATCGGTACAGGCATCATTATTTTATAGCAAAATCGGCAATCTGATACAAACGGTGAACAATGTGCAGGTTGATCCTAAAACGGGCACCAACCTATCGCAGGTGCAAAACGTAGGCCGTGCGGAATATTATGGCGCCGAGCTGGCTATCGGTTACCCTATTGCCGACCAAGTGCGGATAGATGCTAATTACACTTACCTGAAACGCAAAAACCTCTCGAGCCCATCTATTTACCTGACTGATGTACCGCAAAACAAAGTGTTTGGCTCAATACAATATTCGCCTATCAAAAAACTGTATGTAATGGCATCGGAAGAGTATAACTCCAAAAGATACAGCACCAGTTACGGCACGATTTCCGGCGAGTTTGCGCTTACCAACGTAAAAGCACACTTAACACTGGTTAAAGGATTTTCGATAGAAGGTGGTGCAAACAACCTTTTCGATAAAAATTATACCCTGGTAGAAGGTTTCCCGGAAGCCGGGCGCAATTATTTTGCGAATGTGATATTTAGTTATTGATAAGTCTTCTTAGTTCCCCTCTTGAGAGGGGGCGCGAAAGCATAGCGCGGTAGCAGGGGTGTGTTTCTTTGTGCAGATGACACACCCCTCCGCCCCTCTTAAGAGGGGAATCGCACGAGGCCATTATTTAAGTAAATTTGTTCATGAACCAACCCAAACATAACCCGTTTTCACACAGGCAGCCACTTAAAAAAGGCCGGGTTATGCTTTTGCTATTGATCTTCATTATCCTATCCGCCTGGTGTTATATAGATGGTGGCGTCGAAACCGGCCCGTACAACCTGGTTTATCCGGCCAACTTTGGCAACCGCATCCAGATCCCGGCGGATAACCCAACCACTAAACAAGGGGTTTACCTGGGGCGGATGCTTTTTTATGAAACTAAACTTTCGGCTAATAACAAACTCTCCTGCGGCAGCTGCCATGAGCAAAATAAAGCTTTTACCGATGGACGGGCATTTAGTCCGGGAGTGGATGGCGTGCTTACGCCGCGCAATTCCATGTCGCTGGTAAATTTGCTTTGGGGGCGTAAATTTTTCTGGGATGGCCGGGCCAATGGTCTGGAAGAACAGGCTGTTACCCCGTTGACCAGTACACATGAAATGGGGCAATCCTTAAATGTTTCGGCACAAAAGCTCGCTACAACGGCCAATTATCCCGCTTTGTTTAAACTGGTTTATGGAGATAACCAAATCACCAGCGACAGGATAGTAAGAGCGATATCACAATTTGAACGTACACTAATATCAGCTAATTCACGTTATGACCAGTACTTACGCGGTGCTTACCAACCTACACCCGATGAGTTAAAAGGAATAGAATTATTTAATACAGCGCCCCAGCCCGAAAAAGGTATCCGCGGAGCCAATTGTACTCATTGCCACGGTGGACCAAAAACATATATGGAATTGTTTCATAATAAAGGGCTGGATAGTATGTCCAAAGACTCCGGTATGGAGAAACTGACCGGACTGTCGGCTGACCGTGGTCGTTTTAAAGTACCCACCTTGCGTAATATAGCCCTCACCGCGCCTTATATGCACGACGGCAGGTTTAAAATACTGAAAGAAGTAATTGATCATTACAGCGACCACATCGAGCAATCGCCCGCATTAAGCGCATTCTTGCGCGGGGAATCCAACGAAGCTGGAGGCAGGAGTTTGAAACTACAGCCAGTAGAGAAAAAACAGTTGATCGCTTTTTTGAACATGTTTACCGATTCGGCATTTATCACCAATCCCGCATTTTCCGATCCGCATTTACTCCACACCAAAAACAAAAAACAGTAAATTTATACCCATGAAAAAACAATTCCTGATAGCCTGTTTAGCCTTATTAAGCTTTACAACTATCCCTTTTATATCACAGGCGCAGACCATCAAAATAAGTGGTGAAGTAAGCACACCATTAACCGTTGACGCAGCCTATCTGCAGAAATTTATCCAAACCACCGTAACACATAAAGACCGGGACGGCAAAGATCATACCTATACGGGTGTTATCCTTTCAGAAATACTGAAAGGTGCAGGCGTTACCCTGGGTCCGGAACTGAAAGGCGAAAACCTGACCAAATACCTCCTGGTAGAAGCCAGCGATGGTTACCAGGTGATCTTCGCCCTGGCCGAACTGGACAAAAGCTTTACCGACAGAACCATTATCCTGGCAGATAAGGTTGACGGATCCCCCCTCGCCCCCGCCGATGGCCCCTACCGCATTATTGTACAAGACGAAAAAAAACCCGCCCGCTGCATTAAACAGGTAACAGCCATGCAGGTTCATTTTGTGAAGTAATATTTATCACTGTCATTCTGAGCGGAGCGAAGAATCTATTTTTTTAATCCATTCGTAAATTAAATGTCCAATAATAGATCCTTCGCTCCGCTCAGGATGACAAACTTTTTTGTATTTATATTCTTTCCTTCCTCCGTCAGCAGATAAGCTTCGGACGAAAGCGGGCAGAACAATGGCGGCCTGTGCGGTTGTAAGGGCATTGCGAACCTTACCTGAAGCTGGGGCAATGAGTGAACGAAGTAGGGGTAAGGTTTGGTCCCGATAGCTATCGGGATGGTTCTGCCCGGTTTGCAGGGCAAAGGCCATGTGCGGCAAAGAAGCATTTCTGCTGACAGCCTTTTTGGTTACTTTTGTGGCGACATACGGCGAAGCCTTCTTGAGTACCAAAAAAAACAAACCACAACGAAAAACGTAACTGGCCCTCCCGCGGCTAAGAGCGGGTATGCGCCATACAACGCGATGATAGATCCTTCGCTCCGCTCAGGATGACAAATAAAAATAACTATTAACCCAATATCTCCGCAATTTCTTCAAAACCCTTTTCACGGGCCAGATCGGCGGGGAGTTTGCCGCCTTCCATGCGCACGTTGGTGATGGCGCCATGTTCCAGCAGCAGGATCAGCATATCGATATTACCATTTTGCGCAGCCGAATGTATTGGCGTAGCGCCGGCCTGTTGTTTTACATTTACTTCGGCACCGTTTTCAACCAGCAAGCGGGCAATGGCGGTATAATTACCCGCACAGGCCGAATGTATAGGAGCAACCCGGAAACCATTGTTGGATGGCAGGTTAACATCGGCACCGTTGCTTACCAGGTAACGGGCAACTGCCTCATGACCAAAATAACAAGCCAAACCCAGCGGTGTAAAACCATCAGGAGCATAATCGTTAATCGTATCGGGGGCTGTTTCTACAAAGTGGCTTACTACTTCTGTTTTTCCAGCGGCGGCGGCTTCAAAAATACTGATCTGGTTTACGTAGCGTAACAATACATCAGTAACCTCCGGCTTTTTGTAATAACATGACAACATCAATGGCGAAACCTGGTGACTGGTTAGGATAGTGGCCAGCGCGGGGCTTTGCATCAGCAAAGCTTCCAGCTTACTTAAATCGGCAGTGGTAATATATTCTTCCAGCTTTTCTATACTCATGGCGTACATTGGTGCAAGCCGCAATTACACAGGCTATGCTTTTAATATGGCTCTTTTACGAGGATCGTACCAGATGGTTTTCAATAATACTAAAAAATAAAAATACGATTAAATAATTGTTTAATCTGCTAACTTTATGTGAAGGGAATTTCGGATTTACTTTGATTTGGGATTAGCTCTCAAGTCAGAAATCCCGTGAAATTTTGTGTAAGTTTGCAGTAAAAGGATGTTACATCAGCGATGCCGGTAAAAGGAAATCAGTTTAAATCAAATAGTTTTAAGGACGATAATCAGCCCCGTCAAACGGGAAAAGCTGAAAAAGAACGAGTAGCAAAGCGCAGGCTGCCCAGCATGCCACGCCTGGATATGGAGAATGGCAAGACGGTTAAAATAGCAGGCTTACTGTCGCTTTTAATGTCGATCTTTTTCCTGATAGCTTTCACCTCCTACCTGTTCACCTGGCAGGAAGACCAGAGTTATATATCCACCACAAACGGCGGCTGGCACAACCTGGCCACCGGCAAAACCGTACAGGAAATTGCCGATACCGGCAACCCGCAGATAGCGCAAAACTGGCTGGGTAAATTTGGAGCCCTGCTCAGCAACCAGTTTATTTATGAATGGTTTGGTGTGGCATCGTTCCTGTTTGTATTCATCTTTTTTGTGATTGGTTATCGCCTGCTGTTTAAGGTAAGGCTGTTTTCCATCATCAAAACATTGGGCTATACCCTGTTTAGCATTGTTTTTATTTCCACTACTATAGCCTATTTCCACGCTTTTATTATTGATTACCCGCATTACCTGGAGGGCGGTTTTGGCTATTGGACAAACCGCTTGCTGGATGCGCAGATCGGTCCGGCGGGTACGGGTGGCTTCCTGGTATTTGCTGCCCTTACCGTACTGGTAATTGCTTATAATATTGATTTTAAACTTCCGCAACGTAAAAACAGACCGGCAGCACCAATAGCCGTTGATGAAGTATCGCCCGAGCCTGTTGAATTGACAGAGGAGGAACCCTCTGTTCCGTTAGAATGGCCGCGGGGCAATAACCGCATCAAGGAAACGCATGTAACAACCATTATGCCCGAGCCGAGGCAACAGCAGCAACCATTGGAACAAACGCCGATTTATCATGAGCCGGTTGTGCTTAAGCCTTCATCATCACATGAGCCCGAGGAAGAAACCGAGATTCCGCTTACTATTGACACCAATCGTCCACTGCCTGAACTCAATGTCGAAAAAACCGACGATGACAAGGCTAAGGACCTGGTAAGCCAATTTGGCATTTACGACCATAAGCTCGACCTGGCATCGTACAAAATGCCGCACCTGGAGCTTCTGGAGAACCATGGATCGAACAAAATATCGGTTAACGCAGAAGAGCTGGAAGCCAACAAGAACAAAATTGTTGAAACGCTGAACCATTATAACATCGAGATTGATAAGATCAAAGCTACCATCGGGCCAACAGTTACGCTGTACGAGATCATCCCTGCGCCGGGTGTACGTATCTCCAAGATCAAAAACCTGGAGGATGATATTGCCCTGAGTTTAGCCGCCCTGGGTATCCGTATCATTGCGCCAATGCCGGGCAAGGGAACCATCGGTATCGAGGTACCCAACCAGAACCCCGAAATGGTATCCATGCGGTCTATCCTATCGACAGAGAAATTCCAGAACACCACCATGGATCTGCCCATTGCTTTGGGTAAAACTATTTCCAACGAGGTATTCATTGCCGACCTGGCCAAAATGCCTCACTTACTGGTGGCGGGTGCTACCGGTCAGGGTAAATCAGTTGGTATTAACGCCATATTGGTTTCATTGCTTTACAAAAAACATCCTGCTGAGTTAAAATTTGTATTAGTCGATCCAAAAAAAGTAGAGCTCACACTCTTCCGTAAAATTGAAAGACACTTCCTGGCTAAACTACCTGATGAAGGGGATGCCATTATTACCGATACCAAGAAGGTGGTAAATACCCTCAATTCGCTTTGTATCGAGATGGATCAGCGGTACGATCTGCTAAAAGACGCACAGGTACGTAACCTGAAAGAGTACAATGCCAAATTCGTGAACCGCAAGATCAGCGATCCGGAAAAACACCGTTACCTCCCTTTCATCGTATTGGTGATTGACGAATTTGCCGATTTGATGATGACCGCCGGTAAAGAAGTAGAAATGCCGATCGCTCGTATTGCCCAGCTGGCCCGTGCCGTGGGTATACACCTGGTTATTGCCACGCAACGCCCGTCAGTTAATATCATCACGGGTACCATTAAGGCCAACTTCCCATCGCGCTTGGCATTCAGGGTATTGTCCAAGATCGACTCACGTACCATTCTTGATGCAGGTGGTGCAGATCAACTGATTGGTCGCGGGGATATGCTGTTCAGTACTGGCAGCGACCTCATCCGTTTGCAATGCGCCTTTGTGGATACACCTGAGGTTGAAGCTATATCCAACTTTATTGGCGAACAGCGCGGTTATCCTACCGCCATGTTCCTGCCAGAATATGTAGGCGAAGGTGAAACCAGCAGTGCTAAAGAATACGATCCGGATGACCGCGACCCGATGTTTGAAGAAGCAGCACGTTTGATCGTATTGCATCAGCAGGGTTCAACTTCACTTATCCAACGTAAAATGAAACTGGGTTATAACCGCGCTGGCAGAATCATTGACCAATTGGAGGCCGCAGGTATTGTAGGCGCCTTTGAAGGCAGCAAGGCTCGCGATGTGCTTTACCCTGATGAATACAGCCTGGAACGTTACCTGGAAACACTTCAAAAACCTAAAGATTAAACCTATTAAATTTTATTTGCTCTAAACCAATAACTATTCCCCCTGATAGTTGTTGACGTAAAAAACACAATGAAGAAATTATTTTTATATTCCATTTTAGCGATAAGCACTTACAGTACGGCTTTCGCACAAAAAGATACCCAGGCCAAAGCCATACTGAACCAGGTAAGTCAGAAGTACAAATCGTACGATGTGATCAAAACAGATTTTAGTTTTACGCTGGATAATCCGCAGGCAGGCGTTAAAGAAACCCAGAGCGGCACGCTAACTTCAAAAGCCAAATCCGGCAAATACAGGGTAACTTTGTATACCTCTGCCAGTGCCAAAGATGTGGATAAAGAGATCATCAACGATGGCAAAACCCAGTGGACCTACCTTAAAAAAGATAAAGAAGTACAGGTTGGCGATGCGCCAAAAGGTGGGGATGGTATCAACAATCCATCACAAATATTTACTATTTATGAGCATGGCTACAAATACCTGTACACAGGCGAACAAAAAATAGCCGGCAAAGTATACCAGGCCATTGACCTGACCCCCGAAAACGAAAAACAAAATATTTTCAAGGTTCGCCTGCTGATAGACAAAGTAAAAAAACAGATCTACAGCGCGCAACTGTTCGATAAAAACGGCAATAAATACAACTACACGGTACGCAGCTTTACACCAAATGCCCCCGTTACCGATGCCACATTTGCCTGGGATGCCAAAGCACACCCTGGTATTGAGCTTGTTGACCTGCGATAAGATTAGGTTAGACGTGATACATTTACGTTTTGATATTTAACAGAAAGAGCGATGATTTTATCATCGCTCTTTCTGTTTTTTACCATTGTCATTTCGACGAGGTACGAGGAGAAATCTTATACGCATGGACGAGCAAATTGTACAAGATTTCTCTTCGCCCCCTACGCTCAGGGCGGCCTCTGCTCATCGAAATGACAACCTTTTTATTTATTTCCGATAATTATAGATTGAAGCTAATCAACGGCGCCAAGGAAAAACGTACCACATAAAACGTCCAACGTAAAACCTAACCCCCTACTTCCCTTCCACCTTTGGAGCCCTTTTATCAGGCATGGGGCCGCGTTGGTGAATGATGAGGCCGTTCAGAAAATTACGCAGGATCTGATCGCCGCAGGGCTTAAAGTTGGGGTGGTCATCCGCGCGGAAAATAGCGCCCAGTTCCGTTTTGGTGATACGGAAGTTAACCAGTGCCAAAACTTTTACAATATCATCATCGGTAAATTTCATCGCTACACGTAGCTTTTTCATGATATCATTATTGCTCATGCTCTTCTCAGTTTTATTATCTTGAAATATCTATTTTAACTTTTTTGTTTTTGATCTTCTCGCCTTTTACAGCCTGTACCGCGCGTTCAATGCAGTTACGTTTTACGGCTACGTATGAGGCGTAATCATGAACCTCTATCAGGCCTACATCATCTTTATCCAATCCGCCTTTTTTAAGTAACAGGCCTACAATATCTATCTTATTTACTTTATCCTTTTTACCCGCAGCTATGTACAATGTGGCCCATGTCGATAACGGTGGTATCACCGGGTTTTCGGGCAATTCTTCAATCTCGGGCATTTCTTTTAAGTAAGAAGGTCTTTCATCGGGTGCCAGGATCAGGTATGATGTCCCTTTGGCATGCATACGTGCAGTACGACCGTTACGATGCGTATAAGCCTCCTCATTATGCGGTAGCTGGTAATGAACCACATGTTCAATTTCGGGAATATCCAGCCCGCGGGATGCCAAATCGGTGGTTATTAACAGCCGATGACTGCCGTTCCTAAACTTGAGCAAAGCCCGCTCGCGATCTTCCTGCTCCATCCCTCCGTGAAATATATCGTGCGGTAGGCCACGGTCATACAACAGGTCGCTAATACGTTCAACCGCTTCCCGATGATTACAGAACACCAGTGTAGCATTGTCGCCTATTTTGCAAATAAGGGCAAACAGGGCATCCAACTTATCAGCGGCTTCGGCTATAACAGCTTTTTGTTTGATATCCGGTGCGGAAGCAGCATTGGTAAGATAATCCAGTGTTGTAGGTTTTACCATACCTGTAAAAGCCGGGATCTCGTCCATTTTAGTGGCCGATGTGAGGATGCGTTTTTTAATGGCCGGCATCTGTTTAATGATGTAGGTCATATCCTCCTGGAAACCAAATTCCAGCGCTTTGTCAAACTCATCCAGTATCAGGGTGTGGATAGTGTCTGTACTAAAGCTTTCGCGGCGCAGATGATGCGCTATACGGCCTGGCGTACCAATCAATACCGCAGGCGGTTGCGACAGATTGTTCCGCTCAATTTTTACGGGATGACCACCATAGCAACAGTTTACTTTAAAACCACTGCCAATGGACTTAAAAACCTGCTCTATCTGCAAAGCCAACTCACGCGATGGCACCATAATAAGCGCCTGCACGGTAGGAATATTAGTATCCAGCAAACCCAGCAATGGCAATAAAAAACCCAGCGTTTTTCCCGAGCCCGTTGGCGATAGTAGTATTACATCGCTTTTTTTTGCGGCGCTGATAGCGGCCTCCTGCATGGGATTTAACGCGTTTATCTTAAGGTTCAGAAGAGCTTGCTTGATCATTATTTGTGCTGGAGTATGCGCAAAGATAAGCTAAATAAAATAGGCCTTTAAATTTTGTCGTGCTGAACGGAGTGAAGCATCAATTTACAGGCAATAAAAAAAGCACGTCATTGCGAGCGTAGCGTGGCAATCCCAAACTATACAGAGCGGCTCTACAAATCGGGGATTGCCACGCTACGCTCGCAATGACGCGCGAAAAACGTACTCACCACTATCGTCCTAGCTTATTCATCCACCTTCTCATCTTCCAGCTCATGGCGGGTTTCGTCTTGTATATAGGTGGCTATTTCGGCTGCCTGTTCATGGGTCAAGTCGCCAAAGCCGGTGTATTCCCATTCGCGCAGGTCGTCGTCAAAAACAATATCGCCCAAACCCACTTCTCCCTCACTTAGTTTAAATACGCCGGTTATATATAAAGTCCCTCCAGATATGGTTTGATTTACTGGCTTTATGGTGATGGTACGTTCGCCATCTTCGGTGTATAATTTATATTCTACCGCTTTGATCATCTCTTTGATTTGTTTAGATATAAGACAATCGCCAAATGATTTTGTTTATTTTATCACACTACAAATGAAGCCATTACCAACCCATAATTTGCATCACCCGCTTAAATTCGGGCTGCAAACCAGCATCAATTTGTACGGTTTCGCCGGTAACCGGATGAGTAAACTCCAGGTGCGAGGCGTGAAGCAACATGGTTTCCATATCCCAGGTTTCTTTAAATAGCTTGTTCTGCTTGTTGCAGCCGTGGGTACGGTCGCCTATTATGGGGTGAAAAATATGACTAAAGTGCTTGCGCAACTGGTGCATGCGTCCGGTAGTTGGTACAGCCTCAACCAGCGAATAGCGCGATGTAGGGTGCTTTCCCAGGGCTATATCCAGCTCGGCACGTTTTAAAGTAGTGTATTGGGTAAAAGCATCCTGTAGCGTGCCATTCTCTTTGCGCAGCGGGTAATCGATCTCTTCCTGATCGGGGGTATGCCCGCGAACAATAGCCAGGTATTTTTTACGCACCTGGTTTTCCATAAACTGCTGCTGCATGGCAATTTCAGCAGTTTTATTTAGCGCAAACAGCAATATCCCGCCGGTTTTCCTGTCGATACGGTGAGCTGGGTTTATCTTCTGACCTATCTGATCTCGCAGTAATTGCAGGGCAAACTCCGATGCATCGGCGGCTATGGGCGACCGGTGTACCAGCAAGCCGTGTGGTTTATTGATGGCGATAAGATGCTCATCGCGATATATGATCTCTAACATGCAACACTCATTCAAAACGCGAAGGTACAACGCTGCGTAACAATTTCATTTTACAAAGTATAGTTAACTAAAAAAATATTTTAAATAGTGTGCTTTTTATATCTTTAGTACCAAACTAAAATCTTTTTGCAATATGGCCACTACCTCAACCGCACCGGCAGGCAATGCCGATGATATCAACAAGGCATCAACCCGCTTATTTTCATTAGATGCCCTGCGGGGATTTGATATGTTTTGGATTATGGGCGGCGAAGAGATTTTTCATACCCTGGCCAAAACCACCAAATCGCCGTTCTGGGAGGCCATAGCACTACAATTTACCCACCCCGACTGGAACGGTTTTCATCTGTACGATCTGATATTTCCGCTGTTCCTGTTCATGGCAGGTGTATCCACGCCATTCTCGGTAGGCCGCGAACTGGAAAAGGGCAAAAGCAAAAAGCAATTAACCTTAAGAGTAATCAGAAGGGCTGCCATATTAGTGCTGCTGGGCATTGTTTACAATAATGGGCTAAACATTATGCCTATATCGCAAATACGTTTTGCCAGCGTGCTGGGCCGTATCGGTATCGCTTATATGTTTGCCAATATTATTTACATATACAGCAAAGAACGTATGCAAATGATATGGTTCTGGGTATTTATTATCGGCTATTGGCTGCTGCTCAAATTTGCTTCGGCACCGGGTTTCCCACATGGCGATTTAACTATGCAAGGCAATTTTGCCTCATATATGGACCGCCTGATATTACCCGGCAAACTGTATTTAGGTATCCATGACCCCGAAGGTTTATTCTCTACCATACCGGCTATCAGCACCGGATTACTGGGTATATTAACAGGTCAGCTCCTGAAAAAAACAGGACTGGCTCAAACCCGCAAAGTAGCCATCATGGCGGTTACCGGGGTTATATTCCTCATCATCGCACAAATCTGGAACCTCGATTTCCCGATCAATAAAAACCTGTGGACAAGCTCTTTCGTGATGCACGTCGGTGGCCTGAGCCTGCTGTTGATGGCACTGTTTTATTATATTATTGATGTACTGGGTTATAAAAAGTGGGCCTTCTTTTTTAGGGTCATCGGCATGAACTCCATCCTCATCTATATCTCCGGGCATTTTATCAAATGGCAATACACCAGCAATGCCTTTTTTGGCTGGATAGGTCAATTAATTGGTGACCCTTATAATATTGTGGTGATGGCAGTGTGCTTTATCATGGTGAAATGGGTTTTTCTTTATTACCTGTATCAGAAAAAGACATTTTTACGGGTGTGACCGTTGATGATTTTGATTGCGCTGATTTCGTTGATTATCTGAACCTTGATTTATATGATTTTTCACGAGTTAATTTTAATTGGTGTTCAAGAAGGCTCCGCCGTTAAGGGATTACCACGATTTTATCTTTTGGTAATCCCTTAATTCGAAAACTTAATCCCAGCTCAATAAAAAGACATCAGCGAAATCATCAAACAAAATCAACGGTTAAGCCACTCCTGCTGTTCCTCGGATGCAAAGAATGTCCAGGCCATGATGCGGCTAACTTTTTGTCCTTGCGACATATTGATGGTTTGCACCTCTTTGGCTCCGGCTTTTTGAAGAGCGTTGTACAAAACACGCAGGTTTTCCTTTTTTGATACCAATGAGGTAAACCATAAACATTGTTTGGCAAAGCGGGTACTTTGCGCAGCCATAGCCTTTAAAAATGCAGCCTCGCCACCTGGATACCATAATTCGGTATTCTGCCCGCCAAAGTTTAATAGCGGTTCTTCTTTGCCTTTCGCAGTATGCAAGCCAAGGTTATTCCATTTACGGCGTGATCCTTCAGCCGCTTCCCTTACAGATGCATGAAACGGCGGGTTGCACATAGTGAGATCGAAAAACTCACCGGGCTTTATGGCGAATGTAAAAATATCGGCCCGGTGTTTTTGCAGGCGTAATTCAACAGTTTTTTTCAACTGATCATTATTATCGATGATCTTTTGCGCTGATTCAATAGCTGTCTCGTCAATATCAATCCCCACAAAGCTCCAACCGTATTCTTGCACGCCAATGATGGGATAAACACAGTTGGCGCCTACACCAATATCCAGCACACGTACCTTTTTGCCTTTGCGTACTACACCTCCGTTTGATGTAGCCAATAAATCGGCCACGTAATGGATATAATCGGCGCGACCAGGTATAGGCGGACACAAATAGCCCTCCGGAATATCCCAGCCGGCAATTTGATAGTGATGCTTTAACAATGCTTTGTTCAGCATCTTTACAGCATCGGGATTGGCAAAGTTGATGGTTTGGTTATCGTACTGGTTTATTGTAACAAAAGGCCGTAAAGTCGGCGTAGCCCTCATCAGCGCTTTAAAATCGTACCCCAGGCGGTGCTGGTTACGCGGATGCATAGTTTCTTTTGCTTCGGGTTGGTTTGGGACTGATTCTGGCAAGTTGTTTATTTTATTTATGATTATCCTACAATGCTGCCCAAATTGGCAGGTGAATAGTTTATGGATTTCAGGGTTTTGTTGTCCGATGTACGGTATACTAAAAACAGCCCGTCAATCTCTTTATAGTGTGATTCGGTACCGGCTGTATTGCGGTAATGCTCAATAGTTTGGTTAGCCTCCTCGATGGTTTTGCAGGCTTTGCTCATGTTGGAGCGGTGCACCTCATCAAACAGTTCCTTAAATTTTTGACCCAGTCCAAATTCCAGTACAGCGCCTGATAGAACGTATTGCAGATCGCAAAGTGCATCGGCTATCTCAACCAGGTTATTATCATCAACGGCCTGTTGAAGCTCTTTTAACTCTTCGGCCAGCAATTCAATACGCAACTGACTGCGTTCTTTTGACGGAATAGCCGGTTCGGCAACAATAGGATGTTTAAAAGTGGTATGGAATTCGGCTACCTGGTTTAACGAGTTTAAATCTTTGATCATGATATGAAAACAATATAAGCGCTGCTAAGTTATCAATTAACCCAAAAGCTTTCAAAAAATCATTTTTCTTACATAAACGATAATATCGACTGACTCGCTCATTTTTTCACCAATTTAATTAAAATGCCAACTAATACCGGCCTATTGATAATATACAATTAATATAAGATGTTAATATTAGTGTCCTAAAAATGAATAGAATAGCTTGTTTGCTTTATTAATAATTACTTAACATTAGCTATCTTTATTAACATAAACATAATATTAAAAACACTGTTTATTAACTTAGCTTTGTGCCGAAAAATAATTTAGAACTTCCTTGTCCAGTAATATGAAAAACGATAAAAATAAAACCGCAGTTAAAGAAGCCCGTAAGACGCTTAAGAAACAATTGAACGACAAACTGTCTGCCCAAATCAAAACTGTGGTAGGCGAATTTGAATCAGATTTAAAAAAAGTGAACAAGGCCATTGAAAAAGCCGCAAAAAATCTGGCAAAAGCATTAGCTGCAAAAATAGATGCAGAAGCTCCTGCTAAAAAAGTAACCACTCCGCAAGCATTGGCTACTAAAGATAAAAAAGTAGCTACTCCACAGGCTCTTGCTGCTAAAGATAAAAAAGTAGCTACTCCACAGGCTCTTGCTGCTAAAGATAAAAAAGTAACTACTCCGCGGGCTCTTGCTACTAAAGATAAAAAATAACCAGCCCCTAAGATGTAGCTCTATGTAAGAACATTGCTATACTCAAAAAAGCAAGACATGAAATTGTCTTGCTTTTTTTGTTAACGCTATCTTAGGCCTATGCCTCGCCGGTTAGCAATCGCTAAACCCATTATTACATCAACAAGCCGCATTTCGCCTGTTTTTAGCTATCGTAGTGGTAAAGTAGTGCTCCATTAATATAATCCGCACTATTTCCGGTTTAGATTTGCTTAAAGGCATACAAAACAAATTTGTTTAAATAAATTCGTGCCTAAAGCAAGCCTGGCTGGCTAAAAGTTAATACGCGTACCTATTCATATTTCACAGTTAAACCCTTGTAAATGCAACAGCTACCTAAGCGCCTTTTATCTATCGATGTGCTGAGAGCCATCACCATGCTATTAATGATATTTGTAAATGATGCCAGCGGTGTAAAAAACATTCCCGAATGGATAGACCATGCGCCCGGTAAAGCCGATGCCATGGGCTTTGCCGATACCATATTTCCGGCGTTCCTGTTTATTGTAGGTCTGTCATTACCTTTTGCTATCAAAAACAGGCTCAACAAAGGCGATTCCTTTACCTCTATTTTAGTTTACATACTTACCCGGAGTTCCGCCTTACTGATTATGGGGTTTTATCATGTAAACCTGGAAAGTTACAGCAATACCTCCGTGTTGCCTAAAGCGCTTTGGGCCATACTCATCACGCTGGCTTTTTTCCTGATATGGTTGGATTACCCCGAAACCTTGGGCAAAGCCAAAAGATACACTTTACAGGGCCTGGGTATAGTTATACTGATTGCCATGGCCATTGTATACAAAGGAAATGACGACGGCGAAATTACCGGCATGCGACCTGAATGGTGGGGAATACTGGGCATCATTGGCTGGGCCTATCTCATATGCGCTCTAGTTTACTTACTTGCCAAAGGCAAATTAAATATCATTTTTCCGGTACTATTATTATTTGTGGCCGTCAATATAGCTCGCCATACCGGCATCATCCATAAAAGATTATTCCTCATTGGCGATGCCTCGTCCCTATGTTTAACCATGGGCGGCATTGTGATATCTGAATTATATGCTCGCCTGGTTACGCTTGGTAAAACGCAACGTATGTGGCTCATTTTTGGGCTTACCGGAGTATTACTGATCGTGCTTGGATTGGTGATACGCCCCTACACGCAAGGTATCTCTAAGATTCGCTCCACACCAGCCTGGATATTTATTTGCAGCGGTATCTCCATTCTGGTATTTGAGCTGATGATTTACCTGGTTGATGTAAAGGGAAAGAAGAACTGGTTCACATGGATCTGGCCGGCGGGTACCAGCACACTTACCTGCTATCTGATGCCTTATTTCCAGGTTTTTCTGCTGATGCTTTTTCATATTAATTATCCGGATATTTTTAATTCGGGCATTATTGGCTTAGCCCGTTCCATGGCTACCGCATTTATATTAATTGCACTGGTTGGACTCATGGAAAAAAAGCGGATCAGACTTAAAGTTTAACATATCATACTTAAACCTCATCATAAAATGATCAACCTAAAATTTTATAAACAGGCGGCAGCCAAAGCCATGCTTTGCTTATTGCCATTTTTACTGCCTGCAATTACGCTCCAGGCACAAAAAGCAGCCAAGAAACCTAAATATGTAATTATTGGGTACGTTGGCGGTTACAAAGGTGTAGCCAATATGGAAATGGTAAACCCCGAAAAATTGACCCACATTAACTACGCCTTCGTAAACGTAAAAAACAACCGGGCCTTTTTAAGTCATGAGAGAACGGATACCATCAATTTCAGGAACCTGGTGCAGCTTAAAAAGCGTAATCCTGCTCTTAAAGTGCTCATATCCATAGGCGGGTGGACCTGGAGCGGCAATTTTTCCAATGCCGTACTCACAGATACTGCCCGCGAAGCTTTTTCGGCCAGCGCAGTGGCCATCATTAAAAAATTTGACCTTGACGGTATTGATATCGACTGGGAGTACCCCGGTATGGCGGGCAACGTGGGTAATATTTATCGCCCCGAGGATAAAGTAAACTATACGCTCATGTTTAAGGCCCTACGCCATGACCTGGATATACTGGAAAAACAGGCCGGCAAAAAGCTGCTGTTGACTACTGCTGTTGGCGGTTTTAAACGTTTTTTAGATCATACCGAAATGGATAAGGCCCAGCAATATCTTGACTATATAAATCTCATGACGTATGATTATTTTCAGGATAGCTTAGGCATAGCAGTTCATCATACCAACCTATATGCATCCAAACAGTACCAGACCGAAAATTATGCAGATAAGGCCGTATCTGATTTTATTGCAGCTGGGGTGCCTGCCAGTAAACTGGTGTTGGGAGTAGCTTTCTACGGACGCTCATCGCGTGTACTGGATATCGCCCAAAACGGATTAGGAATGAAAAGAGCGGAATATATACATGTGGGCGGCTATACACTGATCAAAGACAGTCTGCTCAACCAAAAAGGCTTTAAATATTACCGCGATCGTAATGCCGAAGCACCTTACCTGTTCAATGCCAGCACCAAGCAATTTATATCATACGATGATGAATGGTCGATAAAAGCCAAATGCCATTACCTCATTAAACATAAATTGGCCGGGGTAATGTTTTGGGAATATGCTGATGATAAAAAGGAATATTTATTAAATGAGATAGATGCAAGATTGAGGGCGAGATAATATTTAAGAAAAAACTACTTATAATACTTATAGTTTGTTAAGTATTATAAGTAGTTTTTTTTATTACCGGGCTCTTAAGCCAATAAAATGATTAGCATAATCAATTAAGAATGAATTGTAGGCAAAAAATGGTAATCCTATTATTGATCTTTCAATTTTAGCTGCCGGGATCATCTTTGTACTCTGCGCCCCTCTATCTGCTATATAGGAATAGTTATATCCCTCATTAGAGATAAAACTAACATTGGTTTGATCATCTAACAATTGTGTCTGATTGCCCAGGTTCTCGGGAAAAGAAATTATAACACCTTGCGGGGTACCGCTATCAAATAACATCTCACCATTAAACGTTTGATCATCAATTGTAAATTTACCATTAACAAAAGGTGAAAAGACCAGGCCGCTGGTTGCTATGTGTTTTTGTTGTATAATAAAGTCTTGCTCCATATTGTTGGTTACTCCTACCTGTAATAGGGCCGCACTGTTTAGCTGTAAGTTACCGGCTGTTGCCTGCCCTGGAACTGTACTATCATAAAAATTGCTGTATGATCGTAATTTAAAACCCGGCGAAACGCCGTTACCAAAGTTAATGTAGGCAAATGGACTACGCATATCTCTTCGTGAGGTAACGATATCCTGAGTGGATAAACTTTGAGCTTCTACACCACATATTCCATCAAGATTAGGGTCTACCGTGGTGGCTTTACCCGTTGCTTTAACAATGCCCTTATAAATTAATAAAAATGGCATTGGCCTGGTGGTTAAATTGGCGCTGGCGTCGCCAATAACAATGCTGCCGTAGGCAATTTGACCATAATACACTCGCTCAGCACTGGGAGTATCACCATAGGTAGCAGAATCTCTGTGCGAGGTAATTGTAATACCGTTAATATCTATCTGATCCTTTCCATTCATGCTTATGCCATCCGGAGTAATTAAATTTGAAGGAATAAAGCTTTGAGCGGTAAGAATAAGCCCCTCGCTGCCGGTATCAAATACAGTTTTAATATTAACAGACTGATTACCTATTTTACTTATGGGTAATGCCAGTCGTGTGGGATATAGGTTATTGATTTTATATCCGAACAGCAAGTTTAAAGTCACAGGGTTATTAACTGTATTTTGTGTTGGTGGGGGTGGATTATCCAAACCAGGCTGCTGATTATTATCCGGACCGACATAGGTTTTAGTACAGGCAGTTAGTAATGTGACTGCAAAACAAAAGAGGATAAAGTTTTTTCTTTTAATTTTTTTTTAAATTGTTTTCATTGAACTTGGGGTATTTTTTTAACTAATTGTCCAATGATAAAACAATAACAAAAAACTTTTATGAAGAAACGATTAAGTGGCAGTAAACATCTGATTTTGACTAAATTACTTTCCGACCCGTAGCCATAATATGCTATTTTCAAACAGTTTGTTTTGGATACCAGAGGTAAATATCTGGTCGCCGTGGCCCATGTTAATGTACAGCATTTTGTATTTGGTGTTAGTCCACACTACTGGGATGTCTCCATCGCGGATAATATCTTTTTTACCCAGAGGGTAATTGCCCGGATCAAGCGTTACCAAAACTTTAATATCCTTATTTAACCGCGGACTTGGTTTCCAGCCGTACCATTCATTTATAGGTGATACAAAATGAGCTGGGATACCCTGAGTTACCGGGTGCTTAACATCATCAACCACCAACTTTGCCGGTAGTGGAGGCCAGCTGTTATTATAAAAAACCGAGCTGCCTAAAAAGCTTACAAACCAGGGCCATTTGGTATACTTATCGTTGTAGCCCGCTACGTGGAAGCCGATCCAGGCGCCACCGTTATCCATGTATTTTACAAAAGCGGCGCGCTGTTCTTCGTTCTGCGGAAAATCATTCAGCCAGATGATGAGCTGGTAATTCTTCAGGTTTTCATCATTCAGATTTTTCCAGTTGGTGGTAGCCTCAAAAGTAAAGTCATCTTTAGTCGCCAGATCGGTAAAATACTTAATGGCATCGTTGGCAAAGTCAACATGATCCGATTCGACCGTGGTGGTGTAAAGAGCCAGCATTTTAAATTTAGCGCCCTGCGCAAACGCTGCCGTACAGCAAGCAATAGCTATCAGCAGGCAAAATATTTTTTTTAACATCATCTGATTATTTACTATCAACATTATTTACCTGCAGCCCAAAAAATAGCATTAGTGACCAATTTCACCCAGGCCGGGTTATCCAACAGGTTTGGTGAATGCCCCATGAAAATATAAACGTTACGGGCCTTTTTCTGCTCGTTTGTCCAAACCACCGGATGGTCGCCCATTTTGATATCGCCTTGTGGATCATACGTCGATTCATCAACACTGGCCAGCACGTGTACATTGGATCGGGGGCTTTTATCGTAGGTATACCATTCCTCCTGTTGTATCAGGAATGAGGGGGGCACAGCTTTCATCACCGGGTGCTTTTTGTCTTCTACATTCACCTTTCCTTTGGCAAATGTGGCGATGTAATTTTTAAAGCTGATACCGCCCATAAAGTTCGAGAACCATTGCCATTCATGATAGCCATCGAACTCGCCTAAAAGCGTAGCATGATGAAAACCTACCCAACCACCCTTTCCTTCATCAATATATTTCTGAAAAGCGGCTACAGCTTTATCTGTCCAGGCATAAGGTGCATAATCCAGCTGCAGAAACAATTGATACTGGCTTAAAAAGGCATCATCTATTTTATCGGTATTTTGAATATAGTCAATAGTAAAACCTTTTTCGGTGGCCAGCTTATCCAGCCATACTTTGGCGCGTTTCGAAAAATCAATATGATGCCCGCCATTCTCGTACAAAGCCAATACTTTAAAGTGTTTGGTTTGTGCGCTAAGGTTAAGGCAAATGAATAAGCCGAGGCAAATAAATAGCAATAATTTTTTCATGTGTTTTTGTATAATGTATGTAAGGTTTTATTTATCCATAATGGTTTTAAACGAGGTAAGCAGCGTACGCGAATTGTTATTTAACCCGGTAAACAACTTTTTATCCTCTGCCGACCAAGGGTGGCCCTGGCGGTAATCCCACCAGCGGTATTCAATTTTGGAGTATTCATTTGTGATACCCTTTTCTATAGGCTTTTCGTAATAATTATAAGCGCGATAGGTATACCCCGTATCACTTATCGCGATAGCCACATTGAATTTTAACCAATAATAATTTCCCGAATCGCTGGTGACTACTTTAAACAATCCAAAGCCATTAATGGTTCCGGCTTGTTGATCGATAACAGCTTTACTCTCCGATTGATCCGGAAATACGGTATTGAACCATTTACTTGCCCGCTTCAGCAATTCGGCTTTACCGGCTATGTTTTTTGAAGTGCTTTCATAATTCACTTTCCCATTTTTCATGGGGATATCAATCTTCGCGGTATCTGCCTGGGCAAATGCAAATGCCGGCAATACTAAACAGCATAACATGAAGCAGAGGATAATAATCGGATTTCTTTTCATATAGGTTATAGGTAATCAAATGAAGGCCTCTACGTCAGCGGCCCTACAGCAATCAAATATCTTAATTTGCCCTTGTAAAAAGCCGTTATAGCTGCCCTACTTTACCACTACGATACACTGATTGCCGTTTTTGGACAAAAAGTTTCTCCTATAATTGCCCGACCTAAACCTAAGGTCATGCTATGAAAACATTTAAAATTACATCTATCATTTTACTATTCGTTGTTGGCAATTCGCTCATTAGTGTTGCACAAAATAAACACCCGCGTTTCCGGGCTATTGCCATTGCCGAAGTTGGCGGCGGACATGCCCTGTTTGATGCAGCCGCCAAAATATGGTTGGATAAGCTGGCTATCGACAGTAATTTCACCATTGATTATATTACCGATACCAAGCCCATAACCAAAGATTTTTTAAAGCAATATCAATTGTTTATCCAGCTAGATTACCCGCCTTACCCCTGGGGACCGGAAGCCCAGGCAGCTTTTACCGAGTACCTGGAACAGGGTAAAGGCGGCTGGATGGGTTTTCATCACCCCACACTGCTGGGTGTGTTTGATGGTTACCCTATGTGGCAATGGTATTGCCAGTTTATGGGTGGCATTGAATTTAAAGACACCATACATGGCGGCACCACCGCGCTGCTTACTGTTGAGGACAAAAACCACCCTATTATGGCTGGCCTACCGGCATCGTTCACTACCAAAGATGAATGGTATACGTACAATAAAAGTCCGCGCCCCAATGTGCATGTACTGGCCAGCATTGACGAAAAAACCTATGTGCCCGACAAGCCCATCAAAATGGGCGATCACCCGGTGATTTGGACCAACGAGCACATCAAAGCCAAAAACATATACATAGCCATGGGGCACTTCCCCGAGCTTTTTCAGGACAGCACCTTTACTACCCTCGTGAGAAACACGATATTCTGGGCAGTGAAGGTTAATTAGTGAATTATTGATTCCGGAGCTGTTCTGCTGACGGGAAAAGAAGAGAGGACCTTATACAACTATTTTTGTCATCCTAAACAGAGCGAAGGATCTATTCTTCAACAAGTATGGCGTATACCCGCTCTTGGCCGCGGGAGGGCCAGTTACTTTTGTCGCCACAAAAGTAACCAAAAAGGCTTCAGCAGAAATGCTTCTTTGCGCTCGTGGCCTTTGCCCCGCAAATCAGACAGAACCAGGGCTGCAATTATTTTGCCCCACTTCGTTCCCTCATCTCCCAGGCTTCAGCAAAAACTTGCTAAGCCCCACAGCCGCACAAGCCACCATTGTTCTGCCCGCTTTCGCCCGAAGCTTATCTGATGATGGGGGAAGAAAAATCACTAATTCACTAAATCAACAATTCACTAATTACTCTTCGCTGCCCACAAAATCGCATCCCTCACCAATACCCCATAATTTGGATTTTGCAGCAATACCGGTGAATGCCCTATGCCTATGTATACCACCCGCCGAAAATGCTCGTTTGTCCAGATGATGGGATGGTCGCCCATCGGTTTCACTTGTTTGTAGGAAGATTCATCGGCAGTAGCCAGCACATGCACCTCGCCGCGTGGGCTTCTATTGTACTCGTACCATTCGTCCTCAATTTCCATTTTGGCAGGCAGATTCCTGGTAACCGGATGCCTGCGATCTTCGATAATTACTGTCCCTTTCTGAAAGGCCGGGTGTGGTGAATAAACCACATTACCCATCATGCTCTCAAACCATTGCCAATAGCGGGTATTAGGCGCCAGGAAATCTTTCCCGGTTAAACCGGCAGCATGAATACCAACCCAGCCTTTACCTTGTTCTACAAAGCGCTGCAGGGCGTCCTGCTGCTGGTATGACATATCAAAAGGAGCCAATTGCACCATGACGAACACCGCATAGTTTTTCAGATTTGCATCATTGATCTTACTGGTATCATCGGTAATATTTATAGTGAAGTGGCTTTCCTTCGCCAGTTTTTCCAGGAAAGGTTTAGCGGCCATCATCATTTTTTCATGATCATCCGAACGCGACAATACCGCCAGCGCCCGAAATTTTGTGGTTTGGGCGTAAGCTCCGGTAAAGGCAAAAAACAGGTAAATGATAATGCCGGTAATGAGCTGCTTGAGTAATTGAAAATACATGATCTGTAATTTTATAGAATGTGAAAGGTGTTTTGAGCGCTTTCAAATGTCAGCACAAGTGCCTGTAATACCAATGCCCATCGCCTCTACATTAACACTACAAAAGCCTTCAAAAAACTTCAATACTGTTGAAAATCGATCTTTAGCTCCACTACAAGCAAAACTTTTATGCTTTATATTTAAATGTTTTTTAAATTACCTTTTTAAATCCAGTTACCGTGCCCGCCTGATACCGCCGGTTTTATAAAACATTTTAAAATACCCCCAGGGGAAAGCTTTGTTGATGAAGAAAATCATTCTATTGATTGTTATTTGCCGCGTTTTGGTTTCTACGGCCGGAGCACAAACCACCATTGGTGTGCCTGCTATCAAAAATTATACACATACCGATTATAATGCCAGTACCGAAGTCTGGGATGTAAAACAGGACCGCAATGGCATACTGTATTTTGCCAATAACGACGGACTTTTAACTTTTGATGGCAGTTACTGGAAAATATATCCCCTACCCAATAAGGGCACTATCAAAGCCCTGGCTATTGACCCGGATGGAAAGATATTTGTAGGCGGACAGGACGAAATAGGTTATTTTTTCCCAGATGCTAACGGTATCTTAAAATACCATTCCATTAAACACCTGATGCCGCAAAAGGCCAGGCAATTTGCCGATATATGGAGCATTGTACTCTTCAAAAATGAAGTTTTCTTTCGTACCATTGAGTGTGTTTTTGAATACAATAATAACGAGATCAAAACATTCGACGCGCCGGGTGGCTGGCGGTTACTGGCAAAAGCCGGTTCGCAATTATTTGCCGAGGATAAGGACGAAGGACTTGTATTCTTTAAAGATCATCAATGGCAACTCTGTCATACCCCATTGCCAACTGCCAGTTTGCATATTACCGGGGTGATGGATTACAACCGTGATACGGTGCTGCTCACCACCTTAAAACAAGGTCTGTTTTTATTCACAGGATCGACATTGATTAAAAAACCTACCGCCATTGACCCCATTTTACAGAACGACCTGGTGAACTGCGCCAAAAAAATAGGCGACGATCGTTATGCCATCGGCACCAAAGCCCGCGGCCTGATCATTATTGACGGCAAGGGCAACGTGGTAGAACGGTTCTCCAACAACGAAGGGCTGCAAAATAATAACGTGCTTGGCCTCTTGCTCGACCGCGACAAGAACCTCTGGCTCGGTCTGGAAAGCGGCATTGATTTTATCAATTATAACACCTCGGTTAAGCGTATTTATGCCAATAAGGATAACCAGTTAAAAAGCAATGCGGTAAGCGTGTTTAATCAAAAACTGTTCATCGGCACTTCAAACGGATTATACAATGTTCCGCTTGATGCACGGCAAAAAGATATAAGCAACAATAAAGGCACATTTACCGAAGTAGAAAACACCAAGGGCCAGGTTTGGAGCCTGCGTGAAATAAACCACAACCTGCTGGTTGGGCATGAGGATGGCGCCCTGGTGGTTGATAACAACCGTGTAAAACAGATCACCAACCGGGAAGGTGCCTGGCGCTTTGTACCTATCCCCTCTTCGCCTGATATTATTGCAGGTACTTATACCGGTTTACAACTGATCAAAAATAATGGGAATGATTTTAAGGCCGATGTTAAAATGGATGCCCTGTATGAATCGTTACCCACCCTGGCAAAAGACAATGACGATCATGTAATTTGGGCATCGCACGCTTACCGTGGGGTTTATAAGATCCAGTTATCTGCCGATAGAAGAAAGATCATCCGCTACACACAATACACCGATCGTAACGGACTGCCATCGGTATTAAACAACCATGTTTATTTTATCAGGGGTAAAATACTGGTAGCCACTGAAAAAGGCGTTTATGAATATAATGTCAGTCAAAACAGATTTGAGCCATCGGCATTTTACAAACCTATTTTTGACAATAGCTATATAGAACATTTGACCGCTGATTCTACAGGTAATGTCTGGTTTATCAGCGATCAGCGGGTTGGTGTGGTAGATTTTAGCAAGCCATCGGCTGGTAAACCTTATACGGTGATCTATTTCCCGGAGCTTGCCGGCCAAACCGTGAAAGGGGCCGGATATATTTATCCATACAATAAGGAAAACATCTTCGTGGGCTCCAACAACGGCGTGTTTCATTTAAATTACCGGCAATACGTACAATCGGAAACAAAGTTGAATGTGTTGCTGACCACGGTAAAGGCCATTGCCGAAAAGGACAGCCTGATATTTGGCGGTTACTTTATGAAAGATAACGATGTGGCGACCGTTCAGGGCAAAAAGCAGATCGTTACCTTATCCAACCATTGGAACTCTTTTCATTTTGAATACTCTTCAACCTTATTTGCTCAAAAGAGCAACGAAGAGTTTTCCTATAAGCTGGAAGGCTTTGATAATGAATGGTCAAAATGGTCGGTAAAAACCGAGAAGGATTATACCAATTTACCTTACGGCCAGTACACTTTTTCGGTAAGGGTACGCAATAACCTGGGGAATGCCTCGGCGCCGGTGAGTTATACCTTTGTGGTAGATCCTGCCTGGTATCAAACTATCTGGGCCTATCTTTTTTATCTTTTACTGGTAATTTTCGCCATCTACCTTACTATTAAAGAGCAACGGAAACGCTTCGACCTGCACCGGCAGAAACACGAAGAAGAACAACGCCGCCTCAGCTATCTGCACAGCCTGGAGCTCGACAGGAATGAGAAAGAGATCATCGCCCTGAAAAACAACAACCTGGAATCGGAACTAAATTATAAGAATAAGGAACTGGCCACCATTACCATGCACCTGGTGGAGCGCGGCCGTATCCTGCTCAACATTCGGGAAGAACTGGTAGCTGCCATCAAAAAAGTGAACATGCCCGATTTGACCCACGAATTCCGGAATGTTTTTAAACTGGTAAGCGATACCGAAAAAAAGGACGACGACTGGAACCACTTTGCCATTTATTTTGATCAGGTACACAACAATTTCCTTTCCATTATGAAAACCCGTTTCCCGGGGCTTAGTCCAACCGATCTGAAACTGTGCGCCTATCTGCGGCTTAACCTTACCTCTAAGGAAATTGCCCAATTGATGAATATCTCGCTCAAAGGTGTCGAGATCAGCCGTTATCGCGTACGCAAAAAGCTGGGTTTAGCAACGGAAGTTAATTTGTATGACTTTTTGATTGATATAACGAAGTAGATTCTGATCAACAGTATAGTCACGGCGTCATTGCGAGGAGGAACGACGTGGCAATCCCCGATGTGCAGAGCCGCTCTGTATTTTAAGGATTGCCACGCTGTCGCTCGCAATGACGCGTGCTTTTTAAAAGCCTTCCCCTTTGGGGAGGGTTGGGTGGGGTGCTACTTATATATCCTCCCCATCGTTTGGTCATCCCAGATGATCTTTTTGAGCTCCTCGGGATTGATGATACCTTGCTTGCCGTAAACTACCTTGCCATCTGGGTCAACCAGCATGGTGTATGGCAAGGCGCCATCCCATTTAGGATCAACAGCCTCTATCATCTTGTATTTATCATCGCCGGTATAAATATAGTTGGGGCCGGATGCCTGTTTGCCTTTCAAAAAGCTCAAGGCCTTATCCTTGCGCGATGGATCATCGGCACTGATGGTAACAAATTCCAGTCCACGATCACGGTAGAGATGCATGATGGTCACCAGCTCCGGAAATTCGGCCACACAGGGGCCGCACCAGGTAGCCCACAAGTTGATCAATCTTAATTTATCGCTTTTATTTTTTACCAAATTGGCTATACCCGCGGCATCAATCGTGTCCAGTTTTACGGGCTCATTGGCCCAGGTTACGGCCGCCTTCTGGATCCAGTCCTGCTTTTCGGCCCATTTGATTGAGCAGCCAAAGGTTTTGGTTACCGGAACCGCTACTTCCTTACCCTCCAGTACGGCATCGATAGCGTTGCGGGCATCCAGTGATCGTGGCGTTTTGGCCGGATTCTCCATATCGTCAATACGGCCATTATAACGGAGTTTACGATCCTTATCAAAAATAAAGATATGCGGCGTAGCTACCGGACCATATTTATTACTGGCGACCTCTGTTTCGCCGTCATATAAATAAGGAAAGTTAAAATGACGGTCTTTAGCGCGTACTTTCATGTCCTCAAACGAATCGCCAAGGTCGCTGTAACCCAATTCGTCCAAACGCAGCGAGGCCGGGTTGTTGGGATTGATAGCCACCACTTTTACACCTTTTGAGGCATAGTCGCTGGTGAGTTTCACCAATCTATCCTCATAGGCTTGCGATGTTGGGCAGTGGTTACAGATAAACACCACAGCCAACACTTTGGCATCTTTGAATGATTGTAACGTATACGTTTTCCCATCAATACCAGGCAGACTAAAATCCGGAGCAGATGCACCCGTAGCTAAAGTGGTATGCGTTACCTGTGCAAAGCTAAACCGTGACAGGGTCAGTAAAGCAATAATGGTTATCAAACAAAACTTTTTCATATTCTTCTTAGCTAATTATTCGTGTACGGCCACAGCCAACAAGTACCAGGCGGTGTGCGGCAACCATTGTTCGGCCCAGCGCCAGTCGTAATCCTTATGGATCTGGGCATAGGATAAATTAAAATCGATATCATTTTCATCAGTCAATCCGCCGGTTACGCCATTTACAATACCGCCGGGCGCATTGGTATACTCAAACGTACCAAAGAAACCATAGGCCGGGTTATTATGCCCTGTGCCCTGCAGCATACTGGCATCAAAGGGATTCAAACCCAGTATCCAATTCAACTGATCAACAGCGAAAGTTTCCAGCTGATCATGGTAAGCCTTATCATCAGCAAACAAACCGGCAGCCAGGCGCGCGGCGGTGGCCATAGAAGATAAGCGCGCATTTTCACCCTGCCACCATGGAGAAGCATCGCTACCCTGCGGAAAGAAGAACGAGGTGCGCCTATTACCCAGGGTATCCTGCACCAATTGGCGGCTATAGCCAAACGGGTTATTCACCTCATGGGTAAGCTTCAGCTCAAAATCAAATGATGCTTTGACGGCTTTTTTGATGGACGCCTGCATAGCCTGATCAGCATATGGATAATAATAGATCAAGCTGGTAACCGGTAAGCCCGCATCTGAAGGATGGAAGAATGGCCTGTCGGTACTATCGGCCTTCCAGTAATTTTGATAGTTTTTCCAGGCAGATAACCGGTTGATGAGGTTGTTTGCCCTTTTGGTTGCAACCGTTAAATATTCCGGCTTTTTGGTGGCCTTATACAATTCAGTGGCAGCGCTTAAGGCGCAATAATCATCGAGGATATTCTCGCGGCCGTCAAAAGTCATGAGTTTGTTATTGGTTTCCAGGAATTGGAAGGCGTTTTCGGCAGCCTGTAAGTATTGTTCGCTGGTAAAATCGCCGTTTACTTTGATGGTTGATGCCATGGCCAAAGCGGCAATGGCCATACCCCCACCCGATCGGTAGCTGGTTTGGTATCGGTGCCAGTCCTTATTTTCGGCACTGTTACTAAATGGCTGATCTTTGGTTTGTTTGATGCGATAAGAAGCATCTTCGGCCCGGATCACCCTGTCCTTGGCCAGCTTGCCCGGACCGGGAGCCGATACCGACCGATAAAAAGAACCGTTTTTGACTTGCATCCGTACCAGGTAATCGGCGCCATAAGTCGCTTCATCCAAAATACGGCGGTTGATCTGCCTGAAATCAGTCGTTGTTTTTTTATCGAGGATCTCTTTGGTTTTCAGCAGACTCCATACCACCAATGGTATCTGTTGCGGATTGAAATAATTGGAGAATGACAGATGCGAAAAATGTTTGCCGTAATCGCCCGTGGCATCATACCAGCCACCATGGGCATCAATGGTATCCTTAGTTCTGCCAGCCAGCAGCAAATGATGATCGGCCTTATCTATTTCGCCAGCAGCACGCTGTCCTTTAAAGTAATATACTATATCAGATAGTGTAGCCTGCTCCAACACGTTCTTCCCAATTTTAAACGGGTAGGAACTTATCTTTTTACCGGATAAACTGATCTGCACCTGATAGGTGCCCGCAGTAGCAAAACCACTAAAATCAAGCGTGTAGAACTCCCTGTTTTTCCATCCCTTTACGTTACCGTTGTATACTGGCTTGCCAGAAAATACAACTTTGCCGTCCGCGTCCACCAATTGAAATGTGGTGATGGCATAGGCTTTGTCTGTCACCACAACAGCCTTTTTAGCTTTGGTATCTTCATAACCTACCTGGTTGGTTACCACTTTAACTCGCTGCGCAAAGGTTATGATTGGGAACAGAACCAGTAGAGAGATCAGGAAACGGTATGTTGTTTTATTCATAGATTGGGGTATTAGGGTTATATAAATTTATCAATTTATGGCAATGGAATACAGCGCATTATGCCCGGTAACGTACAAAGTTTTTCCATTCTTAGTAAAAACAAGCGATGTAGGGCGTTCAGGCACTTTGATCACACCTATCTGTTTGCCGGTGCTGTCATAAATATACACCTGTCCATCGGCAATATATACATGCCCCTTTGCGTCAACTGCCGAATCAAATTCACCCCGTTCGGCAAAATATTTCAGTTCGCTCAGGTAGCCTTCATTACTTACATTGAGCTGTACTGTACGTTTATCATATTCATCCGTAGTATAAACCGGTTTACCGGGATAGGCGGCAACCAGGGCACTGGAGCGGGCCAAATCATATACCACAGGGATAATGGTAACTCCATCCGGCGCTACCCAGCATTCGGCTGCTTTATTAACAGATACCGTATTAAAATCATGATAATCACGCCAGCGATGCGCCGGGTAAAGCGCCTGGTATATAATTTTGCCGGTTGGCATGGCCTCTTTCTGCAACAATTGAATACTCTCATCCGGATTACCTGTATTTACTGAATAAACCAAACTGCCAAAGCCTGAGTTACCCCAGCCGCTAAAAGATGTACCTGATGCATCAGCCGGATTTTTAAATTCTTCGGGCTTGCCATCAATCAGGTAACCGGGCTTAGGGGTATACTTAAATACCACCAGCAGGTTATCATTTTTATCGCAGGCCAGCGAAAGTGGTTCCCAGGGATAATCGGCAAGTAAACTGATAGTTTTGGTATTCGCATCCCATTTATAAATACGCCTCATCCTGGCTTCACTAAAGTAAACGTTGCCCTTGCTGTCGGCACAAAGACTATTGGCAAACTCAAAACCCGACGCCAGTTTTTGCACATTGCCCTGAACGGGTTGTTCGTTGGTTGTTGTGGTACTATTGATGACCAGGCGTGTAAATTCCCATGGACGCACCGTAGTATTGGTACCGACATCATACAGCGGATCGGTAGTGGTGTATTTGATCTGGCTGTAGTTATGCACATTCAACAATTCCACATTTTTATTATTCCAGCTGCGGATAGAATATGGATAAGGTTTGATCACCCGGATAACCCGGAACATATACAAATTCGCGAAGGTTATGTCGGTACAATTTTCCAGTTCCAACGGCTGGCATTCGGTGCTTTCGCGGCTTTCTTCTTCCAGCTGCAGGGCGTATACCTTCCAGTTGCTTACTTTGTTAAAACGGACTTCGTTGCGTACATGGTGCTCTACCGATAGCGCATAAATACGTCCTGGTGTGCTGGTATTGGAAACATAAGCCCCGGCCGTAGCGTAGGTATTGGCACTCCAGATATTTTTAAATGTGCCGCCGCCCCCGTCGGTTATCCAAAGGCTCCAGTATTGGCTGTCCCACATATCGCTGTCGTTACCGCGATATAAACCAGGGCCAGCCTGTTCACCAGGTTTATTCATCCCCCCATGACCTCCTAAAAATTTCACGTCGTTCAGGTAGGAGTTTTCGCCGGCCATCCATTTACAGGCCACTGTCCGCGGATTGATTCGCCCCGATGATAAACCGATCCCGGTGAGAATATTGTTGCTGCCTTTACCGGTTTCGATCATCGGCACAGGTCCGCCGAAACCGCCGAAAGCTTGTGTATTATCTTTCAATATAATCTGTGTAGCGATGGGATTCAACCCTATCAGCACCGTATTCGGTTTTAGCTTTAAAGTTTCGGTGATGCGATATCTTCCTGATGGCACATAAATAGCTGGATATTTGTCAATGGCATCTTGTATGGTTTTGGTATCGTCCGTTTCGCCGTCACCTTTGGCACCCAGCGTTTGCAGATTGGCCCAGGTACTTATCGCTGGGAAATCAGGGATATCCTTTTTGGCCGGCGGTGGGAAAGATTGCAGTGGTTGTATCTCTTTTATGGTTTTATACACCGGGTCGGCGGTCAGGTTATCCATCTGCAAACCGTATATAAAATTTTTCACTTTGTAGATAGCGCCCTGGCCAGCGGTTGTTGTTTTGCTGCGGCGATAGCTGGCCAGTGTCTTTACATCGCGGCAGTCCACATTACGCAGACTGATCTGGTTAAAAGCATTATCCTCGTTACTAATCACCACAGCCGGACCGCTCACATGATCAAACCGGCTATCTTCCACAAACAACTTTTCATGATAATTAGGATGGATCTCGATCACCGTAGGCACATTCTTTACCTGCATTCGTACAATGGTTAATCCGGCTTCCTGTGTGCTGATGGCAGCCTTACGCTGCCCTTCAAAATAGGTATCCACCATCATAAACTGCCAGCCTGGTGACGGTTTGGTGGTCAGGATACCGTAATCGCCGTTAAAAAAGCGTACATCTTCCATTTCATTGCCTACATCAAACATCCCAGCCTTACCTTTACCTGCGTCAATATCGGCATGAGCTATAAAACTGTGCTGCGCATAATGCGTGCGCAAAGCCACAGCTACCGGGTTGCCATCTTCAATTTTAAGGTTGATGTTGGATAGGGCGCTATAAAAGGTAGAGGCTCCAGCGTCTGATATCTCTTCACCGGGTTTGGATATATTATTTACAAACCAAAACATATATTTGGCCTTGCCTTTATCCGTAGTATCTGCCACCTGAAATCCCGGTGAGTTTTTGGCCAGGATAATTACCGGGCGGGTTTTGCCATAGCCGATCAGTCGTACCGCCCGGGGTACAAATATGGTTTTACTGATGAGGTATTTCCCTTCGGGGATAAACAGCACGCCGAAATTATTTTTATCCTTCAGGTCTTTAATAGCCTGCTGCAGCGCATCGGAGACATCAGTTTTACCATCGGCCTTAACCGGGTATTTATCAGGCGTAAAATAAACAGCTTCTTTATCATCCAAACGTTGCTGATAAAATGACCTGGCAGCCCCAAACGGAGCATCCGGGGCCTGGGCAAAGCCGCAATGATAAATTAATGGTATAAAAAGCGTCAATAAAAAGAACTTCTTCACGGTTGGTGTTAATTTTAGATAAGGTATCACAATTGGTAATTGAATGTAACAGGGTATAAAGCAGCATTGATCAGCCAGAACAAAGCTCGATATTAGTTTCCCCAACTGCTATTTTACCAACACTACATCACCACTACCAATATTGCCAACAAGATATTATATCAAATTAGTTACAAAAGATCGGAAGACGAATCTGGCTCACTCTCTGTCTCTGTTGCTCTGCATTTTTTCTGTAGTACCGGCACTATGCGTTTTTCTTCCTTTAAACCCTGTTAATATCATCATTTTCAGATCGCAGTAGTGGTAATGTAGTGCATCAAAACTATAAAATGGTTTAACTTTATAGCATACTTGCAAAGTGTTATAACCTGGATAAGCATACTGTCGCATGGCTTATTTCTTTTAAAATTTTTGATTTACTGGCCCTACAAATCGCAAAAGATCAATGAGATTTGAATATAGATACAAATGAGAAAATTCTTAATTGCTACGCACGGGGCTTTTGCCAAAGGAATAAAATCGTCATTGGATATGATCATTGGCGAAACCGATAACGTATTCCTGATCCAGGCTTACCTGGATGATCATATCAGCGTAGAAGATGAACTGGCTACTGTGTTAACGCATATTACAGCTGATGATGAACTGGTAATATTTACCGATCTTTTGGGTGGCAGCGTAAACAACATCATGATACGCGAAGCATTGAAAAACAATGTGCATATCGTATCCGGCTTTAACCTGCCCTTGCTAATTGAAGTTATTATGGGCGATGCTGGCACACCGGTTACCGAGATAATAGAAACAGCCATTATCGATGGTAAAGAGCAAATGATTTATGTAAACAAACTGATAACACAACAAAATGATTAAGCTAACCCGCATAGACGACAGACTGGTACACGGACAGGTGGCCATGACCTGGACACCCGCCCTGGGCGCCGATTGCCTGCTGGTAGCCAACGATAAGGCCGCCACCGACGAATTTTTAAAAATGACCCTGGGCCTGGCTAAACCAGCCTCGGCCAAATTACTGATCAAAACACTAACCGACGCCATCACATTTTTGAACGACCCACGCGGGCAGAACATGAAAATACTGGTACTGGTGAATTCTGTAAAAGATGCCGCTACATTGGTCGCCGGTGTAAGTGAGATCAGGAGCATCAACTTTGGTGGCATCCGCACCAAAGAAGGCGCGCGTTCCATAGCCAAGGCATTGGCGGTTACTGATGATGATGTAGCCATTATCCGCGATCTGTTAGCCAAAGGCATCGAATTGGAAGCAAGGCAGGTACCAACTGATAACAAAACCCCGATAGAAACCCTGATTTAAGATGCTGGCCACCTATCTGTTACTCACACTTATAGCCGTTTTTGGGCACTTTGAGGATTTTTTGGGCACTACGCTGTTAAGTCGCCCGCTGATCCTGGGGCCATTGGTGGGTTTAGTGCTGGGCGATGTTACGCAGGGTGTTATGATAGGTGCTACCCTGGAGTTGATCTTTATGGGAAATATTAAAGTCGGCGCGGCTATTCCACCAGATATTATTACCGGAGGTGTGTTGGGAACAGCTTTCGCCATCATGTCGCACAAAGGGCCTGCTATTGCGCTGGCATTGGCGGTGCCTATCTCTATCCTCTCAGAAATGGTGATCAGTGGCTTGTTCGTTTTCCGGGCGGTATTCAATAAAAAATTCAATCAATATGCCGAGGCCGGCGATTATAAAGGAATCCAGCGACTGCATATCCTATCGGGGCTATTAAAACCCTTACTCATGGGCATCATTATTTTTGTGGCTTTGGAATTGGGTTCAACAGCCATCAAATCATTCCTTGATCTGATCCCGGCCTGGGTACAATCGGGCCTGCAGGTAGCCGGGAATATGCTGCCCGCGCTGGGTTTTGCCCTGCTCATGAACCTGATGTTCAACAAAAGAGTTGCCCCTTACTTTTTCCTTGGGTTTATGCTGGCTGCTTATTTAAAATTGCCCATTATCGCTATTGGAGGCTTAGGGGTGATCATCGCATTGATCGTAACACAGGATGCACCCAAACCCGCTGCTGCCTCTACTGATGATGATTTTGATTTTGACGATACACCTGCAGAAACAATACCCACAGAACCACAGCATCAACTAAGCAAGGGCACTTTAAGAAAACTGTTTTTAAGATCACTTGCCCTCGAGGCTAACTTCAATTTTGAAACCTGGCAAAATACCGGCTTTGCCTTTGCGATTATCCCGGTATTGAAAAAATTATATCATACTAAAGAAAGTATGACCGCCGCGCTTAAAAGGCATTTGCGGTTGTTCAATACCAGTCCTTATGGCTCTACGCTCATCATCGGCATTACGGCCGCCATGGAAGAGCAAAACGCACTAGATAAAGATTTTGATGAAGAATCTATCAGCTCAGTAAAATTGGGACTCATGGGACCACTGGCCGGTGTGTTCGACTCCTTATTTTGGGGAACTTTTAAGGTGATCGCCGCGGGCGTGGGTACCTCGTTGGCTATCAAGGGGAATATATTAGGCCCTCTGCTTTTCTTGATCATATTCAATGTACCACATCTGCTGCTGCGCTATAACCTCACTTTTATAGGCTACAATGCAGGCACCAAATTTTTGCAGAACCTGAGCAAAGGTAACGTAATGGATAAGCTTACCTCCGGCGCAGCTATACTGGGCCTCATGGTAGTAGGCGCTATGCCTGCCACACTCATGAATATCAAAACACCGCTGAATATTGGTTCGTCATCATCGGCCGTTGGCGTACAGGGCATCCTGGATCAAATAGTACCAGCTATGATACCGTTAGGGCTTACCTTCCTGGTATATTATTTTGTAAAAAAACAGGTTAAAACTACCTGGCTGCTACTGGGCCTACTGGTATTAGGTTTTGCAGGCAGTATAATCCATTTGTTTGTATGACGATCAATGGCATAGGCGTATCTCCCGGAATTACCATTGGCAAAGCCAGCTTACTAAAAAAGCAGGAAGCGGCCTTGTCGGGTGTTGTATTAGCGAATGATGCTGATATTACTATCGAGATAGAAAAGTTCAACAATGCTGTAGCTCTTTCAGTTCAAGACGTTGAAACTATGATCAACAGTTACGATCAATCTCAGGGAAAAGAAGGCCTGGAAATTCTGGAAACGCATATTGAGCTCTTAACAGATCCACAGATCAGCGAGGACGTAACCGAAAAAATATCCAAAGAAAAGAAGAATGCCAATGACGCGGTGATTGAGGTGATCGCAGACGCGGTTCAACTTTTCACAAATATGGAGGATGAATACCTGAGCACGCGTGCTGCCGATGTTCAGGATATTGGTGATCGCCTGCTCAGAAACTTAAACTCATCAATTCCAGACACTACTACAACCTACGAAGCGGATACCATCATTATTGCCGAAGACCTTACGCCTTCGGATACCATCAGCATGGATACTACGCATGTTGCCGGCTTTGTCACACAAGTAGGTGGTCGTACATCACATGCAGCTATTATTGCCAGATCGCGCGGCGTCCCGGCCATTGTGGGATGCGGTATAACCTTAACGGAGATCAAAGATGGAGATCTTTTAATCCTCGACGGACAAAGCGGGGCTATTATCATCAATCCTGATCAGAATACAATTGACCAATACCGCATAAAACAAGACAACTGGCAGGCACAGAACAATTTACTCCGGTCGTTAAAAGATACACCTGCGACAACTACCGATGGTATCAATATTAAACTATTTGCCAATATAGGCGATGCAAATGATATGGAACAGGCCATCGGTTTTGGCGCTGAAGGCTCCGGATTATTGCGTACCGAACTGCTTTTTATGGGTCGAGATGCTTTACCCGACGAAGAAGAGCAATTTGAATTTTATAAAGCCGTTGCCCTAAAAGCCAAAGGCAAACCTGTTATTGTACGCACGTTGGATATTGGCGGCGACAAACAACTCCCCTATTTTAATTTCCCGGCAGAACAAAACCCTTTCTTGGGTTACAGGGCCATTCGCATCTGTCTGGACCGTCCGGATATTTTTATCGTGCAGTTAAAAGCCATATTACGGGCCAGCACGTTTGGCCGGTTAAAGATCATGTTTCCGATGATCTCCAATATACAGGAAGTAAGGGCTGCCAAAGTCATATTGCAACAAGCCAAAGATGAGTTATCTAAAGCGGGTATCACCTTCGATAAAAATATCCCCGTAGGTATTATGATCGAGATCCCATCAGCTGCAATCACTGCCGATCTGCTCGCTAAAGAAGTGGACTTTTTTAGCATCGGCACCAATGACCTTTGTCAGTACACGCTGGCCGTCGACCGCATGAACGAGCAGATCAAAGAGCTGTATGATCCCTACAATCCCGGGGTGCTTCGGCTTATTGCTTATGTGATCGATCAGGGTCATAAAAATAATGTGGAAGTAGGTATGTGCGGCGAGCTGGCATCAGATCCTAAAGCAACCCTTTTATTATTGGGCATGGGACTTACCGAATTTTCCATGAGTGCGGCAGCTATTCCCGAAATCAAGAACATCATTATCCACAGTGATCTGACAAAAGCCAAACAGATACATAGCCATATAATGGAGATGGATAGTTCAACAGCCATCACAGCTTATTTACAGGAGATAACTCTATGATAACAAAAGACTATATCATTACCGCAGCCGAAGGCATACATGCCCGGCCAGCAACCAACCTGGTAAAACTAACTAAAAACTACAGCTCACTCATCAGCATAAAAAAGGGTGATCGTACGGTAAAATTAAGCAGCCTCATGAACATCCTTTCCCTGGGCATCAAAGGCGGCGAAACCATCTCCATTATTATTGACGGGGAGGATGAAACGAGCGCTATTATAGCTATTGACGCGTTTTTTGAGGAAGAATTAAAACACCTGTAAAGGCAAAATAATAAGATGAAAATCACAATAACCAAAAACGAAAAAGAATTTAACGAAACCGCGGCCTGGCGCATTATTGGTCAAATGCTGGAGAAACCCACGGCTGTAATAGGTCTTTCAACCGGGCAAACCACTATCGACATGCACCGCATAGTGTCTGATATCTATACGCAATATCCCTTTGATGTATCTCGCATTACGCTTTTTAATGTGGATGAGCTCACCAACCTGCCAAGGGAATACTCGGGCAGCTGCTATACCATGATATTGAACCAAATAGCAGGTCCCTTGGGTATACCCGACGAGAATTTCATTATGCCTCCTACACTGAGCGATGATTTTGAGGCCGAAAGCCTGCTTTTTGAAAAACGCCTGGCCGAACGCGGTGGCGCCGATCTGCAAATGCTGGGTATTGGTAGTAACGGCCACATCGGCATTAACCAGCCCGGTACGCCTTTTGAAAGCGAGACATGGGTATCGCCTATGGATCCTGACTTTGAAGCCCGTGTACGCCGCGAGACACAAGTACCAGAACATATTGTATTGGGCGGCCTGACCCGTGGTGTGAAAAACATTATGCATACCCGCAAACTGATATTGATAGCCAAAGGCGCTCATAAAGCCGAAATCATTGAACAGGCAATTTTAGGTCCGGTAACTACCGATATACCTGCCTCGGTGGTACAACTGCACCCCAACTGCGAAATCTTACTCGATGCCGATGCCGGCGCGCTGATTCATGAACGTGTAAAACAACGGGGTTATAATTTTTAAAGATTTTCCCACCTTAAACCTTTATCATAAGTCTTATAACAATTGTTGTAAGACTTTTTTGTTCCCGGAAAAACCGGTACATCACGCCTAAACTACCTGTCCTGTTTATCTATGAATCGAAATACAGTAGCCGTAAAAGCGGCATTCTTTTCATAATAAAGCATATGTGATCCATCCAGCTTCACTACGTGCTGATTGGGGAACCTGAAAGTTTTATAATGTGCGGTTCCGATGGCGTAATCGCGTGTGCCGGTAATAACCAGTACAGGTACATGGATCTGACTGCTGATAGGAGCATAATCTTTCCAGTACTCCGGATAGCGGTTTTGTTTGGTCGTATCTATCAGATGGGCGATAACGGCATAACCAAAATCAGAAGTACGTTTATAGTTCGATTCTATGCTATCCATTTTTTCGATAGTATTTATGCTATCTGCCAATAACTTATACCCGAGGTGTACTTTGTTTAACTTTTTTCTTACAAGAGAATTTTGCTGCAACAGTTCCTGTGTATTATCATTGGTAATTGTCGTATCCTTATGCAGCAGGCGATAAGAATACATGATCTGTTCTCTTAATGAGCTGTTATTAAAAAAGTGGAGTGTAGAATTAGCTAATATTAATCCGGATACATGCCCCTGATATTTTTGAGCATAGTTAACGGCCAACACCCCACCAAATGAATGGCTTAGCAGGTAAATTTTATCGGCTCCCAATTGTTTCCTGGTTTCTTCAATATCATCAACCAAGCGGCTCAAACTATAATCTTTCGCATTTTGAGAATGGCCTGAGCCCCGCTGGTCGAGGTAAACCATGGTGAGCCTTTTTTCAAGATTGGAGCCTCCCATTTCTTCGAACGACAAATAATCCTGCCCTGGACCGCCATGGATGTATATACATACCGGCCCTTTGCCCGCTACCTTGACCGCCAGTTTAATACCATCGGAGGTAACAATATTCTGCTCTCCCGCTTTAAGCCTTATCTGTTGCGCACTGGTCGAATAACCAAAAGCTATTAAGGCTACAAATAAAATGACGCCATAAAAGATGTTATATTTCATTGATTAACTTGTATGATGTTTTAGATTTAACGATACAGCCATTGTTACACATTATACCGGCCTCACTTATTCCGGCGCTAACCCAAATAAACATCCATTGTAAATCAAACCATTTTCTTACAAGGTAATAGTTAACAATTACTTTAAACTTAGCAATCTTGTTTTTATTCATTTTTTTGTTGCGCTGAACAGATATTTTCTTTATTTTTCAATACCTCAAACCTGCATATCATGATCAATGAATACTACATTTTAAGAGACAACGAAAAACACGGCCCCTACAGCCATACCGAATTAATGGATATGCAAGTGAGTGCCACCGAACTGGTGCTATCACCTTTGGCTACCGATTGGCAGGAAGCTGCCGAGCTCCCGGAGTTTGATGAATATTTTAAATCAATTGGCGTGCATGTACCTACGGTAAACAATGTGGCTAATTTTGGCTGGAGGTTGCTGGCTTATATAATTGATAATGTAATGGTAGTAGTAGCCGCTGCGATAGTCGGTGGTATGTTTGGCCTGATAAAACTTGTCTGGGGAGGAGGTGTAAATGCAATTAATATGAACACAGAAGAAACATCCTCCACCAAATTATTAACCAATCTATTATTCGCCGCTATTTTTATGGTTTACCATTCAATTTTTGAATCCACGAAACTACAGGGCAGCATAGGTAAAGTAATTTGCAAAATGGCGGTTGTTGATATTAACGGGCAGCGCTTAACTTTTAGCCAGGCACTGCAACGTAATCTAAGTAAATTAATATCAAGCTTGCTATGTGGTATTGGCTTTTTAGCTTGTATATGGAGCCCCATGCAGCAATGCTGGCATGACCAGATAGCCAAAACATTTGTTGTTCGTAAACCCAATTAATAGTTTAATTTTTATCCTCCCGGAACTCATCAGTAAAGTGCTCCCTATGTTTCTCTTTAGCAAATTTATCAGCGTTGTAGGCGTCAGATTTTCCTTTAGGGATAGACAATGAACTCCATTTTTCATCACAAAGCATCTTACCAATAAAAACAATTTGCCCCACATGGTACGGATAATGTGCGAGTTGCCGGTTAATGGCCTCGGCAACCGTATGCCCCATATTGCGAATGTAAATGATCCTTTCCAGATCATCGGCAGTTAATTGTTCAAGGGTGCTCAAAAGGCATTCCCAGCCCCTGTTCCACCGTTCTAAAAGTTCATCACGCCCCGGATTTGTAGTGACAAATTCAGCCTCGCGGTTACGCCATTCCTTTTCGCCGTCTGTATTAAAAATATCCGTCCACCTGGAAAGCATGTTTCCCGACAAATGATTAACAATCATGGCAATGCTGTTTGATTCCGCATTATATTGCCAGTTCAACTGTTCATCAGTTAATTGCGCGAATGTTTTTTCGCCCAGTATTTTATAATAGGCAAACTGTTTTTTAACGCTTTCCAGGTAATCATATATCATAATTAAAGTTAAGGATTTTGAACCTACAGATCAATTTTTTGTTCCCCGATTGTAAACCTGGATATGCTACTTAATACAGATGTAGCATTTAAATTTATTTTGCATCAAAACATTTTCTTATAAGATAATATTTTAATAATTACCTTAGGTTTAGTAATCTTGCTTTTGTTCACTTTGTATTACCCATGCCCATTAAACACAGTTCCGCCTTGCCACCAGAAATGTTAAGGGTTTTTGAGACCTTACCTCACCCTTATCTTATTCTTTCAAAGGAACTGTACATACTTACTGCCAGCAACGCTTATTTGCAATTAACAGGTAAAATGAGAGCCGAGCTCCTCGAAAAACACCTGTATGATGTTTTCCCCAAAAAACCAGATTGGGCAACAGACGAGGGAGGTATAGTTTTTTCATTGGAGCAGGTATTGGAAACCAATAAACCCCATCAGTTGCCCATAACACGTTTTGATACACCTGATCATGAAGGTAAATTACAGGAGCGTTATTGGGATACCGCGCACACCCCTGTACTTGACCCTGATGGCGATATCTGCTACATTATACACCATACCCAGGATGTTACCGAGAAAGTTATCGCCGAACGGAATCTGATTGCCAGCGTGAAAAAAGAGAAGGAGGCAGCAGCCAAGGCGGGTCAGTTAAGCAAACAAATGGAGAATCTATTTGACGAGATCCCCGCCCAAATTGCCATTTTTACGGGGCCCGATCTTGTATATGAATTTATAAATCCACTATACGAAAAAGAATTTTTCCCGGGACGTAAAATATTGGGCAGGCCCTTGCTTATGGCTATGCCTGAGATAGCTGCCCTCCCTGTTTGGGATGCACTTCAACAAGTATATAAAACGGGTGAAACCTATATCGGTAACGAGATCTGTGTACCACTGGTTAGCGAAATTGGCGGGCCACCAGAGGATCATTATTTTAATTTTATTTACCAGGCTATCCGCGATGAAAAGGATAACATAACCGGCGTTTTAAGTTTCAAATATGATATAACCGAATTGGTTATGGCCAGAAAACGTCTGGAGCAAACCAGTAATGAACTATTAGCCCTTAATGAGGGGCTGGCCCACGCTAACGAAGAAATACAGGTTACCAGCGAAGAGATACAATCGGCCAATGAAGAGTTGAGCACCACAAACGAAGAACTGTTTCAGACTCAGCAAAACCTGCTTAAATTAAATAACGAATTAGAAAGCAGGGTTGAGTTACGCACTCTTGAGTTGCTAACCGCGCAATCAGAAGCTTCTGGTCAAACCGAACGCCTGAAAAGATTCTTTATGCAGGCCCCTGCCGGCATTTGCATACTCGACGGCCCCAATTTTGTATTTGAATTGGTTAACCCTCCTTATCAAAAGCTCTTTCCGGGACGTCAACTTACCGGGAAACCGCTATTTGAAGCATTACCAGAACTTAAAGATCACCTTATATACGATATTTTAAAAAATGTATATAAAACCGGTAACACCTTTGAGGGCAAGGAACTTCTGGTTCCTATGGCACGTGAGGTCAACGGTCCGGTGGAAGATCGTTATTTTACATTTATTTATCAGGCCAGGTATGATGCTGCCGATAAAGTAGACGGTATTATGGTTTTCGCCTTTGAAGTTACCGAAGCCGTGCTGGTGAGGCAAAAGGAAAAGGAAAATGAAGAACGTTTCCGCTTTTTATTAAATGCCATACCACAACAAGTATGGACAGCCCGCCCCAATGGCAAACTTGATTATGTAAATGAGGTGATCTGTGATGATTTTGGGCGAAATGCTGAAGATATCATTAGCCAGGGCTGGCAAACTTTTATACACCCGGATGATCAGCAAACGTGTTTAAAGAAATGGCTTACGGCCCTTAGAACGGGGCATGAGTACCTGGTGGAGTTTCGTTTAAAATTTCAGGATGGGCAATACCGCTGGCACTTGGCCAGGGCAGTACCCCTTATTGAAAATGGAGAGATCAAATTATGGCTGGGTACCAATACCAACATTGATATCCAAAAAACCAATGAGCAAAAAAAGGATGAGTTTTTATCTATTGCCAGTCATGAACTAAAAACACCACTTACCAGCATCAAAGCCTTTAATCAGCTCATGATGCGTATCAATGATCCCCAAAAGCTTAATGATCTTATCCAAAAATCGGCCGCGCATGTACTGCGCCTCGAAAAACTGATCAGCGATCTGCTGGATGTGTCACGCATCAACGCCGGAAAGATGGATTACAATATGGAAAGCTTCAATTTCCATGAAATGCTCAAAGACACCATTGATAGCGTTCAGCATACCACCTCATCTCATCAGATAATGCTGAAAAGCACGGAAAATATAATCTATACCGGCGACCGTTTTAGACTGGAACAAGTGGTAAATAACCTGCTGACCAATGCCATCAAATATTCCCCTGAAGCAAATAAGGTAATCGTTAGCTGCGTACTACATGATGATAACAGCCTGATCGTATCCGTTCAGGATTTTGGTATTGGTATTGAAGAAAAAAACCTGAGCCGGCTGTTTGAACGGTATTACCGTGTAGATAATACCGCGATGCGTTTTGAAGGCCTGGGCCTGGGGCTATTTATTTCAGCCGAAATCTTGAAAAGGCACAATGGCAGTTTTTGGATTGAAAGCATACCTGGTGAGGGTTCTACCTTTTTTTTCAGACTGCTAACGCATCAGATTCCTAAACAGGCCCCTATTATACAGGGAGATCTGTACTATCATGACAGCGCCATTACGCTTAGCTACAATAGCGTTCACTCCCGTATTGATGCCGACTGGACCGGTTTTCAAAACCCGGAGTCGGTACACCGCAGCTGTCAACGTATGTTAACCATGATGGCAAAAAACAATGTTTACAAAATACTTAATAATAATATTCATGTGCTGGGCAATTGGTCTGAAGCTATTGACTGGGTTGCCCAGGAATGGTTCCCGGCTATGCAGAAAGCCGGTTTAAGATATTTTGCATGGGTTAATTCGCCCAGTATATTCAGTCAATTATCGGCTCGCAAAAGTGTGAATACCCTTCCAGATAAGATAACTATTAAGTTTTTTGCCGATGTAATAACAGCCGAAGCCTGGATAAATGAGCAGTAGCTTTTTCTCCCCCCTACAAAGACTATTATCCAATTAAACCTTATCCAGATAATTCTTTAACAATTGATTAAACTGTTCAGGCTGCTCCATATTGGGTATATGGCCTGCATCTTTTATAACCGCAAGTTCGGCTCCTTTCATGCGGGTTTGCATATGCTCGGCAGTGGTTACAGGCGTAAATACATCTTGATCGCCAACAATGATCAATGTTGGGAAGTCGATATTTAAAAGAATCTCCGTATGATCCCTTCTTTCGGCACGGCCAAATTGAACAGCTGCAGCACCGGCAGCATCCGTAGTGATCATCATATGGCGAAGATGATCTAACACTTCTCGTTTAATATTAAAAGTATTTTGGCAAAGATAATGCCCTATGTTTTCGGCGGTATACTTTTCCATACCATAATTTAGCAGGCTTTTTGCAAGTTGCTTCCGGCTTAAATAACTGGAGGCATTTTCGGCTCTTGCATCAGTATCCGCCAGTACCAACCCCTTCATTAAATGCGGGGCAAGCCTGTATATCTCCAAAGCCACCCGCCCGCCCATTGATAACCCCACAAATACAGCTTTTTGGACAGCCAGTTCATCCAGCAGATAAATAATATCGAGAGCAAGCTCATCTAAAAGCACTATCGGTTCTGTGGTAACGCTTTCGCCATACCCCCTCAGATCAGGAATAATGAGCCGGTTTAATTTACTAAATACCTGCGATTGATAATTCCACATGCTCCGGTTAAAAGGCTGCCCATGTATAAATACAATAACATCACCGGTACCCAGATCTTCATAAGTCAAATCAATACCCCTGATTTTCAATTTATTTGCCATACTACACTATTTTATGACACCAATGTCTCACAAAAGTATTAATTTTAATTTGAATAAGAAATTTTATGAGAAAAAAGTATCATAATGAGCAAACTATCATTAGACAAAGGGCGAGTTAGTCAGAAAATGAAAACCCGCGAGGTTCTTCTTTCAAAAGCAAATGAACTATTAAAGCAACGTATCGAGATAAGTGTTGATATGGTGGCCCGCGAAGCCGGAATTTCAAAAGCCACGGCCTACAGATACTTTTCAAGTTCGGAGGCTTTAAAGCGTGAAGCATCTTTGCAGCTTAAGGCAAAAACAAATGATGATCTCTTTGCAGATTTAAGTAATTCCGATCTGAACGGAAGATTAGACCGGTTGATTGACTACCACTTTAATTTATTCACTAATAATGAAATCGAATTTCGCCTTTTTTTAAGCTCCATCATTGGCGAATCAGTTATCCGAAAGGAAACCCCATCCAGAGCCGGGCGGAGGATCATCCTGATCAGGGAAGCACTTAAACCTTTACAATCAACATTAACTCCAGATGCGTTTGATCATATGGTTAATTCATTGAGCGTATTTTTTGGTATTGAATCCATAACTGTTTTAAAGGACGTATGCCACTTAACTAATGCTGAAATATTACAAACCTGGAAATGGTCGGTAAACCGTATTGTGTTTTTTAAAGATTAAACACTCTTTATGAAAACTGCATATAACTTTTTAATTCGTCCTGCAGGCGGTTTGCGGTTTCAATAAGCCCTCTATCAGTAATGTGCATATCAATGTTAATATCCTCACCTATCTGATTTTCTTTAAATACATCTTTAAACCTGAAATATTTTAATGAAAAGTTCCAGTTATTCTCAAGAAATGAAAAAAGCCTGGTATCCTCTTTATTTAACATGGAATAGTTAACCACCACGAAAGAATCGTTGTTTAATTTTTTGATACAATTTAAAATATCCTGGTTATAGGCTATCCATACTTTTAAAAACTTTGAAGTATACTCGTTATAGAATTTTAATAGTCTGCGCTGTCTCCTGATCTTTTCCCAAACCAATCTGGATAAATATTTACGACTCATGTATTTTTTATCCAAAGACTTAAACTCCCGGCGCAATAATGAGCTCACCACTGATTGATAATCGCGCAGGATGATCAGATAGCAGGCATCGGGCAACAGCTCCTGGTAAACATCCAGAAACAAACATGTGCGTGGGTCTTTCCACCCCCACTGATCATACAATTGCTGTTTAATTTTAATAATACTTTTCAGTTTCTCTTTTTCATATATAGAGAAACCATCAATTTGTAAGTCGGTTAAACCAGAAGGAGGCAGATTGTTACTGCTCAGAACTTCTTCATGCATTTTTAAAAATTCCACATCTTCAAAATGGCCATCTTCGTTTCCCCAGCCGGGGCCAAGTAGTTTTTCACCAAGTTGCAAACCACATTTGGTAAGCCAGTTTGAGATGAGCGAGGTACCGGAACGGTGCATTCCGGCGATGATAAGAGTTCGTTTTTGCATAATTTATAAAAGGACGATCGTTTTAAAATACTTAAGCAGGGGTAGCTTAAAAATTATCTGTCATTTTATTGGGAATTTTCTCCGAAGCATAAAGATTGTTAAGTATGAAATAAACCAGCAAAGATGTGCTTTGCTGTACAGAGTTCTCGCTGGTATTGATATAAAGATCCGCATCATACGGTACATCAAACCTATCATTGATACCTGTTAAGTTCTGCAATTTGTTGGGGTGCCCTTCGGGCAAAAGCGCTCTTTGGTAAAGGCCCTTAGTATCGCGGCTGATGAGTTTATTAACCGGGCAATCAACATGCACTATATTTACATCCTCATACCTGTCAACCAATTCGCGCCTTACATCGTCATACGGGTTTATAGCGCTGATAATGGTAACAATACCCTGTGCTGAGAAACGGCTGGCTACAAATCCCAGTCGCCTGATATTTTCACTCCTGTCGGCTCTTGAAAATCCAAGATCTCTACAGATTTCCTGTCGATATTCATCGCCATCAATAATTTCGATCTTTATTCCAAGCTCTGTTAATTCGGCAGCAACATTTTTTGCCAATGTTGTTTTGCCGGCTCCTGAAAGGCCGCAAAATAAAAGTATCATAGCAGTTAATTAAGTTAAACACCATTCTGCGAAAGTCTTGCAGGACACTTTCTGAACGTGAACTTATAAAATAACTTACGCGTTGCGCCGCAACCGATTGTAAAAGATTATTTACAATCAGGTACATCACTTTCTTCTGGAGATAATTTGGTGATATCTAAACTTCACGGAAGCCACTTTAAAGCCCCTTTTTGATCAAATTCTGATCACTACGTGCAACAACATTCAACTGATACACCTAACAAAAATGTTACGTGTTTAAACCCTGCTAAAAACAACAAGCTATAATTTAATGAAGAATTTTAAACATCAGTTCTTTCATCAATTCGCCATGCGGGGCATTTGATTCCACACCTTTGCTTTTCAGGTCATACTCGCGCAGATAGCTGATGATCTGCATGGTTTTTGGATAATTATAATTACGACCGGCCTGTTCATAATCCTTTACAAAAAAGGGGTTTACACCCAATTCGCGGGCCAGGTTTTGCTGCGATTTATCTTTCACGTAATGATAGGCCAGTACCTTACTAAAATAATTATTCAGGTTACCCAGCACCAGTACAATAGGGTTGGCTTTGGGGTTAGCCTCAAAATAATTGATGATCTGGTTAACTTTATAGGCATCTTTTTTACTCAGGGCTGCTTGCAGCTCAAATACATTATACTCTTTGCTGATACCAATATTATCCTGGATATGCTTAAGCGTGATCTCCTGGCCGGCAGCCACATTCAGCATCAGTTTTTCGAGCTCATTGGCAATTTTCGACAGATCATTACCCAGGTATTCCGAAAGCATGGCCGATGCCTGCGAGTTGATCTTATAGCCTTTATCGCTAATATAACCTTCTATCCAGGCAGGTATCTTATTATCATATAAAGGGGCCGATTCAAAAATGATCCCTTTTTTTTCGATGGCCTTATATGTTTTTTTTCGCTTATCAAATTTTCCGTACTTGTAACAAAATACCAGAATGGTACTCGGCAAGGGATTTTCAAGATAGCTCAATACCGGATCGATGCCTTTTTTGCTGTCGTCATCCTTACCCCACTTCATCTCCTGCGCCTCCTTTACCAATACAATCTGGTAATCGGCCATCATTGGATAGCGCTTGGCAGCGTTAAGCACCGTCATCATATCGGTATCCTTACCATATACCACGGTTTGGTTAAACCCTTTTTCTGCTTCGGGCAGAAGACTATGTTCAATATAATTGCTTACAAGATCAATAAAATAGGGTTCTTCGCCATGCAACAGATACAGGGGTTTATATTTACGGTTTTTAAGATCTTTCAATAACTCTGCTGCGGACATCTCTTTTAATATCAAAATTCAAAAATAAAAATTCAAAACCGGTATAGTGTAAAAATCAAAGCTAAAAATCCCTTTTAATTTAATTCTCCTTGTGCTTGCCCTTTTTTACTTTTGATTTTTTTGCGGAATAAAAGTATTTCTCATTTTGGCGTTCAAGAGTGCTTTGCAATTTTTACTTTTGAATTTTGACTTTTGAATTTAACGAATGGATCTGCTGCAGCCGCTTAATCTTCCGCCATACCCTTTTAAGATCACCGATCATAACGGCCAGCTCAGCTTATTTGATGAGATCCGAAAGAAAAACATCATCATTACCCCCGAAGAATGGGTGCGCCAGCATTTTGTACAATATCTTATTAAACACAAAAACTACCCGCGCGCACTGATCAAACTGGAAGGAGGAATGAAACTTAACGGCCTTCAAAAACGTACCGACATTGTTGTATTTAATGCCGAAGGTAAAAGGATACTTATTGTAGAATGTAAGGCCCCTTCAATAACCATTGATCAGAAAACTTTTGACCAGATAGCCCGGTATAATATGGTGCACCAGGTATCATTATTAGCGGTAAGTAATGGCTTGCAGCATTATTATTGCCAGATTGATCACATCAGCAAAAAATACCTGTTTTTAGAGGATATGCCCGCTTATACCGGAACTGTTTAACCCAGGAAGGCTTATCAGGTTTTGGATTTTTTCCAGCAATTCGTCGGGTTTAAATGGCTTTGACACATAGTCGTTCATCCCTACTCTAAACACTCTATCCTTTATGTCAACCAGTGCCGATGCTGTAAGCGCGATGATGGGTATCCTGGCCTTTTTAGGGTCGGCCATTTTCCTGATTTCCCGGGCGGCATCAAAGCCATTCATCACCGGCATTTGCAGATCCATCAGTATAATATCAAAGTTGCCGTATTGCATAAACTCAACCGCACGTTCACCATTTTCGGCAATAGTGGGTATTATTTTCCATTTCAACAGCAATTTCTTCATCAGCATAACATTTACCATATTATCCTCAGCAATAAGTACCTTTATGCTTCGTAAGCCCTCTTCCTCGGCTATTTCGGCTTGTTTGGCTACATTTTCGGCAACCACTTCTGTTGATACCGAAAGCTCCATATTAAATAAAAACTCTGACCCTATACCAATTTTACTGATCACCTCAATGTGGGTTCCTTGTAGTTCAAGCAGGCGTTTTACAATGGCCAAACCCAAACCGGTACCCTCATACTCACGTGTAGTAGCTAATGATTCCTGGGTAAAGGGCTCAAATATATTTTTCAGGCTACTTTCCTGAATGCCTATGCCGGTGTCTTTTACAGAAAACCTAACGATAAGATTATTATGCCGATCTTCCAGACAGGCCACATTAACCCACACATCACCTTTTGGGGTAAATTTTATAGCGTTATTAACCAGATTAAAAACCACCTGAGTAATACGTGTAGGGTCACCAAAAAAAACTTTATTCTTTAAAACATTGTCAACCGTAAGGGTAAACTGCAAACCTTTTTCATGCGCTTTCAACATCTGCCCGCCACATATGTTATACATCAGTTCAACCAGATCAAACTTCACATTTTCCAACACCAGCTTGCCCGATTCAATTTTGTTAAAGTCGAGCACATCATTAACGATGGCCAGTAGGTTATTTGCCGAAAATTTTAATATTTCCAGGTTTTCCTTTTGCTCAGGCCTTGGGCTGCCCATCATCAACAGGTTGCTCATTCCGATCACCGCGTTCAGCGGTGTGCGGATCTCATGCGACATGGTTGATAAAAACTCCGATTGGGCATGTGCTGATTTTTCGGCCTTCTCAATAGCCTTTTCTAATTTTTGATTGAGAGCTTTTTGTTCATGGGCGCTTGCCTTCAATTGCTTCAGATTCTTTATAAACGCATTATATAGGTGGCTATGAATAAAAATGAGTATAATAAAATTGGCAAACAGACTGATCACAATAGTTACCTGGTCTATCTTATCGGGCTTTACGCGTATCACATAGCTATAATTACGCTCAATAAATAAAAAAAGCAATATGGGTACCGTATTCAACAGGGAGTAAATCAACCCCCATTTTTGCCCCAGCATATAATAACTAAATACAATGACGATAATAACCACCTGCACCGTAACTATATTGATGCTTTGCAACGATATATATACGATACTCACATTGAGCAAAGTGCCCACAATGAGTAAGGCATGTGATATGGCGAGCCAGTTAGGTTTGTACGTTAAGGCTTTAAAAAGTACAGCGATGCTGAGCATTAAAAACAAGCAAGTGTAGGCCAGCATCATTTGTCCCTGGAAATAAACACTGGTTAATAAGGCAGCCGAAGCCACAAACACCAGAAAAAACCCATAATATAATAAACGTATACGTGCCTGATCAAGAACGGATTGTTCCTTTGAAATGATCTTGTAGATAGATAAGTTAAAAAAACTTGCTTTTGGGCACATATTCGGGCAGCAAACATTTTAGTAACGCGGTAAGCCAATCGAGGTAGTATCGTTTTAGCTTACCGCTGTTTGCAGCGAACTTTTATATGCAATTAATCAGCCAAATCGTCAAGTGCTTTTTGGATAATCTGTAGTTTGGCTTCTGCGTCGGCTTTTTTTCGTTTTTCAATTTCAATAATTTCGGGTTTGGCGTTGCTCATAAAACGCTCATTATTGAGCTTTGCATTTACCGATTTTAAGAATCCCAAAAGATAATCTTTTTCTTTTTCCAGGCGGGCACGCTCGGCTACAGGGTCTATTTCCTCTTTAAATGGAACATAAAACTCATCTGTTGAAGCTAAAAAGCTGATAGCCCCATTTACTTTATCCGCAACTTCCGAAAACTGGCTTATATTTCCAAGCCGGGCTATAATGGCCTGGTACTCCAGATAATTTATACCAGAGTTGGCTTTTACAAAAAGTTCAAGCGGTTCTTTGTCCGCTATCTGTTTTGTTTTACGGGTATTACGTATTGCCGCGATAACTTCTTTTACTATTTCTACATCGGCCAATAGCCGTGCATTAATTTCCCCAATAATTGGCAATTGCGCAACAATACAACAGTCATTTTCTGCACGTTCGCCAAACAGCTCATCATGCCATAGCTCTTCGGTAAGGAAAGGCATAAAAGGATGCAAAACCTTTAATATATTTTCAAAGAATTGTATGGTAGCAGTATAAGTAGCCCGATCAATAGGATGCTGATACACCGGTTTGATCATTTCCAGGTACCATGCGCAAAAATCGTCCCATACCAATTTGTAGGTATCCATTAAAGCTTCCGACAAACGGTATTGCGCAAAGTTATCTTCTATCTGGCCCAATGCCTGGTCAAAGCGGTTGCCAAACCACTCAATAGCGATGGTGTTGGGGTTGGCAAGGGTATCATCAACTTCCCAGCCTTTTACCAGTTTAAATGCGTTCCATATCTTATTGGCGAAACCGCTGCCTTGTTTGCAGTAGCTTTCGTCGAACATCAGATCGTTACCAGCAGGCGAGCAAAGGAGCATACCCACACGTACACCATCGGCACCGTAAGTATCGATCAAGTCAAGCGGATTCGGCGAATTACCTAATGACTTAGACATTTTACGGCCCAATTTATCTCTTACTATACCGGTAAGGTACACATTTTTAAATGGCACTTCTCCCCTAAACTCGTGCCCCGCCATGATCATCCTGGCCACCCAGAAGAAAAGGATCTCGGGCGCAGTTACCAGGTCGTTGGTTGGATAATAATAGTTGATATCGGCATTGTTGGGGTCTTTAAATCCACCGAATACCGATATAGGCCATAACCATGATGAAAACCAGGTATCAACCACGTCGGGGTCCTGAGTTAAGTCTTCAGCCTTAAGTTCAGGGTTTTGAGTCTTGAGCTTGGCTTCAACTAATGCTTCCTCGGCATTTTTGGCGATAACAAATTCGCCGTTTGGTAAATACCATGCCGGAATCTGCTGCCCCCACCATAACTGGCGGCTGATGTTCCAATCCCTTACATTCTCCATCCAATGGCGATAGGTATTGATAAACTTATCGGGGATCAATTTGATCTCGCCGTTCAGTACATAGTCCAATGCGGGTTTTGCCATCTCGGCCATTTGGCAGAACCACTGCATAGATAATTTGGGCTCGATAACCGCGTCTGTCCGTTCCGAAAAACCGATCTGCGATTTATAATCCTCTACTTTTTCCAACGCGCCGGCTTCTTCCAGCAACACGGCTATTTTTTTACGGGCCGCAAAACGGTCAACGCCAACTAATATCTGGGCTTTGTCGTTCAGGGTACCGTCATCATTTAAAATATCAATAACAGGCAGGTTATGACGCTGACCCAGTTCATAGTCATTCAGGTCATGTGCCGGGGTAACTTTTAAACAGCCGGTACCAAAATCCATGGTCACGTATTCATCCAGGATAACCGGTATCTCGCGGTTGATCAGCGGGATAAATACCTTTTTACCATGCAGATGCACATACCGTTCATCATTGGGGTTGATACAGATAGCTGAATCCGCCATAATGGTTTCCGGACGGGTGGTAGCGATGGTGAGGTAGTTCGAAGTCTGAAGTTTGGAGTCTAAAGCCGAATCTTGACCTTGGACTTCAGACTTCGGACTTGAGACTGCATACCGTATATAATACAGTTTCTGATTTACTTCCTTACGGATAACTTCCTCGTCAGATACTGCTGTTTTACTCTGCGGATCCCAGTTTACCATGCGGATGCCACGGTAGATAAGGCCTTTTTTATGTAGATGGATAAACGTATCTATTACCGCTTCGGACAGGTCTTCATCCATAGTAAATTTGGTACGGTCCCAATCGCAGGAGGCACCTAGTTTTTTAAGCTGCTCCAGGATAATACCGCCATATTTTTCTTTCCATTCCCAGGCAAAAGCTAAAAACTCGGGCCGGGTAAGGTCTGCTTTGCTGATGCCCCGCTCTTTGAGCATGGCTACAACTTTAGCTTCTGTAGCAATACTGGCATGGTCGGTTCCGGGAACCCAGCAGGCATTTTTGCCTTTCATACGGGCACGGCGAACCAATACATCCTGTATGGTATTATTCAGCATATGTCCCATGTGCAGAACCCCGGTAACATTGGGCGGCGGAATGACTATGGTATAAGGCTCGCGCTCATCGGGCACCGATTTAAAAAAATCGTGCTTTAACCAGTAACTATACCACTTCTCTTCGGTTTCTTTAGGCAAATATGTTTTAGCAATACTCATAACGCGCAAAAATAGGGATTTGCCCGCTTAGTTCATAGCCGATAGTTTACGGATTCCAAAAGCATTTTTGGCGTTGATCCAGGCCCCTCCGTTTTTTTGCCGCGACAAGTTTTTCGCATCAAACAGAAGTTATAAAATTCAAACGCTTTCAACTTTTTAAAGCTTTAATTTTAACAATTTTCTGCTCAAAATTGGATGAAAAACAGATCAAAACAGCTTAAATTCTCCTCAAAATCATCGATTTTAACACTTTTTAACAAATTTTTGACGAGTTTTAAAACTTTAAAAAGTATTAAATAATTGATATTCAAATAACTTAATAACAAACAGTCGGTTTTTATTCCTTTTCCTGAAGGTCAGAATTATGTTTTTCAAACAGAGCAGAATACCAGATCGGCTTACTTAAATATACAGAAATTATTTGAGCCCTGCAACGGGCTTACTTCCCAGATACAATAAAATGTCAATAAGCTAAATTACTCCGTAGGAGTTAAAGCTTTGTAGCAAACAAAAACAAGCATTGGGCATGCCGTAGGTATGCAAAGGACGTGCAGTACCTATGGCACTGTTTTAAAACCGGATTTTTTTCTACAAAGCTTTAACCCCGATGGGGTTTGTCTGATTTTGCACGGCAGCCTTACTCTCCCTTCCCATCCTTGCTCTTTGTTCCTCCCATCCTTACTCATCTTCCCTTCATCACAATAATTTTACAATTGCTGCGTTTTTAAATACGACAACCGTAAATAGCCATGAAATCAATGGATCTGCACCGCTTTTGGCTTGATATTCTAAAAAAATCCAAGCTTTCCTTTTTCATTAACTGGTTTAACCGCTAAGCATTTTCTATCAGCTGGTTTGTGCATATCTGCTACAAATCATTAACTTTAATTTTTAACATTTAACATGAAATTAAAGTTGTCTTACGTGATGCTGGCGGGTGCATTAGCCCTGTCGGCCAACAGTTTTGCTGCCGATGGCGGTACATCTCCCAAACCAAAACATAAACCTGCCGTCCCCAAAAAGTTTATCGATCCGGCCAATATGGATCTGAGCGTAAAACCCGGTGATGATTTTTTTGATTACGCCAACGGTAACTGGATCAAACAAAACGCTATACCCGCCAAAGAAACCCGCTGGGGCAGCTTCAATATCCTGCGCCAGGAAAATACCGATAAATTGCTGGGCCTGCTTGCCGAGGTAAGCAAAACATCCGCCTCACAGCCCAAAGGCAGCTTAAGGCAGCGTGTTGGCGATCTGTATGCCAGCGGTATGGATAGCCTGGCTATCGAAAAACGCGGTTATGACCCCATAAAACCCGATCTGCAGCGCATCGACCAGATCAGCAACCTCGATGGGGTAATCGGCGAGATGACCTATCAGCGTGTTAATGGCGAGGGTAGCCCGCTTTTCAGATTCGGCGTTGGCCAGGACGAGAAAAATGTGAACAAATACGTAGTAGGCTTTAACCAGGGCGGTACCAGTTTACCCGATCGCGATTATTACCTCAAATCCGATGCCCGCACCAAAACCATCCAGGACGCCTACAAAAAATACATCGTAGCACTATTTACCCTAACCGGTACCAGCAACGAAGATGCCGTTAAAAATGCCGACGTTATTTTTGGCCTGGAAACCACGCTGGCCAAAGCGCAACTGAGCCGCGTGGCCATGCGCGACCCTAACGTTACCTACAACAAATTTTCTGTTGATGGTTTCAGCAAGATCACCCCGCACTTAAACTGGAACACCCTGTTGCCGCAGCTAAAAGCCAGTGGTCAGGATACGGTTTTGGTTGGTCAGCCGGGATTTTTTAAAGCGGCCGACTCGCTGTTGGTAGCCGCCCCTGTTGATAGCTGGAAGATCTACCTCAAATGGAGCATCCTTAAAGGCGCGTCATCATCATTAAGCTCGCCTTTTGTAAATGCTACTTTTGATTTCAGCAAGGTATTAACCGGTCAAAAAGTACAAACCCCGCGTACCGAACGTATGAGCGGCCTGGTTGACGGCAGCATTGGCGAATTACTGGGACAGCTTTTTGTAGAGAAATACTTTACACCGGCCGCCAAACAATATATGATTAACCTGGTGAACAACCTGAAAGGCACCCTGGGCGACCGTATTAAACGCCTGGAATGGATGAGCCCCGAAACCAAAGACCGTGCGCTTAAAAAACTGGCCGCATTCACCGTAAAAATAGGTTACCCAGATAAATGGGAACCTTATGAAGGCCTGGTTATCGACCGTAACGATTATGCTGCTAACCTGAAAGCATTATCTATATGGCGCTATAACTTTAACCTGAGCCGCCTGGGCAAACCGGTTGACAAAACCCGCTGGGGTATGACGCCGCCAACCGTAAACGCGTATTATAACCCAACCAATAACGAGATCGTTTTCCCGGCAGGTATCCTGCAATTCCCTTTCTTTGATTTTAAGGCCGATGATGCCATTAATTACGGTGGTATAGGCGCGGTGATAGGACACGAAATGACCCACGGTTTTGACGATCAGGGTCGGCAGTATGATGCCGACGGTACCCTGCGCGACTGGTGGACAAAAGCCGATGCTGATAAATTTAAAGTACGTGCCAACCAGGTAGTGGAACAATACAATGCATTTACCGTGGTTGATACCCTGCACGTGAATGGTAAATTAACTTTGGGCGAAAATCTGGCCGATCTGGGCGGCTTGAACATAGCTTACGAAGCATACAAAAAAACCAAACAGGGCCAGGAAAATAAAAAGATAGATGGCTTTACGGCCGATCAGCGTTTCTTTTTATCATGGGCACAGGTATGGCGCAGCAGGCAGCGTCCCGAGTCGGCAGCACAACGCATCCTCACCGATCCGCACTCGCCAGAGCAGTTCCGCACCAACGCGCCACTCACCAATATCGACGCCTGGTACAAAGCCTTCAACGTACAACCCGGCGACAAGATGTACAAGAAACCGGAAGACCGGATTAAGGTTTGGTAGTTTGGGTAGTG
>NZ_JABGNA010000007.1:128447-466147 GCF_013149275.1 Mucilaginibacter sp. SG564
GAGTGAGTAGTGAGTAGTGAGTAGTGAGTAGTGAGTAGTGAGTAGTGAGTAGTGAGTAGTGAGTAGTGAGTAGTGAGTAGTGAGTAGTGAGTAGTGAGTAGTGATATAAAACAAAAAGTCCGGTAAAACCGGACTTTTTGTTTTATATCACCTTTTCCTTTTCTCCGTCAGCAGATAAGCTTCGGGCGAAAGCGGGCAGAACAATGGTTGCCCGTGCAGCTGCGGGGCATAGCAAGTTTTTGCTTAAGCGCGGGGAGATGCGGGAACGAAGTAGGGCAAAATAATTGCAGCCCTGGTTCTGGCTGATTTGCAGGGCAAAGGCTATGAGCGCAAAGAAGCATTTCTGCTGAAAGCCTTTTGGTTACTTTGTGGCTACAAAGTAACAGCCTTAGCGGCAATTGAGCGCTCTACGACATGCCTCACGAATAAGCCCCTCCCTACCCTCCCGGGGGAGGGAATCACACCTGGCCACGCTTTCAGCTTGTTGTCAATTTTAAGCTCTGTTTTGTAACTTTAACATACCAAGTCACCCATATTATGGACAACCTTACAAGAGTTTACAGAATGTCATTTGCGGGCGTTTATCCGCACTACATCCAAAAAGCCGAAAGAAAAGGCCGCACCAAGGCCGAGGTAGATGAGATCATATTCTGGCTCACCGGGTACAATCAACAAACACTGCAGCAACACCTGGACAACAAAACCGATTTTGAAAACTTTTTTGCCCAGGCACCGCAAATTAATCCGAATGTATCCAAGATTACAGGTATGATCTGCGGGTACCGGGTAGAAGAAATTGAAGACAAACTGATGCAGCAGGTCAGGTATTTAGATAAGTTAGTTGATGAACTGGCGAAGGGGAAAGCAATGGAGAAGATCTTGAGGAAGTAGGGTTTTGCCAATTATTGAATTATTGATTTCTGAACCATGATTTTTAGGATTAAAGGATTACCATGATTTATGCACACACCATCTAACAGGTTTGTCATCCTGAGGAACGAAGGATCTACTCTTAAACACGCATATCGTTTAAAAGATGCTTCACTCCGTTCAGCATGACAAACATATTGTAAGAAATTCTTTATCTTCTTTTCCCCGCCAGCAGATAAGCTTCGGGCGAAAGCGGGTAGAACGATGGTGGGTAGTACGCCTGTAAGGGCATTGCGAACCTTACCTGAAGCGCGGCGAACGAAGTAGCGGTAAGGTTTAGCAGCCCGTGGTTCTGCCCGGTTTGCAGGGCTAAGGCCTTGTGCGGCAAAAAAGCATTTCTGCTGAAGCCTTTTTGGTTACTTTTGTGGCGACATACGGCGAAGCCTTCTTGAGTACCAAAAAAAACAAACCACAACGAAAAACGTGACTGGCCTTCCCGCGGCCAAGAGCGGTTATACACCATGCCCCACGAATAAACCCCTCCCTACCCTCCCCGAGGGAGGGAATCGCACCGGGCCCACGCTTTTTTAAACCTTCTATTTTACCCGGAAAAGGCTTAAAACATCTGAAATACTGCATATTCCATCGTTTTCATAGTATTAATATTTACAAGGTGCAAACATTACAACCCACCGAAAGCATTATCTTTGTAGTATAATATGATTATCCAACAGTTCTATGATAAGGGTCTGGCGCATGCATCATACGCCGTGATCCGTACAGGTAAAATGATCGTTATTGATCCGGCACGTAATCCCCAACCCTATTACGACTTTGCCCGTCAGCATGATGCCGATATTGTGGGCGTTATTGAAACGCACCCACATGCCGATTTTGTGAGCTCGCATCTGGAAATTCACCAGGCCACCAATGCCGTAATTTATTGCAGCAAACTCACCGGCGCCATTTATCCGCATGAAACTTTTGACGATGGCGATGTTATAAAGCTTAACGATATCAAATTAAAAGCCATCAATACCCCTGGTCACTCGCCCGATTCCATTTGTATTTTGCTGGAAGACGAAAATGGTAAGGACACCGCGATTTTTACCGGCGATACGCTGTTTGTAGGCGATGTAGGCCGACCAGACCTGCGTGAGAACGTGGGCAACATTACCGCCAAGAAAGAAGAACTGGCTAAACAAATGTACCAGAGCACCCGCCATAAACTCATGACGCTGCCTAAAAGCGTGGTGGTTTATCCGGCGCATGGCCCTGGCTCGTTATGCGGTAAAAACATGAGTCCGGATCTGGAAAGCACTATCGGTCGCGAACTGCGCGAAAACTATGCGCTGCAACTGATGGACGAACTGACCTTTGTTAAAACCCTCACAACCGATCAGCCTTTTACGCCCAAATATTTTGGTTATGATGTTGATCTGAATAAGAACGGTGCCCCGCTGTTACAGCAAAGCATCGATGCTATTGCCAGGATCAATGCCGAAACCGCTCTTGGAAAAGATATACTGGTGATTGACGCGCGCCCGAAACAACAGTTCAGGAGCGGTCATCTCCAGGGCGCTATTAACCTGCAGGATGGCGAAAAATTTGAAACCTGGCTGGGTTCGATATTAAGCCCCAATGAAGCTTTTTACCTGATAGCTGAAAGCGAAGACAGTCTGAATATCCTCATTAAAAAAGCGGCCAAAATAGGCTACGAAAAAAATATCAAAGCAGCATTACTGGCTCCGGCCCGTGCTTCTGAAATATCGGCCACGCTTGACCTGGACGATTTCAGGACCAATCCCCAAAACTATCATATTGTGGATGTACGTAACTACGGCGAGGTAAATGATGGCAAGGTATTTAAAGACTCCATCACCATACCCCTGCCCGAACTGCGCGAGCGCATTAGCGAAATACCAACCGACAAACCCATCGTGATCCATTGCGCTGCCGGTTACCGCTCTGCCGCGGCAGCCAGCATTGTTGCCGCTCAAATACGCAAGGTACCGGTTTATGACCTGGGCGAGGTGATTGTGGAGTTTGCATAGAGGAGTTCATAGTTGATGGTTCATAGATCATGGCTTTCGAACGTCGTTATAGCTAATGATCATTCATCACATAGAAACTAATAGCTGCAAAACCCAAACCCATGATCTATCAACTATGAACCATGAACTACAAATAGTAACTACTGCCGATGGCTCTAAAACCATCTACAACGCACAGGTAGGCGAGCATTACCACTCGCGGCATGGTGCTTTGCAGGAGAGTTTACATGTGTTTGTAAATGCCGGTCTGGATTATTTTTTAGCCCAAAGCGGAGCCCAGGAAGCCAGCATCCTGGAAGTTGGCTTTGGTACCGGACTTAATTTTTTACTGAGTGCGGCTTACTGTACTAATCATCAAATTAAGCTTCAATATACCGGAATCGAAGCTTACCCGCTTACAGCCGAAATGATGTCGCAAACAGGTTATGAGCAATACATTCCCACCGCTTTATGGGATACCTATCTGCAACAATACCCCGATGCCTTAAAAAATGAGGTAAATACAGATGCCCATACTAAATTGCAGGTAGCGCATTGCCAACTGATGGATTTTACCACGATCCAACTATACGACATCATATACTTTGATGCCTTTGCAGCCGTGCATCAGCCCGAAATGTGGGAACTGCCTGCCATAAGTCATGTAAGCAGCTTTTTAAAACCCGGCGGTGTATTTGTAACCTACGCCATCACCGGTAACCTCAAAAGGATGCTCAAAAGTTTGGGTTTCAGTATCCAAAAAATACCCGGCGCCCCCGGCAAACGCGAAATGTTGAGGGCGATTAGGGAGTTGTGAGTGATGAGTAGTGAGTTTGTCTGAATCAGAATTAACATAATTTTAAAATTTTCAGAATTTGCTTAACGCGCTGTCCGAAATCTCTGACTTCGAACAGCATATTAATTTACTTTCTTATCTTGATTCCTGATTCTTATTTCTTGCTTCCCAAAACCCTTATCTTTGCGGCATAAAAAACTAAACATATGCCTTTACAAGCACCAGCTACCGCCAATACCCCTGCCACCGGATTTGAACGCCTGCTCCATATTATGGACGATCTGAGGGCCAACTGCCCCTGGGACAAAAAGCAAACGCTGGAAAGCCTGCGGCACCTTACCATAGAAGAAACCTACGAACTGAGCGATGCCATTTTAAGTGCAGACATGCCCGAAATAAAAAAAGAGCTGGGCGATATTATGCTTCACCTGGTTTTTTATGCCAAAATAGCTTCCGAAACCAATGATTTTACCATTACCGATGTGCTCAACAGTGTATGCGAAAAGCTCATTAACCGGCACCCGCACATTTATGGTGATGTAGAGGTGCAAAACGAAGAGGACGTAAAACGCAACTGGGAACAGATTAAACTGAAAGAAGGCAACAAATCGGTACTGGGTGGCGTACCCGCTTCGTTACCGGCCCTGGTAAAAGCATCGCGCATACAGGAAAAAGCACGCGGTGTAGGGTTTGATTGGGAAGAGAAAAGCCAGGTATGGGCCAAGGTGGAAGAAGAGATGCAGGAGTTCCGTAACGAATTTAACGCCGAGGATGAAAGTACTATCGACCATGAAAAAGCCGAAGGCGAATTTGGCGACTTGCTATTCTCGCTCATCAATTATGCCCGTTTTATCAATATCAACCCAGAGAACGCGCTGGAAAAAACAAATAAAAAATTCATCAAACGCTTTCAGTATCTGGAACTTAAAGCCAAAGAAAACGGCAAACAACTACAGGACATGACCCTGGCCGAGATGGATGTATTTTGGGATGAGGCAAAAAAGTTATAAAAACTTTTAACCCTGGTGTATCGTTTTAATAAATCGCCCCGTAATGGTAAAAAAGATGAAGATTATGAAGCGAAATTTATTTTTATTATTGCCATTATTTGCATTGATAGTTTTAGGCGAAGCCTGTTCAACTAAAAACGATCCAATCCCTGCGCCGACACCACCATTTGGCACTTTTAGCGGAACTTTCAAGCTACTTGTAAGAAAAGCAAACAGCTCTGCTTATGATACAGTAAAAAAAGACCCATTGTTTTCTGTAACTCTAAGCCAGCCAAACAAATTTGTTGTAACCAGGTCCACTTCTACCATACATGCGCTAAGCAGAGGAAGCTTTCAATATAATGGTCAGCTTATAGGTTTTACTGATAGTACTTATGTGCCGGGGCCTCAACCATTAACCCGTTTGATCGGTGTATATCAAGTGGGGGTTAATGCGACACGACTTCAGTTTATACGCCCAAATAACAATTCAACACAGGATTCTGTCTGGTTTTATGATCTTTATAAAGCCGCAAACTAATTATTGTTTTAATTTCAAGGTTACCTCATTACAGAGGTAGCCTTTTATTATTAACATCTGCCTATATGGATAGTAAAGATCAGTAGTATTCAGAACACTACTGATCTTTTAGCTATTGAGGGCAAAAATTGATCATTTAAAAAATATTATTTTTACATGTATCAATAAGGCATCTTATTACGTAAGGTACTATAGATCAACAACAAAAATTTATAGGCGGAATTAAATATATTTAATGCATTCACCCCCTCGCATTACTGAAGAAGAGATCATCAGCCAATGCAAAACAGGCAGCTTAAAATACCAGGAAATGCTGTATAAGCAATTCTATGGCTATGCTATGGGTATAAGTTTGCGTTACAGTTTAAACCGGGACGATGCATTAGAAGCTGTAAATGACGCCTTTATAAAGGTTTTCAATGCCATACACAGTTATTACGTTGATAAACCCTTTAAAGCCTGGTTACGCACCATAGTGGTTAATACCGCTATTGACCGCAGGCGTAAAGACCTTAAATTTCAGCTTAATGTTGATCTGGATAATGCTGCTCCCCTTAGCAGCAATGTGGGCACAGTTGATAATTTAAATGTGCAGGATATTTTAAAACTGATGAATGAGCTGCCTGCAATTCAGCTTACCATCTTTAATTTATACGAGATAGACGGATACAATCACGACGAAATTGCAAACATGCTCGCTATTCCGGTAAGCTCATCAAGGGTTTATCTGAGCCGGGCAAAAGAAAGATTAAGAAAAATGTTAAGAAAAGAGACACAAAACCATGGATGAGCAGTTGGATAACGACTTAACCAACCGCATCAGGGAGGTGTTTGATAATTTTGACGACGCCTCGTTTCCTTCTGCTGATGAAGGTTGGTTACTGCTCAGGGAAAAATTTCCTGAAATGGAAAAGAAACGTCCGGTTGCCAGGTTATGGTGGGCAAGCGCGGCGGCTGGTATGCTGCTATTTTTAAGCATTGGTTTTTGGATGATCGGTAAAAAACAGCCTGCGGATACTACGCTGGCCGTAAAACCTGTAAAAAAATCAACAGAACAAATTACAACCGCAGATAGCGCTGTATCATTAGCTACAACAAAAGCTCCGGCTGATAAACATAACACTCCTGATGCTGGTGCAGCCCCTTTAGCCGCAACAAAAAAACCTGCCCACGAAGCAACGATTAATAAACCAACTCCTGCCATACCGGGAGCGCAAACAAATCAGGTGCCTGCTTATGCTAAAACTACTACTACAAACCAGCCTTTGCCGGCTACCACTTATACTCAGGTTGCTCCTGTTATCAAATCCAAACCAACTGTTGACAGCACTAAAAACGTCATCAGCAAAGCAAACGCGCAGCAATACGCAGCCGCCGCCAAAAGCTCAAATACAATTATTACCGATCCAATTAAAAAAGCAAAGCCGGCTGACAGTGTAAAAACGGTGATAGCCAAAGCCAACACGCAACAGCCTCCTGTAACGTCTCCGGCTGCGACCAAAGGTTCTATCATGCTTAATCAGCAACCCACACAGTCACCTAAAAAAGGTATGGAAGCGCTGTTTGCCCAGGAACAGGCCCAACAACCGCAAAAAAACAAACAGGATTATGAGGTAGATAAAAAAGTACGTTTTGGCGTATACGCAGCAACATTTTTTAACTACGCTAAAGGCAGCCGTAACCAGGTGAACGCGGGCGCGGGTGTTACTTCTGATATCAGGCTGAGTAAAAATTTAAAACTGTCAACAGGGGTGATGCTGGCTCAAAATACGTTAAGTTATAATGGAAGTACGCCGCCCACTTCAAGCCTTGATGCCCTGGCTAAGACACCGCAGGCCTTTGCGCCTTATGATAAGGAAAGTTTATTTACCGCCAACTCGTCGTTCCCGGTGCTTAAAAACTACAATGCCAGCTTGGTTGGTTTGGATATCCCGGTAAACCTCAAATATGAATTTAACCCGCAAAAAACCGACGCCTATATTTCGGCAGGCTTAAGCTCGGGTACATTTATCAACGAGGCTTATACTTCGGTGTATGGTTATTCGGCCGGGGCTTCTACCCAAACAACAGAAGATGTAAGTCGCAAAAGCTTCAACAGTTTCTATTTTGCCAAAATGCTCAACGTATCTTTCGGTATAGGTACCCCTGTGGGTAAAGGCAACCGTTTGATCATCGAGCCATTCTTAAAATACCCTATTGATGGCCTCGGTTCACAACAGATCCAATTCGGTTCGGCAGGTTTAAATTTGAAATTTAATTTTACAGGGAAGAAGTAAGATTTAGTATCAAGTAGCAGAGGTGGTATCAAGTAGCTAGTATCAAGTATCAAGATTGATTTTACTGGGTTGGTTATCGAATACTGCTATTAAAAAGTCGTGATACTTGATACTTGATACTTGATACTAATCTTAAAATTCCTACTTAAACCTGATAGCTTTTACCGGTGATATTTTGCTTACCAGCATAGATGGGATGATGAGCACTAACAGGCAAATAACCAGCGTACCTAAATTGAGCAGGAAAATATCGCCGAAAGTAAACTCCACGGGTACAAAGGTCATGTAATATGATGCCTGGTCGAGCTTAAAAAAGTGGGTTTGCTGCTGAAAGAAACCCAGGCCCAGGCCCAGCGCGTTACCCAGTAACAACCCTAAGCCAATAAGATAAGTGGCATTAAACAAAAACACCTTTTGTATATTCCAGTTGGTGGCACCCATGGCCTTAAACATGCCTATCATAGAGGTGCGTTCCAGGATCATGATAAGCAATGCCGATATCATATTGATCACCGCTACAATCACCATCAGCACCAGCATCACTACAGAGTTTACATCCAGCAGGTTGAGCCATTCAAATATGGCAGGATAATCCTCGCCTACCGTGTAGGAGCGTAGTTTTACAGGCAGTATCTCATCCAGGCGGTTGGCGGCATAGTCAACCTGGTTAAAATCTGATACGTGCAATTCATACTCTCCAATTTCGCCGGGCTTCCAGTCGTTAAGTCTATTGATCAGTGATAAGGAGCCGATGACAAAAGTTTTATCCACCTCTTCCACCCCGATACTAAATATCCCCTTTATTTTAAACTGTCGCTTACGCAATGGCTCCTGCACAAAATACATCAGCAGTTTATCGCCCACCTTTAATTTGAGGCGGTTTGCCGTAGTTTGCGATAGCATGATCTCTTTTTGAGCTTCTACCGAGTCGGTAAAGTTGATCACATCACCGGCTATCATGGTTTTCTTAAAATAGCTCCAATCGTAGTTTTTATCCACGCCTTTCAGTACTACCCCTTCTATTTCATTATTCGCCTTAATAATACCCGGTTTGGTAGCAAAAGGCATTATCCTGGTGATGAACGGGCTTTTCATCGCCCGACCTTCAAATTTAGGGTCGGCAAGGAAAGGGGAGCTTTCGTACGAGCTGTTCAGATCAAATTTCACTACCCTGATGTCGCCGGCAAAACCACGGATCTTTTCACGGATCTCGCGTTTAAAGCCTTTCACAATGGCCAGCGATAGTATCATCACTCCCAAACCCAGCATAATACCAATAATGGCAATGCGCACAATCAGCTTTGAAAAGGTGCGTTTTGACTTAAAAGTTATCCGGGCTGATATAAAAGAGGCGAAACTCAATGCAGAATGATTTTTTGTACCTTCGCAAATATGCGGTTTTGCTGCTAAACCTGCTACTTTAAAAATTGTTTAAACATAATATTTTATGCTACGAACACGTATTTTACTGCAATGTGCTTTTATAATGGTTTTATGGGCAAATACGGCATGCGGTAGCCCAGCTGCCTGCACCGGCTGCGACTCTGCAAAAACTAAACCCAACGAAGAAATAATCACTGGAATAATCACTGGCGCCGACCAGGTTCCGCTGTATATTAACTATCTTAAAGGAAAAAATATTGGGATGGTAGTAAATCAAACTTCTGTTATTGGCAAAAATTTAAAGTCGAGCGTAGATAGTTTGCTGCATGCCGGTATTACCATAAAAAAGGTATTCGGCCCCGAACATGGTTTTAGGGGGAATGCCAGCAACGGCGCCAGCGTAAGCGATGATGTTGATACAAAAACAGGTTTGCCGGTGATATCCCTTTATGGCAACAAACACTATAAACCTACAGCGGAGGACCTAAAGGGTATCGACCTGATGATATTTGACCTTCAAGATGTGGGCGTTCGTTTCTACACCTACATATCAACCCTGCACTACGTAATGGAGGCCTGTGCCGAAAACAATATCGAGCTCATGATTCTGGACAGGCCCAATCCTAACGGCTACCTGATTGATGGCCCCATACTGGATACAGCCAATGTGCCCCGCGCCTTTGTAGCCATGCACCCCATCCCCATCAGTCACGGCATGACCATTGCCGAATATGCCCAAATGATCAATGGCGAAGGCTGGTTAAAGGATGGCATCAAGTGCAAATTAAAGGTCATTAAGGTAGCCAATTACAAACACGCTTTACCTTACAGGTTACCGGTAAATCCGTCGCCAAATTTAAATACCGATCAATCCATCATCCTGTATCCAAGCGTATGTTTGTTTGAAGGCACTACATTTAGCCTGGGTCGCGGTACATTTTTTCCTTTCCTGGAGGTAGGTCATCCTTTGTTAAAAGGGAAATATACATTTTCGTTCACCCCGGTAAGTATTAAGGGCATGAGCGAAGATCCGCCGCAGAAAGACAAAGAATGTTTTGGGGTGGACTTAAAAGAACGGAGTACAGATATGATCCGCAAGAAAGGGCGGCTTGATCTATCGTTACTGATGGAGCTATACAAAGCGTTTCCGGATAAAGCACATTTTTTTAACGCCTATTTTACCAAACTGGCCGGCACTCCCGAATTACGGAAGCAGATTGAGGCAGGGAAAAGTGAAGAGGAGATCCGCAAAAGCTGGGAACCCGGACTAAACAAATTTAAAACCGTAAGGCGCAAATATTTATTATACGAATAAGATAGTATCGAGTAATTAGTATCAAGTATCAAGACTTTTTAAAACAAAGTTCAATAACCATACTGGCAAAATCTTGATACTTGATACTAACTACTTGATACCCCAAAAAAAGAATAGCATGAGAATTGTATTTATGGGTACCCCCGAGTTTGCCGTTGCATCGTTAGATGAGTTGATTAAGGCAGGCAGCAATATTGTTGGTGTAGTTACCGCACCGGATAAACCATCGGGTCGCGGACAAAAGGTAAGCGAATCGGCAGTGAAACAATATGCGGTAGCCAACGGACTGAAAGTATTGCAACCTGAAAAATTGAAAAACCCTGAGTTTTTGGCCGAGCTGAAAGCGCTCAACGCCGATTTGCAAGTGGTTGTAGCCTTCCGGATGCTACCCGAGGTAGTTTGGGCCATGCCACCAAAAGGTACTATTAATTTACATGCATCACTTCTACCCCAATACCGCGGTGCGGCCCCTATCAACTGGGTGCTCATCAACGGCGAAAAGGAAAGCGGCGCCACCACATTTTTCCTCAAGCATGAAATTGATACCGGCGATGTGCTGTTTACCGAAAAGGTAACCCTGAACGGTCACGAAACGGCCGGTATGCTGCACGACTGGCTCATGAACAAGGGCGCAGGTTTGCTGGTAAAAACCGTAAAAGCGGTGGAAAGCGGTCGTTACCACGAGCACCCGCAAACCGCCTTGCTCACCGGCGAAGAGCTGAAGCATGCGCCAAAAATTTTCAAAGAAGATTGCCTTATCGACTGGACACAACCAGCTCAAAGCATCTATAACAAGATACGCGGGCTCAGTCCTATCCCTACCGCTTATACCGAGCTTAACGGCAAAGTTTTAAAGATATACGGTTCCGAACTACAAGAGCAAGAACCCGCCATACAACCGGGCGGTTTTCTTACCGATAATAAAACCTACCTGAAATTTGCCGCAAAAGATGGCTTTATCAGTGTTACCGATATTCAGATGGAAGGCAAAAAACGCATGGGTATTGAAGATTTTTTGAGGGGGATGAGGTTGTAAAAGGGAGATTTTATAACTGGTTAAGTTTTGCTCCGATGGAGCAAAGATTTGAATTATTTTTTTCTACAAAGCTTTAGCCCCTACTGGGCTATTTTATCTTAAATCATTTATTTCTATTCCGGAGGAACAAAAGAATTATTTTTCTACAAAGCTTTAGCCCCTACTGGGCTATTTTACCTTAAATCATTTATTTCTGTTCCAGAGGAACAAAAGATTTTTTTTCTACAAAGCTTTAACCCCTACCGGGTTATTTTATCTTAAATCATTTATTCTGTTCCGGAGGAACAAAAGAATTATTTTTTCTACAAAGCTTCAACCCCTACCGGGTTATTTTACCTTAAATCATTTATTTCTATTCCGGAGGAACAAAAGAATTATTTTTCCTACAAAACTTTAACCCATACCGGGTTATTTTACCTTAAATCATTTATTTCTATTCCGGAGGAACAAAAGAATTATTTTTTCTACAAAGCTTTAACCCCTACCGGGTTATTTTATCTTAAATCATTTATTCTGTTCCAGAGGAACAAAAGCTTTGTAGAAAATAATAGTAAATTTGATTGTGCACCATAGGTGCACAACCTTTTTATGCCTAACACCTATACGCAATTATACATCCATTTTGTATTCGCGGTTAAATATCGCGCTTCATTAATTAGCAAAGATTGGGACGACCGGTTACGATTGTATATAACAGCGATTACCCAAAATCATGGGCACAAAGTAATAGCTATTAACAACATGCCCGATCATTTGCATTTGTTTATTGGTTTAAATCCAAAACATGCCATCTCCGACTTGATACGAACCATAAAAAGCGATTCTTCTGAATGGATCAATAAAGAAAAATTAACCCATGGCAAATTTCAATGGCAGGAAGGATATGGAGCTTTTAGCTACAGTCGATCGCAAGTTGACAAAGTGGTAAATTACATATTAACTCAAGAGGAACATCACCAAAAAAAGACGTTTATAGAGGAATATAAGCATCTCTTAAAAAACTTTGATATTGTGTTTGAAGAGCAATATATTTTCAAACTACCCGAATAACGGCTAAGTTTTGCTCCGATGGAGCAAAAATCAATTATACTATTCTTCTACAAAGCTTTAACCCATCTTGGGATTAGCATACTGCGCCTCCCTGTTCCAAAAGAACAAAACTATTTCCCTCGGCGCCATTGTTGGTGTTGTCACCAACTTATTACCATCAGCCAAGTAGTAGAATGTTAGTCACAACACCAACATTGGCGCGGTACTATTCATTCCTGCTTCGGACACTTTCTACAAAGCTTTAACCCATCTTGGGGTTAGCATACTGCGCCTCCCTGTTCCAAAAGAACAAAACTATTTCCCTCGGTGCCATTGTTGGTGTTGTCACCAACTTATTACCATCAGCCAAGTAGTAGAATGTTAGTCACAACACCAACATTGGCGCAGTACTATTCCTTCCTGCTTTGGAGAACTTTCTACAAAGCTTTAACCCATCTTAGGGTTAGCATACCGCACCTCCCTGTTCCAAAAGAACAAAAACTTTGCAAAAACTATTTTCCCATAAAGCTTTAATCTCTCTGGTATTATACTACATCCCTGTTCCGGAGGAACAAAAGCTTTGTAGAAAATAAAATAAAGGTAAATGAGCTCCGTAGGTGCTCAACCCATCTACTATTTTTTAAAATGCAAAATCGTTCTCCCCCATCAACCTAAAGTCAAAATAAAATAAACACTTCGTTAATAATCACCATGTTTGCTATTTTTGCGGCCACAAATTTATTATCCATGGCCAATTACAGCGACAGAATCGCCCTGCTTAAATCCGAGATCCAGCCTTTGCGTGAGCAATTGATACAGCACGAGCTTTATAAAAACATCAATTCTTTAGAGGAGCTTACCGTTTTTATGGATCATCACGTTTTTGCGGTGTGGGATTTTATGTCGCTGCTAAAATCATTACAGCAAAAATTAACCTGTACCGTTACGCCATGGATGCCTACCGGTAACTCCAACACCCGTTACCTGATCAACGAAATTGTTACCGGCGAGGAAAGTGATGTGGACGAAGCAGGCAACCGCACCAGTCATTTTGAGTTGTACCTGCGCGCCATGCAGCAGGCCGGTAGCGAGGCTGTAGCTATCAACAACCTTTTCAATGAACTTAATTTTGGCAAACATATTGACGAGGCCCTCATTATTGCCGATATCCCGGTAGCGGCACGCAATTTTGTGCAGCATACTTTTGAAGTGATCGACAGTCCTAAAAATTATGTGCAGGCCGCCGTGTTTACTTTCGGCCGGGAGGATCTGATACCTGATATGTTTGTGAGCATAGTAAAAGAGCTTAGCCAACAACTACCGGGCAAGGTTGATATTTTGCTGTATTACCTGGAACGCCACATTGAGGTTGACGGTGATCACCACTCTCAGTTAGCCTACCAAATGACCGCGGAGCTTTGCGGTGATGATGATACCCAATGGCAGGAAGCGACAGAAGCTGTAAAAGAAGCCCTGCAAACCCGCATAGCCCTTTGGGATGGTATCTTGGCAGCTATTAAAGCGCCGGTAGGTTCTGAGTTATAAGTTATAAATTCCAGCCACGTCATTACGAGGAGGCAATCCCAGATTGGCAGAACGTCTCTGTAAGTCGGGGATTGCCACACTACACTCGCAATGACGCGCTATTTTTAATGTTTTATTCCCTACAGCTTATTCAACTCATCCATCAGCACCTTGCTGATACGGTTAAAATAGCGCCGTACGCCAAAGCCCATTACCGATTGGATGCCGCGGGTGGCATTGGTTAAAAACACTTCGTCGGCCTCGTATAAAATATCGGGATTAATCTGGGCCTCGGTAATATCGATATTATTTTCCTGGGCTAGTTTAATTACCACCTGGCGCATTATGCCTTCCACACAACCTTCGCTTAAAGCGGGGGTATACAGGTGATTTTGGTAATAGATAAATATATTGGAGCTGCTGGCTTCGCATAAAAAACCGTTCTGGTTAAGCAAAAACACATCATCCAGCTTGTTTTGGGTTTTGTAGATCCCCGCCATCACATAAATAAGCGAGTTGCAGGTTTTAATGTTCGACAGGTAGTTTAACGGTTTGGGTAATTCGCTGAACACATCCATAATGAGGCCCTTTTCGTTCAGAAAATAACGCGGCTCTTCAGATGCGGTAAGCTCCAGGCAATACCCCATTTTATTTTGTGATGGGGTATACAAACCCTCGGCATCACGGTAAACGGTCAAACGAAGACGACCGTGTTTCACCTTATTCCGCTTGGCCAGTTCTTCCGCAATGTCTTTTAAAAACCATGCGTCCATTTGTGAGTAGCCATCAATTTTGAGCGCCTTCATCCCCCGTTGCAAGCGGTCGGCATGCTGATCGGCAAATTTGAGCTGTCCTTTCATTAAGCGCATACTTTCAAACAAGCCATCGCCATACTTAAAAGCCCGGTTGGCTACAGTAAGCAGCTGGCTGTTCGCCGGAATTATATCTCCATTAAAATTGATCAAAACGGGTGTCATGTAGATGTGCAGATATCAGATGTGCAAATGTGCGGATTTTTTTAGATGCGGAAATACTTACAGCGTAATTCATATGTGATGCTCGTGTAAAATCATAGCATGGCATGTTGTACAAAAACCATGCTTAGTTTACACGTTAAGTTATCTATAACTCTTCGGAATCTGTATTTGTTTGATTAGCAGCCGATGTATATTTACGCCATTTTTGCAGTACGCTTTCAAAATCTTGTGGCAGGGGCGATTCAAAGGCGATCTGCTTTTTTAGTGTCGGATGCAAAAAGCCGAGGGTTTGCGCATGCAGGGCCTGCCGGGGCATCAGCTCAAAGCAATTTTCAACAAACTGTTTGTATTTGCTGAACACGGTACCCTTCAATATCTTATCACCGCCATAGGTAGCATCACTGAACAGCGGGTGACCAATATGCTTCATATGCGCCCTGATCTGATGGGTACGTCCGGTTTCCAACTGGCATTCAATCAGGGTAACATATCCCATCCGTTCCAAAACCTTATAATGGGTTACCGACCATTTGCCCTTTTCCGGGTCATCATATATCGACATTACCCGACGGTCATTCACACTACGACCGATATAACCGGTCACAGTGCCATCTTCGGGCAGATCGCCCCAGGCCAGGGCCACGTATTTACGGGTAATGGTATGATCAAAAAACTGCTTGGCCAACCAGTTCATGGAGCGTTCGTTTTTGCTGATGAGCAGCAAACCCGAGGTATCTTTGTCAATGCGATGAACCAAACCTGGCCGTCCATCATTACCCGGCAAAGTAGGTAACTGCTGAAAATGGTAAACCAACGCGTTAACCAGCGTACCGGTATAATTGTTATAACCCGGATGCACCACCATGCCGGCGGCTTTATCAACCACCAGCACGTCGTCATCCTCATAAACAATATTGATGGGGATATTTTCGGGGTAAACCTCAGTATCGCGCGGCGGGTGCGGCAATACCACCGATATCACATCAAGCGGTTTTACCCGGTAGCTCGATTTTACAGGCTTGTCGTTTACCAGCACGTTTTCCAGCTCAATAGCATTCTGGATGCGGTTGCGCGAGGCATTCTCCACGCGGTGCATCAAAAATTTATCAATACGCAACAGCGATTGCCCTTTGTCAACCACAACGCGCAAGTGCTCATATAAGTCCTGTTCCTCCTGCTCTATAAACTCGGTATCGTCTGCCATTTGAGCGCAAAAGTAATCGTTTTTTACGTTAATAGTATCAAGTAGCTAGTATCAAGTATCATGACTACCTGCAGCTTTAATATATAGCAGCTTATCAGAAAATCCTCATATTTGATGATTAATTAGTATCGAGCAGCTAGTATCAAGTATCACGACTCTTTAAACAAAGTTTAAGAATCCATAAACCACAAAATCTTGATACTTGATACTAGCTACTTGATACTAAAAAAACTACTTGATACTAAAAAATGCATATCGATCTCGAAATTTTCAGTCCGGTTCACCCCATCAACAATCCTCTGTTTGATGCGCATGGCATAAAAGTTTTTCTGAAACGCGACGATCTGATACATCCCATGATATCGGGCAATAAATGGCGTAAACTAAAATACCTGCTGAAAACCACGCAGAGCCAGGGCAAAAATCACCTGGTAACCTTTGGCGGCGCATACTCCAATCACTTGCTTGCCACGGCAGCAGCCTCAGCACGTTTCGGTTTTAAAACTACCGGCATTGTACGTGGCGAAGAGGTAAATAACGATACCTTGTTTTTATGCAAGCTGCACGGCATGCAGTTGTTATTTACCGATCGTGATAGCTACCGCGATAAAACAGCTTTATTTAATCAACATTTTGGGGATGACACCAACGCTTTTTTTATTGACGAAGGCGGCGCATCGCCCGAAGCTGCCCAGGGTTGCGCCGAATTGGTTGACGAATTGACCGAAACCTATGATCATATTTTTTGCGCCTGCGGTACAGGCACCACAGCCGCCGGAATTATCAACGGCTTAAATAATCATCAGCTTAAAACCTGTTTTCATGCGGTACCGGTATTTAAAAACGGTGAGTTTATCCGGGAGGAGATCAATCGTTTTCTGACCGCTCCTACGGATTACGACCTCCATACAGATTACCATTTTGGCGGTTATGGCAAGGCGGATGCCCAGCTGATTAGTTTTATAAAAGAATTTGTAGCATCTACCGGCATCGTGATCGAACCGGTGTATACCGGCAAAATGATGTACGCGCTTTATGATCTCATCGGCAAAGGTCATTTTGAATCCGGCAGCAAGATCCTGGCCATTCATAGCGGCGGCATCTGGGGTTTGTTGGGTATGAAAGATAAGTTTTGACCAAAAAAATGCCTGGCTCCGAAACCAGGCATTCCATTTAGAATTAATATATGGGATTGTTTAGTTGCCTACTGTAAAGGCTTCCCATCCCGAGGCTGTAGCACGGTTGCAGGTCATGGCCTGGGTTCCGTTTTCGCTGCTGATAAATTTACCGTTATTACCGCGCAGGGTTACTTTGCCATCCGGAGTGGTTATCCAGTCAAATTTTTCCCAGTCGCTGGCAGTAGCGCGGTTACAGGTTATGGCCATAGTACCATTTTCTGATGATACATATTTGGCTTTGCTGCGTAAAGATATTTTACCGCCTCCCGCGTCAATTACGGTAAAATGTTCGGTGTCACCAGCGGTAGCATGGGTACAGGTCATGGCCTGGGTGCCGTTCTCGCCGCTCACATACAAACCGTTAAAGCCCTTTAATGATATAACAGAGCCTATGGGTGGATTGCTGCCGGTTGGAGGATTGGTACCGCCCAGCTGATCATAAATAGCCGAAAGCAATGAGTTGGCGCCGACAGCATCCTGAGATAATTCCCAGATCATGATACCCCCACCCTGATTAACAGCCAGTGTTGTTTTGCTTTTAATGGTAGGGATACCGTTATAACCTATACCGTTCCAGGTATCAGAGTTAGGGCTACCACCACCTGCCAGGATATCAGCATAAGAGGTGTACGGCTCCCTGCCATAAAAGGGTACGCCTAAAATGGCTTTTGCTTTTGGCAAGCCTCTGCCTATCCAGTAATTTAATGAAGTTTGAGCCAGTGAATAAGGCGAGTGATTTGAACCTCCGCCATCATAGGCCATCAGGTTTAAAAAGTCAACATAACCAAAAACGCTTGCAGGTATGGATGAACCACCGTCTGACACAACAGCCGAGGATAACAATTTACCCTGGTTATGCAAAGTGGTGCTTAACAGCTGCATTAAAGCCGCGTAGTTATTTGATGAAGCTCCATTATCCGGATACTCCCAGTCAATGTCAACACCATCCAGCCCGTACTGGTTTACTACACCTACAATGTTGTTGGTGAATGTTTGGCGTGAGCCAGAATTGGCCGCCATGGCTTCAAATGCGCTATCGTTACCATCATTCCATCCGCCTACAGCTATAGATACCTTTACGCCATTGGCATGGGCCTTTGCTACCAGGGTTGATAGTCTGCCTCCATCTATAGAAGTAAGCCCGCCTGAGTTGGTTGGTAATACAAACGCGTAAATAAGGTGGGTAAGCTTAGTATACTGAATTTGATTAAGATCACCGGCCCAGCTGGGTATATAACCCACTACCTTGAAGCCGGCAGGGATAGCCGAAGTACCCACTGGCCTGTTAGGCACATCGGGCGAAGGAGTTGGAGCAGAAGGTGACATGTTGTTGTCTTTTCGACAAGAAGAAAGTGCCAGAAGCACCACGGCCACACAAAGTAGCAGGAACGAGTTAAACTTTGTTTTCATAAATAAATAGATTAGTGGTTATTTGGATATAGTTAATTAATACCGGCGGTGAGTAGCCGGTATTAATTATTGATCATATGGTGATTTAGTTACCTACGGTAAAAGCTTCCCAGCCCGAGGCTGTAGCCCGGTTACAGGTCATGGCCTGTGTACCGTTTTCGCTGCTGATGAATTTGCCGTTATTACCGCGCAGGGTTACTTTGCCATCTGGAGTGGTTATCCAGTCAAATTTTTCCCAGTCACTTGCAGTGGCCCGGTTACAGGTAATGGCCATAGTACCGTTTTCTGAGGATACGAATTTGGCTTTGCTGCGCAGGGAGATTTTACCGCCACCAGCATCAATTACGGTAAAGTGTTCGGTATCGCCGGCTGTGGCATGGGTGCAGGTCATGGCCTGGGTGCCATTCTCGCCGCTCACATACAAACCGTTAAAGCCCTTTAATGAAATTACGCTACCTATCGGCGGATTGCTGCCTGTTGGAGGCGTTGTACCACCATGTGCCACGATCACGTTATGAATGGTTGACAGCAGGGAGTTTGCTCCGGTAGCATCACCGGCCAGTTCCCATATCATCATACCGGCTATACCACGGTCAAATGATAAGTTAGTTTTATTGGTAATAGTTGGGATACCGTTATAACCATAATTTTGAAAAGTATCTGAATTTGGACTACCACCGAGGGCCAGTACATCGTTATAATTTTTGGTGATATAATCTCCCCTGTTGTCGCGAGCGTAGAATGGCACACCCAAAACGGTTTTTTCCAGCGCCAGGCCTCTACCGCTCCAATAGTTCAAACAGTCAACTGCCGATTGATAGGTGGAATGCTGAAAGTTATTATCATCATAATCCATAATATTCAGCCAATCGACAGAAGTCATGGTGGTGCTGGTTACATAAGTAGCCCCGGTTGAAATAACAGCTGCCGATGTTAATTTACCGATGTTGTGCATCGCATTAGCCAATGACTGCATCATCAGGGCAAAGTTATTGGCTTCGGTACCTGCCGAAGGGAATTCCCAGTCGATATCCACGCCATCCAGGTTATTTTGGTTTACGTAGTTAACCATAGTATTCACAAACGCGGTGCGTAAGCTGGAGCTTGCTACTATGGTATGAAAAGCATCGCCACCACCACCACCGCCAACAGCGATAAGCGCCTTTATACCATTATTATGCGCCAGCGTAACCATATTGGCCAGTTTGCCAGGATTATCGATAGCGGTTAAGCCCCCACTTGTTGTTGGCGAAATAAAGGCGTAAATAATATGGGTTAACTTGCTATACTGCACGGCATTTACATCGCCCTCCCAGCTGGGTAAATAAGCTACTACTTTAAATGTGGCAGCAGTTACCGCGTTAGTACCTTGTTTATTATTTGCCTCCGCATTATTATTTACGGGTGCAAAGTCGGCCCGGTTATCTTTTTTACACGATGATAAGGCAAATAATACCGAGCACACCAGGAAGAGCAGAAAAGAGTTAAAATTTAATTTCATAAGTTAAGAGTTAAGTGGTTAATAATGTATTTATGATTGGTTTGTTAAGTTTTAGTCAACAAAAAGGCACCTACCCAACAGACATTTGCAGGCTTATAAATATCAAATCATGATATCAATAGTTATAGTAATAAGTAATTCAGGGTATGTTTTATAAAAGTAAAGCTAGTGTAATATTTTGTTATAAATAGCTTAAAAACAGCACAATACGCTTTAATAACAAGCATTGTAGTGCTTTTGTAGGGTATCATTACGATAAATATATTATGAATATTATCGAAAAATATTTTTCCTGATACGCTTAACTCACAGTTTGCCTTTTAGTTAAGCACATCATATGGGGAATGAAGGAGCAACATGGCTTCCCGGGGATGATGTGTACCGAAGGATAGCAGACATGTCGTATAGTCACCTGGTCTATGCTTCGCTGGACCAGCTTCTTCGTCTACTGCGGAAATAGGATATTTGAAAAGTTTATCTCCACGCGTCATTGCGAGGAGGAACGACGTGGCAATCCCCGATAAGCAGAGCCGCTCTGTAAGTAGGGGATTGCCACGCTATCGCTCGCAATGACGCGTGGAGAAACCAGCTTGTCCCAGCACTACACGATGACAGCCGAGGTTTTCTATACCACCCAACAAAAAAGCCGTTCCCTTTTCAGAGAACGGCTCAAGTAGGATCAGTAATAGTTATCGAATATTTTTACTATGATTTTAAGGTTAGTTCAAGTGATTTAATTTCTATTGTTGCATTACAATCTGAAATATAAGCTTTAATAAATACCTTTCCTCCAACATTTTGCCCATTGACCCTAATTGTAGCCTTAGCCGTACCCTGACCGCTAACTAATTCAATACCAGGGGGCATTTCCCACCTTATTGTACCACTATACCTAAACGGCGGTTGCGCGCTTGGGTTGTAAGTTATCTGTTGCGGTCCTCCCATTGGAGAGGATGAAATATCAACTGCATAAAAAAGTACAAAATCCCCTGTAGCTCCGAGTCGCAGATTGTCGGTATCCATAAACGGATAAATGCTACTTTGGTAGTTTGGATTATTTCCATAAAGACTCCTTGAACCTACCACATCATCAACACTTAAAGTTCGCATGCCCAATCCAAAATAAATTGCCGTCATTGTTGCATTTGAGCATTCTGAATGATCCAGACCGATGATATGTCCAAATTCATGTGCCGCAACTGATGCCAGATCAATTGTTCCTGGTACGGGACCAAAGGTGGATGCCGACCAGTTTTCATCGTCATCAAAATGCATTATACCGCTTGTAGGTGCGGTAGCATGCGCCAAAACTTTACCAGGACCATCAAAGGCATTATTGGCCCCATCGCCGTGATTTCCTTTATACCATCCAACTTTTACATTTGCGGAGTTCACATCAGTGGTAGAAAGTATACTGATATTAAGATTCGGCACATTAATACGAAACCAGGCACTTATTCCGGCAAAAACCTGATCTCTGGCTGCACTTGCATCCATAGAGCTTGGACCGTTATAGAAACCTACTGTCAATGTTTTTCCCTGAGGATAAACACTTCCCTCAGCCACCCACGATAGTACAATATTTCTTATTGCGTTGGTTTTAGGGCCAGTAGTGGATTGTGAATTTTCATTGGTTGGTATCCAGTCTTTTATAAATGCTATGTTTTTATAAATATCTGTTTTTTCTTTTACGCTTTGTGATGCCTCCTTTTTACAAGAAAAAGAAAAAAAGAGAAGCAGGCTCATTAGCGTAATTTTTGATAAGGTTGTTTTATTTTTCATAGTATATAGATTTTTGCAGGTTTCTCTAAATACAATAGTTTAAACATAACAACATCTCTAAAAATATCCATTCATGCCGGTTTCACCCTGACAAAAAAAGGATGCTTTTAGAGATGCACGTATAAGTTTAGTTATTATTTCCGGGGAATTTAACCCCTCTGTAGCTGGATACATTGGCCAGCGGGATAGACGCGTTATATTGTTTATTAATGGCTTTAATAAACTCATTGGCCACAACGGCATAACCACGTGGTGTTAAATGTATCCCATCCAATGAAAATATGCCGCCACTGATATAAGCCGAACTCAGGTTCACGCCATCAACTACCAGACCATGGGCTTTTACATTGTTCAAAAAGGTATAGGCATCAAAAATAGCCAGACCTTTTGATGAAGCTACAGACTTAATAGTAGTGTTGTAGGCGTTTACATAATCTTGTGTAAGAGCTACTTCGCCCTGATCAAGTACATATTTATCATCAATGGGGGTAAGCGGTGTTACGCCATAAGGCAGGCCACCGGCAGCAGCAACCGGCTGCCCAATCATACTGGTTGGAAAGGTAAGGATGATCAGATCGGCCGCGGTAGCTACCCTAGCTGAATGAGAACCATCTGAATTAAGTGCGTTAATATACAAGGCCTTTGCCGCCGGGTTAGCCTTTTGTACCGCGGCTAAAATAGCACCAACCGTTACGGTATTAAAATAAGGCACAGAGGTAACATCTGGTATAGTGGCAACCGCACCTTTTTGGCCGCTTGAAGTTAACTTGGTGATGGATAGATTATACAATTGCGAAAACACAGCTTTATCGGTCAACACATCCCCGGCGCCGCCACTTGTGGCATACAGCAGGGCATCGTTATTTCCCAGCCAATCGGTAAAAAATGTATAGGGCTTAGCTGTTACAAAATCCAGGTAAGTAGTAGTATTGGTTGGTGAATTACCAGGCAGCAAGCGTTCAAAATAACCATTCAGGTTGCCATAAGGAGCAAAGGTTATTTGCTGTAACTTAATACCAGGTACCCCATAGTTATTTAAATCGCCGGTGTATTTGGTAAACAAAACCACATTACCAAATCCTGGAATTGTAATTTGATCACGTACGGCGGCAGGTTGAACCTGTTGTGTTTTAGGTGTACCATCGGCATTAAACCCTGTTAGTTTTAAATAACCCGATCCGTTAGCCTGATTGGCGTTGAACAATGGTTGAGTAAAGGTGCCACCGCCCACTTTTTGCATTTGCGCGGCAATAATACTTGGATAAGAGTTTTGCTGGCCCTCCAGGTATAAGCCCCCATCGGCAAAACCGGCGGTAAGTGAATTACCTACAGAAATGTATCGTGAAAAATCGGCCGTTCCGCGCGAAGGAGCAGGTGTATTGATACTGGTTTTACAGGCGCCAAGGCCCAATAAACCGGCAGCTAAAAGTATATGTAAATATGATTTGTAAGTTTTCATTTGATTAGAATTTTAAATATTACCAGTGATAAGCAAGCGATAAACCGGGGATATAAACATTGGTTTTAAATGTTCCCGATAACTGCGACTCGATATTTGTTTGTGTGCGCGAATTAATATGTTCATACTCAAATGAAGCATCCAGATCAAGGTTTTTAGTTAGTTTATAACCTAAACCGGCTGTTAAATAATAACGGTTGGCATCAGGCGCCTCGGGGGTAACATAGCCATCCCTAACCGCTGTAGTTACATAACCACCGCCACCGCGTACAAATAATTTACTGGTTGCTTTATACTCGGCACCTGCACGGTAACTCCATCCGTTCTTATAGTTACGCGGCGAATAGGTATCCTGCAAAGTCGGCGTGTTTTTGGCATAATCAAACCCAAGCGTTTTATACACATCCCACTTGGTATAATTCACGTCAACGGCAACTAACCATTTATCAGAAGGCCTGTAGCCTAAACCGATAGATGATGTTGAAGGCAATGGAATTGCCGCAGTAAATGTATTAGGCTGCGGAAAGTTGGGTTGTATAGAACTGGCCACTTTAAAGATAGCATCCCCATTTTTTACGGTTGTATTTACCTTTGAGCGGTAATCAAGCCCTATGGTTAAACCAACGTTTGTTTTGATAAATGCGCCGGCGTTCCAGCCAAATCCGTGGCCGCCGCCCTTCAGCTGAGCCTGCCCGTCCTGGCCCGACTCGTTGGTTACCGGAATAGCTCTGGTCAAGTCAACAGAGCCATGGTTGTAAACAAAACCGGCACCTAAGCTCAGGAAATCGGTTACTCTATAGCTCAACGTTGGCTGAAAATATATAGCCTTCAGATTAAGGCTTTCAAGCGAATACTTACCTACCCAATCTTGCCCCCAATCGGTTAAACCGCCAAATGGGGTATAAACACCTAAACCTACTTTCCAGCGGGCATCTTTTGGCCCCCAAACGGCATAAGCAGTAAAGGGCGTAGCTACTTTGCTTTTGGTACGAAACTGATCGGTAGTACCGCTCGGATTAAAATCCGACTTAAACAGCAGCGGACTCATACCTGCCTGTACGTAATTTTGCGGCAGCATAGCAACGGCGCCAGGGTTAAATAATATGGAGGCACCATCCTGCAGCAAGCCGGTTCCGGTATGGCCCATACCGATCTGTTTCTGTCCGTGAAGGTTAACCTGGAAACCCTGGCCAAATGCAATAGCAGGCATTATTGCAAATAGCAATAGTATAAGTTTTCTCATGAGTAAAATATAATTGGTTTATAATATGCCGCTTGCTTTGAGAGAACAATACGGTATTTATTTAAAAAATAAAATTAGGATGGTTTTACAGGAAAAAAAGGGCTATAATGCGGAGGTATTGGTCAAAAAGTCGGAGAAAGCTTAATTGATAGTATAAATAATACCGGTACGGCTAAATATTATTGCCATTTAATTAACCGTTTTCATAAATTTTAGACAATAAAATTATATCTTTCCGTACATGAATAAGAATGCCAGATACGTGAGCAAAAAGATCGCTCAGCTTAGCCTTTCCAAGTTTGCCGACCTCTACGCAGACAAGCTCGTAAGCCCTGAATTTTTTATTGCCGACGAAAAGCAACTCCTCAGTTTAAGCGAATATCCTTACCGCTCCGACGGCTATATTATAGGCATCTGTACCCGCGGGCATGCCCTTGTGGAGGCCAATTTGCAGGTTTACGAAGCCAAGCCTGATGCTATGCTGCTGGCCACCCCTTTTCATATTTTACGGATCTACAACAGCAGCGACGATTTTTTATGCCGCTTCATCGTTTTCTCCAAAGCTTTTTTAACCGAAAACAATGTGAGCAGCCACTTCCTGGAATCGTTCAGTTACTTTAAAAGCGCTTCGCTCCCGGTAATTTATCCCGATCATGAGGACGCTAAAATGCTGCTGGATATTTATCTGCTGATGCAGCAAAAACTGGAACGCGAAAATCATCCCTACCGTATGGAAATATCCCGCAGTATGCTCACTACCATGCTGTACGAGGTAGAATCGATCTACGAAAAGCAGCATGTAATGATCAAGGGTAAACAAACCCGCAAGCAGGAGCTGAATATGCTATTCCAGGATCTGGTTTTCCATCATTATAAAGAACACCGGAATGTGCAATACTATGCCGATTCGCTGTACGTATCGCCCAAACATCTAACCGAAACCATCAAAGAAGTAACCGGGCGCACTGCCGGCGAATGGATAGATGATGCCGTAGTGCTCGAAGCCAAAGTACTGCTCCGCAACCATGATGTGAGTATTGCCCGCGTAGCCGAAAACATCCATTTTCCCGATCAATCGTCTTTTGGCAAGTATTTTAAAAAGCATACGGGTATGTCGCCGTCTGATTATAGGGTGGTTACCGGGCATTGATAGGAATTATTACCATTAAAAACAGTTTGTCATTCTGAGGAACGAAGAATCTATTCATCGACTTTACATATCGCAGAACAGATTTTTCACTACGTTCAAGAAATAGTTCTTCACTGCGTTCAGAATGACAAGAGAAAATTAGTACACTTTCCTCTTTCCGACTTTTTGACCAATACCTCCGCATTGCTGCCCTTTTTTTCGGCAGGCAAGGCTTCTAATTTTACTTTCGATTATAAAACCAATTAGTATCAAGTAGCCAGTATCAAGTATCGAGATACTTGAGCGTATCTGAATAACATTCAAAATCGTGATACTTGATACTAGCTACTTGATACCAAAAAATTCATAACTATGAGTGAGACTGAATCAATAAAGGCCTTAAAGGGTGGTGAGTTCCTGATCAGGGAAACACAGGCTGATAACGTTTTTATTCCGGAAGAGTGGAATGAGGAGCAATTGATGATCGCGGAAACCTGTACCAATTTTTTGGCGCAGAACGTAGCACCCAATTTAGCGCGTATTGACGATCAGGAAGAGGGCTTGATGCCCCACCTTATGGAAGAAGCGGGTGCTTTAGGCTTGTTGAGCATTTCTATCCCAGAAGAATATGGTGGCTTTGGCAAGGATTTTAAAACATCTATGCTGGTTACCGAAAAACTGGGCGCGGGTAATTCATTTTCCGTAGCATTTTCGGCACACACCGGTATTGGCACCCTGCCTATTTTATATTACGGTACCGACGCCCAGAAAGAAAAATACATTCCCAAACTGGCCAGCGGCGAGTGGAAAGGCGCTTATTGCCTTACCGAACCGGGCGCGGGCTCTGATGCCAACTCGGGCAAGGCGCGTGCAAAGCTTTCGGCCGATGGTAAGCATTACCTGCTCACTGGTCAAAAAATGTGGATCACCAACGCTGGCTTTGCTGATATTTTCACCGTGTTCGCTAAAATTGATAATGACGAGAACCTGAGCGCGTTTATCGTGGAGAAAGGTTTTGAAGGACTATCCCTCAACACCGAAGAACACAAAATGGGTATCAAAGGCAGTTCGACCCGTCAGGTATTTTTTAACGATTGCAAAGTACCCGTTGAAAACCTGCTATCCGAAAGACAGAACGGTTTTAAAATAGCGGTTAACATACTCAACCTGGGTCGTATTAAACTGGGGGGTGCCACCGTAGGCGCCAGTAAAGAAGTGATAACGGCGGCTATTCGCTACGCCAATGAGCGTGAGCAATTTGGCCGCCCCATCTCTAAATATGGCGCTATCCGCTATAAGATCGCACAGCAGGCTATCCGCACGTACGCGTCTGAGTCGGCTATTTATCGTGCCAGCCAGAATATGGAAGAAGCTACCGAAATGTACGAAGCGTCGGGAATGGACGCCATTCAGGCTAAACTGAAAGGTACCGAACAGTTCGCTATCGAAGCGGCTATCATCAAAGTACATGCTTCAGAAACACTGGATTATGTGGTCGACGAAGGCGTACAGATTTATGGTGGTATGGGCTACAGCGCCGAAGCGCCGATGGACCGCGCTTATCGCGATTCGCGTATCAACCGAATTTTTGAAGGCACCAACGAAATTAACCGCATGCTTACCGTGGATATGATGCTGAAACGCGCCATGAAAGGTGAGCTTGACCTGATGGGTCCGGCTCAGAAAGTAGCAGGCGAACTGATGAGCGTGCCTGATTTTGGCGGCTCAGATGATGAAGGTTTGTTCACCCACGAGAAAAAATATATCGCCAATTTCAAAAAAGCCATTTTAATGGTGGCCGGCTCTGCCGTACAAAAACTGATGACCCAGTTAGGCAAAGAACAGGAAGTACTGATGTACCTGGCCGATATGCTGATAGAGCTTTACGTAAGCGAATCACTACAACTGCGCGTTGAAAAACTGGTAAACTTAAAAGGTGAAGGTGCGGTTAAAGAGCAGCTGGACATCATGCGCGTTTACATCAACGATGCAGCCGGCAATATTGCCAAGGCTGGTCGCGAGGCTATCAATTCATTTGCCGACGGCGACGAGCGCCGTATGATGCTGATGGGCCTGAAACGCTTCACCAAAACCGAAGATATCAACACCACCCAGGCCCGCAGAAACATAGCGACCAAACTGATCGAAGAAAATAAATATTGCTATTAACGAAAACCCCGACCTCTCCAGAGGAAAGGGAGTGCTATGCACTCGACGCTACCCGACAAGAGGCACAGGAGTCTCCCCCACCAGGCCGGTGGGGAGGCTCGCAGGGGCTTTTTAAGAGAAACAGGAAATAAGAATCAAGAGACAAGGAAACAAGACAGTCACAGTAAAATATGGCATGTTTTTATCCCGGTTCTTCGCTCTTTTCTCTTGATTCTTACCTCTTGATTCTCATCATACGTAACCTAAGATAAAAACATGAAGATATTAGTGTGTATAAGCCAGGTGCCTGATACCAGCACCAAAATTGTACTAAAGGATAACAATACCGCTATCAATAATCAGGGTGTTACCTACGTAATAAACCCTTACGACGAATGGTACGCACTGGTGCGTGCCCTGGAACTTAAAGAAGCAGGAATAGCCAGCGATATACACCTGGTAACCGTTGGCAAGGCAGATACTGAGCCGGTGATCCGCAAAGCGCTGGCATTAGGTGGTGATGAAGCTATCCGCATAGATGCCGACAGCCATGACCCTTACGAAACCGCCAATTATATCGCCGAATATGCCAAAAGCGTGGGTTACGACCTGATCCTGTGCGGCAAAGAATCCATAGATTATAATAACGGAGCCGTAGGCGCCATGTTGGCCGAATTGCTGGATACCGACTACATAGGCTTTGCCACAGATCTTCAGACAGATGGCAAAATCGCCACCGTAAAACGAGAAATAGAAGGCGGCGAGGAAACCGATACCTGCAGCCTGCCCGTGGTGATTGCCTGCCAGAAAGGTGTTGCCGAAGCCCGGATACCAAACATGCGTGGTATTATGGCCGCTCGCACCCGCCCACTTAAAGTGGTGACACCGGCAGCTATTAGTTCTGTAACCGAAATTTTATCCTACGAATTACCACCCGCTAAAGCCGGAATAAAAATGGTTAGTCCGGATAATATGGATGAACTGGTAGAACTGCTTCATGCCGAAGCGAAGGTGATATAATTTAATTAGTGAATTATTGATTTAGCGAATTAGTGATTTTTTTCAAATAAGAGTAAGGGTCTGTGCGAATCCCCTCTTGAGAGGGGCGGAGGGGTGTGTTTCTATTGGCAGATAAAATGCGTAATAACACACCCCACCCATCACTAAACCCTACGCGCCCCCTCTCAACAGGGGATCTGTAAACTGTCTAAAACCTATAAAAAATGTCTGTAATTGTATTGGTAGAACATACCGAAGGAAATATAAAAAAGAAGAGTCTGGAAGCTGTGCAGTATGCTGCCGGCATCGCCCAAAAAACGGGCACAACGGTAAGCGCTGTGGTGTTAGGTACCCTGGCTGGTAGCGAGATGGAAAGCCTGGGTCAATACGGCGCTCAAAAAGTGCTGCATGTTGCCGATACACGTTTGGATGAACTGCATGCCCGGGCTTATACCACCGCCTTAATAGCTGCTGCTCAAAAAGAAGGCAGTCAAATCATCATTGCTTTGCATGATATCAATGGTCGTGCAGTTGCACCACGTTTATCGGCCAAATTAAAAGCTGGCCTGGTAGCGGGCGCACTCTCCTATCCCGATCTGGATAAGGGCTTCGTGATCAAAAAAGCGGTATTCTCGGGTAAAGCGTTTGCTTTTGTGAATGTAACCAGCGATGTAAAAGTGATCACCCTGATGCCAAACACTTTCCAGTTAAACAAGGGCGAAGGCAAGGCCACTATCGAAAAATTGGATGTAAGCTTTGGCGACAAAGATTTTGGAGTGAAGGTTAAAGAAGTAAACCTGATCAAAGGCGAGATTCCGCTGGCAGACGCACAATTGGTGGTATCTGGCGGTCGCGGTATGAAAGGTCCCGAAAACTGGGGACTGATCGAGAACCTGGCTAAAGAACTGGGTGCGGGTACCGCCTGCTCCCGTCCCGTTGCCGACGCGCACTGGCGACCACACCATGAGCATGTGGGCCAAACCGGGGGCACCGTAAGGCCAAACCTGTATATAGCCGTGGGTATTTCGGGCGCGATACAGCATCTGGCAGGGGTTAACGGATCCAAAACTATTGTGGTGATCAACAAAGATCCGGAGGCGCCATTTTTTAAAGCCGCCAACTATGGTGTAGTGGGCGATGCGCTGGAAATTTTACCGCGCCTTACCGAAGCGGTGAAGAATTTCAAGCAAAACCATAAATAAGAGCTGAAAGCCAAAAGCGAAAAGCTAAAAGCTATCAGGGAGTAAAAGGTTAAAAACGCTTTAAGCTTTGTGCTTTAAGCCTTAAGCTAAAAAAGATGAATGTTTATTATGAAGGTCAGGTCATATGGGCGCAATTAGATGCCAATCAGCACATGAGGCACTCGGCATATGCCGATGTTGCCGCGCAAGCCAGGTTAAACATGCTCGAAAGTCTGGGTTCGATGCCCCACAAGCTTTTTGAACTTAAAATAGGCCCTGTACTGTTTAAGGAAGAGCTTAACTATTTGCGCGAAATAACTATTAACGATAACATCAAGGTAACCTGCGAAGTAATCAGTTCCAGGGCCGACGGCTCTCGCTGGGCTTTCAGGCAGGAGGTATACCGCGGTGATGGTATTAAAGCCGCTGTAATAGTAGTGCAGGGGGCCTGGATTGATACCCTAAAACGCAAACTAACCCCATTACCTGCCGAATTAGGCGAGTTATTTATCAAAGCGCCCAAAAGCGACGATTATGTGGAAGAGCTCCCTAAGTCACAAAATCAAAATAAATAATAAATATGGATCAAAAAGAGCTTTTTGAAAATGCAGTAGCAACAAGTAAAACTTTACCGGCCAAACCCGATAACGAAACGCTGCTGCGCTTATATAGTTTATACAAACAAGCCACCGAGGGCGACATCAACGCCGATAGCCCACCGGGGATGTTTGACTTTGTGGCTAAGGCTAAATATGATGCCTGGTTAAATTTAAAAGGTGTTACCGCCCATGATGCCCGCCAGCAATACATTGATCTGGTAAACGAATTGTCAGGAAAGTAAAGGGCCATAAAATAATCGAGGAAAAGCCCTATCTTTAAATCAACCAATTTATAGTAGCACAAATAGAATTTCCGAAATTTTGACAAATGTTTCCGCCATTTGGCCCTTTGTTAAGCTTCGCCAAAAAGGATATTTGTTTACTATAGATGAGAAGCAAGAATTAAGAGCTAAGAATCAAGAGAAGCATTATAACCAGTTTTACTGCATTGTCTTGATTCCTGATTCTTACATCTTGATTCTTTTTAAAAAGAACCAATACTAAATTATTTTTTAACCCTGTCGCTTAATTGTGTTTGTCTCCTGCAAAAAGAGGTGCCAATTCGCCGTTGTATACGTTGTGATTTGGCAAAGCTTAAAAAAGACAGATTTAATTAGCCGACAATAGCATCAAAAAGCCATGTCATCACCTAAAAAGCATTTCGCCCGTTTTGTATTGATCCTGCTCGCCGTAGTATCTGTAAACTTAGCCGCCAAGGCCCAGACCGATAAAATTGAAGGGGTTTGGTATAATGATATCAAAAGCGCCAAAATACAGATCAGCAAGGGTACCGATGGCAAGTTTAACGGTAAAATAATATGGCTTAAGGAGCCGCTCAAAAACGGTAAACCCAAAACCGACGAAGAGAACAAGGACGAAAAGCTGCGCTCCCGCCCCATCATAGGTTTACACATTCTGGAAGGCTTTGTACCCGATGGTGACGATAAATATACTGATGGCAAGATCTATGATCCAAAAAACGGTAAAACTTACTCCTGCAATATCACCTATAAAGGCAAAACATTATCAATCCGCGGCTACATAGGCGTATCCCTGTTTGGCCGCACAACCGTTTGGGAACGGACGGAATAATTTTTTATACAGTATCAAGTAGCTAGTATCAAGTATCACGACTTTTAAGAAGTGATGCTTGTGACCTACAAATATCTTGATACTTGATACTAACTACTTGATACTAATCTTATGAAACGAATAATAAAAAAAGTAGCCGTTCTGGGCTCGGGCGTAATGGGCAGCCGTATTGCCTGTCATTTCGCCAATATCGGGGTACAGGTGCTGCTATTGGATATTGTACCAAAGGATGCCCCTGCAGGCGATAAAAAAGCCCGCAATAAAATTGTTAACGACGCGCTTGATTTCGCTTTAAAATCAAATCCATCTCCCATCTATCTCAAATCATTTGCCCGTCGTATTAGCACCGGTAATTTTGAAGATGATATGGCCAAAATTGCCGATTACGACTGGGTGATAGAAGTAGTAGTGGAACGTTTGGATATCAAACAACAGGTATTTGAAACGGTCGAAAAATACCGCAAGCCCGGTACGCTCATCACTTCCAATACCTCGGGTATCCCAATCCACTTGATGACCGAAGGCCGAAGCGATGATTTTAAAAAGCATTTCTGTGGTACCCACTTTTTTAATCCGCCGCGGTATTTAAAACTGCTGGAGATCATCCCCACAAAAGATACCTCGCCAGAGGTGGTCGACTTCCTGATGGAGTACGGCGAGAAGTTCCTGGGGAAAACCACCGTATTGGCAAAAGATACCCCGGCCTTTATCGGCAACCGCATCGGTGTGTTCGCCATTATGAGCATCCTGCATTATGTCGAAAAAACAGGCATGACGGTGGAAGAAGTCGACAAGTTGACAGGGCCGGTTATTGGTCATCCCAAATCAGCTACCTTCCGTACCAATGATGTGGTGGGTTTAGATACCATGGTGCATGTAGCCAATGGTCTCAGCAAAAACGCGCCCGATGACGAGGCGAAAGAGCTATTCGTCATTCCCGAATTTGTGAACGGCATGTTGAAGAACAACTGGCTGGGCAGCAAAACCGGGCAGGGTTTTTATAAAAAAGAAAAAGTAGATGGCGCCAACCAATTCTTCGCGCTCGATCTGAAAACACTGGAATACAAACCATCGCAAAAAGTAAAATTCCCGGTATTGGATATTACCAAAACGGTAGACAACTTAAAAGAACGACTAAAAATCCTGCTGGCAGCAAAAGATAAAGCTGGTGATTTTTACCGCAGCACCTTTTATCAGCTTTTTGCCTACGCCAGTAACCGCATCCCCGAAATTGCCGATGAGCTTTATAAAATAGACGCTGCCGTTACCGCAGGCTTCGGCTGGGAAATAGGCCCCTTTGAAAAATGGGACGCCCTGGGCGTTGCCGATACTGTGAAAGCCATGGAAGCCGCGGGTAGCAAACCAGCCCAATGGGTGTATGATATGCTGGCCTCAGGCGCTCAAAGCTTTTATAAAATAGCCGACGGCAATCGTCAGTATTATGATATCGCCTCCAAAACTTACAAGGTAATTCCGGGTACCGAGAACTTTATACTGCTGAGCAATATCCGCGAAGCCAATACCATCTGGAAAAATACAGGCACTACCATTACCGACATTGGCGATGGCATCATCAACCTGGAGTTCCACACCAAAATGAACACCATTGGCGGCGATGTGATAGAGGGCATCAATAAAGCCATCACCCTGGCAGAGAAGAGCTACAAAGGCCTGGTAATCTCCAACGAAGGCGCCAATTTTAGCGCTGGAGCAAACGTAGGGATGATATTTATGATGGCCGTTGAGCAGGAATTTGACGAACTGAATATGGTGATCAAAGCTTTCCAGACCGCCATGATGCGCATCCGCTATTCGTCCATTCCGGTGGTAGCGGCGCCGCATCAGATGGCGCTGGGTGGTGGCTGTGAGCTTTGTTTGCATGCCGATAAAGTAGTTGCCCATGCCGAACTATATATGGGCCTGGTGGAATTTGGTGTAGGTCTTATCCCAGGAGGAGGAGGCACCAAGGAATTTGCTCTGCGCCTTTCGGACGAGCTGCAGGATGGCGATATCGAACTCAACAATTTCCGCGACAGATTCCTCACCATCGGCCAGGCTAAAGTTTCTACTTCGGCCTATGAGGCTTTTGAATTTGGTTATCTGAAAAAAGGCCGCGATGTGGTCGTAGTATCACAAAACCGCCTACTGGCCGAAGCCAAACAACATTGCCTGCAAATGGCCAATGAGGGTTATGTACAACCCGTGCAGCGTACCGATATCCGGGTACTGGGCAAGCAGGCTTTAGGCCTGGGTTATGTAGGCGCCAATACCATGTACAGCGGCAATTATATCAGCGAGCACGATGTAAAAATTTCGCAGAAACTGGCCTACGTACTGGCCGGCGGCGATCTGTCGCAACCCTCGCTGGTAAGCGAAGAATATTTGCTGGGCCTGGAGCGGGAAGCCTTTATTTCCCTCTGCACCGAGCGCAAAACACTGGAGCGTATCCAGTCGATCATAACAGGTGGTAAAGTATTGAGGAATTAAAAGGAGAGGCAAGAAATAAGAGCCAGGAATCAAGATCAAAACGCCTATTTCTTCTTGGTTCTTGACTCTCGGTTCTTGATTCTAATAACTAAATAGAAAAGATATGGACGCATACATAGTGGCTGCAAGCCGCAGCGCAGTTGGAAAAGCAACCCGGGGGGGCTTCAGGTTTACCCGGCCGGACACCCTTGCGGCAGATGTGATCAAGCATCTCATGGCATCGGTGCCCAACGTCGATAAGGATCAGATAGAAGATGTGATCGTAGGCAACGCTACACCTGAGGCCGAGCAGGGCCTAAACGTGGGCAGACTGATATCGCTTATGGCCCTGGATACCGATAAAGTACCGGGCATGACCGTGAACCGTTATTGTGCTTCGGGCCTGGAAACTATTGCTATAGCATCGGCCAAAGTACACAGCGGCATTGCCGATTGTATCATCGCCGGTGGGGTGGAAAGCATGAGCCTGCTGCCTATGGGTGGCTGGCGCGTAGTGCCCAATGCCGATATAGCTTTGGCCCACCCCGATTATTACTGGGGCATGGGTTTAACCGCCGAAGCAGTAGCTAAAGAGTATAAAGTTGGTCGCGAAGAGCAGGACCAGTTTGCTTATAACTCACACCAAAAGGCGATCAACGCTATCAAAGAGGGTAAATTTAAAGACGAGATAGTGGCCGTAAATGTAACCGAAACCTATGTTGACGAAACCGGCAAAAAGAAAAACCGCGACTTTAAAGTTGATACCGACGAAGGCCCGCGCGCTGATACTTCAATGGAGGCATTGGCCAAACTAAAACCTGTGTTTGATGCCAAAGGTGTGGTAACCGCAGGCAACTCATCCCAAACAAGTGATGGAGCCGCCTTTGTAATGGTAGTAAGCGAGCGCTTTTTAAAAGCCAATAACTTAAAACCTATAGCCCGGCTAGTGAATTACGCGGTTGCCGGTGTACCACCGCGCATTATGGGCATCGGGCCGTTGGTGGCTATACCCAAAGCTTTGAAACAGGCTGGTATGAAACAACAGGACATCGACCTTATCGAGTTGAACGAAGCCTTTGCGTCACAATCACTGGCGGTTATCAAAGGGCTTGACCTGGATATCGATCGCATCAACGTTAATGGCGGCGCTATTGCGCTGGGCCACCCGCTGGGTTGTACAGGTGCTAAGCTATCCGTGCAGCTTTTTAACGAGTTAAAACGCAGGGATAAAAAATACGGTATGGTTACCATGTGCGTAGGTACCGGACAAGGTGCCGCGGGCATTTTTGAATTATTATAGTTTTAGTATCAAGTAGCTAGTATCAAGTATCACGATTTTGGATACATAATACAAGCATCTTGATATTAAAATTGGAGATATAAAGCGAGTGTCTTGATACTTGATACTAACTACTTGATACTAATTGAAAAGACATGGAAAAAGTGGCAAGATTGTTTGATTGCATGGAGATTCAGGCCCGGGAGCCCAGACCCGATCTGTTAAATGCCAAAGAGAACGGCTTATGGCGCGCTTACAGCACCCAGGAAACGCATACCCTCATCTACCAGTTAGCCATGGCCTTGTTAGAGCTGGGCGTTTCTGGCGGTGATGGCACTACCGAAGGTCGTGACAAAATAGGTCTTATCAGCAACGGGCGGCCCGAGTGGCTCATCACCGACCTGGCTGTACAGCAAACCGGCGCTATCCTGGTGCCCCTGTATCCCAACAGCAACCCTAAGGAACTGGAGCAGATCCTGAACGAAGCCGAAGTAAAATACCTGTTCATCAGCAACCAGGAGCTATATGATAAAGTAAACGCCGTATGCGCCAATATACCCTCGCTCAAGGCTATTTATACTTTTGATCATCTTGATAATTGCCCTCACTGGTCGGCATTATTAAAGCCCCTCCCAGATGGTTACCGAGACAGGCTATCGGCCATCAGCAATACGATTGCCGAAGATGATGTAACCACTATTATTTACACATCGGGTACCACCGGCAGACCTAAAGGCGTAATGCTTACCCACAAAAACATCGTTAGTAATGTGGTAGCTTCCGGTGAAGTGCTGGGCCAGATCCCCATTGAACAAAAACAGGCGCTGAGCTTTTTACCGCTCAACCACATTTTCGAAAAAATGTGTACTTACATATACCTTTTCTATGGCTTCTCCATTTCCTATGCCGAAAGCATGGATACTATTGGCGCCAATATGAAAGAGACTAAACCATATATTTTCACAGCCGTGCCCCGCCTGTTGGAAAAAGTATTCGAGAAGATCATGGCAGCCGGGCAACAACTTACCGGGATCAAAAAGAAGATCTTTTTATGGTCGATAAAAGTAGCCGAGGAGTTTGAGATCGAAAATCAGAGTCTCTGGTACAAAATAAAACGGGCCATTGCCGATAAACTGGTGTACAGCAAATGGCGAGAAGCGGTGGGTGGCAATGTAAAGGCCATAGTTATCGGCAGCTCCGCCTGTCCTATCAAGCTCGAAAAAATATTTACTGCCGCCGGGATGACGGTAATGGAAGGCTACGGCCTTACAGAAACATCGCCGGTAATTGCGGTTAACTGCTATAATACCGGCCGTAAATTTGGCACCGTAGGCAAGCTCATCAGCGGTGTACAGGTTAAAATTGCCGAAGACGGCGAGATACTTTGCAAAGGGCCCAACATTACTGTGGGCTATTATAAAAACCCCGAAATGACAGCCGAAGTGATCAAAGATGGCTGGTTTAGCACCGGCGATATTGGCGAGCTGGATAAGGATGGCTTTTTGAAAATAACCGATCGTAAAAAGGAGATCTTCAAAACATCGGGCGGTAAATATGTGGCCCCGATGCCTATTGAGAATAAGATGAAGGAAAATCATTTTATTGAGCAAATGATGGTGGTAGGTCCGGAACGGAAGTTCACCGCCGCGCTTATCGTACCTTCATACACCAACTTAAAACCCTGGTGCGAAAAAAACGATATCCCCTTTACCTCACATCGGGATGTGATCAGCAATCCCCGGGTTATTGAACTTTTCCAATCCATCATTGATGGTTTCAATCCCGAGTTTAACCACGTGGAGCAGGTAAAAAAACTCACTTTGCTGCCCGAAGAATGGTCGATCGAAAGTGGTGAGCTTACTCCTACCGGTAAGATGAAGCGCAAAGTGATCATGGAAAAATACAAGACCGAAATTGACAAGATATACTCCGGCGAAGAACACGAAAACCCTTCGTTGGTACATTGATTAGAATCAAGAGATAAGAGTCAAGAATCAGGAAAAAAAGTTACGTTGAGAAATATGGGACGGGCAAAGTGCTTTTGTCTTGATTCTTGACTCTCGATTCTTGACGCCCTCTGCAACCATTACAGCAATGACAACATTTCAATTAACCATAAACAACGGCCTGGCGATACTGACCCTTGACCGGGGCCGCTCCAATGCTATTAACCACCAAATGGTTAAAGAGCTAATAACTGCTGTACAAACGCTGGATAATGATACCAGCGTGGGCGGATTGATCATCACCGGCAAACCGGGCTTCTTTTCGTCGGGTATTGACCTGATTGAAGCTTATGAATATAACGAAGAGCAAAGCCGCGGTTTGTGGACCGACTTCCTGTCGGTACAACGCTCACTGGTGGCCTTTAAAAAACCTATGGTAGCGGCTATAAGTGGGCATAGTCCGGCAGGAGGCTGTGTACTGGCCATTTGTGCCGATTATCGGGTAATGGCCGAAGGCCCTTTTATTATGGGTTTAAATGAGATCCCCGTAGGCATCATTGTACCCGACAGCGTAGCCACCCTTTACTCCTTCTGGCTTGGGCAGCGCAGGGCTTACCAGTATCTGATGGAAGGTAAGCTCCTGAAAGTAAACGAAGCACTGGATGTTGGACTGATAGATGAGATCAGCGCCCCCGAAAACCTGCTCTCCACTGCCGAACGAAAGATCAGGACCTACATGCAGCTTAACCCGGTTACCTGGAGCCAAAGCAAGCTAAACCTGCGCCATGAGCTCATAACTAAGCTCAGCGCCGATCAAAGCACCGCTCTGAACCACATGCTGGCCCAATGGTGGTCCCCCGAAGTACGCAAAGGCCTGCAAATGCTTATCCAGAATTTAAAATCAAAAACAACGGCTTAAAAAAGAATCAAGAGATAAGAGCCAAGAATCAAGACGCGTTAAAAAACATGGAACAGACAAGATGCTTTTTGTCTTGATTCTTGACTCTCGATTCTTGCCTCTCAAAAACAAAAAACATGAGCAATAGCACAGCAGTAACCACAGGTATGTTAAGGGATGATGCCCTGAAAGGAAAAACCATTATTGTAACCGGGGGCGGTACGGGTTTAGGTAAGGCTATGGGCACTTATTTTTTAAAATTAGGTGCCAATTTGGTCATTACCAGTCGTAAGTTGGATGTGCTGCAAAAAACCGCTACCGAAATGGACGCCGAGACTGGAGGTAAAGTGTTAGCCATTGCCTGCGACGTACGCAATTATGATGATGTGCAAAAGATGCTGGAGCAAAGCATCGCCACATTTGGCCGTGTTGATGCTTTGCTAAACAACGCGGCGGGAAATTTTATTTCACCTACAGAACGCCTTTCGGCAAATGCCTTTTCGGCGGTTATCGATATTGTGCTGAAAGGTTCAGCCAATTGCTCGCTGGCTTTAGGTAAATACTGGATAGCCGAAAAAATACCCGGCAGCATCCTTAATATTATTACCACCTATGCCTTTACCGGCTCGGCTTATGTGGTGCCATCTGCCTGTGCTAAGGGTGGTGTACTCGCCATGACCCGCTCGCTGGCTGTAGAATGGGGGCGTCATGGCATCCGTACCAACGCCATAGCCCCGGGACCCTTCCCTACCAAGGGTGCATGGGAGCGTTTGCTACCCGGCGATATGGCACAAAAGTTTGATTTCAAAAATCGCGTACCGCTGAAACGTGTAGGCGAGCACCAGGAGCTGGCCAATCTGGCGGCATTCCTGGTATCCGATTTTTCGGGCTATATCAACGGCGAAGTGATCACCATTGATGGCGGCGAATGGCTGCAAGGCGCGGGCCAGTTCAGCGGCCTGGAAATGGTACCCGACCAAATGTGGGACAGCATTGAGCAGGCCACCCGTAAAGCGCGGTAGATTATTTAAAACTCTAAAAACTAAGTTCTAAATTCTAAAAAAGGAAAGTATCATTTCGCCTGTTCAGGGCTTATTCGAAAGCTCTTGACTGGACAAACATCATAGTGAAGAAACTTCTTCCTCCCCTTCCCGGGGAAAGGAATCACACGAGCCCGGCTGTTAAATGGCTAATCCTGGTTGATTATTTTCAATGTTTAATTTTTAACAAGCGAATGCTCAATGGATAGTAAACACTACGTTGCTTTAATATGCTTACCACATTATAAACAGCCATTACAACCGCAAAAATATAACAGCCCATCAGTAACGGATACCCAACGGGAAAAAAGAGTACCATAACGATCATGGACAGGCTTCCTATGATCGTTATCGTCAATTGAAAATTGATGATCTTCCGGCCCTGTTGGTCAAAGATATCCTGTTCATCTTTTTTTAAAAGCCAAAACACCACCGGGATAAGTATATTGGTGAACGGCAGGTAAATACCCACCAGCGGTGATATGTGCATTACCGCTAAAAAACCTGTTGGCTGTTTGGCTTCCTTATCATTTGACACAAACGGCGATCCGGGCATCCCCACCAGATTTTCGGGTTGTGTATCCAGGCAATTGGCCAATACTTTTAATGTATGCATTTGCGGCACAACCTGACCGCTTTCAATTCGTTGAATAGTGCGCGAAGTAATGCCCGACTGCTCAGCCAATTCCTCCTGGGTTAGACCCTTTTGTTTGCGATAATCAGCTAAATTATGTACAGTGCCAGGCTTCATAGGTTTAAATATACAGATTTTCAACAAAAATGTCGGGCAGCTGACGGGTAGATGTCGTTGTAAAAATTAACAGTTGCCCCGATTTTTGAGTTATCAATATAACAAACATGAAAACATTAAAACCCACACTAAGCAATAAGTTAGCATCTGCTTTTTTTTTATTTTTCCTGGCATGCATATATACCGTTACAATAGGGCAAACCAAATCCATTCAAAAGCTTGACGGCAGCACAATATCAATTGCCGAGGTTGACCAGACTGTTAAACATATTATGGATGCCGCCCAGGTACAAGGCCTCGAACTGGCTATCCTGAACAATAATAAGATTGCCTATGTGCAGGCTTATGGTTTTAGAAACAAGCCCCAGAATGCCTTGGCAGACACCTCGACCATTGTTTATGCTGCTTCATTCAGCAAGGCGGTATTTGGTTACCTGGTGATGAAACTGGTTGAAGAAAAGATCATTGACCTGGACAGACCCCTTTACCGGTATTTAAAAAAACCTATAGCTGATTACCCCTATTTTGCCGACCTAAAGATTGATGAGCGCTGGAAACTTATTACAGCAAGAATGTGCCTGAGCCATACAAGCGGCCTCCCCAACGTAAGAATATTTGATCCCATAACCAGCGAAATGGATACTTTGCGCCCGATGAAAATTTATTTTACACCGGGCAGTAAATATGCCTATTCTGGCGAAGGGTTTAAGTTTTTACAGATGGTTATAGAAGATATCACTCACAAAAGCATGGAGCAGTTGGCACAGGAAAAGATATTTGAACCATTGGGCATGACCCGTACTGGCTATACCTGGCACGAATCATTTGGCGACGATAATGTTGCCGTAGGCCATATGAACAATGGTTCGATAGATAAAAAAAGAAAACGTACCGTGCCCGTTGCAGGCGGTTCTCTGGTTACCACTATCGCTGATTATGCCAAATTTATTCAGCATGTGATGCAGCAAAAGGGTTTGCGCAAAAAAATGTACGACGAGATGCTTACGCCACAGATAGCTATTCATTCCAGGACCCAATTTCCACCGATCACCAGTGAAACAACTACTGAGAACGACGCGATCCATCTGTCGTACGGCTTGGGCTGGGGCTTGCTTGATTGTGGCAACTATGGCAAAGCCTTTTTTAAAGAAGGGAATGGCGGCCCCTGGCGAAATTATAACATCAATTTTAAAGATAAAGGCACGTCCATTATCATCATGACCAATAGCGACAATGGTGAAGCTTTATTTCAGGAGCTGATAGAAAAGTTGGTTGGTAACACCTGCATCCCCTGGAAGTGGCAAGGTTATGTCCCTTATAATAGCGCTGTCAAAACCAACTAAATATGCTAAAAGCTTTGTTTAGTCCCCTTTGGGCCCTGCGCAGAAGCCTATCAAGAAAACCCCTGCGTCCAGGGAAGGAATCGCACGGATTGCGCTTTTAAATAGCAAACTCCCGATTAGTTATTTTTCAATTCCCTCCCCACGGGGGGTGCGGCTGATTTGCACGCAAAAGCAGGGAGGGGTTTGTACGATAGCTATCACAAATCTCCCCTTATCTTTTACTTCAAATCTCGAATCCCTATCTGCGGCCGATAACCCGAACGGAAAGCGTTCACTACAGATCCCGGAGTTAGCACAGCAACTTTTGTTGATTCCGAAAACGAAACGCCCCCCTCATAACCAAAAGGAGTCCAGTGCCAGATCATTTTATTAGCAAAAAGATAAGGCTCGCCATTCATCTGTATAAATACGCCATCAGGCAGATTCCCGACAGCAGCTTCAAACGTTACTTTGCGGCCATTTTTATCAGTTCGTTCCTGGTGTAGGATCTCATCTATTTTTTCTATATGCACCTTATGATCAAATTCGTATTCAGGGTTACCTTTAAGCCAGTCCGCTTTAAAACGGTTGGCGTCATCTCGTCTACATTCAAAGCATGGGCGATGCCCTGCGGCAAAAGCGGTAGCTTCATCTAAAAAGAACAGTTCGGTATACAAATTAGGCGCCATCACCTGCCGGTGTCTGCCCTTAAAGTGCAGCTGGCATATAAGCCAGGCCTTCAGTTTAAAAGGGCGTAATATAGTTTTGGTATCTCCATGCAGCTGTCCGCGGTTGCCCAGCCAGGCACCACGGGCACTGGTTTTGATGATATTACCTTGCGGATCAACACGGTTTTGCAGCATAACTTATTTTATTAGTCACCATTGGTATCACTATCGGGTTACCCGAATTTACGATATATTACCTAATCAGGTCATCCCCGACTTGTTTCGGCACTTCACATCCATCCAAATACATGGTTTTCAGGAATAATCCGGAGCTCTGGATAACAAAATCCGGGCACCATTCCGGTATACTATTTTGGGCTTTGGTACAAAAAGTAACTTTAAACAATTTAAAGTTACTTTTTCGCCAATCGGTTCAAAAACCGCCTAATTTTTATTTTTAGGCACATTTTAGTAAATTTGTATAAACCAAATTTATATGTACAACCTACTTGTTTCTCCCGAAAATGTGCAGGCTTCGCTACAGAAGCATGTGCTTGCCGATGGCTTTGATCTTACGTTTGATATGGAAAAAAGTAAGGGTGTTTATATTTACGACGCTAAATATAACCGGACACTGCTTGATTTTTTCACCTGCTTCGCTTCCGTTCCTTTAGGCTATAATCACCCTAAAATGATCAACGATGAAGAGTTTAAAAAAAATCTGATGCTCGCAGCGTTAACCAATCCATCAAACTCAGATATATATACCACGCAATACGCACAGTTTGTTGAAACTTTTTCGCGCGTGGGTATACCTGATTATCTCCCGCATGCATTTTTTATTGCCGGGGGCTCATTAGCCATCGAGAACGCGATTAAAGTTGCTATGGACTGGAAAGTACAAAAAAACTTCGCGAGGGGCTATACAAAAGAAAAAGGGCATAAAGTATTACATTTTGAGCATGCCTTTCATGGCCGCTCGGGTTATACCTTAAGCTTAACCAATACCCAGCCTAACAAAACAAAATGGTTTGCCAAGTTTGATTGGCCGCGCGTATCGGTACCCAAAATAAACTTCCCATACAGCGATGCCAATCATGACGACCTGGTGCAAAGGGAGCAATTCTCTATTTCGCAGATCAGAACCGCCTTTGCCGAGAACAAGGACGATATATGCGCCATTATTATTGAACCTATACAATCAGAAGGTGGCGATAACCATGTACGCAAAGAATTCCTGGAAAAACTGCGTGAGCTGGCTGATGAATACGAAGCCATGCTGATATATGACGAAGTGCAAACAGGTGTTGGCCTCACCGGCAAATTCTGGTGTCATGAACATTTCGGCGAAAAGGCACGCCCGGACATTTTAGCCTTTGGCAAAAAGATGCAGGTATGCGGCATACTGGCCAGCAACCGCGTTGATGAAGTGGAGAACAATGTTTTCAGGGTATCATCGCGCATTAACTCTACCTGGGGCGGCAGCCTGGTTGATATGGTACGGTCATCAAAGATCATGGAGATCATCGAAGAAGATAACCTGTGCAATAACGCAGCCAAAATGGGTGAATATTTACAAGACCGCTTAACCGACATTGCTTCACGCAACCCCATTATCAGTAATGTACGCGGTAAAGGTTTATTGACTGCATTTGATTTTCCGGGCAAAAATAAGCGTGATACCTTTATACAACAAGGATTACAAAATAATATCATGTACCTGGGTTGTGGCGAAAAAAGCATACGTTTCAGACCAGCGCTGATCATTGAAAAAGAGCACATTGATCTTGGACTGGACATGCTCGAGAAAATATCGCGCACCCTATAATACTACAATAATATCGTTACAGGCAAATTAGTTACCCCACAGAATAAGGCTTTTTGTATTTAATATATGGTGAACGATGTGTTTGGAAGGACGAAATGATACTTTTGAATGGTAAAAAGGAGGGATATATTAATATATACTATTTTTTAGACAAAATACGCTATATTTTTAATTATTATTTCCGCTACTTTTGTAATATCCCCCTATTAAAAGACTACAGATCAATTCTTTTACGTCATGAGCAAACACATAGAGAAACTAAAAAAACAACTTGTTGAAGTAGCGGAAGTTGTTAATTCATTCCAATCAGAATCTGTACAGGTTCGGATTATCGATCGGTTATTAGATGTAATGATTGAATCTGACAGAGTGGATACGGATGGTGCTGAATTGTTCCTTAAAAAAGGACGCAGGATACGTTCAGATGATGAAAATTTTGGTATACCGGGCCGTAAAAAGCCAGGAGCTACCAAAATACTCAACCAATTATTGAGTACTGACTTTTTTGATATTTCGCGTTCTATATCAGCAATCGCGAGCTATTGTAAAGATCAGTTTGATTCTGATTTCAAAACATCAGAGCTTTCAGGAATCCTGTTAAAACTGGCCAACGAAAACAAGCTGAGAAGAGAAAGAAGCAACGAAAACAACCGCTTCGAATACATAAAAGCCTAATAATTAAACTACTTACATATTATTATTAAGCCGCAGTGTTATGTAACCTGCGGCTTATTTATTATAGATTAATAAGGATATTATTTTAACGAAAATAAATTATCCACCCCTAAAATTTTTCTACTTGTAAAGCCTTCGGCGTATTTAACACCAATACTTTTACCAAACTCCATAGCCCGGGCTGCAACAACGTTAATAAATTCAGGTGAAGAGATGTAGGTTTGCGGCTCTGCCTCCCACTCCGGGTTATGGAACTGCGATCCAAACGCATGAATGCTTTCTATCTTTTTATCCCAATACTCAGTAACATCTATTAAAATATCGGGTTTTATATAGTTATCCTGTATAAAATGTAAAACAAGGTCTGGTCTCCAGGCTTCCTGCAAAACATCATCTGCCCCTTGAGTTTCAATTTTTCTTAAACCCGCTAAAAAAGCAGCTGTTTCTACCAATTGATTAGCGCGCCCGTGATCCGGATGTCTGTCGTGATAAGCATTGGTTATGACAATGGATGGTTGGTATTTACGTATAACGGCTATCACTTTCAATTGATACTCCCTGGTATTTTCAAAAAAGCCATCGGGCAGGCTCAGGTTTTCCCTGATGGTTAGTCCTAATATTTTTGCTGAAGCTGCTGCTTCCTGGTCACGTATCTCGGCAGAGCCGCGTGTACCCAGTTCGCCACGGGTTAAGTCAACAATACCCACTTTTTTACCCAAGGCAATGTGTTTTAAAATAGTTCCGGAACACCCAAGTTCGGCATCATCGGGATGAACCGATAAAACTAATATATCTAATTTAAGCATAAATATGTGTTGAATTATATAGAGGCCTGTAAAAGGCGTTCGATCTTTTTCCTGATCTTTGAAGATGTGGGCTTGGTAAACGGATAATAAAAATCGGTTACATGACCCGCACGGTCGACCAAAAATTTATGAAAGTTCCACCGTGGAACAGATTTCAGCTTGCCGTTATCTTTTTTATTAGCAAAAAACTGGTATAATGGATGTGCATATGGCCCACGCACCCTGATCTTGTCAAACACCGGGTAATTAGCTCCGGCGTCTACACAAAAAAAAGCAATTGCTTCCCCTTCCAGGGGCTCCTGTCTGCCAAAATCATTCGACGGGAATGCCAGAATCTCAAAATCTGCGTCCTTAAACTGATCTTTCAGGTTGGCAAGATCTTTAAGCTGAGGGGTAAAACCGCATTGAGAGGCGGTGTTAACTACTAAAAGAACTTTATTTTTATAGGCCGACAGGCTAATCTCTTCCCCGTTTAATGTTTCCACATTAAACTTGTAGATACTATTGTTATCCATTATTAATTGTTAGTGGAATTATATCCGGCCTGTTTCAATATGGCCTCGATATCTTTCTGCTCCTCAGGGTCGTAGGTTTCTTTGAGGTTATGGCCAAATATACTGGCTACTGATTGAAACATAAAGGCTTTAAAACCACCTTTCAGATCCTTCACCATAGCATAACTGGTTAGCCCCGATTCACGGTTGATCAGCTTGATCAAAACCTCACCCTGACTAATTGTCAGATTTTTTATTTCCTTGTTAAACAATGTTTTTATTTCGGTTTCACAGGTTGATACTAATTCCTTTTGTTTGTGCTTATCACCTGTGAGTGCCAGATCGCGTTGCAACTGGCGGTAGCGCTGCCCCGCAAAACGCGCGTAAGGCAACACTTTGAACACATTATACCTTAACCGGTTATAAGCCATGCGGTCGGCTTCACTGGCAAATATACGTGTATCAACAATTTTTACTTCGGGAGTAACTATCCAGGGCACCAGTTCACCGTCAAGATCGGTCATGGCCGTTTTGATGGTATCATTTTTGCCTAAAGTTACGGGTGCTGGTTTATCTGTCTGAGCTTTTAGCGCGCCCACGATGCCGAAACAAAATAAGAACAGAAAACCAATAAATTTCATAATTTTACTTAATACAAAATTAAAGCAATTTTTTGTGGTATTCCCATATAATGTGTAATAATAATTTATAATTACAAGTTTATCAAGTAATACCATTAATATCAGCATATGAAAGAGTTAGTGATTGACCTGGAAGCGGAAAAAAATGAGATATTAAAAAGATATCGGGCTTTGCTGCGTGCCTGTAAATCAACCCTGCAAAAGGGCGATAAGCGCATGATCCGTAAAGCATTTGATATGGCCCTGGAAAGCCATAAAGACATGCGCCGCAAAAGCGGTGAGCCATATATATACCACCCTATTGCCGTAGCGCAGATAGCGGCCGAAGAAATAGGCCTGGGTACTACCTCAATTGTGTGTGCCCTGCTGCATGACGTGGTTGAAGATACCAACATGACGCTGGACGATATTGAGATGGAGTTTGGCAAAAAGGTAGCCAAGATCATTGACGGCCTCACCAAAATATCGGGTGTATTTGATACCAACAGCTCGTTACAGGCCGAGAATTTCCGCAAGATGCTGCTTACCCTGGCCGATGATGTTCGGGTGATATTGATCAAACTGGCCGATCGCCTGCATAATATGCGCACCATGGAGTTTATGCCCCGCGATAAGCAGCTTAAACTATCATCAGAAACCGTTTACCTGTATGCCCCACTGGCACACCGCTTGGGTTTATATACCATAAAATCCGAACTGGAAGATCTCTCTATGAAATACATGGAGCGGGAAACCTACCAGTTTTTAAAAGTTAAGCTCAACGAGAAAAAGGCCGAACGTGAAAAATTTATCCGTGATTTTATTGAGCCGGTAAAAAAAGTATTACTAGGTCAAGGCCTGGAGGCGGATATTTTTGGTCGACCAAAATCCATCCACTCCATCTGGAATAAGATGAAGAAAAAGTCGATACCTTTTGAAGAGGTTTATGATCTTTTTGCCATCAGGGTTATCCTGGATAGCGCCCCCGAAAATGAAAAGGCCGACTGCTGGAAGGCCTATTCCATTGTTACCGATCTTTATCGCCCTAATCCCGACAGGCTGCGCGATTGGATATCATCGCCCAAAGCTAATGGTTACGAATCATTACACACCACGGTGATGGGCCCTCGCGGGCAGTGGGTTGAAGTGCAGATCCGTACCAAGCGGATGAATGAGATTGCCGAAAAAGGTTTTGCCGCGCACTGGAAATATAAAGAATCAACTACCGATAGCGGGCTTGATCAATGGGTACAAAAGGTGAGGGATATGCTTAAAAACCCCGACTCCAACGCGCTAGATTTCCTGGATGATTTTAAAATGAACCTTTTCAGCGATGAGATCTTCATTTTTACCCCCAAAGGCGCCTTGATACAATTACCTTTAAACGCAACCGCACTTGATTTTGCCTTCGAGATCCATACCGACGTAGGTGCCAGTTGTATCGGCGCTAAAGTGAACCATAAACTGGTGCCGCTAAGCTATAAACTGCAAAACGGCGACCAGGTGGAGATCATTACCTCAAGCAAGCAGACACCTAAGGAAGACTGGCTTAACTTTGTGGTTACCGCTAAGGCTAAAGCCAAAATAAAATCGGCGTTAAAAGAAGAAAAACGGAAAATCGCCGAAGATGGCAAGGAGATTTTGGAGCGCAAACTAAAATCGCTCAAGATCACCTACAACTCCGAAAACATACATAAGCTGAGTTACTTTTTTAAACTGCAAACAACCCAGGACCTGTTTTACAATATTGCTAAAGGCATTATTGATATGAAGGACCTGAAAGATTACCAGGCATCAGAAAAAGTAATCGAAAACAAACCACAGGATAAAATTGAACAGGAACAGGTACACAGCCTGCTACGCAACATCAAAGCCAAGGATAGCGACATACTGCTTATTGGCGAGGATATGCAAAAAATTGACTATAAGCTAGCCAATTGCTGCAACCCTATCCCCGGCGATGATGTATTTGGTTTTGTGACCGTAAGTGATGGTATCAAAATCCACCGCACCAATTGCCCCAATGCCGCCAAACTGATGGCCAATTACGGCTACCGGATAGTGAAGGCCCGCTGGACAAATCAGCAGGAATTGGCATTTTTAACAGGTTTGCGTATTACCGGTATTGATGATGTGGGTTTGATCAATAAACTCACTACAGTAATATCGCAAGACTTTAAAGTGAATATCCGCTCTATTACGGTTGATAGCGATAACGGCATTTTTGAAGGCTCACTTATGGTATACGTAAATGATACCGAGCACTTAGATAACCTGATCAAAAACCTGAAACTGGTTAAGGGTATCACTGCCGTAAACCGCTTTGATTCGGCCATTGAAAAAGCATCATAAAAGAGGTAAGAAATAAGAATCAGGAAACAAGAGCTTAATTATCAGCACAGAAACATTTTTCACAATTTTTATTCTTGTTTCTTGACTCTTGTCTCTTGATTCCCTTAATAACTTGCAAATTATTAATAACTTTGACTCTTTAATAGATAACTATGCCTCAACAGGATACAATAGCGCTGGTTAAAAAAATTTTCGAAGCTTATCTTGAAAACAAAAACCTGCGTAAAACGCCCGAGCGTTTTGCTATACTAGAAGAAATTTATTCACGTACCGATCACTTTGATGTGGAGTCATTATACATCCACATGAAAAATAAAAAATACCGTGTAAGCCGTGCAACAGTATATAATACACTGGAGCTTCTGGTATCATGCGACCTGGTGACCAAACACCAGTTTGGTAAAAACATGGCCCAATTTGAAAAATCATACGGCTATAAGCAGCATGATCATATCATTTGTATTGACTGCGGCAAGGTGGTTGAATTTTGCGACCCGCGCATACAGCAGATACAAAGCATGATGGGCGACATCCTGAAATTCGATATCAAACACCACTCTCTTAATCTTTATGGCAATTGCACTAAATTAAGAGACGGTAATTGTGACAGAAAAGCATAACTTTGCCCCCCTTAATATCATACTCTGAATTTACATAACATAAATGGCTGTTGACGTATTATTAGGCCTCCAATGGGGCGATGAAGGTAAAGGAAAAATTGTTGATGTGCTTAGTGCAGGTTATGACCTGATAGCACGTTTCCAGGGCGGCCCCAATGCCGGGCATACTTTGGAATTTGACGGTAAAAAATTCGTTTTAAATACCATTCCTTCAGGTATATTTTTTGAGAATACCATGAACCTGATAGGTAATGGTGTGGTGATCGACCCGATCACGCTGAAAAAAGAATTAGAAAAACTGAAAGATGCCGGGCATGACCTCTTAGCAAAAAAGAATTTGCTGATAGCTAAAAAGGCTCACCTTATATTACCAACACACCAGTTGCTTGATGCCGCTAATGAAAAAAAGATGGGTGATGGCAAAATTGGTTCTACCTTAAAAGGTATTGGCCCTACTTATATGGACAAAACCGGTCGTAACGGTTTGCGTATAGGAGATATCACCCTGCCCGATTTTAAAGAACGTTACCAGAAACTGGTTGATAAGCATGTATCCATGCTGCAAGCATTATATGGCGAAGTGGCCGATTTTTCGGAACGCGAAGCAGCGTTTTTTGAAGCGCTTGATCTGCTGCGTCAGTTCCCACTGGTTGATTCTGAGCATCTGGTAAACAACTACATTAAACAAGGTAAAAAAGTACTGGCCGAAGGCGCGCAGGGAGCTATGCTCGATATCGACTTTGGTTCATATCCTTTTGTTACTTCATCAAATACAACCGCCGCCGGGGCCTGTACAGGTTTAGGTATAGCGCCGCAACAAATTGGCGAGGTAATAGGTATTTTTAAAGCTTATTGCACCCGTGTTGGTGGTGGCCCTTTCCCTACCGAACTGGAGAATGAAACAGGCGAAGAATTACGCCAGACAGGCCATGAATTTGGCGCGACCACTGGAAGGCCACGCCGTACCGGATGGATTGATCTGCCGGCTTTAAAATACGCCATCATGCTGAATGGCGTTACCCAACTGGTAATGACCAAAGCCGATGTATTAAGCGGTTTTGATAAAATATATGCCTGCACCCATTACAACTACCTGGGCGAAAAAATTGACTACATGCCTTACGATATCTGTTCGGTAAGCCCAGAGCCAATTTTGAAAGAAATTGATGGCTGGAACGAAGACCTGACCGGTATTACCGAACTATCTGAGATTCCTGCCAAACTGCAATCATACATTGATTATTTAGAAGCAGAGTTAGGTGTTCCTGTTAAATACCTATCCGTAGGGCCCGACAGGAAACAAACCCTGGTAATGCACTAAGAATTCATTGCCTTATATTATTTATAAAAGGCCGCTTTATGCGGTCTTTTTGTTTTTATTTTTGCCTTGTGATTGCCCCAATTAAAAATCTTCCCCTGTTTAAACAAAAGGCCTTGCAATGGGCCTCGTCATTTGATGCGGTTTGCTACCTGGAATCCAACGGTTTTAATGATCCTTACAGCAAATTTGATACACTAATAGCTATTGGGACAAAAGACGAAGTGACCACACATGCCGGGCACGCTTTTGATCAACTGGAAACCTTTCGCCAAAATAACCCAGGCTGGATAACCGGATTCTTCGGTTATGATTTAAAGAATGAAACAGAGCGCTTATTGTCGGCTAACCCGGATGGATTAGAATTCCCTGATCTTTATTTTTTCGCGCCCTTACATCTTATTATCATTAAGGATGGCAAAACAGAGATCATCAGCGATGAGTCTGAACAGATTTTTAAGCTGATTGATCAACAGGAATTGATCATGTATACTGAACAACTAGCTATAGTGTTAAAATCCCGCTTTAGCAGGCAAGAATATATTGATGCCGTAAAGGGTATCCAGGAGCACATCAGCCGTGGTGATATTTATGTAACCAATTTTTGCCAGGAGTTTTTTGCTGAATATGCACAGATAGATCCACTGGGTATATTTATACAGCTTAACGAGGTTTCGCCAAATCCGTTCAGCACCTTTTTCAAGTGGAAAGACAACTATATATTGGGCGCATCGCCAGAGCGTTTCCTGGCCAAACGTGGCAATAAATTAATATCACAACCTATAAAAGGTACCGCCAAACGCCACATAGATGTGCAGGTTGACGAACAGATCAAACAACAACTACGCAACCACCCCAAAGAACTCCAGGAAAACGTGATGATAGTTGACCTGGTGCGGAACGATCTGACCCGATCTGCCAAACAGGGCACCGTTAAAACCGAAGAGCTATTTGGTATACATAGTTTTGAATATGTGCATCAAATGATATCAACCGTGGTATGCGAGCTTCAGGAGGGCTTATCGGCCATACAAGCTATCAAAAACACTTTTCCTATGGGTAGCATGACCGGCGCTCCTAAGATAAGCGCCATGCAACTCATGGAGCAATATGAGCGCAGTAAAAGGGGGGTATACTCAGGAGCTATCGGTTATTTAAGTCCGGATAATGATTTTGATCTGAATGTGGTTATTCGTACGCTCTTGTACAATTCGGCAAACCAATACCTATCGTTCCATGCCGGTAGCGCGATCACTTACCATGCCGATCCGGAAAAAGAATATGAGGAATGCCTGCTCAAAGCACAGGCGGTAATGGAAGTTCTGGGAGTGACGAGGTAAGATAATGTCCATCTTCACGTCATTGCGAGGAACGAAGACAACAGACCGGAGTTCATTAATACTAATAAAAACAAACACAACATTAATAATCTCTATGCTATACAGAGTGGATATGTATAATTTACCTGCTTGTGTAGGGATTGCTTCGTTCCTCGCAATGACGCGTTTATTTTATTAAGTCCCAGGCTATATAGTTATCTTATCCCCCATCCTCACTTTAATATCAGACCCTGCTGCAAAAAATACCGACACAGGCTCTTTTTTCAGATAAGGTTCAAAGGCCTCCCCATAAAGTCCGGCAACTTCTGCCTCAAACACGTGATCTTTAACCGAACCGGTTTGCCAGGAGATATGCTCAACCTGGTATTCCATTGTGCTGAAATCGGATAATTTATTGTAACCCCAGTAATGTTCCAGGATAAATTCTTCGGCGCTGCCGGGTGCAATATCCACTAATTGATTATTCGCAGTGGCGCCCAATTTGTTCCACTTGCCTTTGAATTTCCATTCATATAAAAACTCCGTATGTCCATCCCCGGTAAGAACAATTGAACTTCGCATGGGCATCGCGCTGTAATGCTCTTTATATAGGTTATTGGCAATAAGGGCTATCATATTTTTGGGTACTATCTCGCTTACAAAAACAGCACCGCGCTTCCATTCACTCCCGTTATAATACCTTACATAAAAACGCAGATTTACCTCTTCAAAATTTACATGCCCAGGCCATTTGATACCCAGCACACGCGTATTGGCAAATACAAAACCCACCATACTTACCAGTGCCTTTCCCTGCCAAAGGTCAAGTTCGGTACCAGGCGGTAAATACGCATCTAATATTTGCGGATCAACCTCGTAATTGATCATCACCAGGTTTTTCCACTGTGCCTGTAAAAATTGACGTTTAGCCATGTTGCGAATGTAAAATGCCAATACAACCGAAGAGTAGTATAATAAAAGGTCCCATTGAAAATGAGACCTTTTATTATTTGCATTATTTTTTATAATATTTCATGGCCTCAGGTATAAGGCGCTGGATATTAGCTATACGTGTAGCATCAGAAGGGTGTGTACTGAGCAACTCTGGTGGAGCGCCACCTTTATTCTGAGCAGCCATACGCTGCCAAAAACCTACAGCTTCATGCGGATCATATCCTGCCATGGCCATAAAGGTAAGTCCTAATCGGTCGGCTTCTGATTCCTGATCACGGGAATATTTTAATAAAACAACCTGCGTACCGACACCATACGCCTGGCTAAAAAGCCCCTGCATTACCTGCGACTGTTTGGCTACAGCTATACCGGCCAATGAACCGCCAAACTGGGCCAGGGTTTGCTGGGATATACGTTCGGCAGAGTGCCTGGCTATCGCATGACCAATCTCATGCCCCATTACAACGGCCAGATATGCATCAGTATTAGCAACAGGTAATAAACCGCTATATACGGCTACTTTACCACCCGGCATACACCAGGCATTTACCTCGCTGCTTTGTATGAGGTTAAACTCCCACTGAAAGTTATATTGATTGGCATAACCATTCTGTTGCAGGTATTGCTCAATGGAAGCAGCCAGATTGCTGCCAATCCGTTTAACCCGCTGAGCATCGGCACCACTGCCAACAACCTTGGTTTTAGGATCTGTTAATAATTGTTTGTAGCTGGCTGCCGCCGATTGGTTTACTTCGGCATCGCCTACCAGGCTTAGCTGCCGGCGACCGGTTAACGGCACTGTTGAACAGGAATTCAATGCAATGATAAATATCAGAGCAAGGGCAGGTCTGAATTTTTTCATGATGATCAGGTAGTTTTCTTCTTTAAAAAATTAACTTTCGACTCTGTGCCTTTTAATAAGCGTTCGATATTTTTCTGGTGCGTTACCAATATGAGCAAGCATATGCACATACCATAAATAACTACCGACCGGATTGACGTTGGAAAAATAAACGAAACTCCGATAGGATATGTAAACGCAGCGGCAATAGAGCTAAGCGAAACATACCTGGTAGTTAACAACACTATCACAAATACCAAAACACATAATAAAGCGGCATGTAAATGAATAGCCAAAATCATTCCAAATAAGGTAGCTACACCTTTACCACCTCGAAAACCCGCAAAAATCGGGAACAGATGGCCCATTACCGCGGCTATGCCCAAAGCAAGCGCGTAATTGGTATAAGCTATAGAGTTAGACGGACCGGTGGTTGATACCCCAATAAAGTAGGCCAGGTTAGTTGCTGTCCATCCTTTTAAAATATCCAGCAGCATTACAGGTATACCGGCCTTTTTACCCAACACCCTGAAAGTATTGGTTGCACCGGCGTTTCCGCTGCCATACTCACGAACATCAATATCATAAAAAGCCAGCCCTATCCAAACGGCTGTAGGTATAGACCCGCAGAGATAAGCCAGAATGAGCGCTGAAACTGAATAAACGGTTATCATTTCCCTGCAATATTACGAAATTGATACGGTACTAAATTTTTTATCATCATTTAAACGCTTAACGTTAAACCCTAAATTGCGAATACTGATTTCTAAATGCGAAAATCAGATAGCTTTAAGACTCAGGTCAAGACTTTTAATGGAGTGAGTTAGGGCTCCTACCGATATATAATCAACCCCGCACTCTGCATAACCACGTATATTATCAATGGTTATCCCACCCGATGCTTCGGTAATAAAACGGCCCTGAATAATATTAACAGCTTGCTTTAGGTTGGCAAAGTTAAAGTTATCTAACAAAATACGGTTTACATGGCCCGTTTGTAAAACCTGACCAAGCTCATCCAGATTACGCACTTCTATTTCAATAGCCAGTTTTTTGTTGTTGTCGATAAGGTATTGATTGGCCCTTTCAATGGCTTGTCTTATACCTCCGGCATAATCAACGTGATTATCTTTGATCAGGATCATATCATACAAACCAAAACGGTGGTTAACACCGCCCCCGATCCGTACCGCCCACTTTTCAAGATAGCGCAGGCCTGGGGTCGTTTTACGGGTATCCAGTACTTTGGTATTGGTATCTTTTAACAGGTCAACTATCTGCCGTGTTTTAGTGGCGATGCCCGACATGCGCTGCATACAGTTCAATACCAAACGTTCGGCTTTTAAAATACTTTGCGAATTGCCTTCTACCTCAAAAGCCACGTCCTGGGGTTTTATAGCAGCCCCATCATTCAAAAACACATTTACTTTCAGGTCGGCATCAACTATTTTAAAAATCTCCAGTGCCAGTTCAACTCCGGCCAGTATGCCTTCGTCTTTCACCAAAAGTTTTGCTTTACCGGTGCTATCGGCAGGTATGGTTGATAAAGAAGTATGGTCGCCATCACCAACATCTTCCTTTAAAGCTTCAATTATAAAATGGTGTATTAGTTCCTTATCCAAGAGTATTCAATTTAAACCTCAAAAGTAACAACATTTTGCAGATTTTTTTGATGTCCATGGTCGATGGTCTATAGTCCATAGTAAATAATGTTTATTGTTCATGAGTTAACCATGGACAATCGACTAAAAATCACTTCACCTTCTCATTCTCAATCCGGAGTTCAATGATTGACATTTTGCCACCTACATCCTTCAGGGTAAAGGCAACCCGGTACAAGCCGGTATCGGTAGTTAAAATAAATACCCCAAAACGATAATTAGCGCTTGAGTTTACTTTATGCAGTAATTTGATGCTTTTGGGTTTATTTTTGGAGAAAAATTTATCCAGTATTAGGGTAGCTTGCGCCTGGGAGTAAATATTCTCCTCGGCCATTAATGTGATTTCAACGCTGGAGGCAAATGATTTAGCCAATTCCCTGGTATTACCCAACTTTAAAAGGTTGGCTACATCATCTATCGGATCGGCTGGTGTAAAGCCAGGCAAAAGAAACAGCATAATAAACGAGGACAGACAAACCAGCTTCATATAATTATTTAATAAACAGAATTTTAAACAATACGGATTATTAATTAGAATCAACGGGGCTATTGACCTTCAAATAAGATATAACTGTTTTTACAGACAATTATTATCAAATCATGAATAGTATATTCCGTAAACCGAAATTAAAAAAATAATCATATAAAGTACAGCGTTGCCTTTATATTTGCGATGTGGAAAATCAAAAAAAACTCGCATTAATTATTCTTGATGGCTGGGGTTATGGCCGTAACGACCAGTCGAACGCTATACTTGCCGCAAACACTCCTTTTGTTGATAGTTTGCTGCAGCAATATCCAAATTCAAAACTCGAAGCATCCGGAACCGCTGTAGGTTTACCCGCAGGGCAAATGGGCAACTCAGAAGTTGGGCACATGAACCTGGGCGCTGGTCGCATAGTTTACCAGGAGTTGGGGCGCATACATAAAGCGGTTGACGATAATGAACTGCCAACCATCCCGGTACTGAAAGATGCTTTTGAATATGCCAAACAAAACAACCGCGATGTACATTTCATCGGCCTGGTTTCTGATGGTGGGGTTCACTCCCATATCAGGCATGTAAAAGGTTTGTGCGATGCCGCGAAGCAATTGGATGTTAAAAATGTATACATCCATGCTTTTTTAGATGGCCGCGATACTGATCCTAAATCGGGATTAGGCTTTGTTACCGATCTGGAGCAATATATCGATGGATCTGATGCAAAGATTGCATCTGCTATTGGCAGGTATTATGCCATGGACCGCGATAATCGTTGGGAAAGGGTAAAACTGGCCTATGACCTGCTGGTTAACGGCGAGGGAGAAGCAACCCAGCACATTACAGACCTGATCAAAAAATCATACGAAGAAGGTGTAACCGATGAATTTATAAAACCAATTGTACGTGTTGATGCCGATGGCAAACCATTGGCCGTTATAAAAGAGGGTGATGTGGTGATCTGCTTCAATTTCCGTACAGACAGGGGTCGCGAGATCAGTATAGCATTAACGCAGAAATCGTTCCCAGAATATAATCTGCACCCGCTGGCTATCCGTTATATCACTATGACCCCGTACGACGAAACCTTTAAGAACGTACAGGTGGTGTTTAACAAAGAGGACCTGACCAAAACCCTGGGCGAGATTTTGCAAAATGCAGGCAAAACACAGATCAGGATAGCCGAAACGGAGAAATATCCGCACGTAACCTTCTTCTTTTCTGGCGGTCGCGAAAAAGAATTTGATAACGAAAAGCGCTTACTGGCCCCATCGCCAAAGGTAGCCACTTATGATCTGCAGCCCGAAATGAACGCCGCAGGTATCCGTGACGCTATCATTCCTGAACTGGAAAGCGGCTGGCCCGATTTTGTTTGTCTTAATTTTGCCAATACCGATATGGTGGGCCATACCGGTGTTTTCAGCGCTGTGGTTAAAGCCGCCGAAACCGCCGATGCCTGCACCAAAGCGGTGGTTGAAGCAGGTTTGGCCAATGGCTATTCCTTCATCATCCTGGCCGATCATGGCAATGCCGATTATATGATCAACGAAGATGGTTCGCCAAATACAGCGCATACCACCAACCTGGTGCCTTGTATTATTATTGATAAAGATGTAAAACAGGTAAAGGATGGTAAACTTGGCGATGTTGCCCCTACCATTTTAAGTATACTGGGCGTAGCTATCCCTGCGGAAATGACCGGGAATGTATTGGTATAAATTGAAATCATTACCCATAACCGCCTTTTTGGGCGGTATACTGCTTATATCCGGCTTGCCATCATGCAGGCCGGATATCAAGCAAAGCGGCGCTGTACTCAAATACGTCGATATAAGCGGCTTTTTCAAAACCGACACGGCAAAGCTCACCAAACTAAATCCGCTGGTTAATAAAACCGTAACCCATAACGGTGTAACAGAAAATAAAACTGTACATATTACCAATTGGGGACAGGAGTTAAACCTGTTCATCCAATCAGATATTAACCGGCCAGCCTGGAAAAACAGCTACAAGGTTCAAACCACCGATAGTTTGATCGTATATCAGGCCAAATACCCCGATCTGCGTACTACCCGCATCGTGATCAGAAAAAATGGTGCTCAAATAAAATGGGTGCTCATTTTTAATCATACCAAAAACCTGCTGTATGAAACCCGCGAAAAATTAAGCTATTTCCCAGATTCGGCCTATCTGATTGAAAAATGGCAGCAAGTGCGGTTAATGGGCCGTAACAATTATCGTATTGAAGGGGTTTTGGTTAAGTAGGACTATTGGATTTTGGGACTATTAGATTTTAGGAGTGTTAGATGGGGGAATAAAAATGTAAAACTAAATTTGTTCTATTCCCAATGAAATCTTGGGGGCTTTCTCCTTTGTCTCAAAAGTCCAAAAATTCTATAGTCTAGAGATCTTTGATCCTCTGTCTAAAAATCCAATAATCCAAGAAATCTAAAAATCCCCCTTAATGGCGGGCTACTGCAGGGCTAACAGCCTGTGAAAGTTTATCTTTTGACTGATCGATCAGATTGGCAATATCCATTCTTCCGGGGTTATCGTTCAGCACTTTTTCAAGATCGGTTATGGATGCTTTAAGGGAATTTATACCCCTTGCCCTATCGTAGAAATGTGAGTTATTCTGTAGTTTAAATAATCCGTAATCACGGTAAGCAAGTCCCCTGTTCTGGTAGAATTTACTATCATTTGGGTCGCTGCTGATAGATATGGCCTTGGTCAGGTCAACAATTGCCCCTAACAGGTATAATTCCTTATCCGCAGGCGACGTTTGGTTATCTTTCCCCAGGTAGCTTTTTGCCCTGGCCCGGTAATAATAGGCCGAAGCATCCGCAGGTTTTATGGCAATAACACGGGTATAAGCAGCTATTGATTTTTTATAATTATCGCTATGGTAATAAGAGTAGCCCAACATCCACAGCGCGTTGGCGTTGGTTGAATCTGTGATACAGGCCTTCTCCAAGTGAGATACCGCCGATCTGAAATCGCCATCCATCAAGGCCTGCTGTCCCATTTTTACATAGGCACTTTGTGCCACTGCTGTTTCGAGCGAGGACATAATCAGAAAAGATACAATGACCGATAACTTCATTTAGCTATTAATAGTGAAACAGAAACGGTATAACAATAACTACCATTACATCGAATTATTATGCCAAACGGTACTTTTCTTTAAAAAAATATCGTTTTCAAAAAAATTCCAGAAGGCTATAGTATGACTTTTTTTCATATTTATCAATAATTTCTCATTTAATTGATTAACTTATAAGTCACTTGTAATAAACAAACGGGCAAACCAATATACTGCCATATTGCTTGTTAAGCATTATAACCATATCTTGGCACAGCTCTTGAAACATAGGTTACAACAAGTAACAACCGTGGTTTTACCTGTATTTTACAGCCTCATAGTAATGCAGGCTGACAACATGACGGTTTTATCTATATAATATATAATTAATGACTTTTGATCCATTCGATTTTAAAAATGCGCTACCGGTTATAAACGAAGACTCAGAGTTTTTTCCGCTAATGTCTACCGAAGACGAGGAGGAAATGAACAATGAGGAAATGCCGGAGGTATTATCCATATTGCCTTTACGTAACACCGTTCTATTTCCGGGTGTGGTAATACCGATAACGGTTGGCAGAGACAAATCAATTAAACTGATACGTGACGCCAACAAAGGCAATCGCATGATTGGGGTAGTTGCGCAACAGGATGTGGGGATAGAAGACCCTAATTTTAACCAGTTAAATAAAATTGGCACCATTGCCCTCATCATCAAAATGCTACAAATGCCCGATGGTAACACCACAGTTATCATTCAGGGTAAAAAGCGTTTTGTTTTAAAAGATGAAGTACAAAGCGAGCCTTATATAAAAGCTACTGTTGAACCTTTTAAAGAAATAAAGGCCAAAGAGGATAAGGAATTTAAAGCCATGGTATCGTCTATTAAAGATATGGCCATGAACATTATACAATTATCGCCCAATATCCCGAGCGAGGCCGGTATAGCCATCCGAAATATCGAAAGCACTTCATTTTTGATCAATTTTATTTCATCAAACATGAATGCAGATATGGCTGCCAAACAACGCCTGCTGGAGGTTGCCAACCTGCGCGAGCGGGCCAACATGGTATTGGAACACCTCACGCTTGATCTGCAGATGCTGGAGCTTAAAAACCAGATCCAAACCAAAGTACGTGTTGATCTGGATAAACAGCAGCGCGATTACTTTTTAAATCAACAATTAAAAACCATCCAGGAAGAATTAGGCGGTAATTCACCCGATCTGGAAATTGATGACCTGCGCCAACGTGCCTTGAAAAAGAAGTGGGCCAAGGAAGTAAAAGATCATTTTGCTAAGGAACTCGAAAAACTGGCCAGAACCAACCCGGCAGCTGCAGACTATTCGGTGCAAATCAACTATCTTGAGTTGTTACTGGATCTGCCCTGGAATGAGTTCACCAAAGATAATTTCGATCTTAAACGGGCACAAAAGGTGTTGGATAAAGACCATTTTGGCCTGGATAAAGTAAAACAACGTATTATTGAATACCTGGCTGTGCTTAAGTTAAAGCACGATATGAAAGCCCCTATACTTTGTTTGGTGGGCCCTCCGGGAGTTGGTAAAACATCCCTAGGAAAATCAATAGCTAAAGCGCTTGGACGTAAATATGTACGTATGGCCTTGGGCGGTATCCGTGATGAGGCCGAAATAAGGGGGCACCGCAAAACTTATATTGGTGCGATGCCGGGCCGTATCATACAATCGGTTAAAAAAGCAGGTGCGGCCAACCCTGTGTTTATACTGGATGAAATTGATAAAGTGGGTAACGATTTCCGCGGAGATCCATCATCGGCTTTATTAGAAGTACTCGACCCTGAACAAAACAGTACTTTTTATGACCACTATGTGGAGATGGACTTCGATCTGTCGAACGTGATGTTCATTGCTACAGCCAATTCATTAAGCACCATCCAACCAGCCCTTTTAGACAGGATGGAGATCATCGAAGTAAATGGCTATACCATTGAAGAAAAGATAGAGATTGCCAAACAACACCTATTGCCAAAACAGCGCGAAGCGCATGGCCTAAAGTTGAAAGATGTAAGCCTTAAAACCGATGTATTGGAAAAGCTCATCGTTGACTATACCCGTGAGTCGGGTGTACGCGCGTTGGAGAAAAAAATAGGTTCGGTAGTGCGCGGTGTAGCCAAAAACATTGCCATGGAAGAGGAATACAATCCCGTGGTAAACAAGAAAGATATCGAAAAAATACTGGGTGCCCCTATCTATGATAAGGACCTTTATGAAGGTAACGACGTTGCCGGTGTAGTTACAGGTCTGGCCTGGACATCGGTTGGCGGCGATATCCTGTTCATTGAAGCTAGTTTAAGCCCGGGTAAAGGACGTTTAACCTTAACGGGCAGCCTGGGCGATGTGATGAAGGAATCGGTGACTATCGCCTTAGCTTACCTGCGTGCACACGCCGACTATTTCAACATCAACCCGAAGTTATTTGACCAATGGGATGTGCATGTGCACGTACCTGCAGGCGCTACACCAAAAGATGGCCCATCGGCTGGTATAACCATGCTTACCGCCCTGGTTTCGGCATTTACCCAACGTAAGGTAAAACCTAACCTGGCCATGACCGGCGAGATCACCCTGCGCGGCCGTGTTTTAGCCGTAGGTGGTATCAAAGAAAAAATACTGGCAGCCAAACGCGCCAATATTAAAGAGATCATTCTATGTAAATCCAACCAGAAAGATATTCTGGAGATCAAAGAAGATTATATCAAGGATCTAAGCTTTCATTATGTAGCGGATATGCGCGAGGTTATCGCGCTGGCACTCCTGGATGAAAAGGTAAGTCATCCGATCGATCTTACCGTCAAGGAAGACGAAAAGCCGATAGCTAATTAAAAAAAGAGGGGTTAAAAATAATTTAACCCCTCTTTTTTTGTGCATACATAAATCAGCTCAATTTTTCTATATTAGGCGCTGATATATTTTACAACCTAATGTCTAATAAACTATTCCTCACACTGTTGTGCCTGTTGGGTTCCATCAGTTTATTTGCGCAAACCCGCGGTCACGAAATTGCTATACAAACTGATAATGATGGGTACCTGGGTCAGGGCTCAGACAGGTATTATACCAATGGTATCTTTATTTATTACCGTAAAGCTTTAAAAGCCGATGGTGATTTGCAGAACAAGGTTTTAGGGTTTGAGATCGGTCAGAAAATGTACAATCCTCAATCGGGCTATGTACCTAATGCCTCATACATAGACAGGCCTTTCGCGGCCTACTCCTACATTGGGTCAACACTCAACCTTTTATATAAAAACGAAAGTAACATCAAGCTTAGCGCACAGGTAGGCATTGTAGGACCAGCCGCAGGCGGCGAACCGATACAGAAATTCATTCATAATACTTTCGGCTTTTATTCCCTCAATGGCTGGCAGTACCAGATAAAAAACAACGTAGAACTTAATTTAGGCGCCGAGTATAATAAACTATTGGCCAGGGCATCATGGGTAGACCTGAGTTTTACCTCATATGCCAACCTGGGTAACGGGTTTACCGGTGCAGGTTTAGGTCCGTTGATCCGTCTGGGCAATTTTAACCAGCTTTTCAATTCGGTAAGTACCCAAAGTACAACTTCCCTGGCCGATCAAACCGGTTTGTTGCACGCGCATGAGATCTTTTTTTACTATAAACCGCAAATCAACGGTGTATTGTATGATGCCACTATACAAGGCCCCCTGTTTAACAAAAACAATGACCCAGGCAGCCTGGAGGTTACGTTAAACAAAAAGCCTTTTATATTCAGCAACCAGGTTGGGGTAGCCTTTACGACCAGTCGTTTTACTTTTGACGTGGCGGCTGTTTTCCACACTAAAGATGCGGAGCAGATGCTTAGGTCGCATCAATGGGCCAGCATTACCGGTGCGTATCGGTTTAAATAAATGATCTATCTTCTGAATCAGAATTAACTTGGTTGATGGCTTCGCTGTTTACAGAATTCAAGGATTAACAGAATGAAGACCAATTCTGTTAATTTACAAATTCTGAGAATTCTGATTCAGACAAAATTCGACAAAATCATGGTTTACACTTTTTATCAAGAAAAATAATTAATCTATTGATAGTCAATTGGTTAATCCAATATTAATGGTAAAAAGTGTAAACCATGTAAACCCACTTTTTAACAAAATTATTGTCGCCTTTTCAGGGCTCAATCAAAATCAACTTTCCGGTTTTCTTTCCTGGCGGAGTGTTTCTTTTTGTCATCCAAGCGGGCGACTTTTGCGGCCTTACTTACTTTGGTTGGTTTACGCACGTTGGGTTTCTGTAATGCGCGAGTAAGTAATAATATCAATCGTTCAATAGCTTTCTCTTTGTTAAGGTATTGGCTACGCTCTTCATCACAGATCACTTGCACAAAACCACCCTTATTGAAGCGGTTTTGTAATTTATCTTTCAGCAACAATTTCTCCTCTTCGGTAAACAATACAGAACTATCCACATTAAATAAAAGCTCCACCTTGCTCGATACTTTATTTACATTCTGACCACCCTTACCCCCGCTACGCGAGGTTTTATAAGTAATTTCTTTTTGCAGATCTGATTTAGTAAGGTTCATTCGGCAAAGGTAATTATTTAGGTTGATTGGGTGAATGGTTGATTAAGTGGGTAGTTTCCAGGATGTACAAAGTATTCAAACTAAGCAACTACCTATTTCATGAACTTAATCAATCACTCACCTGCTCAATCAATCACAATTATTTGTACTTTAGCTACGCTTATGAGTAAAAACATAGTAGTGGCAATTGATGGCTATTCATCATGTGGTAAAAGCACACTGGCCAAAGCGTTAGCAAAAAAACTTCATTTTATTTATGTGGATAGCGGCGCAATGTATCGCGCTGTTGCCTTGTATTTTTTACGTAACAATATCGATGTAACCAACCACGATCAAATTGAGGAGGCATTAGAAAACATCCACCTTAATTTTCATTCGCGCGATTATCAAACCCACATTACCCTTAATGGTGAAGAGGTATCTGAGGAGATCCGTTTGATGCCCGTATCCGATAAAGTAAGCGAGGTTTCGGCCATTCGCGAAGTGCGGAAAGAAATGGTTAAACAGCAGCAGCGCATGGGCCATTCTAAAAACATCGTGATGGACGGCCGCGATATAGGCACAACCGTTTTCCCGAATGCCGATGTAAAAATATTCATGACGGCAGACCCTAAAGTGCGTGCCGAAAGACGCTATAACGAGATCAAGGACAAAAACCCCGAAATAACGTTAGAAGAGGTATTTGAGAATATAGCCCACCGGGATTACCAGGACACCACCCGTGAGGAAAGTCCGCTTGTAAGGGCCGAGGATGCAATTATATTGGATAATACCAACCTAACTCCACAACAACAGCTGGACTTTGCTCTGGACAGGGTAAAACCGCTCATTCTTTAAGTAAGGGTGAAAGGATAAAGGTCAAAGGCGAAAGGTGTAGATTAAAGATCAAAAGCGAAAAGTCCTTCTCCCTTTCGCCTTTGACCTTTCATCTTAAAGAGTCGGGCTTTAAAAAGCTGCCATCTATAATTAAGAGCTTTACACCGGCCGCGGATACAGACCGGTGCGAGCTCAGATCGTCAGATACGATATAGGTCATTCCTTTAGTTAAGGTAAACGCTTCGCCATTTTGAAGTTCACTTATAAACTCCCCTTCCAGGCAATGCACAATATGCCCTTTCTGGCACCAATGATCGGCCAGGTAACCGGCAGAATATTCTACCAATCGCACTCTGAGCCCATCAAGCAACAAAGTTTGCCAAAACGCGGTTCCAGTCTCTCCTTTGTGTTCTGTTTTCCCAACTGAGGCCCAGTCAATAGTTTGAAAAGGTATATTGTACATGATTTGCGAATTATTTACTTATCCAATAAACTTTTCGGCTTTAACACCAAAGTGATTCAAAAAATCAACTCCTTCATCGCTGGCTAAACCTTTGTATTCGGCATATGACTTATCAAAATACACGTGTTTAATGCCGGCCGAAAATATCAGGCGGGCACAAGGCAGACAAGGTGATAAGGTAGTGTACAGCGTAGCTCCTTCCAATTTAGCCCCATTTTTTACGGCATATAGTATGGCATTTTCTTCGGCGTGAAGTGCCAATGAGCAGCTTCCTTTTGAATCCCGGGGGCAACCCTCGCCGGGCCATTCCTCATCGCAATTATGCGTATGTGCAGGCGGCCCATTATAGCCAATGGATATAATACGGGTGTCGCGGGTTAAAACAGCGCCTACCTGGGCTTTAACGCAGTGTGAACGCTTAGCCAGATCAGTAGCCAGGTTCATAAAAATATGATCGAAACTTGGTTTCATGTAGTTTATTGGTTCATTAGTTCAATGGTTCATTAGTATCGGCAAATTTGCTACCAATAAACTAATGAACCATTGAACTAATGAACTAAATATTAATGTCCGCCTGATACTTCAACATGGTCAAGGTCGATGCCCTGGCTGCGAAGTTCACGGCTCACTTTCCATGCAAAATATGCCAGGTAAGCAAAGCCCAATACCGGTACAATGTACGAGAAATGGATACCGCTCATGCCTGGTACAACATTACCTGCACCATCGGCTATTTTACCTTGCAGTGGCGGGATAATTGAGCCCCCCAGGATCATCATGATCAAAAATGCCGAACCCTGGCTGGTGTATTTACCTAAACCGGTAATAGCCAATGAGAATATAGATGGCCACATGATTGAGCAGCATAAACCACCGCTAATGAAAGCGAAAGTGGCTACCCTGCCGGTAGTGAACAAACCGATGAGCATAAATATAACGCCAAGTATACCTAATACAGATAAAGTACGTGTTGGCTTTTGCTGACCGATAAAGAAGGCCACAATAAGCACTGCCACACAAACCGCGTAAACATACAGGTTACCTACATTTACACCGGTTATGGCGTTTACAAATAATACCAGACCAAACGCTACAAACGGAACAAGAACGTATAAAATATACTTGGTTGACGTAGAAAGGTTGAAAGCCCCAATTGAACCAGCAAAACGACCGATCATCAAGCTACCCCAGTATAAAGATATATAAGGTGCAATGTCCGATTCGTTGAATGATCCAAATTCCGGAGTTTTTAGTAAAGAGCCCATGTTACTTTGAATAGTAACCTCAGTACCTACGTAGGTGAAAATAGCCAGCATACCCAAAATCAATTGCGGATATTGCATAGCGCCCCAACCTTCTTTACTTTGTTTAGCGGCAAATATGGTACCTACAAGCGTAAATATGATAATAGCCAATGAAGCATACACAAAATACTGGCTTGGGATACCAATAGCATTGCTTAATGGGTCGGCAGCTAGTATCAATAAAAACGCGATGAATATGATAAATAACGGCGTATTAGCTTTTTTGCTCGATTCAATTTTCTCGTCGCTGGTAACTTTGGGCAGGTTTGAGAACCAGAAGAACACAGCCACAGCTATAAATAAAGCTGCCAGCATGTAGTAAAGGTTATTGATAGACGATATTTTAACTTCCGGTTTAACCTCGGAATTTGCAGTACCAAACAACACCACACTCACAACTATCGGGCCTAACAGGGCACCTATATTATTGATACTACCGGCAAAATTCAAACGGTTGGAGCCTGTTTCGGCAGGGCCTAAAGCCACCACAAATGGATTCGCAGCAGTTTGTTGTAAAGAGAAACCAACAGCAATGATAAAAAACACCGCCAATATAAAACCAAACGCGCCACTGGCCACAGCAGGTATCATACCTAATGCGCCTACGGCTGATATAACTAAACCCAGGATGATACCATTTTTATAACCCAACTTATTCATGATATCAACCTTACTGGCCTGTGATGCGAAGTAAAGTATTAATGAGCCTATAAAGTATCCACCATAAAAGGTAAAATCGATCAACTGCGACTCAAATTGAGTGAGATGAAAATGCGTTTTACAAAATGGTATAAAGATACCGTTTGATGCGGCTAAAAAACCCCAGAAGAAAAACACAGTAATCAGCGTGTATAATGCCGAACTGTAATTTTTATTGTCTTTTTGTTCCATTTTTAAGTTTAGTTATACAGAATGTATTTTGAATCGCTAAACATAATTCAATTTTTGTAAATGTTATTATTCTTTTTCAAATTAAATAAATCACAATTTTAAGTTTCGTTGTTTAAGAGATAAAATTGCATATTCGCATGGTTCAAAATTTTGGAACATAAGCCTAAATAATGATAGAAGCTGTTATTTCGGGATTGGGGATAGGATTAGTGTTGACGTTTTTGACTGGCCCGGTCTTTTTTGCTCTTATTAAAACCAGCATCGAAAAAGGTTTTCATGCCGGTGTTGCCTTGGCACTCGGCGTAGTTAGCAGTGATGTGGTTTTCGTGGGAGCAATTTTATTTGGCTCTCAATATTTTGATATATCTAACCATACCAAAACCATAGCCGGTGTTGTTGGAAGCATCATATTATTTAGTGTAGGGATACGCTACCTGTTTAAAAAGGGCGAGGTGAACTATGAAAACAAAGTACCCTCGGGTATAAACCGAGCCGGATACTTTTTAAAGGGGTTCTTGATGTGCATTTTTAACCCTACCCTGCTATTTCACTGGATTACCGTGATTGGTACTGCCAGTACGGTTTTTCATGAAGGTGTAGCCCATCGCTCTTTTAAAATCGCGGTGATGTTTGCCACGGTACTTATAGTACAGTTTGGCATGGATATCACCAAAGCTTTTTATGCCAATAAACTGCGCGACAAAATATCTGTTAAACTGGTTCACCGCCTTAACGAGGTAGCGGGTATAGCGCTCATCATAGCCTCCTTGATATTGGTAGATAAACTGGTTACTCACTTTGTATTTTCGGCTCCGGCAGGAAGTTAATCCTCTTTTTAATTATTGAATTAGTGAATTAGTGAGTGTTATTTCCATTAATCAATTTCTTCTCCGTTAGCAGTTATGTTCCGACTGAAATCAAAATCAGCAAAACAAAAAAAGGCGATGAGTTAAAACTCACCGCCTTGAATATCATATTCCCCCTTTCAGGGGGTTAGGAGGCTCTGCTTACATGTAAGCTCTCTGGTTTTTACCTTCCATCCAGTTTACAAAGGCTCGGTTAACTACTTTGTTACCGCCCGGGGTTGGGTAATCACCGCTGAAATACCAGTCGCCGGTATGATCCGGGCAGGCTATGTGCAGGTTATCCAGGGTTTGGTATAAAACCTCAACTTTACACTTGATATCTTTTGGAGTGATGATCTGCGCTATGCGATCAGATATCTGCTGATCGGTAAACAAAGAGTAGATCTCTTTTACATAGTTCTTCACTTCTTCTTTTGGCAACTTGGCACTATCCTTACATTTCTGGTAAACATCCAGAATGATGTCTTCGCGATCCATCTCCTTCAGTAAGCTGATAGCCGCCTCAAAAGCCACGAATTCACCCATACGCGACATATCGATACCATAACAATCCGGGTAACGGATCTGCGGAGCAGAGGATACTACCACCACCTTTTTAGGACCTAACCTGTCTAATATTTTCAGGATGCTTTGCTTCAGCGTGGTACCACGTACAATAGAATCGTCCAATACTACCAGTGTGTCGGTATTCTTTTTGATCAATCCGTAAGTGGTATCATACACATGCGCTACCATTTCGCTACGGTCGGCATCCTGGGTAATAAAGGTGCGCAACTTTACATCCTTAATCGCTATTTTTTCAACCCTCGGCGCCATCTGCAATACCTCTGTTAGCTCCTCTTCACTTATCTTATCCTCACGGTTAAGCAGTTTATCACGCTGGTATTTTTTAACGTACTTGTGTATCCCCTCAACCATACCGTAAAAGGCGACTTCTGCAGTATTTGGGATATATGAGAATACGGTGTTTTTGATATCGTTATCAACTGCGTTCAATATTTGCGGACAAAGCAATCTGCCCAATTGCTTACGCTCACGATAGATAGACGAATCGCTGCCACGTGAAAAGTAGATACGCTCAAAGGAGCAGGCCTTTTTTTCCAGCGGTTCGCTAAACATGTCCTCGGTTATTTTACCGTTCTTTTTAACGATAAGTGCATGACCTGGGCGGATCTCTTTAATATCTTCAACAGGTACATTGAAGGCAGTTTGGATAGCCGGGCGCTCTGAAGCAGCAACAACTATCTCATCGTTATAATAGTAATAAGCCGGACGGATACCCACAGGGTCACGCATTACAAACGCATCACCATGACCTATAATACCCGCAATGGTATAACCACCATCCCAGTTTTTGGCCGATTTGCGAAGTATCTTGGCTACATCCATATCATTGGCTATCAGCTTGCTGATCTCCATGTTATCGTCCAAACCTTCGCGTTTGTATTGATCAAACAAGCCCTGATTCTCGGTATCCAGGAAGTGGCCTATTTTTTCCAGAACGGTTATGGTATCGGCTTTTTCTTTAGGATGTTGGCCCAGGTCGTACAATTGCTGTAATAACTCATCAACATTGGTCATGTTAAAGTTACCGGCAATAACCAGGTTACGGGTCATCCAGTTGTTTTGCCTTAAAAACGGGTGACAGCTTTCGATGCTGTTTTTGCCGTGAGTGCCATAACGCAGGTGCCCCAGTAAAACCTCACCGGTAAAGCTTACATTTTCTTTCAACCATTCGGTATCAGCCAGTTTTTCAGGTGCTTCTTTCTGAATGTCAGCGAATTTCTTCTGAATATATTCAAAAATATCAGCAACAGCATTTGATGCCATCGACCGGTGCCTGCTGATGTACCGCTTGCCAGGCTCAATATCCAGTTTAATGGTAGCAACCCCCGCGCCATCCTGGCCCCGGTTGTGTTGTTTTTCCATCAAAAGGTAAAGCTTGTTCAGGCCGTACAGAGCTGTTCCGTACTTTTTCTGATAATAAGACAGTGGCTTTAAGAGGCGGATAAATGCCACACCGCATTCATGTTTAATCTGATCGCTCATGATTTGGAATGAGGCTGCAAAGGTATCATTTTATAATGAACTATCCCCATATCAATTGTCATTAAACAGTAGTTTGTGGATAAGTTACCGCAACGTTAATTTTTTGCACACATCATTTACCTATTCGGGAGATAGAAAGATTGTGTAATTTCTATCTGGCCTAATGTAATGATCTTGTTTGTTTACACTTTACTAATTTAGCCTATTTGCTCCTACTTTGCAAAACCAACCATCTGGTGCAGTTTTACCGGATCATAGATTCTGCCACCTTTTATAATAACCGAAACATTACGGATATCCCTGATATTTTTTACCGGATCACCATCAATAATAACCAGATCTGCCTGTTTACCAGCTTCCACCGATCCGGTTTGTTTATCCATCTTCATCACAGTAGCCGGAATAATGGTAGCTGTTTTGATAGCCTGGGCAGGTGTAAGTCCGGCTTCTACATACAGCTCCAGTTCCCGGTCGAGGCTATAACCCGGGAAACCCATATCTGTGCCAGCCACAATAGGAACGCCTGCATCATACAGCTTTTTCACCGCCTGTAGCATACTTGCCATCAGGGGTATAACTTTAGTAGCCTGTTCCGGATCTTCCCCCATATTTTTAAACAAAGCCTGTAGTGGCAGCGGAAGGTTATAAAATGCAGGCTCAAGCAGTGTAATATCATCTTTTAAATTACGGAAAGCCAGCTCATAAACCCCTACCGTAGGATCAATAACCACATGATGCTGTTTAATAAAATCAATGGCTGCTATACTCTGCGGATCATTAAAATCAACAGACTTGTCGGCGTTCCGCTTCATGATCGAATAAACATATTGGATATGATTCACCATGTTCATTCCAGAATCAACACCTTGCTGTAGGGTCATTTCATTTGGGATATGTCCGGTTACCGTCAGCCCGAGGCGGTGTGCCTCATCACAAATTATCTTAACTATCTCAGGCTTTACCGAACTGTATATTTTTATCTGTACAAAACCATTTTCCTTATAGCGGTCAACCGCTTTGATAGCTTCTTCTTTGGTATCAGCCTGTATAATTCCTAAGGCTTTCTGGCCTTTGCCATCAATAATACCTGCCTTTAATATATTGGGGCCGATACCTTTATCACTGTCAATAGCATTCTTGATGGCGTTGATATATTCAAACTCATTACCACAATCCCTCACTGTAGTAACGCCAGCAGCCAGGTAGGCAGGTCCCCACTCGGCCTGCTCAAAATGCGAGTGCATATCCCACAAACCCGGTAAAATAGTTTTGCCTTTAGCATCAATTACTTTTACACCAGCAGGGATAGTTAGCGATCCGGCCTTGCCCGTGCGTACAATAACACCTTTACTGATCAGTATAACCGCGTCGGGAATGCTTGTACCGGTTACTACGTCATATAATGTCCCTCCTGTTATAGCAATGGTTTCATCAGTCGCAGTTGATTGCCCGGTGGCTTTTGTAAACAACTCCATACCATAAACAGCTGCCTTGCTGATGAGTTGCGGCAATAAGGCTTCATACTGCGTGCGCATCACCTCTAATTTATCCCCTTCGGCATCATTGGTGATCAGGCAGATGAGGTTGCCTTTATTATCAGCCCAGATCAACTCATTACCCCAAACCAAACCGCTGATGGTAAACCTGTCAAAGGTTACTGATTTGCCATTAAAACTCAATTCATCAGTCCCCTCCTTTTTTATTTGTACCGAACCAAACGGCAGGGTGCGGATTGTCGCTGGTTCAGGTTGCTTTTTCCAGTATTGCAACAGCACCTGCTGTACGGTTCCGGGCGAGTATCCCGCTACGGTAAAGCTGGGTGGTGATACTTTTTGCGTATAGGAAGAATCATTTACCCGGATGGTGGCCTCGCCGCCACGTATGGTAATTTTATCATCCACTTTTGAAAACCTTGAGGTACTGCCTTTTATGGTAAGTTCAAGTGGGTCGTTAACCGGATTTACTTTCAACTCTGCTTTTAGGGGCACCGGCGAACCACGGTCGACAAACTTAAAATCGATACTATATTGTATGGCGTCTTTATATTTATGCACCACATAGGTTTCTTTACCTATCTGCTGCGCGAATTTATGCAGAAAGAAAGTCCCGCTATCAGCCGGGATATTAGTTTGAGCGCTTGCATTTAAAAAAAATAACGCGGTAATAATAAACAGGATAGGCTTCTTCATAGATCAGGTAATGTTTTATAGGTGCGATAAATATATGACGATATTTTAAAAGCATCTGTTACAAGATCAATAAAAATATAATAGCCTCAATATATTTTCCGGTTGATGAAATATGCCAGCCTCTCCCCTTGCAAAACTTTTTAAACCTTAAATTTTAATAAATTTTAGTCAAAAATGGCCCGAAAACGATTCAAAAACATTCAAAAAACATCGATTTTAACACTTTTTAACAAAATTCAGTGTGGTTTTTAACGTGGTTTTGAAACTTTAAAAAGTATTAAAAATTGAGTGATTTTTATGCCCTTTTTCCCTCTTAACAAAACAGCCCGGTTATCTCTTTTCAGAAAAAACCGGGCTGGTATTGATATAAAGATACGAAAATTAGCGCTCAAATACAATCACATCATCAGCGGTTTTAATATTTAATATCCCGGAAAGTAATATTGATACGCGGGCCTGTATCGCCGGTTGTTTTGGGCACCTGGTGCAGCCAGTGGTGCTGGGTTTCGCCCTGCATAATTAGTAAGCTGCCATTGCTGAGCGCCATGGATACTTTGGCATTTTTTTGTTGTTTGTGTTTAAACTGAAAAGTACGCGTAGCGCCAAATGATGCCGAGGCGATAACAGGGTTGCCACTCAGTTCTTTTTCATTATCGCTGTGCCAGCCCATGCTATCCTCGCCATTGCGGTAAAAGTTGAGCAGGGCCGAATTAAATTGCTTATTGCATTGCTGCTCGGCTGCTTGTTTGATCTGGAGTAACAGCGGTGTAAACGGCAGGGGGATATTTACCACGCCAGAGTAGGTGTAAGTTTTACCGCTATCGGAGTACCAGGAAGTAAGGCGCGGAAAATTAACCTGCTTGCCATAGATCTTCATCTTATCCTGTTTCCACAGAACGGAATGCTTGAGCTCATTAAAAATGTCATAAACATCATCCTCCTGGTAAAAATTGGGATATAAGAATACTTCCCCATCAAACGGCAACAGGTTTTGACGGACGGGGCTAAATATATTCAATTGATTATCGGCGCTCATTTTTTAGAATCTTAATAGAATCAAGAACTAAGAGTCAAGAATCAAGACAAAACTCGATTAGTTCCGGCATCTACAAATTTAGACAAGGAATATGGATCACAGTTTAATATCATACACATACTTGTTATCTTTTCTTGACTCTTGATTCTTATATCTTAATTCTTTCCCCTACCGCCTATTTAAGCGTCTACGCTTAAATACCAAACAGGTGAGCGTCGACGCTCACCTAAAGTAAGGTTCAAGCGCAGACGCTTGAACCGGCGTAAGGCAAAGATTAAGACAATTCCGCGTTCCTCTTGATTCCTGACTCTTATATCTTGTTTCCAGCGCCGTCCTTGCTCCTTGCTCCTCAAATTCTTAATCAAAAAAAATCCGGCTTTACAGCCGGACTCTCTCATGTTTATGTAATTGGTTTGAAATGCAATAATTATAGCTTTTCGCCATGCTGGCTGATATCCAGACCCACAACTTCTTCCTCGGCCGAAACCCTCAGCGGCGATATCATATCGGTAATTTTAAGCAGCAGCATGGAGCCAAAGAACGAGAATATAGAAACACAGATCAGCGCTACCAACTGCACGATAAACAAATGCGTTTGGCCAAAAAATAAGCCGTTGCCAGTTAAATTGCCCGCGTTTACATGCTGATTGGCAAAAACACCGGTAAGCAACATACCCACCATACCACCTACACCGTGGCAAGGGAACACATCCAGCGTATCATCAATAGAAGTACGTGTGCGCCACTCCACCACCAGGTTACTCACTACGGCCGATATGATACCAATGGCCAGTGAATGCGGCACGGTAACAAACCCGGCTGCTGGTGTAATGGCTACCAGGCCCACTACGGCACCAATACAGGTACCCATAGCTGAAGGTTTGCGTCCGCGCAGCATATCAAAAAATATCCAGGTAATACCGCCCGCTGCCGATGCAGTGGTGCTTGTAGCTAAAGCGGTTACCGCTAAGGCATTGGCGCCAAAGGCCGAACCCGCGTTAAAGCCAAACCAGCCAAACCATAAAAGTCCGGTACCAATCATCACATAAGTGATACGGGCAGGTGAATGGTTAGCCTCGTTACGGCGTTTTAAATAAATAGCCGAAGCCAAAGCGGCCCATCCGGCCGACATGTGTACTACAGTACCACCGGCAAAATCAAGCACACCAAATTTGGCCAGTATGCCATCCGGGTGCCAGGTACAATGTGCCAATGGCGAAAATATAAATATCGAGAACAGGCAAAGGAATATAATGTACGAGTTGAAACGGATGCGTTCGGCAAAGGCACCGGTGATTAACGCCGGGGTAATGATAGCGAACTTCAGCTGATACATAGCGAATAACAGCAGTGGTATAGTTGGCGCGGCTTTCCAGGTGGCGTTGCCCAGCATACCCTTCATCATAAAATAGGTTGATGGATTACCGATGATACCATAAAAGCTATCGCCAAAAGCTAAACTAAAACCAAATATGCCCCACATCACCGTAATGATCACCATACAAACAATACTTTGCAGCATGGTTGATATCACGTTCTTTTTATTAACCATCCCACCGTAAAAGAAAGCCAAACCGGGTGTCATGATCAGAACCAGGGCCGTCGACATCAACATCCAGGCAATATCGCCGGTATTAAAGTGAGGATCGCCGGAATTTTTGAATTCTACAGATGGAAAAAGAAAAGTTAGTACTAAAATGACAAGAATTACTAAGAAAGGAAAATACCGTTTCATGGAAATATTAGAATTGCTTTGTAAAACGGCCTGAAAGTATGATTTTAATTATAAAAAAACGAAGAATATTAAGTTTTTGTTAAAAAATTACGAAAATTGAAAAATTAGAGCAGTTGAAGCACCCAATGAGGAAAAATACCCAGTAAAATTAGGATAAAACTTATGAATATTGATAAAATGAGCAAATTCACAGATTTTTTATTGCTTATTTCGACCATTTCCTTTCTTTTCAGAAATAAATTCAAAGGGATCTTGATATAGTAAAACAGCGAGACAACCGTAGTTAATGCCCCGGTAATCATCAGCAACATTAACCAAATGCTGTGCGTTTGCTGATAAACCCCATACACCGCCGAAAACACAAACAACTTACCGGTAAAACCAGCAGTTACGGGCAAGCCGGTTAATGAGATGAGGATGATCACAAAGCAAACGGAAGCTATGGGATATTTAAGACCCAGTCCGCGGTATTCTTCCACGTCTTCGGCGCCGGCTTCATTGGCAAAATAGGTAGCCAGCGCCAGTGCGCCGATATTGGCCAGTGCGTACACCAGCAGGTAATAGCTCAGTACCGATACGCTGTGCAAGGATAAAACCACAACAGCCATCAATGCGAAGCCAGTATGCCCAATGCTGGAGTAAGCCAGCATCCGTTTCACATTGGTTTGCAGCACCGCCGCGAAATTACCTGCTACCATGGTTACGGTGCCGATAAGGGCGAATGCAATACCTATATCAAAACCTTTCCAATAGGTGGTAAATATAAACGGCGAAATAAAATTGATCAGCAAGGCAAAGGCGGCTATTTTAGGCACGGTTGACAGGTATGCCGTAACCGGTGTGCTTGCTCCCTGGTATACATCGGGTACCCAGAAATGAACCGGCACGAAGGATAACTTAAACCCGATACCCAATAAAACCAATATCATGGCAAATGATGAACTAACCGGATTAACAGCCGACAAGTGCTGGATGCTATATTTAAATATAATATCTAAAGATCCGCTGAAACCATATAGCAGCGATATGCCATACAACATAATAGCTGATGATGCCGCGCCGAACAATACATATTTTAAACCCGCTTCGGTACTGAAAGCGTTTTCGGTACGGTAGGCTACCATCAGGTAAGAGGCGATAGAAACCATTTCGATAGCCAGGTAAATGGATAACAGGTTTACCGCCATCACCATCAAATGCAGCCCAAATACGGATGCTATGGCAATGGAATACAGATCGGACAAGCCTTTTTGGTGACCATTGAGCTTATTATCCCAACCGAAATACAACAACAGGATAAACGATAGCAGATCAATGATGAGTTTAAAGAATATGCCGCTACGGCTCAGCAGCAGCATATTACTAAATATCAAATGGTTTCCGTCAAGTATCAGCGCAAACTGCTTCAGGTCAAGATACACCACCAGCAACAAACCCGCGCAGGCTACTATACGGCATAACTTTAAAGAACGCTTACCAAATATCAAATCGGTTATCATGACTACAATAAACAGCAGCGCCAGGTAAACCTCGGGTTTAAAGAAGGCTATGCTGTCAAAAACAGATGATAAAGACTCGGATATATGTGATAGCAGATCGTGCATTTATTTTATTGTTATTTTTTTCTTTCCCCTCTTGAGAGGGGGTGTGTTGGGCTGAGTAATGGCAGGGGTGTGTTATTCCAAAAGCTATTAATCTGCTTTTATAAACACACCCCTCCGCCCCTCTCAAGAGGGGATTCGCACTTTCCCTTGCCCGCACAAATTATTATCTTTTTATTTCTATTGAACTATTACAGATTGATTTTTAGGGTATTTAACCTGGTACTTTAATTGTATTTTCTTATTATCCTGCGAATTTAGCATGAAATTCCAGGAAAGTTTGCCTGTAAGCTCATCCAGTTTTGCACCTGATATTTCCTGCTGCTCCACCTCGATGGCTGAGTTTTGCGAAACCGGCACCTGGTCTTCCACCAATAAACTCACAGGTTGGTTTTTGCGGTTCTTCACCTCGATGAGCCAGTTGCGCGTTTCTTTTTTATTGGGACCGAATGATTGGCGCTCGGTAAGATCCTTTTGCAGAGTACGGGTCACCACAATATTTTTATCGGCACCTAATGACAGGTTCAGCGTATCGGCAGTAGCCTGTGTATTGATCAATGATTTACCGATAAACGTACCTTCAAAAAACAGGTTCGCTTCGCCCGATAGGAAATTATACTTGTTCCAGTTGGTGAGCTGCGCGGTTAAAAACACATCGGTGCTTACTTTGGGCGCTACAAAATATTGGTAACTGGCGTTCAGATCAAATTGTCCGATCTCAACCGCATATTGTTTACCATCACTCGGCACAGAATATGGATTGGCAATATTAAACTCTACGTTGGTTTGATTTTCAACCGGTTTAACTTCTACCGGGATAGATTGCACACTGGCTGCTGCGCCCCGTATCCCGATACCTGGTGCTATACCTGCCACTGCTCCGGTTAAATCTTTTTTATATTCTGCCGAATAACCCGTTACCACCACTTCATTCAAATTTTTTGCTGAAGGCGACATCGTAACATTAATGAGCGGCATATTGGCTGGTCTTTCCACCGCCTCATATCCCATATAACTAAAAGCAAGATCGGGGCTATTTGGTGGTACCTGCAGGCTATAAAATCCCTGGGCATCACTAACCGTACCAATGGATGTTCCTTTAACTCTTATGGCAACGCCAGGCAAGCCATTACTTGAACCGGCTTCAAATACCTTACCGGTAACTTTGGTAACAGGTCCACTTTTGTTGGTGGAATACATACCCAAGCTCAAGTAATTGGGTGTAAGCTCGGGTTTGTTGCCACTGATGGTTGGATTACCTGTAGACAGCGTTACTTTAATATTTTTCCAGTCCTCGCCGCTTTGTTGTGATACATTGGCTTTATACGTAATACTGATAGGACTATTGACATTTTTTGCCCGGATATCATAGGTTGGATACCAACTGGCGTTTTGCACAACATAATTCAAGGTAAAGGTTGATTGTAAAGCGCTCTTGGCTGATACCGTTACCAAAACATTGCTGGTTATCTTGCTTCGGCCGTTAATGATAGTGACTATATGTTGATTAATCTTGTTCAGATCTTCGGTTAGGGCAGCAACCTGGTCATTGATATCCTGTTCTTTTTGTTTTATCTCGGTTAAGCGGGCTGTTTGAAAATCAAGCGCCTGTTTTAATTTGATTACATCCAGGCCATTCTTTTCACCACCGCCTATCTGGTTTTTGCCCAACATGTTTTTTTCTTCCGCATAAATCGGGAGCAGGCTATTTTTAAGACCGATTTTGTAATTAATGGCTTTTGCTTGAGTCTCCAGATCGCGGATCTCTTTTTGTTTAAGCTCATCGTTGGCATTGTCCAGTTCCTGCTTTACCGATAATATGGTAAATTCTCCACCGGCACTTACCTGCAGGCTCTGTACATCCATTCCTGGCGACATGTTACCGAAAACCAGGGTAGAAGTACCCGGGCTTACGCTGACCAGCGCCGTACGCGTTACTTGCGCACCGTTTAAGAAAACGGTTACTTTTTGAACTTTGGAAGCTATTTTTTGTCCTTCATCGGCTTTGGATGCCATCGCCATAAAAAGAAGAACCGCGGCGGTAGATAGTTTTTTGAACATCATGTCTTCGGTTAAATACATATCATCTGTTAATTGGCCCATGCGCGGCATTAAACCGGCTGGGTAAACTAAAGATGCATGGCTATGCATTTTTCCATAAAAGCATTGATGCTTATTCACCATTATTTATTTAAGCTGTAAAAACTGGATAAAAGCCAGTACAGAATCATTGATCTTATCAAAAACCAGCGAAGGCATAATGCCCAAAGCCAGCGCTATCAGCGCGAGGGGTGCCAGGGTCAGTTTCTCGCGCAAATTGAGGTCAGTAAGGGCTATTTTCCAAACATTACCGCCCTTTAATGATTCGGTGCCGAAAAACATGCGCTGCAATGTCCACAAAAAATAAGCGGCGCTCAGTAATATACCTACCGAACCGCAAACGGCCATCCAGTAAGGTAATAAACCATTTACCGTTGGCGATTTAAAAGCACCGGTTAAAGAAAATGCCTCGGCCACAAATGCCGAAAAGCCCGGTAAACCCAACGACGCGAAAAACGCGATCATCACAAAAGCGGTGTATTGTGGCATCAGCGTACCCAATCCCCGGAAATGGTTGATACCCCGGTCGTGCACCCTGTTGTACAGCACACCCACCAAAAAGAATAGCATGGTTGATAAAAACCCGTGGCTCACCATTTGCATTACCGCGCCGCTAACACCCTCGGCGGTTTGTGAGGCGATACCTAACAGCACAAAGCCCATGTGCGATACGGACGAATAAGCGATCATCCTTTTCAGATCTTTTTGAGCCAGGGCATTGAAAGCACCGTATAAGATAGATATCACACCTAATAGTCCCAACCAGAACGCACCTGTCGTGGCCACCTCGGGGAAGATGCCTAAACAAATACGGATGATACCGTACCCCCCTATCTTGAGCAGGATACCTGCCAGTATGATAGATACCGGGGTTGGCGCTTCCACGTGTGCATCGGGCAGCCAGGTATGCAAGGGCACTACCGGTACTTTGATGGCAAAAGCAACGAACAATACCACAAAACCAACCGTACGCGCAGGCATGCCCAATATGGTTTGATGACCTGCAATGGCAAACACAGACTGTGCATTGTAGTTGGCAGGGTTCATCATCTGGATGATATTAAAGGTATGATTGCCCGTTGCAGGGTCGGTAACGGAAAGGTACAGCCCCACCATCACCAGCAGCATAAATACCGAACCGAATAAGGTATACAGGAAAAATTTGATGGCCGCGTATTCCCTGCGCGCGCCACCCCACATCCCGATGAGGAAATACAGCGGTAACAGCATCAGCTCATAAAACAGGTAGAACAGAAAGAAATCCAACGCGCAGAATACGCCGATAACCGCCATATTCAACAGTAAAAACAGCAGGAAGAAACCTTTGAGATTACTCTTGATCTCCCATGACGACAGTGTGGCGATCACCATTACCAGCGATGTCATCACCAGCAGGCTGATAGACATGCCATCGATGCCTACAAAATAATCGATCTGCATTTTGCCCATGCTGCCCAGGTTAAGGGAGATCCAGGGAAGTTTCTGCACAAACTGGAACTGATCCTCATGATTAATACCCCCATAAGCCGCACCCGTTTTAAAATGCAGGTACATCCATATGCTGATGCCTAATTGTATCAGCGTAGCCGCTAGCGTGAGGTACTTAAAGCAGCCCCGCACAGACGACGGCAACACCATAATGATAAGGCCGAACAGTACAGGTACCAGTAATAGTAAGGTTAGTATATTCATGCGTCGTGTTAAATCTTGGAGCCAGGAATCAAGAGATAAGAATCAAGAAAATAATAGTTGGTAATTAAACCCCAATTTTAATACCGGGCTCCCGGCTCTTGATTCTAACTTCTTGCTTCTCCTCCCTATATCAATATTTTTAAAATAAACAACAATAGTACGATCACCAGCATGCTAAACAGGTAATATTGTACTTTACCGCTTTGAAACTTACGTGCAAAATTGCCAATACTTTGCACTAGAGCGGCTAACAAATGCAAAAATCCATCAACAATATACTCGTCTGTCCAGGCGGCTAATTTGGCTATAGCGCCGCTGATACGCGCCAGCAAATGCAGCAAGCCATCCACAACCGTACGGTCGATCCAGAAGCAGGCGCTGCCCAGGCGTAATACCGGGTTTACAATAGCCCGTTTATATAAATTGTCGATATACCATTGATTGTAAGATAAACGGTAGAAATAGCCTCTTTGCGAAAAAGCAAAACCACTTTCCCAGGCATATATCCGGTAAGCAGTAAATAATACCAGCAAGCTGATCACATTAACACTAATGGGTACCAGGCTATGGTAGATACTTTCCCCAGTGTTATGGGTAGATGATCTTAATCCTTCAAATAACCACGCACGCTCATAGGATAGTGGATTGAACGAAAACAATGGAAATAAACAGCAAACAGCCAACAATATCAAAGGCAAGGTATACGGCCAATTGCCATCGCCCAGGTGCAGTTTAACATCCGGTTTGGTTTTCAACAACCTGAACTCGCCAAAAAAAACTTTAAATATGAGCCGGGCCACATAAAACGCGGTTAACCAGCTGGTGAGCAGTGCTATCACCGGGATAATCTTAAACCAGACATTCCGGCCGTCGCTCCATTCAAAAGCCTGTATCAGGATACCGTCTTTAGACAGATAACCCGAAGTAAGCGGCAAACCCACCAGGGCCAGCGCACCTATAACGGCGGCTATAAAAGTAACCGGCAGTTTTTTGCGCAGGCCACCCATGTGTGTGATATCCTGCGGATCGATATCCAGGTGATTATCATCCTTGATGTGCTGCATCTGGTGGATCACAATACCGGCCACCAAAAACAGCAGACATTTAAAAAAGGCGTGTGTCGCCAAATGAAACAGTGATGATGCATAAGCTCCTACCCCCATCGCCAGGATCATAAAACCCAATTGCGATATGGTGGAATAAGCCAGGATGCGCTTCAGATCGTTTTGCGTAAGTGCGATGGTTGCCGCCATAAACGCGGTAAAGCAACCGATGCAGGCCAGTATAGTGAGTTCCATTTCGGTGAACATGGGATACACTCTGCCCAGCAAAAATACCCCTGCGGCAACCATAGTGGCGGCATGGATGAGGGCCGATACTGAGGTTGGGCCTTCCATAGCATCGGGCAGCCAGGTATGCAATGGAAATTGGGCCGACTTGGCTGCTACGGCCAGGAAAATACCGGCACAGGCTACATATTGCCAGATGGCTGGTATTTGACTAACCGGGCCTGCCCACAAACCATTTTTTATAACAGCTTGCGCGATCAGGCCTTTCCCGGCAAAGATAGTATCCATATCAAAAGTATGAAACTGCGCAAACAGGATAATGATGGCGCTCAGCAAGCCGATATCGCCTACCCTGTTCATGATGAAGGCTTTTTTATTGGCTTGTACGGCCTTGTCCTTTGTAAACCAGAAACCGATAAGCAAGTATGATGAAAAGCCCACCAGCTCCCAAAAGGCGTAGAACAACACCAGACTATCTATCACCACCAAAGCCAGCATACTAAAGCAAAAGAAACTCAAATAGGTAAAATAACGGCTGCACCTGTCGTCGTGCTTCATGTACGCGGTAGAATAGATGTGTACCGGCAACGCGATAACCGACACCAGCAACAACATCAGTACCGAAAGATTATTGAGCAGGATGCCCGCATAAACCTGGGTTTGGCCAATGGTGAACCAAATACGCTGGGCATGTATCTGCGGGTGATTCCATACCGTTGCAAAAACTTTGGCAGATAATATGCAGCTTAACAAAATAGCTATAGTTGATATCCAACCTGCAGCTTTGCTTTTTACGGGCATACAAAAGTTGATCAACGCAGCAAGCAGCGGCAATGCTACGGCAGCAACCGTATAGTTTAAACTTTGTATGGAGTGTAAAAAGTTGTCCAATTTATTTGGTATCTATTTTAACAAATGAAGGCGTACGACCATATCCCATCACATATTTCAAGTTAAGATCCAGAACCTTGTCATCTGAAAACGATTCATATATTTTTCTTATCCTGTCGTCTGTTGAGGTAATATACTTTTCTCCATTAATAATAAAAGTTAAACCCGCATCACTTTGATGGTGCTTGTTCAGATACGTTTTGTATCCTGTTGAAAGCCGGCTTAACTTTTTTTGATATTGCTTAATGGCATAATTCCGGGTAACGGCAATTAAGGTAATTTTGCTTTTTAATGGATCTATAGTCGGTTTTTTATCATATTTTGAACTTAAAATACGGTTTCCCAGGTGAGCTATCTCCATTTTATTTGATCGCCTGCCATCTAAAAGATACTCTGTGATATCTTTTTCGCCCGGGGATGATTCCGCTGCAGATCTGCCAGTAACGTGGCCTTCTTTCATGGTGATCAGCATAGCGCCGTTTTTTCCTTTTTTCCCAAATACGGCCACTGCTTCAGTTGCCTTCAGCACTTTAAACTGAATAATATTATCGGTATTTAAGCTGTCTAATATACCAGTGTAGGCCCTGCCATTAACCGTAATGTATGATCTGTTGCTGTCGATAGCGGCGCTGCACATGATCATCTTCTTTTTGGGGCCATCAACATAAAATGTATCCCGTTTTTGCGCGAAGGCACCTGTACAAGCCAGTATGAAAATTATATATAACAGGCTCTTCATCATCAATCTTTTAATTTATTAATCTCATTCGGATCGATGGTTTTATACCGGCGATATACATTCAGGATAATAGCCAGTGCTACCGCCGTAGTGGCTGCGGCCAGCACAATGGCAAACAGGGCGAATATTTGTCCGCTGTTATTTACTTTATCATATTTACCAAAGGCCACCAGGTTTAAAATGGCAGCGTTCAGGATCAATTCGATGCCTATCAGTATCTGGATGGCGTTGCGTTTGGATACCACCATGTACAAACCTATACAAAACAATGCAACGCTTACTACCAGGAAATCGGTGAGTGTGATCATGCTTTGCCCTCCTTTCGTGATAAATGGGCCGAGCCTACCAGGGCTACAAGCAACAGGATAGATATGGCTTCGAAGGGCAACAGATAACGGGTCATCAGATTTACACCGATATTATCGATCATGATATCCGTAGGAGTGACCTCATTTTTTAAGCTGATCGCATCTTTAACCCATGGCAGGTTATTAACATCCGCTTTAAACACCACATTAACCAGCACAATAAAAAACAATACTGCTAAAATTATGGCAGGCAGCTTTTTTATGTTCAGGAATTTTCCTTCCTGCTTTTGTAGTACGTTGAGGGTTTCTTTGCCCGAAAGCATAAAGGCAAACAGGATGAGCACCAATATGCCACCCACGTATATCACCACCTGGGTTACGGCCACAAAATCGGCCAGGGCCAGTACATATAAGCCTGCAAGCGAAAACAGGGTCACAAAAAATACAAATATACTGCGCACCAGGTTTTTGCTCGATGCCGCGTACAATGCCGAAACTATGGCTATAAAACTTAGGAAATAAAAGAGTACGCGTACAAGGGTCATGCTTCCCCCTCCTTTTTTTGCATGGCAGCCAGTTTGGCTGCCTGCTTTTCGGCTTGTTGCTGATCAAACAAAGCTCGTTTTTCGGCAGCAACTTCGGGCGACATGTCTGAAAACTGATAAGTAAGGTCGCTTAGCTGGAATACCGTTTTATCATACTGATTGGTCATTACGATGCATTCCGTTGGGCACACGATGGTACACAGACCGCAATACATGCATTTGGCCATATCAATATCAAACTTAGCAGCGTACAAGCGTTTGGTAGTACCATCAGATGTTTGCCCGATGGCTTCCGTCGCTTTGATCGATTCGATATCGATACAATTCACCGGACATACTTTGGCGCACAGATCGCATACAATACAATCATCCATCTCCACATCGAGCTGATAACGGCCCACTTCGGGTACGGGCAGCTGTTGCTTAGGGTATTGAATAGTATTGGTACCCTCCAGTTGTTTAAAGTAATTATCGTCACTTACGGTTGTGATCTTTCTGTCGGCATTAGAGGCAAAAAGATGTTTTATGGTAAGACTTAAACCTTTCCATGCCGTAGTAAAACCGTTAATTAACCTTTTAAACATCGACCGTTGATTTGTATAATTACGTTGATTCCGCTGATTTTTATTCTTTTATCTGAACCTTGATTTTTAGGATTCAGGGATTACCTTGATTTCTTTTCTTATTTATTTTTTATCTTATTTCTTGATTCTTATCTCTTGCCTCTCTCCATTTACATTAACCATAGCCTCCACACACCCGATATCAGCATACAGGCAAAAGCCAGTGGCGTAAGCACCTTCCAGCAAAGGTTCATCAGCTGATCTACCCGGAAACGGGGCAGTGTCCACCTGATCCACATCTGTACGGCTACCAGCCCAAGGGTTTTCAGGCTTACCCACAAAATACCCCAGGCCATACCTGTTGTCCAAGTAGCCAGATGCGCCGGTCCTATGTTCGGCAAAGGCGTATTCCAGGCGCCCAGGAACAAGATAACCCCAATCATAGATACCAGGAACATCATCGAATACTCGGCCAAAAACACCAGGGCAAACCTGATGCCTGTAAACTCGGTATGGAAACCGGCTACCAGTTCTGATTCTGCCTCAGGGATATCAAAAGGTGCACGGTTACTTTCGGCCAGTGAAGCTATAAAATAGATTACAAAGGCGATAATGAGATGTGGAGCACGGAATATGTTCCAGCTAAACAGACCACCTATTTTCGTAACATCCCAAAAGCCTAAGAATTTTATTTTTTCGCCCGCCAGAATGCCCTGTTGCATAGCTACATCCTGCAGATTGAGGGTTTGCGCTATCATCACTACGGCTATAATGGCAAAACCTGCAGGTATCTCATACGAGATGATCTGCGCAGCGGAGCGCATAGCGCCCAAAATAGAATATTTATTGTTTGATCCCCAGCCTGCCATCAGAATGCCCAGAGTTTCTACCGAGATAATGGCAAATATGTAATAGATACCCAGGTTTATTTTGGAGGGGACAAGTCCCGGCGCCCAGGGCAGGGCGGCAAAGCCCATATAAACCGCAATAAAAATTACCGCGGGCGCCAGCATGAACAACCATTTATCGGCCGCCGCCGGGATGATGAGCTCCTTTTGGATCATTTTTAATATATCGGCCAGGGTTTGGAGCGAGCCAAACTTACCGGTTTCTGTTGGGCCAAGCCTGTCTTGTATAAATGCCGATATTTTGCGCTCGGCATAAACACCAAACAGCGCGAAAACGGCCGAAAAGCTAAACAACCCAATAGCTACAATAAAATATATCAGATAAGTATTCAAGGGGTCTATTTTGCTTAAACCGCAAACTTACTAAATGTTATACTATTTTAGGGAGGTAAGTTATATTAAGTTGGTGGGGATTATGGGGTAGTGAGTAGTCAGTTGGGAGTGGTGAGTGATCAAAGTTGAGTAATGATTGCAACAACACCTCTGATCGGGTGTCCTTATAATAATACTGCAGCAAATCATCACTCACAACTGACCACTCCCAACTCACTACTTAGCACTTCACCAGATCATTGGCAGATATAAAGGTCGACTTTACCGGGGCCGAGAAAAACAGTGAAGCGTGATGATCAAAATCGGCAGTATCATCTGTTGTGGTGAAAAAGTCCCTGGTTCCGCCGCGGCTTAAATTTGTTTCTATTTCGGGATGGCGCAGCAGGTAATCAACCAGGCTTTTGGCCACAATATCGCCCTGGCCAATCACTTTAACATGCGCGGGTAAATTGGCTTCTATTTTTTGCTGGATGATAGGATAATGTGTGCAGGCCAATAAAATGGTATCTATCTGCGATGACTGCGCCATGATCTGATCGAGGTATAATTTCACAAAGTAATCAGCTCCAGGCTGGTCGTACTCACCGTTTTCGATCAACGGAACCCAAAGCGGGCAGGCTTGCTGGTAAACCTTAATGTCAGGAAAAAAACGCTGGATCTCCAAAAGATATGAGCCCGATTGCACCGTGCCCTTTGTACCTAATACGCCAATTTCTTTGGTGCTGCTAAAGTCGCCCACCACCTCGGCAGTTGGGCGTATCACGCCGAGCACCCTCTTTGTAGGATCAACTGTTTTAAGATCCTGCTGCTGAATGGTACGCAGAGCTTTGGCCGATGCAGTATTGCAGGCCAGTATAACCAACGGACAACCCTGGTCAAAAAGCCACTGTACACACTCCCAGGTGTACTGATGAATGGTGTTGAATGAGCGGTTGCCATAAGGCGCCCGGGCGTTATCGCCCATGTATATATAGTCGTACTCCGGAAGCTTTTCAATAATTGATTTAAAAACGGTAAGGCCTCCAAAGCCCGAATCGAAAATACCTATAGGTTGACACATTCAATTAATGAATTAGTGATTTATTGAATTAGTGATTTATTTGTCAGAATCAGAATTTTAAAATGATCAGAATTATTTTGGAAACTCTAAAATTCTGATTCAGACATATACAAAAATAAAAAAAGCGCCGCGTAAATACGCGGCGCTTTTTTTTAAATGACTAATAGTTGATGCTTATTTTAATCCTAATTTCAATTTAACAGCAGCCATCAGGTCGTCAGCATCCGGAGATACCAATAAACTTACCTGTGAAGAATCCAATACATATGCGTATCCTTTTTCTTTGGCAACAGCGTTAACAGCAGCAGTAGCTTTATCAATTAATGGTTTACCCAACTCTTGTCTTTTTTGATCAACTTGTTGCTGAGCATTGTTTTGATAATCCTGCATGCGTTTTTGCATATCCTGTAATTCATTACCTTTTGCTGTACGTACTGCGTCAGTCATAGTACCCTGGTTTTTTTGAAACTCGGTACCTTTTGCAGTGTACTCATTATTCATGGTAGTAAGCTGATCAATAAATGTTTTTTGATAAGCCTGCATCTGAGTGGTCACAGTTTTAGTCTCAGGCATCATGTCAATTAATTGATTAAAATTAATGTGCCCGATCTTAGTCTGCGCATTGGCAAAGTTGCCCGCAAATAACATACCTACTGCAACTAAAGCAACTTTAAATAGTTTTTTCATTGTTCTTGTCCTGTGTTTAATAATAGTCTGTTTATTTATTCAAAAATTTATTTAGCAAATACTCCGGGTTTAAGCCCTAATTTAGTTACCACCTCATCGCTCCTGTTGTAGCGAGGATTGGCATACAGCATAATTACTTCGCTGTTTTTATCAAATATCATGTCCAGGTTATCGCCTTCGGCAATTGCTTGTACAGCTTTAGACACACGATCCTGGATTGGTTTAATCAAAGCGTTACTCTTTTGTGAAAGTTCACCATCGGGCCCGAATTTCTGACGCTGAAAATCCTTGGCGGCTTTTTCTTTATCAACAATTTCGGCCTCGCGGCGCTTTTTCATATCAGCCGTCATTAAAACCTGATCGGCCTGGTATGCTTTGTACAGGCGGTCAATTTCCTGAAAACGGCTGTCAACTTCTTTTTGCCATTGATCAGATAATGCTGCCAGCTGTTTTTGTGATGAGGCATACTCGGGCATATGTTTTAATATATACTCCGAATCAACGTAAGCAAACCGTTGCGCATAAGCTCCCGTAATTGCTGTTAACGTTAAAAACGCTATTAAAATTATCTTCTTCATATATCGCTGTGCAAATTAATTAAATCCGCCGGATAAACTCTGAGAAATTGTAAAATGGAATTGGCCTCTGTTTGCGTCAGGCTGACCTGGTATTTTATCAAATCCGTAACCATAATCTAATCCAAGCAAGCCAAATATAGGTAAAAATATTCTTGCTCCAACACCTACAGAACGCCTAACGTTAAACGGATTGAACTGGCTAAAGTTATTCCAAACGTTACCGCCTTCGGCAAAAGCCAATAAGAATATAGTGGCCGACTGACTGGCAATTACCGGGTGACGCAGCTCCATAGTGTATTTGTTATAGATGGTGCTACCGGTATTGGTATTTTGATTTTCGGTTGAACCTTCAGGCACTATCGAGAAGTTTTGATAACCCCTTAAACCGATGATCTCGCTACCTTGTAAAAACTGATAGCTCTGCATACCGTCGCCACCCAGTTTAAAGCGCTCAAACGGCGATGGGCCTACATCCTTATTGTACATACCCAGGAAGCCAAATCTTACTTGTGACATCAATACGAATTTACCAACCAGTTTAGAGAACCATTGCGCATCATATTTAAATTTATAATACTCCACAAAATGGTAGCGTTCCTCTGGGGTTGCTATTTTGTAGTTGATATTATTAAATAACGAGTATGGAGGGGTAGCCTGTATAGTAAGCTTCATATTTGAACCCTGAGTTGGGAAAATAGGCGCATCGATAGAGTTACGACTTAATTCCTGGGTTAATTTGATGTTATATGAGGTACCGTTGGTAAATAAATAACCGGTATAGTTATCCAGATTATAGTGATCGACGTTTAACGAGTAGTTTAACTGGAAGTAGTTATCCGGCCATTTTAAACGTTTACCCAAAGTTACACCAATACCGTTGATACGCAGGTTATTGTATAACGGGCTCGATTTAGGATAATACTGCCCGGTTGAGCTACCTTGTGTATATGCCGATAAAGCGAAATAAATAGGTTTTTTACCACCTAACCACGGCTCCGAGAAAGTAAACGAGAAGTTTTGATAGGTACGTCCGCTTGATTGGCCACGTAAGCTCAACTTCTGACCGTCGCCTTTTGGCAATGGTTTATATGCTTTGAGGTTGAAGATATTTCTTAACGAGAAGTTATTGAACGTTAAACCCAGGGTACCCACCAACTGGCCGCCACCAAAACCACCCGATAGCTCGATCTGATCTGAAGGTTTTTCAACTACGTTGTAAACCAAATCAACTGTACCATCCTGCGGATTGATGTTAACTGGTTTCGGCTCTGTTTTTTGCTCATCAAAGTTACCCAGCTGACCAATTTCACGTGAGCTGCGGATCAATAACTCTTTGTTGAATTTTTGACCTGGCTTGGTTTGTATCTCGCGCATAACCACTTTATCGTTGGTTACATCGTTACCTTTTAAGCTAACACGATTGATGGTGTACTGCGGACCTTCATAAACACGGATGTCCAAATCAACGGTATCATTGTAAACTTTAACCTGCACCGGATCGGCAGTATAGGTTAAATAACCATCATTAAGATATAATGATGAAACGTCGTCGTTACTTGGGGTTGGACCTACAAGCCTTTTATTCAGCTCATCCTCGCTAAATACATCACCCTTTTTAACGTGCAGTATCCTGTTGAGTAACTCGGTAGAGTATTTGGCGTTACCAGACCATTTCACATTACCAAAGTAATATTTAGGGCCTTCATAAACTTTAATTTTTACGTTAACAGTGGTTGCATCATGGCTCCATACAGAGTCGCTCACGATCTCCGCATCACGATAACCTTTCCCCTGCATTGATTCCACCAAGCTTTGCTTATCCTCTTCGTATTTATCCTGCTTGAATTTTTTAGAACCAAACAAGTTATACCATTTACGCTCCCTTGTTTTTTTCAAGAAGCCCTTCAGCTTTTTTGATGAAAATGCCTTGTTACCTTCAAAAACAACCTGGTTTATTTTTACCTTGGTTTTCTTATCAATGGCTACATCCAATATTACGCTGTTGGCATCTCCCGGATCTTTACGCTGGGTAAGTTTTACGGTTGTATTCAGGAAACCCTTTTCGCCAAAATGTTTTTTGATGATGGCCGTAGTGGTATTTATTAAATTTTCGTTAACGATTTTCCCGGTACGGTCATTCAGTTTTTTCTGTACATCTTCAATTTCACCTTTACGTATACCTGTGATATGCAAACGCGATAAACGCGGGCGCTCGGAAACGGCTATCTCCAGGTAAATGGTATCCATGTTTATTTTGGTAATGTTTAACTGTACATCATCAAATAAGCCCTGGGAATATAATGTTTTTATAACCTCGGCATTACGCTCGCCCGGCAGGTTGATACGATCGCCTTTGGTTAATTTTGAAAGCTGTATCAAAATATCCTTATCCAGATATTTAGCCCCACTAACAGAAATACCACCAATAATATAATCCCGGGGATTAAGATAACTTAAACTATCGGCCGGTATCGATTTGGTCAGTGTTGTTCTCGGAGCATTTGAAACCTGGGCAAACGCGGAGGTAACAAAAACAGAGAAAAGAATAGCAAAAAGAAATTTATACATTCGAATATTTTAGTGGGCTAAAATTAATTTATACAGTTGTTAAAAAGTGTTAAAAGAAAAAATTTAGTTAACCTGCTCACTTGTCATACCAAAACGGCGCTCGCGTTTTTGATAATCAAGTATCGCTTCGTACAAATCTTCCTTTCTAAAGTCGGGCCAAAACTTAGGTGTAAAATACAACTCAGCATAGGCAATTTGCCATAATAAATAGTTACTTATACGGTATTCGCCGCTTGTTCTGATTAATAATTCAGGATCGGGCATATCGCCGGTAAAAAGGTTATCTTCAAAAACATCTTCGTTGATGTCAGCTATCTGCAATTCGCCTTTTTGTACCTTAATAGCTATATTTTTAGCTGCACGCACAATTTCTCGCCTTGAGCTGTAGCTTAGCGCCAGCGTAAGTACTACCCCGGTATTTCCAGATGTTTTTTCCATAGCGGCCTTAAGTTCCCGGTTACATTTATCGGGTAACATATCCAGATCGCCTATGGCATTTAGTTTAATGTTATTTTTCATAAACCCGGCTATTTCTTTATGGATGGTACTAACCATTAATTCCATAATGGCCATAACCTCCAGCTTGGGCCGGTTCCAGTTTTCGGACGAAAATGTGTAGAGTGTGATGTATTTTATGCCTAATTTATCAGCGCCTTCAACAACATCCCTAACAGATGTTACCCCGTTATGATGGCCAAATACTCTTAATTTGCCTTTTTCTTTTGCCCAACGACCATTGCCATCCATAATAATGGCAACATGTTTTGGTAGCCTTAACAAATCAATCTGATCCAAATATCCCATACTGTTCATTATCAAAAGCTACTTTGTGAATGCCTGCAAAAGACATACTGGTGTTTTAATTTTATCAATGTTGTAACCAAATAAAATATTTGTTCAACGCCAACTCCCAAAAATAGCGCCCGGCCATACTATTGTAAAAATTCAATTTGCCGGTTTTTTCAGGGTACAAAGGTAAAACTTACTTTGTATTTTTTTAGTATGCGGTAGGAAAAGAAAATGTTATTATCAATAATGCACCAAAATGATGCAAAAAGCACACAAATAACAGGTTATGTACAGATTTATTACACTTATTTAAAACTCAAATGAAGAGGCCAAACATCAAAAATCATCAAATGATCATGATGCCCGGCCTCTTAATCTGCTTATTTAAGGTCGTAAAAGGAAGGTTGTTAATAAATCCCTTTTTGTTTAAGCATATCCGTATCGTGTGGGTCAATATCTACAATGGCATAAGAAGGCACATTGGTAATCGTAAGCTCATCCAAAACATTAACCAGGTTGCTGTACACCGAATGATCAGAAGGTTTCACCAGTACGATCATGCTTTTACCCGTTTTGTTATATATCACTTTGGCTGTTTCAAACAACACTTTACGAATACCGTCCTTATTAAAGCCGGTAATAGCAGGGGCAATTAACGGCTTTTTCAGCTCGCCCAGATAATACATCAGTTGGTTGTTTTTTCCCAGACATACGGTAAGGCTGCGACTGGCAGGCACAGCATCACCTGAGCCTACGGGCATGGCCAAATCCATCGCTTTGGGTTTTGCCAGGGTGGTGGTCATGATAAAAAAGGTGATCAGCAGGAATGCCAGATCAACCATAGCGGTAAGGTCAACCCGAAGGTTCATTTTTTTTCGCCCACGTGCCTTGCCTGTTTTTGGTGTTGAAGGATTTAATTCGGCCATGATCTTAAAGTTTAAGGTTAAATAATAAATGCCAGCTATTCTGGACGTTTACCTTTAAACGAAAAATTTAATTTCATTATTGTATTTTTAACAAAATTTAATTTTGTTAAAAATACAAATTACAGAATTATTAATAATAACAGCGTTGTGTGACGAAGGTGTAGGAAACAGTAAAGCCAAAAAAGAAATAAGTATCGCGCGGCTTAAAATCGCCACGTTGCGAGCCCATTGGGTTGAAGGGCTTGCCTACTTCTCCCGAACGGTCGGACAGAGCTCTTGACAGATTATTGGGCAGCTGACCAGGATTGGGGTAAACCTTGCTTACATCATCCAGATAATCGGTCATGGTATACCGGTAACCCAGATCGCCGGCTACCGTCCATTTACCATTAAAGTTATATTTTAAACCTACACCATAAGGAATTACGATGGTACTTTTGCTATAGGGGGATGATTCCCCTTCGGTTCTTAAATTCCGCAAACCATATGATCTTCCCTGATAATCAGTACGCGGCGCAAAAGCGGTTAAACCAATACCCGAGTATATATATGGTGTATACTTATGCGGGCCTGCATCAGGAATATAGTTCAAGAAATTGAACTCCCCGATAATGCTTATCTCCTTCAAAGGGTCGTTGAAACTCAAATTACGATCCCTGAACTGCTGACTGCCTGATTTACTATCGTCGGCACTGATCTTACCGTAAATAAAATTCAACTTGGCTGCAAAGTAGCCGTCAAAATTACGCTTTACGAATAAACCGCCAGAAATACCGCTTACTTTGATAGGATTATTGGGATTAAGATCACCGATATAGCCTGCGCCGCCAAGAGCACCGCCAACTTCCCAGGTTTGAGCCCGCAGTTGATAGGATATCAATAAAAAAAATAGAAGTGTTACAAATTTGGGCATTAAGCAAATTTAGTAATTACGGGCATCTAAGCCCCATAATAATTTGTTTCTTAACGTGGTTAAGTAACTTTCATTATTTAAACGTACCAAATTTAGCTGAAAATCGGCTTTTTGAACGTGAAATTTAACAGTTTGATCTAATGCGGCCACCCGCGAATCGCATGATACCAGGTAGTTCGCGCTGCGGCTCTCCACTTCAAAACACAGTTTGCTGTTATCTGGTATAATGATAGGCCGCACGTTAAGGTTATGGGGCGACACCGGGGTTAGCACAATACTGTTTGACTGCGGAAAGATAATTGGGCCACCGCAGCTCAATGAATAAGCTGTTGACCCGGTTGATGTAGATATAATGATACCATCGCCCCAATAGGAGTTTAAAAACTCATCGTTCAAAAACACATGGGTGATGATCATAGCGGCATCGTCGCGCTTATGAATGGTTACATCATTGAGGGCGAAATTATCCTCACCAAAAATTTTCATGGTTGAATCGATGGTGAGCAGCTCCCGACAATCCAAAGAAAATTCTTTGTTTACCACTGCATGTATAGCCGCGGTGATATCATTTTTATTGATGCTGGCCAGAAAACCAAGCCTGCCAAAATTAATACCGATAACCGGGATACCAGAATCGCGTATCACGGTTACCATATCCAACAGGGTGCCATCGCCCCCAAGGGTTAAAAAAAGATCAATAAACCCTTTGATGGAATTGGTATTTTCAAGTACGTTATATTTTACGCTGTTTATTTTGTCCTGCAGATATTCGTGCAACTGGTGATGAACATATATATCGACATTATGCTGCGCCAGGTTATCAAATACCTGCTGAATATATGGTATTACAGACGGATCATTAAACGGTCTGCCGTAAACTGCTATCTTCATTTGTTAGTTTGGTTCATTAGTTGATTGGCTCATTAGTTCATTGGTCTTTTATAGTTGAAGCCTTACCAATAAACTTTAAATATGCATTTAATTTGATATGGATAATTTGAAGTTTCTCAAATAACACATTGAACTGATCATCATTTATAAGTTTTCTGTTTAAAGATTTTTTTAACCACCCTTTTGTTTCTAAAATTGATCCTCGGCTAAAAAAGCAAAAGTTTCTATTTTCCTTGTAATGGTACCGGCCATAACCTTCGGCTATATTAGCACTTATTGAATCAGCTGCACGTACAATTTGTTTTCCTATGGTATCCTTTGCAAAATAATCCCATTCACTTACTAACATCCAGATCTCATCGCTAAAACTTTCAGCTAACTGATATACTTCTAACTCTTCAAGATTATAATAACTCATGGATATTTATTATTGAACTATTTACCAATGAACAAATAAACCACTGAACAAGTGAGCCAATTATAAATTAAGGTAATTCATGAGTGAGTCGTACCGGTCTTTCGCGTTATCGTTGTTATCGGTATTGTTAAAAGTAGCTTTTACATCGTACTCATAACGCAAAAAGGTGGCTATTATAGCCGAAATATCCTGTTTATTTACTTTCAGGGTTACTTCCATCTTGGTAGAATCTGGAAAAGTTTGCACGTATGAACTGAGTATCTGGGCGTTGTCAGACTCTACGATCTGGGCCATGTGCGCCAGGGAATTATTTTTGTTACCAATCTCCAATACAATAATACCACCCGGCTCTGCTACAGAGGTTATCTTGGCAAAATATTCTGTAATAGCATTAATGGATATCAAACCAAGATAGTTTCGCTTGGCATCAAGCACCGGTATGGCGGTAAGCTGGCGCTCATAAAACATCCGTATCACATCATATACATGCTGATCTTCGAGCACATAGGGGTTTACCTGCGATAGAGCCAGCGCGCCAACAGCGGTCTGGTAATCGCTCTCCCCTACCAGGTCATCTTCGGCTACCAGGCCCAAAAACTGTTCTTCGTTCACGATTGGCAAATGCCTGAGGCGGAACTCTACCATGCGGTCAAGTACTTTCTGTATCGTATCAGAAGTGTGTACCGGCGGAATCGCGTCTGCCATCAGTTCAATTGCTACCATGATATTAAACTTTTAGTTTTTCCAAAAATCCAGTTAACAACCTGTTAAATTCCTTCGGATGCTCCATCATCGGTGCATGTCCGCATTTATCTATCCAATGTAATTCGGCATTGGGTAATAATTCACTAAACTCAACTGCAACATCGGGCGGAGTAATTTTATCATCTCTACCCCAAATTAATGATACCGGCAGATTCATTTTGTGCAGGTCCTTTTTCATGTTGTGCCGTATGGCCGATTTTGCCATGGCCAGCAACCTTACCACACAATGCCTGTCGTTCACTACCTTATATACGTCGTTAACCAGTTCATCGGTTGCCACAGCAGGGTCATAAAAAGTATATTGTACCTTTTCCCTTACAAAATCGATGCTTTCACGGCGGGGGAATGATCCACCAAACGCGTTTTCATACAGGCCCGAACTTCCGGTTAATACCATCGCTTTGATATTTTCCGGATGAGCCAGCACATAGATTAAAGCCACGTGCCCCCCAAGTGAATTACCCAGCAGGGTTATATTGTTCAGCTCTTTGAACTTTATAAACTTATGTAAAAACTTCGAAAGACTTTTTACACCCGTGGTTATAAGAGGCATATCATAAATTGGCAGCATAGGTAAAATAACACGATAATTTGGCCTGAACTCTTCTACAACCTCTTCCCAATTGCTCAGTGCGCCCATCAACCCATGTAATAACAACAATACCTCACCTTCGCCCTCATCTATATAACTAAACCCGTGTTCCTCTTTAAGCACGAAATCCATATAAAATTCTGATATTAATTTTTTTTAAACTTTTTATACCGAAATCAAATTCAGTATAAATTCTATTATTCCGCCATAAAATTAGTTTATTACGGACGAGTTACAACAATTATAATAATAAATTTCTAAGTCGTTAGTTTTAAGTCTTGAGTTCTGAGTCTTGAGTTTTAAGTCAGTAACATGCTTTTAGGTTCTATTTTTGAAACTCAGAACTCAACACTTAAACTTCTGACTTAAAACTACCCCAGCAATTGTCTTACTACTTCTGATATGGTTTTGCCGTCGGCTTTGCCTGCAAGTTCTTTATTGGCGGCTCCCATCACTTTACCCATATCGCTGGTTGAAGTTGCCCCCAACCGGCTAATCAGTTCCTGCAGATAACCTTCAATTTCAAAACGGGTCATTTGTTGAGGCAGATAAGGCTCAATCACCTTCATTTCTTCCATCTCTATCTCGTACAGGTCTTCACGATTTTGCGTTTTATAAATATCTGCCGATTCTTTACGTTGTTTGATCAATCTTTGAAGCACTTTGATCTCCGCTTCGGCTGTAAGTTCTTCTGCCGCTCCCTTTTCGGTTTTGGCTAGCAGCAAAGCTGATTTTATTGCACGGAGACCTCTTAAACGATCGGCCTGTTTGGCCAGCATAGCCAGCTTAATATCCTGGTCTATTTGATTTATTAATGACATTTTATAATTAGTGAATTATTGAGTTAGCGAATTAGTGATTTGTGAAAATAGCAATTATTATTGCATCATCTGCACATCTAATATTTGCACATCTGCACATCTATTTTCTGAATATATTACCTGCTGTAGCCTGCGCGGTTGGCATAATCACCAGGTCATTGATATTTACATGCGCCGGGCGCGATGCCACAAACCATATGGTTTCGGCAATATCATCGGCTGCAAGCGGTTCAAAGCCTTCATATACTTTTTTCGCTCTGTCTTTATCCCCCTTAAACCGTACTTCCGAAAATTCCGTTTCCACCGCTCCCGGATGTACCGCTGTAACTTTTATACCATGCGGCAACAGATCAATACGCATACCTTTATTTAGGGCATCAACTGCGTGTTTAGTAGCACAATACACATTACCATTGGCGTATACTTCTTTGCCGGCAATAGAACCCAGGTTAATAATATGCCCAAAGCCATTACCAATCATCCAGTTGGATACCACACGGCTTACATAAAGCAGCCCCTTCACATTGGTATCAATCATGGTATCCCAATCATCATAGCTGCCATTTTGTATTGGGTCAAGACCCTGGCTCAAACCGGCATTATTCACTAATATATTAACCTTTTTCCATTCGGCAGGTAAACCTTCCAGGTTTTCTATCACATGCTCCCGGTTGCGTACATCAAATGACGATACGGCAACCTCAACATTATATTTATCATTTAAATGGTGGGCAATCTTTTCCAGGCGGTCAAGCCGGCGGCCGGTTAATATCAAATTATAGCCTTCGCGGGCAAATACATGGGCACAAGCCTCGCCAATACCGGCGGTGGCTCCTGTGATTAAAGCAATTTTAGTCATGGTATGTAGATAACTATTGCGGCGAAATTATGTTTTTTACTTTAAACTATTGTCGGGCAGGGGTAATGAAGTTTGGTTAGCAAAACTTGCTAAATAAATTTGTCATGCTGAACAACGTGAAGCATCTGTTAAGCGATTGATACATCGAAGAAGATCCTTCACTCCGTTCAGGATGACAAAAAATCTAAAATTTGAATACTATTCAAAAAACAGGCTGAACATAATGGTATGCAGCGATAATTTGCTGATAGGTGCCGAGAAGGGCTGATTCTCCGGAACCAGCATATTACCAAAGGAATTGGATATTTTAATTTCGGGCGAAAGTTTAAAAAATTCAAAGTAGATATCGCAACCCAGGCCAGCCTCATATGAGCCGTAACCACTCACGTTTTTAACCAGCTTATCCATCAGATCGAGATTAGCATCATTCTTTTTTGCCGCGATAGAGTGTGAATATTTAACCCCACCCAGCATATAGGCCCTGAAATTACCTAACCTGTCTGATTTTAGTTTGAACGATAACGGAGCATCAACAGTGGTTGACTGCACTTTTTTGGTTACATCCGGGTTTTGTGTATTATTTTCATAAGTATAAGTTAAATCCCGGTCGGCAAAAACCAATGAAGGAGTAAAACGAACTTCCAAATGATCAGTTAAACTATAACGGGTAACAAAGCCAACCGCAAAGCCGGGCGTACTTTTAGAACTAATACTGCTTAGATGACTGGTAAGTGGCTGTCCGTTTTCGGGATTGGTAAAAGGAGTGCTCCAGTTTGGCTTCTTAACGATCTTAAAATCGCTGCTTACATAGGTAAAGCTAAAGCCAAAGCTAAAATCCTGCAAATCGGCACCACCGCCCCATGCCGGTACCCTATCCTGTGCAAACAATAAATTGCTGCACAGCATCAGTATCAATACAATCAGGTACCTTTTTAAACTCATTTTTATTTAATGCCTGTATATATAGAACATATGCCAAATAATAATGGCCGGTGTTTGGTGTTTTTAAAACCTACCTTATCCATGAGGCTAACAAAACTTTTCCCATCCGGAAAAGCCGCTACCGACTCTGGCAGGTAAGAGTAAGCTCTTGCATCCTTACTGAACAACTTGCCAATACCCGGTGTAATATAGTTGAAATAAAAATTATACAACTGTTTTACCGGGAATGCACGTGGCTTTGAAAACTCCAGCACTACCGCTTTGCCACCGGGTCTTAATACTCTTTGTATATCGGCCAGGCCTTTTTCCAGGTTTTCAAAATTACGAACGCCATAAGCCACAGTAACGGCGTCAAATTCATCGGCCTCAAATGGCAGCTTTTCAGAATCGCCCAGTTTTACTTCAAACTTATCGCTAAGGTTGCGTTTCTGTATCTTCTGTTCGGCAATATCCAGCATTCCGCGTGAAATATCAACACCAATTATTTTTTCTGGCCGAAGCGTTTTCAGGGCCTCAAACGCGAAATCGCCGGTACCGGTAGCTACATCCAGTATCAAACGGGGTTTATCGTTTTTTAGTTCGTTGATTGCTTTTTTACGCCAGATGATATCGATCCCCAATGACATGAAATGATTGAGGAAATCATAGGTTTTAGATATATTGTTGAACATATCGGCCACCTGTTCTTTTTTGGTGGCCTGCTGATCATGGTAGGGAGTTATGGTTTTGCTCATTTGTATAATGGAGGCAAAGATAGTGATTGTTGACGGTTCATTGGCTCATTTGTTCATTTGTTCATTTGTTCATGGGTGATAGTTCATGGATCATGGTTCATAGTAAGAAAGAAATAATTCAAAATACAATAATTAACATGAGGCTACCATGAACTATCATCCATGAATTATAGGCTACAACTATGATTCATGAACTATAAACTATGAACCTTCAACTATGAACTATCAATTCAATTCATTACTTTTAAAAGCCAATTATGACCAATCATGGTGAACGGGGTTATTCTTCTCAAAAAGATAATCCAGGTTCATTAGTTCTCTTTTAAATTAATTATTGTTATAAAATTCATTTCCTGATCTATGAAAGAAAAACAAGAATCGTCGCGTCGCAGCTTTATTAAAAAATTAGCCACTACCACAGCCGCCGTAGCTGCGGGTACCAGTATTTTTGCCGCTGAGCATGAGCTAAAACCTTTTTCTATACTGAAAAGACCCTTAGGGCACAGCTTTAACGACCAAATCAACATCGCGTTGATAGGAGCCGGTGGGATGGGTACGCAAGATGCTATTGTGGCCCTGCAAATCCCGGGGGTAAAACTGGTAGCTGTTTGCGACCTTTATGATGGCCGGCTTAAAGATGCAAAAACCCGCTGGGGCGCCGATATTTTCACTACAAAAGTTTATAAAGAGATCCTGAACCGCAAAGATATCGACGCGGTAATTGTTGGTACGCCCGATCATTGGCACCAGCAAATATCTGTTGATGCGATGCACGCGGGCAAACACGTGTACTGCGAAAAACCGATGGTACATGGTATTAGCGAAGGCCCTGCCGTAATCAAAGCTCAAAAAGAAACCGGGAAGATTTTCCAGGTGGGCAGCCAGGGCGTATCATCACTGGGTAACGAGAAAGCGCACGAACTGTTAAAAAGCGGTGCTATTGGTGAGCTCAACTATGCCGAAGGGTTCTGGGCCCGCCGCGAACCGTTGGAGGTTTGGCAATATCCTATTCCGGACGATGCATCGGCCCAAACGGTGGATTGGGAAACCTACATCAGCAATACCAAGAAACGCGATTACGATTCCAAACGCTTTTTCCGCTGGCGCAACTACACCGACTATGGCACAGGCATGGCCGGCGATTTATTTGTACACCTGTTCTCCAGCCTCCATTTTATAACAGATTCTGTAGGTCCAAATAAAATATACGCCTCAGGCGGTTTGCGTTTCTGGAATGATGGCCGCGAAGTTCCGGATGTATTACTGGGCACTTTTGATTACGGTAAATCGGCAGCTCACCCTGCCTTTAACCTTTCCTTGCGTTGTAATTTTGTGGATGGTACCAGTGGTACTACCTACCTGAAACTTGTAGGCAGCGAAGGCTCCATGGATATTACCTGGGATAAAGTAACGCTGAAACGTAACAAGACCTTTGGCTCCGACGATCCGTTTTATCTGGACAAACTCAAAAAAGCGGGCAGCGGTTATGCCGAACGCAAAAAGATGGTACCACCCGAAGAGATTGTTTATGATGCCGAAAAGGGATATAAAGGAGGCCCGTACGACCATATGAATAACTTTTTCAACGCCATTCGTAACAATGGTAAAGTAACCGAGGATGCCATTTTTGGCTATCGCGCCGCGGCCCCTGCCCTGCTGTGCAACGACAGCTATTACAACAACAGCCCAATGTTCTGGGACCCTGAAAAAATGCAGTTAATTAAAAAATAGTTAGTTGATGGTTCATAGATCATGGTTCATGGCTAAATCTCAATTTAACTATGATCTATGAACCATCAACTATGAACATAACAACACCAAATAAACATGAAACAACATATTAAAAAACTTGGTTTGATATTGGCTGCGGCTGGTTTGGTTTGTGTACATACTTCTGCTATTACAGCAAAAGATCCAAAGCATGTAAAAAGAGTTGCCCCCAAAGGTGGTTGGGTAAGTTTGTTTGATGGCAAAAGCCTCAAAGGCTGGCATGGTTTTAATAAAAAAGGCCCTGTAAAAAACTGGACCATTGTTGATGGTGCACTCGTATGTTTGGGTGCTGCACAGGGTGATACCGGCGGTGATATTGTTACCGATAAAAGCTACGCCAATTTTGAGCTCTCCTGGAAATGGAAAATTGACAAGGGCAGCAATAGCGGCGTATTATACCACGTGGTTGAAGATCCTAAATTTGACGCCACCTATGTAACCGGTCCAGAATACCAGATCATTGACGATAACGGCTGGCCCGAGAAACTGGAAGACTGGCAAAAAACAGGCTGCGATTATGCCATGCACCTGCCTAACGATAAAAAGAAGATCATGCCCGTAGGCGAATGGAACACCAGCAAAATCGTCTTCAACAAAGGTCATGTAGAACACTGGTTAAATGGTGCCAAAATTTTAGAATTTACCGCCTGGGATGCCGATTGGCAAAAGAAAAAAGCCGAAGGTAAATGGAAAGATCACCCTGATTACGGCAATGCCAAAACCGGCCTGATAGCCTTGCAGGACCATGGTCACAAAGCTTATTTTAAAGATATTAAGATAAGGGAGCTATAACACGATCAGGGATTAGTAAGATTTACAGGATCCTAACTAAAAAAGAGGCTGTTCCCGATTCAAGGAACAGCCTCTTTTTTGGTTGAAGTGGGATATGCTAATTAAATTAAAATCCTGAAATCCCTAATCATCCTTTAATCGTGTTTAGTAGTCCCTCTATATCCAACCTGCTGGTATACATACCCAGATTGCCGTGCTCATCCACGGGCCATTGTTCTTTTGGTCTGTCCCAGTACAATTCTACACCATTCTGATCAGGATCATTCAAATATATGGCTTCCGATACACCGTGGTCTGATGCTCCGGTGATGTGGTATTTGGCATCGATCAGGCGTTGCAGTGCTACGGCCAGATCTTTCCGTTCGGGGTACAAAATTGCGGTATGGTATAAGCCTGGCGCATACTCGGGAGCTGGCGGTGCGCCTTTACTTTGCCAGGTATTCAGGCCTATGTGATGATGATAGCCACCAGCTGATATAAAAGCAGCCTGATCGCCATAAGCAGCCATTTTTTCAAAACCCAGCAAGCCACAATAAAAATCAAGCGAACGCTGCAGATCGCTCACCTTTAAATGTACATGGCCTATACGTGTTTGGGCAGGAATTTTATAATCGTTCATTAATTTACGTGTTTAAACATCAAATTTAATTATTATTGCGTTCATAATTGTTGAGCTATTGTAAAACAAGCTGATCGGGTAGATATAACACAAACCTAATCAACTTTAATGCCCATGAACGCGCAATTAAAAATAATTACCTTTGCAGCATGATTGTTAAATCGGCCGAATTTATTTGCAGCAACACCCAAATCTCCAAACTGCCACCACCGGTAAAGCCCGAGTATGCCTTTATCGGACGCTCAAACGTGGGCAAGTCATCGCTGATCAATATGCTCACGGCAAAAAAAGGGTTGGCAAAAACATCGCAAACACCAGGAAAAACCCAGCTCATTAACCATTTCTATATCAACGAGAGCTGGTATATTGTGGATTTACCGGGCTATGGTTATGCCAGAGCCTCCAAAACCGAAAAAGCCAAATGGGATAAGTTTATCCATACCTACCTGGATAAGCGCGAAAGCCTTCAATGCGTTATGGTGCTGATAGACAGCAGACTGGAGCCGCAAAAGATCGATCTGGAGTTTTGTAACTGGCTTGGCGAAAAAGGCTTATCATTTGTGTTGGTATTCACCAAAGCTGATAAACAGTCAAGCATCAAAACCGATCAAAGCATCGCCAAATTTAAAAAAGCCCTGTTGGCTACTTTTGAGGAAGCGCCGCAATATTTTGTAACCTCTTCAGAAACCCAATTGGGCCGCGAGGAGATTCTGGCTTTTATTGATACGATTAATAAGGAATTTGTAATACCGCCTTACCAGGGCCCCGGCCAGGAGTAAGAAGCTGGCTCCCCTCTTGAGAGGGGGCGCGAAAGACAGTGTGATGGCAGGGGTGTGTTATCCAATAGAAAAGAAATATACATGCCACGTAAAATTATTCCATACAATCCTAAATTAAAGGAATTGGCCCGAAAGCTCAGGAATGATAGTACATTAGGTGAAATACTTCTTTGGAATGAATTAAAGAACAAACACCATGGCTATGATTTCCATCGTCAAAAACCATTATTAAATTATATTGTAGATTTTTATTGTTACGAATTAAATTTGGTGATTGAAGTTGATGGACATTATCATAATCACAAAGAAAAAGCAGAGACTGATAATATCAGAGACCAGGAACTCGCTAAGTATGATCTAACAGTGGTACGTTTTAGCGAGAATGAAGTACGAAAAGATATGCTTAACGTTTTGAGAACGCTTGAGAGATATGTTGTAGAACACACCCCTTACCCTTCTCAAGAGGGGAGCATAGAATAAAAAAACATATTGTAGAACACACCCCTTACCCCTCTCAAGAGGGGAGCATATTTAAGACATGAAAAAATATCTTTCATTAGTAACATTTGCACATACCATTTTTGCTATGCCCTTTGCCTTCATAGGCTTCTTTTTGGCAGTTACCACTACGCAAAACCATTTTGACTGGCGTAAGTTGGTGTTGATGATATTGTGCATGGTATTTGCGCGCAACTCGGCAATGGCCTTTAACCGCTACCTGGACAGGGATATCGACGCACAAAACCCGCGTACAAAACAACGCGATATTCCGGCGGGGCGCATCAGTGCCCCGGCGGCTTTAACTTTTACGTTGGTTAACTGCGCCTTATTTATCGTGGCTACCTGGTTTATCAATCCGCTGTGTTTTTACCTGTCGCCGGTGGCTTTGTTTGTGGTTATGGGTTATAGCGCTACCAAACGTTTTACAGCGCTTTGTCATTTGGTGTTGGGCTTGGGTTTATCCCTCGCACCCATTGGTGCTTACCTGGTGGTAACCGGGGCCTTTGCTTTAACGCCATTGTTCTTCTCGCTTTCGGTTTTGTGCTGGGTAAGCGGCTTTGATATTATTTATGCCCTGCAGGATGAAGATTTTGATCGCAGTCTTAAATTACACTCTATCCCGGCATACCTGGGTAAAGTAAACGCTTTAAGATTATCCACCTTTTTACATGTGCTTTCGGCTGCATTTATTATCATGCCTGTGCTTTTTACACATGTAGGCTTTCTGTATTATATAGGTATCGTATTCTTTTGTGCTATGCTTATTTACCAGCACTTGCTGGTTAAACCAAATGATCTGAGCCGGGTAAATTTTGCCTTCATGACCACCAATGGTATAGCCAGCGTAGTATTTGCCGCATTATTTCTGTTAGATAGAGTATGGATACATTAACCGCGCTAAACCAGTTCAGGGAGCATATCCAAACGTTCGTTCCGCTTACGGATACGGAGTGGCAGGTTATAGTGCCCTACCTGGAAGTAAGCGTGCTTAAGAAAAAGAAGAATTTTGTCGAGCCCGGCAAAGTATGTAACCAGATTGGTCTGGTGGTAAAAGGATCGGTACGCTTTTTTCATGTGAAGGATGGCGAAGAGATCACCGGTTACTTTTGTTTCGAAAACGAATTCATCAGCTCATACAAAAGTTTTTTAACCCGCCAGCCGGCCATTAACTATATTCAGGCACTGGAAGACAGCATATTAGTTACGCTTAACTATAACAACACACAACAACTTTATGCTGATGATTTGGTAGGCCACAAAATGGAACGCATCTACAGGCTCGTTGCAGAGCATTACCTCATCTGCTATGAAGACCGCGTAACTTCATTCATTACCCAAAGTCCCGAAGAACGTTATAACAAACTACTGGAAACCGGCGGCGAAGTTCTACAACGTATCCCTCAGCATTATGTGGCCAATTTTTTGGGCATAACCCCTGTTTCGCTTTCCCGCATCCGCAGGCGGATCATGAAGATAAGCGCTTGATAAAAGCCTCACCTAAATCCTCTCCAAAGGAGAGGACTTTATTAGCATATTAATTTCCAACTTTATTTAGCTCCCTCTCCTTTGGAGAGGGCTGGGGTGAGGCACCAAATTCTTATCTTAAGTTAACGTTTTGATTTACAAAGCCCGGCTACCTTTGTTATATACAAAACGAGAAAACATATGCATACTATATTAGGAGCCGGCGGCCCAGTGGCCAACGCCCTCACCCAGGAATTAATCAACAATAATGATACTGTACGTTTGGTAAGTCGTAAACCCGTACAAATAAACGCAGCCAACGTAACCTGGCAAAAAGCCGATCTGTTAAATTACGACGAAATATTACAAGCATCCCAAGTATCAACAGTCATATACCTGTGCGCGGGCCTGGTTTATGATAAAGAGGTATGGCGGCAGCAATGGCCTGTAATTATTCAAAATGTGATCAACGTAGCCAAAGCAACCGGGGCACGACTGATATTTTTTGATAACGTTTACAGCTATGGCCTTGTTAACGGTGCCATGACCGAAGATACCCCTTACCATCCCAGCAGTGTTAAAGGCCAGATACGTGTAGATGTTGCCAACACTCTAATGGACGAAGTTAAAGCAGGTAACATCAGGGCCAGTATCGCCCGCGGGGCTGATTTTTACGGCACCGACTCCTTGAATGCCTTTTTTGACCAGATGGTGCTGAAACGTCTTTCTGAAAAACTGAGCGCCCAGTGGATTGGCAAAGCCAAAACCCTGCACAGTTTTACCTATATTCCTGATGCCGGTAAAGCGATGTTCTTGCTGGGACAACATCCCGAAAGCGATAACCAGGTGTGGCATATACCAACCGCGCCCGCTATAACCGGGCAGCAGTTTATTGAACTTGCCGCACGTATTTACAAAATGAAACCCAGCTTTTTCGCAGTTAATAAATTTTTATTGTGGTGCTATGGTCTTTTTAACAAAACGGTTATGGGTACAGTAGAGATGTACTACCAATATGATCATGACTACATTTTTGACTCCAGCAAATTTGAAAAAGCTTTCAACTTTAAAACCACCAGTTATGAGGATGGTATCAAACACATGTCTGAAATATTGTATAAGGCATCAGTTTAAATACCAATAGTAATAGCCGGTGAGTAAATCGGGCAAATCAATAATATCACAAAAAGAGGGGTGTCACCCTGAGCGCCGTCGAAGGGTAGTGCGTAGAGGCCTGCCCACCATGCTTCGACTGTGCTCAGCATGACACCCTCCTTATGATGTGGATTTAGAGCCAATGTGCTACATTCAGCAATATTACCTTGCGATAACAATAAATGTAATAATTGCAGCTAATTTCAACCATTATAATTTCAACCTTAATAGTATGAAAACCATTTTAGCTGCAACCAATTATACCGATCTGGCAGAAAATGCCGTTGCCTGGGCCGCAGGCATTGCCCGCTTAAACAATTATAAATTAATCCTGTTGAATGATTTCACAATCTCCGTACATGTGGAAAACGCGCGTCTTTCGGCCGCTCATGTGGAAGAAATGATAGAAGCCAACAGGCTGCTCCTCGAGTCGAAAGCATTATTACTGGCCGACGAATATGGTATCGAAACAGTGGCCCGGGCTACATTCTCTTTTATAGATAATGCCATTAAAGAAGTAGTTACCGAATATCAGCCCGAGATGATTGTGATGGGCATGGAGGAAAAATCGTTGGAGCAGGAGCTTTTGGGAAATACCACTACATCAATCATCAAAAAACTGCGTTCGCCTGTATTGGCAGTTCCGGCTAATGCAAAGTTCAGCGTTCCTAAAAAGGTGCTTTTTGCCTGCGATGTATTGAACGGGGTTTCTGAAGAAATACTGGCCCAGGTTAAAGAAGTTGCCCTGGTGACCAAGGCCGAGATCGAAATATTGCTGATCAATCAAACCGTAGAAGAATTGCAGGAAGCAGGTGGAGACGCGACCTCATTAAATCGCATCGACGACGGATTAGAAGGCATTGATTACTATTATAAAAACGTTAAATCCGACTCTATTATTGATGGCATCGCCAACGAGATCAAGCGATTCGGCGCCGACCTGCTGATCATGGTTCCAGAGCAACACGGCTTCTGGGGCTCCATGGTGCACCGCAGCAAAACACGCATCATGGCCTCGGGCTTAAATATTCCGCTATTTTCAATTCCAGCTTAAAAAAGGGGAAGGCCAAAAGTCGGAAAAGTCCGGAAGAATGAAAATCTGGAAGTTTTGTACTATCTTAATTTCAGACTTTGGGGTCTTTCGGACTTCCAGACTAATCTGCATATTTGCACATAAGCATATCTGCACATCTAAAAATTATGATCCACAAAAAAACAAGAACATACATCCCGGCCACACTCGAAATGAAGTGGGAGAACCTGGAACCTATTTATAAAGAACTGCTCGATCGTCCGCTGAATTCAGTTCAGGAACTGGAAAAATGGCTGCATGATAAAAGCGAGCTCGAAGCCGCTTTGGAAGAAGATTTTGCCTGGCGCTATATCCGCATGACCTGCGACACAGCCAGCGAAGAGCTTTTACAGAACTTCCAGTACTTTGCTACCGAAATTGAGCCTAAAGTTGCGCCTTATGGTAATGAGCTCAATAAAAAACTGGTTGCCAGCGAATATGTTAACCAGCTCGACGGCGAAAAATATTTTATCTTTTTACGTGCCGTAAAAAAAGCCCTCGAATTGTTTAGGGAAGAGAATATCCCCGTACAAACCGAGATACAGGTTGAACAGCAAAAATATCAGTCTATTACCGGGGCCATGTCGGTACACATCGACGACAAAGAATTTACCTTAGAGCAAGCTTCTGTATTTCTGAAAGGTACCGACCGCGTTAAGCGACATGAGGTTTGGGAAAAGATCACCAAACGCCGTTTACAGGATAAAGAGCAGCTGAATGAGTTATTCGATCATCTGCGCAAACTAAGACATACCGTGGCTACCAATGCCGGCTTCGAAAACTTCAGGGATTACATGTTCCAGGCACTGGGGCGTTTTGATTATACCCCGCAGGATTGCTACGCTTTTCACGCGGCTATCGAAACCGAAATTGTACCTATCCTGCGCGAACAAGCCGCGAAACGCAAAGCGGCCCTTAACCTTCCCGAGTTAAAACCATGGGATATGGATGTGGATATATCGGGCAAACCCGCTTTAAAGCCTTTTAGTGATGGCAATGATCTGATTGAGAAATCCATCCAGTGTTTCAGCAATATCAACCGTTACCTGGGCGAGCGCCTGGAGATCATGAAAGATAACAGCCTGTTTGATGTGGAAAGCCGTAAAGGCAAAGCCCCTGGCGGTTACAACTATCCGCTGGCCGAAACCGGCGCGCCATTCATTTTCATGAATTCGGCCAATACCTTCCGTGATTTGACTACTATGGTACACGAAGGCGGGCACGCGGTACATACTTTTTTAACCGCCGACCTGGAACTGAATGATTTTAAACATTGCCCTTCAGAAGTGGCTGAGTTGGCATCCATGTCGATGGAGCTGATCTCGATGGATAACTGGAATGTATTTTTTGATAATGAAGAAGACCTGAAACGCGCCAAACGTGATCAGTTGGTTGACGTGTTGAAAACGTTGCCATGGGTAGCCGTGATCGATCAGTTTCAGCACTGGATCTACACCAATCCTAACCACACCGACGCAGAGCGTACAGAAGCCTGGATAAAAATATATGAGCCATTTGGTGCCGGCTTTGTAGATTGGAGCGAGCATCCTGATGCCGAAGCTAACCTTTGGCAAAAACAGCTGCATATTTTCGAGGTACCGTTTTACTACATTGAATATGGCATGGCCCAGTTAGGCGCTATTGCTGTATGGAAAAACTATAAAGAAAACCCCGAAAAAGGGTTGCAGCAATATCTGGATGCCCTGAAACTGGGTTATACCAAAACCATCAAGGAAATCTACGAAACAGCAGGAATCAAATTTGATTTTAGCGCGGCTTACGTAAAAGAACTGGCCGAATTTGTAAAAGCCGAAATGGATAAGATCAATTAAAATAACATCAATTGATGCAAAAGCCCCTCCAAAAGGAGGGGCTTTTTTATTTTTAGAAGATCAAAGTGTATTGTTTTTAATACAAACTGATCAGCTTGACGTTCCAACAGATACCGTGAAACCGATTGTTGGTTATCCTACTCATTAACAGTGCTATCCATCTGTCATCCCCCTGTTTCATTTCCTTTAAAAACTCTTGCAGATTAGTCTTTGGCATACCCATTGCATTGTCAGTCTTATAAGACTAATTCGTACATAATTGACAGTCAATAAGATACGATTTAGTCATATTAAATTCATTATTAATATTCTTTTAAACTAACCGGCCTGCAGAGGGTTCTAATCAATATGAAAAAGATAATTTTAAGTATAACAATCATATGCTTGTTTGCAACACTGGGTTTTAGCCAGGCTTTAAAGCCAGTGCAGATAGATAACCTGGTTTCGATATCATTACCGGCAAATTTTTTAAAGAAAGACACTTTAGGTCAGCAAATCTATTCCGGTAATGGAGCTTTTGGTTATATGGTAGTAATTAAGGCCAAAAATCCGGCTAACACCAAACCACTGGATAAAGAACGCGATTTGAACCAGGTGTTAAAAAACACGGTGAATGATATCCAGAAACAATCAGTTACCGGTAGTGTCATGAACCTGCGAGATACCACTGTTGGCTCATTAAAAGCCAAAGTATTTACACTGTTTGTTGATAATAGCAATACAACAGGCGAATCGCCACAGTTAAGGAATTTTATCCTGATATATACTCAGGAAGCTGCTTATACAATTGAGTATCTGATTCCCGAACAACGCCAGGATTTAGCTAAAGATGAGTTGAAAGCATTTACCGGTTCATTAAAAATAGCACCTGAACTGCAGCGTCATGACCAATATATATCAGACGCCAAAGGTATATCATTTGGTGCCAAAATGGCCTTATACGGCGGTATCCCTATCGTACTGATCATTGTACTAATGGTTATCCGAAGGAACAGGAGATTAGCGCTTGAACAAGCTTAATAGCAAAAATTTAAAAAGAAAAAGGCCCGGTTTAAACCGGGCCTTTTTTTATTCTATATAGTCATGCCGAACTTGTATCCCATGGGTAGGTATACGCCGTGATAGTTAACCTGCCTTGAGGGATCCTGAAACAAGTTCAGGATGACTTTATTTACTCAGCGTTTTAATCAATCCCTTATTCCATTTATCGGTATGAATAAACCGCCTGCTATCCAGCCAGCTCAGCCAAATTACCGTTACAATTACGCCGATAATCGAACCCATCATCACATCCTCAAAAAAATGCTGGCTCAAATACATTCTGGAATAGCCTACTGCTACGGCAACCAAAAAGGCCGGTATTCCCCACAGCTTATTTTTGCACAAATAGGTGATCACCACCGTAGCCGAAAATATAGAAACCGTATGGCCCGAAGGGAAACTATGTGTAGCCAATATGTATATACCCTTTACAAAATGGATGCGATCGAGCTGGTTTTCAAAATATATCCGGGGGCGTGGCGCATCGAAAATAAATTTCAGGATCTGGGCCACAATACTGGTAACAGCATAGCTTGTAGCCAATAATAACCCTTTCCGGTAACTGAATAAGCCGACAACCAGCGAAAGGATCACCGCCGTAAGTCCTTCGCCAATATCCGTTACATAAGGCGCCAGCGTATCTGCCCAGGGCGCATTTAAGCCATTCACAGTAAAGTATATAGTTTCGCGGCTATAAGATAGTTTGATAATCAAACACACGCAGAGCAACAGGAGGTATAGGATAAAAAACGGCCTTATCCGGTACAAAACATCTTTTATTCCTATCTTCATGGCGCAAAATAAGCATATCCTTATTCAATGCAAAAAAATGATTATGTTTGAATTTGAGTTGAACTAATTAGCTGAAATAAATGTCGAAAAGTATATTTCGTAAGAAATCTGTTGAAAAAATATTACATGATGTAGAGTGTGGATTTAGTGATAGCGAGCACCCCGGGACACCGACATCACAACTCAAAAAAGAACTTAATGTAAAAGACCTCACCCTCATGGGCATAGCAGCCGTTGTGGGCGCGGGTATATTCTCCACCATCGGCGAAGCCTCTTTTCACGGCGGGCCCGCGGTTTCCATCTTATTTGTGGTTACAGCCATCACCTGTGGCTTTTCGGCCCTTTGTTATGCCGAGTTTGCCTCGCGCATACCCGTTGCGGGCAGTGCTTATACCTATGCTTATGCTTCCTTTGGCGAACTGATTGCCTGGATCATCGGTTGGGATCTTTTAATGGAATATGCCATTGGTAATATCGCGGTAGCCATATCCTGGAGCGAGTATTTTGTAAACCTGCTCGAAGGTTTTAACATCCATATGCCCAAATACCTTACTATGGATTATGTGTCGGCTCTACGGGCACATGAACAGGTACAGGCAGCCGGCGGTCATCTGGCCGATATTGGCGACAGGGTAAAAATAGCGGCTTCGGCATGGGAAATGGCTCCAGGTATAGGAAATTTTAAACTGATAGCTAATTTACCTGCTTTAGGTATTGTAATTATTATCACTTACCTGGTTTATGTAGGTATCCGCGAAACAAAAAAGGCAACCAATGCCATGGTTATCCTTAAAATATTAATTGTCATAGCCGTTATTGTTATCGGCTTTTTTTATGTTACCCCTGCCAACTGGCACCCATTTATGCCTAACGGTTTCAGTGGAGTGATGAAGGGTGTATCAGGAGTATTTTTTGCTTATATTGGATTTGATGCCATATCAACCACAGCCGAGGAATGCGAAAAACCCCAGCGCGACCTGCCCCGTGGCATGATCTACTCACTTATTATTTGTACAGTTTTGTACATCCTCATTGCCCTGGTGCTTACAGGTATGGTAAGTTATAAAGAGCTTCAGGTTGGTGATCCATTAGCATTTGTGTTTGCCAAGGTTGGTTTGCACAATATCAGCTATGTAATATCTATCAGCGCGGTTATTGCTACAGCCAGCGTTTTATTGATATTTCAATTAGGGCAACCACGCATCTGGATGAGCATGAGCCGTGACGGCTTGTTACCCAAAGCGTTCTCCCGTATTCACCCTAAATTTCATACGCCCGCTTTTGCAACCATAGTTACCGGTTTTGTGGTAGCTATACCGGCCCTGTTCATGAACCTGACCGAAGTTACCGACCTAACCAGCATCGGTACCCTGTTTGCTTTTGTACTGGTATGCGGCGGTGTGCTTTTATTACCACGCCAGGGCGCACAAGCCGGTAAATTTCACTTGCCTTATGTGAATGGTAAACTCATTATACCGTTCATAACGCTTATTATTTTGGGCGCTTGCATTTATTTTAAGCCAGCCCCACAAGTAGAGATGATGCAGCTTAAAAAGCTGAAAGACCGCTCGGCTATTATTGAAAACCTGGATGCTACGGATAATACAACCCTGCTTACCAGTTTCAATACGCTGTATGGTGATCAGCATATAACTCCGGCTAACGCCACAAAATATTTCAAAGACATTGAGGAAGATAAATTCAACACTGCCCTAAGGGCTACCAATATCAGCGATGCTAAAAAGTATTATCTCGGTCTGGATGGGTTCCTGTATAACTTCCCGAATTACCTGTTTTTTATCCTGATCATCATTATCAGCATATACAGCTTTATCAAAAACTTTTCGCTGATACCAGTGCTGGGCTTAATGAGCTGCTTTTATTTAATGACGGAATTGGGTTACACCAACTGGCTGCGTTTTTTAATATGGCTGGTTATTGGCCTGGTTATTTATTTTACTTACAGCTATAAAAACAGCGTACTGGGTAGGGTGGCAAGTGCTAAGTCGTAAGTTCTGAGGATAAAATTTCATCTTTAAGTTTGTTATTTTTAGTACTTTGAACTCAAGACTTAGAACTCAGAACTTGTATGACCTGGATATGCCCCATATGTAACCGCGAATTTGCTGCTACCAACCAGGTACATTCCTGCCGGGAACGTAACCTGAGCGATTTTTTGCAGGGAAAGTCGGATGATACCATAGCTCTTTTTGATTATTTCATCAACGAATACCTGCAAATAGCGCCCATCAAAGTTTATCCAACCAAAAGCATGATAGCCATAGGCGATCGTGTGAACTTTGCCTATGTTACCCAATTGGGTAAAAACTTTGTTGATGTGGTGTTTCCCTTTAACGAGATATATGAGGATAACCTCTGCTTTACCAAGATAAAAACAGTACCGGGAACTAATGATCATAACCATTACTTCCGGATGTATTTTAAAGAAGACCTAAACGACGAGGTGAGGAAATACATGAAAATGGCCTGGGAGAAGGGGAAGTAGTTTGGAGTCGGAAGTCTTAATTAAGAAATCTTTAGCAAAAAGAAAGATCTTTTACCAACTACAGGCTTAAGACTTCCGACTTAATACTCTCTACTGCGGATAATTCTTATGTTTCTTCTTACCCAAAATCCATTGCTGAGCTTTAAAGCTCAGATAAGCCGAACCTGCCCCTACAAGTGCTCCAGCCACAACATCACTTGGGTAATGAACGCCCAGGTACATCCGAGAATAGCCTACCGCGCCCGCGTATAAAAACGAAGGAGCTATCACATACCATTTGGGTATAGCCAAACTTAAAGAAGTGGCCGCCGAAAAAGCAAATGCGGTATGCCCAGACGGAAAGGAAGGGTCCGTAGGCCCCGGCAATTCTTTCAGCGTTATCAGATCGGGATGCGCTATGTAAGGTCGCGTACGGTTAAATATCTTTTTTAACACATAGGTAGAGCCGCCCGCGACAATCAGAGACGCTCCGGCCTGTAAACCAGTTATTTTGAGGTCGTCATCATGGTTAACAAAGCCGGCTACCAGGAAGCCAACCGGTACCGCCGCATCAACATAAATAGCTTTTTTGGTAACAAATCTCCAGGTTTTATCTCCACCGCTAACCGGGCAATTGATATCTTTTAACAGATTAAGATCAAGCCCCTGGGCAAATAAACCGGCGGCACAAAACAATGCCCAAAACGTCAAATATATTTTCTTTTTCACTCGCAGGATTTTTCAAACCGCGATAAAAGTGAAAAAACATTCTGTAGTAATATTGGATTAATATTGACTTAACATCTTTTAGAGAAGAAGGAGCAAGGATTTTGGGACCAAGGAACAAAAATTACTAATTGGGGCAAAGATTTTGGAAACAAGGATTAAGTCTTTAAGTCTAAAAGTCCTTACTCCAAAAATCCCAAAATCCTTGATCCAAAAAATCTAATTTACCCGGTGTATCTCTATAGCTTCAGGGATCGACAGCATTAACGGTACTTTCTCTACAGTAACAAAGCTCAGGTCCAGACCAAAGCCACGTTCCTCAGATAAACTCACCTTTTTAAGCTGTACGTAGAAATCCATGATAAACCGTTCGTAGAACGACAGGCTGTGCGAGCGTGACAGCACTTTTTCGATCACCACAAACCTGAAATCGCCAACGATCTTGTGTTTGTTCAATGATTTATAATGACTGGTAATATCCACCTCGCCTTTTTTAACCAGATCTTCCACTACTTTACGGAACAGCAGGTTGATCTGTTGCTCTACCCGGAAACCAAGTTTAAAGTCGATCCTGATCAATTTGTTAGGCACCAGGAACTCCACTTCATATTCGCGTTTGTAAGGCTCATCAACCACATCAACATGTACCAGCCAGTAAACATCAGCACGTTTAGGTTGCTTTTGTAAAATGGAGTAAACTATCTTCGATTCAATTTCGGAGTTGAAATTGGCGCTGGTTAAATACACCAATTGCGACGCGTATTTAGGTACGGTTTCATCGGCGCTTAATTCTTTAAGAATATCAAAGTAATCATCAATACTCACAAACTTCACGTAACGGTTCCTGATCTTACGGGCCGTGTGCCAGGTCCACATTACGGTGAACAGCACAAAACCTATTGACAGGGTAAACCAACCACCATCCAGGAACTTGTGTAAGTTACCCGCCAGGAAAGTACCCTCGATAGACACGTAAACAACCAAAAATATAGTAATGATATAGTTGGGTACCTTTTTACGTTTCAGGAATTTGGATACCAATATAGTGGTCATCAACATGGCCACGGTTATACTTAAACCATAGGCAGCCTCCATCCTGTCAGAATGACGGAAGATCAATACCACACCCAAACAACCAGCCCAGAGTATCCAGTTTACACTGGGTACATACAGTTGTCCTTTTTGTTCCGACGGATAATTGATACGCACCTTGGGCCACAGGTTAAGTCGTACGGCCTCGGCTATCAGCGTAAATGAGCCCGATATCAAGGCCTGGCTGGCAATAATTGCCGCCACCGTGGCTATACCAATACCGAATATCAGAAACCAGGCCGGCATTATTTTATAGAACGGATTATTAATATTAAGGTCCATCACAGTGCCATTGCGTTGCAACAGCCAAACTGCCTGGCCCAGGTAGTTTAGTATCAAACAGGTTTTAACATATATCCAGCTGATACGGATATTGGCTTTACCACAGTGACCCAGATCGGAGTATAAAGCCTCGGCACCGGTAGTACATAAAAACACGGCGCCTAATACAATAAACGCGTTACCACTGGTGCTGGAGCTTAATAATTTATAAGCATAATATGGGTTTAAGGCCCTTATTACGATTGGATCATGGATGATATAGCTTATACCCAGCACACCCATCATAGTGAACCAGATAAACATGATAGGCCCGAAAGCTTTACCCACCAGTGATGTACCAAATTGCTGTATCACAAAAAGCGCAGTAATGATGGCCATTACTATCTCGACGGTAGGTAAATTCGGATAATAAGTTTGCAAACCCTCAATAGCCGATGATATGGTAATTGGCGGGGTAATGATACCGTCGGCCAATAGCGCGCAGCCACCAACCACAGCAGGCACAATAAGCCATTTGGCTTTACGGCGCACCAGCGAGAAAAGTGAGAAAATGCCACCTTCGCCCTTGTTGTCGGCACGCAGCGTGATCACCACATATTTCAACGTGGTTTGCAGCGTAAGTGTCCAGAAGATGAGGGATACACCTCCGAGTATTAATGTTTCGGAAATTTGTTGCTGGCCAACTATAGCCTTAAATACGTATAATGGGGAGGTACCAATATCACCGTAAATTATTCCTAAACTGATAAGAAGGCCCGCGGCCGTCAGTTTTTGCAGATCTTTATGGTTCGACACTATTATATTTTAAAGTTGCAAAAATATTAAATTTTTCCAGTAAACTTAAATAAACATTAAACGTATAAATGAAAGAAGAGTCAAATAGTGTAAAACGGACATATTTTGTTAAAAATTGTTAAAAAGTTTTACAAAAGCATCATTTTTTTAATTGATGATGGCTTTATTTATACTTTTGTAGACGAAGACTTAAAATGGGGCGAAAAATAACTTATTCCTTTATTTACACTTATACCTGGTTCGTACTAATTGCGATGGCAGTTTTTATGAATCTGGCCTTTGTCTCCGATGCCAAGATTAAAAACGACACTACTTACCTGCGTGCTTCAAAAGAGAAGGCAGGAAAAATGTCTTATTTTAAAAATGGGCTGCACCTGGTATTACCCCCAACAAAACCCGCAATAACATCAAGCGTAAAAGTAAGCGTTTCGCGCCCCACAGATAAATTATTGAATGATGTGCAGGTATACCCTAACCCGGTTACCGATCAGATCAATTTAAAATATACCATATCCCGCAACTCCAATGTCACTATTAAAATAATGGATATTTTGGGTAACGATATTACCACCATGTTTTCATCAAGGGTTGATTCCGGCGATCATAACATCAACTACCCTATAGCCAACAAACTTAACCGCGGCTTTTACTTTGTACGCGTTGTAGCCGGTACCGAATCGGTTATCAAGCGCATCTCGGTATTGTAATCCTTAATAATTCATCTTTTATTTTGTCATCCTGAGGAACGAAGGATCTGTTATTTAACTATTCAGGTCATATAATTAGATGCTTCACTACGTTCAGCATGACAAATCTCTCGCTCAAAAACTCAAATCATATTTGCCATTTCCCCAAAATCCCCATACCACAAACCAACCTATTTTTTTAGCTTTGGCGTTTAAGCTTTACTTATGAAGATAATTGCCATTGGCCGCAACTATGCCGAACATGCCAAAGAATTAAATAACCCGGTACCCGCCGTTCCGGTTATTTTCATGAAACCCGAAACAGCCATCATCAAGGATAACAAGCCTTTTTACCATCCCGATTTTTCTGACGATGTACATCACGAGATCGAGATCGTTTTAAAAATAAGCAAGGAAGGCAAGCACATCAGCGAAAAATTCGCGGCTAATTACTATGAGGAAATTGCCCTCGGTGTTGATTTTACCGCCCGCGATATCCAAAGCAAACATAAAGAAAAGGGTCTGCCCTGGGAACTGGCCAAAGCATTTGACGGTTCAGCTCCCACCAGCGCTTTTGTGCCCAAAAGTAAATTTGCCCAAATCTATGATCTGAATTTTAAACTGGACGTAAATGGCGAAACCCGGCAGCAGGGCAATACCCGTGATCTGCTGTTTCCGTTCGAGAACATTATTGCCTTTGTTTCACGATACATCACCCTTAAAAAAGGCGATTTGATATTTACCGGTACCCCACAGGGCGTATCAAAAGTAAAAGTTGGCGATAGGCTGGAAGGATATTTAGAGAACGAAAAACTGCTTGACTTTTACGTTAAATAAAATATGATTAAAAAACAGCTGATTGCAGCCGCGCTATGTCTCGCTTTTAATTTGGGCATACAGGCACAAACACCTATACAAAGCAGGCAATACCCGCAAAACTATTTCCGCTACCCACTTGATTTGCCTCCTACTACAGCCGGTTCATTTGGCGAACTCAGGCCTTCCCACTTTCACTCGGGGCTCGATTTTAAAACCAATCAGCGTACCGGCTACCCGGTACACGCGGCCGCCGAAGGCTATGTATCAAGGGTAAGGGTGCAATTTGGTGGTTTTGGTCGCGCGGTTTACATCACCCATCCCAATGGCTATACCACCGTTTATGGTCATCTCGAAGCTTTTTCGCCGGCTATAGCGGCCATTGCAAAAGCCTACCAATATGATCACCAAACCTACGAGGCCGATTTTAATCTCGACCCTAAACAGGTACCTCTTCAAAAAGGTGACGTATTCGCCATGTCGGGCAATGCCGGGGCATCGGCTGGGCCGCACGTGCATTTCGAGATCAGGGACACTCAAACCGAGCAAACCATTAACCCGCAATTGTTTGGTTTAACCATTCCGGATCGCGTTCCACCATCCATCACATCTATCGGCATTTATCACCTCAACGGTAGTCCTTTCAGCGAAAAAACGCCTAAAGAATTTCTGGCAGTAACCGGGAGCGTAGGTACAGGCAGCTATCGCTTATTAAAACCACAGGTGTTGCATCTGAGCGGATACGTAGGTTTCGGTATCAATACTACCGATATGAACAGCGCGTCGGCCAATCATAACGGCATTTATTCACTGGAGTTAAAGCTCGATGGTCAAACCGTGTATACCTTTACAGTAGAGCGTTTTGCCTTTGATCAAACCCATGCCATCAATGCTTATATTGATTATCCCGCGTTTGAATCATCGCGCCGCTGGATGCAGAAGTGCTTTATATTACCTGGCAGCCACATATCCCTTTATCCACAGTCCATTAACCGGGGTATCATTACTTTTGATGACAACGCTCTGCACGATGTGGAGTATGTAGTGAAAGACGTGGCCGGCAATACATCAACCCTGAAACTAAAAGTACAGTCAGAAAAATTTACGCCCCCTGCTTATAAAATAGCTGGTACATTGTTTCATTTTGATCAAAAAAGCGAGTTCAGTACAGATAAGGTGAAGGTGAGCATTATGCCGGGCAATTTATATGACGATTTGGATTTTATTTATTCTGTATCGCCCAAACCGGCCTCGGGCTTTTCGCAGGTACACCATATCCATAATCGCCTTACACCCATCCATGATAGTTACGACCTTTGGATAAAACCAGATGCCGACCTGGGCAAATATGCCGATAAGGCGGTGATTGTAGGTACAGCAAATGGTTGCCAGGGTGGTTATTTTCAGGATGGCTACGTTAAATCAAAAGTGACCTCCTTTGGCGATTATTTTATTAAGATAGATACCATTTCACCGGTTATCCATCCGCTCAATATCATCAACGGTAAAAACATGGCTGCAGCCAAAAGTATCAATTTCAGGATGAGCGATAACCTGTCGGGCATTAAAACCTATGCGGGCACTATCGATAATAAATGGGTTTTAATGGAGTGGGATTATAAAAGTAAAATACTAAGTTATACCTTTAACGGCGAAATTGCTCCCGGTAAGCATGTATTTAAGCTTACAATTGGCGACAATAAGAATAATTTTTCGGAATTTACAGCCGATTTTTATAGATAGTATAATTTAGTATCAAGTAGCTAGTATCAAGTATCAAGACCTCTTGAATGCGGTGTTTAGGAGCAACGAAAATCTTGATGTAAAAAATCTTGATACTTGATACTAGCTACTTGATACTAACCGGCTACTTGATACTAAAAAACAAACAACACCTATGGCAACATTAAAAGAAGGCGATAAAGCCCCCGATTTTACGGCGAAGGACCAGAATGGTAAAACCATTTCGCTTGCTGATTACAAAGGAAAAAATGTGATCCTTTACTTTTATCCAAAAGATGACACCCCGGGTTGCACCGCCGAGTCATGCAACTTTAGAGATAACTATCAGTATTTATCGAAAATTGGCTTTGAAGTGATCGGTGTAAGTACCGACGACGAAAAATCGCACAAAAAATTCGAGACCAAATACAGCCTGCCTTTTACCCTGATAGCCGATAGCGAAAAACAAATTGTAGAAGCTTATGGCGTTTGGGTAGAAAAAAACATGTACGGCAAACAGTATATGGGTACCGCACGCACTACTTTCCTCATCAGTGCCGATGGTATCATCAGCAAAATAATTCACAAGGTTGATACGCAAAACGCTTCACAGCAGATACTCGACCTGATAGCATAAACTTTAAAAACCATATCAAAGCTATTTTTAGCGATCCCGAACTTTATTGATGAAACCTACTATTCAAGAATTAGAAAAAACCGCGTCGCAGATCCGCCGCGACATTGTACGTATGGTACACGCCTGCCAATCCGGTCACCCGGGTGGTTCATTAGGCTGTACAGACTATTTTACCGCCCTTTACTTCTCGGTAATGAACCACAATCCAAAGTTTAACATGGATGCCGTGGGCGAGGATATTTTCTTTTTATCAAACGGGCATATTTCGCCTGTATTTTACAGCACATTGGCCCATGCCGGTTATTTTGACAAAGCAGAGCTGGCTACCTTCCGCAAGCTGAACACCCGTTTGCAGGGCCACCCAACCACGCATGAGCATTTACCGGGAATCCGCATCGCTTCGGGTTCATTAGGTCAGGGTTTATCGGTAGCTATTGGCGCCGCTCTTACCAAAAAATTGAATGGCGATAAATCATTAGTATTTACACTGCACGGTGATGGTGAGTTGCAGGAAGGACAAATATGGGAAGCCGCCATGTTTGCACCGCACAATAAAGTAGATAACCTGATATCAACCATAGACGTAAACGGCCAGCAGATTGACGGACCAACCAACCTGGTATTGTCATTAGGCGACTTACATGCCAAATGGGAAGCTTTTGGCTGGGATGTACTGGAGATGAAAGGCAACGACATGGCCGATGTGGTAAAAACACTGGAGCTGGCCAAAAGCCGCACAGGTCAGGGCAAACCGATCATGATACTGATGCATACCGAAATGGGTTACGGAGTTGATTTTATGGTGGGCAGCCACAAATGGCATGGTGTAGCGCCAAATGACGAGCAGCTGCAACTAGCCCTCGGCCAACTGGAAGAAACACTGGGCGATTATTAAGCCCCTTCTTAGAAGCAAGAGACAAGAATCAAGACACAATAATTTATCACATAGAATATTTCCCAAAAACACTCTCTCCCGATAACTATCGGTATGGAAAGGGTTGGGTGAGGCTCATGAAAAAATACACTTACACAGATAAAAAAGATACCCGCTCGGGCTTTGGCGCCGGGCTGCTGGAAGCCGGCAGAAAAAACAACCAGGTAGTGGCCCTTTGCGCCGACCTGATCGGATCGTTAAAAATGAATGATTTCATTAAAGAATTTCCTGAACGTTTTGTACAGGTAGGTATTGCCGAAGCCAATATGATGGGCATTGCCGCCGGTATGACCATTGGCGGTAAAATTCCGTTTACAGGTACTTTCGCTAACTTTTCAACCGGCAGGGTTTATGACCAGATCCGCCAATCGATAGCTTACTCCAACAAAAACGTAAAAATTTGCGCTTCACACGCCGGTTTAACCCTGGGTGAGGATGGTGCTACTCACCAGATCCTGGAAGATATTGGGCTGATGAAAATGTTGCCGGGTATGACAGTGATCAACACCTGCGATTATAACCAAACCAAAGCCGCTACCCTGGCCATTGCCGAATATGATGGCCCGGTTTACCTGCGTTTTGGCAGGCCGGTGGTGCCTATTTTTACCGATCCGGATCAAAAATTTGAGATTGGCAAGGCATGGATGGTGAATGAAGGCGCAGATGTAAGTATATTTGCCACCGGTCACCTGGTATGGCAAGCCATATTGGCCGGCGAAATATTGGCCGAGGAAGGTATTGATGCCGAGATCATTAACATACATACCATAAAACCTTTGGATGCAGAAGCCGTATTAAAGTCGGTAGCCAAAACAGGTTGCGTAGTAACTGCCGAAGAGCATAACCGCCTGGGTGGTTTGGGCGACAGCATTGCACAAGTGCTGGCGGTACATAACCCAACACCACAGGAGTATGTGGCCGTTAATGACAGCTTTGGCGAAAGCGGTACACCAGAGCAGTTGATGACAAAGTATGGCCTTGATGCCGAGCACATTGTGCTGGCGGCAAAAAAGGTGATGAAAAGAAAACAAAATGCGATAATAAGCATTTAACTATAAAATTTAAAAAATGTCGTTGCAGGTTGAAGATTCAGAGATTTTAAGTAAGTTCCAGGACGAAAAAACACGTAACGAAGCGTTTAACCTGTTATTGAAAAAATACCAGCAAAAAATTTACTGGCACATCCGTCGTATGGTTGTTGATCATGACGATGCGGACGATCTTGTGCAGGACGTTTTTATCAAGGTTTGGAAAAACCTGCTGGGCTTCAGAAACGACGCGCAGCTATACACCTGGATGTACAGGATAGCATCCAACGAGTGTATTACCTTTTTGAACAAGAAGAAGCAAAAAAATAATATACCGTTGGATGATGTAGCTTATGAACTGGCCGATTCATTAGCCGATTCGAGCTATTTTAACGGCGACCAGGCGCAACGCAAACTGCAGGAAGCATTGCTTACCCTGCCCGAAAAACAGCGCCTGGTTTTCAACATGAAGTACTATGATGATATGAAATATGAAGAAATATCTGACGTTTTGGGTACCAGCGTGGGTGCGTTAAAGGCATCTTTTCACCTGGCAGTCAAGAAGATAGAGGCATTTTTATTATCAAAAGATTAAATTCAAAATTAATACAGATTTACGTTAAACCTTTTAGCACTAAATTCATCTATAGTACTGTATGAAAAGCGATATGGACAATAGGGAGTGGCTGGATGATTATGAATCACTAAAACGGATCGATGCCAGGAATCCGTTTGTGGTTCCAGCTGGCTATTTCGATGAATTAGCGCAGCATATAACATCACGCATAAGGCTGGAAGAGCTAAAAAGCTCATCCACCGGATTTTCCGTGCCTGAAAACTACTTTGATCAATTAAGCAGTAATATACAAAGCCGCATACGTGTTGAGGACGCTGTGAACACACAGGACTCCGGTTTTACCGTACCTGAAAATTATTTTAATGAACTTGGCAGCAATATTCAAAGCAGAATAACTATTGAGGAGGCATTAAACCCGGAGCATCAGGGTTTTAGTGTGCCCGAAAATTATTTTGACGAACTGAGCAGTAATATCCAAAGCAGGATAGCTATTGACGAATTGGTAAATAATGAAGCCGAAAGCTTTACCGTGCCCGAAAATTACTTCGAAACACTGAGCGGTAATATTCAAAGCCGGATAGCCGTTGAGGAGCATATCAGCAGTGAAGCCGAAGGTTTTACCGTGCCCGAGAATTATTTTGAGCAGTTAAGCCGGAATATCTTAAGCAAAACTGTTAATGAGGAAGAGGTAGCAACCGCCAAAGTAATTACCTTGCCGGCTGCCGTTAAAAAGAAGGGCATTGTACGCAGGATGTTCGCATCACAAACCTTCAGGTATGCTACTGCAGCCTGCTTTGCCCTTATATTGGGTATTGGACTGTTGGTAAGAAATGGTGATTCTCCTGTAAAACATGATCACTCATTTTTACATGAGCAATTGTCGACCGTGCCTGTTGATGAAATTAAGAGCTATCTGCAATTACACGCGGATGCAAATGATACCCGTAGCCTGATGGATGGCGGACAGCAAATTAATACTGCAAATCTGGATGAAGATCTGTCGGACTATTTGGATTCCACTAATTAACGATACTTTTAATGCGCATATTGATCAGGTATATTCTTATTTTATTTTTTATAATGGCAGCGGGTTACCAATCCTTTGCACAGGTAAATAACAACCTGGTGCAGAGGCAAAAGATAACCCCTGCTCCTTTGCGTGATAAAAAAAACACCCGCCAGAAACTTGATGCGGCTCATGACAGGTTTATCACCAAGCAGCTTAACCTTACCGATGAAGAATCGGCTAAATTTTGGCCCATATACCGTCAATATCAACAGGAGCTTACCGCCGTTAACGTGCTCAAGCGCCTAAACAACTCCAGCGCAGCGGCCAATGGTACCGAACAAATAGATAAAGAAATTTATTACGAAAGCCAGCAGGTAGCCATACGCAAGCGTTATAAAGACGCTTTTCTGAAAATACTCCCCCCCGAAAAGGTAAGCGAGCTTTACAAAAGCGAACGCGAGTTCCGCGATGAGCTCATCAAACAACTCAGCGAACGCAGCGAAAGAGCAGGGAACTAACTAATTATTGAATTATTGATTTAGTGAATTAGTGATTGGTTTTCAATTAGTGATTTTACAATAGCTAAAGTGTTAAGGGAAATGACGATTTTTGTATCGTCATAAATCAATAACTCAATAATTATTCTACTCCCCCAACTCAATAATTCACTAAATCAATAATTCACTAATTGCTCTCCCATGCCTACTCTTCGCCAGATCTTTTTAACCAATAACGCGCAAACCACCAATTTTCCGCTGTTGCTGGAGTTTGAACGGGCCGAGGGAGTATATATGTATGATACGGCAGGCAAAGCCCATACCGACTTGATATCGGGCATTGGCGTAAGCAGCCTGGGTCACGGCAACCCTAAAGTTATAGCAGCCATCAAACACCAGGTTGACCAATACATGCACCTGATGGTTTATGGCGAATACGTACAAACACCACAAGTGCGTTTTGCCGAAAAGCTGGTGTCTGTGCTGCCTCAAAATCTGCAGTCGGTATACTTTACCAATTCCGGTGCCGAGGCCGTTGAGGGAGCCTTAAAACTGGCCAAACGTTATACCGGACGCCAGCAGATCATCGCTTGCCATAACTCTTATCACGGCAGCACCCAGGGCGCCTTAAGCGTAATGGGCAACGAAGAATTTAAACAGGCTTACCGCCCCCTATTGCCTGGCGTAAGCTTTATACGTTTTAACGAGGCAGACGATCTGCAGCTCATCACCCATCAAACCGCCTGCGTTATTATCGAAACGGTACAAGGCGAAGCTGGTATCCGTGTACCCGATTTTGCTTACATGCAGGCCCTGCGCAAGCGCTGCGACGAAACCGGCACTTTGCTGATACTGGACGAGATACAGGCCGCTTTTGGCCGCACAGGTAAACTTTTCGCTTTTGAACATTTTGACATTGTACCCGATATTTTATTGCTGGCCAAAGCGCTGGGCGGCGGTATGCCTGTAGGTGCTTTTATCTCCTCTAACGCTATCATGGGCGCGCTGAAAGAAAACCCCATCCTGGGTCACATTACCACCTTTGGCGGGCACCCGGTGTGTTGCGCCGCCGGACTGGCAGCATTAGAAGTACTACTGTACGACAACCTGGTATCCGGCGTAGCCGAAAAGGAAGCCCTGTTCCGCAAATTACTGGTTCACCCGGCTATTAAACAGGTACGGGGCAAAGGTCTTATGCTGGCTGTTGAACTGGACAACTTTGACCTGAATAAAAAAATAATCGACCGCTGCATTGAACACGGCATCATCACCGACTGGTTCTTGCATTGCAGCAACTCCATGCGTATAGCCCCTCCGCTTATTATTACTCCCGACCAAATTGAACATGCATGTAGTGTGATATTGGAGGCTGTTGAGTATTATACTGTAGATTAGCATAACGGCCAATCAGCTCATCCAATCAACTCCCACACGCATTATTGCTGAGGAGGAACGACGTGGCAATCCCCGATATGCAAAGCCACTCTGTATAGTTAGGGATTGCCACGCTGCGCTCGCAATGACATATTCTTAAATTTATTATACTCCTATCCCCCAACGTAACTTTCAAGTTACTTTATTAAATAATATATTAAAATTTTTATTTTGAATTAAACTGGTATGGTTTGTGCATTTATGGTATTATCTATACAAAAAGGATCGAAAAAGTCTGTTTCCTGTCAAAACAGATCAATACTGCTCTTTTTTATAGTCATAGTTTAAACAATTAATTAAAAGGAATTGTTCAATCTATTACCATACGTTCTTAACATCTATACCCAATATGAAAATAGCATATATATCAACCTACCCTCCCCGCGAATGTGGCCTGGCCACGTTCAATCAAAACCTGATGCGGGCTATTAACGCCAATTTTCCCGAAAGACAATCTTTAGCGCATGGTGGCTTTGTGGTCGCGCTGAACGATTCGGAGAGTTTGCAGCATTACGAATACCCGGAGGAGGTGAAATATGTTATTCGCCAGGACCACCAGAAAGATTATATCCGTGCGGCCAACTATATCAATACCAGCAATGCCGACGTATGTATCATGGAGCATGAGTTTGGTATTTACGGCGGCGAAAGCGGCATCTACATTTTACCGCTGATCAACCGGCTCGAAAAACCATTGATCTCGATACTGCATACCATATTAAAAGATCCCAGCTATGTGCAGCGTATCATCATTCGCGAAATAGCCGAGCAATCATCAAAGATCATTGTGATGAGTCAGCGGGCTGTGGAATTTTTAACCACCATTTATGATATCCCTGCCGAAAAGATCCAGATCATTGAACATGGTGTTCCGGATGTGGAAGCGCTGGTCAATAATCCGGTTAAAAACCTGTCGTCATTTAAAAATCGCCGGGTGTTGTTAACCTTCGGTTTGCTGAGCCGCAATAAAGGTCTGGAAACCGTGGTAAAAGCATTGCCCCGCATTGTGGCCAAACATCCTGATGTAACTTATGTAATATTAGGCAATACCCATCCGGGCGTAATCAAAAGCTCAGGTGAAGAATACCGCGACCACCTCAAAACCCTGGCCGCCCAACTGGGTGTATCGGCCAACCTGGCTTTCATCAATAAATTTGTATCGGAAGAAGAGCTGGTAAATTACCTCACGGCCTGCGAAATTTATGTTACTCCATATTTGAACGAAGCGCAGATCACCAGTGGTACGCTCTCTTATGCCGTTGGTGCCGGAGCAGCCGTGGTATCAACCCCATACTGGCATGCAACCGAACTACTGGCCGATAAACGCGGCCGCCTGTTTGATTTTAAAAACGCCGACGCCCTGGCCGATACCGTTATTGAACTGCTTGATCAGGACCTGGTATTAAAAGAACTCAAAGAAAATGCTTATCAATATGGCTTACACCTGCGCTGGCCGGTAGTAGGTGCCGAGTTTATTAAAGTGGCCCAGGAAGCCAGTGTACGGTTTGATTTTAGCGATAAGATACTAAAAAACAGTATTGTTGATCCCGAGATATTGCCCAAATTCAGCCTTACGCATGTACTGCGCTTAACAGATGATACCGGTATTGTACAACATGCCAAATACGGCATACCCAATTTAAAAGAGGGTTATTGCCTGGATGATAATGCCCGCGCGCTCATTATGGCGCTGATGGCTTATCAACGCAGCAAAAGCCGCGAAGCATTTGAGCTGCTCCCTATCTACCTCAGCTATATTCACTACATGCAAACGGATGATGGCAATTTCCGCAATTTCCTGAGTTTCGACCGGAGGTATCTGGACGAGGTAGGATCGGAGGATTCTTTCGGTCGTACCATTTGGGCGCTGGGGCACCTCATCGGTTGCGCGGCCAGCAACTCGTACCGGGAATTTGCATTGGAGATATTCCATAAATCGGTACCGCATTTTGAAAAGCTGGAACATTTAAGGGGCATGGCCAATACCATTATCGGCATCAGTTCATACTTACAAGTGTATCCTACCGATGAAGGCATGGTGAACATACTGAACCGGCTTACGCAGCCGCTCATCGATGCTTATGAAAATACGCAATCGGAAGATTGGCAATGGTTTGAGGAGAAAATGACCTATGATAATGCCATACTGCCACTGGCCCTGCTGCATTCCTGCGAAATAACCGGGAATGAGGATGCCAAACGGATAGCATTGGCTACAATGGCGTTCCTGGATAAGCTCACGCTGTCAAACGGGTATCTGAGTCCGGTAGGAAATGATGGCTGGTATTATCGCGGCGGCAGCTTCCCTACGTTTGATCAGCAGGCTATTGAAACCATGGCCATGGTGCTGATGCATTTCCAGGCTTACCAGATATTCAGGGTGCCACAATATGTAGAGAAAATGTTCCTGAGCTATAAGTGGTTCCTGGGCGAAAACACGTTGCGCGCCCCTTTATATGATCATGAAACCAAAGGCTGCTGTGATGGTTTGCTGCCAACCGGCATCAACCGTAACCAGGGCGCCGAAAGCACGCTGGCCTATCTCATATCGCACTTAACGGTACTGAAAGCCTTCGAACTGGAATACGAATATAACAAGTATGGCAATCAAAAAATGGAGATTTGTTAGATGTGGAGAGTGCTGAATGGTGAATAGTGAGTGGTAAAATAAAACTACATCCCTCACTATTCACCATTCCCCACTCACTAATTCACTAACTCACTAATTCACTAATTAAAATGAAGGTTGCCGTATTATCGCCCGTCGCCTGGCGCACACCGCCAAGGCATTATGGCCCCTGGGAACAGATAGCATCAAACATTGCCGAAGGTTTGATAAAACTGGGCATCGATGTTACCCTTTTTGCCACCGGCGATTCGATAACCGCGGGAAAGCTGGAATCGGTTTGCGCTACGGGCTACGAGGAAGACCGTAGTCAGGATGCCAAAGTGTTGGAATGTTTGCATATCAGTAATCTGATGGAGCAGGCCGGTCGGTTTGATATTATCCATAACAATTTTGATTTTTTGCCGCTCACTTATTCGGGTTTAATCAAAACACCGCTGATAACTACCATTCACGGCTTTTCATCACCACGCATTATCCCCGTATACAAAAAATATAACCACCGCGGCCATTACGTAAGTATTAGTAATGCCGACCGTAGCACCGAACTGGAATACCTGGCCACCGTTTATAATGGGCTAAATACTGCCGATTTTGAATTTTATGAAAAGCCAGATTCGGATAAATATCTGCTTTACTTTGGCCGCATCCACCCGGATAAGGGCACAGCCGAAGCTATTTCCATTGCTCAAAAGAGCAAGCGCAAACTGCTCATAGCGGGCATAATCCAGGATGAAAATTATTACCGCGAAAAAGTAGAGCCGTTTTTATCCGCCGAAATAGAATATATAGGTCATGCCGGGCCAGAAAACCGGAAACAGCTTTTGGGCAATGCCTATGCCTTGTTGCACCCCATCAGTTTTAATGAGCCTTTTGGCATGAGCGTAGCCGAGGCCATGCTTTGTGGCACGCCGGTGATCGCCTTTAACCGCGGATCGATGCCGGAGCTGATCAGGGATACCGAAACCGGTTTTTTGGTGGATAATATCGACGAAGCCGTAACAGCTGTTGATCAAATAAAAACAATTGACCGGGTGGCTTGCCATACTTGGGCAGCATCCCGGTTCTCAAAAGATAAGATGGCGGCTGATTATTTGGGCTTATATAAACAAATATTAAGCCCCTAACCCCCAATTAAAATATTTGTTAAACGCTGCCGCGAGATTAGCGTATCTCGTGGCAGCGTTTAACCGACAACATGTAATTTTTAATGTCTACGAACGCTCGATCGTGCCAATGATCCCGCCTATGGCTTTCTTCAATACCATATTATTCATAGCAGGGTCAATATCTTTAAAATAGCGGTTCAGGGCTACCAGGCCATGTACAAACGACATGCATATCAGGTAATTGCACCGAAAAGTTTCCTCTGTCAATGCATTTGCTTTTACCAGTGGCTGCATCCCCTCGCGAAACAGGTTAATAAAGGTCGACAGCGCCGGGAAGGCCTTTTCCACATCCGCCACATCGGTACCTACCTTATACATTAACTGGTAAAGCTCGTTTTCACTGGTGGCAAAATAAAGAACGGCCCTTAATACGGTCTCCATTCTTTCTTTGGGATCGCTTACCGTTGCCAACCGTTGCTGTATACAATTGATAAGCATGGCAAAACCCCGTTTTGACAATTCGATCAGCACCGCTTCCTTATTCAGGAAATAAGAATATACAATAGTTGGACTGTATTCAATGGTATCAGCAATTTTTCGGATGCTTAATGCCTCGCATCCTTCATCTTTAACGATCCCCATCGCGGCATCAAGAATAAGCTGACGGACCTCTGCTTTTAAACGTTCCACCCGTTCTTTACTACCCATACATTTTATAAATTGGTATGGCTAAAGTTAAAGCTTTTTATGATTATGAATAACAATGCCAATGCTGTTGCAGCGGAATAAAAATGACCCTTTAGAACTCATATTTAAAAAATTAACCAGCGAAAATCTGCTGATAATTTAGTATATTTACTATAATTCAACAGCCCGTTTTTTCCTGATCAAAAAGGAGAAAACGGGCTGTTGAATTAAGGGAAAAACAGAGCAAAAATCGCTCATTTCCAATACAGTTATTTGACAATCAATAATTTAATACTTTTTAAAGTTTCAAAAGCTGCTCAAAATCGTGTTGAAAATTTGTTAAAAAGTGTTAAAATGAGATTTTTTGAACAGTTTTTGAACGATTTTCACCCCATTTAGGCACAAAAAGTGTTAAAATTTAAGGTTTAAAAAGTTTTTGACCTACGCTTTTTGTTTCCTGGTTTTGGCCCGGTGCTCGGCTGCGTCCTCTTTTAATTTTTTGAGGAGCTCGTCCAGGCAAACCTCGGCAAATGCAGTTGATGAGTCCGACACGCCATACGGGATAATGAGCTTATCGTTATGCACGATGGTACCGCAGGAGTACAATACATTGGGTACATAGCCTTCCCGTTCGTCGCTGTTGGGGATAAGCAGGGGCTCCTTCAGGCGACCGATCTCAATGGTTGGATCGTCAAGCTTCAAAAGGCTGGCGCCCAGCACATAGCGCCGCATAGGACCTACGCCATGGGTGATCATGATCCAACCTTCTTCAGTTTCTATAGGCGATCCGCAGTTACCTATCTGGATAAACTCCCAGGTAAATTTAGGCTGTTGCAGCAATACGGGTTTTTCCCAGATATTGATCTTGTCGGAGTACATGATATAGTTATTGCATCCATCAATGCGCGATATCATCACAAACTTATCATTCACCTTACGAGGAAACAGGGCCAGGTTCTTGTTCTGAGCGCCAGCGCCATACAGGGGCATGATCTTAAAATTATAAAAGTCGGTGGTTTGCAGCAATTTGGGCATAATCAGCGAACCATCATAGGCAGTATAGGTAGCATAGTATACATAGGTGCCATCGTCATTGATAAATTTCACAAAGCGGGCATCTTCGATACCTTTGCGTTCGTACTCGGATATGGGGAATATGACCCTGTCTGATATATCGGTATCCAATGAAAATACAATCTCATAGTAGGAATCGGCCAGCCAGAGTACCTTGTCGTATTCCAGGCGCTTCATGTCGCTCTCCTGTAGTTTCTGCGAATCGAGAATGATGCGGCGCAGATTGGCGTACTCAAAATGATGATCGAGCTTTGATTCCAGCTCATTGATCACATCTATACTGATCTGGGTAATAGCGGCTTTTTCAAAGAACAGCTTTTTGTTATAAACAGCGTTCCGCACAATTTCGGCCTCATCAATATAGCTACCTGAAGGTTGAATGGTAATTTCATTATTTTTATCGATCAGCGCTCTTCTGAAAGTGATAGAGGAGATATGGCCCTCACCTACTGCCCTAAAGCTGATGATCACTCGTTTCTGACCATCTTCCAACTCGGTTTGATCTGGATCTTCTACTATGGATGGGTTAAAGAACGCCGCAGATTCAATGGAATATTCATGGGTAAAATAGGAGCCGATGAGTAGTTTTCGGTAAACTGTGAGGGTATCAAAATCAATGTTCAGCTCATTAAATAATGGCTTTAGCTTACTGCAATGCCGGTTTAGTACCCTGGTGATGTTACGATGCCTTTTGGAATACTCCTGCAGCAATGGCGAAATGATACCGAAAGCTTCTTCCTCGCTAATATCCATCACGCGTTCTATCACTTCTTTTGCACGGTCGTTCCCATTAAAAAAGAATCTTGCTATAACGCGTTTGGGATCGGGATTAACTCTTATGGGTTTTCGTTCAATGGAAAGTCTCATATAGAAGGAGGTATTTATTCTTTAACAGCATTAACCCGAAATTGATTTCGATAATTTATATTCATTTTGGAATTTGAGCTTGACATTTAAAAACAGAGTAAATCTTGAAATATACTGCACCTGATTTTAAATAAAAATCCGAAATCTCAAATCCCAATTCCGAAATTATCTCTATTCTTATATCTTTTGTAAATTGCAGGCGTATGAATGTATTAATTGTTGAAGACGAAAAGGGCTTGGCCCTTGAAGTAGATGAATTTTTAAGTCATGAAGGTTTTACTGTTGAGCACGCGCGTACCAAAAAATCGGCCGAGGAAAAGATATTTGTAAACAACTATGACTTTATACTGCTTGACCTTGGCTTGCCCGACGGTGACGGCTTTGACCTGTTAAAAATGCTGAAAGGCCTTGAAAAACGCGACGACGCCGTTATTATACTTACAGCGCGTGGAGCCGTTGACGACCGCGTAATGGGTCTGGAACAAGGCGCCGACGACTACCTGGCCAAACCATTTTCGTTAAGTGAGCTCCTTGCACGCATGCATGCCATAACACGCCGCAAACACCGATTGGAAAGCAATGATATCAATATCAAAGGATTGCGCGTTAATATCCAGAACCGTACGGTGATGTATAATGATGAGCGTATTAACCTCACCAAAAAAGAGTTCGAGATATTCAATTACCTGGTGCTGAATAAAAACCGGGTAATATCACGTACCAACTTAACCGAACACGTTTGGGGCGATGTACTGGAGATCAATTCCGACTCCAACTTTGTGGACGTGCATGTTAAAAACCTGCGTAAAAAGCTATCGCAATACATTCCTATTGATTGGTTTGAAACCGTAAGGAGTATTGGTTACCGTATTAATATTTAAACATTCCCCGGATGAAACTTCAGGTAAAGCTGGCGCTATATAATACGCTAACCAAGGTGGCCATTATTTTATTTACCGGCCTGCTTATCCTGCTTTCTATTGAAAAAATATCTTATAACCATATTGAGGTTCGCCTGGAAGAAAAAAAAGAAGCTACGCTAAGGAGCCTTTCTTCCAGGGAGATCAACAGCTTTCTGGCGGCGCAAAAAGTATATACCGACTATAATATATTAAAAGAAGAGTTTATTACCATAACCCCGGTTAAATATGAGGCCAACACGCCCAGCAAAGTAACCTTTAGTACAGAAACAAGGAAGGTTGAGCGGAATATGGAAACTTATCGCATACTCTCCAACCGCTTTAACTTTAATGAGCATACCTACCTTCTGGAAATTGGGGAAACCATCGAATCTGTTGAAGAATTAAAGTCCATCATCAAAAAGTTCACTTTACTGGTATTGTTCATTGCCCTGGTACTTACGTTGATAAGCGACCTTGTGTTTACCAAGTTTTTGCTTGCCCCTTTTTATAAGATTATTGACCGCAAGCTGATCAAAGTGAATGACCCCATGAACTTTGATTACGAGAAGATCCAAACCACAACCCAGGATTTTGAATTACTTGATGATAGTATAAGCTCATTGATGAAAAAGATCTCCAACCTTTTTATATTGGAAAAACAATTCATCGCCAATGTGTCGCATGAGTTACTTACGCCTATATCCATCATCAGCTCAAGGCTCGAAAATATATTACTACATGAGGAATTAAGTGAGGGCAGCGAAAATAAGATGCATGCCTCCCTAAAAACACTCAATCGCCTCAAATCAATCATTAATAGCTTGTTACTTATATCAAAGGTAGAAAACAACCAGTTTGACAAGGGCGATATGGTCATGATAGCCGGAGTTATCAAAGAAATACATGAAGAATTGGAAGATCGTATAGATGAAAAACACTTAACTTTTACCAATCATCTCAAATACATTTATTCTATACAGGGCAACCGTCCGCTCATGCATACGTTGCTGTTCAACATCATTAACAACTCCATTAAATACAATACCACTAAAGGCAGTATTACTATTAGTGATGATCTTAATGATGATATTTATGCCATTACAATTGCCGACACGGGTATTGGTATGGAGCAAAAGCAAATTGATAATGCCTTTAATCGTTTTGAGAAGTTTGATACCGATGAAAAAGAAAGTTATGGTTTAGGCCTCGCTATTGTAAAAAGTATCACTGCGTTTCATAACATTAACATTAAAATAAACTCGGTAAAAAATAAGGGAACTGCTGTAAAGCTGATATTTGATAACCAGGTATAACTTCACCAAATCTTCATTCGAAATTTATTACTTTGGGCAGTTTTAGTAAGTGCTACCCCTATTGAGAGGGCTATTTTTATTTTAAGAATAGCCTTTTTTTATATCATCTTATTACGCTTCACCAAATAGGTTTTCAGTATATTCTGATAGCCTTCGTGTATATCGGCATCAATCAAATCAATATGATATTGCGCGCATTTGAGTTCCAGCTCATGCCGGTACGCTGCTAACGATTTTTGATAAGCATCACGTATTTTACCAGGATGCACTTTTATCTCGGCGCCACTTTCCATATCAATAAAATGATGCGGACGGTTATCAAAATTAAAATCGAGTTCTTTTTGCTTATCGTGCACATTAAATATAACCACTTCGTGCTTATTGAATTTCAAGTGCTGTATAGCCGCGAATAGTGCCTGTAACTTTTCGGTGTCGAGGCTATTTTCGAGCATATCACTAAAAATAATCACCATGGAACGTTGATGTATCTCCTGGGCAATATGGTGCAGCACATCAGTTATATGCGTAACCGTATTTACCCGCGGACTATTATAGATTTTTTCGAGCTCGGCATACAAATGAAACAAATGCGTGCTGGTTGATTTGGCGGCACTCAGCCAGTCAATCTTATCCGAAAACAGACATAATCCAAAAGCATCGCGCTGTTTTTTAAACAGATACATTAACGCGGCCGCCGCATAAACAGAAAACTGTAGCTTATTCATCCCCTTTTCGGGAAAATTCATAGACGACGAAGTGTCAAGCAGTAAATAACAGCGCAGGTTAGTTTCTTCTTCAAACTGTTTTACAAACAATTTCTCCGTGCGGGCCAATAACTTCCAGTCGATATTTTTTACCGATTCGCCATTATTGTACAAACGATGTTCGGCAAACTCTACAGAAAACCCATGGAAGGGACTCTGGTGCAGGCCGGTTATGAAGCCTTCAACCACCTGGCGGGCCAGTAGCTCCAGGTTGGCCAGTTGCCTTATTTGCTGATCATCATTTAACAGGGACATAGGGCTAATATAGGGTATAAAAAAAGCGTCACCAAATAGGTAACGCTTTTTTAAGGTAATAAATATGGTGAGTTAAGCTATCAACAAGCTTAATTTTTGCCTTTTGTAATTATGCTAATTGCTTAACCAATTTGTCGGTTAAAACTGATTTTGGAACGGCGCCAATTTGTTTATCAACAATTTCGCCATTTTTGAAGAATAATAAAGCAGGGATATTACGGATTCCGTATTTCATTGATATACCTGGATTGTTGTCAACATCAACTTTACCAACAACGGCTTGGCCTGCATATTCTTTTGCAATATCCTCAACAACCGGACCTACCATTCTACAAGGACCACACCATTCTGCCCAAAAGTCAATAAGTACGGGTTTGTCTGATTTCAGCACAAGTTCGTCAAAGTTCGCATCAGTTATTTCTAAAGCCATGATTTCTATTTTTTAAATTTTTTGTATTACAAATATATACTATTCAAATAACTTGCCACAAATGTGACCTGACAATGTGACAATTATATTAATAACATAAACAGAGCTCTATATCAATCCCCTTAAAAAAAACCAAAAAAGTGGGTTTACATGGTTTACACTTTTTACGGTTTACATTATTTTACTTAATTAAAAATCAAATAGTTAAATAAAATAATTGCATAAAACAGGCATTTTCATGTAACCCACATCGTAACGTTTTCTATGTTAATAAATAGCCTGTTTTCCTTTATTGACCGTTTGAATAATTAAGTCAGAAATTATAAAAATCAAATAATGTCTTTTTAATTCAACACCGGCTGTATGTTGGTCAAATTAAAAATATCGGCCATCAGGTCATCGCTTGGGTTTACTTTGAACAATTTGGAGGCCAGTTCAACCTGTAAAGCTTCTTCCCGATCTTTGATCAAAAAGCGCAGTTTACAGTTCTGAACCGGATACTTTTCATTATTGACCATAATGGCCTGCTGAATATCATCCAGCAGCTTACTGTTCAAACTATTTACATCCAGGCAAACGGTCAATGATTTGGTCATTTTATCGCGCATTTCCGATAGCAAGCTCATTACCTGTATACGCAGATCCCAGTTATCTTTTTGCCTGAATTTTTCTTCGATATTCCCTTTGATATGCAGAAAATAACCATCCATCATCAGGTTACGAAATTTCACATAATCCTCGCCAAACAAGGCAAATTCGTATGATTCGTTATAATCTTCGAGCACAAAGGTGCCAAAAGGTTTACCGGTTTTAGTCATCTTATGCTGCACGTTACCAACCAGGCCGCCAATGCGGATCTCGCCCCGCTTCCGTAATTCGTTAAACGCGCTCATGATCTCTTCGCCGCCCTCACCTGTACGTGCTTTTTGCACCAGTTTCAGATCGCTTACGGTACTGTTGCAGAAGCGTTCCAACTCAACTTTATAATTATCAAGCGGGTGCCCGGTCAGGTATATACCGATCACCATTTTCTCGTACTTCAATTTTTCAATCAGCGGCCACTCTTCCACATCGGGCATAGCCGGCTCCGGCACATAGGAGGCCACCGAACCGCCAAACAATGATGATTGTGAACTGCTTTGCACGTTCTGATAATCATTCGCGTATTTGATCAGTCGCTCAACACCTGTTAATACCCCCAGCTCGGTCTTGGCAAAAAACTGCGACCGGTGTACACCAAAGCCGTCAAAAGCTCCCCCGTAAACCAGGTTTTCATATGATTTACGGTTTACACTCCGCGTGTTTGACCTGCGTGCAAAATCATACAAAGTTTCATACGGACCATTAGCTTCGCGTTCTTCAATGATACTTTCAACCGCTTTATCGCCAACGCCTTTAACGCCGGTTAGTCCGAAACGGATATGCCCCTTTTTATTTACCGCGAATGACATGTCCGACTCATTAATATCCGGGCCTAAAACCAGCAGATCCATCCGGCGGCATTCCTCCATGAAAAAGGTAATCTTTTCTATATTGTTCTGGTTATTTAAAACCGCGGCCATATATTCAGAGGGGTAATGCGCTTTTAAATATGCAGTTTGATAAGCCACAAAGGCGTAACAGGTAGAGTGCGATTTATTGAAAGCGTATTGCGCAAAGGCCTTCCAGTCGGTCCATATTTTAGTCAGCTTATCTTTGGGGTGCCCTTTAGCCATGGCCCCATCCATAAACTGGGCCTCCATTTTATTTAGCACCTCAATTTGCTTTTTACCCATGGCTTTTCGCAAAACGTCGGCATCGCCTTTACTAAAGCCCGCTAACTTTTGCGATAAAAGCATCACCTGTTCCTGGTATACGGTGATACCATAGGTTTCGCCCAGGTATTCCTCCATATCCGGAAGGTCAAATACAATAGGTTCCTGACCGTGTTTACGTTTAATAAAGTTGGGGATGTACTCTATCGGTCCCGGACGGTACAGGGCGTTCATGGCAATCAAGTCCTCAAACTTATCCGGCTTCAGATCGCGAAGGTACATTTGCATACCGTCGCTTTCAAACTGGAACGTACCGTTGGTATCACCGCGTTGATAAAGCTCATATGTTTTAGTATCATCAAGCGGTATATAATCAATATCGATGCTTACTCCATGGTTTTGCTTGATCATCCGCAGCGCGTCTTTAATAATGGTCAGGGTCTTCAGTCCCAGAAAGTCCATCTTGATAACGCCTGCATCCTCAATCACACGCCCATCGTATTGCGTAACCAGCAGATCGGAGTCTTTAGCGGTTGCAACCGGTACAATATCAGTTAAGTCATAAGGCGCAATGATGATACCCGCGGCGTGTACACCAGTATTACGAACTGAGCCTTCTAACTTTTCGGCCTCACGCAGTACCTGTCCGCGCAGGTCGTTCCCTTTTACAATTTCTTTAAGCTCGGGCACCTGCTCAATGGCTTCTTTAAGCGTGATACCTAATGTTTCGGGAACCAGCTTTTTAAGGGCCGCCATTTCGGGCAGCGGCATATCCAGCACCCGGCCCACGTCCTGTATACTGGTACGGGCGGCCATGGAACCGTAGGTAATGATCTGCGCCACCTGGTTCTTGCCATATTTTTCTACTACATAGTCAATCACCCTTTGTCGGCCCGCATCATCAAAGTCGGTATCAATATCGGGCATCGACTTACGATCCGGGTTAAGGAACCTCTCGAACAGGAGGTTATACTTCATCGGGTCGATATTGGTAATCCCTGTACAATAAGCCACTACCGATCCCGCGGCCGAACCACGGCCAGGCCCAATAAATACGCCGATATCACGGCCATGCTTAATAAAGTCGGCCACAATTAAAAAGTACCCGGCAAAACCCATGGTACGTATGGTGAACAGCTCAAAGTTGATCCGTTCTTCCGTTTCGGGCGAAATATCTACATAGCGCTCCTTTGCGCCAGTAAATGTTAAATGTTTTAAATATTCCCACTGGTTAAGGGTATCGGCATCCGGTGTGTTGTGGATCTTGAACTCTTCGGGAATAACGAAATTGGGTAGCAGTATGTCTCGCTTTAATTTTAATACCTCTACCTTATCAACAATTTCGTTAGTGTTATCCAATGACTCAGGGATATCAGAGAACAAGCTGCCCATTTCTGCCTGTGTCTTGAAATAAAACTGGTCGTTCGGAAAGCCGAAACGGTAGCCTTTACCACCCTCTTCATCAGTCGCTATCGGCGTACTTTGCATATCGCCGGTGTTTACGCACAGTAAAATATCGTGGGCATTGGAGTCCTGCTGATCCACATAGTGCGAATCATTGGAGCATATTACTTTTACATTATACTTTTTAGCATAAGTAAGCAATACATTGTTAATAGTGGTTTGCTCCGGAATATCATGACGTTGCAGCTCGATATAAAAATCTTCGCCAAAAAGGTCAAGCCACCATCTAAATTCTTCTTCCGCCTTTTCGGGTGTTTCCCGTAATATAGCCTGGGGTACTGATGCACCAATGCAACAGGTAGTGGCAATGAGGCCTTTATGGTATTTTAATATCAGTTCTTTATCAATACGCGGCCATTTACTGTACAGGCCTTCCATATAGCCTAAGGAACATAGCTTCACCAGGTTTTTGTAACCTTCGGGGTTTTTAGCCAGCATCAGCTGATGGCGGCGTACGTCTTTTTTCTCCTTGGTAAATTGCTTTTTATGCCTGTCCTCAACCACATAAAACTCGCAGCCTACAATGGGCTTTACATTGTGTTTACCCGCCTCAGCTACAAACTTAAACACGCCGAACATGTTACCATGATCGGTTATGGCTAATGCTTTCATCCCATCAGCCGCGGCCTTTTTATATAGCTTTGATATATCGGCGGCACCATCAAGTAATGAAAACTGGGTATGTACGTGTAAATGAGAAAAATCTGGCATAATGAATCCTTTTCAGCAAAATCCTGTAGAAATACAAAGTTATCAATAAAACAACTTTGCCGCATCATGTGTTGAAAAACTAAGCCCGAATAATTTTTTTATCTATGGGTTGTGGTGTTTGGTTATTATGCTGATGAAGCTGTAACTTAAACCGGACTAATCACATAGCTAATATATTATGCTATTGGAGTGTTTAACATTGAACGATCATCACCCTTGAAAAATTTATACAGTTGAAAAAAATTGGACGAATAGCCCTAAAAACCATACTCTGGATAATTGCAAGTATCCTTTTCCTGGTGCTGCTTGTAGTTGTACTCATACAGGTTCCTGCTGTACAGAATTTTGCCAAGAATAAAGCGGTGAATTTTTTACAGGGGAAGATCCATACCAAAGTACAAATCGGCCATATCAGCCTGGGCCTGCCCAAGCTGCTGGTATTGGAAGATGTTTATTTTGAAGATCAGAAAAAAGACACCCTCATTGCCGGCGAAAAACTAAAGGTTGATATCAGCCTGTTTAAACTGCTTCATCATAAGGTGGAGATCAATGAGATCAATCTGCAGGGCATTACCGCCAATGTAAGCCGTGGCGCCGACAGCGTTTTCAATTTCGATTATATCACCAAAGCTTTTGTGGGCGAGCAAAAAAAAGAGGTAAAACCCGAAGACACTACCTCAACCATGAAGTTTTCGCTGGATAAGATCATCCTTGACCGTATCAACATTAAATATAAGGATAAGATCACGGGCAACGATGTTAAATTCCTGTTGGGGCATTTTGATACCCGTATCAAGGATTTTGATATGGATAAAATGAAATTTTCTATACCCAAGATCACTTTATCCGATGTTAACGCCCGGATCATTCAAACACCGACTGGCCCCCCTCCTCCGGATACAGCTACGGCACCGCTTAATATGGATCTGAACCTGGGCGTTATAGATGTATCGAAAATAAAAGTAGATTACCAAAGCAGCGAAATGAACGCCAATGTCGACCTGAACAAGCTTTTGGTTGATATGGATAAGATTGATCTGAAGAAACAAAAGGTAGACATCAAAAGTATCGAGCTGAATAATACCAATGCGGCATTGAGCCTGGCTAAACCTAAAACGGTACAAAAAGCCATTGTAAAGGCCGTCAAAAAACTCGATACGCTGGTATCATCCCCACAAACATCTAAATGGGCTCTTACCCTGGGTAAGGTGAACTTTACCAATGATAATATCAAGTTTGATAATGAAGCACAGAAAGCCATACCCAAAGGACTTGATTTCGGACACATGGATATCCGAAGCCTTAACGCCGAAGCGGAGAATATTTCCTATAATCCCGATACTATTTCAGGTAAGATCAATTCCTTCAGCTTTAGCGAAAAAAGCGGACTAAAGATCAATAAGTTTCACACTGCTTTCTTTTACGGGCCTACCAATGCCTATATGAATGACCTTTTGCTGGAGACACCACAAACCGTTCTTCAAAAATCGGTACAGGTACGCTATCCATCTATTGCCGCCATTACCAAAAACATCGGATCATTGGGTATCAATGCCAATTTAGATGGCAGCCGCCTGGGATTAAAGGATGTGTTGCTACTGATGCCTACGATGGCTACCATGGAACCTTTTAAAAGTTCGCCGGGTACGGTTTTCAAAATAAACGGTAAGGTAAAAGGCCAGGTGAACAACCTGGATATCCCTGGCCTGGAAGTGAGCGGATTAGGCAGTACCCACATTAAGGCATCAGCCAAAATGAAAGGCTTGCCCGATGTAAATAAGGCTTATTTTGATGTTAACATAGCCGATTTTACCACGAGCAGTAAAGACATAGCCAAACTGGCTCCCGCGGGCAGCATCCCGGCCAACGTAAGCATCCCCGAAAAAATGAACCTAAAGGGTACATTTAAAGGCGGCATGACCAACTTTGATACCAAAATGCAATTACGCTCCAGCTATGGCGCAGTCGACCTGGTTGCCGCCATGAAAAACGGTGAACATAAAGGCAAGGAAATGTATACGGCTCACATCAAAGCCAATGACCTGAATGTGGGCGCCCTAACCAAACAGCCGCAAATGGTTGGCAAAATAACCATGAACGCCGATCTTAAAGGTATAAGCCTTGATCCTAAAAAAGCCAGTATACAATTTAATGGCAACCTGGCTAAAGCTTACGTGAAGGGTTATACCTACCAAAACCTGGTACTGAAAGGCAGTTCGGAGAATGGAAATTATACCGCCACCGCCCGTATGAAGGATCCAAACATCGATTTCAGCCTGGATGCTAAAGCTTATTTAAACCGCAAATACCCATCAGTTAACGGCACTTTACTGGTTGACAGTATCAACCTGCAAAAACTCAATTTTGTAAAAGACGACATGCGTTTCCACGGTAAAATGGTGGCCAACGTCCCAACCGCCGATCCGGATTACCTGAATGCTGATATATTAGCCACCGAACTATTGGTGGTAAATAAAGGACAACGCATACAGCTGGATACGGTAAGCCTTAAATCGACAGCTAATGCTGATAGTAGCACCCTGCGTTTAAAAACCCCAATTATGACAGCTCACATGGCCGGCAAATACAAGCTTACCCAAATAGCCGATGCCCTGCAGGATGTGATCAACAAGTATTTTAATACGGCTATCGCGGGCGGGCAGCAGGTGGCGGCGGTGAAAAGTCCAAAGTCAAAAGTTAAAAGCCGAAAAACTAAACTCAAAACTCAAAACTCAAAACCTGTCGCTCGCTATTCGCCGCAGCAATTTGTTTTTGAAGCCCGCCTGGTAAAAACACCACTGCTTACCCAATTTGTACCTGATCTGAAACAGCTGGACCCGGTACAGTTAAAAGGTAGTTTTAACAGCGAAACCGGCGAGCTCGTCGTAAACGGATCGATGCCTAAGGTGGTTTATGGCACCAACACGGTGAGCAACGTAACCTTGGCTATTAATACCAATAACAACGCGCTTAATTATAACATGGGGATCGATCAGATCAAAGTAGGCTCCTCGCTCAACTTGCTATACACCAGTCTTTCGGGCAAAGCTCAGGACAATAAACTTGATATCAGTTTACAAGTACGCGACAAAGCAAAAAAAGAGCGTTACCGCATTGCTGGTCTTTTCAGCATATTGCCCAATCAATACCAGTTTAATTTTGTACCCGACGGCCTTTTACTGGATTATACCCCATGGACCGTTAATGCCGACAATTATTTGCAATACGGCCCCAAGGGCATACTCGCGCATAATTTTACCATTACCAACAGCAACCAGGTATTGAGTATCAATAGTAATCCACAGGAATTTAACGCGCCTTTAACGGTTAATTTCACCAACTTCAGGATAGAAACGCTTACCAAAATTGCCCAGCAGGATTCGCTGCTGGTAGGTGGTACCATTAATGGCAAAGCCGATGTAAGCAACCTGGATAAATCGCCTCTGTTTACCGCCGCTATCGATGTAAACAACCTTAATTTCAAGGGGGATACTTTGGGTAATGTAGCGCTCAAGGTAAATAACCAAACCGAGAATGCTTACGCGGCCAGCGTAAGCATTACAGGCAAAGGCAATCAGGTTGACCTGACCGGCCTTTATTATACCAATCCGGAAAGCAGATTTGATATGAACCTGAATATTGTGAGCCTGAATATGAAGAGCATCGAAGGTTTTAGCTTTGGCAGTCTGCGTAATTCGTCGGGCAATATCAGCGGGCAGCTCAAAATAACGGGTACTACGGATGCGCCGTCCATCAGGGGGGATGTTAATTTTAATAAGGTTGGCTTTAACGTGGCTATGCTCAACTCCTATTTCCGCATGCCCCAGGAAAGTATCACCTTTAACGACCAGGGTATCCGCTTTAATGATTTTACACTGGTTGACTCCACTAATAATAAAGCGGTTATCAGCGGCAGCATCTTCACCAAAACCTATACCGATTTTGCCTTTGGACTGGATATCAATGCCCGCAACTTTAGGGCTATGAACTCCACCGAAGCCGATAACAAACTATATTACGGCAAATTGTTTATTGACACCCGTATTAAAATAAGGGGCAATATGAACAAACCGGTAGTTGATGCCAACTTGACAGTAAATGAAAAAACAGACATGACAGTTGTGCTGCCCACTACTGATCCAAGTGTAGAAGACCGCAAGGGTGTGGTTGTGTTTGTAAATCATGATGCCTCTAAATTGGATTCCATTTTGCTGGCCAAACGGCTCGATTCTTTGAAAAAGTCGCAGGTTACCGGGATGGATGTATCAGCAACCATCAATGTTAATAAAAATGCGGCCTTTACTATTGTAATTGATGAGTCGAACGGTGATATCGTACATCTTAAAGGTGAAGCCAGCTTAAACGCGGGTATCGATCCAAGCGGTAAGATCAATTTGACCGGTACTTACGAGGTAAACTCGGGCTCCTATGATCTGTCGTATGCCACCGTAAAACGTAAATTTAATTTCAAGAAAGGCAGTACCATTGTATGGACCGGCGACCCCACCAGCGCCAACATTGACCTTACAGCTATTTATGTAGCCAATGTGCCACCTATCGACCTGGTCGAAAGTCAGTTGACCGGCTCAGAGAATTCGGTTCAATACAAACAAAAACTACCTTTCAATGTAAATCTGAAACTTAAAAATCAATTACTTACACCAGATATTAGCTTTGATATTGTACTGCCCGATAGCAGCTACTCGGTATCAAGCGAGGTAACCACCAATGTGAATACCCGTTTGGCCCAGGTACGCCAGGATCCAAATGAAATGAATAAGCAGGTACTCGGGGTATTGGTATTGGGGCATTTCATCGGGGATAACCCGCTACAGAGCCAAGGGGCAGGATTTTCGGCCGAGGGCTTGGTGCGTAACAGTGTGAGCAGCCTGCTATCAGATCAATTGAACAAACTTGCCGGCAACCTTATCGACGGTGTGGATCTGAACTTTGGTTTAACATCGGGCGAGGATTATTCTTCAGGTACGGCCACCAACCGCACGGATCTGAACGTGGGCGTATCCAAACGTTTCCTTAACGACAGGCTCACCGTAACTGTTGGCAATAACTTTAACCTGGAAGGCAATCAACAGGGGCAAAAAGCCACCAATATAGCGGGAGATGTATCTGTAAATTATAAATTAAGTAAAGATGGCCGTTATGCCCTGCGTGCTTATCGCCGCGATGAATTCATTGTAATACAAGGTCAGATCATTGAAACCGGTTTAGGCTTTACGCTTACCGTTGATTACAATCGCTTCAGAGAAATATTCCGGAAACGCACCACTCAGGAACGAGCCCTGCGCCGCAAATATTTACAGGAAGAAAAAGAAAAGAAACAAAAAGAGGATGATGCTATAAAAGCGCAAAATGAGGCTATAAAAGCAGAGGAGCAAAAGCCACAAGAGCAAAAAAAGCAAACCACCACTTCAAACTAAACTTATGATCAAACACTTTAAATATATATTATTTGTGTCCGTTGTACTAAGTGCCTGTAGTAATACCAAATATCTCACATCCGGCCAGAAACTGTATACCGGTGGCGAAGTAAAAATTGAGGATAAGGATATTAAAAAAAGTGACGCTAAAGCATTAAAAACAGAAATGGACGCGCTGTTGCGCCCAAAGCCCAACAGCTCCATTTTAGGCCTAAGAGTTAAATTATGGATATATAACAAAACCCGCACTAAAAAGACAAAAGGACTTGCCCACTGGCTCAATACCAAATTTGGCGAGCCCCCGGTTCTGGCAAGTGCGGTTGATCTGGAAAGAAACAGCAACATAGTCCAGAACCGCTTACAAAACGAGGGCTATTTTCAGGCACAGGTAACCGGCGACACCGTCAGTAAACCCAAAAGCAAAACAGCAAAAGCGGTATACACCGCAGCCACCGGACCTGTTTACAAAATACGAAAAGTGACATTTCCGGGTGGTAAAGAAAGCATTGATACCGCCGTAGCGGGTACAGCAGCCCAAACTTTTTTAAAGCCTGGCAATAACTATAACCTGGATGTGATCAAAAACGAACGGATACGTATAGATGCCCGTTTGAAAGAAGAAGGATTTTATTATTTTGCTCCCGAAAACCTGATCATGAAGGTGGATAGCGCAGTTGCCAACCACCAGGTTGATATTTCGGTAGCTGTTAAGAGAAGTACAGCCGACCGGGCAAAGGAAATCTACACCATTAACGATATTTATGTGTATCCCAGCTATTCACTCCGCGATACTTCATTAATGTTGGATAAAGGCTATAAGTATCGCTGGTATCACATTGTTGAGAAACGAAAAACAGTGAATAGCTACATTTTTGCCAATACTGTTTTGCTGCGCCCCGGTGAGGTTTACAACCGTACCGATCATAATAATTCCTTAAACCGTTTTGTAAACCTGGGGCCATACAAATTTGTAAAAAACAGGTTTGAGGATGTATCTGAAGATTCATCTAAACTGGATGTATACTACTTTTTAACCCCCTACAAAAAGAAATCGTTACAGCTGGAATTATTAGGTCGCACCACCTCGGCCAATTATACCGGCACACAAATAAATATCAACTGGCTCAATCGTAATGCATTTAAAGGTGGTGAGGCCTTAAAAGTAACGCTGTTTGGTAGCACCGATGTGCAGTTTGGCGGTAATAACAACGGTTTTAATGTGTACCAAGCGGGTATTCAAACAACCCTATCATGGCCACGCTTTATCAGTCCTATATATCCTAAGGCTGATAATGCTTATATCCCCCATACTAATTTTACCCTGGGTTATACGCTGGTTGATCGCCAAAAGCTATACAGGCTAAACTCCTTTAATGCCTCTTTTGGCTACCAATGGAAGGAATCGGTCCATCGTTCGCATGAGTTAAATATCTTCAACTTTAATTTTGTTAACCCACAGCATATCTCACAGCTGTATTTGGATAGTATTAATAACCCAAAAAATATCAACCCGGCTTTAAAACATGTTATTGATAAACAATTTATTTTTGGCCCAAGCTACGGGTATACCTATACCAATACCACCGAAGATTACCGTACCAATTCGTTTTATTATAATGGCAAAGTAAGCCTCTCAAACAATTTATATGGCATTATTTCCGGGGCTGATACTGTGAAGGGTAAAGTGAAACAGATCTTCGGCGCCAACTTTAACCAGTATGTAAAAATAGAGAACGAAATTAGGTTTTTTCATAAAACCGGTCCCAACAGCAAGTTTGCCAGCAGACTATTGGTGGGTGTCGGCCTCCCTTATGGCAACTCAACCCAGCTGCCTTACAGCCAACAATTTTTTATAGGTGGCCCTAACAGTTTGCGTGGTTTTCAGGCGCGTACTATAGGCCCGGGTTCTTATGTGGTTAAAGTCAATCCCGGTAATTTTTTTCCAGATCAATCGGGCGATATCAAGATAGAAGCCAACCTTGAGTACCGGCCAAAATTGTTCAGCATTGTGTATGGCGCCTTGTTTGTTGATGCGGGTAATATTTGGCTAAAAAACTCAAACGGCTTACAACCAGGTGCCGTTTTCACCAAAAACTTTTTAAATGATATGGCTGTCGATGCCGGATTTGGTCTGCGCTTCGATCTAACTGTATTGGTATTACGTACCGACTTAGGTGTACCACTAAGATATCCCTACAGCCGGCCAGGAAAAAAAGAATGGGACATGAACTTCCGCTACAGCGTATTTAACCTGGCCATTGGTTACCCTTTTTAATTTAATTATTGAATTAGTGAGTTAGTGAAATATTGAATGAAATGTTCATTTTTACTTCCTTTACTATTAAACTTTAAAATCGCTAATTCACTAATTAAAAAATGACTTCTATTCCCCTACAAATTATTGACCTGCATGACGATGGTTTTCACCCTCTGCTGGAGGTTAATCTATTTGGCAAAGCTTTTACCGTAGTGCTGGATACAGGGGCATCTAAAACGGCATTTGACCGTACGGCACTTTTCGAAGCCAATGAAACTATGGCCATATTAGCCAGCGACAGGCTTTCAACCGGCCTGGGTACCAATACCATGGAGTCATTCACTGCCGTGATCAGCGGGATGCAAATAGGCGATATGCCCATTGCTGATTTTGAAGTAGCTGTGCTTGATCTTTCCACCATTAATATAGCTTACAGCCAAATGGGCCATCCGCAGGTATTGGGTGTTTTGGGTGGCGATATCCTGATGAAATACAAAGCTGTAATAGACTATGGCAAGCAGGTACTGAAATTAAAAAAGCCACGATTCTAAACAATCATATACGCTAAAGTAATTTTTATTTGCCCCTGTTAATCTTAGATAAAACTCATCCCTTCGGTTTTAACCTCATTTTATGTGGTCGTTGCCTTTTAACAAACCATTATTTTAATAATGACTTATAAGTTGTTATTAAAATCCAGCTATCCATTATTCCAGAAATATTTACAAAATATATAAATAATAAATATTTTACTATGTTAGTAAAACGTTTTATCTATATACTTTGGCATAACATAGAATATTCATTATGCTTATTTTAGAAAATAAACAATAATTAATACAAATCTAATAACCTATCTAACCAATTGTAAAACATGAAAAACAAATTAATGAACCTGATTTATGGGACCATGTTGGCCTCCGTAATCTTTTCCTGTAAAAAATCAGCAAGCGTTACACCTGATGATGCTGTCAACAAAACAGCTAACAAAATCACTGCTACTGTAACCCCTATTGGAACTGTAATTTATACCAGTGCCGGGTATAAACTCACATTTACAAATAAAGAGGCAACCTTTGATGATCAGGAACGCCAGAATTTTGTAAATACCTTTTTTACCGTGTACCCACAAATGGCAAACCGCTTTAATACATCGGCAACCAAAAACGTCACTTTTATTGTTGACCCTGCTTATAACGGAGTAGCAGCCACCTCTAATGACATTACTACATTTAGTCCCGCCTGGTTCAAAAGCAATCCCGCCGATTACGACGTAGTTACTCATGAAGTAATGCACATCGTACAAGCCTACCCCGGCGGTGTACCCGGATGGCTTACCGAGGGGCTGGCAGATTACAGCCGTTATAAATTCGGGGTTAATAATGCCAATGCGGGCTGGTCGCTCCCGGCATGGTCATCATCACAAAAATACACGGATAGTTACAGAGTTACAGCCCGCTTCTTTGCCTGGCTGGAGCTACACGTAAACAGCTCTATCTTAAACAATCTAAACAGTATTTGCCACAATGGTAGTTATACCAGCAATACCTGGGTACAGCTTACCGGCAAAACGGTAGATCAATTATGGGCGCAGTATTCTGCCAGTCCTGCTTTATAAATATCATATTTAAGCATAAAAAAAAAGCGGCTGTTTCATTTTGAAACAGCCGCTTTTTAATTTTATAAGCTCCCAAGAGCCAATATGCTATGTATCTATTTTGGCGTATTTGGCATTGCGCTCAATAAATTCGCGGCGAGGTGCTACTTCATCGCCCATCAGCATACTGAAGGTATGATCACATTCAGCCGCGTTTTCAATAGTAGCGCGTTTTAATGTACGGGTTGCAGGGTTCATGGTGGTATCCCATAATTGGATATCATTCATCTCACCCAAACCTTTGTAGCGCTGTACATGTACACTATCTTCTTTACCGGCACCTTTTAGGCGTTGTATAGCAGCATCGCGTTGCGCATCGTTCCAGCAATATTCAGAGTCCTTACCTTTTTTAACCTGGTATAATGGCGGCGATGCGATGTAAACATAACCAGCCTCAACCAGCTCCTTCATATAACGGAAGAAGAATGTAAGGATCAAGGTGGTAATATGCGAACCATCCACGTCGGCATCCGTCATGATAATGATCTTATGATAACGTAATTTGGAAATGTTCAACGCCTTATCATCTTCAGGAGTACCGCGGCTTACGCCCAAACCGGTAAACATGTTCTTGATCTCCTCGTTCTCATATATCTTGTGCTCCATGGCTTTCTCCACGTTGAGAATCTTACCACGCAGTGGTAAAATGGCCTGGTATTCGCGGTCGCGGCCCTGTTTGGCGGTACCACCCGCCGAGTCACCTTCCACCAGGTATATTTCGCAAAGTGAAGGGTCGTTATTAGCACAATCGGATAGCTTACCCGGCAAACCAGATCCGGTCATTACGCTCTTGCGCTGTACCAGTTCACGGGCCTTGCGGGCAGCGGCACGGGCTGTAGCAGCCAGTATCACTTTGTTAACAATTAGTTTAGCTTCTTTCGGATTCTCTTCCAGGAAGTTACCCAGAATTTCGCCTACAGCCATATCAACGGCACCCATTACCTCGTTGTTACCCAATTTGGTTTTGGTTTGCCCCTCAAACTGTGGCTCCTGCACTTTTACCGAAACTACGGCGGTTAAACCCTCGCGGAAGTCATCACCGGTGATCTCGATCTTCATGTTTTTCAACAAGCCCGATTTATCGGCATAAGCCTTCAGCGTACGGGTAAGCCCTCTGCGGAAACCGGCTACGTGTGTACCGCCTTCAATAGTATTAATGTTATTTACGTAAGAGAATACATTCTCGGAGTAAGTATCATTATATTGAAAGGCCAGCTCAACAGGGATACCATTTTTTACACCATCCAGGTAAATAGGATCTGGAATGATGGATACCCGCGTTCCGTCTAAAAACTTAACAAACTCGCGTAAGCCACCTTCTGAGTAAAATTCTTCCGAAGGGAAAGAACCATCCTCGTTAGGGAAACGTTCATCGGTTAAAGTAAGGCGGATACCTTTGTTTAAGAATGCCAGTTCGCGCAAGCGGCCGGCAAGTGTTTCGTATTTATATTCAGTGGTGAACTGGAATATTTCCGGATCGGGCTGAAAAGTTTGGGTAGTACCCGTTTTGTCAGATACACCTATTTCCTTTACATCAAACAAAGGCTTACCCCGTTCATACTCCTGGGTAAATATTTTTCCTTCGCGGTGCACCACGGTTTTAACATGGGTTGATAGCGCGTTAACGCAACTTACACCCACACCGTGCAAACCGCCGGATACCTTATAGGTATCTTTATCGAATTTACCACCGGCGTGTAAAACCGTCATTACTATTTCCAGTGCCGATTTACCTTCTTTGGTATTGATGCCCGTGGGAATACCCCGGCCATTATCAACAACGGTAATGGAATTTCCTTTATGAATAGTAACATTTATAGTATCGCAGTAACCGGCCAGGGCCTCGTCAATGGAGTTATCAACAACCTCATATACTAAATGGTGCAAACCTTTAACGCCGGTATCACCAATATACATGGAGGGGCGCTTACGTACCGCCTCTAAACCTTCTAATACCTGTATATTATCTGCTGAATAATTGGATTTGTCCTGATTTTCTTCGCTCATATTTATTTAGTACAACAACCTTCAAAATTACGAAATTAACACGAGATTAACGATTAGTTGTTGATAAAAAAGCAGGTGTGGAATACTGGCTGAATCATAATTAACTTCGTTGAAGGCTTTGCCGTTTTCAGAATTAAAGAATTAACAAAATTGATCCGTCAAAATTCTGAATATTCTACAATTCTTAAAATTCTGATTCAGACAATGAAATTAGGATACTTGTAATGAAAGATTATCTTTGTCAAAATTTTTACTTAAAAAAGATAAATCTTCGGTGCTTGCACAAAGAAGTTGATTAAAAAACAACGGCACCAACTATAAACAAACGCCAGCTAAATAAAACACGAAAAAATCGATCAATTAGATGAAAACTACGGCTTCAACATTAACAAAGTTCACATTAGGGATATTAATTGCAGGAAGCATAGCCGCCTGCAATCAGAATAAAACTGCCGATAAACCCGCAGCTGCTGCAACCACTGCGCCAAGCGAGGCTAAAGAGTCTATCGTATATGTAAATTCAGATAGTTTGCTAAACAAATACGACTATTTTAAAGATATGTCAAAACGTTTGGAAGATAAAGGCAAGGCTTCACAAGGTGATTTACAGGCTAAAGGTCAGGCTTTTCAGCGTGAGGTTGCCGAGTATCAAAAAAATGCAGCTACTCTTCCTGCCGATCAGCGCCAGGCTACAGAACAACGTTTACAACGTAAACAGCAGGAATTGCAAGGTTACCAACAAAATGCCAATGCCGAGTTTCAGAATGCTCAGGCAACCGAAAACGCTAAATTGTATGATAAAATAGCCGATTTTACAAAATCTTACGCTAAAGAAAAAGGATACAAACTGGTATTAACTTATTCAAAAGCCAACCCAACCGTATTATATGGCGACCCTTCACTCGATGTTACTGCCGATGTGGTAAAACGCCTGAACGAAGCTTACGCTAAAGACAAGAAGTAATTGGCCGATGAGATCTGAATCAGAATTTTCAGAATTTAAGAATTACCAGAATCAATTAACCAGAATTTTGAAAATTTAATAATTCTGAAAATTCTGATTCAGACAATAAAAAATCATAAAATATTAACTTTAAAAACCTCAACTTCGGCTGAGGTTTTTTTAATTTAGAAGTATATGCAAAATACGGTTCACGAAAAGTTTATGCAGATAGCGATTGAACTGTCTGAATATAATGTAAAGCAAGGCACCGGCGGCCCTTTTGGCGCTGTTATAGTAAAGGATGGAATGATTGTGGCACGCAGCGCTAACCGTGTTGTGCCTACCAATGACCCCACCGCGCATGCCGAAGTTTCGGTGATACGCCTGGCCTGCCAGGAGTTGGGAACTTATGACCTTTCGGGCTGTGAAATTTATACCAGCTGCGAGCCCTGCCCCATGTGCCTAGGCGCAATTTACTGGGCACGTATTGATAAGGTTTATTATGCCAATACCAAGGCAGATGCTGCGGCTATAGGCTTTGATGATCATTTTATTTACAATGAGCTGGAAAGCCCTATGGCCGAGCGTAAGCTCCCCTTTATACAATTGCTTAGGGACGAGGCCATGACAGCATTTAAGCTTTGGGAAACAACAGAAAATAAAACGGACTATTAAAAAAACATGATTGTCATCCTTTGCTCAGGATGGCAAACCTTATTCGTTTTCCTCTTCCTTCTTATCAAAAAAATCATCTTTCAGATCGTCAATTTCCCGGCGGTCGCGTTTGGTTGGGCGGCCCGTACCCCTGTCGCGTTTTAATATTGGCGCATGGAACATGGATTTGAAAGCCTGGGTCTGCTCTACAGGAGTTATATCCTCATAAAAATTCACCGCGGTTTTGGCGTCAACCCGGTTTTCCAATAATCCGGTTACACGTACCACTTTACGTTCAATTCCTTTAGCAACCTGGTAGGTATCGCCAATTTTCACCTCGTATGATGGCTTGATGTTTTTGCCATCCAGTTTTACACGCCCCGCCTTGCAGGCATCCGATGCCAGGGTGCGTGTTTTAAAAAGCCTGATGGCCCACAGGTATTTATCTATCCTTAATTTTTCTTTTTCGGGCATGGGTAAAAGTCGAACTTCAAAATTAAGAAATACCGGGCAAATTATGATGAAGAACCTCACCCCGCCCCTCTCCAATGGAGCGGGAGTAAAAAACTTAAGACCTGTTAAGTGAAGTCCTCTCCTTTGGAGAAGATTTAGAAGAGGTCCTTGATCCAAAACTCCCCCCGTAACTACAGGGTTAATTTAAAGGCTATTACTTAATAATTTGATAATCTAAATTTCGCATTATGTAAAAGCTGCCGCCCTACATTTAATCCAATACAAGAAATCCGGTTTACCCGGTTTGTAAAAGAAAATATTAGTTATAAAAAAAGACCCCTGAAGGTCATAACCTAAAAATGGATTTTGCGAACGGCTCAATGTCGGTTGGCAATTTAATTCAAAAACCCGATGAATGAAATTTTAAAACAAAAGGCGGCAGGTATCAAATTACTGATAACCGATTGCGATGGCGTATTAACAGATGCCGGAGTTTATTATGGCAGCAATGGTGAGGATCTGAAAAAATTTAACATGCGCGATGGCATGGGCGTTGAGCGGTTACGCAAATATGCAGGTGTACAAACCAGCATCGTTACTGGCGAACTATCACCATCTATAGCCAAAAGAGCCGAAAAACTACAAATAACCGAGTTGCATTTAGGTATAAAAGATAAGGTAGCCGTTTTTAAGGATATCTGTAACCGTTTAAACTTACACCCAGAACAGGTGGCCTATATAGGCGACGATTACAATGACCTGGACGTAATAAGGCTGGCTGGCTTAACCGCTTCTCCCGCAGATGCCCTGCAGCGTATCAAAAATGAAGTAGATATTATCTGTAACTTAAACGGAGGAGAAGGCTGTTTCCGTGAATTTGCCGAATTGATCATCGATGCAAAAAGTAACGCGTTTTCGGCCAGTAACTATAGCGGCACTATTACTTTAAATAATGGTAAGGTGATTGGCAAAGGCCAGCCAAGTTATATTATTGCCGAAATTGGCATTAACCACAACGGATCACTGGAAACAGCTAAAAAACTAATCGACGAAGCAGTGGCCGCTAAAGCCGATGCGGTTAAGTTTCAGAAACGTACCCCGGAGATTTGTGTACCTAAAGATCAGTGGGAAATTATGCGCGATACACCATGGGGCCGTATAAGCTACATAGATTACAAACGCAAAACGGAATTTGGCATTGCAGAATACGCCACTATTGATCAGTACTGTAAAAAACTGGGTATCGACTGGTTTGTATCTGCCTGGGACGTGCCATCGGTTGATTTTATGGAACAGTTTGATACCGTAATGTACAAACTGGCCTCAGCATCATTAACCGACTTTGCACTCATACAACGTATCCTGGAAACCGGTAAACCATTAATGCTGTCAACCGGCATGTCAACCATCAAAGAGATCGAGGCCACCATGAACTATATTATGGCATTTGATGAAAATTATCCGCTGTTCATAGCGCATTCTACCTCGGCTTACCCATGCCCGCTGCAGGAGCTTAATCTGAAAATGATCCAAACATTGGAAGCCAAATATCCGGGTATTCCGGTTGGATACTCTGGTCACGAAACCGGACTGGCCACCACAGTAGCAGCAGTTACCCTGGGTGCTACCTTTGTAGAACGCCACTTTACGCTTGACCGTGCCATGTGGGGATCTGACCATGCCGCTTCTGTTGAGCCGCAAGGCCTGCAACGTTTGGTACGTGACATCCGCGATGTGGAAACCGCACTTGGTGATGGACAGAAAAAGGTTTACGAATCTGAGCTGGCCCCCATGAAACGCTTACGGGTTAACATCAGCGACGAATATAAAGAGAAACCACTGGCTTAATTAATAGTAATCCCGTATACTTTTACTTTCTGCACAAAAAGTAAAAGTATACGGGATTATCCTAGTAAATATTTTCTTATTACTTTACTGTAATGGTTTTGGTTTGCGTAGTGTGTGCACTAAAATAACCAAGTGTTGAAGGGGTAATATTAGTAGGAGGATCTGAGGGCGTAACACCTCCCCCCGGACCATTATAGTTTTGCTGCATTAGGGTTAGCCAGTAAGTATATATCGATTTATCAACACACTGCATCTCCACGATCACTTTATCCCCCGGATTTATACCAATATCATCTTCCATCAGATCAAAGCTCACGCTGTTTCCATCCGTAAAATCGTCATTATTTACTAATACCCGCTTTACCCGTGCACCGTTAACATACATCAGAAAGTTATACTGGTTGGCCACTCCCTTTGGATCCTGGTAATGAACTGTTATTTTACGCGTACCATCACTACTGTTAAATCTGCTGTCTGAAGATGAAATGGATTTTAATGCAACCAGTTGCGGCATTATAGAACTGGCCTTATAGGTTTTTCCATTGATAACCACGTTCATGGTATAAATATTCCCTGCAACGCCAACCATTTTAGGGGTTGTGTAGGTACCGGCAGGCCCTTCGGTAAATTTGTAAACAGTGCCACCCTGATCTGTAACGGTAACTATTGCTCCTGTTACCGGAGGGTAGGTATTGGTATTGGAAACAGCCACATTAGTATTAAGCTTTATGGTTTGCGGACCCAATACATCGGTAATGTTTCCTTCAATAACCAGCCTGTCTGTTTCACTATCCAGCCTGACATCGATCACTTTATCGCAGGAAGTAATGACCAGGATAAAGGCAAATAACATGAAATAAATAAGGGGATTTTTCATAGGTCATGTTTTTAGGTTAAAAATTAAAATTCCAGGTAACCGACGGGATGAGTGTTGGAAAAAGACTTGTCTCAACCGCCTCGGTAGTATTAGGTACAGTCTTACTATCTCTGAATGTTATACTATATGGGTCTCTGTGCGCGTAAACGTTGTAAATACTGAATGTCCAGCTGGAGTGATATTTTTTATGTTCTTTCCCTTCGAGCGTGGCGCCAAAATCTAGCCTGTTGGATGAAGGCATACGGCGCCCGTTTCGTTGTGTATAGGAAAAGGTTGTTAACCCACCCGAGCTGTATTTTCCGGTAGGGTAAGTAACAGCATTCCCGGTACCATAAATAAAGGTGCTTGAGAAAGACCAGCGTTTATTAAGCTGATAGATACCAACAACAGAAACATCATGCGTACGATCCTGCCTTGCGGGAAAGTAATGTCCACTATTAATGGCATCAAACCGGCGCTCGGTTCGGGATAAAGTATAACCTATCCATCCATTGAAACGGCCATACTTTTTCTTCAAAAGCAATTCGATGCCATAAGCCCTGCCCGTACCGTAAGTAAGCAGCGACTCCACATCCTGATTAACCAAAAGCTGGGCACCATCTTTATAATCAATCTGGTTCTGCATCCATTTATAATATACTTCTGTTGAAAATTCAAAAGTATTATCACCAAAATTCCTGAAGTAGCCGGTAGATACCTGATCTGCTATTTCGGGCTTTATGTTATTGCTGCTCATCACATACAAATAGGTAGGTGAATTACTTGATGAATTACTGAGCAAATGAATATTTTGGGTATTACGGTTGTAGGAAGCTTTTATTGAATTTTGATCGTCTATGATATAATTTGCCGTAAAACGTGGTTCCAGGTTGATGTATTTTTTCACCAGGTCGGTTCTGGAATTATATATTTTGGCGCTTGTAACATTACCGGCATTGTTATAGGTTTTAAATGTTCCGGGGCCTAGTAAAAACAATCCGCTTAGTCTTAAACCATAAAGGAAAGTTAAATGCTTATTTACATTCCATTCATCGCTTGCATACAGGGCATTTTCAAAACCATGTCTTTTTTCAACATGTTTATTGTTATAACTTGAATTTTGAGGAGAAGTGATATCCCCTGGGGTGATATCATGGTACAGGATATTGAATCCAAATTTTAGTGTGTGTTGATAGCCAATGGAATATTGCAGATCCTCCTTTAAATTAACATCATTAATTTGCGAGGTAGCTTTAAATGAACGCGCATTATCCTGAAGACCCTGTACAACAAAATTATAATTGCTGTAAATTACAGAAGTGTTGGAAAACAGCTTGCTGTTGAATATGTGATTAAACCTTAGTGTACCGGTTTTATTCCCCCAGTTTGTTCCTAAAACATCTTTTAAGGCCAAAACATCTTTCCCAAGATAACCTGAAATATAAATGGCATTTTTATCATCAAAATGCCAATTGGCCTTGGCATTTACATCATAAAAATATAGTGAGTTACCCCTTATACTGGTATCTGTTGTGAGTTTTAAAAAAAGATCAACATAAGTTCTGCGGGCGCTCACCATGAACGATCCTTTATCTTTTACAATAGGTCCTTCAATTTTGATCCTTGAAGAAATAAGACCGATACCACCCTGTCCGCCAAAATCTTTATCATTGCCATCATTCATCTTAACATCCAATACAGAAGATAAGCGGCCACCATATTCGGCCGGCATCCCTCCTTTATAGATATTGACATCCTTAATAGCATCTGAATTGAACGTAGAGAAAAAGCCCAGTAAGTGCGATGCGTTATATATCGGGGCTTCATCCAGCAAAATGAGGTTTTGATCTGATGCCCCGCCCCGTACATAAAAGCCGGTATTCCCTTCGCCCGCCGACTTAATACCTGGCAGCAGGGTTATCGTTTTCAGAATATCCCTTTCGCCTAACAATACAGGTACCTGGTTAATTTGCAACATGTTCAATTTCTCCACACCCATCTGGGGCGATACTACATTGTCATTACTCAAGCGCTTGCCTGTTACAACAACCTCTTTCAACCCATTTTTGGCAGATAAGGAAATATTAACAACCTGGTTTTTATGAAGAGCTATTTTTTGAGTAACAGGGTTATATCCAACACAGGTAAATAATACAGTATATTCCCCTTCTGCAACAGCCAGCGAATAAAATCCATAATTATTGGTTGCCGTACCAACTGCCGGGAGTTCCTGAAGGGTAACAGAAGCCCCTATTAAGGTTTCACCTGAGGCAGCATCCTTAACAGTTCCGTTAATGGTAGCCTTCTTTTGAGCGTAGGCAGTAATGGTGGTCAGTGTTATGAAAACAGTAAAGATAGATCTGGCCATTTGCATATAGCACTAAGGTATCCGTATCTACCACTAAACTATTTTAATTTATACGAAACCCAGTATAAATTATAGGAAGTGCACTATCGCTCATACTAAAAAATATAAGCGTTAAGCAAAAAAATCATGCGTATTAATAAATTATTAAAGCAACATTTGGTATAATAATTTACACATTTGGTATAAACAAAATTTACACCCTGTTTAAAATATTTATTTTTAAATGATCAGACATCCGATGAAACCTGAAACTGATACAAAGGAGTTAAATAATGATATGCTCATACAGTTTTTAAGCAGCAAAAAGTATAGGATTTATAGGCATATCGCACTGGTTTTATTTCTTGGAGCCATATTTTCAAGCACCAGGGATACGTTTATTGAACCGGTTAACACCTATTTAAAAATCACCTTCTTTCTTATCCTGTTGCTGTTGTTTTACATCAACATGTACGTATTGATACCCCGCTTTGTATTTAATGCCAGTTATGTAAAATATTTTATATGGGTAATGATACTATTTGGCGTGGCTCTGGTATTTTTTGTATCAGGAAAATATATGATCAACCCTTACTTTAAGTTTCACTACAAAGCCAGTAACGAAAACACCAGTATCCTTCTGTTTACTTTTATAACGCTGATATTCCTGATCCTGATAGCGGCTTCTGCCGCTATTAAATTATTTCAGCACTCCATCGTTGTTAATCAGCGGATCAATGATCTGGAAACAGTTACTATACAGGCCGAATTGGAACAATTAAAAAACCAGATCAATCCGCATTTTTTATTTAACATGCTCAATAATGTTAACGTATTAACACAAACCAATCCCGAAAAGGCTTCGCAAGTAGTTATGAAGCTAAGCGATTTGCTCCGTTACCAGCTTTATGACAGTACCCGGAACAAGGTTTTGCTTACTGCTGAGATCCGTTTTTTAGAAGATTTTTTAAACCTCGAAAAAATACGGCGTGATAATTTTGAGTTCATTATGTCAAGAGAAGGCGACATCAGTGGCGTACAGGTATCCCCCTCACTTTTTATTACCTTTGTTGAAAATGCGGTAAAACATAACATGGATGCCGAAAAAACATCCTATATTCACGTATTTTTTAAAGTAAAGCACAACGAGATCGATTTTAATTGCATTAATTCAAAACCCCGGATCGAAGTGACCAGTAATGGTAATGGCGGGTTAGGACTGGGAAATGTAAAGCGAAGACTGGAATTGCTTTATCCGGAAAAACACTTTTTCCGGATCCAGGACGACAAAGATAAATTCCGTGTTGACTTAAAAATTATCCTATGAATTGCATTATTGTTGATGATGAGCCCTTAGCCCGGGAGGCCATTCAGTTATTTGCCAATAAAACTCCTAATCTACAATTACTCAATAGTTTTGGAAGTGCCAATGCTGCGGCAAAATTCATTAACGAAAATCCGGTCGATCTCATTTTCCTGGATATCCAGATGCCGGGCCTCAGCGGAATGGAATTTGCCAAAATGATCCCCTCCAAAACTTTACTTATTTTCACTACCGCTTATGCCGAATATGCATTGGAAGGCTTTGAGGTTGAAGCCATTGATTACCTCATTAAACCCATACGGCATGAACGCTTTTTGAAAGCGGTAAATAAAGCGCAGTTTTACCAGGACATTTTAAAAGCCGATCATTCGAACAGCAAAATTGAGAATATCGCGGAGGACTACTTTTTTGTTAAAGCCGACCGGAAATATATCAAGATCTATTTTAAAGATATCTTATTTATTGAAGGCCTTAAAGATTATGTGGTGATGCAAACCGAAGATCAAAAGATCATCACCGCTATGAATATTAAAACCATTCATGAACAGTTACCGCAAAACCTTTTCGCCCGGATCAGCAAATCGTATATCATTAATATCAATCAAATAACCGCTTTTGATAATAATACGGTGAACATCCGCAAATATGAAATATCCATTGGCAACACTTACCGCACTTACTTTTTTGATGAATTTGTGACCAAGAAAATATTGAGCCGATAAAACCTCTTCTTCATTAATCAGACTTCCCCTTCAACTTTAAATTCTAAAGCGTTAGCTTAATTAGCTCCTGTTTCAAAAGGTTAGCGACTAATCGCCTAATTTCAATCAATTCTCCCTAAAATTCCTTTAATTTGCCAAAAGTTTAATTTTACCAATGCAAGATCTTAAAAAACTGATTGAAGATGCCTGGGAAGACAGGAATCTGCTGAACTATAATGAATATACCACCGCTATCGAAACCGTTATTGAGCGGTTGGATAAAGGCGAGATCCGTGTGGCCGAACCAATTGGTTCACGCTGGCATGTGAACGAGTGGATTAAAAAAGCAGTAGTGCTGTATTTCCCTACCCGCCAGATGGAAGAAATTAAAGTTGGCCCTTTTGTTTTTCATGATAAAATGAAACTGAAGACCAATTATAAAGCCGAAGGCGTTCGTGTGGTACCTCACGGTATTGCCCGCTATGGCGCTTACCTGGCAAAAGGTGTTATCATGATGCCATCGTATGTAAACATTGGCGCTTATGTGGATGAAGGCACCATGGTTGATACCTGGGCTACTGTAGGTTCATGCGCGCAGATAGGCAAACATGTACACTTAAGCGGTGGTGTTGGTATTGGTGGTGTACTGGAACCATTGCAAGCTGCCCCGGTTATTATTGAAGACAACTGCTTCCTGGGTTCACGCGCTATTGTGGTTGAAGGTGTGCATGTAGAGCGCGAGGCTGTATTGGGTGCCAACGTGGTTTTAACCGCGTCAACCAAGATCATCGACGTAACTGGTTCAACTCCGGTTGAATATAAAGGCCGTGTACCGGCGCGTTCGGTAGTTATTCCGGGTTCATACACTAAAAAATTCCCTGCCGGCGATTACCAGGTACCTTGTGCCCTTATCATTGGCACCCGCAAGGAATCAACCGATAAAAAAACATCATTGAACGACGCGTTAAGAGAAAATAACGTAGCGGTTTAGTAATTGGTTGATTATGTTGGATTAAGTGAGTAGTTAGATGTTAAATATTTAACTAATTAACCATTCACTTAATCAACCACTCACCTAATCAACATAAAATGAAAATACTAATAAGGCTGCCCAACTGGCTTGGCGATGTGGTGATGAGCACCGCATTTGTTAACGCGGTTGGTCAGCTTTATCCTGATGCTCAGATCGATGTGATCATCAAAAAAGATCTCAGTAATATTGCCCCGTTGATACCGGGCTTAACCCAAATCCATCCTTTTTCAAAACGGGAATTTAGTGGCCTTGGCGGTGTTTACCGTTTTGGTAAAAAACTGAAAGCAGATAAGTACGATCTCTTTTTTAATCTACCTCAATCACTTTCATCGTTAGTAATGGCCTGGGCAACCGGTGCAAAAAAGCGGGTAGGCTTTGGTAAAGAAGGTGGCTTTTTTTTACTCACCAATTCCCTTAAAAAGCCTGCTAACCTGCACCGAGTTGACGAATACCTATCCTTACTGGAGCAATTTACCGGTAAAACAATTCCTCATAAACAAGTAACATTAAATGCTCCTGCAACAGCACCCAAACAAAACAACCGGCTGCTCATCAACTTTAATTCCGAAGCATCATCGCGCAGGATGCCGCTGGATAAAGGACAGGCACTGCTGAATAAATTAACCGCTGCTTTTCCGGATATTACCTTTGGGTTAATCGGTGCAGCTAAAGAGGCCGATTTTGTAACACAGCTTATTACCGGTGCTGAAAACCCGGAGAGATTAGAAAACTATGCCGGCAAAACTGATCTGCCTGGTTTATGCAGCCTGATGGCACAAAGCTCGGCCATGTTAACTACCGATTCGGGGCCTGCCCATTTGGCCAACAGTGTGGGTACGCCTGTTATCGTCTTATTCGGTGCAGGCAATGAGCATAACACGGCCCCTTATAACAAACAAAATTTAACCGTATTGCGTTATGGTAAACTAACCTGCGAACCTTGTGTACGCAATACCTGCAAGCTTTATGGCGTTCCGCGTTGTATGGAACTGCTGGATGAATTGCAAATTATAAACGCGTTAAATCAAGAGTTAAGATATAAGAGCCAAGAACCAAGAGGAAAAAACATTTAACTGTTTTCTTGATTCTTGACTCTTGGTTCTTGATTCTAATAAAATATACCAACCATGCTTAAAGACGAAGTTGCCAAAGCACTAAAAATAGTACAGGAAGGCGGCATTATCCTGTACCCTACCGATACCATTTGGGGTATTGGCTGCGATGCCACCAATACCGAAGCCGTACAAAAAATATATCGCCTGAAACAACGCGATGAAGCCAAAAGCATGATCATTTTGCTGGATACCGAAAACAAACTGGAAAGCTATGTACAGGAGGTTAATGCCCTGGCTTATGACCTGATTGAATATGCCGAAAACCCTTTGACCCTGGTTATGCCGGGCGCCAAAAATATTTCACCGGCTTTAATAGCTCCCGATGGCAGCGTGGGTATCAGGGTAACCAGTCACCAGTTTTGCCAGCAATTGATACAGCGGCTGCGTAAACCGCTGGTATCAACATCGGCCAATATCAGCGGCAAGCCATCTCCGCAATATTTTTCGCAGATAGACCAGGAGATCGTTGATGGTGTTGACTATGTGGTTGATATTGATCAGCACAGCAAAGAGATCAAAAACCCATCAACCATTATGAAACTGGCTCCCGATGGTACGTTTGAGTTTCTACGTAGGTAGGAAATAGAGGCAAGAGATAAGAGTCAAGAATCAAGAAAAATAACTATGCCTTTTGTGTCTTGATTCCTGGCTCTTGACTCCTGATTCTTTTTATGTTTTTAGAACTTAGGATTTACCATTACCTTTGACCTTCGTTTTAGAATTTAGATTTTAGAACTCAGAATTTTATTAAGCTACATGAAAGCCCACCTTCAGCATTCCGTATTTTCTATAATATCAAAACTTGCAGCACAGCACAATCTGCAGGTTTACGCTATTGGTGGCTTTGTACGCGATATTTTCCTTAAACGCCCTTCAAAAGATATTGATATTGTTATTATAGGCAATGGTATCGCTTTTGCCGAAGCCGTGGCGGCCAAATTAAAAGTAAAGGTAGCCGTGTATAAAAACTTCGGCACCGCGTCACTTAAATACCAGGATCTGGAAGTGGAATTTGTAGGTGCCCGCAAAGAATCGTACCGCCGCGATTCCAGGAAACCCATCGTAGAGGACGGCACATTGGAGGATGATCAGAAACGCCGTGATTTTACCATCAACGCGTTGGCTATTTCGCTGCATCCTGATACTTTTGGCGAACTGCTCGATCCGTTTAACGGCCTAGTCGATCTGGAACGCAAACTGATCCGGACACCGCTTAACCCCAACGAAACTTTTTCTGATGATCCGCTGCGCATGATGCGTGCTATCAGGTTTGCTACACAGCTTAATTTCCGGATAGATGATATAGCCGTAGAAGCGATCAGGAACAATGCCGATCGTATCAGCATCATATCGCAGGAGCGTATCACCGACGAGTTGAACAAGATCATCCTGTCGCCGGTACCTTCCATTGGTTTCAACTATTTATTTGATACCGGCCTGCTGCATAAAATATTCCCGCAGATGACCAACCTGTACGGGGTTGACTATATAGATGGCAAAGGCCATAAAGACAATTTTTATCATACCCTGCAGGTATTAGATAATATTTGCGAAACCACAACCGACCTTTGGCTGCGCTGGGCTGCCATACTACATGACATTGCCAAACCAGCTACCAAACGTTTTGAACCCGGCCACGGCTGGACCTTTCATGGTCACGAAGACCGTGGCGCCCGCATGGTACCTAAAATATTTGCCCAGTTAAAATTGCCGCTTAACGAAAAAATGAAGCAAGTGCAAAAACTGGTGCAGCTTCATTTACGCCCCATTGTATTATCACAATCCATCGTTACCGATTCGGCCGTTCGACGGTTACTTTTTGAGGCTGGAGATGATATTGAAGGCCTGATGTTGTTGTGTAAAGCAGACATTACCACCAAAAACGAATATAAGGTTAAAAAGTATCGTAACAATTTTGAGTTAGTTCAACAAAAATTAAAAGATGTTGAAGAACGAGACAGCATCAGAAACTGGCAACCACCTGTTACCGGTAACGATATTATGCAACTTTTTGGCCTTCAGGAGGGCCGTGAGGTAGGAATTATCAAAAATCAGATACGTGAAGCCATACTGGAAGGCGAAATTCCCAACAACCGCGAAGCGGCTTTAAATTTTACAATAAGCAAAGGTTTAGAAATTGGCTTAAAAGTTGTGGCAGACACAAAATTGAATTAAAAGATTATTTTTGTCCCCAAAATTCACAAAAACAATGGCACTATACAGGTTCAGGGTAACTTTCGAAGATTATGATGATGTAATGAGAGAGATTGATGTAAAATCAAATCAAACCTTCGAGGATCTCCACCGCGCAATACACCAGTCAACCGGTTACAATCCCGAGTTTTCATCTTCCTTTTATATCAGTAATGACCAATGGACAAAAGGTGAAGAAATTACTTATTTACCTAATCAAAAAAGGATAGACCGTGGCGTATCATTAATGAGCAATGTAAAACTGCTGAGTTTTATTGATGATCCGCATCAAAAATTTTACTATACTTTTAATTTCGACCGTCCTTTTGATTTTCACGTCGAACTGATGAAGATCATTCTGGACGAAACACCCGGCACCACTTATCCTGCCGTTATAAAATCTGTTGGCGAAGCACCAAAACAATTCGGTAATGTATTTAACCCAACCATTATACCACCTACTAACGAAGATTTCGACTTCCTGAATGAGATGACCTTTAACCCCGAAGATGCAGAAGACTTTTCGGAAGTAACAGATACCGAGGTTGATGACCTGCCGGAAGAAAAACACGAAGCCGAGGAGGAGGAAGAAGATGAATTTGGGAACGAGTTTGCCGATGATGAAGGCTTTGATGAAGAAGACCGTCCGCATCGTGGTGGTGGTGATGATTATTAATAGCGATTTAATAAAATAATACTATACAGATACGTCATTGCGAGGAACGAGGCAATGTATGTTATTTTACAAATTTGTCATCCTGAGGAACGAAGGATCTGTTACCGAATAGATTCTTCGCTCCGCTCAGAATGACAATTTTTTTTATTGACAATTTATCTCATGCCACACCATCCTACCAAAACTCTTATTGTAGTTGCAGGCCCAACAGCCGTAGGTAAAACCGCCGCTGCTATTGAATTGGCCAGGCATTACAATACGGTGGTGGTATCTGCCGATTCCAGGCAGTTTTTCAGGGAAATGAGTATTGGCACAGCCAAACCCAACGAGCAGGAATTAACAGCTGTAAAGCATTATTTCATCGATTCGCATTCTATAACCGAACCATTTTCTGTTGGCGATTTTGAAAAGCAAGGACTGGCTTTGTTGGATGAGCTATTTAAAACGCATGACCGCGTGATCTTGGCCGGAGGTTCGGGTTTATATATTAAAGCGATATGTGAGGGCTTTGACGATCTGCCAACGGCCGATCCGGTTATCCGCGAAAGGCTCAATCAGGAATTGGAAGAACAAGGCATCACTCACCTACAACAGAAATTATTAGCGGCCGACCCCGATTACTACAATGAAGTTGACCTGAGCAACCCTCAACGTATTATCAGGGCGTTGGAAGTTTTTGAAAGTTCGGGCAAACCTTTTTCATCGTACAGGCAAGCTATCGTAAACAAACGACCATTCGATATCATCAAACTGGCGCTCAACCTGCCCCGCGAAATATTGTACGATCGTATTAATCAACGGGTTGATCTGATGATACAACAGGGCTTGTTAGCAGAAGCAGAGGCATTACTCCCTTCCCGCCGGTTCAACGCGCTCAACACCGTAGGCTATACCGAACTGTTTGATTATTTTGATGGTAAAACCAGCCTGGAAAAAGCCGTTGAAATGATCAAACAAAATACCAGGCGATTCGCCAAAAGACAACTCACCTGGTTCCGTAAAGACAGCTCCATCCATTGGTTTCAGGCCAGTGATCCCGATTTGATCAGTCAAATGATCAATGTTGTAAATACGATATAAGCTTGAGAGAAACTACGATAGTAAACTTTGCAAATAAGCCCCGTAACCGCTCTTAATATATTTAGCAACCAATACCTTTAGCTGTGCATCGTCAATAAACCCACGACGGTAAGCTACCTCTTCAATACAACCAATTTTGGTCGACTGGCGTTTTTCAATCACACGTACATACTCTGTAGCATCGCTTAAAGAATCGAAAGTGCCGGTATCCAGCCAGGCTGTACCTTTATCCATCACCCCTACGTGCAAATTACCCTGCTCCAGATAATATTTATTTACATCAGTAATTTCATATTCTCCACGTGGCGAAGGCTTAAGATCCTTAGCTATCTGGATAACACTGTTATCATAAAAATACAATCCCGGTACGGCGAACTTTGATTTGGGTTGAGTTGGTTTTTCTTCGATAGATAATGCTTTAAAATCCGCATCAAACTCAACTACACCATATCTTTCCGGGTCGGCCACATGATAGGCAAAAATGGCAGCACCATCCACATTGTTAAAGCTGCGTATCAATTCACTAAAACCTGTTCCATAAAATATGTTATCACCCAGAATCAGTGCTACTTTATCATTTCCAATGAATTTTTCGCCTATGACAAAGGCTTGTGCCAGGCCATTAGGCTTTTCCTGTATGGCGTATTCAAATTTACAGCCCAATTCAGCGCCATCACCCAGCAGGCGTTTAAAGCCTTCATTATCTTCGGGAGTAGTAATGATGAGTATTTCCTTGATATCGGCCTGCATTAAAACCGACAAAGGGTAATAGATCATGGGTTTATCATAAATAGGCATCAACTGTTTACTTATCGCCCTGGTAATTGGATAAAGCCTGGTACCTGACCCACCCGCTAAAATAATTCCTTTCATTAGACTGATTGTGTTATAGATTTTTAAAAGTAATTATTTTTTACGCATAACCTACACGTAGGTTGCCATATATAACATATTTTAACGGTAGAATATTATTATTCCCGTTTAATCACATTTAGTTTAATACACTAATAACATATTGATCATATTTCTAGTACTTGTAAGAATTTCTTTAGATTTTATCTCTCTTTTCCGGTTTCATAAAATGGTGTTAAATTTCAGGTTTAAAATACATTAGATAGCGATAAAATGAGCATAATTTGCTAATATTGCAGTTTGATTGCCAAATACTACTATTTAGGTGGATTTAGCGGGTTTTCGTTTTAAAATGCATAAATATTATCTTACTCATCTGCAGGAATTAGAATCAGAGGCTATATACGTTATTCGTGAAGTTGTAGCCCAGTTTGATCGCCCTGCCATATTGTTCTCCGGCGGAAAAGATTCCATTGTGGTAACTCATCTGGCCCGTAAAGCTTTTTGGCCTGCCAAAATACCTATGCCCCTTATCCATATTGATACCGGGCATAACTTTCCAGAAACTATGGCATTCCGGGATAGCCTGGTGGCCGACCTGGGTGTACAGCTCATCGTTGGATCGGTACAGGAAGCTATTGATAAAGGGAGGGCCGTTGAAGAGAGCGGCATAAACGCGAGCAGAAATGAACTACAGATAGTTTCCTTACTGGATACCATCGAGAGCCACAAGATCGACGCGGCTATCGGCGGCGCAAGACGTGACGAGGAAAAAGCACGTTCAAAAGAGCGTTTCTTTTCGCACCGCGATGAGTTTGGCCAGTGGGATCCCAAAAACCAACGCCCCGAGCTTTGGAATATTTTCAATGGCCGCAAGCGCATGGGCGAGCATTTCAGGGTATTTCCGATCAGTAACTGGACAGAAATGGACATCTGGAATTACATCCTGCAGGAAAATATCGCTATCCCTTCCCTTTACTTTGCACATAACCGTGAAGCCGTTTACCGTGATGGTACCTGGCTGCCGGCATCCGAGTTTTTAGTATTGCGTGATGGCGAAAAGGTAGAGAACAAGTTGATGCGTTTCCGAACTTTAGGCGATATCACCATAACCGGTGGCATTGAATCGGATGCGGATACCCTGGAGAAAATTGTAGCAGAGGTTTCGGCCACCCGCAGCACCGAACGTGGTAACAGAAGCGATGATAAACGCTCTGATACATCAATGGAAGACAGAAAAAAACAAGGTTATTTTTAATTTCAGTATTAAGTAGCTAGTATCAAGAGCCTTAAAAAGGTTTATTTCACTTTGTGAAGCTGTCTTGATACTTGATACTAATTACTCGATACTAACCACCACATAAAAAATGGAACTATTACGTTTTACAACAGCAGGCAGTGTAGATGATGGGAAAAGCACATTGATTGGCAGGTTATTATACGATTCAAAATCGATCTTTGAAGATCAGATGGCGGCCGTAAAACAATCGAGCGAACGGAAAGGCTTGCAGCATATCGATCTCTCTTTACTTACCGATGGTTTACGGTCTGAAAGAGAACAAGGCATTACTATCGACGTTGCCTACCGTTATTTTGCCACCCCAAAACGTAAATTTATTATTGCCGATACCCCGGGGCATATCCAATATACCCGCAATATGGTTACCGGCGCATCTACAGCTAATTTAGCCTTAGTGCTGATAGATGCCCGCAAAGGCGTTGTGGAGCAAACATGCAGGCACTCGTTCATCGCGTCGTTATTAAAGATCCCCCATATTATTGTATGTATCAATAAAATGGATCTGGTTGATTATTCTGAAGAAGCATTCAATAAAGTAGTTGAACAATACGAGGATTTTGCGGCGAAAATAGATGTTACCGACATCCGTTATGTACCTATCAGCGCACTGGAAGGAGACAACGTGGTGAACGATTCGGTAAACATGCCCTGGTATAAAGGCGAGAGCCTGCTGCATACGCTGGAAACTATCCACATAGGCAGCGATGAGAACCACTCCGATGCGCGTTTCCCTGTACAAACAGTAATACGCCCGCACGCGGCTGAATATCACGACTACCGTGGTTATGCCGGTCGTATTGCCGGCGGTATTTTCAAACCGGGCGACAAGATTACTGTTCTGCCATCGGGTTTAACATCAGCTATCAGATCTATCGATACTTACTCGGGCCCGGTTGAAGAGGCTTTTGCACCGATGTCCGTATCTATTACCCTGGAAGATGATATTGATATCAGTCGCGGGGATATGATTGTTAAGGACGACAGTGAACCCGAAGTAAGCCAGGATCTGGAGGTGATGCTTTGCTGGATGGCCGCTAAAGGCCCGCGTCCCGGTGCCAAATACCACTTAAAAACCACTACCCGTGAGGTAATGGCTATTATTAAAGAGGTAAGCTATAAACTGGACATCAATACAATGGAAAAGCTGGAAAATGCAGGTGATATCAAAATGAACGAGATGGCACGCGTACGCTTGCGTACCACCCAACCTGTTGTATTTGACGAGTATCGCAAAAATCGCATCACAGGCTCACTGATATTGGTTGACGAGGCCACTAACGAAACGGTAGCCGCGGGAACAATATTAGTTTAGCCCGCTATTTTATTGGGCATTTTTTCCAAAAAGTGGGTTTACACTTTTTGGACACAAAAATATATAATTACTTGATTATCAATTATATAAACCCATGTTAACCCTAAAAAGTGTAAACCATGTAAACCCACTTTTTAACAAAATGGAGTAGTCATTCAAAAACAAAGTCCTGCTTTCTTTTGAGAAACCAGGACTTTGTTTTTATGATGCCAATAAAAAGCTCCCCCTTCAGGGGGCTGGGGGGCACAGTCTTTCTAAACAAGTTATCAGACTGTCTCTCCAATAAGGTATCTGGATATTAAAAGTAGCTTTGATCTTCGCCTTATCCATTACCGAAAATGCTGGACGGGTGGCCCGTGTAGGATACTCGCTGGTGCGTATGGGATATGTTTTTACCTGGGTTCCGGACAGGTCAAATATTCCTTTGGCAAAATCATACCATGAGGTTACCCCTTCATTACTATAATGATAAATGCCAAAGCTTTCACTGCCCGATGTAATGATATCCAATATAACGACTGCCAGATCAATAGCATACGTAGGCGTACCTATCTGGTCGGCAATGATCTTCAATTCGTCGCGCTCCGCCCCTAATTTGAGCATTGTTTTCACAAAATTATTACCATATTCCGAATACAACCAACTGGTGCGCAAGATAAAGTGCTGTGGTAATATACGGACAACATCCTGCTCGCCTTCTAATTTGGTAAGACCATATATGCTTATCGGGTCAGCTATATCTGTTTCAACAAGCGGATAGGGTTTATCACCCTTAAAAACAAAATCTGTTGAGGTATGAACCAATATGGCACCGTATTGCTTACAAGCCTGAGCCAGATTGGCTGCCCCGGTCCTGTTTATTTTGCGGGCCATATCCACATCATCCTCTGCTTTATCAACGGCTGTGTAAGCAGCACAGTTAATGACATAGGCCGGTCTGTATTGTTCAAATACTTTTGATATAGCATCTGTATCCAGGATATTAGCTTCTGTTTCAGGAGGAAAAATAATGGTACTTATACCTTTTTCGGCCGAAACCTTTTTGAGGCATTGTCCCAGTTGTCCGGACGCTCCGAAAACCACAATGTTTTGCATAGTTGTGTTTGTTTATTATTAAAATCCCAGATCAGTAAGCTCCTTTAAAAAGGGTAATTGGTTGTCTTTATCCGCAACTATCAATTCATCATTACCCAACTGCCAATTGATATTTAAAGCAGGATCGGCGTAGTTCAGGCCACCTTCGGCTTGTGTATTATAAAAGTTATCACATTTGTATTGAAAAATGGCGGTATCGCTTAATACAACAAAACCGTGAGCAAAGCCCTTCGGTATGAAAAACTGTTTATGATTATCTGCTGTTAATAATACGCTATGGTGCTGGCCATATGTTGACGAATTTTTACGCAGATCAACCGCTACATCTAATACCTCCCCTTGCGTTACCCTCACCAGCTTTGACTGCGCATGTTCTCCTTTTTGCAGATGCAGCCCACGCAGTACCCCTTTTATTGAGAATGATTCATTATCCTGAACAAATTGAATTTTCGATCCAATCGCATCAATAAATACTTTTTCATTAAAGGATTCGAAAAAATAGCCCCTATCATCATTAAAAATACGGGGGGTTAAAACAATAAGCCCTTCAATCGGGGTTGGGGTGATAGTCATATATTTATTAAATATTTTGTACCGATAACGACCGGATATACAAAGCTATTACATATTTTAAAGTTGTAATCTATTATTCAAAAATGAACAAGACTGCACGTTAAATAAACTTAGTACCGAATTTGGCTTTCACATCGGCCACTACCTGTTTTACATTCTGTTCCTGATCGCGCGGGCAAATCAACAGCGTGTTGTTAGATTCTACCACGATAAAATCATGCAAGCCCTGTAATATCACCAGTTTCTCGCCCGGTACATTTACCATGCAGTTGGATGAATCATACATGATCACTTTTTCTGACGGGATTACCACGTTGCCCACATAATCTTTCTCGGCCAGGTCATAGATCGAGGCCCAGGTGCCCAGATCACTCCAGCCAAAGGCCGATGGCAGTACATACACATTATCCGCCTTTTCCATGATCCCGTAATCGATAGAGATATTGATACATTGCTGATAAGCTTTGTGCACATAGCTCTTCTCGTCCCCGGTATTGTACACCGGACGTGCTTCCGCGAAGATCTCATGCATCTCTGGCAAATGACGACCAAAAGCTTTAACAATGGCTTGAGCCGACCATACAAAGATGCCCGCGTTCCATAGGAAGTCGCCGCTCTGGATAAACGTTTTGGCTATTTCCAGCGTGGGTTTTTCGGTAAACGTTTTTACTTTATGAAAATCCTGGTTAATGGCCTGGTCGGTATACTGGATATATCCGTAACCTGTATCCGGGCGCGATGGCTTAATCCCAAGGGTGATCAAACTATCGGTTGAGGCTGCAGTCTCCAGTGATTTTTCAATCGCTGTCACAAACGCTTCCTCATCCAGGATCTGCTGATCTGAGGGGGCTACCACGATAACCGCCTCGGGGTTCAGGCTTTCAATCTTGAAACAGCCATAAGCCACGCAAGGTGCCGTATTGCGCATCACCGGTTCGGTCAGGATTTGCCCATCGGCCATTTCCGGTAATTGTTGTTTCACCAGTTTGGTATAATTCTCGTTGGTCACCACGTAGATGTTTTCTTTGGGGCATACTTTCAGAAAACGTTCGTATGTATTTTGGATCAGGGTTTTGCCCGTGCCCAGGATATCTATAAATTGTTTGGGATGCGATGACCGGCTTATGGGCCAAAAACGGCTCCCGATGCCGCCTGCCATGATGATCGCATAATTGTTTTTATTCATATGGTAAAAAGGGGGATTAATAACATGTAATATATGTTGAGTACAAATATCAGGGTCAAAAGTACAGAATAAAAAAGCAGTTACGAATTTCGCAACTGCCTCTAAACTTAAACTTCTTCAGGTACAATAGATCACTTTTCCAAAACATTAGTACCTATTGACCTTACCTGGAATCCAATGGCCCTTAATTTATCGGCGTCAAGTAAATTCCTTCCGTCAAATATTTTAGCTGGTTTTAACATATTGTCATAGATCCTTTGCCAGTCGTAACCTTTAAATTCATCCCACTCTGTTAAAACAGCAATAGCATGCGAACCTTTGCAGGCTTCATAAGGATCTTTGAAAACGTTAACTCCTTTTTTATTCTCCTCCTGCTCCCGGCTACGCAAGTAATCCAGATCGGCATATACCTGGCTTTCGGGAACTTTTGGATCATAAACAGCAATATCTGCTTGTTCGTGTAATAAGTGATCGGCCACATAAATAGCCGCCGATTCACGGGTATCGTTGGTGTCTTTTTTAAACGCCCAGCCCAAAAATGTTATTTTTTTGCCGTTAACCGTGTTGTACAGGTTTTTAATGATCTGGTTTGCAAATCGCCTTTTTTGGTGATCATTCATAATAATTACCTGCTCCCAATAATCAGCTACTTCCTGTAAGCCATAGCTACGAGCTATATAAACAAGATTTAGAATATCTTTTTGGAAACAAGACCCACCAAACCCTACTGAGGCTTTTAAAAACTTAGAACCAATTCTGCTATCCGTTCCAATTGCACGCGCAACCTCATTAATATCTGCCTCTGTTTGTTCGCAAATTTCGGTAAGTGAATTAATTGATGATACCCGTTGTGCTAAAAACGCGTTTGCAGTTAGTTTTGATAATTCTGATGACCAAACGTTAGTAGTTAATATACGCTCCTTTGGTATCCAATTAGCATATACATCAACCAATGCCTGCACAGCCATTTTACCCTCAGGTGTACTGTCACCACCAATTAGTACACGATCTGGGGCATCCAGGTCCTCTATCGCTGTTCCCTCGGCAAGAAACTCTGGGTTTGACAGTATTTGAAACTGAACGTTATTTCCTGTATGGGTAAGAATATCCTTTATGGCACTGGCAGTTCTAACAGGCAGGGTAGATTTTTCAACGATGATCTTGTTATCTTTTGCGACACTGGCAATTTGCCTGGCACAAAGCTCAATCCACTTCAAATCGGCAGCTTGTCCTTTACCTGCTCCATAAGTTTTAGTTGGTGTATTAACAGATATAAATATCATCTGCGCCTCATGAATGGCTTTATCAACTTCGGTAGAGAAAAATAAATTGCGACCTCTCGCTTCAGCTACAACCTCACTTAAACCTGGTTCATAAATAGGTATATTGTTGGTATCCTTATCATTCCAGGCAGCAATTCGTGCTTCATTAAGATCTACTACTGTAACTTGAATATGAGGACATTTTTTTGCAATTACTGCCATTGTTGGGCCGCCAACATACCCAGCGCCTATGCAACAAATCTTGGTTACCTCGGTCATATATTTACGAAATTATGTGTATTGATTGTTTATTTGATTGTAATAGTAATACTAACTCAAATAAATAACAAAACATTAATTATTTTTTGTCAAATAATCTTTATAAGCTAAAGCTATTCCTTCTTCTAATTCAATTTTATGTTTCCACCCCTTGCTGTGTAATTTTGTTACATCCATCAACTTACGCGGAGTTCCATCTGGTTTTGAGGTATCAAAAGATATATTACCTTCATAACCTACTATTTTTTTGATGAGGAGTGCCAAATCTTTAATAGAAAGATCCTCTCCTGTACCAATATTCACCAAACCTTGCTCGTCGTAATTCTGCATCAGGTAAAAGCAAGCCTCTGCCAGGTCGTCTGCAAATAAAAACTCTCGCTTTGGCGATCCTGTTCCCCAGATAACCACTTCGGGTAATTGTTGATTTTTGGCCTCGTCAAATCTGCGTATAAGAGCCGGTAATACATGTGAATTTTGCGGGTGATAATTATCATTATATCCGTAAAGATTTGTAGGCATTACCGATATAAAATTACATCCGTATTGATCTCTGTATGCATCGCACATTTTTATACCAGCAATTTTGGCAATTGCATAGGGCTCATTAGTTGGCTCAAGCAGCCCGGTAAGCAGATATTCTTCCTTTAATGGTTGGGGAGCAAGTTTAGGATAAATACAACTTGACCCTAGGAACATCAGTTTTTTTACTCCGTTTAGGTACGAATTATGGATAACATTGTTTTGTATCTGCAGGTTTTCGTACAAGAAATCGGCCCGGTAGGTATTATTAGCTACAATACCACCAACTTTGGCAGCTGCTAAAAACACATAGTCGGGTTTTTCGCTTGCAAAAAAAGCAGCAACCTCCTGTTGATCCCGTAAATCAAGATCAGCAGAATTGCGGGTAATAATATTGGAGAAACCTTCTTTGAGTAATTTGCGATGTATGGCCGACCCAACCATTCCTTTATGGCCGGCTATATATATTTTGGAAGCTTTATCCATTACAATTATTCAAACTGGTTTTTAATAACATAACCTGAATCTTTTAGTAATTTTTCTCTTTGGAAAAGTTCCACATCCGATGCAACCATTTCTTTTACTAAGCCTTGCAGGTCATATTTAGGCTTCCAGCCCAATTTGGTTTTTGATTTGGTTGGATCACCTATAAGCAGATCAACCTCGGTAGGTCTGAAATACTTCTCATCAACGGCAACCACTTCCTTACCAATTTCAATTTGAAAATCAGGGTTTGAGCAGCTTACCACATATCCTTTTTCATCCACGCCTTCTCCCTTAAATTCAACAGCAATACCTACTTCAGCAAATGCTAATCTTACAAATTCACGCACCCGGGTAGTTACACCTGTGGCTATAACATAATCTTCAGGAGTATCTTGTTGCAGGATCAGATACATAGCCTCCACGTAATCTTTAGCATGTCCCCAATCTCTTTGCGCATCAAGATTACCTAAGAATAATTTATCTTGTAACCCCATGGCTATTTTAGCTGTTGCGCGTGTAATTTTACGCGTTACAAATGTTTCGCCACGCAAAGGGCTTTCATGGTTAAACAATATACCATTACATGCATAAATGCCGTAAGCTTCGCGATAGTTTACGGTGATCCAGTAGGCATACATTTTGGCAACTGCGTATGGCGAGCGCGGGTAAAAAGGAGTAGTTTCTGATTGCGGAACAGCTTGTACCAAACCATATAGCTCTGATGTAGATGCCTGATAGATTTTAGTTTTCTTTTCTAAACCTAAAATGCGGATCGCTTCTAATAAACGCAATGTGCCTATACCATCGGCATTAGCGGTATATTCTGGCGTATCAAAGCTTACCTTAACGTGTGACATGGCTCCTAAATTGTAAATTTCATCAGGCTGTACCTGTTGAATAATACGTATCAGGTTGGTTGAATCACTTAAATCACCATAATGCAAGATCAATTTAAGTTCAGAATCATGCGGATCCTGATATAAATGATCAATTCTGTCGGTATTAAACAATGAGCTACGACGTTTGATACCATGAACCTCATAGCCTTTTGATAGCAGCAATTCTGTTAAATAGGCTCCGTCCTGTCCGGTTATACCTGTAATAAGTGCAATTTTCTTCATAGAGTTAATATAGCAGTGGCTTAATTGTAAGCGTTAACAGCATTTATATTGAAAAGTTTTTAAATTTTACAATTAGTATATTTACCAATAAAAACATTGCAATATAACAACAAAATTACTATTTTATTGAAATATTTACAATTCCAGGCATTTTAATTGTTTTGTAAGGCTATTCATTACATTATCGATATTCAGGTATTTTAAAGCGTAATCGCGGGCATTATTCCTTTTTGTTTCTATATCGCTTTCTGTATTTATCTTCTGAATGGCGTCGGCCAAAAGTTCGTCATTACCAGGTTCAACAACATAGCCCACATTATAATTATTAACAACATTGTATAATGACGTACCGCGGGCAGAAGTGATCAAGCTCACACCACCAACAGCCAATATGGTTGTAAGTTTTGACGGCATTACCAAATCGCTTGCTTCGCTCTTTTGTAATATCAGGTGCACATCCGCCATATTTAAGAACTCATTAAATACCTCTTTCTCCTGCACCGGTAAAAACTGAATATTTGTTAGTTTATTCTGGGTGGCTATCTCAACCAATTTCTCTTTGTATGGCCCCGATCCGCAAATAATAAATTTGATGTCTGGGGAATTTTGCAATAATCCGGCAACGTTTAGTATAATTTCAAGTCCTTGTTTTTCGCCTATGGCACCAGAGTAAAGGCAAACTGTATCGCTTTCCTTATACCCCCACTTCTCTTTTAATAAGTGCCTTGATGGTAAAGGGTAAAATAATGAGGTATCCACCCAATTAGGAAAAAACAAAACATCTTTATCAATTTTGGCTCTGATTTTATTGAGCATGCCTTCAGAAATGCTGCTCACATAGTCGGCTTTTAATAATATTTTCTTCTCGACCTTAAATATCCAGTTAAATAACCTTTTACTTGAGATCATATTAAGGTCCTGCGCAGCCTCTATTTGAAGATCCTGAATATGATATAATAGTTTACCTCCATTAAATTTTCTAAGTAGCAAACCTAAATATGCCAAATGGAAGGGAGGGGCGATGGTAATGATAAGATCATATTTTTTCCTGTTTAAAATAAGCTGAAAAATCTTCCATAGCATCGAGCTCCAAAAGGAAAAATCCTGAATGATCCTTTTCTTACCTGTTGGATCGGCGGGTACGTAAGAAGGACAACGATAAATAGTTAGAGTAGAATTACTTTCCGGGTATGCAACAACTTCTTTTTTATACCACACGTTTTTATAAGGTGGTTGAACTTTCCAATATGGATAATAAGGAAAGGTAGTTACTACAGTACAATTATAACCTTCCCGGGCTAACCAATCCATCATCTCACCATTGTATCTTCCAATACCAGTAGGCTCGGGGGAAAAATTATGACTAATGAGAAGAATGTTTTTTTTATCCATATATTATTTTGAAACAGTGTAAAATTAGCAAAAGCCAGTGCAGTGCAACCAGCTATTACTGATAATGAGTATTTAATTTATGGTTAGATTTATGATTGCAAGCTGCTTTTAAAGGTTAAAAAAATACCAATATTTATTAAAATAATTGGCCCATTTGCTATGTTAAAACCCACATGTTAATTATTAAATAATATGGCTAAAAGCATTATTTTTTTCAATTCATAACCACTTTTGATAAAAATTTTAAAAAAAAATGATTTTTATTTTACAAAATAAACATTTTAGATGCATTTTTACACCATAAAAAAAAGAAAATTTAATTGACTTAATTTTTGTAATTGTTTAAAATCTTAACGCTTATTAATTCAATACTAAACTTCTTTCTTCAAGAAACAAAAATCCTTATGGAGGATCTGGTTTCCATGAAAAATTATATTTTGTTGAGCTTACAGTTTAATACTACCGCCAACTCAAATAAATGACACAAACAATTTAACTCTAGGCCCCTATAGATAAATTTCATTATGCTATTCAACTCCTTACATTTTGTATACTTTTTCATAGTTGTAACAACATTATACTTTATAATTCCGCACAAATTAAGATGGTTTTTGCTACTAATAGCCAGCTGCTATTTTTACATGGCATTTTTACCCATTTACATCTTAATATTAGGGTTCACCATTGTTATAGACTACTTTGCAGGTATATACATTGAATTATCGTCAGGAAAAAAAAGGAAATTATTTCTGATATGTAGTTTGGTAGCCAATATAGGCGTACTGTGTATTTTTAAATACTACAATTTTTTAAATGATAATCTGTCCTTGTTGTTAAATGATCTTGGCTATGTAAACCACATTCCAAATCTTTCCATTTTACTACCTATCGGCCTTTCATTCCATACATTCCAGGCAATGAGTTACACCATTGAAGTATATCGGGGTAACCAAAAGGCCGAAAGAAATTTTGGCATTTATTCATTGTATGTAATGTTTTATCCGCAGCTAGTAGCAGGTCCTATAGAAAGACCGCAAAACATATTACATCAGTTTTATGAAAAGCACAAATTTAGTTATGATAATGTAACGAATGGCTTAAAACTTATGACCTGGGGATTTTTTAAAAAGATTGTTATCAGTGACCGTTTGGCCGACCTGGTTAACCAGGCATACAGCGATCCTCACCGTTACCAGGGTTTTCCGCTTATTTTATCAACCATCTTCTTTGCTTTTCAAATTTATTGCGATTTTTCAGGGTATTCAGATATAGCGATAGGAGCAGCCAGGGTGATGGGATTTGATTTAATGAGAAACTTTAACAAACCATATTCAGCAAAATCAATAGTTGAATTCTGGCAAAGATGGCATATCTCACTTTCTACCTGGTTCAGAGACTACCTTTATATTCCATTGGGCGGCAGCAGGGTAAAAATGAGCCGACGTTACCTTAATTTGTTAATTACCTTTTTAATTAGCGGTTTATGGCATGGGGCTAACTGGACGTATATTGTTTGGGGAGGTTTAAACGGGGTTTATCAGATCATTGATATTTCAACAAAAAAATTCAGAGGTAAAATAGAAAGTATCGTATCATCAGGACTTAAGCCAGCTTATTCGATCTTGTGCCAACTGGTTACCTTTCTGCTTATTTGTACAACATGGGTATTTTTCAGGGCCAGAAGCGTTCAGGATGGCTGGTATATAGTAAGCCATTTTATCACCTCTGTTCACGGAACTACCGCTTTATATCTATCAGCAAAAAACATGATGGATATTCTTTTTGCATTGATTGCCTTATTCATTTTGTTTGGAGTTGAATATTTGCAGAAAAATCTGTCTTTGGTTGATTTCATAAATAGGAAATCTCCGGTTATCCGATGGGGATTTTACTATGGCCTTGTACTGATCATATTTTTGCTCGGAAAATTTGAGGGCAATCAGCAATTTATTTATTTCCAGTTTTAGATTATGAAAAAATTTTTCATCAAAGCTATTCTCTTTAGCTTATTAATCATAGTATCTCTTGTTGCAATTGTAATGTTGGTTAGCCCCTTAGTACGGGCGCATAATGATTATGTAGCAGCAACAATTGATAAAGAAAACAGGCTTCATTCCCTGCCTTCCCCCAAAATTATTTTTGTTGGAGGATCAAACCTGGCGTTTGGTATAAACAGCAATACCATCAGCAAAAAATTCAATTATCCGGTTGTTAATATGAGCCTGCATGGGGGCTTAGGGTTGTCATATATGCTTAATGAAGCGTTAGATGGAGTCAAGAAATCAGACATTGTACTTTTATCAACAGAGTATTACCTTGATAAACCGGAGCTAAAATTGCTTACCCAATTAATGGATGCCAATCCAAACGCTAAAAAATACATTACACTTAAGCCCGAAGAACTGATACCTTTTTATATTAGTGATTTACAAAGATGTATCACCAGCTCTGTAAAAGTAATAGGAAAACAGTTTTCGGATAATATTTATATAAGAAATGGCTTTACTGTTGAAGGCGATCTTGTTTCCCATTTAAATAAAAAAAATGTTCCATTAGTTCCTCCAAGGTTAAGGGAAATAGATTATACGGATGATCTGCAATTAATGAACACTTTTATTGAGACTGCAGAAAGCAAAGGAGCTACAGTATATTACCTATTTCCAACCTATCAGCAATCTACTTTTACATTAAACAAAAAGGCGGTTAATGATTTTGCAACCCTATTCCATAAAAAGTTAAAATGCCCTATTTTAAATACGCCTGATACTTTTGTTTATAACGATAGCCTTTACTTCAATTCAGAATATCACCTGAATAAACAAGGGAGAGAAATAAGAACACAAAAATTAATAGAAATATTGGGCAAAAACATTTTAACAAAATAACCGTTTAAGATATAGTCTGTCACCTGACGTGTAATAACATCAATTTATCTTGCCTGCTTCAAGACAAATGAAGAACATAATAAATAAATATTTGTTATGGTAAAAAACTAAATTATTTGTCGATCCTAATTTACTTTGTGTACACTATGAAAAAGTTATTAAACTGCAGGGCTCTGTTGATACTGGTTATATTAATTCAATTTTGTTGGCTACCTGTAAGGGCCCTTGACATTTATGTAAGCAGTGCCGGAAATGATACCTGGGACGGGAAAAATGCTGTTCATAATAACAATTCCGGTCCATTAGCAACTTTACAAAGGGCTTTTTTTATCGCAATTAAGAGCGATCCCCAATTAGCAAATGGAGAAGCTATTAATATATTCATTATGGATAGCAAATATCTAATTGCAAGTCCTGTTAAGTTAACAGCTGTAAATCAATCTTATTTTATACATACATTAACCATTAAGCCCTATAAAATTCCAGCGGTAACGCTTACCGGCTCAATAGCGTTTAATGATATAAGCACATCAAAGCTTCCGCTAAATAATATAAAATTTGATGAGGTTTTTACCGATAATTCTCTTAAAAATTATGTACGCAGTCCCAAAACATCTTTTTTTACCTTAACAAACTTTGAGACCAAGAAGACAGGAACAGGAATATATGATAACAAGCAGTTGTTTTATTATGACCCGGAGCAAGTAAGTAAATCTATTGGGCTTGCTGATTTAAAAAGCGGGCATTTTGGAATAATTATTTATGCCAACTGGACATATTGCTACAGAAAGGTAGATAGCATCAATTTTAAAACACATGTATTATATACTACCGGGCTTAATAATAGTGATTACTCACCCTGGAAAAAAGGGGTAAGATTCAAACTAATTAGTCTTTCATCTGCTTCTGTAGCAAATGCGGATGCCTCTGTATTGTCGCAGTACTTTAATGTATCACCTAACAGCAGTCAGGTATATATTCCTGTTAATGACCGGATATTTGATATAACAGGTTCTGCTTTAAATAAAATAAAGAATATCCGTTTTGAAAATATAACCTTTGAGCATTTTGGTTACAGATATACAGACAGAAGCATAGATCCCAACCCCTCTGCTTTTACTGAAGATGCAGCTATAATGATAAATTTTACAGACAACGTTGTTTTTAATAAATGCACGTTTAAAGGGATAGGTAAAAATGCTATCTGGTATTATAAATCTAATAACAATGTATCCGTTACCAATTGCATTTTTAGTAATATGGGCGCCGGATCTGTTAAAGTTGGAAGCCCTGGCTCGGGCAATGACACCAAGATATTGAATAACAAAGTTAATATCGACAACAACAAAATCACCAACAGTGGTCTGGTTGTGCCAGCTGCTAATCCAATTTTTGTTGTTAACGGCAATAACATCAGCATTAGCAACAATAGCGTTAATAGAGCAGAATACTCTGCCATTGGAATAGGCTGGGGATATGGCACCATTCCAAATATCCTCAATAATGTAACGATAAGTAAAAATAGGGTTGAAAATATTGGAACCGGTTTATTAGATGACCTGGGGGGTATTTATACTTTAGGAATGATGGAAAATGTTGTTATATCAAATAACATAGTAAGAAATCTTAAGTTTAACAGCTATGGTTCCTGGGGAATATACATTGACCAGGGGTCTAAAAACATTACAGTAACCAACAATATTGTTGATCATTGCCAATCGGCTGGCTATATGCAAAACAGATGTCAGAACATAACCGTAACCAATAATATATTTGCAAATAATACAGGCGGTCAGGTTCAGTTTGGAAACTTTAAAGACAATATCTCTTTAAAATTTGCCAATAATGTTTTGTACCAGGAAAACAACAATCCCACAAATATAAATTGGAGTTCTTCTTTTATTCAAAGTGATTACAATACGTATTTAACTCAAAACAAATCAGGCGCTCAATTAAATAAACTTAGCAGAGCAGCTACCGCAACTACCGCTGCCGCTTCAAATGCCATAAGCACCGATAAAGATTTGCATTCAAAACGGCAACAAGTTTCATCCCGAATAAATATATCATCGTTAAACACCGACAGGGCAAATAGCTTCAAACAAATCGATACAACAAAAGTAGGTTTCCAATAATAAAACTGCAGCAAAGGGCTTATTCACTTGTTTATGGGGAGTTTTGAAAATCAAATTTTCAAAACTCCCCATTATGAACCCATCTAATTATTTCCAATTTCATAATAATCTTCAACTTCATTAATTGATGTCGATTTTTCCCTATTTTCGGCTGGCTAATAGGCTGGAGCGAGAATCATATCCTGACTTTATCAGGCTAAGAACCTCTATATCGTTTTAATCTAACTCAGTTTAATTAAAAAAACAACAAATTATATGGGAAACCCAATACCTAAACTTCAATATATAAAAAGTTTTGACTGTTTAAGAGGATTTGCAATAGTATTGGTTATGCTTCTGCACGGCAATCACGTTTTTTTTAAAGGGGGCTGGATCGGGGTTGATCTATTTTTTGTACTCAGTGGATATCTTATTACATCATTACTTCAAAATGAATACTCCACATTCGGAAGTATTTCATTCTCAAAATTTTATATCCGAAGAGCGTTAAGGCTTTTCCCTCCTTTATTAATATGTATTCTTATAGCCAATATCCTATGGGGCTATACCAAATTCGATCCGGGAGCTAACCAAATAGTAGCCACATTTGCAGGCTTATTTTATTTTACTAATTTCCTGATACGTAGTGTACCCGGCAATATGGCTCATTTATGGTCTTTATCTGTTGAAGAACACTTTTATTTCTTTTGGCCCATATTCGCCCTTCTTTTTGTATTCAAAAGGCCTTTTCACGGTCGAATTAATTTTATGGTGACCTTACTTGTTATCGTAACTATTCTCAGGATACTGGCTTTCCATCAGAATCATCATTTCCATCTGATAACAATAGATGCTTACAGGTTCACTGTTTGCAGAATCGACAGCATTTTATTGGGTTCTTTATTAGCTTTTATACCCGCGGAGATTCAACGTGAAGATATCAACACGAAAAACAGGACGAACATAGCTTTACTCATCGTATTCCTTCTTTTAGCCTTCGTTTTTATTTTGTTAAAAATTGATAAGGACGATGTTTATTTGAATAACGGTGGATTTATACTCACCAATCTATTGTGTGTAGGTACCGTATGGTTTGCCATCAAAAAACAACATCATGCTATTTTCAGCAGCAAGGTGCTCTCCTGGATCGGAAAGCGATCTTACGGAATTTATGCTTACCATCTACCTATCTTTTTGGCCTCAGATTCACTCATAGATCCTAAAAGCATAGTTAGCATAGTAACTGTAAATGTAGCACGGATTGCTATTTCTTTTGGTTTAGCAGCCTTATCCTTCAAGTACGTTGAAACGCCGATTTTAAAACTTAAGAATCGTTACCAGGTAAAGAAAGCAGAATCAGTTCCCGCAACTAATTGAGTTAATTGAATACGATTATATAAACAGATTTACTTACCGTATCCTAAATATGTAGATCGGTTTGCGGGAATGCTATTGTTTGTAATTAAGCGTATCGCTTTATCAAATCAAAAAAATCATTCCATCCTGTTTCATAATCAGGCAGGTACGAATCAAAGCTTGTAGTATGGTTTATATTATCTAATAATGCCTTAGCCCAAGCATCTTCATCGGTAAGCGTTATCATTTGCAAGCCATTATAATCATGCAAAACCTCTGATACAAAAGAAAGATCGGATGCTAATATCTTCTTTCCAAAAAATGCGGCTTCAATCAATGGCAAACCAAACGTTTCAATATAACTTGGAAACAGGATCAATTTTGACTTTTGATAGTACGCCATCGCCTCGTCATAAGAAACGTGCCCTGTAAACAAAAAATACTTTTCCAGGCCTCTTTGCTTAATGATTTGATATATGCCGCTTGTGTTTACATCAAGTGTAAAAATAATTTTCCAGGTACTAAGTAATCGTTCTTCTGCAGGGGCGATCTCTAAAAGCCGGCTTAAAACATTTACAATAAATAAGTGATTCTTGTAAGGATATTCGGTAGCTGGAAAATATATATAATTCAAATCGGACTGATGAGCGTCGCTATCTTTCAAAAAATGAATCCGGTTTTGAAACGAGGAAATATCAGGTTTGATGATATGAATCTGATCATCCTTAATATGAAAAGTATCCACTAAGGCTTGTTTAACCCATTTAACCTGTGCTATAAAAATTGAATTATCGTTATATGACCATTTCATTATTTTTCGGAAAATGGTTTTATATATCCACAGTTTGGTTTCGCTCTTTTTCCAGATATTCCATCGCTTGGGATAAACCGGAATTGGATTATGATAATATATTAATTGGTTTTTATTGTTGAAGAAAAACCCGATGCTTTGCAGAGACACAAAAAGTGAGACATTCAGATGCTTTTCTTTGATCCATTTTCGTAAACCAGACACTTCCCATTTTATTCGATCAACAATATTGTTAACGGGTAAATGTACTATCTGTATTGACTCCGGTATGTCCCTGGCCTCTAGCACAACCCCATCACATACAAATAAGTAAAAATCAAAATCTTTAAAATCGTTTTGTTTAAGGATCAATTGATTAAAAAACTGTAAAAGTATAGTACGCGCGCCTCCATTTTTAAGAGATACTGCATTTACAATAATATTTTTTTTTATTACGCTCCCCATCTGTTCCCTTTTATTAAAGCCGGATTACCCTTATAAATAACATTAGATTCGGTTGTACTGGTTACTACCCCACCTGCTGCAATGACCGTATTGCTACCTATAGTGACACCAGGACCAACAAATGCAGAAGCCCCTACCCAACATCCATCATTTAAAATAATGGGCTGATTGCGGTAATCCATGCTTGGTTTTCGATAGTCATGATTTCCGGTACACAAAAACGCACGCTGGGATATGCATACGTCATTACCAATGGTAATTGGTACCAGGTTTAATAAATAAACTTCTTCCCCTATCCAAACATCATTGCCTATAGTCAGATGCCATGGCATGTGGATGTTGACCCGTGGTTTAATAACGATATTATTTCCCATTTTAGCACCAAATAGCTTGAGTAAAAATCTTTTAAAACTATAAGGATACGGAAGAGCGCTCAAAAAAAACATCACTTTGATAATATACCATATTGATTCTTTTAAAACCCCGGCCCCTCTAACATACCCGGCACTCGGATTGAACTCCCTTAACTTAACCTGATGTTGAGCGTTTTCTTCGAAATCCATGACGTAACTATTTGATTGAAATCGTCGACAGAATAATTGACGATCCTGTTAAAATAATATAGAAAAACAAAGAAGTACATTTCGGGCGAAAAGTAGTTTCCTTCTCTAAACAATTTATATATGAAATAAATTAGCAACGCTCTTGATATGATGCTGCTAAACAAATTTTTATTTGAATAATCCTTGATCAGGAAGAGCAGCACAAAAACAATTCCGGTTATACCAAGTTCTGATAGAATTCTTAAAAATAAAGAGTTAGCATCATCGGCGTTAAGATTGGCTAAATTACTTCCTTTATCAATAAAGGTTTCCTGGCCGGGAAGTTTTGAAATGTACAATTTATGACTCTCGGGGTGCGAGCCTAAACCGGCCCCAAAAACAGGGTTATTTTGAAAAACCTGTTCGGTAACAAACATATTAGATATTAAGGCGTATGTACTTAAATTAGCTCCCTCAACATCATTAGAAACATAGGATTGTGTGGTATCATCAACCCTTAATCTAAAATCATCAACAAATACATACGCAAGCGTTACTGATAGGTATATGATCAGAAAGATAAATAGATTACGAAAAGCAAATTTATTTTCCTGGTATAAAAATAAGGAAACAAATATGCCAAGGTAACCAACAGAAGAGAAGGTAAGTATCAGCGAAAAGAGTATCACGTAAAATTTAATAGAATTAACCTTTTTATTCTTCATCAATATAAAGAATGCCGGGAGCACAATACCCGCAAAGTGAGCCGGTTCGGCCATTATGCTATGTAACCTGTATGAACGCTCACCCAATAAGCCAAAGATCACTACAAACAATATTATTCCCAGAATACTAACCCAATAGGCGTATTGTAAATAGGTTTTAATTACCACTAAAAACCATCCGTTTTGCGAAAAGTACCTGATAAAATTGTAAAAATACAACGAAACGAAGGTTATACCTATTAGCTGAAAGTAGCCTTTTGTTGGACTGTTATATAAAAACACTATCGAAAATATGCACGATAGAAAAAGAAAGCCAAAAATATAACCAAAGTATTGAGGGAATTTTAAGTTACCTTGCTGAAAAATAAGCAGTGCGAAATTTATTGGTAGAATAAAATAGAATAATTTAAGATCGACACCGTTGCCTCTGCCATATAATGCCAAAGCCTCGCTAAAAACACATAAAAGTGTACTATGCAATAAGTATTTATTCATAATTACGTACAGTTTTACGATAAAAATACTTTAACCTGGCTATTAAATCGTCAATAAAACAACTTAAAAACCTTACTCCTCCTGATGTATTTTTGGCTTTAAAAGTTTCTTTAAAGACCCTTGCACTTGCTGTACTTATACCACCATATCCCATTTTTGCATTGACCTTATCAAGGAATTTAGCTTTTAAATTATGTTTTGCACGTAAAAGCAATTCATAATCACCTGCTATTTTATAGCTGTCATTAAAAATCCCATATTTTTCAAAATACAATTTATGATGCAGTGCACCAACATGTGCCAAATTCATATATTTTTTAAAAACATTCCATGTCCACTCGCCACCTAAAGTTTTTAAAACTTCACCCTTATTATTCAGCAAGACATTTTTTGATGAAATAAAATCAATTCCTTCTAACTTGTTCTGAATAATAAATTCGTGGTATGATTGTAAACAATCAGGTAATAACTGATCATCAGAACCCACAAACATAATCCAGTTTCCCGAGGCTAATTTTAATCCTTTATTCCACGCATCATAAACTCCTTTATCAGGTTCTGAAACTGTATGCGCAATATGCGAGGAAAATTTTCCAACTTCACTTAGCGTTGAATCTTTAGAATTACCGTCTACTATGATTATTTCATAATTCTGGTATGTTTGGTCTACAACACTTTGCAAACAATGCCCAATTACATCTTCAGAGTTATACGTTGCTATTATAATTGAAAACTCTATCATAAACTATCCGGTTTTATACTGGGGTTGCTGATCCCTCTTATAAATTTTGCAGGATTTCCTCCCCAAATTTCAAACGAGGGTATGTTTTTTGTAACTACGGAGCCTGCTGCAATTATACTCTGCTCTCCAATTTCAACCCCTTTTAACACAATTGACCCCGTTCCTATAAACACACCTTTTCTAATAACTATTTTTGCCGAAACCACATTTTCCTGGTCAAGATGGGTTCTTCGTATAGCATAATCAAGGCAATGAAAGTCATTATCCAGTATCTGGCACCCTCCGCCTATTATAACATCGTCTTCGATGGTGATCTTTTCACGTGCATAAAGCAAAGCATTAGAAATGCCCACATTATTCCCTATTTCAATAACGGCATTTTGATTTACACATAAATAAGTGCTCGATGATAGCCCAACAGGATTACTCCATTTATTGGAGTTAATTAAAACATTTTTCCCAAAATAAATTTTGCCTTTAAAGCCCTTAATACCAATAAACCCAACAATAGTTGGAAAACCCGCATATTCTGCCTTAACTAAATTAAGAATCAAATAATTCCAGATGTATGATATATAGTATAAAAGCTTATTCACTTATGTAATTAGTTATATAGTTTTAAAAAATCATCCGTATTGAATATGTATTTTTCAATCAAAGGTAGTTTATCTTCTTCCCAGTCCCACCACTTAATTTTCAATAATGCCTTTATCTTATCCTCATCAAATCGGTATTTAACGACTTTTATCGGCGTTCCAACGGCAATTGCATATGGCGGAATATTTTTACTTACCACGGCACCAGCGCCAATAACAGCTCCATCTCCTATTGTAACACCTCCCAATATGGTAACATTGGCACCTATAAATACATCATTACCAATGTTTACGGGTAAATTTTCTGTAATCTTGTCCTCCTTACACAAAGTTATCCCGTTTTGTTTATAGGCGGAATAGAACATTGGGGCCGTTGATATACCATTTGTAGGATGGATACCCAAACCACAAACTAAATTAGGACCAATAGAGCAAAATTTACCAATAACTGTATCAGTGATATTGGAATTAGGTGCGATGTAGGTATAATCGCCTACTTCAACATTATATAACTTATATATTGAATATAATTTTACAGACTTACCAACCCGGATATTTACTTTACTATTTCCATAGTAAAGAATATTTAAAAAAAATGAGAGCAGCTTCTTAATTCTGTTAACTATCATTTAACGAGTTTTTTTAAAGTTGAGTAAATATTGTATTTTTTTAAAAGCAGAATGAATTTAATTTTATAATGCGGAATTGTTTTAGCGTAAAAATTATCTACTTGTTTTTTATAATATAAATCTTCTTTAAGATCTGTTTTAGTTACTTCAATATAATCTGTCGGGGCTGAATAGAATCCCGATTCACTTTTTGAATTAGTACCGGTATCATCAAATCCATTATTAAGGGTTAACGATTTATAAGGAAACAATGAATATCCCCCTGCAAATAACCACGATGCATACCATTTAACCGCCCAGGTATATAATTTACCATCTCTGTTTAAAATCAATTGGTAATAATAATCGGCATGTCCCTGGATGTTAAAATCCTTGATCTTCTTTTTTGAATTCAGGCGCTCCAAGTGTACGTTGGTATCATGGTCATAGTGCTTCCACGCCCTCGCCCAGGTCCCCCAACCCCAGCAAGATAAAATATTTAAAAAAAAGGTTTCATTACCTTGATCTTTCGTTTTAACAGGGTATATATACCCACTCACATGCATTACTTTGCTCTCGGGCTCATAAAGGGTTAAAGCATCATTCATATATTTCAGAAATCCTACAGAAGTGATCAAATCATCCTCTAAAACTATGATCTTCCCATGCTTATTAACAACGTCAGTTACTCCTTTAACTATGGAATTAGCCAAACCATTATTACTTTGAGATTCTATTATAATTACTTCCTTACACCACTTCCTTGCTCGAATGATATTCCTTGTTTCGTCGATTTTTTTTAGTTGGGAATCTGTGGCATCCGCTTTGGGGCCATCCGCATATATGTATAACGTGCTTTTATCTGCCAATTCATTATTTGACAAAGCCTCGAGCGTTTTTTGCGTATGTACCGGTCTGTTATAAACAAATAATACGATGGGTGCTAAATTCATATCCTCTTCTTTATTAGCAATATAATTTTCCCTATTTCCTTCCTGCAGTCAAAAAATAAGTATGCGGTCAATAATCCAAGTAGCACCTGTTTCATCAACAAAACATCAAAATAAAGCGAAAGCCATATTAAAGTGGAAAACAATATCTTGGGCATCCAAAATCCCCATACTCTGGCTTTATTGAATTTAAGACTATAAACAAATGTGTAATAAACGGTGAAACTCAATACAAATAAGAAAAAAGAAATTGAGTAAAACTGCGCGATTGCTTTTAGTGAAATAAATGCACCTATTACAATTGCACTGATGAGGAAAAAGGCTCCTACCCACCCTGATATCATAAATTCGCGTTCCTTTTTATATAATATCAATAAAGATCCGCATGTTGATGATAACGTTTGGGTAAATATCAACAATCCAAAATAGGGTAACAGTACAGCTACCTGGAGCCAGTTTTTACCCCATAATAACAAAACTAACTGGTGCGGAAATAATATAAATATAATTACCAAAGGATAGCTCAGGAAGGTTATTACCCGCAATACAAAGTAATATTCAGATTCTATATCTCCTCCTTCGGTTTGTAGTTTTTTCATACTTGGGAAGAGTATGGTATTAAACAAACCTGTAATTAAACTCAATGGTAAAATTAATAAGGAATAAGCTCTATTATAAATACCTAGATCTGCAGCGCCATACATTTTACCAACAAGCATATTGTCGGTATTTCTTGACCAGTAGTTAATGGTATTGAAACCAATCACACTCCCAATTAATCTTTTAGTGTGTTTAAACCCTACTTTTATATAGCTTAAAGGAAATATTTTAAAGCCCAGTTTCACCTCCCTTTCATAATATATAGCAGTTATAATAGCGGTAAAAATTTGCGGTATTACCAAAGACCAATATGCGGCACCCAGATAAGCCAGTATAATAGTTATGATCACCGAGATCACCATACATATCAGCGTTACCTTACCAATAAAACCAAACTTCAATTGTTTAGCTAATAATGCTCCCTGAGCTAAACTTAAACCACGTATTAAAAACGTTGTTGATAATACGATTGTGGGCCAAAACAGCTGACTGTTTTTATAAAAAAGTGATATCGGGTAAGCCATGATCACGGTTATCAGGAATAATACCGATCCTAATATCCACGATAAATTTGTTAAAATGCGCTGATAAGTTCTTCCATAATCACTCCTGATCAGGGCATAAGAAAGTCCGCCATCAGAGAAGATTAAGATAAATCCGGTGAACACAGTTATTAATCCCATCAAGCCATAGTTTGCTGGAGTTAATATTCTTGAAACTATAATTGATGAAGCAAAATTTATTAACTGTGAGAGATAAGTATACCCCCCAGAAACCAATATATTTTTAAATAGATTTTTTTTAAAGCTCATTGTTTATACATAAAATTTATTATTCATGAGATATATTGTCTGATCTGAAAATAAATCTTACTATAATTTAATATTACTTGATAACTCTTTTTAGCGAACTTATTGCCCACCTCGCAGGAACGTAGAAAGGGTAAACAATTGAAAACAGCGTAGTTGCATTCTTAGCAAAGGAAATTTTATAAAAGGCCTTAAGATATTTAGCCGTCCCTTGTGATTTATACATTGTTAACCTTATCAGGTTTTTATGCATAAAATATAATTCCAATGCAAAACGCTGAAAATAGTTTACCGGAAGTTTTTTGTAATTGTCGAATATTTCATTCACTGACCCATCATCTCCGTAGCCCCAATCCTTTTTTTTCACAGGCTGTGTTACTTTAACCGGGAGGTTACTTAAATTGTATACAGTACCTTTTAAACACCAGATACTTGCAAAATAAATAAACTGATAAAGGTTATCTACTTTATGTTCTAAATAAACTTCTCGCAGTCCCTCCCTTTTCAGGGTTAATCCACTTAATTGGTGGCCTTTAAATGAATTGATTAGCAGCGTCTTAAAACCCGGCTCAAAGCACTTTATTTGATCCATTTTATCTCTTGGAGGGCCTAATATTTCATCATTTACTGAAACGGGTACAAAATTAGGGATAATTGCATACGTAGATTTATCCCGGCGAAGTATATCCATACATTCAGTAAGGTATTCATAGCTGATATAATCATCATCACCTAAAAACATTACATACTCATCCGTACACTTTTCCAATAAAAATAAAACATTGGTCTTAACACCCAGATTCTCCTTTTGCTCATAAGCAACGATATTTAAATCATGGGTTTTGCTAAAGTTTTCAATTACTTCCTGGGTGTCGTCCGGCGAACCGTTATTGGATATTATAATGGTAATTTCATCTGAAAACCCGGCCTTCTTAATGATATCAAATAAAATATTCAAATTTTTCAATAAGAACTCGCTACGGTTATACGTTGGAATTAAGATGCTTAACATTTGATAAATTATGTGATTGCAGACGCGATTATTTACTTAAATTGTTAATTGTTGCAAGGTAACTTGCAACAATTAACATAAATAAGCGGGTAAGTTAAGAATTGATATAATCCCTGATGACTTTAGCAATATAGTCGTAATGAGTTTCATTCAGACCGGGCCAAACACCTAACCAAAAAGATTGGTTCATGATAATATCGGTATTGGTTAGATCCCCTACTACTCTGTGCTCAACATTTGCATAGGCAGGCTGCCTCAATAAGTTACCTGCAAATAATAAACGTGTTCCTATTTTGTTTTCTTCAAGGTGCTGAACCAGCATATGCCTGTCGGCAGCATCCCCTTCTCTTAAAGTTAATAAAAAGCCAAACCAGGATGGATCGCTATGTTCTGTAGGCTCAGGAAGAATAAATATTTCTTCAAACTCCTTCATTCTGTCATAAAGCAGTTTGTAATTCTGACGGCGTTTTGCAACAAACTCATCAACCTTATTTAATTGCGAAACGCCAAAAGCGGCCTGCATATCTGTAACCTTTAAATTGAAACCGATATGAGAATAAGTATATTTATGATCGTATCCGTATGGTAATGAGCCTAATTGCTGCGAAAACCTACATCCGCAGGTATTATCTTTTCCAGGCTCGCAATAACAGTCTCTGCCCCAATCCCTAAAGCTTTCTGCTAGCTTAGCCAGTTCTGCATTATTAATTAAAACGGCACCGCCCTCGCCCATGGTAATATGATGCGCCGGATAAAATGAAAAAGTGGCAATATCTCCAAATGTTCCGGTTTTTTGGCCCCTGTAAGTAGCGCCTAAGGAGTCGCAATCATCTTCAACAACCCAAAGATTATATTTTTTAGCCACCCGCATTACCTCATCCAAATTGAATGGATTACCTAAGGAATGTGCGATCATTATAGCTTTCGTTTTTGGTGACACAGCCGATTCAATAAGTTCTGCCTTTACATTGTGGGTTGCCACATCAACATCAACAAAAACAGGGATTGCGCCAAATTGCACAATTGGGTTAACAGTGGTTGGAAAACCTGCGGCTACAGTGATTACTTCATCGCCAGGTTTAATTGCCCTATCGCCCAATTTAGGGGATGTTAAGGTATAAAAAGCCACTAAATTTGCAGAGGATCCTGAGTTTACTAAAAGTGCTTTGTTGGCTCCGAAATATTGAGCGAACTTATACTCAAAATCATTAGCAAAACGACCTGCCGTTAGCCATCCGTCAAGCGTAGCATCAACGCCTAATAATATATCCTCCTCATTTAAGACCTTACCTGTAACAGGTATATAATTTTGACCAGGAACTATAATCTGAGTAGTTTTCTTTCGAGCTATCTCTCTAAGACTTTTTTCAAGTTCGGGATCCGTTATATTTTTTAACATGGGTATTATTGCTATTTTTTACTGATTTTTTACTGTGATTAATTAGGTGCTTTCCATTTCAATAGGTTTAGCAAATGGCTCCATCTCTGTTATCGGTTTGCCAAACGCTATTTTTGGATACGTATTGGTATAAGGATCTATCATGATCTGGAGTAGAACAGGAGCATCTTTATTCGTATCATTCCACATCCACTTCACTGCATCCTCAATCTCCTCTTCCTTTGAAATGGTTATGCTGTTTATTTCGTATGCCTTTGCTACTTTTTCAAAATCCGGCGCGCTATATCCCCAATATGTTGACTGATACCTTGATTCAAAATAACTATCCTGAAACTGACGAATCATGCCCAGATTTTTGTTATTCATGATGATCACCTTTACCGGGAGTTTATTTCTTGATATAGTTTGCAACTCCTGTATGTTAATTTGCATACAACCATCGCCTATAATGGTTACTACCGGTTGCCTATCCAGGGCAAAACTTGCACCGATACCAGCGGGTAAAGCGTAACCCATGGCTCCCATACCAGCCGAGGTTAAAAATAACTGATCCTCAGCTAATTCAATTGACTGTGCTGTCCACATCTGGTGACTTCCGACATCCGCAATATAACATTTTGCCAAAGGTGAATTTTTTGACAAACTGTGCATAAACACATTAGGATTTATACCATTGGGCGCAAGCTCTTTTGTATCTGGCCATTGCGCCCTTAATTCATTAATGTAATTATACCATAGTACAGGCTTAACAAACTCTTCTGTAATTGTAAATTCATTAAAGTTCTCCAGGAACTTCTTTGCATCTGCAACTACGGGTACACAGCCTTTAACCCGGTTGTTAATTTCACCCGGTTCGCAATCAATATGATAAATCTTACGATTTTCAAAAAATTTAGTGTCGGCGCCTGTTTGCCTGATATCAAGACGGCTACCTACTACAATAAGCAGATCGCATTCGCCAAAGGCAACATTCGCCCACCTGTTGCCATAACTACCAATAAAACCCACTCGTGACGGGTGTGTAAATTCTATGGCATCAACCGCTAAAAGGGTGGTTATAACAGGAACATTTGTTTTTTCAATAAATGCTTTCATCGCATCTATTGCAAATGCCGATCTTACTCCCCTGCCTACCAAAAGCAACGGACGCTGAGCATTATGAATATCAGCAACAATTTCTTCTAAAACTTCAGCTGAGGGTGTTAGCGGCACAATTGGATCTAAATTAGGTGCAGGAACAGTGATTGCTGATCTTTGAACATCCATGGGAATGTCAATCAAAACAGGACCGGGGCGCCCTTCTACAGCTATTGCAAATGCCTCTTCCAAAATCAAAGGCAAATCGTCCTGGTGTTCAACCTTATAACATGCTTTAGTAATGGGCTTCACCATCGAAATAATATCCGTTTCCTGGAAGCCCAATTGTCTGATATTCCTATCACCCTTTTGTTCATGGCGATTAACCTGCCCGGTTATAAAAACCGCCGGAGTTGAATCAAAGTAACAACTTCCAATTCCTGTGATCAGGTTTGTGGCACCAGGACCACTGGTAGCTAAGGCAACACCGGGTATTCCTGTAACGCGTCCATAAGCATCGGCAGCGAATGCCGCAGCCTGTTCGTGGTGCATTGTTACAATATTAATAGCTGTTTTTTGATTTAGTGAATCAAGCAGGTGGGTTATCATCCCGCCCGAGAGCTCAAAAACATATTTAACCCCCTTTTGCTCCAAAAATTTGGCTATGTAATCAGATGCTTTCATTGTAAATGTTTTTATAACTCGTTACTGTTCGGTAAAAGCCTTCTTTTGCGGAAACTTTTGGTTCCCAACCAAGGTCTTTTAACTTATTAATGTCTGGTACAATACGGCTAACCTGTGATGGTAAGTATGAACCATTACTTTTGTTTTCCATAATAACCTTTAAAGGTTCGCCCTCAAATAGCGATACCATAATGTTTGCAAGTTCACTTACACTATGTTCATTATATGGGTTACCTACGTTATAGGCCTCTCCATTTTTGCCGTTAAGTAATACTTTAAAATAGGCTATTATGGCATCAGTTATATAGCAATAGGCTCTTTTAGCTGTACCATCACTTTTAATAACTATATTTTCCCCTTTTAAAACGTCGGCAACAAAATCAACAAACACCCGACCATCGTTAAGATCCATTCCTGGCCCATAAGTGTGAAATGGTCGAATTATTTTGGTGTTTACCTGGTATTGATGAGAATAGCTTGCACACATATTTTCACCCATTCGCTTACTTTCTGCATAGCATGATCTTACTACTAATGGATTTAGATAGCCATAGTGATCTTCATTTACCGGCATTTGGTCATTTGTTAATGATCCGTATACTTCACTTGAACTAAAAAACAAAAAAGACTCTACTTTGTGATCTTTAGCCAAATTTAGCAGATTACTGGTTCCCAGCACATTTGCATTCAGTGTACCAACCGGATCGGTGCCGTAATACTTAGGGCTTGCCTGGCTGGCCGCATGTATAATAAAGTCAACATTTGTATCCAGCCGGATTTCTTCTACAACATCCTGCTCAATAAATATCAGGTTGCTATTTGATAGATAGTCTGCAAACCTTTTTTTGGCCCTCTCAATATTCCGTACCAGGCCAATTACTTTAACTTTTTTATCCACGAAACGATCACCAACATACAGAAGAGTTTCCACCAAATACGCGGGCAAAAATCCATTGGCACCTGTAATTAATACAGTTTTACCAGCAAATCGCGACCAATTTATATCTGCCTTATATATGTTTTCTAAATCTTCGTTGATGATACTGTTGGTTGTCATTAATTTAAATTTAAAAAACCTGTTATTTGTTTTTCGGTATATTTATCCATACCTGCCTTATCTTCAAAAAAGCTTTTATACCAATCAATTGTATATTCAACTGCCTTTTTTGCATTTAATTGCGGTTTCCAACCGAGTTGGTCTATAGCTTTGCTGATATCCAGCTTTAATAAACCCGCCTCATGTGGTTGATTAGACAACTGCGGTACTTCATATTCGCCTTTACCCCATATTTCAATGGCGAGTTCAACCATCGCTTTTACGGGCAAGGCATCCTCTCCGTAAGGGCCAAAATTGTACGGTTCGGCATATTTAATGGCATCAGCCAATAACTTTTCGCCTAATAATAAATATCCAACCAATGGCTCTAATACATGCTGCCAGGGTCTTACAGAGACAGGGTTTCTGACAGTTATCTTTTTATTATTCCCCAGCGCTCTTGCAATGTCTGGTATTAAACGATCTTTTGACCAATCGCCTCCACCTATAACATTACCAGCCCGGCCTACCGCAATAGCCTTCTGGTGTTCGTGATAATTATTAATATTAAAAAACGATTTTTGATAAGAATTTATTACCAGTTCGGCACAGGCCTTACTTGCACTGTATGGATCGTATCCTCCTAACCTGTCATTCTCGCGATAAGGATATACCCATTCATTATTATGATATACTTTATCCGTTGTTATTAGAATGATGTTACATGGCTTATTTAAGGCCCTTACACCTTCTAACAGGTTAGCCGTACCAATTGCATTGATCTCAAAAGTTTCTGCCGGGAATTCATATGATAACCTAACCAGGGGCTGCGCTGCAAGATGAAAAATAAAATCAGGCTCGAACTCTTTAATACTACTTACCAACTTCTCTTTATCCCTTAAATCTGCTATTACAGATTCACATAGTTTATCGCCTTGTATTAAATTATATAAATTTTCCTCATTTTCGGGAGCCAGGGCGTAGCCCTTTACATCAGCTCCCAATATAGTTAATGTTTTGAGCAACCACGACCCTTTAAAACCGGTATGCCCGGTTAAAAAGATCTTTTTCCCTTTATATGCCGAAACTAATTTATTATACATAACTACCAAATTTTCCAGGGGGCGCTATTTGTATCCCACATTGTGTTTAGATCCTGTTTATCTTTCAATGTATCCATTGGTCTCCAAAATCCTGTATGTTTATAGGCATTCATCTGACCGGCATTTGCGATTTGTTCCATTGGTTGTTGCTCCCAAACCGTACTGTCGCCTTCTTTTATATAATTAAATACATCGGGCTGGCAAACAAAAAATCCCCCATTGATCCAGGCTCCATCCCCTTTTGGTTTCTCCATAAATGAATGCACTGTAGAGTCTTCGAGGATGTTTAAAGCACCAAATCTTCCTGATGGCTGAACTGATGTCACCGTACATGATTTGCCGTGTTCTTCATGGTATTTCACCAAAGCCTTAACGTCTACATCACAAACACCATCACCATATGTAAGCATAAACGGAGAGTCGCCGACAAAAGGTTGTATTCTTTTAATCCTTCCGCCCGTCATTGACTCATTACCAGTATCAACCAATGTAATTTTCCAGGGTTCAGCCTGCGAATCATGAACTTTGATTGAATTATCAGATAAATCAATAGTAACGTCTGATTTGTGAAGAAAGTAATTAGCAAAATACTCTTTAATGACGTAGCCTTTATAACCAAGGCAAACAATAAAATCATTAAATCCATGACTCGAATAGATTTTCATGATATGCCATAGAATTGGCATTCCCCCTATTTCAACCATGGGTTTAGGTTTCAGGACAGTTTCTTCAGATAATCTGGTGCCTAAGCCACCGGCTAATAATACAACTTTCATGTATCGATTTTTATTTGTTTAATTTGTAACCAAAACTTTTACGTTACTACTTACCGGATAGCTGCAACAAAGCAAATATTCATCTTCAGACAGTTCGTCTTTCTTCGATGCTCCAATCATTTTCGCTTCACCCGATAGTAATTTAGCTTTGCATACCAGGCAGTTCCCGGTTTGACAGGAATAAGTAAGATCCAATAAAGAATCAAGTCCTGCTTCAAGAATGCTTTTGCCTTTTACCACTTCAACGTTATAAGTAGTATCCTCAAAAACAACCTCTACATTCTGTGTTGTTATTGATTCAAATTCCTTAGGATCCTTTACTATTTCAAAGTCTTCTGTATAAATATTTTCTTCCGGTATTTGCAAAACAGACAACTGGGCCTTTACAGATTCCTTAAGTCCAACAGGGCCACATATATAATGTATTGTTTTATCCTTTGGCTTCTCCTGTTTCATGATTGATAAAACCTTTTTGGGGTTTATCCTCCCTTCAATAATCTCAGGATTATTGGCGCTTATAACAAGCTGTGAATGAAAATGAAATACTGAAAGATTTTTAAATGTTGCCTGGAGCATTTCAATCTGATCAGAGAAAATCACGCTTTCAGAGTTCTTGTTACCATATACCAATGTAATATGATCACAAACCTTATTATACAGTGCAAATTTAGCTATTGATAAAAGCGGTGTTATACCACTGCCAGCTCCCCATAATACTAAATGCGTCTCGGGCAAATCTGGTATTTTACTCAAAGTAAAGTCTCCCAATGGTTCCATTACCTCTACGATGTCACCAACTGCTACCCGATCATTAATATGGTTTGATATTATTCCTCCGGGCACCCTTTTCACTGTAACTTCAATATTAGGGTCAACACCTGGGGCAGAAGAAAAAGAATAAGGGCGTATATATCTACGGCCGTTTATTCTAAAAATTAATGTCAAATACTGGCCAGAAAGATATTTAATTTTCTTTAGGCCCGGTTGTTTAAAACAAATAGTAACAGTATCAATTGTTTCCTTTCTGACTTCTACAACTTTTAATGTGTAAGTAATCATAATTAAACCTAAAATATTGTTAAATTTCTATTCATTACATTCACAATTATAATTAAAATATTCTTAACAATCAGACAAATTCACTGAAAATTTGTTCACAAAAAAATGATTTTTCTGAAATAATTTTAATTTAATTCACATATCACTTTTTAAATAGCTTGCTAAACCAACTGGTTTCTACTTCCTCGCTATAATTTCCGTAGCCATAACCATATCCGTAGCCATAGCCTTGATAACCGCCATCATTAGCTTTAATATCGTTTACAACTAAATATGGCTTTCTGATTTTACCGGTACTCTTTAACTCGTTTACAATACCCAGTTGCGATTTAAATGTATAGTTCTGTCTAACAATGTACATCACAGAGTCTGCATACTTTTCAACGATCAGGGCATCAGAAACTAACCCGATAGGCGCCGTATCCATAATTATATAATCAAACTGCTCTTTCAATTCGGTCATCATTGCATCCACCTTTTCATTAAGAAGTAATTCAGAAGGGTTAGGCGGAATAGGCCCCGAAGATATCAGATAGCAGTTTTCATGCATCCACAATGGTTTAATTATGCTACTCACATCGGTTTGCTCACCTATAATATAATTGGTAAAGCCCAATTGATTATCCATACCAACGCTACTCGATAGTTTTGGTTTCCGCAAATCCAGCTCCATAAATAATACCTTCTTTCCCATTAATGCTAATGATAAACCCAGATTCAAACTAATGAATGATTTACCTTCCCCACTCATGCTGGAGGTTATAATTATTACATTAGGCTTATTAGAAGCTAACAAAAACTGCAAGTTGGTACGCAAACTCCGGAACTGCTCAGAAATTACCGATCTGGAACTGGCAGCCACCACAATGGAATCGCCCGAGGTATTATGACTAATTTCGGCTAAAATTGAAATATCACTTTCTTTTAAAATATCTGCCTTTGAAATGATCTTAACGTTGAGCAGCTCCTGAATGCTGATGATTAAGAACGGAATAAGCAATCCGATCACAAAGCCTATAATATAAATATTATTTCTGTTAGGCTCTGACGGAGCAAACTCGCTTTTAGCATTATCAATAATCCTGGTTGTTGAAATTGTTGATGTTTTGGAAATAGCGGTCTCTTCTCTTTTTTGTAACAGATATAAGTATAATTGCTGCTTAACCGTCTGTTGTCTTGAGTAATCTAAAAATATTCGCTCTTTTCCTGGAACAGTTTTGATCTGCCCTTTGAAATTATTATTCTGAGCTACCAATTGCTGCTTATTAAGTTCCAGGCCTTTTTTATAGGTATAGAAACTCTTTAAAAGATTTGCCCTTGCATTATCAATCTGGAGGTCCAGATTCTTTATATAGGGGTTATCATTAGTATAAGATAAGCTTTGCTTGTCCCGATCAATAAGAAGTGTATTGTAAGCCTGGAGAGAGTAAGCAAAAACCGGATCCTGGATACTTAATGAACTTGGTAAGCTTTTCTTTAAATCGGAGCTTTTAATATAGGTTTCAACCTGATCTAAAACCCCCAATTGAGCATTTACAGTATTCAATTTATCAACATAATCTACAGAGCTCGATATCAACGCTTGTGATTGACCATCAATATCGGCTATGTTATTATTTATTTTAAACTTCTCCAACTGACCTTCAACACCGCCTAATTCTTTTCCAACAATATTAAGCCTGTCATTTATAAAAACTAATGTGCTGTCTGCTATGCTTATTTTATTTTCCAGGTTTTCTTTTAGATATAAATTCATCAATGTTTGAAGTATAACCTCTCCTTTTTTAGGATTAGGATACTTTAATGATAAATCTATGGTTGTAACCTTTTTATCTGATAATTCTGCTTTGAAGTTTTTAGATAAGCTTTCAATTTTCGAATCCTTTGAAACAATATTTACTTTATACTTAGCTCCGGGTATAAGTTTATTCTTATTTTCACTAAATACCAGGTCATACTGACTGAGTTTGATAACGGTACCAAATGATACCTCGTTCATATCAATATCCTCATCACTGTTTATTATTCTAAATTTATTATTCTTAAGAATAACCAGTTCAAATTCCCGGCTTATGATTGTATCCTTTTTGCTGATAACGGTCAAATCAAACGGAGCTTCATCATATAATTCCTTCTTACTTAACGTTCCCTGTTTATAAATAATTTGATTAAGCTTTAGTTGATCCACAACTTGCTTCATCAAGCTTCGTGATTGTAAAATCTGTATTTCATTATCGGCATTACTTTTTGTATCAAGCAATGAAGACAGGTCAACCATTCCATTTGAACCACTTGAAGAAGACAGCGAATTGGATTTATTATCTTCAACAAGAACTTTACTGAATATTTTATAGGATGGCGCTGTATATTTTAGATAAAAAAAAGCAGTAAATAAACAAAGTGCTATACTTATTAAAAACAAATACCATCTACGTCTGACTTTGGCTATTATTGATTTTAAATCAACACCTTCTTTTGAAGATAAATTTTGGTTACTAGAAGCTTGATTCATATTTATTACTTAATCCGGGTAATGATGATAGCGATGAAAGAAAGGAACGAGCCTATAATTGTTATAGTTCTTAATGATGCGGCATCAGAGGCGGCTATCTTTGTTTTAGCCGGTTCAACATACAGGTAGTCATTTTGTTTGAGGTAGTAATAGGGCGAATTTAATACCGCGCTCTTGGATAAATCCAGGCGATGCGCTTCTTTCGATCCATCCTGATTCATCCTTATCAATAAAACGTTTTCCCGTTTTCCATATATTGTTAAATCCCCTGCCATACCCAAGGCATCAAGTATAGTTACCTTTTCATTAGGAACAATGTAAGTTGCGGGTCTGGCAACCTCACCGGCAATCGTTATTTTAAAATTTGTAATTCTCACCGATACAGAAGGATCTTTAAAGAACGCTTTTGTTTTCGTCTCGATCGCTTCGCGCGCCTGCGATGTTGTTAATCCTACCACTTTTATTTTACCAAGTATCGGTAAATCTATAACACCATCTTTGTTAACCAGATATCCATTTGAGGTTTGAATAGCTGCACTATTACTACTACCAACAGGGGCGCTACCGGCAAGAGCCAGGTTACCCGCATTAATTATCTGAGTAGCGTTAGGATCTAATGTCAGGATAGTTACGTTAAGTATATCATCAATCTGAATCAATGGTTCTACATAATTAACTTTAGATATATTAACGGTTCTGGCCGTATCTGAAAGATCATCGAAATACTTAATTTGCTTTTTAGAAGCGCATGAAAACATTGTCAAGAGACCTATAATTAAAAATGACCCTAAAACTATTTTATACATGTTGAACATTTATTTTGAAATTGGGTTATAAAGACCATTGATTAAAGTTTCGAAAAAATTAAACATATATATTTTGAAAGCGACAATCAATGTATTTAATTTTGCAATTATTTCAACAAACATAGATTTTTTTTATAAAATAAGAAAATTTTGTTTGAATATATTAAATAATCATTAGTTAAGAACTATTAACAATGCCGTAGTAGCCCGTACTTTTATATTAATAAATCTACTTGGCGCGCTCAGATTACTTACATAACCGTCTGTTTTAAATACACCATTATCATCCACAAAAGCCCCATTAATATTAGTACCGGATGGGGAGGTACTCGACAGTGATGGCCCATTTAACTGATAGATTGTTGTTGTATTTATAACGTCCTTATTATTTATAGTAACCGACACATCGTTTTTGTCGTCTTTGTTAATTAGCAGTAATCCTTTTTTACCATCTTTTCTTGTAAATGAAAAAATGTCAATGTTTGCATTTGTACTTTGCAGCTCTGTCTTTAAAAATTGCCTAACTGCGGCTTGATGAAACAGTAACATTGCATAATACAACGGCCTGGCTACGTTTTTCTTATTAACCGTATTTATAGGCGAATAAACGTATACACTTTCTCCTCCCGTATGAAAATTAACGCCAGCAATACCTTGTTGTGCCAAATAAAATAAAAATTCAGATCCCCATAATGATGATCCAAAGGCGTTGCTAATTCCAGGCTGTCCGCCGCGATAAACCGAACTACATTCAGAAAACCGAAACGGCACTTTGTTATGTACGTTTACACCTAACTTAAGATATTCAATGATATCATGTAAAAACTGATCAAAAGTCATCAGTTTATTCATAGTGACACTTGCATTGCCTGCTGGTCCCATTCTATAATAATGGAATGAAAACAGGTTTACATTATTATTAGTGTTATTTAAAAATTGCCTCGCCCAGTTTCCGTCATTTGATTCCGGACCTGAAATTACTATTCCTGGAACGGAGCTCCTTAAAGTATTTGAAAAATTAGTGAATTCACTTTGAAAATCGTTAAAGCTATAACCGGGTTTCCTTAAATTATTTAAACCGAAATATTCCGGTTCATTTCCTATGGCAAAACTATGTATCAGGTTGCCCGATTTACTTAATACATAATTTGCTTCCTCCACATCGCTTGATATGTTTAACTTGCCCAAGTTAAGGCCCCAGATTGTTTTCCATCCAACCTGTCTGTTGAACGCAAGAACGCGGTCAACATCATTGGCATAAACAGTATCCTTGGTACCTGTCTTCCTGTTATTTTTTGACCAATAAACTTTATCGACAAAAGCCCCTCCAATTCTGATTAATCCACCTCCAAGGTTTTTAAATAGATTAATAAAAGAGGTATTTGATGTATTAAAGTAAGTTGTATCTGTTAATATCAATTTCTCAAAACTAAAACCTAAAAAATCATCAGGAACTACCGGGCTAATAACATCACTGTATAATTTAAGACTAACCGGAATAACTGGAAGTGGGTTGACTGAATCGGGTAAATTAACATGATTAGGTACAGTAACTTCATAAACGTGATCGGGTATCTTATCTTCCTTTTTACAAGAAAAAATAACTAATAACAAGATCAACAAGGTAAAGTTTAGGGGTATTAATTTCTTCATAAAATTTTTTTCACAAAATACTACTTTTTTGTTAAGTATTTGTTTCGCTCATCTTATGCTTGCCCCATTGTCCCACCAAAGTTCATCGGAAAACCTGAAGGTTCCTGTTGAACTTTAATACGTCCGTTAATTGATTCAAATTTTTCCAGATTGTCTTCCAATGCAGTTAATAAACGTTTAGCATGCTCCGGCGTTAAGATAACACGCGACTTTACTTTTGCCTTTGGTATCCCGGGCATTACTCTTATAAAGTCAAGCACAAATTCTGAGCTGGAGTGAGTAATTATTGCCAAATTTGAATAAATTCCTTCTGCTATCTCTTCAGAAAGTTCAATATTCAGTTGATTTTCATTTTGTTCTTCCATTTCATTAAAATAATAAAGCCATTCATCCATCGAAAGGCTCTCCAATAATAATAAATATTGTTCAACCTAACGTACAAATGCTTTATTGTAAGCAACGAAACTCTAAAACCATCATGTTTAGGTTTTGTTTTACTTTTTTTCAAAATTTTCCATTAGCGGATATCGTATTGATCATAAAACAAAAAGCCCCCCGGTTTACGGGGGGCTTTGATCAATATAGCTGATTAAATTACGCTTCGATTTCCTCGGCTTTTGAAGCCATTAAGCGATCAAACTCTTCTTGCGAACCTACACGGATGTTTTCGTATTCGCGTAAGCCAGTACCAGAAGGAATCAAGTGACCAACAATAACGTTTTCTTTCAGGCCAAGCATTAGGTCTTTTTTACCTGCTATGGCAGCTTCATTCAGTACTTTGGTAGTTTCCTGGAATGATGCAGCTGAGATAAACGATTTGGTGCCTAATGACGCCCTGGTGATACCTTGCAGTATCGGGCTTGAAGTTGCCGCGATAGCATCACGCACTTCAACTAACCTTAAGTCACGACGTTTTAAGACAGAGTTCTCATCACGTAACCTTCTTAATGATACAATCTGACCAGCTTTTAACGTAGTTGAATCACCTGGCTCAACTACTACCTTTTTGTCAAATATATCATCATTTTCGGTCATGAAATCCCAGCTGTCAACAGCTTCACGCTCTAAGAAACGGGTATCACCCGCGTCTTCGATCGATACTTTCTGCATCATCTGGTGAACGATAACCTCAAAGTGCTTATCGTTGATCTTCACACCCTGTAAACGGTAAACCTCTTGTATACCATTTACCAGGTATTCCTGCACCGCAGCCGGGCCTTTAATAGCCAGGATATCAGCAGGTGATATAGATCCATCAGATAACGGCATACCTGCTTTCACAAAGTCGTTATCCTGTACAAGGATGTGTTTTGACAATGGAACCAGGTATTTTTTAACCTGACCGTCTTTTGATTCGATAGTGATCTCGCGATTACCACGTTTCACACCACCCAAAGTTACCACACCGTCAATCTCTGTTACTACAGCAGGGTTTGATGGGTTACGTGCTTCAAATAACTCGGTTACACGTGGTAAACCACCGGTGATGTCACGGGTTTTACCAGTTGAACGAGGGATCTTAGCAATAACCTGTCCTGTTTGTAGCTTTTCACCTTCTTCAACAGCGATGTGCGCTCCTACCGGAATGTTATACCCTTTAATGATGTTACCTTTTGTATCGGTAATTTGAATAACAGGGTTTTTTGTTTTATCCCTGGTATCGATAATTACCTTTTCACGGTGACCTGTTTGTTCGTCAGATTCTTCACGGAAAGTGATACCATCCAATACAGCCTCAAACTGGGTTAAACCTGCAAATTCAGATATAATCACCGCGTTGTATGGATCCCATGAACAGATACGGTCGCCACGGGTTATTTTGCTGCCATCTTTTACATACAGGTATGAACCGTATGGAATGTTATTGGTAACAATTACCTTGTTGCTTCCTTCTTCAATGATACGGAACTCACCTGAACGGCCTAATACTACATCTACTTTACCCTCTTCGGCAGTAGTGTATTCAACAGTACGCACGTTTTCAAATTCAATGATACCATCAAACTTAGCGTTGATTTGTGACTCCGCAGCAATGTTTGACGCGGTACCACCCACGTGGAAAGTACGTAGTGTTAACTGTGTACCCGGCTCACCGATTGATTGTGCAGCAATTACACCTACAGCTTCGCCTTTTTGTACACGTTTACCGCTGGCCAGGTTACGGCCGTAGCAAAGTGCACAAACTCCGCGTTTACTTTCGCAAGTTAATACCGAACGTATTTCGACACCCTCCAATGGAGAGTTTTCGATTTTTTTAGCTACCTCTTCTGTAATATCCTGACCAGCTGATGCCAACAGTTCGTTGGTGATAGGGTCATGTACATCATGTAAAGCGGTACGACCTAAGATACGGTCATATAATGGCTCAACAATATCCTCGTTGTCTTTCAGTGCAGTTGTGTAGATACCTCTTAAAGTGCCACAATCAACTTCACCTACAATCATATCCTGGGCAACGTCATGCAACCTACGGGTTAAGTAACCAGCATCCGCTGTTTTTAACGCCGTATCGGCCAAACCTTTGCGAGCACCGTGAGTAGAGATGAAGTACTCCAATACCGACAAACCTTCTTTAAAGTTTGAAAGGATCGGGTTTTCGATAATCTCACCACCTGAACCTGATTTCTGAGGTTTCGCCATCAAACCACGCATACCTGCAAGCTGACGGATCTGCTCTTTAGAACCACGGGCTCCTGAGTCAAGCATCATGTAAACAGAGTTAAAGCCCTGGTTATCGGTGCTCAGAATATCCATTACATTCGCGGTTAAGCGGTTGTTGATACGTGTCCAGATATCGATGATCTGATTGTAACGCTCGTTATTGGTAATGAAACCCATGTTATAGTTACTCATTACCTCTTCAACTTGTTTAGAAGCTGTTTCTATAAGCGTAACTTTTTCGGCGGGGATATTAATATCCTTCAGGTTAAATGATAAACCACCCTGGAATGCCATCTTAAAGCCTAACTCCTTAATATCATCAAGGAATTGTGCTGCACGAGCCATACCAGTAATTTTCACTACTTCACCAATGATATCACGAAGTGATTTTTTGGTAAGCAGTTCATTAATATAACCTACTTCTACCGGTACATGCTGATTAAACAATACACGACCAACAGTAGTATCAATGATTTTACTTACAATACTGCCATCTTTTTCTTTCACCAAAGCTTTCACTTTGATAAAGGCGTGCAGATCAAGTTTTTTCTCATTATAAGCGATAATTACTTCCTCTGCAGAGTAGAAGGTTAAACCTTCGCCTTTTACCACACGGGTTGCATCTGTTTTACGGCCTTTGGTTATGTAGTACAAACCAAGCACCATGTCCTGTGATGGTACAGTAATAGGTGTACCGTTGGCAGGGTTAAGGATGTTGTGTGATGCCAGCATTAGAATTTGGGCTTCCAAAATTGCCGCATTACCTAGTGGTACGTGAACGGCCATCTGGTCACCGTCAAAATCCGCGTTGAATGCTGTACAAGTTAATGGGTGCAATTGGATCGCTTTACCTTCAACCAGTTTTGGCTGGAACGACTGGATACCTAATCTGTGCAGCGTAGGCGCACGGTTTAGTAATACAGGGTGTCCTTTCAATACGTTTTCTAAAATGTCCCAAACTAACGGATCTTTACGGTCAACTATCTTTTTGGCAGATTTTACTGTTTTAACCACACCACGCTCAATCATTTTACGGATGATAAATGGTTTAAACAGCTCGGCAGCCATATCTTTTGGTAAACCGCACTCGTGTAGTTTAAGGTTTGGACCTACAACAATTACCGAACGGGCAGAGTAATCCACACGTTTACCTAATAAGTTTTGACGGAAACGGCCTTGTTTACCTTTCAGGATGTCTGAAAGTGATTTCAGGGCACGGTTACCTTCGGTTTTTACTGCGTTTACTTTACGTGAGTTATCGAACAACGAGTCAACAGCTTCCTGCAACATACGTTTTTCGTTACGTAATATAACTTCCGGTGCTTTGATCTCGATCAAACGTTTTAAACGATTGTTACGGATAATTACACGACGGTAAAGGTCATTCAAATCCGAAGTAGCGAAACGGCCGCCTTCCAGTGGTACCAATGGACGCAATTCAGGCGGGATAACCGGAACGATCTTAACGATCATCCATTCAGGGTTATTCTCGATACGAGTTTTAGCATCACGGAAAGCCTCAACAACCTGTAAACGTTTTAAAGCTTCGTTTTTACGTTGTTGTGAAGTTTCGTTTGCAGCCTGGTGACGTAGGCTGAATGATAACTCATCCAAGTCAAGGCGCTTTAATAACTCTTCAAGAGCCTCGGCACCCATTTTAGCCACAAATTTTTGTGGATCTTTATCATCCAGGTATTGGTTTTCTTTTGGAAGGGTATCCAACACGTCAAGATATTCCTCTTCAGTTAGGAAATCCATTTTGTTGATACCATCGGCTTCTTTGATACCTGGTTGGATAACTACATAACGCTCGTAGTATATGATCAGGTCGAGCCTTTTTGTTGGCAAACCTAACAGGTAACCAATTTTGTTTGGTAATGAACGGAAGTACCAGATATGAGCAACAGGAACTACAAGGTTAATGTGGCCCATGCGCTCACGACGTACTTTCTTTTCGGTTACTTCAACACCGCAACGGTCGCACACGATACCTTTGTAACGGATACGTTTGTATTTACCGCAATGGCACTCATAATCTTTAACCGGACCAAAAATACGTTCGCAGAATAAACCATCGCGCTCAGGTTTATAGGTCCTGTAGTTGATGGTTTCTGGTTTTAAAACTTCACCGCTTGAACGTTCAAGGATGGACTCAGGAGAGGCCAGGCTGATCGTAATTGTGGTGAAATTACTTTTGATTTTATTATCCTTTTTGTAAGACATAGTCTCCTTGTTTTTTAATGATTGAATTAGTGAGTTAGTGAATTAGTGAGTTAACCAGGTTTGTTAAATCACTCTTCTACTATGTTTGAATTAGCGAGTCAGCGAATTGATGATTTGTTTAATCACTAATTCACTAACTCGCTAAATCACTAATTATTCTAACGTGATATCTAAACCTAAACCTCTTAACTCATGAACCAATACGTTGAATGATTCAGGAACTGATGGTGTTGGCAGGTTTTCACCTTTAACAATAGCCTCGTAAGTTTTGGCACGGCCGATAACATCATCCGATTTAACGGTTAATATTTCCTGCAGTATGTTTGATGCACCGAATGCTTCGAGTGCCCAAACCTCCATCTCACCAAAACGCTGACCACCAAACTGAGCTTTACCACCCAATGGTTGTTGTGTAATTAATGAGTATGGCCCAATAGAACGTGCGTGCATCTTATCATCAACCATGTGACCCAGTTTCAGCATGTATATAATACCTACTGTAGTTTGCTGGTCAAAACGATCACCTGTTAAGCCATTGTATAAATAGGTACGGCCTGATTCTGGTAAGTTTGCCTTTTTAACCCACTCTTCCACTTCTTCATGGCTTGCACCATCAAAAATCGGGGTAGCGAATTTAATACCAAGCTCTTTACCGGCCCAGCCCAATACTGTTTCATAGATCTGACCCAGGTTCATACGTGAAGGTACACCCAGTGGGTTCAACACAATATCAACCGGTGTTCCATCCTCAAGGAAAGGCATATCCTCGTCACGTACAATACGTGCAACGATACCTTTGTTACCGTGACGACCAGCCATTTTATCACCTACTTTAAGCTTACGCTTTTTAGCGATGTAAACTTTAGCCATTTGTACGATACCTGATGGAAGCTCGTCACCCACACTGATCGCGAATTTATCACGACGGTAAGCACCTAATTCCTCATTAACTTTGATGTTGTAGTTATGAAGCAGAAGCTTGATCTGATCGTTTTTGTCATCATCAGTTGTCCATTTAGTTGGGTTAATGTTTTCGTAACTAAGCTCAACTAAAATTTTCTGAGTGAATTTTACACCTTTAGGCACTAAAAGCTCTTTGTAAATATTATAAACACCTTGTGATGTTTTACCATTCACGATCTCAAATAACTTTTCGATCAACGTGTTTTTAAGTTCTTTTACAGCTCTTTCGTGTTTAGTATCCAGTTTTTCCAACTGTGCTTTTTCTTCGGCCTTTGAGGTCTTTTTAGCACGGCTGAACAATTTGGTATCAATAACAACACCTGCAATAGATGGCGGAGTTTTCAGTGACGCATCTTTAACGTCGCCTGCTTTATCACCAAATATGGCACGTAACAGTTTTTCTTCCGGTGATGGGTCTGATTCACCTTTTGGAGTGATCTTACCAATCAGGATATCGCCTTCTTTAACCTCGGCACCTACACGGATGATACCGTCTTCGTCAAGGTCTTTGGTAGCTTCTTCTGATACGTTAGGGATATCTGGTGTCAATTCCTCTTCACCACGTTTGGTATCACGTACTTCCAATTCAAACTCTTCAACGTGAAGTGAAGTGAAAATATCCTGTGAAACCACACGCTCAGATATTACGATCGCATCCTCAAAGTTATATCCCTGCCAAGGCATGAACGCCACTTTTAAGTTACGGCCTAATGCAAGCTCACCATTCTGAGTAGCATAACCTTCGCAAAGAACCTCTCCTTTTGATACTCTTTGGCCTTTTTTAACAATCGGCTTCAGGTTCATGGTGGTGCTTTGGTTGGTTTTCTTGAATTTGGTTAAACGATAGCTTTTTGAATCGCCATCAAATGAAACCAAACGGTCAAGTTCATCACGGTCATATTTAATACGTATCTCATTAGCATCAACATACTCTACTACACCGTCGCCTTCGGCGTTGATCAGTGTACGTGAGTCTTTTGCCACACGTCCTTCCAGTCCGGTTCCAACAATTGGCGCTTCAGGACGCAACAATGGTACTGCCTGGCGTTGCATGTTCGATCCCATCAATGCACGGTTAGCATCATCATGTTCCAGGAACGGGATCAATGAAGCCGCGATAGAAGTGATCTGGTTTGGAGCGATGTCCATCAAATCGAGTCTTTCCGGCTCAATAATCGGGAAGTCACCTTCAAAACGTGCTTTTACTTTTGGCAATGCAAACACACCTTTATCATCATAATGGGCATTAGCCTGACCAATAGTTTTACCGTCCTCATCTTCTGCAGATAAATAGATAACCGGTTCATCAACCTGTACCTTACCTTCAACCACACGTTTGTATGGAGTTTCGATAAAGCCTAAGTTGTTGATCTTAGCATGTACGCAAAGTGATGATATCAAACCAATGTTCGGTCCTTCCGGAGTTTCAATGGTACACAACCTACCGTAGTGGGTGTAATGTACGTCACGAACCTCGAAACCAGCACGCTCACGTGACAGACCACCGGGCCCAAGGGCTGACAGACGACGCTTGTGCGTGATCTCTGCCAGTGGATTGGTTTGGTCCATGAACTGTGATAACTGGTTTGTTCCGAAGAACGAGTTGATCACTGACGATAATGTACGCGCGTTGATCAGGTCGGTTGGCGTAAACACCTCGTTATCACGGATGTTCATACGCTCACGAATAGTACGTGCCATACGTGCCAAACCTACACCAAACTGAGCATATAACTGCTCACCCACTGTACGAACACGACGGTTTGACAAGTGGTCAATATCATCCACCTCAGCCTTAGAGTTGATCAGTTTGATCAAATACTTAACAATGGCGATGATATCCTGCTTGGTTAATACCTTTGTTTCGTCAGAGGTATTCAGTTTCAACTTACGGTTGATGCGGTAGCGGCCCACATCACCCAAATCATATCTTTTATCAGAGAAGAATAAACGATCGATGATACCACGAGCTGTTTCTTCATCAGGTGGTTCAGCGTTACGTAACTGACGGTAGATATGCTCAACCGCTTCTTTCTCCGAGTTCGAAGTATCTTTCTGTAAGGTATTGTATATAATAGTATAATCACCGCTGGTGGCCGCATCTTCCTTGTTCAGGATGATGGTTTTAACACCGGCATCAATGATCATATCAATGTGATCGTCTTCCAATACGGTTTCACGCTCAAGGATGATCTCATTACGGTCGATAGAAACCACTTCACCGGTATCCTCATCCACGAAATCTTCAACCCATTTTTTAAGCACCCTTGCAGCAAGCTTACGGCCGATATATTTTTTCAGACCAGATTTGCTTACTTTAATTTCATCGGCCAGTTCAAACAACTCTAATATATCTTTATCAGAGTCGTAACCGATGGCACGAAGTAATGTGGTAACCGGGAATTTCTTTTTACGGTCAATGTATGCATACATCACGTTATTAACATCAGTAGCAAACTCAATCCATGAACCTTTGAAAGGTATAACACGGGCCGAGTATAATTTTGTACCGTTGGTGTGGCGGCTTTGGCCAAAGAACACACCTGGCGAACGGTGTAATTGAGATACAATTACGCGCTCGGCACCATTTATAACAAATGTACCTTTAGGGGTCATGTATGGGATAGTTCCCAGATACACGTCCTGTACAATAGTTTCAAAATCTTCGTGCTCCTCATCATTACATGAAAGACGAAGCTTGGCTTTTAGGGGTACACTGTAAGTTAATCCGCGTTCGATACACTCTTGAATATCGTAACGTGGCGGATCAATAAAGTAATCAAGAAATTCTAAAACAAAGATGTTTCTTGAATCCGATATCGGAAAATTTTCAGCAAACACTTTAAACAAACCTTCTTTATAACGGTTGTCTGAGGTGGTTTCCAATTGAAAAAATTCCTGGAAAGATTGTAACTGCACATCCAGGAAATCAGGGTAATCAAGTACCTTTCTGCTGGTTGCAAAGTTTACTCTTTGATTATTGTTGTTTGCCAAGGTATTATAATTTTAGTTTATTAATAAACCTGTATTTAGAAGTGAGATATGAGACGTAAGTATTGAGACTAAAAAATTTCACAGGCTGCATCCTGCAAAAATCTCAAATCCCAAATCTAATATCTCAAGTCTATTGTATATAAACAGCAATAGACCCCGACCAAAATAGGTCGGAGTCTGATGCTATATTTGAGTGGGTTAAATTATTTAACCTCAACTACTGCTCCGGCTTCTTCTAATTGTTTTTTCAGAGATTCAGCTTCTTCTTTAGATACACCAGCTTTTAATTCTTTAGGTGCACCGTCAACTAAGTCTTTAGCTTCTTTCAAACCAAGACCGGTTAAGTCTTTCACTAATTTAACAACTGCTAATTTTTGACCACCTGCTTCTTTCAGGATAACGTCAAATGCAGTTTGTTCTGCAGCAGCAGCAGGGGCATCATCGCCACCAGCAGGAGCAGCAGCAACAGCTACAGCTGCAGCAGCAGGCTCAATACCATACTCATCTTTTAAGATTTGAGCTAATTCGTTTACTTCTTTTACTGTTAAGTTTACCAACTGTTCAGCAAACGCTTTTAAATCCGCCATTTTATTTAAATTTTACTTTTAATGCTTTTTGTTTGTTAATATCGAACTTTAATAAGGTGTTCGTTAACCTCTTTCCTGTAATGTTTTTACAAGGCCTGCAATCGTATTTCCGCCTGATTGTAATGCAGAAATAACGTTTTTGGCAGGTGATTGTAGTAATCCTATTATCTCGCCAATCAGTTGTTCTTTTGATTTCAACTTGATCAATGTATCGATCTGGTTGTCGCCAATAAACACTGCTGAGTCAATATATGCTGCTTTTAAAAGTGGTTTGTCACCTGCTTTTCTCAATTGTTTGATCAGCTTTGCCGGAGCAGTTGCTGATTTTGAGAAAAGGATTGATGATGATCCTTTTAATACATCATATATCGGGCTAAAGTCGCCGCCTGCAGCTTCCATAGCTTTTTTGATCAAGCTATTTTTTGCTACCTGCATTTTGATGTCGCTGTCGAAACATTTGCGACGAATGTCATTGATCTTTGCAACCGTCAAATCAGAGGTATCGGTGATATAAAAGTTACCGTACTCTTTCATTTGCTCAGTAAGGGCAAGAACAAGATCGTATTTTTCTTCTTTATTCATGATTAAATCCCCGCTACTGTTTTGGTTTCAATTTCAATTCCTGGCGACATAGTTGAAGAGATATGGATACTCTTGAAATATGTTCCTTTAGCTGCAGATGGTTTTAATTTTGAGATGGTTTGCAATACTTCTAATGCATTCTCATAAATTTTATCCGCAGAGAAAGATGCTTTTCCTATTGAGGCATGGATGATACCTGTTTTATCAACTTTGAAGTCGATCTTACCACCTTTTACGTCAGTTACAGCTTTTCCAACTTCTGGAGTTACTGTTCCTGATTTAGGGTTAGGCATAAGGTTACGTGGGCCTAATATACGCCCCAAACGACCTACTTTAGCCATAACACTTGGCATAGTGATGATAATATCAACATCAGTCCATCCACCTTCAATCTTGGCAATATAATCATCCAAACCTACGTAATCTGCACCTGCGTCTTTTGCTTCTTGTTCCTTGTCAGGAGTACAAAGCACCAGTACACGTACAGTTTTACCGGTTCCATGAGGTAATGTTGCAATACCACGTACCATTTGATTGGCTTTACGCGGATCAACACCTAAACGAACGTCTATATCAACTGATGAATCAAATTTGGTTAAGGTTAATTCCTTTACCAAAGATGACGCATCCTGTAATGAATACGATTTGTTAGCCTCAATTTTGGAGAGTGCCACTTTCTGATTTTTTGTTAATCTAGCCACTGTCTTAAACTGATTTTAATATAAATTAATTAATTCCAGGGAGCCGTACCTGATACGGTTATTCCCATACTACGGGCAGTACCTGCCACCATTTTCATGGCTGATTCAACTGTGAATGCGTTTAGATCCACCATTTTATCTTTAGCAATAGTTTCAACCTGTTCCCAATTTACATTGGCAACTTTTTTACGGTTGGGCTCTGCTGAACCACTTTTTAATCCTGTTGCTTCCAATAACTGGATTGCAACCGGAGGGGTTTTAATGATAAAATCGAAAGATTTATCAACGTAAACAGTAATCAAAACAGGCAACACTTTACCAGGCTTGTCCTGGGTACGTGCATTAAACTGCTTGCAAAACTCCATGATATTCACGCCCTTTGCACCTAAAGCAGGTCCAATTGGAGGTGATGGGTTTGCAGCGCCGCCTTTTACCTGCAGCTTTACCATCGCACCGATTTCTTTTGCCATTTTAATTTACTTTAATTATAACTCAATGTTAGTAAGTGGAAGCTAAGTAACATTTAAGATTTTTATAGTTGTCGGTTTGGAGTAATGAGTATGGTTTTTTTAACCCTAACTTAATATCTAAACTTCTTTCTTTTAATATTCATTAAGTAAGTTTATCATGTTGAGTCTGCCTTTCCAAATCAGAGCTCATGATTAAAAACTTACTATTCTTTTTCTACCTGCATGTAATTCAATTCAAGCGGCGTACGGCGCCCGAATATCTTTACCATTACTTTCAGTTTCTTTTTCTCTTCGTTAACCTCTTCTATCACGCCGCTAAAGCCATTGAACGGTCCGTCCATAACTTTCACATTTTCGCCAATGTAATAAGGCACGTTCATTGTTTCGCCCTGCGCACTCATTTCGTCAACCTTACCTAAAATACGGTTAACTTCGGCCTGGCGTAATGGGATGGCGTTTCCGGCTTTATCGCCTAAAAAACCAATCACGCTATTTATATTTTTGATGATGTGTTCAGTTTCACCGTCAAGTACGGCTTCCATCAGCACATAACCCGGAAAATAGTTACGCTCTTTAGCTATCTTCTTTCCGTCGCGCATCTGGTAATACTTTTCAGTTGGTATTAATACCTGAGGTACCAAATGCGTAATGCCCAAACGACTAATTTCGGCATCTATATATTGTTTTACCTTTTTTTCTTTACCACTGATGGCTCTAACTACATACCACTTCAATTGATCACTCATCGTTGTCCTTTGATATTATGTTAGTGAATGATAAAATATACCAAGCAAATAATTAATAATCTGGTCCATACCTACAATAACCAAAGCTATAATGATTGCAGCAACCAGTACTAAAATAGCACTGCTTTGCAATTCGCGCCAGGTTGGCCAAGTTACCTTTTGAGTTAACTCGATGTATGATTCTTTAATATATTCAGCTACGCCTGCCATTTTTTATTGTTTGCTTATGCACGGGAACAAGGATTCGAACCCTGATCAAAGGTTTTGGAGACCTCTATTCTACCGTTGAACTATTCCCGTGTATATTTTATAATAAGAAAACATAAGTTTGCTTTTTACAGTCAAACTTATGTTTCCAATTAACCTTTTTTGAAATTTTATTTTAAAATTTCAGTTACCTGGCCAGCACCTACTGTTCTGCCACCTTCACGGATAGCGAAACGTAAGCCTTTTTCCATAGCGATAGCGTTGATCAATTTTACAGTGATGGTAACGTTATCACCAGGCATAACCATTTCCACACCTTCGGCCAGTGAAATCTCACCAGTTACGTCAGTTGTACGGAAATAGAACTGCGGGCGGTATTTGTTGAAGAATGGAGTGTGACGGCCACCTTCTGCTTTTGATAATACGTAAACTTCTGCTTTGAAGTCGGTGTGGGGGGTTACTGAACCTGGTTTGCAAATAACCATACCACGACGGATATCAGTTTTTTCAATACCACGTAACAATAAACCTACGTTGTCACCAGCTTCACCACGGTCAAGGATCTTGCGGAACATCTCAACACCTGTTACGGTTGATTTCAAGTTCTCAGCACCCATACCCAGGATATCAACAGGCTCACCAGAGTTGATTACACCACGCTCAATACGACCGGTAGCAACAGTACCACGACCAGTGATTGAGAATACGTCTTCAACCGGCATTAAAAAAGGAAGATCAGTTAAACGTGGAGGGATAGGGATGTAGTTATCTACAGCGTCCATCAATTCCATGATTTTGCCAACCCAGGTAGGATCTCCGTTAAGACCACCTAATGCAGAACCTTGAATAACTGGAATATCATCACCTGGATATTCGTAGAATGATAATAATTCACGAATTTCCATTTCTACTAATTCTAATAATTCCGGATCATCAACCATGTCAACCTTGTTCATAAATACAACAAGTGCAGGTACACCTACCTGACGTGCTAACAGGATGTGCTCGCGGGTTTGTGGCATCGGACCGTCAGTAGCAGCAACAACAATGATTGCACCATCCATCTGAGCAGCACCAGTAACCATGTTTTTCACATAATCCGCGTGACCTGGACAGTCAACGTGTGCATAGTGACGGTTAGCAGTTGAATACTCAACGTGTGCTGTATTGATGGTGATACCACGCTCTTTTTCTTCAGGAGCTGAGTCAATTGAATCAAATGAACGAGCTTCTGATAAACCTGCATCAGCTAATACTTTAGTGATAGCTGCAGTAAGGGTTGTTTTGCCGTGGTCAACGTGACCGATTGTACCGATGTTTAAGTGCGGTTTACTGCGGTCAAACTTTTCTTTTGCCATGATTTATAATTATTTTGTAGGTTAATTTATACTTAAAAATGTATTCTGTTTTACTCTTTATTTTATTGAGCCAACAATGGGATTTGAACCCATGACCTCTTCCTTACCAAGGAAGTGCTCTACCCCTGAGCTACGTCGGCTTATTTTAATTATTGAATTAATGATTTAGTGAATTATTGAATTTTAAAACTCCTACCAAATCACTCATTCAGCAATTCAATAACTCATTAATTAATTCTCCGAGCGGAAGACGAGGTTCGAACTCGCGACCTATAGCTTGGAAGGCTATCGCTCTACCAACTGAGCTACTTCCGCAATTAAATGAGTGAATTATCGAGTTAGTGACCGGATGATTTAAAAATCATTCTGTAATTCACTAATTCAACAATCCACTCATTAAGGTGTGGGGGGAGAAGGATTCGAACCTTCGTAGCCGAAGCAACGGATTTACAGTCCGTCCCATTTGACCGCTCTGGTATCCCCCCATTAGTTAATTCCGGATTTAAAATGTCCAAAGTTGAAGCTAAACACTTCAATCCGAAAAAAACTGAGCCTCCTATCGGGATCGAACCAATGACCTACTGATTACAAGTCAGTCGCTCTACCAGCTGAGCTAAGGAGGCTTATGTTTATTTACCTTTTCTTATTTTATAACCTTAAACAGGCTTCAAAATTAAGAGCGGCAAAACTAATAAGCTTTTTTATATTTTAAAGAACAATCCCAACTTTTTTTTCAGTGCTTAGCACCTCTCTGAAAGGGATTGCAAATCTACAAAAAATTAAACCCGTACAAAATTTTTTATCAAAAAAAATCGACGAGTGGAAAACTCGTCGATTTTAGCTTAAAAAAGGGCTTTTTTATATTATAAATCGTCCTCGGCCGCCATCAGGATAGCCTTTTTGGCTGCGGTGTCGGCAATGGTTTTCTTCTGTTTATGCTTTTCTATCTGCTTGCGGAGACTTTCGATAGCCAGATCGGTAGCTTCTTCAAAGCTTTTGCATTTCTCTTTTGCAAAAATCTGGTTCCCCGGAAGCAACAATTTTATCTCTGTTATTTTATTTGCCTCATCTTCTACATTTTCCAGTTTTAAATAAACTTCCCCGCTAATTATCTGATCATAAAACGTATCCAGCTTATCAGCCTTTTTCTGAATAAAATCTAATAATTTCCTGTCTGCGGTAAAATGAATTGATTGCACTGTAATTTTCATGTTTCCTCCTTGAATTACGCCTTTGGATGGGCTTGTTTGTAAATAGACTTTAATCTTTCAACTGAATTGTGTGTATAAATTTGAGTCGCGCTTAAATTGGCATGACCCAAAAGTTCTTTTATTGAATTTAAATCGGCTCCGTTATTAAGCAAGCTTGTTGCAAACGTATGCCTGAGTACGTGAGGGCTCTTTTTATACTGGGTTGATATGTTGGAGAGGTATTTATTCACTATTAAATATATTAGTTTCGGATAAGCATCTGCGCCTTTATTTGTAACGATTAATGTTAGCGAATTGTTATCAAAATTTTGATTTTTCTTTAACTCCAGGTATTTACCCAGCAGAGTGCGCAGTTCCGTATTTACCGGTATAATGCGTTCTTTGTTTCGTTTACCTAAAACCTTTAGCGTGCCCTCATAATCATTAATATCCTGATCCTTAAGCCCCAGCAGCTCGGCAAGGCGCATACCGGTGCCAAACAACATTTCAACAACCAGCTTATCCCGCTGGCCTATAAAATCGTTTGTAAATATTTCGTTATCATCCAGCATTTGGATTAAGCGGGCGTCCTCAACAACTACCGGAAGGTTCTTGGGTATTTTTTGCGACCGTATTTTGGATGTTGGATTATCGGTAATGATGCCTTCCTGCAATAAAAATTTAAAGTACTTACGCAGCGTAGCCATTTTGCGGTTTACAGAGCGGGCTATGATTTTTTGGCCCATAAGCTCAACCATCCAGTTACGGATGTCCTGATAGCTTACCTGATTAGGATGGGTAACAATTAATTCGGAAACAGTACCGGTTTCCCCCGCATTGTTCAAAAAGCGCATGAACTGATCCAGGTCTGATCGATAAGCGGATACTGTGTGCGGAGAGTATCGCTTTTCGAACTGAATATATCGGATAAAACGCTCTAAAAACATAAAAAACTATTTGAACATCCAGAGATTGAATGTACAAATAGTTTTAATATAGTGTTAAGAAATTTGAAAAATTCTTTTACAAGAATTAAACAGTTTCTTGATTCATACCTTGCTTGTAGATTGCATGTTTAACAACATGACGACGAGTTACAGATTTTTTCTCGAATGCCTGACGGCTGCGAAGTTCTCTCAACACACCTGTTTTCTCAAATTTCTTTTTGAAGCGTTTCAATGCTTTGTCTAATGATTCGCCTTCTTTTACGTTGATAATGATCATAATTCCTAAAATACCTCCTTTCAAGGAGGGTCAAAGGTAAGCACAATTATTTGAAAATCAAACAGGACGCCTATTTTTTTATCACTCCTCTGTTGCACTTATGGTTTGTAACAAACAAGGGCTGCCAATGGCAGCCCTTGTTTGTTGTTTTTAATAGAGTTTAAGCTATTTATCCCAGTACATCCTGGTGTTCATAACATCAGCTCCCTGACGTGCCACTACAGCGTTGTAATTGGTCTGATTTTGATTAATCTCCGTTTGAGGATATTGCTGCCTGCGCGGAATATTCTGACCCGGGCTTAATGAACCCGGTACAGGGTCAAGTAATTTTGGCAAACCTGTTCTGCGGTACTCGGCCCATGATTCCCAACCATCGCCTAAAAAGCCTGCTATCCATTTTTGTAAGTGGATCTGCTCTAAAGCGGTACTTGCAGAGAACTTCACAGCCGTTTGTGCCACATAAGTATTAGCATCAGTTGTAGCTACACCATTTTGATCTAATGAGGCCAGCACCCCTTGATTATAAAAATCAGCTGCTGAACCATCCCCACCAGATATCCAGCCTAAATGAGCAGCCTCGGCCTGGGTAAATAATACTTGCGCATATGATGTCCATACGGTTGGTGAACTCTGGTTAGAAACCGCCAGCCCAATCAATGATATGTTACCTGGTTTAGTACGGGTACCTTTACTATAGGCGCCCAATGCATCACCAAATGTACCGTAAGGCAAGCCGGCATACGTGTTAGACACCGTTGGCGCTGCGTAAACCGGTAATCTTGGATCATTAAGACCGCTAAGTGTATTTACCAATAAACTGCTTACCGCATAATCATAACGACCGTTACGGTAGTTGGTATAATATGGGTTTTCATTTGTTGAAGCACCCAGATAAGCGTAAGCTGCATTATCATCATTTGAGGTCATTAACCCCCCGGTTACAGCTTTAGCATATTCTGCTTTTCCTGTGGTCGGATCAGCTTTTGAAAGCCTTAAGGCCATAATAGCGTGTAAAGAATTTGCCCAGTGTTTCCATTTGGTATTATCACCATTAAATAAGATATCGCCGGTTAGTGCAGCACCACCGTCAAATTGATTTTGAGCTTCATCCAACTCCTTCATCAAAGCAGTATATATATCCTTTTGCGCATCAAACGCCGGAGTAACATTAGATATTCCACTTAAAGCCTGTGAATACGGGATATCCCCCCATCTATCAGTTATAGTCAGATAAATAAAAGCGGTAAGGATACGGGCAGAAGCTATCTGATTATTATTAGAACCAAATTTAGTTGTTGCTGACAATCCTTTTTTTGACGGATCGGTATTAGTAGCAATAATAGTTTTTAAATCCTGTAAAGGGCCGGTATAATACGTTGCATAGTCATATTGTTTTAATGCAAACAATGATTCGTTAGTATAAAACGTTTCTGACATATACTGCGAATACAACTCACCGCAAAAGGAGTTGATATTGGTTGTGGCACCAGCACCGTTAATACCGCCTAAAAACTGTATGGCGTTGGTTAACATATAACCCGTTTGAACATTTGGCGATTGATTGGGACTGACGTTTACATCGCCCCCCACTTTACATGAAGCCAGGATAATTACACCAGCCCCAATAATATATTTACTTATATTGAATAGTCTTTTCATGATTTTTTGATCTTATCTTATTAGAAAGTTAATTTAAGGTTAAAACCTAAGTTTCTTGTGTTGGGTAACTGCCCACCTTCATAAAAGGATGTTTGCAGTTGTGATGGATCAACACCTTTAACTTTGGAATAGATCATCCATGGATTTTGTGAGGTTATACCAAAATAAGCGGATTGGAATGGAGTTTTACCCAGCATCTTTTTAGAGAATGTGTAACCAATGCTAACTTCTCTTAGTTTCACATAAGAAGCATCATAAGTCCATTTTTCCCATATCTGGCTATATACCTGCTCGTATAATGAACGTGTTTCAACATAGGTAGTGTTTGGCGTTCCGTCTGCATGAACACCTGCTACCAAAGTACCACCACCATCAGCTACAGCATTACGCACTGGGTTACCTTTGGCGTTATTGCCAACAGTTTCAGCACCAAGACCCGAACCATTTAGGTTCTGTTGTGTAACTGATACAAATTTGCCACCCTTTTGAAAATCAAGAGAGAAAGCCAGGGTAAATCCTTTATAATTAAAGGAGTTTGTAAAACCACCGGTATAACTTGGCAGCATGCTACCTAAATTAACTGTACTGCTCCATGTTGGCATACCATTCGCATCAACTACTATATTACCATGTGCATCACGTATAAAGCCTGAGCCAATGATCTGGCCGTATGAGCCGCCAACAACACCATTAACACCAAAGCTTGGAGAACCAACAAAACCAAAACCCGTTGCGCCAGCTGGATTATTGCCACCAGATGAGTCATAAGTGGGCTTGTTATCAGGAGCAACCGGTAAGGTGTTTGTGCCAGGGTATAGTGATAAAATTTTGTTACGGTTAAACGCGATGTTAAAATCAACATTCCAGATAAAGTCCTTTGATTTAACAGGGGTGCCGCCAAGGGAGATCTCAATACCATTATTTCTGATCGAACCTGCATTCACTACGGCCGATGAGTAACCAGAGGTTCCGTTAATAGGTAATGATAATATTTGATCTTTTTGTGTACGTGTATAGTAGTTAAAATCAAACTTGATCCGGTCTTGAATAAAATGCAACTCTGTACCTACTTCATAAGAGGTAGAAAGAGCTGGTTTTAAATTTGCATTTGGTAAAGCGTTAGGCACTGTTTGTGTAGGCGACGTTCCGTAAGGGTTTGTACCTAAATTGTATGTTTGATAAATTTGATATAGCCCTGCATCAGAACCTAACTTGGCAGCTGATAGTCTTAATTTACCAAAAGTAAATATATCATTCTTCGGCATTAACTCCGTAAATACAAATGAAGTTGAAAGACCGCCATACCAGTATGAGTTATTGTTTACAGGCAATGTTGACGACCTATCATTACGTGCATTAAAATCAAGGTATAAGAAATTCTTATATCCAAATGAAGTATATCCGTAATAACTATTTACCCTACTTAGTCCATTAAAACTAATTGCTGTTGGAGCGTTTGAAGAGTTACCTAAAGTGTAAAGATCAGGTATTGCCAAACCACCGTTGGTGTTACCACCAGTAAACAAATAACGATCCTGGCGACTTTCGGCATATACACCCGCTTTTACAGACAGATCACCAAATAGGTGATTGTAAGTCACATTTCCTACATAGTTATTTTCTTTATAGGTATACTGGTTTTGAGTGTATTGATCAAGATTCAGTGTTCCCGAAGCGGTCCTGTTATTATCATCACGATTCAAAAGATCTTCTCTTGCGATCAATGACACCGATAAGTCTTTTGTGAATTGATAAGTAGCTGTTAAATTGCCGTATACACGGTTGCTATTTGATTTAGAAGTATTTTCATATACCTCTGTATAAGGATTATCCCAATAGTGAGGTGTAAGATCGTCCGGACTGGTAATATTCCATGAAGTAAAAGTACCATCTGCACGACGGTAATTTTTTAGCTTGCTCATGTCAACATCCCGGTGAAACCATTGGCTGAATGAACCAGCAGTTTGAGTTCCGTAACCTTCATCAGGTATATTGCTTGAATTGATTTGTGAGAAGTTAACATTTGCACTTACCGTTAATTTCTTAGTAAGCTTTAACTCACCATTCAAACTTACGTTGTTACGTTTTTGATCACTGTTTGGTGTAATACCTGTACGATCAATATTGGTGTATGATACGCGGAAATTATAATTGTCGGCTGCTTTTGAAAACGCGGCATTGGTGTTATAAGTAACACCTGTTCTGTAAAAATCACGTACGTTGTTTGGCTGAGGTACAAATGGAACTAATTTACCATAACCCGGGTTTGATGGATCCCAGAAATACCAGGGTGCATATAAAGTACCATCCATTTTAGGGCCCCAGCTTTCATCAACACCATAATCGTAGTATTTTACGCCGTTAAAGTTAGCATTAGATGCTGGAGATGATCCTGGATCATAAGTATAAGTATTCCACTTGATACTGGTACCGCCACCATATTCATTTTGATAGTTAGGCAGTTGGTAAACTTTTTCAAAAGTAGTTGATTGGTTAAATGATATACCAATACCTTTATCAACACCTTTTTTAAGTTGAATAACAACAGCACCTTCAGATGCACGCTGGCCATACAAGGCTGTAGCCGCAGGGCCTTTTAAAACCGTTAATGATTCAATATCATCATTGTTTACTCCATTAGGGTCAGTAATAACACCATTTACTACATAAATTGGGTTACCCCCTTGTAAAGCGTTAACACCACGGATACGAATGGTAGATGTTCCGAATTTGGCACCAGAACCGCCCAATACCTGCACACCGGCAATTTTACCGGCAAGGGCCGTGTTTAAGTCTGATTGCTTGGTAACCGTTAAATCATCACCTTTAACCGCCTGAGCAGCATAACCTAATGATTTTTGCTCACGTGAAATACCTAAGGCGGTAACAATCACTTCATTTAAGCCTTTGCTCGATGCTACTAAAACTACATTTAGCTGGCTTTTTCCACCTACAGGAACATCCAGGGTAGTATAACCAATAAAACTAAATGATAAAATTGCATTTGGAGGGGCATTTAAGGAGAACTTACCGTTGATACCGGTTTGGGTACCGGTAGTTGTTCCTTTTACTTTTACGGTTACACCAGGCAAGGGTAACCCATCTTCTTTAGCCGTTACCGTACCAGTAATGGTTTGGCTTTGCGCAAAAAGCTGTGTTACAGCCAATAAGATACCGCACAAAACGAGGAGTAGTCTTTTTTCCATAGAAAAAAATTAGTTAATAGTTAAGGCGGTAAATCTACTGACAGCTATGAATGAAAAGCAAGCAAAGATTGTAACATTTCTCTTACAAACAAATTTTTAACTAAAACAGTCATTTTTTTTCAAAACCACTAAAACAAATTTATTTTTCTCTCGTTAAAGATGCATTACTGACACGTTCAGTTATTAATAAGACAGTTAATTTAGTTAATTAAAAAGGGAGAAAATACGCGAGGTATTTTCTCCCTTTGCTTTTTATAAATATCTGTATTACAGTTATTAAAATAACAACTCACTACCCCAGCACCGTAAATTTAAAACAAGAAAAGGATGGGGGTTCCCATCCTTTTCTTGTTTTAGCGGAATACTACCGTTAATTATTTGGCTACTTTTTTTGCTGGGATCAATGGTAATATAATAACAGCTAAAAAGGCAACAACTTCTAATACAACTAACATAACTTTAATTTTTTGATTAATATTTAATTCTTTCTGCATCGGTTGCGACTAAAAACATGCCATCGCCAAAAAGTTATTTTTATCAAAAAATTGTGTATTTCCTGATTTTGCTAAAATTTTTAAATGAATCGAAAAAAGGTTGAATTATTAAATTTTAAGGCTATTTTTTAATAAGCGATAATAAAAAACTGATTTTCAGCAGTAATAAATCTCAATTTATTAAAAAACACAGGTATTTAAGATGAATAAACCTGACAGAGTATCTAAAACCCCTAAAAATTAAAAAGCGGAAAATTGGTTTTGCAATTTACCCCCTCCGCTTTTTAATAAGTGTCGGTTTTTCATTATCCTGTTAAACTATATCCGGGAATTATATAAATTCCGTTCGGATTAGTCATCCAAATGTAAATATTGTCAATTTGTCAGCAAGCATGACAAACTACAACTTACTGACAAACAGACATTTAAAGCAACGTAAAAAGCATGGGTAAATTCTATAGTTATCCTTTCAGCACTTCCCTGCTAATCACGATCTTCTGTATTTCTGACGTGCCCTCGCCTATGGTACACAATTTGGCATCTCGATAGTATTTTTCGACCGGAAAATCCTTGATATAACCATATCCACCAAATATCTGTACAGCTTCATTAGCCGTACGCACCGCTACCTCCGATGCATAATACTTAGCCATGGCCGATTGTTTGGTTACCGGCAGGTGCCTGGTTTTCAAATCAGCAGCCTGCATCACTAAAAGTTCAGCTGCTTCTATTTCGGTAGCCATATCAGCCAGTTTGAAAGCTATTCCCTGGAAGTTACTGATAGCCTGCCCAAACTGTTTACGCTCTTTGGAATAAGCCACCGCCGCATCAAACGCTCCTTTAGCAATACCCAACGATAAGGCAGCTATAGAAATACGTCCGCCATCTAATATAGTCATGGCCTGTTTAAAGCCTTCACCCTCTTTGCCCAACAAGTTCTCTTTAGGTACTCGGCAATTATCAAATATGAGCTCCGTAGTTTCCGAAGCGCGCATACCCATTTTGTTTTCCTTTTTGCCATGGGTAAAACCTGGCGTGCCTTTTTCTATAACCAGAGCCGAGATACCTTTTGAGTCGCCCTTTTCTCCTGTCCGCACCATTACTACGGCCACATTACCCGATTTGCCGTGGGTTATAAAGTTTTTTGAACCATTTACTATGTAATGATCACCATCTAATATCGCGGTAGTTGCCATACCCATCGCGTCAGATCCGGTGTTTGCTTCGGTAAGGCCCCAGGCACCCAACCATTCGGCGCTGGCCAGCTTGGGCAACCATTTGAGTTTTTGCTCTTCATTACCAAAAGTCAGTATATGACCGGTGCATAAAGAGTTATGTGCAGCCAGCGACAGGCCTATCGACCCACATACCCTTGCAATTTCCGATATAACGGTTACATATTCGGCATAGCCAAAGCCAGAGCCGCCGTATTGTTCTGGCACTACAACCCCCATCATACCCAGTTCGCCCATTTGTTTAAATAACTCAAGCGGAAAATGCTGTGCCTCGTCCCATTCGGCCACAAATGGCCTGATATTTTTTTCGGCAAAATCCCTTGCCATCTCACCCACCATTCGCTGGTTATCGCTAATAGAAAAATCAAACCCTACCGGGCTGTCTGTTAATAAAGAATCCATGTTTTATAATTGGTTATTAGCAAAGTAACGGATTAATTATCAAGATAGTTTGACCTTGACGAGGGCCGAAAAGAAGTACAATTTGGTATCTGGTATAAATTATAGGTTTAGTTCAAATAGGGTTATTTTTGGGGCAAAAAGAAAGGCGGAAATTATTTTTCAGAATTTAACAAATTATTGCTTTTACTGATAGAATCAGAAGAAAAGAGGATTAATATCGAATAATGAATTCCGAATTTCCAATATCGAAATCAAAAAGTCTCTTCGGGTATATCGCAGAAGCCTTTGAGGGGGCTTAAAATAGGACAAATCATGGTTTACACTTTTTCACTACATATTCAAATATATCCATTGATTATCAAGTATTTAAATCAATGCAAACCATAAAAAGTGTAAACCATGTAAACCCACTTCTGTAACAAAATGGGGTATGTTTATGAATGTGTATAAAATCATGTAAGGGCGTTGCCTGCGGCCAGGCTTTACACTCATACCGCGCAGGCATTAATCACTGGCCGGTATTCGTTTCAATCCTTAACGCGAAGAAGTGATTACCCTGTGCAGCGGTTACCCTCAATATTCTGCCAATACTACCAGGGTATCACTGATGGGGGTTATTCGTTTACGGCCCTCTAAAAAGCCCAACTCAACCACAAAAGAAAAACCGGCTATTTCACAACCCATTTCTTTGATCAGTTCACTCGCGGCGGCTACCGTACCACCTGTTGCCAGCAGATCGTCGTGGATCAGCACATGTTGCCCGGGCTCAAAAGCATCGATATGGCATTCAATAATGGCAGTACCGTACTCCAGTTTGTAGGCTTTTTGTTTGATGGTAAAAGGTAGTTTACCGGCCTTACGTATGGGTACAAAAGGGACTCCCAGCTTAGTGGCCAATGTTAGTCCGAATAAAAAGCCCCGGCTTTCAATCCCGGCTATTACATCTATTTGTTTTCCTTGCAATTGTTCAACAAAGGCATTAATAATGCTATCGCATAAAACAGGATCTTTGAGTATAGGGGTTATATCTTTAAAAACAATTCCGGGTTTCGGAAAATCTGGAATATCACGAATGGCAGATTTTATTTGCTGGGTTATCATTTGAAAGTTAAATATGGCTCAATTTTACGCAAAATTCCATCATCAAGTATGGCAATATTTTTCATATCATCAACTGATTCATAATCACCATGCTGATTGTGATATTCTAATATGGCATTGGCCTGTTTGTAGCTCAAATACGGGAACCGCCTGAGCTGATCAAAACTGGCCGTATTTACATTTATTTTAGTGATATGTTTGTTATCAACACCGACGCCGCCTTTTATTTCGGCGTATTTAGCTTCATCAATGCCAAATACTTCTTTTAATTGTTCTTTATTATAAAAGCCACCCACACGCTCCCGATACCTGATAATGCGCATAGCAAACGCTGGCCCTATTCCTCTTATACGGGTTAATTTTGCAGAGTCGGCGCTATTCACCTCAATCACTTCGCCCGGTGCAGCCTTTTCCGTGCGATGATAAGTATCCGGTATATTGATGTATGGCTCCAGGCGCTGATAATCGGCATCGGTAATGGAATAGATCTTTTTAACATCATCCTTGGTATAAAAGCGCCCGCCTTTTTCCTCATAATTTTTGATCACTTTGACCTGCCGTTCGCTTAAGCCCAGTTTCTGCCACCCGGCATCTGTTAACTCATTCGGGTTAAAGGCAAACATTACCGCGGTGGCCGTCTTCGATTCACCTTCCCATGATTTATTCTCTGTACTTACTCTTTTACCCTTACTTAGCAATGCAACCGCTTTATCAAATTCATTAAAATTTATTATATTATCTTTGCGGATTGCCTGATAAACATAGGGCGCTGCTAAAATCAATGCCATTAAAATAATAACTACTACCATTCCGTTCCATTCTTTTTTGGTTACAGACAGGTAGTTTTTAAAATACGGCTTCATTTACAGCGTTTATCGATTGTTAAAATAAATAAATTTTCAGGATATTTATAAGTTAAATAAAACACCCCCTTTTTATAAAAATGAAAGTAATAACCACCGAAGAGTTTGCCAAAGCCACCAAACTGGATAAGTTGAAAATGCCGGGCCTGGCCGCTTTATTGATGGAGCTCATGAAAATCAACCAGGTTAACGAGCTTTTTGCACAAGCCCAACCTAAAGAAGGCCCCGAGTTTGTTGATGCTATTTTAGAGGGTTGCGGAATTGATATTGAATTTGACGAACGTGAATTACGAAACATACCCAAGACGGGGGCTTTTGTTGCCATAGCCAATCATCCTTATGGTGGTATTGAAGGTATGGTTCTCCTAAAAATATTATGTATGGTTAGGCCTGATGCTAAGCTGATGGCTAATTTCCTCCTTAAAAAGATTCCCAACCTAAGTGATTATTTTATAGCCGTTAATCCTTTTGAAAATGTGGAACACTCCTCCAGCATTAGTGGCTTAAAAAACACCCTGGAGCTTTTAAATAATGGCACACCTATCGGCATTTTCCCGGCAGGCGAAGTATCAACCTTTAAGGTGGAACAAAAACAGGTAACAGATCGCCTTTGGCATCCGGTTGTGGGTAAAATAATAGCTAAGGCGAAAGTGCCTGTTGTGCCCATTTATTTCCACGGCAATAATGGCTTGTTGTTCAATTTGCTGAGTTTGATACACCCTGCCCTGCGTACGGCCAAATTACCTTCTGAACTGTTTAACAAGCACGGTCACACCATTAAACTGCGCATTGGCAAACCCATTAATATAGAGGACATACCCGATCATAACAACAGCGCCAAACTCCTTAACTTTTTGCGCGCCCGTACCTATGCCCTTGGCACTGGTCTGGAGGAAGAAAAAAAGTTATTTAGCCCGCGTAACCTGTTCAAAATAAAACGCCTGCCCGAGGCTGTGGCTCCAGAAATCGATTCGACCATATTGGAGAAGGAGATAGAGCCACTGCGAGAGAACTACAGGATATGGGCCGAAAAGAACTACGAGGTATTTATTGTACCCACGTCAACTATTCCCAATGTTATACGGGAGATAGGCCGCCTGCGCGAAATTACCTTCAGGGAAGTGGGCGAAGGCACCAACAAAGCCATCGACCTGGATGAATATGACATTTATTACAACCACCTGTTTATTTGGGATGTTGATGCCAAAATGATTGTAGGCGCCTACCGTATAGGTTTGGGCGACGAGATATTTTACAGCGTTGGTAAAAATGGATTTTACATTACTGAGCTATTCAAACTTAAAACTCAGTTTACCCCTGTGTTACGTAAGAGCCTGGAACTAGGTCGTTCCTGGATCCGCAAGGAGTATCAGACTAAACCGCTTCCATTGTTTTTACTGTGGAAAGGCATTCTGAAATTTCTGATCGATAACCCCAGATACCGTTACCTTATCGGGCCGGTAAGTATAAGTAACTCATTCTCTAAGTTCTCCAAGTCGCTTATTGTTGATTATATCAACCGTAACCACTTTGACCATGAAATGGCGCAGTATGTAAAACCGCGCAAAAAATTCAAGGTTGATTTTGCCAAAATAGATACCGATCTGCTGATGGCCGGCGAGGATACCTTCAAAGGGCTCGATAACCTGATATCGGAGGTAGAAACCCGTAATATGAAGGTGCCGGTACTGTTGCGCCAATATATCGCGCTTAATGCCAAGATCATCAGTTTTAACATCGACCCCAAATTTGCCGATTGCCTGGATGGTTTCCTGGTGCTCGACCTGGAAAAAGTACCCCAGGATATTTTGGAAAAACTGGGCAAAAATCTGTAGCTAACAAATGCCGTTTTATGATCCAAAAAACTTTTTAAACCTCAAATTTTAACACTTTTTTAGATAAAAACGGGGTAAAAACACTTGCTTTTTGGTCATTTTAACAAAGTTTTAACGCCATTTTAACACTTTTTAACAAATTTTTGATGGGTTTTAAAACTTTAAAAAGTATTAGTTTATTGATTGTCAAATAACTGCATACCAACCGGTTGTTTTTTCGCTTTTTTTGTTATTTAGCCAAACAGCCCGGCTCTCCTTTTTAAGAGGGCCGGGCTGTTTGCTGATATAAAGATACGAAATATTTGTCTGGATACCAATTTGGGTGGGCCAACCCTTGCTTCGGTTTTTTTGTTTGAAATTGAATATATTGCGGTAAACAACCTTAACCCCGCAACATGAATGACAAGCCAACCGGCGATCACGCCGAAACCGCCCAACTGAAACAGGTGCTAAGCCTGCCCACCGGAATTTTATTGGTAGCCGGTATTATGATCGGCTCGGGGGTGTTCAAGAAGATCGTGCCCATGTCGCAGGCTTTGCATAGCGAAACGTATATTTTGATGGCCTGGATCATTGGGGGTGTTATTACCATGTTTGGCGCTTTTACCTATGCGGGCCTGGCTACCATGACCACGCAAACCGGCGGCGTATATGAATACCTGCGATTGATCTACGGTGATTTCATAGCCTTCCTATTTGGCTGGACCATCTTTACTATTGTTGGCAGTGGTGCTGTAGCGGCGTTATCCTTTGTATTCGCGCAATCTGTTAACACGCTTTTGCCTTTACCCGAGTTTTTATCGTCTTTTAAAAATATGGGTGTTGGCGATTCTATTTTTCCCTTTGCCGACTCGGGCATTAAAATGCTGGCGGTACTTACTATTATAGCCCTCACCTGGGTAAATTACAAGGGGGTAAATAAAGCCGGGGTTTTAAACAACATCGTAACCTCAGCAAAAATACTGGGTATACTGCTGCTCATTATCGCGGGATTCCTATATAGCGGCCATCCGGTTGTTGCAAAAGGCACTGAAGCAGTTGAAGCACCACATGGCGCCTCCTTATATAGCGGTTTGTTTGGCGCCATGCTCAGCGCGCTATGGGCTTATGACGGATGGGCCAACATCACTTTTGTAACCGGCGAAATCAAAAACCCCAAACGCAACATCCCACTGGCCATTGTTGGCGGTGTAGGCATCGCCATGACCTTGTATGTATTGCTCAATTACGCTTACATGAAAGTTTTGCCCGTATCGCAGCTGGCACTACTGGGCAGTAATAAAATAGCCGCGGCCGAAATAGCCGGTATCATCATGGGTAAAACAGGTACTATCATTATCGCTATACTCATCATGACCTGCACTTTTGGGGCCTTAAACGGCTGTATCATTTCGTATCCCCGGGTTTATTTCCGGATGGCACAAGAGAAAGTTTTCTTTAAAAAGGCAGCCCTGGTGCATCCTGTATTCAGTACCCCGCATATCGCTCTGCTGTATTCGGCTGTCTGGAGCATTATCCTGGTATGCAGCGGCACTTTCGATCAGATCACCAACCTGGTTATTTTTGCCTCCTATGCGTTTTTCGCGCTGGCCACCTGGGGTTTGATCAGGATGAAGATCAAGGGCGTGATCAAATCAAAAGTAATCGGTTACCCGGTAATACCCGTCATTATTATCTTATTTTGTATCGCGCTCACCATCAATACTATTATTACGCAGCCGCTGGCATCCATACTGGGCTTGCTGCTCATTTTAAGCGGCGCACCTTTTTATTGGTATTTTAAGAAGAGGGTATAAGGGCATAAAAAAGACTTACGAAGTTTTGAAAACTTCGTAAGTCTGACGTTGCCTGGGGTTTTAAAAAGAAGGGGCAAAACAACCTTTATTTCCATAACAGCTTTATAATTATTTAATAATTTAATAATACCAAGTACAGTGTCAAAATACAACTGATACATATATTTAATATTATAAATACACATTAAACTTTATCAAAAGCATTATGAAAAACAAATTCAAGATTCATTATTACTTATTATTCCTATTATTACTACCATTACTTAACAGTTGTAAAAAGGATTTGGACTCAAATTTAGCAACACCGGTTAAAACCCCCGATAGAGGAAAATCCGTTAACACTTTAATTCCATACAGATTTGATTGGGAGCATACTGATTATATGCCCGCCCCTGCTGGCACAAATATACTCGTGCCATGGGCAAGTGGTGCCAACAGATCATTTCCAACAATTTATGCAACTGACATAAAAGTAGCTGATGGATGGGAGCTGGTTTATAACACTTTTAGTCCAACAAGTACCGCTCAGCCTCTGTATTTTATTTTATATAATAGATACAGAGGCTTATTAAGAGGTTATTTCTATTTAACACCCGGCTCAAGTATACCAAGTAGTTACATAACGCACGCCTTAGTACAGGATGCATCGAGTAATACAGCTCCTCTTCTTAGTTATTCAGCCACAGAGGTTTCTAATCTAAATATAAATACACCAGTATCTTCAACAGTTCAGCAATACAAAACCTCCGCTACAGGCACATGGTATGCTGCTGAGTTTGAAATGGCCTACGACCCCGCCATTGGCGCCAAAACTACACAAATGACATGGCTGGTAAACTCTGTCAATACTTCAAGTATAGCGTTGACTGGATCATCCCAAGGAACTATTCAAGGCACGATATCTCAATCAGTACCGCCTTCGAATTTACTTGGCGCTACAATTCCAGGTATTTTAACTTTTCCATATGCAAATCTTATTGACTCCTGGAAATTAGCAGCACCAGTTACAAGTGCATTGAAAACTGCATTATCAAGCGGACTTGGAGGAACAGTGAAAAACGTGTTGAATGGTATGTTTGGTGGCGCAAGTCAAACAACACAATATGCAAATTTAACTACCAGCGCTCAGTATACGCTATCTGGCAGTATAACGGATACTTATCAACTACAAAATCCAAATTTAAACATACCGGGCAGTAAAGGACAAAATACAGGGACTGGCTATTCTCCACTATATACAAGCCCATTAGGTGTTTTTAGTCTTTCGGCGGCTCCAAAGGTTGATATATCAATTCCAGTCTATTATGGTGAAGATGTAACTATAGTATATACAGGTGATCAAACAATTAAGTTTGATCCAAACTCTTACCAAATTCAATTTAACCCAGCAGTAATCAACAGCAGTTCAACCGGAGCTACTATTCAAAATTTGAAACAACAAATAATAAGCTTCAAAAATTATTACTCTCTGACCAGAGTATATGCTAATCCACCTCATAGCGATCCTGACACCCCTATTCCTTCAACCGCTACTACTGAACAAATAGATAATACTACAGTAATCGTTGATAATATTCCGGGAGATTATATAATACCATTTAAACGCCATGTGACAGTATTTGGCGGCGGTGCTCCCGCTTATGCGAGCCCCGATGATATATTCACTACTAATTCTTCAATGCCTTCAACTGTATTAAGAGTGTCATTTGACGTTGTTCCTAACAACGGTACCCCTAAAACCACCATCGTTAAATCATTTAACATACTTGTTAGAGCAATAAATTATGTTGAGTAATAATTTTTACATATCAAAACTTCATTTAGCGCTACATATATAAATTGCAATACTAAAGAGGCTGTTTCCCAACTAGGAAACAGCCTCTTGTTTTATGAGCATATTATAAAGAAATATCAATAGATTTATTTAGAGAAAGCTTGATATCACCTCCTAATTCAATGCATCCCTCCTTCTTAGCTTCTTTAGCTGGCACCCTCAAATAGCATAGGTTTTTATCAAGTATTCCCTGCCACTAGATTTAAATATATCCGGAGTTTTGAAAACTTTGTATGTATTATCATTCGCTTCGCCGACTCATGGCCCTATACTTTAACCTCCCCTCTGTAAGCGTTCACTTTTACAAGTATTAAAAATAAGCGAAGAGGACAAAACATTTCATCCGAATCAAAATTTACAGGATTTTAAAATTCACAAAATAACACCCAAAATGAATTCATAAATTCAGTAAATCCTGGCCTAAAGCAAAACACCCTCCCGTTTTACCGGCAGGGTGTTTATTTATTGTTTTAGTTTAGTTTTGTTAGGTATTACCAGCTGTAACGGATACCAAACTGCATTTGCCAGCGTGATGCGAACAAATCAACCGAGTAAGGTAGTCCTGGGTTGCTGAAATTGTAAGTTGGGTAAGATGTAACATTACCATCTTTAACAAAAGTAGGACCGGCTGGTTTTGATGATGTCGCGGCAGCTCCTGGTATCTGACTCACTGGTGTTAAACCTACGCTCGCTGAAGAGTTGAATGTATTAGCTGAGAAATAATACTGTCCCCATTTTTTGTTCAGTAAATTGGTCAGGTTGATGATATCATAAGTAAATGTAATCATCTGTTTGTGTTTACCATTACCAAATTTAAAGTCCTGAGTAAAACGGAAGTCTAATTGATTATTCCAAGGCGTAAATGCAGCGTTACGCTCGGTAAACTGACCGCGACGTGAGCTTAAATATTTATCAGCATCAATAAATGCGTCAAATTCAGCTACCTGCTGTGCAGCAGTTTTTACTACCTGACCATTTTTTACCTGGTCTACAATAAAGTTAGCTGTTTCGCCTTTTTTAGGGATATAGGCTAAGCTCAATTGTTGTCCTGTTCCGTCGGTAGCATTTGGATAAGTATCATAAGTATATGGGTTACCACTTTGCGCGCTAAAGAAGAAGGTAAAGTTTGCAGTATAGTTATGTCCGGCATCCCAATCGTGTTTAAAGTTTACGTTTGATACGATACGGTGACGGATATCAAAGTTTGAGTTTGCTAAACCAGGATTGTTAGGGTTTAAAGCCTGATTTAACTGCCAGTTTGATTCCATAGAGTTACGAATACCATTGGTAACATCTTTTGAGTGACCGTAGGTATAGGCAACCGAAACATTTAAAGCATTCTTTGGATCAAATTGTGTGAATTTAGCAGCCTGTGCAGTTAAGCTGTAACGATAACCTTCGCTGGTATTTGATAACAAGTAAGCGTTGGTATAAGCAGAGTTTATTTTTTTGTTAATAAATATCGGTTGCAGGTGCTGTGTATCGTAAGGATAATAGGTTACACTATCCTTGGTATTTACCTGCTGGAATTTCAAGTCATGAATAACTTTTGTATAGATACCCTCGGCAGTAAATTTCCACTGGTCATCAGTAGTATAATCAACAGCTAAACTGCTTCTCCATACCTGCGGCATTTTGAAGTTGTTGTCGATCATATCCACCTGGGTTGCACCTGTAGGCGTAGTATTAAACCCTTGCTGGTTAACATAGTTTAAGCCGCCATTGGCAGGAGCCTGTATCGGATTCGTTCCTGGTTTTTGGGCAGGAGGATTGCCATCGTAAGCTCCATAGGTTTTACCGTTATTGTAGAACGCGTAACCGAACCATGCAAATGGAACACGACCGGTAAAGAAGCCGCTACCACCACGTAAAACAACGCTTTGGTCACCAAGCACATCATAATTAAATGCTACGCGTGGGTTCCACTCTATGTTACCCAGGTAGTTTTGTTTAATATCCCTTGGTTTGGTATAGGTATAAGTAGTACCATAGTTAGGATCAACCGGAGCGTTTGTTGTTTTGTCGCTCAGTGGCTGTTTGTTTGGTACACCGGCATAATCCGCACGTAAGGCTACTGTCAATTTGAAGTTATCAGTCAATTGAATTTCGTCCTGGCCATATAAGCTCAACAGGTTAACTTTGAATTGAGCTGATGGGTGTGCTAATATATAATCACGGGTATTATCAGTATAATTAAAGTTAGCGCGTACACGTGATGGATTATTGTTCAGGAAATCCTCAATACTTTTATAAGCCACACGACCATTCCATGCATTCACAAAGTTGTAAGTGATGTTGTAAAACTCGTTGTGCGTACCAAAAGTAAAGGTGTGTTTACCTTTTGTCCAGGTTAAGTTATCGGTAAACTCAGCTGTTTTCTGGTGCATGTCAAATATAGCAGCCTCACGGTCGGTACCCATAAAAATGGTAGTACCAGGGGTACGGCCGGTGATCTCGATCTGCGGTAACGCAGGGTTTGAGTTTGGATCACGGTAATCATGCACATTAGAATAACCTAATACCAAGCTATTGCTAACACTGTTAGAAAACCTTGATTTTAACTCAGCCACAGTTGAGGTAGAGTTATTATGCGAGGTATAATCGATACCGCTGAAACGGAAGTTTTGCTGATCGCGCTCTAAGTTAGTAGCTTTTGAAATAATGGTATTATTACGGATGGTTAACTGGTTGTGATCATCAATGTTCCAGTCCAAACGGTTAAAGAATTTGTTGGAGTTGGAGAAGATGGTCGTGTTACCATAGGTACCTGGATCCATGCCTGTATAGTTTTTAAACGCAGCAGCTAAATTTTGAGCATCCTGTAAGCTCAGGATATTTTTTGAACCATTGGTACCGGCAGCAGCGATTACAGGATCTTGTCTGCGGGCAATCTCCTCGTTAGTAAAGAAGAATAATTTGTTTTTGATGATAGGGAAACCTAAACGGATACCAGTTTGGTAATCATGAAAATCAGACAATTTTGAACCATCACCGCCAGCAGCAGCTTTAGCATTGTTTGGGCCTACCATGAACGAGCCACGGCCAAAACCGTAAACCGAACCGGTAAAATCATTAGTACCGCTGCGGGTAACAGCATTGATACTACCACCCAATACGTTACCAATTTTAATATCATAAGGAGCAACCAATACCTGGATATCCTGTATCGCATCTAATGATACCGGGCTGGTACGGGTACTGCTACCTACTTGTCCCGAAGCATTGTTCTGACCACCTAATGATGGGCTGAAACCGATCGCATCGTTATTGATAGCACCATCCAGTGTTACGTTATTGTAACGGTAGTTGGTACCCTGGAATGAGTTGTTGTTACTTTGAGGAGTGTTACGTGTAAGATCCTGTAAGCTGCGGTTGATAGAAGGCTGCGTACGGATCTGGTTTTGGTTGATACGGGTGCCTGCACCGGTTTTGGTGCCGCCTGCTGAAGCTGTAACCTTTACCTCCTTTAATGAAGTAGTTTCGTCGGCAAGAGCGAAGTTCAGGGTAGTACTACCCAGGCTCAGTGTAATATTTGTTCTTTCGTCTTTTTTAAATCCAACAAAAGATGCCGAAATGGTGTACGGACCACCTGGGTTAATGTTGGTGATAGTGAAACGACCATCGGAGTTTGTCTGGGCGCCGTAACGTGTTCCTGTACCGGTGTTCAGCACAGTTACAGTTACACCAGGCAGGGTAACCCCCTTTTGGTCGGTAACTTTTCCGCTTACTACTGAGGTGGTAATTTGCGCCTTGGCAACGTTAGCAACCCCTATAATAAGCACTGATAAAAGGATAAAGTAAAGCTTTTTCATTTGTGTTTATTTAGAACACAAAGGTTCGGCTACAATATTAACCGTATGTTAACACTAGATTATTTTTAACCCCAATTGTTAACATTAAGTGAAAATGACAATTAATACTTAAGCGATAACTTTTTAAGTATGAGGTGAAGCAGATAGATAGGACCGATAAGCAAAAACTTAATATCATCTAAAAACGATGGTTTTTTACCTTCAATTTTATGCCCGATGAACTGCCCTATCCATGACACAAAGAAGATGATCAGTGAAACCAGCCATAGTGCAGGACCACCAGCCTGGTGCCAATGTTCCAACTGTATAATACCATAGCTAAAGCCAAATAATATCAACAACATAATGTACGACAGTACCGGCGAAAGTTTCAGATAGTAGTAGATACTAAATGCAATTAAAAAGGATGCCCAGTTAAACACGCCGTTATAACTACCCAGGAATTTCAGGTACGGAAAAGGGATTGACCATACCAGGCCCAGCAGGCTGAACACGATAAGCGGGATACAAATAAAATGGATAGCCTCATTAGTTCCGTTCCGATGGCTTTCGGCGTATTTGGCAAAGTAAACATCAACCGGACGAATAGGGTTAGCATCGCCGGCACCACTTTGTGAGGTATTTGATATATTACTGGAGGCCATAATTTAATCTAATATAAGAAAAAAGTATCAAGTAATCAGTATCAAGTATCAAGACAGGAAATAAAATAGAAGCAGGAGATAAGAATAAAGAGTCAAGACCCAGGAAAATAAAATAGAACCAAGAGTCAAGAATCAAGAGCCAAGACCTGGGAAATAAAAACTGGAAAATAAAAAAGAGTCAAAACCTTATCGATCTTGACTCTTATCTCTTGATTCTTCTTTTTGGATTCTTATCTCTTAGCTCTCTCCTACTACTTAGCAAACGCTACCGAGCGGGTTTCCCGGATCACGGTAACCTTGATCTGGCCTGGATAGGTCATCTCGGTTTGGATACGGTTGGAGATATCCGCCGCCAGTACTTCAGACTGCGCGTCGGTTATTTTTTCGCTTTCAACCACCACACGCAGCTCACGGCCAGCCTGTATAGCGAAAGTTTTTTCGACACCAGGGTAAGATAACGCCAATTCTTCCAGTTCTTTTAAACGTTTGATGTAGCTTTCAACCACCTCACGGCGTGCACCCGGGCGGGCACCGGAGATAGCATCACAAGCCTGGATGATTGGCGATAACATCGAGGTCATCTCAATTTCATCATGGTGAGCACCTATAGCGTTACAAACCTCAGGGTGTTCTTTGTATTTTTCGGCCAGCTGCATACCCAAAATAGCGTGTGGCAGTTCTGGATTGTCATCAGGTACTTTACCAATATCATGTAACAAACCTGCACGTTTAGCCATCTTCACATTCAGACCCAGCTCTGCTGCCATGGTAGCGCAGAAGTTAGCCACCTCACGTGAGTGTTGCAGCAGGTTTTGCCCGTATGATGACCGGTAACGCATACGGCCAACCATACGGATCAGCTCCGGGTGTAAACCATGTATGCCCAGGTCAATCACCGTGCGCTCACCTATTTCTACTATTTCTTCTTCAATTTGCTTTTTGGTTTTGGCTACTACCTCCTCAATACGGGCCGGGTGTATACGGCCGTCCGTTACCAAGCGGTGCATAGCCAAACGGGCAATTTCGCGCCTTACCGGGTCAAAACCCGAAAGGATAATGGCTTCCGGAGTATCGTCAACGATGATCTCGATACCGGTTGCGGCTTCCAAGGCGCGAATGTTCCTACCCTCGCGACCGATGATACGACCTTTGATCTCATCGTTCTCGATGTTAAATATAGAAACCGTATTTTCAATAGCGCTTTCGGTAGCGGTACGCTGTATGGTTTGTATAACTATCTTTTTAGCTTCTTTGGTAGCGGTTAGCTTAGCCTCGTCAACAATGTCCTTGATCTGGATCATGGCTTTGGTGCGGGCTTCTTCGCGCAGGGTATCCACCAGCTGGTTACGGGCATCATCGGCAGATAAACCGGCAATGGTTTCCAGTTGTTGTACATGTGAATTTTTAAGCACTTCTACTTCTTCCTGTTTTTTAACAACAATTTCTGTTTGTTTTTCCAGGTTTTTACGGGTGTTGTCCAGCTCGCTTTCTTTGCGGTTCATGTTTTCCAGGCGCTGATTTAATGATTGCTCCTTTTGTTTCACACCGTTTTCGCGCTGGTTGATGGCGTTATTTTTGTTGTTTACTTCCTGCTCATGCTCGGCCTTCATTTGTAAAAACTTCTCTTTGGCTTCCAGCAGTTTATTTTTCTTTAGTATCTCGGCATTGTTTTCAGCATCCTTCAGTATCTTTTTCACTTTATTCTGGGCCGATGCCTCCTGGTCTTTAAAAAGCTTCCGCAGCAGGAAGCGCCCGATAACTATCCCAAGGCCAACGCCAAGCAATAGTCCTATTATTCCGTATAGTAATATGTCCATCTTCTTTTTTAGGGTGTAAGGTTATATAAATAAAAAAACCGCAACTAAACTCTTAAGTATCATGTATTTAAAAACTTCATTTCGGATATTGGGGACCATGGTTACGTTAATACCATTCGAGTAACGCATGCCTCTTTGATCCGCTTAATATTGAAGCGTTAAGTTTTTAATAGTGAAACTTAAAATTTAACTGCGGTTAAATCTTAATTGTGCTCTGTATATGTAAAGAACGCTAATTACTTTGAGAAAAACTCAGTCAGCAAATGATCCAGCTGGTAAACCTTTTCGGCAATATCGGTATCTTCAACGGTAACCTTTTTTTCGGCTTTTAATGATGATGTAGCATAGTGCAACACCGCCATGGAAAGCAGATCCTGCTTATCCCTCACCGCGTAGTTTTCCTGATATTCCTTTATCCGGTCATTGATCAGTTTAGCCGCCCTGCGTATTATTTCTTCTTCCTCCATGTTTACCTTTAAAGGGTAAACTCTGTCAGCAATATTTATTTTTATTGAGATTTCTCCCATTGAGCTTTTCACTTTTTGCGTTATTTCTTCAATAACACAATACACTTATCTATTTCCTGCACAAAGTCGTTAATTTTTTGCTTTATATCAAGACTTTTTTCATTTGTTTCTGAAAATGACTTGGCCAGCTTCAATACACGAAGCTTTTCTTCCAGTTCCTTTGTCTTGTTTTTACTGGCATCAAGGGCTACGGTCAAAGCCTCACTTTCCAGTTTTAACAGATCGTTTTCCTCCTGTAAAGCAGCGCAAAGCTCTATCAACCTCTCGGTTTTATCTACAATTTTATTTAACTGTTCTGCTACAGAAGGCATCTTTTTTAATTAGTGAATTATTGAATTAGCGATTTAGTGAATTGATGATTTTTTAATTACCTGGCTATTGAATTATAATTCTAAAATTTTAAACTCTAAATCCGAAATCAAAATTCCGAAATCCGAAATCATCTTTATTTTCTGATCTCCGCTCCGGCTTCTTTACCTAAGTTATAAATTAATTTTTGCATAATGGCATCAATCGCTTTGTCGGTAAGGGTCTTTTCGATATCCTGAATGATGAAGCTTAACGCGTATGATTTTTTACCGGCCGGTAGTTTGTCGCCTTCGTAAACGTCAAATACACTAACTTCCTTCAGCAGCTTGCGTTCGGTTCGCTGGGCAATTTGCTTTAACTGACCAAAAGTAACTGCTTTATCAATCAGCATAGACAAATCACGACGTACTGCCGGGAACTTGGAAACCTCCTGGTAAACGATCTTGTTTTTGCGTACAGCCGTTAAGATCAGGTCGAAATTAAAGTCAGCATAAAATACTTCTTTATCCACATCCACCTTTTTCAAAGCCTCGCCTGCAACCGCGCCAAACTTAACCAGCTGTTTGCCGTTCAGCATATACTGTAGCCCGTAAGCCAGTTTTTTGCAGGTAGCATCTTCTACCACATAGCCGGTAATATTCAGGCGCTCTAAAATGCTATCAACGATAGCTTTCAGGTTATAAAATGATACCGGTTTTGGTTTTTGGTTCCATTGCTCGGCGGTTGTTGCTCCGGTCAGAAATACTGAGAAACGTTGCACCTCGTTATATTTATCGTCCTTCACGCTGTAAACCTTGCCAAACTCATAAAATTTCAAGTCGGCAGCACGGCGGTTCTGGTTATAGGTAATCGCTTCCAGGCCCGAGAACAGCATGGTTTGACGCATCACATCCAGATCGCTGCTCAGCGGGTTCAATATTTTTACGGCAGCATCCAGATTATCCGAATAAGCCGATTTGGTTAAGGAGTTGGATAAGATCTCGTTAAAACCATTGGCAGTAAGTAAGTCTGACAGCTGGTTTTGCACCGTGTCCTTCTCGGCCCTTTGCGAATTATTTAACGATGCCCTGATCTGGGTAGGGATCTCGATATTGTTATAGCCGTAAATACGCAGTATCTCCTCTACCACATCTACCTCACGGGTAACATCAACACGGTATGGAGGTACTTGTAAGGAAAGTGTTTCTTCTGTTTCACTAACTACCTTAATATCCAATGCCTCAATAATGGCTTTGATCTCGGCATGCGGGATGTCTTTACCTATCAGGCGGTGAATATTTTTATAGCTTACCTCAAAAGCAAACGGCGCTACAGGTGCCGGGTAATGATCAAAAATTTCTGACGATACTTCGCCGCCGGCTACCTGCTGTATCAGCAAGGCTGCACGTTTCAAAGCGAACACGGTCATGTCCGGATCGGTACCACGCTCAAATCTGAACGAGGCATCAGTTTTCAACCCATGCCTTTTAGCAGTTTTACGTACCGATACGGAATTAAAATAAGCGCTCTCTAAGAAAATGCTTGTAGTTGATGCTTTTACGCCTGAAGTAATACCACCAAATACACCGGCAATACACATTGGCTCTTCGGTGTTACCGATCATCAGGTCGTTTTCTGATAACTTGCGCTCCACATCATCCAGGGTTTTAAAAAGCGTTCCTTCCGGGTAGTTTTTCACCAATACTTTGTTGCCTTTTATTTCGTCGGCATCAAAAGCATGCAGCGGCTGCCCCAACTCGTGCAACACATAATTGGTTACATCCACAATATTATTGATAGAACGGACGCCGATAACAGCCAACCGCTCCTTTAACCATTTTGGTGATTCTTTTACTTCCAGACCGGTCATGGTTAAACCGGAATAACGCGGACTTGCCTGCTCGTTCTCCACCACAACTTCAACAGTTCTGTTGTTATTGGCAATTTTAAACGCACTAACATCCGGCCGGGTAACACCGATCTTTAAAAAAGCAGCAATATCACGGGCAGTCCCCAGGTGCGACATAGCATCGGCACGGTTTGGTGTTAAACCTATCTCGTACATATAATCGTCGTTCACCTTAAAATAGTCTTTGGCCAAAGTACCAACCGGGGCGTCGGCATCTAATACCATAATACCTTCGTGACTGGTGCCTAAACCTATTTCATCCTCGGCGCAGATCATCCCTTCGGATGCTTCACCGCGTATTTTTGATTTTTTGATGGCGAAAGGTTCACCGCTAACAGGATATACGGTAGTACCCACTACGGCTACTACTACTTTTTGTCCGGCAGCTACATTGGCTGCACCACAAACGATCTGCAGATCTTCGGGGCCGCCTACATCAACTTTAGTTACGTGCAGGTGATCGGAATTGGCATGATCAACGCATTCTTTAACATAGCCGATCACCAGGCCTTCCAATCCGCCGGGAATAGCCTGTACTTTTTCCAGGCTTTCCACTTCCAAACCCGTTCCGGTAAGGATAATGGAGATTTCCTGAGGCGTTTTATCCGTATTAATAAACTCTTTTAGCCAGTTATATGATATTTTCATTATTGAGCAGCGATAATCGGCAAAGATATAAAGATTTCGGAAGTCGGATTTGGGATTTGGGATTTAATTGTATTTCGGATATCGAATTTTATCTGAACCTCGATTTGCCTGATGAACGGATTAAAGGATTCCCTTTTTTCTGGGTAAAATCAAGTTAATCCTGCAATCCTATAAATCACGGTTCAGATAAAATCCGAAATCGAAATTCCCAAATCCGAAATCATAAAACTCCTTCATCTCCAAAGCTATAATAACCATTATCAGTAATAATCAAATGATCAAGCACATTGATATCCAGCAAACGACCGGCTGCGCTTATTTTTTTGGTGAGATCAATATCCTGGTGACTGGGTTTTAAGTTGCCAGAGGGATGATTATGTACCAGGATGATACCGCTGGCCTGTTGCTGCAGGGCCATGTAAAAAATAATCTTGGGATCGGCTACCGTGGCAGATAAGCCGCCTTTGCTCACCAGCTCTTTGGCCAGCACTTTTTGTGAGCGGCCAACCAATAGTATCCAAAACTCCTCGTGGTTCAGATCCATCAGATGACGGCGCATAATATGATACGCATCACGACTACTGTTGATATATTCGATAGCCTTAGTCTCGGTATCATTGCGGCGGCGACCGATCTCCAGTGCGGCAATAATGGATATGGCTTTAGCCTCTCCTATCCCCTTGAATTTGGAAAGTTCGCTAATGGAAGCTTTACCCAGCTTGTTCAGATCATTTTCATAATGATGGAGAATGCGCTTGCTCAGTTCAACGGCGGTTTCGGTTCGGCTACCCGATCCGATCAGGATAGCGATCAACTCGGCATCAGTGAGCGCTCGACGCCCCTGGGTGCTTAGTTTTTCGCGCGGGCGATCTTCCTCGGCCCATGATTTAATGCTGATCTTTTCGTTGTAGTTTTCCACGGTATCCAAATATGGAGAAAACTATCAAACAAAAAAAATTGCGACACAGCGCCGACTCACCCTGACATCGCCGCAGTAAGCACCTTTTTCTCTACACGTCATTGCGAGCGCAGCGTGGCAATGACGTGTGTAATAACAAAAAAGGGTCGTACTTTTCAGTACAACCCTTTTTATATATTTTTAGTTAAGCGATTAGCTTAAGCCATTAACAAATTTAGTAAGCTTTGATTTATTGTTCGAAGCTTTGTTTTTGTGAATAACATTCTTTTTAGCTAAACGGTCTAACATAGAGATCACTTTACCTAACAGTGCGCTTGCATCAGCTTTAGTAGTAGTGTTTCTTAATTTCTTAATAGCGTTCCTGGTTGTTTTAGCCTGGTACCTGTTACGCAGACGCTTCGCAGCGTTTGACCTGATTCTTTTTAAAGACGATTTATGATTTGCCATTGTATAGCTTTGTTATTCTTTTTTCTATTTATTTTAAGGACTGCAAATATATGCCGATAAATTTAAATATGCAAGTGCTTTTTTATTAAAGTTTTAAAGCCCGATTTAACTAATGACACTCTCCTGATTTACGTTAGCCCTGCGCGTTCATATTATACACAGAAAACAACTATATAGAATGGCAAACGTTGTATATGTAAATATTTTATTTTCTTAGAGATATGGACAGCACCAAAAGATTCAGTAACCGGGTAGCCGATTATGTAAAGTACCGCCCTCATTACCCTACTGCTATCATTACCTTTTTACAGGATAGTTACCAATTGACTACCGATAAGTTGATAGCCGACATTGGCGCAGGTACCGGAATATCTACCCAATTGTTCCTAAATGCCGGGTACCAGGCTATTGCGGTTGAACCCAATGCCGAAATGAGAGAAAAATCTATCGATTTGCTCGGTCGTTACCCCAATTTTACAGCGACTGATGGTACGGCAGAAGCTACAGGCTTAAATACTGAAAGCGTTGACGCTATTATTGCCGGGCAGGCTTTCCACTGGTTTAACGCAAAAAATGCGCGGGAGGAATTTAAACACATTCTTAAACCCGACGGTATCGTGGCATTGATCTGGAATGAACGAAAAACAGCATCTGCATTTGAACAGGACTATGACCAGTTGATCATCACACACGGCCAGGATTATGTAAAAGTTGGCCATCGCAATATTGATTATGATAACATTGGCTCTTTTTACGATCCTGAGCCTTTTGAACTTAAAGTATTTGAAAACAAACAGGTTTTTGATTTTGAGGGATTAAAAGGCCGACTGCTATCTTCATCCTATATGCCTACCAAAGATCAGCCCGGCTATGGACCTATGATCAATGATCTGCAAGAATTGTTCAACCGCTACCAACAAGATGGCGTCATCACCATAAATTACGATACCAAGGTTTATGTTGGGCGCTTGTAGCAACTACGCAATAAGCTCCTCTGTAATTAAATAATTCTTTGCCTCCTTAAAATCAAGGAACAATTTATCGGCAATGCTTAGTTTATGATGTTCACCGGTATTGCTTTGAATGGCGAAACAGGTAAGTCCGGCAGCTTTTGCCGATTTAACGCCATTGATGGTATCCTCAAAAACAAGGCATTCCTCTTTCAACACGCCGAGTTTTTCGACGCATACCAGGTAGCTTTCCGGATCGGGCTTGCTTTTGGCAACCTCGGTGCGGGTGATAATCAATTCAAAATACCTGCCTAAACCATTCCTTTCAAATACCGCCTCCACATCCTGCCGCGGACTTGAAGTTACCAATGCCAGCCTCAATCCTTTACTTTTAAAATACTCCAGCACATCAGCCACATGCGGCATCAGGTTTACATCTTTGGTTTTCAGGCGTTCCAAGGTCAGCCTTTCCCGTTTATCAATAATTTGCGGTAATGGGGCAGCAATACTATATTTTTCGGCCAGACGGGCCGCATTGGCGGGCATAGGAACACCAGCGTAGGTTTTCAGCCAGTCATCATAAGTTAATTGCACATCAAACTCCGATAAAATTTCGTTCCAGCATTCGAAATGAAAAAATTCAGAATCGATTAAGGTACCGTCCAGGTCGAACAACAGGGCTTTAAGATATTTCATTGTATAGGCTTAGGCAGTAAAGTTATAAACTTTGGTGTTTCTGTGATCTAAAACTCAAAACTTAGGCTCATATTTATGCCAATGAAACGGCGCTTTATTTTAAGCTTATCAGTTGTATGTTTAATGTTCCTCTGTTCGTCATGGGGGTTCTTTGCGCATTATCGCATCAACAGACTGGCGGTTTTTACGCTTCCTAAGGGCATGTCCGGTTTTTACAAGGCCAATATCGCTTATATTACAGAACATGCCGTGAGTGCCGATAAACGCCGCTATGTAGACTCGGCCGAGATACCCCGTCACTTTTTTGATGCTGACCATTATGGCAAAAAGCCTTTTGCCGCCATGCCACAACGATGGACCGACGCCGCAGCCAAATACTCTGCCGATACGTTAAACAAATATGGCACCGTTCCGTGGACTATCCAATACCAGTATTACCGCTTGGTTAGGGCATTTAAGGCTCACGATACCACAGCTATACTTAATGCATCGGCCTACCTGGGGCACTACGTTGCCGATGCGCATGTACCCCTTCACCTTACCCTGAACTATGACGGGCAGCTTACCGATCAGACAGGCATACATGGTTTATGGGAAACCCGGCTTCCGGAGCTGTTTATTAAGCAGTATCATCTTTATGCAGGCCGGGCACGCTATATTGATAATCCACTGGCCGAGGCATTTAAAATTTGCCGGGGATCCTTCAAAAGTGTCGATTCGGTGTTGCGGTTTGAGCGGATGATCAACAGAAGTTTCCCACCCGATAAAAAATACAGCCTGGTGATGCGCGGCAAACGTAAGCTTAATGACTATTCCATTGCCTACAGCCATGCTTATCAAAAAATGCTGAAAGGCATGGTAGAGCGGCAAATGCGCTCGTCGATACTTTCGGTTGGAAGTTTCTGGTACTCGGCCTGGGTAGATGCCGGGCAGCCGAATTTGAATAAACTGATAGCACAACCGCTAAGCCCGGAAGATCGGGTTAAGCTACAGCATGAAGAAGCCATGTACAAAACAGGCAAATGCATTTACCAGGCACCTCAATAAAACTCTGAACCTACCGCTGAGATATATTTATACTGAAGCTTTTTTGCTGGCCCTGCTTTTTATGGCCGCATAAATTGGCGGCACTACAGATATCAATATAATAGCCATTACCACCAGGGTAAAGTTTTGTTTGATCACTGGGATATTGCCAAAAAAGAAGCCGATAAACAAAAAGCTCAGCACCCATGATGCACCACCTACAATATTATACAGGCTATAACGTAAAAAAGGCATACGACCAACGCCGGCTACAAAAGGGGCAATTGTTCTGATGATAGGTAAAAACCGGCTGAATATAACTGCCTTACCACCATGTTTATCAAAAAACGCTTTAGTGCTGAGGTAATATTCCAGTTTTAATATTTTGTTATCCTCTTTAAAAACCTTTGGACCTAAATAATTACCCAGCAGATAGTTAACCGTATTACCCGCAAAAGCGGCAATAACCAACATAATGGCCAGCAAAGTTATATCCAGGCCGGTTTTACCATTAGCAATAAGCGCGCCTGCTGCAAACAGCAGCGAGTCGCCGGGTAAAAAGGGAGTAACCACAAAACCGGTTTCGGCAAAAATGATCGCAAACAGTATGAGATAAGTCCAGCCTTTATAGTCGCTGGTGATCTGGCTTAAATGCACATCAATATGCAGTATAAAATCGATAATGGCTTTTATTACTTCCACGGTTTTTTGAAATTTTGGCTAAAAATAGGAATATAAATCAGAATCAGGTATCAAGTAGTTAGTATCAAGTATCACGACTCCCTAAACACGGTAGTTAGCATTCGCAAAAAATCTTGATACTTGATACTAACTACTTGATACTACTTCGTAGTTTTCAGCAGTAAATTATTGGTCAATATAGCCGCGCCAAATGCAACCGAATCTGTCCGGCCAACAATTCCTTGTGTATAAATGGTATATGCACGGCCATCCTGTATGGTAACATTAGGCAATGTGAATTGAGCATTATCGGGCGAGGTATTTAAATTGATAGTGAAATTATAATTGCCTACAGGCAGCTGAACATATTTTGATACGGAATCAAAAGGAATTTTCGTCCACAGCGCTGTCCCGATACCATTAGCTCTAAGATCAAGCGGGGCCGAGGTAGGCGAGCAATGAACAAACCGTACTATAGCTCTGCCTAAAGGAGGAACAGTAGCCGTATCTAATAACAGCATTGATTTTTTTATGGAATTATCGCTCCTGAAACCGGTAATGAATAAGGTGTATTTGGAGTTAGCTTTTAATGCTACTGTACTATCGATAGTAACCAGGTTTATAGGGGCCAGTGTTGCTGTGCGTAATTGCACTGGCGGTAACAGGGTGGATATAAAAAAATAACCTGAATTAGTAGGATAGGTATAACTGGTTGTATTCTCCTTAAGGAAGTTGAGGTATAAATTTACCGGTTGTATGTCGGGACTTAAATTAACTATCTGCAGCTGCGTATTCAACCCTGTAGGATTAGCATTGGCGCCTTTACCGCATGATGACAGGAAAGGCAACAGCAAAGTACCAACGGTAATTAAAAGTAAGGAAACCAGTAAGCTGCTTTTATTGGGGTTAGTCATTAATTAAAATTTTATTGATTAACTATTAAACTGGCGCCAATTGCCTGATTGCCGCCTGAACCTATAGTACCATAACCAACTACAGTATAAATTCTACCCATACTAATTGTTACCGTATCTTTTCTGGCGGTACTTATATCAGACCCGGTTTGGTAAACACTAAAAATAAGCGAACCCGGGCCAAGTGTTGTGCCAGGTGTAGCTGTTGTACTTGGCGTAACGTTCAAAAAGTTGGTTGTTGTTTTATAAGCTATATTACTCAACTGAGGGGTAATTACCGGAGAGGCGCCCGGAGATACAAAAGCCAGTGTAAGGGGCCCCGCATCCGGCGATGCATTTACAAATCTGAGTTTAGCGGTATTATTGGTAGGTGCGGTTGCGGTATCGGTAGTAAAAAAAATCCCGTCTGCTGATCTACTGCTTATATATAACGAATATCTTTTCCCACTATCAAGCGTAAGCGGCAAAGTAAATAAAGGGTTAGGGGCAGAAGGCTTTGCCAGTTTAACCTGATAATTTTGCAAGCCTGCTTTTACGATTAATAAATTGGCCAGTGTACCGCCAGGAAAATACGTTGAGGTATTATTGATCAATGTGCCGTTCTGATAAAAATTAACCGTATCCTTTGATGCGTTAATCACCCTGACATTGGTAGTTGGCAGAAACGTAGGCTTATCGTTATTTTTTTTACAGGATGCCCAGCATGCCGCCGCGGCTATAATAAAAGTAAAGGCTTTGATCCTGATATTCATATTGGCAAATTAGTGATTTAGTGAATTAGCGATTTAGTGAGTAAAGATATTTGAATCATTAATTCACTAAACCACTAATTCACTAACTAAAAATCAATCTATATAACTGATTCCCGCGTTTTTTGTTATCCGCGGCGAACAAAAAAGTCCGGTTCTTTTAAACCGGACTTAGTTTTGGATTTATAATTTAAGTTTACACTTAAGCATAACTATTGAGCATCACCGGCATAACCAGCATCAGCACATCTTCATTTTCATCGCCACCCTGAGGTAACAATAACCCGGCACGGTTTGGTGTCGACATCTCCAAAGATACTTCTTCGCAACTTAAGTTCTTCAACATTTCTATTAAAAACCGTGCGTTGAAGCCAATTTCTATGTCTTCGCCCTCGTATTGGCAGCTTAAACGCTCATGCGCTTCGTTGGCAAAGTCAATATCCTCTGATGATATATTCAACTCGCTGCCGCTTATTTTAAGCCTTACCTGGTGAGTGGTTTTGTTGGCATAAATAGCCACACGGTTCAATGAACCCAGGAAGGTAAGCCTGTCGATATTTAATTTATTTGGATTTACCTGAGGTATAACCGCCTCATAATCCGGATAGCGCTCGTCAATTAAACGGCATACCAGGTTAATATTACCAAACTTAAAGAACGCACTGGTGGAGTTATACTCTACAGATACATTCACATCATCAGTTGGTAAAGATGATTTTAACAGCGTTAACGCCTTTTTAGGTAATATGAACGAAGTGGTACTTGCAGCTTTGGCATCTTTACGGCGATAGCGTACCAGTTTGTGCGCATCTGTAGCAACAAAAGTAAGGTATTGGGTGCTTAGCTGGCAGTATACACCTGTCATGGCCGGGCGCAGTTCATCGTTACTTACCGCAAAAATGGTTTTGTTGATCGCTTCGGCTAAAACCGATGCCGGTAAATTTACCGACGAAGCGTTCTCTACTACCGGTATCTTCGGGAAATCCTCGCCATTTTCGCCACTTAGTTTGTACTTACCATCGCCCGCGTTTATTTCAATTGCAAACGTGTTATCATCCACAGAAAAAGCTACCGGCTGCTCTGGTAACGACTTCAAGGTCTCTAATAATATACGCGATGGTATGGCAATACGGCCATTTTCTTTAGCCTCAACAGCTAATGACGTGGTCATGCTGGTTTGCAGATCGGTTGCAGAAATGGTTAAGTTTCCATCCTTTATCTCGAACAAAAAGTTTTCCAGTATAGGCAAAACAGTGCTATTGCTTAAAGCCCCGCTTACAGCCTGCAGTTGTTTGAGTAATGTTGATGTAGAAACAATAAATCTCATAAGGGAATATTTTATCAATCAAAAATATAAAATTAAGCCTCACCTAAATCCTCTCCAAAGGAGAGGACTTTAACTCCTCATTTTTTTATCCCTCTCCTTTGGAGAGGGCAGGGTGAGGCTTATTAGTTATCAAAAATATAAAATTTAATGCGCATACTTCCGTTTACGGATGTAATGTTGAAAAATAGCACATATTAACACTAAAAGCAAAGGACCAACCGTATTTACCAGTTGCCAGTACATTTTTTCGTTGCGGATACGTGCACGGTTGAGCAAACGCATCTTGATCTCCTTGGTACGCAGGGCTATCAGGCCCGAATCATCGGTCATGTAATCGGCAATATTCAGCAGTAGGTTTTTGTTGCCATAAGTTTGCTGGGTATAGTGGTCATAGCCCAACGGATAAGGCGATCCATCGCTGCCTACCTGGTTTTTCAAAATATCACCATCACTGATCACGATCATTTTGGTAGGTACACTCTCTGGCTGTATAGTCGCTTGTTCGGTAAACCCATCGGGAAGCGGACGGTTGCGCCAATCGGATACAAATTTACCCTCCAGCAGTACCCCTACCGTTTTTTGCGGGCTTTGAAAATCTTTAGGATTAGGCTCCTGTTCCAATGCCTGTAACGACAGCATATGCGGCGCACTCATTTTTTTATTATAAGGCGACGAGGTAAGTAGGATGGTTTTCTTTACATCCTTAGTATCCAGCAGGTCAATAGTACTGGCAAATTCGCTGCTGATGCCGTCCAGATTTTTCACTACCGGATGTTTAGACAGCGGGATAAATATCGGATAAAACAGCCAGGGCAGCATTTGTATCTGTGCCTGCCCGCCTACACTGCCCGTAGTAACCGGTATCTGCGAACAGTTCATATCGGCTATCAGATCGTAATTGATCCGCACACCATAACGGAAAAGCTGATCGTCCAGGTTCAATTGTTTGGCAAAAGCCAGCTGCTCGCCGCCATGCCCGCGCAGGCTGTCCAGTTCGGCGCTTACCTGGTCAATCGTCCACAGTACCCGACCGCCATGCATAATATATTGATCGAGCTTGAATTTTTCCAGTTCGGTAAACTTTTTATCAGGTTTGGGTATCACCAGCAGTTTTACCTTTTGCAAGCCGGCGGTGCTAATCGTACTTAAGTTAACCCGGCCAACCTGGTATCCGTCGGAAAGCGATTTCATCGCATCGTTCAGTTGCAGGTCGCTCAGTTCGTTATGACCTTCGGTAAAGCCAATTTCGGGCTTGCCCCCGCTGGTTGCTTTTTTTATGGCCGATGAAAAAGCATACTCCAGGTTTTGGATGGAGTTATTCAACACCTCATCCGGCGAAAGCCCTATCCTGCTTAATAATAGCTTCACAGCAATATCTTTACCATTGGCCGATACCAGCGCACCCGGAAATATCAGTTTTTGCGATACGCCGTCGTCGGTTTTTACACTCAGGTTGGTGGGTTCGATGCCTTTGGCTTCCAGGTTTTGGATGGCCTCGTTTTGCTGATCGCCGGAAAGATTTTTTAGCGGGTCAATAAACTCGAATTGTAGTTTACGGTGACTGTATGCCTGCAGATCATTAAGCATATCACGCGTTGCACCCTGCAACCTTTTAAAGCCACCCGGCAAATTGCCACCCTGCAAATACACGGTAACTTTTACCGGCTGCTGCAAACCATCCATAATTTGCCTGCTGATGGGCGAAAGCGTATAACGTTTTTCGGAAGTAAAGTCAAAACGGGTAAATGCGACATTGCCAATGATAGCCAAAACCAGCAAGCCCCCCAGCCCCCTGAAGGGGGAGCTTGAAATAATATTTTTTTTGCGCTGACGGATGATCACGAACAACGTAAGCCATATAAATATGCCGCTTACTATGATAAAATAAGTCAGGTCGCGCGTGTCCAGTACACCACGGCTTACGGATTGGTAATGCTCTGTAATACCCAGGTTTTGCAAACCCAGGTCCTGTAACGACAGCAACTGGCTCAGCGAATCGAACCCGCTGTAAAAAAAGAAGCACAGGAACACCGCCACTGTAAAGGCAATGATCTGATTTTTGGTGATAGATGAGGCGAACATACCGATAGCTGCGAATGCCGCGCCCAATAAAAACAAGCCTATGTAGGACCCTATAACCGCTCCTGTATCAATGTTACCCTGTGGCGTACCCAGCGTGCTCACCGAAAAATAATAAACCAGTGTGGGTAGCAAAGCGCAAATCACCAGCAACACGCTGGCCAGGTATTTACCCAATACGATTTGCCAGTCGGTAAGCGGACGGGTGAATAACAATTCAAAAGTACCCTCCTTACGTTCCTCGGCCAACGAACGCATGGTGATGGCGGGTATCAGGAAAATAAATAAGTATGGAGCTGTGCTGAATAAACTTTCGAGCCCGGCATAGCCATAATCTAAAATACTCGAATCCGGGAATACCCACAAAAACAAACCCAGCACCAATAAAAACACACCTATAGTGACATAAGCCACCAATGAGCTGAGGTACGAAACGATTTCTTTTTTAAGGATACTTAGCACTTTTTTGATCGGGTGTTAGGCGCCGAAATTACAATATTTTTTTATTGGTTTATGGGTTTATATATAATGTGGTTATGCTGGCTGTCTCGTAAGGTAACCACTCCTTCTCCCACACGTCATTGCGGGGCACGAAGCAATCCCCGATAGGCAGAGCCACTCCGTATAGCTTAGAGATTGCTTCGTACCTCGCAATGATGCGTTCTTTTCAAATTCCAAAAATGAAAATTACCTCAATCCTTTTTATCAACTATATAGGATGTAACTATTTTCACCCTATCATTTTCCACTTCATAAAAATCGGCATAATGCATGTTTATTTCCTCGCCGTTTTTGCCTTTGCATTGGATAAAGCCATCCACAGCGGCTTTATTACCTTCAATAATAACGTGGTCATGGGTTGATGAAACAATCTTTACATCATCCATTCCGCCCAAAAACTTTTCTACTTCATCCTTTCCGTTTACGATAGTAACGCTTGAACCTTTCATAGTCCATACTACGTCATCAGCAAAAAGCCTTAATATTTTATCAACATCGTTGTTATCAAAAGCATCGATAACCTGTAATACAATTTCTTTAGTTGTCATAGTAATTTGATTTTGTTGATAACAAAGTTAGCCCTTATACAAAACAGGCGGGAGGGCTCAGAATGACATTATCGGGGTGTTTTACGACAATTGAGATAGCAAGCACCCGATCTACTCCGGAGGAGTAAAAGCTTTGTAGCAAACAAAAAGAGATCTTAAGCACGCCGTAGGTATGCAACCTAAGTACAGTACCTACGGCACTGGTTTTGAAACTGAATTTTTCTACAAAGCTTTAACCCCGATGGGGTTTACCTCTCCTTAACTTAATCACATTGAGTGTGCGTCAGTAAAGGGCCAACGACCAACATTTCCTTCAAAACAGTGAGTTTACATGGTTTACACTTTTCATGGGTTTACATTAGCATAAATAACTGATAAAAAATTAGTTATAGTAAAAATACTCCTAATATCATGGTAAAGGTGTAAACCATCATTTGGCGTGTGTACCGCTTGTGATTTTTCCCATCGGAGTGGGTATTAAAATGTCTTTTAAACAAAAGAGTCCCGAAATTTTAGCTATTTCAGGACTCTTTTGTTTACTTGAGCTCTTATCTAAAACGATAAGCCAAACGCAAACCAGCCTGGCCCAGAGTACCATCTTTCGACCAGCCTTCATAACGCAGGCCAATCTCAAAACCCTCCCTAAAGCTATAACCAATACCAGGCGAATAGGCAAATGCGGTACCATCAGCCGCACCGGTAAAAAACGCGGCGCCTATTTGTCCTTCGGCAAAAAAGTTCCTGTCAAAGTAATATTTAATACCTGCTTTTAAAGGAATGGCATTGATAGCGGGACCGCCGAAATCACTATATACCCCTTTTGGCTGGAAGGAGTTATAGCCACCCGATATGGTAAACCAGGTACTGCGTTCAATCGGAAGCTCATATTTAAGCGAAGCACCTAATACCGAACCAAAAAGATGATGGGCGTCACCTGTAGGTAATCCAGCCTCAAAGCCGATGCTGAATATCCCGCTGTTTCTGCCCCTGGATTGCGCAAAGCTTTGCGCCGCGGTAAATCCAATAATGAATAAGGCTAATAGAATTTTTTTCATGATTTTTTAAATTGTGTGATTTCTATCAATACAGTCATGTAAACATATTGTTTGCTCTATATCATATATCCCGTATCATGGCAAAACCATAACCGGGTTATAAGTAACCGTACTAACGGTATAAAACATAAAGCCCCGGAAATAATATTCCCGGGGCTTTATAAATTTTAATTGTTAATTTTTAGAAGATCAGAAACGGTATGCCAATCGCAAACCCAGTTGCCCGATAGTTCCATTGTTTGACCATGCCTCATAACGAACTCCTGCTTCAAAGCCACCGGCAAAAGTATAACCTATACCCGGTGAATAAACGAATGCCGTACCACTGCCATTTCCGGTTGCAAATGCAGCACCTATTTGGCCTTCGCCAAAAAAGTGCCCGTCAAAATAGTATTTGGCACCCACTTTTACGGGTATTATACCGACAGAGCCGCCATCACTGTGAAATTGATAGCTGATATTCGGGTCATTAAAAGAAACATCAAAACTCTTGATGTGTATGCTGCTATACCCCGCCGATGCGGTAATAAATAAATTATTGGCTACCGGGTACTCATATTTAAGCGAACCACCAATAATATAATTAGAATAATTGTGGAAATCGCCAACAGGCAATCCGCCTTCAACACCGATACTGAATTTACCACCATCACCGGATTTTGTTTGCGCAAAGGTTGTACATGCTGTGCCTGCGATAATGACTAAGGCTAATAGGATTTTTTTCATAAAATAATTTTGTAATAGGATTAATGCGGACTTGTTTTTTAACCGCTGTTGCTTGGTTTGACGCACATGGGGCTACTAACGTTTAATACGCCAAAAAATATTTATAAATAATAAAGCCCGGGGATAATATCCCCGGGCTTTACCTAAATCTTAATTGTTAATTTTTTGTTTAGAAACGGTAAGCTAAACGTAAACCAACTTGACTAATGGTACCATTTTTTGACCAGCCTTCATAACGAACGCCTGCTTCAAAGCCACCATCAAAGGTATAACCTACCCCCGGAGAATAAGCAAAAGCAGTACCTCTTCCGCTTCTTGTACCAAATGCCGCGCCTAATTGACCTTCGGCAAAAAAGCCTTGCTCAATGTAGTACTTAACACCCACTTTTACCGGAACAAAACTTTCTACAGATCTGTCCTGGCCAAGGGCCTTAAACGCATCTTTAACTTCGCTTTTGTACAAAAATGCATTATATCCTGCAGAAATGGTAAACCAGGTGCTTGGTGCTATCGGTAACTCATATTTAACAGAAGCACCCAATACAGAATTAAATGCCTGATGAGCATCACCAACAGGCAAACCCGCTTCAACGCCTACACTAAATTTACCGCTGTCGCCAGATTTGGTTTGCGCGAAGGTTGTGAATGCTGTGCCAGCGATAATAGCTAAGGCTAATAGAACTTTTTTCATAATTTATTAGATTGATGTTTGTTTGTTAACACAACGTTAATAGGATTTTCCTATAACGCAGTTTTTTATTGAGAGTATAGACGCAGCTCCTGAGCAAACGTTACAAACTCTTTTAATTTTTTTTATTAAATACGTGATTTTGGCATATTAATCAACAGAATAATATGAGATACACACCCAGGGACGGTGGTGCTATTGTATCGGTTAATTCGCAAAATAAATGTAATAATCAATAGAATAATTTTGAATACTCACCGTGGGCGGCAGGGAGTTCGTATCAATCTTATTCGCAAGTAAAATAATTAGGTGACACAAAAATAAAAGTTTATTTTAAAATTAAAAACATTAATTGTCATGGGTACGTGAAATAAATATCTGCTCCAATGTATGGTCATTGTTTTTTTGGCGAAGTCCTTGCAGTGTATCATCAGCTACAATTTTGCCTTTATTGATAATGATCACCTTGTTGCATACCGCTTCTACCTCCTGCATAATATGGGTAGAGAGGATGATGGTTTTGGTTTTCCCCAGTTCCAGGATCAACTGACGAATGCCGATCAACTGGTTAGGATCAAGCCCGGAGGTGGGTTCGTCCAGTATCAGCACATCGGGGTTATGGAGTATAGCCTGCGCCAATCCCACCCGTTGGCGGTACCCTTTTGATAGCTGACCTATTTTTTTATGCTGCTCGGGCCCCAAGCCTGTTTGCTCAATAATGGTGGCTATTCGTTTTTCGGGCTCCGGTAATTTATGGATCCCGGCTATAAAACCTAATGATTCTTTCACATACATATCCAGGTACAGCGGATTGCTCTCGGGCAGGTAACCAATGCGCCTGCGTACCTCCAGGGGCTGGGCAATCACATCGAACCCACAAACCGATGCTGTACCCGAGGTTTGTGGGATAAAGCAGGTGAGTATCTTCATGGTGGTAGATTTACCGGCACCATTAGGCCCCAAAAAGCCCAGCACCCCTGGCCCTGCACTAAAACTGATACTATTAACCGCTTTTTGCGTTCCGTAAATTTTGGTTAGTGACTGCACCTCGATACTCATGCGGTAAAAATAAGTTTTCGATGTGATATTCGGGATAGAAATCCCCCGATGGTTTCAAAATCGATTAAATCTTATGACAAAAAAATAAAAAAACGCTACTTTAAAGAAGTTTTTATAATCATCAATAATACAACCTGCTGAAGCACGGCTATTTAATCAAATTTCGAAATGGGAAAAACTACTATTGCAGAAACGGTGAATAACGAGGCTCCAGTTAACAGAATTGCTTCGGTAGATGTTTACCGGGGCTTCGTTATGCTGCTGATGATGGCCGAAGTAGTATCTTTTGAAAGTGTAGCGAAAGCGTTACCAGACAACAGGTTTTGGCAAATTTTAGCTTTTAACCAATCGCATGTACCTTGGACATGGCTGAGCCTGCATGACATGATCCAACCCTCTTTTACATTTTTAGTGGGTGTGGTACTTCCCTATTCCGTAGCCTCCCGGAAAAAAAAGGGAGCCACTTTCAATTCCATTATTGGCCATACCCTGTTCAGGTCGCTGGTACTCATTTTTCTCGGTTTCTTTTTAAGATCATTGGGTTCCGATCACACCGTTTTTACGTTTGAAGATACGCTTACCCAAATAGGCCTGGGTTATACTTTCCTGGTGATGCTTGGCTTTTGCTCGCCAAAAATACAACTTGGCGTACTGATCTTCATTTTGGTAGGATACTGGCTCGCATTCGCCCTTTATCCCTTGCCTGGGGCTGGCTTTGATTATGCATCAGCCGGTGTACCGCCGAACTGGGAACATAACCTGCATGGTTTTGCAGCTCATTGGAATAAAAATACCAACCTGGCCTGGGCCGCAGATCGCTGGTTTCTGAATCTGTTACCGCGCAGCCAGCCTTTCCTGTTTAATGAAGGCGGTTATTCAACCCTCAGTTTTATACCCACCCTGGGCACTATGATTCTTGGCCTTTTGGCAGGCGGAGTTTTGAAAAACAGCCAAACAGGTAAAGAGAAGCTGAAATATTTTATCATAGCCGGGGGAAGCCTCATCGCTTTGGGGATATTGTTACAGCTAACCAATATCAACCCTATTGTAAAAAGGATCTGGACACCGGCATGGGTAGTTTTCAGCGGCGGTATATGTTTTGGTTTCTTGGCTTTATTTTATTGGCTGGTTGATCTGAAACAGATTCAGAAACCATTTTTCTTCCTCACGGTGATCGGGGTAAATTCAATCGCTGCCTATGTCATGGCCGACGGTGGCCTGAGGCGATATATCAACGAAAATCTCCACACGCACCTGGGGCAGCACTATGATCAGTTATTTGGAATAGCCTATACAACGCTTGTTAGCGGCGGCCTGACCCTATTTTTCCTATGGCTCATACTTTCCTGGATGTACCGGCGGAAAATATTTATCAAGATCTGAAATATTAGGAGACGGCACATAAAAGGCCTGTCAGTCTGAGCTTGTCGAAGACTCGCATGCAGAGGCCTGCCCACCATGCTTTGGCGGGGCTCACCATGACACCTACTTTTCTTATTACTCAGGAAGGCAGTATCTCCTTACTTTTCAAAAACAATGGCATCAGCGTTCGCGCCCAGTTTTGTTAATGTTTCGGTTATTTCAGCAACCATCGGGTCGGGACCGCAAACATAAAAGTGTTTGTTAAAATCTTTCACCTCGGCTTTCAAAAACTCCCCGTCAATACGGCGGTGGTCGTTTTTACCGTCCTTTTGCTGGGTTGTAGTAAACCGGGCATTTTCACCAAGCATCGTTTTTAATTCGTCAGCCAAAATAATATCATCATCGGTTTTGTTAGAAAAGAACAGGATGTTATCCTCCAGCTTACCCTCTTTATAAAGCTGTCTTAATATGGCAATAAACGGGGTAATACCCGCGCCACCTGCTATAAAATATCCCGGACCTTTATACGCTATAGCCCCCCAGGCTTCGCGCAGTATCAGCTCGTCGCCCACCTGCAGTTCGCCTAAATGGTTAGTAACGCCGGGATGGTCACTATATATTTTAATGGTGAACTCCAGGTAATGCTCATCGGTAAGACAGGTGAATGTAAACGGATTTCGCTGCCCCTCCCATTGTGGTTGATTGATAGATAGTTCGGTAGCCTGTCCGGGGGTAAAGGTAAACCCGTCAGGCTTTTCTACTATAAACTGTTTTACGTTGTGGGTAACGTTATGAATATCCAGTATTCTTACAATTTGTTCCATAGCTGCGGTCAATTAATTGGTTATAATATAATCAAAATAACACTCATTTAGTTTTAGCTAAGCACATATAGATCGTAAGATCAGGGTTTTGAAAAAAGCATTTTTAAACCTTTGTAAGCGCTATTGTGCAAAATGGTCAAATGATTTTCGTCGGGAAAGGGGGCGAATATCACTTTCCAATCCTTTTTTCCGGCGGCCTGCAATGTTTTTGCCAGGTTATCAGCATCGTTTCCCATCTGTTTTCCTTCGTCACCTACGGCAACATACACCGTTACAGGATGATCAAGTTGTTTGGCCAGCAATCCTGGAGCTTTATTTAACAACGATTCATCATCCCACCATAAACTCGGACTTACAATAATATATTTAGTAAACAGATAGGATTTCTTTAACACAATCTCTGTAGCCAGTAGCCCACCAAAAGATTGTCCGATAATAATTCTGGACGAATTAGTTTTATAGGTTTTATCAATAAAAGGTTGCAATTCTTTTTCTATAAACGCTATAAATTTACCCGAACTACCGGTTGTGGGGAAATCCCTTTTTTCCTTGGCATTTGTTGTCGGGAAAGTAAAATCTTTCTTCCTGTCTATATTGGCAATGCCTACAATGATTACTTTAGGCATCATTTTGGCCATATTCAAAAACTGCACCAGGCCGCTTATATGGATAAAATCTTCATTGGCCGAGCCATCAAGCAGATAAATAACAGGGTAATGCAGGGTGTCGTCTTTCCGGTATCCCTCCGGCAGGTAGATGTTCAGGATACGCTTTTCGGAAAGCTGTGCCGAATTGATCTCTTTGATCTCGCCCAGTATAAAAGGTTTACTGCCTGATTCCTGGGCTTTGAGCGCAAAGGAGACAAATAACAGCAAGATCAGACAGCAATGTTTCATTGTTTTATGAGGGTGGATGAATATCGTAAAGTTAAAAAGATCAGTCAAAAAACTGCATTTTACACCTTTAACCTTTCCCCTTTAACCTTTCCTCCTAAATTGTATCTTTGCAGCTATTATGAGCAAATCAACCGACGAACTTTTTAAAAATGTTATATCGCATGCCAAAGAGTATGGCTTTGTTTTCCCTTCAAGCGAGATTTATGATGGTCTGAGTGCCGTTTATGATTACGGCCAGTTTGGCGCCGAGTTGAAGAACAACATCAAAACCTACTGGTGGAAAGCCATGGTGCAGATGAATGATAACATTGTGGGTATTGATTCGGCCATATTTATGCACCCCAAAATATGGAAAGCCAGCGGGCACGTTGATGGTTTCAGCGATCCGATGATCGATAATAAAGACTCTAAAAAACGCTACCGTGCCGATCAATTGTTAGAAGACAAGATTGATCGCTACGATAAAGACGGTAAAACAGACAAAGCCGAGCAATTGCAGCACGATATGGACGAGGCCTTGAAAAACGAGGACCTGCCACGTTTAAAAGAACTGATCATTGAGCATGAGATCGCCTGCCCGGTAAGTGGTACCCGTAACTGGACCGATGTTCGTCAGTTTAACCTGATGTTCAGTACCCAGATGGGCGCCGTTGCCGATGATGCCGACCAGATCTATCTGCGTCCTGAAACTGCTCAGGGTATATTTGTAAACTACCTGAATGTGCAAAAATCAGGCAGGATGAAAATCCCGTTCGGCATAGCACAGATTGGTAAGGCCTTCCGTAACGAGGTGATAGCCCGCCAGTTCATCATCCGAATGCGTGAGTTTGAGCAAATGGAAATGCAGTTTTTTGTACGCCCCGGCACTCAAAAAGAATGGTTTAACCAGTGGAAAGAAACACGCCTGAAATGGCACCTGGCCCTGGGCACTGATGCCGCTAAATACCGTTATCATGAGCATGCAAAACTGGCTTTTTATGCCGACGCTGCTTTTGACATCGAATTTGAATTCCCATTCGGATTTAAAGAAGTAGAAGGGATTCATAGTCGTACCAACTATGATTTAAGCCAGCATGAAAAATTCTCCGGTAAAAAACTACAGTATTTTGATCCTGAGGTTGATCCTGAAACAGGCAAACCATTCGGTAACTATGTACCTTACGTAATTGAAACTTCTATTGGTTTAGATAGGATGTTCCTGCTGACCATGATCAACGCTTACGAAGAAGAAGATCTGAGCACCGAGGAAAAACAAGATAGCCGTACTGTATTGCACCTGCACCCTTGCCTGGCGCCGGTTAAAGCCGCTATTTTCCCGCTGACCAAAAAAGATGGTTTGCCCGAAAAAGCACGCGAGATCATGGATAAACTGAAGATCGACTTCAACATACAATACGAGGAGAAGGATGCCATTGGTAAACGTTATCGCCGCCAGGATGCCATTGGTACACCTTTCTGTATCACGGTAGATCACCAGACACTGGAAGATAACACCGTAACCATCCGCCACCGCGACAGCATGCAACAGGAACGCGTACCCGCCGACCAGCTCGACAAGATCATTGGCGACCTGGTTAGCTGGAGAAACTTATTGAAATAAGATATTCTATATCTACCCAAATAAACAACAAAGCCCGCTATTTAAGCGGGCTTTGTTGTTTATCAACCACTCCTAAACCAGGCGAATTATCATAACCATACGCTTCCTTTATTTAATAAATGTATATCTATTAACATACATAACGATGTTTATTAATATACATATTAAAGTAAATACACTCAACTATTAAGAGGCCAAACTATCATATAACATCTTTATTATCAATATATTTCAATCTAACTCGGTGTGTTTTTATCATTAAATATTTCCAATGGCACAGCTATTGTTAATAATTTCTTATTAAAATAAATTTAAAGTTAAAAACTTAAAAAACAGCACTATGAAAAAGTTTACATTATTAGCCGTATTGGCATTTATCGACTTCGGCTTCACAGCGAGCGCGCAAATACAGAAAGGGAATGTTTTAATGGGGGGCGATATCGGCAACCTTTCCCTGGGTTTAAATGGCTCTAAAAATTTCACCATGGATCTTACACCCAAAGCCGCATGGTTTATTAAAGATAACGTAGCCTTGGGTGCTTATGCTAAATTAAATTTGGCTACAGCCAAAGGAGCCGGTACAGATGTTGGATATGGCATAGGTGCATTAGGCCGTTACTATACCGGATCGGATGTTGAGGTATTAAAACACGGTCGCTTTTTTGGTGAAGCTACTGTTGGTCTTGGCGGTTTCAATCCAAGCGGCCCGGGTGGCTCAACCAATGGCCTGGACTTTAGCTTCGGCCCAGGCTTTGCTTATTTCATTACGCCAAGTATCGGTTTAGAAACCTTGCTGAAATACAACGGTACAGCTGGCTTTGGCAGCTTAGGCTATCAAAACAAACTAACTTTAGATTTTGGTTTCCAGATATACTTACCAGGACAAAGCACCCTGAACAAAGTTAAAAGAGACGTAAAATAGATTTATCTGTCTCGAAACAAAAATGCCCGCTAAATATCGGGCATTTTTGTTTTAATGACACTATTGTAATTTACAACCCAGAACGTGTTTCGCATTATTCTATTAGTTTGACATCGTAGGGTTAAAACAATTCAAGCTACTATTCCTTATCTTTTTAACCAAACTTCACCCCTGCTTAATTATGCCTGCTGTAAAAGAATATCCATTCTATTTAAAAAATACCGTTACCCTGTTTGGGCTTATTTTATTGGTATATACTTTTTCACAACTGGCAGATGTATTGATACCGTTGGCATTCGCTGCTTTTATTGCTATCCTGCTTAACCCTGTTTGCAATTGGTTAATGGAGCATAAAGTTCCCAAAATATTTTCTATTATAATTGTTATGTTAATTGGCGCTATCCTATTAGTGGCGCTATTCTATTTTCTATCAACCCAGATCATACAATTCGGTGATTCATTGCCCATGCTCAAGCAAAAGTTTGGGGAGTTGTTCACTACGTTTAAGGCGTGGATTGCCACCACCTTTAACCTCTCTGTTCAAAAGCAAGACCTAATGATCAAAGATGCCATAAATAATAGCCAGGCGATGGTAGGCCATACACTCGGCTCGGTACTGGGTGTATTCGGGTTAGTATTTGTGATACCGGTATATGTTTTTTTAACCCTTTTCTACAAAACGCTTATCCTTAATTTCGTTTTTGAAGTATTTTCAGAAGAGAACTCAAAACAAGTAAGCGAGGTTTTAAAAGAAACCAAAACGGCCATACAAAGCTATATTCAGGGTTTATTAATCGAGATGATTTTGGTAGCTATCCTTAATTCAACAGCGTTGGTATTATTAGGTGTAAAATACGGTATCCTGATTGGTGTTATAGGGGCTATATTAAACCTGTTACCTTACATCGGCGGCATTATAGCTATTGCCCTGCCCGTGCTCATGGCTACAGTTACTAAAGACGGTTACACAACTCAGTTAGGAGTTATTATAGCTTACCTGGTTATCCAGTTTATCGACAATAATATACTGGTGCCACGTATCGTATCCTCAAAAGTACAGATCAATGCACTCATATCCATCATTGTGGTACTTTTAGGCAATATGTTGTGGGGATTATCAGGAATGTTCCTGGCCATACCATTCATAGCCGTAATAAAAATTATTTTTGACCGTATTGAAGAACTTAAACCCTGGGGTAAGCTCTTAGGCGATACCGTACCTACCCGTTACAAAGGAGCAATATGGGGGCAAAAGAAAAAAAACTGATTCCCGGATAAATAAATTTTTCCCGTTGTATGGGCGATTCTCAAAACAAAAAAGGTTAAAAGGGATGGTGCAAAACCAATCCTTTTAACCTTTTATTTTACTTTAACAATATTAATGACTGACTGGGTTATCGCCTTTGTTCAGCGTACCATTGATATATAATATCTGGTTCACCTTTTTAGGATCGCCCTGGTAAACCCAAACAATGTTGTTGATATACTTGCGAAAAGCATCGCTTACCTCCTCAGTGGTCAATTTTTTAACATCATCAACCAGTGTTAATGAGCGTTTCCAGTTATTGAACAACACCTCGTTAGAGGCCATAGAAAATGCCTGCGCGCTATTGGTTTCGTTTTTATAATAAAAACCGGTAAGATAAGTAATCTTCATATTGGCAACCTCTTCAGGTTTAAAGCCTTCTGTTTTAATTTTGTCAACCAGTTTGTCAAACACAGCAATATATTTATCTGGTTGGGTTGTTGATACCGAGAAGCGGGCTGTGGATGTTTGTCCAACGCTAAACCAGGCCTGAGGGGCGTATGATAAGCCATTATTGGTACGTACATCTAAGAAATGGCGATTGGCAAATATCCTCATAGCCACATTGAATGCATCAAAATCAGGCGTGCCTGATTGCGGGCCGCTGGTAATACCTTCTACATAGTTGGTAGCCAGATCGCGCGATTCGGCATTAAATGAATTTTTATAAACACGGAAGAATGATTTTTTAAATTCAAAAGGAGGCCCCTGTTTGATACCGTTAAGCATACCCTTCACTTTTGCCTCGATAACTGCCTTATCCAGGTCGGCTACAACCACAATAACCAGGCGGGAGCGGGTTAATATAGATTGATAATAGGCCTTGGTTTCTTCGGGTGTTAGTTTAGATACGATATCTACAGTACCATTAGGATCTTTTGCATAATCGCGATTAGCAAATGCAATTTTATTTGCCAGTTGATCAATCGCGTGGTCTGGCTGCGAATCAGCTTGTTTAATATTGTTGATCGCATCCTGTTTAATACGTGCAAACTCCTTGGCATCAAAACGCGGTTGGGTTAAAGCCTCTACATACAAAGGCCAAACTATATCAAAATCGCTCTTAATACAGTTCATACGCATGGTAGCGTAATTTTTGTTGCTGCTGCCATCAACCGTGGCGCTTACTTTATCCAGTTGATCTTTAAATGCGTTTTTATCGTGTTTTATGGTTCCGCATTCGGTAAGGGCAGCCATAGCCATGGCCTCAATGCCCATTTTATCGGCTTTGTAGTTTTGTACGCCACCTTTTATAATAGTTTGTATCTCTACAATATCATTGCCACTTGGCTGCACAATTACTTTTACACCATCAACCGTGGTTTCGTAAGCTTTATTTTGCGCCTGTACTGTTTTTATATTTCCTATCGCCGCTGCAATCAACAGGGTGAATACATATTTCTTCATCATGATAAGATTTTAATTTTACTTAGCTACAAAAAATGAAGCTACATTTTGTTGTTTACTTAACTCTGGTGCTATGATTATACCTGCTGCATAAGGCTTGCCCGTGATATAGGTAGTGATATATTTTTGTATATCGGCACGGGTAACTTTCTGGTAATTATTATCCAGATCGGTGTAATAATCAAGCGAGGTGCTGCACCACTGGTAACTCAATTGGCTCGCCAGTGTTGATGGTTTCTCCTTGCGGTGAACACTGTTGCGCAATAAAATAGCTTTAGCATCATTTAACTGACCATCGGTAAAATAATCGGCTTTGGCCCACTGGTTAATTTGATTAAGCAGCTCATCATAGCATTCTTTTAATTTACCAGGATTTGGCACCACAAAAACGTCTATCGGCCCTACAAAACGGCTGGTAGTATACCCCAAAGAAACAGAGCTGGCCAATCCTTTATCAATCAGTGATTGTTGAAATTTGGAAGAGTTTAAACCTACAATGGTTGAAAACACATCAGCAGCAACTGTCGAAGCAGAATCGGTTAAATAAGCCGGCCCCTGCCATGAAAGCTGCATGTAAGGTGTTTGCGCGATAGTGGTTTCTTTGATAAAATATTCGCTTTTGGTTAGTGGCTTAAACGGTGGAATAGGATATTTTTCATGCGGATTGAAGCCACTGCTGGCCCAATCGCCAAATATGCTTTCGGCCAGGGCAAATGCGGCATCATGCTTTACATCACCACAAATGGTTACCAAACTGTTATTCGGGAAATAATATTTGTCTTTGATCACCATCATCTTCTCTGGCGTAGCCGTATTGATCACTTCGTGTATCCCGATAGGGTTTTTACGGGTGATCAGGTCGCCCCAAAGTTTTTGCTGGATACCATACCAAAGCTGGAAACCCGGATCGCTCTCGGCACGTTGAAATTCACCATCAACAACAGGGCGTTCCTTTTTCATATCTTCTTCGCGGTATATCGGAAAGCGGATAGCGGCATTCATGAATTTTAAACCGGCTTTAAGGCTATCCCTGTCAAACGTAAAGAAGTAATTAACCCGTTCCACATCGGTAGTACCATTCCATATGGCGCCTAATTCCTGTGTACGTTTTAAAAATGCTTCCTGGTTTGGATAATCTTTGTTAGCCTTGAAAAACATATGTTCAAAAAGGTGCGATAATCCGCTAAACTCGGGGCCTTCGGTATAGGCTCCGTTTTTTACAGCAATCTCAATGGTGGCCAACGGTACCTTGCTATTTTCAATAACTACAACTTCCAGTCCGTTTGGAAGCTTTTTCCAGAAATAACCTTCCGGCAATCGGGGTTGCGCTATCGCGCAGCAAACGCTAAAAACCCCAGCAACACTTAGTGCTAAAATTTTGGTAAAGTTTCGGGTCATATACTATAATATTTTATACCTATAAATATATTTAGTATATTCTATAAAAAGTAACGATTATCAATATTTAACCCTGGTTTTTAACAAAAGTTAACGTTAAAGGGAGATGGTTAATAATAAAGTGATTTTCGCATATCTCTAATATTCTTAAATACCCGATTTGATACTATTGTATGCCAAACCCAGATCATCAATAGAGTATTGAGTAAGAACGCTATCCTTCAGCGTACAATAATCGCCCCGGTGGCTTACAATGAGCTTGTCTATCCCATCTTTATTATCGCGCATAGGTACTGTTGCTGATACTACTTTCCCGGTGCCGTCAAATTCAATGATGTATACTTCTTTTTTTGGATCGTTAACTTCGGTAAAAGGCACTATCAGTGTATGATTACTATCATCGATAAACTTTCCCAGGATGTTTTTTCCCTGGATCTCTCTTGGGTCGAGCTCCAGCAGATGTTTGGCATCTTGTGCAGATAAGCCTTTGATATTTAAGCGTACAATGGTGCCGTCGGCATCTTTCAGGGTATCCTGCATAGTGGTTACAGAAGCAGCGGGATATTTGGCAACAGCATAAAAATTATCAGGGCCTGTATTTTTATCATTGTGTCCCGGCAACATGTAGCAAAGCTGCAAATTACTTAATGCCGAACTATCCGCCTTGATTTTTGCGGCAATATTGAGCAGATCAGTTTGGCTTAAACGCGTGCTGATATTAACGGTAAGCTTACTGGCAGTATCACTTTTAACTACTCTTGATATGGTATAATGAGGGACATCTCTTTTTTCACAGCCAAAAGCGGCCAGCACAATTACTAAGCAAAGCAGGGTATTTTTCATAAGTGGCAAAGTTAACCGTTGATTTTGGGGATTACGCCGATTACGTTGATTTTTCTTTTATTAGGAACCATGATTTATAGTATTATGAGATTTTCATGATTTCTTTCGTCCTTATTCCTTGCTCTCAAAATCCTTGCTCCATAAAACCTTAAATAATTCCATGCAGCGCTCCGCCCTTTTCGCCCATTTTATCAACGAGCTTTTCAACTTCGGGGTCTTTTTCGAGCACAGGGGCGTGATGCGGTTTGATACGGGCATCAATAATAAGCGGACCGGTACAGCCCCAGTGTTTGTGTTCGGTGAAACTACCTACACCATAGATATCATGCGATGGATTGCTGCGGGTAAAGGTTACCCAAACAAAATTATTCACGTTTTCGGCTGCGAAAGCAGCATCATCACAGAGTACGATCAGCGGCAAACCACTAAGTTCTTCTTCCTCCTCTTTTAACCTGTATTCGATAATGCTGATGATATTATCAATATCCTGATGATTTACATGTTTGGGCACTTCTACCATCAGCACACCAGGAATAGCCATTTTATAATTATTGACAGGTTTGGGCAGATCAAACCATGATGGCAACTCCGTCCAGAGTTCACGTTTGATATCGCCCGCTACAGTGATGGCTACTTTACTGCCGGAGTTTAAGCCACTGCCGCTATAATCCAGCGTATCTATGGTGGTACGGGTATAAAAATGCAGGTCGCGCGTAAGATCGATCCGTTGCAGGATATGATTTAAAAACGCGCCGATATGATTGACATTTAGTGCAGGATCATCTTCCTTAGCGGCAATGAACAAGTATTTGGCTAAGCTCAATTGACTTTTGCCCAGTATATGATTGGCAATGGTTAATATTTCCTGCGGCTTGCGCTCCTTGATATATGGTGTATAGCGCTCACTGCCGATAGCAAACAACAGCGGATGTACACCCGCCGCGTCAACGGCGTTAACCGCGTGCAGGCCAGGGATTTCTTTTGGAATAGCCGCCCCGCTGATCTCATGGATGAGCGCACCGAAACTGGTATCCTCCTGCGGGGGGCGCCCAACAACGGTAAATGACCACACAGCGTCTTTACGGTGATATACATTGTGTACCTTGAGCAAAGGGAATGGATGTATCAGGCTGTAATAGCCCAGGTGGTCGCCAAAAGGGCCTTCTGGTTTGTTATCATGGGGCATTACCGTTCCGGTGATCACAAAATCAGCATCTGATGAAATGCAGAATCCCTCATCATCATAAAAATAACGGAACCGACGATTGCCAAGAGCCCCGGCAAAGGTCATTTCTGATAACCCTTCGGGCAGTGGCATTACCGCTGCTACAGGGTGCGATGGCAGACCGCCTATAAATATACTTACTTTTAAAGGTTGTCCCTTGGCGTTTGCCTTGGTTTGATGTACGCCAATGCCCCTGTGGATCTGGTAATGCAAACCAATCTCCTCGTTCAGGATATAATCGTTACCGGCCAGTTGTATGCGGTACATACCCAGGTTGGCATTCATAATGCCTGGTTTATCGGGATCTTCGGTATATACCTGGGGCATCGTTACAAAGGGGCCACCGTCCATAGGCCAGTTCACTATCTGCGGGATGTCGCTTATTTTACAGCGACCGAAATTAACAGGCGCGCCCGCGCGTTTTTTCATCGGCAGGGCCGATAAAGCAGTAAGTGCTACGTTGGTATACTGAAAAGGGTGTTTGATGGCCTTTAAAGGATCGTTCTTGAGCTCGACCAGGGTTTTGATCTTATCCAGCGTATCCCTGAATATGAATTTGGAGCGCTCCAGTGTACCGAATAAATTTGATACCGCCGGGAACTTGCTGCCTTTTACTTTCTCGAACAATATGGCCGGCCCCTGGTTTTCGAATACCCGCAAATGAATGGCAGCCATCTGCAAATACGGATCAACCTCCTCCTTAATACGCACCAGGTGACCGTTTTTTTCCAAATCGGCAATACAGGCCTGTAAATTTTTGTAACCCATGGCACGAAAGTAGCAAATTTAGTCATTGGGACATTTGTACTTAGGTCATTTTTACTTTCCAGACATGTATTTAGGGGTCAGGCCATTAAGTTGTTAGTTATTTTATCTGTAGATCATATAGACTTTATTAATACCTAATCTCTTTCTCATTCAACGAGTTAAATGACCAAATTTTGCTACTTTCGCAGTTCAAGTTGACTGCAAATGATGTCGGTAATTGTATTAACGCTTATCCTGTTTATCGGCTCGTATTTTGCGGGTTTATTAGGCTCCTTAACCGGTTTGGGCGGTGGTTTTGTGATCATCCCATTACTTACCCTGGTATTGCATGTTGATATTCATTATGCCATCGGTGCTTCACTGGTATCTGTGATCGCTACATCGTCGGGTTCGGCCGCGGCTTATGTTAAAGAAGGTATCACCAATATCAGGCTGGGCATGTTCCTGGAAATTGCCACTACAGCCGGTGCTATGGTAGGCGCCCTCATCGCGGTTTATATCCCTACCAATTTCATCGCTATTTTGTTCGGCATTATCCTAATCACATCGGCTATTATGTCCTTACGCAAAAAAGCCGAACTAATAAATCAGGAGAAAAACCTGTTGGCCGAAAAATTAAAACTCAACAGCAGCTTCCCTACACCCAACGGCCCTGTAAACTACACTGTAAAAAATGTAGGCGGTGGCTTCTTCATGATGGGTTTTGCCGGGATAATATCTGGCTTGCTGGGTATAGGCTCGGGAGCATTAAAAGTTTTGGCGATGGATACCATTATGCGAATACCATTTAAAGTATCCACCACTACCAGTAACTTTATGATAGGCGTTACCGCGGCGGCAAGTGCTGTTGTTTATTTACAGCGCGGATATATTGATCCGGGCCTGTCTATGCCTGTGGCTATTGGTGTATTACTCGGTGCTTTAAGCGGATCAAAAATATTGGTTCACACCAACTCATCGGGCTGGTTACGCTGGGTGTTTGCTGTAGTAGTGACCTTTTTGGCAGTGCAAATGATATATAATGGATTCATCGGAAAAATATAAAACTAAATGAACAAGCAACCAATGAGTCAAAAAACATTTAGAGATACCGATATGCAGGCTGTTATCGGCTGGATATTACGGCTCGGCGTGTTGCTTTCTATGAGCATTATTTTCATCGGTGGTGTCATCTATCTTTACAGGCACGGTCAGGCTATTGCCAATTACCACACATTTAAAGGCATTCCCGATTTTGTACATAATATCCATGGCATACTAAACGGTATCATTACCTTCAGGGGGCAAGCTATTATACAAGCTGGTATTATTCTACTTATCGCCACTCCTATTATCCGGGTAATATTTTCGGCCATAGGCTTTGTGCTCGAAAAAGACTATCTGTATATCGGCATTACCATACTGGTTCTGCTCATTATTATGGCGAGCATGCTTAGTGGCCACGCCGGTTAATATTGTACAAATAACAATTAATTAAAACTTTTTTTAGCCCGCTTATATTATAACATATATGCAACGGCAAGTAGTTGAATCATCGGCACTTAACAGCATGGGCTATGACCCCTCAAGCAAAATACTGGAATTAGAGTTCAGGGATAGCGGCGACGTATGGCAGTATTTTGGATTTCCGGTTACAGCCTATCGAAAGTTCATCAGTGCCGATTCCCTTGGCAATTATTTTGTTACTAAAATCAAAGGCAAATATCCCGAGTTACGCGTCAGGTAATTAATTATTACCATTGGTGCGCCGTTGTTCATCATCGCTACCGGTTGTATGCTTACTGGCCGATTTAACAGAGGTTTTACCAAAACGATAACTGAAGTTGATCATCACCCTGCGGGTTTCTCTTTTGTCGAGACCCGTAAGATCAATATTCTGGTACTGTACCTTATATCGATACCGGTCGCTGTTAAAAATATCAATAACGCTTAGTTTTAAATTACCGCGTTTATTCAATATCTGCTTACCTAGCCCTGCGTTTACCCTATACTGTTGTTTAAGTTCATTAATTCCGTAAAGAGTTGGCGATTCATACATGCCAGATAATTCGGCTGTAACCGTGCTGCTTAATGTAAAGTTTTGTGTAGTATTAAAAATAACATCCTGCATTCCCCGGTTAAAATTACCGTATATAGCATAGGATTTATAACGTTGATACATCGCATCCAGGCTAAAATTGCCACTCCACCAGTTATTAAACTGAACCGGCGCGTAAAATGTTGCTCCATAAACGAATACCCTGCCAAAGTTTCGCTTGATGGCTATATTAACCTTTGACGAATCATCTTGTTCATATACCGGGAAGTCATAAATATCATTAGTTACATTATAATACAAGGTGGTTATAAATTTATCATTATAGGTATGTGATAGTTGTATCGAGTTGGTGTACTCCGGTTTTAAGTTAGGATTACCTGAATTATAGTCATACAGGTCGGTATAATACAAAAACGGATTAATATCCTGATAATTAGGCCGCTCAATACCACGATTATAACTCAGGCCTAATACATTTTTTTTATCTACCGTATAACTGAATTGTAATTGCGGGAACAGATTAAAATAGCTATTCATATTGTTTACCGCGCTGCTTTTATCAATTCCGGATGAATTGCCTTTGGTGTTTGTTTTTTCGCCCCGCAGGCCAGCAGTAATATCCAGCTTCCCTATTTTACCTATATAATTTAAATAAGCCGCACTTACTATCTCGGTATAAATAAAACGATTGGTATAGTCTGGATCGGGTTGGTAGTTATTATTTACCAGGGGGCCAAATACCATGTTGTTATTACTTTGCACATGATTATATTTCACACCAGCCTCCAGTCTGGAAGTTTTTGAAAGGGGATTCACATAATCAATCTTCCCTGTCCATATATGAATATCAGACGGGGAAAGATTTTCCAATTGTAACGAATCGCGGTATTTTACACCGGCCGGGGTATAAAAATTATTGGTTATATATTCGTTGGAGTGACGGCGATAGGTTGAATAATTTACATCAGCTGATAGTTTTTTTCCGGTTTTATCCAGCGTACCATTATAGTTGATATTGTAATTTAAAAAGCTGCTCCCCCTGTCTAATTTCGATTTGGCAATAATCACCGAATCGAGCCGCTTTTGATTGGATATCTTCAGATCATTATCTTTCAAAAAATCATCTTCGCGCACCACCCCGCTCACCAGCACCCCGATAGTTTGTTTGGACGAAATAGCATAATCGGCCCCAAGCCTGAAATTATGATTATAGTTTTTTTGAATATTATTATAATCAACGTTATAATTACTTAAAATATCGTTATAAATAATATTCCTGTTAGTGTTAATATACCTGTTGGTTTTGTTATCATCAAAGATATAATTGCCAAAAATATTAAGTTTAGCCGAGCGATTGTTAAAGGAAATGCCCGCCCGGCTTTTGTAATATTTACCATAGCCGCCACCCAGGTTAATGGATCCATTGGTGCCGATATTGGTACCCTTTTTGGAAATAATATTAATGATTCCTCCGCCCGACGCGTCATATTTTGCCGACGTACTGCTGATCATTTCTATCTGGTCGATGGTACTGCTTTGTATACTGCGCAATAGGTTCACCAGGTCATCGCCGGTTAAGTTGGTTGGTTTGCCATCAATGGTGACCAGGGCTGCCTGTCTGCCGCTAATGATCAGGGCTTCATTACTGCTGTTAACATGTACTCCCGGCGATTGCCGTAAAATATCATAGGCTGAGTTTCCTTCGGCAGTTAAACTGCTCTGTACATTAAGTACTATTTTCCCGGGTTTTACTTCAATATAAGGCTTTTTGGCTATTATTTTAACTTCCTGTAACTGATTGTTTATCCGTTTCAGCAATATATTATCGGCAATTATATTTTGCCCCTCTAAAATTTTATATGGTTTTGAATAAACTTTACTACAGCCTATGCTGGTGGCTAAAATAAGGTATGTATTCTGGGCGATATTAGCAAAACCATATTTACCGGCCGCATCCACCAAACCCGACTGCACTACCGATGAGTCTGCAGCATTTAATAAAACCACGGTAGCAGCGTCAGCTGCCTCGTTGGTATCCATCAGAACTTTGCCCTGTATTGCTGAAAGTTTTGTTTGCCCGTAAGAAAAAAAACACATCCCGACCAAAAATGCCGAGAATAAGCCCCCAAATAAAACCTTCATTAATAAGTAGTGTAGAAATTTTCTATAATCTTCAAGCTAATATTATATTGTACTGCAATATAGTAACAATATATTCAACCATATAAATCACATATTGATAATTTTACGATATCTAAATAATAAATGTTTCCGCTATTTTATTTTTTTAATTTAGCGGTTACCTGCAAACGTTATCTTTTTTAGATAAACATCTATAGTCAATTAAGTTAAAAACAATCAATTTTTATTTAATTTCGGCCCAACAGACCACCATACTGTTTTGATTACCATAAACATGAAGAAAGTAAGCCTTTTTATCCTGATCATCTGTTTTTTTACAATCGGTACCATAGCGGCGGCACAACCGGCACCCGCTAATTATGCCATCGCTTTAAATAAGTTTAAACGGTTGTATAATGCCGGGCAAACCGACAGCATATTTAGTATGTTCAGTACCGAAATGAAAACGGCTTTACCTGCAGAACAGTTCAGGACTACCACCCAGCAGTTAAGATCACAGATAGGCAACCTTACCGATGCTGATTTTGTAAAATATGAAGCCCCATTGGCTTCTTATAAAGCTACTTTTCAAAAAGGAACCTTTTTATTGAATCTTTCTGTAAACTCACAAACACAGTTTACCGGTTTGCTTTTAAAACCTTACCAGGCTCCCGCAACAGAAGCTGCTCAGGCAGTAGCTACCCCAACTTTACCTGCAGATCCATCCGTAACAGAATCTCCGGTAACCTTGAAAACCTTTTCAGGCTCTATTTCTGGCACATTAGCTATGCCAAAGAATGCTGCCGACAAAATACCTGTCGTGCTGATCATAGCCGGTTCGGGCCCTACTGATCGTGACGGCAACAGCCCAAAATTGGGTTTAGCCAGCAACGCCTATAAAATGATAGCCAATGAACTGGGCAAAAATGGCTTTGCTTCCCTGCGTTATGACAAACGCCTGGTTGGCCAAAGCGTAAGCTCCACCAAGGAGAATGAGCTTCGCTTTGAAGATTATGTAGACGATGCCGTAGGCCTGATCAACATGCTGAATGACGACCAGCGCTTTTCAAAGATCATTATCCTGGGCCACAGCGAAGGATCATTGGTTGGTATGATGGCTGCTAACGGTCAGCCTGTCAAAGCGTTCATTTCTGTAGCTGGCGCCGGTGATTCGGCTGATAAGATCATGACCGAGCAAATGAAATCAAAAGGTGCCCTGATATCTGATGGTTTTAACCGCATGCTGGATAGTTTGAAAAGAGGCAAAACAACCGACAATATCGATCCATCCCTGTATCCCTACGCCCGGCCAAGTATACAAAAGTACCTGATGTCGTGGTTCAGGTATAACCCTATCCGCGAAATCAAAAAGATAAAAATACCTATCCTCATTCTTCAGGGTACAACGGATTTGCAGGTGACCGTATCCGATGCCGAAAAATTAAAGAAAGCGAAATCAGATGCCATACTTGACATCATCCCGGGCATGAACCACATCATGAAAGATGCCCCGGCCGATAGGGATAAAAATATAGCCACCTACAACGAACCCGAGCTACCACTAAAATCCGAATTTGTAAAAGCCTTGATCAGCTTTTTAAATAAGCAGAAGTAAACTGTAAAATTAACCGTTGCAAAAACTTTTTAAACCTCGTTTTTTAACAAATTTCTGCACAAAAACAGGGAAAAAAGCGGCAAAATTTTATCAAAATCATCGATTTTAACACTTTTTAACAAATTACAACTGTGTTTTGATAAGTTTAAAAAACTTTAAAAAGTATTAAATAACTAACTTTCAAACAACAACATACAAAGCAGTCGATTTTTGACGCATTTTGTCTTTAACCAAACAGCCCGGTTCTCTGATCAAAGAGAACCGGGCTGTCGATTTATATAAATATACGAAATTTGGGGCAAAAGTAAAAATCTTAATAAGATCAAACACCGAATTCTGAATATTCAACACAGAAGTATCACCCTCATTATTCTATATCCAACATTTCATGTTCGATATTCAAATTTAACTCCCGCTGCCTGTGTCCTCACAGGAAGCTTGTATTTAAATTGCCTGTGAGGACACAGGCAATGGAGAAATAGTATCAGACAACGAACTTCGAATCTCCAACACCCGAAGCTTTTTTATCATTCGATATTCAACATCCCATGTTCGATATTAAATAAAATTCCCCCTTCAGGGGGGTTAGAGAGCTCACCACGCGCCCAACAACCTTCTGATCATGACAATCTCGGCCACATGGTAAGCCTCATGATCGGCAGCCTGTAAAACTTCGCGCAGAATGGTTTGCCCATCGCCATACGGTATTTTGCTGAACAGATCACCTGTTTTGATCAGATCTATAAATTCTGCCCGGTCAAGTTCTATCTGTTTTATTGATTTTTCCCAGGCCTCATCGCTTTTAGGGGCGGTTTCTTTGGGCCAGTAATCATCGGGCCAATTGGGCGACTCATGGCTGCCATCCTTACTAAACTCCAGCATATCCCACTGGGCAATACGGATATGCTCAACCAGTTGCCAGATACTGTAAGGCAGCTTATCTGGCTTTACTCCTCTTAAATTTGCCGGTAAGCCTTTCAGCGCCCGGTCAAGATCGGCATGGGCATTGCCCCCGTTCAGCAGGTGCAGCAGTTCGTTTATTAATATGTCCGTTGTATTCATCGTATAACTTCTCCTAAATCCTCTCCAAAGGAGAGGGCTTTGATTTGCATGTCTCTTTTTTTATATTTCTAAAGCCCCTCTCCCTCGGAGAAGGGTTGGGGTAAGGTTAAAGTAACAAATTAATCTACGGTTTGATTTATTTGCGTTAAATGTTTTAAGTTTATCGTGCATTATTAAATCATTTTATCCCGTGATCATAAAAAATATATTCGTAAGGCTGGCTTTGGCCGTTATTATTTTCCTGGTTGCTTTTACCGGCTGTAAAAAAGATATGGGCGGTGGCGGCAGCGGCGCCCTGTTAGGTAAGGACGACGCGGCTTTTACCACTTATGAAAACTCCTTCCTGGAGCATTTATGGAAACTGAACCCCGACTGGGCAACTTCGGTAGGCTATCATAAGTACGATAGCTTATTGTACATCCCCAGCGAACAAAGCCGGAGCAAAATGCTGGAGTTTGTAAAATTCCAGATCGATTCGCTAAGTCGCTTTGAGGTGAACACACTTAACGAGAGCAACCGGATTGATTATAAAATAATGCAAAACCAGCTGGATTATACTCAATGGCAAATTGAACGCCTCAAATCATACGAGTGGGATCCATCGTCATATAACGTTATCAGTACCTTCGCCTATATGCTCAATGAGCATTATGCTCCCCTCACAAAGCGTATGCGCAACTTTTATCAGCGGCTGGCCAATGTCCCTGCTTATTACAAAGAGGCGCAGAAACAAATTAAAAACCCGGTTGCCGAACTTACTTCGCTAGCCATTGAACAAAACCTGGGCGGGCTTGATGTGATCGATAAAGATTTTGCCGACTCGCTCAAAAAAACAGATATACCTAAAGCCGAAAGAAAACTGATGACCGATCGTGCCGCGCTTGCCGTGCAGGCCATCAAAGGTTATACCGATTGGCTCAAGGCTTTAAAAAACGATCACCCACGCAGCTTTCGCCTGGGGAAAGATCTGTATGAAGATAAATTTAAATACGAAAACGTAGCTGCCAGCAACGGGCAGCAAACCTATAACGCGGCCATGCAGCGTAAAAAATACCTGCACAGCCAGATGGCCAAAATAAGTCGCGATCTGTGGCCAAAATACTTTGGAAGCAAAGCGATGCCTGGTGATACGTTAACACTCATCAGGGCCATGATTGATACCCTCTCGTCCAAACACGTGAAGCCTAATGATTTTCAGTCGGCCATTGTGCAGTTGATCCCCAAATTAAAAGATTTTGTAAAAACCAAGGACCTGCTTACACTTGATCCTACCAAGCCACTCATTATACGCAAAGAACCCGGTTATATGGCTGGTGTGGCGGGTGCTTCCATGAGCGGCCCCGGCCCGTATGATAAAAATGGCAACTCGTATTACAACGTGGGCAGCCTGGCCGGCTGGAGCCCAGAGAAAGCAGAAAGCTATTTGCGCGAGTACAACCAGTATATCATCCAGATACTGAGCATCCATGAGGCTGTACCGGGGCATTATGTACAGGGTGTTTACGCCAATAAAGCGCCAAGCATCATCAAATCGGTATTTGGTAATGGCGCCATGAACGAGGGCTGGGCGGTATACTCCGAGGAAATGATGCTGGATAACGGTTACGGCAACAACGAGCCCGAAATGAGGCTGATGTGGTATAAGTGGCACCTGCGCTCGGTTTGTAACACCATATTGGATTACAGCGTGCACAGCAGCGACATGACGAGGGAACAGGCCATCAAATTACTAACCGCCGAAGCATTTCAGCAGCAGGCCGAAGCCGAAGGTAAATGGAAAAGGGTTAGCGTGAGCAGCGTGCAGCTCACCAGCTACTACACCGGCTACAAAGAGATCATTGACTTGCGCGATGCCTACAAAATAAAAATGGGCGATAAATATAAACTGAAAGACTTTAACGAAAAATTCCTGAGCTACGGCAGCGCCCCGGTTAAGTTTATCAAAGAAGCCATGCTGGCCAAACCGCCGGCGAGTAAGAATTGATTGCCCCTTTTGTCATGCTGAACGTAGTGAAGCATCTATTGTACGCTGTGCATATTGAAGAAGATCCTTCGCTATCGCTCAGGATGACAACTGTTTTAGTGGAGCCGCCAATGTTGGTATACACTCCTAAAAAAAGAGATAGCCCATGAATAATAAAAACTCATGGACTATGAACCATAAGCCATCACCCATGAACTATCAAATTCTTGTATGCTTTACTATGCGTAATGATTTTCGTAATAACGTATGATCTGATGCTCCAGCTGGGCTAATACATTATTTTCCAGCTTGCCCTGGCAGCAAACCAAATTATGCTTGCTTTTTTCCAGATCAACCTCTGCAATAACTTTACCCTGATCAACCACGCGGAATCGTCCTGCTTCATTTGGTAAAACGGCTACAATGCGTTCATCGTCCTTAAAATCGATCAACACATGAAACTGGTGTTGTGGTATAAATGCTATTGGCTGTAACATAAAAACCCCCTTTCCGTTGTTAAAATATACTAATGAAATATAAAGAGCATTGATTACTATAAAGTTAACGAAATTACTTTTAAATAATTGTTATGTTTTGCTGCAATTTTTTGTAATAACTTTAGCCTGCAATAAATACACTATGAAATATCTTTTCAGCCTGCTTTTAATCCTTGGCATAAATCTGTCATCACAAGCGCAAAAAATAAAACTCGCCCTGCACCTGTTGAAAGGCAATACCTACAATATGGTTACCAACACCACATCGGCCATTAAGCAAACCGTTAACGGGATGGATAACCATATCGAGATCAATATTAGCGGCACCACCTCGTTCAAAGTATTGAATGCCGATGATTCGCTGTATTATATGGAGGTTAACTATAAAAGCCTGGCCCTAAAAATGCAGCTCCCCAACGGTCCGGTGAACTATGATTCGAAGAAAAATGATCCGAACGATTTTATGTCGGGTATCCTGGCCGGCCTGGTCAACAAACCTTTTACCGCGACATTTACCAAAAGCGGCCGGGTAAAGTCGGTGGAGAATGTGGAGAACATGATCTCGTCGGTACTGGATAGTTTTCCGCAGGTTCAGGGTCCGCAGAAAGAGCAGATTAAGGCCCAGTTTCTGCAATCTTTTGGCGCCAAAGCCATCAAAGGCAGCATTGAACTGGCGATAGCCGTTCTTCCCGAAACACCGGTAGCTAAAAACGATAAGTGGACCATTAACACCAGCCTGGAAAGCGCCATGTCGGCCAAGGTAAGTACGGTTTATCAATTAACCGATATCAGCCCAACCAGCTATGTAATTCATGGCGAAGGAAAACTGGCTACCAACGCCACCGACGATTTTAAAAGGGTAGGCGATATGCCCATGAAATATAACATGACCGGCACTATGACCGCCGATATTAAGGCCGATAAGGTTACTGGCTGGATCAGCGAATCAAAAAGCAAACAGGTGATCAGCGGTACAGTGGATATCAAAGACAACCCCAAAGTACCGGGCGGTGTCAGCTTCCCGATGAGCGTGGTCAATGAATCGGTAACGACGGATAAGTAATGGTTTAAGCTCTATAAACAAGCCCTTGCAGGATTACCTGCAAGGGCTTGTTTATATAAAACGGATGTCATGCTGAGCTCCGTCGAAGCATGGAGGGCTGGCCTCTGCGCGCGCGCCTTCGACAAGCTCAAGGTGACAGACCCTTTTTTCCTCCCATACCCTCAGGCTCCCTTTCTGGAGACCCTGAGGTTCGCAGGTCAGGTTTTACTTAATCACCCACACCCCTTCCAGGTACAGCTTATAGCGCGTTGGCTGAAACTCGCCGTAGGCAAAAACAACTACGGTTTTACCTCTTTTGAAATAATACAGCTTCAGGTTATCGCTGCCCCGGTATTGGTGTAAAAAGCCACCATCGGGTGTAAAATCACCGGTTTTGATGATCGATTCAAAATCATCATCGCCGATAACGCTGCGCAGATCCTCAAAATCATGTTTAACAGCATCATCAAATGCAATGGCGTCGCCAAGGTCTGTTTCGGCATCCGGTTGGAAGGAACGGGACACAACATCCTGCTCGGCTCCATCAAAGATCAGTGATCCTATCTTTTCATATTTTGTGATCATGGCTTGTGTTATTTAGTTTTTTGCTCCTTGATGTATCCTTCTTTTTTAAGATCATTAATGATATATGGTGTCTCGAACTGAACACCTAAACCCGGTTTACCGAACCATGGTATAATTACACCCCGCCTTACATTAGGTATAGGTTTTATAATTTTATAAACCCGGTAAGGCGAATTTAGTGTTTTATCTGGTAAAGCGCGCTTCGGAAAAGGTACGCCTGTTCTGGATACAAATGTACCACGATCCTGGAACACGCTGTCGGCATCAAAGTAGCCTCCGTAGCGGTCAATGAGTATCCCGGCAGGCAAGGTTATAACTTTCAGATCGACCGCGCCGCGGTTTGGCGGCCAGCCGCCATTGAGACTGTTAGCGGTAAAAAACTGTTCGAGTTTGGCCCACTTTTCTTGTTTCCAAAGCATCCAGGCGGTGTCGGCTAAGGGCTTCTTGGTACTGTCAGCAAAGTCTGATACCGATTTTACAAAATCATCATAACTGATGCCCCTTACTTTGGCATTTTTTGCAGGGACTTTGGCTTGCTGTGCGGGATGTTTTTTGGCTACCTGGGCCTGTGCCAGGAAAGGCATCAGGAAAACCGCCAGGAGCAGTAGTCTAATTTGTTTCATTGGTGCTTTGGTTTAAGTTAAATAATAATTAAACAAGTCGCAATTATTGCGCAAAACGAAATTAAACATTTAACATTAAGCAATAATTGAACTTTTTATTCATTTTGTATGGGTTGAAAACAGCGTTTAAGTCGGCTCACCTTATCTGCGCTTTGCTGGACAGCCCTTCTTCGCCTGCGGAGGAAAGAGGGTGGAAAAAAACAGGTTTGTCATGCTGAACGCAGTGAAACATCTATTATTGAACTTTTCAATTGTAGAATAGATCCTTCGTTCCTCAGGATGACAAAAATCCCCCTTTCCGCCACAGGCGAAGAAGGAATATTGTCGGGGGTGAGTCTACCCCGTACTAATTTGAATTTCACTATGGAGTTTATAGTTTGTAAACTATGGAATAAAGTAATTTCTTAACTTCGCATCTATGTCACCAGCGGAAGCCAAAAACCAGATCAAGGCCTTAACAACCGAGTTAAAACAGCACAACTACAACTACTATGTGCTGGCCATGCCTACCATTGCCGATTTTGATTTTGATAAAAAATTAGAACAGCTGAACAAGCTGGAAAAGGAGTTCCCGGAATTTGCAGATCCGGATTCACCCACGCAAAAAGTTGGTGGCGACATTACTAAAGAGTTTGTGACCTACCGTCACCGCTGGCCCATGCTATCATTAGGCAACACTTATAACGAACAGGAACTGCTTGATTTTGATCAGCGCATCCGCAAGGCTATTGGCGATAATTTTGAGTATGTATGCGAGCTGAAGTTTGATGGCCTGTCCATGAGTTTAACTTATGAGGATGGTAAGCTGACGCGCGCCGTAACCCGTGGCGACGGTGTACAGGGCGACGAGGTAACCACTAACGTGCGCACCATTAATACCATACCCAAACGCCTGCATGAGGGTACCGACTACCCAAGCTACTTTGACATACGCGGCGAAGTTTTTATGCACCGTAAAGCCTTTGAGCGCCTCAATAATGAACGTTTGGAGAGCGGCGAAGTTGCGTATGCCAATCCACGTAACTTTGCATCTGGCACCATTAAAATGCAGGATTCGGCCGAGGTTGCTAAACGCCCGCTGGATTGTTTCCTATATTTCCTGTATACAGAAAAACTTGTATTTCAAACCCACTGGGAAAGCCTGCAGGCAGTTAAAAGCTGGGGGTTCCATACCAATGAGCATAGTCGCCTTTGCGGTAATATTGATGAGGTGTTTGAGTTTATAACCAAATGGGATAAGGACCGCTTTGGCCTGAGCTATGATATCGACGGTATTGTGATCAAGGTAAATAACTATTCGCAGCAGCAGGAGCTTGGCTTTACAGCCAAATCGCCGCGCTGGGCCATAGCCTATAAATTTAAAGCCGAGCGAGTAGAAACCGAACTGTTGAGCGTAAGCTATCAGGTTGGCCGCACGGGTGCGGTTACACCGGTGGCTAATTTAAAACCGGTATTGCTGGCCGGTACCACAGTTAAACGGGCCACTTTGCACAATGCCAACGAGATTATCCGACTGGATCTGCACGAAGGCGATACCGTTTTTGTGGAAAAAGGCGGCGAGATCATCCCGAAGATTATCAGCGTAAACCCCGAGAAAAGGGCGCAGAATGCTGTGCCTGTAGTATATCGTACTACCTGCCCTGCCTGTGATACCCCATTGGAGCGCAAGGAAGGCGAGGCCGCTTTTTATTGCCCAAATGATGAGGGCTGTCCACCGCAAATTGTGGGTAAAATGCAGCATTTTATCGGCCGTAAAGCTATGGATATTGACGGCTTGGGCGATGAGACCATAGAAACCCTGTATTCACGCGGGTTTATTAGTCATATCAGCGATATTTATAAGCTGCATGAGCATGCCGATGAGCTAAAAAAGATGGATCGCTTTGGCGATAAATCCATCACCAACATGCTGGATGGTATCGAAAAATCCAAACAAATGCCTTTTGAAAAAGTGCTGTTTGGCCTCGGTATCCGCTATATTGGCGAAACGGTTGCCAAAAAACTGGCCATCCACTTTAAATCTATCGACGGACTAATGGCTGCTACCACGGAAGAGCTGGTAACCGCCGATGAAATTGGCGAGCGCATAGCCCAAAGCATTATTGACTATTTTGCAGATGAAAAACACCGGGAAGAAATTGAAAAATTAAAAGCCCTGGGACTGCAATTTGTAGTGGAGATAAAAGAAGTAAAACTGGCCAGCGAAAAACTGAGCGGGCAAAGCTTCATCATATCAGGTGTGTTTGAAAAATTCTCCCGCGATGAACTGAAGGATATGATAGAGCAGAATGGCGGTAAAATTCTGAGCAGCATATCGTCCAAACTCAGCTATGTGGTTGCCGGCGACAATATGGGGCCAGCCAAACTGGAGAAAGCGCAAAAGCTAAATATCCCCATCATCAGCGATGATGAATTATTGGCTATGATAGGCTAATTTTGTTAAAACTTTACCCATAGTTATTGGTTTATAAAATAAGATTGGTATATAATTAGCTTTTATTCAACATAATAAACGCTGATTATATATTTTTTTCGTAATTTCATTAACCATTACCAATAAGAGCCAGTCATCATGGGAGCCATCATTCCTATACAGGAAAATTTTTTTTGCGAACCCTGCAAAGACTGCGGTGCCAGACCAATTATTGAACAAATAAAAGGAGCATTTACCGTTCGTTGCCCAAATGACAAAACCCACTATAAAACCAAACTTGGCCTGGTAAATATTGAAGACTGGAACCTGAAAAATAAAACGTATCCTCCCCTGGGCAATACAAAAAATCCACAAAAGGCATCCTGATCAATCATTCCCTATCGGAACCTCCGTATTATTTTTATTTTTTAGATTTCACATTATTTAACAAAACTGTGTTGTAACATTTAGTAATTAAGCTTCATCTTAGTACAAACTACCTTACTACATGAAATTTACATTACTATCTATCTTGCTTTTTATATCGGGGATTCCTGTATTTGCCCAGCAACTTACCATCAGTGGTAAAATAACCGATGAGCAAAACAAACCAGTTCCTTTCGCATCCATTTATATCAAAAATACTTCTAAAGGCACCTCGGCCAATAGCGAGGGCGTGTATCAGCTGCAACTAAGCGCAGGCAATTACGAACTACAATACAAAGCGGTTGGCTATGGACAGCAAAGTCGCAAGGTAAACCTTACTGCTAACCAGGTGATCAACATCTCGCTCCCAACCGAAACTTACCAGCTTAAATCGGTAGCCATTCATGCCGGCAGCGAAGATCCTGCCTATGCTATTATCCGCAAGGCCATCAAAAAACGCAAAACTTATTTAAACGAGGTTAAAGCCTACACTTGTGATATTTATATCAAAGGCCTGCAAAAGCTATTAGCCGCACCCAAAAAGTTCCTGGGCTTTGATGTACAAAAAGCCACCAACGAGGCTGGTCTCGACTCCAACCGTACGGGGATTGTTTATCTGTCCGAATCCGAATCAAAATACAGTTTTGTACGCCCCAACAAGGTACATGAAGTGCAGGTATCCTCCAAAGTATCGGGCCAAAACAGGGCATTCAGTTTTAACCGGGCATCAGATATGGCGGTTAATTTTTATGAGAATTTCGAAACCTGGGACGGCCTGAGCAACCGCCCGCTGGTATCGCCTATTGCCGACAATGCCCTGTTCTATTATAACTATAAATGGATGGGCCTCACTGTTGAGAACGGCGAAACCATCAATAAAATACAGGTAACCCCCAAGCGCGCGCATGACCCTTGTTTTGAAGGCTACATTTATATACTGGATGATAGCTGGCGATTATCGGCCCTGCAGTTGTTCATCACCAAAAAGGCCAATATCAATCTGGTTGATACCCTTAAGGTGAACCAGCAATTTTATCCCGTTAATAATACCGCATGGATGCCTGCCAGTGTTAAGTTTGAATTCACCGGCGGCTTGTTGGGTTTCCGTGTGGGCGGATATTATATTTCGATATATAAGAATTATGATCTGGAACCAAATTTTGCGAAAACCAACTTTGCCGAGGTTTTGCACATTGATAAAGGCACCAACAAAGATTCGACCTATTGGAACCAGCAGCGCCCCATCCCACTCACCGGTGAAGAACAAATCGACTATATCAACAAGGGCAAACTCGCCCGCAAACGCGAGTCGAAACAATATCTCGATTCGTTGGATAAAGCCAATAATGAGGTAAAACCCCTGGGTGTATTGGTTACCGGTGTTGATGTACGCAACCGTTATAAAAAAGAAACTTTCCATTATGATGGATTATTGGGTTCGGCGCTTTACAATACCGTAGAAGGTTTTGCTATCAACTACGGCTTATCCTACACCAAAGTGATCGATACGCTTAATCACCGTTCGCTTGCGCTGGACGGGCATGTGCGTTACGGCTTTTCCAATCATTTACTCAACGGTACCGCAGGCGCGGCTATACCCATAGGCCAACGATTCACATTAGGCATCCGCGGCGGATCTGACATTACCGACCTCAACAACCAGCAACCGGTTTCTACCCTGGTTAACTCTTTGTATACCTTGTTTGAGCGGCAAAACTACCAGAAGCTTTATCAAAAACAATTTGCATCGGCTTCCTTTTCCGGTCGTGTTGTGGGTGGATGGCTGGCCAGCGCAACGGTAGAATGGGCCAACCGTAAATCACTGACTAACAGCACTACCTACAGCTTTTTTAGTCCGCAAAATCACCAGTTTACCTCCAATAACCCGTTAAGCCCGGCGCAGGATAGTCCCTTGTTCCCGGAGAACCAATCGTTCAAAATAGCTTTGCGTACCAGCTATAATTTTAGCGATCAGTATGAAACTTACCCATCAGGTCGCAGGTACCTGCCATCAAAATATCCTACCATCGGGATAAATTATACCAAGGGGATAAAAAACGTACTGGGATCTGATGTAGATTATGCCCTGCTGAGTGCCGATATATCCAAATCAAACATCGATATGGGCTTTTACGGCAAAACCTCCTTTTTTATAGGCGCGGGCAAATTTCTGAACGCCAATAAATTATACTTCCCCGATTATAAACACTTTGACGGCAACCAGTTATTAGTCTATACCCCGGGCATCAACCGGTTCCTGCTGCTGGATTATTATAATTTCAGCACACCTGATAAATATGCCGAAGGTCACCTGGAACACAATTTCATGGGTTTTATCACCAATAAGATACCGATCATCCGCAAGTTAAAGCTGCAAGAAATTGTCGACGTAAATTATCTGTACACCCCTACCCTTAAAAATTATACCGAACTGGGTTTCGGTCTGCAATATTTAAATATCAGGCTGATGTACGGCAAATCATTCAACAGCGGCAGCAATACCAATTCGGCAGTAAGACTGGGGGTTTCTTTTTAGTGAGTGTGAGTGTGAGAAAAAATAAAGGCCCGGTTTTACCAGGCTTTTATTTTTATCATTTTTTCTTTTCCTGTCAGCAGAACAGCTTCGGGCGAAAGCGGGCAGAACAATGGTAGACTGTGCGGCTGCGGGGCATAGCAAGTTTTTGCTGAAGCGCAAGAGTGTGCGAACGCAGTAGCGCAAAATAATTGCAGCCCTGGTTCTGTCTGATTTGCAGGGCAAAGGCCAAGTGCGGCAAAGAAGCATTTCTGGTGAAAGCCTTTTGGTTACTTTGTGGCTACAAAGTAACTGGCCCTCCCGCGGCCAAGAGCGGGTATACGCTATACAACGCGAAGAATAGATCCTTCGCTACGCTCAGGATGACAAACTTAAATGAGATTATTAATGATGTGTTTGTTTTTTGGTATTAATGAGCTCCCTCTGGTCGGTTGTCTTCGTTCGTTCGAGATGACAATCTGAATAGATAAAATGTGTAAAAACATGGTTTAAATCACGTAGGCATATTTTTCATTACTCAAAACTCACCAATCACTACTCACTACTCACCACTAATCACTATATTAGCGTCCTTTAATTTTACTCATGAATATATTTTACGGAACAGGGGTAGCCATGGTGACCCCTTTTCAGGCGGATGGTCAAGTTGACTACGAGGGTTTGAGAAACCTTATTGAACATTTGATTGATGGCGGGGTGCAATACCTGGTATCATTAGGTACAACCGGCGAAAGTGCCACATTGAATGCCGCCGAGCGAAAGCAGGTTTGGGCATTTACCGCGGAGGTTGTCAAGAAGCGCGTAAATTTGGTTGCCGGTATAGGTGGCAATAATACTCATGAGGTAGTGGAGCAGATCAAAGAGTTTAATGTTACTGGCTACGATGCCATACTATCATCAAGCCCGCATTATAACAAACCTACCCAGGAGGGTATATACCAGCACTATAAAGCCATAGCGCAGGCAGCACCACTACCGGTAATTTTATATAACGTACCCAGCCGCACCGGCAGCACCATTGCTGCGGAAACAACCGTGCGCCTGGCCCGCGATTTTAAAAATATCATTGGTATTAAAGAAGCATCGGGCAATTTCGATCTGTTTAACCAGTTGATGCGCGATAAGCCGGAAGAGTTTTTAGTAATATCGGGCGATGATCCGGTTACCCTGCCGATGATGGCGATGGGAGCTGTGGGCGTGATATCTGTTATTGGTAACGCCTTGCCAAAACCATTATCAGCCATGATAGGCCTATTGCTGAATAATGATTACAAAGCCGCGCAAAAAATAAATGCCAGCCTGGTTGAGTTTACCCGGCTTATGTTTGTGGAAGGTAACCCCGCCGGTGCCAAAAACGCGCTGAAACATTTAGGGGTTTGTGGTGAAACTTTAAGATTACCACTTGTACCGGTAAGCAGCAAAACAGCTGATGCTATTAAACTGGAAACAGCCAGGCTTTCCTAAAATAAAATATGTTGAATAAAAAAACCCGGTTATTGGATAACCGGGTTTTTTATTGGAATAAGAAAAACCTTACTTAGCTTCTTTATTTTTAGCTTCCTGTACTTCCAGACGGATAGCCTGTGCCAGGTTTTTAAGATCTTGCATACCTTTACGAACACGTGTTCCGGCAGCGCTGTTTCCTTTGTTGTAGAATTTGTCGGCGTCGGCCTCCAATGAAGCTACAAGCTCTTTTACTTCAGTAAATTTTTTCATTTAATTACTCCTTTTAAAATTATTGAGGTTTATTGTTTTAACTAAAGCTAATCTATAATGTTTTTTTTTAATTAAAAATTTTTAAGGCAGAAAAATACTGCCTTAAAAGTGGTTTTTTTCCACATTTTAAAGGCTTAATGAATATTTAAGCAGCTATATATTATATTAAAAACAAACATTAATAAAATATATTCTATAATATTTTATTAATAAAACATATTAAATACAAAATAACTTTAAATAATAATATTTTATATGATTTTAGTTAACAAAACTCGTATTTTAATACCATCCATATATTAAAAATCGTATTAAATGATTTTCTGCAATATATCCGGATAATGTTGATGTGTTTTGATGATCAATTCGCCAAATAAGGTATTGGCCCAGGCAAACCATTTACGGGTAAAATCATCGGCATTATCTTTATTGAACGACTCATGCATAAAGCCGGTACCGGCATGAGTGGTCTTTAATAATCGTAGGCATTCGGTGATCTCGTCTTTATGTGTAGACGTTAAGCCCCGCATAATAATAGCCATAGGCCATATATAACCAATGCCTACGTGCGGGCCACCAATACCTTCGGCTACCTTGCCTTTAAAAAAGTAAGGGTTATTTTCGCTCAGCACAAATTTCCGGGTGTTCTGGTACAACAGATCGTTAACTGGCAATGAATCGAGGTAAGGCAATGCCAGCAAACTGGGCACGTTGGAGTCGTCCATAAATAACTGGTTACCGTAGCCATCAACCTCAAAAGCTAATATTTTGCCATACTCCGGGTGTTGGGCCACCGCGTACTTTTTAAGCGCAGCCTCCACTTCGGTGGCCAAGGCACGGCAAGCAGAGGATGTTCCGCTATCATTACCAATAGTGGCATACATTTCGGCCATTTGATTTAAGCTGGTAACCGCGAAATAATTTGACGGGATCAGGAATGGATAAATGGTGGCATCATCTGAAGGACGGAAGATAGAACAGATCAATCCTACAGGCTTAACCGGGTTACCGTAGCCCCTGTTGGGCGCGGTATCACTGGCTACTTCGGTTTTCCGTTGAAAATGATAAGGACCTTTACTCTCTTTACGCTGCTGCTCCTTAAAAGTTTTCAGGATGATCTTACCTGCTTTTTGCCAGCTTTCATCAAAAAAGCTGCTGTCGCCGCTGATCTTCCAGTAGTTATAAGCCAGCCTTACAGGATAGCAAAGCGAATCGATCTCCCATTTGCGCTCATGCAGTTCGGGTTTCATATCGGTATTGTCGGTATCCCACTCGCTGCCGGTTGGGCCCTGGTTAAAGGCATTGGCATAAGGGTCTATCTGCACACACTTAGCCTGACGGCTCAATACACCCAATATCAGCTTTTGCAGCGCCGGATCATTTTTGATGAGTGGCAGATACGGCCAAACCTGAGCGGATGAATCGCGCATCCACATGGCGTTAATATCGCCGGTAATCACAAATGTATCAGGCTTGCCACCGGCTTCGGAATAGTTTACCGTAGTATCCAGAGTATTGGGATAGCAGTTTTCAAACAGCCAGGCCAGTTCCGGATCTTTAATATCTTTTTTCACCTTTTGAATAATGGCCTCAACCGCCTTACTGGTAAATTTACGATCGGCCAGTTTAGGTCGTTTACTTTCAAAAGCAGGCAAAGTGCTGGCAAATAATGACGGTGTAACACCCAGGGTAATACCCGCGGCGGCCACGCCGTTCAGTTTGATAAAATGTCTTCTGGTGAGCATAAAGATTTTTTAATGGTAACTGTAAAAATATAAAAGCCTTTGATTATCCGAAAGACATTGGGATTTTATTTTAAAAGGTTTTAGCAAGGGGGTATTTCGCCACCACGTCATTGCGAGCGCAGCGTGGCAATCCCCTACTTACAGAGCGGCTCTGCTTATTGGGGATTGCCACGCTGCGCTCGCAATGACGCGTGTATTTATTAAACAACAAAAGGCGCCTAAGGCGCCTCTTGTTGTTTGGATATACTTTATTCAAAGAGTACTTAAACTCCCAAGTCCTTCATAATGGTATCAATCTTTGCTTCCAATTGATGATCCGTTTCATGATAAGCGGCTTTGCTGGCCAGCTTGCCGTTTACGCTGCAATAGAATTTGATCTTAGGCTCGGTGCCTGAAGGACGGGCAGAGATGATGCTTCCGTCTTCGGTGATGAACTGTAGCACATCTGATTTTGGCAATTCCAGTGCTTTGGTGGTATTATTGTTCAAATCGGTTTCGATTCCTTTTTCGTAATCTTTCAGCGTGATCACCTTTGAGCCCCCCAAGGTAGCCGGCGGGTTATTCCTGAATTTATCCATCATCGCCACGATCTCTTCGGCACCAGTTTTACCTTTTTTGGTGATCGAGATCAGCTTTTCTTTATAGAAACCATACTGTACATACGTATCAATAAGCGCCTCAAACAAGCTACTGCCCTTATCTTTATAATAAGCAGTCATTTCGGCAATAAACGCGCTGGATACAATAGCATCCTTATCGCGTACCAGCTCACCTACCAGGTAGCCGTAGCTTTCTTCGCCGCCACCAATGAAGGTTTGCTTGCCCTGCAGTTGGGTCATCAGCTCGCCAATATATTTAAAGCCGGTAAGCGTATTATAATAGGTAACGTTTTTGGCTTTGGCTATCGCCTCGATAAGGTTGGAAGTTACGATGGTTTTAACGATGTACTCCTTACCGGTAAGTTTGCCTTTATCCTGCCATGCGGTCAACAGGTAATTGATGAGCAAGCTACCGGTTTGATTACCGTTAAGCAGTATAAATTCGTTCTGATCATTTTTTACGGCGATACCTACACGGTCGGCATCCGGATCAGTGGCCAATACCAGGTCGGCATCGGTTTCCCGTGCCTTTTTCAGAGCCAGCGTTAATGCTTCTTTTTCTTCGGGGTTTGGATATACTACCGTTGGAAAATTACCATCGGGCGTGGTTTGTTCATCAACCAGTATCACATTCTCAAACCCAAAAAGCTCAAGAGCTTTGGGTGTTAAGGTGATACCTGTTCCGTGAATGGGCGAGTACACGATCTTAAGATCTTTCTGCCTTTTAATCGCCTCTGGCGATACAGAAAGCTTAACAATTTCGGCCAGGTATAAGTCGTCTATGTCTTTACCTATCGTTTCTATATTTTCTTCAACACGGTTAAATTTAACCTCATCAATACTTTTTATAGCTGCTACTTCGTCCATTACAGCTTTATCATGCGGGGCAACCAGTTGGCCGCCGTCATCGCCGTAGGCTTTATAACCATTATATTCTTTTGGATTGTGCGATGCGGTAAGCATTACCCCACTTTTGCAACCCAGGTGACGTACTGCAAAGGATAGCTCTGGCGTTGGGCGCAGCGCTTCAAAATAATATACGTGGATTCCATTTGCCGAAAAAACCTCGGCCGTTGTAGATGCCAGAAGATCGGCATTGTTACGACTGTCATGCGCGATGGCTACTTTAATTTTTTCGCCGGGGTAAGTCTTTTTAAGATAGTTGGCTAAACCTTGAGTAGCGGTACCAATGGTGTACTTATTAACGCGGTTTGAGCCCGGGCCCATGATGCCGCGAAGACCACCTGTTCCAAATTCCAGGTCTTTGTAAAACGAGTCTGTTAATTCTGTATATGCCTTATCATCCAGTAATTTTTGTATCTGTTGTTTAACATCAGCATCGTAGCTGCCTTGAAGCCATGTATTTACTTTTTGTAGTACGGAGGGGTCTAATTCTTGCATGTGCACCTTTATTAATGGATAATTTGTTAAAATCAGTTTGATAACAAATATGGCAATAAAATGTGTGCGTGCAATTGAACAATAAAATATTTTGTGGAGGGGAAACACTTCATCTGTCATCCTGAACGGAGTGAAGGATCTATTCGTCGATATGCATGTCGTTTAGCAGATCCTTCACTCCGTTCAGGATGACAAAAGAAATAGGTACAAAAAAGAAAGCCCCGGTAAACCAAGGCTTCTTTTCTATCTTATTGAGCTACATCTGCATAACTCGTACCGATACGTATCTTTTTAACAATATGCGTTGCCTGTGAAGCATCACCGCCATATACGCCCCATTTCGGATCGCAGTAATCGCTGTCAAAAGTACGGCAATAGTATCGCTGACTATTATTGGTAAATGTTTGTTTCACCCCATTATACCACAATTCAATATAGCCATCGGTGGCATTATCTGATAATTTGATACGTAAAACAAAAGATTGCCAGGTGCTCACCGAAAGTGGGATTGACCATGGCACACTGGCCACATGATTGATATCAAAGTATTGTAGCTCCAGGTTGCCGTTATTGGTGCGCAGCATTAATGGATGGTTGGCTGTATTACTGGTAGGGTATGATTTCCACTGGAATACGGCATCCGTTTTTAATGTGGTAGGCATATATAGTTTGTCTGTCCACCCGATGTAAAACTCAGAGCCTATTTGTGCCTGGTAGTTTTTGGCGCCGTGACCCTCGGTGCGGTGACTGCCCTCCGGTTTGGTGAATTGCCAGCAAAGTGTATTAGTCTCGTCATTCACGGTTGTCATCGCGCCCGAACCTTCGATGTTTACATCCTTCCACACATTGCTTGAACCAAGGGAGGCATCCCCATTAAATAACAGCGACATAGTGCTCAGTTTCCCGTTACTTTGCGTAGCATTGCCTCCATTACTTACTGGATTGGTCTTTACATCTTTGGTACATTGCGATAGCAATAGCATGCAACCAGCCCCTAAGGCAGTTGCCATTAGTTGAATTTTTCTCATTCTTCTTTAGTTTATAGATGGTTTATAATATATTTACGCAACCGGTTGTGTAAATATATAAAATTAATTCACAAAAGAATTTTTATTGTAATTTATTGTGTACCAGAAAGATTATTTATAGCGGGAATAAATGATAAATTAGATGCTTTTCCGCAACATACGTACAATGCAGGCATGAGTATAGAGGATCGTTATAAATTAAATAAAGAAATTACTTTAATTGATATAGCCAATGAATTAAATGTTTCTAAAAGCACCGTATCCCGGGCGCTCCAGAATCATCATTCTATTGGCGCCGAAACTACGAAAGCCGTGCATGAACTGGCCAAAAAATACAATTACCAGCCCAACGCCATTGCATCCAGCTTATTTAAAAAATCAACCAAAACCATTGGGGTGATTGTCCCTATCCTATCCCATTACTTTTTTTCGACGGTAATAGCCGGGATAGAGGATGTAGCCTATAAAGCCGGGTATAAGGTGATCATTTGCCAATCGCACGAGTTGTACGAAAGAGAAGTGATCGTATCCAAAACATTGTTATCGGCGAAGGTAGATGGACTGATCGTGTCCGTTTCAAAAGAAACCGTCAATATGGATCACTTTCAGCAATTCCTGGATAAGAACATCCCTTTGATCTTTTTTGACAGGCTGCCTACAGGCATTCAAAGCAACAGCGTATCGGTTGATGATTATGAAGGCGCCTTTAAAATAGTTGAACACCTGATTGAGCAGGGCTGTAAAAGAATAGCCCACTTTACCGGGCCATTGAATATCGCACTGGCACAAAACAGATTGCAGGGGTACAAAGATGCGCTACGAAAACACCACATCCCGGTAAATGATGAACTAATATACGAATGTGGTTTTGAAAGAACCCAGGGAATAACCACTACAGAAAAGTTACTCACCGATCAGGTTTCCGTCGATGCCATATTCGCAGTCTGCGATCCGGTGGCTATAGGGGTAATGCTTACCTTAAAGCAAAAGAGTATCAAGATACCTCACGATATCGCGGTTGTTGGTTTTAACGATGATCCTACTGCTACGGTTATAGATCCTCCCTTAACAACTGTTGCCCAACCAGCATTTGAAATTGGCGTGGCCGCAGCTGATATTTTCTTAAAACAAGTGATTGGGCCAAGTAGGAGCTATATCAAAGAAGTATTAAAAACGAATTTGACTATCAGGCAATCGAGCCTTCGGAAGAATAGATAAATAAGTAAATTCGGATAAGCAACAAGCAAAGACATGTCATTCAGTGTAGCATGACAATCCCCTACTTATGAGGCGGACCTTCTTTTTAGGGATTGCCACGCTGCGCTCGCAATGACGCGCTTTAACAAACAAAGGCCACAGTTTCTTGTGGCCTTTGTTTGTTTTTATGTTTCAAGAAAAAACTTAAGCTATTTCCAGCTTGTTCTCTTTGTAATAACCAGATTTTAGTTTTTCGGCCATTTCGCTGTAGGCGTCAAGCGTGCGTTGTACATCCTCTAAAGAATGCACAGCGGTTGGTATAATACGCAACACAATTAATCCTTTAGGGATAACCGGGTAGATCACGATAGAGCAGAAGATACCATAGTTTTCGCGCAAGTCGCGGGTTAAGCTGGTGGCTTCATAAAGATCGCCCTTTAAAAATACCGGGGTAACCATACTATTGCTTTGACCAAGATCAAAACCACGCTCTTTTAAACCTTTTTGAAGCGTATTAGCTATCAGCCATAGTTTTTCGCGCAGCTCAGGTTTTGATTTTAATAGTTCAAAACGCTTTTTCAAACCTATAACCATTGGCATTGGCAATGCTTTGGCAAATGTTTGGGAGCGCATATTATAACGCAGGAAATGGATGATCTGCTCATCGGCGGCTACAAACGCGCCGATACCTGCCATCGATTTGGCAAAGGTTCCGAAATATACATCAACACCATCTACACAATCCTGCTCTTCGTGGGTACCGCCACCATTTTTACCCATGGTACCAAAGCCATGCGCATCATCAACCAGTAAACGAAAATCGAATTTCTTTTTAAGCTCAACAATTTCTTTTAGCTTACCCTGAACTCCCGACATACCAAAAACACCTTCGGTGATCAGCAGGATACCTCCGCCGGTTTGCTCCACCAGACGTGTAGCACGTTCCAGTTGCTTTTCGCAGCTTTCCACATCGTTATGCTGATAAACAAAACGTTTTCCCATGTGCAGGCGCACACCATCAATGATACAAGCGTGCGATTCCGCGTCATAAACAATAACGTCATTCCTGTCAACCAGCGCATCTATAATGGATACCATACCCTGGTAACCGTAGTTCAATAAAAAAGCGGCTTGTTTGCCAACAAATGCAGCGAGGTTATTTTCCAGCTCTTCGTGATGGATAGAGTTACCAGACATCATGCGTGCACCCATCGGGTAAGCCATGCCGTAATCAGCAGCCGCTTTCGCGTCCGCTTCTCTTACTTCGGGGTGATTGGCTAAACCCAGGTAATTGTTCAGGCTCCAGATCAAATGTTCTTTGCCATTAAATTGCATATGCGGGCCAATCTCTCCTTCCAGTTTAGGGAATGAAAAATAACCGTGCGACCATTTTTGATGCTGACCGATAGGGCCGCCAGAGTTTTTTGTTATTTTGTCAAATAGATCCAAAATAGTATGCTTTTGAAGATAGTATTTTAAAATACAAATATAGCCGTTTATCCTGCTTGCAGCAATAGCTATAACTTTTTAGAATAGGTTATAACTAAAGTAATAGAGTCAAGACTATTAGAGTCAGGAATCAAGACTTGAAAAAAACGTATTATTTTAAACAAGAACAGGAAAGTTATCTAAGATTTATTCTTTGATAGCTTTCCTGTCTTTAATTATTGTGGTCTTGTATCTTGACTCTTACTTCTTGATTCTACTTTTTAATCAGCGTTATCATGCAGGAAAGAGTTGTTTTTGCGGATTTCGGTATTGCCTTCGTTATCCGGCATCAGGCTGAACCTGGAAATCTGGCTTTCGTCAGATTGCGGGGTTTCCTGCAGCGCTATTTCCTTACGTTTGTAGGCAGGTACATTTTCCAGTTCCTGTATGTTGCCGCTGCGCAGTTTCATGCTCAGATCTTTCAGCCTCATGATACGCTCGCGCGATTTTTTCAACTGCTCTTCGATAGATTCATTTGTTTTATGATCATCGGCACCTACTACAGGCTCGGGTTCCGGAGTTGGAGCTGGTGGCTCTGGCATTCTTTCTTCCCTAACCGGTGCGTATGATTCAGGTTCGCTCATTTTAAAAGTAAAGCCCGCGGTATCCGGTTCGTGATCTTCTTCGGCTTCTTCCTCGTCCAGATTATAACGCATTACCACCTCTTCTTTTTCTTCAGAACGGCCGGCAGCAAACATATCAAACAAGCCGGTTTGTTTTGGCTCATCCTTTGGTTTAATATAAGGCTCGGCAGTAGCGGTGGCTTTAACCGGGTTGATAAATTCATTCACCGGTTTTACCAAAGGTTTAACTTCGGGCTCCAGCATCGAGATGATCTTTTTATTGCTGTTCTCTTTTTCGCGCTCATCCTTGGTTTGGAAACCGGTAGCGATAATGGTAACCGATAATTGGTCGCCCAGGTTATCGTCCACACAATTACCCCATATCAGGTCGGCCGCTAAGCCTGCTTCTTCCTGTATGTAATCGGTAATAATGCTTACCTCGTCCATGGTTACTTCATGTATACCAGAGCTGATGTTAAGCAATATATAACGTGCACCCTCAATCTCATTATCTTTTAGCAATGGCGATGCCAAAGCACCTTCAACCGCTTTTAAAGCCCGGTTCTCGCCTTCGGCAGAACAGCTACCCATGATAGATACACCGCTGTCTTTCATTACGGTGCGCACATCCTTAAAGTCAACGTTGATATAACCCGGTAAGGTAATGATCTCGGCTATGCCTTTAGCGGCAGTTGTTAATATATTATCGGCCTGTGCAAAAGCAGAGCTCATGGTTAAGTTGCCGAATATCTGGCGTAACCTATCGTTTGATATTACCAGGAACGAGTCGACATATTTTTTCAATTCTTCCAAACCGGCATCGGCCTGCATTTTACGGCGTTTACCTTCAAATGAAAACGGCGTAGTAATGATACCTACCGTTAATATATCCATTTCGCGGGCCGCTTTGGCAATGATAGGGCTTGCGCCTGTACCTGTACCACCACCCATGCCTGCTGTAATAAACAACATTTTGGTATTTACACCCAGCATCTGCTTAATATCGTCGATATTCTCAATAGCTGAGTTTTTGCCCACCTCGGGTATTGAACCGGCACCCATTCCTTCAGTAAGACTAGCGCCCAACTGTACCTTGTTTGGTATAGGACTTAGCTCCAGCGCCTGGGCATCAGTGTTGCAAATTATAAAGTCAACACCGGTAATTCCCTGCCTGTACATATGGTTCACCGCGTTACCGCCGCCACCGCCAACACCAATTACTTTGATGATAGACGATTTTTCTTTTAACATCTCAAACTGCATAATCTTCGTTTTCAGCTATATGTGATTCAACCAATATTTAGATTTTACCATCGTAATAATAGTACTTTTTCCACAAAGGTTTTCCACAATTGTCAATAATGTGGAAAAGTTGCTTTATGTGTAAAACTTTGGTATCAAGTATCAAGACCGCTCTTTTTTATTCGACTTCCTAAAAAGTCTTGATACTTGATACTAATTACTTGATACCATAAAAACTACTTCAAAAAGTCTTCATCATTTATATCATCTTTTATAAATGTGATACTTTTTTTCAGCAACCTGTCAAACAAGCCACCTTCCTTTTTGGGCTCGTATTTTGGTTTTTCTGTTCTTGTATCTGCTACAGGTGCCGCGGTCATGTATTCCGTTTTTTGGATACCTTTTATCAGCAAGCCAATACCTGTTGCAAAAGTCGGGCTTTGCAGCTCCTCATAAATGTTTTTAGGCAGCACTTCGTTTTTGGCCAGGTGCTCTGTTGGGTAACCAACGCGGCAATCTAAACCGGTAACAAACTCTACCAATTGACGCAGGTGTTTCAGTTGCGCACCACCACCGGTTATTACAATACCGGCTATCAGTTTTTTCTCGTAACCTGACGATTTGATCTCGTAGTACACATGCTCTACAATTTCTTCCATACGGGCCTGTATTACGTAGGCCAGGTTTTTCACCGAGATCTCTTTTGGCTCGCGACCACGTAAACCCGGTACGCAAACAATCTCGTTCTCTTTATTTTCATCAGCCAATGCCGATCCAAACCTTACTTTTAACTGCTCGGCTATGTTACGCATTACCGAACAACCTTCTCGGATATCCTCGGTCACGCTGTTACCACCAAATGGAATCACGGCAGTATGACGGATAATACCTTCGTGGAATATGGCCACGTCGGTAGTACCACCACCAATATCTACCAGTACTACACCAGCTTCTTTTTCCTCTTCGCTCAATACCGATTCGGAAGAAGCGAGTGGCTCCAAGATCAGGTCCTGGCTATCCAGGGTGGCTTTGTTAACACATTTTACAATGTTTTTGATAGCCGTAACCTGGCCGGATATGATGTGGAAGTTGGCTTCCAAACGCACACCAGCCATACCTATAGGGTCTTTAATACCCGGCTCGTTATCTACCGTAAACTCTTGCGGCAATACATGGATGATCTCCTCGCCCGGAGGCATCACCAGGTTGTACATATCTTCAATGAGCTTATCAATATCCTTACGACCAATTTCTGATTGCAGGTCGCGACGGGTTATCAAACCGCGGTGCTGCAGGCTTTTTATATGCTGGCCCGCTATACCTACAAACACAACTTTAATATCTACATTGGATTGCGCACCGGCTACATCAACCGCCTGCGAGATCCCTTGTACTGTTTTATCAATATTTGATACCATACCACGGGTAACACCCGCAGACTCGGCCTTGCCAATTCCTAATACCTCAATCTTCCCGTTCTTGCTCCTGCGCCCAACAATGGCGCATATTTTAGTCGTTCCGATATCCAATCCTACTACAATTGGCGAACTTTTTTCTTGAGTTGAGCTTTTGTCCATATTCCTAATTTATTTGAGATGTATCCTTTTCCATTTTTGCAGAATCGGCTTTGAGACTTTTGGCCTTGCTTGCCCTGATTGAATCTGCTTTCATATTTTCATTTTTAACACCAACCACCTGGCCGGAGTATTTGATATTTATAGTACTGTACTTATCCCAGCCTACTTTGGGCAATACCTGTTTATAAAACGCTATCAGGTTAGCAAATTTTACCTGCAGCGAATCGGCATTCCCGATCAGTATCCTCTGGCTCCCCACACGCGGGATCAATTCAATTTCGTGGTCTTTATTCACGTACAGCTGTGCTATCTGCGCATCCCAAAGGGAATCCTTACGGATAAAATCGGCCGTCAGGAACAGATCCTTAGCCAGTTTGGTATGCAAGGAGTCTACATGGTTGGTAAACAGCTCGTCGATAAAACCATTGGCCACCAATACCCTTGCAGTAAAATTGGGCGACAGCGGAATCTTTAAACCATGCTGATCTACATAAAAATCCATATCATAATGGTTCATGATACGCAATATGGGCTGGCGCTGACTTACCTCGACCCGTAAAACACCGTTCATTTCGGTATAGACCTTGGCAAATTCAATAAATGGATTCGCCTTTAATTTATTTTCCAGATCCTGTATATCGATCCCTTCCAGTTTGCGCCCTATCAGTGTATGACTGGTAGTTTGCAAAATATGATCAACTTCCTGCTTATCAATAAAATACTGACTACCGGGTATATTAACCTTTACCGCCGTACAAATAACACTACCCTTTTTTGCTTCAATAAAACTCATGAGCGTGATGAGGCCACCCAGGCAAATTACCCAGGCAGATATGATCAACACACGCTTCCAAATGAGTTTTCTATTCATTACTCAATATTTCTTTTAAAGAATGAACCAAAGTATCAATATCACCAGCACCTACGGTAAGCAATAACTCTGGCTGCTCATTGGTTACCGCATCCAGCGCCTCTTGTTTGCTTAGTTTCCGTTTGTTTTGCAGCTCCATCCTGTTCAGCAACATTTCTGAGTTAACGCCCTCTATAGGCAATTCACGTGCCGGATAAATATCCAGCATGATCAATTCGTCAACCATATCCAGCACCTCGGCAAAACCTTCAGCAAAATCACGTGTGCGCGTATATAAATGTGGCTGAAAAATGGTGGTCAGCTTTTTGTTGGGGTACAGCTTTTTTACTGAGGATATACATGCCCGTAATTCTTCAGGGTGATGCGCATAATCATCAATATAAATATGCTGTGGTGTTTTCACGATGTATTCAAACCTACGTTTAACACCTCTGAATGACCCCAGCGCGCTTTTTATAGCACCGGTATCAACATCTAATCGCAAAACAGCTTCTATGGCTGCAACCGCGTTTTCCACATTGTGTGTTCCGGCTATACCCATTTTGATGTTGGGGATGGTGACGTCAGCATTCACAAAATCAAAGTAAAAATCGCCGTCTTCAATACGTACGTTGGCTGCATGCGCATCGGCTGTAGCATCATTGAGCGCATAAGTATAGCCCGTATCCAAAGGCAAGCCTTTTTTATGAACCAGTGTACCGCCGCTTTTTATTTGTGAGGCGAACAGTTGGAACGACTCGGTTAAATGCGCGTGATCGCCGTAAATATCCAGGTGATCGGCATCCATCGAAGTGATGATAGCCACATCCGGGAAAAGGGTAAGAAACGAACGATCGTACTCATCGGCCTCAACCACCATCACATTGCTTTTACCATACAGCACATTACTTTGGTAATTGGATGATATACCACCCAAAAATGCCGAGCAATCATTACCAGAATCTTTAAGGATATGCGCCACCATGGTTGAGGTGGTTGTTTTACCATGCGTACCCGCAACCGCTATAGTGAAGGAACTTTTACTGATCAGCCCCAAAACCTGCGACCGTTTGAACAGCTCGAATCCTTTATTTTTAAAATAGTTTAATATAACAGAATCTTTAGGAACAGCCGGGGTATAAATAACCAGGGTATCATCGCAAAGCTGTTGGAAACTCATCGGGATCCAATCGGCCCGGTCATCAAAGATGATCCGGATACCTTCGTTGTGCAGATCATTGGTCAAATCCGTCGCCGTTTTATCATAACCGCAAACAACACACCCTAAATGATGGAAATAACGAGCCAGGCCGCTCATCCCGATGCCGCCTATACCTATAAGGTAAACTCTTTTGATGTTATGCAGTTCCATTGTTTTAATTTTAAAAAAGGCCCTCCTCTTTTGGGGAGAAGGAGGACCATAATTTTAATTGTTGTTGTTTATTGTTATTTTTAATAATTCGCGTGCAATAACTTCGTCGGCATCAGGCATGGCCATTTTGCCAATATTAGTACTTAGTTTCTTTTGTAAATTTCTGTCGTGTAACAATTCAAGCGCTTTATCAACCAGCTTTTCTTCGGCGTCCCTGTCGGCCAAAAAAACAGCTGCGTCTTCCTCAACCAGCGCCAGCGCATTTTTTGTCTGGTGATCTTCGGCTACATTAGGTGATGGTACCAGGATCACCGGTTTTTTAACCATGCACAACTCGGCAATAGTACCGGCACCGGCACGTGATATAATGATATCGGCAGCAGCATAAGCAAGGTCCATTCGTGTTAAAAACTCCCTGATCTTCACATCAGGATGATGGTCTTCACCTAACTTCGCAATAATCTGTTTATAATAATACTTGCCGGTTTGCCATATAACCTGAACATCGGCAGCAATCAATTTATCTAAACCGGCGGCTATGCTATTGTTTAACGTAAGTGCCCCAAGGCTACCACCAGTTATTAATACCGTTTTCTTGAAGGCCGAAAGCTTAAACAGCTCCAACGCCTGCATATGTTTACCGGCCACGTTCACCGAATCGCGGCGGATGGGATTACCCGTTTTAATAATTTTTCCGGCAGGGAAAAACTTGTCCATGCCGTCAAAGGCCACGCATATTTTTTGGGCATTTTTACCCAGCCATTTATTAGTGATACCCGCGTAAGAGTTTTGCTCCTGTATGAGGTAAGGGATATTTTTTAACGATGCAGCATACAACAACGGCCCCGAAGCATAGCCACCAACGCCTACAGCGGCATCGGGTTTAAAATCCTTAATAATTTTAAGTGCCCGGCGTACACTGTTTAACAGTTTGACAGGGAACATCACGTTTTTCCAAACAGACTTGCGTTGTATACCCTGGATGTCCAGACCAATAATCTTATAACCGGCAGCCGGAACTTTCTCCATCTCCATACGGCCATTAGCACCCACAAACAATATCTCGATAGCCGGATCAATATTTTTTAAAGCATTGGCAATAGCAATAGCCGGGAAGATGTGTCCTCCTGTTCCGCCACCACTGATGATTATTCTCTTTGCCATTTTTTTAACTTTAAAAACTAAATTCTAAACTCTAAATCCCAAAACTCCGTCTCACTAAATCACTCATTCACTAATTAAGCTCGGGCCGTCCTGATCTCGCCCACCACTACTTTTTTAGGTTCTTCAATATCACGGCTAACCGACAGTATGATACCAAACGCCACACTGGTAAATAATATCGATGTACCACCCATACTCACGAACGGTAGTGGCACACCCGTTACCGGCCCTAATCCTACCGCCACCGCCATATTGGCAAATGCTTGTATAGTTAAGCTAAAACTTAAACCACAAGCCAGTAACGCGCCAAAAGCCTTCGGGGCCTTCGTCACAATTTTTATGCACCTGTATAGTAAAAATAGGTAAATGCCTATCAGGGCAAGTCCGCCTATAAGTCCATACTCCTCAATAATAATGGCGTATATTTCGTCGGAGTAGGACTCTGGCAGATAATTTCTTTCGGTACTGTTGCCCGGGCCTTTGCCAAATATGCCGCCACTGGCAATAGCTATTTTGGCATGATCTGATTGAAACGACTTATCGGGCTTTGCCAGTTCAGGATGTAAAAATGTTTTCACCCTGGAAATACGTGTTTCACGCCGTGGGCCTAAAAACAAAACTGCCATTAACAATATAAATCCGGCTACACAAACCATTGATATTTGCTTAATACTGATACGCCCTATGATGAGCAATAAAATGCTTACCCCAAACAACATCAGCGCAGTTGATAAGTTGGCTGGTGCTATCAATACAAATACCAGGCAAACTGCGCCCATAATTGGTAAAAAGGATTCTTTGACATCCTTAATGTTTTCCTGCTTGCGCGAAAGGGTACGTGCCAGGTAGGTGATCAAAGCCAGTTTAGCCAAATCCGATGTCTGGAAACTAAGTCCTATCACGGGGATATTTATCCACCGGCTGGCCTCGTTTATGCGTGCGCCAAATAATAGTGTATATAGCAACAACGGTATGGTCACAATCATCATGATCTTGGAGATACCTGCATAGTAACGATAATCGAGCTTGTGCGAAATATACATCAGCGCGATACCGCCCACCACCATAGCGAGATGTTTCATCAGGATCGACTCGACCCCAACGCCACGCTTATAAGCCAGCGTACCGGTTGAACTGTATACCGCCAACAGGGATATAACAGAAAGCAATATGACTATAAGCCATATCCAGCGGTCGCCTTTTGTATTACTGAGTATCCTGTGCATTTCTTAACTTTTTACTTTTTTTGTCCATGGACCATAGTCAATAGTCCTTAGATCTTATTTTCTTTTTCCATGGACTATTGACCATAGTCTATGGACCTCATTCTATAATTCCCTTACCGCAGCTTTAAACTGATTGCCGCGATCTTCATAATTTTTAAACAGATCAAAACTGGCACAAGCAGGTGATAACAATACGGTATCGCCTTTTTCGGCCAGGTGGAATGATACCTGTACCGCTTCGGCAGCTGAGCCTGTATTCACGATCACTTCTACATCATCCTCAAAAGCATCGTGGATACGTTTATTGTCTTTACCCAGGCACACTATAGCTTTTACCTTTTGCTTTACCAGCTGTTTCAACATATTATAGTCATTGCCCTTGTCAACACCACCAAGGATCAATACCACATCAGTAGTCATACTTTCGAGCGCATACCACGTTGAATTAACATTGGTAGCTTTAGAATCATTGATAAAGCTGATACCGGATATTTTGCCAACCGACTCCAGCCTGTGCTCGATATTTTTAAAGTTGCCCATACTCTCCCTCATCGATTCATTGCGCAATTCGAGCACTTTTGCAACAATACCTGATGCCATGGAGTTGTAAATGTTGTGCTTACCCTGCAGGGCTAATTCTTTAATTGACATTTGAAAATGTTCTTGTGTTGTGTTAATGACAATATTGTCGTTTTCGAGATATGCTCCCGGTTTAATCGTAGTTTCAATTGAAAAGGGTAACTGCTGTGCTTCAAACGTCCGCCCGGCCATCCCTTTGATGGTTTCCGGGTCATCGGCACAGTAAATAAAATAATCGGCCGCTGTTTGATTTTGCGTTACACGAAATTTTGATGCCGCGTAATTTTCCAGCTTATAATCGTACCTGTCTAAATGATCAGGCGTAATATTGAGCAAAACAGCAATGTCAACCTTAAACCGGTACATGTCATCCAACATAAAGCTGCTTAGCTCCAACACATAATATTCAAATTTTTCGGTGGCCACCTGGTAAGCAAAGCTTTTACCAATGTTGCCGGCTAAACCCACATTTAATCCCGCGTTCTTTAGGATATGATAAGTTAAGCTGGTAGTAGTAGTTTTTCCGTTTGAACCGGTAATTCCTACTATTTTAGCGTCGCAATATCTTCCTGCAAACTCTATCTCCGAAATAACCGGGATGCCTTTTTCCCGCAGCTTTTTAACAATAGGGGCTTTTTCGGGTATCCCCGGACTTTTGATCACTTCAACAGTGTTCAGTATTTCTGCCTCGGTATGCTGGTTCTCTTCAAAGCGAATGTTCCAGTCCTGTAGTTGTTTTTTATAATTATCAGCAATGGCACCAAAATCCGAAACAAAAACATCATAACCCTGCTGTTGAGCAAGATACGCCGCACCTACACCACTTTCACCCGCGCCGAGAATGGCGAGCCTTTGAGTGGCGAGTAGTGAGTTTTGAGTTATGTGTTCCGTCTGATTCATTATTCTATTGCACTATATATTTTTTTGTCCTGTCTCTTGATTCTTATTTCTTGATTCTCTTATCTCAACTTCAATGTTATAATGGTTATAATGGCCAGTATGATACCAATGATCCAGAAGCGGGTAACAATCTTGGCTTCGTGGAACCCTTTTTTTTGATAATGATGATGTAGCGGCGCCATTAAAAATATCCGCCGGCCCTCGCCCGATCTTTTCTTGGTGTATTTAAACCAACCTACCTGCATAATAACCGATATATTTTCGATCAGGAATACGCCACATAGCACCGGAAGCAATAGCTCTTTTCGTATTACGATAGCAAAAACAGCGATGATGCCGCCTATGGCCAAACTACCTGTATCGCCCATAAATACCTGGGCCGGATAGGAATTGTACCATAAAAAGCCCACACAGGCCCCAACAAATGCGCCCGCAAATATTACCAGTTCGCCCGAGTTGGGTAAAAACATAATGTTCAGATAATCGGCCATGGCAATGTTACCGGATACATAAGCCAGTATGGCCAGCGTAATACCAATAATTGCTGAAGTACCAGTGGCCAATCCGTCGATACCATCGGTAATATTTGCTCCATTGGATATAAAAGTGATGATCACAATAACAAAAAACAGGAACACGACCAATCCGTATTGCTCATAACCAGGTCCCAGGAATTTGAGCACTTTGGAGTAATCAAACTCATTGTTCTTATAAAAAGGCATAGTGGTTTTTGTTGACCGCACATCCTGGGTATAAACCGGCACATCCCTTTTCATATGAAACTCAACCGGGGCATCAACTTTTACAGGTAGTTTAACTTCCTGCCTGATCACAATATCCGTATTGAAATACATTGTCCAGCCGATGATCAGTGAGAGACCTACCTGCCCGATGATCTTAAATCTTCCGGCAAGGCCTTCTTTGTTTTTCCTGAAAACTTTGATATAATCATCCAAAAAACCAATTGCGCCCAGCCATACTGTGGTAATCAGCATCAGGATAATATAAACGTTACCGAGTTTAGCAAACAGCAAAGTAGGAATCAGGATACCTAATAAAATAATGATACCACCCATGGTAGGCGTACCCGATTTTTGCATTTGGCCTTCCAGACCCAGGTTTCGTACCGTTTCGCCCACTTGTTTAAAACGCAGGTAATCGATAAGCCTACGGCCATAAACCGTAGTGATAATCAACGATGTTATTACAGCCATAGCGGTACGGAAAGTGATATACTGAAATACCCCTGCCCCCGGAATACTGAAGTTTTTACTTAGATATGTAAATAAATAATATAACATCCCTTTTTAAATGTGCTGATGTGCAGATTTCAAATGTGCAGGTATGCTGATGTGCATATGTGCGGATTATCGATGTGCAGATCGTGGTTTATGTTTTGATTACTTCTACTCGTTTATTTATATTAATTGGTTGTTGAAATTATCTTCCCTAAAATTTTAACTATTGACTCTTATTTATGACAATAACTTAAACTGCTCTTCTAACTCCTCCATATCATCGAAGTGATTTTTCACTCCTTTTACTTCCTGGTATTTCTCGTGCCCTTTACCTGCTACCAGAATAATATCTCCCGGACTGGCCAGCATACATGCCGTTTTAATAGCTTCACGACGATCAACAATACTCACTGTATGTCTTTTGAAAGCCGGATCAACACCCTCCTCCATATCCTTAATAATCTGGCCTGGATCTTCCGACCGTGGGTTATCCGCAGTCAGTATCACTTTATCGCTCCATTCGCTGGCTACGCGAGCCATTACAGGGCGTTTGGTTTTGTCCCTGTCGCCTCCGCAACCAATTACCGTGATCACCTTCTCGTTGCCTTTGCGGATATCATGAATGGTGCTCAACACATTCTGAACAGCATCCGGTGTGTGGGCATAATCAACTATCCCTATAACCTTATTAGGTGCTACGATATATTCAAAGCGACCTTCGGCACCGGTCAGTTTGCTTAAACTGGTTAATACTTTAGCCTTATCCTGATCGAGCAGCATAGCCGTAGCATAAACCGCCAGCAGGTTATAGGCATTAAATGTGCCTACCATTTTAAACCAAACTTCTTCGTTATCAATATGCAGCAGTAAGCCATCAAACTGGTTTTCCAGAATGCGGGCCTTATAATCGGACATTGATTTTAGTCCGTAGGTTTTCTTATGGGCCTGTGTGTTTTGCAGCATCACGTTACCATTTTTATCATCGCTATTGGTTAGCGCGAAGGCTGCTTTTGGCAAGCCATCAAAAAACGCTTTTTTGGCTTTCAGATAACTGTCGAATGTTTTATGATAATCTAAATGGTCATGCGTAAGGTTAGTAAATATCCCACCTGCAAATACCAGGTTGGCTATACGATGTTGGGCTATAGCGTGCGAGCTAACTTCCATAAAGCAATAATCACATCCCTGCTCTACCATCTCGGCCAGTAAACTATTGAGCTCAATAGGATCTGGGGTGGTATGGGTTGACGGGATCACTGTATCATTGATCTGATTTTCGACAGTTGACAGCAATCCGCATTTATATCCCAGGTCGCGAAACAATTGATACAACAAAGTGGCTACCGTAGTTTTGCCATTGGTACCGGTTACCCCTACCAGCTTAAGTTGCTCAGACGGCCGACCATAAAAATTAGCAGCCACGATGCTTAATGCTTTGCCAGAGTCGGCCACCATCAGAAAGTCGACCTCGGCTACGGTACGCGCTGGCAGATCTTCGCAAATAACAGCGATGGCACCGCTTTTAATAGCCTGATCAATATAGTCATGGCCATCAACCAGCGTACCTTTTACGGCAACAAACAATGAACCGGGCTCAACTTTGCGCGAATCAAAGGTTACAGACGTAATTTCCACATCAGCGCTTCCCTGTAATTCAGTAAAAGCCAATCCATCCAATATATCACTTAAATACATCATTGTAATTCAATTGTTATTCGTGATCCTTTTGGTATCAGGCTGCCGCCGGTAACCGATTGTGTGGTTACCACGCCGCTGCCGCGTACCGTTACTTTATAACCCGCGTTACCCAATACATACAGGGCGTCACTAAGGCCCATGCCGGTAACTGCCGGCACAGTGCCATTTTTATATTTTACATCCTCAAAAGGAATTCCATTGCTGGTATCAATCCCGCCCACATCGGCGTTTGCCGATGCGTACAGTGGTTTTACACCCAACTTGGTATACACCTTTTTTAATGCTTTTAAATTACCCTGCTTTACTTTTGGCATGCTGGTATTACCTACCAAATGTGTAGCCGGACTTTGGTTTATTTCCATATCATTAGCATAAACCCTATCTGCAACCTCTCTGAAAACCGGACCAGCAACCAGGGCTGCCAGGTAATTACCTTTTGTTGGGTTATTGATCACCACGATCATGGAATATTTAGGATGATCGGCGGGGAAATAACCGCAAAATGAAGCCTGGTAGGTTTTGTGAGCAGTATAACCTTTTCGTCCGTCGGCTATTTGTGCGGTACCTGTTTTACCTGCCACACTGTAAAGCTTGTTTTTGATTACATTTTTACCCGTACCATTAAGTACCACACCTTCCAGCATACCTTTTAACTTGCCGATGGTGACATCTGAACATACCTGCTCGTTGATAACCCGTGCCTGGAATTGTTCAATAGGATTGCCCATGCGACGTATCTCGCGTACAAAAATGGGCGATATGAGCTTACCATTGTTGGGTACCGAGTTATAAAAAGCCAGCATTTGCAGCGGCGTTAAATTCATTTCATATCCATAAGCCATCTCAGGCAAACTGTAATTTTTATTCCAGCTTCGGTTCGATGGATTTTTGATTACCGGCTGCCCTTCCCCCCGGATTTGCAGTTGTAATTTTTGGTTTAAATGATAACTATACAGCTTATTGATATACTCCCATGGATTACCACTATAATAACGAGTGACCAGTTTAGCTGCTGCTACGTTTGATGATTCTTCGAACGCGCGTTTAACGCTCATTTCATAATTATCATGCTCGGTATCGGTAATGGTTGGCCCTTTCGGAAATTTGTATTTACCTCCCTCAGCATTTACTATTGTACTGGTATCTATTTTATGCTGATCGAGCAGGGTCATGTACGATGCCAGTTTAAACGTTGAACCCGGATCAATAGCGTTACTGATAGCATAGTTCATTCTTTCCTCATAGTTGCCTTCTTTGGTACGGGTAAAGTTGGCAATAGCTCTTACTTCGCCGGTAGCTACTTCCATTAATACTACACAACCATGATCGGCCTCACTTTTGATCAACTGTTTCATTAAGGCATCCTGGGCTACATCCTGAAAATTCACATTGATGGTAGATATAATATCTGCACCATCTTTAGCGGCTATCTCCTCGTCATCATCAACGGGCATCCATGTTCCGCCTGGAATGCGCTGCATTAACCTGCGTCCGTTTTCGCCATTGATATAAGACGAATAGGCCCCTTCAAGGCCTACTGCATTTTTAACATTTTCATTCTTATAGCCGATAGTACGTGCGGCAAGCGAATGGAAAGGCCGTATACGTTTATTCTGTTGCAATACGATCAGACAATTCCGGGTCTTCCTTTTTTTGAAAATTGGAAATTCCTTGATCTTTTTTAGCTCCTGATAACTCACCCGACGCCTTAACAACTGATAGCGCGAACCTTCTTTACGGGCATCGCGGAATATCCTGGAGTATTCACGGGAAGATCTGTCGCCGTACATTTTTGACATGCTGGAGGCTAACTGATCAATGTTATCATTAAACACGCTATCCTCGGCAATACCACCTGCCATCATATCCATGTGCAACTCATATTCCGGAACAGAGGTTGCTAACAGACTACCATCCACAGAAAATATATTACCACGGGCAGCCTCAACAGTTTGATACTGAGCCGAAAGACTGGCGGCCATATCTTTCCATTTTTTGCCCTGTACAAATTGCACCCGGCACAACTGCACTACTACAGCAAAAGCAAATAGCAATATCAGCCCGAAAGCGATATATACCCGCAGCAGAATGTTGGTTCTAATTCCCATCCTGATCCTCCTTTACTGTTATTTTTTGTGGTGGCTCAACAGATTGCCTCACCCCCAGGGTATCGGCACGTTTAGCCACCTCGGTTAATGTACTTTTAAAGGCCATATCAGCCTTGGCGGTTTTATAATCCCAACCACGCTCTTTTACTTCTTTATTCAGATCATCAATGTCACGTATCGTTTTTTCAGCCAGGTGCATATTACCAATATATACCATACCTAAAAAAGCTATATACATCACAAAGGGAAGGGCACCCGTGGCTTTTTCTTTGGAGATAAAACCCTTGGCAAAAAGCTGGGTAAAAAGATTGTCCTGGATCTCTCGCGCAGGTTTTTCCTCCACGATGATATCCTGTTCCAATTCTTCTTCGTCCTGAATTTCTGTACGTAAACGATTCGTCATTTTTTTACAGCTATCCTTAGTTTAGCGCTCCGTGCCCTATTGTTATTCTTTATCTCTTCGTCTGATGCTGTTATAGCCCCTCGGCTTACTGCATCCAACGGTTTATTATTATTACCGTAAAAATCCTTCTCCACCTCGCCACTAAATTTGCCTTTGGCAATGAAATTTTTCACCAGCCTGTCTTCCAGCGAGTGGTATGACATCACCACCAGTCGGCCACCAACGGCTAAAACTTCTGCCGACTGAACCAAAAACTCTTTCAAAGCTTCCAGCTCCTGGTTAACTTCAATGCGCAATGCCTGGAACACTTGTGCCAGGTATTTATTTTCCTTCCCCCGGGGGATACGGTTACTGATCGCGTTTTTCAGATCGGCAATGGTCACTATCGGTGCATTTAAACGAGCTGTCGCGATGGTTTCGGCCAGCGATTTCGCGTTCTGTATTTCACCGTAAATGCCAAAAATGCGGTGCAACTCAGCAACAGTATAGTTATTAACCACATCCTTAGCTGTAAGCTCGCCCAGTTGATTCATACGCATATCCAACTCTGCATCAAAGCGAATGGAAAACCCACGCTCGGCCTGGTCAAACTGGTACGATGAAACACCCAGATCAGCCAGGATACCATCAACCGGGATAGCGCCATGCAAACGACAAAAGTTTTTGAGATAGCGAAAGTTTTGATCAATAAAAACAAAACGCTCATCCTCAATCAAATTCTGCTGCGCATCGGCATCCTGATCGAAAGCCAGCAAAGTTCCTTCGGGACCCAGATTCTTTAATATCTCGCGCGAATGACCACCACCGCCAAAAGTCACATCCACATATGTGCCGTCCTTTTTAATGGAAAGCCCTTCAATACATTCACTGAGCATTACCGGTACATGATACTCACTCATCACCCCTCCTTGCTTTATTACCCATAACCCTTTGTGCCAGCGCGCTAAAATTCTGAGGCTCATTGGAGAACGCGGCTTTATGCGCCTCGGCATCCCAAACCTCAATTTTATTTAACTGACAGGCCAGTACTACATCATTTTTTATACCTGCATAATCCAACAAAAACTTCGGCAACAACACCCTGCCGGCAGCATCAAGCGAAAGCTCGGTAGCGCCACGGGTGAAATATCTGATAAACTCTATGTTATCTTCCTCGTATTCGTTAAGTTTGCTCAGTTCATCAAGCCGTTTGTCCCACTCTGTTTTTGTATAAATAACCAGGTAGTTTTTGAATCCGCGATTGATCACCAGGCCTTCAGTTTCAGCTTCAGGAAGCTTTTTTTTGAGGCCAGCAGGTATCATCATCCTTGATTTAGGATCCAGCTTACATTCAAATTCACCGGTTAAATAGGACATTTTGAGACTATGGCATAATTCAATGAGTAAAAGTAAGGTACTTTTACCACTTTCTACCACTTTCTACCACCAAAAAGTTTTCAACATTTTTGGAGGGTATTCTGCTATACCCCTAAAAAGAAAAATCCGGCTGCCGCCGGATCTTTAAAATCAATTATTTTTTTTCTTATAAATCTCTATAAAATACTGTACCTAAAAACGCTTATTGAAGATTCATTTTTACACAGCAAAAAAATATTTTAAATCAATTACGCTGTATATAGATGGTAATTGATAGTATATTGTTTCATTATTTTCATTCGGCATGGAAACAAAAAACGTGGGTGTAAATTCTATTCCCGTTGTATCACACCAATTTTTCATAGCTTCTATTTTAGCATTTTGTTGTTTCAGCTCTCCATTCATAGGATATTTAGCTGCAAATGTCTCATAATCTTTCTTTTCGGCCAGATACCAGTCATCCAGTGCTTGCTTCACAATAGGCTCTTCGTTTTTCTCGGCAATGGCTAACAAATGTTTTACCGGCGGCGTTTTCATGTCACCTTCGCTATTTGTGGCAGTAAATAATATCTGTACCTGAACATCTGGATTATTCTCCAGCAGATCTTCCATCGGTTGATGCGCTTTGGCACAAGGGCCACAATAAGGATTGCACACCTTGATCAGTTTATAACTGGCATTAGGATTACCCAAAGTTATTCCGAGACCATCGGGAATATTAGCCACCATTTTTTGTTTTTGAAGTAATGCTTCAAATATCTCCTGGTTGTGCTTCAGCTTTTGCAGTTCGTTACTGGTTTGTTTACCCGCCTTAGCTTTTTGAAAAGCTGGCATTAACAAAGTGGTAATGATAAACGGAACAACGAGCGCTGTTAAAGTTGCAATGATCAACCCTGGTTCAATGGTATTAAATGACAACAAGGTATGCCAGCCCCCCAAAAGTGTTGTTACCAACTGCAATACTAATAATACTTGCACGCATAAACATAACACACACCATTGTTTGGCTATGCGCCATTGATAATAAATGGAGAATACCACATAGGGTACAGCAATTACGTTTAGCCAGGATGCTACAAACAACGCGGCAGGATTAACTATACCCGAAAATAGCAACAACAGCAACACACCCATGAAATAGCTAAAGCCGATAGCGCTCCAGCTGATACCTCCAATTTTAGCCGCTTTAGATTGTAATATAGCTCCGCAGTTTACCTTTTTACCGGCACTGCAAATCTGCTGTAATACAGGATTATGTTGATCAAGCTCATACCAAAGCAGTAATGCACCGGTAATAGCTCCCGCAAGGGTTAACACAGAAAAGACAAACGGAAGCAAGGCGCTCGCCCCAAACTGCATCAAGGTTATTAAGCCGGTAATAATAACCATAGCAGGTATACAAAAAGCACTTAAATATTGAATGGTATTTTTTCTGCTTTCTTCTTTTAGCTTTTTGTTATAATCCTTCTCTCCGGCATCCTCTTTAGCTTCAGCTAATAATACAACTCCCGACCAGCCTTTTAGGAAATCCTCTTTAGCCAATGAGGTCCATCTACGTTTTTCTTCATCAAAAAAACGAACAGCATTTTCACCCACCTCCTTTACAACCGTAAAAAATTCTGTTTTGTCTTTTACTCCTCTTATTTGAGTAATAAATGGACAGGGAAGTTCCTCCAATTTTTGGCGATCAACCCGTATACCCATATTTTCGACTCCATGATTATTCAATACATCGCTTATACTTAACAGACTCGGATAATCTGGATGCTCTTCTATTTCACGGGTTAACGTAGTGGCTGTTACTTTAACCTGCAAAAGATCAAGTAAAAGTTTTGCCGCATTTGGGCCATTCGTTTTTGATTCAAAAAAAGAAAGCATAACTAGAGTATGTTAATGTTTTTAGGCTCGATCGGTTTATCAGGTATATGTTAGTCCAATTATTTAGAACAAAAAATCATGGACGGCATTGGTTGATGTTAATTTATTAAAAAGAGAACATTATTATAAAAATATCTATTTCTATAATTGTAAACCCAACCACTATTTCAATATTTTACTTCAAAATAGCTATAATCCGTTCTTTATCTCATTGAATAATCAATCTGAAATACAATGTGAAAGTTCATTAAAAAAAATATAATAAAAAAGATATCTCACTATTTATTTCTAATAATATTTTATAATCATTAAAATGGAGACAGGCCTATCATAAAAGCTAAACGCCGTATTAGAAAGGTGACATAAATAGCTCCACCTGTAAAGGAAAAGGGATATGCTTATACTCAAAAAAAATGCCCTTATTTATCCAAAGGGCATTATTAATGAAAGAACTATTAATTCTTCGAATAATTTAAGCGGCGACCAGCGCCTTTGCTCGGGGCTTCTTTTTCCTGGTACGATTTAACCACATCATTACCCCGGTTACCGGAAAGATCAATGATACCAGGCAAACAACAAAGCTGATTATTTGAGTAGGCAAACCATATACCGCCCCGGTGTGTACCGGTTTCATATACGCCCTTACTCGTTGCCCTAAGCTTTTAGAAGCAAACGTGACCGAACCAGCTACGCGACCACTATACTGATCGATATAATATATATCCGCATTTGTTTCAATCAGTTCTTTTGACCACACGCTAACAGTATAGGTAGCTGAAGAATCACGCGGCAGGCGAACACTATAATAGCTGGCGTTTGTGAGGATTTCTCCCATGCCGCTTAAAGCCGTTTCGGGAGATAAAGCAACCGCATCGGGCTTATATATTGATAATGGCGGCTTTGGCAATTCCTTACCTACTACTTTTGAACCAGTTAAGGCAAACAGGGTGGCATTTGCCCACTTAAAGGTCATAGTTAAACCGGTTAGCACCACAACTATAAGGAACACCGAGGTGTAAAATCCGGTCACAATATGCAAATCATGCACTAATCTTTTAGTACTGCCTCCCCACTTTATTTTGAGGCGCTGTTTCATGATCTTTTTTGTTTTGGGCCACCACAATATCACCCCGGTAATTAATATAAACAGAAAGAAGAATGTCGATAAAGATATCACCCAGTCCCCAACACTGTTTTTAGCGCCCAGCAAATACCGGTGAAACATCTCTACCTTATACAGAAATGTTTGACGACGGTTAAATTGATCAAGCACCTGCCCTGTATAGGGGTTTACAAAAAGCGTGAGATTAGATCGCTCATCTGTTTTAGGCTTTTTAAGGTCATGTCCAGCGGCCTTTTTCCCCTTGTCGGCTTCTGGTATAGCCGCCCCGGCACCTTTTTTATTTTTCTTTTCCGGAACTATTATCGCTATTTCTATAGCTCGCTCTGGATCGTTATACACAATAACCGACGAGAGCTTTGCCTTGGGCACTTGTTTTAAGGCACCGGGAATTAGGTTAGCCAAAGCCATTCTTCCCCCCTGCGGTTTTACAAAATAACGATGCGGATTAATGGTGTGTTGTATTTCCTTTTCAAAAACCAACATGGTACCTGTAAAACACGAGCAAAAAATAATAATCCCAGCCGCAAGGCTCAGGTAAAGATGTATGGTGCGAAAAAAAACCTTCATTGCCGCTGTATCTGTAAAAACCGGTACGCAAAAGCGTAACCGGTTCTTATATTTTATAGTGTTGATTAAAAATCTTAAAACTTATAAGCCAATGTGGTTAAAAACTGTCTTGGTGGTATTGGGTTTATGCTGTAATTTTCGTGTACATTATAATTAAGCACATTCCCTATATTTGATATTTTACCAATAATGGATAATCTTTTATAACTATATCCCACCGATGCATCAACTGTTGTAAATCCAGAAACGTTAACCAACCTTGATAGAGTTTGTGTTTGGCCAACGGTATTGGCATTCCCAGCAACACGATTACCCAGGTAATAAACAGATGCACCAACTTTAAACCCTTTCAGATCGCCATTATAAAAAGTGTAAAACACACTGGTATTTGCTGTATGCTTAGGCACATTCAATAACGGCTGACCTGCAATATTACTACCTATTGTTGTTGGTGTTTTGGTATACTTAGCATTTGTATAGCTATAACCAGCTAATATATCAAGGCCTTTTACAGGATGACCGGCAATGTCCAGTTCAACGCCATCGCTTTTGGTTTGCCCGGTTAATGTTTTGATGTTGGTATTGGTATTGGTGGTTACCCCATCGGCCAGGAAGGGTGCTGTTTGAGCCAGGTTATTATTCAGGATGCGATATGCCGTTACATTGACTGACAGGTTACCATTCAGAAAATCATTTTTAACACCAAACTCATATTGATCAATCAGCGATGGACTCAATGGCTTATTGTTAACATCTGTACCTGTATTGGTAACAAAAGAGTTTGAATAGCTGGCAAACAAAGCTGTAGTAACCAATGGCTTATAAACGATACCCACTCTTGGTGAAAAGGCTTTATCTTGCTTACCGGCTGCGGGTTGTACCAATGCGGGTGCTGTATTATAATAAGTATTAACCGTTGTAGGTGATATATATTGGTATGACCATCGCAAGCCAGCCAACACCTTTACTTTTTCCGATAAGCTAATCAAATCATTAAAATAAGCGCCAAAACGATTTGTTGGTGTTAAAACATTATAAAAAGGATTCATGGTAGGCTTATCAGTGCGCAAAGGGTATTTGTTAACATCGAAAATGTTGATCTTATCATAAACCGCGTTTTGCAGTGCACCGTTTTGATCAAGGTAGCTTGATACTTTATTTACGGTAGCTACATAGGTATAACTGGTGTTTTTGTACCAATCGGCATCAGCACCAACTAAAATATTATGTTTGATAGCACCGGTATTGAACTGGCCGGTTATGTTAAACTGACCGGTGTAGTAATCTTCTAATATTTTGGCCCTGTTCAGCGTACGGCCCCAATCGCCGTTAGAGTCGGGAAGCACGCGTTCTGTTGTTTGATACTGACGATCAAAATGCTGATAGGAAAACCCTCCACTTAACTGCCATAAACTATTGATCTGATGATTAATAGTGGCCGTGGCTGTTGTTTGCTTGGTATTACCTGTTGACCATGATGCACCCAGGTAACGGTTACGGGGCACTTTGGCAATTACATTATTGATTTGTCCGGTTCCAAAATCAGGTGTAAAATCATAGTTCAGATAATCACCTTCAACAATAATTTGGGTTTTATCACTGATCTTATACAAGAATGATGGGTTGACGTATTCACGTTCTGATTTTACATTATCACGAAAGCTCTTTGCATTCTCATAGGTTCCGTTTACGCGGTATGCCAATTTAGATGATATAGGGCCATAAACATCAAATACCGGCTTATACAGATCATAACTGCCATAAGTCATGGATACCTGGCCGCCTTGTTCAAATTTGGGTTTTTTGGTAACCAGGTTCAGTATACCGCCTGGCGCAACGTTGCCATAAAGCAATGCAGCACTGCCTTTTAAAACCTCCACCTGCTCAAGCGAACTGATCTCTGGCATTACGCCTGAGTTTATACGGAAACCATTTTTAAACATGTTGGTGCTTGAAAAATTGTATCCGCGCGCTCCAAATGTTTCCTGAGTATTACCGCGGGCACTATACAAATAAACGCCGTTGATATTTTTAGTTACATCACTTAATCGTAATGATTGTTGCTGGTCAAGCACATCGCGACCTATAATGGTAACACTTTGAGGCAGGTCTATGGGCGATACATTCATTTTACCTACACTTAGCTTTTTACTGTTGATGGTTTTTGTAGAAGACACAACCACCTCATTAAGTTGTGCCGAACTTTCACTCAGAATAAAACTAACAGTAGTAGTTTGTTTAGCCAGTACCTCGACCGTTTTCTCCTCGCTTTTAGTACCGATATACGATGTTGTTAATAAATAAGTCCCAGGTTTTATATTGGTAAAGATGAAAGACCCATCGCCAATAGTCATCGTGCTTTTATTTAAACCCTTTATAGATACATTAACAAATGCTGCCGGTATACCGTCGCTTGTTTTAACAAATCCGGATATTTTTCCGTTAGCGCCTTCATCATCGGCTTTTGCTGTTAAAATAGTTATGAATAGAACAAAGAGAAGAAAAGAAATTTTTTGCAGTGAATTGTGTAAGTGTTTTGCCATTTAATTTAGATTGAGTCTAATTAAGCGCAAAAATAACAACGCAATCCTGATTTGCAAACATTATTTAGAATTAGTTTAAATTAATAATAATTTGATCGCCTCATCATTAACTATTTCGTTACAATAGCATTATTGCAGTACATCGTTGCACAAGTGTGTTATATTAGCTACATAAACCTTTTTATCATGAAAAAACTGCTTCTGCTAATTGTTATCACCCTGCTTTTAAGCCCTATAGTAAAGGCTCAACCGGGTAAAACTCAGATAACCAAATGGCAATACGGACGTAACGGAGCGGTATCTATTACCTGGGATGATGGCTCCATTAACCAATTCAAAGTGGCATTACCTATACTTAACAAACTACAGCTACCTGCTACCTTTTTCATTATTACCGGACAAATACCAGGTTCGCAATATCATGGCAAATTCATTGGACGGCCGATAAAGGATATCATTAAGGAAACGGCTACTATACCAACCAATAAAGATAATTTCTTTGAGCGGGCTTCGGCAGGGGGGTATCTTGGACTGATCGGTCCGCTGGATTATCATTATAAAGCAGGCTCATTGGTAGATGCAGGTAAAACCGAAGCCGCCTATAAAGCTATTGATGAATGCTATGCTAAAGTTCGTAACGGTGAATTTAAACCCGGCATACAGCATAACGACGAATATAAAGACGCTCATGGCACTACCTGGGCACCGATAAAAGCTTACGCGGCGCAGGGCCATGAATTTGCCAGTCATATGGTAACCCATCCCCGCCTGGCCGCCCTTGATGAAACCAATTTAATGTACGAAGCCGAAAAAAGCCGGCTGGATGTTTTAAACCATTTGGGCCTTGCTTATACCTTTAGCGCCGAAGGACCGTTTGGTACCGAGAATGAGCGCGCCGTTGCTTATTTGTCCAAAGTTTACCCTGCCCTGCGCAATCGCATGCCCGAACCCTGGCTCAAAGAAATAAGCCGCGGTAACAAGGATACTCCCGGCAATACGGATAAAGAGTATGTACAATACCAGCGCGGCGCTACTACCAAAACGCCATTACCGATGATGAAAGCCTGGGTAGATACCACCATGAACAGGAAAGATACCTGGCTGGTACTTACCCATCACGGTGTTGACGGTATAGGCTGGGAACCCTTGCCCCACCAGGAGTTGGATGAATATTTCACCTATATCAAAAACCATCAGGATAAACTCTGGGTAGCCACTTTTGGCGATGTAACCAAGTACATGCGCGAAAGACAAAGTGCCAAAGTACAAAGCAGTTTTAAAGGTGATAAGATAACCGTAAATATCACCCACCCGCTCAGCAAAGTTTTTTACACCATCCCGCTTACGCTTAAAACCTATGTTCCAGCAGACTGGAAAAACATCAACGCGGTACAGGGCAATAAAAAGCAAACGCTTAAAGCGCTTACAGATGCTAATGGCTCTTACGTATTATACCAGGCTTATGCAAATGTTTCACCGGTAACTTTATCGGGTAGCTGATCAGTCGAACACCATTTTATCCGGGCCTGATACTTTTTTAACGTGACAATTGCAACCTCCGGCGATGGTGATAATTGTACTCAAGGTTTGATGGGTAGCCGCGTTAGTAGCTGTTATTTTTATATCATCCCCATCGGTTGAAAAATCTTTGATGTTATCGTCTGTAGCCAATAGTGTAAAGCCTGCCACAAAATCAACATTAGGCGGGTATTTTACCGGTGTCAATGGTTTGTTGGTGCGCACATTAATAGCCGAAAAACCGGTGATAGCAGGATGCGTATTTTGCTTATCGGTTATAACAATTCCCAGGTAGGCATACTCCAGGGTGCAGGTTTGTACACCGCAGCCGTTTTTTTGTTTGTTCCCTTTGCAGGCTGTAAAGCCAGCAATTATCAATAGCAGGAAAGATACTTTCTTAATCATTATAAGGTTTTTATATCCTTTACGACGGGAAAGTTATAAATGCTACAGTCGCTACTGTTTGGTATTCAAATATTTCTCAGAAAACTCTCCGGTTATCTTCTTGGTTCTCAGGTCATGAACGGCCCAGTCTTCCACATCGGCTTGGTTGATACTGATCTTATCGCCAAGCTTAATATTTTTAAGGGTAAAAGGTGAATCGATAAATATTGCCCTGAAAATGCCATTGCTGTAGCCAATCACTTCCGACCACATATGCTCATGGTTACTGCCCTCTACAAAGTCGGATTTTACTACAAACCGGTAGCCCTCCGTATCCCTTCCATGCTTTTGCAGGCTATCTATAAACTGGGGTAAATATTTTTGAGCAATACGCTTTAAAGCCAGGAACCGGGCATCATCCTTTGGTAAGGATACCGATTTATACAGCACATTATTTTCGACCTTGGTTTGTTGCCCATAAGCGCCGGTTATTACCAACAGCAACAAAATAAACAATAGATTTTTCATGCGTATTTCACCGATAAAGTTTGGATCTCCAGGTTTCAACTTCAAAACTATAGATTAGTGCAAATTCTGCATTACACCACAACCGTTATTTTTACATTAACCTCTGATCGCTCCGTCGGCCCCTAAAACTTTTTAAAGTTTTATTTTAACACTTTTTTAACCAAAAGCAGGGTAGAAATGGGTTAAAAACCACCAAAAATTCATTTAAAAAACCCCATTTTAACACTTTTTAACAAATTTCAGTGTGGTTTTTGAAGGTTTAAAAAGTATTAATTCATTGATCTTCAAATACCTAAATACAAACAGCTCATTTTTTTGAGGTATTTTTCCCTTAACCAAACAGCCCGGCTTTCTCCTTTTCGGGGAAAGCCGGGCTGTTTATACAATATACAAAATATTTGTGGGTTATGCAAAAGTCTAACCCATTACCGTTTCTGTTTGCTTATGTTCGATGGTTAGATTTACCGACCGCTCTCCGCCGGGACGGGTACGGTGACGCATATTTTTGGGGATAGTTAACAATTGCCCGGGCTGTAACTCGATGGTGCCGGTTTCCAGGTCGATGAGCAGGGTACCTTCAAGTACCAGAAAGGTTTCGTCGGAGTTGGGGTGCAGGTGCCAGAAATAAGGCTCCGTCATGATCCCTATCCGCACGATATGATCGTTCACGCTGCTCAGAATGGTATTGAAATAATCTTCCGGATGTTCTGCCGAGATCACTTTTGTATCGATAACCGTTGGTTGTAATGGCTCCATATGCAATAAAACAGATTTATATAAAATTTAATAGTTGTTCGCAAATACTAAATATCGACCACAGGCTAAAAAGTGGGTTTACATGGTTTACACTTTTCGTGGTTGAAATTTTTATAAAAAATTCATTTTCAATATATTATAAAAATAAAACTGCGATTTACCAGATTTTATGTAAACCCATGTAAAAATACTAAAACCAGCTAAAGATACGCTGAAGAAATAAAAGGCTTTGTCGAAAAAAAGCGGGCTGTCACCCCACAGTCGAAGGGTAGCGTGTAGAGGCCAGTTCACCATGCTCCGACGGAGATCAGCATAACACCCATCAAAAGAATCAGGGAATTGTGCTATTACTCCATTTTTTAATTCATCCTTACATCAGATACTGAGTAACAAAACCATTCTATATTCATTTTTCAACATCCGGTGTTCGATATTTGCTAGTCTATTCTATCACCCTTACTTTCAACAAGCTGTTTCCGCCGCCGGTATACACCCGGTGGGTTGCTTTTTTAAAGTCGGTATCTTTCGCTTTCATGATATCCTGGAATTGCTGGGTGTTTCTATCAGTGAGCGGGAACCAGGTGCTTTGCACCTGCACCATTAAACGGTGACCTTTTTTAAAGGTATGCAGCACATCCTGCAGTTCAAAATTCACCGGGCTAACCTGTCCTGGTACAAATGGCTCCGGTTTATCAAAACCATTGCGGTATTTGCCGCGCATGGCCTCGCTGCGTACCATTTGCTGATAGCCCGACAGGTAAACCTCCTTGCCTGTCCATTTATTATTTTTGGCCGAATCGGGGTAAACATCAATCACCTTCACCACCCAATCGGCATCGGTGCCGGTGGTTGATACTTTTAAATTAGCCCAGATGTTGCCCGCAATGGTCATATCTTTGTCCAGCACATCGGTTTGATAGGTTAATACATCGGGCCTGCGGGCGGCAAAACGCTGATCGCCGGTCATGTATTCCCGCTTCATATCATTGGTAATATCGTTGGTAAAAGGTACCGGTTTGTTAGGGTCTGATACAAACTCGTCAAAGCTGCCTTTTGTAACTGCTGAGGCATCGAAAGACAGTTTACCGCCAGGCAACAGGTATAGGCTCTTTTCCGTAGCTTCTTTTGCCGGCCAGGTATTGTAGTTTTTCCATTGATTGGTGCCGGTTTCAAATACGGATACCGGTGCCAGGTTCAGATCGGTACCTTTGAGGTAATGGCTAAAAAAGGCAAATTCTATCTTTTCGCGGTAGAATGGGCCGGTTGGCCCGCCAAAGTCAACATCGCCTAAATGATCGCCATCGCCGCGGGCCCAGCCGCCATGCACCCAGGGGCCCATAGCAAAGTAAACCGGTGTTTTAGGGTTTTCCTTAACCAATGTTTTATAGGTGTTGATAGCTCCGTACAGATCCTCGGCATCGTACCAGCCACCGGTAACCAGTACAGCGGTTTTAATATCGTGCAGGTGGGTCAGCACGTTGCGGTCTTTCCAGTGCTGATCATAGTTGGGATGATCCAGCATCTCGTTCCACAGGCGGATGGTATCCTTATAATATTTATCGTTGGTATTTTTTACGGAACCCATTTTCAGGAAAAAATCATAGCCATCTTCGGTACCGAAATCAAATCCCGGTGCACGGCGCTGCGTGGGTTTATCATCCTGTCGGTTGGTAAAAAAGGAGTAGAAACCAAAATTGGCCACCAGCATAAAGGCGCCGTTATGAAAAGCGTCATCGCGATACAAATCGGCAATAGGTGCCTGCGGCGATGCGGCAACCAATGCGGGGTGACGGCTTAGCAGTGCCGTGGTGGTATAAAAACCGGGATATGATATGCCCCACACGCCCACTTTGCCATTATTATTGGGGATGTTTTTAAGCAGCCAGTTGATGGTATCATACGTGTCGGTGCCTTCGTCAACATCGTTTTTGGTTTTGTGCACCTCTTTTTCGGGTGTCATTTCCTCATAAACGCCTTCACTCATCCAGCGGCCGCGTACATCCTGGTAAACAAAAATAAATCCATCATGCACAAATGCCGGTGATGGGCCCAGGCTGCCTTTATACAGATCGGTTCCGTAGGGTGCAACGCTGTAGGGCGTGCGATCCATCATAAATGGGTATTTTTTGGATTTATCTTTAGGTACGTATACCGAGGTAAACAGCTTTTTACCATCGCGCATGGGTATCTGGTATTCGTATTTCTGGTAATTAGCCTTGATGTATTCGGCATCGGGCGGTGGGGTTTGCGCGTAAACGCTGATAACTGTTATGGCCAGCCATAAACAGGTAAATAAAGTTTTTTTCATTTAATTAGTCAATCAAGCCCTAAATGTACCTCAATAAAATAAAATGGGCAACTGGTGATGAGTTTTGAGTGGGGGGGGGGTGGTGAGGAGTGAATGGGCAGTTTGCAGAAATCAAGGCGACGATGTCCCCCAGGGATCTTCTGAAAAGGATCCTGAGGGAACAAAAGGGGCTGTCACTCTGAGCTCCGTCGAAGGGTAGAGCGCAGAGGCCTGCCCACCATGCTTCGACGGAGCTCAGCATGACACCTTTTTGGGATAGCAGCCTCTTGTGTTCCCTCGGGGTCTCCTGAAAGGGATTCTGAGGTTTTCTATAGGGGAATAGAGAACAGCTAATAACTCAGGGCCCTCTGCGAGAGACCCGGAGTGGACAAAAATTAACAAGCCCTTAGCATTTAGCTAAGGGCTTGAGAGGGTATTAATGTAGAATAACAAAACTTACTTTATTCCATTATAAGTATGTCCTCTAAAACTGCTGGCGTTTAGCCATAAGGCATGTGTGGCATGCCTTACCAATTGCATGGAGTTTTTGACCTCCATTTTTTCGGGCAGGGGCATTTACGCGATCGGGATTTTACGCGATGTAGGGAACGTAAAATCCATCGGGTATTTGAGGTTTAACGGGGTGGATTTGCGATAAGGATCGAACGCGGGGTATCGACTCACCCCGACATCGCTGCGCTCGTCACCCCCTCTCTCCGCTGCGCGCATAGAGGGGATTTATTTCATTTTTGTCATCCTGAGGAACGAAGGATCTATTCTACAATTGAAAAGTTCAACAATAGATGCTTCACTGCGTTCAGCATGACAAATCTATTTTTTTTACTATTCTTAGGAATTGATAATGAGTTTCTGCGGATCAAAAAAATGATTCAGCGGACCGTTGCCTCTGCCCACGCGCGCATCTTTCCCATTCAGTATAGCCTGGTGAACATACTCTTGCGCCAATGCTACCGCATCCGACAGTGAACTTCCCCGGGCGATATAGCTGACTATAGCCGATGACAGGGTGCACCCGGTTCCACGGGTGTTTGGCGTATCTATTTTTTCAAAACTGAATTCTTGTATCTGGCCATCGCCGGTAAAATATAAGGAGGTTAATTTTATAGCATTTAGATGACCTCCCTTGAGCAATACCGACCGGGCTCCGAGCTCGATGATCTTTTTACCGGCTGCCTGCATATCATCTACAGTGTGTATGGATACCCCGGTCAAAACAGCGGCCTCATCCAGATTCGGGGTTATAACGGCAGCCAGCGGAAACAGTTTTTTAACGATGACGGCTATGGTGCTATCCTCCAGGAGCCGGTGCCCGCTGGTGGATACCATCACCGGGTCAAACACTACCGGCACTTTTGGATATCGCTGCAACGTATTTACAATGGAGTGTACAATAGCCGTAGTATGTACCATCCCTATTTTGATAGCATCCGGGAAAACATCATCCAATACGGCACGCAACTGCGCCTCTACTACATCAGCAGGAATAGGATAAACAGATTGCACCCCACGGGTATTTTGTACCGGCAGCGCGGTAAGCACCGAAGTAGCGTAGCAACCCAATGCCGAAATAGTTTTGATATCGCCCTGGATACCCGCGCCGCCAACGCCATCAAACCCGGCTATGGTTAATACGGATGGATAACTATGTGTTTTTTTATTCATGATTTATGCTTTTCATAAAAACAGGGCTTACAGGGCTCGGGACTGAGCAAACGGGCAGAAATAGTTCCCGACTTTTCCCTACGCCGGTATCAGCCGGATCAGGTTCAAAGGGTTTGTCTCAATTCTGTACAGAATACCCCTAAAGCCATAGCAAATGTAGTTTTTCTTGTTCATTTATGCCGGTATATCATGATCAGATATATTATAGAAAAACATATCGAAATAAAAATATTAACTTGTACAATAAAAATTTTAAAACCTTGTAGGCAATTCCTGATTATTGCTTGTCTATATCACTGTAAACCAATTAAATCATCACGCATATAAAACCTACCTATATGCCTGCTACAATATTGAAAAACAAAAATGATATCATATTTATGAGATATTTAACTACGCGTATCATATTGCTAAATCGTTTAACACCGACTCATCCCCTATTAACTTATTCCCATTAATTTTTGCCGTTACCTATAAAAATAGCAGATGCCTATGGATAAAACACCGCTTTTGAACTTACAACCTATTAAAAATTTATAAAACCAATTTAACAACCGACCATGAGAAAAACATCTAATTCAATTACCAAAGCATCTGTTGCTTTATTAGGCCTTTCGCTGCTATTTACAGCGGCCTGTAAAAAAGATCTGTCGCCCACCCCGAAAACCGATAATGACGCATCAAAATTAAGCACCAACGCTATTGGCGTTAGCGGTCCTAAAGGCGTTTGCTACGTAGAGGTGAACAGCAATGATATTTTGAATGTGGGCAAGTATACCTTATCAACCGGGCAGCCGCTTTTTGATATCGGTATTATTTTCGCAGCCAATATCAATTATAACACCAGCACCCAGAAAGCCGAGCTATTTTTTAACCCGCAGGTAACTACTGTATTAAATAATAAAGCCACCAAGATACAGCCCTTACAGGCTAAAGGCATTAAGGTATTGCTATCTATTTTGGGTAATCACCAGGGCGCGGGTATTAGTAATTTCCCCAACCAGGCAGCCGCCCAGGCATTTGCCCAATTGCTGGCCAACGCGGTAAACACCTACGGGCTAGACGGTATTGACTTTGACGATGAATATGCCGATTACGGCACCAACGGTACCGGGCAACCTAACTCCAGCTCATTTGTGTACCTGGTAACCGCCTTACGACAGCTGATGCCCAACAAGATCATCTCTTTTTACTTTTATGGCCCGGCAGCATCGCGTTTAAGCTTTAATGGCGTAACCGTAGGTTCAAAAGTTGATTATAGCTGGAATGCTATTTATGGTTCTTATTCGGTACCCAATGTTCCGGGATTAGCTAAAAGTAATTTGGGCCCTGCTGCTATTGATATCCAAAGCACCAGCTCGTCGACCGCGGCTTCGCTGGCTACGCAAACCGTTAATAATAGCTATGGTATATACCTGTATTATAACCTGCCCAATACAGATGTGCATACTTACCTGAGCAGTGTGTCAAACGCGCTGTATGGTAAGGCTACCGTGAAACTACCTTAACATCTACCCTAAAAAAACAATAGTAACCGACATGAAAACATCTATCAATTTATCCTTTAACAGGATAGCTGTGGCCTCATTGGGCTTCGTGCTACTGTTTACGGCAGCTTGTAAAAAAGATCTGTCGCCCGCTGCAAAAACAAACAATGCCCCCTCAAAACTGGGCACCAACGCTATTGGTGTTAGTGGCCCCAAAGGCGTTTGTTATGTAGAGGTGAACAATAACGACATCCTGAATGTGGGCAATTACAAGCTATCAACCGGGGAGCAGCTTTTTGATATCGGCATCATATTCGCCGCCAATATCAATTACAATACCAGTACCCAAAAAGCCGAGCTGTTTTTTAATCCGCAGGTAACCGCCGTATTGAACAACGCGGCCACCAAAATCCAGCCATTACAGGCCAAGGGTATCAAGGTGATGCTATCCATCCTGGGTAATCACCAGGGCGCGGGGATCTCCAACTTCCCGAGCCAGCAGGCCGCGCAGGATTTTGCCCAGTTACTGGCCAACGCGGTAAACACCTACGGGTTGGACGGTATCGACTTTGATGACGAATATGCCGACTACGGCACCAACAACACCGGGCAACCCAACTCCAGCTCGTTTGTTTACCTGGTAACAGCCCTACGCCAGTTGCTGCCTACCAAACTGATCTCTTTCTATTTTATCGGTCCGGCGGCATCCAACTTAAGCTATAATGGGGTAACCGTAGGTTCAAAGATCGACTATAGCTGGCAAGCCTATTATGGCAGCTATGGCGCTCCCAACGTACCGGGATTAGCTAAAAGCAACCTGGGTCCCGCTGCTATTGATATCCAGAGCACCAGTTCGTCAACCGCAGCCTCATTGGCTACACAAACTGTAAATGATGGCTATGGCATTTACCTTTATTATAATTTGCCCAACACCGATGTGCATACTTACCTGAGCAGTGTTTCCAACGCGCTGTATGGCAAAGCAACGGTATATGGCAGCAGCACCACGCCAACTACTGGTGTTACTTTTTACCAGGATATCAATTATGCAGGCACGGCTACCAGCACCATTGCCAAGGGGAATTACACCCTATCGCAGTTACAGGCGCTGGGCTTTGTGAACGATTGGGCATCGTCGGTAAAAATACCTTCGGGATGGACGGTGACCATGTACGGTGATGATAACTTTACCGGTACCTCCTGGACGTTAACTTCCAACACAACCAATTTCACCACCCTGTCGCCCAACGCGAACGATGTGGTATCATCTGTTAAAATTCAATAATTAAAAAATGAGAATCAGGAGTTAAGAGTCAGGAATCAAGACTGGAACAAAACCTTCCGGGAATTTGCCAAAGCTCTTGATTCCTCGTTCTTGGTTCTTGATTCTATCAACGCTCTCTTAACCAAAAAAACAATTATGAAAAAAAACGCTTTTTTAACAAGGCTTGGATTGCCTATGCTTTGTCTGTTCGCTCTTGCTGTTACTTCATCCTGCAAAAAGGATAATGGAAACTCCGCCGAAAAACTACAAACACTTGGCGCATCCACAAATAATTTAAAAACCCAGGCGGTAACTTCCAATGCCGACCTGATCGCTTATAAAAACAGCGTGCATAAAATATTTGTAGGCTTTTTGGTGGGTGATGGCGCCGACGCGGCTGCCAGTTTCAATCCGGCCAATGCGCCCGACAGTACCGATTTCCTGGAGTTTTTTGCCGGGAATGATGCCACACGGTCGCACTGGCGCGCTGCACAGGCCAAAGGAACCCGGATTGTGGTATGCCACTTTTTGGGCGACGCCTATTTTGATGGATCTTCCAAAGATCCGGCTACGCCAACTTCAACCAAAACCGTTGCCACTGCAACCAGTACTTATGACCATTGGTCGCAGGCCATGTATAACCAGCACATTGTAGCCGACTCTTTAGACGGCATAGACCTGGATATAGAATCTGGTACTATCGACAACAAAAATGTAACCAGCAGCAGTTACCCGAATTTATTAACCTCCGTTGCCAAATGGTTCGGACCAAATTCTACTTCGGCAGTTACCAAAAGTATGGGTAAAAAACCGGTGTTCTTTTATGACACCGATGGATCCCTGGATAACAACAGTTTAACCGGCACCAAAAGCAATTATGACTATATATTATTCCAATCCTATACTACCGGAAGCCATTTCTGGAGCAGCAGTTCCTTCCCGCTATCCTCAATAGCCTCTACTTATGGAGCGGATAAAACTATTTTGCTGGTTAACGGCGATAGCTTTAAACATGCCGATGGCAGTGAAGACCAATCAGGCGGCGATGCTCAGGCAACGTCAGATCTATACAATTATGCCACCAATTGGGCCAAAGCCAACAAGGTTGCCGGCGTTGGAGCATATCGTATGAGCCGCGATTACAACCATACTCCTCCATTTATTGTTTCCAGGAACGCTATCCAATTGATGAATGGCAGCGGTGGTACTACGCCAACTACGGGTGTAACTTTTTATCAGAACACCAATTACGGCGGTACAGCTACCAGTCTGATCCAGAAAGGTACTTATACCCTGGCGCAATTACAGGCCAAAGGCTTTGTAGATAACTGGGCATCATCGGTAAAAGTACCCTCAGGATGGACGGTGATCATGTATACCAACGATAACTTTGGCGGCACCTCATGGACACGTACAGCCAACACACCCGATTTTACCACCTTATCGCCAAATGCCAATGATAAAGTGACCTCGGTTAAAATTCAATGATCTGAACTCTTTTTTAAGAATTAGGATCTACAAAATAAATAATTAACACAAAGAAGGAGTCTCACCCTTCTTTGTGTTAAAATTCAATGATCTGAACTCCTCTTTGGGAGTAACGATCTGTGAAATAAATAATTAGCCAAAAGAAGGAGTCTCACCCTTCTTTCGGCTAAAATTCAATGATCTGAACTCCTCTTTGGGAGTAACGATCTACGAAATAAATAATGGCCAAAGAAGGAGTCTCACCCTTTTTTGGCTAATTATTCTCTTGGAAAAAGTTGCTATACAACCTTCCTGTTAATATTTATGAATCAATTTTATTAAACATAAACCCTTTAAAATCCCTCATTATGAAAAAAAACCTCTTTTCTTTCAAAGCCGGTCTTTTGTTGATCAGCCTCTCTGCGTTGCTTGCAACCCAAGCCTGTAAGAAGGACCATGGCAGCGCTGCTTCTAAACTGCAAACCGAAGGTTCATCTAAAAACAGCTTGACAACGCTATCTGCAGCTTCAGACAGCGCTTTGGTTGCCTACAAGAAAACCAAGCACGAAATTACCGCTGGTTTCTACCGTGTACAGGGCCCTTGTTATGGGGCCGGCGTAAATGGCTCCAACTTTTCGTTGGTGCCGGATAGCCTGGATATACTCATTCTTTTTTGTTTCGACAAAACCTCGCCTATTGCCTCCAGCGTACCGGCATGGGTAAGCGCCTTACATGCCAAAGGCACTAAAGTGATCATCACCGGTAACCTCAACATTCCTTCGGGCGTACCGCATAACACCGCGGGGTACCAGACAACCGCCAAAATGATCATGGATAGCGTGGTTAACAAATACGGTTTGGATGGCTATGATATTGATGTGGAAAGCAATCCGTCGGGTACAACCCTAACCGATATGACTGGCGTTTACACTGCGCTTTCCGCTTACCTGGGTCCAAAATCAGGCACCGGGAAACTATTGACCTTTGATACCAATCAAACCGGCACCAACAGCCTTTTCCGGAATGTGTATACCATGATCGATTATGTATGGCTGCAGGCTTATGGTCGTGGGTCTTCTACTTTGCAAAGTACCTGGAACACTTTTTCTTCTTATATCACCTCGGATAAATTTGTACCCGGATTTTCATTCTACGAAGAAAACGGCTATCCAAGCAATTACTGGGATGATGTTACTTACCCGGAAAACGGAACAGGCCGCGCTTATGATTATGCCCGCTGGGAGCCAACCTCAGGCAAAAAAGGCGGCGTATTTGGTTATGCCATTGACCGCGATGCACCGCTTACCTCTCTGCACGATAACACTCTTCGTGTTCCGGATTACAAGGTAACTAAGGACCTGATCAAGATCATGAACCCAACCAGCGGCGGTGGCGGTACTACAACAGGGGTGGTTTTTTATCAAAACTCCAACTATGCCGGTACAGCTACCCAAAAAATAGCTAAAGGCAATTATACCCTGGCGCAATTACAAGCCAAGGGTTTTGTGAACGATTGGGCATCATCGGTGCAGATACCTTCGGGCTGGACAGTGATCATGTATTCTAATGACAATTTTGGCGGCACATCATGGACATTAACTGCCAATAACAGTTGGTTTGGCGCGTTGTCGCCAAGTGCCAATGATGTAGTGTCATCGATTAAGATCCAATAACATTAAGAGAGTCAGGAGACAAGAATCAGGACATAAAGGAAAACCTCTGGACATTTTCCTAAATCCTGATTCTTGACTCTTGGGTCTTGATTCCTACTATACCTTTCAACTATTTATCCACCTATCAAAAATCTATGAAAATGAATTCATTAAAAAAATCAAACAAGGTTTGCCATACCAGTATGGTAATTGCAGGCTTATCCCTGCTATTTTTAGCCGGTTGTAAAAAGTCGGAGCAGGTATCCCCAACAGGCGAAAACGCACAGTCTGCTACAGCGCGTGCTGTTACTACAACATCTGTTACCGCCGGCCCTCCTTACAAAGTGGCTTATTATGCCTTTGATAATGGCAGCGTTTCGCTGCTGCAGTGCACCCAAAGTGCCAATGTGATGGTATTGTTTGAAGGTACACCATGGCAAATTGTCGATTCTACGCATTACGATCCCAACCACAATGGTATTATGCTGAGCAACCAGTACAAATCATACAAAGCTATTATGGCCGATGTACGAACATTACAGGCCAGGGGTGTAAAGGTGCTGATGAATATTGACGATGCGGCTTCATGGAGCACAACAACACCTTTTACCAATAGCGCCGGTACTAAATTAACCTATACCCAATTTGCCACTTTTGTTAAACAAATTGTAATTGACTCCTTGCACCTGGATGGTATTGCTTTGGATATTGAACACGGGGCAACGGTAAATACAAATTATAACAACATGCTAAAGGCACTGGGAGGATACTTTGGACCAAAATCATCCAACACCAGCACCATTTACACCGCGGCCATATACAGCGGCGCGCCGGAAGGTGATGCCATAGGCAAAAAAGCAAGCATGGCAGCCTACTTTAATTTTGTGGAGGATATGGGATATTTCTCTGATAATACTTCAAGATTTAACCAATACGCCAAGTACATAGGCAATGCCAAAACCATGATCGGTGTATCATCTCAATATAACAGCCTGGCCAATGCCGAAGCAGCCGCAGCCTGGCAGCCCCCTACCGGCGACCTTAAAGCCGGTATTATGGTTTATGCCGCGAATGGCGCGGGGCAGGCTTATACCGATTCTGTTTTTGCGCACTTGAGTGTTAAACGGTAATGATGAAGTGAGCTCTTGTTGAAATTCAATAGCCTCTTTTAACCCATTGCGTCATTGCGAGCGCAGTGTGGCAATCCCTAACTATACAGAGCCGCTCTACAAATCGGGGATTGCCACGCTGCGCTCGCAATTACGCGTTTTTTTTATTCCGTTTCATACTTCGCAATGACGCGTTTTTTAGCATAATAACTTAGGCCTTAAATAAAAAAGCCTCCTGATATGATCAGGAGGCTTTTTTATTTATAGGAGATATGCTCTTATTCGTTGATCGCTTTTACACCTGGTAACTCTTTACCTTCCATGTATTCCAGTAAAGCGCCGCCACCGGTTGACACGTAGCTAACTTCCTGGGTCAGGTTAAATTTGGCAACAGCTGCTGCTGAATCGCCACCACCTATCAGGGAGAAAGCGCCATTTTCAGTAGCTTTAACTACGGCTTCGGCAATAGCTTTGGTTCCTACTAAAAACGATTCCATTTCAAAAACACCCATCGGGCCGTTCCATAAAATGGTTTTTGATTCTTCAACCACCTTGCTGAATAAAGTAACGGTTTCCGGACCAATATCCAGGCCCATCCAACCGTCAGGAATCTGGCCGGTTTTAGCAACGCCGGTTTTGGCATCGTTAGCAAAAGCATCAGCAATAACGTTATCTACCGGTAAGTACAATTTTACGCCTTTGTCTTTTGCTTTTTGTTTCAGGCTGATAGCCAGGTCGAGCTTATCGGCTTCAACCAGTGAAGTACCAATGTTACCACCATCGGCTTTAGCAAAGGTATAAGCCATACCGCCACCGATGATCAGGTTATCTACCTTATCCAGCAGTTTTTCGATCAGCTCAATTTTATCAGAAACTTTTGAACCACCCATGATAGCGGTGAAAGGTTTGGCAGCACCGTTTAATATTTTTTCGGCATTGTTCAGTTCGGCAGCCATCAGGTAACCAAAATATTTGGCATCCGGGAAAAACTGCGCGATAACCGCTGTAGAAGCGTGAGCGCGGTGAGCCGTACCAAAAGCATCGTTCACGTACACATCACCCAGTTTCGAAAGCTTTTCGGCAAAAGCCACATCGCCTTTTTCTTCTTCTTTATAAAAACGCAGGTTCTCTAATAAAAGCACCTCGCCTTTTCCTAATTTTTGTGATTTTTCAACAGCGTCGGCACCAATGCAATCATCAGCAAACTGCACCTGCTGACCCAGCAGATCTGATAAATGCGAAACAACATGCTTCAAAGAGTCCTTCTCATTCGGCCCATCTTTCGGGCGCCCCAGGTGCGACATCAGGATAACTTTACCACCATCTTTTAAAATCTTTTTTATGGTTGGCAAAGCGGCCGTCATCCGGTTATCATCAGTAATGTTATAATCCTTATCCAAAGGCACGTTAAAATCAACCCTGATCAGGGCTCTTTTGCCTGCAAAACTTATTTGATCTATTGTTTTCATATTAATTATATGGGTCATTTACTGTAAGGCGCGCAAATTGGGCATTTTATTCTTAATTCTTAACGAAAAAGTAAAAAAGGTGTTTGAAAATGCCCCAAACTTCATGATATTTTAACATACATCACATAATGCGGCCCAATTCCGGGCACTTCAAACTCCGGCGAAATGATCTCAAAACCGGCATTGTGATAAAAAGCGGCGGCCTTTTTACGCGCGTTGCACCAAACATAATCGGCTTTTTGGCCGCGCAGATACACCAGGGCAAAATTAACCAGTTGGTTCCCCAGCCCTTTGCCCCTGTATTTTTCGGTAGTAGCCATGCCCCGCAATTGGTAGGCCTTGCCTTCAAAACCTTCATAATTCTGGGGATGAAACGAAGCCACACAGGCCAGTTCATCATTTTGATAATAGCCTAAATGAAACGCACCCTCTATCCTGTCTGTCGGGAAAATACATTCATCCAGGGTGAGTTTCCCTTCGCGCAGCACTTCGTTGCGGATAGGCAATAACTCTTCTACAGTTATAAATTTGATCATAGTTTTTTATGAGAGTCAAGAATTAAGAGCCAAGAATCAAGAAAAAAACAATCATTGATTATCGACCCGCTTTCTGGTTAGCTATTTTCTTAACTCTTGATTCTATTCTTTGGGTTCTATTCATTTAGCTCTAACGCAGCTATTTCATCTACCAGATCGGCCAGGCGGCTGCTGTAGCCCATTTCGTTATCGTACCAGCCAACCACTTTCACCAGTCCGCCTACGATAGAGGTGAGCTGCGCATCAAAAATACAGCTGTGCGGATTATCCAGTATATCGGTTGATACGATGGGATCTTCGGTATACTCCAGTACATTTTTCATGGGGCCATCGGCAGCCTGTTTAAATGCCCGGTTAATTTCTTCAATAGTGGGTTGCTTTTTAAGGCTGCAGGTAAAATCTGTTAATGAGCCATTAAGCACCGGAACACGGATACCGGCACCACCCAAGCGCCCTTCCAGATGTGGAAATATAGCCGTAATAGCTTTGGCCGCGCCTGTTGTAGTAGGTATAATAGAGGCCGAAGCTGCCCTTGCGCGGCGCAGGTCTTTATGCGGAGCATCATGCAAACTTTGATCGCCGGTCATAGAGTGAACGGTGGTGATGTAGCCATCAATAATTCCCCAGTTCTCATCCAGTATCTTCACCATAGCCGCCACATTATTGGTGGTACAGGAAGCATTGGATAATATGAGTGACCGCAGATCGACCAGACCATCGTTGACAGCCAGCACCACGGTAGGTACATTTTTATCTGTTGACGGGGCCGAGATAATTACCTGTTTGGCACCGGCCGCCAAATGCAGTTCAGCGCCCTGCCTGGAAGTGAATTTTCCGGTTGATTCTATCACCAGGTCGATATCCAATGCCCCCCATGGCAATGCCTGCGGATCGCGCTCGGCTAATACTTTTATCTGGCTGCCATTGATGTAAAGGTTGCTGGCATCATGCTCAACCGTACCTTTAAATCCACGGTGAACCGAATCATATTTAAATAAATGAGCAAGGGTTTGCGTATCGGTGAGGTCATTGATAGCTACCACCTCGATACCGGGTTTAGCTAAGATATTTCTTAAAAAAATGCGGCCTATGCGGCCAAATCCATTTATGGCGATCTTCATTCTCTCTGTTTTAAAAACAGGTCAAAGTTAGTAATTAAGTCATTGGGGCATTGAGCCATTAGGTCATTTTTTGATAATATAACGCATAATCACTATAAAGTAAATGACTTAATGACTCACGAAGTAAATGACTTAATCTCTTCAAACAAATAAATTTCGCAAAGCCACCTGTTCGCGTTCTTTAGAGCGGATACAGAAAGTGACCATCCAGTTAAAAACAATCGGGATCAGCAGGATCACCGAGATCAGGAAGGTG
>NZ_JABGNA010000008.1:0-367033 GCF_013149275.1 Mucilaginibacter sp. SG564
AATGTGAGTCACTAACCCGGAGCGAAGCATAGTTTACCCTGCTTCTTTCTCAATCAAATAATTCAATATAATAATTATGCTAATCTAAAGGAGCGATAGCGTGGCAATCCCCGATTTGCAGAGCTTAAGGACATGGCGTATACCTACTCTTGGCTGCGGGAGAGCCAGTCACTTTTGTCGCGACAAAAGTAACCAAAAACGCTTCAGCAGAAATGCTTCTTTGCGCTCATAACCTTTGCCCCGCAAACCGGACAGAACCGCGGGCTGCTAAACCTTACCTCCACTACGTTCGCTCATTATCCCGCGCTTCAGGTAAGGTTCGCAATGCCCTTACAGCCGCATCACCCAGCATTGTTCTGCCCGCTTTCGCCCGAAGCTTATCTGCTGACTGGGAAGAAAAAGGAGACTTGTTTAATTAAAACCCAATTCAATAATTCACTAACTCACTAATTCAATAATTAAATCCGTCATCCTGAACTTGTTTCAGGATCCCTCAGGCTTATGGGATGCCGAAATAAATTCGGCATGACCTTAGAGTTGATTTTTTATTCTCCCCAATTTTCGGTATCTTTATACCTATACTCAGCCCGGTTCTTTCTTCCCAAAAAGAAGAGAAAACCGGGCTGCTTGATTAAGGGAAATTAGGCCCAAAAATCGATCTGTATGTGTTTATTTGAAAGCCAATAAATTAATACTTTTTAAAGTTTTTAAAACAGCTCAAAATCGCGTTGAAATTTGTTAAAAAGTGTTAAAATCGATGTTTTTGAGTGAATTTTGACCCGTTTTTACCGCGTTTTTGGCCAGAAAAGTGTTAAAATTTAAGGTTTAAAAAGTTTTTCAGCAACAAAAATGCCCGTGAAAAAACGGGCATGGTGGCAGGATGTATATGTTGGTCGCCGTTTTATTGGCTGCTCTCGTTCTTGATGCCTTTGAGCAATGCGTAGATGGCCATGGCATGACCGTGGCCCAGCTCAAAATCAGCTTTAAGCCAGTTGGTAATATCGCCGGCTTTGGCTTTGAGCTCGCCGTTTTTGGTAAAGCCTTTTTCTTCGGCCAGTTTTCTGAAATCCGCGGCATCTTTGCCGGTCTTGGCTTTGATGGTGGTCAGGTATCCTTGAAATGACATGTTGTTATAGCTTTGATTTAGAGTGGTTTAATGTTGTATTTTAAATGCCCAACACCGATTTTTTACTTCATTATTCAGTATTCCCTGTTTGGTGTTCAATATTTCCTTAATTAGATGTTGTAAGGAAATCCTCAACTATCATGCTAAAACTTTCGACCTTTTTGTTGCTGGCGTTCGGGAAAAAGGCTTCGCCAAAATACTCGCCATGGTGCCCCGGCAATATAGCCAGCTGACCGTGAGGTAAAAGGCGGGACATTTCGGCGGCGTGCTCAGGAGTGGCCAGATCATGATCGCCGATGACTACCAGGGTTGGTGCCTGGATAGATGCTATTTGTTCTTTGGTCCAGCCTTTAAAAACGCTCATACGCTGAACGTCTTTATTAAACATATTAGTGAGCCCAGCCTGGTTGCCTATTTTCAGGTACTCGTCCTTGTAAATCTGCGGCATATCGCTGTATTTTGGGTTTTTGAAACCTTCCCAGAAAGCTGCCGGTACGGCATCGCGGCTATAAAACGCCGAAGCTATGATGAGTCTGTCGACCAGTTTGGGATGCCTCAAGGCTATTTCAAGCGTTGTTTGGCCGCCATTGCTGAAACCAAGTACATCGGTTTTGGTAATGTTAAGCTGGCGTAGCAGTTCGGCAACGTCATCGGCATCCTGGGTAAAAGTTTCAGGAGCGTCGCGATCGCTGGTATGACCGTGGGCCTGCATTTCGACAGCAATTACCTGGTGAGTTTTGGACAGTATAGGGATGATGCGGGCAAAAGATGTGCTCAGGGTTGAACCACCACCATGTATCAATACCAGAGGTTTCCCGGTCCCGTGTATCTCATAATACATTTTGATGCCGTTTACGTTGGCGTATTTACCTGGTGCTATTGTTTGGGCTTGTGTGGCGCTGCCGGCTGTCATCATGGCCATAATCATTAATGGGATGTGAGTGAGTTTATTACTGATTGCGTTCTTCATCGTTGTAAATTTCATATCCAAATGTACAGCCACTAATCTGATTGCTAAATGGGCATATCCGACAATTAAAGGGCTCTTTGCGACAAATGAGAATACTAACCAGAATACTACTGTAATAGATCAATAAAACTACGGAATTGCTACAATGAAAGCAAGATAGCTTACACGGCAGGGGCTGTTGTAACAGGGTTTACGGTTATTTTTTCTTTCTGATACTCATGCAGTTCTTTAATGATCTTTGCCGGATTTTTCCATTCAAAAACATGGATGAGCCAAAGGGTAATGCGCATAAGTCCGGTGGCATGGGCAAGTCCAACGCCCAATTGGGTAATGGTTTTATCGCGGGCGTTGATGCAATCGGTATAAGCAGAGCCTGTTTTGCCGAGCAGGTCCTCGGCAAAGCACCAGGCGCCATCGCGAGCATTACTAATACTAAACTGGATAATGATAGAATAATTGGAGGAGTGCAGGCCCAGTAAAGAAATAAGGGGCGATATGCGGTTGATTTCGCTGATCACCTCGTAAGTTAACGCCGAAATAATGGTATTGATAGCGTCAAAATCCTTTTGTACACCATCCATATTGCCATTGGATACTTCAACCGCGGCAATACCCAGGTCGAGGTTGATATGGGCATTCATCCCTAGTAGTAATTGTTGTAATACAAGGGGTGATGATCTTTCGGCGGTTTCAAAAGCTACTCGCCAGGAATCGCTCAGGGGCTTCTTTTTTTTCCATGCGTCCAGCGCATTCAAATAACGGTTGGCAAAAATGACGTCGAATCTTTCCATGCGGGGGCCATTTTCAAACTGGCCTTTAGCAATACCATCGCGCACGGCGGCAGTAACTTTATAATACAACGCAGCGAAGTATCCTAAACGGTTGTTGGTGGCAATACTATCGGTAATAATGGTTTGCAGGGCGTTAATGACCTCATTAATGGTGTTGGCGGGCATAGGTGTTCAGGTTTAAGTGGTACTGCCATAAAGTTAAACAATACCCGCTAAACTCCAATGCTATATCAGGAGGTCATCTCCTTAAATATTTCGTCAAATGATTTGCTCTTTTGTTTCTGGAACATACCGTTGAAGCGATCATTGGCTGGGGTAAGCAGTTGGATGCACATTTGCTTGTCTTCGTCTGATAAACCGTGTGTCATCATCCTGGCTACCCGCTGTACTTTGTCCTTGGCTACCATTAAGGCTTGCTTGCCTTTTTCGGTTACCTGGAGCCTTTTTACACGTTTATCTTCGGTATCGGCGTACTCACTTACCAGCCCCCTTTTTTTGAGGCGGTTAAGCATATTGGTACCGCTTGAAAGCTCAATGATGTTGTTATAAATAGCTTCGGATTTGATGGGGTTTACCTCGTTATAAATGGTCACCAGCAGGCCAAATTCTTCTATCTGGTCAAAGCCGGTGCCTTCCAGCGCTTTGTTGGAGTAAGTGATGTGGTATTTCGCTATCCTCCGCAGCAGGATCATCAGGCGGCCATTGATGTCCGGTATTAGTTTTTCAGGCTGATCGGTTTTTTCGGGTGCATTTGCGATCAGCGATAGTTGATGTCTGAAAAAATTATCTAATGTAGCATTTGGGTTTTGCTCCTCATAGGCGCCCCATAGCTTAACCAATTCTACCGTCTTATTCAATGTAATTACTTCCTTTTGGTAGCAAATTTACATAAAAATGGCATAATATTTTATCTTTATTAGTGCTAAAAGGTATAAATTTGATTTCAAAATACAACCAAAAGAAAGTATTTTGAATTAAGCATCTATTCAACTGATCGTATTTGTTTTCTGGTTTTATCATTAAAACTTAACTCATTTTTATGAACTTACAGATCCTTCTTCAAACTTGCTTGTGCTGCATCTTTCGGGCCTGGTTATGATGGCCGGTACCACCGTTGTTGATTACTCGGTATTTAAAACCTTTTGGAAACAGATTGACCAGGGCAATTCTAACCCTGCCGGATTGATGGAATCAACCTCCAATTCATCCAGGTTGATTGGTATTGGAGCGGCCCTGCTTGTACTAACGGGTATAGGCATGATGGCTATAACTCATGGTGTTTTTGGCGAACAGCTATGGTTCAGGATAAAATTTGGCCTGGTGATTATTCTGATACTTAACGGGATACTTACCGGCCGTCGACAAGGAACCAAACTCAGAAACGCAGTAGCCAATTCAGGAGCCATACTGATAGCGGAAGCATTTGTTTTGCGGGAGCGGTTAAACCGCTTTTTCCTGCTGCAATTATGTCTTTTTCTGCTCATCGTTTTTCTGAGCGTATTTAAATTCAACTGATCATCAAAACAACCACCCATATCTGAATGGAAAATCAACCGTACAAATTATTGATTATAGGAGCTAATGGCGGCATTGGCAGGCAATGCGTTGAATTGGCCCTGGATGCGGGGCACCGCGTTACCGCCCTGGTTCGCAACCGGGCTAACCTGCCGCTCAAGCACCCGAACCTGGAGGTGGTTCAGGGCGATCTGCTGAAACCCGGCACATTTGAAAAATACCTGATAGACAAAGATGCTGTTGTATCGGCCATTGGTGTTAAGGGAGGAATGTTTGGTGATAAACCTACTACTTTGTACTCTGAGGGAAACGCGAACCTTTTGCACGCGATGGAAAATGTGGGAGTTAAACGGGCTTTCTTTATATCGGCCTCGGCTATTGAAATAAGTCCGGTAATACCGCGCTTTGTTCAATTTATAGCCAAATACATTATCCAGAAACTCTTAAAATATATGTATGCCGATCTGCACCGGATGGAGATCATTGTTAAAGCAAGCGAGGCAAAATGGACGATCATCAGGCCCCCTCAGCTCAGTGATCAACCGGCAACAGGGCATTACCGTACGGCTATTAATGACTGGCTAAAGAACTGCCTGAAAATATCGCGTGCAGATGTGGCACATTTTGTTGTTCACAACATCAATAACCCTGCAATTATCAGAACTACAGTTGAAATAGCTTATTGATGTAATGGTCATAGGTTGCAGAGACGCATATTCGCGTCTCTGCTAAGCTTTATAGATTGGAACTGATGAGTCCCGCTATACTTCGTATCTCGGTGAAATCATCAGCAATGTATTGGGTATTGACGTGTGAGTCGGTACAGATCAATTTCTTAATCAGTCCGGAATTTTTGAGCTTGTTGATACCGTCGTTCACAAAAAGCCCGTGCGTGGTGATCACGTAGATATCGCCTGCACCGGCATTTTTATAGGTTTGCGCGGCGTTGATGATACTGCCGCCAGAGCGGATCATATCGTCGTAAATGATCACGGTTTTGCCTGATACATCTGCGTTGATGGCGCTCACTTCGGTATGATCGCCCTTGAGTCTACGTTTGAGGATAAAGGCCGCGTTTACGCCCATATCGTTGGCCAGCGACTCCACCCATTTGGCGCGGCCTGCATCGGTGCTGGCCATTACAAAATTGTTGCCACCATATTCACGGGCTGCGGCTATTACGATATCTTTGCAGTAAACGTGCACAGGATACAAGCCGTGTTCAAAATAGTATTGGATACCTTCGGAATGAAGATCGAACAATAAAACTTTATTACCCCGATTAGAGCGGGGGATGCATGATAAAAGCCTTGCCCTGGTTTTGGCGGTTACAATTTCGCCGCTTAATACCGCGCGTTCCATGGTTGAGTAGCCAAAGTAGGGTATTACCAGGGTTAGTGAGTTAGCACCATAGCTTACCAATGATGATGCCAGGTCATACAGTTCAAGCGTAGCCTGGTCAGATACGGTACCACCAAGCAGTACCACATCGCGATTTTCTACATTGCAGATGATGCGCTGATAGCGTTCTCCATCGGTAAAATGGCTTACTTCCAGTTCGCCTTTTTCAAACAAGCCGGAAGTTAATACTCTTTCGGCCAGGTACTCGTAGTCGGTTATATTAAATAGTAACTTCTTCATGGATATATCAATTGGCATTTGCTCTTACCTGCTCAAAAGTAATAGTATTTATTAGTTTGCCATTCTCAAAAACAGTTTGCAGATGATCGTTGAGGTCGGTATGTTCTTGTTCTTTAACGGTTTTAAATGTGCCGTTTATTTTTACCAGTTTTAAACGGCCGCCCTTGCTTTTTTTGTAGCTTTCGGTAATGTTGCCCTGGGCATCCATTTCAGTCGGACTTTTTTCTACAGCCACTTCTTTACCATTGATTACGGCGCTGCTGCATTTGAGGGCGAATTTTTGGGTGTCGCGGTCAACTTTTTGCAATAAGGCTCCACCCATGCCCAATACAAGATTTTCGGCGCTGATGCCGTTTTCTTTTAGTGTTTTGTAAATGTTTTTGATCTCGGCGTAATTAACACCATCACCCTGGATTACCCGCAATTGTGGGGGTAAAACTTTGTAACCTTTGGCATTAACGGTGTATCCGAATTTGCGGAAAAGTATTTCAAATATCTCCTGCAAGGTCCTAATTGGATCGCCGCTATCAGGACGGATAACCAGCGTGCCCTCACGGTTCAGGATCTCGTCACGCAGTTCTGTACCCCAGTATTCCTCGCAAGCCCTGAAAATGTTGTAGCTGTCAGACACGCAGGCAATAGTACCCGTAGGGAAGCTTTTCAATACATGCCTGAAAACCTCCAGCTCACCCTCTTTACCCAGCAGGGTACAAATGCTGTGTTCAGTTGCTGGGATACTCAATCCATAAACTTTTTGGGCATCATAATAACTGATGGCCATACTGCTGCCGGCCAGGTTATCGCTTCCGCTGAAGTTGATGAGATGTGCGGCTCCACCTAGTTTGGCGCTCTCTACGCTGCTCACACCCCGGAAACCGAAATCGTTCAGTACAAAATCAATACCTGCTTCCGTGCCGTCGGTAGCGGTTTCCTGGAAGTATTGAGTGATCACTTTCCTGATTTGGTTGCTTAGCGTGGCTACAGTGCATGGATACCATACCTGCATGAGCAAGGTTTCTAAAAAGTTGGTGAGCCAGTAACATTCCGGGTCGGTGTTTTCGATAGTCATCAATACATTGCCGGTGGGTACGGCTGTACCCTCTGCTACTGCCTTTATTTTGATGGGCAGATGGCCGTTATATTTATCCAGGATGTATTGAAATTTGGCACGGTTAAATACATCACCCCGGCTAAACACCTGTTGTAGAAAGCCATCGGCTTCATCAATATCCTGTTGTGTAAATGCTTGTCCTTGAATATATTCTTTTAGAAAATATTGTAAACCAAAAAATAGGGTTTCGTCAAAAAGTCCGCCGCGGCTTTCCAGGTAACTGTATATTTGAGTGGTGCCGGGGTAGTAAAATTTATGGTGGGCGTATTTATATGCGTCGGCCAGAAGAATCAGATTTTCACGTTTCATGGCTTTAGTGTTTTAGGTATTTGTTGATGATGAAGGTAAATAACTCATGGTGCTCATCGCTGATAAATCCATCGGTAAGCATCTGCGGCAGATCGGATATATTAAACCAGTTAAGGTCGATAATATCATCCTGTGCTGCTGGCGAGCCAGCTATGTAATCGCAGCTGAATAATAGGGTTATGATCTTGTCGGCTTCGTTTCGGTAGCGCCAATCGTTTATTTTGCGGGAAGTTTCGTAGGTCATTTCAGTGATCTCCATTTTGCCGCATTCCTCCATTAGCTCGCGTTTGGCCGCGCTTTCATAGTCGGCATCTTCCGGGTCTGAGAAACCGCCGATAAAGCGCCATTTGTTGTTAACCGCTTTTTTGCCAAGCAGTATTTCGGTTTTGTCATTGCGAAACATGGCTATATCAACCGTAGGGTAAACCTTAGTATATTGATTATAGTAGGCGTATAATATACCTGCCCGAAAGTCATTGGAATCAAATACTTTATCGGCGTATTGTTTACGAAGTTCGGTGGCATTATAATCGCCATGTTCAGGTAACTCTACGGTTTCAAACCTGCCTGAGTAATAGGGAATAAAGCTGTCTCTGCTGCCATACAAGCAAAAATGCTCTGATGGGAAAACACTTTTTAATAGATTATCCAATGTCTCGGACCAAACCCTGTCGCTCGGATGATCGCTTACCGGTAATACAATGATCTCGGGATAATCCTTTTTGATCATTTTTTCTCGGGTATGATAATCATAAGGGTTTTTGCGACTACCAGCTACCGGACTAACACCCAGCAGGATGATCAATTTGTTATGGTTATCACTTACCTGTTTTATTAACTGGCGATGCCCCTCATGTAAATATGGGGTTTGGAAACGTGCTATTATTACTCCTGTTTTCATAACTAATTGCGTTAATTATACGCAAATATAAATATGCGTTTTTAATACGCAAATTATTTTTTACTTTTTATTTAATCCTGAGTGTTTAAACTTCAAAGTTGATGCCTTGTTTTTGCAGCTGGTAGTATTTCTTTTCGTTAAAACGGAAGAGATTTCCTGGCCGGCCAGCACCATCGAGCGCTTGCTTTTCATTGGTTTCTTCCAGGAAACCAAATTTGCTGATCTTTTTTTTGAAATTACGACGGTCGATTGGGCGGTCGAGAACGGCCATATATAATTTTTCCAGTTCAGAAAAAGGGAACTTTTCTTCCAGTAGCTCAAAACCCACGGGTTGGTAAAGCATTTTGCTTTTAAGGCGGTCATGGGCCACATTAACTATCTGGTCATGATCAAAAGCCAAAGGAGGCAGGTTTTTGATATTGAACCAAGCCACATCGCTGGCGTCGGTATCGGCTTTAATTTCAAATGCATCCGGTTTTACCAGGCCATAATACGTAATGGATATTACCCTGTTGCGCGGATCGCGATCTGGTTTGCCAAAGCTATATAGTTGTTCCAGGTAATTGATGCTGATACCTGTTTCTTCCTTTAGTTCGCGCTGAATGGCGTCTTCGAGCGATTCATTATCGCTAACCAATCCGCCTGGTAAGGCCCAGTTGTCTTTATAGGGTTTGATATTTCGCTTGATCAATAGTACCGATAATCCTTCTTTTGAAGTATATCCAAATACAACCGCGTCAACGGCTACCTTAATGTTTTGAGAGGCTGACATGTTACAAAGTTATCAATATGCGTAAAGCAATCAAGCGTACCCTGGGGCTTATATTGGGACTTTGCCTGAGAAGTTATAATTGTTTAATATAACTTAATTTGGTTGTTTTTTATGATTATAACTTAAAAAGGTTATTATATTTTGATATAACTAAAATTAGTTATAATTTAGTATATGCTAATATTAGAATTATGAAGATATATGGAGTGGTTACGGGGGATATTAAAAACTTTACCAGGTTATCAGATCAAAAACGTGGTAAATTAGTTAGCGATACCGAGCACCTATTAAGATCGATGGTTAAGCACCCCTCGGATGCGGCGATATTTAGGGGCGATAGTTATCAATTTATAGTAGATGATATCAATGAGGTTTTAAACAAATGTATCCGATTGATATGTTGGTTTAGGCTGAATTCTGGAAAAGATAGTCTTACCCGTTTAGGTACCAGGCTTTCGATTGGAATTGGTGAAATAGCGTATCTTGGTAAAAATGTTCTGGATTCTGATGGAGAAGCGTTTCATCTTTCGGGGAGAAACTTTGATAAGATGGATAAAGAGGAGATCATGAGGCTCACTATATTTGATGAGGCTAAAACTAATACCTACCAGGTGATACTAATGTATATTAACCTGATTATAAAGGGTTGGACGATAAGCCAGGCGGAAACTATATATCAGTTATTAAGTATAGAAGATAGCACGCAGGACAAAATAGCGAAGACGCTAAAAATGAGTCAGCCTGCTGTTGCCAAAAGTTTAAGAGCAGCAAGGTGGAAGGAAGTTGAAAAGGGCATCAGTTATATAAATAGTGAACTAAACAAGCAATATTTTACATAATGGAATTGGGTATTTTATTACGGTTACTATTGGCGCATCTATTGGGTGATTTTCTGTTTCAGCCCCAGGGTTGGGTGAAAGCTAAAGAAAGGAAAAAGGGAAAAGCGCCGCAAATGTATTACCATGTGTTGGTAATAACCATATTAACCTATGTGCTTTTGTGGGATTGGAGCAAGTGGTATATCCCATTGATTGTAATGGTGAGTCATTTGGCGATAGATATCTGGAAAAGTCATCGTCTTAATAACTTTATTTATTTTTTGTTTGATCAGTTACTGCACCTGGCTGTTATTTTTCTGATCTGGATAACTGTTTATTTTAATAGCCATGTGATAGTGGAATGGGCAATTAAGTACTTAAACTCATCGCATTTCTGGATATTAATATTGTCCTATTATTTGGTAATTGGTCCGTTGGGAATCGCTATTGGTAAAGCAACAGAAAAATGGCAAAGAGAGGCCGGCATGAATGCCGGAGGATTGAGCAAAGCCGGTATGTGGATTGGTAGATGTGAACGGGTTTTGATATTGACATTTATTATAAGTAATCAATATACCGCTTTAGGTTTTTTAATGGCGGCTAAATCTATATTGCGTTTTGGTGATAAGGATGACCGGGAGCAAAAGAAAACGGAATATATTTTGGTAGGCACTTTGATTAGTTTTTCATCGGCCGCAATTGTTGGGGTAATAGTGAGCTATATTTTAAAGGCCTGATTGGCGGGTTAAACATGCTATAAATACAAAGAGCCTCACATTTGTGAGGCTCTTTGTGATCTCGATGGGATCGTATTTTGTTGGCGAAATTGAAAACTATTGAACAATAATCCTCAGCAAACTTTCGCACTAATACTCGAAACGGATGATGAGGTCATGGCCTGTCTGAAAACATTCGCTACCAAACAAAAACTACCCGCCGCTTCCTTTACTTTTATCGGTGCGTTCAGTGAAACTACGGTCGGTTTTTTCAACTTTGAGAAAAAGGACCATGAGAAAATCGATTTTAATGAACAAATGGAAGTGTTTAGCATTACCGGCGATATCTCTATGTACAAAGACCGGCACAGATTCATGCTAATGCCGTACTCGGCAAATGCGATGGTGCCGCCCATGGAGGTCATTTACTTGAGAGTATTATTCACCCGACACTGGAAGTTATAATCACAGAAGTCCCGGCTCACCTGAAACGGGAAATGGATAAGAACTTTTGTATTCCCTTAATAAAAGTATAAAAACATGCTGACTTGTTCAGCGGTCCGCATACTGCTCATCTGAATGTATGGAAACCTGGTTATTTCTGTCATGATTTTCAGATATTTCATAGCGAATCTTTAGGGTGATGTACGAAATATTCAATTATCGTTCCTGTTAACTCGCCATGAGTATACCCACTTTATTGAGGAGGTGATCTATATCAAAGGGTTTTTCGATGAAATCGGCAGCACCGGCATCCAGCGCGGATTGTCGGGTTTCCCGGCTGGCGGAGATCATCAATACGGGAATATTTTTTAATGCCGGTATGTTTTTCAATGCACGGCAAACGTCGCGTCCATCGATGCCCGACATCCAGATATCCATGACGATCAGGTCCGGTATTTGTTGCCGGGCCAATTCAATTACACGCTGCCCGGACAGAGTGGGCATCACCTCATAATTTCCCATTTCCAGCATCATTATGGTGGCGTCTACAATTCCTTCATCATCATCTGCTAATAAAATTCGTTTCAATATCTCGCTTTTTTTAATTGATCAATTAGTTACAGGCAACGCGACACAAAAGGTCGATCCTTTGCCTTCCGTAGAGTTTACCCAGATACGGCCACCCATACGATGGACAATTTCGGCTGAGATGTAAAGTCCCAGCCCCAGACCTGGAAACGTGTGCTCGCGCGTCCCGCTGACCCGATAAAACTGTTCGAATACTTTGTCCTGCTTTTCCGGGCTGATCCCTATGCCAAAATCTTGGACAAATAACTGGATTTCGTTATTTTCCCGATGTGTGTAAACCATAATGCGGCCCGAGTCTGGTGAATATTTGATCGCGTTAGTGAGAAGGTTTGTAATCACCTGACCCAGCCGGTCCCGATCGCCCGTAATTTCACCATCAAAATTCAGTTCCCGCTTAATGATATGGTTGACCGCCGTACGCTGGATATCCTCCACCATCTCCGCGACAAGTTCGCTGAAGGAAAAGACTGATTCATTGAATTGCATCCGGCCGCTGTTAATCTTGGTCACATCCAGCAGGTCGCTGATAAGACTGTTCAGGCGGTTGATCTGCCGATCCATTTTACCGACAAGTTCGGCGCTTTTTGCGTCACCATTATTTTGAAAAATCCGCTCGAGAACCTGCGCATAAGCCTTGATGCTGGTAACGGGGGTTTTTAGCTCATGACTGGCCACGCCCAGGAAATTGTCCTTTTGCGCCTGTAATTCTTTCTGGAACTGGATATCTGTATTCGTACCATACCATTTGACGATCCTGCCTTCATCATCATGCAGCGGTAAAGCCTGAACAAGATACCATCGATATTCTTCTCCTTCACGTATACGAAACTCAATATGATAGGGTTCACCAGTATTGATCGCCTGTGTCCAGGCTATTTGGGCACGTTGCGCATCATCTGGATGTAAATTGCTTAACCAGGCATCACCCAATGGGGTATCTTTCTGTCCCGGGTGCAGGTCATGCCAACGCTTGTTGACGTAATCCAATTGTCCTTCGGGCGTGCTTGTCCAAACTACTGCCGGGATAGCATCTGCCAGAAAGGCCATCTCTCGGATGACTTTATTTAAAGCCTCCCGCGCCTGGATTTCAGGACGAAGGTCACGGGCGATACCAGCGATGGCCACCGGCTCATTGGTGATATCTTCCCGGATGAGGTACATCTGTTTATGGATCGGGATGATTTCGCCGGTTTTTTGATTCACCAGTTCCAAACGCCCCGACCAACGACCTTCCTGGTAGATGGTGGGGATCACGGTTTGGCGGATAAGGTGATTAGAGGCCTCGCTATGATAATCATATAGCGGCACATCCTTAAATTCATGTTCATTCAAACTGATCAATTCTTTACCTGACTGATTCAGGTAAAGCGTCCGGCCTTCAGTATCGCAGTAGTTGGAAAAATCTTCGCTAACATCTACCATAGTTGCCAGGCGTTGTAGTTCAGCGCGTGCTTTGAGCTCCGGACGAAGATCTCTTACCGTTGCTCCGTGCCCGATCACCTCGCCGGTATCTGGATCGGTGACCTGCATATAGCTTACCTCGCAGGGAATTACCTCGCCGGTGGTTTTGTTTTTCAGCCGGGTGATGCCTTTCCAGCTTTTTTCCGGATCGATGCCCGGCAAGAGTAAATGCTGTATGCGGACCAGCTCTTTTGGCTCATAAAAGTCTTTCGTATGGAGCAGCGTGTAATCTTCATCTGGATCTACACCTAAAAGTTGCTTTGCAGATTCATTCATATAGATCATCCGCCCTTCCATATCTGCAATGGACATGTGATCACTGTTATGACTGACCAGGCTAAGCAGTTGCTGTTCTCGTCGCCTGGCGATAACCTCATCGGTTACGTCCTGCACAGTTCCTGCAAAGCGGTAAGGCTGATTCTCTGCGTCAAAAAATGCCCGGCCCTTGCAGTGCACCCAGCGCAGACGTTTGTCTGTCGCACCGACGGTGCGGTAACGTACATCATAATAACCATTCGAATTCGGTTCCAACGCTGCTTGTACCGCCTTGTCGATGCGACGGCGGTCGTCATCATGTATGTATCGCAATACTTCACGGTATGTTGTTTCGCAATCCTGTGGGAAACCAAATAATTCCCGGCAGCGATCGTCCCAAAGAACTACTTGTGTGGCAATATTCAAATCCCAGGTACCAATGCCCGCAGCTGTCAGGGCAAAGTTTAATTGGTCCTGGGCAGCATTCAATTCCTGATTAAGCGCCAGTGATTTGGCCTCGGCCTTGCGGATATCGGTAATATCGCGCGTGGTGCCTGCAATGGCAGTAACCTCGCCTTCCTCATTTAGAACAGGGGTTAAGATATAATCATAAATACGGCTTCCCAATTCAACATGGGGGAAAGAGACCTCGCCGCGGATTGGTTGTTTAGTTAGCCTGATGTGGTCGATCTCCCTTTCATGCATTTGGGCATGCCATTCTTCATAACCGTTTTCACGAAGCCCTTTGCCGATGGCCGTATCCCAGGTCTTGCCCCACATATTGAGCAATGCCCGATTAACATAAGTAAAGCGGTAACTCAGGTCGAAGACATAGATCAGGTCAGGTGTGCTGCTGGTGATCGTTTCGTATAAACGTTTTTGTTGTTCCGCATGATCGATACTCGTACGCAGCTCTTCTTGTATCTGATGGCGCTCAGTGATGTCACTGGCGGCTCCAAACCATTCAATGATTTCGCCTTCTTCGTTTAGAATAGGTACGGCTCTTGATAAAGTCCAGCCAGGTGAACCATCCGCGCGCAATACACGATGTTCAAGCTGAAACATCCTTTTGTTTTCAATGGCATCCACAATAGCGGCCTGCACGATGGCCATGTCATCTGCTAAAATATATTTTTGCATCCAGTCATCGCTCGGCTCTGGTGTATCGGGTAAAAAGCCGCGGCCATCTAATTGATACATAACACGCCAATCCGGACTCATTACATAAACTATATCAGAAATAGCAGTGACCAAGGCGCGAAAACGTCCATCGCGTTCTGCAATAGATCGTGTTGAAGGATGGAGCTGATTGGATAGCGAAGTCATCGATAGTTTAAAACCCCAAAAACAACAAATAGTTTGAGCTGAAAAATTTGGTTCAGGGTTATGTCACAGTATCATCTCATCATATTGATAATGTTAAATGATTTGCGGGAAGTATTTGAGGATAAATCAATCGAACCGGGTGTTTTTTAAGGTGCCTTTTTTATCTTAATAGAAATACAGACTAAACTTAAACTATTTCATACGGTAAATTGCAGACCCTTTGCGATAACGGGAATACCTTTTACCCGGTTAGGAAAGATCACCCATTACGATGCTGAAAAGATAGTGAAAGAATATAAAGATAGAAATGGAAACATGGTATTAAAGAAGGTACTTAATTATGCGAATGAGCGAACGTTAACAACCTGTGTTTTCACGGTATCAAATTCAGTGAAAACACGGATTGCTCAATACGTAAATAAGTTTCACTTTTATAAAAAGAAGGAAAGCTAAAGCGAAGATATTTTTTCAATACTTAACCTTTACTAAAACCGCTTTTTCTATTAACTGCATTAAAAAAAGAGATTATCTGAATCCTGCCGCCGGCTTTTAAAGCTATGAGATAACCTGTTTGCAACTGACTATGCCGATCATTCTGACTAAAACAAACCATTCATAACATCTGACACTATGAAGTATAAAAATATTGTATGCGCCCAAGTTGATCAAAACAATTATTGATGAGCTTTTAAGAGATATAGGTACCGACAAACTATTAGGGATTCTCTATGAATACAGAAGAAAATTGTATATGATTAAATTGATGTATGCTGAAAACAGGGCCCAGCTGTCAGCAGCGGCAATAGCATACCTGTTTTCTATAATACCGGATCAGGAAAGGCAGAAAATTGAAAGTCTTTACCGGTTAAAAGACAAACAGGCATCACTGTTGGGTAAGTTGCTTTTATTTCAGTCGCTTAACGAATTTGAGGGCGTCGAAAAGAATCTGTCAGCGTTTACTTATTCGGCAAATGGCAAACCATTACTTAATGGCGCCGGTGTATCATTCAACATTAGTCATTCCGGCGATTATGTTGTTTGCGCCGTGGCCAACGAGCAGCAGATCGGGATTGATATTGAAAAAATTGTAGAGATCGATCCTGATAAACTTTCATGTGCGTTATCGCCAAGCGAGCTCGCCTATGTTAAAAAGTCGCAGCGCAAAAATTTTGAGTTTTTTAAAATATGGACAGCCAAAGAGGCCATTTTAAAAGCAAAAGGCCTGGGCATACAACGTGATATGACCGGTTTTGAAATACTGCACAAAGGTGTTTGGTTATACCGGCAGGAGCTGTTTTTCTTAACTGAAATAGAGATCGATCCGACATATTGCTGTATAATGGCTACTACAACCAGGCCCTACGAAATTCAAAAAGACAAGCTGATTCCCGAATTTATAGATGAAGGTTTAATGTGCTGAGGTGATATTAAATACTCATTTGAATATTACTCAATTAACTAAAATTCATAAAATGAAACCGCTGGATAAGATACCGTGACCGATAAAGTTTAAACAGGAATTTATTTCTGCCTGGATGCCTGTTAATCTGAGCAAACCCTCCTTGAACAACGATATGCACGGGAGTTGTACTCAATAAAGTTAATGATTTAATATAACCGATTACATCGATACCTGTTATGTTCCCCATTCCGTCTAACCAGAAAATCATTTGGTTTGATCAAAAACTGTTTCCTGATGCCAACTCATATAATATCAATATAGGGGTGCGCATTAAGGGAAATATTGATACAACTTTATTTGAACGGGCTATAAATATACTTATAGCACAGAATGATGTACTACGCTCCGAGTTTTGCGAAGTGGAGGGTATACTGCATGTCCGCATCCGGGCAGTTGGCGTAGCTTTCAATTTAAATTTTCAGGATTTTTCAGGTCGGGAAAACAGCGAACAGTTTTGCATGGCCTGGATGATTGAAAAGTCCTACCAACCCTTGTCGTTTGCAAAAAATGAGTTCTATTCCTTCGTATTACTTAAAAAGGCTGATAACGAATATTACTGGTATCTGCAGATCCATCAACTTATTGCCGATGCTTATAGCGTTGGCCTGATGATTAGCAAACTGGCCTCTATATATGAGTCACTGATCAGGGATGAGCGTATTGCAGAAATAACAACGGCATCTTATACTGCGTATATTCAGGAAGAACAGGATTACTTCAATTCGGTGAAGTTTGAGCAGGATAAAAAATACTGGACAGCAAAATTTTCAGCCGCTCCCAAAGCCATTTCAGTAGGTATCCGGGATCAAAAAAAAGACCAGGTTCAATCTCAGAACATAAGAAAGCAGTTGTCTATCAGCAGGCCTTATTATAAAAAATTACAGCACTTGACCGCACAGCAGGGAGTCACCACGTTTCACTTTTTTCTTGGTTTACTTTATACTTATTTCGCCAGGATAAACCAAATAACCGATCTGGTTATAGGGGCCTCTTTGTTTGATAATCCCGCATTTAAAAACACATTGGGTTGTTTTTACCGCACCTTGCCGGTGCGAATGGATTACGGAGCTACAACTACTTTTACTGAGCTGCTTTCCTTCATTAAAAATGTGCTTTCAGAAACTACTGCACATCAGCAATTCCCGGCGGGTGAGATCTTAAATATAGTAAAAGCTGCGGGCTCCGATCCCTCAGCCTTATTTGCTATTTCCTTGTCTGTTGAAAAACAAGCGAAGGATATTCTTTTTAACGGATATATGACAGAAATAATTGATTTACAATGCAATGCAAAAAAAATGTCACTCGCCGTTGCAGTACGAGAAAACGCTGATGATGAGCATATTTATATTGATCTTGACTTTAACTCCATTCATTGGGATGGGTTTTACATCGAACAATTTTTAGAACAATTCCTTTTTTTATTAGAAACCCTGATCAACAATCCGGAACAGGCTATCGGGTTAGTGCAGATCATTCCGGAACAAACAAAAGCTTTATTACTCAGGCCCGGGCCTGTAACCAAAATATCCCCCGGTACATTAACAGCACAATTTGAAAAGGCAGTCAAAGACTATGGTAACAACCTGGCCCTGGAATTTGAGGGTGAAAAACTGAGCTATGCTGAATTGAATAAGCAATCAAACGCTTTGGCACATTACCTGCGCAATCAATTTAAAGTATCATCGGGGCAGATTATCGCGTTCAGTATTCCAAAATCAAACAGTGCTATCATCACTATTTTGGGCATACTGAAATCGGGTGCAGCCTACCTGCCAATCGACCCCGCTTATCCCGAAGACAGGAAACTATACATGCTGGAAGATTCAGGAGCCTCCTTATTACTCGCTCAAAGTGATACCGGGATTCTCTCATTCAAAGGCAAAACTTTATTTGTGGATCAACAGGAATACCTTACTGAAAGTAAAACTGATCTTTTACCGCTCCATGGCCTGACTGATCCTTGCTATATAATTTACACAAGTGGCTCCACCGGTAAACCCAAAGGCGTAGTGGTTAAACATGAAGGCGTGGTGAATATCGTGCTCGATTATATGAGGGCGTTTCATATTCAACCAACAGAACGATGTTTGCAATTTGCCTCCTTATCGTTTGATGTTTCGGTGCTGGATATTTTCATGACCTTATTTTCAGGGGCAGCCTTATTCCCGGTATCAAAAGATATTATTGCTGATTTTAACAGCTTTGCTACCTTCATTAAGGAAAACAGCATCGATGTATTAGTATTGCCTCCTTCTTACCTCCGAAATTTGAACAAGGCATGTTTGTCAAAGGTCCGAGTATTAATTACTGCCGGGGAAGCCGCAATCCCCCGGGAAGAATTACAACTCCGCGACGATCAGGAATATTACAATGGTTATGGTCCGACAGAATGCTCTATATGTGTTACCCTTTATAAAGAAACAGATAATACAAATATCAATGTGCCTATTGGCAAGCCCATCAGTAATACACTGGCATTTATACTGGATAACAATCTGCAATTATTGCCATACGGCGTTCCCGGCGAAATTTTCTTTACGGGAATAGGTTTGGCCAGGGGCTATCTGAATAACCCGGAGTTAACTGCCGAAAAGTTTATCCCATCGCCTTTTGAACAGGGTAAACTGTTATACAGAACTGGAGATATTGGTAGGTGGCTGGCCGATGGCAACATCGAATATTCAGGAAGAAAAGACGACCAGGTAAAGATAAGGGGGCACCGGATTGAGCCCGGAGAGATTGAAGTAGCTTTAAAACTTCATGCGGCGGTACAAAACGTTGCTGTTGTGATAAACGAATCTCCTGAAAACGAAAAGAGTTTGTATGCCTTTATCGTTACACTAAGTGATGTGACAGCTGACGCATTGCATGCCTTTTTGAAAAAGAGCCTCCCGCATTACATGATTCCCGACAGGCTTTTTATTGTACCCCAAATTCCGCTTACTATAAATGGCAAGATAGATAAAAAGGCGTTGTTAAGTAATATCGCATCGGGATCAACCAAAGAATTTGTAAAACCGGCAACTCCAAGCGAGGTTTTGGTTTCTGCCATCTGGCAGGAATTACTTGCTGTTGAACAAATCAGCACCACAGACGACTTTTTTCAGTTGGGTGGCCATAGTTTAAAGGTTGGCCGGTTTATCAACAGGGTGTATAAACAAACGGGTATTAAGCTGGTATTTAAAGCGGTTTTTCAATCACCTGTGTTAAAAGATGTGGCGCGACTGATCGATGCCGGACAAAAAACAGTTTTGACCGAATTTGTAAAGGTTCCCCAGCGTGATCATTATCCCTTATCGCCATCGCAAAATGGCATCTGGCTTACTTCGCAACGCAGTGGACATGAAATACTTTACAATATCCCGCTCGCCTTTATAGTAAAAAACAAGCTTGATTTTAACGCATTACAAAAAGCATTTGATGCCCTTATTAACAAGCATGAAGCTTTGCGTACCTCTTTTACGGAAATTGGCGGGCTTCCATATCAAAACATACAAGCAGAAATAAAGCCCCAAATTGAGATCAGTCATTTTAATAAAGATATAAATAACCAGGTTGCTAATCTGTTAGCCTCACACCTGCATACCCGGTTTGACCTGGTAAACGGACCTCTTTTCAGGGTTAGTCTGGCGTATTTGAGTAATGAAAAATCACTTGTGGTATTCACCCTTCACCATATTATTGCCGATGGCTGGACTACACAGTTATTACTTGACGAACTAACGGAAAGCTATCAATTGCTGATTCAGGGAAAACCGATCAACAACGCCCAACAATTTCAATATAAAGATTATGCCGCATGGCTTCAGAAAATGATTGATGGGCCGGAAGGCGAAAAACAAAAAAGCTACTGGCAAAACAAACTGAAAAACACTCAACCGTTTTCTTTGGCCCGCTACGCCGGTAATAATACGGAGGGGCAAAAAGAAGGTGCCATTTATACGGTCAATTATTCGCCTGAGATAAAACACGGGCTCAAACAAATTGCAGAGCAATCAGGAAGTACCCTGTTTATAATTCTACAGGTCTTATTGAAAATTCTGCTCTTTAAGCTTACCAGGCAACGCGACATTATCATTGGTACTGCCGTATCCGGCCGAACAAAAGAGGAAACGGAAAAAATAGCAGGCTTGTTGATCAACACACTTGCGTTATATGACCAGGTTGAAGGGCATGAAACTTTTGCTGCGTTTCTGCAACAGGCTAAAGCCACGGCCTTGGAAGGATTGGAAAATCAATTGCTGCCATTTGATAAAGTTGTTGAATTGGTTCAACCGGAAACAAACGCGCTGTTTGATGTGATGATCTCTGTGGATGACCAAAAACTGCAAAGCAGCAATGATATTTTCAGCACAACAGATCCTATCCTCGATTTGTTAAACGATGTTTATAATGTAACCAAGTTCAATATCATCTTTAGCTTTGACACCAGTGAACAGGGTTTAGAACTCCGGATACTATATGATACCAGCTTGTTTGCCAGCAGTTATATCAAACTTATAGGCCGGTATTTTGATAACCTGGCCACACAGGTGACCGCCAATACAGTAAGTAATATTGATCATTATGCACTTTCATTTGGCAACGAGCCGGAACTTTTTGACCACCTGGACGTTTCCGGGGCCGTATTTGAATCAACCTATCCGCTTACAACATCTCAGCGCGATATTTATTTAACCAGCGTACTTGATCCGCAGGGTGGTGGTTTACGCCTATTGGCTTACTTTGAGATCCCAGGTTATATTGATGAAAACGATTGGAAAAGGGCCATTGAAAGGGTAACAAAGCGGGAGGATAGTTTACGCTCCGCTCTGATCATTAAGGATACCGAAGTATTTCAGGGAGTAAAAAAAGAAGCCGAAATCAGCTTTGATTTTTTTGATGTGAGCGATCAAAAAATTGATGATCTTAATCTGTTGGTAAAAAAATACTGCGATGATAACCAGGATCTGAACAAACCTTTTTTCAAGCATTATTTATTCAAAATAAATGAACAGCATTTTATAACGGCAACAAGCGCGCATCATATTTTCACGGATGGCGTTTCGTTCAAATTGCTGGTTGAAAAAATAGATGCGGAATACCATTTGATTAAAGCAGAGAAAGCTTTTGAAATTCAGCCGATAGTTCCTTATCGGGAATATGTTTTTAATCATCTAACCAAATTTGACACCCATGTAACCGAACAATTCTGGCAACAACAATTATCAAATACGCAGCCCTTATCTTACGCGGGGGCATTGGCAGCAGATGACCAGATCGTATCAGATGTACTGTATCTTTCCGATGATGAAATGCTGCAGATTAGCAATTATTGCAGTAATCATAAACTAAGACCGCCGCTTTTTTTTAAGGCGATCTATGCATTGCTTGTCAGATATTACTGTAATGCCGACCATGATTTCTGCATCCGCGAAAACCTGGCCGGCCGCAGCAGACGGCAATCAGCTATGATTGGGAGCTTATCTCATTGTTTCCCATTGCTTATTGAACATGACATCGTTAAAAACACGCTTTCATTTCCTGAGCTATGTCAATATCTGAAACAACAAAAAAACTCTGCTAACGAGTTTCAGCATATTTCCCTGTCTCTACAAAACCGTATTATTGGCGACGAAAAGTTATCGTTCTTTTATAATTACCAATATTTCAGCGCACCGGACACACAGTCGGCTATAAGTCCGCTGCAACAGGTTTACCACCTGATGGATAATCAATTGGAGCTAAGGATTGCCGAAATGCCGGATACATTTGAACTCAAGCTCGATTATAATGAACGCATTTTTAACGGAACGAATTTCCTGGCGCGTATCCGCCATATTTTAACACAAATTATACATGATGACCTTCCGCTAAACAGGATTCAGTTTTTAATTGCCGATGAGTTGTCAGAACTCAAAGCTTTTGGTCACCACGCCGGTCAAAAAGCAGAGAAGAATATTCTGGAGCTTTTTGAAGATCAGGTTAGGGTACACCCTGATAACACAGCCATTGTTTTCCGGAATAAAACAATAAGTTATGCTGATCTCGATGCCCGATCAGATATGGTGGCGGCACATCTGCAAAAGCTGGGTATTGTAAACGAAGATATTGTTGCCATAATGGTGGAGCGCTCGGCGTGGATGATCATAGCGTTACTGGGTGTTTTAAAAGCAGGCGCCGCATATTTACCCATTGATCATGAGTATCCACAGGAACGAATAGCTTACCTATTAAGCGACAGTAAAGCGTCCGTATTATTAACACATGCCACATGGCAGGAACGATCAGACGCTGACACAAAAGTGGTCATCATTGAAGATATCAAGGCAGATCGTCTCCCTGAAAAAAGACCGGTGAAACCGCACCAGCTCGCCTACGTCATCTATACTTCGGGAACAACCGGGCAACCCAAGGGGGTAATGGTTGAGCATCAGTCCCTGAATAACATAGCCCGTGCCTGGACACAGGCTTATGGCTTAAACACGTTTAAGGTGTCGCTGCTACAAATGGCGAGCTTTTCCTTTGACGTATTTACCGGCGATGTTATACGGGCACTCACCAACGGCGGCAAACTGGTTATTTGTCCGTCGGAGACCCGTTTGGAGCCAGCATCATTATATGAACTTATCCATGAACACCAGGTAAATATCTTGGAATCTACACCCGCTTTGATCATACCGCTGATGGATTATATTGATGCGCACAGCAAAGACATCAGCTTTTTAAAATTACTGATCCTGGGCTCAGATATCTGCCCTATAGCTCACTTCAGAAAGCTGGTAGAAAGGTATGCCCCAGCGATCAGGGTCATCAACAGCTATGGTGTTACCGAGGCTTGTATTGATTCGGGTTTTTATGAGGCCAGCGCAGATGCATTGCCCACATCAGGCAATACGCCTATTGGCAAACCGCTTGAAAATTATACCTACCGGGTTTGTAACAGCACACAGCAAATGGTGCCAATTGGTGTACCTGGGGAGTTGCTGATAGGAGGCGATGGCATTGCGCGCGGATACTTAGGTAAAGAGGTTTTAACAGCCGAAAAATTTATAACAGCCCCCCATGATCATCAAAGAATTTATAAAACAGGAGACGTAGTACGCTGGCTTCCCGATGGCAACCTCGAATTTGCGGGTCGTAAAGACGACCAGGTAAAACTACGCGGTTACCGTATCGAGCTGCAGGAAATTGAAAGTATTGTTTTATCACAACCAGGTATAAAGGAGGCGATCGTTACAATTCACGGAACCGAAAACGAGAAAGAATTGATAGGCTGGTATATCAGCAAAACGGGCAATCCTATTACCAATCTAAAGGGGAGTATAAAGCAGCATTTGCCGGAGTACATGGTGCCTGCACATTTTATTTTGCTCGATAAGCTCCCTTTAACACCCAATGGTAAGATCGACAAGAAAGCATTGCCCGATCCATTGGCATATATAGATGGTGATATCCAGGTAACGGATACCCCGGAAACCGAAACGGAGCATTTACTATTGGCCATATGGCAGAATATTTTAAAAAGGACTCATATCGGTACAAAGGATAGCTTTTTTACATTGGGTGGTCATTCCTTAAAAGCCACCAATGCCGTTGCCCGCATATTCAAGGCCTTTCAGGTTAGCCTGCCATTGAATATTTTCTTTAACAACCCAACTATACAGGCTCAAGCAGCATATATTGACCGGCAACAAAAGGAAACCCGGGAACTGATCAAACCAGTACAGGGCAAAAGTTATTATCCTTTATCGTCTTCCCAAAAAAGATTATACCTCCTGCATCAGATAGAGGGCTCAGAAAATAGTTATAACTTGCCCAATGCTTTCTGGGTACAGGGAGATATCGATGCGGATAGGTTAGAACAATGTTTTATTGATCTGATTGCGCGACATGAGATATTAAGAACGGCTTTTACCATGCGGGATGGGGAGCCAGTACAGATCGTTAAAGATCAGGTTTCTTTTAGGATCGAACGTACAACCCCATCTGGTAGAGATATAGATCGTATCATCAGCTCCTTTGTGCAAACTTTTGACCTGTCTGCACCACCCTTACTGCGTACTCATTTATATGATTTTGAAGATCAGCGAAAACTGTTCCTGCTGGATATGCACCATATTATTTCGGATGGTGTTTCTGCAAATTTATTGACTGGGGAATTGATCAGGCTGTATAACGGCGAAAAACCGGAAATCCCTCATATCCAGTATAAAGACTTTGCGGTATGGCAAAATCAGTTCCTGACATCCGAAACAATAAAAGAACAGGAAAAATATTGGCTGGAACGATTTTCAGATGAAGTGCCGGTGCTCAACCTGGAAACAGATTTTGCAAGGCCAACCCTAAAGTCCTTCCGTGGCAGGAAAAAATACCGCCAATTGGCCGATGCTATTTGCGCCGACCTGGAAAAAATGAGTAACCAATGGGGATATACCGTTAACCAATTACTGTTAACCATATTTAAGGTTCTGCTTTATAAATATTCGGGTAACGAGGATATTTTAGTGGGTACACCCGTAGCCGGGCGTACCCGGGCCGAGCTGGATCATACACTGGGTATGTTTGTAAATACGCTTGCCCTAAGATCATCCATTTCGGGCGGTAAAGTTTTTAAAGATTTTTTAGCCGAGGTAAAACAAACCAGTATTGAAGCTCTGAAAAATCAGGATTACCCGTTTGAGTTGCTGATTGATAAACTGGATATCAAGAGGGACATGAGCCGCAACCCTTTGTTTGATGTCATGTTTTCCTTTTTTCATGAAGAGCAAGCAGAGCTTCGCCTGGGGGATGCTCGTTTTGAACCGATCAGCAATATTGATGAAAGCAGTAAGTTCGACCTGCTTTTACAGGCTACTAAAACCGATAAGGGAATTGATCTGATACTGGAGTACAGCACCGATCTTTTCAGTGATCATACCGCTTCGCAGCTCCTTGATCATTATGAGCATCTGCTCCGGGAGATCATGCCCAATCTTAACAAAACCATTGGCGAGATCAACATCCTTACACCCGCAGAGGAAAAACAGATCCTGACCAATCTTAACAATACCGCTGCTAATTACCCTGCGGATAAATGCCTGCATCAGCTATTTGAAGAACAGGTTTCCAGGTTTCTCCAAAAAACGGCGTTAGTGTGGAATGGGCAGGAGATCAGTTATTCAGAACTCCATACAGAAGCTGACTGCGTTGCCGCCGCCATACGATCTGCTTTACCATCGGCAAAAAATCCCATCATTGCCGTTCTTCTGGATAGGGGCCCGGAGATCATCGTAGCTCTGCTGGGTATCCTGAAAGCCGGTGGTGCTTATCTGCCGATCGACCCCGATTACCCGGCGGAGCGTATCCAATATATGCTGGATGATAGTACAGCCCCTGTACTGATCACCCATTCGGCCATTAACTCCGTTTTTAATTACAATGGTACGATCATACAAATAGATCGGTTAGAAAGTTTCGGGTCTTATACTGGCGTTACGGTTATGCCGGATGATCTGGCGTACATCATTTATACATCGGGCTCTACGGGCAAGCCCAAGGGAGTTATGATCGAACACCGGAATGTGGTACGGTTGTTATTCAACGATAAAAATCTATTTGATTTTACAGAAAAAGATACCTGGACACTTTTCCATTCCTATTGTTTTGATTTTTCTGTTTGGGAAATGTACGGCGCTTTATTGTTTGGAGGCAAGCTGGTTATTGTTCCAAAAATCGTAGCACAAAGCCCCAAAGAGTTCTTGCGCCTATTGAAAGATCAAAGAGTCACCATACTGAACCAAACACCCGGCTCTTTTTATAATATTATCGAGGAAGAGATGGATCAACCCGAATCAGCTATCGATATACGCTATGTGATATTCGGTGGTGAGGCCTTAAAGCCCGGAAAGTTAAAGCCTTGGAATGAAAGATATCCAAATTGCAGGCTGATCAATATGTACGGCATTACCGAAACTACGGTACATGTAACTTATAAAGAAATAACCAGCCGGGAAATTGCGCGCAACACCAGTAACATCGGCAAACCGATCCCAACGCTTTCATTGGTGATATTGGATCGTGATGCCAAGCTGGTTCCTGGAGGCGTAGCCGGAGAACTCCATGTTAGCGGCGCCGGTCTGGCCCGGGGCTATCTTAACCGGCCTGAGTTAACCACGGAGCGATTTATTGACCATCCTTACATTTCCGGTGAAAAAGTGTATCGTACCGGCGATCTGGCCAAAATGCTTCCCAACGGCGATTTTGAATACCTGGGCCGTATAGATCACCAGGTAAAAATACGCGGTTTCAGGATTGAGCTTGGCGAGATAGAAAACAAGTTATTGTTGCACCAGCAAGTAAATGATACACTTGTTATTGACAAAGACGATGATACCGGTACTAAATATTTATGCGCCTATATCGTAAAAAGCGGGCCGCTGATGAGTATTGAATTAAGAAAGCACCTGGCGACTTTTCTCCCCGACTACATGATCCCGGCCTTTTTTGTGATCATGGAAAGTTTTCCTTTGACAGGCAATGGAAAAATCGACAGAAAGCGCCTGCCGCTACCTGAAGGAACAGATCAATCCGCTGCAGTTTATGAAGCCCCTGTGACCGCAGTAGAACAAAAACTGGCCGAACTTTGGCTGAAAGTATTGAACGTATCACGGGTGGGTTTAAATGATCATTTTTTTGAGCTGGGGGGGCAGTCGTTAAAGGCGGCTCAGTTAGTAGCTCTTATCCATAAACATTTTCAGGTAGAGGTATCCATCAAAAATATATTTACTACGCCTTATTTCCGCGACCTGGCTGCATTGATCAGCGATGGAACCCAGTCATTGTACCATACCATTGAGCAGGCACCGGTACAATTGAGCTATCCGGCATCATCATCAGAAAAGAGGTTGTTTATCCTGAATCAGATCGATAACTCCGGCGTCTCTTACAACGTTCCGGGAGTATATGCCATTGATGGCAATATCGACATCGAAAAATTCCGGCAGGCAGTATTAGCCATCACGAACAGACATGAAATTTTGAGAACCTGTTTTGTTATCGAAAACAAGGAGGTAGTGCGGAAGATAAAGGGGGATATCCATTTTGATGTGGCGCTCATTAATGGCGACGATGACGCGCTTACAACTGCTATCAACACATTTATCGAGCCTTTTGATCTTTCCAAAGCTCCTTTAATAAGGGCGAGCTTGTTAACAACAAATTCCGGACAAAATTTTTTCATGATCGATATGCATCATATCATCGCGGATGGAGTTTCTGTAGATAATTTCATTCGTGAGCTTTCTGCTATGTATAGTGGGGAGGCGTTATCTCCATTAAACATACAGTATAAGGATTTTGCGGTTTGGCAAAAAAACTGGCTATCCTCGGCAGGTGCAGGTGCGCAAAAAGCATTCTGGCAATCGCAATTTGCAGACGAGATACAACCTGTAAATATGTCGGCCGACTTTAACCGGCCACTTACCAAATCATATGCAGGGGATGTGTTTAGTTTTCAGATCCCTGAACAACTTATTGCGGATATAAAGAACATCTGTAAGGCAAACGGCGCAACCCCCTTCATGGTGATGCTGGCCGCCTATAATGTCCTTCTTTCCAAGTATAGTAGCCAGGAGGACATCATTGTTGGTACCCCGGTTTCCGGTCGTTCCCATGCTGATGTTCAGGATCTGATCGGCATGTTTGTGAACACGCTTCCTTTACGAAACTTTCCGGCCGGTGATAAAAGCTTTACAGACTTCGTACTTGAAGTAAAAGAAAACGTCTTAAAATCATTGGAAAATCAGGATTATCCGTTCGAGCAATTGCTTGACGACCTGGAGATCAAACGCGACGTGAGCCGTAACCCGCTTTTTGATCACCTATTCACTTACCGTACAGACAATATCAAGGAGTTACAAGTAGCCGACCTTCGTTTAAAAAATATCCCGGCGCCGCAGCATGTCGCCAAAATGGATCTGTCATTAGAAATAGTGGAAGAGGAGCAAGGCAGTCTTTTCGCCGTCATAGAATACGCTACCACGCTCTTCAAGCCGCAAACCATAAAAAGACTGGCCCTGCATTTCAACCAGGTACTGGAACAGATCGTCATCAATCCTCACATCAAGTTAAAAGACATTGAATTAGTTACCGCAGAAGAAAAAGAGCAGCTCATTCATCAGTTTAATTATCAAACCGGTGGCCCTAAAATTGAGGACGCCAGACATATGTATGATCTGTTTGAGGAGATCGCTGCCCGTTATCCTGATAACGTAGCCGTTGAAGCAGGGGCTGATACCATCACTTACAAGATTTTGGGTGAACGCGTAATTCAGCTGGCGGATATTTTAATTAGTAAAGGCTGCGCCCCGGATAAAATAGTGGGACTATATACTGATCGCTCTGTTGATATGATAGCCGGCATTCTCGCTATCCTCCGGTCAGGAGCGGCCTATTTGCCTATTGACCCGGATTATCCGCAGGATCGAATTAAATACATGCTGGAAGACAGCGCTGCCGTTTTAGTGATCACTCAAAGCGAGCTAAGCCAAAATCTTCCATCCGCTGTTAATCAACTTTTCCTGGATGATTTACATGGATCGTCCGAAGCAGTAAAACGTGTCGACCGATCGCCTAGTGACGTTGCTTATGTGATATACACCTCCGGCTCAACCGGTAAACCCAAAGGGGTACAGATCGAACACCGGTCGTTATATAATTTCATTTTTTCTAACGCAGCAATATATAACAACGGGTTTAGCGGTAATGATATCTGTACTGCTTTCAGTTCCGTTTCATTTGATGCCAGTGTATTGGAAATATTTATTCCATTGGCCTTTGGCGCTAAGCTGGTTATCGTTCCCCGGAAAGATGTATATGATGTTCATACTTTGGCAGATATCCTGGTTGAAAAACAGGTTACCTTCAGCTTTGTTCCACCATCTTTGCTTCGCCCGCTTTACCAGGTTTTAAAAAACAAAGAGACATTGCACCTCAATAAATTAGATGTAGGCGCCGAATCTGTAAAGGATGATATTTTGCGTGATTATGCCGGTCTGAAGAGGGATTTGCAAATCGTAAATAGCTATGGCCCTACCGAAGCTGCTATAGTTAGCGCCTGTTATCCATACACCTTAGCAAATATGCCAGGTGGTAACGTGCCGATTGGCAAACCTATTCATAATGTACGCCTTTATGTGGTAAATGAATACATGAAACTGCAGCCGGTGGGTGTGCCGGGAGAGCTTTGCATTGCAGGAGTAGGACTGGCTAGGGGCTATTTGAACAATTCCGAATTAACCAAAGAAAAATTTATTGACAACCCGTTTGAACCCGGACAAAAACTATACAAAACCGGCGACCTAGTTAAATGGCTGCCCGACGGAAATATCGATTTCATCGGGAGAAAAGACCAACAGGTAAAGATCCGTGGCTTCCGGATAGAACTGGGTGAGATAGAAGCAAAGCTGATGGCTCATCCCGAAGTAAAGCAGGTACTGGTCATAGATAAAACAGACAACAGCGGAAACAAGTTTCTTTGTGCCTACATTGTCAGTACTCAACAATTACCATCGACAGAATACCGCACTTACCTGAGCAGGGAATTGCCAGTTTACATGATACCGGCTCACTTTATTACGTTGGAACGCTTCCCATTAACCAAAAGCGAAAAAATTGATCGTAACGCACTTCCAATGCCTGATACAGAAACCAAATCGCTTAATCATGAATTGGTGGTGCCGGCCAATGCGGCCGAAAGAACGTTATTGGAGATCTGGAAAACCGTATTGGAACTTGATCGCATAAGCGTTATCGACAACTTTTTTGAACTCGGTGGCAACAGCCTGAAAGTGATCAATATGCTCAGATTGGTCAAAGATTCGATGGGGGAGGTCTTAAAAGTAAATGATCTGTTTGATAAACCCACCATCCGGGAGCAGGCTTCTGTCATGTTAAAAAATCATGTAAATAGTATAGATAACACCAAAAAAGCAAGAAGAGTAGAGTTTTAACCCCTAAAAATAAAATCAATAATGATCATCAAAAACATCGCGATAATAGGTGCCGGCGTAATGGGACAGGGCGTATCCTATCAATTTGCAAAGTATAACTATAACATTACACTGATTGATATTGCCGACAGCGCCCTGGAAAATGCCAGAAAAAACATCCGGAATATTGAACGCCTTGACAAAATGTTGCACAAATCGACAAGCAATGTCAATGTATTGGATAAGATAACTTTTACATCAGATCTCTCTACCCTTTCCACAGCAGATTTCATTATTGAAAACATTACCGAAAATATAACGCTCAAAGAAACGCTGTACCAGAAAATAAAGGCGCATATAGCCGATCATGCTTTGTTGGCTGTAAATACGTCGGCGGTGTCTATAACTCGGTTGGCCTCCTTTTTAAAGCATCCGCAAAATGTAATGGGTATTCATTTTATGAATCCGGTGCATCTAAAGCCCACCGTTGAAGTGATTAAAGGATATCACACTACTTCTGAAACCATTGATGCCACGCAAGAGCTTTTACAAGCCGTTAATATGACCGGCGTTGTAGTAAATGATATGCCGGGATTTATTTCCAACCGGGTGCTGATGATCACCGTAAATGAAGCTGTTTTTGCCTTACAGGATGGCGTAGCGGGAGCGGCAGACATCGACAAGATATTCAGGGAATGCTTTGGTCATAAAATGGGACCGCTGGAAACAGCCGACCTGATCGGGCTGGATACTATTCTGTATACCCTTCATGTATTGTTAAGCAGTTATAACGATACCAAATTCCGACCGGCACCCCTACTTACCAAAATGGTCGATGCCGGCTTGCATGGCAGAAAAAGTGGCGAAGGCTTTTATAAATACAACTAAATACATCCAAAAAATCTAAAAAATGACATCATCAACCCAAACAAACACCAAATCAACGATCAGAAATTTTCTTCAAAAAAGAATAGGCTCCGAAGTAAGTTTTACCAACGAGGACGACATTTTTAAACTTGGCCTTGTCAACTCGCTGTTCGCTCTTGAACTGGTGGTGTTTCTGGAAAACACATTCAACATAACCGTTGAAAATGAAGACCTAAACCTGAACAACTTCAGCACATTGAATAACCTGGAACAGTTTATTCAAAAAAAGAAAAACTAATAATATCCTGACTCATGGATCTGGAACTAACCGCCATACAAAAAGAACTAAAAGCTGAATTTAAAGCCTTTGTGGATAAGGAATTGCTCCATCAGGCTAATGAATATGATAAGCAGGGTTTTATTCCCCAGGAGCTTATTCAAAAACTTGGCGCAAGCGGTTATCTCGGAGCTACCATCCCGGCGCAATTCGGTGGGCGGGGGATAGATCAGATCAGCTATGGCATTCTGAATGAAGAAATAGGCCGGGCCTGTTCATCAACACGGAGTTTAATAACCGTGCACTCCTCGCTCACCGCCGAAACCATACTTCGCTGGGGAACAAAAGCACAAAAAGAAAAATGGTTACCCTTGCTTGCCAACGGCACAAAACTGGCGGCTTTCGGCCTGTCAGAACCTGAAGCAGGCAGCGATGCGGCAAGCATCAAAACAGCATACCAGGAGCAAGGTTCGGGCTATGTATTGAACGGTCATAAAAAATGGATCACCTTTTCGCAGATAGCAGATTTGTTTGTGATCATTGCACAAGGGATAAATGGCATAACCGCATTCGTAGTAGACCGTGATACGCCCGGCCTAACCATAAAGCCCTTGGATGGAATTTTAGGAACCCGGGCTTCGATGTTAGGTGAAATATACTTAAAAAACTGCGAGGTGCCTGCCGAAAACATATTGGGCAAAATTGGTTGGGGATTACAGCAAATAGTAAGTACCGCTTTGGATAACGGGCGGTATAGTGTGGCTTGCGGCTCATTAGGTATAGCCAGGGCTTGTCTCGAAGACAGTATCCATTACACTAAAACACGAAGCCAGTTTGGTCACCTTTTGAAAGATCATCAACTCATTAAGCAAAAAATCACCAATATGATAATCGAAGTAAAAGCAGCCAGTCTTTTGTGCCGCAATGCCGGTTATCTGCGTGATAAAAAAAACCCCTATAGTATTATACAAACCAATGTAGCTAAATATCATGCATCACGAATAGCCAATACTATTGCAGCAGACGCGGTACAGTTACATGGTGCCATAGGGTGTCATGACAGTCTTTCCATCCAGCGCTATTTCCGTGATGCCCGCATTATGGAAATTATTGAAGGCTCAACAGAGATTCAACAGATACTCATTGCCGACCATGGCATAGCAAGTTTAAGCTCCATTTTATAATCAACAGCATGACAGGCATTCAATCTATCAAAACATATACACCCGGCACTCCGTTGCCCATCAATACCCTACAGGAAAAGGAATCACTGAGCGAGAGTGAGTTGGTCTATTTTAACACCTGCGGCATAAATACTATTTATGATTCCGGGGATATTACCAGCTATGAATTAGCCAAAGGCGCCTGCGAAAAACTCTTACAGGAAACCGGAACAGAAGCCTCATCTATTGACCTGATCATTTATTTACAAAGCAGGATGCCCGAGCATTTTATCAGCTCAGAAGCAACCCGTTTACAATATGATATCAAAGCACATAAGGCACTTAGCTTTGCCATATCCAACCTGGGTTGCGCAGATAGCTCGATGGCCTTAAAACTTGCTAAAGATTTTTTGATTGCCAACCGTAAAGCCACAAATGTGCTGATCTGTTATGGCAATAAGTTATTTTCCAATTACCGTTTTCGTTACCCGGTTACCATTATGGGCGACGGTGGCGTAGCAGCATTGATTTCCAGAACAGATGACCACCAGATCACAGACCTGCATATAGAGACAAACGGGCATTACTGGGACCTGTTTAAACTGGAATATCGTGGTAAAAGCTTTGATCAATATAAAGAAGAGTGCAGCGATATCAGAAAGTATGGCTTTGAACTGGCCATTGAAAGTAAAAATCGCTTCAAGGAGATCAACGATTCTATCTTAAAACGCAACGGACTTTCGGTACAGGACATCAGCCATTTTATGTTACAGAATATCTCATCAAGAGCATATGAATATTATCAATCGGCCTTTGATATCCGGATTTCCCCGATATGCGCTATGAATCTTACCCAGTATGGGCACCTGGGAGCCGGGGATATTTTTCTGAACTATCAAACCGGTATGGAATCGGGAATATTTCAAAAAGGGGAAAAGATATTGATCATGAACAACAGTCCGGTAGCCGCATGGAGCACTTTGTTAATGGAGGTTTAAAATATGGATGAAAAAACAATTATGAAAAGCGAAGTAGCCGAATTAAAAAAAACACCGAAAAAGAAGGTGATCAAATGCGTGGTATGGGATCTTGACCATACCATATGGCATGGCATTCTTTTGGAAGGCGACCGGCTTGAATTGCGCCAGGGCATTGTTGATATCATTAAAACATTGGATAGCTGGGGCATCATCAATTCCATCGCCAGTAAAAACAACCCTGAGGATGCTATTCATATGCTGGAAAGCTTCGGTATCAGGGAGTACTTTTTGTATCCGCAAATTGGCTGGGGCTTAAAATCAAATGCGATCGGTAAAATAAAAGAAAAGCTGAACATCGGCATGGATGCCATTGCATTTATAGACGACCAGCCTTTTGAAAGAGATGAAGTATCCTTTGTTTATGATCAGGTTACCTGCCTTGACATTGATCAAATCGATAACATTCCTGAGATGTTTAAACCTCGTTTTATCACTGAAGAATCGGCCTTGCGTCGTAAAATGTATCAGGATGATGATATCCGTAACCAGGAAGAGCAGGAGATTGGTAACAATCGGCAGTTTTTAGAATCCTTACAGCTTGATTTTCTGATCCAACCGGCATCAATAAACGACTTGCGGAGAGTGGAGGAGCTCACCCTGCGCACCAATCAGTTAAATGCCACGGGTTATGCCTATACCTATGACGAACTGGAGCAATTGATCAAGTCGGCAAATCATCATCTTTTTGTGGCCGAACTGACAGACAAATATGGCTCATACGGCAAAATAGGCGTAGCCATGGTAGCCTGTGAAAATGATATATGGACGTTGAAATTACTACTGATGTCGTGCAGGGTAATGTCAAGGGGCGTAGGTGGTGTATTGTTAAACTACATCATGAACCTGGCTAAAGAAAACGAAAAAAAATTACACGCTGAGTTTTTACCAACCGACAGGAACCGGCTGATGTACGTTACCTACAAGTTTGCAGGATTTGCAGAAGCGGGAAAGCTGGAGAATGGTGGTGTGCTGTTGGTGCATCCTTTAACTGATTTTATCGCATACCCCGAGTATATAAAAGTTACCATAGGAAAATGAAAGATATCGCGATCATAGGCATTTCAGGAAGGTTTCCGGAAGCCAATAATTTAACTGAGTTTCGGCAAAATCTGATTCAGGGGAAGGACAGCGTACGGCTGATCTCTTTTGAAAGAAAATCGGCTACCTCCCTCGCTTTAAACAAAGCGTTTATGGGAATTGGCTTTATAGAAGATATAGATAAATTCGATCATAAGTTTTTCAATATCTCTAAAGGCGAAGCTGAAAATATGGACCCACACCAGCGCATACTGATGGAGGTTGTTTATGAAGCCATGGAAAGTGCCGGTTATGATATTGACTTTTTTAATGGCTCGGAAACCGCTGTGTTCATAGGAGACACTGTACAGGACTATTATCAACTGGCTGAGCGCTTTGATCCCACATTGGTAACCGGAACAACCAGCGCCACTACCGCAGGCAGGATATCCCGTTTCTTTAATTTAAGAGGCAGTGCTGCCATGGTGGATACGGCCTGTTCATCCTCTCTGGTGGCTGTGCACATGGCTTGCAATGAGCTTTTTATGGGCGATGCAGATTATGCTTTGGCATGCGGTGTACGGTTTATTTTATTCCCTGATGAAAAAAACGGAACTGTTGATCTGGGAATCATGTCGGCCGATGGTAAAACCAGGAGCTTTTCGGCTGATGCAGATGGCTCCGGAGCGGGCGAAGCTGTAGGTTGTGTGTTATTAAAACCGCTTGATAAAGCACTGATAGATAATGATATTATTTATGCCGTTATCAAAGGATCAGCAGTGAACCAGGATGCGCAGCTATCCGGAAGTTTGACTGCTCCCAGCAGCCAGGCCCAGGCCGAGGTTATTCAAAAAGCATGGAAAAAAAGCAAGGTCGATCCGGCTACGATCACCTATATAGAAGCCCATGGTAGTGGTACCAAATTGGGCGATCCCATTGAAATTGCCGGGATAGACCAGGCATTCAAAGGCATTACCGGCAACAAACATTTTTGTGCAGTATCTTCTATTAAAAGCAATATTGGGCATACCGGTGGAGCCGCCGGTATTTCTGGTTTAATCAAGGCGGTATTATCCCTTCAATATCAGGAACTATATCCCTCGGTTCATTTTGAAAAACCCAACCCATTTATCGATTTTAAAAACTCGGTTACCTATATTAATACCGGCTATAAAACCTGGGATGCTCCATTTCCGAGAAAAGTGGGTGTAAGTTCCTTCGGCCTTAGCGGAACCAATTGTCATGTATTGTTAGAGGAGGCACCAGCTATTCATTTAAAAAATAATCTTCCCGGAGAGCTTCTTTTCAATTTCTCGGCAAAGTCGGCCAGTAGTTTAAATACTTATCTGGAAGCCTTTTCAAAATATATGATCCAAAATGAGGATAAGGCTTTAGCCGATATCAGTTATACGCTGAATACGGGGCGCAAACATTATCAACACCGCGTTTCTATACTTGCTTCTTCACGGGAAGAATTAGTCCGAAAAATTAAAACGCGGCCGGAAATCATCACGGCCAAACCGCTAAAAAAATTGATCTTTATATTCTCCGGTGACTCTATCATAAGTGATCTGCTTTTAACAACCCTGTCAAACAATCATCCCGAATTAAATAGATACATTAAGGAATGTGCAGTACACTACACCGTCGCAAATGCTGCTATCAACCGGTTTGTACTTCAATATGCATTGTTCCGGTTTTTAGAAAAAATGGGAATAACCACCGAGAATTTGTTAGGCATTGGAACAGGGGATCTGGTAGTAGCAACCATTTTGAATGAACTATCGCTGGAAGATGCCATCAAACAATGCACTGATGATGAACCGCTGGCCAATGACATGGATAAAAGACTCATCAGTCTGGTTGAAAGGGAGACAGAGGACGGTAAAGTAGCATTTGTTGAATTAGGTCCAATAGGTGCTTTATCGGGAGGTTTGCTTCAGTTAAATTATCCGGATAAAGAATTTCTTTACTCCGTTATTCATCTGGAAAACTCCCCGCTCGAAATCATACAAGCGCTGTATTTATTGCAATTCCCTATCAACTGGACTACCTTTTACACTCCATCAAATAGCAAGAAAGTGGCCTTGCCTTCTTATCATTTTGAAAAAATAAGGTGTTGGTTAAAAGAACCTTTAAAACCGGAAAATTTTGATTCTCTTGATGTGCCAAAACATATTTCTGAAACAGAACCTGAAACCACCATCAACATCCAGAAAAATCAGGCTGTTATTCACGAGGGATGGTCGGCTATGGAGAAACGGATTGCAGCTATCTGGATAGATGCCTTAAAACTGGAAGAGCTTTCCCTGGATGACGATTTCTTTAAACTGGGTGGCCATTCTTTAATGGCAACTAAAGTTATTTCCATCATTGAAAAAGAGTTTGGAATTAAGCTGGTATTTAAAGATATTTTCACTTTTGCTACTGTAAAGAGCCTGGCCAAGGGTGTAGAAGAGCTCATAGCTAATGGTACGCAAAAGGCGTCTTATCAGGAAATACAACCCGCCCCTGTACAGGCTTATTATCCTTTATCCGAAGCACAACTACGCTTATGGCTGATAGCCCAGATGAGTGAGGATACAACGGCCTATAATTTGCCAACTGCGCTGATGCTCGAAGGCCAACTTGATGTGGATCGATTAGAAAATGCTTTCCGTACATTGATCAGCCGACACGAAAGCATGCGAACCAGCTTTCACGAGGAAAATGCCCAGCCTGTACAAATGGTGCATCAGGAAGTTACCTTCTCTATACAAACGGTCACGGGCAGCGGAGATCTGAATGAAGCATTCAAAGCGTTTCTTCAACCATTTGATCTGACACAAGCGCCCTTGCTTCGGGTCGGTCTGTTAACCATTAAACCCAACAAGTATTTATTGCTGCTGGATATTCATCACATTATTTCAGATGGTGTTTCATCCGCCGTTATCACCTCTGAATTGGTGAAGCTTTATCACCATGAGGAACTCCCGGAATTGAAGATCCAATACAAGGATTTTGTGGTATGGCAGCAGGAATTATTTGCAAACGGTTTTATGCGGCAGCATGAGCAGTTTTGGCTGCAACAGTTTGCTACAGGAGTGCCAGTATTAGAATTACAAACCGACAAACCCCGGCCAGCTACCCAATCCTTTAACGGTGATAAATTACTTTTCGAACTTTCTGCCGATGAGGTAAAAAACATCCAGACCATGTCGTCCGCAGCAGGTGTAACGCCATTTATGTTTTTACTGGCGGTTTATAATATCCTGCTATATAAATACACGTATCAGGAAGATATTGTGGTAGGTTCGCCTATTGCCGGCCGCTCACATAATGGCCTGGACAATGTTGTAGGCATGTTTGTAAATACCCTGGTATTAAGAAATAACCCGGCCAAAGAAAAAACATTTGTACAGTTTCTGGATGAGGTAAAAACCGGCGCATTAAATGCGTATGAGCATCAGGATTATCCTTTTGTTTTATTGGTTGAGAAACTGAACCTGAAAAAAGACCCTTCACGAAATTCATTATTCGATGTGATGTTCGTACTTCAGAATATTGCTTCACCAGAGATCAGACTGGATAAGGTAACCATCACCGACCACCCCATCAATACCGGGATAGCGCAATTTGATCTGCTGATGGAAATCAATGAAAGCAGAGACAATTGGCCCGTAAAAATTGAATATAACACTGCGCTGTTTGAGGCAGAAAGTATTTTGCTGATGAAAGAAAGATTCATCGCCTTATTGCATAGTGTTTTTGCAGGCCCTGATAAAACAATTGATGAACTATCTGTTAAAATAGCCGCTGATATGGTTAGCGAGCCTGATGATCTGGATATTTCGTTCAATTTTTAAATGAATTTAAAAAAGCCCCCTAACGCCATCTACCGAAATGAATAACGATAACGCCCTCCAACATAAAATTGCAATTGATTATTGGCTGGAAAAAACCGGACGATATGAACCTTCAGAAATTGCAGCTACAACAATGCTTGGCTCCACTCAGGCCAGACATTTTCAGTCGTTCATACTTCCCGGGGAAACAGCTGCTATCTTAAAAAAAATAAGTAACGATAAGGATGCCGGAATCTATGTGTTTTTACTTGCTGCATTAAATATTCTTATTCATCAATATACAGATGCTGCACATGTGCTGATAGCAAGCCCGGCGCCTGTATTGGCAGGTGAGTCAGCGATAATAGCCCCGTTGTTTTTAGAGACGAACATTGATGCAAAGGCCGATATCAGGCATTTACTTTCTACTTTACAAAAGGAACTAAAAGAAGCCAACCATCATAAAATATATCCCTTTGAAAAGTTCAAAGAAAAATTCAGCATCAATAACGGCTCAACATCTTCATTGTTTAATTGTTCGTTTACTTATATCCCTTTTACCGGTAAAAATGAATTTGAAGAACAATCAAGGCTTTCCTTTGCTATTGACAAAACGGGCGAATCATTTGAAATAAAGATCGGATACACTGGTAATTATGCTGATTGGTTTATTTCCCAACTGGGCAATCATCTGATGCATATTGTGTTTTTTATAGCCAACAATCCCACAGAAGAAATAGCCGTAGTTCCGCTTTTATCTACAGATGAAAGGCGAAATATTCTAAAAACGTTCAATAGTACCGAGGTCGAATTTGCAGAGAGGGATATGTCTGTTATAGAAATGTTTGAAAAACAGGTATTGCAAAATCCGGAGCAAACAGCAATTCGGTTCAACGGAACTGAGATATCCTATCAAGGATTGCAATCACGGTCATTACAGCTGGCCAAGCTATTAAGGGACAACGGCATTCAAACCAATAACGTAGTAGCATTGATCTGCAACCGGTCGGAACATATGATCACCGGAATGCTGGGTGTGTTAAAAGCGGGTGCTGCTTATTTACCTATTGATGCAGATATTCCCGATGAACGCATTGATTATATTTTGAAAGATAGCTCCGCTCAAACCATCCTGACCACCAAAGACGTGCTGGCCTCAAAACCCCAGTTATTTGTCGATCATGCAAATAAGATCATTCTGTTGGATGATATAGCCGGCTCAACAGCTGTTGCTGATTTTAGTATAAAAAATACGCCCGACGATCGGGCGTACATCATCTACACATCAGGCTCAACCGGCAGGCCGAAAGGCATTACTATTTTGCACAAGGGCTTTGTTAACCTGGTGCTGGCATTCAAAAACTTATATGCCACCGGCTTTAATACAAATGACCGCTGCCTTGCCCTGGCCAATATTGCCTTTGACGCAAGCGTGGGCGAGATCTATATGGCCTTAACAAGCGGATCAACACTGGTTATCCTGGATACGGAATATCTTTTTGATACCACCAAACTGGCCACTTTTATTGTACAGGAAAACATTACGTTTGCTTATGTACCTCCTGTATTATTAAAAGATCTTCATCGTGATTTAAAGCCCTTTGGTTCTGCAATTAAACTCAATAAATTATTTGTTGGCGTTGAAGCCATTAAGGATACTTTGCTTTATGATTACTGTACATTAATAAAGGACATTGATATTGTTAATGCCTACGGGCCAACAGAAACAACCGTTATCTGCAGCGCATTAAATTATAAACCACAAATCCCTGTAGGTGAAAATGTTTCTATCGGAACTCCCATTCCCAATTACCGGATATACATATTGAATAATGCCCTTGAACCCCTTCCGGCAGGGGTACCGGGGGAGGTGTGTGTTGCAGGGGATGGCGTATCGCACGGTTATCTAAATAACAGTGAATTAAATACGCTCAAATTTATAGATGATCCTTTTCACAAGGGCGAAAAAATGTTTAAAACCGGCGATTTAGCTAAATGGACGCCGGAAGGCAATATCATTTTTATTGGCCGAAAAGATAACCAGGTCAAGATACGCGGCTATCGGGTAGAACTTGGCGAAATAGAATCTGTTCTGGTAAACCATCCCCAAATAAAAGAAGCTGTTGTATGCGCCTTTGACGATGAGATGGGAAGCAAATATTTATGCGCCTATTTTGTGCCATTATCAGAAGTCGCGACATCCGAACTTCGAAGTTATTTATCAAAACTGTTACCCGAGTATATGGTGCCTCCCCGGTTTGTGGCCATTGAACAGATTCCCGTTACCGCCAATGGAAAAACCGACAGGAGAAAACTACCCCGCCCGGAAAGTGTGGAAAAAGTTATTGGGGCCCATGACTTATCCTCCAACGAGACAGAAGAGAAACTGGTATCCATATGGCAAGAACTGTTAAATGTTCGCCGAATTGGTGTGCATGAAAACTTTTTTGAATTAGGTGGTCATTCCTTGAAAGTGGCCAGGCTTATTTCCATTATTCTGCAGGAGTTTCATGTAGAAGTTCCCTTCAGGCAAATATTTACCTGTGGGTCCATCAAACGCCTCGCCGCATATATTGAAAAAGCAGAAAGATCGGTTCAATTTCAGATCCATCAGGCTCCGGTGTCAGATCGCTATCCTGCCTCATCGGCTCAAAGAAGATTATACCTGAGTTATCTTTTAAATAAAGAAGTAACCAATTACAATATGCCCCTGGCATTCGAGTTTAAGGGTACTGTTGATGTAAACAAGCTTGAAAAAGTTTTTAAAGAGATCATCGAACACCAGGAAGCATTCAGAACCAGCTTTACGGTTATTGATGGGGTTGTTGTTCAGGAAATATACAAAGAAGTTCCGTTTGAACTATCAGTCATACAAGCCGTTGATAACAATCCTGAGCGGCAGATACTCAATCTGATCCGTCACTTTGATTTGAGCCATGCGCCACTGTTAAGGGTATTTTTTATACAGAAAGCGGTTGACGAGTTCGTTCTGCTTATGGATATGCACCATATCATATCCGATGGCATGTCCATAGGCTTGTTTTTAACTGAATTTGCTAATGTGCACCGAGGACAATCGTTGTCGCCATTAAAAATTCAATATAAAGATTACGCATACTGGCTTGACCAGTACCGGAAAACATCGGCCTTTGAACAGCAAAAAAATTACTGGCTTAATACTTTTGCCGACAAGCAGAAATCTGCCGAATTTCCTTCCGACTATCCGCGGCCAAACGAACCAACGTTTGATGGGGAAAATGTTTTCTTTACTATTGATAAAGTCAAGGTATCTACTTTGCGAAAAACGGCTAATGACCAGGCAAGCACGCTTTTTCTGCTAACTTTTGCCGCGTATAAAATACTGCTGTATAAATATTCCGGACAAAAGAATATAATAGTGGGCACACCCGTTGCCGGACGCGTACATCCTGATCTTGATAGCATCATTGGCATGTTTGTGAACCCCCTTCCGATAAGAAACCAGTTAGAGCCGGAATGGTCATTCGCTGATTTATTGCTTCAGCTTAAAGACAGCTTTTTTAAGGCCCTGGATAATCAGTTATATCCTTTGGAGGAAATAATAGAAAGTATTGAGGCAGAAAGAACGCCTAACCGAAATCCCCTTTTTGATACCCTGTTTGCCTATCAGAACATTGGCTTGGAGGAACTACAAATGCCCGGATTTATTGTAAAGGCCCTAAATATCAATAATAGCGGCGCCAAGTTTGATCTTTCCGTAGAGGTACAGGAAGCCGGTGACGAATTGATAGTGGCTTTTAACTTTTCCAAAGACCTGTTTAAAAGATCAACCATCGAACAAATGGGCAGGCATTATCTTCATATTTTAACAGAAGCAGTCCAGTCGCCCGGAAAATCTATTGGCAGCATTTGTTTAATGGATAACAGTGACCAAAAGCATCTGTTATCTGCAATTAACAACACGCAAAAGGCGGTTACCTACCATACCATTCATCAAATGTTTGAAGAACAGGCTGCCATAGTACCAGATGCTATCGCCGTTTCTTGTAATGGTTATACCTCCTCATATACGGAGTTAAATAAAAAATCAAATGAGTTGGCCGTTATTTTAATAAACAGCGGTTTACAAAAAGGAGACGTGGTTGCCGTGCTTGCAACACGAAATGAGCAATTGATCATTAACCTACTGGCCATATTAAAGGCCGGTGGCGTGTACTTACCGGTTGATCCCAACTATCCACTTGAACGTATAGCTTTTGTGCTGGAAGACACTGCCTGCGCTTATCTTTTGCAAACCACGGATATTACCGAACCTGTAGCCGCACTGATCGCAAAAAAACAAATCAGGATAATAGATCCAAATACAAAACTGATCAGTAAAAATCCTGAATTGCCTAAGGTTTCTGCAAATGACCATGCCTATATCATCTACACCTCTGGATCAACCGGAAAACCCAAAGGCGTTATGATTGACCATGGTTCCATCGTAAACTATATCAGCTGGGCCAATTCATATTATCTGAAAGGACAACCTGGCGCTATGCCTTTGTTTACTTCCCTTTCATTTGATCTTACCTTAACCTCGATATTTATGCCCTTGAGCACCGGTAATGAAATTGTGATTTACAACGGGGGGGAAGAAGGCTTACTGATTGAAAAGGTCATTGCCGATAACCGGGTTGATGTTATAAAACTCACCCCCGCGCATTTAAATATCCTGAACAATATAGAACCTTTTCCCAGGCAACCTAATAACAGGCTCAGAGCATTGATAGTGGGCGGCGAGACTCTGGATAGCCGGATATCTGCAGATATCTATCAAAAGTTCGGCGGTGAAATCACCCTCTTTAACGAATACGGGCCAACCGAAGCCACAGTGGGCTGTATGATCTATCCATTTGATCCGCAAGATCCATTTACAACGGTACCTATCGGTAAACCTATTGATAATACCAGGATCTATCTGCTGGATAATGACAACCAGCTTTGCCCACCGGGCATCATGGGCGAGATATGTATTGCTGGTGCAGGCCTGGCTACCGGTTATTCGAATCAGCCGGAACTCACTGACCAAAAATTCTGTACCGTAGCCTCGCTTTCAAATGAACGGATATACAGATCCGGGGATATGGGCAAGTGGCAGCCCGATGGTAATATGATCTTTTATGGACGCAAGGATGAACAGCTGAAAATTAACGGCTACCGCATAGAACCGGGCGAAATAGAAGTCATACTGCTTGATCACCCGGACATCAAAGAAGCAGTAACCGCTGTTATAGAAAGTAAGTCCGGAACCCAAGCTTTAGCAGCTTATTTTACATCCCCCCAATCCATTAATGTTGTTGAGCTAAAAGCATTTTTAACAGCCCGGTTGCCTTCATTCATGATACCGGCCTATTTGATCCAAATGGATCGCTTTTCGCTCACCAATAACGGCAAAATCGATAAAAAGGCATTGCCACAGCCAATTGCATCAGTTACAGATGCAGCTATGGTTGCCCCCGAAAGTGAAATGGAAGAAGCACTATTGAAGATATGGAAAGATGTGCTGGAAGTAGATGAAATGGGCATAACTCAAAATTTCTTTGAATCAGGCGGACATTCCTTAAAGGCGCTGGTACTGGTTTCACGGATACAAAAGGCATTTCATATAGAGGTTTCCTTAAAAGATGTTTTCAATAACCCCACAGTAAAAACGTTGGCTGGATATCTAAGCAGCGCATCGGGCTTACGGTTCATTTCGATTAACCCAATAGCCAAACAGCCACATTACCCTCTTTCATCAGCCCAGAAAAGGATCTTTGTGATGAGCCATTTTCAGGGAGCTGAAACAAGCTATAACATGTACGCCGCATTTTGGGTTGAGGGTGACCTTAATGTGCAAAAACTGGAACATAGTTTTCAAATCCTAGTAAACAGGCACGAAACTTTAAGAACCTCATTCCGTATGGTGAATGATGAACCGGTGCAAATTGTGCATGACGAGATTGTTTTTCGGTTAAAGTATATGCAAGGTATTGAAGAAGATGCTGAAGAATTGGTCAAAAGCTTCATCAGGAAATTTGAGCTTGACCAGGCTCCCTTATTCCGGGCGCAGGTAGTTAAAGTATCTGACGACAGACATCTGGTGATGTTTGATATGCACCATATTATTGCTGATGGGGTTTCATTAGATATCTTTTTCAGCGAATTATGGCAGATATATTATGGCCACCAATTTCCTGAACTTATTATACAATATAAAGACTATGCAGCTTGGCAGCAATCATTTTTTAATACCGCTGCTATTGAACAACAAAAACATTTCTGGAAGAAGCAATTTGAAGGTGCCCTGCCTCAGTTGGATCTGCCTGCTGATTTCCCCCGTCCATTAGTTCAAACCTTTGAAGGAAGGAACTATCAGTTTGACCTTGATATCAATACCGTAGGGCGCATATCTGCTTTTATCAGCGAAAAAAAGGTTACCCTTAATATGTTTATGCTTGCGGTATATAATATTCTGCTTTCAAAATATACCTCGCAGGAAGATATCATTGTTGGTTCTCCGGTAGCGGGTCGTACCCATGCCGATCTGGAACCACTGATGGGTATGTTTGTAAACACATTGGCACTCAGAAATTACCCTGAAGCCGAAAAAAAATTTGAAACATTCCTTAACGATGTAAAAGAAAATGCGCTGGCTGCCTATGAAAACCAGGATTATCCATTTGAGGAGCTGGTTGAATCTCTTCAATTGAAAAGAGACACCAGCCGCAACCCATTATTTGATACCATGTTTTTATTTATGGGCCCTAAACCAGAGCCCGAAGAGCAGGAATTAAAGTTTAGTGCTTATCCGTTAAATGTTGCCGTTGCCAAATTTGATCTTACATTTGAAACTATTCAACTACAGGAAAATATCCGGTTCCTGATTAATTATAATACCGCCTTGTTTACCGCAGCCCATATACAGCGATTGGCCGTACACTTTATCAATATTATAAATCAGGTTTTAGTAAACCCGGAAATTCCTTTACAGCAGATTCGTTTGCCTGATCAACAAGAGACACGGGTATTAACCCAATTCGGCGGCATCGCCGGTAAAAGTACACCCCAAACCATTCATGGCTTGTGGAGTGATCAGGTATTGCGATATAAAACACGCATTGCCATAGAAACAGCTAATGAGCATTTAACATTTGAAGAACTGGATCAGCGGGCTTCGGCATTAGCCGCTCATTTGCAAAATACTTATACCATAAAAGCAGGCAGCAAAGTGGCCGTTATGTTACAACGGACATTAAACCTGCCGGTAACCTTGCTGGCCATACTAAAAGCAGGGGGCGCTTATATTCCAATTGACCCATTTTTTCCGCAACAACGCATCAATTATATCCTTGATAACAGTGAGTGCAGTTTGATCGTTACTGATCAGCAATCGGATTATGATATACCCGTATTTAACACTCTTAAAGAAAAAGTAGAGGCAGGTCATTTTCAGATCAACGATGTTGCGATCACCTCTTCGGATCTGGCTTATATAACCTATACTTCGGGTTCAACGGGCGCTCCAAAAGGAGTGATGATAGAACAAGGCAATGTGGTTTCGTTTACACAAAATCTTGAACCCGTTTTCGGGATAATACCTGGTGATAAAATTCTGGCTGTTACCAATATCACTTTTGATATTGCTGTACTGGAAATATTATGCAGCTTGCTTGCAGGGGTAAGCGTGGTGCTTGCAGATGATATGGAGGTTAACGATTTTGAAAAGATAGGCCACCTGATCAAACAGCAGCAAATAAATGTGTTACAATTAACTCCTTCCCGTTTTTTACTCTTGCAGCATACCCTCGGGACTGGATTTATATCGGGCATTAAAACTTTGTTAATTGGCGGCGAGGCTATGCCTATGGAGCTATTCCAAACGCTGAAAAACTTTGATAAAACCCGGATATTCAATGTTTACGGTCCTACAGAAACCTGTATCTGGAGCACCGCGGCAGAAATAATAAACGATAGGATCACCATTGGTAAACCTTTGGTCGACGAACAGATCCTCATTTTAAGCCCACATGGCAATCTGCAACCCATAAATATCCCGGGAGAGATATGCATTTCGGGCCCGGGTGTTGGGCGGGGTTATTTTAATAATGAAGGGCTAACTGCTGAAAAGTTTTTCAGGGATCCGCGGTTTTCGGCTGATCGGATTTATAAAACAGGAGATCTGGGCCGGTGGTTACCGGATGGCCGTATCGAGTATATAGGACGGATGGATAACCAGGTAAAATTAAGAGGCTATCGTGTTGAGTTAGGTGAGATTGAAAATACCTTACTCAAATTGGAGGGAGTTAAAATGGCAGCCGCTATTTTGACCGAAGCCAACAGGGAAAAGCAACTGGTTGTTTTCTATAATGCCGACAAAGAGCATCATAACGCAGAATTAAAGGCTTTCCTTGCCAACTACCTGCCCAATTATATGATACCCGACTTTTGTATTCATCTGCCTGCTATACCTCTTACAAGCAGCGGTAAGATAGATAGAAAAGCATTAGAGTCATTGGCCCCAAATCAATTTATGCCCGTACGCATCTATGAAGAGGCGATTGGCGCTATTCAAAAAAGCCTGGTAAGCATTTGGGAAGACGTTTTAAATGTGGATCGTATCGGAGTATCTGATAATTTTTTTGAACTGGGTGGCAATTCTATTAAACTGATCCAGGTATTAAACAAGGTTAAACGGGAATTAAATATTGATCTTCCCCTGGCAACTGCTTTTAAATATGCCTCTGTAAAAGAACTGGCGGAACACATCCGGGTAAGCGAAGCTCTCGACAAAATGGAAGAGGAATTGCCTTATTCTGTAATAAACCCTGGATGCCAACAGATTATCTTTTGCTTCCCGCCATTTATTGGGTATTCTTTTTTATATACTGTTCTTGCAGACTACCTGCCAGACTATACGCTATGCTGTTTTCATTTTATAGAACGCGACGACAGAATGGAACAATATCTTCAAATAATGAATGAACTGCAGCCCAATCAACCTTTTGTTTTACTGGGTTATTCCGTAGGCGGTAATTTTGCTTTTGAAGTAGCTAAATACCTGGAAACAAAAGAACTGGAAGTATCAGACCTGATTTTAATTGATAGCTATAAACGATGGGATGCGGATAATAAAACAGATGAGGAACTGAAAAGTTCAGCCGATCTGCAAATGCAGAATATTGATCTGTCGATGTTTGGGATAGATGGAGAATATCTTAAAACGATTCGGGAAAGAGCGCTGGACAAAATGTTTAATTATTCGAAATTCATGAACGATAAAATGGATGAAGGATTGATCAACACACGGATCCATCAGGTCAAGTGTGAGGAAACGCTTGATACCGCCTCCAAAAACAGGAACTGGGAAGACAGTACTCATAATGGTTATTTAATTTATCAGGGTAAAGGAGCGCACCCTGTAATGTTGAACCCCGACTATGTATCTGCCAATGCAGCACATCTTCAGGAAATAATGCAGTTGGTTCGGTTAGAGTATAAATATTGAGCAGAAAAATAACAGTGGCCTGCTCCCTGGTTTGGGATAATCAGGTCGCTTTACAACCCTTTGTACATAACCATGGTGATGCAAGATCAAATGCGTTACGAATACGTAACAGTGAAATAATTTAAGATTATAAGATACCGACAATTAGGGGAATATATGCGCAGAGGCTCTTTCTGTTAAGCAGTTCGTTCATACGGTAAATATAATTAAGATCTCAGATCACTACTCTAAAAGTTAAATTGATGCGTGCCTTCATTGGTTTAATTGATTTAGCGATACGATGTTCCCATTGTTCCTGTAAACCGGCTTTCATCAGCAGGAAAGAGCCATGCTCCAGCCTTACGGAATAATGCTCGGCATGATCTGTCTTGTTTCGGATGTCAAAGCTGCGCACCTGCCCGAAACTTACGGAGGCAATAATAGGATGCTTTCCTAAAACGCTTTCCCGGTCGCTATGCCAGGCTACGGAATCATTACCATCGCGATAATAATTTAACAACACACTGTTAAACTGAATGCCAGCTAATGGTTCGACTAATGATTTAATATAACGGAGCTCCGGTGTCCAGGGATTGGGATTGGAAATTCTCCCTGATACCGAATAATCAGTACCTACATCCCCATGCCAGGAAGTTAACCTAGGTGTGAGATACTCCTTATCCCACATTTTTTGCCTACTTTGCTTCCAGGGTATTTCCGTAATGAACTTTTGCAGCAGTTCGTCGCTGGCGATCGGATCAATAAACCCTGCCCTGTATTCCAATAATTCATCAGGCAGCCCCTTACTCTGACCTGCCTCAGTAAAAAAACTCAACTGTTCCATAAAACCCCATACTGTATTAAATAGATTTGCCGGATTGCTATCTGCGTTCTTTGACGATCAATCCATGGTTATCATAAGGCCTGGTGAGCCTGTTTCTCTAATAAATTCTACCCAGGAACCATTGTCATAAGTCATATATAAATGATACATCAGGATCGTATTGACACATGGCATATTCGAAAAGGGCATGACCGACTGATCAGGCTGTCGTTTTCGGGTAATCCGGGCATTCATAAAACAAATATAAAAGTTTTCTATGAAATGCTAAAAATATTAGCATAGCTTTGTTGTTCCAAATTACAGGATATGTACGTCGCGAAAAAAGAGCTGATCGAAAGGCTGCAGAAAGATATTTTGCAATGGGAAGGTTATAAACCGCCATCGGTGGGAGCGGGCGATCTGGTCGGTTTGGGTCCCGTCGAAGCGGCCTTTCCCAATGGTGTGTTCCCAATGGGGGCGGTGCATGAGTTAGTTTGCGGCAGCAGCGAGCAGGCCGCGGCTGGAGGTGGTTTAGTGACGGGTATTTTATCCGTTCTGCTGAGGCAGGGCGGGGTGAGTGTCTGGATCGGCAGGGCCAGGCATTTGTTCGCGCCTGCGCTGACGATCTTCGGCGTAGAACCAGACCGTGTCATCTTTATCAGTCTGACTAAAGATAAGGAGGCGCTTTGGGTGATGGAAGAAGCGTTGAAATGTTCAGGACTGAAAGCGGTGATCTGTGAGGTTCGCGAATTGAACTTCAAGCAGTCGCGGCGGTTGCAGCTGGCGGTGGAACAAAGCCGGGTATCGGGTTTTGTGCTGCGTAATGCCGCCGATCAATTGGGTTCAACAGCCTGTGCTGCACGCTGGCGGGTGAAGCCCCTGCCCAGCGCTGATTTGAATGGCTTGCCCGGCGTGGGTTTTTTGCGTTGGCGGGTAGAACTTTTAAAAGTACGTAATGGGCAAACTGGAAGCTGGGTACTGGAATGGAAAAACGGGCGATTTAATACAATTGAAGAAAATATGGTTTTAGCAGAAAGGCAGGTGGGGTGAGCGATGCAAAAACGTTTTATGGCAATCTGGTTCCGGCATTTACTGACGGACTGGTTGGCGCTCCGTCGGCCTGAGTTAAAAGAATTGCCCTTCGTATTGGTTACGCCGGTCAAGAACCGGATGGTTATTACCGGGGTCAGTCCTTTGGCGGAGCAACAAGGTGCTTTCCGGGGCATGGCGGTAGCGGACGCGCGGGCCGCGGTTCCTGAGTTGTTGGCCGTTGATGACACTCCCGGGAAAGCCGCTAAATTATTACGACTGCTGGGTTTATGGTGTATTCGTTATACACCCATCGTTTCTGTTGATCTGCCGGACGGATTACTACTGGATATTTCAGGCTGTACCCATCTTTGGGAAGATGAACGTGGTTACCTGAAAGAGGTGATTTTGAAACTGCGCAATGCGGGCTTTGATGCGCGTGCGGCAATTGCCGACACGGCCGGTGCAGCCTGGGCTGTATCGCGGTTTGCACGGGTTTCACCAATCGTTCTGTCCGAAATGCAGGGAAGAGCGATAGCTGGTTTGCCTTCCGCAGCATTACGATTAGAGCCTGAAATATTGGAACGGCTGCAAAAATTAGGTTTCCGTACCATCGGACCCTTACTGGACTTGCCGGTTTCGGCTTTGAGGCGGCGTTTTGGAAAAAGTTTGTTGTTAAGATTGGATCAGGCCCTGGGCAGGGCAGATGAATACCTGAATCCGTTGGTGCCACCAGTACCTTATGTCGAACGGCTACCTTGCCTGGAGCCGATCCGTAACGCGTCGGGTATTGAGATCGCTATCGAAAAATTATTGACCGAGATCTGTCAGCGCCTAAAGGCGGAAGGTAAAGGCGTGCGCAAGGCCGTGCTGAAGTGTGTCCGGGTTGATGGTAAAATGGTTCAAACGGATATCAGTACAAACCGTGGCTCGCACAGCGTTTCGCATTTGTTAAAACTGTTTCAGCTGCAGGTCGCCAGGATTGAGCCGGCCTTGGGAATCGAGCTGTTTGTGCTGGAGGTACCTCAAGTAGAAGAAATGGATGCCCCGCAAGAGCAGCTCTGGGCTTTGGATAAAGGCCTGGCAGATACGGCATTGGTGGAATTGCTTGACCGGGTAGCTTGCCGAATAGGTGCGCAGGCCATCCAGCGATTTTTACCTGCGGAACATTACTGGCCGGAACGCTCCGTCAGATTAGCCACCTCCATAACCGAAGAGCCGCAAATCGCCTGGCCCAGGCAAATGCGGCCCATGCGCTTACTGACGCCACCCGAAATGATTGAGGTGATGGCGCTGGTGCCGGACAATCCTCCCAAATGGTTTATTCATAAAGGCAAAAGGCATAGTATCACCAAAGCCGATGGCCCGGAACGGATAGGGAGGGAATGGTGGCAGGACAGCGGAGAGCACCGGGATTATTATGTGGTAGAAGACAGTGAAGGGCAGCGTTACTGGCTGTTCCGCTCGGGACATTATGATGGTGGTGATGCGCAATGGTATTTACATGGCTATTTTGCTTAAAATGAATAAACATGATTTATGCGGAATTACAGGTTACCTCGAATTTTAGCTTCCTGCGCGGAGGTTCGCACCCGCATGAATTGATAGAACAGGCAGCAGTTCTAGGCTATTCGGCTATCGCGGTTACCGACCGGAACTCATTGGCTGGCATCGTTCGGGCGCATGTGGCGGCGAAAGCAGCCGGTATCCGTTTTATTCCCGCCAGTCGGCTGGATTTGATGGATGGCGCCAGTTTACTGGCTTATCCCACTGATATAGCAGCTTACGGCCGGTTGTCTGCATTATTAACATTGGGCAACCTGCGGACAGAAAAAGGACAATGTGAATTGTATAAAGCTGATATCTATCAATACCGTGAGGGTATTTTATGGGTGGTGGTACCACCGGACAGCTTAAATAGTAATTTTGAACTGGATGCCGGCTTTCTGGCTGATTTGTCAGAATACAGGAAACATTTTGGTGGATCCCTGTATTTGGCCGCTTCTTTTAATTACCAGGGGCAGGATGCCAAACGGCTATTCCGACTGGCGGAAACAGGTGTACCCCTGGTGGCTACCGGTGATGTGTTTTATCATACTCCGGCGCGGCGGGAGTTACAGGATGTGTTGACTTGCATCCGCAAAAAATGTACTATCCATACAGCAGGCTTTAAATTGTATCCCAATGCAGAGCGCTTTTTGAAGGAAAAGCAAGAAATCACCCGCTTATTCCGGGTTTATCCACAGGCGCTGGAAAATACCCGTGTGATCTCGGATGCCTGCAATTTTTCATTGGATGAACTCAAATATATCACGCCGGAGGACCAGGTAGTAGAAGGGCTAAGTTCACAACAGCGGCTGGCTAAACTGACCTGGGACGGCGCTAAAGAACGGTTTGGGGAACCTGTTCCTGAAAAACATAGACAACAGATCGCGTTTGAACTAGACTTTATTGAGAAACGCCGGCTGGCCTGGTATTTCCTGCGCGTGTATCATTACACCCAGGAAGCAGAAGATCTGGGTATCCTACACCAGGGACGAGGTTCGGCCGCGAATTCTACGGTTTGTTTTTGTTTGGGTATTACAGCGGTAAATCCGGCCAAATCCCGCTTACTGTTCTCCCGTTTTATGTCGGATGCGCGTGATGAATGGCCCGATATCGATGTAGACTTTGAGCATGAACGGCGGGAAGAAATTATCCAGTTTATCTATAACGATTACGGGCGGGACCGGGCAGCTATCGTAGCGACGGTTACGCAGGAAAGACATAAGGGCGCCATACGCGATGTGGGGAAAGCCATGGGCTTATCGGAGGATACCATCAAACGTATTGGCGGAACGATCTGGAGTTTCAGCGAAGAAGGTTTTGATGAAAACCGGCTTCGTGAGCAGGGACTGAACCCCAAAGATCCACTGATACTGAAAGTATTGCAGCTTACTAGTGAACTGATTGGCTTTCCCCGGCAATTAGGCCAGCATACAGGTGGGTTTGTGATCACTGAAGGACGTTTATCTGACCTTTGTCCTGTCCTCAATGCCCGGATGGAGAACAGGACGCAAGTGGAATGGAACAAAGATGATCTGGAGGACCTGCAGATCCTGAAGGTTGATGTGTTGGGTTTGGGGATGCTGACTATGATCCGTAAGGCATTTGACCTGGTATTAAAGCATTACAGCCGTAAACTTACTTTAGCTAACGTACCACAGGATGATCCCCTGGTTTACGATATGATCTGCCGGGCAGATACGATTGGCGTGTTTCAGATCGAAAGCCGTGCGCAGATGTCTATGCTTCCCCGCCTTAAGCCGCGGGAGTTCTATGACCTGGTGATCGAAGTCGCCATCGTGCGGCCTGGGCCTATTCAAGGCGATATGGTGCATCCATACCTGCGGCGGCGTAACAAAGAAGAGTTACCAGAATATCCTAAACCAGAATTGGAAGAAATTTTAAAACGTACGCTGGGTGTTCCGCTTTTTCAGGAGCAGGCGATGGAGATAGCCATTGTAGCCGGAGGTTTTACGCCAGCCGAGGCTGATCAGCTGCGTCGTAGTATGGCTTCTTTTAAAGCCAATGGCAAGCTGCATTTATATGAAAAGAAATTGGTGGAGGGTATGATGGCGAGGGGCTACGAAGAGGATTTCTCTCGGAGGATATTTAAGCAGCTGCAGGGCTTTGAAGGGTATGGTTTTCCTGAAAGTCATGCTGCTTCCTTCGCTTTGTTAGTTTATATCTCCTCCTGGTTGAAGTGTTATTACCCGGACGTATTTTGCGCGGCGCTACTCAATAGCCAACCGATGGGGTTTTATCAACCGGCGCAGATTGTACAGGATGCCCGCAATCATCAGGTGCAGGTCTTACCCGTAGATATCAACTTTTCCGAATGGGATAATACCCTGGAAAGTAAGGGTAGTAAATACCATGCCGTTCGTCTGGGTTTCAGACAGGTTAAAGGATTACGGGAAGAGGATATGATGTTATTGGTAGGTATGCGTAAAGCGGGTTACCGGCATGTTGACCAATTACGGGCGGTGGGTGTGCCGGAAGCCGCTTTGGAAAAACTGGCCGACGCCGATGCATTCCGCTCCATTGGCGCAGACCGCCGTATGGCACTTTGGGAAGTATCTGCCCTGGCTGACCGGCCTGTTGGCTTATTTGATGGGCAGGTTTCAGAAACAGCGATGGAGGATAAAGTTCCCTTACCGCTGCTGACACGCGGGGAACATGTGGTGCAGGATTATATTTCGACAGGACTTTCCTTAAAACATCATCCGGTAGGGTTATTGCGGAAACAGTTAAGCAATCTGCATAATGTAAGAATAAGGGATTTGGTGCGGTATAAAGACGGTGATTTTGTACGACTCGCAGGATTAATTACCGTTCGGCAAAGGCCGGGAACAGCTAAGGGTATACTGTTTATGACACTTGAAGATGAAACGGGCTCGGCTAACCTGGTGGTCTGGCAGACGTTGTTTGATCAATATCGTAAGGAGATCATCCAGTCTAAATTATTAATGGTGGCGGGTAAACTCCAAATAGCTGATGGGGTAACTCACCTGGTTGTACGCCAATGTTTTAATCTCACTATCTTGTTGCGTAGTTTAACCGAAATCGATCTGCCGCAAACCCTGATGCGTAGTGACGAGACTACCCAGCCTATCAATTATGATGGGCGCTCCAAGGCTCCGGCGATAACTACCGAAGGTGCTTTTCATAAAGGTCGAAATTTTCATTAAACCGGAAAAGGTGAGCATTTATAAATACGCTGTTCTATACAACTGTTGACGATAACTTCCGAAGAGTGCCGGACCTTGGGAGTTCCCGTATCGATTAGCTGTTATTATTTGTAACTATACTGATTGGCTGCAAGTGATTGAAGTATAAGTAATGTGTTTGCGCGAGTGAATGCACCTATGAGCGGGAATACTTTGAACACCTAGCCTCTGTATGAAAGGGTGCCCGGTTAAAGGCACCCTTATCATTTTGTAATTTACTTTTTTGTAGCCTTTAACCGTAGCTCATAGATGTACTTACCCGGCTGATTTATTTTAGTGTTAAATCTGATATTTAGTTTAACAGGTTGTTTATTCCAGGTACCATAAGGAATTTGACCCGGAGGATTCCAATTTTTACTGTCGGCAGTATCGATTGAGGCAATGTATTTATCATATATGCGGTAATAGCAGTTCAATCCATTGCTTTGTGAATCCCAATAGACATCAGGAAATCTTGTTTGCGCATAATCATATAATACCGCGGTATCGGTTACCGTTGTTTTATAAGCAAATGTTGATAGGGTTTTTAAAAAGCTGTTACCGCTGGGCCTTCTTTCCAATGCAGCGCCCGGGAAAACGGCCCCATTTTTATCCAGAACTTTTAAAACTATCTGATTTGGGCTCGCCGCAACTCTTTTAATATTAAGTGTAATGGTTGTTGATTGTCCTTTGTCTGCATCAATCCATTGATCGTCATATGCAAATCGTATACCTGTTTCACTATTTGCAGGCAGGGCAATAAAATAAGGTGTATTCACATATTCATATTGTACAATAGGATTGAGAATCACCTTGCATACCCCCATATAAGTTTTAGTACCATGCGGGTTTTCAATTTTTATATCAATCAGGTATTGACCCGGAGGCACGTTCTCTGTTGCTTGTGTAAACAGGAATTGTCCACTTTTTTCCAAAACAGAGAATGGAACTTTCTTTTCAAAGGCCCTTTTTTTGTTGATCAGATCTAAGGTTGTGTCAGTTATCGGATCATAAGCTGTTTTCCAAACAGGTACATCGTATTCCTTAAAAAAGGTTTCTTCTCTTGCACCCGTGGTCATATTACGTACGTTTAATAAAGTGATTTTAAAAGGCGGAGTAGAGTTATCTGGTATTATTCCGTTTGAAATGAGGAATACGCCCTGGTTAACTACAAGAGGGTCAGCAGAATAGCGCACATTGTCACTTAAAAAACCAGGGGCTGTTTTTTTACAGCTTAATATACCGGCTACCGCAAACAGTACCAGGTTTAATAGTTTTATATATTTCTTCATTATATTTAAGAATTAAAGAGAAATTATTGTTTAAATGTCCAGATGTGCTGGTTGGATAATACATGCACAATACCATTATTGGTTATAATACCGGTTGTTTGGCATAAAACCTTAATATCCAGTTTTTGTGGATTGCCTGACGGATCAGAGGCAGTTCCATTACTGTTTACCAGGTCCTTTTCCCCCCTGATTTTTGTTAAATAAATGTATTTTGGTTTGGTTGATATAACACCTCCCACTTGGTAATCGTCAGCATTCTCCTCTAATGAAATCATCAATTTGATATTAGGTGTACTGGTTTGATACAAGGCCCCGGTTGCAGAAAGTTCATCCCTGGAAAGTTTGGTCGGGAAGAAATAAATGCCCATAGAATCTTTAAGCATTTGGGCTGAGTAATACTTAAATAAGGTATCAAGTGTGAAATTATTCCTTTCATCAATTTTTCGTATTTCGGTTTGTTTAGACGATAAATAATTAGCAATGGAATAATCATCCGGAACAAAGAAGGTACCCGGTCCATTGATTATATCTTTCATCCCGGCTTTATCAATGATCAGTAATGTGGTATCAAACATATTCTTGTTGTTTGATTTCAGAAAGTCATAAGTGCTCATATTTACCTTTGCAACGGAAAGGCCTCCATCAATAACAGGATCCTTTTTACAGGAATTGATTGCCAGCATCATTATAAGTGAGGCAATAGGTATATATATCATTTTTTTCATGTTGTGTTAGTTTTGAGTATTGAATTAATATTTTCCCATCCACCATGGATTTTGATTAATTAAGCGGTTGGCATTTAAAATACTATTGTGAATTGGCCACAGGTACCCTTTTTGTTTAAACCGCTCAACAGACATTGCCCAAGGTGTTAATTGAGTAAAATAATTAGGACCGCCTTTATCCATTTGAAAACTGTTCCTTATGATATCAAAATAATTATGGCCCTCTCCGATTAGCTCCCGCTGTCTCTCTTCCAGAATGTTTTTTTTCAGTGCCAACCCTGAACTTGCTAAAGGAGCTGCACCGGCCCTGGCCCTTACCGTATTTACAGATGTAAGGGCCTCGCCATCTCTGCTTAGCGCATTTAAAGCTTCGGCTTTTAATAAGATCATATCGGCCAGTCTGAATACGATCAAATTGCTTTCAGAACGCGGATCGGACTTGGTTGAAGGGTTTTGATAAGCTATATCGGAGTATTTAACCAACGAAGGCTTATTTATATCACCAAAAGGGCTTGCTTTAAAAAATTCACCTTTACGGGTATCAGTAGTATCGGCCCCATATAAGATATCTATCTTTGATTTTGGGGGATAATACTGAGGTACACTCATAGGCATATTTGCGATGTAACCATTACTAACCGTGATAAAAGCAATAGTTGCCGAAAATGAAAACTCTGTCCATTCACTTGCCTCATTTTCTGAATTTTTTGAAGAGATGACAAAAATATTTTCGGGCTCATCGGTATTTTTAAACACCTGCCGTATGGAACCCCGAGGCTGCAAATGAAGCAGATCGGTCCTGCTGATCAATGAATCTGTATAGCGTACCGTATTAGCGTAGTCATTTTGCCAGGCCGTGGCATGCGCCAGTAATGCCAGTGCAGCGCCTTTACTTGCCCTGCGCCGTGCATAATTAGTCAAACTTTCCCAGCTAAGTAGCGATGATGCTTTTTGCGCGTCGGCAATAATTTGTTTTAATATAGTGGCGGCATCCGTTCTTCCAATATATTTTGCCTGATCGGCAGTAGTGGTGGCAGTAAGCTGCAAGGGTAAATCGCCCCACACCCTGGTCATGTAAAAATAGGATAGGGCGCGCAGAAAATAGGCCTCGCCTAAAAACAGCTTCTTCTGATCACCTGTAAATTTATCGTCGGGCATTTTAGTGACATGTTCAATAACCAGGTTACTTACATCAACAACCCTGTACCAGTTGGTCCAGTTATGGGCGCCTTCTTCGCGGTAGGGTACCCCAAAAAATCCTTCTAAATATACCCTGTTTAAGTTTGAACCTTCATCTGAATTGAAGAGGCCAACCGGCGCATCACCCCATATAAAAAAGCAGCTATTTTGGTTCATGCTTTTTCTGAACAGGCCATATGCGCCCAATAGAGCCCCGTTTACGTCGCCTGCTGATTTCCAAAAAGTATCGGCATAAGTATCGTTGGTTAGTTTATTCTCCAGCGCTTTTTTACAGGAAAAGGTAGATCCTGTTAAAACAAGCAGGAGCAGTGTAAAAACTATGGTTTTATGTATGCTATAATATTTCATGATCTGTAAGTCAATAAGTTAAAATTCTATCTGTAAGCCAAAAGTGTACTTGGTTGGTAATGGATAACCATCTCCGTAATCATAGCCCTGTCCGTCAACGCGTTCCGCATCAATGCCTGTGAATTTTTGAAACATATGCACATTGTCAATGGTGCTGTATAACCTTAAGCTTGTGATCTTGGCACGCTGCATCCACTTATTGTTTTGCGCGTTAAACCGGTAGCCCAGGTTAATATTCTTGATACGTACATACCATCCTGGTTCTTTAAATATGGATTGTCCGGAGCGCCACGCATACAAGCCCATAAAGGGATTTAAAGCTGGCAGGGTAGCATTATCGCCCGGCTGGCGCCAGTAATTATATTTGCTGATATCAGTTATTGATGCCTTGGCAAAATCCTTAGGGTTTCCGTAAAACAAACCGTTTGAAAGACGTTGCGCCAGTGTATTGTTGATGATATCGCGCCCAAAAGTGAATGTGGTCAAAATTTGTACAGAAAAGCCTTTATAGCTAAAGTAGTTTGTAAAACCACCGGTTACGAAGGGATTGGGGTCACCAAAAAAAGTAACGTCATTTTGGCCAATATTATCAGATATGTAATAATCGCCGTTAACATCCCGCCATTTTGGGTAACCTAGTTTTAGGGTTCCCCATTTGGTAGCACCTACCGCGCCAGTATATGGATTAACGATCAGGTCGCTTGGCGAATTAATTACACCATCAACAATATAACCATAAAACATATTTAAAGGCTTGCCAACAATATAAACCGCTCTGTCGTAGTACAGATCGCGGTTGCCGTTAGGTAAGGCGGTTACTTTGTTTCTGTTAAAAGAGATATTGATTGATGGGTTCCATTGAAAAGCACTCTTTTCTGAAAGTATTTTCCCGTTAAAGGTAAACTCCAGACCTGAGTTACGTACCCCGGCGGCATTTGTAAAAGTGCTGGTATAGCCGGTATATTCCGGAATAGTAATCCGTAGCATTTGCCCCGTGGTATTCCGGGTATAGGCATCTATCGAAAAATTTAACCTGCCCCTGAATAATGCCGCGTCAACCCCAATATTCCATTCTTCTGATCTTTCCCAGCTGATGTTATCATTAGTTATGCCGTTATAGTTAGGGATTATTGCAGTACCTCCACCATATGTGGTTGCGCTTGACCCGGGATAATTCGCATTTCCTGCTATATAGGCATTGTAACGGTCTTCATCACCTATACTGCTTTCGTCGCCTGCGCGGCCCCAGCTTCCCCGTACTTTTAACTCATTTATCCAGCTGATCTTTTTTATAAATTCTTCTTCAGATGCTAACCAGCCTACTGATACAGATGGAAAATAACCCCATTTGTTGTTCTTTCCGAATCTTGATGAAGCATCGGCCCGCCAAACACCATCTAGTAAATATTTATTTTCAAAATCATAATGAACAGCACCCAGGAAGGATAGCTTGGAGTAAGTAGAAAGATCAGAAGAGCCTTTTAAGTTGGTATTGCTTACTCCCTTTACCACCTGTATATTATCATTGGGTATTCCAACACCCTCTAAATAAATAGCTTCATTGCGCCGGCTTTCAAACTCTTGAACCGCAGTAATATTTACATTATGCTTTTTGGCTATGGTTTTTATCCAGAGCAGGTTATTGGTAAACACATATTTGGTGTATTGACTATAGTTTGACCTGGCGTAAGCCAATCCATCCGTATTTAAAGTAGAAGGGGAGGCATAATCATTTTTTTGCGTAGAATAATTTACCGCTGCACGGGTACTGAACCTGAAATCGTTTAAGAAACTATAGCGCAGTTCTCCATTAGCGCTGATATCTGTATTGATATTATCATTGCGTTGAAAAGAGTAGGGGTCGACCACACTTTTCAGGTCCTGCTCGCTCATTTGCAATAAGGAGGAGGGCATGCTGATGGGGTTTATAGCGAAAACATCACGATAGCCACCTCCTTTACCTGCTAATCTTTTGCCTGTTGATGCCCTGATACTGGTAAGCAATTCCAGCGATTTAGAAAAGTTGATGCCCACATTACTGTTTAACGAATACCTCCGGTACCCGGTATTAATAACTACACCCTTTTCGTCATATAATCCGGTTCCAATACGGTAATTTACCGCTTCTGACCCTCCTGACGCGGAGATGTCATAGTTATGAATGGAGCCAGTTTGATAAAAAAGCCCCTGGTAATCATTATGGTTATTAAATGCGGGATTTAAGCTATCAGTAAGCATTTGGGGGATATTGTCCCGTATTTGGGTGGCATTCCCATAATTGTATATCAGGTCAAGTTTTTGGCTGCGTTCAGCTGCACCAATCAATGTTGATACTTTGCTGGGTCTGGGCGTAATACCCTGGTACGTGTTGAAACTAAAGCGAGGAGCACCTACTTTACCTCTTTTAGTTTTAATTAATACCACTCCATTTGCCGCTCTTGAGCCATAAAGGGCCGCTGCTGCCGCGTCTTTCAATATATCCACCGATTCTACATCATTGGGGTTCAGGCTTGCAAGGAAATTTGTACCTGTTTGATCAAATGCTCTAACCTCATCGTCAGAGATCGGGACTCCATCTATCACGTATAGCGGATTGCTATACAAATTATCGCCGTCGAACCCGGAAGCTGAAGCTGAAATTTTTGTATTTCCCCGCACCACAAGTGATGTTTTTACACCCGGCTGTCCGCTAAAGTTCTGAACGTTAACGCCAGATAGTTTTCCCTGTAACAAAACATCCAGACTAGCTGCAGGCAAATTTTCAATATCCTTACTGGTTATGCTTGATATGGCCGAAGTGTTTTTACGGCGGTCAATATTTTTATATCCGGTAACAATAACTTCATTAAGACCGCTTTCTGATCCAACCAGTTTTACATTTAGCTGGGTTTTTCCATTTAAGGGTAGCTCTTTTATTTGATAACCGACCATCCGGAACACCAGGATATCATTATCCGATGCGGTTAAATGATACTCACCATCCACATTTGTAATTGTTCCAGTACCGGGCTTGGTTTTTATTTGTACGGTGACACCCGGTAATGGGCCATTTTGATCAGTTACCTTTCCGGTTACCTTAACCTGCGCTAAGGCGGTTGTAAATGATAGCAGGAGAGCCATCAAAAGTACCCACTTTACTCCATAGGATTTTTTGTAGCGTTTTACATTCATAATTAATTAGTTGAGTAGTGATTTGGTTAATTGAAGTTTGATTAAATATTTTCATGAGATTTTAGTAATGAATTATAAAGCGACACTGTGCATCTATTTAGATGTCCTTAGCCTATTCATGATTTTTGAAGTTGACGTGTGATCGCGGTTAACTATAGCTTTACCCTTTTGGTTAAGCTTAGGTTAATCCTAATGTATGTGGAGTTAATTTCAATTAGGAGAAATATCTAAACACAAACGATTGCGGGCTATGGACATATATTATTTTTGTTACCGGCCTTTTTGATACAATAAAATATCAATTTTGTCGTTCAATCATGACCTATAACAGTTTGATATCCAAAATTTCGTAAAACTTTAAGTAAGTTTGACACAAACGTTTGCGACTAAGAAATTTGGGCAGTTAAGCTATTGCAAACGCACAATTGAACATAAATTAATGGAAGGAAAACTGTTAAAATGTACTCTTTGGTAATTTAATTGGAGGTTCTGGAACTTAAGATTACTTTGTTCTGAAAATCAGATCAAATTATTCTGTTGAAAATTGATCATTTTAAGTAATTACTTATTAGTCTGCCAAAGATTGTCTTTAATGTTTTGTTGGTTATCAAAAAGCGTAGAATGTGATGATCTATCAACGCGGAATCTCCAATCATATTAGACTTTCTATATCTTATAAAAAGAAGTTTCAATAATGCTCAAATATCAGAATCCTTATGTATACTTACTGTACATTGAACCAAAAGTATATCAAAATACGGCTATACTGCATCATATAAGACAGGTGTAAATTAGCTGAACATTCATTAAGGACCAATTCGATGCTCAGCCGGGATATCTAAATAAACTCGGACCAGAAATGTTTTATAGCGTGCTGATTTTTTTGATGGTAAAAATGTATTTTCAAAAGAGATGGCTGGGTTATCGAAACTTGGTGGTAGCATCATCAACTATATTTATTTTATCATAGTAAAGCGTTAATGGCTTAATCTCATTAACATCGTTTAAATTCAAACTCAATTTCATTGATCGTTTTATTGCTGTCGGAAATCTTGTTTTTAGAAATATCAATGATTTTGTTCTGAATATACTCCTATGCACATTTTTCTGTTTTGATTAAATCGCCAAAATAATTAGCTGACAAGTGCAACTCATCGGCGCAATATGCAACGGAGGGTAAATTAATATGAGCAGGATTGTCTGAAGGAAATAACTATTTAATAAGTCTTCAAATTTCGATAGTACGGTCAATAATTTGCTTCAAAGTTTTTACATATTTCATGATCTTCATTTACTTTCATGAGTTTTGTTTAAAAAATGAAACCATGGGTTTTTAAACTGAAAATCAAACCGGTACACGTCGCTCGTACAAATTCGGTGACCTAATTTCGGAAGAATGAAAAGGTCACCGATTACTTTGAATTACATTGAACTAACTTAAATTGAATTTTTTTAAAAAGAGGAGCTGTGACTTTGGAAAAAGTTGATTTTTAGCTCAAAAATCGCGTTTAAACAAAAAAGAGCCTCTTTTTCAAGAGACTCTTCCTTCAAAACGTTCGACCTGTTGGGTGGTCTTTGTGATCCCGCTGGGACCACTAAAAATATGGTAAAACGGCCTAAATGGCGTTATTTCAAAGGTTTTAAAAATCAGGTCACCAGTTGGGTCACCATTTTTTTTGAACTTATTTAGTTCGTTTTAATGAACTTTTCGATACAACAAATGTACGAACCCTGAGATTTAAAACAAAATAAATCTTGATTTTTAACAATCGCACCAATTTAGATGCAATTAATGCTCCTTTTATAATGTTTTGAGATATTCCGATCGACAGACAAGCTAATGATTAATTAGGAAAAGACCTTATTTTGATGTCCCAGTTATTTTTGACCTTTTTTTACTTACTTTCTTTGCGAAGTGCTCCCTTGCCTTTTTTAGCCCGGTAGCTATAGCAATGCCTTCAGATGCGCCGTCAGCCAATAGCTCATTAGCAATCTCTACGGCTTTGTCCCTGATTTTGATCGGCTGATTTTTATAAGATGGCGGATAATCGCCTTTAACCCACGGCATAAGTCCTCCTTTTTTATCGGAACATTCCTAGTATCAAATGGTTTGACTTCACCAACCAACTCATCAATCGCTTTTTCCACTGGCTTTTCGAAGAACTTTAATAAGGTCGATACCCTTGCCTAGTACCGGCTTAAACAAATCTCCCTCGCTTTGCATTCGCTCAATGGCATTCTTAATCGTAAAATCCCTCATCTTCAATCCCTTCTTAACTTCATCCCAATGCAGCGGCATCGATACGGTTGCACCGGGCTTAGGGCGTACAGAATAAGGCGCCGCAATGGTAGCGTGCGCACGGTTTTGTAGAAAGTCCAAATACATCTTCCCGTTACGATCCCGTACCGCCCGCTCCAGGCTGGTATACTTCGGAATCTCACGGTGGACAAGGGTTACAATGATCCGCGCAAATTCTTTGCTTTGCTCATAGGTGTATTTACCACCTAATGGAATATAGATATGCAGGCCGGTCGATCCGCTGGTCTTCGGATAGGAGGGGACACCCATGTCGTCCAGGATCTGATGGGTAATCCGGGCAGCTTCAATAACTTGTTCGAAGGTGTTTTTGTCTGGGTCAAAGTCGATCATACACCAGGTCGGATGATCCAGGTTTTTAGTGGTGCTGCTCCATGGATTCATCTCGATACAGGCCTGGTTGGCCATGTACAGCAAGGTTGCTTCATTATTACCGATAAGGTATTGCTTATCTTCGCCATCGCCTTCGCTATGATACGCGTAAGTATCTACCCAATCCGGCGCCTTGCCGGTAACATCTTTCTGGTAAAAACTCTTTCCCTCAATACCATTCGGAAACCGGTTCATAGATTGCGGCCTGTCTTTGAGGTAAGGCAGGATGAATGGTGCCGCCTGATAATAGTAATTGATCAGATCTCGTTTCGTGATTTTTTCCTCTTTCCAGAAGATCTTACTCAGGTTGGTGAATTTGAGCTCATGACCGCCAACCTTGCGAACCTGGGTATCATCTTTGGGATTTAACAAGGTTTTCCTTGATCCTTTTGCAACGGGCTTGATATAATAAGGATTCTCCGTTTCAGAGGCTCCGACTATAGCGTCCGTATCTGCCTCGTTTTCCAATACGACCTCAGAGGCCTTTTTATCCTCTCGCATACCTTCAAATGACGGGTGTCGCATAACACCGTCAGAAGTCATCTCGGCAAAGCTTACTTCACAGATCAGCTTCGGCTTTAACCAGGTAGCTGTGGCTTTTGGCGGATTTGGCCGAAACCGGCTGGGCTTATTGATATCTGGCTCCTCTGTAAACGGCGGGCTTTTAACCACCAAAGGCTTGAATTGCGCCAGCATTTCTTTCTGCTGTTTGGTATTAAACCCGGTACCGATCTTGCCAGTATAGATAAATTTACCTTTTTCAAAAACACCGACCAGCAGAGAGCTGAAAGGCTTACTGCTGCCCACGTTCTGGGTATAGCCACCGATCACTACCTCTTGCCGTTTATTGGCTTTGATCTTTAACCAGTCCCGCGTACGGTCACCGGCATTATATGCACTTTGCTTTCGCTTGGCCATAATCCCTTCAAGCCCCATTTTCTTTGCCGCCTCCAGGAACTCGATGCCGGATGTTTCAAAATCACGACTGATCTGAATGATGGAACTTTCAGATCTCAGCTCGCTCAGGATCGCTTTCCTTTCTGCTAATTCCAATTCCATCAGGTTATAGCCGTTGTACCAGAGGATATCAAATACATAGTACAACAGCGTGCCGTCCGCCTCACTGCGCCAATTTTGAAGCGCACCGAAGTTCGCCTGCCCGTTATCGCCTACGACCACGATCTCACCATCAACAATAGCATTGATATTCCATTCTTTTAAGGCTTCATAGACCGGATAGAATTTATCATTGAAAGATTTATCGTTACGGGATTTGAGTTCGATTTGCTTTTTATTCATAAAGCTGACAGCACGGTAGCCATCCCATTTTACTTCATAAAGCCAACCTGGTTCATCAAAGGCTTTATCAACCAATGTCGCCAGCATTGGTTCTATCTTAGTAAAGAAAGGTTCTTTACGCGCTTTCTTAAGCAGTACTTTTAAATTGCTTCCGGCCTGGCCTACCTGGCTGCTTTTGACTGCCATAGTCTTTTCTATAGCTTTTACTTGTTTAGGTGCCGGAGAAGCATCCAACTGATCTTTTACTTTTTTCGCTGCCGTCTTGGTTGGAGCTTTCTTGTCCTTTACTGTACTATCCCGTTTGATGATGTTTTTGCCGTAAATATTAGTGGAAGTTTTCTCCACCTGGGCAATGGTCTTTTTAGAAATGACAGATTTGTCTTTTAAGGTAATATCCGCAGTATTGGCATACTTGTCTTCCAGTTTCATCAGGAGCCAGCCATTCTCTCCCCGTCCATGAGCCTTTACCAATGCAAATTCACCTTTTAGTTTTTTGCCATGTAACACAAATTTGATCTTACCGGAATAGAGCTGGTGCAGCAAATTCTTTTCCTGCTTCTTCAGATCACCTTCGACAGGTTCGGCAGGTTCATACGTACCCTCATCCCAAACGATCACCGTGCCGCCGCCGTATTGGCCTTTGGGAATAATACCTTCAAAATTACGGTAGTCATAAGGATGGTCTTCCACCATCATCGCCAGTCGTTTAACTTCCGGATCGGTCGACGGGCCTTTAGGGACCGCCCAGCTTTTCAATACGCCATCCATCTCCAGGCGGAAGTCATAATGCAGGTGCGAGGCATCGTGTTTTTGGATAACGAAACGCAGTTCTCTTCTAGAAGGCTTACCCCCAAAAGGCTCTGCTGTCTTGTCTTCCGACCGTTTTTGTTTGTATTTGACCAGGCTCATAAATGCATAAAGCCCCTTACGGGGCTTACTTTTTTTGTTTGTTTTTCAAATAGGCTTCGATCACTTTCCGGTCATTGGAACCGGTCGCTCTTTTAGCGCCGACAATGGCCTGGGTACTGACACCCAGCTTTTCCGCTTCGTACTTGAGCTCATATTTCTGGCTGGAGTTGATCTCTTTACGCTCCACTTTTTGTCCTTGCTTTGCCATGTTAAAATCGTTTTATGAATTAGCAACAAAGGAAGCAGGCAAATAGTTTACAAAACTAATCACTGGAAGTCTGGCAGTAAAGGAATTCAATTAATACCAGACTTTCCTATCGTTGTGATCTAGCGCTTACTTTTCTATTTAGCTAATTAAATTTACGTATATTGATAGGCATTTAAGTTTTTTAATATGGATCAAATTGAGGTTGAACTTATTGAATTATTGAATAGTTTAAATGATATCAAATCATTTTCAATTCAAAATGTAAAGCCGCTTAAATCATTATTGGAGCGATATGATGCTATAATTGAAGGATTACTTGACCTTAATCAAAATATATATTCTAAGTCAATGCAAAAGATATGCTTTATAGAAAGCAAAATAAATATATTAACATCAAAAGGGGCACCTATAGCCCTAAAGAGAGTATGTTATATAAAGGCCAGGCAATCTTTATTACGATCACTACAGGACGACTTGCGTACTTATCGAAATTCTGGAAATGAAAAAGATATTCATTCGATATTGATACGGGCAAATGAACATAACACTATTGCTCTCGATCATTAAAATCGAGGTTATTTAAGGTCAAAAAAATTACATATCTATTTCTCAATTTATATAGCGTTGACATTAAGGATCATTGAGAACAAACAGATTTCAGTTTTAATAAAGAACGCAGCCAGAGTCTTTGAAGCAAAAAAGAATGGGCTACGGTACTGATTTCAGGAATAGCGGTATCGGAGAGCTCGATGCAGAAACAAAAGCAATCAAGTCTAATTTTCAGAAAACGGTCCTTCTCCCGGCAGGAAATCATCCGGGTATCTCAGGCGCGAGGGACTTGCCAGAGCTGTATTAATAAGCGTTACTTCATCGCATAGTTGAAACATTTTGGTTACCTGTGCTTTGGTTTCTTCCGACTGGCCAAGTTCAAGCTTATCGTTGATGATGATATTTAATTTCAGCAGTATTTCATGAGCATCTGCAAAGCTTCTCACCGTTCTGCCAATCCGGGCAAAGGCATCGATCAGGTCCAGGCTCGACAGTAGTTTCCCAAAGGATATGGGCAATTCTTCCAATAAAATATCAAGTTGGGGTACGTTTTGAGCACTGCGTGCTTCCTGATATTCTTCCTCGGCATTTTTCAAAGCGAGAATGAGGTCAAGGATCATTTGCGGATTGATATGTTCGCTAGGATTCATGGCTGCTGTTCTTCAAATATACAATACTACCGTGTGTCTAAAATATAAGGTCCGGATCACTCGCTGACCGGACCTTAAACCTAAACCTTATCACAATGTAAAACTTTCGTTTTACTGTAGAATGCTAATATATCTATCAATATCCAAATCTGCAAAGTAAATAACCACTCCCCGGGTGCTCACTGTATTATCAATGTTCTAGAAAAGGAGCCCCGATGCTCCAGCACTTAGCCCTACTCTGTGCTACCCGCTTGCATGTAAACAAAACCTGGCTAAACCTGTTTATTTGATCGTGCGGCAGATGATTGATAAATATGCTTCAACGCAGAAGCCGCGAACACCTATATGATGGAAGACCTGGAGACCTTATTGAATGATTGCTGCGAGCAGCTGGCCGTAAGGAAGCTGACCATATCTTTCGCGGAGAGCGCCACCGCAGGGAAACTGGCTTACGAATTTTCAAAAACCGCATTCTCCGGTCAGATCCTTAAAGGAGGCCTGGTTTGCTACGACGCCTGCCTCAAAGAGGATATTCTGGGCATCGAAAAGGAATTGATCGAAACCTTCACACCCGAATCCGAAGAGATCACGCGTGAAATGGCGTTGAAACTAAAAAAGGTTATTGATACTGATGTCATTGTAGCGGTTACCGGTCTGACCACCGAAGGCGGAAGTGAGAGGCCCGGCAAACCCGTGGGCACCATGTTCTACTGCGTTTACTTTAAAGGCGAAATCCATGACCGCAAGAAAATATTTACCGGCTCGCCGGAAGAGATCGTTAACCTGACGATTGAGCAAGTGGCAAGAACAATTTTGTCCGTGATTAATCTAAACCTTCATTAAGACTTTCATTGTGAGCAAAGCGAAATCACCTAAAAAGCAAAAGCAGTCCCGGTTCGTCAGCTTCCTGCGTATCCTCGGCCCGGGCCTTGTTACCGGAGCAAGTGATGATGATCCCTCAGGCATTGTCACCTATTCCCAGGCCGGGGCTCAATTCGGCCTGCAAACTTTATGGACAGCTTTAATTACCTTTCCTTTAATGGCTGCGGTTCAGGGCATGTGTGCAAGGATTGGCCTGGTAACTTCACAGGGCTTAACCGTTACCATACGGGAACATTATCCCAAATGGCTGCTTTATAGTGTCCTGTTTTTTACGTTTCCGGCAATAACGCTTAATATCGGCGCTGACATACAAGGCATGGGCGCTGTCGGGCATATGCTTTTCCCAAAAATTCCCGCTCCTGCCTACAGTGTAGCCATCACCGCCATACTGATCTATATTATCATACGTTTTCCTTACCAAAAGATCGCGGCTATCCTCAAATGGCTCTGCCTTTCCTTGCTTCTGTATATCATCGTTCCTTTCCTGGTCAAACAGGACTGGGTACAGGTGGCGCGCCATACCTTTATTCCAACGATTAAAATGGATAAAGAATTTTTATCCATTCTTGTGGCTATACTTGGAACGACGATTTCACCTTATCTTTTTTTCTGGCAAACAACCATGGAGGCCGAAGACCAGGCTCATGGTCAGAAGAGCTATATGGTTAATAATACGGTGTTGAGTAATATGAAAATCGATGTCAATTCTGGTATGCTGCTTTCTAACCTGGTCATGTTCTTTATGATCCTGACCACGGGCAGTGTACTGTTCAAGGGTGGTGTCCATCACATTGACACGGTTGACCAGGCAGCGAAGGCGCTGCAGCCACTGGCCGGAAATCTGACCTATGCCATATTCGCCCTGGGTGTCCTGGGGACGGGTATGCTGGCTATACCAGTGCTCGCCGGAGCGCAGTCTTACATGCTGGCAGAAACGCTTGGATGGAAGGCCGGCCTGGATAAGAAATTCGGTCAGGCCAGATCTTTTTATGTTTCGATCATTATCTCCCTGCTCGTTGGTTTGTCCCTGGATTTTTTCAGAGTGAGCCCGGTAAAAGCCCTATTATATACAGCCGTAGTTTATGGACTGACTGCACCGATCTTGATCGCTGTATTGCTGCATATAGGCAATAACAAAAAAATCATGAAGGAGCAGACCAACTCACGGCTCTCCAATATCTTGGGGACCATGACGCTGATCCTGATGGCTATAGCTGCGGTAGCGCTAATCTATTTTCTGTTGATATAAAGAGTAGTTGAAGGGACAGCATTTGATTATTTAAGTGTTTTAGAACAAGCCAGGATTCTAAATCAGCTATTCTGTATCAAACGCCTTTAAATGTATTGATCAGCTAAGTCCGTACCTGATATTTATCAAATTCAAAGAATCTTAGTATCGCTTTGTAACGAGGATTTGCTTATTGGCCGGCTACAAAAGTTTTGTCCCATATTTGTAACTCATTTTTTAAATCGTAGACCATACTATTCAGGTAGTGATGATTGCTTAGCGGATAAAGACATACCTGCTGGTTAGGCAAGTGGAGCAGAAATATTTACGGACGGGCAACCAGAAGAGAAATGTCTTAACAATAAATCCCCTCGGCTTTCGACGAACATAAGCATGCCCGCATTTTCGGCATATCGGATAAGGGCTCATGTTTAGCATGGTCACATTTTTTAATGGCGTGCGATATAAGGTTAAGCCAGGTCTGCATGATCATGATCTTTCCGTTGCCGGAATAGCAAGGATAGGCAAAACACCGCCAGGAGCACGAGTGCGGTGATCAGTTGCAAAGCCGGGATTGGGTAATTAAAGTCGGTCAGCTTGGCTGTAACCAGTGGTAATGCAATTCCTATCAATGGCAATAAGGTCAGCATTCTGAATGCAGTTATATTCTTCATGGCTATCGAAATAATAATGCAAAGATAATGTATTATTATACTCATCGCTCTAAAAAACAGAGCCTTGTTGTGGTTGCAGGGCGGCGATGACAGGACACTATATTGGACACTTCGGGCAAGCCCTACATAAGGAGTGTTTATCGGTTAAAAATTACTGACTTAAAAGAACCCGGGTTATTCAATAACCCGGGTTCTTTATCATTGCATTAAACGGTGGTTGTATCTCTACGAAGAAAGCCCAATACCCAGGCTATAACGGCAATAACTAAAAGGACATGAATTAAACTACCTGCTGCATAAGCAAAAGTCCCGATCGCCCAACCTATAACCAGGATGACGGCGATGATATACAATAATGATCTCATAGTTTTGATGTTTTATATAAATAAATGATGTTTTGGAAAAGGTTTTAATATTCTTTATTAGTCTTTCTTTTTGGGAACCTTAGCACCTTCTTTCCGTGCTTCAGACTGGTCAATGGCCACTGCTTGTTTTTTTGATGTAACCTTTTTACCACTGCGGCCGCTTTTCAGGGTGCCCTCTTTTTCTTCGTGTAAAGCTTTATGAACCTTGTCCTGTGCTTTTTCTGAGTATTTTGTCATAATATTGGTTTTTGTTATGGGATGGATTAATTGATCTATTTGATATTTTTCACCATCGATTAACCTGTTGCTTTTTGCTAATTTTCCATGTAACCAATTGTTTTTATCCGTTTACAACTTCGCCGCCATTGACGTGGATTACCTGGCCGGTAATAAATGAGGCATCATCAGAGGCCAGGAATACATAAGCGGGCCCAAGTTCTGAGGGTTGCCCGGCCCGTTTCATAGCTGTTTCGCTTCCGAATTTTTTGATCTTCTCCTCATCAAAGGTGGACACTATTAAAGGTGTCCACACCGGACCTGGAGCTACAGCATTTACCCTGATTTGCTTACCCACAAGGTTGGTCGCCAATGATCTTGTGAATGTGGTTATAGCACCTTTGGTAGAAGAGTAATCGATAAGTGAGGGAGATGAGCGATAAGCCGTAACTGAAGTAGTATTGATAATACAATCGCCCTCATGCATGTGCTCAACGGCTGCTTCCGCGAAATAGAAATAGGCAAAAATATTGGTGCGGAAGGTAGTATCGAGTTGTTCAGGGTCAATTGCCTTAACATCTTTTTGGGGAAACTGCATCCCTGCATTATTCACCAGGATATTCAGTTTGCCAAATTCTTTTACAGTTTGCTCCACGGCTTTCTTACAAAAAACCTGATCCTTCACATCGCCCTTGATTAACATACACTGCTGCCCGGTTATTTCAACGAGATTTTTGGTGTTTTTGGCATCTTCATCTTCGTCCAGATAAACAATAACGATATTGGCCCCCTCCTGCGCAAAATGTACGCTGACAGCCCGGCCGATGCCACTGTCGCCACCTGTGATCAGCGCTATCTTACCCTGAAGTTTGCCGGCAGCTTTATAATCTTTCTTTATATATTCCGGAGCAGGGTTCATCTTTGCTTCGATGCCTGGCTGCCGGTTTTGTTTTTTGGATGTTTTGTCTTTGGTTATCATAATGATTTTCCTTTAAATGTTTCCAGTGAGGCAGACCAATAATCCGGACCTTTGAAATACTGCTGCTTTCATACAATAATGGATTATTTATTTAGAGATGTATATATTTAACTTTTAGTATAATTATTTGTTTTAAAATATATTAACTATTAACAAACAGTGTGGTTGTTGTATTTGTAGTAGAGTTATGAAGCATAAACAACAAATCATCAGCAACCGCGACGGGGCGCTGCAAAGCCCATGGCAAACCGGCTTAACCGCGACGATCATGCCGACTTCAATCAACCCGGAAATTATTTATGATGTACTGATCGTTGGTGCTGGTATTACAGGCATGACGGCAGGACTGTTGTTGCAGCAAGCGGGTAAAAAGGTGGTAATAGCAGAAGCGCATACTCCCGGTTTCGGAACTACCGGTGGAACAAGTGCACATATCAATACGTTTGCAGATACCACCTATCCGGAAGCAGAAAGTGCTTTTGGGAAGAAAGGTGCTAAGCTCTTTGCAAATGCCATTAATGAAGGCTATGCGATAATTAAATCCCACATAGATACGTACAAAATTGTTTGCGATTACGAAGTCAAGCCAGGTTTTCTTTATGCAGAGAATGAAGAAGAGGTTAAGCAACTGGATGAGATCTACGAAGGGGCGGTAAAAGTCAGTGTCGCGGTAAGCTATACAGAAGATGTGCCTACGCCTGTGAAATATGCAAAAGCCCTGTTTTTTGAAGATCAGGCACAATTTCATCCATTAAAATATTTGCAAGGTTTGCAAAAAGCATACTTCGCGATCGGTGGTGTTATTTTAGAAAATACATTGATCACGGATATTAAAAGCCTCGAGGGCATTCATACTACAACATCGCCGGCAGGAGTTATCCGTGCTAAAGCAGTCATCTATGCTACGCATATGCCACCCAATCTAAATCTGTTCAACTTCGAGTGCGCACCTTATCGCAGTTATGTAATGGCTGTTAAATTAAAGAATGAAACTTACCCCGAAGCTCTGATCTATGATTCGCAGGAACCATATCATTATGTTCGATCGCATATTATCGATGGTCAGCAGTTGCTGATCGCTGGTGGTTTAGATCATAAGACAGGACATGAAGATCCAGAAAAGGCCTTTGCCGACCTGGAAAAATATGTCCGGAAATATTACAACGCGTCCTCTATAAAATATCGCTGGTCATCCCAATATTATGTGCCGGTAGACGGCCTGCCTTATATTGGTCGAATGCCGCTTGCTGCGGATGGTATTTACTGTGCTACCGGTTATAATGGAAACGGAATGATGCTGGGTAGTGTTGCAGGTAAAATACTCAGCGACCTGATCAGAAAGCGACCCAATAAATACCAAGAGCTATTCAATCCAGCACGTATCAAACCGATAGATGGATTCAGCGAATTCGTGAAAGAAAACTCTGACGTCGCTTATCATTTTATGGCAGACCGTATCCATATCCATGAAACCGATTCTTTAAAAAGGTTAAAGCCGGGAACCGGGAAAGTAGTAGAGATAGACGGAGAAAAGATAGCGGCTTACCGCGATGAGTTGGGAGTTATCCATGCAGTTAGCCCTGTTTGCACCCACGCGGCGTGTATCGTGAACTGGAACGCTGAAGAAAAAAGCTGGGACTGCCCTTGTCATGGTGCGCGGTATGATATTAACGGAAACGTACTAACCGGGCCAGCAACCAAAAATCTACCTAAGATCGATAGTTATGAAAACTAAGGAGATATTAGCCAGTGGAATTACCGGCACTACTTTTATGACTTTGTTCAGCTATCTCGTATCGCTGGCTGATGGAGAAAACTTTAGTGAACCAGAGCGTCTCGGCCAGCTGACCGGTCGCCTTATTCCAAAACTGGACAAGCAACAGAGCCAGGCTTTGGGCTGGCTTGGTCATTATGGAGTAGGTATGTTATTCGCCCTGGTTTATGTAGAGCTTTGGCGGCGTGGAAAATTAAAACCTGATCTGAAAACAAGTCTTTGGCTGGGCGGTCTCAGCGGCTTGCTGGCAGTGGCAGTCTGGAAAACAACTTTTAAAGTGCACCCATTGCCACCTGCGCTAAGTTTTAATAAATATTACCTGCAGCTTTTGCCTGCACACCTTGTCTTCGCGGTTTTTGCCGGGATCGGTTATCAAATCTTAAAAAAAGCAGACGATGTCAAAGATAAGCAATAAGCCGACAGGACGTATAAAAGATCTGGCTCAGCGCTTCCCTGAAAACCCACTATTGCTACCTAAGGATCTGAAGCCAAGCGGAGCAGGTCTGCAAGTCATCAGCTTACTTAATCCGGGTGTATTCCGTTTTGACGGTAAGATCTGGTTATTGGTACGGGTGGCTGAAGGTGTATCGCAAAAGGAAGGTGTGCTCTTTTTCCCTGCATTGAATGCAACGGGCAATACGGAGATCATCGAGGTGCCGTTAAATGATCCCGACCTCATTGCTACCGATGCACGGGTGATCAACTACAAAGGGCTTGATTATTTAACCACGATATCGCACCTGCGATTATTGGCCAGCGATGACGGGGTACATTTTTCAGAACAGGATGGGTATTCCCCGCTATTCGGGCAAGGCTACCTGGAGCGTTTTGGTATAGAGGATTGCCGGGTGAGCCAAATAGAGGACACCTATTACCTCACCTATACTGCCGTATCTGACAGTGGTGTTGGCGTCGGCTTAAAAACAACCAAAGACTGGCAGCATTTTGAATCCGGCGGCATGATCCTGCCGCCTCACAATAAAGATTGCGCGATATTTGAAGAAAAGATCGGCGGAAAATATTATTGCCTGCACCGGCCCAGCAGCAAGGAAATAGGTGGTAATTATATCTGGCTGGCAGAGTCTTCTGATGGCAGGCAATGGGGTAACCATCAATGTCTGATCAAAACCAGGGCAGGGTTATGGGACAATGCACGTGTTGGTGCAGGTGCCGCGCCGATCCGGACAGCACAGGGTTGGCTGGAGATCTACCATGGTGCGAACACAGAACACCAGTATTGTCTGGGCGCCTTTCTGATGGATATTAACGATCCGTCCAAGGTGATCTCCCGGACAATCGAGCCGATCATGGTGCCGACGGAGACCTATGAATTAAGTGGTTTTTTTGGATATGTGGTATTTACAAATGGCCACGTGCTGGATGGCGACCGTCTGACCATTTATTATGGCGCTGCGGATGAATTTGTCTGCGGAGCGCATTTTTCCATCGATGAAATTTTAAGTAAACTGAGCTAGAGAAGAAACCCATAGCTAAATCAACAGATCTACATTGAAAGATTATTAAAAAAACAGCCCGCTTAAGCGGGCTGTTGGATCGGCTCATAAAAAGACCCTGCGGGCTTTTACAAAATTAAAGACAAAAGAGTGATTCTCCAATTTAGTGGTGAACTGAAAGCGAATGAAACATTTGTGCTAATTGTCAGTTGTTTTGAGACATACTATTTACTTACTCTCCAGCGACCGGCGGCGGGTAAGCGTTTGCGGGCCGCCTGGCCGTTCAATCATCCGGCCATAATAGCGCAAAAAATGAAGTTGCAGCTGACCTCTGAACTATTGGACTTTTTGACCGGTCAAGGTTACCGGCATTGTTTTTCACGGACAACATTAAGTGGTTCCGACAACGATATGGTTACGATCACATTGACCCCGGCATTTTCCCGCCCCAAAACCCGTCACCTTCCAAAAGCATATGATACGCATTTTTGTCTCAATCAAGAACCCCGGCAAATGGCAACGGGATTGACAGGGATATTGGTGTTGGTTGACATAAAAGAGGAAGTATTAGTGGCTTATTTCAAGTGTCTGATATCACCGAACACCGGAAATATTCCAGTAATGAGGTCAAAACGCCATTTAATGTACATTCAAAAATAAATATAAAGCCCGGTTTGCATAGCAAACCGGGCTTTAAAATTACACTGCTGGAGTATCTTTTCTCAGGATACCCAATACAAAGGCAATCACGGCGATCACCAATAAAACATGTATCAGGCTGCCTGCCGCATAAGCAAAAGTTCCGATAGCCCATCCTATGATCAGGATAACTGCTATGATATACAAAATTGATCTCATGGTTGTATGTTTTTATAGATAATTAGTTTTACCTGGTTCGGTACTGGCATCGTAATTGGTATGGCTTTCAGCGATCTCCGTTAATTTCGCGTCGGCCGCTTTTTCTTCGTCCAGTGTCATTACAAGCAGTTCGGCAACTTCATAGTAACCCAATGTTTTGGCTAAGGAGATCATGCCGCCATAGGAGGCGATCTCGTAATGCTCGGCCTTTTGCCCGGCAAAGATCAGGCCCACATCGCGTTGTGCGGTGCCTTCCTCAGTCGCGCTGATAATATCATCACCCTCATCGACGATCCCAGCCATAGCTTCACATTTACGACTTTCAGGTTCCAGACCCAGGATACCAAAGACTTGTTCCAGCCGGGACACATGGCCTTCCGTTTCTGTCAGGTGCTCCTCAAAAGCATTCTTTAGTTCATTTGAAGTAGCTGCCTCCGCCAAATCAGGCAAAGTATCCACCAGTTCACGTTCGGCCCACAGCAGGTCTTTAAGTTCATTGATAAAGAATTCCGACAATTTAGAATTACCTGCATTCGCGTCCTGACTTTCGTCCCAGGCGTCCTCCTGCTCCAAACTTTCCGGCTCAGGAACATAGGCTCTCGGGGCTTGATATTCACCGGCCGCTGCTTCGTAGGATGGTTGTTCTGTAAACTGTTCCTGGTGAGCTGGTTTTCCGGATGTTAGATGACTTCCATTGTTTTCCTGTGTTTCTTCTGCAGATTTTGCCTGGTCGCGCAAAGACTTAATCAGGTCATGACCTTCCCTGATTCCTTGTTGCTGTATTTGTATGACCTGGGTCAACTCTGGCGTTAATTCACTCGCGGGTGCAAGCGCGTCACGGTAGGCAGCTTTGGCTGCATCTTCACCACGCTCACATTCGTTAAGGATGGCAAGCAGATCATGGCCGGTAAACGTCGCTTTAATATCGATCCAGGCACGGTGAAGATCACCTGAGGTACTGGTGCCCTCAGCGGCTTCCCCTCCGTACTGCCTGGCAATATCTGTGAGTTCCACAACATATTGCCGGCTTTCATCAGCTAGTTTATTAAAGACTGTGATCAGTCCGTTGTCAGCGTTTTCGAGATCGGTGCCTGCTTTTTGAAAACCGGCTACGCGGTCATTATTGATCTTGATCAGATCATTGATCACATCAAGTGATTTTTCTGAAATTTCCATAGGTGTTTTTATTTCTAATTAGTTTTTATTTTTTTTATCCTGCGCTGCTATCGTCTTCTACTTTGTCCGAAGGAAATGTAGTGATGGAACCATTATCCAGCTTGATCACTACCTTATCCCCGATAAGTTCGACCACCTCGCCCGGTCCATCGGGCGTTTTGACGCGTTGCCCTTTTGGCAAAAAAATACTATCCATTGGCTTATTGATTTTTGAACATGGCCTGAAAGGTATATGATTGCTTCATTTTTTTCATCGCGGTTCGGATTATACCCGGGTGGCTTCGTAGGTGCTCCATTGCGCAACACCTTTTGGCTCCGCGTTTTTCACTTCGGCGCTTTTAACAGCACTCATCTCTTTATCAAGTTTCTCCGCTGCTTTCAGTTCCGTGGTATAATCATCTGGCAATTTGGTCTGACCATCGGTTTCCTGCACATAATCCAAGGGATTTTCGATGTAAATAAATTCTTTACCCATCCCTTTTATTTCGCCTTCATTCCAGGGTCCGCGAACGGTGCCTTCAGAAAAATTATAAGTTTGTTGCAGATATCTCGGATCAGCAGCCAGCACAGCAGGTGGGAAATTAGGTTGTATACTGTCCAGAGCCGCCTCAAACATTTTATAGTGCGTTACTTCGCGGGTCATCAGGAAAGACAATGTTTGGTGGATATATGGATCGTCGGTAAATTTCATCAGGTGTTCGTAAACCAGTTTGGCTCTTGACTCCGATGCGAGGTTGCTGCGCAGGTCGACGGTTAGGTCACCATTGGAGTGGATATAGGACGCACACCATGGAATACCCTGGCTGTTGCGCGGGGTTACACCACCACCCGTGATCATAACGAACTGTGGGTTGGCTGTTAGTGCCTCGTGGATAATGTTTTCCTTAGCTGCTTTTCCGTTCATTACTTGCATTATCTCTGAATTGTCGGCGGCATCTTTCAACTCGCCGTTAACACCTTTCAGCAACATCTGTATCGTAGCGCCAACTATTTCGAGGTGACTGAACTCCTCCGTGGCGATATCCATCAGCATATCATATTTATCGGGGTGTGGCACTTTGGCGCCGAATGCCTGGGTGAAGTATTGCATGGCCGCGGCCAGCTCACCATTTTCGCCGCCGAATTGCTCCAACAATAAGTTGGCAAAACGCGGATCAGGACGGGATACCCTGGCATTGAATTGTAAAGACTTGACGTGGTGAAACATAATAGTAGATTTTAATGGTGAACTATTACGCTTACAATTTTAGATCCAAAACTATAGTTTTAATTAAATATTTTTTTAAATATGAAAATTAAAACAATTGATATTTAATTCGGTTTAAGTACATACATTTTTCTTGTTGCACTATTCGCGGCGTGCACGGATTAATAAAGCATTATTAAACGATCAATTTTACTATGAATGCAGTATCTCCCTGGCTCTTATCCATTAACGCCCAATTGAACAATTCTGATCTGGAGGCCGTCTATGATCAGGAAGTGTTGGGTTATACCTTTAAAGTTTATTTGATCGGTGATTCCTGCTGGCTCGTTGTAGCATGGCCAAAGGGTAGCCGTATCGCTTTCCGCCTGGCTTATTCGCCCAATGACAAACTGCAGCTTAAGAAAGTCTCTGGAAAAGATAAAAAAATCACTTTCCATATTTCGTCCTTAATAGGCGACTATCAATCTGACCTGGAATTACCTGTCGGGGATCATCCAGTGTTCCGGCTGACAACTACACTTAAAACTTCTGCCCCGCTGTTATTTCCTTATTGGCCCCGTGATATTGCCCCGCTGGGAGCAGCCGGCAGCGATTTTTTAGCCAAAGGCGAGATTAGGATCAGCCAGGTTGGTAACCGGTCAGGCCTGCTTTATTTTAACTTAAGCCAGCCTAAAGCAGGTTCGGCATTATATCTGCAAAACCTGACGGCGCTGGCAGATTATAACCAACAAACAGAAACCTCGGCCGGAGATACGGTAGGTGGTGAATGGCCGGAGATTGGATTTGCTTTACCGCCAACGTTAAAGAATAAAGCGCTTGAGGCCGATAAAAACTACACACTAAGCGATGCCTATATCGCTTTATCAGATGAGGTGCCGGCCGACGAACCAGCTATGGCGAAGCAGTATTTAGATCTGCTGGCAGCTATTTACTTACAACTGCCCAAGCCAACAACTACTTATAAACATTGGCCGGATATCCTGCAAAAAGGATTGACCGACCTGAACGAAAGTCCCGGCTGTTGGAATCAGGTAGATGGGAATCATTATTTGAATGCCTATGTCTGCGATTATGCAACACCACCAGAGATCATGGTTCAATTAGCTGTGCTGTTGCCTTTGCTCGATTATGTGGAATGGAACGACTCACAGTTAGCGATCATGAAAAAGATCAAGGACGGCCTGCCCGCGTTTTATGACGAGAAACTCGGAACCATCATGCGCTGGCACCCGAAAGTGGCGGATACCATGGATGCTGAGGAAGAACATAAAAAGCCCCTGGTTATGGATTCCTGGTACCTGAACCACCCCCTGCTTAACCTGTCAAGGCTGGCGCTTAAGGGTGATCAGGTGGCAAAAAAGCTATTCCTGGATTCCCTGGACTATGCCATTAAAGTGGCCCGTCATTTTAATTATACGTGGCCGGTGTTTTATAAAATGGATACGCTGGAAGTGATCAAGGCCGAAACCCAGCCTGGCAAAGGTGGTGAAAAAGACGTACCCGGGCTATATGCACACGTCATGCTGCAGGCCTGGGAGTTGACCGGCGAAAAACGTTACCTGGCAGAAGCGGAAAAAGCCGCATTAAAACTAAGAGGTCTGGGATTTGAATTATTTTACCAGGCCAATAATACCGCGTTCTCAGCAGGTGCTTTATTGCGGCTTTATAAAGTAACCCAAAAAGAGGTTTATAAAGAATTAAGTTATTTGTGTCTGGCGAACCTGTTTAAAAATGTTCAACTGTGGGACTGTAACTATGGATACGGGCGAAATTTCCCGTCGTTCTTCGCGCTTTTTCCGCTGAACGATGCACCTTATACGGCAGTTTACGAAGAGCAGGAAGTTTTCTGCGCTTTTCATGATTACCTGAAACACGCCGAAGGGCAGGATATCCTGCCGGCTGCACGGCTATTATTAGCCGAATACATCCGGTTTGTAGTTGAGCGGGCAGTGTATTATTATCCGCCGATGCTGCCGAAGGACATGTTGTCAGACGAGGTTAAGACTGGTGAAGTCGACCCGAACCTGTGGGTCGCGCTGGAAGATATGCACGATGGTTGGGAAAAATCCGGCGAAGTCGGTCAGGAGGTTTACGGGGCAGGCAATGCTTTTGGCATTCTGCCGCGCCACTATATGCAGGTAGAAGGTCAGTCATTTATGATCTATACGGATTATCCAACCTATGGCTTTTCACCTAAAAAGCATCGACCTGCAAATTTTAAACTCGCTGGCAACGGCAGGTTGACCAGCCGTGTGATGCTGGTTAAAACCGGTAAAGAAAAAATGCCGGAGTTCGCTGTTACGTTTAAGGGTAGCAAAGAAACGATCAAGGGAAAGAAAACCAAGGAGGGACACCTGGAATTTACTGTTGCCGGTGACAGCGAAATTCATATCGACTGGAAATGAGACTATGAAAAAGAAAATAAATTTATTTGAGCGATTTTCTAACTGGGCAACCACAGCCACCGGCAGTTCGGCAGCCTTTATTATTGCAGCTGTTACAGTCGTTGTATGGGCCATCAGTGGTCCTTTGTTCCACTATTCCGAAACCTGGCAGCTCGTGATCAATACAGGTACCACCATTATTACTTTTTTGATGGTTTTTCTCATTCAGAAATCACAGAACAAAGATTCCAAGGCAGTTCATCTGAAACTAAATGAACTCTTGGCTTCGCATGAAGGAACCAGTAACCGTATGGTTAATATTGAGGATTTGAATGAAGATGAACTGGATCATCTTTATAAATTTTATATCCGGTTATCTGACCTGGCTGAAAGAGAAAGTGACCTGACCCGTACACACTCCATTGATGCTGCAGAGGAAAATCAGAAAAAGAAATCAGGCAATCGCAAAACACGTAAGCAATGAATCAGGCAAAGGTAATCACCGTAATGATTGAGAGCCCGAAAGGATCAAACCAGAAGTTTGATTATGATCCGCTGGAAAAACGTTTTAAGTTAAATAAGATCCTGCCAGCTGGGCTCGTTTTTCCTTTTGATTTTGGTATGATCCCAGATACAAAAGGAGAAGATGGTGATCCGCTTGATATCATCGTAATTTCTGAGGATCCTACTTTTCCTGGCTGCCTGGTGGATTGCCGGATTATCGGGATGTTGATGGTCGAGCAGACTGAACGTAATGGTAAAACAATTCGCAATGACCGGTATGTTGGTATTCCGGATGTATCCCAATTATTTTCAGAGATAAAAAATATAGAGGAATTGCCAAAGATGATCATTGACCAGATTGAAGCTTTTTTTGAAAATTACAATGAGCAAGCGGGCAAGAAATTTAAAGTTACCGCGCGGTTAACCACAAGTCAGGCCATCAAACTATTAAATCAATGAACAGCAAGAGAACCCTGCTTGTGCTGGCCATGATAGTGATATTGATTATCATAATCTGGATAAGTCATCATAAATCAGTAGCCGAGCTGAAGAAGCCGGTTGTCGTTTGCGGCAAGTGAATTAATAAGGAATTAAATCCATTGCAGGATAGTATAGATCCGGTAGATAAGATTCTGATAGAAAATAATGGGCGGTTGAGTTTTTTAATGAAAAAGGTGAAAACCTAACGCCTCAATTGAAAACTTTTCTACGATAACGGATCAGATTTGTGCATTGTAGTACTGGCTGACATCAGGCCCTGTATTGTTTTCAGAAAGTATTCAAGGTCAAACGGCTTACATATGACAGCATCGCAACCAAAGCTCCATAAGTCAAGTCCAGGTTGTACATAAGCGGTAAAAATAATGATCGGGATATGCTGATATTGTGGATGAGCTTTAAGCGTTTGACAAAGCTCGCCGCCGTTACCATCTGATAAGCGATAATCCATAATAATAAGGTCGGGGCGAAAGTCTGCAATGATTGATAAGAAACCTGCACCTTCCATGACGCTTTCTACTTCATACTGTTCGTAAACCAGTACTTCTTCGACAACCTGGATAACATCCAGACTATCATCCAATAACAAAATCTTTTTCATGAGGAGTGCTTGCAGTATGGCGATTAGCTCAAAAAGCTGAAAGCGATAAAGTCGCGCGGAAGAACGGTGGTAATGCACATCTTCGCAAATTGACCGGAATCAGGTCCTCAAACCATACGATTTAAAGATAAGTTTATTTTTTGACTAATTCTATACTTTTTGGAATAGATTTTGCTTTCTAAGAAATACATTTTAATAATAAATAAAACACATCATCATGCCTATTAAAAACAACAACAAGTCTGCAGCAGCAGCCAGTCGTACACCAGAAGCAGAGAGTGCGCTGAAAGAATTATTTATTGATGAGATCAAAGACATCTACTGGGCCGAAAAGCATTTGGCGACAGCGCTGCCTAAATTGATCAAGGGCGCAACTTCGGAAGATCTGAAACAAACCATCACTACGCATTTGGAGGAAACAAAAAACCATGTGACACGTTTGGAAAGTGTATTTGAGTCCATCGGGGAAAAAGCTACGGCCAAAAAATGCCTGGCAATGGAAGGCTTATTAAATGAAGCTACTGAATTGCTGTCTGATACCGATAAAGGTACCGAAGTACGCGATGTAGCGATCATCTCCGCTGCGCAGAAAGTAGAGCATTATGAGATTGCTTCATATGGAACATTGCGCACCTTAGCAGGTACATTGGGTTATAACGAAGCACAAAGTCTTTTGGATGAAACATTGGCCGAAGAAAAAAAAGCTGATAGTTTGTTAACCGGCGTAGCCGAAAATTATGTAAATGAGGCTGCCGCCGCTGAAACTGAATAAATGACACACTTAAAAAAACAGGGCAGCGAAAACTGCCCTGTTTTTTTAATATATCAGAGCTGACGCAAAGGCGCTTTCTGTAATTATAAAACGGTCCTGGAGTGTTTATTAAACCAATTATAAAAAATTACCTTATGCAATTTTTTACTTTTTTTATTGTTTGCAGGCTTTTATCTGCTGAGCTATGACATCGAAATTTAATCGCATCTTACAGCTCGGCTATGGATTTTCCGTATTGATGCTAGCCATAATTGGCTTGTTCGCTTATTTAACAGTAAATAGTCTTTTATTGAGTAATCAGGATGTAGCTCATAGTAACCTCGTAGTTCAGAAACTGGAAAAATTACTCTCGGTTATGAAGGATGCAGAAACGGGACAAAGAGGCTACCTGCTTACAGGCAACCAACAATTTCTGAAACCATACCAGGGCAGTTACCATCAGGCAGAATCGTTAACAAATGAGCTATTTAAGTTAACAAGCGATAATACGCAACAACAGCGTAACCTGGCAAATGTTAAGGGGATATTAACCCACCGTTTGAATAAGCTACAGGAACTCATCGATAAGAAGCAAAGAGGGAGTGCTATTACACCTATGGATCTGCTAGTTGGGAAATCAGCTATGGACGACTTAAGAGGCGCTGTTGATCGCGCTGAGCAGGAAGAGCAAAGGTTGCTTACAACACGGACACAGAGATTACGCGCTTTTGCACAATGGACGCCATCCTTAATTCTGGTCGCTATTATATTCGGCGTATTAATCGCTGCCTACTCTTATATTCATGTATTGCGTGATATCCGGCAAAAAGATCGTCTACGGGCTGATTTGATAGTAAAAGAACAGGAAACAGCGGCTTTTAATGAGGAATTGACCGCTGCAAATGAAGAGATCACGGCGGCGAATGAAGAATTGACGGCTATCAATGAAGAATTGACCAAGGCCAGGCAGGAACTTGCCTCAGCCAACGAAATGTTGGAGCTGCGGGTGGAAGAGCGAACCACAGCTTTGCTGGATAGTGAGCAGGAAACTATGGCACTCAATGAGGAACTGTCGGCGCTTAATGAAGAGCTTACTGCGTCAAATGAGGAATTACAGGCGACGAATGAAGAATTGGCGGAGCATCAACGCCGGCTGCAGGAACTTATTGATGAACTACAAGAAGCGGATAAGCGAAGCGCTAAGTTGGCGGCTATCGTCGAGACTTCTGATGATGCGATCATCAGTAAAAGCCTGGAAGGAATTATCACCAGCTGGAATCAGGGTGCTGAGCGTACATTCGGTTATGCCGAAGCTGAGATGGTGGGAGAGTCGATTCTAAAGTTGATTCCGGAAGAACGTCATCATGAAGAACCCGCTATCATCGCACGTATCAAAGCCCGGGAACGTGTAGAACATTATGAGACCAGACGCCGTACCCGGGACGGGCGCCTGATAGACGTGTCACTAACCATCTCACCGATCTTAGATAAGCAGGGGAATATTATCGGGGTATCTAAGATCGCCCGTGACATATCCGAGCAGAAATTGAACGAACAACGTAAAAACGATTTTATCGGGATGGCCAGCCATGAGCTAAAAACACCGCTAACCTCACTCAGCGTAATGATCCAGGTATTACAACAGAAACTGCGTGAAAGTGAAGACCCTTTTTTACCATCTGTTCTGGATAGGGCAGTACGCCAAACACAGCGGATGACAAGCCTGATTAACGGGTTTCTCAACGTATCACGTCTGGAATCGGGAAAGTTAGTTATAGATAAGGAAGACTTTGATCTCGCTGTTTTGATCAGTGAGCAGGTCGAAGAGATCCGCCCCGCGGCTTCAAGTTATAATTTTATCGTACAATCTTGCGTGCCATTGACAGTGCATGCAGATAGGGAAAAAATCGGATCAGTGATCTCTAATCTATTATCGAATGCGGCTAAATATTCGTTGAGGGCCAGTGAAATCGTGATTGGATGCGAAGTGAAAGATAGCGAAGTTATTGTGAGCGTGCGCGATAAGGGCATGGGAATCCAATCGCAGGATTTACCAAAGCTATTCGAACGCTACTATCGTGTTAACAGTGAGTATACCCGTCATATTTCGGGCTTTGGTGTTGGACTATATTTAAGTGCCGAAATTATTAAACATCATAATGGTCGTATTTGGGTTGAAAGTGAAATAAACTTAGGTTCGACGTTTTATTTCTCACTGCCGTTGGTATGATATCGAAAACACTAAAATAATTATTGCTTTTTTGGGAGCTTTTGATTATTAATAAAACAAAATATGATATAAATACAATAACCATCTTATTATAAGATGGTTATTGTATTTGAGTGACTTGCTATTATCAGCGTTCTATAATTTTTTTACCATTTCCACATGCTCAATGCCATCTTCATCATAAGGATCACCGTCAGGGACAAAGCCGAGAGAATTATAAAACGGAAGGGCATAAGTCTGCTCTCCAATACGTATATTGCCGGGGCTAAATAATTCCCGGCAACTTTGAATTGCCAGTTCCATTACCTTTCTTCCCAAGCCGCTCCCTCGGAAAGCCGGCGAAGTAACCACTCTGCCGATAGCTATTTCCGGATAGGATAAGCCAGCTGGTACCAACCTGCTGTAAGCAGCAAGGGCACCATCGGCAAATAGTAAAAGATGAAAGCATTGCTGATCCTTATAATCTAAGTCCAGGAACGCGCAGTTCTGTTCAACAACAAACACTTCACTGCGGAGGCGTAGGAGTTCGTACAACTCGCCTACATTAAGATCCTGAAAGGCTTTGACTTTATGAGTTAAGTTCATTATGTGTGTTATTAGTAATAACAAAAGTATTTTAAATTGTATTAACTCTTTATGCTCTCATGTAGTTTCGGCGGTGAACCCAACGTATCACGATAGGATACTGTTGACTGCCATTTGTATCCTTTAGCCATATCTTCCGCCATCTTATCAGCTCCTGCTTTTTGGGAATGGATATCGCATTACGAATGATTAAAAGGAAATCCAATTTACTAAACCCAAGTGATACTTTGAAAACCATTTTTCCTATCCTGTAGATATAAAGGGCCTTGTATAAGTCCTGTTTGTATATTTATTATTGATTTTAATAATAAGTATTCAAATTTAATATGGCATCAGTAAAAATTTTCCCTAGACTGGACAAAGCAAATAAGCAAGGTAAGGTACCTATGTACCTTCGTCTAACTAAGAACCGCAAATCTAAATACATCGCTTTAGATGTTTATATCGATCCCAAGCATTGGAACGCACAAACTGGTAAAGTAAAGCCCGGGGCGAAAAATGCAAGTCAAATAAATAGTTTCCTGGCAGCCAAAGGAGCCGAAGCTGAAGCCTTGGCACTGGAAATGGAAACCAAATCCAAATTCATTACGGCTTACGATATTAAGTCTAAGATAATCGGAAAGGCGCCAGCGGAGTTTTTCGGATTTGTGGAGATGCACCGGAAGAACCTGTTGGAGAATTTGAAAATATCAACAATCAGGCAAACTGATGGCGCCATTGAAAAATTCAAAAAATTCTGTAAAAACGAGCAGCTTTTTTTTGATGAGATTAATGTAAAGTTTATACAGGATTACCAGGAGTATTTAAAGGATAAGCTGAACAACCAGGCTAATACGATCCACTCCAATCTTAAAATCATCAGGAAGATCATCCTATACGCAGTGGGGGAAGAGATGATCCCAATGGAAAGGAATCCATTCAATAAAGTCAAGCTTAGAGGTGAAAAAACCAGGAGAGAATTTTTGCTGGATGATGAATTGGAGCGATTGGAAAACCTGGAACTGGTTGAATCGACTATGATTAACCACCATCGGAACTTATATATTTTCAGTGCTTATTCTGGCGGTATAAGAATTTCCGATCTGTTGCTGATGCGTTGGCGAAATTTTGATGGACAGCATCTTTATTTTCAGATCAAAAAGACCAAAGAAGATCTTAGCATCAAGTTGCCCAAGAAAGCGTTATCTATCTTACTATTTTACCGATCCCTGGCTCAAAAGAAATTCGGCGACCAAAATGTTTTACCCGAATATTTCATATTCCCACTACTAAAAATTCGCCCAAATGAAACAGATGAGCTAAGGATATTCAGAGCCATATCTTCAGCTACAGCGTATACCAACAAGAATCTAAGAGAATTAACTAAACGGGCTAAGATAGATAAGCAGATATCATTTCATTCTGCCAGGCATAGCTGGGCGGTAAGAGCATTGCAAAAAGGTATGCGGATCGAATATGTTTCCAAATTAATGGGGCATGCTTCAGTTAAACAAACCGAGGTTTATGCCAAAATACTGAATATGGAGTTGGACAAAGCCATGTCCATTTTTGATAAAAAAGAGCGCAAGATCAGAGCATGAACCACTTATATTCCCTTTCTGCTAAAAAACACCAAAAAGGAATTGCACGGGCCCTGTGAGGATCACAAAAACTGAAAGAAAAATCGGGTGCCCGAAATGTTTTACCTATGTTGTACCTGTAACGAAAAACGCCTTGTAAGTGTCTGACTTACAAGGCGTTGTCTTCATTTTCCGTGATCCCGCTGGGACTCGAACCCAGGACCCCAACATTAAAAGTGTTATGCTCTACCGGCTGAGCTACGGAATCTTTCTTTTAACTTCTTCGATTGTGTTATCGTTTCCGTTTAAAGTGGTGCAAATATAGGAGTATTTGATATATGCCGCAAGTCTTTTTTTGAATTAATTTGCAAGTATTTTTTAAGGCATTCATTGCCAATAAACTATATTTTTAAAATTGCTATTTTACCTCCATTCCCAGCAAGTAAAATCATTTTTCCATGCCTCGCTTTGCTGCAAACGTTGAAACTGGTACTGTCTATCTGTCTCCAGGTGCGACCATCATCCAACGTTATGTTAGTTCCGGAGGTACCCGTAGAAAGAAATGTATCATCTTTAATGAATTCTACGCTTGATTGAAATCCTCCGGGGCCTTGGGCTGGAGCGTTGAAAGCAGGCGGGGGAGTTGTAAAAATGGTGGCAATCGAATCTGTTTTTTTATCCTTTTCATAATCGCCACCAACTATTATGATCTTGTTTTTTTTGATAGCCAAAGAGAACGCCCCCTGACTGGGTTTTGAATGCGTGAGTGGAAGATCGGCATAGTTATATTCAGATTTTCCATTGATAGCGGTGATCATTCTGCTGGCTTTCCCTCCAGATACAATAAATAAGTTTTTGTTATATACCCTGAAACAGGTACCGCTTGCAGCAAAAGCCGCTTCGCCTGATAACGCAGTGGGAGGGTTGGACATATTAGTCCAGCTTTCACCGCCATCCTTAGTCTCCATTAACAAAAATTTATCTTTAATCGGATCTCCAAGAATGTATCCATGCTGTTCATCAGCAAAATCCATGGCGTCAAAAAAATAAGTGGTATCGGTTTTTCGATATTTCTCCTGCCAGGTTTTACCGCCGTCGGTAGTTTTTAGTACTAATGACGGTGTACCGGAGCTCATGATCACCGCTTTTTTGTCTGAAAATGCTTCAATATCTCTAAACTCGGCTTTTTCATAACCTTTTATCTGCTGCCAGTCCCATGTTTTGCCTCCATCATTGGTTATGGCTATATATCCTTTGCTGCCACTTATCCACGCTGTTTGATCATTAACAACAGATAACCCCCGAATACTGGTAGGTTTATCTTGCTGTAAAAGCGTAATACTTTGTGATCGTGCGATTGATGATATAAATAGAAGTGGAAATAAAATGCTGGTAATGAGGTGATATCTTGCTTTCATGGAATCAGATAAAAGAGTACAGTTTTATCCGAAATTAATTTAAATGGCTACAAATGACAATATTTATCAATTTTTATATTATTTAGATGGCAATTTGGTGGAAACGTTTATATTTGCACGCTTGTTAATTAATTGATGCGGATGAAATCCTGAAGCATCAAAGCGATAAGCCCGGATGGCGAAATTGGTAAACGTTGCGGTCTCAGAAGCCGTTGAGAATTGTCTCTTGAGAGTTCGAGTCTCTCTTCGGGCACGCCTGATTTGATTGAGTAGCCTTAAGTAATTATTTAAGGCTACTATTTTTTTAAGGAAAAGCCCAGGTGGCGAAATTGGTAGACGCACCATCTTGAGGGGGTGGCATTCGTAAGGATGTACGAGTTCGAATCTCGTTCTGGGCACAATCAAACACTAACCGTATTTTATTCTTCAATTGTTTTGAACTTATGTTCATAATACCACTGGGATAAAAGTACGCCATCACTCCAGCTTAGTTTACCATCTGCTGCAATTTGCGCCACCAGTATAGACAGCTGATGAAGAATGCCCGGTTTAATATTTTTATCCATGGTTTGTATAACCGAGATCGCGGCTTTTACGATCAGATCGGGCTGAGTTAAATTTAAAGAACCCTCCACCAGTTTTAATTCGGTTAAGAATATAGGGAGAGATGTCCTGAGTTTGTTTTTGATAATATCATCAATGTTTCCTGGTATAATGGAAGTGAAAATATCCGCAAGAGGAGAATCGACAAAGTTTTTGATATTCTCTGTTATCGTAATCCCGATTTGTAACGCTGTTTTGATCTCTGATGGAAGCCCTCCAAAAAGACTTGCAATCTGATTCCAGATCTTTTTTAAAAAGGTGTTTAAGCTCATCGTTTTCTGCTTTCTTTAAGTTTGTTTACGTCTTGTTGCAATACGGCTACCTGTCCCTCCAAAATTTTCAATCTTATTTCATTGACGCGTGCTTGCGTCTCCTGAATGGAGCGGACATCTTTAATGTCGCTTTTTAATTGAAAATAGGTTGTCATTACAGACATAACTATACTGATGGTACTGAGTACAGTTACCAGGATATTTTTAAGGGTAATGCCTTTGATTTCGCGATGTTCTATAGTTGTCATGATTGTTTAAATAAAGCGCTCTCCCTGGCGCGCCGTTTGGTTAATGTGTCACTTGTTATTTTTTTACCCGTTTCGGGATCTGTTATTTTGTTCCACGGAGCAAACCAATCGGCCGCCGAGGCATAATCTTTTTCGTTGAGCTTTTTTAATAAGGTAGAATGTAACAGTGCATTGGTACCCAGGTTATAGGTAAAAGATACCAACGCATCATATTGATTTTGTGTAAGCGGAACAAGCACATAGCTATTCACCGCAGCCTCGTATTTACCAAGCGTGTTTTGTAATAATAGGTTAGCTTGTTCTTCGCTGTTCAGCTTGTCGCTCGGTTTTATTGGCTCACCATTCTGATATCTGGTGGAACCATAGCCTATAGTCCATACCTCTGCAATGTCTTTGTAGGCATGCAGTACCAGTCCCTCGAAACTTTTGATGAGGGCAATGCCATTTTTGCTAATCTTCATCATGATACCGGTGTTATGGTTTTAGCTGTTGTGAATAGGTTTTTGCCCAGGTAAGCAATGCCTGCCGCAAATGCGGTATGCCATATGGTAGTGAAATCAAATGTAAACCGACCTTGCTGAACAGATTCCGCAACAAGCGTAAACACCGCGCTGATTATGGTTACAATTAGGCCTTTAATAAAATCCTGAGTGTTTAGACTTAAAAAGTTTGAAGTTATTTTTTGCATGGTTTATTTTCTAAGGTGATGTAAATACTATCAGTTATAGCACCAGCAGCGTTGAATTTTCGTACGTTATCCAAAGCCGCATGCTCCAGTTTATACTGCCGTCGGCCAACGCAAGAATTGAGCACGACAAGGCCCCCGATAAAAATGATATATCGTTTCATGGTGATTGAGTTTGATGGATTTCTTAAAGAATGAAAGGAATACCCTAATTTGAGAGTATTAGATTAGGGAGATGCTTCTGGTTATTGATACAAGTAGATATCTTTAGTAAAAACTATTGGTAACTAAAATAAAGTAATTTGTGATTATTTAAGCTTGGGAAGGATATTTAATTTTTTTGGAAAGTTTAAAAAATGGGGCTTCGATTAGATTATAAAATATGTATGCTACGATGATACTTGTTATCATTCCACAACTAAAGGCAATAGCCTTTGATGTCAAATTATGTGGTAGAATGGCTCCTAAATATATTACTAACCGACTCCCGATAATATCATGAGTTAAATATAAGGAGAATGATATTTTTGAGAAAAATCTAACAATAACATTAGTCTTTAAGGGTAAGACTAATAATAATATTGTAATTAACCCGGTTATTATTTCTAGTAATCCGTTTTTAAACACCCCTATAATTATAACAGCAAAGCCTAAAAAAATTATTTCCAATAAGCTTTTTAGGCCCTTTGTATATAAGAAATAATATATGCCTAAAACAAAAAAAGAGAACATGCTGAGTAATGAGAGAACCGGAATTTGGATAGATAATGATATTATACAAAGTAACAGTAATGTCAATGCTCCCCACTTTCTTATTATTAATGGAAAAAAAAGAGCTATAAAAATATAATATTGAAACTCAATGCCTAATGTCCAATAAACAGGATTAAGACTCGGACGATTAACAAAACTGTTTAAGTATGCAAAATGTAACAATACGTTTGTCCAGTCTATTTTATACTGTTCTACCCAAAAGATATTAACCAATAAAACCAAGCCTATCGAAATAATATAAGGGGGTTCAATTCTTAGCAATCTTTTATAAATAAATTTGCTGATCATTGTTAAATTATATCCTTTGGGAATAGCCCAACATATTATAAAACCCGATAGAACAAAGAACATTTGAACGCCTAACCACCCAAATTTTAGTAGAGGCATTGCCTTTCCTCCCAAATGGAAAACTGCAACCATCAAAGATGCTATAGCTCTAATATAATCTACCTGTGATATGTGTTTAGGGTAATTTATAACTTCGGACATTTACGAATATATATATTTAACCCAACGTAACAGAATATAAAAGATCAACTCCTCCAAAAAATAATCTATGATTAGACAGAACAGGATCAGCTACGACTACAGTAGCTGCTGCAGGAAGGTTTAAGTTTTGTATATACCCAAAATCTGACGCTGTATACGCTGCGGAGGCACCAAAACTAGCGGTATAAATTCTATTGTTAGGCAAATTAGGATCGGAATCAGCATCAAATACTCCCCCTGAAAATGATTTAATTGTATAAGAAAAATCACCCATATTAAACACTATGACATTTGTGCCTCCATTAGAGAAGATATAAAGTTCATCTAAATTATGAGCATTACGCTTGACTTTTCCTAATCCTTGAAATTGTGGATCAATTATTTGTTGCTTTAAAGCAAAATTTGTTGTATCCAGAATCCCTATACTATTTTGACTTGAAATTACCAATACCTGATTCCGCTCTGTAACCTGATCGAATTCAAAACCCCCACTTAAATAACCTATAGACACTGTATTGTTATTTAGAATCAAAGTTTTTCTATCAATAAATCTAAATATGGAATCATCACCAAAATCATATACCATAATTCGATTATTTGTAAGATTGGGATCTACTCTTATAAGGTTAGTAGAATGAAAACCAGTTATGACATTTGTCCTGGTTAAGGTGATGGTATCGTAAACCCACACTTCGGCACCAGCACATACAAACAACCTATTATTAACAGCATCAATACACATATCTTTGATGCTAGATCGTTGCGGAGTAAGTGGCTTAATAATACTTACCATGGATATATTAAATTTAAAAATAGAGCCATTTATACCTAATAACTGGTCTCCTGATTTATATATTGTTCCCATATCTATGCTACTGCTATTGCTGTTTTAATCCAGTCGGTACTGTTAATTTTTTCATACATTTTATTTACTCCTCTTACGTGCTGTCCAACCAAAGCGGTAGGAAATGCTGTTTGTAAAGTTGCACTTGTTATATCACCACCTGTATCATCAATAGTACCGATGTAGTAATCTAGAATGGAAGGAAAGCTAATTAACTGACGTATCCATTGATTTACTCCTATACACTTATAACGATAATTGCTATCAGCACTTTCCTGACCAATAACTCCCGTAACAGCGGCAACACCTGTTGCCCAATCAGCAGTTGTTAAATTGGTAGGTGCAACAAAAATATTTACTACATCATAGTTTAATATCGGCCCAGTAGCCATCACACTCACTATTTTCTCTGTGGCGTTCCCTTGTAATGTAGGCATAGGGTATCCTACAATAGGCAATGTTTTTTTTAAAAGACTTTCTAAAAACAAGCGGTGACCTAAAACTGTCGGGTGTACCCCATCTGCGCTATGACCTATATTATTAGGATCATATCCACTACTCTTCGGGTCGTATATGGTAACCGGATAGCCTGCAAATTGAGCTACTGCATTTTTTATAGCTGCATTGGCTTCTGCAGTTTTGGTTTTACTTGTAAGTGGGCCTTCTAAAGTATACTCTGAATCTGATTTTTCAGGCACCAGCGCCACAAAAGCAGGTGGGTATATGTTGCAATCACCCAAAAAAGCAATATAATCAATAATGGTTGGCAGGTTATTGAGTGTAGTTATTTTAATTACAGCGTCGGAATACTGACTTTTAATAAATACTGGATACGGAGTTATGCTTTCATCATAATTAAGCCTATCCTGCTGGCCGTTTGTTTTACCGGTTGGTGAATATGTATATACAACGGCACCATTTATAGAAACAGTAAAACCACCCAGTGGATTCGTGCCCGAACCATCATCAGCATAAGTGCCAATAACTAAAGGTGCTCCAGTGCTGCTAAATGCATAGGTAGAGCCTGCGACATTGGAAGATATTCCTTTTGAGGTTGGCCCTTGATTGGGTGTAATATAAGCCGCCTTACCTCCGTGTACGCTGGTATCGTAATCCGTCCATGTTCCCGTTTTTTGCATAAAAGTATAATTTCCTGCATATATCACTTCGGTGAAACTACTTACTAAAGCTGAACTTAAACATCCGAATATCTTGGAACAATTTTTAGCGTTGTCGGCACTTTTAAAATCATTGAAGCCCATCTCGATTACGCTAATAACATTCCTGTTGGCTAGTACCGGCATGTATGCATAATATTGCCTGAGTGCTGAAAAACAATTGGTTGCCGACTGCGCCCGATTATTATAATTTTGCATCCCTGTTTGTTGGGCGAACAAAGCGCCAAAAGGATAATCAGGTAGATTAATGCCATCGCCAGCCGAAATGCTAGTTCCGAATATTTCTACATCTTTACCAGCATTTGTTGGTAAATTTGGATAAGGATCTATTGTTGCATCACCAGATATATCAATCCAATGTGTATCCCCATCGGCATTACTTGTTTTTGCTAACACCTGGCCTGTTGTTCCTCCTGCAGGTATTTTAAACAGTGCATTAAACTGTGTTTGCAATTTGCCTATTGCCTGCAATATAGTATCGGTGGCCAAAACAGCACTGTTAGTTAAAAAACTAATACCTGTTAAAAATGTATTTAGTACCCTGGCCGCCGTAAAATATTTATTCGTTGCACCTTCGGGTACATTATCCGTGCTGCCTGGTGATGCTACGAGCTGGATATAAGTAGATCCGCTCCAACGATATTCAAAATTGGTATCCAGAGTGACGTAAATTTTGCCGGTTTCGCCGGTTAATGGTAATGCTGCATAGCTGGTAAATTCCAACACATCATCTATATAACTGGGTAGTTGAGATGAGGTAACTTTCCCGGAACTGTCTAACCCCGCATAGCCATTTGGCTGATTTTTATTTGCAGGGTTTTCGGGGATGTAACCCGGATCATATACCAAGGCGATTGGTGCGGGCCATATGCCTCCTTGCTTGGGGCCGGATAGGTTGTATGTAGTGGTGTTGATATAAAAATCACCATCAATGCCATCGGTAAGATTTGATGGATTTGTTGAGCCGTGTAATACCGTATTACCGTTCGCACCTTTCAGGCGGACACCGGTTGGCCACGCATTGGTTGTTTTTGGGCCAAATATGTACTGCGTTGCGGTATTATAGTAAAAATCGCCGTTTTGACCAATAGCTGCAGTAGGGTCTGTTGAACCGTTTAGTACACTATTACCTCGCGGCCCAGCCGGACCAGTTTGCATCGAAAATACCTGGCTCCATACCCCTGCCGATTTTTTAAAGAAAATGCCGGTTGTTGTATTGATATACGTATCATTATTGCTGCCAGTGGAAGATCCGGGATTGCTGTTTCCGTATAAAACAGTTCCATCTGTAGTATTATTCCCCTGCGGTAAAATGTATACAACTGTCCAGATGTTAGCGAGCTTTTGTGCAAAGGATCCGTTGTTGGTATTGATAAACACATCACCATTTTTACCCGTATTATTGGGAGGAAGCGTAACGCCAAAAGTAATGTTAGCACCAACAGCTAATTCCGAACTGATAAATTGCAACAGTGTTTCAAACGCGAATTGATAATCGGTGCCGTTTTTTATCAAGATTGAATTGTCGTTCGCGCTAATGGTCGACGCTACTGGTAAATCGCTTATTTTTTTATCGCTTGCCATCAGTTTAAAAATTCGGTTATAGATAACTTATAGTTGTTGTACGCGCCGGGGTAGTTAAAATCTGTTTTATCGATCCCTCTGATGCGTGGGCCGGCTTGCCTGGCACTGTTATTCTTTTCATTATATCGCCACAGCGGGAAGTTCTCTTTGTTCTCCCACAAAAACTTCTCCACCTCATTGGCATGAGCATTGGCTGTGCTGCGTTGCTGCTGTACCAGTTTTACAATGGCGGATGCTGAAAGGGGATCGCCGTTTTCATGATGCTTGATCACCGGCCCGGTAGGTGTATAGTGTATAGCATCGTTTTCAATGAAGCGTGCAAAGGTGAAATAAACAAGTGTCGGGATCAATCCCTCGTAAAATACAATATGCCCATATTGATCAAGATATTCCGCGCCATTCAGCAGATCTTTATATTGCTGCGGTGTTTCATCTTTCAAACTGCCATCGGCATCGAAATAAGTTAGGAAATCATAATAGAACGCATGCCCCAGGAAGGGTTTCAAATCCAGGTCCTGAGCCTTTTTGATGAACACATTGAGACGCTCGGGTTTTATATTTACAGTAATATCCTCGTATTGCTGAAAAGTGGTTTTGTTGATAAGATAGATCATCGGTTTGTTAGTTTATTGGTTCATTGGCTCACTGGTTCATTGTTGAATGGTTTGTTATGGTCATTGAGAATGCCTAATAAACCAATGAACATTTAAGAGATACACATGGCTTCGGCTTCTGCCTGTTTAAAGCCAAATGCATGTACCAGGGTTGCTATTTTGTTTTTAGATGGGATATTTGATAACAACAGATCATTGATACTGCTTCCTGCTTTAACACCAATATTGTCATCGGCAATTAAAGTTGGTACAGGTATGATGTTCCAGTTATCGGCCGGGTTAATATTGATATGAAAGTGACTGAATAGCTCGGCAAATGTTTCGGAAAGTTCCAGTCTGTCGGTTGAGGTATTGTCATTAAATTCAATAATAGCCTCTTTTTTCTCGCTGCCGTTACTCAGTCCTGATGATTTCTCAGAGTTGATGAGCTCTTTGGGTACAGAAAAACCTTTAATGATACGCGCCTCAACCGACCGTTCTGTAGTTTCAAACAGTTTGTCATTATTCTGGATAGGGTAGGCTTTAAACTCCGGTTTTGTGTTTTCATCCTCGTACTCAATAACAATTATTTTCTGAGCACTTTTTGTTCCCTGGAAAGCACCGAGGTCTTTTTCCAGTTGCGATGGTGTGTTTAGTCCGCCATATTCGTCGGCTCCAGGGCGACTATTATCGGCTTCTTCCCGTCGAGCTTGCATAAATAGCATAGTCGATGGTAGAAAGCCCGTAGTAACTTCGCGATTGTTGAAAATCTTGATGCCGGCCTCGGTCTCAAAATCTTCCCAAACAGAATCAGCCTCAATCAAAGGGTAATCATCCACCTCGGGGTTAAAATATAAGAGCTGGCCTTTATAATGCTCCCAGCCACCAGCATTGGCAACCTGTTGTGCAATCACTATTGGATCGGGATTGTATTTATCCAGGAAAGTGATCTTGCTGCGCATGATGTTTTTCCAGGTTTTACGGCCCCAGTCTGAGTACAGCGCGTATTTATCGGCGGTATCCACATTATCCGTATCACCCATGCGTATATCCTCAAACTTTACATAGTTTATGGATGATATCTTAAAGTTGGCGTTATAGTTTACATGGATTCCAAAACCGGTGAACAGGGCTTTATCAGTGGCTAAGGCTTTTAATAGTTTAGCTAAGGTCAAGCCTTTTTCGTTCACCATTTGTTTACCCAGATCTTTCCCTTCAAAGCCGTTACCGTTTATAAATTTCGCCCTTTTGTTCCAGCAGTCTTTTGCTGTTGGCGAAGCGGCTACCAGCCCCAGCATTCGCTGCGGATAGGCATTGTCCAGGTCATAGTTCAGAATGCCGTAGGTTTGGTTTGGCCGAACCAATATTCGCCGTTCAATTTGTGGCAGATAGGTTTTCATAGGCTCCCCTTACCCCCTGAAGGGGGAGTTAGCGAACTAACCCCTTTTACTTTTTTGGTATTTTGGTCGCCTATTTCTTGCCCCTGCTTTTTAGCACTCCCTTCAGGGGGCTGGGGGGCAAACAGACTTATTATGTGCGGGTACTTTTCCAAATACCATTCTGCTTCTTCATCGCTGGTATTGTCATTATCATGCACTGCCGCCGAGCCTGGGGCGAACTGATGCTTACCGGGTTTTAGGATATATTTTTTGGTCATAAGATCATTAGTCATTAGGTCATTAGTTTGAATTGATGAATTTGATGGTCATTAGCCATTTTATAATGACTAATGACCGAATGACGCGATGATTATGCGGCTACCAAAGCCTCTAACGCCGCGATTGTACTGGCGTAGGTTGCTGTGCCACTTTGAGGAGCTATTGATACAGCGCGTGGAGGATATGGTTCCTTCAGCTTATCCGGGTTGGTGAGTTTTAGTTTGTAGCCACCATCCAGTGTTTCATCTGCAGCATTGCGTTCCGCATCGGTCAGGATCAATCCGTTCACGGCCCCAAAAAGCTCAATGGCCGAGTCGCTCGATTTGTAATTGTTAACCGTAATGGCGCAAACCCTGCCGTAACCCATAGCGGTTAACTGTGTTTTGATATCGACTGATAAGCCGGCGATGTTAAAATCGATCTCCTCGGTATAGCGCGGACCGACCTGTGTTTTGGCCAGTTTGGATGTAGTGCCAAAACTGTTGTTGGTGCCTTCAAACTTGTAAACTTTGGCCGCGCTAACCGCTGTTAAACCGGTAACGATAAGCGGATTGGTGATATCATAAGTTAGTGCAATATCATCCTGGTTAAAGATGTAAACCACATCCTCGATACCCGCGGTGATAGGTTCGGCTATACCCAGCTTAAACCCCGCATTTATTTTATTATAAATTGACATACTTTTAATTAGTGAATTATTGATTTATTGAATTAGTGATTGAGGGTAGTTATTGAATTATTGATTTATTGAATTAGTGATTGGGTTTAGGTTTTTAATTATTGAATTGTAATAGAGATTTTTTTCATTCACTAATTCAATAAATCAATAATTCAGCAATTGCGCAGCGCGCTTATGCGCTTAGGTAGAACAGTTCGTTAGCAAATTTGTAGTTTACGGCGGCCTTCATGCGGGCCTTCATGCGTACTACGTTGTCGTTGGTGTAGGGCTTCATGTAAACGGTTGATAGTTCGGATGCATCCCCCAATAAGTCGACCCCTAAGAACAGATTTGAGGAACGGGCACCCAGGATGGTGTTGGCCTGCCAGTGATTCATCAATTGTAACGGTAAACCCAGGTAATCCATCTTTTTAGGATCTGTGAAGGCATTGAGTACATTAACCGCTTTATCTGCCTGTGCCTGGGCGTAGGCATAACCTACGTGTAAAGGGATCTGCAGGTTAAAGTCGGATTGGCTACGGTCGGCTGGATCCAATTGTGCATAAATACCGGCTAAAACACCCAGTACGTTGCTGGCATTGATGTAGCTAACTGTTGCCGCGGTTGACGTACCTGTAAAGGTGGCCGGTTTGCGGGTGTTTACTTCGTTAAAGTTTCGCACCAACTTAAAGGTTGTAGCACCGGCTACTTTAATAAAGTACGATTGTCCCTGAACATTGATGCCTGTTGCTCCATTGGTCGTATCCTTGCTGCTGCCGGTTACGCCGGTGATGGTTACTACATCGCCATCACGCAGGGAGGCTGTACTGGTCACGGTTACTATACCTGATGCGTCGATAGCCGTCGCGGCCATAGAGGTGGCTGATTTGCCCAGATCAACTTTATAAACTCCAGACGCGGCAGCTATGGTTGGTAGTAAACCAGCGAAATCGGCGGTGAAGGCAGCTTCTTTGGTAGCGCTTTTGCCCAGCCAGTACAGGCGCTCGTTGGCTATCTGTATTTTGGTTAAATAGCGCTGTACCATAAAGTCGGACAGGTCGACAATACCTTCATAATCCATAAAGGCGCCTGGTTTTAAGGCCTGTGCCTCCCATGACTGGGCCAGTTTATCCCATTGTTCCTGTTTCATGAATTCGTACACTACCGGGTCAAGGTAGCTTTCGGTTTGCTGAGCGGTTGTACCCTGATCGGTAAACAGACCGGATGGGTTTTGCAGTACCACGTCGTCATCAACATCAAGTATAACCTTGCGCGATTTGACGTCGTTAATTACGGTGAGCAGGCCACGCTTTACGGAATCGGCTTCCAGCAGCGTGCTTGCCATGAACCCGGCCAGCGCTTCGCCGGCATAGGTGTTGTTAGTGAATGTAAATTGAGCCATTTTTTACTCTGGTTTGTGTTTTGTGTGGCGTGTTGCCGGTATATGATTGTGTTTTTAGTAGTTATGTTTTCCTCGAACCTCGTTCCCCGAAACTGGTAACGAATTATTTCCCTATCGCTTTTTTAACCGCGTTCTTAGCTATTTCGCTTTGCGGGGCGAAGAATGGGGTTGCTTCGGCTTTTGCTTTGTTGCTGCGTTTGGAGCCTTCGGGTGTAAAGGTCGATTTGATCTCGTTTTTAACCTCCACGCGTGTTTTTTGCAGACTGTTGTTGGCTGTTTCCAGGGCTGCTTTGGCTTCGCTTAACAGCGCGTTTTGGGCGTGAAGCCTGGCTTTGAGTTGCTGTACTCGATTTTCCACATCGAGAGGCCTTTTTGACGATCTCAGTTTATCATCAGGCAGATCATCATCCTCGTCATCAATATTGGTTTCGCAGGGACTTACCTTTTGCACCTGGCCTTTTTGCACGGTTACTTTTTTGCCTTCGGCAGTGGTGTAGGTATCGGCCGGGGCAGGGGTGGTCATGTCTTCGTCCTGGTATACTTCGGTGCCCTGGTCTATGTCGCCAGCATGATGCAGGGTGCCTTTGTCGGTAATGGTTTGCTTGTTCACCACTTTTTTAAAGAAGTTCATAATCTTATCCAAAACCGAAGTGGTTTTCTCGATAAGTTCTCTGTTTTCGATGTTCATGTTGTTTTTATTGTTTAAGATTTTGTTAATGCATCGCTGGTAAACCGCAGGGGCGGTATCGGTGTATTTTTGGATAAGGGCGCTGTTGGTAATGGGCGAATTGTAATCGTCAATGCGGTCAATAAAACCCAGATCAAGGGCCTGGTCGGCAGTCATCCAGGTAACGGAATTGATGAGGCTGTTGATGGTGATCCCGTCTAGACCAGATTTATCCATGTAGATCTGTGCCAGGCGCGATTGTACCACATTGAGCATCTGCACATCTTTTAAAAGCTCATCGGCATTACCGCCCGAGCCTACCATGGGTTTGTGGATCATGAGCAGGGCATATTTGCTCATCACCACCTGCTGGCCGCCCATGGCCACAACCGAAGCTGCCGAGGCGGCCAGCGCATCAATATAAGTAGTTACCTTGCCTGGATATTTTTTTAGCAGATCATAAATGGCGATGGCGTCAAACGCGCTGCCGCCTACCGAACTGATGTGTACGTCTACATCGGCGCCGGCTGCAGCCTCCAGTTGTTGCTGGATGTAAGCTGATGATAAGGTGCCCGAACCTATACAGTCGGTTTCGGTATCATGTAAATAAATTTTGTAGCTCATGTTGTTGAGATATTAGGTGTGAGTGTTGTCTGAATCAGAATTTACAGGATTTTAGAATGGACAGAATAATTCTGTGAATTAATGAATTCTGAAAATTCTGATTCAGACAGGAGTTTTTGAAGATGTGCCATTATTAAATGTGAAGCAGGTTTGCTTACGTGTTTAATATGCTGATTGGCATAATTCAAAGATCGTGATTTGTTTTTAGTTTGGTGGTGACAGTGGTTTGTCAGTGGGTGATTTCTTTTTCTGAACCTTGATTTTCCTGATTTCAGGATTAAAGGATTCTTGCAATTAGAATCAAGGCTATCTTAGAATCCTACAAATCAAGGTTCAGACTAATTGATATTCAAATATCGGAACAATTATTTATTGGCGTGGTGACAGTGGTTTGTCAGTGGGTGAATTTTGTCTGAACTGGGATTAAACGGATTTATTAGATTTTTGGGATTTTGATATGCATGGCTATTAATCTGGGTAATCCTTTAATCCCAGGAATCAAGGTTCAGACAATAATTCAGACAACTTACTCCGAAAAGCAATTCAGCGCCCGCCATATGGTGCGTTCATCTCTGCCGAACTTGACTTCGGCTTCCAGTACCGCCTGGTTTTTGCTGAGGCCGCGTGTTTGCATCTGGGCATCTACCCACAGGTAAATTTCGCGATAGGTAAATATTTTTGTGGTGATGAAACCGGCCTTGTACATGGCCGTAAATACGCCTTCATCAAACAGCGTGTTGGCAAGTTGGATGTTCATGAGAGGGAAGTCAAAAGTCAAAAGTCAAAAGTCAAAAGTCAAAAGTCAAAAGGCAAAAGGCAAAAGGCAAAAGGCAAAAGGCAAAAGGCAAAAGGCAAAAGGCAAAAGGCAAAAGGCAAAAGGCAATGATTGTTATGGTGTTTGGCATAGTTGTATCGCCGATATAAAGGATTTTGACTTTTGAATTTTAACTTTTGACTTAAAGCCAAGGGCTTACAAATTCACCCTGTTAACCGTTTGGGCCAGGATGTTTTGCTGGTTGTTGATGTCTTTTACATCTACGTAAACAGGGGGGAAGTTGTTGATCATTTGGTAGGCCAGGGTATTGGCCAGCTCTTTTACATCATTAACCGGTTGGTTGTAGTAGCGGTTGGCATTGCCGCCATCGGTAAATATACCGCCTATGGCATAACCCCGGCTTGGGTTGGGTATCGAAAAATCCCTGCCGCCATGGGCTACATTGATGGCGCTCACCAGGTTACGTGCCCAGGGATTGCGCATGGCTTCGGATACTACTATAGCCTCGCCCGAACGCAGGTAGGCATTGGTATTATCGGTACTACTGTAACCGGGCAGCAGGGCGCCGCGCCCGTCCGACTGGTAGTGCAGACCGCCCTGGGCATATTGCGGTGGTTTTTGAGCCGCGATGGTGGCTACCTGTATAGCTGTTGAAGCAATAATACCCGGAATAACAAATGCAGCCAGCATACCCGCCTGCGAAGTAGCTTTGGTAACCGCCAATGCACCGTTGATAACCGCCTGTAGTATGGATGCCTTTTGCTCCGATTTAAAGGCTTTTACCTTTTCGGCGGCTTCCTGCTTTTGGTATTTGGCTTCGATAGCCTGGCGTTGGGTGTTGGTGAGGCTTTTGTTGCTCAGCTCGGCGGCTTTGTCTTTTTCCAGGCCCTTTATTTTGGCATCGCTTTGGTTTTTGATATTGTTTTGCAGGATAGAAAACGCCGCGTTGGCTACCTGTTGGGCGCTTTGCATGGCAAAATCCTGGCGCTGCTGCTCGTACTGTTGGGTAAGCTGCGTAATTTCCTGCTGTTTTTTTGTTTCCAGCTCCTTGATCTTATCGGCATTGCCGGCAGCCAGGCTTATTTCATAATTGTATTTATCGGTGATCAGCTGTTTTTCGGCATCCAGTTTTTGACCGGGGAGGATGGCTTTATCAACGTTCTTTTGGTCGTTATCTATAGTCAATCTTTGTTGCTCGGCCGCAGTAAACATGTCCTGCATGTGCTTTTTGGCTTCGTCAAAATCGTTTTTATTAAAAAATTGCACCTTATCGCCAATGGCCAGGTGGAATTTTTCCTGCAGTTGCTCGGCCAGCTTATTATAATCATCCTGGCTGATCAGTTTTTTACTCAACTGATCATTTAATAAAGCCAGCTCGGTATCGTAATGCTGTTTATCCAGTTCAATTTGTTTGGCAAAAGTGATGGATTGGGCTTCGAGTAAATCGGCGCTGCGGGTTTGGGGAGCCTCTTTTTTAACGTGGGCTTTTTTAAGTTTCGAAGGAGTTGTTAATTCTGTATTATTATCCTGAGCCATAGCTTTTGCCATTTTGTTGTTGCCTCCTGCAAATTGCTTCAGAAAATCAATTTGATTTTGTAAATCCTGTTTTCTCTGATCCTGTATTTTTCTTGCCTCATCCGCACGATCATTAACTGTTTTTCTTAATGCGTCTTTTTCAACGGCTCCAAAATTTCGGATTGCTGCTTTTGCTATTTGAGATTCAGATGCGCCACTTGCTTTTAGGCTTTCAGCTGTTGGTGTGATGATCCTCGCCAATTCAGATTGGCGTGCGCTATATATTTTTTTCTTTTGAAAATCGGCATCCAGCATTTGTGCACTAAGTTTTTCTATTTTGGCTTCAGCAGCTCTCGCCCTCGCATTTTCAACCAATGATTTAGTAAGCTCGTCACAAGTTTTTTTAGCCTTACCATTCATAATACTTTCATCACTTAAAGCCTTTAGATATTCAGGGAATTCTTTCTTCAGCTCTTTTACACTTAAAAGCCTGTCGTTGTATGAATTATTAACATCTGTAGCTGATTTGTAAAGAATTTGAAAACGTGTAATCTGGGAAGAGGCTTCGCCATTCGATGACTTCATTACATCATTAAGATTTTTAAAGTTTGAAACCATGGCGCTCAATGCATCTTTTCCCATAAATAGTGCTTTGGCAAAGTTTATAATTTCGGGAAGGAAAGCAGTAATAATAGCTAACCCTCCGGTTAAAGCTGTTTGCCAGGATAAAGTTGCTGCCCTTAGAAGTTTGACAACCTCTGTCCACGTCAAAAAAGAAGTAGATAGATCTGATATCTTATTGTCAGCTTTATCTCCAGATGAAACTAATTCTTGATTTTGAGCATTAATTTTAGATAAAGAATCCGCATATTTTGATAGGTTTTTATCTAACGAATTTAAGCCATTTGACAAAGAATTAAATGGTTGTGAAAGGCCAACGACCGAATTGCGCAAACTATCAAATGCCTTTATGTATTGGTTTATTTGATTTTGCCCGTCGCTGCTAATATTAACCTCAACGGAGATTTTGTTTTCTTCTGCCATTACATTATAAATTATTATTATTGTTATACATTGATATAGATTTGAATAGTTATGAAAAAATTAAATTTTAAAAATTTTGATGTATGGGGGTGCGAGAAAAAGCTTGTTGAATTTGTTAATGAAAACAATATTACAAAAGAAGATATCCTGAAAATTATGTATACCGCATCCGGTGGATTATTGCTTTTTTATTATACAATTGAATAGATTAGACCCTCCTCACCAGTCCAAATATCTTCCGCTTAAACTGGTATCTTGATGAGCGTCTGTGCTCATCAAGATCGAATAAATCAAAGTTAATTATAGAGCGTGGACGCTTATATAGCACTACATTCAAGCGAAGGCGCTTGAATGGGCGGGATATTTTGTTATCATCTGCCATTTTTATAGGTTTAGTAAATAATTAATTGTTATGAAAATATTAAAAGCAAAGGCGTTTAAAGATTTAGACAAACTGACATCGTTTGCTAATGATCTTAGGCTCACAAAGGATGATATAGTAGTAATTACTCAGACTGAATATTGGATTGTTTTGTGGTATTATGAAGAGGAATAAGTAGCATCATAGTATGGTGAATGCTGTGCTACTTATTCGAGCTGGTTTATTTCTTTGGTGTAGATGGTCGTTTGTGCTTATACAGTTAAAGGGGCACACGCGACACGCGTGCGCCAGTACGGGGTAAACTATCAAATGAACGCGCGTATTGATCTAATTTTTCTCGCCCATCACTATCATTGAAGATGTTATTATCGTTTGCCATATTATTTGTTATAATTGTTTGTTAAGCTAAATGCAGAAGAAAATGAGAAGATTAAAGTTTGAAGAATTTACAGGATTTTCGAGCAGGAAAAAACTGGTGGAATTTATAAATGAGAATAATATCAAACAAGAAGATATTCTTAAAATAGATTCATTTGGAGGGGCATTTACCCTCTTTTATTATGTTTTAGAATAGTGTGAATTTTTTACAGCTTTACTCTTAATTACTCGTTTACTTAGTACATACATGTGTTGATAGAAAATTTATTTATTAGAAGCACAAGCGGCACGCGTGCGCCAGCAGAGGGAATTTTTTACAGCTTTACTCGTAATTACTCGTTTACTCAATACATGCATGTGTTAATGGAAAATTTATTTATTAGAAGCACACGCGACACGCGTGCGCTAGCAGAGGCCTATTTTTTATAATTATGAAAGTTTTCAAAACAAAAAATTTCAGTGGTTTTAGGTCGCTAAAAGACCTTGAAGAGTTCGTTAATGGACGCAATATCAAGAGAGAAGATATTATAACTATAACTCAAGATGACGCCACTTTTGTAATATTTTATTACGAAGAGGAATAGTTAAGGAATAGAAGCTAATTCTTTAAGGACACTTTTAGGTTGCTGGCCAGATGCGGCAAGTTCTTTATTTTGAGCATTCAATTTTACCATGGCGTCAACTACTTCGGGTAATTTTTCGCCGACTGCTTTAAGTCCGGCCTCCAAGCCTTCAGAAAACTCTGGTAGTTTACTGTTAACCCCGCTTATGGACTTTTGCAAAGCGTCCATCGCATCTCTATAGTCCTTTGCTTTTTTAATGTCATCGTCAGTTATACAGACAGTATTATTTTGATTAGGCATATATTGGTGTTATTATTATGTTTAAAATGCTTATTGGCATAGTTTAAAAAATAAAAGAAGTATTATCCATCAATTATTTTTCAAAGGAGTTTAATTCCTTGTTTGTAACGGCGCCCCAAAAAACGTAAAGATATTTATCAGCAAAAATATATCCTTTTGGTAAGGCCTTCGGGATCGTATCATTGCTGTTTATTGTTTTTGGATTTGGATCTATGGCGTATAATCTTACTATACCGCTTAAAGTATCAACAGAAATTGGTAAAAGTTTATTTTTTAGGTATGTGCCAATGAATGATGATGTTGACTTAATTATCCTAAATAATGCTATTTCACTTTTATTATCGTCTAAAATAAAATATTGATGAGCATATACCTTGTCCCCTGTTTTAAAAGGATTGTTTTTGGCATTATCATACCAGGCCATAATTAATTGACGGTTATAGAAAGCTATAATGGATGATAATATTAAAAATCCTGCGATACTAAGTACTATGTATTTCTTTTTGTTTGACATTGAGGGTTAGGTAAAGTAGTAATTTGGGTTTTGCTAATTATTTTAGTAAAAATAAACAATAGAATAATTAATTGCAAATAATAATTAAAGTTGTGGATAATATTGCGGCGATAAGATCGAATACCCCAGTTCAAAATCTGTAACAAAATAGCGGGTTCATCATCCTATTGAAAAATCAACCGTATGATCGTTTTAAAATCCGATTACTTCAGTACGCATGAGCGCCTTACCCGTTTTATCAACGAAAACCACATCAAACGCGAGGATATATTGGTTATTACCCAGATCCCGGGCTCGTTCACCATTTTGTTTTATGGAGACGACTCGGTAGAGGAGATCACACATGGCTTGTTCTCTTAACCCAGTTTTACCAGTTCTACCTTAGTTGGTTGCCCGCTGCTCCAGCTGTCAATTTTGTTGATGTAGTAGTAGCAGCCATCCTGCTCCAGGTAAACGGGGATGAGGAAGTTAAGCTCCAGGATATCGCGCGGGGTTAAAAGGAAGTAGCGTACCACCTTTTTGGTTTGCTGGAGTATTTTTTCCAGTTCGGGATAGTAGGCTATGCGCAAATCTTCCCAGAGCAGACTATGCTCACCGCCGGGTTTATAAAAATAGGGCAGCGAGATCACATCATTCACCGTAATGCGGTTGGTGCCATCGGTAAAGGTAACGGATGGCGTCCCGTTTTGCTGGCGCAGGTCGACCTTCTGATCTATCAGTAAACGCGGCTGTGTGCTGATGCTGAAATCAACAGCATCGGCATCCTGCGAGGTATCAATCTTTAATATCTGCGCCAGGTTACCACCAATGTATGGCCGGTTAAGGGTAGGAGCAAACTGACTCTCGAACAGGGCGGTAGTTAATGGCAGGGTTTTATCTGCCACATTGATCTGCGCGTTGCCGAAGTTTTTGGGCAAAATGGCATCATCCTCCTTATAGGTCATGGTGTTTACCTGGGCGTAATTACCCAGCTGAAAGGCAACGGTTTTACCCTGATCAACACATTTGCTTGTCCAGTTTGTGGCCACAGGTATATTATGCACAATATCGCGAAAGGACGAAAATGTAACTGTGCGTGTGGTGTTATCGGTTTGACAAATAATGCCAAAGCGCTGCAGGGTATCTTTCAGCAGATCCTTCTGGGTAATATCAGGAAAAATGCGCTCGCACTGGATATCCTGCCCAAATAAAGTATCCTGGTTATCGGCCTTAATAGTTAGCTCTGTAGTGCCGGGCATGCTAAACCGCGAACCCGTGTAGCCCTTAAATTCGTAACCCACATGCAGCTGCCCGCCAATGGGTAATTCCGCATCGGCCGAGAGCGTCACCGGATCGGTAGTGTTTTTATGGGCGTACAAATTCAGGAAGCCCGATTGCTTATCGATAACGATATTATCCTTCAGATCGAAATTTTGGGTGGCCAGCTTTACCTCGCCATTTACCGGGTCGGTGTAAATGATGTTGATATCGAGGTTGGAGGCATAATTACCGGCAAACTTACCGTAGAAATAGAAGGAAGGTATTTTTACCGTAATGGTAACCTTAGTAACCGCTTTGGCCACATATCTGCCTGCCGATGCCTGGTAATTGGAGTCGCTGTTGATGATGTTTTTAAAAACCACGGTGCCGATATTGTTTTGAACGGTGGGATGTGATACATTTAAATCATTGCCTAACGACGCGTTTACACCAAGCGTTGTGGAGTTTTGGTAATCGGTACCATGCTCCAGGTTATCATTGGCAAATTGAACGATCAGTTTATCATACATGGGCTGCCTCAATAGAAACGAACTTTGATCGATCTTATACCCCGCGGTTTTCGCGAATAGCTCAATAGCTGTTTTCAGGAAAAAGCCCGGTCGCTGATAGCGGACATCAATCTGTGGGTTATTTGAAAAATCGGTAGCTATCCGGCCGTAATCAATCACAGGCCATATATAGCCGCTGGTGTTTTTTTGCGAATAGACCACCGTATTCAGATCCCATGTATGCTGATAAGGTAAAAAAGCGCCTTGTTTACCTATATCGGTAGTGGTATCGCCCATGTCATATATCTTCACATCCAGCGCATCAAAAAAATCAACATTGCCGCTGAGTACCGTAACGCTGGCGGTATCCTGCTCAATAAGATTGAGCTGGGCTATAGCCGATGGCACGATCTCCAGTCCATCCTGTATGATCCGGGCTTCGTAATTATCGTATGGCAGGTTGGTAGTGAACGCCACATCATCCGGAAAGCCCAATATCTGCCGGTTACGCTGGGTAAGGGGCAGCTTAAACTGGTTGCTGGTATTGCCCTGCTGATTTTTCACCTCGGCCAGGTTATTGATCTGGAAGGTGAGCGCAATAGGGCTGTCATCGCTCAAATCAACCAGTTGATTGTTGAGATATAGTTGTAGTTGGTTCATGTTGATTTCGGATTTCGGATGTTCGATTTCGGATTTATTTTGATTTCGGAATTGAGAATTTCTGAACCTTGATTCGCCTGATTAAAGGATTTTTCCCTCAATCGGAATCATGGGAATCCTATCATCCTATAAATCAAGGTTCAGAAATTCCGAAATCCCAAATAGCCCTACTGCGTTTGTATATTAATAGATGGCATGTTGAACGTTACGCTGAATGGTGCCCGGCCGTTGCGGGTTTCGTATTCAGCGTAGGTTGCGGTATTGATCACGATGGTTTGCCATTTTACCGGGTTTTTGTTCACCAGCATCTGCACCTTAGGCGAGTATTTGATAGACTGCAGACCCTTGATATCATTTACCGACAGATCCGCGGCCATTACCTTCATTTTTTGCCCGGCTGTTTTGCTGATCACCTGTTCAATACCTTCCTGGTTTTCCCAGTCGCTTACAAAATTTTTGATGATCACGGCGTTCTGTACGTCCAGACTTAGCTCCTGGTTAAACACGAACCGATAGTATTCCCAGCTGCCGCTTAAACCTATCCAGCGCAGGTAAACGGAATTATCGTCAACCGCATCATCAATCCTGATGGTTTGGGTTTGGGTAACGGTATGAGGAATGTTCTGCTCGTCGTTGTATTTGAGGGCGAGGTTCATATAAAAAGCCTCCCGCGGGAAACTACCGTTGATGCGCAGGCGGTTAAGTCCCAGCTGAGCCGCCAAAGGCGTGTTTACCTGGGTTTGATCGGCAATAATAAACGAACTGCCATCTTCATTCAACAGCCAGGAGCCATCCTCGTTAAGCAGGTAGCTGGTTTGCTTGCCACCCGCCAGCGGGTTACGGTTAATATCCAGTAAAGTAAGTTCGGCATAAAGTTGTAAGCCCAGCAGATCTTCGCTGTAAATAAAACCAATGTCAAAAGGGTAGCCGTTGGAGTAGGCAGGCTCCGCGAAATCAGTTACCCAGCGGGCCAGCAATGCAGGATTGCTCATGGCTTTAAAAGGCACGTAAGCAGCCAGGTTGCCACCATAACGCTCGCCCAGTTGTTTGGCGGCATACATTACGTAAAACGGATAGGGCAGTGCTGTAAAAGGCGATGTAAAGCCATCGGTTGTACCATCGTCATAATGCTCGGCGTATTCGATCTGATAGCTGGCGCTCAAGTTATCATCCCTGAAATTGCTCAGCGTAAAATCGCTGTTATCAACCGGGCGCAGTAAGCTTTGCAAAAAGTTAGAGAGGTCGGCTTTGATGATGCCTTCATTGTTTGGTCTGTTGGTGGCGGTGATGGTGTTTTGGCGGCCGGTAAGCTTATCCTGGTAGGTAATGCGCGTAATGACGTTGTAATAAGGTCGCATGCTGTTAATGTTGATATACCCGGCAGCGTTACCATTGAACGGTGTGGTAATGGTAATTTCGTTATTGTTGCCTGCCTTGTCAACCACATATACACCCTGGTATGCGCCGGCATTCACATATACCTTATTACCGGCAGCAACTTTGTATTTGGCTGTTTGGGGATCAAGCAGGGCGGTATTTACCGCTATTTTGGCGTAGCCTTTTTCGTTGTCCTGCGTAATGCTGATAATGCCAAAATCCTTACGCTGATAGGTAAATACGATGGGGTTAAAAGCCGCGTTCCAGCGGGAGATATGCCCTCCCCCAAGGTTCACCGAGGGATCATCTATCAATAAGCCTGATGTGGTGGGTATAGTAATTGCCGTTTGGGCCGTACAGCCCAGCGGATTGCTGTCTTTTACCGATGGCTGCGCCAGTCCGCCGCTTAGTCCGGTAAACGTAGGCGATAACTGCCAGGAGGTGCCAAAATTATTACTGTACTGAATAGGCCCGTAGCTGGATGAAGCGTTTATGGTGATCTGCGCGTCGGCAGCGCCCACAGCCGACTCGGGCTTATCTACATTAACATAATTGATCTTCAGATCACAAACCGCCGGATTTGTTGGTGGCGGCCCATCTCCCGGCTGTAAGGAAACAATGGAAAATGTGGTGTAGGTGCTGGATATAGGATCGCCCTGCGGACTGTAATGGCTTTCGCGCACTACCCCGCTGTATATTTTTACCGATTGGCCCGGTACCGTAACGGTTTCGGTACTGCTAAAACCATCCGTATTAACCTGGTAGGTTACCACGCAGTTATTGCCGTTGGTGTATTGCCCGGTATCGGTGTCGATGATGGATACCAACACGTCGGCGGTATCAATTTCGCCACCGTTTTGATCGGGGTAGGTGCTTACCCAGTTGGTTTCTTCTATGATAGCTCTTAAGCTCATGGGTGATTAATTAGTGAATTAGTGAATTAGTGATTTAGTGAGTGGTGAATTACTGAATTGTGAATTAGTGAATTAATAGATAAATGATACGGTTGGGGTTTAGCTAATACACTTTTCAATTCACTAATCCACTAACTCACTAATTCAATAATTAATCCCGTACATGGTTGATAGGGAAATAGTTAAACCAATACCCGTGGTATTAGCATCGAACTTATTATAAACCGGCTGGCATTTGGCTTTACTGCCCGCTTTGATACGGAAGTACCGGCCATCACCATCACGATACCTGGATGCCTTTACAATAAATTCATTGGCCAGCCTCAGCGCCTGGTTTACAAAGGTTTCGTTTTCGGCAGTGTACTGTCCAAACTCGGTCTGGTACAGGAATTCGATGTAGGCCGTAAAAACGTTATCTACCGAACCATTTACCTGGGGCGATACCTCAATGGGCTGCAAAGGGTACATAAATACACACGGAAAGGCCGCCATATCATCGGCAAGGGTGTTGAGTTCTGCTTGGGTACCATAGGCAAACGTGGGGCTGCCTGTTAAGGTTTGTACAATAGCTTCTATTTGATTGCGCATAGGGCTTAATTATTGAATTAGTGATTTATTGAATTAGTAAGTGGTGAGTAGTGAATGGTAGTATCCAACATTTCAATAAAATTCACCACTCACCGCTAACCACTCACCACCTCACTATACCTCCGCTGATACTCAGCTTCGGTTTTGTTGAGCAGGAGTTTGGTGAGCACGCGTTCGTAAGGCATGTTCAGGATGATATCCCATTTGGTTATATCGCCGCCGGCCAGTGAGTTGATGGTGTTGATATACTTGAACTTCTCGAACGACTGAATACCTGCCCGTTTTTCCAGCGCGGTAGGAGCCGATGCCAGAAGCTCGTTTTCCGCTTCGATAAGTTGGGAAAGCAGGAAAAAAAATGGCGCGCTATGGGCAGTGCCTCCGTTACCCGCATCTTTTTGATCTCGTTACAAAATTCCTCGGCCTGGTATTCATTGTATTGTTGACCGGTAACTTTACAGAAAAAATAATGGGCCAACACCTGACAGCAGGCGCTTAATGATGGATTAAAACGCTCCTGCCAGTCGTCCTGGCCATGCTGTTTAATATGGTTATTGATTTCCTCGGCAATAATATCCCGGGCAGCCATAAAGGCTCCGGCTGGTTCAACCGAAAGATCATGGCTTACTTTTACATTTTTCTGTACCTGTTTTTCCTGCGCGTCATGCAAAATAAAAACAACCTCTTTGGGTATTACTTCGCTGTTGTACAGGTGTTTGATCTGGTGCGATAAAGCCAATACGGTATCTGTAAATACCTGGAAATCGTGGATGCTTTTTACATTCTGTAATTCTTCAATAGCAATGCCTGAAAGTATACTGATGGCTTCTATATCGTTCAGATCGGGCTTTTGTTGCATGGCCATGATTTGCCCGAGTGTTACCTCGTTCAGCTCCGTTGGAATTGTTACCGATAGTTTACCGGTGATGGTTTTGAGTGTTTTTTGGATCATGAGTTATTTGGGTTCATAGTTCATAGTTGATGGTTCATAGCTTTCGAAAGTCGATGGTTCGTAGTCTATGAACTATGAACCATCAACTATAAGCCACTAACCAATCATCTGTTCAAAAATTCCGGCTGAAGAACGGGGCCTGGGCACAAAGGGTAAACGCGATTTTATCTTATTGCCTTCACCGCCGACTTTTAGTTTGTTGAGCGCCACATACCGCAAAGGATCAATCAGGTGGTTCCATTTGTCAACCGGTTGGTTAATGGTTTTGCCCGATTGATCTACGCGCCATATATAACGGTTAAGCTCGTTACGTAGGTTAATACTGGTGCGTGTTACATTTATTTTGTACCGTTTAAGAATGTCGATAGAGTTTTTGATACTATCCGCACCCTTTTTAGCGCCGGTGACATGCCACCCCATGCGTTTAAGGTCCTCTATTGATTTGGGTTCGGCACTATCAGCAATAATTTCCGTTGTCTTATTTACGCCGCATGCTTTAAGCTTGTCGGCTATATCGGCATTGGTTAGGCCGGTTTCATAAAAGAGCTCGTTTACCCAAAGCTCCCCGTTTTGACGGTATACCAGCAGGCAACCGGTTTGATCATTGGTGAAACCAAAATCCAAACCTGCGGCTATCAAACGGGCATCATCGGGTATTTGATTACAAAGATACCAGTTGTTAAATATCAAACCGGTAATTTTACCTGTAAGGCCACGGGCATATACCTTCCACAGTTCCAAATCATCCTTTTTTAATGATTCGATCTTATCCCGTACCGACTGATCCAGGTAGGGGTTATGCCGGTGATCGGAAATGATCAGTTGCACATGGGGTTGTCCTATCAATTTTTCGTGTACCCAAAAGCCCGTATTGGGGTTGTAGTCAATAAAAATACGTTGCCTGGTGCGCAAAGCCAGCTCATGGTAAATATCCCAGCTTATGCCATTGGCTTCATTAACAAACAGATAGTCGCGCTTCCCGGATTTCGCGTCCTGCGCATTATCGTAGCTTTTGAACTCGATAATGCTGCCATTAGTAAACTCAAATACCCTGTCGGTTTTATTAAAATTTTTCATCGCGTTTTGTAAAGCTTCTGATTGCTGGTAGATGTTTAAAGCATCGCGCAGGGCACCGGCTTTGAGGTTGGGCACATCCTGGGCCACTACGGTTATTACCAATTTAGCAGTTTGGCAGGCCAGGCAAAAGAGCACTTGTTCAATAGCATAGGTTTTGCCCGAACTGGTGCCCCCTTGATTTACAACTATCTGAGCGCGGGAGAAATAATTTTGCCCAAAAAGTACCGATCCTCCCAGGCCGCTAAACGGAGGCGCATTGATATCATCCATCATGATGTATAGATTTAAGAAAGTGATCTTGTAAACATGGCGCAGGAAAGCGTTATGTTTAATGTGTTTAAAATGCCAGTTGGCATAAATGAATTCAAAAATACTAAAAAAATTAGTTAATTCAAAATGTATTTTGAGATTTTTTCTGAACCATGATTTTTCGATTATTGTTTTTTAACTGTACTCAAGAGGGCTTCGCCGTTCTTAGGATTGTATGGTGACCACGATTTCTGTTTGACGGTAAAATCCTTTAATCCCATAATCAGGGAAATCACGGTTCAGACAGAATCCGAAATCTCAATTCCCAAATCCGAAATCAAAGCATCACTTCCTTTTCGCTGCCAGCGGGTATGAGGCCGGTGTTCCGGATTTCTACCTGGAGTGTTTTGCCGGTTTTGGAGGGCTTTTGTATTTCTGGTTTATCATTCCAGCCCAATGTTTTAAGGGCAAATATAACACCCGTAGGTGTTTGATATAAACGCGACTCATAGGCGGCTTCCAGGCGCAGGCGCCCGCGTTTTAATACATCAGCATGTTTGCCGCTAACTTCATAAGCTTCAAACTCCTGCTTGCTGCTAAAGCCCAGGAAAAGGGCCATACCGGCGATGGTGGCAGTTTCGGGCTCTCGATCCCATACCTTTTGTGTGGTTAAGGCCGGATCTTTTCCGCTGGTTGTTTTTTGTTCCATATGGAATGTACCATCAATGTACTTAAAGTACTTATCGATACGGTGGGCTAATATCGCCGCTGATTTTGAATAATAGGCATGTATTTTCATAGGTTAATGAATTAGTGAACAAAGATTTTTGGAGTAAGGACTCCTGGAACAGAGATTTTTGGAGCTAGGACTTTTGGAGCAAAGATTTTGAGAACAAGGGACAAGGTCAGTAAAATTAGGGCCGATGAAAATCTTCAATTTACATAGCAATATCTTTGCTCCTTGTTCCCTAAATCCTTGCTCGGAAAAATATGAATAAAATTCCGAATGGAATAATCAATAGCAAATATCGGAAATAAAAATGTAAAATGCTAATTATTTTGGTATTTTAGTATAAGTGATTGGTTGTTAATCAGAAACGATTGCTGTTATCAGGGGCGAAACAAAACTTTTGTAACTATATAGGTGTTTATAAGTCTTAACAAAGGTAAATAGGGATTGTGAAAATAAAATTTAGCCAGAGCTTTGTTTGATGCCGGTCACATTAGTTTATTAAACCAGGTTTCGGCTTATTATTTTTACTTTTGCACCTGATAACCATTTATCTACCCCTGGTACTATCATAATGCGTATACAAAAAATACTTGTTCTTACTTTTACTTTAGCAGTTTTCTTTTTCGGTAATGAAAAAGCACATGCACAGGATAAAAGATATATCCCGTTGGGGCATCCCAAGTATAAGGATACCTTAATGGTTGTTCATCCCGATACTACCTTTGATAAAGATATTTTTGATGTTATTAAATCTTTATTTGATAAAAACTACAAGCAAACTAAGGCCGACTCTGTTACCACCAAACCCGTGTTCTCCATTGTACCGGCAATAGGGTATACCCTGCAAACCAACCTGGCGGGTACTTTATCCGGCAATGTTATTTTTCGCACAGCTCCAAATACGCGTATATCTACCATTACCATCAATCCGGCTTACACGCAAAAAAAGCAGGTAATGATACCTTTACTATCAAACATCTGGACTAAGGACAATAATTTTGACTTTATTGGCGAGCTTAGATTTTACAAATATCCGCAGAGTACTTACGGCCTGGGGAGCCACTCTAATCTGGCCGATGAAAATCCGCTCGATTATTCGTTCTTTCGCTTCGCCGAAACCGTGCTGAAGCAGGTTTCCGGTAATTTTTACGCAGGCCTGGGCTATATTTTTGATGACCGGTGGAATATGTCTGAGCGGGGGCAGTTTAATGGCGAGGTTTCGGATTACAGGCGATACGGGCCCATTACCCGTTCTATTTCGACAGGGATCACCTTTAATGCCCTGTTTGATAGCCGCGATAACCCCATAAATCCTTCCCGCGGGTTTTACGCCTCGATGCAATACCGCGATAACTATTCGTTCCTGGGCAGTACAAGTCCGTGGCGCTCCTTAATTATCGATGTACGCAAGTATTACAAACTCCCGGCAGAGTCTGATAACGTATTGGCTTTTTGGTCGTACGATTGGCTGGTGATCAATGGGCGTCCAGCTTATCTCGATCTGCCGGCAACAGGTTATGATCCCAACAACACTACCGGCCGTGGCTATATCCAGGGGCGATTCAGGGGAGCGCAGATGGTTTACCTGGAGAGCGAGTATAGGTTTAAGATCACCCGTAACGGATTATTGGGAGGAGTGGCCTTTGTGAACGCGCAGTCATTCTCGGCAGCTCCCGGCTCCGGATTGCAAAGTATACAGCCTGGTTTTGGCCCTGGTTTGCGCATCAAACTCAATAAAGTATCCAAAACCAACATCGCCATCGATTATGGCTTCGGTCGCGAAGGATCCAGGGGCTTGTTCATTAATGTTGGCGAAGTATTTTAAAGATATTATTTTATAATTATCTTTTTTATAGATGCACTAATATCATATTTTTTGCGAGGTTAATAATAATGGCGATTAAATGTAAAAAAATGTTAAATTTTCACTTAAAGTCGTCAAATTGATAAAATTAAAACTATTTATCATTAAATTTAGCCATCTATTAGCCTATGAACAGTATTCGGTTTACTAAATGGTTATTCTCTGCTCTTTTGCTCATCCTGGTGACTATCTCGTCATGCCAGAAGGATGAGAATGTAAAGGGTATGGATTCCAATAAGTCAATCGCTGCTGCCGATAGCGCCTCAACCCTGAGTGTTAATACCCCTGGAAACTTTTTAGCAGGCAGTGGAACACTGAAGATCACCATTGAAGATTCTACTTACACTTTTGACGCGGCTAAAGACTCCGTAGCTTTTATCAATGTACATAGCGGCGACAGTAAGTATTTTGGTATCACGGCTATAAATAAAGCGCATACCATGAGCTTTGGTATCAGCTCTGCTGGTTTTGCTGCGGCTAATACAGTTAATAAAATAGCAGGCAGCCAGTTTCTTTTCAAAGTAGATGATAAAAGCCCTGTATTACAGTATACATTAACCAAATACGGAGGTAAGGATGATTTCGGAACTATCAGTATTGAAAAGTATAACAATGATAATCTGATTGCTAAAGGTACCTTCTTTACCTTTTTAGCTAAGGACGATAAAGCTAATTCCCCATTTTACAAAGTTGAGGGTAGTTTTGAACTCCAGCTTAAATAATTTAACTCCTCCATAATTCATCGCCTTATTTTTCAATAATCATTTAATAATTTTTATTGCGTAATTTAAAGGTAAAAAAGACTAACATATCGCACTTATACTTGCATCCCTGACCAAAATGTGCCCTATTTTTAGTACCTTTACGGAAATTTTAAGGAGATTAATGAAAGTATTTATAGCAGGGCTTCCTTTAGAAGTAGATGAGGCCGAATTAACAGCAGTTTTTGGTGATTTTGGGCCAGTTAAATCGCTCAGGATCATTAAGGATCGCGAAACAAAAGAGAGTAGGGGTTTTGGTTTTGTAGAGATGGTTAACGATAATGAGGCGAAAGAAGCCATAAGGTGCATGAATGGTGCAAGCTACTATGGTCGTCGTATTACTGTTAATGTTGCGGAAGACAAGGGGCCGGGCTTTAATGGTGGCGGTAACGCAGCCGGAAAAGGCGGGTTTAAACGTAATTAACCGATAAGCTAAAAGTTATTCTTTTTTGATAAAGCCGGATTTTCCGGCTTTTTTTGTTTGAAGGTTTATTATTTTTATAATAAACCCTTGCAATTAAAAAGCCTGAACCATGGATGAACTATGTATATTCACGGTATCCAATAAATGGTCGAGTCTTAAATTTAATTCGTTTAGTGGTATTTCACCACTTTCAAGCGCGGTAGTAAGTAGATTTAATTCTGCCGAAATATTTGGGGTTGCTATTCCCAGTTCAGTGGTAATATTATTTAATTGCTGCTGATTCTCTTCCAGCATGTTAATTTTGTATTCAGCAGCGGCAAGCAGATAAATCTTCTGTACCTCATTGGTGTACAGGTGATTGCTTACTTTACTTTCCTGTTGTTTGTTAAATACAACTAAAAGTATCGCAGCAATAATAGCGGTAATTACAAACATCATTACAGGTTCCATCTTTTTAGTTTTCTAATTGGGTTATTGTTGCTTCAAATGAGCAGCAATTATTAAAATAAATATATGAGTATTATATGTTACTTATTACTACAATGTTGATAAATCAGGGAAATGTTGATAAATATCCAATTTTTGCCTCTCAGTTAAAAAAATGAAACATGTTTTTGTGTTTTATGCCTACTTGATTAACTTATTTTTTTCGCGAATAAGATACCACACTTATATTTTTACAAGAATCTAAAGTCGTTTTTCATAACAATAAAATCTTAATCCGGGCCTGAAATCGAGCTCGATTTCGCCGGCATATATATAGCCCAGTTTAGGAAATAACTTTTGTGTGGCCTGGTTGCTGGCATTGGTGTCTACGCGTAATGTTTTAATCCCTCGGCGTTGTGCTTCGTTTTCGGCCTGCTGCAATAGCGCAGCCGCTATCCCCAATCCACGATATTGAGAGCTTACTGCAAGGCGATGCGTAACCACGGCTGCTTCGGTTATATCCCAGCCAACTTTGGTATATTCAGGCTCCTGGTCGGTTGTTATGGCGGTAATACCGGCAATTTGTCCTTCGGCCTCGGCTACCCAAAGCTGGGTTTTGTTAATATCATCTGTGAATACGGCAACATTAGGGTAGTTATTGTCCCATTGAAGGTTACCGGAAGCAATCATGGCGGGTACAACTTCGGCAATAAGTTCCATGATCTGAGGGATGTCTTGTAGCGTAGCGAGGCGGATCGGCATAAAATGTTTACGATGTAATTGGCCGCCAAATTATAAAAATAGAATTTTAGATCACTCAATTTTAGTTAATATATACCTGCAATTGGCCAGTTTTTAATTATATGCGAGGGACAGTTATTGATAGTGAGGGAGTTAAATTCTGGCTATTTATAAGGTTTGCGTTGCCTGGTTTTTAACTGTACAACAATTATCCATATCATCAGCAACACTATGCTATAAAATGCGATGTTCTGTAGCTTATTGCCAACACTAAATGCGCAATCGATGGAATGTAGGGCTTTAGCCAGCATGTCAATTGTAGTGTGTTAAGATCGGTTAGGTTTTATTTATTTGTTATACAGTATTTTACAGTTTCAAAAATAGTAATTTTATACTTCAAAACGCGCAGGATTTTATGTTGATGCTAATATATTGATATAAAGCTGCGACAGTTGAACACATGATATCGCTCATTGTTTATATATTTACTATCGAACGGCAAAATAATTCCTTTAAATACATAAACCATGACCCTTGTTGAATTTTTAAAATGGCTTAAACGTGAGTCGGAGGGGTTAGAGCAATTGACCATACGTAATTATTACACCCATTTGGAGCAGCTGTTTAAAATAATAGCGTATGACGGTGCCCGCCTGGATAATAAACATGCGCTTATGATTACAACATACCTGCAATATATTGCCAACACTAAACGCGATGAATTTAGAAATGATTTGTCTAAGGCAAACCTGGCAGAGGTTCTTGAAAATATAAAAACAGATTTAGATTGCATGATCTTCCGGATTGAGCAGGGAAACAAGCCACTTATTTAGAAACAAGCCACTTATTTAATAGTGTAGTATAAAACATCATAAGCGCGGGGTTTACACTCACAGGCTTATGATGTTAAACATTAATGATTGTGCTTTTTATGAATATCTTTCACCAGGCAAAGTTTTTTAATGTCGGCTATTTTGATGATAAACGGAGCGTATTTGAGCCGGTTGCCAATCATTTCTGTAGTGTTATCTGAATGGGCAACTACTTCTTCTGCGCTATCGCCGGCCAGCAGTCTTTTGTACATGCGGTATTCGCCCCATTCAATATAGTATACCTCGCCCGGAAGTATCTTTTTATCATGTATCACCTTAAGCGCTACCCAGCAGCCGTTTTCCAGATAGGGGTACATAGAGTGGCCCCAAACGGGTAAAGCAAAGTCGCAATCCTCAATTCCCGGAAAATTCATACGGCCAACCGGCATGGAATCATTAATATCATTATAAACCTCAACCCCTGATGCGGTAGCCGAGATCTCATACATAGGGATGCCGTCTTCTGTTTTTTTCTCTGTATTTTTTTCTTGAATAACACCTGCTTTTGAACCCGTGATGAATTCGCTGTATGTTTCTTTAAATATTCTGAGTTTTTCTGGATCGATGTTCTGGCGGCTTTTTATAATCTCGGTAATGGAGCTTGGCGAATTAAACCCAAGAACTTCGGATAATTGGGCATTTCCTATAAATGCTTTTCCCTTAAGTTGATTATAAAGTATAATAAACTCCAGTGTTTCCGGGCGTATGGTTTTGATTTTGCTGGCTTTTGGGGTCTCGTCCATGTTGATAACTTTTTAAAGATATTTCTTTATTTAAATAAAGATTATTCTGTATATTTGTTCTGTTGATTCTACTAAAGTACGGCAATTTTTTACAATTGCAAACATATTTAGTAAAGAAATTAAAGAATTTTTATTACAGAAAAATTCAATTATCGAAATCAACTTTCAAGAATACCAGAATTGTAAACAAATTTACCATGTATATAGCCTACTCCGCCATTCAAAAACAAGATGATCAGCAACAGCAAAATTCCACCGTTCCCCCCAATCATGAACGTGTTATACGCTACCAGGCGTATATCGAAACTTGCGCAAAGTATAGTAATGAAATAGCTGCTATACAAAAGTATATCCCCGGCTGGACACCCGCTTTCCGATAGCTCATCGCCCAACACAATACACCTTATTCAGTAAACAAAAAAACAATACAATGATAAAAATCGCACAGAAACTAAAAGATCAATTATGGTGGCTTATTATATCAGTGGACTATAATTACAGCCGGATAGCCATTGCCGACCATGATTTAAATGATGATACGCTTACCCTTTGGCTGGAAGATAAGCAGGACTACAAAAACTCACTCGATGAGTGCCTGCAGGTAGATATTAGGGCACGTGAATTTGCCAAAATAATCAAAAGCGAAGGGCTGAACAGCTATGAGGGCAGTAAAATGCACCCAACTAAAAACTTTGTATACCAGGCGCGTATTGAAATAAATACCCCGCTTAAATGGTATCAGAACGATGCTGCCGTTATTGAGCAGCAATGGGCCCGCGAAGCTGTGTTAAAAACGATACTAACCCAGCTTGTTGAAACCGAAGCTGCCCGTATTTATGATTAAGCTCGTTTTTATGTATTTTATTATGCCAAATAGCATATTTTACATAGTAAAAAGAAGCGTCTTAGCGAAGGAAATAACCTTATCTAAGGCGCTTTTTGGTTTAAATATAATGTGTGAAATTACAGAGGTTGATATCGCCCTGCAGCGATCGGTTATTTTACCCTTACCTGTTGTTTCTCTTCTTTTTCCACCTCTACTAATTCCTCAACCTCACTGATGGCCTCGGCTGGCTGGCTGGCGTAGTTCAACTTGCGGAAACGCCATTGAGCGAAAGCCGGTTCCTGGAAACGGTTAATCAGCTTAAAAAATTTGGGAAAATTGTGTACCTCATCTAATAATACGCCGGTTACTATACCATTATTATCCAATATTTCGCGGATGGTATATTCCTTGTCCTTGGTTATCCAGATCTCAAAATCCCTTCTTATTTCTTCGCTTTTCTCAGGATCTATCCTATCATTTACGCAAATTACTTTGTCTCCTGGTTTCATGATCGTATATGCTATTTGAGTTGCGTTTTATTTTACACGCAGCCATAATACACTACAAAGTACCGCTTTTTAAACCGCAATTGAAAAATATCACGAATAAATTATGCAATGGTTAAGTAAAGATTAAACCACAGTTTTTATATGTGGTTAAAGAAAAGGTAACCTATTGATTAAAAATGTCGTAATAACAGGTGATATATAAATGTATTGATGTGATGAGTTTTTTTTATTTTTTTCTGATCGTAGGCTCGCTGGTGGTTTATCTTATTTTAAAATTTGATAAACAGCAACGCCATAAGCAAAAAATGCTGCTAAAAAAAATCAGTGATGTGGAGCCGCTGCTGCTCATGGAAAGTTTAAAGCAAAAGGTTAACCGCTTGAATGAGGTGATAACCCGGCATTCGGCCAAAAGTGAAATGGGCGATCAACTCAAAAAAATAACTGCCGATTATAATCGTGGGCAAATAAGCATGCAAGCCTATAATAATGAGCTTAATGAATTGCTGAAAAGGATGGAGTAGCGATGATTATTTATAGGATGCCTGAGCATTGGCGTGGGCGGTGATATCAAAAAGTAAATAAATATTTGCCAAATAAACAAATTGTTTATTATTGCAGTTGCATATGTCTGACGAAGCAATAATAAAACGGTTAAAAGTGATTGTAAAGGAGCATGGCGGGCAGCTGGCCCTTGCAGGTGCCATAGGGGTTGACCAGGGTTTTATCAGTAAAGTGATCAATCAAAAGCAGGATATCAGCTATTATTTGATCCGTAAGCTTTGCTTTCAACTAAAATATTCGCCAGAGTGGCTTATTTTAGGTACCGGCGAAAAAAAGATAGACAAGCCCGAATCGGCTAAACTGATTACCGAGATCCAGATGATGCGCACCGAAGTAGATATTTTACATGCCCGTATGCGTGCCTACGAAATGGAGATCAAAGAACTGCGCGATCATTTACAGGTGGATAAAAAAGCCGGATAGTTTTACAGTTAAAAAATTGAAATAATAAAAAGGCCATCCTTGTAAGGGATGGCCTTTTTATTTTATTGCGAGGTTTTTACCGGCAATAGCGGCTAGCTATGATAGTTGCCTTTTTTAAACCCAGTTCAACGGCTTTGTTAAAATTGGTACAGGCTTCTGCTTTTTGGTTTAGGGCTATTTTGGTGAGTGCCATTTGTAAATAGGCGCCCGCATATTTAGTGTTTAGGGTTATAGCGGTAACGCAATCACTAAGCGCGCCTTGCGCGTCACCAAGGTCAAGTTTTAACTCGGCCAGATCGGTATATACGTAGGCGCCGTCGCCAAATTTTAAGGCGTTGTCAAAATCCTCGGTTGAGCCTTGCTCATCGCCCTGTTTACTTTTGGCAATACTGCTATGGGCATAGGCTTTGGCATTATTGTTATTGATATAAGTAGCGTTATGATAATCATCTGCCGCCCCGGCATAATCTTTCAAGGCTAGTTTAACATCGCCTCTGAACAGAAAAGTTTCGTCATTAGAGTAAATGGCCACCGCTTTATCCAGATCGGCCAGGGCTGCCTTATAGTTTTTTAACCTGAACTGGATATGCCCGCGGTTCTGATATACCACTGCCGAAGAATCAGAAATGGAATCAATTTTTATAGCTGCGCTAAAATCGGCCAGTGCGCCACTGTTATCCAGGAGGTCGGCACGGTTAAGGCCGCGTTTTAACAGTATAGAAATGTTTTTAGGGTTTTTAACAATTCCGGCGTCATAATCGGCCATGGCGCCTTGCATGTCGCCTGCGGCAGCCTTCGCTTCGCCCCTGAAAAGATAAAAATTGGAGTTTGCTGGGTTTAAGCTAATGGCTGTTGTAAACAACGACACACCTTTTGTAGTGTATTTGAAAAAATCGGTCACCCGGCCCAGGCGTGTATAAACGTCCTGGCGCTGCGGCGAAATGGATAAAAGTTTTTCAAAATCTTTTACAGCTCCGGCATGGTCATTAGTCTTATCTTTTTCGATGCCCCGGTTTAAATAGGCATAGGTATAATTGGGGTTTACCTGTATGGCCGTAGTATAATCACGTATAGCAGCCTGCCTGTTGCCCAGGTTACGATAGGCATCGCCACGCACCAGGTATGCCTCATCGCTTTTGTTATTGATATTGATAGCCTGTGTAAGATCGGCTATTACACCGGCAGTATCTTTTAAAGCCATTTTTGCCTTGCTGCGGCTTATATAAGCCTTTAAACTTTGCGGGTTTAACAATATGGCGCTATCCGCATCTGATTTGGCGCCCTCACCATCATTAAGCTCCAGTTTAACGGCAGAGCGGTTTTGGTAAGCATCCGGATTTTTAGGATCGAGTGCTATAGCATGGTCCAGATCGTCCATAGCACCGTTGTAATCCTTCAGGTTGCTTTTTACCAGTCCCCGGTATAAATATACATCGGCCCTGTTGGGGTATTGAGTAACGGCTTTATTAAAGTAATCAAGCGCCCCTTTGCTGTCGCCCATGTTATTTTCGGCATTGGCCATGTAAAAGAACAGGTTTTTGAGATTAGGATTCAGTGCCGCTGCTTTTTTATAATCGTCAACCGCGCCTTTATAATCGCCAAGGTTTCCTTTGGTGTTTGCCCGGTAAAGGTAAGCTTCAGCATTTTGAGGGTTAACAGTTAAGGCTGTAGTATAATCGGCCACAGCCCCGTTATAGTCATTGATGCTTGCCTTGGTGTCTGCCCGGTATCTGTATAAGTCGCCTTTTTGCGGGTTTAGTTTTATAGCCGTAGTATAATCACTAATGGCGCCGGTAAAATCACCTTTGTTGTTTTTGGCCAGGCCCCGGTATTCATATAGCTCGGCATTATTGGGATTAAGTTTTAAGGCAAAAGAAAAATCGGCAATGGCACCCGCGTAATCCTGCAGATTTGATTTGGCACTGCCACGGTACTGGAACATTTTCGCGTTCTGCGGTTCAAGCGCGATGGCTTTATTAAAATCATCAATAGCATTGTGGTAACTGCCTAAGTTGCTTTCGGCATTGGCCTTGTAATAATACGCTGTAGCGAAATTTGGTCTTAGGCTTATGGTTTTAGTATAATCGGCAATGGCGGCCTCATAATTTTTAAGGTTACCATAAGCATTTGCACGGTAAAAATAAGCCTCATTGTTACCATCGTTCAATTGTATGGCTTTGGTAAATTCCTGTACGGCGGCATTGTAATCTTTTGCATTGGCCCGGGCATTGCCATTTTGTATATAGGTATTTGCCGTTTGGGCAAATGCGCCAAAAGGGAACAGGATAAGGAGTAAAAGTTTTTTCATTGATGAATACCGGTTTTCAAGTTTCAGTAAAACTAATACAGCACACAACAAAGGCCATACCGAAAATAAAAACGCTTAAAATAGAGTTTTAAAAACGGTTTATAACATTGAGTTAAGCGTATTTGGGGTATAAAAACCCCAGAATTAATTTTTGAGACAATATTCGACAGGAGTAATTAACCTATAGGTAAGCAGGGTGGAGCTTAGAAGTAGGATGCTTCGTTTGTTTTGTCTGCGTGGTTTTGGACGCGTCTTTTATTATAAAAGATAAATGCCGTGCAAATGAGAATACAGGAAATAGCAAAAATTTCAATAATAAAATGAATAAGGGGGATATGGCCCGGAGTATTGGAGATCAAAATACCTGCATCTGGCAGGAGTAATCCAAATAATGGAAAACAAAAGAACATTCTTAATATTATTAATTTCTCCATAATTATTAACATTTAGTATGATAATGCTAAGGTACGCATTAAATCATTATTATTTAAATAAAAAAACAAACTAATTCGTACTACAATCCAGATAAAAAAAAGTTTTCAAATTTTTTAAAAAAGTTTTTAGAGTATGAAAAGGGAGTGAATAAGGGGAGGAAAAATATTTTCAAATTTATTTTTAAATGAATGAATGTTCATTTATATTTGTAATGAAAATATGAGACCACGCGACGAAAATAAGGAACAGCTAATACGCCAAAAAGCCATTGAGATCATAGTAGCTCATGGAATTGATGGTTTTAGTGTACACAAACTGGCAAAGGCTGCGGGTGTATCACCGGCTACTATCTACATTTATTACAAGGATAAAGATGATCTGATCATTAGGCTTTGTATTGATGTGGCCGGTAAAATGATGGATTTTAGTTTTAAAGATTTTTCGCCGGAAATGGATTTTGCCGATGGCCTTAAAATACAATGGACAAACAGGATGGATTACTTTGTAAAGTTTCCGGCCGAAATGGAGTTTATTGAAATAATGCGGTACACGCATTATTACCAGGAGGTAAGCAAGGCGCTTACTACCAATTTTGGGGCGATTTTAGGACCATTTATGGAAAACTCCATCAAAAAAAAGCAATTGATACCATTGCCATTTGAGGTATACTGGTCCATAGCATTTGCGCCATTATACCAGCTGGTAAAATACCATCACCAGGGTAATAGCTACGTTAATAATAAATTTGAACTTACGGAAGCTTTACTTATGCAAACCCTTCAATTGGTATTAAAGGCGCTAAAACCTTAAAAAATTTAGCTATATAAATAAATGAACATTCACTTATAATTTTAATAACCATGAAACTAAATCATATAAACCTGCCCGTAACCGATGTAGCCGCCTGCATCAGCTTTTTTGAGCAGTATTTTAATTTTAAATGTGTTGAAGTAAAGGGCGATAACCTATTAGCCGTTTTACAGGGCGCGGATGGCTTTACTTTGGTACTAATGGCCAATAGCTTTAACCGCAATGGTAACACCGCTTATCCCGACGCCTTCCATATCGGATTTTTTGTTGACGATAGGGATCAGGTAACAAATATATATAACCGGCTGATTGCCGGTGGATATGCTACGGAGCATCCGCCCGGTAGTTTACGTGGCAGCTTTGGTTTTTACTTTAACGCGCCCGGAAATTTGCTTACAGAAGTTACCTGCCACGTGTAACAATTAATCGAAAGTTAAATCAAAAATTTAAATTATTTCATCTTATGGTAGAAGCATCGGCTTATAAAGCACCCCACCATGTTATGCTGTTTTTTCAGGAGAAAGAAATTGCAAACACACAGCACGCTTTTGTAAATGAACGTATTAGCTATTATGAAAACCTTAAAAATATGGGTAAAGTATTGTTAAGTGGTAATTTTTGGAACCAGGCCCGTAATTTTATTATTGTGTATGTATCGTCAGATACGGAACTGGAGCAAATTATAGATAACGACCCGGCCGTACGCAATAATGTGTTTGAATTGGTAAGGGCCATGCCTTTTTGATGCTGATTAAGCCGTATCATTTTTAATGATATTTTAAATAAATCGATTTATATTCAAAATAATGAATATTTGGACTGCTTACGTGTAATAATAATGCCAAAATGGAAATATTTACGCAAGTTTTATTCGTAAATAATTAAAATATTTCGATAAAACGATGTAAAATTAACCTGTTTGAAATATTATTTTACTTTTTAAGCAAAATAATTTGCATCGTATTCCCAAAAGGTGTAGATTAGGGATATCAAATTATTAGTTATGGAGGAAATAGCGATTTTTAGAATATTCTCGAGTTTCCCGCTGCTGGGATTACTTATTCCGGATCTTTCATCACTATTTATATTCCCGGTGAAGCGGATCTCCCCAACCCATCTGTATGTAGAGGGCTTTTTATTATTAACTGTTGCCATTTGCACAATAGGTATCTGGTACCATCAAAGGCAGGAGCGGAGTAGTAACAATGTACAGGTATCGCAGGAGTCTGATCCCGTTTTAGGGATAAATTAAATTTGCATAGCTGGTGCTATAAAAATATAAGCCAATTATAAACCTATATTATTTGATACCCTTATGCCCGGTATATTTAAGCCGGGCTTTATTTTTTGTTGCCACGGTTAAATGAGGTAATATTTGTACTTATAGTAATGAATTAAGGTTTTTTTATATTTTTACTGTAATGAACCTTGATCAATTTAACCCTTGCACCGTTGGCTTTATGCGCCTTAACAGGAACCCGTTTAAAGCTGCGCCTTATTTAAAAACAGTGTTAATTTTAATGTTTACCTGCTTTTTCGGGAAGGTTATGGGGCAGCACCGATCGCACGAAGCGTTAACCTGGGGCGGCGGCAGTGGTAGCGGCGGTGGCAATAATTTTGAATCGGGCTATGCTGTTACGTTTGGTGCCGGTATTGACGCCCCTCTGAATTATTTCAAGGATATTTATAAACCCTCCGCGGCATTTAATTTAGGGGTGGCACGTTTTATGGATAAATTTACCATAAGCCTTAACGTGGGCTATCATAATTATCAGCCTAAAGACGCTTTTAATCCCGAAAAAATAACCATCGAAATTGCGAACGAGCAAGATAATGGCACCCCGGACCAGGGCCCAATTACTGTTTTTTCCAACTACAGGGTATTCTCGGGTTATGCAAGTGTTGTTTATAACGTTGATATAGCCGATGGAGCAAGATTGTATGGCGGCGCTAACCTGGGTGGCTATTATACCGATTACTCCTACCTGATTTTTGACCCCAATAGCGATCAGGGAGGTAGCGTAGTGACTCCCGAGCGTAAGAATTTTTATGTAGCTCCCCGTTTGGGCTTGATCTTTGGCATTAGCGATCACATTGGTGTAAGTGTGGAATCGACCTATAATTTTTATGCCCCGCTAAAAAAAGCGAACAACAGTGGTGGTACATTTTATACCTCGGTTACCGGCTTAGCTTCGCTTGTTTATAAATTTTAAATACAGTGTCATCGCTTCTTAAACGGGGTTGTAAAAAACTCATCAACCTTTTGGTTAAACTCATCCCGGTGCTCAATCAGTGTACCGTGGCCTGAGTTGGGCACTATCCATAAATAAGCATTGGGAATGTTTTGTGCAATAAGTACCGTATGCTGCGTGGGGATCAGATCATGATCGCCACCGATGATCAGTGAGGGGCATTTAATTGCTTTTAACTCCGCAAGCTTAATATTGGGTTGAAACCAATCGAGCAGAAATACCTTCCAGTCGTTTTTTTCTTTGGCAGTTTTAAATACCGTATTCTTTTTGGCTTCGTAATCCTTTTGTTCCTGTTTCCAGTACGAGGGGATAAGCCCGGTAGAATCGGGCCATAAATTGGCGCCGGTAGCAGCCAGTTTAATTACTTTATCAGGATGACGCATGGCCAGTTCAAGCGCGTTAATACCCCCATCGCTCCAGCCAATAACATAGGCCGAATCAACATGCATCGCATCCAGCAAACCTGCAAAATCATCGGCCATCATTTCAAAACTTAAAGAATCACGACTATCTTTTGATTTGCCATGCGCCCGGCTATCCACAGCAATAACCTTATATTTTTTGGCAAAATAGGGGATGGTACCGGCAAAATTACCCATACTGCCCCCGTTGCCATGTATCAGCAGTAGTGGTTTACCGCTGCCGTAAACTTCGGTATACAGTTTTATGCCACGTACATTATAGTATTTCCCTGCCGCGGTGTTATCACCATAGGGTGTTTTTACCTGGGCATTGCTTGCAGAAAATATTCCTAATAAGCAGGCAAATAATAGGTAGCGTGATTTTTGAATTTTCATTAGTGTAAATTGTTTTTTTAAAGGTAATGAAGCTATCATGAGCCGTATTACTCATTCCGGTTTGTGAACATTTAGTTCATGATAGTTTCATAAAGGTTAAAATAAGAGTTGTAATCGGCACATACAATGATGGCGCCGACCCCGTAAATGTATGATTACTTGAAATATATTAATAACCGAAAGTATAAAAAGCTGTGCTAACACGTTAAGTAATATTACCTTTGCCATATTAATTTAAATACTTTTAAACTAAACACGTAAAACAATACTCTAATAATGTAATTAAAAAGAAATGTTTTACTACCTATACCAATATAATATTCATGCCTGCCATTTACCTAAAAAGTAATTATATAGCTTTTATTCTGTTTTTTATAGCTGGCTTGTTTTGCATTAATAGCTCTTTTGCACAGGATGCTACCAGCCACAGCACGTTTAAATTTAAAACGGTAATTGTTGATGCCGGGCACGGCGGTAAAGACCCGGGCGCGCATGGTGCTTATTCTAAAGAAAAAAATGTGGCCCTCAGCATTGCCAAAAAGCTGCGCGATTTGATTAACGACGAAATGAGCGGCGTTAAGGTAGTAATGACTCGCAGTACCGATGTTTTTGTAGAGCTGCATAAACGCGCCGATATTGCTAATGACAATCATGGCAACTTGTTTATATCCATTCATTGCAACTCATCGCCTCAAAAACGCAGTACCGAGCGGGGAACCCTGCTGCTGGTTTATGGTTTTCACCGCAGCCAGGAACAGCGCGAAGCCCTGCGCGAAAACGCCTCTATTTATATTGAAAAGGATTACAAGGATAAATACAACGGTTATGGCAGCGATGCGGTGGTAAATACCATTGTGCTGAATGCCTTTCAGCAAAAGTACCGTAAGCAGAGCATTCAGTTTGGCGACCTGGTTGATCATGAATTTAAAAAAACGGATGGCCGTCGCAGCCATGGGGTAAAGGAGCAGGGGGTATTGGTACTGGCACAAAGTGGTATGCCCGCTGTATTGGTTGAAACCGGTTTTATCAATAATGCATCTGACGAGGAATATCTAAATTCAAGCTCGGGCCAAACTGAAATAGCCAGGTCTATTTTAAGAGCACTGAAACAATACAGAGATAACCTGGAGGGCAGATAAGTTAAATATTGGTATCGTTTAAACAAAAAAGCCAGACCTTTATGGTCCGGCTTTTTTGTTTAAAATGGAATGTGTTTTATTGCTTCACTTTCACATACTTCAATGCGTTGCTGCCAGAAGTAACCGTAAGTGTATCCTGGCTTGCGCTTATTTTGTACGGAAGCTTGTTAAAAAGGGTTTGGTTTACAGGCGTACCGCTACTATTAGGATCTAAGGAACTTAATTGCTGATTCAAATTAACATAAAGTACAGTGCCGCTGGTATTATACGTTGCTTTGTAAAGTGTGCTGGTTGCACTGGTAGTTAAAGGAGTGGCATAAACATCGGTTTGAAAGGTTGCAAACTGTCCTTCATAAAAAGAAACGGTTTGTACGCTATCGCCCTTTGGGGCCCGGTGTATAGTCATTTTCCATGCGCCTAACAGGTTGGTATCGTCTGTAGCATCAGGGAGTTCGCTACTTTTAGTACATGATTGTAGCACAGTGATCAATCCTAATGAAATAACCAGCATTACTGCTTTTGTATAATAATTGTTGATGTTCATAGTAACTTTTTAAGTTTACAAATTTTTAGTGTTTTAGTTAATTATCGCAAACTTAACGTTGCTACGCGTAAAAAGTTTTCATAAAGAGTAATTTTTATTGTCGTTTTATGAACATTATCGTGCTTTTTGGATACTGTACGCAGTCATATAAGTTGTACCGGAAGTGGTAAGCCGTTAATTTTTATCAAAGCTGTAAAAAACACTAACTTAGTATAAGCTTTAACCCCAATTACTATGGAATCTTTTGTAGTAACCGTTAATAATATAGATTACCAGGTGGGTCTTCATTCATCATTCCCCAAATTGTTTGATGTTTATAATGAAAAGATCAATTATACCATCGGAAAAACAGATGCCGGTAACTGGGTTTATATTAAGCATGAGCCATCGTCGGCTGTTATACCGCTGGAGCAGATTGGGATGGCTATTGATGAGCATTTTGCCGATGAATAGTAAAGTAGCGGAGCAAACCGGCCTGTTCTGTCCCTGTACTGAAAAGGGGATATGAAAATAGATCTGTCATGCTGAACGCAGTGAAGCAGGATGACAAAAAAATATAATCTTTAAGCTTGTGCAGAAAGGGGCTGAGTCAATTATGAGTTATCTCCTTATTGATATGTATCGACATAAAGTCCACTAAAATGGTAGAGTTTTGTCATTAAATTTCAATAAAAAGATGTTTAAACATTTATTTTTAAAAAGATCAATTCAAATATATACTTTTGGTACATAAACAAAAGAAATTTAAAAAGAATTAACACAATGAAAAAGATCTTTATCCTGTTAGCCTCAGCATTTTTGTACACGGCTGCATCGGCACAAACAACCTGGACGGTTGACAAAAATCACTCAAACGTTAAATTTACTGTTACTCACTTGCTGGTAAATGATGTTGACGGTACTTTTAAAAACTACGATGCTACTATAGTTGCTGCAAAACCCGATTTTAGCGATGCTAAAGTTTCTTTTACTGTACAAACAGCTTCTTTAAGTACCGAAAACGAGAATCGCGATAAACACCTTTCAAGTGCCGATTTTTTTGACGTGGCCAATAAGCCAACACTTACCTTCACCAGCACAGGTATCACTAAAACATCTGATAAACATTACGCGCTGAAAGGTAACCTTACTTTAGCAGGTGTTACCAAACCGGTAACTTTTGATTTATGGTACCGTGGTACTATCACCAACCCAATGAGTAAAGCCGATGATGCAGGTTTCCAGTTAACCGGTGTTATCAAACGTTCTGACTTTAATTTCGGTAGTAAATTTGGCGCTGCTATGTTAAGCGACGAAGTAACTATTAAAGCTAACGGCGAATTCGCTAAAGCAAAATAATTTTTTGGAGTAAGGATTCCTGGAACAAGGAGCAAGGACTAACTCGGGGAGGTTTTTTGCATTGTTTCGATGATAGAATAAGGATTTTTGGAGCAAGGAACAAAGACCGATTAAAAAGGGTGTTTGGTATTGTTTCAAAGATCCTTGTTTTTTGAGCTTGGTTTTTTGGAGAAAGCAGCAAGGACTTGCTTACGAAGGTTTTTGCATTGTTTCAAGAATCCTTGTTCTTTGCTCCCAATAGCTTTGTTCAAAAAAAGTCCTTGTTCCCAAAATCTTTGTTTCAGGAAAAAATCATTGTTCATTGCTCCAAAATCTTTGGTCTAAAAAATCAGATGTCCTCATCGGCCAATAATTGTTTCAGCGTATCAAACCAAAGCTGGTTTTTGGTGCCGAAAAAGCTATTGTCTATCATGAGGTATATGGTATGGTGCCCGTCGGCAACTTTATAACGAAGCCGTAGTGGCTGCCAAAATGTGCCATTGTTTTTGATGAGGGAACGTTTGTACACATCATCAAAGCCCAGGTAAACCTGTTCCAGCTGATTTAAGGGAATATCTAAGTAGTTGTACCCATCAATAACCAGGGTACCCGGGGTTAATATAATTTCGCCTTCGCGATGGTGTGGGGGCGGAGTGAGCGCAAAAAGCCCTCCAGCCGCGTCAATTAATGTGCATGCTGCAATTTCATGATCATAGCTCCACATTGCCTTCCCTATTTGTAAAATTTGCATCGTTTAAATTTCGACATTATAATTGATAACTGCAACCATGGCATTTTGTGTATAAGCTAATCAAAATTTTAGCCAAAAATTGCTTGGTGTTGACAACTCTCTCTCTCAATTCACGCAATGTCATTAAGTTAAGCGATTTTGCAAACCCCATCGGGGTTAAAGCTTTGTAGAAAAAGGTCGGTTCAAATTCAGTGCAGTAGGTACTGTACTCAGGTTGTATACCTACGGCATGCTAAATGCTTGTTGTTTATTTTCTACAAAGCTTTTACTCCTACGAAGTATTTTTAAATAATGACATTGCTATTTCGCTGGAAAGGTGGGACAAAACATATTTCCTGAAACCAAAATAAGAACCCTTGCTCTCCTCGCCGTTGTTGGTGACAACACTAACATTGGCGAGGGTTTTCCAAACTCAAACAAGAATCCTTACCCGTTGTTCCAAAAAAATCTGTTCTAAAGGTACTTGCTCTTTGTTCCAAAAATCCTTGTTCCAAAAATCATTATCTTTGATCTGAAGAACTATTTTTCGCAGTATTGATAATATGGCTACAGAAGTTAAGTGCCCCAGTTGTGGTTTTGGTTTCCCGATAGAGGAAGTGATGGCAGAGGAGTATAAGAAGGAGCTTAGGCTTAAAATGCAGGATTATACCCGCCAAAAAGAGGAGGAATACCGTAAAAAAGACGAAGAATTTTTAACCAAGGAGCGCCAGCAAAAGGAAGCTTTTGAGCTGCGGTTAACTGACGAAAAAAAACAGCTGCAACTGGCTATGGAGCAAAATCTGCGTAAATCCATTAGTCAGGATTACGAGAATCAGTTGCTGATGCTCCAAACATCGGCTCAGGAAACCGAAGAAAAGCTAAAACTCTCGCGCCAGAAAGAGCTGGAATTTATGCAGCGCGAAAAACAGCTGCAGCAAAAAGAAGAAGAAATGGAATTGGCCCTGCAGCGCAAACTGCAGGAACAGCGTAACGAGCTGAGCGAACAGATTCGTAAGCAGGAAAACGAACGCTACAGTATAAAAGATACCGAATACCAGCTGAAGGTAAAGGAGCTCGAAAAACAGCTCGACGATCAGAAAAAATTGGCCGAAGAGATGAAACGCAAGGCCGAACAAGGCTCTATGCAGCTACAGGGCGAGGCGCAGGAGCTGATCCTGGAAGAATTGCTGCGTAATTATTTCCCGTTTGATATGATCAGTGAGGTAGGGAAAGGCGTGCGCGGGGCCGATTGTATCCAAACGGTGCGCAACCAGTTTGGGCAGGAATGCGGACGGATTATTTATGAAAGTAAACGCACAGCCACTTTCGGTGCCGATTGGATCGAGAAGCTGAAAAAAGATATGCGTAGCATAGGTGTGGATGTTGCCGTTATTGTTACCCAGTGCTACCCGAAAGGGATGGACTGCTTTGGCGAAAAAGATGGGGTTTGGATCTGTAGTTTTGATGAAGTGAAAGCCGTATCCTACATCCTGCGCGACGGGGTGATCAAATTATCCAATCAGGCCCGCTCGCAAGACAATAAAGGCGATAAAATGCACCTGCTGTATGATTATTTAACCAGCAGCGAGTTTTCTGAACAATGGAAAGCCATCCGCGAAGGCTATATGAGCATGCGCCTGTCGATACAAAAAGAACGCGACGCGATGGAAAAAATGTGGAAGTCGCGCGAGAAACAGCTGGATAAGGTATTGTTGAACGCCGCCCACATCAAAGGTAGCGTAGAAGGCATTGCCGGCAGCGATTCCATACAACTGAGCCTCACCGATGATGAAGATGCCTTGCTGCTGGAATAGGCGGGACCAATTAGTGATTTAGTGATTTTTTCTGAACCTTGATTTATCGATCATTGTTTTTAACGGCACTCAAGAGGGCTACGCCGTTTATAGGATGCCGGGATTACCTTGATTTCGATTGAAGTTTTTGTCAAGGCTTTGTGCGAACGAAGTTGGGCAAATAATTGCAGCCCTGGTTCTACCCGCTTTTCGGGGTAAAGGCTATGAGCGCAAAGAAGCATTTCTGATGACTTGATTTTTGGTTACTTTTCATCAAGGAAAAGTAACTAGGCCCTCCCGCGGCCATGAGCGGGTATACGCCCTGCATTTTAACTTTTATCCCACCAAAAAAATCGTTATATTTGTATACACACAGCCCGGTTATCCGATCAAAAAGGATAACCGGGCTGTTTTGTTAAAGGAAAAACCAGACCAAAAATTGGCTATTCTAAATATAGTTATTTGAAAATCAATAATTTAATACTTTTTAAAATTTAAAACATGTATCAAAACCACGATAAAATTTGTTAAAAAATGTTAAAACGAGGTTTTTTGATCAGTTTTAATCCCATTTCACCCCGTTTTTGAGCAGAAATTTGTTAAAATTTAAGGTTTAAAAAGTTTTTTGGCACCCCTCGAATCGGCATACTGGTCATTTTAAAATATACCCATATCAGCATTTTTTGAACCTGAACTTTTTTATAGATTAGGTATTTTATTTACGATGATATACTCATCTGTATACGAGCTGATTAACTAATTAAAATGCCCCTGCAAAATGAATAATGACCTGATACTGGAAACTATCTCCGTTACCAAAAACTTTTTTGGCAATAAATCTTCCGGTGTTAACAACATAACCATATTTATACCCAAAGGTAAAGTTACCGCCATTGTTGGCGAAAGTGGCAGTGGTAAAACCACCCTGCTCAATTTGCTGTACGGCCATTTGCAACCCGATCATGGGGAGGTATTTTTTAAGGAAGAGCAGGTTTTAAGCCGGGAACATGGATTGCAGCACGCCCACAAGGTAATGCGCCTGGTTACCCAAAACGGAATTGATATGGATGCGCAATTATCTGTTTGGGACACGGTAAGTGCCGGACTGCAAGAGGAAGATAAAAGCCTTACTATACAAAAAGTGACTGAAGCTTTGAATATGCTTCATATTTATCAACTCAAAGAACAGCCCTTCGGTAAATTAAGCGGCGGCGAAAAACAGCGGGTAACCATTGCCAAGGCCCTGATCAGTCGTCCGGAAGTATTATTGCTGGATGAGCCCTTCAACCAGGTTGATGCTACTTATCGGGAAGGTTTACAGCACGATATCCGCTACATAGTGCAAGCCTGGGGAGTTACGGTGGTGCTGGTATCGCATGACCCTGCCGAAATACTGTCCATGGCTGATGAACTGATCGTATTGAAAGAGGGGGAGATTGTAGAGAACGGTAGTCCGGAGCAATTGTATCATTCGCCTAAGTTACTATATACCTCGCAGATACTGGCTAGTTGCAGTCAGCTTACATCAACCCAGGCCAAGGTTTGCGGTATCAAAAGCAGGCGCGGAGTAGTGGTTATCTATGCCGAACACGTCAGGATAGGTGGTTTGGGCAGTAAATGGCTGGTGACGCAGGTATTGTTCAAAGGTTTTTATGAGGAGCTAATTATTGAACGCGAGGGCGTTATCCTGCAGGTAACCAATTACGATAGGGGCAAATATCCCAAAGGGAGTAAGGTTAGTATCAATATCAATAAGTACTTTGAATTTGGGAAATGGGAGGGGTAAAAGAGAAGCAAGAAATAAGAATCAGGAATCAAGAGGGGGTATTAGATCACCTCATTTGTTTTTTCTTGACTCTTGATTCTTATTTCTTGACTCTCTCAGTTTATGCCAGTTCCAACTTAGCCTGTTTCTCTTTGCGGTATTTGCTGAGGTTGATGAGCAATACGCTGCCCAGGATGATCACCAAGCCAACTACCTGTAAAAGTGTTATGCTTTCGTGCGCAAACACCACCCCGAGTATAACCGCTATAACAGGGTTTACATAAGCATAAGTACTTACCTGCGTTGCAGGGCGAACCTGCAAAAGCCATACATAAGCGCTAAACGCGGCTATTGAACCAAAAATTATCAGGTAAAGTAGAGCCAGCCAGCTATGGCTTGGAATGTTTTGCCATTGCAGGTTTTGCACTTCGTGATTTAAAAAGCTCGATGGTAAAAATATAAAACCAGCGGCCAGCATCTGCCAGGCAGTATTTACCGAAGCCGATCCCTGTGTGTTATGATATTTGGAATACAATGATCCCGACGCCCATGACATGGCACCTATGAGTAATAATAACATTCCCGGCAATTTTGCAAGCCCGGTGGAAGAATCAAACAAGCCGCGTATTTGCTCGCTGAATAATAAAATAACACCGGCAAAGCCTATGATTAAACCAACAATGGTAGATGTGCTTTTGAAATTTACACGCCAGTTTTGTTTGTCGAACAGTACAAACCAAATAGGTGCCGATGATACCATAATGGCCACCATGGCGCTGGGGAGTGTTTGTTCAACCCAGATCACGGCGCCGTTACCTATTACCAGCAGTAAAAAGCCGGTAACAGCAGCGTGAACAATATTGCGTTTAATAAAGATTTGTTCGCCTTTAATTTTACACCAGGTTAATAGCAAAACGCCGGCAGTAAGAAATCGAAGGGCGCCTAACAGCAACGGTGGAAACCCATCGACAGCCATTTTTATAAAAAAGTACGTCGAGCCCCAAACAATATAAACTGTTGCAAAGGCGATGATAACCATTAATGGTGATGCGGATTTTTGAGGTGTTAAGGCCATGATGATATTTATTTTTCGGGTATAACTAACTGTTGTTCTTCTTTTACTGTTTCCAGCACTATGGTGGTGCGAGTACTGATGATGTTGGGTATTTTGCTAAACTGGTTACGCATAATGCTCATCAATGAAGCAGAATCGTAAGTGCGAACCTTTACCAGGTAGCAATCATCGCCAGCCACATGATGCACTTCTTGTACTTCGGGTATTTTGGCAAGCTCCAGCGTCGCGCCGCTATAACCTGGTCCGTCGGCTGCTTTCATAAATACAAAGGCCAGCAGTTTTTGCTGTAAGGCAGCTGGATTAATACGGGTAGTATATTGTTGGATCACGTTTTTTTGCTCCAGCTTTTTCACCCGCTCCAGCACGCCCGATGGCGCCATGCCCAATTCGCGGGCCATATCGGCATTTGATATTCGGGCATTTTCCTGCATCAGGCGTAAAATGTGCAGGTCTGTTTTATCTAAAATTATTTCTGTTTCACTGTTCATTCTGTAATGTTATATAATTTATGAATTAAATTCAATATAATAATTAAAAAATGAATTTAATTCGACAAAAGTATCTATTTAGTGTTTAAACGTGTATTTTGACCGTTCAAATGTGAATTACACTTAAAGTGTCTGCTAAAAGTTTAGCTTAAACGGATTTAATAGCGGGTAAACATGAGCGTATCCGACTTTTATTTTGAAAAACATCGAATAAATAAGCAATTGTATTTTGTTATTTTATTCAAAATTATGCTGTTGAAGCTGGGTATTAAACCCGAAACTTGCGGTATGTAGTAGTGATAATTTATTGAAGAAGAAAGGGGCTGGAATCATGGAATTCGGGATGCCCATAAAAAACAAACACCCATCATTGTTGAGTGACGGGTGCAAGTACGATAAGGTTAAGGTATTTTACTATTTTGTAGCCAGCAGTTTTAGCAACTTATCAGGTTTTGTTTCATCAAAAGCTGTTTTTACATACTTGTAGCCACTTTTGGTGGTTGCAGTAAGTAGTTTGGCTTTATTCCCTTCTTCGTCTAAAACATAGGCTGTACCATTGTCATTGATCCAGTCAAAAAGCACATCTCTTGTGGTAATTCCGCGATTTTGAGTGTAGTCGTCTATCCACACTAATGAGTTAATAGCCAGGTAAGGATTATCATACTCACCAATCGTGCTGTTCACTCCGGTTATTTGTAAGGGCATCGTTAAATAATATCAGGGTTTGATTTATTAAAACTCTGAAATATATGATCACGAGTCAATCCGTGAAAACACCGTATTTTTGCGTGTTGTAACACGGTGTTTTCACCGAAGGTTTTATCGAGTAGCTAATAATATTTAGCTATTATATTTTGATGCCTTTGTCTTTTTTTTAACCAGGTTTAGATGCGTTTAGGTATATCTTTGATAATAGGGGCCATTAAAAGTATGTCCCGGCCCGGTAAGAAATAGCGTCGGATTTGCCTATGCCTTTTTTCGCAATTCAATAACGGTAACTTCCGGCCATATGCCCAATCGGCCCGAGAATGCCAGGAAGCCAAAACCACGGTTTACATACAAATACCGGTCTTTTTCGTTTGCAAGGCCTGCCCAATCCAGATAGCGGTATTTTACAGGGCTCCATCTAAATCCCGGAATTTCGACACCAAACTGCGCTCCGTGGGTATGACCGGAAAGGGTGAGGTGAATATTGGTTTCGTTATATCTAACCTGTTCTTCCCAATGCGTTGGGTCATGAGACAATAATATCTTGAAAGCATCTTTGGGTACACCTCGCAGCGCTTTGTTCAGATCGCCGATCTGTATAAAACCGCGCCCCCAGTTTTGTATGCCAATGAGCGATATTTTTTGACCATCTTTTTCGATGGTTACATTCTCGTCCAATAGCAGGCGATAACCTAGCGTATGGTGATGTTGTTTTAATTTATCCAGATTGGCAGCTTTCGCCTGCTCACTATCCCAGTGGATATAATCGCCATAATCGTGATTTCCCAGTATCGAAAATTGGCCGTACGGCGCCTTGATCTGGCTAAAACGGTCAATGTAAGGTTCAATTTCAAAGGCAGCATTATTAACCAGATCGCCGGTAAAAACAAATAAGTCGCTTTTTTGAGCTTTGGCCATATCAATACCCCGCTGCATGGCTTCGGTATTGTCAAAACTACCAGAGTGGATGTCTGATAGCTGGGTTATCGTAAAGCCATTAAAAGCATCCGGCAGATCGTCAAAGTAAAGCGTGGTGCGGTGAAGTTTATAGTCATATTTACCCTTAAACATGGCATAAAACATAGACGAGAAGGGGATTGCGGCAACCAGCACGGCTATTTCACTGATAAATTTACGACGGGCAGGGAATGCAGGTTCACGACCAGAACGGCTGGCAAGGTTAAACAGGCCAATAATAAACCGCCCCAGATCGCCCAGGGATAAAACTATAACAAATACAAGCTTGGTTATAAAGAATGTGAGAAACAAACTCAGTATCCACTCATGAAAGGGGCGCATACCGTTGGCCGTGCTAAAACTGCCAAAACCGATGAGGAATAAAGCGACAACACCAACTGCAATGAACAGGTAGCCAAACAGCATAATGTTACGCCATAGCGGCGATTGCCAATCGGAGCTTAGTGTTTTAAGGCCGGAAAAAATATACCAATCGAACAACAAACTGATGGCCGAAATAATAAGAAATACTTTTAAGAAACCGCTGCCGTGCATATAAATAGGTATAAGCCTGCAATTTAAAAAAAGAAGTGGATTGGAATCAAGAATTAAGGGCCAAAGTATTAGAATCAAAAAGCAAAAGCCAAGAATCAATACAATGACATTACCAAAAACTAATATTTTTTTCTTGACTCCTGATCCTTGTCTCTTGAATCTAACTCAGTATTTTAGCCTTAATTAAACAGCATAATGAAATTATATTATCTACTATTGGCCGGCCTGTCGATGGCCTTGCACGCCAACGCCCAGCAAATTAAAACTGACACTGTATTTTTTGAGGATTTTAATGAACAAAGTCTCAACAGGAGCAAATGGAATGTGGAGGTTACCGGCCATACCGTAAATGACGAACAACAAGCTTATGTTGATTCGGCTGCTACTATATACATGGTAAAAGGGAAGGATGCGGAGGGAGCGGTGAACGGAGCATTAGTGCTTAAAGCCTTGTACAAACCCGGTTTTACCAGCAAGGAGCAAAAAAAGTATGATTTTATATCGGGCCGGATAAATACACGAAGCAAAATGGAATTTACCTATGGTACTGCTTCGGCACGGATGAAAATGACCGCCGGCGCCGGCTTATGGCCTGCATTTTGGGCATTGGGTAATGGTAAATGGCCCGATTGCGGTGAGATAGATATGATGGAAACCGTGGGAGATTCCAGTTGGGTGAGCCATGCCTTACACGGTCCCAACTATTTTGGTAATACGCCGTTGGCTTATCGGGCACATTTTGAGGGTGGTACAGATGTTACGCAATGGCATATTTATTCTGTTGACTGGAGTCCATCCAGCCTGGTGTTTAAAGTTGACGGTAAAGTAACTTATACTGTGACTAAATCTATGGTCGAAAAATATGGCCGCTGGGCTTTTGATAACAAAAAGTTCATCATCCTTAATTTTGCTTTGGGTGGAGGATATCCGGGCGGATATAATAAGGTTACCAAACCCTATTATGGGATGTCTGCAAGTACCGTTGACAAGATAAAAGCTGGCCAGGCCAAAGTATTTGTTGATTGGGTGCTGGTTACCACGGGTAAGGAGTAATTTGTTGTTAAAAATTGTTAAAGAAGGGTAACAAAGTTGCAGCAAACATAATACATGCCTTGGATGGAACGTTTGAGTTATAAAATGCAAAAAATGTAAAATTGTCATCAAATTATGGCTCTAATTTTACTTTTTTTAAACATTGCCTAAATAGCAATTGCATATTTTTGAATATCAAACATCAACATCAAACATCTACTATTATGGCCATATTAACAATTCAGATCCCCGACAACGAAGTACATACTTTATCAAGTATAGTTGAACAAGTAGCAGGCAGCGTAATAAAAATTAACGCCGACGAAGATATACACACCAATGAGTGTTTACAAAAAGAAGATTTTTTTATCCAAAATAAACTGGCTAAATCGGTACATAAAAATTATCTATGGAACGATTAAACACCCATATTTTAATATAAATTTTAAAAGTTAATACACCATAAAAAGGAGAAGCCCGGCTTGATAGCCGGGCTTCTCCTTTTTATACATATATCATTAGTTTCTGTAAATAACACGTTCATGAACTACATCATGATCATGGCGGTGCCTTCTTCTTTCACGATATTCAGCCGAACAACTGGTAAAGGCCATTGCCTCTAATATAAGCAGCGCTATAGACCTGGATATGGAAGTTTTCATAATACTTACGTTTTAAATAGGTGTTATAAAATCAACACTCTCAATCTGTAAATGTTTAAATATCAGGCTTTAGTCATACTAATGTTACTTGGTGAGTATTGGTTCATATACGACGTTTGAACAGCCGGGTTACAAAAATGAGCAGGAGACCAAGTGCTAAAAAAACAATTAATAGTACTACAGAATTAATAAGCACCCGGCCATATCCCAGTTTAACCACATCAATAAAAGGGTATGGATAAGACCGCGTTATTGCTCCGCGGCTAAGTGTATATATGAGGTATATAAATGGGAACAAAAGCCAGTTTACCGACTGTGTCCACTTTAGCTTTGTCTTCTGTGTAAAAAACAACCAGTAAATAACAAATAATAATGGATTTACAGAGTGCAGTAGCTCATCGGCCAACTTAAATAAACCGGCGGGGTGCCATAGGCTGCGCAGTATGATATTGTATACCAGACCAACTATGATGATATACAGACAGATACCAGCTATAACATACCCTCTTGAAAAAAAAATGTACAGCGTGTTTGATGGTTGTAATAATAAGGCCCACAAACAAACACCAGCCAGCAGATTACTTTGAATAGTGAAAAAACTAAGTATTTGTATAATAGCACCTGCCCAGCTATGACCTGTTTGTATATAAGCTGGTACCGATATACTAAACTGTAAGATCAATGCAAACCATACAACTAATCCTGCACCTGCTGCGTAAATGCTTGCAGGTTTACCGGCTTGGTATTGGGTGGCGGTTTGCTCCATGTTTGATGATGTGATATTTATTGTAATGCTGTTTGTTGTTCAGGTTAGTTAGCATAACCTGTAAAGATTGATCGTTGTTTTTGATGCTTTCAATAATACCGATATTATTCTTTATAAAGTCCACCAAAATAGGTGTGGGTTCGCCTGTATTTATTCGTTTGTTGGTCTTTGTGTTAGATATCAAAGCCTGAGGCGTACGCATAAGTCCCCAGGGAAGTCCCCACCAGCCTAACAACGCTGTTTTTAAAGTAGCTTTCTGATTTGCCTTTTTTAAACAAGTAGGGCAGCCAATTGAAAATGCTTTTTTGTAGTGTGTGAATATAATAGCGCTAATAACAGTAGTGCTTAAAACTGCGTTAAGTTGTTGCGATTGATCACCGCAGGTAGGGCAGGCCTGATTACGTACAAGGGCAAGGTAGTTATTTAACTGGCTGTCATCTACATGATTTAGCTGCACATCTATACCCCGGAGAATACCATCATCCAGTCCACGGCCTTTTATTTCGGCCTTTAGTAATTCAAGGGCCTCCGGTCTTAAGCCGGCTGCATCGGTAACTGCCAGACGTATAAGTTTATCGGCGGGTAGGTTCTTATAGGTAATCGCTAATTGTTCTAAGGAGGGTTGCATAAAGTTTAAATGATTTTAAATATAATAAAAGAAAGTGATGCCCAAACACATTTCAACAAAGCGTAATTGCAATAGTCAAATAAATGAATAAAATGCTTTCCACTATAATCCATTTTTATGCTGTAAATTAGAGTACGAACGTAACTGCATCAGGATATTGCCTGTAAAAACGCTATGAATGTCTATTTGACCATACCTAAATCTATCCACTGCAAACTTTGCAAGGTATGCGGGGCACGGCCGGTGATCAAGGCTGCCGAGGCGGGCTTGTATGTGGTTAAATGTCCTAATGACGACAGGCATTATCAGACCCGCTCCGGGTTGATCGATATAGAGGACTGGAACCGCAACAATTCTGTGTATTATGTACCCTGTCGTGATTTTAATCCTCAGGTATCCTGCTAAGTAACAATTTGCTGACTTTAGCCGTCACTTCGTTTAAACCTATATCTTTAGGCTCTAAAACCAAAACTTCACATGAACATTTTTCTGAATTTAAGTGGCATTATAGCAGATAGGTTAAAATGGGCAATCTTGCTGGCAACATTTATTTTACCTTGTTTTTGCCAGGCTCAAACCGCAACGGACGCTGCCCCGGTAGTTGACCATATTGCCATTTGCGTACGCGATCTTAAAAAAAGTACCGCCTTTTATACCGAGGTAATGCACCTGCAAAAGGTACCCAATCCTTTTGCCGATACCCTGCACCAATGGTACAGCCTGGGTAATCATGTAAAACTACATGCTATACAAGGTAATTGCAGCTATAAACATGACATCACCGAGCATCTTTGCTTTGCTGTAGGCTCCGTTAAAGAGTTTGCCAAAAAGCTTGATGAGTTACATATTCCTTATGGTAACTGGAAGGGTGATAGCAAGGAACCAACTTTACGGCCTGATGGTGTACTGCAACTTTATTTTCAGGATCCTGACGGATATTGGATAGAGATCAATAGCCCGGCAAAGTCGAAATAGGGATCTTAAAGTTTTTTAAGCTGTTTTTTAAACCAATGCCCCTTCCACAACCAAAAGCCCGACAATACAATTACTGGAAAAAAGATCCATTTAACCGCTGCTGAAGCATGGGGAAGTGAAGCTACAGGACCGTAGATATAACCAACTACCGGAATGCTCAGAATAATATGTATCCACCGGATAACCTTTCGTTCCTGTGCGTTTGTCATGATTGAGATTTTCAGTAGGTAAGTTCCTGGCACTGGATGCCTGCCTTTTGCAAAAGCGTTTCAACGTATTTGGGAGATACGCCGCTGGCTACTATTCGCAATATATTATCACAGTCTTCCAGATCAAAACTCCATTGAGCGATAGCCGGAATTTTGGTAAGCAAGGTACCTACTTTGCTTACCTGTTTTTGTCCCTTAACGCTTGTTGAAAATACCAGTACATCCATCTTTTTTAATTATTGAATTATTGATTTAGTGGATTAGTGAGTGGTGAGTAGTGAATGGATGTAAATTGTTTTCTATCAATTTGAGATCACTCACTACTATTCACCATTTACTTCTTTTCCTCTTCAGTTTTAAAGTCGTTCCATTCACTGTCAAATTTTCCAAAGCCCGGGCCGCCGCGGTCATTCCAGTTGCACATACGGTCGCGCATTTTGGCTTTGAATTTCTCCTGTTGCTCTGGGCTCATATTCTTAAAGCGTTCGGCCATGCGGGCTTTCATAAATCCGCCACCGCCACCCCAGCCGGGGCGGCCGCCACCTTTGCCAAAGCCGAATAATAACTTACATAGAATAAATATGCCCATGGCCTGCCAGAAGGTAATAGTACCCAGGTGTAAAATGTCTGGTAACAAATTGTTCCACAACTGCATCACTACAAAGCTGATGAGCGACAGGATGGCGGCAACTGCCAGCGGGATAAATATAAAACGCCCTCTATAAAATACTTTTCTCATTTTCTTAATCTTTAATTTTTTGTGCGACGGGTATTATACACGTCACCCTTTAATATTCTGTTATTTCTTTATACAATTGTTGTAAGCGTTTACGCAGATGCAGCACTGCATACCGTTTGCGCGATACCAGGGTTTGCATTTTTTCGCCTGTGATGTCGGCAATTTCCTGGAACGACATGTCGTCCAGTTCGTGCCATACAAATACATCTTTTTGCTCGTTGGGCAGCTCGTTAAGCGCAATAAATAGCTGGTCCCAAAACAGGTTGCGCAGGTATTCCGTTTCGGGGGTGCTGGTTTCGGTGAACAGGATAGCCTTAAAATCGGCTGTGCCCTCTTCATCTTCCTCGCCGCCGGTAAGCATATCATCCAGCAGGGTTTCCGTCTTTTTTTTATGCTTATCGGTTATTTTATTGCGGGCTACCCGGTAAAGCCAGGCGCTGGTTTGTTCAATAGGTTCTGAATTGATCACCGAACTAAACTGGTACCAGACATCCTGCAGAATGTCTTCGGCATCGGCATCGTTCTTTACCCTCCGGCGAATAAAACCCAACAGGCTTTTACCATACGCTTTAATGGTATGTATAATTTGGCTGTTCTTATCGTCGGGCATTATGGCGGTTATCAATTTTTTTCACTCCTTTAAAGATAAAGACGATTGAGTGTTAAAAACATTTTAAATTATTTTTAGGAAAATAAATAGTGGTGCCAAAAAACTTTTTAAACCTTAAATTTTAACAAATTTCTGCTCAAAACGGGGTGAAAAGAGCTTAAAATTGATCAAAAAAACCTCGTTTTAACATTTTTTAACAAATTTTAGCGTGGTTTTGATGCGTGTTTTAAATTTTAAAAAGTATTAAATTATTGATTTTCAAATAACTATATTTAGAATAGCCAATTTTTGGTCTGGTTTTTCCTTTAACCAAACAGCCCGACTTTCCTTTTTGATCGGAAACCGGGCTGTGGTGTATACAAATATAACGAAAATTCCGGAGGTTAACAAAGTTTTCTCCCCTGCGTTATTGCTGAGGAACGAAGACAACCGACCGGAGGGAGCTCATTAATACCTATAAAACAAACAAAACATTAATAATCTCTATGCTATACAAGGCGACATTGTATGGCGCATACCCGCTCTTGGCCGCGGGAGGGCCAGTCACGTTTTTCGTTGTGGTTTGTTTTTTTTGTACTCAAGAAGGCTTCGCCGTTTGTCGCCACAAGTAACCAAAAAGGCTGTCAGCAGAAATGCTTCTTTGCCGCACATGGCCCTTGCTCTGCAAACCGGGCAGAACCACGGACTGCTAAACCTTACCTCCACTTCGTTCGCTCACATTACCCAGGCTTCGGGTAAGGTTCGCTATGCCCTTGCAACCGCGCCGGGCCACCATTGTTCTGTCCGCTTTCGCCCGAAGCTTATCTGCTGACGGAGAAAATAAAAGAAATCATGTAATCCTTTAATCCGAAAAATCAAGGTTCAGAAATCACTAATTCACTAATTCAATAATTAAAAAAGCGTTAGCCATAGCAGCGGATACCGGCCCATGGCTAAGGCCTGGTGGCGTATGAGCGGATAGCGCGGGCCGAAGGTAACGCCATTATTTGGAGGCGAGAACCAAGAGACAAGAATCAAGACAAAAGCGCAAATGAATCATGGTTAAGACAGATCCATCGCTGCGCTCAGGATGACAAATGCAGATTTTTAGCTCCCTCTCCTTTGGGGAGGGTTGGGGTGAGGCTGTTGTTTAAATTGCAAATTGTGCTTACTTTGAGCCAACCTATGAAAAACTACCCCGCCGTTAAAAAAAACTTACAAATATTACTGCTGCCTGCGCTATTATTTACCGCTACTGTTGCCCGCTCGCAGGAGTTTGGGGGCAATCCGCCATCGATCAAGTGGAAGCAGGTAAATACGCCGGCGGCGCGCATTATTTTCCCGACGGGGATGGATTCGGCGGGGTTGAGGGTGGCTAACATCATACAACAAATGAACGGGCTTATTAAGCCTACCATTGGCGCTAAGCAAAAGCAGGTAAGCATTGTGCTGCAAAACCAAACCACTATTGCCAATGGCTATGTGGGGTTAGCGCCTTTTAGGAGCGAATTTTTTTTAACGCCCGAGCAAAATAGCTTTGATATTGGCAGTTTGCCCTGGGCACAACAGTTGGCCATTCACGAGTTTAGGCACGTGCAGCAGTATAATAATTTTAATGTGGGTGTTTCGCATGTGCTGCATATTCTTTTTGGTGAAGGCGGGCAGGCACTGGGCAACGACCTGAGCGTACCCAACTGGTTTTTTGAGGGTGATGCCGTATTTAACGAAACTCATGTAAGCGGACAGGGCCGTGGGCGGCTGCCCTGGTTTTTTAATGGCTACCGGGCCCTTTGGGCGGCCGACCGTGATTACAGCTTCATGAAGCTGCGTAATGGATCGTACCTTGATTATACGCCCGATCATTACCCACTGGGTTATATGCTGGTATCTTACGGGCGCGAAAAATATGGCGATAACCTCTGGAAAAAGGTAACGCATGATGCCGCAGCTTTTAAAGGAGGATTTTATCCTTTTCAACGGGCCATCAATAAATACACCGGTACTGATTTTAAAACTTTTACCAATAACGGGCTCAATCATTTTAAAGAGGTGTTTAAGGATGATGATAAAACGCCAGCCACCAAAGCCAAACATTTTGATGCCGACAGGGAGTATCCCGCCTATATTAATGATAGTACGCTCATTTACATGAAAAGCCCGTATGATCATATCCCGGCTTTTGTGATCCGTACGGGTAACCGGGAGCGCAAGATCAGCACGCGGTCGTCATCGTTAGATAATTACTTTAATTATCATGACGGCAAGGTGGTTTATGCCACTTACCGCCCGGATGCGCGCTGGGGTTACCGCAATTACAGCGAGTTGATGATCCTGGATATTGCCAGCGGCAAGGAGCATCGCATCACCCGAAAAACAAAATATTTTTCGCCCGCTTTTAGTCCCGATGGTAAACGTATTGTTGTGTCGCAGGTGGCTACTTCGGGGGCAAGCGAGCTGCATTTGTTAAACACCGATGGCGAACTGATCAAAGTATTGCCTAATCCGCAGCATTTGTTTTATACCTACCCGCAATTTTATGGCGATGACAAGCTGATTGCCGCGGTACGTGACCCGCAGGGTAAAATGACGCTGGCGCTAATCGATATCGCCACCGGGAGCGCTAAATTCCTGGTGCCTTTCAGTTATCGCCCTATTGGTTTTACCACGGTTAAAAATGACGATGTATACTTTACCCAAACCGAGGATGTGAACGATCGCCTGTTTGTATTGAAACTAAAGAATAACCAATGCTATGAGTTGCTGCCTACCGGTCATGATACCGGCATAGGTCATTATCAGCCTGCGGTAGGTAATAGCAAACTGGCCTGGGTTGGTTTTACCGCGTTTGGCTACCAGATTAACGAGGTGAACAAAAAGGAACTGAAATGGATTGATGCCGGTCCGCAGTATGTACGTCATTTGCCTGCGATGGGGATTAGCGCGTTGGGCCGCGATTCATCGGCCGATATGCTGGCCGAGGTGGTGGATAAGCCGCTGCCGGTTACACCTTATTCCAAAGGGCATGGTTTGTTTAATTTCCACAGCATCATCCCCAACATCAGCGACCCGAATTATTCCTTCGCTATTACCGGCGAAAACGTGCTGAATACTTTCCAGTCGCAGATATCCTTTGATTATAACCGTAACGAGGGCTATAAGCAATTTGGCTTTGAGGCTATCTATGGCGCTTTATATCCTTATATATCTGCCGGGGTTGATTACACGCTTGATCGCCGTCAGTTTTATAAGGGCAGCTATGTGTACTGGAATGAAACATCCATACATGGTGGGCTCCAAGTTCCGCTCAACTTCAGCGCGGGCAAACATACTACCGGCCTTACCTTTGGCAGCGACCTGTATTATAACCAAACACGCTTTCAGCAGGGTAATGCCGTTCGGTTCAAGGACAGGGATTATGCTTATCTGAACAATTATATCTCCTTCAGCAACCAGCGTTTGGTGGCCAGGCAAAATATATACCCCATGCTGGCACAAAGCATCAGCCTCAATTATAAAGCCGGGGTATCAGGCGGGGCGGCCACCCAATTGCTGGCGCAGGGTTCGTTCTATTTCCCGGGACTGGCAACCAATCACAGCTTCGTAGTCAATGTAGCGCATCAGCAAAAAGGCAAGAATAACGTGATCGGTTTCTCGAACGATTTCCCCTTCAGTAAGGGTTACACTGCCGAAAGCCTGGATGATATGAATAAGGTTGGGCTTAATTACCATTTTCCTTTTGCCTATCCCGACGCTGGTTTTGGCAACATCGTATACCTGCTGCGTTTACGGGGACAGCTGTTTTTTGACTATACCCGGGCCACTTCCGATAACTTTTTTACTAATGGCGCCAGCTTTAAGCAAAACTTTCGGTCGACCGGTGCGGGGGTGTTTTTTGATACCAAATTCTTTAACCAGAACAGCATCTCGTTTGGCATCAGGTACAGCAGGTTATTGGATGATGACTTTTTCGGCGGCACGGGCAGGAATAGGATAGAATTGGTTTTACCGGTGACGTTTTTTTAATTAGTGGATTAGTGAGTTAGTGAATTAGTGATTGAGGAAAAGCCTGGGCCAGTGTGATTCCCCTCTTGAGAGGGGTGGAAGGGTGTGTTTTTTCGCTTCATAAACACACCCCAGCCACTACACCATCCCATGCGCCCCCTCTCAAGAGGGGAACTGAAAAAAGCATTTTTGGGTTTGAAGAAGAAGCCAGAGCCTGTGCGATTCCTTCCCTTGGGAAGGGGAGGAAGGGGTTTCTTTGCAAGCGGTTAAACCCCTCCCTGCCTTTAGGCTTATGCTGATCGCGCCCTTCCCGTGGGGAAGGAATTGGAAATGCTTCGTTTGATTTCAAAAAAATATAAAAAAGCCATTTCGATAGAGCAGGGACAGGGTTGAGCGTTGTGCGAAAGAGAAATCTTATACGCGATGCAAAGCTTTAACTACAAATTTTATAAAATTTCTCCTCGTTCCTCGTTCGAAATGACAACGGGCTTATGTCTTCCAATGAGCGCAAGGACAGTGATATTTTTATCTTAATTCTTGCCTCTAACCTCTTGATTCCATCCCCTCAGCTATTGGCCAGCTCTACCAGTTTTTTTACCCTGTCAACGCTGGTGAGGTCAATGCTGTATTCATCGCCGGGTTCGTTGCTCATCAGGATATGGTCGTTTTTGTATTGCATTTTGCTTTGTACGCTGGTGCGTGCCGATGAATGTACTTCGGTTACGCCGGTAAAGTGTACCAGATCGGCCACGTTGGCCTCGCTTACACCGCTGCCCGGCATAATGCTGATACGACCCGCCGCTTTTTGTACCAGGTGATTGATCACCGTAGCGCCCTCCATGGCGGTGCTTTTACCGCCCGAAGTAAGGATGCGTTCGCAGCCCATTTCGATGATCTCTTCAAGTGCTTTATCCAGGTTTGCGCACATATCAAAAGCACGGTGAAAGGTAACACCTAAGCCCCATTGGCGTGCCAGGCGTACCATTTCCAGGCAGCGTTCGGTATCGATAGAGCCGTCGGCATTCAGTATGCCGATCACTACGCCATCGCAGCCTGCGTCGATACAATACCGGATATCGGCCATCATGATCTGATATTCCAGGTCGGAATACAGAAAATCGCCGCCCCGCGGCCGGATCAATACATATAATTTAATGTGCAGTAAGCTGCGGGCCATTAGTATTTGCCCATGCGAGGGAGTGGTACCACCTTCTTTTAAATTTTCGCAAAGCTCCACCCGCACAGCGCCGCCCTCCTGGGCTGCCAGTGCCGATGTTACCGAATTAGCGCAAACTTCAAGAGTAACGGGTTTAATCATAGTTGGTTAAGATTATCGTTAGTCGTGTATTATAGTCCATAGTTGATGGTTCATAGATCATGGTTCATAGTACCTGGAGTACCCCTGACCGGCTTAAATTTACTATGATCCATGAACTACGGATAAATTTCCTACCATGAACCATGATCTATGAACCATGAACTATCAAATCAATAAAAGCTCTTTCCTTTAATCAGCAAATCCTGTTGCTGCGCGTTGCAAACCGCGAAGGAAAAGCCGCTTTGTATGGCGTATGCACCGTATTCGCCTTTTTTGTTGATAGCTAAAAAGCCTACCTGGATCTGCTTGGCGGTTTCGGGTTTCTTTTTGATGATGCGTTTAACGGCCTCTTTACAGGCATCCTCGGGCGAATAGCCCTGGCGCATCAGCTCCACCACTAAAAAGCTACCCACATTGCGGATCACCTCTTCGCCTACACCGGTTGAGGTGGCGCCGCCTACTTCATTATCTACATATAAACCCGCGCCAATGATGGGACTATCGCCCACACGGCCATGCAGTTTAAAGGCCATGCCGCTGGTGGTACATCCGCCAGATATATTGCCCTTGGCATCAATAGCCAGCATGCCGATGGTATCGTGATTGTATTTATCGCCCGGTTTTTTACCGTTCTCGATATTCATTACCGGACTGTATTTGGCTGTTTTAAGCCATTCTTTCCAGATCTTTTCAGACTCCGGCGTCAATAGTTTTTCTTTTTTCATGCCCTGCTCCACCGCAAATTGGGTGGCACCTTCGCCTACAAGCATCACGTGAGGGGTTTTTTCCATCACCAAACGGGCTACGGAAATTGGGTGGGCTATGTTTTCCATAGCGGCTACCGAACCGCAGTTACCGTTCTCGTCCATAATGCAGGAATCCAGCGTTACATGGCCATCGCGATCGGGCAAACCCGTACGACCAACCGTATGGTTGGTAATATCCTGTTCTTCGGGGATGCGTGCACCGGCCTCAATGGCATCCAGCGCGCGACCGCCGGCCGAAAGCACTTTCCAGGCCCCTTTATTGGCGATGATACCAAAATCCCAGGTAGATATTACCACGGGTAAACTGGTATCGGTGGTTGACGAAATGGCTTTAGCTACAGCGGAGTTGGATAATGCGGCAAGCGAAGCGCCCGCGGCCGACATTTTGATAAACTTACGACGGTTGTACATGCTGCTAATATATAAAAAACTTGGGTACGTGTGGAGAGTGGGAGCGAGTGCGGGAGTGAGGTGTGGGAGCCGGGGATCGAGGAGTGAGGTGCGGGAGCCGGATGTGGGAATCGAGAGTGAAGTGTGAGAGCGGGAGGCTGATTCGAGGATCGGGGTGCGAGAGTCGGGTGTGGGATTGGGGATCGTGATCGTGTTGCGCGGATCGGGTGCGGAAGTTATATTCCAGATAAGAGTATTATAACCCTAATCTGTCACCATTCATACACACCTACCCCCCATGCTCTCGCACCCGCACCGCGATCCAGCCCCTATTCAAAATCCTGCTGGCAATTAAAACAATGCCAGGCTTTGGTATTATAAAATGGAAAAACAGCAGAAAGGAAAGTAGAAAACTTACCCGGATCTGCCGGGCCGATGTTTGTTGAGGCACAAAACGGGCAGATGATCATGTTATTGGTTTCTTCATCAATTTCTATATGGTCCTGGTCATGCAGATCACCTTCGGTGGCCAGGATCTCGCGGCAGCGCTCCAGGTCGCGTTCAAAAACCTTAAGCTTTACGCCGCCAATAGCCTGGTTATAAAAAGGATTGGCACCTATGGTATTTTCGTCGGCAATAAAGCAGGGGATACCGTTATCTTCCAGCTTGGTGCGCATAAGGTGTGCCAGCATTACATCGTAATAGGTTTCGAGGGTTATGATCTTATCATCTGTAGGGTTGGCCATGGTTTTAAAATAGATATAAGAATCAAGATATAGAATCAAGAAAAAAACTAAGGATGATTGCTTCTTTTGGTTCGATCTTGACTCTTGATTCTTATATCTTGATTCTTTTAGTGAATTATTCTATCAAAGGTAGCTTGTTTTTTGCTTAATTTGAAGTTATGAACCGCATCGACCGTATTTCGGCTATTTTAATACAGCTCCAATCGCGCAGGGTAGTAAAAGCTTCTGATATTGCCGAGCGCTTTAATATCAGCCTGCGTACGGTTTACCGCGATGTGAAAACGCTGGAAGAAGCGGGCATTCCGCTCATGGGAGAGGCCGGTGTGGGATATTCCATTATGGATGGCTACCGCTTGCCTCCCGTAATGTTTACCCGCGAGGAAGCCACCGCCTTTTTAACCGCCGAAAAGTTTGTGGAGAAGATGACGGATACCAGCACCATGAAGCATCATCAGTCGGCCATGTATAAGGTACGGGCTATCCTGAAAACGGCTGAAAAGGATATGCTCGAAAACCTGGATGGCAGCATAGAGGTTTTGAAAAACAAGTACCACAAGCCCTCGGCCAATACTGATCATATCCAGACCATACTGGATAGCATCGCGCAAAAAAAACTGCTCACGCTCGACTATTTTGCTGCACATAGCCAGGAGGCCACCAAAAGAAATGTAGAGCCGGTGGGTATTTTTTTTGCGGATGGTTTCTGGCACCTGATCGCCTTTTGCCGCTTACGTGATGATTACCGCGATTTCCGGGTCGACAGGATGCGCAAGGCGGTGATAGCCGATGCCTTTTACAACCATAGCAAGCATCCTACCCTGAAAGCCTATATTGAACAAACGGCCAAAGAAAAGCAACTGGAAACGGTGCTGATCCGGGTAGATAAAGAGATAGCCCGCCATCTGGATTACCAAAAATATTACAGCGGTTTTGTATCCGATAAAGTGGTAGGCAATAAGATCGAGATGACTTTCCTGACGCGGTCTATCGAGGGCTTTGCCCGTTGGTTTATGATGTATGGCGATTGTGCCGAAATTGTAAAACCCCAGGAACTCATTGATCAGGTTAAAACCATAGCCGCGGCCATTGTTCAAAAAAATAATTAAACGTTAACTTTTCCTGTTGACATAAGGTTGTCATTCCCCCGTATTTACTTTGCCTAACCATCAGGTTAAAGTCGTTAGTCGAAAGTCTTAAATTCTGAGTTGAAAAAGAGAACAGATCTTGTGACGTCAAGGCTTTACTTGGCTTTATGGTCGTGTTTTTGTGGTTTTTTACAAAGGCATGAAATCACTAATTCGCTAAATCATTAATTCACTAATTATGAAGTACTGGATAACTGTAGCATCAAAAGATCATATAGCCCGTGGCATAGCCGGAGGCTTTATGCAGGCCAATCATGGTAAGCAGGCTGCACTAAAAAGGGTACATGCCGGTGATTGGGTGTTATTTTATTCGCCTAAACAAACCATGAACGGTACCGAGCCTTGCAAGGCTTTTACAGCTATCGGGCAGGCTGCTGACGAGGAGATCTATCAGCATAAAATGTTTGATGATTTTATACCCTGGCGCCGCAATATCAGGTTTTATGAAAGCACCGAGGCGCCCATCATCCCGCTGGTTGATGAGCTTGATTTTATCATCAACAAAAAATCATGGGGTTACCCCTTTCGTTTTGGTTTCCTGGAAATAGGCGAACATGATTTTGAACTGATCAAAAAGCAAATGATAAAGACCGCCATCTCTGAAAGAGCGGTGATATAAACCATTAAAAACTCACATCATGAAGAATTTAACATTAAGCATCGAGCTAACATTCAAAGCGCCTATGGCCAAAGTATGGCAGGGGCTTACCGATCCGGAAATGGTAAAAGAATACTTTTTTGGCACCAAACTGGAATCGAGCTGGAGGGTAGGGGAGCCTATTGTATTCAGCGGCGAATGGGATGGCAAGGCCTACCGCGATCACGGTACCATACTGGAGATAGACCCGGGCAGATATGTGAAATATAATTACTGGAGCAGCATGGGCGGCACCGAAGATAAACCCGAAAATTATGCCGATATTACCTACAGCCTGAGTGAAAAAGATGGTGTAACCACCCTCGCCATCACCCAGGATAATATCAAAGACGAAGCCGCCAAAGAGCATTCGGCGCAAAATTGGAAAGGTGTTTTTGACGGATTACGCAAAATGATCGAGTAATTATTTATTAAATAAATAATTTATATAAACGTTATAAAAATTTGGTATAAAATTAATTATATACCGGTATAACAAATAGTGATAATTAGAATTATGGACAAGATAGATGTGATTGGGTTCTTTTTGCTGGGAATTTCCACACGTACAACCAATCAGGGCGGACAGGCGGCTAAAGACATTGGCGACCTCTGGTGCCGCTTTATGGACGATAACATTTTACCACAGATCAAAGACCGGGTAAGCGACGAGGTGCATTGTATTTACACAGATTACGAAACAGACCATACCGGGCCGTATACCGCGGTACTGGGCTGCAAGGTAAATTCGCTGGATAATGTTCCGGAGGGATTGGTAAGTCTGGCGGTAGCCCCCGGTACCTATGTGAAATTCACGGCTAAAAGCTGGTTGCCCAATCGCGTAGCCGAAACCTGGCAATACATCTGGAACAAACCGCTTAACCGTAAGTACACCGCCGATTTTGACGTATACGGTTGCAGTGGCTGCAACCAGGAAGATGCACGGGTTGAGATCTATGTAGCGGTGGAGTAGGTAACCTGAACCCGGAATTTACCTCAACGCGTCATTGCGAACGGAGTGTGGCAATCCCCGATTTGCAGAGCCTCTCTGTAAGTAGGGGATTGCCACGTCGTTCCTCCTCGCAATGACGGATTTTGTATTTTATTTCCTATTTCCTCTACAGAAAGTTCTGTATTTGAAAAATATAAATTTTATTAATAATTAAAATTCAAACGTTTACCAGCTTTACCTTCAGTTAAGCTTCCATTGCTGTAAGCTATATTGCCCGATACCAAAGTATAGGCAATTTGCGAGCGAAAGGTGGTTCCTTCAAAAGGGCTCCAGCCACAATGGTATAAGATATTGCTTTTGTTCACGTTCCAGGGTTTATTCAAATTCAACAGTACCAGGTCGGCCCAGTAGCCTTCGCGGATGAAGCCGCGCTTATCAATCCGGAAAAGGGTAGCCACGTTATGCGCCATTTTTTCGGCTATCTGTTCCAGGCTTATTTTATCATGATGATACAGCTCCAGCATGGCGGGTAAGGCATGTTGAACCAGTGGCCCGCCGGATGGTGCCTGCAGATAGGGCTGCTCCTTTTCTTCCAGCGTATGCGGGGCATGGTCGGTAGCGATCACATCTATGCGACCGTCGAGCACGGCTTCTAAAACAGCATCACGATCCTGGGCTGTTTTTACAGCCGGGTTCCACTTAATAAAGTTGCCTTTGGTATCATAATCAGCATCGCTAAACCACAGGTGATGTATGCAGGCTTCGGCGGTAATGCGTTTATCTTTCAGCGGGATTTTATTGGTGAAAAGATGCGTTTCCAGCGCGGTAGATATATGCAGAATATGCAGCCTGGTATTGTGCTTTTTGGCCAGCTCCACAGCCAGTGATGACGATAAGTAGCAAGCCTCGGCGCTCCTGATCTTAGGATGAAGCTTCACAGGCAGATTATCGCCCAGCAGCTGTTTGTAATGGTTGAGGTTGCTTTTGATGGTAGCCTCGTCCTCACAATGCACGGCTATCAGCATGGGCGATTGCGCAAACAGGTTATCCAGCGTACGCGGATTATCCACCAGCATATTCCCGGTTGATGAACCCATGAATACTTTCACCCCACACACATTGGCCGCGTCGGTACGCAGTACTTCGTCGAGGTTATCGTTGGATGCACCCATAAAAAATGAGTAGTTAGCCAGCGAGTTGCGCGAAGCTATCTCATATTTATCTTCCAGTAAAGTTTGTGTTAAGGTGTTGGGTACGGTGTTAGGCATTTCCATAAAGGAGGTAATACCCCCGGCTACTGCCGCGCGCGACTCTGAATAAATATTGGCCTTGTGTGTTAAGCCCGGCTCGCGAAAGTGCACCTGGTCGTCAATACAACCGGGTAGCAGGTGCAGGCCCTCGGCATTGATCACCTCATCGGCAGGAGTATCAATGTTTGAATCTATCCGTTCAATAAAACCATCTTTTACCAGGATATCAGTTACATATTGCCGGCCTTCGTTTACTACAGTTGCTGATTTGATGAGGATTGTTGACATGTTTTATATTTCGGATTTGGATGTTCGAATTCGGATTTATTGTGCGGCAAATTTAGGATATAAATGTGAAAGTTGGTTTGGGATTGAAAGCCTACCTGGTTTGTATAGCGTATAATCGACTCACCTGTCATCGCTTCGCTCGACATCCCTCTCTTCGCCTGCGGCGTAAAGAGGGGGCAGAAATTATCTACGAGCGTCATTGCGAGGAGGAACGACGTGGCAATCCCCTACTTACAGAGCGGCCCTGCTACTCGGCGATTGCCACACTGCGTTCGCAATGACGTGTGGGAGAAGGAGTCGCAGTCGGAGAGAGGGTTGCCCAGCGAAGCGTAGGCGGTCTGAGTTTACCCTTACAAATCAATGCTCAATCCGGACTCTTGCTTCTTGTTTCCCGCCTCTTATCCCCACCTCTTGATTCTTAATTCTTGACTCTTTCCCCAAAAGCTTATCTTTGCGCCATGGCTGTAACTTTTGAAGAATTTAAATTTAACCGGCAAATATTGAACGCGATAGCTGATGCCGGTTATACCGAAGCTACGCCCATACAGCAAAAGGCCATCCCCCCGATACTGAACGGGCAGGATGTGATGGGTATTGCGCAAACTGGCACCGGTAAAACGGCGGCCTATGTATTGCCCATTATCATGAAGCTGAAGTATGCCCAGGGCGAAAGTCCGCGGGCGCTCATTGTATCGCCAACGCGCGAGCTGGCTATGCAGATAGAGGAGAACGTAAAAATATTTGCCGCCAATACCGACTTACGCGTGGTGGTGCTTTACGGCGGCCTTGGTCCTAAAACACAAATTGAGCAGATCAATAAAGGGGTTGATATCATTGTAGCTACACCAGGCCGTTTTATGGATATTTACCTGGCCGGGCACATCGTAACCAAAACCCTGCAGGTGCTGGTGCTGGATGAGGCCGACAAGATGATGGATATGGGCTTTATGCCCCAGATAAACCGAATACTGGAAGTGGTGCCCGTGAAAAGGCAAAACCTGCTTTTTTCGGCTACCATGAGCGATAAGATCCATGAGCTATCCAATAATTTCCTGGAATATCCCACCATTATCGAGGTAACCCCGCAGGCTACCCCGGCGCAAACGGTAAATCAGCATTTATACCATGTGCCTAATATGAAAACCAAGATCAACCTGCTCAAAAAGCTGCTTGATCTGGAAGGTGATATCACCAAGCTCATCATATTTTGCAAAACCCGTGTGGCTGCAGAGGATGTGTACAAATTTCTGCTGCGCAAGTATGGCGAAAAGGAGGTGAAAGTATTGCACGCCAACAAAGGGCAAAATACAAGAATCAACTCCATCAACTCCTTCCGCAACGATAAGGTGAAGATACTGGTAGCTACCGATGTGGCATCACGGGGTATTGATGTGAGCGATGTGAGCCATGTGATTAACTTTGATGTGCCGGTGGTGATTGAGGATTATGTGCATCGCATAGGGCGTACGGGCCGGGCCCTGCAATCGGGCGAAGCCATTACTTTTTGTGGCCCCGCGGAGGAGTATTATCTTAAAAAGATCGAAAAGCTCATCAAGCAAAGTATCCCCGTATCCACTATCCCTGATGATGTATTTGTGGAGGAAACCGGTTACGACGAAAGGCAGGAGCAGAACAAGGAGATCGACATGCAAAAGCGCAAGGAAGATCCCGACTTTAAAGGCGCCTTTCACGAGAAGAAAACCCTTAACCAGCGCAAAAAGTTTGATGCCGCCCGGGATAAAGCCCGTTACGGCAAAGTAGGCAAACAAAACCCCAAAAGTAAACCATCAAGGAAAAAAAGATAATGATAGATGTGTGGATGTGTAGGTATGCAGATGTGCGGATTAACTACGTTGAAGGCTTCGCCGTTTTAATGTGCAGATGAGAAAAAATCAATAATTCAATAATTCAATAAATCAATAATTAACTTGAAGCTACGTATTACCCCATTGAATTTTGCCACTACTTTTTTTATTGTGGCGGCGGTTTACATCTGGATCTACGGTGCCCATATCGCGGGCAGGCCACTGGAAAGCTGGAGCACCACTATTGGCTGGATCTTTTTGCTGTTTGCCGCGGTAGTGTTTTTCCTGGATCTGATATTCCGTAACTTTTTTGCCGAGTTGAAAAAGTTATGGATCATAGAGCTGTGTTTTATAGCTTTGGTAACGGTTATATTCTTGCTGGTTAAATGATTGGTAAATAAAAAAAATCCAAAGAGGGTGTCACCCTGAGCTCCGTCGAAGGGTAGAGCGCAGAGGCCCGCCCACCATGCTTCGACGGAGCTCTGCATGACACCCGTTTTTGAATAAAGCCACTAAGAGGGCAATTATTTGAAGTAGATGGCGGTGCAATGCTAAAATAAATTACAAACCCATTATATGCCCTTTGTTTAAAAATTGAGATACTTGCGGCCGGAAAATTTATAAAAATATTAATCAGTAAGTCCTCTATATGATTTTTACAGAGGATTAAAAAATCAAAATTCATTAACTCCATAAATCACTAATTATTTTCGGATGAAAACTGCTGAAATAAAGCTCACCATAAGCCTTGATGATAACAATGTACCGGAAACCATTATGTGGGAATCAACGGACTCGCAAAACAAAGAGGCGCTGCCGGTAAAATCAATGATGCTGGCCCTGTGGGATCAAAGCTATAAAAATACCTTGCGCATTGACCTTTGGACAAAGGATATGCCTGTTGATGAAATGAAACGCTTTTTTTATGAAACCCTGCAAACCATGGGCGACAGCTTTTTACGCGCCACCGGCGAAAAAAACATCGTTGAAGACCTGCGCGACTACTGCGCCCACTTTGCCGACAAAATGGAAATAAAACAATAAATTTAACTTTAGTTGTATAGGGTATCAAGTAATTAGTATCAAGACAGCTGCATTTGTTTTAAGAGACTTGCAAAGAGGTCTTGATACTTGATACTAGTTACTTGATACTAAAAACCTTACCTTATGCGTATCAGTTCTATTTTATCTTTCCTGGGTTTTGTGCTGCTTTTTGCCGGTACTTATTGCCCTTTGCTGCGGCCGCTTGGTTTATTTAACTGGAATGTTTATCAGCTTAACCAGCCCTATGGTTTAGTACTGGCCCTGGTTGCCGTGGTTGGCGTGGCGGCTTCGTTTTTAAATCAGCCAAAACTTATTCGTATAGCTTCGTGGTTGGCGCTGGCATTGGTAGTGTTGCTGTTGCTGGCTTCTATTTTTAAAGTGCAAACCGCTTTTAGCTTTATTCCCTTTAAAAAACTCGATGCTTACTTAACCCGCCATGTGCGGTTTAAATGGGGCTGGTATGTGCTTTTTTCCGGAGCGATACTGGCTGTATTGGGCGCGCTAAGCAGCAAACCCAATATATATATTAAGCCGGTAGCCGAAGAGGCGGAGAATTAGAATAGGGAATTAAGAGTTAAGAACCAAGAGATAAGAATAAGGAAAAGCAATAAATCCTCCTCCCGAATTTTGATTTAAATTAAAGGCGACGTATTTAAGCAAACAGCATTTTTAGTCTTGATTCTTGATTCTTATCTCTTGGTTCTGTATCACCAGTCTGGCTTCCTCAATTACCTACTCCTTAAATGTTTATTGTCCTTTTTAAATAATAAAAAGTTTTTTTTTGAACATATTTGTAATATAAACAAAAGGTCTGCATGTTAAAGTTTTCTTTCCGCCAGCAGGTTTTAGCTGGCTTTGTGGTGTCCATTATCCTGGTTTTAGCTGTTGGCGTATTATCGTACAACAGCATCCGTAAGTTTGAAGATGATAATCAATGGGTAGATCATACCCAAAAGATCATCAAATCGGCAAACAGCCTGATGCAGCACATGATCGATGCCGAAACCGGTATGCGGGGTTACGTAGCTACTGGTAAGAAATCATTTCTCGATCCGTATAACGAAGCCCTGCCGCGCATAGGTGTTGATCTGCAGGCCATGCGTGACCTTTCGGTTGATAATGCCTCTCAGCAACAAAGGATCGATTCTTTAACATCATTTGTTGCCGCTCAGCGTACCATCCTCAAAACCAATATCGACACGCGCGAAGCCAAAGGACTTGATTTTTTGGTAAGCAACGATATGCTGCTGAATGGTAAGCAAAACATGGACATGATCAGGCTGCTGGTGGTGCATGTTACCGATGCCGAAAATAATTTACTGACTGCCCGCAAGCAAAGCTCCGAGGAGGCTTCTACCACGGCTATCTATGTTATTGTAGGTGGCTCCCTGATATTCCTGGTTATTATCCTGATCCTGTTCTTCTACATACAGCGTACTTTTGATCAGCAGAAAAAAATTGAGGCCGAAATTAAGGTGGCGAATATTGAGCTGGGTAAAGTGCTTGCCGAAAACGAGGCCAAAAACTGGCTGCTCACCGGTACAGGTCAACTTAATGAAAAAATGCAGGGCCAGCAAAGTGAAAGGGAACTATCGGGCAATGTGCTTACCGAAGTTTGTACCTACACCAAGGCTGCCGCAGGTACGCTATACTTGTATAACGAAACTCATCAGCGTTTGGAGCTTTATGCATCATACGCGTTCCATAATCCCGACTTTATTAAAAAAACGATCCAGTTATCCGAAGGTTGGCTGGGGCAGGTTGCACAAGATCAGAAAGCCGCGGTTGTTAAAGGTAAACTGAATGAGAAACTCGACCTGGAATCGTCGGTGATCAAAGAAACCTTAAGTGAAAACTTTATTGTTCCTTTCTTTTTTGATAAAAAGTTAAAAGGCGTGCTGGAAGTAGCCTATGTGGGCGAACTGCCAGGGCATAGCAAAGATTACATTGTAGCTGTAGCCAATGATATTGGTATTGCTGTAAATACCGCCCAGGCCCGCACCATTATGCACGACCTGTTTGAGGAAACCCAGCAACAAGCCGAAGAACTGGAAGCACAACAGGAAGAAATGCGCGTTACCAACGAAGAGCTGGTGAACAAAACAGAAATGTTGCAGGCATCGGAAGAGGAGCTGCGTGTTCAGCAGGAAGAGTTGCGCACCATAAATGCCGAATTGGAAGAAAAAGCAAGCCTGCTTGAAGAAAAGAACGAAGCTATTGAACAGGCCCGGGCCGCCATCAATATAAAAGTTGATGAACTGGAAGTAACCGGTAAATATAAATCGGAGTTTTTGGCCAATATGAGCCATGAGCTGCGTACGCCATTGAATAGTATCCTGGTATTGGCACGAATACTAAAAGACAACAAACCACTGAACCTTTCTGAAGACCAGGTAAAATATGCCAGCGTTATATTTAATGCCGGTAATGATCTGCTTACGCTGATCAATGATATTCTCGACTTATCGAAAATTGAGTCGGGCAAACTGGATATGCAAAATGAGGATATCAAAGTATCCGATATTTTGGGAGATATGGAAATGCTTTTTGCCGAGGTGGCCAGCAACAAAAAGATTAACTATACCACCAGTGTTAGTAAAAACCTGCCCAAAACCATATTTACTGATAAGGTACGTGTAGAGCAGGTGATCAAAAACCTGCTTTCCAACGCGTTTAAATTTACATCAGAAAACGGATCGATATCCATTACCGCGCGCCCGGGCGAAAAAGAATCAACTATTAGTTTCGCCATTAAAGATTCGGGTATCGGTATTCCGGCCGAAAAGCAGCGTATCATATTTGAGGCGTTCCAGCAAGCCGACGGATCAACCAGTCGTAAATATGGTGGTACCGGATTGGGTCTTTCTATAAGTCGTGAACTGGCCATGCTGCTGGGCGGCAGTATCAGCCTCACCAGCGAACAGGGGGTAGGCAGTGAATTTGTGCTAACCATTCCGTTGAAAGCCATACAAACGGTACCCCATGAAGATGAGATATTGCCAACCGCGCAAACCTTTAAAGCCGAAAGCGCTGCCCTGGCGCATGCGGTTAAACCAGTGCATAGTGACCGCGAGCCATTAGTGGTGATTGTGGAGGATGATAAAAACTTTGCCCACATACTACAGGATTACGCGCGCGACCATGGTTATAAATCGGTAATGGTTCATGAAGGAACCACGGCTGTTGAAACCGTGAAAGAACATATGCCCGATGCCGTGATATTGGATATTATGCTGCCGGGTAAGGATGGCTGGCAGATATTGAAAGAGCTGAAGCATAACGAAGCAACCATGCACATACCGGTGCATTTGATGTCGGCGGGCGACGCGGCAGCAAACCGGGTACGCAAAGAAGGCGCTATCAGCTTCCTGAAGAAACCGATCAACACCGAAACGCTGGATAAGCTTTTTGCCGATATCATGCTGCAAAGTGGTACCAAATTCAAACAGATATTACTGGTGGAGGATCATAAAGCCCAGAGCCAGGCTTTGAAAGATATGATGCAGGGACAGGGTATTACCGTTGACCAGGCATTTGATGGCGAATCGGCCTTCAGGATGCTGCATGAAAACGAATACCAATGCGTGATCCTGGATCTGAACCTACCCGATATATCCGGGCTCGACCTGTTGGATAAGATCAAAGAGGTGGATCGTTTTGCCTCGCTTCCGGTAATTGTAAACACAGCCATGGAGCTGGATAAGGCATCGGTTAACCGGTTGATGCAATATGCCAACGCGATGGTGGTAAAAACCAACAAATCTGCCGATAGGCTGATAGATGAGGTGAATCTGTTCCTGAACAAGATCAGCGAATCAAGCAGTGCCCAGAACGAACCTGCACCGGCATTTACCAAAGCTAAACTGCCTTCAAAAGGAAAAGGCGCCCTCAAAGGCAAAAAAGTGCTTATTGTTGATGACGATATGCGCAATATTTTTGCCTTAAGCAGCGCGCTGCAAGGTTATGACCTGGTTGTAGAGATAGCCAATGATGGCGAAGAGGCTATTGCCAAACTGGAGGAAGTACCCGGCATTAATATTGTACTGATGGATATCATGATGCCTAAGATGGATGGGTATGAAGCTACCCGGTACATACGTAAGCAAGCCAAATGGGCCAAGCTACCGGTAATTGCCTTAACCGCGAAAGCGATGAAAGACGACCGCGAAAAGTGTATAGCTGCCGGCGCCAATGATTATATCACCAAACCGGTTGATATGGACAGGCTTATTGCATTGATGCAATTATGGTTAGAGAGTTAAAGTTAATATGAGTGATACTTCTGTTGTTATAACATCCTCCCAAATAACCGAATTGATAGATCTGGTACGCAGGGTACACGGGTTTGATTTTTCGGGTTATACCAAAGCCTCGTTAAAAAGGCGGGTGGTGAGGATAATGCAGCTGAAAAAAATGGAGTTTTATGATCTGAAACATATCCTGGTTAATGATCAGCATTTTTTTCAGTATTTTTTAGAGGAGATTACGGTGAACGTTACCGAAATGTTTCGTGATCCGTCGTTTTATAAAGCGCTTAGCTTACAAGTGATGCCCTACCTGTCAACTTATCAGCATGCCAAAATATGGTGTGCGGGCTGTTCAACAGGCGAAGAGGTTTATTCCCTGGCCATACTACTGCGCGAGGCAGGGCTCAGCAAAAAATCATTCATTTACGGTACCGATATAAATACCGAAGTATTGCGGGAAGCCCGTAAGGGGATATATAGTTTACGCAATATAAAAAGTTACGCCGAAAATTATCAATTTACGGGTTTAAAAGGCTCTATATCAGATAATTTTACTATTTTGTATGATGCTGCGTCGATACATAACGAGCTGAAGCAGAATACCCTGTTTTCGGTGCATAATTTAGTGTCTGATGATGTGTTTAACGAGTTCCAACTCATCAGCTGCCGTAATGTTTTTATTTATTTTGAAACCGAACTGCAGGAACGGATATTGGAATTGTTTTATAAAAGCTTGTGCCCCTTGGGCTATTTATGTTTAGGTAGTAAAGAAACCATACGGTCTGAAGCTTTTAAACGAAAGTTCAAAGTGATCAATCACAAGGAAAATATTTATCAAAAAATTGGGACCTGATAAAAATTTACTCGACCGCTGGCGCACCACCGAGTTATTACTACTGGGTGGCTCGGCCGGATCGTTTAAACTATTGTTCCAGATGGTAAAGTTGCTGCCTGATGATCTGGATAAAACGGTAATCATCGTTATCCATCGCAAGCGGAACTTTTTTAGTGAAATAGCGAAACTTTTTGCAGAGAATACCCGTATTTCCCTCCGCGAAATTGAAGATAAAGACGTTCTGAAAAAAAATACGATTTATATAGCACCCGCCAATTACCATACCCTTATTGAAAAGGGCGGGTATTTTAGTTTGGATGTATCCGAGGCGGTCTGGTACTCAAAACCCTCAATTGATGTAACTTTTGAAAGCGCCGCCGAGGTTTACCATGATCGATGTATGGCCATCTTATTATCAGGAGCCAACCAGGATGGTGCCGATGGGATGTTAAAATTGAGGAGACATGGGGCAGTTACCATTGCCCAGCATCCCGAGGATGCAGAAATGGATGAAATGCCTACAGCGGCCATTAACAATGGAGGCGCCCGGTATATATTACGTACAGATGAGATATTTAAACTTTTACATACACAGTAATTCACTTACATTAGCATTAAATGAGTCCCGTTAATATTCTTATTGTTGATGATAGAGAAGAAAATATTGTTGCGCTTGAAGCATTATTGAAGCGCGATGATATTCGTATATTTTCTACAACATCGCCAAATGAAGCTCTCAAGATTGCCTGGGACACACATATTGCTATTGCCCTTATTGATGTGCAGATGCCCGAAATGGATGGTTTTGAGTTGGTTGAAATGCTCAAATCAAATCCGCGTACACGAGATATCATGGTGATATTTGTGACCGCCATATCTAAAGAAGCTAAATACGCGGTGAAAGGTTTGGGTACCGGCGCTATTGATTATTTGTACAAACCGCTTGATCCGTATATAACATCGGCCAAGGTTGATTCATTTGTGCACCTGGCGCGTACCCAGGCCGAGATCAGGCTAAAGAACGAAGATTTGCAGAATTTTGCTATCGTGGTAAAAAACTCTGCCGATATCATTTGCTCGGTCGACGCGCAAAATCTCCGCATCAGCAATATTAACCCCGCGGTTGAAACCATTATGGGTTTTAAATCGGCAGAGTTGCTGGGTAAAGGAATTGTTAACCTGGCGGTTGAAAACCAGCAGGCGCTGTTTCGCAAAAAGCTGGGCGAGATCATCAAGGACAACCTGAACTTTGCCGTTTTTGAATTACAGTTTGAAACCTTTGATAAACGGGTGATATGGGTAGAGTGCCGTGCATCCTATCATAATAAAATTATTTTTTTAAACATCAGCGATATCTCGCCGCAAAAGAGCTACCAGGAACAGCTGATCAAGTCAAAAGAAAACGCCGAATACAGCAAAAAGGTAAAGGAAACTTTTTTGGCTAACATGAGCCATGAGTTGCGTACCCCGGTTAATGGTATTATAGGTATTACCAACCTTTTGCTGCGTACCGAACTGAATGAGCAGCAAAAAAACATGCTCAATTTGCTCGAAACTTCCTCCAAGTCGTTACTGGGGGTAATAAACGATGTGCTGGACATATCCAAAATAGAAGCTGGTAAGTTTAACATTGTACGTACACCCAATAATATACGCGAGCTTATACGGGCCGCGTTTGATCTGCTTAAATTCAGGGCCGATGAAAGCAATATTGAATTTATACTGGAGATAGAGGATAATGTGCCGGCAAACCTCATGGTTGATTCCCTGCGTTTGAATCAGATCCTGATGAACCTGTTGAGCAATGCTATCAAGTTTACCGAACGCGGGTATGTTAAACTGAAGGTATCGGTATTGCAAAAACATAACGATAAGGTTAAATTGAAGTATAGCGTTGAAGATTCGGGTATTGGTGTTCCGGCCGATAGGCTGAGCAAAATATTTGAATCATTTGAACAGGCCGAAGAAGATACCGTAAGCAAATACGGCGGTACGGGACTTGGCTTAACCATTGTAAAAAAACTGGCCGAATTAAAAGGCGGTGAACTCACCGTGAGCAGTCAATTAGGTAAAGGAAGCACCTTTAATTTTATCAACTGGCATACCATTGCAGCTGCGCCGGTTGAAAAAATGAGCAGTAAACCCGATAAAATACTTAATCCATTTAACAATGTTACTGTTTTGGTGGCCGAAGATAATATGGTGAACCAGTTTATGCTATCGAAAATGCTGAAGGACTGGAGCGTGGAGGTTGATATGGTAGATAATGGACGTAAGCTGATCGAAAAACTGAAAAGCAAAAAATACGATCTTATTTTAATGGATACCCATATGCCCGAAATGAATGGTTATGAAACTGCCCGCACTATACGTGTTGACTTTGAAGAGCCCAAAAGAAGCATCCCTATCATATCCCTTTCAGCATCTTCATTTGGGCATGAGCAGGAACAAGCGCTTACCGCAGGTATGAATGATGTGTTGGCAAAACCATTCCAGCCATATCAGCTGCACGAAAAAATAAGCCAGTTGCTAAAGGTAGTGGTATGAGTACTAAAACTCGAGTTTGGTTTGGCCGATACCCATTACTTTGGCCTCGTGTTCCAGTAGCCATTTTTTACGCCAAAGGCCGCCCGCGTAGCCGGTAAGGCTGCCGTCTGAACCTATAACCCGATGGCAGGGTACCACTATCCACAGATTATTTTTACCATTGGCCGATGCTATGGCCCTGATGGCCAGCGGACTATTCATTTGGTTTGATTGCTGCGCATAGGTAATGGTACGTCCGTACTTTATTTGCAATAACTCGTCCCATACCTGTTGCTGAAAAGGAGTGCCCGCCTGTTTCAGCGGCAGATCAAACTCCTTGCGCTCACCTTTAAAATACTCATCCAGTTGGTCAATAGCCTTTTGCAATAATGGGGTTGGTGCAGGGGTAATTTCATACTCCTCGTCCCGGGCCGATATGGAAGCAATAAAGCCATCCTCTTCGGTAATGCGGGTTATGCCAAGCGGGGTATTACAGTAAGCAACGGGCATGAATTTTATTTTTACAGGTTGATAATGGATTGCCGTAGGCAATGTGATTTCTTTTTCAAATTTAAGGCAATTGGAATGATTGAGCAAATGCTTGCGTCAGGACGATCTCATAAAAAGCGCGTCATTGCAAGCGCAGGAGCCCCCTCTAAATCTCCCCCAAAGGGGGAGATTTTAAAACTCTTTTTTTAAGTCCTCTCCATTGGAGAGTAATAGCCCATCAAGAGGCCGCTACCCAAAAAAGGTGTCATGCTGAGCCCCGTCGAAGCATGGTGGGCAGGCCTCTGCGCTCTATCCTTCGACGGGGCTCAGGATGACACCCATTTTTTTTCATTTTTTTTCATTATGCCTTTTTGTGGGCTATTACTCTTTGGAGAGGGTTGGGTGAGACTCCTTACAGCAATGACGTGTTGGGAAAGGGCCGCAAGCGAAGAGAGGCCAAGCGTGATGATGGCCCACCGCAAGCAAAACCAATGCACCAATAAACCCATGAACAAATGAACCAAATAATTACCTTTGACGCCATGAAACTCGTTAACGAAACCTGGCACCTGCTTAAAAAGGAAATTTTGCTCGAATGGCGGTCAAAATATGCTTTTAATGGTGTTTTGTTATACGTGGTATCAACCGTATTTATTTGTTATATTTCCTTTAACCTTACCCCGGGTTTTAGCGGCAGCAATGGTTACAAAGTGGTGTGGAACGTACTGTTCTGGATCATTATGCTGTTTGCATCGGTTAACGCCATAGCCAAAAGCTTTATGCAGGAGAGCAAGAGTCGTTTGCTTTATTATTATTCTATAGCCAGTCCGCAGGCTATTATCCTGTCAAAAACCATATACAATGTTTTGCTGATGGCCCTGTTAAGCATACTGGCTTTACTGGTGTACATGGTGTTTTTTACCAATACTCTTGGAGATCCTTTGTTTTACTTTTTAACCGTGCTGTTGGGTAGCCTGAGTTTCTCTACCGTGTTCACCATGATATCGGCTATCGCCTCCAAAGCGGGTAATAACGGTACACTGATGGCTATTCTGAGTTTTCCTGTTATTATACCCGTGATCCTGGTGCTTATCCGCCTCAGTAAAAACGCGATGGATGGGATAGACAGAAGCCTGAGCCTGGGCAACATCGGTGTTTTGTGCGCCATTAATGCCATTGTGATTACCACCGCGCTTTTGCTTTTCCCTTTCCTTTGGCGAGATTGATGGGCAAAAGATAATAATGGCATCCACTGTAACTTTCTTGTATCAATAAATAAATGCGGGCAATTTCATCAAGCGTTCATAAAAATTATGTTTTTTAGTACCTTGAAAAAAAATTTATCCCTCATTAATGCGGCCTTATTGGATCATTCTTCTTCTTTTTATAGTATGCCCTTTTGTGGTAGCTGCTCAAAATACTACCATTACGGGTACGGTTGTTAATGCCAATGGTAAAAACCCGATAGCCCGGGCCAGCGTATTTTTAAGCAATGCCACTTATGGCGCGGTTACAGCCGAAGATGGCTCATTTACTCTTGGCGGTGTTAAACCAGGCCAGTATGAGCTGGTAGTAACCACCGTTGGGTACGAAGACTACTCACAAACCATACAGGTGAGCGGCGCGCCGCTGAAATTGAATATCGAGCTTACCCAAAAAGTATTAATGCTGCGCGAAGTAGTGATCAGCAGCGCAGCCGACTGGAAAAAGAATTACGAACAATTCAGGCGGGAGTTTATTGGCACTACCGAAAACTCCAAACTTTGCCGGGTAGTTAATCCGCACATACTCAATCTGATTTATCATCGCAACAAACAGCAGCTGGAAGCTTCCGGGGATGAATTTTTGGTGGTAGAAAACCACGCGCTGGGATATCGCACCAAGTTTTTACTCAAAAACTTTTTGAGTGATGGCATCGAGCATACCATACAATACGCAGGTAAGGCCCTTTTTGAAGAACTGCCCGGATCGGCAGAACAAAAGAAAGCCTGGAAACAGAAACGTGAGCTGGCTTATTATGGCTCGGCACAGCATTTTTACCGTTCGTTATATAAAGATAGGTTGAAAGAGGAAGGTTTTGAAGCGCATGATTTTACCCGCATGCTCAACCGCGAACGGCCCGACGAAGGCCTGATATTACAAAAGATCAAAAGATACAGGGATATCGCTCCTAATCGCGATTCGCTGGCCAACTGGTACAGGCTCAACAACCTTACCAAATGGAACCGGGAAAATCTGGTCCGTTTACCCTATCAATCTATGGAAATATTGCGTAAAACACCCGAAAAGGGGATATATGCCGTTGTTTTTCCTCATCTGCTATACGTGGTATATACCAAAAAGGAAGAGACTACCGAATTTAGGGATGTTTATCGCCCCCTGGATATGGGTAATTATGAAGCCAGTATTGTAACCCTCTACGGTAACTATATCTTGTTTGATATGAACGGTATTGTGATATCAAACCCAAGTCCGCTTTATGAAGGTACCTGGTCCAAAGCTAAACTGGCCGATCTGCTGCCCGTAGATTACGAGCCGGGGGACTGATCGTTGTTCATTGGTTCGCTTGTTCATTAGTCTTAGCATGATCGTTCATTGGTTCACTGGTTCATTAGTTTATTGGTCTTAGTATGATTGTTCATTAGTTCACTTGTTCATTGGTCTTAGAGGTGGTTCCTAATGAGGTTTTATCAGTTCGTAGTAATTTTTCAGTGTTTACTAATGAACTAATGATACTAATGAACCAGTGAACCAACAAATGAACCAATGACACTAATAAACTAATGAACCAAAATACCTACCTTTGCCCATCAATCAATATGAAATTTATTTATCAATCCTGGTGGAAGGTTTTAACAGTGATCGTAATTATTTACACACTGATAGCCGGTTTACTGCTTGGGGTGCCCAAGCTGCCTATAGTTCACGAAACAATCAGAAATACCTATTTCCATGTACCTATGTGGATGGCCATGTTTACGGTTTTTTCCATTTCGGTTTATTACAGCATCAAATACTTAAATACCGGTAAAGAAAAGTACGACCTTATCGCAGTTGAATGCGCCAATACAGGCCTGTTCTTTTTTGTGCTGGGGCTGATAACCGGCATGCTTTGGGCCAAATATACGTGGGGCGAGTTCTGGAGCAACGATCCTAAACAAAACAGCGCCGCCATAGCCTTCTTGTTGTACTGCGCTTATTCGGTATTGCGTAATTCCATTGACGAGGAACAGAAACGCGCCAAAATATCGGCTATCTATAACATTTTTGCTTTCCCGGTGATGATCGTACTGATCATGGTATTGCCCCGGATGACTGATTCGTTACACCCGGGTAATGGTGGTAACCCTGCTTTTGGTAAGCTGGATTTGGATAACCGCATGCGTATGGTATTATATCCTGCCTTTATTGCCTGGAGCTTTATGGGCATCTGGATAGCCTCGGTACGTTACCGTATCCGTTTAATTGAATATAAAAAGAACGAAAATTAATAATGAAGAAGCTTACAGTTTTAGTATTGCTGCTGTTAAATTTTGCGCGTGCTTTTGCACAACAAAGCGTTACGGTTGAAATGGATAACGCGTTGCGCAGCTCGGGTAAAATATACGTTGTAGTGGTTACTATAGTGATAATTTTTGCCGGATTGGCCTTTTATCTGTTCTCTATCGACCGTCGATTAAAAAAAATCGAAAAAGAAAAATAGTTCAAATAATTTGCCTATCTTGTTTAAACTTGGTTTTTGTACCGTTGTTATAAGGTGTATCTGAAACACTAACAATAAAATATTTGCGATATTGATAAAAATTGTACCAAATTTGTGCACTTTTTTAAGAGTTTAATATTTATATAACAATTATGGCTACGAATATTTTAGTTGCTGATCAGGATACCCACTTCTTCGGCGACGTATGTAAAAACTTCGATTACGCAGCGCAGTTTACAAAACACGATGCCGGTTTATTAGACCAAATCAAATCATGTAACAGTGTTTACCGCTTCCGTTTCCCTATCCGCAGGGGCAATGGGTTTGAGGTGATCGACGCGTGGAGGGTTGAGCATTCACATCACCAATCGCCAACCAAAGGCGGTATCCGCTACAGCGAAATGGTGAACGAGGATGAAGTAATGGCACTTGCCGCTTTAATGACCTACAAATGTGCCATTGTGAACGTTCCGTTTGGTGGCGCTAAGGGCGGTATCAAAATAAATCCTAAAAACTACACCGTAAGCGAGCTGGAAAACATCACCCGCCGCTACACTGTGGAATTGATCAAGAAAAATTTTATTGGTCCAAGTATTGACGTACCTGCTCCGGATTATGGATCGGGCGAGCGCGAAATGAGCTGGATTGCTGATACCTATGCTACCATGAACCCAGGTCAGCTGGATGCTATGGGTGCCGTTACCGGTAAACCTATCGCGTTACATGGTATCGCTGGTCGCCGGGAAGCTACCGGTCGTGGTGTGGCTATTGCCATCCGCGAGTGTGTAAGCGTTGGCGAGGATATGCAGAAACTGGGCTTATTGCCAGGTTTGGCAGGTAAAAGAGTAATTGTACAAGGCTTGGGAAATGTGGGCTACTATTCGGCTAAATTCCTGGCTGAGTTTGGCGCCATCATTGTTGGTTTGTGCGAGTTTGAAGGCGCTATTTATAATGAGGACGGCCTTGACGTTGAAGCTGTTTTCCAACACCGTAAAGCAACCGGCTCAATTTTAGGTTATGCAGGCGCCCTGCGCGAATTTGCCAACACCATGGAAGGTCTGGAGCAGCCATGCGACATCCTGGTACCGGCCGCTCTGGAAAATCAGATCACCGAATACAACATCCGTAACATACAGGCTAAAATTATCGCCGAAGGTGCCAACGGTCCAACCTCGCCAGAAGCCGAAGCTATATTTTATGCCAATGGCGGTTTAATCATCCCGGATATGTATGCCAATGCCGGCGGTGTAACGGTATCCTACTTTGAATGGTTAAAAAACCTGAGCCACGTAGCTTTTGGCCGTATGAACCGCAGGTTTGAAGAAAATTCCAACCTGAACCTGGTGAACATGGTAGAAGGCATCACCGGGGTATCTCTTACCCCGATGCAGCGTTCAACCATTATCAAAGGCGCATCTGAACTGGAACTGGTAAACTCCGGACTGGAAGATACCATGATCCGCTCATATCACGAGATCAGGGAAATCTACAAAAGTAATCCTAAGATCGAAACCTTGCGTAATGCAGCCATGGTAGGCGCTATCAACAAAATCGCCGTATCATACCAAAACCTTGGTGTTTGGCCGTAAATAATTTCCTTGTCATTCTGAGGAACGAAGAATCTATTTGCTGGTATGCATATTTGAGAATAGATCCTTCGCTATGCTCAGGATGACAAAATTTATGCAAAAGGGCGGATTGAAAAATCCGCCCTTTTTTGTTTTCTTACTTTTGCTATGTCACTGCGAGGAGGAACGACGAAGCAATCGCGAACTATACAGATCTATCTTTTATATTTCCCTTTGTTAATTTTCAAACTATGCTTTTCTCCTACCAATGGCTTAACTAACTTTTGCGAGGCAGAAATAGATTTTGAAGAAGTATCCTCATTCTCCTTGTACGCCTCCGGTATCCATTCCAATTTTAGTCTGCATGTATTATTCATGGTAATTGCTTTAAGTAAATATAGTAAATTGGCTTAAAAAGGAGGGACTGCCACCCTGAGCCTGTCGAAGGGCGTCGCAGAGGCCGGCCCACCATGCTTCGACGAGCTCAGCATGACCCATTGATGCCAGGTAAGCCAACGCCAAATCCCCAAAATCCTGATTCCTGACTCTTAGATTTTTGATTCTTTTCTCTATCAAGAATAATTCTAAATAACATATATGACTTGTAATGAATTTTATTAGCGCTATGTTTTGTATTTTTGCGTACTATTTTATAATATATAAGCCTCGGAATGAAGAAAAGTGCAATTTTTGGTCTTGTAGTTATCGCTATTGCTATAGCGGTTATCATTAGTGTTTACTCCAACTCCAGTACTTATGGTTCTTTTAGCGATGCTACAAAAACCACCAGCGAACTGCATATTGTAGGGCACCTGAACAAAACAAAACAATTGTACTATGATGCCACCAAGGATGCCAATTACTTTTCATTTTACATGAAGGATAACAAAGGCGAGGAGCGTAAAGTGATTTTTACAGGCACCAAACCCGAAGACTTTGAACGCAGCGAACAGCTGGTATTAACCGGCACCATGGTTGGCCAGGAGTTTCACGCCTCCAAGATCCTGATGAAATGCCCTTCTAAATACACTCAGGACAAGTTAGAAATTACAGAAGCAAAGGCCACGCAGGCCAGTATATAATAAAGTTAAAAGTCAAAATTCAAAAGTCAAAAAAAGCATACTTGCCTGACTTTTAACTTTTGACTTTTGAATTTTGACTTAAAATATGGATACAGTTTTTAAAGGTGAACACCTTTTACCCGGCCAGATAGGTCAGTTTTTTATCGTTCTTTCTTTTGGCGCGGCGCTTATATCATTTATCAGCTATTATTTCGCTACTACCGAAGATGCCGGCAAAAACGATAGCTCATGGCAGCGCATGGGCCGCATCGGTTTTTACGTTAATTCTATCTCTATACTGGGCATGGGCGTATGCCTGTTCTATGTTATTTATAACCACTATTTCGAGTATCATTATGCCTGGGCCTATACCTCGCGTTCGTTGCCGGTTTACTATATCGTATCCGGTTTCTGGAACGGACAGGAGGGAGGCTTCCTGCTTTGGACCTTCTGGCAGGCTGTTTTAGGTAATATCCTCATCCGCAGGGCCAAATCATGGGAACGCCCCGTAATGACAGTGGTGGCTTTTTCGCAGATAGTTTTAGCCACCATGGTACTGGGTGTCGAAATTTTGGGTACCCGCATTGGTAGCTCACCGTTCCTGTTGCTACGTAAAGCACTGGAAGCGCCTATCTTCCAAAATCCCGATTATCTTTCGTTTATAAAAGACGGCCAGGGTATGAACCCATCCCTGCAAAACTATTGGATGATCATTCACCCGCCAACCTTGTTCCTGGGTTTTGCATCGATAGTAGTACCTTTTGCATACGCGGTAGCTGGCCTTTGGCAAAAACGTTATAAAGACTGGGTTGCACCCGCTATACCATATGCACTGTTTGCCGGTATGATACTGGGCACCGGCGTTATTATGGGTGCTTTCTGGGCATATGAATCACTGAATTTTGGCGGTTTCTGGGCATGGGACCCGGTGGAGAATGCCTCTATCTTCCCATGGATCACCATGGTTGCCGCTTTGCACGTACTCATTGTATATAAAAACACTGGTCACTCTTACTTTACCGCTACCTTCCTGGTATTGATCAGCTTTGTACTGGTATGGTATTCATCGTTTCTGTCGCGCAGCGGTATCCTTGGCGATACTTCGGTGCACTCTTTTACAGATAACGGCATGTTCTGGCAACTGGTTATTAGCGTGCTGATATTCCTGATCATTTCAGTGGTATTGCTGGTGGCTCGCTGGAAACAGTTGCCCATCACCAAAAAAGATGAAGACACTTACTCGCGCGAATTTTGGATGTTTGTAGGCTCGGTATTTTTGGGTCTGTCGTGCTTCCATTTATTGGTTGTAACTTCCGTACCGGTATGGAATGCCATGTTTGGTACCAAAATAGCGCCGCCGTCTGATGTAATTAAGCATTACAATGTTATCCAGTCGTCGTTTGCTTTTGTGGTAACGATACTTACTGGCATTGCGCAGTTTTTAAAATATAAAAAAACCGATGTTACCCGCTTTTTTATTACCACAGGTCTGTACCTGCTTTTCGCGGCTTTAATAACCGCCCTGGTAGTTTATGGAACCGGCGTTTACAAGCTGAACGCGGTATTTATACTGGTAATGTGGGGCTCGGTATATTCGGTAGTGGCCAACGCCAAAATACTGGGCGATGCGTTTAAAGGTCAGTACAAACTTGCCGGTTCGGCTGTGGCGCATATCGGTTTTGGTTTACTACTGGTAGGCGCACTGATAGCAGCGGGTACCAGCAGCGTGATATCTATTAACAATACCGGCGAAGGTTTTTCTCCCGAGTTTGCCAAAGAGCAAAACCCGCGTGAAAATATTATAGTTTACCGCAATCAGCCCGTAAAAATGGGCGACTTCCTGGTAACCTATACCGGCGACTCAATCTCGGCCCCTAATCATTTCTTTAAGGTTGATTACAAACAAGTAGATGCTAATGGTAAGGTGACCAACGAGTTTGTGCTGAAACCCAAAGTTCAGGTAAATAAAGGTCAGCTGGCTTCATCACCAGATACCAAGCATTATCTGTTTCATGACATGTACACGCACATCACCATGTCAAACGCTATCAGCGCCACAGAGGGTGGTTCCGAAAGCGCTCATGACGAGGTTGATGATGATAAAAACTACGATACACCGGTAAGCCACGAAGTAAAACCCGGCGATACCATCAAATATCGTGACGGTTATATTTTAGTAAAAGCGCTAAACAAAGAAGCCAAAGTACAAAACATCCCGCTAAGCGACAGCGATGTGGCCATTGGCGCCAACCTGGAGGTAGTAACCCATGGTAACCACTATAACGTTGTGCCGGTATACATGATTAAAAATGGCAACGTGTTTGATTTTGCCCGTAAAGTTGATGATGCAGGCTTGAAACTGCGTTTCAGCAAGGTGATACCCGAGAACAAGAAGGTAGAGATCATGGTGTACCAGCAACCCGAAAGCAAGAAGAAATTTATTGTGATGAAAGCCATCCAGTTCCCATATATCAACTTTTTCTGGGCAGGTACCATCATTATGGTGATCGGTTTCTTCATGTCTATCCGCCGTAGGAAAAAGGAATTGAAGGTGGTTTAAGGTATCAAAAGCCCTCTCCAAAAGAGAAGGCTTTTGAATATCTCTGTTACAGGGCGTATAAACCCCTCCCTGCCACAACACAAGCCATCGCACCCCTCCCGCGGGGAGGGAATTAAAAACACGATCAAAAGCGCAGGCCCTGTGCGATTCCTTCCCTCGGGAAGGGTAGGAAGGGGTTTCTGCATTATAAAGGAAGATCTTTCCATCGGTCCCCATAAAATTGATACGATTTTGCTAACTATTGATACGCTGATACTCAGTGGTTTTTAAATAAATCAATTTATTTGTCTGGCTTATTCTTAAGCCGTCTACACCAATTTATAAACAATAATTATTGCTTAACATCTTCCTGGGTTAAATCCGTGTGGGTATGTTTCGTTCATCATAATGATGGGGAAAACCTTCTGGTCAAGTAGTACGGGTTGCGCTGATTTGCCAGTGAGGTAGATGAAAGCATTGTTCGTGAATTTTAAGTATGCTAACCAAAACCACTTAAAATATGAAAAACAACTTTTTTATTCTTTTGGCTGCGACTTCGCTGGTGCTACTTAACAGCTGCCAAAAATCAAAAACTAATGCCCTTGCTGAGGCTAAGGCATCAAAAGCAAAGGGAAACAGCCAGTCGGCCATCTTTACCAATGCTTTGCCATCGGCTGATAATGGTAGTTATTATGATCCCTGGGTGATACGGGTTGGCGGTTACTACTATTATTGCGGCTCGGATGGTGGCCGGCTTTGGATAACCAAATCAGCTACGTTACAAAACATTCTGCAGCAAAGTAAAACCTACATTTTTACACCACCCTCGGGTACAATGTACTCCGGCGATCTTTGGGCGCCCGAGCTGCATTACCTGGGCGGGCGCTGGTATGTATATTTCGCGGCTGATGACGGTAATAATAACAACCACCGTATGCATGTTTTAGAGGGCGGGGCCGATGCTAACGATCCGTTGAATGGCGCCTATAACTATAAAGCTAAATTAGCCGCTACTACCGATAGGTGGGCGATTGATGGTTCGCCGTTTGTTTATAACGGGGTAACCTATTTTATATGGTCGGGATGGGAAGGGACTACCAATGTATCGCAATACCTGTATATCGCTACCATGAGTAACCCCTATACTATCAATAGCGAAAGGGTTGAAATTTCGCGTCCCGATTATGCCTGGGAAAAGGTGGGTACACCAACCGTTAATGAAGGACCCGAAACACTGATAAGCGGCAATACAGTTAACATTATTTACTCGGCCAGCGGTAGCTGGACAAATGACTATTGCCTGGGCCGTTTAACCTGTACTAATGGTAATTTAATGTCAAAAGCATCCTGGACAAAGCTATCCACCCCGGCATTTTTAAAGTTTGGTAATGTATTTGGTCCGGGCCACGCGTCGTTTGTGAAATCGCCGGATAATCTCCAGTGGTGGATCGTATACCATGCCGCCAATGCCGACGGCTCGGGCTGGGACAGAAGGGTCATGACCCAACAGTTTTCATGGGATGGCGATGTGCCTTACTTTGGTTATCCTATCGAAAAAGGGATCCCCATACCTGCACCCGCTATCGACCCAAGTTACAGCATGCCTATAGCCAACGGTACCTATCGCATCAAATCAAAAGTTACCGGCCAGTGCCTGGATGTGCCCAGCGGTTCAACAACACCAGGAACGCAGTTGCAGGAGTGGACGGACAATGGCAACATAGCGCAAAAATGGGTGTTCACCAGTTTGGGTAATGGCTATTATAAAGTTAAATCGGCTGCCAGTAATTTATGTTTGGATGATGCGGGCGCCTCATTAAACGCGGGCAATATCCTTATTGAATGGAACGACATTGGCGGTACTGCGCAGGAATGGCGCGTACAGGACATGGGTAGTGGTTATTTCAAAATTATTAGCCGCCGCAGTCTGCTGGCGCTTAACGTACCCAATAGCAATACTACACCAGGCACAAAATTAGAGCAATGGTACGAAAATCAATACGATGCCGAACTATGGAGCATAGTGCCGTAGGTAGGTGCTGAATATGGCTATGGTTATTAAGTATTGCCGGTTTTAGCCGGTGATGCTTAATGCCATAGTTAGTTTATATGGAGATGGTTAATTCCTTTTCATGTTTTTTATCGTACCATAGGTTACGCCTATATTTATAAAATACTTGCGGAGCATATCGTACTTTTGTGTGCATACAACCCCCACATCTAATCTGTCTGATTTAGATGCGTAATGCTGGCAGGCAAAGCAAATTTCAAGATAATCATAAACCTTACCCTTTTTATCAAAAAATACAAAGGCATTACGGGGATCGTAGCAAGAGGCTCCTTCTATGGTGTTGAAACCTGTTTTTCGGTAATTAGTGTTATAAATGATATTGGTAAGATGGTTGATCTGGTCCTGCTTTAATTGTTTAAATTCCTGTAAGGTAACATAATCCAAACTGTCTTTGACGATATGCAGGCCGCCTCTTAGTTTTTTTGCTTTGGCCGATAATAGGCCTTTTTTTAAACTGTCCTGCATTGAGGGGGCATCTGGTACATTGAGGCAACGAAACGAAACCGCCAGTATTTTTGCCGCCTTTGAAAAAGGATATTTTTTTAAACGTTGCCCAAGTGTGTATTGGTTGGTAAAGGTGCAATTATCAAACCACGGTTTGTGCATCTTTTCAAGCTCCTGGATGGTGAGTTTCCTGGTAGCCGGGTTTTTTACAGATTTTGTTTTTTGATGCTTAACGGTATCAGTTGTAAGTGTATAGGCAAAACCATAACTCCAACTGCCGAGCAGGAGCAGGTAGGTGAGTAATTTTATTTTCATGGATAAGGGTTTATGCATATCGTTATTTTCTGCGAGACGAAGGCTGTGTGCCATGTTTTATGCCCAGGTCAACAAAACATTTTCTAAGCATTTCGTATTTCTGATTACAATCATCCCCGATAAATATTTTGTCATGCATTGATTTATAATTTTCGCATTCAAAACAAACCTCCAAATAATCAATTACATTTCCCTGGCGGTCGAGAAATATAAAAGCATTATGCGGATTATAACAAGAGTGCCCAGGTTCTGCAACGTTTTTATCATTAATGGTTACCTTATAATCGTAATTATAAATGATATTGGTTAATCGCCGTATAAGGCTGTCATTTGCTGTTCTTATTTCTAATAGTGTTGAGTAATCCAACCGGTTTTTTATAATCACCAGTCCTTTTAAATGCTGTTCATCCAGATGGGATGGATTTAATGGAGAATTATCATCGGAGCCGGCATAAGACACTACCAGAATTTTGGTTGCCTGAGTAAAAGGATATTGCTTTAGCCGCTGTTGCAGACTATACCGGTTGCTGAATTTGCAGTCATCAAACCAGGGCTTGTAACCTTTAGTATGTGACCGGGTATATTGTACATGCGGAGTATAAACCCGTTTCTTTTGATGATGTTTGATTGTATCCAATCCACAACTCAATTCCCGGCTGCAGGCGTAGCTGCCAGGATGCATCAATAAAAATAAAAACAGGAGTAACTTAGGGTTCATTACCTAATATTACAAAATTTTTGCGGTGTAGACCAGTGCCAATCTTTACCGCTGCTTTAAAAACGATAATATTTTATTGTTCACGGTATCGGGTTTTTCAACAGATGGCAGGTGAGCAGCTCCTCTAACCAGGAAGAAATCAACCTTCAATACATTGCGGATGGAGTCGCTGTAGCGGAAAGGTACAACACCATCTTTTTCGCCCCAGATAAGTAATACCGGTTTATTGGCGCTGTTAAGGCATAGGTTGCTCTGCCTGCCGTGCTGGTCATAATCATACATGGTTGATACCAGCGCGTGGCGGAAACCTTTATACTCCATCTGCGGCAGATAGCGTTTTACCCATCCCGGATGCTCTTTAGGGTACAAAAAATCGTTCAGCTGATCCCTGGCCCGCTTATTGGAGTTTACAGCCTCGTTATAAAGGGTAACATAACGGGGGGCTCCGGGCTTTAAGCTTTCATAAGCCGGATCAATCAGGATCACTTTGTTGATGATAGCCGGGTGCTGGCAGGTAAAATTGGTTATCATTTGGCCGCCAAATGACATACCGGCCAGGTTTACACGACCTTGTAATTTGAGGGCGGTTATCAGGTCGAGCAATTGAGTGTTATACAGGTTTTTATCATAAACAGTCGCGGGCCTGTCCGAATAGCCCCGGCCGTACATATCATATCGTAATACCCTGTAGCCATTCCTCACCAGGAACTCATAGGTGCCATCCCAGATATAGTACGGAACGCTAAAGCCATTAACCAATATCACCACTTCGCCATTTTCAGGTCCTTCCAGCTGATAATGCGTAATGCCCTGACTTAATTTAATAAATTTGCCATCGATATTTTTGCGATCGGCGTCGGTTAAAACTTTTTTTTCCTTGTTGTTATATTCGTAAAATCCATATAATATCAGGGCCGAAGCTCCCGACAGGAAAATGATAATGATGATACTTACTTTAAGTATTTTCATAGGCAGCAGGTAGATAGAGATGATGATCGCTAAAATACAGAAATATTTAAATTACAATAGATTACAGAATATTTAAATTGTAAAAATAGTATGCGTATAACCCTGATCGGATCTGGCAATGTGGCCACGCACCTGGCCGCGGCCTTAAAAAACGCGGGCCATCGTATAATACAGGTGTACAGCCGCAATGCCCAGCATGCCGCCCTGTTGGCTTATCATGTTGGCGCCGAAGCTATTGATAACCTGGCAACTATAAACAGCGATACCGATATATTTATCATTTCTGTTAAGGACGATGCCATTATAGAAATGGTAAAAACACTGGCCGGATATCAAAAATTGATAGTACATACATCAGGTTCAACCAATTTGAATGATATAATGGCTTTTACAGATAAAGCGGGGGTACTGTATCCGCTGCAAACCTTCAGTAAAATCAAAGAAGTTGATTTTTGGACTGTGCCCTTATGTATAGAAGCGGCTAATGATGATATCAAAGCCGTTCTGAAACAATTGGCCACCACGATCAGCAATAATGTATATGATGTAAACTCAGCTGATCGTAAAATATTGCATCTGGCCGCGGTATTTGCCTGTAATTTCCCCAATTACCTATATGCGGTAGCACAACAGTTACTGGCGGCGCATGAGTTGAGCTTTGATATGCTGAAACCGTTGATACTGGAAACAGCGCAGAAAGTGCAGACACAATTACCTGCAAGTGTACAAACCGGTCCTGCTGTACGAAACGATCGCGTTACCATGAATGCGCATCTGCAAATGCTTAAGACTGAGCCGCATTGGCAGGAGCTTTATACTTTATTAAGTCAGGGTATTATCAAAAACAATAATGAAGGGCACGGGGACAAGTAATTTTGTTACTTTTGCCTAAATGAACGTTTTTAAAATAAAGATAAATTTCGAGGAAAAAGGGCACGAACCAGTTGAACTGCCCATAGCCGAAGGAGAATCTGCATTGGATGTTTGCCTGGAAAACGGCATAGAACTACAACATAATTGCGGCGGTGTTTGCGGATGCAGTACCTGCCATATTTACGTAAATAAAGGGATGGATAACATCCAGGAAATATCTGATAAAGAGGAAGATTTTATTGATAGGGCTGTAAATCCGCGTATTAACTCCCGGCTGGGTTGCCAGTGCGTGATAGTTGACGGTGATATAGAAGTAACCCTGCCAGATCAGTCACAATTCCTGGGGCACTAAACAGTGGTTTTGCGTTTGACGTGAAGCTAATAAACATAAGAATATAAAAGAACGTATAACGTACCACGTAAAACGTACAACAAAAAAATGAGCGACAATAAATTTGCCTTACCTATTCACTGGAACGATTACGAGGACATTGCTATAGAACTTTATGAAAAGTTTGGCGATGATTTTGACGAATCAAAAATATACCGCATCCGTTTTACCGAATTGCTGGAATGGGTTTTATCATTACCTAACTTTGCAGGCACAAAAGCCGAATCAAACGAAGGGCACCTGGAGCAGATCCAATCGGCCTGGGTTTATGAATGGCGCGATAATCAATAATGGAGAGTAGTAAGTAATGAGTGGTGGGTGGATTAAGTTTAATTTAATTCAAAACTCACTAATTCACTAATTCATTAATTCAATAATTACCTCGTTGGAGTCATTTTTACAAAAATTAAAAGATATTACCACGTTTATTTTCGATGTGGACGGTGTGCTTACAGATGGTTCTGTTTTTGTAACAGACAGCGGAGAGCAAAGCCGGGCTTTTAATATCAAAGACGGATACGCCCTGCAACTGGCTGTTAAATGCGGCTATAACGTATGCGCCATATCGGGCAGCCGCTCTAAAAGCGCTATATATCGTTTAAACAGCCTGGGCATTCAGGATGTTTATATGGGTACACATACCAAATCACAGCGCTTTAATTTATACCTCGAAGAAAAGGCTATTATTGCTACCAATGTGTTATACATGGGCGATGATATACCCGATCTGGAAGTGATGAAACTGGCCGGTTTACCAGTGTGCCCTGCCGATGCTGTTGAAGAAATAAAAGCGGTAAGCACGTATGTATCGCCTTATGGCGGTGGTAAAGGCTGCGCCCGTGATATCATCGAAAAAGTACTTAAAGTACAAGGCAAGTGGATGAGCGAGCAGGCTTATAGCTGGTAGGGGAGGAGGTTCATGGATCATAGTTGATGGTTCATGGTAACCTATGTGATTGAAGTGTAATTTCGGTTCATGGATCAACTTACGTGATCAAGGTATAAATAGTTAGCTTTTTACTATGAACCATGATCTATGGACTATCAACTATAAAAACATCAACTATGAACCAAACGTCTATTCCCAAAATCATCCTGGCATCAAAATCACCGCGCAGGCAGGATCTGCTCCGACTGATGGATATGGAGTTTGAGGTTGTTTTAAAGGACGTGGACGAATCCTATCCCGATGGGTTAACACCACAGGAGGTGGCGGTTTACATCGCCCGTAAAAAAGCCGAAGCATTTGATGGTACCGTAACCGATGAGGTTGTGCTTACCGCCGATACCATTGTTTGTATAGATGGCCTGATATTAGGCAAACCCGAAACACCACAACATGCTGTTGAAATGCTCCAGATTTTATCGGGCAAGGTACACCAGGTTATTACCGGGGTTTGTTTGTTATATAAGGGCCGTTATAACAACTTCTTTGATGTATCTGAAGTGTTTTTTCGTAAACTAAGCAACCAGGAGATAGAAAGTTACGTAACTGAGTATAACCCGCTTGATAAAGCCGGGTCATATGGCATACAGGAGCGTATTGGCCTGATAGGTATCGAACGCATTAATGGCTCTTATACCAACGTGGTGGGGCTGCCTACAGAAAAGTTATACGCTCAGTTAGTTAATTTAAATAAATAATTATTTAAATTAAACCTTTGTTTGCTCAATAGTCTAATGAATAAATATAAGGGAGTGAATTAAAATGAAAAAAACTATCTACACAGGGCTGGTATTATTGCTGGTTTCGGCCCTGTCTGCTTGCAGCAGTTACAATTACTACACAGCAGCCCGCAACAAAACCGATCTCTCATCTTACCGCACATTTGCCTGGGTAGCACCCGAAACAAGTAACAAGGCAGGGGGTGTTGTTAAAAAAGAAATCGCTGATGAAAGGGTGAAAGATGCTACCATCTTCGCACTACAAAACAAAGGCTTAAAACTACAGGAAAACAATCCCGATCTGTTGGTAAGCTACTCTACTATTACCGGCAGAGGTGTTAAAACAGAATTTTATCCGGCTTATTATGGCGGCTTCGGTTGGGGCGGCTGGGGTGGCTGGGGCTGGGGTTGGGGCTGGCGGTCACGCGGATTTTACGGCTACTACGGCGGCTGGGGTGGCTGGGGCTATCCATACGGCTACGGCGGTACTTATGCCCGTGTGCCTTACAAAGAGGGTACCCTTATTATTGACCTGATTGACCGTAACACCGGCCGTATAGTATGGAGAGGTTTTGGTGTAGGCGAATTGCGTAACCCGCAAAGAACGCTCGACGAATTACCTAAAGTGGTTGATGGTGTATTGAAACAATTACAAGTAAACCAGATCAGCCCATCGCAAATACGAAAAGTATAAGGCCAACAACACATTCACATTCATTCCTGCAAGAAGAAAATATAATGAAGAGATCCCTTTTAGGTTAAGCCTGAAGGGATTTTTTTTGGCGGTGTAAATGGGTAACAGCAAAAATAACGGCCATCACTACCAATACAATTACCCAGGTATCCAATGGGCAGCCATCGGGCCCACCATCATTTCCGTCGCAAAGGCCACCACCCGGATCTGATTGGGCAAAACAATTACTGGTTAGCAATAAAAGACATATCCCCGGTAAAACTTTATACATAGTTTTTACAAAGGCAGTTAATTTCATGGTGATGTTATTGTTTATAAAATTTAGCGCTGCCGATCCTTTTTCCGGTAGACTCGTCAACTGCCTCTATTACGTAAAGGCCGCTCAACAGGTTACCAATATTTTGCTGTAAATAATTGGTATTGCTGGCTGTTATGGTTTTTACCACCGCTCCGGATGTGTTCGCGATAGTCACCTTAATAGCGTTGCTATAGGTTTTGCCAAAGTTGATGTTGATGCTTTGCGAAGCCGTGCTGGGGTAAACAACAAACCTTAAAGGATTTGTATTGAGGTAGTTAAATGTTAGGTTTTTCGAAACGTCGGTATGCCCTGTTACTAATTCCTGTTTTAAACGGTAAAGTACCTGGCCGCTGCCGGGTGTTATATCGGTATAACTATAATTACCCACCCCGGTTGATCGTAAACTATCAATAGCTATAAATAAATTGCCGCCATCAGTGCTTTTTTCGATAATAAATGTGGTGAAATTACTTTCATTATCGGTTTGCCAGTTTAGTTTTATGCCGGTGGTTTGTTTAATCCCATTAAATTCACGCAATTTATATTCGTGACCCGGGGCTATAGAAATACTTAAATAAAACCTGTCGCGGGCATAACTGGCCTTATCGGTGGTTACGTTGAAAGTATATCCGGCATTATGTATCACATCTAAAGAATCGTTTGTGAACTTATCTTTTAAATAAACGGAGTAGCGTGCATCAATGTTTTGTTTTATGGGCGCGGTAAGTTTATAAGTGCCAAAGCTGGCATAGGCAATAAACAGATTCACCCGCTTTAGTTTCTCCAGTTGGGTGGTGTAGTTGGCAAAACAGCCTATAGAATCGGCTGTTTGCGAAAAAAAGAAGTTTCCCTGGCCCGATGAAGCCAGGTAAGGCGCATCCTCACCAGGAACGAATTTTGTTTGTGCGTTTTTATCAAAATAAATATCGGTTGAACTAAAGGTGCTCGAATCCTGCATCATATCCAACCTTAACCAAGGGGTGGTATCGCTATTGGCCGATGCTGCTGTAGTTGATGAGCTGGCTGCCTGGTTAATATCATGACGGGCATTAACAGCCAGTGTTTTTACAACCGAAGGGCCGCCTTTTTTAACATTAAAAATAGGAGGGGTAGTACCGGTATAAGTTGAGTAGCCTACTTTCATGCCTTCATCAAAGGTGATCTTGGTATTTGCAGCCGGTGCCACCACAAAAAAGCCCTGACCCGATAATACGTATTGACTGCCCCCGGTTCCTACAGCCGGTGAAGCCGTATTAGTTGTATTGCATAGCACAAACCGTGTGGATGAACTGTTTGGCCCGGTCGAAGCGTTTTTGATGAGTAAGTAATAAAATTTCAAGGTGGTATTACCGGCGCCAACTTTGGCCAGGTCAATAACAGAGGCGTACGGGTTACCCACTAAATTATACCCTCTTTTTGTCGTTGAAGTTGTGGTATGAAATGATAACGTGTTGAGATTAAAGGCAGTGCCTGTTAAAGGATATGTTGACGCGTCTGCTGACGTGGTGGCGGGTAAATTAATAATATTAGGCGTCATCGGGGAGTTGGTGGCTGTTGTTCCCTTGATAACCGATCCGAAAAACGTTAATGTGCCATCATCGGCAGCGGGGAAGGGTTTTACAAAAGGCGCTCCCGTGGCCGCGTTTAACAGAGCCCTGCTTCCTCTATAATAAAGCAATATGCCGTTACCCATGGGTATAGATACACTGGTATTGGTTAGCCCTTTATACTCGTTGCCGGCCACCTGGTTAGGGTCTGTTGAGCCTGGCGCGTTTTCATTATAAACAAAAACAGAGGGACTGTTACCCGTAGCCGGGGCGCTGTCAAAACCATTAGCAGCGCCATTTAACCCGGTAACAATGGTGCTGGTACCTGCCGCCCCCGGTAATATGATTGGTTTCAGGCTGTAGCTGTTGGAGGTGCTGCTTATAGCGGTATTGGTAGTATCAGCAACCGGCGATGAAATAAGCATATACCTGCGGGCGCCGCCTTTTATAAAGCGTTGCACTTCAATTTTACCGGCGATGGTACCGGCGGTTAAGTTGCCGATACTGGCATCACCAGCAGATGTAGAAAGCAACGTTAGGGCCGAAGTATAGGTTGCAGGCGTATTTTCTACCGTCAATATACCCGATCCGTTTACGTTGATGGTATAAGTGGGATTAATAAAAAAATTACTGCCTCCTATCATCCGCTTGCCTGTGGCACTTGTTGAACCATTGGTAAAAAACACATTGTTGAATTTTGTGCCTGCAGTGGTTTTATCAGTTAAAGTTTGTCCGGCGGCACCATCAAAAGTGATAATAGCAGTGGTATTTGGCGTAAATACACCGGTATTATTGTAATCTTTAGCTATATTGAGGTTGCCTGTACCCATATTCATGGTTCCGGCGTTGATGAGGCTCCCGTTGATGTCTGTGCTGCCTGCCCCACCTGTGATCACTGCGGGCGAATTATTTGTCCAGGTAGCTGCTGTTGAAGTACTTATTCCAATCGTTGTAGTAGTATTAACGGTACCGAAAGTTACATTGGCCGATGTGGTAAATGTCGAATCTATATTTAAATAACTGGTTTGAGCCGGAATTGTGCTGCCAACAACCGGACCACCAATGACAGCGTTGCTCCCCTGGATAACCAGATTATCATAAGTAACATCGGTTGAGGCGGTTGTACTTACTTTGCCGCCATTTGGGCCAAAACCCTGTGTTGAAGAAGTATATACAACCGCGTTAGGAGCTGTGTAATAAATGGTTACCCGTCCACCAAGCGTTCCGCTTTGTCTGTTACCATCCAGATTTATAGAGCCATATGGCGCCGCCAGAGCGCCTATCGCATTGGCGTTGTTCAGGTATAATGTAGGACTACTCTTTGGCGCGCTGGTGTTATATGTGCCATTTACGGTAAAGTAAGCTAGGTTATTACCAGAAGTATAGCCATTTGGATTGGTAATGCTTATCTGTCCATCCAGTCGCATAATACCATCTTCCAACCGGAAACCACTGCCGTTTATTAAGCTGGTACTGGGTATGATAATAACATTCCCTGATACATTCAAATTGGCTATATGAGAAAATAAAAAGCTATTTTGCCCACCAGTAGTGCCATTTAACCCAACCCTGATGTTAACACATTTAACTGTTGCGGTGCCGTTTATAAAGTTATTGATGGTTGTTCCGTTGCCGTTGCTTGTGTTGGGGTTTTGGGTGATATCGCCCGTTACTATCAATGTTCCGGTGTTGCCATTTACAGTTAACGTTGTTCCGGGTGTTGAGGAACTGTATTGCCTTGTCCCAAACGTAATAGAGGCTATAGTTAAGGTTTGATTGGCAGTTAGGGTTAAAGTTGGCTGGTTAGTATAAACCCCGATCGAAGTACTTACCCCAAATAGCACAATATCATCTGTTCTGCCCCCGCTTCCGGGATAGTCTGCTGTACCGGTTCCGCTTCCGGTAACTGTCCAGTTGGCGGTGGTTGTCCAGGCGGTTGAGCTACTACCATCCCAATTAAAAGTATAGGCAGCAAGAACTCTACTTTGGATAATGATCAGGAAAATAAAAGTCAGGAGGATTTTTGGTAAACGATTTTGCGAATTCGGGAGTAACAATGTTTTGTATATTAAGCTTCTATAATATAGAACTTATACGACCAAACTTTCGTCAGAGTTTCATTTTTGTTGCCTAAAGACATCTTTTTGAGTGAATAAAATGAACAAGACAAGAGCTTTTAGTCAATTTTTAAAGAAACAGACCAACTTGGCTTGCCAAATTATAACAAACCGGTTTTTGGATTTATTATTGTTTAAAGAATTTGGCGCTGCCGATGCGTTTGCCCGTGTTGGTATCAATAGCTTCTACAATGTAAAGTCCTTTAATAAGCCCGGCCACGTTTTCCTGTACCGAATCGGTGTTGGCAGAGGTTAAGGTTTTTACCATGCCGCCGGTGGCGCTTATAATATTGATCTTGATGTTATTGGTGTAGGTTTTACCCAGTTTAATGTGGATGTCCTGGGCCGTGCTTGTAGGATATACCATAAATTTTAAAACATTCAAATCACTATTGTAATCAAATACCAGGTTTTTTGACAGCTGCATATCGCCGGTTACCAGGCTCTGCGCCAGCCGGTAAGTGATCTGGCCGGTACCCGGCGCCGGATCTGTAAAGGTATAATTCCCGGATCCGGTTGATTGCAGGCTATCGATCATCATAAACGACTTACCCCCGTTAATGCTTTTTTGAACCGCAAAGCCTGTAAAATTACTTTCATTATCGGTTTTCCAGGTAAGTTGTATACCGCTTGTTACTTTTGTGCCGCTAAAGTCCAACAGTTTATAATCATGCCCCGGTGCGATGCCAATGCTCAGGTAAAAGCGGTCGCGGGGGTAACTGGCCGGGTTTTGATCAACATTAAAAGTATAAACCGGGTTGTGTACCACATCCAGGGAATCGTTGGTGTATTTATCTTTTAAATAGATGGTATAGCGTTCGTCGATGTTTGATTTAACGGGCGCTGTAATTTTGTACTGGCCAAAAGTCGAAAACGCGATAAACAAATTGATGCGTTTCAGTTTCTCGAGGTTAGCGGTATAGTTTGCAAAACAAGCAACAGAATCGGCCGATTGTGAATAGAAGAAATCGCCCTGCCCCGACGCAGCTATGTATGGTGCATCTTCGCCGGGCACAAATTTGGCGCTGGAGTTTTTATCAAAGGCGATGTCGGCGGTATTCAAAATGTTGGTATCCCGCATCATTTCTAAGCGTAACCGGGGCATAGGGTCTGTAACGGTTTCGGCAGATGCCGGTGAGCTGGAAGCGGCAATTTGCTGCGTCGCATTTTTATCAGGGCTAACCGCCAAAGTTTTAGCCACCACAGATGGGTTACGTATCACATTAAACACCGGACTGGTTGAAGAATATGAAGTATAAGGCGCCTTCATAGTTTCATCAAATGTTAGCGTTGAAGTTGTGGTAGGGGCAACTATAAAAAAGCCCTGTCCGGATACGGCGTATCTGCTTGCTCCAGCAGGTATAATTGCATTCGTCGCGTCATAAACAGCATACTTAGTGGAGAAGCTATTGGGGCCAGTAGTTACGTTTTTAACCAGCATATAGTAAAACTTGTATTTATTAGCGTTAACAGAATAAACCTTTTGCAGGTCAATTGCCGATGGATAAGGATTGCCAACCAGGTTAAGTCCCAATTTTGTTGATGCCGAACTATTACGTGATAAATTGTTTGAAAGTGTAACCGCCGATGAGCTATAATAAGGTGGTGGGGTGGCAGGGAAGTTAATTATACTTGCCGTGAAAGCACCGTTTGTACCAGCGCCTTTATACACAGCGCCCGAAAAATTTAACGTAGCATTATCAGGAGCAGGGAAGGGGCTCAGAAATACCGTAGAAGCAGGCACACCCGTACGGCTGCCCCTGAAATAAAATTCTACACCATTGCCCATGGGTACGGTTTCGTTCATGGTAGCAAAGCCTTTAAATTCGTTGCCAGTTACTACATTGGGATTTGGTGTAGTCGGCGCATTTTCGTCATATATAAAAACGGATGGGTTGTTCTGAGGCGAGGTGTCAAAACCATTGCCCGTACCACCCGGACCGGTAATATAGGTAGTGGCAAAAAATGGCTGCAGGTTATATGTACTGGCCGAAGCATTGGCAACCGGCGAGGAAATAAGCATATAACGGCGCGGCCCGGTTGATCCACCACCGCCTTTTACCCAGCGCTGTACGTTAATGGTACCGGTAACCGTGGCTGTGATGGCGACGGCGCTGGCATCGGCGCTTAAACTGGCAATACTGGCGTCGCCGGTACTGTTTGATAATAGGGTGAGGCTATTGGATGCTGTAGCATCCACATTCATGGTAGTGTTGTTCGTCTTTAAAAAGGCCAAAGTTCCCTTGGCGGCTATATTATTACGTCCGCTTAAGGTTGCAGTTGTGGCTGATGAAGTAAGATTATAGAATACAGTACCAACGGGTGAGGCGGGCAAACCTGTGTTGACATATGACCCACCGGCGATGGTTTGGGTAATACCAGTCGGACCGGTTAATTGAACTGTATTGGTATTGGTAACAAAATCAATAGGCGAGCTTGCAGAATTATCTATATTACCGGCAACGGTTAGCAAGCCGGATGTAACAGTAGGACGCTTATTACCTGTGCTTGTAAATGTCAGATTTTGATATAATGCCGGGCTTATATCTAAATTACTAATACCGGTTGTTGCATATACCGTTTGTATGCCTGCACCTGGATACGCGTAATTAACGGTTGCTTGCCCTGTTCCTGTGCTGTTATAAAAATCGATAGAGCCTGCATACGTTGATCCGGAAACAGGTGTTGTATTGATAGGATTTGCATTGGTGAGTATTAATGTAGCAGTGGAACCAGTAGGAGGATCGATACTAAATACGGGATTTCCTACACTATTGCTGAGGCCGAGTATGCGAAACAGGGTGTTTTGTGTAAGTATTTGTCCGCCAATAGTAGTAGTTCCGCTTACTAATGAAAACCTTCCGTCAATTTCCCCCAATGGGATAACAAGGGCTACAACAGTAGTTGAATTAACAGTTACGTTTCCACTAACATTTAAATTTTGAAGAGTTACTATAAAATTTAAACTCGGGAAGATACCTAATAAAGCGCTACCGGGGTTTGAATTATTGTTAATTTGGATAGAACCGCAGTTAAGGGTACCGGTACCGGATAATGGAACCGAATAGGAAATTAATAAAGTTGGTTGCTGGGTAATGGAATTGGTTACATTTAAGGTGCCGTTCACTGTTAAAGGTACAGTGGTTAAAGTTAGTATCACGCCAAACGTAATGGACGCACAGGATACGTTATCCCCGGCATTTACGATAGGAGGATTGGTGAAAAAAAGCAACGCACCAATGTTTACGTCATCTGCGGCTGTGGGTACTCCTGCCGGCTGCCAATTAGCTCCGTTATTCCAGTTAGACACATCACCCGCGGCTCCGCCTGCCCATGATTTATTAGCCGCTTTTACATTTGTTACCTGTAAGCCAAGCAGTATCAGCAACAATATCCAGTAACGTAAAAAGCTTTTCATAAAACGCAGGTTATAACCACAGATATTCCTATCAGCTATTAAACTAATAAGTAATTTACGGTTTATTACGTGTGTTTTATCAGAAGGATATAGTGTTTAAATTAATGAACAAAATGAATGAATAAATGGCATTTAAAAGAAAAAATTGATAAGAATTAATAAAGTTTAATTTAACTATTATGTAAAATTTAACTTTCAATGACGGGGATATACTACAGCGCATGTAGTGTTTATTGTACACGCTAATTAACTACTTTACCTTTATCTAGTCGCAGTACTTTATCAACACTGTTGGGTATTTCGTGCTGGTAGTGGGTTACGTAGATAAGGGTAACATTACTCAGGCTGCAAATGGTATCAACCAGGTTTTTAAAATGCTGCTGCTGATGATCATCCATGCCCTGACAGGGTTCATCAAAAATAAGCAAAGCGGGGTTTTTGATCAGCGCCCGGGCCAGTAAACATAAACGCTGGGCGCTGGCCGGAATGTTTTTTAAAAGGGTGCGGGCATAACGATCAATCTCCAGGGCTTTCATCCATCGCAGAGCAATGGCCGCCCGCTCGGGGTTACTTGGCCTGAATAGCCCAAGGGTGTCATAATAGCCCGATTCAATTACCTGCAGGCAACTGTTATCGGTAGGGAAATACTGGTGCAGCTCGGGCGATACAAAACCGATCTTCTTTTTAATATCCCATATGCTTTCGCCGGTACCGCGTTTTTTGTCAAACAGGATAATGTTATTGGCATAGGCCTGCGGGTTATCCCCATTGATCAGGCTCAACAGGGTTGATTTACCCGCGCCGTTGGGTCCAAGTAGTGCCCACCTGTCGCCCGTTGTTATCTGCCAGTTTACATTATCCAATATCACCTTGTCGCCATACTGAATATGTACCTTATCCATGGTTACTACCTGGTTAAACGTAACCGGGTTTTTATTGATATTGAGTAGTTCTGCAAGTTCCTGTTTGTCAATATGATCTGATGTGTCTGTCGCAAACAGTTCGGGGGTAAAGGCTTCCCTGGTGCTTTCATGAACAATTTCGCCGGCTTTTAAAACGGCTATATGGGTAATGGCTTCGGGTATTTCATGTACAGAGGTAGCCATGATAATGCTGATACCCGACGCGGTGATCTGCTCAATAATGCCATTAAACTCCTGTCTGGTTTTTACATCCAAACCGGTCAGGGGATTGTCGAGCAGTAATAATATGGGATTTTTAAGCAGGGCGGCGGCCAGCATTAAACGTTTGGTTTCGCCGTTGGAGAGCTTAATAAGCTGCTTATCGCGTAAGGCGTGCAGGTTTAACAAGCTAAGGATATTCTCCAGCGTCCAGTGTATTCCAGGGCGCGGAATGCTTTTTACCGATAACAGGTAATCATTAACAGTTAAGGCATCTTCGGAGTCTGAGGAATTGTATCGTTGCTGGTAATAAAAATCAGTAGTGTTTGACAGGTTGCGGAAATGGTGTTTGGGTTCAACCAGGGATATGAGTTTGCTGTGCAGATTTTGGCCATTTTGCGCCACCTGCAATCCCGAAACATCATTCTGGAAATAGTAATTGATGGTACCTCCGGTAATATTAAAGCGCCCTGCTATAGTTTGTAGCAGAGCGCTTTTACCTGAACCACTTTCGCCTATCAGAGCCCAGTGTTCGCCTTTATTTATCTTGAATGTAAGATTATTGAACAGGGTGTTGGTCAGAAATCTTACGGTAGCATTGTTTATTGAAAAAAGCATCTTGAGCATGGCTTTATAAGTAAGGGGTAAAAATACTTATCTGCCTTAAAAAGCCGTACTGTTTTACTTAATTTTTAGTAATGCAGTACTATAAGCCTGATACTTAAGCTATTTTTTTAAGCGTTTGGTTAGGCTTAATATTGGTGTTGGTTTTATTCAGTCTGTTCCAGGCCGCAAAATTAACGATCTCGTCTTTTACAATATTTTTGCAATCGTTATTAGGGCATGAAATGATCCAATACTTTTTTATTTGCTGAACTTGTGGACGTGCACCACATTTAATGCAATTTTCGCAATGGATATTTGGCTGTATTTGTAAACTCATATTATTAGGTATATTTTATTAAGGAAAATGTAATGCAAATTTATGTAAATTAATTCAGTTAGCTTTAGTGTTTGATCAAAACATGCACTATAAGTATGTAAGCTTTAACTTTCAATTAGCAAAATCTATATTTTAATACTGAAAATTATTTTTTGGCTAATTGATAGTTAATATCCTAATCACTTATACATTGTTCACCCGGATTATTTTTTCCAACGTTGCTCATTTCGACTGTTAAACCGCCCGAAGGTTTAATTAAAATTTTTATTAATTATATCTAAGCTGTATGCATAAATCGTTCCAATATTTGGTGTAACATTAAATTATAGCGGCAGTCTATTTTTTTAATCAACAGTATAAAAGTTTAACTTCTGGGTCGTCTTTTTTAGCGCAGCTACCTTCATCTTATTTCATGGCAAACAAAAAACAGGGCAGTGGTGTAGTAAATAGTATAGTTAAACAAATAATCACAAATAACCAACATATGAAAAACGCACATTTGATATTTATTACCCTGCTACTGTTCACCTTGAGCGGCTGTTCGGTGATTGAAGGGATCTTTAAAGCCGGCGCGGTTGCGGGTATCGTAGCTGTAATCGTAGTTATCTTGATATTAGTTTGGATCATCTCTTTATTCAGAGGGAAATCATAGAATTTTATTTATAAATAGGATAATATTTTTATTTAAAATTAAACAATTTAACCTTTGTGCTGTTGATTTTGTATAAAACTTATAACTATGGAAAATGCACAAGCAACAGCCGGGATATTAAATGACCTGGTACAAATTAATAATGATCGCATTGAGGGGTATCAACGCGCTTTGAAAGACTTGAAAGATAATGAGGGTGGGCTTAAGGATCTTTTCACTACGCTCATCGGCGATAGCCACCGGTTTAAAATTGAACTGGGTACCGAGATTCAGGTGTTAGGACAAGACATAGATACCAGCACAAGCACCAGTGGTAAAATTCACAGAACGTGGCTTGATGTTAAAGCTGCCTTCACCGCTCATGATACACACGATATACTGGAGGAATGTGAATTTGGAGAAGATGCTATTGTAAAAGCTTATCGTGAAGCATTGGAAGAAGAATCCCTGCCCGCCCACTTACTCCAGATAGTGAGTGCACAACTGGATAAACTGCTCGATGCTCATGATGAAATAAAAGCGCTGCGCGACCAGGTTCGATAGAAATATAATTATTGCCTTTCCTAAAAAAAAGACCAGCCAAACAGCTGGTCTTTTTTTTAGGAAATAAGTTTGCTAATTGATGTCGGGCGATATGCTTACTGATTTAACCTGCCAGCTTGTTTTTTCAGACCAATCGCCGCCGGTGTAATGCATGTCCACAACCCACTCCGCGTTTATGGTTTTGCCCTGAATATTTAAAGCTTTTACGGTCGACCGGATCTGGTAATTGTTGTTGGCTGTATCAATCACCGGCTTAAAATCATGACCTGGGAATTGCGCTGTTGAAGGTTGTTTCAGATGATCTTTTACAATACCCCTGGCCATATTGAAGGCTTCCTGTGCAGTGGGCTTACGGTTAAGGTGTACCATGCTATTTTTACTGATGCCGAAAACCACAGCTATAAAAGCGATAATAAAAGCGATGCTGAAAAGTGTAGCAGTTTTAATATGCGGATGCCGGTGCCAGCCTATGCTTTTGCGTTCGTCTGTACTGAGTGATTGCCATTCGGAATATTTCATATAATTTAAACTTATCATATGAAGTAATATCTATCCAAATTGTTTTACGCAACAAAATTAAGGAAACAAAAAAACGCCCCGGTAAGCCAGGGCGTTTTTTTGTTTCTAAAAAATGAGAAATTACATTTTTTTAGCTGTGTCTTTTTTAGCTGTGTCAGCTTTTGCAGTGTCAGCTTTAGCCGAATCAACAGCAGTAGTTTTAGCTGAGTCCATTTTAGCTGAGTCCATTTTAGCTGAATCGGCGTTTGAAGCTGAACCAGAACCTTTACAAGCAGCAAATGAAACAGCGATAGCCAGGGCTAAAAAGCCAAGTTTGAATGAATTTTTCATGTTTAATTTTTAATAAGTGATTATATAGTTTTCTTGTTAATACCTAAAACAAAAAAAGGTAACCCATAATTTTTAATTAAAAATCACGGGTTACCTTTTAAGTTAAAGAATAACTAAAATACCAATAAAAAGCGATTGAAATTTATGTTTCAAGCACTTTTATATCATGGTATAATTATTTTTTAGCAGCAGTATCTTTTTTAGTTGAATCAACAGCAGCAGCACCAGCTTTAGCAGTAGAATCAACTTTAGTAGCTGAATCAGTTTTTGCAGAGTCAACTTTAGCTGAATCAGCTTTAGCAGAATCAGCGTTTGAAGCTGAACCAGAACCTTTACAAGCAGCGAAAGAAACAGCGATAGCTAAAGCTAAGAAACCTAATTTGAAAGAATTTTTCATTTTGTGAGTTTTAAAATTTAAATATTTTGTGATCGTTTTCAGGTATTAATACCGGTATGTAAAAAAGGTAACCCAAGTTTTTAAAAAAAATAAAAATATTTTTCCCTTGTTTATAAATGATTGATAAACAAGGGAAAAGTAAACAGGCTTTTTTTTTACTGTATTCTTCGGTTATTTTTTAGTCGAATCAGAAAGAACAGCGGTAGCAGAATCGGCAGCAAGAGTTTTGGCCGAGTCTAATTTAGCTGAATCAATTTTTGTTGCGTTGGTTTTAGCAGAATCGACAGGTGTTTTTGATGCATCGCCACCACAAGCGGTAAAAGAAATAGCGATAGCTAACGCGGCTAAACCGGTTTTGATTGAATTTTTCATTTTAGTACGTTTTAAGTTTTAATTGTTTTTTTGGTATTAATACAGTGGAAATAAAAAGGTAACCTTAGCCTTACATTAAAGGAGATGACCTGCGAATACCGGCGATTGACGAAATGTTTTGAGGCCGGTTTTTTTTATTGCAGATTTGCCATCTTATAAAAAAAATGGAGGGGCGGAGGCGATGGGTTACCTTGTTGAAATTAGGGTATTAAAAAACGAATTGAACATTCGGGCGTATAATTGTTACAACACTAAATATCCATGTTGATGCTAATGATTTATTTTAGGTAAATTATTTTTTATGATGATGGGTTACAATTTTATATAAATAGTATTAAGAGTGAATAAAGAGTTAAAAGCTTCGGCACCAACAGATAGCGAGATAGTTCTTGGTATACTCAACAACTCGGAGATAGTGTTAAAAAAGTTATACACTACCTATTTTCCGATGATACTGCAGTTAATTATCAATAACAACGGGGATGAGGATGATGCCAAAGATGTATATCAGGAAGCGATCATCGTTCTTTATAATAAGATAAAGTCGGGCAAATTTGAACTGAGCAGTAAGCTTAAAACGTATATCTATTCGGTTTGCCGCAGGCTCTGGCTTAAAAGACTGAGCCACATGAACAGGTACGGAGGCGATATTCGTGATTTTGAAGAGTACCTGCCTGTTGACGAAGAGGTTGACGACCATAATGAGCGGGATGTGCAGTTTGGAAAAATGGAAAGTGCCCTGCAATTGCTGGGTGAACCCTGCAAAACCATTATGGAAGACTTTTATATACATAACAGATCTATGCAGGATATCTGCGAACGTTTTGGCTATACCAATGCCGATAATGCCAAAACACAAAAATATAAATGCTTGCAAAGGCTCAAAAAGCTGTTTTTTCAGCAAAAATAAGGAAGGAAAGCAAAGAGATGAGTGATCACCAACTTACGGAATTAATTGAAAGGTACTTTGACGGCAGCATGACCGCCGACGAACGTACCCAGTTTGAATTGCTCCGCAAAAACGACGCGACTGTAGAAAGCCGGGTTACCGAGCACATGCAGTTTATTGGTTTACTAAAACAATACGGCGAACGCCTGGAGCTGGAAAAACGCCTGAACGCTATTCACGATGAGATAGATGTGCACGCCCTGAAAGAGGAAGTAACCATCCATCCAACCTGGGTAGTACGTATGTGGCGCAACCACCACTCCAAAATATCTGTAGCGGCATCTATAGCTATTTTTGCTATTTTGGGTACGCTGTTTTTTACCGGTAAACTGAATAATCATGAATCGAATTTTGAGCAGTTGAGCCAGGAAGTAGGCAGGCTTAAGTATAAAACAGATAAGTTGGAAGGTCAGGCAAATACTTTTATTAATAATTTACCTGTTAAACCCAAAGCCAGGCCATCTAACCCCGGTAATTTCAGAGGTACCGGTTTCGCGCTTTCGTCAAACGGATATATTGTTACCAATTATCATGTCATTAAAGACGCCGATTCTGTATATGTTCAAAACGCTGCCGGTGAATCTTTTCACAGTAAAGTAATTTATACCGAACCTGTAAATGATATCGCTGTATTACAGATCAATGATGATGCATTTACAGGTTTGGGTGCGATACCTTATTACTTTAAACGCTCATCTACAGACCTTGGCGAAAACGTAATTACTTTTGGTTATCCGGATGGTAAGGTTGTTTTTGGACAGGGGGCTTTAACATCAGCCACCGGTTATCAAGGTGATACTACCGAGTATCAGGTTTCTATTCCTGTTAATCCGGGTAACAGCGGCGGTCCGTTATTGGATGAGAAAGGTAATGTGATCGGTATCATCAACGCTAAACAAACACAGATAGCAGGAGCAGCATTTGCTGTAAAATCAGCATACCTGTTAAAAGCTATCCAGAATATACCTTCAGATTCATTAAGTAAATCATTAACCTTAAGCACCAAAAACACGCTGGCTGGTTTAAGCCGTAAGCAACAGCTGAAAAAACTTAAAGACTATGTTTTCATGGTTAAAGTTTACAATCAATAATTTGCCCAACCAATAAAAATTAATAATTGAAAAGGAGGTGTCGTAAGGGACCTCTTTTTTTGTTTGATGGATTTCTATATAAAATAAATTGTCATGTTGAACGAAGTGAAGCATCTATTATGCGAGGTGCCTGTTCAATAATAGATCCTTCGCTGCGCTCGGGATGACAAAATGTGAAACTGATGTTACCTGTCCACTTCGCCCAGTACAAAGTCAATGGAGCCTACAATGGCTATCAGGTCGGCGATGAGTACGCCTTTGGAAATTTCGGGTAATACGGAAAGATTGTTAAAACTTGGTCCGCGTGCTTTTACACGGGTAGGGATCTCCGATCGTCCATCGGCCATAAAATAAAAACCCAGTTCGCCTTTGGCGCCTTCGCAGCGCACATAGTAATCCTGCGCTTTGGGGGTTATTTTACGCGGCATTTTAGCCCGCGGGTCAAAATCGGGGGTGCGTTTTAGCTCGTTTTGCAGGCGGTCAAGGCATTGCTCCACTATGCGCAGGGATTGTTCAATCTCATCCACACGCACTTTGTAGCGGTCCCAGCAGTCGCCTACGCTACCCATTAAGCCTGTGCCAACTGGGATCTCGAAATCAAGTTCGGGATAAGCAGAATAATTATCAATGCGCCGCAGATCCCATTTTAAACCCGATGCCCGCAGCATGGGGCCCGAGCAGCCATAATTAATAGCCACATCCAATGGCAGCACACCCACATTGGCCGTGCGCGATATAAACACCTGGTTATCGGTAAGCAGCTGGTTAAGCTCCGCCATTTTAGGTTTAAAATATTCTACAAACTCGCGGCAGCGTTCCTCAAAGCCTACCGGCAGATCGTAAAATAAACCGCCCACCCATATATAGTTATATAGCATGCGCGAGCCCGAGGCCCACTCCAGCATACCCATAATATGTTCGCGGTCCCTAAAACACCACAGGAAAGGGGTAAAAGCGCCTATATCAATACCATAAGTGCCAATGGCTATCAGGTGCGATGCAATGCGGTTGAGTTCGCATACCAGCACGCGGATGTACTCCACCCGTTTGGGGATATCTTTATCAATGCCCATCATCCGTTCCACACCCATCACAAAAGCATGGCTATTGTTCATGGATGCCAGGTAATCCAGCCTGTCGGTAAATGGAATAGTTTGCTGGTAGGTTAATGATTCGGCATGTTTCTCGAAACAGCGGTGCAGGTAACCGATATGCGGGATAACCTCTTTTACAATTTCGCCATCGGTGATCAGCTCCAAACGCAAAACGCCATGTGTAGACGGATGCTGCGGGCCCATATTGAGCACCATATCCTCCACGCTGGCTTCCGCTATTTTTTTATGGTAGTTATTTAAAGCTTCTTCGTATTTCGGGTTTGTGATCACCAATGTTGTATGCTGTTTTGTAGGTTTCAAAAATCAACATTTTTTTGGTTTTATCGGGATAAAAATCTATAAAAATTGTAGTCTTTAGAGGGTATATAGTCGACTCACCCCGACATCGCTGCGCTCGCCACCCCTCTCTCCGCTTCGCGCATAGAGGGGGCTTTACTTCTTTTTTGTCATCCTGAGCGAAGCGAAGGATCTGTTGTTCATTATGCAATCGCAGAATAGATCCTTCGTTCCTCAGGATGACAAATTTCTTTTATAACTTTTCAATTCCCTCTATGCGCCAAAGGCGGAGAGAGGGGTGGCGAGCGCAGCGATGTCGGGGTGAGTCGACTCTGCTACCTCCCTTTCAACACCTCCCCAATTTTACAGCTTTGCGTAGCCAGCGCCGCATAAGCGTACATGGCTACAGCTTTCAGCTTGCTGTCGCGTTTTTTAAAGGTCCATACATCCTTCATGAATTCCTTGTGATTTTTGCTGTTGAGGGTATCAAAAGCGACCGAAATGGTTGGCGTAAGCGAATAAGCCGTATGCCAGGTACCAAAGGGTATAAATAAAGTTTCGCCGGGGCCAACCACAAAATTTATGGGCGTGGCATCTTTAAACAGCGGGTATTTTTCATAATCGGGTTCAAATACATTGAGCTCCGAGCGCCATGGATCATCCGGGCGGGGGTAAAGCATATGTTCCTGTCCGCGCGGAAAAACGGTGAAGCGCTTTTCGCCATACAATTGCGTTATCCAGGCATTCAGGTGGTAATAATCAATATGCATGTAGGGGAACCTGCCGCCCGGGCCACCCACAAACATTTCGGTAGCGCCGCCCCATTTGCCAACGCTGAACATTTTATTTTTGAGCCAGTTGGGCGATGCATAGTTCAGATCCAGCGGATCCAACAGGGGCAATATCTCGGGCAGGGTTGCTGGAATATCAAAAATAATGGGGTAGGGAGCGGGTTTATCTTCGGTAGCGGCCTCTACCATATCCATCACCTGCTGCATAGTATAGGTGGTGCCCCGGCAATCGGTTTTACGGTCGGGGTAATTGGCCCGGAACCAATCGGGACTAAACAATCCGTTAGCCTTCCACACTTTGGCGGCATTGGTAAACACCAACGGTATGCCGGGTTTATAATGCTCTTCCATAAATTCCTCATAAGTAATGTTATCTCTTCTGATGATATCCATATGTAAATTGGTTGCAGGGACGATACAGGTTTAGTAAAAGATTAAACCTTTAGCTTAATAATTAATTGATTTCTTTAAAATTATGAGGCAGATGGATATTTAACTGTATTACGTAAATAACAACTGAAGGTTGTAAAATAACATGAAGATTGAGTGAACAAAATGCACAAGGTAAATTTAGCTTCAACAAATATCATCTTACTTTTTATCAAAATTACCCCTTGTTTAAATACCTTTGGCTTAATGAAAGTATCCGGATTTACCTTTATCAGAAACGCGGTTAAAAATGATTACCCCATTGTTGAAGCCATCACCTCCATTTTGCCGCTGTGCGATGAGTTTATCGTGATGTCCGGAAATTCTGATGATGGCACGCGCCAGTTGATCGAAGCTATTGGCTCGCCCAAGATCAGGATCATTGATTCGGTTTGGGACGATACCCTGAAAGATGGCGGACGGGTTTTTGCCGTAGAAACCGACAAGGCCTTTGATGCCATATCGCCCGATGCCGACTGGGCTTTCTACATTCAGGGCGATGAGGCCGTGCACGAAAAATATCATCCCCTCATTAAAAAAGAAATGGAGGAGGCACTGAATAAACCAAACATCGAGGGCCTGCTGTTTAAATACCTGCACTTTTATGGTTCCTATGATTATTATGGCGATTCGCGCCGCTGGTATCGCCGCGAAATCCGTTTGGTGAAGAATATTAAAGGTATCCGCGCTTATCGCGATGCGCAAGGTTTCCGGCTTAATGATCGTAAGATTAAGGTAAAACTCATCGATGCATACATCTATCATTACGGCTGGGCCAAACCACCACAAGGCTTGAATAATAAGATCCGAAATTTCAATAAGTTTTATCACGACGATGCCTGGATGGAGCAAAACCTGCCCGAAACCTATGAGTTTGACTATGGCAATGCCGATAAGCTGGTGCACTTTACCGGCACACACCCAGCGCCCATGCAAAAACGTATAGCCGCCACCAACTGGAAGATCGATTTCAGCACCAAGGCGCTTCGTAAAAACATGACCTTTCGCCGTAAATTCCTGCAAAGGGTTGAACAGCTGACCGGCTGGCGCATAGGCGAATACCGGAATTATGAAATTGTTGAACGATAAAGTAATTATGGCTCAGTTTTTTGATATCAACAACCGGGCAGAACTACGCCGATTATTATTGTCACTTGATCCGGATACCACGCCTATCTGGGGTAAAATGAAGGCACAGCAAATGGTAGAGCACCTGGTTGACCAGGTGGAATGGACAAACGGCAAAAAAACACCTTTTTGTGAGCAGCCGGCCGACAAGGCTTCCCAAATGAAACAGCTAATGGTATACTCCGACAAGGAGATCGGGCGAAATGTAGTTTTTCAAGAGCCCCCTGAGTATTACCAGTACCCCAATATAGCAACCGCCGTTAACCAACTGATGCAAGAACTGGAAGCCTTTGACCGTTATTTTGAGCAGCCCGGCATCGTGGCTATCCATGGCGGTTTCGGCCCCATGAATCATCACGAATGGCTTATATGGCACGGTAAGCACTTTACCCATCATATGAAACAGTTTGGGCTGATAGAATAGCAATAAGTGTCATCTCGAACGAGGTACGAGGAGAGATCTTATACGTTATTTGTCAGAACCGTGATTTTCGAGATTAAAAGATTTTCTGATTACCTCCCCAAGTCATGCCGAACTTGTTTCGGAACCCCATATGCAAGGTGTACAGCCTGAAGGTCAACCTGTCCTGTGGAATCCTGAAATAAGTTGAGGATGGCTTGTATTTTTGGCTTGAAAATAAAAGCCCGGGCCTGGTGCGATTCCTTCCCTCGGAAAGGGGGAGGAAGGGGTTTCTACACCATATAAATTTGCATCGCGCATAAACCCCTCCCTGCCATTGCACGTACCCATCGCACCCCTCCCGTGGGGAGGGAACTGAAAAATTCTGTTAATTCTAAAATTCTGGAAATTCTGATTCAGACAACCCTACAGATTCTGCGCTATCACAAAACCGCTGGCCCAGGCCCATTGAAAATTGTAGCCGCCCAGCCAGCCGGTAACATCCACGCATTCGCCGCCGAAAAACAGACCGGGCACTTTCTTCGCTTCCAGCGTTTTGGAGGATAATTCGTCGGTGGATACGCCACCGCGCATTACTTCGGCTTTGTCGTACCCTTTGTCACCGGCAGGTTTTACTTTGAATTCGTGTATCAGCTCGCTGATGTTTTCGATATCGGTTTTGGTGAGCGAGGCCAGGTTTTTCTCCACGGGCAGCTTATCGCTCAGGGCCTCGGCAAATTTGCGGGTATAAAGGCCTGCCAGGTAGGCCAGCAGCATTTTTTTGCCGTTGGCTTCTTTTTCCTGCAGCAGCAGATCAGCAATGTTTTGGTTAGGGAGCAGGTCGATGTTGATGTATTCGCCGGGTTTCCAGTAGGAGGAGATCTGTAGGATGGCTGGTCCGCTCAGTCCCCAATGCGTAAACAGTATATTTTCTTCAAAGCTGATCCTGTCGTTCCAAACCCGGCAAAAAATACTGTTGCCGCTCAGCTGTTCGTACCAGGGCTGATCTTTCCCGGTAATAGTGAGCGGAACCAGGGCAGGGGCGGTATCTACAATTTTAAGGTCGAAATTGCGGGCCGTACGCAAGCCAAAATCGGTAGCGCCCATTTTGGGGATAGGCAAACCACCCGCCGCAATCACCACACTGGGCGCACTGATGTATTCCTGCCGGCCATCAACCTCGGCCCGAACGGTAAAGCCATCGGCAGTTTTCTCCACCATTTTTACTTCGGCATCACACCAGATCTCCTGATCCATATCGGCACAAAGATCAATAAAAACCTGTACCACATCTTTAGCCTTATCACTCACCGGGAAAAGCTGGCCCAGTGTTTTCTCCTTGCCTTCAATACCATAAGCTTCAAAAAAGCTGATGGTATCCTCCACCGTCCACTGCGAAAATGCCGATTTGCAGAAATGCGGGTTTTGCGATATAAACTGCTGATCGGTAGCATACAAATTGGTATAGTTACAGCGGCCGCCCCCGCTGATCAGTATCTTGGCACCCACACGATCGGCCTTTTCCAGTATCAGCGTGCGCTTTCCCAAAAAGCCCGCCTGTACGGCGCACATGAGCCCGCAGGCGCCGCCGCCAATAATTATTGCATCAAAATGGGTTTGTTTTGTTAAATTTGTAGTCATGACCGATGTTTCGCAAATATCAGAATTTGGCAAGATACTCATCTTCCTGATTACCGGAATAATTATGGTATGTGTTATATTTTTTATTAACCGCCTGCTTGCTCCAAAAAATCCGAATTACGAAAAATTAACCTCGTACGAATGCGGCGAAGAACCCACCGGTAATGCCTGGCTGCCCTTCAATTCGCGTTTTTATGTGATTGCCCTCATATTCCTGCTGTTTGATGTAGAAATGGTATTCATTTTTCCCTGGGCAACGGTATTTGGCAGTCATGAAATCATCGCGCAGGATGCCCGCTGGGGATGGTTTTCGCTGGCCGAAATGTTTGTGTTTTTAGGCATCCTGATATTGGGCCTGGTGTACGTTTGGCGCAAAGGCGACCTGGAATGGATAAAAGCCAAACCCGTAGTACCTGTAACCGATGTCACCATTCCCGCATCTTTATACGAACAATTAAATATGGAGCAAGGGAAATTTGTGGTGAAACCCTTTAGCATGGGTAATGAGCCTGTAGCTGCCGAAGCAGCCGTTGCCGAAGCACCTGCCGAAGCCGCGCCTATCCGCAAACCCATGTTTAAACCCACCTTTAAAAAGCCAGGAAATGAGCAGTGATATAACAAGTGAAAGCGGCGGTGTTGTAGTAACCAAACTGGACGATCTGCTTAATTGGGCGCGCCTGTCATCCCTGTGGCCCCTGAGCTTTGGCATTGCCTGCTGTGCTATTGAAATGATGGGGTCGATGGCATCTACGTATGACCTTGATCGTTTTGGCGTATTTCCGCGCCCATCAGCCCGTCAGGCCGATGTGATCATCATAGCCGGTACCGTTACCTTTAAAATGGCCGAGCGCATTAAACGCCTGTACGAACAAATGCCCGACCCTAAATATGTGATCTCGATGGGCTCCTGCTCCAATTGCGGCGGTCCATACTGGCAGCATGGCTACCATGTTGTAAAAGGCGTGGACAGAGTGATCCCTGTGGATGTATACGTGCAAGGCTGCCCACCCCGCCCCGAGGCCCTCATCGGCTCCATCCTTGAACTGCAAAAGAAAATTGAGCAGGAACATTGGGTGAGAGGGTAAGCAGAATGAAGTGGTTTGTGAACAAGCTTAAAAAAAAATTACAAGCATTACTGGATGTAGCCGAAGAATCCGGACTAAATAATCAAGCTATCATAATCGCGAAAGAGTTTCTTGAATACAATGAAACAGGCTTGTGTTTTGATCATATCCTCATACAAATGCACGAATATGATATCGAGATAACTGAGGCAACTTATCTGCTGATTTGCGATATTGGAGATAAGTTAAAACGGACCGCAGAAAGCTATTCATATATAAAAGAGTTAATAAAGCTTTAAATGTTTTTTAACAGGCTATGGGCGCATTTAACATATTGACTATTCAGGCAAATTGTAACAATTGCGGTGGTGTAATGATGTACCGTGTACAGTTTAAATTTGGTGAGGTTTGGCAATATGAGTATAAACTTGGTGACAAAATTAAAAGAGCAGAACCATATTACGATAGGGGCAAGCCCAACTTACCCCGGGTTATATGTAATGGAGCCCTGGAAAATAATATTTGCCCGCATTGTAATTACGAAAATCCCGAGGACTTTGATATTATATTCGAGTATGATATCATCAAAAGTATAAAGCCATCGGTTAATTGGGATAGATATGATGATGACGGTTGTTATATTGATGGGTAAAATCCAGCAGGGGACAAAATACAATATGACACAAGAAGAGAAAAAATTTGAATTGTACCGGACAGTTCTCAGGTTTCTATCACATAAGATAACTGAAAATTTAAGGCGTATATATCTTGATGTCGATTTGGATATGCACCAGATCCATTTAACGGCTTATTACACCTCTCCTCCTTCAGAATTGGAGCTGGAGTTATTAGATGATATAGAAACTAATAGCCAGACACACATCCCGGATCTGCTGGTTTATTTAAAAATTAAATTAGTGAATGAGTACAGTGAAAATGAAAAGCACGATTTTACTGTATTTGCATTTTATGAAGAAATTTAATTAAAAATTCCCGCAGTCGCTTGGCTCCAGCCGAGTGACGATTATTACCCGGCCTCCGGCCGCTGTAAAAAGCAAGATTATATTTGTTTAGCAGGTCAAAGGCCTGCAAATAGTCGTCACTCGGCTGGAGCCGAGCGACTGCGGAGTTTAATAAATTGGTTAATCTGCCGCACGTATAAACCCCTCCCTGCCATCGCGCAAACCAACCGCACCCCTCCCAAGGGAGGGAACTGGAAAACACGATCTAAAAAAGCTCTGGCTCGTGCGATTCCTTCCTTGGGGAAGGGTAGGAAGGGGTTTCTGCTTCTGTCTAAGCTCCCTCCTCTCAGCGAGAGCCAGAGAGGAGGGGAAAAATAGTCTGGGAACCTTAGCTTAACCCCTGCAGCCGCACCAGCATGGGTTTTCGGTACAACGGCATATTTCGCCGCCGGCACAGGTAATGCTGGTATTGCAGCCACCCTGGTTAATGCTGCAGGTTGGGCCGCTGGCACCGCCTGTCAGTTTTTTCAATTGAGCTCTGTTCAGCACTTCGCTGGCACCCAGGTCTAATGCTTTCAATTTTAAATTTTTCATGGTTTTTGTTTTAAATGGTGGTCCATACTTACACTTAAAAGTAAAGCGGTAATGTTACCTTATGGTAAATTGACCATAGTGTTTTTCGACAAAGGTTAAGAACTCCCACACTTGAGGATTCAAAGAGCAAGGCCTTGTGCGATTCCTTCCCTTGGGAAGGGGAGGAAGAGGTTTATGGAATAGGATGATCATCCCGCGTAGAACTTCTCCTGAGTCTAATCATGAGCTACCACTCCCGGAATCTCCCGTCAGGAGCAAAAACGTATGCTTTCTAATTGTCAAAATAGTCACATAAATAAAACATCATTATAAATGAATGAATATTTATTTATCTTTGTATCGTTATGCGATCAAGGAATACAGACAAGGAAGAATTGGTAAAGCAAAAAGCTATCGAGCTCATCATCAAGGATGGTTTAGAAGGCTTTAGTATGAATAAACTGGCCAGGGCTTGTAAAATTTCGGTAGGTACGCCCTATATATATTATAAAGACCGCGACGATTTGATCATGAAAGTGGCTATGGAGGAGCTGAGGGTGATGGAAGAATTTTTTATCAGAGACTTTGATCCGGAAGAGCCTTTTGAACAGGGCTTGCGTAAACAATGGGAAAACCGTTACCGTTACGCCAGGGAAAAGCCTAAGATGAACCAGTTTTTTGATCAGCTGCGCAGTTCAAGTTACCAGGAAGAGTTTCTTTCGGGCTTTATGCCCGGCTTCATCAGCGCCATGACCAGGTTTATGCACAATATTACAGAGCGTGGCGAAATAGAAACCATGCCTTTTGAGGTGTATTGGTCAATAGCGTTCGGTACTTTATATAACCTTATCCGCTTTGATATGGAGGGGAAAAGCCTTGGTGGCAAGCCCTTTAAAATGACCGACGAGGTACTCTGGCGGGCGTTTGACCTGGTTGTGAAATCCTTAAAAAAATAAAACTGATGGAAACAGCTTTAAATTTTAATCATATCCTGCTGTTTAAAACCAACATCAGCAGCCATAAAGGTAAGCAGCTGCTGCATACACTACTGGATAAGCATCCTGCGGTACAATGCTGGAATATCGACATGGAGGATAGCGACTATGTATTGCGCATCATATCAGAAACATTGTCGCATACACAAATTATTGAAATTATAAATCATCATGGCTATCAATGCTGTGAACTAACTTAAAGTACATTATGGATAATCAACAACCGGTAGCTTTTACAGGTTACCAAAAACTCATTATATTTCTGCTGGCTATCACCCAGTTTACCGTGATACTTGATTTTATGGTAATGTCGCCGCTGGGCGATATATTGATGAAATCGCTTAACCTGAAACCTTCGGCCTTTGGTATCGCAGTATCTGCTTATGCCTTTAGCGCGGGTATATCAGGCTTGCTAACCGCTGGCTTTGCCGATAAGTTTGATCGTAAAAAGCTGCTGCTGTTCTTTTACCTGGGCTTTATTACCGGTACTGTTTTTTGCGGTTTGGCGCAATCATATGCCGTGCTGGTTGCCGCGCGTATCATTACCGGCCTGTTTGGCGGGGTTATAGGCTCTATATCCATGGCTATTATTACCGATCTGTTTGCCCTGCAACAACGCGGACGGGTGATGGGTTTTGTACAGATGGGCTTTGGCGCAAGCCAGGTTCTTGGCGTGCCTATCGGTCTTTATTTAGCCAACGCCTGGGGTTGGGAAGCTCCATTTTGGATGGTAGCCCTGTTAAGCATCAGCATTGCAGCCTTAATAGCCATTAAAATGAAACCCGTGGTAGCGCATTTACTCATAAAAACCGAAAAAACGGCTTTTAAACATTTGTTACACACGGTTACCAAAAGCAATTATCGTGTAGGCTTTGCGGCTACAGCCTTGCTGTCTATAGGTGGCTTTATGATGATGCCTTTCGGCAGCGCTTTTGCTATCAATAACCTGGGACTAACCAACGGACAATTGCCTATCCTGTTTATGATATCGGGCCTGAGCGCATTGGTGATCATGCCAGTGGTGGGTAAGCTAAGCGATAAGATGAGCAAGTTTAAAATATTTACAATGGCTACCGTGTGGATGATGCTGATGTGTGTATTGTATACCAATTTGGGAGTTACCGCGTTTCCGTTGGTTATTTTTTACAATATATTAATGATGATGGGCGTAATGAGCAGGATGATACCATCATCGGCCTTAACCAGCGCCATACCCGATATGGCCGATCGTGGCGCCTTCATGAGCATCAACTCCTCGTTACAGCAAATTGCGGGTGGTGTTGCCGCCGCGGTTGCGGGCATGATTGTAACGCAGCCGGGCAAAGGCGCCCCGCTGCAACATTATAACATAGTAGGCTATGTCATTGTCGCGATCTCCATCATCGCTATCCTTTTAATGCGCAGGGTTGATAATCTTACCAAAAAGAAAGCCGAAGGCGGCAAATCGATCATCCCCGATGAAGTTATGATTTTGGAAGGGTAAGTTAGTTGGGAGCTTTTAGCACCATTTTTGTTATCCTGAGTAACGAAGGATCTTCTTCAGTTAGCATACATAATGCACAAACAGATGCTTCGTTCCACTCAGCATGACAATATTTTATCGGAGTCATCAACACTCCACCAGAAATTTCGTATAGTTATATCAGCAGCCCGGGCACCTTTTAACAGCGCCCCGGCTGTTTTATTAAACGAAAAAAAAACCGACCGTTTGGTATGTAGGTGTTTGATAGCCGATAAATAATACTTTTTAAACTTTTTAAAACCTGCCGAAACCGTATTGAAATTTGTTAAAAGCGGTAAAATGAAAATTATTGGAAGGACTTTAAGCTGTTTTTGACTCAATTTTGAATAGAAATTTGTTAAAACCCGAGGTTTAAAAAGTGTTGAGAAGGTAAGAAATTAACAATTAGAACACTACTTTTTTCTCGTCGACTATCTCTTTCAAAACAGCTTGCAGCACCACGGCGTTCCAGTCTTTGGCAAAACTGCGGCTTTTGTATTGTTTTTTGTTTTTACGATTGTAGATCATGAAATAATTGTAGTAGCTGCTAATACCTACCTCGTTCCATTGCAAAATGTTGAGCGCATCCCAGCCAATACCATTGGGATGAAAATAAATGCCGCAAAGTTCAAAAGCCTGGTTTATCTTGTACAGATCATAATAGTAATTGTACTGGTTTACAAAGTAATAGCGCCACAACTGATGAATGATCTCTGACCAGAGCTGGTCATACAGCTTTTTACGGATGCTGTAATAACTGCCCAATTTGATGCTGATGACTTTTTGCTGATCGGTTTGAATTTCAATAAAGTACTGTCTGCCAATGGTAAATGCATAGCCGCGCACCCAACTAACACCATACCGGAAACCTGCAATGGTAGCTGCGGGTATAAAATCGGGCGGTTTTATACCTGTGGGTTTTTCGATGATCAGGCTTTCTGTTTTAAACGTCAGTATCCTGCTCGTTTTTTTACTCAGCAAAGCCGGAACCTCAATAAGGCAGGTGCTATTATTCATTGCCATAAAAATAAGCATCTGTTACAAAAATTTACTTAAACGCAAAAAATAAATTAATAATGTTCATATCGTAACTTTATAAAAAACATAAATTAGCCAAATCAAATTTCCTGATGCAAAAAGAAAAAGCTACTATACCTCGTATAAATAACATTGTGCTCAATATTTTGGGTATTGGGTTAATAACCGGCACGCTTGATGGTTTAGCAGCCCTGTTATTGAACTACAAAATACAGCCTGCCATAATTTTTAAATTTATAGCCAGCGCCGCCTTTGGCAAGGCTGCTTTTAAAGGCGGGGCCGAAATGGTGGTTGCCGGCGTGGTATTTCATTACCTGATCGCTATTTTGTTTACCAGCGCGTTTTATCTGTTGTACCCTTTCTTTAAAAAAGGGCTCAGGAACGCCTACCTCATTGCATGTTTGTACGGCTTTACCGCCTGGATCATCATGAACCTGGGCGTTATACCGGTTACGCAAAAGGCCTTTCCGGTTGTTAAATTACCTGTTTTGGTAACCGGTATAGCCATCCTGATCATTTGCCTGGGCTTGCCCATAGCCCTTATAGCAGACAGGCACCTGAAGCAAGGTAAGTTTGCTGCTCTATCTAAAAAATAATCAAAAAAAAAAGAGTCTGGTACCTGCATACCGAGACTCTTTTGGATTTAGAATTAAACAAAACGAACTTTTTACTGAGGTAACAACACTGCATCGAGACCGTGTATAACACCGTTACTGGCCAATGCATCAAATGATACTACAACCGCGGTACCTCCCTTGGCATCTGTGAGTTGCAGGTTACTCTTATCGTTAACCGATAGGGTTATGGCATCACCGTCGATAGTTTTTAAAACAGCCTTGCCTTTACCGGCATTAAGCGCTTTAATGATATCGGTTTTGGTGTATTTACCGGCTATTACGTGATATTTTAAAACTTTGGCCAGCTTGGCATGATCCTTCATCAGATCGTCCATAGTTGGTTTGGGTACTTTACTGAAGGCCACATCGTTTGGTGCAAAAACGGTAAATGGTCCGGCAGCTTTTAAGGTAGCTTCCAAATCGGCATTCTTAATGGCCAGAGCCATTGGAGCAAAAGCGGTAGAGCTGGAAAGCACACCAACCACATCGCCCGATGCTGCGGAAGGAGCAGCAGTTGAGGCAGGAGCGGTTTTGTTAGTTGTATCGCGTTTAGTTGTGTCTTGTTGCTGTGTTTGGGCAATTGCATTGGTTGATAAAAAACCGATAGTAAGTGATGCAATAGCAATTAAAACTGACTTTTTCATGTTCATCTTTCTTTTGTTTTTGTTAGTAATTAGCATGTAAATGAGTAGCAGTTTCTCTTATAAATTATCGTTTAAATTAATAGTTCATTTCGATTTATGTAGATTTATAACTTATAATTACAATGAATGGTTTTTAAATAATTAAAATTCATGTATAAACCGCTAAGAAAGAGGGAAGTAAAAATTGTACGAATTACACAAATGGGGGCGAATTACACGGTTTATTAGGATCTGCCCACCATGCTGCGACGGAGCTCAGCACGGCAGCCGATCAAAAAACCAAAGCCTTGTGCGCTTCCTTCCCTCGGGAAGGAATAATGCCATTAATTAAAGATGCTCCATAGGAGTAAAAGCTTTGTAGCAAATAAACAAAAATCGTTTAGCATGCCGTAGGTATGCAACCTGAGTACAGTACCTACGGCACTGCAAGGGAATCGACTTTTTCTACAAAGCTTTAACCCCGATGGGGTTTGCAAGGTCCCTTAACCTAAATAATAGTGCGGGAGAGGAAGGGGTTTATGGGATAGATCAGTCATCGCGGGTAGAAACCCCTTTCCATGATGAAATGCCCTATGATATAAGCGAATGGATGAAAATGTTCAAAAGGAGGGCTGTCACCCCGAGCTCCGTCGAAGGGTAGGGCGTAGAGGCCTGCCCACCATGCTTCGACGGGGCTCAGCATGACAGCCCTCCAAAAAAGCCCCGGCCCCGTGCGATTCCTTCCGTCGGGGGAAGGGTAATGCCATTATTTAAGATACTCCATAGGAGTAAAAGCTTTGTAGAAAGCAAACAACCATCATTTAGCATGCTGTAGGTATGCAACCTGAGTACGGTACCTACGGCACTGCAAGGGAATCGACTTTTTCTACAAAGCTTTAACCCCGATGGGTTTTGAAAAATTCCTTAACTTAAATAATAGTGCGGGAAGGGGAGGAAGGGGTTTATGAAACAGGATTATCATCGCGCAAAGAAACCCCTCCCCATGATGAAATGCCCTATGATGTAAGAGAATGGATGAAAATGTTCAAAAAGGTGAACTGTCACCCTGAGCTCCGTCGAAGGGTAGGGCGCAGAGGCCTGGCCACCATGCTTCGACGACGCTCAGCATGACAGCCTTTTTACCCCAAAAACACGGTTTACACTTTTTTGAGAAAATCTGGCAAAATAGAATTTAATTATCTGATTATCAATTAATTGAATTAATGTTGACCTTAAAAAGTGTAAACCCATGTAAACCCACTTTTTATCAATTTTTGGTTGATATACCTTATTAGTTAAATGGCATAAAAAAGCCCGTGATCAGTCACAGGCTCATTTTATATTGATGTAAAGCAGATACTTATTGACCCTGTGCCAACGTGTAACCAATTTTACCATCAAAGTTCATCAGGAATTCTACAGAGCAAACTTTGGCCAATTCCGAAAAATCGGCCGCTATGTGCAGCAGTTCTTTCTGGGTGATCTCTTTACCGGCCTTCTTTTCAAAACGTACGCGGTACTCGTTCACCAGCTCGGTATAAATGGAGCCTGTAGGCCAAACCTGGGTGCCACGATTGGATATCATCACCAGTTCAAAATTGTCGGTCAGTACCTTTTTGGCCATTTCGGCAAGCTCATTGGGTTGTACCCGTGCTTCCACAAACACATCTACACCAATCATCTCTTCTTTGATGTTTTTGGTAACGGTAAGCTTGTTTTTTATGGGTTGCAGATGGCTCACGCGGGCCTCAAAATCGGGATTTGAAAAAACACCGCCGTTGGCCGGTACCTGGCCTATATTGGCAATAATAGCATCGGTAAAGGCATTGGTATTGGATGCTGGGATGGACCTGTTGCCAAAATCACCTGTATGTACGCCTTGCTCCAGGGTATACAGCAGCGCATTTTCTATGGCCGCCGCGTTTTTGGAGAAACCTAAAAAGCGTAACATCGAAATACCCGACAGCAATAGAGCGGTAGGATTAGCTATGCCTTTGCCCGCGATATCGGGAGCGGTACCGTGTACGGCCTCAAATATGGATATATTATCGCCAATGTTGGCTGATGGCGCGAAGCCCAATCCACCTACTAAACCAGCGCAAAGGTCTGATACGATATCGCCTTGTAAATTGGTTAAAACAATGGCCTCGAACGTTTCCGGGCGGGTTACCAACTTCATGCACAGGTCGTCCACGATAATGTCTGATGCCTCAATTTCAGGATATTCCTTGGCTATCTGCTGAAAAGTTTCCAGGAAAAGACCATCAGTAAGCTTCATGATATTGGCTTTATGGCCGCAGGCTAGTTTTTTTAAGCCTTTGCGTTTGGCCATTTCAAAAGCATAGCGGATCACCTGCGCCGAGCCCGGGCGGGTAATAATACGGCGACCAACAGCAACGTCGTAAGTCAGCAAATGCTCAATGCCGCCATAGGTATCCTCAATGTTTTCGCGGATGATGGTAAGGTTGATCGGGATACCTGCTTTGGAGAAAACGGTATCAACACCATTTAAAGTCCTGAAATCGCGCTGGTTGGCATAGGTATTCCAAACTTTACGGGCGGTTACGTTGATGCTTTTTACGCCCTTACCTTTTGGGGTTTCCATAGGGCCTTTGAACAATAGGCCCAGGGTTTCAATGGTTTCTTTTGCCTTAGCTGTCATGCCGGTAGAGTGCCCCGCATCAAAATACGACTTACCCATCTCCACAAATTCATACTCCAATGGTACATCATTGGCCTCAAAAACTTTAAGTACGGCCTGCATTATCTCGGGACCTATCCCATCGCCGTTGGCTACTGCTATTTTGGTTTTCATAGAACGTGTATTTATATGTAAAAACGGCGCTAAGGTAGCTGTTTTTGGGGTATTCGGGGGACATAAGGCTTACTGTATCCCAATTTGTGACAATAGGATTAAAGCTTTTCGGGCGCATATGCGTTTCTTTGCAGCCATAATACCGGCGCATAACCGGGCTTATTTATTATATTTGATATCAAGATGAAAACAATTCCTAAACAACTTTTCAGGGTCTTCTTATTCTCAGTTATCCTGTCTATAGCTGCCGTATGCGTTTATTACAATATAGAGCAAAAGAGCGACGACTATACCAAGACATTACCTAAGATCATGGAGAATGTCACCTTTTTAAATATCATCATTTTTGTAATGACCCTGCCTGCCATGTTCCTGGTTAACCCACAATACTGGAATAACCGCATTGTACGTTTTCTGCTGTATTTTGGCGGATCGGTAGTGTTTATTATTACCGCCCTGAGCATGAAAATGACTCCTGCCGGCAGAATGGTTTACCTCATAACAGGTGGCATATTCCTGGTTGTACACGCTGTGTTTTATTATTTGCTGGTTAAAAAGCGGTAGTTTGCTATAGATGTTTTAAGCATTTTATGGCTTTTTGAAAGATTTCAGGTAAACTTGCATCTTCAACATGAAAGCATTCTACGGAGATTTAAAATTAGGTATCCTGGGCGGCGGCCAGCTTGGTCGTATGCTGATACAACAGGCCATAAATTATAATGTTACCATAAAAGTTCTTGATCCCGACCGGGAAGCGCCTTGTCGTAAACTCTGTGATGAGTTTACTATAGGCTCTCTGAGCGATTATGAAACTGTTTACAATTTTGGTAAAAATGTAGACATGATCACCATCGAAATAGAAAAGGTGAATGTTGACGCTTTGGAACAATTAGAAAAAGAGGGCGTGATGGTTTATCCGCAGTCGCGGATTATCCGGCTGATACAGGATAAGGGTTTGCAAAAGCAATTCTTTAAAGAAAACGGTATCCCTACGGCCGATTTCCAGATCATATCATCGCCACAGCAATTACAGCAAAGCTTTATACCATTCCCGTACATTCAAAAGCTGCGTAAAGACGGTTACGATGGTAAAGGTGTTTATAAAGTAGCCGACGAAAGCTACTTATCAGGCGCGTTTAAAGAACCCAGCCTGATCGAGAAATGGATCGATTTTGAAAAGGAAATAGCCGTAATTGTAGCCCGGAATGAGAATGGCGACATAAGCACATTCCCCTTAGTGGAGATGGAGTTTAACCCACAGGCCAACCTGGTTGAGTTCCTGATATCGCCATCAACCTTACCATTCGAAATACTGGAACGAGCTGAACAGGTAGCCAAAAAGATTGCTGAGAGTCTTAAAATTGTAGGTATACTGGCGGTAGAAATGTTTTTAGATAAGCATGGTAAAATACTGGTGAATGAGCTGGCTCCACGACCACACAACAGCGGCCACCAAACTATTGAAGGCAATGTGGTTTCGCAGTTTGAACAGCATTTAAGGGCCATATTTAACCAGCCACTGGGCGATACAGCCTGCCTCAACAATGCCATTATGGTGAATATTTTAGGTGAAGTAGGTTATGAAGGTCCGGCCATATACCAGGGCATCGAAAAAATATTGAAAATTCCGGGTGTATATGTACACTTATACGGAAAAGCCTTAACCAAGCCATTCCGCAAAATGGGTCACGTAACCATTGTTGATGCCGATCGGAAAAAAGCCATCGAAAAAGCAAGATTAGTGCAGCAGACGTTGAAGGTGATTAGTTAGGTTTTGGTTCATAGTTCATGGATCATAGTTCATAGTAGAACAGGTTATTTAGATATTCAATAAATAAAAGATAAATGGCATTTAGGTTTGAAGATCTCCAGGTGTGGCAGAAGGCCATGGACTTAGATGAACAAATCAACCAGTTGACTAAAACCTTTCCCAAAGAAGAAATATATATCCTAATATCCCAGATAAAAAGGGCCGCTGATTCGGTAGTGCTAAATATTGCCGAAGGCTCAACAGGGCAAAGCAAAGCTGTTTTTAAAGTATTTTTAGGCTACTCACTAAGATCTGCGATAGAAGTTGTTAGTTGTTTATTTATCGCAAGAAGAAGAGCCTATCTGAAAGAAGAGGATTTTAACGTACTATATAATGAATATGAGGTATTGGTAAAAATGATCACAGCACTCCGAAATTCAATCTGACGATTTTTTGCCATGAACCATGAACCATCAACTATGAACTTAGAGAAAGAACCAAAAGTAGCCATCATTATGGGCAGCAAATCGGATTTAAACGTAATGCAGGATGCCGCTGATGTTTTAAAAGAATTAGGTGTTGATTATGAGATCACCGTAGTATCGGCACACCGTACGCCCGACAGGATGTTCAGTTATGCCCGTGCTGCAGCTGATAGGGGTATTAAGGTGATTATTGCCGGCGCCGGTGGTGCCGCGCATTTGCCAGGTATGGTTGCATCGTTAACGCATCTGCCGGTAATCGGCGTGCCCGTAAAATCAAGCAACTCTATTGATGGCTGGGACTCGATACTATCTATATTGCAAATGCCAAATGGCATCCCTGTGGCTACTGTGGCCCTTAACGCGGCAAAAAACGCCGGTATCCTTGCCGCGCAGATATTATCTACGGCTGATGAATACCTGGTTAAAAACCTCATCAACTTTAAAGAAGATCTTAAGAAAAAAGTAGAAGATTCTGCTAAGGAAATGGAAGGATAGTGAACGTTATATGTTTTACGTGTTACGTTATACGTTTTTTATACATATAACGTAACACGTCCAACGTAAAACCTCATCTAAAAGCTCAATTCAAAGCCGGGTTCTCCGGGAAATTGGCTATGTGGGCATAACGTTGGCCCAGGCCTATAACAACCTCTTTCCATAGGTTTTGCTCGTCATTGGAAAATAATGTTTCTGATTTGAACTTTTCGGCTACTATCCAGCTGTCCTGTAGTATTTCTTCTTCCAATTGTTGTGAGGTCCAGCCGGAGTATCCTGCAAAAAATTTGATCTCGTTTTCTGTCAGTTGGTAGTTGGATATTAATTCCTTTGCCTGTTCAAAATCTCCGCCCCAAAACACCCCTTCGGCTATTTCAATACCACCTTCTATTTTTTCGGGGCAGCAATGCATAAAATGTAAAGTGTTTTTGGCTACCGGTCCGCCGTCATAAACCGGCATTTCTGAGTAAGAAACATCAGGTAATACATCGCCCAGCATATATTCACTGTGATGGTTTAAAATAAACCCCATAGCACCTTCAGCAGAGTATTCCGTCAGTAAAATAACCGATCTTTTAAAATTCGGATCCATCATAAAAGGCTCCGAAATAAGCAGACGCCCCGCGGCGGCAGGTATAGGACTTAACATAAGGTTCAGTTTTTAAAAAGTACAACAAGCATAATAAAAATATGTTCAATTATTAAATTAAAATTTCTGTACCCGCTTTCGGTATCAAGGTGTTAGTATTAAGATGCTTTTATATTATAAATGTTACTTTTAAAAACTGTCTTGATACTTGATACTAACTACTTGATACTAATTTGTAAGTTTGCATACAATGAATCAGCAGGAAATACAAAATTTAAGGCAGGATTATACTGCCGCTACATTATCCGAAAATGATACCAAGGGCGACCCAATAAATCAGTTCGAACAATGGTTTAACGAAGCTTTAGCCGCAAAATTGCATGAACCCAATGCCATGACGCTGGCAACAGCTACCACCAACGGAAAGCCATCAGCTCGTATTTTATTATTAAAAGGGTTTAACCAGCATGGTTTTATATTCTATACCAATTACTTAAGTCGTAAAGGCAAAGAGATCACCAAGAACCCACAGGGAGCTATTACTTTTTTTTGGGGCGAACTGGAACGCCAGGTACGTATTGAGGGTACGATAGAAAAATTGAGCAAGGAAGATTCCGAAAGATATTTCCATTCGCGCCCAAAAGGCAGCCAGATAGGGGCTGTAGCTTCGCCGCAAAGCCAGGAGATCGAAGGTCGTGAAGGTCTGGAAAAAAAATGGAGCGAGCTGGAAGCAGAATATGAAGGTAAGGAAGTGCCCAAACCATCATTTTGGGGTGGCTATATCCTGAACCCGCAACTGGTTGAGTTTTGGCAGGGACGTTCAAGCCGTTTACACGATCGGATCCTGTATAAAAAAGTTGATAAAAAAAGCTGGAAAAAAGTACGTTTGGCACCATGATGTTTAACGATATTAAGCAATTGCTTATTCAAAAATTTGGCGAAACTGTAATTACAGGCGAAGAAACAGGCGGGCTGCAGCCTGCCTTGTTGATCAAACCTGATGATATTACGGCTGTATGCCTGGAGCTGCGCAATAACGATAAAACTTATTTCGATTTTTTGTCGAGCCTGAGTGGTGTGCATTACAATGATGAGGATAATCGTTACGGTGTGGTTTACCATTTGGCATCAATACCCTATAAAACACAGCTCACACTTAAAGTGAGCAAACCACACAACAGGGAAAGCGCCGAATTGCCCGAATTTAAAAGCATAACCACCGTATACCGTACCGCCGACTGGCATGAGCGCGAGGCCTATGATCTGTTGGGTATATTTTTTGAAGGCCACCCCGATCTGCGCCGGATATTGCTGCCCGATGACTGGGAGGGTTTCCCGCTCCGGAAAGATTATAAGAATGCAGAATATTATAAGGGCATCAAGATAGATTAGGAAAAAGCACTGTCATGCTGAACTCGTTTCAGCATCTCATTAGGATATTAAATCATATATGACGCAGCTTAACGTGTGGGATGCCGAAATAAATTCGGCCTGACGCTTCTTATTTAGGGCGCGGCACTTTTAAGCCTTGTTTCGTTATAATACTTCAGCAGCTTATCTATATTTTTTAAGCCATATTGGTGAGCATGTATTTTTTCAACCACATCGGGGTCATCGCCCATAATGTCGGTCATGATGTCCTCAAAATTCTCGTCGGTCAATTGTTTCATTTCGGCAGTATTGGTGCCATAATAATAAACTGTTTTACCACCTTTACGGCCACGCCCGCCACCAAGTGATATCCCAATACCACCGCCTACGCCACCGCCATAGCCACCGGTGCCATAACCCAGACCAACACCCGGTGAAATGCCGAAGCCGCTTCCACCGCCGCTGCCTTTGCCACCCTCTGCTACATAGAGTTTGGTAGGTTCGTCTATCACTACTTTTACAAAATCGGTCTCCTCTTTGCCCCAGGCGCCATTTTGAGGGGCATGGGCCACTACAAAGCTATCTTTAGCTACGATGAATGACCGCAAATCACTGGCGCTTAATTTATAGGGATTGTTCTTTTCGGTTTCTTTAAATTCAATAAAGCCTTCATCTTTTATAGGTCCTTTCCCGGGAGGGTTAAGCCTGATAAAGCCGGTTTCGCGGTTGCCTTTTACATCAGTAAAAGTACCGGGCTGCCATTTTTGAGCCTGTGCCGATGTGAAGCTCAATACGATCAATGAAAGAAGTATAGTTGTGCGCATAATGAGTTTAAAAACGAAGAACGTGATTTTGTGAAATTTAATATGATTGCTGTGTACCTGTAACACATAAAATACACAATAATAGTAAAATTGTACCTATATGATTTAGATTTGAATATCTAAAATAGGAATTAAAAATTACCATGCAATTAACTGTTGATTTACGCAGCGATACGGTTACCAAACCGACACCCGGAATGCTCGAAGCCATGTGGAGCGCCAAAGTAGGCGATGATGTTTTTGGCGAAGACGAAACCGTTGCCGAACTGGAAAATAAAGCCGCAGCCATTTTTGGGATGGAAGCAGGCTTGTTTTGCCCCTCGGGCACTATGACCAACCAAATAGCTATTAAATGCTTTACACAGCCCCTGGATGAGCTGATAGCCGACCAAACCGCGCATGTTTACCGTTATGAGGGCGGGGGTATCGCTTTCAATTCGGGTGTATCTACTCGTTTGTTAAATGGTTACCGGGGTATTATCACCGCCGAGATGATAGCACCTGAGATCAATGCCGAAAATATCCATTACCCGCATACCAGCTTAGTGGTATTGGAAAATACAGTAAATAAGGGTGGTGGCAGCTGTTATACACTGGCCGATATTGCGCCTATCGCCGAACTATGTCAAACAAAAGACTTAAAATTGCACCTCGATGGCGCACGTATATTTAATGCTTTGACACATACCGGCGATAAAGCAGTTGATTACGGCAAATACTTTAACGGGATATCTGTTTGTTTGTCAAAAGGACTGGGTGCGCCTGTAGGCTCGGTTTTACTGGCCGATGCGGCAACCATTAAATACGCACGTCGTATCCGTAAAGTTTTGGGTGGCGGATGGCGCCAGGCAGGTTTTTTAGCAGCCGCAGGTATCTACGCGTTGGATCATCATGTAGAGCGATTGAAAATTGATCATGCCCATGCCGCTATTTTAGGCGAAGAACTAAGCAAATTATCCTGGGTAAGCAATGTATTGCCTGTGGAAACCAATATTGTGCTTTTTGATACCGTTGAGCCTGCAACTTCCGTATTGGCCAAACTGGCTATACATGGTATCAAAGCCATCGACACGGATAAACACCGTATCCGCTTTGTAACTCACCTGGATTTTCACCCAGAGCAGGTAGAACACGTTATTAAAGTGTTAAAGAGTTTATAAGAACTATGTAAAATCAAAAGCCCGGAGTTTTAAGCTCCGGGCCTTCTTTTTGAGTTATTAACACACTTTCCCCCTCATAACTCAAAGTTCATGAATATCTTATTTGGTTACCGGAACGCTCAAGGCAATATCCAGGTAATCGGGCGAGCCGTTTTTGGTAATGCCGAAATCTTTGGTGATCACTTTAAAATCGCCTTTAAAAATACCTTCATTCCCTTTGTCGTCAAACGTAAAATGAATGGTAATAGGTTTGGTAACACCTTTTAGGGTAAGCTTGCCATTGGCATCATAACCTGCACTGGTTTTGCTCACGGCAGTTGATGTAAAGCTGATAGTAGGATAATGGTCAACATCGATAGCGTCTTTAGAATGACTGGTTTTAATAAAAAAGCCAGTGCTTAAAGTAGTGGCATCGATAGTTGCCGAAATCTTCGCGTCTTCAGGATGCGCTTTATCAAACTGAATATTGGCTTTTAAGCCTTGAAACTCTCCGTGTATCTTACCGTTAGAAAATTTTATTTCATAAGGATCCTTTACTTTCCAGGTTGTTGCCGCAATAAAAGCCGAAACGCTAATGAATAATATAATTAGCGCGGGATAGATAGTTTTTTTCATGTCAGTACTTTTTTGGTTTGATATATAACCTCTGTTAAATGATGATCGTTACAAAAAATACGAAGGGTTTTGGTAATAGGTTGCCTATGGCGAAAATTTCCTTTGTGAGGTTCTTTTTGCCTTATTTGAAAAAATAAATTAGGAATGAGGCAACCTATTTGTAAATGAGATAGTAATGTATATAAATATTGTTTACTAAAAATCATTACAAATGAAAAAACTATCAAAACTAATAGGTGTAGCTTTTATGGCAACTATTTTGTTTTTTGCAACCAACGTAAAAGCACAAACTACCCCAGCCAAAGACTTTGTTTTAAGCTTAGGTATTGAATCGGGTCTGCCGACTGGAGTTGCCAAACTGGGTACAAACTTTAGTCTTGGCGGAACCGCACGCCTGCAGTACGGTGTTACTAACGATCTGGCTATCACCTTTACTACCGGGGGCTATCACTTCTTTCCGAAAAAAATACCCGGACAGGACAAAAGATATCAAAGCTATGGTGAGATACCTATAAAAGCGGGTGTTAAAGAGTTTTTTCTGCCCAATATATATGTAGGCGGCGAAATTGGTGTTGCCTTTGAGAAATTGGAAGGTCCGGACTGGGGCCCTCATCGTTTAGATCTGTCGCCTAACTTAGGTTATGCCACTAAACATTGGGATTTTGGTATTCATTATGATTACTTAACTCATAAAGAAGATCACCTGGGCATATTTGCCTTACGCATAGCTTATGGATTTGGCTTATAATTTTACTATCTAACACAAAAAAGGGAAGCTACATCATGGCTTCCCTTTTTTGTTAAGCTGTGTAATGGCCCTCAAAACTCGCTACTCACAACTCATTAACTCACCTGCCTATCTGAAGCGGTGCTGATAATCAATGATCCAGCCTGGGTATTCAACCGGGAGTGCGCTTACCTCATCAATTTTTTTCAGGTCATCGTCAGATAATGTAATTTCGGTCGATTTGATATTATCCAGCAATTGATCATTATTTTTTGCACCAATGATAGTACTGGTGATACCTTTTTGCAGGCGCACCCAGGCCAGGGCTATCTGCGCTGCCGATACATTATGCTGTTTGCCTATCTCTATAATGACATCGATTATATTATAGGCTTTTTCTTTATCTATCGGTGGAAAGTCAAAGGTTGCCCTGCGTGATCCTTCGGCATTTTGATTATCCCGGGTAAACTTGCCCGATAAAAAGCCGCCGGCCAGCGGGCTCCAGGGCATCATACCCATGTTTTGATCAATGGCAACCGGTAATATCTCCCTTTCAATATCCCTGCCTGCCAATGAGTAAAAGCACTGCATACCCACAAATTTGTTCCAGCTATTGTTCTCGGCAATACCCATGGCTTTCATCACCATCCAGCCGGGCCAGTTGCATACGGCTACATAACGTACCTTACCACTTAAAACAATATCGTTTAATGAGCGCATGATCTCTTCAACCGGGGTATGATAATCCACACCGTGCACATACAATATGTCGATATGATCAAGCTGAAGCCGTTTTAGGCTGGCATCAACCGATTGAAATATATGGTACCGGGATAGGCCCCCGCTGTTTTGTCCCTGGTTTAAAAAAGCGCGTACTTTGGTGGCAATAACCAACTGGTTGCGATCGAGCCCCACGTCTTTGATAGATTGGCCGAGCAGCGATTCGGACTCGCCAAAGGAATATACATTGGCGGTATCAATAAAGTTGATACCCGAGTCAACAACCGTTTTCATGATCTCATTAACCTCTTTTTGCTGAGCCTTACCAATGGCTTCGTACAAACCCGTACCGCCAAAGGTCATAGTGCCAAAGCAAAGCTCAGAAACCAGCAAACCGGTGTTGCCTAAAAAATTGTATTTCATAAGTTGGTGGTTTTTTGTTTGATGTGAAATTAGTTACAATACCAAAGTTTATAAAATGTAAACATCATTATTAAGTAAAAGTTGGCTTGTGTACCTAAGTCGTTACTAACCATTGCAAAACTTAATTATAAAGCCTTTGTTGTTTATCATTATGAACCGATTGCTGCGAAAACTGGAAAAAATTGGTCGCGACCCTAAGGTCAGCGCGAGGGCTGTTGGTTTAAGGTATGTATCAGATTCATCACCGGGTTATACCCGTAAACGATCGGGAAAAGGCTGGAGTTTTTACGATGCCGAGGGCAAACTGGTAAAAGATAAGGAACTGATAAACAGGTTTACCCATCTGGTGATCCCTCCGGCTTATACCAACGTTTGGATATCGCCCTATGAAAATGGTCATTTGCAGTTTACCGGGATCGACGCTGCCGGGCGGAAACAATACCGTTACCACCCGGGCTGGAACCAGATACGCAATCAATCCAAATATCATCGGCTACAGGCTTTCGCTTCTTATTTGCCTGTGATACGTGAGCAAGTGGATAAGGACCTAGCCCGGCATAACCTTGGTCATGAGAAAGTACTGGCCCTTGTCGTACGCCTGATGGAACTGACCAGCATCAGGGTAGGAAATGAATCCTATCAAAAACTATACGGCTCTTTTGGATTAACCACGCTGCAAAACCGGCATATTAAAATTGAAGGGGCAACTATCCGGTTTGAGTTTAAAGGCAAAAAGGGTATTCAGCACAAAATAAGCCTGCAAAGTCGAAAATTGGCCCGACTGATCAAGCAGTGCCGCGATATTCCGGGAAAAGAGCTTTTTCAGTACTATGATGAAGCAGGCGAACGACACAGTATCGACTCTGGCGATATTAATAATTACCTCAAAGAAATTACCGGCGAAGATTTTACAGCCAAGGACTTCCGTACCTGGGCAGGCAGTGTAAGCGCCTTATACGCGTTTAAAGCAGCTGGTGAATTTGCTAATGTAACCGAGTGCCGTAAAAAAATAATCAGCGTAATTGACGAAGTGGCTGTTACTTTGGGTAATACCCGTTCGGTTTGTAAAAAGTATTACGTGCATCCCTCGGTGATCAAAAGCTATGAGGATGGTACCCTGTTTAAATACATAAGCGGCCTTGATGAAGCTAAGGATGAAAAAGCCACCGAACTTAACCAGGCCGAAAAGGCCTTGCTTACCCTCCTGGAAACAGAAAAACTGGCCGAAGCCAGTTAGTTGGTATAACAAATTTTGACATGCAAACCATTATTTTACCCCAAAAGTGGGTTTACATGGTTTACACTTTTTTATGGTTTACACTGTATTATATTGTTGATAATTAGGCGTTTATGTTTTATTTTTTACCGTTTAATGGGGTTTTATGTAAACCCACTTTTTGCCTCTGGATTCCTCTGTGAAAGTCCTTAGGTATAATAGCCTTTCAGACAATCTTTATTCAGTATTCTTTTTAGTTGCAATCTGTACAACCCCATTTTTTGCCTTGTTACCGTATTTTTTTAGGGTGCTTTCGTCGTTACTAACAGTCATGCTTTCAATTGCATTAGGGGTTATTTTATTTATATCAGCGGCTGGCACTTCTTTTCCATCTATAATAACCAGCGGTGTTTTATCCTTATCAAAAGCGATATGCATGCCTTTGTCATTATCTACGGAAATGTTTTGAGAAGAGGTGTTTTTACCATCTACTGATACGCTCGAAGAGGATGAAACCCTTATAATGTGGGCCTTTGTATTGTTTTTTACGTTTGCCTTTATAGCAGTATCAACAGTAGTTGCAAACTGGGCAACACTTACACTAGTGCTTGTAGTAGCTGAGGCTGGAGGATAGGCCTTTACAGTAGATGCAGATGAATTTTTATGAAGTGGCTTATAATTTAAGGAGCCTCTTAATAAAACCGTACCAGAATTAGATGTATTATCTGATTTTTTCAAGTATACCTTTCCTTCGGGCGAATCTTTGGTAACAACCACCACTACACCTGCATTTTTTACATCATCCGGGTTAACAAATGGAGGCAAGTCACTTACACGGTCGCCTTTTAAAACAGTAACGTTTGATATATTATCCGGGTCTACATTTTTTAGGCTGCCTTTTACACCATTGATATAATAAACTACAGAGTCCCTGGTGTTTTTATCTCTGATAACGAGTACTTTTTTGATGGTATCCGGTTTTACAACCAGCATAGTTTTAGCTGCCTGGCGGCTAACCTTTTTTGGTTTAGGGAACAAAATCTTACCCACAGGGCTGGGTAAGGCTGCAACAGTAACCATATTTTGAAGCGGTTTAACCACGTTAACCAGTTTTATCCTGATTGGTTTGGCAAAATCGGCTTTTGATATACTGAATACCAGCAGCAAAGTAATCACCGCGGGTACCAGGAAGGCATACCGGGTGAGGTTTATTTTTGAAGATCTTTTAGCGTTCATCATGATAATGCGTTTTTTGATGGTTGATATATTAAAATGGTTCACTATACCGGGTTGCCGGTTATTAAAACTTACCGAAACCAGGCTATACTGGTAAGTTTTACTGTCGATACCCTGATTCAATATCTTGCGGTCGGTTATAAATTCTATGTTTTCTCGGATGGCCTTTTTCATGAGCCATATGCCTGGGTTAAACCAATAGAAAATACTGCTTATTTCGGCCAGTAATATATCAGCGGTATGCCACTGGTTCACGTGTATCTGTTCATGTAACAATATGGCTTTCAGATCTGAGGGTTCATGTTTTGAAGGATTTACAAAAATGCTTTGCCAGAAAGAAAAAGGTGCTGCGTCTTTATCCATAATTCGCACCTGGTGGTTGTTAATAGTGGCCGGTTTGGAGCTTTTATATAATCTGTATAGCGAAAATAATTGCACTACCAGTTTAAGGGCCAGTATATAAGCGCCTAACCAGAAAATAACCTCGGCCCAGCGCCAGTAATCGGGTTGGCTTAAGGGCTTTACCAGATTTTGTACAGGTGCCTGCCAGTTGATAACCACCTTTTGTACCGGTTTTACCAGTTCCTCGTGCCGTTGTATAAATGCCGAAAAGTTTAGCCATGGGTAAACACTGGCAAAAACGATGGCTGCAAGCAGATAAATACGGTTAAGCGTATAAAAAGTAAGTGGCCTGAGCACCAGGTAATAGCCGGCGCAAAATAGCAAGAGAGCAGTATTTACTTTGAGTAAAAAAACAAACAATGCTGGCATGGTATTAGGTTTTATTGTTTTTCAATTAGTTTAATGATCTCCTGCAAATCGCTGGCGCTTATCTTTTTTTCGTTGGCGAAAAAGGTAACCAGGTCTTTGTATGAATTTTGAAAGTAATCGCTCACAAAACCACTCATGAAGCGTTTTTTATATTCCTCTTCCTTAATAGCAGGAATATAGCGGAGCGAATTACCCATCTTTTCACTTGTTAAAAAGCCTTTGCGTTCCAGGTTCTTGATCGTTGATGCCAGGGTGGTATAAGGAGGCTTGGGTTCTGCCAGCTGATCCAGAAAATCTTTTATAAAACCGGGGCCGCACTGCCACACCGCCTGCATGGCCTCTTCCTCTTGCTGCGATAATTTTTCCATTGTTTTTACGATTGTTTCGTAAATCTACGAATATTTCGTAGATATCCAAATTTATTTTACTTTTTTCGAAATAGAGGCACCGAGGTTATTTTCAAGCATGCTCCAATTACCTTACGTTTACCTAACATATGATAAACCGTCCGCATCCGAACAATTACTATAATATATCCGTACGGAGCTTTATAATGTGTTTTGTATTAATTGGTTGATAATTAATTGTTTATGCGAATGGCATAATCTTAGCAGGCACGCTGATATAAATTTGTACAATGCTGAAAAATTATCTCAAAACCGCCTGGCGTAATTTGTTAAAAAACAAATTTTACTCTGCTATCAATATCGTTGGTTTAACTGTTGGCCTGGCTATCGGGATACTGATATTATTATGGGTGCAGAACGAGTTAAGCTTTGACAGCTTTCACAAAAAAGCGCCTAATATTTACAGAATGGCAATTTTTGGCGGTACCGGGGCCAGCAGGCAGATCTGGACGCAGGATGTTGCCCCGATGGGGCCGCTGGCCAAGCAACAATTATCGGGCGTAAAGGATCAGGTACGTATCACAGGCAACGAATTTTTTTCGATGTTCAGATACCGGGATAAAGTTTTTGGTAATGAGAACGTTGTTTTTGCCGATCCATCATTTTTCTCGGTTTTTGACTTTCCATTAGTGCAGGGCAATACAGCAAAGCCTTTTGCAAACGATAATACCGTGGTAATTACCAAAAAAACGGCTAAGAAATATTTTGGGGACGAAAACCCGATGGGTAAAGTAATTATAGCTGATGATAAAGCCAGTTTTACGGTAGGAGGTGTTATTAACGATTTTCCGGATAATTCAAGCTTTAATATGGATCTGATCATGCCGATGAGTTACCATATCAACAAAAAACTCACGGATAACAAGGAAGACGTAAATAGCAATTTTAGCAATTTTAATTATGAAACTTATCTTTTACTTAACCCGGATATTGCTCCGCAAAGCTTAAAGACCAAGTTGTTTGACATTCACATCAGCCATAAAAAAGAAGATACTGATGTGGAATATTTATTGTTACCCTTAACCAAAATGCACTTATATCATCTTGATGGTAGCGATGGGGGTATAAGCACTGTAAGGATATTTATTGTTATAGCCTTATTAATATTGGTAATAGCCTGTATTAATTATGTAAACCTTTCAACCGCGCGCTCAATGCTGCGGTCAAAAGAGATCAGCATGCGTAAAATTATCGGGGCAGCAAAAGCACACTTGTTTTTGCAATTTATTGTAGAAACCGCTTTGCTGTTTTTAATTGCCGCAGGTTTGGCCATCATGCTTATTTATGCCCTGATGCCGGCGTTTAATGAACTATCGGGTAAACAACTGGTATTTAACCTGAATGATTATCATGTATGGATGGTTATATTGGCAACCATATCGGGTACGCTTATTGTATCAAGTATTTACCCTGCCTTGTTGCTGTCGTCATTTGAGCCGCTTAAAGCATTAAAGGGTAAAGTTTCTGCCGGGATTGGTGATGTTACTTTCCGGAAAATATTGGTGGTTACCCAGTTTACATTTTCGGTTATACTTATCATTGGCACAATGGTGATCACCAGCCAGCTTAATTTTATCCGGTCAAAACAGTTGGGCTATGATAAAAGTCATGTATTTGCTTTCTGGATGCGCGATATGGCCAAACATTATGATGCCGTAAAAGCCGAACTCTTAAAACAGCCAGGCGTATTGGGTGTTACCCGGTCCAACTCCAACATTGTAAGACTTGGCGGCGTCTCGGGCGATAATGATTGGGATGGTAAAGCGGCTAATCAAACATTTATTGTACACCCTATGGCCATTGATAAGGATTTTATGTCCTTTTTTAAAATGAAACTATCACAGGGAGCTGTTTTTACTGGAGCTGTGGCCGACTCAACCCATTTTATTTTAAATGAGGCAGCGGTTAAAGAAATTGGCTTAAAAAATCCGATAGGGAAAAGATTCAGGATGTGGAAAACTAATGGCACCATAATAGGTGTGGTAAAAGATTTTCACTTCGCTTCCATGAGGGAGAAGATCTCACCTTCTATTTTTTACTATACAAAGGATTTAAATTCCATGTATATCAAAACAGATGGTCGTAACGCGCAAAAAGCTATTAACGCTGCCCAGGATCAGTTTAAACAATACAATGGACAATACCCTTTTGACTATACCTTTTTGGATGATATTTTTAACAATCTTTATAAAGGCGAACAACGGGAAGGAACCCTGTTTAATTATTTTGCGGGTATTGCTATCATGATCTCGTGTTTGGGTTTGTTAGGTTTAGCCGCCTTTACGGCGCAAGTGCGCACCCGCGAAATAGGTGTTCGAAAGGTATTAGGCGCCACCGTTAGCGAAATTATTGGCCTGCTGGCAAAAGACTTTATCAAACTGGTGCTTATAGCTATAGCTATAGCTATTCCGGCCGCATGGTTCAGCATGAATAAATGGCTCGAAGATTTTGCTTACCGCATCAATATTGGCTGGTATGTGTTTGTATTGGCAGGCTTAACGGCAATAATAATAGCTTTTATCACGATTAGTTTTCAATCCGTTAAAGCGGCATTGGCAAACCCAGTGAAGAGTTTAAGAAGCGAATAATAAAGGAAAACCTGCATAATAAAATTTGAGTATTTCAATAGAATTGTAAAAGTATTGATGCCAATCAAAAAAATCCCTCTTTAGCAAGTTATGGGCTAAAAAAACAAGTATCTTGCAAATCTGAAAGTTATCTTTTTCAGAGGGTAGAGGGTATGGCTTTAAAAACAACCATCATTACGGGTGCAACATCGGGCATAGGCGAGGAAACCGCTTTGGCGTTGGCAGCACAAGGGCACGCGCTTTATTTACTGGTGCGTAATACGCCTAAAGGCGAAAGGCTCAAAAATCAAATAATAGGTAAAACCGGCAATAAAGAAATATATGTGGTACGGTGCGATCTGGCCGATTTGCAAAGTGTGCGCGAAGCTGCAGACGAGCTAACAGAAAAACTATTTGCCATTAATATACTCATCAACAATGCCGGGGGCGTTTTTGAAGAACGCCAGATAAGCAAGAACGGATTTGAGATGACATTGGCCACTAATCACCTGGGCCATTTTTTACTAACCCACTGCCTTATGCCCTTGCTGCAAAAAGGACAGGCACGCATTATAAACGTAAGTTCAGAAGCGCATAAATGGAGCAAGCCCCAGTTTGATGACTTACAGTGGACACAATCATATAACGCAATGAAGGCTTATGGTATGAGTAAGCTGTTCAATATTTATTTCACCCAGTCACTGGCCGAAAAATATGCAGATAAAGGTATCCTGGCATTCTCCGCGCATCCGGGTTTGGTAAAAACGGGTTTTGGGGCCATGCTCAAAGGTTTCAATAAAATAATGATGTTACTTGCCCGCCCGTTTATGATAACTGCTGAGCAAGGAGCCCAAACCATCATATACCTTGCTACCGCTTCAAAACTCGAAAAACATAATGGAGCCTATTTTATAAAAAAGAAGGCAGCCAAAACTTCAGTTATCGCGACGGACAGTGAGTCGCGGAATAGGCTATGGGCCATCAGCGAAAAATTGCTTTCCCGCTATTTGATCTGGCCGGTTATTAATGCCGGATAAGAATCAGGAACCAAGAGTCAAGAATCAAGATAAAAAAAAACATTTTAAATAAACGAAAAACAAGGTTCATCTTGATTCTTGGCTCTCGATTCTTAACTCCCCCCGAATCCCGATTCCATAAAATGTATCTTAAAAATTACCTTTTTTACGGAATTCGGTGTTGTGGCATTAAAAGTTAATAGTTATTTTCGGTGACTTAAATATGACAATAATGCCTTTTAATAGAAAAATAGTTGCTACCGTTGGGTTATTATCCATTGTGGTATTAGGTGCCATGACATCCATGACCCCTAAAAAGCCGCAGGATGAGGGTTTTAAAAACTTGAAAGTGTTGCCGAAAAATATTTCTGGCGATAATCTTCATAAAGTAATGGAAGAGTGGGAGCACTCCTTAGGGGTACATTGCAACTTTTGTCATGTGCGTAACGAGGAAACCAAAAAAATGGATTGGGCAAGCGATGCTAAACCTGAAAAGGAAATGGCCCGTGATATGTTTAAGATGATGAATAAAATAAACCAGAAATATTTTCACGCCAAAAAAGATTCATTAGGCATGATCTTGCAATCTGGTGTTAACTGTAATACCTGTCACCGCGGTACCGCACACCCCGAAGTAGTTATTCCCGCAGGTGGAGCCCCTGGCGGTATGCCTCCGGGAGGTCAGCCAGGCGCGGGCAGCCCGGCTCCAGAAAAAAAAGGTTAATCCGAAAACAATATCGAAAGCGCCCCTTACCTAAAGTTTGGGGTGTTTTGATTTATAAGTAAATGATGAACAGTATAATAAATGTCAGAAACGCGAATGAGGGTGATCTGCTGTCCATTCTGCACATCTATAACGATGCCATATTAAATACAACCGCGGTTTACAGCGAAGAACCCCATACGCTTGAAATGCGTCAGGCATGGTACCAGGAAAGAGTGAATAACGGTTTTCCGGTGCTAGTGGCAGAAACGGGCGGCAAAATAGCCGGTTTTTGTACTTACGGGCATTTTCGCGCCTGGCCATGTTATCGTTATACTGTTGAACATTCCGTTTATGTTGATCCGGTTTTTCAGGGACAAGGTATCAGCAAGCTTTTGCTCAGGCCGCTTATTGATATAGCACGAAAGAATGGTATTCATGCGGTGATAGCAGGTATCGATAGCGAAAATCAGGTTAGTTATCATCTACACCAGTCGTTGGGTTTTAGACAAGTTGCGCACTTTAAAGAGGTTGGATTTAAGTTTAATCGGTGGCTCGACCTGCTTTTTATGCAATTATTGCTTGATGGATAATATTGATTTTATTTTTTAAGCAAAAAAAGCTATAGAATTTATTATTTTTAAGTTAACTTTAGTCGCCCCTCGATTGAAATGTGAACTTATTGGATAACTATGCACTTTTGATAGTTTTATTTCAGTCGGGCAGTAAAAAACCCCCTTAATTAGCTGACCATGACTGTTGAAATTGAAGAAAAACCCATTCTTTCCATCGCTTCAAGGCGAACAAGCCATACACATAATGTTTATTGTAAGCGTTGTAATAATACCAGCGTTAGTCGCATACCACGTGGCCCTTTAGTAAAATTATTTTTGTTTTGGCTGCCGCTTAAAAGATATGTTTGCTATCGCTGTCATCGCAAATCATACAGATGGAAACCCTGATCAAAGCAACAGAAAATAAGTAAGGAAAAAAACACCCGTTTTTTAATATAGGGATATTACAGTAATTCCGTTAGTTCGCTAAAACTGTCTATAGTAGCTACCATTCCATCGGGTACTTTACCAAAACCATAGCTGGCAAAAATAAAAGGCACATCGGCCTGGTTTGCTGCGGTATAGTCGCCCATGGTATCGCCTACGTACACTGGTGCTTTAAGCTGATGAACATTTACAATATCCCTAATATTATCAGCCTTAGGATTGCCTTTGGTGCCAAAGCATTGGTGCCCTAAAAAATGCGCGTGCATATTATTCAGGTCCAGGAACAGCTCGATATAGCCGCTTTGGCAATTGCTTACTATATACAGTTTGTATTTGGTGCCCAGGTATTTCAAAGTTTCTTCCAGCTGCGGATAAAGCTCACCGCCTTTGGTATGCAATATCTCCAATTCGCTAACAGCGCAAAGGGCTTGTACTTCTTTGCGTTGCTCGGTATCAAGATTGGGGAATAGTTTATCAAAAATGGCATCGTAGGTCATGCCGGTGATGGATTTAACACGTTCTACGGTCATCAGTTCATCAATATAATCCACTTTTGAAATAGCTGCCTGCCAGGCCAGGGCCACGTTGGCTGTACTGTCCCAAAGGGTGCCATCAAGATCAAAAATTATACTGTCGAATTGATTGTGTAGTGTAGTTGTCATAATGCCGGCAAAAGTAATAAAAACTGGGTTATGGTTTTGACTGGTGGTTTATGAAAAAACAACTCAGTGTAAAATAAATTCCCTCTTTGGTGGGGAGGGCACTAATTGGTTAAATTCGCTTATTACCAATAAGAAAGAAGATAATATTGAAGACCGACCGTCCACCAAAAAATACCATTAATACTAAAGTTACCTTAAAAGAGCGTTTTGAGGCCTTACGTAACCTGCCCGCCTTTTTTAAACTGGTATGGCAAACCAGTCGCTGGATGACAGTGGTAAATGCCTTACTGCGTATCATCCGTTCGGCCATGCCTTTGGGGCTGTTGTATGTGGGCAAGCTGATCATCGATCAGGTGGTTATGGTGAGCCATGAGCACGTTAAGGACATGACCTATCTGTGGCAATTGGTAGGGTTGGAGTTTGCCCTGGCCATATTAACTGATGCTCTTAGCAGGGCCATCACCCTGATGGATAGCCTATTGGGCGATCTGTTTAGCAACTATACTTCTGTCAGAATCATGGGGCATGCCGCTACGTTGGATCTGGATCAGTTTGAAGATTCGGTATTTTATGATAAACTGGAACGGGCGCGGCAGCAAACCATAGGCCGCACCATATTGCTCTCGCAAGTAATGAGCCAGGTGCAGGACCTCATTACCATGGGTTTCCTGGCTGCTGGATTAATGGCTTTTAATCCCTGGCTTATTGTATTGCTGCTTATTGCTATTATCCCCGCTTTTTTGGGTGAATCATATTTTAACGATCAAAGCTATGCGCTAACCCGTGGGCAAACACCTGAGCGGCGCGAACTTGATTATGTACGTTACCTGGGGGCCAGCGACGAAACAGCCAAAGAAGTAAAGATATTTGATCTTTCGGGTTTTATTATCGACAGGTTCAGACTCCTGTCTGATAAATTTTATGGCGATAATAAACGGCTTGCCATAAAACGATCCTTATGGGGTACGTTTTTTGCCATGTTGGGCAGCCTGGGTTATTATGCGGCTTACCTGGTGATTATTGTACGCACGGTTAATGGTAGCGTAACTATAGGCGAACTGGCATTCCTGGCAGGTTCATTCAGGCAGTTGCGTGCTTTGCTCGAAGGTATTTTAACCCATTTTACGGCAGTATCGCAGGGTGCTATTTACCTGCGCGATTTTTTTGAATTTTTTGAAATCATACCCAAGATCAAATTGGCAGAAAATGCGTTGCCATTCCCTAAAACTATACAACAGGGTTTTACTTTTGAAAACGTTGGTTTCCGTTATGTTAACTCCGACAGGTGGGCCAACCGCCATTTGAATTTCACGTTATACCCGGGCGAAAAGCTGGCGCTGGTAGGCGAAAATGGGGCGGGTAAAACCACACTGGTAAAACTGCTGGCCCGTTTGTACGACCCAACAGAAGGGCGCATATTACTGGATGGCATCGACCTGAAACAATATGACCTGGCTGATCTGCGGCTTAATGTGGGCGTTATTTTCCAGGATTACCTGCGTTACCAGATGTCTTTTGCGCAGAATATCGCAGTTGGTAAAATAGGCGAAAAGGAAAACCGCCCGCTTATCGAAAACTCGGCCCGTCAAAGCCTGGCAGATATATTGGCAGCAAAGCTTCCTGGTGGCTATGATCAGCAATTAGGCAAACGCTTTGCCGATGGGGTTGAGTTATCTGGGGGCGAGTGGCAAAAGGTTGCCCTGGCACGGGCCTACATGCGCGATGCCCAGTTGCTGATTTTGGATGAGCCTACCTCAGCCCTTGATGCCCGGGCCGAATACAATGTTTTTGAGCGCTTTGCCGAATTAACCAAAGGTAAATCAGCAGTGCTGATCTCGCACCGTTTTAGCACCGTTCGCATGGCCGACAGGATCCTGGTGCTGGAAAAAGGAGAGCTGATAGAAATAGGCAGCCATCAGGAGCTATTGCTTAAAGGAGGCCGTTATGCCGAATTATTTGACCTGCAGGCTGCAGGTTACCGGTAAAATTTGACCAAAAGTTTATTAGTAATCAATAAACCACTCTAAGAAAAACACTGTGGTTACTTACCTTCGTAGGCTTTTTTAATTTTGATAAATTAATGGTTTTAATCATTAATTATTATCAATAAATCAATAGTTTATTTCATGGAATGTAAAAATGCGTAGAAATACGTAGGCGATACCGTATTATCACCCTGTTATTTGAGTTGTAGTAAGATTAATTTTGGATTCATGTTTAAGAGGGCCACTTTAACATTTACAAAGCTATTTACTATGAAACTTTTTTACCACTTTTTAATTTTAGTTTTCGTTTCTCTTATACTCGTGGCATGTGCCAGAATATTTACTTCAGATAGTGAAATAAAAACATTTAATAGCCAACCATCTGAAATTAAGCAGCAACAGGATCATCAGGCAGATAGTGTAGCACAGGTTGATCTTAAAGGAGATTTTCCTACGATCACCAATTTTGACTACCGAAGTCTTTTAAAAACAAAAAGGTGGACGGATAATCAATGTGGTTTTAATAGTGTTTTTTATATTAAAAATGTGCAAATGGTTATGAATCATTTAAGCCGGTATGCACAATAAATATTAATAGTCGTTTTTAGTTTAGTTAGTTTAATTAGGGAAACAGTTGGCAAGCGGTCATTATAGCAATATAATGGCTGTCTTGTTTTTACCCGGTTTGCAGATCATGTTGCTGCAAACCGGGATTAATAAATAGTACTTAAAACTTAGGAAATTGACCGAATGTAAAGAGTAAAGCAAAACAAGGAATGGCTAGTAAAAAATAAACCCTTGCTAATTGCTGCTCATCAGCATTACCCATTACAAATACATTATAGAGGTCTTTCTTTATGATGTTAAATCGTGCTTTCATGGTTCAAAAAATATAGATGTTATACATAGTTATGACCACAAGTGTGCGTCATAGTTTAATCATGGCAAGATTATTAGATCATAAAAAAAGCGCCGGAAGGTAAAACCCACCGACGCTTATCATCATCGTCATCAAAAAATCAGTTTGTTTTGTCGCGGCTCATTTCGGGGTGATAGTGCAGACCCGGGGTAAGCCAATACAATAGCATAACCCTGGAGTACCTGAAGTTAAATGGCGAAAGTATTACCGCTGCAGTAAGTATAACAGAAACATACAACCATGGATTTTGGCTTCCTGTTAAAACGCTGATGGCAACCGCGATCGTTACCATTTCGGCAACATTTAGCGCGTAGCTGGCAAACATAGCCACATAAAAATAGCCCGGCTCCCGCTCATAAACCAAGCCACAGTGCGAACATGTTTTATGCATTTCCTGTCCGCGAAAGCCATACATGCCATTGGCAAACATATCACCACGCCTGCAGCGCGGGCATTTGGCATGTACAAAAGCTGGCCATGCCGCTAATTTATAGTTGTTATTTTCCATGATCGTATAATAATTTTTTTCTGAATTCTTCGGGTGTAACATCTTCCAGCTTTTTAAAAAATTTGGTAAAGTAGGAGTTGTCACTGAAGTTTAATTTTAGTGATATTTCGCTGATACTGAGTTGAGGATTAGTCAGCATACGCTTAGCTTCCAGCATAATCCTGTTACGGATCATTTCACCGGCAGGTATCCCCATCATATCTTTACAAACCGCATTAAGATGGTTAGGCGTTATATATAACATAGCGGCATAATCCTTCGGTAACCTGATGTCGATATAATGATGTTCAATTAAATTTTTAAAGTTTTTGAGCAGGGTTTGATTGTAGGATGAATTATTATTTACCACAGGTACCGAGGTTACCCGGTTAACCCTGATAAATATCTGAAGCATCAATAATCTGATCATATCGGCGGCCGAGGTGCCCAGACTGACTGCTTCTGTTAATATTGTTTCAAAAACTGGTTTTATGGCCGCATAGGTTTCGGCAGGTAAATTGATCACCGCATCAGAAAGGTTACCGCTAAAAAATGAAAAATTATCCAGGTAGCCGTGCTGCAACAAAAATGATTGTATAAATGATGCCGAAAAATTGATGATGTAGCCGTCGGTAAAACCCTCAAAGCTCCAGGAATGTACCTGGCCCGGTATCATGAAATAAATTTGCCCGGGTTTAACATCAAAGCTTTCAAAATCTATAGTGTGACTACCCGCCCCTTCTGTAAATAATACCAGGTGATAAAACGAATGACGGTGGGTGGTAAACAGGTTTTTATGGGTATCCAGGTATGGCGCAAAACGGCTTATCAGTATGTCATCCTGATTGATATCAGATAACGAGCAGATGTCATATAGTGGTATGTTTTGTAACATGAAACAAAATTACGCACCAGCTTGCCATTTATAATGGTACTATTTTTATTTTAAATGGTACTATTCAATTATAATTGAATAGTACCATAACATTATTCGATACAGAGCACCCGGTATCGAATAATGAAGGACGAAATTGACGTTGGGACATTCAAAATTTATTATTCAATATGGTTTCTTCTTAAATTAATGCCAGTGGTGTTATACGCATATTTTTAGGGTGTTATACGCATATTTTTAAGGTGCTATACACACATTTTTATTTTGCAGCCGTAGTGAAATTTGATAAAAAAATATCACAATGAAAAATAAATTTTTGGTGGCTTGTTTAGTAAGTTTATTATCAGTCACATCAATCTACGCTTATACAGGTCCAAAAACCGAAGGTGCAGGCTACGCAGCCGTGATCCGCGATTTTATTGATAGCCATATGAACGGCAATTATAAAGAGCTTAACAAGATCCTGGACGAAAATTATACATTAAAAATTCCGCGCGGCAATAAAGTGATCCTGCAAAATAAATCAAGTTTGGTTGAAGCCATGAAAAAAGAAGCAGGCACCCAGCAAAACTGCCAGTCAAATTACGAAGTGCTGGCTAAAAGCGATGCGCTGGTGATAGCCAGGGTGGATTTTAGCTATCACGATAGTATACAGCATAATTATCTTACACTTGAAAGAGATGATGATAATAACTGGAAGATTACCCAGGTTTGTAAAATGTTTGAGGATCTGCAAACCACCACCCCAACAGGAACCACCGGTGATGTTACCGCTAAGAATTGAGTTTTAATAACTGATCTTATAATAAAGTTTTATAGGGGATTTTGACCAATATACCCTATATTAAATGAATCACCCCAAAAGGGTGATTTTTTTTATTTTATTTAGCTTTATTTTGAAATTTAATTGCGGTGATACTGCAACCTATTAATTTGCGCGTAAGTGAACAAGTGTTTTTTATATCAGGTGAGGGTGTTTTGGTGTGTTGTACTCATTTGTTTGGTGCAGGTATTTCCGGCATTAGGGCAAAAATATACGTTTGCGCATTATGATATTGACGATGGCCTGATCCAATCGCAGGTGAATAAATTTACGATGGATAAAGATCATCGTTTATGGATAGCCACCTTTGGCGGAGCCTGCCGCTTTGACGGAAAAGAATTTTCGGGATATTCCAGGCAAAACGGATTACCCAACAACTATGTAAGCACCATTTTTTCTGATCGTGCAGGGCACGTATGGTTTGGTACACTTGACGGACTGGCCATGCTTTCTGCCGGCAAGATTATTAGCTACAAACCCATAGCTTCTCAAAAACACAATATTGTAACCGATATAATCCAGGACACAAATGGCACTATCTGGGTAGTGATGAGCTATGGCTTATTTAAAATTACCGGTAACCAAATGGAACCGGTAACCTTTGATGACAGTAGCAAGGTAACCACCATAGCTGTTGATAAAACAGGAAAACTTTACGCTGCCGTTTACGGGAAAGGCATCTATTCCTTAAACCATGGACGCTGGGAATATTCTACGCCCTTTAACGGCAAATATGAACAACTGGCCGTAAGAAAAATGTTGTTTGACAAATTTGATGCTCAAAAAGCCTATCTGCTAACCTGGAAAGGCCTTTTCTACACCAATAATAATCAGGTAATGCCTTATGCGCCTAAACAAATGGCAAACGTGAAAGGACAACTGTTATGTATTGAACAGGATGAGTACAAAAATATCTGGATAGGTACCGATAATGGCGCCTACTGTTTAATGGATGATGACGTTATTCATTACGACTCATCCAACGGCCTTACGGATATTTCTATCGCGGATATATATGTGGATGGGGATAATAATATATGGCTTGGGAGCCTGGGCAATGGTTTATATCGTTGCGAAGGCAGCAGGTATGTAACTTTTGATGGTACGCAAGGCCTGCCGGAATCGAAAATAATTATGGCCATCACTAAGGATTGGAACGACCATATTGTGTTAGGTGCCGATGGGGGAGGGTTAATAAGATATGACGGGAAAAAGCTCAGCAATATACCAACCCCACCCAATTCCAAATATCTGGCGGGCATACAATGTTTGTACACTGACAAAAATAAAACTGTTTGGATTGGCACCAGCCAGGCCGGATTATGGCAATATGATCAAAAAGGCTTCAGGTCGATAAAGGGAAGTGATGAAATAGCTTACCATGCTATTACGGCCGATGGTAATGGGGTTATCTGGTTGGCCACATCATTAGGGTGCTATTATTATGAAAAAGGTTTACTTAAACAGTTGGATGGTGTGCCCGAATACTCATCATCATTAGTATCAACAGGTAAAGATTCTGTATTTATCGGCACGCAAAATGGCATCGTGTTATTGGTTAATAAAAAGGTGGTTCAGACGTACAATCAGAGCTTTCTTAAAAATTCAGCTATCCTTACCATGATCAAATATCGTAACCAGATTTTAATAGGTACGGATGACCGCGGCTTATTTGTCTGGAACCTGGAAAATAATCATTTAAAAAGGTATACTGTTAAGGATGGGCTCAAAGCAAATACTATATACAGCCTGGTAACTGATGAGGCAGATCATGTTTGGATAGGTACGGGTAAAGGAGTTAATCAAATGAAGTTTGATAGTGTCGCAGATAAATTCATGATTATTGATAATTCCGGTTCAAAAGAGCCCGTTTTTGAAACCAATCAAAACGCTATACTTTATAAAGACCATCAGGTTTGGGTAGCAACTACAAAATCTGTGATGGTTTATAACACCCGGGTACAAACAAAATCACCGTCACCACCACATATCATTATTGAAAATGTGAAGTTAATGCCGCAAATAAGCAAAAGTCAGGACACCGCCTTTTCTTATTTAACCGATGGGGTTACGTTAACATACAATCAAAATCACCTGGCTATTTCTTTCTTAGGTATCTATTTGAAAAATCCTTCGAGTGTATCATATCGTTATAAGCTGGTTGGTTTAGACAGTACTTTTTGTGCTCCCGTAAAAAATAATGTTGTTGAATACCCCATGCTGCCTCCGGGTAAATATACATTTAGGGTAAAAGCCATCAGTCCGGATGGTAAGGTTTCGCCAGATACGGCTAACTTTAGTTTTGAAATTGTTCCGCCATTTTATAAAACGCTTACTTTTCAAATATCGGCCGTATTGTTTTTTGTGTTAATAGGTTTTGGTTTGCAAAATATCTGGCATCATAGCAAAATACAGCGACAGCAGGCCATTGAAGCTATTAAGCAGGAAGAAAAAATAAAGATCAGGCAGCAAACAGCCGAAGATTTTCACGATGACCTGGGTAATAAACTCACCCGAATTTCTATACTTACAGAAATTTTAAATGCTAAAATTGATCAAACTAAGGCCGATCAGCATGGTCTTGTTGACCAGATCAAACAAAATGCAGCCGCTCTTTATAACGGCACCAAAGATATTTTATGGGCCCTTGACCCTAAAAGCGATAATTTATATGAAACTTTGTTGCATATAAAAGAAATCGGTATAGAACTTTTTCAGGATGTTCCGGTTGATTTTGAATTTAATAAGATAGACGATAACCTGAAACAGGTTAAGCTGCCCATGGAGTATAGCCGCAATATTACCATGATATACAAAGAGTTGCTCAATAACACGCTTAAACACGCCGACGCCGGGCAGGTGATGTTGCACTGGGCATATGCCGATAAAGATGAGATTAGTTTGCGCCTTACAGATAATGGTAAGGGTTTTAACGATAGTACCCTGTCAAAGGGGCATGGTATGCATAACATAAAAGCAAGGGCAAAACGTATTAATGCCGAGCTGATCATTATTTCGGAAGAAGGCAAAGGGACTTCGGTGGAGTTAAAGTTTAAAAAAATATTGTAGCTTAATTTTTAAAAGAGATGGATCGGAGTATAAAAATAACCATTATTGAGGATGATGAAACTATTAGGAATGGTTATGCTTATCTCATTGGCGCTACAGAAGGGTATGAGGTGGTAAGTACCTACTGCTCTTATGATGAAGCCGCTAAAAAAATAACCACCGACCGTCCGGATGTTGTACTATTGGATATTGAATTACCCGGCACCAATGGGGTTGATGCTATCCCTAAATTAAAAAAGTTATTACCACAATGTTATGTGCTCATATTAACGGTTTATGAATCGGAAAAATTAATATTTAACGCGTTAGCTAACGGAGCATCAGGATACCTTACTAAAAATACGCCATCGGCTAAAATAATTGAATCTATTAAAGAAGTTAAGGACGGCGGTGGCCCCATGAGCATTAATATTGCTAAATTGGTTATACGTTCGTTTCAAAAAAACCAGGAGTCTCCTTTATCCAGACGCGAAACCCAGATACTGGAACTGATAGGGGATGGGAAAAGCCGGAGCCAAATAGCCAAAGAACTATTTATCGACCTCGAAACCGTACGCAGTCACATCAAAAATATATACGTAAAATTAGATGTTAACTCCCGTGCCGATGCCATAAAGATGGCCAAACAAAACAAACTTATTTAGCCCAAAAAAGGTCTTTACGCTGTAAAAGAGCAACTTCCCGCGTTTTACTTAATATGTCTGTTAAAGTTTAATAATAAATAAATCCCCCTATTTGGGGGATACGTTGCCTTTGCAACCAACTTATCTTTGGTATGTGCAGTAGTTTTAACTGATCGGCTGCAACCCACACCAAGAATTATCACCCCTAGTTAATGTTATTGATATCGGGTTGATTTCCATAAAATCTTTTATAGAGCTATTGCAATATGAAATTGAAATATATCCCTGTTTTTGCAGAGGACGCCGATGCGCAGATAAGTTTTTATACGCAAAAGTTAGGCTTTAACCCGATCAGTAATATGTTTTTTGCGGAAGGTGAGGAATATACTGTTTTAAAGGCCGATAATCTGGATGTTGCGCTTGTTGTTGGCGGCAACGCCTTTAAGAGCTGTATTATTTTAAATACTGATGATTGTTTGAAAGATTATCATTTATATAAAACCGCGGGCGTGTTTTTTTCCACAGTTCCACGTTACCTGCCCACCGGCCTTGCGGCTGAGTTTCTGGACCCCTCAGGTAACCGGTTTATTTTACTGGAAGAAAGAAATTATACAGAAATATAAATTTTTATATGATGGATTATTCAAAAACATTACGGAATAATAATAAAATTTATAGCCGTAGCAGCAGCCAGAAGCAAAATCAGCAGTACAGCTCAGATTTTAGCCTGAGGTTTGTTTTTGCAGGAAATGAACGTTACGATATAGGTAAACGGCATTTATCCATATATCCCGATTCTTTTTTAATATTGAACAGGGGTACACAATATTCAACCGATACCGATTCAGACATCCCAGTACAATCCTTCAGTATTAGTTTTGACCAGCAATTTTTGAAAGATTTTAAGGATTGTTGGACAACTGCCGATAGTCGCCTGGTAGGCAGGGGAGGTTATAAAGTAAAACAGCTTCAGGAATTTGACGAAACTATTTACCCGTTTACGGGTGATATCAGGCACAATGTATATCATCTTAAGCATTACCTGGATAACGGTATGCATGATGAATTACTGATTAATGAGTATTTACACCATTGTCTTATTAATTACTTTAGTATCTATAACGAAGAGATATTTAAAAAGGCTGAAAAGCTTCACTTTTTAAATCCAAGCACCAAAATAGAGATCCTGCGCCGGCTTAACCTGGCAAAAGAATATTTGTACAGCAACTATAATCAAAATATAAGCCTGGAAGATCTGGCCGAGCATTCATGCCTTTCTGTTAATCACCTGTTGCGCACATTTAAACAAGCCTTTAACCTAACACCGCATCAGTTTTTAATACAGCTGCGTTTAAAAAGAGCGCAATTGCTGTTAAAAAGCACAGCTTATCCCATCAATGAGGTAGTAAACCTTATTGGTTTTGAATGCCCGAGCTCCTTTATCAGATTGTTTAAAACCCATTATAAAATTACTCCTTTAAAATACCGGCAAACAGCTTGATAATGTTTCGCTTAGGTTAAATAATATTTATAATAATAAGTTTTCCTTTAATAGGGTAATGTGCGAGAATGATCAAAATGGTGATTATCGCACATTACCCTATTTGCGTATATGTTATTATTGTGTTTGTATTACTGGTATGAGCTGTGAACCAGACTTATATAATATTAATTAACTATTAAACACACTTCTATGATAATAGCGCCTACTTAAATATTTTCTATTTTTTTATTTACCGGAAATTCTCAAAATATCAGCATCCGGCCCCCTGGTACTATTGACTGTTCCCCTTTCTCAATCAGTACCTATTAAGATCTTAGTAATACTAATAAATTCAAAAAGCATGAAACACAAATTACTCAAACTTTTCATGGTTTGCTTTTTTTGCACGGCTTCTATGGCCTTTGCACAAAATAAAACGATTTCCGGTACGGTTACTTCAAAAGAAGACGGTTTGCCTATACCTGGAGCGTCGGTAAAAATAAAAGGAACCAGCACTGGTGGCCAAACCAATTTAAATGGTAAATATACTATAAGCGCTCCGGAAGGATCAACGCTTATCTTTAGCTTTATAGGTTACGCATCACAATCATTTGTAGTAGGAAACAAAACAACAATTGATGTAGTTTTAATATCAGATTCTAAAGCATTAAGTGAGGTGGTGGTAACCGCTAACGCTATTACAAGAGAGAAAAGATCATTAGGTTACTCTGCACCAACAGTTAAGGCTGATGAGTTAACGCAAGGCGGAAGCCCAAGCGCCATTAACTCTTTGTCTGGTAAGGTGGCAGGTGTAAATATTACCTCAACATCAGCAACTCCGGGAAGTTCTTCACGTGTGGTTTTACGCGGCGGATCATCTATTTCTGGTAATAACCAGGCTTTGCTTGTTGTTGATGGTTTACCTATCGATAACTCCAGTGTTATTGGTGGCGGGGTTATTGGTAGCGGAGACGCTCGTTCAGCTGTTGACTTTGGCAACAGGGGTAATGATATTAACCCAGATGATATTGCTTCTATTACCGTATTGAAGGGTCCTGCGGCGGCAGCTCTTTATGGTTCGCGCGCATCTAATGGTGCCTTGATCATCACTACTAAATCTGGAAATAAGAATGCCGAAAAAACGTCTATAACTTTCAATTCAAAAAATACTTTATCTTCTATCCTTAAATTACCTGATTTTCAAAATCAATATGGTCAGGGATATTATACTGAAGCAGGTACCAATGACGCGAATACAACTTATTTTAATGACCCAAGAGAGAATGGTAGCTGGGGCGCTCCTTTTACAGGAAAAGTTCAGCCATGGGGGCAGGAAATTGATGGTGTTCAGCAAACAAAAGCCTACTCGAATCTTCCAAATAATATCCGCGATTTTTTCAGCACGGGCTATGCTGCTGATAACAACTTGACTTTTTCTGGCGGTTCAGAGAAATCAACGTTTTATTTAGGATTGAATGCCCTAAACAGTAATGGTATTCTTCCGGGCAATAGCGACACCTATAATAAATACGGGGTGAGATTTAACGGTCATACAGATTTTAGCAATAAATTCTCTGCCGGTATATCTTTTAACTATAATAAAATTAATGCTAATGAAGTAGCGGGTGGTCAGAATAACTCTTCTGTTTACAATAACCTTTTACAAACACCAAGAGATATACCTGTTACATCATTAAAGGATTTAAATAATAAATACAATAGCTTTGGCAGTTATGTTGATGCTAATGGCGTAACACACCCTAATACCTATGGGTATTATGGCGCTTATACCGTTAATCCTTATTGGATACTGCAAAACTATAAAAACCTGGATGACGTAAGCCGTATTACCGGTAACGTAAATTTGGGTTATAAGCCTTTAAGCTGGCTTAACATTCAGGAGCGGTTTGGTATAGACTCATATTCTGACAGGCGTAGGTTTATTGCACCAAAATATGCTAATGCTCCGGCTGATACACAAAGCGACAATTATGATCCAACCGGTAACTTACAATCAAGCAATGGTAGCTATGAGATCGATCAGCTTAATGTAACGGAGTTTGTTCATGATTTAATGGTAACCGCTACCCATAAATTTAATAATGATTTTAGTGGATCATTTATGTTGGGTAACAATATTCGTCAGCGTGAAGAAAATACTTCAGCAGTTTCAACAAATACATCTGGCGGTTTGGTTGTGCCAAACTTGTACAATCTGACTAACAGTAACGGACCGCTTACTGTACTTACTGATAATATCAATAAAAGAAGATTAGTAGGTTTATATGCAGATTTAAACCTTTCATATAAATCACTCATCTTTTTAGAAGCAACCGCCAGGAATGACTGGTCATCTACTTTGCCAACACAAAATAATTCGTTCTTTTATCCAAGTGTAGCCGGTTCATTTGTTTTCTCAGAACTATTAAAAGGCTCTTCCATAGCCAATGTTTTAAGCTACGGTAAATTAAGATCAAGCTGGGCTCAGGTTGGTAATGATACCAGCCCTTACCAATTGTTAAACTATTTTTCAAGAACCATCGTTAATGGTAGTTTTGGTAATACCACTTTCCCTTTCCCTAACGTAGGTGGGCTATCAGCCAATAATACAATTGGAAACGCTAATCTTAAACCCGAAAAAACCTCTTCTTTTGAAATAGGTACTGAACTTGGATTTCTGGACGGTAGAATATCAGCCGACTTTAGCTATTATAAAAATAATTCTAAGAATCAGATCCTGGCTATTCCTATTCCTAATTCAACCGGATATGGTTTTTCAGTTGTAAATGCAGGTGAAATTCAAAACAAAGGTATTGAAGTAAGCTTAAAAGGAACAGTGGTTAAAACCGATGATATCACCTGGGATCTTTACGGAACATATACCAAAAACAATAATAAAGTAGTTTCGCTGATGCCAGGAATTGATCAGGTTGTACTTGGTGGTTTTGGCGGCATGAGTATTGTTGCAGCTGTTGGCAAACCTTATGGTGAGTTTTACGCGGTTACCAACCAAACAGACCCTCAAGGCAGAACCGTTGTAAGCGCAACAAGAGGTCTTCCGCTGGCTACAGCAAAAGCACAATACTTGGGTAGCTATAATCCAAATTATCAGGCATCATGGGGTACCAACTTCCGCTACAAGCAATTATCTTTAAACGTATTGTTTGATACCAAGCAGGGTGGTAAATTATATTCCAGAACAAAAGATATTACAGGATTTAACGGAACATCGGCAGAAACTGGCGGTGTAAGGATGGGTGCCATATTCCCTAATTCTTCTTATTTGCAAAACGGTGCATATGTGCCGAATACAAGCGTAACATATAACAAACAGGATCTGTATACAAGCGGTACAAACCCAGGTGTTAGCGTTATTGATGCGTCATATGTTAAATTACGCTCAGCCGGTCTTTATTATACATTTAATAAGAGCCAGTTAAGAGGAACTCCTTTCGGCGCTCTTTCTGTAGGTTTATATGGTAACAATTTGTTCCTGTGGACTGCAAAAGAGAATAAATTTGTTGACCCCGAGGTTAACTCAGGAGGTGCAGGAAATGCGCAAGGGTTTGACTATTCTGCTCAACCGTCTGTACGCAATTACGGTTTTGACGTAAAAGTTTCATTTTAAAAAATAACTCTATTAATAATGAGAACAAAAAATATATTTAACACTAAGAAATGGTTATACCTGTTTCTTATTGGCGCGGCTGGATTTACGGGGTGCAAAAAATTTCTGGATGTAAATCAGAATCCTAATAACCCATCAAGTGCAGATCCTACGTTGTTATTACCTACAGTTGAAGCTGCATTGGGACAAGCAATGGGTAACAGTTTGCAAATAACTGGCAGTTTTTATGCCCAATACTGGACTCAAAGTACTTTTTCCAGCCAGTACAAAACAACAGATCAATATGCATTAAGGAATTCCGATTTTGATGTTCCCTGGAGAATCCTTTATCAAAGTTCATTGATAAATGCTCAGTTGATTATTGATAATAAAACTGCTGGCTCCGATGTTAAGGGGATCGCTTATTTGTTAAAAGCATATACGTTTCAGGTTGCTACGGATGCTTTTGGCGATATTCCGCTTACCCAGGCTTTAAAAGGCGTTACCTACGGAAGTCCTAAGTACGAACCTCAACAAGCAGTTTATGACAGTGTTTTTAGTTATATTGACAAAGGTGTTGCACTATTAAAAATACCAAATACACTTACGCCGATTGGCACCCAGGATATGATTTTTCAGGGTGATGTAGACAAATGGACAGCATTTGGCAATACATTAAAATTAAAGGCTTATTTACGTATATCAGGTAAAGATGCAGCCAAAGCTTCAGCTGGCATTGCGGCGTTGTACCAGGCAAAAGCAGCCTTTTTAACTACAGATGCGCAAATGACTTATAACAGTATAGGTGGTAATGAAAATCCGCTTTATAACGAAATGGCATCCCCGATACTTGGAAAAACCCAAAACCTGGTAGCCAGCGCCACGGCTGTTAATGCCATGGCAGCTAATAATGACCCAAGGTTGTTTCAATTTTATGACCCGCTTGCCGGAACAGGACATGTCATAACCGCTATTCCACAGGGAGGTTATCTGTCTAATCCTAATAAGAAAGTGTCGCTTCCTACAGCATTAGTGGCCGGAAATCCGCAGTTACCAGCGTCAGCATTAGCACCTGTTAAGTTCTTTTCATTATCAGAAAGCTATTTTTTACAGGCAGAAGCAGTAGCCCGGGGCTGGGCTTCTGGATATGTTGGAGATGTAAGCACGTTGTTTATAAATGGAGTTAACGCCAGTTTTGTAGCAACAGGGCTTACCATGGGCAATGCTACCACCTATCTTAATAGCGGTGTTCGGGATGTGCAGTTAACCGGAGTTCAGGATACTATAGTTAAACGGATCATTACCCAAAAGTATTATGCCATGAATGGTACACAAGGTTTTGAAGCCTGGACTGAATACCGCAGAACAGGTTATCCGAATTTTCTGACTATTTCTAAAGTTTCTATTTTAGCTGCGGGTCAAAGACCTGTAAGGTTCTTATATCCAAATACAGAGTTAGTTTCTAACCTTAACTATCCCGGTACAGTTCCATCAACCACAGCGGTTTGGTGGGCTACCAAATAATTATATACTATTAAATAAAATCCCGGGGCGCTTTTATAGTTCCCGGGATTTTATTTTAACTTATTAATTGTTAATATTTCTATTTTTTTTATATTTATTTTTTATAGAAAAATAGATTATCGGATGCGTATTTTGCTCCGGTTATAATTTTTTAATCGACCTCTAATAATTAAAGGTCTTAATACAAAAACCTTATCGATTATTTAAACTTTATCATTAATTCAAACTTCTGCAAAATTCATACTTATGAAAACAAAGCAAACCCTACAGTATATATAACCAGATGCTGTTTGTTAACCTTAATTAGATTTTAATTGGAGATTATAATGTTATAAAAAAACTAATCCTTATTTAAACCTTATTATCTGCTCAAATTTCTGCAAAACTCATACTTATGAAAATAAAGCAAACTCCACAGTATACATAATTGAATGCTGTTTGTTAACCCTAATTAGATTCTAATTAAAGGTTACGTTATAAAGACTGATTCTAACCCTTATTCAAACCTTATCATTTGCTCAATTTCTACAAATCAAACTTACATTTATGAAAACAAGACAAATCCCACCGGATACATGACCGGACTTTATTTGTTAACCTTAATTAAATATTAATTGAAGGTCATGTTATGAAAAAAACAATCCTTATTCAAAACCTGTCATTCATTCAAGTTCCTGTAAATCAAATATATACTTATCAAAGTACGGCGAACCTCACCGGAGGACATGACTTGTGCCGGTTTATCAGCTTTTTGTTGAAGTTGAAACGTAGGGAAATTTTAAAAAGTATAATCTAATAATTTAAAAAAGTATGAAACACAAATTACTTAAAATGTTTATGGTTTGTTTTTTCTGCACAGCCTCAATGGCATTTGCACAAAATAGAACTGTAACAGGCACAGTCACATCTAAAGATGATGGTTTGCCAATTCCTGGAGCAACTGTGAAAATAAAGGGTTCCACAACTGGTGGTCAAACTAATCTAAATGGTAAATATACAATAAGTGCTCCTACCGGATCAACGCTTGTATTTAGTTTTATAGGCTATGCAGCACAAGAGGTTTCTATCGGAAGCAGGACCAATATTGATGTGGCTTTGAGCGCTGATTCAAAGGCCTTAGCAGAAGTTGTTATTACAGGCTATCTTTCTCAGGAAAAAGGAAAATCGGCCATTTCATCTTCAGTAGTAAAGTCGAAAGATATTAATGATGTTCCTTTAACCAATATCAATGATGTTTTACAAGGTAAAGCCGCGGGTGTTACCGTTATGAGCACCTCCGGACAGCCTGGTGCATCATCTGATGTTAGGATTAGGGGCGTTGGATCTATTTCCGCTTCTTCCTCTCCTCTTTATGTAATTGACGGGATCATTGTAGAAAGAGGGCAATTTGCCTTTGATGCAGCAGGAGTTGCATCAACAAACAGTAATGATATTTTGTCGAACATGAATCCCAACGATATCGAAAGCGTAACAGTATTGAAAGATGCCTCCGCGCTCGCCTTGTATGGTTCAAGAGGGGCCAACGGTGTGATTGTTATTTCAACCAAAAGAGGTAAAGCCGGCGAATCGGTGATTGATTTCAGCACACAGGTGGGTACGGTAAGACCAAGTTTTGGAAAATTTGGCTTAATGAATGGAACACAAACTTATAACTACGAACGTGCCGTTTTAGGTCTTAATGGAACGAGTCAAACCGATATAAATGAAGAGTATCCTGCATCAATGTTAAATAAAACATTTAATTGGAAAGATGCTGCGTTTAAACATGGCAGTACACAAACGTATGATTTGGCAATTCGTGGTGGAAATGAGAAAACAACACATTCTTTATCATTAGGGTATTTTAACCAGGACGGAACTGTTCCGAATTCAAATTTTGAAAGATTTACTTCAAATTTGAATATTGACAGCAAAGCCAGAAATTGGTTAAAAGTGGGTTTATCATTGAATACTTCTTACTCTAACCAAAAAGATGCGGATGCCGGTAACCTTTATTCAAGCCCTATCTTAAGTACTTTTGTAAATAGCCCACTTCACGTTTATCCATACAAAGCTGATGGTTCGCTGTATACTGGGCAAGAGGCTGACTATGGCGGTTTTTCAGGTGATAACTTTTTATACTCTAACCAGCTGAACTACACAAAAGTAAGGCAGTTAAGAGTACTAGGTAAAGGTTATGCAGACATAAAAATTACTCCATGGTTAAACGCAAAACAAACCATAGGGATAGATCTGATCCAGGCAGGTGTTAAAACTTATTTTGATCCAACAACAGGTAATGGTATCGGAGCAACACCAGCTACCAGTGGTGAGTTGATCCAAAGTCAAAACAATGTCTATACATTTACTTCTCAATCTTCGTTGTACGGACAGTTTAGCTTAAATGATAAACGTCATCAGTTTGATTATTTAGTATTAACAGAATATCAAAGATATAATTCGGCCTATTTTAGCGCTGACGGAAAAGGAAGTGCAAATGCCAAGCTACAAGAATTGGGTACCTTTGGTACACCAAATGGCGTAGGTGGCGGACAGGATGAATATGCTTTCTTATCGTATTTAGGTCAGATCAATTATACATTTGATAATAGATACACCATAACCTCTTCTATCAGAAGAGACGGGTCATCTAGATTTGGTGCTAATAACAAGTATGCTAATTTTTACTCTGTTGGCGCATCATGGAAAATTATTGAAGAAAGCTTTATGAAAAATCAGGATGTATTTTCTGATTTACGCTTACGTTCAAGCTACGGAACATCCGGTGTTGCTACATTTCCGGTTGACCCTGTTACTAATTTGCCAAACAACTACCTGGCGCAGCAATTATACAGCTATTCTGGTATAACCTATAACGGTGTAGCGGGTAGCGCTCCAAGTACCCCTGGTAATGCAGATTTGACTTGGGAAAAAAACAAACAATTTGACGTGGGGCTGGAGACTGCTTTTTTCGGTAATAGGTTCAGGGCATCTCTTGATTATTATAACAGAAAATCGAGCTCAGTATTGTTAAGTGTGCCAGTATCCAGAACAAGTGGTTTTAACACCACGTTTAGAAACGTTGGAGCTGTTGAAAATAAAGGTTATGAAGCTACTTTAAGCAGTGATAACTTTAAATCAAAGAATGGCTTTAACTGGTCTACTGACTTTACCTTCTCATATAATAAAAACGTAGTTACCGGCCTGTTTAATAATCAGGATATCGCAGGAGGAACTTTGGGCCGTACCAGCGTGGGGCAGCCGCTTAACTCATGGTTCTTACCGGTATGGGCAGGTGTTGATCCTAAAAATGGCGACCCGCTGTGGTACCTTGCTGACGGAAAAACAACAACCAATAGCTATACTATTGCAAGTAGAACAGAAAATAGAAAATTCGTAGGTTCATCTCTTCCAAAATTTAACTTTGGATTGACCAATACCTTCAGATATCAGGGATTTGACTTCAATTTCTTTGTATATGCGGTTACCGGTGCCAAGGTATATGACCAGTCATTATCTTATGTTGATTCGGATGGTTTGCGTTGGCAATGGGCTTACTATAAGGACGCTGATAAAAATTATTGGACAACCCCTGGTCAAACTGCCGAAAGGCCTAAGCCATCTCCAAATGGTAACAAGAATTCATCCAGCGCGTCAACTCGTTATCTGGAAAGCGGAAATTACCTGCGGTTGAGAACAGTGTCATTAGGATACACATTGCCAACAGATTTTGCGCATAAATTACATTTAGCATCATTCAGGGTTTTTGTTACCGGGGTTAACCTGTTAACCATTACAGGCTACAAGGGTGTTGATCCGGAAAATGCACTGAATGGTAATGATGTGTTCAAATACCCTACAAGCAAAAGTCTTACAGCGGGTGTAAAGGTATCTATATTATAAACTTTGATAATTAGAATTAATATATTATGAAAAAGATTTTAAAATTTAGTGTGATGACGTTGGTGGTGATTCTTGGTGCTTGTACAAAGCAGTTGAGTTTAGACCCTAAAAGTTCATTAAACACTGATAGCTCCCTAAGTACGCTGGAAGGAGTAAACTCGGCCGTAGTTGGGATGTATTCCAGCTTGAGAAGCGTAAACTATTATTCAAGGTCATTGTATGTATATGGAGATCTAAGTGCAGATGACGTATATCTTTCTATAGCAAACAGTAACCGGTATCTGAGTACTTTTCAAAAAACCTATGCCTCAAATGATGCCGATGCACTTGCTATTTGGACAGCTATCTATGTAACTATATCACGAGCTAATAATATTATAAACGCCGTAGATAAAGTTGCGGGAGACCAGACAGCAAAGGACGTGATAAAAGGACAGGCCTTGTTTATAAGGGCACTTGCCTATTTTGATCTTGTACGTTTATATGCCAAACCTTATAACCAAGGAAATGGTGCTCAGTTGGGCGTTCCTGTTGTTTTAGTTTCTGACGTAAGCCTTTATCCTGCCAGAAATACGGTTAGCCAGGTTTATGACAGGGTTATTAATGACCTTACCACAGCAAAAGGCCTTTTATCTACTACTACAGCTGCAACAAAACTTACTGTAAGTAAATTTGCTGCATCGGCATTGTTATCGAGAGTATATTTATACAAAGGCGATAATGCAAACGCAATATCCGAAGCGAATACGGTTATTGCTAATACAGCATTTGTAGTAACTTCGGCGGCTGATTTGCCAAGCTTTTACAGCACACCAGGAACCGCTGAAGAAATTTTTACTGTCAAAATTAATGCAACCGAAAGTTTAGGATCAGATAACCTGGGTCAGATTTATTTAAAACCAGGTTATGGAGATATCAGGGTATCACCAGATTTGATCGCTGCATTTGACAAAACGCATGATGTAAGGTATACTTCATTTATAGCTCCTTTTACCGGTAGCCCAACTGAATTTCAAAATGCGAAATTTACAAGCCAGGATGGCATCCAAGGGATGTACAGTACCAAAGTATTGCGCCTGTCGGAAGTTATCTTAAACAGGGCCGAGGCCGAAAATAAAAGTGGTCAGGATGCTCAGGCATTGATCGATTTAAATACGATCAAAACTAAGCGCGGATTAACTGCGCTTAGCGGCATTACTGGTACGCAACTATTAACCGAGATCTTATCAGAAAGAAGAAGAGAATTTATGTTTGAAGGACAACGTTTCTTTGATCTGATGAGAAATGGCATTACCATGTCGCGCACTTTTTGTAACAATCCGTTAGCAGTTAGTTCTCCGCAATGTAGCTTAGCTCCTACAGATCCCAAAACTATTCTGCCTATTCCACAGGCTGAGTTGGATGCGAATCCTGCTATAAAGCCACAACAAAATCCAGGTTATTAATTATTAGTATATCTAAAACAACAAAGGGCACTCACTTAAGGTGGCCTTTGTTGTTTTAGATAAAATATTACTTATAAACATAACTACTTATCGGTGATTTTCACATATTCTTATTTTGATTTACACATTATGTTTGTAGAAGCCAAGTAGTTTTCGTTAAGATATTTGGTCAGTTAATAGTTAATTAAAAAAGTCAGTAACGCGAGGTCACTGACTTTTTTTTATATGTGGCTATGCGATGCGTTATAGTATATTACATGGCTATGGATGCGCTAAAATCACTTTTTTTAAGTGAAGTTGTAACGTTTTGGTGTTTTCAACCGTCATATAGATAACCAAAGTGATAAACATGAAAACTTTAATCTTATTGGCGATCACCGGTGGGCTGTTTTTTAGTGAACCCGGTTTGAGTACTAAGCATGCTAAAAATAACAAAGTGTATACAAAGAAATATGTTAAACACTGCGTTAAAAAATGTAATAATTCTGCAAAGAAAGCTAATGGTTAGTTTAAGACGGGTAAGTCCCCACAGCCGATAATTAGCTTCATTTTTATTGGAGGATGTTATCAGTTATTTTAGCTATATCGTAACTGATCTTATTAATAAATCCTAATTGTTCTCTCAATAAAGTGTCTTCTGCTGATAATTCAACTTTTTCTGTATCACTTGCGGTGGCTGTTTTTCCTATATTAAATTCAATAGCTTGCCCCTGAAGTTTTTTGTTGCTCTCATTTAATACCGATATACTTTTTTTAACCAGTTTAAGTGCTTCGGTGTGCGGCAACTGCGACTCCTTTTTAACCAATCCTGAAGCTATATTGGCTATGTACGATGATAAAATATGGTTCAATACCACAAATTTATGTACCTCCTTTACTTTACGTTGCTTGCTTTTAGGTTCGGAGGTCATCCGTTCAAAAGCCGCCGATAAGTTGGCCGATTTTACATATACATCTTTGCGCGCCAGTTTATATATGGTGGTCCCGGTTATTTTGCCTGATAAGCTTTCGGCAATGGTGATCAGGTAATTGATATTGGCTACTACTACATCGCGCAGGGTTTCCTGTATTTGGTCAAACTCCCAGGTAGGGAATATCAGGTAACTGGCTATAAAGGCTATAGACGAGCCGATAAAGGTATCCAGAATACGTTCCTGTGCTACGTTCAATAAACCTACGCCTAAAAACTTAAACAGGATAAGCACAAATGGGGTCATGAAAATTACCGATACCACATAATTCAATCTCGAAAAGCTATAGGTGCCTATCATAAACACAATAAGAAAGATAAATTGCGCGGTGTTATCGGGTATAAAAGTTAAAATGAGTATACCAATAATCCCACCGCAGATAGTACCTATAAGCCGCTGGTAATTACGTTGTTTAGATAGGCTAAAACCGGGTTTCAGGATCACGATGATGGTAAGCAGCACCCAGTAGCTATGATGCCCCTGGGCTACTGTTTTGGCCGTAATAAAACCTGCCAAACAAACCAATGATACCCTCAGGGCATGTTTAAACGCGCCCGAATCTAACGTGAAGTTATCAAAGAAGATATGCGGCGCATAATCCTGGTGAGTAACAAATTGGGAGTATTCTACATCACCACGTAACTCGGTTGATTTGGGGGCGGTTTTGGAATGGTAATAGTTATATATATTATTAATGCTGTCGCCCAGATCGCGCAGGTTGATCAGGATCTTTTTGAGTACCAGGTTACTGGTTTCCTGGTTGTTTTTACCAATATCATCTATCTTTAGTTTCAGCTTTTCCAACTCCAGATTGAAATCGGTAACATGGCGGTTCCGGGCATTTGATAGTACCATATAGGCTATCTCGTCAACTTCATCGGCCATGTGTTGCAGTATGCGGGCAATCTCATTCAGGATGCCGGTGTCTTTGAAGCGCTCGCGGATCTCGCTGTAATCATAGTGAGTCGCCATGATCTGTTCAAACATATCCACCAGGTCGACGAAGGTAAGTACCAGTATCCGGCTGGCTCCGGTTGATTCCTTAACCAATACCCTGCTTTTAAACAGCAGTTCGCGTACGGCATCCTGGTGCTGACTTACCTGTATTTGTTGCGACACCAGTTTCCGGTAATTATCGTCGATATCTTTCTCAGGTAGATAAAAATCGGCTTTGATCCTTAAAAATTTGGCGATATCGGCCACATTCTCACCCAATGCCTGTTGTGCCGCGCGATAGGGCCTGATTCCAAAAAATATCAAACTGAAAGCCATGTACCATAAACCGCCCACCAGGATAGTGGCGCTGTACCACAATACATTGCCCGGTGGTTGAGCCTTATCCATCATAAATATCATGATGAGCAGCGAACATGTACCTACAGATGCGGCCCGGTTACCATAAACCGTAAACATCGAAAACAGAAACGAGAAAAGAGTGATCTCGAGCCCAAGAGTATATAAGTTAAGCCGGGCAAAACCCGTAATGGCTGCTACCAGAAAAAGACATAAATTACCAATAGCCATGGAGTTGCGCTTGTGTGTTACCGGGCCGGGATTATCAATTACACAGATACAAAGTGCTCCCAGGCTAAATGTCAGCCCCAAATCAAATAGGTTAAACTCCAGCAATATCAGCGAGGGTAGTAATATACCTGCTGTGATCCGTAAACCGTCAGAAAAATACTGGCTGTAAAAAAAGCTTTTTATTTCCCTGGTATTAATATTCATCAAAGTAATGTTTGTTTTTGGCAGCGGCCGGGCAATATAGCAGCAAGTTATAAAAATCTTTGCTTATGGTTAAACGGCATAAATCCTTTAATGGCATTTTGATTTTAAATCAGGCTACAAATTTACAATAATTTAATTTTTTTGACTTGTTTTAGTAAATTTGATATCAATTTCATAATACTGTTATTAATTTCGCTACTTTTAGCTGAAATTTAATTTTAGATAATTAAATTCACCCCCGGTTTTGCGCAATAGCCTGTACCAATCAATTTTTACCCAATTATATTTTGAGCTATGTCATTAACTTTAAAACTCAGTCAGCGGGAAACAGCTTTTAACAACGAGGTTGTTACCAGGTTTGAGTTGTATAACAGTTTATTTCAAACATTACCGTTTTACCAGGTAAAGGATACTGGTATTTTGCTGCCATTTTTTAGTTCACATTGCGAAAAGGGCGCCGGTAAGCAGGCATCACCAACAGATATCATTGAGTCGTTCTTTAAAAAGTATGTACCCGATATCGACCACCGCGAGCAGATCAACCGCATGTTCCGCTTTATCCAGTATATCGAGCGCCAGGTGGTTTTGTTTGATGCTATTGAAGATTCATCCTTTAATAAATTGGGTAAGTTTGATGATTCGGGCAACCTGCAAAGTTTGTTGGCTCAAGCCACCAACAGCGAAGAAACCCGTGCGCAGATCAGCGAAAAACTCAAAGATTTTTCGTTACGATTGGTACTCACCGCTCATCCTACCCAATTTTACCCTGGCACGGTACTGGGCATTATGACCGACCTGATTGAAGCCGTAAAAAACAACGATATCAACAATATCGATGTGTTGCTGCAGCAGTTGGGCAAAACGCCTTTCTTTAATAAAACATCACCAACACCGGTTGACGAGGCCATCAGCCTGTCGTGGTTTTTGGAAAATATATTTTATCATGCGGTATCGGGCATACAATCCAAGCTCGAAGAGGAGTTTGATATTGATGCCGCCAGCAGTCGTGTGTTGGAGCTTGGCTTTTGGCCGGGCGGCGATAGAGACGGTAACCCTAATGTAAATACGCAAACCACCAAAGAGGTGGCCAGCTTTTTACGTCAGCGCCTGTTCCGTTGTTACTATCGTGATTTCAGGGTACTTAAACGCCGCATCACCTTCCGCGGGGTTGAAAAGGCCATGGCTAAACTGGAAAAGATCCTGTACAAAAATGCCAACGAACATCCCGATTCTAAAAATCTGCAAGGCGAATTGTTGAGCCTGCTGCAATCTATCAAGCAAACCATCATTACCGATCACGACAGCTTGTTTGTGGATATTGTAGAAAACCTGATCCAGAAGGTACGCCTGTTTGGCTGTTATTTTGCCACGCTGGATATCCGTCAGGACAGCCGCGTTTTGCGTAGCGTATTTGATTATAGTTTAAAAAACATCAAAACAGGCATTGTTAAAGGTTACGCCGACCTGGGCGAAGAGGAGAAATTAAAACAGATTAGCTTTAACGAAGCCGATTTTCACTGCCCTTCTGATGCGGATGCCATGACGCAGGATACGCTGAACACCATTCGCCTGATGCAGGAGATCCAGCAGACTAATGGCGAAAAGGCCTGTCAGCGTTTTATCATCAGCAACTGCCAGCAGGCATCTGATATTTTACAGCTCATCGACCTGTTTTTATGGAGCGGATGGGAAAAAGACAGCCTGAGTGTCGACTTTATGCCATTGTTCGAAACCGTGAACGACCTGTCGCGCGCGGCCGAGATCATGGAGCAGCTATATACACATCCATATTACGCCGAACATCTGAAAAAGCGCGGTAACAGGCAAACCATTATGCTTGGTTTTTCTGACAGTACCAAGGATGGTGGCTACCTGATGGCCAACTGGTCGATATATAAAGCCAAAGTTGAACTGACCGCTATGGCTCGTAAATATGATATCAGCCTGGCGTTTTTTGATGGCAGGGGAGGCCCACCGGCTCGTGGTGGTGGCAAAACGCACCGTTTTTATGCTTCGATGGGTAACGAGATAGCTAACGATCATATCCAATTGACCATACAGGGACAAACTGTAAGCTCGCAATATGGCTCGGTAGAAACCGCCCGTTTCAACATGGAGCAGTTGATCAACGCGGGTATCATATCAGCCCTGCACCCTAATCATAACGATCTGTTGGATAATAGGCATAAAGCCCTGATATCAGATATGGCCAACGAAAGCTATGAGCTGTTTATGGCGTTGCGTGCGCATCCATTATTTGTAGAGTACCTGGAAAAATTCAGTCCGCTTAAATTGTTGTCGCGTATCAATATCAGTAGCCGTCCAACCAAACGTAACGCCGGTGCACCATTGAAACTGGAAGACCTGCGCGCCATCAGCTTTGTAACTTCCTGGAGCCAATTGAAACAGAGCATCCCCGGTTTTTACGGTGTTGGTACCGCTTTGAAAAAGATGAAAGACAACGGTAACTGGCTCGAAATAAAAGAATTGTACAGAACCTCAGGTTTCTTTAAAACCATGCTGGATAATTGTGCCATGTCCATGTCGAAATCTGATTTCAGGGTAACGGCATACCTGGAGAAAGATAAAAAATTCGGCGCTTTCTGGAAAATGCTGAAGAACGAGTTTGAACTGACCCGCGAAATGCTGCTCGACCTTACCGGCAGCACCGTATTGATGGAAGAATACCCGGTTGAGCGCCGTTCTATCGCCATCCGCGAGAAGATCGTGTTACCACTCGTGATCATCCAACATTATGCCTTACAGAAGCTGAATAGCAGTGAGGACAGTGAACTGATTGAGGTATATGATAAACTCGTGATCCGTACCGTATATGGCATCGTGAATGCGGGCAGGAACCTGGCGTAAGGAAGCTCCTCTAAATCTCCCCTGAAGGGGGGACTTTAAAAAAAGTCATTGTGGTTTTCGCAATGACTTTTTTTATTTACGGGTGTCATGCTGAGCTCGTCGACGCATGGTGGGCGGGGCCTCTACGCGCGATCCTTCGACGGCGCTCAGGATGACAGGCCGTCAAAGGCCAGGGCCTCGTGCGATTCCTTCCCTCGGGAAGGGGAGGAAGGGGTTTCAATGCTGGCTAAACCCCTCCCTGCCTTTACGCGCCATCCATCGCACCCCTCTCGTGGGGAGGGAACTGAAAAATAACTCCACTGTCGTCGCTCGGCTCCAGCCGAGTGACCACCATTACCCGGCCTCCAGCCGAGAACATGATTAGAGAAATCATTTACTTATCCGAGGGGTTCTTCTTTTTAGCCAACAGCATCTCTACCATTTTAACCAAACGGTCCTGTCGGGTTTTTTCTTGTTTGGCGCTGAGTATCCATAGTACGTATTCCTTTTTATGACTATAAGCCAGTTGCTGAAACCAGCTCAGTACGCCCGGGTGTTGTTCAAGCGTTTCCCTGATATAATCGGGCAGGGTTACCGTTTTTTTATCTACATCAATATAGGCGCTGTATTCGTTATTCCGTACCGCGTCATTACGGCCTGCAGAAACTTTTACCTGATCAACCGGCCGAAAACGGAGGGCCGTCCATACCTCATTAACTGCGGCAGAAGCTACGGGGCGGATACCATATTGCGCCGGAGCATCCCAACTGCTCATCATCTCCAGGTCACTGGTAATACCCGAATTTTTCTTGGGATAGATAATCCAGAATAAGGTATCACCTTTCAGTAAAGGAACGATCACTTTCAATTCATCCGCCAATTCCACACTGTTGGTAACAAACAACTGTATGCCATTAAAGCTTCCCGTGGTGTGGTGTACAATATCCACATCATCGGGCAGAGGCTCCAGGCTTTCCAGGTAGTTGGCCGGTGCGTTATGCAATAACCAGCGGGTATTGGGTTTTATCTGCAGCTTTTTGGCAAGGGCGTTCATTTTTTATTGGTTGATAGTTCGTAGATCATGGGTCCGCTAATTTAATAACAATTTATGCTAAAATACATAACGCATAAACGACGTTGTCCCAGAGCGTTATTGCGAGCGCAGCATAGCAATCCCCGATAAGTAGGGCTGCTTTGTAAGTAGGGGATTGCCACGTCGTTCCTCCTCGCAATGACGCGTTTGGCCAATTTTATTTCCTGCATTTGATAACAAATGTTATCGTCCGCTGCCAACAGCCGCTCTACTTTTGTGTAAACAAATAAATAAAAATGAAAGCAGCAGTAATGTATCAAAAAGGGGAATTACCCCAATACATAGATTTCCCGGAGCCGATAGCTCAAAACGATGATGAAGCACTGGTAACGGTAAAAGCGGTGGCTATAAAGCACCTGGATAAAGGCAGGGCCAGTGGCAACCATTATTCGAGTGATGCCCCAAAAGCAAGTGGAAGAGTAATAGGTGGCGATGGTGTTTGTTTACTGGCAGACGGAACGCGGGTATATGGCATGGGCATAAGTGGTATGCTGGCCGAAAAAGCCTTAATTGATAAAGACCGTATCGTAAAAATTCCGGATGGGGTAGATGATGCCACAGCTGCCGCACTGCCCAATGCTGTAATTGGTGCAGCCATGGGATTGAAATTTAAAGCAGATATTCAGCCGGGCGATGTGGTGTTGATCAACGGGGCAACCGGGTTTACCGGACGTGTAGCCGTGCAGATAGCCAAACACTATGGTGCTAAAAAAGTGATCGTGACAGGCAGAAACCAAGCCTCGCTGAACGATCTGTTATCGCTTGGTGCCGACGAAACGATTTCGGTGCTACAGGATGACGAAAATTTTAAAGCGCGATTAGCAGCGATTCACTCCACCACACCTATTGATGTAATCATTGATTACCTGTGGGGACATACGGCCGAAATGATACTGGCCTGTGTAAAAGGTAATGGCTCATTTACCAACAGGGTAAGATATGTGTCCATCGGTGCCATGACGGGCGATCTGATCCAGCTATCGGCAGCCAATCTCCGCAGTGTCAACTTACAGTTGACGGGTTCGGGACTTGGCGGCTGGTCAAAGCCGCAGGTTGGCCAGCTATTTAGCCAGATTTTACCCGAAATGTTTGCGTTGGCAGCAGCAGGAAAGCTCAAGGTAGACACCATCACCGTAAAACTGGAAAACATCGCCGAGCTTTGGGGTCTGGAGGTTGATGGGGGTAAGCGTTTGGTGGTGGTTATTTGAGTTGTCACATCCTGGTTATTTCAAACCATGTCATTGCGAGCGTAGCGTGGCAATCCCCAATTAGCAAAGCCGCTTTGTAAGTAATGGATTGCCACGTAGTTCCTCCTCGCAGCAATGAGGTTTGTTTTATAATTACATTGCCATCTTGGCAAAGAAATCCCAAAGAACTATCCCTGCCGATACTACAATGTTGAAAGAATGCTTAGTGCCAAATTGGGGTATTTCGATGCAGGCGTCGATGTTTTGCATCACATCGTCGCTTACGCCATTTACCTCGTTGCCGAAGATGAGGGCGTATTTTTCGTTATCGAGCGGAGTAAACTCGTTGAGCATGGTGCTGTTTTCGGCCTGCTCAACGGCTATAATGCGGTAACCATCTTTACGCAGTTGTTCTACTGCTTGTAAAGGGGTTGCGAAATAAGTCCAGTTTACGGATTGTGTTGCACCGAGTGCGGTCTTTTCAATTTCACGATGCGGAGGTTGGGCCGTAATTCCACAAAGACAGATCTGCTCTACCGCGAAGCCATCCGAAGTGCGGAAAATAGAACCAATGTTGTGCATGCTGCGCACATTATCCAACACTACAGCCACAGGCAGTTTATCCTGTGCCTTAAATTCATCAACCGAAGCCCGGTTCAGCTCATCTAACTTTAATTTGCGCATAGTTGGTAGTTCATGCTTCATAGTTGATGGTTCATAGTTAATGGCTTCACCACTTACTTACTATGATCTATGAACCATCAACTATGAACCAATCAATAAGCGCAAAAGTATTAATTAACCAGCAAATTCAGCAAACCTACGCCATTACCGATCAGCGAGCTGTAAACGGATGGAGCATAGCCGATCTTTTTGGTGTAGTATACGGTTATTCCGGCACTGTAATCATCAAATGCATCAGCTTTAACCAGCGCTATAGCACAGCCGCCAAAACCAGCACCGGTCATACGGGCACCTGCTACATTAGGGTTGGTTTTGCTGTATTCGGCCACGGCATCCAGTTCGGCGCCGCTTACTTCATACAGATCGCGCAGCGAATCATGCGAGGCATACATCAACCGGCCAAATTCGGGTAAATTATTAGCAGCCAATGCAACGGCAGCCAATTTTACACGGTCATTTTCTTCAATAACGTGTTTAACTCTTTTTAGTACAACCGGGTCGCTAATAAGATGCTGATTTTTGGCGAAAGTTTCGGCGTCGATATCGCACAGGTAATTGATATCCAGCTCTTGTTGCAGGGCTTTCAAGCCTTCCTGGCATTCTGCTACGCGTTCGTTATATTTTGATTCGGCCAGTTTACGGGGTTTGTTGGTGTTGATGATGGCCAGCACATGATCGCCCAGGTTACTGTCGACAGCCTGGTAATCCAGTGTATCGCAGTTCAGCATAAGAGCCTTATTCTTTTCGCCAAAGGCAACGGCAAACTGGTCCATGATACCGCTGTTTACACCGATAAAGTTATTCTCGACAGATTTTGACAATTTTACCAGGTCGAGCTTGGAGTAACCGCAGTTAAAAATATCATTGAGGGCATAAGCCGTAACTACTTCTATAGAGGCTGACGACGACAAGCCCGAGCCGATTGGGATATCGCCATAAAAAAGCATATCCAGGCCTTTTAGCTGATGACCGTCTTTACCAAAATGATGAATTACGCCTATAGGAAAGTTAAACCATTCATCACCACTTTTTTCATATTGCTGCTGCACAGGAATATCTCCCTTATCATCAAAATTTAAGCTCCTGAACCGAAAAACGCCATCTTCATTAGGCGATATTAACAGGTAAGTGCCAAAGGTTATTGCGCATGGCATTACCAGGCCTCCGTTATAGTCGATATGCTCGCCGATAAGATTTACGCGACCAGGAGAAAAATAGGTGGCGTCGGCCTCTTTATTATAAATTTTAGCAAATTCCTGCTGCAAAGTATTCTTCATTATTTCAGGTTAGTTATTTTGGAATAACAAATATTGTAAAAATTGTCAAATATACATTTATAAAATAAATTTAAAATAGAAATTTTTAATTTTTTAGGGTAGAAATCTAACCGGGCAGGAGGTTTAAATGTATAGTTTTATAGCAATACAGGCAAACAGAACCGCTTGCCGCCTGTTGGCTAAGTTACAGTAGCAGGCAATGTCTGCAAATCACTAATTCACTAAATCAATAATTCAATAATTAAAACATGAAACAGTACCTGGTTACGGGATATGATTATACAGACGAAGGCGCATTGCAGCGTCGTATGGATGTGCGTCCCCATCATTTAGATGGCGTGAGAGTGCTGAAAGCAAATGGCAACTACATAGAGGGAGGAGCCTTACTGAATGACGAGGGCAATATGATAGGCTCGGTAATGATCATGCAGTTTGAAACCGACGAAGCCCTGGAAGCCTGGAAACAGAACGAACCCTACATTACCCAAAAAGTATGGGAATCTGTTGATGTGAAGCCGTTTAAAGTAGCGGTGTTGTAGGGAGGGAGAGGATAATCAAAATCATGTCATTGCGAGCGAAGCGTGGCAATCGCATACTATACAGAGCGTAAATGTATGTCGTATACCCGCTCTTGGCCGCGGTAGGGCCTTTACTTTTGTCGCCACAAAAGTAACCAAAAGGCTGTCAGCAGAAATGCTTCTTTGCCGCACAAGGCCTTAGCCCTGCAAAGCGGGCAGAACCATCCCGATAGCTATCGGGACTAAACCTTACCTCCACTTCGTTCGCTCATTATCCCCGCTTCAGGTAAGGTCCGCTATGCCCATACAGCGGCACAAGGCCACCATTGTTCTGCCCACTTTCGCCCGAAGCTGTTCTGCTGACGGGAGAGAATAACTTTAAGGTGCAAAACGGAAGATAGACGAGCTGAGTTATCTACGATATCGTTGGAATATCAGATAGCGGCGGTCCAACTGTTGAGCTGCCAGTAACCTTCGGCATCTTTTTTATAAAGGGCGGTATAGGTTTTACCCTGCATGGCAAAATTGAACGAGAATTCCTGTGCCGAGCGGTCGTGTGGTATAAAATGTGGTAATACACTGTTGGCGGCCAGGGTGATGGCTTCGGCAAATTCGTCGTGGTTTTGCTCTTGCTGGCGAATCTGCTGCAGGGCATGGCTGGCATAATCTGCGTAGGTGACAAACGCGTATCCGGAGTCGCTATCCTTTAGCTGGCGGGCCGCGATAAAAGCTGCTTCGGCCCATTGGTCTTTGTAGGCTTCCATGGCTTTCAACAGGTCGGGCGCTGATATCTCAGGGAGGCCATCGTTGCCGGTGGTGTTATAGCTGTTCAGGATCTCTTCTTTACTCTTCATGTACTTGATTATAATACAAAAATAAAAGGATGCCCGTATTTTATGGCATCCCTTTATTTACCCGGTTTATAGGGTGATTTATTTGATGTCATTCAAGCTTTCGAGTATAAGCATATCTGCCTCGTCAAGCTTGATATCGGCTGCTTTCATGTTATCTTCCAGGTGCTCCACGCTTGATGTGCCCGGAATAAGAAGGATATTGGGTGCATAGTGCAACAGCCAGCTCAAAGCTACCCGGTGAATGGTGGCGTTGTGTTTATCGGCCACGCCCTGTAAAACCTGCTCGCCTTTTACATTACCGCCGCCCAGTGGGTACCAGGGTATAAAGGCGATATTTTGTTCGCGGGTGTATTGCAGTTCGGCTTCCCATTTGCGGTTATCAACACTGTACATGTTTTGTACCGATACCACCTCGAAAAATTGTTGCGCATGTTTAATCTCGGCTACGCTTACTTCTGACAAGCCGATATGTTTGATCTTGCCTTGTTGCTGCGCTTTTTGTAAAAACTCGAAGGTTTTTTCGGCGGGTACTTTAGGATCTATCCTGTGGAGTTGATATAGGTCGATACGGTCCTGTTTCAGGCGTTTTAAGCTACCCTCGAGGGCTTCCTGCAGGTGAGCAGGGGATGAATCGATATTCCACTGGTTAGGGCCTGTGCGCAGGAAACCACCTTTGGTGCCGATAAGTAATCCGGCAGGGTATGGTGCAAGCGCTTCGGCTATCAGTTCTTCTGATACATTGGGGCCATAGCTGTCGGCGGTATCAATAAAATTTACCCCGAGTTCTACAGCGCGTTTGAGTACACGGATGCATTCATCCTTATCTTTAGGCGGCCCCCAAACACCCTGACCTGTGATGCGCATGGCGCCATAGCCCAGGCGGTTTATGGTGAAATCGCCACCTAATGTGAACGTTTTTTCAAATGTGTTTGCCATAGTGTAAGTTGTTGTTATTAAAATCAACTCAAATATGGCTGCATTGTTTAAAAATATTATAACACCATTGTAATAATGAGTTAGGAATAAGGATTTTTGGAGCAAAGAGCAAGGATATTAATTTAGTGGTATCTTTCGCTCAAAAATAAACCATGACATCACAAAACCTGGCCAATCACAAACGCACCGTTATAGGATTTCATTATTTGCTGAGCGCCATGCTCATTTTTGGATTGATCGTTTCGGCCGTTAATGTAGTATTGCAATGGCATTCGGCCAATTTATTGAGTGCATTGCTTATCCTGCTGCTTTTTGGTTGCTGTTTGTTGATGAGCTTGTTTGTGCGCATGTTCCCGCTAAAAGCGCAGGACAGGGCCATACGTGCCGAAGAAGGGTTGCGTTATTTTATACTCACCCGCCAGCCGCTGGATAGCCGGCTTACCATAGCCCAAATAGCTGCCCTGCGTTTCGCACCAGATGATGAGCTGATCCCGCTAACAGAAAAGGTGATAAAAGAAAATCTTTCACCTGCCGAAATTAAAAGAGCTATCAGAAACTGGAGGGCAGACCATCATCGCGTGTAGACGGCATTATAGAATTAATCTACAAGCGTATCTTTTAGCGTTTTGAGTAATTTGTACATTCGGGGATCATCAAGAGTTTGGAGCCGGTATTCCCGATAGGTTACTGTATCATCCCGAAATGTTACGTAATAATCATTTTCATTTATTACATCTATTTTGATGGACTTTTGATCCGTTCGTAGCCCATGGTTTACTGATCTGGAGATAATAAGATAATGCACTGATGTACCAATGCGAAAATATTTATCCTCGCCCTGTACCTGCAGTTTTAAAATAAATTCTCTTAAAGGTTTAAACCGTTCAAAACCGGAGTAATTGGTGATGAGATCATCATATCGCAATAATGTTTCTGTCCACGACTCATGAAACAAATTCAGTATAGTCTGCGTCCTTGCATCCATATTGTAAATTTAGATATTGGCTCCTAAAAGTTAGGATTTCGGGTTTAGATTTGGGATTTCTCATCGTCTATCTCCACCAACCTATAATGGTGCCCATGAGGGTTAGCGATACCAGGCTGTAGCCGCCATTAATAAAAATCAGTCGCCAGCTTTTTAGTTCAAAAAGGCCTTGTATGGCAATGGCGCAGAAGGTCCAGACCCCGGCCAGTGAACCAGCTGTAGCACCCCAGGATACATCGGTTTTGGCATCAGCCAGAAACATGCCCAGGTTAACTGCCATGATGATGGAAAATATAGCCGAAAACCCAAAGATGCGGGCCTTGTTGGAGGCTTTTACTTCATCGGTGGTGAATTTGTTATCGGCCATCCAGGGATTGGCAAACAGCAAGGGAGAGTACCAAATGCCGCCAACTAAAAATGCTGATATACCGGCCACAACTACAGCCAGCCAGTTAATGTGAGAAATGTCCATAATGATAAGTTTATGTGTATTCTAATATAAGGAAATTAATTCTTATTGATATATGCACATTTGCGGATGAATACTTATCGCGCCAGATGCAAAAAAGCCCATTCCAAGGGAAAGGGCTTTTGATAAATTTTTTATTTTAACTCCCTCTACTTTGGAGAGGGTTGGGGTGAGGTTTATTTCACCTGGATGTGCATTACCTGCCGGCCAAGATCGCCTTCGGCATCCAGACCTTCAATAACTATGCGGTATGAGCCACGGGCATCACTGTTGAAAAAGTTGAATGAGGCTACACCGTTTTTATCGGTTATCACTTTAGGGTTCCAGTAAATGGTGTTACGCAGATCGGCACCAAGCGAGCTTTGTTTGGTTACATCATATTTTGGCATGTAAAACTCTTTGGATTTGCTATAACCCTGTACGGCAAAAGTCACCACGTTTTGCTTAGGAATAAGCGCCTGCAGTTGGGCCATTGTTATTTTTTGCTTTTTGATCACTTTTTTATTGATCAACAGAATACCATTGGTTTGATTCATGCGGTTAATGCCGCTCACGCCGTCGGTCAGAAATATTTCTACAGATGCTACTTCGGCACCGGTAATGGTTGCTAAAAAGTTCACATCAACCGGCATACTGCCCACATATATCTGCACAGGTATTTTTTTACCTGCATTATAATCACGGGTGATATAAAAGTTATTGTCTACATAAGTTAAACCAAAAGCCATAGTGCTTAAACAGTTAATCAGCAGGGGGCAATCCTTTAACTGGTCGCCAGATATTTCATGATCGGCCTGGCCGGGCAAACCCGCAAATGTACCATAGTCGTTATGGCTTGGTTTTTTCTCGAACTTGGTTGATTTAACTACTACCTCTTTCAACACGCGGGAGTTTTGATACTGCCTGCGGCTGTTATCCAGGTATGGGCGCATCGCGCTGTCGATATTTACAATTTCGTCGGGCTGGTTGGGGTTCTTGGTTAATTTCTGATACAATTCGCCGTTCACGCTGATTACCATATTTTTGCCATTCGGATTATTACGGGCGCTCAGGGTTATTTTAGAAGTATCCATCACCACCACATTGCTGAACTTAAAATTACCCGAGAGGTCTGTTATGGTTTCTGCCGAAAAATTACGATCTGGTATCAGCAGACGTATACTGCCTTTGCCTACCGGTAAGCCTGTATTGGTTCTTAATATACCCGATACCTCGATGCCCTGCTCTGGTGCGATGAAGATAGGCGGGTTTTTATCGGCAAGTATATCCTCGTATGAGAACCGGCGGTAGCCCTGGGTAAGCATCAATATATCCAGGTTATCCAGTTTTTCCTGGTCGGGTTTATTGAAATAATAATTCGGTTTTTCGATATATCCTTTCAGATCGGATGTAAGCAGCAGGTTGCTTAATATGGTCGACTCCGCGTCTTCGCTGGTAGGCACGCTGGTATCATCAAGCACTGCTACAGAAAAGCTGCCTTCAACAGGGGCGGCGCTGTTTTTTGCCGATACTGCTATCCGCACATTTTGCCGGGTGGTATACGATGGTTTATCGGGTTTTAAAGCCAGGTTCAGCAGGTCGTTATGCTGTACAAAAGCAACGCGTTCGCACAAGGCGTAACCTCCTGATGAGAACAGGGTGAACTGTACAATACCTGTAGGGAACTTGTTTTTGGGTACATTGGCGGTATAAGTGGCATTTTGCAATACGGTTTGGGCGGCATAGTAAATAACACCGCCGCTTTGTGCCACCAGGTAAAAGCTCTTATTTTGTTTGCGTTGTAAAAATAATTCGTTGGCCGATATTTTAACGTTCAGGTTATCGGCATCGGGACTGGATACTGATAGATTTATACCCATAGCCTGTACCCTCGGAAGCTTATAAGTACCCGTAGAACCATTGGGGAAAGTAACATTTGCGGTGTAGGTTTTGCCACTTTCGGGCGTGAAGGCACATACGCCCATACCCAAATGCGCGGAGGTAAAACTGGCCATAACCGTACCCTGATCGTCATTTATAGTGCCTTTTACATCAACGCCTAATCCTTTAGAGTTGATAGCTTTAAAGGCTATTTTGGAACGTATGCCATTAGTAAGCTGTCCGCTCTCGGGGAAAAACTGTACATCATAAGCGGTTACCGCTCCTTTTAAAGAAAATGAATTGGTAACCGATTTACGTTCGCCCATATCAATGGCAGTTACCAACGAACTGGATGTAATGGTAGCAGCCTCATTTTCGGGTATATCAACCTGTAAGTGGCCCTTATCATCGGTACGACCGCTGCCCTTGGTTATAGCATCGCCGTTGCGTACCAATTGCCAGCTTACTTTTTTATTGGCATAAGGCGTGTTTGTAGGATCTTTATAAAGGATATCCGCATCAACTTTTACCGTTCCTTTTTTGGCCGAACTTTTATAGCTGATAAAAGTATTCACCTGGTTGTCGATGGCGTTACCTACATTAATGGTATGATCATAAAAGTAATCCGGATCAAAATTGCGCATCCAGTTGGTATACGCCCTGATACGGTAGGGCCCCTGTTTATAGGTATCGCCGGTGAGGGTGATACTTCCGTTGGCAAAGCCGTTTTTAACCGGCAAACGCAGGTTATCCATGATGGAGTCCTGGCTGTTGATGATATCTACGTAAACAATACCGCTTAAACCTGATGGCTGATGTTTTTCGACCGTTACATAGGCCTTAAACCAAATGGTATCGCCTACGGCATAATAGGGCTTATCCAAATGCAGATAAACTTTTTCGATAGGGTAACTGCTTTGAAATTTCGCAGTTTTTTGAATAAGCGTATTTAAAGGGATGCTATCCTGTTGTGCCGAAGCAGCAAAACTAATTGAGAATAACAGGGAAACGATGAGTAAAAATTTTCTTGATATCATTAATATAATATAAAGCGGCTAACTGGGGCTAATATAAACATTTAGGGTTGCAGCGTGCCGAACGGGCTTGCCATTTAACATTTTTTTACAATCGGGGTAAATTTGAATGCTGTTCAATTTATCCGTTTGCGGCACAGGCAACATGCAAAACTATGGGTTTTTATGTATCAACGAAAAGTTATAACCAATATGTTGCACAGGGGAGCATCATAACATCATTGTTACTTGTTGGGGGAGTCGATTATGCGGCTTGATTTTTTGTTAAGGGAAATCCTTAAAAACTGTACCCCACACCAAATTTTACACCGGCGTTTTCCAGGCTGTTAATCTGGCCGTTACGATTAAACCCTATCAGCCGGTGCTCCACAAAAAACGGGTTTATAAAAACAGTTATCTGGTCAAAACTATATTTACCCCCAATGCCTATCTCTGCGCCTATGCCTTTTTGCTCATTTATACCGGTATCATTATCGTGACCAAAATCAAAGTCGACCAGGACCCCGGCATTCACATACAGGTATTTTAAAAAAGTATATTTTCCATAAACAGGTATAGTGATCAGTTTAGCCCTGCCCGTGCTAATGACATATCCTTTGGCCGGAACATTATTGCTTAACAAAAGTTTATTGCTGGAGTATTGCAAGCCTGTTTCCAGGGCAAAGGAGTTGGTTAAATTATAGGTATACCCAAAGCCCACAATGCTTCCGCTTTTTGATTTGTAATCGTAATCGCCACCGCCGCTGTGAATGTTTACATCATTAACAGCTGCTCCAAAGTACAAGGATATATTATTTTTTGATTGAGACCAGACCTGTGTGCTTGATAAAATAAGTAAGGCAAGGATGAGTTTGATTTTCATTAGCGTAATTTGTTTGCGGAGCTGGGGCTCACGATGGTTTCATAGGATGTTTATAATAAGATAGGGCTAAGGTATTCAATTCAAGATGATTTTGAGCAGCGGGTTAAAAATCATGTGCGTGTAAACATTGTTAATGTGTACAACATCATAAGGCTGATTGGAGTTTTAGCAATTAAAAAATGTAATTTTACTTTCTTGCCAGGTTTGTTATGCAAATACCCCCATCGCCACATCTTTCCCATATTGTTAAACATTATTTGTTGTTGGAAAACGATTTCGGTGGGCAATTGAATTATCGTTTGTTCTCAGATGGCAACCCCGGCATGGTTTTTTATTTCAAATCGCCGATGGTTGAACAGACCGAAGGGCAGGTATATGCCCACTCGCGTAGTTTTGTTTACGGGCAGATAACGCAATACAAAAACCTCAAATCAACAGGTAAATTAGGTATACTGGTAGTTGTATTACAGCCTTATGGTATTAATGCTTTGCTGGGTATGGCCTCCGTTGAATTGAATGACTGCCGCATCAAATTAAACGAGCTTTTTAAAACTGATGGAGCGGATCTGGAGGATAGGGTTTTGAACGCTGTTGATATCAAAAGTAAAGTTGGCCATATTGAAGCCTTTATATCGGCAAAGCTGGCCAATGTGCAATACCCCGATAAAATCCTTACAGCCGCTTTAAAGCTGATCGATAGCCATAGGGGCAATATAATTATCTCCAATTTGTTGGAGGTACTACCCATAACCGAAAAACAGCTTGAACGTAGGTTTAACCAGTATATTGGAATAAGTCCTAAGCGCTTCTCGGCCACTGTAAAGCTGCAGTATTTTTTAAAGAGCCTCCAAAATAGTTCGCCAGGTACAAGAATTGCCGATGCGGCTTATGAGAGTGGTTATTATGACCAGGCACATCTGAATAACCATTTTAAAAAGAATATCGGGATAACCCCATCGGCTTACAAAGCCAATAAGCTGCTGGCTATTAATTTCATGCAGGTATAGCAGCTTTCATGATTGTCGGTTTTTTACAAGGTGGTCTTTAAAAGCAGGCATAGCTTTGCTGTATATAAACACAAGGCTTATGAAAAATCTGAAAATAGCTACCGCGCAATTCGAAAACAAAAGTGGCGACAAGGCTTATAATCTATCTGTTATCAAACAAATGTCGCAAAAAGCGGCGGAGCAGGGTGCTGATGTGATCGCCTTTCATGAATGCTCCATTACCGGTTATACTTTTGCCCGGCACCTGGATAAACAGCAGATGCTTGACCTGGCCGAAGTGGTACCCGGAGGAGAAAGTATAGCCGAACTTACTGCTTATGCCCGGGAATTTAACATCATTATACTGGCCGGTCTGTTTGAAAAAGACGAGAATGATAACCTGTTTAAACCTTATGTGTGCGTTGATAAAAATGGCCTGGTTGCCAAACATCGCAAGCTGCATCCATTCATCAACCCGTATTTACAACCGGGAGATAGCTATACCGTTTTTGAAATTTTGGGATGGAAATGCGGCATCTTAATCTGTTATGACAATAATATTATTGAAAATGTGAGGGCTACCAAGTTGCTGGGCGCCGATATTATTTTTATGCCGCATGTAACCATGTGCACGCCATCTACCCGTCCCGGTGCCGGTTTTGTTGATGCCACACTCTGGAAGGATAAAACTGCCAACGCCGAACAATTACGCGGGGAGTTTGATAGCCTTAAAGGCCGCGCCTGGCTCATGAAATGGCTGCCCGCCCGGGCCTATGATAACGCGGTTTATGCAGTTTTCTCCAACCCTATAGGTATGGACGATGATCAGCTTAAAAATGGCTGCTCTATGATTATTGATCCTTATGGCGATATTATAGCTGAGTGCCGGTCGCTGGATAATGAATTTGTTATAGCCGATATAAGTGCTGATCAATTAACAATGGCTGGTGGTTACCGGTATATTAAGGCCCGGAGACCCGAACTGTATCGGGATATTATTGGAAAGGAACATCAGAGCCAACAAAAGGTGGTTTGGTATAAATAATAAATATGGCTAATATTAGCAACGTAAATGAGGGACATATAACGCCCTTATTTACGATAGCCATACTAAACCAAACCCCAACCAACCCTGAAACATGAGAAACCTAAAAACCTCCTTATTCGCATTTGTTTTTTTGTTAACAACAGGATTCGCATTTGCACAACGATCCTATAAAATAAGCTATCAGCAATTAAAAGAGTATGAAGGTGTTTACCAATATGGTAAGGAGGATAAGTTAACAATCGCTGCCTCGCCGGTTGATACTTGTTTGGTTGCTATTATTAAATTAAGCGTTTATCCATTAAAAAGCGCGGATAAAGATGTTTTTACAGACGTTGGCAAAAATAAGATCACTTTTTTAAGGAATTCATCCAGCCAGATCATAGGATACGCCAAAGGTAACGATACTAATAGGCTCATTGCCCGCAGTGTTAAATTTTCGCCAAAAATGTGGTATCCTAAAATGGGTGCCGACGTTAAAACCTATCAGTATAAATATACTACTCCAGGTAAATTTAAGGATGGTTTGCAACCTGGAGATGCCACCGCAGTTGGTTTGGACACCGCTTTGCTTGATAAAATGATGAACAAAATTGTGCGCGGCCAATACCCTAATGTGCACAGCGTTCTAATTATAAAAGGCGGCAAACTGGTATTTGAAGAGTATTTTTACGAGTATACCAAAGATAGCCTGCAGGAAATGCGCTCGGCAACTAAAAGTATCGTATCGGCACTTACCGGCATTGCTATTCACCAGGGATTTATCAAGAGTAAAAACGAGCGGGTGGTTTCTTATTTTCCGGAATACAACCTGGCCAATAATACCGATATCAAGAAAACAATTACTGTTGAAAATATGCTGGCCAATCAAAGCGGTTTGGATTGTGATGTAAGTAACCCCAAATCGGCAGGTGCTGAGGAAGCCATGGACGCATCTGACGATTGGGTGAAATTTACGCTCGATCTGCCGATGATCGATAGGCCGGGTAACGATGGCCGGTACTGCTCTGGTAATCCCATCACTATCGGCCGGATAGTAGAGAAAACTACGCATATGGATCTGCCGGTATTCGGCCAAAAGAATCTTTTTGGTCCGCTGGGTATTACCGGTTACAAATGGAATTTTAAGCCCGACCGGTCAAATATTAATGAATATTGCCAAATTTACCTGCACCCGCGCGATATGGCCAAATTTGGCCTGTTATATCTTAATAAAGGAGTCTGGAATAAGAAACAGGTTATTCCTGCCGAATGGGTAACAGAATCGTTCCGGAAACATTCCGTAGTACAGGGTGTTGATTATGGATATCTCTGGTGGCTAAAATACCTCGACGCCGATGGCGGTGTACGTTATTATGGCAAGGCGGCACAGGGTAACGGTGGTCAAAAAATATACATTTTCCCAGATCAGGACTTGGTTGTTGCCATAACCGGCGGTAATTATAACTCCAAATCTCCATCAGATGAGCTGATCAGTAAATACATCCTGCCTTCATTTAATAAAAAATAAATGCAGCGTTGTAAAATTAACGGGCTTGTACGGCCTTAGATTTTAGTCGCCAACATTTATTAAAACCTATGCCTGGTGTTTAGGTTAATAATAAAGGAATCAAAAATTATTGACCATGTTGGATACATATTACAGGATATGGGTTGACGCTATTACGGTAGAAAGATCCAAAAAAGGAGAGCAGGGCAGTTGGAAAGCATTTACCATAATTCCAATGTCTATTTTGCAGGGTATCAATTTATTAACCTTTATTTTTCTGATCCGGATAATTACACACCGCGCCGTGCCGGTAGTTTTGAGCCTGAATATTTTCCGGGAGCGGGCACTGAATACCTTTTTTGCAGGAGCGTTTACTTTTTTTGTACCTTTTGTAATACTTAATTATTTACTGATTTTTTATAATCAACGCTATAACAACCTTTTAAGAATATATCGCGATAGCAGGGGGGAGTTGTACCGCAAGTATTTTTTGATAACCATAGGCATTATTGTGATCCCGTTATTACTGAAATTGATATTTTGATTTTAAATTCAAAATACTAAAGTGGTTTTTGGTATAAAATATATCTTAATTTGTTTTAAGTTATGATTTTGTTGGCTATACTTGTAAAAGTAAACAAGCATAATCTAAACTGCTATCCCATGAACCAGGACATCAAACAACCTTATCCCCAATCGTATACCGATATTGATAAAGCCACTATCGAATCGGGTTTTACCATGGCATCTGATCCTTTAACCTGCTCTTTACTAAAAACGCTGGCTGCTGCAAAGCCTGGCGGTAAATTCCTGGAGCTGGGTACGGGTACAGGTTTATCCACTTCATGGATATTGGATGGGATGGATAATGCGTCCTCACTTATTTCCATTGATAACGATGCCCCTTTTTTAGCCATTGCCAATCAGTTTTTGGGTGATGATAAGCGATTAGAACTGGTTTGCATTGATGGCGCCGACTGGTTTGAACAAAACAAGCATCAAAAATTTGATTATATTTTTGCTGATACCTGGCACGGTAAATATTTGCTGCTTGATGAGGCCATAGCCATGCTTAACCCGGGTGGGCTATATATTATTGATGATATGCTGCCCCAGCCCAACTGGCCCGATGGCCATCACGAAAAAGCTATAAAATTAGTTGAAGATCTGGAACAACGGACTGACCTGGTACTTACCAAACAATGCTGGGCCACCGGCATTGTGATAGCGGTTAAAAAAGCAGTATGATAACTTTAAAATAAATGTTGTTTCATTCTATCTTTACCGCTCAGGTATAAAAATTATGGCTATTGAAATTGAACGCAAGTTCCTGGTTGATCACGAACAGTGGCAGCTTCTTCATAAACCCGTGGGTAAACATTTTCGCCAGGGATATATTTCAAGTGACGATATCAAAACCATCCGGGTGCGTGTTACCGACGAATTGGGGTATATAACCATAAAAGGCAAAACAAAAGGTTTCAGCCGGTTGGAATATGAATATACCATCCCCGTGAATGAGGGGGGAGAATTGCTGAATAACTTTGCATCGTCAGAGCTGGAAAAGACCCGTTATTGCATTACTTACGAAGGTAAAGTTTGGGAAGTTGATGAGTTTTTGGGTGAAAATCAGGGTTTGCTGGTGGCGGAAATTGAACTGGAAGATGAAACGGAAACGTTTAAGTTGCCACCATGGGTCACTGTTGAAGTTACCGGCGACAAAAAATATTACAATTCGGCTTTATCGGTAAATCCGTTTAAAAGGTGGAACGGGTAATTATTTAAAACAGAACTTATGCGCTTTGAGGCAAGGCTAATAAATAATCCGGCATTGACTCGTCAGATACAGTTTTAACGTATTTATTACCATCCGGACAAAGAGCAGGGATCAGTGAAGTTTTATTGCCATATTCATCAATAATATAGGCATCCCCATCGGCATCCTTTATCCAGTCATAAAGTTTTGCCCTTTCGGTAACTCCCTTTACATTAATACGTTCGTTTACCCATTCTAATGAATCAATAGCTACATAAGGGTTTTTGTGCAGTTTAGCATCGGTTTTTATACAAAGAATACGTACAGACATCGGCTCATTCGTTTTTAATTAACAGGTTCTACAAAATTAAAACAAATGAGAATGAAGGGAAATAGGTGTTTTCACCCATTTTTTTTGCGTAAAACCCCCCGAAGTAGGCTAAAAGTCAAATAATTGACTATCGTTTAGTAAGTAAAATTTTAGCTTAAAGTTTATTAGATAATGCCCTTTGAAGCGGGGCGAAATTGAAGAAAACAGGAGGGGAGAGATAGATTTATAATAAAAGCCCTGATATTATTGATACCAGGGCTTTTATTGTGCTATTTACCAGCCAGTGCCTTTTTTGGCGTTACCGTTTTTGATATGCTCTTCGGCAGTTGCTTTGCCCATGATAGCTGCCATTTTATTACCAGCGCTATCTTTTCCAGTGGCTATGTACCTTCCTGATTTTACGTCGATAACAGGATCGATCATTGGTACATTTTTAGTTTTGGTTTTTACTGAATACGCGGTAATGCCGCTTCCTTTTTCTGTTGCCATGATAAGTTCTTTTGTTTTTAATAATTGTTAACCCCATTTAAACCGAATTGTTTCGGCTTTAGTTATAATTGGTAATTGTGCTGTAAACATGCATTAAAAATTTTTAAATCAAAATACCTGAAGTAAATATTTTGTTAACATATTTAATTTTTTGTTAATAACGTGTAAACTATAGTGTCTTCAAATACACCGTTAAAAAAGTGGTTTTCTTTGAAGTGTCCTTCCTTTACAAAGCTGTTTTTTTGAAGCAATTTTATCGAAGCAAGGTTGCCCGGACTTACATTAGCTTGTATGGAGTGCAGCCTCATGGGCCCAAAACCGTAATTAATAATGGTTTCTATGGCTTCCTGCATGATACCCATACCCTGGTAGGCCGGATTTAGGAGATATCCTATCTCGGCCCGGTAATTCTCTTTCTCAATACGCCAAAAACCTATGCTGCCGATGCACTCATGATCACCTTTAAGTGTAATGCACCAGGTAATACCATTATTGCCGCTTAGTAATTCGTTAATAACTTTTATCAGGTTAATGGCATCATCAATGGTTTTTGTGAGCGGGCGGGATATATATTGCATAATAACCGGATCTTTTCGCAGCTCAAAAAGCCTGGGCGCGTCGTCAAAAGTAAACCGGCGCAGTATCAAACGTTCGGTACTGAGAACAGGAAACGGGGTGAAGTTAAGTTCGAGCATAATAGAGAAGAAGGAGTTAAGAATCAAGACTCAAGATAACACAAAAGCCGAAATTTTGCATGATAAAGGGGGGGAGACACCGGGCGGGAATCACGAACATGTTAATTAGCTGATAGTGCAGAACGTTGTTTAGGCATCAGGCTGCTGTTGAACTTCAGGATGAGCTTAAACAGATCGGCATACTCCGTAAGTGGTAAAGTTTTGCTGATGTCAAAAACATCATGATAAGCCTTGATGCCACCCAGGGTATATATAAAAAAAGCAGGGACTCCTTTCTCTGTAAAATAATAATGATCGCTGTTGGCGGCTTTTCCGCGTGGGTTTACTTTTACCAGGTAATTACCCTGGCTGTTAATTTGTTTCAAAGCAGCAAACTCTTTGGGGTAAACGGTAGCGTTTACTATAGTTAAGCCTTCGATACCGGTACCGTCAAGATCCAAATTGATCAGGAAGCGGATATTTTTCAATGGAATTAAAGGATTATCGGTAAAATATTTAGAGCCCAGCAGCCCGGCCTCTTCGCCCGAAAAGCAGATAAAAGCCATGCTATAGCGCTGCGGATGGGCGCCATAGTATTTGGCCAGGCTTAACAATTGTGTAACCCCGCTGGCATTATCATTAGCCCCCGGAAAGTAAGTATTACCACCCATGCCCCCTAAATGATCATAATGCGCGGTGATAACCAATACCGAGTCGGGTTTGGAGGTGCCTTTGACAATGCCGCAGATGTTTGCCGTTTTATAATCGGGGATTAATTGGTTCTCGATATCGATCTGAATAGAAGCCGGTGTTTGTTTCACCGACTTTTTATCCATCTGTATCAGTGTATAATCAAGTACCTTGCCTTCAACAGACCAGGTGAGTTTATCTTCGAGCGACAGCACCACACGATTTTCCTTATCAACAAAGTGTGTACTATCAACCTGCTCCAGCTTACCCGCGCCGGTTACCCCTTTACTATCCGGACTTACAATATAATCTACACCTGGCCTGAGCTCTACATTATTGATCGCCACCTTCATTTTCCCCGGAAATGTATTCACCGGGTAGCTAAACTCCTGCAGGTAGTTTTTGTCGTCCATAGGTTTTAAACCATAAGTTTTAAACTGGCCTGCTAAAAAAGCGGCTGCCTTGTGTACCCCATCTTTGGTATAACCGCGGCCCCAAAAGCAGGGCGAAGTTAAAGTATCCACCATTTTACGGGCGAATACGGTGTCCTGGGCGAGCAGGCAGTTGACAGTTAGCAATAACAGAAATGTAAGTTTATATTTCATCTGTAACTATTCATATATACATTGTTATTCATTGAATGCTGTTTTAAGTGTGTTGGCTCCCCTCTTGAGAGGGGGTGTGCTGGATTTGCGCGGTGGCAGGGGTGTGTTTATTCATCAGCTCAGTAAAACACACCCCTCCACCCCTCTCAAGAGGGGAATCGCACACGCCCTTTCTTGAAAATTCCATTTAAACAAATCATAACTATTCACCGGAATAGTTACTTTCATCTTTTATAGTTAGCCCGGTTATATAAAACTATCGGCTTCGCGATAGGCTTTGATCAGGGCTAGCTCGCCTTCTTTACCAGCACCTGCCGTGCCATGTTCCATACCCAGCACGCCCTTATAGCCTTTATCATAAATATGTTTGAATATGTTTTTGTAATTAACCTCGCCCGTTCCGGGTTCTTTACGACCGGGATTATCGCCAATCTGGTAATAACCAATTTCGTCATAAACCCAATCAAGGGTGGGGATGATATTACCCTGGTTACGCTGTACGTGATACATATCGTACAGAATTTTACAAGAGGGGCTGCCTATCGCCTTACAGATGGCATAAGCCTGATCGGGCGTACGTAAAAACAAGTCGGGATTATCACTCAGGGGTTCCAGTACCATTACCAGGCCATGAGGTTCAATAATGGCGGTGCCTTTTTTTAGTGCTTCAATTACATTGCCCGTTTGTATACCGATGGGCAGGTTACGCACAAAATCGCCCGGAACAACGGTAACCAGCTTACCATTGATGCGTTTGGCCACCTCAACGGCTTCTTTACAGCTGGCAATAAACTTATCCAGGTATTCGGCTTTGCCCGATGCCAGCAGGTTGGTATCGTTACCTAAACCGGGTTGTACAAAAACACCCATGGCCATGCCCAGTTTAGCCAGCGTATCGCCAATTTTTTTCTGCTGATCAACCGGCCGGCGGGCCATCCCGTTATCTTCAATACTACGAAAGCCCTGGTCATATGCAAATTTGATCTGATCAATAAAATCGTCGCCGGCATGGTTTTTAAACATACCATCATGAATGCCATAGTTTAAATGAAAAGGTTTACCGTTATCGGGGGCGGAGGTCTCCGCTGCCGCGGGATCTGTTTTTAAAAGTCCGGTTGTTAATAGTGATGCACCTGCCAGTACAGAGTTTTGCACAAAGTTTCTGCGTTTCATAATAGGTAATTGGGATTTGAGGCAGCAATATAAAAAAAAGATGTGATTTTGGGTTTGGAGTACTGTTGTCCGCAGCGAGTTGCTTTTAACTCAAATAGCAGATAGGGGCGCCTTCAAACTTTCAGGATGAACACATTCGTGATTTTCCCTAAAAAATCGTACATTTGTATCATAAACGGAAAATTTATTGCTATTTCCCATATAGCCACCCGCTAATCAATCCTTGTTGACCAGGGTTCATTTTTATCCCCGCTGATACCGTTGCTGCCCGGAAATTAAATTGATGATCCTCCTCTTCATGCATATTCAGTTCGGTACAGAACTTTTGTTTAATTGATAGGGTTTTACAGGTTTTAACCGGGAGTAGCGCATTGTTTAACTAAATTTTTTAATCAATATGGCTAAATCGCAAGCAACCTTCATGAAAAAACAGCTCGAAAAAAACAGGCAAAAAAAGAAAGAAGAAAAAGAACTGCGTAAACAAGAGCGCCAGCAAAATAGCGGCGGTAGCGACCTGGAAAGCATGATGGCTTACGTTAATGAATTTGGCGAGATCGTATCGACCCCGCCCGAAAAGAAAGTATAAATTTCAACTTACAATGTATGTAGTGTAACACTTATAGTTTACACTGCATAAGCATTGTAAAGTACCTGTTTCCCGCACATTTTATAGCCTTCGCAGCAAGCGCATTACCTTAAAAATGGAATAGCCGGTTTGTAAACTACTGGCTTACCCTGATAACTCCTGAAAGCGTTAACCACCACAAAACAAGCATTTGATAAATAAAAAATGGAGGGGACGATCATTGCCGATTCTAATGATCCGATACCCAAAGTCATGTGGATAGGTGTAATGTGAAACACAAACATAACTATGAACAGGATATAACCCGCAAATATCAGTAAGCACCAGGATATTTGAAAGTTGAGTATTTTTTTGCCTGTATAATCAATATGCTTTATTTTATCTTTCTTGAGCATATACAAGGCAAGTGGTACAATAACACCCAACAAAGGGAACGCGAAAAAAGCTAATGCAGATAAATTTAAAAAAGTTAAAAAGCCCCGGTCTTCCTTTTCGGTCCATTCTATAAGGTCATTCGGGGTAACATTTAAAGCATTGGCCAAGCGTTTCAGCGTATCGCCCCTTGGTTCGGTCTCGCCGTTTTCAACCCTTTGTACTGTTCTTAAATTGAGTTGTGATGCGGTAGCTAACTGGTCCTGGCTTAAGCCCAAACGGATACGTAATTCTTTAATCTTTTTGGATAGGTCGGTTTCTTTCATTTTTTAATTGTTTGATATGGAGCAAAGGTATTTTACCGGTTTAAATTTCCTTGCGACATGCTTACGGCATTTATACGGCATTTGCGCCAAAACTGCTCCGGTATCTTCATTTTCTTACGGCAATTGTACGGCAATTATGTCTGCACGCATATTTGTTGAATACATACCGGCCCCATTTATCGACTGGTTTTGCTAACCGCCTATAAATCAGTTTGTAAATATCATGACACTTTCTTGAACCTTTTGATAATTAATTTGTCATAACTTATATCGATATTTATAAATGGCCATAAAAATAAAACTTTGCCTGCTTGTGGCAGGTATGATGGCTGCCTCATGTTCAGGCAACCACAGTAATAACACAGATACCCTTGGTACCGCTGGTAAAAAAGATACGGCATTAGCCAACGCGGCCGACGCGCCGGTTGTAAATATGCAGTATTGCTTTTATCATACCGATGGTACCGCCGCCCAGGATACCACCACAGTTAATATACTGATCAATGGTGATCAGGTAACCGGGAAAATGAACTGGGTCCCGAAGGAAAAAGACGCGCGTAAGGGAACTATCAGCGGTAAGCTTAACGGCAACGCTATTAAAGCGCTATGGACATTTAGCCAGGAGGGTTCAAAAGATACCATGAGTGTTGAATTTCAGTTAAGAGGCAATGCCCTTGCCCAGAAGCCCTATAGTTATGATGCCAAAACCGGCAGACAGCAAACCAATACAAAAGCCGATTACAGCGTAATTTACAACATGAAAAATTGTACTAATTAAGCCGAATAATTACATTAGCTTAAAAATAATAATGAAGAAAAGAGAAACCAGTATACTATACCTTGTATTAGGCTTGTACACGCTGATGATCAGCTGGTATTATAATCATTCGCTGATATTGCTGTTGATACACTATTTGTTTTGGCCGGTTTACCTGATTTATGAATTACTAATTGGCCACCTGGCCAATGGTATGTGGAAAACCATCCCGCTTTCGTATTTTAATTAAAAACGGGTATTTTTTGATATTGTTTATGTAAACCGGCCTATAGCCGGTTTTTTTGTATCTCAGGGCTTCATTGTGGGATATAAAAAAAGAGCGGCATTAATTGCCGCCCCTTTTCTGAACAAAACATATCATAGTTTTACACTTTTTCAACCACAACGGCAGTGCCGTAGGCCAGTACTTCGGTAATGCCCTGCATTACTTCATTGGCATCATAACGCATATTGATAATGCCGTTGGCGCCTAAGGCTTGTGCGTGTTGTACCAGAAGCTGGAAAGCTTCTTCGCGGGCATTTTCGCAAAGCTCTACATAAATGGAAAGCCTGCCGCCAAAAAGCGATTGAAAGCCACCTGCAATATTGCCTAAAGCGCTACGGCTGCGTACGGTAATGCCACGAACAACACCTAAATGTTTGGTGACGCGATAACCCTCTAAAGAGGTACTGGTAGTAATAAGTGAAGTATCCATTGTTTTTTAATTTTTGGTAATGATGTTTAGGTGAACCATTTAATAGGTTGCTATGTTTTACGATTAGATAAAACACAACCTGCATAATTACAAATAATCCTCTTTTTATTTTACCAGGCGCCCAGGGCTAAAACATTATATGTTTACCGGTAGGTGCACAGGTATGAACTTTGTACTTCAGTTTTAACCTTGAATACGGTATTTGCGTTTACCTCAAACTTTTGTCCGGCGGTAAAGGTTTGCCAGGCAGTTTCACCGGGTAATAAAGCTTCTAACTGGCCTTCTATAACGGTCATGGTTTCATGGCTTGATGTGCCAAACTCGTATTCGCCTTTTTCAATAACACCAATAGTACTCCTGCCATGTTCGGTTGTATAAGCCAGTGATTTAACCGCGCCTTCAAAATATTCATTAACGTTGATCATACTTAAAAAATTTAGGTCCTAATATGCTTAATTAAAATCAATTGTTTGATGATTTACAAACTTCAATTATATTGCCCACCCGGCGCCGAATGTTAAAATATGTGAAAAAAGCAACTTCGGTTGTAATTATTACTTCTTAAAAAGCGTTATTTGCATAAAATTTATATATGAAGAAAACTCAACTTATAATGCTGTTACTTTTATCAGCTATATGTATTCAAAGCTGTAAAAAGGACGTAACTACTTCTGCTTCTACAACTTCCGATAAAATACTGTCTGCTAGTATTAACAGTGTTGCGTGGAATCCGGATACGGTAAGCGCTGCTATAACTTATAATGCTGCCACTAAAACCAAGACTTTTTCTGTTGTTGGTATTGCTTTACAGAAAAAAGTAAGCATCAGCGTAGCTGTACCCAACAGCACAAATACCGCTGGTTTTCCATTCGCGACCTTTAAAGTTGATTCTGTTAACAACAAAGTTCAACTTGCTTATTATACTCAGACTGTAGTTAATGGCCCTTTTACCCAGATAGGTACCGTGGAGCCGGGATCGGGATCTGTTACTACAACCGCCATTGATTCGGTTAAAAAAGTGATAACAGGTACTTATTCATTTACATCTAAACAGGTTAATTATGATGGTAGTGGTAATATTATATCAATCAATATTCAACAAATACTATCAGGATCATTTACCAACTTGCCTTATACTTTTGTAACCAACTAAGGTGGTTTTTCATCTCATATTTAAGTTAAATCAGAAAATATATCCGGGGGTGTCAATTAGTCGATAGGCGCCTTACATATTTAAAAAGCCCGCTGTGAATTTTTCACAGCGGGCTTTTTGTTTTATAACGATCAAAACCAAATTACTGACCCGGACGCGTTGGCGTTGATGGGCTTGGGTTATTTGGCGTTGGACTTGGTGTTGACGGACTTGGCGTAGGCGAAGGCGTTGGATTAGGATTGGGTGTTGGTGTTGGACTTGGTGTTGACGGGCTTGGTGTTGGCATAGGTGTAGGACTCGGATTGGTTGGATCCGTTGGAGTAGGCGTAGGGGTTGGTGCAGGTGTAGGCGCCGGAGTTGGCGTTTTCGGTTCTTTTTTCTTCTTCTTTTTATCCGGAATGGTATCTGTAACCATCGTGATTGCCTTTATATTTGATCCCTTAACTTTTTGCAGGTTATCAGCCTTGTGATTACCGGCAAACACCACAGAAGCCGCGAAGGTAAGCGCTACGGCTGCTGCTGTTATCCTTGAATTTTTCATAGTTTTTTCTTTAAATGATTTAAAAATTAACTAATATGATAACATGCGCAACCGGGAATGGTTTTAATTAATTGAAAATTATTTATGCATTGTATTGATAATTAGATTTTTATCACCAAATAAATATGATGTAAGATTGCTTTTCAAAAACGAATCCTCGCTTTTTATAAATCCAAACAAATACCCTTGTATGAGTATTTAGCTAGGGTATGGCATCATCAAAAAAATCAATTTACAGTGCGCTTGCGGCCAATTTGCTTATTGCGGTTACCAAATTTGCGGCGGGTGCCATAAGTAACAGCGCCGCCATGCTTTCTGAAGGCGTACACTCGCTTGTTGATACAGCAAACCAACTGCTGCTTTTACTGGGTTTGTACCGGAGCAAAAAGAAACCCGATACTAGGCATCCCTTTGGTTATGGCAAGGAATTGTATTTTTATTCGTTCATCGTATCTATACTCATTTTTGGCCTGGGTGGCGGTGTTTCCATTTACCAGGGTATCAACCACATCATCACTCCCGATGTGCCGGGTAACCCTATGTGGAGTTATATTGTACTTTGCTCATCGGTTTTGTTTGAGGGTACATCGTTTGTGATATCGGCAAAGGAGTTTAATAAATTGCGGGGCGATCAAACCTGGTGGCAGGCTATCACCAATAGTAAGGATCCATCAACTTTCCTGGTGCTTTTTGAAGATGGGGCCGCGGTTATCGGCTTGTTTATCGTGATGATCTGTTTATTCATCGGGCACCGCTATCACCTCGATTATTTGGATGGTGTAGCCTCCTTACTGGTGGGTTTGTTATTGGTTGGCGTATCTGTTATACTGGCACGGGAAAGCCGCAGTTTGCTGATGGGCGAGGGGATAAGCCAACAAACCAAGGCCCGCATCACCGAAATTGTGGAGCATGATGACGATGTATTAAAGTTGATGCATATCCTGTCAACTTATCAGTCGCCAAGCGAAATATTGCTGATGCTCATCATCGCTTTTAAACCCGATCTGGATACCGCACAGATCAATGAAGCCATTTCACGAATCCGCAACCGGGTAAAGGATGAGTACGGTTTGATCCATTTTGTGATCATCCAGCCGGATATTTACCTGGATAAAATAAGCCCGGATGTGCAAACGTATATTTAAGGTTTGTAAACAAACCACATACAAAGCATAATTCCGCATTCCGGAAACCGGGAAAGTTCAGATAAGGTGTCCTGAATAATTGAATTGTGCCAATTTCGCTCAATCAAATGATAAATACCTGAAATTTTAAGGTGTGAACGATCTGTACTTTTATAAACCATTATAAACGTGCCTGATTGTTAAACAAAATATCCCCTCAGTAAAATGATGAAACGTACTTTACTTTCTTTATTATTATTCTTTTCCATTTGTACTGTTAACGCTCAACAAGTATCAAATGATAGCGAAAAAGTTAAATGGTTTACCGATGCCCGTTTCGGGATGTTTATTCACTGGGGATTGTACAGCGCGGCCGAAGGGATATGGAAAGGCGAGCGCCTCAGAAACGGAAATAACTATGCAGAGTGGATCCGCTACCGTAACCGCATATCCGAAGAGGAATATGTGCAACTGGCCAAACGCTTTGATTGGGATAAGATAAACCCCGAACAGTGGGTATTACAGGCCAAAAAAGCAGGAATGAAATATATCCTCATCACCGCCAAACACCATGATGGTATAGCGATATGGAACTCCAAAGTAAGCGACAACAATTTAAGTAAATTGAGTGGTACCAACCGCGACGTATTGAAAGAACTGGCCGCCGCCTGCAAAAAACACGGCATGAAGCTGGGCTTTTATTATTCGCACTGGTTGGATTGGGAACACCCTGACGGCTGGGATCATAACCAGGAAATAACCGGCCGCGTTACCGACGAACAATACAATAAATACTGGCAGGGCAAGGTTTTGCCTCAACTGCGCGAACTGCTTACCAACTATGGCGACATTGCCATGATCTGGTTTGATATGTGGGTTGATTATAAAACCACCATTGTAAAAAAAGAACAGCTTGACCAGGTTATTAAACTGATACACGAGCTGCAACCGGCCTGTCTCATCAATTCAAGGTTGGGTTTTCCGGCAAGTTACCCGGGTATTAGTTTCGAAACCATGGGCGATAACCAGCTGGGCGCCGCTTACACCGATCATCCGTGGGAAACATCGGGCACCATTGCCAACTCATGGGGATATAACGCGCTGGAGAATGAATATAAATCTACCAGTCAGTTACTGCAATCGTTAATAGGTAACGTAAGCCTTAACGGTGGATTTACCTTAAACATCGGTCCGCGGGCAAATGGCGATGTGCCTTACGAAGACAAAACCCGGTTGGATGATATGGGCGCCTGGCTATCCAAAAACGGTGAATCGATTTATGGCTGCACCGGGCTTCAGTTACGCCCAGATCAGCACGACTGGGGACGGATAACCACAAAGAAACTGGATGGCAAACAGATGGTTTACCTGCAGGTGTACAACTGGCCGCTGGACAAAGTATTACGATTAACCGGCATCCTGTCGAAACCCGAAAAAGCCGAGCTGATAACCGATGCCGGTAAGGTTGCCCTAAACTTTACGCAATCGGGCCCGTATACCCATATCCAATTGCCGGATGCTGCCGGGGATCATTTTGTATCGGTGATCGCGCTGCAATATGCGCAACCACTTGCGTTGGATGAAAAGACGGTAGCCGAATCAACATTCGGAGGATTAGCGCTGACCGGTGATAATCTATCAGAAAAAACATCAGCCTACAAAAAAAAAGCGTTTGATGGCGTACGCCCCTCGCACCTGATCATTAACAATGATGGCTTGCTGACCTGGCAGGTTTATGTACCCGCTGCCGGAGCTTATAACGCCGATATATCCTACCATAACAATTCAAAAACAGCCACGCCGGTAAAAATTACCGCCGGTGATCAAAACCTGTCGGCATCATTAAAACCAACAGGAAAAGTGGTGGTAGAACCGCATGACAGTTATACCGATGAGTTTGTGAACGATAGGGTAGGCACGTTCAATTTCCCCAAAGAAGGTTTTTACAAGATCACTTTAAAAGCCGATTCAAAAGAACAGGCTGAATTATGGCTGAACAGGATCTGGATAAATAACAAGTAAAAGAGACACATGTGATGTGTCTCTATAAAAAATAAACGTAGAGACGTATCACATGCGTCTCTCTAAATGGCCTGTCACCCTGAGCTTGTCGAAGGGGCACGCGCAGCGGCCCAACCCGCCATGCTTCGACGGAGCTGAGCATCACAGCCATCAAAAGAGCCAGGGCCTTGTGCGATTCCTTCCCTCGGGAAGGGGAGGAAGGGGTTTGTTCGCCTTGTATGCGGCATAAACCCCTCCCTGTTACTACACAATCCTTACACCCCCCTCCCGTGGGGAGGGAATTAAAGATGAATGCTTAATCAGAAGCTTTTTGCTTTTATCATAGAGCTCAGCATAACAGTTTTTTCGGCTATGTTATTGCTAATCTAATGTCATTAAATGAATGTTATTTTAATATTAAGCAATTGTTAGTCTGATTTTTTTTATTTTCCGCTTTTTAAAAGTTCCCGGTATATATACAGATCGATCATAATACCCCGTCGACCTGATGCCGGAGAAACTAAAAGCAATGTGTTTTCATGGAAAATAAATTAAGGTTAGCCGAATATAAGGTGCTTTTATACAGGCTGTTTTTGGGGTATTTGTTTTATTTTATAGCAAGGGTGTTGTTTTTTGCTTTTAATACGCACCTGTTTGCGGTTGATACCCTTTGGGCGCTGCTTAAGTTATGCTACTACGGTATAGCCTTTGATACTACGGCCTTGTTGTATATCAATAGCCTATTTATTGTGCTTAGTGTTTTGCCATTAACTGTAAACACGCGGCCCGGGTTTCAAAAGGGTATGGCTATCCTGTATTTTGTTACCAATTTGCTGGCCTATGCCACCAACTTTGTTGATATTATTTACTATCGCTTTAGCCAGGTACGCTCAACCAAAGCAACGCTGGATGTATTGGCCGATGAGAATAACAAGAAATTGCTGTTTACCCATTTTTCCGAAGCATACTGGTATGTGATCCTCCTGTTTATACTGTGCTCATTTTGCTGGATTGGGTTGTACAAGCAGGTAAAGGTAAAACCAGCCGGGGTAACCGATAGGAAAGTATATTTCCTGTCATCTGTAGCCTCATTCCTTATTTTTCTCACACTTGTTATTGGCGGTATCCGGGGCGATTTCGCGCATAGTACACGGCCTATCAACATGGTGGATGCCTATAAACACGTTACCATACCCAACCAGGGCGATATTGTGCTCAATACCCCTTTTTCTGTTTTCAGGACCTTACACAGCAACAACTACAAGCTCCAGCACTGGACAGACGAAGCGTATATAACCACCAATCTTAAGCCGTTAAAACAATACAATTCGCATCCGGCCAGTAAACCCAATGTGGTGATCATTATACTGGAGAGTATGGCCCGCGAATATTGGGGCAGCATGAACCGCGATGTAAACATCCCAGGCTTTAAATCATACACCCCGTTTTTAGATTCACTATCCAACAGCAGCCTTATATTTACCAATGCCTATGCTACGGGCAGGCAGTCCATCCACGCCATGTCGTCGGTATTGGCGGGCATCCCATCGTTTCAGAATGCTTTTACCTCATCGCCTTATGCCAAGCAAAAGATCCAGTCGGTAGTATCCATTTGTGATAGCATGGGGTATCAGACTTCGTTCTTTCACGGTGCGGCAAACGGTTCAATGGGTTTCCAGGGTTTTGGCAGTATCCTGGGATATCAACACTATTACGGTCGTACAGAATACAATAATGATAAAGATTTTGACGGCATCTGGGGTATCTGGGACGAGCATTTTTTCCAGTTTATGGGGCGCACGCTTACACAGCAAAAACAGCCCTTTATGGCTACGCTGTTCACCCTGTCGTCACATGATCCTTACCAACTGCCCGAAAAATATAAGACAAGGTTTAAAGGCGGCCCGCTGGCTATTGACAAATGCGTTCAGTATACCGACAATTCCCTGCGCATCTTTTTCAATTATGCCAAAACGCAGCCCTGGTTCCAGAATACCATATTTGTGATCACTGCCGACCATACCAGCCAAACCTACTATCCAGAATACAGCAAACAGGTAAACCGCTTTGCAGTGCCCATTCTGTTTTACAGCGCCAATAGCGCTTATAAGCTCCTGGGCGTGCGTACAGACCTGGCTTCGCAAATGGATATCTATCCAACAGTAGTTGATCTGATAGGCTATAACAAGCCATTCAGGTCATGGGGGCGCAGCCTGGTAAGCAACCTGCCAACCGAAACACCGAGGATCATCAATTCCCTGGGCAATATCTACCAGTTGATGGAGGGTAATTATACCTACCTGTTTGATGGAAAAAATATCACCGGCATATTCGCAGTTACCGATAAAGGTTTAGAGAAAAACCTGGCTGGTGGACAGCTTAATCCCGAAATGCAAAAGGGCGTGATGGACTGCAAAGCCCTCATCCAGGATTATGCCGACAGGATAGTAAACCGCAGACTGGCGGCGAATTAAAGCTTAGCGGTGATCAGCGCGGCTCCTTCCGTATCGATCTGCACGTGGCAATTGCTTACGGATATGTGGTGCTTAAATTTGCCAACCGATTCGATCCAGTCCCGGGAAGTACAAACCGGCGCGTTGATCTGTACCGATTCTACCAGTATTTCGTCGCCATCAAGAATAAGGCGCCAGCACTGATCCTGGCCATTGCTATCGGTATTGTATCGTATTTTAACCTGGCTGTATGGTTTATTCATGTTGTATAGCGAATTGGTTTAAACAGGAACGGCAAGGTATCCGGGCTTATTATGGCAGTTGGCCGGGCATCAAAAATGTTACAGATAGGTTTGGGGTTGATAGTCTATAGACCATGGTCCATAGTCGATAGTCCATGGAAGGGTTATTGCAGAAATCACAAATAAAGTAGGCCTGTCAGTCTGAGCTTGTCGAAGACTCGTGTGTAGGAGCCTGCCGCCATGCTGTTCAAAAGCCAAAGCCTTGTGCGATTCCTTCCCTCGGGAAGGGGAGGAAGGGGTTTAAGGAATAGGATGATCAACGCTCCAGCCAAGGAGGCACGAAACTTCAAATACCGTGTTTTCACCTATTGCAGTGCAAAAATATTAAGTACATATTGGGGTATTAATTAACTAAGAAACTGTCTGATCTAATACCTAAACCTATGTTCAAAAAACTGCCCCTGCTATTACTTGCCGCTGCCTGTTTAATTGCTGTGATCATCAATAGCTGTAAAAAAGATTCGCACACGCAACAACAGCAACCCGCAATTACCGATCCGGTTGTTTTGCAGGCCAAAAACTGGTATAATAATACATACCTGGCCGCTGGCGGATCTAAATCAATCAATAGCGCCCCGGCTGCCGATGATTATACTCCCTTAAATTTTGCAAAAAATACAAAAGCTGATTGGGGTAGTGCTGTAGGCTATCACCGGTTTAGCGACGACGTTTTAGAGATACCGATTGACCCGGCTGCCCCTGTACAGGCCGATTTGAAAAACCTGCAAACCAATGAATACTTTAAAAAAGAGTACAGTAAACTGTCCTACCTCATTTTAAAACAGGGCGAAAACTACCGCGCATTTATCATGCTGGTAATAGCCGACTCTGCCTACATCAAAAATAACCCGGCAAAACTCAGCAATAATAAATACAACAAAAAGGATGATGACTTTGGCGGAACAGTATTGTATTTTACCCCGGGCGGTAAAATAGTAAGCGGATGGTTTTATAAAAATGGGGCGCTCGCCGGTCGCCTGTTAACCCAGGCATCGTCTTCTGGTAATACTGATGGATCAAAACAGGTACAGGCCATAAAAACCAATATGTTTGTAGAGCAGTGCGATGCATGGTCCATTTCTTTATGGGACCAAACGGGTACCTACATTATAGCAACTTATACCGGTGTGGATTGTAAACAGGTTTATGTACCTACAGGTGGCGGCGGCGGCGGCGGTGGCAATAGTGGAGACGGTTCCGGAACCGTTACCGGCAGCCCATTTGACCCTTGTGCCGGCGTACATGCTGTTTCACCGGGCAAAACAGCGGTTAATAGTACCAAACAGGTAAATATTGTTGATCCGAACCCGCCATGGGGATCACCGGACCCGGGCTTCCCCCCACCTGAGCCTCCATCAAGTAATCCGTGTACAGTGAATTCAAATACGCCTTTTACTATTAAAACTGATAGTTTAGCTAAACATTTTCCTTGTGCGGTAAAATTGATTATAAATAACTTAGGAGAATGTGGGGTTTATACAAATTTAGTGGCGGCATTTACAAAAACAAGTAAACCGGATCTAACTTGGCAGGATGGGGCTTTGTCTTGGTCAACTTCATCAAGTGGAACTTTTGAATTAGGTCACACTAGCCTCGACCCAACTTCTGGTATAGGTCAATCCTCTATTATTACACTTAATAGCAGTATGCTAAAAAATAGCTCCCGATTATTAATAGCAGCTGCAGCTATACACGAAACTTTACATGCTTATATTAATTATAGCGTTAATACTGGGGTAGATGGGATAACACATGGGTATCCTACGGGTGATTCTTGGTTTTATGGAATCGATACATGGATAGCTTTAAATGGTCTTCCTCCTAATTACTCAAACCATCTTGATATGATAGCTGATTATTTTGATAAAGCTGTAACTGCATTAAAAACATGGGATAATGGAGCACATACAGATAAGGAATATCAAATGGCCACACTATTTGGATTAGATAATGGAAGGGACGGGACTTCGGCTCAACAAGCACAACTACAAACGGAATTCAACTCATTGTTAACAAAGTATAGCATCACAGCGGCAGATCTTAATACTTTTAATATAACAAATTTGAATGCTACTATAGATAAATTACCAACGAGCGGTTGTAATTAGTCACAATAAATCATTTTAACATGCAGAAGTTACTTTTTATTATCTTATTCTTTGTTTCAGTTAATGCGTTCGCACAAGAAAATAAAAAAATAGATTCCTTATTCTATTTACTCGATACCGCTAAAACATCTGCTGCCAATCGGATGTGGAGTATCAATAGTGAAAAAAACTCAATATATAAAAATTACACTATAGAATGCTCCTGTCTTAGGTATGGCGGGAAACCAACCTTTTTTTATAATATTGAGGGAAAAGATAATGGGATCTTTCTTGATAAGAAAAAGCTAAACACCATAAAGCTAACCAGCATTCGTACTTTAATAGTTACATCAAAACGGATTGATACTACTGATAGACGCGATTATGCCATTTTTCTGATTGAACCCAATAGGGGAGGATATATGATGCATGAGGTTGACTTTATTAATCCAACAACACATATCACATCGCTCCCCGACGTGATAATTGCAAAGCCTGATAACAGTGCCTTCGAGATAAAAGGATTAATACAGGCAAACTCCAAAGACCTCGCAAAATATTACAACAAATCGGTAATCACCATGGGGAGTATTGTAAATAGAATTGTTGACAATAATATGGTTTTGTTAATTATGGGAGCCGATTATCCTAATCAGGATTTTACGATCATGATCAGAGGAGAAAACAATATCAATAAATTCGAACCGGACTTTTTGCTTAAAGGCAAAAACAGATTAGTAAAAGTGACCGGGAAAGTATTTGAGTATAAGGGAAAACCAACTATAGAGATAAGTAACGAAAATCAAATTCAGCAAGTCCGGAGGAAATAAAAGACAGGTTTAATTCCATGCATATGACCACACGCGAGACACTTGTGGTAGCAGCAGGAGCAATGGATAAATAAATATTGTAGAATTACATTGGAATCAATTCATGAAATCACTGGCCGTTATCATCTTATTACAGCTTGTTATAGCATTTAACATCAATGCGCAACCCAAGCTAAAATTGTACGGTGGTAAAAATCACGATCAGTTTTTAGGTTACCTTAGCTATATCGAGAATGATGAATTAAACTCGATATGGAGTCAATTCAGTGATTATGGCGCTACGCATAGCGCCAAATCTATATGGAATGAAAACGGTATTTATGGCAGTAAAACGAGTGATTACTCGTCGTTTAATATCAATGCGAAATATCCGCCGCAGGTATTGGATAGGAATGGCAAATTTTATGGGTATTTAACTATCAATAAAAATAATCCCAAGCGTTCGCATAGTGGAATGGCTGATGAAATTTGTAACAATAGGGATAGGATTTTAGAAGAAGGCGTTGAAGAATATACAGAAATGTTCCACACTATTCATTGTGGCGCCGTGTATGAAGTTAATCCAATCGTTTTTAAACCCGTAATAAAATAAAAAGGAGATCCGAATGCTTGCGGCAGCAGGAGACGGCATTTGTAGCCCCTAAGTATAAAAAGTGGGTTTACATGTAAACCCACTTTTTAATGGCTAAATTTTTATAAATATTTGATTATGAATACATTAAATAGGTTTTGACCATTAAATGTGTAAACCATGTAAACCCACTTTTTAATAGAATATTCTCCATTAACGCAAGTGTTACGCTAAAGGGGCACTGCATCTGCAAGGAGCGGAACCGGCTTTTTAGCTCCGCTTTTCAACATCTTTAATTCGGCTACAATAATAAAGCTCACGATCACCAGGAAGCCCCAGGAGCTTATTTTTTGATAGTTCACCATGGCCCAGCCATGATGCTGGTATGCATATTTCCAGGCGCCGAGCAGGGTGGCTATGTTTTCGGCCAGCCATATAAAAAAGCCGATGAGCAGGAATGAAAGGATGGTAGGCATGCGGTAAAGCTTGCCTTTCAGCTCAAATATTACTACCGATCGCCAGAAAAAGTAAAGGATGAGTAAGCCGATGAGGTAACGCACATCATAGATGAATTTATTGGTGAAAAAATTAAGATAGATAAGCGCCCCTATAATGCGGGCTGTAGGGTGATGTGGCCAGTAAATGATGTTGAGTTTAAGCCTTCGCCAGGCCTGGCATAGGTAACTGGCTACGCTGGCGTACATAAAACCGCTGTACAAAGGCACGCCAAAAACTTTGGTATAGGCAAACTCCGGATAGGCCCAGGAGCCATAATGTACTTTAAACAGTTCCATCCCCAGGCCCAGGAGATGGAACACACAGATCACCAATACCTCGTCTTTGGTTTCGATTTTGGTGTAGTACATGATGATTTGTATCGATACGCAGGCTATCAGCATAAAATCATACCGGGGGATAACCGGCTTAAATAAATGCGAAACTGCCAGCATCGCAAAAACCAATACCGGGAACAGGCAGGATAAGGCTTCCTGCTTAACAAATGTGAGAAAATGATCAATTTTAAGTCTGGAGCCTTGAGCCCGAAGTCTTCGGTTAGGTTTAGGTTGAAAGTCCATAATGAAGATTGTTTTTTGCGCGGTATTAAAAATCAGACTCAAGACTCCATACTTAAAATTTGTGATTTATAGGTCGCGGGCAGCAGCGCATCGCGTAAAAAAGAGTTCAGCCTTATTAGTTTTAAAAATTTGTACCCCCATAGTACAAGTCGTAACCAGGCTACGGTATTTAACTGTAAATGCCTGCGAACCTCTTGTGGTGTCACCAGTAATTGCGCCTGTTTGAGTACCTGATAACGTGCGCCACCCAAATGACGGCGGTATTGCCGGTACAGGTCGGCAGTAAACTCACTGCGAACCAGGTTTTGCCGCAGGTGCTCGCGGCGCATATGCAGAAATTCCGAATAGGTGGCAGGCAAGCCGGTAAGCTGCATCCGGGTGCCCACGCGTTTAAATACGGCAAAAGTCTGGGCTTTCTCCAGCAAGGTAAGGGGGCGTTCCAGCAGTTCGTAGGAACTGATAGAAAGGTCGATCAGGAGGAATAACACATCCCGATAGGCCCAGTCGGGTATCTGTGTTCCCCGGCCGGCTTCAACACCCCGATGAATGGCCGTAATTTGGTCAATAGCCCGCAGAGCCGCGTCGCGTTCCGAAAAAATGATCTGGCGTGAATAGGCTACAGTAGAGAACAGCCTGGCCAGCGGATCGGCCGGTAGTTTACCGGTAAAATATAGCCAGTCGACTGCCTTGTTCAGGGAAAACTCAGCCGCAGCTCCCGCGAAAATAAACAGGATGGTATCGGCTTTACCCCAGATCTTACGTACTATAGAACGCTCATCTACAAAATATTCCATGATTTAATTTTTTAGGGTTTCTGATTTTTTGCCCGCCTGCAACTGGCTGGGTTCGGCATTGTTCAATGATGATGATAAGTACAAAGGCGCAGGTATAGCATAGGATATCCATCCATGAAAAGGAACTGCCTAAAAGCAGCCTGATGATTTTTGAATTTTGCAATCCCAACAAGTGGGTTAGATGAAAATATTGCGAAACTTCTATAGTGTAAGCTACCAGCAGAGCGTATATCGCGGCTTTAAGCACCGGCATATTAAAAAAACTTTTGATGAGGCAATAAAGAAATAGTACGGCCAGGAAATCTCCGCCATACGGCCTGATGATGTTGTCATGCACGTACCTGGCAATTATAGCCTCCAATAATAAAAGCAATAGTGCGGGTGAAAAATATCGATATGATTTTGTCATTAAAAAGTACTTTGTAATTCAAAGTAATTAATAAAGAATTGGAATTCCAAATGAAATTGGAAATAAGGCTCCGTATCAGGAAATCAGGAATTGGATTTTAATACTTTTTAAAGCTTTTAAAACCCATCAAAAATTTGTTAAAAAGTGTTAAAATGGCGTTAAAATTTAGTTAAAATGCCCAAAAGTGAAATGTTTTTACCCTGTTTTTGGCTAAAAAAGTGTTAAAATTTAAGGTTTAAAAAGTTTTGGAGCGATGTAAGAAGAGGTTAAATGCTTACGCTCCTGGTTTTTTGAGGAGGATCTTGTTTGTTATCAAAAGCGGTATAAAATATAGAAGAGGGCAAAACAATCTCAGGGTACCGGTCATAAAAGTAGGCCTTTTGCGATGGTAATCTGAAAGCATCACAAACTCTGTTGCTGAAGGTTTTAACCTGTATTAGCTCGTCACGGCGTCGTATGTTAATGATCTGTTGCGGCCGGCCATTTACTTCGTAGCTATAGTTTAGTTCTATGGAATCGAAATATATATCTTCTTCGGTTCCGTATTGATATACCTCCAGGGCATGAGCTATTTTTTGATTTCGTTTTTTGACAATAAGATAAATACCCACGGCAATTAAAAGCAGTACAGCCATGGCCGCTATAATACCCGCAAAAGCAGCTGCAACAATACTTATCGGGATACCGAACGCGAGTATAAATATAATCCCGATAGGGAAACCGGTTTTATAAAAAAGCCTGATCCGGTTACTTTGTTCCTCGCTTAGTAGTCTTAAATTGCTCATAAGGTAAATTTTTAGCTTTAACAGTATCTGGCAAAAGTTGTTTGTGATTAAGGGTATAAATTAAGTTGGAAAAAAAGTTTTGTACGAGCAAACCGATGTGCAATGCCTATCGTATATGTACTTGTAAACCAATTGATAGGAGCTAATATTTAAAACTGTATTATTGACATTAATATTTTTTTATTTTTCAATAATTTTTTTATTTTAGTATTACCGTAAAACCTGAAATGAACGTCATTACTTATAAATGTAGTAAAGCCCTATGGCTTGTTGGTATCATTATACCCTTTGCTATTGCGTTTATATGTGTTGTTGATATTAACGCTTATAATTGGCCTGGTGTTTTGCCGGTGATAGCTGTTCTTAGTGCTATAGCTGTATATTATTGCAGGCAATGCTTTACTTACGATCTGAAAGATAAAGCCGCTTTGCAGATCGACCATGAAAAGTTGATTTATCATATTGAAAACAAAGTTATTTATTGGGAAGATGTTACAGACATCAGCTGTGGGAAAATGCGTGGGCAGGGTATGTCGATCTTTTTTACTGTAAAGGGCGAGGGTATCCGGAACAGTTGTATTTGTGTAACTACTGATCTGATAGCGGGCAGTGATAAGGAAATTTATAATGATATTATAGAACGCTACATAGCGGTTAAAATCAAAACTATGCCTCCTTTTACTGATCAGAAAACCCTGGTGGGTTGAGCGTATAATTCCGGGCAGATATTATTAATGTGTTTGAGTGCTGTTTATGAGGAATGATCTGATGCTCATTGACCTCTGTTTTGATAATATCCACAACGTTGTAACTTTTCCACAATCCCGTAAATGCGCAGCCAATGCATTAACTTTACCCGATTAATAAAAGGAGTAACCGCTTGGCTAAAGACACTACCAAAGAAACCCCCTTAATGCAGCAATACAACGCCATAAAGGCTAAGTATCCCGGAGCTCTGCTGCTATTTCGTGTGGGCGATTTTTACGAAACCTTTGGCGAAGATGCCGTTAAAGCATCGGGTATCCTGGGCATTGTGCTCACACGCCGGGCCAATGGGGCCGCCACGCATATCGAACTGGCTGGCTTTCCGCATCATTCATTAGAGACTTATCTGCCAAAACTGGTTAGGGCAGGTCAGCGTGTAGCCATCTGCGATCAGCTGGAAGATCCAAAGACTACCAAAACTATTGTAAAACGGGGAGTTACGGAACTGGTTACCCCTGGTGTGGCTACCAATGACAATATACTGCACCAAAAGACCAATAATTACCTGGCGTCGCTTCATTTTGAAAAAAATACCATAGGCATTGCCCTCATTGATATTTCGACGGGGGAGTTTATGACTGCCCAGGGTAACAGCGATTATATTGATAAGCTGTTGCAAAGTTTTTCGCCAAGTGAGGTTATCTACCCCAAAAGCCGCTCCAAGGATTTTAAGGATACCTATGGCGATCGTTTTTATACCTATGCGCTTGACGAATGGCCCTACAGCGGTGATTATGCCAACGAAACGCTGTTAAAGCATTTCGGTGTAAAATCGCTCAAAGGTTTTGGTATTGATAAACTTAACCTGGGTATTATCGCCGCAGGTGTGGCTATCCACTACCTCAACGAGACCGAACATCGTAATCTACAGCATATATCATCTATATCCCGTATTGAGGAAGATAGATATCTGTGGCTCGACAGGTTTAGTATCCGCAACCTGGAGTTAATTGGTTCTGCTAATGAGAATGCTAAGACCCTGGTTGATGTGCTTGATCAAACCAGTTCACCCATGGGAGCACGTTTGCTGCGTCGGTGGATAGTGATGCCGCTGAAAGAAATAAAACCGATCAACGACCGCCTGGGTGTAGTGGAATACCTGATAGCGCAGGAGGAACTGCGTGAGGAGCTGCAGCAATACATCCGCCAGATAGGCGACCTGGAAAGGCTCATTTCTAAAATTGGTTTGCAAAAAGCCAATCCGCGTGAGGTATGCCAGCTAAAAAAAGCGTTGATGGCTATCGGTTCTATCAAAAAAATAGCTGAAACATCAGAGAATCAGCCACTCCGGGCTATTGGCGAACAGCTTAACCCCTGTGTGCTGATATGCGAAAAGATAGAAAAAGAGCTGCATCCTGAGCCACCGGTTATGATAGTAAAAGGATCAGTAATGAACGAGGGGATCGATGAAGAGTTAGACAGGCTGCGTAAGATAGCCTTTGGGGGTAAAGGATACCTGCTGGAGATACAAAAGCGTGAGGCCGAAGCAACAGGCATTCCATCGCTCAAAGTATCGTTCAATAACGTATTTGGTTATTACCTGGAGGTTACACACAGCCACCGTGATAAAGTGCCATCGGAGTGGATCCGTAAGCAAACTTTGGTGAATGCCGAGCGCTATATTACCCCCGAACTAAAAGAATACGAAGAGCAGATATTAGGTGCCGAAGAAAAAATACTGGCACTGGAAACACGTTTATATAACGATCTGCTATATGCGCTTACTGAATATATTAAACCCATACAGCTGAATGCACAGCTGATAGCCCGTTTGGATGTGCTGCTTAACTTTGCTACCATATCGATCAAAAACTATTATGTAAAGCCCGAAATAAGCGATAGCAAACAGTTGGATATCAAGGGTGGACGTCACCCTGTGATCGAAAAGAACCTGCCACTGGGCGAGTCGTACATCACCAATGATGTGTACCTCGATTCGGAGTCGCAACAGATCATCATTATTACCGGCCCCAACATGGCGGGTAAATCGGCCTTGTTACGGCAAACCGGCTTGATTGTACTAATGGCCCAGATGGGTTGTTTTGTGCCTGCTAAATCAGCTTCTATTGGTTTGGTGGATAAGATATTTACCCGTGTAGGTGCATCGGATAACCTTTCATCCGGTGAGTCAACCTTTATGGTAGAGATGAACGAGACGGCCAGCATACTGAATAACCTGTCAGATCGCAGTTTGATCCTATTGGATGAGATCGGTCGCGGTACATCAACATATGATGGTATTTCCATTGCCTGGTCAATTGCCGAGTATTTGCATAATCACCCTTCGGCCAAAGCCAAAACGTTGTTTGCTACCCACTATCACGAGCTGAACGAATTGAGCAACAGCTTTAACCGCATCAAAAACTTTAATGTTTCGGTAAAAGAGGTTGGCCACCAGATCATTTTTCTGCGTAAGCTGGTACCAGGCGGCAGCGAGCATAGTTTCGGTATCCATGTGGCCAAACTGGCTGGTATGCCGCCAAAAGTGCTCACCCGTGCCAATGAGATCCTGAAGAAACTGGAAAACGAGCGTACCGGCGGCGAGCATATCAAGGAGAGTATCCGAAAAGTGCAAAAGCAAGCTGTGCAGATGCAGATGTTCTCCATAGATGATCCGGTGTTGGTGAAAATCCGTGATACGCTGAATAACCTTGACGTAAATACGCTAACCCCAGTTGAAGCATTGATGAAGCTGGACGAGATACAAAGAGTAATAAAGAGCTAATACTTAGCTATACCGATTTGAAAAGGGGTTAAGTGCTTACTTAACCCCTTTTTCTTAATCTACATTTAATTTCCCCTCAATCGAATCATCCAATGTTTTTCCTATAGCAGCACCTGCCAATTGTTTTACAAAGGCTATGGCGTTGCCGTGTTTATTATCCCAATAATAGCCTTCGGTGGGTTCAACCTTAATTACAGATATACGTGGGTCTTGCTCACCTTCAGTAAACCAAGTTTTTAATATAGGTTCCCAAAGTTCATGGATCTTATTCTGATCGTCATTTACAGTAGCAATACCATAAATATTCAGAAAATCAGAGTGAGCAGAGCCTTGGAACAACAAATGCACCATAGGGTCTTTAATCAGATCGCTGTTTTTATGACTGTCCTTGGCACTTAAAAACCAAAGGTTACCATCTTCATCTACTTTTTGTACCGCCATAGGACGTACAGAAGCAGGAATACCTGTTTTGATATTGCTTAAAAAAAAGCAGCTCTTAGCACTGTCAACCAGTTCTTTAATCTTGGCTATAGCTTCCGGGCCACCAAGATTCTTAAAATTATCTTCCGGCTGTTGTTGATTAATACTATCCATTTTATAAATGTTTTAATAGGCGTGTCAATATATAACCTTGAAAAACCTTCATTGTGTGGCTGGGATTAATTTTTGAGATAATTAATTGTTAATTATGAAATTCAGAGTGGTTTGTTTAAGAAGCAAACACCACCATCCTATCCGGATAGCGGCTGGCATAATTAGATACGATATTCTTGATGTAATCATTTCCCGGGTATGGGGTCAGGTAGTTTTTGAGCTGTTGGATATTATCGGCATCAAAATAATGGGAGATATAACCCATGCCATAAAACTGTCCTTTTTCAACCAATATACAGCTATGTTCATCACCTGTGCGGCCCTCATCGCGGATGGCATAGGTAGGTAAGGCCTGCTTTAATTGGTCAATAGCGGTATTTACTTTATGGTTGTAATCATCCACAGTTTCAATGCCTTCGCAGGCGCAGGATATGCCCGCTACACTGGCGCAAGGGTCATTATTTTTCTGGATAAAACACAGCTTAGGGCATAGCTCAAAACCCTCAATAAGTTTATTAAGCAGGTTGTATCCATCAAGCAGTGAGTTACAGGTATATATCGGGTTACTGTATTTGCGGTATTTATCCACTGCAAGGCGCAGGTAGCCACGCTGGTCTTCGAAGGCATACAGACAGTAAGCATTCTCAAATCGTTTCAGGGAGCGGTTATATTTAGGCCACAGGCGTTTGATCTCGATGGCCTCCAATACAAAAGCAATCAGTTCGGTGCCGCAAACCTGGTAAGTTACCTGGTGTATGTTCCGTAAAAACTCTTGTCGCTGCAATCCCGGGTTATTACCGGTAAAATGGCTGCTTACCCGCTTCCTAAGGCTTTTAGCCTTACCTACATAGATTACTTTCCCCTTTTGATCATGAAAATAATATACACCCGGCATGTACGGCAATTGGTCGATATCTTTTTTAGGAAGGTTAGGAGGGAGCAGCTGCTCTTTAGAGCCCTGTTTCAGCGCTCCTTTAATATGTCCTTCCGTATCGCTGTTCAACAACAGGGTAAACAGCTCGGCAGTGGCCTCGGCATCGCCGCCAGCGCGGTGACGGCTTTCGTTATCAATACCCAGATGCTTGCATAGGCGACCCAGACTATAGGAAGGTAATCCAGGTAATATTTTACGGCCCAGGCGTACAGTACACAGTTTATTGCACTGCAGATCGTATCCGGCCGCGGCTAAATGGTAGCGAACAAATGAATAATCGAAATTAACGTTATGGGCAACAAATATTTTACCATGGATAAGGTGGTAAACATCGGCGGCTACATCCTCAAACGGAGGGGCCTGCTGTACCATTTCGTTAGTAATGCCGGTTAATGCGCTGATATAAACCGGTATCTCCCTCAGCGGGTTTACCAGCGACTGGAAACGCTTAACCACCTTTTTACCATCATGTATGCATATGGCAATTTCGGTAATGCCATTTGCGCTGGCATGCCCCCCGGTGGTTTCAATATCGACAATTGCATACATATTTCAAATGTAATACATTTTGCTAATTATTTTAGTGTTTTTTTATTTTTGAAGGAAAGATATAAAGCTAAAGGAGCTGCGGATAATTCAATCACGAATGTATGTATAGCCCCGGGTTTACTTAATTGGTAAAAAGTGGGTTTACATGGTTTACACTTTTTAGGGTTTACATTTAGCTATGTATCTGATAATAAAGTTATTGTGAATTTTTTATGCAAAAAAGTGTAAACCCACTTTTTGCATAAAAATCACCCGCTTAACGTCAACTCACAGATGCCCGTCAGCAGCGAAAGATGCGTAACAAAAAGCCCCGAAAGATTTATCTTTCAGGGCTTTTCTATTGTCTCTTTTATCTTTCAGTCCTAAGTCCAAAAATCTCAGAGTCTCAAAGTCAAAAAAATTATTTTTTAGCTTGTTGTTGCTGGCGCATCATTTCTTCCATGCGGGCCTGGAAACCTGATTTCTTTTTCTTTTCTTCCGGCTTCTTTTTGTTCTCCTGGATCTGGGCATGGATCTTTTTATCATCCACCATGAATTTGATCAGGTATTGCTGTAAAAAGGTAAGCATGTTGGCCAGGAAGTAGTAATAGTTCAAACCTGCAGGATAGCTGTTCAGGGTAACCAGGAATACGATAGGGGTGATGTAGCCGATGTATTTCATCTGGCCTGTAGCACCCGATATCTGGTTGTTAAAGTAAGTATAGATCAACGTTGATATGGTCATCAGCAAACACATTAAGCTGATATGGCTTACTCCGGCTATTGGCGCGAAGGTGATCACCGAATCATAGGTCGAAAGGTCATGCATCCACAAAAAGCTTTGACCACGCAGCTCAAACAAGCTTGGGAAAAAGCGGAAGAACGCGATCACTATCGGCATTTGAATTAACAGTGGTAAACAACCACCCAGTGGGTTTACACCAGCCTTTTTGTACAGTTTTAAATATTCCTGTTGTAAAAGTGTAGGGTTATCCTCGCCAACTTTAGCTTTAATTTCGTCCATCTCCGGCTTCAGCACACGCATTTTAGCCATAGATAGATATGATTTATAAGTAAGTGGTGATAATACCAATTTAAGCAGGATGGTTAAAGCCAGGATGATCAAGCCATAGCTCCAGTTAAACTGGTTCAGAAAGTTAAACACCGGTAATACGGCAAACTGGTTGATGTATTTTAATGGTCCCCAACCCAGGTTAACCAGCTTTTGCAACTCTGATCCCTGAGCTTTTAAGGTAGAATAGCGGTTAGGGCCAAAGTAAAACTCCATTGGTACACTGCCATCGGCACTGCGCGCAATGGTCAGATCGGCTTTCATTTGTTTAACATCCGAAGTATCAGCAACATCGGTCGATACAGCTAAATTTGAACGACTTATGCTGTTTTTAACCAGCAATGCGTTCGAGAAAAAATGCTGTTTAAAGGCTATCCAAGCCATTTTTTTATCGCTGATGTCTTTCTGATCATCTTTGGTTTCGCTCAGATAATCAACTTGCCCTTCAGTATTAAAATAGTAAACGGTTGAATACTGACGCTCCTGCTTCATATCCTTTTCCTGTTTGTGCAGGCTGGCTGCCCAGTTCAGGTTGATGTTACCGCTATTGTTGATAACGCCATCAAGCCCGGTTGGCTTAATGGTTAGGCCCAGTTTATAGCCGGTACCCTTTAAGCTGTACACATAATCAATGTACTGGGTAGGGCTGTAGCTTAAGCGCAAGGTTACCGAAGCTGAATCTTTTTCGGCAACTTTAAGTTCGGGTGCGCTTGGCGTAAAGTAATAGTTGTCGGTATTGATTGGTGTATTACCTGCGGTAAAATTTAACCCAAAATGATTTTGATCTCCACTGAAAAGTATAAGCGGCTTTTTATCAAAGGTTTTAAAGTTCTTTAATTCAACAGAAGCAACTTTGCCACCTTTAGTGCTCAGTTTTACCAATAAGTCCTTATTCTCTAAGGTTACCACTTTTTCGCTGCCTACAGAAGCTGCTCCAAAAGGGCTTTTTAACAAGGCCGAGTCAACTACATAGGCTTTGCTGGTATCTGTTTTGGCTGCTTTTGCCGCGGCTGTCTGCGCTTTAATTAAACCCTTTCTTATAGAGTCCTGCTGCTGTACCAGTCGTTCTTTTTTAAGTTCGGCATCAGATGGCTTCAGAAAGTAAATTGAGCCAGCAATAATTGCCATGATCAGGAATAATCCTGTAAATGTATTTTTGTCCATTATCTATTGTATCGAATGATCACTTATCAATTCTTGATCATCACTGTTAAATTTCCATCTCTATTTAGCAGATCGGGGCTATCCTCATACACGCCCAGCCGCTATATATAGCTTAGAGTTATCATCAGCAGGTATGTTACTGTAGGCCAGATGTAATTATGGTACACCCGCTCTTTTATCCATACCGTCTGATGGTATCTTATCTGCTCTATTACTTCTTGCGGGCATATGCCAGCGAAGCGGCGACAAAGTTAATAAAAAGTGGGTGCGGATTAGCAACTGTTGATTTTAATTCGGGATGAAATTGCGCGCCTACAAAAAACGGGTGGTTTTTTAGCTCCACAATCTCTACCAGGTCGTTTTCCGGATTGATACCTGAAGGGGTAAGACCGGCAGCTTCATATTGCTTAAGATACTCGTTATTAAACTCATAACGATGCCTGTGACGTTCTGAAATACGGTTTTTTCCGTATATGGCAGCCGCTTTAGTGCCTTTTTTAATATCGCAGGCATAGGCGCCTAAACGCATGGTACCACCTTTGTTGGTGATGTTTTTCTGATCTTCCATCATACCGATCACCGGGTATGGTGTTTCCGGGTTCATTTCGGTACTATTGGCATTTTCCAGTCCTAAAACATTACGGCCAAACTCCACCACAGCGCATTGCATGCCTAAACATATACCAAAGAAAGGGATATTGTTTTCGCGTACATGGCGTATGGCTTGTATTTTGCCCTCAAAACCACGCTCGCCAAAACCAGGGGCAACCAGTACACCATGCAAGCCTTTTAGTTTTTCGACAGCATTTTCTGGAGTTAATTGTTCAGACGGAATATATTCAACCCTTACTTTACACTCCATTTTGGCCCCGGCGTGTATAAACGCTTCGGTGATTGACTTGTAAGCATCAGGTAATTCCACGTATTTACCTACCAAAGCAATACGTACATCGGCAGTAGGGTTTTTTAAACGGCCCAGGAAATCTTTCCAGCTTTCCAAGTCGGGCTCGTTTTTGTGAGGTAGTTTAAGTTTGGTCAGTACGGTTTTGTCTAATTGCTCTTTCAGCATCAGCAATGGTACATCGTAAATGGTTGAAGCATCTATCGATTCGATAACCGCGTTAATATTCACATTACAGAACAAGGCTATTTTTTTACGCAGGTCGTTGTTCAGGTGATGTTCGGTGCGGCAAACCAGTATATCTGGCTGGATACCATACTCCAACAGCATTTTTACCGAGTGCTGGGTTGGTTTGGTCTTTAATTCGCCGGCTGCTGCCAGGAAAGGGATCAGGGTAAGATGGATCACCAGGGAATTGGCCGAACCAACCTCCCAACGGAACTGCCTTACCGCCTCAATATACGGTAACGATTCGATATCACCCACAGTACCACCCAATTCGGTGATCACGATATCATATTCACCGTTTTCGCCCAGTATGCGAAAGTTTCTTTTGATCTCATCGGTAATGTGTGGTACCACTTGTACAGTTTTACCTAAAAAAGCGCCCTCACGCTCTTTATTGATGACATTTTGATAAATACGACCGGTGGTAATGTTGTTGGCTTGTGAAGTAGGGGTATTCAAAAAACGCTCATAATGGCCAAGGTCCAGATCTGTTTCGGCGCCATCTTCGGTCACATAGCACTCTCCATGTTCATAAGGGTTTAATGTTCCCGGATCGATATTGATATAGGGATCAAACTTTTGGATAGTGACGCGATAACCGCGTGATTGAAGCAATTTGGCTAATGAGGCTGAGATAATACCTTTTCCTAACGACGAGGTAACGCCGCCCGTAACAAAAATATATTTAGTCATGATTTTGTGTAAAATGGCACCTTTTTTACGCGGCACCAATTGTTTGTGTACGGGATACAAAAGTAGGAAAAATTTTGGGTTCCATGATTTGTTTTTTCAGAAAAATGGGGAGGATAGTATCAAGTATCAAGACCATTGGATCTACTATTGGTGTTCTTACTACCGAAGTTAAAAATCTTGATACTTGATACTCGCTACTTGATACTATCCTAAAAAAACTTTTTAAACCTTAAATTTTAACACTTTTTTAGTCAAAAACGGGGGGGAAGCAACTCAAAAACAGATCGTTTTTTATTCAAAACACCCATTTTAACACTTTTTTACAAATTTTTGATGGATTTAAAAACTTTAAAAAGTTTTTAAAAATTAACGGTTAAATAGCTACATGCCAAACGGTAAGTTTGGGGGATTTAGCTCCTTTGACAAAACAGCCCGGCTTTTCTTTTTGATCAGAAAAGCCGGGCTGTTTATATATTCAAAATATCGGGGAGTATAACTCGCCTTTTGACAGACTATCTCTTCAACCCATGTTAATGGACGCGATATACCAGCGGCCTGACAAAAACATTATAATATATACCAAAATTGGCTACCGACTGCAGGTAAAAAGAAATGGGAACGCCTTTATCCTTATCGTTATATAAGGCGTTGATCTTTTTAAATTCCATGATCCTGTCATAACCGTTTAAATTATTTTGATCAATGAGCTTTTCTCCGCTTAAATCCTTGTAGTAAACATGTGCTGCGGCAGATTTAAGAATGCTTATATCATTTTGGGTCGGTTGCCCCTTATCGTCTGTAAATCTTGTAACTGCCCTGCTGAGGCTTGTCCACGAAGAGTCGGACTCCAGGAAAACCATACCGATCCTTCCATAATTAATACCGCCGACCACGGCCGATCTGGCGGCCAGATCCGGATATTGGTTTTTATTGAAAAAAGGGTCATTTGGTCCATCAGTCCGGTATGAATAATAGGAAGTAATATAATACAGAATGAGTCCTGTTTTCTTTTGAATATCAGCTGTTCCCGGCTGGAGTTTGGGTGTTAATAATGAACCAAACCCATCCCCAATGCCCAGCAAGTATTTTGCGGTTAAAGTATAATCGGTAAACTCCGTTTTGCCTGAAGACTGACCGTTAATTTGTTTTCGGGGCCCTTTTGCCGAAGAGATTATTTTGGATAGCGCGTCGTCTGCATTTTTTTTAGAAGGAACGATGATGTCTGAAAACTTATCTACGTTCCACGCATCGGTAAATACTGTTATTGGTAATTTTTCATAGTTGGTAATGGGTGTAAAAGCGAGCTTTTTTAAATCAGCAACAGCAAATAAACTTCCGGGATATACCCCATCTTCATTTTTAGGAGTTACACCAAATTCAGAAACACTGTCTAATACAAAAAAGCTAATGCCCAAGCTGTCTTTCCAAATACTGTCTCTTACAATTTTATACTTTTCAATTTCAAGAACCTTGCGTACCGAATCTATTTGAATCTTTTTATAATTTGTTTTTACGGGTGATGTTGGCGGCTTTGGTGGATTGGGCACTACAGGGCTATCCTTTTTGCTACAGCCAACAGCTACCACAGCCAGCAGGGCTATAGCGCATGACCATTTTTTAATAAACATACATGTAAAATAAGGTTGATGTGAATATGAGGTGAATATTAAGCAGGTATTAAAGTTGGTTTAAATTATAGGTTAAATATGTTTCAGTAAGCAAGGTATTGAAAATTAGTTAATTGGAGAAAGATTTGGGTGATTTATTTTATGAATAACGAATGATAATGTTTATAAATAACTGATTTTTAATATATTATTTATGTTCTTGTGCATTGTACAAATGTACAATACACATCGGTTAATAGATGCTTCATTCCTCAGCATGACAAACTTCTTATATATGCTATCTCCTTAAAATCAATATGTTAAAATCTGTTAAAAGATGTTAAGGAATGTTAATGTGCATGGACTTTTAACCCTTTAGCCCGAACTTGGTGTTCAATTACATATGACTAAATTTTACAACCTTATTTATGATACGCTACAATAAGATCAACAACCTGTTGGGCTGGCTTTGCCTCCTTATCGCTTTTACCACCTATGCTTTAACCCTGGAGCCATCTGTTAGTTTCTGGGATTGCGGCGAGTTTATTTCCTGTGCTTACCGTTTACAGGTGTCGCACCAGCCCGGTTACCCGATGTTTGCCATGCTGGGCAAATTGTTTTCGCTGTTATCCTTCGGTAATGCTACTAAGGTGCCTTATTTTACCAACCTGGGTTCGGCGCTGGCGAGTGGGGCAACTATCATGTTCTTGTTTTGGACGATAACCGCACTGGCAAAAAAGTTACTGGTGACTAAAGACCAAGACATCAGCTCCTCACAAATGATCGCCATTATGGGCGCCGGTTTGGTAGGTGCGCTGGCTTTTACCTATACCGATACTTTCTGGTTTTCGGCTGTGGAAACTATTGTTTTCGCCCTATCATCACTATGTACCGCTGTTGTGTTTTGGGCGATACTGAAATGGGAAGCCCATGCTGATGAACCCGGCGCCGATAAATGGATAGTACTCATCGCCTACATTATGGGCCTTTCTATCGGTATCCATTTACTTAACCTGCTTACGATACCGGCCATAGCTATGGTTTATTATTTCCGCAGATATAAAAATCCTACTGTAAAAAGCAGCATCGTAGTATTTCTGATCAGCATTGTGATCCTGGGCCTGGTGCAATACGGCATCAGGGAATACACCATCAAAATAGCTGCTTATGCCGATCTGTTTTTTGTAAATACCCTGGGTTTGGGTTTTGGCAGCGGGGCGGCGTTTGTTTTTCTGGCTATCATTGCATCGCTGGTTGGCGCTATCAGGTATAGCATCCGACATAAAAAAGCTGCTTTAAACCTGGCTTTAGTATGCGTGGCCTTTATCTATTTTGGGTACGGGTCATTTATGTATATCCCTATCCGTGCTACCGCCAATACCAACCTGAACAACACGCATCCGGATAACGCCTTTACCCTGAACAATTACCTTAACAGAGCTCAGTATGGTGATAATCCGCTGCTGTACGGCCCCATGTTTGACGCCAAGGTTATTGATCAGAGCGAAGGCAACGCCTTGTACCGCAAGGGCCGCAACCGCTACGAGATGTACGGAAAGAAACAAAACTATGTGTTTGATCATAACACCATTATGCCCCGTATGCACAGCACCGAGGGCGACCAGGACTTTGCCCAGAACGTACAATTTTATAAGCAATGGCTTAACCTGCCCGATGGGCAAAGCCCAACTTTTGCCGATAATATGCGGTGGATGCTGAGCTGGCAGATGTACCAGATGTACTGGCGCTATTTTTTATGGAACTTTGTTGGTCGGTACAATGACATTGATGGGCAAACCAGTACTGCATCAACGGATGGCAACTGGACATCGGGCCTGTTTGACGGTGCGCGTCATCTGCCTAAATCTATCACCAATTCAAATACTTATACCCCTTTATACGCCCTGCCATTGGTTATTGGCTTGTTAGGAATGGTTTATCATTTCAAAAAAAGAAGGGGCGACGCTACTGTAATCGGCCTGCTTTGGTTTTTTACCGGTTTGGCCATTGTATTGTATGTTAACCAGGTAAACCTGCAACCGCGCGAGCGCGACTACTCGTACGTGGGTTCCTTCTACGCCTTCGCTATTTGGATAGGGTTGGGGGTACTGGCTATTCATGATCTTTTACGCCGCAGGGTAAACGCCCGCGGTGCTGCGCTGGCATCGGTGGCAACTTGTCTGTTGGTTGCCCCGATACTGCTGGCCCGGCAGGAGTGGGGGGCGCATGACCGCTCCACCAAAATGATTCCGCATGACATGGCCTATAATTTCCTGATATCGTGCCCCAAGAATGCTATCCTGTTTACCTATGGCGATAATGATACCTATTCGCTTTGGTACGACCAGGAGGTGGAAGGCATCAGGCCCGATGTGCGTATTGTATGTAATAGTTTGCTGGGGATGGACTGGTATATACACCAAATGGATAAGCCCATGAACCAATCGGCTCCGCTGCCTTTAACCATGCCATTTGAAAAATACAGGTTGGGCACGCGCGATGTAATTGCCTACAACGATGCCAAAATACCGGGATCGGTAGATGTAAAGGAAGTGTTTGATTTTATCACTTCGGACGATAGTCGTACCAAGGTGCAGTATCAAAGCGGCGAAACCATGAACTATCTGCCCACAAAAAATTTTAAAATGAGTATCAACCCGGATGAGGTGCTGAAAAACGGCGTAATAACTGCGCAGCAAAAAGATAAACTCACCCAGGAAATGGAGTGGAAGTACCCGGGCAAATATATATTTAAAGATAACCTGGCCATTATGGATATTATAGCCCATAATAATTGGAAAAGGCCTATTTGCTTTAGTATCGGGTATTCGCCTGAGAGCATGGGCGGCTTACAGCCTTATTTGTATAAAGAAGGGTTTGTATATCATCTGATACCATTTAAAGCCGATACATCTGTACAAAACCAGCTGGGCAAGGTAAACAGCCTGGTGGCCTATAATAATGTGATGACCAAGTTCAAATTCGGCAATTTTAAACATGCCCGGAATCTTGACCCGGTGGCCAAAACTGAGTTTTATCCTTTTATGGAGACAACCTTCCATGACCTGGCCCAGGGATTGATCAAGGATGGCCGGAACGATCTGGCGCTGAATGTGCTACATAAATTTGACCAGGAAATGCTCGATATCAACCCCAATATCGACTCGGCGCATCGTAAACTGCAACTGGCACAAGTGGCTTACAAGCTAAATGATAAGGAGCTGGCCAACCGTTATGTAAAGGGGATTGATGACTATCTGACCGATCAGCTGGCTTATAATTATACCCTGCTGCAGAACAAGCCCGAAGCGTTGAATCCTAATGAGGTGCAGTTTCAGCTATATGTATTGAACGGACTGGCCGATACCACCAAAAATTATAAAGAAACCGCCCTGCATCAGCAATACCAGGCGCAACTGGATGACTATGGGAATAAATTCGCGGCTTTGCTGAACAGACAGGAGTAATAAGTAAACAAGGGTTTTTCTCTGCACAACGCTAAACGCAGGGTCTCTCGGAGAGGAGACCCTGCGTGGACAAAAATTCCCCTCTTGAGAGGGGGCGCACGGGATTGCGCAATAGCAGGGGTGTGTTCATCAAGCAGAAAAACACACCCCTCCACCCCTCTCAAGAGGGGAATCGCACATCCTCCCGCTTTTTTCTTCTTCCCAACATCTGTGGTTGCAAACGAGCGCAGGAATAAAATGCATTTTAAAGCCTTCTCCGCCAATGTTGGTGTTGTCACCAACATTATACGTTCTGGTTAATTACTCGTGTAGATTGTTGTTGGTGACAACACCAACAACGGCGATGGGTGAGTGTGTTCTGAAGGAAACAAAAAAGTCTGCCTCGGTTGAAGGCAGACTTTTTTACTAATTAATTTTCGCGCCGCACCTCGTGTTGCAGACAAATTACACCTGAGCTAAAAACATGGGTTTTCAGGAGTTTTAATGACTGTTTTTCTTTAATATTTTTAAATACCGGAATCCCTGCACCCAACAATACCGGGTTAACAAAGAGCCAGCATTCATCGATCAGGTCTTCTGCCAAAAGGGAGTGTGCTGTGGTAGGGCTTCCGAATAACAGGATATCTCCTGTTGTTTCCTCTTTTAATTTACTAAGGGCCGCAGCATAGTCCTCACCAAGTACCGTGGTATTGGTGAATGTTGCCTGGTTTAGCGTATTTGATAGTACCACTTTATGCGCGGTTTTGTACCAGGCGGCGTGTACCCTGTCGTGTTTGCTTGCACCGGGCTGCTCCGCTGCCGTTGGCCAATAGTTTTCCATCATCAGAAAGGTTACCCTCCCATATAATGCCGTATTGGTCTGCGCGATCCTTTCCTCAACGAAATTAAAGATCTCCTCGTCTACATGGATCCAGTTCATTTCGCCTTTTGTACCGGCTGCAAAGCCATCGAGCGACGCGTGCATGAATAATACTATCTTTCCCATATTGGTTTTATTTTAATTAAAATGATTGCTTTGTATGCGATACAAATCTCAGGGAAATATAGATAATAGAATAGGGAAAAACCGACAAATAACGGGGGCAATTACGACAGATCCTGCTTGGTCGATGATAATAAGTTGTTGGTGACAACACCAACAATGGCGCGGATATACTCCGTAGGGGTAAAAGCTTTGTAGAAAAAAAACATAAAATTTAGCATGCCGTAGGTATGCAACCTGAGTACAGTACCTACGGCACTGGCTTTGAAACCGAGACTTTTTTCTACAAAGCTTTTACCCCGATGGGGTTTATAACGCCCTTTAACTTGATGGTATATTGGGGGTGTTTTTAAATACTTTTTGTGGTATTATACTGCTGAACCAGGTTTCTGATCCGTTTAAAGCTGAATTTGTTTTCGGCGGTGTATTGGGTATAAACCTCCTGATTATCGCTGATCAATGTTGTAAACTCCCCCTTACGCTGCTTTTTTGATTTAGACATAAATACATCGTCGGTTTTTAAAGGGCGGACGATATCTGAGCCTTTGCTGACGTACCATTTGGTAACCGTGGTAACGGTATTGTTTACATAAACCTCGGTAGCTTCTTCGTACAGACTTATTTTTCCGGTTTCCAAAACAAGTAGGAACTCGGGTTTGGTTTTTCCTTCTTTAGTAACAGAGCGATACAGGGTATTTTTTTTGCTGATATAGTATTCTTTAACTTCTTCGGGTTTTATCTTGATGGCCGGGGCACTGGAGCTTGTTTTATAATTACCATCACCGCAGGATATTAGCGGGATCTTGATAGTGCATGGTATTGAATCGCCTTTGGTTGTGATCACATAATCCTGGCTTTGCGCCTTTACACCTAATGCAAATAGGGTAGCAGCTATGCAGATAGCGGCTTTTTTCAATAGGGATTTCATAGCACTGTGTGGTTAATGTAAAGGCAAAGTTATTACATGTTTAACCCCATAGTGTTATATGAATGCCATATTTTAATCAAACGATTAAATTGTATTGAGCAGGATTAATGGAAAATGTCATTTCGAACGAGTATGCTGGGGAAAAATAGTGGCGCGAGGAGAAACTATCTCTTGAGCGATAGCGAAAAATCTTATACGCTTAGCATAACTGAGTATCTGCTTTTAGAAGATTTCTCCTCACCTCCAATGCTCAATTCTCTTGTGGTTCGTTCGAAATGACAACTTAAATAATGTTTGAGAAAAACCTTCTGTACATGAACTATTGGATGAGAAGCGTTAAAGCAGGATTTTTACTGATCAAATTTCAATTTCAACAGGTCTTCCGGTACATCAACAGCGTAAGTTTCCAGTTCGGTTTCGGCAACTTTGATGCGGTAACCGTTCTCTATCCAGCGCAGTTGCTCCAGGCTTTCGGCTTTTTCAAGCGATGATACCGGCAATTTGGTGATCTGCTGTAATATATCGGCGCGATAGCCATATATGCCGATGTGTTTAAAAAAAGTATAAAACTCCAGCCAGTTCTCGGGCTCCTGACCGCGGATATGTGGCAGGGCAGAGCGTGAAAAATAGACGGCTTCGGATAATTTGTTCACCACCACTTTGGGCGAATTGGTATTGAACAGTTCTTCTTCGGTTTTGATCCTTTTGATGAGGGTTGCCAGCTGGGTTTCCTTGTCGGTAAAGCAGGTCGCCAGTTTGCCGATCTGTTCGGGATCTATAAAAGGTTCATCACCCTGTATATTGATGATCACATCGTACTCCGGATGCACCAGGGCTACCTCAGCGCAACGATCGGTGCCGCTTTGATGGGTATCAGCCGTCATTACGGCAACGCCGCCAAAAGCCTCTACATGGCTAAATATGCGGTCATCATCGGTAGCTACAACAACTTCGCTCAAACCGGTACATTTTTTGGCCTGCTCATATACCCGCTGTATCATGCTTTTGCCGCCGATATCAATCAGGGGCTTGCCCGGAAACCGGGACGACGCGTAACGGGCGGGGATAATACCTAATACTTTCATTTTTTAGGTTGTACCTTACGTGGTAAGTTTTACGTATTTAATTTTCATGTGTTCAAAAGTATGCCCAGACGACGTATTACGTTAACATCAAACGTACAACATCCTAAAACAGCCCGTTAATTTCACGCTCAATGAGCTGAACAATGGTGGCCATGTCTTCGGTGTTATTGGCAAAATCAAGGTTGTCTTTATCCAATATCAATAACTTGCCCAGCTTGTAGTTTTTGATCCATTTGTCGTACTTCTCGTTCAGCTTGGACAAATAATCCAGGCGGATGCCGATCTCATATTCGCGGCCCCGGCGCTGTATATTGCTTACCAGGGTAGGTACGGAGGCTTTGAGGTATACCAGCAGATCGGGTGGTTTAATAAACTCGGTGATGTTATCAAATATGGATTGATAATTTTCGTAATCGCGGGTAGTCATGAGACCCATATCATGCAGGTTTTCGGCAAAAATATAGGCGTCCTCATAAATGGTACGATCCTGCAAAATATTGCGACCGCTTTTTTGTATGTCAACTATCTGGCGGTAACGGCTGTTCAGGAAATAGATCTGGAGGTTAAAGCTCCAGCGTTTCATGTCGCTGTAAAAATCTTCGAGGTAGGGATTATTGTCAACAGCTTCAAACAATGGTTCCCATCCATAGTTCCGGGCCAGCATTTCGGTGAGGGTAGTTTTGCCCGCTCCTATGTTTCCTACAATAGCTATGTGCATACGTTATTCGTTGTAATTTTCTGAATCAGAATTTTCCTAATTTACAGAATCATCAGAATTATAAAAATCTTTTACAAGCTAATTCTGAAAATTCTTTAATTCTGTTAATCCTGATTCAGACAATTAAAATTTCCTGAAACCTATAATTTCTCTTACTTCACGTATGGTTTTTGCAGCGCTTTCGCGGGCCTTATCGGCACCGTGCTGGGCTACTTTGCTCAGGTAAGCGGCATCGCCGGCAATGGCGTTGATACGATCGCGGATAGGGGCGGTAGCGATGATCATATCTTCGGCCAGCTGTTTTTTCAAATCGCCATAACGGATGCTGCAGGTATTGTACAGGTTGTCAAAATGAGCCACAGTATCGGCCGATGAAACAACCTTCATCAGATCAAACAGGTTCTGGATCTCCTGGGGTTTGGTTTGGTTTTCAACGGTTGGCCCGCCATCGGTTACCGCGCGCATTACTTTTTTGCGGATAGCTTCAGGGGTATCGCCCAGGAAAATAGCATTGCCTTCACCTTCTGATTTACCCATTTTGCCTTTACCATCAAGCCCCGGGATCTTCACGAGGTTGTCGCTGTAGCTAAACGCGTAAGGCTCGGGGAAATAATCATGATTGTACAGCCTGTTAAAGCGGTTGCCAAAGGTGCGGGCCATTTCCAGGTGTTGTTCCTGATCTTTACCAACGGGCACTTTGGTGGCTTTATGGATGATAATATCTGCGGCCATCAATACCGGGTAGGTAAGCAAACCGGCGTTCACGTTATCGGGGTTGGCGCGCACCTTGTCTTTAAAAGAGGTAGCGCGTTCCAATTCGCCTAAATAGGCGTTCATATTAAGATATAAGTATAGTTCGGATATCTCGGGTACGTCTGATTGTACGTAAATAGTAGCCTTATCCGGATCGATGCCGGCAGCCAGGTACTCCACCAGAACCTGCTTTACATTGGTATGCAGATCGGCAGGAGTAGGGTGCGTGGTTAACGAGTGGAGGTCGGCGATAAAGAAAAAGCAGTTATATTCCGACTGCATTTTTATAAAATTTTGCAGCGCTCCGTAGTAATTTCCTAAGTGCAGATTTCCGGTTGAACGGATGCCACTAACAACAGTTTCCATAGGTTGCGAAAGTAAGGAATTTTTCTATTTCTGATACGGATGAAAGGTGTGGATATTTGACAAATCAGTTTGGTTTGCGCTTAAGTGAGTATTTTTTCTAATTTTGGTCGCCATGAAATTAGCATTAAAAAGGATACACACTTATTTTTACCGGTATAGTGTGGGCTTCTTTTTTATACTTTTTTGGCCGGTGTTGTTTCTGCTATCAAAAAAAACTGGTCTTTATAAATACATCAATAAGCTGCGCCAGTTTATTGCCTTTATTAGTTCGGCAAGCTCGGGCATATTTTACCGGGCTACCTTTGAAGAACCCATTGATTGGAGCCGCACTTATGTCATATGCCCTAATCATACTTCCAATCTGGATGTATCGGCCATAAGTGTGCATTTGCGCAATAACCATTGTTTTATGGCTAAGGAGGAGCTTCGAAGCCATTTTATACTGAACTTCTTTTTTAATACTATTGATATCACTGTAAACCGGGAAAGTAAAATGTCGTCGTTCCGGGCGTTTAAAAAAGCAGCCGAAAAATTGAATGAGGGAGTAAGTATGGTAATATTTCCCGAGGCTACTATTCCCGATGTTTATCCGCCCGCGTTACACTCTTTTAAGAATGGCCCCTTTAGGCTGGCTATCGAAATGAAGGTTCCCATCATCCCGATCAGTTGTCCCGATACCTGGAAGGTACTTTGGGATACCGGCCTTGAATTTGGCAGCAGACCCGGAATTTGTGATATATTTGTACATAAACCCATCCAAACGGCCCATTTAACTTTAGATGACGCTGATGCACTACGCGATGAGGTTCACGCTATTATTAAACAAAAATTGCAGCAGGCATGACCATTGATAAAGAAACAGTTGAAAAAGTTGCCCACTTGGCCCGTTTGGAACTTAATGAAACAGAAAAACAGGAAATGATCAAGGATATGAGTAAGATCCTTGACTTTATGGCAAAACTGAATGAACTGGATACAACCGGTGTTGAGCCCCTGGTGTACATGACTGGCGACGCTAATGTGTTGCGCGATGATGTGGTAAAACAACAGGTAACCCACCAGGAAGCGCTGGAAAACGCTCCAAAACACGATGAAAACTACTTCCTGGTTGCCAAAGTGATCGAGAAATAAGTTGCAAAGTCAAAATTCAAAATTAAAAAGTCGAAACCTGCTTATTCGTTTTTGAATTTTGACTTTTTAATTTTGAATTATTGTAACATTCAGAAGTGTACCTTAGTCAAAACTAAAAATATATATGGAGCCATTGAATACTGACAAACCATTAATAACCATTAAAGATATCGGGCGTAAATACGTGATCGGTGCCGAGGTGATCCACGCGCTTAAATCAGTTACCCTGAATATTAATAAAGGTGAGTTTGTAGCATTGATGGGTCCATCAGGTTCGGGTAAATCAACCTTGATGAATATCCTGGGTTGCCTGGATACACCATCAAAAGGCGAATATATTTTGAATGGTATTAATGTAAGCCACATGAGCGATAATGAGCTGGCTGAAGTGCGTAACTCCGAGATCGGTTTCGTTTTCCAGACATTTAACTTACTGCCCCGTAATACCGCCCTTGATAACGTAGCCCTGCCATTGATCTATGCCGGTATTAACAAAGAGACCCGTACAGAGCGTGCCACCAACGCGCTTAAAAATGTGGGTTTGGGCAATCGTATCGATCATAAACCCAATGAGCTATCGGGTGGTCAGCGCCAACGTGTGGCTGTAGCGCGCGCCTTGATCAATAATCCATCTATTATTCTGGCCGATGAGCCTACCGGTAACCTCGATACCAAAACATCCATCGAGATCATGGGGCTCATAGAAGATATCCACGCCAAAGGCAATACCATTATCCTGGTTACACACGAGGAAGATATAGCCCTGCATGCCCACCGCATTGTACGTATGCGCGATGGACTGGTTGAGAAGGACTATGCCAATACCGAAATACAAACCGTAAACAGGCGCGTAGAGGAAGTGTAAAGAAGATGCAGGACTTTTAGAGTCAGGAATCAAGAAAAAAAATAATGAAACGTTATATTCTTTTTGTTCTGACTTTCGCGATTGTCAGCTATTCGTTTGCCCAAATCGGTAATATTACCCAGCCCGAACTTATCCCGTTACCCGTATACAAGGCAAACGTAGGAAAAGGAATTTTCCTGGCCGATACTATCGATTTAAAAAGGCTTAAACAGGCCGATCTACTCCGTACATATGAGGCCAGGTCCCAAAACAATTTGTATATCAGGCTTTTTATTGCCAATTCCCTAACCAACTACCAGCATCAGCTTAATCCGTCTCTAATTGTAGACGATTTGAATAAAGGGAATTTTCAGTTCACTTTTTATGTTGATGGCAGGCAGATCTACCAGGAAAATTTGAACAAGGGCGCCAATTTACCGGCTACCAAAAATACCAAAATAACTATAAGCGTTCCGTTGATCAGTAACCGTAACGAGGATTCCTGGGGAAGAGGGCTTTGGTATCGTTTTATAGCCCGTGGTGGTGATGACGCGTTGAATACAGGCAGTCATTTATTGAAAATAGAGGTGCGCCCGTATATCAGTATCCCCGATTTAAAAACTGGTGAAGTAATTGCCAGTGGCGAGCTTCAATTTGTAGTGCCGCCCGCCGATGCGAAAGCTGTTCAAATACAGACTATAAAAGTCAATAGCGGCTGGCCTGTTTCTGGTGAACCATTTGATCACCAAAAGATCATGGAACTGAATGGCTTAATTGTCCAAAACAAACTGAAAGATATTACCAGTATAGTGGTCATCAAAAATGGGAAACTGTTGATTGAGGAATATTTTAATGGTAGTGCCCGCGATTCATTGCATGATCCGCGTTCAGTAGGTAAAACCTTTGCTTCGGCTATGATGGGGATTGCCATTCATGATGGTTTTATAAAAAGTGAGAGCCAAACACTCAAGGATTTTTACGATCTCAAAAAATTCAACAATTACTCAGCCAGTAAAGAAGGTGTCACCCTAAAAAGCCTGCTCACCATGAGCTCGATATTTGACGGGGACGATAACGACAACGATTCGCCCGGCAACGAAGAAAATATGTACCCTACGCCCGATTGGGCAAAATTTACGCTGGATCTGCGTGTAGACAGCACTAAAACAGGCGGTAAACAATGGAACTATTTTACTGCCGGGGCCATGCTGTTGGGCGATATTATCAATAAAACGGCTCCCGGTGGTTTAGAAAAATACGCGGACGAAAAGCTGTTTAAACCATTGGGAATAACAAAATATCAATGGTCGTATTCTCCGCAGCATGTTCCCAGTACCGCAGGTGGTTTGCAGATGCGTTCATTGGATTATGCCAGATTCGGGCAGCTTTATAAAAACAATGGAACCTGGAACGGTAAACAGATTATCCCGGCAAGCTGGGTAAAGCAATCGTTTACCAAATATCTTAGCCTGCCAAAAGATGTGGTAGGCGAGGGGTATTATGGTTACCTGTTCTGGAACAAAACGTACACCGTCAATAATCAACCGTACGAAACATTCTATTGCTCTGGCAATGGGGGCAACAAAATATTTGTTTTTACCGATGTGCCACTGGTAGTGATTGTTACCGCTACAGCTTATAACAAACCCTACGCACATCCGCAAGTCGATAAAATAATGCAGCAGTATATTTTGCCAGCGGTGTTGAAGTAGGTTAGCTGAGTAAAAAGGCTGTCAGTCTGAGCACCGTCGAGGACTTGCGTGCAGAGGCCTGCCTCCATGCTTCGACGGAGCTCCATGACGCCTTACCTTTGTAATTGGTATCGCTCTCCGTACTTTACTGCACTTCCTGCCGCTTTAATTTTCCAGCCTCTACCCACCACCATTGCCATTTGCCGCCTGATGCCTGTGTGGGGTTAAAATTGCTTACGTCAAACCTTCCGTTGCCGGTTGCTGAGCCCTGTACTTCATACACCTGGATAGCCTGGTGGTTATTATCCCACGTTAAAGGCTTGCCCGGTTCGCATGTTTCTGGTGGTTTTTGGTTACTGGTCAATAAAAAATAGGCCTTACTGGTACCAAATACCACCGCATGACCGGTTTCGTCAACGCAAACCGCGGTGTGCTCGTCGGCTGCCATGCCGTTGGCAAATAGTTTCCAATCCTTTACAATACGACTTAAAAAGGCCACATGGCGGCCCTGCCTGTCGCGGGTGATGTAATGCTGATCGGTAATAACTGATTGAAGGAAGGGGGCATGCAACAGATCGTCATGATATAATTTCACCAATGGGTTGTAGGGATTGGTCAGGGCTTGCTCGGCGGTAACACTGGCATTTTCGCCGCTGTAATATATACCGCCCATAATGGCACAGCCCGCGCTGGTGCCGCCAACGGGCGCGTGTTTTACATTGAGCAGGTAATTGATGGCATCCATAGTTTTGGTGCCCCGCCAATAGTTCATGTAGTTGGATTGATCGCCGCCTGATATAAAAAGCATTTCGGCATTGCGGATGATGTAAGCTACCGTATCGTTATTGGCCAATGCCCGCGAATCGATCTTCAGGGTTTCTACCGAATTTACTTTACCCAGGTTATAGATATAAGGGTTGTAGCCGTCTTTGCCCGATGCGCGGATGATCACCACATCGCCGCCGCCGCTGCGGTCTATCATCCATTTAAAGGCCTCGTCAACATCCCTGCCGCCGCCAATCATCACCAGTCCGGCCTTAACAGTGGTGTTTACATTGGCCGTATCGCCAATAATACCTATTGACGCAGGACGACCTGGAATATGCTTGCCCGATTTAACAGTATCAGGCATAGGCAACGCCCATGCCGAAAGGCCAAAACCTAACAGGATAATTATCGAAAGAAAAAAACGCATGTGTAAATATACGCCTAATATTTATACGGTTCCATTTTACCGCATGAGCAGGCGCAGTTGGTATCGGTAATGCCCAATTTCTTTAAAAAGAACTGGTAAAAACCGATACGGTCGTTCATGTTGTACATGTTTTCGCCTTTATTGCATTCTACATCTCCGTTAACAATATTGATGGTCATGCCAAAGCCTGGTGTGCGGCCTTTTGCTTTATCAACAGCATTGGGCTGCCATTTGCCGGTCATCACATCATGCGCCGATGGTTTATGCGTTTCGGGAGTCATCCAGAAATAAATGGCGGCTTTAAAAGCCACTACAGGGTCGGTCTCCACCAGGTCTGGGTTGTTCAATAAAATTTTGGAATCGCCAAATATACAGGTAGAAGCCAGGCCGTAATTGCCGTTATAGCTTAGCTGCATGGGGCCACGACCATAATACTTTTTGCCAGCAACAGGCGGATATTCGTCGCTCTCGGAAATATAGGACTGGCTGGTGTTGCTTTCATGAATAAACATCAATCCGTCGGTATAGGTTGCATTTACACCATGGCGGGTTTCATGGGCTATATGGGCAAAAAAGGCCGCCAATTCCTTTTTATTAGCTTCGGTACTAAATTGCGTACAGAAATTACCATAATCTACCGTGAAAGTGCTGTCAGGTTTCTTTTTAGCCCAGTCCTCGTTCCAATCCACATCCTGACGAACGGTACTTGTTTTGCCTGTTTTTTTATCGGTGCGTATATATTGGTAAACTGATGTGGCCCTGCGGGTAACTTTTATGCTTATCTGTCCCAGTTCGTCGGCTGCTTTGATAAAGGCGGCGTAAGTATAAAACTTATCGCGCTGCGGAAAAAGATCATTGAACTGTTTTTCGCTGATCAGGGTGGATATGGATGCGACTTTTTCGGGAGCAGCGGTTGTAGTAGCAGGCGCTTTGGAGCCATTGCTGTTGCCACAGCTAAAGGCCGAGACCACCAGTGCTGCAAAAGGTATAATAACGAGTTTTGATGATAATATGATCGATTTCATAGTATTTGTTTTAAGAAGAATCAAGAGATAAGAGTCAGGAATCAAGGTAAGATAAAAACGTATTCGTTACTGTAATATTCTCTTGATTCCTTACTCTTATCTCTTGATTCTCATTTTATGCAAGTTTAAAGCCTATCATTTAAAAATTTACACTTTATTAGCAAAAATTATACTACAATGGTATCAATACAAAATATATACACGTATATTGAACTTAAAGGATAAATGCTGCCGGATAAAATATGAAGATATATACTAAAACGGGTGATAAAGGGTTTACATCATTAATAGGAGGAACCCGGGTAGCCAAACATCATATACGGATTGAGAGTTATGGAACGGTAGATGAGCTCAACTCTTATATAGGCCTTATCCGCGATCAGGAGATTTCTGACCATGATAAGGACATATTGAAGCAGATACAGGACAGATTGTTTACAATAGGCTCCTCATTGGCTGCCGATCCGGAACGGTCAAAAATGATTATTCCTGATCTGCATTTGACGGATGTGGAATTGCTGGAGCAGGAAATGGATACCATGAATGAAAAATTGCCTGAATTGCGTCATTTTATTTTGCCAGGAGGGAATAATACCATTTCGTTTTGCCATATTGCAAGATGTATTTGCCGCAGGGCCGAGAGGATAACAGTTCATTTGGCTGAGGAAAGCCCGGTTGATGAAAAAGTGAATATTTATCTGAACAGGCTGAGCGATTACCTGTTTGTTTTAGCACGTAAAATTGCAAACGAGCATAAAATACCTGAAAATCAATGGATACCCCGCATCTGAAAAATGTGAAAAAAAATCTTGATTTTCCAATAGAAAATATTATACTTTTGCGAAAAAGTAAATTTACTGAAATTAAATATAAATAGAGAAACATGTATTGGACACTTGAACTGGCATCTCACCTTGAAGATGCGCCCTGGCCCGCAACAAAGGATGAATTAATTGATTATGCTATCCGTTCAGGAGCTCCTGTTGAGGTTATTGAAAACCTGCAGGCACTGGAAGACGATGGTGAACCGTATGAAAACATCGAAGAAATATGGCCGGATTACCCGACAAAAGACGATTTCTTTTTTAACGAAGACGAATATTAACAGCATAAAAGCCCTCTTTTGGAGGGTTTTTTTGTTAATGGCTCATTTTGGAATGATTTTAGTAATAACCCTAAAATATTTATCACTTAAAACACATCAAAATGAGAGGTCTATTGTACATTATCGCCGTTATCCTGGTAATAGGATGGATATTTGGGTTTTTCTTCGGTCACGTTGGCGGATTGATCCATATTTTATTAGTTATAGCCATTATAGCCGTGCTTTTAGGAATTATCCGCAGGGCATAGCAATTACCTGCTCATGCAACTAAAAATTATAAGCCACGGGTATTAAGCCTGTGGCTTTTTGTTTAAAAGCAGTTCGGCTATGGCTACGTCTTCGGGAAAAGTGATCTTGATGTTTTGATGACTGCCTTCGGTAAGATGTATTTCGGCTCCATATTGTTCAACCACACTGGCATCGTCGGTGAAGTTTTCACTATAGGCTTGTTCGTAGGCTTTTTTTAACAAGCCCGCCTTAAAAGTTTGCGGGGTTTGTATCAGGTAGATCTGATCCCTCAATAAACTTACAGATCTGTTATTGATCAGCTGCCTAACCGAATCGCGGCTTTTAACAGCTACAACAGCACTGCCGTGCTCCCGGGCCTGTTGGTAAGATTTTTCAATAATATAACCACTGGTAAGTGGACGTACCGCATCATGAATGGCTACTAAAGTGTCATCATCAGCCGCTATCAGATCAAGCCCATTTTTTACCGAATGAAAGCGAGCCTCGCCGCCGGTAACCAATTGATGAGGGGTGTCAAATTGGTGGGTATGGCAAAGCTCTTTCCAATAATTATGATAGGCGGCTGGTAAAACTAAAATAATATCCGGTTTGATAGCCGATTGCATGAAAGCCAGTATGGTATGCATTAAAACAGGCAGGCCGTTAAGCAGCAAAAACTGCTTGGGAACAGCCGATTGCATACGGGTACCTGTTCCGCCGGCTACTATAATGGCGTAGTTTTTTTGAGATTGGAGATGTGAGATTGGAGATGTGAGATTTTGTTCGTTCATTTTAATGCTCCGTATAGTCATGCCGAACGTGTTTCGGCATCCCACATGTAAGGTTTACTATAGCGGTAACCGTCCTGAGAGATCCTGAAACAAGTTCAGGATGACTAAATGCTTAAGTTTCCCAAATCTAAAGCAAAAAAAATGAGATACAAGAAATTCTCGTATCTCAAATCTGATATCTTACATCTAAGCTTAGATGATCAGCATGGCATCGCCATAGCTGTAAAAACGATATTTTTCTTTAACGGCAACTTCGTAAGCGTTCATTACATACTCATAACCGCCAAATGCAGACACCATCATCAATAAAGTCGACTCCGGTGTGTGGAAGTTGGTGATCATGCTGTTAGCGATGCTGAAATCATACGGCGGGAAAATGAATTTGCTTGTCCAGTCGTTAGCAGCTTTCAGTGTTTTGCCAGCAGATACTGCCGATTCAATGGCGCGCATAGAAGTAGTACCTACGGCACAAATGCGTTTTTTACGCTCGATACCACGGTTTACGATATCAGCTTGTTTTTGCTCGATGATGAATTGCTCAGAATCCATTTTGTGCTTGGTCAGGTCCTCTACCTCAACCGGGCGGAAGGTTCCTAAACCCACATGCAGGGTAACTTCGGCAAAATCAACACCTTTTAATTCCAGGCGTTTCATAAGCTCGCGGCTAAAGTGCAGACCGGCAGTGGGGGCGGCAACAGCGCCTTCGTGTTTAGCGAAAATGGTTTGGTAACGCTCTTTATCTTCGGCTGTAGCTTTACGTTTGATGTATTTTGGCAGCGGTGTTTCGCCCAGGATTTCCACATTTCTGCGGAATTCCTCGTCGGTACCATCGAATAAGAAACGGATGGTACGGCCACGTGAAGTGGTGTTGTCCACAACTTCGGCAATCAGCAAATCGTCGTCACCAAAATATAATTTGTTACCTACGCGTATTTTACGGGCCGGATCAACCAGTACATCCCATAAACGCAGTTCTTTATTGAGTTCGCGTAATAAAAATACTTCAATAGTAGCGCCTGTTTTTTCTTTATTACCATACAAACGTGCAGGAAATACCTTGGTGTTATTCAGGATCATTACATCCTGGTCATCAAAATAATCAAGTACATCTTTAAATATTTTATGCTCAATTTTTCCTGAATCTTTGTGTAAAACCATTAAACGGGCTTCGTCGCGGGTGGCAGATGGATTGTGTGCTACTAATGATTCTGGTAAATTGAATTTGAATTGAGATAATTTCATGCTTGTATTTATGAATTTTCAGGGCGCAAATGTATTAATTTTTTTTGTTAGTTTCACGGATTTTTTTATGAACAAGATGGCTGGCATATTATTCAGTTTATATATAAAAAGAATGTAACTTAACAGCTGTAATATCGTCTAAAAAACTAAATATTCCATGCGGACATATTTTACAAAAATATGATACAGCCTGTAGGTTGTAAGCCCGTGTAACAGAATGATTAACCATCGAGATCAAAATAAGTTGTATGCTATTTTTAAAACTTTTCAGAGAAAGCTTTTTGTTTGCTTATGATGCGCTAAGACAAAATAAACTGCGCACCATGCTTTCCCTGCTTGGGGTAACCATAGGCATATTTACTATAATAGCGGTTTTTTCGGCGGTAGATACCCTGCGCAATAACCTGCAAAAGAGTGTCGACAAGTTGGGTAACAATAGTATCTATGTCCAAAAATGGCCATGGGTTGGCGGCAGCGATTTTCCCTGGTGGAAATATTTACAACGCCCGGTACCCAAACTGCGCAATTTTGAGGAGTTACAGCGCCGCAGCCAAACCGCCGAAGCCTTATCATACGAGATATCTATAGATAACCGCACCATTAAATATAAAAGCAATACCGTTGAAGGTGCTCAGATAGATGCCGCTTCAAAGGATCATGATAAAACCTGGAACTTTGATTTTGCAAGCGGCAGGTATTTTACCGAAATGGAATCCAGAACAGGTGCCCCTGTTGTTAATATCGGCTTTGATATAGCCGAAAGTTTGTTTCCGGCGGGAGATGCCGTAGGTAAACAGATTAAAGTAATGAACCGTTACGTTACTGTAGTAGGTGTATTCTCCAAACAAGGGAAAGACATGCTGGGCATATCTACCGATAAGGAGGTTTTGCTGCCGCTTAATTTTGCGCACAATTTGCTTGATGTGCAAGCCGAAAAATATCAGCCACAGATTATTGTAAGAGGAAAAAAAGGTATCCCGGTTGACGATGTAGAAAGCGAGCTTCGTGGATTGATGCGCTCTATCATGAGTTTGAGGCCCGGGCAGGAGGATAATTTTTCGCTTAATCGTACCACTATGCTTACTAATGCGCTGGATAGTTTGTTTAGTGTAGTTAATGTGGCAGGTTTAATTATTGGTGGTTTCTCTGTTTTGGTTGGTGGTTTTGGTATTGCCAATATCATGTTTGTTTCGGTAAAAGAGCGCACCAATATCATTGGAATTCAAAAATCATTAGGCGCTAAAAATTATTTCATACTACTTCAATTTTTAATTGAATCTGTTGTGCTTTGCTTATTGGGGGGCTTAATTGGTCTTTTGCTTGTTTATCTTTTAACTTTTGGTGTTAAGGCTGTTTTTGACATTCAAGTAGTACTTGATTTGAAGAATATTATAGTAGGTATTGGTACTTCAGTAACAATAGGTGTATTTTCGGGCATTATTCCAGCGTACTCGGCTTCACGGCTCGATCCTGTTGAGGCTATACGCACAAATTAATACTCATATGAAGACCAATTTTTTTAACTTTGCCTTATTTGCAGGCTTTATGATTAGCGCGGCTGCCTGTAAACAAGTCAGCAAACCTGCACAAGAAACAGCTATCAAAAAAGATAGTGCTAAAGTTATTGTAGCCAAAGTTGCTGATACATCCAACACCGCCGATGTATTTAATAATTATATAGGTCTCAAAAATCAGTTCCTGAGATCGAATATCAAAGGCATTAAAAGTACTGCTGGTATGCTTGAGGATAAACTGGCCGGTATTAAAGGTTGTACAGAAACCGCCACGCTTGCTCACCAGATAGCAACCAGCAATGATATCAAGCAACAGCGCGACTTGTTTTTGATATTGAGTAAAGATGTAATCACCCTCATAAAAGGTTCTAAATTTAAATCGGCTCCCATATACGTTGATTTTTGCCCTATGGCCGATAGTGGTAAAGGCGGCTATTGGCTATCGGTAAATAAAGCCATCGAAAATCCATACTTCCCCGAGCACATGAAAACCTGCGGACAGGTTAAAGAGCAGATCAATTAAATTTTAGCTTTAGTATCAAGTAGCTAGTATCAAGACAGCTGCAATTCTGTATTCTGGAATTTTAAAAATCTTGATACTAACTTCTTGCTACTAAAATTGAGACCGCTGCAACCCTGCATTCGGAAATGTCAAAAATCTTGATATTGGATACTTGCTACTTGATACTAATTAATAGATTTGCACATAAAATTTACAAACAGTAAACGATCTGGGTGGTTATAACACACAGATTTAATTACATTTGTTGCAACAATATTTTTCTATGTCGGATACAGCACAACTAAAGATTGGTGATAAAACATTTGAACTCCCGGTAATTGAGGGTACAGAAGGTGAAAAAGCGATTGATATTTCAAAACTCCGGGATTTGAGCGGTTACGTAACGCTGGACATCGGCTATAAAAATACAGGTGCTACCAAAAGTGCCATCACTTTTTTAGATGGAGAAAAAGGCATACTAAAATATCGTGGTTACCCAATTGAACAGCTGGCCGAAAACGCCAGTTTCATTGAAGTAGCCTATTTGCTTATTTATGGTGAATTACCAACTGAGCAGCAGCTTACCGATTTTCAATACCAGATAAGCCGCCATACTTTGGTGCATGAGGATATGAAGAAGTTTTTTGATGGTTTCCCGTCAAAATCACATCCTATGGGTCAGTTATCATCATTGATTGGCGCCCTGGCTGCTTTCAATCCTGAATCATTAAAACAAGGTCTTACTACCGAGGAAGTTAACCTGGAGATCATAAAATTACTGGCTAAAATGAGCACGGTAGTATCATGGATCTACAAAAAATCATTGGGTCACCCGGTTGTATATCCTCAAAATAAATTTGATTATGTGACCAACTTCCTGTATATGACCTTTGCCGAGCGTACGGAAGATTACAAGGTTGACAGGGTAGTGGTTGATGTAATGAACAAACTGTTGATCCTTCATGCCGATCATGAGCAAAACTGTTCGACATCAACCGTACGTATAGTTGGTTCATCGGATGCCAACCTGTACGCATCTATTTCTGCCGGTATATCTGCCTTATGGGGTCCGCTGCATGGTGGTGCTAACCAGGCGGTTATTGAGATGCTGGAAAAGATCAAAAATGATGGTGGTGACACCGATAAATGGATAGCCAAAGCCAAAGATAAAAATGATCCGTTCCGTTTGATGGGATTTGGCCACCGTGTATACAAAAACTTCGACCCGCGCGCCAAGATCATTAAAAAAGCCTGCGATGATATATTAGAGAAGCTGGGCATCAATGACGAGGTACTGGAAATAGCTAAAAAGTTGGAAGAAGTAGCCCTGAAAGACCCATATTTTGTGGAGCGTAAATTATATCCGAACGTTGACTTTTATTCAGGCATTATCTACCGTGCATTAGGTTTCCCAACAGAAATGTTTACCGTGCTGTTTGCCCTGGGCCGTTTACCGGGATGGATAGCACAATGGAAAGAAATGAAAGAAAACAAAGAACCAATCGGTCGCCCTCGCCAGATCTACACCGGCGATACTGAGCGGGAGTACGTTGACGCGAAAAAAAGATAAATTTTTGGTTCATGGATCATAGTTGATGGTTCATGGTATTCAACTATCAAAAATAGCGATGATTTAATCATCGCTATTTTTTTTGCAGGTCATTCGAAGTCTCTGACTTTGAATGAATATGTTTGTAGTTTGCAAGTGAGGGATGACAAATTTGTTCCTGGTTGCCTTCAGACGGTTATCTATGAACCATCAACTATGATCCATGAACCATCTACCATGAACTAATAATGACCATAGAGGAAATATTAAAACAGTACTGGAATCACGATAGCTTCCGGCCGATGCAGGCTGAGATCATCAAGTCTGTTTTATTAGGTCGTGATACTTTGGCCCTGTTACCTACTGGCGGTGGTAAATCTGTTTGTTTCCAGGTGCCTGCATTAGCTAAAGAGGGAATATGCATCGTAATATCGCCTCTGATAGCGCTGATGAAAGATCAGGTAGAAAACCTGAAAGCCAAAGGCATCAACGCCGTAGCCATTGTATCAGGGATGGGTTTGCGGGAGATAGACTTGGCATTGGATAACTGTATTTACGGTTCAGTTAAGTTCCTGTACCTATCGCCCGAGCGTCTACTATCCGAACTGGTGCGCGAGCGGATCAGGTATATGAAAGTAAACCTGATAGCTGTTGACGAAGCGCATTGTATATCACAATGGGGTTATGATTTTCGTCCGCCGTACCTGCATATTGCCGATCTCCGGGAATTGCATCCCGCAGTACCCGTATTAGCACTTACGGCTACTGCTACGGCCGAAGTAAAGCTCGACATCCAGGAGAAATTATTATTCAAAGACGCGGTTGTTTACCAGCAAAGCTTTGAACGCCGCAACATTAGTTATGTAGTGCAAAATGCCGAAAATAAGCTGCAAAAGATGCTGGATATTGCCCGTGGTGTAAAAGGCAGTGGTATTGTTTATGTACGTAGCCGAAAGGATGCTGCCGATATTGCCAAGTTTTATAACGAAAGTGGCATCAAAGCCGACTATTATCATGCCGGCTTATCCATGGATCAACGGGCCGAAAAACAGGAAAGCTGGAAAAATAACCGTACCCGCATCATCGTAGCTACCAACGCCTTTGGAATGGGGATTGATAAACCAGATGTGCGCTTTGTGATCCACAAGGATATGCCCGAAAGCCTGGAAGCTTACTACCAGGAAGGTGGCCGTGGGGGACGTGATGAGCACAAGGCCTATGCTATTTTACTATATACCCACTCCGACAGGCTAAGGCAGGAAAAAATGTTTGTGCTGAATTTTCCCACAGTGGACGAGATCAAGCATGTGTACCATTGTCTGGCTAACTATTACCAGCTGGCCTATGGGGCAGGCGAGGGTCTGAGCTTTGGTCTTGACCTGGGCGATTTTTGCAGCCGCTTTAAGCTGGATGCTGTTAAAACACTCAATGCCCTCAAGTTCCTGGAAAAGGATGAATACCTTGCGTTCAACGAGAGTGTGTTTCTGCCCTCGCGTTTCCGGTTTGAGGTGGTGAATGAGGTGTTGTATAACTTCCAGATACAGAATGCCGGCTGGGATCCTTTTATTAAAACCTTGCTGCGCTCATACGGCGGTTCGTTTGAAAATTATGTGCGACTAAAAGAGTATGACCTGTCCCGGCGCACTCATCTGAACGTTCAGCAGGTAATCGATGGCCTGATGCAATTACAGAGCTTTGGACTGATCAGTTATTTACAGCAAACAGATCAGCCGCAGGTCACTTATTTAAAGCCCCGGCAGCAATCCGACCGTCTCTTCATCAACAAGAAATATATTGAAGAACGCAAGGAAACCTATCGCCAGAAAATGGAGGCGGTTTTTGCCTATGCTACGGCCAAAAAATGCCGCAGCCAAATGCTGCTGGCCTATTTTGATGAGGCTAACGCCCGTAAATGCGGCGTATGCGACATTTGCCTCGAAGAAAAACGCCAGAAAAACGCCGATGAGATATTTGACAACATCACCCATGAAATTGTACAGTTTTTGGGTATAGCCACACCGGATATCGGTACACTGGTGAATACCATTAACGTGGGCACCGAGAAGGAAAAGATGGAAACCATTCGCCTGCTGCTGGATGCCGGCAAAATAAAAACCGACGGCGAGAAGTATTATCTCTCCTGAAATCCTCCCGTTTTAAATCATGATGCTTGCGTGACAATTGCCTATTGTGTATTTGAGACTTTTTAGTCTCTTTTGTATCGTCATTTCACAATATAATGAGCAAAGGAGAAAGAACAAGGCAATTCATCATAGAGCAGGCGGCGCCCATCTTTAACCAAAAGGGTATAGCGGGTACCACCATTGATGATATATTGGCTGCCACTAAAATGGCCAAAGGTGGGTTGTACCGGCATTTTGAAAGCAAGGACGAAATAGCCACGGTGATGGTGGAGTTCCTGCTGGATAAACTTTCGGCTAAAATTGCCGGCGACATGGCCAGGCAGCAAACAGCCCAGGGTAAGTTATTTGCCTATATGGATGTCTACCTGCACCCCTTAACCTCTTATATCGATGGCGGCTGCCCGGTGCTAAATTTTGGTGTAGAGGTTGATGATACTAACCCAACCCTTAAACAAAACATGAAACAACGGATAGAGAGGCTTCAAAAAACACTAACCGCCATCATTAAACAGGGCATAGCTGATCAAGAACTTGCCGCAGATATTGATGCGGGAGGTTTTGTGCTGAAAACTTTTGCTGCCCTGGAAGGCGGTATGCTGGTATCCAGAGTAACAGGTAGCGACAAGCACATGAAAAACCTGATTGATATGTTTAAAGCAGAATTGAAAAGCTATGTATTAACAAAGAAATAAAGAACAGAAGGATCAATAGGTATTGGTCTTTTTTTAGCAATAAAAAGCGACTAAATAGTCTCAAATATAGATAAATCAACAAACAACATATAATTAAAACGGTCATGAAAACTCAAAAAGTAATATTTGTAACAGGCGCTTCAAAAGGTTTTGGACGCGAAATTGTAAAAGCGGCATTAGCCAGCGGCGATAAAGTAGTAGGTACCGTACGTAGCAAAGGCCAGGAACTATTTGAATCGCTGGGCAGCAATCCCAATTTACTGGTGGTAACTATGGATGTAACCAACGAAGAACAGGTGCAACAGGCTGTAAAACAAGCCATCAATCATTTTGGTAAGATAGATGTACTGATCAATAACGCCGGCTATGGTATAGTAACCGCCATTGAAGAAGCTACCGATACCGAAGTGAAAAAACAATACGATACCAACGTATTTGGCCTGTTGAATGTAGTTCGCGCGGTTTTACCTCACCTGCGGGCACAACGTTCCGGCTATATTATTAATATATCCTCTCTGTTTGGCTTTGATGTCATCCCGGGCTGGGCTTTGTATGGTTCAACCAAATTCGCGGTTGAAGGTATAACCAAAGGTTTGGCTTTGGAATTGGCTCCACTGGGTATACAGGTAACCGCTGTTGAGCCTGGGCTGTTCAGTACCGATTTTCTGAGTGCCGAATCATATGTAGAATCAAAGAACGTTATTGCCGATTATGATAGCACCGTTGGCCCGATGAGGGCTGGTGCAGGCGCGCTTCACGGTAACCAGCCTGGTGATCCTGCAAAACTGGCTAAAGTAATTGCCGATCTGGTCCATACCGAAAATCCTCCATTGCATTTGCCATTAGGCAGCGATGCTTTCCAAACCGCTAAAAACAGCCTGGAAAAAACCAGCAAGTTGATTGAGCAATGGCAGGTGGTTTCAACCAGTACAGATCACAGTTATATACAGTAAAACTAATCGCGAGAAGTACAATTATTTGGTATGATATAGAGGGTCCTGGTAACAGGGCCTTTTTTTGTTAAAAAATCTTCCGCTTTTCACCGACTACATTCTTTGGTTTACCGACAAAATCCCGGCGTACAACTATTACAGGCTATATCGCTGTAACGTTTTTTTAGTGCGATCGTCATATTGGTGTATTTAAAATAACAATATTAATCAACTGACAATCAAAATATTAAAATTATGAAAACTTTAGCAATCACCATGTTTACCGTAGCAGCTATGGTATTTGGATTAGGAAATCAAGCACAAGCCACCGTTAATAATAATAACAACAAGGCCATCGTTTTAACCGACATCACCCGTATCAACAAGATCGAAGTTTATGGTAATGTTCAGGTATATGTTTCAAACGGCACAGCCGACGAAGTAAAGGTTTACAACCGCTATTATGCCGAAAACGCATTGGTACAATCAAGGAACGGTGTGTTACGCATCAGCTCTTATAACAAAGCCGAAAAATTAGTAGTTTGGGTTACAGCAAAAGAACTGTCAGCTATCACGGCTTATGACAATGCTAACATCAGCTCATTTGGTAATCTTTCTGCCATCGAACTGGATGTGAAACTATACAACAACGCTTCTGCTACTTTAAAATTAGATGCTTACAGTGCCCGTGTTACCATGAACGATAAAGCTTGCGCAAACCTAAGCGGTACAGTTAATGAATATAGCTTAAACCGTAGCTATGGCTCAAGTGTAAACGGATCAAACCTGATAGCCGAACACACCAACGAAGTATTGAATGGTGCAAAAGTTAAAGCAGATGAGTATGCAGGTTTATAATCACCATCACAACAGGTTCACAACCGAACAGAGCCACCTGAAGCCAGGTGGCTTTGTCTTTTTATAGCTATTTCCCTGCCACTAGCTTTTCAATCACATATGGTGCTATGATCTTACGGGCGCCATCAGGGTCCGGATGCAGTCCATCCGGTACATAGGTTAAATATTCCTCTTTCCCCTTATCCAGTATTGCTTTCCAATGCGGATAATGATCAATCAATAACAATTTTCGTTTTTTAGCGATCTGCCTGTAAAGATCATAATAGCTGTTGAGCTCGGGTCTGTCGGCCGCGTGTCTGTCAAGTGGGATGTCCATAGTTTGCAGGATGATCTCGCAGTTGGGGTTAAGCAATTTGATACGATCGATCATGTAATTAAGGTTAAGCCCGGCCAGTTCCCTGCTGGTTTTGTACTTCAGGAAAGCATCATTCATACTAAATTCAATCAAAACAGCATCGGGCTTTTTACTGATCACGCTATCTTCCAGGTGCTGTACACCCCAGGTTGACCACATAGCGCTTTTAGCCGCGTTATATACGGTTAATTTATTATTATACTTGGCGTTCAGGTCGGCAGCCACGGCATCTACCCAGGCATGCCCACCGGCGCCCGCGGTTAAGCTGGTGCCATAAACCACCAGGATCTGTGGCTTACCCGCCTGCAGGTTTTTAACCAGCTGCGTTTGCGCTGATGATACTATTGAAAGTAAAAGGAGTACAATGATTAACAGGTTTATTTTCATAGGTGTTGTATTGTGGTGTTAAAGATATAAAATCTTTATTTTCAGGGTATGAGCCACAGTTCAGCTTTTTGCAGGAGCCGAACCGGAAACCCATCTCTTTTTAAACGCTGATGGATTTTGACCAACTAATTTGTTAAACAGTTTATTAAAATAACTCAAGCTTTCAAATCCAACAGCATAACAGGTTTCGGTGATGTTTTTATCCTGCATGAGCAGATTTTTGGCGCGTTCGATACGGTATTGGTTTACAAAATCGGTAAAAGTGATATGGGTTTGCCGTTTAAAATACCGGCAAAAAGCTGATGTAGTGAGATTTACCTTTCCGGCTACTACATTTACATCTGGTTTTTTAGCGTAATGGGCATCAATGTACTCGTAAATGGCGCCCATCCTGATCTTGTCCTTCAAGATAAAATCTGTACTGCTTTCATCGTTATTGAGTAGGGTATATTCTTTAGAATCAGCCAGTATGCGAAAAATGTTCAACAATTCCAGCAGCTGATCAAAATTGCTCAGGTTTCCAATGGCTTTCAACTTTTGCGCCACCAGGGCTCGGGTATCGCCATGAAAGGCAATACCGTATGCGGCGTTTTTAAATAGCTTATTCACCAGTTGAAGCTCGGGCGCGTACTTGATGGCATCACCCATAAAATTAGTCCGTAACTGCACTACTATTTGGTGATAGTCGCTGCGCAGGCGATAATCAAAATTTAGGTGGGGGAGATTGGGGCCGATAAATACCAGGTCGCTTTGGGTATAGCTCGAAACATGGGTGCCTACATGGCGGATGCCGGCGTCGGCCTCCACATACACCAGCTCCACCTCCGGGTGATAATGCCACAGAAAAGTGTTGCGCAACCTGGGCGAAAACAGTTTGAATGATTTTCCCGGCTCAAATTCTACCCGCTCCAGTTGTATCTGGTTCATCTTACATTGTTATATTTTTTATTCTAAATATAGTAAATAGGTCAATGTAGAGCAAATATTGATCACTGTAACGAATATATCATCTGCTGTATCCCGATAATTTTGAATTATTAACCAATACGTAGATCATGGATGCAACAAGCAAAACAATGGCCGCTATGGCCCCCACAATGAACCCTGATGAGGCTCATAAAGATATCCCTGGCAATCCCTCCGCGGCCAAATCGAGCCAGGTAAAATTGAACGACCGCAGCAACGGCGAACCTTTGCGGGTGCTGAGCGAAGACGACTGGGCTTTCTGGATCACCAATGGTTATGTGGTAGTTAAAAACGCTATTCCCCAAGAAATGGCCCAACGCACAGCCGATTACCTGTGGCAATATGAGGATAAAGATCCAAACGATATAGAAAGCTGGTATAAAAGGCCCAATATACAAATGCAAATGAAAGAACTCAATAATACCGGTATGGTTGAAATTTACAACCACCAGTATTTGTGGGACAACCGCCAGTATCCTCGTGTGCACCAGGCTTTTGCCGATATCTGGGGTACCGAAAAGCTTTGGGCCAATATCGACCGCGCCAACCTGAATTTTCCGGTACGGCCCGGTTTTGAGTACAAGGGTTTTATCCATTGGGATTACGATCCCGAAACCAGGCCACAAAATGTGCAGGGCGTGCTGGCACTGGCCGATCAAACCGACGAAAACATGGGCGGCTTTCAATGTATCCCCGAACTTTACCGCACCTATGATACCTGGAAACTGACCCAACCCGCTGATCGCGACCATTATAAACCCGATACTACGGGCTTTGATATTGTTAAAGTAAAGCTGGAAGCCGGTGATCTTTTGATTTTCAATAGTTTACAGCCGCACGGCATCAGGCCCAATACCAGTGGTAATAAAGTACGTATTGCCCAGTATGTGGCTATGATGCCCGCGCAGGAACATAATGAGGAGCTGCGGCAATGGCGCATCAACAGCTGGCAAAACAGGGAGGCCATGCAAGGCTACGCTTTCCCGGGCGATCCGCTGGAACGGGAGAAGAAAAATCCCGTCGCGGAACTTTCACCTCTGGGTAAAAAGTTGCTGGGTTTGGATAAATGGTGAATCGCAGTGCCCTGGCTTTTAAACCACCCCTGATGATCAGGATCAATCTACTGATAATGACATAAAGATTAAGGATAGATACTATCTGCTTTATTTGAATTGTTTAATTTTGTAACATGGAGCAGGTAGAAACATTATTACATTATTATCAACTCACCAATAGGGAAATCCCATCTGAGTTGCTCAATACCAAGGGTACTACGAGTCATTTTAATGTTTTGAAGCGGAATAATTGTTTAAGCGCGTTCCCTTTTCAGCGCAGGGATTATTACAAGATATGTTTGATATATGGCAAAGCAATGCTGTATACGGCAAACGGTGAGGTAGCTATTGACCGGTACGCTATCATTTTTTCCAGTCCGAATGTGAAATTTGGCTGGAAAGGGCTTTCAAGCGAACAGGATGGTTACATATGCCTTTTCAATGAGCAATATCTGAGTACAGAGCTCAGGAAGGAATTTAAAAAATTGTACGAGCTGTTTAAGAATAGTGTTTATCCGATCATTTTTTTGGATAAAGAACAATACGATACGCTGATGTATTACTTCGGCCTGATGTATAATGAATACAACGGCAACTTTGCTTATAAAAAAGAGCTGGTTGAAAATATACTCCGGCTGATTATTTACACAGCCATAAAAATTCAAAGTGCGCTTAGTCCCGAGGATGTCGGCGTACAAAAAAGAGATCGCCTGGTAAATAATTTTATAGAATTACTGGATAGCCAGTTCCCTGTAGAATCACCGCAAAATGGCATCTTGTATAAAACTCCGGCAGATTTTGCCAATCAATTGCATGTACATGTAAATCACCTCAATCATTCGTTAAGAGCTGTATTGGGAAAATCAACCACGCAGCTTATCAATGAACGGATTGCGGTAGAAGCTGTCGCGCTGATCCAGAACAGCGACTGGAATATTTCGGAAATTGGTAACGGCCTTGGGTTTGAGTATCCGCAGCATTTTAATGTTTTTTTCAAAAAGCAAACCGGCAGCAGTCCAAAATCATTTCGAGGTCAATTAGTCGAAAATGTTTGAATTGTTTAATAATTGCTTTGAATGGTGTAATATAGGTACGCCCGGCTATTTCTAATTTTGCATCAGAAAATTTAGAAGTAATATGAAGCGGCTTAAAAAAGAAAACGAATGGATAGGTACTATTTTAGCATTTATGATCATACCCATATCGGGTTTCGCAATAGATGTTTATGTGCCATCGTTTCCTCAAATGGTGAACGACCTTCACGCCACGCCATCTGATATCAGGTTAACGCTCTCTATTTTCCTGATCAGTTATGGTGTATCTCAATTGTTTGTAGGCAGTATTGTAGATAGTTTTGGCCGGTATAAGATAGCGCTTGTGTCTTTACTGGTGTTTGTATTAAGTAACCTTGCCATTGTTATTACCAAAAGCATCGAAGTTATTTTTGTAATGCGGGCACTTCAGGGCCTGGTGATTTCGCTGATCATGGTGGCAAAGCGAACCTTTTTTATAGATATATATACCGGTGATAAGCGGAAAAAATATACCAGCTTGCTTTCTGTAGTATGGTCAACCGCGCCTGTGGTAGCGCCTTTTGTGGGTGGTTACCTGCAAAGCTTTATCGGTTGGGAGGCTAACTTTTATTTTTTGGCCTTATACGGATCGGTGATGCTGGTTTTAGAGTTGATATACAGCGGCGAAACCATTGCGGCTTATAAACCCTTTCACATTAAAACCATTTTAAATACCTACCGGGAGTTTTTATCGGCAAAGGATTTTAGTATTGGTGTGCTTGTTTTGGGATTAAGCTATTCCATGGTGATCATCTTTGGTATGTCTGCCCCCTTTATTATCGAACACGTATTTCATTACTCCCCTGTAATTACGGGATACGCTTCGTTATGTTCTGGTGTATCATTATTAACGGGTGGTATGCTGAGCCGGATGCTGATAGATAAACCTTTTCATAAAAAATTAAAACTCGGCAACCTGATACAATTTGGTGTGGCTTTGCTAATGTTTATGTTTGGTGTGTTTTATGCCGGCTATTTCAATATTTTTTCGTTGCTGATTTTTGTGGTCATGCTGCACTTTTTGGCCGGTTTTGTGTATAACATTTATCTCACTTACTGTTTTATGCGGTTCCCCGCCTATGCCGGAACAGCGAGCGGCATAACCAGCGGCGGTTCATATGTTGTGGTTTCCATTGTAAGCTCAGCCTTGGTAAGCCTCATCAATATTCATGATCAGCGTAGCTTTGCAACCATTTATATTGTGCTTTCGGTGGCTATTACAGTGGCCTTATTATCTTTAAAAAAAGAGAACATAGCCAATAGTGTCGCGTAAGATTCAAAGTACAGAGAAGAATTTTTGTCCTCTCAGTGTCTCCTGAAAGGGACCCTGAGGCTGCGTGGCTTATAACTCAGGGTCTCTCGCAGAGGACACTGGGTGGACTGGAACTTCGTAAGTCTTTAAGGCGTTACAGCTCGTTCATCTTTTCCAAAACCAGGTCTATTCGTTGCTGTAGGGTAGTATCGCCTTTAATCTCTAAAACTGGGGAGCTTACCTGGTTTAGCCAATTTTGGTGTACCTGTAGGGTACGGCCTTTGGTGGTGTTATCATCATAACCAGCTGCCCATTTAATAAATGCCTGATAGTTAGCGGCGCGTTCCGGATCGGTAAAAATGGCATCGCCGTAGCGTTCCAGTTCGCGGTTGTGCAGGCGCTGCATCCGGATGTGGTGGGGGATGTATAAAAATACCACCAGGTCAAACATGTCCAGCCATTCCGATCCCCAGCTTACCATCGATCCGCTGAGAATCCAATCGGGCTGTTGGGCGGTATCATGTAATATCCTGGCATTGCGCAGTTCAGGATCACGCCTTAAAGTAAAGGGTTTTTCGGTAGGCTCCCAGAAATACTTATCGCTATCAAACAACGGATAGTTCAATCGTTCGGCCAAAGCGGCACCTAATGTTGTTGAACCGGCACAGGATGCGCCCATGATGTGTATTTTCATATTTAAGTATAGACTTCAGACCCTACCGTAATGGCTCGCGTTAATATTGGTTTGTTTTTTAAAATAGTTAGATAAGTGGCTTACATCGGTAAAACCAAACTCTTCGGCTATCTGGCTTAGGGTTGCGGTTTTGTTGCTGATACGTATCTCGATCAATTTAACCCGGTACCCATTGATGTAATCGCGGTAGCTGATATCAAAATTTCTTTTAAACCAGGCGCTAAAATAGCTGGGAGCGATATTGAAATGCGCTGCCACCTTTTTTACCTGTATATTTTCGGGCTCATAAATGTGCTGGTGGATATAGGATATCAGCTCCTGCTTGCCTGGGGGGCAGTTGACCAATTGCGCGTCGATACGTCCCAGTGCCTGGGTTATTAAACCAAAGAGCGACAATATCTGGTAAAAGATATAGGGGCAGGTGGCTATATCTGTCGACCCATTGTACGCGGTAATATTATCAATAGTACTGCGTAAAATGGTTTTGAAAGGCTCATCGAAGGTAAGTTTTATCTCTTTTAATAGTTTGTGCCGCATCAGATCCTGTGGGCTAAACATGATACCCACATGCGGAATGGCCTGATTTTGCGAACTAAAAAACTCATCAGTAAACTTGATGAGGGTAACATAGGTGTACTTTTTATAGTCGAAACAGTGTTCGTCTTCCGGGGATATTAAAAACAGGTCGCCTGGTTTATAGGGCAGGCGGTTCTGATTAAGGATGTGTGTGCCAGAGCCTTTGTGTACATAAATAATTTCATAGTAGGTGTGGCTGTGCCGGGATTGCATGATGGCGGCACCCTCCACATCGCAAATTACCAGGGGCGCAAATTGCTTTTTCTTCATGTCGTAAATTTACAATTATATCGCCCCTATGTACAACAATTGTACGTGCATATATTTTTTTCTTTGAAATATAAAACGGTAATTCAATAGAGTCACAGTTATGACACACTTCAACTTGTCGGCAATAGCCCTTCCTGACGAATTTGTACAATACTGTCAACTACATCAGTATAGCCTGTCGGTTAAAAAAAAACATATTATAGCGCATATTTTAAAACTGGGTCAGGACGCCGATGTGGATACCTTGTCCAGACATATCCGTATCAATGGGGTTAAAGTGAGTACCAGCAGTATTTACCTGGTGCTGCAGTGGCTTATTGAGCACGGCTTTGTGGTCAAAACTGTGAATGGCCGCAGTGAGGTTTATTATAGGCCGGTAAATGCGGTGGTTAACTGAGGCCGTATATTCAAACTATGGGTCATGCCGAACTTGTTTCGGCACCCCATGAGCAAAGTGTACAACACGACGGTTAACCTGCCTTGTGGGATCCTGAAACAAGTTCAGAATTACCTCTCTTCTTATTATATATAATTAATATAATACTACTCTGCCGTTGCTCGGCTCTGGCCGAGTGACCACTATTACCCGGCCTCCGGCCGATGTTATACCATAATATACTCAGATCGCAGGCCATAGGCCTGTAGATAATCGTCACTCGGCTGGAGCCGAGCGACTGCGGTCACCATAATCAGCCATTTCCCCCATTTCTCCATAAAAATATTTTCGCCGTTCACCGATACAAATCCGCCGTTTACCGACAAAATAAGGCCGTACATCTAATTGGCCCCAAATAGCTGTAACGTTTTAAAAATGGAGGCGTCATATAGTTGTATTTAAAAAATAAGGACATACAATTAATTGACAATCAAAATATTAATATCATGAAAACAAAATTATTCACCATCGCAACTATGTTAGTTTTAGTAGGTGGTATCGCAGGCACAACTTATGCAACTACCAACAATAACAACACCCGTAACACCGCAACCGTGGTAAAAGAAGTAAGCAGGATCAGTAAGATCGAGATTCGCGGTAATGTGGAACTGTTTGTATCTGACGGATCTGCCGACCAGGTAAAAGTTTACAACCGCTACTATGGCGAAAACGCCCTTGTTCAAAATGAAAACGGTGTGTTACGTGTTACATCATATAAAGCCGAAAAATTGGTTGTTTGGGTAACCGCTGCCGATCTGCGTTCTATTACCGCTTACGACAACGCCCAGGTAAAAACATTTGGTAAATTATCAGCCATTGACCTGGAAGTTAACCTGCACAATAACGCTACTGCTAACTTAAATGTAGATGCATATACCGCAAATGTTAACCTGAATGATAAAGCGAAAATTGACCTGAGTGGTAACGCTACTATATACAGCTTAAATCATAGCATTACATCAAGTGTAAATAATAACAACTTTGCTGCCGAAAGCTTTACCGACAAATTGAATGGTACACCTAAGGTAGATATAGCAAACGAGTTTGCCGGTCTTTAATCCAACTTTTGCAAAAGTTCATCATATATTCTGAGAAGCTGCCACTAAATGTGGCAGCTTTTTTTATTTTTGATGTAACTTCAATATTATAAACAGCGTCAAAAAAATAAAAGATAGCATAAACGATCATGAGTTATGGCTCATAATAGTTTTATGATCAAAGAAAAATCTAATTACTTAATTACTATGAAAAAAGCAGGTTTAGCGGTCGCGGTTATCGCGTGCGCATCATTAATGATCATATCGTCATGTAAGCTGGTATGCGTACATGGCTCAGGAAAAACAACTACCGAACAACGTAAAGCCAATGATTTTACCAAGATCGATATCTCGGGCGCCTATAAGATCCATCTGAAACAGGATAGCTCCCTGGGTATTTCTATCAGCGGCGACGATAACCTGCTTAAATATGTGTCAACCTCTGTTGATGGTGATAAGCTTACTATCAAAACCACAAAAACAGTGTGTTTTGATGATAGTGTAGTTATCAACATTGGCATCCGTAAGCTGGAGGAGTTGAAAGCATCAGGGGCAGTAGAAGTATCATCAACCGGAAAGATCAATACCGGCGATCTGAATATTCGTTTATCGGGCGCTACCAAGGTTAACCTTGATTTGAACGCTGCCAACGTAAACAGCCATGGCAGCGGTGTAAGCGAACTGAATTTAACCGGACAGGCAACAACACATCAGGTAGATTTTAGTGGCGTAGGCAAGATCAACGCTTTTGATTTTGTAGTTGGCGAATACACTATCAATTCATCAGGTGCAACCCACTGCAAGATCAACGTATTAAAAACGCTGAATATCCATTCATCAGGTGCTTCAGAGATCAGGTACAAAGGTTCGCCATCAACTATTAATAATAATAAATCGGGCGCCTCAAGTGTTGAAAAGGTCGACTAAGTAAAATATCCACTATGGGTAAAAGCAGGAGCTAAGGTTCCTGCTTTTTTTTTGACCTCACCCAACCCTCTCCAAGGGAGGGGGCTTTTAATATCATGTTGTTTTGCTCCCTCTCCTTTGGAGAGGGTTGGGGTGAGGCTTTTACGTAATTCTACGCTGATTTTCCCGTGGAAATACGGAGCAAAAGGCCCTGGAAAGTTCCTTAGTTTTGCCTCCTTATTATTACCCCTGTCATGAAAAAGATATTAAAGTATGCGAGCTATATTGTAATAGCCATTGTTTTAATTGTTGTAGCCGGTATAAGCTACATTACCCTGGCCTTGCCCAATGTGGGCCCGCCCGAAAATATTAAAGTTGAGGCCACACCGCAGCGTATTGAGCGCGGTAAATACCTGGCCAATCATGTAACTGCCTGTGTGGATTGCCACTCCACCCGCGACTGGACAATACTGGCCGGACCCATAAAAGAGGAAACATTAGGAGCCGGTGGCGAAAAGTTTGATGCTAATGTTGGTTTCCCGGGCAGTGTTTATGTACCCAATATTACCCCATACCATTTAAAAAACTGGACCGATGGCGAACTGTTCAGGGCTATTACTACGGGTGTTAAAAAGGATGGATCAGCTATATTTCCGATCATGCCCTGGGAGTCGTACTCCAAAATGAGCCGGGAGGATGTTTACTCCATTATAGCCTATCTCCGTACGCTGAAACCGCAAAGAACCGATTATCCCGCGCGCCAACTCGATTTTCCATTAAATATACTGGTGCATACCATGCCGGCAAAAGCAACCCTGGGTACCGTGCCAGATCAGCATGATACACTGGCCTACGGTGCTTACCTGGTACAGATTGCAGCCTGTAAAGATTGCCATAGCCAGGCCAATAAGGGTAAAATAATTGAAGGACTGGAATTTGCCGGCGGGCATGAATATACCTCGCCAAATGGTGGTACCATCAGATCGGCAAATATTACATCTGATCGGGAAACCGGTATTGGCAGCTGGACTAAGGAGCAGTTTTTAAGCAAGTTTACGCAATATGCCGATAGCACCCATAAGCACCAGAGAATAATACCGGGCGAATTTCAAACCATTATGCCCTGGTACAAATACGGCAAAATGAAAGTAAGCGACCTGGAGGCTATGTACGCTTACATCAAAACAATTAAGCCCGTAAAAAACAGGGTAAATAAATTTACCCCGGCAGAAATGCGTGATTAAATTTAAAATAAAATTCATACTTTTGCGCCTCGAAATTTGTATAGCCTGAATTGGTTTTAAGGCTACGTTTTGAACCATTAAATTAAAATACCCGGTAAAAAGATGAATATTACACAGGAAAAAGTAGATGCCCTGAACGCAGTTGTTAAGATCAACATTAACCCTGAAGATTACCAGCCACGTGTTGATAAAGCCATAAAAGAAAACGCTAAAAAAGCAAAACTGCCAGGCTTTCGTCCCGGAATGGTGCCCGCGGCACATATCAAAAAAATGTACGGTAAAAGTATTTTGGTTGATGAGATCAACAACTTGTTATCAGATACTTTAAATAAATATATCGACGAGCAAAAGCTTGAAGTATTGGGTCAGCCACTACCAAAGGTTGATGACGAGAAAGAATACAACTGGGATTTTAACGATAATTTTGAATTTAACTACGAATTGGGTTTAGCTCCACAGTTTGAAATTAACTTCTCATCAAAAGATAAAACAACCCAGTACGTGATTAAAGTTGATGACGAAACACTGGCTTCACGTATCAAAAATATTCGCCGCAGCTATGGCAAAATGACAAATCCTGACGTATCGGCAGATGATGACGTGCTTTACGCGGATTTGGCTCAGCTTTCACCAGATGGTTCTGTTTTTGAGGGGGGCATAAGCAATACTACATCTGTTAGATTAGACCAGATCAAGGACGAAAAAATAAAAAAATCATTGATCGGCCTGAAAAAAGGTGATGTAGTAACGCTGGACATTCAGAAAGCTTTTGATAACGAAGCACCAAAGGTTGCTGGTTTATTAAAAATTGAAGAAGACGAAGCGGCTGAGTTAAAATCGAAATTCCAATTAACGGTTAAAAATGTAAACCGTTTAGAAGAAAGCGATCTGAACCAGGAGTTCTTTGACAAATTATTTGGTGAAGGTACAGTAACTACCGAAGCGGAATTTACAGCTAAAATTACTGAAGAAATTGAAACCATGATGGTTCAGGATTCAGAGCGTAAATTACAGGACGATATTTACAAACTGAGCGTAGCTAAGGTTGATTTTAACCTGCCCGATGAGTTTTTGAAACGTTGGTTAAAAGCCACTAACGAAAAACTGAGCGATGAGGAATTGAACGGTGGTTACAATGATTTTGCAACCAACCTGAAATGGACCCTGATTGAAAACAAGATCATCAAGGACAACCAGATCGAGATTAAATATGACGAGGTTTTTGCTTTAGCAAAAGTTCGTCTGGATCAGCAATTCAGAATGTACAGCCCACAACCTATCCCTGAGGAGCAATTAGGTCAGTACACTGTACAATATCTTCAAAACAAAGAGAATGCTAACAAGATATTTGAAGAAGTAAAGGCGCTTAAAGTATTTGATTATATCAAAAGCGTAATTACTTTAGATAAAAAAGATATCCTTTATACAGATTTCAGCGAGCTGGTAAAAGAGCAGCAATAAGCTAAATTTTACTTCTGTACAAAACACCAAAAGCAACTCAAAAGGTTGCTTTTGGTGTTTTAAATCGGAAAAGACCGAAAGTCAGGAAAGTCCGCAAGCCAGAAAAAGATCTTGAGTATGGACTTTCGGACTTTACTGACTTTTCCGGCTTCCGGACTCAAAATATTTACTTTTTATTCAACTAAAAACTATATTTATCGCAGGTAATCCCTGCATCTAAACAAATAACATAACAAAAACCATGAGTAGTAACATCGATAAGAACGAATTCAGAAATTATGCTGTTAAGCATCACCGTTTAAACAGCTTACACGTAGATAAATATATTTCGGCTGTTGACAGAAGCAGAATGCCATCCGGAATTTATACCCCAACCGGCATGACCCCGTACATCATCGAGGAACGTCAGTTAAATGTAGCCCAGATGGACGTGTTTTCACGTTTGATGATGGACCGCATTATTTTCCTTGGCGATGCCATTTATGAAAATATTGCAAACATTATCCAGGCTCAATTGCTGTTCTTGCAGTCGGCCGATAGCAAACGCGATATCCAGATCTATATCAATTCACCTGGTGGCTCCGTTTATGCTGGTTTAGGTATCTATGATACCATGCAGTTTATATCAAATGATGTAGCCACCATTTGTACAGGTATGGCAGCATCAATGGCTGCGGTATTATTATGTGCCGGTACCGAAGGTAAAAGGGCTATATTGCCACATGCCAGGGTAATGATTCACCAGCCATCGGGCGGTGCTCAAGGTCAGCAGTCAGATATCGAGATCTCTTACCATGAGATCACCAAGCTGAAAAAAGAGCTGTACCAGATCATTGCCGATCATAGCGGTGCGCCGTTCCAGAAAGTTTGGGACGCGTCTGATCGTGATTATTGGATGATTGCCGAAGAAGCCAAAGAATTTGGTATGGTCGACGAGATTTTAAAAGGCAGCGGCAAAGCGAATAAATAAGCTGCTGAAATAAGTTTTGGGTATGGGGTTTTGGGTGATAATGAGGGTTTTACAAATATTCATTTCAACTCAAAACCCAATACTTATAGTTCAAAACTTTTTTTTCTGCCACTAATTAGTTAATTTTGAATTACAAACGAATCAGATGAATAAGAACAGTAAGGAAATCAGGTGTTCATTTTGCGGTGCAGGTAAACAGGATTCCCTGATGTTAATTGCAGGGCTTGACGCTCACATTTGTGATAAATGCGTTAACCAAGCTAATGAAATATTGGCTGAGGAGTTAAAGGTACGTAAGGTAAAAGCTTCACCGTCGGCGCCTTCGTTATTAAAACCTGCCGAAATTAAAACCCACCTTGATCAGTACGTCATCGGTCAGGATGATGCCAAAAAGATCTTGTCTGTAGCGGTATATAACCATTACAAACGTTTAAATCAGCGTATTGATAAGGATGAGGTAGAGATCGAAAAATCAAACATCATTATGGTGGGCGAAACCGGCACAGGTAAAACTTTGCTGGCTAAAACCATGGCCAAGATACTGAACGTTCCGTTTTGTATCTGCGATGCTACCGTATTGACAGAAGCCGGCTATGTAGGGGAGGATGTGGAAAGCATACTTACCCGTTTGCTGCAATCGGCAGATTATGATGTAACCCTTGCCGAAAAAGGTATTGTTTACATTGATGAGGTTGATAAAATTGCCCGCAAGAGCGATAATGCCTCCATCACCCGCGACGTATCCGGCGAAGGTGTACAACAAGCCTTGTTAAAGATACTGGAAGGTACCATGGTTAACGTACCACCGCAAGGCGGGCGTAAACATCCTGACCAAAAAATGATCACCGTAAATACCAGCAACATATTGTTTATATGTGGTGGCGCGTTTGATGGTATCGATCGTAAAATAGCTAACCGCTTGCGTACGCAAACCGTTGGTTACAAACTTAAACGCGACGATAGCGAGGTTGACCTGAAAAACCTGTACAAATATATAACCCCGCAAGACCTGAAATCATTTGGGTTGATACCTGAACTGATAGGTCGTTTACCGGTACTTACGTATTTGAACCCGCTTGACAGGGATGCCTTAGCCAATATATTAACCGAGCCTAAAAATTCTTTATTAAAGCAGTACAAAAAATTGTTTGAATACGAAGGTGTAAAGCTTGATTTTGATAATGAGGTGCTGGAGTTTATTGTGGATAAAGCCATGGAATTTAAGCTTGGTGCGAGGGGCCTGCGCTCCATCTGCGAAGCTATCATGATAGACGCCATGTTTGAGTTCCCATCTAAAAAGGATGTGAAACGCCTGCAGGTTACTTTAGACTATGCCCACGAGAAATTTGAAAAATCAGATCTGAAAAAATTAAAAGTAGCGTAACAATTTGATATCAATTAAGTAGCTATCTTTATTATAATAAACACAGACCCTGGTGAAACGCCGGGGTTTGTTGTATACACTGGTTTTTATTTAGTATCAAGTAGTTAATGGTATCAAGTAGCTAGTATCAGGATGATAATTACTTCGGTATAATTAATACTAAATTGAAAGTCTTGATACTAGCTACTTGATACTAACTGAACTAACTACTTGATATTCTAAACAACAAAAAGGAAAAATATGAATGAACAATTGAATGTAAAAAAGGATCCTACCGATGCACCGGTAGTAAAAGAAGTGCACTCCCCCGTAAAATCAGGGTTGAAAACTAAGGATGCCATTGTGGTTAACTGGTTGCCCCGCTATACTGGTCGCCCGCTGGAAGCTTTTGGAGAGTATATTATACTTACCAACTTTTCGAAGTATATCCAGCTGTTTTCGCAGTGGAATGATAACGCACCCATCATGGGTATCGAAAAGCCAATGCAAAGTGTCACCGCCAATGGTATTACCATCATTAACTTTGGCATGGGTAGTTCGGTTGCGGCTACAGTAATGGACCTGCTTACGGCTATACATCCTAAGGCGGTTATATTTTTGGGCAAATGCGGTGGTTTGAAAAAGAAGAATGCAGTGGGCGACTTGATATTACCGATAGCTGCTATCCGCGGCGAAGGTACATCAAATGATTACTTACCACCAGAAGTCCCAGCCTTGCCATCATTTGCTTTACAAAAAGCGATATCGACCACCATACGTGATTTTTCGCGCGATTACTGGACGGGCACCTGCTACACCACCAACCGCCGTGTTTGGGAGCACGATAAAGTATTTAAAAAATACCTGAAAGACCTGCGTGCCATGGCCGTTGATATGGAAACCGCTACCATTTTTACCACAGGTTTCGCCAATAAGATCCCGACTGGTGCATTGTTGCTGGTATCAGATCAACCGATGATTCCGGAAGGTGTAAAAACAGCCGAAAGTGATTCATCTGTAACTGAGCAATTTGTAGAAACGCATCTGCGTATCGGTATCGAATCGTTAAAGCAGTTGATCAATAACGGGTTAACGGTTAAGCATTTGAAATTTTAACTGGCCATGATGGCATTGATCGGCTAAAACTGTTATGCTGAATGAAGTGAAGCATCTATTCAACAATATTATATGTTGAGAATAGATTCTTCGCTATACTCAGGATGATAATTATACTTACTCCTGCTTGTCATTTTGAATGGCAGAGAAAGATTTATACCATTGATACATCGCACGTATAAGATCTCTCTTTGTGCCAGGTTCGGGATAATATTTGTTTTTTATACACTCCGTTTTTTATGTCCGTATAAGCAACCTAATATTCGTCTGCGGATAATTTATATGCTCTGCCTGCTCGGGTTCAGGAGCTTTTGTGAAAACGCCGAACTGCGCAAATAGCTATCAGCAATAAAATAAATATGGTTATTTTTAATGACAACGAAAGGTTGTTATAGGTTGCGGATACCATAGTTTAAATGTAAGCTTTTGGGTTATACATAAACGATGTAGATTGATGAACTATTCCATAAAAAAATATAAAATTTATGTTGCTCTTGTTTGGTAGTATATCTAATTTACCATTCAGTAGAGAAATGTCCGTTGAGAAAGTTAATTTTGAGAAATTATCCGGCTAAGTATACCGGGTTAGTAGATTAAATTATGTGGTATAACAATATATTAGAAACCATTGGTGATACACCTCTGGTGAAGTTAAACAAGGTAACAAAAGACATCCCGGCAACGGTATTGGCAAAGATAGAAACCACCAACCCCGGTAATTCTATCAAAGACCGTATGGCCCTTAAAATGATAGAAGATGCCGAAAAAAGCGGTAAATTAAAACCCGGCGGTACCATTATTGAAGGTACATCGGGCAATACGGGGATGGGCTTGGCCATAGCCGCGGTGATCAAAGGTTACAAATGTATTTTTACCAGTACCGATAAACAATCAAAAGAAAAGTTTGACGCCTTGCGTGCTTTTGGCGCTGAGGTTATTGTTTGCCCAACCAACGTGGAGCCCGAGGATCCGCGTTCGTACTACTCTGTATCATCACGCCTGGAGCGTGAGGTGCCCAATTCATGGAAACCAAACCAATATGATAACCTGAGCAATTCGCAGGCACATTATGAGCAAACCGGGCCAGAGATATGGGAGCAAACCGGTGGCAAGATCACGCACCTGGTAGCAGGGGTAGGTACCGGTGGTACAATATCGGGAATTGCGCGTTATCTTAAAGAACAGAACCCCAATATCCAGGTACTGGGGATTGATACATACGGCTCGGTATTTAAAAAATATAAAGAAACCGGTATTATGGATAAGAACGAGATTTATCCATACATCACCGAAGGTATTGGCGAAGACTTTTTACCGCAGAACGTCGACTTTAACCTGATTGATCATTTTGAAAAAGTAACCGACCAGGATGCTGCTTTGATGACCCGCGAAATAGCCCGTAAAGAAGGCATCTTCGCCGGAAACTCTACCGGATCAGCAGTAGCCGGTGCTTTGCAGATGAAGGATAAATTTAAAGAAGGCGATGTGGTGGTGATCATCTTCCCGGATCATGGTACCCGTTACCTGGGCAAAATGTACAATGATGACTGGCTGCGCGACCGCGGATTTTTAAAGGATGGCAAATTAACCGCTGCCGACATTATCAGTAAAAAAGAGGTGCAGGAAATCATTACTATCGATTGCGAAAAAAGCGTGTTGGAGGCTATCAATACCATCAAATCGCTCAATATATCGCAGATCCCGGTTACCCAGAAAGGTATGGTAATTGGCAAGATCACGGAGAGCGACATCCTGGATTCATTGATCGAAAATCCATCCATCAAATCGCAGCCGATCAAAAATATCACTACGGCGCCGTTCCCCTTTGTTGATCTGAATACCTCTATCGATAAGATCTCGGGCATGATCAATAAGGACAATATCGCTGTATTGGTAGAAGACGAGCAAGGTAAAATTGAGATCATTACCCAATACGATATCATTAACGCTATTTCGGCCTAGTTTTTTAGGATAAAGGTAAAAGGTGTTGTGCTGTGGCATGGCACCTTTTTACTTATATCAATTAATAGCTATATTTATCGCTTATCCTAAACTAATGTCAACTATTCGTCTCCTCCTTGTTTTTGTTCTGTCCATTTTGAGTTTATCTGCTTTTGCACAAAATTCCGACGAAGTATTTATGCGATGGAAGTTGAAACCCGGGCAGATACTTGCCTATAAAACCTCGATGACGCCGATTGATACCGCTAACCAAAAAGCTCTTGATTTTGGCAAGTTCTTTAAATCAATGGGGGCCGATTCCTCAAATACAAACCAGGCACAAAAGGTGTTAAAGCAGCTTTCGGCGGCTTTTCAGCAAACAGATCTGGTTACACATTTGACTGAAAAAAGAAAAGGTATAGTAGATATTGAAATAATATCCAAGCCAAAAGATCAGAAGCCAGCCAATCAGAACGCTGATGAGAAAAAGATGGCCGAGATGCAAGAGCTTCTCCTAAAAATGAATTCGGGAGTAATGCTTCGGGGAGCGGTGTATGAAACCGGTGGTATTGAAAGTTTTTATAATAAAAATGATCAGAAAAATATTATTGCCATGTTATTTGAGCTTCCAGGCAAAAATATAAAGCAGGGTGATAGCTGGTCAATCGATACGCATCTGCTCTATGCTGATCAAAATTTTAAATGTGATAGTTCATTCAAAAGGAATAAAGTAACAGCCATTAAAATCGAAAATAAGAATGGCGAACACCTGGTGACACTCAAGTACGATATTGCAGAATACATCGATGGGGATTTTAATGTGCCAATGAGCAACGGCCCCGTAAAAACTACCATGTATATGAGTTTTCAGGCTCTGGCTGTATTTTCGGTCGAAAAAGGTAAATGGATAAGCTATGAAGGTATCATATCGGATAATAGAACTGGTATCATGTCGGCACAAAATAAGATGAAATATTCTCTTGTGGAAGAGTAATCAACGTATAATGGTTACTTACGATTCCGCATATTTAAGAAACGCACATAAATGCTCAATCTTTCACCAAAGCCAAATATGGCAGAGTGAGATTTGTGGTTGCTTTTATTGTATTTCAACATTCAGCCCTCATGAAATTAAAGAATGGACTGATATTGATAGTCTCATGGGAGCTACGGCTTTATGTCCCAGATGCGGAATAGATTCAGTTATCGGCTCCGCTTCAGAGGTTCTTGTAACTGATAATGCTTTTCTTATTCAGATGAATAAATATTACTTTTAAAGCCTCCCCTTTAGGGGAGATTTAGAGGGGCTTCTACTCCAGCCTCTTCCTCGCCAGTTCTTTGGTATATCGTTCCTGTAGTGGGGCTTTAATGTCAGTTATCAGATATATACCGGTACCCTTTTCGCGGGCAAGGTAATGCTCAATTTCTCCTAATTTTTTGTAGGAGCCTATCATTTTTCCGGCTACAAATTGGCGGATATTCTCGCCGTTGTTGTCATCCACATAGATGAGGTATTTGCACTTCAGGCTATCGGGAGCCCACAGCGTAAAGCTGCTGTTAAGTGATATGGCTTTGGGGAAGTTGAATTGTTTACTGTATTGATTCAGGGCACCTGCTTCGCCGTAATTATCGGCATAAACAAAGGTTTGTTTTTGCTGATCAGGAGTTAGTTTGTTATAAGCTTCGCCTACTTTTTGAGCCAATTCGTTCCAGCCATACATGTCGGCATAATCCTGGGTTAAGGGGTGCTGTTTTTGATCTTCCCAGGTGATCAGAAAATCTGTAGCGGGTATATTTTTATGAGCAAACCTGAAAAACGCCAGGGTGTTTTCTATCGAAAATATAGGCAGCAGCATGGGTAGTAAAATAAGGTTAGGCAATACAAACACCGCTATAGTAAAAGTACGGAGCACATAACCTTTGGTTTTTAACCAGCGTTCAAAACCAAAGCCACCAGCCGCGAACAGCATAGGGTATGCACCAAACAGGTAATAGTTTTTACCGTCCATCTCCAGTAAAAAAATAAATATCAGCACATAAGCGATAGCTAAAAACTGAAAATTGCGCAATCTGAAAGAAAATATGAGGAACAGGAAGCCGGTGAACCAAACAAAAAAGGCCACGCCATGTACCAGTAATTGTTGCTCAATAAATTCGGCTGGTTTAATATAACTTAATTGCTCCTGGCGTAGGGTTTTCATGTGATGGATGAGCGGCCAGTGATGCTGGATTTGCCAGATGAGGTTAGGCAGGCAAACTAAAAAGGCCACTAAAGCGGCGCCAAGTATATGTTTGTTAAACAATAGTTTACGTTGCTTGCTAATAAGGATGCCGATAATCATGGCAAACGTAAAAAAGGCCATGGTGTACTTTGTAAGCATACCCAGGCCAACCGCCAAACCAAGCCAGTACAGGTATTTAACATCGGTAGTATTAAGGTATTTGATCAGCAGCCAAACGGTTAATACCCACCAGAACTGATCGAACACAACTGGTTGAAAAAGATAACCGCTGGCCACAAACGCTGGTGAAAATATAAGCGTCAGGCAGGTGAGGGTTATGGCAAACTTGCGTCCGCCAAACTCAACCGTAATCAAACCGGTAAACCAAACAATGAGACCGCTGCAAATGGTCGGGAAAATACGAGCGGCAAAAATCGAATGACCAAAAAGGGTGTTGGATACTTTGGCAACAATAGCAATAAACGGTGGGACTTCTTTATAACCCCAATCCAAGTGATCGGCTAAAACCAGGTGTAATAACTCATCGCGATGAAAGCCAAAATTACTTATAGCAAATAAATTAAGAACAACTTTTATAAATACAAAAATCAGTATGAAATATGCATAGGTTGACTTCCGGTTTTTGTATGACATTATTCTGGTAGGTTTTGTAAGGGCCAAAAGCAGGGGTAAAGCCAAAAGCTAAAGTAACATAACAATCTTTAAAAAACAAAAAGATGAAATGTAACGATTTAGAGGGAAGGTGAAAGGATAAAGGTCAAAGGCGAAAGGTTTTTATAATTGATAGATGCAGCTACCTTTAACCTTTTGCCTTTAACCTTTTACCTCAAGAAATTATATTCTGGTTATATCCGCACCCAGTGCTTTCAAACGATCGTCGATATGTTGGTAGCCGCGTTCAATTTGCTCGATATTGTAAATAGTTGATTGACCTTGCGCCGATAAAGCGGCGATCAACAAGGCCACACCTGCACGAATATCCGGTGAAGTCATAGAGATACCGCGTAGCTGCACCTGTTTATCCAGACCGATAACGGTAGCACGGTGCGGGTCGCAAAGGATGATCTGCGCGCCCATATCCAGCAGTTTATCCACGAAAAACAAACGGCTTTCGAACATTTTTTGATGGATGAGTACTGAGCCCTTAGCCTGTATGGCTACAACCAGCACAATGCTGATCAGGTCGGGCGTAAAGCCAGGCCATGGCGCATCGGCAACAGTCATGATGGATCCGTCGATAAAGGTCTCTATTTCGTAATGATCCTGGGCCGGGATATAGATATCATCGCCGCGCAGCTCCAGTTTTATTCCCAGGCGCTTGAATACATCAGGTATCATGCCCAGTTCAGGGTATTTTACATCTTTAATGGTGATCTCGGAGCCGGTCATAGCCGCCAGACCGATGAATGAGCCTATCTCAATCATATCGGGCAGCAGACGATGCTCTGTACCGCCCAAATAGCCCACACCTTCAATAGTAAGTAAGTTGGAGCCGATGCCGCTTATTTTGGCGCCCATGCGGTTCATCATTTTGCAAAGCTGCTGCAGATAGGGCTCGCAGGCCGCGTTATAAATGGTAGTTACGCCTTTGGCCAAAACCGCCGCCATAACAATATTAGCGGTGCCGGTTACCGAAGCTTCATCCAGCAGGATATAAGTACCTTTGAGGTTGGATGCATCTACATTAAAAAAGCCATCGGCGGGGTTATAGTTAAATTGCGCGCCCAGTTTTTCGAAACCCAGGAAGTGAGTATCCAAACGCCTGCGGCCAATTTTATCGCCGCCTGGCTTTGGGATGGATGCTTTGCCAAAACGGGCCAACAACGGACCTACGATCATGATCGATCCGCGCAAGCCACCGCCTTTTGATTTAAAAGTTTCTGACTGGAAAAAATCCTGATCAATATCTTTTGCTATAAAGGTGTAGGTATCTGCGCCGGTTTTCTCCACAACAACGCCCATATCGCCCAATAGCTCAATCAGCTTATTTACGTCTTTTATATCAGGTATATTGCTGATGGTAACTTTTTGGTCGGTTAATAAAACCGCCGAAATTACTTGTAAAGCCTCATTTTTTGCTCCCTGCGGAGTAATCTCGCCCTTTAGCGGTTTCCCGCCGTTTATCACAAATGCGTTAGTCATAGGAGTTTATAATTGATTGATCATGATTCGTTTTTATACACGCTTAATTTAACAAAACAAGTGTGCTATCTCAGGGCAAAGATTATAAAATTTCCTGACTGTTCATTGGTGCAATTGTTCATTAGTTCACTGGTTTTATGCGTTTGTTCATTAGGTATTATCAGGAATAAAATCAAACAGCCCGGTCATCATTAAGATAACCGGGCTGTTATTGTTTTGTACTTCAGAACACGGATGAACTAATCAACCAGTGAACGAATGAACTTTATTGAACTAATATTTCTTGGAACCACCACCGTTGTTGCGGTTACGGTTGTTCTGATTATTGTTGTTGTTGCGGTTGTTGTTCTGGTTATTGTTGTTGCGTCCGCGATTATTTTGGTTGTTGTTGTTGTTGTTACGTCCGCGATTATTTTGGTTGTTATTGTTGTTTTGAGCCGGACGGAACTCAACACGGTTAAGGTTGATGTTTTCTTCCAGTTTCAGTGTACCGCCAGATAAAGCGTACAGATCGGCCAGGATGCTTTCGTCGGCAACCGAATCTTTATTCCATTGTACGTAGGCCATTTTCATAAAATTGGCTATAGCCTGTACCATATGGCGTTTACGATCAGGATCGTCGATGCTTTTTGCTTTCTCGATCATCAGCTCAATGGTTTTGCCATAATGTTTGTACTTGATGCGTTGATGCGGGTATCTTAGGGGCTGCGGTTTAATATGTATAGCCTCGGGCGATGGTTTTGGATATGGTGAGTCAACATCAATCTGGTAGTCAGATATAATGTGTAGGTGATCCCAAAGCTTATGTTTAAAATCGGCCACATCGCGCAGGTGCGGGTTTAAAAAACCCATCAGGTCTATCACTACTTGCGCGTAGCGGTTACGTTCTTCTTTAGTGGGCAACGCAACAATGTATTTAACCATGTTTTGTACGTTGCGGCCATATTCAGACAGGATAAGTTTTTTCCTGGTTGAGTTATAGTCAAATTCAGGCGTGTTTTGTTGAGCCATGTTTATGCTGTTGTAATGTTATTATTAAGAAGGTTATAAATTAGCCAGACAAATGCCCGTGAATTGGGATATGAGGCTAAAATTGAATTGTTACTATATTGTAGTAACGCAAATATAAGGTAATAGTATCAATGTGCAAATTATTCTGAAGAGATTATTAGATTATGGGACCGTTAGACTTTGGGACAAGCGATGAAAAATGTCTGTCTATCTAATAATTCCATAGTCCAATAATCCCAAAGTCTCATGGTCCCATAGTCCAACGATCCAAAATCCTTTAAATTAGAGCTAAAATGTTACTTTAGGCAATCAAAACATAAAATCTACCCCGTGAAAAACAAAATAATCATTACCCATATTGATATATACCGCTTTAGCATTCCCATGGAACCTTTTACTATTGCTACGGGAACGATGAATCATGCACAGAATGTTTTTATTCGCGTACATACCGATGCTGGCTTTTATGGCGTGGGAGAGTGTTCGGCATTTCCCATGATCGTAGGTGAAACACAGGATACCTGCCTGGTGATGGCCCGTGAATTTGCTAAACTTTGGAAAGGCCAGGATGCCCTGGATATACCTGCCCGAATGCAGCAGCTCCACAGTTTTACAGCCGGTAATACAACTATTAAAAGCGCTTTTGATATCGCCTTGTTTGACATCGCGGCCAAGAATGCAGGTGTACCCTTATATCGCTTGTTGGGTGGCGAACGCAGAGAAGTAGAATCGGACATCACCATTGGCATTGCCGGGCCGCATATGATGGCGCTTAAAGCGCTTGATTTTAAAGCAACCGGAGCTACTGTACTGAAAGTGAAACTGGGCAAAAATGCTGTGGAAGATGTGGAGCGCATCCGCCAGATCCGCGAAGCTATAGGTTCATATATCAGGATACGTATTGATGCCAACCAAGGCTGGAGTTTTGACGATGCTGTTTTTGCGCTGCAAGCTATGGGGCAATATGATATTGAATTTTGCGAACAACCCATGCGCACCTGGTACGATGATCGTTTGCCCCAGCTGATGCAACTATCGCCGGTGAAGATCATGGCCGATGAAGGCGTATACAATCATCATGATGCGCGTAAACAGATCAATAGTGGGTCCTGCCATTATATTAATATCAAAATGTCAAAATCGGGCGGGATATTGGAAGCGAAACAAATTCACGATGAAGCGGTTTCCAAAGGTATTGCCTGTATGATGGGGGGGATGCTGGAAAGCCGTATTGGCCTAAGTGCTAAACTGCATTTTGTATATGCCAGTCCAAATATTCAATTTTATGATATGGATACCTGTATGTTGGGGCATTTGGAAGACCCTTGTATTGGTGGCGTAAATTATGAAGGTTACCAGTTAAGTATAGGCGATGAGCCGGGTATAGGCGCTGATGCTAATGAGGCCTTTTTGGCCCGTTGCGAGCATTTTAAGATTTAGGCAATGGGGGCACGGCGTTTGCCGACAGCCCCATCGTGTGGTTTTATAACAAGGGCTTACGCTTAAATCGACTGGCGGTTTTTGCCGTTGTGATCTTTTCGGCTTTAGTGTTTTTAACTTCCCTTACTTCCTTTACGGCTTCGCCTTTTGATTTTTCCTTAGTTTCCATAATAGTATGTTTTATATATATGAATAATACTGCCTATCTGGTGCTTTTGTTTTACGTAAATATAAGGAAATGTGTCATATTATTGTATTTATTTAATGTGAACAAAACGTTGTCATATTTACGTCAAGGTTGTGCCGGTTTCCAGGGCCTTCGTGTATTTTTTCAAATCAAATTTGTATAAAAATGGTGCCCGGTGTGGGCCAATGTTTCGTTTCTCATTCAATTTTTTAATCAAACCTAAAAACACCAGCTTTTTAGGGAAATTCCGGATGTCCAGTTTTTTGCCTAACAGGGTTTCATAAACCGCGTGTATTTCGGTCAGGGTGAACTTAGCGGGCAGTAGTTTTTCGGCAATGGGATAATAATACAGCTGCGTACGCAGGGTATGCAATGAATCCTTAACCATTTGATCATGATCATATAACAGGGGAGGTATCTTGTCGATGTTAAACCAATTGCAAGAGTCAGAGAGCAGACCGGCCTTCGGTGTGACCAACGAAAAATCGGTAAGGGCGTAGTATCCCACAGAAATGGTCTGGTCTATCAACCAGCTATCTTTAATATAGGGTACGCCCACCTCTTTCGAGAATTTTTCAAAATCAAGTTCGTTCCATTTAATGCGGTCGGGATCGCCAAAGGTTTTATATTGTTTCAGGTAAAGATCCGTCAGACTTGTGCTTTCGGCCACAATGCGGTTGGCGGCCTCGTCCAGGGTTTCTGTACGTTTAATGTATCCCCCGGGAAGGCAGTAACCTCCCATTGCTTTATAACCCGACAATAATATTTTTAACTGGTGATCGTGGTAACCGAATATAGCAGCATCAATAGATATATGCGGCATGTAATGCTTATGCCCGTTGATAATAAAATCCTGTAGTTCACTGATGGAGTTCATAGTCTTAAAGTACGTCAAAATCGACCTAAAAGTAAAACTAATAAATTCTATTTGGTAAAATTTGAAAAATAGAATTTAAGCCATAACTTTATTGTGTAAAATTTACCAAATAGAAACCTTCTTTTACCATTAACCCGCTTATGACTTTAAACAGAAGAGATTTTATTACCCGTACCGCGATGGGCGCGGCGGGAATTAGTATAGCTGCTGCTATCCCGGATTTTTTGTATGCCAAGACAGAAAATACCGACAAGGAACTGTTTTTTAAACTGGCTTTATCACAGTTTTCGCTGGCGAGCCAGTTCTGGAGCAAAAAGCTCGACCCGCTCGACTTTCCGATGAAAACAAAAACTGCATTCGGTATTGAAGGGCTCGATTACTGCTCCATGTTTTTTGCTGATAAGGCAAAGGATAACACCTTTTTGAATGAGCTGAAAAAAAGATCGGCAGATAATGGCTGCTACAACCTGCGCATTATGGTTGATGGTGAGGGCGTACTGGGGCATCTGGATACCGCCGAACGCACAAAAGCTATCGAAAATCATTATAAATGGATAGATGCTGCCGCTCTGTTGGGCTGCCCCATGATCAGGGTAAATGTAGAAGGTGATGGCGCACCCGAAGAAGTATCTAAAGCCGCCGCCGATAGCCTGGCTAAACTTATAGCCTATGGCAGTAAAAGTAAGATAGATGTTATTGTAGAAAACCACGTAGGCATATCCTGTAACGGAGGCTGGCTGGCCGGGGTAATGAAAAGCGTTAACGATAAACACTGCGGCACGCTGGCCGATTTTGGTAATTTCTGCATCAACCGCACCAAACCCGAGGCGCAAACTATTGATGCCTATATGAAAACTAAATGCCTGGAAGAGTATGACAGGTACAAAGGGATCACCGAGCTGATGCCTTATGCGAAGGGTGTACATGCCAAAAGTCACACGTTTGATGCCGCTGGCAATGATACCGAAACCGATTTCTATAAAATGTTCAGTATTATCAAAAAGTCGGGTTTTAATGGTTGGGTGAGTATTGAATATGAGGGTGGTTTGTTTAAGATGTATGCGCCTCAAAGTAATTACCTGGATGATGATGCCGGTGTGCTGGCCACCAAAAAATTAGTTGAAAAGGCCGGTAAAACTGTTTAACCCATCCCAATATGAAAGATATTCAGATCAAAAAGTCGGCCGAGGTATATGATATAGTGATCATTGGCTCGGGCGCAGGCGGCGGCATGGCTGGTTATGTATTGGCTCACGCAGGTATAAAAGTACTGATGCTGGAGGCCGGGCCTTTTTTCGACCCAGCCAAAAATTCGGCACAATTGAAATGGCCCTATGAGTCGCCCCGGCGTGGTGGTAATGCCACACGGCCCATGGGCGATTTTGACGCCGCTTACGGTGGCTGGGACATCGAGGGGGAGCCCTATACCCAAAAAGGTGATACAGATTTTAAATGGTTCAGGGCCAAAATGCTGGGCGGGCGTACTAATCACTGGGCGCGTATATCTTTAAGGATGGGCCCTAAGGATTTTAAATGCTACAGCAGTTTTGGCGCAGGCGACGATTGGCCCATCACCTATGATGACATTAAACCTTACTATGATAAGGTCGACCGGCTCATCGGCGTGTATGGTAGCAATGAAGGATTAGAAAATGACCCCGACGGCATCTTTTTACCTGCCCCTAAACCTCGCCTTAACGAGTTGTTTGTAAAGAAAGCGGCTACTGGCCTGGGTATTAAAGTGATTGCTGGTCGGGGTTCGGTACTTACAGCGCCACTGCCGGGTAATAAGGATAGGGGAGCTTGCTTTTTTTGCGGGCAATGTAATCGCAGCTGTAAAATATATGGCGATTTTTCGGCATCCTCATGCCTGGTGATCCCGGCTATTAAAACGGGTAATCTTAAAGTAATTACTAATGCGGTAGTGCGGGAGATATTGACCGGAAGTGATGGTTTGGCAAATGGTGTATCCTATATTCTTAAGGATGATATGCAGGAGTACTCGGTAAAAGCCAAAACGGTGATCCTGGCGGCAGGTACCTGTGAATCGGCACGGATACTGCTCAACTCCAAATCGGCACAGCATCCCAACGGTTTAGCCAATAGTAGCAATGTAGTTGGTAAATATTTGCATGATTCCACACAGACGGGTGGCGCGGCTATTTTGCCCCAACTACTTAATCGCAAGCGGTTTAATGAAGATGGAGTAGGCAGCCTGCATTTATATGCACCCTGGTGGGGCGATCATAAAAAGCTCGATTTTGCCAGGGGGTATCATCTGGAGATCTTTGGCGGTATGATGATGCCATCGTACGGCGGGTATTTTGGTTTTGAAGGTACGCTGGTACCTTATATCAATGGGTATTTGCCCGGGGCCGATGGCAAGATGAAACCGGGTGGTGGCTTTGGGAAATCGTTAAAGGAAGATTACCGTCGCTTTTATGGTACGTTGGCCGGAGTAGGTTGTCACGGCACGGATATCGCCAAGGCAGATAACTACTGCGAGATAGATAATAGCGTGGTTGATAAATATGGTATTCCTGTATTGAAGTTCAACTATAAATGGGGCGATGAAGAGATAAAACAAGCCCGACACATGCAGCAAACTACTCAGGATATCATAAAAGCTATGGGTGGCATCCCTCTTGGGCAGCCTGCGGGCCCCGATAAAAAGTATGGATTGGATAAGCCAGGTAAAGGGATTCACGAGGTAGGAACTGTGCGCATGGGGGATAATGCCGATAAATCTGCATTGAATAAATGGTGCCAGGCGCATGATTGTAAAAATCTTTTTGTAGTGGATGGCGCCGCATTCACCCAACAATCCGAAAAGAATCCTACGTGGACTATCCTCGCGCTCTCGATGCGCACAGCTGAGTATATTTTGGATCAAAAACGAAAACTAAACGTATAAGTGATGAACAGACGAGAGAGTTTAAAAGCCATAGGTTTATCGGTATCAACGGTGGTGCTGCTGGATGCCTGCAAAACAAATCCGGATACCCCAACAGAAGATAGTAAAACCATAGTCGAGCCTGGTCGTCAGGCTTATGAAACGGAAAGGGATAAACACCTGCAGTCTGAAAAATACTTTACTGATCATGAGCTGGCTACGATAACCATACTGGCCGATATCATTATCCCTAAAGACGAACATAGCGGCAGCGCCTCAGATGCTAAAGTGACCGATTTTATAGAGTTCATCGTAAAGGACGAACCCGAACATGCTTTGCCCATGCGTGGCGGCTTACGCTGGCTGGATGTAAAGTGTTTGAACTTGTACGGTAGCGAATTTAAAAGTTGTACCCAGCAGCAGCAGGAAGCTATATGCAGCCAGATAGCCTATCCCATGTTGGCCAAGCCGGGTATGCTGCCGGGTGTAACTTTTTTTAATAAAATGCGTGAGTTGACTGCTATCGGTTTCTTTACCAGTAAGATCGGTATTGCTGATCTGGGCTATAAAGGGAACTCACCCGGTAAATGGGAGGGGGTACCTGCCGATGTATTAAAGCAGTATGGGTTGGAAGGTGTCTGAGTAATTTTATCCAGGAACGGGCTTGGATTGATGCTGACATAGTTTGTGTTAACTTTACCAGAGCAAAACATCTGCTTAGATATGAGTAATAATGAACTTACATTCAGGCTGGCCACCCAAGAAGATCTGGTCGATATTATAGCCATGCTTGCCGATGATACGTTGGGGATGGGAAGAGAGAAAGCAGGAGAGGTGATATCTGACAAATACATCCAGGCATTTGAAAAGATTCAGAGCGATCCAAACCAAGAACTGACGGTTGTTGAAATGAGGGGTGAGAAAGTGGCAACATTTCAACTGTCATTTATTCAATACCTTACCTATGAGGGCGGCTTAAGAGGACAGATAGAGGCGGTAAGAACCCATTCCAAATATCGTGGACAAGGCATAGGAACCAGGGTGTTTGAGTATGCTATCAACAGGGCAAAGGAAAAGGGTTGCCATATGGTGCAGCTCACCTCCGATAAAAAAAGGCCTGATGCTATCCGGTTTTATGAATCATTGGGTTTCGTCGCTTCGCATGAGGGGATGAAACTTAAGTTGGAAAAGGAATTTAAAAGTAAGACCTACGGAATTTTTGAAACTTCGTAAGTCTTTAAGGAGAAGTCCTTGTTCTTTGCTCCAAAAATCCTTTATCCCTATTTAAAAGCAAGCCTTACGAAGTTTTTAAAGCTTCGTAAGGCTTCAAGAAGGAATCCTTGTTCTTTACTCCAAAAATCCTTTACCCTAACTACTTGCTTAGCTCCGCGAAATATTTGTGGAACAATGGGATAGTTTCGATGCCTTTATAGTAATTGAAAATATCATATTTTTCGTTGGGAGAGTGCAATGCATCGCTATCCAACCCGAAACCCATCAATACGGTTTTAAGGCCAAGTTCAGCCTCAAACAAAGCAACAATAGGGATACTACCACCGCCACGCGTAGGAATAGGATCTTTTCCAAATGATTCGGCAATAGCTTTTTGGGCCGCACGATAAGCTACGCTGTCAGTTGGCGTTACAGCAGGTTCGCCGCCGTGATGTGGGGTGACTTTTACTTTAACGCTTGCCGGGGCAATGCTTAAAAAGTGTTTGGTGAATAGTTCGGTGATCTTTTCACTGGTTTGGTTAGGTACCAGGCGCATAGATATTTTAGCGCTTGCTTTTGATGGTAATACCGTTTTGGCACCTTCGCCGATATAACCACCCCAGATGCCGTTTACTTCCAGGGTAGGACGGGTGCCGGTGCGCTCAAAAGTGGTATAACCCTTTTCGCCCCAAAGTTCCTGTACATCCAGGTCTTTTTTATATTCAGCCTCATCATACGGCGCATTATTCAGCGCGGTACGTTCTGCAGGTGTAAGATCAACCACATCATTATAAAAGCCCGGAATAGCGATGTGATTATTTTCATCGTGTAGGGATGCTATCATTTTAGCCAGTATAGTAGCCGGGTTGGCCACGGCGCCACCATAAACACCAGAGTGCAGATCGCGGTTAGGGCCGGTTACCTCAACTTCCAGGTATGATAAGCCACGCAGACCTGTTTCTAAAGAAGGGTGCTCCATGCTGATCATCGAGGTGTCAGATATCAATACCACGTCGGCTTTCAAACGTTCCTTATTGGCTTTTACAAAAATGGCCAGGTTTGATGAGCCAACTTCTTCTTCGCCCTCGATCATGAATTTGATATTGCAAGGCACCGTATTGGTTTGCATCATCAGTTCAAATGCTTTTACATGCATATAAAACTGCCCTTTATCATCGCAGGCGCCACGGGCATATATTTTGCCATCGCGTACGGTAGGTTCAAATGGCGGAGTTTCCCAAAGCTCCAGTGGATCTGGCGGTTGCACATCATAATGACCGTATACCAACACAGTTGGTTTTGAAGGATCAATTATTTTTTCGCCGTAAACGATAGGATTGCCGGCAGTTGGGCAAACCTCTACTTTGTCGGCCCCGGCATCGCGTAGTTTTTGGGCTATGTAATCAGCGGTCTTTAAGACTTCGGGTTTGTATTTAGGATCGGCGCTAACCGAAGGAAAACGCAATAGTTCAAATAATTCGTCAAGTAAACGTTGCTTGTTTTCGTTTACATACTGTTTTATATGCTGCATAGTTATAGAATTTGCAGCAAATATATTGATGTTTATCGACTTAAAACAGCAACAGCTCATGCGGTTAGTCACATGAACTGTTATCCTATAATATTGGAGATATAAATCTCTGTAATTAGGCTGTAAAATCAGCCTGGCCTAAATCTTTCTTAGTGCCAGCAGCAAAATCAGCTTGTCCCAAATCTTTTTTAGTACCAGCGGCAAAATCAGCCTGACCTAAATCTTTCTTGGTACCGGCAGCGAAATCAGCCTGACCTAAATCTTTTTTGGTACCGGCAGCGAAATCAGCCTGACCCAAATCTTTCTTGGTGCCGGCAGCGAAATCAGCCTGACCTAAATCTTTCTTGGTACCGGCAGCGAAATCAGCTTGTCCTAAATCTTTCTTGGTACCGGCAGCAAAATCAGCCTGACCTAAATCTTTCTTGGTACCGGCAGCGAAATCAGCCTGACCTAAATCTTTCTTGGTACCGGCAGCAAAATCAGCTTGTCCCAAATCTTTCTTAGTGCCAGCAGCGAAATCAGCCTGACCTAA
>NZ_JABGNA010000008.1:367130-447690 GCF_013149275.1 Mucilaginibacter sp. SG564
TAAATCTTTCTTGGTACCGGCAGCGAAATCAGCCTGACCTAAATCTTTCTTGGTACCGGCAGCAAAATCAGCCTGACCCAAATCTTTCTTAGTACCAGCAGCGAAATCAGCCTGACCTAAATCTTTCTTGGTACCGGCAGCGAAATCAGCCTGACCTAAATCTTTCTTGGTACCGGCAGCAAAATCAGCCTGACCCAAATCTTTCTTAGTACCTGTAGCAGTGTTCGTTTTTTTATCGCCATCCGGTGTAGAGGCATTTGAAATGTGAGCTACTGAAGTTAAAAAAAGGCTTAGCGCTAAAGCAGCTGCGGTCATTGATTTTTTCATGATTTTTTAAATTTTGAGGGGGGAGAAGTAAATATTTTTTATTTATGAATTGCTTATTAATTTAATACTGAGCGTACGTTTAAGTGCCCACTAGTATTAATAGTTATTTTATTATATATCAGAAATTGGCAGATCTCAATCAGCATTGCCCAGATCTCTTTTAAATTTGCTTGCAAATGATTGTACCTCGGTAAAATCGGTATGTTGATGTTCTTTTTTGCAAGATGAAAAGATGCCGGTAAAAACGATGGCAAAGGCTATGATGATCAGTTTTTTCATGATATATTATTGTTAATGTGCTGTTTGATTATTGTTGAGGTGTACACAATACCTCAAAATTTTAAATTGTCAGATTAGTCTGCGGTTCCTAAATCCCTTTTAAAAGGGGTAATAGTTTTAGTGAAGCTTACTGTCTGAGGCTCTTCAGCTTTTTTTGTTGATGAAGACAAAACTCCTGCACTTGTAATGAATAGTGCTAATAGGATGGTTTTTTTCATGGCGGTTAATATTTATATTGTTACTCTGTTTGATTAATTATTATTTAATAGTATTTTAACTCCTGTTTAAATACTAAAAGCTTGCAAATTTTTGTGCTCCATTATAAAGTCTTTGAAAAATAAGGGAGCTCTTAATTTGATCGAATTCATCTTGTTTCTTGAAAAAAAATGGTAGTTTTAATGATTATAACTTTTTATATAAAATAATTTTTTAAATTTTTTTATTCATTTTTAAATGAACAGACAATAAGATAATTATACATATGATGTCTAAATATTTTTATGCTATTAAATTATAGCTTAATGGTATTTTTTTGTTTAATAATTATAATAAAAAAGCAAATAATATTCATTCAACTAATTGTATATCAATTAATTAACAATGCAAATATAAATATGTTTTTGGTTTTTGAACAAAAAAAATAAAAATATTTTTCCACACGGTTTTTTTGAGCCGTTATTAGATATATTAACGCTTATTTCATAACTTTCACGCTAAATTGAACGTAAGAGTGCTTTAATGAGAAAAACCTATATTCTCCTATTGGTATTTTTTGTATCATTTGCTGTACACGCAAATGATTTTAATGAAGCGACTGCAACAGATACCAACGCGGTAATAAAATTAAATAAACAGGCTTTTGCCAATCGTTTAACAAGTCCTGAACAAACAATTATTGATGCAACGCAGGCTTTAGCAATGGCCAAAAAGCTGAATTATTATAATGGCATTGGCGAGGCATACCGGATTGTCGGCATCGGGAGATCCTATCTTAACCAATCTGAAAAGGCCTTTGATAGTTACCTTAATGGGGTTGCCTATTTCATTAAAGCTAATAATTTGGCAGGTGAGGCAAAGATATATAATAATATGGGTAATTTATTCCGTGATCAGGACTATAACCGCTGCCTGGATTACCTGAATAAATCGCTCGCGATAGCCACTAAAATAAAGGATCAGCACCTGATAGCGGCTTTAGGCTTAAATTTAGGTAATGTTTATACACGTAAAAATAGTTTTCAGCAAGCATTAAAATACTATGATCAAAGTATGGTTGTTTTTGAAGAACTAAAAGATAATGTAAATGTTGCTCAATGTGTGCTTAACAAAGGTTTTGTTTATTACAAACTTAATCAGTATGATATAGCATTGAAACTTCTGCTGGAAGCCCGGGACTCGGCCAAACAACAGGATTTGAATGAAACCGTTGCCAGCATTAACCTTACACTTGCTTCATTGTATATGGCTCAAAAAAAATATACGGAAGCCGAACAGGTTGTAAGGGAGGGTTTGGCTTATGCTACACTCGTTAAAGATCCTAAACTTAATTATGATTACAAGCATACCTCGTACGAATTGGAATATAGCCGGAAAAACTATGAACGTGCTATTTTTTATTTGCGGGAGATATACAAAGAAGATAGTGTAACCTTTAAACAAAATACCTCGGTGCAAATAAGGCTCATGGAGGCTAAGCGCAAACAAGAAGAGCAGGTAAAAGAAAATGAACGTGTAGCCGACAAGCAGGCTTTTGAACGTTCGCGTTTTTGGGCGGTGAGCACAGTGGCCGGTTTATTATTGGTTGTTATTGGATTATTGGTAGGTAATGTGAAACGGAAGGCAAAGACCAACGCGCAACTTACCATGCTTAACGAAGAAGTTTTAAGACAAAAAGATAACCTCGACAGGATAAATCATCATCTGGAGGAAATCATCGATGAAAGAACAAAAGATCTGCAGATTAAGAACAAGAAGCTTTCTGAACACTCTTCTTATCTATCTCACCAGATCAGGGGGCCAATCGCTACGCTGCGCGGTCTGATAAACCTGGAGCGGGAGGGATTGGTTAACCAGGAAGAGTGTATTACCATGATGGATAAATGCGTTTCGGAAATTGACGAAAAAATAATTGAAATGAGCGACATGCTGCATGGCCCTTCTCATAATAGTAATTCCTGAAACAGTATTTTTTTTATGATGCTTAACCCAGGTTAAATGCAGCTGGCCATGAAGAATGTATCTGTGCCTCAATAAGCCCAAGATAAATACAATACCTGGATATCATTTGCAGTATAAGCAATTGCCGGTGTTTATTATAACCCTCAGTTTCAAAGGCAAGTGTTTCATCTCCTGCGGTAACAAAAAATCTCACTTCGCCCTGCCTCGGTTTAAATCTTGATTGTAAAAGATCGAATACCTTAACTTTAAGTTTGCTTTTGGGGTCGTGGATGGTCCCATCTTTCAAAGCCTGGTTTTTTGAAATAGATATCAGATAATTTGACATAAACACTTTTTACGATAAAAAATGTTTATGTCACAATTTTTACTCCAATTTTAAATTATAAGGCATATTAAATGAAATTATGTTCATTTATATTCCTTTTTCTTGAAAAATTTACTAAGATTAAATATTGTTAACCAGTATTTAACCAATTTAATGGTAATTTATATCAGAATGTGTTGTGCAAAAGATGTAACTGTAAGGTTTACAGAACACATTATTAAATTATAGGACTAAAATACTTTTGTTTCGTAATTCTTCGTAAAGTAAAATTACTTTGCGTTGCAGGCTTGCGATCTCCGATTCCCGGTCTACCAGTTTTTTCTGGGCTATGCTCAGGTTTGATGGAGCAAGGTCAACTTCACCTTCTTCAACACTTAATATTTGTGCAACCGTTATTTCAAATATATTAGCGATCTGTTCCAGACGCGAAAGATTGATATCAGTTACACCGGTTTCGATCTTGGAAAAAGCCGGGATAGAAATACCTAAACGGTTTGCTATATCTTCCTGGCTCCACCCGCGTTGGTGGCGTAAGGTTCTGATGTTTTTTCCAACGGATTTGTTTGTTTTCTTTTTGGTGCTGTCGTTCATATCAATGTTTCCTCATAATTAACTGAGTAAACATATCCAAACGGTATGCCATCATTAATTTCCCTTAAAACTATCCGGAATAACTTATTGTTAAACGGGATGCTTAAAAAAGTGGGGAATTATTTACACAAAAAAAATGCTTAACCCTCAGTTGATATTATTTATGATATGCAATTTGGCAAACTTGAGCAGCAATTGTTTCTGGCCTATTTCCTTAAAAAATATAGTAGCTTTAATGTCGGGCTTATTGCCTTCCAGACTCAATACCTTTCCAAAACCAAAACGTTCATGTTCCACTTCCATGCCAACCTGCAGGTTTGAAGTATCAGACGGTTTAAAATCTGGCGATGGCACGTGTGCTTTGGCCAGTATTGATGTTGTTTTAACCGGGGCAGATGTTGCTGGTTTGGGCTTAGAGAACGCGTCGGCTTGTTTGCCGCTGCTCCAGGCTTTGCGGTCATCGTCAAAAAAGGCGCTGCTACCGCTGCTTGCGGGCTTCGCACTGTAGTCGAGCTCCAGGTATTTGGCATCTATCTCATCCAGGAAGCGGCTTGGCTCGCAACTGATAAGTGTACCAAATTTGAACCTTGAGGTAGCATAACTGATGGTCAGTTTGGTTTCAGCACGTGTAACGGCTACATAAAACAGGCGGCGTTCCTCTTCCAGATCGCTGCGCGAGTTGAGCGACATTTGTGAAGGGAACAGGTTCTCCTCCAATCCCACCACATATACCTGCGGAAACTCAAGACCTTTGCTGGAGTGGATGGTCATTAATGATACCGTATCAGCGTCTTTATCCTTGTCTTTATCGTCATTAGTGAGCAGGGCTACATCCTGCATAAAAACATCGAGGCCTTTTTCTTCGATATCTTCCCGTTCAGAGAATTCCTTGATACCGTTCAGTAACTCCTGGATGTTCTCATAACGGTTAAGGCCTTCTACCGATTTGTCTTCATACAAGTCTTTCAGTAAGCCGGAGTGCTGCGCGATATAAAGTGCCGATTCATAAGCCGATTTTGACTTCGCCAACACCTGGAAACTCTGTATCATGGTAGCGAATGTAGCCACCGCTCCCGAAATCTTTCCTTCCAGGTATTTGCCTGGCTCCGCTATCACTTCCCAAGGGGTAATACCATGCTGATCGGCACTTACAATGATCTTATCAACCGAAGTATCACCAATACCCCGTTTAGGGTAATTGATCACCCGTTTCAGCGCCTCTTCATCGTTAGGATTAAAGGTAAGCCGGAAATAAGCTATAAGGTCTTTAATCTCCTTACGCTGATAAAAAGACAAGCCACCATATATTTTATAGGGAATACTCAATTTGCGTAAGGCCTCCTCCATGGAGCGTGACTGCGCGTTGGTGCGGTACAGAATCGCAAAATCATGCCATTTACGCCCCTTCAGGCTGCGATCCTGCATAATGGTTTCGGCTACCATTTTACCTTCCTCGTTATCGCTGAAGGCACGCATTACCTTTATTTTATCACCGCTTTCTTTTTCAGAGAAAACGTTCTTTTTAAGCTGATCCTTATTATTGCTAATGATGCTGTTGGCAACATTCACAATATTTTGGGTTGAGCGGTAGTTTTGCTCCAGCTTAAACACTTTCAGGTCCGGGTAATCCTTTTCAAAGTTGAGGATGTTCTGGATATTGGCCCCGCGGAAGGCGTAGATACTTTGCGCGTCGTCGCCCACCACACACAGGTTTTCATTTACCGCAGCCAGTTTTTTAACGATCAGGTACTGAGAAAAGTTAGTATCCTGATACTCATCCACCATGAGGTATTTGAACTTATGCTGATACTTGTTTAACGTATCAGGGTGCAGTTTAAGCAGCTCATTGGTTTTGTACAGCAAATCGTCAAAATCCATAGCGCCTGCCCTGAAGCAACGCGTGGCGTAAGTTTGGTAGATAAGCCCCAATTGCCCGCGTCCGCTCGAAAAATCATCAGCTTGTATCTGTTCGTTTTTCTGGTACTCCTGCCACGAGATCAGGTTGTTTTTGGATGCTGATATACGGTTAAGTACAAAGTTTACATTATACAGCTTATCATCCAGGTTCATCTCCTTTAAAATAGCCCGCAGCACGCTTTTGCTGTCGTCGGTATCGTAGATGGTAAAGTTGCTCGGGTAGCCAATTTTGTCGGCCTCCACGCGCAGTATCTTGGCAAAAACTGAGTGGAAAGTGCCCATCCATATGTTTTTGGCTTCGGTACCTACCACATGGGTAATACGCTCGCGCATTTCGCGGGCAGCCTTGTTGGTAAATGTAAGTACCAGTATGTTAAAGGAGTCGACACCCTTGCGTACCAGGTGTGCCACCCTGTATGTAATAACCCTTGTTTTGCCAGATCCGGCACCGGCAATAATCATTACCGGCCCTTCGGTTTGCTCAACCGCAGCTCTTTGTTCGGGGTTTAAACCCTGTAGATAATCCAAAATCTTGTCCTCTTTTCTTGAATCAGCGAAATTAAGGTTTTGAGCCGAAAGGGGAAAGTAAGATTAGCCCTGAACCGGATAAAAATATCAACAATAGTAAAAGCGAGAAAAATGAGTGTTAATATCGAACACGGATGTCGAATATTGAATAATGAAGTGAGTGGAAAATCGATGTTTCAAAATTCATTATTCGATATTATTTCTTTTCTTCCTTAAATTTACCAACCCATGGAAGCAAAGCCCTATCTGCAGCAAATATCCCTTAAGCGCGAGGCGGTACCGTCGTTCGAGGCGTACCCTTTTCATGTACCTGCGGTGAAGAATTTGCCGGTAATGAAGTTTCACCGGGATGTTACTTTTATTGTTGGCGAAAATGGCTCGGGTAAATCAACATTGATAGAAGCCATTGCCCTGCACATGGGTTTTGGTATTGAAGGCGGCAGTAAAAGCGTGCAAACCAAAACACATCAAAACGCTTCACCTTTGTTTGAATATTTGAATAGCAGTAAAAGCTATCGCAAGCCTTCTGATTATTTCTTTTTGCGCGCCGAGAGTTTCTATAATGTAGCCACTTACCTGGAAGAATTGGATAAAGAGGAGGATAAGAATTATGTGAAGGGTAACTATGGTGTTAAATCGTTGCACGAATGCTCACACGGAGAATCGTTTATGGCTACGTTAACCCACCGGCTTTCGGGCAACGGGCTTTATATTTTTGATGAGCCCGAGGCGGCTTTATCGCCAGCAAGGCAATTGGCGGCCCTTTCGGCTATTCATGAGCTGGTACAGGCCAATTCGCAGTTTATTATAGCCACGCATTCGCCTATTTTGCTGGCTTATCCTAATGCGCTTATTTATCAGTTGGATGAAGAAGGCATACACAAAGTAAGCTATGAAGAAACCGAACATTTCAGGCTCACCCAATATTTTTTGAATAATCATCAGGAAATGACACGGACGCTGATGGGGAATCCCTTGAATTTGTCCTGAAGGATGGCTTCAAAAAAAAGCGTCATTGCGAGGTACGAAGCAATCTCTAAGCTATACAGAGCGAGCTTTTATGGCTGACCTGCTTATGTAGAGATTGCTTCGTACCTCGCAATGACGCGTGGGAGATTTTTATGAGTTTTTACCCTACCAATCCCGGTATCTCTACCATTTCGTCAACATCTTCCTGGTAGTTTACACCGGGAACATCAAAACCAAACAGGTTCAGGAAATCGGTTCTGTAGCCTGCCAGGTCGCCTATTTGTGGTAGGGTTTCGGTGGTAGCTTCCAGCCATAGTTTGGCTATCTGCGCTTGTACTTCGGGGTTCATTTCCCAGTCGTCTACACGGATACGGCCTTCGGCATCGGTAGGTATGGCACCACCGGTGTACAGGCGTTGCTCAAACAAACGTTGGATCTGTTCAATACAACCTTCCTGGGTGCCTTCGGCTTTCATGATCTTGTACAACAGCGAAATATACAGCGGAATAACCGGTATGGCCGAACTTGCCTGGGTTACCAGCGCCTTGTTTACCGATACCAGGGCTTTACCGTTAATATCCTTCAATTGTTCGCTGATCTGCTTAGCAGTAGCCTCCAGGTGATCTTTGGCCCTGCCGATAGTTCCTTTACGGTAAACCTTTTCGGTAACTGCCGGGCCAATGTAAGAGTAAGCAACAGTGATAGCGCCATCGGCCAGTACACCGGCAGCTTTCAGGTCGTTGATCCAGAACTGCCAGTCTTCGCCACCCATTACGGCCACGGTATTGGCTATCTCTTCGTCGGTAGCAGAGTTGATAGAAATTTCGGATACTACACCGGTATGAAAATCGACAGTTTTATTGGTAAAAGATTCGCCGATAGGTTTTAATACAGAAGTATGGGTTATACCTGTTTTTGGATTGGTACGACGGGGTGAGGCCAGGCTGTAGATAACCAGGTCAACCTGTCCCAGGTCGGCTTTAATCAGGTCGATAGTTTTTTGTTTGATCTCGTCAGAAAAAGCGTCGCCGTTGATGCTTTTGGCGTATAAGCCGGCAATATGGGCTTGTTTTTCAAAAGCGGCGGTATTATACCAGCCCGCAGATGCCGGTTTGCCCGGTGCCGGTGGTTTTTCAAAATAAACGCCCACGGTGGCCGCACCAGACCCAAACGCGCTGGTGATTCTGGAAGACAGGCCGAAACCGGTTGACGCGCCAATAATGAGCGCTTTTTTGGTGCCTGCGGGGTTGTTTTTTGATTTAACGTAATTGATCTGGTTAATTACGTTTTGCTCGCAGCCTTTTGGATGTGTAGTTAAACAAATAAAGCCACGAATTCTGGGTTCAATGATCATAATGTAAAATTGATTTTAACAATATCGGGGGCATATATAAGCAAACTTTTTCTAAAATGGTTTTAAAATTTTCAAGGAGAGGGTAGAGGGGCTTAGAAGTGCTGCGGTGATAACACCGACCACGGGCTGAAATAAGAAGTTGTCATTTCGAACGAGGTACGAGGAGAAATCTTTTTCGCCATGAAATTAGGCTTTGTATCCAACAACCTTGCGCTCGTTTGCAACGAGTGCTTATTGTGGTTAAGCGATTGCATCGCTCTTGCGTTTTAAACGCAAACCCATGTTAAGCACTCGTTACAAACGAGCGCAAGTAGATATGAAGCTTACATGATATTTGAATCGCAGGTCAGAGGCCTGAAATAGTCGTTACTCGGCAGGAGCCAAGCGACTGCGATGGGATGCCGCAGAGTTTACTCACCCGGTCTGCGCTTCGCTGGACCACCCTCTCTCCGGCTTTGCCGCAAAGAGGGTGGAGAAAAAAGTAATAAAACCCCCTCTATGCGCGAAGCGGAGAGAGGGGTGACAAGCGCAGCGATGTCGGGGTGAGTCTATATGCGTCTGTTCCTAAACCTACTGCCCAATCCTATTCCCCGCAACCTTCACATCAGCACAATCCTTCAATTCCATAGTCTCTTTAATGCTAATGACCTTATCGCCCTTGATGGTATTGTTATTAAACTTAATTCCAGAAGTACTTTTTGCAGATAATGCCTTTGTACCTTGCAGATCAAACTGATTATCCGTAATAACAATGTTCCGATGCACTGGGCCGTCCGACCGTGTATTTTCGGGGCAGATGATAATAGCCGGTTCGCCGCATTGGATAAACTGGTTGCGGCGGATGGTAAAATCCTTCACCATACCCGATTCGTACCAGCTGGCGGCATCGTCGGCAATAGAGATACCACTCATGTGGGTATGCAGAAAAACGGTGTTTTCGATCAGGGTTTTGCGGCGCGAGGTAACCAGGATGCCCCGTGTAGGGATGCGGGCCACGGTATCCTGGTGGATCCATACCCGCGGTGTCCAGGTGGTGTTTTCAATTACGTCTGTTGGGTTGATGGATGCGGGTACAGGCTTTTTAAGCGTCAGCAGAAAATCTTTATCATTTACCTTTTGTACCTGTGTTATCACATTACTGCTGTACTCGCGCAGGGTTTCGGCATGGATAAAGGCGATGCTATCTCCTGGCGTAAAAGCATCAAAACCATAGGTTTGGTTATGCATAAAACGCACCAGCACCTGTTGAGGCTTTGGCATGTTGATCACCCGTAAATACGTGCCGTGTATGTTGATAGCATCATCATTAGCACCTGATAGGTAAGAATTGTTGATCTCGATATTGCCGCGACAGCCCGAAAAATGCAGGATATCGGCCCAGGCGGCACAGGTACGACCGGAGGCTGGATCGGGCCGTACGCTGATGTGGTCCATGCGTATGTTTTGACAAAACTGACTCACCACGCCCATGCCATGCATAAAATTGATATGTATGTTTTTAAGACTGATGTTTTTACTACGCTGCATAAATATGCCCGAGCAATCGCGGGTTACATCGCGGTTTTGGTATATCAATCCGGTTTTAAAGCCCGGGTTCTTTTTAAACCAGGCCCGCACCAGATTGGTACCGGTTTCGGCATAGCGGATGCTGTCAACTGCGATATCGGTGCGCTGCAGGTCGCCGGTTTGGGTATCCAGTACCTGCCAGAGCCAGAAAGGTTTGTGTTGCCAGCCTTCGCCCAGGAAGGTAAGCAGGCTATCCCGAATGCTGTATTTGGATTCGGGATGAATCCGGAGATCGGCAAAATGATCGCCTGTGTTTACAACCGTTAATTCTGATACGGTAGGGCGATAGTAATCATAAGTAAGGCCATTGATACTGATGTTTTCGCTGTGGTCAAGACAGGTTTCGATCATTTTGCCCCGCATCAGCAGTTTAGCGCCAGGGCCTTTAATATCTACAAAACGGCAATTGTTTATATATAGGGCGATGTCTTTCATGCCGTCGGGTACATCATTGGTATTGGAGATATGAAACTGTTTTTTTAAAGCGCCATCCGGATAAAAATTATAAACCCCTGGTGCGAAATTGATAGTAATGTGCGCTTTGCTGGTGCCTTTGGCTTTGGGTATTAACGACTGATGAAAATCACCAGGAGCAAGGATGTTTACCCGGTCACCCGCTGAAAGAGTAAGCCGGTTGAGCGGGGCAAATGTTTTCCAGGCACGGCGGCTGTCCTTTCCTGTACTTTGGTCGTTACCGGTTTGGGGGTTAATGTACCAGGTAGTTTTACCTGCTTGCGCTGAAGCGGAATAACAAAATAGCAACAGAAAAACGGATAGTATCAGGAGAGGGAGGTGTTTTTTCATATCGGGCAGAAAAATATAAAAAATAGCGGCAGCGTTCATGATTATTTTTTGTTGTGCAACGCGCCTGAAAATTGTTTGTCATGTAGGACAGAAAAGTATCACTATCCTTTAAAATTAAATGACCTACAACATGAAACCTAAGCTCATTTTAGTATACCTCATCGCCTTGATATTCGGAATAAAGGCGGCAAAAGCGCAGGCCCCTTCTGATAACGACAGTGTTCGTTCCGATACGGCCTTTGTTCCGTTGATCACCAAACCTTTACCGAGCCCGTTTGAAGTGGAATACTCCGACACCAATCTGAAAAATAAGGTAGATAATGGCGAGGTGAAAGAAAAGATAAAAACTTACAGTAAGGTTTACTCTGCAGCCGGCAGTGACGAGTTAAAAATAGAGAACAGCTTTGGTGAAATATCTGTAAATACCTGGGACCGTAACGAATTTAAGGTAGATGTACAGATAAAAGTTTATGCTGATTTTGACGCCGATGCCGACAGGTTTTTGGATGTTATACAAATAAGCGACAGCAAAACGGCAGGACTGGTCTGGTTTAAAACAGTAATTGGCAATAACGGCAACCTGAGCCCTGAGTTATGGAAAGGCGAGGGGGAAAACCATATCAAAAAAATAGAGATCAATTATGTGGTTTACATGCCCACAAAAAATACACTGAGCATCAATAATAAATATGGTAACACCATACTGCCCGACCTGCCGGGAAAGGTTACCCTGCATAGTTTTTATGGTAGCTTGAAAGCAAAGAACTTGTTGAACCCACTGAATGAAATTAAAGTACGTTTCGGCGATGCTACGATCAGCAGCTTAACGGGTGGTAGTTTGCAAATAGCATATGGCAGTCTTAATTTATCAGAAAGCGATAAACTGAATGCCGATATCAGCTATGGTCCGGCAAAAATTGGAACGTTGCGTACTTCGGGAAATATCAAGGTTAAATATTGCAGTAAACTGCAGATTGCCGGTTTAGATAAAAACCTGAAAGTGCTGGATATCAACTCCTCATATTCCAATGTGAAATTAGGTATCAATAAAAGCGAGAACGCCAACTTTGATATCAATACTTATTATGGTTCATTTACTTACGACAAGGTCCGTGCCAGCTTGTTGGGCAAAGTACCGGGTACCGAGCCTCAAAAAAACTATACCGGCCAGTTAGGTAAAGGCAACCCAGATAAAACCATCACCATCCGCTCGAATTATGGACATGTGGATTTTAATTGAGGGTAACAGATATAAAAAAGGGGATGAGTGTTTTACTCGTCCCCTTTTTTATATTTTCAAACTCAAACGCACTAATTTCCTTCGTATTTGTTATTTCTTAAGTCAACATCGGGTAGCTCATGTTCCGGGTCGATCACGATAGATTTGATGACTGATGTGGATGGATATTTGAATGTCCACTCACCGCCACGCTGCCAGATGTTTACCGGCAGATGAAGCGTTTCGGTTTTACCGTTTGCCTGTACGATCTTGAGGTCAACAGGCATGGCCATTTTTTCTTTATTGGTGAGGGTGATCATGGCACCGTTAGCCGCATCGTCATTTACATATTTAACCGAAGTAACGGCCTGGTCAAGCTTCCAGGTAGTAAAGAACCACGGTTTCCAGAACCAGTTCAGGTCTTCGCCGCTGGCATCATTCATGGCGCGGAAAAGATCATACGGCAGCGGGTGCTTAAAGGCCCAATGTTTCACATACTCGCGGAAAGCATAATCAAAACGCTGGGGACCTAATACCACATTGCGTAATATATCCAAACCTAAAGCGGTTTTATTATAGTACTGACCGTAATCATTTAAGCCAATGGCTTCCGGAGCGGTCATCAAAGGATCTTTGCTGTTGCGGTAGGAGGCCAGTATATTTTGGGCTTGTTTTGATGGATCTGCATATTCGCCATTGTTAAACTGCTGGCTCGCGTACTCATTGATAAAAGTGTTGAAACCTTCGTCCATCCACATGTATTTGCGTTCGTTGGAACCCACGATCATCGGGAACCAGTTATGACCTATCTCGTGCGTAACATCGCCCCAAAGTTGTCCTTTTTTAAAGTTGCTCAGGCAAAATATAGCGCCCGGGTACTCCATGCCCAAAGCTACACCGGATACGTTAACGGCTGAGTTCCATGGATATTCAAAATAAGCTTTGGAATAGATCTCCATGCTGTTTTTCAGATATTCGGTTGATCGCCCCCAGGCATCATTACCCGCGCTTTCAACCGGATAGGCCGACATGGCAATACCTTTACGACCCGAAGGGAAGTTAACCTGTGCGGCATCCCATATAAAGGCATTGGAAGCGCCCCAGGCTATATCGCGGGTGTTTTCCGTTTTATAGTGCCAGGTTAGGCTACCTTTGAACGGACGGGTAGCGGCTTTGCCCACTTCACTGGCTTTAATGATCATTTCTGTTTTATCGCTGGTTTTGGCTTTGGCCAATCGGCTGAGCTGGGCGGGACTAAGTACTTCTTCCGGATTTTGCAGATCGCCTGAACCTACTACGATCATGTTGGCAGGAGCGGTGATGTAGTAATCAAAATCGCCATACTCGCAGTAAAACTCGCCCAGGCCCATGTAGGGTAGGGTGTTCCAGCCTTCTACATCGTCATACACGCACATGCGCGGGTACCATTGGGCAATTTCGTATACATAACCCTGCTTGAACTTTTTGCGACCCATGCGGTCGGCGCCATAAAAGGGGATGGCAAAATCATAATTGATCTTCACCTGTATCTTTTCGCCTTTGCCGTCAAGCGGGGTATTTAAACGCAATTGCATGCGGGCGTCGGTGATGATAGGGGTTACGGTATAAGTTTCGCCTTTGTAGGTTACGCTTACCGAACCGATATGATAACCGCCGCGGCTAAATCCACGAACATCAAAGCGATCGCCAGAAACAGGGGTGGTTGCCGCGCCGCGTGAGTCAGGGCGGAAAAGATTCTGGTCCAGTTGCAGCCACAGGTAATCCAATTTATCGGTACTGTTGTTGGTATAGGTAATGACTACTTCGCCGGTAATGGTGGTATCGCGACCTTCGTTTAATGTAGCTTTTATCTGGTAATCGGCACGGTTTTGCCAGTAATTGGCAGCCGGTTGTCCGCTGGCCGAGCGGGTGCCGCCGCTGGTAACGGGCCAGGTAATGGGGCCAAATACATCCTGGTGATTATATTTTGGAGTATCGGCAGTTTGCGCTGCCACGGGTATTGCACCGGCTAATAAGCCCATGGCGCATAAAAAGTCGATCAGTTTAAAATAGCGCATTTGAAATTTAATAATAAAGGCGCAAATAAAGTGAAATAATTTGTGAACTTGGTAATTTGATTGCTTAACCGATTGCGTATAAGTGAATTTTGTGAGTGGGTAATGGTATTGTTACGGTTTAAATAAGAAACGCGTCATTGCGAGGCACGAAGCAACCTCTATGCTATACAGAGTGATCTACTAATCGGGGATTATTAATATTTTGTTTATTTTTAATTGGTATTAATGAGCTCCCTCCAGTCGGTTGTCTTCGTGCCTCGCAATGACGTGTGGAGAAAACTTTACATTAAAGCCTCTGTATTAATTCATGTTTATTGAACTTTCACTGAAGATTAATTTAAAAACAGTGCCATTACCGGGAGAACTCATCACTTCTATCCTTCCTCCCTGCGACTCTATTTGAGTTTTTACTAAAAATAAACCAACCCCATGAGCATCCTTTTGTTGGTGAAAGGTTTTATAAAGGCCAAATATTTTCCCCCCGTATAAATCAAGATCTATTCCCTGGCCGTTATCCCGGCACTCTAAAACCGTTTCATTTTGCTCATTCTTATATGTTTTTAATATAATGTGCGGATTTTTATTGGCCATTTTGTATTTAATGGCATTGGAGATCAGATTTAAAAGAATGCTTTCCAGATAGATCGGTGGAAAATTGACATAACTAGCTTGAAGATACAATTCAACCTCGGTATTACTTGTTGTTAATTCTAAAGCAATAACGCCTAATACTTTTTTGATGAGTGCATCAAAATTGATAATTTCTGATTGGATTGTGTTTTCTTTTATTTTGATAGCTTCAGATAAATCATCAAGCGTTGCGTTTAATCCTTTGGATACATTATCTAATTTTTCAAAAAGTTCCGCATTTTCAGCATCCAGGCTTTCGGTGTCAACCAGGGATGTTACTAAGGAGATATTATTTGCATGGTTTCTGATGTTATGCGATAAAATATGTGTGAAGTTTTTAAGTTGCTGATTGCTTTGGGTAATTAAGCCGATTGATTTATGAAGTGCCATTTCGGTAGATTTATACTGATCAATATCGATAAAGACACCTCTCAGTTTTACTAATGCACCTTTTTCGTCATACAAGGGTTCGCCTATTGACCGTACCCATATGGTGTTTTTTTTAGCATTGATCATCAATAGCTCTACATCCCATTTTAAACCTTCGGCATAGGCCCTGTTTAAAGCGTCTTTTAATGTTTGCCGATAAGGCTCCGGAAAGTAACTCATCATGTCATTTTCATCTATGGCAAAGTCATAGGGGAGGTCATAAATGTCAAATACCATTTTTGACCAGGTAGTTTTATTCAGAATAACATCCAGTTCCCAGCCGCCTACCCGGCCTATTCTGCCTGCTTCTGATAATAAAAATTCGCTTGCTGCCAGTTTTTCTTCTATAACGCGCCTTTTTTCGATCTCGGCCTCAAGTTCTGTAACACTTCTTAATGTAAACATTAAGGGAAGGATCTTATAAAGGGCATATACTGTAAAAATGGATACGATAGCAGTTATAAACCGAACTAAAGCACTTAAACGATAGGCTGGCCACCAGAATATAATAACATCCATCAGGTGCGTTAAACCACATAAAAGTATAAATGCTATAAACAGCCAGAACACCTTATTAAAAGGGAGGTCTTTCCTTTTGACAATAAGACGGATCAATAGAAAAGGTATGGCAAAATAAGCCGCCCAGATACTCGCATCAGATAAAATGTACAACCAGCCATGAAAATCAGTCCAGTTTCCGCAATGCCAGCGTGGGGGCCAATCATCGGTATTGAGTATTTTGCCGAAAAAATCTTTGATTTGATGAAAAGTTCCGGTATTTAAATGATCGGGTTTTTCTATAGCAGATGGGCAGGCTGTTGAATTGCAAACCGCATGGTTACTTGAGTTAGGGGTATTAGGAGCCATTACAAATGTGTTGTTTTGTCGATTTATGTCAATAGTTATAAAAGAGGTCAACAAATATAAATTATTACGGGATAGTGACTTGTGAAAAAATATGTGCCGTAATTAAAATGTGTCAATAGTTTTTGAAATAACTACTTTTTGCAATAAAAAGAATAATTATTCACCTTTTATACGGGATATACCCTTTGAAGTTACTACGGATGGTTTTATAGGTACATTTAATATCCGCATCTTTGCTATCAAATAATACATCTGTTATGAATCGCCTGGCTAACTCTTCGTCACCATATTTATTACAACATGCCAACAACCCGGTAAACTGGTATCCTTGGGGTAAAGAGGCCCTGGATAAGGCTAAAGCCGAAAATAAGCTCATCCTGGTGAGTATCGGCTACTCGGCCTGCCACTGGTGCCATGTAATGGAGCACGAAAGTTTTGAGGACGAAGCTGTGGCTGCCGTGATGAACGAATATTTTGTTTGTATTAAGGTGGACAGGGAAGAGCGCCCCGATGTCGACCAGATCTATATGAGTGCCGTACAGCTCATGAGCGGCCGGGGAGGCTGGCCGCTGAACTGTATCTGCCTGCCCGATCAACGCCCTATTTACGGCGGTACTTACTTCCGCAAAAACGATTGGACATCCTTATTATTTAACCTGGCCGATTTTTATAAACAAAAGCCCGAAGAGGCCGAGGAATACGCTGTGCGCCTCACCGAAGGCATCCAAAACTATGAATCGGTACAATTTGTAGCGGAGCAACCTGAATATACTAAGGCTGATCTTGAATTGATCGGCGATAACTGGAAACGTTATTTTGACCAGTACGAAGGAGGCACCGGCAACGCACCCAAATTCCCCATGCCGAATAACTGGCTGCTGCTGATGCGTTATGCCCACCTGATGAAGGACGAGGAGGTAGCCGCCCAGGTAAAGCTTACGCTACATAAAATGGCCTTCGGCGGTATTTATGATCATATAGGCGGCGGTTTTGCCCGCTACTCGGTTGATGGTCGCTGGCACGTACCCCATTTCGAAAAAATGCTGTATGATAATGCCCAGCTCATCAGCCTGTATGCCGAAGCATATACCTGGAGTCCGGATGCGCTTTATGAACAGGTAGTAGACGAGATCATTGCCTTTTCTACCCGCGAACTGGCATCGCCGGAGTCGGGTTTTTACTCGGCCCTGGATGCTGATAGCGAGGGTGTAGAGGGTAAGTTTTACATTTTTACCCAAAAGGAAATTGAAGAGATCCTCGGTGAAGATGATGCCGAACTGTTCTGTATTTACTACCATATTACCGATGATGGCAATTGGGAAGAGGAACATTCCAACGTATTGTTCCGCCGGGAAAGTGATGAAGACCTGGCCGAAAAATTAGGCTTAGGGGTGGATGACCTGCTGCTGCGAATCAAAGCTTCGCGCAAAAAAGTATTTGAATTTCGCCGGCACCGGGTAAGGCCGGGGCTGGATAATAAAATACTAGCCTCATGGAACGGACTAATGCTAAAGGGCTTATGCCAGGCTTACCGTGCGTTTAATAATCCCAGATACCTGGAGCTGGCTTTACAGAATGCCGGGTTTATCTCCGCTAATTTGATAAGTCAAAATAGCAGGATATCAAGAGTTTATAATGTCAATACGACAGGCGAGGCTTCAGTAGCGTTTTTGGATGATTATGCCAATATCATCGATGGGTTCATCGCCTTATACGAAGTTACTTTTGATGAACAGTGGTTACAGCAGGCAAAAAAACTGACCGACGCCGCTATAGAGCATTATTATGATGAAATAAACGGCATCTTTTTTTATACTGCCGATGATGACGAGCAGTTGATAGCCCGTAAATCGGAGATCATGGACGGGGTAACGCCGGCCAGTAATTCGGCCATGGCCATCAACCTGAAAAAGTTAGGCTTGCTTTTTGATAACGAAAGCTATGCAGCGGTTTCGGCGCAGCTGTTACGCAACATTATGCCGCAACTGGCTAAATATGGTACAGCCTATTCAAACTGGACCCTATTATTGCTGGATGAAGTGTTTGGTATTTATGAGGTGGCGATAACAGGCAACGAAGCCGAAACTGTGCGAAAGGAAATCGAAAATAATTACATCCCGAACAAAATAATCTTGGGAGGTAAAAAAGGAAGTTTACCTTTGTTGCAGGATAAGTTTGGTCAATCAACACAAATTTTTGTTTGTAAAGATAAAACCTGCGGATTACCTGCCAATAATACGGCCGATGCTTTAAAACAAATTGAGGCCTGATTGCTTATTTAAAAAATACTTTACAATGAAGATTGAACCACAACACGTAGTATCATTAACTTACGATTTGTATGTTGACCGCGACGGAGCCGAAGTTTTAGCTGAAAGCGCCACGCAAGAACAACCATTAACCTTTTTATTCGGCGCTGGCCAGATGCTGCCTAAATTTGAAGAAAACCTGAGCACGCTGTCAACCGGTGATGCTTATGAGTTTCGTCTGTCTGCAGCTGATGCTTATGGCGAATATGATCAGGAAGCTGTAGCTAACCTGCCTAAAGAAATGTTCCAGGGTCAGGAAATTCCTGAGATCGGCAGCATTTTGCCTTTACAGGATAACCAGGGAAACCGTTTCCAGGCGCAGGTAGTATCGGTAGCAGAAGATGCTGTTATTGTTGACCTTAACCATCCGATGGCTGGCCAGGAACTGCATTTTAAAGGTAACATCCTGAATGTACGTCCGGCTACTCCGGAAGAATTATCACACGGCCATGCACATGGTCCGGATGGTCATCACGCTCACTAATTTTATTGATATAAAATAGATAAGAAAACGCCGGGTTTATGCCCGGCATTTTTTTTAAATATGTCATTGCGAAGCGTGGCAATCGCATACTTTACAGAGCTGCTGAGCCAGGCGTATACCCGCTCTTGGCCGCGCGGGAGGGCCAGTTACTTTGTAGCCACAAAGTAACCAAAGGGCTTTCAGGAGAAATGCTTCTTTACGCACAATGCCTTTGTCCTGCAAATCAGTCAGAACCACGGGCTGCAATTATTTTGCCCAACTTTGTTCCCACAACCCTAGGCTTCAGCAAAAACTTGCTATGCCCCTGCAGCCGCACAGGCCACCATTGTTCTGCCCGCTTTCGCCCGAAGCTGTTCTGCTGACCGAACGGAAAGAAAGAAAACTGTATTTTGTACAACTCCTTTGTCATGCTGAACGGAGTGAAGCATCTATTATGCGATATGCCTGCTTACGAGTAGATCCTTCGTTCCTCGGGATGACAAATTTTTTAAGTAAAATTAACTCGTAAAAAATCCTAAAAACGGCGTAGCCCTCAACGGAGTTAATCATGGTTCAGACAACTTTCGAAGCTTAATCACCAATTCACTTAATCAATAATTCACTAATTGCCTTAAATTTCCAGTCCTCCGTCATTATCAATATAACACCTCATCATGATGCGGCAGCCTATGGGTTCGCCGTTTAGGGTGGCGGGAATAAATATCTTGTCTTCTTCGTTGGGCATATCGGTACGCAGGTTAAATACTCTATGGTAATTAAGCCCGCTGAATAAGTGTACCTTAAAATCGGCCAGTCGACCGCCCGGGCTTACGAGCAATTCAATAACCGCATAAGATGCATTACGACTGATGCCCATGAGTTCGTTTGGGAGTTTAAATACTTTAAGATAGGGCAAATAGCCAAAATAACGCCCCCCTGCTTTAATAGGTTTGGTTGTACGGTCGGAGTCGGTTAGTACCTTATCTACAAAATACCTAAGGTTTGAGGTGGTGTCTTCAACGGCCTCAAATTGTAATGACTTTTTAGTGTAGTCGTAATTTTGAAGCAGGTGGCCCTGTGGATCATAAAAATGCCATACACCAACCTTTTTGTCTTTATCAAAATTACCGCTGGCCACGGCAATATCTTTTTCGGTAAGGGCCTGGTATAAACCCTGTCGTGTGCTTTTATCGCTTTTAAGTACCGATATCCGTTCGGTTATCTGATCGGTAAGACGGTGTTTGCGTACCACGGTTTCCTGTGTAAAACCGGTAGTAAAATAAAAAAACAGGATGGTAAATAAGGTTATAATTTTCAACGCAGTTCAATTTTGGTAAATATAAAACAGGTTTCACGTAATGTCAAAAGCGCTGCCGTATAAATTAGCCTCGTCCACCTCCACCTCTGCGCCCACCGCCGCCTCCACCACCATTCCGGCGTCCACCACCACCGCCACCAGAAGGACGACTACCTTTAAATTTTTGCAAACGCAGGGTAAATGAAAGCATAAAATACCTGCCCAGCCGGTTGGTGCGCGTATCAATGATCTGGTTGCCGGATACCGTGCGGCTTACGCCTTTGTTTTCGTCGAAAATATCAAAGGACTGGAAACGTATGGAGGCGATGTGTTTGGCCAGGAACTGGTATTCAACATAACTGCTCAGCAGGGTAGGGTTGGCCTTTATCGTACTGCTAAAGCCATGGTTAATGGTTTGGGTAAGGTTATAACCCAGCACCCAGCTGTAAAAGAAATAGTTGCGGCCATCAAGCCCCAGCGTCCACGTGCTGGCATCGGTATTTAAGGATGATGGCAGGCTGTAGCGGGTGGTATTGACGCTGTAATTGCCACTTACCTCGGTATCCATAATGCTATCGATATCTACCCTCAGTTTCAGTCCCTGGTTCCAAACCCAGTTTTTACCCATGTTGCGCTGATTTTCGATAAAGGATACGTTGTTGTTATAACCCGCGCCGCCGTTTAAGGATACGGTGAACTTGCGTTGAGCAAATGGTTTCGAAAACGAATAGTTACCGTTGATATTATACAAACCATTAGTGTTCAGGTACCGGGTTTCCTGTATGGTGTTGTTGCGCTGGTTTGGATCGGTCCCGGTGCCGCTTGCAATAGATACCGGGGAAGTGTTGGTGACAATAGCGTTCTGCGTTTCGGAGAACGACAGGTTGGTGAACAGCGAATTACCGCTGGTAAGATCAAACTGATTATAGCGCAGGTTGATGTTATTGGTAAATGAAGGTTTCAGATCGGGGTTGCCATACACCCGGTTCTGCGGGTTTGAATAATCGGGCTGAATCTGTAACTGCGTAAACGAAGGCTGACTATTGGAACCACTGTAATTGATGGTGAAAGAATGGTTGCGCGAAAAATTATAAATGAACCTGGCCGTTGGTATCACATTAAAGGTATTGGTGGTGGTGCGAAAGTTGTGCGATTCACCTTCCAGCGTTGATGGCTGCACCGCCATACCTATGGTGTAATTATATTTGGCGCCTATGCCCCGGATGTTTAAACCAAAGCGATTGGTGATAAACTGGTAATTGTAAATAGTACTGAGTGAATCGACAAAAGTTTGGCTACCCGTTGCCGGATCAACCCGGTAATTGTAGCGGTTATTATCGGTATTGGAATAGCTGTAACCATAGTTGGCCTCCAGGTAAGTGGTTTTGCCGATGGGTTCGATATAAGATAAATGTACGTTTGCCCGCCGCGAGTTATTATTGCTGTTGATTTGCTGGAAAAGCGGGGTCACGATGGTATCCTGCCGGGTAGTGTACTGATCATTTAATCCCTGATCGCTTTCTGACAAGCTCAGCCCGGCGCTCACGCTGAAGTTGCGCCCTTTTTTATGAAACTTATGATTGTACAATATATTGATGCCCCCGCTTTTGGGGGTAGAGTTGGTTAAAGCCAGTTCGTTACCAGTTACCAGTGTGCCATTGCGGCTATTGCTAAAGGTATCGGTGCTGATGGTGTTGGATATGCCGTATGAAAAACTGGGATTTACCTTGAGGTAATTGGAGGTATCGATCTTGTACTCCATATTAAAATCAAAGCGGTGGTTTACACCGTGATTCCTGTTGTCGCTGTTATCGTTGTTGATGAGTGTACCCGATTGAAATACGTTTTGCTGCACCGTAGTGCTGGTCTGATCGCGGTCTTTATCGGCAAAGCTGTAACTGCCGTAAACGGTGATTTTTTTACCCCAGTCGTCACGGTAATTGGTACCGACAGACCTGTTGGTGGTAATACCATTGGCCGTACTGATCTGCGAGCCACCGCCGCCGCCTCTGCCACCACCACCGCCGCCACCACCCAGGTTAAAGGAGTTGGTATTGGTGTTGTTGAGTGTGCCGATAAGGGCTATCTGCCGGGTATCCATGAACGTATTGGCCGATAGGCGCGCCTGGTATTTATCGTCATTACCTACACCTATGCTTCCCTGCCCAAAGTTGCCCCGGTTTTTGCTCTTCTGTATGGTAATATTCAGGATCTTGTCGGGGTCGCCGGTTTTAATACCGGTAAGGTTGGCCTGATCGCCGTAATCATCAATTACCTGTATTGCATCAACAATGTCAGCGGGCAGATTTTGGGTGGCGGTTTGCACATCGCCGGTAAAATAATCCTTACCGTTAACCCGTACTTTGGTTACCTGCTTGCCATGTGCCGTTACGTTACCGTCCTTATCCACAGTTACACCGGGTAGTTTTTTTAGCAGGTCTTCCACCGGCGACCCCTCACGTACTTTGTAGGCACTGGCTTTATATTCAACCGTGTCCTCCTTAATAGTAATGGGATTGGCCTCGGCAACCACATGCACCGTCTTTAAAAAGTTGGTTTGAACCTGAATTTTTATCGGATCGAGCTTAATAGGTTTGGTGTCATTATCCATTACATAACGGCGTATCAGGGTTTGATAGCCAATGCCGCTTACCGTTATTTTAAAATTTTTTGAGTTAACTGCCGGGAAGCTAAACGCACCGCCCACGCCGGTAGCCGCGGTAAGGCTATCTTTATCAGATATTAGCTTGATGTTAACACCGGGCACCGCGCCAACACTGTCTACAACGGTGCCGCTCACCTTGCGGCTTTGCTGCGCCAGGGTCTGCGTTATGCATAAAGAACAAAGGAGAATAAGTAGTAGGTGTTTGGTCATAGTGCAGGTTTAATGAATACAAAAGACCATAAAGATTTAATTAAGTTTAATATATTAAATGTGTGTAATACTATTGTTGCAGAAATTACCATTTTGATGCTTAAACTTGTAACGAACTTATAACAAAAACTACGCATGACAGCGCTCACCGATCAATCTGATTACAAAACGGTAAGTTTTTCTCAAACTACCATCACCGAACTGATGATACCTTCCTACTCCAATTTTGGGGGCAAGATACATGGGGGCATTTTGCTGTCGCTGATGGATAAGGTGGCTTATGTATGTGCCGCTAAACATGCCGGGAATTACTGCGTAACCGCCTCTATTGATACGGTGGATTTTTTGCAGCCGGTAGAAGTCGGCGAACTGGTATCCCTCATGGCATCGGTTAATTATGTGGGTAAAACTTCCCTGGTGGTGGGTATCCGCGTGGTATCGGAAAACATCAAGAATAATTCGGTAATGCACACCAATACCAGCTACTTTACCATGGTTGCTAAGGACGAGAACAACAAACCTGTAAAGGTACCCGGCCTGATATTGGAAAACCGCGAGCAGGTGAGGCGTTTTATCGAATCGCGCCGGCGCAAGGAGATCAAACAAAGCTATATGCAGGAAGTAGAACAGATCCAGATGCCCGATAATTACGAACATTGCATCGCCATGCTCATGGGCGAACGCTGCCTGGTAGCAGGGGAATAGGGTTTTTAAAGTCAAAAGTCAAAAGTCAAAAGTCAAAAGTCAAAAGGCAAAAGTCAAAAGTCAAAAGGCAAAAGTCAAAAGGCAAAAGGCAAAAGGCAAAAGGCAAAAGGCAAAAGGCAAAAGGCAAAAGGCAAAAGGCAAAAGGACATTATGTTAAGCAGGAAATCCTGGGAATCCCTAAATCATGTCAATCAAGGTTCAGACAAAATCAACGTAATCAAAAACATCAACGGTGACATTTATTTGACATTAGATGAAATAAAGTATCAGGTTCGGAGTTTAAACTATAGGTGTTAAGTTTAATACCTGTGCTCTGCAACAATTAACCTGCATTAAATGGAAGGACTTCACCGTCACTAATCAACACACACATTCGTTACCCCTACCTATTGTCAATCCTACTTACAACTCGAAGGAATACTCCGAAAAGGGTTTAAGTTTTAGCAGGGATTTGGCACAACATAATATATCTTTAGAAAATGACAATTCGGTGATATTATATCACTACATTGTGAGCGCTAACTATCCCCTTTAAACTATTTACTATTAATCCCCACAAAACTTAATGGCTTTTTTAAACACGGTACTTGAACCGCCTTCATACGGCTGGACGGATGAAAATGGTGACCTCTCCAAACCCTCTAACGGCAAAATTGTAAAAGAATTTTTTTCAAGACTCAACGTATTTAAGGACAAAAAAAACTGGCTCTCGTTTTTAAGCTGGTTCCTGGTATTGGCTTTGGTGCCTTTTTTAGGTCTGTTTATATTTAAATATTTCAGCTTTACCGGTTTAATTGTGGCTTTTGTTTACAGCATGATCATCATGGGTACGCATGGCACCATTTGGCATCACCGGTATTGTACGCATAGTGCCTATACATTCAAAAATAAATTCTGGCGGTTTTTTACCCAAAATTTAACATTAAAGATCATCCCCGAAGAGATCTACGCGGTATCGCACCATGTACATCACGCGCTTTCAGATCAGCCCGGCGATCCGTACAATGCCCAGGGCGGTTTTATGTACTGTTTCCTGGCCGATGTAAACCACCAGCCCATTGCCCGCAACATGGGCGAGGCCTGTTATAAAAAATGCGTTAATCTCATGAAGCATGTGGGCGTTATTCCTAACACCTACAAACAATATCAAAAATGGGGAACCATTGCTAATCCATACCGCACTATCTTGGGTATCATATTAAACTGGGGCTTTTGGTTTGTGGCATTTTACCTTTTGGGTGGTATGCCGCTGGCTTGCGCGGTTTTTGGTTCGGCAGGTATCTGGGCTGTTGGAGTACGTACTTTTAATTACGAAGGCCACGGCAAAGGCGAGGATAAACGCCGCGAAGGTATCGATCATAACCGCGAAGACATGTCTATCAATCAGCTATGGCCGGGTTATGTGGCCGGCGAATGGCATAATAACCACCACCTGTTCCCCAAAAGCGCCCGCTCTGGTTTTAAACCGCACCAGCTTGATCTGGCCTGGTGTTATATTAAATTTTTAAGTATGATAGGGGCAGTAAGTTCGTACCGCGATTCCAAAAAACAATTCCTGCTGGAGTACTGCACCGTGAAACCAGTTGCTGGGCCAATTGCCGAATATCCGCAAACGGTTAAATCTGTATTTATAGCCGAGTAATAATTAACCAATACGAAAAAAATTAAAAGGGAATGATAGCTTAGCTGTCATTCCCTTTTTTTGTTAAAAGCACACATATAAAATAAAGGCAGATAAGTAAAATATATGATATGAATAAAATAATGCTATACCATTTACAATTGGATTTTATAACTTAGTGAACCCAATTATATAGTGTAATATAAACACCTAATCCATGCGTAATAAAATACAGTTTTTGTTTTTTAGCCTGCTTTGTTTTATTGTTCTTGTTAACCAAAAGGCAATTGCTCAGGCTTCCGCAATCGGGATATTTGACGGGCATACCGATGTAGGTCTGGTAAAACACCAGGGCAATGTGCAATACGATCCTAAATTGCAGCAGTATCACCTCGAAGGATCAGGCGCAAATATCTGGGCCACAAGCGATGCTTTTCATTTTGTGTGGAAACGCATAAAAGGCGATTTTATATTACGCACCAATGCCGCTTTTATAGGCAAAGGTGTTGAGGATCATCGCAAAATTGGACTGATGATACGCAGTACGCTCGATTCTAACTCCAAACATATCAACGCGGTTGTTCATGGCGATGGTTTAACATCCTTACAATACCGCAAAACGGTAGGGGGTATCACCGAAGAGAAAAAATCAACAATAACCGCTGCCAATGTGATACAACTGGAGCGGAAGGGTAATACCTATACCATGTCGGTAGCGCGCAAAGGCGATATGTTTGTAACCGAAGAAGTAAGCGATCTTGACCTGGGCGACGAAGTATACGTAGGCATATTCATCTGCTCGCACAATGCCAATGTTACCGAAAAGGCCATCTTTAATAATGTACGTATTGTAGTGCCTGCCCCGGCAACGCTTGTGCCATACAAACAATACCTGGGCAGCAGTATCGAATTGCTCGATCTGGCTACGCAAAACAGTACTGTCGTTTATCAATCTCCCAAATCATTACAGGCGCCAAACTGGATGCATGACGGGCAATCAATTATTTATAATAGCGAAGGCTCTTTGTATAAATTCAACCTTAAAACAAGGCAGCCTGTTGTGCTGAACACCGATCCGGCAAAAAATAACAATAACGATCACGTTTTATCTTTCGATGGAAAAATGCTGGCCATCAGTAGTGGAGATGGCGGGCCGTCCATAGGGTATACTGTGCCGGCTACGGGAGGCAGGGCCAAGAGGATATCTGCTGTAGGCGTTGGCGCGAGCTATATGCACGGCTGGTCGCCTGATGGAAAGTACATCGTTTTCTGCGGCGAACGTAATAGGGAATTTGATGTATACCGAATTCCTTCGGTTGGTGGCAAAGAAGTAAGGTTGACCAATAGTCCGGGTTTGGATGATGGTCCGGAGTATACACCCGATGGTAAATACATTTATTTTAATTCGGTACGCAGCGGACTGATGCAGGTTTGGCGTATGAAAGCCGATGGCAGCGAACAAACGCAGATCACCAGCGATGATTATAACAACTGGTTTCCGCATGTATCGCCCGATGGTAAGTGGATCTGCTACATCACCTTCCTCAAAAACGAGGTAGAACCCGGCGATCACCCTTTTTATAAACATGTATTCATCAGGGTGATGCCTGCAGGTGGTGGGCCTTCCAAAGTGGTGGCTTATTTGTATGGCGGACAGGGTACTATCAACACACCTTCGTGGTCGCCAGATAGTAAACACATTGCGTTTGTGAGTAACTCTCAATAAAGAGGCAAGAGATAAGAATCAAGAACCAGGAAAAAATTGAAGATTGAAAAATATGCGAAAATCACCTTTATGATGACAGAATGATAAATTGAATTAAATGCAATTAAAAAGAAAAATATGTAGTTATCTTGTCTCTTGATTATTGTTTTCTTGACTCTAATCAAATATCCCAATTATAACCTTAAATATATCATTTCCATGCAAACCTCCCGCAGATCATTTTTAAAAACAAGTGCAGTAGCCTTAGCTGGCGCAGCTTTATTACCCGATAGTTTACTGGCATCACAAAAACGCCTGCAACGTGTGGGTGTACAGTTGTACAGCGTACGCGATGCCATGAAGGTAGACCCAAAAGGAACGCTAAAAAAGCTGGCCGACGCCGGTTATCATCATGTAGAGCATGCCAACTATGTTGATCGTAAATTTTATGGTTTTACACCCAAGGAATTTAAAAAGATACTTACCGATCTGGAACTTAAAATGCCAAGCGGCCATACGGTAATGACTGCCCAGCACTGGGACGAAGCCAAAAACGATTTTACCGACGCCTGGAAATATACGGTAGAGGATGCCGCCACTGTTGGTCAGCGTTATGTAATCAGTCCATGGCTGGATGAAAGTCTGCGCCATGATACCGATAAATTAAAACGCTTTATGGAGCAGTTTAACAAAAGCGGCGAACTGTGCCAAAAGTCGGGGATGAAGTTTGGCTATCATAACCATAACTTTGAGATCAGCACCAAGGTAGGGGATATTACCCTGTATGATTTTATCATCCAGAATACCGATCCAAAACTGGTAGCTCAGCAAATGGATGTTGGCAATATGTTTAGCACCGGTGGTGTAGCGCTTGATTTTATTAATAAATATCCGGGTCGTTTTGAATCGCTGCATGTTAAGGACGAGATCAAAGTAGCACCAAGAGCCGATGGTGATGATACCGAAAGCACGATACTGGGTCAAGGGGTATTGCCGGTTAAAGAAATTGTAAAGGCGGCTAGCAAAAAAGGGGGCACGGTTCTGTTTATCATTGAGCAGGAAGCTTACCAGGGAAAAGACCCGGTTGATTGTGTAAAAATTGATTTACAAACCATGAAAAAATGGGGTTATTGATATTATTAAGGTAATTTCACCAAGGCAATAAATTTCCAGACCTACTCTTTTTTTAGTAGTGAAAATTATTAAGTTTGGAAATCTTTTATAGGCCCGACACCCCAGTTAAATAATAAAAAATGTTTGCATCAAATGGTCACTGACATATTTAACAAGGTTTTGCTAAAACAATTTACCAAAATATGTACAGGCGTATGGCTGCCAAAAAATGTAGCTTTTACAGTTTATGCAACCAAAATGCTGTTAATGAAGTAAAAAAAGAGGATATACAGGTGAAGATACAGCTTAAATTGTATTTATATTTTTTTGATCCTGTTTTTTTAAAACTTATTGATATATAATACTTTGTGTTTTTTAAATGTGTTTTTATTTTAAATTTTCGGTATACAAATAGGTAATATAATAGAGTGATTTTACTTTAGGCTTGTGGGAATATGAGTTCCTAAATGCCAGGCCAAAAAACTTAAATTGATAAACCGAATTAAATTATTTCAATGTGTAAAAAAAACACAATGACATATTGTAAAATAATTTTTATTCATACATTTAGCCGGATAACCAAGTATTAAACAATTTCATTTTAACCGAATAAATATGTCTGCAAACACTTATGACGCTATAGTCATTGGCTCAGGAATCTCAGGCGGGTGGGCTGCCAAGGAACTAACAGAAAAAGGTTTAAAAACCATTATGCTGGAGCGTGGTCGTAATATCGAGCACATTAAGGATTATGTGAACGCTAACAAAGCGCCGTGGGAATTCCCGCATCGTGGTGGGCGTACGCAAAAAATGATCGAAGATTACCCGGTATTACAGCGGGATTATCCGCTTAATGAAACCAACCTTGATTATTGGGCAAGTGATAAAGACAGTCCATATACCGAGGTTAAAAGATTTGACTGGTTCCGTGGTTATCACGTGGGCGGCCGTTCACTCATGTGGGGCAGGCAATCATACCGTTGGGCCGATGTTGATTTTGAAGCCAACCTGAAAGATGGTATCGCTGTGGATTGGCCTATCCGTTATAAAGATATCGCCCCGTGGTACAGCTATGCCGAAAAGTTTGCAGGTATATCTGGCAATAAAGATGGCCTGGCCATTTTACCGGATGGCGATTTTATGCCGCCCATGGAAATGAACGTGGTTGAAAAAGATGTAGCCAAACGTTTAAAAGAATATTATAAAGAAGAGCGGGCCATGATCATTGGTCGTACAGCCAATATCACCGTGCCACATAATAACCGTACTAATTGCCAGTACCGTAACAAATGTTGGTTGGGTTGTCCGTTTGGCGCTTATTTCAGTACACAATCGGCTACTTTGCCAGCGGCTATGGCTACGGGTAATTTAACCGTTCGGCCGTGGTCAATCGTAACCAAAATCTTGTATGATAAGGATACCAAAAAAGCCAAAGGTGTAGAGGTACTGGATGCCGAAACCAACAAAACCTATGAGTATTTTGCCAAAGTTGTGTTCCTGAATGCATCTACCATTAACTCTGCCTGGATCCTGATGAACTCGGCAAATGATGTTTGGGAAGGTGGTTTAGGCAGCAGCAGCGGCGAACTGGGTCATAACCTGATGGATCACCACTTAAATGTTAATGCCTGGGGCCATGTAGAGGGCTATGAGGATAAGTACTACTTCGGGCGCCGTGCAAACGGATTTTATATTCCCCGTTTTGCCAATCTGGGTAACGATAAACGCGATTTTATACGTGGTTTTGGTTACCAGGGTGGTGCAAGCCGCGAAGGATGGAGCCGTGACATTGCCGAACTGAGCATTGGCGGAGCCTTTAAAGATGCCTTAACCGAACCAGGCTCATGGTCTGTTGGTATGGGTGGTTTTGGCGAAACCCTGCCTTACCATGACAATAAGGTTTTCATCGATAAAACCAAAAAAGATAAATGGGGCCTTCCGGTTATCGCTATTGACGCGGAACTGAAAGACAACGAGAAAAAAATGCGTATCGCTATGGAAAGCGAAGGTAAAGCCATGCTGGAGGCCGCAGGTGTTAAAAATGTACAAACAAGCAGCAAAAACCCATACCTGGGCCGTGGTATTCATGAAATGGGAACCGCACGTATGGGCCGCGATCCAAAAACATCGGTACTGAACCAGTGGAACCAGGTTTGGGATGCCAAAAACGTATTTGTTACCGATGGTTCATTCATGACCTCGGCCGCATGCCAGAACCCATCACTTACTTATATGGCCATGACCGCCCGTGCAGCCAACTACGCGGTTGAGGCCTTAAAGAAAAACGAGATCTAATTAACCGGATATCCAAAATATACAAACCAATGACTGAAGAACAGGACAAAAGTACTCCCGACGCCTCCAGACGGGATTTCCTTAAAAAAGGCACATTAGCCGCGGCAAGTTTTATGATCGTTCCACGTTTTGTGTTGGGCGGCAAAGGCTTTACAGCACCCAGCGACAAACTGCTTATTGCCGGTGTAGGCGCAGGCGGTAAGGGCCAGAGCGATATTGCCAACTTTTACAAAAGCGGAAAAGCCGAGATCGCTTTTCTGTGCGATGTAGACGACAGAAGATCAGCAAATTCACGTGCTAAATTCCCTAAAGCCAAGTATTACAAAGATTGGCGCGAGATGTATGATAAAGAGTCGAAGCATTTCGACGCGGTATCAGTGTCTACACCAGATCATAACCACGCTTTAATTGCCTACCATGCTATGCAACTGGGCAAACACGTGTATGTTCAAAAACCATTAACGCATGATATCTGGGAAGCTCGTTTATTAACCGAGGCTGCCAAGAAATATAAAGTAGTAACCCAAATGGGTAACCAGGGATCATCAAATGATGGTACCCGTTTAATGTCGGAATGGTATGATGCCGATTTGATTGGTGATGTGCATACCATTTACTGCTGGACAAACCGTCCGGTATGGCCTCAGGGTATTGCCTGGCCTCAGCCGGCAAAAGAAATTCCAAAAGAACTGGATTGGAACCTGTGGTTGGGTACAGCGCCTAAAAAAGATTACGTAGATAAACTGGTGCCGTTTAACTGGCGCGGATGGTGGGATTACGGAACCGGCGCCCTGGGCGATATGGGCTGCCACTTGGTTGAAGCTCCGTTCCGCGTGTTGGGTTTACAATATGTAAAAGATGTACAAGCCAGCGTAGGCAGTGTGTATGTGGATGAGTTTAAACAAGGCCACTTCCCTGAAAGCTGTCCTCCATCAAGCCACATTACCTTAACTTTCCCTAAAACCGAGAAAACAAAAGGTGATGTTACCATGCACTGGATGGATGGCGGTATTACACCAGAAAGACCTATTGAATTAGAAGCCAATGAAAAATTTGGCGGTGAAGAAGGTAATGGTACATTATTTATCGGTACAAAAGGTAAAATGTATGCCAGCACTTATTCAGATGCGGCTACACTGTTACCGAAATCATTAACTGCAAGCGCCAACGCACCTCAGAAATGGAAACGTGTACCGGGCGGTGCCGAAGGCCACTATGCGCAATGGGTTGAAGGTTGTTTAGCCGGATATGGTAAAACCGAACTGAGCTCATCATTTGATAAGGCTGGTCCGCTTACCGAGGCCTTGTTGATGGCTAATTTGGCTGTTCGTGGTCATGATCTCCAGGGCGGTCAGGTAAAACTGTTATGGGATAACAAAGCCATGAAAGTGACCAACTTTGACGCCGTGAACCAATACATCCAAAGGGATTATCCTGATGGATTTAAACTGAAAGCATAAATTAATTTTGAATTAGCGATTTAGTGAATTAGTGATTGGAAAAAGTAAATTTTATCGATCACTAATTTTATATTTAAGCTCACTAATTCAATATTTAAATTCACTAACTCACTAATTCACTAAATCAATAATTAATCATGAATAGAAGAGAAGCTTTAGGCAGGGTTGGATTGATACTGGGAGGTACCATTATCGGCGCTGAGTTTTTTATCTCGGGCTGTAAACCAAGCTCCAAAAAAGTGAACGAATTGTTTGATGAAAACAACGTTGCTTTATTTGATGAAATTGGCGAAACCATTTTACCTGCTACCAGCACCCCAGGAGCCAAAGCCGCCGCTATAGGCAAATTTATGGCCCTGATGGTTCAGGATTGCTATAAACCAGAGGATCAGAAGATATTTGTAAAAGGTATCTCTGATCTGGATGAGGCCAGCAAGAAAAAATTCAGTAAATCGTTTATGGAAGCCGATGCTAAACAACGCACCGAATTGCTTACCGAACTGGATGCCGAACAAAAGAACTACACCAAAAACAAAAAGCCCGAAGATCCGAACCATTACTTCCGTATGATGAAAGAGTTAACCCTGCTGGGTTACTTTACCTCGGAAGTTGGTGCAACTAAAGCCCTGCGCTACATTGCTGTACCCGGACGTTATGACGGCAACGTGCCCTACAAAAAAGGTGATAAAGCCTGGGCTACCTGATAAATTAGTTTTTAGTTTCAGGTATCAAGTAGCTAGTATCAAGTATCAAGACGAGGAAAACAACGTCTTGATATTTGACATTTATAGCAGATCCTGATACTTGGTACTAACTACTTGATACTAACACATTAAACTACAAATGAAACTAAGATTAGGAATGATCGGTGGTGGTCAGGGCGCGTTTATTGGCGCCGTGCACCGCATAGCCGCACGTATAGATGGTGAATATGAACTGGTTTGCGGCGCTTTTAGCAGCAATGCCGAAAAATCACAAGCCAGCGGTTTGTTATTGGGATTACCCGCCAATCGCATCTACAACTCATACACCGAACTCATCGAAAAAGAAAAACAACTGCCAGAGGACCAGCGCGTACAGGTGATCAGTATTGTAACACCCAACCACGTACACTTCGCCCCAACAAAAATGGCGCTGGAAAATGGCTTTCATGTTGTTTTAGATAAACCCATGACTTTTTCTTTAGCCGAAGCCAAAGAGCTGGATAAAATAGTTAAGGCTACAGGTAAATTATTTTGCCTTACCCATACCTATACCGGCTACCCGATGGTAAAAGAAGCCAAACAATTAATAAAAGCAGGAAAATTAGGGGCCATCCGTAAAGTGTATGTAGAATATCCGCAGGGATGGCTCAGCAGCTTTTTGGAAGGCGATGATAATAAACAGGCTTCATGGCGCACCGATCCGGGTAAAAGTGGCATAGCAGGTGCCATGGGCGATATCGGTACCCACGCCTTTAACTTGGCCGAATATGTGACTGGTTTAGAGGTTACTAAAATTTGTGCCGATATAAATATCGTAGTTGAAGGTCGCAAATTGGATGATGACGGTGCCGCGCTGCTTAAATTCAACAATGGTGCGAGCGGCGTACTAACCGCTACCCAGATTGCCGCTGGCGAAGAAAATAACGTTAAAATACGCGTTTACGGCGAAAATGGCGGACTGGAATGGCACCAAAGCGATGCTAACTCATTAACCGTGATGTACACCGACAAACCGATGGAGGTATGGCGCACAGGCGGTGGTTACACCAGTTCGTTCGCGCAGCATAATACCCGTACACCCGCTGGTCACCCCGAAGGTTACCTGGAAGCCTTTGCCAACCTTTACTGCAACTTTGCGTTAACCGTTAAAGCTGGTATTGAGGGCAGAACTGCAACACCCGAAGAACTGGATTTTCCGGGAGTAAAAGAGGGGGTACGAGGCATGGCATTTATTGAAAATGTAATAGCCTCGGGCAAATCAGATAAAAAGTGGACTGAATTTTCTATTTAAAAAAACTATGACAACTATAAAAGGACCTGCCATATTTTTAGCGCAGTTTATAGGCGATACAGCGCCATTTAACAGTTTGGAGTCTATTTGTAAATGGGCCGCAGGCCTGGGTTACAAAGGCGTTCAGTTGCCAACCAATGATGCCCGCTTTATCGATCTGCAAAAAGCTGCCGAAAGCAAAACTTATGCTGATGAGATCAAAGGCATTGTGAACGCTGCCGGTTTGGAGATCACAGAACTATCAACCCACTTGCAAGGTCAGCTGGTAGCCGTAAACCCAGCTTATGATTCGCTATTTGATGCTTTCGCACCGGAGGCTGTTCGTAATAACCCGGTTGAAAGACAAAAATGGGCTGTGCAGCAAGTAAAATATGCCGCGCAGGCTTCCAAAAATTTAGGACTAAACGCCTCTGTAACTTTCAGCGGAGCTTTGCTTTGGCCAATGGTTTATCCATGGCCGCAACGGCCTGCAGGTATAGTAGATACCGGATTTGATGAGCTGGCTAAGCGCTGGAAACCGATCCTGGATGTGTATGAAGACAATGGCATCGACCTTTGCTACGAAATTCACCCCGGCGAAGACCTGCATGACGGTATCACTTATGAAATGTTCCTGGAAAAAGTGAACAATCATAAACGCGCCAACCTGTTGTATGATCCATCGCACTTTGTACTACAATGTCTGGATTATCTTGAATATATCGATATCTATCACGAGCGCATCAAAATGTTCCACGTAAAAGATGCCGAATTTAACCCTACTGGTCGCCAAGGTGTTTATGGTGGTTACCAGAACTGGGTAGATCGCGCGGGCCGTTTCCGTTCGTTGGGTGATGGCCAGGTTGATTTCAAGGGTATATTTAGCAAGTTAACTCAATATGATTATAAAGGGTGGGCCGTATTAGAATGGGAATGCGCGCTTAAACATCCCGAAGATGGGGCAAGAGAAGGTGCCACATTTATCAAGGATCATATCATCAGGGTTACCGAGCGTGCTTTCGACGATTTCGCGGCATCAGGTTCTGATGAAGCTTTTAACAGGAAAATGCTGGGGATATAATCACCCCTTGTCCTAAAATACTTTGTCATCCTGAGCGTAGCGAAGTATCTGCTCGTCTGCATACATGTTCACGAATAGATACTTCGCTACACTCAGCATGACAAAACATAAAGGTGATAAGTGAGAAGGTAAAAGCATTATATTTGGTAACCAATTAACCAATTAAATTAAAACCTAATTATCTTTAAATGCAAACCATTAACCGTACACAGCTTTTCAGGGCCAGTTGTTTATCTCTGTTAGTAACATCACTATCCTTTGGTATCCGTGCAGGTATATTGAACGATCAGGGCGTCAGATTTCACCTTAATGGCTCAGAACTGGGCACTATTGCTGCAACAGCTTTTTGGGGCTTCCCCTTAGCTATCATTGTGGGGGGCTTTATTGTAGATATCATCGGCATGAAAAAATTGCTGGTATCGGCTTTTGTTTTTCATTTGATAGGTATCCTGCTTACCATTTTCGCTAATGGATACTGGACCCTGTTTCTGTCGACACTGATGATCGGTATCGCCAACGGAACGGTCGAGGCTTCCTGTAATCCGTTGGTGGCTTCTTTATATACCGACAATAAAACCACCAAGCTTAATCACTTTCACTTGTGGTTCCCGGCGGGTATCGTGATCGGTACATTGGTTGTGTTTGGGCTGGATACAGCGCTGGCGCATGGTGTATCTCCAAAGCCTTACTGGATATCGCAGTTAGAAGTAGCCATTATGCTTATTCCAACATTGATTTATGGCTTCCTGTTCTCCAAACTGGAGTTCCCGGTTACCGAAAGGGTATCAGCAGGTGTAAGCACAAGCGATATGTATGTTTCTTTGATGAACCCTTTATTTCTGTTCATGATCATCTGTATGTTTGGTACTGCTATCACAGAATTATTTACTAATCAATGGACGGATGTATTGTTCAAAACGGTTACCGACAATGCTATCCTAATTCTCACTTTCGTAGCATCCGTACAGGTATTGGGCAGGGCATTCGCCGGTCCCATCGTACACAGGTTGGCTCCTCAGGGCGTATTGCTTATTTCTGCGGTTTTATCGGCCCTGGGTATTTTCCTGATGGTTCACCTGCACGGCGACGCCATTTATCTGGCTGCTGTTGTTTTTGGATTAGGTGTAGCCTTTTTCTGGCCTTGTATGATAGGCTTTGTAGCCGAAAACCTGCCTCGTACCGGAGCTGTTGGCTTAAACCTGATGGGCGGTGCAGGCATGTTCGGCGTATCTATTTATATGATGTTTATGGGAGGACGTTATGATGCTATCATGGCTCAGAAACTTCCGGCAGGAGCCAGTCTGGATGCTTACCGGTCGGCAGCGGCAGGTACAGACATGGCTAAGGCTTTTGATGCGGCCAGGTCAGCGGCTGGTCCCGAAGTACTGAATACCACGCTCATTATTCCTGTAGCATTGATAGTTGCTTTCGGCGGTTTGGTATTATATATGCGCGGCAGAAAAAAAACAACGCCATTAAATACAGTTACCGTGTAAAAAGTACACTGATTATGATAAAAAATTGTATTTTTCGGCCGTATTATTCACCAATCCCAAAAAAACAGAAGTAAACCGGGCAGCTTAGTAAAAATAAAACAGATATGACCCTGCCAGGTTATTATTAAAAAAACAAAAAACTCATGAAAAAGGCTTTTTTTATTCTTTGTATCAGCGCGGTAGTTACAGCTTGCGGTAGCAATTCATCAAACAAAGGCGGTAGCGACAGCACCAGCGCGGCAAACCAAACCGCAAAAGCGGCTGATGCTAATGCTGATACCGTTGTAGCAAAAACAGGTACAGAAGCGGCTGGCGGATCAGCAGGTTCAGCCAAAGGCGAAAGTTTAATTGCTGCAGCAGATTGCAATACCTGCCATAAGGTTGATGTAAAAATAATAGGTCCTGCGTTTCAGGATGTAGCGGCTAAATATCCAGCTACAGAAACCAACATTGAAACCCTGGCTAAAAAAGTTATTGACGGTGGTAAAGGTAACTGGGGCGATATCCCAATGACACCACACCCAACTGTATCTTTAGATGATGCTAAAGAAATGGTTAAATACGTTTTATCCCTGAAAAAATAACCTGATTTCATCTACTTAAAAAACAACTATGACCACTGGAATCAGGGTAAAACTTTCTGCCATGATGTTCCTCGAATTTTTTATTTGGGGAGCATGGTTTGTAACATTAGGAGCATTCTTAGATAAAACACTACATGCCACAGGCGTTCAGGCCGGATCTGTATTTTCTACCCAATCATGGGGTGCTATCATAGCGCCTTTTATTATTGGCTTAATTGCCGACAGGTATTTTAACGCCGAAAAAATATTAGGTATACTGCATATAGCAGGCGCTGTACTCATGTATCAGATGTACAAAGCATCAGATGTAGGCGCGTTTTACCCGTATGTATTGGGTTACATGATATTGTATATGCCAACGCTTGCGCTGGTAAATTCCGTTTCATTTAACCAGATGACCGATCCGGAGAAGGAGTTTTCTTCTATCCGTGTTTGGGGAACTGTAGGTTGGATATTGGCGGGGGTATCGATAAGCTATTTGTTTCACTGGGATTCACCCAATGGCATTGCTCGGGGCTTTTTAAAAAACACCTTCCTCATGGCAGGAATTGCTTCCCTGGTTTTAGGTTTATTCAGTTTCACACTGCCAAACACTCCGCCTAAGGTTGCCAAAGGCGAAAAAGTTAGCGTTTCGCAGGTACTTGGTCTTGATGCATTGAAACTGCTGAAAGACAAGAACTTTGCGGTGTTCTTTGTGGCTTCTATCCTGATCTGTATTCCATTGGCGTTCTACTACCAAAATGCAGGCGCCTTTTTAGCCGATATTAAGGTTGATAACCCAACCGGGAAAATGGCTATTGGTCAGGGTTCGGAGGTGTTGTTCCTGCTTTGCCTGCCTATCTTCTTTAAGAAATTCGGGTTTAAAAAAACAATCCTGGTAGGTATGCTGGCATGGGCGGTTAGGTACGCGATGTTTGCTTACGGTAACGCCGGCGAATTAAGCTTCCTGTTGCTCATAGGTATCGCGCTTCATGGTGTTTGTTATGATTTCTTCTTTGTTTCCGGACAGATCTATACTGATTCAAAGGCGGGTATTCAATATAAAAGCGCCGCGCAGGGTATGATAACCCTGGCTACTTATGGTGTAGGTATGTTGATCGGCTTTTATATTGCCGGGTTAATTTCCGACAGTTATAACAGTCCTGCCGGGCATAATTGGAAAATGATATGGCTGATACCTGCCGGTATAGCGGCTGTAGTGTTTATCCTGTTTGTGCTGTTCTTTAAGGACAAAAAAGATAGTGAAGCTATTAATCAACCTGCAAATAACTAAACAATGGGATCAAACCAAAACCGGAGATCGGCTATCAAAAACATGCTTGCGGGCACGGCGGCAATCACAGCGTCGGGCGTGCTTACCTCATTTACATCAACCGAACAAGATAAACAGATGTTACCTGATACGCTTAAAGGAAATATTAACCATGCGGTTTGCCGCTGGTGTTATGGCGATATAAGTGTGGAGCAACTTTGCATAGCTGCCAAAGATATCGGCATCAAAGGGATCGACCTGGTTGGCCCTGCCGACTGGCCTACGCTTAAAAAGTATGGCCTGTACTCATCTATGTGTAATGGTGCCGAGATAAACCTCACCGATGGTTTTGGTGATAAGCAGTTTCATGCCCAATTGCAGAAGAACTATACGGAAATGATCCCTAAGGTGGCAGCTGCAGGGTATAAAAACCTTATCTGCTTTAGTGGTAGCCGCCGTGGTAAGGATAACGAAACCGGCTGGAACAACTGTGTGGAAGGTCTGAAACCCTTGGTAGCTCTTGCCGAAAAGCATAATGTAGTATTGGTAATGGAACTGCTGAACAGTAAGATAGACCATAAAGATTACCAATGCGACCGTGTATCATGGGGGGCTGAGCTTTGCAGAAGACTCGGCTCCGAAAACTTTAAGCTGCTGTATGATATATACCACATGCAGATAGATGAAGGCGATGTGATCCGTAATATCCGAGACAATCACCAATACATCGCGCACTATCATACCGGTGGTGTACCCGGCCGTAACGAAATTGACGATACGCAGGAGTTATATTACCCGGCCATTATGAAAGCTATAGTAGGCGTAGGGCATAAAGGCTTTGTAGCACAGGAATTTATTCCGAAGCAACCAGATCATATCGCTTCTTTACGTAAAGCGGTACATATTTGCGATGTTTAAACCTTATGGTTTACAACTGCTCTAACCAATACATTAACCAAATAATTATACATGACAACCAGAAGAACGTTCTTAGCACAAGCCGGATTAGTTGCGGCAGGTGTGATGATAAAACCTAATTTACTATCGGCCAAAAGTACCAATGGTGTAGGGCTGCAATTATATAGCTTGCGTGATCAACTGCCAAAAGACGTAAAAGGGGTGATAGCACAGGTTGCCAAAGCCGGTTACAAAGAAGTAGAAACCTTTGGTTTTAATCAGCAAACCGGTTATTGGGGTTTACAGGGTAAAGATTTTGGTCAGCTGTTAAAAGATAACGGCTTGAGCACACCAAGCGGGCACTATGGCCTTGACCAGTATTTTGGCAGTGGTAAAACCGACGATCTGAAAGCATATATCGAAGTGGCCAATACCATCGGTCAAACTTATATTATTATCCCTTCGCTTAACCACAACTTTATCAAAACGGTTGACGACTGCAAAGGTGTTGCCGAAAAGATGAATAAGATTGCCGAGATCTGCAAGGCATCTGGCTTAAAACTGGGCTACCATAACCATAATTTTGAATGGCACCCGGTAGGAGATACTACTTTTTATGATGTAGTACTGAACAATACCGATCCTAAACTGGTGAATATGGAAATGGACTTGTACTGGGTAGTTCGCGCCGGTCAGGATCCGTTGGCTATATTCCAGAAACATCCGGGTCGTTTTACCTTTGTACACATTAAGGACCGTGATAAAACCAATGCCGAACTGAACACCGAAATTGGCAATGGCGATATTGATTTTAAAACCATTTTAGGCAAAGCCAAACTGGCCGGCATTAAACATTTTATTGTTGAGCAGGAAAACTATACCAATATCGATCCGTATGTGAGCATTGCCAAAAGTGCATCGTACTTAAAAAATACATTACATGTTTAAGAGGTGGTGAATAGTGAGCGGTGAGTTGTAAATAGTTAGGAATTTGCTTACTCTATCAAACCACTCTCCGCTCACTACTCACCACTCACTAATTTAAAACCAACTATAATACTGATATGAAATATCCAATTGTATTAACAGCGCTTTTAGCAGGAAGCTTTTTTGCAGCCAGCGCGCAACAGGCAAAACCAGAAGATACCGAAACCTGGGAACCAATACCAAAAGTAGTTGTTCCGGGAAAAGTATTGGGCGAGGCCCCGTCTGACGCTATTGTTTTATTTGATGGCAAAAATCAGGACGAATGGGTTTCTGTGGCTGATCAAACACCGGCAACATGGGTGGTTAAAGGCGGTATTTTAACCGTTGATAAAACCAAAGGCAATATCGAAACCAAAAGAAAATTTACCAATTATCAGCTGCATATTGAATGGCGCGTACCTGCCAACATTGCCGGCGAAGGACAGGCCCGCGGTAATAGCGGTATTTTCCTGGCCTCATTAGGCAAAGGCGATGCCGGTTATGAGCTACAGGTTTTAGATTCATACCAAAACAAAACTTATGTTAACGGTATGGCTGGCAGTTTGTACAAACAAGCTATCCCATTGGCAAACCCTTGCCGTAAACCAGGCGAATGGAACGTGTATGATGTAATCTGGACCGCACCAGTATTTAACGAGGATGGTTCATTAAAATCGGCAGCCAAAGCTACCGTATTCTTTAACGGTGTACTGGTTGAAAATAACTTTGAACTATGGGGCCCAACCCAATACATTGGTAAGGCATCATACGAAGGTAAAAAACATGGTGCCGCTCCAATCAAATTACAGGCACACGGCGATAAAAGCGAACCGCTTAGCTTCCGGAATATCTGGGTGCGCGAGTTGTAATATCTCATATTCGTTTAAAAAAAATCCAGGGCCCGTAAGCGATAGCTTATGGGCTTTTTTGAATAATAGCCATGATTCATTACTTATAAAAACATGTCATTGCAAGCGCAGCGTGGCAATCTCCTCGCATGCATATTGAACGCGATGAGATTGCTTCGTCGTTCCTTCTCGCAATGACATAAAGGGAATATGCCATGAGTAGTAGCGTCAAAGGGCGACACCCTTTTAATATTGTTTATTCCTATTTTCTACTTATTAAAAAAACAAAAAATCACCAGATTTGAACCTATCTTTACCGCATTTAATAAACTCATGAAATCACTTTACCAAACCCGTTATTCACTGTTCGCGTTGATATTATTTTTTATGCTGGGGCTGTCGGCTTCCTCGGCTATGGCAGCTAAAAGGTTTTATTATCAGCTTAAAATATATCATTACAAAACCGCAGCGCAGGAGGGAAGGATTGAGCGTTACCTGGAGCAAGCCTATGTGCCGGCTCTGCACCGGGCAGGTATAAAAAACGTGGGTGTATTTAAACCGGTTAAGCAGGATACTGCCGATATGCGTATTTATGTTTTTATCCCTTTCGCCACTTTTGATAAACTGGTGAATATGGGTAAAAAACTGCAAGGCGATACCGAATATTTAACCAATGGCGACGACTATATCAATGCCGATTATAAAGATGCACCTTATACCCGTATAGAAACCATTGTATTGCAGGCTTTCCCGGGTATGCCCTCCCCGGCTGTACCCAATTTAACAGGCGCCAAAGCCGACAGGGTATATGAACTGCGCAGCTATGAAAGTGCAACCGAAAAGTATAATTTTAACAAAGTGCGTATGTTTAATGTAGGCGACGAAGTAGGCTTGTTTAAACGCCTTGGTTTTAATGCTGTGTTTTACTCCGAAGTGATTGCCGGCAGCCGTATGCCCAACCTTATGTACATGACCACTTTTAACAACAAGGCCGACCGCGACAAGCACTGGGAAGCTTTTAATAATGACGCCTACTGGAAAAGCCTCGTAGCCAAACCGGAATACCAGAACAATGTATCGCATGCGGATATTATATTTTTGTATCCGGCAGCCTATTCGGATTTTTAAATTTATTTTCCATCATGTCATTTCGACCGTAGGGAGAAACCTTATACGATTAGTTCATCCCGCGCAAAAGATTTTTCGCTCCGCTCAAGAGATAGTTTCTCCTCGTACCTCGTTCGAAATGACATTTTGTTATTTAATTCTTCACACAAAAACAGATTTGTAATGCTGAACGGAATGAAGCAGCTATTCACCAACAAGCATGTGGATTAATAGATCCTTCGTTCCTCAGGATGACAGAATATTTAAAGACTTACGAAGTTTTCAAAACTTCGTAAGTCTGGATTCCCACTCCCCACACCCAATCCCACCTGTCCATTATCATCAAAAATGTCCGGAATCGATCATTTTTTGAAAATATAAAATCAGTAATTATTTGATAGTCAATATTTTAATATTGGTATAGCTCTTGCAAATCCCTATCCAAAAAGTATCAAAATGGATAAGGAAATAGCCCTTGAAGTAACTACGCAAAAACGCCGGAAAGCCGTATTGATCGTGATGATCGTAATCAGCGGTTTGGTGCTGGCTGTATGGATACTGAGGGGATTCATCAAGTCATCAATAAACAGATCACAAATTACTGCTTCGGCTGTTCAGGTGGGTAATATCGAAAACACTATCAATGCTACCGGTGAGGTTTTACCCGAGTTTGAAGAGATCATCACCAGCCCCATCAATGCCTCCATCAAAAACGCCCTGATGGATGCCGGTAATAAAGTAAATGTGGGGCAATCCGTCATCACACTTGATAAAACCGCTACTCAAACCGAGTATGATAAGCTCAACTTTCAACTGGAATCAAAACGCAACGAGATCAGCAAACTAAAACTCGACCTCGGCAAAAGTTTTTATGATATCAAGTCGAACAACGATATCAAACAACTACACATCAGCAACCTGGCCGATGCGGTTGAAAACGCCAAACGCCTGTATAAGGCAGGCGGCGGTACCCGCGAAAATATTGAACAGGCAGAGCTTAACCTGAAGGTGGCCCAGCTGGAAAAAAAGCAGCTGGAAAACGAGATCAAAAATAAGCAGCAAACCATGCGGATAGAGATCAAGGAGGCCGAGATTGCCGCCGCCATTCAGCAAAGCGACCTGAGCGCCCTGCAACGCAAGCTTAACCTGGCTAACATAGTGGCTACCCGCAAAGGGGTGATTACCTACGTAAACAAAAACATAGGTGCCAATATACATGAAGGTGAAACGCTGGCCCGCATAGCCGATCTGGGCAGTTTTAAGGTGCAAGGCAGCATATCTGATAATTCGGTTGATCAGTTACATGCCGGAATTCCGGTTATTGTGAGGGTGAATGATAACCAGCTGCGCGGTCACGTGACCAATGTATCGCCATCCATTCAAAACAGCATTATTTCTTTTGATATCCAGCTGGACGATCGCTCCAGCAAGCTGCTGCGACCCAATATGAAAGTAGATGTTTTTTTGGTAACTGCAGCACATAGCAAGGTAATGCAAGTGGCCAATGGCCCGGCATTTAAGGGATCATCGCTCCAGGATATTTTTGTGATTAATGGCTCAAAAGCCGAGCGCCGGACGGTTCATATCGGCCTCAGCAATTTTGATTTTGTGGAGATTAAAGGCGGTGTAAAACCTGGCGATGTGGTGATCACCTCGGATATGAGCGAATATAAAAACTCAAAAGAGGTAACTATTAACTGATAAACCACTCAGCTCCTGTGGGAAGGGAGTTCTTCATAACATTAATCCTCCTGCCAGAGGGCGGGAGGATTGAGTGGATAGCAGATCAATATATTAAAGAAAAATGAGGATTCTATACATCATAAGTTTGTTAACCATGAGCGCAGGGGCATTTGGCCGCAGTAACAGCGATACACTGCGGCTAACCCTGCAGCAGGTGGTTGAAATGGCCAAGGCAAACTCCATAGCGGCTAAACAGGCGGCTACCGTACGCGAAACCAAGTACTGGGAATACCGTACCTATAAATCAAACTATCAGCCGCAGCTGGCCCTGAGCGGTACCCTGCCAGATTATAATAAAAACTTTACCCAGGTACAGCAGCCCGATGGTACCATATTGTTTCAGCCTGTGCATAATGATAACTCATCCCTACAATTGGATTTTAGCCAGAGTATTACCGCTACCGGCGGTACTATTTACGGCAGAACCCAACTACAGCGTTTTACCGATTTCGACAGGCATAACGCCTTGTATAACGGTGTTCCGTATAGTATTGCTTATACACAGCCGCTTTTTCAGTTTAACCAACTCAAATGGGATAAAAAAATTGAACCGCTAAAATATAACGAGAGCAAACAGAAGTATATCGAAGACCAGGAAAATATAGCGGTTACTGTTGAAGGGTATTTTTTTGATCTGTTGCTGGCGCAGGTTAACTTGCACATTGCCGAAACAAATTATACCAATACGCAAAAAATAATGGCTATAGCCAATATCAAGCTCGATTTAGGGAAAGTATCAAAAAACGAAATATTGCAATTACAGTTGGAACTGATCAACGCTAAAAAAGCAGTAGGTACCGCCAAACGCGATATTGAAGTGGCTACCCTCAATCTTCGTAGCTACACCGGACTGGAAGATGACAGCAAAATTGTATTGGCAATACCCCAAAATATCAGCCAGATGACGGTTACATCAGATAAGGTTTTGGCCGAGGCCTATGCCAACCGGGCAGATGCTATAGGGTTTTTACGGAAAGTAGCAGAAGCTAAAAGGGATGTAGCTAAAGCCAAAGGCGAAACGGGTTTGAAAGCAACGCTTAATGCTAACCTGGGTTTTTCAAATACGGCCACCAGTATTACCGGGGTTTACAATAACCCGCAAAACCAGCAGATAGTACAGTTAACGCTGTCGGTACCTATATTGGATTGGGGCAGGTCAAAATCGCGCACCAAAACGGCGCTGGCTAACCAGCAACTTACGGAGTATACGGTGGAGCAGGATAAGCAAACTTTTAAACAACAAATTGTAACGCAGGTATCCCTTTTTAATATGATGAAAGAGCAACTGGTATATACCGCCGAGGCCGACAGCATAGCCTCAGAAAAATATAAAATAGCCCGCGAACGCTACGTGCTGGGCGATCTGGGCATCACCGATCTGGGCATTGCCTTCCGTGAAAACGATCAGGCCAAGCGCGATTATATCACCTCGCTCCGCGATTTCTGGGGAGCCTATTACCAACTGCGCCAGCTGTCGTTATATGATTTTGAAACCAACCATAAGATAACGTACCAGTAGGGGAATAAGTCAAAAGTAAAAAGTCAAAAAAATAAACAAATCACTAATTCACTAAATCACTAATTCACTAAATAATTACCTAAGCCTTATCACTAATTCACTAAATCAATAATTCACTAATTAAAAAATATGATCCGTTTACAAAATATTGAGAAAGTATACCGTACAGATACTATCGAAACACTGGCCCTTAACAGCATTAGTCTTGATGTGGCCAAAGGCGAATTTTTATCCATTATGGGGCCATCGGGCTGCGGCAAAAGTACGCTGCTTAATATCATGGGATTGCTGGATACACCGTCCAAAGGCGACATCAGGATAAGCGATCAAAAGACCGATCATTTATCCGATAAGCAACTGGCGCAGTTCAGGAACCAGAAACTGGGTTTTATTTTTCAGAGCTATCATTTGATCAATGATCTGCAGGTGTTGGATAACGTAGAGCTGCCGCTATTATACCGTAACACTACCGCCAAAGAGCGTAAAGAATTGGCTACGGAAGCGCTGGCTAAAGTAGGATTGTCTAACCGTATCAAACACTTCCCAACGCAGTTATCGGGTGGTCAGCGGCAGCGTGTGGCTATAGCTAGGGCCATTGTTGGCAGGCCGGAAATTATCCTGGCCGATGAGCCTACCGGCAACCTGGACAGCGCCATGGGCAACGAGATCATGGATATCCTTATCAACCTTAATCGTAACGAGGGTACCACCATTGTGATGGTAACACACGATGAAAATATGGCCCACAAAACGCACAGACTTGTGCGCTTATTTGACGGTTCGCAGGTTCAGTAATACATCAGCTAAAAATTAATATCATGCTTAAAAATTATTTCAAAATAGCCATAGCGGTATTAAGGCGCAGAAAGTTCTTCACCTTTATCAGTCTGTTTGGCATTAGTTTAACACTTACGGTATTGATGGTGCTTGCCGCTTTTATTGAAAAGGTTACCAACCCGGTTTATCCGGGCGATAAAAATAGCCGGTCGCTGTATATCAAACGGTTAACCTACACCTCAAAAAAAGGATGGATAAATAGTGGTGGCTCCTCCTTTTATTTTTTAACCCATTATGCTGGCAGTTTAAAAACGCGGGTTAAAATGGCTATTGTTTCCAGCAATACTTCATCAAATGCGTATGTGAATAACAAAAAAATAGTGATCGACATGAAGTACACCAATGCCGATTTGTGGAATATTGCTAATTATCAGTTTATAGAAGGAAAGCCATTTACCCCCGACCAAATTAACAAAGCCGACCGTGTAGCCGTAATCTCCGAGCGTACCCGGAACGAATATTTTGGCGATGCTGTTACCGTAGTTGGTAAATACATTGAAGCTGATAATATAAGCTATCGGATAACAGGTGTAATTAAAAACGTGCCAGAGATTGAGGAAGTTTTTTATGCCAATATGTTTTTGCCTTATACTGTAGCTAAGAGTGATTACCGGAATAAGGACTTTTGGGGCGATTACTCCGCGATATTACTTGCGCCATCTGAACAACTGGTAACGAAGATGCACACCGAGTACGAGCAAATGGTTACCCGGATACCCATACCCGATAACATGAAAAAGGATTTTGATACCCTGCATTCCGATGCCGACACATACTTTGAAACCTTTACCCGCGGTTTTTTTGGCAATGCCGATAATGCAGGTTATGCACGCTTTTTGCTTTTTATGAGCCTGTTTGTTTTGTTGTTTATGTTGCTGCCCACCGTAAACCTGGTTAATGTAAACATCACCCGCATCATGGAGCGCTCGTCTGAAATTGGTGTGCGCAAGGCTTTCGGGGCTTCATCAAAAACATTGGTTTACCAGTTTATTACAGAAAATATCATACTCACCATATTGGGCGGTATTATTGGTGTTATACTGACCATAATTATTTTACAGGTTATTAACAGCAGCGGATTTATACCTGATCTTGATCTCACTATCAATCCCGTGGTATTACTGTATAGTTTACTGGCTTGCTTGTTTTTTGGCCTGTTATCCGGCGTGTATCCAGCCTGGCGAATGTCAAGACTTAATGTGGTAACCGCCTTAAAGGCGCAATAATTAAACCTTTAATCAAAACTTTTATGATAAAGCATTTATTCAAACTCATCTGGAATAAAAAGAAGCAAAACTTTTTATTGATCACCGAAATATTTATTTCGTTCCTGGTCATCTTTGGGGTGTTTACCTCCCTGGTCTATTATTACCGCAACTACAAAAAACCAATGGGCCTTACTTATAATAACGTTTGGGTTATTAATTTTCAAAACAACAAGCAGTTTCACACTACCGACTCCGTAACGCAGTATTACGCCACTCTGACTGCTATGCTCAAAAATATGCCGCAGATAAAAACGCTCAGTTATGCATCAAGCAATATTCCGTTTACCAGTAGTACAAATACAACCAGGCTTATTTATAAGGGACGGGAAATAAGGCCCATTAACTTTTACCGTACTGGCGATAACTATCGTGAAGCTTTCAATATGAATTTATTGGAGGGCCGTTGGTTTAACCAGGATGACGTGGTAAGCATCAATAGGTCGGTAGTTATCAATGCTTCGCTTAGGGAAAGTTTATTTGGAAATGGCCGGGCCTTAGGGCAATTAATAGACGATAGCCAGGACGATAAACATGTTAGAAAGATAAAAGTAATAGGTGTTGTGCAGGATGTTAAAGACAAGGGCGACTATTTACCATCGGGTATGGCTATGTACAATCGTGTAGATACCGGCGACATGCGCTATATAAGTAAGTTGGTCATCAAAGTATCGCCCGATGCAGATGCGGCTTTTGAGAGCAAATTGTATAAAACCGTGGCCAGCTATATGAAGGAAGCATCGGTAGAGATAGAGCATTTTTCAAAGAAACGGGAAAGCACCAACAGGAGTACTTTAATCCCCATCATCATATTCTCTATTGTAGCCGCTTTTCTTATTATCAATGTATCATTGGGTATTTTTGGCGTGTTATGGTATAATATCAACCGTCGCCGGGGCGAGATTGGGCTGCGCAGGGCAGTAGGAGCGTCAGGCGGCGCGGTTTCATCACAGTTGATCACCGAATCGTTGATATTGACCACTCTATCTTTAATTATCGGTGTGTTTTTTGCCGTGCAGTTCCCTTTACTTAATGTGTTTAATATGGAGGCGGGCATTTATGTAACCGCCATATTCCTGGCTATCCTGTTCATTTACACGCTGGTATTACTGTGCTCGTTATACCCGGGCAGGCAGGCCGCGGCAATTTACCCGGCGGTGGCTTTACATGAAGAATAATTACGATATTAACCTGCTGTTATGATATTGGTTATTGATGATGATTTAGCGGTACGCACCTCGCTGGTATTGTTGCTCAAAGGCGAAGGCTATGATGTGCAGTGTACCGAAGGTCCGGCCGAAGCATTGAAAGCTATCCGGAAGCAAAATCCGGAGCTCATTATACTCGATCTTAATTTTTCTATAGATACATCCGGTCGGGAAGGGCTTGATCTGCTGGCTAAAATAAAACAAATCAACAGCAGTATACCCGTGATACTGATAACCGGCTGGGGCAGTATTGAACTGGCGGTAGCCGGTATGAAAATAGGCGCCAGCGACTTTATCAATAAACCCTGGAGCAACGAACACCTGGTGCAATCGGTAAAAACCCTGCTCGATCTGCAGGATAATAAAGCCGGTCACCGCACCCGCTCACAGCTCGACAAAAGCTACAACTTTCAGCACATTATAGGGCATGACCCTAAAATGCTGGATATACTGGAAACCATTGGCCGCGTAGCTCAAACCGATGCTTCGGTACTCATCATGGGTGAAAGCGGAACGGGTAAGGAACTGATTGCCGAAGCTATCCATCAAAACAGCCTGCGCCGTAACAAGCCATTTATCAAGGTTAATCTGGGCGGCATCAGCACCTCGTTGTTTGAAAGCGAGATGTTCGGCCATATCCGCGGGGCGTTTACCGATGCCCGGTTTGACAGGATCGGTCGTTTTGAAATGGCCAACAAAGGCACCATATTTTTGGATGAGATTGGTGATCTGGATGCCAGCAGCCAGGTAAAACTGCTGCGCGTATTGCAGGACCGTACCTACGAGGTGCTGGGCAGCAGCCGCACTAAAACAGTTGATGTACGTATTGTCTGCGCTACCAACAAAAACCTGAACGACATGGTGAGCAAGGGTACTTTCCGCGAAGATCTGCTTTACCGCATCAACCTCATCACGGTTTACCTGCCCGCCCTGCGCGACAGGCCAAAGGACATCCCTTTACTGGTGGAGTTTTTTATCAATAACTTAAAAGATATTTATAATCGGCCAAAGCTATCCGTAGCGCCGGCCGCTATGAAATGGTTGCAGCAATTACCGCTGCCCGGCAATATCAGGCAATTGAAAAACCTGGTGGAGCGCTCTATCCTGGTGAGTAAAAAAGATGAACTTGGTATTGATGATTTCCGCTCACAGCTGGAGCTATCGCCGGTAAAAAAAGGTAATATGCAGCTGCCCGGTGTAGGGACCCTCACACTGGAAGAGGTAGAGGTAGAGATGATCAAACGCGCTATGGATCACCATAAAAATAAAATAAGCCGGGCCGCCGCCGCGCTGGGCCTCACACGCAGCGCCCTTTACCGCCGCCTGGATAAATACCAGATCCCTTACGATGAAGCTGAGGACTAAATATATTTTATTTGTGGTTACCCTGCACCTGTTAACACTGGTGCTCACTTACTTTATTTTTAACGATAATAAGCTATTCTTCATTGCCTCAGAGGTTGTTGTCATCATTTCGGCCATCATAGCCTGGCAGCTTTACCGCCAGTTGATACAACCGCTAAAACTGTTAATGCAGGGCGTAGATGCCATTAAGGATAAGGATTTTAACGTAAAACTAATCTCCACCGGTAAACATGAGGTTGATGAACTGATTGGGGTATATAACCGGATGATGGATGAGTTAAGAAAGGAGCGTACCATGCAGGAACAGCAGCATTTTTTTTTAGAAAAACTGATATATACATCCCCAACGGGCATCATCATTCTGGATTATGATAACCGTATACAACAGGTAAATCCCAAGGCGCTGCAACTGCTGTCGGTTAATGAGGAAGCCCTAAAGGGACACTCCATTTATGAATTAGAGCATCCACTGATACAACAGATCCGGAACTTACAGTCGGGCGACACGGTTGTGGCCCGGGTTGATGGTGTAAGTTCCTTTAAACTGCAAAAATCACACTTTGTGGATAGGGGATTCTCGCGCCATTTTATCATGATCGAAGACCTGACCGCCGAGATCCTGGCCGCCGAGAAACAGGTGTACGGCAAGGTGATCAGGATGATGGCACACGAAGTTAATAATACTATTGGTCCGGTGAATTCCATTATGCAGTCGGCTATGCATACCGATCAGCTTTGGGAGGGTCATGAATTTGATGTGCTGAAAGATGCCCTGCAGGTAGCTATGGACCGAAACCAGAACCTGAACCATTTTATGCGCAATTTTGCCGATCTGGTAAAACTGCCCCCGGCCAACAAGCAACCCGTTGTACTGCAAAAAATAATCAATTCGGTAGCGGCTCTCATGAGCGCCAAAGCCCGCGAAAACGACGTGGTATTTGAGTTGGAGCTACCCGCAGATGATATCCACCTCAAAGCCGACGAACAGCAATTAGAGCAGGCATTCATCAATATTGTAAAAAACGCGGTGGAAGCTATAGAGGATGGGGGTACCGTGAAATTTACCATCATCCCCGCCAAACGCTTACTGCTCATCACCGATACAGGCAAAGGCATTAGCGCCAGCGAGCATACCGGCCTCTTCTCCCCATTTTTCAGCACCAAAAAAGACGGGCAGGGGATAGGTCTTACCCTGGTGCGGGAGATATTGCTCAACCACGGCTTCGAATTCAGCCTCAAAACTGTGGCTGATAAACAAACGGAGTTTAGGATACATTATAGTTAAGGCATCTGTTTAAAGGGAGACACATGTGATGTGCCTCTACGAAAAAGAAAATTGTAGAGACGCATTACATGCATCTTTTTGTTAATTCACTCTCCACAGTCGTCCGGCTCCAGCCGAGTGACGATTATCAACAGGTCGCCGGCCTGCGATTCAAACATAACCTTGCTTTTTACGGCGGCCAGAGGCCGGGTAATAATGGTCACTCGGCTTGAGCCGAGCGACTGCATAGGGGGTAATTACCTCCACGTCATTGCGAGCGTAGCGTGGCAATCCCCAATTAGCAGGGCCGTTCTGTAAGTAGGGGATTGCCACGTCGTTCCTCCTCGCAATGACGGATAGTTTTATGGTCGAAAAGAGGCCAACCCACCATGCTTCGACGATGCTCAGCATGACAGCTTTTTCTCTTTTTCCACCCCAAATATTTTTATTAGCTGAATCCTTTTAGTAACGTTGTAATACCAATTCACAACTATGCAAAGGCGACACTTTTTAAAACTTTCTTCAGCGGCCACCGCGGCTGTACTCTTTAGCAGGATCACGCATGCTACATCAACCCAAACCACTGCCATCAACGCTCCCGACGAGGTGTGGGCGCAATCTGGCGAGGAATGGTTTCAGTTGAAAGGCAGCAATGGCTCATCGTTTACTTATAAAGATATCAGCGTTAGTTTTAAAACTACGGGTAATGCCAGAGGTGTGTTTGTAAACTCGCCAACACAGCAACTCAACGCGGTTCGGCTGAAATGGAAGCATCACCTGAGTCCCAATTCCAAATTCCTGGGCGACCATTGGGAACGCTCTTATGGAGACCTGCAATGGAAAACTAATCCGGATAAGGTTAAAAATCCATGGTATGTAATTATCCATGATGATAAACAAACGGCCTGTTTCGGCGTAAAAACCGGTTGCAAAGCTATTTGCTGGTGGGGATTGACCAACGATAGCCTGGAACTTACTTTAGATACGCACTCCGGCGGTAACGGGGTATTATTAGGTTCGCGCCAGTTGCATGCTGCCGATATTATTACTACCGACGGTCGTCCTGGTGAGAACGCTTTTTATACCACCCGCAGGTTTTGCGGTATGATGTGCCCCAATCCGCGCTTACCCAAGCAGCCGGCTTATGGTATTAACGACTGGTATTTCGCCTACGGCAATAACTCGTTTGATCTGATCAAGAAAACAACGGCCATGATGGCCGACCTGGTGACCGATACCCATAACCGCCCGTTTTCGGTAGTGGACGCGGGCTGGGCAACCTATTCGCCCTTATTGCCGGGCGATGGCGGCTGGAACGATGATTTCTCGAAGCCTAACGATAAGTTTAAAGATATGCACCTGCTGGCCAACGAGATTAAGCAGTTGGGCATGCGCCCCGGCTTGTGGATGCGCCCGCTTTGTGCCCGTCATGATGAAAAAGCCAGTTTGCTGGCACCTAAAATACCAGGCCGCGACGATCCGAAAAACCCGGTACTTGATCCTACCATCCCCGAAAATATAGCTCGCATTAAGCATAATTTTGATGTGTACAAGCAATGGGGCTATGATATGGTTAAGCATGATTTCAGCACCTACGATATTACCGGCAGATGGGGTGCCGGTATGAAGGACAGCATCACCGCGCCTGGCTGGAATTTTAACGACCGCAGCCGAACCACCGCCGAAATCATTAACGACCTTTACGCCGCCATACGCCAGGCTGCCGGCGATGGCATCTACATTATAGGCTGCAATACCATGAGCCATCTATCCGCAAGGGTATTTGAAATGTGCCGCATTGGCGATGATACCAGCGGCCATGAATGGGAACGTACCCGTAAAATGGGGGTGAATACATTGGCTTTCCGTTTGCCGCAACATGATAAATTTTACGCTGTAGATGGCGATTGTGTGGGGCTTACCAAAGATATTTCCTGGGAACGCAACAAGCAATGGCTGGAGCTGCTGGCCGGAAGCGGTGCGCCGCTCTTTATATCGGCCCAACCCGAAGCCCTCGGCACGGAGCAAAAAGCGGCCATCAAACAAGCCTTTGCCCAGGCCGCCAAACCCCAACCCATCGGCGAACCCCTGGACTGGATGACCAATACGCAACCCCAAAAATGGAAACTAAACGGTAAAACGGTGGAGTTTGACTGGAAGTAATTTAATTATTGAATTATTGAGTTAGTGAATTAGTGATTGAAATTATTTAGGTCTTCCTCCGTCAGCAGATAAGCTTCGGGCGAAAAACGGGCAGAACAATGATGGGCGGTGCGGTTGCAAGGACATAGCGAACCTTACCTGAAGTATGGGTGATGAGCGAACGAAGTAGAGGTAAGGTTTAGCAGTCCGTGGTTCTGATCGTTTTGCAGGGCAATGGCCTGTGCGCAAAGAAGCCTCTCTGCTGAAAGCCCTTTGGTTACTTTGTGGCTACAAAGTAACTGGCCCTCCCGCGGCCAAGAGCGGGTATACGCCAGGATAGTTTCTGCGTTGCCACAAGATGCTTACTCTTTGATACTTCACAAATTTTTTCGTATATTTATACAAACTACAGCCCGGTACTCTACACCCAAGAGCACCGGGCTGTTTGGTTAAAGAAAAAACAAGGTAAAAAATCAATCGTTTGACAGGTAGTTATTTGAAGGCCAATTTTTTGCTACTTTTTAAACCTTTCAAAACCCCTCAAAAATTTGTTAAAAAGTGTTAAAATGGGGTATTTTAAATGAAAAATGAGCTGTTTTTGAGCCTTTTTTACCCTGTTTTCTACTAAAAAAGTGTTAAAATTGAAGGTTTAAAAAGTTCCGGTGGAGCCAATCCGGTGTTTTTTATTTTATAAACAATGGAATTATTATCTTGTTCCACTTTTACATCACCCCGAAAATCTGCCATGAAGAAATTACTGCTTTTTGCACCTATATTGTTTATATTCTCGTGTAAAATGGATCCAGCCCGCGACCGTGAAAATCAAAAACTCAACAGCCTGGCTGCCAAATATGTAAAACTGGGGCTCACCATAGGTCAGTATGATTCCGATTTTGTGGATGCATACTATGGGCCCGATTCGCTGAAAACCAAAACAGAGCCAGTCAAGGAGTTCCCGAAGGACAGCCTGCTGGCCGATGCCAATATTTTGATGAATGAGCTGAGGGCGGTATCGTCATCATCTGTAGTAGATTCCAATAAGTTACGTGCCGACTGGATGTCTGATCAGTTGCTGGCTTTTAGTCGCCGGATACGCATTTTTTCTGGCGAGGAACGCCCTTTTGATGAGGAATCACGTGAACTGTTTGGTGTAACGGCCCCGGTGTATACCGAAGACTACTTTAAGGCCCAGATAGCCCAGCTGGACAGTATTTTACCCGGTAAAGGCCGCGTGAACGATCGATTCCAGAAGCTGGCTAATAAGTTCATCATCCCCAAAGATAAACTCGACCCGGTAATTAAAGCAGCCATTGCCGAGGCTCGCAAACGCACGCTGGCACATTATAAACTGCCTGCTAACGAAACCTTTACTCTGGAGTATGTAACCAACAAACCCTGGAGCGGTTACAACTGGTACAAGGGCGGCTATAAAAGCACCGTACAGATCAATACGGATTTAAAAATATTTATCGATAGGGCAATTGACGTGGGCAGCCATGAAAGTTATCCCGGTCACCACGTGTACAATATGCTGCTGGAAAAGAATTTGTATCATGACAAAGGGTGGGTAGAGATCTCACTGTATCCGTTGTTTAGCCCGCAGTCGTTGATTGCAGAAGGGAGCGCTAATTATGGTATCGAGATGGCCTTCCCGGGAGATGAAAAGGTGAAATTTGCCAAGAGCGTGCTACTGCCGCTGGCTGGTTTAGATACGGCTGGTGTTGAACTGTATTTTAAGGCTTTAGCCATTAAGGGTAACCTGAACTATGCCCGTAACGAGGCCGCCAGGGGGCTGGTAAACAATACGATGTCACGTGACAAAGCCAGAACATACTTAACCAAATACTGCCTTATGAATGATGAAACAGCTGATAAATCGCTCAGCTTTATCAAAAAATACCGCAGCTATGTGATCAACTATAATTACGGATTGGACCTGGTGAAAAATTATGTTGAAGGTAACGGCGGCACGGCCAAAGATCCTCAAAAACGCTGGGAATTATTTGGACAACTGCTAAGCCATGAGGTAGCGCCGGCGAGTTTGGTGAAAAAGTAGGGGCGGGTTTTGTCCTCAGCTGATCCCTCGGAAGGACATAAGTTTTTATAAAAAAATCGTTTATACTTCAATGGCTATTTAGCAGACCCTAAGAAGTCAAAATTTAAGACTTTTGTAAGGGTACAATATTTACTGAATAGCCTTGATTTAAATAGAAACTTTGAAGTGAATTTATATAATCATTATTATCCTTTATGTCTAAAATTTTTAATAACTCCACACCGGGTTTTGTTAACGCATAACAATTGAGATTTAGTTTTTGATTGTCCTTGCAAATCCATATAAATGATTCTCGATAGCTGAAGTTATGACCATATTCTTCTTTTGTTAATTCATTATTATTAGTATAATGTTTTAATACATGTACCGGTGGTGCGGTACTAGATAATTCGTGGTTATGATACACTAGCCCAGCAGCACTTAATAATAGTAAATCTTCATAACTAATATCGAAATTAGTGATATCTCCATTGATCTTAAATATTTGACCACTTGTTGTAGAAATCGACGCAAGTTTCAAAAACGTTTCAGCTTCATATTGGGATAAATTGCTGAAAATATCTATGGTCCTTAATGAGAAATTTCCAGGTTGATTAATTTCATTTGCTAATATTTTAGCCCAAAGTAATTGCATTTCGTCTGAAGTAATATCCTGAGCTTTAGTAAAGAACCTGGTTCGCCAATTAGGATCAATTGGTTGTTCTGATACCGTTTCATTAAGGAGATTAGAGGCCTCCTCTACTATATTGTCAATGTTTATTTGACGATTTATTTCTTGATGGTACAATCGTTGTTTGGCTCTCTCTGTCACTTCATATTCGGCATCGGATCTAATTATAGAAGCTTTTGCTTCAGCTTCCGCTATTTTTTCAATTTCATAAGCTTTTGCGTCAGCTTCATTGCGCATCGCTTTGGGCTTATATTTTACCCCAATTGCTGCGCTAACGACTTCTATAAGTTTTGTGATTGGGGCTCCGAATACTTGTATGTCAGCCATGATTTGATAAGGTTTATTTAGAATTAAGTGTAAATATAATTATCATATTAGACATTAATCAAATTTGAATTTCTTTACGTATGTCTCATTAAATATGATGGATACTATGTCCGCAATTTGTTATGACTAAGGCTTTAGCCCACCCCCAATTCCAAATGAATATCCTCCGGTTCAAGGGCAAATAATTCCGGGTTGATCTCTTTGGTGATAACTGCGTCGTTCTTTAAATAAAAATCAACGGTGTTTTTGGTTGGAGTGGCGGATATGTATAGCTTTTCTGCTCCCAGGTTTTTTGCAATGATTTTGCATTGCTCCAGCAGATTTTGCCCTGCTTTTTGTCCACGAATGTTTTTGCTTACGTATAAGATATCCATTTTAAGATAGTTATTCCGGGCACCTCGTTTTACTCCTTCCACAGAGGCAACGCCAACAAGCGTATTTTGGTTAAAAGCGCCGATAACCCTTCCGCCGGTGTCTATCAGTTTGTGCTGCCGACGGATGATCTCCTCGAGTTCATCTTTGTCAAAATGAGTAACTATTTGCTGGTCGGGCCTAAGCTGTAACTCACCGTTCTGCATATAGTAACGTTCCAGTATTTCCTCGGCGCGGTCAATTTCAGCTATACGGTGAAGTTCGGCTGAGTGTAGGTCTCTGTAAATAATGCCCATGATAATTGGGGTTAACAAATGGTGGGTCAAGATAATGATTACTATACAAAAAATGGGGAGCGTAGCAACGGTTTACCCTAAGTGGAATATATTGCTTGCAAATCCGATCAAAATTTGCATTTTTACTGCCAGCCAATTTTTATAAATACCTTTTATGAAATTCAGAATTCTACCTGTTATTGCTTTTGTATTTTTATTTTCGACGTTCGGCGCAAATCTGCACGCGCAAGATAATTTTAAGCCGCAGAAACAATTGTCATCCACCATCAAAAAAAACTTTAAGGATGCGGATGAGCAATATAAATTTCTGGCGAAACAGATAGGTCCGCAGGATTTCCCAAAAACATATCACCCCGATACCAAAAAGCAAGAGAACAGCAATTCGGGCTGGTGGTGCAGTGGTTTTTACCCCGGTAGTTTATTGTATCTGTATGAGCAGGATCATGATCAGTGGTTACTAACCGAAGCTAACCGCATATTAGGTGTACTGGCTAAAGAGCAGTTCAATACGCATACCCATGATTTGGGTTTTATGATGTATTGCAGCTTTGGCAATGCCAATAAAATTGAGCCTAAACCGGAGTATAAACAAATTTTAATTAATAGCGCTAAATCGTTATCAACCCGGTTTAACCCAACTGTAGGCTGTATTAAATCATGGGACTCAAAAAATCCGTCGGATTACCTGGTGATCATCGATAATATGATGAACCTGGAGCTGCTGTTCTGGGCCACGCATGAAACCGGCGATTCCAGCTATTATAAAATAGCAGTTACGCATGCCAACACCACCATGAAAAACCATTTCAGGCCCGATTATAGCTCCTACCATGTGATCAACTACGATGCGCAAACCGGTGCGGTTAAAGAAAAGAAAACCGCGCAGGGCTTTGCCAATGAATCGGCATGGGCCAGAGGGCAAGCATGGGGACTGTATGGTTACACCGTAATGTACCGCGAAACCAAAGACAAAAAATACCTGGAGCAGGCGCAAAACATAGCCCGGTTTATACTGACCAATCCCAATCTTCCGGCGGATAAAATACCTTATTGGGATTACAACGCTACTAATATTCCAAATGCGCTTAAAGATGCTTCGGCTGCTGCTATAGCGGCCTCGGCTTTGCTGGAGCTTTGCCGCTATGCGGATAATGATAAGGGACAGGAGTATTTCAATACGGCCGAAACTATTTTAAAAACTTTATCATCACCCACCTATAAGGCACCCATCGGAACCAATGGTGGTTTTATACTGGAGCATAGTGTAGGGCATTTGCCAGCCAAAAGCGAAGTTGATGTACCTTTAACCTATGCCGATTATTATTTTATTGAGGCGATGAAGAGGTACCAGGATTTTAACATGAAAAAGAAAAATTAATCATAAGTACTGATCGATGGCATTTGGCAAATCCAGGATAGAAGCTTTTAGTGATGGCGTTATTGCCATTATCATTACTATAATGGTGTTGGAGATGAAAGTGCCCCACGGCGAAAGTTTTGCCTCGTTAAAACCACTCATACCTGTTTTTTTAAGTTATATAATAAGTTTTATTTATGTGGGGATATACTGGAATAACCATCATCACATGTTCCACATTGTAAAATCGATTAATGGAGCAGTATTATGGGCCAATCTTCACCTGCTTTTTTGGTTGTCGCTGATACCCTTTGTAACCGGATGGATGGGCGAAAATCATTTTACCCAGTTACCGGTAGCCTGTTATGGATTTGTATTGGCTATGACCGGTACTGCTTACACGATACTGGAAAAAGTGCTGATCAAACATAGTGGAAAAAATTCGCTTATTGCCAATGTGCTGGGGCGCGATTGGAAGGCAAAAAGTTCTGTAGTTATATATGCCGCGGCAATTGGTATATCCTGGCTAAGTCCTGTTATTAGCTTTGTGTTATATGGTGTGGTTGCCGCGCTTTGGTTCATTCCAGATAAAAGGATTGAAAATAAATTAACACGCGAAACAACCGAAATTAAAGAGTAATCATATTAGTTTAGATACCCCTGTAAATAAGTAAAAGATCACCAGTTCGCAAGGAACGGTTTTCCAGAAAGAATAAACTTTATCACACAAATACTGTTATAGCACTTTGTTGTTAACATAATGTAGTGCATTTAAGGATTTAATAAAGTTTAATTATTCGACATTATTACACATTTACTTATGTTTGAAATTACTCATGCTGATGAGAAAGATTTGTTGATGCAGGTGGCTTCGGGTAATGAAAATGCCTTTCGCCAGCTTTTTATGTTGCATCACCAGCAATTGGGGGTACACATGCTGCGTATAACAAACTCCATTGAACTGGCCGAAGAAGTGGTACAGGATGTATTCGTGAAAATATGGTTCACACGCGAATCATTGGTACGTGTTGATAATTTTAAAGCATACCTGTTCGTGATATCTAAAAATCATGCTTTAAACTGTTTAAAAAAGCTGGCAAAGGAGCGTGCCATGATCAGGCAATTGGAAGATGCCGATCGCCCTAACCTCGAAGTGGCTGGTACAGATATGTATTATAACCTGTTGGATGAAGCTATCGACCAGTTACCTCCTCAACAACAAAAAGTGTATCTACTGAGCAGACACGGCCGTTTAAAATATACCGAAATAGCCGATCAGCTGGAGCTATCGCGCGAAACCGTAAAAAAATATTTACAGATAGCAACCCTTTCTATAACCGAGTATGTGCATGAGCACCTGGAAGTTATGGCGTTTTTGTCTATCGCGCTAAAAAGTTTTTTTATTTTTTTTAAGAAGTAATACCCCCTTTTTACCCTGCTTGTTGTCATGTATATGAGGTGTTCCTAAAATCCTCATTTGCCAATTATTTACTATGATAAACAATTACACGGTATGAGTGCATTGAATGCAAGATTACATTATCTTTTTAGCAGTTATTATAATCAAACCGCTACCGAGCAGGAGCGGGATGAGCTGTTTCAAATTATAAATGCCTCAACCAATGATGCTGAACTTACCTCCCTTATTCAGCAGGCATGGAACAATCTGGAAGTAAATGAACCACTTTTTGATCATTCAAAAAGTATGGATATGCTCAATAATATCCTTAAAAATGGCAATCAGGACGATATACATATTATTAAGCCTCCAGACGATCATAAATTATGGCTGCGGTTAGGTACGGCTGCTGCCTTGATGATCTTTTTGGGTTTAGGGGCCTATGTTTTGATCAATAAAAAAAAACCATCCGACCAAAAAAAGAATATAGCTAAAATGCAGCACAGGCATGATGCTTTACCTGGTGGCAACAGGGCTTTATTGACATTGGCAAATGGTAAAACGATTTATTTAGATAATGCGCAAAACGGCGTTTTGGCAAAAGAGGGGAGTACACAAATCAATAAAACACATGATGGGCAATTGGTTTATGAAGGAGGTAAAAATGGTGGAGATAGTGGAACGATACCAATGAATACCATTGCTACACCAAGAGGTGGGCAATATCAATTGGTACTTAACGATGGAAGCAAGGTTTGGTTAAATTCGGCATCGTCATTAAGCTTTCCTGCAGTATTTACCGGTAAAACCAGGGACGTGGAAATTACCGGCGAAGCTTATTTTGAAGTAGCCAAAAACGCGGCGATGCCTTTCAGGGTAAAAACCAATCATACCGTTATCGAGGTATTAGGTACCCATTTTAATACCATGGCTTATAATGACGAAGCTGTAATGAAAACCACTTTGCTGGAAGGATCTGTTAAAATAAGCAATAACAACTATACCAGCATTTTAAAACCGGGCCAACAAGCCTCACTAAATCAAAATGGTGCGATCCACGTGGTAAATGATGCTGATGCTGATGATTCGGTAGCCTGGAAAGATGGTTTGTTTCAGTTTACGGATGCCAGTATTCAATCGATCATGAGACAGGTTGCGCGTTGGTACGATGTAGAGGTAAGTTACGAAGGCCAGATCCCGGTTAAGGAATTTACCGGGCGCATATCCCGCAATGTAAAAGCATCAGAACTTTTAGGGATGCTTAAATACGCGGGTGTTAATTTCAAAATAGAAGATAAGCACATTACTATAATGCAATGACCCTGTTTAAAAAAATAAATAAAATCAAAAGACAACTAAACCAAAAGATAACTAACCAATTATTCACCTTAAACAACTCTATGATGGAAGAAATACAAAAAATAAGTTAGCTCCGGCATGGGGGATCCGCAACTTATTATACCTGTTTTTGCCCGGTGTAGTCATACCGCGATGAACATGGCATAGAGGTACATGATATAAAAAAACCGGGAAGTGTTCGCTGCACTTTCCCGGCTAAAATTATCTGGGGTCCCAAAAGAATGCAATCAACGAATTGAATTTAATGTTTAACCCAAACACAACAAACTTATGAATTTTAATTCTAAGGCCACGCCCTTGGCATGGCCTCAATTATCCAAAATAATACTGGCTATGAAGCTAACGGCTATTATTATAATTGCAGCTCTTACCAATGTAAGCGCAAAAAGTTATAGTCAGGTGGTGACCTTGCATCAGAAGAACACTACTGTTGAAAAAGTTCTCAGATCGATCGAAAAACAAACTGGCTATCATTTTTTATATGATAAAAAGGATGTATCAAATACAGGTGGAATAAATGTTGAGGTATCCAATGCCTCGCTTCAGGAAGCACTTGATCAGTGTTTTAAAGATCAGCCCTTAACCTACAAAATATTCCAGGAAACTATTGTTGTTAAAAAGAAGGATGTTACCGCAGTAATCACTCCCGCTGCATTTAAGGTGCAAGGTACCGTGAGTGATGATAAAGGACCGCTCCCGGGTGTAAGTGTCAGGGTGAAGGGCTCAAACGTTGGGGTAGTTACCGATGTGAACGGTAAGTATACTTTGAACGCGCCCGATGCCAATGGAACCCTTGTGTTTAGCTTTGTTGGTTATGTTACACAAGAAGTGCCTATCGCTAATAAAGCTCAGCTTGATGTAAAACTGGTTGAAAGCCCCAAAGCATTAAGCGAAGTGGTGGTTGTAGGTTACGGTACCCAAAAAAGGGTCGACCTTACCGGCTCTGTTGGTAGCGTTGGTGCAAAAGCTTTGCAGGAACGTCCCGCAATTAACGTGGAGCAGGAACTGGCAGGTAAAATTGCCGGTGTAAACGTATCGACTAACTCTGGGGCACCAGGTGGTGAAACCAAGATCCGGATACGTGGTTACAGCTCTATCAATGCCGCAACAGATCCGCTGTATGTAGTAGATGGAGTGGTATGGACAGCAGGCGGCGCGGCGTTGAATCCTAATGATATTGAAACTATTGATGTTTTGAAAGATGCGTCGTCAACGGCCATATACGGTACCCGTGGTGCCAATGGTGTGATCCTGGTAACTACTAAACGTGGTAAAAAGGGTGGTAGTGTAAGTTATGACGCTTATGGAAGCATCAGCTACATGGCCAAAGAGCTGCCCGTGTTAAATTCAAAAGAGTTTTTATCAGTTGAAGACCAATCATATGCCAATATTCCTAAATATGACCCTACTGGCTGGGCTGCAGGAAAATATGTAGATGATGATCCTAAAAAGATACGTACGGCATTGATAGGTAAATTATTTGATCAGAATTTAAATCCGTTATATGACGTTGATTGGCAAAAAGCCACTACGCGTACAGCTTACAGTCAAAATCACAATGTTACGTTTACCGGCGGTTCTGATAATCTTACTTACGGTTTGTTCCTGAATTATGCAGATGATGAAGGTATTATATTGAATAGTTATCAAAGACGTTATAATGCACGATTAACCATTGATCACCAGGTAAAGCCATGGTTAAAAGTTGGTGCTACCATAAACTATAACAGCTCCGAGCAGCGTACAGCAGATGACGGTACAGGTGGTAATAATATTCCGCGCATGCTGATTGAGATGATTCCGATTGTACCTATAAAATACCCAGATGGTACTTACGGTAAAAGAACCGATTATCCAAACATGGAGGGTGGTGACAACCCGGTTGCACAGGCTAATGAGGTAGAAAATCTTTACAGAAAACGTGTATTTAGTGGGAATGGTTATTTAAACTTAAACCTTGCACCAGGCCTGGAGTTCCGCAGTACTTTAGGTGTTACTACGCAGGCTAATTACAACCCACATTTCCAGAGTGGTTTAGTTGGTGGGGCAACGGCAGATCAAAGCAATAGCTCGGCTTCTATAAATGAATATAATGATACTTTTTGGCAGTGGGAAAATCACTTTACCTATAACAAAACATTTAATAAAATACATTCATTAAACGTAGTTTTAGGTACAGAAAGGCAAAACTTTAATGAGCTCAGTGTTGGCTCATCAACATCGGGTTTGGCAGATAATTATTTCCAGTTTTACAACCTTGGAGCAGGGTCAGTACCAGGTACACCGGCATCAGGTTATTACGCCTGGCAGATACAATCGTATTTCGCGAGGGTAAACTATGGTTATAAAGACAAGTATTTGTTAACATTAACTGGTCGTGAAGATGGTTCGTCGCGCTTTGGTACAGGTAAAAAATATGGCTTCTTTCCATCAGCAGCTTTGGCCTGGCGCGTATCTCAGGAAGATTTCATGAAGGATAATAAAACCATTTCAGACCTGAAACTTAGATTTAGCTATGGCTTAACCGGTAACTCTGAAATTGGCCAATACAGATCACAAGCCTCATTACCTATCGGTAGCTATCCGTTTGGTGGAAACCGCAATTCAGCTACAGTAATTGATATCGGCAGCCCTGGTAACCCTGATTTGCAATGGGAAAAAACCTCGGAGTATAACTTCGGCTTGTCATTTGGGGTATTGAATAACAGAATCACCCTTGATGCTGATGCTTATTACAAAAAAACCAAAGCGTTGTTGTTAAATGCACCACTACCTGAAACCAGCGGATTTAATAGTGTTTATAAAAACATTGGTAGTCTTGAAAATGAGGGTATTGAGTTAACGTTGAACACGGTTAACATTAAAACGGATAATTTTAGCTGGAATTCTACATTTAATATCTCCTTCCTGAAAAATAAGATACTACACTTAGGTGCAGCAAATGATGATATTTATCTTGATCCAACGTTCCTTTCACAGTTTAACTTACTGCGTGTTGGTCAGCCTGCCAGTGTTTTTTATGGTTACAAAGTGCTGGGTACCTGGGGTACTGCAGAGGCAGCTGAAGCAGCCAAATTCAACCTGTTGCCTGGAGATTTGAAAATTCAGGATACCAACGGCGATGGCAAAATCACTGTTGCTGACAAACAGATACTGGGTAAATCTACCCCGTCTGGATACGGAACGTTTAGCAACACCTTCCGTTACAAAGCTTTTGATTTGGGTATCGAGCTGCAGTTTAACTATGGCAACCAGATCATGAACTTAACTCGCCACTCTGGTCAGGACCGTACCGGTCAGGCAAACAGCTACGCTACTGTATTAAACGCATGGACGCCTACTAACCAAAATACCAGTATAGCACAGGATCGTCCGGCTTATGTTTATTATCAAACAGAGATCTATTCAACCAAGGTAGAGAGCGGTAACTTCATCCGTGGCCGCAACGTAACCTTAGGCTATAATTTCCCGGATAATCTGGTTAAGAAAATAAAACTAAGCCGTTTAAGAGTGTATGCACAAGGACAAAACCTGTTCCTGATCACCAAGTACACTGGGTATGATCCTGAAACTTCAACCTATAACGGCAGCAGTAACTTTACCCAGGGTATACAATTTTATGATTATCCAAAGCCAAGAACCTTCTTATTGGGTTTAAATGCAAGTTTTTAATTAAATACCTCAATACGTATAATTATGAAATTTAATTTAAAAAAATACAGGATCGGTCTTTCAGCACTGATTGTTATAGCAAGTGTATCTGGTTGCAAAAAATATCTTGATGAAGATAACCGCAGCAACTTTACGCAAGAAAATTATTTTACCTCCGCCAACCAGGCCCGTACTTTTGTGAACGGCATTTATGGAGGTTATATTAATAACATTAATTACGGTCTTTACTTTTTTCAAAATGGAGATGCTTATGGCGAGGCCCCGTTTATTACATTGGAACTTTTTGCCGGACATACCACAACATTGGGGCAAAGCGTAAATAATAAAAAAGTAATAAACGAAAATACCGACCCTACCAACCCTGGCTTTGAAACTGTTTGGAAAAGCTGTTATACGGCCATTGAAGAATCCAATCTTGCTTTGGCACGCATTCCGGCTATCAGTATGGATGCTAACGTTAAAAAGTCGTTATTAGGAGAAGTTTACTTTTTGAGGGCTTTTTATTATTACCATTTGGTAAGGCTATATGGCGATGTTCCATTAATAACACAACCAGTTGATTTATCAAGCCCGCTTTTATACCCGGCTCGTACACCACAGGCACAGGTTTATGACTTGATTGTTAGTGACCTGCTTGCTGCAGAACAGTCTGGTTTACCTAATACCGATCAAACAGGTAAGGTGTCATTAGGCGCTGTACACACCTTGCTTTCAAGTGTTTATTTAACTATGGCCGGTTATCCGTTGCAAAAAACAGAAAACTACCAGAAAGCCGCCGATGAAGCTAAACAAGTATTGCCTTTATATACGCTGTTTACAGATTATGCCTATTTGCATGACAATCCTCACAAAAACCAGGGCGAATTGATATTTCAAAGCCAATACCTGGTAGGTGTTGCCACTAATGCTATAACCCAGTTAACAGTGCCTTTCAATTTACAGGTTGGTGCTTATGGAGACCACCTGGGAGCAATGATCCCGACAGACGCTTTCTTTGCGAGTTATGAGGCCGGGGATAAACGTACACAGGAAAAGCAATTCTATTTTTCTAAATATCCGGATGCCAATAATCCTGCCGATACCATCACTTTTGGCGAGCACTGCCTGTATAAATATTTCCAGGTTGAAAGCTCGGTATCTGGTACTGCTAACAGTGGTAAATGCGATGAAAACTGGACGCTTTTACGTTTACCTGAGGCCATGCTGATTTATGCCGAAGCATCAAATGAGGTAAATGGACCGACAGCCGACGCTTACGACGCGGTTAACCAAATACGTACCCGTGCAAAATTGGCACCATTGAGTGGGTTAACCAAAGATCAGTTTCGTGTAGCTATCTGGAAAGAGCGCTATCATGAATTGGCTTATGAAAACAAAGCTTATTTTGATATTCAACGCACCCATCAGATATATGATGTGAAGAACAATGTGTTTGGTCCGGCAACCTCTACTGCAAATGAGCAAGGGGTGACCATGAAGGATCAATACTATTTGTGGCCGATCCCACAACGCGAGATCGCTACCAATAGTAAATTAACACAAAACACGGGCTGGTAATATTGATCATTAGCATAACAAAAAAGCCCTCCGGTATTCCGGAGGGCTTTTCTATTTAATGCCATTCTTCGTTGTAAACAAATTTGGGCATTTGCCATTTATAACGGATAGATAACAAGCGCAATGCTAAGCCAATAACACATGCCAGTACTATGGCCAATTCAGAACTTCCGCCCATATACTCTATACCTAAATAAGCAGCGCCGGTAACTATCGAAGCGCTGGCATATATCTCCTTATGAAACAGCAGCGGGATATCATTACACAGCACATCCCGAAGCACGCCGCCTGCGCAGCCGGTGATCATTCCACTGAACATCACAATAATGGGAGGGAGGTTTATTTGCTGCGCTATCTGGCAGCCAATAATGGTAAATACTACCAGGCCCAGGGCGTCAAGATATAAGAATAGCTTTTTGAGTTTGGTCATTAACGAGGCGATGATGGCAGCCAATATGGCGGCTCCCGCGGTGATGAGCAGGTATTCGGGGTGCTCAACCCAGCTCATGGGATAATGATTGAATAAAATATTACGTACGGTGCCTCCGCCCAGGGCGGTAACCCAGGCAATAATACAAACGCCCACCCAATCCATATTACGCCTTCCGGCAGATAACGCGGCCGTCATGGCCTCAGCAATAATGGCGATGATGTATAATATATGCAGCATAATGATCCTGGAATTTTAAGCGCGATTAATAGAGACCAAATATAATTATTCGGGATTACTAAATAAACGACGTTTGAACAGACAGTCAAAAGTGGGTTTACATGGTTTACATTTTTTATGGTTTGCATTATTTTAATTAGTTGATATACAGTGACTTAATTGTTATTTATCGATATACTATGGGTGTTTATGTAAACCCACTTTTGGGGCTTTTGCGAGGGGGATTATAGAGAAGATAATATTATTGAGCGAAGGAATTTTGCAAACCCCATCGGGGTTCAAGCTTTGTAGAAAAAGGCCAGCCCCGATGTCAGTGCCGTAGGTACTGCACTCAGGTTGCATACCTACGGCATGCTAAATGCTTATTGTTTGTTCTCTACAAAGCTTTTACTCCTACGGAGTATACTTAACTTGCTGACAATTTGATGGTAATGAGGTGTTTTAAGCTGCTTGCATCATGAAAAAACCGTATAATCCATGGTTTGCTGGCGATCTATTCCTCGGCCTTATTGAGCCAGTTTTTACCTTCGCTGAAGCGGGTTACCAACATGGCCGCGACAGTGTCGCCTGTGGCGTTTAAAAGGGTAGCCATGGGATCAACCAGCGTACCGATGATCATGGCAGGAGGGAGCGCTTCGGGCGGGAAACCGTAGGCGGATATAAACAGCAGCTCGCCGATGTACCCTCCGTTGGGTATACCGCCTTCAACCAGGCTCACCAGCACCGTCATAGCCAGTGCCAGCGCAATAGTATCGGCGCTATTAAAGCTTTTGCCGAACAAGGCAAACACTACTACCATTTTTACGATGGATGAAATGCTTGAGCCATCCTTATGCAGTGTGCCGCCAAGTGGTATAGTAACATTGGCTATCATATCGGGGATGCCCATTTTTTTTGCGGCATCCAGGTTGGCTGGTATGGTAGCTATGCTGCTGCAGGTGCCTACCGCCGTTGCCGATGGTATGATATTATTGCGCCAGTACTTTTTTATTCCTTTTACGCCACCGGCTATAAAAGCGTATAAGCTAAAGATCACCACAAAATAAAAGGCTCCTACACCGTAATACAAACCCATAGAACGGGCATAACCCCCAAACAATTGCGGCCCGAACACACCTACCTGGTAAGCAAAATAGGCCCCCAGGCCAATAGGGCCAAGTTCCATGATGAGGATGAAGATATTTTTAAATACCTCGTTACCGCTATGCAAAAAACGGGCGAATGAAGCTCCTTTTTCGCCCGAGCGCAGAGTGGCAAAACCTATCAGTATCGAAAAAATGATAGCAGCCAGCATACTTTTTCTGGATAGGAGCTGGTAAAATTCGCTGGTGGTAAATAACTGGGTGAGCTGATCGCCAAAAGGTTTTTTAACAATGGCTTCGGTTATGGGGCTGGCCACCAAATGCTGATGAATAGGAAATATCCATGTAGCAATAATGGTTATGATAGCCGCTACAAGCACGGTTGATAAAAAAACCAGGGAGGTGATACCCAGTAAGCGACCAAGACGGTTTGATCCGTCGAGCCCGGCAATGGCCGATGCTATGGCAAAAAATACCAGTGGTACCACCGCCGTAAATAACAGGTTCAGGAAAATATCGCCGATGGGTTTTATCAACTCCACCTTGTTGCCCAAAAGCAATCCGGCTATACTGCCCGCGATAATACCGATCATGAGCATGATAATGCCCTTGTAGTTTTTGAACCAGCTATTCATTGGGCTAATATAATTCTTATATGCCGAAATATACCTGAATGGAGTGTAATGGGGTATAAATCATTCTAAAAAAGGGTGTCATGCTGAGCTCCGTCGAAGCATGGTGGGAAGGCCTCTGCGCTCTACCCTTCGACAGAGCTCAGGGTGACAGCCCTATTTTTTGGATAACTATTTGTTTGCTATATCTAAGCTGCGGGCTAAATACAAGCAGAATTGTGATCAGTTATTAACGAAATCGTATTAGTATTTTTTTATTTGGATTTATTCTAAATAAAAATAACTTTGCGGCGTTTAACCACTATCCGTTTAAACACACATAACTATTGATCTCACACCACTAGCCCCTAACGCAATGACGCATTTTTTACAAAAAAATCATCCCCCCACGTTAAGTTTTATATTTTGGATCTTCTTTTTAACGCTTTGCTTTAGTAGCTACGTTGCATCGGCACAAACACCAACAGGCAGCATAAAAGGTATCGTTAAAACCGGCGATAACGAGCCTATAGGTCTGGCCACACTGCTCATCAAAGAAACCAATCAGCGCACCATGACCAGCGTAAATGGTCGTTTCAACTTTAAAAAAGTAAAACCTGGTACCTATACCTTAGTTGCTTCCTATGTAGGCTCAACCACCAAATTGCAGCAGATCACCGTAGCGGAAAATGCTGAGGCAGTTGCCGAATTTATACTGGAGGATGACAGCAAAAACTTACAGGAAGTAAGTGTGAAAGGTCACAAAACCAATAAATTCCTGAAAAAAGAAACTGAAGATGTGGCCCGTTTACCACTCAAAAACCTGGAGAACCCACAAGTATATAGTGTAGTAACCAGCGAACTGATGAAAGAGCAGGTTGTAACCAGTTATGTTGATGGCTTTAAAAATATCCCTGGTACAGGTGTGCCATTAGTATACAACAACGGGCGTACAACACTTTTGTCACGTGGTTTCACTACTGGTAACTTTATCCGTAACAGCGTAGCCGGCTATAACTTTAATGCGATTGACCCTGCCGACATTGAAAAGATAGAAGCTATCAAAGGTCCTACAGGCACACTGTTTAACAGTAGCTTAGCCTCATTTGGCGGTTTATTTAACCGCGTTACTAAGCAGCCTTTTGGTACACCGCGTACCGAGATAAGCTACAATACCGGCAGTTTTGACCTGAACCGCTTAACCGCCGATATAAACACGCCATTGAACCAGGATAAAACATTATTATTTAGGGTTAATACCGCCCTGCACACCGAACACAGCTTTCAGGATGCCGGTTATACCCGCAGCTTTTTTGTAGCGCCGAGCATCACTTACATCATTAATGACCGTTTATCTGTTGATGTTGATGCGGAGATAGGTAACGGCAGCGCCACATCTGCTTACCGCCTGGCACCGGATCCTAAAGCTAAAATATACAATATTAAAGATCTGGGTATTGATTATAAACGCTCATTTGCCAATAATAATCTGGATTACCAGAGTAGGCAGATCGATCTATACGCCTTAGTAAACTATAAAATATCTGATAGCTGGAAATCACAAACCATGTTTAACAAAACCTTCTCTACAACCAAGGGGTATGTTACGGCAATGACTATAGCTGATACGGGTATAAGAAGGCAAGTAACTAAAGAGGATTATCCGTATTACATCACCAACGTACAACAGAATTTTATTGGCGATTTTAAGATAGGTAAATTCCGCAACCGTATTGTTACTGGTTTTGAGTACTACAGCCAAAAAAGCAATTTTACGAATGCCGTAGTAAATATGCCATTGATCAACTACAAAAATCCAAGAGCAGCTTACAATAATTATACCCCAGAAAAGGTTTCGGCATTGATCAATGCTCAGGCCCCTAAAGTTGGCGACTATGTACAAAATAACCAAAGCTCATTCGCTGCTTATGTGTCTGATGTGTTCAACATTACCGACAGACTGAACGCCATGGCCAGTCTGCGTATCGACCGTTTTATAAACAAAGGTGCTTATACGCCTGCTGATGGTAAAACCACGGGTAACTTTAACCAAACCGCATTGTCGCCAAAATTTGGTTTGGTTTACCAATTGGTTAAAGATAAGGTATCGTTGTTTGGCAACTATATGAATGGTTTCAACAATGTTACAGCAACCAGCTTTGATAATACGCCATTTAAACCTCAATACGCCAACCAGTGGGAAGGCGGTGTAAAAGTTGATGTGTGGGATCATAAGATCAGTTCAACGGTTAGCTACTATGACATTTCGGTAACCAACACTACGATGGATGATCCGGCACACCCGGGATTTTCAACCCAGGCCGGTACGCAGTTAAGTAAAGGTATTGAGGCTGAATTGATAGCTAACCCTTTTGCCGGCTTTAACATTGTGGGGGGCTTTGCTTATAACAACAGTAAAATAACCAGTGCAGCGGCTGGTACAGGTATACAAGGTTTACGCCCCGCGGCATCGGGTCCGGCACGCTTGGCTAACTTATGGGCAAGCTACCGTATTACCAATGGTAAGATGGAGGGTTTGGGTTTTGGCGTTGGTGGTAACTACGGCAGCTCTTCATACCAAACCAACACAGCAACGTTTAAATTTACTATACCATCCTATACCACGGTTGATGCGACAGCTTTTTATGATCAGCCTAAATACCGCATTGGTGTAAAACTGGATAACTTGACTAACGAAAAATACTGGTCGTTTCGTTTAGCACCGCAAAACCCAACCCGGTTTACGCTTAACCTAACGCTTAAAATGTAAGCTGTTTAAATATGATAAAAAGCCTGCTGATCGTCAGCAGGCTTTTTTGTTTTTATCTTATTGGAGACGCAGATATGCGTCTCTATGTCTTGTTTTTAATGTAGAGACACATATTTGTGTCTCCCGATAAACCAAATTATTATATTAGCGATCAATTTTAACCACCGATGCAGATTGAACAGGCCCGGGAATTTATACTGGATAAACTAAAAAAAGAGCTTCCTGAATGTTTTCATTATCATAATGCCGATCATGCTGTGGATGTGTACACCGCGTCGAAACAACTGGCGCAAAGTGAGGGAATAGGCGAGGAGGAAATCCAACTGTTGCTTACTGCGGCTTTGTTTCATGACTCGGGATTTTTAGCAGGGCAAAAAGATCATGAAAGTAAATCATGCGTTAATGCCCGTTTATACCTACCCAACTTTGGTTATACCAGTGAAGAGATAGGCAGGATATGCGATATTATTATGGCGACCAAAATGCCGCAAAATCCTCAGGATCATTTAGGTGAAATTATTTGTGATGCAGATTTGGATTATTTAGGCCGGAATGATTTTTTTGTACTCAGTAAAAAGCTATTTTCGGAACTTGTAATAACCGATGGTTTGAAGACCGAACAGGACTGGGATAAACAGCAGATCGTTTTTCTGAAAAGTCATCATTATTTTACCAAAACAGCCATCGAATTGCGCGGCCCGGTGAAGCAGCTGCATTTAGAAGAGATCATTAAAAGAACAGTTTAAAATATAATTCATGACCAAACCGGAACACAGTTTACCCGAAATAATTAAGGATGTTGTAACCGTAACCATAGGGATATTATTTTGCGGTTTTGCCCTCAAAGGTTTTTTGGTACCCAACAGCTTTTTTGATGGTGGTGTTACCGGTATATCGCTGCTGATACATGAATTGTATCATAAGAATATCGCATTTGTTATTGTAGTAGCTAATATTCCCTTCATTATTATGGGGATGTTCCAGGTTAATAAGACATTCGCGCTTAAAACCTTTGCCTGTGTGGTTGCACTGGGCATTTGTTTGCATTATGTACCATACCCGGTTATCACTTCTGATAAACTACTGGTATCTATATTTGGCGGGGTGTTCATGGGTTTAGGTGTAGGCCTGTCCATCCGAGGCGGCTGCGCATTGGATGGTATTGAAATATTAGCTCTTTATACCTTAAAACGGAGCAGTTTTACCATCAGCGAGATCATCCTGGGTATTAACATTATCATTTTCTTAATAGCAGCCTTTAAGCTTGGATTGCCAACCGCGCTGTATTCCATATTAACCTATTATACTGCCTCACGCACCATCAGCTTTGTGATTGATGGCCTGGAAGAGTACACGGCCGTAAATATCATATCGGGCCAGAGCGAGATCATTAAAGAAAGGCTGGTGATGGAACTGGGCCGGGGAATCACCGTTTACAAAGGCGAGCGTGGCTTTTTAAAAGAAAGCTTTGACGTTCACCAACCGGTGGATATCATCTTTACCGTAATAACCCGCTTTGAAGTACGCAGGCTAAAAAACCTGGTTCACAGCATCGATCCCAAAGCCTTCGTATTTACCAACAGCATCAAGGAAGCAGCCGGCGGTGTATTGAAGAAACGGGTTAGGGAGCATTAAATAAGTCAGAAGTCAAAATTAAAAAGTCAAAAGTATTTGATTCTTAAAGTTGACTCAAAACTCATCACTCACTACTCAAAACTAACTCACCACCTCGTATATCTCCACCGGTTTAGCTTTGTTTTTCAGACTTACTTCGCCAATTTTGTTGAGTTCGAATGATTCTTTTGCCTTTTCGTAAACATCGTGGGTAACGATGATCTGGTTGGCTTGCGCAACCGACTGTAAGCGTTGGGCCAGGTTAACGGCATCGCCTATTACGGTATAATCCAGGCGTTTTAAAGAGGCCGAACCGATATTGCCAGAAATCATTTCGCCAGAATTGATACCTATGGAAACTTCGGGTTTAAATATTTTGTCGCCATAAACTATGGGTTCGGCAGCATGCATTTTTTCACGAACAGCAAGCGCAGCGTCGATAGCCCTATCGAGGTGATATTCACCCCGGAAGACAGCCATTACGGCATCACCCATAAATTTATCGATATGTCCGTTTTGCGCTATGATCTCCTTCACCATAGCATCAAATAATTTATTAATCAACCCCACCACGGTATTGGCGGGTACATGCTCAGAAATGGCTGTAAAACCGCATATATCAATAAATATAACAGTTCCGTCAATAGTTTCGTTAGAGAGCAGGCTGGTTTCAAACTCCTTATGAGTCATAAAGTTCAACACATTCTCATCCACATACATACGTAATATGTTGTTCTCTTTGATAGCCTGCATGGTTTTTTTGAGTTCGATAACATGCAACAGTGTTTTTTCGATAGTGATATCCAGATCTTCGAAATTAACAGGTTTCACCACAAAATCAAATGCTCCCCGGTTCATGGCCGTGCGGATGTTGTCCATATCGCTATAGGCCGATACCATAACTGCTTTCAAAATAGGGTTGGCCTCAGGCAGTTTGGTAAGCAGGGTAAGGCCATCCATTTCGGGCATGTTGATGTCGCTTAAAACCACATCAATATCAGGTTGTTCGGCCAATTTTTTTAGCGCGTCGTAACCATTCTGGGCAAATACAAAATCAAATACCTTTTCTCTGATCTTTTTCCTGAATTTCTGTTTGATGAGTAACTCCAGGTCCGATTCATCATCAACCACCAGTATCTTGGCCATTATTGTTCTATGTGTTTTAGTTTGTCTTTCAAATTATTGAAATCAAGGGGCTTGGTTAAAAAATCATTGGCACCCAGCTCCATAGATTGTCTGTAGTTCTCGTCATCGCCATAGGCGGTTATCATCATCACTACCGGTGGTGGTTTTTCGTAAGTGCTCCTGATATTCCTGAGCAATTCCAGCCCGCTCATGCCCGGCATATTGATATCTGATAAAATAAGGATCACTTCAGAGTGATTTTGCTCCAGGTATTCCATGGCCTCTTCACCTGATAGCGCGAAGGTAAACATCATTTCGCCGCTTTTGATCTCCTTGCGGAAACGCTGGGTAAATAATGGCTGTACATCGGCCTCATCATCAACAACAAGTATCTTCAATTTAGTTAGTGAATTAATTTAATTAGTGAATTAGTGATTTATTGAATTAGTGATAAAAAAAATATCATGCTATATTCGTTGTTTTTCAAGTTCTTGTCCCAAGTCCTTGCGCTTTGTTCCCCAAATCCTTACTCCAAAATCCTAGCCATTTAGCGGTATGGTGATGGTGAATTTGGCAAATTCTCCTTCCTGGGTATCTACCTTTAATTCGCCGTTATGGGCTTTGGTGATGATATCATAGCTCATGGATAAACCCAGACCGGTTCCCTGCCCGGTAGGTTTGGTGGTAAAAAACGGCTGATAGATCTTATCCAGCACTTTTTGAGGGATCCCCATGCCATTGTCACTTACCGTGATTTCAACCGCGTTGTGGCCATTGGCGAGTGTTACGCGTTTGGTGGTCACATTTACCATGGGCTCATAGCCTTCGCCTTTAAGTCTTTTCTTTTCGGCCACGGAGTAAAACGAGTTGTTGTACAAGTTAAGCAATACCCGCCCAAGATCCTGTGCCATGGCATCCACCTGGCCAATGGTTTCATCAAAACTGGTTCTCATGCCGGCGTTAAATGATTTGTCCTTAGCGCGCAGACCGTGATAGCTTAAACGCAGATACTCATCGGCCAGGGCATTAATATCAGTAGGCTCTTTTTTACTGGTTGACGCGCGCGAGTGCTGCAGCATACCTTTCACAATAGCATCGGCACGTTTACCATGCTGGTTTATTTTTGAAAGGTTTTGGGTAAGATCGTTGATGATGTCGTCCGCCTCTTCTTTGGCATCATCTGATAGCTTGCTTAAAATATCTTCTTTAAGCTCATCCAGTAGTTCGATACTTACCTCGCTAAAGTTATTAACAAAGTTTAATGGGTTTTGTATTTCATGAGCAATACCGGCGGTAAGCTCGCCCAGTGATGCCATTTTCTCTTGTTGTACCAGTTGTGCCTGAGTGCTTTTGAGTTCGGCCAGGGTTTGTTGCAGTTCTTCTTTTTGTTGGGTAAGTTCGGCGGTACGTTCCCGTACCTGGCTCTCCAGGTTAACCTTCATGGCCGCCATCATACGGTTCTGCTCTTCCTCGTTACGGCGTTTGGTGCGCTCAATCTCCAACGCTTTGTTTTGCCGGCGATTGATAAACCACATCGCACAAAACCAGATTACCGCAAACCAGATGGCACTCTCCATAAAAGTGTCGATGCTCTCGTAAAGCTTGGGGAACAAGTGCTCGCAGGCAAAAGTAAGAAAGCCAACCGCAACAATAGGGATCACCGCGTTAACAAGAGACCGGCTCGATTTAAATTCCTCTACCGTATAAGGAAGCGCCGTAACCCCGGCAGCTAATACATAAATAAGCAACTGAAAAATTGGCCTGCTCTCATAATTAAAGCTCATGCCCATAAGCGCGATCGCGGTACACATCGCGTACAGCAGGTATTGTGACCACGGTGAATTGATACCATCCCGCTTTAGGTTTTTACGTAGTTGTGTACATAAGAAAAAGGTAATAAGCGCCGAAAATCCCGCCATATGTCAATTCAGTTAGTGCTGGTATGGTTAATAGTGATCAGTTTTTAAAACTAAATATTTAATTTGAATATATTAAATGTATAGCTCTCTGATGTTATGTTTTTGTTACTCCGTCATCCCGGTTTTATACGTACAGTGTGGTGATCCGGTTTATGTTTTTAATTGCCTGCGAAAAATACAAGTTTTCGAAACGTGTTTTGTTATCATTTTTTAAAATCGTACGCATAAGTATTTTCTTTTTTTAGGTGATGATGAATTGATAATTTGAGAGAAAATACATTACCTTAGCATTATGTTCATACAATAGAACAATTATAAACACATGGAGAAATCGAGAAGAAATTTTATAAAGAATTCGGCCATTGCATCCGCCCTGGTTGCCGCCGCGCCTGCTAAAAGTTTTGCTATATTACATCAGGATATGAAACCAAACGACCAAACTATAGGCCAGGGAGAGTTTACCTACAAGGCCGATAAAAACTGGGCCAAGATCAGCGTAAACAGTAACCCGCTGGCCAATTGCCACGAAATGGTACAAGACAGCAAAGGCCGCCTCATTATGCTGGGCGACCATACCCACAACAACATCCTGATATTTGATAAATCGGGCAAACTGCTTGATTATTGGGGCACATCGCTACCCGGGGGGCATGGTTTAAGCATCAGCAAAGAAGGCGGCGAAGATTTTTTATTGCTGACCGATTGCGGATGGGCCCTGGACAGAACGGGCAATAACTATGGTCAATCGGGCCAGGTGTTGAAAACCACGCTCGATGGTAAGCTGATCTTCGCGATAGGCCACCCACGCACCATTGGTATTTATAAGGATGACGAGCCTTTTAAACCCACCGAAACCGCAGTAGCCCCTAATGGCGATATTTACGTGGCGGATGGTTACGGCTCTGATTATATTATCCATTACAACAGCAAGGGGCAATATATTAATCACTTTGGCGGGCATCACAATACCAATAAGGATCATAACCTGGTGAATGCGCATGGTATAACGGTTGACACCCGTGACAAAAATAATCCAACACTGATATGTACCTCGCGCGAGGAAAACTGCTTTAAAATATTTACGCTCGATGGTAAATTCATCAAACGCATCGATTTGCCGGGTATGTATGTATGCCGCGCGGTGATCAACGAACAAAATATTTATGCCGGTGTATGCTGGTCGAAAGACGCGGCTGGGAAACGTTTTGATTACTCGGGCTTTGTAACCGTATTGGATGCGAACAATAAAGTAGTATCAAATCCAGGCGGAGCTGCTCCTGTTTACAAAAATGGCGTATTACAGCAAACTTTACAGGCGGTCAACCCAGTTTTTCAGCACGGCCATGACGTTTGTGTGGATGAGGATAAAAACGTTTACGTATGCCAGTGGAATGCTTATCACACCGCTCCGGTGAAGTTGACACGGGTGTAAAAGAGCTCCTTGGATTTATATCACCCCTTGTCATTCTGAGGAACGAAGAATCTATTCTCCGTGAAGCATGGTTCATGAATAGATGCTTCGTTCCTCAGCATGACAAACTTTTTGTAATCACCCCACATTCATTGTAAAAAAGACGTTAATAACAACCCGTAGTACCATAAAACCGGGCTAAATCATAAATTTGCTATCGTTTCCATATATAATCCATCAACATCGTGTTTTAATCTATGTCGGGCAATTGGGTTCGGGTATATTTTTACCAACCGTTAAATTGTTAAACAAAAGCACACGGTGCCGGTCGGTTATCAAAAACCTTAGTAAATAAAACATGCTCAAAAAGAACATATTAAAAATTGCAGGTATCAGCCTGTCGTTATCTGTCAGTACCACTTTATTCGCCCAGCAAAAACAACTGGCCGACTATGTGAACCCCTTTATAGGCGCCAGTACCAATATGCAATCGGCGGGCAATCCGGCCGGTTTGGGTAAAACTTTTCCGGGGGCTGCCGTATCGTTTGGCATGGTGCAGGTAAGTCCCAACACCATCACGGGTGGCGATAATGGGCCGGGTTATAGTTATGAGCATAAAACCATAGAAGGCTTTGCCCTTAACCAAATGAGCGGCGTTGGCTGGTATGGCGATCTGGGGAATTTCCTGGTGATGCCTACCGCAGGCACGTTAAAAACCAGCGCGGGTAAGGAGGGCAATCATGATGGATACCGGTCTTATTATGATAAAACCAGCGAAAAAGCATCTGCCGGTTATTATTCGGTATTGCTCACCGATCATCAGATCAAATCTGAACTTACGGCTACGCCGCATTGCGGTATCATGAGGTTTACGTTCCCTAAAGGCAGTGGCTCGCGGATTCAGATAGACCTGGCACGCCGTGTTGGTGGCACTTCGGTTAATCAGTATGTAAAAGTGGTCGACGATCATACCATACAGGGCTGGATAAAATGTACACCCGAAGGTGGTGGCTGGGGCAATGGTGCCGGGCATGCTTTTTATACCGTTTACTTTTACGCTCAATTCAATAAGCCGCTAAAAGAATACGGTGTTTGGAGTGCCAATATCCCGCAGGGCCAAACCCGCAAACTGGAAGATATTGAAAGTGCTAAATATCAGGACATTATCGCTCATGCTGCCATATTGCCCGGCACAAAAGAAAAGCTAGGCAAACACCTGGGCTTTTATACCGATTTTGATACTAAAGCCAATGAACAGGTGATATTAAAAACGGGTATTTCCTATAACAGTATTGAAGGGGCAAAAAATAATCTGGAAACCGAAATTAAAGACTTTGATTTTGACAAGGTACATCAACAGGCCCGGGCCTTGTGGAACAAGGCCTTATCGAAAATACAGGTAACCGGCGGCACAACCGAAGAAAAATATAATTTTTATACCGCCATGTACCACACGATGATAGATCCGCGCACGTTTCAGGATGTTGACGGGAAATATCCCGGCGGTGATCTGAAAGCTCATGTGGCCGATCATTTTACCAAGCGTACTATCTTTAGTGGCTGGGATGTGTTCCGCAGCCAGATGCCTTTGCAAACGCTCATCAATCCGGGTTTGGTAAATGATCTCATCAATTCGCAGGTTACGCTGGCGACCGAAAATGGCTCACATTTTTTTGATCGATGGGAGTTGTTGAACGCGTACAGTGGTTGTATGATCGGTAGCCCGTCCATATCTGTTATTGCCGATGCCTACGCCAAAGGCATCCGCGGCTATGATGTGAACAAAGCGTATGAATACAGTGTGAATACCAATACTAAGGACGGCAATGGTACCCGCGGTTTTACCACCGGTGGTAACAGTATATCCGGCACGTTGGAGTATGCTTATTTTGATTGGTGTATAGCCCAACTGGCCAAATCGCTCGGTAAAAAAGAAGATGCCGCTAAATACACCGAAAAAGCCCTGGCCTATAAAAATGTATGGGATAAAGATAAAAACTGGTTCCGCCCGAAAAAGGATAATGGCGACTGGCAGGAGTGGCCCGCCGCCGGCAGGTTGCAGCAGGGTTATGGTACGGTAGAAAGCAATCCATACCAGCAGGGCTGGTTTGTTCCGCAGGATGTTGAAGGCCTGGCCAAACTACTGGGCGGCAATGAAAAAGCCATAGCCGACCTGACCAACTTTTTTGAAAAAGCCCCCGCCAATTTGCTTTGGAACGATTATTACAACCACGCCAACGAACCGGTGCACCATGTGCCATTTTTATTTAACCGTTTAGGCGCGCCATGGTTAACTCAAAAGTGGACAAGGATCATTTGCCAGCGTGCTTATCATAACAAAGTGGAGGGTTTGGTAGGTAATGAAGATGTGGGCCAAATGTCGGCCTGGTATGTGCTGGCGGCAAGCGGGATAGCGCAGGTATGCCCCGGCGATACGCGATACGAGATTACCAGCCCGGTATTCAGCAAAGTAAAAATCAACCTTGATCCTAAATATGCCAAAGGCAAGGCGTTTACTATAGTGGCTAAAAATAATTCGGCCGCTAATCTGTATATTCAAAGCGCTACGCTCAACGGCAGGCCGTATCGTCACTGCTATCTGGATTATGTAGCTATCGCGTCAGGTGCTACATTGGAACTGGTGATGGGGCCTAAGCCTAATAAGGCATGGGGGAGGTAGGATGTAGACTCACCCAGCTTGGGCGAGGGTGAATCCTTTTCCCCACGCGTCATTGCGAGGAGGAACGACGTGGCAATCCCCGATGAGCAGAGCCGCTCTGTATTTTAGGGATTGCCACGCTGCGCTCCTTTAGATTAGCATAATTATTATATTGAATTATTTGATTGAGAAAGAAGCAGGGT
>NZ_JABGNA010000009.1:0-38656 GCF_013149275.1 Mucilaginibacter sp. SG564
GACTGATACCCGGACAAGCTCTCTTATAAGCTAGTGAGTCGATAAGTTCACCCTGCCTTTTATCTTAACGTTTTCCACAAAGTATTTAGTTCTTAACCCCCCCCTGCACCCCCCATTTCAACAATAACAACTAGTACTAAATAGAACTATCTTAAAACCAAAGGTGAGTCGGTTCTGCACCATGACTTTGGGTGTGTTCAAATGTTCAATAACACACTCTGCCTATTTAAGCGTCCACGCTTAAATAGGCAATAGGTGAGCGTCGACGCTCACCTGATATAAGTTCAAGTGAAGACACTTGAACTTACGGCTTTTAAATACTATTGTTTCGTTTTACTTTCCAAAGCTATCGGCTCAACATCAATCAATTCGAGCGATTTGACCATATCATTTGTGGTGCTCTTGTATTTTTTAAAATGAGCTGTTTGCAAATGGGCCTGGTATGCTTCGGCGTTAGCATATATTTCAAAAACCGTGATATGGGCGGGGTTATTTTTTTCGGCCACAGCATATAAGGTTATTACCCCGGGTTCTACACGTACAGCTACTTCGGCATGTTCCTTCAATGCTGCCTTGTAGTTTTCCAGTTGAGCAGGATCTATCTGTAGTTTGGCTATCCGTACCACCTGATCCTTATTTTGCGCTATGACGTTACTGAATGAAAACAGCATCAGCATAAAAAACATAACCATAGGTATTAGTCCTACGCTCGGTTTCGAAATAACACGCTTCATCTTCTTTGTTTTATTGATTATTATATTGTTCGTCTGTCACCTGCTCCATCCAGTCAACCGGCGAACCATTGTGCTTTTCCTGGATGGCGATGTGGCTCAGTGCGGTAGTGGCTGTAGCGCCGTGCCAATGTTTTTCGTCGGGAGCAAACCAAACTACATCTCCGGGGTGAACGTTCTCTATCGGTCCGCCTTCGCGCTGTACCCAGCCGCTGCCAGCAGTAATAATAAGCGTTTGGCCAAGCGGGTGTGTGTGCCATGCCGTGCGGGCACCCGGCTCAAAAGTAACCAGCGCCATGGCTACGCGTGCGGGGTCTGGCGGATTGAAAAGGGGGTCTATACGTACCGTTCCGGTAAAATATTCTGCCGGGCCTTTGCCCGATGGTTGTGAGCCGCTGCGTTTAATTTCCATAAAATGATGTCTTTGATATTGTTACTACACAAATTTATTCATTAGTGTTTCATGCAGCACAAAGATACCGTAGCCAAGAGGCCGGAGGCTAACGAAAATCAAACCGAAACGTACGAAAATCAAACAGGAATGCAAGCCGGAAGGTAGTGGGAGATACATGCGATGTGTCTCTACGGATTATTGTTGTAGAGACACACCTACTTGCGCTCGTTTGCAACGAGTGCTTATTGTGGTTAAGCGATTGCATCGCCCTTGCGTTTAAAACGCAAACCCATGTTAAGCACTTGTTGCAAACGAGCGCAAGAGGGCTTTGGCTGGAAAGAAGAGCGGTTTTCTCTCTCTACGCGTCATTGCGAGCGCAGCGTGGCAATCCCCTACTTACAGAGTGAACCTGCATATCGGGGATTGCCACGTCGTTCCTCCTCGCAATGACGTATTGGTGAAATTGCCCACAAAAAAATCCCGGCCAAACCTTGACCGGGATTTTTTTAATATGTTTTCCAACCTCCCCCTTTAGGGGGCCGGGGGCCTTATAATTTAGCCAGTTCTTCTGCCATGGCAGCGCCAATTTCGGCAGGAGATGCTACTACGCGGATACCGCATTCGGCCATAATTTTCATTTTGGCAGCAGCAGTATCATCGGCACCGCCAACAATAGCACCTGCGTGGCCCATACGGCGTCCAGGAGGCGCTGTTTGGCCAGCAATGAAACCTACTACAGGTTTTGTACCATTGGCTTTGATCCAGCGGGCAGCTTCGGCTTCCATGCCGCCGCCAATTTCGCCTATCATGATGATACCGTGTGTGTCCGGATCGTTCATTAACAATTCAACAGCTTCTTTGGTAGGTGTACCGATGATCGGGTCGCCACCAATACCAATAGCGGTAGTGATACCTAAACCGGCTTTAACCACCTGGTCAACTGCCTCGTAAGTTAAAGTGCCTGATTTTGAAACTACACCCACATTACCTTTTTTGAAGATAAAGCCAGGCATAATACCAATTTTGCTTTCGTCTGCAGTAATAATGCCCGGGCAGTTAGGGCCAATAAGGCGTGCATCCTTATCGGTTAAATATTCTTTTACCTCGATCATATCCTTTGTAGGGATACCTTCGGTGATACAAACAATAACTTTAATACCAGCTTCGGCAGCTTCCATAATGGCATCCGCACCAAAAGCCGGAGGTACAAAAATGATAGATACATCGGCACCTGTAGCAGTAACCGCGTCTTTAACAGTATTGAAAACCGGTCTGTCCAGATGTTGCTGACCGCCTTTACCCGGTGTAACACCCCCAACCAATTGGGTACCATAAGCAATCATTTGCTCCGCATGGTAAGTACCTTCTTTACCTGTGAAACCCTGTACAATAACTTTAGAATTTTTATTTACGAGAACACTCATTGGCTTTTTTCGTTTAGTACGGCAAAGCTAAAGTTATTGACAATAAAGTCAAATTAAATTTAGCCGCCCTAACTGCTAATGCTGTAATAATTTTATTTGTTAACATAAAGTTGACTTTTGGGTTATCAGAAAGAGCTTGCTTAGGATGGTTATAAGCGTTTAAAGTTATATAAGTGCTTACTTAAGCATCCCGATGATAAAAGCCGAGATACAAGGCAATAATAATGTGAGTACCCAATGCTTAACAGAGGCACGGCGAAATATGAGCACACCCATGAGTAAAGCAGATAAGAGCCCTATCAAACACTTAATATATAGATGTTGGAGACCAAAGCCCAAACCACCAATAAGTAAAAACAGACAGATTATGATAGTAACAACCTTATAGGCTATATTGTTAAGCTTAGTTCCTTGCATGTTTTGATAGAATTTGATAAATACTAATATACGATATCGCTGGTGTTATTGACAATGCAAGCTTTTCTACGAAGTTTTACAAAACTATTTACAAGTATGAACAAAAAGTTGACTTTTAGGTTATCACAAACAACTTGTTTAAGAGAGTCTGATAGTCCCTATCATTTTAATTAAATTAGTCGCACGTTACACCCCTTAACACTATGAAAAAAATAAACAAAAACCTGATCACATTACTTGTAGCCTGTATTTCCTGTATCACCGCCGCGCAGGCCCAATTTGGCGGCTTAGGAAAAAAACTGCTGGACAAAGGCACCGAAATGGCCTCTGGAGGCGGTTTAAACAAGATCCTGAAACAACCCCAGGCTATCACCACCAGTTTTAAAGACGTGAACAAAACAGGGTCGAAACCGCCATCATTTATGGACGGGCAAACACCCGAGCCCCTGTATCTTTTACCCAAAACACCCGAAGGCGCTTATAAGCTTTGCGCCGGTTTTTATGAAATGACCTGTAAAAGCTATTGTCTGCACGCCGGTACACGCGGCCCCAGCAGCGGTGATGGCTATATGCTTGCCCCGGTGCTTGGCCCCAAACGCGATGTGGTGATCCTGATACTGAAACATGCCGAAAAACATCCGGAAGTTAACCAGCACAGCATCCAGGTATTGTTATGGGCAATCATAGCGCGTACCCGGTTTGTTGATTTTGGTACCGATATTAAACTTACGGCCACCACGCTGCTTTCGCCCAACGAATTGCTGATGCTGGAAGGCGGCGCTTTAGGCGTATTGCCTGCCAGCGTAATGGCCAAGGCCAAAGATCAGCTGCCACCCGCTGCGCAAAGCGTTTTTGAGGCCGAAAATAATATCCGTCAGCTGGCGGCATCAGGCAACGCCTCGTATGAGCAAATGGAGAAATATGCCATGATTGCCGGATTGGCTCCGCAGCCCGATCCGGAAGTTCCATCGGGCATATGGTCATTACACCCCGATGGTTATTATATTCGGTTTATTCCGCATGGTTACTCGCGCACCACCGTACAGATTTATGTGCCCAAAGAACTGGTAGATACCAAACCCGGACTGATCTATGACGGTCCCAATGGTATAGCCTGCCCCGCCAACGTTGGCGCCCAGCGCCTGGCCCAAACCAATGAGCCATTGAACCCCGATATGACGAAGAAATTGAAGGTGATTTGTAATTAGTAAAGAGGGGAAAGGACAAAGGTAAAAGGTGTCACCCTGAGCGCCGTCGAAGGGTAGAGCGCAAAGGCCTGCCCACCCATGCTTCGACGGCGCTCAGCATGACAGCTTTATTTGGCAAATGTTTAATGCCGGGAAGCTTTTTGATTTTGCCCGATAATTGCTTCTACCGCTAAATTTTTGTATCTTTAAAAATGTCACGGTCCGTTTCTCCAGGTAAAGGAGTAACGGGCCGTTTCAGTTAAGACCAAAACACGTCAAAAATTGACTAATTTTTATATAGCTATTTGATAATCAATAAATTAAAACTTTTTAAAGTTTTAAAAACCGCTCAAAATGGCCTTGAAATTTGTTAAAAAGTGTTAAAACGAGGATTTTTGAACAATTTTTGAGTGATTTTTATGCGATTTTGGCCAGAAAAGTGTTAAAATTTAAGGTTTAAAAAGTTTCTGGCATCATCTGTTCTAATTACCACCCCGGAAAGTAGTTAAAAACTTTCCGGCTCCTTTTATAAAATCAACGGTACCGTCATCGTCCTCATTTTTATCCGGTTGTGGTGTAAATTCTTTCTCACTCTTGGCTATTACAATGGTAGCTACCCCATTGCCGATCACGTTGGTGATGGCCCGTGCTTCGGACATAAACCTGTCGACCCCAAGTAGGATCGCTACCCCCTCCACCGGGATTACTTTGATGGCTGTGAGGGTACTGGTCAATACTATAAAACCACTGCCGGTAACACCTGCCGCGCCTTTAGAGGTCACCATCAGGATGCCTATGATGGTGAGTTCCTGGAATAAGGACAAAGGAATATTGAAAACCTGCGCCAGGAATATAACACACATGGAGAGGTATATGGTAGTGCCATCCAGGTTAAAAGAATACCCGGTAGGGATCACCAAGCCCACTACCGATTTGGAGCAGCCGAAAGTTTCCATCTTATTCATCATACCAGGCAAGGCCGACTCAGAAGAGGATGTTCCCAGTACTATCAGGATCTCCTCTTTAATGTGTTTCAGGTATTTCCAAAGGCTAAATTTAAACAGGTAACAAATGAGGTTAAGCACCACAAAAATAAACAGGAACATGGTGAGGTAAACCGAACCCATGAGCAAAGCCAGGGGTTTTAACGTTTTTAAACCATATTTGCTGATGGTAAAGGCCATACCCCCGAAAGCGCCGATAGGGGCCACCTTCATTACTATCTTCATTACATTGAAGAATACTTTTGACAACTTATCAAATAGTTGTATTACAGGTTGTCCGCTTTCGCCCATCAGGCTAAGGCCATAACCAAACAGTACTGCAAAAAACAGGATCTGCAAAATATCGCCTTTGGCAAAGGCTTCAAAAGCGTTGGATGGTATAATATGCGCGAAGAAATCGCCCCAGTGCATTTCAGAAGCAGCCTTCTCATACACAACAAGCTTACTGGAATCAACAGGGCCTTGCCGCACAAAGCCTGCGCCTGGTTTAAGAAGGTTAGCCACGGTAACCCCAATGATGAGGGCAAAAGTGGTCACTACCTCGAAATAGAGTAAGGCCTTGCCACCTACACGGCCTACTTTTTTCATATCGCTCATACCGGCTATACCAAGTACAATGGTGAAAAATATGATAGGGGCTATCAGCATCGTGATCAGGCTGATAAACATTTTGCTGATCATCTCGGCCGTAGGTCCGAATTGTTTAAAATTCAGTCCTACGATAATGCCCAAAGCAATTGCGATAAGTACCTGGACGGTGAGGTTTGATAAAAAACGTTTCATTACTCAATGATACAGTTTTAGGTTCAGGATACCAACAAACGATATGACACTTGTCTGATAAATGGGCTTGTAATTTAATTGAAAAAGTACCGTTCTTTGAAATAGTGAAAGCAACAGCGCTCCTTTTGGTTATTTGTATGGTCTTTGTTTCTGTTTTTACAGTAAAGGCTAACGGTAGGGGTATGCTTGAAAAATGCTGCCACAAAACAGCCCAAAGCCAATCCTGCGAACACCAGCAAAAAGACGATTGCGGTGCGGGGATGTGCAACACCATGCTATCCTGTAATACTTGCGGATTTTTGTACGTAGAGCGGGTAACTGTAAATTCAATTGTTCCGGTTTTGAAGGAACAATCCATTACACCTTACCTTTCGGGAAGCTTGTCTGCTTATTCATCGTCATCCTGGCGCCCTCCAAAAGTTTAATAATATGATCCCGTCTGCCTTTACCTTATCCGTTTAGGTTAAATTTTTATTATTAAACAATTTAAAAAATCAAATCATGAAAAAGTTTCTTTTCATCGCTATAGTGATGATCTCATCTTTGGGTACCACATCAATCGCTAACGCTAATACACCATGCTGCAACAGTAAAATGAACCATTGCACTAAATGTTCAAAAACCTGTGATAAAAATATCTGCATGGATTATTGCAGTAACGTTTGCAAAAGCTCTGGCAATTGCAACAAAACTTGTAAATAATAAAATCTGCTAACGCATCAAAAAGCCGGGTTAGCCCGGCTTTTTGATTATCGGCGAAAATATCGACCCGTAATTTTCTGCCGTTCACCGAGATTTTCCCGCACCTGGTCAAAAAGCTTTGGCGGGTGTAACTTCCACACAGCAATTTTGAAGAAAAAACAATATTGCTATGAAAATTTTATCCGCACCTATTATATCATTGATCGTTTATCTGCAGGAACATTCTCCCTTGTTCACGCAACTAGTAGCTAATTTATTTACCTGAAATAAAGGCATTCCATAACCGGTTAAAGCTTTTTCGTTCATCGGTGATTTTCCGCCGTTTACCGGAAGTTTAGCCGCCTTTACCTAAAAGCACTACTCAAAAACATATTCTGTTAGCACATTTGAACCATAAAATCACCACATCATGAAAACGTTACTTGCCATACAAATTATGCATTTGATCATGAAAGCTTTAGTTTACGCCGAAGCACTATGGCACTCTATTGGTCACCTGATAAAATAATATTGATTATCAAATCATTAACCGGTATATCTTGTTGATATATATAAATATTCAACATGATGAAAAAGGGAGATACCGTAAGCTGGAAGTGGGGCAAATCAACCGCCGAAGGCAAAATAGTGAAGGAGCATGAAAAATCCGTTACTAAAACTATAAAGGGCGCAAAAGTAAAGCGTAATGCCAGTAAAGATGAGCCTGCTTATGAAATTGAACAGGAAAATGGCAATAAAGTACTCAAATCTGAAAGTGAACTAAAAAAGAATAATAAATAAAACTTGCTTTTAATAGCCTGAGTGTTTCGTAAAAATTCTGTAATACGAATAAAACTCATGGTTATTTCATTATAGTAATGCATTTTTACCCTATGACAAAACAACCCATCATCACTGTAAACGACCTGGTAAAAAACTATGGAGATTTTGCAGCCGTAAAAGGCATTAGTTTTGAAGTATATGAGGGCGAAATTTTTGGTTTGTTGGGCCCAAACGGCGCCGGTAAAACCACTACCCTGGAAATTATTGAAACCCTGCGCGAAAAAACATCAGGCCGCATCATTGTTGATGGCTTTGATATAGAAACCGATACCGACAGTATTAAAAAACGTATTGGCGTACAATTGCAGGCTGCAGGTTATTATCCCAATTTAAACCTGTCGGAATTGATCACCCTGTTTTCCGGCTTATATGGCATTGATAAAAGCCCTATGGAAATGCTCGAAAAAGTAGCGCTAACGGATAAGGCCAAAGCAAAATATAAAGACTTATCCGGCGGGCAGAAGCAACGATTCTCCATAGCTACCACGCTTATCAATAACCCCAGGATCATTTTCTTAGACGAGCCTACAACCGGTTTAGACCCACAGGCCCGCCGCAATCTATGGGATCTGATCCGGGAAATCCGTGACCAGGGTACAACCGTTGTGATCACTACCCACTATATGGATGAAGCCGAAGTATTGTGCGATAGGGTAGCCTTTGTTGATGGTGGCTATATCATCGGTATCGATACCCCCGATCATTTTATTGATCAACTGGTAGCCTCTGGCTTTGAACGCAAGAAGCAGGTAAAACTGGCCAACCTGGAGGATGTATTTATAAATCTCACCGGTAAGGAGTGGCGGGAGGGATAGCCCCCCAGCCCCCCGAAGGGGGAGCCAGTAGACGCAGCTGGCAGTTTACAGTTCGCAAATCCCAGGATGACCGAATGACAATTCCTAATGAACTAATGAACAATTGAACCAATGAACCCAAAACCATACAGCAATACAAAAGCAACACTGGCTATAGCCAAAGCCAGTTTCCGGTCGATACTGCGCAGCCCCTCGGCTGTGGTATTTACCTTGGCTTTCCCTTTGATATTTATTATAGTTTTTGCCAACATTGGCGGCGGCGGCGTTACGGTTGATGTGGGCGTAGCTAAAAGCTGCGATACGCTTAGTCCGGTTTATCAGGCATTAAAAAACGTAAAGGTGGTTCATCTGATAAAGGATCAATCCACCGAAGAGATGAATACAAACCTTTCAAAAGGGAGTATCGATGCTATTATCAACATACAAAAAAACAATACCAGGCCGCCATTTACGGTAAATGTAGAGTATACTAAGGCATCAGCCGAAAAGGGGAATATCCTGCGGTCGGTGCTCAGCAATATTTATTACAATATCAATAATAATGCACAGATCAATACCCCGCCGGTAGCCGAGATCAGGGAAACCACTATACAAGGACGTGAGTATAAATACATTGATTTTATATTGCCCGGACAATTAGGCTTCTCTTTGTTGAGCAGCGGTGTTTTTGGTACGGCATTCGTGTTTCTAAGTCTGCGCTTAACGCTGGTGATCAAGCGTTTTTTTGCCACACCAGTTAAACGCTACAGCATTGTGCTGGGTGAAGCTTTGGCCAGGATGACCTTCTCTTTATTAGGCTCTCTATTCATTATTTTAGTTGGTCACTACATGTTTGGCTTTACCCTGGTGCATGGCGTAACTACGGTGCTCAATATGCTGGTGCTCTCGGCCATTGGGCTCATTATTTTTATGGGTTTCGGTTTTACCATATCGGGTATCGCCAAAAACGAAAGTACGGTGCCCCCTTTATCTAACATTATAACGTTACCGCAATTCTTGTTATCCGGCACATTCTTTTCGGTTACGGCTTTTCCTAAATGGTTGCAGGGAATAAGTAATGTGCTGCCGTTAACACACCTGAACAACGCAATGCGTAAGGTTGCCTTTGAAGGCGCCGGCTTAGGCGATGTTACCCATCAGTTGTTTATACTGCTAATATGGTTTGTGATTATATATGCGGTTGCGGTTAAAACCTTTAAATGGGAATAAAAGAGGGCGCGTTAACATAGTGATAATCCCTGCTTAATGTAAAATCCCAAAACCGAAAAATGAAAGTCGATTTCTTGCTTTGTTTATCAATTTTCCGCTGTATTCTTTAAAAAATCGTATTTTTGAGCTGTATTTCAGATCATCATACTGGCAGCAGTAAACTATAAATAATCGTAGCTTATGAATATCGTTCATAATAAGGATATTGGGACAAAACAAAAAGCGCTTGCCATTAACCTCGACCCCGCAATTTATGGTTCATTTGCCGAAATTGGTGCAGGGCAGGAGGTAGCTGCCAATTTTTTCAAAGCTGGAGCCTCGTCGGGCACAATCGCCAAAACCATGTCGGCCTATGACATGATTTTTTCTGATGCTATTTATGGGGTTCAGCAAACAAGACGCTACGTAAGTGAATCGCGCTTAATATCCATGCTCGATCATGAGTATGGCTTGCTGATTGAGCGTTTGGCGGCGTTGCGTGGTGATACCACAACTTTTTTTGCTTTTTCAGATACTTTTTCGGCCCTCAACTATCATAAAACAAACGAAGGGCACGGCTGGATGGGGGTTCGTTTCCAGTTGGAGCCTAACGGCGAATATAACGATGTAGTGATCCACGTAAAGCTGTTGGATAATGATAATATCCTGCAACAGCAGGCGGCGGGTATATTGGGTGTTAACCTGATCTATGCCTGTTTCTATTATCATGAAATAGCTCCTGTGTTTTTACTTTCGCTGATAGATAACCTGTCAAGAGATCGTATCCAGATAGATATGATCAGCTTTGAAGGCCCTGATTTTCAGAAAGTAGATAATCGCTTAATGAGTTTGCACCTGGTTAAGTTTGGATTTTCAGATGCTGCCGTATTTGGCCCTGATGGTAAAAATCTGCAACCTACAGAGGCATTATATAAAAAACATGCGGTAGTAATACGCGGTCGTTTCCGTCCGGTTATCAACGTGCACATCGATATGCTAACCCAGGGAGTTAAGCAATTTCTGCAGGAGCCCGACGTAGATAAAAGCAATGTGATAGTTGTTACCGAACTTACGCTGCAATCATTAAAGGAAAGGGATGCCGATCTTAATGCCGAGATCGACGAAAAGGATTTTCTTGACCGTGTGGACATCCTTTGTTCACTTGGGCAAACGGTTTTGATCTCTAATTTTCATGAGTATTATAAACTGGTAGCTTATCTATCCAAGATCACCAAGTTAAAAATGGGTGTAGTATTAGGCTATCCCAACCTGGAATACATTTTTTCGGAAGAGCACTATCAGGATTTGCCGGGTGGTATCCTCGAGTCATTTGCCACCTTGTTTAGCCGTAAAGTAAAGCTATTCATTTACCCCACTTTACGTGATGGGATAATCTGGAATTGTCTGAAATTTTCGCTGCCTCCACATCTGATCGACCTGTTTAGATACTTGATAGCCAATAATAAAATTGAAGATATCAGGCACTATAACGAAAATAACCTGAACGTTGAGACTGATAATGTATTACAGCTCATCAAGCAGGGAGCAACCGGATGGGAAGAATATGTACCAGCTGAGGTAGCTACCATAATCAAAGAAAGGCATTTATTTGGTTACCCAATAACAATTGAGGAAGCCAAACAAGACTTACCCGCTGCAAATGAAGATTCGGGAGCGGTGAAAGATATTGCTTAACATTATCATAACATTAACTATTATAAAATTAACATTGAGATAATATTGTGGAAATATCTTTGCGGTAATAAACCCGCATAAGATGTTGAAATCCCCTATTATTATAATTGTAATTTTTGTATTGCTAACCGCACATTCTTTTCGTGCTCATGCCCAGGATTCTAAAGTTGGTACCTGGGGAATTGCCACGGTTGTGCTCCCTGGCGATAGTAGCCATAAATGGGGTGGCTACTCCGAGCTGCAGGTGCGTACCAATGGGCCGTTAAGCCAATTTCAATACTACGAGGCCAAAGCCGGTGTAAGCTATGACATCAATAAGGACTTTACCGCTTTGTTGGGTACAGGTACATACCATACATATGATTACGCTGATCTGGGCAGCGGCCCCAATACCAATGAATTTAGGTTATGGGAGCAAATGACCGTTAATCAGTTCCTATATCGCCTTAAATTTGAACATCGTTACCGTATAGAACAGCGCTGGGTTAATGGCGATTACCGTAACCGATTCCGGTATAGATTGAATATGTTTATTCCATTGAATAATACCAAGATCGTCGCTAAAACCTGGTTTCTATCTGTTTTTGATGAAGTCTTCTTCAATAATAAGGCGCCGAATTTCGAGCGTAACCGGATATCGGCAGCATTGGGTTACCAGTTCGACAGATCATGGATAGCGCAGGCAGGCTGGATTAATCAGCGTAATTACACGGCTTCTCAAAGCAGCGGGAAAAACAATATCTTACTGATGGTTATGTATCGTATCAGCCGTAAAGGAGCTGGTCAGCGTGAGCATGTACCGACAACAACGGATTAAAGGTAGTACGGACTTATGAAGTAAAGAACAAGGATCTTATTTGTATTGTCTTTATTCTTAAAGAAAGCTTAACGCTAATATCTTAACTCTTTTTTGTGATTTCTTGAATTTGCTGTTAACTTAGCCCGCGGTTTACAAATTACAAATATCTGACAATAAACTATGAGCTTAATAATTGACGTACACGCCCGCCAGATCTTAGATTCGCGCGGTAACCCCACTGTGGAGGTAGAAGTTTTAACCGAGAATGGCGCTTTAGGCCGTGCTGCTGTACCATCAGGTGCATCAACCGGTGCGCACGAGGCTGTTGAACTTCGCGATAACGATAAATCAAAATACATGGGTAAAGGCGTTTTAAAAGCCGTTGCTAACGTAAATGACATCATTGCCCCAGAGTTAAAAGGCATTGACGTTTTTGAACAAAATGCTATCGATGCCATTATGATCGAGATAGATGGTACCGAAAACAAAGGCAAATTAGGCGCTAACGCAATCTTAGGTGTTTCTTTGGCCGTTGCCAAAGCAGCAGCTCAGGAAAGCCGTCAGCCTTTATACCGCTACATTGGTGGTGTTAATGCCAATACTTTGCCTATCCCAATGATGAACATCATCAATGGAGGTTCGCACTCTGACGCGCCTATCGCGTTCCAGGAATTTATGATCATGCCGGTTGGCGCGCCATCTTTTTCTGAAGCATTACGTTGGGGTACCGAAGTATTCCATAACCTGAAAAAAATTCTGCATGACCGTGGTCTTTCTACCGCTGTAGGTGACGAAGGTGGTTTTGCTCCAACTTTTGACAGCACCGAAGATGCAGTTGAAACCGTTTTAAAAGCTATTGAAAAAGCAGGTTACAAAGCCGGTGAGGATATTTTCCTGGCGTTTGACTGTGCCGCATCTGAGTTTTACAAAGATGGTAAATACGATTACACCAAATTTGAAGGCGAAAAAGGTGCTATCCGTACCAGCGCCGAGCAGGTAGAATATCTGGCCGAATTAGCATCTAAATACCCTGTAATTTCTATTGAAGATGGTATGCACGAAGATGATTGGGCTGGCTGGAAATTATTAACCGAGAAATTAGGCGCTAAAGTACAGTTAGTAGGTGATGATTTGTTTGTAACCAACACAACCCGTTTACAAAAAGGTATCACCGAAGGCATTGCTAACTCCATCCTGGTAAAAGTAAACCAGATAGGTTCATTAACCGAAACTATCAACGCGGTAAGTTTAGCTCAAACTAATGGCTATACTTCTGTAATGAGCCACCGTTCTGGCGAAACTGAAGATGCAACAATCGCCGATCTTGCTGTAGCCTTAAATTGCGGCCAGATCAAAACCGGTTCAGCTTCACGTTCAGACAGGATCGCGAAATACAACCAGTTATTACGCATCGAAGAAGAATTGGGCAGCAATGCAAAATTCATCGGTAAGAATTTTAAATTCTACAAAAAATAATTCAACTCATCAAAGAGCCATCTGCCTAAAAACAGGTGGCTCTTTTTAATTGGTATAGATGGGAAAGAACAAACAGCCGGGATGGTTAAAACGGGAGATAAAGTACTTCAACAAGGCCGATGAATCCTTAGCTGGCGAAGCTGAGCTTGCACCTATTGAGCTATCAATCCTGCAAAACTATTTTGAGGCTGATACCGACGATCCCATATTTGATACCTACCAGCTTGAGCCTGTCGACGCTACTTTTTTAAAACCATATACCACCCTTGATTTTGATTTTGAAAAGTACGACTATTGGCTGGCAGCCTACACCAATAACTGGGAGCAAACCAAACGCGACAAAGGTTTTATGGGCCAATATCCCCTGCCCAAGCAATAGCTTCCTAAATAATTTAACTATACCGGCAACGTTATTACAATAAAACTATATCAATGAACAAAAAGTGGGTTTTGAGGGCTTTGGCGATACTATTGATCCTGGTTGTTGATATCGGTTTAGATAGAATTTTCAAGAATCATATACGTCATAACTTTCTGCTCTACCAGGAGTTTTATCCCCTCAAGGGTGATACCCATTACCTCATTACCCGGGTTGAAAATACCGGTGCCTTTTTAAGTCTGGGCGATTCGCTGGGCAATCCATGGCGGTTTATGCTGCTTACGCTGGTGCCGGCCGCAGTACTGTTATTTGGCTTGGCTTATATCATTATCAAAACCAATCTGCACAAATTAACCGTGCTGGGCATTATCCTGGTGCTTGCCGGTGGCATGGGTAACCTGTACGATCGCTGGGTTTATGGCAGTGTAACCGATTTTATGCTCATCAAATATCCCTGGTTTAAAACCGGAGTGTTCAACGTGGCCGATGTATCCATCATGATAGGGGTAGGCCTGTTACTGATCCAATCATTTTTGAATGACCGGAAATCGTCTAATAAAAAATCCGAAAACAACCCCGAAAAAGCAACCGCTTAATTTATTCTTCAGGTTACTTAAAAACTTTTTAAACCTTAAATTTTAACACTTTTTTAGTCGAAAACAGGGTAAAAAGACTTGTGTTTTGATCGTTTTAACTAAATTTTAACGCCATTTTAACACTTTTTAACAAATTTTTAGCACACTTTTTTTACTTTAAAAAGTATTTGTGCTGGTTAAACAACTTAATTTTAAGACAAGTTGCTTGGCCCTAATTGTTGTCAAAAAAATAACCTCATCTTTGTTCAGAGAGCCTATCTGCCATCGATACAGATGTACAAAAATAACAGGAGATATTTGGGGCATCTGCACATTTGAAACTTGCATATCCGCACATCTGTTAGCATCTGCAATAAAAAGCGTATCTTTGCAAAAAAGATTACACGATCGCTTACGGTTTTGATCACCGAAACTCTTCAGACCCGCTTATGCTTTGGCGATAGCACATACACATTACAATCATTACATGTCATTCGAAAATTTAAATTTAATTGAGCCCTTATTAAAGGCTTTAAAAACCGAGGGATATACCTCACCAACCCCTATACAAGCGCAAGCTATACCTATTGTATTGCAACGACGCGACCTTTTAGGCTGCGCCCAAACCGGTACCGGTAAAACCGCTGCCTTCGCGCTGCCTATTTTGCAATTGTTGCATCAGGACAGGCAACAACATAAGGAACAAAAGACCATCAAGGCCCTTATCCTTACACCAACCCGCGAACTCGCTATACAAATTGCCGAAAGCTTTACCGCTTATGGTAAACATACCGGTTTAAAAAACCTGGTTATTTTTGGCGGTGTATCACAAAACCCGCAGGTTGACGCTTTAAGGCGCGGTGTAGATATCCTGATAGCTACCCCAGGTCGTTTGCTCGACCTGGTGAACCAGCGTTACGTTCACCTGGAACACGTAAAAATGCTAATCCTGGATGAGGCCGACCGTATGCTGGATATGGGCTTTGTGCACGATGTTAAAAAAATCATCACTAAAGTACCTGCCAAAAGGCAAACCCTGTTCTTTTCGGCTACTATGCCCAAAGAGATACAGCAACTGGCCGACAGCATCCTGTCTGACCCTGAAAAAATTGAAGTTACTCCGGTTTCTTCCACAGCCGATACTATACAGCAGTCGCTTTTTTATGTTGATAAGGGCGATAAAAAATCATTGCTGATCCACATATTAAAAGATAAGAATATTAAAACCGCCCTGGTATTTACCCGTACCAAACACGGTGCCGATAAGGTGGTGAAGGATTTAATACGTGCCGGTATTACTGCCGAGGCTATCCATGGTAATAAATCGCAAAACGCGCGTCAGCGTGCGCTTACCAATTTCAAAAATCGCACTACACGCGTACTGATAGCTACCGATATTGCTGCCCGGGGTATTGATATCGACGAGTTGACCCACGTGATCAACTACGAAATCCCAAACATCCCCGAAACCTATGTACACCGTATTGGCCGTACCGGCCGTGCAGGGGCAAGCGGTATAGCGCTTTCTTTTTGTGATGAGGATGAAATAGAGTTTTTAAAGGATATCCACAAGCTTATAGCTAAAGAAATTCCTGTTGAAGAAGCACATCCTTACCCGCTTAGTCCGGTAGCTATTGCCGCTGGCATGGGCGCCAAAAAAGGAACGGCTAATGCCAATTTGCGTAACGGCTCATCGGGCCGTAGCGGTGGCGGTAATAAACGTCGCGGAGGTAACGGAGGCGGCCATCGCTCAGGTGGCGGTGGTAAACGCTCAGGCGGGGGTAATAGCCGCAACGGCGGCGGCAAACCAGGCGGCAGCAGCGGCATGAGCGGAGCCAGCAGGTCATCAGGCGGCGGTCGTAGCTAATATTAACTTATAACAGGTTTTTCAACCTGGTTAAAACCCCATTAAACATTGTTTAATGGGGTTTCTTGCATTATGCAGGCGCGGTTTACGCTGCCGGATAGCAGATCGATAATCACAAAAAGGGGGGCTGTCACCCTGAGCTTCGTCGAAGGGTTGAGCGCAGAGGCCCGGCCACCATGATGTCCATCAAAAGAGCCCGGGGCTTGGTGCGATTCCTTCCCTCGGGAAGGGGAGGAAGGGGTTTATCGAATAGGATAATCATTGCGCGTAGAAACCCCTCCCTGCCATTACACCTGCCCAACGCACCCCTCCCCTGGGGAGGGAATTAAAAATGAATTTCTTAATTCAAAATCTTTCGTCCTCTCAGGGGCTCCTGAAAGGGACCCTGAGAGGACAACGGGGATGAGACCGGAGTGGATAAAAAACGCTTGCCCCCGCATATGGGGAGTGTATCCCCACTTTAGGGTATAGTATGGCATAGCCGCTCATGGCATCTTTGTAAAGCAAAATTGCTAAACAAGTAAAATCCACTAAAACATCTTTTATTATGGAAATGCAAGCTCAGGAACAATTAAAAGGAAAAAAAATATTATTTGCTACCATTCCGGCCGATGGTCACTTTAATCCGCTCACCGGTTTGGCCAAGCACCTGCAAAGCCTGGGGTGCGATGTGCGCTGGTTTACATCAGATTACTTTGCCGGGAAACTGGAAAAACTGGGCATCCCGCACTATGGTTATAAAAAAACACTAAACCTAACCGGTGATAATGTAGATGACTATTTGAACCGCCGGTCGATCACCGACCCGATCGAAAAGTTGAATTTTGATTTTGAACACATTTTTATCGCCCGTTCTCCCGAATCATATGCAGATATCGCGGAAATACATGAAAGCTTTCCATTTGATCTGTTGATAGCCGATAGCACATTTACCGCTATTCCTTTGGTGAGGGCGGGTTTAAATAAACCGGTGCTGAGCATTGGCATTGTGCCGCTGGTAGAGGATACGCCCGAACTGGCTCCTTTTGGGATGGCCCTGCCACCAGCTACCGATGAAGTAACACAAGCCGAATATGCTATGCTGCATGAACAGGCTGTTAATATATTATTCAAAAAAACGATCGATCTGCACGAGGGAATTTTGAATGAATTTGGGGTGAAGTATGAGCGCTCAATGTTCCCTAACCTGCTGGTTAAACAAGCCGACCTGTATTTGCAGATAGGCTCGCCTGGGTTTGATTATGAGCGCAGCCAAACGGGTAGCAATGTACGCTATGTAGGTGCGCTATTACCATATCAGCCAGATAACAGCGAGCATAACTGCTGGTTTGATGAGCGCCTTAACCAATATGAAAAGATCATCCTGGTAACACAGGGCACGGTTGAAAAAGATACCAGCAAATTAACCGAGCCTACCCTGGAGGCCTTTAAGGATACCGATGTACTGGTGATAGCCACTACCGTGGGCAGTAATACCGAGGCCCTGCGCGAAAAGTATAATTTCAATAACATTATTATTGAAGATTATATACCATTTAGTGATGTAATGCCTTATGCCAGTGTGTATATCACCAATGGTGGTTACGGCGGTAGTTTACTTAGCGTCAATCATCAATTGCCGATGGTAGCAGCCGGTTTACATGAAGGCAAAAGCGAAATATGCGCCCGTATAGGTTACCTCGAATACGGTATCAACCTGAATACAGAAATACCAACCCCCGCAGCAATTAAGGCAGCAGCAGAAGAGGTGATGGCCAACGAGAAATATAAGCATAACATGATCAGATTATATCATGAAATGAATAGCTATAACGCCAGAGAGTTGTGTACACAGTATATAGCGGAGTTATTATCGGGTTTACCAGTGTCTAAGCAGGAACAAATAGATATTGAAATAAATTAAGAACGTGTTTTCGTACCCCTATGTCCCTGGTAGCCATATGTATTATGGCTGCCGGGACTTTTTTATTTAGCAACAACGCGTGCAATAAAATTCATTGTTAATAAGTTAATAAGCATATTTGTAGCGGTCAAAAAAAATAAATAGCTTTAAATGAAATTTATAGAGCCCATATCCATGAAACGCCTCATTAACCTTTTGAAGAACAAATTCTTTTTGGTTACGCTGGCCTTTTTAGTTTGGATGATATTTTTTGACCGGAACGATCTGTTCTCGCAGTATGAGTACCGCAAACAGGTAGGTAAACTAAAGGAGGAGCGTGATTTTTATAAAAAAGAGACCGACCAGGTAACTAAAGAACTGGACGAGCTAACCTCGAACCCCCAGAAACTCGAAAAGTTTGCCCGCGAAAAATACCTCATGAAAAAAGATAACGAGGATGTTTTTGTGATCGTTCACGAGAAAAAGGAAAAGTAAGGGATTTTACAATCAAGAGATAAGAGTCAGGAAATAAGATATAGAAAGCGGTGGATTATCCATCGCTTTTTTTTGTGAAATTGAAATTCGAAAACGGGATATTGGAACTATGAGGGATAAATAAAAAGCAGAGGCCTCGTGTGATTCCCTCCCAACGGGAGGGTGTAGGGAGGGGTTTAGCATACTATTCAAGTAATCCTCGATCAAATCCTTTCGGAAGTTTAATGTCCGAATCATTTTTAATCAACGCTATTATTGTAGTATCTATCGTTCTCAATACATTCTGCATATCGCTTTTCAATTCAGATTCCGAAAATCTTAAAAAGTGTATCCCAAAGCTTTCTAATTTCTGTTGCCTCACTTCATCTTTATTAAAAGCCTCTTCATGATTGTGCGACATCCCATCAATCTCAATAGCCAGCATTAAGTCCTTGCAATAAAAATCTACTATATAATTATCTACAAATCGCTGACGATCAAAATCGAAGTCAAGGAGCTTATCGTTTTTTAATTCGCTCCATAACAATAGCTCTCCGTCGGTCATATCTTTTCGCAGTTTGCGTGCGAGGACTTTAAGTGCAGGATTGTATGGAATAATCTTCTTTGCCATTTTTAATATTCGCTTTGTGGAACCCCTCCCTACACCCTCCCGTGGGGAGGGAATCGCACTGGCCAACGCTTTTTATCTTTTATGTTGTTTTTCTCTTCATTTAATGCCCACGACAATCCTCCCGAGGGAGGGAATCGCACCCGGCTTGGGCTTCTTATCTGTTTTTATTTATACTTCACCTTATTTTCTACCATCATTGTTATACCACCTCCACATGGTTTTTACTATGCTTCCAACGCTGCAATAACTTATCCCTTATTTTTAAAGATGGTTTCTCGATAGTATATCTTAGTATCAGCGCGAATGTGATGGTGCTGAGCAGGCAGCAAAGCATCATCAGGTTACTGTTTTTGTCGATGCCGTTTTTTTGGAGCAGGTTTTGGGTAAGATGGATCACCAGCTTATGCGATAGATAGATGCTGTAAGATAAGGTAGCCAGATGGGTGGTAATAGTAGATTGGCGGTGGTACAGAAAATTGGATGGACAAACGATAGCCGCCAAAATGAGTCCGTATCCCAGTGAAACCAACGGAAAGCCCCAAACAGTACTGATTAGGCTATCGCCGGGTGAACAAACAAAATAAGCGGCTATTAAAATGACCGGTCCCAGCAGCATCAGCAGGTAATTGTACCTGTTTGCTATTTCTTTAATGTGCGGATAAAAAGTGTAAGCACCGGCAATGCTCACGCCGATAAGTAATCCGTCTAAACGATTATAAGTGGGGTAGTAGATCACCCGGTGCCATATCGCCCCAAAATCATCTTCGGCGAGATGAGGAGCTGCAAAATAATGCCAGCCTGCATATCTGATGATGAACCCGGCGACAAACAATCCTACGAGAATGTAAACAGCCGTTTTACCTGCTTTAAAATGGTTGAGCAGCCAAAAGGTTAATGGCAATATTAAATAAAACTGCTCCTCCACACATAACGACCAGGCATGGGTAAAAGTCCCGGTGGTTTTCAGATCCAGGCCAAAATTGAGGGTAAAGGTGATGTATTTCCAGAGCGGGGCCATGTGTTCCCGCTCGCGCAGATATGGGATAGCAGTATATAAAAGCAATACAACCAGGTAAGGTGGAATGATGCGGAAGAAACGCTTGGCGAAAAATTCGCGCATATTGATGGTCTTGCCTTTTTTGATGGTATTAAAAAGTTGCCCCGCGATCAAAAATCCGCTAAGAACAAAAAACAGGTCGACGCCCGTCCAGCCAAAGCCGCCTATTTTATTTACCCATTCCGGGTGCCCGAAAAGTTGGTAATGAAACAGCAAAACATAGGTAATGGCCAATGTCCGTAAATGATCTAAACCCAATAATTTATGCTTATCGGATATGCTGGCTGTGATGGTATCTGACATGAAATATGTGCGGGGAATTTAGGCTGTAATTTATTGAATAAAGAGGATAAATAGGAGGGGAGGTTGTTTTATTTCTTGATCTAAATTTTAGTGTTTGGCAATACCGATTACGATGGAAATCATATGTTTTGCTGAAGCAATGGCCTCGTGCGATTCCCTCCCTCGGGAGGGGCAGGGAGGGGTTTGTTCGTGCGGTATATCGGATAAACTGAGGGGCTTCTCAAACTATTTCAGCAAGCTTAGATCAAATCCTACCGGTAGTTTAATAGACGGATCATTTTTCACCAATATAATTACAGTACTTTCAATAGTGCGTATTACATTAAACATATCCTGTTTTACCTCTGTCTCAGTAAATCTTAAAAAGTAAATCCCGAAACCCTCTAATTTTTGTTGTCTCTGTTCATCTTTATAAAAAGCCTCTTCATGATTGTGCGACATTCCGTCAATCTCAATAGCCAGCATTAAATTTTTAGAATAGAAGTCGACTATATAATTATCTATACAACACTGACGGTCAAAGTCAAAACCGAATAGTTTATTGTTTTTTAATTCATCCCATAGCAAAACCTCCCCAAAAGTCATATCCTTTCTGAGTTTGCGAGCCAGTTTCTTCAGTTTTGGATTGTATGGGATGATTTTAACCATTGCTGTTGTTTTGCCGCTTGCAGAGAACCCCTCCCTACCCTCCCGAGGGAGGGAATCGCACGAGCCGTGTCTCCACTTTTGTCTTATCTCTTAATCCTAATTTCCAGCTTCTCGCCCTCTAAACCTCGCCTTCGCGTTTACGTAAAAACCACTCGCCGGATAGTAACAGGAGTATCAGTATAAATATCCATTTTACATCAATGATGTCGCTGTAGTGTTTGTCTTCATAAACAACGGTTTTGATATTGTCGTTTTTGCGGATGAGACTGGCCAGTCGGTCGATTTGAGCAGGATATAGCATTTGGCCGCCGCTTTGTTTGGCTATCGTATTTAACAATTGATGATTGGCTGCGCTTTGCCGGGTTTCCAGGTTGAGCGGTTTTATGGTTAATTGTCCGCTTGCATTAAAGCGTTGGGCTCCGTTTTGGGTAGCCGCGGTATAGCTGTATTCGCCAATAGGCAGCGTACCGGCATCCAACTGGTAGCTTTGTCCGCTGCGGCTGAACAGGAAGCTATAGTTTTTACCGGCCTGGTTCTTCAGTTCGATCCTGACATCAGGCGTATTGATCAGTTCCAGGGCGTCGTTATACAATTCGGCATTCAGGATCACATTTTCACCTTCGTCAAAAACATTGCGGGCAGGGTATACCCTGAAACGCTGGCGATTGGAATTGGCGGTTAAATATTGTACACTCTGACTCAGGAGTTCGTCGGTAGCGTTGCGGTTGCCGTAGTTCTGGTACTCGGCCAGTTGCCAGCGCCACAGGCCCTCGCCGGTAAGTATAGCGGTACGGCGACCGGCATCGTCGGCAAAAGCCAGCAGGGGATAGGTGGTAGCTACCGCGCCAATTTTTTGTTTCAGGAGCACAGCCGTATTGGCAGCCGAGCCATAACTGCCAAAGGGAGCCAGCAAGGGCGGCATAACCGCTATTTTTTTGCGGGAAGAATCGGACAGGGTAAAAGCCGAAAAGCCGGTCTCGGGCAGGGCCAGTACTTCCTGCGATTCGGAACGACCCGCGCTGATCTTGATACTGTTTTGCGCAGCATTAAAGGCCTGCAGATCTGTTTGCGAACCCAGCATATACCAAACCGGGATATTGCTTTTGGCTATAAAGTTTTTTAGCAGCGGGTATTCTTCCGCAGGGGTTTGGTATAGGATCACGAGACTGTAATCAACCAGTTTAATGGCGGCTATATCGGCGAGCAATACGGTTTTTACCTCGTAGTTTTTATTGGTTTCGATAGCCTGTTTGATAACCGTAATATCGGGATGCGGACTGCGGTATACCACCAGTACTTTTTGGCGGGCATCCAGCACATCTACATAAATGGTTTCGGTATTGTTTTGGGTGGATAGCTCGTTTTTTACCGGGGTAATGCTGATGTTGTATTTCCGCAGACCTTTTTTATCAGCGGTAAGCTTGATAGGGATGATCTTTTTAAAATCAGCCGAAGTAACGGGGATGGTTTGGGTGAATACCTGTTTGCCGTCTTCGGTAACAGTGATGTGCATGTTTTCGCCTTTGCTTTGGTAAGCCGCGGCCAAAACTTCTATTTCAAAATCGTTATCCAGGAAGGCTGTTTTGTTGTAGTTTACATTGCCGATGAGGAGATCGCGTTTGGCAACGGTATCGCCCAGGGCAATGGTGTATATGCTGGTCTTGATGTTTTTGGCTTCGTACTGCGGGTCGTTACCCTGGTTGTAGAGGCCGTCGGTAGCTAAAACCAGCGCGCCGATGTTTTGGTTTACAAAGCGATTGTTGAGCTGTCGTAATGCCCCCGCCATATCGGTTTGCTTACCGCTGAATTTATCTGACAGGCCGTTAGACAGGGCTTTACTGAAATTGAACTCCTGTACATCATACTGATCGCCCAATTGCTGTTTGAGTTTAGCCAGATCATTGATAAATTGAGCGGAACTAAAACCGGCGGGTTTAAAAGTATTGATGGAGGATGAATTATCCTGTGCGATGAGCACCAATGGTTTCTGCGGATCATATTTGATGGTTTTTACCAGCGGCGAAACCAGCAGCATGGCAATAACAAACACCACCAGCACACGCAGCACAGCTAACCACAACCTGAAATTTTTGCCCAGGTTAACGGGTTGCCGGTATAATAACCAGGCATAAAGCACGCCCAGTATTAAACAAACAGGCACCCACCATCCGGAAACAGACCCCCAGGTTATTGAAAACATTTTTTATAGGTTGTATTAATGCGCTACGTACAGCTGCAAAATGCGAAATTATTGTGAAATGCGGGTGAATAAGTTTTTATTCGCTTAGAGAGGGGTCTAGGTTAATAGGTATAGAGTACATACAGGGTACAGGTTTGCCATTACATTTACCTGGCTTCCACTTTAGGGTTGCGATATTTCTTAGTATTTGATTTCCAAGGAGGTGCTCATCGCCGGAAGAATCTCTTTTTACCCGCTGTCCATCTATTTGGCCATCAGCCTCCACCACAAATACGATTATCGTCAAGCCGTAATAATTAGTGCTAGGTGGTAGCTTTAAATTCTTGGTGATCACCTCATTTATTTATTTTAAGAAATCCATCTACCGGTTCGGGTGCTTCATCAACCTTTGTGTAAACAAATTTATGCAGAATAGAATCTTGTTTGCCTTCGCAGGTATTTTCGCTGTTTTGGGCGAAAGCATCAACAAAAGCAAAACATAACAAATAAAAGATAATGATACTTTTCAAAAGCTAAAGTTTAAGGTTGAGACTAAAGATATGCTTTTTATAAATAGGCAGAAAAGACCAAAATCAAAGAAGGCCAGCTTTAGCCGGCCTTCTTTAAAAATATGTTTGTCATACTGAACGGAGTGAAGTATCTAATAGCCGGTTTGCATAGTTTGCTAACAGATCCTTCGCTGCCGCTCAGGATGACTTATCGCTGAGTATTTTTGATTTTTTACTTTTGAATTTTGACTTTCTACTAAAGCATTCCGCCATCAACCGGGATCACCTGGCCAGTAATGTAGGTGGCCATGTCTGATGCCAGGAAAACGCAGGCGTTGGCCACATCTTCGGGCTGGCCGGCACGTTTCAATGGGATATCAGCTTCCCAGCCTTCAACCACCTTAGGGTCGAGCACGTCGGTCATTTCGGTTTTGATAAAGCCAGGCGCAACCACGTTGGTACGGATGTTACGTGAACCCAGCTCTTTAGCTACCGATTTTGAGAAACCGATGATGCCCGCTTTTGAAGCAGCATAATTAGCCTGCCCAGCATTGCCTTGTACACCTACTACCGAGCTCATGTTGATGAATACACCATTACGGTTTTTCATCATGATTTTGGAGGCTGCTTTGGTTACGTTGAATATTGATTTCAGGTTCACGTCAAGCACTTCGTCCCAGTTCTCTTCAGTCATGCGCATCAGCAGGCCGTCTTTGGTGATGCCGGCGTTGTTAACCACTATATGCAGGGTGCCAAAATCGGCAACAATATCATTGATGAGTTTTTCGGCTTCGTCAAATTTGGAAGCGTCAGAGCGGTAGCCTTTTACCTTGGTGCCAAAGCTTTGCAGTTCCTGCTCAAGGGCCTGCCCTTTTTCAACCGACGATAAATAGGTGAATGCCACATTGGCGCCTTGCTCGGCAAACTTCTCGGCTATTTTACGCCCTATACCTTTTGACGCGCCGGTAATAAGCGCTATTTTTCCTTCTAATAATTTCATAAACTGACTATATGATTTCGGGCGGTGAAGTTAGTGGTTTTTTATTTTGGTTCATAGTTAGTAGTTGATGGTTCATAGATCATGGTTCATGGTCAATATTTTTTGTTTTGTAGACCATAGTTCATAGAGGTAATTTAAACCAGTTGAATAATAACATCTTTGGCTATGATCTATGAACCATTAACTATAAACTGTTTTTCCTACAGAAAAACTTAATCAATTAACTAAATATCACTACCTTTGCGGCTCAAAAAATTACGTGTGCATGAGCCAGTCTGTTCAAATAAAAAACGCTTTAATTTCTGTTTACTACAAAGATAATTTAGAGCCCATTATCCTGGAGTTAAACCGCCTTGGTGTCGAGATATATTCAACCGGCGGAACCGAAACTTTTATCCGTAACCTGGGTGTTAATGTAGTGCCTGTGGAGGACCTTACATCGTACCCATCTATCTTAGGCGGACGTGTTAAAACACTGCATCCCAAAGTGTTTGGTGGCATCTTGGCCCGAAGAAGTTTTGACGGAGATGAACAGCAACTGGCCCAATATGAAATTCCGGAGATCGACCTGGTAATTGTTGATCTTTACCCTTTTGAAGAAACCGTAAAATCTGGCGCAGCCCAGGAAGATGTGATCGAGAAGATTGATATCGGTGGTATTTCCCTGATCCGTGCTGCTGCTAAAAATTTTAAAGATGTAGTGATCGTAGCATCTAAAAATGATTACGGCACGCTTGAAGAAATTCTGAAAACACAAGACGGTGCAACCACGCTTGATCAGCGCCGGTCATTTGCACAAAAAGCATTCAATATATCATCACATTACGATAGTGCTATCTTCCAGTATTTTAACCAGGAAGAGCCGCTGCCGGTATTTAAACAAAGCATACACAGCAGCCAGGTTTTACGTTACGGCGAAAACCCGCACCAGGGTGGTGTATTTTATGGCGACCTGGATGCCATGTTCACCAAATTGCATGGCAAGGAGCTATCCTACAACAACCTGGTTGATGTGGATGCTGCTGTAGCCCTTATTGATGAGTTTACCGAGCCAACAGTGGCTATATTAAAACATACCAACGCTTGTGGTATCGCTTCCCGCTCTTCGATAAGAGAAGCCTGGATCGATGCGCTGGCCTGTGATCCGGTTTCGGCTTTCGGCGGTGTTATTATCGCTAACGATGAGATCGACGCGGATACTGCTACAGAGATTAGCAACATTTTCTACGAAGTACTGATAGCCCCGGCCTATACCGATGAAGCTGTACGGATATTGCAAAGCAAAAAGAACCGGATCATCCTGGTTCGTCAGCCGGTGGCCCTGCCAACCAAACAGTTCAAAACTTTGTTGAACGGTGTTATTGAGCAGGATAAAGACGCGGTTATTGAAGGCCCGGCCCAAATGACCCCGGTTACCAACAGAAAACCTACCGAGCATGAATTGCACGATCTGTTCTTTGCCAATAAAGTGGTAAAACATACCAAATCAAATACTATTGTGTTTGCCAAAAACGGTCAGCTGATGGCCAGCGGTGTTGGTCAAACCTCCAGGGTTGATTCTTTGAAACAGGCGGTTATCAAAGCCGAAAGTTTTGGGTTCGATCTGCATGGCGCGGTAATGGCATCTGATGCGTTTTTCCCGTTCCCGGATTGCGCCGAGCTGGCTGCAGAAGCCGGAATAACTGCTATATTGCAACCCGGTGGATCAATAAATGACAAGCTTTCTGTTGAAATGTGTAATGAAAAAAACATTTCGATGGTGACTACCGGCGTTCGTCATTTTAAACACTAAAATTTTAAATTAAACGGGCTTATTGGGTTTGATGAAGTGTGGAAGATTGGAAATGGGAAAGGATTTTGAGATCCCGAAAGCCCGATTAACATAATTTAACATAACCGACCTGTCCAAACAATAAATATGAAATTTATACGCTCTTAATTGCAACTATGTGATTTTTTTAAGCGTATTTTTATAAACTTTACAGATTATTTGAAAGAAGCAACAGATGGGTTTATTTAACTTTTTTACACAAGAAATAGCTATCGATTTGGGTACCGCGAATACCCTCATTATACATAACGACAAAGTTGTTGTTGACGAACCTTCTATCGTGGCGTTCGACAGAACAACCAATAAAGTAATTGCCATTGGCAGGCAGGCCATGCAAATGGAAGGTAAAACACATGATAACATCCGCACGGTGCGCCCGCTGAAGGATGGTGTAATTGCCGACTTTAACGCAGCCGAACACATGATACGGGGTATGATCAAAATGATCAACCAGGGCAAAGGCTGGTTTTTTCCTTCACTGCGTATGGTGATCTGTATTCCATCGGGTATTACTGAGGTAGAGAAACGTGCCGTGCGCGACTCGGCCGAGATTGCCGGTGCCAAAGAGGTTTACCTGATACATGAGCCTATGGCTGCCGCCGTGGGTATCGGTATCGACGTGGAAGAGCCTATGGGCAACATGATCATTGATATTGGTGGTGGTACTACCGAGATCGCGGTTATCGCTTTATCCGGTATTGTTTGTGATCAGTCTATCCGCGTAGCAGGCGATAACTTTGACTCAGATATTGTACAATACATCCGCCGTCAGCATAATATCATGATAGGTGACCGTACCGCCGAGAAGATCAAAATAGAAGTTGGTGCCGCGTTGCCGGAACTGGCCGATCCGCCAAGTGATTTTGCTGTTCAGGGCCGCGACCTGATGACCGGTGTTCCAAAGCAGATCATGGTATCCTATACCGAGATTGCGCACTGTTTGGATAAATCTATCTCTAAAATAGAGGAAGCTATATTGAAGGCATTGGAAATTACCCCGCCAGAACTATCGGCCGATATTTATCAAACCGGTATTTATTTAACAGGTGGTGGTGCTTTATTGCGTGGTTTAGATAAGCGTGTGGCAGCCAAAACAAAACTACCGGTTCACGTTGCCGAAGATCCGCTGCGTGCCGTAGTACGCGGAACCGGAACCGCTCTTAAAAACATAGGAAACTTTAAATTTTTAATGCAATAGTCTATAATTAGTGGGTTAGTGAATTAGTGAGTTAGTGAATGAAAAGTATAAAGCCTCATCATTCAAACAAATACTCAGTAATTCACTAATTCACTAATTCAATAATTATAAAACGATGCGTAACCTCTTGATTTTTATCACTAAGTATAACGCGTTTTTTCTATTCCTGATTTTTGAGATAAGCTCGTTGCTTATTTATGTAAAATATAACTCTTTTCAGAAAGCCACCTTCATCAATTCAACCAATAAAGTTACTGGTACATTATACACCCAGGTTAGCCAGTTTTATGGGTATTTATCGTTAAAAGAGGTAAATGACAGCCTTGCCCGCGAAAACGCCCAGTTGCGGGGGATGCTTAAATCGGCATTGTATGTTGATACGGTTGAAAAACATAAAGTGGTTGATACCAGCTACAAACAGCAATATACTTATATTGTAGCCAGGGTGGTTAATAACTCCACCAACAAGCGCAGCAACTATATTACCATTAACCGCGGGAGCAAAGAGGGGATAACCAAAGACATGGGTGTTATTTGCGGATCTGGCGTAGTGGGAATGGTGGTAGATGTGTCGGAGCATTTGGCTATAGTACAATCGGTATTGAATAAAAATACCCGCTTTAGCGCCATGCTGGCTAATAACAAGGAGATCGGTTCATTTATATGGGGTGCTGATCTTGATCCTAAAAAGGGATTGTTAACAGATATCCAGAACGATGCACAACCGAAATTAGGCGAACAGGTTGTTACCTCGGGTTATTCACTTTTTCCTACCGGTATTCCGTTTGGTAAAATAAGCAACTTGCACGCCAAGGGTGGCGGACTATTGCTTAATGTGGATGTAACCCTTGCGGTTGATTTTAGTAAACTGGAATATGTTTACGTGGTAAATAATAAATTTGCACAGGAGCAAACGGGACTGGAGGCCGGACAGAAGAAAAATGAGTAGAGCTATTTTAGTCAATGTCATACGGTTTCTGATACTGGTTTTTATGCAGGTTTTTCTGCTCAAGAATATTACCTTTTACAACCTGTCAACCCCATACCTGTACATTCTGTTTATTTTGCTGCTTCCATTTGAGGTACCAAATATATTGCTGTTCGTACTTTCGTTTTTATTAGGATTAACCATCGATGCTTTTTACGACACCCCCGGTCTGCATGCAGCCGCGTGTGTGGTGCTGGCTTTGGTTCGTATCCTGTTTATCAGTATCACGGTACAAAAAGATGGATTTGATAATGAACCCGAGCCCACATTGAGTATTATGGGGTTTCGGTGGTTTTTTACTTATGCCCTCGTGCTCACTCTTTTTCATCATTTTTTTCTGCTGAATTTAGAGGTATTTAGTTTTTCTGAAATCCAATATACACTAAGCCGTGTTGTATTGAGTTCAATATTTACTGTATTTTTAATGCTTATTTCAGGACTGCTATTTTTCAGAAAGAAAGAACGTAAATGAATAAGTTTTTTGAGCGTCGATACGTTATAACGGGTATTTTTCTGGTAATTATGATCACTCTTTTGGGGAGGCTTTACTATATCCAAATAGTTGATGACCGTTATACCTTATATGCCAACAGTAACGTACGGCGTATACAGATCCAGTATCCATCGCGCGGTCCTATACTTGATCGTAATGGTAAAATACTGGTCCAAAATGTGCCAATTTATGATATTACCGTTAATCCTAAAGAAGTAAAGCCTTTTGATACCCTGGAGTTTTGTAAATTGATAGGTATTGATAAAGAAGGTTTCGATAAACGTTTACTCAAAGCCATTAAATATTCCCCCAATAAAGAATCGATATTTGAAAAGCAGCTTCCTTTTGAACTGTACGCTTCGTTTCAGGAAAAGTTAACCGAATTTCCGGGCTTTTATGTGCAGCCGCGTACGGTAAGAACCTATCCCGACTCAACCGCCGCTCAGTTTTTAGGTTTTATTGGCGAGGTGCAGGATCGTGATATTATGCGCTCCAATGGTTATTATCGTCCAGGCGACTACATTGGTGTTACCGGTGTGGAAAAATCCTATGAGCAGATTTTGCGGGGACAGCGTGGCGTAAAAATACAAATGGTTGATTCTCGGGGCATTCCCAAAGGTTCTTTTGCTAATGGAGCCTTCGATACTTTGGCCCGTCCCGGCGAACGGCTTACTTCATCATTGGATATCAACCTGCAAAAGCTGGGCGAAAAGCTGATGAAAAATAAACTGGGTAGTATTGTAGCAATTGAACCCTCAAGTGGCGAAATATTGTGTTATGTAAGTAGTCCTACCTATGATCCCAACCTGATGGTTGGCCGGGAGCGTGGTAATAATGCATCTAAGTTATACAATGATCCTTACAATCCGTTTTTTATCCGACCTATACAGGCTTATTATCCTCCTGGATCGTCATTTAAGCCTTTGAGCGCGCTTATTGCCATACAGGAGGGGGTAATTACCCCCGAAACTATGTATTACTGCCCCGGGTATTATATAGCGGGTAACAGAAGGATACCTTGTTTTCATGGCGAGGTACATGGGGCGGTTAATTTAAGTAAAGCCGTAGCAGAGTCATGTAATGGCTACTTTGATATGGTTTTTGAGAAGTTGATAAACCGTAATGGCGCCAAAAAGACTGATACATCATTTAACTATTGGCGAGGTAATGTAGCCAAATTTGGTTTAGGTACAAAATTAGGCCTCGATATGCCAAACGAAGGCCGGGGAAACCTGCCCAGAGCATCGTATTATGATAAAGTATATCACAAAGGCGGCTGGCGTTCAAGTACGGTTATTTCATTAGGCATAGGGCAGGGCGAGTTATTAGCCACTCCCTTACAGTTAGCCAATATCGAAGCTACTATAGCCAATCGTGGTTTTTATTATAAGCCACATTTGATAAAAGCTATTGGTGATAAGCAGGTGATCAAACACGAATACAATGTGAAGAATTATGTAGGTGTAGATTCACAGTATTTTAAACCGGTTATTGATGGTATGGAAAGTGTGGTTGATTACGGAACGGCCAAAGGGGCAAAAATACCTGGTATCATCATGTGCGGAAAAACCGGTACGGCTCAAAATAGAACCGGTAAGGATAATTCCGTATTTGTGGCTTTTGCTCCACGGGATAACCCTAAAATAGCTATAGCCGTAGTGGTTGAAAATGCCGGGCAGGGTGGTACATGGGCAGCACCTATTGCCAGTTTTATTGTGGAACAATATTTAAAAAAGTCAATATCGCAACGGCCTTCGGGTATTACGCCTGATTATTATATCAATGCCAACTTGTTGCCCGATCTGAATATCTATTTGCCCGAAAGATTAAAAGAACGCAGAAGGGATAGTATCCGGAGTGTAAGGGCCGACTCGATCAGGAAGGTTAAAGCAGATTCGATAAAAAAAGCGGCTCAGCTTAAAACAGCTAACAATAATAAACAAAGTGGTTTAAGCGCCCTTTTAGCAGCTAGGAGGGCTGGTAAATAATATGAGTGTGAATAACCAGCGCAGCTTTTTTTTCAATGTAGATTGGCTAACCGTACTGTTATACCTGGCCCTGTGTACCATTGGCTGGTTTAATATTCATGCCGCTGTATTTGATGAAAAGCACCCGAGTATTATTGATGCGTCAACCAATTATGGTAAGCAGTTCATTTATATCAACGTATCCATTGTGGTGGCTATTGTTATATTATTGCTGGAGAGCAGGTTTTTAACCGCGCTGGCACCCGCATTTTATGGCATAACGGTGCTGCTGTTAATACTCGTACTGGTAATAGGGCGAAACGTTGGCGGTAACCAGGCCTGGATAAATATGGGAGGAGGGTTTAGGCTGCAACCCTCGGAGTTTGCCAAATTTTCCACATGTTTGCTATTGGCCCGTTATCTGAGCTCGGTTAATATTAAAGTTACTGAACTCAGATCATTCCTGATAGCAGCAGCTATTATTGGTTTCCCGATGTTGCTGATTATGCTGCAGCCAGATACCGGATCAACCCTGGTTTTTTGTTCGTTGATATTTGTGCTTTATCGCGAGGGTTTATCCCCATATTTTTTAGTGGTTAGCGGTTTACTCATTACGCTTTTTGTGGTTACCCTTTTGTATAATCCACTGTATGTTATTCTGGTATTGGTGTTATTAACCGCGCTGATCATATTTTTATTCAAACGGCAGCGTAAGCTTATTTTTACCATGCTGGTAGGATTGGCTATATGTGTGGCTTTTATTTTTAGTGTTAAATTTATTTACTCCCACGTTTTAAAGCCTCACCAAACCGAACGTATCAATATATTATTGGGCATTACTACCGATTTAAAGGGTAAAGGCTATAACGTAAATCAGTCAAAAATAGCCATCGGATCGGGCAAGCTATGGGGCAAAGGTTATTTGCACGGCACGCAAACCAAATACTCCTTTGTACCAGAGCAAAGCACCGACTTTATTTTTTGCACCATAGGCGAAGAATGGGGTTTTGCAGGGTCTGTTGTTGTGCTTGGACTGTATCTGTTTTTAATATTACGGGTAATTTACCTGGCCGAAAGGCAACGATCCCCTTTTTCCCGGATATACGGATATGGGGTGGCGTCGGTATTGTTTTTTCACGTGGTTATCAATATTGGCATGACCATTGGTGTGGTACCGGTAATTGGCATACCCCTGCCATTTATCAGTTATGGCGGTTCTTCCTTACTTAGTTTTACCATCCTGCTCTTCATCCTTGTTAAGCTCGATTCCAACCGAATGGGGATCGTTTAATTTACCCGGAAGCTGCGGTGTCAAAGTGCTGATTATGCAGGGCTTATAATTTGGTTTATTAAAACATTGTTATACTAATATTAATTTATTTAATATTGATATGTTAAATATTAGTTGCTGAATGGTTAAATATTTAAAATCATAATAGGCAAATTATTTATCTTTTAATTAAATAGTTGAGTTAGTAACAATTGTGTTAATTATAGATTACTTTTCTTAAGAATTCATTACTTAGCCTGTATTTTGACTTTTATTTATTAAATAGCCCCCCGAAATCGGTACTGGAACTCTTGCAGAGTAAAATGAATGAATTGAATATGAATTCGTAAAAGTGTGTTTTTGGTCTAAAAAGAAGGTTTTTATTGTGTTTTATCCGGTTTTTAGGCCTTTTTTTCTTTCTGAAGCCGCACCGGCAACCGATGGTACATTCATGTATTTATTGTTATATATTATATTTGTTTTAAGCGTTTGGCCAAACGGAGGCGTATCCTGAAAAGCCTATAAATAGAGTAGGGGGACAAAACAATAAGTAACACTATTATGAAAAATTTAGAATTAAAAGAACTTGGTGTTCAAGAAATGAACACTACAGAAATGACTAAAGTAAACGGTGGCGGTCCATTAAGCGATCTGTTAGTTAACACTTTATTTGTGGCCTTGGGTGGCGTAAGCATTTTAGTAAACAACACAGTTCAGTTTGTTGGTTACACTGTAAACTCGCTTTTAAGCTTCGTTAAAAGTTAATTAGTTTATTTAACTATTTCCCAAAAACAATTTCACAATCCGTACTTAAATAGGGCGTTTAACACGGCCTGTTTTATTGATTGCGATTCTAATTAATTTATGGCATTGCCATTATTGGCCGGCCAGACGGGCGAATCCTGAAAAGCCCTAACAGAGTAAGGGGTTATTGAACAAAAAATACTATTATGAAAAATTTAGAATTAAAAGAACTTGGCGTTCAAGAAATGAATGCTGCTGAAATGACTAACGTTAATGGTGGTTTATTAGGTATCAGCATTGACCTGGGCCCGCTTTTCGCTCAACTTAACAAAACAGTAACTGAAGTTGTTTCATTTGTTACTACTCAAGTTAAGATCGTAGGTGCTATTCTTGGCGCATTATAATAAAAACCTTTAAATAGCCGTTGCCCAGGTTGGGTTAACGGCTATTTATTCCTATCGCACGTTACAAATCCTATTCCTCAAATTCACATAAATGGCGTATCCCGAAAAGCCATGAACAGAGTAGGGAAAATTTTTTAAACTACCCTTATGAAAAATTTAGAGTTAAAAGAACTTGGAGTTCAGGAAATGAATGTTGCCGAAATGGCTGATGTAAATGGCGGCAGTGTAATTGGAGGTATCATCGATGCTGTTCAAGCACTTGTGGACGGCCTTCAGAAAAATGTAAATCTTGATGGAATCATTCAGGACTTTAAAACCTTTTTTACTACCCTTAAAGGGTTGCTTCACCCGTAAGCTAAAAGTATCCCTGAATTTTATATAAACGGCGAATCCTGAAAAGCCATAATAGAGTAAGGAGAATGTTTAAGACTACAATTATGAAAAATATGGAATTAAAAGAACTCGGTGTTCAGGAGATGAATACTGCTGAAATGACTATCGTTAATGGTGGCGCTATTCTGGGTGGTGTTGCTACCCTTGTAGATAACCTGGCTATTATTATAGGTGGTACCCTTGGTCCGCTACTTCCGGGGCTTTCACTTGTACTTGTGGGGCTTTTACATTCTGTGTCAGGTCTCCTTAGCGAAGTTTAAGAGCTTACAGGAATTTAAAGTTAATAAAAGAAAAGCTACAAAATAGCTTTATGACGTGATATACCGGCTTCTGCCGATTAAGGCGTATCCTGAAAAGCCTTAACAGAGTAAGGGATTAATATACAAAAATACAATCATGAAAAATCTAGAATTAAAAGAGTTGGGTGTTCAGGAAATGAACACTGCTGAAATGACAAAAGTTAATGGCGGTGGCTTAGGCGACATTTCAATTAGCCTTAACCTTGAGCCTGTTTTGAAATTTTTAGCAGGTGTATTAACTGATACTGGCTCACTCCTTACTAAAACATTGGGTTCGCTGTTTCAATTACTTCAGGGGCAATTGTAAAAAATACAGAATAGCCGTTGCTCTTAAATACTTAAGAGCGCGGCTATTTTGTTTTAACAAAGCCAACTTAATTAAGCTAATTCTCGTAAACAAAAAACAAATAAACACTCACAATTATGAAAAATTTAGAATTAAAAGAACTTGGTGTTCAGGAAATGGATGCTAAAGAAATGATCAATGTTAACGGTGGATACGGCTTAGGCGATCTGCTTGGCGCCGTTTTTACAGCTTTAGGCTCTATTTTAGACGCTGTTGTTAAATTGGTTCAAGGTTTATAAAAACATGGAGTAGTCATTGTCGTGAATTTTTCAGGATAATGACTATTTTAATATGTTAACAAGAGCATGGCATTATCTACCTATTCTACAGAAACAATTGCTGAAACCTCTATCGTTTACCGTTCACAGATCAGCAGGAAAACCCAGCTCATCTACTTAGTTACGGTAATAGCGATAATAGTAACTTTTGCAGTGCTTCCATTTATTAAAACCCCTATCAGTATAAAGGGTAACGGGCTTTTACAATCATCTATCGAAAAAGCCGAGTTAACTATTCCGGTTAACGGACGGCTCACAAAACTTAAACTTACCGACAATCAAAAAATTACCCGCGGCGATACCATTTTAGTGATAGACGCCTCGGTTCAGAAACAACAAGGCGCCTTGGCCGACAATCGTAAAAGGCAAATAGGGCAGTTTCTGGGAGATATTAATGAACTATTGGCTGGTGTTAACAGCGGGAGAACAAGTACCCCTAATTTGCAAACCGGGCAATATAATGCCTCATGGCAACAGTTTTCACAGGAACTGGAAAATTCGGCCATAGCCAAACAACAATCAGCAAGTACATTTAACCGCTATAACGAACTATATAAAAACAAGGTACTCACCGAATCTGAGTATGAAAAATATAAGTTTGAGTATGAACAGGCCAAATCGGCCTATTTAATGGTGCTGGCTAAATATAAAACACAATGGCAAACGGAAGCCAATGGGTTCAGGAATGAACTTCGTCAGTTAAACGGACAGGAAGCTGAGATAAACGAACAAAAAAGACAATATATGCTGAGGGCTCCAATAAGCGGCTCAGTTCAAAATATATCGGGTGTGCAAAATGGCGCGTATGTATTTGCTAATCAAAAAATTGGTGAAATATCACCCGATGCCAATTTAACTGCATTTTGTTATATCAAACCTTCAGATATTGGGTTGATTAAAAAAGGGCAGCAGGTACGTTTCCAGGTAGATGCCTTTAATTATAATCAATGGGGCCTGGCAACTGGTAAAGTAGTAGATATTTCTGATGATATCATCATCATTAATCAAAATCAACCCGTATTTAAGGTAAAGTGTACCCTTGATAAAAATTACCTCACACTAAAGAACGGCTATAAAGGATACCTGAAAAAGGGGATGAATTTTACAGCCCGTTTTAGTGTAACCAAACGGAGCCTGTATCAATTATTATATGATAAGGTTGATGATTGGGTAAATCCTAATATTGGCAGCTAAACCAGAGAGTAATGAGCATTAAAATAAAACAGCGGGATATAACGGATTGCGGGGCAGCTTGTTTAGCTTCTGTCTCTTCACATTACAAACTCGACCTCGCGGTTGCCCGTATCAGGCAGCTTGCCGGTACCGATAAAAAAGGAACCAATGTACTGGGTATGGTTGAGGCCGCCCAGAAGTTGGGATTTGAGGCCAAAGGCGTAAAAGGACCTTTTGAAAGCTTATTTAAAATACCCAAACCTGCAATTGCCCATTTGGTAGTAAAAGAAATTTTGCATCACTATGTGGTGATATATAAGGTTACCGACAAGTACGTTGAGGTAATGGACCCCATTGACGGGCAGCTAAGCCGCAGAAGTCATGATGAATTTAAAAAAGAATGGTCTGGAGCACTGGTATTGTTGTTGCCATCAGAAGAGTTTGAAACAGGTAACGAAAAGAAATCCGTAAACGGCCGCTTCTGGAACCTGATTAAACCACATAAGAGCATTCTGATACAGGCTTTGTTTGGTGCGGTTATTTATACCATTTTGGGTTTATCAACCTCTGTTTTCGTACAAAAACTGGTCGACTTTGTATTGGTTGATGGTAACCGGAATTTGCTCAATATTATGGGTATTGGTATGGTTATCATTTTGGCATTGCAGCTTTTTATAGGTACAGCCAAAACCATATTTACCTTAAAAACGGGGCAAATGATTGATGCCAAGCTCATTTTAGGGTATTATAAACATTTGCTCAGATTGCCGCAGCAGTTTTTCGATACCATGCGCGTGGGCGAGATTATTTCCCGTATTAATGACGCGGTAAAAATCCGTACGTTTTTAAATGATGTGAGCATTAATTTCCTGGTGAACATATTTATTGTGGTGTTTTCGTTCATCATGATGTTTACCTATTACTGGAAACTGGCACTCATCATGCTTAGCGTTATTCCTTTATATCTGGCTATTTATTACATCACGGATAAACTTAATAAAAAGGCGCAGCGTAAATTGATGGAGGATGCCGCGGAGCTGGAATCGCAACTGGTAGAGAGCTTAAACTCGGTTGGTACTATTAAGCGCTTTGGGTTAGAAGACCATGCAAATGAAAAGACTGAAGTACGTTTTGTTAAACTGCTGAAAGTTGGTATGAAATCAAACCTGAACTCAGTTTTTTCAGGTACTTCTTCCGAGCTGATATCCCGTTTACTCACTATAGCCTTGCTTTGGGTTGGTGCCGGTTATGTAATGGATAATAATATAACCCCGGGCGAGCTTTTATCGTTTTATACCCTGATAGGCTATTTTACTGGTCCGGTATCATCATTGATAGGGATGAACAGAACCGTACAGGATGCTGTGATTGCTGCCGACAGGTTGTTTGAGATCATGGATCTGGAGCGCGAAAATGATGAGAATCAGATTGAGCTTAGTCCGGATAAAATTGGTGATATCCGTTTTGAAAACGTGTCCTTCCGTTACGGAACCAGGGTGGCTGTTTTTGATAACCTGAACCTGATTTTACCAAAAGGTAAATTTACTGCCATTGTAGGCGAAAGCGGTTCCGGTAAATCGACATTGATGTCGATATTGCAAAACATATATCCTATACAAAGTGGTAATGTGCGCATTGGTGAGTATGATCTTAAATATATCAGCAATTCGTCTCTTCGTCAAATGATATCAGTGGTACCGCAGCAAATAGACCTGTTTGCGGGCAATGTTATTGATAATATTGCGGTTGGCGATAATGAGCCGGATATGAAAAGGATCATCGACATATCGGCCAGGCTGGGCATAACCGGCTTTATAGAATCTTTACCAAAAGGCTTCCAAACTTACCTGGGCGAAAACGGTACATCGCTGTCTGGTGGTCAAAGGCAACGCATCGCGATAGCACGGGCACTATACCGTAACCCCGAGATCCTGATACTGGATGAGGCGACCTCTTCGCTTGATTCGGTATCTGAAAAATACGTGCAAAAGATGATTGAAATGTTAAAGGAAGAACAAAAAACGGTAATTGTAATCACACACCGTTCAAGCACCTTAAATAATGCCGATAATATCATTGTGCTGGACAAAGGCGTAGTGGTAGAACAAGGCAGCCATAAAAAATTGAATTATAGCTTAAGCTAAGAGCTGAAGGCTTAAAGCGAAAAGCTTGATACTGAAAAAACGCGTCATTGCGAGGAGGAACGACGTGGCAATCCCCGCTTAGCAGAGCCGCTCTGTATAGTTAGGGATTGCCACGCTGTCGCTCGCAATGACGGGTTTCTTATAAAACAACAAAAGCGAGGGCATGCCCTCGCTTTTGTTGTTTTAG
>NZ_JABGNA010000009.1:38752-241884 GCF_013149275.1 Mucilaginibacter sp. SG564
GTAGCCTTTAGCCTTTAGCCTTTAGCCTTTAGCCTTTAGCCTTTAGCCTTTAGCCTTTAGCCTTTAGCCTTTAGCCTTTAGCCTTTAGCCTTTAGCCTTTAGCCTGTTGGGTATCTTCGTTTGAGCAGAGCATAAAATTTTTCGGCAGTAGCGGGTTTGCTTTCCCAGTTGTTTTTTACAACATAGTTGGTTTTCAAAAAGCGCTCCGCTTCATCAAATGAATTAAAGCGGTTGGCTATTTCAATAGCTTCGCTGTAGGCCAGGCTGTAACCATTAAACAAGTCTTTGATATAAAGTAATTTATCATTCAGGTTAATGGCCGATTTTAGATCGGTAATAGGTAAAACAGCCGCAGGTGACGTGGTTGCTGCTACTTTATCTTTTTCGGCTTTTAATGCCGATATTTTTTGATTAATGGTCAGTACTTTATCGTCGGTTACGGCTTTGCCTTTATTGGCGTGATCTGGAGTCTGTTCCGCATCGGTTACGGTGAGTTCCTGTTCGGCAACTGGTTGAGTATCTGCCTCTACCAGGGGTAATTGTTCGGTAAGCTCTTCCTGTTCAAAATGATCTTCTTCATCTTCCCATTCTGCAGCTTGTTCAAGCTCCAATTCTTCTTTTACCGGCTCTTGTTCATGACGCTCAAATGAATAGGTATCACCCGTACTTTCGACCTTCAGATCAATGGTTGGAGCAGACTGCTGTTCTTCCTGTACAGGTGCAGGCTCCGGCTCGTTTTGAACAGGGTTATACGGTGGCTGAACAGGTATTGCTGGAATATCCTGGCTTAACTCCAGTTTGGTTTCGGCAACAGGTTTTTGTTGTACAACGGGTTCAAAATAGCGGGGCTCGGTTACTGGCTCCGGCTTTTTTTCAATAGGTGCCGGAGGAGGCAGAGGCAATGGAATAGGCTTACTTATTTCTATTACCGGTTCGGGTTTTTCGGCAACAGGTACCGGCAGAACCGGGTTGGCACGCTCATGCAACCGGCGTAATATTTCGGCATGATCTTTTAAAAAATGGGCGTTAGCAACAAACAGCTCCAATTCCAATTCGTTCAGTTCGCTGCTTTCGGCTTCAAGGTAATTATATTGGTCATTAAGCTCTTTTAAAATTCCACCTATCTTTTTAAATACATCCAGTTGCTTCATGGCTTTAATCTTAGAAAAATGCTTATCAAAAATAGGATTAAATTCTGATATTTGCCCTCCACAATAGTCAGAATGGTATTTAACGAGGAAATTTTTAAACGTAAAAGTGAATTAGGCGGAAGTATTGAACTGATCTGCGGATCTATGTTTTCTGGTAAAACAGAAGAGCTCATCAGAAGGCTTAACCGTGCTCGTATCGCGAAGCTAAGAGTAGAGATATTTAGCCCTAAAGCCGATACCCGTTTTGTTGAAGATGCCCTGGTTTCACACAATGCTAATTCTATACCTTCAACCCCGGTTGATAGCGCTTCGGCCATATTGTTACTCAGTAGCGATGCACATGTTGTAGGTATTGACGAAGCCCAGTTTTTTGATGATGAACTGCCCGAAGTTTGCAACATATTGGCTAACAAAGGCATTCGTGTAATAGTTGCAGGTTTGGATATGGATTTTAAGGGCCGCCCGTTTGGTCCAATGCCAGCTATTATGGCCATTGCCGAGTCGGTTACCAAATTACATGCTGTTTGTGTGAGATGTGGTAATCCGGCGCTTTATTCATATCGTTTGGTTCCAGACGAAGCCAAAATACTCCTTGGCGAACAGGAAAGCTATGAGCCTCGATGCCGTATTTGCTACCATAGCTAAAAGATCAAAATTATTTTGCTATAAATCCCTCTTTTCCAAAACAAAAGGTAGCACATCATGTGTTTATATTTAAGGCAGGATGTGGTTTAATTATTAATTATAATTAATTGCTCCTGCTTTAAGCAAAGCATCTATGGCCAAAAAAATTTTTGTAATAGAGGATGATAAAGACATCAGGGATACCATTGTATATGTGCTGGAGGAAGCAGGCTACGAGGTAATTGCCTCGGATAATGCCAGGATATTAAAAAAAGTTAGCGAGCTGGAGCCCGATCTGATATTGCTTGATAACTGGCTTACCGACTGGACAAGCGACCTGAGCGGGCAGCAACTGAGCAAAGCTTTGAAGAATGATCCTGCAACCAGTCATATCCCGGTAATACTTATTTCGGCGGTAAATAACTTAAAGGAAATTGCCAAAGCAGGCGAAGCGGATGGCTACATTCAAAAACCTTTTGACCTTACTCAATTAACAGAGGTTGTAAAGCGCCATATCAAAATAGATCTTTAAGCGTATCAAAGGTTAAGATTGCGATAACAGAGGTGATACTAAGCATAGTTTTATCCGGATTTGTAAAAAACAGATAAATATTAAAGGAAAATTTACTGTGTTATTATTACACTAAGTATTGATCGGAATCGCCTGTTTTAAGGTTATATTTAGCTGCTGGCAGATGCTTTTTCAGGAAGCGTTTATCAGGTTAATATAAAGTATTAAAACTTAATTGGCTTATTTATAATTAATTGTTAATTATTAACCGTATCTTTACTTAATTAAATAAAAATATAATGCAAGGAACAGTAAAATTTTTCAACGAAAGCAAAGGTTTTGGATTTATTACACCAAGTAATGGTGGTGCCGAAGTTTTTGTACATGCCTCAGGCCTTATTGACACTATCCGTGAAAACGACAGTGTTACCTACGATGTAGAGCAAGGTAAAAAAGGCTTAAATGCGGTAAATGTAAAAGTAGGTTAATAACTATCATTATAAAATCGTACAAGCATCTGCACATTGTGTGGGTGCTTTTTTTATGCTTGGATTTTTCTTGCCTATTTGTCATTTTGAGCGATAGCGAAGGATGACATACAAGGAAGGAGAAATAGAAACAAAAAAGGCCGATGGTAAAACCATCAGCCTTTTTTATAAAATTTGGGCGCTGTGCGCCCGCAATATTAGTTCAAATACGATTGTAAAAGATTTGATTTGGAATTATGACGCAAACGCATCAAAGCTTTATCCTTTAACTGGCGTACACGTTCGCGGGTCAGGTTAAATTTCTCGCCTATTTCTTCCAAAGAATGCGGAGCGTAGCCACCTAAACCGAAGAATAAGATGATCACCTCGCGGTCGCGTTCGGCAAGGATGCTTAATGAACGTTTGATCTCTTGTGATAGTGAGTCCATCATCAGTTCGGTATCAGTTGCCGCATCGGTACTTTGCAGTACGTCAAGCAAAGTGTTTTCTTCGCCCTGGATAAACGGAGCATCCATAGATATCTGGCGGCCTGCATTACTCAGGGAGTCGGCTATTTTATCAACAGATATTTCCAGGTCATCAGCCAATTCCTCTGGTGTAGGCTGTCTTTCAAACTCTTGCTCTAGTTTTGAAGCTGCTTTATGTATTTTGCTTAATGAACCAATTTGGTTTAAAGGTAAGCGCACAATACGTGATTGCTCTGCAACTGCCGATAATATCGACTGGCGGATCCACCATACGGCATATGAAATGAATTTAAAACCTTTGGTTTCATCAAAACGTCTGGCTGCTTTAATCAGGCCTAAGTTTCCTTCGTTGATAAGGTCGCCCAAAGTAAGGCCTTGATTTTGATACTGTTTTGCTACTGACACCACAAAACGAAGGTTAGTTTTGGTTAACCTTTCTAATGCGGCCTGGTCGCCCTCACGGATCTTTTGTGCCAGGATCACTTCTTCCTGCGCACTAATTAAATCTACCTTGCCTATTTCATGCAGATACTTTTCAAGCGACTGAGACTCGCGGTTGGTAATGGATTGGGATATTTTAAGTTGTCTCATTTTTTTGAATAGATTTTTTTCAAGCTAATAAACAGTCCGATAAGATTTTTGTCCGGTTAGCTTTAACCGGGCGGTATTAAAAAATAAATTAAATTAAACTTTGCTTCCGTAAATTTTACTATACCCGGGATAGTTACGAGGGTTGGCTAATGCTGTTATTGCAGTACGAAGCGTGGTGTTAGTAACCAATAAATGTTTAATCAAATGTATGATCTCTTAAATGGATGCACAAAGATACTCAATTAAATGCTATTATTGTGTCAAAATTACATGACGCAAGGATGTAATAACGGTTTATTATAGCCTTTTTTTAATTTAGTTGGTTATTTCGGCGCTGGTCTCTTCTTTTTTCGCTCTGTTCTTGTTCCATTTTATTTTAATCTTGCCGTCGTCGCCGTCTGTAGCTAATATATGTAAAACAATACCCTTCATGCGTTTTTTATTTCGTTCAGTTTGATCAACTATAGCGGTATCTTTTTTAGGATTACGCAATGGTATATCAAGCGCTATATTGGTACCTTTTGAAAGGGAATATACGCCGGCTACATCCATGTTGAGCACACTCGAGTTGATTTGCATAGGACTGATGTTGATCTTATCGCCGTCAATATCAAACTTACCCTTCAGGTTTGAAAAGGTGATATTCTTCAGATCGCGGAAAGGGAACGCGAATTTCCCTACACTTGTTATCGGGCTAAAATTAATCAAGGCCCCTTTTTGCAGATCGATGGTGGCTGTTCCCTTTAATGATCGTGGTACCAGATTACCATCATTATTGATCCCGCCTGTAAGATGAGCCTGCGCCGATAAAAATCCTCTAAGGTTTTTTGATGAAAAGCTCTTCAGGCCAAAATCATTAAACGATTCAAAAAAGTTGCTTACATTTACATTATCAACCTGCGTGTTAAGCAAAAAGTTATTCACCTTGCCATTTTGTACCAGGTTGCCGGCCAGTTTTAACGACCCGCCCGCGTTTTTAACGCTAACATTTTGAACTTTTATAATATTATTATCCAGCAACAGATCGGCAGTGGCATCGGTAGCTAAAAACTTTTTATAATAAACTTTGGCAACACGCAGATGCAATTCGGCCCTGCCTTTGTCAAATGCGGTGTTGAGTTTGTTGTTCAAATTTATTTTGGTATTTTTTGTTTTAGCCGGCGCTTCGCTTTGGCGGGCATTCAAAAAGCCTAAAAATTCGGCTATATGTAACTGCGGACTTGTTATTTGCCATACGATCAGTATTTTCTCAGGGGCTGTGTAGTACAGATTTAAAAAATTACTCACCTTTCCTTGCATATTTACCACACTATTACCCGTTTGCAAGCGGATATTATTCATATACAAATCGTTCTTATAAAATCTCAGTGCTATACCCGTATTTTTAAAATGAAGGTTACGCGGTAAATAACTAACATCAGCATTTTTGATGTTAACTACACCGTCCAGCACAGGTTTGTTTAACTCGTAATTTACCAGGTCGGCTTTGTAAGCCATGGTAATATCGGCGGTACCTTTTGTAAACTTAAGGCTCTGCTCGCCAATAACGGGATTAAGTTTTTCCACGTCAAATTTTGACCGGAATATACCGGTGGCTACCGGCGTATTCAGGTTATTAATAAAAGCGGTATCAACTGTAAAAGGCAAACCCTTGTAATCGCCATTGAAATGATAAAGCTTAATAACCGAATTTTCATCGCCCAACCCTTTGCCGTTGATATAATTATTGCTAAATACCCCATTAAAACTGCAATTATTTATATTGCCGCCCGGAGTAGTTAATGTATTATCTTTTACCTTACAGGTAACAAAGATCAAAGGATCTCCGCCTCCGTTAAAACTACCTTTTAAGTCGCACTTTACGGCGATTGGTTTGTCCAGATCAAACATCCGGAGGCTTTTAGTAATATTGGCCGCTAACAGGTTTGATGCACTTCTCCAAAGGATATTATCGTTAGCTATATTTATGGTAAAGTCTGTGGATTTTTGAGCCAGGTTAAATTGTGCACCAATAGTGAAGGTATCATCGCCAATATCCAATTTGTTAGGAGCAACGGTGATCAGTTTGCTTTTGTTTTCATAGCCGATATCAAAAGGCCCATTAAGCAGCTTGTCTTTCATGAAACTCCCTTTTCTGGTATTGAACGAGAAACTTTTTACCAGCGTTTTTAGTTGAAGGTGAGCCCTCCAGCCTGTAGCAGGATAATCCATTCTGCCATCAATATCCTGCACTTCAAACTGGAATAATTTATAAGCCTTCCGGTCGTCGACAACAAAGGTAACGTTGTTTAATTCAAAGCGTTTTATTTGGGTTGATGAGTTGCTCTTATCCTTGGTTTTTGGCGTATTTTCAGGGCTCTTGCTTTTAAAAACGGCAGTATTACTATAGCCTGTACTGTCTGTAAACAGATCAATTTTGGCATTGCTGATCTCTATTTTATTGATATCGACTGTGCCCTTCAGCAAAGCGCCGGCATTTACAGAAACATAAATATCATTCGCGCTGAGCAGTGTATGGCGATGGCTGGCCCACAGTTTATCTTTTAAGGTTACATTTTTTAGCGCCACAGACACACCTGGGAATCCCTTGAAAAAGGTAGGGTCAAGCCCGCCGATGGTAAGCGTGCCATTGATGTTTTTGTTAAGCTCGGTAGTGATCATGGTAAGCACTTTTTGCTTGTTGTAAATCACATAAGCAGTAACAATGATAAAGGCTATTATAACCAATGCTATAATACCACCTAATATTTTTAATAATGTTTTAACCCACTTAGGCATATTTATTAATTTAACAATAAAGGGTTAAACAATCTAATTGTTTGAAAACAAAGCTCCTTGTTGTGAAAAGTATATTCTTTTTTACAAAGTTTAAGGAAATTATAAACAATATGACGTAACAAAACTTTGCCTTAAATATCTTAATAATTTATTCCGTTGAAATGAAAATACGCTGCCTGTTAACCTTAACCATAATGCTGTTTGCCATTGAATTGCCCTTATCAGCACAGATAAAGCAACTTAATGAGCTGGTATATACCAAACAATATACGCAATTAGAGCAGGTTTTAAGCACCTCTCATTTATCGGCAAATAACCGGATGCTTTATCAGGCATTTTTAGCCAACGTATTTAATCAGCCCGAAACATCAAGCGTATTGCTTAAAAAAATATTTGCCGGTAAAATAGGGGCAGGCGACAGTAAATTGCAGTTTTACCTGCACCGTATTGCTTATGATAATTATGTTAAACTAAGTCAATACAAAGGGGCGCATACAGCTGCCGAACAATTGGTTAAGGATTACCGTGCCATGTTTAGCCCAAGTGAATTAACCGATCAGCTGGACGAAAACAAGATATGGGCCGCGCTTGCAAACACTCCTGTTCAGCAGGTGCAGAAACAAGCTTCATCAGCCATCCCGGTAAAAAAAGATATGGCCGGTTTGTGGAATATCCCGGTGCAGCAACAGGATAGCAGTTATCTGTTCATTTTTGATACCGGCGCCAATATATCAACCATAACCGCCACCTATGCCCAAAAGCTGAACCTGGATGTTATTAAAAGCTCCGAAGTGCGCATAGACGGTGGCATGAACGGTGTGAGCAGCAAAGTGAAATTAGGCATGGCCAAACATTTACATATTGGTAAAGTGCAGATCAATAACGCCTTGTTCCTGATATTTCCGGATAGCGCATTAAGTTTTGCGGGCGGGGCCTATAAAATAAACGGAATTATTGGCTTGCCCATTATTAAAGCATTGGAAGAAATAACCATTGCCAGGGATACTATGCATATACCTTTAGTGGCTGATAAAAGGCCTGTGCCACATAACCTGGCGCTTGATCTGTTGCAGCCCATTATATATATGGATTATCAGAGCAAGGCATTACCTTTTACTTTTGATACCGGCGCACAGGGGACTTTATTTAGCGATAATTTTTATAAGCGGTTTAAAACCCAGCTGGATAGCATTTCCAAAAAAGACAGCCTGCAAATGGGAGGGGCCGGTGGTTCAAGACGAATGAATATTATCAAGGTGCCTCAACTCACTTTCACTGTTGATCATAAGCCGGTACTCTTCCGCAATACCCAGGTAAGCCTGGAAACAGCCCAGGTAAGCGACAAATATTACTATGGTAACATAGGGCAGGATATGTTTATACAGTTTACCAGTATGACCATCAATTTTGTAAATTCATCTGTTTCCTTTGGTGATAGAAAAGAACCGGCGAAATGATTAGTTGCTGTTGATCAGTTTCAAAGCCTCCTGAATATAATGCATCCCCTGATCAGAATAAGGCAGGGTTAATGCAAACTGGTGCCCGTGCGTATCCATTTTTAGCAGTGACTTTTTGAGAATATTGATCACCTTGTCGGCTTCGTACTTAGGATGAAAATCCTCATATTGAAACTGCAGAAAAACCAGGCAAAGGGCGTTTTCCATGGTTTGCACATCAGGATCAACCTTAATCTTTTGTTTTAATAATATCTGCCTCACCCGGGCAATTTGCTCTGGAGTATAACCTGCATCTTCCATCATAGCGGTAGATTTTTCGGCATGGTGCAGGGCAAGGTCTTTACGCCATTTTAAATAAGCCTCACGGCCATCGGGATAGGTATTACGGGGGATTTCCCAGCGACCGATATGCTGGCTCCGGGAGGCCAATAATAATTCCTCGTTGGCATCAGGTTGCAATTGTTTTACCCAATCATATAGTTTAATGGCCAAAAAATATTCCTGCGGATAACTTTTGCCTTCCCAGGTAAAAGTGTGAGGATCTTTTTGATTATAGGCATCAAATTGCCCAAAAGCCGCGCTTAATTTACTCATGATTATAGTTTTTAACCAGAATACTCTTTCAACAATTGCCGGTAGCGGTTTAAAACACTTGATTTGGATATAAAGCCTACAAATCTATGCTGATCAACCACCGGAAGGTTCCAGGTATTGGTTTCATCAAATTTCCTGACAATTTCCCGCACATCATCTCCGGCATCAATAATAGCGGGTGGGGTAACCATTACTTTTTGTACGTTTAGTTCATCATAAAGTTCTTTATTGAACATCACAGGTCTGATATCATCCAGCAGGATAATACCTTCCAGTACGTGATCTTCATTGGTTACGGCGATGAAGTTTTTCTTACCTACGCTGATCAATCCAATTAATTCTGTGAATGATGCATAAATGCTGATTTCCTGTACGTCATGGTCGATCAGATCGGGCGTATGCAATAGCAGGAGCAGGTTTTGATCGTGTTCACGGGTAAATATTTTGCCCTCTTCGGCCAGTTGCTTCAGATCGGGCGATATGGCCGAGAAACGTTTGGCAATCAGGAACGATATCACCGAAACGATCATCAACGGTATAAAAAGATCATACCCCGAACTGGATTCCGCTATCAGGAATATGGCCGTCAAAGGGGCATACAACACGCCGCTCATTACCCCGGCCATGCCTACAATAACCATATTGGTTACCGGCACATTCGGGATACCCATCTGTGTGCATACTACCGCTATAAAATAGCCCAGCGTACCGCCTGCAAATAACGATGGCGCGAAATTACCGCCATTACCGCCGCCATAGATGGTAATGGAGGTTGCAAAGGCTTTTAACAGGCAAATAAAGCCCAGAAACAACAAAATAAACCACTCATGAAAAGTGAAGTATTTAAAAAAGCTAACCGCTACCACCGCCTCTATCTTACCCGTAGCCAGCACCTTAATGGTCGAATAACCTTCACCAAATAGAGGCGGAAACAATACACAGAGTATAGATAGTAATAACCCGGCAATGATGGCTTTTTGCAACCTGCTCCTTTTGAGGTGTTTAAATTGGTGCTCTACCCATTGCGATATCACCACAAAATAACGGGCATATAAACCACAGGCAATACCCAGTACAATATAGAACGGTATATTTTTGTAGTTGAATGGGTTGCGGGATGTAAACTGAAATAAGGCCTCCTCGTTCAGAATGATCCTTGATACCAGGCTACCGCATACAGCAGCTACCACCAAAGGAATAAAATCAGTAAAAACCACACCAGTGAGCAATATTTCAAAGGCGAACATCATCCCTGCTATAGGGGCATTGAATGCCGAAGCTATACCTGCCGTAGCACCTGCGGCCAATAGTAGTGTACGGTCTTTATAGTCAAGCTTGTAGGTTTTGGCGAAGTTGGAACCAATGGCCGAACCCGTTACCGCGATAGGGCTCTCTAAACCCGCCGAACCACCCAAACCCACCGTAATGGCGCTTTGCACTATCTGGGAGTACATTTTTACCGGTGATACCAGGCTGGAGTTCTGTGCTATTTCATACAGTATGGCTGGGATTCCTTTACGGTCGTTGCCCCGGTAAATGTATAGTACTACGAGTGTAGTGATCACAATACCGAGCAGGGGAAATACCACATAAAACACGATTTGTTGCTCGAACTGGAATTTGGAGGTGATGAGATAATGGATATAATGCACCAGCATTTTTAAAACAACCCCAGCCAAACCCGCCGTACAGCCCACCAGGATACCCGATAGTATCAGGAAATGACTGTGCGAAAGATTGTTTCGCAGCCAGAGCAGCACTACCTCATAACTCCTGACCTTTTGAACACTGTTGGCCCGGAAATCGCGCTGAAACTTAAAAAAGTTATGAAACCGCCTTAATTTGCTGTACTTGCTCAATGAAAAACCTCCCGGCTGCAATTTAGGTATAAATTCAGAACAAGAGTTTAAGATATTCAAATCGGGTAAATTAGATGGTAGTTATATCTGTCCTGAGGGATTCTGAAACAAGTTTAGGATGACAGAACAAGCTGCTACCTCTTCCGCCCCAAAGTCATTTCTTTCAGAGCATCCTCGTTCAGGAGCTTGAAGCTTTTGCCGTCGAGGGTGATAAGCTTGTTTTGGATAAATTCCTGTGTTACTTTAAAAAACGTTTCGTACACAACGCTTGCGTAGGAGGAGATATCCTGCCGGGTGAGTTCAATATCCACATAACCATCAGTATTTAAGCCAAACTGGTTACGGAGAGAGAGCAGTGCCTGTGCAATGCGTTCTTTTACCGGCATATGCGCCAGGTTTCGCATTCGTTTTTCCGATTCCTGCAGCTCATTGGCAAAAAACTTCATGAGCTTGTACGTAAGCTGACTGTTTACATTTAATGACGATTCAAAGAAATCCATAGCAACGTAGCAAACAATTGCCGGTTCAATAGCAGTTGCCGATATAGGGTAGGTTGATGTTTCGCCCAAACCTAAATGACCTACAATATCGCCCTGTTGGGCAAACCGCAGGATGAGGTCCTTTTCCTGGTCCCACTGTTTGTGGACTTTTACCACGCCCTGATACATAAAGTATATGCCGGTTACGTCATCGCCCTCCTTAAACAGCTGTTGCCCTTTTTTCAAGGTGATGTTCTGTTTGTGGGCGCCTATAGCCGGTAGCCAGTCTTTGAGGCTGTTGCGGCACAAAAAACAGGTGCTCAGATCGCAGGTGTTGGCGGCTTTTGTCATAAATGTTGTGCAATAATAATTATTTAATTGTTAGCCTAACCTAAGTTTAGCGACTCACCCCGATGTCGCTGCGCTTGTCACCCCTCTCTCCGCTTTGCGCATAGAGGGGGATACATTACAATTTCCGCGCGTCATTGCGAGGTACGAAGCAATCTCTATGCTATACAGAGCCACTCTGCTTATCGGGGATTGCTTCGTACCTCGCAATGACGCGTGTATTAAAAAGCGTAGACCGAGTCGATTCTACTCATCACAATAACTTACATGTGAGTTATTGTTTAAATAATACAATTAATATTAAAATGTAAAATTAATGTTTTATTTATATTGTTTATGCAATATTTGTAATGAAAATATTCTAATTTTGTACCCCGAAAAGCTGGCCCAAATAATCATTTGCCGGCATCGCAAAAATGGAATCATTAAAAAAAGCTACAGGTAAAGCCGGGATACCCATATCGCCCGCGTTAAATTATATAGAGAACCCATCTAATTCCGGAAACGGTATCATTCAAAAAAAGCGACTCGTATTTATTTCTTGTTTATCGGTAGCGGTGGCCGTAGCTATCAGTCTTATCGCCAAGGTTTTGATCTTTCTGATCAACCTGGTTACCAACATCTCTTTCTATGGATCGTTCAGTCTGGGATTTCACTCGCCTGCCGGTAACCATCTGGGGCCATGGGTTATTATTATCCCGGCCATTGGTGGTATACTGGTGGGTATTATGGCCTTTTACGGGTCGAAAGCTATCCGGGGGCACGGTATCCCCGAAGCTATGGAGCAGATATTGGTGAACGAAAGCAATATTAACCCGGCTATAACTTTTTTGAAACCGGTATCATCGGCTATTGCTATAGGTACCGGTGGGCCGTTTGGTGCCGAAGGACCTATTATAGCCACAGGCGGCGCCTTAGGATCAACCCTGGGGCAGTTGTTCCGGATAACCGCTAATGAGCGGAAGATCATTCTGGCAGCAGGGGCAACGGCGGGCATGTCGGCTATATTTGGTACACCTATAGCGGCCGTGTTTTTGGCTATTGAGTTGTTGCTGTTTGAATTTTCCCCAAAAGCCATCCTGCCTGTGGCTTTAGCCTGTATAACTGGAGCGGCGGGTCATCATTTGTTGTTTGAGGCAGGACCGGTATTCCCCATGCCGGATTTGCCGACGCCATCAAACCTGGCATTGGGTATTTACAGCTTTATGGGTATCGTTATTGGCTTTTTATCATTGGGCATTACCAAAATAGTATACGTTATTGAAGATAATTTTGAAAAACTGCCCATTCACTGGATCTGGTGGCCGGCTATCGGCGGCCTTGCGGTAGGTGTTATCGGCTTTTTCGCGCCGCATACGCTGGGTGTAGGGTATGATAATATTACGGGTTTGCTATCGGGCAAATGGCCGCTGATCATTATTTGTAACCTGTTGTTCCTGAAATTTTTATCCTGGGCCATCGCGCTGGGTAGCGGTACATCCGGTGGTACTCTGGCGCCATTACTCACGATGGGCGGAGCGGCAGGTGCGCTCACGGGCACGCTTATTTTATTGGTATTCCCTAATTCGGGTATCAGTATCCCGATGGCGGCGCTCATCGGTATGTCGGCCATGTTCGCGGGAGCTTCGAGGGCGTATTTAACCAGTATTACTTTCGCGCTGGAAGCTACGATGCAATCGCATGCGCTGCTGCCTTTGCTGGGCGCTTGTACGGCTGCTTATATGGTGTCATTTTTCCTGATGGAAAATACTATCATGACCGAAAAAATAGCCCGCAGAGGTATTTTTACGCCAGATTCCTTTGAACCCGATCTGCTGCAGAAAATGGTGGTTTCGCAGGTGATCAGCGATGAAGCAACAGTCATCAATCTTAACAACAGCATTGCCGATGTGCGTGCCTGGGCAAGTACTAATAATATCCACGATAATTACCTTGTTGTAGTAAATAACGATGGCGAATTTAACGGTACTTTAAAGCTGACGGATATTTACAGAACTGATCTTGACCCTGCTTCGCCATTACAGTATCTGCTTAAAAAAGAGGCCTGGGCTTCCGTTAAAAGCACCGATACGCTGCGGTATGCAATGGAGATGATGTCGAAAACTGATGTGGAAGTGTTACCTGTACTATCATCAGTCGATAACCAGGTTACGAGTATATTATCCTACCGGGATATCATCTCGGCCTTTAAAATGGAGGCTGATAAAACACAGCAACCTTATGTGAAAATATCGCTTAAACGCCAGCGCATGAAAATGCTGCTGAAGGGGAGGAAAACCTCAGCCAACCCGATCCAAAGAAGAGGGCTTTAAATTTATAGCTACCACGTTATTGAGCGCAGCGTGGCAATCCCCAAAATACAGAGCGGCTCTACAAATCGGGGATTGCCACGCTGCGCTAGCAATGACGCGTTTATATGAATGTCAACAAAAACTCCCGCAACACTACTGCATGGTTTTGCTTTTCGTCATGAACGGAATAGAGTAGCGTGACTGTATCGTGCGTTTTGATCAGTTCGATCAATTCATTAACCGCTTCTTTTGATTGCTGCAGTTCGGCGATGTAGTTGTGCTGAAATTCTGTCCAGTTTTGCGGGTTGGCATGGAATTGTTTGCGCAATTCGGTTGACGGGGCTACGTCCTTCATCCAACGGTCAATTTGTGCCCGTTCTTTGGTAACACCGCGGGGCCACAGGCGGTCCACCAGTACGCGCAGGCCATCGGTTTTGTCGGCGGGGAGATATATGCGTTTTAGGTTGAGAATCAAGAGACAAGAATCAAGAGTTAAGAAAATGTCCAACAATTTAGGAAATAAATAATCATATTCCTTTTTTCTTGATTCTTATCTCTTAATTCTTGCCTCTCTCCCTCAACCTTCCGTTTTATACTCCTCTATCTCCTTCAAAAACTCCATAGCTTTGATGATCTTTTTGCCTCCAAAACTTTCAACAAAGCTCCGTACCCATTTGCGGTGTATGTTTTTATAGGTTAGGGCATTGAACAGATAGAGGGATAGTATAGTAAACAAAGCGACTACGGTAAGGTTGATAGCCCAAAACGTTGTTCCACCATGATCAACCAACTGCTGATTGTACCAAAACGTACACCAAAATGGGGTTTGCAATATCATGATACGGCCGACCATGTTCAACGAACTTTGTATAGCCGCCAGTTTTTCCTGTGTGTGGGTTATGCTATCGGCTATACTTATACGCTCCAGCATGGCCAGGTGCCTGATGTAAGCGGCCACGGCAAAAATATTGAACAGGGCGATAAGGCCGATGGAGATAGCGAAATAGATATTGTTTAAACTATTGATCACCAGGAAGCCCAGAAAAACGGTAAATAATATGCCTACCCCCACACCCAAAACCTGGTTGCGGCGAAACGAGTTGATATGGTCCTCGATCTTTTTGGTTTGCATTTCCCTGATGATCTTATAATTGAGCTGCAGGCTTTTTTCCAGCTTCTGATCATACTCCTGCCACAGTTGTTTTATCATTGACTCTTCCATTGTATTAAGCGTTAATTTTTGAAAATTTTTGTTTTAATTGTTCTTTAATGCGGTTGGTTTTGGTGCGCACGTTAGCTTCAGACAAACCCAGTATTTCGGCTATTTCCTTGCCGCTTTTTTCTTCCAGATATAGCAGCATCAGGGCCCTGTCCAGCTCCTTCAGTTCGTTAATAAATTGCTGCAGGAGACTAAGCTGTGTTTCGGGTGACGTCTCTGTTTCCTCGCTAAAATCCATCATCGTTTCGGACAGTGGAACGATCACGTCATTCTTTTTTTTCTCCTTCCGGTACGAGCTGATACCCACATTTAGCGCCACACGATACATCCAGGTAGACAGCTTACTGCGGTCATCAAAACAGGGGAAGGCCCGCCAAAGCTGCAGGATGATCTCCTGCACCAGGTCCTTTTTATCATTTTCATCTTTCTTGAACGAATTGGCGATCTTGTAGATGATTCCCTTGTTCTGTTCAATTATGGATAAAAATATTTCCTCTTGTTGATTACTCATCGAAGTACCTATCTATTGTGTTTTACCAATTATTCGCACGGGGGGGTAAAATGTTACAGTTTTTTTAGAATCAAGAGATAAGAGTCAAGAATCAAGAGGGAAGAACCTGTCCGCGTTATCTCATTTCTTTCGCAAATTATGTCTTTTGTATTTACGTGTCTTGATTCTTGACTCTTATCCCTTGATTCTATTCCCTATATAAATCTATAGGATTTTACTTGTCTTGATTCCTGATTCTTATCTCTTGATTCTATTCCTGATTTTTTTTCTCAAAACAGAGTCAGGGTAAAGTTTATGGAGTGTGTCATAGCTGCAAATACACGATAAATAATACAGTTATGAATTTTTACTCTTACAATGACAGCATCTTATTAACTATTTTAAAAATATGGACGTTTTGTTTAATAGTATTTGTGGGCACCAATGCACAAGCTCAGGATCATGACCGGCCCCGTACCAATGTTGGCCTGGTTTACCCACTCAGCAGCAACTGGACAAGCGCTCCACGCGACACCAATAGTTTTTCGTTAAACCTCATCGCCGGTGTATCGGCCGCCGAGCGCGGGGTTACCATTGGCGGTATCACCAATATCATCCACAATGACGCGCGTGGTTTCCAGATAGCCGGATTTTCAAACCACGTTGCTAAAAATGCTGATGGCACCATGGTAGCCGGATTTTTAAATACTTATGGCGGCGGTAATGGGGTAGCAATAGCCGGTTTTGCCAACATCGCAAAGAATAGCAGCGGCGCCCAGATAGCCGGTTTTTTGAATAAAGGCGGCAATGTTTCAACCCTGCAGCTTGCCGGTTTTATGAACATAGCCCGCGATAATAAGGGCACGCAGATAGCTGGTTTTATGAACCTGGCCAAAAAATCAAAAGGTACACAAATAGGCTTTATGAACATTGCGGATAGCGCCGGTACACAGGTAGGGATCATCAACATAGCCAAAAACGGCGAGAAAGGTCTTGGCGCTACTTTCGATCAAAATCAAACCGCGTTGTTAACCTTCCGCTCTGGTGGTAAGGTGTTTTACGGGATTGTGGGTATTGGTTACAATTTCAAGAATAAAAAACAAAAGTATGCCTACGAGGCTGGTTTTGGCGCGCATGTGTTAACTATTCAATCGTTCCGCCTGAATACAGAATTGGTTAACGGCGGATTGGAAAGTTTTAAGGATGGGGATGAGTACTGGAAGTCGACGTTCCGCCTGATGCCATCATTTCGGATAGCCAATAAGGTAGAGATATTCGCCGGTCCGTCTATCAATTATGTAAATACCAATACCGAAGAAGGCCGCAGTATGACCACCAAATATATCAACAGCTGGACACGTCATGATGGCCGCGACCTGCATGGATTCTATTGGGGTTATACCGCGGGCATACAGGTGGGTTTGTAATAGCCTCACTGATAAGTTCCCTCCCCACGGGAGGGGTGTGATGGGTTGAGTTGTGGCAGGGAGGGGTTTATGCAATATGCATTACGAATAAACCCTCCCTGCCCCCTCCCAAGGGAGGGAATCGCACCGGTCCGGCGCTTTAAAATTTAATAAAGAAGGGTCTAAAACAAAATTTTTTCAAAACACAGTCAGGGTAAAGTTTACCGGGCGTGTCATACTATCGAATAACAAAATAATAAACAGATAAAGATGATCACAAACAAAAACCAAAAAATGAAAGCAATTAAATTATTTGCAACAGCAGCTATCCTGGTTACCTTAGGGATAGGTTCTGCAAAGGCGCAGTCGACATCAGATCTTGAATTTGGTATCAAGGCGGGTGTTAACTTTTCTACCTTAAAAACAGGCTTGAGCGCTATAAACGATAAATCGGGCAAAATAGGTTTTAACGCGGGTATATTTGCCAGGGCCGGACAAACCTTATATTTTCAGCCGGAGTTAAACTATGTAACCTTCAGCGATAAATACCGTTTTAATTCTAATCAGTACGAAGCTAAATTCAGGCAATTGAACGTACCTTTAATGGTAGGCTACAAACTTGTGAATACTGCCGATCTGAATTTCAGGATATCAGCAGGTCCGGATCTGTATTATAATCTTAAAACACCAATTGCTCCGGAAGGATTTAAATACAAGAAATTTAGCGCCGGTGGTGTAATTGATGCAGGTGTTGATATCGGCAGCCTTACTTTTGATGCCCGCTATAGCCTGGGTTTAAGCAAGGTGAATAAAGAGCTTGGTCAAAAAGCCAATATCTTTAGCCTGGGGGTTGGTTTTAAATTTCAATAGCTTATAAAAGAGAGTCAAGATATAAGAGTCAAGAGACAAGACAGGAAACAATAACAAACGAATTAATTTTGTCCTTATCTTGACTCTTGGCTCTTGATTCTAATCTAAAAAGCCCATAATGGATAATAAGGAGACGACGGCCGATTTGATCAATAAACACGAGGCCGTTTTTGAGCAGCTGTTCAAAAAACATTTTAGGGAACTCCACGCGTATGCTTTCACATTGTTGAAGGACTGGGATGTGGCGGAAGAAATTGTACAGTCGCTGTTCTTGAAACTGTGGGAAAAAAGCGAGTGGGCGCATATTCAAACATCCATTAAATCGTACCTGTACAAATCGGTATATCATGACTGCCTGAATTATATCAGGCGACAAAAAGTTCAATTAAAATATCAAACCTCAACAGCGTATGCCATGAAGAACGATACAGATGATGCGGCGGGCAAGCTAAAAATGAGCGAACTGGAGCACCATTTAAACAATGCCCTGGGCAAACTGCCCGAAAAATGCCGGGCCATATTTCAGCTGAGCCGCTTCCAGGAATTAAAATACCAGGAGATAGCTAACCAGCTGGATATATCCATAAAAACTGTAGAAACTCACATGGGCAAAGCGCTACGGATATTAAGAAAAGAAATGAAGGAATTTTTACCACTTATTGCATTTATGCTATTTAATATGTTTAGATCATGAAACAGGATATGAGCGAAGATATACTGATCAAATATATTTTGGGAGAGGCCAGCACCCATGAAGGGCAGGAGATTGAAACCTGGAAGAGTGCTAATCATGCCAATGCCAAAAAATTTGAGGAGGTAAAAATTATCCTGGAAACCGGTAAACGGTTGGCAGAGGTAAGTCCGCTAAATGAGGCTGAGGCCTGGGAGAAATTTAAAGAAATAAGAGCGACAGCACAGCGGGAACCTGCCAAAGTGGTTCCCATGAACAGGAACACCAGCACCAACTGGCTGCGCATAGCCGCAGCTGCCATACTGGTACTGGGTGGTGGCTGGATAGGTTATGCTTTATACCAGCAGAATGCCGCCAACCAGGTAGTGAATATCCAGGCAAACAATCAGGTACGGGTAGATACTTTGCCCGACGGGTCGGTAGTGCATTTGAACAAGAACTCGGGCATAAGCTATACTGGTACTTTTAAATCGAAGCGGGTGATCACCCTTACCGGCGAGGCATTTTTTGATGTGAAGCACAATGAGGCAGCCCCCTTTACCGTGCACGTGAATGATGTTACCATCAAAGATGTAGGCACGGCCTTTAACGTAAAAAGCAAACAGCGCAACACTGAAATTATTGTAGAAAGCGGCATTGTACAGGTAAGCCGGAGCAGCAACGCCGTGAGGCTAACCCGCAACCAGATGGTAAGCATCAAGCCCGGGGATAAACAATGGAAAGTTGAAGAGAATACCGACAACCTGTATGGCTACTACAGGGAGCCCGTATATAACGCTAATGCTGTACCGCTATCGCGTTTGGTTGATGTATTGAATCGGGCTTACGGCGCCAATATCAAAATTGAGAATGCCGCCATGCGCAATATCCCCATCACCATCCCCATTAAATGGTCCGATCCGTTGAGTAATGTATTGGAGGCTATAAAAGGCACAACCCCTGCTATGAATATAATAGAAGTGGGAAATACTTTCATCATCAGATAATAAAAGAGGCTGATCATCAATCATGATCAGCCTCTTTTATTTGATCTGTCCGGATACTCCATGATCTTAAATTAACCAAAAAGTGGGTTTACATGGTTTACACTTTTTAGGGTTGATATTGATTTATATTATTGATAATCAAATAATTGATAATTTTTTCGAAGAAAATGTGTAAACCCACTTTTTGTATCGATTCGCGTTGGTTCAACCGTGGATGCCTGGATTGGCAGAGGGTTTATAAAAACTATATCATGCGAGCGTAGTATGGACAACCGACCGGAGGGAGCTCATTAATGCCTTAAAAGAATAATTAACACCATTAATAATCTCCTCGCGTTCAATATGCATAGGAGGAGATTGCTTCGTCGTTCCTCCTCGCAATGACATGATAATGTGAAAGTCGAAGCGCAGGAGCCTGCCTACCATGCTTCGACGGGGCTCCTTGACATCCGTTTTTCAATTACTCTTTTACCCCTATTCATATAACTAAAGAGACGCATCACACGCGTCTCTTTTTTTTATTACCAAACAAATTGCAGGCCGCCGGTTATGCCAATACTTAAAGTGGTGATATTATCATTGCTGATGTGTTTGCTCAGTTCCCAGCCGCGTATTTGGACATCGTCATTGGGATCGGAGCCGCTGATATTGAATGTGGGGCCTGCAAACAGGCGTAACAGTTTGGTAAGTTTATAGCCAGTTAGCAGCCTGAAAGATTGGGTCTGATAGGATTTAGTAAAGATCTGTACCACGTACTCACTACTCAGGGAAAATTGGGGATGATTGATGATATGAGCGCCAAAACCTATATCAAATACATGTTTGGATGAAGCGTCTTTAGATGATGCATCGCCAAACTTATAACCGGCACCAATTAAACCGTACATCACCCTGCCGCCCGAGCGAAAATCAAGATGGGTAAACCATGTTTCATCTGTGCTGATGGCCAAACTTTTTTCGCCATTTTTTATAAAGTTGATGATGCCGATGGGGTGGTCGCTGCTATCAGCTACGTTAAATAAAAAGCCAAGCTGAAAGCCCTTTACCTTTTTGGCCACGTTGAAAAGGCCTGCCATTTGTGAGCCCGTTTGCCCTGTCGACCAATTGAACAGGCCCGCAAACTGCACGCCACTGGATTGCTGCCCGGTATTGAACAAGCCTGCTACCTGTACACCGCCGGTAAAATCTTTTACACTATTAAAAAGCCCTGCCATTTGAAAGCCACTTGCATCCTGATCGCGGTTGGCTATACCAGCCACCTGCATGCCTTTAAATTTATGGGTTCTGTTACCTATACCGGCCACTTGCATACCGCTTGCATCGTTGAGCACATTGTTGTAAATTCCGGCTATTTCAAACCCACTCAGGCTGCCGCCCACCACGTTAAATATCCCGGCCATCTGAAAGCCTTTTACATCTTTACGGTTAATATTAAATATGCCAGCTGCCTCAACACCGTTAATACCGGCAGTATAGCCACCCAGCAAATTATAGGAAACTTTATCAATGATCTGGCTGTTATACATACCATGCGTGCTCAGGCCGGGCACCAGCGAAACCTGGTAGGGGCTTGTGGCAAAAAAGTTGCCCAGGTTCATGCCCTGCACCAGTTGTTTGGAGCTGATAAAGAAACGGGCAAAACGACTATGCTCTACACCGTTTCCCGAACCTTCATCGGGGTAATATTTATAATTCTTGTTGTTATTATGTTTGGAGTCCACATTCACTACAGGCAATATATAAAGAGCCGTATCGCGGTAATTCTCCTTACTTACGCTTAAGGAGAGCGGGCCGGTTGGGTTTTTAAGCTTGAGCTCAAAATAACCCTTGTCGTTGGTTAAGGTTGATACCAGCTGATTTTTTTCGTAAACGCTGGCTTGTGCTATAGCTTTCTGTCCCGAAACATCATTTACATAACCTTTAACTATTGCGAATTCCTTATCTACCTCGGCGGTGATGTACAACCTACCGGGCGCATGTCGTAATACAATATACCCGGGTACCTCTTTAAACTCGTAGCTATCGCCCAGTAATTTATCCAGCAGGCTAAAAAGTGTTCCGCGGTAACCGGCCACGGATACCATGCTATCAGCCGGAATGTTTTTGTTATTGTAGGCAAAGTAAAAGTTGCCCTTGCTGGCTATCTTATCAAGTACGGTGCCCATTCGTTGTTGTTTGATCTCACCGATCGAGATTTCCTTCATCAGGTTATTCTGAGCGTAAAGTTTGGTGCAAAAAAGCACGGGTATAAAAAGCGCGAGGCCACGGGTGATTAGTTTTTGGTTGATGGTCATTAATTTATAGATGCTTTGTGTGTATAGCGCGTCAGTTTTATGAGCCGTTACAGGCAACATAAAGCATGGCGTATATGTAACACGCTCAAGGGCTTTTACCCTTACCCAATTTTTAAATTATTTTAGGTTAGATGCCGGTTTTGCTAAATAGTGACAAAGAAATCTTCGGCCGTGTTTTGAATACGGCAAAATTAACCATTTTATTCCCTAAATGTCAGTGCATTGTAAGCAATAAATAAATATTGATTTTTATTTTGAAATGATCGTTTCAAAATACTTATCTTTGATTCAACATTTCAAAACAGAAATCTTAAACATAAAAAAATGAATAATTTAACCAACAAAATTGCCGTAGTTACAGGGGGTAACAGCGGTATTGGATATGCAGCAGCTAAAGAACTGATAGCACAAGGTGCAACCGTAGTGATCACCGGCCGTAATCGTGATGCCGTAAACAAAGCAGCCGAAGAACTGGGTGCTACAGGCATTGTATCAGACCAAAGCAAAATTGAACAGATAGATCAATTGGCTGAAGCCGTTAAAGACCAATTTGGCAAGGTAGATATTCTGTTCCTGAACGCGGGTATCGCAGCTTTTAGTCCGGTGGAAACCGCTACCGAAGATCATTATGACAGCATCATGAACCTCAATGTAAAAGGCGTTTATTTTACCGTTCAAAAATTTATTCCTTTGCTGAATGATGGCGCTTCTATTATATTCAATACCTCGGTAAATGCAGTTTTGGGTGTGGCGGATAGCAGTGTTTATGCCGCAAGCAAAGCAGCCGTATTATCATTTAACAAGGTATTAGCCCGCGAACTGGCATCACGTAAGATCAGGGTAAACGCTATTTCTCCCGGCCCGGTTGCAACACCACTGTATGACAAATTAGGGTTGGAGCAGGAGCAGGTTGATGGATTTGGCGCTGCTTTGGGGCAAAAAATATTGCTGAACCGCTTTGCACAACCCCAGGAAATTGCCAACGTAGTACGGTTCCTTGCTTCTGATGATGCTTCATTTATCACAGGTACCGAAATTACCGTTGATGGCGGCTTAACAGTGAACGCTATTATCTATTAAAAAATTTGCCCGTATTTGAAACGATTGTTTCAAATTATTGAATTGATTAACTTTGCCTCATGTCCTGCTTGCCTGATCGATAAGCAGGGCTTGATTTTTTAAATTGATTGACCATGGCACGTAAAAAAGATTTTGATGAGGATGAATTGCTGGGGAAAGCGGCAGAACTTTTTTGGAGAAAAGGATACAACGGCACATCGGCGCAGGATTTGGTAGATTGTTTGAACATCAACCGGTCGAGTTTGTACAATACCTATACCGATAAAAGGACGCTGTTTAAAAAATCCTTGTCGCTGTATCAAACCCAGCAAACCGGCGCTATGCTCAGTATGCTCGCCAAAGCCACAGACCCGGAAGCTACCATAAAGCAAATTTTCGACGGCCTGATCAGGGAAAGTGTGGAAGATAAGCTGCTGAAAGGCTGTTTCATGGTAAACACCGCTGTTGAATTGGCAGGGCAGGATAAAGAAATAGGCGACATGGTAAATAACAATAACATGAGCGTAGAAAATGCGCTGACTAAACTGATAGAACAGGGGCAACAGCAAGGGCAATTTGGTACCCAAAAAATGGCCCGTACATTGGCCCGGTTTGTTTTTGCCAATATCACCGGCATCAAGGTAGCTGCCCGCACCGGTGCCGATGAGCAAACACTCCGGGATATTGCCGATGTAGCTATCGCCGCTTTAAAATAGCAGGGTGGCCGATCACTTTTTTAAATAACGATCCACGCTCCAGTAATAAACGGGGATGGTTGACAGCAAAAGAGCTGCGGCACTATCAGCAAATACCGAATAGTTGAATGGTATCCTCGGCCCAACAAAAATGGCCATGCTCAAGGCAAATGTCAATGTAAGCGCGAAGCTTCCTAAAGCGGTGAGTCTGGTTTTATAGCCGATGATTAGTAAAACGCCAAACAGAGCTTCGGCAATAGTAGCCAGCAATGCCATAATACCCGCAGCTGGTTTGCCCAAAAATGGGAGCAGTGTATTGGTATAAGTTATAAAATTGGCCCAGTTGCCCCAGGCGTTGCCGTTTATGCCTGCCTCGCCCAATACACCTAATCGGTCCAATACTGGGAGTATAAAACCAATACCCAGGGCCAAACGCAAAAATAATTGTGGTGTTTTAGCAGTGTTATTCATGATGATAGTATGTTAAGGTAGGGGTAAAGTTAAATAACATTTACACACCCAAAGGCTTTAAGTAGTTACGCCTTTAAAATTGACATATTTATGGCAACAGCTCTTGTACTAAAAAAATAAGAAAATGATATCATCATATTACCCTGATTAAACAGTTGTAAGATCAATTGTTAATTTTCATCTTAAAACAATTAATTAATATAGGTTTAACCGAGGGGTAGTATTACCTGTTTAGCTTTGCCCTTGAGTTAAAAGAAGGCCATAATTTATTTATGGTAATTAGTAGAGCGCTGGATGGCAGCACGCTGAAGGTTCGAATCCTTCCTCTACGTCCAAACCAATTTACAGGTAATGAACTACCCCATAATAGCTCTGATTATTTTACTGGCGCTGGCTTTTGTGGTTTTATTGGCCTGGAAAAATCAAAAAGACAGGAAAAAGATGGAGGAAGAAATGAACCGTTCCGAGATCAGGCCCGAAAAGCATGATGAGCATAAATCAAACGCTTGAATAGCACCCCAACCCCAACGCTGCTACCTTATTGATATTTAATTGTTATTTCAATGTTTCGTTAATGTAATCTGCTTATTTGTTAACATTAAGGTTACATTAAAATGTTTTCTTTGTTTGCTATTCCTAATAGCGAGTTAATGCCCTGTTTAATACTATGATCACCCATTCAATTTTAATGTATGGTTAGCATTTATGCCCGGCCCTCGCAATTTATGTCGGTATTGTTGGGAATTCTTGTATGCTTAAGCATGCTCGCCCGTGCCCAAACCGAAAAAAATACCCAACTTCAGCAATTACAATCATTAGGACAGCCCCATCCCGATTCGGCGCTTATTGTACTTAAAAAAGCGCATGCCAAAGCGGTTCAGGATAATGATAACCTGGCAGCCGCCAAAATATTGCAGCAAATGGGGCAAATATGTTTTAACCAGGGGCATTACGCGCAGGCACTCGATTTTTATTTACATGCCGATAAAATATTCGCCCAGGAAAATAATAAAAACCTGCTGGCAGATAATATGGGCAAAATGGGCATCCTGTATTATTATAACAAACGCTCTGACAAATCATTTCAGCTTTATAATAAAGCCCTGGCTCTTTACAGATCTACGGATAATAAAAAAGGACAAGCCGAAATATTTGGCGCGATAGGTCACCTGTACGAGAAACATCATCAGTACGACAGCTCTTTTTATTACCAGCATTTGGCCCTGCGTACCTATAACCAGATAGGGGATAACTACGGGCAGGCAAAAATATATGAAAATCTGGGCAGCATTCATGAGGATCTGGCCAATTATGATTCATCTTACTCTTGTTTTAAAAAATCGCTGGAGATTTACCGGCAGCACCATGATGAGGTTGCCAGTATTGAGGTGATCAATAACATTGGCGATATTTTACGTAAAACGGGTAAATACGCGCAGGGGATTGAGCAATCGCGAAAGGCTTATGCTTTGTCGGTAAAAAATGATAACCTGTATCAGCTGGCCTCGGCCTGCCGCGACCTGGGTAAGGGATATCAGTTGCTGCATCAGATGGATAGTGCCTATCATTATCTGGAGTTAAGTCGTAAATATTCGCTTGAGGTATATTCGGGGGAAAGCCTTAAACAAACCTCTTTTTTACAGGTGTTGTATGATATGGATAAGAAGAGCGATGAAATTACACGTCTGAACAATATCCGCAAGATAAACCAGATAATTACCATTGCCATAGTTACCATTGTACTACTGCTGATTGTACTTGGGCTGGTAACCTTTAGCCGGCAGCGATTAAAGATCAGGGATCAGCGTGTTTTGGCCGAGCAAAACAAATCGATATTTGAGGCCCAGCATGAGTTGATGCAGCTTGAACTGAAAAACAAACAGTTGGAAGAAGAAAGTCTGAAGCAGCAATTGGAGCTTAAAAGCCAGGAGTTATCGGCCCATACTTTAAACCTTATCAAAAATAACCAGCTGCTGGAAAGTATGCGTAATACGCTGCAGGTTATGGTTAAGGATGACAAGCGCGATCAGAAAAAGCAAATGCAGCAGATTATCCAGCAAATAAACCAAAGCTTTAACCATGAGCAGCAATGGAAAGAGTTTACGCTGGCTTTTGAGCAGGTGCACCAGCGATTTTTCGACAAACTGAAACAGCATACCAACGATCTCACCTCAACGGATATGCGATTGATAGCCCTGCTTAAAGTAAATATGGACTCCAAAGATATTGCCGGACTATTAGGCATCTCTAACGATAGTTTGCGTGTTGCCCGCTACCGTCTGCGCAAAAAGCTCAACCTGGAACAGGGTGATAATCTGTCGACTTTTATACAAGCTTTGTAGTGAGTGGTTTAGAAAAATGGCAGGTAATCTAATCAAATTCAGAAAATCCTTTAATTCTGAAAACGGCGTAGTCCTCAACAGAGTTAATTCTGATTCAGACAGAATGACAAACTGTTTTGATAACTACTCTCTACTAACTACTCACCGCTCTCTATAAGTGCTTAATATTCTCTTAATGTAACGGTAAACTAATGATAATGGAGGTTTTGTTATTTATTATATAATTGATAATGAGTTGTTTGTGATTTTTTGTTGCCCTCGTGTATACGATGCTTGTAACGGTGTTTCCTTTTTGTAACGACAAATATTCGCAGGCATCAGTATGGTTTAAACACTTTTGCAGCGTCAAAAAAAAATCAATTCACAATTGTATCAATCGCTCACAAAAATGAATAAATATTTACAAACCTTATTGTTCCTGCTGCTATGCGTTACCGCTGCTAACGCTACCAAGCTTAAGGGGCATGTGTATGACCGTAAAACCGGCGAACCCATGGTAGGCGCTACCGTTAGTCTCGACAAAACCAATAAAGCCACCACTACCGGGTTGGATGGCTCATTTGAATTAAAAGATGTGCCCAAGGGTATATTTAATCTCCGGGTTTCCTATATCATGTTTAAAACTGTAATACAGGAAGTGGATATCGAAAAAGGGGATAACTTACAGCTGAAAATTTATCTGGAAGAAGCGGGTAAATCGCTGCAGGAAGTTACCATATCTACCAAAAAGAATGCCTCCTCTGAGAATACAGCCAGGAGGTTGGAGCAGCAATCAACCCAGGTACTGAACGTAGTATCAGGCAAGGCTATCGAAATATCGCCCGATTTAACGGTGGCCAATGTTATTGCCCGTGTATCGGGTGTGTCTGTTGAGCGTAACAGCAATGGCGATGGACAGTATGCCATTTTACGTGGTATGGACAAACGCTATAACTACACCCTGGTTAACGGCGTAAAGATTCCGAGCCCGGATAATAAGTACCGCTACGTTCCGCTTGATATTTTTCCATCAGATCTGTTGGATCGTTTGGAGGTTTACAAAAGCCTTACGCCTAATATGGAAGGCGACGCGGTTGGTGGCGCCGTTAATATGGTGATGAAAGATGCTCCCGACCGTCTTACCGTGAATGCCAATATTGCCGCAGGGTATAGTCAGCTATTTATCGATCGGAAGTTTATGAGCTATGATTACTCCGGTATCAACTATAAATCACCTTCGGAGATACATGGCAAGAGTTACCAGGCCACTCAAAATGATTTCTCAAAAGGTACTTTAAGCTATGCTTTAAAACATCCTGTTCCGAATGTGGTTGGCAGCTTAACCCTGGGCCAACGTTTTTTTGATAATAAATTAGGTGTACTTGTGGCCGGTAGTTATCAAAATACTTACCGGGGCAGCAATAGCGTGTTTTACAATTCGCAGGTTGTTAGTACAGATAAATTTGCCTCTATTACCAGCAGAAGCGACAGGCTGTATTCGGAACAACAAAAGCGTTACGGCCTGTTCTCCAAAGTTGATTATGTGATTGACAGCCGGAATAAATTGAGTTTATTCAATACCTATGTTAACCTGACCAATATACAGGTACGCGATGAGATTTCAACCAATTTTTCGACTAATTACGAACCTGAGAAAGGTAACGCGCAACTCAGTTATTCAACCCGTAGCCGCTTAACCGAGCAACAAATTTATAATGGTATGCTTCGGGGCGATCATAAATTGTTTGATGATAAATTAAAAATACAATGGTCGGCGGTGTATTCATCAGCCGAAAACGAAGTGCCCGATAACACGACGATCAGTTTGAACGGTGTCCGTGAAAACTTTATTAACAGACCTACCTTCCTCACCAATGGTACTTCGCTTACCCATCGCTGGGAACGTAATACCGATGAAGACAAGGCCGGTTATCTCGACCTGACTTACACAGCGCCGGTAGCGGGTGTAAATGTTGATTTTTCTGCGGGTGGTTTATACCGCGATAAGCAGCGCAGCAGCTTTTATAATAATTATGCACTCACTGCGGCTAACCCCGATTTACAATACGGTAAGGATTTTCAAAATTATACCGACTTATCTTTTAACGTAACCAATCCTACCGGCGCGGTAAACAATCCTTTAACCTATGATGCTTCCGAAAAAATAAGTGCAGGGTATGGCATGTTTAAATTTACAACCAAAACAGTTCAGGTAGTTGGTGGCGCGCGGGTTGAGCATACCGATCAAGGGTATAATATGCTTTTCCCGCAGGGTGAGCCACGGCCGCAGGGTAGTCAGGTTTATACCGATGTATTGCCAAGCCTTACTTTAAAATATTTTTTAACTGATAAAGAGCAATTGCACGCGTCTTATTTCAGATCAGTTAACCGGCCTGGCTTTTATGAGATAGTGCCCAGCAAAATAGTAAATGAAGAGTATGAGGAACGTGGTAACCCTGATCTGAAACGCGCTATAGCCGATAATTTTGATTTACGATATGAGCTCTTCCCAAGTGCATCCACACAATTGCTGGTTGGTGGTTTTTATAAAACCATTAAAGATCCTATCGAATATATTTTTAAACCGGATGCTACACGCGGACAGGATATATATTACACTCCGGGTAATTTTGGTACAGCACACAACTATGGTTTAGAACTTGATTTTATAAAATTCTTTAACAAATTCGGTGTAAAAGCCAATTATACCTATACACACTCGCGCATTACCACGCCAAAAAGCTCCAGGTACATTGATGCCAATGGCAACCCACAACTGGAATCTGTAAATCAAACAAGGCCACTTTACGGACAGTCGGAGCATATTGCAAATGTTTCCCTTTTATATAAGGATACCAAAAAAGGCTGGGATGCACAGCTGGCTACAAGTTATACCGGTCCGAGGATCAACACGGTATCGCAATTTCTGGATAATGACCTGTGGCAAAAAGGTTTTATACAAATGGATGCCTCTGCCGAAAAGAGATTTAAAAGTGGCATAAGCGTTTTTGTAAAAGCAGGTAACCTGTTAAATACCCCCAATAAATTATTTATAAAAGGTACCAATGCAGCCAACGCGAATGTAGAAGGGATAGACGAATCAAATGGTCATACTTTAATTCGCAGTGATTACTACAAACAGACATACCTGATTGGTGTGCGCTATAAACTTTAAAACATTAATCATTTTAATCAAAAATAAGATGAACTTAAAACCAATATTTACAGCACTGCTATTATCGGCCATAGCCATTGGCGGTTGTAGAAAAGCCAACCTGGATGTGGATACCAGCTCTGGCGACGGTTCGGCGCTGGGCGAGATATCCGGCGTGTGGGCAAAAGGCAGTACCCAGGTTATTAAAGGGGATGTGATCATTCCCGAAGGGAAATCACTGATCATTGAAGAAGGGGTAACCGTATTGATGGATACGGTAGCCAAACCCGAATTTATAGTAAAAGGCAACCTGTACTCAAGGGGTACTGCAGATAATCCGATAAAATTTACGGTGAACGATGCCTATAAAACCGACGCCAAAAAATTCGGAAAATTGTGGGGCGGAATATTGGCAGCTAAAACCTGCCAGGAACTGGTTTTGGATCATACCATATTGGAGTACGGCGGCAATACCACATCAGATGCCTCAACTTCGGTAAAACAGGGTTTGTATAAAGCTGTTGCCGGCGAAAACGTACCCGCCTTATGGTTTTCCAATGTGAACGGTAAGCTGATTGTGGTTAACTCCATTGTTCGTCATTTCCAGGAAGACTGTACCTATATTGAAGGCGGCAAGATCATTTTTGCCAACAATACTTTCTATACAACGGGCGTAACAGGTGGCGAGGCAATGAACTTTAAATCGGGCTGTTTGGCTGATGTAGGCTTTAACCTGGTTTACAGCGCCAATACCAATGCCCTCAAATTGTCAAACGCGGGCGATCGTAACCCGCAGGCATATATCATTGCCTATAACAATACCATGATCAATACAGGCTGGCGCAGGCCATCGGCCAAGGGCGGTTCTATTTGGTTAGAGAGTACAGTACACGCCGATTTATATAACAACCTGTTTGCCAATACGCGTTTCGGTATAAAAAGAGATACTAAGGCTCCGGAAGATAAACGTTCGGTGATCAGCAATAACCTTTATTATGGTTATGATCAAATCACGGTAAATCAGTTCCAGCCCTCGAAAGATATTGTTGCCGGTATTAATGATATCATTAGTACCAAAGCAGGCGACAACGACCCTAAGTTTGTGAATTATCCTGAATCTACCCCGGTACTCAACGCCGTATTTAATACCGCCTGGGATTTTCATTTGCAAAGCGGTTCGCCGGCCTTAAATCATGGTATTACCAACTTTACGCGCCACCATGCGGTAGGTATTACGGTAAATGGGGTAACCTATGTATCGCCAGATCCGGCTAATTACATCGGCGCTTTTGGTACAAAATAATTGAATGTAGCATACTATGCAGCCCGGCTATATGGCCGGGCTGTTTTTTAAGATAAATTAATGAATAAATTAAGCAGTTATATAATTATAGCAGCAGGGGTAATGCTGTTTAATACAGCTTGTGGCCAAAGTCAGGTACGTGATCACAAAGGAAATATGATGCCAGCAGTTTCATCGCAGGCTATTAAACCTGTTATTATTACTGATACCGTATTGTTTGATACGGATGACCCCGCTATCTGGGTAAATCCTGCGGATCCGGCTAAAAGCCTCATCATCGGTACCGATAAGAACAGCGAAGGAGCGCTTTATGTATTCGATTTGCAAGGAAAAATTGTGAAAGACAAAGTGGTGCGTGGATTAAAGCGCCCAAACAATGTCGATCTGGCTTATGGCCTGATGTTGGGTGGTAAACTCACAGATATTGCTATTACTACCGAACGTATGACCCATAAGCTGCGGATATATTCCCTGCCGGATATGAAGCCTGTGGATAATGGCGGTATTGACGCATTTGTAGGCGAAACTGGTTTTGAGTACCGCGACCTGATGGGTATATCTATCTACACCGCAAAAAATGGTAAAATGTACGCGGTGGTTGGTCGCAAAAACGGCCCGAAAGATGGCGGGTATATTTGGCAGTATTTATTGGAAGATGATGGAACTGGAAATATTAAAGCGACATTGGTGCGCAAGTTTGGCGAGTACAGCGGTAAAAAAGAGATTGAATCGATAGCGGTAGATAATGAGCTGGGTTATATTTATTATTCCGATGAGCAGGTTGGTGTGCGCCAATACTATGCCGATCCGGATAAAGGCGACAAACAGTTGGCTATATTTGGCACTTCGGGTTTTGAGGCTGACCATGAAGGTATCTCCATTTATAAACTGACAGATAAAACAGGCTATATCCTGGTATCTGACCAGGGGGCCAACCGTTTCCAGATTTTTAGTCGTGAAGGAACAAAAGCAAATCCATTTGAACACAAACTAGTGAAAATTGTGAATGTTGCTGCTCAGCAAAGTGATGGATCTGATGTAGTGACCACACCGCTTAATACTACCTTTAAACATGGTATTTTTGTGGTGATGAGTAACGATAAAACTTTCCATTACTATCGTTGGGAAGATATTGCAGGTAAAGAATTGAAGGTAAAATAGGTTATAATTATCCATAGGAAAAGGTCGCCCTTAGGGCGACCTTTTCTGTTTTATCCGTACTTCTAAAATAAGAGTAATGCAATATAAAAGCCGTTTAAACTTGCAATAAAAATACTAATAATATTAGCATTTTAACAAAATTTGATATAGGTTTGTATCATGAAATAAGGTCGGTATCAGACTTGATAATGGGGTATAAAAAACGTGATATGAAAATTGAGGATAAGATTTACGGTAGTTTTGAAGTTGGGCCAGTGCTGGAAGAGTTGATCTTGTCGGCACCTGTGCAACGGTTAAAAAACATTCATCAAGGTGGGGCTATATTCATGGTGAATCCGGCTTTAAACCAAACACGCTATGCGCATTCTGTTGGTGTGCTTTACCTGGTAAAACATTTTGGCGGGGATATTGAAGAACAAATAGCAGCTTTACTGCACGATGTTTCACATACCGCTTTTTCGCATGTGGCTGATTATGTGTTTGACAACATCAATGAAGATTATCATGAAACCATATTCGACGAGGTGATCAACCGCTCAGAAATTCCCGTCATCCTCAAAAAATACGGGTTTAACAGCACTACCTTATTTAAACAAGCCTATACCATATTGGAGCAGCCACTCCCAGCGCTTTGTGCTGATAGAGTTGACTACACCCTGAGGGATCTGTATCAGGCTGATTTTATCGGGTTAACCGAGATCCGGAATTTTATCAAGGAGCTTACCATTCAGGATGGTTGCATGGCGGTGAAGTCTGAAACGGCGGGTGAATGGATCAAAAATCAGTTTCGCCGTTTAAACGAGGCTTATTTTAAAAAGCCGGAACACGTATTCGCTAACCTGAAGCTGGCCGAACTTATAAAGGATGCTTTAGATGAGGGGATACTTCAAAAAAATGATCTTTTACGGGATGATTTTCAGGTATTACGTAAACTAAATAACCATGTAACCATGAACCAGCGATTAAATGACATCGGAAACCTGGTTCACTTTAAACAATTTTATAATAAAGGTGCCGCAGAACGATTTAAACAAAGATCGCTGCACCCATTGATCATGGGTTGAAACCGTATCTGCAATAAGAAATAAATACAACCTAAACTTTATACAACAAACAAGCCCGGAGATTGCTCCAGGCTTGTTTCATTTGAGCTCAGGCAAATCGTTCCTATTCGACCGACTTTAATATTGTTGACCTTTCACCGCGGCCAATACTGCGGCGCCGTAACCATTTGGGTCACTATTGAAAGCATAAACGAATACGCCTCCTTTTTGCCCCTGGGTTGGAGTCCATTTGGCAATGCTAATAGCATCGCTTTGCGAGCTTGGAGTTTCGGCATTGTGTCCGTAAACCATTTTGCCCGATGGTATTTTATTGGTTCCCGTAGCATAATTATTCATTAACTGGGTGCGGGTTGAATCACCGTCGTAAGATTGTACGCCGAAATAAGTAAAGTTGTTTACAAAGTTGCTGGCTATATTATTCCAGGCATAGCAATCCAATCCCGATGCTATTTCCAGTTCATTACCGGCTGTAGTACCAAAGTATTTGGTCATTTCTTTAATGCAATTGATATAGTTTGCATTGGCAGCCATGCTGGCGCTGTACCAGCCATAATAGCCAATCTCAGAATATTTTGGGAAAGGAGGAATTGGAGAAGGTTTTATACCGCTGTGTTCCACATCTAAAGTTATGCCATCTAAATGCAGCTGATCAAGCAATACCTGTTTCATTTTTAAAGCGTAGGCCGATGCACTGGCGTACCCAGCGGGCTTGGTGGTTTGCCAGCTTGATTCATCATCAATATTTTGTATTACTTTAATGCCTCTTGCCTGGAGTTTTTTAATATCACTGTAAAAAGAGCCATAGGATTTATAAGCACCGATGTAGCCGCCGCTGGCCGGATATTTTATGGTATCAATATAATTGGGAAGTTTAACTACAAACAACACCACAATGTCTACGCCGTCAGGAATATCAGTTAGCTTATAAGTAGGATTTCGGCCGTCGGTTACAAAATAGGCAATAAATTTTTGTGTGGTGGCGCTGGTGGTTACTGCTCTTTTAACGGTGTTGTTTACCGGAGCTTGTGCCTGGCTGTCTTTTTTACAAGATGGAGCGAATGCGAGCACTAACAGGCAAAGCATCAAAAGCCCGGTTAAGGAAATAATGTTTTTTTTCATAATTGATTTTTAAAGGGGGATATGGGTAAAATTGGTTGTCTCAGTGTCCTTGATATATTCGCTTTTAAAAGCACATGGTATCGCCCGGCAGTACTTTCGGAAGGGGAGTAACGGATAGTTTAAAAGATTAAAAAAGGACCCTTCCTGAAAAGGGCCCTTATACTAACCACTTAATCAACCATACCCAGGTCTCACTCCAGGTAGAAGCTAATTTTTTAATTACCGGCTTTTAGGGGCGCCGGTATTTTTGCGTAATAACCCAGTGTTATAACCTAACTAACACTTAAGTGAATGTAAATCAAAAACATGTGATCTTGTATTTTTATTGTTACACAAACGTTTGCGTAAACGAGAGATGTTTAATGTAACATTCTTCAAAGCTCTAAACAATGTGGAATTTTTGTGGTAGATAAATAGTTTTACCACCGGTAAATTGAGTTAAATAAAATTACCTACGGCCGCATTTTTAATTAGACTTATAAATTGAGCTTGAAATCATCACACAAACGTTTGTGTATGAATTTCATAGTATGATAATTTGTTAAGTTTTTCGATAATATATATTGTCTTTACTATCTATCCTTGTTTGAATGGATAGGAGTGTTTCTTTACTTTACCGTAAAATTGTTAAGCATTGCGTAGATATTGTCAAGCCAGATAGGCGAGTGATCCGGAACTTTGTTTAAACAAAAGACACAGATCATGAAAAAGACCATATTGATTACCGGCGTATCCTCTGGCATTGGCCGCGATGCCGCCAAACTATTTCAACAAAAAGGCTGGAACGTTATTGCCACCATGCGTTCGCCCGAAAAAGAGCAGGAACTTAACAGACTAAACAACGTGTTGGTTACACGCCTCGATGTACAGGACAAGACATCTATTAATAATACTATTGCAGAAGGTATCGCCCGTTTCGGCCGCATAGATACCCTTCTCAATAATGCAGGTTACGCGTTGATTGGTGTTTTCGAATCAGCTACTGACGAACAGATCCGCAAGCAATTTGATGTGAATTTTTTTGGACTGATAGACGTTATCCGGGCTATATTACCGCACATGCGTTCGCAGGGCAGCGGCACCATTATTAATATCTCGTCGATGGGTGGGCTGATAACATTTCCTTTTGGGGGCCTATATCATAGCACTAAATTCGCTGTGGAAGGGCTTTCCGAATCACTTGCGCATGAGCTGCATTCTTTAGGCATCGCTGTTAAGCTTGTTGAACCTGGCAGTATTGCCACCAATTTTCGTGGTGCGGTTGATATGATCAAAAATGATATTGCAGCTTATGATCCCATATTTGCCGGATTCTTTAATCATTATGCAGAAGCTGCCGCTCATTTGCGCAAAGCCACATCCGAAGAAGTTGCTCAAACCATTTATGAAGCAGCCACCGATGATACCGGTTGCTTGCGTTATGTAGTTGGTGCGGATGCTCACTTCTTTATCGATACCAAGTATCAAAATAGCGACCCCGACTATATGCGACAGATGCGCAGATATTTCATTAAATGATGTGTTAAACGGTCAATTCGTAACTTAATAACTAAATTTATCATATGCCACCCTATGTCGATATTGAATCCATCAGTGAATTGCACGAGTTTTATGGTGTAGGCAAACCAAAACACCCTTTAATTACGGTGATTGATGTAGGCAGCAACCAGGTAAATCGCCCAAAGGAACTGCTTACTTATCGGTTAAGTTTTTACACCATTTTTTGTAAGAAGTTCACCGGTACATTGAAGTATGGCCGTTCTTATTACGATTTCAGGGAAGGATCTTTAATGTTCACAGCACCGGGGCAAGTTGTAACTGCAAGTCCTGATATGAACATAGAGGAAGGCTGGGGACTTTTTTTTCATCCGGACCTGGTTAATACAGGTGTATTGGGCCGCAAGATGATCGATTATACCTTTTTTCAATATGAGGCCAACGAAGCGTTACATGTGTCTGAGGATGAAAAGGATATCCTGACCACCTGTATCCAAAATATCCGTAAAGAGTACCTACAGAATATTGATAAGCATACTACTGGTTTGATCCAGGCTAATATAGAACTGCTGCTCAACTATTGCAGCCGTTTTTATGACCGCCAGTTTTATTCCCGCGAAAAAGTGAATACCGATGTAGTGCAGCAGTTTGAAAAACTGATTAAAGATTATTTTGCAGGGGAAACGCCAATGAATTCTGGTTTACCCAATGTAGGTTATTTTGCTTCGCGAATGAATTTATCGCCCAATTACCTATCCGATCTGCTGCACCGCTTTACCGGTAAAACCACACAGGAACATATCCATCTGGAAATGGTGGAAAAAGCCAAGTCGCTATTGTGGAGCACGCAAAAATCAGTCAGTGAAATTGCTTATACATTGGGGTTTGAACATCCCTCACACTTCACCAGGTTATTCAAAAGCAAAACAGGTTACGCTCCAAGTGATTACCGACATTTGAATTGAACATCAATACCGGTAAGCAAGTAAACCCAGTTGACGCATCCCTGCCTGTAAAAAGCGAAAAGTGTTAATCTTTGAACACATTTCGCTTTTCTTATATAGCATTGTAACGGAAATATTATTTCTGCTTATTTCTGAGGTAGTATAATGCTTTAAAATATGAAAGCATATCTTCTATCATAACTTACAATAGTGAATTATTGCCATTTTAATTTTTTTGTTCACTAAATATTGATTTTAAGGCTGGTTTTTTAAGGGAATTTCATTAAAAATGAAAAAAGTGAATAAAAAGAACTGGGAATAATAATATTAAATGTATTTATATTTACTTTAGTATTAAACCCTAACCTTTTTAAATTATGAAGATTACTCAAAGCATCCCCCCTACAATTTAAGATAAGTCCATTTATGTACCAGCGTCATGCTTTGTTAAGTATGGCATTGGTGTAGTATGTTCTTTTTTTAAAGAATGTAAAACCTTTTACAATAAATAAACCAAAACCAACCAATCACTAATCACTTAAAATTATGGACAATCCATTTCTTGGTACTATTTCATTATTTGCCGGCAATTTTGCACCACGCGGCTGGGCGCTTTGTAACGGCCAGCTTTTACCTATTGCAAGGTACAGCGCGCTTTTCGCTATTCTGGGCACCACTTATGGTGGCGATGGCATAAACACTTTTGCCTTACCCGATCTGCGCGGGCGTTCGCCTATGCATTGGGGAAACGGTCCTGGTTTAACCCCCAGAAATCTGGGTGAACTGGGTGGCGAAGAAAGCGTTACATTAATAAATACGCAAATACCGATACACACTCATTCACTTAATGCAAGCACCAACACTGGTAATCAGCCTTCGCCAACAAGCGGGGTACTGGCTGTATCATCAGACCCCGACGTTGGTGGTGCGCCATTAAATTTCACGGCAGCATCGGGTATCAATACAATTATGGCTCCTAATGCTATCGGCCCAACCGGCGGAAGCCAGCCACATGATAATATGGAACCATACCTGGCAGTAACTTTTATTATCGCGCTGGAGGGGATATTTCCGTCGCGCAACTAACAACTAAAAAATATACAGTTCAGTAAACTGATGAAAATAGGTATTGTATCCAATTCAACAACACTGTATATGCCCCTGCTTTCGGCCTTATCCACTTATAAGGCGAAAGCAGGGCTTATGCTTTACGTAGGTAGTTCCACAGCGCCTGAGAACAACGCGCCCGAAACTATCAGGTATTGCAATGCTGTTGGCATTGAGCTTACTTTTGAGCACGATAAGACCAACCTTTATGCCTGGTTGCAACAACAGGATATTGTTTTTTTTTCGGGCTATAGCAATATTGTTAAAACACAATACCTGGAACAAGTACCCTATGGGGCTTATAACATTCATTTTGGCGCATTACCACAATTTCGTGGGCCATCGCCGGTTTTCTGGCAGTTGCGGAATGGTGGTCAGGAAATTGGACTGGCCATTCATGTGCTTGCAGATCAGTTAGATAGCGGCCCTGTTATTTGGCGACAAAATATACCCAATCAACCACATTATAACTACGACAACATTCACCAATTGTTTGGCCAGTTACAGATACAAGGCGTACTGGCCGTACTGAATGGAATTAACAGCGGCAACAAATTACCGCTTATTAAACAGGATGAGAACCTTGCGGCATATTACCCGCGACCTGAGCTGAAAGATGTTTTTATTAACTGGCAAGAGATGGATGCAGCAGAGGTTATGGATATCATAAAAGCCTGTACCCCCTGGAATATAGGTGCTATTTCACTTATTAACGGGCAGGAGCTGAAAATACTGGACGCGTCCGTTGGCTTAGCCAATCACTATTCTTATCCATCGGGTACTATCATAGTTAATAAACGCACGTTCGCGGTGATGTGCAAAGGCGAGCGGTTATTGAATATTAACTTTTTTAAAATGGGCAATAATTATGTGCCGGCCAGGTTTGCCGGTGCTTACGGTTTAAAAAGCGGACAAAGCTTCGTAAACAACATACCGAATTTAGCCCCAACAGCAGCAGAAACAAACTAATAGCTACAATAAAATTATTAAAGGCAGGTAACAATAAATACCGGCCTATCATTACCAACCTTATTCAAATGAAAAAACATCTACTCGTTTTTTGTATTGCCCTTTTAAGTATCATAACCGGCTTCCGGGTTTCGGCTCAAACATTCGACTGGTCATGTTTCCCTACCTCAGGTGTTATACTGGCCGATAACAATGTCATCGCCAATCTTAACCTCACCAATGCCAATTGCAGTGTGGCCAACGGCTGGGTATTACAGTGCCAGGGAACCGGCGAACAGCGCATATTGACCTCGGCCCTGGGCGGTAACCCCTTCATCCGCATGCAAAAGGTAGGCACGGATGCAACATTTAACTTTGCGCGGATACTAACGGCTTCCGGCTCCTTATTTACCTTGCGGAGTATATCGGTTACGCCAACATCTGTAGGTGCCGCAGCCAGTGGCAACCAGGTAATTACCCTGCATGCCTACAAGGGTGGGCGCGAATTGGGATCAACATCAACAGCAGCCCTCGGCGCAGTGGCGCTGGTGAATATACCGGAATCGCAATTAGGAGCCTTTGTTAATATCGATGAAGTAAGATTTACCTCTGATAAACCTGCAGCCTTTGGTGTTGGTATTGATGATGTGGTTATCTCTACTGGCGCAGTACTACCAACAGTAACCACGGGCGACCCGGCTGCGGTTACTTCCAATTCGGCTACATTATCAGGCAATGTAACTGCCGATGGCGGCGCTACAGTGAACGAAAAAGGGGTAGTTTATGCTACCACGGCCAACCCCACTATTGCTAATACTAAAATAACCAATGGCACAGGTACCGGTGCTATTTCTGTAAACGCGCCTGGTCTGGCTGGTAGTACTACATACCATGTGAGGGCTTATGCTACCAATAGTATTGGTACTGCTTATGGCGCCGATAAAACCTTTATTACGCTTGCTGTTAATACAGCCCCGGTAGCGGTGGCTGATAATTATAGCTTTAGCACAGGGGTAGCCTTAACCATTCCTGCTCCGGGCGTTTTAGGTAACGATACGGATGCCGACGGCGATGCCCTGACGGCCATATTGGTAACCGGCCCGGCCAATGGTTCACTGGTATTAAATGCTAACGGTGGTTTTACCTACAACACAGCCAGTACGGCTAATGATCAGTTTACCTACAAAGTTAATGACGGTAAGGTTGATGGCAACACGGTTACGGTAACACTGACGCATGTTAACGCCGCCCCGGTAGCGGTGGCTGATAATTATAGCTTTAGTACCGGCGTGGCCTTGACTATTCCTACTCCTGGCATTTTAGGCAACGATACGGATGCCGACGGCGATGCCCTGTCGGCTGTATTGGTATCCGGCCCGGCACATGGTTCGCTAATCTTAAGGGCAAACGGCGGTTTTACTTACAATTCAACCGGTACGGCTGATGATCAGTTTACCTATAAGGCTAATGACGGTAAGGTGAGTGGCAACACGGTTACCGTAACGCTTACACATGCGAATTCTGCTCCTGTGGCCGCGAATGATAATTATGTACTTAATCAAAATGCCAGTTCCAGTAATAATGTACTCAGTAATGATACAGATCCAGATGGCAATCAGCTAACAGCATCGCTGGTAACCGCTCCTATAAATGGTACCGTGGTGTTGAATGCCGACGGCAGCTTTACCTATACGCCAAATGGGGGATATGTTGGTACCGACAGTTTTAAATACCAGGTGTGCGATAACGGAACCCCGTCGCTTTGTGCTACGGCCACCGCAAACTTTACTATCAGCGCGGTTAACCAGGCCCCGGTATTAGTTGCATCAGCAGGCACAACTGTATTTTCAGGTACGGATGTTGCTGTTGATCCGGTAATTACAGTGAGTGATGACGGTGGTACTTTAGCTTCTGGTATAGTATCCATTACCGGTGGCTTGCACTCGGCAGAAGACAGGTTGGTGTTTACAGCCAGTGGGGCCACGGGTGATATTACCGGCTCATATAACAATCTCGTCGGTATACTTTCCATGCAATCAGCAAGCGGTACGGCTACTACTGCACAGTGGCAGGCCGCGTTGCGTTCAATAGTTTACAGGAACACGCAGGCATCCCCTACAGCAAACATCAGGACCATCACCTTTTCAGTAAATGATGGTACTTTGAGCAGCAATCCAGTCAGTAAAACTGTAAGTATAGCCCCAGCCGCCATCAATACAACCGGTACATTATCAGCTTTCACCACCACTTACGGCACAGCTTCAGCTTCGGGTTCGTTCAATGTATCGGGTGTAAATCTTAGCGCCGGTATACTGGTTACCGCACCAACCGGTTTTGAGGTGAGTAGTGATAACACCACATTTACACCGACGGTTACCATTGGTGCAGCTGGAAATATTCCTTCAACACCGGTTTACATCAGGTTAGCGGCCAACACCAATGTGGGCACTTACTCGGGTAATGTAATATTGAGCAGCGCTGGTGTATCCAGTGTAAATGTAGCTACGGTGGCCAGCACGGTTAACGCTAAAAAACTGACCATTACCGCCAAAAATATAACCAAAACTTACGGCCAGGCCCTTACCGGCGGTGCCACCGCTACAGAATTTACCACATCCGGTTTGGTAGGCACAGAAACTGTTGGCAATGTTACCCTTGCTTACGGAACAGGTGCTGCCGCCAATGCCGCGGTTAACACCTATACCGGGTCGATAACAGCCAGCGCCGCCAACGGCGGTACATTTAATCCGGCCAACTATGCTATTAACTATATAGCTGGCAATATTGTGGTGAACAAAGCCGCATTAACCATTACTGCCAATAATAAAGGCAAAGCATTTGGAACTGCCCTTACCGGTGGACCGGGCTCTGTTGATTTTACCTCAACCGGGTTGGCTAATGCAGAAACCATAGGCAGTGTAACCATTACTTATGGCGCAGGATCTGCAGCAGGGGCGCCAGTAGGTCCTTACCCGGGTTCCATCGTGCCAAGTGCGGCAACGGGTGGTACTTTTAACGCAGCTAACTATAATATTACCTATACAACCGGTACACTCACCGTAGGGCAGGCAATTTTAACTATAACAGCAGTCAACAAAACCAAGATATACGGTGCAGCTATTCCCACACTTACGGTAAGCTACAACGGTTTTGTAGGTACTGATGATCCATCCAGCTTAACCACACTGCCCGTTATCAGCGTTGCAGCAACACCAAACTCGCCTGTAGGTACTTATGCCATAACAGCAAGTGGCGCGGTATCATCAAACTATACCATTGTTTATCAGCCAGGCACACTAACGGTAAATCCGGCAACGCTAACCGTAACCGCCAATGATGCCAATAAAATTTACGGCGCTGGTATTCCGCTCCTGAGCGTAAGCTATAGCGGCTTTGTAGGCACAGATAATGCCGCAAGTTTAACTACGGCTCCTACCTTAACAACGCCGGCAGTGACCAATTCGCCGGTAGGTACTTATCCAATAACACCGAGCGGCGCGGCAGCACATAACTATACTTTTACGTATAAGCCAGGCACTTTAACGGTGAACAAGGCTGCCCTAACCATTACCGCGAGTAACCAAACCAAAACATACGGACAAACCCTTACCAGCGGCGCAGGTTCTATAGCTTTCACGTCAACCGGACTGGCGGGTACCGAAACCATTGGCAGTGTAACACTCACTTACGGAACTGGTGCAGCAGCAGGGGCCGCGGTAAATACCTATACCGGTGCCATAGTGCCAGGTGCTGCTACAGGTGGTACGTTTAATCCGGCGAATTATACCATCACCTATGTTGCCGGGGATATTACCATAGGCAAAGCGGCTATTACGGTTACTGGCAATACGGGGAATAAAATTTATGGCAACGTTGACCCTACTTTAACCTATGCCATTACCACAGGCGCATTGGTAGGTACGGATGGATTTACCGGTTCCCTTACCCGTGCACCGGGCGAAAATGCGGGTACTTATGCCATCAGGCAGGGAAGCCTGGCGCTCAATAATAACTATACGCTCACTTTTGTTACCGCTAACTTTATCATTAATAAGGCCGATGTAACCGTTACCGCCAATCCGCAAACCAAAGCTTTCGGCGCTGCAGATCCGTTCCTGAGCTACAGTATTACCAGCGGAAGGCTGGCATTTGCCGATACATTTACCGGCTCGCTTACCCGTGCCCCGGGTGAAAGTGCAGGAACTTACGCTATTCTGCAAGGTAGCCTGGCACTCAGCAGTAATTATAGCCTTACTTACGTAGGCGCTAACCTCACCATTGGCAAAACGGCCATTACCGTAACCGCTGATGTGCAAACCAAAACTTATGGCGATGTTGATCCGGTATTAACCTATAAGATCACCAGTGGCGCATTGGCACCTGGGGATACATTTACCGGCGCACTTACCCGGGCACCCGGTGAAAACGCTGGTACTTATGCTATTCAGCAGGGTACTTTGGCGCTCGGCAGCAATTATACGCTGACTTATGCAGGTGCCAACCTCACGATAAACAAAGCAGCCATCACAGTAACCGCCGATGCACAAAATAAAACTTATGGCGCAGCCGATCCGGCATTAACCTTCAAGATCACGGCCGGAACGTTAAAATTTGCGGATACCTTTACCGGAAGACTTACCCGCGCTGCGGGCGAAAATGCAGGAACCTATGCTATCCAGCAGGGTACCCTTGCGCTTAGCAGCAATTATAACCTCACTTATGCAGGCGCTAACCTAACCATAGGTAAACAGGCTATCACCGTAACCGCTGATGCACAAAATAAAGCTTTTGGTGCAGCCGATCCGGCGTTGACTTACAAAGTTACCAGCGGAGCACTAAAATTTGCGGATACCTTTACCGGTGCGCTGACCCGTTTGGCAGGTGAAAACGCAGGTACTTATGCTATTCAACAAGGTACCCTGGCGCTCAACAGTAATTATACGCTGACTTACGTTGGCGCTAATCTAACCATTGGTAAAGTGGCAATCACCGTAACGGCTGATGCACAAACAAAAGTTTACGGGACAGTTGATCCCGTACTGACCTATAAGATCACGAGCGGTACATTGGTAGGTACTGATAAATTTACCGGTGTGTTGACACGTGCACCCGGTGAAAATGCTGGAGCCTACGCTATTCAGCAAGGTACCCTGGCACTTAGCAGCAATTATACGCTAACTTATGTAGGAGCCAACCTGGCGATCGGCAAAGCGGCTATCGCCGTCACCGCCGATGCACAAAATAAAATTTACGGTGAAACTGACCCTGCACTGACTTATAAAATTACCAGCGGGGCATTGGTCGGAACAGATAATTTTACAGGTACGTTAACCCGCGCCGCCGGTGAAAACGTGGGCATTTACGCTATTCAACAAGGTACATTAGCGCTTGGCAGCAACTACACGCTCAGCTACGTGGGCGCTGATTTAACCATAAGCAAAGCTGCTATTACCGTTACTGCTGATGCGCAAAACAAGGTTTATGGAGCTATCGATCCGGCACTGACCTACAAGATCACCAGCGGAGCGTTAAAATTTGCGGATACCTTTACCGGCTCATTGACCCGTGCCACAGGCGAAAATGTAGGCTCTTACGCCATTCAACAAGGAACGCTGGCACTTAGCAGCAACTATACGCTGACCTATGCGGGTGCTAACCTCACTATAGGCAAGGCTGCTATCACTGTAACGGCCAATGCACAAAACAAAGTTTATGGTGCAGCTGATCCGGCCCTGACTTATGCAGTGACTACCGGAGCCCTGGTAGGTACGGACAAATTTACCGGTGCGCTCATCCGTGTGGCAGGAGAAAATGTGGGTACTTATGCCATTCAGCAAGGTACTTTGGCGCTTAACAATAATTATACGCTTACTTATGTAAGTGCCAATCTTACTATTGGCAAAGCAGCCATCACCGTAACAGCCAATGCGCAAAATAAGGTTTATGGTGCGGCCGATCCGAACTTGACTTATGCAGTGACGACAGGAGCCCTGGTAGGTACAGATAAATTTACCGGTACGCTTACCCGTGATGCGGGTGAAAACGCAGGTGTCTATGCTATTAAACAAGGCACTTTAACGCTTAACAATAACTATACGCTCACTTATGTAGGCGCTAATTTAACCATTGGTAAAGCCGCCATCACCGTAACGGCCAATGCGCAAACCAAAACTTATGGTACGGCTGATCCGGCACTGACTTATAATATCACAACCGGTGCATTAGTAGGTACAGATAAATTTACTGGTGGGCTGACTCGTGTTCCTGGTGAAAATGTTGGCGCTTATGCTATTCAGCAAGGAACTTTGGCACTCAGTAGCAATTATTCACTAACCTATGTTGGTGCAAACCTTACTATCGGCAAAGCATCGATCTCTGTAACTGCGGATGCGCAAACCAAAGTTTATGGTGCGGCAGATCCGGTGCTGACGTATAAGATCACGACCGGAGGGTTAATAGGTACGGATAAATTTACCGGAGCTTTAACGCGTGCAGTCGGCGAAAATGTGGGTACTTACGCTATTCAGCAGGGAACTCTGGCTCTTAACGGCAACTATACGTTGACATATGTTAGTGCTAACCTAACCATCGGTAAAGCAGCTATTACAGTAACTGCTGATGCCCAAAACAAAATTTATGGTACAGCTGATCCTCTGCTCACCTACAAGATCACGACCGGTGCTTTGGTTGGCAAGGATAACTTTACAGGCACATTAACCCGTGCAGCAGGCGAAAACGCAGGCATATATATTATTCAACAAGGTACGCTGGCGCTTAGCAGCAATTATACCCTTACTTATGTAGGCGCTAACCTTACCATTAGCAAAGAGGCGATCACCGTAACTGCTGATGCCCAAACCAAAACTTATGGTGCGGCCGATCCGGTGTTGACTTACAAGATCACCACCGGTGGATTAGTGGGGGCTGATAAATTTACCGGTGCGCTTACCCGTACTGCCGGTGAAAACGTGGGAGTTTATGCTATTCAGCAAGGCAGTCTGGCTCTTAGCAATAATTACACACTCACTTATATTGGTGCTAACCTTAGTATCGGCAAAGCAGCTATTACAGTTACTGCTGACGCAAAAACTAAAGTTTATGGCGCAGCTGATCCGGCACTTACCTACAAGGTCACTAATGGTACATTGGTAGGTACAGATAAATTTAGCGGTGCACTTACCCGTGCAGTCGGTGAAAAGGTGGGCATATACGCTATCCAACAAGGTACACTGGCACTCGATGCCAATTATACGCTGACGTACGTTGGTGCTAATCTGACTATTGGCAAAGCGGCTATCACAGTTACCGCCAATGCACAAACGAAGGTTTACGGTGCTATTGATCCGGCACTAACTTATACCATCACTAATGGAGCATTAGTAGGCACCGATAAATTTACTGGTGCACTTACCCGTGTGGCCGGAGAAAAGGTAGGTACTTACGCTATTCAGCAAGGCAGTCTGGCGCTCAACGGTAATTATACACTCACTTATGTTGGAGCTAACCTCACTATTACGCTAAGAACGCTCACTATTACCGCTAATAATGCCAGGAAAATTTACGGCTCGGCTAACCCTGCACTGAACATCAGCTATAGTGGATTTGTGAATGGTGAAAATAATAGTAACTTAACTACACAGCCAATTGTGACCACAACCGCAACACCATTGTCCGCAGCTGGAACTTATCCTATATCGGTAAGCGGGGCCGCCAGCACCAATTATCAAATTGTTTACGTATCCGGAACATTAACCGTTAATAAAGCTACGCTAACGATTACGGTTGAAAATAAAAGCCGTTTATATGGAGTCGCCAATCCAGCGTTCACTGCGGTTTACAGCGGTTTTGTAAATGGTGATGATCAGACGGCATTGACCAAGTTACCAGTGTTGGCTACAGTGGCTAATTCTAATTCATTGCCAGGTTCATATCCTATTACGGCAAGCGGTGCGATATCAGCTAATTATTCATTTAATTATGTACCGGGCAAATTAACGGTTATACCACTTAGCAATGCTAAGCTGATTAACCTGGTTCCAACATCCGGTACCTTAACACCTTCATTTAATTCGGACAATTTTAGCTATAACGCTCAGGTCGATAATGAGATACAGGGAGTACGTCTCACACTCACTTTTGACCCAACGGCTACGGCGACCATTAACGGATCATCGGCACCAAATGACAGGCAGTCATTCTTCATTCCGCTTAATGTAGGTAATAATACCATTAGTATCCTGGTAACCGCTCAGGATCATATCACTAAAAATACCTACACACTGGTTATTTACAGGGGTGAAGATCAAAGGAATATTGTTGCCAGTAATATACTTACCCCTAATGGCGATGGTAAGAATGATACCTGGGTGATAGCTGATATCCAGCTTTTCCCTAATAACACGGTTACTGTTTTTGATAAGGCGGGACGTACAGTTTACACCAAGCATGGTTACACTAATGATTGGAACGGCACTTATGGCGGCGCTCCGCTTACAGAGGGAACGTACTATTACATTGTTGACCTGGGGCCGCAAAAACGTCAGTTTAAAGGATTTATCACCATTATCCACGACAGGTAAAATAACCAGAATCAGATAAACAGGAAAAACCGCAGATCAAAAGAAATTATAAATAAAATGAAAAACCTTCAACAACATCATAATATAAAATTCAAAAAGGCTTTGCTGTTAATGGCGCTGCTTACATGCTTCTCTATGTACAGCAGGGCACAGTTAAATCCTTTTCAATCCATGTATTTCCAGAACAGGTATTTGATCAATCCTGCTATGGCCGGGCTGGATCAGGGGTTGAATATTAATTTAGGCTATCGCCAGCAATGGAACACATTTCCGGGTTCACCAAAATCACAAACACTTACCGCCGATTACCAGGCTACAGATAGGGTTGGATTGGGGTTGAATATTACAGACGATCAGTCGGGTTTGCTTAGGCAAACCCGCGCCATGGGCACCTACGCCTATCACCTGCCGCTTAGCGACAGGAATCAGAAATTGAATTTTGGTCTTTCATTGGGCGTTAACGATGGCCGTATTGACATGAACAAGATTGTAGGCGATGAAACAGATGAACAGATAGCCCGGTACAACCAGGCTAAACCTTACGTAGATGGAGATTTTGGTATAGCATACACCAGCGATAATTTATTTTTAGAAGGGGCTATCCCCAATTTAAAAGCTGCCTTTTTCAAAAACTCTATCGAACGTATCGATGTGGACCGTGTGGAATTTTTTGCCGCCGCCAGTTATAAAATATACGTAAGCAGCGGTTACACCGATTTGTTGATTGAACCACTTACCGCATATCGGAAAATTAAAGGTGCAAAGGATATTGTTGATGCCGGTTTTAATTTTACCATGAGCAACTACTTTGTATCGTTGCAGGCCATATATCATAGCAATCAAAGCACTGGGCTTGGTTTGGTGTTTGACCAAAAGGCCTTTGCTTTTAACTTTACTTATAATCTGGAAACCGGAAAGCTTGCTGGGTATACCACCGGTGCCCTTGAACTTGGCTTAAGGCTAAAGCTGTTCCGCAGGGATAAATAAAGGTTTGCCGATAGTTGTTATCCGGGAGGGAAAGTTAGCGAATAATCTATCCTTTTATAGATCTTTAAAGATCCACTCTCTAGGATTTTTGGATATTGTAGGGGACTGTGTGAGTCGGGAAAAGTTAATGGACTTTGAATCAGTCGATCTGATCCAGTTTAATCCCACACATATACCAATGCCGTAAAATCTGGAGTTGTGGGTATTGAGCAAATGGTGCTTCTTTTAAGTTTTACCTTAAATGGCTCGTTGCCTCGGGCAGGCCTTATGTGTTGGTTATGCTACCAATCAAGAATAATCAGAGCAAGATTCCGACCAATGAAGTGATGCCCGACCTGCTTAAACCGGTTGGTACAACTTGCTCCGCAGTGATGCTATACAACAAGAGCCGTAGTTAACCCAGCCGGCAGTACAAAGTTTTATACACGAGTGGTCAAAAAAAGGTATATAATTAATAATCTATAAATTCTATAGATATAGTATATTATTAAATTAATAATTATATTTGCTAGCATAATTAATAATATATCATGTTACTACAATTGCCTGCTTTGCTGCCATATCAATCACCCCATGTACAATCAGCCCCTATTAAAATTCTTGGTGCTTGTTGTAACTCCTGCTTTTATTTTCTTTAATCGGTTTACTGATGTAAGGATTTAAATACTGCATGCCTGTGCTATTTACAGATAGCTTTAAGGCGGGGTGGCCGAGTGGTTTAGGCGGAGGTCTGCAAAACCTTTTACGACGGTTCGAATCCGTCCCCACGCCTCAAAAACAATGAAACAATGAAAAAAAATCTATTACTGTTGCTGCTGTTAATATGTGGCAATATGGCCTTTGCCCAGGAAAAGCCGCTAACCATAGAGAACTATTACAAACTGAAGTGGGGACATGCTGATGAGTTTATCACGCTTTGGCAAAAGAATCATTATCCGCTACTTAAAAAGCTACAGGAAAAAGGAGATATATTGAGTATTAAAGCCGAAGTGCCGATCATACATAGCGGAGAGGACACCCGCTGGGATTTTAAAGTGATACTTACTTTTAAAACGGAGCATCTGGCATTAGACTACAGTATTGTCGATCCCTACAAAAAACAACTTTTCCCTGATCAGGATAGTTATATAAAAGCTGAACAGCGACGTTTTGAACTGGTCGTCGCCCATTGGGATGTCCCTGTAGAAACGCTTCCTTTAAATTGATTATAAAGTGAAAAAGATTAATTTTTTTTGTGATTTATAGTTAAAGTGTCGCTTATTCGTCAGATCAATAGTGAATTATGTAATAAATAAGTGCAGACGATCTTAAATACGTTTGCCCTTCATAACTCCTTTATAGTTGTAAACCATCGATCCTGATTATGAATATTGTAAATCAGCACGGGATTATCCTGACTCCGTATGGTGGTTATATAATATTCAATGATACATTCCTGGCCATATTTTAAGAATGGCCGTTAGTCATGATAAAGACAGCTTTACCTGGTAAATTAATAGTATCAATAATTTACCGGGTAAAGCTGCCTGTTTTTTATATTTGATAGAACCTAAATGTATATTAAGATGAAAAAGCTTATTCTCTTCTTGGCTATTATTGCTTTCAGCATCAACTGCTTTGCACAAGATACCGCTAAACCTGTTTATGACGCCGCGCTTGCCAAAAAACTGGGTGCCGATCAGTACGGAATGAAAAAATATGTACTTGCCTTTTTAAAGGAAGGTCCAACCCAGCTCAAAGATTCAGCGGCACGCGTGCAATTGCAAATGGCACATTTAAAAAACATTGGTCGTTTGGCAGCAGAGGGAAAACTGGTAGTGGCAGGCCCATTTCTGGATAATCAGCCTATCCGGGGGATATTTATTTTCAATGTAGAAACGCTTGAGGAAGCCAAAAAACTAACCGAAACCGATCCCGCTATAAAAGCAGGTAGCCTGGTGATGGAATTACATCCATTTTACTGTTCTGCAGCCTTGCTGGAGGTTGTTAATATTCATAACAAGCTGCAAAGCAAAAGCATCACCAATTGATGATGGAGGATGTTGATGAGGTTATTGGGTTTTTGAAAGAAAAGGCCGATGCGGCCTATTTGGTTGGTATGCAGCGTTATGGCATTGATAATACAAAAGCTATAGGCGTTCGTCTTCCTGAACTGCGCAAGCTGGCCAAAGCCATTAAAAAAGATCATCAACTTGCTCTTGACCTTTGGGCTACAGGTTTGCACGAGGCGCGCCTGCTGGCATCGTTAATTGATGACCCCGCCCAGGTTACCCAAGAGCAGATAGACAACTGGACAAAAGATTTTTATTCATGGGACCTATGTGATCAGGTATGCGGCAACCTGTTTGACCGTACCCCTTTTGCCATGAGCAAGGCACTTGAGTTTAGCACTAACGAAGCGGAATTTATAAAACGCGCTGGTTTTGTGCTTATGGCTGAATATGCAGTGCATGATAAAAAAGCTGTTAATGAGGTATTTATAGCACTAATGCCGGTTATTGAGCGAGAGGCTTGGGATAACCGAAATTTTGTGAAAAAAGCGGTGAATTGGGCTCTTAGGCAGATCGGGAAGAGGAATGATGTGTTAAGAATGATAGCTATACAAACAGCTCGAAATATTTCAAAGCAAGAACACAAAGCAGCCAAATGGACTGCCTCTAATGCGCTGGCAGAACTAACACCCCGATAACTATAATTTATTATTGACGCAAAAACGGATAAAAAACAGGACATTCTTCTAAAAAATATCACATTTGCGTCTCAATTTTTCTTCGGCAATGCCATTATGAACATTTTTTAAAAAAATCAGGGCTCAAATCATAATTGTAATATCTTTTTACAATTAAATGCAGGCAAACTGTAATCAAACGTGGTCCAAATCAACTATTTTGAGCCATTGACCCATTCAAATGACAATATTTTAATACAAGAAAGTTTATTTGCTAATTGCCAGTATTAGAGTTGTTTATATAATTTCAAATACTATATTTGAAGTCTGTTAATTTAGACTTAATACTGCCGATCAGAAAAAAAACACACACAACGTATGGTTGTAATTTCCGTGATTTTAAATTATGGCACATAATTTTCTTATAGAGAGCATGTTGTTATCAAATAAATGAGTAGGTATTGATTTATATGAGTTTTTCTGAGGATAAGTTTTCTGATGACAGCAGGCTGCATCTTGCTCAAATAATTGATAACATTAATGCAGGTATTTGGGAATATAATATTAATACAAGGGTCATTAAATGGTCGGCAGGTTTTTATAGTATTTTAGGATATGAATCCAATGAAATTGAATGCTCCAATCACATTTTCTTTGATCACCTTTTATATCACCAGGACAAAGCTGTTTTTCTGAACGCTTTAAATGATCTGAATACTAATCCTGCTAAACCTATTCAAATAAGATTACTTACCAAGTCATCAGGGTATCATTGGTTTGAAAGCACTATCAAAAAGCAATATGATAAAAGTGGACAGATCATTTATGGTTCCATTATCAATATTAATCTGTATAAACAAGCTGAACTGAAGGCCGCGCGCAATGATCAGCATTACGACGATACTATTAAGATAGCTAAATTAGGTAGTTGGGAAATTGATGCTGCTACCCTTAATTTAACTTTATCCAAGCAGATATACGATATTTTTGAGCTGCAAACCGAAATAAAACTCAGCATTGAAGAAGCGGTAAGCTTTTTTGAACCGCCCTATCGCCCTGTTGTCCAAAACGCCATTAATAACGCGCTGGAATTTTGCCAACCCTATGACCTGGAACTGTTATTCAGAACAGCTAAAAACCACGTGATATGGGTACGGGCCAAAGGTGTGCCTATTATTAATGAATATGGCAAATGCGTTACAATAAGGGGTATTTTACAGGATATCGACAGCAATAAACGTAAAGGACTGAGTCTGGAATCATCCCTCAATTTGCTGACTGATCAAAACAGGCGCCTGCAAAATTTTGCTTATATCGTATCACATAATCTGCGTTCGCATACGGGTAATCTGCAATTCATGGTAAATCTGTATGAAGAAACAGAATTGGCAGAGGATCGTACGGAGATCTTCGCGCATATTAAATCGATCAGCGGTAGTTTAAACGCTACTATCGAACACCTGAACGAAATTGTTAAGATACAGACCGAAATTACCAATGAGCGGAGTATAATTAACTTTGAGGCTATTTTTAACAACATTCAATCGGCTATAAAAAATAATATAGAAGCGTTTAATGCCCGCATAGAATATGATTTTAGCCAGTGTCCACAAATAAGCTATATACCGGCTTATATGGAGAGTATTTTACAAAATCTGCTTACAAACGCGCTAAAATACAGTCATCCGGACAGGCAGCCCCATATCAAGTGCCATACATTAAAAGAGCGAAACCACATTTACCTGATATTTGAAGATAATGGCATAGGAATAGATCTTGACAGGTATGGTGATAAGGTTTTTGGAATGTACAAAACATTTCATCAAAATCCAGATGCCAAAGGTATAGGCTTATTTATTACCCGTAACCAGGTTGAGGCACTTGGCGGTAGCATCAAAATTGAAAGTACGGTAAATATTGGCACTAAATTTACCATTAAACTGGTATAATTTAAACTGATAAATGATCATAGCCCGTCCTCCTGTTAGTGCCTGTATTATTGATAATAATGAAATTTACGTTTACGGATTTAAAAAGCTACTTAGTATAAAAGAACTGAACGCTCAGGTTACTAATTTTAGCAATGGTAATGAAGCTATTACCTATTTAAGAGATCCAAATAACGCCGGTGATTTACCGGATATCATATTTCTGGACATTGTTATGCCGGTAATGGACGGGTGGGAATTTATGAAAGAATTTGAGGAAATAAAATCACAACTGGGGAAAAAAATCTCCGTTTACATGCTTAGCTCTTCTATTGACTCGCATGATATTGACCGTGCGAGAAATATCGCTTCAATTTCCGATTATATCTACAAACCGGTGGATATTCAGCAACTTCAAAAGATCTTCAAAGATTTGCCAGGATTAGCAAGACAGTAGAAGAATTTAGTACAGGTACTTTAATATGGTACCTGTACTCATTGCTATACTATTCAATATAACTTTCCAGTATTTTAAAGCCACCGGTTGTTTCCAGCTCAACCTGGTCAATGTTTTTAGGTAGCAGGATGCATTCACCCATTTTTACAGTGTATGCCTCTTCATTGTACTTGATAGTATAATCCCCCTCCACACACACATGGATCACAAATGAATCCAATGCTGAGTAATCTTTAGAAGTACCATGTGTAAAATCAAGCAGGTTGGTTGTAAAGTACGGGCAAGTAACCAGTTTTACCGTTTCGTCTTTTTTAGGCTGATATTTGGTTTTATACTCTGGGTAATGTTTATAGTCGATAGCGGCCAGGGCTTCTTCAGTATGCAGTTCGCGCTTGTTGCCTTTATCATCAACCCGGTCAAAATCATATATACGGTAAGTGATATCAGATGTTTGCTGAATTTCGGCGATTAGCAAACCTTTACCAATGGTATGTACCCTGCCTGCCGGTAAAAAGAACACATCGCCCGCTGTAACATCTTCTTTATTCAAAATATCGGTAAGATGCCCGTTATTAAATTTATCAAGATAAATTTGCTCAGTAAGTTCCTGATTAAAACCCGCTATCAGTGTTGAACCCGGGTCGGCTTCAATTACATACCACATTTCGGTTTTTCCAAATGAATTGTGGCGCTTTTTGGCCAGTTCATCATTCGGGTGCACCTGGATAGACAGATCTTCATTGGCATCGATAAATTTTACCAGCAAAGGGAATATATTACCAAAATGCGCGTAAACTTTTTCACCTACCAATTCGCCCTGATATTTCTCCAGCAGATCGGCAAGCGACTCACCTGCGAGCGCACCATCATCAACTACAGATACATCAGATTTTACACCCGATATTTCCCAGGTTTCGCCACAGTTTGGTAACGAACCAAAATCTTTATGTAAATAGGTTTTGATCTTTTGACCACCCCATATCTTGTCTTTATAAATAGTTTTAAATTTTAACGGATATAATGCTGACATCGGTTTTGTTTTTATATCGCTAAGTTAGTAGTTAAAAAAGAAACAGGTAAACCGATTCAGCTTTTTTTACTAAAAACTTATAGGCACAAAAAAACCCGCTAGTAAAGAGCGGGTTTTCCTATAGTTTTAACTATTGCTTATTTACCTAATTTAACTTTCAGGTTTTCGTCAATTGCAGCTAAAAATTCTTCGGTGTAAAGGTAATCTGTACCATGTTCAACCTTTGGCTTAATGGTGATGGCCAAATCCTTGGTCATTTTGCCGCTTTCAACAGTTTCGATACAAACCTGCTCTAAAGTTTTGCAGAAGTTTACCAATTCCTGGTTGTTATCCAACAAACCACGGAATTCCAAACCTCTTGTCCATGCGAAGATAGAAGCGATAGGATTTGTTGAAGTTGGTTTACCAGCCTGGTGCTCGCGGTAGTGACGGGTTACTGTACCATGCGCAGCTTCGGCTTCCATAACGGTACCATCTGGTGTAACCAGGGTAGAGGTCATTAAACCTAATGAACCAAAACCTTGCGCTACGGTATCTGATTGTACGTCGCCGTCATAGTTTTTACAAGCCCATACAAAGTTACCGTTCCACTTTAAAGCAGATGCAACCATATCATCAATTAAACGGTGCTCATAAGTGATACCGGCCTCAGCAAATTTTTGTTTGTAATCCTGCTGATAAATCGCTTCAAAAATATCTTTAAAACGACCATCGTATTTTTTCAGGATGGTGTTTTTGGTTGATAAATATAAAGGCCAGCCTTTCATTAATGCCTGGTTAAAGCAGGCGTGTGCAAATCCTTTGATAGATTCATCCGTGTTATACATAGTTAAGGCTACACCATCGCCCTTAAAATTATACACTTCGTATGATTGCTCTGCACCACCATCTTCGGGAGTAAAAGTTACGGTTAGTTTACCTTTTCCTTTAGTAACAAAATCGGTAGCACGGTACTGATCGCCGAATGCATGACGGCCAATACATATAGGGGCAGTCCAGTTAGGAACCAGGCGCGGTACGTTGGACATTACAATGGGTTCACGGAAAACGGTACCATCCAAAATGTTGCGGATAGTTCCGTTTGGCGATTTCCACATTTGTTTTAAACCAAACTCTTCTACACGGGCTTCATCAGGTGTAATAGTGGCACATTTAATACCTACGCCATATTTTAGAATAGCATTTGCGGCATCAACAGTAACCTGATCATTAGTTTCATCACGATACTCGATACCCAGATCATAATATTTGATATCAAGATCAAGATAAGGAATTATCAACCTGTCTTTGATAAATTTCCAGATAATTCGGGTCATTTCATCTCCATCCAGTTCAACTACCGGATTTTCTACTTTAATTTTTGACATACCTGATGTTGTTGTTTTTTATTTTAATGGCTTCAAATATATTAAATAGACTTTACCATTTCCATTAATAGCAAATGAAATTTATTGATTTAGTTTTGACTAACTGTTTATTATGGCAAGTTTATTGTGTTTGCAGGCACAGATACTATTTTGATGAAACTCAACGTTGGTAATTAAAACAGATTGCCAATTAATAGCCCCCTAATGTCTATTTATGACAAAACTGATATTAAGAACAGCCCTCACGTTTATTTTATGTACAGCCGCATTTTTAGCAAAAGCCCAATTAGGTTACGACTATGCACAATATGATGTTGGCGCCGCGGTCGGTCTCAATTATCCTATCAGTACAGATGTAACCAAGGCTTTAAAATACACGCCATCTGCCCAGTTTAATTTTACATATAACCATGGCCCATTTGTAAACTATGTTGTCGAAGGCCAATTTGGTAAGCTTAAAGCCGGTGACCCCAGTCTGGGCTATGGCCGTACATTTGAAAATCATTTCTGGGCCTTTGGCTTAAGGGTGCAGCTGCAGGCCGGAGAGGTGATAGATTATTCACAGAGTCAGGTAGCCAATGCGTTTAAAGGCCTTTACATTTCAACAGGTATTGGGTATCTGGTGAACCATGTAAAAAGGGGAGGAGATAACACATTGCCGGCAGGTGTTCAAGCTCCGGGTGATAATAACAGTCAGATACCTTATATACCCATAAGGCTGGGCTACGAGATAAAGTTGTTTAACCAGTACAATGAACCCAGCATCAAAATAGACCTGGGTTATCAATACAACAAGGTATTAGATGATAACCTTGACGGATACAAGACCGGCCGCTATAAAGACGCGTTTACACAGTTAAGCCTGGGCATAAAAGTGGCCATAGGCCGTGTTATATCGTACCGCAAACAGATATATTATTAATTGCTCTTTTTGAATTTTGGCAAGGTTTTTTGGTATATTTAATCAAAGCAAAAAACGATGAACAATCAAAATATAAACCCCGGATTTGATGATGATTATGAAGACGATGACGCTTTAAATGATAATAGCGCCGATCGGGACAGAACATTAAAGGATGAATTAGGCGAAACCATCGACACGGAAAACCTTAATTACAACCCTGATGATAATAGCTTTGAATATGATGTAAAAAGCAACGATCCGGATTATGATCATCCTGACCCGTACAAAACCTCGGTTAAAAATGGTAACGATATGAATTCCACTTATGACGAGGCCAACCCCTATGACGATACCGATGACGAATATGCCGGAAAAAGATCATTGGAAACAGATGTTGACGATCTTGGCATGCACATTGACGAGGGCGATATTGTAGAGGTAGACCCTGCAGATTCTGCATTAGCACACACTCCGGAAGATGACCGTGACGATCTGGATGAAGAAGGTTATCCTAAAAATGATTCGGAATTTTTAAAATAAGTTTTGGGCTGTGAGTGATGAGTTGTGAGTTTTCTTACTATTCTTCACTCACAACTCACTAATCTCCTAATCAAAATCAAGATTAAAGCGGTTGCGGAGGTCCACGAGCTGCGGATTACGGGCAGCCAGGTACTGAAATTTTTCTATCGCTGTATATGGTTTTCTTACCACCTCTTGTTCATCTACACGTGCATTTACTTCAATGGTAAAGTTTTTTAAGCGGCCCCGCAGATAATTATGCAAAGCGGGCCTTTCTTCTTTAAATAAATTTTCCTGCAATTTGGTACCCACTACTATCTCAAACTCATAAGGCTTAAGCATTCGCGGGGCATTGGCTATAAATATGGTTACCAGGTTTTTTTTACCATCGGTTTTGATCTTGGCGGCAAAATCGCTCCAGCATTGTAAAAAGTTATCCATGGTAAAATCCTCCCGGTCATCACCTTTCAAATAAGGGTCTTCCTCATCGGCTTCTTCTTCAGGCGTTTTGCCGGTATCGGTAAGCGAGGGTATTTTTATGGATAACGAACCCAGGCTTGGGGAGGGTATAAATATTTTTGGCTTCTCGGCAGACGGTTGTTCTTTTAATTCTGCTACCTGTTTATTTTCAACGGTTTGTGGTTTTGTGGTATTATAAGATAGCGGTGTATCACTCAATACCGGCGATTCGTTAACTATTTTGTTAGCTTGTACTGGTGTTGTTACTGCTGAGGTATCAGGTTTTTTTTTTAATGACCCGTCTGCGGCGGATGTTGCTGTAAGCGGCGAAGCTACCATATTAAATGCCGAAGATAAGTGGCACATCTTAAGCAATGCGAGCTCAACCTGGAGCCTTTGATTTTTACTCAGCTTATAATTGATATCGCATTGGTTGGCAATATTCATAGCCGAAAGCAGGAACGATACCGGACTACTTTGCGATTGCTGCAGGTATTTGTTTTTGATACCCTCGCTTACCTCAAGTAACTTTAAAGTTGATTGATCTTTAGTCACCAGCAAATTCCGGAAATGCTCGCACAGACCGGCTATAAAGTGAGCTCCATCAAAGCCCCGTGATAATATCTCGTCAAAAAACAACAGCGCTTTGCCTGTATCTTCCTGTAACAGGCTATCGGTGATGTTGAAATAGTAATCGTAATCAAGTATGTTCAGGTTGTCAATTACCGAACGATAAGTCACCTTGCCACCAGAAAAACTAACGATCTGATCAAACATAGACAAGGCGTCACGTAAACCGCCATCCGCTTTTTGCGCTATAATATGTAAGCCATCGGGTTCATAGCTGATATTTTCTTTACCGGCAATAGAGGCCAGGTGCGCAGCCATATCCTCCACCCGGATACGGTTAAAATCAAATATCTGGCAGCGCGAAAGTATAGTAGGCAGTATTTTATGTTTCTCGGTAGTGGCCAGTATGAATATGGCGTAATGAGGCGGTTCTTCGAGCGTTTTCAGAAAGGCGTTAAAAGCCGCCTGCGACAACATATGCACCTCATCAATGATATAGACTTTGTAACGTGCGGCCTGTGGTGGTATCCGTACCTGGTCAATAAGGCTCCTGATATCATCAACCGAGTTGTTTGAAGCGGCATCCAGCTCATGAACGTTAAAGGAGTTGCCATTCTCAAATGCCTTGCATGAAGCACACTCGCCGCAAGCTTCGCCGTTAGGGAGTAAATTGGTACAGTTGATAGTTTTAGCCAGGATACGCGCGCAGGTAGTTTTACCCACACCACGCGGCCCGCAGAATAAAAATGCCTGCGCCAGCTGATTATTTCTAATAGCGTTTTTAAGCGTGTTGGTTATATGTTGCTGACCAACAACAGTTTCAAAAGTAGCCGGGCGGTATTTACGGGCCGAAACAATAAAATTATCCACAGCTACGAAGTTAGCAAGAAAATGCCTGAAGTTAAAGTGCCGATGGAATGATTATGTAATTAAACTATTCCGGCTTATTCATCATCGTCATCGGGCTGAGGGTAATCATCCTCCGGATCGGGTTCACCCAGATCATCATCTACCTGAATTTCATGCAGATCGTCTAATTGATTATCCAAATCATCATCCTCATCGTTCCAATCGCTTTCAAACTCGTCGTCTTCACCGGGCACTACCATCACCATGTTGTTGTTATAGGCCGGTATTGCTGCATCTTGATATTCAAGGTCTATAAATTCCATAAAAAATGATTTACATGTTAACTACGGCTATAAAGATAAACTTCATAAGTTAAGTTTAATGATCATTATTTATAAAATATCAATACTTAAAATTTCTTTTACTTTATAATAACCTTTAGCCTGTGGCAGATATACCTCTATCTCCTGCCACTTGATGTTTGCTTTTTTTCCGGCGTATTTAGCAACTCCATTCATGAAGTTTTCTGACCCCGGAAACTGACGAAGCCAGATAAAAGATTTTTCATTGCCGGTATTGTCAGTTAAAACTATATAATTAAACCCTTTGTTATCTATTCGTTTTAATACTCCGGTAGTTGTTTGCTCCGGCGTGGCTTCATTCCCATCCTTTTGTCCCATAATCACCGCCAATTTTACAAATGACGAGCAATTGCGTTTGATTAAATTTTTGCCTATTTCTGTACCTATCCGGTTCATAGCCTCATCATCGGTAAATTCCGCGTTTTGTTCCTTAGCCACATCGGCCAAAAGATCCACATGGGCCGTAAAGCATTGCATAAAAACATCGTTTGCTTCTTTGGCCGTTTTTATCTTTGAGATATCAATTTTAGACATACAAGTACAGATCGAATCAAGCAGTTTTTGCTGTGCCGGCCCTGGTTCTGTTTGGGCGTTAGCAGTGCCACAACCAAGTATAAAAACCGTGATAATAAGGCTTAGGTATTTTTTCATGTTGAATTTTTCATCAAATATATATTTTGATCTTTATTTTATGCTTAAACAATTTAACTACGATATCTAAAAACATTTGATAAATACAGATAATCTTTCTACATTTGCAGCCCCGTTATAGCGGGTAATTAATTAAAAATCAAAGTATAATAATGCAACAGTACGAAATCGTGATCGTTCTAACCCCGTTGTTATCAGAAGAGGTTGCTAAAGAGGCTAATGCCAAATTTAGCAAGATCTTAACTGATGGCGGAGCCGAAATTGTCCAGGAGGATAATTGGGGTTTGAGAAAATTAGCGTACCCTATCCAGAAAAAAACTACAGGGTACTATCACTTAACTGAATTTAAGGCTCCAGGTGAATTAATTAATAAATTGGAGGTTGAGTTAAGGCGCGATGAGCGTGTTTTGCGTTTCCTGACCATTGCTTTGGACAAACATGCCATTGCTTACAATGACAAAAAACGCAGCGGTGCTTTCAACAAAAAACCAGCAGCTAAAGTGGAGGACGCAAACTAATGGCTAACGAACAAATTAAATACGTTACCGCTCCAAAAGTGGAGGATAACCGTAAAAAATACTGCCGTTTCAAAAAGAATGGCATTAAGTATATCGACTACAAAGACGCAAACTTTTTATTAAAGTTCATTAACGATCAGGGTAAAGTATTACCACGCCGTTTAACTGGTACTTCATTAAAATTCCAGCGTAAAGTAGCTCAGGCTGTTAAACGTGCCCGTCATATCGGTTTGTTACCTTATGTTACAGACTCATTAAAATAATAGGAGATTTAAAGAAATGGAAGTTATTTTAAAACAAGATGTAAAAAACCTGGGTGACAAAGACGATATCGTAAATGTAAAACCAGGTTATGGCCGTAACTATCTTTTACCAAAAGGATATGCCATATTAGCTACCGAAAGCGCCCGTAAAGTTTTAGCTGAAAACTTGAAACAAGCTCAGTTTAAACAAGAAAAAATCCGCAAGGATGCCGATGCTGTAGCTGCCAAATTAGAAGGTGTAAAACTGACCATCGGTGCTAAAGCTGGTGAAACCGGTAAAATTTTCGGTGCTATCAACACTATTCAAGTTGCTGATGCATTGAAAAAAGAAGGTTTTGAGGTTGACCGTCGTCGCATTACCTTTGATCAGGAACCAAAATTTGTTGGTGATTATGTTGCTAACATTAACCTGCACAAAGAAGTAAAAGTACAAGTACCTTTCTCTGTAGTAGCAGAGTAATTTATATTTCGGAATTCGGAGTTTTTATTTCGGGTTTTGAACTTAATTGTAGAATTTTAGAGGGTGTTTTGCCAAGGCAAAGCACCCTCTCTGTTTTATAGAATTTATTATCAATAGTGAAACGCACCTCAGCCTCATCGTCGAAAAAAAGCGCGAAATCAAAGTCGTGGTTTTCAAAACTCAGGAACAATGGAATTGCCAGGCTTCTGTTTAGAATTATTAAGCTTGCCTTTTTGTTATTTATAGGATTAAGCTTATTGGGTGTGCTTTTATACCGCTTTGTAAACCCACCTTTTACCTGGCTTATGATTGAGCGCGGTTTTCAGCGTAAGGCTGCTGGTAAGGATTGGAAAATTGATAAACAATGGAAGGATTTTGACGATATATCCGACAATATGAAACGCGCAGCCGTAGCCGCCGAAGATCAAACTTTCCTGGAGCATCATGGTTTTGATTTCCGTGCCATTGAAAAGGCTATTGAAAAAAACGCGCACAGCAAAAAACTCATTGGTGGCAGCACCATATCGCAACAGGTGGCCAAGAATGTTTTTCTATGGGATGGCCGTTCATTACTACGTAAAGGATTTGAAGCTTACTTCACGGTGTTGATCGAAACTTTCTGGAGCAAAAAACGCATCATGGAAGTTTATCTCAATGAGATTGAAATGGGTGATGGCATCTATGGCATCGAAGCAGCCTCGCAGGCTTATTTTCATAAATCAGCCGCCGATTTAACCAAACATGAAGCAGCTGCTATAGCGGTGATATTCCCGAGTCCCCTCAGGTGGTCGGCCACCAATCCTACCCGTTATTTGAGGCACCGGCAATACCTCATCATGAAAAATATGCGCAGATTGGGCCCGCTGGATTTTTAAGTCCCTACTCCCCTAAGGGGGGAATAATAATTGGTAAGTTTAGGTTCAGCCCTCTAAGATACAAGCATCCTCAAGATCCATTCATAAGCCCCTGAGTGGGTTTACATGTAAACCCGCTTTTTTACAATAAATTAAATGTAACTTATTATATATCAACAAGATATATCAATGTAAACCGTAAAAAGTGTAAACCATGTAAACCCACTTTTTAGCCTATTTATATTTCCAATTTCTTGATTTACCTTCGCTCATCCACTCGGCAGCGGTTTCCATTCTTTTTTGGCGCGTAGCTTCTGTTTTGGCTTCCGTGATCCATTCTACGTATTCCTTTTTGTTGGAGTAACTAAAATCATGAAACACTTGCACAGCCTTAGGATAGGCCGCCAAAAACTCCATAAAATAATCAGGGATTACCAATTCTGCTTTCTCGGCAGGGCTCTTTTTGGGATTAGCCTTTTTGATGCCTTTTTCATTTAGCTCGATGCCCTGCAATACATAGGAAACTAATATTTCCTTTGACGGAAGATCTTCAATAGTGGTAACACGTCCAAAACTGCCTGCGGCGGCATCACTCGTATGGTTTGCGTCGCCACTCATCAGCGACCATCGCCAGAAACCAAAGGCGCAATGCTGTTTAAAGGCAGCCATTTGACATACCGGCCCTTTACAATCAAAAAATGGCATTCCCCACTTTATGGTTTCGGTAATCAGCGGGGATGCTTCATGAACCAGCTCCCGGATGTATTCCAAAATCGGTTTTGCAAAATCGGCCGATTTTGCGATGTAAAGATCTACCCGGTTATCATACTGTTCCATAAATAAATTTATAGAAACACACTCACTTTTACAAGCGCCTTTTAACTTATCAGGTCCCTGAACAATTGTATATGCCAGCTATTTTTAAATGGCACTTCCCATTTACTTTCCAGTTCACTTACATTTTGCACCATGTTATTGTAAACAATGGTTTCGGTATTTATCTTTCCTTGTTTCAAAAGATCCTCAAAAGCATGACGGGGTAATGAAAGCACTTCACTACCTTCGCGATATGCCAGATTAAACCTGTCGAACAGGTTGATGTGATACTGCTGTTCCAGGTGCTTCATAAAATGAACCGATTTATCTATCGAACATCCACTGGCACCTGCCTGGCTTTCATCAACTATTAAAATCAAAAAGCGGTTATACCTGATCTCGGCACCTGCTTTTAATTGGTTATTGTGGGCCGTCCAACCGATGGTAAAGTCATCCAATTCCTCCTGTATCTGTTCCACTTCCGGATCAGTTAATTTCCTATCAGATTGATATATCCAAACTCTTGAGTGTTGAGAAAATTCCATTTACAAAAATATCAATTTATTAACTTCGGGTTACATTTTGTTGTCATGAAAAAATCACTTCAGCCGCAAACAAAAAAGATTTTAGTATTTACCCTCATTTTATTGGCCGGATGGCTAAATTATAGCTTCAGGCCACAAACAGACGACCAGGAATGGCTCAGCTGGAGTAATAAATGCCTCACGGAGTCATACAATCCCGCTCCTGACATTAAATTAAAAAAGTGGGAACTGACCCTAACTAACGATTATTTTTTGCGCCTCAGAAAAACTTATCAACATGGCCGGCAGGAATATTTTTCCTTTAATTTACACCGTTTAAACCAGGTACAATACCAGGGTGATGATAAAGCCGGTACGCTGGAATTAAGTACCAATGCCGATGACATTATTGTACAAACCTATGAGGATCCAAAGGGCGATATAGACTCTATGTCGACGGTACTGGAGTTGCCCGTCAGGAACATGAATGCCGCCCGGTTGGATAGTTTAAAAAACGCATTAAGCTACTTTAAGGCAAAGGCTTTATAAGCCATTTGCCCGGGCAGTTATCTCGGCAATATCCAATACTTGTATCTCTTGCTCCTTATCATGATGTTTTACACCATCGGAGAGCATTGTCATACAAAACGGGCAAGCTGCAGCCACAACCTGAGATTTCGCTTCCAGGATGTCGGTCATGCGTTCCATATTGATCTCTTTTTTGCCGGGCTCGGGTTCCTTGAACATTTGACCACCACCGGCACCGCAGCATAAGCCATTTGATTTGCAGCGTTTCAACTCTACCAGTTCGGTATCCAAAATTTCAAGGGCCGCGCGCGGTGCCTCATAAACATTATTACCCCGACCCAAATAGCAGGGATCATGAAAGCTGATGCGTTTGCCTTTGAAACTCTCACCGCCTTCTGCCCGCAGTTTTCCTTCATCGATCAATTGCTGTATCAGTTGTGAATGGTGGATCACCTCGTAATTGCCCCCTAAGCCTGGATACTCATTTTTGATGGTATTGAAACAGTGCGGGCAGCCGGTTACTATTTTTTTGATGTTGTAGCCATCAAGTACCTGTATATTGGTCATGGCCAGCATCTGGAACAAAAATTCATTACCGGCACGCTTGGCCGGATCGCCGGTGCAGCTTTCTTCTGTTCCTAAAACAGCGTACTTAATACCTACGTGTTGGAGTATTTTACAAATATCACGGGTTATCTTCTGCGCTCTTTCGTCAAAACTACCGGCACAGCCAACCCAAAACAATATTTCGGGCTCTTGTCCTTGTGCGGCCATATCGGCCATGGTAGGTATTTTTTGATCCATTATTTATGATTTTCCTCAGTTAATCAAGTGACTCACTGATCTCTGTTATAAATTCGTTTATACTACTATAATTTTTAAAGCTAATTGCCGAGTTAATGGCATTCAATTGTTCCAAAACATCAACTGCCAAATCTAAAGCAGTACTTTCTTTTCCAAACATGTTAGTATCCCAGTTAATGCCGGCTAAAACTTCGTTATCAGCCATCTCGATGCACCAGCTTTCTAAAAATTCTGCTAAAGGAATTTCGACCGGTAAATAGCCCTTCCAATCATCCCGGGCACATGCCTTGGCATAAGCTCTGTCTGACCAGAATGGAATTACATCTACATCTTCGCTGTCATTAGAATGAGAGTTGGCCCAGCCATTTTTGCTCTTTAGCGCCCACACCGATTTTGATGCCGCGGTTTTTCCGATAAACAGCTTATATTTTGATTCGATGGTTGCAATATCTTGTAACATATGATCAGGTATTATAAAACCGCTGGCTTAATTATTTTCGGCCCAATTAAAGCGGTCGGCCTGGCTGTATTTCCAGGGGGCGCCATTATTTTCAACGTTGCCAAACATATTGTTAAGGCTGGCAGGCGCCTGTGATTCCTCCATTACAATATAACGGCGCATTTCGGTAATAATCTCTAACGGATTAATATTCACCGGGCAGGCTTCGGCACAGGCATTACAGGTAGTACAAGCCCAAAGCTCTTCACGGGTAATGTAGTTATCTAATAAAGCTTTACCGTCATCGTGGTCTTTCCCATGCTTATCCAGGTTATTACCTACTTCGGTAATTCTGTCGCGGGTATCCATCATAATTTTTCGGGGTGATAAAAGCTTGCCCGTGATATTAGCCGGGCATACCGAAGTACACCTGCCACATTCTGTGCAAGTATAAGCCTCCATCAGGTTTTTCCAGCTCAGATCGGTAACATCTTTAGCACCGAAACGTGCCGGCTCACCTGTATTCTCCGGAACAAAAGATGGGTCAAGCATAGCCTTTACCTCGTTGGTAACCGATGCCATATTGGTAAACTTGCCTTTGTTGTTCAGGTTAGAGTAATAAGTATTGGGGAAAGCAAGCAGGATATGGAAATGCTTGGAATAGGGTAAATAATTCAAAAATGCCAATATCCCTATAATATGAAACCACCAACATACACGCTCTACAATAATCAGGGCGCTGGCATTGTCAGGCAATAACGGAGCTATTAGCGAACTTACCGGAAAACTGCCAGCTGTAACATAATGACTAAAATGTAATATCTGTAATTTGTAATCGGCCGCGTTCATCGTTAAAAAGGCGCTCATTAACAAGATTTCTGTAATGAGGATATAATTGGCGTCAGACCGGGGCCATCTGGTCATTTCGGTGCCTGTGAAGCGCTTTAAATGAACAATATTACGCCTGCAAAGGAAAACAACACACGCAGTAAATACCAATACTGCTAACACCTCAAAGCTCCCGATTAAAAACCCATACAAACTGCCTAATGGGTGTGAAAATATTCTATGCGAACCGAATACCCCATCTATCATGATCTCCAATACTTCCAGGTTAATGATCACAAAACCGATATAGATAAAAAAATGCATCACGGCAGCCACCGGGCGTTTTACCATTTTGGTTTGCCCAAGAGCTATTTTTGCCATTACTTTCCAGCGTTCGGCAGGCCTGTCAGATCGGTCAGTATCCTTTCCCAGCAATATATTGCGCCTTATTTTGGCTGCGTTTTTAGCAAACAGGTAAATGGCGGCTCCTAAGATGATAATAAATATAGCTTGTGCAATCATTATGCGTGCATAGTATTTTATTCAAAGTTAATTGAATTGTTGAAAGAGAAAAATGTTTTAGGATTGAAAAATATCTTTAAAGCTAAGTAACTGATTAACTGTTTAATTGTTTAGTTTTAAAAATCAACACAGGCTTTCTGGCAAATATTTTTAAACTTTTTTCAAAAAAAACTTTTCAAACATAAAAAAAAAGCTACATTTGCAATCCCCAAACGGAGGAATGGTACCATAGCTCAGATGGTAGAGCAAAGGACTGAAAATCCTTGTGTCACTGGTTCGATCCCAGTTGGTACCACTTAAAAATAAAAGCCTCGATTCCACACTGGGATCGAGGCTTTTATTTTTGTCATCTTTTTAATGCCCTCATTGAGGACGATTCCAATAGGGTTAAGAAAAAAAGCCGGGCAATTTGCCCGGCCTAAAATTAAAACTTCGCTAATAGTTAATAGAATATATTTAGATAGGGTATTCCCTTTATTAAAGATTTCCTCTTATTTCCTGCTCGCGTTCAATGGCCTCAAACAAAGCTTTGAAATTGCCCGCACCGAATGATTTGGCTCCTTTACGCTGTATGATCTCAAAGAACAGGGTGGGCCTGTCTTCGATAGGTTTAGTGAATATTTGCAGCAGGTAGCCTTCATCATCACGATCGACAAGGATACCCAGTTTTTTCAATGGTTCCAGGTCTTCATCGATATGACCAACACGATCTGTTAATTCATCATAGTAGGTAGTAGGCACGGTCAGGAATTCTACACCGCGGCTTTGCAGGTCGGTTACAGTGGCTACAATATTATCGGTTGCCAGGGCAAGGTGCTGTACGCCTTCATCTTCATAAAATTCGAGGTATTCCTCAATCTGCGATTTCTTTTTACCCTCTGCAGGTTCGTTGATCGGGAATTTGACGTAGCCGTTGCCATTACTCATCACCTTGCTCATGAGGGCAGAATATTCGGTGCTAATCATTTTATCGTCGAAGGTTAAAATGTTCCGAAAACCCATCACATCTTCATAAAAATTCACCCAGTCGTTCATTTTATGCCAGCCCACGTTACCTACGCAATGGTCGATATATAAAAGGCCCGCAGTGGATGGATTATAGTTGTTCTCCAATTTTTGATAACCTGGCAAAAACAAGCCATTATAGTTTTTACGCTCAATGAACATATGCACAGTTTCGCCATACAGCATGATACCGCTGGTGCGCACTTCGCCATGTTCATCTTTAAAGGTTTGCGGCTGCTGATAGGGCACGGCGCCGCGTTTGGTGGTTTGTTCAAAGGCGTCATAAGCGTCGTCAACCCAAAGGGCCAGTACTTTTACACCATCTCCATGTTTTTTAATATGCTCGGCAATAGGGTGATTGGAGTGCAGAGGGGTGGTGAGCACTATCCTGATCTTGCCTTGTTGTAATACGTATGATGCCCTGTCGCGCACCCCAGTTTCGGGTCCGGAGTAGGCCAGGTTTTGAAAGCCGAAGGCTGTTTTATAATAATGGGCCGCCTGTTTGGCATTACCCACATAAAACTCCACATGATCGGTACCGTTAAGCGGTAAAAAATCTGTAGTGCCTGGTGTTTTATCTAAAGTTTGTGTTTGCATGGTTTTTAATTATTGAATTATTGAGTTAGTGAATTAGTGATTGCTTTAGGCTTTCAACTTTTTGCCTTTGGCTCACATTTGCCAGCTCTTGTAATAATTTTCGTCTTCTATTTTTATAGCGTCTTCGGTCAGCATCAGCGGACGGAAGGGATCTATCATTACCGCCAATTCATCTGTTGATTCCTTACCGATCGATTTTTCGACCGAACCCGGGTGCGGTCCGTGTGGGATACCTCCAGGGTGCAGGGTGATCTGTCCTTTTACCACGCTTTTACGGCTCATAAAATCGCCATCCACATAGTATAAAACCTCATCGCTATCTACATTGCTGTGGTTGTAAGGAGCAGGGATAGAAAGTGGGTGATAATCAAACTTGCGGGGCACAAAAGAGCATATCACAAAATTGTTGCCCTCAAATGTCTGATGTACCGGTGGTGGTTGGTGCAGGCGACCGGTTATCGGTTCAAAATCATGTATGGACAGGGCCCATGGATAATGAAAACCATCCCAGCCAATAAAATCAAATGGGTGGGTGCCATAGATGTATGGATAGATTAAGCCCTGTTTTTTGATCAGAATTTTAAAGTCGCCTTTTTCATCATGCGTTTTCAGATCAGCCGGGCGTTTGATATCGCGCTCGCAATACGGCGAATGCTCCATCAACTGTCCGTATTGGTTGCGGTAACGTTTAGGTGGCCTTATCGGACTAAAGCTTTCTACAATGAACAGCCGGTTATCGGGCGTATCAAATTCCAGCTGATAAATGGTACCACGGGGGATAACAAGGTAGTCGCCATAAACAAATTTGATATTACCGAAGCCTGTTTTGAGGGTGCCAGAGCCTTCATGTATAAAAACTACTTCATCGGCCTGGCTATTTTTATAGAAATAATCCGTCATTGATTTACGCGGTGCAGCCAGTGAAATATGCAGATCGCTGTTGACCAGCACTGGTTTACGGCTTTGCAGATAATCATCCTCAGGCTTTACATTAAAACCAATCAGACTGGTGTGTTTCAGATGCTTTTCGCGCGCTATTTTGGGCTCAACGCTGTATGGTTCGCCCAGGGTTTTTACAATAGTAGGCGGGTAGGCGTGATATACCAGCGAGTAAAGGCTCGAAAAACCTTCTGTTGATACCAGTTCTTCGGCATATAACGAACCATCGGGTTTGCGGAACTGCGTATGCCGCTTATGCGGGATAGCTCCTAATGTATGATATAAAGGCATGATGTTTTAATTGGTTAACAATAAAACGTTTAAAATATCAGGATAGTTTTTGGAGGAATAAGGATTTGGGGACTATTGGATTGTACGAAATTAGGCACAAGCCTTACTTGTCCTTACTCCCAAAGTCTCTTGATCCCAAAATCTAATTAGTATTGAGCCAGCACTATTTTGGCAAGCATAGCATCCCTGAACGATGAGGCATCGCTCATGCTGGTGAGGCCCAGTGAAAACAGAAAATGTTTTTGTACGCTTAACATGGTTAATACGAAATTAGAAGTAATATTTTTAATATGCAAGCATAATATTTTAACCACGCATGCGGTAAAATGTTTAGTTTTGGCTCAACCAATTCTGCCATTTATGAAATTAGTATCCTATAAAACCGAAGACCGCGAGCATTTAGGTATTTTTATAAACAAGCACATTTATAACCTGAACTCTTGCGATAAGCTGATCCCCGATAATATGAACGAGTTTTTATGGGGCGGCGATGAACTGATGGATCATGCCCGGCGCGTTCATGAGGCCATTAGTTCGGGAAAAATGGAGGCTAAGGAGGAGTTGTTTTTTGAGCTGATAGCTCCCGTGCCTCATCCAACGTCATGCCGCGATGGTTATGCTTTCAGGCAGCATGTGGCCGCCGCGCGCCGCAACCGCAAGGTGGATATGATACCCGAATTTGACCAATACCCTATATTTTATTTTACCAACCACAATGCCATACAAGGCCCAGGTGAAATTGAATGTATGCCCGACCATTTCAACAAGCTCGATTTTGAGCTGGAAGTAGCCGTAGTGCTCAACAAAAAAGGCCGAAATATTAAAGCCGCCGATGCCGATAGCTTTATTGCCGGCTACATGATCATGAACGATATGAGTGCCCGTACCCTGCAAATGGAAGAAATGCTGCTCAACCTTGGCCCGGCAAAAGGCAAAGATTTTTCGACTGTGATTGGTCCCTGGCTGGTAACGCCCGATGAATTAGAGCCTTATAAAACAGCGCCCAGACCTGGTCATATCGGTAATAGTTACAACCTGCAAATGACCTGTGCTGTAAACGGTAAACAGGTATCGGCAGGTAATATGGCCGATATGGACTGGACTTTTGCCGAGATCATTGAGCGCTGCGCCTACGGCTGCGATGTGCTGCCCGGCGATGTGATAGGCTCAGGTACCGTGGGTACAGGTTGTTTTCTGGAATTGAACGGAACCGGCCTGCTCAATGATGCCAATTATAAACCGCAATGGCTGCAACCTGGCGACCTTGTTGAAATGGAAATCACCGGATTGGGGATGCTGGGCAATATCATTAAAAAAGCTAACAGTGATTTTTCGATATTGGCATTAAAGAAATAAGTTAAATTCCGATGCTATCACTCAAAGTAAGCGAGCTTTCCATTTTTCAATTGCAAAATTATTTGAACCATGCCGTAGCGCCGCGCCCGATCTGTTTAGCCAGTACGGTGGATAAGGATGGTAATATTAACCTGAGTCCCTTTAGTTTTTTTAACGTATTCAGTACCAATCCGCCGGTTTGTATATTTTCACCATCGCGTAGTGTGCGGGATAATATTACCAAACATACGCTGCAAAACATTTTAGAGGTTCAGGAATGTGTGATCAATATTGTTGATTACGAGATGGTACAGCAGGTTTCCCTCTCCAGCGTTATGTACCCAAAAGGGGTAAACGAATTCATCAAATCGGGGCTAACCCCTGTAGCATCTGAACTGGTTAAACCACCCCGCGTAGCTGAGGCCCCAGTGCAACTGGAATGTGTAGTGAACCAGGTGATCTCGCTTGGCGATACTCCGGGTGCCGGCAACCTGATCCTGGCCGAGATCAAGATCATCCATATCAAAGACCATGTTTTGGATGCCGAAGGTAAAATCGACCAGGCTAAAATGGACCTGGTAGCTCGCTTGGGCGGCGACTGGTATTGCCGCGTTACCGAGGATAACCTGTTTAAGGTAGCCAAGCCCAATGCTAAAATAGGTATAGGTGTGGATAGCCTACCGCATGCCATACGCAACTCTCGGGTACTTACCGGCAACAACCTGGGGCAACTGGGTAACCTGGAGACCCTGCCCGCCGATGATGCCATTGAACTATACAAACAAGACCCCGCTATCAAAGAACTATTAGACGCCACCATAGGCGACAGCCAAACCCGCGAACTTCAGCTACATCTGAAAGCCAAACAACTCCTGGACGAGGACAGGGTAGAAGAGGCCCTGATGGTGCTGCTGATCGATTAAAATTCCGGATTTTAACATTTCCCAGCTCCTAAAACTTTTTAAACCTTAAATTTTAACACTTTTCTTGCCAAAAACGGCATAAAACTGATCCGAAAACATTCAAAAAATGTCGATTTTAGCACTTTTTAACAAATTTTAAGGGGTTTTGATGCGTTTTTAAAACTTTAAAAAGTATTAATTTATTGATGGTCAAATAAAACATACCAAACGGTCGGTTTTGGGGTCTTGTTTGGGTTTTAACAAAACAGCCCGGCTTCCTGATAAAAGGAAGCCGGGCTGTTGATTGATATAAATATACGAAAAATTGGGGGGAATATAAAATGCGTTAAAATCAAGTTGTCATCTCGAACGAGGTACGAGGAGAGATCTTATACACGGGATAAGCCAACTGTACAAGATTTCTCCTCGTCCTCGTTCGAAATGACATTGTGGGAGACGAGATACAAAAAAAGAGACGCATGTAATGCGTCTCTACAATATTCTTTTCAATACTGTTTTATATGCCCAGCACTTGTTTCAGCTTTACGTAGCCGGTTTTGCTTACGGGTATTTTGGCGCCCGACTTGAGGATGGCCAGGTGAGCGTCTTTTTCATATGGATCTATACGGGTGATCTGTTGTATAGCAATGATGTAGGAGCGGTGTACGCGCACAAACTGGCGGGCATCCAGCGTTTTTTCAAAAAAGTTCATCGTTTTGTTTTTCAGGTACGATCCTTCTTTGGTAAATACGCTTACATAGTCGTCATCGGCTTGCAGATATTCTACATCGGCAACCGGGATAATTTTTACTTTGGTGCCTGTTTTTACCACAATGCGCTCGTTTTGTCCTGGCGATTGCGAAGCGGCGGTTTCAAGCAGTTCTTCGGTTTGCTTGGGTACTTGCTTTTCCGGAGCCGTTGCCAGGAATTTTTCGACGGCCTTGTTAAAACGGTCTTTATTAAAGGGTTTCAACAGGTAATCTACGGCGTGGGCCTCAAAAGCTTTAATGGCGTACTCGTCAAAAGCGGTAGTAAATATTACAGCGGGCTGTTGCTCTACCAATTCCAGCATTTCAAAGCCATTTATTTTAGGCATCTGCACATCCAGGAAGATCAGATCGGGCTGATGCTGCTGTATGGCTTTTAATCCTTCAAAGCCATCGCCGCATTCCTGTATCAGTTCAATTTCACTAAAGTTTTGCAGATATTCCTTTACAACCATTCGTGCTAAAGGTTCATCATCAATAATTAAGGCTCGCCTCATAACTGTGGTATTTTTATAATGGTTGTAAATATATTATCATTTCCATGAGTTTCCATCAAATCGTTACGGGCAAAAAGCAAATAAAGCCGGCGTTGTACCCCGCGTAAACCAAAACCGGTGCCTTTTTGCGGGCGCGAGGTTTGTGGATCGTACGGGTTTTGCACCATCAGTACCAAATAATTATCCTCCATTTCGCTGCGGATGCTTACGGTTACTTCGCCAACGGTATCATATAAGCCAAATTTTATGGCATTCTCTACCAGGGGTTGCAGCAGCATGGAGGGCATCACGGCGGTGCCGCATTTATCATCGCAGCTTATTTCGGTTTGCAGTCGGTGCCCAAAACGTACCTTTTCAATCTCAAGGTACAGGTTCAGGTGTGCCAGTTCTTCGCTCAGGGGAACCTGTTGCTGATCGTCCTTTTTAAGCGTTCCCCGTAAAAAATCAGATAGTTGGTGTATCATCTTGCGGGCCTCATCGGGTTTAAAACCGATAAGCGCGTTGATGGAGTTTAAGCTATTGAACAAAAAGTGAGGCTGCAATTGCTGCCGCAGATTATACAATTCGGCATCACGGGCCAGTTGTTCGGCCTCGGTTTTGCGTTTCATGGTTTCTTTCTGGTCCAGCTGCGAATACCAAAGCAAGCTGATCATGGCCATCCAGCCGATAGCCAGGAAGTTGGTAAAAAAGCGAATGGTTAAGGATTGCTGTACAAAATTCACAAACACCTTATCGGTATTGATGAGCGGCAGCAGGTATCGGCAGCCCACGGTACAGATACCGGCCAATGCCACACACCAGATAAACAGGTTAATGTAACTGCCCTTACCAGGCTGATAGTAACGCAGGTTGTTGTTGATGAGCCAGCAGGCCCCCGAAAGCAATATGGCGCTCAGGAACCCGTCGGCCGAGGCCGTGAACCAATAAAAGCCAAAGCTATGTATAATATAAGTTTGCAGGCCACCCCAAACCAGCCCGCAAACGATAAATGCGCCGTATAATTTTGAAGCTGAGATAGACGGTATTGCCAAAACTTATATTTTTTTAAATGGAGAATCAAGAATCAAGAGACAAGAATCAAGACCGGAAAACGTGGACAAAACCCATATAAAATGTGTGCTTTGTATTCCTGCTTCGATTCTTTTAACCATATTTTCAATGTGTTTTTCTTGATTCCTGACTCTTACTTTCTTGATTCTTTTGCTTAGTTTCTCACACCTAATAAGGCCGATTTGTGGTGTGCCCAGGCAATGTACAGGTCGGCATCGGGTGTTTCATGTATATTATAGTACAGTTCGGCGCCATCGGTAAGTTCGCCTATCTGGTTTAATTCGGCCACATCAATAAACTGCCATTTAACGGTTTGTTTTTCGATGTTTTTAAAACTATCCTGATTGGCATGACCAATTTTGTTTGCTTTTTCAAAGGCGCTCAGTTGGTTATCGGCATTGATGAGGCGTAACTGCTCATCAAACTGTGCCTGGTGATCGCCATTGCCGCTGATCACCCTGAAAACTAATTTTGCTACGTACCAGTTCATTATGTTTGTTTTTTTAGAAGTATCAAGTAGTTAGTATCAAGTATCAAGATTTTTGGTATCAAAACTCAGATTTTGTCGTGATACTTGATACTAACTACTTGATACTAAATCATCAATAGCTGCGTATATCAACCCCGGCAAAAATGGAGGTTCCTTTAAGTACCAGTATTTTATCGTTATTGGGCGATGCGGTGCTGCGGATGCGTTTATCGTCGACCCCGGCAAAAACGGCTGCCAGGTCTGATACCACCTGCCAGTTGGATGGCACAATGATCTTGGTGCCGCCAAATACCTGGGTAATATCTATATAAACACGGCCGCTGATGTCGGCTTGGGTAAAGTCAAGTTCGGCACCGCCAAAAATGTTCACTATTTCGCCGCCTTTAAAGTTTTTGGATAGGATGGTTTTGTTAACCCCACCAAAAATAGAAACCGCATCCAGGTAGTCGTCGCCATTATGGTAGCCAAAAGGTGGGTTGTTAGGATCCTTGGGTGGTACATCATCACCATCTTTTATGGCGTAATCGGCTGCTTCGGGGTCATTTTTACCAAAATCAAAATTGGCAGCTTGTTTACTCCATTTACCATCTTGTTTACTCCATTTGCCATCCTTGGTGTTTCGTTCCCATTCATTATGCCTGCCGCGCCTTAAAATAAGCCAAATACCAAAACCGATGATGGCTATGGGCCAAACTATGCGGTCGGCATTGCCAATGTTGTCATTTAACAAAAAGATGATGCCTAAAATGATCATGATACTCCAAGAGGCTTTCCTGAAGTTATGTTTAGCTCCAAAATAAAGGCCGCATGCTATAATCCACATAGGCCAGCTGAATATCCAATCGGGAATTAAAAAATCGGCAAATTGCCTTAGGAGCAGCACCCCTCCTACGGCAAGTAGTATAACCCCAGCCATCGCTTTTCCTTTATTGGGGTTGGTTGTATGTTCTATATCGTTGTTCATTTGTGTGCAAATTAAATCGTATCCAAAACTAAGGTAACATAATACATGTGCCAAACAAAAACTGGCGATATATTTAAAGAAATCGGTAGAGGTGGATGTTTTGTCGGTGAAAAAGTTGGCGGGCGATTAGTATCAGGTAGCTAGTATCAAGTATCAAGACTTTTAAGGGGGAATTTGGGCTCGTTAGCGATCATGGATGTTGGGAAAATTATGTGTTGTTGGGCAAGCTCCCCTCTTGAGAGGGGGCGCGTGGGATTGTGTAGTAGGAGGGGTGTGTTCTTAAAGCCGAAAAACACACCCCTCCACCCCTCTCAAGAGGGGAATCGCACAGGCCCCACACTTTTTCGGTATTCCAATATCTGTGTTTGCGAGCAAGTGCAAGTGTCATGATACTTGATACTAGCTACCTGATACTAAACCCCACAACAAAAGGGAGTCCGCAAACCGGTACTCCCTCCTGAATTGAAACAAAACTATTAACTATGAAAATTTAAACTTCTGGTTCGGTTGTTTTATCGAAATGCAAAGTGTCTTTGGGCTTTTCGAAATGAAATTCCTCTTTATGCTTGCGGGGTTTAAAGGCTACCCAGGCGCCAAATGCCATAATGCCTACCGGCCAGATAATGCGGTCGGAATCGGGTATGTTTTCGTTAAGCAAAAAGGCCACACCCACCAGGGTAATCAGGATCCATGATGTTTTACGGAAATTGTATTTGGCACCCATATATAAACCCCAGGCTACTATCCACATGGGCCAGCTAAACAGCCAGTCGGGGAAAAGTACAAAGTCAAATTCTCTGATCAATAGTATACCGCCAATGATCAGTAAAATTACCCCTGCAGCAGTTTTGCTATTATTGGGGGTAATGGTAGTTTCTATATCGTTGTTCATCGCTTTAAGTATTAATATTATACCCTAAAGGTACGGCGGTATATAAAGCTGGGCAACGTAATATAGGTGAGATGGGAGGGTAATATCGGTAAAAGTATGGGTTTATCCGGTGAATGAAGAAGGGGTGAATTGAGAAGGGGGAGGCAAGATATAAGAATCAAGAACCAAGAAAAGGCAGCGTGTTATTTGGATGACAAAATGGGTGGTATCGGCTCACCCGGCCATCGCTGCGCTTGGCCACCCTCTCTTCGCCTGCGGCGGAAAGAGGGGATTAGTCTGGTGAAAATTCTTTTGTCATCCTGAGGAACGAAGGATCTGTTATTGAACATGCCGAGCGCAGAATAGATGCTTCACTTCGTTCAGCATGACAAACTGTTTTATAAAGCCCCCTCTTTCCGCCGCAGGCGAAGAGAGGAGTGGGTGTCCAGCGAAGCACAGACGGGTAAGTAGAAACCGCTGGCCTTAAACCTCCGGTTCCTGCTGGCTAAGGCAATGGAAACTACCCAGCCCCCAGATAATATCGGTTGAATCGATGCCTATCACTTCATGATCAGGGAAACATTGCTGCAATATATCGCAAGCCTTATCGTCATTTACCGAGCGGTAAGTTGGTACAATAACCGCTGAGTTGGCAATATAAAAATTAGCGTATGATGCCGGTAAACGGGTATCCTCGTAAATCACGGCTTCGGGCATAGGTAGCTCCACAATGTTAAGCTGTTTGCCGTTAAGCAGGCGCATTGTTTTCAGGCTCTCGAGGTTTTCCTGCAGCAGGTGATAGTTCTCGTCGTTTTTGTCTTCTTCTACCACGGTAACTACGGTGTCCTCGTTCACAAATCGGGTAATATCATCAATATGACCATCGGTATCGTCGCCAACAATGCCATCGCCCAGCCACAAAATCTGCTCGGCGCCGTAGTAGTTGCGCAGGTAAGTTTCTATCTGATCCTGACTCAGCAGCGGGTTACGGTTTTTGTTGAGCAGGCAGGCCGTAGTGGTAAGGATAGTGCCTTTGCCATTAAAATCAACCGATCCTCCTTCCATCACAATACCAGGGTTAAATACTGGTAACCCAAAGTGATTACCGATCTTGGTCGGAATTACATCGTCCAGATCAAAGGGCGGATATTTGCCACCCCAGGCGTTATAACCCCAATCAACAATGGCTTTTTGTTTAGTTTCGGGATTGATGACAAATGCTGGTCCGTGGTCGCGGCACCAGGCGTCGTTAGTGCCAAAAGCAAAAAGCTCCACCCGGTTCATATCGACACCGGCATGCTGCAATTGAAAAACTACGGCGGCTTTCATCACCTCGTCAACCACATTGATGCGCACCAATTCGTTACGCGTCAGGATCTTGATAAACTCGATGTACGAGGGATAAATGGTATCAAGCTTACCCGGCCACGAAGCTTCCTTATGCGGCCAGCTTAACCAGGTGGCAGTATGTTTGGCCCACTCAGCGGGAAAATGAAACCCTTGCGATGCGGGTGTTTGTATGGTTGAAATAGTTTTATAGTCCATAGTCGATGGTCGATGGTCCGTAGTAGGAATTTTACAATGTGTTTTTTTAAGCGGTAATCATTTTACATAACGATTGGTATTCGTCGTATAATCTATGAAAGTCCTCTTCTTTACTAATTTTTCTTCTCTTAGCAATAAAAAGACATGCTACAACTTCAATGGCTGATCTTAATGAATAACCTAAGAAGGTTTTGAAAACAGGATTTGTTTGTCCTGTGCAACCTTCTGCTATATTAAGCACCACAGAATCTGCAGCTCTCTTGATTTGTGAAGTCAGAATGAACAATTCTTCTTTTGGGAAACTACTTTTAGTTAAGCTATCGATCTCATCAGTTAACTCTAATGCCTTTTGCCAAACCTGAAGATTCTCAAATTTAAATGCCATTCTTCTCTTTTTCTTACCATGGTCTATGGACTAGCGACCATGGACTAATTAATCCTCATCAAGTAAACGTTTTGTGATCGGTTGATATGAATCTATCCTCCGATCACGCAGGAATGGCCAGTGGCTGCGGTAATAATCAGATTTATCGAGATCAAGTTCCTGTACCACCACTTCTTCCTGGTCATGCGAAGTTTGGTGGATGATTGCGCCGAATGGATTGGCAAAGAACGATCCGCCCCAGAATTTTACGCCGGCTTCTTCGCCAACACGGTTCACGCTTACCACGTGTACGCCATTCGCTACTGCGTGCGAGCGCTGTATGGTTTGCCAGGCGTTGTATTGCTCCACATTGGTGGCCTCATCCTGGGTGGTGGCCCAGCCAATAGCGGTTGGGTAAAATAAAATATCGGCACCCATTAAAGCGGTAATGCGGGCAGCTTCGGGATACCATTGATCCCAGCAGATGAGTACGCCTACTTTGCCGTATTTAGTTTTAAATACTTTGTAACCCAGATCGCCGGGGGTAAAGTAAAATTTTTCGTAAAAACCCGGATCGTCAGGAATATGCATTTTACGGTATTTGCCTAAGTAGCTGCCATCGGCATCCAGCACGGCGGTGGTATTGTGATAAACACCCTGCGCGCGTTTCTCAAACAGCGAGGCAATGATCACCACATTCAACTCGGCGGCTACTTTTTGCAGCTCGTCTGTTGATGGGCCAGGGATGCTTTCGGCCAGCTTAAAGTTGTCGTAATCCTCCACATCGCAAAAATAAAGCGAGGTGAAAAGTTCCTGTAAACAAACTATTTGCGCGCCTTTTGCAGCGGCTTCCCTTACCTTAACAATAGCCTTTTGCAGGTTCTGCTGTTTATCAGCAGTGCAGCTCATCTGTACCAGGCCAACTTTTACTTTACTCATACTCCTAAAATTTGCGCAAAAATAACAATTGCTGTTTAAAGTATCGAGTATCAAGTATCAAGTATTGTGACTTAAATGTAAAATAGGGAGTAGTGAGTGGTGAGTACCGGAGTTAGTATCAAGTAGCTAGTATCAAGTATCAAGACACTTACGCTGGCGCGATTAAAAAATATTTTGTAAAACATTCAAAAACAAAAACGGTTCAAGTCTTGATACTTGATATTCTGAATAAAGAAAAGTCTTGATACTTGATACTAGCTACTTGATACTAACTTCGCTACTTGATACCAAAAAATAATTAGCTTTGCAGCCAATGACAGAAGACGAAATACCGGCGCCAAAAACATTTAAGCAGCAACTGTGGAATGTTACTAAAACTGTATTAAAAATAGCTGTTACCACAGCCCTGCTCATTTGGGTATTTAGCAAGGTACCTATTCAATTGGTTAAATACCGCCTGCTGCACGCCAATTACTGGTGGATGGGCGCCGCCGTTGTTTGTTATTTCTTCTCGATGGTGGTATCGTCATGGCGCTTGCTCAGCTTTTTTCGGTCGATAGGTTTGCAGCTGAACCCTAAGTATAACCTGCGTTTGTATTTCCTGGGTCTGTTTTATAATGTGTTGCTGCCCGGCGGCATCGGTGGCGATGGTTACAAGATCTTCATTTTGAATAAAGCGCATAAAGTTCCCGGCAAAAAACTGTTCTGGGCCATTATGTTCGATAGGCTCAGCGGACTTTGGGCCATCGGCCTCATCACCGTAGCCCTGATATTCATGATCCCACAGATCGATATCCATAAGGCGCTGCCGGTAAGTATCTTTCTGGGTGGCTCGGCGGTTTATTATTTTGTGGCCTACATGTTTTTCAGGGAGTACACCAAGTACTTTTTCGAGGCGCATCTAAAAGCCCTGGTATTACAAGGATTTCAGCTGCTGGCTATTATCTGTGTGATGTTCGGACAGGATTTTGATGGTAAATTCTCGCCGTACCTATTATCGTTCCTGATTTCGGCGCTGGCATCAATCATTCCTATTACAGCTGGTGGCGCGGGTGCACGGGAAGCCATATTTACCAAACTATCTGATTATTTCCCGATGGATAAAGGACTCTCGGTTTTCCTGCCATCGTCATTTTATCTCATATCGCTTTTGGTGGCCCTGTTTGGGTTGTACTACGTGATCCGCCCAAGCCGGTTAGACAAAGGTCTGAAAAAGTATGACGAAGAGGTGACCGAAACTGCCACGGATCCGGGCGGCGAGTAGCGAAAATAAAGTGTGTGAGTACACCTAATTTTCTAAATTTGCGTTTCTTCTTATAAACCACTACAACGTAAATGAGCCATTTTAATGATTTTAACAATCCGCAGGTTGCGGCCTTGCCCGGTCATTTAAAACAATTTATAGTCGACCAGCACTACGAACATTATACACCTATTGATCATGCCGTTTGGCGCTATGTCATGCGCCAGAATTACAGCTATCTTAAAGACGTTGCCTACTATCCGTATATACCTGGCTTAACCAAAGCCGGTCTTACTATTGAACGCATTCCCGATTTGCAGGAGATGAACGATGCACTGGCCAAAATAGGCTGGGGCGCTGTTACCGTGGATGGTTTTATCCCGCCCGCTGCCTTTATGGAATACCAGGCCTACCGGGTGCTGGTTATAGCGGCAGATATCCGCCAGTTGCGCCATATTGAATACACCCCTGCTCCGGATATTATCCATGAATCGGCCGGGCATGCGCCTATTATTGCTGATAAGGATTATCACGAATACCTGAGCTATTTTGGTTCGATAGGAGCTAAGGCCATGTTTTCGGCGCAGGATTTTGAATTGTACGAGGCTATCAGGGCGCTATCAATATTGAAAGAAATGCCCGACGCGGATGATGCGGAGATCAGCAAAGCCGAAGAGTTGGTAGCTTATCGCCAGGAAAACATGGGCGAGCCCTCTGAAATGGCCCTGCTGAGCCGCCTGCACTGGTGGACGGTAGAGTACGGTCTGATCGGTACGCTGGAAACGCCAAAGATCTATGGCGCGGGCCTGCTGTCGTCTATTGGTGAAAGTTCCAGCTGCATGAACCCAGAGGTGGAAAAATTATGGTACACCATCGATGCGGTGAACTATAGTTATGACATCACCAAACCACAGCCGCAGCTCTTTGTAACGCCAACTTTCCAAAACCTGATTGATGTGCTGGAGGAGTTTGCCAATACCATGTCGTTCAGAAGGGGAGGAGCATACGGTTTAACCAAAGCTGTGGAAAGCAAAAATACCTGTACCGCGGTTTACAGCTCGGGTTTGCAGGTATCGGGTACCATTACCGATTTTAAGATTGATAAGAATGATCATTCTTACTTTATCAAAACTACAGGCCCAACAGCTTTATCTGTAAATGATAAACAACTGCCGGGGCATGGTAAAAACTATCATGCAGATGGTTTCAGCTCACCGGTAGGAAAGCTGAAGAATATCGCAACGCCGTTAGAGGAGCTAACCGAAGCAGAACTGGAAAATATCGGCATCGCCAAAGGTAAAACCGTAGAGCTTGATTTTGAAAGCGGTATTACAGTTAAAGGAACTATAAAAAGCATATTGGCCTTTTTGGGTAAAACGCAGCTGATTACCTTTACCGATTGTACCGTTACTGATAAAAAAGGGCATATATTGTTCGATCCATCATGGGGTGTATATGATATGGCCGTAGGCGAAAAGATTGTATCTGTATTTTGTGGAGCTGCCGATAAAGCCGCTTTTGAAGAGATCGTTTACAAATCGCAAACCGCAACCCACCATGTGGAATATGATCTGCGTACCCGCGAGCTTCACAAACTTTACCAGCAAGTGCGTAATCGCCGGCAAAAAGGCGGCGACTTTGGCTTTTTGGGTAATGTATGGTTCAAATTACAGAAAAATCACCACGACGACTGGCTTTGCGCACTAGAAATACTGGAATTGCTGGAGCATGAGGATGTGGAACCCATACTTAGAACCGAGATCAGGCAATTCCTTGAGCAGAAGGCCAAAGACCAGCCCGAGCTAAAAAAACTCATCAGCGATGGTTTTTATCTGATTGATCATCCTGTTGAACAAAAAGTGGTATTTTAGGCCCGGTTAAACGCAATAAAAAGAACCCGTCATTGAGCGTGGAGCCTCACCCAACCCTCACCAAAGGAGAGGGCTTTAAAGATTTTTTTAAGTCTCCCCCTTTGTGGGGGATTTAGAGGGGGCCTACGCTCGCAATGACGGTAAATAACAGAACGGGCATATGAATATCATTATAACAGGCGCCAGCAGCGGCGTGGGATTTGAAGCGGTAATTGAACTGATACTTTCGGGTAACAATAAGGTAATTGCATTGGCCCGCTCGCAGGACAAACTGGAGCGCCTGCTCGAAATTGCCCACGGTCTTAACCCCGATTGCCAGTTATTCGCCCTAAATTTTGATATTGTACATGACGATTATGAGGGCCTGCAGCAATTTATAGCCTCTAATTTTGATAACCGGGTTGATGTGCTCATCAATAATGCCGGTATGCTCATCAACAAACCATTCACGCAATTGCTCGAAACCGACTTTGTAGAAATGCTGCAAAGTAATTTCATCGGGCATGTACGCATGATACAGGCGCTGTTGCCGCTGATGCCCTCCGGTTCACATATCCTGAACATCGGTAGTATGGGTGGTTTTCAGGGTAGCGCCAAGTTCCCGGGTTTGTTGGCCTATTCGGCCAGCAAATCTGCCTTACATACCCTAACGGAATGTCTGGCACAGGAACTTATAGAACAGGACATCAAAGTAAATTGCCTGGCCTTAGGTTCGGCACAAACAGAAATGTTGGAGAAAGCTTTTCCCGGTTATCAATCGCCGGTAATGGCTTTTGAAATGGGTAAATATATAGCCGATTTTGCGCTTACCGGGCATAAATTCTTCAACGGGAAGGTATTGCCGGTTGCTGCTACTACTCCATAAATCAATTAATAAAAACTCCTCATTGAAGCCATTTTTACACATGTCATTGCGGCGTAGCGTGGCAATCGCATGCTATACGGGGCGGCTTTGCATGGCGTACACCCGCTCTTGGCCGCGGGAGGGCCTAGTTACTTTGTGGCCACAAAGTAACCAAAAGGCTTGTCATCAGAAATGCTTCTTTGCCCACGTAGCCTTTACCCTGCAAACCGAGCAGAACCAGGGCTGCAATTATTTTGCGCTACTTCGTTCCCGCATTTCCCTCCGCTTCAGCAAAAACTTGCTATGCCCTTTACAACCGCGCCGGCCACCATTGTTCTGCCCGCTTTCACCCGAAGCTTGTCTGCTGACGGGGGAAAGAGGAGTTTTTTACAATATGTTTGTCATGCTGAACAGAGTGAAGCATCTATTAAACGATATGCCTGTTTACGAATAGATCCTTCGTTCCTCAGGATGACAAGTTAGTTTAATCGAATAATGAAGAAATCCTGATAATCCCATAATCCTATAAATCATGGTTCAGAAAAAATCAGCGGAATCAACGAAATCATTGATTCCCAAAATCTCAAATCTCATATCTCACATCTCACATCAAATTTTTATCTTTGCCCATGCAAGAAAAAATCCTCATTCTTGACTTTGGCTCGCAATTCACCCAACTCATCGCGCGCCGCGTCAGGGAGCTCAATATTTACTGTGAGATCCACCCCTTCAATCATTATCCCGAAATTGACAGCACTGTAAAAGGAATCATCCTTTCCGGCAGTCCTTATTCTGTAAGGCAGGAAGATGCGCCTCATTTTGATTTCGCGCAGTTCCATACCACCCGCCCAATCCTGGGGGTTTGTTATGGTGCACAGTACGTGGCCCATTTCCATGGCGGCGAAGTTTTGGCTTCAAGCACCCGCGAATACGGTCGTGCCAATCTGGATTATATCAACAAGGAAAATCCGCTGTTTAAAAATATCCCTGAGAACTCACAGGTATGGATGTCGCATGGCGATACCATTGCCCGCATCGGCGATAATTTTGAGGTTATTGCAAGTACCGATAGCGTAAAAGTTGCGGCTTACCAGGTAACCGGTACCCAAACTTACGGTATCCAGTTTCACCCGGAAGTAACGCACAGTATCGATGGCAAGCAATTGCTGGAGAATTTTTTGGTTGACATTTGCGGTTGCAAACAGGATTGGACACCCGATTCGTTCATCGAAACCACCATTGCCGCCCTGCGCGAAAAACTGGGCGATGATAAGGTAGTATTAGGTTTATCAGGCGGTGTTGATTCATCGGTAGCGGCAGTATTACTGCACCACGCCATCGGCAAAAACCTGCATTGCATATTTGTAGATAACGGCCTGCTGCGCAAAGGCGAGTACGAACAGGTACTCGACTCTTACAAGCACATGGGCCTAAACATAAAAGGTATTGATGCCAAACAACGTTTTTATGATGCGTTGGCAGGCGAAAAAGATCCTGAGAAAAAGCGTAAAGCCATTGGTCGCGTATTTATCGAGGTATTTGACGATGCCGCTCACGAAGTTCAGGATGTAAAATGGTTAGGACAAGGCACTATCTATCCTGATGTTATTGAGTCGGTTTCGGTAAAAGGTCCGTCGGCCACCATCAAATCGCACCATAATGTTGGTGGTTTGCCCGATTTTATGAAACTGAAGGTGGTTGAGCCGCTGAATACCTTATTTAAGGATGAAGTTAGGCGTGTAGGCAAGGCCCTGAACATCGATCCGAATATTTTAGGCAGGCACCCATTTCCGGGTCCGGGTCTGGCAATCAGGATTTTAGGTGATGTTACACCAGAAAAAGTAGCTATATTGCAGGAAGCCGACGCGATTTACATCAACAATTTGCGGTCATATGGTGTTTACGATAAGGTTTGGCAGGCCGGCGCTATATTTTTGCCGGTACAATCGGTAGGGGTAATGGGCGATGAGCGTACTTACGAGAACGTGATATGCCTGCGTGCTGTGGAATCACTGGATGGAATGACAGCCGACTGGTGCCATTTACCTTATGACCTGCTGGCCAAGATCTCCAACGAGATCATCAATAATGTAAAAGGAATTAACCGGGTAGTATATGATATCAGTTCAAAACCACCTGCTACCATTGAGTGGGAATAAATGGTTATTGTTTTTTAGCGTGGCGCTGATACTGGGTGCATGTTCACCCAAAGTGCAGCCTGTATCAACGCCCGTAAAAAAAGTCGAAAAACCCCAGCCCAAGCCCGCAGAAAAACCTCCCGTTAAGCCTGCTGCAAAAGTTGCTGTCATATCCATGATATTACCTATGGGGCTTGATCATGTGCGGCCGCGCAATTACAGCAACGCAGGCTTGAGCCAGGCTAATATGAGTGTTGAATACTACCAGGGTTTTAAACTGGCTTTAGACTCGCTGGCTGCCCAGGGTGCTAATTTTAAGCTACAGCTTTATGATTCCAAAGATGATAACTCCACCACGCTTGGTTTGGCTTATCATACCGAGGTAAGAGCCAGCGACTTGATAGTTGGCCCGGTTTATCCTGATGGGTTAAAACAGTTTGCCGTAGTTATGGGTACGCGCATGGCTGTTTTGTCGCCGTTATCACCCGCTTCACCGGCTACCATCAAAAGCAACAACCTGATTACGGCTATACCTCCGCTGGAGTATCACGCCGTGGGCGCAGCGCAATATATTAACGACAAAGTCAAGCCCAAAAAGATCTTCATTCTTCGCTCGGGATTTAGCCAGGAGAACGATTATGTGTTCAACTTTAAAAAAGCAACCGATAGTTTAAGCAATAAAAAAGTTAAAATTATAAGCGTGATCATTACACGGGGCAAACTGAGCGGTTTGCTGCCCCAGTTGTCAAAAACAGAGCGTAATGTGTTTGTGATACCGGCTACCGATCAGGCATTTTTGGGTGTTACGCTGCGGTCACTGGATACTTTAAACAAAAATTATCCCGTGGTACTGTTTGGCCATCCCAGCTGGGAAAAGTTCGGCTTTTTAAAAGCCGATATATTGCAGCGGCTTAAAACGCATATTACATCAAGCGATAAGGTAAATTACAAGCAAGAAGCTACCATTGCCTTTTTGCGCAGTTATCGTAAAGCATACCACGTGGAGCCTACCGAATATGCCATTAAAGGCTTTGACGAAGGCTTGTTTTTTGGACGCCAGCTTTCTGAAGGGAATAGGAATATGACGGAGATTGACAAAACCGATTTTACAGGGATACATAATGGCTTTCATTTTGTAAAAAAACCTGGATTAGGTTGGGTCAATACACACGTAAATATATTAATGTATAGTAACTTTGAGTTAAAACAGGTAGAATGAAGGCTATAAACCAGCTTAAAACGTTTCAGCGAATTTTGGGTGAATACCCTGCCGATACGCCTCTAAGTAAGTTTTTGCCCGGCTTTTACCGGCAAAATAAACAAATGGGATCAACGGACAGGCGTATTGCCAACCGGTTGATGTACAATTACTTCCGGATAGGCATTGCTCTCCGAGGTTTACCTGCCGACGAGCGTTTATTTGTGGCCGAATTTTTATGCAACACGCAAATCAATTCCTTTTTACAAAATTTTAAACCGGATTGGGCCGCTTGCATTGGTTTTAATATTGACGATAAACTGGCATTGGTAAAAACGGCATATCCTGATTTTGACCTGGATGATGTATTTCCATGGGTGTCGCAATTATCGCCGGGCATTGATCGTAATGCTTTCTTAAGATCATTTTTCACACAACCTGATCTTTTTATCCGGGTGCGTAATGGTTACGATCACCTGGTTAAAGCAGAGCTGAGTAAAGCGGAGATCGTATTTAAAGACGAAGGTAACGGCTGCTTATCGCTGCCCAACGGTACCCGGCTCGAAACCATATTCCCCAAACAACATTGGTTTGAGGTGCAGGACTTTTCCTCGCAGCAAACCGGCGATTTTTTCAGACCGCAACGCTGGGATAGCTGGTGGGATGCCTGTGCGGCATCGGGCGGTAAATCGTTGCTGCTGCATGAAGATGAGCCCAACATTAAGCTGGTGGTGTCAGACATCCGCGAATCGGTGCTGGCCAACCTGGACGAGCGCTTTCACCTGGCTGGTTTAACCAAATATCAGAAAAAGGCGCTTGATCTCACCACCAATGTCGATCAGGTATTGCATGATTATGCTTTTGACGGCATCATCCTCGACGCTCCATGCAGCGGATCAGGAACCTGGGGGCGTACACCCGAGATGATAGCCCAGTTTGATCAGCATAAGATCGAATTTTTCCAGAAGCTCCAAAAAAGCATCGCCCAAAACGTAGTTAAGTATCTGAAGCCCGGTAAACCGCTTATTTATATCACCTGCTCGGCCTTTAAAGGCGAGAACGAAGATGTGGTTGATTTCCTGGTGAAAGAGCTTGGGTTGAAACTGGAAGAAAGCCAAATACTCAAAGGCTACGAGCGCAGGGCTGATACTATGTTTGTGGCGAGGTTGAGTTTTCCAGTACCCGTAATATAAAAATTATGTCATTCTGAACGGAGTGAAGAATCTATTATTCAATAGACAAAGTTTATAATAGATCCTTCGTTCCTCAGGATGACAAATCTTGTTATAAGAGTCACTTTATAGCACACCATTGTAACAAACCATAGCAAACCTCCGTCTACATAGTCAAATAAAATATATTACTATACTATGGACATTAACCTGATCAACACGAATGATTTAATTATAGCCGAAATTGTAGCCGATAGCATCATCATTAATGATGCCCAGGATGCATTAGATATACTGGCTAACTGCGCGTATCAGGATGCAAACCGGATCATCGTTTACCAGAAAGACATTACGGAAGATTTCTTCGAGCTTAAAACCAAACTGGCCGGGGAGGTACTTCAAAAATTTTCTAATTACAACTCCAAATTAGCCATTGTAGGCGATTTTTCCGGATATGGCAGCAAAAGCCTGCGCGATTTTATTTACGAAAGTAATAAAGTCGGCAGGGTAAGTTTTGTAGCCACCAAGGAAGAAGCCATAGAGGCGCTGTTAAAGGGCGTGAAAGTATAAGAAGGCTCGAGCGAAAAAAATGAAAATAAATTTGCGCAATTGATTGGTTGCGTTTATATTTGCAATCAATCGGTTGCAAATAATATGAGACGAGACATTTTTCAAGCTATAGCAGATCCTACCAGGCGGGCGATTTTAGGCTTACTGGCCTTGCAGGCGATGACACCCAACGCTATTGCCGAGCATTTTGACAGTAGCCGGCAAGCGGTATCTAAACATATTCAGATCCTGATGGAATGCGAAGTGGTGAAACAACAGCAAACCGGCAGGGAAATTCATTACCATTTTAATCCGCAAAAAATGAAAGAGATAGATTTATGGCTCGATCGTTTCCGCAAGTTGTGGGAAGATCGTTTTGATCAGTTAGATAATTTATTAGAAAACCTATAAACAAATTCAATATGAGTGCAAAAACGGAGATCACTAAAGACCTGGCTAACAAAAAGATACGCGTTGTACGGGAGTTTGCCGCCCCTTTAGAAAAAGTATGGAAAGCATGGACAGATGTTAGTCTGCTGGAACAATGGTGGGCACCAAAGCCCTGGAAAGCCGTATCTAAAACATACGATTTTAGTGAGGGTGGTTTTTGGCTATATTCGATGGTAGGCCCAAATGGCGAAACAGCCTGGTGCCGGGTTAATTTTAAAACCATAGTACCACAGCAGAGCTTTACCTCTACAGCCTTGTTCTGTGATGAAAATGGCGTAGTAAATCCTGATTTCCCGGCGATGCATTGGCTGGTAACTTTCCACTCGGTTGGAGCAACTACGCAGGTAGTGGCAGAACTGACATTTGATAATGAAGCCGATCTGGAAAAAATCGTTGCAATGGGCTTTCAGGAAGGCTTTACTATGGCACTGGGCAACCTGGACGAGCTGTTGGCAGCTTAATTATTATAACTATATCAAAGAAAGAGGAGGCTGGCCTGAAAGGTGGCCTCCTTTTATATTTTGTGATAAATAAGGTTCGAAAACGAGGGTTGTCATCCTGAGCTCCGTCGAAGGATAGAGCGCAAAGGCTCCTACACCATGCTTCGACGGGGCTCAGCATGACACCCTTTTTTAATACCCCCCCTTCAGGGGGCAGGGGCTACAAGTGCGTATTGCTCCTGAATAGTTTAATAGCGATGGCCAGCAAAATAATCCCGAATGATTTTCGCAGGATGCTCAGGCCAACCGGGCCTAAGAGTTTTTCGATCCACTTTACGTTTTTGAGTACGAAATAAACCACAATGGTATTGAGTACTATACCCACCAGAATGTTCTGGGTTTGATATTGCGATTTGAGCGAGAGCAGGGTGGTCATGGTTCCGGCTCCGGCAATCAGCGGGAAAGCCAGGGGCACTATAGAAGCCGACAGGGGGACTTCTTCTTTAAAAAAGTCAACACCAAGCACCATCTCCATGGCAATGATAAATATCACCAATGAACCTGCAATGGCAAATGAGGCTACATCCAAACCAATAACGGCGAGCAATTCATCGCCCACAAACAAAAACACCACCATCAGGATAAGTACCGCTATGCTCGCTTTTTCCGATTCGATATGCCCCACACGCTGCCTTACCTGGATAATTACCGGTATAGCGCCAAGGATATCAATAATGGCGAAAAGGATCATGGTAACGGATAGTACTTCCCTGAAAACTAATGGATGCATGGCTGTAGGGTTTATGCTGGTGCAAAAATGCGATTAAAATATAAAGAAAGATAAAAAGAAAATATGATGTGCGGAAATTTATACAGCAAATGGTTGCAGGGGGCGGATACAAAAAAGGACCTGAGTTAACTCAGGTCCTTTTTATAAATAATGATATAATCTTAGCCTTTTTCAATTGGGTTCATTGGATCATTTGGGTCTTTTGGGATGTTGATAATTCCTTGTCTGATAAGCGAATGCTTTTTACTGTAGAAGAAATAAATTAACAAACCGATGATCATCCAAACAGCCAAACGGATCCAGGTATCAAGCGGTAAGGAAACCATCATTAAAACGCAAATGATAATACCGGCAATGGGTACAAAAGGCACCCAAGGTGTTCTGAAAGGGCGTGGTGTGTTTGGATCGGATTTTCTCATCACCATAACGCCAACGCAAACCAGAACAAATGCGAACAGGGTTCCGATAGATACCATTTCGCCTACCACGTGTACAGGTACAAAGGCAGCGAATAAACTCACGAACACCGCAAACAATAAGTTTGATTTATAAGGAGTCTGGAATTTTTTATGAACCGCCGAAAATGTTTTAGGGATCAGGCCATCTTTTGCCATGGTGTAAAACACACGTGATTGGCCCATCAACATCACCAATATTACCGAGGTATAACCGGCCAATATAGCTACGATGATAGATTTTTGTAACCAGGCATAAGGTGTTTTGGCTATCGCTACAGCAACAGGTGCCGCGCTGTCCTTAAATTCTTTGTAATTGGCAACGCCGGTCATTACATGCGAAAATAATACGTACAATATGGTACATACCAGTAATGAGCCTATGATACCAATTGGCATACCTTTTTTGGGGTCTTTGGCTTCTTGTGCCGCTGTTGAAACCGCGTCGAAACCGATAAAGGCAAAGAATACCACACCGGCCCCGCGTAATACACCTGACCAGCCAAATTCACCGAATTTACCGGTATTAGGTGGTATATAAGGGGTATGGTTCGCCGGGTTGATAAAGCCCCAGCCAACAGCTATAAATACCAATACAACCGCAACCTTCAATACAACCAACAGGTTATTTACAAAGGCCGATTCTTTTGTACCGCGGATGAGCAGCAGGGATAAACATACAATGATAAATACCGCGGGAAGGTTCATGATACCATGTACCACCGTACCATCGGCAAGGGTCCCGGTTTCCCAGGGCGATCGCGTAAACTGGGGCGGGATTTCCAAATTGAAAAAGTGGAGGAACTTGGTTAAATACTGCGACCAACTGATGGACACGGTAGCAGCACCCAATGCATACTCTAAAACAAGATCCCAGCCAATGATCCATGCGGTGAATTCACCCATGGTAGCGTAGGAGTAGGTATAAGCCGATCCGGCGATAGGGATCATACTGGCAAATTCGGCGTAGCACAAACCGGCAAACGCGCAACCTATGGCCCCTATCACAAATGATATGGTAACCGCTGGCCCGGCGTTATTGGCCGCTGCCAAGCCTGTTAATGAAAATAATCCGGCACCTATAATAGCGCCGATGCCCATAGTTACTAAATTAAAACTACTTAACGTTCGTTTTAATGTACCTGCACCTGATTCAGATGCTTCCTTCAGTAATAAATCAAGAGGTTTTTTAAATCTCATAAATTGTAATTAAAAGTATTTTGTTTTGATAAGAGGGATCTTAATAAATTTAGGACGGGCATAATTGCAGTAACTATGATATTATTAGAAATAACGAAAAAGATTAGGGAAATGGATTGTACCTCTTTTAAAATTAAAGGGTGCATGATCTTGTTTTTTCTTAATTATTTTAACTATAAACTTATATAAGTAGAGGAGTCAAGGTAAGAAGAAAATATCATGTGCCAAAATTAATACAACAAATCACTTTGAAAAATCAACAAATCAAAAAGGTCCCGAAAAATCAGAACCTTTTTGATTTATAATAACTTGTATAATTATTCAACAAATTTTGGGTTGATAGGATCGTTGGCAGCCTCAACTTTGCCATGCCTTACATGCGAACGTTTGATACTGTAGCCAAAGTAAATTATAAAACCGATCAGCAGCCAAATGATAAGCCTTGCCCAGTTTTCCCATCCTTCACTGGCAATCATACACAAGCAAATGAGTGCACCCAACGGACAAACGATCATATAAAGCGGCGTCTGGAACGGGCGTACAATGTTTGGATCTGTTCTGCGCAGAATAAATATACCTATGCAAACCAGTACGAAAGCGAACAGGGTACCTATACTCACCATATCGCCAACATATTTATCCGGTATAAAACCGGCAAATATAGATACGAATATGAAAAATAACCACTGTGATTTATAAGGTGTGCGGTATTTTGGGTGAAGTTTTGAGAATACTTTAGGGATCAAACCATCGGTGCTCATGGTATAAAACACACGGGTTTGGCCCATCAGCATCACCAGGATTACGGATGAGAAGCCAGCAAGGATTGATACAGTAACAAACGAAGCCAACCAGCCATAACCAGGCATGGCAGTTCTGATAGCGTAGCTTACAGAAGCTTCTTTACCTTGTATCAGGAAGTCTTTATAAGATACCAAGCCGGTAAGTACGTGTGAGAATAAAATGTATAATGCTGTACAGAAAACCAATGATATCAGGATACCTTTTGGCATATCTTTTTGTGGATTTTTGGCTTCCTGCGCAGCAGTCGAAACGGCGTCGAAACCAATAAAAGCGAAAAATACTACACTGGCGCCGCGTAAAACACCCAGCCATCCGTGGTTAAAAGTATCGCCATAATCAACAACTCCTGTACTTACCTTTATGGTACCAGCATCAGCCGGGATTATGTACGGGGTATGGAACGCTGGGTTTATAAAATGCCAGCCCAAACCAATAATCAGGAGTACAATAGCTACCTTAACAATTACAATAATGTTGTTTACCACAGCCGATTCGGCCATGCCGCGGATAAGCAATAAGGTAAGCAGAAATATGATAAATATAGCAGGTAAGTTTACAATCCCTCTGGTACCCAGTTCGGCAGCATACATTCCGGAGGTTGTGTTTGACACTTCAAAGAAGGAGTGTGTCCACTGGTAGGGGATATGAAAATTAAAAAATGTTATTAAGAATTCGTTGAAATATTGCGACCAGCCAATGGCTACAGTGGCCGCCCCAAGTGCATACTCCAATACAAGGTCCCATCCTATGATCCAGGCAATAAATTCGCCCATGGTGGCATAAGAGTAGGTATAAGCCGAGCCGGCTATAGGTATCATGCTGGCAAACTCTGCGTAGCATAAACCAGCAAGGGCGCAGCCAGCCGCCGCGATAAGGAATGAAATAGTAACGGCCGGGCCTGCATGTTCACCGGCTGCCGCTGCTGTGCGCACAAAAATACCGGCTCCGATAATAGCACCAATACCCAGTGCTATAAGCGACCCAACGCCTAAGGTTCTTTTCAGCGATTTTTCCGTCTCGACAGACGCAGCCATCAATTGCTGAATAGGTTTCTTAATAAATAACTTCATTTGAAAATAATAAGATCAGTTTTAAAAATTCAAAATTCACATTTCGCCAAACGTACTTAAATTTATTGGAATCCTAAAGCGCAGAATGTAACATCACTATAATGAGGTATTTCCAAATAAAAGTGTGCAAAATCGAGTAAATCTATAGGTGATGAGATTTTCTATAAGGACTTATGTAAGTGCCTCATTTGTAGCGGAAGCCGGTAAAATCGGTGTTTTAATGACACATTACCTTTTAAGCAAAAATAACTGTTAAATAAACACCGGTAAAATCAAAAAATATTCTTAAAGTTAAACAGATCGCTCTCTTTTTTTTATTTATTTCGGCTTATTTCCGCCTGTTTTTCTTAAAAAAACATTTTAACCTTCAAAGTTTTATGGTTTACCGGTTTTTAAATGCTATAATTTAGGATATTGTTTGTATCAGCGATATTCATTCTTTTCCTTTTGGTATATCTTAGCAAAAATTTCCCATTTCAGCTATCTTTCCTTATTATTAGCCAAATTATAAACTCTGCCTGCTTTGAAATTTACTGGTACTTTACTCTTTTTAGCCTTTTTATGCACTGACCTTTCGGCACAAATAAAATTAACAGGAACCGTGACCGACGCTTCTAAACACGCTTTAGGCTATGCGGGTGTAAGCCTGCTCAGCATTGGGAGTAATAAAAATCAATCTTTACAAACGGATGCGGAGGGTAAATTTGCTTTTCAAAATCTGCAAACCGGGCAGTACTTGCTTACTGTGGCGTTTACGGGTTATACTAAATATGAATCGCCATTATCCATTATAAAAGATACGGTGGTTAGCGTTATCCTACAAACCTCAAACACGCAATTGGGCGAGGTGGTGGTTATCGCTAACAAAGCCGCTGTTGAAAATAACCAGGAAAAACTGGTTTACAACGTATCTGCCAATATCACCGCGACAAGTACCGACGCGTTGACTGCCATAGGTAAAGTTCCCGGAGTAAAAGTAAATGGAGATGACATCAGCATTGTGGGTAAAGGTAAGGTAAGAGTAATGGTGAATGATCGGGTTGTGCAATTGGCCGGCACCGACCTGGCCCGGTATTTAAAGTCGATATCGGCTAACCAGATCTCTAAAATAGAAGTGATCAAAAATCCATCGGCCAATTACGATGCCGATGGTAATGCCGGGCTCATTAATATAACCACTAAACGCAGCAGCAAACAAGGATTTTCGGGCAATGTACAACTCAGCGACAGGCAATCGCTGCATAGCCCGGCCAACGTTTTTGGTACCAGTAATTACTGGCTGGCCGCGGGCAGCGCCAATTTGAATTATAATGCTGATAAATGGTCGGCTTATACCAATGTCAGTATGGATCATGATCATGAACTGGAAGGTTTTGAAACCGATGTTTTTTACCCTAAACAAAGCTGGCTGCAAACAGATACGGGCAATTACAGGGGACACAATTTTAATATTATTGCCGGGGTCGATTATAAGGTAAGCCCCAAAACCACCATTGGCCTATCATACCTGGGGGGCAAAAGTGTTTATGACGGATCTGATCATGTGAACAATCCTGTTTATAATACCAGCGGCGGTCTGGATTCAACCTTAAGAACTTATGCCACTTATCACCCCATAGCTATCAGCAATTCGGGTAACGCGCACGCGGTGATCAACTTTGATACTACCGGCAAAAAATTAGTACTTAATGCCGACTATTTTAATTATAACCGTAATGACCGGTCGGACTTTGAAAGTAACAGCTACCTGCCCAACGGACAGGTGATCCCGGCCAGTAACACCCGGTATTTTGATACCAACAAGCAGCTTATCAACCTGTATACCTTTAAAGCCGACGCCGAGATACCCACCAGCTTTGCCAAATTGGCTTTTGGCGGTAAACTGAGTTTTATCAATAACTATAGTAACGCCTATTATTATGATAAGGGGGCTAACGATGAGCTTACCTATAATACCAACCTAAGTAACGAGTTCCGGTATATCGAGAACACCCAATCATTATATATCAACCTGAATAAGGAAAAGGATAAATGGAAATACCAGGCTGGCTTGCGTGCCGAGTACACCGAAACCAAAGGCACTTCTTACACGCTAAAACAGGTGAACACTAAGAAATACCTGCAGTTGTTTCCTTCGGTGCTGATATCGTACCAGGCAGATACGGCAAACAGCTACTCACTAAGCTTTGGCCGCAGGATAAACCGGCCTACCTTTTGGAACCTGAACCCATTCAAATCATTATTTACGGCTTACAGTTATGGCGAGGGTAATCCATTTCTGCAGCCGGAGTATAACAGCAACCTCGAGCTATCACATACCTACAAAAATATCCTCACCTCGGGCTTGTTCTTAAACATTACCGACAATGGGTTTAACAACCTAACTATAGCCAGCGCCGATACCAACCTGGTACGCACCATACCGCTCAATTTTATAAAAACTTACCGGGTAGGGGTCTCCGAGAATTTGTCGCTGCACCTGTTTTCCTGGCTGGATAATAATAACCAGGCCACTTTTTACCATACCGACGCGCATTCCAGCTTGTCTTATATCAAAAGCATCAGCGGGTACGGGGCTTACCTGGCCACCAATAATACGGCTTATTTTAATGCCGGTAAAACTTTTGCCGCGGCTGTGAATTTATGGTACCAGTTTCCGGAGGTTGATCATATTGGCCGTTCAGACGCCTACTATAAACTAGACATAGGCTTTACCGCATTGGCCATGCAAAAAAAGCTAAACATTACCCTAAATCTTAACGATGCTTTCAGGAGCAGTGCTTCGGCGGTAACAACTACCGTTAACGGTATCAGGAGCAAGTTCACCAACTTCCAGCTCAATCGCTTTGTACAATTGGCGTTAAGCTATCGCTTTGGCCGGGAAACTACTGCCGAAAAACGCGACACGGGCAACGAGGAGGAACGCGGAAGGATACATTGAGAAAGCTTAAAGCCGAAGGCTGAAAGCTTAAAGCGAAAGGCACTCTCAAAAATGGAAAGCTAAAAGCGCACACGATCATAAAAAAGTTTTGAGCCTTCGGCTTTAAGCTTTTAGCTTACCTATCGTGTATTTTACAAAACAGTGAGCGCTTTAATGCTGTTAGTTACCATATTTGCCTAAAAGATTAACTATGGCTCATCTGTTTTCTCCCCTAAGAATAAAAAACGTCGAATTAAAGAACCGTATTGTGGTATCGCCTATGTGCGAATACTCTGCCGAGGATGGTTTTGCCAACGACTGGCACCTCATTCACCTGGGCAGCCGGGCCATTGGTGGCGCCGGGCTCATCATTACCGAGGCCGCCGCAGTTTCGGCCGAAGGTCGTATTACTTTTGCCGACCTGGGTATTTATCGTGATGAGCATATCGAAAAACTAAAACGCATTACCGACTTTATACATGCCAACGGAGCTATTGCCGGCATACAACTGGCCCATGCCGGGCGCAAAGCCAGTCATGTGGAGCCCTGGAACGGGGGTAAACAAATCCCTTCAACCCAGCCCAAAGGCTGGCAAACATTAGCTCCAAGCGCCATCCCCTTTGCCGAAGGTGAAGAGGCGCCGCTTGCACTGGATAAAACAGGCATTGAAAAAATAAAGGCCGATTTTAAAGCGGCCACCAAAAGGGCTTTAGCTTCAGGTTTTAAGTTAATTGAACTGCATGGTGCACACGGCTACCTGATACATCAGTTTTTATCGCCTATCAGTAATCAACGTACAGATGAATATGGCGGGTCATTTGACAACCGTATCCGTTTGCTGCTTGAGGTGGTGGAAACCGTTAAGGAGGTTTGGCCCGAAGAAAACCCTTTGTTTGTACGGCTATCATCAACAGAATGGACGGAAGGGGGCTGGACGGCCGATGACTCCGTAGCCTTGGCCAAAATATTGAAAGATAAAGGAGTTGACCTGATTGATTGCTCAAGCGGCGGTAACGTGGTGGGTGCCAGGATTCCCTTAAAACCAGGTTACCAGGTAGAATTTGCCGAGAAAATTAAAAAGGAAAGTAGTATACTTACAGGGGCGGTAGGACTAATAACTACCGCTTACCAGGCCGATGAAATTATACAGGAAGGAGAGGCCGACCTCATATTCCTGGCCCGCGAAATGCTGCGCGATCCGCATTTTCCGTTACGTGCCGCGCATGAATTAGGGCACGAAGTAAAATGGCCGGTACAATATGAACGTGCCAAATGGCCGTCTTTAGAAAAAAGATAAAAAGAACAGACAAAAAGAGCATACACTTGTTTTGAACTGCTAACTTTGGTACTAACCAACACAAAAAACATCATTTAAACAACAACTATGAAACGTACAGCAAACGCCCATTGGAACGGCACATTACAAGCAGGTCAGGGAGAGATTACCACCCAGAGCACCGTGCTAAACAAAACCCAATATTCATTTAAAACCCGTTTTGCCGATGGTATCGGTACTAACCCCGAAGAGTTGCTTGCTGCAGCACACGCAGGCTGTTTTACCATGGCCGTTGGCGCTGCCTTAACCCAAGCTGGTTTTACGCCCAATGATTTGACCACCGATGCCATATTGGATCTGGATATGGTTGGTTTGGCAGTTACGAACATTCACCTGGAACTAAAAGGCTCTGTTATTGACGGTGTTGATGAGGCAACCTTTAAACAAATTGCCGAAGGCGCCAAAGCCAATTGCATTATTTCAAAAGCACTGAGCGTACCTATTACTTTAAACGTTACTTACGCTTAAAAATTCCCATACGTGTCATTGCGAGAAGGAACGACGAAGCAATCTCCTCGTTGATATAAACGCGAGGAGATTGCCACGCTGCGCTCGCAATGACATATTTGATTTTTATTTCTGTATCAGCGCCAGCAAAGCCTGCGGTGTTTCGTAAGTGCCGCTTTTATAGGTGAGTACTTTTACACCTACGCAAAGGGTATCGACGGTGTTGTTGGGGTGGGTAAGATAAATCTTTCCGCGAACATCGGGCTGATAACCATCATCTGTCCTTTTCATATCGGTTAATAACTGCATCACACTGTCGATACCTGCTTTTTGCGTGAAATTTTTAACCTTGCTTTCCGGAAAGTAATAATCAAACTTATCGCAGGTTATCCTGAATTGTGTTTCGCGCCCCAGCTCGGTAAATTTAAAACGGATGCTTTTAACCTCATCGGCAGGATTGGTTTTAGGCTTGCAGGCGAAGAGGGTGGATGCTATTAGGATGATAGCTATGCTTAGTTTTTTCATATTCGTTTAAAAATGAAGCTCGATCTTTTTACAGTAAAAAACGCCATCATTGCAAATAGTAAAGCAGGCGCATAAAATTTCTTGATTATTTGCACCTGTTCCTCCCATATTTTTTGATCGGTTTTAATTTCAACATAAGTATATCTAATACCTCCACACGGCATTGCATAAGATTTACTATCCTTTTGAGGAGCTACATAACCTGCATATATATCATCCTGATACGGGGTATAGGCCAGAACACCTTCTATCTGGCATAAATTATGTGCCTGTACATATGACCAGTATTTGCTGGTTTTTCCAAAATGAAACCTGACCCCTTTATGAGTATCCTTTGATTGGAGTATTTCCCTTATTTCTAACCGTGCAAAATCTAAACGGCTTTTAACGGCGGCATCATTACCATCCAGGTTGATATCTACATAATTCCGAACAGGAGGGAATTGGGCATGGTATGTTTCGGAGATTTTTTTTGCATCCCATCCAGATTCATACATGGCAACATCAATATAGCCCAGATGTACAAATGCCTTATGTTGAAACAAAAACACCAAACAAAACACAGGCAGCAACACCAGGCTGATCACCCCGGGCAGATAAATGATCGGTTTACGTGGGGTTAAGGTTAATACTCTCAAGGTTTACAAATTTGGTTATCCTAAATTTAGAATATAAAAACGGCAAATCAAAAAGCTCCCCCTTTAGGGGGCTGGGGGGCTCTACTTCAGCACATCCAGCACCCGGAACATCTTTTCTTTGATGCCCCTGCTTGATCCGTTAAAGTTGTTCACCATGATAGAGAAGCACAGCTCGCGGCCATTATGGGTTTGATAACCAGCGTAGCAAAGCACGCTGTTGATGCTGCCGCTTTTCATTTTCATGTCGTTATAAACCGGCAGGCTCTCATACAAATCGGCAAACCAGCTTTCTTTTTTGGCCGATTGCAATATTTTGGCCAGCGTTAAGGTAGTTACCCTGTCGCCTGGCGACAGGCCGCTGCCATCGTAGGTATTGATGCTGTTCGGGTCGATACCGCGGGTTTTCCAGAATTTTTGAACTTCTTCAACTCCGTTGGCCGATGTAGGTTTGCGGCCCTGTTTCCAGGCAATGGTTTTGAGCAGCTGCTCGGCATACAGGTTGATACTTTTTTGGTTGAGCCAGTAAACAATGCGGCTCAATGGCGGTGACGATATAGTAGTTAAGTTTTTGGCGATGAGCGGCAATTTCAGATCCTTAGCCGCTAAAGTAGTCGCCGATTCTGGATTACCAGTTACTAAAACGCCTAATTTTTTTAAGGTATCTGATAAACGCAGCGCAGCATCATAAGCCGGATCGGGGAGGGCTGCGGATATACTCTTTTTCTCCTTATCAATAGCATAACTACCTCGCAAATACATCACCGAACTGCCAACGGGCAAAAAGGCATAGGCATTATCGCCGGAGCCTGATTCGCCATTGATCAACTCGCTTTTAAAAGTAAGGTATGGGATGTTGGGAACGGTACGGGATATACCAACCGGGTTACCTACCACACCGGTTCGCAATTTGATATCAAACTGGTTCTCGCGCCAGCACAGGCCCGATGTGCCCGCGCCATAGTAGTTGCCCACATCCTGCCATATCCACCCTTCGGGGATAGATTGCGTACCGAAAATACTATCATCGCCAATAATACGACCATTGATTTTTTTGATACCTGCTTTTTGTAAAGCATCGGTCATCAGGGTTAATACATGAGCCTCTTTGGTTTGTTCATACCGCCAGCTGCCCAGGGTAGGGTCCCCCGCGCCTTTGATGATCACATCGCCATTGAGCGTGCCATCAGTAGCAATTTCACCGGCGTAGCCCAGTTGGGTCTGGTATTTAAAATCGGCCCCCAAAATATTGAAGGCCGTTATGCTGGTAATAGTTTTTAGGGTTGATGCCGTAGCCAACCCCATATTGGGGTTGGCGGCAAATATTTGTTCGCCTGTTTTGGCATCCAGTACTGTTAGTGATAATGATGCATAGCTGCACTGACTATCGGTTTGCAGCCTGCCAAAGGCATTCGATAATTTCTGCTGAAGATCCTGGGCATAAAGCTGCCCGCTTATTAAAAATAAACTAACTGCCAGTAACCGTTTCATCATGATGTTTAACGTTCCGCTGCGATATAAAATATATCGGGATACCTATCAGTACAATAATTAAGCCTGGCCAGGTAAATTGCGGTTTATATATAATGAGCAATATACAAAATGCCAGTCCCATTAAAATATAAATAGCAGGTAAAATAGGGTAACCAAAGGCTTTGTAAGGGCGTTCGGCATTAGGGTGTTTAGCGCGTAAAATAAAAATACCGATGATGGTAAGCATATAAAATATCACTACCACAAAGGATATCATATCCAGCAGATCGCCGTAACGCCCACTTAAACATAGTATAGAAGCCACCACACACTGTATCCATAAGCCGAATTGCGGAACCCCAAATTTATTCAGATCGCCGGTACGTTTAAAGAAAAGACCATCTTTGGCCATGGAATAATATACCCTTGCACCAGAAAGGATCAATCCGTTATTACAACCAAAGGTTGATATCATGATCATCACCGCGATAACATAGGTGCCGATATTACCAAATATCACATGCGAGGCTGCCACTGCAACACGGTCTTTTTCGGCATTGGCAATATCATGCAAAGGCAGCACTCCTGTATACACCACGTTGGCCGATACATAAATAATGGTTACAATTAAGGTGCCCAGCCCCAAACTCAGCGCCACATCGCGTTTGGGGTTCTTCATTTCACCGGCAATAAAGGTTACGTTGTTCCAGGCATCGCTACTGAATATAGAACCTACCATGGCTGCCGCGATAGCGCCCAATGCTCCGCCTATGGTTAAAGCGGTAATGCTACCGTCTTTACTCAAGTTGTGAATATCCCAGGCATTGCTCCAGTTGGCATGCCATATGTCGCCTTTTAAGGCTAAAAAACCAAAACCGATCAATCCAAAAAGACTTAGCAGTTTGGTTAACGTAAATGTGTTTTGGATCAGCTTTCCGCCTTTTACGCCTCTGGTATTGATAAAAGTTAAAAATATGATCAGTACGATGGATACTACCTGGGCCGCGCTGATTTTCATGAAACCCAAATTCAGCAGGATATTATCTTCACTAAAAGCGGGTATTAAATAAGCAGTAAATTTAGAGAAAGCTACACCCACAGCGGCTATGGTGCCGGTTTGTATCACCGCGAAAAAGCTCCAGCCATATAAAAAAGCAATGAATTTGTTATAAGCTTCTTTCAGGTAAACGTATTGTCCGCCGGCTTTGGGGAACATGCCGCTGAGTTCGCCATAGCTCAAGGCGGCGGTGAGGGTCATAAAGCCGGTGAGTACCCAAATGGCTATTAGCCAGCCAGATGAGCCTACGTTGCGGATAATGTCAGCACTTACAATGAAAATACCCGAACCTATCATGGAGCCCGCCACCAGCATGGTGCCGTCGAGCAGGCTCAGTTCGTGTTTCATTTTTGGTTGATCAGTTTTTTTTGTCATGTGTTATTCAAAGGGGTTTAAAGGCCTAAACTATTTAAAAAACTTTATAATAAGCAGGCTCTTTGTAAAGAAAATAAAATTACTATTTTGCATCCACCAATTAATAGAGGCTAAGGATTACGAATTTTTGAGGCAGGGATTTTTAGAACGAGGATCGGTTATCAAATATAAAGATTTTTGATACACCGCAAAATATCCGTTCTGAAATTATCGGTGCTTCCTGTTCGGCAATACCTGGCTTCTGACTACCATTTACTAAACCATTACTAAACCAAATTTGTGAACATGGATTTTTTGAACAACTACTTGATCTACTTAATTCCGGTAATAGGCCTTATAGGCATTCTCGCGATGGCGATTAAAGCTGCCTGGGTTACCAAACAAGATGCTGGCGACGGCGACATGGCCCAACTGGCAGGCTATATTGCTGATGGGGCAATGGCTTTTTTACGTGCGGAGTGGAAAATACTGAGCGGGTTTGTACTTATAGCGGGCATTTTACTCGCCTGGTCGGGCACCACAGTGGCTACATCAAGCCCGGTTATTGCCATATCGTTTTTAATTGGCGCGTTTTTATCAGCATTCGCAGGTTTCCTGGGTATGCGTATAGCTACCAAAGCCAACGTGCGCACCACACAGGCCGCGCGTAGCAGTTTGGCCAAAGCCTTAAAAGTTTCCTTTACCGGTGGTACGGTAATGGGATTAGGGGTTGCCGGTTTAGCCATTATTGGTTTAGGATCATTATTTATTGTTTTTTATACCATGTATGTTAAAAGCCATGGACTTGATGTAAACAGCGAAGCCATGGCCAAAGCGCTTGATGTTTTAGCGGGCTTCTCGCTGGGGGCCGAATCGATAGCATTATTTGCCCGCGTGGGTGGTGGTATTTATACCAAAGCAGCCGACGTAGGTGCCGACCTGGTTGGTAAAGTGGAAGCGGGCATCCCCGAGGATGACGTACGTAACCCGGCCACTATTGCCGATAACGTAGGCGATAATGTGGGTGACGTGGCCGGTATGGGCGCCGATTTGTTTGGATCATACGTGGCTACTATGCTGGCTACTATGGTACTGGGACGCGAAATTGTATCGCATGATGCTTTTGGTGGTATTGCCCCGGTATTATTACCCATGGTGATAGCTGGCTTAGGTTTGATATTTTCTATTGTAGGTGCAGCCTTTGTGAAAATCAAAAACGAGACCGATAGCGTTCAAAAAGCACTTAATATTGGTAACTGGGCGTCTATCGTTTTAACTGCTATTGCCACGTATTTTGTGGTACAATGGATGTTGCCTGCTGGTGAGTTCCATATGTCGCGCGATGAGGCTAATGGTTCTATCAAAGCCGGTTCGTTAATATTTACTAAAGACGGGGTTTTCCTGTCGATAGTTGTGGGCCTTATTGTTGGTACCTTAATGTCCATTATCACCGAATATTATACCGCTATGGGCAAGCGCCCGGTACTTAGCATTATCCGCCAGTCATCAACCGGGCATGCTACCAACATCATCGGTGGTTTGGCTGTAGGTATGGAATCAACAGTATTGCCTATTTTGGTACTGGCATCAGGTATTTACGGCTCATACCATTTTGCAGGTTTATACGGTGTGTCGATTGCTGCCGCGGGTATGATGGCTACTACAGCTATGCAATTGGCTATCGACGCTTTTGGCCCTATTGCCGATAATGCCGGTGGTATTGCCGAAATGAGCCGACTGCCCGAAGAAGTACGTCACCGTACAGATAACCTGGATGCCGTAGGTAACACTACCGCTGCTACAGGTAAGGGATTTGCCATTGCTTCGGCCGCGTTAACCTCACTGGCCTTGTTCGCGGCCTTTGTGGGTGTGGCCGGTATCGAGCATATTGATATTTACAAAGCCGATGTTTTGGCTGGTTTGTTTGTGGGTGGGATGATCCCCTTCATCTTCTCGGCTTTATGTATTTCTGCAGTAGGTCGGGCGGCTATGGCCATGGTGGAAGAAGTAAGACGCCAGTTTCGCGAAATACCGGGTATTATGGAATATAAAGCCAAACCCGAGTATGAAAAATGCGTGGCTATATCAACCAAAGCTTCTATCCGCGAGATGGTTGCTCCCGGTTTGATCGCCCTGATCACGCCTATTATCATTGGCTTTGCTTTTGGCCCCGAAGTTTTGGGGGGCTTACTGGCAGGTGTTACCGTATCAGGTGTGCTGATGGGTATTTTCCAGAGTAATGCGGGTGGTGCATGGGATAACGCCAAAAAATCATTTGAGAAAGGCGTGGAGATCAATGGCGAGATCCACTACAAAAAATCGGAGCCACACAAAGCATCCGTAACCGGTGATACCGTGGGCGATCCGTTTAAAGATACCTCAGGCCCGTCAATGAACATCCTCATCAAACTGATGTCGATCGTTTCATTGGTGATCGCGCCACATCTCAATCACTCGGATGCTGGCAGTCAGCATGCCCAACGTGAGGTGCACCGGCAATCGCTAATCACCCACGTAGTGATCAAGACCGACAAAAAGCTTTAATTCAAATAGTAGTGTTGAGGAGCTGCCTGAAAGGGCGGCTCTTTTTTGTTGGAGGAAAGATATATCTTAGTTCTGATGAAAAAGTTAAAGCAATTCAATCCCCGGGATATAATTCTTACTACAAGTATTGTGACTTTTCTTATTTCATTAACTCAACAATGTTATTGTACAACCGATAGTTGTGGATATTCGATCGCGGCAGTTTTTTCGGGTGCAATAGGTCTTTTACTTGGTGGTGCAGGCATTACATGGCTTGCAAATCCGTTCTTATTAGCTTCATGGATATTGGCTAAAAAAAGTCCTGAGTTTTCTTTACTAATGAGTTTTTTAGCGGTTGCTACCGCGCTTTTCTTCCTGTCATTTTCAAAAATCATGGTAAATGAAGCTGGAAGTTATGGTCAGATCATCAGTTACAAATTAGGTTACTGGCTGTGGGTATTAAGTTCTGTTATTATGTTTGCAGGAAACAGTTGGTTATATTTTTCAAAATGGAGAGCTGTGGCGCAACGAGATCTGCCTCTTCAAAACAATACCTAAATTTTTCGTCTCCGCAGGGTTTCTCGCAGCGGGCCCTGCGTTTTGAATTACCATACGATGAACCTCAGGGCCCCTTTCAGGAGACCCTGAGGGAACGAAAATAATTGAACTACTTTATCATTCTATTCCCATGTTTTTACTTGTAATACTTCAAGCATCAAGTAATTTCTAAATTAGCGGTATCACATCACCCTATACTACTACTACTATGAAAATTAAGGAAATTCATTTGCTGACGAATAACCTGCCGGTAACAGAGCAATTTTACAATCATGTACTCGATATTAAAACTAACCGGAAAACAGAAAACGAGCTTTCATTTTTAATAGGCAAAACCAGGGTCACTTTTATACATTCAAAAGAAAGCGTAAATCCCAATTATCATCTGGCATTCGATATCCCCACCAATAAACTCGAAGAAGCTTTGGCATGGATAAAGGAAAAAGTAACCATACTCCCGGTTATTGCTGATACTTACCTTTCGGACATTAAACTTTGGAACGCTCGGTCATTTTATTTTTATGATAACAATGAGAACCTGCTGGAATTGATATGCAGGTACGATCTTCTAAACCAATCCGAGGCTCCGTTTAGCGGTGATTCCATTCTGCACGTAAGCGAAATTGGTATAGTGACCTCAAATGTGCAAGCTTGTGCTGATGATCTTATAGCCAGATACGGTTTGGATTATTATGCCAAACAACCCAAACAGGATAATTTTATGGCCTTGGGAGATGAGGGCGGTCTGTTTATATTGGTTGATCCAAACCGGAATTGGTTCCCAACGGATAAGAAAGCTCAGCCATTTTGGACAAAGCTCACATTCTTCTCAAAAAATGAGGATCATATTTTGCATGTAAACCATGCCTGAAGTTATAGCGTTTTAAAACGTGTAAAGCACGACAAACTTTACCCGTTAAAATATATTTTTAGGCGAAACAAGAATAAATCAGCCGAAATAACATCAATAGGTAATAAACCTATTTGGCGGATCCATAAACAAGCCATATCCAAAACAATACCTGAATTTCGTATGTTAGGCTCATTTACGGACAAACATTAAAGCACCCCCCAATTTGACTACATACACAACCCTTATTATACTTAGCGGACTGGTCATATTTTCCTACCTGTTTGATCTGCTGGCCGGTAAAACAAAGATCCCATCGGTTATTTTATTGCTACTGCTGGGCATTGGGCTGAAACAGGTGGTAGAATACTTCAATATCCCAATGCTCAATTTCTCGCTCATCCTGCCCACGCTGGGTACATTGGGTTTGATACTGATCGTATTTGAAGGGGCCCTGGAGCTGCGGTATAACAGCGATAAAAACGCGGTTATCAAAAAGGCATTCTTTTCGGCATTGGGTGTGTTGTTATTGAGTTCGGTAGCCATCACCGGTATTATCTATTACCTTACCGGCGAAAGCATCTACAAATGCTTTGTGAATGCCATACCTTATTGCGTGGTGAGTTCGTCTATCGCCATACCTTCTGCAGCCAATCTCATCAAGAGTAAAAAGGAATTTATTATTTATGAGTCCTCGTTTTCGGATATCCTTACGGTAGTGCTGTTTAATTTTATCGTCCGGAATCCTAAGATAGATATAGGTTCATTTGCCAAGCTGGGTGGCGAGCTTACGGGTATTATCCTGGTGGCTATCCTGTCGTGTCTGGCCTTGTTATATGTTATCGGGCGCTTAAAACATCATATTAAATCGTTCCTGATCATATCATTATTGATCCTGGTTTATTCTATCGGCCAGTCATACCATTTATCTGCACTTATCATTGTACTGGCTTTAGGCTTGTTCCTAAATAATGCCAACCAGATCAATTTTTCCTGGTTCCGTCGAACATTTATTTACCCTGCCTTTAAGCATGATATTAAGCAATTGCACCAGCTTTCGGCTGAGAGCGCTTTTTTGATGCGTACCTTCTTTTTTATCGTTTTTGGCTATACCATGAATATCCACGAGTTAAACGATATGCCGGTATTGCTGAGCGCCGGGGCCATTTTGCTTTCTATTTACATAGTACGCTTCCTGTACATTAAACTGGTATCCAAAACCGACCTGATGCCCGAGCTTTTTATTGTACCCCGCGGATTGATCAATGTACTATTATATTATAACCTGCCGGCCAATTTGCGCATCCCGCAGGTTGGCGCCAGTTTGTTATTTGTGGTAGTGTTGGGTACCAGTATTATACTGAGCCTTGGTTTGCTGGTAACCAAAAGACAGGCAACCAGTCAGAGTCAGGAATTTGGTGATGTTTAGCTCACTCGCTCTTTTGAAAAGTTATAAATCATGGTTTACATGTAAACCCAGTTTTTGACTAAATAACTTAATTAAATAATTGATTGACAGTTGTTTTTTTTAATGTAAACCATGAAAAGTGTAAACCGTGTAAACCCACTTTTGCTTGCTGCTCTCCTCACGCGTCATTGCGAGGTACGAAGCAATCTCTATACTATACAGAGCGGTTCTGCTTATCGGGATTGCTTCGTACCTCGCAATGACACGTGTATCAAAAAACATAGATCGGTGAATGGACTCCACGCCGAAATTTGAATTGCACTCATTCCAAACAATTGTCAGGAATTAATGATATTTGATTAAACGAATACATCTATGACTATTATTACCCGCCTTGCTACTTTTGAGGATATATCTTTTTTACAGCAATTGATAGGGGCATCGGTACGTGGATTGAGTACAGCTTATAATACCCCAAACCAGATAGAAAGTGCCATTAAATATATTTTTGGTATCGATACACAACTCATCATTGACGGTACTTATTATGTGGCCCAGATTGGCGATACCATAGTGGGTTGCGGCGGCTGGAGCAAACGGAATACACTATACGGTGGCGATCAGCATAAAGCTGTGGAAGACCCGCTGCTTGATCCGGTGACAGATGCTGCCCGCATCCGGGCCTTTTTTGTACATCCCGACTGGGCCCGGAAGGGTATTGGCAAACATATTATGCAGGTATGCGAAAACGCGGCTATTGAAAATGGCTTTACCCGTTTTCAGCTGGGAGCCACTTTACCAGGGGTGCCGCTTTATGAGGTGATGGGTTATCGCCCTGTAGAGCATATAGAACAGCCCATGCCCGATGGCGAAATGCTGCCGATTGTAAAGATGTATAAGGGCTTGTAGCCGCTCTAAACTGCGCAAGTTTCGGGTTTTATAGGGGTTGATATCGGGGTAAATTTGTTTATCAATAATTAATAAACAAGACGATGAACACACAAGAAAAAATCAATTACGACCGTATCGCCGAGGCGATCAACTATATAAAGCTGAACTTTAAAAATCAACCCAACCTGGATGATGTAGCCGAAAAAGTGCATTTAAGTCCTTTCCACTTTCAGCGTTTATTTACCGATTGGGCAGGTATCAGTCCTAAGAAATTTTTGCAGTACCTGAGTTTGGATTACGCCAAAAACCTGCTGAAAGATAAACAGGCAACTTTGTTTGATGCCGCTTTTGAAACCGGCCTGTCGGGCACCGGCCGCCTGCACGATCTATTTATCAATATTGAAGGCATGACACCCGCCGAGTACAAAAATGGCGGCAAGGAGCTGGATATCAACTACAGCTTTGCCGAAAGTCCTTTTGGTAACATCATTGTAGCCTCAACTCCCAAAGGTATTTGTTATATGGCTTTTGCCGATGACCGGGATGACGCCTTTAACAAGCTTCTGGAGCAATTTCCCAATGCGTCCTATACACAAGTTGTGGATGTGGCCCAGCAGGATGCACTGCATATCTTTAAAAAGGACTGGTCGGAGTTATCCAATATAAAGCTGCATTTGAAAGGTACCAGCTTTCAGCTTAAAGTATGGGAAACGTTGCTAAAAATCCCTATGGGTGATCTGAGCACTTATTCCGATATCTCTAAGCAGATCCATCAACCCAATGCCAGCAGGGCGGTAGGCAGCGCGATAGGGGCCAACCCGGTTGCTTTCCTGATCCCTTGTCACCGCGTTATCAAATCAACCGGCGAATCGGGTGGATATCACTGGGGGCCAACCCGCAAATCGGCTATCATTGGCTGGGAAGCCGCTTTAGTTAACAACCAGGCATAATAGCACAGATATGAGTATTCAAGAACGAATTGCCGGCCTGAACTGGGCCGGCATTTCCAATGGGATGGATAGCAAAGGTTATGTGCTGGTAAAAAATGTATTAACAGCGGAGGAATGCGATGATCTCACCGCTGAGTATACTAATGATCAACTGTACCGGAAAACCATCATCATGGAGCATCATCAGTACGGATTGGGAGAGTATAAGTATTTTAAATATCCCTTGCCTGCGCTTATCCAGCAATTGCGGGAAAGCGTTTATCCACAACTGGCGCCCATTGCCAATGGCTGGATGCAATATTTGAATAAAGAACAACGCTTCCCGGATACTTTGGATGAGTTGCTGCAGCACTGTCATGAGCATGACCAGCTAAGACCAACACCACTGATATTGCAGTATACCCAGGGCGGCTATAATGCTATGCACCAGGATCTGTATGGCGAAGTATTTTTTCCGATGCAGCTGGTTTTTATATTGGATGAACCCGGCCGGGATTATGAGGGCGGTGAGTTTATACTGATGGAGCAAAAGCCCAGGGCACAATCGCGCGCTATAGTGCTCAAACCGAGTAAAGGTGATATGCTGCTGTTTACAACAAGTTACCGTCCCGCCAAGGGCAGCATGGGCTATCATAAAGTAAACATGAAACACGGGGTAGGCGAGGTAATCGCAGGCAAACGTCGCAGTATGGGGGTTATTTTTCATGACGCCAAATGATCAGGCATCTGGAACTGGGCTATAAGGCTTTTACCCGTAGCAGAAAACTCAAGCAACTGCTCGATGCCAAACAGATTTGGTTTGGCGGCAATGCCCGGCTTAAAATTTATGGTACGATGAACTGCGGATCGGGCAAAAGAATGAAACCAGAGAACCGGGTTTTCTTTACTTCGGAAGCAGAGGCGCGTAGCCTGGGATATCGCCCTTGCGGACACTGTATGAGAGCGGAATACCAGAGATGGAAGAATTCCCAACATAATTAAAGCGCACCTTATTGCGTTTATATGATTGGCTAAGTACATTTAGCCAATCTTATCATCATGCTCAGGAAAACCATCTTTATTCTATTTATACTCGTAGCCGGCAGAACGGTTTATGCGCAAACCGCTGACGAAGTATATGATCGTTATGTTGATTTTAACGAAGCGTTTCTGAATGCCAATATGGAAAAAGCCATGACCCTTGGCGAGCAAATATTGCCCGATACCGCCAAACTGAAACCCGGCATCCGTACCAGTTTCTATAACTTTATGGCACAGGTTTATGAAGGTGATCAGCAAAGCGGCAATGCCATTATGTATTATAATAGGGTAGTTGCAGCAGAACCCAATTACTATGTAGCTCACAGGGCCTTAGGTTTTCTGTATATTAAGGATATTTCGGGCAAGCCTGCTAATGAGGTTGTAGTAGATGCAGCTTATATCAGCAAAGTAAAAAAAGCCTTACCTCACCTGGAAAAAGCCCAGGCCTGCGACCCGGACGATGAAACACTAAACCTGATCAAACTGCTTTACCGCAATATAAAAGATCAGCATGGTATTGATACCTTACCCGCCCGACTTGCCCAACTAAAAAAGAGCTGTGTAGATATCCTGAGCCCATGAAGATGTGCAAATGTGCGGATAAGCAGATATGCAAATTAAAGATGTGCAGATAATTTCAATGCAGCTCATTTGCATATTTAAAATCTGCACATCTACAAGCTTACTTTTGCCTGAAGCTATCGCCTATGAATTCCAGGGCATCGGTAATGCCGGTGCGCCAGTAGGTCCAGTTGTGGCCGCCATCACGTATCCTGAATTCATGCGGGACTTTCTTCTCCATCAGGGCAATGTGAAGTAGAGAGTTGCCCTTGCTTAATGGATCGTCGTCGCCACAGTCTATCCAATAGCGAACCGTCTTTAGTTCGTCAGTAGTTTTACTTTGTACCAGGCCCAGTATTGAGTAGTTTTGCCAGGTAGTATTTAAGCGTTCCTTACCTTTCAGATCAGGGCCGATCACTTTGCTATATACTTCGGCCCAGCGTGCATCCGGGATGGCTATCAGATCCTCATCACTACGTACCGCCGCACTCAGGGCTGCTGCTGCCGAAAACATTTCGGGGTGTTTAATGCTATAAACCAGCGTACCAAAACCACCCATGGATAAACCTGCTACACCGCGGTATTTTTTTTCGGCTTTGATGTGATACTCTCTTTCAATATCGGGGATAAATTCCTTAAAAAAGAAATCCTCATAATTTTGTTTCCCATCGTAGGAGTTAATATAATAGGTGGTCTGGGCATCGGGCATCACAATAATCATGGGCGGAATTTTACCTTCGGCAATAGCTTTGTCGGCATAATGGTTTATTTCGCCAAACTGCAGCCAGCCGGTTTGATCGTCGCCATAACCATGCAGCAGGTACACCACCGGGTATGTCCGGTTTGATGTTTCATAATCGGGGGGCAAATAAATAGCGTATTTTACATTATGGTTTAAAATATCGCTTTTGATGTTTTGCTCGTCTATCACTTTACCTGTATGCTGGGCAAATGAGGCGCCAGTGCTTAAAAGTAATAAAAGCAAGCAGAGCTTAAGGTATAATTTCATAGATTTTTAGTATCTGTTTAGTATCAAGCAGCGAGTATCAAGTATCAAGCCGGTTTCTCATTTGGATATATACGTTGTCATTTGCCTATCCGCACATCAAAAGCTCCCCCTTCAGGGAGCTGGGGGGCTCTATTTCTGTCTGAAACTATCGCCTATAAATGCCAGCGCATCAGTAATACCTGTACGCCAGTAGGTCCAGTTGTGGGCGCCATCCCGAATCCTGAACTCATGCGGTACTTTTTTCTCCATCAAAGCTACATGCAGCAGGCTATTGCCTTTGCTTAAAAAATCATCATCACCACAATCAATCCAATAGCGTACGCTACTTAGCTGCTCTGTGGTTTTATCCTGCACCATGCCCAGTACTGAATTGGCCTGCCAGGCCTTATTCAAGCGATCTTTACCTTTGAGCCCGCGCCCATACAGCTGTGCAAATACATGGTCCCAGTTTTCATCAGGCATACCCACCATCTGATCATCCGGAAGTACGGCCGCGCTCAATGCCGCTCCGGCAGCAAATAACTGAGGGTATTTGAGGGTATAAATAAGTGTGCCATATCCTCCCATTGACAAACCAGCTACACCCCGGTATTTTTTATCGGCTTTAATGTGGTAAACTTTTTCAATCTGCGGCATAAATTCTTTAATAAAAAAGTCTTCATATTTTTCTTTGCCGTCATAAGAGTTGATATACCAGCTTGAATCGGCATTGGGCATCACAATAACCATGGGTGGAATAGTGCCTTCGGCAATTGCTTTATCGGCATAACGGTTTATTTCGCCAAACTGCAGCCAGCCGGTATTGTCATCGGTATAGCCGTGCAATAAATAAACAACAGGGTAACTGCGATTGGCTGTTTCATAATCGGCCGGCAGATAGATAGTATATTTTACACTGCGTTTTAAAATACTGCTTTTAACGGTTTGCTCCTCAATAACTTTGCCCTGCGGCTGTGCAAATGAGGCATTAACCCATAGGATGCAGCAAAACAGCAGGCACTTCTGAATGGTGTTCATAGATAGGCGGTTTAGTTTTGGTTGATGGAAATTTAGGTAATTTTTAGCGTTAGCCAAATACTATCTAAAAATTAAGCGCTTTACCCTGTACCGGGTATACCAGGTTTAGCTGTAACTGATTGGCAGTTTTAAGCTGGGCCTTGATCCGGGTTATGCTGTTGGCGGGTGGTTTAAGATGTGTAACAACGATATTTAACCCTTTTAACTCAGCCGGACCTGTAAGCGCGGCCAGCTTATCCATTTCGGTCATGAACCAATGTGGTGTCAGATGACCAAAAAGTGTTTTATCAGGTTGTTCATCAGGGAAAGACACCTCGATCAGGACGGCTTTTAATTTTTTGGTTTTTATGAGTGGGGCGATAGCCTGCCAAAGGTTTTGCAGGTTGGTGCTTTTTTCAATAGCATCGGCGCCGGTATCACCCAGATACAAAACGTAATCATCATTACTTTGTACCAGGAAGGCGGTACTGGTTAAGTTAGAGTGACTCAACGGGAAGGCCTGTACTTTAAGCTGAGTATTTTCGATAGGAGTTTCGGTGCCGGGATATAGTACCTTATAGCGATATTTTTTTAAAGCAGGTGTTTCGCCTTGATCTGCAAAGTTGGCCCAGCTTGCCCAGGTAAAATAATGAGTTTTGATAGTTTCAATGGTACCCTGAAGACCATAAATGTTTTTGCTGCTGTCTTCGGGCGAATTGATGATGAGCCCGGCTATATGATCAAGGTGAGCATGTGATATAAAATAGCCTTTAATATATTGTCTCAGTACCTTATCACCAGGTACCTGGAATGTTTTGTTTGCCACCGCTTTTTGGATACCATAATGTAAGGTGCCAGCGTCAAAACAAATATATTGCTGAGTGCCGGTGGCGGCCAGCATATAGGCCGAAAGATTGCTTTCGTCGATACCGCCAAGTACACCTAAGGGCACCAGTCTGAAAGCTGGTTTGCTTTTGGGTTGTGCCAGCACAATAAAAGGCAGCAGAATATAAGTAACTATCAGTAATGCTTGCTTAAGGCGCATATTTAGTTTGTTTTTTGATTGCAGATTATCGCAATTGTGGCCACTAAATTAGTGATCCCATGGCATTAAGCAGGGCGATAATTAAAAAATATAGCGGACTTTGAGACAGCGTGTACAAAAGAACTTTTTTATGGGAAGCCAAAAGAGAAATATTTTAATAAATGGATCCCTTTTACGACGTATATCAAGAACTTCTTTGCACTTTTTACATCTGTAAACAGGGCGTGGCGGGGCATTAACAATTTGCATTACTTAGGGGGATTAATACAGCACAAACCTAAAACAAAAGGCCGAAATTTTAAAGCGGCTTCTTCCAAAAAGGTATTAACTTTCTGTTAAATAGAGTTACTCTGTTTTCATTTCGGCGGCAGCAGGTTTTTTGTATTCGTAATCACCACCTAAAAGATAGCCCCACGGCTTTAAGCTTTCGATACGGTCAAATATGATCTTGAAAATAGCTATAACCGGTATCGACAGGAACATGCCCGACAGGCCCCAGATCATTTCGCCTAAAATGATCCCTATAAATGATATCAAAGCATTGAGCCTTACTTTTGAACCTACAATGGTAGGCAATAAGAAGTTAGCATCAATAGCGTGTATGCCAATTACGCTACCCATCACCAATAAGGTGTCCTTAATGTTACCTGTAGCAAAGGTGATAATGGCACTAAGTAGCAGCGCGGTAAAAATGCCAATATAGGGTATGATATTGAATAAGCCTACAATTATACCCAGCAAAGCAGCATACTTAATGCCAATGAGCAGGAAAACGCTGATGGCCACGGCCGCTACGATTACCATTTCTAAAAGCAATCCCAGGATGTATTGTCTTAATATGGATTGAATATTTTCTACTATATCCATTACAATATGCTCATTTTCATCGCGGAAAACCCAGATAATGAAACGTAGTAGCAAGCGCCTGTAGAGCAATATAAAAAAGGTAAATATCAGTATGAACACATAAAAAAGCATCAGCGATGAAATAGCTCCGAAAGTTGTACCCAGTACGTCGCCGCCTGATGCCATGATCTTATCTGCAGTACTGTGCACATAACTCATTTGCTTTTCGGTATCAATATGAAAGGCGGAATTTACCCACTGCTGCAAATCTTGCAATGATTGTGTTACCTGTTTCTTGAGCATAGGCCAGTCGCTGGCTACTTTTGATATTTGTGAGCCAACCAGGTATAATATGCCGTAAACAAAACCAATAAGCAGTAATATGGATAATAAGGACGACGCGCTTCGTGGCAGCCGGCATTTTTTTTCCAGAAAATTAGATACAGGTAACAGTAGGATCGCGAAAATAAATCCGAATATCATCGGATCAAGCAGATCTTTACCAATAATAACAAGATAACCAAGTGCGAAAAAACCGATTAATATCAGTGCAAGTCGTTCGTAAAAAGGGGCGATCAGTTTTTTTGCTGGCATATTAATTAAATTGCTTTTTCAGTGTTTTTCAGATGGGTAACATAAATGATTACCGGATGTTTGAAGTTAAGTAATAATTGCCGACAATTTTGCCATTTTAAGTTTTTTGTACACCTGAAGCGATCAAATGTATGTTCTGTACCGGAATAGCTGTTTGGCTAGATGAGATTTGGCAAATATTTTGCACGAGTTAAATTATCTATCTAAAAACTAAAATTATGGCAAAGTACTCAGAAAAAGCAGGTGAAAAAGTTGAAAAAACCATGCACGAAATGAAAGAGGGTAAACTCAAAAGCGGTAGCGGCAAAAAGGTGACCAGCAAAAAGCAGGCTGTAGCTATTGGCTTATCCGAAGCACGTAAAGAAGGTGCAAAAGTGCCTAAAAAGAAAAGCTGAAATTTAAAATGGAAAGCGTTATTGCTCCAAACAATAACGCTTTTTTACCCATGACTGGTAAATGCATCCATCACATCCATTAGCACAATCGCTTCTTCTATACTGCAAGGATTCGGTCCTTCGTTTTTAAAGTAGGCTACTATCTTTTCGATCATCGGTTGTTGTATATGCTGCGGATGCGTAAAAGTTATGGTTTCGTCTTCTGTATCGGTTTTCCAGCTGATGTAGTTACCAAAAAAGGGGAAGGTGATCTTACCTTTGGTGCCGATGATCTCGCAGGTATCAGTAGTTAAGTTTTCAGCTACATTAAAGCACCAGGAGCCGTTTACTACCACTTTGTTTTTAAATAAGATCTCTCCGCAAACGTGATCGTCGGCCGGGGTAGCGCCCGATTGGTTGAGCGAGAAGCCATGATATTTCTCAGGTTGGCCAAAGTAATACAGCATCAGATCGAGCTGGTGCGGGGCAAGATCATGGAAATAGCCACCACCAGACAGTTCCGGATTTACCCGCCAGTTGTCCTTGGTTTTGGCAATCAATTCTGGTTTGCGGCTTTGCCACATTCTGATCTGTACCGTGCGAATATCTCCTATCTTTTTGTTATCGATTAGCTCCTTAACGGTTAAAAACATAGGTACAGCGCGGCGATAATGGGCAACGGTAAGCTTCGCATTGCTTTGTTTTACAGCTTCGGCCATTGCGCGGGCCTCAGCGGCGTTGCGGGTAACCGGTTTTTCCACATATACATTCAGCCCTTTTTTTAAGGCACTCAGGGCATATTCCAGGTGCGAGGATGGGGGCGTAGCAATATAAATGGCGTTAACACCGGCCTCATTCATCAGTTTTTCGGCATCACTGTACCACTGGCCTACCAGGTGGCGCTGGGCATAGTCGGCAGCTTTGGTTGCGTCGCGACGCATCACAGCCAACAGATCGCTATCGGCTACTTTTTTAAATGCCGGTCCGCTTTTTACTTCGGTTACGTCGCCGCAACCAATAATGCCCCAATTGATGTTGCTCATATAAGTAAGTACTTTAAAAACGTTGTCATGCTGAGCGTAGCGAAGCATCTATTATCCAATAAAACAGGGTCTGGAATAGATCCTTCACTACGTCCAGGATGACAATTATATATAATGGTCGTCCTGGCGACACTCACTCCGGGGTTTAGGCGGCCAATATTTTTTCTATCTGCGCTAATTCATCAGCAGAGAATGCGATATTATCCAAAGCCTTTAATGAGTCGGCCAGTTGTTCTGCACGGCTTGCGCCAATCAGTACCGAGGTTACCCGGTTGTCTTTCAACAGCCAGGCCAGGGCCATTTGCGCCAGTGTCTGGTCGCGTTTCAGGGCCAGATCATTCAGTTGTTTGATCTGGGCTATCCGTTCAGGTGTTACCTGGTCTTTTTGCAGGAAACCGGTTGATTTGGCGGCTCTTGAATCTTCGGGAATACCGTGAAGATATTTGTTGGTCAACAAGCCTTGCGCCAAAGGTGAGAAAGGGATACAGCCTACACCGGTATTACCCAGCACATCCAATAAACCTTCTTCCGGATCGCGTACAAACATGGAGTATTTGGGCTGATGGATGAGGCATGGTGTGCCCAGGTCTTTCAAAATTGCGATAGCTTTGGCTGCTTCTTGAGCCGGATAGTTGGAAATACCTGCATATAAGGCTTTGCCCTGACGAACGATCAGATCAAGCGCAGCCATGGTTTCTTCCAGCGGTGTTTCCGGATCCGGACGGTGGTGATAAAATATATCTACATAATCCAGCCCCATGCGTTTCAGGCTTTGATCTAAACTGGCTACCAGGTACTTTTTGGAACCCCAGTCGCCGTAAGGGCCATCCCACATGGTATAACCAGCTTTGCTCGAGATGATCATCTCGTCGCGGTAGCCGCGGAAATCTTCTTTTAAAATACGACCAAAATTTTCTTCGGCAGAGCCCGGAGGCGGGCCATAGTTGTTGGCCAGGTCAAAGTGGGTGATGCCGCTGTCGAAAGCCAGGTGTAAAATTTTTCGGTAAGTTTCGGTTACATCTACGTGCCCGAAATTGTGCCACAAACCAAGCGAAATAGCCGGCAATTTAATACCGCTATGGCCGCAACGGCGATATTGCATTTTTTTGTATCTGTCTGTTGATGGTAGATATGTCATATAAAATATGGGGATTATATTGTGGAGTAAAAATAGAATTTTATGTAGATAACGGAAGTAAATTATTTGTTAAGTAGAACATCCGGGCTGACATATATTTCCCGCGTCATTGCGAGGGGCGAAGCAATCTCTATGCTATACAGAGCTGCTCTGCTCATCGAGAATTATTAATATTGATTATTTTCAATCGGTATTAATGAGCTCCCTCCGGTCGGTTGTCTTCGTTCCTCGCAATGACGCGCGGGGATAGAAGGATTTCATCCTCTTTCCGCCGCAGGAGAAGAGAGGGGCGACTAGCGAAGCGTAGTCGGGGTGAGTCGTTTCAGTAACAGGATTATCCCGCGCAAAAGATCTCTCCTCGTACCTCATTCGAGATGACAATTGAGTTTTATCGAGTTATACGATCTCCGCTACCACAAATGTGCTGCCGCCTGCAAATACCAGGTCTTGATCCGTAGCATTGGCCTGGGCTGCCAATAAAGCTGCTTTTACAGAGGGGTAGGTACTACCGTGTAGGCCAAAACTTTTTGCTTGCTGTTGCATGCTTTCGGCATCCAGTCCTCTTGGTATATCGGGTTTGCAGAAGTAATAGGTGGCATCTGTGGGTAGCATGGCCAGTACTTTGCTGATGTCCTTATCGTTCACCATGCCTATCACAAAATGTAGTTGCTGGTAGTTAATCGCAGCTATATTTTTCAGTACTTCCTGTATGCCATCAGGATTGTGACCGGTATCGCAAATAGTGAGTGGGTTGGTACTTAATACCTCCCAGCGACCGTGCAGGCCGGTGAGCGTCTTTACCTGTTTTAACGCGGTGGTAATGTGTTCATCGGTTATTTCAAAACCTTGTTTACGCAGTTCGTCAACAGCAGATAAAACACCCTTGATGTTTTTAAGCTGATAGGTGCCTGTAAGGTCGAGTGACATGGTAAGTGGTTGGTAGTGAGTGGCGAGTAGTGAGCGGCGAACCTCAATTGTTAAGAGGCTTGGACTTTCGGCCTTTCCGACTTCCGGACTTTCCGACTCGCGCCAAACCTCCGATGCAAAAGTGATTGGACTATCTTCCTGGTTCGCTTTATCGATGAAAACCTGTGCCGTTTCGGGTTGGGTTTCGCTGATCACTACGGGGATACCCGGCTTGATGATACCTGCCTTTTCGCCGGCTATCAGTTGCAGAGTATCGCCCAGCATATTCATATGATCCCAGCCGATATTGGTAATAACAGAGAGGAGCGGGGTAATGATGTTGGTGGAGTCTAAACGCCCGCCGAGGCCTACCTCGACTATAGCTATATCCACTTTCTCTTTAGCGAAAACATCAAAGGCCAGGGCTACGGTCATCTCAAAAAAGGAGGGTGCTATTTCCTCAAAATCGGTACGGCGGGTCGCGACAAAATCAATCACGGTTTGCTCACTGATCATTTGCCCGTTAATGCGAATGCGCTCCCTGAAATCTTTCAGGTGGGGCGATGTATATAGCCCGGTTTTATAGCCCGCGATTTGCAAAATGGCGGCCAGCATGTGCGATGTGGAACCCTTACCATTGGTGCCTGCTATATGCACGCTTTTGAACTGATGCTGCGGATCGCCCAGTCGTTTGCAAAGCTCAATAGTATTGGTGAGATCCTTTTTAAAAGCCGAGGCCCCATCCCGCGTAAACATGGGGAGCTGAGTGTATAGATATTGGATGGTTTCGTTGTAATTCATGGTTGCAGTGGCCCATAGTCGATAGACTATAGCTATGGCGAATATTCAACAAACTTATAAATAAATTTATTGCTGTGGTTTACAGAATACAGGTGCTTGTGAAAATGTGGTAAATCAATGATACAACCCTTTCTATGGTCTATCGTCCATCAACTATTGAGCAAGCTTAGTTTACCTTAAATACAAATACCACGGAGCCTTTCTGGGTATCAGGAGCGGTATCCAGCGAGGTGATGCGGGCATTTCGTACGGCATCCTCGCATTTCTGGATCAGGTTATAATCAGATATTGTGGTTCCGCGGCCAGCCTTGGCGTAGGTTACATTACCGGCCTTGTCTACCTGTATATCTATCACTACTTTACCTGTAAAACGGTTACCGTCATCCACATTGGGTTTACTAACAAAGTTACGTGCCGATAGGTTAAGGTTACCGCCATTGCCAGATCCCGTTCCGTTATAATTATTGGTGAGTGTTGTACCTGTGGGCTTGCCCTGGTTACCTGGTGTATTGCCGGTTCCGTCGCCTTCGCCGGTGCCTGTTGTGGCCTTGCCTTTATATAAAGCGTTTTGGTTCACGGTTGGTTTGGGCTGTGTTTTGGTAGGCTGCGGAGTAGCTACGGTATTGCTTGGCTTTTTTGTTGGGGCGGCCACTTCCGGGGCGTCCTCGGTATTTTGGGTCACCACTGTTTTGTCGCTGCTTTGCGGCGTGGGCTTATCCTCGGTGGGCTTTTCGTGGGTAACTTTATCCGGTTTGGTATTGTTGGCCTTTTCGGCAACCGAAGGCTCTTCGGTGCTCATATAATCATTACCTGTACCTTCATCAACAGTCCCGTAATTTACAAGTATGCCCCCTGTACCTTCTTCCTGTTTGGGCGGGTTTTGAAACACGATAAAATAACAGGCAGCTATAAGCACAGCCAGAATAATGCCTGTTGCCGCGAACGCCTTTGGATAGTTATTTTCTTCTCTGTATTCCATTTTTTAGTATCACGTAGTTAGTATCAAGTAGCTAGTATCAAGTATCAATATTTTTTGTGGTCGACTTTTAAATGTCGTGATACTTGATACTAGCTACTTGATACTATTTTGGTTCTGTTGCCAGAACGAGTTTGATGTTTAATTTTTGTGCTATATCCATTACCTGTACCACATCCTGTATGGCTACGGTTTTGTCCACGTATAAAACAATGGTGAGTTCTGTTGCCACGGTTTTATAGCCCGCCAGGGTAGTTTGCAGGGCATCTACCGGAACTTCCTTTTTATCAACGTAGTACTTCAGATCCTTGGTTACCGACACGGTGATGGTTTTTTTGGATACCGATTGCCCGCTTGATGATTTAGGCAGTACCAGTTTAATCACGTTGGGGTTGGTTACTGTTGACGCGATGAGGAAAAACAGAAGCAGGAAGAACATGATGTCGTTCATGGCAGAGGTATGAACCTCTGCCGATGCACCTCTATGTCTTTTTCTTAAATTCATTTGCTCGGCTCCTCTAACAGGTCAATAAATTCAATAGCATCTGTCTCCAGGCTCAAAATTACCTTATCAACCATCATATTCAAAATATGGTAACATACATAAGCCACAATACCCACCATTAAGCCGGCGGCTGATGTAACCATTTTTACGTATAAACCACCAGATATAACACCCATGCTGATGTTATCGGTTTTAGAAATATCATAAAAGATCTTGATTACCCCGGCAATGGTACCCAGGAACCCAAACATGGGCGCGATGCCTGCTACGATACCCAGGATGCCGATGTTCTTTTCCAATTTGGATACTTCTAGTTTGCCTACGTTTTCAATAGCACCCTCGATATCTTTAATAGGGCGACCGATACGCAACAATCCCTTTTGCAGCATACGGCCCAGCGGCGAATTATTATTGCGGCAAAGTGCAATGGCCGCTTCCAGGTTACCAGAGTGGATACTGGAGCGTACCTGCAGCATCAGATTGGCCTCGTTTTTAGAGGCTTTGCGAATAGTAAAATAGCGTTCAAAAAATATAACCAAACCTAAAACAGCCAAAATACCTATGGGAACCATCACCCAACCGCCTTTGATCAAAAGATCACCAAAACGCAGCTCTTCGGGTTGTGTAGTAATCGGTTGAGTAATATGGCCTGCGGTGTCTGCTAAATGTTTCGCGGTATCTGCCATCTGCTGAATCAATAATAATGTCATTTCTTTTCGTTAATTTCTTGACTGTATGAGTCTTTGCTTATTTTTTTCTCTTTTATTAATTTAAGTCTTTCGGCTTCTGCCTCGGCAGATGTGGCAAAACTACCAATGATTACTTTTATACGTTTGCCTGAGCCAGGGGCATGCCATGTGCGGGCATCAACACCTACACTTTTGTATATTTTAACCGCTTCATTACTTTTGGTCTGCGTTTTAAACGAACCGGCGAAGATAACATATTCGGGTTTACCAGTATCAGCAGCAGCTACTGTTTTCTTTAACGCCGTATCGGGTTTAGAAATTGCCTTAGCCTGGGTATCCAGGATAGGAGCAGCTGTTTTATTGCTGTCATCAGCACTATCCGCTGCAGCAGCGGGTTTTGTTTTAGGTTGCTCGGTGCCTGGTTTTGCCGGTTGCTTCATAAAGCTGAATAAAGCCGGGTTATATTTATAAAGCCCGAATGCTGCTGCCGCGATAATCACCAGGATGATAAGCGCGATAAGCCACGGACTTGTTGAACGTGTTTTTTCTTCAGTCTCCTCGTCCTCATATACCTCGGGTTGGTCGGCAGTTGGCGCGGGAGAGGTGCTGACTGGAGCAATAGGTTGCGGTGCTACCGTGAATGGTAATGGTGCCGGAACCGGACTTTCGGGCCCTTTTTCCGGATTAAGTTTTTTGATAGGTATCGGCGTGAGGCCGTAAAACTCTGGTCCTTCGTTATGGTTTTCGCCGGCTTTAAAAGTTATTTCCCCATTATTGGTATAAAACCAGCCCAGGCTGGCAAAGGGGACCTCTTTAAAAGCGGCATCCTGCTTTAGGGAGGTAATATACTTTTCGGTAAAATATTTTGATGATGCCAGCGATATGTTTTTCTTTTGGGCGATATGCTCTACCAGTGTATCATCGTCAAACGGATCCGGACTGAATTGTACCTGGTAACCGGGCGGATATAGCTTGCCTTCGACGCTGTTATAATAACCATTTACACGCACTTGTGTAAAAGAACCCAGGCCTGGCACACCTACTTTACTATGCCGGCCTAAGAGTTCGCTTAAATAATTGGCTATATCCATTCGCTAAAAATACGGTTAATTATAAAACATCAAAAGGCTTAAAAAGAATACCCTACGCCGCCAAAGATATTAAATCCGTAGTTAGGGTAGTATAACCAGTTTTGATAACTGGTGCTTAAAATGTTATTAGCCTGTACAAATACGGTTATCTGACGGGTAGCCTTGTATTGAACACCGCCACTTAAGTCGGCAAACGAAGCTATCGGTTTTTGAACCAGAGTTGATGTACCACCTGTAGTGGTAAATGTTCTGTCGTTTGTTGATCCGCGGAACAATAACGAACCGGTAATGCTTACCTGCTTGTTGATATTGATAGATGTACCAGCGGTTAACAAAAACTTAGGCAGGTTCCAGGGTTGTGCCTCGGAAGCCATCTGATAATCCTTGATCTCTACGCGACCAAAGATGTTAAAATCATCGCTGGCTTTAAAGTCAAGCTCACCGTTAAAACCGTTCACGCGGGCCTTTCCATCATCATATATCACCTTGAATTTGTTCACTTCGGCGTCGAAATTGCTTACCAGCAGCGGCATGTTCTTCACGCTGTTGCGAAATACCGATGCCTTGAAGCTTAAGCCTGGAGCAAGAGTACCTTTTAAGCCCGCGCTAAGATCCAGCTGGTCAACTGAGTTTTTGATGTCGATATTTTGACCAAGGAAAGGATTGATGTAGGCCAGATCATGCAGGGATGTGCGGTTGATATCGCCTTTGGCTTCAACAAACAAACGTACATATTTCGGGATCACCTGTACCTCCAATTTAGCGGCAGGGAAGATATAGAACTTGCCAAATTCGCCAAATTCCTTCTCGATATTTACACCCGCGTCAATCTTATAATTAGTACCCTGGAATTTAATATAAGGGTTTAAGCGCAAAATATTATTGCTGATTTTGTAAAGGCTATCTTTCTGTGAGTTAATGTCCACCGAACCGCTCAAGCCCGCATAAAATTGTTTTACAGTTTGGTTGATAAAGCCCGAGATCACGAAGTTGTTTTCTCTGGCCTGGTAAGCGTTGCTAAAAGCATAACCTTTTATTTTCAGTGCATAGGTAAAATCGTTTTCGACATCCTTATAATTTTTGGCCAGCTCGGCTTCGGCGCCAATGGTGTTAAAATGCTGTTTACCGGGAACAAATGTGCTTACCGGGGGAACAGATTGATCATACCCGTAAAAGTTGGTACCCATACGATTATAGGTGATGCGGCCGCTGATATTATTACCTCCCAAAATGCTTTTGCCAAATACGCCTACATCATCTTTGCTCTGGCTTTGCTTTTCTAACGAGCCCGATTGCGAAAAATGTTTTAAATACCCACCAACTTGCAATGCTTGGTCACGGCCATTGGAGAAATAAGCTTCACCAAAGAGCGATTTCAGATTTCCGGCGCCTACTTTCACATAGTTATTCAGCAAAACGGAATCCTGTTCGGCTGGCCTTTTCATGGCCTCCAACTGCCTGATCTCGGAGTTTTGCTCTTGCCGTTTATCCAGCGGAGTATATACCAGTGGCGCTTTAAACGGTACTTTATCTTCCAGGTCGGGATTGCGGCGTATTTTCACCGCATCGGCCAGTACCGGTTTGTAAGCGGTAGTTACTACAATCTCTTCAGAAAGGCTGCCACCGTTATCGGCATTAGTACCATTGCCACCTTTTTTGGTAGTATCAGCGGCTGATTTTGCAGCGGCATCACCCAAATTTTTTGATGATGCTGATTTTTTAGGTGCGGTAGTTTTAGTCGCAGGCTTTTTAGCTGCCGGTTTTGCCGGTGCTTTTTTCGCAGCGGTTTTTGTTGTAGCCTTTTTGGCCTGTTTCTTTGTTTGCGCTTGTGCAGGGACAAAGTATAATGCTATTATTAAGGTAAGCAGCGTATAGATATATTTTAATTTCATTGCTTGTCTTTTTATATTATTCTTTGCCATCCTGTTAATTTTGACCGGTTTTGGTAGTATCGGCCGGGGCCGGTTTATTATCATCACTTGTATCGGTTACCGGGGTCTCTATTTTTACAGGTTTACCCGTCAGCACACCCAGCTTTTGCTTAGCTGTTGGTAGCACATCGTCGTTACCTTTATAATTTTCAATAATACTTTGCAGTGTAGCTTTGGCCTGGAAGTTATCTTTCAGCTTCACATAGTTATCGGCCAGCAAAATATAGGTTTTGGCTACCCAGTAATCATAGTTCGGCATTTCTTTAGCCAGGTCGAAACACATTTTTTGTGAAGTTTTGTACCTGCCTTTTAAGTACTCTACATTGGCAATGTTGTATTTAGCTTCGGCTGCTGCTACGGTTTTGGTATTGGCTACAGTATAGTCAAACTCTTTTACCGCGGCAGTGGTATCACCTTTCAGCAGGTAGGCTTCGCCGGCGTATAAACCGGTACGGAATTTATCTTCCTGAGCGGCTTTGTCGTTACCTCTAATCTGTTTCACGTAGTTCAACACGTCATCGGGCATATTCATTTGAGCGTAGCATAGCATCAGGTTATTGATGGCGAAGGAATAATCCTCTTTAAACTCGGCATTGGTTTCCAGTTTTTTCAGGAACACAATGGCTTCGTTATATTTTTTTTGTGAGATATACAGCTTGGCCATGCTGATGAGTGATTTCTCGGTATAGGCGCTTGTCCAATCGTTCAGGATCACGTTATAATCAACTACGGCTTCCTGGGTGCGGTTCAGGTTAACTAAACTTTGCGCACGTATAAAGCGGGCCTGTTTTTCGTAGATCTGTTTGCTCGGGAATTTATCCAGGTAGGCGTTAACCGCGCCTACGGCTCCCTGCCAGTCGCCTTTTAAATAAAGGTTGTTGGCGGCCGTGATCATAATATCTTCCTGTTGGGAGGTGGTATAGTTACCGATAGATGTTGTACCTGCATAGTTGATAAACGTTTGGGCATCGCCTTTATCGGTGTATATTTTTTCAATTTGTTTAAGCGATTGTTTGGCCTCATCTGTTGAGGAGTAATCGGCAACCACTTTTTTAAATGATTCAACAGCCAGATCGTCGTGACCGGCGTTGTAATCAATAAGGCCTATGGTGGTAAGCGCGCGCGGTACATAACTGCTATGCGGATACTTCTGGATCATGGCATTCAGATCGCTTTTGGCGCGTTCGCCATCATTTTTAAGGAAATAGGTATAAGCTATTTCGAAAGAGGCGTCATCAGCATAATCCGAATTCGGGAAAGTGCTCAATACGTCGTTCAGCGTGCTGATTTTGGTGTCCAGTGAACCTTGTAAGCCCTGTATCATACCGCGTTGAAACAAGGCGTAGTCTTCGCCCTGGTTGTGCATGGCTATGATGCGGTTGTAATAATCTAAAGCGGTGCCATAGCTTTTCAATACAAAATAGCTATCACCCAGGCGGGTTATCGCGTCGTTTTCGGTGTTTTTATCTTTTACATCGCCACGCAGGAATTTTTCGAAATAGTTGGCGGCTTTTTTATATTGCTCGCCGTAAAAGGCAGCATAAGCCAAGGCGTAATTGGCGTAATTGCCCAGGTCGGTCTCTTTTGCTTCGGGCATGCTTAAAAACGCCTCGAAGTTTTCAACCGATTCTCCATATTTACGTACCTCGTACATCGCCTCGGCCATCCAGTAAGTGGTTAAAGCCTTAGTTTTTGGATCGACCGGATTTTTTAACGACCGCAGGAAAATACCAATGGCATTTTCAAAAGCACGCTCATTATAAAACTCCAGACCGCGATAGTAGGTAACTTTTTGATAAGCTATCTGCGCGCTTTCCGATTTGTTAGGTATCGGTTCCAGTATCTCTACCGCTTCTTTGTAGTTGCGGGAGTTCAATAGTTCTTCACCAAGCAACACTTTTACTTCATCGTTACGGCGAGAGCGGGGATAATTTTTGAGGTATAAACGGGTAGCTGCCAGCGCTTCTGTATTGAAATCGAGCTCGTAAGATAATTTGGCGTACTCGTACAAGGCATCTTCCTGTAATTGCTTGTCGTAAGTCAGTTTAGAAGCAGCCAGAAACGCGTTACGGGCGCTTTGTTTGTTGTTCATTTTCAGGAAAACATCACCGAGGGTATAGTTACCACTTTGGCTGTACACATCGCCCTGTTCAATCAGGCGTTCCAGTTCGGTTGCCGATTTGGCGTAGTTGCCTACCTTGTAATAGGTGTAGCCAATCTGGTAGCTGTCCTGCGTGTTTTGTGTTTTACCCTGGTCGCCGCTCTGGAAACGGTCGTAATATTTAACAGCGTTATCATAATCGGCTTTAGCGAAGTATGAGGCGGCAATAATACGCAGCATTTCGGTTTCGTGCTCCTGGCGGGTACTGTTTACAATAGGCACAGCGTAGCTGATCACATCATCATACCGTTTATCTAAAAAGTAGACTGCCGATATGTAGTATGGATAGCTCCGTTCGTACTTTTTGGAGTTTTTAAGCTTTTCGAAATTGGCCAGGGCCAGGTGATAATCTTTGTTCAGATAAGCTATATACGCAAAGTAGTACGTAGCATCTTCAGTAAATTCAGACCTTTTATTTTTTACTTCGGCAAAAAGTAGCTGAGCGTTCTTGTAATCTTTAAGAGAGAAGTAAGCGTAACCCTTACGGAATTTGTACTCAGTATTATCATGGCCGTTCAGTTCGCTGGCTTCTACTTTGTCAAACCAACGGATAGCATCTTCATATTTACCTTGTTTAAAATACGATTTACCTATCTGGAAATAAGCCAGCTTGGTTAAGGGGTTTTCGGGATGTTCCTTTATAAAACGCAGGAACATACTTTCGGCATCATCGTTACCCAAATTGAGGGCGCAAAAAGCCTCGTAGTATTGGCTGTTTTCTTTTACCAGCGAGAGCTCCGATTCAAACTGGGGCTGGGTGGCTGTTTTAAGGCGTGTTGCTTCAACAGAGCGGAATTGCTCGGCAGCGGAGGCAAATTTACCCTTGTCCATCAGATCCATAGCGGTATGATAAGTGCGGTAAACCTGGAAGGATGGATTTTGCTGCGCGCTGGCTGTTGAAACAATAAATACGGGGATTAACAGGGAAATGTATTTTATTTTGATCATAAAGCGCATACTAACGATGGTGCTAAATTAGCGAAACGAAAAAGAGCTATTAACATAAGTAATTAACAAATGTGGATAACACTTTTAATTGAACGAAGGTAATACTTAAGATGATATGTGTGTGGAAAACTTTAAAATTGTTGAACAAAAGCCATGGTACTGGCATCGATGGCCAAAGGTAATCAAATAGAGCATCCGGAGGCAATTTATTTTTAAATTATGCATTATATAGTATGAACCGTGATAACCCGATGCGCTTATTAATTCACCGCGTTTTTTTTAGCATGGCTATGTACCGGTTTGTCATATTATTATTATGTATATGCCTGTTTGTACCACGGGTTTTATGGGCCCAGAAAATAGTAGGCCCAATAGTTTTTTTAAAAAACGAACAGTTACCGGTAACGGCAAAGGAGTTTTATGTGGTCGGAGTAGTTGACGACAGGGTTGACCGGAACGCGGTAGCCTGGCTATGGTCAACCGGTCCGGGTATCCCTGCAAAATATACTATCGATCTTAAAGGAGGAACCATAGCCGCTATCAAACAGTTTGTAAATGCCGCTTTGCCGCCTAATAAGATATTAAGACCAGTCATCATCCATATCCAAAAATTCAGATTAGATGAAACACCCTTATCTTTGGATCATGTGGAGGGCAAGCTAAAAGTATCGCTGTCATTCTACCTGCAAAAGGGTGATCAAAGTATCCGGCTTTCTGACTATAATGGCAGCGCGGGCTATAACCGGCATGTTAACCAGCAGATAGATATAGAGCCGGTGTTTCGCCATGCACTGGAGTATGGCCTTACTTATTTTAATACCTGGATAAACAGCGAAGCATCAACCAATATTAAACTGGCGAGGGCGGTAAAGATCTCCTTTACCGATTATACCGAACAGCCCGAAGGTGATACTGTTTACTATTCATTTAAAAGACCCTTAACCTGGGACGACTTTAAGGCCAAGCCACTAAATAGCAAGTTTGGAGCAGAGATTTTACCAAGTATTGGTTACAGTGAGGATGTAGATGTAAGCAAGGGTATTGTAAATGTGCACCTGAGCACCAAGGCTTTTGTGCCCAAAAGCGCCAGTTGGGTAAAAACTGATAGTAAAAATGCCTATAGCCTAAACCACGAACAGCGGCATTTTGATATTGTTAAAATAATAGTGGAACGGTTTAAACAAAAGTTGAGAGCCGAAAAGTATACTGTTGATAATTACGACGGCCCTATTAATGTACAATACCTGGAATCGTTTCATGAAATGAATGTAATGCAGGATCAGTATGATACAGAAACTGCTCACGGCATGAATATAGCCGCCCAGGAAGAATGGAATGAAAAGATAGATAAGGAATTGCGGAGTTTTAGGTAGTGATGAGCGGTTGGGGAAATGGGGAAACAAGATAATGAAAAATCCTGTAAATCAAGGTTCAGACAAAAAACCGAAATATAGCATCCGAAATTCCAAATTAAAAATATCTTTCATTTATTTTTGAAAGTTTAAAAAGTTATCTATATTTGTATATGGAACTGGCAGAGGCAAAGCTAAAATTTATTGAAGCCTGGGGTAAGCTGGGGTCGGAGTGGGGGATTAACCGCACCATGGCTCAGGTACATGCCTTGTTGCTGATCTCGCCGGAGGCCTTAACCACCGAAGATGTAATGGCCGAGTTGAGCATATCGCGGGGTAACGCCAATATGACCCTGCGTGATCTGATTGGTTGGGGACTAATTGAAAAACAGCATAAAACCGGCGAGCGTAAAGAATACTTTTATGCCGAAAAGGATACCTGGGTAATAGCCAGACGGGTAGCCGAAGAGCGTAAAAAACGCGAACTCGACCCGGTGATCAAGATACTGGGCCAGTTAACAGAGGTAAAGGGGGATAAAAAGGATCCGGCTTTTAAAGCATTCCATTCATCAGTAACAGACATTAGCAGGCTGGCCAACAATGTGAACAAAACATTGGATACCATGCTCAAGGCCGAAGAGAGCTGGTTTTTTGGTTCGATATTTAAAATATTCAAGTAATATATTTTTTGCAAATAAATTTCAATTTTTACTGAAAATTCAATAATTAATAACATATAAATAATCACAATCATGAACTACTTTATTTTAACTTATGTTGTTTACCTGTTGGTAAGCATAGCATTAACCGTATGGGTGGCTAAAGTGCTGTTTAAAAACGGTCGTATATTTTTGGTAGATATTTTTCATGGCAATAATGAACTGGCCGATTCTGTGAACAAGTTGCTGGTAGTAGGGTTTTACCTGGTTAATATAGGCTATATGAGTCTGGCCCTCAAGGAAACGGGTAATATACCCAGCGCGCAGGTAGTAGTTGAGGTTTTAAGCTACAAAGTAGGGTGGATTATCTTGATATTGGGCGGAATGCATTTTATGAACCTGATTGTATTTTTCAAATTACGCAACCGGGCAAAAAGAGAAAGAGCATTTAACATTAATGTCTGAATATGACGGGGATAAAACAAAAGGGCCGCGCTAATTAGCGCGGCCCTTTTGTTGCGTATTTTAAGCTGCATTATTTAATTGCCGGTTGATGCTACCAAGTAACACATCAATATCAAATGGTTTGGCAATAAAATCATCAGGAGCGCCGGTTTGGTTTAGTGCCCTGGAAACCTCATGACTTGCCGAAATGAGTATAACCGGTATATCATGTGTTTCAATGCTGGTTTTAACACTTTTACAAAGATCCCGGCCGTCCAAATTACCCAACATAATGTCTAATAATATCAAATCGGGCTGACTTTCTTTTATTTTATCAAAAAGATAGTGCCCATCGGCAAGGGTTATTACTTCATAACCCGAATCTTCCAATATGTATTGTAAAACCTCCAGTATATCACTGTCATCATCAACCGCTAATATCCGTCTCATATTTTATTCTTAAGTATCATCTACAAAATGCTTCCAGATAGTAAAAAGTAAGCTGTATGAGGTTTAGCAATTCTTGTACCAAAGTAATAGTTAAGTACTTAAAGTAAAGTTTAATATCGTCGCTGATACTTAATAATAAAGTGATTTTTTTTCGCTGAAGGTATTATGTAAAATACAAACTGGCTTTTAATGCCTGTTTAAATAAACACCCGTTATGCCTAGGCATGAGATTTATCAACAAAAATATAAGACGCCTTTTTGCATTTGGCGCAGAAATACTTTCGTACAGGTAAAAAATATAATACTCTTTTTACAAACCAGCTTCTCTTTAACTGGAAATGGAATGGCTCACCGCACTTGGAGCAGTGATACTTTCTTCTTTTCTGGGTGCTTGAATTTAGGTCGGTCACTATAAATAAAATAGTGTGCAAAATACAATACATCCTTCAAGAATGAGGGGCTATTTAATGTAAACTTACTATTAGGTATGTTTTAATTAATTTAAAAGGTAAAAAATATCGTTCAGATTAATCATCCCAATATATAGCGCTTACGCTGGCATCTGTAACAGATATAACGTTTTAAAGGCAGGAAGAATAGCAAAGTTTTTACCAAATAGCTACGTGGTACGCGATCGTCAAGCTGATTTTTACACTTAGGGCATAAGGGTAATTTTTTACCTCGAGATTCGATAGATTCAGTTGAATTTACTGGAATAACCATATACGCTCCGGGGTTTACTGTATATCAATATCCTTAATACTGTTCTTAACAAATCTAATAATAATTGTGAATATTTTAACCCGAGTGCTTGATTATTAGTTAAATGTGATTTTTATGACGGAATTTTAATAGAAGTGGTAAAAAATAGACGTTTTGAAGAACGTTTTTTATTTGTCTGTTAAATGGTCACCAACAGGAAGAGTGGGTTTAGCGGAAAATAGAATATCCTGGTGCAAGATAAAAACACAACATACAGCCAATAAGAGGGGGGATTTTAATGACTTAAATTAAATTATTAACTTTTTCAACGAGTTCAGAAAGATCAAACGGTTTGTTAATAACGCCGTCGCAACCGTAATTTAATAAATGATCATCGCCATTCAGATAGGCCGAAAAAATAATAACAGGTATGTTGCTGAATTTGCTGTGTAACTTGATGCTTCTGCAAATTTCGCCCCCGGTGGTACCCGAAACCCGATAGTCTAATATAACCAGGTCTGGGAGAAACTGCTCCATTAGTGGTAATACATCAAGGCTGTTGGAAGTACTTTTTACCTCAAACTGTTCATAAGTAAGAGTTTCATGCACAATATCTAATATGTCCTGATTGTCATCTAATACTAAAATACGTTTTGACATAAAAAATATTCAATAGTGAAAAGGGTCGAAGGTAGTAAATAAGTAAAACTAATTAAAATAGCATAAAAAATTATGGCTTGAGCAAAAAAAATTATCGGGTAAATAAAGTACAAACTTAACTATTTTTTATATTATTGAGTCACAAAAAATAGAGCCGTCCCACATATATTTTTGTTTTAATTAAAGTTTTGAAAAATAAAGATCAAAATATAGCTGCAAAGCAACACATAGATGATCTGATTATTCAGGCTCCGGTAGCTATCGGTTTTCTAAAAGGCCCCGATCTCATCATTGAATCGGCTAACACCAATATACTGGAGTTATGGGAAAAACAAACTGATATTATTGGCTGGCCGCTTGCACTTATCTTAAAACCGGATGATGTAAAACTGGTTTGGGATGCGTATAAAAGCGGCCATATCCATTATGGTTATGAAACACCTATCTGGCTTAACCGGAACGGTCATATTAATTTATTTTATTTCGATTTTGTTTACCAGCCGGTTAAGGATAACGATAATAATATAATTGGTGTTATGGTGGTTGCCACAGAAGTAACCAAGCAGGTGATAGCCAGGCAGCTTTTGGAGGATGCGGAAGAACGCCTTCGCCTGGCCATCGAAGCTACGGGTATTGGCAATTGGGACCTTGATCTGGTAAATAACGATGTTATCGCGTCGCCAACACTTTCCGTGATATTTGGTCTTGACCCTGATGAGTCTGTAACACACATGGAGCTGCGGGGAATGATACACCCCGATGATAAGTCGCTGGTAAATGACGCCTATAAGAAAGCTATAAAAGCAGGAGTTTATTCGTATGAGGCCCGTATAGTATGGACTGATGGATCGATACATTGGATACGGACAACCGGGAAGATTTTGTATGATGCCCTCCATAAACCTGTACGTATGCTGGGCACAACTCACGATATTACCAAACGTAAGCAAGAAGAGATCATGAAAAATGATTTTATTGCTATGGCCAGTCATGAATTAAAAACACCGCTCACCTCGCTCAAAGCTTATACACAATTACTGGTATCCAAAGCCCAAAAAGCAGGTGATGACTTTTTTATAAGCGCGCTTGAAAAATCAGAAAATCAGATCAACAAAATGAGCAGGCTCATCCATGGTTTCCTGGATATGTCAAAAATTGAATCGGGTAAGCTAAAACTTAATATCCAATCCTTTGATATGAATGAATTGGTTGTCGAAATAATGGCCGATAAAGTGCTAATAGCACCCGATCATGTTTTATCTTTTAAAAGCAAACAATCCATTCAGATCACTGCCGACAGAGAAAAGATAGCCCAGGTAATAAGCAACTTTATAAGCAATGCTGTAAAATATTCGCCAAAAGGTAGCGCAATAACTATCGTTGTTAAAAAGCATAATGAAGATTTGAAAGTAAGCGTAAAAGATGCAGGCATTGGCTTAAAAAAGAGTGATCAGCAAACTGTTTTTCAACGTTTTTACCGGGTAGAAGATGAGAGCACCCGGGGGCTGTCAGGCTTTGGTATAGGTTTATATTTATCGGCCGAGATCATCAGGCTGCATCATGGTAAAATAGCCGTTGAAAGTGAGGAGGGAAAAGGCTCCGAATTTTATTTCCTGTTGCCTTTAGAAACCGGTGAGGGTCAGCCCGCTTAATTGTAACGGTTTTGTCTATAAGAATCCGAAACTCAAATATTGTTATTACTTTAGGCAGATAACATGCTGCGTGGCTTCTACCCGTACATAACCGTTTAAATCATGGCATTACTAACTATTCTGATCTGTATTATCCTGCTTGTTTTATTGGTGAGCTGGGCAAAAGTTAATCCGTTCATCGCTTTTCTTTTGGTATCTATTTTAGCCGGCTTAATGCTGGGTATCCCCATCAATAAAGTTACGGCGTCTGTACAAAAGGGTATGGGCGATATTATGGGCCAGCTGCTAATTATCATTTGCCTGGGCGCTATGTTAGGCAAATTGGTAGCCGTAAGTGGTGCCGCCCAAAAAATTGCCGAAGTGTTGGTGAACGCTGTTGGCCAAAAATATATACAGTGGGCCTTGGTAACTGCAGGCTTCATCATCGGTATTCCGTTGTTTTACGGTATTGGCTTTGTGCTGATGGTGCCGCTTATATTTTCGGTGGTTTACAAATACAAACTACCGGCGGTATATATAGGTTTGCCTATGCTGGCCTCGTTATCGGTAACGCATGGTTTTTTACCACCGCACCCCTCACCATCGGCACTTGTAGTATTGTTTCATGCCAACATGGCTACCACTTTTATTTATGGTTTGATGATAGCTGTGCCTGCCATTATACTGGCCGGACCTGTATTTGCCCGCTTCCTTAAAAAAATACCCTCAGAGCCGCTGGCTACCTTCCGGGCCGAAGAACTGCCTGAAGAAAAATTACCCGGGGCATTCAATAGTTTTTTTACCGCCTTGCTGCCTGTGATGTTATTGATGCTAACCGCGTTTTTCCCGTACCTGGGTATCAAGGATCCGGGCCTATTAAAACTGGTAGCTTTCCTGGGCGATCCATCCATTGTAATGCTCATTGCCCTTATTGTGGCTACTTTTACACTGGGCGTAAAACAGGGTAGGAGCATGAGCCAGCTGGCCACTAATTTTACTGATGCTATAAAAGATATTGCTTTGATCTTATTGATCATTGCCGGCTCTGGAGCGTTTAAAGAGGTGTTGACGGCAAGTGGTGTAAGTGATCAGATAGCCGCTCAGTTGCAGCAGTTTAATTTGCCGCCATTGGTACTGGGCTGGGTTATCGCGGCTATTATACGCATCAGTTTAGGCTCGGCTACGGTGGCTGGGTTAACGGCAGCTGGTATTGTAGCTTCATTAGTAGTACAAAATCACGTGAACCCCAATTTAATGGTACTATCCATTGGGGCGGGCAGCCTGGCTTTCTCCCATGTTAACGACTCCGGTTTCTGGCTGTATAAAGAGTACTTTAACCTCAGTATAAAAGATACCATCAAATCATGGTCAATGATGGAATCATTGGTTTCTGTTATAGGCTTAATAGGTGTTTTGATCATTAACCAGTTTGTAAAATAGCCCTCCACCATGAAAAAAAGCGTCATCATCCTGTTACTACTTATATTTGGATATAACAGCCAGGCACAATCTCCAGGTAGTTATTATACTGCGGTTGATGGTACAAAAATATACTACGAGGTAAAAGGCGGTGGCTTTCCGGTGATACTCGTTCACGGATTTTCTGGTACGGGCGAGGGCTGGAAAAAAGGCCCGCTTTATGCCGACCTGCTAAACGCCGGTTACAAGGTAATCATTATAGATCAGCGGGGCAATGGCCGGTCAGACAAGCCACATAGCGATGCCGGTTATGCCAATGATGCCGAAGCTAAGGATGTCATGGGGTTGGCCAGCCATCTTAAACTTAAAAAATATGATGTGGTGGGTTACTCGCGCGGTTCCATTATTGCCTCCCGGTTGTTGGTGCTGGATAAGAGGGTGCAAAAACTGGTAATGGGCGGCATGGGCGATGCCTATACCAACCCCGAATGGCCCAGGCGCGTACATGCCTACAAGGCGCTTATGGGCGATACTACTTTTCACGATGTAGATGGCATGATCAATTATATCCACAGCAACCCTGCTTTTGATGTAACCGCGTTGGCCCTGCAGCAGAAATATCAGCCATCAACAAGTCCGCAGGAGTTGGCCAAAGTAAAAATACCTGTGCTAATCATTTGCGGTACGGAGGATCATGATAACGGATCAGAAACCGCACTCAACAAACTTATCCCTGGTTCAAAGCTCAATTATGTGCCCGGCGATCATAACAGTGCATCGAGAACTATACAGTTTTCGGCAGATGTACTTGCCTTCCTGAAGTAAATGTCATCTTTAGGTGATATAATACAGCCTTTTAAATAAGCGGCTTGCTATTTGTATAGGTATGTTCAGAGATAATTTTTAACACTTATCAATACATATTTTATGAAAAAGCTAATGATATATGCCTGTCTGTTTGTAGCGTTTCTGCTAACGCTGACATTTAACGCCCAGGCGCAGACCAAGAAAAAAATGAGCAAGCAGGCTAAAGGAGCCATCATTGGTGGTGCCGGCGGTGCGGTTGCAGGCGGACTTATTGGACATAATGTTGGTGGGGCCCTAATTGGTGGTGCCATTGGAGCCGGCGGTGGTTATATTATAGGTAACGAACAACGCCGTGCCGATGAAAAGAAACGCAGGGCTGCCTGGCGCAGGGCGCATCCTAAACACCATCATTACACCAAAACAACTACACACTAACTAAATGTTAATTATAGTTAAAAAGCCGGCGGTTTATTTTACCTGCCGGCTTTTTATTTTATCTTGATGACTGTGTTGCTTCCGGCTAATAGTATGCGTATTATTATTTATACAGTGAAATAAATTTTGCAGATGGATATATAGCCGAGATAAAAATTTAAATCATATATAGGGCGTTATTATATCAGGCATTTTACAAACAAGGGCAGTGAATATTTGGTTTAGTATATAATGGTTAAAACGCTTTCGGCATTACTTTTTTGCTTTCTTTCTGCTGTTGTAATGGCCCAAAGCAAGGCAACCGCTGTTGATACGCTTCAGGTTAATAAAGATACCATTGCGCAAAAAGACCTTATTGATATAGCCCGATCTCTGTTTAAAATAAAGCCCCGTAAAATATCGGCCACCGAAAAAAAGAAGATTTATTTTTCTATCTTACCTATCTCTTCTTCAGATGGCCGAAGTGGGGGGAGGGCACTTTTTACTTCAACATCATTGGCGGTATACTTGGGGGATCCTGCAACAACCAACCTGTCCAGTTTTATATTTACTCCTTATTTTAACTTTAAAGGAAGGTATGGCCTGCCCATCCGCTCAAATATCTGGCTCAATAACAATCAGTGGAATATTGTTGGCGATACCCGTGTATTGGTATATCCGCAATACACCTGGGGTTTGGGTGGGAAACAACCCGAAGATCATCGCTTTTTGGTGAACTATAATTACGGGCGTTTTTATCAAACGGTATTGAAAAGAATAAAACCATACTTTTATGCTGGCCTGGGTTACGATCTGGATTATTATCAGGACATTGACAGCGATGGAGATGTGAGTCTGCATAGTTTTACCGGTTATAAATACGGCACTACTAAAGATCAAAATGTTTTTTCGTCAGGGGTGACTTTCAATTTGCTATACGATACCCGCAAAAACTCCATTAATCCTCTGCCGGGGGCCTATGCTAATATCATATACCGGGTAAATTCAAAAATGCTGGGGAGTAATACCAACTGGAGTTCGTTATATATCGATCTACGCAAATACGTATCATTAACCAATAGCGGTCCTAAAAACGTACTGGCATTCTGGTCATATTTCTGGACATCACTTACACCTGGTACACCGTATTTGAATCTGCCCAGTTTGGGTTGGGAACCTTACCAGCGATCGGGCAGGGGATTTGTGCAAAACAGGTACAGAGGGCAACGACTGGCTTATTTTGAAACTGAATACCGGCGTGATATTACCCGCAACGGCCTTATTGGCTTTGTTTTATTTGCCAACGTAAACTCGGTTACCGAGCCCAATACACATGATTTTGTTTACTGGCGACCCGCTGGTGGTACAGGCCTGCGTTTTAAGTTCAACAAAAAATCGGGGACTAATATTGCCCTGGATTATGGTGTGAGCAAAAATTTCTCATCGATAAACCTTAACCTGGGAGAAACGTTTTAGGGGATTAGAGCTTTGTTGTTTTATTATAAAAAGTGCCTCGTAATGACGTGTTTGATTTTTGTATCTTATCTATTTTCCTAAAATGACAAAACAAGGATATAGGTTTTGAAATTTAAATTTTATTTTCGTGGTATGTTTTTATCCGGCCATTCGTAGTAAAAGACCCTTCAGTACCTCGCCGGTAATATCCTGTATTTATTCTGTTAACCCTGGTCAAAAACCGACCATCTGCCAAAAATCACATGACAAAAAAACGTTACGTAACACTGATACTCATTTTGGGTTCATTAACCGCATTGGGCCCTTTCTCTATAGATATGTACCTGCCTGGCTTTACAGCCATCGCTAAATATCTGCATACCAGTACCGATAAGGTAGCCTTGTCACTGTCGAGCTATTTTATAGGTATATCGGCCGGGCAATTATTGTATGGCCCTTTGTTGGACAGGTATGGCCGTAAACGCCCCTTGTATTTCGGTTTATGTCTTTATATAGTGGCCTCTGTGGGTTGTTTCTTTTCCACCTCGTTAGAAATGCTAATCGTGATGCGGTTTTTTCAGGCCATAGGCAGCTGTGCTGCTACCGTTGCGGCTATGGCTATGGTACGCGATCTTTTCCCGGTGGAGGATAACGCCAAAGTATTTTCGCTGTTGATATTGGTACTGGGTGCTTCACCTATGCTGGCGCCAACCATTGGTAGCTATATTACAGCTGCATTTGAATGGCAGGTAATATTTTTGATATTGACGATTATTGCTGTACTGATACTATTAGCGGTTATATTTTTACTTCCCGAAAGCTATCAGCCCGATCCATCATATTCCTTAAAGCCACTGCCTATTATCCGTAACTTCTGGCATGTATTAAAAAATTCGCAGTTTTTAACTTATGCGCTTTGCGGGGCATTCGCTTTTGCAGGCCTGTTCGCTTACGTATCATCGTCGTCAATTGTATTTATTGAGGTGTTTAAAGTAAGTCAGAAAGGGTTTGGGTGGATATTCGCCGGACTTTCTGTAGGGTTTATCGGCTCGAGCCAGGTAAACAGCATCCTGATGAAAAGATATAAAAGCGAACAATTGGTGAATGCCTCATTAATTTGGCTGGTATTTATCTCGACTGTATTTTTAATAGGTGCGTTCAATAACTGGTTTAACATTGCTGGCACCATTGCCATGATATTTGGTGTATTGTGCGGTGTGGGTATCAGTTATCCTAATACAGCTGCCTTATCATTGGCACCTTTTACCAAAAACGCGGGTTCGGCTTCAGCATTAATGGGAGCCTTCCAAATGGCTATTGGCTCACTGGCATCGGTGGGTATCACACTCATTACAAGTCATAGCGCATTACCCATGGCAGGGGTTATGGCGGCGGCAGGTGTGGTAGCATTGCTTACTTTACTGATAGGCAGCCGGTTTATCAAGCATAAAGTATCGGCATCGGTAGATGCGGGTGTGATAGCGCATTGAGGACTGTGATAGACGACCCACTCCGTCTGTGTGTTGTCAATAGAGCAAAATGCTATATGCGCCTATTTCTACGATTTCTTCTAATGAAGTAAATTACACAAGTAACAAGAATAAGAAACGTAAGGATCTGCCACCAACTAAAAATAAGTCCGAAAGAAAACCCACCGGCTACAACGTCGTCGTTTAGTAACATGATAATAAATCTTGTGCTCATTGCTTGCGGATAATAAAACCAAGATAAATAAAAAAGCCTCGTTAAGAGGCTTTTTTATTGGCGATATGGAGCTTGGTTTTAAAACCCTCTCCAAAGGAGAGGGTAGGGTGAGGTGTTACCCCAACACCTCATCAATTATCCCAAACTCTTTTGACTCACTGGCTGTCATCCAGTAATCCCGGTCGGATACATCATGAACCTTTTGGTATGGCTGGCCGCTATGCTGGGCGATGATCTCATATAGTTCCTGTTTCATTTTGCGGATCTGGGTAGAGGCTATTTCAATGTCTGATGCCATACCCTGCGCCCCGCCCGATGGCTGGTGCAGCATAATGCGGGAATGCTTGAGCGCTGCACGTTTACCCGCTGCACCTGCACATAGCAGTACTGATCCCATGGAGAGGGCCATGCCGGTACAAATGGTAGCCACATCGGGTCCTATAAAATGCATGGTATCATAAATACCCAAGCCGGCATAAACCGAACCGCCCGGCGAATTGATATACATCTGTATATCTTTTTTGGCATCTGTCGACTGCAGAAAAAGCAGTTGCGCCTGAATGATGTTGGCTACATGATCGTCAACGGCTTCGCCAAGAAAAATGATCCGGTCCATCATCAGACGCGAAAATACGTCCATCTGGGCTACGCGCATTTCGCGTTCTTCGGTAATGTAGGGCGTCATGGCTACGGGTAACGTACTTTTTTCGACCTGTGAAATAAAGCTATCTACCCGGGTACCGGCAATAGCATGGTGCATGACCGCATATTTGCGGAATTCCTGTTTATCGATATTCATAAAATTGTGGTTTTTAAAGGGGAGAGTGCGAGCGAAGAACCGAGAGCCAGAAATTGTTTTACCGTCTTGATTCTTGATTCTTACTTCTTGATTCTATCTTAAAAAGATGCGTGCTATTTTTTGCCTGAAACTCAGATGTTCGGGCTGGTTAAATAATTGTTGATGAACGGCCTCGATCTCGGCTTTTACCTGTTTGCGGCCATATTGCTGTACCAGGGTATATACCTGTTGTTGCTGCGAAACACGGGTCTGCAGATCCCGATCAAGCAGCATTTTGGCTTCGAACAGCAGAGAGCTGGTAGGGTTCGACCTTTTGAAAAGGTAGGCTTCGGTTTGTGCTATGTTATTCAAGGAAGTCCTCATAGGTTAATGCTTTTTGTTTAACGGATTCCCTTACTTTTTCAATGCACTTATATTTTTGCACGGTTGCCGAACGCACCCCGGAAAAGCCAAATAGTTGTGCCAGTTTGGTCATGGGTAACTGATCATAATAAAAGGAGCGTAGCAGCTCCATACAGCGTTTGCCAGCTGTTTCCAGGAAGTTCAATAGTTTATCGTCGGCGAGGGGTACGATGGTTTCCACAGCTAAGTCAGTAGCGCTGTCGTCCAATTGTGTGGTTTGCTGGCCTTCTTTGTAGCGTTTAATCCACAGGTAGCGGGCAGTACCATAAATATAGGCACCTTCGCTGCTTTTAATATCGGCATTGGCCGATCTGCTTTTTTCATAATAGCTCAGCAAAGCATCCTGGAAAACATCTTTGGCCTCGTCAAATGATCCGCCGCATTTGCTCACATACCGGGCTACCGCCGGGAAAACTTTTTGATATAATGTGATGAAAAGCTGCTGCCGTTCTGCAACCTGCTCTTCTAAATTAACTGCATCCATTGTACACTGTTTATTACCATGTGTAACTTATAACAGATATATCACCTTTTTTGGCTGAAATTTTTTTGGAGTTTATCTATCTTGTCATCCTGAGCATAGCGAAGGATCTTCTTCAACATGCTTTGCTTGTCGTATAATAGATGCTTCACTGCGTTCAGCATGACAAAGCAAAATCTAAAACTTACTCGCCCGCAAAGCCGTAACCTTTGATCCTTCGGGGCCGGTGCTTTCAAAAACGATCTTATCATCCGTTAATTCCGATACATAAAAGACAAAATCACGGGTCTTGCCATCGGGCAGTACTTCTTTTACATTCATATTGCTGCCGTTGAGCGTGAAAGCACCGTGCGACAGGAATTTACCTCCCCATACAATCGTATATTTCATTTCAGGCGTAAACTGTATGTAGGGCACAGCCTCATCCAACTCGGCCTTTTTTACCGTATCCGGCGGGCTGGCATTTGGGTGCTCTATTTTTATATACTTCCATTTGCCGGTAAGTGCCTGGGTGGTAACTGCCGGTTTGCATGATGCCATAACAAATAGCGAGAGTGCAAATAATATAAAACCGTAAAATTTCATGATCGCATTAATTTAATCTAAGCTATGCAATTACGGTTAAAGTATAAAATCAGCTTTTGCCTTTCAGGTGCTTTTTTGTTCGCTCTTCGGCTTTTTTTACCTCGTCTTTTTCGCTTATTGGCGCTTCTGTTTCGAGTTGCTTTCTGTTCTTACTATCAGTAGTTTTTTTGCTGGTGTTTTTTGATATTGAAGTATTCATGACCGTAAAGATTAAATGAGATACTATTGATTTAACTATCGGTAAACTGAATTGTTTACAATTAATTCATTATGAATTGTTACCGGAAAATATCATCTTGGGTAAAAATCCTATAATCCTTAATCCAGTAAATCATGCTTCAGCGTAATCAACGAAATCAAAAAAATCAGCGGTCAAAAATATTTTTTAAAAAAGTTGTAACATCCTGTAATTGCAACTGTCTTAATGACACTATATAGCCAAGGTACTCCAATCCAGTTTAAGCTATAAGTTATTGTGAGGGCCCGCACCTTAAGGGTTCCGTTAAAAAATCAAATTATTTAAATCTTAAAAAAAATGAACAACAATCTAATTGTTATGCTTTGGTGGGCTGTGCCTGTCATCCTGATTTTGTTGATGTACAAATTTGTTTTGCGCGTGTTTTTCGGTATGGTGATCGTGCCGGATAACCGTATCGGACTGGTGGTCAAAAAGTTCACTCTGTCAAGCAAATCGCGTTTGCCCGATGGTCGTATCATCGCTATTCATGGCGAGGCTGGTATGCAGGCCAAAGCGCTTGCCCCTGGTTTGTACTGGGGTTTGTGGCCATGGCAGTATGGTATTACCATGGAGGCGTTTACCGTGATTGAGCAAAACAAGCTGGGACTGGTAAAGGCAAAAGACGGAGCTTCGCTGGATACAGGTCGTGTGCTGGGTAAACCGGTTGATTGCGACAAGTTCCAGGATGCTATTGCCTTCCTGGACAATAATGGGCAAAAAGGTCCGCAGGCTGCTTTCCTTACGCCAGGTAGTTACCGTATCAACACCTTCTTGTTTGAGATTGAGATGGTACCCATCACCCAGATCCACGAAAATAAAGTAGGTATCGTCACTACGTTGGATGGCGAGCCGCTGGATAAGGGCGAGATTGCCGGTGAATCTGTATCGGGCCATAAAAACTACCAGGACCCTATCGCGTTTATTAATGCCGGTGGTCGTAAAGGTTTGCAGGAAGACGTGATACTGGCCGGTACTTATTACCTGAACCCTTGGTTTGTAATTGTTGAACAGGTAGATATGACCTATATACCTATTGGTTATGTAGGTGTAGTAAACTCCTTTGTTGGGCCCGAAGGTAAAGATACCAGTGGCGATGCCTTTAAACATGGTAATATCGTTCATCGTGGCCAGAAAGGTGTTTGGGAAGATCCGCTTGATCCGGGTAAACACCCGATCAACATTTACACTCATGCGGTGGAGATTGTACCAACAACCAACATTGTGTTGAACTGGGCCGATAGCCGCACTGAAGCACATGAATTGGATAAAAACCTGTGTACTATTACGGTAAGGTCATCTGATGGTTTTACATTCAACCTGGATGTGTCACAGATCATCCACGTGCCACGTAACGAAGCGCCAAAGGTAATAGCCCGTTTTGGTAAGATGAAAAACCTGGTATCGCAGGTATTGGAACCTACTATTGCCAACTATTTCCGTAACTCGGCACAAAAGAGTGACGTGATAGGCTTTTTGGCTAACCGTATCCAAAGGCAAAGTGATGCACGTGACCATATCGGCGCGGTATTAACCACCTATAACGTAATTGGTGTAGATACCCTGATTGGTGACATAGTACCGCCAGCCGCCCTGATGAAAACCCTGACCGACCGTAAACTGGCCGAAGAGGAAAAGGTGACTTACGAGATACAACGCCATGCGCAAATTGAACGTAAGGAATTTGAAAGCGCCCGTGCCGGTGCCGATATGCAGCCAGAGGTGGTAAAATCAACCCGCCAGGTTGAGATCAACACCCAGATGGCTGCCTCAAAAGTTGCAGCGTCACATGGTGAAGCTGAAGCCAAAACCATTAATGCTAAGGCCGATGCCGAAGTAAGGATTACCATAGCCAAAGCCGATGCTGAGGCCAAAACAGTGAATGCTAAGGCCGACGCTAACGCTACCGAGGTAAATGGTATTGCAGAAAGTACCAAGATCAAAGCCATCGGTTTGGCCGAAGCTGAGGTAACCAAACAAAAAACCGAAGCCATGGGTACCGAACAATACGCCATTGTACGTGTAGCCGAAGCCCTTGCCGCAGCCGGTATTAAACTGGTACCAGAAATATTGGTAAGCGGTAAAGACAACGGAGGTAACGGTATAATAGATGCCCTGATAGGCACAGAAATGCTTAAAAAGCTACAGAAGGAGAATGAAGGGGGAAAGAGTGAGGAATAAACTATACGTTTAATATTACGTATCTCGTTAATCAAAAGGGCGCCAACTGGCGCCCTTTTCTTTCTGTTATTGGTTTCTCAATATGTTAAAATAAGTTAAAAAGTTTATCTGTAAATTTGTGTTTTGTTATTTTGGATACTTTATATATGCCTCGTCAGTTCCTGCTCATATTGATCGCTTGTTTTGTTTCGGCACTGGCCTATGGGCAGGGTGTACAGAAAGGTACTGTTTATGAGATCAAGTCTCATACCGTAGTTGCTGGTTTGCGGGTGGAAAACTCAACCAATGGCAAAGTCACCGCAACCGATAAAGCAGGTAAGTTCAGCATCCCCGCCAAAGGCGGCGACATTCTCCTGTTTAAAAGTTCGTTTTATCTTCCGGATACTGTTGTTGTTACTGATTTGCGTGGTATTCAGGTGCTTATAGCGGCTAAGCAAAATGAATTGAAAGAGGTAAAAGTAACCAATGTGGAGATCAAAAAGCCGGCAAGTGGTTATGTTGACCCGGAGTTTCATGGGCAAACCATGATCTATCAACGTAATGCACCCAGCCCGGGCAATCCAAAAGGTGATCCCAAAGGTGGTGTAATACTTCGCTTGCATTACTGGAACAAAGACGAAAAAGATAAAAGGAAACAAGCAGAGTTATTAGAGAACGAAAAAGTACGCGATGAGATTACCAATGTGTTTAAACCCGATAATATAGCTAAGTACGTTCCCCTAACAGGTACTGATCTTGAAAATTTTATATTGTTATACATTCCATCGGTTAAGGTTTATACAGCCAATGATTTTAACCTCACCAACTATTTAAGTGCAAGTTATAAAAGCTTCATGGCACTCCCCCCGGATAAACGCAATGCCGGACAATTGATCAAATAATTGCAAAGCGGTGTAACTAATTTGAAATAAAAGCATCCTTTAGGTGTATCAAATTATAAAATATCGCTTAACCTATACCAATGCAAGATCAAACCGCTGTATTACCCGCTACCGCTGGCAGTAATACACAAACAGTTAAAATTGTATATATCGATAATCTAAAAGTAATGCTTACCGTTTTAGTGGTATTGCATCATGCTTTTATTACTTATGGCGCCCCCGGCGGCTGGTATTATGCCGAAAAAACAACCTCTGTTGCTGCATCAATACCGATGACCTTGTTTGTGGCCACCAATCAGTCGTTTTTTATGGGCTTTTTCTTTTTTATCTCGGCCTATTTCACCGAATCATCCTACCATAAAAAAGGCGCTGCACGTTTTACCATCGATCGGTTAAAACGTCTGGGTATCCCCCTTATATTTTATTCATTTATCCTGTCGCCGGTATTATGCTTCCTGGTTTACCGTTTTGCACTGGGTCATGACATTACCTACATCCAGTTCCTTGGTGGTTTTCATCCCTGGATAGATTTTGGGGTATTATGGTTTGTGGCCGCCCTGCTGCTGTTTAGTTTATTGTATGTGGGCATCATGTTGTTGTTTAAAAGCAAACTATCCGCATCGGGGAAAATGCCTTCCACGCTCACTGTGGTTTTATTTGCGCTTACACTGGCTTTAGGCAGCTACCTGGTCCGGTCGGTATTTCCGGTGGGCTGGGTATTAAAACCAGTAGGTTTTCAGTTGGGGCACTTTGTACAATATATCGCTTTATTTACTTTAGGTATAGTAGCCTCGCGCGGGAAATGGCTTAATATAGTGAGCTATAAAATGGGTAAGGGCTTCGCCGTTATGGTTGCTGTCATGATCTTAGTGGTGTTTCCGGTAATATATTATATCAAAGAAGTTACCAACAGCCCTGTAGAAACTTTTAGCGGCGACGGACATTGGCAATCCTTAATGTATGCCTGCTGGGAGCAGTTCACCGGGATATTTATCATTGTGGCTTTACTGGGTATTGCCAGGCAAAGATGGAATAGTCAATCAATGTTCATGAAAAATATGTCGAGAGCTACTTTTGCGGTTTATATATTTCATCCGTTGGTGCTGATTTCCTTGTCCATGTTATTCAGACCATTGGATGCCGATCCTGCTATAAAATTGCTTTTTGTGGCACCGTTGGCGGTTATTGGTTCATTTGTTTTGGGTAGTTTACTGGTGAAAATACCGGGAGTAAAAGCGATTATTTAAAATCTTAACCAACCCTCTCCAAAGGAGAGGGCAGGGTGAGGTATTAGACCAATTTAAACCTATCTGCAAATTCCTGTGCAAAGGCTTCCAGTTTGATAATACCCGGTACTTTGGGTTTATTTTGATCATAATCGCCCCATAATAAGCCTGATCTTATAGCGGTTCCCATTTCTACAAAATTGCGGGCCATTTCGGGTGGCAGGCCGTTTTGCAGCATCCCGTTCAAGGCCTGCTCATCGGTAAATTCAACCCAAGGTAATTCTGGTTTGCCTATGGCGGTACCTAAAACGGTGGCTATGGGGCCCATGGTACGGTCGTCGCTTACCAGGTAGCGTATGCTTTTGCCAGTAAATTCCTGTTGTATTTCTTCCGCGGCAACGGCAGCAATATCCTCCGGATGAACCATAACTAATCTGGCTGTCGCAGGGTAGTTAGAACCTAAAATACCCATATTCCGGATCATATCGATATTGCCCTCAAAGTTTACATAAAAGAATGGCGCACGTAGGTGTTTTATGGCTACATTGCTCAGCTTATTCAGTTCCAGTTCCACATCGTGCATGCCGGCGATAGGGCCAGTGCCTGCATCAAGATGCGCGCCTATACTGCTCAGGTTTACCACACGTGGCACGCTTGCCTTTTCAATAGCTTCAGCGTAATTTTTACCGATACTCCGCACATATTCCCGGAAGTTGTTTGCCCCAAAATAAGGCGGCACCATGGTGTACACCACATCAGCTCCGGTAAAAGCTCGAGTTAAGAATTCTACATCGGTAACTACGCCGATGGCCGCTGTTGCCCCTATGGCTTCAATAGCTGCCGCTTTCTCGGCGTTACTGCTGATGATAGTTAATTGGTGGCCGGCCCTTATTAATTGTTTAGCCAGTGGTTTGCTGATATTGCCCAATGAGCCTGTGACGGTGATTTTCATAACTTTATATTTTGTTTTTATTACCAGCAAAGCTATCTTAGTACTTACTTTTATACAAGTACTTACCCTGAAGTATGTAGCCATGACAGCAATCAAAGAGAGTTCAACCATACAGGAAAACAAGCAGACCGCATTTAAAGAATGTCCGGTAACCTATGTAATGGAAAAGATAGGGGGGTATTGGAAACCCATCATTTTGTTTCACCTGTTATCGGGCAGCAAACGGTACAGTGAGATCAAAAAAGCCATCCCGGCCATTACCGAAAAAGTGCTGATCCAGCATCTGAAGCAGTTAGAAGCCGATAATCTGATAGTAAGAGAAGCGAAGCCTGTAGTGCCGCCTTATGTTAGCTATACGCTTACTGATGCAGGTATGCGTTTAAAACCTATTTTGTACACCATGGCGGTGTGGGCAATGGAACAAAGCAGTGTAGATCCCAAAATGTATTATAAAAACATGGATGAGTTTCCGGGCAAGATCTTGCATCCGGATACGGTGGCGTAGAAGAGCACAGCAGCAGTCGCTCGGCTACAGCCTACAGGTGTTGGGAAGATATAATTTCCTACCAAATTTGTCATTTCGATAAGCAGAAGCCGGGGTTTGTGGCAGAGGGCGAAGAGAAATCTTGTACAATTTGCTTATCTCGACGTATAAGATTTCTCCTCGTACCTCGTCGAAATGACAACTTTTTCTTCTTCTCAACACCTGTAGGCTGGAGCTGAGCGACGGCTGTGAGAAGATAAGTAGATTATCCCTTAAACTTCCGTCCGCCTACATTAACTATAACCACCCAGAGAAGTACAATAATGCCAAAAGCGATCAGCATGTGATCGGTATGGTTGGGCATTAGGGTGGCTACAATGCCTAATAAAAGGCATAGGAGCCCGGTGATCAGGAGACTGCCGCCTATCCAATTGGCCAGACCGTCTTTGTCCTTACAGGTTCGCTCGTCATAACCGGCAATGATCTCAACTCTTTTTTTGTATTTGATAAGATAAGCCAAAAAAATGAGCAGCCCTGCCGCGCACATCTCAATTATCCCCAATACCATACATCCGCTTTGCATACCTGTAGTATAAAGTTTATTGCGCCTTTAAACTATCAGCCTTGGCTTTTGCCTTCTTTTTGAAAAAGCCGCGCAGCAGAAAATTGTGCTGTACTGCTTCCAGGTCATCATTAAGTTTAACCGAGCTTTGTTGCAGATAGTTCAGTGTGGTTTGTACCTGTGTGGCGCCTTTCTGATCGTTCAGCAGCACACCCAGAATGTTGTCGGTAGTATTCAGTTTATTGCTGGCTTTGGTCAGGTTTTCGGTAAGGGTTGATGCATTCGCCGCTGTTTTTTGCAGCTGGGCAACCGATTGGCTTATTTTGTTGAAAGTAGCTGTGTCGGTAAGCAGTTTATCGGCAAAGCCGCCTTTGGTATTCATTTTGGCGCTGAAATTATTCAACTGTACGGCCATGTTTGCAGCACTTTGTGTGGCGGCCTGTAAATTACGCATGGCGCCGCGCAGTTGTATGGCCATGGTGCTATCGGCCATTAAGGCGCCAACAGTTCCCTTGCCTTCCAGTATTTTATGGCTCAGTACTTTAAAATCGGTGGTGATAGCCAGCAGATTCTGGTTATTATCCTGTAGGGTCTTCAACATGTCGTCGGTTGAGAGCATTTTCTCGGCCTGCAATACGTCGCCGTCCTGAATTTCAGGAGCTTGCGGACTACCGCCATCAATCACGATGATCTTATTACCAATTAACCCGTCGGAGCTTACTTTGGCGCCGGCGTTGCGGTGTATATATTGCTGAGTGGCCTGATCAACATTCATAAACACCTGTACTTTTGATGGGCCGATGAATTTAACCTCGCTGATGGTACCTACCTTAACGCCCGAAAACCATACGTTATTACCTTTTTTTAGTCCGGCTACGTCGCTAAAAACGGAGCTTATTTTTATGTTTTTTACAAAGCTTTTTTGCTGGCCGCCAAGCGTGAATACCCCCAAGATAAATACGATGAGGCCAAGCGCTAAAAATATGCCTACTATTATTGCTTTTCTATTTTCTGTTGCATCCATGATAATGGTATAATGTCTGTTCTTAGTGAATAAAGTTGTAATCAAAAAATGGTTTAACCCGGGTATCGTCGGTATCAAAAACCTCATCAAAAGTGCCGGTACGCTGAAACTGCCCATCGAGCAGCATGGCTATACGGTCGCCGGTTTGTTTGGCGCAGGTTAAATCGTGCGTAATGATGATAGATGAAGTATTGTAACGCTGCTGCACTTCGTTAATGAGGTCATTGATCTCGATACAGGTTATCGGATCAAGACCGGCAGTGGGCTCGTCATACAGCATGATCTCGGGGTTCAGGATCAGCGTACGGGCAATACCGATACGTTTACGTTGACCGCCCGAAAGCTCAGCAGGCATCTGGTTAATGGTTTGCGACAAACCAACGGCATCCAGCACGGTTTCCACCGCGGTATTGATCTCAGCCCGGGTAATGCCTTTACGGTTACGCACCAATGGAAATTCCAGGTTTTTACGAACCGTCATACTATCATACAAAGCGCTGTTCTGGAACGAAAAGCCGATCCTCACCCGCAGTTCCTGCAGTTCTTTTTCGGTTATTTGCTCCATATTATGCCCCAGTACGGTTATTTCGCCCGCGTCTGGTTTCAACAGGCCCGAAATGATCTTGATCAATACCGATTTACCCGTACCCGACCTGCCCAGCACCACCAGGTTTTCGCCCTGGTAAAGGTCAAGGTCGATACCGCGCAGTACGGCATAATCTTCAAAGGCTTTTTTAAGCCCTCTGATACTGATAACCGGGTTGCTGTGATCTGTTGGTGTATGTGTCTTTTTCATATTAACGGAACCAGCTGGTTATCTGTACAATAATCACTTCTTCAATAAATACCAGGAACATGGCGGTAACTACGGCGCCGTTAGCTGCCTTGCCAACACCTTCGGTTCCTTTGGTCGAATTGTATCCCTGGTAGCAGCCTACAATACCTATGGTAAAACCAAATACGATTGATTTGATGAGCGATGCCACAAAATCAACAAAAGTTAAAGGCTCAAATACCTGTTGTATAAAGGTACTCCAACTGGTGCCTTCGTTCTGACTTACATTTAAAAATCCGCCCAATATGGCTATCAAACCGGTATAAGTTGATAAAATAGGAATGGTAAGGGTAGTGGCCAATACGCGTGTACACACCAAAAATTTAAAAGGTTTGGTGCCCGATACTTCCATGGCGTCTATTTGTTCGGTTACACGCATAGAGCCCAGCTCGGCGCCAATACTTGAACCTACTTTACCCGATGCGATAAGGGCGGTAACCAGGGGTGCCAGCGCACGCATAATAGCGATAGATACCAATGATGGCAACCATGACTGCGCTCCGAACTCGGATAAGGACGGGCGAGACTGTTTGGTAAATATCACCCCAACAATAAAACCGGTAACCGATATCAAGGTAAAAGAACGTACACCTACCTCGAAACACTGCCTTACGATCTCTTTAAATTCAAACGGGGGGACGAATGCCTCCCTGAAAAAACGCAAAATAAATTGGTTGATCTTATAGAGATCGGTAAAAAAGTTAACGAGGCTTTGTTTAAACTTCGAATTCTTTTTAACCGCTGTTGTGCTTTCTGCTGTATCCATTAAATACGATATAGTAGGTATTTGTACAAATTAATTATGGTTACTCTACAATAACCTGATGCAATTGTTTGAACTTGATATATAATATGGCAGTTTTCTGTTTTTGCATGATAAAATCTAAATTCACTATACAATTAACAAGCCAAATTATAGGCCATGGATTAACCTGCTGAAAGTTAAGGAGGCCGTTTTTAATAACATATTAAATTGAGTTTAAGTTTCTGACCATATGGGTAAAAAAATAAAACCGCAATTGGCTGCAAACGTAACAGTTATAATTTATATTGAATGACAGGGCTGAGAAAAATATAGTTGATGGAGTGTAAAATTTCTGTTCAACAACACTTTTAATAGTAAATTAGTGGCTTGCCCTGTTTATTAAAATATGCATATAGTTTTGAGGTATATAATCATTACCGCTTTGTTTTTATTGTTTTACAACTTGTTGGCCAGCGCGCAATTATATAGCCCCTGCGATAAGAAAGCCACGGCCGAAACCAGCGCTCTCTTTTTTAGTATGCAGCGTTTGTTGGGTGCCGGCGTTCTGTTTGGACACCATGACGATACGGCTTATGGTGTTAACTGGAAGTTTGAGCTCAACGGCTCGGATGTAAAAAGTGTTACGGGTTCATACCCGGCGGTGTATGGTTGGGATTTGGCTAAAATTGAGCACGACAGTATTAATGATATTAACGGGGTCCCTTTTAAACTGCAAAAACAACTGGTAAGGGAAGCCTATGCGCGCGGCGGTATCAATACTTTTTGCTGGCACATGGATAATCCGGCCAATGGTAAAACGGCCTGGGATACCACAGAACATACGGTTAAAGAATTGATACCTGGCGGGGTTTACCATGATGTTTATGTTTCCTGGCTGGATAAAGCAGCCGCATATATGGCCGATATGAAGGGTCCTGGCGGCGAAGCCATTCCCATCCTGTTCAGGCCTTTTCACGAGCTCACCGGCAGCTGGTTTTGGTGGGGCAAAAATACTTCGTCGGCCGATGAATTTAAAACGCTGTGGTGCTTTACTATTGATTACCTGCGTAAGAAGAAAAAACTGCATAATCTGCTCATCGTATATTCCGCCGCCGATTTTGATTCAGAAGGGGAATTCCTGGAACGCTACCCCGGCGATGACTATGTTGATTTTGTGGGTTTTGATAATTACTGCTACACTAACGTTGCCGATTATCAAACCAAACTGGATAATCGCCTTACTATTTTAGAGACCATAGCAACCAAACATCATAAAGTAGCCTGCCTGCCCGAAACGGGTTATGAACAAATACCCCAAGCCGACTGGTGGACAAAAATTTTGCTACCCACATTGGTCAAGCACAAACTATCCTATGCATTGGCCTGGCGAAACGGCACTGCGAGCCATTATTTTGTGCCTTATCCAGGACAGATAAGTGCCGATGATTTTATAAAGTTTTATAATAGCGGGAAAGTAATATTTCAGGACAGGCTTACACCTTTGAGTGTGTATGGCAAGCCGAATAGTGAGTTGTGAGTTGTGAGTTGTGAGTTGTGAGTTGTGAGTTGTGAGTTAAAAATGACGGACAATTTAGACTAAAATCCTGAGAATCCTTAAATCGTATGAATCAAGGTTCAGACAAAAAACTCACTACTCACCACTCACTAACTCACTATCGGGCCTTCCTCAACACCAGTACTCCAAGCACACCTGCCAATAAGGAAGCTAACAAAATACCATATTTAGCCTGATCAACCATTTCCGGGTGACTAAAGGCAAGCCCCGATATAAACAACGACATGGTAAAGCCCACGCCAGCCAGCAGGGCCACCCCGATAATCTGTTTCCAGGTAGATTTTGCGGGCAGTTGCGCACCAAATTTTACCATAAGCCAGGTGGCCAATAACACACCCACAAACTTGCCCGCCAGTAAACCGATTGCCACTCCCAGGCTTACTGGGTTAGCCAGTGACGAAAAGAAGTTAGCGCCGATCACGATACCGGCATTGGCCAAAGCAAAAAGCGGCATCACCACAAAAGCCACCCATGGGTGCAGCATAAATTCTACTTTTTGCAGCGGTGTTTCGGCATCCATACTTAATTGCTTTATTTTTTCGATAGTGTCATGCTGCTCGGGAGTGGTTAGGGTGCTGTTGTTAGGGATGGCATTTTCAAAATTGAGCAGTAGCTTGCGCAGGTTATCGGCATAATTTTTTTCGTTGATGCGGGTACGTGCAGGGATGGTAAAGGCCACTAATACACCCGCAATAGTGGCGTGCACTCCCGAAAGTAAAAAAGCTACCCAAACAGCGAAGCCTATCACCAGGTAAAAAGCAATAGGCCTGATGCCCATTTTGTTGCCTATAAGCAGTATCACCAATAACCAAACCCCAATGGTTAAAGGCATTAGGGCAATATGCGAACTATAAAATATAGCAATCACCAGTACAGCACCCAAATCGTCTGCCACAGCCAGGGCTGATAAGAATACTTTGATGGAGGATGGGATATGTTTGCCCGCGATGGAAAGCAGTGCCAGCGCAAAGGCAATATCGGTGGCCATAGGGATACCCCAGCCATGTTCAGATGGGGTGTTTTTGTTGATCAGGAAATAAATAAGGGCCGGTACCAGCATACCACCCAAAGCAGCCACCATGGGGAAGGATGCTTTTTTGATGGAGGAAAGCTCACCGGCCATAAACTCCCGTTTCAGCTCCAGGCCTATCACAAAAAAGAATATAGCCATCAGTCCGTCGTTGATCCACAGGTGCAGGGAATGATCAAGTACATGACCGTTAAAGCCCAGGGAAAATTTGATGTCCCAAAGGGCATGATAGAAATGCTCCAGCGGGGAGTTGACCCAAATGATGGCTATAACCACGCTGATAAAAAGCACAATGCCGCTGGTATGTTCCTGGTGGATGAACTTATTTACAGGAGCAGCGATCTTTTCAATGGGAGTTTTTTGCCTCATCGCTCCTAAATTAAGGAATTATTTAAAACCAAGTCAGGTGCTCAAACCTTTATTTCTATAAATAGCAATATGAACACTTATCAGCAAAAATGGATCGATGTACTAAATCACGCCAACCTGCCGGGATGGAAGATAGAGGCACAGGGAGAGGATATATTCGTGGAGATGCCCCATATAACCGATCTGAAATTAATAAGGGACAACCTGCCGCAAACCATCGGCTTAATGTCATTGGATATTGAAGCACCCAAAGAGCGTTTGAAATTTATTTTTCATAACGGACATGAGCAGTTTGAGTATTTGCTTAACCCTACAGAAGATGATTTGAACAGGGAGTGATCAAATTTTGGCTTTGGTAGATACCACTACTACCGATATCCCCATGCAGGCTATCAGGATAAACGAAGCCCTTAATGTTGCCAGGCCCGCTATGAAACCAATGAGGGGCGGGCCCACCAAAAAGCCCAGGAAGCCTATAGTTGATACTGCTGCCAAAGCCACACCCGGCTGCATGGTTTTTGATTTGCCCGCAGCGCTAAAAACCATGGGCACAACCGATGATACACCAACACCTACCAATAAAAAACCGGCTATGGCTGTATATACATGAGGAAATGCTACCGCGAAAAGCAAACCCGTAGCCGTTAATGTACCGCTTACCTGCAAGGTGCGCTTTAAGCCATAACGGTGCGCGAACTTATCGGCAAAGAACCGGCCTCCCGCCATGGTAAGCATGAAAGCAGTAAAGCCCACGCCTACAAGGGCTGTTGGTGCAAGCACTACCTTTTTAAAGTAAATAACACTCCAATCAAACATGGCGCCTTCGCAGATCATCGAACAAAAGGCGATAACACCCAGCTTGATCAGCGAGCTATCGGGCATCACGAAAACCGGACCCGCGTTGGCTACTTTATCATCTTTCAGATAGCGGGCTGCTATAATTACACCTATCATGATCACCACCATCATTAATATAAAATGATGATAAGGCGCTACATGGTTGGCGATCATAAATGTACCCACACCCGCGCCTGTGAATCCTGCCAGGCTCCATAAGCCATGAAATGAGGCCAGGATGGGGCGTTGATATAATTCTTCGGTAAGTACGGCCTGGGTGTTTACAGATATATTTACGGCGTTGCTACTGAAGCCAAAACAGATGAGGCAAATGATCAGTTGAAAAGGATTTTGCGCCAAACCTAAAGTCACCAGGGCCATCGAATAGATGAGCAAAGCGCTGATCAGCAATTTACGGCTGCCTATTTTAGTGATGATCCAGCCCGAAAAAGGGAGGGAGCACATTAAACCTACCGGCAACGCGAATAATACTGCGCCCAAAGCAGCATCAGAGAGTCCCATGTCTTGTTGTACCGTAGCAATGCGCGATGCCCAGCTCGAAAAGCTAAGGCCGGCCATAAAAAACATGGCCCCCACAGCAATGCGGAGTGCTTTTTTTGATACAGGAAGAGGTACAGCTGGCGCGTCGATCATTGATATTTATGTAAGTGTATTTGTTACACTATGTATTGTATATACAAAGGTATAACAAATATGTTAAAAATTAACAGGCTAAATCGTTTTTTGCCTGATACATAAATATTTACCCGCGATATAGAATTATCCGCAATCGCCATCGGGTGAGCAAGATTCTCCTTCAATAATGGTTAATGAAGGCTTTTTATTTTCCTGCTGCCACTCGCTAAATGATTTTTCGATAGTTTCCAGGAATAGGGGAACGGCCTGTGCGCCCGATACGCCATATTTATTGTTCATCACAAAAAACGGAACGCCACGGATGCCTAACTGCTGCGCTTGTGCTATATCGTATTTTACCTCATCGGCATAAGTATCACTTGCTAATACTTGCTTTATTTCAGCGGCATCTAAGCCAATGCTTATACCCAACTTAATCAGGGTATCGTTATCGTCAATATTCTGTCCTTCGGTAAAGTAGGCTTTAAACAAGGCCTCTTCGGCGGCGTCGCCCAGATCATGTTTTTTGGCGAGGTGTGTAAAACGGTGCGCATTAAAACTATTGGCTACTACGGCGCGGTCGAAATTGTAGGTGAGGCCAACCTCGGCGGCCATTTGGGTTACATGATCGTTCAGTTGAGCGGCATAATCCAGTGTCCAGCCTTTGGCATCGGCCAGGTATTGATTAATATTGGTCGACAGATCGGTTTTCATATCGGGGTTGAGCTGAAAACTTTTCCATTCAATTTCTATCTGCTCCTGGTGCCCTGATTGTTGCAGCGCATCCTCAAAACGGCGTTTGCCAATGTAGCAAAACGGACACATCACATCAGACCATATCTCTATCTTCATGTTTTTCTTTTTTTTAGAATATGCAAAGTTAACATAGCCCTGCCATCCCGTGGTAAAAGCAACGTAAAATTTACAACGACTTATGAATAATGTATACTATAATATTTGCCAAACTGCTAAAAAAACGATTGTTTTGCTGCCACATTTACAATGTATTATTAGCTATGAAAAAATCCCCTATTTATTTCTTGCTGGCTGTTATTTGTTTCAGCTTTACAGCATCGGCGCAACAAAAAGCTAAACCAGTTAACCCGAACGATCGTGATCTGTTCAGTGCCGGTTTAGCTTCGGCATTTATTGGTGGTTTGTATGATTCGTATTATCCATACAAACAATTAAAACAGCATGGTAATTTTGGTTTGGGCGCGCCGGCCAGGCTCGATGGCGAACTGCTTGTTTTTAAAGGACATTTGTACCAGACACAGGCTACCGGTAAAACCACCGAAATACCCGATACCGGTAAAACGCCGTACGCGGTAGTGTGTTTTTTTAATGCCGTTAAAGTGTATAAACATAGTGGCACATTAAACAAAGCGGCGTTTTACAGTTACCTGGATAGTTTGCTCACCAACCAAAATGGTATTTATGCTATCCACATCAGTGGTAAATTTAAACTGGTAAAAACCAGGGCATTCCCGCCGGTTGAAAAGCCGTATCTGCCCCTGGCCTCGATGTTGGACAGGCAGCACTTTTTTGACCATGCCGATATGAACGGCGACCTGATCGGTTTCCGGATACCAAAGTTTATGGAGGGGCCGCACATTGCCGGTTATCACTTTCACTTTTTATCAACTGATAAAGCCTTTGGAGGCCATGTGGTTGACTTGATAGCCGAAAATATTACGCTTGAAATTGAACCACTTAATAGCTTTACCCTGGATGTACCACAGACTGCCGATTTTGATCATTTTGATTTTGCAAAAGATCGTAAAGAAGAGATCAAAAGCGTAGAGAACGGTAAAAAGCAGTAAAATACCAGCTTTGATGGGCAGGTTTTTGACTAAAAATAATTATAGTGTGGGCTGTTTTTTATCAAGTAATTTTTAATAAATTCGGGATGATTTTAGACTGATTGTTTGAAATTACTTAGCAGGGTAAACCAAAACCTATACTTTACTATTGATATGCCATATATATTTTTAGACGAAAACCTGTCAACGGATGCTTTGTTTTATGGCCGTTTTGCCGGTATATTAAAAACCAATGACTATTTGCTGTTACCCTACCGTTATGCTGTCTTAAACCCCGAAGTGTAATGAGCAGTAGGAGCAGAGCTTGGATATTTTGGCTGGGTGTTATTTTATTGATTGTACCGGGATTGGTGCACGCTTACCTGCTGATGCCTTTTCCAGGCAGCCAGGATCTGGATGCCATTACCGTATGTTATTATCTCGAAAAACTGGTTAACCCATTACGTGTGGTTGCTACGCTGCTCATTGTAGGGTATCTGATCAAATATTATGGGTATTATGGAAAAAATACGGCCAGGGGTAATATTATAAAGGTGGTGGTATTGGTGCTTAGCCTCATCAGTTTTTATTTTACCGATTTTGCCTATAAGGCCGAAGCCATGTTTAAAGAAACAGCCAGGGTGAAATTCGCTACCGGTTTTACCAATAAAGTACCCTTGAATTACCTGGTTATAGGGGTGGTGATTAATGGCGCGGCCAGGGCTTATCCGGTAGTTTACCTGGGCTATCATCATAAAGTACAGGACGAAGTTGGGCGGAAACCTGTCTTGGTAACCTATTGTACCATGTGCCGTACCGGCAGGGTATACGACCCGGTTATCAATGGAGTCACGCAGCATTTCAGGTTGGTAGGAGCCCGGCACTATAATGCTATTATTGAAGATGAAAACACCAAAACCTGGTGGTACCAGGCCACGGGCGTAGCTGCCGTTGGCGAATTGAAAGGTCATCAACTAAAAGAATTACCTTACGAGCAATCAACCCTGGGAGCCTGGTTACAAAAACATCCTAACTCGTTGATCATGCAGCCGGATAAATTATATGCCGATGATTATGCCGATCTAAAAAATTATGATCGTGTGCAGGCCATTGATCGCGATAGCACGCTGGAAAATAAGGATGCGCTAATCCCTAAAAGCTGGGTAGTGGGGATAATTATCAACGGTAAAGCCCGGGCTTATGATTGGCGGCGTTTAACTAATAAACATTTGCTTAATGATGAGTTTAATCATCAGGCGTTGCTATTGGGTGTTGAGCATGACAATCTTACTTATCATGTCTGGAATGCAAATATCAATGGTAAAACCCTGCATTTTAACCTGGGTAATGATGGCTTGCTAACCGACCAGGAAACCGCTTCGGTTTGGGATTGGGATGGCTTGTGTATTTCCGGAACGCAAAAAGGGCAGCGATTGGCCAAAGTGCAGGCCTACCAGGAATACTGGCGGTCATGGAAGCATTTTCATCCAACCACAACGTTTTGGAAAGGTGGCGAAGTGGAAGTAATAGCTGATGTCTATTAACGCTTAGCCCTCAATAACGGCCACAATTTTGCCAATGTCGCTGTTACTCATCAGCTCATCTTCGGGAAGGTTAGGGTAGTATTTATTCAGGATCTTTTTAATGAGCAGGTAACTCTCTATGGATTGAATAGGTGGATTGGCCAGCTCGTTGATAATGGAGCCTACCATCTTGATCTTTTTAGCTTCATACTGGTTCAGTACAAAATCTGAGGTCTTTTTTTGGCGACTGGTAGCAATCAGTTCATCCAATTTCTTGATGTCTTCAACCAAGTCCATCAGCTTTAATACGTCCACCTTTTTCATCGGGTCAAAATTAAACAATTATTTGTGCCGCAAAATAACATTCAGTTAATATGTAAAAATAAAAGGGCAAATAACTTGTTTAAACCGCTATTTTATCTTAACTTTTGTATAGTTTAAATAACGCGTACTTAACTGATTTTTAACAAAAAACACATTATCTTAGGTAAATTAAAAATACGTTATGAAAAGAAAGTTTTTTACTACCGCGATGTTAGTAGGTTGTTTTATGGTTTGTATGGCAGCCATTGCCGATTTGAGTGGCAAATGGGCCGGAAAATTAGTTTTAGGTGATGGTTCCGAGTATCCATTATTATATAATTTTAAAGTTGACGGCGATAAGCTAACCGGCACGGCTTTAACACCCGAAGGTGATGTGCAGATAGCTAATGGAAAAACAGATGGTACCACTTTTTCGTTCAGTGTTACCACCAGTGGTATGGATATTCCACATACCGGCAAATTTTATGGCGATTCAACAGGAATCGACCTGGAGATCAACGGAGCCAAAGTTCACTCGGTATTAAAAAGACCAGAAGAAAAGAAATAATATTAAAGTATTTTCATACTTAAACCTCGCTATGAAAACCTTACTTTTTAGTAAGGTTTTTTTGTTTGGTTAAACTATTTAACCAAAAGTTTGTATATCCATAGCGGCAGGGCTATAATGCCTGTTGGCAATATCCCTATGAAAAAAAAGATGATGGCGACTGCCGTTATGGTTATTACGGTGATGATCTGTTTTGCCGCGGTAATAAATATCAACGGAAAATGGACAGGAACGCTCAAACTGCCCAACAATACCACATTTGTATTAAACTACACCTTTAAGGTGGATAGCGATAAGCTTACCGGCACAGCCCATATGCCCGAAGGAGATGTGCAAATTACCGATGGTATGATCAACGGCAGCGATTTTTCTTTCAACGTACCTGTACCCAATGGTAATGCACCGCATACCGGGAAAATTTACCCGGATTCCATCCAGATGCATATTGTTTATAAAGGGGAGCATCTGAACACGGTATTGAAACGGGGTAATTAAAACTTATTTTTTATAAGGCATTGCTTATTAAACGTGCAGCTACTACCTTTGCGGCATCATGCTGCAACGTTTTACAGCCTATTTACTCATCGTTTCGCTGATCACGGTTAATTTCTCGCGATTTTTTATTTACGCGGGTTTTGAACTGAACAGGAACTACATTGCTACCAAGCTTTGCGAAAACCGGAATAAACCCTGGTTGCATTGCGATGGTAAATGTTATTTCGCGAAAAAGATAAAACAGGCAGAGGAAAAGCAGGCAAGCGATGAAAGGCAGTCGCAAAAGAGCCTCTTTCAGGAAGTTTACGTAGCCAGTTCAACGGTTATTAAATTTCACTCCAGCTTGTTGCAAGTGATTGTAACCCCTTATGATTGTACCCTTCCGGTCGACCGTGTCGGTACGATCTTCCAGCCTCCCCGGTTAGGATAATTCCCATTTTATTTTCCCGGATTTTTTGGATTGATGGCTTTGCTGTGTGCTTTTGCGTATAGTAAAAAGCGGCCTGTGTCATCCTGAGCTTGTCGAAGGATCGTGCGCAGAGGCCTGCCCACGACGCTTCGACGGGCTCAGCATGACAGCCATTGAATTTGTCATCCTGAGCATAGCGAAGGATCTGTTCACGACCATGCAAGTCGCACAATTGATGCTTCACTCCGTTCAGCATGACAAACTAAAAGAGATCCCCCCGGGAAACCCATTGTCCTATACTTAATTTTTATACCGGGGCTTCGGCTCCTGATGATTTATTCATGAAAAAATATCTAATTCTATCTATACTATTTATATCATTTTTTACCCGGTCATATGGCCAAACCATCCTGCAGGGAACCATTACAGATGCCAATACGCATGAGGCGCTGGTGGGTGCCTCTGTATGTAAAGCCGATGCCGCTACCGGCGTAAAGCTGGCCACAACCAATGCTAAGGGCCATTTTAGCATCAATGCGCAGGGGATTACCAAACTTAAATTTGCTATGGTAGGTTATAATGCACGCATTGTGGATGTGGCTACGTTGAAAGGGCACGACCTTGACATCGCCCTGGAGCCTTCAACAGTGGATCTGCAACCCGTGGTAGTAACCGCCAGCCGGGAAGGGCAGGCCAGGCAGGATGCGCCTATCGCTATCAGCAAAATAAATTCTACCCAGATCAAAGACGCCAAAGCTACCGCCTTATACCAGTTATTGAACAAGGTAGCCGGTGTTTATATGGTGAACCTGGGTAACGAGCAGCATACCATGGCCATCCGTCAGCCTATTACCTATAACGCGCTTTATTTATATATGGAGGATGGTTTGCCGATACGCCCTACAGGGATCTTTAACCATAACTCGCTGTATGAGATCAATATGTCGGGTGTTAAGGATATCGAGGTGATCAAAGGTCCGGCGTCATCGCTGTATGGTAGTAATTCTATTGGCGGCGCGGTAAACTTTATTACGCAAGGGCCGCCTACGGGTTATGCAGGTAATGTTTCTGTTCAGGGCGATAATTATCACTATCGCCGGGTTGATGCCGATGGCGGTTTTAGCCAGGGCAAGTTTGGTTTGTATGTTGGCGGATATGTGGCTCATCAAAAAGACAGCTGGCAGGATTATTCCGACTTTGACAAGTATTCGGTTAATTTTAAAACCACTTACGATTTTAATGCAACCACGCGTTTAACCACCGCCGTTGCTTACAATTACCTGGATACCCAAACACCGGGCAGTTTGGATAGCACCCGTTTTTACAGCCGTAAATATAGTGCCAACCAACGCTTTACCTACCGCAGGGTAAAAGCTTTCCGGGCAAGCACACGATTGGATCATCAGTGGGATGACAAGAACAGCACTTTCGTAACCCTGTTTTTCCGCGATAATTCTACCGCGCAACTGCCCAGCTATTATATCTCTGATGTACGCGACAATACCGGCAAATATGTAAGCTCGAACGGACAGGTGAACGATCAGAAATTCCAAAGCTATGGCTTGCTGGCCCAGCACCGTGTGGATATTGATTTTCTGCATTCGCGTTTGATTGGTGGTGTTTATATGGATGATAGTCCGAGCTCGTATTATGCCCAGTACCTGAACATTGATAAAGATGTGCAGAACAACTACTACACCGGCTTTACCAATACCGGCAGGTACATTGATAATTACAACATCAAACTGTTCAATACGGCCGCTTACCTGCAATACGAAATAAAACCAGTAGAGGCACTACGTATCGTCGGTGGCCTGCGTTATGACAGGGTACATTATGATTTTACCAACAGCATCCCGGCGGGGCAAACCAAATACAAACAGCAGGAAACCAATAATTTTAATATCCTGGCGCCAAAACTGGGTTTAACTTATGATCTGGGTCATAACAAAGGCTTCTACGCCAACTACAGCGTAGGCTTTCAGCCACCAGAAACCGGCGACTTGTACAGCTCGCGCCAGTTAACACCATTGAAGCAAGCCACTTTTGATAATTACGAAGTAGGCGGATGGTTTTCGGCGTTCAACAAGAAGTTATACTTTGAATTGAGTTTGTTTGATATGGAAGGGCATAACGAGATCATCAGTCAGCTGTTGCCCGATAATACCACCCAAAACCAAAACGCAGGTGCAACCCGTCACCGCGGTGTGGAGTACTCCGTAACCGTGGCGCCGGTGAAAGAATTGACCTTCCGGTTTAGTGGTACCAATGCCCGCCATACCTATGTAGAATACAGCGAAGTACGCACCAGCAATGGCACCAGCACGGTGATCAACTACGACGGCAACCGTATGAACAACGCACCCGCCTGGATAGCCAACTCCGAGCTCACCTACAAGCCGCAGTATCTGCAAGGTTTCCGCATTGCTACCGAGTGGCAGCACATTAACCAGTACTATACCAATCCGGCTAATACCAAAACTTACAGTGGTTACGATATTTATAACCTGCGTTTGGGCTATGATATCAAAAGCAGCGTGATCAAAGGAGCGGGTATCTGGTTTAACGTGATGAACTTAACCAACAAGTTATACGCAACCACAGTAACCAGCAACCAATACGGCGATACGTATAATGCCGCGCCGCCGCGTACTTACACTTTGGGCATCAGTTACTCTTTTTCAAAATATTGATCATGGTATCATCAGCAATAAAAAGTAATTTTTATAAATGGCATCGTGTACTGGGCTTAATAGGCCTGGTACCGGTGATCTTTTGGACATTAAGCGGGCTTTCGCACCCTTTTATGTCAAACTGGTTCAGGCCATCCATTGCCAAAGAGGTTTTTAAGCCTCTGCCGCAAAGCAAAATGCAGCCTGCATTATCGCTCCAACAAGTGATGGATAAGAACAACCTGCATGAGCTGCGGAACTTTAATCTCATCCATTTTAACAAAGGTACCTTTTACCAGGTGCAGGGGCGCGATAGTGTTTATCAATACTATTCGGCTACCGACGGTGTACTGCTGCCCAACGGCGACGTACAGTATGCCGAATACCTCGCCCGTTTTTTTACACAGGACTCTACATCTACCCTGAAAAGCATCCTGCTGCAAACCACTTTCGACGCGCAATACCAGCCCATCAATCACCTGCTGCCCGTTTGGAAAGTTTCCTTTAACCGCCCCGATGGCATGGATGTTTACGTAGAAACAGGCCATAACCGTATGGGCACTTTTAATAACCATACCCGGAAAACCATGCTTTGGGTGTTTGAACAGTTCCACACCTGGCAGTTCCTGGCCGATATTGCCGGCGATACTTTTCGCAACGCGTTCCTGCTGGCTATCATGTGCGTGATGCTGTTTTCGCTTATCAGTGGCCTAACCATCTACGGTTTGTTCTGGAAAAAGTTCAAAACCATACAGCAAAACCGTAAAGCCAAAGGCAGGGAGGACAAACGCTTTGTGCACCGCTTTCACCGGCAGATAGGGCTCATCGTATCTTTTGTGATGTTCACCTTTGTGGTAAGCGGGGCTTTTCACCTGTTTGTAAAACTATATCACAACGAACCGGCTAAAGCTGACTATGGGCAGGTGATCAACCGTAAACAATTAGCTGTTTCCAACCTCAACTTACCCATTGCCGATAGCACCATCAAACAAAGCGGCTTGGTAAGTTTTAATGGCAATACTTTTTACCAGGTGGTCGACAACAAAAAAGAGGTGCTTTACTTTGATACGCAAACCGGCAAAGAACGCGAATTAGCCGACGAGGACTATGCCCGCTTTTTAAGCACCTATTATCACACTGCGGCCTCGGGTTTAAAAACATATAAAGGCCGGGTAAAGGTAGATGTGATCAAGCAGTTTAATAACGAATACGGCTTTATCAACAAGCGCCTGCCGGTTGCCCGGGTTAGTTACCCCAACGGCGACAATTGGTACATCGAAACTACCTCATCAAAGCTGGCTGCCAAAGTTGCCGGTATCGACAGGGCCGAAGGTTTATCCTTTATCTTCCTGCATAAGTATTTTGGTATGAGCTGGGCTGGTAAGGATATCCGCGACATCGTGAGTATGCTTGCCGCCCTGGGTGTGCTGGTGGCATCGCTGTTTGGCTTTGCCGCATTTTTAAAAAATAAATAACCATGAAAAGATCAATCATTATTTTGTGTTTAGCGGTATGGTCATTGGGAACCATCACGGCTTGCAGCAACGGCCCTAAAGCCACAGAAAAGCATCAAAAGAAAAGCAAGTACACCTGCACCATGCACCCCGACCTGAGTTTCGACAAACCCGGCGTTTGCTCCAAATGTGGCATGGAACTGGTGGAAAGGGATACGACGGAGTAATAGTTGAGTCGACTCACCCGACCATCGCTACGCTTGGTCACCCTCTCTTCGGTTTTGCCGGAAAGAGGGGATTTAAAAATGGATGAAAATAAAAGAAAAAATTTCCCATGCCCTCTTTCCGCCGAAGGCGAAGAGAGGGCCGTCCAGCGAAGCGCCGACGGGGTGAGTCGTCGCCATTATGCTGTCATGACATACGGGGTTTTAAACTTCGTATGTCTTATTTCTTGATTCTTATTTCTTGCCTCTTCTTCTACTTCTTCCTCAACAAGGTTGTATGCGCTTTGGTATCACCCACGGCAATATCAACCCCGATTGAATCATCATAAAATTTACCGGTATGGGCAATTTCCATGTCGCTCAGTGTTACAGTGAATTTGAAATCGTTGCCGGTTATTTTACCGTCGTCAATAGGCAGGTCGCCTTTGGGGGTTTTGGCTGTTCCGGTTAATTTATCGCCTTCGATCTTAAAGTTGTACAACAGCGGATAAACCTCGCCGGTTTCTACTTTTAAAGTACCTGTCCATAGGCCCGAAAAATCGGCGATAGCGGCGAAACCGGCTAAAAAGCAGCAAATTAATAAGGCGGTTATCAAAAATGTCCTTTTCATGTGGTTGTTTTTTCGATACTTAAAGTTAGTCCCTCAATTATAACTCATGGTGAACAGGAGGTTAAATTTCAATGTACCTAACGCTATGTTATTGTTAAAAAAACAATAATTGTTAAGCATACATTTTATGGCTTAATGCTGTATCTTAGTTGCTCCTGAATTTTCAAAAAGAGAGAACTGTTAAACCTGTTAAATTACCCTGAATGAGAAAACTACTTTTACTTGTTTTGCTTGCCGCGGGCTTCTCAAGCGTCCGTGCGCAGCATGTATCCCTTGCCAAGGGATGGAAACTGGCCGTTGGCGATTCGACACAATGGGCCTCGCCAACGTATAATGATCAGCATTGGAAAGAGGTTAACGTAGCCCACAGCTGGGAGCAGGAAGGCCATCCCGGTTATGATGGTTTTGGCTGGTACCGCATCCATGTGGTAATCCCCGCATCATTAAAAGAAAAAGCATTTTTGAAAGACAGTCTGCGGATTAACCTGGGCAGTGTTGATGATAACGACGAGGTTTTCCTGAATGGTAAACTGATAGGCCGGTTCGGCGGCAAAACCGGCGACATTAAAACCGGTGGTTTTTATGGTCCGCGTACGTATACTATAGCCGCCAATAACCCGGCTATTTTGTGGGACAAGGAGAATGTTTTGGCCGTTCGTATTTTTGATACCGGCGGCGATGGCGGCATCTACGGTACCAACTTTAGCATTGGCATGGCCGATGTGATGGATCATGTAACTGTAAACACCGAAGCCGATTTTGAATATGGCGAGCATCAGAGCTTGAGCAAATCGGTAAAACTGATCACTACCAATCATTATGATTACAACGGTAAGCTGGCCTTTAGAGTGACCGATCCCGAAACCAATGCCGTTTTATACGAAAAAACAAATGACGCCGCCTTTACTTTTGGCAAGCCATTTACCTATTCGTTTAACATAGCCCGTTTAGAGAAAAAATCATACACTATCACCTATAATTTTACCGACGAAAAATCGGGCAAGGAAATAACCCACACCGAAACAACACCTTACTTGCTCACCCCGTATCCATCGGCCAAACCCAAAATAAATGGTGCCGAAGTTTTTGGCGCACGCCCGGGTAACCCTTTCTTATACCTGATACCGGCCACCGGTCAAAAGCCTTTAATTTATAAGGCGCAGGGGCTGCCCGATGGTCTGAAACTGGATGCAGCTACGGGCATCATCACCGGCGCGGTTGCCCAAAAGGGCACGTATCTGGTAACCTTTACCGTGAGCAACAGGCTGGGTAGCAAAACAAAAGCCTTCACTATTATTATTGGCGATAAAATTGGCTTAACACCGGCACTGGGCTGGAACAGCTGGAACGCCTGGGGTTTAAGTGTGGATGATAAAAAGGTACGCACTTCGGCAAAAGCCATGGCCGACAGGCTAAGCGCGCACGGTTGGGCCTATATCAATATCGACGACGGCTGGGAGGCCGAACAACGCCAGACTGATGGTAAAATAACGGCTAATAGTAAGTTTCCGGATATGAAAGGACTTACCGATTATGTACACAGCCTGGGCTTGCGTATGGGGATCTATTCGTCGCCGGGGCCGCGTACCTGCGGCGGTTTTCTGGGCAGCTGGCAACATGAAGACCAGGATGCGCAAACTTATGGTGATTGGGGCATCGACTACCTGAAATACGACTGGTGTGCCTACTCCGAAATAGAGCCGCATCCTGATCTGGCCGCGCTTAAAAAGCCGTACCAGGTAATGCGTAACTCTTTGGATAAAATAAACCGCGATATCATGTACAGCCTTTGCCAGTATGGCTGGGGTAAGGTATGGGAGTGGGGTGCCGAGGTAGGCGGCAATAGCTGGCGCACCACCGGCGATATTCAGGATACCTGGCGCAGTTTATCGTCTATAGGTTTTAGCCAGGATAAAGCCGCTCCATTTTCTCAGCCGGGCCACTTTAATGATCCCGATATGCTGGTAGTAGGTAAAGTAGGATGGGGGCCGAGCCTGCATAATACACAGCTCACTTATGATGAGCAGTACACGCACATTAGTTTGTGGAGCTTGTTATCATCGCCATTATTAATTGGTTGCGATATGGGCCACCTGGATAGGTTTACGTTGAATTTGCTTACCAATGATGAGGTACTGGCTATTGATCAGGACGCTTTAGGCAAAGGTGCCAGCCAGTATATCAAAAAAGACGATTACCAGATCTGGGTAAAGGAACTGAAAGATGGCGGCAAGGCCATCGGCCTGTTCAACCTGTCCGACAAGTACCAAACCATCAGCCTGGATAAAAATGATGCTGCCTTAAAAGGCTACACCAAATTCAGAGATGTGTGGCAGCAAAAATACGTGATCACCACCGGTAAAGATTTCAGTGCCAAAGTAGCGCCTCACGGTGTTATGCTGATCAGGGTGGAGAAATAGCTATTTGACTAAACATCATGTCATTGCGAGGAGAGACGACGAAGCAATCTCATTGCCTTCAATATGCAAGCGAAGAGATTGCCACACTATCGCTCGCAATGACATGTTTTTTATGCAATTCTATATTCAAATAACTGGTAACAGTCTGTTTTCTCTTCCCCGTCAGCAGATAAGCTTCGGGCGAAAGCGGGCAGAACAATGCAGGGCGGTGCGGATGCGGGGATAGCAAGTTTTTGCTGAAGTGTAGGGTTGCGCGAACGAAGTAGGGCAAAATAATTGCAGCCCTGGTTCTGTCCGATTTGCGGGGCAAAGGCTAAGAGCGCAAAGAAGCATTTCTGCTGAAAGCCTTTTGGTTACTTTGTGGCTACAAAGTAACTGGCCCTCCCGCGGCCAAGAGCGGGTATACGCCCGGCTAAACGACTCCTGTATAAGGTGAGTCACGCTACGCAATGACGCACGGGATTTAACCTACTCCGGTGTTTCGTAATAATAAATAGGGGCAAAAACGCCTTCGCTGGTAGTATAATACGCTTTACCATCAGGGGTGAAACCTATCGCTTCACCTTGTTTTTCAACCTTATAATGCAGTTCATCAGGTTTCCTGAGCATGGTTTCCCATATGTGCTCTTTGGGCTCGCGTTTCCAGTAATAAACCTTTTCATAGCTTTTCAGCAGAATTTGCTTGCCATCTTTGGATATGTCGCCGGCGGTGATCCATTTAAAAGGTTTAAAGCCAGAAAAAAACAGTTGAGCACGTTTGGTGAGGGTAACAGTATCCTTAGCATTATACATCAGCGGTGTGGTATAAACCGATACGGTATCCCTTCTTTTGCTTACAATACACAGCAATTCTTCAACCGGGTCAAGCATCAGGGTTTCGGCATCTTTTGGGCCATCGGGGTATTTCAAATAAAGCGGTTCGGCTTCGGCATGGGTGAGGCTGTCGGTTGCCCATGATCTTTTTTCGCGGATCCGGTAAATGGTGATATATGGCCATCTGCCCGCATTGTCGCCAATATCGCCTATATAAACGTAGCTTTTGCCTTTGGCTGGTCCCGGGCCTACTGCAATGTCTTCACAATCGCGTACACCTAAAGGTATATCCTTTGAGCCGGTAAAGTAAATAGTGGTTTTTAATTTTCCATCGGGAGTTATCGCAAAAAAGCGACTGGTATCACCACTGTCGTTATGTACATAATAAATGCCGGGGTTGATGGTTGAGGCGGCTATACCCGATGTCTCATCCATTTGTTTACTTTGGAGCGTGCCAGATTGCGCAACCTTGTCAAATAGCCTGTGCTTGGCAAAGGCCCCCACAAAAATAAGGATGACTAAGGGTGCTATTAATTTTAATTTTTTTGATCTGGACATCTTATTTGTTGCGAATAATAACGCAAATTAACCAAAATATTATGAAGATAGCATTAAATAAATGCCTTGGATTATAAGTAAATGGTTGGTGAGCAATAAATTAGGGGCAATAAGCTGTTTGTCAGAAATGCTTCTTAAAGTAAGAGCCTATGAAAATGCATAGCAGATAAATGATGTGCTGAAAGAGGGATGTCACGTTGAGCTCCGTTGAAGGGTAGAGCGCAGAGGCCTGCCCGCCATGCTTCGACGGAGCTTAGCATAATACCCAATCAAAAAGCCAAAGCCCTGTGCGATTCCTTCCCTCGGGAAGGGGAGGAAGGGGTTTATGGAACGGGATAATCATCGCGCGTATAAATCCCTCCCTACCATTAAAACTGCAAGTGTTTTAATTTAAATGCTGGGTGGGCCGTTCAAACTTTTGGAAGGGCATTTTAACCGCGCCAACAAAAGTTCCGTTTAATTCCTCGTTCATATGAGTGTCAATCCCAAATACAGTTTCCTCCTGGCTTAGTTTGCCAAAAGTGCCAAAAAGCCGGTCCCAGATGCTCAGCACATCACCATAATTGCAATCGGTATAGGGTAACTGATAATGGTGGTGCACATGGTGCAGGTTGGGGGTTATAAACACCAAACCTACTATGCGGTTAACTTTTTCGGGTAGCCTGAATTTCGTATGCGCGATGATATTGGAGAAAGATTGAAACGTTTGACGCAAAATTAAAACGCCAATAGCCGGGCCGCAAATAAATACCCACAGCATCAGGAAACAAGTGCGTATACCGGTTTCAAAAGGGTGTTCGCGGGTGGTAGTGGAAACGTCAACATTCAGATCGCTGTGATGTACCAGGTGAAATTTCCATAGGGCTTCAACCTTGTGCATGGTCACGTGGTAAATATATTCGCACAGATCAAGCAGTACAAACAGACTGGTATAATATACCCAGGGGTTTTTATAATACGGAATAAAATTGATGAGCCCCCAATGATGAGCTATAGTCCATTTAGATATCAGGATAACAAAGGTAGTTAAAGCGAGTTGTATGGGTAACGCGGTGAAGATAAACAAAGCGTTTACCGTAGAGTGTTTCCACTTGCTGAGGGTGCCTTCTGATGAAACCATTGCTTCGGCAAACCATAAGCTCGTGATGATGCCTGCATATAAAATTACCTGGGTAAGATCTTCGTGATGTGAGAAAAAGGAACGCAATTCTGCCATTTATCGAATTAAATTAATAGGGATTTAAAGGTAAGTTAATTTAGCATCAATCAGATATTTGATCTTTTTGTCTTCATCATTTGTTCATTTTTGGGAAGGGGATTTGAGTATCTCTCATGGAGATAATAGGAAGGTAAAATGCCTGGGAAATGTGTGATTTCCTCCCTTGGGGGGAGGAAGCTTTTTCTATGATGATAGCATAAACCCCTTCTCAGGTTTGCGCTCGTTTGCACTACAGGTGTTGGGAATACGGAAAAAGAGCGAAGGATGGCGCGATTCCCCTCTTGAGAGGGGTGGAGGGGTGTGTTCTCTGCTTCATAAACACACCCTGCCACTGCACAAGTCTGCGCGCCCCCTCTCAAGAGGGGAAATGTTATGCAACAAAAAAAGGCCCTTAAAAGGGCCTTTTCAAATGCTTTTATAATTTATACCTGGCTTGGTTCAAGCTTAGGTTTTACAGCTTCGGCGCGGGTCATGTCGATATCCGGTTTGGATATATCGGTTAACGCAACCTTGCCGCGTTCTTTACGCAGGATACGGTTAAATAAGGATATCTCGCGATCAAACAGGAAACGGAAAAATAATTTTGTCCATGAAGTATGATAGTGCAGGGTATCATAATACTCAGGTGCTGTTTTTTTGATCTCTGGTAATTTATTCCATGGAATTGACGGAAAGTCATGATGTTCGTTATGGAACCCCACATTGAAAGCTACCACGTTAAAATTGCCATAATAGCTGTAGGTTTCCTGTTCTTCGGTGTGAGTAAGGTAATGCTCCTGTATCCAGCGGGCGCCCAGTGGATGTAAACCAACCGAGAAAGAAAAGCTTAACAATAAGAAAGCAACTGCCGGCCAGCCCATAAAATACCATATGGCGGTAGTAAACACCACCTGTAGTACAAAGTTGGTCAGTATCCAGCCATCAAACGGGTGTATTTCTCTTAATCTTGATAAACGGAAAAGTTGGAAAACCGGGAAGAATAGTAACCACATGGCTTTACCAAAAAAAGAATTGCTGATCAGTTTTGCTTCCCATTTGTTGGGCAAATCGGCATCAAGCTCATGTACACCCTGAAAAGAGTGGTGTTTAATATGGTATTTTTCGAACGATATAGCGCTTGGCAATATTTGCGGTAAATTGGCAAACATAGAGGCCCAGCGATTAGCATTACGGTTTTTAAATAACAGCTGATGGGTGCATTCGTGTATCATTACAAACAAGGCATGATCGGCAAAAGCACCTAATAAATAAGCTGCCCCAAAAATGATCCACCAGGATTGGTCACGAACAAACCAGGCTAAAACTACCTGAAATACCACCAGACCAATGATAGCCCATATGGTTTTTGGGTTCTTGCCAATCAGTTTACGTAGCTCCGGAAATTGCTTTAGGATTTTTTTTGTACGAATACGATGAGGTTCAGACTCCTGGGAGTAAACAAAATCAGTTTTTTTAATCATATAGTTTATAAACGCTAAATATAATGAAAACGTGTTTAAAGTATCATTTTTTTGTAAAAAATTTTCGTTAAAGATCAAACTTCATAAACATTTCATGAATATTTTATATAAAATTTACTTTGCCGATACCTGAACACCAATGCTTTAAGCATGTTAAACTTCAAACGGGATGTAAACCGGCCCCCGCAAAAATTCAGGTAGATAACTCAGGCTATAAATTTTACATCAACACCTGTAGGGATTATTTTATTGGTGTTATTGCTGTGATCAGATCTATAATAAGCGTTCCCGAAAGTGCAGAAATTTTTCATGATATTGAATTAAATTGTTGTTTATTTTTATTTACAACACTTTCATTGGTTTTTACCCTTATTCTGGTTAGATGGTATTTTATTAATTATCGCCAATTATTGGCCAAGCTACAGCATCAATTTGTAGACATTCTGTATTCACCAGATTTGCTACAGTTTTGATCCGGAAGTTTGCATACCGGCACTGGATATTCTATATAATATTGCGTGTTTTTGTATAAACAGCAGCCCGGTTTTCCTGATAACAAAGGAAACCGGGCTGTTTGGTTAAAGGAAAATACAACAACCAAACCGACCGTTCGGTATGTTGTTATTTGGTAGGCAATAAATTAATACTTTTTAAACTTTTAAAAGCCGTCAATAATTTCGTTAAAAAGTGTTAAAATGGATTAAAACTTTATTAAAACAGACAATTAAAGAGCTTTTTTAGCCCCTTTTTGAACAAAAAATTGTTAAAATACCAGGTTTAAAAAGTTTTTGCACAAAAGAAACCTATAATAAACCGTAAAACTCATAACATTAAACTCAAAAATTATGTGGTGGATCTATGCTTTATTTTCGGCCCTGTTTGCCGCCCTTACCGCGATATTTGCCAAAGTAGGCATCAAAGGCGTTGATACCGACCTGGCAACCGCCATACGCACGGTAGTGATACTGATACTGGCCTGGGGTATTGTGCTGTTTAAAGGGAGTAATCAGGGTATCAGTAGTTTATCCAAAGTAAACTGGACGTTCCTGGTGCTTTCGGGTTGCGCTACCGGGCTTTCGTGGATCTGTTATTTTAAGGCACTGCAACTGGGCAAGGTATCGCAGGTGGCCCCGGTTGATAAACTGAGTGTGGCCATCGCTATTGTTTTATCGGTGATATTTTTAGGCGAACCCCTTACCTGGAAAACAGCATCGGGTGCGCTGCTCATCATTGGCGGTACTTTGGTGCTTATTTTTTAAGGTTTTGTAGCAGGTATTTTACGTTGGGTTAATCATATTGTAACAAATACACAACAATTGATAAAATTCAGTTTTAATCCAATCTTTCTTGGCAAATTCGCGGGTTGAATAATCCTTTTACCATTCGAATGAAGCCCGTTTTTATACTATTTTTATTTTTAGTTTTTTTTGTAAATGTTCAGGCCCAGGTTAACCCCGCTGCTAAAGGAAAAATAAGCGGTAAAGTTACCGATGCCACTAATAAACAGCCGGTTGATTATGCCACTGTTTCCGTTTATAAGCAAGGCAGCGCGTCGCCTTTTAATGGTATCAGTACCGATACCAAAGGAAATTTTACAATTGATCATATTCCCGCTGGTGAGTATAAAGTTACGGCCGACTTTTTAGGCTATCAACGGGCTACTATAGAGCATGTGATAGTAAAAGATGGTAATGTATCCATCGGCGAAATAAAACTAAGCCCGGTGCCGCATCAGCTTCAGGGGGTAACCATTACGGCCAAAACGCCGACGGTTGAAAATAAGATCGATAAGATGGTGTATAACCCGCAAAACGATCTGAGTGCTCAAGGTGGTGTCGCTATCGATATATTAAAGAAAGTACCGCAAATAACCGTTGACATTGATGGTAATGTGGAATTGCAGGGTAATGCCAATATCCGCTTCCTGATCAACGGTAAGCCTTCCAGTATTTTTGGAGCAAGTTTGGCCGATGCGCTGGCCAGCATTCCGGCCAGCCAGATCAAGAGTATTGAGGTGGTTACCAGCCCGGGTGCTAAATATGATGCTGCGGGTACCGGTGGTATTGTAAACATTATATTAAAGGACAGCAGGGTAGAAGGGGTGAATGGCAGTGTTAACCTGTCGGCAGGTACACGCCGCGAAAATGGATCATTTAACCTTAATGTTCGCAAAGGCAACTTTGGGGTGAACGCTTTTTTTAGTGGTAACGCGCAGATCAACAGCAACTCGCCCAATACCCGTAACCGTGATTCCAAAGATTCGCTAAATAACAATACCAACCTGTTTCAGCAGGGTAGTAATAACTTTAAGCGTAACGGCTATCAATCGGGCCTGAACTTTACCTGGAATATCACCAAGCATGATGATCTGACGGCTTCCATCGGGTTTAATCATTTTGGTAACCATGGCGATGCCATAACCAATGAAGAGTCGCGCAAAACAAGTCCGGGTGGTGCTTTGCTTTCAGATACAAGCGATATCCGCCACTCCAACAGTAAATTCAATGGTACCTCTACCGATGTTAGCGTGAGCTACAAAAAAACGTTTGATAAGGAAGGGCAGGAGCTTAACGTGTTGTATACCTCCAGCTTTGGTAATAATAGTTTCAGCTCGTTCCAGCAGCAAGATTATCTGAACAATGTGAAACCTTCAACGGGTATATCAAATACCAACCCGGGTAAAGATCATGAAACCACGGTTTCTGTTGATTACACGCACCCGGTAAGTAAAACTTTCACTATTGAAACTGGCGGCAAGCTCGATTTTAACAATATCAATAATAGCGTAGCTACTTCGGTATTATCACCAGATGGCGTGTTTGAACCAAGCCCGGGCCAAACCTATAGCTTTAAGTACGATCGTAAGATATATGCCTATTATTTGTCGGCTTCCGCGTCGTTATTTAATAGCTTTCTGGATGTAAAAGGTGGTTTACGGGATGAGTACACCGTTACAACAGCCGATTTTCAGGGCGTTAATATCCCCAATTATAATATCCTGGCGCCATCGCTCGTATTCTCGCATAAGCTTGATGCTACGCAATCTGTTAAGTTGAGCTATACCCGCAGGATACAGCGCCCGGACTACGGTGATCTGAACCCGTTTTTAAATATCAGCGATGTGCACAACATCAGCACAGGTAACCCTAATCTGAAACCCGAGAAGGGGGATAATTTTGAACTCGGGTACAATAAAAGCTTTGACAAAGGAGCTAATATTAATATTGCTGCTTTTTATCGCCGTAATACAGATGATATACAGTCGTTCACTACTTTTTACACTACATTGGATGTAAATGGTACTACGTATACCAATGTATCCTACAACCAGCGATACAATTTAGGATCAGAGACCCGCACTGGTATTAACATTTATGCATCGGTACCGGTTACCAGTAAATTGAGTTTGCGTACCAATATGATATTTAGCGACAGAACCAGCAATAACCCGGGTTTTACAAGCGTAAGTGCTTTTGCTTACCGTCTGAATTTGAATGCTCAATATAATTTCGGACACGACCTGAGCGCAGAGTTTTTTGGCAATTACAATTCATCGCAGAAGGGTATACAGGGAACCAACCCTAAATTTGTTTTCTATAACCTGGCCATGCGCAAAATGTTCATGAACAAAAAGGCCAGTATTGGGCTTACTGCATCAAATCCGTTTGCCAAATATGTTAGCCAGAGTTCGTCTACATTCGGAAACGGTTTTTACCAAACCAACCTGCGCCTGGTGCCTGTACAATCATTCGGTATCAGCCTAAGCTACAAATTTGGCAAGCTTGATTTTAAGAAAGATAACAGGGATAACAAGGATGATGATAACATGAATAACAACTCTGATAATCCTCCTTCAACAGAAAAGCCTAAAGATGGTAACGGTGGAGGCGGTAAAAGTAAATAAACCAAAAAGCGATGCCGAGATGATCTCAGCATCGCTTTTTGCTATAGCACTTTAAAATAAGAGCTGTATTTTTTATCCGTTTTTGATCAGGATACTTTCAATAATAAGAGTGGCATCTTCACAGCTATCGGTAGCGGTTTCCATCGCCATAAATACGTCGGTGTATTTAATGAGTTGAATAGCATCCTTTTCATTGGCCAGCAGATCGGCAAAGGCTTTATTGTAAACGGTATCAGCCTGGTATTCCAATTTTTTGATACTGGTGCAAAGTTCAAATATCTGCGCCGAATTACCCAGGTTATTCATGGCGTTGATCGCTTTTTCGAGCTCGGTGCTGGTTTGCAGTATCAAGTTGGCCAGGCTCAGCATAGGTGCTGTTATTTTAGGCACATCATATAAATGTATACGGCGCGATGCCATAGCTATGCTATCGGCAACATCATCAATAGCGGCTGCCAAATCGCACATATCCTTACGCTGAAAGGGTGATATCAGCTGTTTACCTGATTCTGAGAATACCAGGTGAGTGATCTCGTAACTTTTTATCTTTAATTTGTCGATATGGGTGAAATTGTATTTTTGCTCAAAAACATCTTTTGAGTTTACAGCCATATCCAGCAATTTAGCCATTTCGGCTACATTGGCTGCCGCTCTGTTAAACAAGTCATAAAAAATCTTATTGGAATTTGGAAGTATCGACATACACTGAACTTTATGATCCTTTTTTTATTAATATCATTAAACTAAAATGTTGTATTTTAGTTGATTAACTTGCTTAAGTCCTCAATAATATTTCGCCTAAATGTAGAGATTAATTTGCGCATCAAGGTCATGTTATTGTTAATGTAATGTTAATTTAATATTATTAATTAACGTATATTTAAGGCATGACCAGGAATCATCTACCTACTTATGTTATTGTTGAGCTGCTGATCAGGTTATCACAACACAATTATTTGATAGGCGATTACAAGTATCATAGTGTGTTTGATACGGGGGTAATGGTTAAAACCTCGGGTGGAAGTATCAATTTTCCAACTCAGATTGTACTGCGGCAGTTTGAAGATCCCGCTAAGATCAGCGATGACGAGCTGTCGCAAATGGCATTACGGTTCAAAAAAGCCTAATTGCCATTATGTTATTGTATTGTAACATTTTAACTCTTAACAAAACAATATGAGGGTACTGCTTATTATGTTTATATAAGTTCATTATTTATGAAACCCGCTGATAAACATTATAAATTTATAAACAGTAAAACTGGTTATGTAATTTATTATCATTCCATAAGCAGCGACCATACCGCCGAACAGATCAAGGCCGAATTGCAGGAAATAAAAGCCCGTGTGGCCATTAACAATGGCATATATCTCGAAACTGTTTACTGGGAAGAGTTTAAAGACGATGTTAATGTTTAGGCTTATTAAAGACGATGTTAATGTTTAGGCTTACCTCTTAATCACGGAAAAAACGGCACAAAAAACCCCTGCCTTTCGGCAAGGGCAAAAACCACAACAATTGTTTAATCTTAAGGCTATGAACCCCTAAGATCAATTCCTAACTGCAATGTGGCGTTTTTTCTATATAACGTTACTGATCGTCAATTAGTTTTAGCTTTTTATATGTTTTACTGGTAATGTGTTAAACTAACTTATTTGTATAGTGAATGAAAAGCAAACAATATTCATGTTATATTTACCAGTAAAACTATAAAACACGCTATGAGAAAATTATTACAATTTAAAGCAGGATTGCTTTTTGCATTTGTGCTTTTAACCTCAGTTGCCTTTGCCCAGGATAAAAAGCCGGCAAGCCCACATGACAGTACAACAGCAGTAGTAGCCGGTTCAACCATTAAAATTAAATATGGCAGTCCGTACGTAAAAGGCCGTAAAGTTTTGGGCGAATTAGTACCATTTGATAAGGTATGGCGTGCCGGGGCCGATTCTGCAACCAGCATTACCACCAGCAAAGCTATAAAGGTTGAAGGAAAGCCATTGGCAGCGGGCAGATATGCCTTTTTTGTGATCCCTGACAAAAACGGCAGCTGGACTATTATTTTTGATAAGAACCCGAAACAGTGGGGAGCTTATACTTATAAAGAAAGCAACGATGCTTTACGTGTAACCGTTAAAGGAAAAACCATCCCTAAAGAGGAGAGCCTTAAATACACCATTACCAAGAGTGGTTTTGCGCTGAAATGGGATACTTTCGAAGTCCCGGTTTCTATAAAATAAAATTGCTATCATTAACTTGATGTATCAAAGCCCCTCAAAGGGGCTTTTTTTATGCCTTAATAGCCTTGAATAACCATTTAATAGTAATTTAGTAAATTACTATTAGTTTATATATCCCTAATGCGTTATAACTTTCGCGAAAAGCCTTTGTTAAAAAGGATAGCAGTTATATTATCCCTGGCCCTGGCCATTTTTATACTGATGCAATTTGGCGATCACCCGGTTTGGGTTGAGCGTTATTATTCTGAGGGATTTTATGTGTTAATTTGCTATACCCTGCACCCGCTTTTTAACCTGTTTCCGTTTAGTGTGGGCGATATTATATATGTGGCGGTTATAGCCTACCTGATCTATAAAACTATCAGTTTCTTTAAACTCCTTTTTAAAAAACAATTTAAAAAGGCAGGAGTAATGTTATTGGGTTTAGTGATAGGGGTGCAGGCAGGTATATTGACATTTTATCTTTTTTGGGGGATGAATTATTTCCGTCCGTCAGCGGCGGAGCGGCTTAATTTACGGGATACCTCCTTTACCACTGCCGACCTGCACAAAGTAACCCAGTTGCTTATTGATAGTGCAAATGCCACACGGGCGCGGGTTACCGCAGCCGATATGGCGCAAAGCAATAGTACTATTTATCAAACCGCCAAACATGCGCTGAGCGGGCTATCTACCAGCTCGGTTAGTTTTCGAGCCTGGCATCCGCATGTTAAGCCGTCTATGCTTACATTTTTGCTCAATTTTATGGGTACGTCCGGCTATTATAATCCTTTTACTTCCGAAGCACAGATCAACTTCCAAATGCCTGTTTTTAACCGGCCATTCGTGGCTTGTCATGAAATGTCACATCAGATGGGGTACGGTGCCGAAGATGAGGCCGATTTTGCCGGTTTTGTTGTTGCCATACACTCTAAAGACAGGTTGTTACGCTATTCGGCCTACCACCTGGCTGTTAGTGAGTTCATGTATTCATTAGGCAGACGTGATACGGTAGCCTATAAGGCACTCAAAGCTACCATATCAAAGCAAGTGCGCCATGATTATGCCACCGAACACAGCTATTGGCTATCCTATGAAAACAAACTCAACGCTATCAGCAGCATTTTTTACGATAGCTTTTTAAAGGCCAACAATCAACCCCAGGGACTCGAAACCTATAACCGGATGGTATTGCTGGTAATGGCCCAGGAGCGTAAAAACTGGGTTCATTAAGGTTCATTGGGTTACTTTTTCATTGGTTCATTGGTGTGTGGTTGTATAATACATGCTTATTAGCTATTACGGTTAATTAACGTGTGAAAGAAAACAGGCTCACCGCATTTACCACTGAACCACTGAACCAATGAACAAGTAAACCAATGAACCGAAATAAAAAATGCGCTCCGGTATCTCACCCCCGGAACGCATTGCAATATCATCCAATGATATTGTATCAACTAAATCTCAGATATCATGCTTAATGAGTACCTAAGCTCTTATAAATTTACCTCAGCGAAAACGTGCCCGGTAAACAAAACTTTATTACTTTGTAAGTATGCTGTTTATAGCAATAAGATCGATCAGTTTTGGTATTCAATTATGAATAATTGAATGGAAACGCCTATGTGTTGTAAATATTATACGCTTGAATGGCAAATCTACTGTAATTATTATGAAAACATTTTAAACTTTATAATCAAAAAGTCAAATTGGCCAGTAAAAATATCGTTACTATGAAGCATTGTATAACTATAGTTTTAATATTTTCTCCAATGGTAATTTTTGCTCAAATATTTAATCCAAAAGAAATAAAACGGGCAGAGCAACTGGCGAAAACTGTAACCATTATTCGTGATAATTGGGGAGTTCCGCACATTTATGGAAAGACGGACGCGGCGGTAGTTTTTGGACTGATGTATACCCAATGCGAAGATAATTTTAAAGGCATCGAGCGTAATTACCTGTACCAATTGGGCCGGCAAACCGAAGTTGACGGCAGTAGCAAACTATATACCGATGTACAATTACAACTAATAGCCGATAGCGCGGAAGCGATTAAAGATTATAGAGCCAGTGCGCCCTGGTTTAAAAAGCTCATGGATGCTTTTGCCGATGGTATCAACTATTACCTGTACAAACACCCCGAGGTAAAGCCACTGGTATTTAAGCGTTTTGAACCCTGGTATGCTTTAATGTTTACCGATGGCAGCGTTGCCGCAACCGAAACCGGAGGCATCCGCCTCAATGAAACAGAGGAATTTTATAGTAGATGGAATAAACAGCTGGGCGTCCTGATCAACAAGCCCAATCCCATTTATGATATGATCAATGAGCGCGAAACGGGTTCAAACGGTTTTGCTATAGCGCCATCCAAATCAGCCTCGGGGCATGCTTTGTTATATATAAACCCGCATGTGCCTTTTTATTTCCGCAGCGAAGTAGGTTTGGTGAGCGATGAGGGCTTGAACGCATACGGCGCGGTTACCTGGGGACAGTTTTTTATTTACCAGGGTTTTAACCAGCATTGCGGTTGGATGCATACCAGCAGCTACGCTGATGTGGGCGATCTGTACGCCGAGAAAATGAGTAAAAAAGATGGTAAATGGTATTATGAATACAACGGCTCGCTTAAACCAGTTGCCACCCGTAAACTGGTGCTGAATATCAGAAACGGCGATAAACTGGAACCGAAAACGATTACAGGGTACTATACCCATCATGGCCCCGTTTTAGGCAGCCGCGATGGTAAATGGCTGGCACTGAAAGCCAACAATCGCTCTTATAACGCTTTGCTGGAATCATGGCTGATCACCAAGGCTAATAATCTCACAGAGTATAAAAAGGCCATGGACCTGGTATCAAATGCTTCCAACAGTACGGTCTATGCCGATGATAAGGGAAATATCGTATTCTGGTATGGTAACTATATTCCCAAACGCGATCCGAAGTTTGACTGGAGCTTACCTGTTGATGGCAGCATACCGGCAACCGAATGGCAGGGTGTGCATGCGCTAAAAGATATCATTACCGATATCAATCCGGCAACCGGCTGGATTCAGAATTGTAATTCTACACCTTACACAGCCTCAGGAACCAGTAGTCCGGACAAGAGTAAATATCCTGTTTACATGGCTCCCGATGGCGAGAATTATCGGGCCATTACTGCCATTAAATTACTCAAAGATGCAGACCATATCACCCTTAATCAACTGATAGCGAAGGGCTATAACCATTACCTCACTGCTTTTGATGATCTGTTGCCACCCTTGTTCGCGGCTTATGAGCGTGCACCTGATTCTGTTAAGCGTTCACTGACGGAGCCCGTACTGCTATTGAAGCAATGGGATAAGTATTGCGCTGTAAATTCTGTAGCCAGTACCCTGGCCATTGAGTGGGGTACCTTGATGATGAAAAACCTGCCGCCACCGCAAACAGATCAGCAGAGCACATTTATTACCCAACGTGTGAAAAAACTTGCTCAGATGAGCGGCGATCAGCAGCTTGAATTTTTAACGACGGTTTTAAAAAACCTGCAAAGCCGCTTTGGTACATGGAAAATGGCGTGGGGGGATATAAACAGGTACCAGCGCCCTGCAGATGGCATTACCTTTGATGATAAACTACCGAGTATCCCCGTGGGGGCAACCGGATCGGGCTTTGGGCAGTTGCCATCGTTCCAGAGCCGTACCGTGAATACACAAAAACGCTACGGTTATTCGGGCAATAGCTTTGTAGCAGCGGTGGAGTTTGGTCCGAAGATAAAGGCGAAAAGTATCATGACCGGAGGGCAGTCTTTTAATGCGACATCAAAAAACTTTACCGATCAGGCGCAGGGTTTTATTGGTGGCCAATTTAAAGATGTATTATTTTATAAAAGCGATGTGTTGAAACACGCTCAAAAAACCTATCATCCGGGTGATTAAACGGTTGGGTTAATATCAAAAAAATGAAAAAATATCTCTTTATCGCTTTACTGGTATTTTGCAGCGGCCATGTATTTAGCCAAAGCATTACACTGAATGATTTGATCAACATTTCCAACCTGCCTAATGACGATGCCCATAACTACCTGGTAAATGGCAAAGGGTTTAAAAATGAATATCTGCAGGAACTGAACGGCAGAACGATAGAGCATTTGCGTAAGATTGCCGGTAATAAAACCCAGGAAACGGTGATCATAGGCGAAGGATATAAACTCAGCAATGGTACCCAGTTGCGCACGGTTACCTATAAATCGCAAACACCACAACATTTGTTTAATTTAATAACACAGGCCAAAAGCGCCGGCTTGAAAATGAACATTCAGGGTGCCGACGCGGCGAACAATATTTACCTGTTCGATAATAACTTTTATCACATTGCGGTATATGTTAACCGGGATAATACCTTTGGATCAATAGAGGTGAAACAAAAGGAGTTCATCGGTTTCGATTAAGTTTTTCCTCTCATCAAATCCGGTGCGGCTTTATTATATTGCATAACCAATTGATAAAGCCTATGAAAACCATCAGTCGCAAAAAGTTCATCACCACCGCTGCGCTCGCAGCAGCCGGTATCCCTTTGGGTGTGAATGCTCTCTCCAAAACACCGGTACCCCCTTTAACTTCTACTGATTTAAATACCAACAAACGCACCGTAGAAAAGATTAAAGTAAGTATCTTCTCCAAACATCTGCACTGGCTCAATTATGCTGATATGGCCGCGCTGGCTGCCGAAATGGGTTTTGATGGTGTTGATCTCACTGTGCGGCCCGATGGTCATGTATTACCCGAAAATGTTACTGCCGATCTGCCCAAAGCTGTTGCCGCGGTTGAAAAAGCCGGGTTAAAAGTGTATTCCATAGTAACCAATATTAAACAAGCCGACGAGAAATACGCGGCTGATATTTTGAAAGCGGCTTCGGCGCTGGGTATTAAATATTACCGTACAGCCTGGTTTAATTATGATAAAACACTTACTGTGCCGGCAAATTTGCAGCTAATCAGCAAGCAACTGGCTGGTTTGGCAGCTTTTAATAAGAAATACCATATGCACGGCGCTTATCAAAATCATTCTGGTGATCTGTTTGGTGCCTCCATCTGGGATCTTTGGCTGGCGCTAAAAGATCTTGATCCGACATCAATAGGCTGCCAGTACGATATCAGGCATGCCACCACCGAGGGTGCCGACACCTGGGCTACTTCGATACAACCGCTTGTTCCTTTTATTAAAACTACCAACATCAAAGATTTTTACTGGGACAAAAAGGATGGCAAATGGCAGGTGAAGAGCGTTCCGCTGGGCGAGGGCATGGTCAATTTCAAGAAATATTTTGAAGTGCTCAAGCAACAAAACATTGGCGGGCCGCTGAGTTTGCATTGTGAGTACGATGCATTGGGCGGCGCGCAGGATGGAGCCAAACAAATAACCATCAGCAAACATCAATTTACCAGCATCGTGCAAAAAGACTTATCCACATTGCGCGGGTGGCTAAAAGATAATGCTTTATGATCATTTAATGGATAATTGATGCGTTGCCCTTGTTTTCAGTTACTTAGCTGTATGGCTGTCGATAAAACAATTTGCATATATAATAAGTTTCTTATTATATTTAGTAAAATAAGGTATGCCTCTTTAACTCATAAAGCCGCTGCCTTTTATACCAATTAACCTTTAAAAAAAAGGAGGCTGTCATGAACCTGGTTCATAAAATTGAAAATTGGGGAGATACTCATCACCCTAAAGCCCTTGATGTGGTACGCATTGCGCTCGGCGTGTTTTTATTGCTCAAAGGCATTGCCTTTATGCAAAATACGGCTTACCTCAAAAGCTTGATTGATAGTCAGGATGTGATTGATCTGACGCCCGGTGTATTGATGGCGTTGGTTTATTATGTAACCTTCGCGCATATGGTTGGTGGCGTACTTATAGCGGTAGGCATCCTCACCCGTTTAGGCTGCATTATACAAATACCGATAGTTTTGGGCGCGGTATTTTTAACCGGCATTTTTCAGGAACCTATCAACGCGATGGCATGGCCGTCTATCGTAGCACTGGTACTACTGGTGGTTTTCATGATACTCGGATCGGGGCCCATATCATTGGATAAGTATTTGAGCGAAAAGTAGTTTGTGAGTAGTGAGAAAAAGGGCAAACAAGTTAAATAAATTCTGAAAAATTAACCCATGCACTCGTTTGTGGCGAGTTCGAGATGTTGAATTCTGAAAATTCTTAAATTCTGTTAATTCTGATTCAGACAAAAACTAATATCCTGCCGCCAACTCATCTACATAGCACCAGAGCCAGCGTTCGCCGGGTTCGGCTGAGATCACTACCGGATGACCGGTTTGTTTAAAATGTTTGGTCATGTGTGTATTGGGCGAGCTATCACAGCAAAGCGTAACACCACAGGTTTGGCAGGTACGCAGATGCATCCACGAGGAATGTGTTTTCACACACTCCTCGCAAACGTAATCTTGTGGTTGTTTGATATCCTTAACGGCCGTTAAATGCTGGCATGTTTCGTCTTCCATCATTTTTGTCTTATTAAACTTCGGCCAGGTATTTATGTACAAAGCTAATAGCCATGGAGCCTTCGCCCACAGCTGATGCTACACGGTTCATAGCTCCGGCACGTACGTCGCCGGCGGCAAATATGCCCGAACAGCTGGTTTCCAGTAAAAACGGATCGCGTTTAAGTTTCCATATTTTACCAAAACCTTCATAGCTGCGCAGCTCGCGCCCGGTTTCGATAAAGTCCTTATTGTTTTTGATAATATCAAGTTTGATCCAGTCGGTATAAGGTTTCGCGCCTATGAAAATATATAGGGCATTGGCTACCTTTTTCTCCGTTTCCTGGGTTTTACAGTTCAACAGGGTTAATTCTTCCAGGCAATTGGTGCCGGCGGCTTCAGCTATCTCTGTATTGGGTACCAGGTGAATGTTGGGCGTATCAGCAATCTGGTTAATCAAGTATGCCGACATGGTAGCCACCAGATCGTCCCGGCGGATAATGATGTACACGTTTTTGGCAAATTTAGACAAGTGCATAGCCGCTTGACCCGCGGAGTTACCGCCACCAATTACATATACTTCTTTACCGGTGCATGCCGTAGCTTCGGTAGTGGCGGCACCATAGTAAATGCCAGCGCCGGTGTAATTTTCAACACCCTTAACCTCCAGTTTACGATAATCGACACCTGTAGTGATTACTACCGTACGACTGATGATCTCTGGTCCATCATCCAAAATAATGGTTTTGTAGCCATCTTTTTGTTTGATATCACTTACTGATTGAGGTGATAAAAACTCGGCACCTAAACGCATGGCCTGGCTTATAGCCCGACGGGTAAGGTCGGCGCCGCTTAAACCAGCCGGGAAACCCAGGTAGTTTTCAATACGCGAACTGGTACCTGCCTGTCCGCCTGGTGCTTTGCGCTCGATTAACAAAGTTTTTAAACCTTCGGATGCGCCGTAAACGGCTGCTGCCAGCCCTGCGGGGCCGGCACCTATGATCACTACATCATAAACATCGGTCAATTGCTGCGGGCTTTTGTCCAGTTTTTCGGCTATGGCCCTTATGCTTGGTTTGGCTATATGGCTGCCATCTTCAAAAATTACAAGGGGTAAGTCGTCGGTGCTTAAATTATTTAAGGTTAACAAACCGGCGGCATCAACATTTTTCTCAATATCAAACCATCGGTAGGGAATCAGGTTACCAGCCAAAAAATCTTTGATCTGGTGCGATTGCGGATTAAACTGGAAGCCTACCAGCTTGATACCCACAAATTCGGGTACATAGTTATTTTGCCAATCGTCTAACAGATCATTAATTACCGGATATAGTTTTTCCTCTGGTGGATCCCAGGGTTTCATCAGGTAATAATCAAGCTGTACATCATTTATGGCTTTTATCGCGGCCTCGGTATCCGAGTAGGCGGTAAGCAAAACACGTTTAGCATCAGGGAATATTTTTTTTGCCTTCTCTAAAAATTTCACTCCTTCCATCTCGGGCATGCGCTGATCGCACAGGAACAAAGCAACCACGTCCGAGCTGTTTTTTAGTTCGGTAAGACTTTCCAGGGCCTCATTTGCTGATGTGGTGCTCAAAATTTTGTACTCTTTACCATACTGCGACCTGATGTCGCGGCTTATGGACCGCAGTACCTGCGGGTCATCGTCAATGGAAAATATTATAGGGCGGCTCATAGGGGTGATTTTCTGAAGGTAAAATTATTAAATATTTTATCAAGTATCGAGTGGCTAGTATCAGGTATCAAGATTTTTGAAAATGTATAAAAACAAAGTTGTCTTGATACCTGATACTAGCTACTTGATACTAACACGTTACCCATCAATCAGGAAACAAACACTGAATACAGTTTTGCCCGGCATTGATTTTACTTTGATAGAGCCACGGTGTTGTTTTACAATACGCTGTACCACTTCAAGGCCCATACCTGTGCCTTTGCCCATTTCTTTGGTTGTAAAAAACGGATCAAATATCAGGCTTTGTATCTCTTCTGGTATGCCTGGGCCGTCGTCAACTATAAATACTTCCACAAACTCACGGTCGCGGCGTGTTTTAACGGTTAATGTTCCCTGGCCGTTAACAGACATGGCATCAATGGCATTATCGATCAGGTTGGTCCATACCTGGTTAAGCTCGCCTATCAGGGCTTTTACCTCGGGGAGGGTTTCGTCAAAGTCTTCAATAACGTTGATATTACCTTTCCTGATCTTGTAACCCAGCATGGTAAGCGTGTTGCGTATGCCAATGTGTATATCGGCATATTGCTTATCCTGCCCGCGATCCATGTGGGTAAATGTTTTAACAGAGCTTACCAGTTCGGCAATACGCCTGGCCGATTCCTGTATATCGCTGATCATTTTCTCGGAGATCAGTACATCGCTTATCCAGTTTAGTATATCTGACAAGTTTTCGGATGTAACAATGGCATCAAATTGTTCAAGGGTATCTATGCTGAAGTTAAAATCAACAAAGCTTTCAACAATATCGTAACCATTCTCAATCTCGTGCTCATCAAACCATTCCATTATTTCATCTTCGCGATGAGTACGTTGTTTAAGGCTTAAACGTGTTGTATTTTGCTGTGAAATCTGATGAAATAAAAGATCGGTAACACCGGTAACCTGGTGTGGCTCAAGCCGCATGGTAAAGATGGCCTTAACACTTTCAGGTTCCTGCTCCAGGTGCTTTTTCAGGGTGAGGGAGTCGCGCACGATGGCTGACGCCGGGTTGTTCAATTCATGAGCCAATCCGGCCGAGAGCTTACCCAGTGCCATCATTTTTTCATTCTGCTGCTGCAGGGCTGTAAAATCACGCACACGGGTGGTCATGATATTCACCAGCGACTGGGTGAGCTCATAATGATTCCTGATCATGTCTGGTATCAGCTCGGTATCAAAGCTCCGTATATGTAATTTGCCAATGGCTTGCGCATATCCTTTGGATATTTTTCCCCTTGAAAATGGCAGGTAGCCGGTAATGTTACCCGGGCCTACAACAGTAAATTCGCGTCGGAAACCACCTTGCATCATAAAGAAACGCATACTGCCATCAACCATAATATGAGGGCCGCTCATGGGTTCGCCGGGTTGCATCAGAAATTCCCCGTCCTCAAAAATATTATCAACGCTATTCTCCAACAGCCATTGCAGCTGATCTTCGGGCACACCATTAAAAGCTTCGAGCGATTTTAACCAGGATACAGTTACCGTTTGCATGTATTAAAATTAGCTATTATTATTCAACAGTTTAATGAGCACAATATTGTGCAGCAGTAAACCCAGCAAAATTGCTTTTGCTAAAATACGTAGGATTTTTTAATTGGGTAACTTATGACCAATGATTTACATTAATACGATAAATCTGATCATCGGGCGGGAACACTATCGATGGTTTTTTTATTGTAAATTATTGATAATGATTGAATTATAATGTTTATCAAATAAATATCGCCCATTTTTATTGCCTCTGATAAAGACTATGAGTTTGAGTATATAAACATCTTCCCGGTGGCGGCTCCGGCCGCCACCTTGTTGAGAAAATGATGCATTTAGCGCGTTACCATACTTGAGAAAGCTGGTAAGAAAGATCAAACATGAGATTGATCCGGACTTAGTTGATTTGATCAGTAAAACGCGTCCCGGTGGTGAGATCCGATGACGCTTTTATTATTATACGTAAAATATTATACGTAAAAGTATCGGTCCTGGTTTGCCGGTTTTGTCGATCAGATCACGGATTCCATCGAATATATTTTTCCCTGTATGCTGTAAAATGCTTTTAATGCGAACAGATTATAAGAAATTAAGCTATTTATACATTTTTTATCTACATTTACCCTATCAATTGTAAAATAGCTTGAATGAAACCGCTTTTGTTAAAAGTTTCTTCGGGACCCGCACATTCATTTAGTGTAAGGCGCGATGTGTTGCCCGATATTAATAACCGCTGGCACTGCCATCCGGAACTTGAACTCATTTACTTTAAAAAAGGTGGTGGTACCCAGTTTATCGGCGATAGTATCAAACAGTTTAAAGCGGGTGATATGACGCTGGTTGGCTCCAATTTACCGCATTACTGGCGTTTTGATGATGTTTATTTTGATCATAACGGGCATGAGAAAGTAGAGATAATCGTAGTTCATTTTTGCGAAAATTTTTGGGGCGACCATTTTTTGCAGTTGCCCGAAAACAAGCTGATCAAAGTTTTACTGGAACGATCAAAAAGGGGTTTGCAGATCAGTGGCGTTACCAAAGAGAAATTAACCGTGTTGCTGGAAGATATGCTGGATACCGATGGTGCCGAAAGGATCATCATGCTGCTTAAGGCCCTCAATACCATGGCCATCAGTAACCCGGTTAACTACCTTACTTCCATTGGTTTCAAGTATGATCATAATGAGTCGGAAAACGACAGGCTTAACAATATCTACGAGTACTCGGTACGTAATTTCAGGAAAAAGATATACCTGGATGAGATTGCCGAAATAGCTGGAGTGAGTTCCAATTCCTTTTGCCGGTATTTTAAATCAAAAACCCGTAAAACCTACTCGCAGTTCATTATCGAAATAAAGGTAGGTTACGCTTGTAAGTTGCTGATAGAAAATAAGATGAATATCAAGCAATTATGCTATGATAGCGGATTCAATAATTTTTCGACCTTTCATAAGCACTTTAAGCAGGTAACCGGGAAAAGTCCGCTGATGTATCAGAAGGAGTTTACCAAGAACCCGTAAAGAGGGCAGGAAGAGATCAGAAAGTGGGTTTACATGTAAACCCACTTTCTGATGGGTTTTGTTTATTAATATTTTGATTATCAATATTTTAAATGAATGTAAACCCTGAAAAGTGTAAACCATGTAAACCCACTTTTTACACAGGTAATTTCTGCTGACCTGATGCAGTGACGGCTTGATAAATAGGCAATTATCCCTATATTTAGCCTTCAACCTTATTAAGCTATGATTCGCAATATTCTATTGGTTACCTACCGCAACCTGGTAAAAAACAAAATATATACTTTTATAAATGTAACCGGTTTGGCGTTGGGCATGGCGGCATTCATACTCATCACCGCCTTTGTAAATTTCGAAAAAAGCTTTGACCGCATCCATCCCGATGCGGCCAACATTTATCGTGTAGAAAGTCAGTTTTACCGTGGTCAGGAACTTACCGATAGCTGGCCAACCAGCACCAATGGATATGCTCCGGCCATGAAAGCTAATTTCCCCGAGATTGCTTCTTACGCCAGGATCAGCTGGGCCAATTCAGAAAGGGTGGTGAAATATGAAAACACCAAGTACCGGGAAGAGCATGTTTGCTTTGCCGATAGCAACTTCTTTAGCTTTTTTGCCTATCCGCTGGTAAAGGGTAACCCATTAACCGTACTTAAAGAGGTTAACACCATAGCGATATCGCAATCGGCAGCCAAAAAATATTTTGGTGGTGCTGATGCTATAGGCAAGTTCCTGGATGTAAGTACGCTTGGCGATAAATATCACTGTATGGTTACTGGCGTTTTTAAAGATATTCCGGCCAACTCCACCATGCAGTTTAATTTCCTGATATCCTGGAGCACCTCATCCAAGTTTATCCAGAATTTCTGGTACCAGCATGAAAGCTACACGTTTGTAAAGTTGAACCCTGGCGCCCGCACTCAGTCGGTAGAAGCCAAATTTCCGGCCCTGGCCGAGCGGTATAAAACAGGTCCATCACTAAAGGAACTCAAATGGGCGGTAAAGTTGATACCTCTTGCGGATATCCATTTAAACCCGGCCAAACCTTATGAAATAGAGGTAAAGGGTAACCGTTTCGCGGTTAATTTTTTAAATATCATAGCCTTCGTTATCCTGGTGATAGCCTGTATCAATTATATTAACCTGGCAACCACCAAATCAGTTGATCGTGCGCGCGAAGTAGGTATCCGCAAGGTGAGTGGAGCGCACGCGTCACAGCTTATTCTGCAGTTTTTAACAGAGTCGTTCATCATTAATATAGCTGCCCTTTTGGTGGGTATTATACTGGTGTTGGGTGCGCGCTATGGGTTGTTACATTATTTATCTGACAGTAATACCTATGGCCTTTTATTTAACAGTGCTTTATTTCTGAGAGTAGGAGCTGTCTTTTTAGGGAGCATTTTACTATCCGGTATTTACCCGGCTCTGGTACTGGCTCGGTTAAAACCGATAGCGGTGCTCAAAGGGCGATTCGCATTTTCAAAAAGCGGGATATTACTGCGTCGGGGAATGGTGGCTTTTCAGTTTATGGCATCGGTACTGCTTATAGCAGGCACCTTTGCGGTTTACCGGCAAATTGTTTACATGAGCAGCCAAAATACCGGGATAAATATTAACCAAACCATTGTGATCAAAACGCCGGTAAATACCAGTAATTACGCGCAAAAGATCAGCAGTTTTAAAAATACGCTGCAGGGCTTTCCTGGTGTAAAGGCGGTTACGCTTTCGGGTGCTGTGCCGGGCAGGGAGGTTCGTTGGTTTTTGGCCAACAGGCGTTTCGGCGCGCCAAAATCTGAAGAACGTACTTATGAGATGCTAAAGGTTGATCATGACTTTATGCAGGCTTATGGTATGCAGCTAATTGCGGGCAGGGCATTTGATAAAAGTCGCCCGGCAGATTCCATTGGTGTGGTATTAAATGAATCGGCAGTGCGGCAGTTTGGTTTTAGCTCAGCGGAGGATGCTATTGGAAAAAAAGTATGGATTGAAACGGTCGACAGTCACCCTGATGAGGTGATCGGTGTTATCAAAGATTATCATCAGCAATCGTTGCAGCAAAAATATACCCCGGTGATATTATTTATGGACCCGACCTTGTCATGGATACCCGCCGATTATTTTTCAATTAAAGTAAGCCAAAACAATATGGCCCAGATGGTAGATCATATTAAAACCACCTGGAACGATAATTTCCCGGAGTCGTCATTCGATTTCTTTTTCCTGGACGATTTTTATAACCGCCAGTACAACCAGGAAACACAGTTTGGACATGTGTTCACACTGTTTTCCTCACTGGCTATATTTATTGCCTGTATTGGGCTGTTTGGCTTAACCGCTTACTCGGCCGCACGCCGTACCAAAGAGATAGGTGTACGCAAAGTTTTGGGCGCATCGGTACAAAGCATTATCTCGCTGCTTACCTGGGATGTAGTGAAACTGATACTGATATCAAGTCTGTTTGCATTGCCGGTAGCTTATATTTTTATTAGCCAGTGGCTTAACCACTACGCGTTTAAAGTAACGCTTACCTGGTGGCAGTTTGTACTGCCGGTATTCGCGCTGGTAGTTATAGCTATAGCTACCACGTTTTATTTAACGTTCAGGGCCGCGCTTACTAATCCAACATCGTCATTGAGGAATGAGTAACCTCACCCAACCCTCTTCAAAGGAGAGGGGATAGAAAGCTGCAGAGTAAAGTCCTCTCCTTTGGAGAGGATTTAGGTGAGGCTTTTCGTATTTGAATACATTGTAACACTATGCCCAACATCAAAATAAAACCCTTAAACAACAGGCCAGAAAATATTATAGCCCTCAGCGTTATGCTAATTGAAGTGGTAGCCAATGGAGGTTCGGTTGGTTTTATGCATCCTTTAAGTCCAGTCGAATCCATCAACTTTTGGACAAGCTCATTAGCAGCTGTTGATCGTGGTGAGCGCATCATTCTCGGTGCTTTTGATGGTGATGAACTGGTAGCCACAGTAACCCTGGTGCTTAGCCTGCCGCCCAACCAGCCGCACCGCGCCGAAATAGCCAAAATGATGACCCGCATCAACTACCGTGGCAGGGGTATAGCCAAAGCCCTGTTACAAGCCGCCGAACAGTTGGCTGTTGAACATAATCGCAGCTTATTGGTGCTTGATACCGCTCAGGACGAAGGAGCTTCGGGCTTGTATGAAAAACAAGGATTTACTTTAACCGGTATCATTCCCGATTATGCCCTGAAACCACACGGAGGTTTAACCGCTACCATGATTTATTGGAAGCGGATTGGTTTATAATTATTAAATGTTTATTACTGAAATAGAATTTGTCATGCTGAAAGGAGTGAAGCATCTATAGTGCGATACGCCCGGCGAATAGATCCTTCGTTCCTCAGGATGACAAAATTTATCATACTCTTCCCATCGGGAGCGAACTAATTAGCCTGTTTTTTTTAGTCTTTGCTCTTTGCTCACCAAATCCTTACTCCCATAAACCCATGCCAAAAAAGCTTAACACTTTGACGATTTTGGGATAACTATTTACAGCCAAACCTTATTTCTTTGTATTACCAATTTAACCAGCTTTTATAATATAGCTATGGCCCACAGATATTGCTTAACACTTGATTTGGTTGATGATGAAGCCCTGATTGCCGGGTACGAAAAATATCACGAAGCCATCTGGCCCGAGATCCGTAAAAGTATTGTCGATTCGGGTATCACTCATATGGAGATCTATCGTTTTGATGTGCGTTTATTTATGATCATGGAAACCGATGATAACTTCAGTTTTGAGAAGAAAGCCGCTGCGGATGCTGCCAATATGAAAGTACAGGAATGGGAAACGCTGATGTGGAAATATCAGCAGCCGGTAAAGGGAGCACTTAATGGCGAAAAATGGGTTTTGATGGATAAAATATTTGCCTTGTAACCAATTCAAACTAAATAAATTATGCTTAAGAGAACTCAATTGCTATTCGCGCTGGTGCTCCTGTCCCTGTCACCGGTGTTCGCGCAAAAAATGATCGGTACCGAAACCGATGCCCAGAAACAAAAACGTATGGAATGGTGGACGGACGATCGTTTTGGGATGTTTATTCACTGGGGCCTGTACTCAGGCGCGGCCAGGCATGAATGGGTAAAGCATAATGAAAAGATTGATAACGCGGGCTACCAAAAATATTTCGATCAGTTTAACCCCGATCTGTTCGATCCGCAAAAATGGGCCAGGCAAGCCAAAGCAGCGGGTATGAAATACGCGGTATTAACCACCAAACATCACGAAGGTTTTTGCCTGTTCGACTCCAAATTTACTGATTACAAGGCACCCAATACCAAAGCCAAACGCGACCTGGTGCGCGAGTATGTAAACGCTTTCCGCGGGCAAGGCCTCAAAGTAGGTTTTTATTATTCCCTGCTTGATTGGCACCACCCGGATTACACTATTGACGAGATCCACCCGCAATCGCCAAAAGATAAAAGCGATGCTTCTTATGCCGCTTTAAACAAGAACCGCGATATGGCCAAATATCGTCAGTACATGCGTGATCAGATCACCGAGCTGTTAACTAAATATGGTAAAATTGATATCCTTTGGCTTGATTTTTCGTTCCCACGTAAAGATGGTCACGGTAAAGGTAAGGATGAGTGGGGTTCTGTGGAACTATTAAAGCTGATCCGTAAATTACAGCCGGGCATCATTGTCGATAACCGCCTGAATTTGGAAGAGTATAAAGACGGCGCCGACTTTGAAACCCCCGAGCAGGTGAGTACTGCCGAACTGGCTAAGTACCGTGGTAAAACCTGGGAAACCTGTCAAACATTTTCTGGTTCATGGGGCTACTATCGTGATGAAAACACCTGGAAAACTCATCGTCAGCTGCTTGACCTGTTGATCACCTCCACCAGTAACGGTGGTAACCTGATACTGAACGTTGGTCCAACCGGCCGCGGAGAGTTTGACTACCGCGCAACCAACGCGTTGGATAGCCTGAGCCACTGGATGCATGCCAACAGCCAGTCTATTTATAACTGTACCTTTGCGCCCGATAGTTATAAGATACCAGAAGGTACCAAACTAACTTATAATAAAGTGAACGGTCGTTTATATGTGCACGTGTTTGATTATCCTAAAGATGGCAAATTAACCTTGCCGGGTTATGTTGGTAAAATTAAATACGCGCAGTTTTTAAATGATCATTCAGAGCTTTTAAGTAAAACCGCAGGGCAGGATGTAGAATTAACCCTGCCGGTTAAAAAACCAAATTACGAAATACCTGTAATTGAATTAACTTTAGTTAATTAAGATAACAGAATTCGGATAAGCCCCCTAATCGTAAGGTTTTAGCACTTCGGATTTAGAGTTTAGAATTTAGGATATAATGTCAATACAAAAAGAAACATTTTTAAGGATACACCCGCATGATAATGTGCTGGTAGCCCTGCAAAACCTGGAGCAGGGAACACCGATCACTTTTGAGGGTAACACCTTTACTTTAGCCGATCGTATTGCCGCGAAACACAAATTCGCGATCAATGAACTGAAAACCGGTCAGGAAATTTACATGTATGGCGTACTGGTGGGTAAAACCACCAGTACCATACCACAAGGCGGTTTGCTGAGCACGCAAAATGTGCACCACGCCTCTGACGGATTTCGTCTGGGCGAGCGCAAATTAAGTTGGCACCAACCAGATACCCGTAACTTTGACAGTAAAACCTTTAATGGTTACCACCGTGCCGATGGCTCTGTTGGTACTGCCAACTACTGGATAGTAGTGCCGTTGGTATTTTGCGAAAACCGTAACATCAACGTATTAAAAGAAGCCCTGGTTGATAAACTGGGTTACAAAAAAGCCAAAAGCTATGATGGCGATGTTGAGCAACTGATGGAGCTTTACCAGGCAGGTAAATCTGTTGAAGAAATATTGAATGCCGATATCCAGGCATCAGCAGAAAAAGCGGACTCTAAACGACTGTTCAAAAACATCGACGGCATTAAATTTTTGAACCATAGCATGGGCTGCGGAGGTACAAAGGATGATTCGGACGCGTTGTGTGGACTGATCGCCGGGTATATTACCCACCCAAACGTGGCAGGTGCAACAGTTTTAAGTTTAGGCTGCCAACATGCGCAGGTGAGTATTTTACAAGCCGAAATAGCCAAACGCGATCCCAACTTCAGCAAACCAATGGTGGTGCTGGAGCAGCAAAAAGTAGGTACCGAGAGTGAGTTGCTGAAACAGGCGCTAAAGCAAACCTTTGCCGGTTTGGTACAGGCTAATCAAAATCAGCGTCAGCCGGCGCCATTATCTAAATTGTGTATTGGTTTGGAATGCGGTGGCTCTGATGGCTTTTCGGGTATTTCGGCAAACCCTGCGTTGGGTTATGTGTCCGATTTGCTGGTGGCTATGGGCGGTTCGGTGATATTGGCCGAGTTTCCGGAGCTTTGCGGCGTGGAGCAGGAACTGAGCGACCGTTGTGTCGACGAAGAAACAGCCAATCGCTTTATGCAACTGATGACCACCTACAACGCCCGTGCGGAGGCCGACGGCTCAGGTTTTTACGCTAACCCATCACCCGGTAATATCCGCGATGGTTTGATCACCGACGCCATTAAATCGGCAGGAGCAGCCAAAAAAGGTGGTACATCGCCGGTTGCGGCGGTATTGGATTATCCCGAAAAAGTAACCAAGCCAGGGTTAAACCTGTTATGTACGCCAGGCAGCGATGTGGAAAGTACTACTGCCGAAGTAGGTTCTGGTGCTAATATCGTTTTGTTTACCACAGGTTTGGGTACGCCTACCGGAAACCCGATCACCCCGGTAGTAAAATTATCAACCAATACGGCTATGTTTGAACGTATGCCGGATATTATCGATATTAATTGCGGGACAATCATCGAAGGTGAAGAAACCATTCAACAGGCTGGCGAACGTATATTAAATTATGTGATCCAACTGGCCAGCGGCGAGGTTGAACCCAAATCGGTAAAACTAGGTCAGGATGATTTTATACCCTGGAAAAGAGGGGTGTCGTTGTAAGACGGAGCATAAAATAGGGTGTCATGCTGAGCTCGTCGAAGCATGGTGGGCAAAGGCCTCTCCGCGCGAGTCTTCGACAAGCTCAGACTGACAGATGCCTTTTTATAATTATAAATTTGTCATGCTGAACGGAGTGACGCATCTATTGGCATATATGAATAGTCCGCTAACAGATCCTTCACTCCGTTCAGGATGACAAAATATTGGATAAATCTATATTAGAGTAACATGTTTAAACTAACCAATAAATCGGTAGTGATCACAGGCGGGGGCAGCGGCATAGGTAAAGCCATGTCGGTATTATTTGCGCAGCAAGGTGCTACCGTTCACATCATCGAATTAAATGACAAGGCCGCGGCCGAAACTGTAAGCGAAATTGAAGCAGCCAGCGGAAAAGCCTTCGGCTATGCCTGTGATGTAAGCAATCAGCAACAGGTAGTAGATACTTTCAACAAAATAGGTAAGATCGATATTCTGATCAATAACGCGGGCATAGCCCACATTGGCAAGGCCGATAATACCAGTACCGAAGACTTTGAGCGCGTATTTAACGTGAACGTAAAGGGTGCCTACAACTGCCTTTTCGCGGTGATCCCGGCGTTGAAAGCTAATGGTGGAGGCGTGATCTTGAATACTGCTTCTATAGCGGCCAGCGTAGGTATTACCGACAGGTTTGCCTATTCAATGAGTAAAGGTGCTATACATGCCATGACGCTTTCTGTAGCGCGCGATTACCTGCATGATAACATCAGGTGTAACTGTATTTCACCTGCACGTATCCATACGCCGTTTGTGGATGGTTTTATAGCCAAAAACTACGCCGGTAAAGAGGATGAGATTTTTGAAAAGCTATCCAAGAGTCAGCCTATCGGCAGGATGGGTCGGTCGGAAGAAGTTGCCGCCCTTGCTCTATATCTTTGCTCAGACGAGGCAGGCTTTATCACCGGCACCGATTATCCTATCGATGGTGGATTTATAACTTTGAACAACTAACCTTTAAAAAACAATACCACAACAATATGAAGCTGATACGATTTGGCGCAATTGGACAAGAAAAGCCAGGAGTGATCCTTAACGATAAAAAATATGATGTTTCTGCCTTTAGCGAGGATTACACCGAACAGTTTTTTGCGACTGATGGTGTGGCACGCCTGGCCGCTTTTATAAAAGATAAACAACTCCCCGAGGTTGCTGATAGCATACGCTTAGGCAGCCCGATAGTGCGTCCTTCAAAAATTGTATGCATTGGCTTAAATTATGCCGATCATGCTAAAGAAACCAACGCGCCCCTGCCACCCGAGCCGGTGATATTCATGAAGGCTACTACCGCCATTGTTGGCCCGAATGATAATATCGTGATCCCCAAAAATTCTGTAAAAACCGATTGGGAAGTGGAGCTGGCCGTAGTGATCGGTAAAAAGGCGTCTTATGTTGATGAAGCTGATGCGATGAACTATGTAGCCGGATATGTACTGCATAATGATGTATCGGAGCGTGAGTTTCAATTAGAACGTAATGGCACCTGGGATAAAGGAAAAGGTTGCGATACCTTCGCGCCGCTTGGTCCGTTTTTGGCCACACCTGATGAAATTGCCGATCCGCATAACCTGCGTTTATGGTTAAAGGTGAACGGTAAAACATTGCAGGATGGTACTACATCAAACTTTATTTTTAACCTGCCCCATTTGATTTCCTATACCAGCCAGTTCATGACGCTGCTGCCGGGCGATATCATTTCAACAGGTACACCTGCCGGTGTTGGCCTGGGTATGAAACCGCCATTTTATTTAAAACCAGGCGACGTGGTTGAACTGGGCATCGATGGGCTTGGCGAATCAAAACAAAACGTGGTAGCTTATGCCTAAAATTGATGCGCACCAGCATTTCTGGATATTTGACCCGGTTCGTGATAGCTGGATCAACGATGAAATGCTGGTGATCAAACGTGACTTTTTACCAACAGATCTGCTGCCGGTATTACAACAGAACGGCATTGACGGTTGTGTGGCTGTTCAGGCCGATCAGTCCGAACAGGAGACACAATTCCTGCTGGAGATGGCAGCTGCTAACCCTTTTGTAAAAGGTGTAGTAGGCTGGGTTGATCTGAAAGCGGATAACCTGGAAGAGCGGTTGGACTATTTTAAACAATTTAATCTGCTGAAAGGCTTTCGTCATATTTTACAATCGGAGCCTGACAGGCAGTATATGCTGCAACCGCGCTTTCAGAAAGGTATAGCCAGTTTGCAAAAGTACGGCTATACCTACGATATACTGATATACCCTGAGCACCTTCCTTACGCCGAATTACTGGCCGGAGGTTTCCCCGATCAAAAATTTGTGGTCGACCATTTGGCCAAACCTCATATTAAAGATCAACATATTAATGATTGGCAAAAAGATATCCTGGCTTTAGCCTTACACCCCAATGTTTACTGCAAGGTATCGGGCATGCTTACCGAAGCCAACTGGAAGTTGTGGAAAACCGAAGATTTTACACCTTACCTGGATGTGGTGTTCAATGCTTTTGGCATCAATCGGGTAATGTTTGGATCCGACTGGCCCGTATGCCTCCTGGCTGGTGGTTATGAAGGCACCATGCAGGTGGTAAATAATTATTGCTCAAGATTATCGGCAACAGAGCAAGACTTGTTCTGGGGCAAAAATGCTACACTATTTTACAATTTATAAGCTTGAATTTCAAAATGATACAGCGCTATCATTTTGAAATTTTTGTTGCTAAATAAAATAAAAGTAAGTAACTATGTACCGTTGCAACAGCACGGTAACTTTCTGTTGTGTATAGCCAATTTATACATGTACACTGCTATTTTGCCGTTAATGTGCATTAATGCTTAATACATTGTTAATCAGCCCCCCTGCGGTTAACGACCTTTTTAACCAATTATTTATAACCCAGATCATAATAAAAATGCAATATTTTGTGTTAGTAGAAATTATGGCACATAATTAGCTGTTCGACTATTAGTCGGTGGATTGATCAGAAGCAGGGTAATTATCATCTTGTTTGCTGTTGATAACCAGCGTCTTCAAGCAAATTTATTAAGAAAGAGTCATGTATATTATTTTATTAGAAGTTACCGCCCTGCTTGCCGTAATCATTCTTCCGTTATTGGTTGTGCGAAAAAAGTTCAGGAAAAGATCAAAACCTGTTTACAAGATTGATACCAATACCGAGTATGCCCGCTATGCCATCAATGAAGATGGTTTTCTGGAAGAAATTAACGTAAGCAATTTATCAAAACACAGGCATTAGTATTAATTATACCTCATGCAAAAAGCCATTGTTATTTAACAATGGCTTTTTTGTTTTTCATAGGTTGGTGTAGGCGTTTTATTAAAAGCCACCTTCGTCGGCACTGGAGCCATAGCTGCCGGGGATAGGTACATTCAACAAACGCAAGTAAACGCCCATTTGTGCCCGGTGATGCACAGTTTGCGAATACGCCATCCTGATCACTTCGGCTTTGGTTCTTACGCTTATTAATTTACCATCATAACGTAAGGTCCAGCTTTTTTCCAGGTCTTCATCACTGGCTTGCGCTAAATGAGTTTTGCCGCTTTCCAGCGATTCTTCAAAAAATCCTAATACGCCCGCTGTATTGTTATGGGGTTCAAATTTATAAGGGTTATGCGCCAGATCAAGTTCATCTGTAGTAAGTGCCATGGTTACCCAGCCTGGTATTTCGGCAATGTGATTGGCCAGGCGTTGCACGGTCATACTCTTTTCATGCGGTTGCCATTCATATTTATCGTTGGGTATAATGGCCAGCATTTTACGGGTGGTTTGAGCTTCCAGCTCCATTTCTTTTAGTAATTCGGCGATGGTTGACATGACTTATCGTTTTAAATATTTACTGTTCTTGTTTGATGATTCAAAGTAACAAACAGCTGGTGACAGCCCTATGTCAGCAGGTTTTTTTTTAGAGATGAAAAAGAAAAAAATAGATTTAAAACCGTAATAAAGACAGACAGGGTTGCCGTCTCAAAACGCAATTGATATCATTGAATTACCAATTATCATCAATGAAACCTATACTCTTTTATCTCTTTTTGTTTTTGCCGGTTATGTGCATGGCACAAAATCCGGCCGCCGATGGTTTAACCTGCGAATACCTCAACAATCCCGTAGGTATCGATATCGTAAACCCGCGCCTCAGCTGGAAGATCAATGCTTCTCAGCGCAGCACCCTGCAACAGGCCTACAATATACGGGTGGCAACAGACGCGTCCTTTTCCTCGCCTAAAACAGTGTGGAATACAGGAAAGGTAAACGCCGATTCCTCTATACTCATTACCTATGCAGGAACTCCACTAAAACCTGCTACCCGCTATTATTGGCAGGTAAAGGTCTGGGATAATCATAACCACGCATCAGCTTGGAGCAAGTCTGCTTATTTTGAAACGGGTATGTTATCACCTGCCGACTGGACGGCCACCTGGGTTGAACCCAAACAAGAGCCTCTGCGCAAAATACCGGCAGCCATGCTTCGTAAACAGTTCAGCGTATCTAAAAAGATCGTATCGGCCAGGGCTTATGCTACGGCGCACGGTTTATATGAATTATATCTAAATGGCAAAAAGGTAGGCGATCAGATACTCACTCCCGGTTGGACGGAGTATAAAAAGCGCCTGCAATACCAGGTGTATGATATTACCGCTATGCTACAACAAGGTGATAATGTAATAGGCGCCATGCTTGGCGACGGCTGGTTCCGCGGAACTACAGGCTATATCAATCAATGGGGTTTCTGGGGCAAAAAACTTGGCCTGTTATGCCAGTTACAGATCACCTATGCCGATGGTACGGTACAAAACATCAATACCGATGGTTCATGGAAAGGTACCAAAGAAGGCCCTATACGCAGTGATGGTATTTACGATGGCGAAACCTATGATGCTCGCATGGAAAAAAGCGGCTGGACTGCCAAAGGTTTTGATGATAGCAGCTGGGAACCCGTTGATGTAGCCAGCTTTGATAACAAGATACTGGTAGGGGTACAAAGCGTACCCGTTCACAAAATACAGGAGATCAAACCCATTGCCATATTTAAAAGCCCCAAAGGCACACAAATTATTGATTTTGGACAAAATCTCACTGGCTGGGTACGCTTAAAAGTAAACGGCAGTGCCGGGCAAACCGTAAAGATTCGCCATGCCGAGGTATTGGATAAATTCGGAGAGTTTTACACCGCCAACCTGCGTGCGGCAACTGCAACTATCAATTACACCCTTAAAGGCGGCGGCCAGGAAGTATTTGAGCCGCATTTTACCTTTATGGGTTTCCGGTATATTGCGGTAGAAGGGTTCCCTGGCGAATTGAAGCCGGAGAATTTCACAGCCGTAGTCATACATTCAGACATGCCGGTTACCGGGCAATTTACCTGCTCCGATACCATGATCAACAAGCTGCAGCATAATATCCAATGGGGGCAGAAAGGTAATTTCCTGGATATCCCGACCGATTGCCCGCAACGCGATGAGCGCCTGGGCTGGACGGGCGACGCGCAGGTATTTTCGCGCACTGCCGCCTTTAATATGCAGGTAGCGCCATTTTTTGCCAAATGGATGAAGGATGTAGCTGCCGATCAGTTCCCGGCAGGTGGAATACCTTTTGTGGTACCCGATATTTTGCAAACCAACCAAACCACTTCTGCGGGTTGGGGCGATGTATCGGTTATTGTGCCCTGGACTATGTACCAGGTGTATGCCGATAAACGCATCCTGCAAACGCAATATCCCAGCATGAAGGCCTATGTGGATTATATCATCAAAAAATCTGGCGATAAATACATCTGGCATAACGGCAGCGTTTTTGGCGATTGGCTCTTTTACCGCCCGGGTATTTATGATTTTTCGGAACCCAATGGTTATACCAATCCCGATCTGATCGCTACCGCTTTTTATGCTTACTCCTCCAAACTACTAAGTGAATCAGCTGGTGTACTTGGTAATAGTGCCGACGAAAAATACTACAAGGGGATATATGAGCAGGTTAAAAAAGCCTTTGTTCGTAATTATATTACCCCAACTGGTCGAATTTTTGCCGACTCGCAAACCGGCTATGTGCTGGGATTGAAGTTTGGACTGGTGCCCGATAGTCTCAAAGCCAAAGCCGCCGCTTACCTGGTTGAGGATGTGCGCAGCCGTAACAACCACCTGTCTACCGGCTTCCTGGGAACTCCTTATTTATGCCAGGTACTGTCGCAAAACGGGTATAGCAATGTAGCTTATGATCTGCTGTTGCAAAAAACGTATCCATCATGGCTGTACCCGGTAAAAATGGGGGCCACCACTATCTGGGAGCGCTGGGATGGCATCAAAACCGATAGCACTTTTGAGGATAAAAGCATGAACTCCTTTAACCATTACTCCTACGGTGCCGTTGGCGACTGGATGTATCAGCAAATGGCAGGTTTACAATTGGGTAAGGCCGGTTATAAACATATTATCATTAAGCCGGAGCCTAATCAAAAGATCAATTTTGCCAAAGTCACTTTTCAGAGTATGTACGGACAGGTGTTATCGGGTTGGGAGGTAAGCAATGGTACCATACAGGTGCATGTGACCATACCACCCAATACCACAGCCGATGTAATCCTGCCCAAGGCGCATGCCGGAGAGGTAAAACTCGATGGCAAACCCATACGCCCTGATACGGCTCACGCTGTTGATGACGGCATTACCGTCAGTGTTGGCTCAGGCGATTATACGTTTAGTTATCCCTGGATAGAGGTAAAAGAGAAAAAAGCGGTTGTGGCGACGATGTAAGAGAAGATAGGATTTTTTAATTCCGGTCTTCTCCCAAGCGTCATTGCGAGGAACGAAGCAATCCCTAAACTATACAGAGCAGCGTGAATAGTTGACTTGCTTGCGTAGAGATTGCTTCGTTCCTCGCAATTGTAAGGGTTTAGTAATTCGAGGACAAGCTAGCGGGTTTATTTTTGGTTGTTTAGGGTGATCATATCAATAGGTTTTTTTCCACCAATACCTTGA
>NZ_JABGNA010000010.1 GCF_013149275.1 Mucilaginibacter sp. SG564
TCAAGGTATTGGTGGAAAAAAACCTATTGATATGATCACCCTAAACAACCAAAAATAAACCCGCTAGCTTGTCCTCGAATTACTAAACCCTTACAGCAATGACGCGTGGGGTATACTTGCCCGGGTGAGTCATTCGACGCCATGCAGGTACCGCAACTTTTATTTAAAAACACACCACAAATCTGTATTTTCGAAAAATCAGTTATCCCTAAAACAACCTCAATGACCAGAAAAGAACTAAGAGACACCTTTAAACAGGGACGTCGTAATTTTTTGAAAACCACAGCCGTTGGCAGTATGGCCGCGGTGGGTATCCCTCAAATTGTATCGGCAGCGCTGGCTACCGAAAAAAGCGCGCCTAAATTAAAATTCAATAACGGTGATGTGATCTTATTTCAGGGCGATTCCATTACCGACTGGGGCCGCGATCATAAAAAAACTGAACCCAATACCACCAGTTCCCTGGGCTCGGGTTATACCCTCATTACCGCTTCAAAACTATTGATTGATCATGCCGGCAAGGATCTGAAAATATACAACAAAGGCATCAGCGGCAATAAAGTTTATCAGCTGGCCGAACGCTGGACCAGCGATTGCCTTGACCTGAAACCCAATATTCTGAGTATCCACATCGGCGTAAATGATTTTTGGCACACACTCACCGGCGGTTATACCGGCACTATTGATACGTACATCACCGATTATAAAAAACTGCTTACCCTTACTAAACAAACCTTACCCGATGTTAAACTGGTGATCTGCGAACCATTTGCCACCAAGGGCGTACGCGCTGTTGATGATAAGTGGTATCCTACGTTTGATCTGTTCCGCAAGGCCGCACGCGATATCGCTACCGAGTTCGGGACTGTTTTTGTACCCTACCAGGCAGCGTTTGATAAAGCGTTGGAGATAGCCCCCGCACCTTATTGGAGCATGGACGGCGTACACCCCGCTGTACCCGGCGAAGCCCTGATGGCCCAAACATGGCTTAAAGCAGTAGGAGCCTGAGCGGTGAGTGATAGTTTAAGTTACCCCATAAAATATCAACCTGAATTCCAATAGGAGGCACCTACGGAGCCTATTAATTCACACTTTGGGACTATAAACACGTGGCCCCCTTGGGGCCGGCAAATGGTTTATCATATAATAGTATACCTCGCATGAGATTCGACCTCAGAGAGACCACCTGTTTATAGAAAAATTTGAGGAAATTCCCGACTCCAACGGAGTCTCCTAATCACAAACTTGCTTACCGAACTCTTTTCAGTACGCTTTCTATTTTGTGGGTTAATTTAAAATGGAGATGGATGAGCAATCATAAACTGACGTTAGGTAAACGTTGATAAGTGTATTAATTACTAATTTTGTCACAGATAAATACGTTAACCATGTCGATAACTACCGAAGACGAAAGAATTGGGATGCAGCAGGTAAGTGATGCTGTTGCCATTACGCTCAGAAAGATGCGTGACTTTGCCCAACCGGGCATTTCAACAAAAGAACTTGACGAGTACGGCGGCGAATTACTGGCACAGATGGGTGCGCGTTCCGCACCTTTTTTAACCTATAATTTCCCTGGTTATACCTGTATTAGCGTTAACGAAGAGGCAGCGCACGGCATACCTTCAGCCGATAAGATCCTGAAAGAAGGCGACCTGGTAAACATTGATGTATCGGCAGAGTTAAACGGCTATTGGGCCGATAATGGTGGCTCGTTTGTATTGGGCGAGGATATCCACGGCCATGGCAAACTGGTAGCAGCATCCAAAGAGATATTGAAAAAGGCTATCAGCAACATTAAAGGTGGTGTCCGGATATCGGAGATAGGCCGATTGATCGAGACGGAAGCTAAAAAAGCAGGCTACACGGTAATAAAAAACCTGACTGGGCATGGCGTAGGTAGGAGTTTGCACGAAGAACCCCATGAAATAGCCAACTACGCCGACAGATATAACGCGGTCCGTTTCAAAAAGAATTCGGTGGTAGCCATAGAGACATTCATTTCCACACGTTCAACCATTGCCGATACCCAAGCCGACGGTTGGACGCTAACCGGCAATAAAGGCGGCTTTGTGGCACAGCATGAACATACCATTATGGTAACCGGTGGCGAACCGGTAATATTTACCGCACAGAACGGCATTTGGGATTAGAGCAGAAGGCTCAAAGCGGAAAGCTTAAAGCCCTGCTTAGTTTTAATAAGCTTTATGCTTTTAGCCTTCGGCTTTAAGCTCTAATCACAAAGCTTAAAGCTTTGGTAATTAACAAGTAAGCTTTTGGCCTTAGGCTTTCAGCCTTAAGCTTAATTTCGTACCTTTGCGCGCAAATGATTGCTATAAATAACCTTACGTTTGAGATTGGTGCGCGGGCCCTTTACGATGAAGCCAACTGGCATATAAAACCCGGTGAAAAAATTGGTTTAATAGGTGCCAATGGAACGGGGAAAACTACCCTTTTAAAAATTATTGTAGGCGACTATAAACCTACATCGGGCACCATATCAATGGCTAAGGACCTTACCATGGGTTACCTTAACCAGGATTTGCTGTCATACTCATCCGATAAAACTATTGTGCATGTGGCTATGGAGGCTTTTGAGCGTCAGAACCAACTGCATGATGAGATCGAGAACCTGCTTAAAAAGCTGGAAACCGATTATACCGAAGATCTTTTACACAAGCTGAGCGACAAACAACATGAGTTTGAATTGCTTGATGGTTATAACATTGAATACAAAGCCCGCGAAATTTTAGCCGGTTTGGGTTTTAGCGACAGTGATTGCGCACGTAAGCTCAACACCTTTTCGGGTGGATGGCGGATGCGGGTAATGCTGGCCAAAATATTATTACAAGCTCCTGATATCCTGCTGCTGGATGAGCCTACCAACCACCTTGACTTACCATCTATCCAATGGCTGGAAGACTATCTGAAAGCATTTAACGGCGCTATCATCATCGTATCGCACGATAGATGGTTCCTGGATAAAGTGATCAACCGCACGGTGGAATCGCGCAAAGGAAAACTGACCGTTTATGCGGGCAACTATACCTTTTACCTGGAAGAGAAAGCCCTGCGCGAAGAAATTCAGCGCGGTGAGTTCAAAAACCAGCAATCAAAAATAAAACAGGAAGAGCGTTTGATCGAGCGTTTCCGGGCCAAGGCATCTAAAGCAAAAATGGCACAGTCGCGTATCAAAATGCTCGACAAGATGGAGCGTATCGATGATGTGGACGATGATAACCCGACAGTTAACTTCGCCTTCCGTTTCAGCAAGCAATCGGGCCGCCATGTTATAACTTTAGAGGATATCGTTAAAAAATACCCGGCTATTGATATTTTAAATGGTGGCGAAGCCGTAATTGAAAAAGGTGATAAAATTGCCCTGATCGGTGCCAACGGTAAAGGTAAATCGACATTGTTGCGGATCATCGCCTCGGCCGATAAAGATTTCCAGGGCAAGGTTACTACCGGGCATAATGTAACTACTACGTTCTTCGCCCAGCACCAGTTAGAGTCCCTGCACCTGGAAAACCAGATATTGCAGGAGCTGCAGGCTTTCGCGCCAAAACATACCGATACGGAGCTGCGTACCATACTGGGTTCGTTCCTGTTTACGGGTGATGACGTGTTCAAGAAGATCAAGGTACTATCGGGTGGTGAAAAATCGCGCGTGGCTTTGGCCAAGGCGCTTACTGCCGATGCCAACTTCCTGGTACTGGATGAGCCTACCAACCACCTGGACATGCAATCAGTAAACATCCTGATCCAGGCGCTGGAACAATATGAGGGTACGTTTATCGTGGTATCGCACGACAGGTATTTCCTGGATAACGTGGCCAACAAGATCTGGTTTATCGAAGATCAGAAGATCAAGATCTACCCGGGTACTTATGCCGAGTATGATGAATGGGCGGCTAAACGCAAGCTGGAACCAAAAACGGATATCCCTGCACCTCAGCCTAAAAAGGAAGAGAAGAAACCGGAGCCGACTAAACAGCCCCAAGGCGAAAACAAATTCCAACAGCTTAAAAAACTGAACCAGGACCTGGCCAAAATGGAAGAGCAGATCTCTGAACTGGAGAAAGTTGTAAAGCAACTGGAAGCCCAGCTTGCCGACGATAAAATTTATACCGACAGCAACAAGCTAAAAGATACCAACGCCAGCTACACCCAAAAACAGGCAGAACTCAAACAGGTTCAGCAAAAATGGGAAGACTTGGCCGAACAGATCATGGAGTTGGAGGCATAGAGCCCCCTAGCCCCATGAAGGGGGAACTTTTTGATTTGCACATTAACGAATAAATGGTGTCATGGTGAGTTCCGTCGAACCATGGTGTGCAGGCTCTGCGCGCGAGTCTTCGACAAGCTCAGACTGACAAGCCTTTCCTTTCTAAAGAGCTCCGAAGTTTAAAAACTTCGGAGCTCTTTTTTTACATCATTTCAAGCTCACCGCTACAACCCCTGCTTAAGCTTAATCACCAATAATTCGGCAGACACCTCCCCCGGCTTTAATGCCGACAGATCAATAATACAGTCGCTACCCACATTTTTGAATTTTAGCGCTTTGCTGCTTCCTAAAACAGTAGCCACTGTATTTGCGCCGGCATGAAAGGCACGCAGCTTAAATTGTGGTGTATAGGCAGGCAGTATGCAGTACAGGTCTTTATCTTTTTTGGTAAAAAAGGCCTCTACATAGGCAGTATCTCTTTGGGGTTTTACCAGTTGGGCAATACTAAAGCCGGCCATGTAGTTTTTGCCGCTTTTTTCACGCTTGATACCCGTGCTCCACTGGTAGGGTTGTTTATAGGCCTTTGTTTCATAAATGGCCTCGCCGTTTATTTTTAGCCAGTTACCTATTTCGGTAAGGCGCTGCTGCATAATTACGGGGATGCGCCCATCAGCCGTGGGACCAATATCCAGTAGTAAATTACCACCACGCGATACAATATCGGCCAGCATTAAAATAAGATCGTGCCCGCTTTTATAATCGCCCAGTTGCTCGTTGCGGTTATAGCCGTAGGAATGCCCTATCCCCTGGTTCTCCTCCCAGATCACATTGGCATCTTTTCCTGCTCCATACTCCGATGTGGTGTAGGTGGCGCCTGTATTTTTTTCGCGGGTATTACTTCCCCAGCGGTCGTCCACCACCACTTCTTTGGCCACCGGCGAGTCGTTAAACAACCAGGCTAACAACTGCGGGCTATGCCATTCCGAATCGGTCAGGTCCCATTCACCATCCGAAAAAATAATGGAAGGTTTATATTTCGTTACCAGGTCTTTAAACTGCGGGAACATGTGCTCCGTAACAAACCGTTTTTTATCTTTTAGCCATAGCGGATTGTACCATTCATATAGTGAATAATAATAACCCATTTTCAATCCCTCCTGTCTCACGGCATTCGTCAGGTCGCCCAGCAGATCGCGTTTGGGTGTGCCGGTTACCGCGTTCCAGGGATGGCCCCAGTCGCGGTCGGCTTCGGGACTGTTCCATAAACAATAGCCCTCATGATGTTTGGAAGTAAGCACAACATAACGCGCGCCCGAGTTTTTAAATACCTGCGCCCATTGCTGCGGATCAAACATTTCAGCTTTAAACATAGGTTCAAACTGCGGATACAAAAAATTGGAGCCATAGTTTTTGTTATGGAAAGCGGTAAACTCATTAGGCGTTTTGGGCTCAATGCGGTTCCAATACCATTCGGCATAGCTCATGCCGCTGTTTTCAATTACCGGCGCGTAAGCCGGTACGGAATATACCCCCCAATGAATAAATATGCCAAACTTATCTTGGTGAAACCACTCGGGCATTTTTCTCGTGTTTAAGGAGGCCCAATTGGCCTCATACCGTTGGGCCGAAGCCATACCGAAGCTCAAAACCGCAAGCAACAGCATCCATGTTTTTTTCATTTGGTTGATTTTTGATTTGGTTTAACTAATGTAATCCATAATAATAAATTTTAGTCATGCCGAACTTGTTTCGGCACCCCACGTGCTAAGTATAACCGCTTGTCCTGTGGGATCCTGAAACAAGTTCAGGATGACAACCTCTGTTAAAAGCCTTCCGAAGTTTTAAAAACTTCGGAAGGCTCATCTTACAATTCCCCCAATCACTAATTCACTAACTCAATAATTCACTAATTAATTAGTATCCCTTCGTTGGTACCAGGTTGGGGTTATTCCGCAGTTCGCGGCTTGGTATCGGGAATAACAACTCTCTTTCGGTTAAAACCGGACCGTATGAAAACTTATGCCCTACATAATTATCAAAACCTTTGGTATCCACATTAAATGCTTTGCGAAGGCGTGCCATATCAAACCAGGTAATGTTTTCAAAACATAGCTCGTACCAGCGTTCGCGCCAAATGGCTTCGCGGAACTGCTCTTTTGATAAGCCGCTCAGGTTGGGTAATGTAGCTCTCGTTCTTACCTGGTTAACCGCATCGTAGGCTTTGGCAGTCGGCCCGCCAACCTCGTTGGAGGCTTCAGCATAAATCAGCAACACATCGGCATAACGGATAAGCGACCAGTTCAAATCGCTATTGGCGGTTGTTGTTTGTGCCACCACGTCAAATATCTTATAAAGAAAATATCCGCCCAGGTCAACCACCTTAGTTCTATCGTCCTGGTTGGTGAATTTGGTAAAGAAAAACTGACCTTCTTTCGCCCTTAAATCAGCTGGATCGTAGGATTGTACAAAGGCACCGGTAGCATAAATCCCCCCGGTTTCGCTGGAGTAGGCCGAGATGTTTTTATTATAAGGGATGATCAACTCCTGCCAGTTGCCGGGGATGATCTGTGTTTTATACTGGATCATAAAAATATTCTCATCCACATTTTTCTTCGCCGGGTTATGCAAATCACCATAAGTGGTAAACAATTTAAATTGTTTGGAATCCAGCACCTCTTCGGCTTTTTTGGATGCCAGGTCATAATACTCCGCGCCTTTTTGCAGGGGGAAACCAGCCATAGTCAGGTATACTTTGGCCAGTAACGATTTTACTGCGCCCAAAGTTACCTTGCCGCTGGCATCAGTCCATGGTAAGCCGGATGCTTCAGCAGTTTTCAGATCGTCAACGATCACTTTATAAACATCTTCTGCGGATGCCTGTTTGGGGCGTAATTGCGGCGATTGCAGATCAACAGGCTCGGTGATCAGCGGGATATTACCAAACAGCTGTACCAGCGTAAAATAATACCAGGCCCGCAAAAAACGTGCTTCGCCCAACAGCCTTTTCGACTCTGCAGCGTCCATCGCTATCCCCGGAATTTTGGCTATGGATAAGTTAGCATTACCTATCCCCTTATAATAGTTTTGCCAGTAACTCAGGCCATAGGCGTTATCGGCGGTATTGCGCAGGTCTTTTACAAAGTAGCTGTCCACAGCCTGTCCCAAATCGGTAGCAGCCTGTCCTGTGGCAAACTCTGTCATTGTCCAGGCACCGCCGCCAAAACCGCTGCTCATCGGGTCGCGCAAGCTGGCATATATAGCATTTACCGAACTGCGGGCATGCTCGGGCTTAGTAAAATAATTGTCGATGGTAAAATTACTCCTGTCGGTTTCATTTAAAAATTTCTTACAACCGGTGGCTCCCAACGTAGCGACTGCTAATGCCAGTAAGCCGTATTTTCTTATGATAGTTTTCATGTTTTTTCTCTTAAATATTTGCGATAAATTATAATCCGATGTTCAACCCAACCAGGAATACCCTTGGCTTTGGATAATCATACAGGGTTAAGCCCTGGTCAAAAGGCGCGCTGGAATTGGAAACTTCCGGATCGTAGCCTTTATACTTGGTGGCCACAAAGAAATTCTGCACCGAACCATATATCCTTAAGCGGCTCAGTTTTAATTTCGAAATAGTTTTTGACGGAAAAGTATAAGCCAGCAGCAAATTGCGCCCGCGGATAAACGAGCCGTTGGTTACTTTATGACTATCATTATTGGTGGTGTAATACGCATTGATAGGACGGATCTGCGCTATAGGCGTATTCTGATTAGTCTCTGTCCAGGCGTTCAGCACCGTTTTATAACTGTTGGCGATACCCTGCCTGTCTTCGGCCGAGTGGATACTCCTGTCGAGCACATCATTACCATAGGTATATTGCAGATCGACAGTGAGCGACCAGGCCTTATACTGGAAGGTATTGAGGAAAGTACCAAAACCATCAGGTATACCTTTGCCGATGATGGTACGGTCCAGGTCGTTTATCGTGCCGTCGTTATTCAGGTCTTTATACTTGATATCGCCGGGCAACATACCGTATTTTTTGGCTTCAGCGGCTTCGGCAGTTCCCCAGGTTCCTAAACTAACCCGGCCAAAGAACGAACCCACAGGTTGGCCAACCCTGATGATACCATTGCCCGATAATATATCGGCATTGCCATTGGCCAGGGCCAGCACTTTGTTTTTATTAACCGAGATATTGAAGGTGGTGCTCCAGGTAAAATCCCCGGTTTTGATATTGGTAGAGTTTAGGGTAAATTCGATACCCTTGTTTTCCATACTGCCCACGTTGGAGTAAACACTACCGTAACCGCTGGAAAATGGCAGCGGGGCATCCAGCAACATACCATCTACCTTGCGGCGATACAGATCAAGTTCCAGGTTCAACCTGTTGTTGAACAGGCCCAGCTCCATCCCAAAATCAAGCTGTTTGGTTTTTTCCCATTGCAGCGTTGAGTTGGCTACCCGGTTGGTGCCTACGCCAATATTGCGTTCGCCATTAAAAATAACGTTATAGTTACCCAGGCCCGCCAAAGCCCGGTATGCCGGAATTTCGGAGTTACCGGTAGCGCCGTAACTGGCCCGCAGTTTCAAATTAGAAATAGCCGGGATATTCTTCATAAAGTCCTCCTCCATTACCCGCCAGGCCAGAGCCGCCGAAGGAAAGAAAGCGAACTGGTTATCGGCCCCAAATTTGGAGGAGCCATCGTAACGGCCAGTAAAGGTGACTAAATATTTATCGCGAAAACTATAATTGATACGCCCAAAATACGAGTTTAGCCCATACGCCTGCGCGTTGGAATAAGGCGCCTGCGGACTTGATCCCGCGCCCAGGTTATTGAATTGGAAATAAGGATCGGTAAAACCCTGTGTGGTTGCCTGGTCTTCAAACCTGTCCACATGCTGCCAGGATACACCACCCATAGCAGTTACCGCGTGTATTTTGGCAAACTTTTTATTATAAGTGAGGTAGTTTTCAAACTGCCATGAATTGTAGCGGTTATTGTTTACAGAAGCATCGCCATTATCCGAAATATATTGCATCCCTTTTACAGCAGAATAATCCTCCCGCTGGTTAATAATATTTACACCAACGGTAGATTTAAAATCCAATCCCGGGGCAAGGTGAATATTGGCCGACATGTCGCCAAGCAAGGTTTGGGTATGTAAAAGAGAGATCCTGTCGGCAGCTATCCTTAAAGGATTATCACCACCCTCCATTCCCGGGTAATCGCGGTTGCTGGCCCAGCTTCCATCGGCATATCTTACCGGGATAATAGGCAACTCTTCGATCACCTGGCGCATCATGGTAATACCGCCGCCATCCAACTGATCAACTTGTTTATCGTCCTGGTTGGTATAGCTCAAGGTACCGCCAATTTTTATCCAGCTTTTTACCTGACTGTCAAACACAAAACGGCCGGCAAATCTTTTTTGCCATGAACCCCGTGCCAAACCCGCCTGGTTACGATAGTTTAAAAAAGCGCCGAGGTTTCTTTTTTCGTCGCCATCGGTAATACCCAGCTGATGGTTTTGGGTAAAGGCTTTTTGAAATGCTTCTTCCTGCCAGTCGGTATCATAAAGCGGGTTGCCGTTGGCATCAAATAGTTTAGGATTGGTACGTTTGGTTTTGGGATTGGTATATTTTGTACCGGTGGCCCATCCAACGGGATCATATTTTTGAGCGTTAGCGTAAGCCAGGTCCTCAACAGCCAAAAATTCTTTGGAGTTGAGTACCGCCAGTTTTTTAGGCAGCACACCGATGCTGAAATCAGGATCATAAGTAATTTTACCACCGCCCGAAGTCCCGCGTTTGGTGGTTACCAGGATAACACCATTGGCGCCGCGCGCGCCGTAAATAGCGGTAGACGAAGCATCTTTTAATACTTCGATAGAGGCGATATCATTGGGGTTAAGGTAATCTATCGGCGTACTTCCGTTACGCAGATCAACCGGGTTCAGGATCACCCCGTCTATTACATATAATGGGTTATTGGAAACGCTCAATGAACTGGAGCCACGGATGCGGATATTAGACCGGGCACCGGGCCGGCCAGAATTGGATGACACATTAACACCGGATACACGGCCAGACAGGCCCTGGTTTAAAGATGATACCGGGCGCTCCTGTAGTGTTTCGGCTTTTACCGTGCCCACAGAGCCCGTTAAGTCCGATTTTTTAACAGAGCCGTAGCCGATCACCACAACCTCATCTAATTTTTTTGATTGCGGTACCAGTTTGATCAGCATATTGCCGGAAGCGCTGTTTACTTCCTGCGTAATATAGCCCACGTAGGAAACCACCAGGACGGCATCATCGGGAAGCCCTTTCAGGCTGAAGTTGCCTTCCGTATCGGTTATCGCGGCTTTGTCAACATTTTTTACTTTAATAGTAGCTCCGGGTACACCAAGGCCATTCTCATCCACAACTTTGCCCTTTACATCAATGGGCAGAATGGATGAGTAATGCAGGATTCGTAAGCTTTTAGCGTTTAGCGGTGTGGTGATGGCCATCAATACAGCCAATACAACATACATGATCTTGAGGCCCAGAGCCGGACCTCTGGAAGACAGGGGAAAAATTAATTTCATAGCAGGAAATTTTTGGTTTACAGGTTAATGAACAGGAGCAGCCGACATGCAGACAGAACCACTCACAAGGCGTTTAAATTGGAGGTATGCGGGCCATCAGCGTTTAGCCATATGCCCATAAATGTAGCCAGCGTACACCATCGGCAATTTTTTTGGGCAAAGCGCGGCCATTACAAGGCAGGGGTAAAACTTGTTTCATAGCAGGAAATTTAATTAGCTACAGATTAACCGGATTGAATGATCAATGGACAGTCGTAACTGCCCGTTCACTGTAAAAAATAAGTGCGATTAAATTTTCAGACTCAGGCTGGTTAGCGTCATCAATACAGGCTCTTCAATAGGACTAATTTTTTTTGGCAAAGCATGGCCACGAGGGGAGAATTTGTAAATTTTTTTCATTGCAGGAAAATTTAGTTGGTTACAGGTTAATTGGTTTAAGCAGTCAATGTGTATAGATATTGCCACTTATTTTTTAATGTTATAAAACTATAATACAGATCACGGCTATTAGTAACCGAAATGAGCAATCTATTATGTTATCTTAACATGCAAATAATCAATGAGATAAATATACAATTAAATGTATTTTATACAGTTATTACCCCCTTGCGGTAAAGGTGAACGGAATATTACATATGTCATTGCTGTAAGGATACGAAGTAATCCCGTAGCGTACGTATACTTGAAACGAGATTGCCACACTGCACTCGCAATAACATGCGGGGGAATCTTTATTCCAAAAGTCCTTGCTCCTTATTCCAAAAAATCGTATATTTATTAATAACAGCCCGGCTGCCTTTTAAACAGGTAACCGGGCTGTTGTGTTAAGAGCAAAAAAAGGCCCAAAATCAACCATTTTACATATAGTTATTTGAAAATCAATTATTTAATACTTTTTAAAATTTAAAAAGCACGCTAAAACCACCCTGAAATTTGTTAAAAAGTGTTAAAATCGATGTTTTCGAATCCTTTTTGAAAGATTTTCCGCTGTTTTTGAGCAGAAAAGTGTTAAAATTCAAGGTTTAAAAAGGTTTCCCGAAAGGATAATTTTTTAAATGGGTAGTAACCCGTTATTTCTGTTCGGGAATTTCTTAAATTTCGCCACGCCAATCCTGCCGAGGGCTGAACAACAAATAAATTGATATAAAATGAGAAAACATTACTACCTACTGGTTCTCTTATTCACTACCCTCCGGGGATTTGCGCAATCGCCCTATGATAATAATGTTTATGACCCGGCTATCAAAAGCGTGGAGTTTTACAACACGCAAAAACAGGGCTCGTTCCCGGTAATCACCTTAGGATCAACAGAAAAAGTAACGCTGGCCTTTGATGATCTGCGTGGCGGCAGTCGTAATTACTATTATACTATTGAACATTGCGACACCCGCTGGAACTCGTCAAATCTATCCACCGCCGAGTACCTGCAAAGCTTTACTGACGATCGTTTGTATACCTATACCTATTCAACTGGTACTATTCAAAAATATACACACTACGAGCTCAAGCTGCCCAATAACAATATAGCGCCCAAACTGTCAGGCAATTACATACTGAAAGTTTATGAGGATGGCGACCAGTCAAAAATGGTGCTTACCCGCCGTTTATATGTGGTCAACAAAAAGATATCCATAGCGGCCACTATCGGTACTTCGCCCGATGTACAAACCCGTAAAACTAACCAAAAAGTAAACTTTACGGTTGACTATGCCGGCTTGCCTATACAAAACCCTTCATTCGAGATCCGTGCTTTACTGATGCAGAACGCGCGTACCCAAACCGGCATTTTAAACACGCAGCCCACTTATGTGCGCGGTACACAACTGGTTTATAACGATGTATCGATCAATGATTTCCCAGGCCGCAATGAGTTCAGGCTGTTTGATACCCGCACGCTGAAGCTTAACTCCCAGCGTATTGCCCGTATCATAAAAGACACAGCCAACAACGTGGTACTATTAACTGACCCGATTCGCGATAGTCCTGATTACCTGCTGCTCTATGATAATGACGGCAAGTTCTTTGTATTGAACCAGGATGGTACCGACCCGCGTACTGATGCCGATTACGCGCACATCTATTTTGGTTTGGCCCCTTATAAATCCGCCGCAGAGGGTAGCCCCTATATTGTTGGCGCATTTAATGATTATAAACTGGATGAGCGCAGCAAGCTAACTATGGGCGAGGATGGTAAATACCATATCAACCTGCTACTTAAACAGGGGGTTTATGATTATGAATATGTATGGTATGATAATGCCACCAAAAAAGCCAATGATATAGTACTGGAAGGCAGCCACTTTGAAACCGAAAATGATTACCAGTTGCTCATCTACTACCGTGCTCCTACCGCCCGCTGGGACGAGCTGGTTGGCTTTGGGGAATTGAACAGCGTGAAGAAATAATTTACAACCTATTCATTAAAATAATAATATTTCATAAATTGTGCTTATGAACAAACCTAAAAATATCACCCGTACCCTTATTATCGCTTTCGCTGTGTTAGCTTATCATGTAGGTCGAGATATTGTAAAAATCGGCATCAAAGATGGTAAGGCTACTCATGAGCTGATGGCAAAAAAATAAACAAGCATTAATTGATTCCTGAGGATTTAGCCTAACCGGACTTATTACTTATCTTTGCACAAAATTCAGCACATGACCGGAAAAGCCCCTAAAGAATCATATACCATCATGAACGAACTGGTATTACCCAATGATACCAATACTTTAAACAACCTGATGGGTGGGCGCCTGCTGCACTGGATGGATATTGCAGCGGCCATATCCGCGCAAAAACACTGCAATCGTATTGTAGTAACCGCTTCGGTTGATAATGTATCGTTCCAGTCGCCAATTAAGTTGGGGGATGTGATCAGCATTGAAGCTAAGGTAACCCGTGCGTTCACTACCTCGGTTGAAGTAAGGATGGATGTATGGGCGCAAAATATACCCTCGGGTACCCGGGTAAAAAGTAACGAAGCTTACTACACCTTTGTGGCCCTGGATAGCGAAGGGCAAAAAACAACCGTACCTGCCCTGATACCGGAAACGGAAGAGGATATTAAGCTTTACGAAGGTGCTTTGCGCCGTCGCCAACTGCGGTTAATACTAGGTGGTAAAATGCAGCCGAATGACGCTACGGAGCTAAAAGCCCTGTTTTTTGGCGAACAACTGCCACTCAATCTGCGCGACTAACAGCAGCCGTAACAAAAAAATAGTTTCGCGGTCTAAATGGTATGATACGGTGTACCAGTCCATTTAAATTTTAGTGCCATGAGATATTTTTTATGTTTTTTACTGCCTCCGCTGGCCATCCTGACCACCGGCCGTATCGGAGCATTTATACTGAATATATTTTTAACCCTGTTCTTCTTGGTACCGGGTATAATACATGCCATACTGGTAACCAATGACTATTATGAGGCCAAGAGGCACCGCCAGCTGATGCGCGCCACCCGCCGGGCAAGGGCCTGGTAAACCGCTGATAAATATGATTACACTGATTTCGTCGATTAAATCGTAGTTCAATATAAAGGCCATCAACGAAATCAGCATTATCATTAAAATCAACGGTCAAAATTTACCATATTTGCCATCATGCAAAAAGGTAAGCTCTTAATTATTGATGACGAGGAACGGCTACGCAACCTGCTTGCCCGGATCCTGCAACTGGAAGGGCACGAAGTTTTCACTGCCGCCAACGGTAAAGAAGGCCTGCGTAAACTACAGCAGGAATATATACATGTAGTACTCAGCGACGTAAAGTTACCTGATACTGACGGCATTACCCTATCAGAAACCATTAAGAAGAATTATCCTTCAACAGAAATTATTGTACTAACAGCCTACGGCACTATTAACGATGGTGTAAAAGCTATTAAGGCCGGGGCGTTTGACTATATCACCAAAGGTGACGATAACGAAAAGATCATCCCTCTGGTAAGTAAGGCTATGGATAAGGCCCTGTTGCAGCAAACCGTTATGGAGCTGCAAAGCAAGCTGAATGATAAATTTGGGTTCGACAGGCTCATCGGTAAATCAACCGCCATTAGCGATGTGATCAAACTGGCGCAAAAGGTAGCGTTAACGGATACTACAGTTTTGCTATTGGGAGAGACCGGTACCGGCAAAGAAATTTTTGCCGAAGCTATTCACCAGGCCAGTAACCGCAATACCAAATCGTTCGTGGCAGTAAACTGCAGCGCTTTTACTAAAGAGCTGTTGGAAAGTGAGCTGTTTGGCCATAAAGCAGGCTCATTTACCGGGGCGCTGAAAGACAAAAAAGGACTGTTTGAGGAGGCCAACGGAGGTACCATTTTTTTAGATGAGATAGGCGAGTTGGATCACGATCTGCAAGCCAAATTACTCCGCGTGCTGGAATCGCAACAGTTTTTAAAAATTGGTGATATTAAGCCTACCCAGGTAAATGTGCGTATCCTTGCCGCTACCAACCGCAATCTGCAAAACGAAATCACGGATGGCCATTTCCGGTCAGACTTGTTTTACCGGCTTTCGGTTTTCCAGATCACCCTGCCCGCCCTGCGCGAGCGTAAAAAGGATATTAAGCTGCTGGCCGAATTTTTCATGCAGCACTTTGCCCTGAAGGTTAAAAAGCAAATCAATGAACTCAGCGATGAGTTTGTTCATAAACTTGAAGATTACCCATGGCCCGGCAACATCCGCGAACTCAAAAATGTTATTGAACGCGCGGTAATCCTGGCTGATACTCAGATTTTAGATGAAAGCCTGTTACCTTACGAAATTCAGCAGCAACAGGTAAAAACAGGTATACCGATATCGGCGTTTGATCTGTCATCGGTAGAGAAGCTGCACATTCAACGGGTGCTGAACCATACCCATGGCAACCGCTCTGAAGCCGCCCATCTTTTAAATATCGGGGTAGCTACCCTTTACCGGAAACTGAAGGAGTACGGACTGGAATAGGATCAGCCAATCTTGCCTAAACAGTTTTGAAAAAGTTTTTCGAATAGCATTATATGCTCCTTATTTTACCAACGTTCTTACATATTAATACTTGTTTTTTACAGGGCGGCGGGCACTTAAATCCAGAATTTTGGCATCAGCAACAAACATGATGATGAACAACCCAATCTCAAACCCGGCAAAAACAGCTCTCATCGTTGGCGCCAATGGCGTTATCGGCACTAATCTTATTAACCATCTTTTATCGCTTGGCGACTGGAATATTATTGGTCTGTCCCGGCGTGGGGGCACTTCTTCAGCAAACGTTAAATACATTTCGGTAAACCTTCTTGATAAAGGAGATACGGCCAAACAATTAAATTCCCTATCTGCAGTTACCCACATATTTTATGCAGCCTACCAGGACAAACCTACCTGGGCCGAACTGGTTGAGCCCAATTTAGCTATGCTGGTTAACGTAGTTAACGTTATTGAACCCATTGCTTTAAACCTGCAGCATATTAGCCTGATGCAGGGATATAAGGTTTATGGAGCTCACCTGGGGCCATTTAAAACACCGGCCAAAGAGAGTGACGCCGGTCACATGCCGCCCGAGTTTAATGTTGATCAGCAAAATTTCCTGGAGCAACGGCAACAAGGCAAAAGCTGGACATGGTCGGCCATACGGCCTTCGGTAGTGGGAGGCACGGCTTTAGGCAACCCTATGAACCTGGCATTGCTTATCGCTGTTTATGCTACCATCTCCAAAGAATTAGGCATCCCGTTACGCTTTCCGGGTAAACCAGGTGCTTATGACAAACTCATGGAAATGACCGATGCCGGACTCTTGGCAAAAGCAACTGTATGGGCGGCAACAAACCCAAATTGTGCCAACCAGGCTTTTAATATCAACAATGGCGACTTATTCCGCTGGAACGAAATGTGGCCTAAAATTGCCCGCTATTTTGATATGGAAACCGCGCCACCACTGCAAATGCCCCTGCAAACAGTGATGGCTGATAAAGCCCCGGTATGGGAAAAGATACAGGACAAATATGAACTCGAAAAACACCGTTATGAAGGTGTTTCTTATTGGGGTTTCGGTGATTTTGTTTTCTCCTGGGATTATGATTTTTTTGCCGATGGTTCAAAAGCACGTCGTTTTGGCTTTCACGAATATGTAGATACCGAACAAATGTTTGCTAATTTGTTTGATGAATTCCGCCGTAAAAAAGTGATTCCATAAGTTTACACAGAACAGCAGCAGGCATACTTTATTTGTATACCTGCTGCTGTTCTGATCAATTGTTCACTGGCTGATAGATCTCCCGCTCCATAATAATATTCAGGCGGGTAAGCAATTCTGTTGGGTTAAAACCAATGCGTTGATATTCTGCTTGCACTGCAGCCTTTGCCAGATTCAAAGCATCTTCGCTTTCCCAATTGGCAACAGTGATGCAAATAATGTTCCCGTTGTCGTCCTGTCGTTCATAAGCAGCATCCCCTAAAAAGCCCGGTAGATTTTTGATAAAGTTCCTGTTGAAATTCATCCGTTCGGTAAATTCCTGTTTACCGTTTTGGGGGATTATAAATTTGTCGATGAATATTTGTTTCATGATGTTTTTGCTGGATTATTGTTGATTCAAAATTCAGCAATCCAATTACCTAATAATTGTAAAAAATCATTAATTTACCAGTAAATGGTCGATCTGAAAAACTCATACGGGGTTTGCCCGGTGAATGTTCTGAAGTCTTTTATAAAATGGGCCTGATCAAAATAACCGGCAGATAAAGCGGCCTCGGTAAGATCGACCGTCGGATTATAGTTCTCGATCAGATTTCGTAAACGAACTATAGAAGAAAATTGCTTGGGAGAAGTACCTGTTATTTTCCGGAACCTTTTTTCGAATGGATCATGGCTAATGGGTAATGTACTTACCAGGTCTTTTATCCGCACCATTCCTTTACCCATACGAATCTGCCGGATAGTTTGCTGTATAAGCGAATCGGCTTTGGCATGATATAATCTCGAAAGTAAAAATCGTTCCACAATAGCAATGCGTTGAAAGCTATCATTTACTTCGTTCAATTGCTCTTCTATTTCGGCCACTTTCTGCCTCCCGATCAGGTCATCCAACGCTAAGCTTACACCAAATATTTCATGCAGCGGTTCTTTAAAGAACGGGGCTGCTCCTCCCGGCTTAAAAATAACGAGCAGTGTTGCGGCCTGCGCTAAATAATTAATCAAACGAACCGATTTTCGCAGTCCCGTAATGACCGTGCCAGGCAAATTATTTTTTATTCCGGCAACTTCATCACTTATGGTGCCTCTATACCTAAAACTCATAACCACGGAGGTATCCGGTAATACACGGTTTTCCATCCCCTGCTCACTTTCAATAAAAAGATAGTGTTCAACAAAGGGTTTTAAAATATCAGCAGGAAGGTGCCGCTCCATTTTCATGATCACTAATTTAAATTTAAACCTTACACTTTAGTTTATAGTATTGTCATCTTTTGCAGATCGACAATAAGAGGATTCATTAAATAATGAATAATATGGATACAAGCACGCTGAACATAATGAACCGCTTTTTCGTTTAATTTGCTAATTAACAGCTTTGTGTTAACTCACGGGTAATAAAATGTATTACCTGTAATGCAAGGAAAAAGATGCTTTCAACCTTTATTTCAGCTTTTACCTGTCACCTAAAAAACAATAGGATAATTACTGGTGCATCCGGAGCATTAAAAAAAGGTCTATATGTATTTTGCTTTTTAATTTTTGCCTTTGGTAAAGCCCTTGCACAAGCTCCGCACATTATTCCTAAAACGGCTGTGAGATTGCAACTTGACGAAACCGGTCATAAAACCGTTGTGTTTACCGATGTTGCCGATGTCACGGGACTTGTCACAAACGGAACCACAGTGGTTAATACTCCAAATCTCGACTGTTCATCCCTTGGTGCACAAAGTATATCGGTAACAGCCAGCAATGGTACACCGGGTACAACGGTAACCCAATCCATACCGGTTATAGTTACCAGTAAACCAGTATTCCCAGATTATCATGATATAACCATCCCGGCAGATAATAGCTGCAATACGCTTTTGCCTGATTATACCACGATGTTTGTACCCCACGATATCTGTCCAAACGCTATACTTAGCATTAAGCAGGAGCCTCTTCCAGGTACTCCTTTAAACGTAAATCAACCAACTAATATAACGCTTACTGCCAGCGACCAGTTTGGTGGCATTACGGCTATTTTTTTTACAGTTACTTCTTATGCTATTCCGGTAATTTTCCCTCGCCCCGGACCTATAACACTTAAATTAAGCGAAAGTGGAGGCTACCAAGTACAGGTAGCAGATCTGGGCTCTCCATTTGTATGCGATGGCAGCACACTAACCAATACCATAAATCCTCAAAATTTAACTTGCGCCAATCTTGGCAATCAAACCATTACGCTCACTAGTAGTAATTTACGCCCTAATCCACAGGCTGTAACTTTTAGCGTACCCTCTGACGCGATAACCGACGCGGCCGGCAATATTTATGTAGCGGATGGTTATAGCTGCAGCATCAGAAAGATAGCGAGTGATGGCACCGTAACAACTTTTGCGGGTGGCAGTGGCTGTGGCTATGCCGATGGTAACGCCACTACGGCAAAATTTAAAGTACTTAACGGCATTACTATCGATCCTTCGGGGAACCTGTATGTAATTGACGAGAATGACCGCGTACGGAAGATAGCACCTGATGGTACCGTTACCACTATAGCAGGTAACGGGCAGAACCAAACTCTTGATGGACTGGGCACAGCCGCGAGCTTCCAGGATCCAAAAGGTATCACTATAGATGCTGCCGGTAATTTGTATATCACTCAGGGCGATTACCTGATCCGCAAGGTAACGCCTGGCGGAATGGTTACTACTATTACCGCGCCCTCCTCTGTTTCCAAATTAAACAACCCTGTAGGCGTAACTACAGATCCGCTCGGAAACTTATATATAACCGATTATACCAGCGCTATTAAAAAAATAGCTCCCGATGGAACCATAACCATAATAGCAGGTCATGACGGCTCGGGGTTTACGGATGGTATAGGTGCCGCGGCAAGCTTTAATCAGCCTAAAGGCATTACCAGGGACAATCTGGGGAATTTATATATAACTGATTCAAAGAATAACGCTATCCGCAAGATCGATCCATCGGGCAAGGTTATTACACTTGTACTGTCAACAACTAACCCCAACGATAAAGCTACTTTAAATAATCCTATCGGCATCAAATTGGATCCGTTTGGCAACCTCATCGTAGTTGATACCGATAATGAGCGTATTGTACGTATAACCCCTTCTGGGCAGCTTACCACCATTGCGGGGAATGGCATAGTTGGCAATAATAACGGCAATACCAATACACCCGCCATGCTGGGCGGTACGGTTTCTATCGATGTTCCGGTAACGGTATTAAGTTCTATTAACTCTACCTCTCCACAGGCGGGAATTACATCCACCATAAGTTCCGTGCCGGCCGATGCTACTGTATGTGCCGGCAAATCCATTGATTTTACGGCAACGATACCTAATGGCACTTCTGTTAACAGCTATCAATGGCAGGTAAACGGTGTTAGCGTCGGAACAAACCAGTCAACTTTTAGCAGTAACAATTTACAAAATGATGATGTAGTTACCTGCATTACAACCAATAACGCAAGTTGTACCGTACCGCAAACCAGTTTGCCCATACAAGTTCATATTAACCCTGCGCCGGGGATTGTTTTTGATCAAAACCCTACCATAAAACTGGGCGAAAGTGTTACGCTAAACCCACAGCTATCCGGAGATATCGTTTCTTTAAGCTGGTCGCCTTCATTTGGTCTTAATAGTACCACTACGCCATATCCGCTGGCATTTCCAGGTGTTACTACTACTTATTATCTCACGGCTACCTCATCGCTCAATTGCCAAACCATAGTACCGGTTACGGTTACCGTAATAAGCCCCATTCATATTCCCAATACATTTACACCCAATGGTGACGGCTTTAACGATGTATGGAAAATTGACGACCTGGTTAATTATCCAAATTGTACAGTTAACATATTTAATCGCTATGGACAGGCCTTATTTCATACCAACGGCTATGGCACGCCGTGGGATGGCACTTATCATGGCAGCCAGGTACCACCGGGTACTTACTATTATATCATCGACTTAAAAAATGGCAGTAAACCCTTATCCGGATGGGTGGCTATTATCCGATAATAGATTAACAATACTACAGATGCGCAAGTATATTGATCAGCTTGCCAAATGGATCACGTACATAAAAGCGCCTTACTCCCCATGGTTCGTCAACCGGTCCATATTCTATGCCGAATCCTGCTTTACGCACCCGTTCAATCGCAGCGTTAATATCATCAACTTCTATGGAAATATCCGGAACCGGCGTACCCGATCCCCCCTCAAATGCAAAGCTGATCTGGATGTTCATCTCTTCATCAGAGCCGTATGTTGCTATCCAGCCATGATCCATTATCAGATCAAGCCCTAATACCTCCTGGTAGAAACGTTTGGCTTCCGCAACATCAGGCGTGTTGATATTAGTAACAATTCGTTTTACTTTCATCGATATAATATATCTTAATTGGCTAATTGACTTCTTCTGGTGCTTAGCACAATTCCACCTAAAACTAAAACAGCACCAGCTATCTGCAAAATATTAATATGCTCATTTAAAAAAATAAGCGAAATGAGCAATCCAACTACGGGGTCAAGATTAGCAAAATTTCCAACCTGCGAAGCTGTTAACAACCGGAGAGACTTACTATAAAGAAAATAACATATACCGGAGGATACCGCACCAAGATACAGGATAACTAACCACGAATTAAGGTGAATAACAGGCCAACCTGTGTACCGGTTCTCAAATATGGCGGCTGGTAATAAACATGCTGAACCAACAAGGGTACTCAAGCTGGTTATTAATAAAGGGTTGAAATGGGCCGCTTTTTTGGACATAATAGTATATGCAGCCCAGGAAACTACAGCAACAATCATTAACAGATTACCGGTTATACTATTCCGCGTATCAGTGTTATTGTCGCTTGATAAAAAGCCGATCAGCATTACACCAATTAAAGAGGCAATTATCCCGATAACCTGCACAGCAGACAGTTTTTCTTTAAGGAATACAGCGGCAAATAAAGCTATACAAACCGGTATAAAGCCCTGTATTAAAGAACCTACTGACGCCGATGTCATTTGAGCCGAGAGATTGAAAAGGGTATAAAAGCAGGTAACGCCTGATAAACCCATAAATATGATGTAGGGCCAGGGTACACCTATCAAATAGGCTCTGATCGGCTTATCTTTAGTAATAAAAAAAGTAAGCAGTAAAGTAACAGCCCCCACAGAACAACGGCAAAAAGCAAGTGTTAACGGAGCAACATCATTGATAATGATCTTGGTTACAGGATAACTGCTTCCCCAAACAATCATAACAAACAATATGCTGCTTAGACCTATGAATTTCTTATTTAACATTTTTTCAAGATACCACTATTTGATAATTTGTGATAAATAATCAAACAAATGAGTATAATGACTGAGATGATATGACCATTAAGAATTTTTTAAAACAAAAAAGCGCCCCGTATCTCACCCCGGGACGCTGTATCAATATATTATATCAACTATATCTCAAAAAGAGTTTATCAATATCATAGGTTAATCAACCCTTCTAAAATCAATGTTAGTCAATTTTATACCTCCTGTGCCCAGATTATCCCCTCCGGATTTTATAACCAGCCAAACGGTACCAGCGTTAGGAAATGAAACCACATTACCACTGCCGGCACATTTAACGGCCGATAACAAACCGTTAAAAGGCGTGTTTCCACAACCTGTCCAGGTATTTAGTGCCATACGTATGCCACCGCTGTTATAATCTGTACCCTGAGTTGGCGCTACGGTGCTCAGGTAAACCTCAAACCAGGTATTGGTGGCACCCTGTCCCTTTACATTAAAATCAATTTTATAATTCTTATTGGCCCTAACCTGGAATGGCTGATAAACACCCTGATGCCCGCCGTTACCTCCTGCTGCCAATATGCTTCCGTCGTTATTAACCGTAAAGGTTACATTGTCATTCGAAGCGATCTTTAAAACCGTCCACTTGGTTTTATCAACCATATTAGTTATCGGAGTAACTGCATCCAGCAACTGGTCTACATTAAAATAAATAATGACCTTGTTCATATCGGTGTTTACCTCCTGCTTTGATGAGTTGGCTATTTTTATACCTAAGGCGGCCGTTTTTCCTCCATACTTTGACATAGAGGCTATCTTTATTTTAGGTATGATACTCCCTTTCATAATATGATTATCAAGCACAACAGAATCTTTTGGTGATATTGTATAATCAGCGGGATCAAGTATAACGGTATTGGCAGGCAAAGCACCTGATGAAACCAAACTTGCTATCGCCGCATTATCAACGCTCACATCTACCGTTAAAGCATTAAAATTAGACTCGCCGCCACGATAAACAGGCACAGAAAAATTAGCCGTCCCAGCCGTGCTGTCAACAACCAGTTTGCTGTCAGTAATTACGTCTACAAGTCCATTCGGCTTTTCGGCCTGGGGTAAATAAACTTTTACCGCCGGGTTTGATTTTACGCCTTCCAGGTATTCCTGTTTGCAGGAAGCGAGGATCAAAACCATGCAGGCAGCCCATTTTAATATTGATGATACATGAATTTTCATAAAATATTTTTTTAATTCTTAATATTTAAGAGGGATCATTATACTTTGTCTGCATAATGATCCGTATACTATTACCAACCTGGGTTTTGCTTCCAATTGGTTTTCGCGATCTCGCTTTGCGGAATCGGGAACCAATTCATTTTTTCGTCAAATACCCGTGCTTCCAATTGCTTAACTGCATAGCTATTTGAACCTCCGGTATTCGTGATCTCGATACGGCTTACCGGAGTTTTGAAATAAACGGAACCTTCTTTCCATCTGCGGACATCCCAGAAACGCTGATCTTCATAACTCAATTCCACATTACGCTCATGTTCAATAGCTTGTTGGCTCAGCGCTGTTAATACCGGCATTTTTACACGTTGCCTTACCTTGTTGAGGGCCTGTGAGGCAGTCATTCCATATCCTTGCGGATCGGCATCGGTGCCATAAGCATTATACATGGCCTCTGCATAATTCAACAGGAGCTCGCCGTACCTGAAATAGATCCAGGCATGATTGGCTGTAGTGTTATTAACTAAATCGATAGATTGATTGACCCATTTTGACAGGTAGTAGCCTGTTTTAGTGGCATTTTGTTTTGGCAAACCACTATTACCACCGGTAAATGTTTCGATAGCGGTAGATTTAAATGTAGATCCATTATATACCACGGTGGCAGCAAAACGGGGGTCACGGTTCTGATAGGGGTTTGCAGCCTGATCCGGATTATTCCAGCTAAAGGGCACCGCACCGGTTATATTACCCGAGCCGTCCTTTTGAAGCACTTCAAAACTCTCTACAAAGTTTTCAGTCGGTGCAATACTCTTACCTCTGCTATTCTGAAATGCAATTGGGTAATTAGCATATTCCACAGTATTGATAGCACCATAACGCCTATAAAATATAAGCTCGGCGGAGGTTGTGCTATTTGCTCCATATAAATTGGCATAATTAGCATCGAGCGAATAGGTGCCCAAAGCTATTACATCATGTGCAGCAGCAGCAGCCTGGGCCCATGTTACCGTTGAACCATTATCTTTAAAAAGCGGGCTGGCCCCGTATAACAAAGCTTTTGCTTTTAGCGCCTTTATTGCCCCTTGCGTAACACGGCCTGCCTCATACCATGAATAAGGGCTCAGGTTAGCAGGTATAATAGCTGCCGACTTATCGCATAAGGAAACAATATATTTTAGACACTCGTCAAGAGAGTTTCTTTGTGCATTTTTCCAGGTGTTGGCATCATCATAATCAAACGGCTGATCAAAAATAGGTACACCTCCATAACGCTTAACCAACTCGAAGTAGAAAAACGCTTTTAAAAAAAGTGTTTCGCCTTCCATAAATTTAATGTTATTCCGGGCGTTAAAATAAGCGGTTGAATCTGTCGATGTGATCTTATCTTTAATATAGGAAATATCAACCGCGCTTTTATTTTTCAGGTAAAGATTGGCTTGTCTTATGCCTTTAAAGTTCCGGGCCCAAACATCAGCAGGGTTATTGTACTGATTCCAGGTACCGGTGTTATAGATTTGCGATGTATCTAAAGGGTTGGTCGCTTCTGCATTATCGGTAGCTGCCTCCATATCCAGGTTGGCAAAGCCATCGGGCAGGTAACTATAAGTATTCCAAACCTGTTGCTGTACATAGGTATAGTTGCTGTAAAGTTTATCAACAGTAACACCGGCCTGTAAAGTTTGCACATCCAGATAATCACGCTTACAGGAGTAAAGCAGCGTACCCATGGCCAGTAATGCTATTATATATCTATTTTTTTTCATTTCCTTGTAATTACAATTGTTTATACTACAATTTCACTTTCATTCCAAAACTTACAGTTTTCATTAAAGGATATCCCATCGAAAGGCGTTCGGCCTCCAGATCATCAATTTTATCCCATGTAAATAAGTTGGTTCCATTGACAAATACCCGTACAGCATCAAGTTTCTTTAAAAAACCTTTTTGAGGTAAGGTATAGCCCAGCTCAACACTCCGAAGTTTTAGAAAATTGCCATTGCGCATCCAGAAATCAGAAGCCTGGGTGTTATTGGCATTGCTCAAGGTGGAGAGGCGTGGTGATGTAGCCGTAGTAGCATTTTCAGGAGTCCAGCTGTTTGCAGAAAATGCGGTAATGTTATTGTTGTTTACAAATGGTTTAATATAATAAGGCGCATCATCAAGCAAACTCACTGTACGGTGCATTACACCCTGCAGATAGGCATCGAAATCAAATCCTTTAAATTTGAAACCCAGGTTAAAGCCGATAGTAATTTCGGGGAGTTTGGTGTAATTTAAAGGAACTTTGTCATAATCATTGATGATACCATTGCCGTCCTGATCGGCGAATTTTAGGTCGCCTGGTTTAACATTGGTATAAGATGAGGCCGGTACCCCTTGCTTTAAGTTACCGTTAGCATCAAAATCAGACTGCTGGTAGAAACCCTTGAAAACTAATCCGCGCATTTGGTCAAGAGGATAGCCCTGGGTGTACAGGTAATTATAAGGCTGTGGGGCTTCAGATCTCTTGGTTATTTTATTCCGGGCAAAGGCTACCGATCCACCAACATAGTATTCAAAATTGCGATGCTTTTCATCAAATTTAAGAGAAGCCTCAATTCCTTTATTATGAACTTCGCCAGTATTAGCATATTGCAAGTTAAAGCCAGTATAATCAGGCACACCAGCTGATGGGATCTCAAGGATGCCGGTACGTTTTTCTGTAAATACGTCAATTGTACCCGAAAACTTTTTCCATAACACCCAATCAACACCAATGTTAAGCGTGGTTTTCTTCTCCCAGGCAGCATCGGCATTGGTAAAGGGGCCTTCTGCCAAACCTCCGTGATAGGTATTAGCAGTCCCCGTTATCCATCCGGGAGAACCTACTGCAAATTGTTGATACAGAAACCTGTAATTCTCGTTGATATTACCTGTGGAGCCGTAAGAAGCTCTTAATTTCAGAAAATTGATGACACTGTTATCTTTCAAAAAGTCTTCCTTAGATACTATCCAGCCCAAACCAACAGCGGGGAAAAAGCCATACCGGTTACCGGGTGCAAAATCAGCAGACCCGTTGTATGCGGCGGAAAAATCAACAATGTACTTTTGATCATAATCATAGGTTAAATCACCTGATAAGCCTTGCGTACGTACCTGGTAAGTTAAACCGTTGTGACTATAGCCCTGTCTGCGGGCCATGATCATACCTGTAAAAGTATGTTTGCCAAAACTCCGATCGTAATCAAAGCCAACCTGTACGGTTGTCCGGTTCCAGAATGGGCCACCGTTATCATTACTTGACTGGCTGATGGTGCCTATTGTTTTATAAACAACTTTCCCTCCTGATATTACCGGCTGATCATTTGCATCTTTTACAATTTCATAAGAAGGCACCGAGAAAAGCTTTTGATACACACCAACATACTGATTACTAAATGCAACCAGTCCGCGCAAATCCAGGCCTTTGGTTATAGCATCCAGTTTCTGTGTAAAGCTAAAGGTGGTTTGAAGGGTGCGGGTATGGGAACTGTATACCCCGTTTTGTTGTAAAAGCTGAACCGGGTTAAAATTATATACAGAGTTATTGCCCCATGAACCATTCGGGTTTTTTACCGGGAAGGCCGAAGCGGGTAAATACATCAGCGCATTGAACACGTCACCGGCGGCAAAGCCTGATGGTGTATTTCTATCTTCGGTTATGCCGCTGATATTGGCCATTACCGAGAGATTCTTGTTCAGTTGTAACTCTACATTGGCCCGAAGGTTCAGTTTGGTATACTTTGCATTTGTGCCAAAGTCTTTGTCGATGATATCGGCATTTTTATATAAACCTTCAAAGTTGGTATAGTTCATCAGCACGTAATACTTGGCTGTGGCATTGCCACCCCTGAAAGAAAAATTGTAATCCTGAATAGTTGATGTTTTTTTAAGCAGTTCATCATACCAGTTCACATTAGGGTGATATGGATCATTAGACGCCTTATATAACTCAGGATTAGGATATTTGATAGGCAAGCCATCATTTTTGAGTGCCTGATTGTAACCTGTTGTATAGCCATAAGCATCCATTACTGTAGGCAGATCGATAGCGCTGAGTATTCCATACCGGCCATTAACGGTTATCTGGGTTTTAGGTATCACCGCACCTCTTTTAGTTTTGATGCTTAATACACCTGCTCCACCCTGTAAACCATAAACGGCCAGTGCCGACGCATCTTTTAACAGGGTTACCGATTCTATTTCATAGGCTGATAAACCACTTATAGCTCCCATATCAACCTGTGATCCATCCAGGTAGATGAGTACCTGGTTCCCGGCTATATTCCAGCTGCTTTGGCCACGCACATAAAGTGTGGGGTTATCGTAGCCTGGCTCGCCAGATCCGGTTACTACGGTTAAGCCAGGAATCCGCCCCTGAAGTGTGTTTAATAAATTACCTACGGTCATGTGGGTCAGATCTTCACCCGGAAGGGTAAAAACCGCGCCTGTATTTCTCCAGGATCTTTCAGTTTTTATTCCACCATCAATTATGGCTTTTGTAGCATTATTGCTGTTTCTAGTGGAATCTGCCTGAGTAACATTCGTAGTTTGCGCGTTAGCGGCAGAAAAACTACAGAACGTAAAAATCCATGCAAAAAGGGTTATATATTCTTTTTTCATTTTTCTCATTACTTGTTAATGTGTATAGCTGATTACCACCCTGGATTTTGTCCATCCCACGCCTTCGTACCCAGATATCTTAAACTGATCTCTTTACTTGGGAACGGAACGTAATAGTATTTTGCAGGAAATACTCTGGCAACAAAAGGCACTACCTGCCAGGTTCGTTTTAATTGCCCGTCTGCGCCCTTCCTGGCAGTGGTTTGTATACCATGCAAAGTGCCGTTTAATACCGATTTTGCTTTCAGCCAGCGGTTAAGGTCATTATACCGGTGGCCTTCATAAGCCAATTCAATAGTACGCTCATTTTGGATAGCATCCCTGAATGAACTGGCATCAGCAGGGTGCTTCTCAGGCATTCCGGCCCTTACCCTGATCAGATTAAGATAATTGGTAGCATCGCCGCCCGGACCCTGGTATTCATTCAAGGCTTCGGCATAACTTAAATAAAATTCAGCTAAGCGAAATACAGGCCAGGCCAGGTGATTGTCGGTCATGTTATCTACACGGGCAACAAACTTGTATACCTCTGTGGCATAACCATCAACCCCGGCATCACTGCTGGCTAAATTACCATCGGTTGGATAATCGCCTTTTTTATAATAAGCTAAAACACCACGCTGGCTGCTATAGTACATTCCATCGTAAGCAATAGTCTGGTAAAAGCGGGGGTCGAGATCAAGGGCCTTAATATCAACCGGTAAATCGGCGCCAGTAGCGGGCAGAGTCCATTTGGTACCATTCTTCTTTTCATATTGTTGTATGAACTCAACAGGTACGTTGTTTTTAACCCCCCACTGAGCCAAACGTAGCTTTGAGGATAAATACTGTCCCCATACAAAGCCACTACCCGCCTGATTGGCTGTGTTCACCAATATCATTTCCTGATTAGCAAATACGTTCCATACCGATTCGTAGTCGCCAAGTGTGGCATAGGTTTCTCCGGTTGTTAAAGGTTTCCCGGTATTGAATAACGATACTCCAGCGCCTCCCGCATTGTCTATTACATCTTTACAGGCCTTGGCCGCTTTATTCCAACGCTCCTGATCATAATTTGGATAAGCCAATACGGTATCACGGCTATCGCCAAAACGAGCACCTGCTACTTCCGCTTTTAAATTGGCCGGTGTGTTATAAAGCGGACTTGCAGCATACAACAATATCCTGGCTTTTAATGCAAGGGCAGCCAGCTTGGTAACCTTTCCAAAATCGGCAGAGGGACGGGTAGCGGGCAGCATGCCTGCAGCCTGATCGCACCATTTAACAACACTGTCAACTACTGATTGTACTGAACTGCGCGGTACTGCGATCTTCGAGTCTCCTTCTAAAGCTTTATTTACAATAGGGATACCTCCATAATATCTGAATGCTTCAAAATGCTGCATGGCACGGCAAAAAAGAGCCTGGCCTTTTACATCCGTCTTCCAATTTTCATCAGCATCCGCAACTTTGTTGATATTTTTCAGTACCAGGTTGGCCTGTCTTATACCTTTATAGTGCCAACCATATCCCGGGCCATTATCTGCGCCAAAACCATAGTCGCAGTTAGCATCGGCGCTCATGTTACCGGTAATATATGTCCCTGTACCAATGGTATTTGAAGCCCAGTCATAAGCCGGGTGTATGATATAAAGCTGATCTGTAATAGCTTCAGGACGGCAACCATCATAAGTTTGAGGAAAATAGCCTCTTACACATAGATAATACATTTCTGCCACCGCATACTGTGCCTGGTTTTTGCTATCAAAAATAGTATCAACGGTTACTGATCCTCCTTTGGGTTTCTCCAGAAAGCTTTTTTTACAGCTTGTTATCGACAAACCACCTATAACCGCCATTAAAAGCAATAGGAGTATATTTATTCTTTTCATCATTTAGCTATTAATTGATTAAAAATTAACATTTAAACCCGCGTTATAAGTTCGGGTTAACGGATAGCCGATGTAGCCTAGATTTTCGGGATCGCCCCATATTTTATTAGGAGACCATGTGTACAAATTCAGCCCATTCACATAAAAACGCGCAGATTTAATACCCACTTTTTTCAAAAAGCTTGGTTTTAGCGTGTACCCTATCTCCATATTTTTTAATCGCAGGTACGATGTGCTTTTCAGGAAAAAAGTGCTATAGGCCGCCGCCTGATTATAGGCAGCAATAGGGAAATCGATCCTGTCGCCATTATCATAGCGTTCCTGAGTAAAGCGGTTCAGATCGACATCAAAAAGCGATTGCTGCTTGTTGAAGTGTAACTCCTGCATAGCGTATTTAGCTACACCACCCACACCCTGCAACAATGCAGAAAAGTCGAATCCTTTATAGTTGAAACCAAATGAAAGACCGTAACTCAATTCTGGGATATCGGTTTTACCAGTACGCACATAATCTTTTTCGTTAATGATACCGTCGCCGTTAACATCCACCAGTCTAACCTCGCCCGGTTGCAAAGGCGCCCCGGCATAACCCAGATCTTTCTGATAAACCGGTTGCCCCGAAGAGTTTACATAAGGCTTCCCGTTTTTATCCAATGCCCTAACCGGACTTGACAGTATTGGATTACCATTACCATCAATGGCATAGAGTTGCGCCCATGAAGTATACAATCCATTAGCCTGCAGATATGATCCCTGATTGATAGGGCGACCGGTAGCCGCATTATACTCTTGACCGGGTGCAACAGCCTCATCCTGGAAAATAATTTTGTTTTTGTTGGTTGAGGCATTACCTTTTACCCACCAGGTAAATTTGCCGGGCTTACTATTATAAGTAATCTCTATCTCGTTACCCCAGTTTTTAACCTCACCCAGGTTGTATGGAGGCAAGGTTGCCTGAACAATGCCCGGAACGCTTCCTCTGTAAGAAAGGATATTTTTACGATGCTCGTTAAAATGATCAAAGGTAACGGTAACTCGCTCGTTAAACAGGTGTGCCTCTAAACCTATATTTGATTTAGTAGCAACTTCCCAGGTAACGTTTGGATTACCCAATACACTTTCCATGGCTCCCTGAACTGTATTGCGGTCGTTTAATGTCCCAAAGGTGTAGCTGTCGCCATATTTCCAGGTATCTGGCAGGTATAGGTAGCGAGCTAATTGCGGAGGGTTGCTACCAGGTATATATATACCATCGTTACCCACTTTACCTAAACTACCCCTGATTTTCAGATAGGTTACATAATCGGTTTTGGGAAAGAAGGATTCGTTACTGGCTATCCAGCCTAATGAGTAAGCCGGCAGGAAACCAAATCTTTTACCTTCGGGAAAATTTTCAGAACCGTTATAACCCATGTTATACTCAGCCAGGTATCTGTTGTCGTAAGCATAGGTTACCCTTGCAGCCGCGCCTTCATAAGCATGCGGAAGATCGGGTACATAGGTCGGATCATACCGTTTCTCGGCATTCGCCAATATCAAACCTGAAACAGCATGCTTTTTGGCAAAAGTGTGATTGTAATTAATTGAGAATTCCCCATATAGTTTACGCCATTTTTGGGTATAATAATCAGTTGATCGCATAGGTGCAACATCATTAGTGAGTTGTACCAGAATAGGGTTTAACTTATCGCCATTAGGATTAGGCCTTACTCCATATAGTAATGGAGTATATTTTCCATAGGAGCGATCCTGAAAATAACTATCATAAGCACCTCTGGCATTGACAGACAAACCTTCGGTAATAAAATTGAGTTTGTGTGTTAATTTAATAGAAGAGTTTAAAGTACTATTGGTATTGATATTATAATTGTTGCTGTTGGCAATGGCATATAACGGGTTGAGCTGTTCGTTCTGATTGCTAAAAGGCACTACAAATTTACCATTGATGATACCAGGAGACCCAAGCGGTGACGACCATAGAATACGTTTTTCCCAGGTATACTCGTCATTATCCATACCTGTTATGGTTACATACTGCGTAGCAATATCAACCGATACTCTGAAGTTTTTGTTGACATCAAAATCAAGATTTGAACGCAAATTGTAGCGTTTTTTCTTGAACTGCATATCATCACCAAAAGGCATGTAATCTGTATTAAATAAGCCCCCTTGTTTAAGATAACCTAAGGACACAAAGTATTTTACAGATGGAGTACCTCCGGTGATGTTAACATTGTACTGTGTTTGTGGCGTAAACTTATTGAAGATCTGTTTTTTCCAATCCTGATCAGGGTGCCCATATGGATCATAATAAGGGTTTGGTTTACCATTAACAGTTGGTGTATGCGCATTCTGATAATATTTCAGATCCTCTGGCGAGTAATAGATGGTAGCCTCTTTTATCCAGTTAGCATCTCTTTTCTGAGCAAAATCGCTCCATGTTTTTATATCAGCGTCTTTGGAGTGCTGAATCCAATAATTTTCATAACTCTGCTCATTTAATAATGATGCGTATTGATATGAATTAACAAAATTGGGCATGCTGGAAAATTGTGATATAGCCGTTTGAGCCGTACCGCTTACTTTCGGAGCGCCTTCTTTACCGCGCTTGGTGGTGATCAGGATGACACCATTGGCACCACGAACACCATATACTGCCGTGGCAGAAGCATCTTTAAGTATGCTTACTGTTTCAACCTCGTTGGGGTCGATATCGTTATAGGTATCGCGGGCAACACCATCAACCATGATCAATGGAGCGGTTACACCGGTATAGGTTCCAACACCACGCACGTACAAGGTTGAGTTGTCATCACCTGGTTTACCTGAAGTTTGAATAGCGGTTAAACCAGATAAGCGACCGGCTAACGCGTTACTCAAGTTCGCGGTTGGTGATTGCACCAGATCTTTGGTACCAATAGAGGTAATGGCTCCGGTAACAGATTCTTTCCTTTGCGTGCCATAACCTACTACTACAACTTCGTTCAGATCCGTTGGGTTATCTTCGAGTGTTATATTGAGTTGTGGTTTACCATTAAGCGGTATTTCTCGTGTTACAAACCCAACAAAGCTAAAAACCAGTATGGCATTATCATCGCTCACATTAATGCTGTAATTTCCATTATTGTCCGTCACAACACCTGTTTTTGTGCCCTTCTCCTTAATTGTTACCCCGGGCAAGGGAAAACCCTTATTATCGGTAACTTTTCCCGTGACTTTTTTCGGGGGCTTTATATTATCGTTCTGGCCTGTTTTTTTACTGATTAATATGGTTTTATTTTCAATTACATAGGTGAGTAATTGATTCTCAAAACACATATCAAGTGCCTGTTTTAAAGGGACGCTTTTTAGATCAAGACTTACAGGCTTGGCAAACTTCAAATCATCTGAGTTATATAAAAAATCATAACCAGTTTGATTTTGTATTTGCTCAAATACTTCTTTCAGATTGCTTTTTTCAGCCTTCAATGTAACCTTCTGCGCATAAGTTGCTGCTGTTACCTGTAAAAAAGTGGCCGTTAGCAAAATCAGGGTTAGTTTCATGATAAGCACAGGTTTATATAGGCACCCACGTTGTTTGCCGCAAGTAAATGCAGTAAAATTTTTATACATTTGAATGTCAGTTTATTAATTAAGTGGTTGTATTCGCTGCAATTAATTTCATTATCTGTCATAGCCAGATCGTGGCTGACACCAGGGGCGGTCCGAAACGCTCCTGGTTTACTTCCAGATAATAATATGTGAGAAATTGGAATGTAGATTTATTGCATAACTATAATCCTCCTTCCTGTAATTTTAAAGTGTACCTTTCCTATTTTTTCCAGATTATTCAACAATTCTTTAATGCTTTTAGAGCGGTAAAATGTGCCCCCAAAACGCAGGTTCTCAAAGCTGCCCTGATACTCGATATCCACATCATACCAGCGTGATAACTTTTTCATGATGGTATTAATGTTGTCATCATTAAATACGAAATATCCATTTTTCCAGGCCATAACCTGATTGATGCTGGCATCAGCGACACTAATCAAATCGGCATTGTTCCTTATTACAGCCTGCTGACCAGGTGCCAATAAACGTTGTTTACTATTTTTTGTAATCAGAACAGAGCCCTCCAACAAAGTAGTAGTTAGTTCGGCATCATCATTATAGGCAGCGATATTGAAATGTGTGCCTAAAACTTTCACACATACATTATTAGCACACACGTAAAAGGGCTTATCCTTATTTTTAGCGACTTCAAAATAGGCTTCACCGGTAAGCTTCACATGTCTTTCGTTGCCCGCAAACTCAATCGGGTAACTCAAAGAAGAAGAAGAGTTTAACCACACATTGGTACCATCAGGAAGCTTTACTTTATATTCACCTCCGCGGGGGGTAGTCAAGGTATTATATACGGTATCGGTACTGGGGACTGTTTTATTATTGTCTGCCTGCGTGTTATAAACAAGGCCTTCGTTATGTGCTTTATTAATTACTGTACGACCTGATTTTGTTAGCGTTCCGTCGGCTACATTATCCAATAAAATAACTTTTCCATTGGCCAGTGTTAATGTTGCTTTGGTGCTGCCCGGTAGAATTTCAGAAGATTTAGCCGCAGCCAGATTATCCTGATTTGTTACTTTATGATATCCGTTAAATAAAAAATAAAAGCCAACAGTACTAAAAAAAATAAGGATGGCCGCAACTTTTATCCAATTGTTGTACCATTTACTTACAGGCTTATCCTCATCCTGTTCATCAGTCTGGTTTATAAACCTGGCATCAGATTTAATGCGCTCCAAAATTTTTTTAGCCTGAAAACGATTAAATTCCGGCCCTTCTTCCAGTGCCAATAACCGTTCGTCTATTGCTTTAGCTATTTCGTCCGGATCGTTATTACGCAGATAATCAAGCAACTCAATACAGTCAGTATCAGTTATTGTATTATTAAAATACTGTTGTAATAAACGCTCGAGTTTATCCTTGTTCATATACTATGGTTTATATTACCCCAGAACGGGGTTGGTATGTAGAGAACACACTAACCAGAGGATAGGACTAGTCAGAAATAAAAAAAATTTATATCCAGAAAAACAGAACTAAAAAATAGATGAGGTCTGAGTATTGCAAATGAGATTTTAAAGTTTTGAGCGCCTCCACCATATGATTTTTTACAGTATTGGGCGATATATGTAATTGATCGGCTATTTCTTTGTGCGACAGGTGTTCTACGCGGCTCAGTCTGAATATCAGCTGCTGTTGCTTTGGCAATTTTTTAATGATCTTTTCTGTAAACTGCTCCAGTTCGTTTACCAGCAGATCTTCTTCTGTATCATTATGCATAGTTGCTATACGTCCGATCAATTTATCGGCGAATTCTCTCGACTGGTAAATTTGCCTTAGCGCATTTAGCGATAATCTTTTGGCTATTACATAAATGTATAGCCACATATTTCCTTCGGGATTCAGTTTCTCTCTGCTCATCCAAAGATTTATAAAACACTCCTGAACAATCTCCTCACTTTGTTCTCTGTCTTTTAAAAACCTGAATGCCAGTCTGTAAACTTTTTCACAGTACATTTCATAGATAGCATCAAATGCAGACTCTTCGCCTGCAATCAATTGCTGAATTTGATTACCGTTAATAATTTTATGCACTTTACTATTTAAGTTTATAGTTAATTGGGACCTAAATATAGATAGGAATTTTTGATATTACCATTCACTTTTTTATTTATGTACCACTACATTAACACTACCAGAAAAAAATATTAAAAACATTAACCTAATAATAAGTTAAAGCATACATCACATACAACAATTAGGAATCATTAGCTCATTGAAGCAGTTAATAGTATACTTTGTTGAGATTTGATGTTCATAATTTGTAATTTGGCCATACAAATTTGATTGATGATCTATGATCAATTTAACAGAGCGACACCAGTATATTATCAATAAAATGCAAAAGGAAGGCTATGTTGAGGTAGTTGACCTGTGTAAAGAATTGAAAGTTTCTTCCGTAACCATCAGGAAGGATCTGAAATATCTGGAAGAAAAACACTTGCTTTTTCGCACGCATGGCGGTGCTACACAAAGCAATCCCTACACTACAGATAAGCCGGTAAACGAAAAGGAAAAAATAAATTCGAACGAAAAAATGCGTATCGGGGCAGCGGCTGCTAGTTTGATCGGGGTTAATGATTCCATCATCCTGGCTTCGGGCACAACCATACAAGCTTTTGCAAAAAGCATACAAGCCAAAGAAGCCCTTACTGTTATTACTTCTTCATTAAATGTAGCCATTGAATTAATCCATACTCCGGGAGTTGAAGTACTGCAACTGGGTGGAATGATCAGAAAAAGTTCCTCATCTGTAATGGGTGCTTATGCGGAAAACATCCTGAAAGATTTCTTTTGCAGCATGCTGTTTCTGGGAGTTGATGGTATTGATATTGAATACGGCCTCACCACCACCAATGCCATGGAAGCGCATTTAAACAAACAAATGATGGCCATTTCAAACAAAACCATTGTACTGGCCGATTCAACCAAATTCGGGAAACGCGGCTTTGGTAAAATATGTAATATTGATGAAATAGATCAGATCATTACTGATGAGCAGGTATCGGATCATGTAGTAAACACACTGGAAAGCGCGGGCGTAACTGTTACCATTGCATAATTCTTAAACACGTTTCAACAAAAAATCCCACTTAGTTAAGTGGGATCGGTTTTATACCTTAAGAACATCTTATTATTCCCTTATCGTGGTTTTATCTTCCAAGGCCATACGGGCAATTTCATCTTTACGTTTAAAGGCAACACCGGGCTGCTGTTTGATATATTTAATGATATCGCTTGCAGCTTTAACCATTTGCGGACTACCCCCAATACGATCATGAAAACTGATTGACATTTGCCTGCGCTTATATTCTGATTCGGCGTAAAGCTGATCAAATTCCATTTTAATCTGGTTAACAAATTGATCTGCCGAAAAATTCTTTCCTTCTATCAGCATGATATCGTTGCATCTAAGCGTATATGGAATAACTGCAAAATCTTTACCACTTACCTTAATAATAAAAGGTTCATCGCGGCTCAGATCATCAATATGATAAACGAAGCCTAATTCCTGCAATATTTTCAGCGTGTTTTCGCCCCTTCTCAACCAATTGGCGTTATATCCGATGGCATCAAAACCCGTCACTTTTTTTATAGCATTAACACCATCTTTAATAAACCTCTTTTCTTCTTCATAGCTCATGGTGTATTCTGTCGCCCAATTCATGCCATGTGCTGCAGCTTCATGCCCCCGCTGTACTATTTCTTTTGCCAACTGCGGGTTTTTTAAAACCGCTGTACCTACCATATGCGAGGTTACTTTAATGCCCAGCTTATCCCAATTATCAAGCATCCGGGGGATACCTTCTTTGTAGCCATAAGCAAACCAGGTTGCTCCCGGCAAATCAATGAAACCTTTTTGCATATTCTGAGGGAAAGGGCTTTCGGCATTATCCGGTTGCCCACCAGCCTCAAACTGCATGGATATGGAAACGACCAGGCGGGATCCATCGGCCCAATGTGTTTTAGGTTGGGCTTGCTGTCTGTTTTGTAAAAGGTTAATTGCGGTGGCGGGTTGAACAGCACCGGCCAAACCCAAAATACCGCTCTTTTTAATAAAATCTCTACGGGTATCCATGGCTTAGTGTTGCTTTAAAAATAGTTGATCGATCGCTAAGGTGTTACTATTGATAAATTGCAACAGTATGGTAAAAAAGGCAACATGGATAAGTTGAGATGGCAAGACCTCCCAATTCTCAATCATACAACTTCCCAGAATAAGTGTGATCATTACCAGGCTACCGGCGATGAGGGCCGGTTTTGTAAATAAACCGGTAACTAGTAGCAGACCGATGATGAATTCGGCAATAGGCAATACATAACTGAAGGGGATTACCAGTGCCTGAGGTAATATAGATTTGACAAAGCTGCCCACCATCCAATGACTAAAGGTTTGAAGCTTGGGCAGGCGCACCAACCCATGACCTAACATGCTGGTACCAATGGCCAGCCGGAGTAATAAAAAACTGCTTGTATTCATAACTATTGTTATTTATGAATACAAAGTTGCGTCGCATTAGCGCAATAAACTTGTAGATATAAAGGATTGATCTGCAATTTTAAAGGTATGGAAACATGCCATTTCCATACCTTGCATAGTATGTTACAAAATATTGCAGTTGAATAATAAAAGTCTTAAGCAGATTTCCATATTTTAAATACGTTTTCGTACCGGGCATCGGTATCACGTATAATGACGGATAAATGATCCTGGCGTACCGGAAAATGTTGATCGATGGTGTAATAGATCTTTTGTAAGAGATTACCTAGTTTTTGCTCAAAGTCGGTTTTACTAATACTGATCAGCACCTGGTTACCCAAAGCGGCCACTATCCCCTGCTCCCCGATCTCGCTTTTCAGTAAATGTATCACGTTTACAGTTAACGTTCTGGCAGCAAGCTCTGCCATTGTTAATATTTCGTTCATAATAATACCCAAAAAATTAAATGATAAAAGCTTGCCGGTTTACCTTAATAAGATACGCGGACGTCTGTGTACATGTACTTCTTCTGGCTGCTGATCGGCCAGTTTAACCACAATATCCCGATCGCCAATAGTACTGCCATCAAGTTCTTTGATCGCTTGCAATCCTTGTTGATTATCCTGCATTTCAACAAAACCAAAGCCTTTGCTTTTACCAGTTTTTGGTTCTGTAATAATTTTTACTGCTATCACGGCACCAAATAATTCAAACAATTGTCTGATGCCTACACCGCCCACATAAAATGGAATATTAGCTACAAAAATCTTCATAATTCCTGATTTTTAATGATAAACACTTATTAACCTTCAGTTAATGATTAACGATCCGGATTTATGAAAAGTTTAAGAAATTTTAAAAAACTGCCGATTATGATTTATTGATGACTTAAAACGAATTTCTCATTTACTAATGATGATCATTTACCATAAATCGGCCATCACAAGTAATGGAGTAACTTTATAAGTTAAAAGCCCGGTACAAACCGGGCCTTTTTCATTATAGGTGCCAATAGTTAATTAAAGAACAATTTATTGGTTATTAGGAATGCTTATGTGCAAAGAACAGATATTTGATCTCGTATTGATTATCAGCTTTATCAAACGCCATGAGATCAGCATCCCCGCGGAAATAATTTTGAACACTATAACGAAACTCTACCCGGGAAGGAAAGCTTTTATCAATATTTTCAATTGTTAAATTTAATACCGGATTTGCAGTTCTCACACTATAAAAATAGCGTTCAACGGGGGCATACCCTTTACCTTGTTGAGTCAGTTGCTGGCGGCTATAAAGCATGAAACCGGCTGTATCCAGTATTTTATAAGTTCCGTTCTGATAAAACCTAAAATCCTGACTATTTTGACGGTAACCAAATATTTCACTTTTGGATAGCTTCATTTTTTTGCCCTGATAGATCAGCGATACATATCTTCCATTTAAAAACTCGTTTAGTTGGAGTTTGTCGTTTTTATCAAGAGCGTAACTTAACCTACCTGCTTTGTAATCCTGTTCGTTAAGATATATACCGGTGGTACTTTTTGTACCTTGTGCTTGTGACCGTATACCCTGTATACAGATCATCACCCCTACGACGAGCACTTTGATTGATGTTTTCATTTTTTTATTATTTAATGATACTATAAACTAATAGTATTTCTTTAAGAAGCCGGGCTGTAATCCCCGGCTTCAGCCTTACTAAATTTACCCCGACTCTTGAGTGTAAATTATTGCAGGCTTAGCGGTGTTTTGACTGACTTTATTTTTCCTGTTGTATTTTGATTAATTAACCATTAAAAACGGACTAATAAAGCGGCAATAAACCTTGTTTCTGAATTTACCAGATCGGGGACAAAGTCAGTACCAGCCAGAGGAGTTGTGTTATATCCGTCAGGTGAGGTAACACCGCCGTGGCCAGCAAAGTAAGGCACGTTAGCATGGCGGTGAACAACTTCCATTCTAAAGGTCAGGTAATCATTTGGCATCAGATCCACTGTTGTTGAATAATCGTAAGCCTTAAATTTATCTCCCGGATTAGCGGTGAAAGGATGTGTACCAATGGCACCAGTATTAACAGCCGGAATTGGATTTGCATCGCCTGTAGGATATAAAACCAAGTAACGACCAGGGTTATTCATAATACCTCCACCGATAGTCCAGCCAAGATGTCCATGGTTCATCACCATCCTATGATAGATCATCCCGCTGGCAAAATATTGGGCCGGTCCTTTAACAGGGTCCGAGCTAAAACCATTAACGCCATCGCCCTTTTCATCACCAAGGTCACCTGTTATGGAGAATGCGGCACTATTTACAAACGTATTCTTATTTTTGTAATACCGTACTTCAATACTGTTGTCAGTGTGGAAGCGCTTACGGCCCGGTTTATCCTGAGTATCGGCACCGTAGTAGTTATTTGTCAATGCCTGGAACCACTCTACAGGGCGCCATAAGATCTGTCCACCGATACCTGGCCTGCTATTAAACATACCATATGATTGCCAGCCGTTGATCAGCCAAGGTTCAATCTTTAATTTATCGGAAACGAATATCTGAACCCTTATACCATTGAAAAACCAAGGCGTATTATCGGAGGTAAATGAAGGTTGATAAGCCCAGTTTTCGGCATTATAATAAGAGAACAAACCAATGTAAGACATAAATATACCTGCGTCCACATTGATACCATTTAGTACATTAAAATGATAACCGGCATTGGCCTCACTCAAATAGCGGTAAGCTGTTGAAAGGTCAAATTGGCCACGTGTTACGCTAAAATCATTACGTGGCACAACCGTAGCACGTGTACCAAATTGGGTCAATACGCTTGCCCGGATATTATCATAATGAAAGTCGCCACCAAAAGCCACAGTTGAAATTTCAAATTCATGATCACGCGCCAGTGCGGTAGAACCTACTACGGTATGGTCAATGGGGTTATTGTTTGATGCGGTATAATTAAAATCGAGCAAGAAACGGCCGGTAAAGTATTTAGTATCAAGCAGGGCCTTGTGCCTGCGGTCGTTACCGTTAAGCCAGGTAAAATCACCAAAGGCAAAAGGCTCAGCCTTGGTTTTCACAGTATCCTTAACCGTGGTACTATCTTTTTTTAAGTTTAAGGGAGTTGCATGATCCTGGGAATAGGCAGTAGTTAACACTATGCCTAAAAGAAGTGACAATAAAAGTTTTTTCATTTTGAATATGGATATTATTAATTTTTGTGGCAGGGCAAAACTTTGTTTTATTATTCTGCCGTAACCACGTTAGTGCTATTTGCGGCTTAGTAGCCAATAGGTATACCAGATTGGCACCCCGGATATATACTAATTGATTATCAGTAACTTAGTTTTAATTATACTTTTTAAGTATTGCCTCTTAGAAGAAAACCGTCTCACTTTATTAAGACGGTTTTCTCATTTTGATTAGTTCATGAATATTTGGTATTCCTCAATTTTGCGGTACAGTGTGGCCAGGCCAATACCAAGTATCCGGGCGGCCTCGGTTTTATTACCCTTGGTGTATTTTAATATACGCCTGATATGATGCCCCTCTACGCTGTGCAAGTCAAGCGCTACCAGATCATAGTAGCTACCACTATGAAACTCATAAGGCAATAGTTTAGGGGTAAGCAAGGGCTCATCCATCAGGATGATTACCCTTTCAATCACATTTTTAAGCTCCCTGATATTCCCATTCCATTTGTGTTGATTCAGTAGCTTAAAAAAAGTAGCATCCACATCCGGCATTTTCTTTTTAACCTTACCCGAATAAACTTTGATAAAATGCCGGGCCAACACTTCTATGTCTCCTATCCGCTCACGCAGAGGAGGTAACATAATAGAAAACCCGGATAAACGGTAAAACAGATCGAGCCGGAAATGCCCTTCCTCAGATTCCTTTTGCAGATCGCGGTTGGTAGCTGCTATCAACCGTACATTTATTTTGGTTGTTTTGGTTTCGCCAATTTTAATAAAAGTACCATTTTCCAGTACGCGCAGTAATTTAGCTTGCAAGTCATGACTCATTTCTCCTAATTCATCTAAAAAAATGGTTCCACCACTGGCTTCTTCAAATAAGCCTTTTTTATCTTTAACGGCTCCGGTAAAAGCCCCGGCCTTATAACCAAACAGCTCGCTTTCCAATAATTCTTTACTAAAAGCACTGCAGTTAACCGCTACAAAAGGTTTATCCTTTCTTAAGCTTTCGTAATGTATGGCTTCGGCAAACACTTCTTTACCTGTACCTGTTTCACCAAGCAATAAAACAGTGGCATCCGTTCTCGCTACTTTTCTGGCCAGGTCAACAGCCTCTAAAATGGCGGGCGATCGACCTAAAACAATAGGGAACCCGTGCTGGGCCTCCACCTGATCCTGTTGTTCACTTACCTGATATTGTAAATTAGCCTTTTGTATAGCTTTACTTACCATAGGGATGATCTTATCATTATCATCGCCCTTGGTGAGATAATCAAAAGCTCCGTTCTTGATGGCTAAAACTCCATCGCTGATGGATCCAAAGGCTGTAAGATTGATCACTTCTATATAAGGCTTGATCTGTTTGATCTTATTGACCAAATCTACCCCATTGGCGTCGGGCAGCTTCACATCGCTCAGCACAACCATAATTTCCTCACGCTCAACAATGCGTATGCCTGCTTTGGCATTTGCGGCCTGTACCACATGATACCCTTCCAGGGTAAGTATACGGGCCAATAATTCGCTGAGCTTAACCTCGTCGTCAATTATTAATATGTTTGATTTCATTTCTGTACTTGTTTGGATTGTTGATCAACATCAGCGGCAGGGTTTCCAATAACCGCACATAAGTGTTGATCCCTTTTTTGATCTCTTCCAGATAAATAAACTCATCCGAAGAATGGGACCTGGCAGAATCACCAGGACCTATTTTTACCGATGGAATGGTTAACCAGGCCTGATCAGAAGTGGTAGGCGAACTGTAGGTTTTGCATCCTATAGCTATACCAGCCTTCACGATAGGATGATCAATGGGAACCGAAGATGCCCCTAATGATCCCGGACGTACCATTATCTGGCATGATACATTCTTTTTGATAGTGTCCAGAATCTCCTGTTGGGTATAGGTATCATCATTCCGGATGTCGACCGTAAATTCACATAAAGATGGCACAATATTATGCTGCAGACCCGATTTGATAATGGTGATGGTCATTTTTACCGGCGGCAAGCCTGTAAGCTGCTGCGGAAACTGATAATTTCTGAACCAGTCTAGGTCTTTTAAACATTTGTGAATAGCGTTATCTCCCTCTTCCCTCGCCGCATGCCCCGAACGACCGTTGCTGATACAATCCAGCACCAGGTTTCCTTTTTCGGCAACAGCCATTTGCAACAGGGTAGGCTCGCCAACTATGGCCAGCTCCAGTTTACCCAGCAAAGGCAAAATTGATTTGATTCCATTTTGGCCGGAATTTTCTTCCTCGGCAGTTGTTGCCAGGCATAAGTTAAACCCCAATCCCTGATAACAATAAAAATGCAGGAAAGTAGCTATGAGCGACACCAGGCATCCCCCGGCATCATTACTACCCAGACCATATAATTTTCCTGAAGTTATTTCCGGGCAAAAGGGATCATTGGTATAACCGTCATTGGGCTTAACTGTATCTAAATGAGAATTGAGCAAAATGGTGGGTTTAGTACTATCATAGTATTTATTATAGCACCAAAGGTTATTCCCTTTTCTTTTTACTTTGATAGAGTAACCAGCCAGATATCGCTGTACAATATCAGCTACTGCTCCTTCGTTGCCACTAAATGAAGGGGTTTTTATTAATTGTTGCAGTAAACTTACCGACTCACTAAAAAGCAGGTTGTTCATAGGCAGGCCTGTCCATAATGGAGAAACATCTGTCCGCTCATTCAAATCTTTTATCATAACCATAAATAATTAGTTTAACTGTGGATCAAACAACATAGCGGTGCACAAACAATTGCACCTGTTTTTACTTTGCAGTACATTGTAATTAATACAGCTTTTACAAGCATCCCAAAACTTTGATTCCTGCGCAACTTCACTATAGGTCACCGGCTCGAAACCCAGTTTGGAATTCATTTTCATAATGGCCAAACCTGATGTGATGCTGAATACTTTTGCAGCCGGATATTTGGTTCGGGATAATTCAAATATTTGTGTTTTAATTTGGGAGGCCACACCCTGATTACGGTGTTTTGGCGATACGATAAGACCACTGTTGGAAACAAATTTTTCATTGTCCCAGGTTTCTATATAGGAGAAACCAACCCACTCGCCATTTTCTGTTACAGCCACTATCGCTTTGCCCTCATCAATTTTTTCTATTACAGAGGCTGCAGATCTTTTGGATATTCCCGAGCCCCTTGCTATTGCGGAACTTTCCATTTCATGGATTATCTGGTCGGCAAAGACCACGTCAGACGGAATAGCTGACCTTATAATAATTCGTTCATCTTCCATTTCTCTTTTTTAGTTTATTTCAGTTACAAGCATGGATTGTTTTTATAACTGTACATACCCTATTGCCAAAAGAATGCCCATTGTACGGGTTGATGCTTATTTATAGGTTTAGCTCATTTAAATGCAGTTTTTATTTTATAAGCACATGCCAGGAAATAAAAAAGCCTATCAAAATGAAAGGCTTTTTTTTCAATTTAAGCGATTTTGAAAATCATTGTACAGGATGGGCCTGAACAGGATCAATGGTGTAATGCTCCAGGTAACCTTCTTCGTTCACTGCAAATGTGCTTAGGCTTGTTGCGCTTGCAGATTTTTTTCTTTTGGGGCCACCTAACGGAATAATGATAGCAGCTAATAAAGCCACCATTTTAAGTATAATATAAATTGATGTCATGATATTGTATTAATAAACAGGCAAGCCCGAAACCAATCACATGCCATAAAATATCTGTCGCTACAGATCAGGCTTAAAATGGAATAGAGCTATAAAACAACCATATTGTAAAAAACAGGAAAGAATTTCAACTATCATTTTGGGAGGGCAGAATTATCAAAATGATATAAAATTTAGTCGATTACATACCACACGGTCATTTTTGCAAGGCATTCATTCATCACCCCCCAAATGTATAAGTGATCAGTTGAAAAGTATAAACCAGCCAACGGCTTTCGCCCCAACTTTGCTTCAGCAATTAAATATAAAAGCAATGAAAAAGACAGTATTGATCACCGGCGCTTCATCCGGATTTGGTAAAGAGGCCGTTAAATTATTTCATAAAAACAACTGGAACGTGATAGCTACCATGCGTTCTCCAGAAAAAGAAACAGAACTATCCACCCTTGACGAGGTTTTGTTAACCCAATTAGATGTAACCGACAAAGCCAGCATACAAAGCGCGGTAAACGCCGGCGTCGAAAAATTCGGCCGGATTGATGTACTGGTGAACAATGCGGGTTACGGCGCGTTTGGCGCACTGGAGGCCGCCAGTGAAGCAGAGATCAAAAAACAATTCGATGTTAATTTCTTTGGATTGATCGATGTAACCAAAGCCTTGTTGCCCCTGATGCGCAAACAAAGATCGGGCATTATCATCAACGTTTCTTCTATTGGGGGCAAGGTTACTTTCCCGTTCTCGTCTCTTTACCATGCCACTAAGTTCGCTTTAGAAGGTTTAACAGAGTCTATACAATACGAATTAAACCCCCTGGGCATCCATTTAAAAATTGTTGAACCAGGTGGCTACAAAACCGAGTTTGCCGGGCGTTCAATGGCCATTTTCGGCGTAGGTGAATCAGGTGATTACCAGGCACCGTTTGATAGATTTATTAGTTCGATAGAACAATGGCCGATGTCTGAAAACCTCAATGAAGTAGCCGAAGTTATTTATGAAGCTGCTACGGATGGCACCGAGAAATTACGCTACCCTGTGGGCCATGATGCCGGGCCAATAATTGATGCAAGGCATCAAATGGAAGATATAGATTTCAAAAATATGATAGTGGGCAGGCTTGGCATTTAAATATTATTGATTGTTTAGAACCAGGATTTTTGGAACAAGGAGCAAAGATAAAGCAAACAAAGACTTTATTCCTTGCTCCAAAAATCCTTACTCTCCTAATCTAAACAGCCTTTCTTTTTTTATAGTAACTTTATCTGATCATGACCGAGAAATATATTGAACTGGAATCCATCAGTGATCTGCACCGGATGGTGCATTACACGCCTCCCAGGCACCCGCTGGTGAGTGTAATTGATCATGCCGACTTTTATGCCCGGCGGCCCAAGGTAGATGCATTTTACCGGTTCGGATTTTATACTATATCCTGCAAAAAGTTCGAAGGGGTATTAAAATACGGCAGGGGCTATTATGACTTTAATGAGGGCTCCCTGATGTTCACTGCCCCCGGTCAGGTGGTTGCTCCAGGGCCGGATGTTTTTGTAGAAGAAGGCTGGGCGCTGTTCATACACCCCGATCTGATCCATGGCACTGATCTGGGCAAAAAGATCCATCAATACTCGTTTTTTAATTACGAGATAAACGAGGCGCTGCATATCTCGGAGGAGGAGAAACTGATCATTAAAGATTGTGTGACGAAGATTGAAAAAGAGTATGCCCAAAATATCGATAAGCACTCGCAGGGCCTCATCGTAAGCAATATCGAGTTGTTGCTAAATTACTGCAACCGCTTTTATGACCGGCAGTTTTACACCCGGGCCAAAGTTAATTCAGACGTAGTGCAACAGTTCGAGAAACTATTAAAAGATTATTTTGCACAAAGCACCCTCATTGAAACCGGCTTGCCCAACGTGGGTTATTTTGCCTCCCGGCTCAATTTGTCGCCCAACTACCTGTCAGATCTGCTGGGCAAATTCACCGGCAAAACCACACAGGAACATATTCACCTGGAACTGATAGATAAAGCAAAAACCATGCTCTGGGGCACCAATCAGTCTATCAGCGAAATTGCCTATGGGCTTGGCTTTGAGCATCCATCGCACTTCACCAAGATCTTTAAAACAAAAACAGGTAAATCGCCCAGTGAATACCGGTTGATGAATTAGTGGTTGACAAGACGAGCCATTTTATTAAAAAAGTGGGTTAACATGGGTTTACACTTTTCAGGGTTTACGCGAAATTATTTAACTCATAATCAATTAATTAAATGAAAATACACCCCAAAAACACGGTTTACATGTAAACCCATGTTAAGATGTGAAATTCTCTGTTGTGGACCCCGCCGTCGCTCGGCTATAAAATCCCTTCTCAATAAAGCTGTATCCCTTTCTCCCGGTAATCATCCAGTACAGCGCTATCCGGATCAAGATCGGTGATCAGGTAATCAACTTTAGATAGTGGACAAACATTCATCCGTTGCACGGAGTTTAATTTTTCAGAAATGCACATAACCACCAGGCGATGGGAGGCGTTGATCATCGCCTTTTTCAGGTGTACGATATTCAGATCGGAGTCCGTTACCCCATCGGCTATCGAAATACCGTTGGTGCCTAAAAAGCAAATATCAAATTTGATTTCATGCAGATAGTTCACCACCTGTGAACCTACGCAAACCTGTGAGTCTTTGGAGAACTCCCCACCTATCAATATCACGGTAACCAAAGGATGATCGGCCAATTGCAGGGCCACCAGCGGACTAATGGTAAATATGGTAACCGCCAGGTTTTGGGGCAGAGCCTGCATCATCTCCAGTACGGTGGTTCCTCCGCCGGTCAGCACCATCATACCGCTTTTAATAAGGCCTATGGCTTTACGGGCAATGGCTTTTTTAGCATCAACCGCATAAATGTCGGTATGTTGAAAAGGGTAATGGAATGATTTGGACAGGGCGCCGCCATGCACTTTTACAATCTGCCGGGAATCATCCAGCTCCATCAGATCGCGACGTATGGTATCTTCAGATACGTTAAGGGCCGTGGCCAGATCGGCCGACAATACTTTGTTGTGCAGGTTTATTTGTTTGATAATAAATGCGTGGCGTTCCTTTTTTAGCATATACAAATGTAGTTTTTTGCGTCAATCCTAAAATGGCGGTATTTATAGCGCTCCAAACATGCGGTTATTTGCAACTTATAAAATAAAATCAGATAAATAGCGCATAATTAAAAATAAATTATACATATATTTAGCACATACTTTATTACTATGCGGTTTTATGCAGGATTTACCGCCTGGTACCGGCAAAAATGATCTTAACGGTTTTCGCCCGGGAATTTGCAACTAACAAACACTATATAATTAACCCATTTTAAGTATGAAAAAAAGTTTACTCTTTTTTTTCCTGGTACTATGTTGTTGTGCCTTACAAACTATGGCTCAAGTGCAAACCATTACCGGGAAAATAACCACCGCAGATGATGGAAGCCCCCTGCCCGGGGTATCCGTAAAAATTAAAGGCACCAACACCGGTACCCAGTCCGATTCAAAAGGTGTTTACTCTATTAACGCCTCGCCTGGCCAGATCATGGTATTTTCTTTTATAGGTATGAAAGCCCAGGAAAAAACCGTTGGTACCGCTACAGTAATCAACATCGCGCTCCAATCAGATGCCACCATGTTAAAGGAAGTACCTATTACCATAGGTTTTGGTGTAAAGGCCGATAAGCGCTATTCTACCTCGCCGGTGCAAACCGTTAAAGGCGAAGCCATCCAGCAAACCCAGCGCGAAAACTTTATCAATGCCCTGCAAGGCCGTGTGGCTGGGGCTACAGTTACACCCACCGGCGGTAACCCTGGTGCATCGTCATCCATTGTATTACGTGGATTAAACTCCATTGGCGGTTCAAACAGCCCCCTGTTTGTGATCGATGGTATCCGGGTAAGTAACGATGCGGTTGACCAAAGCTCACTGGCATCCAACGGCGATAACCGCCGTGAGGATTTCACCAACCGTATTGCCGACATCAACCCCGATGATATTGAAACCGTTACCGTACTAAAAGGTGCGGATGCGGCAGCTGTATATGGTTCATCAGCTTCGGGTGGGGCCATTGTGATCACCACCCGAAAAGGCCATGCCGGCCCTGGTACGGTTACTTATGATAACGACTTTGGCTTTGCCACAGCTTATCGTTTCCCAAAAATTCAAACTGTTTTTGGTGTAGGTCAAAACGGTAGCAGCAGCGGTACGGTACGTACCTTATTTGGCCCTGCCTATGCCCCGGGAACACAAACCTATAATAACCTGAAAGATGTTATGCAAACCGGCCATACCACCATCAACAACCTTGCCTTTGAAGGTGGTAACGAGATTACCACTTACCGGCTTTCGGCCTCTATCCGCAATACAACCGGTGTGCTCCCCGTAGCGTATAACGATAAGATCTCCCTGCGTTTTTCAGGTACTTCAAAGATCTCCTCTAAATTAACCAGCAGTGCTTCGTTCAACTATTTTAATATCGATAACCGCAAGTTGAACAAAGGCAACTCCGGTACTTACATTGATGCACTGGCCTGGCCCACTAATGATGATGTGCGCAATTACCTGAACCCCGATGGTACCCGACGTTTGATACTACCGGCAAGTGCGGCCAATATAACCTCTGATGCCAGTATTGATTTTGACAACCCGCTATGGGATGCCCATAATAATATCAGCCGGGATAAAACCAATCGCATGATTGGCAACATCGATCTGTCATTTGATGCTACCTCCTGGCTTAACTTCAGGGCGCTGGCCGGTGTTGATTATGCATCAACCGCAGGTAACAATTTTGTGAGCCAGTACAGTTCATCTTATCAGAATTCGCCACTGAACAGCTTTGCAGCTACCAATGGTATCGCAACAGGTGGTATCATTGATAATTATAATGATGGTAACCTGCAGATCAACGGATCGTTCTTCGCTACCGGCAAAAAGCAATTTGGCGATTTTAAAACCACGCTGGCCGTTGGTGCCGAAGCCATTTCCAATAACGACGAGATCAATGGTTATTATGGCGAAAAATTCATCCAGCCCGATTTTAACAATATCAACAACACAACACCTACTACCCAGCGCTCATCAGACTATATCAAAAAAGTGCGCTACCTTTCGGGTATTGCCAGGCTGGGTTTAGTATATAAGGAGATACTTACCCTGAATGCCACCGCGCGTGAAGAGTATTCGTCCAAACTATCGGGCACCAGGCAGGATCATTATTTTTATCCATCGGTAGGTCTGGGTTTTATATTTACCGAGCTGCCGGGCTTAAAGGATAACCCTGTATTATCATACGGTAAAATACGGGCATCTTACGCCGAAGTGGGTAAAGACCCTGCCGCTCCTTATAAAATACGATCGACCCTGTTACAACAAACCACCACAGGTGGCGGTTTTGCCTACGATGTTACCGGCAATAACCCCAACCTCCGACCCGAGCGCGATAAAGAGCTTGACCTGGGTGCCGAGTTTCAGTTTTTTAATGGCAGGTTAGGCGCCGATATCAGCTACTACGAAGTAAAGGCCACCAACCAGATCTTTAACCCCCGCATCAGCTACGCATCGGGATACGTACTGGAATACCTCAATGGTGGTGAGGTAAAAAACCATGGCTTTGAGGTATCTTTAACCGGAGCACCTGTTAAGTCGAAAAACTTTAACTGGGATATATTATTAAACTTTACCGCAGCGCGGGGCAAAGTAGTTAGCCTGGGTGGCCTGCCGGAATATTATAACTCCGATACCTGGATCTACTCTAACGTTCGTTCGAGCATTTTCCCCGGCAGCAGCACCACCAATATTGCCGCTTTTGGTTATGCCCGCAATAACGCCGGCAAGATCCTGATCGACCCTAGCAGCGGATTACCTATCAGCAACGTTACTTTTGGGGTTGCCGGCGACAGGCAGCCAAAATTTAGCATAGGCCTGGGTAACCATTTTACATTTAAAGATTTTGACCTGAACTTCCTGTTTGATATACGCAAGGGCGGGGATGTGTTCAACGGCAACGAGCTTTTCATGACCCGCTATGGCTTAAGCGTGCGTACTCTGAACCGGATGACCCCGATCGTTATCCCTGGTGTTTTAAAAGATGGCAACGAGAATTCAGCTAACCCAACAACTAACAACATCCAGGTTACCCCCAACACCCAGAATAACTATTATGCCAATGCTATTGATGCCGATTTTATTGAACACAATATTAACTGGGTAAGATTAAAGGACATCACGTTAAGCTACAAATTACCCCAATCATTATTAAAACGCCAAAACGTATTTAAATCGGCCAGTGTGTTTGTAACCGCCACCGATGTATTTATGATCACCAATTATTCCGGGGCCGACCCTGACGTAAACGGTACCAACTCCTCTACTTTAGGAACAGGAGCCGCCGGCTTTGATTACGGTACTGTACCAACGCCAAGGGTAATTTCTTTAGGTTTAAGAGTGAAGTTATAAAAAGAAGACAACATGAAAAGTTTTAAATATTCCATATTGACAATGCTTGTGCTGTTTTCGGCAAGCAGTTGTAAAAAATATATTGATGTAAATACCAACCCCAACGCGCCGGTTTCTGCGGATGCTTCGGCCTTGTTGCCGCCCATACAAGCGGGTATGGCACGCGGTGTTTGGTATGATAGCCGCTACATAGGCCAATATGCCCAGATATGGGGCTCGGCCACGGCCAACAATGTTTGGGACGAAGAAGGCTATCTGCCCGCGTCTGACTCCAACGGCGAGATGTGGCGCACGGTTTATTTTAGCCTGGGCCAAAACATCACCCTGTTATGGCAGGATGCTATCCCTAAAAAGAAATGGGATTATGTGGCAGTTGGCTACGCACTACGTGCCTGGGGATGGCAAACCGGCGGCGACTTGTATGACCACATGATCGTAAAAGAAGCTTTCGACCCTACACGCCTTACCTTTGATTATGATGATGGATCCGTTGTTTACGCCGAAGTAGTGAAGAATTGCCAGCTGGCTTTAAATTACATGAACCTGGCCATTAAAACCGATAACCAGGCCATATCGCCTATACTGGCCAAAGGCGATTATATGTACTATGGTGACCGCAACAAATGGATCAAATTTATTTATGCCATACTGGCCCAGAACGCACTGCACCAAAGCAATAAAGCCACCTTTAATGCCGATAACGTAAAAAAATACGCTGATAGTTCGTTCGTGAGCAATGCAGACAATGCCAGTGTGGAGTGCAAAGGTTCGCAATCTGGTGATTCCAATTTTTGGGGGCCAACAAGGAGCAATTTAGGATCATTCAGGCAATCTGATTTTATTGTACGCCTGCTGGATGGCCGCATTTTTACTGGCTCCGCAACCCAGGATACTACTTTAGATCCGCGTATTAAACAACTGATATCGCAAAGCAAGGATAAAGTATACCGCGGCGTTATAGGCACCAATGGCGACCCTAATGCAACCGATGCCAATACAGGAATACCTAATCTTTTTGCCAATGCCAGCGTAACAGCTAGCCCTACCGCCGCACCAAATTCGCAACGATACATTTATAATGATAATTCACGCGGTGTTTTGATGACCTATGGTGAGGTACAGTTTTTCAAAGCTGAAGCTTTATTTAAAAAGGGCGATCTTTCAGGTGCGTATTCCGCTTATATTAATGGGGTAAAGGCCAGTCTGGACTTTGTAAGTAATCCGCCGCAGGCAACTTCACTCACCGGGAACAAGCAAGCCATATCCGCTAACGACATCGCTGCCTACATGAGCGGGCCATGCGTTAAACAAAGCGCGGGTACCTTAACCCTGGCCGATATCATGCAGCAAAAATTTATCTCGTTGTATGTATGGGGTGCATTAGAAGCCTGGGCCGATGAGCGCCGTTATAATTATGATACCAATATTTTCCAGGGCTTTAGCAAACCGGGCACGCTTTACCCCGATAACGCGGGCAAGCAGGTTTACGTGGTAAGGCCGCGTTATAATTCAGAGTATATCTGGAATGTACCGGCGCTCAAGACGTTCGGTGCCCTTGACCCCGATTATCACACCAAGAAACCATGGTTTATTTTACCCTAATTAAAACATTATGAAAAGGAACTTTTATATCATTACATGCCTGTTTTTGATCATAATAACAGGTTGTAAAAAAAATACCATCACCCAGATATCCCAACCGGCAACGGGTGCACAACTCAAATACGTGCAAGCCATCCCCGGTTTGCCTGCCGTTGACGAGTATGTGAACGACAAAAAGATAAACCCACAGCAAAACGTGGGCTTGACAGATAATTTGAAACCTACCTCGGTTATCACGGGTATCACTTATCCATCGGCTTTTAACACGGCAGTTCAATTCGGTAGTCTTTACCCGGGTGGTACATCTGTTAATTACGCATTGGTGGCTACCGGCAATGCAACTATTAAAATTGCAACTTCAACCCCAGTGCCGACACTGGTGAGCCCACAAACCGCAGCGCCCAATACTACGGTTGCCAGCGTAACGCAATCGCTTGCTGAAAGAGGTACTTATTCGCTTTTCACCATAGGGTACCCAGATAAGCCCACTGCGTTGTTCGTTGAGGACAAATTCCCTTCAGCCGATATGACCAAGATCTACGTAAGGTTCGGTAACTTTATACCCAACAGTCCTCCGCTGGATGTTACGGGTGTTTATACAGCCTCAGGGGCAAGCGCAGCGACTACATTAACGCCGTTTGCCGGTATCGCGGCCAACACACTAACCAATTTTATACCGATAGATGCTAATGCCATAGGCACTACAGGCTACACCTTTCAATTGTACCTTGCCGGCTCAACTACCAAAGTGGGGGCAATTACCAAAGCCATTAACATGGCACCGGGCAGATACTATACCATTATGGCTAATGGCTTGTATGCAGATTATGTGGTTGGCACAACCGGTATTACTTTAAAAGCCACTGCCAGGCCAACCAAACCAACTGATCCTAACAGCCTGTTACCCGAAATATATTTTAACCCGCCGGGCATCAGTTATTTCACCACCAAATAAGCTTACAGGTTTATCAAAAGCCCCGGATATTTCGGGGCTTTTTTGTTATTGGGATGACACGGCTTTTTTTAAGCCTGGTATATTTGCACTTGGTTCCTTAATTTTCAGACGCCTTAATATCCTATGAAACAACTACCGCAGATACCGCAATCGAGCTTTGATTTTTTAAACGCGTTGAAACTGAACAACAACCGGGAGTGGTTCAACCTGCATAAAGCCGGCTTTGAAAAAGAGCAAGCCCATCTGCAGATTTTTGCCGAGGCCTTATTGCAGCAAATGAACACGCATGATGTGATAGAAACCATTTCCGGCAAAAAGAGCCTTTACCGCATTTACAGGGATACCCGCTTTTCCACCGATAAAACTCCTTACAAAATACACTGGTCGGGTAGTTTTAAACGTGCCACCAAATTTCGCCGGGGAGGATACTATTTTCATTTAGAGCAGGGTAATAATTTTGTTGGCGGTGGCTTCTTTGGGCCCAATCCGCAGGATCTGAAACTGATCAGAGAAGATATCGCTTTTGACCCTGCACCGCTCAGAGCCATATTGAATGACCCTGCTTTTATTGCAACCTTTGAAACCCTGAAAGGTGAGCAGTTGAAAACAACTCCAAAAGGTTTTGATGCAGATCATGAGGCTATTGACCTGTTACGATACAAACAATTCCTGCTGATCAAACGCTTTACAGATGCCGAGGTTTTAGACCCACATTTTGTTGACCAGGCAAACAGCACGTTTAAAGCGATGCGCCCATTTCTGGATTATATGAGCGAGGTACTTTCTACCGATGTGAATGGATCGTTGCTTGGGTAATTCAAATCAGATATAATCTTTCGGCCTAAGTAACCCCCATCGGGGTTCAAGCTTTGTAGAAAAAAGCTAACCTTAATTTCAGTGCCGTAGGTACTGTACTCGGGTAGCATACCTACGGCATGCTAATATTTTTCCATCATTTGCTACAAAGCTTTTACTCCTACGGAGTAGCCTTCCTTCACTTATGGATATTCCTTTTTAATCTTCTCTCCTAAATTCATAATTCACAAGGATTTATCGCCTTTATAATACTCCCCCTATTACTTCAGGATTTTACCCCTTGTTTTTTCTCAAAGCGCCGAGCTTTGTTATGGTCAGTGCGCCTAACTGCCCGTAACCAATTATTTAACCAAAACCATCAAAATGAGAAAAACATTCACCCTATTGCCTATACTGGCAATTGCACTATTTGCATCCTGCAACAAATCCATCAACCGAATGCCAGTAAATACAGGTGCTTCAAAAAACCTGGCAAAGGGCACCCACTCCGTCGGCACAACTTATTATGTCGACCCGGCTGGTAGTGACAGCAACAACGGCCAAAGTACCACTACCGCCTGGCAAAGCATCGGTAAAGTAAACGCCCAAACCTTTTTACCCGGCGACCAGATCCTGTTTAAAGCCGGAGGTACCTGGAGCGGACAGCTTTTGCCAAAAGGATCTGGCAGTACCGGGAGTCCTATTATTATTGATATGTACGGAACAGGTAGCAAACCTGTGATTAACGGTTCGGGGGCAGATACAACCGGGGCGGTAAAATTGATCGGTCAATCTTACTGGCAAATAAAAAATTTAGAGGTTACCAACAAGCAGGCTGCAGGTGGTACATCCAGGTTATATGGCATTCATATCAAAACCGCAACTTCCACCGCTTTTACCAATGTGCAAATTCTGAATTGTTTTGTGCATGACGTTAATTCTTATACCACCGAATCAAACACAACCCTGTTTAACAAAGGAACCGGAGGAATAATAGTTGGCGGGAATAACAGCGAGGTGCTCATCAAAGGCTGCCACGTAAAAGATGTAACTGTAGAGGGTATCCGGAATACGGGTGGAACCTGCTCTCACATCCTGATTGATAGTAATTTGATAGAGAATGTTTATGGCGATGGCATTGTATTAAACGGGGTCAATACCAATTCGGCTATTACCAGGAACATTGGCCGCAATTTATGCTATAATACCAATACCTACAACTACGCGGGTATGTGGACATCCAACAGCGTGGGCACCTTAGTAGCCTACAACGAAATATCAGGAATCACAGGCGGTGGTGTCAATGATGGTGAGCCTTTTGACGCGGATCTGGGTGTGAACGGGGATATTTTTGAATACAATTATACACACGATAATAAAAGGGGCTTTATGCTCTTTATGCACGGCATCAGTAATGTAACCGTACGTTATAATATCAGTGTAAATGACATTGGAGACGGAGTTAGATTATTTTTCTACGACCCCGGAAGCCATACCAATATTAAAATTTACAACAACACATTTTTTATAACCGGCAATGTGGCGCAGCTATTTTATAACGATTTTAACAACACCAGCAATACCACCGAGTTCAGCAACAACATTGTTTATTGTACCGGTACGGTAGCCAAGTTTTCACAAAACGGAACAAGCGCTAACTGCCTTTTCCGCAACAATTGTTTTTATCCGCAATCCATGACTTCGGTTAACGGCCCGGCAACAGGAACCATGACGGGTAGTGTTTATTCAGATCCCAAATTTGTGAGTGCCGCTTCGGGCGCTACCACCAATTTTAAACTGCAATCAACTTCGCCTTGTTTAAACATGGGAGTAGTTATGGGCAGCAATGGCGGTATTGATTATTATGGTACTACTTTACCTGCAGGAGCGCCGGATATAGGCTTTTATCAGCACCCATCCACAGGCACAACAAACACCCTGAATGCCACCGCCGATGCCTATGTACGTGATGGAAGCTATGCCACAACCAACTTTGGTACGCTAACTTATACAGTTGTTAAAGCAGACGCGGTAGGCTACGCCCGGAGGGCTTATGAGAAATTTGATCTTAGTTCCATATCGGCATCAAGCGTGCAGACGGCTACATTGAGCTTATATGTTAATGGCGTCAATACGGCCCCTACGCGTACCATTTCGGTATATACTACCCAAACCGAAAACTGGGGCGAAACATCCATCAACTGGAACAATGCCCCAACAGACACTACTTATATAGGCCAGATAGTAGTAACCGGTGTTGGTACTTATGCCCTGGATGTTAAGAACGCCATCAACACGCAATTGGGAAACCCGGACCGCATCGTCTCGTTCTTATTAAAAAACAATGGGGCCAATAGTTCAACCAATGATATCACCCTCAACAGCCGGGAGGCATCTGGTAACCAGCCGACTTTGACTGTTACCTATTAATGCAAGAGGCATTCAAAGAAAAAATCCCGGGCTTTTACCCGGGATTTTTTTCATAAAAAGTGGGTTTACATGGTTTACACTTTTTACGGTTTACATTTATTTAATTATTTGACTTTCAATTAATTAAATTTATTTTACCATCAAAAGTGGGTTTACAGTGTAAACCCACTTTTGATGGTAAAAACCCATGATTAAACATTTACATAAAAAGGCTGTCATGCTGAGCTCCGTCGAAGCATGGTGGGCAGGCCTCTGCGCTCGACTCTGCGACGATGCTCAGAGTGACAGCCCTGCCTTTTCAGAAGCTCTATAGATGATTATTATGTAATGCGTTTACATTAATCGAATTTAATCCATTCCGTTTCCTATCTCACATTCTTGGTAGACGCATCAACTTTGCGGTATGCCCAGCCAAAAATGAGCGGGAAAACCCAAAGGCTAAACATCATGGCGCATAGTATCCCTCCGATAACCACACGGGCCAATGGTCTGGAACTTTCGGACCCGATGCCATGCGAAATAGCTGCAGGGAATAAACCTATAGCTGCCATCAGCGCGGTCATCATTACTGGCCGGATGCGGGAGTTTACGCCCAGCTTGATGGCGGTATATAGCGTAACACTGTCGCCTTTCAGCTCCTCCAGGTTATGTTTAAATATAGTGATGAGCAACACCCCATCCTGTATACAAATCCCAAACAGCGCGATAAAACCTATACCTGCCGATATGCTAAAGTTGGTGCCGGTAATATGCAGCGCCAGTATGCCCCCCACAATAGCAAAGGGCACATTTAAAAATACCAGGGCGGCATCTTTTACATTACCAAACATAATAAAGAGCAGTAAAAAGATGAGCGCTAAACTAATGGGCACTACTTCAGCCAAACGTTTCTGAGCGCGTTGCTGGTTTTCAAAATCGCCCTGCCAGGCCATGTGGTAGCCCCGTTTCAGTTTCACTTTGGCATTAACCTTTTGTTGCGCCTCGGCAATGGTGCTGCCCATATCCCGGCCGCGTACCGAAAATTTCAATGTGGCATAGCGCTCATTCTCATCCCTGAAAATTAAACACGGACCTGTTTTTTGCGAGATATCGGCAATTTGTTTAATAGCCACCTTGGCCCCGCTTTGGGTGGGTACCAACAGGTTCCCGATATCGGCGGGGGTTCGTCTGAAAGCTTCCGGAAAACGGATGCGGATATCAAAGGTGCGCACGCCTTCATACAAGGTTGACGCCGCCTGCCCGCCAATGGCCATGGAAATTACGGAATTGGCATCGGCAGTGGCTACGCCGTACTGGGCCATTTTTTGCTGATCCAACTGGATATCGAGCTCGGGCAAACCAATGCTTTTCAGTACACCCAGGTCCTCGATACCTCTTACGTCTTTCAATATGCGGTATACGTCGTTTACTTTTGATTCCATATAGTTCAGCGAGTCACCATAAACTTTTACTACTATGGAGCCTTTTACGCCTGACACGGCCTCTTCCACGTTATCACTGATAGGCTGCGAAAAGTTCAGGTCGACACCGGGCAGTTTGGCCAGTTTCACGTTCATCTGGTTAATGAGTTCCTCTTTGGTGAGTTTCGGTTTCCAATCCTCCTCAGGGTACATCAGCACGTCGAACTCATTATTATAAAAACCGGCTACATCGGTACCGTTATCCGGCCTGCCGGTTTGCGATACGGCATATTTAACCTGCGGAAAGGTCATCAGTATTTTACGTACCTGTTTAGATGTTTCTACAGATTGATCGAGCGATACGCTATAGGGCAACTGCACCCTGAGCCATATAGCCCCTTCATCCAGCTCCGGCAAAAACTCGCTCCCTAAAAACTTAAAGGAGAACAGCCCGATAGCCATCGCAATCAGCGATACTGTCACCACCACTTCTTTCCGTTTAAATGATCGTACAAAGCCATTCAGCATAAAGGCGGTAAGATGATGTACAAATGGATTATGCTTTTCGTGAACGTTTTTATTGAGCAGTAATTTGATCAGCACAGGCACTAATGTCAGCGTGGTGATCAAAGCGCCGATAAGCGCAAAACCCAGCGTATAGGCCAATGGCGAAAACAGTTTCCCCTCTACCTTCTGAAAGGCAAAAATGGGTAGCAGGCCAGTGATGATAATGAGCTTGGCAAAGAAAATAGCCTTACCCAACACGGCGCCATTATTCTTGATCATCCCCATTTTGGCGATCTTGTTAAACCGGTCCATGCCCAGCATTACCGCCTTGTGATCCAGGAATACAAACATCCCCTCCACCATCACCACCGCGCCATCTATAATAATCCCAAAGTCCACCGCCCCTAACGAAAGCAAGTTGGCCGACATGCCCATGAGATGCAAACAAATAAAAGCAAACAATAAAGCCAGCGGAATAATGATAGACACAATAAGCGTAGTGCGCCAGTTAAACATGAACAGCGATACCAGCAATGTTACCAAAACAATACCCTCAATCAGGTTATGCAATACGGTATGCGTGGCATAATCAATGAGGTTGGTGCGATCGTAATACGGGATAATTTTGGTATCAGCGGGCAGCACATCATTGTTCAGCTTATCTACCTCTTTTTTTAAGGCGGTTACTACCTCGGTAGGGTTTTCGCCTTTCCGCATTACAATAATGGCCTCTACGGCGTCGGCATCGTCCACAACAGTTCTTCTGCCCTCTTTGTCTATGATCGCATCGCTGCGGCCTACCCAACCCAGGCGGGGCAGGTTGGAGATCTCTACATTGGCTACATCTTTTACCAGTACGGGCACGCCGTTATTATTACTGATAACAATGTTCCTGATCTCGTGGATATCATTCAGCAAACCTATACCCCGCACGGCAAACGCCTGGTTGTTTTGGATGATCATATCACCACCCACGTTGATATTGGTTTTCTGCACAGCCGTAAATACATCCAGGGGGGTAATATTCAGGGTTGCCAGCTTTTCGGGATTAACCGTTATCTCGTAAGTTTTGGTTTTACCGCCAAAACTGTTAATGTCGCCAATGCCGGGGATGGCCCGCAAACGCCGGTCTATCACCCAATCCTGTATAGTTTTGAGCTCCCTTACATCCCGCACCGAGCTTTTAAGCGTATACCTGAAAATTTCGCCGGTAGGCGCAACAGGCGGCTGTACGGATGGCGTAATGCCATTAGGCAAAGCGGCATTATTTAACAGGTTCATTACCTGCTGCCGCGCATCGGCGTCTTTAACATTATCGTCAAATATCACTTTCACATAGCTCAGCCCAAATATGGTGCTGGAGCGCAGACTTACTTTTTTCTGCACCGGGTTCAAAGCTATTTCAATAGGGATGGTTACCAGTTTTTCCACCTCCTCGGCGCTGCGGCCAGGCCACTGGGTAATGATATCTATTTCGGTATTGGTTACATCCGGAAACGCTTCAATAGGCATCTGGATAAAGGTGATTATCCCGCTAACAATCAGCAAACCGGCAAGCGAAAGTACCAGGTACTTATTTTTTAACGAGAATCCAATTATTCCCTTAAGTAGTTTAGTCATCTGCTTTTAATTAAGGATAAATAATTAGTTGTTTAACGACCCATAGATCAAGACCGCCTGCGAACCTATCAGCCTGTCGCCTTTGGATACCCCGCTTTTGATATACGCCAGCTTTCCGTTGATGCTGGATACTTCTACCGGTCTTATCTGTACATCTTTAGGGCCTTTCAGAATGATCACATAGTATTGGCTGTGGTCAAAAATAAGGTCGCTGCTTGATACGGCTATTGCCTGCTCATTCTCGGTATTATTTACCGTTACGGTGGCAAACATCTGCGGTTTAAGCATAAAATTGGGATTGTCCAACACCACCTTCATCTTCATTACTTTGCTATTGGGATCGAGCACATTCATCAGCTTATCTACCTTGCCTTTGAAAACCTTATCAGGGTATGATATGGTACTTACCTCGGCCTCGTCGCCCTCGTGCACCTTGCCTATATTTTCTTCATACACATTAGCCTCCACCCATATTTTTTTCAGGTTGGATATGGTGAACATCGGCGCGCTGTTATCTGTGCGGATGGATATGCTGTTGGTTACATTTTTCTGCACGATAAAACCATCAATAGGCGATTTGATCACATACTCGCCATTTGGATTATTGCCATTGATACGCAGGATACGTTGCGCCGCCGTACGGGCCGCGATGGCCTGTTCATAATTAACCTCGGCACTGGTAATATCCACCTTTGATGCCAGTCCGCTTTTAAACAGATCCCTTTGCTGATCGAGCTGTTTGGCGGTTAAACGCACATTGGTTTCGGCATTGATAAGGGCCGCGTTATAGTTAGCAACCTCGGCACTTTTAATAACGCCCAAAACCTGCCCGGCTTTTACCTGGTCGCCCTGCATCACATTGATATCCTGTAAGGTCCCGCTGATGAGGGGGAACAGGTTAACAACCTTATCAGTGTTGAAATCAACCGCGCCATTAAACTTAATGGCGTACGTAATATTGGTTATTTTCACGGTATCAATAACCAGCGTTTTCATTAAGGAATCCGGAACAGTATAGGGCACCCTTACTTGCTCTTTATTTTCATTGGGGTTACAAGCAAAAAGATTAAGCAGCAACATTACTGCTGCCGCAAAAATCAATGGATTAATAGGGGTTGATCTTTTCATGAATTATCCTGTTAAGGGTATTTTATTGTTGATTAAAAAAGGGGGTGCCGGTAATAAAATTCAACTGTTCGAGCGAGGTGACTTTATTGAGCTGCAGGGCATTAAGCTGCAGCAGGTTGTTTTTGTAGGAGTCATAAAAATCAAGAAACTCCAGTAAACCGATATTTCTTTTCTGGTAGTTTTTAAACACCTCCTGTATCAAGTGCGTAAAATCGTGCTTAAACTGCGGGTCAAAACCGTTGTAAAGATTCTCCAATCGCAAAGCCCCTTTATAGGTTGTTGCCAGATCCATTTCGAGCTGATCCTGCTGACTTTGCAATTGCACCTTGCTTTGATCTATAGCTATACGGGCCTGTTTTATACCACCCTGGTTACGGTTAAAAAATGGCAGATTAAATTCGACACCGCCAGCTATATAATTATTATTGAAAGCCCCGAATTTGTCATAACTTACCGAAAAGGATACGTCGGGGATGGCACTGGCTTTTTGAAGCGCCAGATTAACAGTATTATAATCAACAATGGATTTTGCGTTTTTTAAGTCGTAACGGTTAGCGTAAGCCGAATCAAGCAGCTGCTTGTAGGGCTTTGTGGTAACGGATTCTTGAGCATCCTCCTGATCGGCCAGGGGCATAATATAGGTGCTGGGTGATGCTTTGATGAGCATCTTTAGTTCGTTTTCGGTAGTATCGATACCCACAATGAGGTTATTGTATTCTGTTTGCAGCGCGTATAGCTGTGATTGTATGCGCAGTACCTCTTTCTGGGCAATGTTGCCTTTAGCGTATTGCTCCTTAAATACCACCAGTATACGGGCCAGTGAGCTGATCTCCTCGTTATAAACCTGGGCAGATTGCTGTTGATAATATATGGTATAAAAATCGCTCCGGAGGGTGAATCTCAGGGTTCTGATCAGGTCAAAAAACTGGTACCGGGCCTGGTCGACGCTGATTTTGGCCAGTTGTATATTTTTATTGCGCTTGCCCGCGGTAATAAATAACTGAGAAAGACCTAATGACTGATTCCGGTAGGCATCATGAGTATCGTTATGGATACCATTGGCGAAGTTAAAATCGGGGTTGGGGAACAGCCTTGCTGTAATTACCTGCGCGCTAGCTATGTCGATATTATAGCGCCCGGCTAATAAGGTGAGGTTTTTGTTTAAAAATTCTTTTTCGGCATCTTTTACATTCATTCGTAATGTATCGTTACCGGGGCCCTGCGCATAAGCGCGGGTCCCGGTAGCCATACACCATAGTTGAATTGAATAGAAAAGAACGATAACAAATTTGGGGTGCATAGTATATTTGTTTGCACAAAGCTATCCCCCCTAAATTAGAGCCACATTAAAGCAACATTAGAATGGCATTAGATTGCCGATGGCCGGAATTTAATGGTAAAAGTGGCGCCCTTATCTTTCTCAGATTCTACCAATATGATCCCATTAAATAAGTGAATTATCTTTTGGGTAACGTACAAACCTATACCACTGCCTTGGAACGAGCGGCCATTAGGGCTGCGGTAAAACGAAGTGAATATTTCCTGCAGATCTCCAGCGGGGATACCTATGCCTGAGTCCCGAATTTTGATACTGATCATCTCCTGGTCGGCATACAGGTTACATACCACCGGCTGATTGTTGGAGAATTTAAAAGCGTTACCAATTAAATTATTAAAAGCGATGGTAAGCAGGGCCTTGTTGGCATAAACCCGCAGGCGCTCGGCTTCTTCGGGGAGTTTGGCTATTTCGAGGATCAGTTTCCCGGCATCTTTTTGCTTTTTCCAGTAATCGTGCAGATCCCATATCAACTCATCTATCATGACCGGCTCGCGTTTGGCCTGGGTGTACTGCATATCGGTTTGGGCCAGCTCCACCAGGCTGGTTATGGTTTCATTGAGCCTTTCAGAATCGGTTAAAACAGAGCGCAGTGTTTTTTGATATTCTTCGGGTGTTCGTGGTCGGGTTAAGGCAACCTCTATTTCGCCAACGGTGCTGGTAACAGGTGTTCTTAATTCATGTGAGGCGTTGGTTACAAAAGCTTGCTGCAATTCAAAGGCGTTTTGCAAATGCTCCAGCAAACGGTTAAAATAGCGTGCCAATGCCGTTATCTCGTCTTTCCCTTTACCCTCTTCAACCCTTAAATGCAAATTATTAACCGTGATACGGTTCATCTGTGCGATCAAACCATCAATTGGAGCCAACGAGCGCTGCGCAAACCACCGGCCCAGGAAGAACAATAAGCCATTGATAACTAAAAAAGAAACCAGCATGATCTGCGCCATTTTGATCAGACGGTTATAATTCAGCTCGTCAAAAGCCGAAACCAGGATAACAAAATTGCCCTGGTTGTCATTATAATAAATACCAACCGTTTGCCACTTGCCTTCCGTAAACTGCACAAACTTCTTTTTACGGATATTATCAATAACCCCGGCCGACCAATACTGATGCGCTCCGCCGATAAAAGATTTATCATGCTCATCGTACATGCCCAGTATTTCACCGGGTAATTTGGCCAGATAGCGTTCGCGTACATGGTTTAATGAATCGGTTGATATTTCATCAGCCTCAAAATAAAGCTGGGCAGCTACTTTGGCCCTGTCTTTTAAATGCCCGTAAAAATCGTTCTTAAAAAGGTTGTAAAATATAGAATAGATGACTGCCAGTATAACCAGCAATAACCCTGCGGTAATTAAAGAAAAATGGAGCGCGAGTCTGTTTTTTATCTTCATAAGCGGTTAAGCATCTTTCATGATATAGCCCATGCCAATAATGGTATAAATTAGTTTGCTGCTAAAGCCCTTTTCTATTTTTTTGCGCAGGTAGTTTACATACACATCTATAAAATTGGTGCCGGTATCAAATTCAATGCTCCACACTTTTTCGGCAATATATTCCCGCGAAAGTGTTTTGTTGGGATGGCGCATAAACAGTTCAAGCAGGGTATATTCTTTGGCAGTTAAAGTGATCTGCACCCCCGCACGCTCCGCGGTTTTGCTCCAGGTATCCAGGTTCAGGTCGCCGAGGGAGATCACCTGCTCATCGGTTTGCGACCGTTTAAACCGGCGCATCAGGGCCTCCATACGGGCCAGTAACTCGCTAAAATGGAAGGGCTTTACCAGGTAATCATCCGCGCCGGCCTGTAAACCTTTTACTTTGTTGTTTACATTATCCAGCGCGGTTAAAATCAAAATGGGAATATTGATACCCGCTTTTCTGAACTGGCGGCACAGTTCAATGCCGCTCATATCGGGCAGCATCACATCCAGGATGATGATATCAAAACCGTCTGTATCGATAATTTTTTTGGCCGATGCGCCTTCGCCCGCTACAGTGACATGATATCCGTTCTCTTCCAGCCCCTTTGAAACAAAGGCGGCTACCTTGCTTTCATCCTCCACTAAAAAAACATTTCCCATTTTAAACACCTCAATATTAACGAACTACCGGATAAGAATTTTTAATCAAAGAATCATATTATAAATGAAGTTTGCATGATTTTTTGGTTTACATACCTGATGACCGGGCGTTTTTATCTTTTGGGAAGCTGATAAATTTATTATTTACATTTACAAAAAGCCTTTGGAGCGGTTTATATAACGCTCTTAACGAATTAAAGTCTTTTATGGAAAACTACACTATTGTTATTTTTATTCTGGCAGTGATGATCGGCTTATCGGCCATTGCCGATAAGATCAAGCTGCCCTATCCCGTATTGCTCATCGTTGCTGGTATCGCTGTCGGCTTTACTCCCCAGATACCGGATATAGAACTGAACCCCGAGATTGTTTTCCTGATATTTTTACCGCCATTGCTGTATGACGCAGCATTCAATATCTCATTCCAAACGTTTAAAACCAACAGCAGTACCATAGGTACTTTAGCCATTGGGCTGGTGTTTATTACCACCTGCGGTATCGCGGTTACTGCTCATTATATGATACCTGGGATGACCTGGCCGCTTTCGTTTGTACTCGGTGCCGTGCTTTCGGCTACAGATGCGGTTGCCGCTATGAGCATCACCAAAGGTTTAGGACTTACACACAATACCAATACTATACTAGAGGGTGAAAGCCTGGTGAATGATGCCTCGGCATTGGTAGCCTATCGTTTTGCCGTTGCCGCGGTAACCGGTACCGCCTTTGTATTCTGGAAAGCTTCGCTCCAGTTTATTATGCTGATGGCAGGAGGGTTTGTTGTAGGTGTGGTGATGGGCAAAATCCTGGCCTTTATTATTAAACGGGTACATACCAACAGCTTAGTAACCATCAGTTTTATGCTGCTGATGCCCTTTGTAACCTACCTGGTTGCCGAAGATCTGCACGTTTCGGGCGTTATAGCGGTAGTGATACTGGGTTTAAGTATAGCGCGTTTCAGCAGCAAAGTATTCCCTGATACCTTGAAAAAACAATCCAAATCAATCTGGGATATTATCATTTTTTTACTGAACGGGCTGATCTTTATTTTGATAGGTCTGCAGTTCCCTTATGTGATCAAAAGCATTAAAAGCAGCCAGGTATTGCCTTACATAGGCTATGCTTTTATCATCACCGTAATTGCTTTGCTGCTGCGCATGGCGCGTGTGTTTTTACAACGGATAAATTTGCAGCGCGCCTTTCAAAAAGGTAAAGGCAAAATAACGGAGGACGCCCTGTTGGATATGAAGAACAGCTTGATCATTAGCTGGTCGGGTATGCGTGGCATTGTATCGCTGGCCATAGCTATTGGTTTGCCCGTTACTTTGGCCGATGGCCGCCCATTTCCGGAGCGCCATACCATCATCTTTATTTCGGTGGTGGTGGTTCTGTTCACGCTTATTGGCCAGGACCTTACCCTGCCCTGGATCGTAAAACGGTTAAAAACCGATTAAATTAAATTGCTGTAACAAACGATAAAAACATTTATCCAAAAAACATACCGAACGGTCGGTATGTAGATCATAATCCAGTGAAAAAGTTAGAAAATAAAATAGCCCTCATAACCGGCGGCAGCAGCGGCATAGGTTTGGCTACTGCTCAACTCATGATAACCGAAGGGGCCAGATTATCGTTGGGCGCAGCGCCGAAAAGCTGGAAGCCGCCTTCAGGGCATTAGGTGGTAATGTATTAACCATTAGTGCCGATGCGGCCTCCGTTGCCGGTATCGATAGGATTGTACAGCAAGTAAAGGCGGCATTTGGCCGGATAGATATCCTGTTTGCCAACGCGGGGATGTCTGAATGCCCTCCCATACTGGAAACCGACGAAGATTTTTTTGACGAGATCATCGACATTAATGTAAAAGGCGTTTTCTTCCTGTTTACCAAAGCTTTTCCTTTACTGGCCGAATATGCTTCGGTGATACTGACCAGTTCGGTTGCGCATAGCAAGGGCCGACCGGGCGATCCGCTATATTCCATGACCAAGGCTGCTGTCAGGAGCCTGGGCCTCACGCTGGCACTTGACGAAGATGTACTGGCAAAAAAGATCCGGGTAAATACCTTAAGTCCGGGCACGATCCAAACGCCCTTAACTCAGCAGGATACCCCTGAGATGGAAAAAGCTATCGCGGAATACATAGAGGCTACCGTACCCATGCAACGCTGGGGCCAGGCCGTGGAAGTGGCCAAGGCGGTAGTATTCCTGGCTTCGGATGATTCGTCTTATATGACAGGCGGGGAGATTATGGTTGATGGCGGGCTAGCACAGATATAAACAGACCGGCTTTATCATCCTATCATCATAAAGCTTATATTAGATAACAATTCCTTAACCAACCCGTCTGTCCTATATAACATATTTAATCACCCCTATGAAAACCTCCCTTAAACTCGGCTTAGCGGCCTTAACTTTCGGTATATTTTTAGGTTCAAATGCAGGAGCCCGTACTATAAATAAGTTAACCATTTTACCACCATCCGTTAGCAATAACTTAACCATCAAAAATATAGTGCTTGTACATGGCGCTTTTGTAGATGGCTCCGGGTGGAAACCGGTTTATAACATATTGGTTAAAAAAGGCTATCACGTAACCGTTGTGCAGCAGCCATTAACCACATTTGAGGGCGATGTTGCTGCCGTTAAAAGAATTATCGATCAACAAAACGGACCTTGTATTTTAGTGGCCCACAGTTATGGCGGAGCCATTATTACCACCGCCGGCATTGATCCTAAGGTTGCAGGATTTGTATACATTGCCGCTCATGCGCCCGATAGCGGAGAAAGCGAAGCGGGTAATGGCAAGCTTTATCCTTCGGCCTATAAATCGCTTCAAAAAGGCTCGGATGGTTTTGACTATATCGATCCCGCTAAATTTTATGCTGATTTTTCGGCAGATCTTCCAAAAGAACAAGCGGAGTTTATGGCCAACTCACAGATGCCTACAGCCGACATTGTGTTTCATGCTATTATAGCAAACCCCGCCTGGAAGGTAAAACCAAGCTGGTATATGGTAGCTAAATCTGACAGGATCATCAATCCCGACCTGGAACGCATGTATGCCAAACGGGCGCACAGCCACACGGTGGAGATAGCAGGCGCCAGTCACTCCGTATTTGAATCGCATCCCGAGGATGTAGCCAAATTAATCATCGAGGCTGCTACGCAATCGACCAAAAAGAAATAATTACCGCGTTTTTTAACAATGAATAAGCATATAAAACCCAAAATATCTCTTTTTATAGGTGCTTTTGCTGCAATATTATTGCTGTTTAACAAAAATATTGCCATTGCGCAAAGTGTTGCCCAAGCAGAAGAGATCCCGCTTTGGCGGGGTACGCCTCCGGATGGCCCGGGTCCGCAAGGTTCTGAAAACGTAAGCGCGAAAGGTTCTTATACCAATATTTCCGCACCCAGGTTAATTGTTCATCGACCTGATCATCCCAATGGCATAGCCATATTAGTAATCAGCGGTGGTGGTTACGCGCACATAGAAGTGGGGCAAGAAAGTGCCCCGGCTGCCAATTGGCTACAGTCTGAAGGTATTACCGCATTTGAGCTCATCTACCGTTTACCCGGCGAAGGCTGGACTAATGCCAATGTGCCTTTTCAGGACGGGCAAAGGGCCATGCGCATCATCAGGAGTTTATCAAAAAAATACGGATATGATGCACACCGTATCGGCATCATGGGCTTTTCGGCAGGCGGCCACCTTGCCGGGATGACTGCAACAACGTTTGATAAACCATTCTATACCCCTGTTGACAAAACCGATCTTGTACCCGCCCGTCCCGACTTTGCCGCCCTGCTTTACCCGGTAATAACCATGTTGCCGCCATATGATCATACCCATTCTGAAAAAGAGATTATAGGCAAACACCCCGACAGAGAAGCTCAAAAACGCTACTCGGTGCAACTGCATGTTACCCAGAAAACACCACCAACCTTCCTGGCCCAGGCAGAGGATGATCCTATCTCCAATGTGCAGAATAGTCGTTTAATGTACGTGGCATTGCAAGATCATCAGATACCTGCCGAAATACACGTCTTCCCAACCGGTGGGCATGGCTGGGGTATGGGTGCCCCCGGTTCTCCTGAGCAGGAATGGCCAAAATACTTTAAAGCCTGGCTCAAAAAGACAGGAATATACCAGTAACCTAAAAGTTATCAAAGCAAAAAGCTCTGCAACAAGCAGAGCTTTTTTTTAAAAAACCGACAAATAAAAATACCCCTATTATTTACATCCCGGCAAGGTCAATCGCTTACGGTTTAGTGATGGCAATATCAATTTTCCCATCTTCCATACCTTCTATATTCTTGTCAGTAAATATGGTTTTGGAAGTTTTCTCGAGGGCAGTTAACAGATCTTCTGTACTACCTTTGGCATGAGCCACTAAAATAATGGAACCGGTACCGCTGAATTTCATTTTGGTGCTATCAACCCCGGCGCAGGCTTTTACATTGGTATTCAGTTTTCTAAGGTTTTCCATGGTGATACCTTTAATAGTAATAACAGTTTTATATCCTGAAAGCGCATTAGCAGGTGCGGGTGCAGCTGCGTCAACTTTCTTTTTCTTTTTAAAGAACCCTAAAACTTTATCGCCGGTGCCACCGGCTCTGCCCGCGGTATTTGTCGCGTTATCGGCCTTGTTAAGTAAGTTATTTGCTTTGTCGATAATACTTTGTGCTTTCACTGTAGATATCCCTGTAAATACGGAGAGCAAAATTAAAACGATAAGATTTTTCATGACGGATTGGTTTGGTTAATGCTTGTATAGATTATTTGATAAATGCTGGTAAACTTTACATAGTTCCCTTAGATGTGTTGAGGTTATAGGGATATCTTACACATCATTAATTACTATACAAAACTATCTCATAAACACTTCAATAGAAATACCAGTATTTTTGGAATTATTTATACCAGTTTTTAGGTAGTTGATCAAACCTTTTTAAATCGCATTTTAAAAAGCACTAACTTCACTCATAATAAATTATTAACCGTATGGCAACTATTTCAACAACGTATATTGGTGATTTAAAAACTGAAGCAATCCATCTGCAATCGGGCTCTAAATTGATTACCGATGCGCCAACTGATAATCATGGCAAAGGTGAAGGCTTTTCGCCAACAGACCTGCTTGCCGAATCATTAGCCGGATGTATTTTAACCGTTATGGCTTTGGCGGCACGTTCGCACGGTATCAATATGGATAATACCAAATGCGATGTTTCTAAAGTGATGGCGCCCAACCCGCGCAGGGTGGCAGAGATCATCCTTGATTTTAAATTCCCGATGGAGTATACCGATCAGGAAAAAAAGATCCTTGAACTGGCGACGGCGACCTGCCCTGTGGCTATAAGTTTGCACCCGGATCTGAAAAAAACCATCAATTTTGGGTGGTAACATCATATTGGACACGGGATTAACTATGTTTATAACAGAAATACAAACCGATATACAAGCGATAGAAGAAGACGAAACAATCTACCAGGAAATTAATTTTACTAATCGGGCAAATGCTATCGACTTTCTTGATTTCCATATCATTGACCGGATCGAAGGGCTGCTACAAAACCTTGAACAAAACGAAGAATTAATTATACTACAACAACGGGCAGAAAAGATAAAATTTGATCTGGAAAAAATAGACAATGACATGTTTATTCGGCTCAGAGAAAAGATCAGAACGGGTGTTTACAACGGCGCATCTTTCAAGGAAATGATAGGCCAATATTGTGGATATGATTATGCTAATGACCCGGATAAGATCGGTTATGACAGCCTGGATGATTTTATCAACGGACTCTTATCTGACCAGGTCATTCCCGAAGCAACCATGGAGCGCAAGCCGGAAATGGTTTTTTATCAAAAAACACCCACCAGGATCATATTTGAGTTAGCAGAATTGGCGGTGTTGAGACGGGATGATGTATTTTTCGATCTGGGATCGGGCCTGGGACAGGTGCCGATACTGGTAAACCTCATCAGCGGAACTCCAACCAAAGGCGTTGAATATGAACCGGCTTATTGTAATTACGCGAATACTTGTGCCTCTCAGCTCAATTTATCCAAAGTTGAATTCATCAACACAGATGCCCGGCTGGCAGATTATTCACGAGGTACGGTATTCTTCCTATATACCCCTTTTGAAGGAAGTATCTTACAAACCGTAATGGAGATATTGCAAAAAGAATCCCAGGGCCGGACGATCCGGATCTTTACTTATGGCCCTTGTTCAGAAACAGTAGCAAAACAAAATTGGCTGAGTTGTATAAAGGGCGAAGCGAATGACCCATATCAGCTTTGTGCGTTTAAAAGTTTGTCTTATTGATTCGCGGTGATGATTGTCCGGTTGAAGATGTAAAATGTCTAACTCAGCCACAAACAGATCAGCGGCATTCACTTTGGGCTGTAGCTTAGTAATATAAGCGGGTTAATGAAGGGATGGTGTTCGTTAACAAGTCGGTCAGAATTAAACTTATCTTTGCGCTATGACCATCTGCATCCCCGTATAAGAACTTATTTTAAATGAAAAATTCAAACTTCAAAATATCTCCTGCGATCATATGGGTCAGTTCAATCTTTCTGGGTTTATTATCCTCAGTCCCGCAAATTGCCGAACGCCATTTTAACCCGGCAGAAGCTGCTGTAAACTCGGCTATTACTGGTTTATTTGCCCTTTTTGTGTGGTACTATAATATCTATACACTACGCGGCAATCCCACCACCTATCGCTCAAACAGAAGCTTTTCTTATTACCGGCTCATGAGTAGTTTACTGATTGGTATTGGGGTTATGCTGGCTTTGGCTTCCATACAGCAACTCATATTATCGCACATTAATTTTGGGCCGGTAATGCTGATGGTTGAAGTGAGGGGTATACTCATTAACCTGGTGTTTTACATGTTCATCCATCTTATGTATCAAAACTACAACAACCAACAGGTTAATATTGAACTGGAACGTACTAAGGCCGATAATTTGGGCGCGCAGTATGAATTATTGAAACAGCAAATCAACCCTCATTTCCTGTTCAACAGCTTAAATACCCTGAAGGCCATGGTTGAAACTAATGATAAAAATTCGGTGGATTTTATTCTGAAACTGTCCAATTTTTATCGCTTTACACTGGAAAGCCGTAAGCTGGATTTGATACATCTATCAGAAGAACTGGAAATAGTTGAAGCTTATAATTTCTTACTAAAGGCCCGGTTTGAGGATGGCTTTACTTTCACCAATACCATCAGCGAGAAATATTTAGGTACGCTTATCCCCCCATTTACTTTACAGCTACTGATAGAAAATTGTATTAAACATAACGTTGTATCGTTAGAGCGCCCGCTGCATATCCAATTTTATGAGGAGAACGATAGCCTGGTGATGGAAAATCAGATGCAGCCGAAAAGAAATGAGGAATCATCATTAGGTGTGGGGCTAAAAAACATCAGCCTGCGCTATAGTCACCTGCTTGACAAAAAGATCGAAATCATTAATGACAATAAAATATTCAAAATAAAACTCCCGGTAATACATGAACATTATCATCATTGAAGACGAATTAAAAGCGGCCCGTTCACTCGAAAACATGATAGCCGAAGTTAGGCCGCAGGCAAAAGTAATAGCACAATTGCAAAGCATTGAAAGCTCGGTAAAATATCTGACCGAGAACAAGCAGCCCGACCTGATATTCATGGACATTCAGCTTTCTGACGGCTTGTGTTTTGAGATTTTCAAATCAGTTAAAATTACCAGTCCCATTATTTTTTGTACCGCGTTTGATGAGTATTCGCTGGAGGCATTTAAGGCCAATAGTGTAGACTATGTATTGAAACCATTTTCAAAAACCGACATAGCCGATGCTTTTAAAAAAGTGGATGAGCTCAAGAATTTTTTCCAGCAAAGCATTATGCCCGATTTGGGTAACCTGTTGTCGCAAATTGCTCCGCCTGCCGGTAAGAAGAGTTTCCTGGTATTTAAGCATAATAAATACACCACGGTATCAACCGATAGCATCGCTTTCTTTTATATCCGTAACGAGGCTACATCCATCATGTGTTTTGATCAGCAGGAGTATTCCCTGAACCAATCACTCGATCAGGTGATCAGCCTATTATCACCCGTACAATTCTTCAGGCTAAACAGGCAGTATATCGTAAATTTTAACGCGATAAAAGAGGTGGAGCATTATTTTATGCGCAAACTATTTGTAAAACTTACCATTCCTACACCCGAGAAATTGCTGATCAATAAAGAGAAAGCGCCTGTTTTTTTAAACTGGCTTGAGAACAGGTAATCAACACTGGTAGCACCAATATTTTGGCGTTCACAAATGTCCGGTCGGCTGGGGATTATGACTAACTGAGCCTTTTTGCACTAAATAAGCACCTGTTAGGAGAATACTTTTGAGTAATTAAAAAAATCAGAAGATATGAAAACTCTTAAAATCTTAGCTCTTTGCGCAGGTGCGATAGCATCCTTAGTGGTAGCAACCTCATTGATAGATCCAACCACGGCTTCTCCAAAAAAAGATAATCATCCGGCTATCGGAAAAGGATTTGCCTTGCTGGAACTGTTTACATCCGAGGGCTGCTCCAGCTGTCCGGCAGCGGATGATCTGTTGGCCAAAATTCAAAAGGAATCAAAGGATAAACCTGTTTATGTACTGGCTTATCACGTTGACTACTGGAACCGTTTAGGCTGGAAGGATGTGTTCAGCAAGGCCGAATTTTCCAAACGGCAGGTGGCTTACGGCCAATGGCTTAACAATCCACAAATTTACACTCCACAAGTTGTGATCAATGGCCAGGCCGAATGTATTGGATCTGACGAACCCACTCTTCGTGATGCTATTTCGGGCGCTTTGGCGGGCACAGCTTCGGCAAGCGTTACCTTGCAGGTTCAGCAGGATAAAGATAAGCTGGCTGTTAACTACCAGGTAACCGGCGGTTCGGCAACAGACCAGCTATTGATAGCTTTGGTACAAAAATCGGCCATCAGTAAAGTAGCAGCCGGCGAAAATAGCGGCCGCACCTTAGCCCACGCACAGATAGTTCGCGAATTGCAAACCGTTAACTTAAATCAAACTAAAGGCACCAGCTATATTAAAGTTCCACAAGGTTATAACCCACAAAACTGGGAGGTAGTTGGTTTTATACAAAACAGCACTACCGGCGAAGTTTTGTCTGCCACCCGGGCCAACCCAAACAGCAATAGCAACGTTAAAACTAATATATTATGACCAGCAACGGAAAGTATAAACAAAGCAGATTATTAGTCGGTATTATATCATTATTTTCTATGTCGTTGCTCACGAGGGCGCCATTTGAAAATAACCCGCAAGATTGTGCCATGATTAGCGTTACCGGAAAGAAGCCTAAAGGCAAAAATCCTACCAGCGAAGATCAGATGCATTGATAAATAAACCATACCAGCCTTTCCAAAGAGGGCTGGTATTATCATATAAACGGTACAGTAAAATATCTTATCCATGAAAAAACTACTCTTAATAGCCATAGCATCGTTCCTGGGGATGGGTGCTTATGCCCAAACACAATACGGTTCTGCACGGGAACTAAAATGCACAGAAGAAGCGGTAACTTTTAGCACGAACATACGATCTGGCTTACACCTATATTCGCCTCATATAGGTTATGCGGATATGCTTAAGGCCACGCCTAATTTCAGCTCTTCAAACTTTTATACCAGTAAAAACAATATCCCTGAAGTACCCCTACCTGCTAATTTCGAAAAAGCATTTACACCCGGAGCTTCATCTCCACAAAAAAACATTTTGTTTGTTCAAAAGATGATGCGAGGCTTGTTTCAGATAGACGAAACAGCTATCAAACGCGCTTTTATCACTTATGATTACAGCCGATTTTTACCTCCGTCGACACCAGGATCATTACTTTAAATTAATTAATATTACATAAAAAAAGCCCTATGAAAATTACGTATTACGGCCACTCCAGCTTCTCGGTATTTGCAGGTGGCAAACACATTTTATTTGACCCATTTATAACCGGAAATGAATTAGCCAAAGACATCGATATTGATACTATACCGGCTGATTACATTTTTGTATCTCATGGTCACTTTGATCATATACAGGATGTAGTGGCTATTGCCAATCGTACGGGTGCCACCGTGGTGGGTATATGGGAGCTGTACTCCTATTTCGGCAAACAGGGTGTAAAAAATCTGCACCCCTTAAATCCGGGCGGTAAGGTTGTTTTTGATTTTGGTACAGCCAAATCAGTTATAGCTCAACACTCCAGCAGTTTGCCCGATGGAACTTATGCCGGTGTGGCTTGCGGCTTTGTTTTCAAAACCGAAGAAGGTAATTTTTATTACAGCGGTGATACCGGTCTTACTTTAGATATGACGCTGATCCCTAAATGGGCCGAACTCGACTTTGCTGTTTTCCCGATAGGCGATGCATTAACCATGGGCATAGAAGAAGCCATTGAAGCTGCTCAGTTTGTTAAAACCAATAAAGTATTAGGCGTTCATTATGATACGTTTGGCTTTATTAAGATTGATAAAGCCGGGGCGGTTAAACAATTCAAAGCCGCAGGTATAGAGCTGTTCCTGCCAGCCATAGGTGAAACTGTTGATATCTAAAACAGACCCAAAGTTTACCCATAAAAAAGCCTGCCCGAAATAATCAGGCAGGCTTTCTATTGTAGAAAGGGTTATTAAACCAGGTTAATCACCACGTTGATATTACCTTTGGTTAGTTTTGAATACGGACAGGTCTGGTGAGCAGCTTCGATCAAAGCTTGTGCTACTTCACGATCTAAACCTGGCAAACTTACATTAAGACGGGCTTGTAAGAAGTAGGCTCCTGAAGTAATCCCCAGATCTACTTCTGCATCGATTGCCAGTTCTTCAGGAAGGGTTACCCTCATCTTGGCAGCTGCAATACCCATAGCGCCTTCAAAACATGCTGACCAGCCGGCTGCGAATAATTGCTCTGGATTTGTACCCGGAGCTGATGTACCCGGAGTAGCATGCCTGATATCTAAACGACCATCATTGCTGCGCGAAAAACCTTCGCGGGCACCTGTGGTACGCACTTTGGCAGTGTATAATACTTTTTCGATTTTGTTATCGGTAATGTCTTCGATGATTTTGATTGAATCTATTCTATTGGTTTCCATTGTTTTATTTTTTAAATTGTTGTTTGTTATTGTTTTGTTGCTCAAATATACCCTCATACCGGGCGCTGTCCTATCAGTAAATACAGCAAGTGGACAACCGGCCCGCTGAATCAGACATTTTGAAGCCTGAATATTTTATGGCTTATTTAGTATAACCATCAACCTCGATGATCGCGTCGAAAAAAGCCTTTGGGGCTTCCTGTGGCAGGTTATGCCCTATGCCACCGGTAATGGTGTGGTGTACATATTTACCGGAGAATTTATTACGGTAAGATGCAGGGTCGGCATGTGGCGCGCCATTGGCATCGCCTTCAAGGGTGATGGTTGGTACAGCGATAACCGGGCTTTTTGCCAGTTGTTTCTCCAGGTCATCATATTTAGTTTCGCCCTCGGCCAGGCCCAGTCTCCAGCGGTAATTATGGATCACGATGCTCACATAGTCCGGGTTTTCAAAAGAAGCCGCGCTGCGGTCTAAGGTAGCTTCATCAAAGTTCCATTTTGGTGATGCGGTTTCCCAGATCAGTTTAGCGAAATCACGACGGTATTTGTCATAACCCTCACGACCACGTTCTGTCGAGAAGTAATATTGATACCACCAGCTAAACTCGGCTTTTGGAGGCAGTGGGTGTTTACTGGCTTCCAGGTTGGTCATCAGGTAACCACTTACCGAAACCAGGGCTTCGCAACGTTCAGGCCACAAGGCGGCTATGATACAGGCTGTACGGCCCCCCCAATCGTAACCGGCGAATATGGCTTTTTTGATTTGAAGCGCGTCTATCAATGCAATAATGTCAAGAGCTACAGCAGATTGCTGGCCGTTTCTGGGTGTACTGTCTGAAAGGAAACGGGTAGTACCATGACCACGCAAATGCGGAATAATTACCCGGTAACCTGCAGATACCAGCAAAGGGGCCACATCAACAAAGCTATTGATATCATATGGCCAGCCATGCAGCAGAACAACCACTTTGCCATTGGCAGGGCCAACTTCCACATAGCCCATATTCAGTACGCCGGCTTTAATTTGTTTAACGTTATCAAATGCCTTATTAGCGCTGGGTTTGAATGGTGCTTTACCTGTTGAGTTTGTATTTTCGGGTTGCGCTTTTGCCGGGCTAAATATGCCGAGTTGAGTAGCTGCGATAGTGATTGCCGCGGTACTTAAAAAGCGGCGGCGGCCATATTGTGTTTCGTTTGACATCTTAATTTCTCCTTTTTATTTAATGGCATTTGCAGCCTGTTTGGTTATGTTTAATATTTGTTGATGGCGTGGTTCGGATAATAATTACCGGTAGTCCGCAGGTCAATTTTAATACCTTGGCCTGCGGCCGGTAACATTATATACTCGATCAGTTATTTGCGTAATGATTTGAAAGCTGCACGTAACTCTTCTGCAAAAAGTTGTGGTTCTTCCCAGGCAGCAAAGTGACCGCCTTTGTTAACCTCGTGGAAATAGATCAACTTGTGATAGCTTTTTTCGGCCCAGCTTTTTGGTGCCTGGTATATCTCGCCAGGGAAAACAGTTATCGCGGCAGGGATCGAAATATTAACCGCGTTAAAGTTATTGGCATTGTTTTCCCAATATAATTGCGCTCCTGATGTAGCGGTGTTGGTTAACCAGTATAAGGAAATATCATCCAGCATTTCATCTTTGGTTAATGATTTTTCAGGATCACCACCGCTATAAGTCCAGTCGGCAAATTTATCATAGAACCATGAGGCCAAACCCACAGGCGAATCAGACAAACTGTAGCCAATGGTTTGCGGACGGGTAACCATCATAGCTGCGTAGCCACCACCCCTGGTATACAAATTATTCAATGATTGATAAGCAGCCTTCTCTTTAGCAGAAAGATTGGCTGGTACCGGACTGCCACTGGCCAGTAATTTGGCTACATCGGCAGGTACAGTAGCAGGCATGTTAACGTGGATACCTAATAAGCCAACCGGTTTTTGAGCCGCCATTTTATCTGCAACTACCGAACCCCAGTCGCCGCCTTGCGATACATAATTTTTATATCCTAAACGTTTCATCAATACATCCCAGGCACGGGCAATATGATCAGCGTTCCAGCCGGTAGTGGTAGGTTTGCCAGAGAAACCATAACCAGGCATAGAAGGGATAATTACATCGAATGAATCTTCTTTGCGACCGCCGTAAGCTTCAGGGTCGGTCAACGGACCAACAACTTTCAGCAATTCAAAAACAGAACCTGGCCAGCCGTGGGTGATGATTACCGGCAAGGCGTTTGGATTTTTAGAACGTACGTGAATAAAGTGGATGTCCAGACCATCAATATTAGTTATGAATTGTGGCAGGGCATTCAGCTTGTCTTCGGCTTTGCGCCAATCGTACCCGGTTCCCCAATATTTTACCAGGGCTTGTATTTTGTCCAGTTGAGCGCCTTGTGAGCGATCGGTAACGGTTTCTTTTTCGGCCCAGCGGGTTGCCTGTACACGCTGACGCAGATCGGCAACTGCTTCATCTGAAATATGAGCATGGAAAGGACGGATAGCATCAGACTGCTGAGCGTTGGCAGATGGGCTGGTTTGAGCAAAGCTGATGGTTGCTGTAAACAGAGCAAATGCACCGGCGATAACTTTACTGATAAGGATGTGTTTATTCGTTTTCATGATTTAAATTTTTTTGAGTTTTTGTTATTGTGTCCTCAAAAGTATCCTTACCCTACCTCCAACCCAATCACTATATATGGCAAGTAGACAAAGCCCATCCCGAACTGGTCATTTTTAAACCCGAATTAGTTAAAAAAATAGTGTAACATCTTACAGCTAATTCTTAAACAGCCGGAGCAATTCGTTACAAAAAGTGGGTTTACATGGTTTACACTTTTTACGGCTTACATTAAATTAACAAATTAATAATCAATTAGTTAATTCAATTTTAGTACTAAAAAGCGGGTTTACATGTAAACCCACTTTTTGTTCGTCGAAATAGCTTTGCGAGCCCTTTATACCTAATCCACTTTAGCTCTGCAAAATATTAAATGCATTAAGTATTTTTGATTTGATGCAAGCAAAAGAAATACTCCAGGCGCATATCGCTAAAACTATATCGTTAACAGATGAGCAGTTCGATTATCTTTTTTCGCATTTCAAACAGCGGTCTTTCAAAAAGGGGCAGGTTATTATTGCCGCAGGCGATAAGATAGATCATGAATATTTTGTGCTGGATGGCTGCCTCAAATCATTCTATATCAATGATGACCTGAAAATGTTCATCCTGCAATTTGCCATGCCTACCTGGTGGGCATCGGATTACAATGCCCTATATAGCCAGACAAAAGCAACCATCAATTTAGATTGCATTACAGATGCTGAGGTGCTTTGCCTGTCAAATGACGACCGCGAAAAACTCTGCAACGAGATTCACCAGGTAGAACATTTTTTTCGCTGGCGCACCAACAGGGGTTACGTGGCTTCCCAAAAAAGGCTTTTATCCTTCATGAACAATGATGCCAAACACCGCTATGAAGAATTGTTGGCCCTGTATCCTGCGCTGTATAATATCGTTCCCAAACATCTGATTGCGGCCTATTTGGGCGTTTCGCGGGAAACGCTGAGCAGGCTTTATCATTCCTGATCAGTCACCCCAAAATGTGATGTACATCACGTAATCTGCCTGCTTTTTTAAATGTGATGTAGGTCACGTAAGTTCCTCTTCATTCCTCCCCACATTTGTATTGTCATTAACGACATACAAACATGGAAACACAAAATTTCAAAATCGTAAGCGCTAAAAGTAACATCGATTGGATCGGTCGTAAAGTAACCGGCGCACATAACGGAACTATCTCTGTTAAAGAAGGTTCCTTAACTTTTAACAACGGTCAGCTTTCAGGCGGCCGCTTTATTATCGATACTACATCGATCAACATCCTGGATATAACCGATCCCGCTACAAACGCGCAATTTGCCGGTCACCTGGCTTCTGAGGATTTCTTCAATTCCAAACAATATCCCGAAGCATTGTTCGTGATCACCTCATCTGCACCTAAAGGTAATGGCGTTTATCATATTGATGGCGACCTGACCATCAAAGACCTTACTCATCCGGTAGCGTTTGACGCGCAGATTGATCATGCTGATGATGTAATTACTGCATCTGGCAAGATCGTGATCGACCGTACCAAATACGGCATGAAATTCCGTTCAGGTAATTTCTTCAAAGATCTGGGCGATACTTTGATCTATAATGAATTTGAACTTCAGGTAACCATCACCGCTAACGCTGTTACTGAAACAGCCTTAGCCTAAAAACCACAGCCATGCCATTTGTAAAAATCGAGATCACCCGTGAAGGAGTCACCCGTGAACAAAAACAAACCCTGATAAAAGGTGTAACCGATCTGCTGACCAGCACCCTAAATAAAGATCCTCATTTAACCCATGTAGTGATACAGGAAGTTGATCTGGACGACTGGGGTTATGCCGGCGAACAAGTATCCGTACTAAGAGAAAAAGACATCACTGCCGATAAAAAATAAAGACCATGAAAAAGCAAACTGTCATCGTAACCGGTGCATCGTCCGGTATAGGTAAAGAAATAGCCCGTTACTTTTTAGAAAAGGGCGATAATGTAGTTATCAATTCCACCACAGCTCATAAACTGGAGCAGGTTTTTAACGAACTGGGGGCAGGCGATAACCTGGCCATGGTAGCAGGCAATGTAAGCCACAAACAAACCGGCGAACAACTGGTAGCCAAAGCCATCGAAAAATTCGGTTCAGCAGATGTGCTGGTAAACAATGCCGGCATATTTGAAACCAGGCCTTTTCTGGAAGTAGATGAAGCTTACCTGGATAAATTCCTGAATACCAACCTTAAAGGCACTTATTTCACCACACAGGCAATTATACCACAGATGTTAAAACAACATGATGGCGTGGTGATCAACATTGGTACGCCATTGGTTAACCATTCGCTTACCGGGGTTCCTATTACCGCGCAAATGGCATCAAAAGGCGCCATACAAGCGCTTACTATACAGCTGGCCAGCGAGTTTGGTAAAGATAACATCCGGGTGAATACCATCGCCCCCGGTACCATCCGCACCCCAATGCATGGCGACAAGGCCGACCAAAGCGCTGGCTTACACCTGCTGAACCGTGTAGGCGAAGTGGAAGACATTGCCGAGATGGTTTATACCGTTGCCAAGAGTAAATTTATTACCGGCGCTATCATCAATGTAGATGGTGGTATGGCTGCCGGGCATAATTTAAATTGATATGAAAACCCTGTTATTAACCGCTTTAATGTTCTGTACCTTGCAGAACATTAAAGCACAAAAATTAAAGAAAATGGAAAACAATCAGCAAAGCAGAGCTGCCATTACCGAGGTGCTCGAAAACCACTACTTCAAAGGAATATACGAAGGGGATGTTAATTCATTAAGCAAAATTTACTATGGTGGCACATTATTGTTTGGCGATGTAAAAGGTCAACCATATGCCAAAATTTTAGAGCAATATTTAGATGGTGTGGCACATCGCCAAAGTCCCAAAGATTCCGGTAAACCATTTAAAGGCGAGATCGTTGATATCAGGGTAATAAATTCCATAGCCGTTGCAGAGGTAAAGGTAAAAATGTATGAATTCAACTATCACGAGTTCCTGTCATTTCACCAGATAGATGGCAAATGGCTGATCGTTAATAAAATGATCAGCGACGTAAACGAATAAAACTATTTAACCATGTGGTATAACACAAAAGCAACAGAAATATTAGGCATTGATTACCCGATTATGCAGGGTCCATTCGGTGGCGGATTGTCATCGGTTGAATTGGTAGCTACTGTATCCAATGCTGGTGGTTTAGGCGGTTATGGTGCTTACACTTTAAGTCCGCAAGAGATCTATGAGAAAGATAAGCAGCTCAAAGCCGCCACCAACAAGCCCTACAATATTAACCTGTGGGTTTCTGATACCGATGCGATAGACGGTACGGTTTCTGACGAAAATTTTGAACAGACTAAAGCTTTATTCAAGCCCTATTTTGACGAAGCCGGGATCGCATTGCCCGAAAAACCGGCAGTGTTTAAACCCCGCTTTGAAAACCAGGTTGAGGTGATACTGAGCACCCGTCCAAAAGTATTCAGCTTTATGTTTGGCATACCCTCTGCAGATATATTGGAGCAATGCCGTAAACAGGGTATTAAAACAGTGGGCGCAGCCACCACGCTTGACGAAGCCATTGCTTTGGACGCGGCAGGTGTGGATATGATCATCGCCTCAGGCTTCGAATCCGGCGGTCACCGTCCTTCATTTTTGGCTTCTGCCGAGCAATCCACTACCGGAACTTTTGTATTAATCCAATTGATCAGGGAAAAAGTAAAAACACCTATTATTGCCGCGGGCGGTATCGCCAACGGTCGTGGTGTGGCCGCAGCGCTCACTTTGGGTGCCGATGCCGCGCAGATCGGTACTGCGTTCCTGGCTTGTGATGAATCGGGCGCATTACCTGTCCATCGACAAATGCTGTTTTCTGATACCGCAAAATATACCACACTATCGCGCGCCTTCACCGGGCGACTGGGGCGTGGTGTTACCAGCAGGGTGGCCAAAGATTTAGTAGGTCAGGAGAAACAATTCCTGCCCTTTCCGCTGCAAACCACTTTCATATCGTCATTAAGAAAATCGGCGCTTGAACAACAAAAATGGGATATGGTATTGTTCTGGGGTGGACAAATCGCACCTATTCTTAAACATACCAAAGCCTCGGTTTTGATGCAATCCTTAATCGAGGAAACATCAAAGATCATGGCATCATAAAAAAAACAAGGCTATGAACTCGTCAAAAGTATGGTATATCACAGGAGCCTCACAAGGATTGGGGCTTAACCTGGTAAAAAAGCTATTGCATAGTGGCTACCGGGTAGCCGCCACCTCGCGCAACGCGCAAACCCTTAAAGATGCTGTTGGGCTGATAGACACTGACCGTTTTCTTCCGCTGGCGGTAGATTTGAATAACCTGGATTGCATCGAAGAATCCATCAGGCAAACCATTACCGCTTTCGGGCAAATTGATGTGCTTGTTAATAATGCCGGTTATGGCATGGCCGGTACGGTAGAAGAAATAGTAGAGCAGGATATCAAAAATATTTTTGATGTGAATGTTCTGGCCACCATCAACGTTACCCGGAGCGTACTACCCGTTATGCGTAAGCAGAAAAGCGGTTTTATTATCAATATGAGTTCTGTTGCAGGTTTTGTAGGCGCACCGGGCTGGTCAATATATTCGGCAACCAAAGCCGCGGTAACTGCCTTTTCTGAAGTGCTGGCGCTTGATGTTAAAGAATTTGGTATCAAAGTAACCGCGGTGGAACCATCAGGTTTCCGCACCGGTTTCCTCACCCAAAATTCACTGGCTTATACCGAAAGTAAAATTGAGGGTTACCAGGCGGTAAAAAATACGCAGGAACGTTACCTGGCAGCCAATGGCAAACAACCCGGCGATCCGGATAAGGCAGCCAAAATATTGATCCAGATCTCCGAAGATCAGCAACCACCATTACACCTGTATCTTGGCCGCGACGCTTATAAGCGTGCATCAGAAAAACTGGCCGCGATGGCTGATGAACTTGAGACCTGGAAAGCAACCACTATAGGGGCTGATTTTCCCGATCAGAATTAATGAGCTTATTATAATGCGGTTGACGATTTTGTTTATTTTCGTAACACACAATAGATATTATAATTTATGAAGCCGGATTCGCAGAATGTAACTGACTATACCAATAACAATACCATATTTATGGTCTGGAGTTTTAAGGATGATGTAGAAGTGAAAGATACTTTCAGTCAACTTTGTAAGCTGATTATCAACCTTAATAATTCTGCAAATATCCGTTTCCCTGTTTCGCGGGCAAGCTGTGTAATGGGTATTGGGTACGATGCCTGGCTCCGGCTCGGTCTTCCTACCCCGTTACCTAAAGAATTAGCAAATTTTGAGCCTATCGCAGGCAGTAAACACACGGCGGTTGCTACCAAAGGGGATCTGCATTTTCATATCCGGGCAGATACTACCAGTATCTGTTATGATATCGCATCTGCTATAACTGACGTTTTAAGTCCCGTGGCCATCAGTACAGAGGAGATCCATGGTTTCAGGTATTGGGACAGCCGCTCTATTTTAGGCTTTGTTGACGGTACTGAAAATCCACACGGACAGGAGCGCGAGTTTTTCAGCATGATAGGCGATGATGATCCCGCTTATCAGGGCGGGAGTTATCTTTTCACTCAAAAATATATCCACGATTTAACCGCATGGAAAGGACTTTCTACAGAACAACAGGAGAAAGTAATGGGGCGTTACAAAGCGAATGATATTGAAATGAGCGATGACGTAAAACCATCTAACTCCCATATTGCCTTGGCCAATGTTGGCGATGATTTGAAGATTGTTCGCGATAATATGCCGTTTGGCAATATGGGGACTAATGAAATGGGAACTTATTTTATAGCTTATGCCAGTACATTCAGTACAGTACAGTTGATGCTGACCAATATGTTTATTGGCTCGCCTGAAGGGAACTATGACAGGATCCTCGATTTCAGCACAGCCAAAACCGGAACCCTGTTTTTTGTACCCACATTTGACATGTTGGATAGCTTTTCTGATTAATTTTCTGATCAAAATATAATGGATACCAGGCAATTTAATGATGATGTTTTCCAGGTAGTGGAGCTCATTCCAACAGGTCGTGTAACTTCCTATGGCGCGATAGCTAAAGCGCTGGGCTATGGTACAGCCAGGATGGTGGGCCATGCTATGGGCATGATTGATCATGATAACAAAACCCTACCGGCGCATCGTGTGGTTAACAGCAGCGGTCATATTTCGCCACCGGAAAACAGCGGGGGAAAATGGCGCATACAAATGCTGGAGCAGGAAGGTGTAGTTGTACGAAACGGGAAAGTAGCCCAGTTCAAGGGGCTTTTCTGGGACCCTAAAATTGAAATAGAATAAGCGGGCCAAAGCCACACCGAATAGCTTTAAATGGAGGAGATCTTATTAACCCAGCCTATCAATCCGGAAGAAATACTGTGGTTTTTATCCCGCGGTTTTGACGAGCCCATGTACCGGGTTAAAAATAATAGTGTATTCAGGGCTTTTAAAATTGGCGATGACAAATTCCTGGTGAAAATTACACCAGGCGTGCAGTCGGTAAAAATAGAATGGCTTTGCGGAGAACGTACCGAAGAAAAAGCGACGTTCGTTAAAAGCTTCATCAGCGAATGGTTTGATCTGGAGGCAGACATCGCACCATTTTATGAACTCCTGAAAACCGATGACAGGCTGTATTACATGGCCGAAGACTTTAATGGCCTGAAACTGATTGGTATGCCCGATCTGTTCGAAGCCCTGGCCTGGGCCATTATGGGTCAGCAAATCAACTTGACTTTTGCCTACAAACTCAAACGCAGGTTGATTGAAAAGTACGGGGACTTTATTGAGCATGAAGGCGAAGTATATTATGTATTCCCCTCTCCAGAGGCAATCGCGGCGGCCGATCCTGATGATCTCAGGGAGATGCAGCTCTCCGGTAGCAAAGTCGCCTATTTAAAAAACGCCGCAACAGCATTCGCGACTGGAAAAATCGATAAGGCTATGCTTAAAGCGCTACCCGATGCCCTTTCACGCCGTAACCTGCTTACCGCGCAAAAAGGCATTGGCGTATGGACAGCCAACTATGTGCTGATGAAATGCCTGCGCGATCAAACAGCTGTACCATTCGGCGATGCAGGGTTGCTCAACGCGCTGCTAAGCCATGATGTCATCACCAATAAAACAGAGCTACAAAATATGTATACGCTGTTTGAAAAGTTTAAAGATTGGGAGGCCTACCTGGTATTTTATCTTTGGCGAAGCCTTGCACCAAGACCAGAAATTAATAAAGCTTTTTCACCTGATTAGGCGTTAAACCGGTATAAGATTTAAACTCTTTTATAAAATGTGCCTGATCATAATAGCCGCACTCAAAAGCTATGGAAGTGAGCGGTTGAGGCGATGATCTTAATAACTCCAGGCTCTTGTTAAACCGCTGAACAGAAAAAAACCTTCGAGGCGTTATACCAACCCAATTCATAAAAAGTTTTTGAATATAACGCTCAGAAAAACCATAGTGCTCCGACAGGCTTTGAATATTGAAGGTCCTGTTTTCCTGAGCAACATAATTGCACAAATGTTCCACTAATTTTAACTGATGGTCACTCCTTTTGTTCCTCACCAATCTCTGGATCAGGAACGCTTCCAAAACCTCTACCTTCTGTTCTATCGTGCGTTGTTCCATTAAGCGATTATAAAAATCATCCGACTCTTTGTTGAAAAGATCACAGAGATCAATTGACTCATTAGTAAAATCGGAAGCCGGGTTTGGAAAAAAAAGCGCGCTGGCATGCGGATGGAACCGTGTGATGAGGCATGTATTTCCTTTGGTGAGCGCAGCCATGGTTGGGATTGTCCAGTGGCCTAACACTTCCAAACTGGGCACCTTCATGGCGTTATTTCCCCGGTGCCTTACGGTATCATTGGTGGAGATATCTATACAGAGCTCTACACAGCCGCTCGGATACATCACCTCCAGCACATCCGTATCGTGGCGGCACGTCCAGTAATTTTTTACAAAAGGTTTTAAAATATCCGACGGAAAGAATACCCTATCTCGCATAATTAAAGATAATGATATTATAAAAAATCATTAAACGTCTGGTAAAAATGCCACAGCTTATATTTGTTCGTTTTTTTACAATTTTACTTGTAATCAGGACTTTACTTTTGTTAAAACGATTAAAATTTATGAAGATGAAAAATTATAAGAAATTCCTTTGGATGCTTTTCCTGCCATTGATGCATTTCATGGCAAACGCGCAATCGAATCCGAATGATGCCTCGTTACAAGATGCCAAAAAAGCGATCGCGGCAAGCAATGCTACTTATTTTATAGCCATTGCCAAAAATGATGGTTCTATTCTTAATCATTATGCAGACGATGCCTGTTTGCTGCCACCTAATTCTCCTGCCATATGTGATCATGCCGGGATGGCCAAATTTTTTAAGGATGGCTACGAAAAATATGGCTTGAAGGGGGGCAAATTCATCACTAAAAATATCTATGGTGATGGCCGGGAATATGTTACCGAAGAAGGTCTTTGGCAATCTTTTGATGCTCATGGAAAAGTATTTGACGATGGCAAATTTCTGGTGTTGTGGAAGAAGACGAAGAACGGATGGAAAATGTACCGCGATTCGTTCAGCAGTAACCGTGCTCAAAAATAAAAAAAGAGAACTTCTCTAATTTACAACTCGCGGTTATCATTCGGTTAATCCCTAAACAGAGCGTTTTTACCCCGTTTGAAATTATCTTTAAATAGCGAAGACCTTGCGATGATGTTAAACAAGAAATTGCGGACAAATTGATGGATTTCGCATAACCAGCCTTAAAGGCTTAGGCTTATGATTGAATTAGGGCTTTGGTATATAAGTCCTGTTTTCGCAATAGGGCATTTGTTTTTTCAGTTGCCAGGACAACCTTAGTTCATCGTCGAATATAACGACATAAGCAGACAAACATGGGATGGCGACTTTACCGCCCAAAACAGCCCCACCGGAACGGCTGTATAAGCGGACATTCATACCCTGCAATTCAAGCGCACAACATTCCATTCTTACCAGTTGAGCAACCAATAGCGCGTAGCCGGGGAAAATGTCAAGGCCGGGCGGGGCCTCTGAAAGCGAACAACTCCCGCCCGCTTGTGTAGCCTTGACGTTTTATCCCGGCGTGGGCTAACTTCGCTGTATTGGTGAATGAGAATGTAATATTGGGGCAAGGGGAAAAGCAAGTCGGTTATGAACGCAGCGAATTTCCGTCTTGCTGCGGGAGGTGAGGCCGGCGGTAGCAGGCAACCCGCTCTATCGCGGGTAGCGTGCAGCCGCTGGCCGCAACCGGGGTTTATTCTTTAGTTTCGTCAATGCTTAACGACCGGATCTCGTTTTTGATCCATGCCTCTACCTCTTTCTTAGCGTCCCTGCTGACTTTAGCGACTTCATCGCACTGAGGTATTAGTTCCAGGGTCATACCTCGATACAGGCTCTTTTCTTTAATTTATTCGGGTAGGTGGTGGAGTAAGTTTTCATATAGATGACTCTCAAGGCCTAAATTTTACTTTTGAGACTGCCTCTCAAATAAATTCAATGATCATGAGCTAACGGCTTTCGTAAAACATACGCCCAAAGAAAAGAGGTTGTTTTCACTAATGAGAACAACCTCTTTTCTTTAGCTTTGTGGAGTAATTTATATCTTTCGAAAATGTGGGTAGCGGAGCATGTCTGAAAAGTTGCAATATGACGAAATAATCAGTGCGACTAAAAGGTTTCAAAATATCCTTATATGCAGGACGCGCTTGACCTGATCGAATTTGTAAATGGCGATGCCAGCACCAAATGGGGCAAGCTGCGTACCGATCTTGGCCACTATTGTCGATGAAGTTCAAAAAAGGTTGTTAGTTTATTAATTCTATGATCTGAATCAGCAGACTGATGGGAATCTGGCCACTATCTGTTTAGCTTGTAGATTATGTTCAAACAAAAGGTCTTTAGCTTGCACAGGTCCCGAAGCTTCAACATTTCTCAAACAGTTGGATCTCAAGATTAATCGACTTGCTTTCGGTACTCAATTGCATATAAACCGGAACAAAAATAAAAATGCCTCTGCAATCGGATTCTTTTATATGTTTCCTCAATTCTCTAAACAGATAATTATGGGTCTCCAAAATTGAAAAGCCACTGTTATCTCATCGATAAATTTCTATTTTATCATTTGTTATATGAACAGGCAGCCATAAGTAGGTTGATTTCTCCAGGTCGGTTTTATTCCATCTGTCGCCCATAAAAATAAATGTACCCGGCTTGTTTGCTACAGGCAGTACAAATCCCCCCTGCGAAAAAAAGGATACTTCGGCGTTTACTCCTTTACATGGATTTTCACGTTCTGTCCATGGCCCCATGATGTGATCGGCAACAGCATAAGAAGCTGCATTAGGCGACCAGCCAGAACAGCCGGACGTAATTAAAAAGTATTTGCCCTCGTTTTTAAAAATAGCCGGGCTTTCCCTCCCTTTGTCCACCAATATCCGGGTATACGTTTTTGTTGGTTTCAGGTAATCATCGCTTAGCAAACAAACATGCATAGTATTGTTATTCTCGGACGAATAAATAAGATAAGCCTTTCCATCATCGTCTTTAAACAAGGTCATATCTCTTAACATCTGGTCGTTAGGTTTTACACTGCCCAGGTATTTATAGGGTCCGAAAGGCTTATCGCTTATGGCAACACCTCCCCGGGAATAACTATAGTCATTCTTGTCTATATGCATCCACATCACAAATTTCTTTGTACGCTCATTATAAATCACCTTGGGCCTTTCAATAACCCTACCAGTATCCAGGTCATAACCGGGATTATTTGTAGTAGGCTTTAAAACCACACCCCTGTTTTTCCAATGTTTAAGATCTGTAGAAGAATAACAGGAAACCCCTCCGGCCGGAACCCGGAAGTCTTCCCAGCTCTGCTTAGGGACAAGCCAGGTTTTACCTTTCTTTACTTCACCAAAAAGATAATAAACACATTTGTAATACAATACCCCGGCCCCATGTGCATTAACAGGTTTTCCATCTGTATCCATCAAAACATCGTTATCAGAACGCCGGTCATTCACAGCGTGTATACACTTTGAAAGCGACAAGCTGTTACAGGCTATCAGTAACAAAAAAAGCAGGGTATATTTCATTTATCGTTAATTAATTCTGATTGTCTTGGGTTTTTAACACCAGGGTGGTTACCAGTGAATCTAATTGTACTGTTGCCAGGTTAAGACTGATGCCAGTTGTGTCCTGATGAAATTTAACTTTTTTACCATGCAATACGGTACATGCCGTGATAACCTGCTTAATTGGTGGTAATTTAACAACGCTTTCACCTGTTGGCATTTTCAACAGGTGAATATATATTTTATTGCCTCTGCAGGTTGCTCCATAAAAATCATCAACAGGTTGAAAAGGTCCGGGACGCGTTTGATATATGCCTTCGCCATTTTTCGCTAACCACTTCCCCACTTCTTTCAGCCGCTCCACATGTGAAGGAGGAATGACGCCATCCGGGTCCGGTCCTACATTTAATAATATATTCCCCCCGCGGTCAACCGTATTAACAAGCATATCTATAATCCGTTTCAAGGGCATCAATCGCTGAGCTTTATTATATCCCCAGCTTGTTTCATTAAGGTTCAGGCATTTTTCCCAGGGAAAGGGGATAATGGGCCCCTTAACATCTGCGCCGCCTTCGTCGGTCTGGAAATCACCAACCATTCCTGACCTTGGGTTAATGACCACATCCGGGTTATAGCTGCGTACCATGGCATTAAGTTTTAACGGCTCCCAAAACCATGCCGCGTCGGCATCAGTACCTTTATGCGCCAGCCAGCCGCCATCGTACCACAAGATATCTATTTTGCCATAGTTTTTCATGAGCTCTTCTACCTGCCCATACGTTTGTTTCTTAAGCAGCGCGGCATTGTCAGGAAGTCCCTTAGGGTCGAAATAACCGGGAAAACGCCAGTCCAGCGGAGAGTAATAAATGCCTACATAGAGCCCCGCCTTACGGCAAGCATCGGTATACTCCTTTACAAAATCGCGGTGAGCAGCAGTTTCCCAACTATCAAAATGCTGATAACTTGAGGGGCTGTTCCAAAGGGCAAAACCATCATGATGCCTGCTAACCATTACCATATACTTCATGCCAGCCTCTTTCGCCACCTTAGCCCATTCCGCAGCACTGAAATGCTTCGGATCAAACTGATCAGCCAGTTTGGCATATTCCCCGGCCGGTATCTTTTGGTTGAACATGGTCCATTCACCTGTGGCCGGAATTGCATATAGGCCCCAATGGATGAACATTCCAAATTTCTGGTCTTCCCACCATTGCATCTTTTCGGGCGGCAGATTGGAACCCGGGCCTGATACGCCCTGCCCCACACCTTTTAACGAAGGATAGATCTTTCCTTTCTCCATTGATTTTTTTTCCACCTCGCTCATTTGCTGGCTCTTTGCGATAAAAGAATGCCAAATAAGCATTAACATAAGCCCGGCTGCAATAATTTTCATTTTTTGTTTCAACATAATTTTGGCTTCAAAATGTGATCACTTAAATAATCAACACAGTCATTTTTGTATTTATTAGATTAAATTGGTTAACTGAACGTTTAAAATTGTCATACAAATCCACCTAATATGGTCACATAGTAATGATCAGGCAACAATTCAACTAATACTGCCCTGTTGGTATGAAAGCTTTAATACAAAAACTTACGTGAAATTTATTTTTTATTTAGGTTCATTGACGTTTCCGGCATTCCTACTTTAATTAATATTCGCCATTCTCCGAACTGTTAAATAGTATTATACGGATAAGCTCAAAATTAATTAAAGTCGTATTCGATGAGTTACCTAAATCAGACTTTATTTTGTACGAACACGACATTCCGCTGGCATCTTTAAAACATACCTCATTTATATAGAGTTGTTCAATTTAGCTTAATTTAATCCTGGCAGGAAGCAATGAAAGTATTAAATAATAAAATTCAATTAAGGATACGGACAGAACTTCCTTCTCAATGGAATTGTGATAAAACTTACGCCGTTGGTTCGGGGGCCTATTAACCAATCGTATCGAAAAGCAGCATAATTTGTTAGGCTTTCGCAGAATCATGACAATATGAGACCACAAATGGCTAAAGAACGAAATACCCATAAATACAAGCAAGCAAAATCGAATCAAAACTAAAACCAGATAATTCGACCAAAAACACTCCTAAGATTCTAACAGCAATAAAGTATCAATTAACCAATAGATAATTAAAGTTTTTTGAATGATCATCTCATGAACAGCGTAAATTTCTTATAAATTAAACATTTAGTACCCTATTTATTCACTTTCGTGACCTTGTAGCTCTATATTTTTGTCACTAAACCAATAGGCCAAAGTGGCTTTACGCCCGAATAACCTTATAATTTCAAAATAGAAGCATAATCATCAAAACAAAAAGTGTTTGAGCATGCGGCTCTATTTACTTGTTTTTGCATAACCAATTAAACCATCATATGAGAAAACTAAACTACTTCATCGGCATCCTGGTGATTTTATTATTCACCAGATGCCAAAAACAACAAATTATCAGCCCAAATGTTAAACAGCCTGTTTCCAAAACAGTTACCACATTGGCTATAACCAGTTATCCAAATTACAACACATCTCCCCTACCGCCAGATCAAACGGGGGTAACCAGTACAGCCGCCCAGCTTGCATCAAAGTTTCAATTGGGTTGGAATATCGGCAACACACTGGAAGCGATAGGCGGTGAAACCTATTGGGGTAATCCAACGGTGACCCAGGCACTAATTGACGAAGTTAAAAAAGCCGGCTTTACAGCCGTGCGTATTCCTTGTGCCTGGAATCAGTATGCCGACAGCGCTACTGCCAAAATCCAACAAACATGGCTTAATAGGGTACAGCAAGTTGTCCAATACTGTGTGAACGACGGGTTATATGTGATACTAAACATCCATTGGGACGGGGGATGGCTGGAGAACAATTGTACTACCGCTGCACAGGCCGCAGTTAATGCCAGACAAAAAGCCTTTTGGGAGCAAATAGCTACGCAAATGCGCGGTTTTGACGAGCATGTGATATTTGCCAGCGCCAACGAGCCTGCTGTATCCGACGCCACAGGGATGAGCGTGCTGCTTTCCTATCATCAAACTTTTGTTAACGCGGTCAGATCAACCGGGGGGCATAACAGTTACAGGGTGCTGCTTGTCCAAGGGCCAAGCACTAATATTGACGGCACCAACAATTTAATGAATACACTCCCTACAGATCCGGCAAGCAACCGTTTAATGGTTGAAGTACATTATTATGACCCGGCTCAGTTTTGTTTTTTGACATCGGATGCAAGCTGGGGTAATATGTTCTATTATTGGGGCAGCGGGTATCATTCTACAACCGACGCTTCACGAAATGCTACTTGGGGTGAAGAGTCATATATGACTTCAGAACTTTCGTTGATGAAAACAAAGTTTGTTGATAAGGGCATTCCTGTTATGCTGGGAGAATATGCAGTAAACCGCAGATTAGGCCTTACCGGCGATGCCTTAAACCTGCAACTTGCAAGCAGAGGTTATTACCTTAATTATTTTGTCCACCAGGCGTTACAATATGGGTTAAAACCATTTTATTTTGATTCCGGTGGTACGGACTCAACCAACCCGGGTAGAATTATTAACAGGCAGAACAACAGCATTTACGACCAGCAAGGCTTAGCCGCAATTATGCAGGGAGCGCAAAATAACACCTCTTCAACAATTCAGGTTGGCCAGGTTTACCAGATTTACAGCAGGAACAGTTTTAAAGCCCTGGAATTTGCGGGCTGGGGAACTGCAAATCAGACCCAAGCCGATCAATGGGATTACGTAACAGGGGCAAATCAGCAATTTAAAGTAGAAGATGCGGGAGGTGGCTATTACAGGTTAACCCCTATGCATGCTACAGGAAAGTGTTTGGAAGTTTATGGCGGGAACACAGGTAACGGCGGACAAGTAGATCTATGGGATTACAATGGTGGTTCAAATCAAAAATGGTCAATTCAGATAACCGACAACGGATATTATAAGATCATCAACGCAAATAGTGGAAAGGCTTTGGATGTTACCGGGGCATCGCTCAATAACGGTGTTGCAGTTACTCAATGGACTTACTCAGGAAACCGAAATCAGCAATGGGGATTTGTAAAAATATAAGGAACTCCTAATTAAAAACCAAATCCCGAACGGATATTTCATTCGGGATTTGGTCTTTAAACGAATTGTAGCCGGAATTACCGTATCTATATTACAAAATCAAAAATCTGGGATACTAAAAACGACGGCATAGTCCGCTTAATTAATTTAATTATCTCATCAAGCGTATTTAATCCAAGTATCATTCCTAATACCAAATCTGGTGTTTAAGAAAACATAAATTTCAAATATTGCTTTTCCTCCTGCTCCGTAATACGTGGAAAAGCAGGCTATCCTGATTTGGCAGGTTTATACCACAAGCATAGGGAATTCTACCTATGTTGACCCTCCCAGCCAGGAGATCATATTAAATCTCAAGTAACTTACTCCTACCCTGATATTAATTATCCGGATATTTTATTAGGCCGTTAACATCATATTTCTATTCAAAAAAATATAAAATACTAAATATCAGATAGTTAAATAAGGTTTACATTTGTGCCCCCATTTGTAAACAATCGATTGCTTTCCGGCATTTAATTTTACAACATTCAAACCGATGATAAATCTTGATATCAACTGATATGAGGTTTCTGTTCATCGGCTATAACCAATTAATATTATAACCCTAATTAACTAATACTATGGCAAAACACGTACTATGGAGTACCTGTACTGTCTTTCTTGCTGCTTTAAGAGCACATGCTGGTGCACAAGCTGCCTATAAAAGTGTTGCCGACGGAATTATTATTAATTCGCCGCAAAAATCAACACATGAAACACCCTTGCTGGGTATGCGAGTCATCTCAGACAAAATCCTCCGCGTTACAACTGTTTCTAAAAATGACTTCCACCTAATCCAGATTTTGACAGCCATGGATCGGTCAAGCCAATCTGTTAATTGGAACATGGTTCAAAAAGGCAATCAAGTATTGCTGCCCAAATCATCAGTTATAGCTCAAATAAGGCTTCTGGACAAGATGATCTTTAATGATAAAATAGACAAGCTTATCTTAAGTAAAAACGCAGAACCTTCATTTGCCTTTACATCAAATAATATAGAAAGCCCTTGTCATATTACCCAAACCTTCAAGAGCCTGGCAAAAAAAGTCATCTATGACCTGGGACAGCAACAAAACAGGATCGTAAACTTTATAAATCAATATCTGAAATTGTTGCGGAATACCATTGAGGCCGCGGCACCCTTTCTGACATTTAGCAAAAATCATAGCATTTTATTGGGCAATTACCCCTTAATCAAATTTGATGATACGCGTGATTATCAGTCGTTATCAGGGTTAAACTATTCGCTGATGATGCGTAACAAGCCTAATCTTCTGCATTTAGAATTGAATAATAACCACCAAATATAACACCGGAAAAAAAGTAACCCTAAAGTTTTAAACACAAATCCAATTTTATGAACCAATTATTTACCAATCTAAATTTATTGAAAAGATGAGAAAAAAATTAAAGTGGGGACCAGCCATCCGTTGCTGGCTCCTTGTTAACGCACTGTTTTTTTCATTTGCGAGCTACGCGCAAAGCATAAAAATTACAGGTAAAATTATCAGTGCAGACGACTCCCGGCCCTTGCCCGGTGTAACTGTTAAGGTAAAAGACTCACCCATAGGCACGCTATCCGGCACTGATGGCAGCTATGCTATCAATGCCAAACCCAATGATATACTGGTTTTTAGCTTTATAAGTTATAACTCCCAGCAAATATACGTAGGGTCATCGGCAGTAATAAATGTAGCCCTCAAGCCTTCCATGAACGATTTGAGTGAGGTAGTGGTGATTGGTTACGGCACCAGGAAACGACCTGATCTTACCGGCTCCATATCGTCGGTTACTGCTGCAGATTTGTTAAAGGCTCAGCCAACAACATTTGACCAAGCCCTGCAGGGACGAGTGCCCGGGGTAATTGTGCAGCAAGTGTCTGGCCAACCCGGTGGTGACGTGAATGTCCAGATCCGCGGCTTAGGGGGCTTTTTAGGTGCGCCTCCCTTATACGTGATTGACGGGGTACAGATCCCGCCGAATGGGCAGTCTGCCATCCCCGGCAATGGTACTAACCCACTATCCAGTATCAACCCATCGGATATAGCCTCAATAGACGTTTTAAAAGATGCTTCAGCCACGGCTATTTACGGTTCACAGGCATCCAATGGGGTAATTATTATTACTACTAAAAAAGGAGCTGTAGGTGCTCCCCTCATTAGCTATGATGGCTACCAGGGCTGGCAAAAATTGCCAAAATATTACGCTGTAATGGATTTGCCCCAATACGCCACTTTCATGAACGAAAAATCAGCCATTATCGGTTATGATATGAGGCCGCAATTTGCCAATCCGCAATACCTGGGCCCAGGTACCAACTGGCAAAAGGCCCTGTTTCGTACGGCCCCTATGCTGAACCATAATGTGGCCATTAGCGGCGGCGATGCCAGGACAAAATACTATATATCAGGCACCTATTTCTCGCAGGAGGGTATTGCCTTGGGATCGGATTTTAAAAGAACTTCTGTAAAAGCAAGTATTGATAATAAAACCACCGACTGGTTAAAAGTTGGTATAAACCTCAATATGGCGCACGTAGCAGAAAATGTCAGCACTTCTAATACAGGCGTGATCTTGCAGGCGCTTAACCAAACGCCCGATGTCGCCGTGGTAAACCCTGATGGTACCTGGGGTGGTAATGATCCTAATATTTATGGCGCTACCGGTACCAACCCATTCGCGATAGCCACTATTGTAAAGGATTTTAAAAGCCGTTACCAATTAATCGGTAACGCTTATGCGGAAATTCAATTTACCCGGGATCTAACCCTGCGCAATGAAGTAGCCGGAAATTTTGACTTTGCTACCGAGGATTATTTTAATCCAAGCTATGTTATGGGCGCTTATACCAAGACAAATAATAACGGTACAGCCTCAAGCGCGCAAAATTTCTATAATTCCATCTCCAATTATTTAACCTATCAGCATACGTTTGCCAAAAAATACTGGGTAAACGTAGTTGCGGGCCACGAAGCACAATTGCTCAAAAGCAGCGGTATTACAGCTACCCGAACCAACTTTCCGAGCAATAACGTGCAAACGATCAGCAGTGGTGATGCGACAACGGCAACCAATAGCGGTGTCAAAGGACAGGGTGCGTTGGAGGCCTATTTCGGCAGGGCTAACTTTACCTACGATGACCGTTATTTGTTAACCGCTACCGTACGGCGCGATGGTTCATCAAAATTTGCCGAAGCATACCGCTGGAATACGACCTATTCCGGCGCACTTGCCTGGAAAATAAACCACGAAAGCTTCCTTAAAAGTGTGAAAGCTATAAACGATCTTAAACTTAGACTTGGTTACGGATTGGTAAACAACCAAAACATCGCGGAGTACGCTTATGGTTCAACTTTAAATACCATATCCACAGGCTTGTCAGGCAACTCACAGATAACTGCCACGACAGGCAACCCCAACATCAAGTGGGAAACTACAAAGTCATATAATGTTGGCCTGGATGCAGCTGTTTTAAATGGCAGGATCAGTTTTTCCGTCGACGCATATTACCGCAAAACAAATAACCTGTTGCTAAGTCTTCCCCTGCCCAATTACTCGGGAACAGTTGCTGCCGGCGGGTATGCGCCGGGCTCTGTACAAGCCCCCTATGTAAATGTAGGCGCGGTGAGCAATAAGGGTTTTGAGTTTTCACTTTCCACCCAAAATATCAAAGCAAAAAATTTCAACTGGAACAGCAACATTACATTTACCAGGAATATCAACAAGGTACTTGCCCTGGTTGACGGCACACCGGCAATTTATGGCACGGTAAGCAAAACTGTGGTTGGCCGTTCTATCGGCGAGTTTTACGGATACCAGGTGCTGGGCATTTACAAAAATGCCGCAGACTTTGCCAAATATCCGGCGTTATCTCAAAATGGCGGCGGCCCCATCCCTATAACGCCCGGCTCTGGTGGTGTCTGGGTAGGTGACGTTATTTTTAAAGACATTAACGGCGATGGTAAAATCGACGCTAACGACCAGACCTTTTTGGGTTCTCCTATACCTAAATTCCAGTATGGAATCAATAACAGCTTTAATTATAAAAATTTCGACCTGAATATTTTTATGGCTGGTAATTACGGTAATAAACTTTATAACCAGTTAAAGGTAAATGGCGATAACCCCAATCAAAACTTTGGCTATTTCCCCTCAGTGTTCAACTTTGCTAAAATTGGATTGATCGATCCGACAGGTTCCACCTCGGATATCAACAATGTGTACATCACCAACCCGTCAACCAATATTACCCGGATTAGCCAGAGCAGTGGCAATGATAACCAGCGTTTTTCTGACAAATACATTGAAAGCGGTTCATTTTTAAAATGTAAGAGCATCGCTTTAGGCTATAGTTTTTCCAATAAGCTATTGAATAAGATCAAATTACGGTCACTCCGGGTGTATGTTAACGTCACCAACGTTTTCACGATCACCAAATATACCGGCTATGATCCGGAAATAGGTTCATGGAACCCGTTAGCAGCAGGAATCGATAACGGCTATTACGCGCAGCCGCGGGTTTACACAGTTGGTTTAAACGTATCCCTCAATAATTAAAATCAAGATTATGAAACGCATTAAAATAAATATAGCCCTGCTAATTATCAGTATTTTTATAATAAGCAGCTGTAAAAAAGATTACCTTAACCGACCTCCATTAACCGGTATCACGACCGATAATTTTTATAAAAGCGGTTCAGATTTAAGATTGGCTACCGCCGCACTTTATGCGCAACCATGGGCAAGTTGGAACAATTTTCCGTTGCTGGGTATTGGCGATATCATGAGCGGAAATATGTTACAGCCCTATAATGGCGACCTGGTTCAGCTTACTACCTTTTCCATTACCCCACAAAACAGCAATATAGCACAGGCATGGCAGAGTTTTTACAATGTAGTAGCGCATTGTAATATCAATATTAAAGCTATTAATACCAAAATGCCTGATAGCGTGGCTGTACAAAGTAAAACAGGCGCGCTTGGCGAAATAAGGTTTATACGGGCCACATCTTATTTTTACCTCGTCCAATTGTGGGGCGCAGTACCTATTATTGAAGATAACGACAAGCTGATAGCCAATCCGTTGGTGCCGCGGCATAAGCGTGAGGATGTATACAAGTTTATTATCAACGACCTAAGATATGCCGTAGCCAATTTACCCAAAACAGATCAAGCGGGGCGAGTAACTACCTGGTCGGCCCAGGGTATGCTGGCAAAGGTTTATTTAACCAGGGCCGGTTTAAACCAAAATATCACACGCAATCAATCTGATCTGGACAGTGCCGCTTACTATGCCGGCAATGTTTGTAATACCAGCGGTTTGGCGCTGTTACCGAGCTATTACAACCTTTTCCGGACCCAGTACAATGACAATCCCGAATCATTATTTGCTTTCCAATGGGCGCCAGGTGTTCCCTATGGACAAGGTAATTCCATACAAGCTCAATTTGCACCAGGCGGTGGCCTTGTTCCCAGCGGAGGAGGCTTCGGCGGTGCTATTGGCCCTACGATAGATCTTGCCAACCAATATACCCCTCAGGATTCGGTACGCCGCAAAGCCACATTTATGCTTACCGGCGATAAATATCCTGAGCTAAAAGCGGCAAGCGGCGGATATATCGCTACAGGTGTGAACGTAAAAAAACACGTGGTGGGTACCGCTGCCGATAATAATTCGCCTACGATGGACATATGGTCTTCAATTGAGCATAATGCGGTGTTGCGCCTGGCTGATGTATATTTAATATACGCCGAAGCCCTGTTAGGCAACAACGCTACTACTTCCAATGGTCAGGCTTTACAGTACTTTAACGCGGTGCGTACAAGGGCCGGGGTTGATAAGGTTACCGTCCTTACTCCCGATGTGATCAGGAAAGAAAGACGGCTTGAATTGGCATTTGAAGGTCAGTATTGGCTTGACCTGGTGCGTCTCTCTTATTATGATCCGCAGGAAGCGATCTCGATAATTACTAAGCAAATAACTCCAACACAAGATGCAGTTCCGTATATACCCCGGTCGCAATTCAGTTATGATCCGGTCACAGGGATTAAATCAGTATCATCTAATAGCCTGATCATAACCAAACCGACCAAAGATACATTCACTTTGCCTATTCCGGCAAATGAGCAAACGGCAGATCCTAAGTTATTGGAGGCACCTGTGGCTTATTATTAACGGCATTGTTAACCATTGATATCATTCAAAAAATTATGAAAAAACTAAATCATCATATCAAAAGCTACTTGTTGCTTGCCTTGCTCGCTACCTCAGCTTTTATTCAATCCGGCTGTAAAAAGGATTCGTCCTCATCATCAAAGGGTAACCCGGTAATTACAGCTATACGCAATTATGTAGCTCATCCCGGAGATTCGCTTTTAAGCAGCGCTGGTACGGGTCAGTGGATCGTGATTTCGGGTAAAAATTTGAAAGGAGCACTCGCTATTAATTTTGATGGAGTAAAAGGCTCTTTCAACGATGCCTGGTTCTCAGATACCAGTGCGATTGCCCTGATACCGGCAATTATAGCTTTCCCATCGGTACCTTCAGATAAACTGAATACCATACAATACATTACCAATCATGGTCAAACCACATTTACGTTTCCTATTGTTCCTCCTGTTCCCGCTATTTCAGGTATTTCTAACGAAGCCGCTAATCCTGGCGATTCGGTTAAAATTATCGGGCTTAACTTTTTCTTTCTTAAAAGTGTTACTTACGGCGGAATTAGCATCACTGGTTATACATCTTCAACTGATGGTACATCCATCAGTTTGAAGGTGCCCTCCGGCTTAACCAAAGGGCCAGTAACCGTATCTACCAAATCTGGCACCACTACTACTACTTACAATGTTTACGATTTTGTAACCGGTGTATTAAATAATTATGATAGCATAAATAATTTTGCATGGGGCTCGGGTACTTCCAATAATTCTACTGACTACCCTGGCAACATAGGCTATTATGGAGTAATGAAAGCATCTAATGTTTCTGCCGGCGACTGGTCATGGTGGAATGACGGCCGATCTATTAATATAAACTCAGCCCAATGGGTACCTCAGGCTAACTTAAAAGACACATTAAGCCATTATGCCGTAAAGTTTGAAATATATGTAACCAAGCCATGGACAGACGGCTCAATCCAAATTTTAAATGCTAACGGAAATTACGCGGCCCTTTATCATCCGTGGAAAACAGCTACCGGTTCAGCAGTCGCATTTACTACAAAAGGTTGGCAAACAGTCACTATTCCGTTTTCAAGCCTTATTAGCAAAGGCCTTCCTGCGCCGTCACTTACAGATTTACTTGGTGCTACCGGAGCTGGCGGCATCCAATTCCAGTTTATCAACGATGGTACAAAGACGGTCCAAACCTTTGAGGTAGCTATTGATAATATCAGGGTATCAAAAATTAAATAAGGGCGAATTTTAGTTGATATATATAAGTGAATGCCTGGGGCCTTTTCAGAAGGTCCCGGCATTTTTTACGTCACAACCCGCAGCATCCAGTGGCCTTACAAAAACTGGTTGAAAAAATTTATCACCAAGCATTATAAAAATGAAAAATCTGTTTTTTAAAATATTCATATCGATTACAATCATATCTCTCCTTTCCTGTAAAAAAACAAGTAGTGCATCGCCGGAATTAAACGTCAGTCAGGCTACGTTAACTTTTGCACCCGAAGGTGGAACCCAGGATTTTTCCATTGCATGCAACGCGACATGGAACATCGTTAATCCCGGTTTTGCCTGGCTAAAATTAAGCACCACATCCGGCAGCAGCGGCAATATGGTCATTCACTTAACAACGCTATCTGAAAACGGTACAGGATCAACACGGTCAAGTATCTTAACGATAAACTCTTCCAATGGCCAGGCAAGAAGTTTGAAAGTTTCTCAAACATCTAACCTCTTTCCTAATTACAATACTTCGCCAAAAGCTGCCGATGCGACCGGCATGAGCAGTAACGCCGTTCAGCTTGCCGCTAAGATCAAGTTAGGATGGAATATTGGTAATACCCTCGAAGCTTCAGGGGGTGAAACAGGTTGGGGGAACCCGCTTATTACAGAAGATTACATCAAATTTGTAAAGCAACAGGGATTTAATGCCATACGTCTTCCATGCGCCTGGAATATGGGGCATTTAAGTAATCAGGCAACTGCACAAATAGATCCCAACTGGCTAAAAAGGGTAAAAGAAGTAGTCGGGTATTGTGTAAATAATGATATGTACGTATTACTGAATATTCACTGGGATGGCGGCTGGCTTGAAAACCATGTTACCCAGGTAAAACAGGATTCCGTTAACGCTAAACAAAAAGCACTCTGGGAACAAATTGCAACAGCTATGAGAGATTTTGATGAACATCTCATGTTTGCCAGCGCCAATGAGCCAGCTGCAGATGACGCCGCGGCAACAGCAATACTTTCTACCTATCATCAAACCTTTATTAACGCGGTTCGATCAACCGGTGGTAAAAATGCCTACCGTGTATTGGTACTTCAGGGCCCTTCTACTAATATGGAAAAAACAAGTGATTTTATGACATCCCTTCCGCAGGACCAGGCGACAGCCAGGCTGATGGTTGAGGTGCATTACTACTCGCCATTTCAGTTCTGCTGCCTCCTGGATAATGACGCAAGCTGGGGCAAAATGTTTTATTACTGGGGTGCAGGGCACCACTCGACCATTGAACCCGACCGCAACGCTACCTGGGGTGAAGAAAGTGATGTAGACGCCTCTTTCAATAGAATGAAGACAAAATTCGTCGACAAAGGAATTCCCGTTCTTTTAGGTGAGTACGGCGCCTACAGGCGTGACAACACAGCACATGTTCCTTTGGATTTACCAACACATGAGGATGCGGTGGATTATTGGAATACCTATGTTACCAAACGAGCAAAAACAACCGGCATGCTACCATTTTTCTGGGACACAGGCGGTGCTTTGGACAGAAGAAATTATACCGTAAAAGATCAGCGCACGATAACCGCTATCAAACAGGGCGCAAATTAGTTGAAAGAGGCTGCATCATAAAATCATGATCAGCCTCTTTTTTATCAGCTGCTTTAGCAACGTAAAGCGTTGGAGAAAATCAGCTTCATTAACAAAGTGGATTTACATGGTTTACACAATTGATGGTTAACATTATTACATATTAACCATCAATTGTGTATTCTTTCTCGCGTGCAAACCCACCTTTTGCATAATATTATTATCGGTTAAATTATACTTAATGGGTAAACATAACATCAGGGGGCAATCTAATTTATGATTTAGTCCCCTTTTTGTTTTAAAGCGGTCATTTCTAACGGTTAGCTCAGCTCAACAAATTCGTTGGGTGGATGGCCGGAAGAAGCTTTCACTAACAAAACCCGAAACCTCTTTACAGCTATTCCTGGTTTTGTTGATATTCATGATTATTTCAGCCAGCCATTAGCCCCCATCCATTCTTTCAACCTCTCAAACCAGTAATCGTGGGTAGTTGAATTGTACAAACCAAAACCATGGCCGCCGCCTGCGTAGATATGCATTTCTCCCCTTACCTTATTCTGTAACAATGCGTCGTAAAACAATAGCGTGTTTTGAACAGGAACAACATTATCGTCTTCAGCATGCACCAGGAAAGTTGGGGGTGTCGCGGCGGTAACTTGCTTTTCATTACTATAAAGGTCGATAAATTGTGGCGACGGTTTGTTACCGATCAGGTTATCGCGTGACCCTATATGCGCAAATGTGCCGAAGCTGATAACCGGGTATATCAATGCCATAAAATCAGGGCGGAGGCTGATATTACCATTGTGCTTTATTGCAGGCTTATCAAAATGTGTACCCAAGGTTGATGCCAGGTGCCCACCCGCAGAGAATCCGATCACACCTACCTTTGCCGGATCTATATTCCATAGCTTCGCATTTTTGCGAATCATACATAATGCCGACTGCGCATCCTGCAGCGGGCCAATGGTTTTGTCAACCATAATGCTGTCACTGGGTAGTCGGTATTTCAATACAAATGCAATTATTCCTATCTTATTAAAAGCACTTGCTATGGCCTCCCCCTCATGGCCCATAGCAACACCTGAATAACCGCCTCCTGGAATCACTAACACTGCTGTATGCATCGCGCCGTCCTTTATTAAATAAGGTGTAAGCGTGGGAATGGATACTTTGGCTATCCCACCCCATTCGTTAAGCTTTTCCCTATAAGTCGCGGGCGTAGGTTTCGAATTGGGAATACCACTGGGGTAAAGTGGCATAGGTTCCTGTGCAAATGAATGCGCAAGCCAACCACTAAATATTAATATCAGGGCAAACATTTTCATATTTTTTTCTAATTAGTTATCGGCTTTATAGCCTCTGTTTAACAATGCACGATGTGCCTTTATACGGAAGTATTTAATTTATATCTTCATCATGAGTTATGGGTTATCCAGTGCTTTTTTAATCAGCAAGTTCGATCCTAAAACCAGATACCTTCCAGTCAGGTAAGTTTACAGGCTTTTTGATCACCAGCATATCTGCTTCCTGGCGCCATTGTATCTTTTCCTTACTGCCCAAAAGCTTCACTGAGCGTATCTTTGTCTTGTTGATACCGGAGGTTCTCCCGAGCGACTTGATTCGAATATCTGAGGTGGGTGTGTCAAGTAAAAAAGCATACAATTTATTGCCATTACATGTGAATCGGATATCTTCTGCAGTGTATTTTAACCTGTATTCATTAAAATTATCGGATTTAACTTTTGCTGCCTTTTCGGGGCGCTCTCCAAATATTTTCCATGGGCGGGATCCATAAATACCCTCACCATTGGCCGCCGTCCACTTGCCTATCTCGTCAAGTGCATTTAACATATCAGGCTCCAGATCTCCTTCCGGTGTTTGCACAATATTTATTAGCAGGTTTCCATTTTTACTTACTATATCTACCAACATCCGTATAATATCGGTACCACTTTTGTAGGTTTGGCCGGTGCGGTAAAACCAATCGCCAATAGACGTATCAGTTTGCCATGGATACGGGCTGATGGAATCCTGAACGCCTCTTTCAAGATCTTGTACCCACATACCTTGCGAAGGTTGCTTGCAGTTATACACAGCAGTGAGCTGGCCATTGTTGTAGGCGATATTTCCGTTATAAAAATTGGCTAGCACGTTCCTGCCAACATCCCCAAAGGGGAACCCACCATCTGAATAAAGCAGGTCGGGGTGATAAGTATCTACCAGTTCTTTAATGGACTTATACCAGGTACGCTGCCATTCCGGATCCGTAGTATACCAGCCGCGGTCATCTGATTTTGCTTTCGGGTGGTATAAATCAGCATAACGGGGGTCATTAGCGTCATATGGAACCCCCTTATAAACGCCGGAGGTGTCAGCGCTATGTGCTGGTTGATACCAGGTAAAGCTTGCTCCCAAATGCTCCGACACACCAAATTTAAGGCCATTCTTCTTAGCTTCCTTTTGCCAAATGCCAACCACATCTTTATGGGGTCCCATTTGTACAGCATTCCAGCGGTGTAGTGAAGAGTTCCATAAAAAGAAATTATCATGATGGGTGCCCATGCTAACAAAGTATTTTGCGCCTGCCTTTTTATATAGCGCCATCAATTTCGCAGGGTCCCATTTTTCAGCCTTCCATAAAGGTATGATGTCCTTGTAACCAAACTTTGACGGGTGCCCGTAATGTGCAACATGATATTTATATTGTTCGCTGCCCTGGATGTACATATTCCGGGCATACCAATCACCCTGACGGGGTACAGCTTGCGGTCCCCAATGTGCCCAAATGCCAAACTTGGCATCTCTGAACCAAGCCGGATATTGGTATTGTTTAAAAGAAGTGTCCGAAGGCTTGTACGGGCCGTTGTTTATGGGTAGTTCCTGCCCATACAGCACCAAAGTGAACGTCGACAGGATCAGGTTGAGTGTAAAAATTCTTTTCAGTTTAGTCATCATTTTAGTTAGCTATTTATAGGTAATTGAAAATTCGCTGTTCCATAAACTCGGGTTTATAGGGTTCGAGCGAAAAACTTCTAACATTGTCTTTATCAAGTAATATACTTTTGGAGGAATGTTTAGGATTGATGATCTGGACCTTGCCAGTTAAAATTAAATAAAGTATATGGTTGTTATCTATATAAATCTTGCCATGCCCCCCTTCCGGTGCTTCAGGACCTTGTTCAAGTGAAAGCGTCCCGGTGAGATTATCGACTAAAAAGCTAAATAGCAGCAGAACAGGAATTGACATATATTTTATTCTGTTTATATTTATATCGATTTTAGCCTCGTATGGCTGGCATTCATTGTTATTTTTTTATATATTAATAATTGGTGTGTCCCCTGCCCGTTTCCGACGTATCAATATGCCAGTGCTTTAACCGTTAGAGTTGCATCAGATAAATCCGTCGAACTAACCGTAAGTTTAATATCACCAGTATTATGCGTGCTCCTGATAACGATCATCGCACTCCCGTGCCATACCTTACGTGAGTTGCCTGCATATGAGTCAACGTCTTTGATATCGGCATTGTCAACCCCAGCTATTGTACCCGGTCCGTCAATCTTAAAATGCAAACGATTGGTGGCGTTCGATTGAATTATGCCGTTTTTATCTGTTATTTCAATTCTCACATACGATAGATTCTGCCCATTAGCCAATATCTCTTTACGATCGGCAATAAGTTTGATTTTTGCCGCAATACCGGCAGTTTGGAGAATAAACGATTCCGTTTCTTTATCATTTTCAACACCAACTACCTTAAGGTTTCCAGGAGTATAAGGCACGGAGAAAGTAGCTTTAAATTCCTGTTCTTCGGTTGTCGGTTTTTCACCGAGAAGTTTGCCGTTGAGATAAAGTCTTACTTTGGAGTATTTTGAATATACTTCTACATCAATATTCCTCCCCTCAAAACCTGGCCATGTCCAGCTTTCCCAAGTCGGCCATACAGACCATCTGGTCTCTTTGATTTCCAATGGCTCCGGATTTGGTTCGCGAACAGCCATATATAGCATCTCCTTATCATTGTACAGCAAGCTTCGGTAATGTGATATAGGTTTTCTCCATCCGGTTAAATCTATATCACCGCAATAAGCAGCATGCCAGGGGAAAAAATCATTTTCCCAGTTTTCTCCGGGCACTTCGCCCGAATAATATGAGCGACCTATTCCTGATTCACCCAGATAATCAATTGCCGACCATACAAAATCACCGATAATGTAACTGTAATTCTGCACTAATTTCCAGTTAGCAAACGCATCCCGGGGGTAGGATTCGGTCTGAACAATAATGCGGGAAGGGATTCTTTTATGATCGGCCGGGGCACTTTGTAACTGATAATTATATCCGCAAACGTCATGAACAGCCATAAGCGGATCAAAAGACTCCCATTCATTACCCCAGGTAACGATGGCCGATGTAACCGGTCTCGTTGTATCTATATTTTTAACAGCGTCTGCAAGCATTTTGGCAGTTATCACAGCTTCAGGCGTTTTTCTTTCCGATATTTCATTGCCAATACTCCACATGAAAATTGAGGGATGGTTTCTGTCGCGCAGCACCATTGTTTCCAGATCACGTTTCCACCAATGGTCAAAATAAACTGAATAATCGTATTTATTTTTACCCCCTCTCCAACCATCAAAAGCCTCATCAATAACCAATAAGCCTAACCTGTCGCAAGCGTCTAAAAAAGCTTCGGAAGGAGGATTATGTGATGTCCTTACAGCGTTAAACCCGCCGGCCTTTAACAACTCCACCTTACGTTCCTCGGCGCGGTCAAAAGCCGCGGCACCCAGGCAGCCATTGTCGTGATGCACACATCCACCGCTTAACTTAACAGTTTTGCCGTTAAGCTGGAAACCATGCTCGGCAGTAAACTTTAAGGAGCGGATACCAAAAGCGATCTTTGTTTCGTCCATAATATCATTACCTTTTGATACCTGGATCTGAGCACGATATAAATGAGGGTTTTCGGGAGCCCACAGTAAGGGCTTTACTATTTTTATAGTCTGCGTAATTTTCTTTACCTGGTGAGCAGGTAATTCTATTATTATGCTATTATTTCCGGTGACTTTAGCAAATTCGGTCAGTAACCATGTTTTGACAGTAATCTTTTGTGAAAAGGCGGTTTCGTTCTTTACAGTAGTGTTAACCTGTACAGATGCTTGTTTTGAGGATACATCCGGTGTTGAGACCGCGACTCCCCAATCGGCTACATGTACGGGATTAAAAATCTTCATCCAGACATGGCGATAAATTCCGGAGCCGCTGTACCACCTGCTGTTTATTTGCCGCGAATTATCTACACGTACAGCTATCACATTTTCCTTGCTAAAATCCAAGTATGTTGAAAGATCATAACTGAATGAAGAATAACCATAAGGGCGAACACCAAGTGATTTCCCATTGATAAATACCTCGGAATTCATGTAGACACCCTCAAAATAAACGGAAATACTTTTGCCTTTCCACTCGCGGGGGGCTTTGAAGGTTTTTCTGTACCAGGCTATGCCCGCCGGAAAATAACCGCCAGCGCCACCCGTTGGGTTTTTAGGATTTATCTTTCCTTCAATACTCCAATCGTGCGGCAGATCAAGGTTACGCCAGCCGGTATCGCTGAAACCTCTGAACCTGGCCAGTGAATCATCGCCCAGCTTAAATTTCCAATTGTAATCAAACAATTGTTTCTGCTTAGTATCACTCCGAGTTTGTGCGAAACTTAACATATTGCCTGCTAAAAGCAAGAAGGCCATAGTTATTACTCTCATAATTGATGTATTTTAACCCGTTACTTAACCGCAATTTTTACCTTCTGAACAATATGACGGGATGAATTACCTAACTCCAGGATATACTCGCCGGCCTCCGCATTCCATGCTTTTTTTGATTCATCATAAAATGCAAGGTCGGCAACTTTTACCTGTATTTCCACCGTTCTTGCTTCGCCTGGTTTTAGAAATACTTTTTTAAAACCTTTAAGTTCTTTCTCAGGGCGCAATACCGAACAAACCGGGTCGCTTACATATAATTGCACAACTTCGGCGCCGTAACTGCTACCTATATTTTTGACGGTAAATTTTACACGGATCGTTTCATCTTTTTTATAGCTTGATTTGTCTGCAGAAAAATTGTTAAAGGAAAAATCAGTATAAGAAAGACCATAACCAAAGGGAAATTCCGGTTCTATGTTTTTTGTATCATACCAGCGATATCCAACCAGTATACCTTCTTTATAGTCGGCTGTCAGGCCCTTACCCGGATAGGTATCCATATTAAATGCAGGTGAATCATGTAACGAAACCGGGAAGGTAAATGGCAGCTTGCCCGACGGATTGATTATACCTTTTAATACATCAGCAAGTGCGTTACCAGCCTCTGATCCGTTAAACCATGACCAGACAACGGTATGATTTGATTTTTTAATTTCATTCAGATCGTACGGAGCGCCTGCCATAACAACAATAACGGTATTTGGATTAACGGCGCTCACCGCATTAACCAGGGCTTGCTCTCCAAAAGGCAGTTCCAGGCTTTTGCGATCATGGCCTTCACTCTCATATTCACGGTTTGAGCCGATACATAAAATAGCTACATCGCTGGCCTTTGCAAGCGCTATAGCATTATCAATCAGGTTCTGATCGGGCTGATCATAGCCACGGTTTTGCTCATCGGTTCTGCTTGCCAGGTAATTAGCCCTGTAACCCTGGGCAAAGCTAATACTGGCTGTTTTGCCGAATCTTGATTTGATGCCATCCAATGCAGTAACCTCATACCTGGCCTTTACACCTGCACCATAACCACCCAAAGCGAATGTACGTACCGCATTATCTCCGATAACAGCAATGCTTTTGATTACATTTTTCAAAGGCAATAAATGATTGTCGTTTTTTAGTAGAACGATAGATTCTGACGCAATATCATAAGCGATTTTCGCATGTTCTGGAGTGGCGATAGATCCTTTGGGATGCTGGGCACTCATGGAGGTGTGATACATGAGCCATAAGATCCGGCTCACTTTATCGTCAATCGTTTTTACCGAAACCTTACCCGCTTTAACTGCGGCAAGCAAAGGCTTGGCAAAGTACCATTGATCATATGGCCCGCTTGATCCCATTTCAATGTCCAACCCATTGTTTGCGGCTGCAACGGTATGATGTGTTCCGGCCCAGTCTGACATAACCACGCCTTTAAAACCCCATTCATTTTTCAGTACCTTGTTTAATAAAAAATCATTTTCGGAACACCAGTAACCATTCAACTTATTGTAGGCCGACATCACAATGTAAGCATTACCTTGCTCCACCGCCGCTTTAAATGCAGGGAGATAGATTTCGCGTAAAGCTCTTTCATCAACAATCGTATTTACACTGTCGCGGTTAAGTTCCTGGTTATTGGCGGCAAAATGTTTTATGCAGGCCGCTACGTGCTGGCTTTGGATTCCTTTTACAGATTGAACGGCCAGTTGGCTGTTCAGATACGGATCTTCAGAATAATACTCATAAGTACGGCCGCAAAGGGGCATCCTGCAAATATTAAACGCAGGTGCAAGCATCACATTCTTTTTACGGGCATTCGCTTCCTCGCCTATAACTACCCCGTATTGATGGGCCATAACCGGGTTCCAGGTGGCCGCTATCGCCGAACCATTGGGTAGGAACATGGCAGAATCGGTTGTCCAATTAGCCGAAGCCCAATCAAAACGTTTTATTTCTTCACGTACTCCTAATGGCCCGTCATCACATGTCAGTTCCGGGATACCTAAACGGGGTACGCCCGCCGAAGAAAATAAAGCATTGCCATGCAACATTTCTATTTTTTCTTCGAGTGTCATTTTTTTGATGATGCTGTTGATCTTCGCCTTAAGGGCTGCCTCACTTTTGTGCTGCGCAGAAACACTGCCAGCCAGAAAAAGCACCATAACACAGGCAATTGTATATTTCATAAGTATGATTTTAGATTTATTGATTAGCATTATTTAGCTGTAATCGCAACAGCCGATTCTTTTACCCCTGACGATGTTGCTTTTAAAAATGATAGATCTCAATAATGAATCCATAGGTGCAGGGCTCCGATGAGACCTGACTGATTCGACAGGTGCTTTCGCTGATAAAGCCATCGAAAAAATAGTGGAAATAAACTATAGTACTTCATTTTAACATAATATTAATTAAATGGGTAACAAAAAAATTGATTGTAACTGTTATGGGTTTATCGGGATAAAATTATGCTGCGCCGCGCAATCGATTGTTTACAAATAGGGGCACAAATGTTAAACTCAATTATTAAACTTATTTTCAGTATTTTAAAATACAAAACATCAACTTCGGGCAAATCTGGAGGTAAAAGAATTCTGGAAAAGCAGGGTCTTTAAAGTATGAATAAGCCTTAGCATTTGTAAAACGTTATTTATTTTTATTACCGATATACGCGGACGGGAGGCAATTAAATTCGGCCTTAAAGGATCGTACAAAATACTTCTTGCTTTTAAAACCAACTTTATATGATATCCGTGATATGGTTAAGTGTGGATTCTCCAGCAATTGAGCCGCACGTTTTAAACGAATAGATCGGATGAGCTCTACCGGTGATTTTCCTGTTAATGCCAGGGCTCTTTTATAGAGTGTAACGCGGCTTACACATAACTCACTGCTCAGTTCCTCTACTGAGAAGTCGGCATTGTCAATGTTCTTCTCAATAAGTTGTACTGCCTTTTTGATAAACGCTTCATCAAACGAGTCGGTCCCCACATCCGTTGGCTTAACATCAAGCTGCTTTTGATAAGTTTTGCGCATATCCTCCTGTATAGCCAGTATGTTTTTCAGTTTCGACAAGAGGATCTCAAAATTGAAAGGCTTGGTCAGATAGTCATTGGCACCTGTCTCAAGCCCCTCCAATTGCTGCTCCTCCCCGGTTATCGCGGTAAGTAATACAACAGGTATATGTGATGTGCGTTTGTCATTCCGTATTTTTCGGCAAAGATCAATGCCGCTCATTTCGGGCATGCTAATATCGGTAACTACGAGGTTAGGATGCAGGGCTAAGGCTTTTTGCCAGCCTTCCTTACCGTTGGAAGCCTCAATAATTTGAAAAGTTTCATTTAGATTGTCTTTCAAATAAAAACGAAAATCTTCGTTATCCTCAACTAATAAAACTGTGAGTTTTTTAGCCAAACCAGTTGCGGGTTGAATCCATCCTTCATTTCCGGCATTGGCAGGCTCCGGTATACCTCCCTTGTTAGAAGGTATTTGTTCTGCTACTTCTGTAGCTAAATCAACAGGCAACAAGATGGTAAAATAGGTGCCTTGCCCTGGTTCGCTCTCTACTGATATTTCGCCGTTATGCAGACTTACAAACTCCCTGGTGATTGACAAACCTATACCACTGCCCTGATTAACCATAGAGTCGGGTATATCATTCTGAAAAAAGCGTTCAAAGATCTTTTCCTGCTTATCCAATGGGATCCCAATACCTGTATCAATGATCTTGATCTCCAGCAAATGCTTCTCAGGCGCTTTTTCAAGTACTGTGAGTAAAACGCTTACATACCCGCCCTCGGGTGTAAATTTAAATGCATTGGAAAGCAGGTTAAATATGATTCGCTCTATCTTATCATGATCAAAATTGATCACCAGCTTTTCAACTTCCGAATCAAACATAAACCGGATTTGTTTTTTCTCTGCAATGTCAGAGAAAGAATACGCCATTTCTTTGATGAAACCGATAATGTCACCGCTCAGGGCATGCAGCCGGAGCTCCTGTACTTCCATTTTCCGGAAATCAAGCAACTGGTTTACCATATTCAATAAGCGTTTCGCGTTACGGTTCACCAGTTGCAATTGATACTTTTGTTCAGTGTCTTCTGTTTGCTTCAAAATTTTATCAACCGGGGCTATGATCAATGATAAGGGGGTTCTGAATTCATGGCTTACGTTGGTAAAAAACTTAATTTTCATCATATCAAGTTCATGCATACGCCGGGCCTCCTGGCGTTCGTGCTCGATCAACAGTTTGGCTTCTTGTTTTTCTTTTTCAACCGCAAATTGTCTCTTTATTTTTTTTATTCCCCGCCGGCGCATCAAAAAAAGAACCCCAACGATGAGCAGTATGTAGATAATATAAGCTAATGTGGATTTCCAGAAAGGCGGCAGTACTTTAATTTTTAACGATATATAATCCGGATCCCATCTTCCCTCCTGACTTATCGCCCGCACTTTAAAAATATAATCGCCGCCGTCAAGATTGGTATAGGTCGCCTTGCGCGTAGTGTTATCCGCATCAAGCCAGTCCTTGTCAAAACCCTCCATCATATATTGATGCTTGACCTTATTGGGGTTGAAAAAGTTCAGCGCGGCAAATTCGATGGTAAAAACATTTTCGCTATGATTCAATGTCATTTCACGGGTTGCCGAAATTGCTTTTGACAATACCACATGTCCATTAAACTCTTCGTTAGCCACTATGCTTTTATTAAACAGTAGGAAATCGGTAAAAATCAATTTCGGCTTATTGACATTGGCATGTATACTTAGGGGGTCGAAAATATTAAAACCATGCCCCCCGCCAAAAATCAATTCCCCCTTACCGGTTTTGAGGGCTGCATACATATTGAACTCCCGGCCCTGTAGTCCATCCGTTTCGTCGAAATTTTCAAAGCTGAAAGAATAAGCAGTTTTATTAGTGCTCACCGTTATCCTACACAATCCGTTGGCTGTACTTAACCAGATTTTCCCCCGATTATCCTCCAATATATCAAGTACCGCATTGTCAGGTAAACCACTTCGCTTCGTTAACGATCTAATAATCCGGGTTTCCGGATTCAATATACTCAATCCTTCCCGAGTTGCTATCCAAATCAAACCACGACTGTCTTGGCTGATACCATTTATATTATTGCTAACTAAACTGGTTGTATCATTCTTATTTGTGCTACAATGAATAACCTTTCCTGTGTTTTTGATAAGTATATCTATGCCAGAATACCCTCCCACCCAAATATTTCCCTTCCTATCCTCAAAAATTGAGGACACGTAAGGACTCCTGATGTCAGTTTGCGAAAAGGGATGGTAAAACATTTCTTTCTTCCTGTCAAATATTTGAATCCCCGCGGCAAATGTTCCTATCCATAACTTATGCGAAGAATCTTCAAGAATGCTCCATACCCGGTTATCAGCAATGCTTCCGGCTATCTTATCATCATGTTTATAATGAATAAATTTTTTCCCGTCAAAACAATCCAGCCCGCCGAAATAGGTGCCTATCCATAATTTTTGATCATGGTCTATACATAAACTTACGATAATATCATTACTGAGGCTGTTGGGATTCCCCGCGTCGTATTTATATTGCTTAAAACTGCCCGTTTTACGATTAAAGTAAATCAGCCCCCCGCCATTTGTACCGACCCACAAATTGCCGTTTTTATCTTCAACAAATTTATTGACGTCTTCAAAAGGTAAACTTCCGGGATCCGAATCAAAGTGTCGGTAAAGCGGGAACCTGATTATATTTTTATGATAATAACTGACCCCCTGCTTAAACGTGCCGGCCCATATAATGCCTGTCTCATCTTTATAAAGATTCACACTGTTCTGACTAAGTGACTTGGCATCATCATCACGGTTCAATAAATAGCTGATCGTGAAAGCTTTTTTATCCAGAATATTTATGCCGCCATGATCTGTAGCTATCCATATCAGGTCATCATCAGCTTGAATAACATTAGTGATGATATTGGACTTAAGTTTGGCACCTACAGATTCTTTATCAATATGCCGAAAAACCCCGCTAGCAGGGCTATAATAATAGATACCTAAATCCGAGTTAGGGCTGTATAACCATAAATCGTTATTCTTATCAATGGTCAATGCGTAGTATCCGTCCTTGTTATTGATCGTCTTAGCGAAAATATCAGTTCGATAGGAAACCGTATTGCGCTTAACATCAAAGCGTTCGACGAAGCCATTCCGGTATATCAACCATATATTACCGGCCGCATCCTGGCTGATGTCTGCGATAAGACTTGAATATAAAGATGTACCGGAACGATGATCATACCGTGTGGTTGTCCTGCTTGATTCATTATACCGGTAAAGACCAGAGTCTGGACATACAAACCAAAAGTCGCTTTTCCCGCTGTGGGTTATTTTTGAAACGGCAGGATAAACCGGAAGTTTTAAAGTATTAGCCATTAACTCCATATCACTAGTAAACTGTTCCGTTTCGCGATCATAAAAACAATATCCGCTACGAGTTGATATCCATAGCTTTTTGCCCGGACCTTCAAAAATATTGGTTATAAAGTCGTCGAGAAGAGACCTTTTATCATGAGTATCGTGTTTAAATACTTTAAAGCTGTAGCCATCGTAGCGGTTAAGACCAGATGCAGTACCAAACCACATAAAACCTTCGGAATCTTTAAAAATGCAGTTAACCTGATTGTGTGATAAACCATTGCTTCTATTCAACTGCGAGAACTGATATTTACTATTTTGTGCAAAAACAGCAGGAATGGTCAATAGAAGGACAAAAAAGCTTAATGATACTTTATATCTCATAGATTTTGGACGATCGGGGTATTCATAATACTCAATTAAAAGAATAGGTTATCTGTAATTTACGGAAGATCTTTCAGATATGGATTCGTAAATATCAAATCCAGGATATATAATTTCAAACCATTGAATGATATGGAGATAATTGCATTGATCCCTATTCATAAAAAATTAAACCTACTATTAAAGTCGTTAAAGTACTGGTAAATAGCTTTGCTGGTAAAACAAATCTGTTATTATCACAAAGGGATGTCTTAAAATAAGACTGTCCCCTTGTGTGATAGTAATAATAAATATAGATGTTAATACCCAGGATTTTGCACAAGCTCGGGCGCATTTCTGTCAATCTCCGGTTGGGGAATGGGCCAGAAATCATAATTATCAGCATATTTTGTTTTTACCGACGGAAATAACGGATTTTGGACAAAGCCGTTGAGCTTCTGTGTTGCTATACCCCATCTTCTCAGGTCGAAGTAGCGGATTCCCTCCATGGCAAACTCCACACGCCGTTCGTGACGAATTTTTTCACGCAACTGCGCCTGTGACAAACCAGCGGGTAATGCCGGCATATTAACCCGTGCTCGTACCAAATTTATCGCACTGTAAACACTTGCATCGGGTCCTGCGGCTTCATTTTGAGCTTCCGCATACATCAGCAAAACATCAGCATAACGAAGTAAGACAAAGTCATTATCGCCTTTTGTTCCGTAGTCAGGATCAACCAATGCAGGATCAAGCCATTTTTTGACAGGATAATAACCCACAATCCATGAATCTTTCCCAGGAGTACCCACGGCATAAGATCCTGTAAATGGCCAGCCCTGGGCTTTTGTATCGCCAGGAAAAAACAGGGTCATCCGCATCCGCGGGTCCCTGTTATCATAGGGTTTTCCCTTTACATAAACGGCGGAGTTGATGGTGTCTTTACCATCCGCAGCTTCATATTCATTAACCAGGTCCTGCGTACCCAGTTCACCTTTCCAGCGCAGCAAAGAAACGCTGATGCCATTATCCTGATGAGAGAGGTTCGGCAGTTGGTATTTCACCGAAAACATGATCTCAGGGCTGTTGTTTTGAGCCGGTTTATAGAAGTTACCCGGGTAAGAATTACTCAAAGAGAATTTTGCACCGGTTATAATTTGATTGGCGAGGGTGGCGGCCTCTGTATACTTCTTCTCGAACAACAAAGCCCTAACTTTATATCCCTGCGCGGTACCCTTAACCGCATGCCCGCTGCTGTATGCAACATCCGGCAAACCGGCTATTGCCAGGTCCAGGTCGGCCTCAACCAACTTTAAAACATCGGCCCTGGTTGACTTGGCCATATGCTTCGTGTAATCAAGGGTATATGGATCTGCTGTGGTGATGATAACATTGCCGTACAAAACGGCAAGCCAATAATAATTAAAGGCCCGGAGAAAATACCCTTCGGCTTTGTACTGTTTTAATTTATCACCGGTAAGCACCCTATCTACATTAGCCAAGAAATAATTAATGGAAGCTATGGCCCTGTAATTATTAACATAGTATGATGATTGATAAAGATTATAGGTATCAAAAACACCAGCTGATAGCCCTGAAGATAGCGCACTTGTTCCACCGCTGTAGTTATATTGCCCATAAGAGTTATCACTAAAATTATCCCAGGCCACAACCTGGTACTGCGAAGTTGAATAGCTTCCTCCCTGAGCGTATAGAAAGTTGTAACATCCTGTCAAAGCAAGATCTGCATCGCTTTCAGTTTTCCAGAAATTCTGTGTAGATATTTTATCGGGCGGATTAAGGTTCAATGAACTTTTTTTACAGGATGCCAGCATGACTGATAACATGATCAGCATGACTATATACTTATTGTAAAGATTCATAATCGTAAGCGTTAATTGGTTTAAAGTTTAATGGATGCACCAAAGGTTATAGTCCTGTTCTGAGGGTAGGTTACATAGGTGCCATCTCCTACCCGTTCAGGATCCAATCCCGGATATTTACTAATGGTGAATACGTTGTCAGCAGCTACAAAAACGCGAAGGCCCTTAATTGAGATTTTGTTTAGTAAGGCTGTTGGAAAGGTATATCCAAGCTGAACACTCTTTAACCGGACAAAGGAAGCATCCTTCAGGAAGTAGGTTGAGGGATAATTCTGTACGGCAGCATAACCATCAGCAACGTATATTTTAGGCATGGTGTTAGAATGATTGGTCGGTGTCCACCGGTTCAGCCAGTCGGTGGTTGGTACCGAGCCTTGCCGGAAGGGTTCTATCCCCCAGCCGTTAACATAGGCCTTCTGCCCCTGCGAACCATAGATCTGTGCGCTAAAATCGAATCCCTTATAGCCGGCGCCCAAATTTGCTGAGTACTGATAAGATGGAAACTTTCCGCCAACATAGGTTCTGTCATTAGCATCAATTTTCCCATCGCCGTTAACATCCTTTATTTTTAAATCGCCGGGAGTGGGTGTAACCGGTTGTTTGGGGGAATTGTCAATCTCGGCCTGAGACTGGAATATACCGCCCCAAACATACATATAATAGGCATCAAGCTCATGCCCTTCTTCCCTGATGGTATGATCGCTAATGTCCTTTGATCCGTATTTTTCAAGCTTGTTTTTGTACGTTTGCAGGTTTAATCCTACGGTATAGGTAAAATCTTTACCAATCCTGTCATTGTACTGAACAGCAAATTCGAAGCCCTTATTCCTCAGGGCGCCATCATTTATGGTTGGCGCGTTCAGGCCGATGTAGTAAGGCACTTGTGAACCCCTTAAAATATCGAAGGTGTATTTATTGAAATAATCCGCAGAAATAACCAGCTTATCATTAAATACATTCATATCAAGACCAATGTCAACTACCCGTGTAGTTTCCCAGGTAAGGTTGGGGTCAACCAATGTGTTGGAAACAAAACCAGAAGTAACTGTGCTGCCAAAAGCATAATTAGCGCCCGATAATGTGGACTGATAGGGATATGTTCCGATATTCTGATTACCTAATTGCCCCCAGGAACCGCGGATCTTCAAATCATTTAACCAGGAAATATCTTTCAGGAAATTTTCTTTTGAAATTCTCCATCCGCCCGAAAATGAGTAAAAGGTTCCATAACGGGTATCAGATGGCAATCTGGATGTTCCGTCATATCTGATACTGGCGCTGAGTAAATATTTGTCTTCGTAATCGTAATTGGCACTGCCATATAAAGAACTGATCGCCCACGCCGAAGATGTGCCACTGTTGGTCTGTCCGTCAGAAGGTCCCGCGTCAAGTTCTCTCAAAAAATTTGTTACATATTGAGTCCTTGATGCATTGATGTTACTGGCAGTATTTTTCTCCTGCTGAAAGCCTGCAAATGCGGAAAAATTGTGAGCTCCGATACTCTTTTTATAGGTCAGCTGGCTGTAGTAAACGGTATATAAATTATCCGAATTACCTACATTAAGACCTGGAACTCCGTCATCAAGGTTTCCGGCCGGGCTCATATCACTATAATAATACGTAGGTATGATTGGCCTGAAATCATTGAATTTGTAAGTTCCGTAATTAAATCCGGTTTTATTTTCCCATCGCAGCCCCTTGAAAAGGTCAATATCCAGTGACAAGTTACCTTGCAAATATTTGTCATCTCCTCTGGTACGAATATCCTCACCAACAATTGCCGCCGGATTTTTATTGCCCAGCTCATTGGAATAGGCTTTCTTGATCCATTTACCATCAACCTGAGCCGGATACAACGGAGATTGCGCCAGCGCTGAAAGGAATTGGTCGCCTGCTCCATTTTCAGGCGCGAGCTTTTTGCCATACCGCATCTGTATATCACTTCCAAAAGTTATCCTCTTATTAAGCTTTGAGCTTAAGCCGAGAGAAAGCGTATATTTTGAATAATCAAACCCTCTCATCACACCGGGCTGATTGGTAATACCAATACCTAGACTATAGGTTGTGCTATCTTTACCTCCGCTCATGTTCAAATAGTGATTTTGTGTATAGGCGGTACGGAAAATATCGTTAAGCCAGTTATGGTTAGGATATTTTACCCTGTCTGTGGCATTTTGATATAAATCGATCTGAGCCTGTGTATACAGTGGGGCCAATGAAGAATTGGTACGGGCTTCATTCGATAGTTGCATATACGTTGCGGAGTTGGTTACCACATCAGGTAGTTTTGTAGCAGTAGAAATGCCGAAATTGTAAGCGTATTGAATCGAAAGACTCCCGGCTTTACCTCTTTTGGTTTTTACAACAATTACACCATTTGCACCGCGTGACCCGTAGATGGCCGCAGAGGAAGCATCCTTTAATACCGAGATCGATTCAATATCATTCGCGTTCAATACATCCAGGCTCCCCGGAAGCCCGTCAACAATAACCAGAGGATTTGAACCCGCGCCACTAAAGGTGCCTGTCCCCCTGATGGTAAGCTGTACATTTTCGGCCCCCGGCTCGCCCGAGCCCTGAACAACCTGTAAACCGGGAAGCTTGCCTTGTAATAATGTTGTCGGCGAAGTGGCCACCCGTTTGTTCAGTTCGTCCCCCGAAACTGTTACGACAGCACTGGTCAACTTATGCTTACTTTGTGTGCTGTACCCTACAACGACTATCTCATTGATGCTTTTAGGCTCTGCTATTAACGTGACATTCAACTCGCTTGTATTTCCGACAACGACTTCTTTGTTGATATATCCGATATATCTGAATAACAGCACAGCTTTTTCATTGGGGACGCTCAGTCTGAACTTACCCTCTGTATCGGTGACCGTACCATTGCTGGTTCCTTTGATCAAAATACTAACGCCAATTAAGGGTTGCCCTCTTTCGTCAGTAACTTTTCCCGTTATAGTAACTGGAAAATTGTCATTTTTTGAAATTTTGGCCACTATATTGAGCCTTCCCTTGCTTTTTGCATACAATGTATCAGAAACACATAGTATAACAAACAGCAACCCGAATGTATACTTCATTAACTTATAAAGCACATTGTAGTTCCGTAAAATTTTATTCATAAATTGGTTTTTATAGAATGGTTTAACAATGGGAATCCCCCCGGGGGTATTCCAGGAATGAACAGGCGTGTTCACGACACATCCTGCTTTTTTTCAACTGCTGTTTTTATTTTTCCATAATATGGGGTTTAAGGGTTAAATCGGTTGTCTATCTAATTTGGTTTTTGGGTACCTTCACTTACCGTTATTTACAAAGGCGGTATTCGTAATCAAGTACAAAGTCTGTTAAACGACTCCAACATACCAGCACGCGTTTTGCATTAAATGGTATAATGGCAGGGACTTCTCCTATTTAATTGAGGTTCTTCTTTTCATAATATGTATCTATCGTTGCCCCTTCGGCTATTTTAAATGCTATCGATACTTCCATTGGCACAAACGGCAAATGCAAGGACACTTAATCAATTATTTTAAGAGAAGTGCTTCTTTATATTGGTTAAGTCAAACCTACATTAAAGCAGCTATCCAAAATTTGATTGAAATAGACTTTTTTTTGTAAAAAACCGACTTTAGTATATTTAAAACATTCATATACATTTATATATGTTCTGATAATTTGCATATTTGTAACCCAGATGATCAAAAGAAATCTACAGCATACTTTTTCACTCCTGAACGTCGACTACGTAAAGCTTGATTCGAAATGGAATTACAGGAATGTGATCAGCCCTTATTACCGGCTCTATTATATCGACGAGGGCGAGGGCGAAATATCAGGCGCAGACAGTTTACTCAAGCTTGAACCCGGTTATCTGTATATCATTCCGAGCTTCACCTTATGTAACCTAACTTGCAGTCGTTATCTGGGGCAATACTTTGTTCAGTTTTTCGAGGATTCGATCGACGGAAGTTCATTTTTCGCCAATAACAGGACTTTATTGAAAACAGAGGCCACGGAAATGGATGTTAACCTTTTTAACAGGCTGCTTCAAATTAATCCCGGCAGGGGAATTAATCGGTCTGATAACCCCAAAGTTTATGAGAAGGATATTTATTACAAAGAATATCAGGAACTTAACAACCAGCAAAACACTTCAGTATACCTGGAAACCCAGGGTATCCTGATGCTGTTAACCTCCAAATTCCTGAATCCTCAGCTATTCAAACATCCGGAGCGTAAACTTATCCCGCTAAAAATTGCGGAAACCTTAAATTATATTCTCGTCAATTTACACCTGGATCTTTCGGTGCAGCAACTCGCATCCCGCGTTAATCAAAATGCCGATTATTTTTCAAGGCAGTTTAAACAGCATACCGGAACCAGGCCCTTGAATTATATTAACGAAAAACGTATTGAGCGGGCACAGTATCTGATGGCAACGAGTAGAATATCTTATTCAGAAATTTGCATTCAAACGGGATTTGATAACCTCTCTTATTTTTCCAAAACCTTCAAAAAGCTGACTGGCATGTCTCCCAGCGAATATAAAAAACAGATGTACCTGGTTGGTTTTAATCATTAGCCAATGAGGTAATGGCAGAGGAAATATAACTGTTATTAAAGAATTTAAGATCAGTAGAGTCTGCGTAACCCCTGCAATGTTTTTATAAGCGCCGGAGCCATAAACGGTCAACGTACAATAGCTTGTGCAATCCATCCGTTTTATTTCAACGTTAACCAGCATTAAATAAAACAGTTACAATAAAAACCAAAACATAAATTTTTATTTAATAACCTGGATTCTTTTTGCCAATTCGCATTTCCCCGTAGGCAAAAAGTCGGTTTTTTACAAAAAAAAGTCCCATTAGGTCAATTATTTAGATATTATTTCAAAGAAATTTGATTTATCAATTATTGATGGGAATACATCGATTGCGGATCAACCAATTACAGATAAAGCGACTTGTCGAACCTTAATAACATTTTGGATGGCAGGTCAGTATAGCTATTTATTACCAATCACCAAATCCAATTATGAAAAGAAGAACATTAATAAAAGGCTTAGCCACAGGATTATCATCCTTATATTTGTCTAAGCTTTATGGAAACAGCCTGTTAACCCCGTACTCAAAGGCTCCTATTGCTTCCGGTCCTTTTAAACCCGATTGGGATTCATTGGCTCAATATCAGGTACCTGAGTGGTTTCGCGACGCTAAGTTTGGCATGTGGGCACATTGGGGGCCGCAATGCCAACCCGAACGCGGCGACTGGTATGCCCGTGGTATGTACCAGGAGGGCAGCGATCAATATAAATACCATATTCAAAAATACGGGCATCCTTCAAAATTTGGCTTCAAGGATGTGATCAATGAGTGGAAGGCCGAGAACTGGGATCCCAATGAGTTGGTTGGTCTTTATAAACGTGCCGGTGCGAAGTATTTTATGGCCCTGGCCAATCATCACGATAATTTCGATCTCTACGACAGTAAATATCAAAGCTGGAACTCCACCAAACTAGGGCCTAAAAAAGACCTGGTTGGCGGCTGGGCAAAAGCTGCCAAACAACACGGTCTGCCTTTTGGCGTAACGGTACATGCATCTCACCCATGGACCTGGTACGAAGTTGCCCAGCGAGCGGATAAAACCGGACCTTATGCGGGCATACCCTATGATGGCAAGCTCAGCAAAGCGGATGGCGCAGGTAAATGGTGGAATGGTTATGACCCACAGGAGTTATATGCTCAAAACCATGCTTTAAGCGAGGACAGTCTTAACGATGACAGCATGGGACGGCATTGGGATTGGAGTAACGGTGCCAGCGTACCCAACAAAGCTTATTGCGACAAATTTTTGAACCGCACCATAGAACTGATAGATAAATACGGTCCGGAGCTCATTTACTTTGATGATACAGCATTACCTCTTTGGCCGGTAAGCGATGCTGGCCTGAAAATAGCGGCACATATGTACAATACCAGTATTAAAAAGCACGGTAAACTACAAGCGGCATTGTTTGGCAAAGTATTGAATGAGCAACAGCGCAAATGCATGATATGGGACATAGAGCGTGGGCAGAGCAACCAAATAGAATCCCTGCCGTGGCAAACTGATACTTGTATTGGTGCTTGGCACTATGACCGTCGCATATTTGATAATAAACATTACAAAAGTGCCAAAACGGTAGTACATACTCTGGTTGACATCGTAAGTAAAAATGGCAACTTACTCTTAAACATACCATTACGTGGCGATGGCACCCTTGATAGCGAAGAACGTGCTGTAGTTGAAGGTATAGGTGCCTGGATGCAGGTTAACAGCGAAGCAATTTATGGCACCCGCCCCTGGAAAATATTTGGAGAAGGCCCGGCAACAGATTCAGCGGCACCTATCAATGCACAGGGTTTTAATGAAGGCAAGGGAAAGCCATTTGGAGCACAAGATATCCGGTTTACTACAAAGGGTAAAACCCTTTACGCCACTATGCTGGGTTGGCCTGCCGGGAACGAAGCCCTTGTTAAAAAATTGGCCAAAGGTAATGAAGTGGGTAATGTAGCCAGCGTAAGCCTACTTGGAAACGATAAATTGAGCTTTGAGCAGACTGAAGCGGGCCTCAAAGTAAAACTGCCGGAACAGGCTCCGGGTAAAGATGCATTCGTTTTAAAAATAGAGGGAGCTATTTAATCGGTATATGAATCTAAAAATTTGCTACGTCCTGATTACTGCCGTTTCATTAGCAGCTCCTTCTTTTGCACAAACTTTTAAACTGGTATCGCCGGATAAAAAAAATATTGTGGAGATAAATAACCGTAACAATCTGCAATATACTGTTTCCAGCAATGGATTGACCATTATCCACCCTTCCTCACTCGGTTTCGAATTTAAAGATGAGCCAGCTATTGGCAACAGTATGACCGTAACCAATCATGTGGAACATTCTGTTAACCAAAACTGGATACCGGTGGTAAAAACAAAGCACAGTACCGTAGCTGATAGTTATAATGAACTGGAACTATCGCTGGTAGAAAAATCAGGCCCCATGCGCCGGATGAATATCTGGTTCAGGGCTTATGATGATGGTATCGCCTTTCGTTATCAATTATTTGGTGCTGATAAAATCGGCGACCGGCAGATCATAAAGGAACTTACCAGTTTCAGCTTACCGGCAGATGCAAAGACCTGGGTGGCAGACTATGGTAGTTATACATCTTCCCAGGAGAGTGAATTCCAACCCAAAAACCTAAACCATATCACAGAAAAAACAATTGCCGGCTTACCACTTTTAATTGAATTGGATCAGCATCATTACACGGCCATTACAGAAGCTAATATCGATAACTATCCGGGATTCTATATAGGGGCCCTAAAAACAGACACTGTTTCAACGGATAAAATTGACCTGATCACCAAATTATCACCACTGCCTGGTGAAAGTGAGAACGGGATTAAAGCGCGTTTCGCTAATAATCTGCTTACACCCTGGCGTGTCGTTATGCTGGCTGGTTCACCCGGTAAATTAATTGAATCGGAGCTGATACAGAACTTGAACCCACCCTGCGCGCTAAAAGATGCAAGCTGGATCAAGCCAGGCATGAGTGCCTGGGATAACTGGTGGAGCGGCGAGGTAAAAATGGACATGTCAACCATCAAGAAGTATATAGACCTGGCATCGGCACAGCACTGGCCTTATATGCTCATTGACTGGCAATGGTATGGGCCATTTAATAAGCCGGAGGCCGATATTACTAAACCAGCCCCACAATTGAATATGCCCGAGATTTTAGCTTACGCTAAAGCCAAAAAGGTTAAATGCTGGCTTTGGTTATACAGCTCTGATGTTAACCGGAATGACAATTTTGAAAAAGCTTTCCCAATTTATGAGCAATGGGGTATTGCCGGGGTTAAAATTGATTTTATGGACCGGGACGATCAGCAAATGATAAACTGGTATCGCCGTATCATCAAAACAGCCGCACAATATCATTTGATGGTTGATTTTCATGGCGCTTTTAAACCGGATGGAATCATGCGTACTTATCCTAACATGATTACACGGGAAGGTGTTTTAGGCGAAGAATATTCCAAGTTTTCAACCAGGATAACAGCTGGACATAATACCACCTTGCCATTTACCCGCATGCTGGCTGGTCCGATGGACTATACGCCTGGTGGTTTTTTAAATGTAAAAAAGGAGGAGTTCAGAAAAGGCAGTCCTACGCAGGTGATAAACAGCCGCTGCGCTGAGCTGGCAAAATTTGTGATTTATGAAAGCCCTTTTACGGTTTATTGTGATGCTCCTGAGCACATTTTAGGGCAACCAGGTGCCGACTTTTTAATGAGCATACCTACTGTTTGGGATGACACAAAAGTACTTGGCGGATACCCGGGGCAATATATCATTATAGCCAAAAGAAGCGGGAAAGATTGGTATATCGGCGCCATGACCAACGACACTGAAAGAACATTACAATTGAAACTGGATTTTTTACCATCGGGTAAATATACTTTATCGTCCTGGGCCGATGTGTTATCTGCACCGCAAAGTCTAACCCGGTCAAAAAAAGCGGTATCTGCGAATTCCGTGATCAATATCCGTTTGGACACTGCGGGAGGATGGGTGGCTAAGATCATGGCAAATAATTAAGCATAACGTTTTCCTTCAGAAAAGAAACATAAAATATAATTATCCAATCATGGCAAAGAATACAGCGCTTTTTCCTTTTATTCTGATAACCAGCTTGTTTTTTTTATGGGGTTTTGCGCATAACCTTGACCCCATATTAATACCACACCTAAAAAAGTCGTTTACGCTCACAACCGTTCAGGCTACACTGGTGGATTCTGCGGTGTTTATTGCCTATTTTTTGATGGCTTTACCAGCTGGATTCATCATGAAAAAGTATGGCTACAAAACAGGCATCATAACCGGCCTCCTTGTTTTTGCCTTTGGTTCCTACTTATTTATACCGGCAGCCAATACCCAACAGTACGTATTTTTCCTGGTGGCCCTATTTATCATTGCCTGTGGGTTAACCATTTTAGAAACGGCGGCCAACCCCTATGCTTCTTCATTAGGCGATCCCGCAGCTTCTACACAAAGGCTTAATTTTGCGCAATCATTTAACGGACTGGCTGCAACCCTGGCGCCTATCATTGGCGGACGTATTATATTGACCAAAGGCTATACTCCCGCACAATTAAACCACATGACAGAACAGGGTCGTAAACTTGCACTGGCTGCCGAAGCATCCTCCGTAAAAATGCCCTATTTTATACTGGGCAGCGTACTGGTATTCATCGCCATCCTTTTTGCCTTTACGCGTTTGCCCAAAATTCTTCACCATGAGGGGCATGCAGCCAGTAAAAATATTTTCCACGTGCTAAAGCACCGTCATTTAGCCTGGGGAGTTACCGCTCAGTTTTTTTATGTTGGGGCCCAGGTTTGTGTATTTAGTCTGTTTATTTTGTATGCAACAAAGTCAGCCGGTCTTTCAGAGGTAGAGGCAACCTACTATTTGGGTATATGTGGTGCTGCCTTTTTGATCGGTAGGTTTATTGGTACATTTTTGATGAGGTACTACAGTTCAGCAACTTTGCTGGCGATCTATGCGGGCATTAATATTTTCCTCTGCGTCATCGCCATTTTAAATCATGGTATGATTACAGTTTATGCAGTCATTGGTATCTGCTTCTTTATGTCCATTATGTTCCCAACCATTTTCGCACTGGGTATAAAAGATTTAAAGGCAGATACCGAATTCGGCAGCAGCCTAATCATTATGTCCATCGTTGGCGGCGCCGTTTTGCCGAGAGTATTCGGTTATATCAGCGATGTAACTGGTAATATTCAATTTGGCTATGTGGTGCCCTTACTTTGTTTTCATATAGTGGCCTATTTTGGAATCAAAGGCCATCGCATAGGCGTGAAGCCTGAAAATTTACCGGTTTCTCCTATCCTTTAAATTTAATTCCTTCTCATATGCAAAAAATCAATCTGCCTAAAGTAATTTTTGGAACCAGTGGATTAGGGAATTTATATGTAACACTTTCAGATGAGGTTAAATGTGCTATTATTGCCGAAAGCATCAGGTATTCTCCTAAACCAGCTGTATTTGACTCTGCCGGAAAGTACGGTGCAGGGCTCGCGCTCGAATCATTGGGTAGATCTTTAGCGCAATTGAATATAAATCCATCGGATGTACTGATCAGCAATAAATTGGGTTGGCTTCGCACTACGTTAAAAACACCCGAGCCAACTTTTGAACCGGGTGTTTGGCGCGATCTGAAATACGATGCCGTTCAGCGAATAAGCTATGAGGGTATCCTGGAGTGTTATGAACAAGGGAATGAACTGCTGAACGGTTACACGGCGGAGCTGGTTTCCGTACATGATCCCGACGAATACCTTGCGGCAGCAAAGGACGAGCCGGACCAGGCACAACGTTATCGGGATATATTGGACGCTTATTGCGCATTGAATGAATTAAAACGGCATGGCAAAGTGAGGGGTATTGGCGTGGGGTCAAAGGATTGGCGAATTATCAAAAAAATATCTGATGATGTAAAACTCGATTGGGTCATGATAGCCAATAGCATGACGGTTCACAGCCATCCCCGGAAGTTAGTCGAATTTATGCGTGAGCTCGAAAAGCAAGGAGTCCAGATCATCAATTCCGCTGTTTTTAATGGTGGCTTTTTAACTGGGTCTGCTTATTACAATTACAGGTTAACTGATCCGGTAAAAGACAAACATTTGTACCATTGGCGGGAGTTGTTTTATGGCTTATGTGCAGATTACAAAATAAAACCCGCGGATGCATGTGTTGCCTTTGGACTAAACGCGCCAGGTGTTAAAAGCATTGCCCTTAATACAACCAATGTAGAGCGGGTGCCCCAAAATGTTGCTTTAGCTTATTTAACGATCCCGGCACAATTTTGGAAAGAAATGAAAGCATGCGGTTTAATTGACGGATCGTACGCTTCCGCCTACCTTTAAAAAATAAATATCACCATGAAAAGATACTGTTTGGCCCTTGATTTAAAGGATGATCCACAATTGATAGCAGAGTACGAGCATTGGCATAAGGCAGAAAATAGCTGGCCCGAAATACGCAAAAGCATACTGGATGCCGAAATTCGGGATATGCAGATCTATCGTACGGGTAATCGTTTGTTTATGATCATGGAGACAAGCGATCATTACAACGCCGAAAAAAAAGAACAATTGGACGCACTTAATTCCGTAGTACAGGAATGGGAGCGGCTCATGTGGAAATTTCAACAACCCTTGCCCTGGGCCAAAGAGGGGGAAAAATGGGTAGTTATGGAACAGATTTTTCAGCTTTAACCATAAATCATATGCGATCAATAGTTTGTGAAGAACCGGGAAAATTGGTTCTCAAAGAAATGGAAAGACCTGAAATAAAAGAAGGACATGCCCAGATCAGAATCAGAAGAATAGGTGTTTGCGGTACGGATCTGCATGCCTTTGAAGGCACACAACCTTATTTTAATTATCCCCGCATCCTGGGACATGAACTTTCAGGGGAATTAGTTGAGCCTAACGGCGCGCCGGGTTTTAAAAAGGGAGAGATCGTTACCTTCATCCCCTACTTTAACTGTGGTATTTGTATTGCCTGCAGATCTGGAAAACCTAACTGCTGTGTTAAAATTAATGTTTGCGGCGTTCATGTGGATGGAGGAATGGCCGAATACCTGAACATACCGATCTATTCACTGGTTCATGGTGATGGCCTAAGTTATGATGAGCTGGCGTTAGTAGAACCCCTCGCGATAGGTGCGCACGGAATCAGGCGGGCAGATGTAAAGCCAGGTGAATATGTATTGGTTATAGGTGCCGGTCCCATAGGTCTCGGAATAATGGAGTTTGCCCGCATTGCAGGAGCCAAAGTAATTGCCATGGATCTCAACATCAAAAGACTTGAATTTTGTAGAGATAGACTGAAAGTAGATCATATTATTAACGTTTCGACCGAAGATATACTGGAACGACTCACTGCAATAACACAAGGAGACATGCCCACAGTGGTGATTGATGCCACAGGCAGCTTGAAAGCCATTAATAATGGCTTTAACTATATGGCCCATGGAGCCAGATATGTCCTGGTCGGCCTGCAAAAAGGAGACATTAGCTTGAGCCACCCGGAGTTTCACAAGCGCGAGGCAACATTGATGAGCAGCCGAAATGCAACCCGCGAAGATTTTGAGCATGTTATTTCCTCCATGAAAAAAGGGCTGGTACAACCAGCTAATTATATTACTCATCGCGTGCCATTCAACCAGGTGACAGATGAATTTGAAAGCTGGCTTGATCCTGCAAACGGCGTAATTAAAGCAATGATAGAAGTGTAAACAAAATCATTAATAAATCATAGCTATCTAGCAAAAACCGGCAATCTTAACATAGAATTAATCCATTAAAATTATCAAAAGAATAACACCCTCCTTATGCGTTTTTATCCTTGCAATAGGCACAGTAAATTTAGCAAAGGGCCAGCAATACGTGGCTGAAGAACAAAAATCAGGCAATTAGATAAATATTGGACAATACTTCCGGAGAAAAACAAAAACGACACGATTGCCCTCAAAAAATATGGACCAAAGAATATGACGTGGACAACCCCAATGAGAGAGTGAATACAAGAAAACAAATTCTGGATATTCTTAAAGGAGGCCGTATATTTCTTAAAGTTAAACGTGATATAGAGCGCATAACTATCAATGGACTAATTGCAGTGTTTATGGGATCCGAAACGGAGTTTTTGTGGAGACACGGCTACACCTTTGAAGAGACGATTTAGGAACATATGGGTTAAACAGACTAGCGCATGGAAATTGGTGGCCAGGCAAGCAACAACCGTTTGCTCCACTAGTTTTATGACAGCGGGCATTTGTTCCTTACTATAAGTTATAAGTGATTAAAATTAAAACAATCAACACCTGTTCGTCTGCCGAAGGTTTTTTTCAATTATTTTTTCTTATCCATATATTCGATCACGGTTTCTGGCTAACAAAAATAATTGTTGTTAATGGCCATAGCGGCAGATCAACGTCAAGTTCAATTTATCAAATGGTAAATTGTTATGTGATGATGCAATTAACAATGTAGCAGGTTATTGATTTTAATGGTGCCGAACTCAGCAAATACATTGCAGGTTTATGGTTACTTGAAATCAAACCATAAAGTTCCTTGCACCGGGGTATAGTTTAACTGAATATTCTTCTGGCTTTGCGGCCCTAACTTATCTGCCGGTTGAAATTTTGTACCAATGGCACTGATGCTATTCAAAAAGCCTAAACTGCCTTCAGGAAATGGCGGATTGGTATTTTCATTTGTCGCACCCGCTGCTTTAACCGGCTTTAACATTTGAAAAAAGATATTCTCATCTTCGGTATACACGGTAAAAGGGGCTTCCTTATTTTCGATGGTAACCCAGTATATATTGGCGTGATAACCTTTAAACTCGGGGTAATCCCATCCTTCGCCGGTTATAGTGTTATTATATGCTTTATGCCAAACACCAAATTGCTGACCTTTGAGTCTATTCTTCCAAACCCGATATGGGCCCCGTCCTTCCCATTCCATCCCGGTAATTTCCCCCTCGGGATAGTCAAATGTAATGCCTGAAAAATCAAATTCTCCTTTTTGGTTGTAGCTATAATTTAATTTAGCTGGTTTGCCAGGACTAAATGTCCATCTCACATTAAACTGTTGTCCACCTTCATATACCGGTTCAACAATGTAATCATATCCTGCGAAATAATGGTTTAGCGTTTTAAGTGTATATTTTGCACTCGTCAGTACAGGGCCGTTAGATAAGGAGATTTTAGTTTTTGACGTATTCACTTTTTGTAAATATCCTGTTTGGGTATCAAAATAATACGTTAGCATACCGGCCTTTATAATAAGACTTCCACTTTCCTCTGAGACCTCAATTTTAGAGGATGATCGTGCAACCCTATTTTTAAAGGTATTTCCAGGTAATTTGAGCGGCCAGGTCCAAGTGAAAATTTCTTTCTTAAACAGGTCGGTCGCGGTCACATATAGTACATCACTGTTTTTTTTGTCGGCCGGTAAATTTAGCTGCAAAAATCCTTTAGCACCCGGCTCCAGATTTACAGGTTCTGCATTCCCCTGCGCATTTGTCTTAGTTTTTAAGTGAGCATTGTCCGGAGGAGGCAAAGTCACCAATTTCCAGGTGAATGAGCATCTGTTTAAATTGGTATATATATAGCGGTTCTCGACAGCCAGTCTGCCATCAAAATTTTGGGGAATATAAGTATTTTCCAACACCACTGGCGACCATATTTCTTTGATAGCATAAAAGCTGCCTTCCTTTTCGCGGTGCGGGCCCAATATGCCATCCGGCGCGGCATTGCCCTGAATATCTATTCGCCCATTTTTATCCGTGCGTGCTACTCCCTCGTCATGGAATGACCATAAAAAGCCACCTGCGGTATGGGGATGTTTCATCATCAGGCTCCAGAAATCATCAAGTCCGGCACCATGCCCCCCGTCCTGCAAACCATGCATAAATTCTGTCGGAAAAAAAACTTCTTTACCGTATAGCACCGAATTTTCAATGTAATTATAATCAGGGTAGTGTTTGGTATCCGTTCCGTTAAATTTTTCCCAGGGATGGATAACTAATCGCTGCTGCGGATCATATTTGACATATTCCCCATCCAGATCTGTATTAAAACCGCCTTCGTTACCATTATCCCAAATAACGATACTTGGATGGTTTACATCTCTTACCACCAGTTCTTTTACCAGCTTTTTCCCAACTTCTGTATCATATTTAGCCTGCCAGCCCGTTAACTCATCCAGTACAAAAAGTCCTAGTGAATCGCAAACATCCAGAAAATGCTGATCGGGAGGATAATGTGACATTCTAACTGCATTCATATTCATTTCTTTCATGAGCCGTACATCAAGCAGGCTGATATCCTTACTCAGCGTACGACCCGATTCCGGCCATTCACTATGTCTGCAAACTCCCTTAAAAATTACTTTCCTGCCGTTAACATAAAAGCCATCATTCGGCCTTAATTCTGCAGTGCGAAAACCAAACCGTTGCTTTATACGGTGAGTCACACCTTTATCATTGCTAACAGACACCAAAAGGTTATACAAATTTGGCAGCTCAGGATTCCAAGGAAGAATATTGTTTACTCGTTGTTGTAGTCTTACCTTCTGTTGCCCCATATGTACTGTTGTACTAAATGGCAAGCCAACTGACTGCCCGTTAAGTTTTTGTACTTGTGCGATTATCTTATAATGACTTCCTTCGCTATTCGCAAACACATCAACTGTTAATAAGCCGTTTGCTTTAGCGTCAAGAGCAATCCTATCTATATAAGTTTTAGGGACGATCTCCAAGTAAACAGGGCGGAAGATGCCACCAAATAACCAGAAATCGGCTTTACGTTCTGCTTGATTAACCGATTCATTAGAAGATCTTTTACCTACAGTTACCTCAAGCAGGTTGTCGCTATCGTAATTAAGCAAATGGGTTACATCGTATTTAAATCTATAAAAACCACCTTGGTGTATAGGGCCGGCAAGGTGTCCGTTAATCTTCACCTCCGTTTCGGTCATTGAGGCTTCGAAAACGATAAAAACATTTTTACCCTTCGCCAATGGGATTGTCTTAAAGCGATATTTATATTTACCCTGTTCTTCTGGATTTTGCGTGTCTTTATAATAATTATAAGTACCAAATCCTTGCAGTTCCCAGTTTGATGGAACTGCAATCTTATTCCAGGAACCACTTTTTTGTCCGCTGTTGATATAAAAATCCCAGTTGACCGTATGATCCTTATCTGTGCCTGATAAATATTGATATTGTGTTTCCTGGGCCGTTGCTTCTAATGCAATTATTGAAAATACCACCCATAAAATCAACGTAATACATTTCTTAAACCAACTATGTTTTTCCATTATTGCTTTAAACCAGATCATGCACCGTCAGTTTATCTTAAATATATCAGCTTTTAACTAAAAAATTCACTTATTCTAAAAATCCTTTAACAAGTATTTTCCGGTTCGTAATAACTTATCTCTTATAGATAATATAAGTTAATCCTTTTTGTGCTATCTCATAACGACCGCCCGAACTTCCATTTTTATACTACTACACTCCTGTACAATTACAGTAATCTTAGCATTGATAATCCATTTGATTTATTTTTGGGTAATTCCTCTCCATTCATCTGTTCTGAAAGGCACAGCTGGTAAACCATCTTTATTAATAAGGTTGCAAACGGGATTATCGGCCCAGGCGTAACGTACAGCAACCGGAACTTCTACCTTATCCGAGCTTACAATTACTTGATCGCCTTCTATTCTCGCTGACGCCCAATAAAACTTTTTATCATTTCCGGCGATAGTAAACCCTCGTAACGTGGCACTGTCCCTGGTTGCAAGCCCCGGGCCTGTACAAGTAAAATTTATAATTACGCTATTGCCTTTAATAACATGTTTTTTGTAGAGAGGACCTGATGCGCAGATATCATACCTGTATGCTTTTTTTTCCGCCACCAGTGCTAATCTGCGGCCAACTTCCTGTTTATTAAGTGGATGGATACTGTTAACCTCCCCGATATCTATTGTACAGGCCATGCCTGTATTTGGCTGTGATAGGGTTAGTGCCTGTGCTTCTCTTAATTCCGCCCATTCGCTTTCAGCCGGAAGCAAATCCGTTTTCCTGAAATTAGCCAACTGTACATATAAAAATGGTAGATCTCCCTGATGCCATCGCTGTCTCCAGTCGGAGATCAGCATTGGAAACAATTTTCTGTAATGGTATGCAGCCGAATCATTTGCCTCTCCCTGATACCAGATAAATCCTTTGAGCCCAAAAGGAATCAGCGGATTAATCATAGCATTGAACAGTAATGCCGGGTGATACTGATAATTGCGCATTTTAGGAATTGGTGACTCCATATCTTTTTTATATAGCCATTTTTCCGCCAAAGAAATCTTCAAATGTCCATTAGTAATATAAATATCTTCGGCCGGAGGATTTAACCCACCGCCTCCCCACAGCATGGCTATTCTGAGTGAAACAACGTTTTCTCCGTGTTTAACGAGACTGGAAGGAATTGTATAAAACTGCTTTCGATCGTTATTCCAAATAGATCTGCATATTTCAGCGCCGTTGAAATAAAGCGAATAGTTCATTTCAGGGTGACCAATATTGAGTACCAAATCTTTTCCTACAAAAGAAGGCGGTAGCTCAATTTTTTTTCGCAACCACATTATACCCTCATATTTTCCAATCCCAAAATCTTTCACCAAGCGGGGCATCTCTACGCCATTCCAATCAGTGTCCTTAAATTCCGGCAAAGGAGTGATCTTGTCCGCATTTTCCTGGGGATGATAAACGATATCCCAAAGTCGTATCATATCCAGACTATCCTTCAAAAAATCATGCTTGGTAAGTGTATCATCGCCTAATGTTTTTGTCCTAGTAATTGGTGAGGTAAGCAGCATTTCTCTGCTTGTCCATGGTTCAATTGGTGTTCCTCCCCAGGTGCTTTGAATGATGCCAATGGGTACATTTTGCTCCTTATGTATTTTACGGGCAAAATAATAAGCTACTGCGGAGAATTGTTTCACGGTATTGGTATCACATATTTTCCATGTCCCTGCCAAAATATCCTTTTGAGGACTTAATGCCTTATTCTGCTGAACGATAAGAAAGCGGATTTGAGGATAACCGGCTTTAGCGACTTCGCGTGGAGCGTCTTGTGCCTGTTGTACTTGCCATTCCATATTGGACTGTCCAGATGCAAGCCAGACATCACCAATAAGCAATCCTTTAAGTTTGATTGATGATTCCGGCTTGCCAGAATATGCTACTTTAAGATCATAGGGACCGCCGGCCTTAAATTTGGGGAAGTACAACATCCATTTACCTTGTCGATTTACTTTTATTAACCTAGTTACCGTACCGAGTGTTGCTACAATATGTGATCCAGGAGTGGCATTTCCCCAAACAGGAATTGGTATGTCTCTTTGTAGGACCATATTGTCTCCAAACACCTTTGGCAGGGTTATTTGTGCGTAACCATTGGTTTTAAAAAAGTGGAAAATTAAAAAAAATATGAATAGGATTCGTACTTCTGCTTTCATCTGTTAGTTTAATTCGGTCCAGCTAGCCTCTTATGATGTGGCCATTTTAACTTTAATCATTACCTTCTACAGTTCTGTCTGTATATTACTGTTAATTTTGCACTGATTGAGACACCAAGTATATCTTTGATATCCAATTTATTAATCAGATAACCAAGGCAAATAATCCTGGTCAGTGTTTAATCAGGTTTAGAAGGATAACATCATTTTCCCGGATATCAAATTCTTTGGAGTACACCGCTTTGGGCTTTATTTCGATTTCCTGTTTTGTCACAGGAGAACCATTTTCTTCTTTGAATTTTTCAACCTGCTGCTTGTTTAGCTGCCCCGGCCAGCCCATATCCATATAGCGGGTGTAGGCATCATTCACCCGGTAACCTACTTTATAAACCTCCATTGTATATTTTCCGGCAGGTACATGCGACAGGTTTATTTTCACTTTTCCCTTCGGCTTGGCGGGCAAATCTTTGATGTAATAAGTCTGGTTATTGACTGAATCGGGTAGCGTATAGGTATAATCCCACAATAACGCCTGGACACCTCCCTGATCATTTTTGCAAACCCAAGAACGTTTGTCGGTATTGGCTAACTCAGTTCCCCCCAGTTTATTCATGAATTTATAGGAGTAAAAAGCCGGCTTGTTTATGCCCTGTATACTGAGCAAGCCAAAACCTCCGTGAAAAGGGGTATATCGCGGCCCCGGCTCTTCAAACACATCGGTAAAAACCCAGTACGACATAGAATTTGCCGCATTGCCAACTTGTTTTAATTTTTCCAGGATATAGGCTGCTTCATGATAACTATCATGTATGGGATCTGCCGGAGTGTAGGACGCGCTCCATTCTGTATAATGCAGTTCCAGGCCTGGCAACGCTGATTGAGTAATTTGTTTACGGGTATTCAACACGTCACCGCTCACCGCCAGCGAATCTTTGCTTAACACCGTTCCCGAATTTCCATATTCATCCAGGAAACCTTGTTTTACACCATAAGAGTGGGTACTAACGAAATCAATCGGGATGTTATTTTTGCTGCAATGACTGATCATTTCAGGAATCCAGGCTGCACCGGCCGTAGCCGGCCCGCCTACTTTATATCCGGAATTTACGCTCTTGACCGCTTTTACCGAATAATCGTATAGCTTGAAATAATCTGCTTGCGTGCCCGTCCAGAAGCCAGGAGATAAGTTAGGTTCATTCCATACTTCAAAATGCCAGGTTTTTACTTCTTCGGCACCATATCGTTCTGTAAAATGCTGAACCAGGTTGGTGATCAGTGCCTGCCATTTGTTGTAATCCTTTGGCGGGGTAACATTGCCTCGCCACCAAAAAATTGTCTGGTTTCCACTGGCCAGCGCGTTAGGCATGAAGCCTAATTCTACAAAAGGTTTTATCCCGATTTTATGCAGAAAATCAAAGAGCGCGTCTACATACATATAATTATACTGCGGATTGCCTTTTGCGTCCTCTGTATACACCGCCATGTCATCGGTCAATAGCCCATGCATGCGGATATATTTAAAACCGCATTGCTTTCTTACATATTCCAGTTGCTGCTGCCAGTCGGCGCGCAGCCCTTCGTTTGCCCTGCCTGCGCCTACACATGCGTTAAACATGGGATTCAGCTTACCAGAACTTTTGTTAAAATCCACATTGATCACTCTCTGGCCATTTACATTAGCCAAGAAAACGAATTGCGAAACCACCAACACCCAAATTATTTTTTTCATCTGCTTTGTTAATACTTATTAAAATTATTCTGTCCACACGAGCACTCCGGCTGGCTTTAGTGTCTTTTCGCCTATTAGAATTTTTGCCTTATCCGGCAGACTTACAGGATAATTTTCTGACGAATAATTTAAAGCCGTATAAAAGCCGTCGCGCCAGTAAACAAAAACACCGGGAGGATAATCTTCCGTAGTTGCACCGTTATCTTTATAAATCTTTCTTAATATGTCTTTTTCTAATTTGGAATCATCCGTATCTACGCCGATATAGGTTACAACTCCTTTGCCAATATGGTGTTCTACAACCGCAGCTTTCCCTTTATAGAACTGGTTGTTATAGGTAGCAAGCACTTCGGTCCTATCATCCGGCGTAAGCAAATCTGCCCAGCTATGCCATGGATAATGATTTGAATCCATCAATATATCGCCCTTACCATAAGATGAAAGCATATCCGTCTGGCTTATATGAGCGCCAATCAGATTTGATAAGGGCATGGCGGTTTCTCCTTCCCAAAAATGGCCTCTGCGGTCTTTAGTACCAGTGCGGCAGGTAATAACCAAATGGCCGCCTCCGGTTACATAGTCATTCCATTTTTTTACCAATGCAGAATCGATCATCTCATAGGCAGGAACGATTACGACTTTATACTTTGACAAATCTGCCGTTTCCTGGATAACGTCAACTGGCGCACCCAATGACCTTGCGGTTTTCAGGTACTTTACCGGGTAATCCCAGGTATTCCATTGCCCAGTCTGTTTTTGTCTGTCAATGCTCCAGTAATTTTCTACATTCCACAGGATTGCGGTGGAGCGCGCAGCCAGCTTCGCGGGCATACTCATACCTGGTTTATACTGCTTCCTCAGTTCAGTCACTTCTTTCATGAACTGCATATAATCTTTACCGCCCTGCGAGGCTGTGATACCATCCGTTTGTATTACACCGGCATGATATTGCTCTGCGCCATACAGGATCTGCCGGAAGCGGTACGAACAGGCTATCTTTCCTCCTGCCGCAAAACTATGATACAGCCATAACCGAACGGTACCCGGTAAAAGCAGTGGATTATAACTTCCCCAATTAACAGGGCCGGGCTGGATCTCCAAAACACCTGACACACCACCAACAGATTTGTAGTATTCTGAAGCGAAAAGAACGACATCGCTGTTGCCTAAACGGAAACCTGATTCACCGATATTATCACTGCCTCCATTTGGATACGCGGTGTATGCGGCAAAATCCAGTTTCTTGGTACGATTAGGGTCCGAACCCGTGCAAACGGCAGTATAGTTGGTGGTCACAAATTGCGCCTTTGAAACGTAACTGCGTAAAACATCTGCCTGAAAGTCAAGAAATCCGGCTTGGGCATCAGCCGAATATCTTTTAAAATCCAGCAAAGCATGCGGGTTATTGCCCCACCAGCCTACCAGGTTGGTATTGGGAATGATGACCTGATCAAAACTGTTAAACCACTGACTCCAGAAGGCGGCTCCCCAGGCATTATTTAACTCGTCAACGGTTTTGTATTTGTTTTTCAGCCAAGTTCTGAATGCTTCCTGAGATGAGGGACTATAGTCGGAAACAGCGCCAGGTTCATTATCTATTTGCCAGCCCATCACATTCTTGTTCTGCCCGTAACGTTTGCCCATTTCCGCTACTATTCTTTTCACGTAACCGCGAAATTTAGGATTAACTATCGATTCTAATCCCCGCGTACCATTTTCCGCGCGGATATAATGGCCATCCATTACAAATGTCTCCGGGTAGTTTATCCGCATCCATGTTGGCGTGGTGGCAGAAGGCGTACATAGCAATACTTTGAGGTGATATTTGGCGCACAGAGCCACCACTTTGTCGAGCCAGGTAAAATCAAAGCGCCCTTCCTCCGGTTCCATTTTGAACCAGGCGAATTCTGCCAGGTGAACAAACTCAAAACCCATCTCTGAGATTGTCTTGATGTCCCTTTCCCATTGGCTTTCACTCCAATGCTCGGGATAATAATAGATACCCGCTGTCACCAGATCCTTTTCCGGAAAAAACTTGTTGGTTTCCTGTGCTTTTAAAAATGACCAAGGAAGTAAAAAAGCAATAATAATTAGGGTTATAAATTTTCTCATCTGAGGCAGATATAGCATCAACCGGCGAGGAGCTTCCTTGCCGGTTGATGCAGGCAAACTAATACTTAATACTTATATCCTTTTCTTTTGAACAGCCACTGGTTGCTAAACCCACTGCCAATTTGCACAATGGTTAATTCATTCTCGTTTAGTTTAGCAATATTATATACCGTACTGTTGCCACTTCCCTCACTGATATCAGCGCCGGTAATTTTCAGCGTTTTATTAAGCGTATCCAGTGTAAAAACACCTTTTGTCTGCCCTTTACTTGCTACTTTTACATAATTAGCATTTCCGTTAATGTTAAATGTCATCTCGTCATTCAAATCAGCTCCCAGACCAGATGCGGGAACCTGCCACCACTGCGGAATAACCGCGTCTTGAGGGCCGTTTCCACGAACCCAACCCGAGGGGTTATCAACAGCCCATACCCAAGTCTTGCCAGCCGTTCCATTCGTAAGTAAATTCCACAAGGGACTTTTAAAATAATTAATATCATTTTTTGAAACCTTGATTTTTACCGAATCCGCTGTCGGTCCACCTTTTGAATAGGCGATAAATTTAATGTAAAAATCTCCGGCAAAAGGTAAAATAGTTGTGTCTTGCTGCTTGTTAGAATTCCCGTTACCAAAATCCCAGAATGGAATAATACCAGGAGTATTGTTTTTTACGATAATCATATTATCATATCCTTGTTGTTGGGTAACTGAAAACCTCAAGTCTGATTTCGCAATGGGTAATCCAAGACTTGTTCTATTTTCTTTCGGACTGCAAGCGGTTATCAAATAGGAAACCCATATTAATAACCCGATGTTCTTTAAAACTTTCATTTTTCTCTACTATTGGTGATATCAAGTGGATTAATAACCCGGATTTTGTTTCAGACTTCCCGCTGATAGACTGATCTGAGTTTGCGGTATTTCTAACAAACCTTTTGTTTCTGTGCGAAATGTAACGTTGAAATCGGTACCCATGCCGCTGTTATCAATAGCCTGTTTTGCAACTGTCATACCTTGTCGTAATAAATCCCAGTAACGCTGCCCCTCCAGGGAAAGTTCAAAACGACGTTCATCCATGATCAGTTGAAGGCCGGCAGCATCAGCAGTTAAAGTTTTATGATGATTAGCATCCTGAAAAGCACGGTCCCGAACTTTGTTATAATAACTTTGGGCAACGGAAAGATTAGACGATAAATTTAATTCCGCACCCATCAAAAGCACATCGGCAAAACGTATCGCTACGTAGTTATCATAGTTGTCTATCTGAAAATCACCACCCATATCTTCCGGCTTTCCCGCGTTTAACGGCGTATATTTCTTCCAAAAATAACCGGTGTATTGAGATTGATCTCCCACGACATATTGACTGGCCAAGCTTTCGCCAGAAATGGAAATGATGGAATTGGCGCGGCGCGGATCATCAGCGGCAAAAGCATTCCATAATTTAGGATTTACAGTTGCAAATCCCCAACCTTTATAATACGGTAAAAGTACCTGGCTCCTGATTCCGATTAAAACCTGCATTCTGTTACCGTTTTGCTGGTTATAATCTTTTAAACCTAAATAAGTATATTGCACATTAAAAACACCCTCTACATTGTTCTGACCTGCAAAATCCGCCCCTCCGGATGATCTCCACAGGTTGGCGTATTTAGGTACCAGGGCATGGCCGCTATTATTGATCACATCATCTATTAGCTTGATAGCATCTGACTTGGTTACTTGCCCAACAAGGTCTGTTTTAGCATAATAACCAGTGTAATATAAAAACACACGGCCCAAAAGCGATTCGGCGGCCCATTTGGTAGCACGGCCGTATTCTGCAGTAGGAGTAGAACTATAGGGAGTTGCGGCTAAATCTGCCACAGCTGATTTCAAGTCGGTTGCAATTAATTTGTAAACCTCATCGGGATTGGCCTGTGGCTGACTATATTTACCAGGCTCGACCGGGCTTGTGAGTAAAATTACATTACCGAACATTCGCACCAAATCGAAGTAAAAATAGGCGCGCAAAAAATGCGCCTCTGCTATATACCTGGTTTTTAAGGCTGCATTGGCTCCAAAATCAACCTTGTCTATATTTTGTAACAGGACATTAACCCGGTATATCCCGGTATAATATTTTGTCCACGCATCTATATTATGATCAGTTAATGGTTCAAAACGATCCCATTGCCTTACATTGGCATCTCCGATTCCCCCTCCACCAAAGCAATCATCAGAGGCAATCTCGCTGGTAAGGGCAATATTGCCAAAGCCACTCCAGTCAAGCACACTGTATGCCGCTACCAGTGCCTGAAAAGCATCATCGGGAGTTTTATAAAAATCGCTGATCCCTTTTTGATTAATCGGAGTTGTATCCAATAACCCCTTTTTACATGAGCTAACCGACAGTAAAAAAACTATTACATATATTAATTTTTTCATGATCATTTTCCTTTAAAATTTTACACTTAAGCCCAGCATTATTGTACGCGGCTGAGGATAATATCCTAAATCAGTACCTGATGCCCACCCATCATTACCATAACCCACTTCCGGATCGAGACCTTTATATTTGGTGAACGTAAACAAGTTCGTTCCGGATAAGTAAAGACGAAATTGTTGCAGGGGCAGGTTTTTCAAAAGCCCCTTTTTAAAGTCATAGCCGATATTGATGGTTTTGACCCTTAAGAAATCTCCGTTCTCAATGTACAGATCAGAGAATCGCCCATAATTATTATTTGCTTCATCGGCCTGGGTCACCCGTGGAATGGTATTAGAGGTTCCGGCGCCTGTCCAGCGTCCCAAAATGGCGGTCGTATAATTAGCATAGTACCGGTCGTTAGTACGAATACCGTTTACTATCTGATTACCAGCTACCCCATTCAATTGTATAGAAATATCAAAACCTTTATAACCTGCATTTAAATTAAACCCATAGGTTTCGTGGGGGTTTGGATCACCCAACATGGTCTTGTCGTTTGCGTCAATTTTACCGTCGCCATTTAAATCAACGAAACGAACATCACCCGGCTTAGCGCCAGGTTGAATTAAGGTTCCATTTTTAGCATATGAATTTACATCCTGCTGTGTCTGGAAAAGGCCATCAGTTTTTAAGCCGTAAAAATAACCGATCGGGTAACCTACTTGTGCCCGGTAAAACTCATCTGTGCTGGCAGTTAGAACACCGGTTGCTCCATGTATTATTTTTTCCGGGTTAGCGATATCAGTCACCCGGTTTTTATTGTAGGCTATATTTCCACCGATACCAAATGAAAGATCCCCAAATTTATGCTGATAGTTAACGGCCAGTTCAATACCCTTGTTTGAAACATCGCCACCATTAACTGTGGGGGCACCTGTGCCTACAATGGCTGGCACCGGAGCCACAATAAGCCAGTTCTTAGTCGTTTTGTTGTACCAGTCAAAAGTGACGGTAAGGTCTCTTAAAATAGTGGCGTCGAAACCGACATCTGCCTGTTGTGAAGTTTCCCACTTCAAATCGGGATTAGGTACTTTATTTGGAACCGTCCCCGTTGATTTTACACCATTAAAATAATAAGAGTTGTAGGTAGAACTCACAGTCGCCAGATAGGCATAATAATTACTTGTAGGCACATTATCATTACCGTTCTGTCCGATACCTGCCCTGATCTTAAGGAAATCAAGCCATTTGACATTTTTCAAGAATTCTTCACTCGTTACAACCCAGCCAGCTGATACTGAAGGAAAAGTAGCATATTTATTATTCGAGCCAAAATTGGTAGATCCATCACGCCGTACTATGGCGGTTAACAGGTACTTTTCATTATAGTTATAATTTATACGACCGAAATAAGAAAGTATGTTGTGCTCAGGCACCGTAATTCCGCCAAATGCTTTCTGGGTTGCGTCATTGGTACCATTGTCTATGATGGCATGGTTAAAATCCGGAATAATCAAATCCTGTTTACTACCGCTTACATAAAAGGTCGTCTCCCGCAACACCGTTGAACCAAGCAATGCGGTAAGGTTATGCTTGCCAATTGATTTCTGATAGGTCAGTGAGTTATCCCAGTTTGTGCGGGTGTTACGGTACAAACCCATGGTAGCTGTAGAATTCGTATTCTGATTATTAGTACCCAAGGAATAAACAGGTATAAATGTATTGGTGGAATTATAGGATAGGTCGAGCCCGTAATCTGATCTGAATTTCAACCCTTTAAATATGGTCGCTTCCAAAAACACATCGCCCAATAAACGGTCGGTGATTGTTCTGTTATTATTAGTGTAGTCCATAGCGGCAACTGGATTCACCTCTTCCGGGCTAACGGTTGAAATTCCATATGTTCCATCCGGGTTACGAACAGGAAAGGTAGGACTGGTATTGAGCAACCCTTTGATCGAATTACCATAAATATTTCCTGTCCCGATGCTGCTTTGCGTGCTATGGCTATAAGTCAGGTTCTGACCAAATTTGATAATATCTTTATATAAATCATGACTGGAATTAATACGAAATGATATTCGTTCAAAATTGGATTTACCGGGCAATCCGATAATACCATCCTGTTTTTGATAAGATAAAGAGGATGAATACGTCGACCGGTCATTGCCACCAGAGGCACTAACGCTGTAATTCTCAATAGGAGCATTCTTTTGTGTAACTGCTTTTTGCCAATCGGTTCCTGCTCCCAATTGGTTGAGTTGGTCAAGTGTATACATTGGCGCTTTCCCAGAATTCACTGCAGCTTCATTCATGATGATGCCATATTCGTGAGCATCCAGCAAATCCAATTTTTTTGCCGGATTCTGTAACCCGTAGTAAGCATCGAATGAGACTTGCGTCTTACCGCTTTTTCCTTTTTTGGTGGTTATTAGTATAACACCGTTTGCTGCTCTTGTACCATAAATTGCCGTTGATGCAGCATCTTTTAGTACGTCCAAGGATTCGATGTCATTGGGGTTAAGGCTTGAAATGTCATAGGTCGGGAAACCATCAACTACGTATAAAGGATTTGAATTACCAATGGTACCAATACCCCTTATCCTTACTTTTAAAGCATCTCCAGGCTGTCCCGAGGTGGATGTTACTTGCACACCAGGCGCCTGCCCTTGCAAAGCCTGATCCACGGTAAGTGTATGATTTTTGGCCAAATCACTTCCACTAACATGTACAGTAGCCCCTGTTACCACTTTTTTCACCTGGGTTCCGTAACCAACTACGATAACCTGATCTAAAGAATTTGACATGGGAGTCATTTTTATGGATACTTCATTGGCTTCACCCACGGTAACTGATAGTGGCTGAAAGCCTATATAAGTAAATTCGAGAATATCTCCGGTTTTAGCCTTGATATGGTAGGCACCTTTTACATCGGTAATCGTTCCGGTCGTGGTTGTCTTTATTTTAACCCCTACACCGATTAGCGGTTGGTTATCATCGGCACTAATTACGACACCGGATATCGTCCGCGATGCCGGTTGGGCTAATGCGGAGCCTTGCGAGATCATAATGAAGAACAGAACGAAAAAAAGGGAGGCATATCTATTACAAAATAATTTTCTTTTCATATAAATTAGGTAATGATTTATGATTGATTGGGGTCTATATATAATTACTTGTCAATCGTCATGGCGGCAGATTTCCTTGCGTAATTTTTTCGGTTGGCTGATATGGGAAACAAGGATATTGGAAATACCTTTCCTGATTTAATGAGTGTGCAACTGGCATTAATATCATTTCAATCGATTGCGCAACTAATGCTACCTTATTTCCGTTAATTAAAATGACATAAAGCCCATTAAAATGCTTTATATACTCCATTAAAGTCCCGTGGTTAATCTTGAAGTTTCTGAATAAAATAATTGGTCTATTGTGAAAGTGAAGGTATTACCGGTACAGAAAAAACAAGGGAACATTTGTAATTATTGATGTAACAAATGTTTATTCACATTCAAATATCTAATTTTCAATAATATACAAATGCCATGATAATGTTTTCATCATAAATCACCATTGTTTTGCCCTTGTGCAATATCAAGAAAGCGATGTATTATTTTGATTTACTTTAAACTGATTAATCTGTTATTCATGGTGATTAGCTCTTGCTAGGGACCCGTTAAGGATAAATAAAATATGCAGCAGTTATATTTTATTTATCCTAATGACAGCCGGTTTTAAAATAATATATCGTTTTGTAATTGATCAATAAGGAACAGGTGTTAATCCATGCGATGTCGTTTAACACGATATGATCATTGTTTTGCAGCAAGAGTTGTTTTACTAAATACAGTGTTACACTATATATTATATTTTCACGCTTATTGCCTTCCCCGAATAAACTACTTTCTTATCTCCCTTAATTACTGCGTCGGCGTTTGAACCATGTTCGCCGTTTACCAATACTACATTAAAGGTGTGGGTTTTCTGCATTCCGGGAAAGCTCCCTTTTGTATCATTAATACGCAATTGGCGCAGTTTATCGTTCCATGTCAATGTAAAAGTGGCACTTTGCCCTTTTTCGTAATTATAGTTATCGTTCTCATCCTCATAATATACGAACTGTCCGTTCGCACCTGGATAAATACGCAGTTCTATATCATTTGCCGGTTTTTCGGTCGCGTATTCCATTACCGGCCCCATGGGGATGATTGATCCTGCCTTTACATATAGCGGCATGATGTCAATAGGAGCAGCTGCAGCAATGGTTTCACCACCATTGTATATTTTCCCTGTCCAGAAGTCGTACCATTTGGTCGTCGCGGGCAGATATACATTGCGAGTAGTTTTACCAGCAGATGCGTTATTTCCGGTATACAGCTGTTCGGTCACCGGGTTAACCATAAAAGCAGGGCCGAACATATACTGATCGGGGATATTATATACCCCAACGTCATTTCTGAAATCAAATGCCAAGGAACGCATCATGGTATAATTTTCCTGGGTAACTCTGCCTGAAAGTGAGTAGATATAAGGCAGCAAACGATAACGCAACTTATCATATTTTAATAATATAGCCTTTGTTTTATCATCCCAGTTTTTGGAAAACAAGGCACGCTCACCCTTACCATGTATACGGAATATAGGGCTAAATGCACCAAATTGAAACCACCTGGTAAATAACTCACGATATTCTGGTTTCGACCAATCGGGAGCCCCCCAATTCAAATGATAACCGCCGATATCTGATGTAAAGTACGGTATACCCGATACACAAGAGTTAATGCCCTGCGGGATCTGCTTTTTGAACGACGCAAATGAACAGGTAATATCAGACGACCATAAGGTGGCCGCATTTCGCTGCTCACCGGCAAATGATTGCCTGATGAGAAAGAATGCCCGTTTACCAAGAATATCCCTGCGCCAGCCTTGATAAATTCCCTTGGAATGCTCCAATGAAAACGTATTGAAATAGTCAATTCCTCTACCAGGAAAATAAGTGGTTTGGCGTCTGGCGTCTAATAATGTTCCATTATCGGGCTCGCATTGATCAACCCACCAGGCATCCCAGTTATAGTGTTTTATTAAGCTGTCACGCGCCTGTTCCCAATATAATTCGCGGGCTGCTGGATTATGCGCATCATAATAATTATCAAAAGTATGTGTTACAATATTATCCCAGGTTATATCTGTCATCCCGCCCATTTTTTGCAAAGCGTCATAGTTAGGTGTACCTTTACCGAACACCGGCCATATAGATATCATCCCATGAATATTAGATCGATGCAACTCATCTATCATGGCTTTAGGATCTGGATAGCGTGTTGGATTCATAATGTGTGACCCGATGGGCAATGGATCCCAATAATACCAGTCCTGTACAATCACATCAACCGGGATATGGTTGTTGCGATAATTGTTTTTTACAGAGATAACCTCATCCTGACTCATATATCTGTCCTGTGACTGGAACAGCCCAAACGCCCATTTAGGAAACATGGGTGCTACACCTGTTGTATTACGGTACAAGTTAATGATATGATCGAAATCCGGGCCGTAAAAAAAGTAGTAGTTCACCTCCGTACCACTTTCAGATACATATTTGAATTTGGTATTATTTGCTTCTGCTCCATAAAAATTAGCGGCAGAATAATTGTCCCACATCAATCCGAAACCTTTTGTCGACAGTAATACAGGGATAGCTCCTGTCATGTATTTAATCGCCAAGTCCTGGTTACGGCCTTTGTAGTTTATCGACAGCGAATCGGTTGGGTGGCAGCCTAAACCAAACAATGCCTCATTAGCCGGGGAATTGAATTGGGTTGAACAATTGTAAACCCTGATCCCAGCTATATTGGCTGCAGTCATTGTTTTATTTTCGCTTTTGGCTTCTGAGGTGATTAACTGCCCGTTTTTAGTTAAATAGCTGATAGCGTTACTTGCTTTATCCACTACCAGCTTTAGCTTATCCGTAGTGATAACGATTTTTTGGCCCTCATCGGATACGGTAAAGGGCACTTGCTGTATCCAACTATTGTTTACTACCAGCGACTTTTTTGTATTAAAAGAATTTAGTACAGTGTATTTAACTTCGATTATATCTGATGCACATATCTTTATTTTGAGCATACCTTTATCCAAATTGAAGCTTACGCCGTCTGCTTCTTTTTTAAAGTTTACAATCGTTGCATGAGCCTCTGGCATATTAACAGCGCACATCAGTATAAATAATGACGCACATATTTTGCTGAGTTTGAAATGTAATTTTTTGTATAGCATAATTGGTTTAAATATATTTTCAGGTTGAATTTCTTAGTTAGAGGTGATTATGTCGCCGTAAAATATGCCGCGCCCATGGGTACCTACATACACTCGTCCGTACCTGCTAGGGTCGCCAGAAATTTGCAGGATCAAACCCCAACGATGCTTTTCGTCATTAACGCGCACCCATGTTTCACCCTTATCATCCGATCGAAAAATGCCATCTGTCCCGTTTACGATACCGGCTAAATATAGTGCCGGATAAGTACTTTTGGGAGAAGCCTTGCCAAAGCCAAAACCATGAATCTCGGTAACACCGCCTACTCTTCTAAACTCGGCAGATCCATTGTTACTATGATATAACCCGTCAAAGTTCGCTACCCAAAGATCTCCTTCGCTACCCGGCGCTGCATATAAACGGTCCTGTCCTCCGCGAATATCACCACGATTCGAAGTGCGGTCAGGCAAAGCATTTGGCCAATTGAAGTCCTGTTGGGTAAATGAGTGGCCATTATCAGTACTGGTATAGAGTTTTCCGTTAAACAGATCCATCGCATAAAATTTAGCATCGTTTAGCGGATCGGCTATTACACGGGTATTATTGGGTAAACCCTGTATCTGTTTCCAGCTTGTGCCCTTATCATTGGTAATATAAGATGCGCTTCGCCGTGGTGTCCATATCCAGCTATTGCCTAAAGCTGACACACAAATAAAGCCATGCTTGCTGTCTGTCTGAGGCTCAGCTGTTGTCGGCTGCCAAATTTTGCCACCATCCATGGAATAGCCGATATTACCATCACCAACCTTCGTCCCTTCACCGATCCGAACAACTATATCACTGTTTTTCGCGGCACAGGCTACACCATCAGTATTAGCGAAATGTGGATTTATAAAATTTCCGTCAGGCGCAGGCTCATCCAGGTCATGATGTACAAATCCTCCGTAATCGCCTATTGCCGATATTAAAAGGGCACCTTTCGGCGGGCTTAACAGCTCCAGTGCGACGGTCTCTTCAATACCTTTATTCTTTGTCCCCCACATGCTGGGTTTGCCTTTATCAACATCCGTCAGGTCAAAAGTTTCATGTATGCCATAACCTGTAGTAAATAAGGCGTGGGCAGAATCAAATGGATCTATCTCTATATCAAACAGCCAATGTATCCCGGTACGCGATACATACGGGGCGTCCCTATAGTCGAATTTTCCACGGTTGCTGCCTGTAAATACTGGCTTCCATGTACTACCCGCATTTAATGTCCTGAAAATATCATCGCCCCCGGCTTTACCATACCGGTGAAATGTGCTTACTATAATAATTTGAGGATTCTGTGGGTCGACAGCAACTGCAGCATAGCCAAACCCCAATTGGTTTTCAGGCCGAGGTTTTACCGGTGTAATATTTGTCCACTGGTCAACATCCGCAGTATATTTATATACAGCTCCATCTGTCATCATATCAGGGCCCGGGTTGGAGCCGTAGGTGATATATAATACACCATCTGCTGATAACGCAGCGTGTGTCGGCATCAGATCGGTCGGTTCGCCAGGAACTGCAGCCCAGCTCGCCCCACCATCTGTACTCCTGAATAAATTCTTTACCCCTTTTTGTGAAACCCCAACATAAATAACGTTGCTCCTGGTACCGGCCCTGCTTTTCGGGTCAAATAAAACGAATATAATTCCGTTCGGACTTGGGTGATAAGTTGCTTTGGATTTCATCATGGTATCTGACACAGATGACCTTATTTCCGGAAAATTGTTTACCCGATTCCATGTAATGCCGGCGTCCCCGCTTTTCCACAGTCCATCTAAACGCGTTCCCATGTAAATAATATTGCCATTGTTGGGGTCTACAGCCATGCGTTCGCCATTACCTCTGCCGTTCTCATTCCCTCCCATCCTGAAGGGAACATCGGTCCGCTTAAATGTTTTTCCCCTATCATCAGACCGAAGTATGGCATTAGGAACTCTGATAGAGGTATAGGTACCACAAGCCATATATACACGATTGGGATCATGAGCATCCAAAGCGATACTTTCAACGCCCATCAGGTTGCGATCTCTGTAGGATACCCAATCAAGAAGTGGCTCCCAGGCTTTTATAGCCTCATTCCATTTATATGCACCGCCCATGTCGGTGCGACAATATAGAAGATTCTTTGTTGTAGGATGGTAGATAATGCCATCAACAAAACCACCGCCACGTATTTGTACGCTTTTCCAATTGTAGGGATGACCGGATTTCTGAGCATTTACCGTTATATTAAAATTAATAACGATTATACATAGTAAAAAAAAATGCGTTTTCATGTGCATATAATGAAGGATACGACAGTGAAAATGCCTGATGCTGCCTGGTGCATTAGTGACAAAAAATTATTTAATAAACCAACTACACCAGACCTATCTAAACGGGAAGAGAGCCGGTGTGCGAAGTGAAGGTATCAGGCTTGGGGTTAAAACAGAGGAACATTTGTAATTAAGAATGTAACAAATGTTTACCATTTGCAAGTACCTGCATTTCAGAGCATTATAAATAGGCATAAGCATAAAATCTAATAAATGGCGGTACTAAGCAGTAATTAGGTTATAATTAATCACGTAGTTTAAGTGTCAAGGATAGGTTGATAAAACAAAATCAATTTATGACGAGACTCAGGATACTTGAGTTTGGTCCTGATGCTGTTTCCGCTTTTGAATAACAAATTCCGAGGGGAGCATATCAAACTCTTCCTTAAATGATTTTGCGAAGTACTGCGGCGTGTTAAAACCCACCTCATATGACACCTCAGAGATATTCATTTGACTATACTCTAATAAATACGCAGCTTTTTTCAATCTTAACATCCGGATATACTCAACCGGAGATCTGCCGGTTATCAATAATAGCTTTTTGTAAAGTGTGTTACGATTCAGGCCCAGGTATTTACTGAGCTCGCTAACGGACAGTGCAGGATCTAGCATATTTTTATTAACATACTCGATAATATTTTTTATAAATTTCTCATCGGTAGACGGAATGGCAGGTTCATTCAATTTAAAATCAAGCTGACGGGTATAGGTCTTTTTAAATGTGGCTTGTAGACGTAAAAGATTTTTTATTTTGGAAGTGAGTATCTCAAAATTAAACGGCTTGGTCATGTAGTCATTTGCCCCTATCTCCAGGCTTTTTAGTTCCTCTTCCTCACCGATCAATGCCGTAAGTAATATGACCGGAATATGTGATGTCCGGCTATCATTTTTTACTTTAACACATAGATCCTTTCCACTCATTTCAGGCATACTGATATCACTCACGATGATATCCGGATGCAGCGCGAGCGCCTTTTGCCAGCCCTCCTTCCCGGTTGTTGCCTCAATAATATGGAACAGCCCTACAAGATTATCTTTTAAATAAAACCTGAAATCTTCATTATCCTCAACCAATAAAACAGTTTGTTTACTATTTACGCTGCTAAGGTTTTTTGTCGCCACTTCAATACCAGGAAAGGTGACCACATCGTCTGCCTCCTGATCAACCAGTACATTTTCTTCAGCGCCGTGTAAGAGCATAGGCAAGCGTACAATAAAACAACTACCAAACTCAGTATCACGCTCCACGAAAATTTCGCCTCCATGCATCATAACAAATTCTTTGGTAATTGCCAGGCCGATGCCGCTGCCCTGGTTCAACATGGAGCCAGGAAGATCGTTTTGAAAGAACCTGTCGAATATGCGTTCTTTCCTGTCTTCCGGAATTCCTATGCCGGTATCCATTACTTTAATTTCAACACATTTTAAATTAGTTTCCGATCGTTCAGGAACTAAACTTAGCAACACACTGACATGGCCTCCTTTCGGCGTAAACTTAAAAGCATTTGAAAGAAGATTGAATAATATCCTTTCTATCTTATCATGATCAAAACTGGTTTTTAAAGATTCTTCTGAGGTATCAAAGACAAACCGGATACCCTTTTCTTCGGCTATATCGATAAATGACAGGCTCACATCTTCAATAAATTTAATAATATCGCCGTGCCGGGTATGTAACTTTAGTTCCTGCACCTCCATTCTTCGAAAATCAAGTAATTGGTTTACCAGATTCAGCAGCCGTCTGGTATTTTTGCGTACCATGTTCAATTGTTGCTTTTGACCGGCATTGACAGAATCTCCCAACATTTTATCAACCGGCGCCATGATAAGCGATAATGGCGTACGGAATTCGTGGCTTACATTTGTTAAGAATTTGGTTTTTAGCCTATCTATCTCATACAAACGCTCAACTTCTTTCCTTTCCTGCTCAATAATGCGTTCCACTTCCTTTTGCTGCTGCTCAGCCGCAAACTTCCACTGTATCTTTTGTATCCCCCGCCGGCGAATGACGAAAAGTCCACCTATTATAACGATCAAATAAATGGCATATGCCAATGTCGATTTCCAGAATGGGGGCTTTACGTTGATTTTTAAAGAGATGGAGTCGGTATTCCCAACAGCGTCCCTATTGATGGCACGCACCATAAAAGTATAAGTTCCGCCATCCAGATTTGTGTACGTGGCTTTGCGCATAGTATTTTCAGCGGTGATCCAACCTTTATCAAAACCTTCTAGCATATACTGATATTTTACCTTCCCCGGATTAAAAAAATTGAGCGCGGCGAACTCAATCGTAAAAACGTTTTCATTGTGATTAAGTGTAACAGCCCGTGTCTCTGAAAGTGCTTTGGATAGTATAACATGGCCATTTATAGCTTCATCCGCAGCTACACTCTTGTTAAACAACAGCAAATCGGTAAATATGAGTTTTGATTTATTGGTATTGGGCTTTATAATCAATGGATTAAACAGATTAAATCCGTGTCCGCCACCAAATATCAGCTCGCCCTTACTCGTTTTAAAAGCGGCATTTACATTAAATTCACGCCCCTGCAAACCATCTGTTTCGTCGAAGTTTTCAAATCGGAAATTATACCTATTATCGGTACCCGTTAAAATAATACGGCAAAGACCATTTGATGTACTCAACCAAATCATACCGCTATTATCCTCCAGGATGTTTTGTATTAAATTAGCGGGCAGGCCATTTTCTTTCTTTAATGATAAAAAGCGGTTTGTTTTTACATCAAACACACTCAATCCATAACGCGTACCTATCCATACCAGACCCCGGCTATCCTCTAAGATACAATTCAATTTATTAGATATAAGTGAGTTGGGATTATTATCATCATGTTCATAATGAACTATATGACCGCTTTTTTTTATGATTATGTCAATGCCCCCGTCGCCACCCACCCAAATATTACCTTTCTTATCTTCCAAAATAGCAGACACGAAGGTTGATCTTATTTGCGTTTTATTGTAAGGGCGGGTGAATATTTTTTTGAACGGATCGAAAATATTTAGACCTCCAGCGAGGGTTCCGATCAACAGGCGATTTGATGAGTCTTCAACTATGCTCCATACCCTGTCATCTGCAATGCTTGTTGCGATGTGATCGTCATGACGATGATGGGTAAATACCTTGCCGTCAAAACTGTCTACGCCTCCGAAATAAGTACCTATCCACAGTGTTTGGTTGTGGTCCAGGCACAAACTCACAATTATATCATTACTAAGGCTGTTGTTATTTTGCGGGTCATTTTTATAACGCGTGTATTTCCCTGTTTTGCGGTCAAGGTAGATCAAGCCGCCACCATTTGTACCAATCCATAGATTGCCCCGCTTATCCTCCACAAATTTGTCAACATCCTCAAAGTCCAGACTTGAAGGATCAGAGGCGAAGTGTCTGTATAATGGAAACCTGATAATATTTTTATGATAATAGCTTATGCCTTCTTTAAATGTACCAGCCCACATTATACCTGTATTATCCTTATAGAGTATTACACTATTTTGTTTTAACGATTTGGCATCATCTTCCCTATTCAATAAATAAATAACCTTAAATCCTTTTTTATCAATAAGATTTATCCCACCATGATCCGTTGCCACCCACATCAGGCCTTCATCATCCTGATAAACATTGTTGATGACATTTACATTTAACCTTAGCCCTTTCGATGCTTTATCAAAATGGTTCAAAATATTCTTCCGCGGATTTAAATAGTACACACCTAAATTTGCTCCTGTTGCATAAATCCATAGGTCCCCATCAATATCGGCCATTATGGAGTAGGTAAATGATTTGACATTATTTAACTTGCTTAATGCCTTACTGGTGTAAGTAATTTTGTTACGAGCTATATTGAGCTTTTCAATGACACCTGTATCGTATATGAACCACATATTCCCCAGGTTATCTTCCGAAATATCAGTTACATTATTGGATAACAGGGCCAGTTTAGCACCTTTGTCACAACCATAATAATAGGTTTGTTTATCGGCCGGGTCATATCGGTAGACACCTGAATTCGGGTATATAAACCAAAAATTGCCTCTCCTGTCTCTTTTTATTTTACTCATACCGGCACCTGGCAGCTTCAATAACCTGATCCATGATGACACATCGGCACTGAACTTTTCTGTAGCCATATTGTAGATGCATAGGCCAGTGCTGGTAATTATCCACAGATTCTGCCCTGGTCCTTCGAAAATATTTTGAATATAATCATCGATAACCGAGTTTTCATTGTTTGCAAGGTGTTTAAACACCTTAAAGGTATAACCATCGTAACGATTAAGTCCAGCGCCGGTACCAAACCACATAAAGCCCTTTGAATCCTTGTATATGCAATTGACCTGATTGTGAGAAAGGCCGTTATTGATATCAAGATGCGAAAATTGATATTTGTTAATTTGCGCATTTGAATTGCATAGTACACAGATAATCAGAAAGGAAACTAAGCTTAACCGCATGAAATTTATAGTTGGCCATCAAATTTATAATTTTAAACTTATCAGACTAGTATATATTGGTTTTTTACTGTTTTATTAACACTTATAAAAACTATTTAGCAAACCTTAAGGCATATAAGTTTTTGTTAACGCTTATTCTATTTTTATACTAGCGAAGCAAAAACAACCAGTTAAAATTCCCTTTTCCAGACCGTCAGTCTGCTGCCGGAAAATTTTCGGGTACAGTTGTGGGTAAATCTGAGTTAAATCCTCTTTCTCCGACCAGGTCGGTTGCTTGCATTATTTCACCGGGGGGCAGTGCTACCGCAAAATTCACAATTATACGAATTGAAAGAATCCGGTTTAAGCAGGAAGGTCAACTAATTAATTGTATAAATTACAATAATTAATATTTTTCATTTACTTTTACGGACTTACAAACCTTTATTTTCCGCAATTACTCAATTCAATTATGAGAACAACAATTACAGGAATTGCTATTCTTTTTTTCTTTGCCGTTCAGTCATTTGCACAGGATTTTCAGCGAACGAAACAGGGTATAAAATTAAATTCACAGTTCATGGATATTGAAGTCCGGTTTTATTCTCCAACTATCGCCAGAGTCATAAAATCACCTGAGGGCACACAACCCAAAAAGGAAAGCCTGTCCGTAATTAAAGTTCCTGAAGAAGTTGAATTTACTGTTAAAGAAGAAAATCACATTATACATATAAGTACCGCAGCTCTGCAGGTTTTTGTAAATGCAGAGACCGGCAAAGTTTCATTTGCCGATATTGCAAACCATTCGCTGGTTACCGAAAAAGATTATGGCGTGCAGTTCACCGAGAAAAAAGATGCAAATAAAATCGCCCATTCGGTAAGGCAGGCTTTTTTGCTTGATAAAGAAGAGCCTATCTATGGACTTGGCCAACAACAAAATGGAAAAATGAGCCAGCGTGGCCAAAAGGTTTATCTTGTTAATCAAAATACCCGGGTTTGTATTCCTTATATCCAATCTGTAAAAGGTTATGGCATATTCTGGGATAATTACTCGCCGACCACCTTTAATGACGATAGCCAGGGGACATCTTTCGATTCCGAAATCGGGGAATGTATTGACTATTACTTGATGTGGGGAGGTCCAAAAGACGGGGTTGTGGCTCAAATTCGTGACCTGACCGGACAGGCCCCTTTAATGCCCTTATGGGTTTATGGATACAATCAGTCGAAAGAAAGATATAAGACCCAAGCGGAGTTGCTTGAAGTGGTAAAAAAGTATCGCGACCTGAAAGTACCGCTGGACGGTATTGTTCAGGACTGGCAATACTGGGGAAAAGACAGCCTGTGGAACTCCATGTCATTTGACCCGGCTACTTTCCCTAATGCAAAGAGTATGGTAGACCAGGTGCATGCCATGAATGCGCATCTGTTTATTGTCGCCTGGCCAGGCTTTGGGCCTTTGACCAAACAATATACCGAGTTCAAAGAAAAAAATATGCTTATTAATTTTGATACCTGGCCGCCGAAAAGCGGTGCTAAACCGTATGATCCTTACAATCCGGCAAGTCATGCCATTTATTGGGATTACCTAAATAAAGGCGTTTTTTCTCTTGGGACAGACGGCTGGTGGCTAGATTCCTCAGAACCTGACCATATTAACATAAGTGATAAAGATTTCGATCAACCTACTTATTTGGGATCGTTCAGGAGTGTGATCAATGCTTTCCCTCTGGTTCACGTGGGTAGTATTTACGATAGCCAGCGCGAAAGTGGCTCGGGCAAACGTGTCACCATTTTTACAAGGTCGGCATTTGCAGGTCAGCAAAGATATGCAGCAAATACCTGGAGCGGAGATGTGGCATCCAGTTGGAGCACATTAGCAAAACAAATTCCGGCGGCTCTAAACTTTAGTCTTAGCGGGATACCTTACTGGAATGCGGATATCGGCGGATTCTTTGCAGGCGATTTTATCGCAGGCGGAGGTGCCAAAAATCCGCTATTTCAGGAATTATATACACGTTGGCTTGAGTTCGCCACGTTTACACCTATGATGCGATCTCATGGAACCGATATTCCAAGAGAAATTTATCAATTCGGTCATCGTGGTGAACGAACCTTCGACATCATTGAAAAGTACATTAAATTAAGGTATAGCCTACTGCCTTACAGCTATGCTACAGCCTGGAATGTAACCCACCATTCCGGCTCATTTATGAGAGCACTGTTCATGGATTTTGGCAACGATAAGCATGTATATGATATCGGAAACCAGTATATGTTTGGAAGCTCGGTTATGGTGATACCCGTGACCAGTTCGGGCGCAACAGAGCAGACCGTTTATCTTCCAACGGGTTCATTATGGTATAATTTCTGGACAGGTAAAAAAGAGCAAGGCGGTAAGACTATCATGGCAACCGCGCCGATAGATATATTACCGCTCTACGTAAAGGCAGGTGCGATCATTCCATGGGGACCCGAAGTTCAGTTTGCAGAGGAGAAAAAATGGGACAATCTTGAAATCAGGATCTACCCGGGAAAGGATGGCGATTTTACACTTTATGAAGATGAAAATGACAACTATAATTATGAAGAGGGCAAATACACAGAGATTCCTATGCATTGGAATAATAACAGTAAAACCTTAACCATAGGAAAAATGAGAGGTGATTTTGCTGGTATGCTGACCGAAAGAAAATTTAATATTGTCCTGGTAACAGAAAATAGAGGAACCGGAGCAGAACTAAGCAAAAAAACAGACCAGATTGTTCATTACAAAGGGGTTAAACTTTCTATTAAAATTTAGGTTTGATATCATGACTGAGACACTGTTTGTTATAGCAAACAGTGTCTTTTCCATATCTTGATGACAAATCCCAGAAAACTTTTTTATTGACCAGGTGTTTAGGAGATTTTCTAAGATCGATTTGGCATCATCGGTAAGTTGAAATAGCAATTAACCCTTTCGCGTTATAGTGATCTTATTTCACCGGCCTATTTTAGGAGCCCAGTCAAGTCCTTGGTCTAAATCTTCGTCGGGGTTCCTACCTTTTTTTTGATCTTGTTCTTGCCTTTTTGGTTCCTCTTCTGCAACAAAATAAGTTTTTAATAAATCAAACAGTTGCGCGGCTGCCCCCTCCCTAAAGGTTGGATAGTATCCCACTATTTTAGCAGTAGTCAACTGTTCTTCACTTAGTCTAGGCTCGGCGGTTGGTTTCTGCACCGCCGCTGTTTCCGGTAAACCGTGTGTTTCTGATTGGGGAGTCATTGCATTTTCGTTAGTGGTTTCATGCGTTGTCGTTCCTGCTTCCCGTTTCTTTCTTTCGGCATCCAGCCATTCTTTAAATTCAGTTTCGGACTTTTTCGGTTTGATGGCGGTTTCCGTAGTGTAGATCAGTTCCATTAAAAACTTTTCCCGTAGCTTAACCGATTCGCCCAGGTCCTCACTGAATTTACTGCTTACCTCGATCTCTGCACTATCGGATTGCAAGCCATTTGCAATAAATAAATATTCCAACCTAACAGAAAAAATAAAAGAGCGGTTGTAAACCCTTGTCATCTCGGAATAGTTATCATGATAGTAGCCCCAAAACTCCTTAAAGCGGTTACGGACTTTAGTCAGCTCGGCCAGTTGGATTTGGATAAGTTCTTTGTCTAAAGTCATCAGGTCGATAAAGGCCATATCTTTCAATACCCTTAATTCGCTCCGGTAGGAAAAGCTGTCATAGTATGGGTCTGGTAGGTTAGATCATAAACCTTGACTTGCTTCTTTTCATTCGTTCCCCACTCCATGTGAAGATCGTCTTCGATAACACGCAGGTCGAATGTTTGAATACGGGTTAAAAACTCTTTCAAATGCTGCATAATAGGTAGTATGTAGTTGAGCAAAGTTACTTAATATCCCTATTTGTCAAACCAATTCAGACCTGACAATCCTATGTTGTTTGTGTGTTTTTTGTGAAATTGTGTGAGAAATGTGTGAGAATAAAAAAACCCCACTCGCCAGAATGGGGTTAAATCGTTGATTTTGAGGCTCCCCTGACGATACATAACTTCAAAAACACAATTGATAATGTGAGAGTTATCGTCCAATTATCAAAAAATTCCAATTCCAATATAAACTTTTAAACTGCTTAAAGCAAATCAAATAACCTCGCAGCCTTTATCACTGGTAAAAACAAGCTAAAGGCAAGCACTGAATCCAGTAAAAGTTTTTTCCATGTATGTAATGTTGTTTTATCAGTTAAACTTTTCTACCCCTTTAGTACTGACCTTTATGATATCGCCATTTGCATCAAATTTTAAACTATCCAAGCAAAGCTGCCTTAAAACAAAAGATTCTTTCTGCCGAAAAATACGATGATATAAAATATAGCGCTGACCCTTATTTAAAAAAGAGGTGTGATGGCCGGGGCCTATAACCGTGCTATCAGCCGAGGTGCTTAATATAACACGGTGTTCATTTTCTTTAAAGGGGCCAAGCGGGCTGTTTCCTTTTGCATAACCTACCTGGTAGCTGGCGTCGATAGCTCTCCCTTCCGAAAACATGAGGTAATAAGTTCCGCTACGTTTAACCATATGCGCCCCTTCAAAAAAATGAGGGGTGCTGATATCCTTAGGTGTGCCATCAAACGAAACCATATCGCTTTTAAGCTGTACGGCCATGCAATGCCCGTTTATCCAATGATATCCCGATCCCCAATACAGGTAAGCACTTCCGTCGGCATCAATAAAACAATCCGGATCAATATTATGAACTTTAGGGTAATCTGTAGATTTTACCATTGGCGAATTATCCTTTTTCAGGTTTTTCCAGGGGCCAAGCGGTGTATTGCTTACACCTCCCCATACTTCTCCTCCTATCGCTACATACATGTAAAACTTGTTATTCTTGCCTTTTACTACAGATGGTGCCCGAATCATTTCATCGAGCGAGGATTTGCTGGTACAGGGCCTGTTTAGTTGGCCAGTTAATATGATGCCTGATAAACTTAACAAAGTCGGTTGTTTCCAGCACCGCCAATTCATTAGCACCCCACGGATCAATGGTCGCATAAATAAAGTACCGGCCTTTATCTTTAATAATCGTTGGGTCCGCAAAGTAGCCGCCGGTTATAGGGTTTGAGATCATTTGCTTTTGAGCCCAAACGCATTCACACAGTAACATGGTTATAGCAAATACAAAAAACCGTTTCATCATAACAGTAGCCTATTTTATTTTTAATTTGATCAGGGTTTCGGGCATCCCATCGGCTTTTGCCGAAACCATAACTTCTTCTTTTGTTTCCCTTGCCTGTATAACCGCCAATGCCAAGCCATTAAAAGCATATCGGTAATTAACCTTAAAAGAGTCGTGACTTAACGGATCGCCATTATCAACGCCGGCAATAAAGGCATCCCCGATAATCTTGAAGGTTATTTTATTTTTAGCAAAAGGAACAAGGTTACCATCTTTATCCAACACTTTTGCCGTGATGAATGCAAGGTCTGCGCCCCCAGCTTTAAGCATACTTTTATCTGCCGAAAGCTCAATTACAGCTGCTGCGCCGGCGGTTTTAACTTCGGTTGATAAAACTTCGACGCCATTTTTACGGGATACCGCTTTCAACGTACCTGGCTCATATTTTACGCGCCACATGACGTGCAGATCATCGCCCTGCTTTCTTTTGATTCCTAATGATTTTCCATTCAAATAAAGCTCTACCTCATCGGCATTATTGTAATAGGCCCAAACATCTATAGTTTTTCCCGGTTTCCAGTTCCAATGCGGTAAAAGATGTAAAACCGGCTTATTTGTCCACTCGCTTTGGTACATGTAATAAACATCTTTAGGAAAACCTGCGAGGTCGACAATGCCGAAATACGAGCTGCGTGCAGGCCATGTGTATGGCGTAGGCTCACCCAGGTAATCAAATCCCGTCCAAAGGAACATACCCGACAGGAAATCATATTTTTTGATAATCTTCCAGGTTTCTTCGTGGGTTGATCCCCATGGCGCGGAAACGTTATCGTAAGCCGAAACCGTAAAATCTGCATTCATGGGCTGTTTGTCCTCGTCAGACCAGCGACGAATGCTATCGCTCGGCATATCATAAATGCCCCTCGTTTCCAACGCTGATGTTGTTTCTGTACCGATGAATTTTTTATCGGGATAACGCTCATGAAAACCGACCAGGTCGTTATGATGATAGTTATACCCTACCAGATCGATAGCTCCCGATTTAATGATCTGATTTTTAGTATCAGGATGATTGTTGGCCGCGGTAACCGGCCGGGTACTATCCAGCTTATGAACTATCCCGGCCAAATCTTTAGCTATACGGAAACCGCTGCTATCACTTTGCTCAGGTATTTCGTTACCGATACTCCATATCATTACCGATGGATGGTTACGGTCTCTCAATACCTGGTCTTCCAGATCGCGTGCATGCCACTCTTTAAAAAATAGGTGATAATCATATTTTTCCTTAGCCTTTTCCCAGCAATCAAAGGCCTCATCCATCACTATAAAACCCATCGAATCTGCTAGGTCAAGCAGATCGGGCGACGGTGGATTGTGGGATGTGCGGATAGCATTACAACCCATTTCTTTTAATATTTTCAATTGCCGTGCAAGCGCATGTACATTTATGGCCGCGCCAAGGCAACCCAAATCATGATGCAAACACACGCCTTTTATTTTTACGTTTTTTCCGTTTAGGATAAAGCCCTTATCGGTATCAAAATAAAAATCCCGGATCCCTACTGTAGTTGTGTAGGTATCCAAAACAGCATTGCCCGACACAATTTTAGAAACCACTTTGTAAAGCGCAGGATTATCTGCCGACCATAGCCTCGGTTTTAATACTGCCAGTTCCTGTTTAGTTATGGTTAGTGTATCGTTGATTGATAACAGATTAACAACCCGATCGCCAATTGCCTTACCAGCCATATCACATAGGCCGGTTATAAGCTTATACTCACCCTTTTTGCCGCCGTTGTTACGGATGGTAGTTTGCACAGAGATATTTGCGTTGGCTTCACTAACATTGCTGGTAGTAACAAAAGTCCCCCATTGATCTACCGCTATTTTGTTAACAGTAACTAAGCGCACATGCCGGTAAATACCCGATCCGGAGTACCAACGTGAATTGGGCTGCATGGAGTTATCAATCTTGACAGCAATGATATTTTTTTGTCGTCCGTATTTTAAATAAGGCGTTAACTCGTATCTGAACGAGATATAACCATTAGGCCTGAAGCCGAGGTGATGACCGTTTATCCATACATTACTTTTTTGATAAACACCATCAAATTCTATATAGGTCAACTTACCCTTACTTCTATCGGGAGCTATAAAGGTTTTCCGATACCAGCCGATACCGCCGGGTAAAGCACCGCCTTCGGGCTTAGCCGGGTTATCCTTCCTGAATCTGCCTTCGATGCTCCAATCATGCGGCAGATCGAGTTTGCGCCATTTGGTATCATCAAGACCTACACCCTGTGCTTGATTCACATCACCTAAATTAAACGACCAGTTTTTATCAAAATTTATAACCTGCCTTCCAGGTTGGTTTTGCGCACAAACAAAAGCGGCAGGCAGCAGTAAAATACAAAGGAGGAGATATTTATATTTCATGTTATTTATAATAGTATTAATGAAATGACCAACGGATAAACCCCACCTGCTGTTAGGTTAGATTTTCAGGAAGATCTTGTTCCGGTACAAAATATAAAGCAAGGTTAGCTGTATAAAAACCACAGATATAGCCGACCATACCGGTTGCCAGTTTTGAGACAGGTGACTGATAATCCCTCCAAAAAAATAATTGGCCGTATGCTGAAAATCTACCATCCCCTCTGATGCGAGGTAAATGACTATTGAATTCACACCGATAAATACAAAAGGAAAAGCCCATTTTCGCCAACCGGCAACATCAATAATGAGATAAAATACGGACAGAAAAACACAGCTCCAGCCGCCAACAAACAGCACAAACGAACTGCTCCACAAGCGTTTGTTGATTGGAAAGCCCACATTCCATAACAAACCTAAGCCTATCAATACAACACCAGCAGCAAATACCCCCATTCCCTTTTTCCACATCGGCCATTTCGCGTTATCGTACTTCAAAAACTGCCCTGTAAATATGCCCAACATGGCCGTGCCTATAGCAGGTATGGTAGATAGCACCCCCTCAGGGTCATGCACTTTATCATGCAGACGACCGGGAAGCAATAAGCGATCGATATAAGATTCCAGGCTGCCATTCATGGTTAAAACACCCGCGCCGTAACCAGGTACAGGGATCCACTCCATGGCAGCCCAATACCCCAACAACAAAAAGGCAAACCATACAATCTGCCCACGAGTGCCAAAATGGAGATAGATGATGCCGGCAAAAAACCAGGCCAAACCAATGCGGCCCAGCACGCTGGCAAAGCGGGTATTTTCATATCCGTTAAACTTAAACAGCCCGTTCACCACCATGCCTAAAAAAAGCAGGATGAGTGCCCGCCTAATCATGGATACATAAACTTCCTTTTTGGCAGCGGTTGGTAAAAGATATGGTTGAGCAACACCGTGTTTTCCGGCTTTACTCCCCATGGAATATGGCATGGACACCCCGGCAATAAACAAAAACAGCGGGAAGATCATATCATAAAAAGTGATGCCGTTCCATACCGTATGGTGCAACTGGCCCGACATCCACACAAAAACCGGCCAGCCTGTGGCTTTGGCAACAGCGTGTATAACACGTTCCCCACTCATGATCCAAAACATATCAAAGCCGCGGAGGGCATCTAACGATAATAGCCGGGCTGGCTTTGAAACAGTTTTTTCAGGATTAGCTATTGGTGTACTTAAATTGCTCATATCCACTATTTAAGATCGTTACTCATATTTGCCCGGTACTTTTCATATAGTTGCTGCACTATCAGCGTGCTGCTGCCATTAGGCGCAACAGGATAAGTTTTTGATGAGTTAACCCATTGCCACTCCCAATCACTTATTGATTTATCGAACAGTTTAAAATCTGGTTCTTTGCCTGTTTCAAGCGAGGCTTGTAGCACCCCGAAAAACTTTTGCCAACGTACCTTGTAAAAATCGTTAAGCAAACCGCTCCACTGCCTGCACGAGTATTCATGCAACGGGCTATCTGCCCCTCCCCATAATGTGATGAGGTTGCGGGCATTTTTTTCATACAGTGCTTTTTCGGCAGGGTTAGTACCCCAGGCGCGGGCATCGGCTATCCAGGGGCCAAGCATAAAATCCTTTTGAGTAACAAGCAGCTTGTCTATATCGGCTATTAAGGCTAAGTATTCGTTTGTGTATTTTACAAAGGCTTTATCATTTTTATCCTGGTACGCCTTGATCCATTTTAACTGAACCGGTCTGCCGTAGTTGGCCAGCACCTGCCGCGTAACGTCAACCAAATCATAATTAAAACCGCTGCTTTGTTTGCATAGTGGGATCGCCGCAACTATTTTATCCCAGGCGGGGAGCAGGTCCTTACGGTTATAATTAAGATGGGTGCGTGTCCATACAGCGGCCGAATCAAGCGTTGGCCGCCCTGTAATGATAGATTCAGCCCCATCGCGGATATCCTTGCCGTTAAAAACGGTCGTCCGCAGTATTTGCCATGCATCCACTGCTTCTTTGCTTTTTACACCATAGCGGTTAAATACATATTGAGGCAACCATTCATCAAGGTTAACGGGTTTGTTTTGCCACGTGTTTTGCGCCATTAATTCATACAACACAGGCGTTTGCTGAATGGCCTCCATAGTTAAGCCAATGCCAATCATCTTACCCGAAGCAGAATCTGCAAGGGCCTGCGCAGGTTGAGCAGCCACAGCTTCGATACGACCGAACAAACTATTGTTGCCGCCATAATTATGCAGCATATTCCAGATCCATGGTTTGCCGTAAAATGCTTCGGTACGTTTCCAAATCGGCTCGTAATCGGTGTTCAAGTCAAGTACTATCATATGATCATTAGGCACGGCATTTAATAGCGCTTTGATCTGCTCATTTTTCCAGAACTTCCGATCGCTAAAAAATAGCCATCCCTGCATCACCCAAACTGCCTTTGGATCGGCACCTTTCATACCATCATAAACCCGCGCACTTAATTCCGACAGGAATTTAGGATCGTTAGATGGCGGTTCGTTCTCATTAAAAGTATCTGCCGAGTACAGGTGGTCGGTTCCGTAAACCTTGGTTTGTTCCTCTATAAACTTCTTACCTATCTGCGCAAACAACGGATCTTCCGAATCAAGGATATAAGTATCAGCAAAGCCATTGTTCCAGTTGGTTTGTTTGAGTTTGGCCTTAGGATAATGTTTTTTAAACGACGCCGGCACATGCCCGGTAAAGGCAGGGAGTACCGGTTTTATCCCCAGTTCGCGCTCGCGCTGCAATATTTTAACCTGCAAGTCGCGGTGGCTTGTTATCCAGGTTGTTGGTAGTGGCCCATCCCAGGCATCAACATTACCCATATAAAACCAACCAAAATATGCCGGGCCTGTAAAAAACTTTTGCATATCATGGTTGCTGAAACCCATCGATTTATAAACCTTGTCCCAAACATATTCCTGTCCGGTAATAGCCAGCGGCATATTAATGCCATGAAGCGCCATCCAGTCAATCTCCTTTTCCCAGCGTTTCCAGTCCCACCAGCTCATGCTGTAACTGTACGTACAATAGTTGAGGTAATACCGGTATTTGTAAGGGGTCGCTTTATGCACCTTGGCCGCAGGCATAGGCAAATTAGCGGGTAACTTCAGGTTTGAGCCGTTCCAGGTAATTTGGCAATGCGTATATTCGGCAAGGTAATGATACAGGGCCGACGCAATGGCCACGCCATTGTTACCCCTTAAAATGATCTTCCCTTTTGCGCCTTCTACTTCAAAAGCATCTTTAGCTTCAGTTACAGGAAGCGGCTGAACGATAAATTTTTGAGCGGCAGCGGGCACAATCCTTTTAATTAAAGCGTACGATGACTGTACATTTAACTGCGCTACGGTTTTGTTTGCCATACAGCACATGCTGCACAGCAGTATATAAATAAAAACTTTGGGTTTGCAGTTCATTTACTTTGATGTTTTAATATCATTGGGTTTTTATTACGTGGTCCCGTTTATCGGCAGGCTGTATATCCAACAGCTTATTTACCTTCACGTTGTTCAATAACAGTAAGGGTAAAGTTTTAAAACCGGAAACATTTATCTTTTCGGCAATAAGCCCGTTCACGTCATCAAAAACAAATGGTGTACGGAAATCATACCCGGTGTAATTGACGTGTATGTTTTTCAAATTGATACCTTCGGCATGCCTTGCGTAAAAAGCGGATACAGGCAATTCGCCAAACATCGAAAACTCGGGGTAGGCAGATATTTGTTCAGGCACTTTGGATAACGAATCAATATTAAACCATGCTACCTTCTTTTTAGCTACGGCAGCATAGCTGATATCAATGCCCTCCAGCGTAACATTGCTCACCGGCGAACCGGGAATACCAGCAACCGACATCGGAAAAACATTATGCGCAAATTGTTCGGGTGGCCCTTCCATATGGTAACCAGCATCCGGCTTTCCGGCTGGTATCCCGGCTTTAACATCGGCAATATAAATCCCACTAACCGAACCTGCCGCTCTTAACTTTTGACGTTTACCTAATCGTATAAAAATGGCGTTGCCGGTATTTTTCGCTACTACATGTCTTATATCAATATCTTCAATCACACCTCCGTCAACCGATTCGATAGCCACTGCCGAACGGAAAGTATCATACACCTCAATATTACGAACCGTTATTTTTTTAAACCCACCGAAGGATGCTGTACCCATTTTAAATGCACTCGCACTTGAGCGGATCCTGCAATCGGTAATAACAATGTCTTCGCAAAAACTTTTAGGATCGGATGATTTTAAACAGATACCATCATCAGCAACATTAAAAAAACTGTTGGTAAGCTTTACCTTTTTGCAATCTACCAGATCGATCCCGTCATTGTTTAAAAACGTGTTGCTGATAACCTTTATATTATTGATCAACATATTGGTACAAGCCCGGTATTCCTGTATCCAGCACAAACCATTTTTGATGGTCACATCACTAATCTTCACATTATCGCATTGTTTAAAAAATATCAACTTCGGTCGGTTATCTTCTTCTGGCCGCAATTGGTGCCACTCGTTATAAGTTTTCCATTCTTTGTCTTTAAGCTTACCGTTTCTGAGCATCCGGTATATATCTTTCAATAAAGCTTCGCCTCTGCCATTTATAATGCCTGTGCCGGTGATCGCTATATTTTTACAGCCACTTGCTACTATTAAAGGCGATGCTTTTCCCGGGCCATAGGCTATACGTTTAACAGTTGCCAATAGCTGTGCGTTTGGGGCTAAACGCAATTCGACATTTGATTTCAGATCGATAACACCTGTTACAAATTTGCCTTGCGGCACCAGCACTATGCCTCCACCCGAAGCTGTACAATTATCAATAGCTTTTTGAATAACATGCGTATTATCGGTTTTACCATTACCCACCGCACCCAAAGTGGCAATATTGAAAACCTTTTGCCCGGCTTTAACCTGATGGATGAAAACTGTAACACAGGAGAACAGAATGATAACAAATGCAGATCTGAGTTTCATATGAAGATATATATTGTTACTAAGCGAATGAATCAGGCGACGGAGAATACCCCGTCGCCGGTTTAGTCCAATTGAACAATTAGTACCCAGGGTTTTGAACAAGCGCTTTATTTAGCTGCATCGCCGATGTCGGGATCGGAAAAATACGGTGTGCGGGGTTAGCATCTGTTTTAAAACCCCAAGAACTTTCGTATTTGCCAAACCTGATCATATCGTTTCTGTGCCATGATTCCCAGGCAAATTCCCTGCAACGCTCTGCATAAAGGTCATCAAGCGTAACGGTGCTCCATGCAGCCGATGTAGTCCGCTCGGCACGTAGGGTGTTAACCAATGTAAGCGCTGTTTGCCCGAGGGTAGTTGCCCCTCCCCTCAAAATAGCTTCAGCTTTCATCAGCAAAATATCTGAATAACGGAATATTGGAATATCGTTTTTCATGTTCCTGTTCAACGAAGTAGAATCCGGGTAAAATTTAATGTTACGATAGCCCATGTTCCAGCCTATTTCATCGTTACCCACGTCAAACGTGCCAACATCTTGCCTTAAAACAATGTTAGGTGTTAATTCAACCTGGTATGTTAAAGCGCCGTTAGGGTCGCTTCCAGTATAAAACTGGTTATAGCTTTGATTTGTTGTAGTATAAGTTACCGGCGTTATGCCATCAAACTGGTATTGCTTGCCGGTTAGCCATTGTTTGTTCCTGATATCGTTAGGATCATTAAAATTGGCATAATAAGTTGGCAGCGTGCTTATAGCTCCGTCTGGTGTGAAATTTACTTTGTACTTATTTACCAATCTCCTTGGCAAATCGTACCGCTGATGAAGGTTCTGGCTTCTGAAAGGCAGTGTATTTGCTGCAGCAGGATCAAACGGTATAGCAAAAATAAACTCGGCAGTTTGTGGCCCGTTATCCGGGTAAAACATTTTGAGGTAGGTACCTCTTGCCTCAAGATGAAAAGCGCCGGAATTGATCACATTATCGCAAGCGGCTATACAATCGTCATAACGCTTGGTGCCTGTGTAATATTCGGCATTGAGGTACATTTTTGCAAGCAACGCATAAGCCATGTATTTGGTTGGCTTGCCATAGGTGGTTTGCCCTGTAGTGCTGCTTAGCGAAGGCAAAGCGGCTTTGATTTCCGATTCGATAAAGTTAAAAACCTCGGAACGGGTTTTGTTAGGATGTGCTGCATAATCGCCGGCTACGGTAACAATTGGCACATTGCCAAAACTGTCCATCTGATAAAAATAAGCAAGGGCCCTAACCATCCGTATTTGTGCCAGGTCCTGCTGTTTGGCTGTTCCTTCCGGCTCAGCGGCCTGAAGTGTTGCCAGTGTTTGGTTGGCCAGACCAATAATAGTGGACGTCCAATACCACTCCCCGCTAACACCGGGATGGTCCTTTGTCCAGGTATGGTAATGCAGCTGCTGAAATTCACCACCATTATACCAGTTACCACCGTAAGCCGGGAAGATCACCTCATCGGTACTTGCCGATTGCATGAAAAAGTGCTCGACTGAGATATTGCCCCGCAAAGCCACGTAAACAGGACCCGCCGCTTGCGCGTATTGATCTGTATTTTGAGGAAAAACATCCGGGGTTAATTCTGTTTTCACCGGTACCGATACTTTTTGGCACGATGCAAAACATAGCGTAAGTATAGCGCAAAAGCCAATGCTTTTTAATATTCTGTTCATGATAATTTCTTTTAACTGGTTAAACTTAAAAAGTTACGTTAGCCCCTATCAGGATGGTCCTGGTTTTGGGATAAAAGTTATTATAGTCCACACCGGGAGAAATACCGCCCTGGTTAATTTCAGGATCCACACCTTTATACTTGGTTATGATGAACACGTTATTGGCCGAAGTATAGATCCTGAAAACCTTGATGTACTTACTGTTCAGTTTAAAGTTGTAAGCAAGGGTGGCATTATCCAAACGCAGGTAACTTCCGCTTTCCACAAAACGAGATGAGTACAAATAAGCATTGTAATCTGCTGCCGATTCGCCTGCTGCATCCTTCAGGATATTGGTGTACTGTGCTGTGTTAGGCCTGAAAAGATCGGCGCGTGTTGCGTCAAATATCTTGTTACCAAATACGCCTCTGAAAAAGATATTCAGATCGAAATTTTTATAATGAAAATCATTCGACCAGCCAACCAATAATTTGGGTTGTGCACTGCCTAGGTAATGATAATCCGTACCAATTGTTGGCGCAGTTGTCAACTTGCCATCGGCACCAACAAATTGCGAAACTCCATTAGCGTTTTTGCCAGCGTACTGAAGCGAAAAGAATTGGCCCAGAGGTTTACCTGATTTTAAGATCTGCAAGGAGTGGCTTGATTGACCAGCACCTTCGGGGAAGGAATACAGCACCGAATCGCCTCCTGAAAACAGTGGGTTAGACAAACTGTTGATAACGTTTTTATTATGCGCAAGGTTCAGCGCGGTCGACCACCTGAAGTTAGCAGTCCGTACCGGCGTGGTGTTAATGGTTAGTTCGATACCTTTATTGGTCATGCTGCCGCCATTTGCCACAATAGTACCGGTTGGCACCAGGATAGGATCAACTGCATATGAGAAGATCATTCCCGTTGTTTTTTTGTTATAAACCTCAAGCGCGCCGGTCACTTTTCCTTTAAACAATTCAAAATCCAAACCCAGGTTGGCAGTAGAGGTTTTTTCCCATTGCAGGTTTGCATTAGCTGCTTGTGTAGCCCCCAGAGCATTGATATAATTTCCATTACTGTAAAAAGTACCGAGGCTACCTGAAATAGCTTGTGCCGTATAGGCATTGAAACCTGTTGAGTTACCTGTTATACCATAACTGGCACGTAGTTTCAGATCGTTTATGGTATTATTTTCTTTCAGGAAGCTTTCCTGGCTTACGCGCCAGGCGGCACCTACCGATGGAAAATATCCCCATTGATGCTCTTTACCAAAAACAGAGCTGCCATCGCGCCTTACAGAAGCCTGCAACAGGTATTTATCATTGTAGTTATAATTTACCCTGGCAAAATCAGAGATCAGCCTCGTTTCCTGAAACACACCATCGGCACCAAAATTAACCTGAAAACCAGATACGGCATAAGGGTTGCTTAAGGCCAGGTTGTTGTAACTTACATTATCAACCGGGAAGTTGGTAGTGGTTGCCTGGAAACCATCTCCTATAGTATTATTCTGCCAAGAGTACCCTAATACTGCATTGATGGAGTGATTGCCTATTTTTTTATCCCAGTTAAAATATGTTTCTATAATTTTATTAACTGTTTGTAACGAACTCCTTGTAGCTTGGCCGTTACTACCAAAGGTTTGCTGCGTATGATAGCCTAAACCAGGCTCCGGGTTATCATATAAACCGTTGTAATGAGATGTGAAATAAGAGGTATAAAACTCTCCGTGTAAAGTAGTAGTATTTAAATAGGATAAATTTAAGTTGTATGTTAAGCCGAAAGGCAATTTCAGCTGGGTGTTAAACGCAGCAACAAGATTATTGTATTTTGTATCACTCACGCTGTTGTTTAGCATGCCAACCGGGTTATAGTAGTTTTGCGTTGTCGGGTTTTCAAAATAGCTTCCATCGGCATTCTTTGTCGGTGAAACCGGCAGGAAAAGCGCTGATTGCAGCAGGATCACGTTTCGATATGGCACATCATTAGCATTACTGTTGGAGTTGGTTACAGATAAGCTAAATTTAAGGATATCATCGAAAGCGCTTTGTGTTAAAGCCAACCGGCCAATAACACGCTCCAGGCCGGTATTGGCAATGATACCATCTTTTTTTACATAGTTTACGCTGGCATAGTAGCTGCTATGGTCGGTACCGCCGCTGAAAGACAGGTTATGATTGTGAGATATGGCAGTGTTTCGCTCAATAGCTTTTTGCCAATTGGTATTCGCTCCTTTATCATCGGAAGCAGAAAGCGCCTGGTTATTTGTTTTCAGGAAACCCCTTAACTCGGCAGCGTTCATCATAGCAAGCTGGTTGGCTACCTTTTCGGCACCTACATAGCCGTTATATGATATTGATAACTGCCCTTTTTTACCTTTTTTCGTGGTAACCATAATAACACCGTTAGCTGCCCTGTTACCGTAAATGGCAGTTGCCGCGGCATCTTTCAATACATCTATAGTAGCAATATCATCGGGGGCTATGGTAGCAATATCAACACCAGGAACACCATCAACTACGTAAAAGGGCCCCTGCGAACTGTTTATTGTAGATGCACCACGCAGAACAACGGCAGCAGGTTTGTTAGGGTCGCCGCTGGCAGTAATGTTCAATCCCGGAACTTTACCTTGTAACAACTGGCCAACATCTGTAATGGCCCCTTTGTTCAGATCTTTATTATTTACCGTTGAAACGGCGCTGCTTAATGTGGCACGGGTCGCATTACCATAACCTATCACCACCACTTCGCTCAAACCTTTGGCAGCTTCAACAAGGGTAACGTTAAGCGAGGTTTGCTCGTCAACCAATACTTCCTTCGTTTCGAAACCTAAAAAACGAAACTGTAAAATATCACCCTTATTAGCATTAATAGTATACGAACCATCAGCAAGGGTAGAAACAGCCGTTTGTCCGCCTTTTATCAATACCGTAACGCCCGGAATAGGACTCCCCCTACTATCCGTAACCTTTCCAGTTATTTTTTTTGGTACAGCGGGCTGCTCTTCATCCGGCTGCTTTGGTGTAATACGCTCCTTAATGATAATGGTATTATCATCAAGGTCGTAGGTTAAGGGTTGGTCTTTAAATATCTGGATCAGCACCTGGCTAAGCTCCATATTCACTACATTAATAGTAACCGGTTTTGCCTTCAGCATAACAGTGTTATTGAATATAAACAAGTAGCCTGTGCGTTTATGCAGTTCTTTTAAAACTGATTTCAACTCGCTGTTTTCTTTAGTAATACTAACTTTTTGCGCCATGGTACGGGCACTAAGTTGCATTGCCAGTAAGAAAATTAGTAAGCCCGTGATCTTCATCGTCCTTAGTACCAGTTTTAAATAATTTCTTGTTTGTTGGTAGTTACATTCTCCGTGCCGAACAGGCACAGGAATTTTAGAATGCAAGAGTAGTTTCATACATTTGAATGTTTGGGTTAAGTTTAAATCAGAGTCGAATTTGAAATTTGGGTTAATCCAGGCATATCGCCTTTCCGGCCGGAATCCGGGAGGGCTTTTTTTATGGGGTCACCGCTGAAGAGGTAAGTTTTTATTTATCCATATTTTGCAATTAAATTAACAATTGGGTTAAAGCTATTTTTTTTCTATGATCACTTTATTGGCGGCAATAGTAAACTTAATGCCACCGGTTGTTTCAAGCAACTTCAGCGCTTTTGATAATGGAATATTTCTTTTAACCAGGCCTGTAAAATTGAGCTGCGGTTTAGGCCCCCTATACTCCACATCGATATTATACCACCGGGCCAGTTCAAGCACTACCTGCTCAAGTTCTGTATTATCAAAAAGGAACAAGCCATTTTTCCAGGCGACAACATCTTCGGTATCAACTGTTTTTACATCAAATTTCCTGGCGCCAGTGTCATAAACCGCCTGTTGCCCAGGCACCAGCAAATGCTTTTGATTGCCATTTGATATTTTAACCGAGCCTTCTAAAAGAGTTGTTTTGCCCGGTTGCTCACTATAAGCACGGATATCAAAATGAGTACCCAGCACTTCTACCTTCTGGTTTCCGAAGCTTACTACAAAAGGCATTTTTTTATTTTTAGCAACTTCGAAGTAGGCCTCGCCGCTAATGTTGACATTTCTTGATTTGCCGGTAAATGCTGTGGGGTATGAAATAGACGATTCAGCATTAAGCATAACCACTGTACCATCCGGCAACTGCAATCTGTATTGCCCGCCTCTCGGCGTGGCCATGGTGTTCATCAACGAAGTAATACCTGCCTGGCTTCCAGGCACATAAGCAAGACTTCCGTTGGTCAGTTTTACAACCGCAGTATTACCCTGCTGCACAAGCTTGCCATTCTGCGCATCGTTCAATTGAATTTTAGCGCCGTTGGCAAGTATTAAAATTGCTTTATCACCACCGGGGCTAACATCATGATGTATTTTTCCTGCCGCGAGGGTGTCATTGCTTTTTCGCAAACGGTATTGATATATACCAAATGATAAAGCCAAAACCAATATGGCAGCAGCTACATAGATGAATTTATTTGTTCGTTTTCTTAGCGGCATGATCTTCTCGTCCAAATCATCGGAAACTGGGTCACCCAATGCGGCGTGCAGCATTCTATCACGGGCACCAGCAGGGAAAAGATCATCCTCAAACTGATTTGATTTGAATACTTCTTCCATCAACCGCTGCACCAGCATCTCTGACCCTGGCTTATTGATGAACTGCATTAATTCATCTCGCTCGGCCGGGGTTTCAGTCTTGTTAAAATACTGTTGGAATAAGTAGCTTAATCTTTCAGACATCTTATTTTTTCTCTTATACAACTAAAGAGTCAAAAAGAATAAAAAAGGGGTAGTCGAAAACAAGAAAAAAATATTTTATTTTAAAAAATGAACGCAAACCATAAAAAACAGCAGAAACAACTGGTCGTTCTTCTCAGAAATACTGTTTTTAATGAATTTATTAGCTGCTACAACATGCTTTTTCACAGTCTCGGGAGAGATCGAAAGTAACGTTGCGATCTCGCTGTACTTTAAATGGTTTATTTTGCTGAGCTCATAAACCTTTCGTTGTTGCGGTGGCAACTTCCCAATGAGCTCGTCTATCATATAAGAGAAATCTCTCTTCGTATTGGTTTCGTGCTGAAAAGAGCATTCTTCCTGGTATTGTTGTTCAAACCGCTGTTGCTTGGTACGAGCTGCTGCCTTATCTTTTAAAAAACGATAGGTTTTATTGCGGGTTATAATAAAAAGATAGTTTGTAAAACTTTCTATCTGCGAAAGGCTCTCCCTCCCCGACCATATCTTTACAAAAACATCCTGTACAATCTCTTCCGTGGCCTCAAGTGATTCTGTCAATCTATAAACATATTGACCGAGGTTTTTATAATAAAAATCGAACAGGCAAGTGAATGCCCTTGCATCTCCAGCCGAAATTTTGCTGAGGATCTCGGTTTCATTATGAATTGGCTTGATGGACAATGTTTAATTAATGGATCTTAAAATTATATAATTTTTATCATACCGTTAAATTTATCTACAACTATTACAACAAACCTGTTACAAAGAGCGCAAATCAAACTATCGCCAGTAATTACCCTTGACAGATTTATGCTTACATAGATTAGATGTTTTTGCCGGAGCGGGGAGCAAAAAAGCCGCCCTGTTTGACGCTGACCACAAGACAATTGCTAGAAGGGCGGCGCTATTTAAGCCACATACTTAAATATTAAGAAATGGCACCTGTTATCCTGAATACATAAGTAGGTTGCTCAGGTAATCTTTCGGGAAAGGCAATAGTGAGACCGTCCTTGTTCGCTTTAAAATCTATTTTCGGCTCATAGCCCAATAAACTTATAGCGGAGATATCCTTTTTATTAGCCAGGCTTTTTATTAACACCTGACTCTCCGGCCTGCCCATTACCATTGCATATAGTACGCCTTTTTTAGTTGTAAAACGGATATCGGCCGAAGAAAATGGCTTTCCTTTGCCCTCGTTAAATCCTTGGGTCGCCAAAGGGGCCGCGTTTTCTGATGCCGGCCCTTCTCCAAATTTCACCCATGGTCTGGTACCATAGATCGCTTCCCTGTTTATCTGCATCCAGGTTGCGACACCTTCAACAATGGCGCGTTCTTTTTCGTCGATAGAACCATTACCCCTTATCGGAACGTTTAGCAATAGGTTTCCGTTTTTGCTCACAACATCAACAAGCGTTTGTATAACTGTTTTAGCAGACTTGTATTTATTTTCGTCGTAAACACGACGGTCGTAATGCCAATTACCAATACAGGTATCAGTTTGCCATGGTAAAGGTTCTATCTCATTGCTTTGACCGCGCTCAATATCCCAAACCATACATTTACGTTGCTGTTCATCTAATATCTTTCCGTTTACCACGGCATTTAACTTCCCATATTTCCGTATACTATTATTGTACAGATCAGCCGTTATTTGGAGGCCAACATTGCTTACGGGCCAAAGAGGGAGTACGGTATCATCAAAATACATCAGGTCGGGTTGATAGTTATCCATCAACATTTTTATCCGTTTATAAAACCGGTCACAATATTCATTTGATGGAGGATAAGCGCCATCAGCCCAGGCCCATTGTTTATTATTATCCCTTCCTGCGGCACTCAAAGGATGGTGCTGGGCATAAAGATCTTGCGGATCAAACCCATCCCACCATTTTCCTTTGCCATCAGTGGCCGTCATGTTTCCATCATAAGGAATACCAGTCAATGGGCCGGTTTTATCAGTTTTTTGGGCATCCTCATACCAACTCCATGCGTGGGAAGCATGTACACTTATCCCAAAAGGAAGCTGATTTGACTTAGCAGCATTAGCCCAGCCTTTGATCAAATCTTTTTTGGCCCTATCTGCGTTGAATTCCAACGCTGGTATGGGTTTGGAAAAAGATCAAAATTATCATGGTGGTTCGCAAGCGCCACAAAATATTTGGCGCCGGCTTTTTTATAAAGTGAAACCAGCTTATCAGGGTTCCATTGATCTGCCTTCCATTCGTTAATCACATCTTTAAAGCCAAATTTTGAGGGGTGCCCATCCTTTTTGCAATGGTACTTATACTGTTCACTACCTTCCTCGTACATGCCGTGGGCGTACCAGTCGCCATATTCGGGCTCACATTGCGGGCCCCAGTGCGCCCAGATTCCAAATTTAGCGTCCCGAAACCAATCCGGCACCTGGTATTGGGCAAGTGAGTTCCAGGTAGGCTGAAAATGTGCCGATAATCCAGTCTTTCCGGCAGCTATCGCATTCCGGCCAAAAAGTTTAGATAGGTACAGAGAGGGTATGACCGTCAATCCTCCTTTTATCAAAGTTCTTCTTTTCATAGCATTTAGAACGCAATATATTTTTGAACCACTAATTCAGTAACAAGCAGCGCGTTGCATTTCATGAGGTGTAAATAGTCTTCGCAATATTCAGTTATTGGTTAAGGTTCTGTGATATTGATTTTTCAAACCTACAGCATCCATTGTTCAAAAATTTGCATAAAATGGACTATTTTTTGTAAAAAACCGACCTTGAAACTGGTAAAACATTCATAAACATTGGCATATTTAGTTTATATTTGTATATTTTCGTCTCAGATGGTCAAAAGGAATTTAGGGCATAGTTTTTCGCTCCTTAATATTGATTACGTCAAACTTAATTCGAAATGGAATTACAGAAATGTGATCAGTCCGTACTATCGCATTTACTATATCGATGATGGCGAAGGAAGTTTATCAGATGCTACCCATTCGCTAAAGTTAGAGGCCGGGTGCATATATATTATTCCAAGTTTCACTTTGTGTAATTTAAGCTGCAACAATTTCCTGAGTCAGTACTTCATACAGTTTTTTGAAGACTCAATAGATGGGAACTCCCTTTTTTCCAGCAATAGGAATATACTAAAAACTGAAGCATCGGAAACAGATGTCAGGCTTATTAACCCTTTATTGGAAATCAATCCCGGAAGGGGACTCAACAGGTCAGACAATCCCAGCAAATATGAAAAGGATATTTTTTATAAAGAATACCAGGGACTAAACAATCAGCAAAATATTTCAGCCTACTTGGAAACACAAGGGATACTCATGCAATTAATAGCCAAGTTTCTTAACCCCCAGCTTTACAAGCACCCCAGCCGCGATCCCATTCCCTTAAAAATAGCTGAAACCCTGAACTATTTACTTGTTAATTTACACCAAGACCTTTCTATTCATCAACTGGCCACGCGGGCCAATCAAAACATTGATTATTTTTCACGACAATTTAAGCTTCATACCGGTATAAGGCCGTTAAATTTTGTAAACGAAAAACGCGTAGAGCGTGCACAATACCTGATGGCCACAACAAGGATGCCTTATTCAGAGATTTGCGTACAAACGGGCTTTGACAACCTCTCCTATTTTTCAAGAACCTTCAAAAAGCTAACAGGCATGTCACCCAGCGCCTATAAAAAGCAAATATTCCGGGTTGGGTTTGAAAATTGAGGATAACACATAACAGCATTGTAACCAGCTAAGTATTTCAAAGCGGAATTCTATTTTACTGATTTGGCTTAAGATCAACTGTCTCGCATAGCCTCTGCCCTGATAATCGGGATGGGTACCAACGGCGCTCACCTCAACGAAAATTTCACTGCGAAAGCTGAAGCCTCCCATCGCCACCAACCGCCTGACATCAAATATGCCTTCATAATTGCCTTAACTAACAAATTTGAGCAACTACCTGATAGTGCACAACTAATAATACTTATAGTATTGATTCTTATAACTGCAACTGAAGTTTTTGGAAGATCATATATCTTTAATAAGCCACGTGTTCTTAACGGATGGGGATTTATACGAAGGCTATCAAATAAAAAGAAACGTCAATTATTTAAATTAGGAGAACTAAAAGCAAGTGAGCAACAATATAAAACAGAAAATAAATTTGTATTTCCGGAACTTGTGGACAGGCGGATAATATCAGACATAGTTTAAAATTATTTAGGGTGATTTTGTTTAAACAGATCATTGAAAATCAATCAATTATTCAAAATTACATACGTTTAACAAGCTCAAAGTCTTAAAAAAGTAGTTCTGAAAGTTTCCCTAGTCTATTAGGAACAATGGCCATTAAATGCGTTTGTTCCATTTAGGTAGTTGCCATTGCATTCTAAAAAATCTGTAACCAAATCGATTTTCAAGTCCCTTGGGAAATCTTGATAATAATCATCATGGGTAACACATTAATGTATCTCTAACTTCGGGATATTTTGCCCAATCATTCTCTTTGGCCATGAATATTGTCTCAACATCGGATCAGTTTTACTCATTAGAAATCGACCACGTTGTGAAGCCTAATCGGACTTTTCGAAATTACCGAACCGCTTAATTTAAAAATGCTAACAGGCAGATTTATATTGTATCAAGAGATTCGAGTTCAATCTTGTTCCAGCTAAAAGGTAGTCGTCAACATATTTAAATATATAATTAAATTTTGTTTTACCATTTTCATCATTACATTTGTAGTGTACTACTATACTAATACACTAAAATGATTCAAATTCAGAATTTGGACTTTGCATATAAAAAGGGGCGCCCGGTGTTCACCAGGCTCAACCTCGATTTGCTGCCCGGGCATATCTATGGTTTGCTCGGCAAAAATGGGGCAGGAAAGTCAACGCTGCTCAAAAGCATGGCCGGCCTGGCGTTTCCGCAGGCCGGAAAATGTATGATCAATGGGATCGACGCATCAAAGCGCCCGGTGTCTTTACTGGAAGACCTCTTTTTTCTGCCCGAGGAGATCTATGTGCCGGCATTAACCTCAGCACAATTTCTGAGAAGCACGGCTACCTTTTATCCTAAATTCAGTTTGACGGATTATTATGTTTACCTGAAAACGCTGGACGTGGATGCTGATGCAGTCATGGATAGAATGTCCTACGGTCAGCAAAAAAAGGCGATGATTGCTTTCGGGCTGGCCACCAATACCAGCGTCCTGATCATGGATGAGCCCACCAACGGCCTTGATATTCCCTCCAAGGTGCAGTTCCGCAAACTAATCGCGTCGGTGCTAAATGATGAACGTTGTATCCTGATCTCCACTCACCAGGTGCGCGATCTGGACAGCCTGATAGATACCGTGTTGATCCTCGACAATCAGCGGATTGTGGTAAAAAAGGCTGTTGACGAAATAAGCGAACAATTAACTTTCGGTCTTTTTGAAGACACTACCGGGATGCCGGTATTATATGAGGAGGAGACAATGCGCGGTAAATACGCCATTCTGAAAAACAATAATCGTAAGTACAGCCGCCCTGATCTGGAATTGTTGTTCAACGCCATTACCACAGGAAATCAACAAATTGTTGAAGTTATTAATGGAGGAACCGGGAATGAATAATTTTTTCAGTCTCCGCCGGTTTAGCCGCCTGTTCATTAAGCACACGATAGAACATTACCGGACCTACCTGATGTCGACAGCAGTGATCTTCGGGGTATTTGTTTTCGGCGGTACTTTTATCTTTTTTGTTTTCCCTGCGCCACCGGATACGGGCATGCAAACCGCATGTTTTGTTTTATTAATGCTGGTGTCGGGCAGTATTTTCACCAGTACGGTATTCGGTGATTATGGCAATAAAAGCAAAGCCATACCGGCTATCACCTTACCGGCCTCGTCGTTTGAAAAATACCTGGTGGGATGGTTGTATTCGTATCCTATTTTTATGGCTATTTATACCGGCATCTTCTTTTTGGTGCTTTTTACATTGGGCCAACTGGTGCACTTTCCGGGTATACGTTTGCAGATAATGTCATTGTCTCAGCCCGAAATGTTGCTGGTATTGGTGATCTATTCCTCACTTCATTCCTGTTGCATTTTCGGGGCCATCTTTTTTGAGAAGCTGCATTTCATCAAAACCGGCTTTGCGTTTTTTATCGGATACATTGTAATAACGATGTGTAATACCATGTTTCTTAAGCTCATTACCGGCGTAACAGTAATTAAAATGGCACTGCCGTTTGGCTTTCTCAATTTCAGCATCGGCAGCAAATTTTATTCGGTGGTTACTACCGGGCCTGTTTCAACCGGTATACTTATCACGATATTCCTGGCGGCGGCATTGATATGGGCTGCGGCCTATTTCAGGTTAAAAGAAAAGCAGGTGTGATATGGAGTTTAAAGATAACGAAGCGATATACCTGCAAATAGCATCATTTGTGTGCGATAATATTTTAACCGGTAAATGGCCTGCCGGACAAAAGATCTTATCTGTGCGCGATCTGGCCGTGGAACTCGAAGTTAACCCCAACACGGTGATGCGGTCATACGAGTTTTTACAGGGGCTGGAGATCGTTTACAATAAACGCGGCCTAGGGCTGTTTGTGGCCGACGACGGTTTTGAAAAGGTGAAAGCCTACCGCAGGCAAAACTTTGTGCAGCAGCACCTGCCCGATTTTTTTAAGAATATCTACCTGCTGGATATCTCTATTGACGAGATCAGGCAGCAATACCAGGAATTCCTGGCCCATCAGTCAACTCCAAAAAGCAATACCGACGAACAATGAGAACAAGTGTCAAAATATTAATTGCAGCAACGGTGCTGGTAATTGTAACCCTGGGCATCTACGATTTTCAACTGAAGGCCGAATACCTGCGAGGCGATTTCAAAAACCCGTTCCGGGATTATATCGCCACCGATTTCAGCGATTTTGATTCGATCGACCTGCATTCGGCGTCGGCCATTAACCTGATGGTGGTGAGGGGGCCTTATAAAGTGACGATTGAGCCTACCGCCATGGATTTTGTTAAAATAACCAAACGGGGCCGGACGCTGGTTTTTGATGCCAGTTATAAAGATCATTATCGCAATATTAACAGCGAATACGTGGTATTTGTATCCTGCCCGGATTTGAAAGCATTTACTACCGATACCCGCTACACAGCGGGCGACCTGAAAGTAACCGATTCTGTTTCGAACGACTTTAACTGGAAATACAGCCGGATAACCGGATTTGATGCCGATAGTCTCCGTTTAATCGCCTTACATGCTGCAAACGTGATGCTTGAGAATAATCGCATTAATTCAGTATTGCTTACAGCGGGCGCGCAGCCGGGCGCGGGCGCGATGATCACATTTGGCGAGGGCAACCGGTTTAAATCGGCCTTTTTGGATATTCAGCATAAAAGCACTTTACGCATTCTATCCCCTGCAGGGAATCATATCACCTATCAAATTGCCGACAGCGCCAGGCTGCTCGTAACCGGCAGTATCAGTAAACAACTCTTTAAATCCCCCCAGCCATGAAATTAACCATCAATTCACTCTCAAAAACTTATGCCAACGGTGTGCATGCCCTTAAAGATGTATCGCTGACGCTGGATAACGGCATGTTCGGTTTGCTTGGGCCAAACGGCGCTGGTAAATCGTCGCTGATGCGTACCATAGCCACCTTGCAGGAAGCCGATAGCGGCACTGTTTTTCTGGACGGGCTCGACGTACTGAAAAACAAAACCCAGGTGCGTCAATTGCTCGGCTATCTGCCACAGGAGTTTGGGGTTTATCCCAAAATATCCGCCGAGCGCATGCTCGACCATATTGCCCAGCTCAAAGGCGTCGGCAACGCTGGCGAACGCAAGGACCTGGTGCTTGGCCTGCTGGAAAAAGTAAATCTGTTTAAAGACCGGAAAAAGCATCTCGGCACGTATTCCGGCGGGATGAAACAACGCTTTGGTATTGCCCAGGCGCTCATCGGCGATCCGAAACTGATTATCGTAGATGAACCAACCGCAGGCCTGGACCCCGCCGAGCGGAACCGCTTTTATAATCTGCTGAGCCAGTTAGGGCAAAACACCATCGTGATCCTATCGACCCACATTGTGGAGGACGTAAGCACGCTTTGCTCCAATTTTGCCATCATCTGCCTGGGCGAGGTACTTTACGCCGGCGCCCCCGAGACGGCCGTTAAAGAACTTGAAGGCAAGATCTACTCCAAAGCCATCAAGCAGGCCGAAATACAATATTACCGGGATGTTTACAGCGTAATATCCACACAGTTAAAATCCGGAAAGCTTCATATCCGCATCCTCCAGGAGAGCGGTGAGCCGGCCGACGGTTTTGTATCCGCTGCGCCGAATCTCGAAGATGTTTACTTCAGCAACATTGCTACGCGTGTAGATGTAAATACCATGTAAATCACTACAAAACAAATCATTATGTTTTTGAAAATCTTTCTGTTCGAGATCCAAAACCGGATCCGCAGGCCTGCCGTTTACCTGTATTTTTTGGCCATACTGGTGTTTACCACCTTCTCTTTTGCTACCGGCTCGCTGCCGGTGGGCGAGAAGGAGCATATCAATTCGCCCTACCTGATTACGTTTTGGTGCTGCGGCATCACGATGATGATGACCCTCATCAGCTCATCAGTAATGGGCACGGCAATATTCCGTGACATCGAATATCAAACCAAGGATTATTACCTGACGTACCCCATCACCCGGAATGGCTATTTCTGGGGCCGGTATTTCGGCTCATTCACTTTTATGATATTGATTGCGCTGGCTGTGCCGCTGGGTATTTACCTGGGCACACTGATCGGCCCGCTCACTGGAAAAACGATCCTCGCGCAATACGGCCCTAATAAATTGGTTTATTATGCCTATCCTTTCCTATTCATCGCACTGCCGAATATTTTATTTACCTCATCGCTGTTTTTTGGGTTGGTGGCGGTGCTGCGCAACGTTAAGATTATCTATTTTGGTGGCATACTGTTGTTCCTGTTTTACGCCATTGCCCTTTTCTTTCTGAACCATACCAATAATCTGACGGTTATTGCCATCTCCGATCCCTTCGGACTTAACGGGGTGCGTTTCCAGATGAATAACGCCAGCGCAGCCGAGCATAACAATATGCTGATCACTGTAAGCGGGCCGCTGGCCATCAATCGTATCCTGTGGCCAGGTTTATGCTTCATTGTCTTGCTGATCACCTACCTGCGGTTCAATTTTGAGACCTTTTTTGCCGGTAAGCGTGATAAAGCGACCATTGACAAAATAGGGGTTAAAACCGGTAAGATCCTCCGTACGCCGTCGGTAAGTTTTTCGGGCACCTACAATCGGGTTACGTTTAAAAGTTTAGTGCGGCTGGAGTTGATGAACATTATCCGCGATAATTATTTCTGGATCATCGTCGGGGCCGGAAGCGTGTTCCTTGGATTTGTACTGTGGCTGGGCGATATGCATAACGGCGTACCAGATCTGCCGCGAACGGTGGTTGAATTGGGCATTTTTGCCGATGCCTTTCCGTTCTTCATGTTCTTTATTATCATGTTCTACACCGGCGAAACCATCCAGCGCGACCGGTTAACCAGGTATTCCTTTATTAACGACTCGCTGCCGCCGCCAAATTGGGTAATGAACGGATCAAAGTTGGTATCGATGCTGCTTATCTCGGCCGGGCTTGCATTCGTGCCGTTGGTTTTAGGAGTTTTTGTACAGTTGATCAAAGGCTTTACACATATTCAGCTTCATCTATATACAACCTACATCCTAGTGATGCTGCTGCCTAAATTGCTTACCGGAGCGGTGTTTTGTTATGTGATCCAGGTGGTTTTCAATAATAAATTTGCGGCCTACGCCGTCACAGTGACGTTATGGGTTGCTATGTTTTTCCTGGATACCACCGGCATATTCGATTATCACCTGCTGATGTATTCCTACACTCCAAAGTCGGGCATGAACGATATGGACGGCATGGGGCACATGGTTAAACCGGTACTTTGGTTCGATGTGTATTGGCTGCTGGCTGCCGGGGTGCTTATTGTAATAGCGGCATTGTTTTATAACCGTGGAGTAAGCACTTCATTTAAGGAACGCTTAAGCGTGATTCCGGAGCGGTTTGATACGAAAACTAAAACGGCCTTCGCAATTGTCCTGTCCTTATTTTTGATGGTAGGCGGTTATATTTATTACAACATCAGCTACCTCAATGAGTTTTTGACGAAGGGCGAAAACCTCGACCGCGCCGTTATCTACGAGAAAACCCTGAAGCATTACCAGGATATGCCACTGCCCAAGGTGATTAGCATCAAGATCAACGCCGACCTTTTCCCCGCTGAAAAGAAAGCCATAACCCAGGCGGTGATGACCATCGTTAACAAGAACAATAAACCTATCAGCGAAATGCTGCTGGATGGTGACGATCTGACTGCGTATTCTATCGATATAAACGGTAAACGGTTGTCGTTCACAACGCCGTTGCTTTATTCCCGCGGCATGTTCAGTCTATTTGGGCCTAAAAAAGATACCGCCGATTTCAGGTTATACAAGTTCGATAAGCCGCTCGCGCCCGGTGACACTGCTGTGTTGCAGGTTAGGTCACTGATTGCCCATCGGGGTTTTGAGAATGGCCCTTTCGCGCTAAATATGCTGGATAACGGCACCTTCTTTAAAGGCGGATTACCGGGATTGGGTTATGATGATGACGATGAGCTAAGTAGCCCTTACGAACGAAAAAAGGCCGGTTTGCCGCCTAAAAACGAAGAAGAGATTGCGCAGAATGATCCAGCTGGTATTAATAATTTAAAGGCTGGCCGGTCAGCAGATATGCTCACACTGGACATTACCGTAAGTACGGAGGGCGACCAAACCGCCGTAGCCAATGGCGATTTAGTAAAGCAGTGGACGCAAAATGGCCGTAACTATTTTCATTATATACAAAACAAGCCGGGAATGTACATGCCCTTCGGTATTTTGTCGGCCAGGTACGTGCGTAGTCGCGACAGTGTGATGCTGGATCACAAGGTATATATTGATATTTATTATGATGCGCAGCACGGTGCCAACGTCAGCAGGTATATGCAGGCGTATAAGAATGGATTGAAGTATTTTAGCTCGGTGTACGGCAGCTATCCGTTCAACAACATCCGTTTGGTTGAGGCTTCTCCATACGGTCCGGGCGAAGGTTCAACGGCAACGCTCGATGTGCGGAACGAGCTTAACGGCTGGAACGCCAATTTTACCGGCCCCGATCAAAACGACTATCTGTATTCGGGTGCAACCTTTCAAACCGCCCAGCAATGGTGGCGTTTTCAGGTGGCACCTAACAACACCATCGGTTCCCTGGTGATAACAGAAGGGATATCCAATTATGCCTCACTGGTAATGAGCGAGAGGAAATATGGCAAGGCCAATATGCGCGATATCGTTTTGAGCCCCTTATGGTATTACTTATTTATTCGCAGGCACCAGGACGAGCCGGAACACCCCATTATCAAAGCTGATCAGTCTATCGAATGGAGTGCCAAGACCGGTACCGCGCTTTATGGATTGAAAGAACTGATAGCAGAGGATAGCCTGAACAATGCGCTTCGTGAATTTAAAAATGCCTACGCATTTAAAACAAGCGGACCATTCGCCGGCGCAAACGATCTGTATCGTTATCTCCAAAAACACACACCCGATTCGCTCCAATATTACTTAACGGACACCTGGCAAAAAGTAACGCTGTACGACAACAAGATCATATCGACCGAGCTAAAGTCGACAAATAAAAAAGATGAATACAAGTTTACGCTAAAGGTAAATATTGATAAAGTTTGGATAGACAGCAATGGCAAAGAAATTCCGGCTACCAACATGAACGATTATATCGATATCGCTGTATTCGGTGATGATACCAAAGGTAAGGATGGCAGGACGGTTTCACATTTCATCTACCGGAAACGCTTTAAACTAACGCGCGGAATGCATGAACTTAACTTTATTGCGAAAGGGAGGCCAAGAGCGGTAGCTATTGATCCGGTGGGCTACCTTATCGATAGGAATCCGGCTGATAACTGGCACTCGACGAAGCAATAAAAACTAACGCTTCCGAAATTAGGCCGGGGGTGGTATTTGGAGGAGGATCAATCTTAAGTCTGTTTTATTTTAATAAAAGTAAGGCTGTTAAAAAGCGGTTCGAAGAGTTTCTCTTGCGGACTCGAACATCCCGAAGCGGACTTCTTTAAATACTCGAACAAATTAGGTTTTTTTAAAGGCCTGATAAATTGCGCATTGAATTTATCAACGGTTCGACATTAGTCTTGCTCCCACTAGATCAACCCGAACAGGAATTTTTCTAATTCTCGAACCGATTAGGTTTTACTAAATGCCTGGTAGAATGCGCATTGAATCTATCAATCGATTCGATATTAGTCCTGTTCGGGCTTGAAATGCATCCAAGGTCTTTCAGACCTAACATGAAACTTTCGACGTTGGAAAAATTATCGATGATGTGGATAAACCACACCTGATTGATCCCGTTTGGCCAATTCCAAAATAACCATCTTTAGTGCTTAAGTTCAGGATTTTAGGAAAAGAAAGAAAATTGGCGAAGAAGGGTCAGCGTAATAGGTTTATCCACTTATTACTCCTTGTCTTTAAAAGTTTTGACTTCACCCTTGTGCAGGCTTCGGTTCGGGTGCTGCACCTCCAACTCACCGGTGTCCAGGTTTTCGATCTCATAACTTTCGCTGGTTGGTTCCTGCAATGTCTCGCTCTCGCGTCCGTCGCCCAAGGACTTGCCTTTGCGGTCCGAACCGCTCACGTTCTCATTTTTTATCATGATCAAATTGTTTACAGGTCATCATCTTCATCGTACAGCGGTTCGGTTTCCAAGTCGCTGCTGTCAGTCTCAGAACCGCTCAGCGTTTCTGCGCCGGTTTCGGGATAGTCCTCCTGGTCTGCGGCGTCCCTTTCGGGCTTAAAAATGCGCGGGATAGCCTTTTCATTACTGGCCATTTTGGGGTCTTTGGGATCGGTCGTTTCCATGGTCATACGATATTTATGCTAATCAAATAACCCACCTTGCTGGTTCAATGTTTTCAGGAATTGAGATTTCTTATCTTTGCGCTTTAACAGATAATGGCCATGACTGAACTTGCACCCTGCCCGATCTGCGGATCCCCTTACACTTATGAATTCGAAAGCTTACTGGTTTGTCCGGAATGCGGGCATGAGTGGCAAGCTGCTAAAGAGATGACAATTGAGAAAGGTTTTGTCGTAAAGGACACCAATGGCAATATCCTGGTTGATGGCGACACGGTGGTGACCATCAAAAACCTGCCGGTAAAAGGAACCTCCCAATCCATCAAAGCCGGTACCAAGGTAAAGAACATCCGTTTGGTGGATAGCGATCATAACATCGACTGTAAGATCGATGGCTTCGGCGCAATGGTACTGAAATCGGAGTTTGTTAAAAAAGCATGATGCTGATTCCTGAAATTGGACCGCTCAACAAAACTGCTTTTTAATTTCCGGCCGATCTTTGTGTTATTATGCTAAACACAATGGAAAATTCAGCAAAAGATACCTGGGTACTGGTAACCGGTGGCACCGGCTTTGTAGGCGTACATGTGATCCTACAGCTCATGCAAAAAGGATATAAGGTCAAAACAACACTCCGATCCTTGAAACGGAAAGAGGAAGTGCTGGATATGCTCCGTCATGGCGGCATTGCTGATTTTAAAAACCTGCGATTTATTGAAGCAGACCTGATGAAAGATGACAATTGGAAAGAAGCGGTCAGGAATTGTACTTATGTGCTGCATATCGCGTCACCGATCTTTCTGGCCCTGCCTAAAGATGAGAATGAAATGATCCGCCCGGCGGTAGACGGTACATTGCGCGTACTGAAAGCAGCCAGGGATGCAGGCGTAAAGCGGGTGGTGATGACCTCCAATTTCGGCGCAGTAGGCTACAGTCATAAAGACCCTTACACCGCCATTACCGAAAAAGAGTGGACCGACCCGAACGAAAAAGGCCTGTCGTCCTATAATAAGTCGAAAGTCATGGCGGAACGTGCGGCCTGGGATTTTATACAGCGGGAAGGCGGCAGCCTGGAACTGAGCGCGATCAACCCCGTTGGGATCTTCGGGCCGTCTTTAGGGCCGGATATTTCCAGCGGCTTCGAGCTGGTCAAAAACCTGCTGGACGGCACTATGATGGCGATCCCTAATCTCACGTTGAATATCATTGACGTCCGCGATGTGGCCGACCTGCATGTCCGCGCCATGACGAGCCCGGCAGCGAAGGGAGAGCGTTTCCTGGCTTTGGCGGGCGGAAAGATCTCCATGCCGGAGATCGCCGGATTGCTTCGGGAGAAAATGCCGGTGATATCCGCAAAGGTATCCACGAAAACCTTGCCTGACTGGGTGGTCCGTATCGTCGCTTTGTTCAGCCCGAAAGCTAAGGCCATCGCTTCAATGCTGAAGGCTAGCCGTAATGTGAGCAACGGGAAAGCCCGCAACGTATTGGGCTGGGAACCCATCGCTACCAATGAAGAGGCCATCTTGTTATCGGTGGAAAGTATGCTTAAATTCGGCAATATCAGATGATGAGGGCCAGCGAGATCAAATCATGCTACATCGGGCCGGAGATTTCGCCCGAACAGTTCATTGCCGAGCATTTCTTTTTGTATATCGCTAAGGGAATCATTAATGGCTATGACGGGCACCGGTATTCCAGGCTGCTTGCGGGGGAGTACTGCCTGGTTCGCAAAAACCATCTGGCCCGTTATAACAAGGAACGGGTGAACGGCGAGTTTGAAAAGGTGGTAATCATCCTGGATGAAGGCTTTCTGAAAAAGTTCCAGGAAAAACACCCGGTTAACCTGCCTGCAGCCAAACCGGAGGCCGCATTTATCGCTTTACAATATGATGAGAGGATACCGGACTATATCGATTCGCTGCTGCCTTATTATGACCGTTCGGGGAAGATCGACGAGCAGGTCGCCGACGTCAAACGGGAGGAACTGCTACAACTATTGCTGCAGGCCCACCCTGAGCTGGCAGGCGTATTGTTTGACTTCGGCAAACCCGAAAAGATAGACCTGGAAGCTTTTATGAACCGCAATTATAAATTCAATGCCAGCATTGAACGCTTCGCCTATCTGACCGGACGCAGCCGTTCGGCCTTTAAGCGCGACTTCAAACAGCTCTTTAACGATACCCCCAGCCGCTGGCTGATCCATAAAAGGCTGAAAGAAGCCTATTTTCTCATCACTAAAAAGCAACAAAAGCCATCCGCTATATACCTTGACCTCGGCTTTGAGGATCTTTCCCATTTTTCCTATGCTTTCAAAAAGGCGTTCGGGCAGACCGCAAAGCAATTGCAGGGCAATATGGATCAAACCTCCTGCTGAAAATCTGGCATTGAAACTGTAATTTTTTCAGCGCAATTCTGCAATTTTTACCGCATTCAGCGCTGGCATAATGCTTGTAAAATGTCTGTTAAATCAATTCTTAAAAAATTTTAAAGGAGAATTAGGCCATGACACTTGTTAAATGGAACAACAAAACCGATAACGCGTTATTGCCAGGCTTTAACGACGTTTTCGAATCAATTTTTAGCGACACTTTTTTTAACGACCGGATGGTGCCACGTGTCCCTGCGGCGAACATCAGCGAAACTCCGGACAATTACCATATCGAGCTGGCTGCACCGGGCCTGAAGAAGGGCGACTTCAAACTGAACCTGGAACGCAATATCCTGACCATTTCGGTGGAACAATCAGCTGATCACCAGGATAACCAGAAGAACTAAAGCAAACGTGAATACAGCTACAGTTCATTCGTGCGTTGTTTCACGCTGCCTGAAAGCGCGGATGACAGCCGCATCGACGCGACCTATACCGATGGGGTATTGCGCATCGACATCGCCAAACGCGAGGAAGCGAAAACCGTACGCAGGCAGATCGAGATCAAATAAGTGGAACGATAGTTTTTAGGGCTTTGCGAATCTTTAAGATCATAAGTGTCGATCAACACTTCCATCTGATTTGCAAAGTGTGCAACTGATCTTTATAACCAATCAAGTGAAGCAGCTCATACTTGAGCCTACAGGCCACAAGACTCGACATTTTCTTGGAGGATTTACGTAGAATGGCGTTTTGAGGATTTGCTCGAAACGGCTGACCCAACTTGAAAAGTGATATCTAAACGATAATGAAAAAGAATGTCGGCTGATATAGGGTAATTCTTTTCTATCCGATATCGATAGGATTGAGTGGCAAACATTATGACTTTCATAGCGATATATAATCCGGAGCCGTTGATCAACGGCTCCGGATTAGAGTTCAGAGCGTTTTGTTTCACTTTGCCCATACTATATTTCTGAATCAGATATTTGAAATTTGATATTCATTAACACGATTCATCATTGGTCTAATGGACACGGAACAACATGGTCGGGCATGTCTCAATATCCAGCTTTATCCAGAATTTTTTGCAATGCCTTTTTACCACTTTCACTTTTGGGATTAATTTCCAGTAATTTTTGATACATTTTTATTGCTTCTTCCTTTTTTTCCGTCGGCTAAAAGCGCTTCAGCATAACTGTCATAAGCATTCCAACTGTTCGGAAACAGATCTACGTTGGATTTGAATGTTTCAACTGCTTGTTTATAGAAGTGCTGCTCTGGTAGATGATAAGGATTGTTACAAATATCCATTTCGATATCTTAACACCGTTAAAGTACCCCTGTAGTTGGCTTTTATAGGTAATTAGTTTTCCCAAATCAGCGGTAATCTTATCTCGCTGTACTTCGTAAAGTTTGTCAGGATTGTAATCCATATCAGGGCAATAACACTGGAAAACAACGCCAGATCTGGTAAAGCCTTCTATTCCTAAATCACCTTGCCAGGCAGGCATTTCCTGATAGTCGTCGCTTTCATATTTGTGCTTAAAGCATAGTTGGCAGAAATCTTCCCAGCTGTCGCCATTAAAAGTGCCGTAAATGGTTTTATACATTATAGTGAAGAGGTTTATATTTAGTATTTGGAAAATTAGTATAATATTAAATACTATCCTAATAATCAGTAAATTTTCATTCATACCAACTTGATGTACGCAACCTCACCAAAAGCGCTATGTCTGATCATTCCGCAATGGGCTCACTATTATTGATACCAAATATCCGTTTATCAGTGTACTTCAATCGCCAATAAATCAAGCGCCATTAATTTTGTTCAATGCAAAAACTTCAAAATTGTGTGAGAAATGTGTGAGAATAAAAAAACCCAACTCGCCAGAGTTGGGTTAAATCATTGATTTTAAGGCTCCTGAGGCTGGGCTCGAACCAGCGACCCTCTGATTAACAGTCAGATGCTCTAACCGGCTGAGCTACTCAGGAGTATTTTCCGATTGGAGTGGTGCAAAAGTATGATTTCTGAGGTAATTTCACAATATTTGCGCAAAAAAAATTTAAAAATATTTTACATGAGCTTGTTAGTTATTGGTACTGTGGCATTTGACGCTATTGAAACCCCCTTCGGAAAGACAGATAAAATCGTCGGTGGGTCGGCAACCTTTGCCAGTTTAGGCGCATCTTACTTTTACGACCGTATAAAAATTGTTGCCGTTGTTGGCGACGATTTCCCACAGACCGAGATCGAGGACCTTCAAAAACATAATGTAAACACCGAAGGCCTGCAGATAAAACAAGGCGAAAAATCCTTTTTCTGGAGCGGAAGATATCATAACGATATGAACAGCCGGGACACTTTGGCTACTGAGCTCAATGTTTTAGAAGCTTTTGATCCCATTATCCCCGATTCATACCAGGATTGCGAATACCTGATGCTGGGCAATTTATCACCACAGGTGCAGCAAACCGTTATAAAAAGGCTTACCAAACGTCCAAAATTGATTGTGATGGACACCATGAACTTTTGGATGGATATCGCTCTTGATGAATTATTGGCTACCATTAAGCTGGTAGATGTTATTACTATCAATGATGCCGAAGCCCGTCAACTATCAGGTGAGTTTTCCCTGGTGAAAGCAGCCCGCAAAATATTAACCATGGGCCCCAAATATGTGATCATTAAAAAAGGCGAGCACGGCGCCCTGCTTTTCCATGAGGATAAAATATTCAGTGCCCCTGCATTGCCATTGGCAGAAGTATTTGACCCTACCGGAGCTGGCGACACCTTCGCTGGCGGCTTTATTGGCTACCTGGCTAAAGTAGGTACAGTAAATTTCGATTATATGAAAAACGCTATCATATATGGATCGGCGCTGGCATCTTTCTGTGTTGAAAAATTCGGTTCAGAGCGGTTACGCAACCTTTCTCCCGAAGAAATTACTGCCCGTGTACAGGAATTTGTTGGCTTAGCCAAATTTGAAATATAAAAAGCCTTTTTCAGATATGCAGATGTGCAAATGTTAAATAGTGTACTTAACGCTAAGCATTTGCTCATCTGAAATCTGCATATCCGCACATTTGCACATCAGGAAACCTCACCCTTTAGGTGATCGGAGGGCTTAACCTCCCTACCTTTTCAAATTTTTCAAATACACTTTCGGTATGCGGGGCATCGGGTAGTTCATCGGTCAGATCCTGCCCGGCCCAGTGTTCATAGTGTTTGCCATTTTTCCATAGCCGGCTTTCACTAACGTCATAAATCAGTCCTTTATAGGCTATCCATATCTGGGGCTTATCCTGCCCGTTACGCAAGGCCAGTTGCGATTTGGTATACTCCGGAAGCGGGTTCAAGATAATTGATTTTTAGTCTTAAAATATTCAAAAAAACCGATGTTCATCAAAAGCAGGATGAGTAAATAAAAATGATCTTCGACCGGGATGGTACCTATTCGTTTACCCATATTCTCGCTGTTGTTATATAGCACTACCGGTATGGATGTCAATATACCATTTACAATATAAAAAGGAACAAGCGCCACCAGGTAAGCCAAATAAAACCGGTTAATCCATCTTACTTTAAATATATATTGCAGCAGAGGCATCAACACCAACAGTACGCCAAAAGTTACGATAGTATACAAACGTCCATGATAGAAAATGAGCCCTAATACACTCAATATGACGATCAAACCATTTACTATATGGATGAGCTTGTTATCCATTTCCCATTTGACATAATAATTTAAACAGGCATATATAAAAATACAGGCAAATGGTACGGTTATAAAAAACAGCATTTCCTCCAACGGCAATCCCCAGAGGGTTAGCCCTATAATATAATGTGAGTTAAAAGACCATACCCCTTTTACCGTAAAAAGCACGTCCCAAAACAAAAAGAAAAGCGCGGTTATAGCCATTCCAGGCCAGATGAATTTCCAGCTTTTGTAAAAATGCACCTTCTTATCAAACGATAATACAACCGGAAAAAACACGGTCAATACATTGATCAATAAGTAGGTATATTTCACTTTAAGGCGGCTAAGAGCTTGTTTAACTCGTCAATTTGAGCAGGGGTACATCGCCGGGAATTTACCAGAAACTTAATGATCTCTACAGTAAGTTCCCTATCAGCTGTACCATAGTTTTTTTTATCCAGCTGGGTTATGATCTCTTTACTATCAATAGCTATATTTTTATTATAGCCCAAAAAACCGGGCACGCTATCTTCCACAGAAAAACGCATAAACCTGATCTCGATGTTATGCGGATCGGACTCTATAGCTTTTTCAAATGTTTTTTCGCAATTTTTGATGTACTTTATTTTGGAATACGGGTTCCAGGCATGTTTGGCCTTCAGCGCCTGCACACCGGCAATAAACCCATCAATAATACCTGTACGGTTTTTTATACTGCTCAGGCTTTTATAAAGGGAATCGGTGGTTTTACTATCATTAATGGCCTCCCTTAATTGCCTGCGTATATTTTTCAGATTAGGCTCATCGGCCTTTACGCTTTGTATCATCAACAAAAACGAAAACATTCCGGCTATAAAAAAAATACTTCTCCTCATTCTCTTAAATCACATTCAATTTTTGTTGTAAAACAGCTTTAACGTACAAACCCATCTTCCGGATATCAGAAATACGTATTCTTTTTTGCAGGATAACATTTGCCGGCGTATAACTTATTTTTTTAAACAGTTTCAGATAATAGGTATAAGCTATATAAACCCCTAAACGAGTACCTGCGGGCAATTGTTTTACCCCCTCAAGGGCATTTTCAAAGTCGATTTTAATCTCGGCTTCGATGCGGCCCTTATCCTGCTCGGTAAAATTGTTAAAATCGATGCCGGGGAAATAGGTACGGCCACGCTCCTTGTAATCGGCCTGTATATCGCGCAAAAAATTTACCTTTTGAAAAGCAGCGCCCAGGCTGCGGGCTTGGGATAACAGCGATTGATATTGTGCCTTGTTGTTATCCGTAAAAACACGCAGGCACATGAGCCCTACCGTTTCGGCCGAACCATAAATATAAGTTTCATAGCAGGCCGGATCATAGGCTTTTTTATCCAGATCCATTTCCATGGAGTGTAAAAAAGCGTCAATAAGTTCGGTTTCGATGCCGTACCTGTTAACCACCTGCTGAAATGAATGTATAACCGGATTTAAACTGATCTTTTCATCTATAGCTTTAAACGTTTCCTTCTTGAAATTGCTGAGCAGCGTTAGTTTATCATGCTCATGAAAGGTATCCACTATTTCATCAGCATACCTTACAAAACCATAGATAGCATAAATGGGGTACCGAAATTTTTGATCAAATGCTTTTATCCCCAAGCTGAATGATGTGCTATACTTATTGGTTATCAATTTACTGCATTCAAAACTGGTCTCGTCGTACAGATTCATCATTTACACTTGGGGCTGATTCCCAAAAGTACAAATTCAAACCGTTATTGTTTTTTTATGACCACAAAACATTTTGTTTAACTTGGGCTTCCATAGCTATATGAACAGCGGTAGGCACATTATTATTATTGGATCAGGTTTTGCGGGCTTATCCGCGGCCTGTGTACTGGCCAAAGAAGGCTTTAAAGTTACCATACTGGAAAAGAACGGCCAGCCCGGCGGCCGGGCACGGATTTGGGAAAAAGACGGTTTTAAATTTGATATGGGGCCCAGCTGGTATTGGATGCCCGATGTGTTTGAGAACTTTTTCGCTTTGTTTGGTAAAAAACCGGCCGACTATTATCAATTGGAACGTTTAGATCCAGGATACCGCATCTATTACGGCCCCAATGATGTAATGGATGTGCCAGCCGGCATGGCCGAACTGGAAGCTCTTTTTGAGCAAACAGAACAGGGCAGTACCACAGGCCTGCGGGAGTTTTTAAAACAGGCCGCCTACAAATACAAAGTTGGTATGGGCGAGTATGTATTTCGCCCTTCCCATTCCATTACCGAGTTTATTGACTTTAATCTCATCAAAAAAAGCATGAGCATGCAATTGTTAAGCAGCATGAGCAAGCATGTGCGCCAATATTTTAAAAACCCCAAGCTGATAAAGCTCCTGGAGTTCCCCGTTTTGTTTTTAGGTGCCACCCCACAAAACACCCCTGCCATGTACAGCATGATGAACTATGCCGATCTGGCCCTGGGCACCTGGTACCCGCAGGGCGGCATGAACCAGATTGTGAAAGCTATGGTTTGCCTGGCCGAAGAATTAGGTGTTGACATAAAATTGAATACCGAAGTCACCAACATCGAAATAAAAGACAACAGGGTCAATAACATCAAGACCAATCAGGGCACGTTTCAGGCCGATTTTGTGATAGCCGGGGCTGATTATGAACATGTTGATCAGCACCTGTTACCCAAATCGCATCATAACTATACCGAAAAATATTGGAACAGCCGAACCATGTCTCCCTCGAGTTTATTGTTTTACATCGGTACCAACAAAAAAGTAGCAGGTATACAGCACCACAATCTATTTTTTGACGAGGATTTTGAGCTGCATGCCAAAGAAATATACACTTCGCCGCAATGGCCTACCAGCCCGCTGTTTTATGTTTCCTGCACCTCCAAAACCGACCCTGGCGTAGCCCCCGAAAGTGGCGAAAACCTATTTTTTCTGATGCCCATTGCACCGGGTTTACATGATGACGAAAGTATCCGGGAAAAATATTTCAACCTGATGCTCAACCGCTTCAAACATATTACCGGGCAGGATATCCGTGATGCTATCGTAGTAAAACGCAGTTACGCGTTAAATGATTTTAAAGCCGACTACCATTCTTTTAAAGGCAATGCCTACGGCCTGGCCAATACACTAGCGCAAACCGCTTTTTTTAAGCCAGCCATGCGGGCCAAACACATTAAAAATATGTTGTATACAGGGCAGTTAACGGTGCCGGGGCCCGGTGTTCCGCCAGCTATTATTTCCGGACAAATGGCGGCTCAGGAAGCTGTGAAGAGAATCAAGAAATAAGAATCAGGAATCAAGACAATTTCAAAAATGCCAAACAGTATATAATAATTGCCATGTCATCCAACACTATTACAACTTTCCTGAATCTTAATTCTTGGCTCTTATCTCTTGACTCTTAATCAATTATCATACATCAACGAATAGATCTCCTGCATATAAATTGCTTCGGCCATGGCAGCGTGGAAATCTTCCCACTCATCGGTAGTAAAAGTTAATTGTACATCGTTAACAGGAGTACGCATCACCAGCCTTTCCTGCCCATCGGGAAAGGAGTGGCTGTGTTCGGCAAAATCAAGATCAACCGTAAAATCCCTGAATTGTATAAACTGCTCCGGCGAAAAGCTCAGGATCAGGTTGTTATTCCATATAAATACGCAACGGCACTCCGAGCATCGGCTCACTATTGTTGCCCCAACCTGGCTTATGATCTTTGAATCGCACATATGATATTAATTAAGTTGTGCCTGCCCGGCCCGCAAAGCTATCGCACCGCAGCATTTGCTCAAGAGCAGGACTTTATATTTTAAACTGTTTTTACAGGCATGTCCTTAGTCAATAGGAACAAAGTAATGCCTTATTTAGAATAAATCCAAATAAAAATAAAAAAAGCTTATTTACAGCAACTTAAAACTGATGGTATTTTATGGCGACAATTTTAGTTTTGGTTACGATCTCTTCTTTTTCAAATGCACTGTACCTGATCACAACGTAACCCTTCTTTTCCGGCACTTTTTCAATGGGTTTAACATCGGCTTCCCACTGGTTGCAGTGTGTAGAGAAAGAAGGCACAACTGCCTGCCAATGTTTGTTGGCGAGTGTGTACACATAATAAGGGCTCCAGCAACTGGTGAACCACTCGGGCAGGATGCCTATTTCATCAGTACCATTATCGTTCAGATCACCCAGGTTGGTGATGGTTCCGCCAATGGCATTGGGTATTACTAAAGGGGTTATTTGGGGATTGGATGACACTATCTTAATAGTGCATTTACCAACACAATCCTCCCCGCTATCGGCTATTTTGGGCCTCACCACCCAAACGTATTCAGGTTTGCCATCGCCGTTAAAGTCGCCTTTTAGGGCATCCTTGGGTATATTATTTGTTTTTTGCTGTGCAAATACGGGGGTTACAAAAACTAAACTTAGTAAGAGCAATGTTTTAAGCGGTAGCATAGCAGAATAAAATGTGGTGAATAATTTATTGCAATATTGTTGTTAAGGTATTAAACCATTCTTTATCATGGGTGTATATACCGTTGAAATTGATAATAACATAGATATACTGTGTTTCAAACGACGATACGCTGTAACCAATTCTTAAGGGTTGCCAAAACAAACCGGCTCCCCTGACTGATACCATGGGGAACAGATCATCAAAGCCCAGGTAAACCTGGCTGATGGCACCCAGCGGAATGGTCAGGTCTTCATCCGTATCGCTCTCAATAATAATTTCGGTATCGCTTAGGGCGATGTAACCCTCATGGTGGTGCAGCGGCGGTGTAAATGAGGCCATTCCCGTCATAATTTTCCTGGTTTGGGATACCTCGGCCAGTTCATGATCATAGCTCCACTTAACGGTGCCCTGCAATAAGAATTTCTCGGCCATAACGATTTTACTTTTTGAATTTTGACTATTTAGCGTAGACTGATATGGTAAAATTTTTCTGTCAGTCCCTCTCTAAAAACTTTTTAAACCTTTTATTTTAACATTTTTTTATTCAAAAACGGGCCATTTCTTGCCAAAAACCACTCAAAAAAATTGATTTTAACACTTTTTAACAAATTTCAATGCGGTTTTGATGCGGTTTTAAAACTTTAAAAAGTAGTAAATAATTGGCTTTCAAATAACTACGAATAAAACAGTCAATTTTTGACCTGTTTTCCTTTACCCAAACGGCCCGACTATCTGTATGAAAGCCGGGCCGTTTGGGTATTATAAATATACGATTTTTTGGAGTAAAGAGCAAGGGGTTTTAGACTATGGGATTTTTGCACTTTTGAGCAAAGACTCACCTATTCACAGGACATTTCCCCTGCGCGTCATTGCGAGGCACGAAGCAATCTCTACACTATACAGGGCGACTCTGTAAGTAGGGGATTATTAATTTTTTGATTGTTTTTTTATCGGTATTAATGAGCTCCCTCTGGTCGGTTGTCCACGTCGTTCCTCCTCGCAATGACGCGTTTTTTTTTATGTGTACGCTCCCCATACAAAAAAGCCTTTCAAGCTAAACTTGAAAGGCTTTTTATCATCTGCACATCTGAAATATGCACATCCGCATATCTTTAAGACATCAATTTGATAAAATCATCAAAAAGGTATCTTGAATCGTGCGGACCAGGTGATGATTCCGGGTGATATTGTACCGAGAATGCTTTTTTATCTTTTACACGGATACCTTCTATCGATTGGTCGTTCAGGTTCACGTGGGTGATCTCAACCTTGTCAGAGGCGCGTACAGCCTCAGGCACTACGCCAAAACCATGGTTTTGTGAGGTTACCTCGCAATGGTTGATAATAATATTTTTTACAGGGTGGTTTAAACCGCGGTGACCGTTAAACATTTTTTTGGTTGGGATATCATTAGCCAAAGCCAGTAGCTGGTGACCAAGACAAATGCCAAACATCGGTTTTTCAGAGGCCAAAACTTTTTTTACCGTTTCAATAGCGTAAGGCATAGCAGCCGGGTCGCCAGGGCCATTGGAGATGAAATAACCTGTTGGGGCAAAATCCTTTTCCATTTCTTCAAAGGTGGTTTTTGCCGGGAAAACCTTGGCGTAAACATCACGATCGTCAAAATTGCGCAGGATGTTTTTCTTCACACCCAGGTCGAGCACGGCAACACGGTATCTTCCTTCTTCATCGCCAAAAGTATAGGCTTCTGTGGTTGATACTTTTGATGAAAGTTCCAGTCCATCCATTGATGGTACTTCGGCCAGTTTTGCCTTCAACTCATCAATATCCAGGATCTCCGAAGAGATAATGGCATTCATGGCGCCTTTATCGCGGATATGGCGTACCAGTTGGCGGGTATCCACATCAGATATACCTACCAGGTTTTGCGACTGGAAGTAATCCTGTATCGATTCATCGGCCTGTTTACGGCTGTAAGCGATGTTATAGTTTTTACAAACCAAACCCGCTATCTGGATATTTCCGGATTCTACCTCTTCATCTCTGATACCATAGTTACCAATATGCGCATTGGTAGCCACCATGATCTGGCCAAAGTAGGATGGATCTGTAAAAACTTCCTGGTAACCGGTCATCCCGGTATTAAAGCATATTTCGCCGGTAGTAGTACCTATCTTCCCTGCGGCTTTACCGTAAAAAACGGTTCCATCATCCAATAATAGTACAGCCGGTAATTTGGTGAAGTATGTCATTTATCAAAAAAATTGAAAGGATTAATAAATCGGATCGCCTGGTTCAAAGCCCCGTGAAAACTGATAGAAATATTGAAGTAAGGAACTTCTTGATTCACGGCGCAAAAATACAGTTTTATTTCGGATTTCGAATGTGGGATTTTGGATTTTTTTTTGATTTCGGATTTCGGAGGTGGGATTTTGGATTTTTCTAAGTCCTAATCCCGGATTTGAGATTTCATACCTCAATATTTATTCAAAACTTAAATCCGAAATGCGAATTTAAGTCCCCTCAGGATTCTCTGCGAGAGACCCTGAAGGGACGAAAAACCATATTAATCCTTTAATCTGTTTAGATCAAGGCTCAGACAAAATCCGAAATCGAAATTCCGAATTCCGAAATTAATAGTAACCTTTGCATACCGGAAACATAAATCCGATATCGAACATCCGAAATCCGAAATAAAACATGTCAATACATAAAGAAGTTAAAAGGATCACTACACATACTGTGCAGGAAATGAAGACCCGTGGCGAAAAAATAGCCATGCTTACTGCTTATGATTACTCCATGGCAACCATTGTTGATGATGCCGGTATGGACATCATCCTGGTAGGCGATTCGGCCTCGAACGTTATGGCTGGTCATGAAACTACACTACCTATAACGCTCGATCAGATGATCTATCATGCATCATCGGTGGTACGCGCGGCCAAACGCGCGCTGGTGATAGTCGATCTGCCATTTGGTTCGTACCAGGGTAACTCTAAAGAAGCTCTCAACTCGGCCATCCGGATCATGAAAGAATCGGGCGCACACGGCGTAAAAATGGAAGGTGGTATTGAAATAGCCGAATCGGTAACCCGTATATTGACCGCCGGTATACCGGTTATGGGGCACTTAGGGTTAACGCCACAATCTATTTATAAATTTGGCACCTACACCGTACGTGCCAAACAAGAGGCCGAAGCGCAGAAGCTGAGAGAAGATGCTCTGGTATTACAGGAACTGGGTTGCTTTGCCATCGTAGTTGAAAAAATACCGGCACAACTGGCTAAAGAAGTTACCGAGAGCGTTCAGATACCTATCATTGGCATAGGTGCCGGGCAGCATTGCGACGGACAAGTACTGGTGATACATGATATGCTGGGTATTAACAAAGGTTTTAAACCCCGTTTTTTACGCCAGTACGCCAATTTATACGAGCAGATGAACGGCGCCATCAAAAACTATGTTGGCGACATTAAATCAAAAAGTTTCCCGAACGAACAGGAACAATATTAATTAGTTCATAGTTGATGGTTCATTGTTCATAGCCAATTTTGAAGCTCCCATGAACCATCAACTATGAACCATGAACTAAACACAACATGCGTCCCGAATTTAATTATACCAGTTATGATATTACCGATAAGGATATCCTTTATGAGGACAATCACCTTATTGCCGTAAACAAACGCGCCGGTGATATTGTACAGGTTGATGAAACCGGTGATGAACCGCTGGATGAAAAGGTTAAAAAATATATCGCCAAAAAATACAACAAACCCAACGGCGCGTTTTTAGGCGTGGTGCACCGGCTGGATCGCCCTGTAAGCGGCGTTATCCTGTTTGCCAAAACCAGCAAGGCATTGGACCGCATTAACAAAATGTTCAAAGCCCGCGATATGCACAAAACCTACTACGCTGTGGTGCGTAAGCGCCCCCAACCCGAGGCGGGCACCCTGGTACACTGGCTGGTAAAAAACTCGCAAAAAAACGTAACCAAAGCGCATGACAAAGAAGTTCAGGGCAGTTTACGCTCCGAATTACACTACAAACTGGTTGGTGAACTTAATGGCTACTACCTTATTGAGGTTGATCCGATAACCGGTAGACCGCACCAGATCAGGGTACAGCTATCAACCCTGGGCACTCCCATTGTTGGCGATAATAAATATGGCTACCCACGCGGCAGTCTGCGCAAAAGCATTTGCCTGCATGCCCGCAAGCTCACCTTCGTTCATCCAGTTAAAAACGAACCGGTAACCATCATAGCTCCCGTTCCGCACGATGGTTTCTGGGAAAAGTTTGAGGGGATGATGATTGGGGAGTAAGAGACAAGCAAGAGATTAGAGTCAGGAATCAATATAAAAATGGTGTTGTGATAACACCGACCAAGGGCTGAACAAAATACAGGTCATGCTGAACTTGTTTCAGCACCCCATCAGCAGGTTTAAAACCATCCCTGTCTGCAACTTTGCAGGTGAGATGCCGAAATAAATTCGGCGTGACCTATTAAGAACAGGTTGCATACCTACGGCATGCTAAATACTTATGCCTTTGTTTCCTACAAAGTTCTTACTCCTACAGAGTACCATAAATCAATGATATTCTCTCTTCCCAAAAAAGAATGGAACACTCTCCAAACTTTTGACTTTTAATCGGCTACCTTCTGTCTCTTGATTCCTGACTCTTATCTCTTGGCTCTCTCCTAAAGGCCCAGCACGGTGTTCCATATTTTTTCGTCAACCAAAACACCTTCGCTCAGATTTTTGGCGCGGGTTTTCAGTGTGTTTTCGCCGGGATAAGAGATGGTTGTTCCGGCATGTTCGGGCCGGCTGGTTTTGGTATAACTGATAATCTCCTCAATAAGGGTATCGGTTTGCGCATCATCTTTGGGTTTTATGCAGATAAAAACCTGCGAAATACCAGCCTCTGTTTTCTCTTTGCTGATCCTGGCGGTGGAGTTACCGCCACTTAAAACTGTAGCCAGCAGATCGAGCACCAGTGAAAGTCCGGAACCTTTCCAAAAGCCCATGGGCAGCACCCGCTCCGATTGCAGGATAGCCGCGGCATCGGTACTTAAGTGTCCTTCACTATCATAGCCACCGGGCAGCGGCAGTTCCTCACCGCTTGCTTCGTACTGTTTTAATTTACCCACTGCATATTGCGAGATGGCCATATCCAGCACCACATGCCCGTTTTTGCGGGGTACAGCTATCACCAGGGGATTGTTACCCAAACGCGGATCGAGACCACCCCAGGGCGGTAAGTTGGCAATGGTATTGGTAAAGCAAATGCCGATATAGCCGGCTTCGGCAGCTTGCCAGCCATAGGTACCACCACGCATCCAATGGTTGGTATTTTTGATGGCCACACAGCCAATGCCATTTTCGTTAGCCAGTTGCATGGCACGGTTCATACATATACCGGCACTCAACATTCCCGGACCATAATTACCGCTCCATTGTTCAATAGCACCCAAGCTGGCTTCTTTTACAGGTTCGGCATCGGGCTTAACCCAGCCCCCTTTTACAAATTGCACAAAAACCGGAAAACGGTTAAGTCCGTGTGTATACACCCCATCCCTGCTGTTTTCGGCAAAAATGGTAGCGCATTTTTCGGCTTTATCTTCTTTAAAATCAAGATTGAGCAATATTCGTTTAAATTCGGCTTTCAGTTTTTCAAAGGGTATACGCATGGTGGATAAGTAAAAAGTCAAAACGGCGAAGCATTCTTGAACTCCTTAATCTAAAAATACTTCGTGAAAAACTCAAAAGTAAAAATAAAATATCCGGCTCCTATTTTATTTAAGGGGCAAATGGCTAAACCATCTTATTAAAATAATTTTGGTTTAAAAGAGTTATTATTACATACTGGTTGCCAACTAATAACCGGGAATATTTATTTTTGCCTGTGTATTTTCTATGAGAAATAAAATCCCTTTAGTTTTTGTTTTAGGTTTAGTTATCATTAACCTGCTCTGTAACTCCTGTAAAAAGGATTCAGACAGTAACATACCGCACCTGCTTACAACCGGCACCTGGCTGCTGGCTACCATACAGGTTAGCAACTATGTGGGCGATACGCAAATAGGTTCTGCAATCAATCTGAATGTTGGTTGCGACTCGACCCAGACATTCACTTTCAATACCAACAATACCTGTACCTTTGTGAATTTTTCATGCCTGGCGCAAAAAACAACCGGCAACTGGTCGCTTACTGCAAACCGGCTTTTCATCAATTCAGATATGACTTGTAAGGATACCACAGGCAATGTTAACAAGGAAGTAAAATCAAGACAGCCTTTTACCAATGCGCAGATAGCAACGCTTGGGGTTTATTCGCTGGTACTACAAACCGGCGATGTACAGCCAAATTATTCACCAACCTCAAAACGGAGAATTATGCGGTACGGATTTATCAAGCAAAAAAGAGTATCACAATAAGTAAACTTTTATATTTGGATTATGATACATGTAATTTGTTATAATAAAATTACCAGCAACATAAAACAAATCCCTATAAATAAACATTTACAGGTAACATCATCACCTTTGAAAAGCCCCAAATTTTAATGAAGAAACGAATTGCCATTTTTGCTTCAGGTTCCGGGTCAAATGCCCAAAAGTTAATGGAGCATTTTAAACGCAATGCCGATGCCGAAGTAGTGCTGATACTCACCAATAACCCTCAGGCTTATGTATTACAGCGGGCCGACAATTTTGAAGTGCCATCGCACATATTTACCAGGCATGAATTTTTTGACACCGACGATGTGATCAGGCTGCTTAAAAACCTGCAGGTTGACCTTATTGTACTGGCAGGCTTTTTATGGCTGGTACCCGCGTCATTACTAAAAGCTTTCCCTAACAAGATCATAAACCTTCACCCATCCCTGCTACCCAAGTATGGCGGTAAAGGCATGTATGGGGATAACGTGCATAAAGCTATTCTGGAGGCCGGTGAAGAGGAAGGCGGCATCACTATACATTTTGTAAATGAACAATTTGATGAAGGCGAGATCATTCACCAATCTAAATTCAGGATTGAACCGGGCGATAACCTCGAGATGATCAAATTTAAAGGTCAGCAGCTGGAGCACCACCATTTTCCAAAAGTGGTAGAGGCTTTGCTGAAGAAGATGAAAAGTTAACCGCTGATTTTTTTTGATGTCGTTGATTTCGTTGATTTTCTGAACCATGATCTTCCTGATTTCAGGATTTCCTGATTCTTTGTTAAATCATTATTTAAAATTCGACATTCAGTGTTCGATATTATTTTTCATCTCTAAAAACTCGTGCTTAATGATACGCCATAGGTACGCGGGTTGCCTAAGTGCGATGCACCAAAGTCATAGGCATAGTCCATATATTTTTTATTGGCGATATTACTTTCCCAGAAAAACAGGCTGAAGTTTTTGGTATCGACACCCAGCCTGGCATTAAACTTACTATAGGCTTTTTGTTTAATCTGGTTAGCGAGGTCAAAATACTGATCGCCAAGGTAGCGCCATTCGCCGCGGGCCACCAGCTTTACTTTTTGAGGGCCGCCCAGGTCATAGCTATATTGTGCAGCCAGCATGGATGTAATATCAGGCGTGTAGATCTGGTGGTTGCCTTTCAAATCCACAATCTGCCCGTTACTACCTATGGACAGGCTGGTATAGCGGGCATGGGTATATCCAAAATTATAATCCAAGGCCAGGCCTTTTACCGGCGTGGCGCTCAGCTCCAGCTCGGCGCCTTTGCTGCTTAGCTTGCCTGCATTTTTGGTAATGGTAATAGCATCGGGCAATACCAGTGTAGGTACCTGAGCGTTTGTTACCCGGGTATAAAACGCGGTAATATTCACGCGCAGTTTATTATCTAAAAAATTATTCTTTGATCCTATTTCATAGTTATTGCTGTACTCGGGCTTAAAGGTATACAGCGGCGGTTGCGACGGGTCGGATCCCAGCTCGGTGATACCACCAGCCCTAAAACCACGACTGTAACTGGCATATAGGTTGTTATTAGCCGAAAGATGATAAGCCACACTTAGCTTTGGCGAAAAAGCGTTGAAGTTGGCTTTTGATGAGGTATCCGACCGGGTCACTACAGCCGCTTGTCCGTCGGGTTGGAATTCGCCCAGTATGCTTTCTTTTTTATGCTCATGATCATAACGCAGCCCGGCAGTGATATCAAACTCCGGACTTATAGTATACGTGGCCTGGCCGTAAACGGCTACGCCCAGGTTACGATCGGTATTGGTGTTGATGCTGGTAAAATCGGTCATGGGTGAACCTACGGCTGCTGCGTCGGCACCAAAATGGGTACCCTGGCGGTTAGGTGCATAATGATAAAAACCATAGGCGCCGGCTGTCCATTTCAATGCCGAAGTTAAGGAAGCGGGTGAAGTAAACCTGAATTCCTGTATCCCGGTTTTCACCTTGTTCCAGTCGCCACCATAATTATTAATGATCGAGATGCCGTCAATAGGCGAAAAATCCCCGTCGATAGGCGTGGTATAATACCGGTTATTAACCTGATATGACGACTGGGAAGTAAAGTTAAAATCTCGCCCCGCATAGCTAACAGCCAGTGAGGATTGAAAAGTATTATCGATCATTCTGGTAGTAGCATCCTGATCAACCTTAAACGGATTGGCCAGGGCATCGGCCGGTGAACCCGCCAGCGGGAAAGCGCCGTTATTGCGGTTGTTATAATTTTTAACATTTAAGGTGAGGGCCAGTTTGGAGGTAGCCAGGAATTTGAGGTAATAATTCCCTAAAAAGAAATGCTGCTTATCAAAATGGGTGTTGTTAAACGTATTGGTATAAAAACCGTTGAAACCAGAGTAAACACCCGCAACGCCTAAAAATAACCGGTCTTTAATAAGCGGTGCACGCAAGCCCAGGGTATAGCGTTGCTGCCCGTAATTGCCAAAATCGAGCCCGGCAAAACCGCTTAGGGTGTTGGAGGGTTGTTTGGTGATGATATTGATAACCCCACCTGTAGCATTACGACCATAAAGTGTTCCCTGGGGGCCGCGTAAAACTTCTATCCTTTCCACATCCAGCAATTGGGGGATATAAGTATCGAGGCCGTACTGGTTTACGCCATCTACATAGGTAGCTACCGCAGGGTCATATGAAGTAGTCACAATGCCCCTGATGCCGCTCACGGTGCGGTTATCACCGGGCCCGGCCGAGTTAAGGTTGGGGGCAATGGCTGTCAGATCTTTAAGATCCCACAGGCGGTAATCGCGTATCTGTTTTGCCGTTAAGGTAGAAATACTGATAGGCACCCGCTGTGCGTCTTCCTCATATTTTTGGGCGGTTACGGTAACCTCATCCAGTTGGTTGGCTGCATCTTTTAAGGAGATATCAACAGTTTGCTTGCCGCCGCCAATTTTAACTTCCTGGTTTTTAGCAGCATAACCTACTGCGCTGATGTGCAGGGTATAGGTACCGGCATCCAGGTTACTGAATACAAACTTTCCGTTTTTATCGGCATTAGTATGATAATTGGTATTGAGCAGGTAAACCGAAGCACCGGCGATAGCCTGCCTTTTATCACCAGTCACAGTACCCGATAAATTAGCGCGGGTTTGACTTTTTACAGTAACAGCAAACAGGAACAGTACTAATAAAGTAAATATTGTTTTCATCGTAAAGGCAGCAATTGGCAGGTGTCAGAAACACACATTGATATATTTTCCAATTATAATAAAACGCTTTGCATGTTGGAGGCGAGGAAGAGAAATATTACTAAAATGTGTTTAAAGATGAGGAATGATCTTGCTTTTCGTAGGCCAGAGGCCTGGGAATAGTGGTCACCCGGCTGGAGCCGGGCAACGGCTAAAAAGTGGGTTTACATGGTTTACACTTTTCAAGGTTAACATTGATTTATATAGTTGATAATAAATTAGTTATACAAATTCCATCATCAAAAACCGGGTTTACATGTAAACCCAGCCAGGACTCTCTGCGAGAAACCAGGCCGGGATTATAGAGGATGTTAACTTCCCCTCTTGAGAGGGGCCCGTAGAATGGTGTTGTAGCAGGGGGGTGTTCATAAAGCGGAAGAACCCACCCCTCCACCCCTCTCAAGAGGGGAATCGCACTGCCATCCGCTTTTTTTCCAATGCCTATCGGCAACAGCCAGGCGAAGGCAGGATTTGTTTTAATCAGCATATGTCCTCTTAAATTACCAATTTAATCGAAAATATATTCATAGTTTGGCAATTTAAACCCAAACAATAATCACTATGAGAACTACAGAAGAAATGTATGCGTTAGCGGCAAAATATAGGGGAAATATCATTAATGAAATGACGTGGATGGAAAAATTTGTTGATTCATATATCACTAATTATTTTACAAGCGATGAAACTAAAGTTGTAGATATGCACCTATTATTTTTAGGTGATAATAGAATAAGCTTCGATGCTAAAAGGCAAATATTCATTCATTTAGCAATGAAATATGATTTGCTTTGGTATAATGAATACAAATCATTCAGAGTACACCCCGAGCCAAAGAAATTTTATAGCATGAATAATGATTTAGATTATCTAACGCAACAAAGAAACATTTTGGCACACAGAATAGTGGATACCACTGAAGATGGCAGATTAGATAATGAAAAAATAAGTTTCCTTAGCTTTAAGAATGAAGCAAAAACAATTCCCTTTAGTGAAGAAACATATATCGAAATGATGTTTACTATTAGGGATTTAACAAAGTATCTTGTCAAGCGTGTTAATTAAAAAGAAATAGAACCTCTCTTTCCAAACTACATGCACACGCTCAAGAGAATTTTAATCGACAACATTCTCTTCCCAACCCCTATGGCTGTCGCTCTGCGACGGCCAAGTTTGCTTTATTTGACCTGGACTTAAAACTCCCGGCTCAGTACTTCTGGCTTAACAATTACTCATTCTTCATATACTTATCTATCCCCTCGGCAGGCTTCCAATTACTCCTTGGTTCAAAGTAGTGCCATAGCAGGGCCGATATTTTTTTAATAAGCACGCTGGCTTCATTGTCGGGTACCCAGCGCTGGTCGGTATTATGATTGGTCATGATCGAAAATACATAATCGCCATGCGGGGCGTTCACCAGTACAGTTTCTGATTTGGCGGCATCAACGGCGCCTTGTTTGGATATGGTTTGTATATAGGGAGGTATCTGCGACAGTGCTTTCTCGTCCCAATAAATACGTGCCATGTTTCGGCTCATGCGCTCGCTGGCGGCAGCGCTCACCGCTTTACCCTGTCTGATCATGGTGAACAGGCGGCACATTTCAAACGGCGTGCTTACCCCCCAGCCGTAAATGCTGCGGATAGCTTCGCGGCCTGGTACGCGCGAATTCACCCGCATAACCTTAAACCCGTTTTGCTGTAGCCAGTTATTGATATACTCGCCGCCCACCAGCTTTTGCAGCCAGGTGCTGGCCGTATTATCGCTCATGGTGATCATGAGCAGGGCTACTTTGCTCAATTGTATGGTGTCTTTATCTTTAAAGGAGCCCAGGATATCTTCGCCTCTGTATAACAATGAATCGCGGTAAACCAGTTTCTGGTTGTATTGCAGTTCGCCTTTTTCAATTTTATCCATCAAACCACATTGAATACTCACCTTGATCATGCTGGCCGTTGGGAACAAGGTATCGGCATTAATAGCTGCCGTTTTTCCTGTTTTAAGGTTTTGCACATAAATGCCTACCTGACCGTGAAAGCCCTTCACCGCATCGTTAAGTGGTTGTGTAAGCTTACGATCGGTTTGCGCAAAGACGGTTGAAGTGACAGCAAGTAAAAGTATAAGTAGTTTAAGCTTCATGAGGGATGGTGTAATAAAAACTAATTTAAATAAATTTTGTAAATTTGATCATGCAAATTCAGGTTGATATAGGCTTTGAGAATTTGATTAAGATCGTAAAGCAGCTCCCTAAAGATCAGTTACTAAGATTTAAAAAGGAGCTGGAAAAAGAGTCTGCAGAAGATACTCCACAAAAAGATCTAAGGTCATTTCTATTGGATGCCCCGGTTTTTACCGACGAGCAAGTTGCAACTATTGAACAAACCCGCAAAGAGATTGATAAATGGCGGACAAAGTAATGTTCACCAACTCAAATATTCGTATCTTTATCTATGGATATTCAAAAAGTTATCAATATCGATAAGGATATTTTAGGTGGACAGCCGGTTTTTACAGGAACGCGCGTTCCTGTTGAATCTCTTTTTGACCACCTGGAGGCAGGCGTTTCTTTAGATGACTTTTTAGGTGATTTTCCTTCTGTAACCAAAGAACAAGCTGTTGCTTTATTGGATCTTGCTAATAAGATCATCACTTCAAAAGACATTGTCAAACTCTATGAAGCTGTTGCTTGATGAAAATCTGCAAAAGAAACTCAAACTTGATTTTACTGAACATGAAATTTATACCGTAACAGACAAAGGATGGAACGGGGTAAAAAATGGCGCCTTGTTGAAACTTTTGGTGCAGGAAAATTTTGATGCGTTGTTAACCTTTGATAAAAATTTACAGCATCAACAAAATTTCAAACATTACACGATCAGAGTATTTGTGCTTTCTGCACCAATTAATACTTACCAGGAGTTAACAAAACTTACTCCCCTCGTAAAAAAACATATCAAAAGCAGCAACCCAGGACCGGTCATAGTTGTATCTTAAAAAAGATACAAACGTTTATATCTTTGTATTACCTATGATATACCTCCGCTGGCTTTTATTCCCTTTCTCGTTATTGTATGGCCTGGTGGTGCTTATCCGCAACTGGTGCTACAATGTGGGTATATTGAAAAGTAGGGAATTTGATCTGCCGGTGATAGCGGTGGGTAACCTGGATGTAGGCGGCGCAGGCAAAAGCCCGATGACAGAATACCTGATCCGTTTGCTGAAAGGCAACCACAAACTGGCTACTTTGAGCAGGGGCTATGGCCGTAAAACAACAGGTTTCCTGGTAGCTAACACCCAGGCGCAAGCTTCGGATATAGGCGATGAACCGGCACAATTCAAAAACAAATTCCCCAACGTTACCATAGCCGTGGCCGAAAAACGGGTGGAAGGGATTGAGCAGCTACAGGCATCGCACGATCTCATTATTCTGGATGATGCCTACCAGCACCGGGCCGTGAAACCCGGGTTCAGCATTTTGCTGTTTGATTATAATCGCATCCGCGAGCCTCGTTTACTATTGCCCGCGGGTAACCTGCGTGAACCTTTCGCCGGGCGCAAACGTGCCGATATTATCGTGATCAGTAAATGCCCGGCCGTTTTGAGCGAGGAGAAACAAGCAGCCGCTATAAAGAGAGTAAATCCATTGACACACCAAAACGTTTTTTTCACATCGATAAGCTATTTGCCTCTTCAGGATATGGACGGCAAAGCTACCGATACGGTGATAGATGCTAACACAACCATATTCCTGCTTACGGGGATAGCCAATGCCTATCCTTTACTGGAACATTTAAAAAAACAAACTCAGCACATTATCCATCATAAATATCCCGATCATCACCAGTTTAGCTTAAAAAATATCAGTAAACTTGCCGATGATTTTTTGGCCTGCACTGCACAAAAAAAACTGATCATCACAACAGAAAAGGACGCGCAGCGTTTAGGGGAACAGGATCTGCAGCAGGTGGTGAAAAAACTTAATATTTTGGTATTGCCCATAGGCATTGAGTTTTTAAATAACCAACAAAAACAGTTTGATAAATTAGTAACAGATTATGTTAGAAAATATTCAAAGCACAGCCCAATACATTAAAAACCGCATTGGCGATTTTGAACCCGAAATAGGCATTATTTTAGGTACCGGTCTTGGCGGCCTGGTAAAAGAAATAGAGGTTGAAAAACAACTGATGTACTCCAACATTCCCGATTTTCCGATCTCGACTCTGGAGTTTCACTCGGGTAAATTGATTTTTGGGACGCTGGCCGGTAAAAAGGTAGTGGCCATGCAGGGTCGTTTACATTATTACGAAGGTTACAGCATGCAACAGATCACTTTCCCGGTAAGGGTGATGAAATACCTGGGTATTAAATCGCTGTATGTTTCAAATGCCAGTGGCTCGCTTAATCCGGAGTTTAAAAAAGGCGAACTGATGATCATAGCCGATCATATTAATCTGCAGCCACATAACCCTTTGGTTGGGCGTAATGACAATGAGCTGGGTCCCCGTTTTCCGGATATGAGCCAGCCCTATCAGCGTACGTTGATAGATAAAGCATTAACAATAGCCAAAGCCAACAATATTATTTGCCATAAAGGAGTTTATGTAGCTGTTACCGGGCCAAACCTGGAAACCAAAGCAGAATACAACTATTTACGCATTATTGGCGGCGACGCCGTTGGCATGAGCACCGTGCCCGAAGTTATAGTGGCCAACCATATGGGTTTGCCCGTATTCGCAATATCGGTATTAACCGATGAAGGTTTTACTGATGTGCTTGAACCGGTAGTTGTTGAAGATATTATAAAAATTGCCGAAGAGGCCGAGCCCAAACTAACAATGATACTTAAGGAACTTATAGCCGGTAGTTGAAGATAAGAACGAGAATATTAGAATCAAGAGATAAGAGTCAAGAAAAGAGTTTTTAAAGTGAATAAAAGAAAATATTTCAACAGGGCATTACAGCATCATCGTTTACATGAGGAGGCTTTTGTCTTGATTCCTGATGCTAATATCTTGACTCTAACACCACGTAGGCCGCTCAAATATATTTTATTGTTCCTGCTGTGCCTATCGGTACATAGCGCTTTTGCACAATACAACCAAACCGGCCGGCAACGCCCCTTACCTACCCGGGACACCATCAAACAAACCAGGGCGGTGAGCGATGACGAGTTATTGGATAGTCTGCGTAAAAAGGAAGAGAATAAGCACGACTCTGTTATTTACACTTCAAAATTTATTCGTGTAACCAACGAAAAGATGCTTAACGATAGTACCCAGACATTTGCTATCGATACAGGTATCAGTCGTTTTGAGTATTACAGCCCGCTGCTTGATCCCCGGAACCCACGCATACACCTGGGTTATACCGGGCTTGCGCAAAGGAGCCTCTTGTTTGAACCCTCTAAAACCATTGGGTTTGATGTAGGCCTGCACGCTCTTGATATTTATACCATTCAACCGCAGGATATCAATTATTACAATACCAGGGTAGCCTACTCCAACCTATCGCTTTTTAACGGATTTGGCAGTTCGGCCGAACAGATATTTAAGGTAATCCATACCCAAAATATTAAACCCAACTGGAATGTGGGCTTTAATTTAAATTTTAACGGATCCAAAGGTTATTATAGCAGCAGTAGTGTATTGGGGCAAAACGTAAGCGGTTTAAACGCGGCTATATTTACCTGGTACGAGTCGAAAAGCAAGCGTTATAATTTGTTGGCAAACGCCACGTTTAACAACCTGAAAGCCCCCGAAACCGGATCCATATTAAATGATTCAGTTTTTACAAGCGCTCCGGGCTCCGTATTCTTTAAAGCGAACGCCCCCGTCCGTTTACCCAACAGCTACGAGAACTGGAACGACAAAGGCTTATATATTAAACAGTTTTACTACCTGGGCCGTATTGACAGTTTGAATAAGGGTAAAGAGAATTCCAAGGTTTTACCTACACAGCGTGTGGCACATACGCTCAACATTAAAAGTGGCAGGTATAACTATATCGAAAGCGGCGTTGATACTTATAACGTATTTCCAGATTATTACTACAGCAATAATCGCTCGCGCGATTCGACGGTATATACACACATTCAGAATGAGTTTTCGTATAGCTTTTACCTGCGCAGCAAATCGGTTAAGTTTGTTAAGAACGAATTAAAACTTGACCTGGGACTGGTACACGATTTTTGGCATTACGCCCAATTTGTGAGCGATACCGCCCTGAACCAGTATGGAGCCAAATACCTTCACCAGGATAAGGTACAAAACACTACTTTTCAGGATATTACCCTTAAGGCCAAATTGGGTTACCGTTTTAGCGATCGTATAGGTTTGGATGCCGATTTCAGGCAGATAGTGCAGGGCCGCGATTTTGGTAATTATTTGTACGATGCCAAACTTAACCTGGCCGGAGGAGGCAGGGTAGGTAAAGTTATTTTAGAAGCCTATACCCAAAATAGTTCGCCACCACTGGTGTATACCAACTGGATATCCAATCATTATATTTTCCACAATGATTTCAGCAATCAAAAAACAACCAGTTTATCCTTCAATTACATTAATGCCCCCTTACAGTTTGATGTAAAGGTGGAGTATTTTTTACTATCTAATTACCTGTACTTTACCGCGCAGGATGGTGGTAACGACGCGCACCCGACACAACTCAGCAGCGATATTAACTTATTGAAGATAAGCGTTGGCAAAAGTTTACAATGGCGCAATCTGCATTTTGATAATTTTGTGGTTTATCAAAAAACCGACTATCAATCAACCCTGCGCACACCGGAGATATATACATACAGTAACCTGTATCTCACCAAAACATTTTTCAACGTACTGCAATCGGCGTTTGGGGTAAGCGTGCGTTATAATTCAGAATATGTGGCGCCATCGTACGCGGTTGGTTTAGGCCAGTTTTATAACGGACCAAATGTTACCTTCTCATCGTATCCGGTAGCATCCGTATATTTCAAGGCCACCTTGCAACGTACCAATTTATTCCTGATGTATGATTATGCCAACCAGGGCCTGTCAAGCAAGGGATATTACACCGTGAACAGATACCCACAACAGGACCGCCTCCTCAAATTCGGTGTAAGCTGGACGTTTTATAATTAAGTGTGAGATGCCAGTGTTAGTGCGGGAGCGTTGTTTTTAAAAACAGAAGAGATCCTTGTTTTTCAATTGAACAACGAGATCTTCTTCACACCCATGCCCCGCTCTCATAGCCCACACGCACTCCAATAATCAAGTTTTCTGTTTCTTCTTTTTGGCTGCCGGGAACAATACGTTGTTTAAGATCAGTCGATAACCTGGCGAATTGGGGTGCAGTTTCAAGTCGGTTGGTGGGTCACCTACCGCGTGCTGGTAATCCTCAGGGTCATGACCGCCGTAGAATGTCCATTGCCCTTTACCGTATTCGCCGTGGATGTAGCGGGCTTCGTTAGCGGTTTTCATTTCGCCCATAATGGTTACACCGGGCTTCAGCATGCTTTTGTTAAAAGCGGTGGTTAATCCCATAAAACCCTTGATCACCTTATCATGATCCTGCGTAAGCATACTGGGTACCACATCCCACTTGGCCGAAAAATCAAACAGCGTAAAAAAATCACGCGTCCGATCAATCTGGCGGGTACTGGTTACATCAATATTGCTAAACTGGTGCGATATAGGGTTCATATCCAGTGCAAAGTTCTGAAAAGCGAAGGTTTGCGTAAAATCAAGTTTCGACTGCGCGTCCGGGTCTGCCGGATCGCCATCAAACATACTTTCGCAGATATCGGTATTGGCCGCGGCCAGGGCAATATCAAAAGTATCGGTACCCGAGCACATCGCAAACAAGAAGCCCCCGCCCGCACAAAAATCACGGATATTTTTGGCAACAGCCAGTTTCATTTTGGATACCTTTTTAAACCCCAGTTTGTGGGCCAGCTCTTCCTGCCCTTTCATATCATCAATATACCATTGGGCAAACCGGTAAGCACCATAAAATTTGCTGTACTGCCCTGTAAAATCCTCATGGTGCAGGTGCAGCCAGTCGTACTTAGGCAAATCACCCCGAATTACTTCTTCGTCGTAAACCACGTCATAGGGTATTTCTGCATATTTCAGCACCAGGGTAACGGCATCATCCCAGGGCATTTTGCTCTTTGGCGAGTACACCGCCATTTTGGGTGCTTTTTCTAATTTGATCACATCCATGTTCACCGAGGGATCGCTTACTTCGGTCAGTATTTCGCTTACTTTGGCATCAGCCAGTACCTGGTAACTTACACCACGTACCTTACACTCCTCTTCAATCTTCTGATCGTACTTCATCATAAAGCTGCCGCCGCGATAGTTCAGCAACCAATCCACCTCTTCGCCATTCTTCAGCGTCCAGAAAGCAATGCCGTATGATTTGAGGTGATCCTTCTGTTCATCATCCATCGGGAGCAGGATTGAAGCAGCCCGAGTAAGAAAAGGCAAAAGGCAAAAGGCAAAAGCAAAAAGGTATTTAAAATACTTCATTTTCAAATTTAACGAATAAACACAGAATGTATTACGGTTGGTAAAAAATGAAATGAGAACACCTTTCTCCTTTTACTTTTCGCCTTTCACCTCTCTAAAATCCTTTTCCCTTTCAGCTCAAAATTATTACCTTTGCCAACTGTTTTCCAAAAAACAAATAAAATGAGCAAAGCAATTATCAAAACCGAAAAGGGCGATATGACTGTTGAGTTTTTCGACAAAGATGCCCCAAATACTGTTGCTAACTTTCAAAAATTAGCGAAATCAAAATTTTATGACAACGTGACCTTTCACCGCGTTATCCCGAACTTTGTGATTCAAGGCGGTGACCCAACCGGTACAGGTGCTGGTGGCCCGGGTTACAAAATTGATTGCGAATTAACCGGTGACAACCAATATCATGACCGTGGCGTGCTTTCAATGGCTCACGCTGGCCGTAACACCGGTGGTTCACAGTTTTTCATTTGCCACAGCCGCGATAACACCGCTCACCTGGACCGCAACCATACCGTTTTTGGTAAAGTTGTTGAAAACGTTGAAGTGGTTGACGCTATCCGTCAGGGCGATAAAATTTTAACCATCGAAGTAATAGAAGACTAATTAATAAAGAGTTGGGAGTTTTGAGTGATGAGTTTAACACCTCACTCAAAACCCAATACTCAAAACTCACAACTGATAAAACAAATGAATTTACAAGGAATTGTAGCCGTATCGGGCAAACCGGGTTTATGGAAAGCCCTGGCGCAAAACAAAAATGGTTATGTGCTGGAAAGCCTTGATGCGCAAAAAACCAAACTGGTAGCCAATCTGTCAACCGCTAAATTGGCAGCGCTGAGCGAGATCACCATTTTTGGGGTTGATGATGATATTAAACTGACTGATGTTTTTGAGCAGATGAAAGGCGCTGCTAACATCCCCGACGCTAAAGCTGACGGTAAAAAATTAAGGGAGTTCTTTTTTGAAGTAGCTCCTGATCATGACGAAGAGAAAGTTTATGCCTCCGACATGAAAAAAGTGATATCATGGTTTCAACTGTTAAAAGATCTGCCGCTTTTTAACGAGCCGGATCCAACCGTTGCACCGGCAGAAGCTGCAGCACCGGCCGCTGAAGCTCCTGTTGCTGTTGAAGAAGTTGCTGAAGAAGCACCAGCTGCGGCTCCAAAAGCGAAAGCTAAAAAAGCTCCGGCCAAAAAAGCATAAGCTATACGCTTTAAAACAACAAAGCCCTGGTAGTTACTACCGGGGCTTTGTTTTATGTTGTAAATAGCATTGTCATGCTGAACGATGTGAAGCATCTATTCTGCTCTTAGCAAATTCAACAATAGATCCTTCGCTACGCTCAGGATGACAGAATAGTTAATGATTAAGCGGCATCCACCGCATCATACACAATAACCTTTTCCCACAGGTGACCACAATTTTTAATAAATTCCAGGTGTATGGGATGGGTTTGGTAGGTGGCTTGTCCGGCCAGGTCGCTAAAGAACATCAGCTCGGATACTGCCCAACTATTATCTACCACGTCGCGTTTTTCGGTGCTGGCTACAACGCCTACTTTGAGTTTCTTGATGGTTTCAATTTTGGCGAGGGTTTTTACTCCTGCTACGAGCTTGTCACGGTCCTCAATTGAACCGGGATTCTTAAGCCAGAAAAATACATGGTGAACTATGGGAAATTCGTCTTTTTGATACTCTGATAATGTCATTGCTGATGTTGCTACGGTACCGGCCGCCAAAGCAGCCGTAGTGGTTATAAATTTGCGTCTGTTTGTTTTCATGGGAAGCTAAATAATGGTCTTAAATTAGTAAGAATTATTTAAAAACATTGTAACCAAAAGGATACCATATCCCCCTCAGGTTAGGTGGCACCATATTAGGCAAAACATGCCCCGCCTCTAAGGTTGATATATCCACATTTTCAATTACTTTCTTTATAGGAGCTAAAGGGGTGTTTTTAAATACCTCCTTACTTAACAAAAAGAGCGCATCTTCATAATTATACGCGGTTATACCACATCCCAAACCTAATCCACCAGGAAGCTCCCTACAATGGTTGTATTGAAATTCGAACCAATATCTTATCAGCATAATCTCTGAAGAATAATATTAGTTACTTGAGCGCTCTGTAAATCGGGGATTGCCACGTCGTTCCTTCTCGCAATGACGCGACGAAGATGGATAATTCATCTCTTACAAGCACTCCGGTTGTTTGCACTTTTCGTCGGCAAACTCAGGTTCAAAGGTGCTGTGGTTTATATCAAGATGTTCCAGGCGGTGGCGCAGGTCGTGTTTAATATTATCAAACTCGGCCATGGCTTCCGGTTTGATCACCAGGTGGGCGGTCAGCGCGTTTTCGGTAGTGCTCAGCGCCCATACGTGCATGTGGTGCACATCAACCACGCCTTTACCTTTCATCAGCTCGGCTTTGATTTTTTCCAGGTCCATTTCGGCAGGCACGCCATCCATTTCCAGGCGCAGGCTATCTTTAAGCAGGCTCCAGGTGCCACGTAATATCACAATGCCTATAATTACGCTCACTACGCTATCAATCCAATAGATCTTGGTGAAATAGATGATCAAACCAGATATCACTACCCCAAATGAAACTATGGCATCAACCGCCATATGCAGGTAGGCGCCTTTTACGTTCAGATCTTTATCCTTATCCTTTACAAAAAGCCATGCAGTAAAGCCATTAATGGCAATACCAATAAAAGCCACCCAGGCCATTGTACCGCCCGATACTACTTCGGGGTTCAGGAAACGTACCACGGCTTCATACAAAATAAAACCAACCGCCACAAACAGGATCAGCGCGTTAAAAAACGATACGATGATGGTAGACCGTTTATAGCCATATGTGTATTTACTATTGGCACTTACTTTAGTGAGCTTAAAGGCCAGAAGCGCCAGGGCTAATGAGGCCACATCGCTCAGGTTATGACCGGCATCGGTTAATAACGATAACGAATGCGTTGTTAAGCCAGCTATTACCTCAACTACTATAAAAATGGAATTCAAAAGGATGCCCACGATAAACGCGGTATTCAAATGATCCAGTTTGGGAGCATGGTCATGATGATGATGACCTGCATGTGAATGATCGTGACCTGCTGACATACAACAAAGATAGGATTTTTGATGTGCAGATATGCAAATATCAGCTATGCAGATTTTTGTCTTAATCAGAAGTTCACAATTGGAAAAAAATGTGCATGGTTTGTCTGAACCGTGATTTATCAGATTAAAGGATTACCACGATTTTTTTAATAATCCCTTAATCCTAAAATCCTATGAATCATGGTTCAGACAAAATCATTCGTGATGATAAGGTTCGCCTTTAATAATGGTATAAGCGCGGTAAAGCTGCTCTACAAAAAACAAACGTACCATCTGATGAGAAAAAGTCATGCGCGACAGCGATATTTTATCATTGGCCCGCTGATAAACGGATTGATCAAAACCATAAGGGCCGCCGATAACAAATATCATATTGGCCGATGAGCTGATCTCTTTTTTATTGATATATGCAGCAAACTGGGTTGATGAATATTCACTGCCCTTTTCATCCAGTAAAATGAGATAGTCGAGCGGGGTTACCTTTTTGAGTATCAGCTCGGCTTCTTTGGCCTTCTGTTGTTCGGCACTGAGGGCTTTGGTGTTTTTCAGTTCGTTAATTTCAACCAATTCCAGTTTGGTGTAATGCTTCAGGCGCTTTACATACTTGTCGATACCTTCTTTTAAATAAGCATCTTCGGTTTTACCAACTGTTAAAAAAGTGATCTTCATATATTGAACAAATAAACGTTTATTTAAAATATATGTGTTTATTTAGCCACAATTTTTTTAACACCAATTATGCAACAGGATATTATTAACGATTATGAGCAACGTGCTGCCGCGGCCGGTCAGGAAGCCGGTAAATATAAAAAACTGGCCAATACCTACTCCCTGTTGCGGCTCAGTATCTTCGCGCTTATTGTAGTGGCTATCTGTATTGCTGTACAGTTTGATAATTTTAGTATTGTAGCCGTTGCGTTTGTGGTACTTGTTTTCGCTTTTGCCTGGCTGGTGTCGCGCCAAAGCAAGTATGAGCGCCAGAAACAATATTTTGAGGACCTGCAAAAGGTGAATCTTAACGAGATCGATAACATATTAACCCATGCCAGTATTTATAACGATGGCACCCGGTTTGGCAACGAGAAACACTATTACACGGCTGATCTGGACATTTTTGGCAATGCCTCCCTTTATCAACTGGTAAACCGTACGGCTACATCAACCGGCAATAATAAGCTGGCGGGATGGTTTGATAAGCCATCATCCAAAGAAGTTATCCTGCAACGGCAGGCTGCGGTTCAGGAAATCGCCGTGAAAAACAACTGGAAACTGGATATCCAAACCCGGTTGGTATTTGCCCTGAAACAGGATGCGAACCAGCTACCCAATCTTTTTAAATACCTGCACATGCCACTGAATATGCCGGGTGAAAAATGGCTCAGTCGTTATACCAGGATAGCGCCGTACCTGTTCACCGGACTTTTAGTGTTAGCCTGGTTTTCCCCCATAGTAAGGTTGGTGGCGGTTTTGGTAGGCATCATCAATATGGGCCTGGTTTTTTCCAAAGCCATGTACATCACCAAGGCCGATCTGATAGCAGGTAAGATAGGCAATACCCTGGCCAATTATGCCGATGTTTTTGAACGCATTGAAGATGAAAAATGGCAGGCTGCGTATAACACTCACCTGGCTGAGCAACTTAAAACCGGACAAATATCCAACAAAATAAAAGAATTAGCCACACTGATCAATAAGCTCAATTACCATTTGAATATGATCATAGCCTTTGTGCTTAATTTATTCTTTTTATGGGATATACGCCAGGTTATAGCCATTGAGAACTGGAAACGCCAGAATAATGAAAGCCTGGAAGTTGCCTTTGACGTAATTGCCGAATTTGAGGCGCTATTGAGTTTAGCCGGACTGGCCATCAACTACCCGGAATGGAATTTCCCACTAATTGATGACCGTGATGCGTATACGCTATCTGCACAGGGCCTGGCCCATCCGCTTATTAACGTAAACAAGCGCATCGCCAATGACTATGAATTGAATGATGCCTTTAAGGTAGATATCATTACGGGATCAAACATGGCTGGTAAGAGTACTTTTTTGCGCACCATTGGTATTAATACTATACTGGCTCTTTGCGGTGCACCAGTATGTGCCAAAAGCATGCAGGTATCGGTTATTACCATCATTAGCTATATGCGGATTAAAGATTCGCTGAACGAAAGCACCTCTACTTTTAAGGCCGAGCTCGACCGCCTGCAAATGCTACTGGCCGCGGTGCAAAATGAACCAAAAATATTTTTCCTGATAGATGAAATGCTGAGGGGCACCAACTCAGTTGATAAATACCTGGGCTCAAAAGCGGTCATTGAACAGTTAATAGCTAAAAAAGCGGTAGGTATGGTAGCCACACACGATCTGCAGATTGCCCAGCTGGAAACCAAATACCCCGATTATGTACGCAATTTTTATTTTGATATCCAGGTTAAAGACGGCGAAATGCTGTTTGATTACAAGATCAAACATGGCGAGTGTAAAACTTTTAATGCTTCGCTGCTGCTAAAGCAGATAGGTATCAATGTAGAAGCAGAGGAATAGATGCAGGGAAATAGACGCAAGACTATTAGAGTCAAGAATCAAGATTGCATATCAATAATAAAAAAAGCTCCCGGTCATGTATGATCGGGAGCTTTTTTTATTGTCTTATCTTGATTCTTGACTCTAACAGTCTTGCATCCTACTTGTCTTATCTTGATTCTTGACTCTAACAGTCTTGCATCCTACTTGTCTTATCTTGATTCCTGACGACTCTAATAGTCTTGCATCTTATCTGCCACCTGGGCCACCCTGGCCACCGCTTTGATCACCTTGTTTCTGGTCGTCGTTATTAACGCCTTTTTTCTGTTGATTAGGATTGCTGAAGGTAGTTTTACCAAAGCTGTAGCTAAACGTTAAACCAAATGAGCGGAATGGAAATGCTGTAGAGCTTGTTTGGGTAAATGTAGGGCTGCTGATGTTTTGGTCGAAATGTTTATCGCGGGCAAATGGCTGTACAGTATTGAAGCCAACAGCGAGTTTTTTATTCATAAACTGCTTCTTAACACCAAACGCGTAGATGCCAAAGGCCGGGTTTGTACCCTGTATAGTTCTGCGTGACGAGTTATTAAACCCGAACAGCTCCACCAAGAAGTTATGTTCAAACTGGTAAGAAGCGCTGGCGAAAGCGGTGTATTGAAAATAAGTACCCACTTTTGAAGCGCTGCCAGCAAACTGATCAAATATAGTTGGGCTATAAGTATAACCATTGATGCTTGCCCTTATAGTCAACGCTTTTACCGGGCTTACAGATCCAAAGAAACTAGCACCGAATGAATTATTGCGACCAACGTTACGGTAGGTGGTACGTGTACCTCTAACGGTATCACCGCTGATTATTTCGGTAGCTGGCAAGCCTTCGGCGATACCCTCTATCAGGTTATTGGTTCTTTTGTAATAAACCGAAAAGTTCAGTACCGACGATTTGATAAAGGTATTATACCCTAACTCGATAGTTTGCGATACCTCAGGCGCCAGGTTAGGGTTACCTACACTTTGGTTTTGTATGTTACTACGGTTAATGAACGGATTCAGGAACTGCAGGCTTGGCCTTTGTATACGTTTGCTGTATGATAATTTAATGGTCTGATTACCAATTTGTTTTTGAACAGTTAAGCTTGGGATATAGGTAGTATAGCTTGAGCTAAACGGTTGCAAATTCTGGAACAGGTTGCTATTGGCATCCTGGAAAGGATTTTGCGGATCGCCTTTAATGCGGGTATTCTCAACACGGCCACCAGCTAATATCGACCAGCTTTTAGGCAGTGTAAAAGTTAACACGGTATAACCAGCATATACATTTTGGGTATAATCATACAAATTGGAGTTCAGTGAATCACGTACTGCGCCATTTCCCAGATCATCCGTATTGAATATATCATAGTTACTGTTAATACGGCGCTGAATAGTTTTACCGCCGGCTTCTATCTTCAACAACTTATTTACCGGCAGGGTATAATCGGCCTGGAAAGTATACTCGTTATTTTTACCATTATTATCACCGATTTGGCTTGGGTTCAGCGCGGTGAATAAGTTGGTATAATCTGTAGTAATATTACTGTGGCTCCATTGCCCGGATACGGTCAGCTCTTCACCTTCTTTTTTAAACTTATGCGTATAATCTAAACTCCAGTCGAAACCACCAAAATGGTTATGTGACATGCTTTGGCTTGTATATTGTAGCAAATTGGCATTATTAACACCACTACCATCGATATTAAAACCACCATCATTAAGCCTGAAGGTAGAGTTAATGCTATTAAACGCGTTAAACTCATAACCTGCTGTAACAGAACCAATAGCCCCATGCCTTTTAATGCGGCTGGTTGACTTATTAAAGTTATGTGTTATCTCATTGCCATTATCATCTTTCAATACCTGATCAAAGTTAGTGAGCGAAGTTTGCGGCCAGGTTAAGTTACCACCCGCGTTGATGCCTAAACTAAAGCGGTTCTTATTATAATTTAGATTCATGTTACCGTTATTTTGGCGTGTACCAACACCACCACTTATGGAGCCACTTATACCCGAAACATTTTTTTGTTTAGTGATGATGTTAATGATACCACCAGAACCTTCGGCATCATACTTGGCCGACGGAGAGGTTACCACCTCAATACTTTTTATCTGATCGGCAGGGATGGTTTTTAACACATCTGATAAACTGGCCGATGTAGCGCCAGATGGTTTGCCGTTGATCAATACACGTACGTTCTGGTCACCACGTACTGCTACGTTACCATTGATATCTACCGAAACCATAGGTACTTTCTGCAACACATCTGTAGCATTACCACCCGCGGCGGTAAGGTCTTTTTCGGCATTGTAAACAATTTTATCGATCTTATTTTCGATAAGCGGAGCCTGGCCAACTACGTTAACCTGTGCTAACGCGTGAGCACCCGGAGACAAAAGCACATTGCCCACTTTATTATCCGGCTTTGACGCAGTAGTAACCACCGGATCAATAGTTTTTGCCGGGTAACCGATAAATGATATCACCAGTTTATAACTGCCGGGTTTAACATTATCCAGTTTAAAATTACCTTTCTCATCGGTAACCACACCAGTTATGGGCGATTTACCACCGCTGCGATATAAACCTACTGTAGTGTAGTCCATTGGTTTTTTGGTAACCGAATCAATTACGGTACCCGATATACGGCCCGTAGTTGTTGGACCACTTCCCCCCACACCAAACTGAGCCTTTGCCGAAAGCGCAAAACAAAAAAGTGCTATAAGTATGTAAAAACGTTTCATTTATAAGGATTTTCGTAATTGGAGGCGAAAATAGATTAAATGTTACACCCCAAACTTTTATTTTTTTAGGAAAATAGCAATTGTCATGTATATGTTACACTAAGAAGATATTAATTCTGTGTAAACTTTAGTGAAGGAACTTTGTTGGACTGGTATTCCCCCTCCTAACGTCATTGCGAGGAGGAACGACGTGGCAATCCCCTATTTACAGAGCGGCCCTGCTAATTGGGGATTGCCACGCTACGCTCCTTTAGATTAGCATAATTATTATATTGAATTATTTGATTGAGAAAGAAGCAGGGTAAACTATGCTTCGCTCCGGGTTAGTGACTCACATT
>NZ_JABGNA010000011.1 GCF_013149275.1 Mucilaginibacter sp. SG564
TCAAACTCAATCTAAAAGGAATGAGCCCGGTAAAATACCGAGCTCATATTATGAATAGTTAAATTAACTTTGTCCAACTTTTGGGGTGCACTTCATTTGGAGCCTCTTTTGTTTTTGCCGTACTTGATTTGCACAACGTAGGGCTTACAAAGTTTTAAAAACTTCATAAGTCTTACGTTGTGCTTGTTTGTCATCCTGAACTTGTTTCAGGATCCCTCAGGACAGGTTAACCAGCATGATTATGCTTTACTTGTGGGATACCGAAACAAGTTCGGCATGACGTATTTGTTGATGTATCAAAACATAGCATCCGGCTCCACCCCATCCGGGATTGCCTGCTCTACCACCCAGTGTTCGGCTATTTTACTATGCTCAACCCTGAATATTTCATAAAATACGAAAGCTTTTCCAGCTCGTTTGAACTCTGATTGAACAACAACAAAATCACCTTCGCCAATAATGCGGTGTATTTTAATTTGCCGATCACTATCGGCGGTCAAATAAGCACCCAGGCCTTTACCGCTATAAATTACTGCTGGATCATGCTCCACATAGTCTGGCTTTATCAAATCAGTTACGGATACTTTTTGAATTACAGCCTGATAAAATTGATCAATAACGGCTTTACTTTCTGTAGCAGAGGCACTTTGGTCAATTTCATTGCTTCCATTGGTAGCGGTTATAGCCATACCGGTTTGATCCGGCATCGTTTGTATCGCATCCCAGTGTTCGGCCAGCATACCATTCTTTAGTTTAAACAGATCGATAACAGCCATACGCTTACCCATAAATTCGATATCCAGATGGGTCACTACCAGGTCGCCTTCCTGTATAGCCCTGATGATAGGTGATTTGGCACCGGCCGGTGGTAATGGTAACGTTTTTAGATAATTGATCATTTCGGTAATACCTACCCTACCCTGTTTTACGGTTGTATTATGCTGAATATAATCTTCCTGCACAAATTCAGGGATCAGTTCGACCCGTCGCTGACCAACAATTAGTTTATAAAATGACAGTACTTTTTGTTTATTATTTGTAGTATCCATAATGGTATTTGCTTTGGCGGGCAAGCCGGAGCACAGTAAAATGCACGATACAGCCATTGCCTGCAGATTGGTAATTTTCATTACTATTGATAAAAAAATGATGTAAAATTTAGTTCGCGGAAACACTGGCACTAATAGTTCAGTGCTCTTGATAACCTGCTTAACAGGCCGGATTTTTGGCAATCCTTGTTTGATATGTGGTAAAAGTAATTATGCTTTAAAGGTAGCAATATTTTCGGTATAAAGGTAAAATAGGTGCCATCCAATACGAGTAATTTATGGCTTAAAGTGGGTTAACATAAATTCAACAATATAACAGTATTTTTTAATTTAAATAATTGATAACCAACTATTTAAATATATGTAAACCATAAAAAAGTGTAAACCATGTAAACCCACTTTTGCCTATTCCTCGGCCGGAGCAGCATAAAACCTACCGTCGAAATTAACCAGGAAAAGCTCGGTGGTGGCGCGGGTTACGGCGGTATAAAACCAGCGCAGAAAATCCATGTTGATCATTTCGTCGGTCACATAACCCTGATCAACAAATACCGCGTCCCATTGCCCACCCTGGGCCTTGTGACAAGTAATGGCGTAAGCAAATTTGATCTGCAAGGCATTATAATAGGGATTTTGCTTCAATTCATTGTGCATAGCCCTTTTGTTGACCATTTGCTCATAATCCTTCATCACCTCTTCGTAAAACCGTTTTTGATCGGCCTGGGATAGGGCCGGGGAATCGGCATACAGCGTATCCAGCAATATTTTACAATCCAGCACCGGATCTTCCGCATAATCAATAAACTCAATTTGCACATCAGCAAACCTGAAACCATACATATCCTCTATCCTGCGCATTTTCCTGATCCGGGCAATATCGCCATTGGCTATAAAGTTTGTGCTGCTTTCGTCCTGTTCCTGCAGCCAGAAGTAGTTATTTTTCACCACCATGATCTGGTCGCCGCCAGTAAGTTCCTCTTCCCGGTACAATATCCGGTTCCTGATCTGCCCATTGTACAGGTTGGCGTTTTTATTAGAGCGACAGATGATCAGCGTACGATCATATCCATATTTGCGGTAGGCATATTCCAACCCCTCGGGCAAACGCTCCCCCGTCATCCGGAATACATCTTTATATCCTTTGGTGACTACTTTTGGGGCACTTATTTCCTTTGCCCGGATAATATCACGTATGCGGGTAGCATTGTACAGTATCCCTGAGTCTTTTCCCTGCCTAAGCACATCAGTCAGTTCATAGCCAAACACGGTTAGTCCAAACTTATCCTTCATCAAACCTCCATCAAGCGCAGGGCTGTTTTCAGAGCCTACAGGGGGCAATTGGGCGGTATCACCCACCAATACCAGTTTACAATTTTTATCGTTGTAAACGTATCGTAAAAGGTCGTACAGCAACGATGTACGGTTTAGGCCGCCCGGCTCGTCAGATATCATCGAAGCCTCGTCTACAATAAAGAGCGTGTCGCTGGCCAGGTTATCTGCAATGGCAAAGCCATCATCCAAAGTCAAAGCCGATTTTTTGCGATAGATCCGCTTGTGTATGGTAAATGCTTTACGCCCCGAATAGTTGGTGATTACCTTAGCCGCGCGACCGGTAGGTGCCAGCAAAACGGCTTTATATTTATACTCCCTTAAAGCCTTTACTAAAGCGCCCAATACCGTGGTTTTTCCCGTACCGGCGTACCCTTTGAGTATAAAACACTCATCCCCATCATTGCTCAGCAAAAATTCATGTAAGCGGTTAAACAACTCCAGTTGCTGCCCGGTAGGTTGATGCGGAAAGGCCTTACGTATATGATCAAATTCAGTCACTTTGCAAAAATGACGATAAGTTAATTACTTATCAGCATTTTTATAAATTTGACCATGGAATTTGATGAAGATAAAATAGAAGAAACCGGAGGAGACTATGTTGAAATATATTCCAGGCGAGCCATATTCTGGTTTGCTGTATTCAGCCCATTATATGCAGGTATATTGCTCATCATCAATTTATGGGTAGCGGGCTATAAGTGGGTAATAAGCCAGGTAATCCTATTTTTATTGCTGGGCAATGTTCTTTTGTTGTTTATTGTTAAGGCACTTAATATTAAACCCGATCTGGAAGCATTTCGAAAGTTTGCATCAGGCGGCACCCCGGTAACATCGTTTAGCCAGATAATGCCTATTTTTCAATTATTTTGTATAACCCTATTTTTCAATATTTTAGCTGGTATTGTTTTGACAAGATATTTCTTTAAGAAATATTTTCCCGACGATGATTATTACCCCAGGTCTGTTTTATGGCCAGTGCTCATTTATATCCTTTTAACGTTATTTTTGGGCGGACGGGGCTTTTAATCAAACAATGCTTTTTTAATTGCGGTATCTAAAGTATCTGCCGAAAAATATTACTTTTGTTAAACTGGCATGAGCGAATACAATTACAACTACCATGATGATAACTTTAGTCTTGATGAGGCCGAACGTTATAATTTATTGATACAGATTGATAAAGCCACATTTTCGTACGCGATTACTGATCAGGATAAACTGGTTGCGTGCGCCGATATGCACCCTCTGGACGAGTTGACCAACCCGCAGGAGTTACTCGACCTCCTATCAGCCAAGTACAAACAGGTAGTTGTAGGTTTGCCGGCTAATGGTTTTACCCTGATACCGCAAAGCCTTTTCAGCCAGGATCATGTTACCGATTTTGCCCGCTTTTTGGACGTCCAACCAGGCGAAAAAGTATCCGCTCAAGCTTTGGATAGCCACAACACCATTATTTACAAAACCGACAGCACAATTATTAACGCAGCCGAAGAATTTGGCCTGCGTAACAGTGTTTTTTCGTCAAAAGGGTGGATAATGGCCATTGCTCAAAATAACCCAGCCGATCATGATCTGTATCTCAACTTAAATGAATCACAAGTTGAAATTGTGGCCTTTAAGGGGAATCTTTTACGTTTTTATAACCGGTTCGCGTTCCAAAATAACGACGAGCTAACTTACTTTATAGCGCTTGTAGTAAACGAATTGGGTTTGCAACCAGCCGATGTTCATATCTATTTAAACGGCGATATCGACACAGACGATAAAAGGATCGAACACTTAGCTGAATTTTTTGGACAGGTGCAGCTTAACCGGTTACAGATAGTGCAAATCCCCGCCGAAATCTCTGCTCACCAAATATTGTCACTCGCTGCTTTATCTTTATGCGCATCATCGGGGGCAGTTTAAAGGGGTTACGGCTCAACCCACCCAAAAATCTTCCGGTACGCCCTACAACTGATCTGGCTAAGGAGGCCTTATTCAATATCCTCCAAAATCAGATTGAATTTGAGGATATTAAGGTACTTGACTTGTTTAGCGGCACAGGTAACATATCTATGGAATTCGCTTCCAGGGGCGCCGCGCAGGTGATCTCTGTCGACCGTAGCATTCATTGCGTAAACTATTTGAAAGATATATCCCGCCAGCACAGGCAGGAACAGATAAAGACCTACAAGGAGGATGTTTTTAAGTACCTCCAAATGGAAACCGAGCAATACGACCTCATTTTTGCCGATCCTCCTTACGACCTTAACAAGATCCCGGAAATTTCCAAGATAGTTTTTGAGCGCAACTTCCTGGCACCCGATGGGCTGCTGATCGTAGAACATCAATCTATGCAAAATCTCAACAATCATCCAAGTTTTGTAGAGCAACGAAAATATGGACATTCCTCGTTTTCGTTTTTCAGACATCCTGCTGAGTAACGCCCCCAAAAACTTTTTAAACCTTAAATTTTAACAAATTTCTGCCCAAAAACGGGTAAAAAACAGCCAAAAATTTATTCGAAATCATCGATTTTAACACTTTTTAACAAATTTCAACCCGATTTTGGGGCGATTTTAAAATTTTAAAAAGTATTAATTTATTGGCTATCAAATAACTATAGGAAAAATAATTAATTTTTGCCCCGTTTTATCCCTTAATAAAAGAGCCCGGGTCTCTGTAGAAAGAGACCCGGGCTGCTTATGTTATAAAGATACGAAATTTTTCTGACAGACAGTTCCAATCCAGCATATTATCCTGAATAAATTGGATATTCACTGTTTTACCCCACCTGCAAAATAGTCAGCGCGGTATCTTTAAATCCTGCAAGCTTTCCGTCATCAGCATTGGTGATAACCGCTTCAACCTGGTTGATATCGGCAAATTTGAGGTAGGTCTCCTTGCCTACTTTGCTATCATCACATAATACATAAGTATAGGCGCTTTGGCTGATATACATCGATGTAATTTCGGCCTCCAGCTCGCTGTTGGCGAACAAACCTCGGGCAGATATACCATCCACACCTAAAAAAGCCTTACCGGCATGATACCTGGCAATGTGCTCATTGGCTATTTTGCCATGCGTGGCCTGCCGTTCATTATTAAACTCACCGCCAATGATATTGATGGATACTGAGCAATTTTGCAGCTCATAAATAACCGGCAGCGAATTAGTAATCACTTTGATCTTTTTATGCTTGATAAACTGGCACAGTCTGAAAACCGTGCTGCCGCAGTCCATAAAAATAATATCGCCATCGGTGATATGCTCAGCCGCCTTACGGCAGATATCATCCTTTACACCAGCATTTTGAGCTGCCTTATTGGCAAAATCTTTCGGTTTAGCTAAGGGATCAACTTTCATGGCGCCGCCGTGAGTGCGGTACAACAGGCCATCGTTGGCTAATTGGTTCAGATCGCGCCGGGCCGTGATCTCCGAAATATCCAATTCGGTAGCCAGTTCTTTAATGTCAACCTCGCCAGTACGGTCCAATTGCTCCAATATTTTTTGCTTTCTTTTTTGAAAGTTCATTTAAATAATTCTACATTTGATCAAATATAATCAAAATTGATCATTTTTAATCAAATTATACATGACTGATATTAAAATTCTAAAAACAGAGGTACTATCAGACAACTGGTACATCCTCCGGAAAATAATTTTTGAAGCTACAAAAAAAGATGGCACCATACTAAAACTTAGCCGCGAGGCATATGACCGGGGCAATGGCGCTACCATACTTTTATACAATAGGGATACCAAAACGGTGATCCTCACCAAACAATTCCGCGTGGCTACCTACATCAATGGTAACGGCAATGGGATGCTGATTGAGTGCTGCGCCGGTTTGCTGGATCAAAGCAATGCCGAAGATTGCATCAGGCGCGAAACAGAAGAGGAAACGGGTTATCAGATCAGTAACGTAAAAAAGGTGTTTGAGGCATATATGTCGCCGGGCTCGGTAACGGAGATCCTGTATTTTTTTGTAGCAGAATATACAAATGACATGAAGATAAGCGACGGTGGCGGACTGGAAGAAGAGCACGAAAACATTGAGGTGCTGGAACTACCCTTTGTTACGGCCCTGCAAATGGTACAAACCGGCGAAATAAAAGATGGCAAAACCATTATGCTTTTACAATATGCACAACTTAATCAGTTAATATCATGACCACTACACCTTTAGTAATTTTAATAGCAGGCCCGTACCGCTCGGGTACCAATGACGATCCAAACCTGATGGCGCAAAACTTAAAAAAACTGGAAGAAATGGCGCTCCCGATATTCCGGGCGGGGCATATCCCGGTAATTGGCGAATGGTTTGCCCTGCCCCTGTTGGAGCAAGCCGGCTCAACACACCCGGGTGATGCCGCCTATGAAGAGATACTATACCCTGTGGCTCAGCGCCTGCTTACCAAATGTGATGCCGTTTTAAGGATCCCAGGCGCATCCAAAGGAGCCGATGAAGATGTGAGGATAGCGAAAGAACGTGGTTTGAAAGTTTATTTTCAGTTGGAAGATATTGTTGGGGCAGGGAGAGGATTGTAAATACCATTTGAAGACTTACGAAGTTTTAAAAACTTCGTAAGTCTTGCTTTCGGCATAACTCTTTTTAATACATGAAGTTATGCCGAATTTATTTCGGCATCCCACCAGCAAGGTGTACAACCGGGCAGTTAACCTGTCCTGTGAGGTCCTGAAACAAGCTCAGGGTGACGCATTTCCATCATAGCGCATCGTTATATCATTTCTGTATCATCCTTTGCTTTTAAATAGGAGTTGTTGTAAAAATTGGCTTAGTATTACCATTAGTTACTATCAAACAATAACCTCAAAAACATGAACACTTTACCAGAAATAGCCAATCGTTTAGCTTCATTATGTAATGAGCTTAAATTTGTTGAAGCTTATACCGAATTATACGCTGATGACGCCGTAAGCATTGATCCCAATAATAACAATGAGCCTATAACCGGTCTTCATAATCTGCTTGAGCGCGAGAAACAATTTTTAGCTATTGTAGATATCCATGATATTAAAGTATCTGAAGCAACTTTTGCCGGCAGCTACTTCAGTATGGTTCTTTCTATGCATTTCACCATTAAGGGCCAGGATCCTAAAATGCTTGAAGAGATCTGCGTTTATAAAGTTGAAAACGGAAAAATTGTTAGTCAGCAGTTTTTTATAGGCTGATGAGCTAAAGAACCTTTTGTTGTGCTGGGGCACGAAGCATCTATTACAGGTTGGATTTAATTAGAAACAGATTGTGATTCTTGATTTTTGGTTATATCTAATTTATAAGCATCAAGTAGTTTAATTACTGCTGAAATAAATTGTTCGCTGTCAAGATCAGCCCCAATAATTCCTGATCCTTGCAAAATTTCATGTAAAACAGCGGCATTTAAAATATTATAATTAGCTTCGATTTCGGAACTTAATATTTTATTATGCTTTTCACTATTCTCGTATAAATTTTGGGAATGGTACTGCATAACTCTTCTAAACGTATCAGGATTGAGATCCATTTTTAAAATCTCGCCATAAGGACATTCTCTTATATAATTAAAATGCTCGTCAATATTCTTCTTTATATTTTGCATTTTTTCATCTACCACTTCTAATAATGCTGACAACTTTGATAAGTCTCTTTTCATTACGTCAGGTATATTTTCCTCTCGTTTATAAAACAACGAATGGGAAGTTTCGGCCCATACGTGCTCTGAAAGTGTTCTAACTTGAATTTCAACCCTCTTTCCTTCATGATCCTCCCAATTTTCTGCTTTAGCCCATTCGTCCTTTATAGTAACTATTAAATGCGTGGAACTATAATCAAATATTTTCGGATTGGATAAAGGGATTGATTTCTCTAAAACTTTAAATTTATTTTCAATTAATTGAATTACTTGATCTTTATATTCTGGAAATAGCAATACTATTCTTACTCCAATTAAATCATCATACTCAGTAATTGATTCGACAATATTTTTTTTTCGATTGTATTTTTCTTGAATTGATTCAAGCTCCTTTATTCTCGCCGAAATTTCAAATGCTACAGGTATTTCATTCTTCGAAAGCATTTTTGCAATTATTTTTTTAATTTCCTCTAGAAAATCCTCATAACTCTCTCGTAGGTGACTATACTCCTTACTTATATTCATGACATTTAACTTATACTAAGAACATGATTAAACCGTCTTTTAGCTGGTTGTTGTTTCCCATATCCAATATTTTCCGTGGACATGACAAAAAGAATGCAACTCCTTATAAATCTCAATCGAGTAATAAACTGCTGCTATGAGAGTGCCAATTGCTATTATACCTGTTAAAAAATTCATTTGATTACGACTTAGCGTTTGAGCAATTTCAAGATTTGCTAATCTAGAATTTTCGAGAGAACGATTTAAGATATCTTTCTCATATCCATCGAATAATAAGCCTTTTATCTTAATTAGAAATAAACCGTCTCCATTCTGCATTATAAAATCATCCGCTTTAAGTTGATTCACATATCTTTCTATTTCTAAATCAGACGCTTTTATTCCTTTTCCCTCCATCATCTCTTTAATAAAATGCCAACTAATCGCTTCTTGTTCATCTTTAAATAATTGTAGTAACGTATCAAGCTTTTTAATTTGTGATGAGGTTTCCATAAAAGGTTTATTATTAGGCAATTTGAAATTATGAATAAGTTTTCGAATATCAATACGATATTTCTTTTCAGTGAGAGGGTTTCCTGACTCTTAGCTCCTGATTCTAAATATTTCCACCTGATGCTCTTAAACATTAGAAATCATTATTACTTTTGAGCAAAGCATTAACATCAGCCTAAAATGAAGATCGCTCTTTTCCCTGGTTCTTTTGATCCTGTTACCAAAGCCCACGTTGATATTGTAAAACGCTCGGTAAACTTGTTTGATAAGGTTTATATTGGCATAGGCGCCAACAGCAGTAAACAGGGCCTGCTCAGCATTGAAACCCGCGAGCAGATGCTCAGGGCGGTTTTTAAACACGATGAGCGGATACATATTGTAGCTTACGAAGGATTAACGGTAAATTTTTGCAAAAGCATCGGCGCCACTTACATGATCAGGGGGATTCGTACGGTATCTGATTTTGAATACGAAAAAGCCATAGCCCAGATGAACCATGCCCTGGTGCCCGATATTGAAAGCATTTTTATTGTAAGCAAGCCAGGCTATTCGTCCATCAGCTCAACCATTGTGCGCGAAATTATGCGTCATCATGGCGATGTGGCACAGTTTATCCCCGCAGAGGCATTAGCTTATTTGTGACCAGCTTTTCTTTATGTAATACATCCATAATTGACGGAAAAGTATTTTCCACAATAGGTTCAATATGTTCTTTTTTAAACCAGCGCACATCGGTAATACCTTCTTCCTTTTGGGGTTTTAGCTTATCCTTGCCCTTGCTGTCCATGGCAAACCAGTGCGTTTTTTTGAGCACTACCTCACCCCTGCTAATATAAACATGGTAGGTTTTGCATATTTTCTCGTTCAGCTTGCTCACTTTTATGCCACACTCCTCCTCTACTTCGCGCACGGCGGCTTCTTTTACCTTCTCATCCTTCTCAATTTTACCTTTGGGCAGGTCCCATTTATCGTTACGGTAAATAAACAGGTAATCGCCTGCTGTGTTCATCACCAGGCCGCCGGCAGCCTCAATAAGCGTGATGTTTTTGATAACCGATTTTAAAAAAAGTTTGGCATTTCCGCAGGGCACATAGAACAACTTTTTAGGATTTGCCAGTATCCAGGTATAAATTATTCGCAGATCAAATGTCTCAGCATCAAGCCGTTCATAACTTTCTACGTGGGGTGGTTCTGATTCAGTTAACAGGATAACCTTTTCGTTGATATAAATTCTGTATTTTTGAGCCATGTTTAATAATAATGAGATCGAGCAGCAAGTTGCTGAATTCCTGCTGCAAATTAAAGCAATTAAATTACAACCTAACAATCCTTTTACATGGGCGTCGGGGTGGAAATCGCCAATTTATTGCGATAACCGCGTAACACTTTCTCATCCGTCTATCCGTACTTATATCCGTCAGCAGTTAACCATTGCTATCCAGGAAAAATTTGGCAGTGTAGGTTGTATAGCCGGTGTAGCAACGGCCGGTATACCGCAAGGCGCCCTGGTAGCACAGGAGCTGGGACTGCCATTTATTTACGTGCGCTCAAAACCAAAAGATCACGGAACCGGCAGCCTGATTGAGGGGGATGCCACCACCACTACCGGCAAACGTGTGGTAGTTATTGAAGACCTGATATCAACCGGTAAAAGCAGCTTACAAGCCGTTGAAGCCTTACGCGCCGCTGGTTTTGAAGTTGCAGGTCTTGCAGCCATATTCAGCTACGGGTTTGATGTAGCTACCGAGAATTTTAAACAAGCAAGCTGTCCGTTCGTTACCTTATCAAACTATAACGCTTTGATAAAATACGCCGAAGAGCATCAATACATTGCCGATAAAGACGTGGCCGTTTTAAAACAATGGCGCGAAAATCCGGCCGCCTGGGGGCAGATAGCATCTAGCTAAGACTGTCGATTTTTTTGATTCCGACGATTTTTGTTGGAACCATGACTGGCACAATTAAAGGATGAACTGTATTTTGACTGATCATTTCCAAACGTAAAATTTACAACGTATCACCTACAACGTAAAACATGAGCATTTTCACCAGTAATACCAGTATTAACAAACCTATAAATGAGGTTTATGAGTTTTTGGCCGATTTTAATAATCACCAGAAACTGATGCCGGAAAATATACAGGAATGGGTTTCGACCACTGATGAGGCTCATTTCAGCATTCAGAATATGGCCAAACTTTCTTTAAAGATCGAAAGCCGTATACCTGATCAGGAAATTATCATTGTACCAACGGCTAAATCGCCATTTGATCTGAAATTAAAATGGTCGTTATCTTTTGATAACGACCATACCAATATTCTTTTTACTATTGATGCAGATCTGAATATGATGATGAAAATGCTTGCCTCTGGCCCGCTGCAGAAATTAGCGGATCATGAAACAAATAGCTTAACCGAAATATTAAGTTAAGCGCGCCATCTGCCTATCAATATACCTTTCTTTTTTGTGTGTTGTTAATGGCTATTATAATATTGATAACAACCAATGTGATGATTAATGCTGCCATGACCGGTAATATTTAATAATGTATAAATCTGTTGAGTCAAAGGCTGTTCCATTTTTTAATTTTGATTAATTTATAGTTAAATAACACCAAAACGCTTACCCTGTTTTAAATTTACGCACAAAACGGGCAAATATGTACACGACAATGTCAATTAATTGTGACGAGGATTGTACATAAATCCACAATGTGCCTCATTTTAATATCTACCCAAATACCAAAAAAATGAACTATTTACCGTATTTTTGCGCCAAATTACAGGTGCAGCATGATCACGGTATCCAATCTATCATTACGTTACGGAAAACGGACTTTATTTGAAGACGTTAACCTTAAATTTTCGCAAGGCAATTGTTATGGCATTATAGGTGCCAATGGTGCCGGTAAATCAACATTTTTAAAAATTCTTTCGGGCGATATCGACCCTACCAGTGGTTCTGTGAGCTTCACTCCCGGCGAGCGTATGGCGGTTTTAAGCCAAAACCACTATGCCTTTGACGAGTTTACAGTTATCGAAACCGTAATGATGGGCTACAAAGAAATGTATGCCGTAATGAAAGAAAAGGATGCCATTTACCTGAAGGAGGATTTTACCGATGCCGATGGCGAGCGCGCCGGCGAACTGGAAAACCTTTTTGCCGAAATGGATGGCTGGAATGCCGAAAGCAATGCCGCTACCCTGTTGAGCAACCTGGGCATCAAAGAAGAATTTCATTATAACCTGGTAAAAGACCTGGATAACACCCAGAAAGTACGCGTATTATTAGCACAGGCCCTTTTTGGCAAACCCGATATTTTATTACTGGATGAGCCTACTAACGATTTGGACATCCATACTGTAAGCTGGCTGGAAGATTTCCTGGCATCATATGAAGCCATCGTTTTGGTAGTATCGCACGACAGGCACTTCTTGGATACGGTTTGTACCCACGTAGTGGATATCGACTTCTCCAAAATGACCATCTATACCGGTAACTATACGTTCTGGTACGAGTCGAGCCAGCTGGCATTAAAACAACGTGCCGATCAGAATAAAAAAGCCGAAGACCGGGTTAAAGAGTTGCAGGAATTTATTCGCCGCTTTAGCGCTAACGCATCTAAATCAAAACAAGCTACCAGTCGTAAAAAGGCGCTGGACAAGATCAACCTTGACGAGATTCAGCCATCAAACCGTAAATACCCGGGAATTATATTCAACAACCTGGGTCGTGAAGCCGGTGACCAGATATTACAGATAGAGAATTTAAGCAAAACCCTTAACGGCGACCTTCTATTCAACAATATCAGCCTTACGGTAAATAAAGGTGATAAGATAGCCATACTGTCGCAAAACAGCTTGGCCACCACTGCTCTGTACAATATTTTAACAGGCCGTGATACTGACTTTAAAGGTACCTTTAAATGGGGTGTTACCATTAACCCGGCTGATATTCCGATTGATAACGCCGAATATTTTAAAGGTAAAGACGAAAACCTGATCGACTGGTTGCGTGAATATTCACCTGGCGAAAAGGATGATCAGTTTATCCGTGGCTTTTTGGGCCGGATGCTGTTTTCGGGCGAAGAGGTATTGAAAAAAAGCAATGTACTTTCTGGTGGCGAAAAAATGCGCTGCATGTTTAGCCGTATGATGCTGCAACAAGCCAATTTGCTGATGTTTGATGAACCAACCAACCACTTGGATCTGGAATCGATCACAGCGCTTAATAATGGCATGAAAGACTTCCGTGGCACCATCCTATTCACCTCACGAGATCATGAACTGGTAGAAACCGTAGCCAACCGCATATTTGAATTAACTCCGGGCGGCTACATCGATAAATTGATGACCTACGATGAATATATCAACAGCGATGTTGTAGAAAAACAACGGACTGACCTGTACGCTTTGGTTTAAAGAGTCCGAAAGTTAGAAAAGACCGGAAGCCGGAAAGTCGGAAGTAAAAAAAGCTTTCAGACGTTCCGGCTTCCGGTCTTTAGTACTTTAAAGAAAACTCTTTCGCACTTCAATAAAATTTTGTTTATTTGCAACCCCAATAAAAACACCACGACTCCGTAGCTCAGCTGGTAGAGCAAATGACTCTTAATCATTGGGTCGAGAGTTCGAATCTCTCCGGGGTCACTGAAGGAAACATTCTATTATGGATGTTTCCTTTTTTTATACCCATAAGAAAATGATAGCCAGACCGTTAGGCCACCACAAAAAAGAGCTAAAATTTCCCCTGTAAGACTTTATACTAATTTTAAATCGGATCTATTTTTATTCAAATCACCAAGCAATAACGCTTTTTCGGGGTTCAATTTTCTGTTCAGGTTATTTATTATCCGTTAATACAAACTCAGTGCTTACCATACTCCTCCAACTATTTTAACAACTTAGCCATCGTACTGCTTATCCATGTTTCCTGTTTTGGAAAATCGCGATAATTTTTAATATCGTGAAGTAATTCACTGTTTGCACTTATCCCTGCCGATTGCAATATGGCATAATCCTGTAAAGCCTCTGCGAAAACCTCCCACCTGATAGAATCATACGGCCCATCGGGGCCAGGGTAAACCACAAATGGATCGCCCTGAGCTATGCCAGGATAAGCCGTTGCAGCGCCCTCATTAAATGGATCAATAGATTGTTCAGTATCCAGCTTGTACCAAAAATTGTATCCCCAATGCAGAAAACCTTGTGCTTTTAATTTATAGAACAGGAAGCCCGACATGCGTATCTTAGCCAAAGGTGTATCGTAAAACCGGTTGAGCCACGGCCCACGTGGGCCGGTACAATAATAAACCCAGTGTGGTATGCCTTCTTTTAAATAATCTTCTGCCGAACTAATAATGGGAACCGGGATATCCGTCAGCTTATCACGACCATACCTTATATCGCTCAAAGCATCCATAACTTTCATCCAGGGAGCTAATTCATGCAGGAGATCTCTCGCTTTTTTATAGTTCTCTATATGCTCAGACCACGGCTCATCGGATAAATGGAAATAAGAGTTTTCCAACAACTTTTCCTTCTTTAAGAAGCGATGAAATTCCGGAAGATATTGCTTCAGAAAATTAATATATATGGGGTCCATCGCCTTTAAATGCTCATCCCATAACAATCTGTAAGTACCATCTTCTTTTTTAGTATATACGTGCATTGCATCTGCTACCCCCCAATACAACCAAAGGTGTGCCCACTCAAACTTCATGTACCCCAATTCACGGCACATATCAACAAACCGTTTCACATTTGTCCAGTCAAAAATATATTTACCCGGACTCTGTTCATTAACAATCAGCATTTGGCAAGGCTTTTTGAATACGGCTCTTAACTCAAAAAAGTTTTGAATAAATGCCACATCATTACCATGTTCAATCAAATTTTTCATTAGCGCGCGGGTAAGTTTCCACCAACGTTCATCGTACAATTCTGTTTTATAATACAAAGCGGTGGCCTCGCCTCTCCACCAGTGGGTTACATGAAAATCATGACGAGGTTTTATCACCAAATTGGCCACCTTAACTTTTACAAAAAGTTGCTGTTGCTTCTGCACCTTTCCTTCTGTCCAGGATAATTTTACTTTGCACTCATGTTCGCCGGGCGATATAGCTGCTGGTACGGTTAAGGTTATCCAAAAAGAGCGACTGGCATAAGGTGTAGCGTCAGCTTTAGAAACCGGGTAAAGAGGTTCGGGCAGCATCCCCGGCAAATAACCAATACCATCTATTTCTTCCTTGCTTACATCGGTGTTGAAATTCGGAAAAGGTACCAGCCCTACATATCGTACCTGTGTTTGAATATCTCCACCATCTACCAAACAGTTGATCTGGGTTTGATCTTTCATCTGGTTATGAAATGCTACCTGAAAGGATATCTTACTATTTCGGGCGGCAAGTAAGCTCATACTATTTCTTTGCAATACAGGAGATTGCGGAAATACTTTATTTAAAGAACTTTCTAACCAAACGCTCATATGCCGGTCAAGGGAATCTGTTTTATTTATGGCGTAAATTGGCGTAATACTAAAAAGGCAATAGAAAACAAATAAGCCCGAAATGAGTAACCGAATTCTGTTTTTCATCTTAACTTATTAAGCTGGTTGTTTTACCCTACCCTTAGCAGATACATTATGCTGCCCGGATATACTAAAGGTTTTTACGGGTATTTTCCCGTATAACACATTTAAGAATGGCTGTCCATTCTGAAGACTGATTACTCCAAAACCGGTATTTGCCGATATGAAACTTTTAAAATCTCCAACTTTTGGGTCGATATATAACACCTGGTCAACGGCATCAAAGCGCGCTCCTGTCAAGGCCTGTAAAAGACCATAGCTGGCCATGGCACGTGCGTACCAGTGTCCACACTCATACTCATTAAATGGATTCCGAACCCGGCCATCGTAACGATCACGACAGGTACGCACCACCTCCAATCCTTCGTTTATTTGCCCAGTCAGGATAAGATGAGATGCGGCCTGGTATTCAATACCGGTCCATACTTCGTCACTATACACAAACGGGATAGACAGTTTACCACCATTTGGCCAGGAACATAACAACAACCCTCCTTCTTTCCCGATAGCGTAAGTAGGTCTTTGTGGGTTGGCGTGTTCAGACAGATCTGTTTTCAGGTTATATCTATGTACAGAGGCCAGGTGCTGCTTAATCTTTATTTTATCCAATGCGATATCCAATCCACACATCTCAGCTATCCAGACACCCAGTATCCCGTCTGACAAGCAACCCGTGCCATACTGATATTTTGGCCCCTCCTTTTGTAATAACGCGGTTGCTTCTTTCGACAGATTTTTTACAGTAGTAGGATCTTGCACGTTAAGACCTGTCCACTGTATCTTTTGTACAAAATATTCGCCATTATATAAAGTACCTTCCAGTACTGCTTTTCCTTTAGCAAACAGGTCTTCATAATGTTGAGTAGGCTCCTTTAAAAATTTGCCCATCGCGGTAGTAGCTGTTAATGCACCCAGGTAAAAAGTAGTACACATAGGATCAGCGCCCCAAAATTCGATATCGTAGGTATTATGATGAGGTTCTTCCAATACACCACGACCACGTGGATCCCAGGTTTTGATACAATAATCCATGCTCATTTTTACCTTAGGATAAAGGCGTTTGAGCCAGGCATTATCGCCGCTAATCCTCCATTCACGATAAACTTTCATAATACCGCCTAATTGCCCATCAGATGCCGCGTGAAAATTGTGCGCCACCGGACGTATCGGTATCGACGTGCGGAATTGCTGGTGACCATCACAATTCTGACTTACCTCGAACTCTGTTTCTCGCAGCGTTCTTTCCAGTGATGGGAAAAGATGTGAAACCGCCTGCGCGTAATTCCATACGTGTGTGCATGAACCATGACAACTCCCCCAGCTATCACCGCAGCCTTCCCAGTTCCACATACGGCCATCGGTTTGTCGTAAAACTGTAGGCGACTTGAGAATGGTTAAATTAGCTGCAACAGCTTCCAGTGCCTCGGGAGGAAGCGACGAATCATAAAAGGCGTTTTTAAAAATGGTTGATTTTTTATAAAGCTGGGTATAGTTCTGCTGCCAGTATGCGGCTGCCTCCTGTATATTTTTAAATCTGCCGCTATACCAGGGTTTATGGAATTTATTACCGGGTTCGCTGCCTGATTTTTCGCATGGCTGGTCATTATTATTGCGGGGCTCATCGCCTATGCGCAGGTTCGTATCCGGCACATACCAGGTCATCAGAAGCTTAAGGGTTTTCTTCTCTCCTGCGGATAACTTTAAAGGCACGTATAATGAGGCGCCAGGTGCGCCGGACTCTACAGGCTCATTTTTACGTAAATCAGCTGTCTGTACGGTATTCCAGGCCATGGTAAAAGCATCCCACCAATCACCACGAAACCAGCAATGGTCAACCATCGTACTTTCATTATCCGTAAATATGGCAAAGTCGCCGGCTTTTTCGGGAGCTTTCTCTGTTCCATCCTGCGATAATATAAAGCCATTCGTAATAGGTTTAACCGAATTCCTGGCATCTCTTTGCTGCATAAAATTACGGCTGTTATATGAGAAAACCACCTCAATAGTCTTGCTGCTGACATTTTCAAACTCGTATTCCAAAGCGGCTACCGGTAAACTGGAGTTATCCGCGTCAGTTGGTATAAATGGGCTCCAGGCATTAATATTTACTTTCAATGGCATTGAATTGTCTTCCAGTTTTATAGTAGCAAAGGGGAAACGGGCGGTAAACTGTACATCTTTAAAACGTGGCAGGCCCCATGTTTCGCCTCCCCCACCTAAACCAGAATCATGCTGTCCGAATTTTTTCCAGGCAGGCACCGGGCCTTCCAGCACCCTTGCTCCCTTCTCCATTCCCTTTACCGAGATGGCCGCGAACATACAGGGCTCATTAAAGATCTCGGGGTTATTGCGTACCGACATATGTGATATGGCACCGGTTCCCTCGATACAAAACATACCTGCCCCCATACCGCCCAAGGGAAAGGCAACACGATTTAAATAAGCATCCGTATATGTTTCATTGTATACACGTGCAGCGGGGATCATATCATGGCACAACTGCGGTTGCAGATTAGGCGTTGTGGGTTTAGTATCAGCAAACAGATCAGCCGGAATAGCTGCCACGCCCAGTGCACCCACACCCAGGTTCTTAAGGAACTTACGCCTGTTATTATTTTCTTTCATTCTCATAGAATTTAGGTTTATATGATCATTTTATCTGTATCGGCCAGCTATCCGTTCTAAATGGGCCGGCGGGAAGGCCATCTTTACTAAAGAGGTTGCCAATAGCTGTATTACTAAATCCATAGCGTACAGCTATGGGTTGTTTTACCATGGGGCTCCAAACCATCAATATGTTTTTTTTCACTAAGGCTTTTGCCGGATAAAATATCCTATCAGTCCCGGCAATAGTTATTTCGGTAAGAGAGTCTCCTTTTATTTTTAAGCCGCTGTCTGCATCATCAAAACTTATAACAGCTTTCTCTTTATAGATATTTATACTTTTAAATATCGGGTTTTTATAGCGAATGCTGGACTGGTGATAGGTTTCGGCAAGGGCCCAATTGGCCAGCCTTAAACCAACATCGTGCTTATTGGCAGGGTGTACATTATTCACATCCGCCACCAGATCGGTTATAACCACCATCCCGGTATTTGGATGTTTCATGCTTTCGGTTTGGGATTCCCGCATCAATGCGCCCACATTGCTCAATTGATATTTAAAAGGCGCTACCTGTACAAAATAAAAGGGAATATTTTTACTGAACGCCCGCCGCCAGGCATCGATCATAGCGGTAAACAAATGCTGATAAGTACCCGCATTGATGGTATTATTTTCGCCCTGATACCAAATTACGCCTGCTACGTTGAAGTCTTTTACGGGAGCTATCATTGCATTATACGCATAACCGGCAACATTAGGGCATTGATCATTGGCCACTATTTTGGTGGCAGCCTGTTTTAATACGTTATCATTATTTATTACGCTATCTGGCGTCCACACTTCAGCCGACGAGCCCGACCAGGCGGCTTCTACCAAGCCAATGGGCACATTCAGCTTGCTATTTAAATTGCGCCCAAAAAAGTAAGCTACGGCACTGAATGATCTCAGGGAATTACTATCACAAACAGCCCATTGCGCATGACAGTCATCTTGTGGCACCCTGGCTGTAGCCTTGGGAATGTGAAAAAAGCGGATGTTGGTATTGCCTGCTATTTTATAGGCCTCTTTAATATCCTGTAAACCCCAGTTACCGCTCATTTCCATATTGCTTTGTCCCGAACATACCCAAACCTCTCCTATCATTATATTACTTAAAACGATGGTGTTACGTGCCTTGATAGCAATGGTATAAGGCCCACCTGCAACTGGGGTATTGATATCAAGCGCCCAGTTAGCGTTACCATTAGGTTTGGTTTCCGGGTAAGTTTTATTGTCCCATGAAGTGGTAACCGTGATTTTTTCGTAAGGTTCGCCCCAGCCCCAGAGCTTTATGCGGCTCTGCTGCTGCAAAACCATGTTATTGCTCAAAACGGCCGGTAAACGAATATCTGCACGAACAAAAGCACCCGCGCAAATCATCACGACCATACACGCCGTTTTTATAAATCCCTTTTTGTTATTACTATTTTTCATGGTATACATTAATTGCCAATATGGTAATCAGGACTAACATAACTGTAAACCTGATAGACCAATTCACTCCAGGCACTTGGTTCAGGAAAAGGCTTACCAGGATATAATTGCTGACCGTTGGGTATGAATTTTAATTTAACTTTTATAGCCGAAAGTCCTCTGGTTAACCTGGCAGGTATCAGGAATTCATCATCCCTGAAACGGCGGTTGGATGTTTGTATGTTATAAACCCGTTTGCTTAACTCACCCGGCGGGCGAGAAACAACACAGGTGTTGGCCCCGGCAAGATACCATGTGCCCGCCTTTTGCCAATTTACTTTTCCTTCATTCTGCCCTTTAATAACCCGGGCTACATAAACCTCGGCGGTTTGATTTGGGAAGCTATAATCCAGTGCACGCCGCAGTAAGGCACCTAAATTATGGCGGGCAAGCGTTACGGTAAACTCCGATGCACCGCGGGTGTAACGGCCATCTTCCTGGTGCGACGGGTAGATCTCTTTACCCATAAACTCTTTATAGCCCGTTTTTTTATTCAGATCATACCCCCATGCGCCAGTCGGGTAATGGTCTGGCCCCCATTCATAACGGGAGTTTATTGTCTGCACCGCCGATGCATCCGGCGAATAATAAGCGTGCTGCTGTTCACTTTTGATCTGCCCGATATTTAAAGAATCGGTTTTAACGAGCGATGGCGTCGGCAGGCCATACCAATAGGTAACAGCTTCATAATGTTCCTGCGATACATTTTCATTATGTTCAAAACGGATAACGGCGCGGTTACCGAAAGGCATCATATCGGCCACAAGAAAACGATATGCCGACTGGATCAGATCTTTTTCATTAACTGCGGTCTTCTTTTCTGTTGATCCGCAGGGATGCCCTGCCAGCGGAAGCGTCATATTTTCACCCCCCCAATAGTCGCCGCCCCCTGCCCATTCTTCGGTACCCGTGCCGTAAGCCTGCGGAGTTTGACTATCGTCAAAAAAGAAACGTGGGTCACCCTCCAAAGTACTCAGATTGGCGTTATGCGAAAATATAAAAGATGTCCCCATAAAGCTGCCCGACCAATCCCGGTGCCCTTCTATGCCGCGCGTATCCAGCCAGGTCATATCCAGGCCCAGCTCAGGCTTTGGGAGGTCTTTATAAGTTGCATGAAAATAACTACTTCGGTTCTGTGTAATCTTAGCAGGTTCGTATCTTATTTCATAATCCAGCTTCGTTTCCTGTGATGACATTGCAGTCAATTCCAATTTTGCTGATCTGAAAAAGGGCATTGGGTAATAACAGGCCAGTTCAACCTTTTTGTTGATATAATCAAAATGAATATTGATAGGCAGTCCTTTTACAAAATCGGCCTTATTCTCCCGGTTATAAAAAGTACCTGCGCCAAAAAACAAACAAAGGGGTGCATCTATCGACGGATATTTGGCATCATCCCAGGTTACTTTCAGTCTGACACGTTCCAGCTCAATAGCTTTATCAAGCGGTAAACTAAATTTCAACGCCCTGATGGTTGAATTAGTTGTCCGGATATCTGCCACTACGATGCTATCGCGGTTAAGCTTGATATTACCCCTCAAAACCTTAATGTTTTGAGGGGCGATATCAGTACCCGCGCTATTAAGCAGCTTTATTACATCCAGACTTGGCGCTTTGGCCATGTTCCATGAACTGATGGATCGAGAAAGCCGGGTGTCATCAGCGTATAAATGATAGATATAATAACCTGTACCATAAATGGTGCGTGCATAAGCTATCCGCAAGGAATCACGGAAAGGTATCGGTGTCCAGATCAGATCGGCACCTTTGGTAGTGGCCCAGGTATATGCCAATGGTTCAGGAAAAGCCCTGACCGGTATAAACTCAGTTTGTTTAAATACCTTATCGGCATTTACGGGAGCAGCTGTGGCCGTTTCCTTTACTATATTGTCCGTACCATCTATAGTAAAATGCCATGGACTACCGTGCCAGTGGTTAGCCCTGAAAAAATACAATATCCCCTTGCCCTTCACATCCAGGGTAACATTTTCGTCTTCTTTATTCATAAATAAGAAGTGGGAGGCATCATAACCGCCCCCACCCCGATCATAGGTACTTCGCATATAAGCCCTTACACCAATGCGCTGCATTGGTAACAGATCCCAGCGGAGATAAGCATCATCACCTACTGGAATAGGTCTGTACGCTATATCACCTGCTTTTTTGTACCGTGACTGAGCTTGTGCTATCGATGTGCTCAACAGTAAGCAAAGCACACGGATCCAATACCTGATGATCACCTTATTCATTCGTTTTATTTTACTTCATTCAATAAGTGGCCATAGCGCCTTACCCGTAATGCGGCTTGCTCTTTATGCGCTGCAAAACCCTCCAATTCACATAAGCGCATAGCGTACTCACCAATCATGGCACTTGCTTCTTCGGTACAGCGTTGATAGGTACAGTTCTTCAGGAATTTACCTACCCAAAGCCCACCTGTATATTTAGCCGCTTTCATGGTGGGCAAGGTATGATTGGTTCCTATAACTTTATCGCCATAGGCCACATTTGTTTCGGGGCCCAGGAACAGTGCACCATAGTTAGTCAGCTTGTCCAGGAAAAACCGAGGATCCCTGGTGAGTACTTCCACGTGCTCGTAAGCCAACTTATCGGCCTCCAGAATGGCCTCGTCTTCATCAGCCACCAAAATAATAAGGCCATTATTCTCCCAGGCCACACGAGCAATATCCGCTGTTGGTAATTTTGCCAGTTGGCGTTCAATTTCAATTACCGTTTCCCTAGCCAGGCTCGCAGAGGTAGTGATCAATGCTGCAGGTGAAGTTGGCCCATGTTCAGCCTGACCTAAAAGGTCACAAGCTACCATCTCTGCATCGGCAGTATCGTCAGCAATGATCAACACTTCTGTTGGTCCTGCAAACAGATCAATACCCACTCGCCCGTATAACTGACGTTTTGCCTCGGCCACATAAGCATTACCGGGTCCAACTATCATATCCACAGGCTCTATAGTATCGGTACCAATTGCCATGGTTACCAGTGCCTGCACACCTCCAATAATATAGATCTCGTCTGCGCCGGCCATGTACATCGCACATACCGTTGCCTGGGGGATTTTGCCATTAATCGGCGGTGTGCAGGCAATCACTCGTTTTACGCCAGCTACTTTTGCTGTTAATACACTCATATGGGCCGATGCCACCATAGGATACCTTCCTCCAGGGATATAGCAACCTACACTGTTAACGGGTATATTTTTATGCCCCAGAAATACTCCCGGTAACGTTTCGATCTCAATATCCGAAATAGAGGCCCGCTGTTGCTCGGCAAAAAACCTGATCTGCTTTTGGGCAAACCTGATATCGTCTATGACCTGTTGAGGGGTATTATCGACAATTTCTTTGATATGCTGCTCGCTGAGTTTAAACGATGTGGGCGACCAATGGTCAAGCATTTCCGAGTATTGCAGCACAGCACTATCACCACGATTTTCAATATCACTGATTATTTTTTCTACGGTCTCTTTCACCCTGGTATCCGCGTCTTTAATTTCCAACGCGTTTCTTCCACTTTTTAAAACCTCTGCCATGGTTATGTTATATATTATTTTGTTATTATTCTCCCGAAGGTTTTTTTAAGTTTTGCAATGTGCTTACAGGTATGCCAAAATCTGGAGTACCATCAGCGTTCCAGGTAAATTTTTGTATCCTCGGGCTCCTTGATCCACCACAGCCCAGGCCACTTTGTGCATTGGCGTGGTAAATGATCCAATCTTCTTTGTTATCCTTTGATTTAAAGAAGCCATTATGACCAGGACCAAATACATTATTGTCGATATTTTTACTAAATACAGGGACCGGGCTTTTAACCCAGTCAGCCGGATTTAAAGGGTCGCCATCTGCTTTGAGGCTAAGCATACCCAGTCCATAATCATCGGTATTACAACTGCTGCCAGAGTAGACAAGGAATACCCGCCCTGCCGTGTTTTGTAATACCTCAGGACCTTCATTGACCGCCGATCCCTTTTTCTCCCAATCGTATTCGGGCATGCAGATCTGTACTTTAGCGGTTTTCAGTGTCCAGGGATTGGCCATTTCGGCAATGTAAATACGCTGGGTGATATCCTGTTTAGAGATTTGCCCGCTCCAGATAAAGTATAGCTTGCTTTTATATTCCAGCACTGTACCATCAATAGCGAAAAAATCGCCATTAGGATCAAAAAGTCTGCCTTTATCGGCCCATGTGCCATTTAAGGGTTCCGGGGATGAATTTTCGAGCACAAAACAACGTTGCGTACCCAGATCTGACGATGCCCCTGCTGTATAATACAAATACCATTTTCCCTGCAGGTAATGAAGTTCCGGCGCCCATATGTTCCGGGAGTTGGGCCCGGTTGAAGGAGGGGTCCATACTACTGTTGAACTGGCATTACTCAATTCGGAAATTGCAGCTGTTTTGGTAATGGAAATATTGGATACCTGGGTGCTCATGTAGTAAAATACGCTACCGCTTTTAATTACCCAGGGATCGGCACCGCTACTAACTAAAGGATTTTTAAATGTGCTTACCTTAGCCGCCGCCCCAGACGGGAGCGTTGTGTTTGAAACATTTTTTTTGGTGCAGGATAAAATAATGATGAGCGATATGGCCAATAATGCCAGCTTCAGTAAGCTATTATTCTTAACGGTTTGTATGATCCTGCTTTTAATTTGTTTTTTCATCGATAGGTTGTATGGTGAATAAAAATGATCGCTGTTTAATTACCCCACAGCTTTGGATCATTGCCTTTACTTTTGCGCCATTCGTTGCGCCAGCGGTGTATATCAACAGGACCGATCATAGGCATGGGTTTACGTGCGGCAGCACCGGATATGGAAGGTATTCGCTCAGCTTTGTCCTGATACCAATAAGCCACACTGGCCAAATCAAGTGTCATCACATTTGAGCTGCCGTGTTCAATAGTGAATTTTAACGACCGGTCAAAATAAATCGGGTCGGCAATGTTAAAGCGGTAAATATGTGTCTTGCCCAGGAAGCCGATATCGTTATTGACTTTAGCGTAACCAAAATACGGTGTGCTGTAAGGCGTTTTAGGCGCCCCCCAGGAGGTATTAAAGTAATCTTCGGTGCCTGTTCCATTTAAAGTTGGTTTATCATCACCATCAATAAAAATCATATCATCTCCTTCGCCATACCAGTAAGGCGTGGGCGAATGCACGTAATAATTGACACCAACAAAATGCCCTTTGCCCTTAATATCGGCAATTATGTAATTATCCTTTCCGGTTTTGTTGGGCTTGTTGGGGCCAAACATCCAGTGTTCGTCTTCCACACTATCTGCCGGACCCGTAAGCTGTTTGTTATACCAGGCATGGAACCGGCCGGTATTGGCAGGCAGCTTTTTCATTTCCACGTAATCCACATAAAAATAAAACGCCTTAATATCTTGTCCCGATTGGTTTTCGATCTCGATCCGCGCCCCCTTAGCAAAAGGCATCGCGAAATAACTTACCAGGCCATTCCCGTTCATCGGTGTTGCCAGTAACGGCGTCGAAGTGAACAGATATGATTCCTGCCAACCCTGCCCAAAGAATGGGCCGATGGGTGATTCAACAGAAGGGTAATCGTTCCCGTCCCAATACATGCGGATGATAATATCGTTGCGGCTCAAAAACCGGGGTTCAGGTGCCATTGTGATCCAGATGTGATTGATGATACCCGTACCCTGTACATTAAATATCGTCCGCTTTTCGCCGGGCTTAATATTTTGCAGATTGTCGTGATTATCACCGCTCTGATCGTAACTACTTACACGCTTTGATCTTACATCATGTTTGATCAGTGTCAAATCCGTCATTTCCTGAGCGTGCAACCGCGAGGCACAGGCCAAAAGCAATGCAACGACAACGTATTTTAATGATTCCATACCTATAAGTTTAATTGCCCCATAAAAGTGGATCATTACCTTTACTCTTGCGCCATTCATTACGCCAGCGATGTATGTCACCTATATTGATGAGCGGCATTGGCTTTCGGGCCGCAGCATCCGGAATGGCTGGCACAGCAGTAGCTTCAGTTTGATACCAATAGGCTACACTCGCCAGATCTAACGTGAGTACATTATTATGCCCATGTTCAATAGTGAACTTAAACGACTTATTAAAATACAGTGGATCGGTAATATGAAACCGATACAGATGGGTACGTCCCAACCACCCTATATCATTATTTACCCGGGGATAGCCATAATATGGATGTGAGAAAATATCCTTTGGGCACCAGGCGGTATTGAAATAATCTTCAGTTCCCGTACCATTTAACGCGGGTAGCTTCGGGTCATCGATAAATATCATTTCGTCACCCTCGCCATACCACATCGGCGTGGGTGAATTAACATAATAGTTTACCCCAACAAAGTGCCCCTTACCTTTAATATCGGCAATCACATAATTATCCTCACCACAGAGATTATTGCCGGGCTTACCCAGAATACCCCATTCATTCTCCCCTTCAGTTTTGGAGGCACCTGTTAACTGCTTATTATACCAGCTATGAAAACGCCCGGTATTGGCAGGTAGTTTATCCATCGCAGCATAATCAATACTGTAGTAAAAATGATCAATGTTGCGCCCAGACTGATTATCTATCTCGATCCGTGCGCCATTATTAAAGGGCATGGTAAAATAGCATACCATCCCCCGCCCTTCAACCGGGCTTGCAGAAAGCGGCAAAGCACTGTAATTGTAGGACTCCTGCCAGCCCTGTCCAAAAAACGGGCCGATGGGCGACCATACCGATGGATATTCCTTACCATCCCAATACATTTTAATGATCACATCATTACGGCTCAGGGTGCCAGGGTCGGGCGCCATGGTGATCCAGATATGATTAATAATACCAGCGCCCTTAACTTCAAATATGGTCTTTTTTTCATCCTTTGCTATCCGGATAAAATCATCACCGCCACCACTGCGATCATAGCTACTAATTCGTTTTGAGGTTACACCCTGCTGTATTTGAGACAATGCCGACAGATCGTTATTGAGAATTTGAGCATTCACAGCAGTATTAATGAATGCGATGGAGAGAAAAATAGTAAAAATGTTTTTTTTCACGATGATATTATTGCTTTAACATGTGCTTAATGACCGGATCTGCCTGGGCTTTAATGATAGAATTCTTTGTTACGTCCCAAAAGCTGTTTTTTTGTTCAATCTGTATTTGCGAGGTTACTATCCAGCTTTGGATCCAGCCAGTTAATGTACACCAGGCGCCCCAGCCTGCGTCAGAGTTGGAAGCCCAGTAATCCCATCTGCCATAGTCAAAGGCGCGCATCCAGGCACCATCCAGATCGTGATGTTTGGTACTATGTACCTGTATGCGGGTTAAAAAATCCGACAGTTTATCAACCGCATCTTTATATTTTTTATTACCAGTGGCCTGGGCTGCTTCGTTTAAACTAAACAAGGCGAAGTTGCAGGTATACAACATACAGGATGCCTTCTCGCCATTACGAAATATAAGGGAGCCTTCATCTGTTCCATAATCTGCATTACTATTCAGGGCTTTGAACATGCCTTTACCTTTTCCCAATTCTTCCTGTATGGCACCGCTGTCGTCCTGGTATTTCAGTATCTCGTTCACCATTTTATCCAGCCATTGGCGGTGTTCGGGGGTGTCTTCTATACGTACCAGCCATGCCAGCGGCAGTATCATACGGGCACGCTGGGTTTGCATACTACTGCCCCATTTCCATTTATCAGGATAACCATCCATGGTAATTTTAATGGCTTCTTTAGTGCGAGCCAGTAATGGTTCATATTTTGTTTTACTATACAACCATAAATAACAAGCCCACATCCATGATTCAAAATGAGGCGACTCATGCACCAGATCGCGATTGTAATAGTATTGCCAACCGTTTTTAATAATGTCCGCTTCTTCAAGCCGCTCTCCCCTGAAACCTTGTTTACCCGTCGTTCTGAAATTTCCTATAATAGCCTCGGTCAATTCTTTATCCCATTTATCGGTATGCAGATATGATGCCGCAGCTATAGCGCCCAGGATGGCCCGGGAATTATCATCGCCATAAAAAGTTGTGGCATTGGGAGTCGACCAGCCTAAGAGACCAAAAGCCGGACTGTTTGGATCATTCTTATTTCCTCCACGCAGGTTGGAGGTTTTGAACAGATAGTTTACCAGATTGGCAGATTTGGTTTGATATTCGTTATTGTTCAGCAAATTACCTGCGGCAGCCATAGCCATACTTACCTCACCCTGTACATCAGCGCGCATCCAGTAACGGTATTGCTGGCTGCCATCATAGTAAATAGTAGATGTATGCCCCTCGATAATGCCCAGGCTTCCATCACCACTTAGTTTGCTTTGATTCACCGGTGGACCAATAGGTACTGTATTATTGGTCCCATCATGTTTCAACCAATCCGCCTTCCAGCTTTGGTCGATAAAAAAACGGCCATTATTAAACCACTGTGCGCCTTTTTTTATAGAGGTTAAACGAGCGTCTGCAGGTAACCGGTCTTCACGATCAAACATGGGTTTTACATCTTCCAGCCATTTGTCCAGGTTAACATTCTGCTTACCAATTGTATGGGCAAGTATGTATCTCCAAACTGTTTTTACAGCTTTCTGTGGGCCGTAGCGGCCTGTTTCAAAATTGCTGAGGCCTGTCATACTTACCAACACACCATTTCGCTCAAAAAGCAATGGATAAGTTTTGGTATCTTTTAATCCGTATTCGGCTTTATCAAAACCTACTACTTTGGCTAAAACAATGAGGGGGTTGTTTATTTCAACGGGTAAAATATAGCTGTTTTGTACAGCAAACAACGCCATTGGTTTTAAATTTTCACCAAAAACATCTTCAGTTACAACGGCACGTTCCAAATGAGTTTCAACAGGTTGTGCAGGTATAGTTAAACCAGGAAACGCAGAGGGATATTCCACATATAATTTAAGTTCTTTTTTTTGGGCCTGATCAATCAGCTGCTGATTGATCAGGTTAACGGGGTCTGTTTTGGGATAGGCATCGGCAATAATAAATACTCCAGATTCACGGGTAGCTGCATTTACAGCAGCTTGTGGTGTATTGTACTTCTTTACGTTGAAGCCTTCGCGCTTCAGCAATTGAAAGAGATCATTTTTTTCGTTGCAATAGAAATATAGATCCTTACCTTTTGCAAAACATTGGATAACAGCAGCATTCAGCAGGATGCCTATCCAAATAATGCTTTTTATGGTTGTATTTATTTTCATGCTTTTTATCATTACAATTTCAATCAGCTATTGCCGATATTTATTTGTTATACAATTCATTTAATAAACGTAAAGCCTCCTTACTGACCACCTTGTCGGTTCCTGCTTCCATGTATGACCATTTACCCGGACCTGCCTCATAACCACCCAGTTGAAACGCTTCTGCCGTAGGAATATAGCCGATATTGTTTTCGGCATAGGCCACGATTATGGTGTAGGTAAAAGGGGATCCATCCTCAATATCCTGAGCCGTTTCCACAAAGGGTTCACCTGGCAAAAAAACTATGGCTAACTCTCCTATCCTGATAGCACTAAAACGGGCCAGGGCATCCCGTCCATTAGTTATCCCACAACCCGGCCTGATGGGAAGCTGTAGCTTACTATTGGTAAATGCGAAAAGGGAACTATCTATTCTCAACAGTTTTTGATCATTTTGGGCTACTTTGGCCAGGGCGATACCATGTTCCCGGGCATAACCGGGCCCCATAGAAACCGATGGAGGATTAATATCACCCGCCGCTCCATTTAAAAACATAGGCATACCGTTTTGGGTCGAACGTTCCATTTCTCTACACATTTCGCCAGGAAATTCGGCCGAAATATGTTTCATACACATTTCATGTACCGGATGGCATATAGCTTGAACCACAGTTGCTACGCTTTCTTTTTTTTCGTTATAAAACCGAATAGTTTTAACCCGGCGATCAACGGGAAGCAAATCAAGCAATTCCGGGGCTATGGGTTGGAGGCTATCAGACATCACGATCCCTCCGGCCGTTTTAATACGGCGTTGCATGGAAAAATCATTCAGCTCATCATAAAAAACAGACAGTGTACATGGCTGCATGGCTACCAAGGCGCTCTTTATGGCTTCCCTGATCCTGAACTGAACCTTTGCCAGCCAAAACTGGTAGATCTCTGTTTGATATAAGTTTGACAAGGCTACCGATTCGGGCGCATTGTGCGTATGGGTATAAGTGAAAATTATCTTACCGGGATCGATAATATCTGTCATACCCTGCTTAAAATTATCCCATCCCTCAACTGCGGTATCATTTAAAGCAAGCAGATCTGCGGATATAAGAGCAAGCAATTCCGCCCCGGAACGAAATACTAGCACCCGGGCCTTTAATGGCAATCTTACAGACTCGAATGGTTCATAAGTGCCGTTCACTGAGGAGGTTAACAACCCAACCTCAAGCGGCGGGGTTATATCAGTAACCGAAGTTCCGACAAGTAATGGAGATAAGGTCATTTATTTTTCTTTTTAACCCAGTTTAAGGATTGCTGCCAGAACTTGTCGTAATCAGCCCACAGTTCAAAATTGATCCCCCAGTGCGGGGCCGGATCAGACATATAGGTTAATACCCGGCCTTTGCCATATTCGCCCACCACTACCAGCGGATGGCCGGTTTCTTTTACCCTTACCAGTACTTGTCCCTCAGGTTTTTCGTTTACTTCGTTATAACCAAATATGGGTGGAAATTTGTCCCATGCCAAGCCTTTTACTGCCGGATGATCGGGTACCAGAACCTCGGCTGTAAACCCCGCTGATGACTCCACCAGATCCTCGATCAGCAAACAATCAACCGGTAAAGCATCTTTCAAAGTACTCCTGCCCCAGCCCGATTTGGCCTGCACACCACTGAATGATAACCAGCCGCCCAGCATCATCATGCCGCCACCATCACCGATCCACTCTTTGATCACAGTCAACCTATCCGGAAAAGTCACTACTTTGTTTTCACGCCTGGCACGGTCAAAAAAACTTGGATACAGATGGAAACATTTGGCCTCAACATCGCTAATGATTAGGGAAACGGATTGCTCCAGATATTCCTCCAGCTTACCGGGTTCCAGGCGATATAGTTCCCAATTGGCCAAAGGGGTAACATCAACGTGATGCTCCAGGGCTTCGGTAAGGCGTTCACCGTAGAAATGCAGGTCGGCGTCTTTTGTTTCTGTTCCAAAGGGGGTTTCGATAAATGTAGGGCCAACGTGGAATACCCAGTCGCCAAGATATAGCACATGTTCATCTTTTGATCTGAACTCTTTTTTTGCTCTCATAAATTTATAGCCTATTGATTATTAATTTTTTAAAGATTTTATTCAATTATGGTCATGACAGTTTTTTGTATTTCGGTATTTTCTGCCGTACGAATGGTTAAATAAGCCAGATACGCTTTGGCTGTCTGTTTAAATATGATGAATAACACGGCAGATACTATCAGCTCTGCCAGGCTTCTGTAGTAATTCCCAAACCATGCCTCTGTTAGTCCTTGTATGAGTAATGATGTAGCTGCAAAGCCAATAACCGCGATACCCAAGCCGCGATATATGGGTTTAACAATATTGGTCAGCGGTTTTGAGCCGTGTTTTACACGGAATGGTTTCCAAAAACCTAAAGGATGCACTCGTTGGTAAAAATCATCCAATAATTTATCCGGATCTGGTTTGGTAAACAGGGCTACGGTTACCCACAAAACGGTAGTTAACGCCATCACCAGCAGGGTTAACCAATACCAGGATAACACCAGCTTTTGTGCCTGATTAATTCCCAGCCATAACAGCAGTTTAGGCCCCAGCACCACAACGCAAAAGATGATCGCCCCACCAAATGATGCCGCTACCCGTGCCGGTCCATTGAACCGCCACCACCACCATTGTGCCCAATTGGCGGGTAGCTCGGCAGCGCTGAGCTGCAGCATAAATATGGCTACATCGGTTATAATACTCACATTAAATACCACGGCAATAGCCAGTGATATAATGATAGCCATTCCTACTTTCCCCATCAGCATATAGTGTTTTTCGCTGGCCGAGCGTACAAACCATTTACGGTAAATGTCGCTTACCAGCACCTGACTGCCAAAATTCAGATTATCGCCTACTACCGACATCGTGGCGGCCATCATAGCCGCTACCAACAGGCCCATGGCTCCATGTGGCAGCATTTCTTTCATTAACCGGCCATAAACCAGTTCACGGTCGGCACCCGGATTGCGCAGTTCCGGCCAGATCACAGCGGCCGAGATACTGGGCAGTGTAACCAGCAGCAATAAAATAAACATGGTGATAGCCGCTACTACGTACATGGTTAGTGCTTCTGCCGGTGTTCGGGTTGAGAGTATTCGCTGCCCTTCCATTGCCCCTCCCATAGGCGCGGCATCGCCGCCGTAGCCTATACTTTGACCAAACATCCAGGCCATGGCAGCCGCCAGCGGAAACACATCATGCTTAACAGGCGGTATCATCTGTAACATTTCGGGGTGGGTTGAACCAAACATATGGGCAATAGCCGTCGTCATAGCTACAGGTCCGCCAAAATGTGCCAGCGTGAGGCCGGCCAGCGTAATGGTTCCGATAAAGAAAATGCTCATCTGGATCAGATTGGAGATTACCACACCCTTATAGCCAGAAAAGAAAACAAAGAGAAATGAAACCGGAACTACCAAGTATAATGTCTCTACTTTAGTTAACCCAAATGCCGGCCCCATGATCTTAAATGCCGCCAATAATGTGATCCCTGTCCAGGCAGGCATTGCTATTAATGATGTACGTATTGCTATCCATATCCGCATAGCTGACGCCGCGCGGGCCGGAAATCTTAATCCATAAAACTCCAGAGAGGTAAACAAGTTTAGGCGTCGCCAGAAAACCGCAAACAGCACACCTCCAATGAACAAGGCCAAACCAAACCGGCTTAAATACCACCAGGATATAAAGGATCCTGTTACCAAAGCCAAACCACCATAACCTGTTGCTGCATCAGGGCTAACCAGGGCTGCGGTATAAGATATCCCGTTCAACCAGCCGGGGATCTTTCGCCCGCCCAGAAAAAAGTTTTCGAGATTGGCCGATGCAAATCGCCGGTGCCACAGCGACAAGCCAAACATCAGTACCAGGTATACTGCAACTATCCAAACATCCAATTGATCCCAGTTCATATAGATTTATTAATTTGGTCTGGATTGATAATTACATATTGGCTGAAAAAGTTTTCAATCCACCATCTCCTATCTAAAAAATCAAACATGAATACGTAGTCATTTTTATTTATTATATCATTCATCAATACCGGTATTAGAAGCATTATTATCTTAACATTATTTATATTTAGGTTTTGAGCTTTACGGCGATGAATAGAATCTCAATATCCACAACTTTTTTGATCTGGACATTTTGAATGCGTATTCAAATTTAAAATTTTCCAATTAACATTCCAATAGCTGATCAAAATAAATTCACTTTTTATACCCCCTTTATCCTTTCGACCAATGGAGCCAGTTGTGGTAGGTTGCTTTCGGGCTTATCCAGATAAAAATATGCAGTCGCCGAATAGTTATCAACCCTGTAAAAATTCACCCATTCATCTGCAGGGAATTTATCATCAAAAAGATCTGGATAAGCAGGGTCATCCAATAATTTGATTAAACTTCTTGACGTTCCTACCGATATGGGCTTCGCCTTCCCCCCGGCTTTGACTATTGCCCTGATCAGGTCGCGCCCAGCCCCTCCTATTTGTTGTATGGTTACACGGCAATCGGTATGAAAGTATATTGGATCAGGTATATGATACCTGTAAAAAGCAAATTGCTTCTTCTGTTTGTCAACAACCGTTGCACCCTGATATAATTGCGAAAATGGTCCAAGGTTCCATGCCGAGCCAATATAGTCCTCCGTACCGGTACCAGCTAAAGTGGGATATTCATTGTCACCGTCAAGATAGGTTTTTACTTCACCTTCACCAAACCAGGTATCTCCGTATATTTTATCAGCTATTACACCAATATTTGCCCCCAAATACCTGCCTTTACCATTTACCCGGGGTAATATCTCAAAATCCTGGCCTAATTCTACGCCTTTATTATTGCTCCAATAAGCATGAAAATAAGCTATGTTTTTGAGGTGCTTCTTTACCTTGGTCAAATCCACATCATAAAATAGCAGTTGGTTTTGTTTTGATTCATTAATCAGCACGATCCGGGCATGTGTTTTAAAAGGCATAGGGATGTAACAATTGAATGATTTACCTTCAGGATTAGTAAACAACGCACTTTGAAAAGCGGCCATTCGTCCTAAACCCACACCAAAAAAATCCCCCAACGGAGCCGATACCGCTGGTTTTGTGGCTTTATCCCAATACATTTCTATATGAATAGCACGTAAAGCCTCAGGATTACGGTCAATAATGGTCATCCAGATGCGGTTGATAATACCAGCACCGTCAAAATCAAGCAAAGTGACACTTTGGCCGGCATTTATCCATTCGCTGGGATGGCCTTTACCGCCTTTATTCTCCATGGCTCCCCTGCCCTTATCACCGGAGCGATTCTCGAAACTTACCCAACGGGCTTCTGCATCTGCTGGCAACTCATAAAGCTGCTGCGCTTTTACCTCAACTGTGTAAAAGCTAACTATTAACAATACTGCGGTTATTCCAAATGATTTATTCATATATAAATTTTATTAAGTCAAATAATACCGGGGCTCGCCCCCGGTATTAAACTAACCAACTAAACAATCACCAACCCGGGTTTTGTACCAGATTGGGATTTTTATCTGTTTCGCGCTTCTGCATTGGCCATAGGTAATGTTTCTTTTCAAAAACGCGTTTCTCTACTATTGTTCTTACAAAAAAGGCGGGGTCTGTTTTTGATGCGCCTGCCTGAATATTCATACCATAGATATAAGTATTATCGGTTTGTTCGGCTATTTTCCAACGGTGGCAATCAAAATAACGTTGTGTTTCAAATGCCAGTTCAATGCGACGTTCATGATGGATACGCTCTCGCATATCACTTTGCGAAAGGCCTGCTGGTAATCCTGGCATACCGGAGCGAGCCCTGATCAGGTTGACATAACGGTAAACGTCGCCTACTGGCCCCTGCGCTTCATTCAAGGCTTCCGCGTAATTCAAATACTGTTCGCCCAGTCTGAAAAGAACCCAGGTACGTAATACCGATTGTACTACCGGTCTCCAGACAAAACTGGGGTTACACAATTTTTTTACGAGATACCCGGTTTTGGAATAATTGCCCGAACCCGCGGCCTTTTTACCATCGGCGCCATTAAACCAAAATTCCAGTCCCTGTGTGCGGGTTTTCCATATATCACCTGAGAAGTGAATGGTAGCATAAAAACGAGGATCACGGTTGACATACATATTACTGGTGCCTGCTACATACTTTCCACCAGGGTCAGCTTCCGTTGTAAAACCTGTTTCCGTATAGCCAGACTCCGGGTTGATGATTGGAGTATGATCGGCATTATATCCGGTTATGGGTCGCGTGCCATTGGCCATCTCGTAATCATCAACCAGATCCTGCGTTGGGGCGTTCAAGGTAAACCCAAGTAAACTCAGTGGTTCACTATACACATCATGATCATTAAACAAACCCGCGTTGTAGGAAAAAAATGCTTCCTTGTTGTTGTTTACATAAAATATCTCCTGGTAGTTTTTTACCGGATCATTTGTTGCCGAGGTATAAAGTCCATACCCAGCCGCTTCTGTCTGATCGATACAGGTTTTGGCTGCATTGGCGGCGTCCTGCCAGCGTGAGGCAGCAAAAGCCGGAAATAAATGAGTACCCTTATCGTCAACCAGGCCAGTATAATCCGGGTTTCCGTTCCATAGCGGACTGGCCATATAAAGCAAGGTACGCGCCTTTAAAGCCAGGCAAACAGATTTTGCAGGTCTACCATATTCGGCATCAGAGGTAATACGTGCAGGGAGTAACGCAGCGGCTTTATCGCATTCTGATGTGATAAAAGCAACACATTTATCGATCGGATCACGGCGAATGGCTTTCAGATCGGCAGAAAGTGATACCGTATGATCTGAAATAGGTACAGGACCATAAACCCTGATCAATAAAAAATGAAAGTACGCGCGCAGAAAAATAGCTTCTCCTTTTAATCTTGACCTTAATGCATCTGTAAAAAAGTCGTCAAGTGGTACCTTATCAATGTTTTCAATAAAAATATTGGTTTTACGAATGGCGTTATAATTCTCAGTCCACGGATCAGGGATATTATTGCTATAAGATGTTGGGTTCCACGAACCCGCGTTCATGCTGTTTGAAAAAGAGATGGCGTAAAACTGATCCATCTCATCAGATGCACCTATGTAAGGGTTACCTTTGGTATCGTTGTCGACCTGCCTATGCTCTTTTGGTAAGGAAGCATAAATGTTGCTCAGGAAACTTTGTGCATAATCGCGGTTAGCAAAAACCTTATCAATAGTCAGGTCATCATCAGGCGCTTTATTCAAAAAATCTTTTTTACAGGATGCTACTACAAAAAGCAACAACGTGATCATAACTGATTTTACAAGTAATTTCATAATACTATTAATTAAATGTGTTTAAAAAGTAACCTGCAGGCCTAAGTTGAGTGTTCGTACCTGGGGATATCCCCCGAAACTCACGCCATTACTGTTATCCTGCTCCGGATCAATCACCTTCAAATGATCCCAAAGCAATAAGTTGGTACCGTTCACAAAAAAGCGCGCATTACTTATCCCAAGCTTTTGGGAAAAGCTTTTAGGTATATTGTAACCTATTTCGGCCGATTTGAGTCGGAGGTAATTACCATTTGCCGCATACAGAGAATTGGTAACATAATTGTTGGTGTTCTTTACATCGATAACCGAAGGGTACTTGGCATTGGCATTATTTGCGCCCGGGATCCACCGGTTATCATAATATTCTTTAATAACATTATAATTACCAACCCCATCCATAAAGGCCCATACGGGTCGTCCTCCCAGAAAGAAGGTAGAGCGGGCGGCACCTGTAAAGAACACACTGATATCAAAGCTCTTATATCCCAGTGTTATACCAAAACCATACATAATTTCGGGATTACGGGCATAACCAAAGTAGGTTTGATCATCCGGAGTGATCTTACCATCACCATTAAGGTCCTTATATTTAATGTCACCTGGACGGATAACGGATTGTAGCTGCGTTTGGGACGGGCTATTGTCGATATCCTGCTGATCTTTGAATAACCCTACAGCGATATAACCATATGGCCGGTCGATACTCTGTCCACGTGAGTTCTGATAAGCCAATGGTTTTACCGGCGAATCGTCTTCAATTATTTTATTGCGGGCATAAGTAAAGTTAGCCTGGAATGCATAGTAAAATCCACCGGCTGTACGGTTTCTGATCTGTATATTACCGTCAATGCCTTTGTTGTTAACAATACCTAAGTTAGCGTAAGGAATATTATCTCCAAATCCTGCCGAACTGGGGATCTGCTGACGTTGAAGCAATATACCGGTACGGTGTTCGCGAAAGGCGTCAACCTGTAATACCACCTTGCCATTAAACATCTCCATATCCAAACCCAGATTGGCTTTGGTTGATGTTTCCCAACTAATATCTTCATTACCAATACGGCTTTCGGCAAATGCTCCTGTTGGGAAAGCCTGACTGGAACCAAAAGGATAATTGTCAGCATTTTTATTAATGGTGGTTTGAAACAGGAATCGCGAACCGCCGATCTGGTCGTTACCAACTTTTCCATATGATCCCCGGATCTTCAAGGAACTGACCACTTTCTTATTCCAAAACTTTTCATTGGATATGATCCACCCAAAAGCTCCTGATGGGAAAAACCCATACCGTTTACCCGGCGGAAAATTCTCTGAGCCGTTGTAACCACCGTTAAATTCAAGTAAATATCTGGAATCGTAATCATAGGTTACCCGACTTGCCAAACCTTGCCTGCGGAATGGAATATTATCAAGTGAACTGCCGGCAGTGAGGTTAATATACTCCCTCCTATTACCCAATAACAAGCCACTTACCGAGCTCCTACCAAATTTACGGTCATAATTAACCGATGCTTCGAGGTAAACCGCGCGATTAGCGGCGCTGCCATAATAAAACCCTAAAGCAGTCTCTGTTTGGATCAGTTTATACTGATCCTGTCCATTAGTATCCTTACCCAGGTACTGATACGTGCTGGGTATCTTGTGACGTACATTGTCCGTTTCATTGAAGTAGTCATAAGAAAACAAGCCATTAAGCGACAATCCCGGGGTAATAAGCGAAGATAAATCCCATTTTGTACCTAAAGAGCTTTGTAATGTGGTACGAAATTGTTTTTGATAGCCTTCCTGCGTTGTACGAGTGTACGGACTTTCTGATAGGAATGTACCTTTACCGGGGATAGAACCGTCGGGATTTTTAAAAGGATAACTGTTATTGGGTGTATAATTTAAGGCATCATAAATAACGCCTGCACTTGAGCCCGGATAATTACCATTTGATATAATACCGCCTACATTAAGCGCTATAGAGAAACTTTTAGATAGACTTACATCAACATTTGAACGGAAGTTGTAGCGTTTTACACTGGTATTTGTAGGGTATGGAATGGTAGGATCTTCTTTATATATACCGTCCTGGATGGTGTAGCCAACATTGGTGAAATATTTAAATGTTTGATTACCTCCCTGCAGGCTTAAATTGTTGATGGTTTGGATTGTATTCTTTTTTAAGGTGGCATCGATCCAATTAACATCCGGGTATAAAAACGGATCTGAATGATTTTTATATTTTTGCACCTCTTCTGGTGTAAAAAAAGCAGGTTTCCCTACATTGGCCATGGCTTCATTTGCCAATATCGCGTATTCATAACTATTGATAAAATCAGGCAGACGCAGGGCGGTCAGCATAGCCGTTTCTGTACGAAATGTCACCTTTGGCCTGCCTTCGGCGCCACGCTTTGTATTGATCAGAATAACACCATTGGCACCACGTATACCATACACCGCTGTAGCCGAAGCATCTTTTAACACCGAGAAACTTTCCACCTCCTGTATATTGAGATTATTCATATCCCGCTCAACCCCATCAACCAGTACCAGTGGTGCCCGCCCTCCGGATGTGGTACCAAACCCCCGGATATATACACTCGAAGCGTCATAACCAGGCTCGCCAGAACTCTGCCTCGTGATAATACCCGGCAACCGGCCTCCTATAGCATTGGATAGTGAAGGTGTTGAAACCTGCTGCAGATCGGAGATCTTTACGGTTGATACTGCTCCGGTAACTGATACCTTTTTCTGTGTACCAAAGCCCACAACTACTACATCATTTAACTTCCGGCCTATCTCATCCGGAACCAGCTTTATTCGCATGGTGCGGTGATTACCTACCCTAACATGTTGGGTCTTATAACCCACAAAGGTTACGGATATTGAGTCGTTTTCACTCGCAACTTCGATCAGAAATTTGCCGTATACGTCGGTAATTGTTCCTTTTGCACTACCTATTACTTTAACCGTGGCTCCGGGTAATATCTCGTCCTTTTCGTCAACAACAGTACCAGATAACACAAACGATGCAGGATTTGACGTTTTTGGCGCGCTATTTAGTTCGCCAAATGTAGACACCGTGGCGCTTACCTGGTTACATAAAGCACAAATAATAACAAGTAAAAAAAGCTTATAATTATTGTGCTTTGCATATCTAAAGCTCCCTTTTAGATTAATGTGGGTTTCAAGATCCAAAACCCCCGGTTTTGTAGAAATTCGCATAAATTAATAAAGTTTAGCATACGTGTATTATTTATTAATTACTCAAGATGATCGTTTAAAACACGTTCATCCACACTGCGTCATGCAGTCTTTGTTTATAGCTGTTTCAAGGTGGGTTTTCATCAAATTCTCTCATGCTTTTTGGTTTTTATGGTTTATCTATATAGTTACTCTGTTAAAGTGTCTTAAAAAAAATTTGTCTTTTATTTTTTTGAATACGTATTCAAAAAAATAAAAGACAAAAAAAATGACCAAGTCATTTTTTTTGTCTTACAGATGTTCGCACAACCAGGTGCCCTTTCATCATAATCACTTGCGGTTCTGAACTTTTATCGCTGATTTCTTTTAGCATTAACTCCACGGTACTATCAACCATGTCCTCCAAGGGTTGTTCCCAGGTTGTTAAAGAATAAGAAGGCCACTCAGACATCCTTATATTATCAAATCCGATGACCGATATATCGTCGGGTATTTTTAAGCCGATAACCCGTATAGCGTCCATTACACCAAGAGCTATGATATCATTACCACAAAAGATACAATCAATGTTCTTATTACGTGTTATCAATTCCTGGGCGGCTTTAAAACCGCTTTCATAGGTATAGTTGCCCGGTTCAATTACCAGGTTACTAATTCCCCTGTCATCAAGCACTTCTTTAAAGCCCTTCAATCTGTCGATAGTGGTTGACGTGTCTGAAGGGCCCGAAATAAAAGCAAACGACTTGTGGCCCATCTCCACAAGATATGTTGCTATCTGCTTGGCAGCAAGATAATTATCACAAAAAACAGCACTACTCTCCAGCTTTTCGGTATAACGGTTAAATAAAATTACCACAATGCCGTTCCTGTTAAATTTTTGTGAAGCTGATGAGGATAATAAAGCATCCGTAATAATCACGCCCTCAACATTATACTCTAACAATTGGGTTATCTCCTTTTCCTGGATCTCTTCGTTTTCTGAATTAATAAATATCAAATGATAACCCAGTGCTGCTAAACGGTTATGAAATATCTCTAAAACAGCTGAATAAAAAGGATTTCGGATATTTCGCATAACAATACCAATCATCATGGTTTTTCTGGTGATCAGGCTCCTGGCATGGGCATTGGGCTGATATTCTAATTTTTCTGCAGCATCTAATATTTTCTTTCGTTTTTTTTCGGACACATTGGTATTACCTGCAAAAACTCTCGAAACAGTAGACTGCGAAACGCCCGCTAGTTCCGCTACATCCTGAGAAGTGTAATTTTTTTTATTCAAACTTATAAGTGATTAATAAGAACCATAAACATACTGAATACGTATTCAATAATCAAATATAATTTTTTTCTTTAAAAAGAGATTAATTTATTTACTTTTTTTTCGCTTGATATCAGTATAGCGAATTACAAAAATTCGATTAGGATAAGAAAGGCATTCGGATTATAATTATGCACTTATTGAAGCTAATTTCTTCAAACCCTCCATAGAAGAGTTCGAAAACTGTAGTCGCAAGTCACTGAAGGAACATTCCATTATGGACGTTTCCTTTTTTAATGCCCATAAGAAAATGATAGCCAGACTGTAAAGGCATGCTTTTTGCCGAGTCCATATTAGACATGCGAACAAACCTTTAAGTGAGTTGCTAAAAGCCCGTTCGACTCTATATTAATATCCAATTCCATCGAAAACATTTCAAGTCTCACCAGTACTTAAACACAATTAGCGATAGAAGTTAGTTTCTTCAAGTCATCTATAAAAGGGTTCGGAAACTGCGATCAGACCATCACTTAAAGAGGCAACACTAATGTGTTGCCTCTTTAAGTGATAAAAATATACAGATCAAATAATTACAATATGAACGACCTAAAAGCATTTCATATTCATTATAAGTTAGCCTTTCCAATGTACCATGTCATAAGGATAATAAGGATTATCTTTATAGCTGCTATCATCAAGTCCCATTATTTTAGTTACGGCACCAGCCTCCCAGCACCAATACCCCCGGTATGCACGTTCTTTTTTATGAGCATCATACCATGGATCATCTTTATGCAGCTTGTACCAATTTTCCAAGTAAGTTTTCATGGCCTTTTCAGCCTGATCTTTAGGCAGTTTGGTTAATGAAAATATTTCACTATACAGATTTTTATAAATTACGTCATCCGGTATTTTTCCTGTAGTGGTTTTGGCGTTGATGATATACCAAAGCAAACCATCGGGTTTCCACTCTTCAAAACTTGATCCTTCATCAGCCTGTGCCACATAATTAACAACTTTTTTAAAATCTTCGTCCGGGATATTTAACAAATAACCTAAAGAGACCATATCGATCATATCGGCATAAAAGGCATCTGCATCCCAACCTATTCCATAGTATTCAGTAGCTTTTAAAAAATCATCATAACATTGGTTAATATTGTTATTCATAGAATAATTGATGTATACCAAATCAAGATACTCCATTGCAATTATCCAATGATTATAGGGCTTAAGCTTGCTCTCGCTTTGCAGTTTCGCGTTATCTTCCGAATACATTTCAAGATTACGCTGTTTCTTTTTGATCATTGAATCAAAAAAAGCCTCATCTTTAAACTGGGCCCTTATCGGCTTCGCGGTTTCGGCCTTAGAATTTCCAAATATGCTGTTAAAAAAACCCATTTTTATATATTAATTATGTTTAAAACCAACTTGCAATTGTTTTACCCAGGCCACTACCGGCGATCCCCCCTATCACCCCTCCAACTATTCCTCCTACAACCGTGCCAACACCAGGACAAATAGCGGTACCTATAATGGCACCCAACTCCGCTCCTGCGATTCCACCGGCCAGCCCGCCGGCAGCACCGCCAACAGCCTCTTTTGTTTTTTCGCCAAAGCCCCCCTCTTCTTCGTAAGCCGAATATATGTTATAAGCATCAATAGCAACACCAACAACAATAAGGCCACGGCCGGCCACTTTCCCAGCAACACTTAAAGCAGGTGACCTTGCTATTGCCTGGCTCGCTTTAAATAAACCATCGTTAGCTCCTGTAGCGTATTTACTGCTACGCACCGCCTGGGAGAAATTTGACTCTGAAAGTGCTGTTAAAGCTTTTGAATTGCGCAGAGATGAGCGGACACTATTCATCATATTGCCTGCCCTTGAAGTTTGAATCTCCAATGCCTCGCTTTGTCCTCTGGTAGCCTTAAACCCCCTGTCATTCATGGTTTCTGACGTCATGGTACCATCGGGTTTTACTTTAGTGACCTCTCGCGTAAGCGTACCATTATTATTAGCCCTTGCAAATGCCTCTTCATCAGCAGGGTTAATAGCCCCATTATTATCAATATGGTTTCTTGTCCAACGGGCGCTTAACTCACGCCCATTATTGGTATTGGCAATGGTGGCGGTATTATATTTGGTATCGGTTATTTTAAGTTCATCGCCTTTGGCATAGGCACCGTCTATACCAGAAGCAGTGGGCTTATCAATGTTTATTAGCGGGTGTTCGCTCCTAACATCTCGGTATCCTTGCTGCCTGTGATAAACATTATCTTTCATTTCGCCATAATTGCCCTGCCGCCGGTAATCGCTTGGACTGTTTGGCCGCACCAGGCTCAATTTACCGTTTTCCACGTCGTAAATAGTGCCTCGTTGTAATATATCTAAAGTATTGGTATAATCTCCATAAGTAAATACGCCAGCCCCCAATCCGGTTAGGGCTCCGTTACTGCTTCCACTGGGGGCATTAAAATCTACTTTTATTTTACCTCCTTTTTTGCAAAGCAAATTAGCGTCTTCAAATAATAGTTTATAACCATTTACCTTTACGCCCTTATTTGTTTTATCCCAGTAGATAGGTTCAAACTGACAAGGGCCACCCGTAGCTGAGCACCTACCCATTGGCTGAATATTTTCACCGGGGATCATGTCCATTTCACTGGCCAAATACTCACCATATATTTTGGTATTGTTATGATGGGTAACCTTCAGCCTGCACGGGCTTGAACCCTTATCGCAGGTAAGGCAGCTATTATCCGGAATATATTTCTTTGACATCTTATATAACTTTAAGGCGGTGTAACACTTCCTTTATATTATACCATTAACATACTATTCTTAAAAATGCTGGCTTTTTTACCATTTGATTCGGGCAGTTCAGATTGCTCTATCCGCTTGCACTGATGTGCGTTTACCACAGTATAAAAAGATGGTACATGTAACTGTAAATACAGATCAGCGCTTTGCAATACGTTATTTTTAAACAGGTAGATCTCCTCCATTTCGGTTTGCAGATCAACCTTTAGATCATAAGTATTGGTAAGATCTTTCATCATTCGTACAAAAGCTTTCCGGTCAAATTTTTCGTCATCGATTTTTGCGTCATTGGTTATTTTTACCCAATCGCCGGTCTGCTCGTTGTTAGCGTGAATGATCAGCGGCAGATCAACCGGGCCAAAAAAGCCCTTGAGCAATAAGGGATATTTTTCGGTTATTTCTAACGCTCTGTAAAAGGGTTGAAAAAAACAGCGATAATGGCTATAGCCCATAAAACTTTGTAAAAAACGTTTGGGATCCTGTAGTAATTTTTCGGTTTCGGAGAGCATCACATGAATACCTTCATGGTTTTGGTATTTATTGGCAATTTTTACCCGATAACCGTTATTCCATCGGGTTATAAAATGGTTAAAGTTATTAATGCCAATAAATTTTCCCTCAAGATCGGTAATAACCTGTATCGGCAATTGCAGCCATTCCATATCGCCGGCCCATTCGTGGATGAGCGCCGATCCCTCCATGTCCTGATCAAGTAAGGAATACTCAAAAACCCGTTGTTTTTCGTCCTGACTTATCAACTTTATTTGTACCCATCTGTCCTGTACAAACTCCAATACTTTTGTACCGGTAATGGTACGACTGGATGACGTAACCTGATACCAGGCACTTTCAAAATCGGTTCCAAATGATAGTTTCATGATTAGGATTGATTAATTTCAACATCAGCCGCGATGATATGTGCCAAACTGCCTCCATCGATATTCATTTTATCAACCGAACTTATCTCCGCTGTTTTACCCGAGGCCGAAATTTTTCCTGATGGAGCATCCATGGTCACATCTTTTGCCGTGGCAGATAGTTTTACACTTTCTGTTTCACTGGTAAACGAAATATCCTTTTTTGCATTGGTGGTTATCCCTTCATCCTGTGCAGTAACACCGATTGACTTTTTGGCTGTCATGTTGATTACGCCATCCCCTCCACCTTCTTTAGCAGGGGCGGCCGTTATATTTATACTATTACCCGCATTTATATTAATATCTTTTGATACCAGGGTGATGGTATTTGGCGCAGAAATAGTTACCGTTCCATCACCATTGAGCGTAACCACATTACCACTCGGATCTTTGACATTAACACTGCCGTTACTATCATCCAATATTACCGTATTACCGCTTCTAGTCGTGAGCGCCTTAACTTTATTATTCTGGTTACCGCCGCTGCCCGTTTTGCCGCTGAACATGCTACCTATAATAATAGGCCGGGCTATATTGCCCTCTTCAAACGCAACTAAAACCTGATCGCCAACCTCAGGAATAAAAACAAACCCGCGATTCTTGCTTACTTTATCAGAACTGCCTGCATCCGGTGCAACTACCCTTAACCATTCTGTAACATCATTGGATTGGCATTGCCATTTAAATTTCACCTTAATACGTCCATGTCCGTCGGGATCCGCGTTGTCAACCACATCAGCCAGTTGCATATCCGGATTAGGCTTAACGGCTTCATTCACCGGCAGGCGTTCTGTATCAGCGGTTACGCCTTCAAAAGTATTCTGATAATGGCCTACACCGTCTATCTGGTGATAAACTGCCGTAACCAGGAATTTTCCGAAATCCTGCAATTCAAAACTGGTAGCACCCCGCATACTTGTACTCACATTCAGCACTTTTCCCAATCCTACCTGTGGATTATCGCCATTGCCTATAATATTTACCAATTCAGCTATCTGCGCCTTTTGCTCATTATTTACAAAATCACTTATTTCTTTTTGCGAATTCACACGCACCTCCATTGGCCCATTAAAAACCTTGCTAAATACTTTATTAGAAGCATCTATCGCATGTGACACATCCGGATTGCCACCTGCCGCCCCTTGCGGTTCGGCTTTAAGCAACTCGTCTTGTTTGGGATTATAAGCAAACTTATTTTGTTTAAGAGGAGCTATCTGCATAGCGTACTGCAGGCTATGGAGGTCGCGGCCATAGATCAGGCTTACTTCATCAAGCTTATCTGGCTTTCCAAAATTTAGTTTTTGCCCATCATAGTAAAACCATTCATAATACTCAGCCGACAGTCGATTGATAAAGTCATAATCACTTTCGCGGTATTGGATGATATAATCAATTGGAGAAGTATTAGTTGGTTTAATATTGAATTTCAGATCATTTTGAGGTGCATCCTGCGTAGCCAGTTGAATGATGGTTTTAAGATCCTTATTCAGGTATGAACCCAGATCAGGCCCTCGGTCTATCAGTATACCCGGACTAAAGCCGCTAATTAATATATCTCCATGAAAACCATGACTTTGTGATAGCTCTACTTTGGTTACGATCCCGCTAAATATATTTTCGCTACCACTGGCTACCCCAAATTGTACCGTTATGTTTTTACCGATAAAATCTTTAGAGTTTTGCAATGTTACCTGGTTATACTCTTCAACCTGATCATGGTTAAAGCGTAACTGAAAAGTGTGGTGCTCGTTAAAACGCTGATCAAGGTTAAACGTTGAAAAATGCGTTATTGGAGTGCCTTCTATGTTGATATCAACTATTAATTTCTTTTCCATAATTCAGTAGATGATCCCTAGCCTTTGAGTGGCCAAGGGCAGAAATAACTTATAACTTTATACTGGCCCTTTATCTTCCCAAACACAAAACCGTATGAAGTTTCTTTACCGTTTTTTTGTTCATATTGCTGTTGCAGTTCATACAGCTTACTACCTTTGTCAGTTGCTTTTTTTAAGGTGTTGTAATAGTTATCTTGAGTAGCCGGATCAATTTCAGACAGATCGTCTTCTTTACTTAGAGGTATTAACCGCAAGGCATCTTTACTAAAAATAGCTCCTTCGTATATCGGATACTCGGTAGCACTAATTAGTCCTTCTGCAGGATTTATAGTAGTAGCCTTCATATCTTCAGCAGTCCATTGAGGAAGGGTTTGCAACGGAAAGCAGCACATCATTTTCAGCTGTATTTTGTCATGTTTTTTTGCCGCTTCTTTAAATTTTTTTAAAAACGCTCTAAACTGCTGTTCATCATTATTGTTAACAGGAATATCAATTTGAGCCATCTTACCGACCTGTTGTACACGAGAAGTACTAACTGCTGCTTTATTTTGCACGGGCGTATTACCCTTGCAACCCATATGTATGCAAGTCAGCAAAATAAGCTGAAAAAGCAAAATATATGTGGTCTTTTTCATCATGATCAACTTCTTGGTATACTGATAATGGCCCTGTCTTCCATTCTTTTTAAAATTACCGCAGCTCCTAATTGTTTGGATACAGCGTTGACATCAAAAACACGATCCTTTACATACTTACCTTTGGTATAATGGTTAGAAAAGCTCCAGAGGTATGGTGTATGTATTCCCTTACCGGCATAACCAAAGCCGTTATAACCTTCTAGTTTTTGTAATATAAAAGGCAGGCTCCAGTTATTTACCTTATCGTATTTCATGAGCTTAAGGGCGTCAACCGCACTTTCCTCAAAGGTAAAAGGCGGCCCGTGCCCAACCTTTGGCCTGTTGGCGGGCACCTGCACTGTGTAACCCGTTAAAGGATCGCCATTGTGTAAATGTTTTTTAAAACTGAAGGAGCATTCCAGATAATGTACACAAGCAATAAAATACCATGGGATAGAAGAGCCTCCACCAAAAAAATTAACCGGTGAATAAACATCGCCACCAAGTAAAGTAGCACTATTAAAAAAATTATTGCCCAACATAGTATTCGTTTGTGGCTGTGGTGCTACATTCAATAAACTATTTTGTTGTGATGCACCAATCGTTGGCAAATTAAGCGAGCCCGCACTAAACCTGTCAAAAAAAGAAGTATAACTGGAAGCAAATAAATTTCTGTTTGCGGGCGGAAACAACATACCATTGCCTAAGCGAACCAAGCTTGAAATGTTTTCATACCGGTTACGGTTTACAGTTACATTTTCATCAATCACTTTATCAACCTGGGCAACCTTTTCTTTGTTGATTACACAGGTGTTAAAAAGCAACAGATATTCCATAGCCGTTGGAATAGAGGTCTTTTTTACCTTTTTTTTAGTGGTAGGTACAGGGGCACGCGTTATTCTTTTCTTCTTTTTCATAGGTGTATCAAAGAAATAAATAAGAACAAACTAAAAAAATACGGAGAAAATACATTTACTTACTTTCTCCGTATTTTCAGTTTATATAAACGACGGCTTATTTAGGCCAATCGTTTTCGTGCTGGGCATTACCCATTTTTAATTTGCGTGCCGATATCACAAAGCTTAATGACATAGGATTGTTGCCAATGATCGATATACCTTCATTATATTGGATGATATAACCTTCCTCAAAGTTCAACTCCTTCATTTTGGCGTCTTCATCTGATTTTTTGAAGGTAATAGTCCCATTGACGGGTTTGTATTGATTATTAACCATTGATTCGATAACCGATGTATCCTCAGTTGATTCAACCTCAACTTGTATGGTGCCACCGTAAACACCAGATGACGGACGGCCTTTCGCGTCCACATCCCTGTTTAATGAAAAGCTGCATTGCAGCACATCAAACTCCTTTGATCCGAGGGTAATTCTTGCTTTGAAAGCCATTGTTCTAAAAATTTTAAATTAAAAAATAACAAGGTGCACATAAGCACCAGTACAATTTGGTCAAAAAAAATTAAATAATTTAATTTTTGCCCGGCCAGTCATTTACATGCTCTGCACTGCCTAATTTAAGCTTGCGCGCAGAGATTACAAATTTGAGGCTCATTGGAGTAGATCCAGTAATGTCAATCCCTTCAGAATACTTTACAATGTAACCATCTTCAAAAGAAAGCTCTTTCATTTTAGCGTCTTCTTCAGATTTTTTGATCAGCAAAGTACCCGCAATAGGTTTGTACTGGTTGTTTACCATCGACTCGATGATGGAAGTGTCTTCGGTTGATTCGATCTCGATATCGATCGTACCACCATAAACGCCAGAGGAAGGGCGTCCTTTTGAATCAACATCGCGGTTAAGCGCATACGAGCAAGTAAGTACATCGTAATCCTTGCCCGAAAAATTTAATCTTGCTTTGAAAGCCATAACGATAAATTTTAAAGGTTAATAATTTAAAAAAATACAGTTTTTCTGTATCCTTTATAACTACAAATAAGAATTATTATTGTTTTGGTAAATATTATTTTTTTATCAAATAAGCTTTAACCCAAATGAATATAATTTTTGGAGCCATTTTTTGCTGTATTCATTTTGCAGAGAGTACAAATGCCCTATTGTGCTGGTATGCACAGGTTTTATCTGACGTTTTTCAAGAATTCCTTTTTTGATAGCCAGGTATGTAGGGTGCTGATTTTTTTGCCAGTCGTCCCAGGCTGGTTCATCCAGTATAGATATTATTCTGGCAGATTTTCCACTAAAGTTAATATCCATACGCCCGGCAGAACTGATAAATACTTGGTCGGGCATAAATATGCGGTCAAAAAAACCTTTGATACGGGTATTAATGGAATCTTTATAAACCGGGCAAAAAATAGCGATGTGGGTTGCCCATTTTAACATATTGATGGATTGCAGCAGATCGGGCTCCGTAACGGTATTGGGAACAGCAAACTGTTTATTGGGATTAAACTTTAAGTCGGCTATCACCAGCTCTCTTACAACACTCTGGGCGGCTTCTGCCCCATCTTTATAAGCGCCGATCAACGCGGCCGTGTTCTCTCCTTTATTAATATCTGCGTTAATGATCAATAGTTGCCTCATTGGCTACAAACATAGCCAGTATTTAACAATAAATAAAGCTAACCGCGAACTTAAATTAACATCAAACAAAAGAGCCATTTAACAAATGCTAAATGGCTTTTTTGCAGTTATTATTTATTATCTATTGTTGCTTATATTCGGTATCCCAGGTAGTACTGTCATCATCACCTTTCTGACCATCAAGTTTCACAACGAAACTTTTTGCCGGAAAATAAGGGATAATATTGATATCCAAATGAATGCGATCTTTCTGTTGTTCATCGCGTTCAAAACGAATGATTTTAAAACGTTCGATCAACCTGTCGGGACCTTGAATATTATCAAGGAATTTTACGATCTGTGAGCGCAGATCCTGCTCGGTTTTTGAGTTCCAGTTTTCAAAAGCACGACGGTTCAAAAAGTCAAACAATACTTTAGTGATATAGTCAAATACACGAACCACAGAGTATGTCTGAAGGCCGATATTATCACCATTAAACAATGTTTTGGCCGAAAATGCCATCACCTTACCATACTCATTAACCATAGGCACTAAACCTACACGCTCCAGGTGCGATATTTCACTTTTCTTCAAATCAAAGCGCACACCGTCAACCTCATTTACCGCTCCATGTTTTTTACCGGCAGTAACCTGCGACATAAGTGTGTAATACATTTTACCGGCCAATGCTGCAGAGCCTGGCACATAAAGATCATCCACCTCACCAGCTTCTGATACCTTGCCCCTGCCTACCAGCCAATTACAGGTCATGATGGTATTCGACTTAAAGGCATCGCCACCAGTTAAATTGGCGGCGGTAAACAAATCCAATACATCATCCGGCTGTTCCAGATCGGCAAAATCGGTAACCAGCATTACCTTATTATCATAAGCTATTTTTGACCACCGCTCCACAACTTTATTGGAACCGAGATAGCCTGGAATAACCAGAATGGAATAATTTTGGCGCAGATCCAATCGATCGTAATTTTGTTTTAACTCGTTGGCGGTAAACTCAATAAACCTTGGGTTATCTAATTCCTTCAACTGATCAAGCGAGGCATTCATCACCACAACATTTTTCAACTTGTCGGCCTCTGTATTTTTATAAAACAAATGAACCGAACGATATGCCTGCTCCAGCTCGCGTGTAGCTTGTAGCGTGTTCAGCAGATTTTTGTTTAAATTCTCTTCGGTGCTTTGCAGGTTTTCAGTGCTTTTCTCAACAATATCACTTACCGAATCGCCATTTTCCAAAGCATCAATCCACTGATTAAGTTTTAATTTTAATTCCTCACGCTCTGTTTTCTTTTCATCGTCGGTTAAAAATATTTGTTTACGGGCTTTGCGTCCGGGATTAAGGTTCTGTAAGCCTTCAATAGCGGATTCGAGCAAGTCGAACCCACCTACACGTGAAAGTTTATCAAGACTTGATGATAACGATAGCTCCTCTTTCTCTTTAGGTTTATAAACCTGACCAGATGACTGATCATTAAGTATCTGCTCATTAGGTGTTGCCATGATCGTATTTTTATTTGTTTAGGTTATTATTGCTCCAACTCTTTAACTATACCTTTCAGCGCGTCAATAAATGCCTGTTTGGTTTCGGCACTATCAAGGGTTGTTTTTAATGTTTTATTTGTTTTTAACTGCTTAATGATATTCTGATACATTTCGCGCTGAATATTGAGCTTACGCAGATAATTACTTTGCTGAACCAATCTTTTCGGGGCAAAATCGCCCAGGTTGGCAAAATGAAAAGTCTCATTAATACTTGATCCATCCGTCTTTTCAAGGGCCACATTAACCTTGGGCTTGTAATGACCAAATACTTCCTCCACATTTTTCAGCCCTTCCACTTTTTCGGGCCTAAGCGGTTCATTATCTGTAAGTTTTTGGATAAATAATGTTTTATTGGGAGCTATATCATTAAATGCTTCTGAGGTATCGACTTTCTTCTCGTTTCCTCCTATTTCGTAGTTAAACATAATTTCTTAATTAAATGATAAGTATAGAATTGTAAATATTAATAATGTAATTACTCGCAAATTGTTTTTACTGTGGTTTAATTCTTTCAAAAAGAGTTACTTAATATCCCATAATAGCTCATCGTTACCGGTATTTTTACTTATGATCACACTATTTCCCTTTTTTAACTCCCCTGAAATAATATATCGTGAAATGGGCCTTCTAAGCTGGTTGCGTATCACACCCGATAATTGCCTTGCTCCATATTTGGGTGTAAAACCTTTCAATGCCAACATACTCTTGGCCTCGTCGCTGATCTGCATACCGATGCCCATTTTTTCGAGAGCCTGAACCAGGCTTTTGAGCTGAATGTCAAATATCCGCACCACATTTTCTTCTGATATTGGTGCAAACGGCACAATTTCAGATAAACGCGCTAAAAATTCCGGCCGGAAATTTTTACCCATTACCTCCATTAATTGAGAAGATGTTGGCATATTGCCTTTTTGTATTTCGCCTGCTACCCATTCGCTGCCAATATTAGATGTAAACAGGATAAGTGCGTTGGAAAAATCACCTTCTTTACCTAATCTATCATGCATATGACCTTCGTCTAATATTTGCAAAAAGATGTCGAATACCGATGGGTGCGCTTTTTCGATCTCATCAAATAATACTACTGAGTATGGCTGCTGGCGAATTTTATTCACCAAAAGACCACCTTCTTCATATCCTACGTACCCCGGAGGAGCGCCATACAATAAGGCCGCGGAATGCTCTTCTTTAAATTCAGACATGTCAAAGCGAATCATAGCTTTTTCATCGTTGAAGAGAAACTCTGCAATTGATTTAGCAAGCTCAGTTTTACCCGTGCCTGTTGGGCCCAATAAAAAGAACGAACCAATTGGCTGCCCCTTTTTATTTAAACCACTGCGCGATTCCAGGATGGCGTCTGATACTGCTTTCAACGCCTGATCCTGTCCTACTACACGTTTCTTTAGAAAGCCTTCCATGTTTAAAAGCCTTTCTTTTTCCTGAGCTTGTATCTTGCCTAAAGGGATACCTGTTTTATAAGATATAATGGCTGCGATATCCTGTTTATCAACAACCTCTGTTTTATTGCCGGCCAAAGCTTCCAGCTGACTTATATTTCTTTCAAAATAAGCATCAAACTCTTCGGGAGTTTCCAGACTTTCCACCTGTGTTTCGTCCTCCAGTTGCCCCAATAATACGGCACTGATCTTATTGCGCAGCAGAGAATATAACCATTTGTAAGAAAGGATCAGTTCGGGATCATCGTTGCTGTTTTTGAGCTCTTCAAAATGCGCCCGCAATTCGGCTAATGAAGTTATTGAGGTATCGTTCATTAAGCGGATAGCCGCCATGGTACGATCGAGAAGATCAAAAGCGGCATCGGGCAAGCGTCTATCTTTCAGATAACGCTGCGCCAGGCGCACACACTCTTCTGCCGCGTTGGCATCCACTTTTAGGTTATGATGAGACTCATAACGGGGCACCAGCTTTTTAAGCATTTTTATGGCCGTGGCTGTATCCGGCTCATTCACCTGCAATACTTCAAAACGGCGACTAAAAGCCTGTTCGGGCTCGATAACCTTTCGGTATTCATCAATAGTAGTAGCGCCTATTACGGTTATTTCGCCCCGGGCTAATTCCGGTTTGAGCAAATTACCTACCCCACCGCCAATCGGGCCTTTATTATCTAATAACGTATGTATCTCGTCAATAAACAAGATGGCTTTATCCAGCTGCTTTAATTCCCGGAGAATATTCTTCAGTCGATCTTCAATCTCGCCTTTATAAGATGCCCCTGCTATTAATGAACCCAGATCTAACTCATACAATTGTACGTTTTTTAACGAATCGGGTACCTGGTCATTTACAATATCCAGAGCAAAGCCATCAACCAAGGCTGTTTTACCCACCCCGGCATCACCGGTTATCAGCACATTGGGTTTTGTACGGCGACTTAATATTTCCATGACCATCCGGGTTTCCCGCTCACGGCCAATAATAGGATCTATTTTATCATGTCGGGCCAGTTCGGTACGGTCGATACAATATTTCAGCAAAGCACTGTTTGACTTTGGCGGAGTATCCCCAACAGCATCTTTATTGGCTGATGTTTGCACAGCTTGCTGTATCTCCTCATTGCTCAGGTAAATATCCAATAGTTCCTTTTCTTTTACCGGAAACGATTTAAGCTGATTTACATCAAAACCTACGTTGGGTTTAACCAGAGCAATAAGCACACAAACCGGGGTTATGAGGTCAATCCCAAGCTTAATACGCACGTTATCGGCTTCTTCAAAAACCTGTCTAACAGCGTTATTGCCCAGCATTTCATCAGGTACGGTAATGGCAGGTGCATACTCCTCTATTCTAACGTCGGCCCAATCCTGTATATAAGCTGCGTCTTTTCCCAAAGATTGCAGCATACCGCGCAACCCTACCTCCTGGTGCATTAAACCTTTTAACAGGTGCGCCGGGCCAAACTCTTTATGGTGATATTCTTTCGCGAGCGATTGAGCCACCCTAACGGCCGTTTTTACTGATTCACTGAGATTAACTACATTCATGCTATTGCAGGTTGGCCTGGGTTACGTAAAAATAAGTTTTGCCGTTTGAGGTAAAATGCTGGTTAACCAGCACCGAGCGCTTAACCTGCTCGCTGCTATGCACTAAAAACTTAATATATGTCTCGAACTGTTGCTGAGGCATATCTCCTCTTAAATCAGCTACTTTGGTATTCTGGAAACTATTTTTTCCGGGCAATGGCAAACCGGTAACCGTTTTAAAGTATGTACTCAACTGCATATCTTTAATGTCGCCTTTTGATATCTTTTGGTTTAATCGTTTTTGAATAATATCAACGTAGTTTTTAAACAACCTTTTACGATAATCAGAGGCATCCTGCTGCAGGTTTTCGCCTATCATCAATGACAATATATCAGTTAACTGATTATATTCCTGTTCATTTAAAATCAATAAATACTGCAATTGGCCTGGGTGTTGTGTTACTACGCTTGCCGGCAATTGAGCATTAATAAAGTACTTAAATGCATTATGCGGCATATTATTACCTAAGTCATTGGCTGCAGGACTTACCTGCGCAATTACTCCGGGTTGCACATAACGATTTTCGCGCCCGGTAAGCCTGAAAGCACTATCCAATGCATGTACCTGGGTATTAATATCATAATCTGTCTCTTTCATCAGGCGATCAACAGATAAACGCATGGCCTGGTTTGTTTTCACAACGCCTTTGGGCGGGAATACTACAGCACCTTGTATCATACTGTTTTTAGGATAATCCAGATAAAAGGAGATTGAATCGGAAAGCGAGGTATTAAATTGCTGAACATTGCTCAAGCCTTCGCCCGTGATCATGCGTTGTTTTTTAAGATCAGCCAGTTTTATGGCAGATTGTGAAACAATTCGCCTGGCCTGTATCACAAAATCATTATAGATAGGATTATAATCACTAAACACTTGTATAGCCAATAAGCGGGCGTCAGCAGCAGCTACCTGGTCAGCTTCGTTGGCTATATCATCGGCATTATAATTGCCCGATCCGGTAGTGCCTATCAATACAATCAGATTGGTTTCGTTAGTATGGCCTTTAAATAAAGTAAGAGCGGTGTTTATACCTTCAAATACCGGTTGATTTTGCAAAGTAGTGCCGCAACCATTGGTTACCGATGCCTGTTTATCAAAATACTTTACAAGCTCCCTATAATCAGCTGTAAAGTTCATTTTATTGATGCCACCTGAAGGGCAATCCTGCGCATTCCGGTATACTACACCTCCATATGTTATCTGGTTACCTTTTGCATGAGCATTAAATATATTTTCAAATGACTGTATAGTGCTGGTTATTCCGGAGAAATAACTGCGCATAGTGCTACCACCATCAACCACAAAAACAACATTAATGTGATGGATGTTCTTGCGGATGTTCAGATAATCCTGGTATTTAAGATGGCCACCTTTAACATTAAGAATACTATTGTTCGATTTATCATACACATCAACAGCCAGTCCGGTTCCTAACTTGTCATTAGGGCTTAGCACATTCCCTGTAATTACCGGCACACTCCGCAATACAGGCTCATCTGTGCTTATCAAAGGATCAAATTTAAAGTAGGTGCTTGTGGCAGGAGGAGCAGATACCAATATGGCCTGATTGATAGCCGTTGCGGCTGAATCGTCGCCATCTGTAGTGTTATTTTTAGCCGAGCCAATATATAGCCGGTTACCCCAGTTATGCAATGCGTCGGCTGCCACCCATCCATAAACACTCCGGGATGCACTGTCAGCTACAAGTTGTCCCTCAGAACCAACCAGCATTTTTTTACCATCATCTGATTTTTTGAAAACATATACGATGTTATTTAACGCAAGTTTTGCTTTTTTACGGTCCAACTCCGGCGAGGTAAATACATATAACGAATCTGTTTTATCATAATAAAAGTCGGGCATCAGTAGTGGGTTTTTACCGCTGATAACCGCTATATATTTACTGGGATAAGTACCCTGGTTAATAAATGCCGATTGCCAAAGCAAAACTTTCGACTTACTGATCCAGCCATAACTCTGACTCGATTTTTTGTTCGTAAGCTTACGGCCCTGTACCATTCCTGGCTGGTATTTGATCAATTTTATATAGCCATTTCTTTCTTCGCTAACATAAAAAGGATCCATGAACTTTAATTTTTTCATGACCAGAGTACCTCCCGGAGACGTATAAGTGTAATTCTCATCTCGATCAGAGAAAACTATCCATGGTAAACTGGTTTTATCATCGCTGTTATAGATATTGGTACTTTCATTTGGCTTTTCAAATGCAGCAGGCAGGGTTATTACTTTCTTACTAATGGATACAGGCGACTGCGCTTTCACCGAAATACAGCAAAGCAACAATAACATTATTAAAATATTTTTCATCTTGATAGGTGCATATATTAGGTTCATTCGATAACGGTTTATTATTTGGTTCTTCTCGGAGCGGCATTCGAGGTAGATGAATGCTGTTTAACAGTAAGCATACTTGAGCAGGTTGATTTAGCCCTTAAGGTTACCTGGGCTTCATCAATATTAATACCACCGCCAAAAGTAAGCCGCATACAGTATGAGTAAAAGTCGGTTTGCTTACTATCGCCATTGGTTTCCAGGTTAACGGTTACTTTTTCATCACCACAGAAATACTTGTTAACGAGATAATAGTAATTGGTATTAAAATCGGCCCCATTAGCAATGGCTTGCAAATGTGCCCTGATGTCGTCAATCACTTTTCGTTCCCCTTCACCAGGCGTTACAATGGCGTTAACTGTCGAGTCGGGGTTTGATATCAGCATACGATGATAAACAGGGTGTTTGCTTTTATCGGTGCTGAGTTTTATAAAATAAGTTCCGGGATTATGATAAGTGTATAATGCGGTGGCTCCTTTAACATCAACCCTGCCGGTTTCACCAAATGACCATTCGTATATCCTGGCATTGCCTTGTGCTTCCAGCCTGATTTGCTCATTGACGATTCCCTGGGTAGGCCCGTTGATCGTCATCAGGGTATCAACAGACTGGGCAATGGTATCTTTAACATTTACCGGAAACTGCTGCTTTAGGGTACCATCAACAGTAATCCGTACAATATAATCGCCGGCGTGCTTAAATTTATAACTTCCGTTTTGGACGTTTGATTTATCGCCATTACCAAACTCCCATACCCAGCTTTTGGCATTAGCTGTATTATCTGAGTACACGAGGTTTTCGTTTAAGAATATCTCATCTTTTAGCAGCCTGGCATTAACAGTTCTTTTATCAAATAATGAGCTTTTAAATAAAAAAATCAGTGCGGCAATAATGAGTATCCCAACAATGATATATAAAAAGGCATAGGTTTGCCTGTTGGTATCCACGGGGCGGCCGCTGTTGTAATCGTCTTTCATTGGTTTAAAGGTTTTTGTTTTTATAGTGATGTGATGTTTTGCGTTTACTTGCTGGCGCCAAGGCTTTGTTGTAACTGCCGTGTTGATAGCTTACAGTCATCAAGCAGTTTACTAAGCCGGTTCATATCGCTGTAATTACCGGTGAGTTCGCGTTTATCATAAAACAGGTTCTCGAAAAGCTTTGAGGCGTGAATAAAACATTTATACCGGTTATCATACGGACGGCGGTTATAATAGGAACGTATGGCACCAATAGAATTCCTGATATCGTTCTCCAAAAAAAGAGCCTGTACATTGGGGTTAAATTTGGCAATATGTGTGTAGGTAGTGTCGACGGTTGGTATAGCCTCTTTAACCAAAGCCTCAAATTCATCCTCTTCGGCTATTCGCTTGGAAAACTCTTCCTTTGATATAGTTGCACCATCGTTATAATTATAAAAGATGGCTGTACACAATATGGTTGATGTTATCAGAAACATCCCTAAAAACAAAAGGAATTTCTCTCTTCGCTCTTTTAAATTAAACTTTAGCATATGATTTAATAATGTGAAAACCGGCCACTTAGCTTGCTGGCTGCTGCTTTATTTATTTTGTTACACGATTCCAGTTGCGAACGAAGGCTTTCAATCTGAAAACGGGTGGTAAATAATGAATCTTTTACATTAGCTATAGTAGCAATGTGGTTACTTAATTTTTTGTACAGATCGAAACTCTTGAGCGGATAGGGGTTGCTCTGAAGCTTGTCAAGAATATGCTGGTTATTCTCCTGAATATCATTAAGCAAGGTATTTTGATTGTTTAATTCCTCCGAATTCATTTTTGAATACTGCGACAGCTGTTGCATGCGCATAAGAATAACTTCGAAACTATTGTTGATGTCATTACGAATAGCTACTAATTGATCAGTTTGCTTCACTTTGGCATTCAACAGTACCATTTCATGGCTTGAGGTAAGGAAAAAGAAATAAACGGTTACAACAGCAAACATTAATAACCCTGCCAGGTACATTATAAAAACCCTGTAGGATCGGTTCAGGTCAATTATATTTATGGGCTTCATTAAATATATGTAATATTATTGTTAAGAGATCATAGATAACTTAAGATTAAAACGATTAATTATCAATATAAATCATTCAAAATAAAGGATGTAATGAATATTTTATTAACCTTTAAAACATTTCTACAACTATTTTTCAAAAGAAATGTTTATGAAAAAGTGATTTTTTTTATCGCCATCTTGCAAATCAAATATTTAATATGCAAAACCCTCTATATTTCAAGCCATTAAGATTCCAAAACATTAGTTTGGGGCGAGATATGCAAACACAGGATCTGGGAGCCTCTATCTCTCAATACATAGAGCTGATCATTTTTACCAGGTACGGCGAACATCGTTATAACCCCGAGTTTGGATGCGAGATATGGGACATGGATTTTGAACTTATACAGAGTGAAACTCTCTGGGAAGAAAAACTAAGGCAATCATTACTTAAATCAATCAAAAAGTTTGAAAAAAGGATTTATGATATTGATATTGATGTACACATCGGCGAGATCAATAAATTTTATCCCTTAAGAAATGTAAGCGAAATAAAGAAGCAAGTACAGATCATTATAAAAGGAAAGCTCAATAAAACCGGTGAGTATTATACCTTTTCCACGTCATTATTTTTAAGCCCTTTATCTGCATAAAAGCCTAAACATGAGCAAATTATTTTTCACATCGAAAGAAGAAATCAAGGGGCGAATGCTCCGAAACGCTATGGATTTCTGGAACACCACAAATGTTAACGACATTGACCCACTGGTTAAATTATTGATCGAAGCGCTCAGTTCAGAATTATTCAACCTTTCAAATGATGTTAAAAATCTGGAAAACAGAGTGCTCAATAAAATATCAAGAATACTTGCTTCTGATTACCTCACTGCCCCCCTCCCCGCGCATGCCCTGTTAAAGGGCATGCCGGTTGAAGTTAAGGAAACCTTAAACATCAAAAACCATTTTATTTATAAAAAAGCCGTCTCTCCTGACGCAGGCAAAACGACACCGGATACTTTAGAGGCTTTTTTTACTCCAGTAGGCGAAAACTTTGTTTTCAAAGCCGAAATTAAATATACGTTCAATGGCAGGCAATTATGGGAGCATGCTCCGGATGCCCAAAAAAGCTTAATTACGAGTTCATTACCACAATCTTTTATCGAAAACAATACTTTATGGGTGGGTATCGAAACCGACCCTAAACTTAACACGCTTCGGGATGCCGGATTGTATTTTGAATGGCCAGGCTATACTACCAATAATGATTTTTATAACCTACTGTCTGTTACCCGTTTCTACACAGATGAGCGGGAGCTGCATACCACAAGCGGATTAATATATGAAGAGGAGAAAGCGGGCGAAAACAAACCTGTATTTTATGATCAAAACGTTATTAATTTAATTACCCGGGATGTAAAATCATATTATCAAAATCGTTTTATATCTCTTACAGATGATAGCTTAAATGATCTTAACTTGCTTAAAAAAAGCTATCCCACATCCTTTGAAAGGTGGATTGAGCCTTCTGATCTGAAACGGCTTAAGCCTTGTATATGGATAAAAATGGTTTTCCCGGCAATGATCGGGCCGGATGTACTCAACGAACTGCAACTTCACCTAAACTGTTTTCCGGTTATGAGCCGAAAACTACATGAACAAAAATTCAGGGTAAAGGAAATGAATAACATCATCCCGATCAAACCTTCAGCCTATGATCATTTTTTATCCGTTCAAAATTTACATGACGACCTCGATATTCACTATAATGAAATCCCGTACAGCCAGTCTGATCAAAATTTTGAAGGAAGTTATTCTGTCAGAAATGGTGGGGCCGAACGTTTTGACTCCCGGAACGCACAACAGATCATCGAATACCTTTTTGAATTGCTCAGGGATGAAAAAGCTGCCTTTGCGGCTTATGGGAATGATTTTTTAAACTCGACATTAAAAACACTCGAACAAAACATTTCGCTCATTGAAAAAAAATCAAATCAAGCAAAAGACAATCATGAACTAATCAATTATCTTGTTTTGAAACCGGCCAATAAGGCCAGCATGTTATATCTTCAGTTTTGGACTACCCTGGCAGATACTGCTAATAATATCAGAAAGGGCTCCCGATTACAGCAGTTCGAAACAACAAAGCTAAAAACAGATAATTTGCGCTTGATGACCACCTCCATTGGAGGTAGAAATAGTCTCGGCGCTGCCGAACGTATACAGGCATATAAATATGGGCTTACCACCAAAGACCGGATAGTTACTCAAGCTGATCTGACTAGTTTTTGCCAATATGAACTGGGCAGCAAATTAAAAAGTGTCCGCATCGCTAAAGGGGTAAGTATTTCTTCGAACCCCAAAGAAGGCTTTAAAAAAACTACGGATATATATTTAAAGCCCCATGAAGGAAGTAAGCTATCAACAAATGAATGGGACACATTGCTCAGTCTGCTTCAGTCAAAACTGGAATCACGGAGTATCATCAATTATAATTACCGTCTTTTTATTGAAAAGTAGTATTAAATCTAACTACCCAAATAAGTAGTATAACCAAGTCTGGCATTATCCTGCTGCGCCCCTATAATTATTTTTTTAGAATCAGGCGTGGCCAACAATTCGATCTTTACACCGGCCTGCATCGGTATAAAATATGATAGTAGTACATCAATACAAACAGCTGATCGCTCTCCAGGTAAAAAGTCTATCATTGTTGAAGCGTTCAATGGCCCAATAGCAACACGTAGCTCTTCTTCAGGCTCAATCAATTGTCCTGCTATAAAATCTATTCCCAAGGCCGCCTTACCCAATGAAGTCTGTATGTCTGCCAAGTCTTTTTCCCCACGCCCAATCGTTAATTTATAACTGAGTGATATAGACGTTTTAAATAACATGGTTAATACTTTGCCTATAAAAACAAGATTATTCCGTTGCTCATGTATAACAGGCAAAACGTGTATTAATATAAGCATTTGCTTATTTGTAAAGCAGCTAAATTCTTTCCACTCCTTTAAAAATATGTTGATCAGATCGTCGTATTCATTTTTCTTATCCAGACGGTTCTCATAAAGCTCAAGGATCATTTTCAGGTGATTCACCTCTGCTTCAAACGGCGCAAAAAAGCGCCGTGTCTGCTTCTCTTCATCCCTCCTGTCAACAATATCCTTAATCATCTCCTCTTCGGTGATCATTAAACTCGATGCAGGCGGTTTATGGAACAATCCCTCAGGTAACATATCATACAACCCATCTCGATTTACCCAAACCTGAAGCATTTTCTTGTTAGTGATATCGGTTTGGTTTACGGTAATTCCGGCAATCTCTTTTGCAAATGCACGTTGTTGGGGGCCTACTGGTAATATCACAACACCATCAACTTCAACCAATTCATTCTCAACAATTTCTGCAGCAACAACCGTTGCTTTAAAATCAGTATCGATAAGATTAGGGCTCTTGATCTTCATTTTTTAATATTTTTACAAATAATATTTAAAACAATAACCACAATTATTGGTAATTGATTAGACTTATATCAAATTTATTTTTTAAGCCCGTTACAGACCTGAACATACAATTATATCATGGACGTTAAATCATTTTTTATACGTTATCTTATCTTCCCCCTCATCTTCGTGATTGCTGCGGCAATTATGACCATAATTAACAAAAAGAATAAGCTCCTAAGCAATAAACGCCTCATTGTTATTATTCTGTTAACAGCCGTTATTTTGGGCATTCCCGGTCTGTTGGGCTTTCTCGATCTGCAATTTATGCCTTGGGGTTATTTATTTTGTCAACTTATTTACCTAACCCTTGGTTCTGTTTACGTATGGCTTGCTGGTAGATATCATGAAAATGAACTTTTGAATAAAAAGGGCTTCTTTATTTTCTGCACGCTGATTTCCTGCCTGCTGGGCATATATCTTTTTAAACTGGGCTTTGATTGGCTAAACAATTTGCAATATGGTTTATGGGCTGCCACCAGCGTAATCATATTTTTGCTTCCGCCCATTTTCTGGTGGGCTTATATTGCATTTATGAGCATCCCGCTGGAAATATACAAAGTATGGCAATACCCACGAACACCTGAAGATATTAGTATGGAGCATCTTAACTTTGATAAACTAATGGTGTTGGAACTTGATCTGTATAAAAATACGGATGATCCGGAACCCCTAAAAGTTAAGGCTAAAGCACCGCCGAATATGAATTTTGGCCAATGGTTTCAGAAATTTATTGATGATTATAATTTAAAATTTCCGAATGCGCCTGTGGGATATAAAACCAATAAAACCGACAGTTATAAATGGATATTTTACACTAAACCATCTTTTTGGAAACAGCGGCGATTTATCGATCCCGATCTAAACATAACTGAGAATAAGATCACTGAAGCAAACACAATATATGCCAAACGTGTTTCTGAAATTGTAAGCGAGCCAGAACGCACCGGCGATCAGGCCGTTTACCTGTAACCTTTTAATAACATCTACATACAAAAATATGATATGCTTAGTCCATTAAAAAACAAGCCTGTAAACTGGGTAGACGGAATGAAAATTTCCAGCGGGCATTTTATTAGCACGGATAATTTCATACATGATATAGTGAGGGATTCTAACTCCCTTCAACTCAATAACCATAACTTTGGCTTATTACCACCTGTCGCGAACGAATCTGCCGCGTTGGATATACAGATCACGGAGAGGGCCTCAAATCAGGTACAGATTAAAATAAACCATTGTAGCGCGGTAACCGCCGAAGGCCACCGCATTGATATATCCAGAACAGGTACTGAATTGCTGTTTACCCATTATTTCGGTCAGGATAACGCAACAGAAAATTCCGAAACGTACTACGTCTTGTTAACCGTCAACCCGTTCGAGCGCGTGGCAAGTGGCAATCCAGATCCGGAGGAGGTTCCCTTAAGATATCCAGAGGTTGATAAACAATACAATATTACCATAATACCGGCCTCGCAAATAAACGGCCGAAGCTCCCATTTTCTGGAGGTAGGCAAATTCATTAAAAACGGCAATAATCTGCAAACTGATATCAGTTTCATCCCTCCTTGCACATCAGTATTAAGCCACCCGGAACTGGTTAAGTATTATGAAAATTTTAGTAATCAACTGAATAACCTACAGCTACTGTCGTTTCGTATTCTGGATAAAATAACTTCAAAGGAATCTGTTTCAACCATTGGTAAAAACGTAAAAATATTGTGCGAAAAGATGCTGGAGTATATTGCCCGAATCTATTTTTCGTACCGTAACATCGTATACCAACAACCACCGGTATATATGGTGTCATGTTTTTCGGAAATGGCACATATATTTTTCAGCACTGTAAAAAGTATCCCCGGTGCCGAACGCGAAGAATTACTCAAGTATTTTTATGAATGGAAGGATGTTACACCTGGCAACTTTGAGGAGTTACTTGCCCGCCTAATAGAAATAGTTTACAACCATCATGATATCAATTCATCTATGATAACCGTTGATGAATTCCTGCGTGTAATAGTAGCTTTATGGAATAAACTAAGCGGTCTGGAATATATTGGCCAACGTAAGGAAAACATTGTGGTAGCTGAACAACAAGTGATGCAGACTGTACAATCTAAGCGTACATGGACTTTATTAGACTAACTCATAAATCCCGAATAAAACAACCACTTAATTTTTATAATCGAACTTTGTACAAAAAAGTAAAATCAATTATCCTCCAAGAAGGGCGTTAAAATCTTTTTTTTCTTTATTCATCTCGTTTTATCAAATATCGAAGTCGATCTTTTCAAATCTTTAATAAAAAAACTTTTAAACTGTGATCGGAAGTCACTTAAGTAGATGTTCACTTCAGAACATCTACTTTTTATATCACTGCACGTTATTGACCTATAATATTTATACTAAATTCACTGCCCACAAAAAAGAGTTCGAAATTTCAACATAATTCCGCTTCTCAATTAATCAAAATACAGTTATGTATGTTTTTTGCTAAATAAGCGGCTATGAGGTATTCAATTTTCACTTAGGGTGCTTTTAAAGCAAAAGCTCTTTTTCATTAATAGCAAAAAATCACAAATGATATTTTTTAGATATTGTTATTGGCTTTTCAAGCCCGATGCGGTGAAAATGCTACTTTAGTTTCCTTAATCTTAAAACGAAACCTTCCTGAACATTATAATAATTTATGCAACAATACAATATTAACTGGTTGAAATTTAGCATAGGAGTTATCGTTAGCCTGGTGCTTTCGCTAAGTATTCATGTTGTAATGCTCCAAGAGATGAATGTAGCCTTCCCTGATTTTACAGTTATTACCACACCTTACAAATTCTTCACTCGCGTGGTTTCAGTCCTGGGTTTGATCTTTTTTTGGCAATTAGCGGAGAAGAAAGTTGGAGGAGTTATTGCCAAAAAGTGGGCTTTCCTGGTTATTATAGATGCTATGTTAACAGAAAGTCTCTTTAGAGGGCCATTCATGAACGGTTATTGTAGCAATTCTATAGGCTTTATGTTAATAAGCAACATTCCAAAGTTACTGGCGATCGCTATAATGTGTGGATTAATAGCTTTCTCTGCTCCTAGGCTAAATAATTTCTTTCTTAAATTTTTGGCTGCAGCTGCCATAGCCGCTATTTTCATGTTCGTTGCGAGTCCATTAACTACCGCAGTCTGGAAGCCGGTAACGAACTCGATCGCACACCTTGCTCCTACAAACGAATGGTGTAAATTGCCCTATGGTCCTGAAGTGCTCATTCCTTCATATATCAGTTTTGTTGAACCTGTTATGGCCTGTGTGATAATAGCTATCTTAACTTGGGATAAACTTTCACCAGCAAGATGGCTAAAGTATTTGTTGTTCACTTTAATTATATTAGCTATAAAAAATCAATTGTTTATGCCGGTATTTTACGCAATGTTAGGCAAAGACAATCTTATAGTAAATCTGGCAAGCGAGGGACAATTTACCCTGGAAGCTATTATTTTAGCTATAACTACTGGTTTTACTTTTGAGTGGAGCTTAAAAACATAGGTCTATATCTCTCAAATATATTAGAATCTTACCTGGTTTTAATGATGTAACCCATCAGTGGTCCATTCCCGGGAAATCGATCCTGTATTGTTCGAACTATACTACCATCAAAGCTAACTTCCTCAAATCTTCTGTAAAAGGGTTCGAAAATTGCGATCTGAAGGCCACTGAAAGAAATATTCCGTTATGGGCATATCCTTTTATGGGCATAAGAAAAGATAGCCAGAACTTTAGATCGCCGCAAAAAGAGTTCGAAATTTTCCGGCAAGGCCTTATACCTTTATCTAAATTCTTAACATTCGTCAAGCGAATTTCCTTTTCTTCCAACACATGCTTTCAATACGCTCAAAACATGATAGCAGGGAAATTATTTTGCAAAATAATTTCTTAATTCGCCACCGTTTTCTGCGTAGTTCCACCGGATCTGGTCATTCTTTCCATCTCCGTTAATATCAGCAAAAAAGAAATCAGTATCCCCGCTTTGTGAAGTACCCCGCAATGAATAATATGGCCCATCAAATGTATTAGCAGTGGTAGCATAATAAATCTTGAGCTTACCTAAATAATTACCAGGGTTCCAGTAGATCTTATCGGCGCGGCCATCGCCATTTACATCGGTAAAATAAAATACGGTCGCTGCCGAAACACTTGAAGCACCGGCATCGGTGAATGAGGTTGAGGCAGTAAATGTACCGGCGCCATCTGACAGGAAAACTGATGGTTTACCTGAGTTGAGTGTTGGTTGCCAAAGTATCTTATCTGCCTTTCCATCGCCGTTCACATCGGCATAATAAAATACCGAGCCACTTGTAGTGCTTGCACCTTCGGTACCAGACACAACCGTACCGCTGAAATTACCGTTTGAGGTAGCCAGATAAACCCGGGTATGCCCCGAATCAAACGTACCGTTCCAATAGATCTTGTCGGCCTTGCCATCGCCGTTTACATCGGCAAAGTTATAAATGGTGGTAGTACCCGCACTCGTTCCTTCCGGGTTGTCGATCACGGTTGAGCTAAAATTACCATTGGTAGTAGCCAAATAAACACGTGTATGCCCCGAGTTTAAGGTTGGATCCCAAAGTATCTCATCCGCCTTGCCGTCGCCGTTCACATCGGCGTAATAGTAACGGGTAGTGGTTGATGTAGAAGCGCCAGCAGTATGAACCACAGCTGTCACAGCAAAGGTGCCATCACCATTGGACAGGAATATCTGCGGACGGCCGCTATCATAGGTAGCATTCCAGTATACTTTATCAGCTTTACCGTCGCCGTTGATATCGGCAAACGAGAATTTAGTATTGGCATTCGCACTTTTTCCGTTGGCATCGGCATGGGCGCCGCCAAAAATACCAGGCACAAAGTTTGCCATTACCGGCCAGTGATCTGAAGGCCAGAAACCGTTATAACTGGTGGTAATTACTTTCCATGAAGTGAAAGACATACTCCGGTCGCTCATCATCCAGTCTATCTTACCCGTACCAGTATCTGTCCAGCCGTGAAAGGTAAGGTCGCCATCGGTATCGCCAAGGGCATCCACTACATCCAGGCCATCCTTCAGGTTGTTGATCTCTTCGGTACTGGGCTTCGCGTTAAAATCACCAAAAACAATTTCAGGCAGGTTTTCAGTATTGTATTGCTTAACGGCTGCCACCAGCGCCTGAGAGTTTTGTAACCTCACTGGCTGCGAATCAAACTGCCAGTGACTGTTACTTACAAAATATCTGAGGCCTGTTGAATTATCCAACAATTTGGCCCAGGTACCGGTATTGGTTGGCCCAAGTACAACAGTACCGCTGCTTTCCAGCGTAAAACGATTGGTTTTATAAAAAATAACTTTGGGTGTGCCCATACCGGCCGACTCATCAAAATACACCCCATAACCCAGTGTTGCCATCTGTGGGATAAACCAGTTTTCAAATGAATTATCCGAAAACTCCTGCAACCCGAAAACATCGGGATTGTTATCTACAATGATCTGGCGGATGTTACCCTGCCGCTCGGTAATAGATTGCGCGTCGGAAGGGTCATTATGCCTCACGTTGAAGGACAACACCCTGATCTCAGGACTTGTTGCCGATGCAGTAAGCTCGTTAATAGCCGGCAGCTTACTATTATTTACTGTTTTTGTATCGCCAAGCTGTGATTTCTGGCAGCTGGAAAAAAGCAGTAGGCTGCTTAACAAGCAGGCCGCCGCATTGATAAAGTTTGTGTTATTATTTTTCATGATAGGTTGATATATATTTTGATAGGATGATTTACATATAGTACATTATAGTGTAATTAGCTTGGTTTACTTTACCGGTTTATCAAACAATGGAACGGTGAACTGACTGTCGGCATCGGTTTCACTCGTATTGGCATAAGGCGAAAATGTTCTGACCGATAACTCATTGTTCTTAACCGAAAATTTGTACAAGCGCATTAAACCATTCCCGCCGTTTGGCCGGCTTTGATAATCGTTAAGGAAAGCCTTAACCGTATGCCCATTAAAAGTTTCGGAGCGATAACCTTCGCCATTGTCGCCTACGTGGCCGCAAAGCATCATAAACAGGTTGGGATTGCCTTTAAGGCTTTCATAAATGGCTTTACCCTGTGCATTAAAAGGGGCCTGTGGCGTATTGGAACCGGTTACCGGGTTAAAATGTAAAATGGAATGGCTTACCACAATTGCCTTGCGGGTTGCGTATTTGGCCAGGATCTGGTTGGCCCAACTGTACATACCTGCCTGGTCTTCATTAAAAGCATCAAACTCCAAAAACAACACAATAAAATCAACACCGCCTGCCGTAAACAGGTCATAGTGGCTATCGTTATTATTACCATAATGACCACCGTAGTAAGAACGGCCCTCAAAATGCTGTACACCAAAATATTGATTATAGCCATTGGTGGTACCCTTAACCGGATACTGCGACGGAAACTGGTCATGATTACCTACAGCCAATCCATAAGGTATGCTAACCGGGTTTTCCAGCCCGTAAAGTGCGGTTTTGGCCAGGTACCATTCGCTCCTTGCGGTGACGGGATTATCGCCGTGCTCGGTGATATCACCCATGTGTGCTACATAAGCGATATTCTCTTTAACCTGGTTCTTTTTTATCCAGTCAATCTGGGCTTTGAACATGTCAAAGGTTCCACCAAGCTGGGCCTGGGCCAGGTAGTATTGTGTATCGGGCAGTACCGCGATACAAAAATCGCCGGGTTTAACTACCGCGTCGGGGCCGGGCGTATTTAAAACTGTATCTGCCAGGGGTAAACTATTTTCGGCATTTGCATTATAATTCAGTAACAACAGGCCAAGGCAAAACCCGGCTGCGAACTTCTTTCTGTAATTCGGCATTATATTTTTGTTTAAAGATTCATAACATCCCCTCCTGCCCTATGTGCACGAGGGGATGTAAAAAATATCAGATCAATAACCGGGGTTTTGTGTAAGCAACGTATTCAAGCCTATTTCAGCCTCAGGCAAAGGATATAACAGCCTATTGCTATTAACAATGTATGAATCGGGCGAAATGTAGTTGATCTGGGTCTTTAGCTTAACACCAAAAGCATTCATTACATCAACTGCATTACCACTACGCGTCAGATCGTGCCAGCGCTTGTTTTCGAATGCCAGCTCAACACGGCGTTCATGCAAAATAGTATTGCGCAGCGTTGCCTGATCAGCACCGGCAACCGGAGCCAGACCTGCACGGGCCCTAACTGTATTTAAAGCCGCCAGCGGTGATTTGCCCTGCTCGTTTTGGGCCTCAGCCAGTAATAGTAAAGCCTCTGAATAACGGTAGATCGGAAAATCATCCGCAGAGCCGGTTATGGCGGCTGGTGTATGCTCATATTTTTTGATATAAGGCACCGCTGTTTTTCCACTTGGGGCTCCGCTGTAATTTACAACGCTTTTTACCGCGGAATAAGTAAAGTAGTTACTGCCATCGTACGTACCCTCGGCAATACCGATAGAGGCATCCAGACGCTTGTCGCCGGTTTCATAATTACTGATCAGATCCTGTGTTGGTGTATTCCAGCCACCGGTAGTAGTATTGTCAATAGCCAGCGTAGTAATTAACGATGTATTTTTACTGCGTGGCAGGAAATGAAAGCACAATGGATTGGGTGTGGCGCCGGTAAGGGTTCCATCCAAAAACTGCACTTCAAACAGCGACTCTTTGTTGTTTTTATTAGCAGGTAAAAAGGCGTCGGCGTAATTGGTGTTCAAACCATAGCCCATGGTCGATAGAGTGTTCAGCTGTGTTTCTGCATCAGCCCAACGCTTTAACGTTACATAAACATCGGCCAACAGCACAGCTGCCGAACCTTTGGTAGCAATTCCTGTTTGCGGAAACTTTGCCGGAGGCGCCAGTTCGTTTAAGGCATCAGTGGCATCGGCAATGATCTGCTTGTACACATCATCAGAAGATGAGCGCGGCAGGAATGCATCATCGGGCGTAGTCACTTCCTTAACAAAAAGCGGAACGCCGCCAAACAGTCTCACCAGTTTAAAGTACATCAGCGCACGCAGAAATTTACTTTGCCCGTCATAACTTTTCACAGAGGCATCAGCAATACCCGATGCCGTTTTAAGTCTCGAGATCACAATATTTGCCCGGGATATTACCAGATACGCGTTTTGCCATTCTGTAGCGGTATAACTATCGGTTGAAGCATCCATGAAATCAGACAATTTTTCACGATCGGTATACGCTGTACCCCGGTTATTTAAAAACGACTGATAAATGGTGTTATCTGAGCGCATTTCAGAAAACAGGTAATCTGTTGTTACTACGTCTCGCAAACCTGCGTAAGCCGCTGTAACTGCCTGCCCAAACTGTGCATCGGTTTTATAATAGTTTTGATCGCTGTATGATGACTGGGGCGCTAAATCAATAAAGCTTTTTTTACATGAGGCCGCTGTTAGTAAGAATAGCCCCATCAAAATATATATTTTTTTCATTGTGCTCTTTTTAAGCTTTGCTTTCGATTTATTTTATGGAGGCTGAAACACCTAATGAGAAAGTCCTTGGGATGGGGTACGCATTTTCATCAACACCAATACCCTGGGTTGGATCCTGCCCGCTCAGGTTAATCTCCGGGTTCATGCCCGAGTAACCGGTAAATACAAATGCCTGTTGTACCGAAGCATAAACACGAAGAGCTTTGAAGGCGATATTATTTTTAAACGGTATGGTATAACCTAGCGAAATGTTTTTGATGGCGAAATACGAGCCATTTTCAATCCATTGGGAGTTTACTTCACGGCCGATTGCTGTAGTACCTGTTTTAGTGCGCGGATAAATACCCGACCCGGGGTCGTCAACAGAACGCCAGTGATCAAGCGCGGCGGCCAGTGGCACGCGCGAACCATCCATATTGGTTTGATAAGCCCATTTTGCTGCATTCAGGATTTTCCCTCCTACGGAAAATGATGTATGGATATTAAGGTCGAACCTTTTATAGACAAAATTATTGGTAAAACCGCCTGTAAACGTTGGCGTAGGGTCGCCGATAAAGGTGCGGTCGTTCACGTCATCAATCACACCGTCGCCATTAATGTCTTTAACCTTAATAGTTCCTATATCTGATGAACCATTAGGCGAAGTAGTTGTAGCCAGGTATTTTGGAGAGTTGGCGAGATCGGCCGCGTCTTTATACAAACCTTCAAAAACAAAGCCGTAAAACTCACCCAAGTGGTGGCCAACCTGCTGGCGGAAATAATCGGAGGTTACGGTATTATTTCGGCGGATGTAACCTGGCGATACCAGACTCTTGATGATGTTACGATCGAATGAAATATTGAAAGAGCTATTCCACTTCAAATCGTGTTTATTAATATTAACTGTGTTGATGGTAATTTCATGCCCCCAGAATGCCAGCTTACCTACGTTATCATAAACTGTTGTATAACCCGATGAAGTTGGCAATGGCCTGGCTTGTATCAGGTGGTCAGAAATTTTGTGATAATAATCGTAAGTCAAACTGATACGTTTTTTCAGCAAACTCAAATCAAACCCTAAATCAAGCTGTAAACTCCGCTCCCATTGCAAATTAGGATTACCTAAATTACTAAGCGTAGTACCCTGTGTAATGGTATTGTTGTAATTGTAATAGTAATTTGAAGTAGTAGATTGTGCTACATAATTACTCGAAAAGAAGTTATTACCTGTTACACCATAACTGGCGCGAATTTTAAACAGGTCAACGGCTTTTAAACGTTCCATAAATTTCTCGTCGCTTACTACCCAGCCAGCCGATACAGAAGGAAAATTACCGTACCGGGAATTTGCACCAAAACGCGAAGATCCATCGTTACGGAATGCTCCCTGCAGCAGGTACTTGCCTTTATAATTATAGTTAATACGTCCGATAACCGACAATAATGAATAAGCGGTGTAGGAGCTATTACCGGTTACGCTGGTGGCCGCGGTCAGGTACGGGATATCATCGTTCGGGAACCCCAGGCCGGTTAGCGTATTTGATGTTGATGAATACTTTTGAACAGAATATCCTCCTAATATTTCGAAATGATGATCCTGATGAAAAGTTTTAGTATAGTTCAGATAACCCTCTGCTGTATATGAACCATTATCGACCGAGCTGCTGGTACCGGTTGGGTTATTAGCTGTAGAAGTTACAATACCCGACTGATAATAGTTACGTGTTTCGCCACCCTTATCAACGCCTACATTTACTTTTAACAACAGATCTTTGATAACCTCATAATTGAGGTAAGCATTTCCAAGTATGCGTGTAGTTTTGTAATTATCATTAGTAAGATTAAACTGGGCCAATGGATTAACATAGGCTACCATGCCTGGTGAACTCACATTGCGCTGATAAGATCCATCGGCATTGAAAGGAGAGATCAGCGGGCTGGCTTCGAAGATGCGCTCAAATAAGCCACCCACACCATCTGTTGTTAAACGGTTGTTATGATCCAGGCGGTAGCTTGGCGCCAAATTAACTCCCATTTTTAGTCTGCCATTGGCTACAGACAGATCTTTATTGAAACGTGCAGAAAATAAACGTGTCCCCGTGTTAATTAAAACACCTTGCTGATCCTGGTAACTTACTATAGCAGTGGAAGATGATTTTTCTGTTGCCGACTGTATGGTTACATCGTAATTCTGAATAGGCGCGGTGCGCGTAAGCAGTTTATACCAGTTGGTTCCGGTACCATAGCTTGAAGGGTCGACATCAAGGTAAGCGGCTTTATAGTCTTTGGCGATGGTGTAATTTTTTTCATATAACAAACCATCCTCTGCCCGCTCTCTCATAAACTCAGCAAACTGCTCGGCATTCATCACTTTAGGCACCTTATTGCCTGGGATAGATTGCACACCGTAGTTGGCATTAAATTCTACCGAGGTACCCGTACCGGGTTTAGCGTGACGTGTAGTTATGAGTATCACTCCGTTAGAAGCCCTTGAACCGTACAAAGCCGTAGCAGACGCATCTTTCAGGATACTAAAACTCTCAATCTCATCGGGATTAATATTGTTGATACTACCTGTTATAGGCATCCCATCAATTACAAAAAGAGGCTGGTTATCTGTAAAAAAAGATGCAGCACCACGAATACGGAAATCTATCCCTCTGCCCGGCTGACCACTGCTTTGCACAACCGATACACCAGCTACCTTACCCTCCAATTGTTGCGCAAACTGTATTACCGGCATATCCTGCAATGGCGCGGCACTAAGCTGTGCTATTGAACCTGTAACCTCGCGGGCGCGTTGTTTACCGTAACTTACCGTAACTTCTTTAAGCTGATTATCTGCCGTCAAACGGATATTTAACACCGTGGCCCGGTTGCCGGTAACTTTAACATTGGCAGATTCTACACGGTTGTAGCCTACAAACGTAACGGCTACCGTGTAAGTACCCTCGGGCAGGCTGAGGTTATATTTACCATCAAGATCGGTTATCATACCGTACGAAGTGCCCAGGATACTGACCGACGCGCCAGGCATGGGCTCACCGTTTTCATCTGTGACCCTACCGCTTATCCGCCCGGTAAGTTGCCGGTAAAGTATAATGTTACCGGCCTGTTCTTTAAAACCGATCTCCTGCCCTTTGAATAGGGCCATAAGGATGTTTTTCAGGCTTTCATTTTTAAAATCCGCCGCGTCGACATATTTGCCGGCGAGATTTAAAAATACGTCGTCATAGGCAAATACCACATTGGCCTTTTGCTCCAGTTTTTTGATAACCGAAGAAAGGTCCTCCTTGCCGAAGCTGATATCTACCCGGGTGTTTACACCCTGGGCAGCTAACTCAGTGGCCCGTACCGATACCAGGCCAATGGTTAATGATATGGAAATAAGTAAAAAAGAGATACGCATAAACTGTCTGCATAACTGTGTATGGAAATTCATATTTTTGATTGCTTTGTAATGAGTCAAATAGTTGCTGAGCATGGCAGGCGGGGTCGGCAAACCTTCACCTGCTGAAAACTAAAGCCGGCTCCTGCTGAAACAGGGACCGGTTTCTTTATTAATTAGGGCTAATAAATAATTACGTTAGTGCCCTCCTTTCTGAAATGTGCATTGTGTATAGCGCTGATGAGTTTTAGCGTTTCTGAGGCAGGCATATCGCGTTTAATACGTAAACTGAACAGATAATCATGCACCCGTTGATTACCTGCTTTTAAAGTAAGACCGTACAAGTTTTTAAAAACAAGTGATAGCTCTTCAAATTTTACGCGGTTCAAATAGGTATCGCCGTCTTTCCAGCTTTGGCTCTGACTGGCGTCTACTACCTTCTGCTCAAAAGTTCCCTTATTGGTCACATAAGTAAGCTCGTGCCCAGGCGTGAGGAATGACAGCAGCTTTGCTCCCTTGCTCACTCCAACCTTACCAGTAGCTACAGTGACCCTTACATGGGGCAGACTATGATAGGCATTGATATTGAATGAGGTTCCTAAGACCTGTACTTGTAAAGGAGCGGTAATAACCCTGAATGATTTATGTCTATTGTGTTTTATCTCAAAAAAGGCCTCACCTTCATCTAAATAAACCTGACGTATATTTTTATCAAAATTGGAAGGGATACGAATCCTGCTTTGCGCGTTCAGCCAAATAACCGAACTATCGGACAGGGTTAGTTTCCGGATCTCGCCGTTAAGTGTTCTTAAAGTAGTAAAGATTTCCTTGGGTGGGGCTATAGGCCTGCGCAGAAAGTAAATCAGGGCAGACAAAGAGCATAATAACAAAACGCTCGCGGCAATTCGATAGTTGAACCATAATGATGGCACAGGTTTGTGAATAGATACGCTGATGTTAGCTTGTATAACATTTCTGGCACGCTCAAGTTCTTCTTTAGGCAGGGATTTCTTTTCACTTTCGGTCTTGTACGATTCATACCAAGCTTCAATGATGGCCTTTTCGGTTTCATTAGTTGTATCTTTCTGATACCGGCGCAATTGTTTTATAAATTTACGTAGCTCCATGTTGGGGTTTTCAACAGTAAGTCGTTAAAAAGCCATACAGGTACTTATAATTTACATCAACATTTTGTTAACTAATTGTAAAGCACAAATAATACCAGAGCTATATAAGCAGCACTTTGTTCGGGGTGTTTTTCGGAAACAACTATGCGCAGTCTCCGCAGTACTTCGGAGATATAATTTTTTACCGTTTGCTCGGCCAAACCCAGTTTGCTGGCAATGGCTTTTACCGATTGATGTTCGCTGCGCAATTGATAAACCCTTTGCAGCATTTCGGGCATATGTTTAACCGCTTGTTCAAGTGTTTGCTCCAACTCCAGGTATCCGGCATGGTCATGAATAGAGTTCTCCAGCAGTTCCACCCTTTGCAAGGCATCCTCCAGGCGCACATGCGTAACTTTTTGCGATCTGAAATGACTGATCACGCTAAAGCGTACGGCGCTTAATAAATATTGCTCCAGGGTGGTTTGAATAGATAAACTGCGCCTGCGTTGCCAGAGCTTGATAAAAATCTCCTGCACAAGGTCTTGTGCCTGCGCCTCGTCATCAAGCCGTGACAGGGCTGCCCGATATAACCGCTCCCAATAACGCTCAAACATCTGGTCAAAAGCCGAATGATCGTCTTCCCGGATACGTGAGAGTAAAATAGCGTCAGCAGTTTCCATTACTTAGTGGCGCAAACCTACACTACTAATGTTAACTGAACTTTAAGGAAATAATTACCTCATGAAATTACAATGATCTAAATTGTATAAAAAATTAAATGGCCGAATTTATGACAAGTGATTGAAAGTCAAAATGCGCCAGGACAAACCGGACGCAAAACAAATTATTAAGGATTACCAGGAGCACATGAAACCGGTAGCCTCTAAGTTGAATTTTAAAACTGATACTCGGCCATTTTATTAAATAAGCATACATCGATCAACACGGATCAAACTCGCTATGACCATGTTTCAATGCCAGGTACGATGATTATAAAGCGGTAAATCTGGGTAATACTAAGGACAGCTGGGACTGGCTAATTGCCCATGGGGCAACCATCATCCAAACAGACAGGCCAAAAGAGTTATTGAATTATTTACGTAAAAAATCATTACATCGTTAACTTCTCTATAAAAGAGTTCGAAATTGCGGGCAGAAGCTCACTTAAGGAGACAACACCTATGTGTTGTCTCTTTTTTTAATATTGATAAAACCCTGATAAACAAATATTTACAACAATAATTTTTGCAGTTCTATTTCTCGTTAAGGTTTACCATCTTTGCACCTAATTCAATAAGCTCATACTGTGATAAATGTAAATAACATTTCCGTTTCATTTGGCGGAACCACGCTCTTTAGTGATGTAACCTTCTCTATAAACGAGAACGATAAAATAGCCCTGATGGGCAAGAATGGTGCGGGTAAATCTACCATCCTCAAAATAATTGCCGATGTAACCAAACCTACTACCGGTAGCGTAACCGGTCCTAAGGACGCGGTAATTGCCTATTTGCCACAGCATTTGCTCACTCAGGATAAGGTTACCGTGTTTGAAGAAACGATGAAAGCATTTGAAGAGGCGAACCAAATGCAAAAGGAGCTCGATGAGCTAAATGAACAGCTTAACATCCGTACCGATTACGAAACTGATGATTACATGAAGCTGATTGAGCGGGTATCAGAACTGAGTGAGAAAGTTTATACCGTAGAAGTCACCAATTATGATGCTGAAGTAGAAAAAGTGCTAAAAGGGCTAGGTTTTGATCGTAAAGACTTTAGCCGGCAAACTTCTGAATTTTCGGGTGGCTGGCGGATGCGTATTGAGCTGGCCAAAATTTTGTTAAAAAAGCCAGATCTTATTTTACTTGATGAACCTACCAATCACATGGATATCGAGAGCATACAATGGTTAGAAGACTTTCTGATCAACTCGGCAAAGGCAGTGATGGTGATCTCGCACGACCGTGCTTTTGTAGATAACATCACCAACCGTACCATCGAAGTTACCATGGGCAGGATATATGATTATAAAGCCAAATACACTCATTATCTTCAGTTGCGTGCCGACCGCCGCGTGCATCAATTGAAAGCCTATGAGGAGCAGCAGCGTTTCATAGCAGATAATCAGGAGTTTATAGATCGCTTTAGAGGAACTTATTCAAAAACTTTGCAGGTACAATCGCGTGTAAAGATGCTTGAGAAACTTGAAATTATCGAGATAGATGAAGTAGATACTTCGGCATTACGGTTGAAATTCCCACCTTCACCACGCTCAGGGCAATACCCGGTAATGGTAGAAGACCTGACCAAAACATACGGCGACCATGTCGTGTTCAAAAACGCGTCTATGGTGATTGAACGGGGAGAAAAGGTAGCTTTTGTGGGCAAAAATGGTGAAGGTAAGTCAACCATGATCAAAGCTATTATGAACGAGATCGATTTTGAAGGGAGCTTGAAAGTAGGTTACAATTGCAAGATCGGGTATTTTGCCCAGAACCAGGCCGCATTACTGGATGGAAATTTAACCGTATTTGAAACCATCGACCAGATTCCGTTAAGCGATGGCACGGTAAAGATCAAGGATCTTTTAGGTGCGTTTATGTTCAGCGGTGATGATACCACCAAAAAAGTAAAGGTACTTTCCGGAGGAGAGAAAACACGTTTAGCCATGATCAAGTTATTGTTGGAACCCGTGAATTTATTAATACTGGATGAGCCCACCAACCATTTAGACATGAAGACCAAAGACATTATTAAAGATGCGCTTAGGGATTTTGATGGCACTTTGATCCTGGTATCTCACGATAGGGATTTCCTGAATGGACTGGTGAAAAAAGTATTTGAGTTTGGTAATAAACGTGTACGCGAGCACTTTGAGGATATCAAAGGATTTTTAGCCTACAAAAAGATGGATAGCTTAAAAGAGATCGAACAAAGTTAAATGATCTATTAATCCGATCTTCAAGTTATTGCAGCCAATTTCCTTAAGCTCTCCATAAAAAATTAGTAAACTGTGATCAGCAGGGCAGTTAAGGAGACAACATATTTGTTGTCTCCTTTTTTACGTCAATAAAATCTACTTCTTTTTCGATCAGGATACATGAATTATCCTTATTATGAATAAATAAGCTATGAACATAATTCAACACCTCTATTTGATACTTGTTTTAAACGTGTTGCGGAGCACTCTTTCCTTAAAGTACTTTATAAGCCTGCCCGGTTTGTGCGCCCAAAACGCTTTTAACATAGGCCTGTGCAACCCGGCGCATAGTTACCGGTATATGTCCCGAAAAGTATGGAAAATATTGGGGTGATTCCTCTACCACATCCGGGCCTATCGCATTGATACGTACGTTATTTTCCAACTCAATAGCGGCTGCTTTAACAAATGAATCCAAGGCACCGTTAATAGCACTTACCGCCGCTCCAAATGTGACCGGATCTTCACTTAAGCTGCCGGAAGTTAGCGTAAATGAACCTTTTGGATTGATATAGTGCTGACCTATTAAGACCAGGTTGATCTGCCCCATCAGTTTGCTGTTAAGTCCGATCCTGAATTCTGAATCGGCCATATCTTTAAGCGGACCGAAATGCGCGTCGCCTGTCGTGCTGATCAACGCGTCAAATCGGCCAACTTTTTCGAACAAATTTCTGATAGATCTGGTGTCGCTTATATCTACCTGATGGTCTCCACTTTTCAACCCTACCTTTATGATCTCGTTGCCGGTTTCCAACGCTTTTACTACATGTTTTCCAATAGTGCCAGTGGCACCGATGATGATAATTTTCATAGTTTATTTCCTTTTATTTGACGAAGCTAGCCTAATACTATACTTTTGTCAAGTAGTTACCTTTTTGTCAAGTAATGACAAAAAGGTATTAAATAAGCTATTGCTGAAGTATGGAAGAAAATAAAATTCAAAAATATCACAGTGCAGAGGAATGTCCTATTACAGCAACCATTGATGTGATTGGTGGCAAGTGGAAACCGCCTATCATCTGGCTGCTCCTCAAAGGCTCTATGCGCTTCGGTGAATTGCACAAAACCATTCCAACCATGGCATTGAAAGTCTTGTCGCGGACTTTGAAAGAGCTGGAGGCAGACGGCATTATCGACCGCAAGGCCTATCCGGAAATTCCCCCACGTGTAGAATACTCGCTAAGTCAAAAAGGCAAATCCCTGCGCCAAATCATGACACTGATGTCTGAATGGAGCCTTGAGCATATTATGACTGTCGCCGATGTCAGTGAAAAAAATTAAATAAGTCATCTAAACTACTGTAACATTTCAGTTACAATAAGAATGAAACAACTTCGTTATAGATGAAATCTTGCAAATGAATTTATTAAAGTCTTATCTATTATTTACGTTGGGCATATGCATGGTAACCTTCGTCTCCTGCAAAAAAACTGAAGCCCAATCTCCCTCCTCTGATTCAATAATACCAACAGCGTCTTCACTTGTCAAGGTTGCATTAGTTCCGGCTAAAGGAGCATTACTGGGACATTTTTATGGCACTGGTACAATAAATGAAACAGATACCAGGATCGGGAAGCATCCTCAAATTCATCTTTCTTATTATGGATGGACAGATCATTGGGCCAAAGATGAAGCCACCACACAGGACTTTACCGACGGACGCATACCTCTGGTTAATTGGGAGCCATTTGATATTAAGTTTACAGATATTGTGAATGGTAAATATGACAGTCAGATAAGTCTGCAGGCCGATGAAGCTAAAAGACTTGGCAAACATTTTTTCCTTGACTTTGCTGCCGAAATGAATGAGGAAGAAGGTTGGGGTGGCCACAATCCAGATCTTTATATTAAAGCCTACCGACACATTCATGACATCTTCGTCCGCCGCGGCGCTACAAATGTGGTTTGGGTATGGTGCCCGAATAATGTAGATTCACCTGATGCACCAACTGCTATGCAATACTATCCGGGTGATACTTATGTTGATTGGGTAGGAGCCGATGGTTATAATTGGGGAACTTCAGATTCAGATCATGAATGGGAAACCTTCTATAACGTTTTTAAAGATATCTATGCAAAAATCACGGCGACCGGCAAACCCGTAATAATTGGCGAAATGGCCTCAGACGAAGTCGGCGGAGACAAAGCTAAGTGGATATCAGAAGTCATCCCAACTTTAAAAAATCAATTTCCGGCAATTAAAGCCGTAGTCTGGTTTGATGTAGACAAAGAGCGGCATTGGCAAATCAACAGTAAGCAAAAATCATTGGATGCTTACCGAAATATGGCAAAAGATCCCTACTTCAACATACCTTAATGTGGCAGGTTCTTAATCAGGTTTAATGATTTCTGCCTGGTTTTAGCATTAAACATTATAAAATCCAGCAGTTGGGCTGTCAATCTACAGCGATTGTGTTTAAAGGCAATCGCTGTAGATATCCAAATTTACCGATTACCACCCATAGTTCTGCACCAATGCCGGATCAATATTAATCTCTGTTTGTGGTATAGGCATTAGGTAATGACGGTCTGCAAAAACCCTTGTTTGGTCAACAACGGTTTTGTAAAATACTGCTACGCCTGCGGCTTCACTATTGGAATCAAAACCGCTAGAACTTAGTTCTGCGGGGGTCGGTCTGGCGTTTAAACCATGCATATTGCCGTTATCAACTGTTTTAGCGATCAGCCAGCGACGCACATCCCAAAATCGTTGGTTCTCAAAAGCAAATTCCACTCGTTTCTCGTTTTGTATCCTTTTCCGCATACCCTCTTTGGTATTATCAGAGGCGATGATGGGTAGACCTGGCATAGAAACGCGGCTCCTCACACTATTTATAGCACTATAAACCTCGCTGGTTGGCGCCGGTTGATACTCATTCATCGCTTCAGCATAAATCAAATACATTTCGGCCAGGCGTATCAGCGGAAAATTACGGTTGGCGCTACCGCCCCCTTTTAAATTAACCGACGGATCTGCCCACTTCCTCCAGTTATAACCAGTTTCACAATTCGTTCCTGGTTTTGGCCATCCGTCGCATCCGCCACCATTATTTCCAAACCACGCAAATTTTAGCGGTCTCGCGTTATTGGTATAATTCCAAACGTCATATTGAAAGAATATAGTAGCATAAAATCGGGGATCCCTGTTTTTATACATGTTCGAAATATTTGAAACAGCTGTGTTTTGCACGCCATCCCACAACTCACCATTCCAAAAACCGGTAGTTTGATAACCAGACTGAGGATCTGTTATAGGCCGTCCATTGTTCATTTCATAAGCATCAACAAGTTCCTGAAAAACACTCATTTTACCATTCCCGTTAACGGCGTTCGCATCCCTTCCATTGGGCATATAAGTACCTTCAAAATCCCGGTTACCTCCTATGATCAGCGGCAGTATGATTTCATTATAGTTTCTGCTAAAAAACAACTGTGCGTAATTATCAACGGGATTGGCCGGGTTGGGATTAGACAGTGAATAGGCATTCAGATCCAGGACAGCTTTTGCGGCATTTGCTGCCAACAACCATTTATTGTTATCGTAGGTTTGCGAAAATAACTGGGTACCGTCGGCATTTTTAATATTGGCATACATTGAATTACCATTAAATAAAGGACTCGCAGCGTAAAGTAAAGTACGCGCTTTTAGCGCCAATGCCGCTCCCTTGGTAATCCGTCCATAATCACTTGAACCATTCGCATAAGATATGGGGAGAATTGCCGCTATCGCATCGCACTCCGACGTGATAAATTTCACTACCTCGTCCACAGAATTCCGTGTCGTTGTAGTAGCGGCCGGGTCGGTTGGAGTCAACACTTTATTGACCAAAGGCACAGCGCCATACCTTCTGAATAGCTCAAAGTATTGATTGGCCCGTAAGAACCTGGCCTCCGCCTTGTAAAGAGGTATCCGGGGTTGATAGTAGTCGCGGCGCGAATCCGGGATGGGTGTTTGATCAATGTTGGCCAGAAAAATATTTGCAGAGCGAATATACTGGTAAGCGCCGCTCCAGATATCAAGCGAGTTATTGGTCGCGTTCCATGCACCGGAATTAAAAGGCAGTTCGGCCACATTTTCCCAGTGATTTTTACATTCATCGGTACAGGCGCCCAACACAGTACCGCCGCCGTGAATGAACTGCACATCGCCACTGTTTAACGATGCATATAAATGCGCCCAGGCACTTTCTGCATTTTGAATATTATTAAAAACAGCATCTTGGGTAACCAGCTCTGTAGGTACTACATTAAGATACTTTTTACAGGAAGCCAGGCCAATGCAGGCTATGACGATCAGGTATATGAATTTCTTGTTTTTCATGTCAAATACTTTAAAATGTAAATTTCAGGCCGGCGTTGATCACCTTTTGCTGCGGATAGGTACCGGTACCATTATTACTAATTTCAGGGTCAAAATTGAAGTCTTTGAGCTTACTCCATGTCAGGAGGTTGATGCCGTTCACAAAAACACGCGCATTATCTATCCCTATACGCTTCATCAAATTTGCAGGCAAGGTATAACCCAGCTCAACCGTTTTTAAACGGAGATAATCGGACGAATAGATCCAGAAAGTGGAAGCTTGCTGATTGTTCACATTATCGGCCGAAGAAATTCTCGGGAACATATAATTGCCATCCGGGTTTGATACTACCCAGTGGTTATTTACAACCTGCTCAAGGGCGCTGGCAAATCTGGAGAATGGATATATACCAGATCCAGACAGCAGGGTTGAGCCTCCAAGCCCTCCCTGAAACAATACGCTAACATCAAAATTGGCATAATGATAACCTAATGCCACACCAAATTGGGATGTGGGATTTGCTACTTTACCAGGCAGATAGCCCGCATCAAGACTGTTAATGATACCGTCGCCGTTAAGGTCTTTGTATTTGATATCACCGGGCTTGGTAACACCAAGACTGGATTGGGACGGGCTTTTATCTATATCGTCCTGGCTTTTAAATAACCCGATAGCGGTATATCCGTAAATTTCATTAATACTTGTGCCTTTCAGAGCCTGCCATTCACGCCCAGGATAATCAGGCTGCGCATAGAACAGAATCTTATTGCGAGCATAAGCATAATTAATCGTTATACTGTACCCTTGTTTCTTACCGAATTCGTTTCGGTGGGTAAGCGAAATTTCATAACCCCTATTGTCAGTTATTCCTGCGTTGACAGCCGGAATTTGCGGTAAGCCGATGAATCCCGGTATCAGCTGTGAAGTTGCCAATATATCATTGCGGCGTTCTTTAAATACATCTGCAGAAACAGTCAGCATTCCTTTCCACAAACTCAAATCAAGTCCAAGGTTTATTTTCTTAGCTTTTTCCCAGGTCAGTAGTGTGTTCCCGGCCTGCCCCTCCAGATAGCCGTTATAGGTATTTCCATTACTATTGAAGCCAAAAGTATAACCATTGCCCTGTACCCAGGTGCTTAAATAAAGAAATCTGCTTGATCCGATCTTGTCATTACCAACAAGTCCATAGGAGCCCCGTAATTTCAGTTGATCAACAAAGCCGAAGGATGAGTTATCTTTTATAAAATGTTCATTGGATACTATCCACCCCGCAGAAAAAGCAGGAAAGAACCCAAACCGATGACCCTGAGCAAAGTTTTCGGAGCCGTTATAACCAAAGTTAAATTCCACCAGATAGCGATCGTCATAGGCATAGGCAGCCCGCCCTAAAAGACCCTGGTATTTATAGGGCAAACCATTAATGGCATTAGCTACTCCACCGCCTACAGCGTCGAAAAAGCTCGACTGATTATAGATGGCCATGGCTTTGACCGAATGTTTGCCAAAATCCCGATCATAATTAAGATAAGCTTCCAATACAGTGCGACGCGAACCATTGGCATTTACCTGGTAGTCCAGGGTTCCCTTGCCGTTATTGACTATTACATAATGCCCGTTTGTTGCTAAATCTGTCTCTGTATCTGCAACTCCGGGATTTAGCAAATATTGATAGGTGATATTAGATAACGGCCTGTTAACGTTCCGGAAATTATCGTTATCAAAAGAAAGCCGTACCCGTGTACTCAAACCTTTGGTTAACCAGCCTAAATCCCATTTAAAACCAGCTGTAGATTGCAGTTCGGTTTCAAAGTTTCTTTGATAACCAGACTGGGTCAAGTCCACGTAAGGAGATTGGTTAGTATTTGGAGCAGCCCCGGGTGAGCCGTCGGGATTGGTTATCGGATAGTACCAGGCCGGCGTCTGCTTGATATCATTAAATATCTGCGATGCACTTACCCCAGGGTAGTTTCTGTCATAAACAATGGCTCCCAGGTTAAGCTCAAGGGTTAGATTTTTGGTAAGGTTTAGGTCGATATTCGAACGAAAGTTGTATTTGTGGGTTATCGCTTGTATATCATACTTGCTTACTGCTTCTTCGTAATTATACAAGCCATTTTGCTGAAGGTAAGATAAGGAGATAAAATACCGTGCCTTTTCAGTGCCTCCCGAGACATTCAGATTTCCCTGTCTTAAGTAAGAAAAGGGCTTCAGCATCGTTTTTGTCCAGTTAACATTGGGATACAGATATTGATATGCCGGATAGGTACGATCCCTATATTTATTCAACCGTACGTCGGAATAAGTACTCGTGTCTGCGAAAAGACCGTCATTGATCAAGCCTTCTTTATAAAGCTTTCGCCCGGTATAAGAATCAACATATTGAGGTAGGGAGGTTGGTGATTGCCAGCCATTTTGCGCGGTTGCAGTTATGCGTGATGTACCTATTTTACCCCTTTTTGTAGTAACCAGGATCACCCCGTTGGCGCCTTGGATACCATATATAGCAGTTGATGCGGCGTCTTTTAAAATACTTACATTTTCCACCTCGTTAGGATCCAGCCCGCTGAAATCTCTTTGAATACCGTCTACCAGGATCAGCGGTGCTGAATTATTGGTGGTGCCAAAGCCCCTTATATTCAAATTCGACCCATCTGCTCCGGGCTCGCCGCTATTTTGAACCGCTAATAATCCAGGTAAACGGCCAGCCAGTGCATTACTTAAGTTAGCAACCGGACTTTGCTGAAGTTCTTTGGTGCCTATGGCTGCTATCGCGCCTGTAACGCGTTCTTTTCGCTGTGTTCCATACCCTACAACAACAATTTCCTGTAGCCCTGTTCCGGGACTAAGCGCAATAACCCCAAGATCTTTTGTAACCTGAACCTCCCTGGTTGCATACCCTATAAAGGATATGACCAGGGTGCTATTACCTGGAATGTTCTTGAAGGCAAATTCCCCTAGATCATTTGTGGTCATGCCCTGTTCGGATCCCTTGATTTTCACAGATGCACCCGGCAGAGGCTTGCCTGTTTCATCCACTACAGTTCCCTTAACATCTATATTGGCCGCTACGGGTTGTTTATCACTGAGGTCCTGCCCTCCTCTGGCGTTATCGTTACTTTTAATAACCACCGTCTTTTCAGCAAAGTTATAGGATAGCGCCAGTCCTTTTAAACATAGATCAAGCACATCCCTGATATCGGCATCTTTAACGTGAATGGATACCGGTGGACAGCTTTGCAACAACTTGTTCTTATAAAAGAAAGTGTAGCCGCTTTGCTTATTGATTTCCTTCAATATTTTCTCGAGTGATACCCCACTTTCTGACAAGGTGATCTTTTGGGCGAATACGTCTGCTTTAACCTGAAAAGTAAAAGCAATCGTTAACAAAATAATTAGCTTCATCAGTAAAAATGTTCTTCGACATAAAAACAGAAACTCGCAGTTTTTTAAACTACGTAGATAAATTTTCATAGCTTCGTTAGGTTTTTGGTTGGGTTAAAAAGTAAACTGAGTAGGTTTTCTATAAATCTCAAAGCCAGAAACTTCCGCGCAAGCGGACTTAGCCGGTTGTGTTAGCGCACTACCGGCATTTTTGTTCAGGGAGATTCTTGTGGGAGTTTTTCTAGTATTTTTCTTTCTTCATATAAATGAGGTTTTGTGGTTTATAATTGGTTATTGATTCTGAGGTTACAATCAGCAAATCAAAAGCGGCTATGATGAAACGATCAGTTTTCGACCGCTCACTTTTATATGGATATCATCAAGTGTGAGAATTTTGATCACGTCAGAAAATGATGCGTTCCTGGGTATTTCTCCACTATAGGTATCTTTACCTATCGGCCCCTGATAAACCACATCAATATCATACCACCTGGAAATTTTACGCATTACATCTTGGATATCAGCATTCCTGAATAAGATCACCCCCTTTTTCCAGGCGGTATAATCTTCTGCCGCAACGGTCACTTTAGCAATTTGACCATTTCCGAAAATGGCTTGTTCATTCGGTTCGATAGCAAGCGCGCCACCACTCGATAAGGCCAGCCGATTCTTTCCATAGACTTCAACACGGCCTTCCAGCAGGGTAGTTTTAATTACCCCCTCCTCCTGGTAAGCGTTGACGTTGAAATGCGTTCCTAATACCTGTACCACCTGCCCGGCGCTGAGCACTTTAAACGGTCTGCCCGCATCATGGACCACTTCAAAATAGGCCTCCCCTGACAATTCCACAACTCTTTCGGTTTTCGTAAAATCAACAGGAAATCTGATTGTACTGGCCGCATTCAACCAAACTTTCGTTCCATCAGACATGACCAGTTGATATTTTCCTCCCCGAGGCGTTGACATGACATTATAAAGCAGGGACGAGTGAAAAGATCCGGATGTATTTTTTTTATAAAATAGCGTGCTATCAGCATAATTTTCAGCGGTAACGTTGTTTTGTGTAAACAATTCCCCTTTCTTTGAACTGTCAAGCGCTATTTGCCTACCGTCTGCGAGTATTAGGATCGCCTTATTGTCGCCCGGCTTAATGGTGCTTTTATTACTGGCCAATTCATAAGGCATAGTATCTTTTGCTCTGAAATATTTTTTGCTAATAAATAGCCCGCTGAGCACAAGAACCAGAATTGCCGCTGCCGCAGACAAATAGACCAACCTAAGCTTTCTGACTTGGTTTGTAGAGATTCTGGTATGCAGATCTTCTTTAAGCCGTTTTTCTATTTTTTCCTTACTTCCAAATTCTGGTAGCCAGGGAATATCAGACAGGTCGAAGCTATCCCTGTATTCTTCAAACATTTTTTGCTCTTCCGGCGTACAATTGCCAGACGTGCATCGCTCGTATAATTTTTTAAATTCTTCGTAAGACATGGTTATAACGGTTACTCTTATAGACAACTATTTCAGGAAGAACTCACATACTTTTTTACTTTTTTTAGATTTTTTTACACATACCTTGAATAGCATCCCCAGAAACCGTCCACAATTAAAGTTTGTTATTAAATTGCGAGGTTGAAGTGTACATTTAAGACCAACTAAAATGAACCACCCCTTACCAACAGACGAAGAATTATTTGAAGCAGTTAAGCGCAATGACAAAAAAGCGTTTAACTTGTTGTATGCACGGTATTGGGCATTAATCTATAAAAAAACTTTTTCTTACCTGCATGATACCGATGCCTGTATGGCTATCGTCAACGATATTTTTGTTAACATCTGGGAAAAGAGAGAAGCGCTGAACATTATCACTTTCAAAAATTATCTGACTTCTGCTGCCCGCTACCGGGTGTACAATTTCATCAAAGCGAATCATGCTTCTCCCCTAACCTATGTTCAGGATTATCAAAAATTGGATGATTTGAGTGTAGTATATAATCATGCTGAAAGCAATATCCAGACAATCGAATTAAGCAGCGACTTGGAGAAATTGCTGGACAGGCTGCCTGCGCGATGCAGGGAAATATTTTTGTTGAGCAGGGTGAATAACCTGACGAATACAGAAATTGCAGATAAACTATCCATTTCGAAAAGAGCTGTCGAAAATCAAATCTCATTGGCATTGCGATTCCTAAAGCCATATTTTAAACACTATCCGACCGTGTTGCTCCTTGCAAAACTGTTCGTTCTACATTCGAAATTCCCGTTATAGTTCATTGAGATTAAGTAATACAAAGGTTGTATCCTGACGTGTAGTTATAGCGTCTCGCCCCAAGGCCACTCGATTCAACCATTGGTGCGACCATTGAATCAGCTATCCGGGATTTAGCAAAAAAGGATTATGAAAATGCTCCCTTTTTAGATTACTGCCAATTTCGCTTAGTCTTATGACAAATTCGCAAAATTTTAATTGGTAAACATTTACCAACTTTATAAACCATTATATACTTTTTATTGCTACACCCTTATTAATACTAAACATGTACCCGGCAACAAATAGCCGGCTATATACCCTGATTGTTTAAAAATATTGTATGTCTAATCATCACGCTTATTCGGATAAAGAATTGGCCTATCTGTTAAAGGATAGTGATGAAATGGCCTTTACAGAAATTTATCACCGGTTTTATGGCGTGCTTTACCACCATGCCTATAAAAGCTTGCCCGATTCCGAAGCGGTAAAGGATGTGCTCCAGGAGGTCTTTGTATATTTATGGAACAACCGCGACAGTATAAACCCAGAAGATAATCTTGCTGCTTACCTGTATACATCTGTACGAAATAAGGTGTTGAACAACTTCAGGCATTTGAAAATTAAAAAAGATTATATCGCGTCATTTCAAAATTACCTGGATAGTAATAGTCAACCCGAAGCAGATGAGGCTATTCGCATAAAACAACTTATTGCCATTGTTGAAGCAGAAATAACGAAGCTTCCGGCACAAATGAGGCTCATATTTCAGATGAGCAGAAACAACCATCTTTCGCACCAGGAAATCGCTGATCAGCTTAATCTCAGCGTGTTGACCGTTAGAAAACAGGTTAATAACTCATTGAAAATTTTAAGATTAAAACTGGGAAGTAAATTTTTTTTTCTTTTTTTATAATTCATCTACTCCCTACACCTTCCTGAAGTGCATATAGCGTAATAAGGGCTCTCACTCCTTAACCAATTATGTCAAAAAAAGACGCGACAGATCTGTTGAACCGATACCGTAACGGTGAGGTATCCGAAGAAGAAAAAGCTTTGGTAGAAAGCTGGTATGCAGCTTATACCCAAAACGCTGCTACTCCTAAAATTGACGATCAGGAGCTGGAAAAAAATCGCGATGAAATTCTCCGGCGCGTTCTGTCTGACGTATCGGGCACAAGGAAAATTAATTTCGGCAGGTTGATCAGTATCGCAGCACTTGCCATTTTGATATTATGTGCCAGTGTGTTATTTATAAAATACCGCACGCCCCATCAGGGTCAGCCATCCTATGCGGTTAAAAAGGGTAATACAAATATACCTCCCGGCGGTAACAGGGCCACGCTAATTTTATCAAACGGCAGCACCATCAACCTAAATGATACCAAAAACGGGGCTTTGGCTAATGAGAAAGGTGTAGTTATTCATAAAAACGCAGATGGCCGCATTACCTATGATGAATCCAGCCACAATGCAACTCCCGGGGCCAATGTATTTAACACCGTTATTACACCCAAAGGGGGGCAATACCAACTTGTTTTAGGTGATGGCACCAAAGTTTGGCTCAACGCCGCATCGACATTAAAATACCCGGTAACATTCAGCGGTATAAAACGTGAAATAGAGCTTTCGGGCGAAGCTTACTTTGAAGTAGCCCATGATCAGCATAAACCATTCCTGGTAATATCAAATGGGCAAACAGTGGAGGTTTTGGGCACCCATTTTAATGTGAATGCCTATCCTGATGAAAAAATGACCAGGACCACATTACTGGAAGGCAGTGTTAAAGTATCAGCAGGTGAAATGACCAGCAAAATAAGGCCAGGCCAGCAGGTTCAATTTAAAGATGGTCACCTGGCAATAGCACAGGCCGACATAGAAGAAGCCATAGCCTGGAAAAAGGGATTCTTTTATTTTAAGGATGATGATATTCAAACGGTAATGCGGCAGCTTTCGCGCTGGTACGATGTAGTTGTAAAATACGAAGGGCAAATTCCCACAAGGGAATTTTCGGGGCAAATGAATAAAAACATCAATGCCTCACAGCTGATGCACATTTTAAGTATTGAGCAGATCCATTACCGGATAGAGGGCAGAACAATTATTATTATGCCTTAATTATTAACACACCAGTTATTCATTTTAAACAACATATATGAGAAAAAAAGTACAAAAAACAGTCCCTTAGGCAAATCGCCGGCGGTTAATTAAAACCAGAAACGTACCCCGACTGCAATCGGGATACGCATATCTGAGTTAACCTCCTTTACAGAAAAATGATCTTATTCAGCAATCATCCATTAACTCAAACTTTTCAAAAGTATGAAATTAAAGTCTCTTTTTGTGTCCACTGAAAATCGGTGGCTCCCCAAAAAAATAATACTGATTATGAAATTGACTACCCTCATGATTTTACTGGCAATACTGCAATGCAGTGCTGCGGTTTTTGGTCAAAAGATTAGTCTTAATGAAAGCAATGCTCCTTTAAAAAAGGTATTGAAAATCATTAATGATCAAACTGGTTATGTATTTTTTTATGAATCTAAAGTTATCCGTAATAAAAACATTACCGTAAATATTAAAGACGCTTCCCTTGATGTGGCCTTGACAACCTGTTTAAAAAGCCTACATTTAAGCTATGAAATAGTGAATAACACTATTTTTATTAAAGAACTTCCCGTAACTGTTCAACCATCGAAAACAGCTGATGCACAACAAGTCGTTATAAAAATAACCGGTCAGGTTTTTGACGAAAAAAACAATACTCTGCCTGGTGTTACCATACGGCTGAAAGGCGCGCAAACTGTTGTAATTGCAGATAAGGACGGAAAATTCAATATAGATGTACCCAATGCTAATGCGGTACTTATTTTTTCATTTATAGGCTATGCGACACAGGAAGTACCTGTTTTGCAAGACCGACCAATGAACGTTCACATGCAGCTTGATCAATCAAAACTGAACGAGGTAGTTGTATTGGGCTATGGCTCTGTAAAGCAAAGCGACCTTACCGGGTCAGTTTCAACCATTTCATCGGCCAAGGTAACACAGGTAAAAGGCATATCCAATGTTGCACAAACCTTACAAGGGCAGATGGCCGGTGTACAGGTAAACCAGGCCTCCGGGCAACCTGGCGAGGGTATGAAAATTGCCATAAGGGGTACCAATTCCATTAACGGTGGCAATGACCCATTGTACGTGATTGACGGGCAGATCACCCAGGGGATCAGCGCCCAACTGAACGTAGATGATATTGCCTCTATTGATGTATTGAAAGATGCTTCCTCCACCGCGATATATGGCTCCAGAGGCGCAAATGGCGTTATCATGATCACTACCAAAAAAGGCACTTCTAAGACATCCGGAAAACCACAGGTAAGTTATGACGGCTATTATGGAGTAGCTGATCTGAGACATAAATTAAAGCTGATTGATGCATCGGAATATGCCCAGTTACAAAATGAAGTTATAGCAAACGACAATGCCTCAGGGTTAAATAAACCGGCAAAACCACTACCATGGACACAAGATCAAATTAAAGGTCTGGGTAAAGGCACCGATTGGCAGGATTTGGTCTACAATACCGCGCCTACGCAAAATCATACCATATCTGTGGGCGGCAACACCGAAAATACCCGGTATTATACTTCCTTTGGCTATTTTAACCAGGAGGGCATTATTACCAACTCCAGTTACCGCAGGCTTTCCGGTAGAATTAACCTCGACCAGAAGCTTAATAAACAATTAAATTTCAACATCAGTTTGGCTCTTACCAAAGACACGTATAGGAAAAATAACTACCAAAATGCCGATTATGGCGGTGTCCCATTTCAAACCTTTGTAATGCCGCCAACAGAGGGGGTTTATAAGCCTGATGGTACTTACACCGTATTTACAGGTTTAAATTACGGGCAAACCAATCCCGTAGGCATGGCTAAAGAACAGTATAACCCATCTAGCACCTTACGGATACTGGGAACTGCCGCCTTGACCTATGAGGTAATTCCGGGACTGAAACTACGGTCAAGTGTGAGTATTGACAATGCGGACGTTCACCAGGATAATTACAATCCGCCATCAATTACTTTTGGTCAGCCTGCCGGTAATGCTTCACAGAACTATTCAAACTCCAATTCGTTCGTGAACGAGAACACCGCTACTTATACCCATAACTGGGGAAAACATAATCTAAACGCGCTGGCAGGGTTTACTTTTCAGCAGAATCATAGCCGTTATTTGAACAGCGGTACCGCTTCGGGCTTTGTGAGTACTGTGTATGTAGATAATAGTTTGCAATCGGCTACCACACTCGCCAATCCAAGTACGGGCAATTCAAGTAACACGCTCATCTCGTACCTGGGCAGATTAAATTACAATTATGCAGGCAAGTATTACGCTACTTTCACCGCCAGAAGAGACGGCAGCTCGGTATTTGGATCCAACAATAAATACGCGTTCTTTCCATCAGGAGCATTGGCCTGGACTATATCAGAAGAAGATTTCCTGAAAGAAAACCCGACCCTGAGCAACCTTAAACTGAGAGCGAGTTATGGTACGTCCGGAAACCAGGCTATCAATCCTTATCAAACTTTGGCTTCGGTATCAAGCATAAATACCATCCTGAATAACTCAAACACTACTGGTTACTATTATTCGTCCGTTTCCAACAATAACCTGAAATGGGAAACTACTAAGGAGCTTGATCTGGGTATTGATGTGGGCATTATCAAAAACAGGGTAAGCCTTACCGCCGACTATTACAATAAAAAAACAAGCAATTTATTATTATACGTAAACCTCCCGTCATCAACCGGTTTTGGTACCCAGCTGCAAAACGTAGGTAAAGCTTCAAACAAAGGCTATGAGTTCTCAATAAACTCCCGGAACATTGTTGGCAGCGACTTTACCTGGTCTTCTACCTTAACTTATACCCATAATCAAAATAAGTTATTAAGCCTCGGGATCGGGGCTGATGGGAAGCCAATACCTTACCAATACATCGGTACAGGAGGTAACTGGTTTCCGATGATTGTTGGACAACCTATGAACTCATTTTTTGGGCAGCAGGTAACAGGTGTTTATCAGAGAGATGCAGAAGCAAAGGCCAATGGCGAACCCACCAAACATGCCGGTGATTACAAATTCCTGGACTATAACCATGATGGAGTAGTAAATGACGATGACAAACATGTATTAACAACCCTGCAGCCTAAATTCACCGCTGGCTTTAACAATACGTTTACCTATAAGCATTGGGACCTAAGTGTTTTAATTACCGGTTCATACGGTGCTACGCTGGTAAATGAACTCAGGAAGTACAGCCTTACCCTTAACGGACAATGGACACCAACCCAGGAAGCTTATGATGCACGCTGGAAAGGGCCGGGCACCAGCAATGCAGGTGACAAACCATCGGCAAACAGCATGCAGTATACACGTGATTATGCCAATAGTTTATGGGAAGAAAACGGTAATTACCTCAAGATAAAGGATGTTACACTGGGCTATACTTTTAATGCCGCGCAGCTTAGTCGTATTAAGATATCGTCAATCAATATTTACATAAGCGCGCAAAATTACTTTACCATCACCAAATACACCGGTTATGATCCGGAAGTATCCTGGGCGTCGTCAACAGTAAACGGGTGGGACCGCGGTAATTACCCATCAACAAAATCAATCACAGCAGGCGTTAGGGTGAAATTTTAAATTGAACAAATCATGAAAAGATCATATAAAAAATTGTTTTTAAGCATGGCTATTGGGATGACCATAGCCATAAGCGGATGCAAAAAAACGCTGGAAGAACATCCTCAAACATCTATTACCCCCGGTACATTTTTTTCCGATCCGGCCAGTTACCAATTAGCAATTATAGGTTTATATGGCGACATACCGCTGTATGATGGCAGTATGCAGGAAATGCCTACAGATATTTACGGGGCACCTGCCCCGTCGGTTGAGCAAGGTTTACCCATGTACCAAAATGCCCCTCAGCCATATTATTACAACACCCAGGGCTGTTGGCGAAGTGGTTACCGCCTTATTAAAGATGCCAACTTTGTTTTAGGCGCCCTGCCAACCTCGCCGCTTGACGCGGCAACTAAAAACAAGCTAAGCGCCGAAGCCCAATTTATGAGGGGCTACGCCTACTTTTACCTGGTACAACTTTACGGCGACATCCCAATGCCAACAAAAGTTATTGTTGATAATAATCCCGCCAGTTTACAGCTACCCCGCACACCACAGGCAGATATATACAAACTGATACTGAGCGACCTGACCTATGCCGAGCAAAATTTGCCCGACAAGGCAGCCACAGCAGGCAGGGTGTACAAATCGGTAGCTTCGGCGCTTTTGGCAAAAGTTTACCTCACTATGGCTGGCAATCCTATGAAACAGACAGCCTACTACCAAAACGCAAAAGATGAAGCTTTAAAAGTGATCAACTCGGGATTGTTTACTCTTGTAGATGATTATGCCAATGTTTTTCATCATACCAGTTATACAACAGAATCTATCTGGGAGCAGTCATATGTGATTTCAAAGGGCGGTAACCCTTTACAGGGATCAACCGGCACAGCCGATACTTACAGGCCTTTACTGGTGCCTGCTCCCAGCTTTATCAGCAGTTTCCCGAAAGGCGACCGCAGACGGATATGGGGCATACTGGATCAATATCCCGATCCTAAAGTAAAAGGCGGTGTATTGGCACCCTTTTTTCAGAAATACTTTGATACTACAGGGGTTTCAAAAGGTGCTACTTCCTCTACAGTAATTAATCCCTGGAATTTTATTTATATCCGTTATGCCGATATGTACCTAATAGCAGCAGAAGCTGAGAACGAGATCAACGGGCCAGCCAATGCCTATCCATATATCAATACCATTCGTAGGCGTGCCCGGGTAGATAAGTCGGACCCCACAAACGTTCCTGATCTGGCCGGTCTCACACAGGATGGTTTCAGACAGGCCGTTTTAAAAGAAAGAAAATGGGAGTTTGCTTTAGAAGGAAATACCTGGTTTGATATGAAACGAACCAACACCTTCCAGCTTATTCAGGCCCAAAGAGGAAGCCAGCTCATTAACCCCATAGGCCCATACAATCAAACATGGCTTATTCCTGATATTGAGATCACGGCTAACAATATCCCTCAAAATCCACTTTATTAATCGTTAAATTGTACTTCTGGGCGAACATTATCGCGCTGGAAGTACAATTAATTTTATTCTCTTTAATATTCCATGCTAATGCAGTTTTTAAAATCAACTATCCTGACTATCTCATTTATCACGGCAGGTATATTTATGCAGCCTTGCTTTGGGCAGAATAAAATTTATGTTTCCAATAGCGGGAGCGATGAGAACGACGGTACTTTTAAATACCCAGTTCAACACCTGGCAACAGCATTGTCAAAAGCAAGCGGATATGTTAACAACAATGTAGTTGTCATACTACGGGGAGGAGTCTATCCTCAGCAAAAAACAATGGAGCTCAACCAGGGTAATTTTAAAGAACGCTCCCTGACTATCACTTCATATCCAAAAGAAAAAGCGACCATTACGGGCTCAGCTAAAGTAAACCCGGTATGGCAGCCTTACAAAGGAAATATTATTAAAGCAAAAGTGGCTATCGACTTTGCTCCCGATCAGTTATTCATCAATGGCAAAAGCCTTCCAATGGCCCGTTACCCTAATTTTGATTCTACAGTACGGGTTTATAATGGAACGGCTAAAGATGCGATAAGTGAAAGCAGGGTAAAAACCTGGCAGGCTCCAGCCGGAGGCTACATTCATGCACTGCACTCGGGCGAATGGGGTAGTTTTGATTATCTGATCACCGGGAAAGACGATAAAGGTATATTGACTTACGAAGGCGGCTGGCAAAATAACCGCCCTTCTGCCATGAACAAACAATACCGGTTTGTAGAGAATATTTTTGAGGAACTGGATGCCCCTGGCGAGTGGTTTTACAATAAAACAACCCAAACACTTTATCTATACCCACCCACAGTAACTGATCTAAAAAAAGCTGTATTTACCATGAGCGGCTTAACCGATCTGATCCATATCAGCGGTAGTAAAGAGAAGCCGCTAAGTAACATCACTATTAAAGGCATTAACTTTACGCAAACAGCACGATCATTTATGCTGGCCAAAGAACCTTTACTCCGCAGCGACTGGAGAATGTACCGCGGCGGAGCGATCCTGATTGACAGAACGGAGCATATAACCATCAGCAATTGTAGCTTTTATGAATTGGGCGGTAACGCGGTGTTTGTAAGTAATTATAGTAAGAACGATACCATCCGCGAAAACTATATACATACTATTGGTGGTAATGCTATTGCTTTTGTTGGTAGTCCTAATGCAGCACGATCACCTGCTTTTAGTTACGAAACTTTTGTTCCCTGGGATAAAATGGACTACCAACCGGGTCCTAAAAATTCGGATTACCCTCAATACTGTGTAGCCACAGGTAATTTGATACATCACATTGGTACTATAGAAAAACAGGTGGCTGGTGTGCAGGTCTCTATGTCGTCGCATATCACAATAAGTCATAATACCATTTACCATACGCCAAGGGCCGGGCTCAATATGAGCGAAGGTACATGGGGCGGGCATATTATTGAGTTTAATGATGTGTTCAATACCGTACTGGAAACCGGCGATAACGGGGCTTATAATTCCTGGGGCAGAGATAGGTACTGGTTGCCTGAGCGTAACGTGATCGATAGCATAGTGGCGGCCAGGCCAGGCATTCAGTTTTTGGATGTGATTGATCCCGTCACCATCCGCAATAACCGTTTTCAGTGCGATCATGGCTGGGACATTGACCTGGACGACGGCAGCAGCAATTACTTAATATATAACAATGTTTGTTTGAGCGGTGGTTTAAAACTACGCGAAGGTTACAGCCGTACCGTTACCAATAACATCATCATCAATAATACCTTTCATCCGCATGTGTGGTTAAAAAACAGTAATGACATATTTGAATATAACATCGTGAGCCTGCCATATGCCCCTATCCTGATGAATAACTGGGGTAAAAGCATCGATCATAATTATTTCCTGACAAAAGATGCCCTGGCAGCAGCCCAGAGCTTAGGTTTAGATAAAAACAGTAATTATGGTGATGCCCAGTTTATCGACGCGAAAGGCGGAGATTATCATTTAAAACCTGGCTCTCCGGCTTTAAAATCAGGTTTTAAAGATTTTGATATGCATTTCGGGGTAACTTCCATAGTTTTAAAAAAGTTGGCCCAAAAACCTGCGATCAATCCTTTGGTTACTTCCACAAACCAGGGTAAACAAAACCAGGTGGAATGGCTGGGTGCGCGTTTCAAAAACATTGAGAGCCTGGGAGAAAGATCAGCTGCCGGTTTGCATGATGATAATGGTGCGTTGCTTACGGATCTCCCACCGTCATCACTCGCAGCAAAAAACGGTTTAGAAAAAGGCGATGTAGTAATTAAGATCAATGAAGACAGTGTTAATTCTGTAGAAGAATTACTCAGGATATATCAGAAAATCAAATGGATGGGAAAAGCCGAACTTATTATAATGCATAACCAGGTGCCCAAAACTATTCATGTTAACTTCAACAAATAAATAAACCGTTAAATTTTCAATTATCAAGTTGTAAGGTCAGTACAGGAAACATTCATTAGGTAATGTTTCCTTTTTTATATCCATAAAAATTGTGTTATCATGATCATTCCTGATTAAACATTCCTGTTCAGCGTTTCTGTAAAATGCCCCTTGCTCCCTATTTTGCGGTTAAAAAAAACAGCGGTAAGTACCAATAACAGCAAACAAATAATGGCAAGCAGGTAACTAAATTGCATCAACATATTGGCCCAACTTAAATTTTTCATAAAAAACTCTTTGTAAAGCAGCAGGCCAACGCTACCTAAATAACCAAAAGAATCACAGATATAAACAAAGAAACCGGCATTGGCCTTTATTTTAAATAAGGCTATCATGCGGTCAAATAAAACCACCTGTATGGGTGTATAGGCCAGAAACATCCCCATGCCTACCAGCAACATCCACCAAAACGGATTTAATATATGCAGATGAAAAAGCAGGGTACTGCCGCCGCTCATTAATAAACCAAGACCAATTAAATATTGTGTACCCCAAAAACCTTTAATATTATTACGGATAAGCGAAAGGCATGCAATAGCTGCTAACACTATAATCCCGGAGATAGCCTCAGTTATGGAAAAAACCGACTTATTCCAGTTGGGGGATATTTCATTCCATATTTCTACCGAAAAGTTATCCCTAAAATCGCGCATGGTGGCCAATATGGTATAAATTAACCCAATTAAGAATATACCAAAACCATACTCCTTTAAAGCAATTTGCCTGTCGGCCGGGGTCATGGCTACCCGTTCTACTCGTAGTAATTTATCAGTTTCCGTTGGTTCTGGTATTACAGAAAGCATCCAGACAAAGGTGAGGAACAGCGGCAAAAAAAACAGGCCGATAACACCCGGCATCCAAAACTCCGAGATCATCGGAAACCATTCATGAACTATGAAATAAACGGTTTTCAATATCCCCGACGATACAATCAAACTGATACTCAATCCCATGGCCAGCATTTCGGTAAAACGCCTGCCTTCCAGGTAACTAAAAACAATACCCCAAACCATACCCAGGGGCAAACCATTCAGAAATAAAAAGAAAAAATTGTACGGGCGTGGTACAAGGCCAAATAATAAAAGTGAAACTTCGGCAAAAAGAATTAGCGAAATAATAAGCTTTACCCTACCCGATGCCTTTAGCTCTGAAATAACCTTTATACCAATGAATTTTGACACCATATAACCCAGCACCTGGGCAATGATCAGGATAGCCTTATAGTCAATACCCCAAAGCGCCAGGCCTGCGTATGTGCCGCTGGTGAATGGCTTTCGGAAGGCATACATACAAAAATAGGTACCAAAAGCCGCCAGCACACACCAGCATATGAAGAAAACTTTTGATTGAACAAGCAACTTATTTATTTGCTTCATATGATGGCGATGAACTGAGTAATGATCAGTTATATATTCCCTGTATACTGGCCTCCGCGTATCCTCCGGCACACGTCATGCCTTTGCCGCCAATGGCTGTGCGAATATGTATCCGGCTTTCTATATCCAGCTCTACCACGTGCTTGCTGTTGTGCTGCGGATAAACGCCAGCCCAGGTTGAGGCTATTTTACTTACATCAAAACCTACAATATTTTGCGCTTCTTTCAACATCAGTTCATTGATATGATTGTTGATATCAAAATTCAGATCATCGGAATGATTTACATCTGCATATTCATGCGAATCACCAATGATGATTGATCCATCCACGGCTTTTTTAAACAGGATGTGTACACCCCATTTTTTTAATTCGGCATAATGCTCGGGTGTTGTAAGTTTGGTATATGAAGGGCATTCCTGGAATGATTCATACCGGCGGATAGAAAGCCCGGTTAGTATATTCCCCTCTAACTGCACCTCGGGCATCGGAACTGTCCGCATCATTTGTAATTTACATAAGATGATACCGCTATCTTTAAAATGATCGGCAAATAACAATTTGTATTCGCCTCCATTACACACAATTACTTTATCGGCTATAAATTTCTCTTTTGTTGAACTCGTCACTTCCACATGATCGCCAATAACTTCACAGTCAATAATAGCTGTAGCCGGCTTATAGGTGAGTTGTGGATATTTGGTGATAGCATATTTGATGAGGCGATAGATGAGCCTATCTGGTTCCACACTTAATTCCTGCGGAAAGAAAATCCCGCCCTTACAATACTGATCATTTAGCGCCGGCCATTTAACCAGGCAATCTTTTGCCGATAGCAGCGAACCCTGGTAACCAAAGGAATCCATACGCTCTTTTAATTCGTGAGCCAACTGCAATTCTTCAGGGTCAGACGCCAGGTAAACGCTACCATTATTACGCACACTGATGTCAAATTCGCGCTGGATCTCCTGATACAATTCTGCTGTTTTGATGGCGTAAGGAAGCCAATCGGAAGACATACCGGAGGTTACTACCTGGCCAAAGTTTCTGACCGTCGCGCTTATAGGATACTGATCTTTTTCGGTCAGCAGTACTTTTTTGCCCAAACGTGCAGCATGCAAGGCATGAAACGTACCCAATATGCCAGAGCCAATTACAATTAAATCGTATGTTGATGAATTATTCATAATGATTTTTTACCAGGGCATTGAAAATGTTTTTACAGTAGTGAAGCACTTAATCGCCTCGATCACGCCTTCTTTTATTCCTAGGCCGGAGTCTTTAACACCACCAAAAGGCGAACTCTCTATCCTATAGCCCGGCACTTCATTAATATTTACAGTACCTACTTTTAGCTCCTTCACAAAACGGATGGCATGATCCATATTGGTAGTGACCACACCTGATGATAAACCAAAAGCGGTAGAATTGGAAAGAGCTATGGCATCATTAATATCTTTAAAAGTTAAAATGGGTGCCAGAGGTCCAAAAGATTCCTGAACAACCATTTGCGCATCCCGCGGAACATCTATAATCACCGTTGGTTGTAATAAAGCACCCGTGCGTTTACCTCCCAACAAAATCCTGGCCCCGCGGGCAACCGCTTTGTCCACCACGCTTTCTAGGTATATGGCCGATTGTTCGTCAATTACCGTCCCAACCCTGGTTTCAGGATCTGCCGGATCTCCGCAGGTATATTCTTTTGCCTTTTCAACAAAGCGTTCGGTAAACTCTTTGGCTATATTTTCCTGTACCAGGATGCGCTTTACAGCAGTACAACGCTGACCTGAATTCCGGAAAGCACCTTCTGCTGCCAATGTAACAGCCAGATCAAGGTTGGCATCTTCCAATACAATCAATGGATCATTGCCGCCAAGCTCCAGGATCACCTTTTTATACCCCGCCGTTTGCGCTATCTTTTTCCCTACAGCAACACTGCCGGTAAATGATACCAGATCTACCCGCGGATCCTGCACCAATGCCTCGGCAACATCTTTGGTATCTCCTAAAAGTACACTCAGCATATATGCCGGCAAACCCGCCTGGTACAGTAGTTCTACAAACCGGATAGCCGTTAAGGGTGTTTTTTCCGAAGGTTTTAGTATAACCGGCGTTCCGGCTGCTAAAGCCGGAGCAATTTTATGCGCCACCTGGTTTAGCGGGTGATTAAATGGTGTAATAGCAACAGCCAGTTTTAAAGGCTCACGCAGCGTAAATATTTTTCGCTGTTTGCCGTTTGGTGATATATCGCAGGAAAATACCTGCCCGTCATCTTTTAAACATTCTATGGAGGCAAACAGTAACACATCATGCGCGCGACCGATCTCATACCGCGCTTCAGAAATACATAAACCCGATTCGGCGGTGATCAATTTAGCAAATTCCTCTTTTCTGTCCAACAGCATCGTTTTGGCTTTATCCAAAATGCTATATCTCTCGTAACGGGTTAATATTTGACCACCTTTTAAGGCTATGTCAATAGCAGCCTGGATATCGTTACCGCCCGCCATTTCCACTGTGCCTACAAGCTGCCCGTTATAGGGGTTATTAACAGCTAATATCTTCCCGGATGATACAGGTTCACCGGCTATTAATGAGGCCAGTTTGAACATATTATCAGTACTTAACAATGTTTCCTCTTTCATCGTCCTCTTAAAATTCCTCTATGACACCCAATTAATGGGTACCGTTAACTGCAAAATCGAATACATCAAAATTCCGTGGATCGCCCTGCGCCTTCATTTTATATAAACTGTTTAATGGGTGCGAAACCACTAATGGCACCATTTCCTCATACCTGCCGCCGTGTGAGCGCAGGGTTCCGTCCAGGGCTTTCAGATCATGATCGGCAGCTGTTTTTCCAACTACTACATCACGTGCCGACAATACAAACAGGTCGCCTGTCCTATCTGCCGGTTGCTCCAGGATACGGCAGCCCGTTTCTTTATCATACACCTCGGTAATACCGGGCTGCTGTGCCAGCCAGTTTTTCACGTCATTGATATTCGAACCATTTTCCACGTGCACAGCCACATAGGATCCTAACGCACCATGATGTTTTACATAAGGGTCGGTTATAGGGCAAATAACCCTGAAACCTGTACCAAATTTTTCTGTGAGCATGGTTTCGATAAACAATACATTTGGCGAACCGTCGGCTTTTACTTTGGCGTTCATGCCATGATCTGCCGTTGCGCCAATAACGGCCCTTAATGCAAGCATTTTGCCCAATTCAATATCCTGAGCCTCATAGAATGCCAGTGACTCTTCGGTATCAGGTGCATAGGTATGTTGCATATAATCGGTTAACGATAGGTATAGAAAATCGGCCAGGCCTTTTTCTATCAGTGCAACGCCTGCCCGTAAAACAAACAGACTGGCTTCGGCACTATAAATGGCCGGTGTTTTATGCCTGATAACTTCTTCGGCATTTTCAATGCCATGTGTTTCCAGTTTTGCCTGATCGGCCTTTTCGGCAGAAAAAGCGATACCGTTCAATTTATAAGAAAGAATATCCCGTAATTTTTCTTTTGCGGTTACCACGGCTACTTTACGCCCTGCATTTGCCGCGGCAGCCAGCAAAGTATCCGCCCGGAGATATTCTGATGAGTTCATCATCACTTCCTGATCTTTTTGGGCATCGTAAAAGAAATTACCACAAATGCCATGCACCGCCGGACTAACACCCGTTACAATAGATGAGTTATTGACATTGGTAAAAGATGGTAAAGCTCCGCGCACCATACCACGATAGCCTTGTAATGCCATTTTTTTAAGATTAGGCATGCGATCATGAGCCAATGTAGTATCAAGATATTCATCGGCCGAGCCATCCATGCAGATAACTACAATGGGCTTTGCAGGTGGCGTATATAATTTACCGTTGGCCGAGAAAGACGTTGTTGAGATGGTATTCATTATCTATTTTTATATAATCAAGTTCTAACTTTATCAGTTGCAATGGTAAAAGGGCCGTAACCGCTACGCCCCTTAAACAAACACATTAATCAACTTTACCAGTACTTTTAAAACCACAACTGAAGCCAAATTCTGCTTACAATCATTGTTTAGTATTTATATTCAAATGTAATTATTTTTTGTAAAAAAGTAAACAAATACTAAACTTTTTGAAAATATTTTTCTACATGCGCTTAATACGTATCTCATGAAAAACTAAAAAACCGGCATCCAATTGTTTACTAACACTATATATACTAGAACATTAATGCATCCCTTAAAAAGGAAATTATTTGTGGATGCTCATTCGCTTATTTACAACTTTGATGGTATCGATAAAATGCTCATCCAGCTTTCCGTTAGGCAATGGGCCTGTATTTAACACAAAAGACGCATGTTTGCCTGCCACTTTTTCCATATTATGTATAAGGGTATCAACCGGTTTATATATTTGTTTAGAGTAGTATCCCCATTTATTACTGCTCATATCCATGGCTTGCAATGGCATTTGCTTTAAACGAATATCACTATCGTACGCAGACTGCGGAAAAGGATCATATAAAGCATATACCATAGCATCTTCACCCGGAATGTAAAACATATCATGATTATTGATGATCATACAAGCTGGCTGCAATTGATGAATCAACTTGTAAATTTCTCCAAAGGGATATCTGCCTACATCTTTTGACCAATATCCATCAAACCATATCCCGGCAACCGTTCCGTATTTGGTAAGTAACTCAGTGAGCTGATTTTTCATATACTGAATATACTTTTGCTCATCCCTATTTGGATTAGGTAATTGATGCTTATAGGTTCCCCCTTCGTCTTTACGAAACACAAAATCTGGATGATGCCAGTCCAATAAGGAATAATACAACCATAATTTTATCCCCTGTTTATGACACTCATCGGCCAGGGCTTTAATAATGTCTAATCGCTTTTTTCCGTGATGCATGATTGTCCAATCTGTATATTTAGAATCGAACAAACAAAAGCCATCGTGATGTTTGGTGGTTACAGTAATATATTTAAACCCTAATTTTTTTGCAGCAGCTACCCATTCTTTAGCATTAAAATCTCTGGGATCAAACTGGTCAGCAATTTTTTCATACTGAGGGACGGTATATTTACGCATGGCCCAGGCTTCATCCACATCATCTAACTGCGAATAAATACCATAATGGATAAACAAACCTAATTTGGCGTTATTAAACCATTCCCGGTTTTCGAGATTGCTTTTAGAAGGAATATATGATGATTGCGCAAAGCCCGCCATTGAAAAAACAAGCATTATGGAAAACGCAGTGATAATCTTTTTCATGATGTGATTTTTAATATTCTGTTTTATGAAATATAAAAAGGGCCACATCCCTGCGGCCCTTAATTAAAAATTAACTAACCAACAAAGCTCTTTTGATATTTATACTGTTTTACCAACCCGGATTTTGTGTTAACTTTGAGTTAAGCTGCAACTCCTGGGTAGGCAAAGGGAAATAGTAATTTTTAGGATCGGCAAATGTTTTGACCAAGGTAGGGTTCACCACTACGTTTCCATAGTTACCTTTGCTTAAAAAAACATCTGTTCCAATTACAAAGTAAGCTACGTTTGGTATGGGATTCGCAGGTTTACTCGATACCAGGCCAACATCGGGCACCCCATCGCCATTCATATCAAAAATACCTGTAGATGGGAAGTACATGCCATAAAAGGTCTTGGCTAACAATGCACCATTTTTCCACCGCATGAGGTCATCATAACGAAATCCTTCACCTGCCAACTCTACTCTTCGCTCCCGGCGGATCTCCAACAACACATTTTGTAAGGCACCCGACACATTGGGATAAGCTATTGCCAATACAGGGTCAACAGGCACATTCATCAATAAATGAGGCATCCCCACTCTGTCCCGAAGTAAGTTAATGGACATATCAAGGTCGGCTTGTGAAAGCGTACCCGTTCCGGCATTCGCCAATTCTGCTTTTGCTTCTGCATAGATCAACAGAATCTCCCCATACCGAAAATCTATTCCTGCATTGGTATTGCTATTGTATGCAAGAGCAGTGGGATCAAAATACTTAAACAGATAATAACCAGTTTTAGACTTACCTAATGTATTTGGCCCAAACATATCACCATATGCCAGCGTAGTTGGAGGCAAAACGGTTTGCGGTAATCTGGGATCGCGATTTTTAAACTCCCCTTTAACCATCATGGTATCGTAACCTGGCACTTGAGTAAAGGGAGTGCCATTGCTGGTAAGATAAGTATTCATACAATCCTTTGTCATACCCATACCGTCAGACCTGATAGCCGCATCGGTTGCTGAATAAACATGAAGAGTACTACTGTAATATGTACCTAATATTACTTCAGCCCCTTGCGGATCTCCCGGATTATAAAATAAAAATAAGTTCTGATAGTCCTGACCAGGCTTTCCGGTAGTATATAATTTAAAATTACCACTTTGCATCACTGCAAGGGCCGCGCTATCTGCTGTTTTTAAAAACGACTGACTACCATCTATTCCCTGATACTTTCTAAATGTCCCCTCATGCAACCCTACTCTGGCCATCAGTGACAGTGCTACCCACTTGGTAATAGTGCCAGAAGGCCCGGTAGGATTGACATTATTTACGGCAAACCTCAGGTCAGCCATTACCGAATCCATAACCAGTTGCCTGGAATCTCTCGCTTTATATAAATCAGCAATGTCATTTGGCGCTATAGCCCTTCCATACCAGGGCAAAGCACCAAAGCGCTTTGCTTTATCAAAATAAAACCAGGCCCTAAAAAATCTGGCCACCCCTACATAATGATTTTTTACAGTCTGTGGTGCGTTTGCTTTTTGATAATTCTGTAAAAAATAGTTCACAGTTTTTAAATAAGTCCACGTCCAGCCTGCCTGACTGGCAGTGCTTGGCAATACCAGCTGACCAGCCACTACTTTATTAAAAGGAAAGTTCTCGGTATTATCACTTTGCACATCTCCCGCTCTATAGGAATCACCTAATAATTGTGAGGGAAGAGTGGGGACATAAGAATAAAACCCGTTACTATAGGTATCTAAATCAGAAGCATTATTAAAAAAGTTTTGTTCTGTTATGTCCGATACCGGATACCGGGTCAAAAAACTATCTTTTTTACAGGAGTATAATGATAAGATACTTAGCATCATACCGATTATCGCAATTATATGAAACTTTTTCATTGTTGTGAGTTTGAACTAAAAATTAAAACTTTGCACTTATACCAAATGAATATTGGCGTTGGAAGGGATACACTTTCCCTGAGCCCCAGCTACCACCCAATCCTTCCGGGTCAAAACCTTGCGGTAGATGATCTGATTCCCAAAGGTCCTCTCCGCTAAAATATACCCGCAAGCGGTCAACACCTATCTTTTTTAATTGAGGGAGGGAGAACGAATACCCAACGGTTAAATTTTTAAGACGGACATAAGCAGCGCTATAGAGATACCTGGTTTGAGGAACTGCAAGATCATACCATGCTCCGGCATCACCTTCCCGCCAGCCCTTCAGGGCAGGATAGAAAGCATTCGGGTTTTGCGGGGTCCAGGTGTTATTCACGATATTCTTAGTAACATTTTCCCAGGGTGCAAAAAACATACTCCAATAATAGCCCTCAGTAGGGTAAAAACTCGCCTTCCCTACCCCTTGGAAATAGAAGCTTAAATCAAAATTATTCCAGGAAAAATTACCTCCCGCGCCAAAATTATACCGGGGAGTGGTATTACCAATTACTTTGGCATCACCCGGATTTGCTACCGTACCATCGCCTAACGTAATTTTTCCATCATGGTTGAGGTCGGCATATTGCAGCTCTCCTGCTTTGTTCAAATTATAATATCCCATAAGCGCGGATTGATCTGGCGCTGCTTTCGCGGCGGCATCTGTTTGAAATATCCCTAAGTCTGTTAGCCCCCATATATCACCCACGTGTTGCCCAACATAATAACCACCTCCTTGCCAGTATTTTGTAGGATTGTTATACCGGGTAATTATTGACTGAGAGTCCCAAACATTCGCCCGCAAACTATAGTTAAATGGTCTTCCTGCTAAGTCAAATTTATCGTTATAGGTAAGGCTCAGGTCCCATCCCCGCGTTCTTTGATCGGCAGCATTCTCTTTAGGCTGGCTTGCTCCTAAGACGGCCGGGAGTTGAAATCCCGCCGTTATCATATTTTTGGTATCGCGCTGATATATGTTAAAGGAAACATCCAGTTTGTGAAACAGGCTAAAATCTACACCTGCAACAGAATTATAAATTTTCTCCCAGGTAAGTGACGGAGATACTAAATTAGGTGGAGTAACGGTCACGGGTTGAGCACCACCTAATAGATTGGTGGTTGTGCCATGTCCAAGCAGCGGAATAAACTGGTAATTCCCTAAATTCTGGTCATTTCCCAAGGTGCCATAAGAGGCACGAAGCTTCAAATTATCAACTACACCAGTGAGGCTTTTAAAGAATGGCTCTTCCGATACCCTCCATCCCAGGGAAACGGAAGGAAGAAATGTATACTGTTGGGTGATCGGAAAACGGGAAGATCCGTCATAGCGTCCATCTAACTCCAACAGATATTTATTGTCATAGCTATAATTCAAACGTGAGAAAGCTCCCCTGGTAGCCCATTGATAACCAGATCCACCAACCTGGGGTGTTGCTCCTGTTGTTCCCCCAAGATAGCCTACGCTATTGGTAATCAAATTATTGTTAAGCGCAGAAAAGGTATTAAAGCTATTCTTCTCCTGATTGAAACCAATCATCCCCTTAAAGTAATGCTTACCAAAAGTTTTTTCATATTCTGTATAAATATTGATGATCTGATAAGAATTATCGTCGGCATATGCTGATGCATTGGAGTGACCTGCATAGAACACCTGTTGATTTGGCCCGTTTTCATACGGAACAACTAATTGAGATGCCTGATTGTAATCATTGATGGCTCTGAAGGTATAATCACCTTTAATTCTCCAGGCATTATTAAAAAACGAAGTTGTAAAACCAATAGTGTTTTGTGGTTGATTAGTCACCGTATTGCTACGAGCTCCATTTTTTAAAAAACCTATATAAGCTCCCGCAGAGGTATATGACCCATCTGGGTTGGTAACAGGAACTAATGTATTAGCGCGGCCAATGGAGTGATAAAGATCGCCTGACGTCCAATCAGATGTCCATAAAGAAGGCTGATTATAAATGATACGATTGTATGCTGTGTTCGTATAAACACTCAGCCAGCTTGTAACCTTCATATCCAGTTTCGCACGAATATTGAACCTGTTATAATAGTCGGCATTATCACGAAACACCCCATTCTGGTTACTATAACCAGCTGAAAAATAATAAGTGATCCGATCGCCTCCGCCACTCACCGTTACATTATGGAGCTGGCTTGTGTTAATGGGTTTATATAGGTCAGTGAACCAATTATTGCCGGCTGCATAAATATAATTAGCCGGGTCGGCAGGATCGGCAGTTGCCGCTGGGAGGCTGGGATCTTTTGACCGCGCGTTGGCATAAGCCACGGTTGCGCTATTAAATAAGTTCACGCCATAGTATGAATAGTAAGCCTGGTTCTTATAATCAACTACAGTGGCCGGGTCGGTTACCACATCTGGCAGATTAGTTATCTTATGCAGCGAATAATTCATACTATAGGTAACCTTTGGAGTTCCCGTTTTCCCCGACTTTGTTGTGATCAATACCACTCCAAATGCAGCTCTGGAACCGTAAACAGCCGAGGAGGCAGCATCCTTAAGTACGCTTACACTGGCTACATCATCAGGATTAATATTGCTAACATCACTGGTTACAATATTATCAACCAATATAAGCGGCCCGCCTCCATTAATAGAAGTAAATCCCCATATATTAAAGGATGGTGCAGCGCCGGGTTGGCCGCTCGGAGAAGTTACCGTTAAACCTGGCAACATCCCCTGCAACCCTCTTCCAACATTGGGTATGGGCCGATCTTCCAACACAGCACCACTGATGGTATTTACGGCCCCTGTTAGGTTAGCCTTTTTCTGACTGCCATATCCAACTACAACAACTTCATTTAAACTGCTTGATGAAGCTTTCATCACTACATTCAGATTGGCACCGTTTACCGACACCTCCTGCGTAACGTACCCAACAAAGCTAAAAATCAGAACATCCTCTTTATTGGGAGTCGTGATATGAAAATTACCCTGCGAGTCGGTAACTGTACCAGTTGATTTACCCAGCTTTGATTTGATGATAACACCAGGTAAGGGTTTATTACTATCATCGGTTACCGTACCGGTAACCTTACTTTGGGCATAGGCAACATCCAAAGCCAGCAGCCATACCACTACCGTGATCAGGCCATACTTGAACAAGTAAAAAGTCTTCATTTTTTAACAGTTTAAATTTTAAGTTTTGTTTAGTATTTATACAATTATAGACATTATTTGTAAACAAAAAGTAAAGTAATATTAAACTTTTTAAATGAAATATCATTTATCTATAAACTAAATCGTTTTGCAAATACAGTTAAGGATGATTTTTAAAATAAAGTATATATAACTGTAAATTAACAATTTACAAGTAAATTAATTACACAAACGTTTGTGTAAATTATAAACCCAAGAGAAAGAAGATCATTTAACTCACACGAAACAACTGTTTAATTGTTTATAAATACTAAAGAAAAATAAAATCAACAAAACAAAGAAATTTACACCATTTTTTAGATAAAATACATCATGATAAATACAGCAAATTATAGGCTTGAGGAGTACTTTTTTTCGAAAAAAAGAGCAGACGTTGAAGATATCAGAGATGTAGCGTGAGCAGAATACCTATTAAAATAGCCGACAAAGGCGGCTTCTCTCAAAATTTGGGATGGAGGTATAAAAAAGGTCCGTATTTAAATACGGACCTTTTTCTAATGCTATTTGACGTGGGTTAGGTACTATCAATCGTTCGAGATGAAATAATAAACTACCAGCATGATGGCTTCAGAATCGCCAATGTTAGATAAATTGTGCCCCAAGCGTCCGTCAAAGAAAATGGAATCCCCTTCTTCCAAAACATAGCTTTTATCTTCTATCAGGTATTCAATTTTACCTTTAATCAGATATTTGTATTCAAAAGCATCGGTAACCACCATTTTATTGCGGCGAGCACCTTTCTTAAGTTCTAACAACACAAAATCAACAGGGCCTCCCTTTATATTGCGCGTAAGCATTCTTTGGTAGCTAAAACCTTTGGAGGCTTCTTTTTGAATAGGACTGTATTCTGATGAGCGGATAACGAATACTTTTTCCTGGTGACCACCGGATGAAAGGTCCTTAAAAAATTCCGTCAGGTCGAGATTTAACGATTGAACGATATTCATCAATACTGGAAGTGAGGGTATAGTACGGTTATTTTCAATCTGGGATATTAATCCTTTACTAACACCTGCTTTATCTGCCAGTTCCTGAATGGTTATGCGTTTGTCTTTTCTTATTTCTTTTAAACGGTAGCTGATCTTCAGGATAATATCGTCTTGCATAATAGTTACTTTCGCTCAAAAGTAATTAAAATTTCACAATGGTACCCGTTACGCTATGCAATGAATAAGGGCAAACGCATTCAAATTTATTTTGACCGATTTAATCCTATAATTTATTCGAATGGCCACACTGGACACTCCGGCGGAATCAGAAAACAATCAGTAACGAGCCTATAAAATGATGGCTTACACTATTTCAAGGAAAAAACTAATAAATAACTAATTATCAATAATTTAACTACATAAAATCCATAAAAAATACAAACCATGCAAACCCACTTTCTAGCAAAATAGCCCTATTTAAACAGTATAAACTATGATAGGATCCATTTAATCAAACCCATCAGTTACGGGTTTCCCGCGCCAGCTTTGTGGCATTTTCAGTCCAAATATCCAGGCTATAGTAGCAGCTGTATCATAAGTAATGATCACATCTTTTATTTCGTGATTCTTTTTAACACCTGCACCGTTTATGATCCAGGGTATCTGTATCTCATCCAATGATTTGCCGCCGTGCCCCTTGTTAATACCGCCATGATCGGCAGTCACCATAATAATGGTCTCGTTTTCGATACCCGCATCTTTTACAGCTTGAACAATCTTCCCTATCCGAGCATCAACCTTTTGCAGTTCTTCATAATATGCTGGAGTGCGGTGCCCGATATTATGCCCTACTCCATCTGGCTGACTAACGTGGATGAATGTAAATAACGGCTTTTGCTTTTTGATGACGCTTGCAGCCGTGTCTACACAGAAATCATCGCCTGCATCGCCACCTGGTATTACCATATCAATAGCATCTTTTTCAATCAGCGGCGCAATACCGTCCCAGCTATAAATGGCCGCGGTTTTCGCGCCTGGCTTTTGATCACGGATAACACTGAAGATGCTTGGAAAAATACCGTACTTAGTTATTGTTACCGACGGAATTTCCGGAACTTTGCTATTCCATTCTGTATAGCCGTGCTCTGTTATCCCCGCACCCATTAACATAGATGCCCAATTATCGGCGCTTGAAGATGGCATCACACACCTTGCCTTTAACGACCATGAACCTGTCTCCATCAAATGTTTTAAATTGGGCATTTTGGCACCGGGTACAGCATAAGCGCCAAAACCATCGCAGCCTATTAATACTACGTGTTTTACGTGTTTAACTTGCGCGCTTAATTGTAATGCCAGGCTAAAGAGGCAAATAACTGTCAGTAATCTTTTCATTTAGTGTTACGCGTTAATATTTATGAATTAATTTTGATCTTCCTGTCGGATATATAAGGCACTATGGGGTAGATATAGTCAATCGGGTTAACGCCTAATTTCTCAGGCGACGACCCAATAAAAACCGATCGCCTGCCTCGTATACTGATCGTTCCCTCCTGATCGATTTCGACCATAGCCCATAGTGGATCTTTATAAGGCACTGTATATTTTACCGCAGGCTTGGCCTTGTCAACAGCTTCCGAATAGCGAATCTCTTTATATTTATCACCCAGCCATTGGTAGGAGGCGCTATTGATCTGCACGTAGTGTATACCGTTGATCTGGTTATAATAATCCTGATGATGATGCCCGCTTAGTACTAATATCACTTTGTGCTTATTCTTTTGATTGGCTTGTTCAAGCGTATAGCGCATTAGCGTACCATTCTCCAGTCCGCCGGCATCATTATCCAAACCCTGATGACAGCATATTATGGTGGGTAAGGTTGCTCCATCAAGATCTTTCTTTAGCCATTCCACTTGGGCCGGAGAAATAAAGCGAGCATATCCTGGGGAGCTGTCAGGCGAGGGATTGTGTTCATTTCCATCCAAAACCACAAAGTGAAAACCGTTGATATCAAAAGAATAAAATTTTGCCTTCGCTTTCCAGAATTCAACCACCTGATCGCGTGTGAATCCACCATCAGTGTCATGGTTGCCAATTACATGATATTTGGGGCCGTTAAACTTATTCCAAACATCCATTAAAGGAAGGTTCTCCTTTTTGGGAAAGCAAAGGTCTCCCATCTGGATAATAAAATCCGGTTTTTCGGTATTCATATTATCAATAAACGCCGATAAACGATCCATCCCATCATATATCAGATCATGGTGCAAATCGGCAATAACACCAAACCTGATCTTTTTATCTTGCGGCTGTAATTGCAAAGCAACGGGTGAAGCTATCAGCTTTTGAACAGGGGTAATAGCTAATGCACCAATCGTTAGTTTTTGAATAAAAGCCCTTCGATTTTGATTTTTCATGGTATTATATAAACCAAGTTTATTTTATTACGCTATCTATAGCCTCGCCAATAGGATTTACCGATGTGAAATTAAAGTCTAATAATTTGGCTATAGTTTTTGCATACTGGTCCTGATAAATCTGTCCGCTGTTTTTCACTTCGCCCAATGATTTTATTTTAGGTCCGATAGCCATTAACCAGGTATCGTTGGCGTGCGGAATACTGGCGCCATGGCTTGTCCATTGCTTTCCTTCTCCCCGCCCATGATCGGGCATCACTATAATGGTGGTATTGTTCTTATAAAAGGGATCTTTTTGCATATAGTTCCACAAGCTGCTGATCATTGCGTCGATATTGTGAATGGCATCTAAATACAGATCATAAGTGCCCCCGTGAGCGTGATCGTCGGTATCGGCCAGGTCAAGGTAAACTACTTTGGGATGTTTAGCGGCGATGTATGATTTGGCAAGCGCGTACGTAGTGGCATCTAAACGCTCACCATCACCCCAAATCTGAGGTTCATAGTGTTGAATTTCATTGGCCAATTTTTCAGCTTCCGTAAGGTCATTCCCTTTGATATCTTCAAACGGGTTGTTGACCATTAAGCCATTCCGGTTACGGTTGATGATTCTGGCTACAGCATCCCAGGAGGCAAAAGCCACCACCTTACCCTTATATCCTTTTTGCTGATCAATAAACTCTAATACATTTTTATTAGGGTTATCTGGATAATCGTTAGAGTTTACTTTAGGATCGGCATACCCTGTTAAATTTTCATTCCGACCAGGGTATGAGAACCAGTATGGATTTTTCACATTTACCAGGCTGCCCAAATCACGGTTGCCATACAATTGCCCATCTTTTGCAAAAACACTCCACACAAAAGGCATTAGCTTAGCTCTTCGCTCCCGCTGATCATCAGACCAGTACTTTTTTATTCGCTGAACAGAGTCCTGGGAGTTGTATTTTTTATTCAGTATCAATGCTTTCTCGGCGCCCTGAAAAACTTCGTGCCACCGCAAACCATCTATAGATACGATGAGGATATTTTCTGCTTTGTCAGCAGGAACTTTTTGGGCCGAAACCGTTACACTGATCAACAGTAGAAACAATAAGGAGAAGGATGTTTTTTTCATTTCAATTAGGATTAAAAGTTCTATTGGCTAAGCTTCATATTTGATATACTGGTCATCAAAACTGCCATTGCTATACAAGTTCAATATAGAGTATCCCGGCACCGTTTGTTTATAAGAGCTTTTGCCATCGTCGCCCGGTTCCCACCAAAAGCCACTGGCTGCACCGTTACACAAGTAACTTACATCGTTATACCAAACTTTATCTAACAAGTGAATGTGCCCGCTCAGACAAACTTTGATATTTTTGTTTTTATTGAACACTTCAATAAACTTCATAATATCCAGGTGGTTATAGCTACCGCTTACTTTAAAAGGGCCTATAAAATCAGGTTTATTATCAATAATGCCCGTGCAGCTCAGAAGAGGATAATGTGACATGATCAATGTTGGCTTCCCATTGCTGGATTGTACATCTTGCACAAACCAATTCCATTGATCTTCATCCAACATACCCGGACTTTTTGGATGATTGCTATCCAGCATAATAAAGTGCCATCCATTTTTATCAAAACTGTAATAGTTATTTTTTAAACCCAGCATTTTTAGCACACCGGGTTTACCAAAAAGTTCATCACCTTTCCCCTGCCACCACATATCATGATTGCCAAGCACACTGTACATCGGGATATCTTTTACTAATTCAATACTATCCTTCCAACAGTTCCATAATTCAATTACCCTCTCTTTTTTAATATTATCATAATCTGCCGCGTATATAGAATCACCACCATTCAATATCAGGTCAACCTTATCTTTTTTGATCATTTCCAAGCACTTCTTGAAACGGGCTACTGCATTATACTCGGGCCTGATGTGCACATCGGTAATGTGCGCTATCTTTAAAACCCTTTTTTTCTTTTGCTCATAATTTATTGGCGATGCGGTAACTGTGTTACTTAATACTGCTGCTCCGCTAACCAAGCCGATTTGTTTAATTAGGTCCCGTCTTTTCATACATATAGTTTGTAATTAGAATTGGCGCTGTCGATGTCAAATATAAATACTAAACATTAAGTTTACAAATACTATACAAAAATTAATACATTTTAGTAATTTATTTAACATGGTAAGCTTCAAATCAAAGGAGATCTGCATTTTTGAAAGTATAGCTGTAAAAAGGCGATTCCTGTGTATTAACGTTAGCTTAATGATAGAAGTGACTTTAATATCGTGATAATTATTTATGCTCGTGTTATAACCGGCTGCAAGGTAAAAAAGGGCCTAAACAACATAGTTTAGGCCCTTTTATTTCATCAATAATTAAAGGAGATTTTATAAGATCAAACCGATTTATCCAATTATGTACATTTTACTTATCGGTATAAGTCGATAATTTTCCCCAGATCGACCGTTTGTTTGGGATTAAAATCTGCAGAGTCCATATAACTTATTAAACTGTACAGTAACTGTTTTGCTTCCGGCCGTTTATCCGCATCCGATAACAAGTCGATACCTGATATGATCAGTTTCCCGTTACCTGCGCGACATTCAAACACCAATCCAAGCGACTGCGCGGTCACCCAGTCATCAATAACCCTAACAATAGGCTGTAAGCCTGTTGCCACTGAGTCCAGGCGAATTGCGCTGGAGTGAGACATAGCATCCCACCATTGCCAATTACTGTAACGCTGCGTTGGGAACTCTTTTAATGCAGGGTGTTTAGGATCGCATAAAATGCCTAAAGTAACCGGAGGCTGACTATGAGTCCAAGCGGTATTCCAGAATATGCTTGAAAAACCAATGGCTATATTCCCCCCCTTACTCCCTTTAAGGGCTCCTTTTTTTAACGTCAACAATACGTTGCCGCCTTTATTTAGAGTTTCAACCACCTTGTTGTCAATAGTATTTACAACCATGATATTTTGGTTAACTTTAGACAGTACCGCTGGATAGACAAATATCTCCCAGGAGTTTTCATAGCCGGCAACAGATACGGTAAGTGTAAGTTTACTTGGTTTAGTTATGGAATTTAGTGTTTGCTTAATTACACCCAGCTTTATATTATTTCCTAAAGGTATGATTGTTGTGGCAAGCCCTCCTTTAAATAATACATTACCGGCATCATTCTTTATACTCCATTGGGGGGTTACATGGTTTAATACTCTTTGGCCAAACTGCGCAACTTCCACGGGTACCGTAAATGTTTCATTATTAAGGTAGATCATTTTAGGCAAACGGGCCAATGGTACAACAGCATTGCAAAACTGGCTATATTCTTTTCCGGTGATATATCCTTTATCTCTCCAAAATGGATTAAGCACACCAACCAAAGCAGTTCCCTGCCCTGGGAAATCATTTAATCCCAGTAGTTGAAAACCGCCAAAACCAGGCGTACGTAACGCAGCTTCAATATCCGCCTTATAGCATAAAACCTGCAATTTTCCAGACGCGAAAAGGAAATCTTCGGCCAGATTTTCTAAACCATTCTTTTTTAGCTGATCATGGAAGATCTCAAAATTCCTTGCTTTCAATACACCATCATATTGGCTTATCTCCTTAAAATCAGGATAAACGCACCATTGCCCAATTTCGTGGCTTACGGTTGGGTGTTGCCAATTTTTAATAATACCGGTCCAGTCATAATCTGTCCGTGGTGCTTGACCGTTGATAATGCTTTTAAGCCCTTGCCCCCATCCCTGGATTCGGGGATCGGGTGTACTGTTATAATCACTACTATTGATGATAGGCCAACCCGAACCTGTAGAATACAAACGACGGGGATCTTTCTGTTTCCAATAACTTACAAAATCAGTCAGGTATTTAACCAGGTTTTTACCATTTGGTTCGTTACCATAGTTCATCATACAAAAAGATGGATGGTTGCCGTAAACCTTTACTATCCGGTTACTTTCATCATAGATATATTGATCCAAAGGGTTTCCATCTCCAATTGAAGCGCCCTGATTTGCCCAGGATGCGCACTCAATTTGAAAATAAAAACCTAACCGGTCGGCGGCTTCAAAAGCAGCATCTGGCGGACACCAGGAATGAAAACGCAAATGATTTAGTCCATAAGATTTGCAAACGGTTAAAATTCGCACCCATGATTGCAGATCTGTTGGCGGGAAACCGGTTTTAGGATAAGCCGCGCATTCTAAAGTTCCACGCAGAAATGTAGGCTTACCATTAATAGTAAATTGTGTGCCCCTGCTTGAAAAACTCCTCATGCCAAATGTAACCGATCTTTCCTCTTTTTCATTCGGGGCAGTAACCAGCTGAACCTGCATTTTATAAACATCGGGGGTAAATTCGCTCCATAATAGCGGCTTTTCGCCCATTGGGTAAGTTATTTCTATAACAACAGTATCCTTTGTAACAGCTATTGCTTTTGCCATTGGCCTTAGTGCAGGCGCTTTTGCACATGTAGCCAACAAATTAATGGTGGTGCTAACTGTTTTCCCGGTATGATTAATGATCTGTACATGTGCCTTAACCAGCTTGTTTTTAATATCCGGATATAGCTGTATATCATCAATGTATACTAAAGGCTTGGCTTTCAGAAATAATTGCCCAATCATCCCATTCCAGTTGGTTTGTGTATGATCAGAAATACTATGCGAATTTTGACCTACATTAAACTCCTTTACCCTGTTATCTACACGAATGGTTATTTGATGATTACCGGGAGATAATTCATTAGAAAGATCAAAAACCTGAGCAGTGGACAGGCTGTTTTGCATGCCAATTTGCTTATCATCAACCCAAACAGTTGTTTCCCAATGGCTTCTTTCAATATATAGTTCAACATGCTTTTTAGACCACGTTGTAGGGATAGTTACTGTTTTTTGATACCATGCGGCACCTTTATAATATTTAGCGGGCTGAAGCCAGAATGGCACTTTGATATTACCTGGCTTGCGATATTGCGCATACGCTGGGCTCTGAAACCAGGTAGAATCCTCAATACTCCCAGTCCATGGAGTATTTATGGTGATATCACTCCCCAATCCATTTGTAGTCATGGAGCCCGGAAGCGTGATATTACCAGCCAGACTATTTGCATACCATTTTTGCGTTATTCCCTGATCGAGTGAATCGATCTGGAAAGCCCACTTACCGGCAAGATCTATTTTGTAATCTATTACTACAGATTTTTTTTTCGACTGGCCTTTAACAACGTTTATAAGCGTTAATTGTAAAAAGGCAATTAACAAAAGCAAGATTAGTTTTCTCATCTGTTTATAATTGGTATTTATAATTTAACAGAATGATCTGGTTACTTATGGAAGCAACCAGATCAAAAAGGTGAAAAGGCAATTTAGGTTATAACCAATTGATTTTTACCAATTGGAGTTTTGTTTCATTAATGGATTACTATTGATCTCGTTTTGAGGGATCGGGAAATAATCATATTTACCAGCTACGTAAAATTGCTTCCCTACTTTATCGCTATTGGAGATTTCCTGCGATAGTTTTCCCCAGCGTTTCAGATCATAAAAGCGTTGGTTCTCTCTCGCAAATTCAATCATCCGCTGGTGCACTATTTCGGTCATCATCTGATCCTGGCTATACCCCCCCGGTAAAGCAGCGAGTTGTGCCCTATCCCTGATCTGTTTCATGTAAGGATAAGCATCCTGCACTTTTCCCTGCATAGTTAAAGACTCTGCAAGTAACAACAGCACATCGGCGTAACGGAAAGCCCGCTCATTGTTACTTGAGGTATAATCCGAAGCGCCGCTTGCTCCTGTTAGCTCATTATTTTGGGTATAATTCTGATACTTTTTGAACATGGAGTGATAGCCGAACACCAGCGTGAAACTACTAAAAGGCTTGTTATAAAAAGTACAACCAGGATAATCCCAAACCAGTGTAGCGTACATCCTTGGATCGAAATCATTACTTGTAGTTTTTTCTTTTTTAAACTCATTAAAAAGCTTGTCAGTAGGGCTCACTTCAAACCATCCGCTTACTTCTGATGGCGCAAACTCCTGTGCAGTAGTAACTCCTAATGATTGCTGTGCATTTTCGCCGGCCCATGGGTTAGTGCCGCCAACATCAGCCAGTTGGATCTCAAACACCGATTCCTGATTGTTCTTTTTCGAGGCGATAAAGTTATCACCATAGTTAGGCATCAACTGATATGATAAACCTGTTACCTGCTTCAAAGCAGTTTCCGCATTAGCCCAGGCTTTGGTGTATACATAAGCTTTACCCTGGTAAGCCAGGGCCGCACCTTTGGTTGCCCTGCCTACCCATTGCGAAGAATAGGATGCGGGCAGATCGGCCCCAGCTGCAGTAAAATCAGCAATCACCTGCTGCCAAATAGCGGCTTCGGGAGATTTGGCTGTAAAATAGTTCTCTGTTGTAGCCGGGACGGTCAATATCAATGGCACATCTCCAAAGTTAATGGCCAGGATAAAATAATTTATGCCTCGCAGAAATTTAGCTTCGGCTATATAGGCTTTTTTCGCGTTAGCATCCAAAGGCACTTTATCAATGTTAGCTAATATTTGATTTGCCCTAAAAATAGCCCGGTATGATATGTTCCACAGATCATTGGCAGGGCCATTGTCTGGTGTGTTGGTAAATGTTGATAGTTTGTACAGATCGGCCACATCGTTACGGATAAAAAAGTCGTCACCACGACCATTAGCAAGCTCAATACCCCTTACTCCATAAAAACCACCATTTACATCCCTTAACAGCCCATAGGTAGCCGCGAATGCGCTTTGCACATCGGCTTCGGTTTTCCAGAAAGTTTCGGTGGTTATTTTATTGGGGTTTTGAAGTTCTAATGTACTTTTCTTACAGCTGCAAACTATAACAGCTATACAAAATATGATTATTAAATTTTTCATAATTTTAATTTTTATAGCGCTTATTGATTACAATGATAGTTGAACACCCAGAGAGATGGTTCTGGCCAGCGGATAAGCCACATGCCCAAAATCAACACCCCGATCAAGAATACTCAGTTGAGCACTCGTTGCTCTGCCCAAATCGGGGTTAAAACCAGTATAGTTTGTTATTGTAAAAAGATTATCAGCACTTGCATAAACACGTAAAGAAGTTATCCTCATTTTTTTTACCAATGCACTATTTAAGGTGTATCCAATTTGCAAAGTTTTCATTCTTAAATAAGAGCCATCTTCCAGAAAGCGGGTTGATGTGCGGTTATTAAAATTAGGATCGCTGGTAACCGCTCTGGGAATATTAGAATGATTAGTAGGTGTCCAGGCGTTAAGCATTGATTTGGCATAATTAAAATCGAGGTTGGTACTTTCCAAATCCTGCCTTAAGCCATTATATATCTTATTGCCCTGAGAACCCTGGAAAAACATATTGATATCAAAACCATACATGGATGCATTTATGCCAAAGCCATATTCAAAATTAGGGAATGGGCTGCCTGCGTTAACTTTATCATTATCATTGATCTGTCCGTCGCCATTCGTGTCCTGGAATTTAACATCACCAGGGGCAGCGTTAGGCTGAATCGGCTTGCCATTTTTGGTATAACTATCAATTTCGGCTTGTGAATTAAATACGCCGATATCCTTTATCAGGTAAAAAGAGCCTATTGAGCCGCCAGCTTCGGTTAAAGTACTTGAAGCACCGTGATGGGTAGGCTGGCCACCAAAAATTTGCTGTGTACCCGTACCAAGTGCTATTACCTTATTTTTCACCGCGCTTATTGTACCATAAACGCCATAGTTTAATTTACCTATATGATCATTAAAATTAACACCAACCTCAATACCTTTATTACGCAGATCTCCGGCATTTACTACCGGATTTGAAATTGATCCAGCAGAGCCTGGTATGGGAACGTTTAAAAGGAGATCGGTGGTTTTTTTAATAAAATAATCAGCAGTTATATTCAGTCTGTCCTGTAAAAAACCTATATCTAAACCAATGTTTGAAGTTTTGGTACTTTCCCATTTAATGTTGGGAGAAGCAAATGCTGTTTGAATGGCCCCGAACCATTTTTGTTGATCGGCACCAACAACATAGTTTATATTTGACGAGATAGCCGCACTGTACTGATAATCCCCAATTTCCTGGTTACCCAGCACACCATAACTGGTCCTTAATTTTAAAGTTGAAAATGTATTTTTTAAAGATCCAAAAAAGCTTTCATTTGAAATATTCCACCCCAATGCAATAGAAGGATAATCACCGTACCGGTGAGCGCTTCCAAATCTCGATGAGCCATCATGCCTGAAACTGGCGGTCAAAAGATAACGGTTATCATACGAATAAATAGCACGTCCGAATATCGATACCAGGTTACTTTCAGTTTTGTTGCCACCGGTGGTTGATATACCGGCTCCGGCATCTATCTGGTCAATACCATCAGGCAAGTCTGTTCTACCTGCTGCGGTGTAATTATATTTAGTGCTTTGATAAGCGTAACCAGCCAATGCCTGTATACTGTGTTTGCCAATATGCTTATCATAGTTCAGGGTATTTTCTAACAAAGTCATTACCGTCTGATCTTTGCTCAAACTAATATCATTAGTTGGATGTGAAAACAGGGTGCCCACTACATATCTTTTAGAGTAATCATAATTGCTGTTAAAGCCATTGGTATATCCCAGATTTAATTTATAGTTTAAACCAGGTAAAAGGTTTACCTGGGCATAAGCATTAGTTATGATATTAGTAAACTCCCGGTTAATATTTTCCAGATTTAACTGGGCAACCGGATTGGCCACGTTAACCACCGGGCCATAAGCCCCGGCGTAACCACCTACAGCAGTTGGATCATAAATATTAAAAACAGGGATCATTTTTGCTGCTGATCCTACCGGGTTACCACCCTGACCACCCCAGCCACCGGGCATGGTGATGAATTTTTCTCTTGATAGCAATACCGTTTCGCCAAACTTCAATCGCCCTTTGGTTGTTTCTGTTTTAACGCGTAAGTTATAACGCTTATAACCGGTTACATCCACAATACCCTGCTGATCATTATATCCACCTGATACACTGTATTTGGTTGATTCGCTTCCACCACTTACCAGCATATTATACTGTTGAACCGGGGCTGTTCGGTATATAGCATCCTGCCAATTGGTACCAACACCCAACTGACTTGGATTTTTGGCAATATCAAGTCTGGGCAAACCAGCGTTATCATGCGCCATGTTACTTACAGTGGCCCACTCCTGGGCATTCAAAACATCAATTCCATGCGCTATTTTTTGCTGACCATAATTCGCGGTAAATTGTACCACAGGAGCGCCATTCTTACCCGCTTTAGTGGTAACCAATACCACACCATTTGCAGCCCTTGAACCGTATATGGCCGCGGCAGAAGCGTCTTTCAATACATCAATTGATTCAATATCAACCTGGTTCAGGTAGTTGATACTTGCTGTTGGTACACCATCAACAATATATAACGGGGCTCCGTTTCCTAATGTACCAACCCCCCGGATCATAATTCGTGTTCCGGCACCAGGATCACCACCAGATGCTTCTATGGTAACGCCGGGCATTTTACCCTGTAATGACCTTGTAACGTCACTTACACCCTGAGCCTTGATATCTGAACCTTTAACCGAAGCTGTGGCACCGGTAAGATCAGACCGTCTAACCGTTCCGTACCCGATCACCACAACCTCATTTAAAGCGGTTTGGGCTTCCTGTAACTTTACGTTTATTTCGGTACTACCATTAATGCTAACTTCCTGTTTGGTGAATCCTAAAAAAGTAAACTCCAATACAGCCTTATTATCATTAACAGTAATGGAGTATTTACCGTTACCATCTGTAACTATACCGTTATTGGTACCCTTTACTTTAACACTAACGCCCGGCAATGGTAAGCCCTTCTCATCCGTAACCGTACCTGTTACTTTTACTGTCTGCACTTCATCGGTTACTAAAGCCTTTCTTCGTAGAACAACAGTATTGTGATTAATGGTATAAGTTACAGGCTGATTGGCAAAACATTTTTCAAGTGCCTGTAAAAATGGTTCATTATTCGCCGAAAGGCTAACCCTCTTTGTTTCATCCAATACCTCGATCTTATACAAAAAATGATAACCCGTTTGCTGTCTTAATTCCTCAATAACTTCTTTCAGGGAAGCATTTTTCAAATTCAGGTTTACAGTTTGGGCATAAGAGCTGGCATTGGCCTGAATAATAGTGGTAATTAATAAAATTAACACAAGTTTCATCACCCTAAAAATTTTAAATGGCATACAGGAGACCCTCCTGCATGGAAATGCAATATTATCTTTATACATTTGAAAAAAGGTTTAATTAAATTGGTTGTAGAAGCAATTGATTGTTACCCTTTTAGCTGCTTAAAAAGCAAGCCTATTTAACCGGGGGCGCTGCAATCGCTCCTGGTTTTATGGTAACTTATTTATAGTAGTAATAAGTAAGTTTATGGCATTACGATAATCTTCCTCCCTTCTATTTTAAAGTGAACTGTACCGGTTAATTCTAATGATTTTAGCACCTCGGCAACACTATCGAAACGAGACACTGTTCCACCAAAATCCCGTTCATCAACTTTACCGTTATACACAACTTCAACATCGTACCATCGCGAAATCTTTTTCATGATACTCTGAATGTTTTCATTGTTAAATATGAAATATCCGTTTTTCCACGCTACGGCTTCCTCTGTATTCACAGAACCGATATTAAATGATTGCTGCTGATTTAGTGTAGCTTGCTGTCCGGGCTTCAGGTATGCCTGATGATTGCCGGTTACTAACTTTACAGCCCCCTCTAAAAGGGTAGTTTTAATAACTCCTTCGTCTTTATATGCGTCGACATCAAAATGTGTTCCCAATACTTCGATACTCATTTGCTCAACGGCGATTTTAAAGGGCCTATCTTTATTTTTTGCCACTTCAAAGTAGGCTTCGCCTGTTAATTCTACTTTTCTTTCATGACCAGTAAAAACGGTTGGGAATTTTATAGAAGAGGCAGCGTTGAGCCATACTTTGGTACCATCAGATAAAACAACCTGATATTGCCCTCCACGGGGTGTACTGATCATATTAAATAGAGCTGCCGTGCTCCGTGCTTCACCTTCTTTGGCGTTATAAACAATTTCCCCTTCTCCGGATTTGCCTATAACAACACTTCCTTGCTTTGATAATAAGCCTTTCCTGGAATCGGTGAGATCAATATTGGAGCCATCGGCGAGTGTTAAGGTAGCTTTGTTATTTCCCGGCATCACTGGTCTTTTCGCATCCGCTGATGAATTTTGGACCAATTCAATTGATGCATTATGGACTTTGTAACTAACAAGCCATATTAAACCTAAGGCAAAAATCAAACTGGCGGCTACGGCTATCCAATATTTTTTAAACCCTTTTTTTGGCGCATTAATTTGATGATTGAGCTTGTATAATATATCAAGTTTAATTGCCTCTTTATTTCCCATCCCCTCAGTCCATGGCAAATCCTTCAATTCAAAATTATCACGATATGCTCCAAGTTGATTTATCTCTTCCGGAGTACAATTGCCAGACTGATATTTCTCATAAAGTTCAATAAATTCTTGCGGGCTCATAAAAAAGTTTATCCGGTTATTGGGGTATAGAGACTTTTTTGGCACCGGACACACATAAAATAAAAAATATTTTTTCTGGAGTGGTAAAATGTCAATATTAATTGTAATACGTACAATTTATTATTGAATTAATTCCCTACTTTTATTTTACCAATTATGCATTTAAACAATTGCTCCGATTCTGAATTGTGGGAGGAAGTAACACGCGATAACCCCAAAGCGTTTGAAACACTTTTTGAGCGTTATTGGAGCGTTATTTACAGTACTGCATTTTCATATTTAAGGGATAGAGAAACTTGTTCGGAAATAGTACAGGATATCTTTTTAAACATATGGCAAAAAAGGAATGAGTTTAAAATAAGCTGTTTAAAAAATTATCTTACATCTGCTGCACGGTATCATGTATACAAAAAGTTAAAAGTAAAAAGATCCACTGCCATATTATATATTGAAAACTACGATCATGTTTCCACAGTAAACAATGTTACTGATTGTGTTGACGAAAATATAACTTATTTAGAGTTAGAGAAATCTGTAGAAATCTCGTTGAATAATTTGCCTAAACGTTGTCGCGAAATTTTTCTTTTGAGCAGGAGGGGTAATTTAACAAATGATGAGATTGCTCAGCAGCTGGGTATCTCAAAACGTACGGTAGAGAATCAAATTACAACAGCTTTGAAATTTCTCAGATCTATACTGAAAAATACTGCTATAATCATATTAGCCATCATCAAGTTGTTTTAGTGGTTAAGCCGTATTGTTACGCCGGGTGGCGATTGTTTTGGAATAATACTTTATGTTATATTTACTGAGTAAAAGACATATTTTAACAAACAACTAAGCAACAAAAAGCGCTCTGTATCTCACCCCAGAGCGCCATTCAATGTTCCTACAAACATCGATCAACTAAACTCAGATCTCTACAATCTAAGATCTTTACTATTGCATAGAGTTATTATTTTAAATACATGTTCTGTATTTTCATGATTCTAAGCCATATTAGTCATAAGCTTTACTTCAAACTATATCCCCACGCAATCATCAAACAACACACAATTATATGTAATTAATATTATAAATATTAATTACATAACAAAATACACCACACAACTATGCAGTAATATTCGCAAATACATAAAATAAAAATACTTTTCCTCAATTCTCAAGCAGTTTAAGTACTTATGTTTAATGCACGGTTTTAGTTTTAATGCCTGATGTTTTTAAGCACAACAAAAGATGTATAATCATCCCAGTCAGGTTTCAGATCGGGTTGATTAATAAAACCAAAAGAATAATTACCAAGTATAATATCCGGCTTTCCGTCAGCATTATAATCGGCAACGTCCATGCATATCCACCTGCCGTGTTTAGCTATGGGTAAATTATGAGGGATAAAATGCAGTGGGCTATCTTGCTCAAAATAAGTAAACCCTTCCTCTGGATTGTTTTTTAAGTCAGAAAAAAAAGCGATGAGGGCAATATCTAATTTCCCATCGCCATTAAAATCAGCAGCAATGGCTTTAGTAGCTCCGTTAACCGGATAAAAATAGGCCTGCTTATATTTAAAATTGCCCTGGTTAATAAAAATGTAAACGCCGTGATAAGGTTTTAATATTCTGGAATAGTCGCTATTATCCCCGCTGGTATATAAAATATCGGGCCGCCCATCATGATTAAAATCAACCAACTGGAAACTGCTGGAGCCATAAACCGGTGGAAACCGCAATAAATTACGCGTAGTAAACCCACCTTTGTGATTATTTAAAAAAAGCCAAACTCCCTCTTCTCCTTGGGCAAACAAACACATGATATCCGGCCATCCGTCATGATCATAGTCGCCCACCTCTACATATTCCGCTCCGGGCAAAGCGCTGATGATATGTTTTTCATATTGCTTTCCTGGTAGTTGTTTATACCAATACAATCCCCCGGCATTGTGACCGAATCCGCAAACAACGAGATCTGCAAGGCCGTCTTTATTAATATCTGCCTGACGCGCTTTTACCGGACGGGGTAGCTTATCAACCAATGGTTTATTACTATTCAGAACTTGATCCTTAACTGGTAAATTCATTACAAAACCATTCGACACATCAATAGCATCCATAGAACCAATAAATGTGAACATGCCTTGTTCTACCCCTGAATCATCATTGTTAAAACTGACGTCAACTACAGGTGAGCTATACTTTTGGGATGACAATAATTTTAACCCCGGCGACCATTGGTTAATGCTTCGGGTTAATCCATCGCTGGTAAAAATATGGTGACTTATAGAGTCAAAAGCAACCAGGCAAGTTGTGGCGATAGTTTTGCCTGATGACGGTTTGAGTAGCGAAAAAACGCCCATATCTTTAACAGGCGCAACCGTTGGTTTGGCGGGCTTCAGCGATTTGGGTGCTGCTGTTTTATAATAATTAACAATTTTCAGCCAGTCTTCATAACCCAGTGTCGATTTTGCGGAAGGGTCATTCACATACTGATCATCAGCATAAACACCTATACCTAAGCGCCTGGCCATGGCAGGCAATACATGTTTGCCCCAAGTTTCCTGATCAAGCAGACCAGCATCAGGATATTGGTGACAACTTTGGCAATATTTTTTTGATAGCCCTTTACCATCGAGGGCAACAACAGCTACCGGCTGATCATTATTGCAACCTAAAGTTAACGAACAAACAACAACGGCAAATAAAACAATAGGAGTAAGGATAATGTGATATTTTCTGAATGCCATTGAGTACGGAATGTTGATGAACTTAAAGGTATAATTTAGTAATTAATAAAAGGGACAGCATTGCTGTCCCTTTTATTAATTACTAAAGATGAAATGATATTTATCAATAACCCTGATTTTGTTTTAAAGCAGAGGTAGTTCCGTTAGATTCCAGATCGATCTGAGCCTGAGGGATTGGATAATACTCATTTTTATTAGGTGTGAAGCTGGCTCCCGATACGTCTGTTATTACTTTACCATCAAAGTTAAAGTATGTTGCCAATGCTTGCTGAGCAATGCCCCAACGGGAAATATCAAAGAAACGGTGGCCTTCCATTGCTAATTCCAATTTGCGTTCGAAATAGATAGCCTTTAATGCCAGAGTCTTGCCTGAGAAATAGCCTGCTGGGTATGCTTTAATTACATAATTTGCAGCAGGAGTAGTGGTATATCCTCCCATTGGACTGGCCGGATTTTTATAAGTATAAACAAAGCCTGCAGGATTGGATGCTCTTGTCCTTACCCGGTTCACATAAGCCTCACCCAAATCGCCGCTACCTAACTGGGCCTTTACTTCAGCTGCCATCAGTAACACATCGGCAAAGCGGATAATATTAATCTGGTTGGCGTTACCCGGAGCCCAAGAATGAGCATCGCCATAGGTACCTTTAGTAGCCTGGAAGTAGACATTCTTTTTGGCTGAGTAAGGGCCAGCAGAGCTTTGCTCACGAATCCAGCCTTGACCTGGGTGATTACCCCAGTCTAAAAATGGAATTCCACGACGACCAACCGTCCAATCCAAACGAGGATCAAGATTACCGGCATCCAATGTGAATGCTGCAGTAGATGCTATGCCTTGATCGTTGGCAACAGGATGCGAATTATAATCATCCAAATAAGGCAAACCACCAGCATCTGTGCGGAATGAATTAGCCAAATCCAGTGTTGGCTGGAAGAAACCGCAGCAACCGAATGGACTATTGTATGGATAATTCAGCATATCACCGTTATTAGCCTCGCTAATGGTATTAGTACCATCATTGGCAGCTTGCTGTACCGCAAATACAGTTTCCTTATTATTTTTGGTTGCCGCGTTAAAATTGTCAAAGTAATTGGCTGTAAGATCATATGCCACACCGGCGGAGTTTTTACCGGTTGTTATTACCGTAGTAAATAAGCCATCAGCATCGGTATACTTTTTTTCATATAAATAGGCTTTAGCTAAGTAAGCCGCAGCAGCCCATTTATTTACGCGACCAACTTGCGCTTGCGTTTCGGGCAAATTGGCGTAGGCAAACTTAAAATCATCTTCAATTTTTGGCCATATATCTGCTGTATTTGGCTGCACAAAGTTTGTGGTGGATTCATCAACATAAGGTACATTGTTAAACATCTTTTTCAGATCAAAATAATAATGTCCGCGTAAAAACCTGGCCTGTGCTACGGCCTGGGTTTTAGCCGCAGCAGTCATATCCGTAGCTGCTGCACTTGCCTTTATCACATTATTACAGCGCGTGATACCTTCATAATCGGCCCTCCATTTACTGTTCAAAAATCCGTTGCTCGCATCAACAGTGAAGCGTGCTATAGAGTTGATCGCTGGTTGGTCGGTACCTGAACTGCCTTTGTGGGCGTCACCACCAGCTACTGCACCGTAAATCCAATTATCAGCTGCAGCTTCCCACGGTCCGCCGCCGCCAAAAGCTGCGTTTGTACCTTGTTGACCATCTAATGCCGAATAAGCACCAATCAGCAACCCATCCACACCCGCAGCGGTATTGATGGCCGCAGATGGCAATGCACCCAGCACCGGTTGCTGCAAGTATGACTTTTTACATGAACCTTGTATGATACCGGCGGCTATTAAAGCATAAACCGATAAACGTTGAATATTTTTCATTTTCTTTTATGTTTAATAATTAAAACTTAACCTGTAAACCTAATAAGTAAGTACGTACCGGTGAGTAGTTACCACGATCTACACCAAAGTTAGTGCTGCTGTTGGTTCCGGCATTATTAATAACTCCATTGTTAACATCAACCGATTGATTACCTGAACCACCGCCCACAATTTCTGGATCAACACCACTGTATTTGGTTATGGTGATCAGGTTAGCTCCAGATACGTAAACTCTTAGCTTTTGGATTCCTATGCTTTTTAATATCTGTGGATCAATGGTATAACCTATTTGCACGTTACGCAAACGCAGGTATGAACCGTTCTCTACGTAATAAGAGTTAGGCACAGTACTGGTACTGAATGAGCCGTCGATCTCCTGTATTGGCGCTTTAGCATTGGTGTGTGTTGGTGTCCATGAATCATACAGCGCGGTTTTGCTTTTTACACCCAGGAAATTGGTGTAAAAATCTGTCCACCATTTGGTATCATTCCATATTTTGTTGCCGTAAGAACCATACCAGAACATGTTCAAGTCAAATTGTTTATATGAAAAATCAAGATTTAAACCACCTGTGAATTTAGGGTTAGGGTTACCCAACAAAGTACGATCACTGGCATCAACCTTACCATCGCCATTAACGTCGGCATATTTGAACCGGCCAACAGCAGCATCATTTTGATATGTGCCACCGGCTTTTTGGTTTGCAGCATCAATTTCTGCCTGTGAATTCCAAAAACCAGCTACTTTATAACCGAAGAAACCACCAACAGGGCCACCTACCTGGTTTCTGATAATAGAGCTACCATTGAAACGGCCACTGTTTAGATCAAAGTAATTTTGCCCTAAAGTAACTTTTTTGATTTCGTTATGATATGTGGTAAAGCTCAAAGTTGCGTTCATCTTAAAATCTGATGAAAAGCTTTGATGAGTAGTAATAGCCACGTCAACACCGGTGTTATCCATAGCACCTACGTTGGCATATGGAGTACGGGCAGTACCTTGCGTACCAGGTAAGCTTGGGTTGAATAACAAGCCGCTAATCGATTTTTTATAGTAATCAGCAGATATCTCTAACTTCTGATTAAAGAAGGTACCATCAAAACCTACGTTAAAGTTTTTGTCTGATTCCCATTTTGCATCCGGGTTACCAATGCTATTTTGTGTAAAACCAGAAACTGTGCTGGTTGAAGTACCGCCAATATCATAATAAGAGTTGGTTCTGTTACCGGCAAAGGTAGTGAATGCATTAGACGGGTTAACGTTGTTCTGGTTACCCATTACACCATAACCGGCCCTGATTTTTAAGTCATTAATCCAGCTTACGCCTTTCATAAAATCTTCCTGTGAAATACGCCAGCCAGCGCTTACTGCAGGGAACCAGCCATACACTTGGTTTAAAAACCGGGTTGAACCATCACGACGGATAGTGGCATTTAATAGATATTTATCATTAAAGGTATAATCCAGGCGAGCTATAAGCGGCGAGTACAGCCTGTCTCTTTGTAAAAAGCTATAGGCAGTTGGCGAACCGGTACCGCTGGATATGGAGGTGTAGTTTGGATCAAATACAAAATAACCGGTATTGGTTGCGCCTAAGGCCTGGTAACGATTTTTTACCGCCTCATTACCTACCAGTAACTTGATATCGTGCTTACCAATAACCTGATGATAGGTTAAAGTGTTGGTCCAGGTGTAGCTATAACCGTTATAAGAGTTCTCTGAATACGAATTTGTTGTATTATTTTCAGAGTTCTCATACTCAGGATAAGTGAATGAGTGATTATAGTTTGAATAGTATTCACCACCAAATTGTGTACGAATAGTAAAGTGTTTCAGGAAGTCGACCTCGGCAAACACGTTACCAAATAAACGGTTGGTAATACCATAGTTGTTTTTGGTACGGTCGGCAATAGCACGTGGGTTACGCGCATTACCCAAATTGGCTGTGTTTGATCCGGCGTAGTTACCCTTAATATCATATACCGGGATGATAGGTTGCTCGCGGAATGACATACCGATAGAGGAACCCTCGTCATTTTGATTGATCTGCGGATTCTCTGATATCGCGTAAGAAATATTTTCGCCTACACGGATATGATCAGTAAGATTATAACTGGTATTTGCCCTTATTGTATAACGTTTAAGATAAGTATTTAGCAAGGTACCTTGTTGGTTAAAATAGTTCATAGAGAACAAGTATGCAGCCTTATCTGTAGATCCATTAACGTTCAGGTTATGGCTCTGGATCGGTGCCGAACTAAAGATTTGGTGATACCAATCGGTACCTGCTTTGTTAGCCTTAGTTATGCGGTAAAAACCAGACGGATCTCCAGATGTATAAAACGGTTTAACGCTATATTTTGCCGGATCAACAGCCGGATCGCCATCATGAATACCGAACGGACCGGCTCCGCCTGCGTTGATATAATCGGGCAGTACGTTGCCATTAGGACCATACAGGTTACTGCTCAAGTCCACAGGAATGCCTTTTAGCTTGGCGGTATTTTGAATAGCCAATGTTCTCAGACTCATCATTTCGGTAGGGTTCAGCAAGTCATAAACGTTACCGCCCTTTGGCTGCTGGGTACCATAGTATGCATCATAAGAAATGTTGGTTTTGCCTTTACCTTTTCTGGTAGTAATGATAATTACACCGTTTGAAGCACGCGCACCGTAAATAGAAGCAGAGCTTGCATCCTTTAAAACCTGCATGGTTTCAATGTCATTCGGGTTAAAGTCATTTACGTTGGTAGTAGGCACTCCATCAACAATGTATAATGGTTGGTTATTACCAAAGGTATTAACACCGCGTATTTTTACTGCTGGAGTTTCACCCGGCTGTCCGGATGCCACAACGGTAACACCCGCTGCCTGACCTTGTAGTTGGTTTTCTACAGATCCTGTTGGCTGCCGGTTTAAGGCGGCAACACTCACTACAGCAACTGCACCAACGAGGTCCTTTTTACGCTGTGAGCCATACCCCGTAACAACAACCTCATTTAAGGAGTTGTTACCCGCTTTAAGTGTAATATTCAGATTTGTATTGGCGCCAACTGTAATATCGGTAGTTTGGTAACCGATATATGAAATGGAGATAACATCGCCCGCTTTAAGCGAAAGCGTAAAATCACCATTCACATCTGTTACGGCACCTGTCGAGGTTCCTTTGACTCGCACAGAGGCACCAACTACGGGTAGTTTGTCATCGCTGCCGATAACCTTGCCCTTGTACTTTGTTTGAGCCGTAGCCACTAATGAGGATACGAGGAAACATAATAGCACCCCCATAAATCTCCCTTTGAGAAGTAAACTTTTAAGCATGATTTTAATTAATTTAGTTAATATATTGGATTAAGAACTCATTTAAAGCACTGAAAATCAGAGCCTATAAAAGCAATGGTAGAGACACTGCTGGCATATTTTAATTATTATTTCTTTCGGCTTTAAAGCAATGGTAGAGACATTGCCGGTTAACATGCTTTTAAAAGCAATAACCAATAACAATATTACAAGGCTAACGTGTAGGCAGTAACCCGGTAACGACCGAAAATATGAAACACCAACTATTGTGTAGGCAATGGTGGTTAATCTATCTATCCCTGGTTGATTGTGAGATAAGCCTTGCGGCAATAACCAGAAACGATATCAATACACTGACATTTTTAAATATGATCAATTACTTATAAAAATTTGACGATTTAGCGGATTGATTGTGAGATAAGCCTTGCGGCAATAATCCGATAAAACAGGTACATGATGCTATCTAAACGAATAGATAACAATAGAATACCTCAAACCTTTGTGTTAATCATCATTAAATTTACAATATTCTTTATATATAATCTTAGGTAATAATTATCTTTTTCTGTATAGACAATATTGGTTTGGAGCTAAAGTAATAATAGTGTACCATTTACACAAGCAGTCTCTTTAGAATTACGAATTAATCATTTTAACATGCCTGAACAGGTTTGATATTCGCAATAAAAATACTCTTTAATTAATAATTAAGTGATTATTACAAAGTGATTGTCAAATTTTCACAATTAGATATTTGCAGTAAAATTTGGTTAAAAAGCCCTCCTCATACTTTCATAGCATTAAATGAAGGTTATAATTAACTACTTGTTTAGTTTTTTCATCAAAAAACAGATAAAATCATTAAAAACAAGCGTTGAATTAAAAGACATAAACCAGGCAATTATGAGATTTTTCCATCAATCCCCAAACAGAGAAACATATCCAAAAAATGCCGATGTAAAAACACCGGCATTTCTGTGATCATATAGCGGTATACATTGGCCAACTCAGGTAGCTTGAAAGCTCATGTAGTGTTATCCTGGATCTTATCAGTCCTTGTATTCCAATTGCTTTTTAAGCACTATGTTGTTAGCGGCTTTAGCAATCATTACATCAAATGACCCGGGTTCGGTAACTTGTTTCATTTGACGGTTCCAGATAGCGATATCCTTAGCACTAATAGTAAAACTAACCGTTTTTACTTCTCCCGGTTCGATAGCTATTTTGCTGAAACGTTTCAATGACATCACCGGTGTGCTCACTGAATTAACCTTGTTGCCCAGGTATAATTGCACCACCTCCTTACCAGCCAGATTACCTGTATTTTTTACATCGACGGAAATAGTTACCTGCTCATTTTTGCCGAACCTGGCCTTTGATACCTTAAGGTTGCTATAATCAAATGAAGTATAACTTAACCCAAAACCGAAGGCAAACAAGGGGTCTGTCGATGAAAACACATAATCACGTCCTGGTTTTTCAACAGTTCCAGGTTCACGATTATTCCCTCTTGATGAAGCTACATAATTGTAAAATACCGGAATATGTCCAGTAGATTGTGGGATACTCATGTTAAGCCTGCCAGATGGATTTACTTTGCCAAACAAAATATTGGCAAGAGCGGTGCCCCCTCTTTCGCCGGGATACCAGGCCTCCAAAATAGCCGGAACGTTTTCCTTTTCCCAGCTAATGCTCCATGGGCGGCCATTTTCCAATACCAGTATAACCGGTTTACCGGTTTTATATACAGCCTGCAACAGTTCGCGCTGAACACCTTGCGGACTAATATCCGTAACATCATATCCCTCGCCGCAGGTAAAAGGATCTTTTGGCTCATTGCCTGGTGCTTGTCCATTCCAACCAACCCCTTGAAATACTACGCTGGTTGTACCCAAAACTACTACTACTGCGTCGCTTTCCTGGGCGGTTTTCACTGCTTCGTCAAAACCACTCTTATCTAAACCAGTGAGTTCACAACCTTTGGCATAATTTACCTTAATACTATTACCCGCAAATTGTTTAATACCTTCCAATACATTAACACCGGATAGATTATCCCGGGTGAAACTATAATCGCCGTATTGAACTTTATTGGCATTAGGGCCAATAACTGCTATTGATTTCAGTTTGCTGATATTCAGGGGCAACAGGTTATTATCATTTTTCAATAATACTATAGACTCTTCGGCTATTTGCTGCGACAATCTAATATGATCGGGCGTATGTACCCTATCTTTAATAAGCGCGGTATCGGCCAGTGGCTTTTCAAATAAACCTGCCTTAAATTTCATGGTCAGAATACGGGCCACTGCAGTATCAATTTGCGACCCTTTGAGCTTGCCGGCTTTAACCAATTCAATCAGATGAGGGTATACATCAGGACGCGCTGCCTCCAGGTCGACCCCCGCCTTCATGCCCAACAAAGCAGCTTCTGTCGCGTCTTTGGCTATTTTATGAAAATCGTATAATTGGCTAAGGCCGCCGTAATCAGAGAAAACATAACCTTTAAAACCCCACTCTTTTCTTAACACCTGTTTCAACAAAAACTCGTTGCTGTGTGCAGGGATACCGTCAATTTCATTATACGAAGGCATAATAGCCGCGATATTTGCGTCCTGTACCACATCCCTGAAAGGTGCCAAAAACATGGAGCGCAATTCGCGTTCGCCAATTTCGGCGGGTGCAAGGTTAATACCGGCTATGGGTTTACTATACGCGGCAAAATGCTTGCCCGTACACATGATCTTATCAAAAGCAAAACTATTGCGGGTATCTTTCGGATCGCCTTGCATACCCCTTACGAATGCCGAGCCAAGCTGACCAACCAAGTAAGGATCTTCAGCAAAACACTCCTCTACCCTGCCGTAACGGGCATCCCGGATGAGATCAAACAATGGAGACAGCGCTTCATCAACTCCGGAAGTAGAGGCTTCACGGGAGATAGCCTGCCCCATTTGCTCAATGAGGGCCGGATTCCAGGTGCTACCTTGTGCTATAGCCTGAGGAAAGGTAGTTGCCCCTGCCGCCAATTGCCCGTGTAAACATTCACCAATTTGTATTGGCGGAATACCCAGGCGGGTTTGCTCGCGGCTATATTTTTTTGCCGCCGCCGATTTTAAGGCTACATCCCTCACATTGGTAAAAGGGCTTTCCAAAACGCCAAAAGCTATTTTGCTGTTTTTCGCTTCAGATAATGACGACATACACATCTGGCCCACTTTCTCTTCAAGTGTCATCCGCTTTAAAAGATCAGTTACGCGTTGCGCTACCGGCGCTTTCGGATTTTTATAGATTTGGGCGTTGGCTGCCAAAGCAAGCCCTACAGTACAGCCAAATAAGAAAAGTGATTTACCGTTTAACATTTGATTGATTGATGTTATGCTAAAATGTGCTACAATCGATTGCAATTTAAATTAAAATACCTTATTGTTTAAATAAATCTTACTATAATGGTTTACCTGGAACAAAGGGGCTACACAAACATATAAAATTCCTACTAATAGAAAAATGGCACTTGATCGGACTTATCAATGTAAAAAACATGTTGTAATTAAACATATAGCTAATAATATTGTAGCTTACCTGACATTAACCCACTCGATAGTTATGTTTTCAAAATTTTATACATCGTTAGTCTTAGGCGCCAGTCTTTTATCACTAACTACAGCCTGTATGGGGCAAACCGGTGAGCCAGTAGAAAAAAACAAAGCCAATAGCAATTATAAACCGGCCTTTGCCGGACAAACGCGCATTGGAAGCGTTAAAACTAAAACTCCCTATACGGCCACAGTGATCAGCACCGAGTTGAAAGGTCCATGGGGTATTCATGTTTTACCCGACGGCCGCCTGCTGATCAGCAGTAAACCCGGAACTATGCAAATAGTAAAAACCGACGGTAAAATTGATAAAACCATTACCGGTTTCCCCGAGGTACAATTTGCTGGTCAGGGCGGTTTACTGGATGTAAACATCGATCCGGATTTTATCAAAAACCGGATGATTTACTGGACCTATGCCCAGCCCGGCGACGGAGCCACGCTGGCAGTAGCCAAGGGTAAATTATCGGCTGATGAAACCAAACTCGAAAACGTCCGTGTGATATTTGAAGCCACCCCACGTTACAAGGGGGCCGGTCAGTTTGGCTCTCGTCTTTTATTTGATAAAAAAGGAAATATTTTTGTAAGTACCGGCGACCGAATGGCTGATGATATACGTGTGAAAGCCCAAGACCTAAGCGCAACTACCGGTAAGGTCATCCACATTACTAAAGACGGTAAACCCGTTGCCGATAACCCATTTATTGGTAAAGCCGGCGCTAAACCCGAAATATATGCTCTGGGTTTTCGTAATCCTGATGGCTTTTCTATAAACCCTGTTACCGGCGACCTTTGGGAGGCTGAGTTTGGCCCTCGCGGTGGCGACGAGATCAACCTGATTAAACCAGGTGGTAATTATGGATGGCCGTACGTTACTTATGGTATAGAATATAGCGGACAAAAAGTATATGATGGCATTCAGCAAAAAAAGGGCACCATACAACCAGTTTATTACTGGGACCCGGTTATTTCGCCTGGCTGCATGATGTTTTATACCGGCAATATTGCCGAGTGGAAAAACAACTTATTTGTAGGCGGACTGAGCGGACAACACATCATTCGCCTGGTAATTAAAGACAACAAAGTTGTAGGTGAAGAACGTTTACTGGCTGATAAAAATGAGCGCTGGCGCTGCATGGCTACCGGTAAGGATGGTGCCATTTACGCCGCGACCGACGCAGGTAAATTATATAAGATAGCTAAGCAATAAGGCGTCTTCGCTTCCGCTTTTCAATTGCAGGATATCGATGCTGTCAATAGTCTTCCGTACCTGTTGTAAAATAGTTTAAATTGTTTTTTTAAATATATCCTCATTTATAATAAAAGTAAAATTTCAACCCGACAAAACAACTACTATAACGTTGTGGTTACGCCATAGCCCTCATTCAATTACACTGCGGTCAAATACCGACCAACAAAAAACGGCCGATCAAATGACCGGCCGTTTTTTGTTGGTTCTTCCTTTTATTAAGGATTAGGCTGCATCAGTTTGTTGGTCTGAAGTTCTACGCCAGATATGGGCCAGATGTAATTAGATGCCGTTACGGCAACGGCAGGTGAACTACCCTGCGGCCCCGATTTGGCAGGAAGCGCCTGCCCGGTACGGAACAGATCGGTAAGTCTGAAACCCTCTCCTAACAGCTCTATCCTACGTTCGGTCAGTATCGTACTGATCAAATTGGCCTGTAAACCGATATCCGCCGGATCGAAAGTAAAAGCAGGATCAGAGCGATGCCTTACTGCATTCAATAGAGCACTTGCGTTGGCCAGATCGCCTGTCCTGGCATAAGCCTCTGCCGCATTCAATAACACCTCGCTATATCTTAATACAGGTACATAATCTGTAAAGGGAGACGGCGTTTTGTATTTGGTCAGGTAATTAACCGTGCCCACTTTGGTAATAAATCCTTTGCGTGCGTCGGTAGAGGCAGCTCCACTTAATGCGGCATTGGCATATATACCGGCTGTGTTTAAGTAATACTCGCCGTTACCTGGGCTCGAAGTAAAGTAATAGGCCAGTTGATTTTGCGTACCTGGGGCATCGCTGGTGCTAAATGGCAAAAACAATAAACCCTCAGCCCCTGTATATGAGCCATTAAAAACAGTTACGATGCTACTTTCCAATTTGCTGCCACCAGTTGGAGATTGATATGGAGCGGTCGTGCTGATCAGTTTAGCGGTTTCTGTGAGCACTTTAGCATAATTTGCTTGTGCCAAATACACCCTTGCTTTTAAAGCTATGGCCGTATTTTTAAACGCCCGTGTTGCACCGGTAGCAGTCGCTTGAGTTGCTGGCAGTTTGGTTTCCGCATCGTCCAGGTCTTTTAATATTTGCGTGTATACTTGTGCAACTGTACTCCTGGCCAGATCATTTTTCCCTGCACCGGTCAAATCTGTTTCTGCCAACAGGCGCAGCGGCAAACCAGGACTTGCCCCTCCGTCAAAAACGTAAGGCTTAGCATAGGTTTGCACTAACGCAAAATAAGATAGTGCTCTTAAAAACTCGGCCTCGCCAATATATTGGTTAGCAGTTGCCGCATCAACTTTTGACAGGTTAGCATTAAGCCCTACCAGGAAAACATTAACCCGGTTAATAGCTGTGTAGCCTGCACTCCAGAGATTAACCACCTCGTTGGTATTGGAGTTTACATTTTGATTCCATGTATCTAAACCGGTAACGCCATTGGGTTTATTTACGATAAACTCCTCCCCTCTTATCTCGTTATAGATCACATAGCGGCCTCCGTAAAACTGCCCGCTTTTAACACCCGAATATAAGCCGTTCACCTGGCTTAAAATCCTGGCCGGTGTATCAAATGCTTTAGAATCAATGATACTTGTGGTTGGCGATGGCGTTAATAGATCCTTTTTGCAGGAATTGCCCATCACCATGGTCAATGCCAGTACTGCGGCATTGACGGTATATTTATATTTCTTTATTGTTATCATGATCGTAAAAATTAAAATCCCACATTTAAACCGAATGTAAATATCCTGCTGGAAGGCACTGTATTGCGGTCGATACCGGGTGCCAGGTTTGAGTTACCGTTGGATGATACTTCGGGATCAGAACCTTTGTAACCAGTAACCACCGCCAGATTGGTAGCCTGTACGTATACCCTCAAAGAAGAAATGCCAGCGCGGTTAACCAACCTTGTGGGTAGCTTATATCCCAGGGCAACGTTTTTAAGTTTTGCGTAGGATCCGTTCTGCACATTGGAAGAGTTTGGTATGGCCGATCCGTTAGAGTAGTTATCACCATACACCACTTTAGGAATGTCGGTAACCTGGCCAGGTGTAGTCCAGCGTCTTAAAATACCGGTTTCATTGTTCCAGAACCGCTGGTCGCGGAGGGTGGCCTGTGTTCCGTTGTATATTTTATTACCTCCCGAAAAGGTAATACCAATGTTTAAATCAAAACTCTTATAAGTAAAAGTGTTGTTTAAACCGCCATAATAGGTTGGGATGGCTCTTCCTGCTATGCGGCCATCCAGCGTACCATCAATGGCCGGGGCTACTGTACCATCAAGATAGGTCCATTTTGATGGCGTACCCACCTGGTTATACTGCACTTTCTGACCAAATCGGTTAATGAAGATGCGCTGACCATTAGCTGGGTTTACCCCATCAACCGGCACCACAAAAATTGAACCCAGTGTATAGCCCACACGGGTAACGCTCGCCGTTTCCAGGCCCGAGGTTACGCCATAGATATCTGAATTGCCCTGCGCCAAAGCGGTAACTTTATTGCTAAGTGTGCTGATGTTAAAGTTCGTAGTCCAGCTGAAGTTGTTTTTGACTATGTTTCTGGAGGTGAAATTCAATTCAAACCCACGATTGTACATCGAGCCTACGTTGGCTGCAATAGTATTACCAGGTATACCCCGCGACGGCGATTGCGGTGCATTCAGGATCAGGTTATTGATACTGTTGTTATAATAATCAAGCTCTGCCTGTATGCGTCCTTTAAACAAGCCAAAGCTGATACCTATATCTGTTTTTTTACTGGTTTCCCATTTCAGATTAGAGTTACCTGCCTGGTTAAAATAAACCGTTCCGGCGCTGCCGTACAAGCCCGAATTATATAAGGATAAAGATGCAAAATCGCCCACGCCAACGTTACCTACTACACCATAACTGCCTTTAAGTTTAAGGTCCTCGAAGATGCTGCCCAGGCGCGATTGTTTAAAAAAGTCCTCTTCGGCTATATTCCAACCAACAGAACCTCCGCCAAAATTACCATACTTGTTATTGGCCGATAATCCGGAAAAACCATCACGTCTGAAACTTCCGCTTAACAGATATTTTTTGTCATAGCTATAATTAAGATTTGCAAAATAAGACCTAAAGCCATTTTCAGATTGAAAATTCCCCGTGGTGGCGTCGCTCAATACATTCAAAAAATTTCCTTGAAAATTATTAAAATATGAATCGGCTAAATTTGTTCGCTGTGTACCGGTACCTACGTTGGTGGTATGATACTCTTCATAACCTATATAAGTATCAATGTTATTTTTTCCTAAATCCACAATGTACTCCAGCTTATTGGTCAAATCTCTGCGATTATACTCCTGGAAGGTATTTAACGCCAAGCCGTTTGAACTTTGGCCGTCACCAGCTATCGGGTTTTGAAAAGTGGTATTGGCAATATTAAGTTTGTTAATGCTGTACTGGGTTCTAAATTTCAGGCCCTTTACTAATTCCCATTCACCATATAAATCGCCAATTACGTTGGTATTACCCGAGGTATACTTATCCAGATCAAGCAATACCAGCGCGTTGGGGTAATTATTAGCAATGGTATTGGCGCCCAAGCCCAAGGTTCCTGTGCTGGTGATGTTATAAGAGCCATCCGGGTTGCGCGGAGCCACATTTGGGTTTAGCACCAAAGGCAAACGGGCCAATCCACCGGTATTATAAGCCTGTCCGGGTAATGAACCGCTGTTTGGGCCTTTACCTAAGGAGTTACTATAGCTAAAATTGGTTCCTATAGTAATGGATTTCGACAAATGATGATCCAGGTTGCCCCTGAATATCTTCCGTTCAAACGAATTGGTTTTGATAAAACTCTCCTGGTTGCTGTAGCCTGTAGATACGAAATAAGAGGTTTTTTCTGTAGCCCCAGAAAAATTAAGGTTATGATTGTGCGATAAGCCTGTTTGATAAACAACCTTATACCAATCCGTATTAATTTCGTTGCCATCAGCATCTTTTTGAATAGCGAAGCCCGGAGCCAGGCCGGCATTGGCGCGGGCTTCGTTCTTCAATTCAACGTATTGATCGGCATTAAGTAATTTAGGCAGGTTAAAAGCCTTGTTTATACCCACCCAACCATCATAATTAACCTGTGTTTTGCCTAATTTTCCTTTTTTTGTTGTGATAACCACCACACCGTTAGCGGCCCTTGATCCATAAATAGCTGTGGCCGAAGCATCTTTCAGAACAAAAACCGATTCGATATCATTAGGATTAATATCACCCAGCGGGTTGCTGGAGGCACTATTGGCCACCGTATTGGTGCTGGTAAAAACAGGTACGTTATCAATAATGATTAAAGGATAGGAACTTAAAGATATAGAGTTAAAACCCCTGATCCTGAAAACCGGCGGATTGTTTAATACACCGTTTGGCTGTATAATATTTACCCCCGCTGCCTGCCCCGCCAAAGCCTGATCAAAACTTTGAACCGGTTTATCGGCAATTTGTGCAGCAGTAACTTTAACGGCAGAGCCTGTATAATCCTTCTTGCTTATTTTGGAATAGCCTGATATGACCACTTCAGAAAGCTGACTGGCTGTTGCCACTAAAGCCACGTTAAGCTTATTTGAAGTTATGGCAACCGTTTGTGAAGTGTAACCTATAAAATTAAGGGTGAGGATTTGTTTCCCAGCAGGAACGTTAATGCTAAAATTACCGTTTCCATCAGTTTGGGTACCGATGGAAGTACCTTTTATGGAAACTGAAACGCCCGGTAGCGCGGAGCCATCGCCGGCATCCTTAACCGTGCCGGTGATCTTACGGGTTTGCGCGTACGCTTGGGTGCATACCAATGCCATAACCCATACTAAGTATAGTATTCTTTTGTTCATCGTTAATTGTCGTTAATAGTTAATAGTTAAAATGTTTCGGGAATTGAAACAAGGCTGATCTGATCAGATTTGAATCTGGCTAATTAATTATCTCATAGTATAGGGATTTATGGGATTGATAATAAGTGAATTAAAGATCTTTAGAAACGTATCCGTGGAGTTAGATATAACAACACCGGCGATGAGCTATTTTTTTATAGGAGGTATAGCTGTGGCAGATAGCAGAAGATTGCGGGGATTGTAAAAGACAAGGCATCATAGATAATAGTATTAAAAAGATGTGTTATGATTAAATTATGGTAACATATCATACAAAATATTACGCCATACCAAATTTAAGACTAAAATTAAACCAGTATGATTAAATATAAATCACAATTTTTATATCAAAATAAAAATTCATTAAAAATCAATGCATAAATTAGTAATTTTTATACTAAAATCATATATAAATGAAAAATTTATCCATTATCACAATAAAAATTATATGTAATTTAATTTAAGTCAAAAAATACGTTGAATAAATTATATAATTTAGCAAGAACAGTTATACAGCGCGTAACTTACCAGTTCAGCTATCTTATTCTTCTCCGAATTATAAAATCAAATGGCAAGAACAAACATATCTGTAAATATATAAAAATCTACTAAATCTATATACATAGTATACATTATTAAATTAACCTCCGCTACTTTTAGCTACCTGCAGATGCGCTGCCAATTCTCATTGTTATATCAATACAATTTGTTTTTTCAGCAACATACCTTAATATTGTACTCCTTGACGATAGCTATTTAAATGAGCAGAAAATCGATAAATATCATATTCTTCAGTCTATCGGTGCTCATGCTCCTGATCCGGCCCTACCTGGTCTACCACCTAACCGGGCACAGCATTAAGGATAAAAACCCTGTTAAAACCAGTTTGCTTCAGCGCCTTATCAAGAAAAAGGAAGAGCATTATGAATACAGGGAAATTGCTGCAGCCGAAACCCACCACAAAAAGTTCAGCTTCCGGATTCCTGTAAATCCCTTATCTTTTTTTCAAGTAAAAAACGCACTGCCAGTTTCCGGCTTTTACCTGGTGATCTTCACCGGCTTAACATCCGTCATATTAGGCAACCGGTATGGAAATCAGCGATATGGTCTTTTATCCTGTCTGCGGATCTGAATGATCACTAAAATTTAACTTAGCCAGTATTCGTTTATTCGCCAGGTAAATTAACTGGTCGGGTAAGCGCGAAGAGCCTAAACAATGAGCATTATTGAGCCTGTATTGCTTTTATGCTATCGTTGTTAAACTATTTTAACTTTCTGTACTATATGAAAATTATTTTCTTTATTTTTTTGTTGACCGGAAGCCTCATGGTACGGGCACAGGAACAGATCAAATGGCCCGGCGGTAAAAAGTCGGCTATAATTCTCACTTATGATGATGCCCTGCCTTCGCAATTAAAATTTGCTGTACCGCAACTCAAAACAGCAGGTTTAACAGCCACATTTTTCCTCACCAGTGATATTGACAGCTTATCGATACCCCAATGGCGAAACCTGAGTAAAAATGGCTTTGAACTGGGAAATCATACCGTTTTTCACCCATGTGCCGGCACCGATGATAATCCGGTGCCATCAGATCATTATACCGCTTACCAGATCATTCGCGAGATTGAGGTTATGGACCGCTTTTTATATGCTGTAGACGGAAAAACCAAAAGGACATTCGCCTACCCCTGTGCCGAAACTACTTTGGGCGGAAAGGACTATGTAGATTCTTTGAGAAAGTATACTTTGGTTAAATATGCCCGGGCCGGAGGCGATTCCACAGCCTTTATTACCGACTTTAAACGATTGGATCCCTTCCGGGTGCCATCCTATGGACTGGAAGGTGGCGAGAGCGGCGCGCAATTAATCGCTTTTGTAAAAAAGGTACAACGAAGCGGCGGATTAGGTATCCTGATGATCCATGGCGTAGGCGGCGATTATATCACCATCACAGCTGAAGCCCACCGGCAACTGATACGGTACCTTCAAACACAACAAAAAGAAACATGGATCACTACTTTCCAGAATGCCATGGATTACGTCAATAAACGCATCCCTTTAAAAGCACAAAAACTTTAAAATCAATACATTATTTACAAATCATGAAAAAGATATTCCCAAATAACAAATACCTATTTATCCCGGCGGCTTTGGCAGTTGTCACCTTCTTCGGCGTTTCGGCTTATCGTCATCCTGAAGCACCAGGTATTAAAAAGGTGCAGCATGTGGTTGTTATTTATATGGAGAACCATAGTTTTGACAACCTATACGGACAATTTAAGGGGGCAGATGGTTTAGCAGAGGCTAAACAGGAAAACATCATTCAATTAGATGCAGATAACAAGCCTTATCCGGCACTACCGCCTATACCACGCAGCAGCGCTTTCCCTACAAACCTGCCCAATACTTATTTTAATATCGATCAGTATGTAGCCTCAGACCAGGTTACCCCCGATGTAACCCATGCTTTTTACCACGAACAAATGCAGATCAATGGCGGTAAAATGGATAAGTTTGCGCAGTATAATAATACCAAAGGTCTTACGATGGGCTATTATAACACAGCAGATCTGCCACTATATGATCTGGCAAAAAAATATACGCTTTGCGATCATTTCTTCCACAGTGCCTTCGGCGGATCTTTCCTCAATCATCAGTGGCTTATCGCGGCTGCTTCGCCGGTATTTACACATGCTCCGGAGGATATTACGGCCCAGTTGGATAAATCAGGTAAACTGATTAAGGATGGCATAGTGACGCCCGATGGCTATGCGGTTAACACGGCCAATTCGGTAAATCTTCATCCCAAAGGGTCTAACCCGGCATATTTGGTACCCAACCAGAACGGGCCTACTATTGGCGACCGATTATCAGACAAAGGTATTTCCTGGGCCTGGTATTCCGGGGGATGGGATAATGCCGTAGCCGGAAAACCCGATCCTACATTCACTTACCACCACCAGCCCTTTGCCTATTTTACCCGGTACGCGGTAGGCACAGCGGCAAGAAAAAAACATTTGAGGGATGAAACCGAATTTATAGCAGCAGCTAAAAAAGGTACCCTACCGGTGGTATCCTTTGTAAAACCAATCGGGTTGGAAAATGAGCACCCAGGCGAATCAACTGTTAAGGGTGGTGAAAGCCACGCGGTAGAATTGATCAACGCGGTACTTAATGGGCCCAATGCCAAAAACACGGTGATCATTTTAACTTACGATGAGAATGGCGGATTCTGGGATCACGTGGCTCCTCCGGTGATCGACAGATGGGGCCCTGGCTCACGCATCCCAGCATTGATCATTTCGCCTTTTGCCAAAAAGGGCTATGTAGATCATACGCCTTATGAAACAGTGAGTGTTCTGGCTTTTATTGAAAAACGATGGGGACTAAAGCCGCTTACCAGCCGCGATCAGCATGCCGATCCGTTAAGTCATGCGTTCAACTTTTAAAGTTATCACAGCAGGCCTGCTATTCATTATGGGATGCGGCCTGCTGGCTTTTCATAACCCTCCGGATACTACAGCTGAGCTTATCCGCAAAAAGCTGGTCACACAGGCTGATAGCTTTTTAACAACAGTACGCCGGCTGCAAACTACAGTAGTCAGGTCCGGCAATAGTCTTGCCCGGCAACAGCGTTTAAGGGAAGCACGCCTGGCCTATAAACGGTTGGAATGGGCGGCAGAATATTTTTCCCCCTTAACCTCAAGGCAGGTTAATGGACCACCCGTGCCCGAAACAGAGCTCAACGGCCAAATTATTCTACCCGAAGGTTTGCAGCTAATAGAGCAGTTGCTGTTCACGCGACCCAGCGTTTCCAGCCAAAAGCAGCTAACTATATTGCTGGCCAAGCTTATGGTTAATGCCGATGAGTACCGGCACTACTTTATACATGCTCATTTGCAGGACTGGCAGATTATGGATGCTATAAAGCTGGAAGTTTTCCGGGTGGAAGCATTAGGGTTGAATGATTTTGATGATCCCTTTGCCCGGCAATGTTTTAAGGAATCGGCCGCTGCCCTGAACAGTGCCCAAGAAGTCACTCTGCATTATGTGCAGGAAGATGATAGCCGTTTGCAGGGATGTTTTACACGGGCAATCCGCTATCTTACCAACCCGGTGACTTTTGATCGTTTTGACCGGGCAGCATTTCTTACCGCTTATGCAAATCCTTTGACTCGGGAACTTACTTCTTTACATCAACAACTAAAGCTGCCAGATATCCGCTATAACCGCCTGCTGAACCAGGATGCGGCAACCTTATTTAACAGCAATGCTTTTAATCGCAACGCCTATATCAATGCGCCTGAAGACTCGGCAACTGAACAAAAAATCGCGTTAGGCAAAAAGCTGTTCTTTGATACCCGGCTCTCGGGCACCATGACCCGGAGCTGCGCCTCCTGCCATCAACCAGATAAAGCATTTACGGATTGGCTAGCTAAAAATCTGGATATCAGCGGTAAAAAAACAATCTTGAGGAACACACCAACGCTCATTAACGCCGCGCTGCAGCCGGCACAGTTTTATGACCTGCGTGCTGCCTCACTTGAGGCTCAGGTGAAGGATGTGATCAATAACCGCGACGAAATGCATGGCGACATCCAGCTTTTAAGTCGGAATATCTGGCGGGATAAAACCTATCGCGATTTATTTACCAATGCTTTCCCGGTTAAAAGCAGAACTGCTATTGATACCGCTGAAATTATGAACGCGCTGGCCAGCTATATCCGCAGCCTCACCGCTTTGAACAGCCGTTTTGATGAATATATGCGCGGTAATCAGAAAATGCTTGATCAAACGGAGATCAATGGATTTAACCTGTTTATGGGGAAAGCCCGCTGTTCTACCTGTCATTACCTGCCCTTATTTAACGGTACCCTCCCACCAAGATATATGCAGATGGATGCTGAGGTTATCGGCGTGCCCAAAACCAAAACAAGCAAAATCATCGACCCTGACCGTGGGCTGTTCAACATACAGCCAATGGAATTTAACCGGTACGCCTTTAAGGTTACTACGGTTCGCAACACAACCGAAACCGCGCCATACATGCACAACGGTGCCTACAAAACGCTTGAGGATGTAATTGATTTTTATGACCAGGGCGGCGGTGCGGGCATGGGTTTAAAGATCCCAAACCAAACACTCTCTCCGGATCATTTACAGCTTACCTCAAAAGAAAAAAAGGACCTGATTGCCTTCATAAAAGCACTGAGTAACCACCAATAAGCTTAATCCAGATGTAGTAAATTTATCATATATTCTTTCCACCCTGGTACCAGGGTTTCTGCGGGCGGTTTGCGGGGAATCCATGTTTTTCGCGGTAAGCTTTTCGTTCAGCGGTAAAATCCCACCAGCGTTTACTGCCGTCGCGGTTTTCGATATAATGCACCAGCAAACGATAAGAATCTTCCACACAAGGATCGGCCCAGGTACCGCAATGCTGTTCAAAGGCATCAAAAAGTTCTACAGCCGATCTCCCTTTGAGTTGCTCCAGTGCATAATATCCCTGGCTGATGAGCTCTTCGGCAAAGTTAATACCCAGCGAGGGTATGCTTTGAAATTCTGCAAGCGCACTTAATTCCCTGGCGCGTTGAGGCGAAGCTTCCAACAAGGTGACAATCTCATCCGTCGCATAATCCTGCAATAGCTTTTGGCTTATCTTTTTAGCTTTAAGTAATTGCTTTTCTGCCAGAGTCAATTTATAGTTAATCGTTTTTTTCATAACCTTTCTATATAATTGATGATAAAATTGGCCAGTTGTTCCTGCTCCTCAACGGTTAACAAGTCGCCGTCATATATCCAATACCCCTGCTTATCAAATAAAATGCGACCCAGATTGTCGGGCCTTTCTTCAAAAGCAGTATACAGCTGGTAGCATTGGGCTACTTTGCCGGGCGGCTGGTCTGGCACTACCCGTATAATTTCGTCGGGGCCATTGATACGCTTTACAAAAGCTTTAGCCTCCCTGGTCAGATAGCTGTGCGTGATCATTTTTAACGGTTCTAATTTTTTCAAAGATAATAAAATACTAATATTTTTAGTATTAACTTTACCATCTATGATTTAATATATCAGAAGCTAATGTTATTATTGTAAACGAATGACTGAACTTAACCCCGCGATGCAACTGGCCGCCGATTACCTGGAATTAACCAATACGGTTGTTTTCCTTACAGGTAAGGCGGGCACCGGTAAAACCACTTTTCTGCAAAATTTAAAACTCAGCTCAAAAAAGAAACTGGCCGTAGCGGCGCCAACCGGTGTGGCAGCTATTAACGCGGGTGGGATGACCATCCATTCCCTGTTCCAGCTACCATTCGGACCTCTTTTACCCGGTGGAAATGACCGGCCCGACGTTCATTACGGCCCGGAAAAAAAGGAGTTACTGGATAATTTGGAATTGCTGATCATTGACGAGATCAGTATGGTACGACCGGATGTGCTCGACCAGATAGACCTCATCCTGCGGAACGTTAAAGAATCGCCCCATCCTTTTGGTGGCGTACAGCTATTATTGATCGGGGATCTTTCGCAGCTGAGCCCCATCATCCGCGATGATGAATGGATGTTATTAAGTCGTTACTATGCGACCCCTTATTTTTTCAGCGCGCTGGCTATGCAAAAGGCCGCTTATGTCCGCATCGAACTGAACCATATCTATCGCCAAAAAGAACAAGCCTTTGTTGATATCCTGAATGAAGTGCGCAACCAGCAGATCAGCGAGGAAAGTTTAAGATTATTGAATGCCCGCTACGTGCCCGACTTTCGGCCAGCCACCGATGATCCCTATATTACCCTGACTACCCACAACAGCATTGCCCAACAAGTAAATACCGAATTCCTGGAAGCCCTGCAGGGGCAGGAATTTGAATTTGCAGCCACCATACGCGGCGATTTTCCCAAAGATGCCTACCCTACCGAAACTAAGCTTAAACTCAAGATTGGTGCGCAGGTTATGTTTGTAAAAAATGATGGTTCGGCCGAAAAGCTGTATTATAATGGCAAGATTGGTACCGTTAGTCGCGTTGAGGGTAATACCGTATTTGTTCAATGCAACTCTAATGATAAAGAGATTGAGGTAGAAGCCGCGGAATGGACAAATGTAAAGTATCAACTAGACGGTGAGGCTATCAGTGAAAGCAATTCCGGCAGTTTTGCACAGATCCCCTTAAAACTGGCCTGGGCTATCACTATCCATAAAAGCCAGGGCTTAACTTTTGATAAAGCCATTATTGATGTGAGTGAGGCTTTTGCTTCGGGGCAGGCCTATGTTGCGCTGAGTCGTTGCCGTACTTTATCGGGCATGGTATTACGTAACCCCATAAGCGCCCATAATATTATTGGCGATCCGGCGGTTATCCGTTTTAATGAGCAGGCTGCTTTGACTACGCCCGATGCAGACACATTCCGGCGCGACCAGGTGCTTTATGAAAAGTATTTGCTTGGCGAGTTATTTAATTTCGCTGCGCTGGAAACCCGGATCAAGGGCTTCAGGATATTACTCCCCGACCTGGAAAAAGACATTATCAGCGTTGCTGCCAAATTCACCAAACAGCTCAATACCGAACGCAGTGTACAGGCCGCCACTTATTTCCTTGAAAAACTGACCGCGGCTACCGGAAGCTTGCATCAACTGTTGCCAGACCTCATCGGGCAATCAAAAGAATTAGCTAAAAAGGCTGATCAACTTATGGTTTGGTTAATGAACCGTATCCGGCTAATGGAATACTTCGCGCAGACTCCTTTTACAGCGGCCGCCTATCTGGAACAGACTAAAGACAAAGTTAAAACGCATGACCGCTCCTATCTGAAAGCTTTGAACGCACCGCCCAATGAAAAGCTTTACGAACAAATACTGGAGTGGCGGGAGAGAATGGCCGTCAAGGAAAACATCATGCCTAACATGGTACTTTCTGAAAAGACGATGCTGGCTATAGCAGAAAAACTACCGGATACACTTAAAGCGCTTAGCAGCATCAAAGGCATTGGGATGCAGAAAGCAACGCAATACGGACCGGAACTGATCGGTTTGATCCGTACCTATCAGCATGAGTTACAAAGCCCCGGAACCGAACAGGTTAGTTTGTTTTAAGCCAGTGGGATTGATCTAAAATCTTTATTTAATAAAGGAATGTACGCCTGATGGCTTAATTTTTAATATATCGCCTTTTTTATCAAAATTCAGGCTATCTAAACATAGCTCTCTCAGCACGTACTGCTCTTTTTGCGGATGGATGCGATGATATAAAATATAATATTGATCTTTTTCTTTAAAAACAGTGTGATGCCCTGGCCCCAGAGTGGTACTATCTGGTGAGGTAGAAAGTATCGGGTCATGTGGGCCTTCCGTCCATGGCCCAAAAGGTGTGTTACCTGTTGAGTACATGACCTGGTAGGTGCCGTCGATAGCTTTTCCATAAGAGTACATCAAATAGTATATGCCGTTTCGCTTTAGCATATGAGGCGCTTCAAAATAATGGGGCGGTGTGATATCTCTTGGAGCGCCATCAAAACTTACCATATCTTTTTTTAGTTTAACGGCCATACAGTGCCCGTTTATCCAGTTAAACCCGGAGCCCCAATACAGGTAGACATCGCCGTTATCGTCAATAAAACAATCCGCGTCGATATTGTGCACCTTTGGAAAATCGGTTTTGGTGATCAGGGGCGAATGATCAGTCTTCGCGTTTTTCCAGGGACCAAGTGGATGATCGCTTACTCCCGCCCAAATCTCGCTGCCTACGGCTACATACATGTAAAACTTTCCTTTGTACTTCCGTACCGATGGCGCCCATACCATGGCATCGCCAGAAGTTGCACTTGTACATGCCTCTTTAGTAGGCCAGTTGATATGCCTGCGCACAAACGTTTTAAAATCCCGGGTTTCTAAAACCCCAAGTTCCCTAGCACCCCAGGGATCAATGGTAGCATAAATATAATATACCCCCTTATCCTTCACCACCGTTGGATCGGCATAATATCCTTCTGTAATAGGGTTTTTAATGAATCTATTTTGTGCCGGGCAATTGAAGGCTGTAATAAATAACAGTAGAAATAAAGTCAGCGACGTAATTGGCTTGTTGTGTATCATTCTTCCAATAAAAAGTGTTTAAATTACACTTAATTTTCAATAAATAAAACCATTCCAGTTTGCATAAAAAAGGCTTGTTGATTCGCCCCGAAGGGTTATCAAACAAGCCTGTGTATTTTTTAATGTGCTATACTTCAGATACTGTTACCAGCCTGGGTTTTGCTTAATGTTTGGGTTAAGCGTAATCTCCTGTGTTGGGATGGGCAACAAGTACATTTTATCATTCCAGCTGCGGGTGGTGGTGCCGGGGTAGATACGGATATAGTTATTGGCATCAACAACTACGTTGGTCACATCCTTATTTTCGGCGGCATATTGCGTACGCAGCGCAGGGGTAAGTTTCATACCCAGAATAGTGTTGGGGTTATTGATCAGCGTACCCGCATGCCACCTTTTGATATCATCAAAACGGAAACCTTCCGATCCCAGCTCCACACGGCGCTCACGACGGATCTCGTCAATGAGTACCGGAAGCGTTGGAAAATTCGATTTAGGATCTTTAACCAGGTTGGCGATGATCATATGCGGCATACCCACCCTATCGCGCAGTTTATTGATGGTATTGTCAATTACTGTTTGCGTGGCCAGTCCAAGCTCGGCTTTCGCTTCTGCCTCAATCAGCAATACCTCGGCATAACGAAAAATAAAGAAATCATAAACAGACGCATTGGCGTTCCAGGCTGCCAGGCTGTTGGAACGCCCCTTTATTGGCTGATAACCGGTTGAAGTTACTGTAGTACCGATACGGGGCAGGGTGATCAGATCGCCGGCCAGGAAATCGAAGCCCCGGGTTGCTATCTGTTGTTTATAACGTGGGTCGCGGTTGGTCGATTCGTTTTCGGGTGTATCATCACCTTTATACAACGGGCTTAGCGAGGTTGGCAATCCATCTGAACACAAAATAGAGTTTACAAAATCCTTGCTGTAGCCATCACCAGCCTCGCCCAATGAACGGTCGATACCATTCATCAATATACTTTGCAGGTAGCGCATCGGCAATATCGCTTCAGGATTACCCTTTAACTCGTCTTGTATAAATAAATTATAATAATCTGATTGCGGGTTACCGGTGGTGTAAAGCTTATACAAGCCCGAGTTCATGATCTGCTCGGCGGCGTCACTGGCGGCCTGCAGGTAAGTGGTTTCGTCGCCCACACCAAAGTATTTGCGGTAAGTGCCTTCCCATAAACAAACGCGTGCTTTCAAAGCCAGGGCTGCATATTTACCCAAACGGCCATCGGCAGGTGTTACCGGCAGGTTGTTTACCGCAAAGTTGATATCTTTTAATACCGAATCCATTACCTGTTTGTGCGGCATCCTTGGGCCGTACAGTACAGATTTGGAGGTGTCAACAATATAACGGTTTACATAGGGCACATCGCCAAAGGCTTTTACCTTTTTCCAGAAATCATTGGCCCTGAAAAACAGGGTTTCGCCTACGTAGATGTTTTTAGTGGCATCGGGCAGGGCGGCTTTTTGATAATTGGCCAGGAAGAAATTGCAAGCCCTGATGAGCGCAAAATCCCAGTCGGTACCAGATTGGTTAACATTTACGGTACCACCAATATTATTGGAATCAAAATTTAAGGTAGTACTGCCCGAATAATTATGCGTAGCCGTGCTGGGAACGGTGTAAGTACCGGCCAAAAGAGCGTTGATACTTGCATTAGCTTTATCGTCAGAGTTATCGTCCAGCTTCAAAAAGTTTTGAATGGTTAATGCCGGGTAATACTGGTTGCAATACAATTGCAGATCGGTTTCATTTTTGAAAAAATTCTCCGGGATGATATCACTCTTCGGTGTGCGGTTAAGGAAGCTTTCCCGTTTACAGGAAGCAACCATGCCTAATGCGGCACAAGCTATATATAGGATATATTTATTTTTCATTGTTGTAATTTTTAAACCCATTTAATTATTATGCTTTGATTAAAACGAAGCCTGCACACCAAATGACAATGATTTGTTAAGCGGATAAGTGCCAAAAGATGTAGCCGTTTCCGGATCATAGCTTTTATTGAGCGAGGTAAAGGTGAATAAGTTGGCACCTGTTACATATACCCTTAATTTTTGCAGCTTAATATTTTTTACCATCATGGCTGGCAGGCTATAACCCAATGTTAATTGCTTAACCCGCGCATAACCGGCATTCAGGATATACTTATCCTGAGCCTGTTCATTACCGCCGCCACTAAACCTGATACGCGGATAATAAGCGTTGGTATTAGTAGGTGTCCAGTAATTGGTGGTCATTTGTGATGGGATACTGTATTCATCATCTCTGAAAGCATAGAACACATACTCATTAGGATAAAAATCCTGTTTTAATACTCCTTGTATAAAGGTGGCAAAATCAAAGTTTTTGTATGACAGGTTGAGGTTAAACCCGAATTTGTAATGTGCCGTGGTGTTGCCTATCAGCTTTTTATCGCCCATGTTACCCAGGGTATTGTTACCATAGTTTATCTTGCCATCGCCGTTAAGGTCTTTATATTTGATATCGCCGGCAAGCCATTTGTACCCGGCCAGGGCAGAGTTATCTACAGCGGCAGCCTCTGCATCGGTTTTATAAAAACCATCATTCACATAGCCGTAGATATTACCCAGGTCCTGCCCCTGTATAAAATCATTGATGCTGTTGGTTGGGTTACCGTTATACTTGGTTACACGGGTGTTGGAAGTATTTGACAGACCCAGCGTTAAACTATAGTTCAACTCATTGATCTTGTCTCTCCAGTTCAAACTAAATTCCCAACCATGTGAGCTTACATTGGCCGAATTACTTGGCGGAACCGGCGCGCCCAGGGTTGATGGTAATTGCTGTCCCGGTACCAATATGTCTTTAATATTGGTAACAAAATAATCAAACGAGCCGTTCAGCTTGTCATTAAACAAGGAGTAATCCAGACCCAGATTTTTGGTTTGTACCTTTTCCCAGGTAAATGATGAGCTTACCAGGCCCGGCGATGCTACCATAACACCTTGCTGGCCGTTCAGCAGGTAATTAACCAAACCTGTTTGTTGTACAGCTATATAAGGATATTGATAGGCCGATGAAGCAACGGAGCTGGCCAGCATATTCAGCATCTGCCCGGTTGAACCTACACCCGGTACCAATTGATTGGGCAACTGACCGTATGACGCCCTTATTTTTAACTGATTCAAGGTACCTTTAATGCCTTCCATAAACGATTCTTCGGCCACATTCCAACCTATTGAGGCTGAAGGCGAGAATGAATAGCGGCTATTGGGCTGGAAACGTGATGTACCATCATACCGGGCATTGATCTCGACCAGGTATTTATTATCATAAATATAGTTCAATCTTGAAAAGGTACCTACCAGGGCATATTCGGTCTCTACGCTACCCACCTGCGGCTGAGGGTCATTATTGATACCCGATGCAGGCAGGTTAGGATCGATGAGGTTTTTAACCAGCGTACTGCCTAACTGATAGTGTTGATATTCCTGGTTGTAACCTACCAGGGCCTTAACGTAATGCTTGCCAAAGGTGTTTTCATATGTGGCAAATGCATTTAAAGCGTTGTAATTATTGTTGGTTTTGTTTTCGATAACCTGCGATGGGTTTGTCCATGGATAAATATCCAGGAACGCGCCATTAACCCCATACTCATTAAATGGTATCAGGTTGGCTTTGCGGTTATCGTTCAGTGCATTCCAGGTGTAATCTACATTTACAGATACGTGGTTGATGGGTTTGATCACCACGCGGCCTGTTGTCCAGAAATCATTTTGCGAGTCGATATCCCTGCCCGACAGCGCATTAACTGCCAGCGGATTGGTGTAATTACCCTGACCGGCAAAGTTACCATCGGGGTTATATACCGGCATTACCGGTGGGATGTTGGAATACAGCCATGCACCGCCCTGGTTTATACGCGTTGCTGCCGGTTGGTTATTATCGGTATGCGTCATGCTCATGTTTAAACCCAGCGTTAACCATTTGGCCACGTCAGAGTTAACCTTTATGGTAGGGGTATAACGCTGATAAACCTGGTTGGCCGATTTCTCTAAACCATCCTGTCTGAAATAACCCATGCTACCCAAAAACGAAGTTTTACCTTCACCACCCGAAACCGATACATTGTGCTGCTGCTGCGGAGCCCAGCCTGGGTATAGTACTTTTGTCCAGTCGGTATTACCCACATAACGGTATCTTTTTGGATTGCCCGGATCTGGGTAACCGGTAGGATTATTTGCCGGATCATTAAAATAAGCCGTAGCCATGGTAGAGTCGAGCGCGGTAAATGGTGTGGTTGAATACCCCCCGCTTTTTAGACCCGTGCGGTTAGCTTCATTAAACATTTTAATATACTCCAGGGAGTTTACCTGCTGCACCAGGCGCGTAGGTCTTGATATCGTGTACGAACCCGAATAACTAACCTTTGTTGGCCCGGCTTTGCCTGTTTTGGTGGTGATCAGGATCACGCCATTGGCTGCCCTGCCGCCGTAAATAGACGCGGATGCAGCATCTTTCAATACCGTTACGCTGGCCACATCATTCGGATCAATCAGGTTAGGGTCACGGGCAACACCATCAACCAATACCAATGGAGTTGTACTCACCGCCTGCGACGACAGGTTAAGCGTGGTACCACCACGTACGTTGAATGTTGCAGCTGTACCCGGTTGGCCACCACCAAGACTTACATTTAAGTTTGGTACAAGACCTTGCAAGCCATCGCCCAGGTTTACCATTGGGCGGTTCTCTAATTTGTCGCTGTTTACTGTGGCTATGGAACCTGTTAAGTTCACTTTCTTTTGCGTACCGTAACCTACTACGACAACCTCGCTTAGTTTGCTAAGATCTGGTTGCAGGTGTACGGCCATAGATGCTGACCCTACGGGCAATTCAACAGTTGTAAAGCCAATGTAGGAGAACACCAGGATGGCTTTGTTATCCGGCACATCCAGTTTAAACTTACCGTCGATATCGGTAATGGCCGCCCCATTAGCGCCTTTGATCTTTATGGTTACGCCAGGCAATGGATTGTTTTTTTCATCAAAAACCTGACCGCTCACCGGGATAGCAACAACCGCTGCTGCCGGCTCATTTGCCTGTGCTGTCTCCTTTTCCTGTAAAAGGATAGTTTTGTTAACCAGTTTATAGGTTAGCTGCATATTTTTAAGACATGCGCTCAAGGCCTCATCAAGCGAGGCATCTTTTACATTAATGGATACATTTTTATTGCGTACATCTTTTGAGTCGTAAAAGAAAACATAACCGGTTTGCTTGTTAATGCTTTTCAATACTTTTTGAAGGGGCGCATTGGTTTCATTAAGGCTGATCTTTTGACTGAACGCGCTGGCGCTGCACTGCAGTAATCCTAAGAACAGAATAAAGGTGGTCAATTTCATAACCAGGAGAATTTTTTTAAGCAGCCGCTGTTTACGGCCAGCTATAGAAAAAGCATTTAAATTCATACTTTTGATGAGTTTGGGTTAATACTGATTAAGCTTCGCATTTTTTCCTTTTGGGGAACGGGTTGGCTCAAATGTTTGCGTATTCCGATTGCCGTCGGGGTACGCTTTTTTTTGAACTCCCTTGTTGAGGTGGTCTGGTTAAGACATTTGTAGTATTTTTCTTTTCATTTTAAATTAATTAGGTGAATATTCTGTTATGGTGTTATCACTATGGTGTTCCCATCTATCCGATAGTGAATTTTTTTAAAGCTTAAAATGTCCAGGATCTGGCGGGCAGTAACATTTCTGGAGATTTCGCCCGTAAACTGCCGCTGCGGAATGCTGCCCTCATATTTCACTTCCAGATCATACCAGCGGGTAAGCTGCCGCATCACGGTACCTATATCGGCATCATTAAAATTAAAGAAACCGTTTTTCCAGGCCACGGCCTCGTCGGTATCTACTGCATTCACCGTTACCTGGCCGTGTTTTAACTGCGCCTGTTCGCCGGGCTTTATCGTTTTGATATTAGCACCGGCTACAATACGTACACTGCCCTGCAGCAGGGTGGTCTTAACTGCCTGCTCATTATCATAAGCATTGATATTGAAATGCGTGCCCAACACCTCAACCATCTGCCCGTTTGATACCACCCGGAAAGGGCGTTTCTGATCATGGGCAACTTCAAAATAAGCCTCGCCGGTCAATTCTACCTTACGTTCCGAACCCGAAAACTCAACCGGATATTTAACCGATGAAGCAGCATTCAGCCAAACCCGTGTACCATCGGCCAATACCAACTGATATTGCCCGCCGCGCGGGGTTGCCGCCGTATTAAAAAGCTGTTGATTTTTGAGATGATCTGCCCCCTCCTGTTTCGCGTAACTGATTTGCCCGTCGGCAGTTTTATTGATAAGGGTACCACCTTCATCAGCTACTTTACCCTTTTTAGCATCGTTTAGCTCTATTTTGCTGCCGTTTGAAAGCGTCAGGATCACTTTGTTGCTACCGGGTGCAAAATCATGTACTACCGGCTTAGTAGCAGCAACGGTTTGTGGTGTTTTTTGCCTGTGGTTTAAGGCATAAATACCGGCCAGTATCATTATAATTACTGCCGCGGCTACCAACCGGGGCCACAGGCGTGTATGGCGAGGTGCGTTAATATCGTGCAGCAATGCATCCAGGCTTTGCTGCCGGTCGTGTTCCATAACATCGTCGGTCAACTCATCAGTCTGGTCATCGGTTTTCATGTGCAGGTACCAGGTTTCTACCCAGGCTTTTTCTTCTTCAGAAACCTGTCCGTTATGGTACCGTCGTAATAAATCTTCTGCGTTGTTTTTATGCATGGTCTATACAGGATATAGCGCTTGATCATACTAAAGACAACTCAGCCCGGCGGAGGGAGTAGACGGAATTAAAAAAAAATCATAAAAAAATGCGTACCCAGCTTAACCCTTAAAATTTTAAGGGAATTGTTTACCTGTTTACGTACCGTAAGCGGACTGATGTTGAGCTCATCGGCTATTTGCTGGTGCGATAGATTGGCATTGCGGCTCATTTCAAATATGCGGCGCATTTGCGTTGGTAGTTTAGCAACTTCTGTCTCTATAAGCTCGATCAGTTGTTTTATCCTCACATTTTCATCGGGCTCCGGCACTTGATTGTTATCGATAAAGCTTTGAAGCGAAGCAACATAATCAGATTTGATCTTATGATGCTTATAAATATTCAGAATCCGGTTGCGGACGGCGGTATACAGATATGCAGACAGACTTGTACTCAGGTTAAATGCGGTCCTGTTGTGCCAAATAGACGAAAATAGTTCCTGCAAAATGTCTTTAACTTCTTCCCGGTCCTGTAATCGCTTGTAAGCGTGCTTGTATAGTAAGGGATAATACCGGCTGTGTATTTCTGAAAAAGCGGTCACGTCGCCCTTCCTGAGTAAAAGGGTCAATTCTGTATCTGAAAATAATTCATAAGAACTCATTGGGACCACACAAACACAATTGGTGTTAAATAAACAATTATAGGTATTTTTTCTTTACATTATTAAATTGTAAAATTTATTTTACGCGTTGATTAAAAATTACCTTAAAAAACGCCCCATTTATTGGATAGAAATTTTGGATATTACCTATAGAAAATCAGCCGTTAATCTGTAGCGTTTACACCAGTTTATTTTGATTATACTTATCCAATGCCGCCAATACTAACCGATCTTATTATCAAAGACTTGACAGTGATCTTTTGTGGGATCAATCCCGGTTTAAAATCGGCATGGGATGGCCACCATTTTTCGGGGCGAAGTAACCGTTTCTGGAAAGTTTTGTACCAGGCGGGTTTTACGCCATATGAAATTGAAGCCCTGAATGATGCCACTATTCTTGATTTTGGTTATGGACTGACCACTGCCGTGGCAAGGGCCACATCCCGGGCAGATGAGCTTTCAAAAGAAGAGTTCGACAATTCCATCGAAACCTTTAAAATCAAAATGACGCGTTTTCAACCTCAATATATAGCCTTCCTCGGCAAACCTGCCTACATGGCTTTCTCCGGAAAAAAGCAGATTATGTGGGGACATCAACCCGAGGATTTCTGTGGGGCTAAAGTATGGGTGTTACCAAACCCCAGCGGCTTAAACCGGGGGTTTACCCTTGCCGATCTTATTGTACATTACCGGCAATTGCTCAATGCGATAAAGATTGATACGCTACATTAATAACAGCCCGGTTTATCCGACAGCTAACTTTATTATAAGAGGTTTCCCGATATCATTTCATTCAGGAAACCTCTCATGCATTTAAAACCGGGGCAGAAAAAACTGCTTATCAGTCACCAACATTTGCTATCAAAGATGCAGGTATAGCTTTTTTGTTTACAACTACCGATATGGTATTTATGGCAAAATAAGGTATGCTCACATATAAATAACCGGCAAAAGGGCTCGCACCTTTACCCCATGAATTTTTCACTATAAAGTACTCATTACCTTTGCTGTCTTTAGCAAGACCTGTTATCTGCATCAGGTGATCATCCTGGGTAACCTGTCTGTCAAACAAATCCTGGCGAATTTCGGCCGTTGGTGTTTTCTCCGTAAAAGTTGCAAAATCTTTTGATTCGTCGTCCTTATCAACCCATTTGGCAAACCCTTTTTTCATCTGGAAACCCTTATTACTTACATCGGCATCCCAGGCTACGGTATAACCTTGCATTACAGCTGTTTTAACGGTTTTTATAAATTCATCAAGCGGTAAATTATAAAACATGTTACTGTTATAATTATCCGGAATTTCGATAGCAAAAGTGGTATTGTAAGGGTGATGCTTGAACGAAGTTAGCCCTATGTAGCCCGAAAGTTTAAGCGGAACAAACTCTGCCGCATACGATTTTGGCGTATAAGTTTTCCCGTTATAGCTAAAAGTTGCCGGTGGAGTCCCAAGGTAGCTGTTTAAAATTGATTTATAGTTTACTTTCCAGGCTGCTGGAATGGTATCAGGATTATTCTTCAGCAAATCATCCAGGTAAGCTTTCAATTTAGCTTCCATTTGCCCATCGTGGTTTAATACCGTATCGCGGCCAACACCCGGGTAAATTTCTTGTGGCACGGAGCCAAAGTTATCGGCAGCAAACATTACATCCTGCTGTATGCCGCCCTCGGTAAACCGTGTGTTACCACGCCTGCGAATGTACTTTTCGGCTTTATCTATATATAAATTATATACCGTGTACACTTCAGATAGGTCCGGGTCTTTTTCCTTTTTAGAAAGCATTTCGCTTTCCACAAGCGACGTGGTAGCAAAACACCAGCAAGTACCGGAATTGCCTTGATTTTTAACCGGTGTTGCCTGGTTATTTTTGAGAATTGTAAACTCGGGCTTTGGTGTTGCCAGATTGAGTTTAGTGTTTGGTTCCTGGGAAAATGCCACTAAAGACGTAGCGGAAAGTACCAGAAATGAAGCTATTTGTTTCATATTTTATTGTAAAGGAATAAATGTATTAAACAATTCAATTATAAAGAAACTAAAAACGATTTAGTCTATCAGTCGGCCCCAGTCATCTACGTTAAATTGGGTAAAAAAAATGAAGAGATCATGAAATGAAACGCATAAATTTATCCGCGTAACAGCAAAATTATTTCCTAAAATTTTTAACCTTATGCTAAAACTTTCTTTCAACCTGCTTTTTGTCGTTGTTTTTTTGGGTATACTCCGGTATTTCGCAGGTACTTTTTTACAAGAAGATCAATCACAAAGTAAGCATCCTTTGCTAAATCAAAGCCAAGCATCAACTATCGGGCAAAGAGATACCTCACATGGGCCCGATGGATTAACCATTGCCCGGTTTGCCGGCCCGGATCTTACCCCAAGTCCGGCATGTATTGCCACAGCGCCAACCGGTGAGGTATTTGTTGGTGTGGATATGATAGGTTCCTTAGGCAAAACTCCCGGTAAAGGGAAAATCATCAGGCTGGTTGATAGTGACAATGATGGCAAGATAGACAAGCATACAGAATTTGCCGAAGTTGATGATCCACGCGGTATCCTGGTAATGGGCGACCAGGTTTTTGTAATGCATACCGTATTTTCCAAAGAAACAGGCAAAGCTACAGGCATGAACCTGGAAGTTTTTACAGATAAAGACCAGGACGGTATTGCCGACGGGCCGCCAAAACCGCTTATTGAACATATCAGCAATGCCCACATGCTGGCCGAACGCGGTACAGACCATGCTACCAATGGTATACGCATGGGTATCGACGGCTGGATATATATTGCCGTGGGCGATTTTGGATTTCATGATGCCGTAGACCGCAGCGGTAAAAAATTAACCATGCTGGGCGGCGGCATCGTTCGGGTACGCCCCGATGGAACCGAGATGGAGATCTACACCCATGGCACCCGGAATATTTATGATGTCGCTATCGATCCTTACATGAACGTTTTTACCCGCGACAATACCAATGACGGTGGTGGTTGGAACATCCGCTTTTCTCATCACATCCAATCAGGCGAGTACGGGTACCCGGTATTGTTTCAGCACTTTACAGATGAGATCTTACCGGCTCTGGTTGATTTAGGTGGTGGATCGGGCACGGGATCTTTATTTATGGACGAACCTACCTGGCCAGAAAAATACAACCACGTACCCATGACCGCCGATTGGGGACGAAGCGAATTGTATATCAATCGTATAAAACCCGATGGCGCCAGCTTTCAGCAAAAAGAAGAAGAATTTATCCAGTTACCGCAAATTACAGATTTGGATGTGGATGGATCCGGAAGGCTTTATCTATCGGCCTGGGATGGCGCCGGTTATTCAGGCGATGCTGCCAAGGGTTATGTGGTAAGAGCCGTACCTAAAGATTGGACCTACAAAGCTTTCCCTGATCTTAAAACAGCTTCTGCAAGTGATCTGGCAAACTTATTGAAATCGGCAAGTGCCGTGGCCAGGTTAAACGCGTCCCAGGAGCTCCTTGCTCATCATGCTGAAGAGGCCGGTAAACTATCATTAGGGATCGCTAACGATGCAAGCCTGCCGTTATATGCGCGCGTAGCTGGTGTTTACACTTACGCCCAGGCTACCCGTGAAAATGGCATACCTGCGTTAGTGCAGCTTACTAAAGATAAAGATCTGAAAGAATTTGCGTTAAGGGCATTGGCCGATAGAAAGCCGGGCATTCAAAACGTACCTATTGAGCCGTTTTTAGCCGGATTGAAAGATCCATCTGAACGTGTTGAAGCAGCAGCTATCGTAGGTCTGAATCGTCTGGGGAGGATAGCCGCGGCGCAGGCCTTATTGGCAACACCGGTTCCGGCTTCCTTTGTGGCGCCAGCCAAAAACGAAGAAGGCCCTCATGCCAAGCCGAATTCGCCTATTATACTGCCGCACCTTGCGGCAAAGGCATTGGTGAGCATGAACGCGGTTGATGCTTGTGTAAATGCCATCGGCACCCCAAACTCAACCCTGGCTTTATGGGCTTTACGGTATATGTATGATGCGAAAGCCGTTGATGGTTTAATTAAAGCCTACACCAAAGTGAAGGATGATAAAACTAAAAAACAGATACTCGTAACCCTGTCACGCCTTTATAAAAAGGAGGCTGATTACGATGCTTCCTGGTGGTGGGGTACCAGACCAGATTCGCACGGGCCAATTTACAAAGGGGTTACCTGGGCTGGTTCAGTTCAAATTGAGCAGTTTTTAAAATCCCAATGGACAAAATCGGGCCCTGCTGGGAAACAATTTTATGCCAATTTAAATGCCCGCCATCAAATGGGCATAACAGCATTTGGCGGCGAAGAAAAAGCTACTACCCAGAAAGAAGTTAAGATCGACCTGGCCAAGATCACCAATAAAAAAGGCCAGATCGGAAAATCCTCTATCGAGGATGTGATGATCATGATCGCTAAAATAAAGGGTGATCCCTTAAAAGGTAAAGCTCTTTTTGCTCGCCAGGGTTGCATCGCCTGCCATAGCCTCACCCGGGGCGAAAAGCTGAAAGGACCCTTTATGGGGCAGATAGGCTCGATCATGACCAGGCAGCAAATTGCGGAGTCGGTTCTTAAACCCAACGCTTCCATTTCGCAGGGTTTTGCCACCATTATGATATCTGCCAAAGGAAACAAAAACTATATGGGCTTTATTACCGAAGAATCGGCACAAAAAATTGTGATGCGGGATATAACCGGCAATGTATTTACCATCAAAGCTGCTGATGTGATCAGTCGTAAAGAATTAAAAACCTCCATGATGCCAACAGGTTTGGCCAACGCGTTATCGTACGAGGAATTCGCTTCGCTCATTACCTTTCTTTCCCAACAGAAGAATTAAATTATTTGTTAAAAGGACGGAAAATCGTCATAAAAAAAGCTTCTTTGGTCATCAAAGAAGCTTTTTTTATATCAAATTGGATGGATAATTTGTTAAATTAATAAGCGGATAACCTGTACAAAGCGACGTTTATACCTTTCGTCCATATTGGATATGGTAACGCCATGTTCTTTGCCCGATGTGGAGTGGATAAATTTAAACTCGTCGCTGGAGTTGCAATATACGATGCCTACATGGCCAATCCGGCGGGTATGTTTCTTGGTGCCTGTAAACAGGATAATATCACCCGGCCGGGCATCCTCTAATCTTATTTTTGTGCCTACACCGATAAACTCGCATGATGAGCGGGGCACATTAAAGTTGAATTTCTTGAAAACATAACTAACAAAGCCAGAGCAATCGAAACCCACTGATGGATCGGAACATCTGGAACGATACCGGGTACCTAAAAGGGTTTGGGCGAAATGTAAAAGCGTATCCGCCGAAACGCTATCTGTTGATAAACTGGCATTTACATGCTTTATTTTATGAGTTAATTTAAATCTGCGCACATGCGTTTTGGAGAACAGCGATGTGGTAAGGCCTATAAAAAGAAGGAGGATCAAGTATTTACTCATATTACCCCGGCAATTTATAAAATTAAACTAACAGGCAATTAAAAGAACGAACAAGTTTTTTTAAACAATTTGTTAACATCGCTTTATGTAAAAGTATCCTGCATCTTGTATTGACCAGGGTTAACATTGGGTTCCTTTCAGGAGACCCTGATGGGACGTAATATGTTCCATTAGGAGCTAAAGCTTTGTAGCATATCATTTTCGTGAGATATTTTTGCTCCGTCAGGTGCAAAACCTATACATGGGCCTGGATCTGGGAGCAGATGTTTTGCGCCTACCGGAGCAAAAAGCACATAACTATCTGTTTTCTACAAAGCTATTCCCCCTATTGGGGGATTTAACTAAAAGATGAGTACACACCGTAGCCCACGGGAGGGGTGCGATGAACTGTGTGGCGGCAGGGAGGGGTTTCTACGCGCGATGCTTATCCTGTTCCATAACCCCCTTCCTCCCCTTCCCCAGGGAAGGAATCGCACAAGGGCTCTGGCTCTTTTGATAGCTGTCATGCTGAGCTCCGTCGAAGCATGGTGGCAGGCCTCTGCGCTCCACCCTTCGGCGGAGCTCAGGGTGACAGCCCGCATTCTTTCATTATACCTTTACCCGCAAAACCTCTTTTAAGCAAATAAAGTGGGTTTACATGTAAACCCACTTTATCGCTATAAAATATATTTAAATATTTGATTTTAAATTAGTTAACTAAATGTAAACCATAAAAAGTGTAAACCATGTAACCCCACTTTTATGACTCAAAAATCAATTATAACTTTAAGCCATATTTGTCGCTAAACTTTTTGTAAAGCTGTTTGTGGAGGTTATCCAGGTTGATGTTACGACCTTGTATAAAAGCGGTTTCCACATCCAGTCCTATCATATCCAGGGCATCTCCTTTGGATATAAAAAGGTTGGCATCCTTCCCGGTTTCTAAAGTACCTGTGGTTTTATCGATACCCAATATTTTGGCGTTGTTCAGGGTGATCATAGATAAGGCCTGCTCTTTGGTTAGGCCATACCCTACCGCCTGCCCGGCTTCAAATGGTAGATTACGCTGGCGCCAGAAACCGGTTCCGGTTAGGCCATAAAGTACGCCCCCATCCTGCAACAGCTTGGGTAATTTGTATGGCAGGTAAACATCGTCTTCGTCCCTATCCGGCAAAGCCTGGGTTTCGCGGATGATTACCGGCACATTATTGTCTCTGAGCAGGTCGGTAACCAGGTATGATTCCTTACCACCCACAATAACCGCAGCAATACCAAAACGTTTGGAGAAGGCTACTGCCTGCCCTATTTCTTTGGCATTATCAGCAATGATGAACAGCTTTTTTGTACCGTTAAATAAACCGCGCATAGCCTCAAAGCGGATATTGGTTACCGTGGGCTTAGCTATCTCGGTATAGGCCTTAGCCTGCTCAAACAGGCTGGTTATCTCATCTATCTTTTTCTGGGCACGCTGAGCTGGTGTTTCCTGCACAACCCCGGGTACCGGCAACGCGGCCCCTCTCCTTTCGCGGCCACTGGCGGCAACGGGCCAGTTTAAGTGAATGGCCATATCTTTTTTGTATGCCGCATCTTCCCAGTTCCAGGCATCTAACTGTACTACGGATGACTCCCCTGAAATTACCCCGCCATTTGGTGTAGGCTGAGCCAGTAAAATACCATTGGAACGCACCGTTGGAATAACTTTGGAATCGGTATTATAGGCTACCAGGGAGCGTACATGCGGGTTAAGGTCGCCGGTTTCTGTATCATCAACCGTACCACGGGCACCCTCTTCTATTTCAATCAGGCCTAAGGTGGTCATGGGTGCAATGAAACCCGGGTATACCTGTTTCCCGGTTGCATCAATCACATCCGCATCGGCAACGCTTGGTGCAGCGCCTTCACCAATACCTGTAATTTTGCCTTTTACAAAAGTGATGTAACCGTTATTAATTACCTGTCCGTTACCAATATGTATAGTTGCGCCTGTAATTACTACCGGCTTTGCCTGTGGTTTGGCTGGTGAAATATTCGCTTGTCCGTAAGAGAAGGAAATGCCAAGCAATAATCCTCCTAAACTTAATATCGTTTTTTTCATGTTAATTTTAAATAGGAAATTATTGCTCATTATGGTCTCTTGCTTCGCGTGCAGCCTGTTTTGCCCGCTCCATTTCTGTATAGTCGTCGGCTACCACAAAATTATCTTCTTCTACGCTTTCGCACTCGTAAAGCCTGCGACGGGTAGCAGTTGGTCTTTGCGTAGCAGCGCCCTTGCTTTTTGCTTCCAGCATTTTTTGTATGATACGGGCTTCATCAGCAGCTATGGCTTTTTGTTTTTCGACATCCTTTTCAATGTCCCAATACAATACGCCATCCACAAAAGTTTTTTCGGCAACGGCATAAACAGACAGCGGATCGGCCGACCATAAAACAATATCAGCGTCTTTACCAGGCTTGATACTGCCTATCCGGTTATCTACGTGCATCATTTTTGCCGGGTTCAGGGTCACCAGTTTTAAAGCGTCTTCCTCGCTCATGTGTCCGTAGGTTACGGCTTTCCCGGCTTCCTGGTTCAGGCGACGGGCCATTTCCGCATCATCCGAATTAAAGCCGGTTACCAAACCTACCTCATGCATCAGCTTACCGTTGTATGGAATAGCCTCGGCCACTTCGCTTTTGTATGCCCACCAGTCCGAAAATGTGGAACCGGCGATATTATGCGCCTTCATTTTATCGGCCACTTTATAGCCTTCCAATATGTGGGTGAAAGTGTTGATCTTAAAACCCATGGAATCGGCCACATGCATCAGCATATTGATCTCCGATTGTACATAAGAGTGACAAGTAATAAAGCGCTTGTTATCCAGTATCTCTACCAGGGCGTCCAGCTCCAGATCCCTGCGGGTAGTGCTTCCTTTTACGGCGCGGGCAGCTTTGTATTCTTTGGCACGTGTAAAGGCATCTATATATACTTCTTCAACCCCCATACGTGTTTGCGGGAAACGCAGGGCCGAATTATTGGCGACAGGCCCATTATTGCTACCTTTTACGTTTTCGCCCAGGGCAAATTTGATAAAGCCATCGCTACCTGCAACCTTGATCTCCTCGGGCAGCATGCCCCAACGGTGTTTGATCAGTTGCGTTTGCCCGCCAATAGCATTGGCCGAACCATGCAATATATGTGATGTGGTTACCCCGCCTGCCAGTTGACGGTACAGGTTGATATCTTCCGCGTCAATAACATCGGCTATGCGAACCTCCGAGGTAACCGACTGTGTGCCTTCGTTAATCCCGCCGGTTGCAGCGATGTGTGAGTGCTCATCAACAATACCGGCAGATATATGCTTGCCCGTAGCATCAATCACTTTTGCGCCTGCTGCCGAAAGGTTTTTACCTATCGCCTTTATTTTGCCATTTTCAAGCAAAACGTCGGTGTTTTTTAATATGCCATCCTTTTCATTTGTCCAAACGGTGCCGTTTTTTAATAACACAGTCTCGGCCTTGGGTATTTCGGTATTACCAAACGCGGTGAACGGATAAATAACTGGACCAACGCTTGCATTAGGTTTAGGAGTATCCTGTGAAGACCTGGATGCAGAAGCTGCGCCGGTAAACGTTGCTGTCCATTTACTTAATGAGCCATCCGGGAATATAGCATCCCCTTTCAAGGTTACGGGTGACGCAGAAGCGATATATCCGGATAGACGGATGATACCTTCGGGGCTTTTCTTATAATCAAAATAGATGCTTACCCGGTCGCCATTTCTGGTGATAGTTCCGCGGGTGCGGGTGCTATCCGTGCCAGAGCGTTTAACACTCGCCTCATACACGCCAGGCGTACCGCTGATGATTAAAGTGGTATTGGCAAAGCCGGTTCCATTAAGCTGATAATTACCCCGTAAGTCGGCAATATTCATTTTACTAACCACATACTGGCGGCCTTCTGTCCAGTTTTCATAGATGATATTATCCGGTTTAAACAGCTCGCCCGAAGTAATAATAAAGCTGGCCAGTTTGCCTTTGGTTAAAGTACCTACTTTGCCGGATACACCGAGTATTTCTGCCGGGATTGTTGTCAATGAATTTAGCGCCTGTTTTTCGCTCAATCCGGAGTTGATGGCCGTTCTGATGTTTGTCCAAAAATCACGGGCATTGGTCAGTCCGTATGATGTTATGGCAAATTTCACACCTGCTTTTTCCAGAACCCCGGGATTGGTTGGGGCCAATTCCCAGTTTTTCAATTGCTCATATTTAACAGTCCGGGCATCTATAGGATCCTCCACATCATAAGGCTCGGGGAAATTCACGGGAATAATGAACTCACTGCCTGTAGCTTTGATCGCGGCGATACGACGATATTCCAACCCATCGGTCTTGTAAATATAATGGCGGCCAAACTCTTTGGCTATTTTATCGGCCCGTAAAATACTTTGCGGGTCGGTTACTTCGAAAATCTGGGGCAGGTTTTGGGTACGGTTAAATTCATCCAGCGAAATATTGTATTCTGCTTTTTGTGTTTTATACCATTGCGCATCATAATAGGTTTGACGGAGTAATGCTATGCTCCCCATTAATGATGATGGATAATTGGTAGCAGCCGTTCCTTTGCTGAAAGAATAATGCGCGGCCGCCTGATCGTTCAGCATCACTAAATTATCGCGCTCATCGGCCAGGCTAACTACCACCGAAGTTCCGCGGGCGATGCCATCATGTATCAATGATTGTACGGTGCTAAAGCCGTTTTTCTTTAGCTCTTCGCCCTTTGCTGCATCACCATGAAATACCGTTTTGGCATTCATCTCAGGCTTGATGGATTCATTCCAACCATAAGCCCCTGGTTTGGTGGATACGGGTACGATAACCCGACCGAAACCACCGGCGCCGAAAGCTTGTCGAGGTTGTTCTGGTATACCGTAGGTGGTATAGGCATCAATAAGACCGGGGTAAATATATTTCCCATCCAGGTTAACTACAGTGTAACCTTTCGGGATAGGGATATCCTTGCCAACGGCTTCAATTATCCTGTCTTTAACCAATAGCGTGCCGCCACTTATGGTTTGATCAGCACTGGTAACTATAGTACCATTGGTAAACGCATATTGCCCCGGACGGATATCCCATGCACCGTTAACCGGGAAGGTTTCCTGAGCATTAGAAATTTTTAGAGTAAAAAAGAGAAAGCAAAAAAGTATTGTTTTTTTCATATGTATTGACTTACCCCTAAATTTATTAATCTAAGCTCTGAAAAAGAATAAATATTTTAATTATCATGGGTTTGTTACACTAAACCTGCCGTATTAATCCTTATGAATACCCATTTTAATAAATCTAAGCGAATTTCAGCACCATATAGCGATTTGAAAGCTTAAAAATTAATTACATTGATTAAAAAAACAAAAGGCTTTGCTGTTAATAACGGCAAAGCCTTCTGCAAATATTAATTTATTAAATAGCCTTTCTATTTTTTAATTATATCCCGGATTCTGGATCAATTTGAGGTTCTTATTTACTTCTGTTAAACTGATAGGTAAAAAGTACATCTTATCCAGCCATTGCCTGTTTTCGATACTGTTATCAATAACGGGCGTATAGGTATAGTTATAAACAGTTTCGTCATGCTTATATGGCGATGGAGCTGTTTGACCAGGCTTTAAGGTGCCGGTTACTGTTATAAAGATCAGCTTTCGGCCCAGGGTTGTGGGTGCTATCATCCAGCGGCGGGCATCGTGGTAACGTTGTTCTTCGTAAACCATCTCTACCCGGCGCTCATTGCGGTAACGCTGCCTCAAGGCATCGCCCGATTCTGTAAGGGCTGGCATCCCCGCACGGAAACGGATCTTGTTGAGCCACGTCCGGGCTTCGGCATCCTGACCTAATTCGATACAGGCTTCGGCATAGTTAAATACCGCTTCGGTATATCTAAAAAACGGCCAGGGGATAAACTGCTTGGTGTTATTATCAACCACATTCGGGTCTATGTCGATAAACTTCCGCACGTAGTAACCAGTCCAGCTGCCGTTCCAGTTTTCTATACTGCTTTGGCGGGTATCCAGACCGGCCAGCGTGCCCGAGCCTACCTGGTAACTTCCGGTTTGAATTTGATTAGCCGGGTCAACATTACCAGAGATCTTATCGCGTGGTTTCCATCCGGCTCCATCAAACAGAATAGAGGCATAGAACCTTGGATCCCTGTTTTTGTAGGGCGCGGCTTTATTGGCCGGGTTATTCCAGTCGAATTTAGTGCCATCGATATTTTCATAGTCGCTTACTAAGTTTTCAACCGGTGTATTACCTGCCCAATTGTGATAACCATTTGGGCCATTATTTAAACCTACGTTTTCTCCGCCCTCGTCTTTACCAGCAACAAAATAGCGGGCAAAAATAAGTTCGGATGCGGCAGTTGCGTCAACAAATGTGGCTTTACTGCCACCGCCCATCGCGATAGAGATATAGTTGGTTTTGGCATCATCAAAAGAAGCTGGTGCAGCTAAATTAAGTTTGTAGCCGGTACCCGCTGCATCTAAAACCGCTTTAGCCGCGTCTTTTGCCGCCTGCCAACGAGCCGTTCTGTCGCCGCTGATGTAACCTAATAGCTCGGGATGGGCGTAACCGCTGATCACACTTGATTTGGCTTTCGCGGTAGGGATATCGTGCAGATCGCTCGCGGCATATAACAATACCCTTGATTTTAAAGCCAGAGCAGCCGGTACAGACGTACGACCCTTATCCAGAGTTTTACCTGTTAGCAGCGTAACAGCGCTATCACAATCGGCAGTAATGAATTTGATACAATCGTCATAACTGTTTCGTGCTGCGGAATAATCAGCTTCGCCTAATTGGTAAACCTTGGTAATAATAGGTATACCACCATAATAGCGTACTAACTGCTGATAAAAATAGGCCCTTAAAAAATGAGCTTCTCCCTGCAGGCGTTCTTTGAGTGATTGATCAATTGGGGCCTTGGCCAGGTTTTGCAAAGCCACATTACAGGTGCGAATGCGGTTATACATGCTGCCCCATTCGTAAGTATTGTTTGTCCAGCCGATATTACTTGGGCCGAGGGTACCTTCATTAACGATATTGATACTTCTGCCGGGATGGGTAAATACAGCCTCATCTGACAGCGAAGCCAGCTCCTGTTCATCAAAGCCTCCGTTGCCTAAGCCGTTATAAATTTCATTTACAAAGGCGGTGGAAAGAGCGCCGTCTTTCCAGGTATCTTCAGAAGGCACTTCTGTTAAGGGCTTGGTATTTAAAAAGTCTTTCTTACATGAGGTAAGTAACGCGCCCGAAACAATTAATACAGTTAAAATAGGTTTGATTAAATTTTTCATGGTTTTCGTTATTAAAAGGTTACTCTGACACCGGTATTTAAAATTCTCGACTGCGGATAATACTGTCCGTTACCAGAAAGCGACTCCGGATCCCATATATGTAATTTGTCCCAGGTAATGAGGTTGAGACCACTTACATATACCCGTAAATTGCCCATGCCAATTTTTTGCGCAATGTTACCGGGCAGATTATAACCCAACTCCACGTTTTTTAAGCGGAGATAATTGGTACTTCTGTAGAAATAGGTATTGGCCTTATTACCCAGGGAGTACCAGGCATCGCCACGGTTGGCTATACGCGGGTCAACACTGCTTGGCTTATCAACCGTCCACTGGTGATCATAGGTATATTGCAGATAGTTACCGATATCGCCCGATTCTGTATCCACCGGCAGATAGCCACCTGTTGCGCCCTGGAATAATATCGACAGGTCGAACATTCGGTACTGCAGGTTAATAGCAAAACCACCTGTAAACTTGGGGGTTAAGCCCATATCCATTATTTTACGGTCGTCGCCATTAATTTTGCCATCGCCATTGATATCTTTAAACCGCAGATCGCCGGGTTTAAGCTGGGGGGTCATTTCGCTATAATCTACTTTATTGGCGTTGATTTCGGCCTGGTCTTTAAACACGCCATCGGCAACATATAAAAGCGGCGATCCGATGGGCATGCCTGTTTGCCGCTGATATGGAAGCACACCGGGCGCTTCATCCTGGTAGATGATCTTATTTTTAGCATATCCGCCGTTGATGCTCACATTATATTTAAGCTCACCTATCTTTCCTTTATATCCTATCTTAAACTCGTAACCCTTATTATTAACCTTGCCTATATTTTCGGGCGGTAAAAGGTTGCTGATACCAGTACTGGCAGGCGTTGAACCCTGGCGGGCCCAGAGTATATTGGTTCGTTTGTTGTAGAAGTAATCCAGCTCAAAATTAATGCGCCCTTCGAGCAGTTCTCCTTCTAAACCTATATCGTAGTTATTGGCTACTTCCCAGGTAAAATTAGGATTGGGTACCCTAAGCTCATATAATGTTTTGGCCACCTGGTTGTTTAATATATAACTCCCAAAACCATAGGTTGACAGGTATTGATTTTCCTGCAAGGTGTTATTAAAATATGGCTCGGCACCCATTTGGCCGTATGAGGCCCTTATCTTTAAGTAATTGATGGCCTTAAAATTGTTTTTCCAGAAATTTTCCTGCGATATATTATAACCTAACAAAAAGCCCGGAAAAAAGCCAAAACGGTGTGCTTCGGGAAAAATATATGACCCATCATAGCGCCATAAAAACTCGGCCAGGTATTTTTGTTTATAATTATAGGCCGCCCTGCCAAAATAGCTTAAGCGGGCACGGTCATAAGCACCACCGCCATTATCTTTTTCGGCATCGCCACCGGCAAATAACTGATCCACATCGGGCGAAAGAAAATAACGCCGGTAGGCACTAAAATAATCGTCGCTTATGGTTTCGCGGGTTACGGCGGCCATCAGGTTGAGGGTATGATCGCCAAAGGTGCGGTCGTAATTAACAAAGCCACCGAGTAAAACATTCAGTTTATTTTCGTCGCTTTGGGATAGCCGCGGATCGGTGAAGGTAGAGCGTACACTGGGCGTAAGTACCGGCGTTTTACCATCGGCCTCAAAGGATTGATGATCCCAGTAATACAGCGTCCATGGTGTCGACCATACCTTTTCCCGCTTGATATATTTATCAATAGAAGCTGTACCTGTTAATTTTAAGCCTTCTACCCCCGGAACCTGTATTTCTACCTTTCCATTGGTTTGAAAGTAATCCCTCCTGTCCCTGTCATACCCTGTTTTGTTGGTGGTAATCACAATCGGATTCTGGCCGTTTTCAATATCCGGGCCTGGCAGCCCGTTGGGCCAAACCTCCTGCTCTGTCGGTTTGCCACGCATCAGCATCCGGAATATAGAGCCCGCGCTTTGTGTAGGGAAATTACGGGCTTCCTCACGTGCCGTTACGCCAACGCTGGTATTGATATACTTATTTACTTTTGCATCCAGGTTTATGCGGAAATCATATTGCTTGTAACCCGTCGCGGAGTTTTTATAATAACCATCCTGGTTGGTATAACCCAGCGAGGTGAGGAATTTGAAGTTTTCTGAGCCACCATTTAACTGAAGATTATGACGGCTTTGAGGCGACCAGTTTTTTAACGTGGTTTTAAACCAATCGGTATTTGGATGGCCAAGCGGATCCGATCCATCGCGATACTTCTGTATATCGGCAGGCTGGATAATTTTGGATTTGTCTACATCTTTATAGCTACCCGTTTGTTGAAATCCCGCCCATGCGGGGCCCCACTCTGATGGATCAACAATAGAATATAAAGTAAGTTCATTGAGCATGGTTGCATACTCTGCTGCATTGGCCATTTTGGGTATCACCGTTGCCTGCGCCCAACCCTGGTTAAAATCATAGGAAAGTTGTGTTTTGCCTGATTTACCATGTTTGGTGGTAATCAGAATAACACCATTTGCCGCCCTTGAACCATAAATAGCCGCAGAGGCATCTTTTAGTACGGATATGCTTTCCACATCGGCCGAGTTTAAACGCTCCAAACCTCCGGCCCTGTCTGGTACACCATCAATAACCACCAAGGCATCACTGTTGCCCAGGCTGTTGGTTCCGCGGATGTGGATAGCTGATCCATCATAACCAGGCTCGCCGCTTGATTGTACCGCTGTAACTCCCGGTAAACGACCGGCCAGTGTATTTGACAAGTTTACCGTAGGCGATTTTTCCAACTCGGCCCCTCTTACAGCGGCTACAGCGCCTGTAACGGTTACCTTTTTTTGTACGCCATAACCTACTACAACAACCTCAGAAAGTCCTTTTGATGAGGCTTGCAATTTGATACTGATGGCATTTTTTCCATTAACAGGAACCTCTAAAGTATTATACCCAATGTAAGTTACCACCAGCGTTCCGTCATCGGGAGCGGTAATGGTAAAGTTTCCTTTAATATCGGTCACCGTACCGTTATTGGTACCTTTCACCATAACCGATACGCCTACCAGTTTTTCGCCCGTGGTCTGATCGCTTACATTACCGGAAATTTTAACAGGAGTATTTAGGTTATTTTTTCGCTCCGATATCGTTTTGGACGATATTTTCCGGGTATTAATAACATCAGCATGGGAAAATGGCACCCATATCAGCATTATTAATAGTTGGCACAAAATAGTTTTATAAACTTTTAGCAGGGGATAGCTCCTATCCAAATTGTGTTTCATAGCTTTTTTAATTAGTTAATAATTAATGCGTGTAATAAGATGTGCAGATACTTTCAGGAGGAAATCCATTAATCATGGCCTCTCTGACATTACATAATCGTTTTAGCTCATTTTCCCCATAGGCAATTGTTTTAGTTTATTTTTCACTAATTGGTTAATTCGATAAAAAGGCTGATATAGGCGATACCCGATACCGGGATGCCGTGGCAAGGGCAAATAATATCACGTCCTAATACTCAGGGGTGGAGTAAGAGGGTGCTGTGTACTATTGGCTGTTTCTGATAAAAAGTTGATAAGTGCACTTTATCAACCAGGCATTATCAGGTAAATGTTTAATTATCAATAGGTTTATACAGACATTAATTGTCCTAATAACACTTTTTCAATTGGCAGAGCTAATATAATAATATTTAAATAAGTTGTACACCGGGAAAGAATATTAATAAGCTATGTAAAATATTTTTGTTAAGACAAAAAAAAGACAATCCTTTAATCGGGTTCATTACAAGGTAATTAATGACAAAACAACATGTTTTTTCAATGAACCTGCGTCGAATACGGAAATTATAACAGTGTTTTTCAAAGGGTTCGCTTATTGAGGACCATTGCCTGAAAGGATTTATATGGATCAGTATTCTTCGACCATTATTAATGCTGTAGAGAAAGTAAAAACAGCAGTGGTCAAAATTGAACTTTTTAAACAACAAAAGGGTAAGGAACAACCTGTTGGCTCGGGCTCAGGGTTCCTCTTTTCTTCAGACGGGTACCTTTTTACCAACAGTCATGTAGTGCAGCAGGCAGAGATCATTAAGGTTAAAATGCATGATGGTGCCACGCACCTGGCTACCCTAATAGGTCAGGACCCCGATACAGACCTGGCCATACTTAAAATTTCGGCAGCGGACTTTGTGCCAGTACACATGGGCGATTCGGAAGCCTTGGCCATAGGTCAGCTGGTTATAGCCATTGGGAATCCCCTGGGATTTCAGCATACCGTAACAGCCGGAGTTGTAAGTGCCCTTGGCCGAACGCTTCAAAGCCAGAATGGGCGTCAGATGGATAGCATGATCCAGACAGACGCGGCTTTAAATCCGGGAAACTCCGGTGGGCCGCTAATTAATACCGATGGCGAAGTAATTGGCGTTAACACAGCCACCATAAATGGCGCGCAGGGATTATGTTTTGCTATCAGCATCAATACCGCAAAGGATATAGCCAGTCAGCTGATACGTTTTGGAAAAGTGAGAAGGGCCTACCTGGGCTTGGTACTACAACAGATAGACATTGTACCCAAATTACGCACAATAGCCGAAGTAGCTAATAAACAGGCCCTGTTTATTTCTGATGTGGCGAAGGGAAGCCCTGCAGATAAAGCCGGGATACAGAGCGGGGATATTTTATTCTCCTTTAATGATGTGGCTATTGAAAGTTCTGATGCGCTTTTTAAATTGCTATCCGACGAAAAAATCGGGCAATTTCAATTTATAGGTGTATTACGAAACAATTATAAAACAGAGTTTCGGGTTACCCCTGTTCAGAAGAATTGATTGGATGATGTGAGTTTGATATAAATAAACACTTATGTCATTTCGACAAACAGCGAGGGGCAACGTGGTGGGATGAGGAGAAATCTTTTGCGCCATGCAAAGCTTCAATTGCATGGCGCAAAAGATTTCTCCTCGTACCTCGTTCGAAATGACATGGATAGTTCATTAGCTTATGGTCGGTGTTATCACGACAAACCACCGGCTAACAAGCTATTTCCCCTTTATCAACTCAAGCGCTTTTCTCAGATCACCGGGCTTGGCTGTCAAATTTTTCCATGGGTCCTGGATCTTCTTTACTCTATCTGCCATGTTATAAATTGTGTAGTTGGATAGTTTAAGCTCATCATTCACTTCATGCCAGTGCAAGGGTGCCGAAACCGTTGCCCCCGGCTTGGGCCGTACAGAATATGGGCAGGCTACCGTTTGGCCGCGTCTGTTCTGCAGAAAATCAATATAGATCTTGTTTTTTCTTTTAGCGGGACTTCTTTCTATACTGGTTGTATCCGGTAGTTCCTGGTGGATGAGGCTGGCCGTGTACTCGGCAAACATTTTTACAAAATCGTAATCATATTTTGCCCCCAGGTAGCAATAAATGTGCAAGCCCTTTGAACCGGAAGTTTTGATAAAAACATCCAAATGCATGCGATCAAAGATCTCTTTGGTTTTTAAAGCGGCTTCTACCGCTTCAGTAAACGGCACATCATGAGGGTCAAGGTCAATCACCACAAACTCCGGGTTGTCCGGTTTTTTGTAGGAGCTTAACCAGGGATTTATTTCAATACAGCCCAGGTTTACCATATACAGCAAAGTAACAGCATCCTTCCCGATGATGTAGTTGATATCTTTATCATTGCTTTCAGAGTGCAATGGTTCGGTCTTTATCCAGTCGGGTAAATGCGTTACATCTACGTCCTTCTGAAAAAATCCACCATCTTCAATACCATTGGGTTGGCGGCGCATAGAAATAGGTTTATCTTTTAAATAGGGCACAATCCAGTCGGCCATGTGCTGATAGTAGTTGATCAACTCGCCCTTAGTTATCCCCTCCTCCTTCCAGAAAACTTTGTTCAGATGGGTTACTTTTAATTTTGTACGGCCAAATGCAATAGTTTCATCGTCGGCCATTTGTTTTTCTGGTGTTTCCATAATTACGTTCTCTGTTTCTTTATCTGCGCGTAGTCCTTTAAAAACAGGTTGTCTTAAATGGCCATCTGCTGTCCATTCAGCATACCAAACTTCGCAAACCAATTCTGGCCGCAGCCAGGTAACTTTACTTCTTTGATTAACTTTTTCTTTGAACGGCTTTTCATCCGTTTCCAAAGAATGTAACTTTCCGTACAGCTCTTTTAAGCCGGTATCATTAAAACCTGTGCCGCAATTGCCAATATACCTGATATTAGCACCTTCACGAATACCCAATACCAAAGCGCCAAAATGTTTTCTCGAACCCGATGGCGCGGTATAACCACAAATAATGGCTTCCTGCGAGTTGCGCGATTTAAATTTCAGCCATCTGTCTGATCGTTTGCCGCTGTGGTATGTGCTTTCTTCATCTTTACCGATGATTCCCTCCCAGCCCAGCGACAGTGCTTTCTTAAACAAACCGGCCCCATTGCCTTCTATATGCGTGTTGTAAATTATGGTGTTGCTGTTCAAGGGTTCAATCAGCGTTTGCAATAATTTCTTGCGTTTTACCAGTTCCAGCCCACGCAGATCATGTTCTTTCAGGTTCAACAGGTCAAATACATAATATTTAAGGATCAGGTTGGCGCTATCGCCCTCATAATGCTGAATATCCTGGAAACGGCTTTGGCCTTTTTTATCCTCAATCACCAGCTCGCCATCCAGTATGGCGTCCTGACCTATTTGCCTGAGCGCGTCTATTACTTTATTATACTTCTCACTAAAATCTATCCCGTTCCGCGAGATCAGTTTTGCTCCTTTTCCTGTGTGTCCGATGACCCGGTAACCATCCAGTTTACGCTCATAGATCCAGCCCTTCTGATCAAAAACTTTGCTCTCCAATTTGGCCATCATGGGCGTATAGGCTTTTTCAACTAAACGCTTTTCCTGCTTCTGGGGGCTGGACTTTTTTTTTTGACCTCTTTCTCTTTAAGATGCGGTAACGCGGTTGCTTCGCCGTTTTTATTATTCCGCATTTTTTTAATATCGGCAGGTACCAAATCTTCACTGCTGTATTTCTTTTTTACAGCGAATTCATCGTTATGCTTGATCAGCAGCCAGGCATTATTTTCGGCATTGTGCAGTTTCACCAGGGCAAATTCGCCTTGCAACTTTTCGCCGTTTAATTTAAACTTCAGGTTGCCGCTTTTTAAGCCTGCTCTTAAAGTCTTTACATCATCTGCCCGTGATTCGGCCAGCGATTCGTAGGTACCGTGATCCCAGATCAGCACTACCCCTGCCCCATAATTACCGTTTGGGATGATGCCTTCGAAATGCTGATAATCAATCGGGTGATCTTCTACCATCATGGCCAGGCGTTTGTCACCCGGATTCATGGATGGGCCTTTTGGCACAGCCCAGCTTTTTAAGGTGCCATCCAGTTCCAGCCTGAAATCATAATGCAAACTGGTGGCATGGTGCCGTTGTACCACAAACGAGAGGGTTTTACCACTGCCTTTACCTGTTTTAGGTTCGGTAGTCTGTTGAAAATCGCGTTTTTTGATATAATCCGTTAAGCTCATCTTATGCCCCTTTCTTGGTCTGTAAACTTTCCATCAATTGCTCATACAGGTCATCGCTGGTGGTTTTATGTGGTTTCAATTTTTTGATGGTTGGCCGTTTTCCTTTGGCTTTGGCCTTAATAATATTGAGCAGTTCACTATTATACTCATCTTTAAACTTGGAGATGTCAAAATGCTCGGTGTATTGCTTGATCAATGCCAAACCTACATCCAGTTCTTTTTTGGTGATACCAACATCATCGGAGATGTTTAAATCATCAGTAGGCCTGATCTCCTGCGCGAAACGGATACGGGTTACTAGCATCACGTTATCTGATGGGTGAACAATGCATAAACTTTCGGTATTGCGCAATACAAAACGAGCCAAACCCACCTTGCCCGATTTGAGCATGGCTTTTACCAAGAGCGCATAAGCTTTGTTAGAAGGGATATCAGGTTCGACATAATAGGACGTTTCATAATACATGGGATCGACGTCGGCCATATCCACAAAGTTCTCGATCTCGATCACTTTGCTTTTTTCGGGAGCCGCGTCGGCAAAGTCGCTTTCTTCCACTATTATATATTCGTCCTTAAGCTTATAGCCTTTAACGATCTTGTCATACGGCACTTCTTTGTGCGTTTGCTCGTTAACCCGCTGGTAACGGATCCGGGAATGATCCCTGCCATCCAGCATATCCAGGTCAAGGGAACTTGTTTGCACAGCCGAATACAACTTTATTGGGATGCTCACCAGTCCAAAACCGATAGCCCCTCTCCATATTGCCCTCATACTAAAATATTTAAGCGTATTTATAGTATAACCCAATTTACCTTGCCTGGTTTGCATCAAAATAAAATCATTCAACAATAGAGGCTACAAAGTGGGTTTACACTTTTTCTTAAAAAAAAACAATTAACTATCTCACTATAAACTATATACATCAATGTAAACCCTAAATTATGTAAACCATGTAAACCCACTTTTTAGTAGTTTAATCAATTCAACCTACAAGGCTATCCGTCGCTTACGTATCTGAGTAATCAAAAAAAAGAGGCTGATCATGATTGATGATACAGCCTCTTTAGTATAGAAAATCAGTAAAAAAGAGGCGCCCACCATGGCGAGCCACCTCTTAATCAACTATTACTTTACATCCCAGAATATTTTTGTTGTGCGGGTATCTTTAGCCTTCACCGTATTGTAATTGGTGTTAAAACCGGTTTCGATACTCGGATATACTAACCTGGTTGGCGGTGTAGTATAATTGGTTAGTTTACCCGCGCTTGGGAAAGTTAACACAGGGTATTTGGTACGTCTGTATTCGCTCCAGGCCTGGGTACCTTGCATAAATCCAAAATGAACCCATTTCTGCACCCATATTTTTGCCAGTTTATCGGCTTGTGAGCCGGTATAAGCCACATTGGCTGCGGTTAAGAAAGTGGTAATATCTGCCGGGTTCAAAATTGGTTTAACACCTGTACCCAGGCTGTTCAGGTAAAAATAGAAGTAAACAGACTGACCTATCGCGGTTTCATAAGCCGCTTTGGCATCTCCGCCACCCCAACGTTCAAAAGCCTCTGCTTTCAGAAAATTCACTTCTGGTGCAGTAATAACAATGCCCGGAAGCTTATTGTTGGTTAAAAACGTGGTTGAATCTACAACAGCAAATGCCGAAAAATTTGTTGAAGCGTCCTCACTTCCCGTGTTTACAGGTTGCGCCTTATAATCCTTATTAGGAACCGGGTGATTAGGATCGGTGGTATTCATACCTTTGTCAAATATTACAGGTATCCTTGGGTCATTGGCTGGCTTCATTACTGTATTCAGCATGTAGTCGGGCGCACCATTGCTGCTGCCTTCTGTAAGCGCATTTTGTAATGAGCCGGTGTAGGTAGTCAATGGGGTAAGCAAAGCATCTGTTGCTGCCGGGCTGTAATTGGCCACGTTTCCACCATCCATTAATGGGTATGATGTGGGGTCGGCTAACATTTTCAACACTTCAGTTTTTGATCCTGCTTCGTCATAAAAAGACATACGCATCAGCAAACGCAAACGGATAGAATTGGCATAGCGTCTCCATTTATCAACGCTGCCACCCAATAAAATATCCTGATTGGTAAATGACTTACTTGCCTGACCTGATAAAGTGGCCGTTTTGAAATAAGTAGAAGCAGCATCCAAACCGGCAATAAAGCTTTTGTATAGCGCTATCTGATCATCAAACTTAGGGTTTTTAACTATTGCGCTTGTTTCCAGGCTACCAGCCTCGCTAAACGGAATATCACCCCAGCAATCAACCATTTGCGATGCCTGCTCGTATAAAGTTACGCGGGCAGCGTTCATGATCACATCATTATTTGCCTTATCTGTAGCCGACATCAGGTTATAATTAACTTCCATGGTACGGTACAAAGCCATTGGGCCATTAGCCGATCCATTGGGATGATAAAAATCCTCCCAGCGACTACCCATATATCCGTCATTGGGTTGATATACAGTGTTAGTATTTGGCAAATATGATGTTTGTGAAAAATAGGCCGTGGCGGTTAATACAAACGTTCTGTAATGCCAGTACTCGGCCCTTACCCGTGTATTGTTCAGCATACCCGTAAACATGTACGGGATAGTTACCGTTGCTGTTTTTTCGGGGTTGTTAAATTTTTCGTCGATGCTTTTTTTGCAGCTTCCTAATGATAAGGCTACCAAAAACGCGTATCCTATATTTTTAAAATTCTTTTTCATAATTAATAACTTGTCCGATTAAAAATTCGCGTTTAATGAGAATCCAAAACTCCTGGTAGCCGGTGACGAACCTTCGTCAACACCCTGCCTATACCATTTGTCGCCGATTGGCGCTTCCGGATCCAGATTTTTTAGTGTGCGGTATATATACAATAAGTTTCTGCCAACTAAAGAGAACCTTAAGTTGTTTAAGTGCAGCGCTTTATTCACGCTTGCAGGCAGTTTGTACCCGAACACTACTTCGCGCAATTTGATGTAGTTATTTTTAAATACCGCGTTTTCGTTCACGGAGTTTTCGCCCCAATCGTAAGTATTTAAGTAATAGGTAGCCGCGTCAACAATGGTGCTATTTTTCTGTCCGCCGTCATTTACGCCTTCCAGTACAACGCCATCATGATAAGTTTTGCTACCGCTTGGCCCCGCGCCTAAGTGTTTGTTACCGCTACCGTCAATATAGTATGCCAAACCCCCGTGTGCTTCATCACGATATTGCAGGGTACTCTCGTACATACCTGCAGCAGTACCGTATTTTAATGGGTTTGATACCATTTTACCACCAAAACGGTAATCAACTAATACATCAAGTGAAAATCCTTTGTAGTTGAAAGTATTGGCTATACCACCTATAACTTTAGGTTGTATATTACCTGCATCTACATATCTTGACTTATCAATGGTATACAAACCATCACTGTTCACAATCTTGTTGCCGTTGGCATCTCTTGCTATCGGGTAAACCAATATGTTACCTATAAGTTGATTTGGCTGGGCCACAACCAATAATGCTGATTGATCACCTGTGTAGAAAGTAAGCCTGTCAAAACCAGGGGCCAGGTTATTTACTTTAGAACGGTTAATGGCAAAGTTCAAACGCACATCCCAACCAAATTTACCGGTTATCGGTTTGCCATTGAAGGCAACCTCAAAACCATCACTATGTAAAGTAGCGGCATTGGCTAACATGTTCGAAGCACCAGTTGTTGGCGCTACATTCAGTGCCATAATTACGTTTTTGACCTGATTGGTATAATAGGTGAAATCAAAACCTAAACGATCTTTCAGGAAACGGGTCTCCAGGCCATACTCCTGCTCATATTTCATCTCGGGTTTCAACTGCAGGTTACCATAGGTACCATCAATAGTAAGCTGGGTAACAGAGCCGTTTTGTGTTTGTAACGATGATTGATTGTACAGTACGTTCGGCACATATCTTGCCGCCTTATTACCAACCACACCATATGAAGCCCTTAGTTTTCCATAGCTGATAAATTCGGGTAATATGAACGCGTCTGAAAATACAAACCCACCATTTACAGATGGGTAGAAATAGGTGTTATTTTTTACAGGAAGTGTTGAAGCCGACTCATTACGGGCAGTACCCTCTAAAAATAGGTAGTTTTTATAGTTAAAGTTTACCACACCGAAAAAAGCCTGACTTTTCTGATACCCCCGTGTAGCGGTTGTATTTGCCACACCAAATGAGTTTGTTATAGAAAAGAAGTTTTCGGTTACTAAACCACCGTTGGTACCTGATGACTGATCAAGATAGGTTTCGCTGCGCGAAGTATAACCACCGCTTACAGACATGCTCAGGTCATTAGTCAGTTTTGGCGAATAGGTTAACAATAAATCCCCATAAGTAGTAGAATATTGTGCTTTGCTAACACCATAGTAACCAGTACTTGACGCGCCGTTAAATGCTGTTGGATACTCGTTATATTGTTGCGATTCGGTATTACGACCGGTATAATCACTACCTATACGACCACGGAACTTCAGATTTTTAATTACATCCCAGTTTAAGGTAGCGCTGGTGATCAACCTGTTTTCGGTTTCATCTTCGCTGTTTTTTAATTGGGTCCAGAAGAAATCCATAATATCCGCGCCACTCATATTGTATTTAAAAGCCTCGGATGGGTTCCTTTGCTGGTTGGCCAAGGTTACATACTTGTATCCAGCTGAGGTTTGATAATTATCCAGTAATACATCCGCTTTTTCTGACCGGTTTAAAAAGCCGCCAAAGTTGGCTAAAACACGACCAAGCTGGTACGGACGATTATGTGTTAAAGTATTTACATAGCTGGCAACGATGTCTGTACTTATTTTGTCGCTTAACTTAACTGTTGTGTTTAAGTTAAATGAGTTTTTTTGCTGTTTTTGACCGCGTTGTATACCGGTATAATCCAAACGGGTTGCCGATAAGCGGTAGTTAACCTTATCTGTTTGGTTGGAGATAGCAATATTGGCGTTTGAGCTATATCCTGTTTGAAACAGGTCTTTATAGTTATTGGGTTGTGGCGTATAATCTCTGATCTCACCATCCCACCATCTGATCTTCTGGCCTTCCATTTTAGGACCGAATTGCGCGTATGAGCTAAAACGCGGCCTGAAACCTGACGGCGAATTTGGATCGGCTAACCAGCCATCTTCGGTAAAACCACCGGAAAGATTGGTTGCACGATCATAACCAGGGCCATAAACGTTTTGAAAATTTGGTGTAAAAGCAACCTGCTCGGCAGTACCAACATAGTTGAAATCAACACCAAGACCTCTTGATTTAGAACCTTTTTTGGTTGTGATAACGATAGCGCCGCTCATCGCATCAGATCCGTAAAGAGCTGTAGCACTTGCGCCTTTCAATACGGTAAGGCTTTCAATGTCCTGTGGATTGATATCCAGGATACCATTACCCCTGATACGCTGGTCAGACCAGTAACCGTCGTTATTTGAACCGCCGGCGCCGGCCTCGCTATTGTTACGGATGATAACACCATCCACCACATACAGCGGTTGGGTATTATAGTTAAGCGAGTTGATACCACGTATCTGTACGTTTACGGCACTGCTTGAACCACCCGGAGCTGTAGTGATCTTAACACCCGGAGCCTTACCATACAATGCGGAAGCAAAGTTCGTATTACCGGCCTCTGTTAGTTGTTTTGCGGTAACCGTTGTGGTAGCATAACCCAGCGATTTTTCCTGGCGCTTAATACCAAACGAAGTAACTACTACCTCGTTTAATTCGCCTTGCCCGGTGGCCAATGTTACGTTGATCACGGCATTATCGCCAACGGTAACTTCTTTTGCAGCGTAACCTACAGAAGAAAATTTTAGCACCGCGCCTTTGGTTACTTTGATGCTGTAAGCACCGCTCGAATTGGTTTGCGTGCCCGTGGTTGTGCCCTTAATTACCACAGTTACACCGGGTAATGGGCCGGTGTCATCGCGCACCACTCCCGTAACATTTGTTTGGGCAAATACGTTTGCCGAGATAAAAAGAGGCAGTAGCAGGACCACCCACTTTTTCAAGTTTAGATAAAATTGTTGCATGAAAATTAATTAATTGAGTTAAAAAAAGACCTTTAGGTGTGCTTATGCAGGTTCGGAAATATTGGCCTGCGGACTAAGTTTGTACAGATTTTCGATCACGGTGGTTACGCCCCCTAACAGTTGCGCATCGTTACCCAGATTAGAGACCGCAAGTTGGGTGTAGGTGGTTAAATGCGGTATGCAATGCTCATTCATGGCCTGCTGAATGGGGCTAAGCCATAGTTTGCCTATAACACTGCCCTTTCCGCTTAAAATAATACTTTCGGGATTCATCAGGTGCAACAGGATAGCCAAACCCTGACCAATGAAATAAGCAGCTTCGGAAATTATTTTTACAGCAAAGGCATCTCCTTTAAGTGCTTCATCAATAATATTATCGGCCGATATGGTATCATATTTTACCAGGCTGCTTACCTGCCCTTGCTTTAAGCCTTCGGTAGCTTTGGCTTCAATAGCCAGCAAAGATGCTTCCGTTTCCAAACAGCCTTGTTTACCGCATGAACATAGCTTTCCGTTTTTGTGGAGTGGTAAGTGGCTAAACTCGCCGGCAAAGCCGCTATGTCCCTTAAATATTTCTTTATTGATGATCATTCCTAAACCAACACCCCAACCGAGGTTAATGATCATGGAATTATTACGGGCGATAGGTAGCCCGAATTTTTGCTCGGCAAGAGCTATAGATGTGGAATCGTTTTCGATAAATACGGGTAATTTAACCTGTCTGGCAATATAAGTCACTAAGGTTTCATCGGGAGATTTGAGAAAACTTAGGTTGTTACCCTGAAAAGCGTCAATAAACCCTGGCATTGTAATACCTACAGCCAAAAATTTATCATGTGGCAAAGCAGACTTAATAACGGTAGCGTTGATATGTGCTATAAGCGAATGAATAGCATTGCTGTTGTCGCTCAATTTCAGCTCAAATTCCTGTACATCGCCCACAAACTCATTGTTCATGTTCACAATCACAATGCGTGTCACAAATTGGTTCATGCCCACCGAGATGATATATCCGGTATCAGCTATCAAAGAGTAGGTTGCAGGTTTACGGCCACCGCTTGATGTTCTTATGCCAATCTCTTTTACAATATTTAACTTGACTAAATCGGCTACCCCTTTGGTTACATACGGAATGCTTCTGCCCGTGTCAATACTCAGGTCGGCTAGCGAGGCTGTCTTACTGTAATACAGCGCTTTAATCAGATCAATATTTTTAAAAAGCATATAGCAGGAGGTTGTATATGCATATTTAAAAAAAATAATTTAATTAAAAAAGAAATCTTTTTAATTTTTTTAAAAAGTTTAGTAATAGTTTATAATCTTAATAATTACTTTTGAAAATGTTCAAAAAGTTATCACACCTGCTTGTGGTATTGTTTACCATATTGTACACGGGTTATGCACAAGCACAACACCGCGTAGCCCCCGATGAGATCAAACAAAAAATGCAATGGTTTGCCGATGCCAAGCTGGGCATATTTATTCATTACGGCATTTACTCCGTAAAAGGGATAGATGAAAGCTGGAGCTTTCATAACAAAAAGATCAGCTATCCCGATTATATGAGCCAGTTAAAAGGCTTTACGGCAAGCCAGTATAAACCTAATGAACTGGCCGACCTGATTAAGGAAAGTGGTGCCCGGTACGCGGTAATGACTACCAAACACCACGATGGCGTAGCTTTATGGAACAGCAAATACGGTGCGCTGAACGTAGTGCAGAAAACTCCTGCTAAACGGGACCTGTTAAAACCACTGTATGATGCCTTGCGCGCACGCGGTATAAAAGCAGGCGCCTATTTTTCGCTGATAGATTGGAGCCACGCCGATTATCCAGGTTTTTTAAAGGACAGCAGCCGCTACCAGGTAAAAGACAAGCCTGCTAAATGGGCTAATATTTAACTTTTATGAACGGGCAACTGGATGAATTGGCCAAACAATACAATCCCGACCTTTGGTGGTTTGATGGCGACTGGGAACACAGTGCCGAAGAATGGGACGCCACCGGGGTACGGCAAAAACTGTTAGGTTACAATCCCAATACCATCATCAATGGACGCTTACAGGGTTATGGCGACTATGATACACCCGAACAAAACTTCCCGGTATCCAGACCGGTCTACAAATGGTGGGAACTTTGCATGACCATTAATGATAACTGGGGTTACCAGCCGCAGGACAAAAACTTTAAAACCCCTTATGAGATCATCAGCATTTTTACTGATGCTGTTAGTTACGGTGGAAATTTACTGTTGGATATTGGCCCTAAAGGTGATGGCAGCATCCCTCCGGAAGAAGTAAACCTGCTTAAAGAACTGGGCGCCTGGAACAAAAAAAATGGCGAAGGCGTTTTTAATACCATTGCCGGAATGCCACAGGGTCATTATTATGGCGCAAGTACCCTATCAAAAGATTCAACAATCTTATACCTGTTCGTGCCAGCCAAAACCAGCGCACCGGTATTGATAAAAGGCTTAAAAAACAGCATTAAAAAAGTATGCGTACTGGGCAGCGATGCACCGCTCACCTATAAAATTGTTGGCAAAATATCCTGGAGCGTTGTGCCAGGCCTAACCTTCATCACTATCCCCGAAAACCTTCAGGACAAGTATATGTCCGTAATAAAAGTTGAATTGAATGGCAAACTTGATCTTTACCGGGGCAAGGGTGGCTTTTTGACTAATGAGTAAAACGTTAGCAAAAATTCATCACGGTCTTGCTAGGTAAGACCACATCATCACCACGTCATTGCGAGCGTAGCGTGGCAATCCCTAAAATACAGGGCGGCTCTGCCCATCGGGGATTGCCACGCTACGCTCGCAATGACGGGTTTTTATTTCCCTAACAGCTCAGCAATAAATATATTTCGCCAGGGTTAATAACTAATAGTCACCTTTGACCCAGTTTTAACTGCCTGGTAAATGGCATCAATGATCTTTAAGTCCTTTACCGCTTCCTCCCCGTTCACGGGCACTACGGGTTGTTTATTATCAAAAATAATGGCCGACATTTCATCCATTTGTACGGTTTGATGTGTAGTAACTGGCTGCGTAAGTTCGCCTTTGTGCGTACGCCCTTGTATGGGGCCATAACCTGTAGATGGCTGTAGCTCGGCAAAACCCTTCTCCCCATCCAGGAAAAAGCGGTCGAGGTTATCCATATTATAGGTTGACAGGCAGGATGCTACTGCTCCGCTTGGGAAACCGAACTGGAATTGAATAGTCTCGTCAACCCCTTCCTTAAATTTCACGGGGTCGGTTTTGGTTTCCTGGGCGGTAACCCAAACAGGGTCTTCGCCGGTCATATAGCGCGAACCATTGATTGCGTAAATACCAATATCCATCATAGAGCCCCCACCTGCCAGTTGCTTATTCAATCGCCATTGGGTAGGATCGCCAATTTTAAAGCCACACTGTCCCTGGAAAAACAAGATCTTCCCAAACTCGCCGCTATTGCGCATCCGGATCACCTCGAGCGTTTTGGGTTCAAAGTGCATGCGGTAGCCTACGAGCAATTTCACATTAGCTTTTTTGCAGGCATCTACCATAGCCTGTCCTTCTTTGGCATTTACGGCCATGGGTTTTTCGCAAATGGCATGCTTACCCGCCTTGGCCACCCGTAATACCATATCGTGATGTAACGCGTTGGGTGTGATCACATAAACCGCATCAATATCTGGGTTGTTTTTGATGCTGTCGAAATTCTCATAATTGTAGCAATTTTTTTCGGCGATGCCGTACTTGCTTTGCCAGTCCTTAATTTTTGAAGGTGTACCGCTCACCAAGCCAACCAGTTTGGCTTTTGTGCATGATTGCATGGCTTCGGCTACCCGGGTGCCGTAGCCTCCGAGCCCCATAATGGCAACACGGAGTACGCGGCCCTCGTAAGGAGCTTCGGTATTGTTTTTACTGTTGGCCCATCCCGAAAGCGGGGCCAGATGTAAAGCCAGGGCAGAGATCCCCAGCTTCTGTAAAAAGTCACGGCGCGAATTCATAGGCAATGATTTTAAGGTTCGTAATCGATTACAATTTAGGCTTTTTTGTAAAACCCTTAAAACATTGGAAATGTTTTTTTCATCCATTCGCCGCCTTGTCAACGTCTCGCTGGCCTACCCTCTCTGCAGCAGGCGGTAAAGAAGCTGATTTATCCACGTGTCATTACGAGGTACAAAAAAACCGCTTTTCCTTGCTCTTACCACATGAATTGCCAGGCCTACGGCTTTCGGAATCTCCCTTTATTTTAGTATATTTGTATGCAAACGGCCCGGTTCTCTCCTAAACAACGAGAACCGGGCCGTTTGCATAAGGAGCAAAAAAGGCCAAAAATCAACTGATTTTTATTTAGCTATTTGACAATTAATAAATTAATACTTTTTAAACCTTTAAAAGCATGCCGAAAATTTGTTAAAAAGTGTTAAAATGGCGTTAAGGTTTAGTTAAAATGACCAAAACTGATACGTTTTCACCTCGTTTTTGAGCAAAAAAGTGTTAAAATTTAAGGTTTAAAAAGTTTTCAGTGTCTACTTTCCCCTGGTTTGCCAGGCAGCAAATAAAGAAACAGGCTCACCACACCCAGCAAAAAAATATTGATACCCGTGGCCAACCTGTATGCCGATACGTATCCGGCCAAACTGGTATTACCGGCCAGCTTGAAAAAAAACACACCACCCACAATCCCTATCCCCAAAGCAATAGCGGTTTGCTGAACGGTGGAGAAAGTGCCGGAGGCCGCCCCGGCAAAATGGGTAGGGATACTTTTGAGAGCCATGGTTAACAACGATGGCAATACCGATCCGCAGCCGGTGCCATAAATAAAAAGTATGGGTAATAGTAAATACCTGCTGATATTTCCCGAATTGAAAAACAATAAATGGAACAGAAGCGAACCAATCATGATAAAAACGCCAACCTGCAATACCCGTTTACCATAACGTGGTACCAGGCGAAGGGATAACAAAGAGGCCACCACATACCCGACACCCTGGAAAACAAAGAATATCCCCGTCTCTGACGAGCTGATGCCAAAGCCATTCTGAAACAGAACAACGTTGATCACAAAATAGGTGTCCTGTACCATAAAGTAAAACAGCACGGCGCAAAGGCCAATATTAAAATCTTTAAAACTGAACAGGCGCACATCAACCAGGGGTTCCGGGCCAGTATGTAGTTTTCTGCGCTGGTTAACGATAAACAGGTACAACAGGATGTGTGACATGCCGATGGATGCTGAGCTCCACCAGGGCCAGTGCAATTCGGGACCGCGCACCAGTGGATAAATGAGCGCAATCAATGCCACGGTTAGCAAACCAACACCCGAATGATCAAACCTGGATTTTTTGATGGTTTTGGTATCCTTCAGGAATATGGCCGCCAGTATCACTGCAACCAGCCCAAGAGGTAGATTAATAAGAAAAATCAGTCGCCAGCCGTCCAGCAAAAAATGGACATCGGGTAATAATCCTCCTAAAAACTGCCCTATCACGGAGGCAGTACCGGCTACGCTGCCATAGATACCCAGGGCCTGAATGCGATCGTTATGCAACGGAAAAAGCACCTGGATATAGGTAATACCCTGTGGGATCATAAATGCGGCACTTATTCCCTGTAAAAAACGTGAGGTGTTGATCTGCCAGGGTGTTTGTGAAAAACCGCAAAGGCAGGAAGTAACGATAAACAGTAGCATCGATACTATAAAAACGTTCTTTTTACCATAATGGTCACCTGCCCGGCCACCGGTGATCAGGAAGGCGGCATAGCCCAGCAGGTATAGTACAATAACCAGCTGGATATCACTGTCGGACCCATGTATACCCCTTTTAATAGAGGGGATGGCCACATTGACAATAAAGATATCGATCACCGATAAAAACACCGACGACGAGAGGATGATGAGCAGGAACCACCTTGAAATTGGCTTGTTCATAATTTGCAGATAAATGAATTTAACCGGCTTTAAGCCTGATTTTGTTAACTTTACGATTCAAAGATGAGAGGGAGATGTGAGGCTCACAAGTAGTTTGATGGAGGATACCAAGTATGGAAAATGATACTAACGATGACGATCAGCTGGTTATAAAAGCAGAAAATGAGCTTTTTTTAGAAGATAACTGTCCCATGACAAATGCACTGGACATTATTGGTGGAAAGTGGAAACTAAAGCTGCTCAATAAAGTGAGGGAAGAATGTCCGATGCGCTTTGGTGTATTGCGTAAAAAGATGCCCCATATTACGCAAGCCACGCTCACGGCCCAGCTCAAAGAACTGGAACGCGACGGCATCCTACTCAGAACAGCTTATGCCGAATCGCCCCCGCGAGTAGAGTACAAGTTAACCGAGCTGGGCAAAACATTGATACCCATTATGGACGCCTTGTGCGACTGGGGTAATAATTATTGCCAGATGAAGAAAACGCTGCTTTAATATTATATGCGGCGATCCTGATCTGGGGCCCACATCGGCCATACAACTGCTTGACGAACCGGGCAAGGCAGAAGACGGTGATCTGCAAAGGTAAATGATAAGATTTTGGTTTATATACGTAAATTAGTTGATCAGATACCAATTGAAACATTTATCCTGGAATGAAAACACAGGCTATTATCCCTCATCCATCCGTTGCTGCTTATGTGAGCAACATCGTGGTGATTGAAAATAACAACATTTACCGGGAAGCCGTGTTACCGCTGATAGCCAATAGTTACCCGAGTATCACGTTCCAGATAACAGATACGGGCCTATTGCTCAATAGTCCAAAAAACATGGACAGTCTTGTGCTCTACGGTCAAAACACCAAACCAATTGAGCTGCACACCCGCGGATATGTGATCATTATAGCTTACTTCTTGTATCCGCATATGCTTAAGGCTTTGTTTGGCATCGATGCTAAAGAACTGACCAATATCAGCATCGATCTTAATTTTTCTGAACCGGCCCGTTCCATAAGTCTGAAAGAGCAGCTCCTGAATGCCATGACACTGGGTAAGCGTTTGCAGCTAATGAATAACTATGTGCTTAAATTGGCCGATCGGTATAAACCAGGCATAAACAACACTATTGCATTTGCCACACAGGCTATACAAAAGAGTAAAGGCCTGATATCGCTTACCCAGGTTCAGGGAGAGCTTTTTGTTACCGAGCGTACCCTACAACGACTGTTTGAATTCCATGTGGGTGTATCGCCCAAAACTTTCAGCCGGATATGCCAGTTTCATTCTGCCCTGCAACAGCTCAGCCAAAATCAGTTCACAGAGATGACCGATGTGGCCTTTGAAAGCGGATATGCAGATCAAAGCCATCTGATCCGTACGTTTAAAGAATTTACCAATTATACGCCTTTGGAGTATCTGAAAAGCGCTTCGGAGTTTCCTCGTTAATTTCAGATTGTCGGGTTTGTTCTATCACAGGTTGCCCTGGCTCCGTTACTTTGTGATATAAAAACAAACAGGATCACACAATTTAAAATTAAAAGAAAATGAGAAAGCTAATAGTTTCAGAATGGATAACCTTAGATGGTGTATTTGATGCCGACCGCATGGGCGAATGGTTTATGCCTTATTTTGGCGAAGCCAAGGCTACCTACATTCAGGATTGTCACAACACTTGCGATGCTATACTTTTTGGCCGTAAAACCTACGAAATGCTTGCGCCGTATTGGTCGACCAAAAAAAATAACGAAGACGGCGTTGCCGATAAGCTGAACAGCGTGCCAAAATATGTGGTTTCAACTACCTTGGAAAAAGCCGACTGGAATAACTCCACCATCATCAGCAAAAACGTGATAGAAGAAATTACCCGCTTAAAAGAACTACCCGGTAAAGAGATCATGCTGGAAGGCAGTGCCGAACTAGTAAAAGCGCTGGCCAAAGCCGACCTGGTTGATGAATACCGTTTGATGGTTCATCCCATTATTTTAGGCAGCGGAAAACGCTTTTTTGTTGATGATTTTCAGGCTTCGGGCCTAAAACTGGCTAAAACCCAAACGCTGGATGCCGGGGTAATTGTACTATACTACCAACGGGAAAAATAAGAATACCAATCAGCTATATAAGCAACAACAAGCCGTTAATAATGAACGACTTGCTGTTGCGTTTAGTCAAGTTAAGCTTCCAATGCAGGTGTATATTCACCACGACGGGCAGCATTGTTAATGCTCAGGCGTTTATAGAAAATTTGTTGCGCCACTGCCACATTTTCATCATTACCTTTCCAGTATTCCATAGCCGGTTGCTGAACCGCCCTGGCGAATGAGAAGGTAAGCGCCCATGGCAACCTGCTTTTGTATTTTACATGCATAGCATTTAAATGCGCGCTGGCATCAGGAGCTGCCTGCCCCCCTGATAGAAAAGCGACGCCCGGTACCGCTGCGGGCACACAACGCAGTAGGCACTCAACAGTAAGATCAGCAACCTGGTCAACGCTGGCTTGTACAGAGGCGTCAACGCCAGATACCACCATATTGGGTTTCAGTATCATGCCTTCCAGGTAAATACGTTGTTGTATCAGCACTTCAAATACGATGTGTAAAACGCGCTGAGTTACCTCAAAACAACGTTCGATCGTGTGGTTGCCATCCATCAGTACTTCGGGTTCTACGATAGGCACTACATCAGCCTCCTGGCAAAGTGCCGCGTAACGGGCTAATGCATGGGCGTTGGCGTAAATGCTGCCATCAGTTGGCGTATCGCCAGAAATAACGATCACAGCCCTCCACTTGGCAAAACGGAGACCCGCTGTAGCGTAATTTTTCAGTCTTTCACGCAATCCGTCAAGGCCTTCGGTTACTTTTTCACCCGGGAAAGCGGGCATATCTTTAGCTCCTTCATCCAGTTTAATGCCGGGAATCACACCACCGTTAACCAATAGGTCGATAAAGGGAGTACCATCATCGGCCACCTGTTTGGTAGTTTCATCAAACAGGATGGCACCGCTGATGCATTCGCCCAGTTTGGGGGTTCTTACTATCAGTTCGCGGTATTTTCGACGGTACTCTTCTGTTTGGGGGATGCCGGCTTCTGCAAAGCGTTTGTTGCAGGTGGCTATACTTTCGTCCATGGCCAAAAGGCCCTTGTCGCCCGCCATAAGTTGCTGGGCGGTGGTTTTTAAAGTTTGTTTATTCATGGGGTATGAGGTATGTACGATTAACGTAGGAGAACGTCTCTTTGTTGTAAATATACTAAACCATCAGGGTCAATAAAATTTGATTTTGGAATATGTGACTGCGATGAAAATTGATAGCCTGAAAGACTTTTTAAACCCTAAATTTTAACACTTTTTACTTAAAATCAGGGCATACACGCATCACTTTTGGCCGTTTTAACTAAATTTTAACGCTATTTTAACACTTTTTAACAAATTTTTGGCCTGTTTTGAAAGGTTTAAAAAGTTCAGTCAAGACTAAAGCAGTTATGCTAACTAAGGAATGCATTTAATGCCTTATTAAACTCCTCCGGTTTTTCCATCATCGGGGCGTGGCCGCATTTGGGTAGCATCATGAGCTGTGCGTTGGGTAAATGATGCTCAAATTCGTAGGCAACGGATGGCGGTGTAATCTGGTCATCACTACCCCATATTAATAGTGTTGGTGTTAAAATTTCAGGGAGCAACGCCAGGACATTATCGCGCTGTGCAGATTTGGCTGCTTTAATGGCGCATATACATTTGAATGGATTGGTGGTAACCTGAAGCACTTCTGCAACCAGTTCGTCAGTAGCTATGGCCGGATCATAAAAGGTGGCGGCAACCCTTTCCCGGATATAAGCGTAATTACCCCGTTTCAGATAGCTGCCAACCTGCGTATTCTCGTAAAGACCCGAGCTGCCGGTAAGCACTAACTTATCCACATTATGAGGATGCCGGTGCGTATAGCGGATGGCCACATGCCCGCCAAGCGAATTGCCTACCAGGATAACATTCGTCAGACCGGCCGACTCAATCATCGTTTCCAGGAAATCAATCAGGTACTCCAGGGTATCGGCCTGGTGTTTTTCATATATGGGTAGTTCCGGAATATAAACGTCAAAAAGGGGTTCAAAATATTCAACAACCTCCTTCCAGTTGCTTAACCCACCAAACAGGCCGTGCAACAATATGATACTTTGTTTCATTTTAAACAAAGCTATTGCTGCGTGCAGATTCAATTTGTGATCGCGATCACAAAAAACAATCAGATCATTTCATCACAAACAATCGTGCCCGGCTTAAAGCTTCGCGGCTGATGTACAGGTAACGCGCGATATTGGTTAAGGATATCATTTTTATAATTGCCGGGCGCCGCTCTAACAGATACCGGTAACGCCGCACAGGGCTTTTTAACGAAAGGATGTATTGATGCTCTGATTGCTGTTCGAGTATTTCCTGGTACAATTGCAAGTTTACGTGCAAAAGGTTCATGTGCAGATCATACAGTGGCTGCAATTTTTTGATATTGATTCTTAGTACCACAGCGTCTTCGAGAGCTGTGATACTGACAGCGGAAGGGGCCTTTTTATTATAGCTTTCGCAGTTGGCCAGGAAATCATCGGGGAAACCGAATTTGATAATCCGCTCAGTACCATCTTCGTCCTGGATAGAAAATTTAAACAATCCTGAAATTACAAACGCCGAAAAGCGCGCAACCTTGCCATATTTTAAAAACGAATCGCCTTTTTTGATGTGCTTCACATTCGCCATCAAATCAAGCAAGCGCCATTCTTCATCGGTTACTATGGGGTATTTTCTCTTCAGCTGTGCATACCAGAAGGGTAATTCCTGTTCCATCAGAACTTTTTTTGTTTTATGAAATCAAATAAACAAAATAATTGCGTAATCGCTTTAGTGAATTTATTGCAAGGGTTTTAAATTACAATGACGTGTGGAAAAAGGGGATTGGCTGGAAGAGCAGATTGACAGGTTGATATATCCCGGGTAAAAGATCTCTCCTCGTACCTCGTTCGAGATGACAGGGTGGGTTTGTTCCATAAAAAACGCGTCATTGCGAGGAGGAACGACGAAGCAATCTCTAAACTATACAGAGTGGCTCTGCCAGTCGGAGATTGCTTCGTGCCTCGCAATGACGCGCGGACTAAGTTGTAAGTCCAAAGTTGTGAGTCTTGAGTCTGAAGTTGTTTTGACTTAGTACTTAAAACTTCAGACTCAGAACCACTCACTACCTTGCTTCATCCAATTCTATTACCACACTCGTTCTGTTTTTATCAACGTGTGGGTTAAGGCCTACATTCATTAAAAAGTCGCCGGTTAGTACCAGGTCTTTTTCTATGGATGAATTAGCGCCCGGGTAAAGATTGATCTCTTTTACCGCGTATTTTTTCTGCGGATCGAGGCCTTTCAGGCGGATAGGCACCGGGGTACCTGTACCGTAACGATTGTTCACCAGGTAGTTAAACATCACCGCTTTTGCTTTGGCATTATCTACATACATGATCGATGCGGCATCGTTATCCCATGGGCTTTGTAAACGGTACTGGTCGCCATGCCAGATAGCCTCTTTCAGGTTATCATAGTTCTTTAAGGCGCCGTGAACGTACTCCAGGTCCTGCTCGCCCAGTTTGCTTACCACAATATCAAAACCCAGTTTACCCATCATAGCAACATCCGTACGGAACTTCAATGGTTGCTTACCCCAATCGGTTACGTGGTTTGAACTGGTGATAGCCGGGTAGAAGTACGAGTACTCCCACTGGATAAACACGCGCTCCAGCGGATCGGTGTTATCGCTTGGCCAAAACTCGGTGAAATATTTCAACGCGCCATAATCTACACGACCGCCGCCACCTGAACACAACATCAATGGTACTTTTGGATATTTAGCGCGTACACGCTCCAATACTTTGTATAAGCCACGCACATAGTCGGTATACAGGTGCGACTGATCTTTTTTCAAATAAGCCGAATAAGCGTTATAGATCACCGCGTTACAATCCCACTTAATATAAGCCAGATCGGGATTTTTGGTGAACAGATTATCAACCACGCCAAATACAAAATCCTGCACCTTAGGATTCGACAGATCAAGCACCAGCTGATTACGGAAATACTTTTCGGGGCGGTTTGGCTGTCTGATCACCCAATCCGGATGTTTTTCGTACAGCTCACTCTTCGGATTAACCATTTCGGGCTCAATCCAGATACCAAATTTTACGCCATTGTTCTGCGCTTCTTTTACCAGCCAGCTTACGCCATCTGGCAGTTTTTGTTTGTTTTCCTGCCAGTCACCCAGGCCTGCATGATCATCATTACGCGGATATTTATTGGCAAACCAGCCGTCATCCAGCAAAAACAGGTCGACTCCCAACTTCTTGGTATCTTTTAATAATTCGGCCAATTTGGTTTCGTTGAAATCAAAATAGGTCGACTCCCAGTTGTTCAACAGGGTCAATCTTGAACCTTCGCCGTCAACAATTTTATATTTACGTGCCCAGCGCTGCAATTTACGGCTGGCATCGCCCTTACCCTGATCTGAGTAGGTATATACTAATGCAGGTGTAGCAAACTCTTCATTTGGTTTTAAGTGATATTCGGCAGCAGCGTTGTTGATACCGGCAATCAGTCGCAGGTTATCAGCTACGTCCAGTTCAAAGTCGATCTTGAAATTGCCCGACCATTCCAGAGCGCCCAGCAATACCTTGCCTTCATCTTCGGTAGCCGGTTTATCCATAGATACCGCGAACATAGATGGTTCATACAAATTGGCACGGGTACCCAGTTTACTGTCGATGGTTTTGATGCCGTGTGTCAGTTTGGCTTCTTCAGGGCGCATTTCTTCGGCCCAGTTGCCATGGTATTGTTTCAGCCAAAAGCCATTACCTTTTAAGCTGAGGTTGGCCGAAGCAAATTTGTTTAATACCACCTCCCCTTTTTCGCCATGTTTTATTACCGACCATTGTTCGGTAACATCCTCTTTGAAATAGGTTTTATAAAACAGTTTCACCTCAAAATCATACACGGGATCTTTCAGCGTAACCGTTAACAGCGAAATATCGTCGGCAACTTTGGTTACCTCGTGGCTCACATAAGCCAGGCTCAGCGATTTATCGCCGTTGGCATGGGTTACGGTGATGGCAGGCTCGGCCAGGTTGGCGGAACCGGATGGTGTATAAGCGGAGTTGAGGATACCAGAGTCGTCCTTTTGGTTATACATTTTCTGGATGTGGGCATACTCCGCGGTATTGCTCAGCTTGGCGCCGAAGTAAACCATCTTCAGGTTTTTATTGGCATCGGTTTGTAATACCAGCGCGTTGTGCTGTGTTTCGACCGGGATGGTCACCACCTGGGCAAAACTGCTGCCTGCTGTAAACAAGCCACCAACCAGGCATAAGGGCAGTAAATGATTTCGGAACATTCTTTTCAATTTATAAGGTTATTTTCAGTGTTAATGTGTTAGCAATTATTCTTTTCAAAATCCCCTCTTGAGAGGGGGCGCATTGGGTTGAGTACTGGCGGGGTGTGTTACTTAGCTTTGATAAACACACCCCTCCGCCCCTCTCAAGAGGGGATTCGCACAGGCCCTATGCTTTTTTATTTCTTCGCGTCAATATCCAATTTATACAAAGCCGCGTCGCCGCCATCAAGTTTAAAGCTTAATGTTTTACCCAGGATATCGCCCTGTAACAGCTCATGTAACTCGTATTGATCTTTGCTGTTTAAACCCAGGCGTTTGCCATCCATAGCAAAGGTCTTTGACTCGCTGCCGTAATTGAAAATGGCAATATAGATACTATTTCCAATTTTTTGGGTGAACATTTCCGACGCATTTTCGCCGGTGTTGCCTTCCACGGGTTTAAATGTTTTGCCGTTTTCGATCAGTTTAATGATCTCCGGTTTTTGGTACCAGGCTTTGGCCCTGTCGCTCCATTGGCCGTGTACCGAAAAATCATCGCCGGTGATTACCGTACCCGTGATCACAGCCGATAAAAAGCGGGCCCGGTTAGCCCCTTCGCTTTCGGTGGAGAGCACTACATGATCCGCATCAACATAGTTGTATAAAAAAGTTTGCCACCAGCCATAGCTAACGCTGTTGAGCGTGTACTGGGTATCTTTGATGGTTTTAAAGGCATCGCAGGCTATGCGGCGGGTATGTACGTATCTGCCGGTAGCCAAACTTGGCGAAATAGCGGCGTAAATAAGCATCTGATCGCCCAGTTTATCGGTCAGGTATTCCATGCCTTTGCGGTAGGCCTGCATCCCTGTGGTTACCGTTGGATCATAAAAATGGGTCGACTCGGCCGTGGCATGGCCTAAAAAGTCGATCTTGATCATTTTAAAACCGCAGGCTTTCAGTTTGCCTATGGTGAGGTCGATACGCTCAAGGGTACCCGGATGGGTTGGGTCGATAGCGCGGGCGCCGTCGATATCATGATAGCCGTTGCCTACTTTTGTCCAGATATCGCCAAAGGTGTATTTGCTGCCGGGTACTTTGCGCTGAGGCCCATCTTTCCAGCCCCAGTCGGTAAATGGTGCCCAGTATACGCCGGGTTCCAGGCCTTTGCTTTTGCAGTAATCAGCAAATTCTTTTAGCTTGCTGTAATCACCTTCGGGGCCGCCTTTCACCATAAAATCCCAGTAAGAGTCCAGATCAATAAAAGCGGTTTTGCCGGTGCGGAAACCAGCCAGGCTATCGGCAAAAAAGTCGGCCACTTTGGTAGCTTTCTCATAGGTGAGTTTTTCCTGCATTACGCCCCAGCTGTTCCAGCCTACGGGTGTAGGTTTTGTCCAGTTGAAAACGTAAGGCGGCTCGGCAATGCGGTTGGCTTTGGCGTACTCTTCCATGCCTGTGCGCCAGTCGGCAAAATAACCTATCAATATTTTTGGCGATTTTACTACATCGCCGCTGATGGTTCCGTGAGCGATATTGTCGCGAGTTACGCTGTTTTCGGTATATCCGGCCCAAACCTGGATGGCATTGCCACTGTCTTTTTTAGCTGTGCTGCGGATACCTGTTTTCCATACTTCGTGCTCGATGGAGCCAGCTACAAAGCCATTACGACTATCGTTGCTGTATACGGCACCTACTTCGGAGCTCATATTGCTGAACGGAGCGGTAAAAGGTTTGGCGTTGTAACGGATAAAGGTATCGTTATCAAAAGGCACAAAAATGCTGCGCGCATCGCCGGTAATGGCAGCTATATTGCCTGAGAACGGGATGATGGAATTGGTTTGCAATCCCTTGCCCTCAGCTTCTATCTGGGTGATAAAATACTCGTGGCCAGGGTAAGTGTAAAACACCTGTTTGATGGGGCTTAATCCTTTACCGCTTAACGTGATGATATGTTTAACGCCCTTGCCAAAACCATCGGTAACAGCGGTTTTGGTATAGGTGCGGGAGGTATAATCTTTAGTGGAAACAGTTTTACCATTAAGTGAGATGGAGGCACTTACCCCACTGTATGCCAAATACTTATTTCCGGCCACCGAATACAGGCCTTTTTTCAGATCGTAGGCAATGGCGTTGCCGGTACCATAAGGTATGATAACCTGTCCCGCGGCCGACGATTTACGCGCCTGTGCCGAAACGGTATTTACAAATGGCAAAGCCAGTAGTAGTGCGAACACTAAAACCGGCCTGGCTATTTTTTGGATAGATTGTCTTGTTGCTGTTGCAATAGGCTTCATGTATAGTTTAAATTGTTTAGCTTTTTTGGGCGGTAATATTTTTAATTACGCCGTTGATTTTAACTTTCACACCGCGCGGGTTGGGCGAGGTGACTTTGTATGTGGTGACCTTGCCATCTTTCCAGGCAAAATCAACGGTAAAGTTGCCGCGGGCTTTGAGGCCTTTTACCGAGCCTGATGTTTTCCAGCTATCGGGTACGGCAGGCAGCAGGTCGATATAACCGGCGTGGCTTTGGATCAGCATTTCGGCTATACCAGCGGTAGTACCAAAGTTACCATCGATCTGGAATGGAGGCCCGGCCGAAAGCAGGTTGGGATAAATACCGCCGCCCGAGCCGTAATTGATATCGGTACGGGTGGTAGGTTTCATGATCTCGGTGAACAGCTTGTACGCGCGGTTGCCGTCATGCAGCCTGGCCCAGAACAACAGTTTGTAGGCGATAGACCAGCTCGGCCCGTCGTCGCCGCGAACATTGAGTGTTTTTTTGGCGGCTTCGGCCAGTTCGGGTGTACCATCGGGCGTAATTTCGGAGGCCGGGTAAATGCCGTACAGGTGCGAAATATGGCGGTGCTGTTGATCGGTTTCTTTATAATCTTCCATCCACTCCTGGATGCGGCCATCTTTGCTGATGATACCGGGCGGCGGAATTTGTTTTAATCTTGCCTGCAAGGTATCGCGGAATGCTTTATCGATCCCCAAAGTTTCAGACGCGGTGATCACGTTGGTAAATAATTCGCGAATGATCTGGTTATCAATAGTTGCGCCTATGCAGATGCTGGCGTGACTGCCATCGGGCAGGTAAAAGCTATTCTCTGGTGATGAGGATGGTGCCGTAAGTAAATAACCGCTCTTTGGATCTTTTATGAGGATGCTGCTATAAAACTGTGCCGATCCTTTTAATATCGGGTAAATGCTTTTCAGATAGGCTTTATCATTGGTAAAAGCGTAATGATCCCAGATGTTGCTGCACAACCAGCCCGAGCCGGCTTTGGTTACACCCCAGGAGGCGCTTTCGCCGGGTTCTGTCCAGCCCCAAACGTTGGTAATTACGTGGGCCACCCAGCCATGGGCATTGTAATAGGCTTTCGCTGTACGTTCGCCGGGTTTAACGAGGCCACGCACCAGCTCAACCAGGGGTAGGTTCAGTTCTGAGAGATTGGATACTTCTACCGGGAAATGGTTCATCTGTACGTTCACATCCAGGTGATAATCGCCGTTCCAGGGGGTATGTATCTGGTTGGCCCAAAGGCCCTGCAGATTTGGCGGCAAAAGGCCTACACGGGTACTGCTGATACTCAGATACCTGCCAAACTGAAAGAACAATACAGCCATATCTTTATGGTTAGCGGGTTCTTTATGAAAGCTGATCAATTGCTGATCGGTAGTTTCGGTGCTTTCCGGCGATCCTAAATTGATGTCGACACGGTTAAACAGTTTTTGAAAATTGGCGATGTGCTGTTGTTTTTGCGCAGTATAAGGTTTTTTCATAGCGGCATCCAAATCGCGCTGGATCCTTTGTTTAAAATCAGGCTTGCGGAAATCGGTGGCTGCAGATACGTAAATAATCACCTCGGTGGCGTTTTTCACCACCAGACTGTTGGCCGTGCTGCTCAGCGTGCCGCCGGTTAGTTTGGCTTTAACGCTGGCCTGGTATTGCATGCCGTTGCCATCGGTACCGTTATCCAGCCTGCCCTGCAACAACAAGGTGTTGCCGCTGGTGCTGGTAGCCGAGCGTTCTGGACGGGAGATATTGATACTGAAATTGAGCTTGCCGGGTTTATCAGCCGTTAGCCTGATCATGTCCACATCATCGCCAAAACTGGTGAAGTATTCGCGTTTGTAGGTAACACCATCAACCTGGTAGCTGGTATTGGCTACAGCTGTAGGTAAGGATAGCGACCTTTGGTAATTGGTAACTTTAGCGTCGGCTTTACCATAGTCAAATTTTAGATCCAGATCGCCCAAAACCTGGTAGCAGCCCCATTGCCTGCCTCCCGAACCAGGGCCTTTACACACAAAATCTTTGTCGATTAAAGCTTGTGCCTCTACATTTTTACCAGCCAGCAGCAATTCCTTTATCTTCGGCAACTGTTTATAGGCCTCGTAGTTATTGGCATCCTGCGGTGAGCCCGACCATAACGTAATGTCATTCAGCACGATCTTTTCATCGTTTACGCCGCCGTCGGGCATCATGCCCAGGCGGCCATTGCCCAGGGGCAGGGTTTCTTCCCATACGGCCGCGGGTTTATCGTAATGCAATCTCAACGCTTGTTTTTGCGCAAAACTGAGCGTTGAGGTTAATAACAGCATGCTTGTTATTGATGTGAGACGTTTGGATATCATTGGTTTTAAGTAATTAGGCTTTTGTAGGTATTACCGGGAGGTTCTGCGCGTTTTTATCCAGCACCAAAACAATCACCGAGCAGTTTTCATTGGGCAAAGCAGCAGGCAGGCTGATCTGGTAGGTTTTTTTATCTGTTTTGATCGTTACGGCATCCCCATTCATAAAATAAGATTTAGTGATCTTTACACCAGGGATGGCAGGAATGTTCAGCACCCCATCCTTACGTTGAAAAACATGCAGGTATACGATATTTCCTTTGCGGGTAGCGCCATAAACGGCATTAGGTTTATATGGACCTCCCTGGGTGCTGTAAATGCTTTCGCCGTATTGTTTTAGCCAATCGCCCATTTCCTGCAGGCGTTTTACCTGCCGGGCCTCGATGTGTCCATCCATGGCCGGGCCCACGTTGAACAACAGGTTACCGTTGCCCGCCGCGGTGGTTACCAGCGTCTGGATACATTGCTTGAGGGATTTCATCTGGTCGTTAGGTTTCCAGGCCCATTGGTTGCAAATGGTGATGCAGCTTTCCCAGGGTTCGTTCATGTTGATCTCCCCTATGCGTTGCTCGGGGGTTAAAAAATCACCTACCGATTCTTCGTTCAACTTTTCGCTGATCTTACCCAGCCTGTTATTCACGATCACGTTGGCATCAACACTTTTGATGAACTGGTATATCTCTTTGCCATCTTCTTTTGTCCATGGCTTTTCCCAGTAACCATCAAACCACAGCATAAAGGGTTTGTATTTGGTGATCACTTCCTTCAGCTCGTTTTTCATGCGGGTTTTAAAGGCCGTCATATCACCTTTAACATTTTTGGTAGAATCGTAAGGGTTGTGGATGGGATAATCCGGATCGTGCCAGTCTAACACGGTAAAATAGATGCAAAAAGTTACGCCCTGCTTTTTGCAGGCTTGTGCCAGTTCGCCCACAATATCTCTTTTAAATGGCGAATTGGATATGTTATAATCAGAATAAGCGGTTGGCCACAAGCAAAAACCATCATGATGTTTAGCGGTAATGGTGAGGTATCCCATCCCGGCATCCTTGGCGGTTTTTACCCAGGCATCGGCATTGAACAACTTGGGATCGAATTCCCGGTACAGATTGTCATAATCAACCTGGGCTACCTCTTTATTGCGGCTCCAGCCAATTTCGGTACCGCGCTGGGTTACCGGGCCAAAATGAATGAACATGCCAAAACGCTTGTCCATAAACTGATCCATAACCACTTTGGGGGTTTTAACCTCCTGGGCAAACGCCGTGCAAATGCCTAATGCCAGGACCACAATCAGTACCGCTTTTTTCTTCATCATATACAGGATTTATTTGTTGTTTACCAAAAAATGAACTATCCGGCAGGCATGCCCCTTGCTCGAACCGTTCTTTTTATCGCTGATCTTAATTTTGAGCACATGACTGCCATTGCTCAAATTATCGCCCAGTAAATGATAAATGGGCAGGTGCAACCAACTGCTGAACTCTGTGAACAGGTCCTTATCTTTATACGGACCATTATCAATTGCGTAGGATATCGTTCCCGCATCGCCACCGGCTACTACGGCAATACCTACCGCGTTACCTTTAAATGGGAGTGTTAACTCGGCCCCTGGTTCATCGGCATTTAATACTGGTACATGCACAAAACCAGGGCGGGTAGAAAGACCATCTGTCGGGTTCCAATCAGGTGTGATCTGCCAGCCTTTGCCCAGTTTGGCATTGGCCAAGTCGTAATAGCTGCCATTTTCATAGCGGGCCTTATCAATTACCTGGGGTACAGGCATTTTAAACGGCACTTTGTATTTAGCCTCCGCACACTCCTGCAACAACGTTCGGATGGTGGCGAAATAGAGCTCCTGCCCGTAATAGGCCGGGTGGATATCTTTAAAATCATCGTTCCAGGTGAGCTCCTTATTTTTGATCTTATCGTTCACTTCCAGCGCCAGGTTTACATAGGGCAGGTTATAGTGTTTGGCTATCAGTTCGTGGTTAAATAATTCGGGCGATAACTTGCCTTTGGCATAGTTTTCCATTTTCTGCTGATCGGCAAAGGCCATCAGGATCACATCAGTATAAGGGTTGGCATTGCGGGCATGCCTTACAATACCCTCTAAGGCGCGTACCTGTGTGGTGCTATCGGTACCGCGATCGTTTACGGCGGCTTCTAAAAATAGCAGGTCGGTTTTGCCCGAATCCAGGATATCCCGCTGCACACGGAATGCATGCGGCAAACTGCCCAATGATGGTATACCAGCGGCTATAAAATGAAAATCTGTTTCGGGATAGGTTTCTTTCAGGTACCGGCAGATCTTATCGCGCCAGCCGGGGTTAAAGGTGATCGATCCGCCCAGGAACGAAACCGTGGCTTTCTTTTTAACCGTTACCGCGTAATAAAAATTATTGAGCTTGCTGGCTGTGGTCACATAATTGCTGTATAGCAGCGCGTTTTTTACCGGGTACGAATTGCTGTAGATAAAATCGGCATAGTAATCGGGGCGATCGATTTTAACATGATGTCCCTGTAGCTCCACAGGTCCCTGAGTTATAGGCTGAATACTGACCGGACCGCCTAAAGCCAGGTAATTTTTGGCAAAGGGATAGGTATTTTCATCGGGCGGTACCAGCTTATCGTTCAAACCGATAGTATGCAGCACCGGCACGCGGAACGAGGCCAACCCTTCCAGATTATCTATCGGATTATCTTTATAAGCCATCGCCTGCTCTTCGGTGAAATGATATACCTCTTTTAGCTCTTTCCAGCTATTGGCATCACCGGGGCCTTTACCTTTGCCGCCGGGCCAGCTTTTAAAATCGCACACCGGGGTTTCGCCATAAATACAGCTTACCTTATCGGGGTTACGCTTGGCCCAGCCATATACATACAGGCCGCCACGGCTCACCGCTTCTAAGGCTACCTTGTGAGCGAACGCTTGTTTTTCGGTTAAATAGGCATAAAATTTATCCCAAACCTGTAAGGCCTGTGGAGCGCCATATTGATTATCCACATTAACAAAGGCCACATAAAAACCCCTTGTAAGCAATATACTGTCAATTTCGGTATGCCAATCCGGGAACGAAGCACGCCATACCCAGGGATTGCCCGGCAACGGGTGCGCGGGCTTTACATAATAAGCGTCGTGCCCGTTAATGTTAATGGTTACTTTTTCAAAACCCTTCCAAAGGGTATTTTTATCCTGAGCTTTTACCCGTAAAAAAGCCCCCAGGGTTATTGTTAAAATAAATAAGTATTTAAATTTTATCATGCCTTGCATCATGTAATACTGTTATAATGGTTTCGCCGGAAGGCTTTTTTACTGGTTTGGTAAATGTATTGGCTAATTATATCTCAAAAAATGGATAAATCTTTGAAATAGATGGACAATCCCCTTTGCCTCACCTTTCTCAGACGACTCACCCCGTCTACGCTTCGCTGGACGACCCTCTCTTCGCCTGCGGCGGAAAGAGGGTTGAGGAAACATTTTGTCATGCTGAACGGAGTGAAGCATCTATTATTGAACTTTTCAATTGTAAAATAGATCCTTCGTTCCTCTGGATGACAAAAAGAAAAGCGATCCCCTCTTTCCACCGCAGGCGAAGAGAGGGTGATCAAGCGAAGCGATGATCGGGTGAGTCGATTCGGCGCTACGCCTATCTTGTTTAATTCCCCACAAAATCATAAACCCTACCTACCTCTGTTTTAAAACTATAAGCCACATCATTACCTGCCCCATCGGCCTTCGATACTTCCGCACCCGATTTTAAAGCATTAGGGCTTTGCAGTTTACACTCGCCGCCGGCCAATGATTTAATAGATAGCTTAACAATTTTGCCGTCTTTCCATTCCATGTTAGTGATCTCAAAATCACCACGGGCACGCAGACCCTGAACGCTGCCTGTTTGCCATGCTTTTGGTAATGCAGGCAGTAATTGTAACTCACCAGTTTGGCTTTGGAGCAGCATTTCGGTTACCCCGGCTGTATAGCCAAAGTTTCCATCGATCTGGAACGGTGGATGCGCGCAGAAAAGGTTGGCGTACAAACCGCCGCCTTCATCATAATTCACACCAGAACCACCAACCAGCGTTATAAAGTTGTTCAGAATGGTATAAGCATGGTCGCCATCCTGCAGGCGCGCCCAGAAATTCATTTTCCAGGCCATCGACCAGCCGGTTGATATATCACCACGGGCCAGTAAACTTACCTTAGCAGCCTTAGCCAGTTCGGGCGTTTTGAGGGTGCTGATACGACTGCCCGGGTGCAGACCAAACAGGTTGGAGGAATGACGGTGTTTGTCATTCGGGTCGTCTCGGTCGGTTTCCCATTCCTGTAATTGGCCCCATTTACCAATTTTTGGCTTCAGCAGATGCTCGCGCATATCCGCCACACGGTCGCGATAGGTTTTATCGATACCCAAAGCATCTGCAGCCTGAATATAGTTGGTGAACAGATTATACACTATTTCCTGATCATAAGTAACCCCATCCTCGGTAGGCCCGTGCTCGGGCGACCAGCCCAGCGGCGATACCAGCGTACCATCAGGGCGACGTTTCAGGTGATCATCCCAAAACTCCACTATCTCTTTCAAAATAGGATAACCAAAGCTTTTGAGATAGGCTTTGTCCTGCGTAAAGGCATAATGCTCCCAGATGCCCTGCATATACCAGGCGCTGCCCGGCGTGTTCCACAAAAAGCTGGACCCGCCATAAATATTGTTCTCGGTTTTTACCGTCCAACCGCGAACGCCGGGATATTGCTTGCGGGTACTTTCTTTTTTTACCTCGCGCATGCTGTTGATATAATCGAGGTATGGGAAATGACATTCCGAAAGATTGGTAGGCTCGGCAAGCCAGTAGTTCATCTGGATATTGATATTGGAGTGATAATCACTGCGCCATGGCGGGTTATTGCTTTCGTTCCAAAGGCCTTGTAAGTTGGCTGGCAGGCCTCCTTTACGTGAGGAGCTAATAAGCAAATACCGGCCATATTGATATAATAAAGCCTCCAATTGTGGATCGCCTTTGGTTTTATAGGCTGTAAGTCGTTTGTATGTTGGTAAAGCAGCCTGATCTGCCGGGGTGTTGCCCAGGTCAATAGCTACCCGGCCAAACAGGGCCTGGTAATCCTGCAAATGAGCAGCTAACAATTGCGCTTCGGTTTTACCCAGCGTAGCCGCAAGCGCCTTTTTTACTTTGATGCCGGGAGCTTCGCCGCGCCAGTGTTGATCGCGCTGATTACTGTAATCGGTAGCTGCGGCCAATAATATAGTAAAACCATCGGCTTTGCTGATCACCAATTGCGAACCACCTTTACCATCCGATTCTGTCTGGACAGAGCCACCTTCTGTTTTAATAGTTGCCTCGCCATCATAAGCCAGGCCATTATCTAACTTGCCTGTAATTTGCAGCGTTGTGCCATTGGCGGTAGTTGCCGCGTTATGCGCATCCTTTAATTTAATAGTGGCAGAATAGGCGCTTTTTTTATTGGCGGTAAAATGCAGTACCATCACCTTGCCGGGGAAACTACAAAAATACTCGCGCTGGTAAGTCACGCCAGCATCGGTATAGCTGATCTGTTGTACGGCCTTGCTGATATCCAGCTGACGGCGATAATTTGCGGGGATTTTTTGGGTGGAATCTTTACCCTTGAAGTCAATGTACAGATCGCCGAAGGCCTGGTAAGCGCCGGTTTCGTTTTCGTCACCAGTCCATAAACTGATCTCGTTAAACTGGATATGCTCCTGCGCCAGTCCGCCGAATACCATACCGCCTATGCGGCCATTACCGATGGGATAAGCTTCGGTCATCCAGGTTTTGGCGGGTTTATCATCCCAAACCGTCAAACTTTTTTGATGGAGGCCCGGGGTTACTTGTTGGGCCCCGGCGGTAAGTACCCATGCGGTTTGCGTTAAAAAAAGCGAAAAGCAAGCAATCTTTTTAATCATCAGGGACAAAATTTTGTGTTTAATTGGTTTTATTGCCCGCTCCGGATATTCACACCGTATTCTATCTCCAAAAGAACCTGGATGCAGCAATCGGGGCTAAAAATATAAATTAAATGTAATACTTACAGTTTTAATTTAAACACAAATGATATTTGTTACAATTACCCATTGGCATGCTTAATCTGTATGGAAAACCTCTTCCATATTTTGCCATATTTTTTGCTGTGCGGCCGCCTCGGGCAGTGGATTTTGCGTGGGGTTGGTTTCTTTCCACCAGCGTTGGGTGGTAGTATCGGCAGCCATCAGGGCCATGTCTTTATCAAAATCAGTCCCCGCATATTCAAAATAGCTGAACAGGAAATATTTGCCCCCTATTTTTTGAATGTAGATAGAATAGTTGCGGATGTTGCACGCTTTGATCTTTTTTAATACCCCCGGCCAGGCCGCGGCGTGCAGCTTTTTATAGTAAGCCATTTTTTCGGGCTTTAGGCCGGTTACCATGCCAAAGCGTTTTACTTTGGGGCTATCGGTTACCGATTGTTGCTGTTGATGATGGCATGCCGAAAAAGCCAGCATGCAAAGGATCGCTATAAAAACGCTCTTCATATCTGTAGTTAATTATCTAAAAATGTAAAAAAGCACTACCATAATAAATACCAGCAATACCGAGAGCACTTTATAGTTTCCCAGGCCGCTCCAGGCCGGGCCGCGCAGAGGCTCCCAGGGCGATCGCCAGTACAGTACAGAACTTTCTTTGGTATGTTTTACCGGGTAAGCATAAGATAGCGTTACCTGTATCACTACACAGATCACAAACAGGTAAAAAGCCATCATCATGAAGGGGATCTGCCCTATCGCGGTATCCGGAAACAACTTATTCATCGCGAATACGATCACACCGATAGCTGAGCCTATCCACAAAGTATATTTGGCCGATACTGCCGATGCCTTATCCCAGAATACCCCCAGCAGGAAAACGCAGGTTATTGGCGGCGCTATATGAGCGATAATGTCATTCAACCCATCGAAAATACTACCATAGCGATTAAGCAGCGGCAGCAAGGCGAGCGACAAGATCAACGATACCCCGGCTGCAATTTTACCCACTTTTACCAGCCCGGCATCGTTAGCCTCCGGCTTATAGCGTTTATAAATATCATAACTTACAATGGTAGAGATGGAATTTAGCGCACCCGAAATCTGGCTCATTAAACCCGATAGCAAGGCGGCCACCAATACACCGATCAAGCCCTGGGGTATGAGTTGGGTGATCATGAGGGTGTAGATGCCTTTGCTGTCAACCACCTCTTTCCCGCCAACAACCGATTTTAATGCCGAAATATCCAGGTGACCGCTTTGTGCCAGCGTGTAGGCAAACAGGCCCGGCATCACAAAAATAAAAACGGGTAGTATTTTAATAAAACCGCAGAATAGTGGACCTATGCGAGCATGGTTCTCGTCCTTGGCCCCTAACACACGCTGCACAATGGTTTGATCGGCGCACCAGTACCAGATGCCTAATACCGGGTAACCTAAAAACACAGCGTACCAGGGCATGCCGCTTGGATCGCCATGCGGACGCAGCATGGAAAGCTTGTTTAGTTCGCCGGTATGTTTCAGTACATCCACCATCGGCTCCCAGCCGCCCATTTTGTTGTAGGCGGCAATGCTCATGATGATAGCGCCGCCCAACAGCACCAGCGTTTGGATAGATTCGGTAACAACTACAGCCGTTAAGCCGCCAACAATGGTGTAAATGGTGGTGATGATGGAGATAACGATAACGCTGGTATACATATCAACCCCAAATAACGTATGCAGCACCACCCCACCAGCCAGTAAGGAAAAAGCGATATGAATAAGCACCGCTGATACTACCGATATAATAGCCAGCCAATCGCGACTGGCACGATCATACCTTTTCTCCAAAAAATCGGGCAGGGTAGCCACACCGGATTTGATATAGAACGGCGCGAAGAACAAAGCCAGCAAGATCAACGTGAAAGCAGCCATCCACTCAAAATCGCCATTGAGCAGCCCTTTGTCAAAACCACTTTGCGCCAGGCTCACCAAATGCACACAGGATATATTGGTAGCGAACAAGGCCAAACCGATCATGGGCCAGCGCAGTTTTTTACCCGCCAGGAAATACTCCCCTGCCTCGTTATTGTTATTCCGCGTTTTACGCTGATGCCGGATACCCGACCACAGCCCTATTACAAAAATAAAGGCGATGTACAAGGCGCTGATGATCAAATCGGGAGTGTGGATCATGTTTTTTTGTTTAGAATCAAGAGATAAGAATCAAGAATTAAGACAAAAACTTATGGTTTACCTTAATTCTTTTCATCCCTATATCTCGACTTTATATTTTCATTTTTTCTTAATTCTTGACTCTTGATTCTTATCTCTTGATTCTTGATTCTACCCTAACGCTATCAGATCGCAACTGCTGCCGGGCTCCTGCGGGGTGATGTATACACCATTGCTGATATGCACCGGGTTTACAAAATGCTGTTGTAAATGTGGTATATGTTCCAAAAACAAAGCCTCGTGCCCCATGGATATATGGTTGAATAGTACCAGGTGCTGGTGTAATTGCCCCATATCGCCCACATGCGGTACTACGGGTACACCATATTTTTTACATAACAGGCTTACCGTTATAAATTCGCTTACGCCGCCTACTCTTACCGCATCTACCTGGATAAAGGAGGCGCAGCCGGTTTGCAGGTAATTTTTAAAGATGATCTTATTGGGTACGTGCTCGCCCAGGGCCAATTTTACCGGGGCTACGGCATCGGCCAGGGTTTTGTGGGCCAGTACATCATCCGGGTGGGTGGGTTCTTCTACCCAGTAAGGGTTCATGCTTTTGAATTTGTTGCAGATGGAGATAGCCTGCGGCAAATTCCATTGCTGATTGGCATCGAGCATTACTTTTACGCCGTCGCCCGCAACCTCACGTACAATATGCGCCCGGCGGATATCCCTTTCCGGGTCAACGGAACCTACTTTGAGTTTCATGGCGGTGAAACCTTCTTCCAACGCTTTTTTGCAGTTCTCGCGCACTTTCTCGTCGGAGTAGTTGAACCAACCGATAGAGGTATCGTAGCCCGGGTAGCCGGTTTGCAAAATATTTTCCCGCTGACGGCTGGTTGACCTTTGGTCGGCCAGCATTTGGATAGCCTGCGCATGGGTCAGTTCATCTTCGAGGTACGAAAGATCAAGCGTAGCCACAATTTGCTCGGGCGACAGATCGATCAATAATTTCCACAAGGGGACGCCCCTCTTTTTGGCCCAAAGATCATAACAGGCATTGGTAACCGAGGCCAGGGCCAGGTGCACCACACCCTTATGCGGCCCCAGCCAACGGAATTGCTGATCATTCGAAAGCTGGTTAAACAGGCGACCAAAATCGGCCATGGTTTCTTCAATATCTTTCCCCGCCAGTTTGCTGGCATAATAATGGGCGGCTTTGCAAACCAGGTCGTTGCCCTCGCCCAGGGTAAAGGCAAAGCCGGTGCCTGTTAGTCCGCTGTCATCAAACAAACGGGTTACTGCGTAGGAGTAAACGGGATTGGTATGTATGGCATCACTTCCGGCGCTACCATCAAGGGCATAGCGTACGTCTTCAACTTGAATATTTTTTATCATATATTTCAGTTATGTTTTAATGGATTTGATGGATCAATTACACGACGGTAACCTAATTCGGCCCCGCCGCTCACCGGTAAAATACAGCCTGTTATAAAACGGGCCTGTTCAGATATCAGGAACAAACAGGCATCAGCTATGACATCACCTTCCGGGCAATAGCCTAAGGCATGGATCCCATCAAGGTAGTTTTCAATAGTGAGCGGATCGGGCTGCTGCTGGCTCCAGCTGCGTAACATGGGCGTCCATACACCTGCCGGTGCAACGGCATTCACCCTAATACCGTAAGGCGCGTAATCAAGCGCCATGGATTTGGTAAGCGCGTTAACAGCCCCTTTGGTGGCGCTGTATGCGGCATGGATCACCTGCCCTATCTCCCCTACAAGACTGCTGGTATTTAATATATTGCCCTTGGTTTTTTTGAGCTCATCAATACCAAACCGGGTGGTATTGTAAATGCCTTTCACATTCACATCGAACAGCCTGTCCCACTCATCACTGGTAGTTTCATGTACTGCTTTTGATGGGTTTGATATACCGGCGTTGTTATGGATCACATCTATCCTTCCAAAACGTGCTACGGTTTCGGCAATGGCCCGCTGCATATCATCAGTTATGGATACATCGACTTTTATAAACAATACTTCGGTTGCTGGTAGTTTGTCTTTTGCTTGTTCAATACTGCTTTCGTTATTGGAGATGATGCTCAACCGGGCCCCGGCGGCATTGTATACTTTGGCGCATTCCCAACCGATACCCTCGGTGCCCCCGGTTAAAAAAATCACTTTGTTGTTGAGTATCATATATTTTATAGTTAAAATCAGGGCAGCGCATCATCTATCGCATAACCGTGTTTCCCCGAAATTTATTAGCCGTCTGGTTTAATTGGTATTTACAGAACAATTCAAAAGTAAGGCCCTGCACCAACGTTTATAATAGGCAAAACATTTTTTTTAATGGATTATTCAACTAAAAATAAAGCGATAAGTACAGGATATTGGCAAAATGCTGTCATGGGTATTCAATATGGCTTAAATGATTGTATTTGCAGATTGTTTTATCTATAATAGCGTTAGATATTACACACCGATCCGTTAATGATGTAATATTCCATTATAAACCAATTGTTACCTTCATGAATAGCACCTTAAAAAGACGGGATGGCTTTATAGGAGAAAAGATGTTGGCAATCCCCCAAAAAATACTGCGGGATGCGAAAGACAAAAACCCCGAGCTTTTCCGAATCTATATTACTTACATAGGCTATTTCCCCAAAGCAGCCGCGCATTACCGTGAGCGCAGGAAAGGCTGCGAGGATAATATACTGATCTATTGCCTGCAGGGCAAAGGGCATTATATACTGGATAATAAACGCTATGAGGTAACATCAAACCAGTTTATCATTATACCGGCTACAGATCAATACATCCGCTATTGGGCCGATAAGGATGATCCCTGGACAATTTACTGGGTACATTATACCGGTGAAAATATCCGGGCCCTCAACCAGTCGCTCAATCTATATAGCAACAAAGGCCCCATACCCATACCTTTTAATGAAAAGGCCATAGAAATATGGCAAAATATTTATCAAACCCTGGAAATGGGCTACAGTATCGAGAACCTGTGTAACGCCGCTTTTTGCCTGCACCATTTGGTAGCCACGTTTCTGTTTCCGCAGCGGCATGTGCAACATGATAAAGAGAACGATGGTGATATGATCACTAAAACCATTAACCATATGCGTGGTAATATCAATCAAAAACTTACGGTAGAAGATATGGCCATCAGGCATAGCTTATCGGTATCGCATTTTTCCAACATCTTCCGAAAGGCAACAGGTATGCCTCCTATTGATTATTTTATCCACCTGAAAATGCAAAAGGCCTGTCAGCTGCTTTATGCTCATGATGATAAAATAAAGGCCGTAGCTGCCGATCTTGGCTATGATGATCCTTATTACTTTTCACGGATATTTAAGAAGTATGTGGGATCTTCACCGGAAGCTTATCGGGTTACGGCGAAGAATACGGGGTGATAAGATGATAAAGGAGCAAGGATGAAAGGAACAAGGACAAGTCTCCTCCCGCGTCATTGCGATTTCTATGATAAAAGCAAATGATTTTGATAAGGTATTTGGTTTTTAATGACAGCAAAGATTCGGTGTATGATTTTGTTTCTTA
>NZ_JABGNA010000012.1 GCF_013149275.1 Mucilaginibacter sp. SG564
TTTTCTTTCCTTCGTTTCGGGAGTGCAAAGGTAGAAACCTTTTTCTTATTTCCAAAACTTTTTTTTCTTTTTTTTATTCTAAGTTTTGACCGCCTCTCTTTCCCTTTTCTCTTCCTCCTCAGCGGGCTGCAAAGGTGCGAAACCTTTTTTGAAATCCGAAATTTTATTTGAAGTTTTTTTGGCTTTATTTTTTGTCTTTCAATTTCACTTATCTCTCTTCAAAAACCTCTTCAGTAACCTTTCTAAGAACAACCCCGCTTCCTCGTTTGCGGGCTGCAAAGGTATGCATAGAAATCAATTTCGCAAACTGTTTTTAACAAATACTTAACACGTGTGCATAAGGTGTTAATAATCAGCAAGAAATTTTATTCCCCAGATGTGTAAATCGGGTATTTACCTATAAAATCAACTATGGCGGCTCATCTTTGTTAATAAAGTCGCCATTTACCCGGTATTTTTAAGCAATACAACCCCAACCTTGCTTATGTTACTTATATACTATATATAGGGTAGTTGTATAGGCCGCTTCACCGACTAAATAAAAGAGATTTTATTCGGCACTTATCTATGCTATATATAACAGGATGCACATAGCTGATAGTTCAAGAAAAACATGACGCTATTTTTCTGCTTATATACTATATAGTATACTACCCCATTTCACTAGTCCGGGCAGAATTTGACCAAACTATCCAAGCTATCTACACGAGCCCAATCGTTAAAAGATGTTAAATAGTTTGTTATATACATAAGGAGCAGGAAACACGTTATATATTCGCTGATAAATAAATAATTGACTGATTTATATTATTCACCTATCTTTGCAAAATGTTTAAAAAGCAACTTACGTTATTAGCCAGTGTTTTAGCTCTGTTAATTATTACATTGGGCAGTTGTAAAAGCAAATACGAAAAGTTAAAAGCAAGTAACGATTACGCCAAAAAATACCAGGAGGCCATCAAATACTATAATCAAAAAGATTATAACAAGGCTTTGGGCTTATTTGAGGTGCTGGTTGAGCGTTATCGCGGACGTGCTGAGGCGGAAGACCTATTTTATTATTATGCCTTCACCAACTATAAGCTGAAGGACTATACATCTGCAAGATATCACTTCAAAACCTTTGCCGATACCTATCCATCAAGTACCCGGGCCGAAGAATGCCGTTTCTTCTCGGCTTATTGCTATTACCTGGATTCGCCTATATACTCGCTTGACCAGGATAATACCATGAAAGCTATCGAGGCATTACAGTTGTTTATTAACTTATACCCTAAAAGCGACCGTGTTACCGAAGCAAGCAAGCTGATACAAAACCTGCGCGATAAGCTGGAAACAAAGGCTTATGCTAATGCTAAGTTATATTTAACCATCAGCGATTATCAATCGGCGGTAATCGCCTTTAATAATGCGTTACGTGATTACCCGGATACCAAGTATGCCGAAGAAATGGAGTATCTTACCGTTAAGGCACAATATTTATACGCCTATCATAGTTTGGAATACAAACAGGAAGATCGTTATACCCAGGCCGAGGTTTACGCCAATCAGTTTAACGAAAAATATCCAAATAGTGCCTACGGTCACGATGTAAAAGCATTAGCCAAAGATAGTGAGCGCGGCATTCAGAATGCCAAACGCATTCTTGCCGAGGCTTTAAGCAACGACAGAGTAGCCAAAAAATTAGCGGAAAAAGGAAAAGATACCTTAAAAACACAACCGCCATCAGAAAAGAACCAGCAACAAAAAATACCATATTAAAAAAATTGATATATGACAGCAAATAACACGAACAAACCAGCAGTAGCGAGCAGCACTGTAACCCGCGATTTACGCGAGCTGGATGTAAACACTAACAATATATATGAGTCGCTTGTAATTATGTCAAAAAGAGCGAACCAGATATCAAACAATATCAAAGAAGAGTTACACCAAAAGCTTTCTGAGTTTGCATCATCAAATGACAACCTGGAAGAAGTTTTTGAAAACCGCGAGCAAATCGAGATCTCTAAATATTACGAGAAACTGCCAAAACCATCATTGGTAGCCGTTCAGGAATTTTTAGACGATAAGGTTTACTACCGTAACCCTACTAAGGAAGCGTAAGCTCTTTTTCAAGTCAAAAGCTAAAAGTCAAAATTCAAAATTGCTTGCATAGGCGTTTTTGAATTTTGACTTTTATTTTTTATGTATCTTCACACAGCGAAGTCAGAATTCTTTTGACTTTTGAATTTTGACTTTAATTTAAATGTTAGAAGGTAAAAATATAGTACTGGGTGTTTGCGGTAGCATAGCCGCTTATAAATCGGCCCTGTTGGTTAGATTATTGGTTAAAGCAGGCGCGCATGTAAAAGTGGTGATGACGCAAGATGCCACTCATTTTATTACCCCGCTTACCCTCGCTACCCTTTCCAAAAATCCTGTGCACGTTAACTATTTTAAGCCGGATACCGGCGAGTGGAACAATCACGTGGAGTTGGGTTTATGGGCCGATATGCTGATCATAGCTCCGGCAAGTGCCAATACCCTGGCCAAAATGGCCAATGGTATTTGCGATAATTTGCTGCTGGCAGTTTATCTATCGGCCAAGTGCCCTGTGTATTTTGCACCCGCTATGGATCTGGATATGTGGCTGCATCCGGCTACCCGTCAAAACGTTACCAGGCTGCAATCCTTTGGCAATGTATTGATAGCCCCCGGATCGGGAGAGCTGGCCAGCGGTTTATACGGCGAGGGTCGGATGGCCGAGCCTGATGAGATCGTTGCCTTTTTATCATCAACCCTAAAAAAAAAACTCCTTTTAGCCAATCATAATATTGTGGTTACCGCCGGTCCTACGTATGAGGCTATTGATCCGGTACGTTTCATCGGTAATCATTCCTCCGGTAAAATGGGCTTTGCCATTGCCGATGAACTGGCCGCTATGGGAGCCGATGTTACATTAATCAGCGGTCCTTCGGCAGAAGTAAGCCATCAGCAAAACATCAAACGGATAAACGTAACTTCGGCAGCAGAGATGCTAGCCGCCTGTGAGAGCAACTTTAAAACCGCCAAAGCCTGTATCATGAGCGCTGCAGTGGCCGACTATACCCCTGTGCATGTGGCCGAGCAAAAGATCAAAAAGCAGGATAGCGGCTTCAGCATCGAACTCAAAAAAACTACCGATATTTTAAAATACCTGGGCGAGCAAAAAACACCGGATCAAATACTGGTTGGTTTTGCCCTGGAAACTAATGACGAAGAACAAAATGCAATAAGCAAGCTGCAAAGAAAAAATCTTGATTTTATTGTGCTAAATTCGCTTAACGACGCCGGGGCCGGTTTCAAAAAGGACACCAACAAGGTAACCATTATTGACCGCGACCTTCAAAAAACAGTATTTGAACTTAAAAGTAAGGAAGCTGTGGCGCAAGACATTTGCCTTAAAGTTGCCCAACTCATCAACAGATGAAAAAAATATTCTTTTATATCATTTTAACCCTCGCAGGTTTCAGGGTTGCAGCCCAGGATCTTAACGCGCGGGTACAGGTGCTTTCGCCCAAAATACAGGGCAGCAACAAGCGTATCTTTCAGACACTGGAAACAGCCATGAAGGATTTTTTGAATGGCCGTAAATGGAGTGCCGATCCTATACAACCCCAGGAAAGGATAGATTGTAATTTTGTATTGAACATTACCAACTGGGATGGCAGCAGCAATTTTAGCGGCGAGCTCCAGGTACAATCCTCACGACCGGTTTATGGCTCAACGTATAACTCTACCATTATCAACCTGACTGATAAGGATGTTGATTTTATTTATAACGAAGGCCAAACCATTGATTATACCGACCAGAGTTTTCAGAGTAACCTGAGTTCCATCATGGCGTTTTATGCCTACGTGATCATCGGGCTTGATTATGACACGTTTTCACCTTACGGCGGATCGCCCTATTTTGCGGCAGCGCAAACGGTGATCAATAACGCGCAAACCGGGTCGTACCGTGGCTGGAAAGCTTTTGACGGAAACATTAACCGGTATTGGCTATGCGAAAACCTCAACAATAAAGCTTATGCTCCCCTGCGCAGCTTTCTGTATGATTATCATCGCAATGGTTTGGATATCATGACCGATAATACCTCTAAAGCGCTTAAAGCTATCTCCTCCTTTTTGCCATCTCTACAACAGGTTGACAGGCTACGCGTGGGCGCTATGCTCCCGCTTATATTTTATACCGCCAAAAGCGATGAACTGGTATCGCTATTTACCAAGGCCGAGCCCCAGGATCGTTTGCAGGCCATGAATATACTGGTACAGGCCGATCCGGCCAATGGTAATAAGTACCAAACCCTGCAGGGTACCAGTCCTACTTCGCGCTAAGCAAGGTAACTCCTGAACAAGTTGGCCGTCTTGTAAAAGTGGGTTTACATGGGTTTACACTTTTTATGGTTAAAATCGAGTTATATAACTGTAAATCAAATAATTATATAAAATAAAGTGTCAAAAAGTGGGTTTACATGTAAACCCACTTTTTGACACTTTCAGAGGCATGGTCTATCAAGTGGCAGAGGGGCTATTTTGCAGCTAAGATTCCCTCCCTCGGGAGGGGTGTGATGGATAGTGTGGTAGCAGGGAGGGGTTTCTTCGTGATGCAGGTGGCTTAAAACCCCTCCCTGCCCCTCCCGAGGGAGGGAATCGCACACTCCCATGCTTTCAAATTCAATCCTGTCTTTTCAGGAGCGATTACCCGCTCCATAGACCCCAAGTGGACTCTATAATCCCGATTTCCTCCTCCTCAAAAATTATTTTCACAAAATTCTTGCAAATACGAAATTCATCGTAGATATTTGTACGAAGAAATTCGTATTAAGAAACAACATGGATATAAAACCAACAGAAAGCGAGCTGGAGATATTACAGGTGATCTGGAATAAAGGCCAATGTACCGTGCGCGATGTGCACGAGCAACTGGCCCAAACCAAGGATGCCGGTTATACTACTACGCTAAAGCTGATGCAGATTATGCACGACAAAGGTTTGGTTGAGCGCGACACCACATCAAAAACGCATCTGTATAAAGCATTATTTACCCAGGAGCAGGCGCAAAGCAACGCTTTGGATAAAATATTGTCTACTGTATTTAAAGGTTCAACATCCGATCTGGTGATACAGGCGCTGGGCCAGCACCGGGCATCGGCCGATGAGATCGACGCTATTAAAAATTTCCTTAACCAATTTGATCAGGATAAAAAATAAACAATCATGGAAAATCTGTTCTACAACATAAGCCAGGTTTTAGGCATCACCATCATCCACTCCTTGTGGCAGGGATTATTGGTATGGTTTGTATTGCACTTGTTGTTCACTTGTGCGCCGTCCATGTCGTCGGTGAAAAAACATAACCTGGGCATGACGGGTATTTTTACCATCTGCACCTGGTTTATCTACACATTTGCAGTGCAGATACAACAACATGTATGGGTTGATCTGGCCGCGGTTACTTCACCAGGCTTGTTGCCGCACTTTGATTTTCCGTTAAACGCTGCTACACATGCTATCCCCGCAGCCCGCTTAAATTACATTATTGAGGGATACCTGCCCTATGTTTCGGCATTATACTTTGCCGGCCTTGTGTTTAACCTGTTACGAATGGGCCTTAACCTGCAAAAGTTAAGTCTTATTAAAAACACCATGATCCCTGCCGATGAAGTACAGATCTACGTTGATAACCTTTGCAAAAAGCTGTGTATCCATAAATATGTAAGCGTAAATTTCAGCCGCATGGTAGATGTGCCTTGCATGATCGGTTATTTTAAACCTATTATCCTTTTACCTATCACGCTTACCACATACCTGACGGCAACCGAGATCGAGGCTATCTTATTACACGAGCTATCACATATTAAACGGAACGATTACCTGCTGAATATGATTCAGCAGCTGATAACCGTATTGCTTTTCTTTAATCCCTTTGCCCAATTAATTAACAAACTCATAAACCAGGAGCGCGAAAACCGCTGCGACGATCTGGTAGTGCAAACCACCGCTCAACCATTAATATATGCCCAGGCCCTTTTAAAATTAGAGCAAACCCGGCATACAGATCTGCGACTGGCATTGGCTGCTACCAGCAAAAAATATCCTTTATTAACCAGAATTGAACGTATCATGAAAACAACAAAACCAATGGGCAACATACGCCACCTGCTTGTGGCCGTTGCTATAATGGCCGCCAGCATAAGTAGCATAGCATGGTTAAACCCAACCATCAAAAACGGAAAACTTTCTATCAAAAAACTGGCTTTCCCAAAAGTTATCGCCGAACCAATTGACACTATCCGTAAATCAGCAGTAAAATCGAAAAAAGTAGTAGCTTATAAAAAGGCAAAAGAAAACCAGGCCAATCATGAAAAACACATGGCCGAGAGATACGGCCTTAACGATGCCGAACTAAACCGCTTAACCGCCGAGGTAACCAAACATGCCGAAGCCATGAGTAAATATTATAACAGCGCCGACTTTAAAAGGCAATCTGAATTGCTTCAACAGAAAGGCCAGGCCATGGCCGATTATTATAATCGCCCGGAAATGAAACAATTGCAGGAACGCCAGCAGAAAATTGCCGCTGAATATCAAAAAGAAGTGGGTGATGGCAGTGAAACCAAAGAGCTTAGCGAAAAAATGCGGCAAGCAGGCGAAAAAATGGGAGCCTATTTTAAAAGTCAGGAGTTTAAGCAGATGAACGAGCAACTGGAAAAGAAATACGGCATACCCCACAACCATAATTATATTGATGATAGCAAAGACGAAAATTATCGCAAATACCAGGATGAGTTGCAAAGCAAAATACCAGCCGAGATAAAACAACAAACCGACGAAATGAAAAAGATGGGCGAACAAATGCGCGCCAAATATGATTCGCCGGAGTTTCGTAAAAAACAAGCCGAACTAAGAATGATGGGCGACAGCATGAGAAAGGCTTATAGTAACCCGCAGATGAAGGAACAGCAGGCCGAAATGAGAAAGTTGGGCGAGCAAATGCGGTCGTACCAAAACAATCCGGAGTTGAAAAAAGAGAAGGAACTGCTTGAACAGGCCTCAAAAAGATTACACGAATACACCAACAGCCCTGCTTTTAAGAAAAAGATGGAAGAATATCGTAAACAGGCTTATAACTATCAATACGATTATAAGTACGATAACAAATACGATTCTGACGCTAAGGCCGATACCACTAATAGATAGTTTTATTATTATCCCAATACATCGAATTTCGTAATTTAGTGTCCTTAATAAAATAAGGACACTTTTTTTATGCTTCAAAAGCTAACCATCAACAACTACGCTTTAATTGATAACCTGGAGATAAGTTTTGGTAAGGGATTAAACATCCTTACCGGCGAAACCGGTGCGGGTAAATCGATCATCCTGGGTGCATTGTCGCTCATTTTAGGGCAACGGGCCGAGAGTCGTTACTTTTTTAATCAGCAAAAAAAATGCGTTATTGAAGGCTTGTTTAAAATTGACGGCTTTCATCTGAAATCGTTTTTTGAAGACAACGACCTGGATTATGAAGCCGAAACCGTTCTGCGCCGTGAAATATCTGCCGATGGCAAGTCCAGAGCTTTTGTGAATGACACACCGGTTAATTTGACCGCGTTGAAACAACTGGGCGAAAAACTGATCGATATTCACTCCCAGCATGCCACGCTTGAAATAAACGATCCGGAATTTCAATTGCTGGTAGTTGATTCGGTTGCCAAACATGATGAGCTGCTGAGTGATTATCAAACTAAATATAAGGCTTACCGAAAATCCGTTGCGCGCCTTAACGAATTGATAACCGACAGTGAAAAAGCCAAAACCGATCTGGATTACTTCCAGTTTCAGTTTGATGAATTGGAAAAAGTCGCGCTGCATCCTGATGAACAGGAGCTGCTGGAAAAAGAGTTATACGCATTAAACAATGCCGAAGAAATAAAACGCAATCTTTTTGGCGCCTACTACCTGATACAGGAAAGCGAGGCATCGGCATTAACACAGTTAAAAGAAGCAGGCCAGCAACTGGGCAATCTCGAAAAATTTGATACCCAGATAGAAGAGCTGCATCAAAGATTAAGCAGTACCATCATCGAACTCAAGGATATCGCTGCTGAAATTGAAACCATCGAACAACGTACCCAAACCAACGAGGTCCGGGTTGAGGAGATCAATACCCGCCTGAGCCTGATCTATAATCTACAGAAAAAACACCGGGTAAATACCAATGCCGAGCTATTGGCTATCCAGGATGATCTGTCGGACAAAATACAGAAAGTATTATTTAGTGATGAGGCTGTAGAGCAACTGCAAAAACAATTAATTGCCGATAGAAGCGAGCTGGAAAAACTGGCAGCACAATTAACCGCCAACCGTATAAAAGCCATTCCGGCAATTGAAAAACAGGTACTGGCAACTCTGGCCGAAATGGGTATGGGCAATTCGGCATTGAAGATTGAGCATGCCCCCCTGCCCCCTAAAGGGGGAGCTGAAAAAGAGGGCTCCGGCAATTCATCTTCTGTAACACTTGGTGCAACCGGTGCCGACTACATCAAATTTCTGTTTTCGGCAAACAAAGGTCATGCCCTGGCCGAGATGAGCAAGGTGGCATCGGGCGGTGAGCTTTCCCGGCTGATGCTGAGCATTAAATCGCTCATTGCGCAATACACCGCCTTGCCAACCATTATTTTTGACGAGATAGATACGGGCGTATCCGGCGAAGTGGCCAATAAAGTTGGGCAAATCATGGAGCACCTGGCCGATAATCTGCAAGTGATCACCATAACCCACCTGCCGCAAATAGCCAGCAAAGGCCAAAATCACTATTTTGTTTACAAAGATGATTCGGCAGCAACTACCTATACCCGCATCAAACAACTGGATCAGCCAGAGCGTGTACTGGAAATTGCCAAAATGCTGAGTGGTGATAAACCTGGTGAAAGCGCACTGCAAAATGCAAGGGAATTGCTGAATAATTAGTGATCTATAAATGATGATGCTTTTTTAAACCTATCAACATATGAAAATATCTTTGACCTTGCTTTTTCTATTCCTGTTTTTTTGCTTTTCTTCCTCTGCCCAAAATACAACTATAAGCCAGGACACAGTTAATTTAAGAGGAGTAGTTATAGGTAGTAATGGCACACCCGTTCCACATATTGCCGTGCGGTCACAACAAAAACGTCCTAACGGTGAGAAAATATGGCTGGGTACAATTACTGATAATGACGGCCTGTTTACGTTGAATGGACTTATGGTAAACGATACTATAACAGTTGATGGTATCAATTACGGAAGACAAAAATATTATAATAAAGGGAGCCGGCTAATGATCCTTATCTTGCCATCGGAAAAGATATTGGATTTAAATTCAGAGAATCCAATTGAAGTTACCGCTAAACGGATTGCGTCCAAAGCAATTCCTTCTATTAACGTATCAACAAATGATCGTCCATTTCTTTTTGTTTCACAAACGCCAGAATTTCCAGGCGGAAATGAACGCTTTTTATTGTACGTTAAAAAAAGCCTGTCATATCCGGACAAGGCCATAAAGAATAATATTGAAGGCACTGTTGAAGTTGCATTTACTGTACAAAACGATGGCCGTTTAAATAATTTTATGGTACAAAAAGGAATTGGCTACGGATGTGATGAAGAAATCCTAAATCTTTTAATGAATAGCCCAAGATGGAAACCAGGAATTGAAAATGGCCATCCAGTAAGTCTTAAGACCTCTGTTTCCATCAAATTCTCATTAGCCGACCAATAACTATAATTTCACATCCAATTATAAAAACTCAAAACATGGCTTATAATTTATTAAAAGGTAAAAAGGGGATCATTTTTGGTGCCCTGAATGATCAATCCATAGCCTGGAAGGTGGCACAACGCGCTGTACAGGAAGGCGCCGAAATTGTACTTTCCAACGCACCCATCGCCTTGCGTATGGGCGAGCTCAATAAACTGGCCGAAGAATGCAATGCCCCGGTTATTGCCGCCGATGTTACCAACGGCGACGACATTAACAACCTGCTCACCAAAACACAGGAACATTTTAATGGTGGTGTCGATTTTATTTTACACTCTATTGGCATGAGCGTTAACGTGCGCAAAAGTATCCATTACACCGAAAACAATTATGACTTTACGCATAAAGGCCTGGATATATCGGCCCTGAGCTTGCACCGCATATTGCAGGCAGCCATGAAAATGGATGTGATTAATGAATGGGGATCCGTAGTGGCCCTAACCTATATCGCGGCCCAGCGTGTATTCCCAGATTATAATGATATGGCCGATAACAAGGCTTACCTGGAAAGCATAGCCCGTAACTTTGGTTATCAGTATGGTATCAAAAAACAGGTGCGTATCAACACGGTATCGCAATCGCCTACCCGCACCACGGCAGGATCGGGGATAAAAGGCTTTGACGGTTTTGTTAACTATGCCGAAAAGATGAGTCCGCTGGGTAATGCCAGTGCCGATCAGTGTGCCGATTACTGTGTAACCCTGTTCAGCGATCTTACCCGTATGGTAACCATGCAAAACCTTTTCCATGATGGCGGCTTCTCCTTCACCGGCGTAACCCAGGCGGTTATTGAGCAAATGGAAAAATAAAGAACTACTCATTTTCAGACTTACGAAGTTTTAAAATGGCCTCAACGAAACCATTAAAAACAAACATCATTGAGTTAAACTTCGTAAGTCTTTTCTGCATTAATAATACCCCCCCCTCCTATATCTATTAATAATAGATTATATTTTCATAAATATCTATAAATTATAATTATAGTTTTTTAACTTAGGTATTAAATATCTACCTAAGTCAGTCAATATTAACCAATTGGCCGGCAAACATCATTATCTAACATTAAAAACCTATTTATGAAAAACACTTCTGCAACCTTATGCGGCATTGTACTATTTGTCGCGTTTTTTTCTTTTGGCTGTAAAAAATCAGCGATGACCCCAATTAATCAACCCGCTGATGATCAAAAAGCGGCCAGCGCACAACAAGATATGGTGATTACACCATTTGGGGCGCGGCCTGCATCACAGGTGCATCAAATAGAAAGCGGGTACGCCCTAACCTACCAGGGAAACCGCCTGGTAAAAGTTCAAAGCCAAACAGGCAAAGTGGCTGAGGACTTTGGCGACCAATTACAAATACAGAAAAATGCGGAGCAATCAAAGAAAACAACTAGCCTGAGCACTTCCGCATTCCCGGGATTGGGTTCGGGTTGGATCACCTATGCGCAAAACAATGTGCCTGTAGCTGGCATAACCGGATTTTCAACCGATTGGATAGTGCCTTCTAATCCTCCGGCAAACAATGGCCAATTACTATATCTGTTTAACGGATTACAGGATGGCTTTAGCGCTACCTCACATATTCTGCAGCCGGTTTTACAATATGGCAACAATGGCCGGTTTGGTGGTAATTATTGGGTAATTAATAACTGGTATGTATCCTGCCAAACCTGCCCCGTATTTTATGGCACGCCAATAACTGTTACTCCCGGTACCGGCTTAACGGGAAACATGAGCGGAACTGCCGCAACCGGAGGAAATTATAATTACACATCTAAATTTTGGGAAGTTGACAACCCCACAGCTCCAGGACCACACCGCATTCATTATTATCCGGATAATAACAGCATAACGGTAAACAATGTACCAGAGATGCAATACATATTTGAAACCATGGAAGCCTATAATATGCAACAATCTTCCAACTATCCGAATGGTTCATGTAATATGACAGGTATTCAGGTATTAACCGGTGGCGGCAGGAGACCTACCGTGGTTGCCCTGAATTTCATTCCTTATAATGTTGTAACCGATGTTGGGCAGCACACTACCGTAGTTAGCGGCCAGGAGGTTGATCTGTATTTTCATTAAGCAAAACATTCAATATCCCAACAAATTGATGTGCGGCTTATTTGTTAAGTAAAGAATTTAATAAAAAAAGCCCCCTGTAATTCAGGGAGCTTTTTTTATTGAATTCTTTAAGTTAATCCTTATGGCACTAAAACTATTTTAAGTTTAAGAGGTCCTGGATTTGCAGGAACGGCGCCAGTTGCACTCTGGGCATCAATATATAAATGCCCGGCGGTATAATAAGTAACCCTAAAGGTAACATTATCATAAACATTAGGTATTTGCTCATATGAGCCATCTCCATAATCGATATAAGCTAATACTGCTCCATTATCGTTATAATAATCAGTAATATCTGGTACGGGTACATCTACGGTATACCCATGTACAGAACCTTGGGCATTACTATTATCCACGCGCCACATATCTGTAGTGATATTTGTAAAAATTGTTTTGGCACCAGGTGTAATGTATTTTTTAGTACAAGATGTTGCTGCTAATAAGACGGTGCAGCAAACGAGAGTCAAGATTTTTTTCATAAATGAATGTGTTGATATTAATATTTAGTAAAGACACAAATGTCATTAAAAGGTTTAACGTTTTTTAGGTTATTTTATTTTTATATTATAATAACGTTATAATTCTGTCCGTAATAGAAATTTTACTACATTAAACTATTTTTTTAGTTTACCTTTAAATATGCAGAAGTTCCTCTTGCTATTAATACTCTTATCCCCATCGTTTTGTTTTGCCCAGTTAAAGATCAGCGGCAAAGTGATCAACCTTAACGACAAAAAACCGATACCTGATGCCAGTGTTTTTTTAAATAATGCCAGCGCAGGCAATAAAACTTCTGCCGATGGCTCTTTCGTTCTTGGTAATGTACGACCAGGTCAGTATGATCTTATTGTATCTGTTATTGGTTATGAAACCTATAATAAAACTATCAGTGTGGTTAACAGCAATGTCATTATGCCCGAGATTGCTTTGCTTCCCAAAACTATTGAACTTAAAGAAGTAAAAATTAAGCCCAACCCCGACTGGGGGAAATATTATGACATATTTAAACATCAGTTCCTCGGCACATCGGCCAACGCAGCACAATGCAAAATACTTAACCCCGATCAACTCGATCTGGAATTTGATGCTAAAACACGTATACTCCAGGCATCATCCTATGATTTTTTGGAGATAGAGAATAAGGCCCTGGGCTACAAAATAAAATATAAGCTCAATCAATTCACTTACGACCCAACCAAGGGTTTCTTGTATTACGACGGCATATCGGTATTTGAAGATCTGGCAGGCAGCAGCTCCAAAATGCGCAAGTGGAAAAAGAAAAGACAAACCGCTTACCTGGGTTCGCCAATGCATTTTCTGCGTACCATAATTACTAATCAATTATTGCAGGAAGGTTTTGAGGTTTTCAAACTCATGCGCAAACCTAATCCCGAATATAAAGGCGGTCCGTTTGATAGCAAAAACAAATATCTGCAAACACTCATCAAGCAGCCGCTTGATGTGAACGCCTTTGCCAAACGTACCGATCAGCCCGGCTTATTCGCGTTGAGTTTTAATGATTGCCTGTATATTATGTACAACAAAAAAGCCAACAGTAACCCCGATCGCACCCCAGACGCATCGGATGTTGCCACATCCATAGCTACCCTCGACGAGCATGAAGCTTACGCCTTTTTTGATAACAACGGCATTATCCACAACCCGCGCAGTATTGTTTTTGAAGGCGACTGGACATCATACCGCTTTGCCGAAATGCTGCCGGTTGATTATGAACCTATTCCCCGAAAATAAGTTATAAAACAAAAAACCCGGCTTGTGACCGGGTTTTGATTATCTAAAAGAAGACCAATTATTTCTGTTCTTCCTGTTCTGGTTTTTTGCTTTCGCCTTTTTTATCAATGATCTTGATCTCGCCGGCTTCTTTATCATAATCAACTGCCATGATATCGCCTTCGCTCAGTTCACCTTTCAATATTTCTTCGGCAATTGGGTCTTCCAGGTATTTCTGAATAGCACGTTTTAACGGACGTGCACCAAACTGCGAATCGTAACCTTTATCGGCAATAAACTCCTTAGCGGCTTCGGTAAGTTCAATTTTGAAACCTAAACCATTTACACGGCTAAACAGGAATGCCAGTTCGATATCGATAATTTTGAAGATCTCGTCTTTACCTAATGAATTAAACACGATCACATCATCAATACGGTTCAAAAACTCTGGTGCAAAAGCACGTTTCAAGGCATTTTCGATAACACCGCGTGAGTGCATATCGGCTTGCAGGTTTTTAGCATTGGTGCTGAAACCCACACCCTGACCAAAGTCTTTCAACTGGCGGGCACCGATGTTGGATGTCATGATAATGATGGTGTTCCTGAAGTCAACCTTGCGGCCCAATGAGTCGGTCAGCTGTCCTTCATCCAATACCTGTAACAGGATGTTGAACACATCAGGGTGAGCTTTTTCAATCTCATCCAGCAATACAACAGCATAAGGTTTACGACGCACTTTTTCAGTCAGCTGTCCGCCTTCTTCATAACCCACGTAACCCGGAGGCGCTCCTACCAAACGTGATACCGCGAATTTCTCCATGTACTCGCTCATATCAATTTGTATCAGCGCGTCTTCAGTATCAAACATAAAGCGGGCAAGCTCTTTGGCCAGCTCGGTTTTACCAACACCTGTTGGGCCTAAGAATATGAACGAACCGATTGGTTTTTTAGGATCTTTCAGTCCGGCACGGGTACGTTGAATGGCACGGGTCAATTTCTTGATCGCATCTTCCTGACCAATGATCTTGCTGCCAACGGTATCAGCCATGTGCAGCAGTTTCTGGCTGTCGGCCTGGCCTACACGTTGTACCGGGATACCGGTCATCATGGATACCACCTCGGCAACATTATCTTCGGTTACGGTGTAACGTTTTGATTTTGTTTCGGCTTCCCACAATGCTTTAGCCTGATCCAGCTCAACTAACAGATTTTTTTCCGTATCGCGTAACTGAGCTGCTTCTTCGTATTTCTGGCTACGAACAACCTTGTTTTTCTCGATCTTGATCTGTTCGATCTTTTGCTCAATATCCAGTATATTTTGCGGCACGTGGATATTGGTTAAGTGAACACGTGAGCCCGATTCATCCAAAGCATCAATAGCTTTGTCTGGTAAAAACCTGTCGGTAATATAACGGGTAGTTAAGTTAACGCAGGCATTGATCGCTTCCGGGGTATAAGTTACACCGTGGTGCTCTTCGTATTTTTCTTTAATGCGGTTCAGGATCTCGATAGTTTCAACAGGAGTAGCTGGTTCAACCATTACTTTCTGGAAACGACGGTCGAGCGCGCCATCTTTCTCGATGTACTGGCGGTACTCATCTAAAGTAGTTGCGCCAATGCATTGGATCTCGCCCCTGGCCAAGGCAGGTTTAAACATGTTGGAGGCATCAAGCGAGCCTGAAGCGCCACCTGCACCTACTATAGTATGTATCTCATCAATAAATAAAATAACATCGGGTGATTTTTCCAGTTCGTTCATTACCGCTTTCATGCGTTCTTCAAACTGACCGCGGTATTTTGTACCGGCAACCAATGAAGCCAGGTCAAGCGTAACTACACGTTTGTTAAACAATACGCGTGATACTTTACGCTGAACAATACGCAACGCCAAACCTTCGGCAATGGCCGATTTACCAACACCTGGTTCACCTATTAATATAGGGTTGTTCTTTTTACGGCGTGATAAGATCTGTGATACCCTTTCGATCTCTTTTTCGCGACCAACAATCGGGTCGAGCTTTCCATCTTCGGCGGCACGGGTTAAATCGCGACCAAAGTTGTCCAACACAGGTGTTTTTGATTTGATGTCCGATACCTTTTTAGGCTGGCTAAAAGCTTCTTCTTCTTTAAAGTCGTCGTCGCCGCCGGTTGGTGAACCGGGCATTTCGTCAGTCACATCATTTTTGTGCGATTCTACTTCTCCTTTAAATACTTCATAGTTTACATTAAACTGCATCAGTATCTGCGAAGCTATGTTGTCCTCATCGCGAAGTATGGACAGCAGCAAGTGCTCGGTTCCAATTACATCGCTTTTAAATATCTTGGCTTCAAGATAAGTTATCTTTAGTACTTTCTCGGCTTGTTTAGTTAATGGGATACTGCCAATATGTACGTTTGTTCCAATAGTTCCTTTTACGGCATCTTCAACAGCGCGGCGCAGTTTGGCGGTATCAACGTTCAAACCTTTCAGCAATTTAATTGCAACTCCGTCACCATCCCGGATAAGCCCCAGTAAAAGATGTTCGGTCCCGATATAGTCGTGCCCCAGGCGTAAAGCCTCTTCCCTGCTATATTGAATAACATCTTTAACCCTCGGCGAAAATTTAGCTTCCATATATACCTTTCTATTTATGAACGTCCTAATCTATTAATTTTGTTTTTACAAACCACGACGCTTGACTTAACATTTATCAACAATATTGCCAACATTTAATGGTTTGCAGAAACAGACATTGATATGATACGCAAGCTATTAAAGTTTAGCTTTATTATGCAACTTTTATCAAAAAATTCAACGGATTGCTGAATTATTTTACAATATACAAATCAAATACACCTGTTTGATACAAAAAATTCAAAATAGTTTAAACATATTAACAATTTTTATAGGCAAGCCGGCCATAACTGGTAATTTCGTCATCAAGCATGACATTTAGGCATTGCAACAATTTCCACACTACCTATACAATATACGTATAAAGAACCCCAACAGTTGCTGTATTGTTTAAGTTTAACGCAATAATTATTTAACAAGTATGCGCAATAATCCTGATACTCAACGTTCACTACAAAAATAAGATATACACTGCCTTTTTACTGGTAATCTGCCAATTTTAATCATATTTGAATTTATCTTTTTACTCATATATGGCAGATAAAACACATAGGGGGAATATTTAACACGATGAAAAAGATCAAAGCAAAGAGTGTAGCCCTCATCACATTCACTTTTGTAGGTTCATATGCTACTTTATTCATCATATTTCCCTTTACGTATTGGAGAGATTACGTTCACTTGCCAGCTTTAAGGATATGGGCCGACGTTTTGACCAACCTTATATTTTGTGCCGTCCTTTTTGAACTAAGTTTATACATCGACAGAAAGCTCAACAAGAGGATACCGTGGATGCTTCACCCCATAAAACGCCTGTTGACCCAAACGCTGTTCCAGATCCTTGGTGTTTTGTTTCTTGTATTTTGTTTGGCAGTCATCTATGTGATCATCTATTTATTATTTAGTGATGCTATAAATGCGCATTATCCATATGTTGGTTTAAGAGAAACGGTATACGCCTTTCTTTCCATTATATTCTGGGCTTTAATGATCAGCGCCTTAAATACCGGCGATTTTTTACTCAGGAACTGGAAAACAGCTACCATGCAGGCAGCAGAGTTTGAAATTAAAGCAGCCCAGAACAAACAACTGGCAGCCGAAACAGAATTGCAGGCATTGAAGCTGCAGCTCGACCCCCATTTTGTTTTCAATAACCTGAGCGTGCTTTCAGAATTGATATTGAGGGATCAGCAACTGGGGTATGATTATACCGAGAATTTCGCCAAAGTATACCGGTACCTGCTGGTTAACGCCAAAAAAGAATTGATCTCCCTGCGCGAAGAACTCAAATTTCTGGATGCCTATCTTTTTTTGATCAACTATCGCATGGGCGGCGGAAGTATCTTTCGTGTAAATATTGACAGATCAAAGCTGGATATGCTTATTCCGCCGGTCACACTTCAGCTATTCATCGAAAACGCCCTAAAGTATAACCGCACCGAAAAAGAAAATCCTTTGATTATCGATATTTACACTACTGATGACGAAGAACTGCTGGTGTCCAATAACTTATTACCGCTGATAAAAAAGCCCGAATCAACCGGTATTGGTTTAGAAAATATTGTCAGTCGTTATGCACTGTTAAGCGATAGAAAACCCGTGATAGAAAAAACAGATAACACTTTTACGATAAAAGTACCCCTGATCAAATGAATGGTATAAAAAAGATACTGATCCTGGAAGATGAGCAGCTTAACGCCGACAGGATACAGCGTCTGATGCTCAACATCAGGCCGAATGCAGTGATCCTGGATATTTTAACCAGTGTTAAAAAAACGGTAGACTGGCTTGCCGAAAACGAAGATCCTGATCTGATCCTCATGGATATCCGACTGGCAGATGGTGTAAGTTTTGAGGTTTTTAACCTGGCAGATGTAAAATGCCCGGTAATCTTTACAACCGCTTATGACGAATATGCGGTGCAGGCCTTTAAATATAACAGTATAGATTATTTGCTCAAGCCGGTTGAAAAGGATGAGTTAGAGGCTGCCATCGCCAAGTTTGAAAATTCCGTACAGCGCTCCTATCAGCAATCGCCCCTGATCGAAGAATTACTAAGGCAAATGCAGCCTAAAACATACCGCACCCGTTTTTTTCTGCCCTACCGCGATGGCTATAGAAAAGTCAACATAGAGGATATTGCGTTTTTCTATTCGCACCTAACCATTACTTATGCCAACCTGTTTAATGGCGAACAAATGGTGGTACCGCAAACCCTGGAAACGCTGGAACAGGAACTGGAACCTAAAAACTTCTTCAGGGTAAACCGCCAGTACATTCTGCATGCCAATTCTATCGAAAAGGTGCATAACTATTTTAACAGCAAATTAAAGCTCCAGGTGAAAAATTGCATAGACGAGGCTATTATAGTGAGCCGGACAAAAGCTCCTTTATTTAAAAGCTGGCTGGATTACTGATCAGGACGTTCGATGCCGTGCCGACTCACCCCGACATCGCTGCGTTTTTACCCCTCTCTCCGCTTCGCGCATAGAGGGTGGGAACAGAAACATCTTCTCTCCACGCGTCATTGCGAGGAGGAACGACGTGGCAATCCCCGATATGCAGGACGGCTCTGTAAGTCGGGGATTGCCACGCTGCGCTCGCAATGACGCGTGTATTAAGAGGCGACGCCGGGAGTTGGCTGTGCGTCATGCCATTCATTAGCTATTAAAACACCAATAGGGCTCCTGCCTGATTCAGAAGCCCCAAAGAGCGGTTATATCAATTTCTAATTTTCCGATAAACCAGATCCACCGGTTATTTTTTGGAATAGTTGGAGTATTCGGTAATGGTTTGCACATTAACTTGCTGTCCCAGAAATTTAGCCAGGATATTGAGATTTTGATTAGTGGCAAAATAGCGTTTCGCCTGGTCGTCCATGATATATTTTTGTACCAGGTCAAACTTTTCGGCATTGAGTATTTTAATTTTCAGCGGCTTTTCATTCAGCGCTTCTACTTGCTCCAGCTCCTTGGTGCCCAGGTTAATGGTCATGTAAAACCGGCAATCCTTCATGAAGGAGGCGTCTTTGGCAATACCGGCAGGATCAAGCTTATAACTGATCACCAGCGAACCTGAGGTTTCTTTCTCCACCTTATAACTTGCATCATCTGTTTTGTTGGATGCCGACTCTTTATTCTGACTTTTCCGGAAGGAATTGATATCAGACTTAGATGGATTTTTTCCATTTACAGCAGTCACCGTCCACTCCTCACCCTTCGCACCGGATGGATCAAACTTGGCGTCAATCACCGTTTCTTTTCCCGCGGCTATGGTGGTTTGTTTCAGTTCATAGGTGTAATTATCGGGTTGCTGAAGATAGTCGGGATTGAGGATCTTCGCGTCAATACCATGTTTGGAAAAGGCATCCAATACGGTAGATTTTTGAGCCGATACATTCAAGGTAGATATTACCCAAAGCAAAAGAGCAAACAGGGCTTTCATTATACTTCCTTTTAATCCAAATCTCATTTTAACATGATCAGCAATTGCTCCAAATCCTAAGCCCGCCAATGTCATTGCATGTGTGTTTTTCATTTTTCTATACTATTTGTTATTATTTTGATGGCGCAAAACTACCGGCAGGTAAAGTGCCATGAGGTAGTTTTCTGAGTGAAGCAGCAAAAACCGTCACTGAATCGTCGATCGGGAATATTGAAATGATTTAGCGTTTTGGTGAGATCTGCAAATAAGATATTATATGTGTCAGCTTTTCGGGGAATCCGCCAATTTTAACCATATTTGAATTTCTTTTTTAATCAATTATATGGCAGACGAAAAGATCATATTTTCAATGGCTGGGGTTAGTAAGATCTACCCTCCGCAAAAAACAGTTTTAAAAAACATTTACCTCTCGTTTTTCTATGGCGCCAAAATTGGCGTTATCGGTTTAAACGGTTCGGGTAAGTCGTCCTTATTAAAAATTATAGCAGGAATTGATAAAACCAATATAGGCGAGGTTGTTTTTTCGCCGGGATATACCGTAGGCTACCTGAGCCAGGAGCCCGAACTTGATCCCGAAAAAACCGTGCGCGAAGTAGTGGAAGAAGGCGTTGCCGAAACTACCGCCTTATTAAAGGAATACGAGGAGATCAACGAGAAATTTGGCCTGGAAGAATATTATAGCGACGCTGATAAAATGGATAAGCTGATGGCCCGCCAGGGCGAACTGCAGGACCAGATAGACGCCGTGAACGCCTGGGAACTGGATACCAAGCTGGAGCGTGCCATGGATGCCCTGCGCTGCCCAGAACCCGATACTAAAATCGCGGTACTATCTGGTGGTGAGCGCCGTCGTGTAGCACTTTGTCGTCTTTTGTTGAAAGAACCGGATGTATTGTTGCTGGATGAGCCTACCAACCACCTGGATGCTGAGTCGATCGATTGGCTGGAGCAGCATTTACAACAATATAAAGGTACCGTGATTGCCGTAACGCACGACCGTTACTTTCTGGATAACGTAGCCGGTTGGATCCTGGAACTCGACCGTGGTGAAGGTATTCCATGGAAAGGCAACTATTCTTCATGGCTCGACCAGAAAGCCAAACGCCTGGCGCAGGAAGAAAAGAGCGAAAGCAAACGCCAGAAAACCCTGGAGCGCGAGCTGGAATGGGTACGCATGGGTCCGAAAGGTCGCCACGCCAAATCAAAAGCCCGTTTAGGTAATTATGAAAAATTGGCCTCAGAAGAAACCAAGGAACGCGAAGAAAAGCTGGAACTGTTCATTCCACCGGGCCCGCGTTTGGGTAATGTGGTGATTGAGGCCAATGGCGTAAGTAAATCATATGGCGATAAATTATTGTTTGATAACCTAAGCTTCTCCTTACCGCCGGCAGGCATTGTGGGTATCATCGGGCCAAACGGCGCTGGTAAAACCACGCTGTTCCGCTTGATCACCGGCCAGGATAAACCGGATGCGGGGACCTTCCGTGTAGGTGAAACTGTGGCTTTGGGTTATGTGGACCAGATGCATGATGACCTTGACCCCAACAAATCTGTTTGGGAAAACGTAACCGGCGGGTTGGAGACCATTATGGTGGGCAACCGTCCGCTAAATTCCAGGGCCTATGTATCCAAATTCAACTTTAACGGTGCCGATCAGCAGAAAAAAGTAGGTGTATTATCAGGTGGTGAACGTAACCGAGTGCATCTTTCCATCACCCTCAAAAAAGGATCGAACGTGCTGTTGCTGGATGAGCCTACTAATGATATCGATGTAAACACACTGCGCGCACTGGAAGAAGCGTTGGAAAACTTTGGCGGCTGCGCTGTAGTGATCAGTCACGACCGCTGGTTCCTTGACCGTATCTGTACCCACATCCTGGCTTTCGAGGGCAACTCGCAGGTATACTTCTTTGAAGGCAACTATACCGACTACGAAGAAAACCGCAAAAAACGCCTGGGCGATATAGCACCTAAGCGTATTAAGTATAAGAAGCTGACGGTGTAAGAAGCTATTCCTATAGTAAATTAAAAAACAAGCTTGTCATCCTGAGGAACGAAGGATCTATTCGCTGATTAGATTCTTCGCTACGCTCAGAATGACAAACTTGTTTTTTTGCCATAACCAACTGCCATTTACCCCTCCGTTAATTTCCTGTCATAATATGCAACAATCCCCGAAAATTGGCCTAACTATCAATTCCTTATCCCGATTCCATAAAAAAATTCCTAACTTGCCATTTTCTAAATTATAAACACATAAGGCCATGACTGAGACGCTGGACATCAAGATCACCAAAACCGCACATTCCCGTTTAGCTGAAACGGATTTTGACAACTTACCATTCGGAAAAACATTTTCTGACCACATGTTTGTGGCTGATTATGCCGATGGTGAATGGAAGAACCTGCAGGTCATTCCGTACGGCGAAATTGGGGTTAGTCCTGCTATTTCTGCACTGCATTACGGACAGGCATTTTTTGAAGGGCTAAAAGCCTACAAACATGCCGATGGAAAAGTAACTATTTTCCGTCCGGATAAAAACGCTATCCGCTTCAACAAATCGGCCGAACGTTTGTGCATGCCGACACTACCCGAAGAAATATTTTTACAAAGTATGGCCGCCGTGGTTGATATCGACCGCGAGTGGGTGCCTGCTAAAGCTAATCATGCTTTATACATCCGCCCGTTTATGTTCGCTACAGATCCGTTCCTGGGCGTAACTCCATCTGCTACCTATAAGTATATGGTAATTGCAGGCCCCGTTGGACCGTATTTCTCAAAAACACTGCGTGTTAAAATCGAAACACATTATACCCGCGCTGCCGAAGGCGGTATGGGTTATGCCAAAGCAGCCGGCAATTATGGCAGCGCCATGTTACCAGCCCGCAAAGCCGCAGAAGAAGGTTTTGACCAACTGATATGGACCGATGCCAAAGAGCATAAATACATTGAAGAAATGGGCGCAGCCAACGCTATGTTCCTATTGGATGGCGTATTGATTACTGCCGAAGCAAAGGATACTATATTGGATGGCGTAACGCGCGATACCGTTATCGCTTTAGCAAAAGAATGGGGCATCCCGGTTGAAACCCGCAAAGTTTCTGTAGCCGAAATTATTGAAGGTGCCAAAAACGGCAAACTGACCGATGCTTTTGGCGCAGGTACCGCCGCTACTATTGCTTCAGTAGGCTCTATAAGTGTTGATGGCGAGGAATATTTCCTGAGCGATCCAAAAACACGTGAGTTCTCTCAAAAAGTTTTAGCAACGCTTGATGCCATTAAATACGGTAACGCGCCCGATACTTATGGCTGGAATTACCTTGTAGGTTAATTATACTTACCCATATAATAAAAAAGGTGTACCAAATGGTACACCTTTTTTATTATAATATTATTTCTTTTCCAGGGCATCCAAAACAACCAGTTTCAGTTTATCAACCCACATCTGGTACATAGTGGCGGATGGATGTAAACCGTCATCGGCAATAAGCGATCTGTTGTTGGCTGCCAGTTTGGATATAGCGGTGATATCCGTATAGTTAACACCCGCGTTGGCACTCTCCTGCCGGTTAATATCATTAAACTGATCAATCTCTTTACCAATACGTGCGTCATCGCCATGTGCAAATGGTGTTACTCCATAATCGGGTATGGATAATACAAAAACATGCTTTGTATCGCCTTTGGCCAACTTGATGGCCGTATTTAAAACCTGCACAAACTTAACGCGATAATCGGCCTGGCTGCCGCCGCCGTACTGGTCGTTCACGCCAATAAGCAGGGTCACTATGTCGTAGGTTTTGTTTTTGACATCGCTGTCATCAATAGCGGATATCAACTGCTGGGTTGTCCAGCCAGTTCGGGCTATAATGGTTGGCCCGGTTATTTTATGTCCCGGCAATTGCCCGGCAAGTTTGTATGGAAAAGCATCATGTTCATCAACCGACTGGCCAATGGTATAGGAATCGCCCAGAGCCAGGTAGCTTAACGTATCCCTCGCGGGAATATCTGATCTTGTGCCGGTTGGTATGTTTGACATTGATGCGGTTTTTGTACACGCCGATAAGGCGCTTAATGAGAATAAAACTAAAAATAATGCTTTCATCATAAAATCTCCATATCAAACAATACGGAAATATGATGTTTAAGGATTTTTTTCACTTCATTTATATCAACTTCATGGCCCAGTTCTTTTTGCATGGAGGTTACGGCCTTATCATCAATACCACAGGGCACAATATTGTTAAAATAGTCCAGATCGGTATTGATATTGAAAGCCAGTCCGTGCATAGTTACCCAGCGGCTGCAACGTACGCCCATGGCGCATATCTTGCGGGCATTCTCATTATCGGCATCAAACCAAACACCGGTATAGCCTGGGTAGCGACCAGCCTTTAAACCATAATCGGCCAGGGTTAAAATAATGGCTTCCTCCAGCGTGCGCAGGTACAAGTGTATATCAGTAAAGAAATTATCCAGGTCCAGTATCGGGTACGATACAATCTGGCCCGGACCATGATAAGTAATATCCCCGCCACGATTAATGCTATAATAAACCGCGTTTTTTTCTTTTAGCCCGTTTTCGTCAAGCAATAAATGTTCGGGCTTACCGCTTTTACCCAGGGTGTACACATGGGGGTGCTCGCAAAATACCAGGTAGTTAAAAGTTTCCTCGGGTTCAAACGGCTCAAAGGTACCGGCGGCAACTGGTTCTTTGGCGGCAGCTTCATAAGCCAGCTCACTGTTGCGGTTATGGAGTTTGGTTTTTACCGAGGCGGCAAACAGCTCCTCCTGTTTGTCCCAGGCTTCCTGATAATCGATCAAGCCCCAATCTTGAAAAAATACTTTTTTGTTCTTCATTACATTTGTCCCTTTACATAGCCTACCATGTAGCCTTCATACTGCATGTAGCTCACCACATAATCCAGGTTGATATTATTTTTATGCAGGCGCGCACTCAGTTCGCCACGGGTATTAAAATTAAAAGGATCCAGGAAAATATTATCGGCAAAGGATACTTCTTTTTCTCCGTTGCATTTATAAATGGCTTCTTTAGCGCACCAGCAAACATATAGCTGTTCTATTTTATGCTCTTTATCAATAAAGGAAAGTTCGTCGGAGCGTAAGAATTTACCGGCAATGCGCTCTACCTTTTGTTTTATCAGTTCAATATCTATCCCTACTTTATGTGTTTTGCTAATCATCACAGCAGCGTAATCAAAAGAGTGGCTCAGCGAAATATGATAAGGCAGGTTTACCAGATAGGGTTTGCCATGTGCATCAACCTTACAATCAATATATTCGTCGGTATGCAGCATTGTGCGCAGCAGCACACGAGTGGCCAGCCAGTGCAGGTAGCGCTTGCTGTTGCTTAGTTTTTCAACGTAGGCTTTTTCGTCCTCGTCAAGTTGTAATTGGTTGTACAGGTCGTCGGCCTCTTCTTCAATTCTCCAGAGCGCAAATTCGGTATCATCGTCAATACGCTGCCTGTATGCTATAGCCATAATTAGTAAAATTGCAAAATAGGTAGCAAACTTATGTCAAATAAATTTAATTAAATAATTGTTTAGTATCGAGTAGTTAGTATCAAATATCACGACAGTTTATGTGACTGTTTCAGATTCGGTTATTAAAAATCTTAATACTTGATACTAACTACCTGATACTAAAATTTAGTATCAGGTATCGCGACAATTTACACGGCTATTTCAGATTCTGTTATTAAAAATCTTGATACTTGATACTATCTACTTGCGACTAAAATAGTAATTTAGGCCCTACCATGATATTATCAGATAAGCGCATTCTCGAAGAAATTGAAAAAGGAAGTATTATTATTGAACCCTTTAAACGCGAATGCCTGGGTACCAACTCCTACGACGTTCATTTAGGCAAGCACCTGGCCACTTACCGCGATAGGGTGCTGGATGCCAAACTGCACAACGAAATTGATGGCTTTGAGATCCCCAAAGAAGGATTTATCCTGCAGCCCAATACGCTTTACCTCGGCGTTACCATGGAGTATACCGAAACCCATAACCATGTACCTTTTCTGGAAGGTAAATCAAGTACCGGCAGGTTAGGCATTGATATACATGCTACCGCGGGCAAAGGCGATGTTGGCTTTTGCAATACCTGGACGCTGGAGATCTCCTGCGCCCAACCCGTACGCATTTACGCCGGCATGCCCATTGGCCAGCTCATCTACTTTGTGGTGGAAGGGGATATCGAAACCATGTATAATACCAAAAGCAACGCTAAATATAATAACCCGACAACACGCCCTGTGGAAAGCATGATGTGGAAGAATAAGTTTTAATCGTTTTTTTGGGGATCGATTAAACCATTGTTGTTGGGGAAGGTCAAAGTGAAAATTAAGATTAAACGCACATAAATTTAACCTTACATAATAAACCTATAACCTCACAACTCATCGCCTGATTAGATATTTTGTGTAGATTAAACTTTATTTACCATGATAACATTCAAAAAAGTATCTATCGGCTTATTGATAACTGTAATTGCTACGGTAATTTTTGGTTTCACGGGCCCAGGCGATGATCTGCTCGGTAAACTGGTGGACCAGCTTTATAAATGGCGCGCCGATCATCCGCAAGAAAAAGTTTATCTCCATCTGGACAAACCCTATTATGCCGTTGGCGATGATATCTGGTTTAAGGCTTATGTAACCATTGGCAGCAAACACCAGCTATCGGCCTATAGCGAAATATTAAATGTTGATCTGATAGGCGAAGATGATTCTGTAAAACGCAGTATCAAACTACCGCTCATCAGCGGCATGGCATATGGTGATTTTGCCCTGCCCGATACCATGCAGGAAGGCAACTATCGTATAAGAGCCTATACCAACTGGATGCGCAATGCGGGCGACGCTTATTTTTTTGATAAAACCATTACCATATCCAAAGCCATCGGCAATACTGTTTTTACCAAAACGGATTATACCTACGGTGAACAGAACGGCAAGCAAAGGGTAAACGCCATGATTAATTTTACCGATGCAAACGGCGCACCATATGCCGGTAACGAGGTGAGCTACCGTGTTGAACTCAATGGCAAAATAGTTTTTAAAGGTAAGGGCGTAACCAATGATAAGGGCGACCTGCCAGCCTCATTTATTAATACTACACCCAACCCCGCGGCAACCGGTAATATTATTGCCAATATCAAACTGATCGATAAAAAAGTGATCACCAAGGTGGTGCCAGTCAAAGCGGTATCGGCCAAAACGGATGTCCAATTTTTTCCGGAAAGTGGCAACCTGATCAATGATGCCGGCTGTAAGGTAGCTTTTAAGGCGGTTGGCGCCGATGGCTTGGGTGTTGATATAAAAGGTACGGTTGTGGATGATCAAAACCAAACAGTAACTACATTTAGCAGTACCCACCTGGGTATGGGGGTATTCAATTTTACCCCCATAAACGGCAAAACCTATAAAGCGAAGGTGATATTTGCTGATGGATCTGGGGCTGATTTTAACCTACCTAAAGCGATTGATAATGCTTATGTTTTAAATATTGATAATTCTGCCGATGATAACCTGGTAGCGCGAATATTACCGGGATCTGGTATTGCACAAAATACTGCATCAAATGGCAGCCTCATGCTCGTAGCTCAAAGCAGCGGCGAAATCTACTATGCCGCTAAAAGCTCCGATAACGGAAAAACATTCAGGGCCATTATCCCAAAAAGTAAATTCCCATCGGGTATTGTACAGTTTACTTTGTTTTCGGCAACCGGCGAGCCTTTAAATGAACGCATCGTATTTATTCAAAATCCAGATCAGCTTAAATTATCAGTTTCGGCACCTAAGCAACAATTTGCGCCACGCGAAAAGGTAACCATTAATCTGAATGCTAAAAATAAAGAAGATAAGCCTGTAATTGGTAGTTTTTCGGCCTCGGTTATCGATCTGTCAAAAGTCCCGGTTGATGAGACTAACGAGGAAAGCATTTTTTCGAACATATTGCTAAGTTCCGACCTGAAAGGCTATATAGAAAAACCAGGCTATTATTTTAGCAACCCAAGCGCAAAAACAAACGCCGATCTTGACGTATTGATGCTTACACAAGGCTATCGACGTTTTGAATGGAAACAGGTGATCAATGATGCTGTACCCCCTGCGGTTTATCAGCCCGAAAAAACATTACAAGTAACCGGACACTTAAAAACCTTTGGCGGTAAGCCCGTTCCTAATGGCAAAGTAACCTTATTTACAACCGCGGGCGGTACCTTTATTTTAGATACTGTAGCCGATGCCCAAGGCAAATTCACTTTCAATAACCTGGTTTTCAGGGACAGTATCAAATTTGTGGTGCAGGCCCGTACAGCCAAAGACCGTAAAAACCTGGAGATAGAGCTGGATAATATAGCACCGCAGGCAGTCGGAAAAAATAAAAATGCCCCGGATATACAGGTAAGTGTGAGCGATAGCCGGTCGGTTTATTTGCAGAACAGTAAAAAGCTGTTTAATGAGCAGGTAAAATATGGTATAGGGAACCATACCATTGTACTAAAAGAGGTAGTCGTAAAAGATACCCGTACCACGGCGGTAAAACATTCGTCAAACTTGAATGGAGCCGGTAACGCCGACCAGGTTTTAACTTACAAGGACCTGGAGAATTTGGGCGGTGGTCAGCTTTCCAATATCCTGGCAGGCCGGCTTTTAGGGGTAATGTTTCGCGGAGGTAAACCTTACTCTACCCGTGGCGGTGGCCCTATGCAGATTGTAGTTGATGGTATTTATATGGAAGCCGATTACCTGGACAATATAGTGATATCAGATATTGCCAGTATTGAAGTTTTGCGTTCTGCAGGCAATACGGCCATATATGGTTTCAGGGGAGGAAACGGCTTGCTGGTGATCACCACTAAACGGGGTGATGAAGGCTCTGTATATAACCGGTATGCTCCAGGCGTAGTTACTTATTCACCTAAGGGCTATTATAAAGCAAGGGAGTTTTATTCGCCCCAGTATGACGATCCTAAAACCAATACACAGATGCAGGATCTGCGGTCAACCATATACTGGAACCCCAAGATCATTACGGATAAAGAAGGCAGCACTTCCTTCTCCTTCTTTAATGCGGATGGGAAAGGTACGTATCGTGTAATTATAGAAGGTATTGATGCCGATGGCAACCTGGGCAGACAGGTATTTAAATATAAGGTAGAGTAAAAAGTTAAAATTCAAAAGTAAAAAGTCAAAACCCGGCGTGGATTTTGACTTTTTACTTTTATATCAGTTGGGTTACTATCCTGATCAGTAATAATTCACTTATTTCAACAAGATAAGTTTTTTGAATTTTGACTTTTGAATTTTATTTAGCCAGGTAAAACTTCTCCCAAAAATCAACAGATTTGGCCAGTTCGCTGCGGCCGTTTTCTGCTCCACCGGCGCCAGCGCCCATACCACCACGGCCACCTCTGCCTCCACGACCACCGCCGCCCATTCCACCTCCACGACCGCCCCGGCCACCGCCACCACCAAAGCCACCGCTCTGATGATCAGGATTTTCGGCACCATCACCCTTGGCCCTTTGCAGCCCGTTTATTTTAAAGTTAAACGCCCACTCATTTTTAGCGATGTCATCGGCATGAAAAAATTGTAAAGGTACAGCCAGTTCATATACCAGGTTGCCTTTGGCATCATAATCAACGGCGGCTTTAATACCATAGGTGTTCGAGGTGGTTATCATATCACCCTCAATATCTTTAAAGCCTACCACTTTTATATTACGCAGCTTGGTTACACGTTCGCGCATCAGCTCATCACGGTCTTCCTGGGTAATATCGCCGCCGGGGTTATCCCGTTTGCCAAAAGTTGGTGGCGTTCCCGGATCGGCCAGCGGAAAAGTGAGGGAAAAGCTTTCCTTTTTTTTGCCTTTGGTATCAACACTCAGGGTTATACCCGCGTTTAACGTCCGGATCTGATCCATACGGTCGCTCACCCGTACGGCCGCGTAAAGCGTAGTTTGATCATTGGACAGCGTATAACTGATCTTTTTTTCGTCGTTAAAATAACGCAAACTGTCGCCCCAGTCCTTGAGGTTGCCATCAATGACAATAGGGCCAAATGGCACTTTCAGCGTAGATTGCGCATTTTTTGCGGTTTGTGCGTGGCTTACGCCAACAGCTAACAACTGAGCGGTACAGGCTAAAATAAAACAGGGGACAACTTTTTTCATAAAATTGGAGAGTTTAGGGTTTTTGATCGACGCTATATTGTAACATGATTTTTAAGCCCATAAAACACAATTTTAACACATTTATTATTGTTTTTGAGTAAATTTGTAGTTACGTATGCCAACCGAAACACAGGAAGAAACACTCACACTCGAAGAGATACTGGCAGGACTTAAAGAAGTTCACCGCCTGATACTATGGAACGATGATTTTAACACCTTTGATCACGTGATTCATTGTATGATGAAGTATCTGGATTACTCAGAAGCACAAGCCGAAAAAATTGCCTGGAAGGTACACAATGAAGGTAAATGCGCTGTATTAGAAGGCTCATTTACCGAAATGGAGATCTATCGCAAAATATTACAACAGGAAGGCCTTACCGTTAGTGTAGAGTAAGCGTCTTTTTGATTTCGGAGTTCGGATATTCGATTTTTAACAATTGTTGGTTTTCATTTGTGTTAAAGAGAGCTTCGCTGTTTCGGATTTGGATAATTTTCAATTCTGCTAATTTTTTAATTCTGCAAATTTTGATTCAGATGTTTATGATAAAGAGAATAGCTGTTTTATCTGCCTTGATCCTGATAGTGATTTGCTTTACAAATTGCAGTTTAAGTGCGCAAAGCAAAAACCTTAAACTGGTTTTTATACGCCATGCCGAGAAACCAGATGATGGCGATAACCTGTCATGTGCCGGTTTGAACCGGGCACTTAAATTACCAGCTGTTTTAAAGGCCAAATTCGGTTTGCCCGATCGGGTTTATGTGCCTGCCCTGCACCTCGGTAAATCAACTCCCCGGGCACGCATGTTTCAAACTATTTCGCCTTTTGCTATTAAGTATAATTTAACCATCAACAGTGTTTTTGAAGAAGAAGACACCAAAGATATGGCCGAAGAACTGGCCAGCCGGAAAGGTACTATACTGGTGGTATGGGAACACAACGAGATCACCTCTATATTGAAGAAGCTCGGCCTGAAGGTTAAAGACCTTCAATGGCCCGATAATGATTATGATACCATTTGGGTGGTAACCTTTAAAAATGATAAACCCGTTTTAACTATTGACAAAGAGGGAATAAAGCCGGCCGTGGGTTGTAGTTTTTGACCAGCTCTAAGCACCAACGTCATTGCGAGCGATAGCGTGGCAATCCCCGGTCTACAGAGCAGAGCTGTATAGTTTGGGATTGCCACGCTATCGCTCGCAATGACGCATTTTTTTTGTTTGATACTGAGAAAACAAACAATAGGAATTAAGCATGCCGTAGGTATGCAACCTGAGTACAGTACCTACGGCACTGGTCTTGAAACTGGTTTATTCTACAAAGCTTGAACCCCGATGGGGTTTCCAAAATTCCTTATTTAACGGCCTTCCCCCTTTCAGGGAGCCAGGCTTAACATTCCGGCAAGCTGATTGGAATGTTAATAGCCAATCCACCGTCCGATGTCTCTTTATATTTGGAGTTCATATCCAATGCGGTTTGCCACATGGTTTTCACTACGGCATCCAAACTCACTTTCGCTTTTTCAGGGTTACTTTGTAAGGCTAGCTGCGAGGCCGTAATAGCTTTAATGGCACCCATAGTATTGCGCTCGATGCAGGGGATCTGCACCAGGCCACCTATCGGATCGCAGGTGAGGCCCAGGTGATGCTCCATGGCTATTTCGGCAGCCATAAGCACCTGCCTTTGTGTACCGCCCATACACTCGGTAAGCGCTGCCGCGGCCATGGCCGATGATACACCGATCTCGGCCTGGCACCCCCCCATCGCTGCCGATATGGTGGCACCTTTTTTAAAGATACTGCCAATTTCTGATGCCGTAAGCAAAAACTGGATGATGCGCTGATCAGTATTGCCTTCGCAAAAAACGATATAATACTGTAATACAGCAGGTATAACCCCTGCCGCGCCATTGGTAGGCGCGGTAACTACTCTGCCGAATGAAGCATTCTCTTCATTTACGGCCAAGGCAAAACAGCTTACCCAATCCAATATATTTTTAAACCCTTCACCAGTTTTACGAATGGCTAAAACCCATTCGTCGTAGTTGGAATAAGCGTTATTACCTATTAATTTACTGTTAAGTTTAAAAGCGCGACGTGCCACATTTAATCCCCCCGGCAATTGCCCGGTAGTATGGCAGCCACGGTAAATACATTCCTTTAACGCTTTAAAAATCTGTAGCACTCCGGTACGTGTTTCCTGCTCGCTGCGCCAGGCCAGCTCGTTTTCCATTACCACTTCTGATATCTTCAGCCCGGTTTTGATGCACCAGTGCAGCAGGTCGGCAGCGGTATCAATTGGGAACGGTAGATCAACCTCCTGTTTGGTTTGATTCGAGCCGCCTTCTTTTACTACAAAGCCCCCACCTATGGAGTAATAGGTTTCAGAAACAGCCTTACCATTACTTAAAAAAGCCTGAAAAGTTACCGCGTTAGGATGAAAAGGCAAGCTCTCGTTAAACAGGAAAAGCAGATCGTCGACCACAGAAAAGCTAATGCTTTGAATACCGCCAAGCTGTAATTTGTGGGTTGCCGTGATGTCACCAATTTTAGTTGTTATCTGGTCAACCTCAAAAGTTACCGGATCATCGCCACTCAATCCTAATAGTATGGCAATATCGGTACCATGACCACGGCCCGTTTTGGCCAATGAACCATAAAGCAATATTTTCACCTGTTCAACCAAAGGCAAAACACCTTGCTGTTCAAGTGACTGCACAAACTGTTGTGCCGCCCGCCAGGGCCCCAGTGTATGTGAACTGGAAGGCCCTATGCCTATCTTGAACATATCAAAAACCGAAATTTGTTCTCTCTGCATTACGCCAAAATTATAAATAAAATACCACACCTGCTTTGTAATAAAAAAGTGATGTATTTAATTTTTATTTAAATATTTTATATTTTGCAGCAATCAATAAACACTAAAACAATCACTTAAACCAAAATCAAAATGCAAGATTACGATCCTTCTTCAGCAGCCTCGGCCGGAATATTCATGGCAATATTTATGATTTGTATTATTCCATTAATAATTACAAGTATTATCTCTATCGTTGGGCTGTGGAAAATATTTGAAAAAGCCGGCAAACCAGGTTGGGCATCCATTATACCAATTTACAGCACCATTGTATTGCTTGAAATCATCGGCAAACCTATATGGTGGTTATTCCTTATTATCTTTCCATGCACCAGTTTTATTTTTGCCATTTGGGCAATTAATTTGCTAAGCAAAAGTTTTGGCCAGGGCGTTGGCTTTACAATTGGTATTATATTTTTACACTTTATTTTTCTACCGATTTTAGGCTTTGGCAACTATCAATATTTAGGGCCCGCCGGTGCCGGGTTTGTGGGTGGTGGTAAACCATTTGATCCCTCCACCAATTACCAGGATCCATTCAACACCAATCCGCCTACGCCGCAGGTGTAATGCTATTCAAGTATATCCATTTACAAATATTTTGCAGCCAGTGGGGTTTTATCCACTGGCTGCAAAATCATTTGCTCCCCTGCCCTTTCAAATATCTTACCGGAGTCGACTGCCCGGGCTGCGGCTTTCAGCGTGCCATAGTAGCTCTTTTGCAGGGCGATCTTCATAAAAGTTTTGCACTCTACCCACCAGCTATTCCGCTCCTGTTCTTTTTCGCCTACGGCATTGCCGACAGTTATTTTAAGCTGGACACGCCCAAATCAACCATCAAGAAAACCCTGTTCATGATCATGGGCAGCATTGTGCTGGTTAGCTACGGCATTAAATTGTGGGAATTATATGGCCATTACAAAACATCGGCCTGGGCTATGATGTGGCTGTAATCTTTAATAATAGTTTGCAAAAATAACATATTGTTCATTTCGGCAGGTGGTGTTACATTCAACAGATCTTTGATGCGTTGTGCCATATTATACACCAGCATACTGTTACCACTTTTAACATAATTGTTGATCACTTCGTTTATCAATTCAATATCCTGCTCGCTTAACTGAGCTGCTTCTGTAAAAACAGGCTGATAATTATCCCCCTCGGGTTTAAAGGCGATGTTTTGCATTTTGGTGCGGGGCACAGTCCTGATGAGCGTGGTACCTGCAACCATATCTCCCAGGCGTTGCGATTTGTCTGACACGGCCACACAGATCAATCCGCACAAATTTAAAGTACCGGGCAAAAAATCAATAATGCGGAATAACCAGCGCAACAGGTATTGCCCCAGGCGCGGCCGGGCCCCATCCAGGCTTATTACCTTTATTTTCATGATCTTTTTACCTACGCTTTGCCCGTTCATGGCCAATTCGCATATCAGGTCATAAAACACATACAATACAGCATAAATTATAATGATAAGGCCCAACCAAAAGCTCTCGGTACCCCCCCGAAACTTGGTTGTAGCTTCTGCAATGATAATTGTGGCTATAATGATAACCCCAAACATGGCCATATCAATAATATAGGCCACAATGCGTTCGCCCAAACCGGCTACTTCATAATCAATATCTATATTTTGTGTGGTGGTTATCCTTATCGTTTGCATATGACTCAAATATAAAATGTAAATCTGTCTTTTTTAGTTGTTATATAGCTCTTTTGTAATTATTTTAACCAAATAATTTTTATACGGCAATTCATGCGGGAACCTCTTTTTGTTAAGCAAAATTCTCAGAAATGGACCAGCTTTGAGCAGGAACCAACCAATGATCCTGATGAGCTTGCCGATAGGTTTATCCAGATAACCGACGATCTGGCTTATGCCAAAACATTTTATCCTAAATCAAAAACTACCGCTTATTTGAATGGATTGGCGGCTGGTCTGCATCAATCCATCTACAAAAACAAAAGCGAAAAGAGCAACCGCTTCCTCACTTTCTGGAAATATGAGCTGCCCCTGCTGTTTAAAGCCTATCAAAAGCAGTTGCTTTACGCTTTCTTATTTTTTATGGTTTTTTGTTTGATAGGCGCGCTATCGGCCAAATACGATGAAAATTTTGTACGCCTCATCATGGGCGACCAGTACGTGGACATGACCAATGCCAACATTATGAAAGGCGACCCTTTTGGTGTGTACAAGAACGGCAGCGAAACTTTGATGTTTTTAGGTATAGCAGCCAATAACATTTACGTATCCCTGGTAACTTTTGTGAGTGGTATTATATTCACCGTTGGTACGGTTTATTATCTTTTTCGTAATGGCATTATGCTGGGTTCATTCCAGTATTATTTTTTCAGCAAAGGGTTGGGTGTAAAATCAATCCTGGTGATATGGATACATGGCACGTTGGAGATCTCGGCCATTATTATAGCGGGCGCTGCCGGCATTATCCTGGGGAACAGCCTATTGTTCCCAAAAACTTATAAGCGTATGGTATCCTTAAAAAGAGGTGCTAAAGATGGCATGAAAGTGGCCATTGGCATTATCCCCATATTAATTGTAGCGGCGTTTTTTGAAGGTTTTGTAACCCGCCACACCGAAATGCCGATGTGGCTTAGTATTACTATATTAGCATCATCATTATTGTTCATTATTTGGTATGTGATCATATACCCCAATAAAATTTATAAAGCAACCCAAACCTATACCCATCATGCAACCCAAAGTTGAGTTAGCCAAGATCCGCGATTTTGGCGAAATTATAAGCGATACCTTTTTATTTATCAGGCAAAATATTAAACCGTTGCTGAAATACTTTTTTACCTTTTGCGGTATTTTTGTAGCAGGCGGTATTGTATGCGCGGCGCTGTACCAGTTAAAATGGGCCGGTACAATGAACAGTCTGCGTGCAGGCGCTTTTAACACCAATCAATACAAGCCGTCGCCATTCAGTTTTTTTGGACCCGAGTATTTTTTACTCATCCTTTTTGGAATACTGAGCTTTACTGCTTTAACGGTTACCTTTTTAAGCTACATAGCCCTGTACAAAGAAAAAGGCAAGCAGGTGCCCACCACCGAAGAGATGTGGGGTTATATTAAATATTACTTTCTGCGGGTACTGGGCAGCTCGATACTGCTGCATATATTACTCATTTTCGCATCGTTGCTTTGCGGCGTACCAGGGATTTATCTTTCCCCTATTTTTGCTTTGATATTTCCGATCATGGTGATAGAGAACGCCAGCTTTGGCTATGCCTTTAGCAGGAGTTTCTTTCTGATCAAGGATAACTGGTGGGTAACCTTTGGTGCATTGGTGGTGATATGGATAATTTTTTACGTGGCTATAGTAGTAATCACCATACCTACAACTATTATTAACATGATAAGCCTGATCACCGCTCCGCAAAAAGGTGGCGCTGCGTTTTCGGCTCCTGCTGCCATTATTGGGGCGGCTTTGCAACAGCTTTGCCAGGTATTTGGCGTTTTGCCTGTAACCGCATTAGCACTTTGCTATTTTAACTTAACCGAAAGCAAAGATGGCACCAGCTTAATGGATAAGATAAACAAACTGGGTACTACCACACCCAATACCGATTTACCGGCCGAAGAATATTGATCATGCTGCGCCTGTTGTGTACTATCTTTTTTGTACTACTTGTTTACGCGGGCAACGGGGCGGTTCCGGCTGTTAAACCTGTTAAACAACCACTTGTGCTTAAAACCGACACGGCAAAGATAACCTTGCGCCGTTTAGACACTGCCACTATTGCAGTTCACAGCAAACAGCCTGAGTTTCAGTACCGGGATGATACCGATACAACACCTTCCTGGTGGGACCGTTTCTGGCGCTGGTTCTGGAGTTTGTTTAAACCTATAAAGCTGGGCCAGCATGGTATGAGCCCTTTCCTGAGGATATTATCATATGTTTTGCAATACCTGCTTCTGGCCGCGGGTTTGGCTGCTATAGTATTTCTGGTGCTTAAGCTTATGGGCATTGACATGCTCAACATTTTCCGGCGCAAGCCCACATCAGCCAACTTACCTTTTACCGAATCGTTGGAGAATATTCATGATATTAACTTTGATGACGAAATTGAAAAGGCCGTAGCTCAGCATAATTACCGCCTGGCCGTACGCTTGCTTTATTTAAAATGTTTAAAACAGCTTAGCGATGCCGATTTGATCAAATGGCAAATTGATAAAACCAACAGCGCCTATATTGACGAACTGACCAACGCCCATCAGCGCCAGCTTTTCAGTTCATTGACCTTACAGTTTGAATATGTTTGGTACGGCGAATTTGCCATCGACGGGAAAACTTTCAAAAACATCAACACCGTGTTCCAGGATTTTAACAAAGGCATAGCATGAAAGATTTTAAGATCTATATCACTATAGCCAGCCTGGCATTGATAGGTTACGTGGTGGCACAGTACAACAAACCCAAACCGGTTAACTGGCAATCAACCCTGTATTATAAGGATAAGATTCCCTTCGGCACTTATTTATTATATGACCGGCTAAAAGACATTTATCCTAATGCCGAATTAACCAGAACCAATAAATCAGTCTATAATGCTTTTCACGGCGATAGCTTGCAACAGGGAAACTATATTATCATAGCCAAAAACATCACTCTTAATAAATTTGATTTTGAGGCAATGGTGAAATATATCAAAGCCGGTAACTCGGTGTTTATGTCGGCTTTTGAGTGGCGCGGCTTTATTACGGATACTTTGAAAATGGAGAGTCGGGCAGAATATGCCACAAAAAATGTATCTATCAACTTTACCAACCCACAGTTAAAGGCAACCAATAACTATGTATTTAAGCGGGACATTGCAAACCAATATTTTTCGGAGCTCGACACCGCCAAAGCTATGGTAATAGGCAAAAACTATGCAGATCATGCTACTTTTTTAAGCTATAAATTTGGCAAGGGTACATTGTACCTGTGTGCAACTCCCGATGTTTTTACCAACTACAGCCTGTTAACCCCACAGGGAGCCGATTACGTATCCAAAGCCTTATCATACCTGCCCCGGGCCCAACATGTTTACTGGGACCAGTATCAAAACGGAGACATCCCCGAAGATATATCGCCATTGCGGGTATTTTTCGCCAACCCGGCTTTGCAATGGGCCTATTACCTAAGCCTGGGCAGTATACTCCTGTTTGTTTTTTATGAGATGAAACGCCGCCAGCGTGTAATCCCGGTGATTGAGCCTTTGCCCAATTCCACACTTGATTTTGTAACTGTTGTGGGTCAGGTATATTATGAAAAACGCAATAACGCCAACATTGCCCATAAAAAAGTTATTTATCTGCTTGATCATATCAGGGAGCGTTACCGTTTAAAAACCAGTAAGCTCAATCAGGAGTTTATCGACATCTTGTCGCAAAAAACGGGTATCGATGGTGGTTTTGCCAACTCGCTCATCAGCGCGGTAAATTTCATCAGTACGCAGCAGCAGGTAACCGATAGGGAATTGATTGAATTGAATAAATTAATAGAGAAATTTTACAGCCAAACCGGATATAATGGAAAATGAGAATTTTGAAAACAGAACCGATCTGAGCAAACTCAGTACCGCGGTTAATCAAATTAAATATACACTTGCGCAGATCATTGTAGGGCAACAGGATTCCATCGACCTGCTTATCGCAGGTATCCTGGCCGATGGGCACATCCTGATAGAGGGAGTTCCTGGCGTGGCCAAAACCCTTACCGCTAAACTGATCTCCAAAGCTATTGACGCCCGCTATTCACGCATCCAGTTTACACCCGACCTCATGCCCTCGGATATATTGGGCACATCTGTATTTAACCCTAAGAATGCGGAGTTTGAATTTAAACAGGGCCCTGTTTTTGGCAACATCATCCTGATAGATGAAATTAACCGCGCCCCGGCCAAAACCCAATCGGCTTTGTTTGAGGTGATGGAAGAGCGTCAGGTAACTATCGACGGGCATACCTATAAAATGCAGGAACCTTTCACCGTTCTGGCCACACAAAACCCGGTGGAGCAGGAAGGTACCTATCGTTTACCCGAAGCCCAGCTCGACAGGTTTTTATTTAAAGTAGAAATCAAATACCCAACACTGGAAGAAGAGATAGCCATCATTACCCGTCAGCATCAGCAAAAAACTACCGACCAGCTAAGTCATATACAGCCGGTTTTATCGGGTGCGGATATTATTGCCCTTCGGCAGCAGGTACGGTCGTTCCATGTAGAAGCCAAACTATTGGAGTTTGTTGCTAAGATCATTCACGAAACCCGTAACCATAAATCATTATTCCTGGGTGGTTCGCCACGTGCGTCGCTGGCCATAATCAATGCCGCTAAAGCCGTTGCTGCTATCAAGGGCCGCGATTTTATTACACCAGATGATATTATTTACGTAGCCGCACCGGTATTAAGGCACCGTATTATGCTTACGCCGGATAAGGAAATGGAAGGTGTGAGCCCGGATGATGTGGTAGCGCAGATCATACAAAAATTGGAAATACCGAGATAGAAGTTAGTATCAAGTAGCTAGTATCAAGTATCACGACTGCTTCATTTACCCATGTAGTCAAAAATCTTGATACTTGATACTAGCTACTTGATACTTAATCAACAGCTTATAGTGAAAAAATTCATCAGCCTCTTTTATAGAAACCTGTTTTTAACAAACCGCCTGTTTGCAGCTTTAACCTGCAGTGTGGTGTTGTTTTTATTTTCGTTCTTTTTTCCGTGGCTGGGCTTTATTCCAACCCTGGCATTTGGGGTGCTGGTGATATTATTTTTGATAGATGTATTACTGCTATACCGTATAGCAAACGGGGTATTTGCCAAACGCCATGCGCCCGAACGCCTGAGTAACAGCGATAATAATGATCTGGGTGTATATATCGAAAACTGGTACAGTTTCCCTGTCAGTGTTGGTATTATTGACGAGATCCCTTTCCAGTTTCAAAAGCGCGATATCTGGTTTAAAACCAGTCTGAAACCGCATGAAAAAAAACTCATCAATTATGTATTAAGACCAACACGCCGGGGCGAATATGAATTTGGCGATATCCGGGTGTACGTTAAATCGCCTTTAGGCTTTATCAGGCGGCGTTATAATTTTGAGCAGGCAGAAACCTTACCGGTATACCCGTCCTTTCTGCAGATGCGCAAATATGAGCTGATGGCCATATCCAACCGACTTACCGATATCGGCATCAAAAAAATTCGCCGTATTGGGCACAGCATGGAGTTTGAGCAGGTAAAAAATTATGTTCAGGGTGATGATTATCGCACCATTAACTGGAAAGCCACCGCAAGGCAAGGCAATCTGATGGTAAACTCCTATACCGACGAAAAATCGCAGCATGTATACTGTGTTATTGATAAATCAAGGGCCATGAAAATGCCTTTTGAGGGACTGAGCCTGCTGGATTATGCCATCAACGCCAGCCTGGTATTATCAAACGTGGCGCTATTGAAAGAAGATAAAGCCGGGCTGATCACCGTATCTGAAAAACTGGGAGCGGTAATACCTGCCGAAAGGCGTCCTGCCCACCTGAACAAAATACTCGAAGCTTTATACAAAGAGAAAACTCGCTACCTGGAAACCAATATGGAGTTGCTGTTTGCCACTGTACGCAGGGTGATCAAACAACGTAGCCTGGTAGTATTTTTTACTAATTATGAGAGCCTGAATGCATTAAACAGGCAGTTACCCTTTTTAAAAAGAATAGCCAAATACCACCTGCTATTGGTGGTGTTTTTTGAAAATACCGAGCTGAAAAAATTGAGCGAGCAACCCGCTGCCGATGTAGAAGGCATTTACATTAAAACCATAGCCGAAAAGTTTGCCTACGATAAAAAGCTCATCGTAAAAGAGCTAGCCAAACACGGCATCCAATCTATCCTGAGCGCACCTCAAAATTTGACCATTAATACCATTAACCGGTATCTGGAAATTAAGGCTAAGCAAAAGATTTAAGGGTGGAAGAGAAGCAAGAGATTAGAGTCAAGAATCAAGACTATAATACTGTTCTATACATTTCTTCAAGTTTGTCATCCTGAGCGACAGCGAAGGATCTATTAACGAACTATGCATATTGTAAAATAGATTCTTCGCTGTCGCTCAGAATGACAAACGTATTTAATTACTATATAACCATCGTCTAAAAACAAATGTCATCTCGAACGAGGTACGAGGAGAGATCTTTTACGCCAAGATATGTTAGGCGCAAAAGATTTCTCCCTCCGGTCGAAATGACATCAATGAATACCTAAAAAAATTTCCTGATTCTTATCTCTTGATTCTCTTCCCCATCCTATCCTGCTTTCGGGAACGATACTCCAGCCGCACCCAGATCTTTGATGATCTTTTCCTGAAGGGCCATTTTGGCTGTTAAAAAATTATCGGGCTGAACCCATACGTTGATCACATATCTGATGGAATCTATCTCCAGGCTATTAATACCAACCCTTGAGGCTGGTGTTTTCAACAAACCAGAGCTTGTACTTATGGCGTTCTCAATAATCCCTCTTACTTTCTCCACATCATTGGCATAGCCCACCTTTACTTCAAAATCCAGGCGGCGTTTGCCTTCGCGGGTTACGTTGATAATAACCTCGTTAAACAGTTTGCCATTGGGGATGATGACTGTTTTATTATCGGCAGTAAGCAAAACCGTGTAAAACATTTGTATAGAGGTTACTTTGCCATCCTGCCCCTGGGCCTGTATGCTATCATTGAGTTCGAATGGTTTCAATAGTAATATCAGTACGCCACCGGCAAAATTTTGAAATGTACCAGACAGCGCCAAACCGGCCGCCACACTGAACGCACCGATGATGGTGGTGAAGATGGTCATCTCCCAACCAATAATATTCATTACCCAAATTACCAGCAGCACATAAAGCGCGGTAATGGTAAGGCTCAGAAAAAAGGGCTGTAACGATGAGTGGATACCTCGCCTGATCATCCGGTTACGCATACGCGTACGGATAAGCTTAATAACCCAAAGACCAATAAAAAATATGATGATCCCGCCTACGTAATTTGGCCCGCGGGTGATTAGCCAATGATGAAACTGCTGATAAAATTCTTCTACCTTCATAATGCGGAGGTAAAGGTAAAAATTTATTACTTACCGTAAATAGTAACAAACAGCTCAGGGCCTTTGATCAGCACCCAATCTACTATGGCACTGCGCACTAATTTTGATGTTTGAACTATTTTTTTCATAATACTTGTAATACGCAAATCTTATGCCCGGAGTATTGAGTTTCAGATTTGTTACGCAAAAATACGGAACGATAATATAGAAAATACACTAAATTAATCAAATGATTAACTCGTGACTATCCGTTTACTTTTTCATGACCCAAAATGCTTCTAAAAACAAAATCCCCGTCTGGAAAACCAGACAGGGATTTGTATTGTGTATATTTTTTAAACACCCCTTCAGGGGGCTAGCGGCTTACATCATGCCGCCCATGCCGCCGCCACCCATTGGTGGACCACCAGCTGGAGCATCTTCAGGATCATCAGCCAATACAACTTCTGTTGTTAACAACATAGCTGCGATTGAAGCTGCGTTCTCTAAAGCTACACGGCTTACTTTAGTTGGGTCGATAACGCCGGCACCAATTAAGTTTTCATATTTATCGGTACGTGCGTTGTAACCAAAGTCGGCAGTGCCTTCTTTAACTTTTTGCACAACGATTGAACCTTCGATACCAGCGTTTTCGCAGATCTGACGTAAAGGCTCTTCGATAGCGCGACGGATGATCTGGATACCAGTGTTCTCGTCTTCGTTCTCGCCTTTAAGATCAGCTAAAGCACCTACTGCACGGATGAAGGCAACCCCACCACCGGCAACAATACCTTCTTCAACAGCTGCACGGGTTGCGTGTAAAGCATCATCAACACGGTCTTTTTTCTCTTTCATTTCTACTTCTGTAGCAGCACCTACGTACAATACAGCAACACCGCCAGATAATTTGGCTAAACGCTCCTGTAATTTTTCGCGGTCATAATCAGATGTAGTTGACTCGATCTGAGATTTGATCTGGCTTACACGGCCTTTTATCTCTTCGGCAGAACCAGCACCGTTAATAACGGTAGTATTGTCTTTGTCGATAATTACTTTCTCGGCAGTACCTAAGTAAGAAAGATCAGCGTTCTCTAATTTGAAACCTCTTTCTTCAGAAATTAAAGTACCACCAGTAAGGATAGCGATATCCTCTAACATCGCTTTACGACGATCGCCAAAGCCTGGAGCTTTAACAGCAGCAACTTTCAATGAACCACGAATCTTGTTAACTACCAAAGTAGCTAAAGCTTCGCCGTCAAGATCCTCTGCAATGATCAATAATGGTTTACCGGTTTGAACTTGTTTTTCCAGGATAGGAAGTAATTCTTTCATCGAAGAGATCTTTTTATCATAGATCAGGATGTAAGGATTTTCCAGTTCAACTTCCATTTTGTCAGCATTAGTAACAAAGTAAGGAGAAAGGTAACCACGGTCAAACTGCATACCTTCTACAGTTTTAACTTCGGTTTCGGTACCTTTTGCTTCCTCAACAGTAATTACACCGTCTTTACCAACTTTAGCCATTGCTTCGGCAATTAACGAACCGATAACCTCGTCGTTATTTGCAGAGATAGCAGCAACTTGTTTGATTTTGTTATTGTCTTCGCCAACAGTTTGTGATTGGCTTTGCAGGTTTTTAACAACTTCTGCAACAGCTTTGTCGATACCGCGTTTCAGATCCATTGGGTTAGCACCGGCTGCAACGTTTTTAATACCAGCAGTAACGATAGCCTGAGCTAAAACGGTAGCGGTAGTAGTACCATCACCAGCGATATCAGCAGTTTTTGAAGCTACTTCTTTCACCATCTGGGCACCCATGTTCTCTAAAGCATCTTTCAGTTCGATCTCTTTAGCTACAGTTACACCATCCTTAGTGATAGCTGGTGAACCGAATTTTTTATCAATAATTACGTTACGACCTTTTGGACCTAATGTTACTTTAACCGCGTTGGCTAAAATATCAACACCGCGTTTCAGGGCGTCGCGTGCTTCAACATTGTATTTAACTTGTTTTGCCATTTTTGTTTTTAGATTTGAGATCTGAGATTTGAGATGTGAGATAACTCCATTTCAAACATCAAATCGTTTTAATTTTTTTAAGTTTATGATACAAGTATCTGAGCATAATTTGTCTCAAATCTCATATCTAATATCTCACTTCTATTAAAGTACCGCGTAAATATCAGATTCACGCATAATCAGATACTCTTTACCTTCATAAGTAATTTCGGTACCTGCATATTTTCCATATAAAACCTGGTCACCAACTTTTACGGTTAAAGGCTCATCTACTTTACCATCGCCAACTGCAACGATAGTTCCACGCTGAGGTTTTTCTTTAGCGGTATCCGGGATGATAATTCCCGAAGCGGTCTTCTCTTCGGCAGCTGCAGCTTCCACCACAACCCTGTCGCCGATTGGTTTAATGTTTAATGACATAGTTATATCTGTTTATTTTATTTAAGTTTTCGACTCCAATTCCTCATCAATTATGCCAAGTAAATACAATGGCCAATATTGACAGGTTAAACTGTTGTAATGTCAGCTAAAGGTTATTTTATTTTTGGTGCTTAACAATCTTTTAATATTCCAGTGCCATCATGTCAGTTACTTATTTTTGCAAAACAGCGATATTTTACAAGCAATAACCCAATTTCAGCTACCTGCCTGATAGCTTTGCGTGCTGCTGTTTAATAGCAATTGGTTTCCTCTTCTTATTAATGTTATGCCATAGGCAGAGGTAGCCAGAGCGCACCAGGCGCCTACTATGCCGGTAACTTCGTACGCGGGAAATCCTTTATTGGTCAGGATAATTCCCAGAATAGCACCCAGCGATATAAAGCTCCCCATAAGATAATAAGCCCTGCGCTGCATAATTTTTCCTAACGGAAAAAAATGCAAACCCACAATAAGCGCGAAACTGGAGATAAAATAGTTGCCATGACCCGTATTATTCAACACATTTACCACAACAAATATCGCTACTCCCTCTACTATAAAAATGATGTTGAACCACTTGCTTTTAGCCTTGTCTTCGGCTGAAACAGTAACCGCTTCGCCTTTAATTTTTTTAGATGCTGTATAAAATTTCCTATAGGCGATCAGGAAAAACCCGATCACTATAATAAACAGCAGACCTATACTCCAATAATCCCGTCCACGTAGCGCAAACTCGCTAATTACTGTCCAAACTAATGTAAATGCTATCATCAAAAACAGTCCTCCAAGGACATCTTCAAACCCCTTTTTCGGGTTAGTTACAGAACTCGTCATTATTATGCTGTTAAAAATTACTGGGGGAACTAAATTAATAATATCCTTTACTATCGGCAATAAAGTCTCTGGTTTTTCTAAGGCTATATTCACAAAAAAGGCTTTGGACATGTCCAAAGCCTTTTTTTATTTTTTTGACCGCTATAGTTATTTAGCAGGTTTTGCATCTGGCTTAGCCGGTGCAGGTGTTGGTGTTGAAGGTAAGCTCAACGGTGCACTTGCTGGCGCTGATGGTTTTGAAGCTTTTTCAATTTGCTCACGCGATACAGAACCACTGTTGCCTGTTGAAGCACCGCCTTTTACAGCTACGTTAATAGCCAATGATAACACCATTAAACTAATGGCCAGCACCCAGGTACCTTTTTCTAAAAAGTCACCGGTTTTTTGTACACCCATCAATTGTGATGAGCTGGAGAAATTTGATGATAAACCACCACCTTTAGGGTTTTGGATAAGCACAATAAGGCCTAAAAGGATGCAAACGATAATGGCAATGATAATTAAAACTAAATACATTTCTTTATATTAATTGGTTTTCTTTTCTAACTGTTCAATTTGGGTGGCAAAGTAACGGCTTTTTTCCGGGAATTTCAACATCAATTTTTTATAAGTAGCTATTGCTTTGTGGTAAAGCATTTGGTCGGCGTAAATCTGGGCAAGTGTTTCGCTTACCAGGTCATTCCGGTCCTCGGAGCTCTTTTTGGCTTTGTTCTCATTGTCCAGTTTATCCATGGCGGGTGGCCGTATCTGCGGCTCCTCCTGTATAAAGCGGTCAATGATCACATCTTCTTTCCGTTTAATCTCGGGCACATCCGGCTGAGGTGTTTTTTCCAATTCCTCTAATGACCGTACATGGAAAATATTTTCAACGTACTGCTGCTGTAAAGCATCTGCAGCAGGTTCATTGCTGTTATTGCCTTGCTGTACGCGGGTTGCCTTTACCGGTTCAGGACTTGAGTACGGCTGATAAGTAGCGGCATATTCCTTACGGGTTTTATCCAGCCACCACATAAAGGTATAAGGCATTTTCTCATCATCATACCTGGATACATCCTTACTTTCCGTATCGGCGTGAGTTACTGTTTCGGCCACAGGTGAAGTCACTTCTTTTTTTGCCTCTTCATGATGCCTTTGGTCAGCAACCGATTTATCAAACATAAAGTAATCGCTGCCGGCTATACTGCCTATCACCCAATCTTCAGATATCGCATCAGGTTCGGTCTCCGTGTCCTTTGTTTTTTCATTGGCAACAGGCTCTTCCTGTACTTTCTCCTGTTTAGGAAGGTGAATATGCTCAATACCTAATATCTCATCATAAACCTCGTCTTCAATACCATCGTGAGGGTGCGCAACAACAGGTTTAGCCGGTTCATCAATACCCCTTATTTCATCATACACCTCATCATCTATATCGTGCTGAGCAGGCGGAACAGAAGCTACAGGCTCAGTTACTACAGATTGTGTTTCCGAGTGATCTTCATCAGTTTCGGCGGGCAGCCTGTTCTTATTCACAAACTGATCCTCGGCATGCAGTTCTGCAGCGAGGGGTTCATTGGTTATGGTATGTTCAGATACCTGTCCAATATTAAAATAATTTTCGCCGGCAAAGTTTTCACCGTTTTGATGGCTGACCAAATTTGCAGAACTCCCGGCAATTTGTGCTGGTGATACTACAGCCAGACTGTCGGCCTCATGAGTGAGTTTGTATAAAAATTGCGGATCAAAATAAGCGGCAGCCTGTTTCAGATCGGTGCCGTTACCTGCACGGGCAAGTACAGCACGCAGTAAGCCGCTCTGCGGAAATTCATTAACCAGTTGCTGCAAATTATAGCTATGCTGCTGCCCGATATTAGCCGGATTAGCCAACAATTCCAATAATATTCCGTTCTGCCTGTTATTCAAGTCTTGATCCACGTGGTTGAAAGTACGAATTGCCTACCAATTAGAAAAGGCTTTGTTAAAAATATCTTCTGTTATCTTATCCGTTATCGTTTTTATCAGGCTTTGCTCCTGCGCTCCTATATCCCCTTTATAATCCTGATAATTGGTAAAATCCTGTTCAAAGCTAATCTTTTTCTCGGCAGGAGTCTTTGCACTGTTAAAAACAAATTTAACCTTTACGGTAATCGTCAGCCTGTTCGCATCGGCAATAGGGGCTACGTTATTGGCTACCGCCTGGATAGAAACCGGCGCAATGGTATACCCTATAATACTGCCCGATAAGGTAGCATCCGCGTCGGCATTACGGGAAAGACTTAGACTACTTTGGTTACGTATCCGGGTCTTTAAATTCTCGGTAAAAGTTTGGCTCAGGTTGGCTACCACCAGGGGCGAGTTATTTTCAAAAAACTGCACGTCAAGGGTTTTCATACCCGGAGGGATAGAAGCATTTCTGAGTGTATAGCAAGATGACAACAGCAAGCTTAGCGAACAAACAACGACCCCAAAAAACTTTTTCATTTAGCTTATAAATTTAATTCTTTTATTTTCCGGTAAAGGGTACGTTCTGATATACCCAGTTCATTAGCAGCCAGCTTGCGTTTGCCCTTATGTTTCTTTAACGCTTTACGTATCAGGTCCGATTCTTTTTCTATCAGTGATAACGATTCTTCCACCTCTTCGGCATCATGCGTTATATTATAGGCATCAACGTTATTATTATTGCTGTTATTATTTACCGTATTAACGGGTTGTTGCAAAGTAAATTGCGCTTCGGGGTTTCCGGGCAGCTCAATATCGCGGTACAACTGATTGATAGTTTGCGAATGATTACTGTAGTTGGCGGCTACTCCCCCATGTTCAATAATATCGGCTACCAGTTTTTTTAGTTCTACCATATCGCGCTTCATATCAAACAGCACTTTATACAGGATATCCCTTTCAGAAAAATCCTCTTTAGGCTGATTGTCCAAACGCATGGGCAAATTGCGGTTGCTGGTTTCGTGCGGAATGTAAGTAAGCAGTGTTTGCGCGGTGATGATACGGTCGCGCTCCAATACGGCCAGTTGTTCGGCCATATTTTTAAGCTGCCTTACGTTACCCGGCCATGAGTAATTTATCAATATCTGTTGCGCCTCATCGTCCAGTTGGATGGGTGGTGTACGGTATTTATCGGTAAAGTCTGACGTAAATTTCCGGAAAAGCAGGTAAACATCTTCCTTCCGGTCGCGCAGTGGTGGTATGCGCAGCGGAACAGTATTTAACCTGTAATAAAGATCTTCCCTGAATTTGCCATTCTTTACAGCATCGTACACATCAACATTAGTAGCGGCTATAACACGCACGTTTGTTTTTTCGACTTTAGACGAGCCTACCTTGATGTATTGACCCGATTCCAGCACGCGCAACAAACGCGCCTGTGTGCCTAAAGGCATTTCGGCAATCTCATCCAAAAAGATGGTACCGCCGTTCACCGTTTCAAAATAACCTTTACGCTCACCAACAGCACCGGTATAGGCGCCTTTTTCGTGACCGAACAATTCCGAATCAATAGTACCCTCTGGTATAGCGCCGCAGTTCACCGCTATAAACGGCCCGTGCTTACGCGGACTCATCTGGTGTATGATGTGCGAAAACACCTCCTTACCACTCCCGCTTTCGCCGGTTATCAATACCGAAATATCTGTTGGCGATACCTGGTTAGCAATATTTATAGCCCGGTTAAGCAATGGCGAATTGCCAATGATACCAAAGCGTTGTTTTATTTCTTGTATATCCATTTGTTAAAAAGAATCAAGAGATTAGAGTCAAGAATCAAGAGAAGCCCCTGTTTTTAGTATGTGTTCTCTGAACGAAAAAATCATTCTTTGAACCTCAGCTACTAATTCCATACACTCCCTTAATTTATTTACTGACCCATAATTTCTTCGTTCACAAATTAATAATTGTGTCTCAAGCTCGTAAGACGATGAAATTGATATCGACAAGAACTCTGTAAAATGCTTACTTGTTGTTTTGCCCGAACCCTCTGCAATGTTTGAAGGGATGGAACATGAACATCTGTTTATTTGATCAATCAAATTATAGCGCTCATTAACAGGCAAGTCCTTACCATAATCAAAAACTAAATCTGTCAGATCCATTGCCTTTTGCCATACTTTTAAATTCTTAAAATTATGCCGCATACAATTTCTTGTCTTATATCTTGATTCTAACTTCTTGCCTCTACTATACCACTTTCCCTATCAACGTCGCCGATGTTGTTTTTTCGATAAGCACGTTCACGTACTCTCCGGGTTTGTAGCTATCACCAACCGGGAAAATTACCATGGCGTTTTGATCGCTGCGGCCGCAATAGTCTTTGTCTGATTTTTTGGAGTATCCTTCTATCAGCACTTTTTCTACCTTGCCAATACGTGCTTGCATCCGGTAAAAAGAATACTCCTGCTGCTTGGCCACAATCTGCGCCAGGCGTTTTTGTTTTATTTCCTCGGGGATGTCATCAGCATAACGTTTCGCGGCCAAAGTGCCCGGGCGTTCGCTATACTTAAACATGTAGGCAAAATCATATTTTACGTAATCCATCATGGTTACGGTGTCGTGATGCTCCTCATCGGTTTCCGAACAAAAACCGGTGATCACATCGGTTGATACCGCGCAATCCGGAATAATACGGCGGATAGCATCGATACGGTTGATATACCATTCCCTGTCGTAAGTACGGTTCATCATTTCCAGTATACGGCTATTGCCCGATTGTACCGGCAGATGTATATAGTTGCAAATATTTTCGTACTGGTTGATGGTGTACAATACATCATCGGTGATATCCTTAGGATGCGAGGTCGAAAAACGTACCCGCAGATCAGGATTGATCAAGGCTACCAGTTCCAATAGGTTAGCGAAATTGGTAGTTTCGGACTCACCTAAATCCTCTCCAAAGGAGAGGACTTCCTCCGCATTCGGCTCATCAGAACCCTCTCCTTTGGAGAGGGCAGGCTGAGGCTGTTTCCATTTATACGAATCCACATTCTGCCCCAGCAAGGTAACCTCGCGGTAACCTTTATTAAACAGATCGGTACACTCAGCCACAATTGATTTTGGATCTCGGCTGCGTTCACGACCGCGGGTAAATGGTACCACACAAAACGAACACATATTATCGCAGCCACGCATAATAGATACAAAGGCATTGATACCATTGCTGTTTAAACGTACAGGACTGATATCGGCATAAGTTTCCTCGCGCGACAGCAGTACGTTCACCGCTTTCTGGCCGCTATCTACCTGGTCAATCAGTTCGGGCAGGTTGCGGTATGCATCCGGACCAACCACTACATCAACCAGTTTTTCTTCTTCTAAAAATTTCGATTTCAGGCGTTCGGCCATACAGCCCAGCACACCTACCACCAGGCCGGGATTTTTTACTTTGGCAACCGTAAACTCTTTTAGCCGGTTGCGTACCCTTTGCTCCGCGTTTTCGCGGATGGAGCAGGTATTTATAAAAATAACATCGGCAAGGTTATGATCGGCTGTGGTTTCAAAACCCTGCTCGGCTAAAATTGATGCAACTATCTCACTGTCCGAAAAATTCATGGCACAGCCGTAGCTTTCAATATAAAGCTTACGGCCATTGTTTTTACCGGCCGCAGGTTCTAAAACTAGGGCTTCGCCCTGCCTGCTTTCGTCATGTGTTTTATCCGGAATTACCAAATCCATCATGTATTGTAAAAATTAGTTTGCAAAAATACATAAAATTTAAATACCCAAATGACATATTGGCAGCATTTGTATTAATTATTCAATTAGTGATTTAGTGAATTACTGATTTTTTTTAATAACTATTTAATCTTCCCAAGTTGTGGGCAGGCCTCTTCCCCTTCATCCGCCTGCGGCAGAAAGAGGAAAAAAGCTTTGTCATGCTGAACGGAGTGAAGCATCTATTATAGAACTTTTCAATCGCAGAATAGATCCTTCGTTCCTCAGGATGACGAAAACTAAAAAGAAAAAACTCCCTCTTTCCGCCGCAGGCGAAGAGAGGGATGTCGAGCGCAGCGATGACAGGGCGAGTCGGTTCATCAGCTTGTTTAAAATTGTCCTACCACATTTTCACCTCCAAAACAATAACCCTACCTCGTCACCGTTTATGCCATAACCTGTTAACTGCCGCGTTATCTTACGGCATCAATCCCTGCATTTTTATAAAAGGACATCGAATGATATAATGCCATTTGTTATGTTTTATAAAAAAATTAAAATAAGGTATTAATACGGTGTGTTTTACCGTATAAGTTTAATAAATTTAAGGCTGAAGTATGTCCAGAAGCTATTGATTAAAGCGGAAGTTAAAACCAAAAGCTGGCAAAAGCAGTTGATCTAAAATAATAAAACCCTAAGAGATAGAAACCGGTAAATGAAATTTAAATTTTTAAAGCACAAGTGGCAAAAAATAGTATTTAAGTTTGTGCTGATACCGGTAATCATTATTTTTCTGCTGGCCCTGGTGGTTAACCGGTATTGGTCGCCTATTTTGGCCAACAAGGTTCATGATGTGGTATTAAGCAGCAGCGATAGCCTGTACCGTATTGATTTTACCGATGCCCGCCTGCATGTGCTGGAGGGGAAATTAACACTTTACAATATTACGCTCACCCCGGATACCGCGGTTTACAATCAAAAGAAAAAACAGCACCTGGCGCCAAACAACCTGGTTGAGCTCCGGGTAAAACGACTTGTTTTACAGCATGTGCATCCTTTTACTTTGTATTTTAGTCATAAACTAAATATTGGGCGGGTAATATTAAACGAGCCCGAAGTAAATATCAGTTATCAGCTTAATCATACTAAGGATACGGTTTTAAAAGATCATCGCACGGCGTGGCAAAAGATCTCCAAAAGCTTAAAATCTATCCACATCGGGCAGATACTGCTCAATGATGTAAAGTTTAAATACCATGATTACTCGGGCAATAAAGTAGCTATTTCCGAACTGAAGGAAATGAACCTGACGGCAAATGACCTGTTGATTGATTCGGCCACGCAAACAGACCGTTCCCGCCTGCTTTATTGTAAGGATGTAATAACCGAACTGAATAACTATACCGGTAAAACAGCAAGTGGCTTGTATACCTACAAGATCAAATACCTCAAGCTTTCCACACTCAAATCGCAGTTAAATGTAGAAGGGCTAAGTCTTTCACCAGCCAAAACAGATCTGTTTTTTAGCAAAAGTCACAGCGACCGCTTTGGGGTGAATATCGACAGCCTGCAGCTTAATAATTTTGATTTTTTAAGCTATCATAAATACCGGCGGGTAACGGCCTCAAACCTGCTGTTGAACCGGGGCAGCATCCGGGTATTCAACAACCCCAATAAAACAAAGGATGAAACGGTTGATAAGGTAAAAACCTTTCCTAATGTAATGATACACCAGATAGGTACCGATCTGAACATTGATACTCTGCGCGTGCACCATATTAATGTGGAGTACTCCGAGTTTAATCATAAATCAAACAAAACGGGTACAGTTACCTTTAATAATACCAGTGGTCATTTTTATAATATCACCACCAACAAGGCCACGTTGGCCAAAAACAATATTACTATGGTTAACCTTACCACTTATTTCATGAACCGGGGTAAGCTGGATGTACAATTTGCTTTCAATCTAACTGATAAAGATGCGGCCTTTACGTATAAAGGCACCCTGGGCCCTATGAGCCTGCAAACAATTAATCCCGCGGTTATGCCACTGGCTATGGTGAAGGCTACCTCAGGAACCATTAAAGAGTTAAGCTTTGATATACAGGCCAATGCCAATGTATTTAAAGGGCATGTTGGTTTTTTATATAATAACCTGAAGGTAAACATATTCCAGGCCGATACCGCAAATGACCGGTTGAAAAAGCGTTCGGTATTGTCGATGTTTGCCAACCTGTTCGTGATCAAACATGACAACCCGGATAAGGCTGGCGAAACACCCCGTTCGGCCAATGTGGTTTACCTGCGCCCTAAAGATTCGCCTTTTTTTAAAACGATGTGGAAAACCCTGCTCGAAGGTATAAAACCCTGCGTTGGTGTTGATGCCAAAAAACAACAGGAAACCAAAGCCCGACTGGAGGAGCATCAAAAGAACAAACGCGAACACAAGGCCCGAAAAGAAGCCCGAAAAAAACGCAGAGCCGAAAAAAAGCGGCAGAAAGAATTGAATAAGTAAGAAACGTTACCATGAAAAACCCGGAGATGTCATGCTGAAGCCTGTCGAAGCATGGCGGGCAAGCCTCTTCGACGGGATCAGCGTGACAGGCCAACTTGTTTGTTTATGTATTCTGCTTAAATTTTCGTATCTTTATATGAATCACAGCCCGGTTATCTTTCACCAGATAACCGGGCTGTTTTGTTAAGGGTAGAACAAGGTCAACAACCGACCATTTTACGTGTAGTTATTTGACAATCAATAATTTAATACTTTTTAAATTTAAAAAAACGCATTAAAACGACCTCAAAATTTGTTAAAAAGTGTTAAAATGAGGGGTTTTGAACAAATTTCCGGCCGTTTTTACGCCGTTTCTGAACGAAAATTTGTTAAAATTTAAGGTTTAAAAAGTTTTTGGGGATCAGTTATAGGAAAATTTAATGCCTTTTTCTTTTACCATTTCTTTAAAACCGGCAGCAGCCTCGCGCGACTCAAAACCATCTTTTGGCAGGTAGTAAAAAGTCCGGTTCTGGTTAAACAGCATGAAGTACTTTTCGCGCTCCATTAGCGTACCTACATACTCCCAGCTACAAACATGGGTAAATGAATTGCCGGATAATTCAATTTTATCGGGATTAAGCTTATAGTGTACCGTTTCTTTAAGATAAGGTGTTCTTTGCGTTTGTAGTTTACAAGCCCTGTACATTGCCCAGATACTAAAAATATACAATGCGGCAAAAATGCCAATTAGCCAAAGCTCCTCGTCCCAGGAAACCGGCGGCTCCATAAGAATGGTGATTTGTACAAGCACAAACGGAATCAGAAGTATAAGGGCACGCTTTTTCAAATATATACGTAAACAGATGGCATAATAAGTTTTTAGGTCTATCGAGCTCGTAACTTTAATATCTTCCATAGCATTCTTATAGCTTATTGCAGCAACAATTTAAGGTTGATACCGAAATTGGTATACGCGGTATTAAATGTTTGCGAAGTGTATGGCCTGGTAATATTTGAATCATAAAACAGATTCAAATTAAACCGCTGGTTGATCACATAATCAATGGATGGGCGTACAGTAATATTTTGCGCACCCGATGATATTTCGGCGGCTTCCACATCCGCCCGGTATATCAGGGTTTTATTATCCCGCAGGGAGAAATCGAGTTTGAAATTTACATCATTATCCTTACCCGGTCCACTAAACCAGCCAAACGGAAAATGGAAATTTTTGGTATGATACCCAAAACCAAACACAATAATACGCTCGTTTTGTTGCGCCAGCTGACTGTTTAGCAAGCTCAAACTTAATGACCGGCTTTGCCTGTACTCTACATTGGTGGTCATGCTGTTCTTGAACCTGATACTGGCGCCCAGCAAGGGTACAAACTGCTCAAAAATAGTTACCTGCGAAAACTGGTATTGGGGTAAAAAATCGTTGTTCAGATCCCGTGAATTAACGGCGCCATTAGCCTCCTGGTATTGCAATAGAGAGGTAAAACCGCTTACGTTATAGGACGACCGGTAGCCATGTGTCAGATCAAACGAGTCAAAAATATCCTGGAAAAACGGAATCTTGCTCAACCCGTTATAAGTGATCTGCCAGTTAGGTATCGGGATAGACGGAAACTGGGAAAGATTGCTTTTAGCAGGATTTTTACCCGTATAAGCCGCCAGGAAAGCCGGCACCAGTACATTTTGTGAGTTTGGCCCATAACCATCGGCATAGCCATCTGTACTACCCGAAGAATTGGGGTTTGTTGCCCCCAGTTTTTGGGAAATAGTTGAGCGGCTATCCAAAAGCTTTTGATAAATAGGCGATGAATTATTTACTCCGGTTGTTTTTTTGAACGCCGTAGCAATGGTTAAAAATGATATGCTGTAATTGCCGGTGGTTACCGGGCTTAAAGTTTCAATACTATTGGTTGATGGGAGGTATTTAAAATTAGCCTGGTAGTTATGATCCTGTGTTTTAAACGCGATAAGTTCAATTCGCAGATCCTTAAACGGTTCAATGATACCCCTGAAGTGCATATCCTCATTCATGGTGGTTACATACAGTTGGTTTTGCAGTGTATCCCTCGTGATCCAACCGTTGGCTACAGCCTTGGCCCGGATATCGGCCTGGCTACCCAGTAAAAATCCTAAACCGGGTGCTCCGGCGTCGGATCCAAAAAAGCCCGACTGTGGTAAATATCCCGGTAAAAATATACCCTGGGTGCGGGTATAAGTAGCGCTAAGGTTTTTAACGCTGGTTAACAATCCTATCAAAACTTTATCAATGCCTGTTTTGGTATTATTAGGGTTATTGGCTTTGCGTATGAACGGGAACTTATTATACAGCGACACCATATTTAATGTAGGGTTTAACTGTATGGCCCTGGAGTTTTGTATACTATTACCCACATCATACGTAGGATCATTGATTGCAAATAGAGGCTGTGTTTGCCAGTTAAAATGCGCGCTGTATCTGGCCACCATAGCTACCCAGTCCATCCCCGGTATTTTGGTGAATGGTACGTTATAGTTAAAGTTAATGGTGTGGTTATAGTTGGTGGTTCGGCCCAGTTTTTTCAGGTTATCCCAAAGGGTATCCCGTTTTAGGCCATTAATACGACCTGCAGGCTCATCAACTACCGAAAGATTGGTCGCGTCGATATCCATCTGCAATGATTTGGAAAGATTCCAGCCGATACCGTAAACCCGGGTAATATTAAAGTATTTATTGAAAGTGGTTGTAGGTACAGGGATAAAATTATTTGGGTCATTATCCCGCAAGGTATTTTCGGAATAAAAACGATCAAAATTGATACTCAGGTTTAACCGGGATGGCAAAAGGCTGAAATTAATATCCCGGAAAAGTGCCAGGAGGTTACTCTTAATGATTTTGGCAAACGGACTATAGTATTTGGGTTGATTTGTATAATTATAGGCCAGTGTAAGATTGTATGTTTTTTCCAGATCATTTTGAGTTACAAAATCATGGTGAGTATATTCCGTATAAGCGTATGAGGCATTCAGGTTTTCTACATCCCATAAATGGCTGGGGGCATTAGGATCTGTCCTTGCCTTATGTACGTTGGTAAAATTGAAACTTCTTCGGAGGGTATAATCAACAGCAGCGTTGCGTATCGAGTCGCGTTCACGACTGGAGGTTGCAGCAGCTAATGATGCTTTGAGCTCCACATCGGGTGCGCCCGGATCATATTGTGGCATGCTGGTTTGTTTGGACACATTGACATAGGTTGGGATGTGGATACCGCTCTTATCTGGGAAGAATTTTCCAAGTTCTAAATTGGCCGATACGTCATATGTTTGATCATCACTACGGCTCCTGTCGTTCAAACGGGAATCAAGCGTACCAAAGCCAATAGTAGTTTTAGTGCCGGCGATAGTGATATCGGCAAAATCGGCCAGCTTGGCGTCAAACCGGGCCGTCGCGGCCCAGCCACCACGTTGGTCAAAATCGGTTAACCTTAGTTCGTCAAACCAAACGGTACCGGTTTTATCCAGACCATCGTCAATATTTGATGGTTGCGCGCCTTTGTAAGGATTACGTACCCCCAGCATAATGGTACGCAGCTTGCTCAGATCCGGCTGACCTTTGATATAAACGGTTTGATTACCTTCCACGTATTTAAACACCTGGTTGTAGGGCACGTTGGAATGATTACGCTTCAATTTAGCTCGCGTTAACAAATCCAGTTCAAGGTCGATAGCGTTGACAGAGGGCCATATCGCGTCCGGATCTCGGGTACCAGGTGTTGTAACCTTTAAAGGTACCTGGTATTCATAATAGTTATCCTGGTAATCAACCCCTAAACGGATAAAAGCATTTAAGTCATTGTCCTTCAGCCGATCACCTTCGGCATGCACAAACATTTGGATTCGCTTATACGATCGCAGATCATTAAAAAAGGTTTTAAAGGCAGCCCGCGAATAACCATCGCGCAAACTTTTAACACTTAACGAAAGTGATTGCTCATTAAGTTTAGTATCTGTTTGCAGGTTATTATAATTACGCTGGCGATTAATCCCCGGCGGTACTACATACGGGATGGGCGTACGGTTACCGTTTTGTTCGATACTCACCGCCTGTACATCAAGCGTAGAATTATCAATTGGAGGGTTCGGAATAGCCGGGTCAGCAATCACATTGAGTGGGTTTCTTTCGGTATTAAAAGAACGCCATTCCCCGCGAACCAGCTGCAAGGTAGCAAAACGTAATACGGCGGTATCGGCAAAGTTGGTCATGAACATCCGCATAAAACGGATGGCTTTAAAATCCTGAATATTACCCACAGCGGCCTGATAATCGGTTATTGGGATCCTGAACTGGTACCAGTTAACCATTTGTGTACTGCCATTGGCCAGTTTTACCGATGCGGTAAGTTTATCGTTAATATAATTTTGGCCAACTACCATATCCCCGGGGCGGATGGATACTTTGTATTGAAAGTAGGAATCTTCAATACTCATATTATTATCGCGGTTAATATCTTCACCATCGGGCAGTGAGGTGGAAGCTGAGTTCTGGATCCCGAGTTCGGCCTGTGATTGTTCGGCAGTTTTGGAGTTGCCGTCGGTACCGTTGTATTTACTATAGCGATCCAAAATACCCGCCCTGGACTGGTCAAGATCACGCCCCTGGTAGTATTGATAATCATCAGAAGATGGGTCGGCAGAAAAATTATTGGCTGCCTGCGCACTTAACCGGCCTGTCAACTGCTGTACAACGGGTGCAAATTTCCTTTTTTCATCGGCATCGCTCAAACCATCTAAACCCACGTCCTGCAGCCTGCGCGAATCAGGATTGTTATCAAAAGCGTTTATTACCGGTTGCAGTTTGGTTACACGCCCCCAGTTCGTTTCATCAACCTGCGACAAATCGCCGTTTACAGGTAAGGCATTCTCTAAACTTTTACGTCCGTCTTTTAATATATCTTCAGATAAGCTGCCCAGGTTAAAATACAGGTCGCCACCTGCCGAGTTTGGTTTGTATACAAAGGGGTCCATCACCCAAAACTCAATGTATGATACGTTTAATGATTCAAAATCATTGGTTTCCATTTTCCGGAACATACCTCCCCAGCGCGATTTTGGATTTTGCAGCGTACCGTCACTATTAATGCCAGTTGTAGTATAGTTATAAGGCCCGCGTACGGTTGGGTAAAAAGCCAGGTTAAGTGTAGAAATAGCTAATTGTTGCCCGGTAGCCGGTTGTTTGTACGGGAACACCTCTTGCTCAATGATCTGCCTTACGTAATGGTTTGAAAGCTCCGACTTTGATATCGGAATACTACCCGTATTGGTATAAAATATAGGATCGATGTTATAAAATGCAAGCCTGGCCCGGTTATAGCCGTAGCTTAAATCGTTTGATAATTTCGATTCATCAAAAAGTTGCGGCGTGCCTGATATTTGCCAGGTGTTGGCACTTTTTACGTCAATTACCGATTGGCTATTTTCAAAATCGTCCAGGTAGGAAGTACCGTTTTTTGAGCCGGCAAAATTCAGGGCGCCGGGACTGCCGGGTAGTAATTGCGCAAACTCACCCGAGAAATTGATAGACGACGGTACCTTGGTATGGATAAAGGGGATCTTATCAACCAGCCGTGTTAGCAATCGTGATTCCGAACTATAGTTAGCATCAAAACCCCATATAGTATTGGAGATCGACTCTTGCCCGGCAACTTCATTCTGGTTCAGCGGTTGCTCGGTAAGGTGCATAATGGTACCTCCCAGGTTCAGTTTATCATTAACGTGATAATCAAACCTCGATCCATACAATGATTTTTGCTGTACGCCAAACAGTTCGTTATTTTCCAGTTTAACCGTGATCGGTTGCCCCGACGATAACAGCGCCTGATTCAATATCCGGATACGGCCGGAATTATAATCAACCGTGTAATCATTACCCTCTTGCAGTTTTAAAGAACCGGCAGTAACGTTGACCGATCCCTGTGGAATATTCACCGCGTTGAGCTGATACTCGGAGCCCCCCGTAGAGGTATAGGTACCCTTGATCACATATCGGTTTAAATTAGGAAAATATTGCTGTGCTATGGTTTTGGTGGAATCATACAGGGGCTGGTATACATATCGTTTAGCCAGATCAGATTCCCCCGGCAAAAACTTTTTATTCAGATCAGAGCCAAAGGGTTCCAGCACTGGGAACATGATGCGGCCGTTTTGCGAATCGATGGTGATCCCCTCCAAAAAGTCGAAATAGCCATCAGGCTGCGTATTATTTTGCTGGTTGAGATTATCGAGGTCTGTTATCTGCAGCCAGAGCTTTCCTTTAGTGTTCTGGCCTTCCTCCATCACCGTTTTTTCGATACCTGATTTGTCATCAAGCCGGGTTACCGTAAGTTTAAAATCGGTGGGGCTAACCTGAAAAGCGCCTAATGAATAAATGTTCTTCATCATCAATTTCCAGGTAGGTAAATTGGTTTTCAGCAATTCGCCTTTCAATAACTTTACAAATAACACTTTTGGTGTGTTGGGATCAACGGCCACATCACTGCTAAACTCACCCACCTGGTATTGCTGTCCATTAACCGTATACTGATAAGCAACCGCCAGTACCTCATCATTATTTAAAGGGTAATTGAGCGATATATATCCCAGTTGAGGGTGCAGGGTATACTCCTTATCGGTAAGCTTACGGGCGTAAGTAAGCTTGGAATAGTTATCCGTGGCTCCACTACTTTGAAAATAATTGGCTATGGTGTTCGAGTTAGTTTGGCGCACATCTGCCGGTAAATTGTTAAGCAGAGAGTTTGATTGTTGTGCAAAACCCGGACCTTTAAACCCCGCCGGATAAACGCTTCCGCCACCTTGTATCCGTGTTTTATTATAAGGGTTATTTTCGCCCAGATCAAGGAAGGCCAATATATCCCTTGAATCGGTGGTTACGTTGGTACGATTGGTTGTCCAAACCTCAATTTTGGTAATATTGACATTGGAACTGATAATAGGTATCCGCGACAGCGCTTTATCATAATTATCACGAAAATACTGTGATAAAAAGAAGTGTTTATTGGCTTCATAATCGGCAGGTGTAACCCGGAACTCCCCTTGCTGCGACCCGTTTGTTATGGTAATAGTTTTGGATTGCGATCGCTGTTGCGACAAAATACTCGTTACATCCAGGCGCCCAAATTTCAGTTTGGTTTTAATACCAAACAAAGCCTGGCTGCCCGTAATAAGCGTGGTATTCAAAGGCATACTTACCGTACCTGCCTCCACTTTCTGAATAATCTCGTCTGGCGATCCGGTGTAATCCAGCTTTATCTGGTTATCAAACTGAAACTGCGCGTCAGTATTATAATTGGTAGTTATTTTTAACTTATCACCAATATTTCCGGTTACGTTCAGCTGTATCTTCTGATCGAAATTAAAATTAAACTGGTTGCGCTGCCTGGTGGTAAACAGCGGGTTCTGGTTTTGATTTAATTGGCCAGCCAGGATCATTTCTGCCGATCCCTGTGGCCTGATATCGATAGTTTGACCACCAAAAATCTGTTCAAAAGTACGGCTGCGCACTTTTATTGATGGTATAAAACCAGGCTGTTGCGAAGCATAGGCATAATTATCGGCAAGCTGCTGATAATATATACGTTGATTGGATCGGCTTTTTAACTTTAAATATTGGGCAAATGTTAAATACTGCGGCGGGCGATATAATAAGTTACCAACTCTTTCATATAATATATATCGGTTTGTTGCAGGGTCGTATTCAACTGTTCGGATGAGATTGGGAGGATCGGGATCAAAAATACCATCCCTGAGCCTGAGGTTTCTAGGTTCGGTTAGGTTAACGGGAGTGCCCGCGAGTGCCGTATCTCTTTTAGCACTCGTAACGCGTTGTTGTGCATACACACTCCCCACCCCACTAAATGCCAAAATAAACAACACACTTATAATAATATTATAAGTAAATATTTTTATCAAAGGTCAAGTTAGAATTTGTACGTAATTATAGAGTTTTTAATGCAAACTTTATAAGCTGTTCAACAGTTAAATCTCCATTATTTTTATTGATCTCCTGATCCAATACCTTTTCGGCAGCATTACGCGCAAAGCCCAGCATAACAAGTGCAGAAAGCGCCTCGTCTTTAACTGTCTTGCTCACAGGCACAACAGTTAAAGTGTCAGGTCCTTCTTTTCGCAACTTATCCTGCAGCTCCAATATAATGCGTTGTGCCGATTTGGGACCTATGCCTTTGATACGTTGTATTAAAGCAACATTGCCGCTAACAATAGCTGCCTGTATTTCGGCAGGGGTAATTGATGATAACATCATACGCCCCGTATTTGGCCCTATGCCGGATATGGATACCAGGTGTAAGAACAAGCGACGCTCACCGTCATCTGCAAAACCATATAATGTGAGCGCATCCTCTTTTACGTACTGCCAGATAAATAGTTTACAATTTTCTACTTCTCCGACCTTTGAATATGTATTTAACGATATATTAATGTGATAGCCAATACCGCCGGCGTCTATAACAACGTGCGAAGGACTTTTGAATACCAGTTTACCACTAATATAATCGTACATAATATTATTTGTTTTTTAGTATCAAGTAGCTAGTATCAAGACAGCTAAATTAGCTTTATAAATAAACCTTGCAAAAAATCTTGATACTAGCTACTTGATACTATTATTTACTTCCTTTAAGTTTATTTAAAATACCTTTTGGTTTGCTGGCTTCGGCCTTTTCCTGGGCATCAACAACCGCTATGGTGATCATATTTACAATTTCACGAACCGAACTACCCAGTTGCAACACGTGCACCGGTTTTTTCAATCCCAATAATATAGGTCCTACAGCCTCGGCACCACCAATTTCCTGCAATAACTTGTAAGCAATGTTACCCGATTCCAGATTAGGGAATATCAAAGTATTAGCTGGTTTTCCGTTTAGGGTTGAAAATGGGAAGTTATCTGCCAACAAATCGGAGTTGAGGGCAAAGTTGGCCTGCATATCACCATCAACTACCATATCCGGATATTGCTTGTGCAGCAATTTCACGGTTTCTCTTGTTTTTTCGGGAATGGGACCGTCATTTGAGCCAAAGTTAGAGTACGATAATACAGCTACCCGCGGACTGATGTTAAATTGTTTAACAGATTTTTCGATCAACACGGTAATATCTACCAGCTCTTGTACAGATGGGTTTTCGTTAACGGTGGTATCGCCAAAAAATACAGGCCCTTTTTGAGTGATCATCATGTACATACCTGCCACACGGTTCACTCCTTCTTCGGTACCGATAATTTGCAGAGCCGGTTTAATGGTTGGAACATAATTTTTGGTTAAACCCGAGATAAGGGCATCGGCTCTGCCAAACTGCACCATGCAGGCACCGTAATAGTTACGGTCGCTCAGCATTTTGCGGGCTTCAAATAAGGTTACTCCTCTGCGCTGGCGTTTTTTATACAGAAACTCGGCATACTCTTCCATGTTTTCACATTTCACACGAGGATCGATGATCTGAACATCATCCAGGTCAAGGTCATTCTCGCGCATGATACGCCTGATCTTATCTTCGTTACCCAGTAATATCGGGGTGGCTATGCCTTCCTCTTTTACTATCTGAGCCGATCTTAGTATTTTGTAATTATCAGCCTCGGCAAAAACTACACGCTTTGGGTTTTGCTTGGCTTTATTGGTGAGGTTACGCAGCAATTTATCATTGGTGCCTAATCTTGATCGCAATTCTTCATAATAAGCTTCCCAATCTGTTATCGCTTTACGGGCGACTCCAGATTCCATGGCTGCCTTAGCAACGGCGGCCGATACTTCCACAATAAGTCTTTGATCCATCGGTTTAGGGATGATATAATCCCGTCCGAATTTAAGATTGGTAGTATTATAGGCCAGGTTTACAGCTTCCGGAACCGGCTTTTTAGCCATTTCGGCAATAGCGTGTGTGGCGGCTATTTTCATGGCCTCGTTAATGGCAGTTGCCCGCACATCAAGCGCGCCCCTGAAAATATAGGGGAAACCCAATACGTTATTTACCTGGTTAGGATAATCAGAACGACCAGTGGCCATGATGATATCATCGCGGGTTTGTACCGCCAGATCATAATCAACTTCGGGCACCGGGTTGGCCATTGCAAATACGATTGGCTTTTTGGCCATTGATTTCAACATATCCGCGTCAACCACGTTTGGCGCAGAAAGGCCAACAAAAACGTCGGCATTTTTCATGGCATCGGCCAATGTTTTGATATCTGTACGCGTGGTGGCAAACTCCAGCCTGATATCATCCAGATCAGTACGCTCCGGTGTTAACAAACCATTGATGTCAAACATCACCAGATTTTCCTTTTTTACGCCCAGCGAAAGGTACATCTTGGTACACGATACCGCGGCGGCACCTGCACCGTTAACTACCATTTTTATCTTGTCGAGCTTTTTACCTTGTATTTCGCAGGCATTCATTAAAGCCGCACCGGATATAATGGCTGTGCCATGCTGATCGTCGTGCATTACCGGGATATTCATTTCGGCTTTCAACCTGCGCTCGATCTCGAAACAGGTTGGAGCCGATATATCTTCCAGGTTAACGCCACCAAAGGTAGGTTCAAGCGCTTTTACAATAGTTACAAACTCATCTACACTTTTAGCATTTACCTCAAGGTCAAACACATCAATATCAGCATAGATCTTGAACAACAGTCCCTTCCCTTCCATTACTGGTTTGCTGGCCTCCGGGCCAATATTACCCAGGCCCAATACCGCAGTACCGTTACTGATAACCGCCACCAGGTTACCTTTGGCTGTATATTTATATACATCCTCTACATTTTCTGCTATGCGAAGACAAGGCTCTGCAACACCCGGCGAATACGCCATGGTAAGGTCGCGTTGTGAATTGGTTGGTTTGGTAGGTACTACCTGTATTTTCCCTGGACGACCTTGTGAGTGGTAGTTTAAGGCGTCCTGTTTACGGTTGTTCTTGTTCATTTTCTCAAAATTCAAGCGCTCAAAATTACAATTCTTTTTATGGTAACCCGAATAAAAAAGCCCGGCTTTGAAATGCATCAAAACCGGGCCCCTCATATTCAGGTATTTAATATTTTTTCACTGTCAATTTCACTTATCGGTATAGCTTTCCGTGTCTAAGTCCCTGCAATTATAAAACTCTTTTGGTGTGAGGACTTACTGCCGCGCTGGTCGAGTCATCATCTCCGTTACTTACTTTGATGCTCACACCAACAGGGGCACGATTACTTTTCAGATGGTTCCAAACTTTCAGATCCTGCACTTCAACTCCAAATTTATCGGCAATGGAGGCCAAAGTTTCGCCTTTTCGAACCCGGTGGCGGGATGGCATTTTACGTTCAGGCTTATTTTCGGTATAAGAAGCATAGCTCACTTTTGGTTCCGGAGCTGCTGCATCACCGCCATTCAATACATTATATAAAACGGCATAGTTTTCCTTTGCTACCTGCGGCAATATCAATCTTCGCGGCAACTTTGGTGAACCGTTAACTATTAATCTTCTGTAAGCCGGGTTTAATATAGCCAACTCATTGATGTTTACCTTAAGGGCTTGCGATATGCTGCTCAGGGCCACATATTTTTTAACCATAACCGTATCAGTCTTCAACGAAAAGTTACAGCCTTGTGGAACAATGTTATGTTTATTAAAATAATGCATTATATAATTTACCGCTATAAAAGCAGGCACATAACCACGGGTTTCGGCAGGCAGATATTGACGGGCGCTCCAAAAATCATTGGCACCTGCTTTTTCAACCGCGCGCTCTACATTGCTTTTGCCGCAATTGTATGATGCGATAGCCAAAAGCCAATCGCCAAATTCCTGGTAGGCGTCTTTTAAATAAGCTGCGGCGGCATAAGTGGCTTGTATTGGGTCGCGACGTTCGTCAACATAGCTATCCATATTTAAACCATATAATTTGGCTGTGGTAAACATAAACTGCCATGGCCCGGTTGCCCCTACTCTTGATACCGCGTTAGGATCAAGCTTTGATTCAACTATCGACAGGAATTTTATCTCTTCGGGTATACCAGCATCGTGGAATGCTTTTTCGTAGATAGGAAAATAATATTTGGAAAGACCGATCACCTGCCCCATCTCATCGCGGTTTTGCATGTACAGATCGATATAGCTCTGTACGTACTCATTATATTCCAGCGGGATGTCTTTGCTGATGGAATCTAAACGGCGTTCATAAATACCCCTTAATGGTGCCGGGCCCGCAGGCTGGGCAACGGCTTTCCGAAGGATGGTATCCTGTGCGATATTTGGCCATTGAAATGTTGATCTTGAAGAAGCGTTTGCGTAAACAATTTGCAGTAGTAAAAAGCAGATAGTAAGCGTAAATAGTTTCTTCATTCTTTAGGGATTTAATTTAACCAAAGACTATAATCAACGAGGGATATCTTACTAAATTATTAAATTTTTTAAAGTTCAAGGAAATATTTTGAAAAATTCAACAGTTCCTGTTCGTTAAAATGCTTAGCAAGTAATTGTAAACCTAACGGCAAACCTTTGCTATTATTGCCAACAGGCAGCGAAATAGCGGGTACACCAGCTAAGGATGCCTGTACGGTAAAAATATCCGAAAGATACGTTACTACCGGATCTTTTTCTTCTTTACCTATAGCAAACGCAGGTTCCGGAGCTGTGGGTACCAGTATAAAATCATACTCCTTGAGGATCTCGTCGGTTTTTTCCCTGATCAGTCGGCGCACTTTCTGGGCTTTGGCATAATAGGCGTCATAATATCCGGCGCTCAATACAAACGTGCCCAGCATAATGCGACGTTTTACTTCTTTACCAAAACCTTCAGACCGGGAACGTTTATAGGTTGATTGCAGATCATCAGCTGCAGGACTGCGATAACCATAATGCACCCCATCGTACCTGGCCAGATTTGATGAAGCTTCGGCCATGGCTAAAATATAGTAGGCCGGTACCAGATAATCCAGTTGCTCAAAAGCGATAGGTGTTACCGTATGCCCTTCTGCACGCAGTTTATCAATATATTTTACCAGTACATCCTTTACCTCGTTATCAACACCGGGACTGGAGATAGCTTCCTGCAAATAGGCGATCTTCTTTTTGCCTGTTTTTTCGATATGTTCAGAAAACGCGGGTACTTCTTGTTGAGCCAGTGTACTATCGTAATCATCAGGACCGGCCATAACCTCCAATAACAGAGCAGCATCCTCTACCGACCTGGTAATTGGGCCAACCTGGTCAAATGACGAAGCGAAAGCGATGATACCATGCCTGGAAATACGGCCATAAGTAGGTTTTAAACCGATAACACCACAAAATGAAGCTGGTTGCCTTACAGAGCCGCCGGTGTCTGTACCGATAGCCGCATGGCACATATTGGCCTGTACGGCAACCGCCGAGCCCCCTGATGAACCACCCGAAACCCTGGTCTCGTCGGCCATATTTTTTACCGGACCGAAATAAGAGGTTTCATTAGCTCCGCCCATGGCAAACTCATCGCAATTGCAGCGGCCAATAATAATCACGTCTTCGGCCAGTAAACGTTCAACAATCGTTGATGAATAAATGGAGGTGAAATCTTTTAATATTTTGGATGAGGCACTTACCTGGTGCCCCTTATAGCAGATGTTATCTTTTATGGCGATAACCATTCCGGCCAGTTTGCCGGCAGTGCCGTTTTTTATACGGTCGTCAATGTTTTTTGCATTGATCAATGCTTCTTCTTCAAACACCTCGTTGAAGGCATTCAAATGAGCATTTTTTTTAATTTGATCAAGATAGTTTTTTACCAGTCCTTCAACGGTAATTTCCGCACGTTGCAGCCCACTCCTTATTTCACTTAAAGAGGAATAAAATTTAGCCATGGGGCTAAAATAAAAAACTTATCTGTTGAAATACGAAATAATTCAACAGATAAGTTCATATGCAATAAACTAAAGTATCAAGTAGCCAGCATCAAGTATCAAGACAGCTACATTAAAGCCTTCAAATTTTGATACTCGCTACTTGATACCTAAATACTAAGCTTTTGGTTTCTCTTCGGTAGTGCTTGTATTGCTTTCGCCGTTTTGTGCGTCTTTAAATTCTTTAACGCCTTTTCCTAAACCTCTCATTAGTTCAGGTATTTTTTTACCGCCAAACAATAAAAGTATTGCAATGATGATCAGAATGATTTCTGGTGCGCCTAATCCACCCATGATTTTTAAGTTTTATGTTATGTAAATATTATTATGACTTGTGTTATTCGTGTTCTGTTTTAACAGGATCTGTTGTTGTTTTCTTAGTCAGATCGATGTTGTGCGTTTCCGCTGCCGGCTCCTCTTCATGTGTATGTACGTAAGTATCCGAGATAGGGATTGTATTGGGTACAGAACCATGTATAGGATGTGTTGTCTCCTCAACAACCTCTGCGGTTGTGTGTTCTGTAGTATTTTCTTCAACGGCGGGCGTATCTTGCACCTTGGTTTCGGTTTTCTTGTCTTCGTAGTTGTTGATCTGGTTATTGATCTCGCGTTTTACATCCTCAGATGCATCTTTAAAATCACGGATGCCTTTGCCTAAACCGCGTGCCAGCTCAGGTAGCTTATCACCTCCAAAAAGCATTAATGCTGCAAAAAGTATCAGTACCATTTCGCTCGTACCAATATTTAAAAATAAAAAAACTGAACTTAGCATAGCATTTAAATTAAGGTTACAAATATATACAATTAAATTTTCATAAAGTTCATAACTAATTAGTTAGGTGCAAGCCACGTTTTAGGATTGGTTGGATCCTTCACTTTATAAACCTCAAAGTGAACCTCCGTTTCCCCGGTCGACGAATCTGTTGCCACCGTTCCTAATGTTTGCTTGGTACTCACTTTTTGCCCCCTGGCCACACTAACCGACCGTAAATTGGCATACACTGTAAAATATTCCCCGTGTACTATCATCACCAAATAGGTTCCGCTTACGTCAACAACCCTTACCACGGTACCATCAAATACCGCCCTTACCGAACTTCCCGGGTTGGTTCTGATATCAATACCAGTACTCTCGCTCTTAATACCCTCCGGCGTGGTGTACATGCCAAAACCCTGGGTTATTACCCCATTGGCAACAGGCCATGGTAAACGACCGCGGTTACCTAAAAAGTCATTTGACAATTTAGCTGCCTCAGGTGTCGCGTTCAGCACACTCGACTCGCTCCTTGTCACTGGTTTAGCCGGGGTTACAGGAGCTGGCTTGTTTTCGGCCTTCGCTTTAGCCGCCGCTATTCTGGCGGCCTCTCTGGCTTCAGCCTCGGCCTTGCGCCGGGCTTCTTCAATTTCCCTGCGGATAGTTGCAGCAATTTCCCTGTTGGTTTTGGCTATTTTTGCCTGAACCTCCCGTTGTTGCTGTTTCAACTGCCCTTCGTGCTGCGACAGGTCGCTCACTACTTTTACCTGGTTATTTTTTTCTTTACCAAGCGTTTCTTTTTCTTTTTGCTGATCGGCCAGCAGGTTACTTTTCTCCTGCTTATTCTTATCCAGCTCATTTATTTTTACATGCAGCTCTTTCTGGGTTCCCTGTATGTAACCCGCCTGACGCTCGCGGTAGGTTCCAAACTGTTGTAAATATTTTAATCGTTTATAGGCCTGGTTAAAATCTCGCGAAGCGAAAATAAACATAAGCTTATTGTAGGCACTTTGATTGCGATAGGCAAAAAGCACCATGGCTGCATATTCCTTTTTTAGCTGGTCGAGCTGGTTTTGTAAGCTATGTACGGTATTATTGCTCTCAGAGATTTGATTATCTAAATTTCTTACCTCCGAGTTGATGATATTTATTTTCTCTTCCCTCAGGCTTATTTGCGCTTTTAATAAACTCAACTGCTTTAAAGTAGCTTTTTTATTTTTTGAGGTTTCCTGGTAATCTTTATTCAGTTGTTCCAGTTCATCAGACAGTTTATCACGTCGGCGTTTTAAATCCTGGCTGCTTTGCGCATGCACATCAATTACTATAAATACCGCTATTATAAAAAATACTGCTTTTAAAAATTTCATCAAACAAACATAATTAATTATTTGGCCGGCTCGTAATTGTCAGGAATATTGAATGGATATTCCTGCTGTACGTCAAAGTCGGCCTTTGTATAATGCAAATTAACCTGTATTTTTTTATCTTTTACTACCGATGCGATATCTATTTGTGATGGCATTACCCTATTAGTTGCCTGGATAAAGCTATTATTAACAACCTGCAATGACTGTCCTTCGCTTTGATTAGACAAATTTGTTTGGGTAACTTTTAAATCGGCACCTAAAACCAGCTTATATAACAGGTCCTGCAAGCTACCGCTCAGCGTAGTGTTTCCATCAGCATTGGTCAGGTCGGCTTTTTCATTGAGCAGTTCAGGTACGGCATTACCTATCAACAATGACTCCAGCGTTTTATAATTAACCTGGCTGCTGGCATATTTATATACGTAACTAAAAGGTTTGCGCAGATACACTCCCTGTAAACGATTGATGAGCAGTATACTATCAGGCGTGATCAAAGCCCTGGCTGCTTCAACACCTAAAATGGCGGTAATGGAAACCCATATTCTTTTATCGCGCTCAATGCGAATGTTAAGGGTAACATCATTACTATTACCATTAATATTGAGCTTGGTTTTGGCTTTACCAGAAAAGGTGTTAAAGTTTACCTGTTTAGCTCTTATGGCACTTAGCTGGCTGCTTAACTTATTATCAACAGGCTTTGCCGATGAATCGGCTTTGCGGGCTACCAAAACCTGTTTACGGGCCTTACAGCTCACCATAATCAGCAGGCAACATGCTATTAATAATTTACTCGCTATATTTTTTCTCATTTATTTTACGGTCTAATAGCGGCGATTGACCACCGTTACTTTTAGCTTTTTTCCAGTTTTCTACGGCCTCATCCACATTACCAAGGTAAAACAAAATATCGCCATAATGCTCATATTGGGCGGCACTATTCGTTTTATCATGCGCAAGCGCCTTCAACATCCACACCTTTGCATCGGCATATTTCTTTTGCTTAAAAAGCACCCAGGCATATGTATCTTCAAACGATGCGGTATTGGGCTGAAGCTCATTGGACCGAGCCGACATTTGCGCTGCTTTATCCAGTTGCTCACTTCTTAACGATAAATAGTAGGCATAATTGTTTAATGTGTACGCATTATCCGGATTATAGCTTAAGGCTTTATCATAAGCCTCGTCCGAGCTTTTGTTATCTTTAAGACTATGATAGCAATCGCCCAATAACGAAAAGCTCAGCGAAAGTAAATCCTTATCCTGAATTTCTAATGAAGTTGCGTTGGTGGCATAATTAAGCGCTTTTTTAAATTCTTTCTTCTGCGCCCAGGCTACACCCACCATATAATTCATCCAACCCTGGTTCGGGAATAACGAAAGAGCGTTTTCGCCATCTTTGATAGTGGCATCTATATCATTTTCACTCAATTCAACCCGTACCAGCTGTTCATGAACAACATATACCTGTTCATTCAGTTGGATCGATTTCTTATACGCGGATTTGGCTTCTTTTAATTTGGTGCTTTGTAACAACATATCCCCATAAATAGCATAGGCCTTGGCATCGGCAGGATGCGCTACCGTTAAAAGCCGGCTGAGTTCAAGTGCGCTGGCTTTAGCATTGGGTTCAGGAAATTTGGGGAAATATCCGCTAATGATATTTATTTTCTGATCGATACTTACATCTGGGTTCGCAAACGCCAGTGTCAGTTCGTTAAAACAGGCATCATTATTTTTTTTGTCGCGGTAAACATCAGCCAGGGCCAAATGCACCATTCCGTTATTATTATCTTGCTTTTCGGCCTGGAGCAAAACTTTAAGGGCCTTATCATTTAATCCGTTTGAGTTATAGATCTCGGCCAGCAGCAGGTAATAACGCATCTGACCCGGATTATCTGCAATCGCCCTCTCCAACTCGGCGGCCGCCTGATCGATCTTGCCTTGTTTTAAATAAATTTTTTGCCTGCTTGCTAAAATATCATCACTGGGGCCATTGAGTTTTTCCAGCTGATCATACACCTTAAGGGCATCATCGTATCTTTTTAAAATGAGATATGCGTTAGCTTTATCAAAATAATAATCGGGTTTATCCGGATTGATCCTGATGAGCTGATTAAATACATTTTCGAGCTTATCGATGGCGTTGGTTTTTTCATAACCGTCAGCGAGGGCTACCCAATACCATTCATTATCCGGATTAATTGCAACCGCCTTCTCTAATAAAGGCCTTGCCCCCGCATAATCATTTTGCTGTCGTTTCAAGTTAGCCAGCTCAAACATCGAGGCGTCATTTCCCGGATCGGCCTGCAATATGCGTTCAAACATTTCGCCGGCACGTTTGGAGTTCTCGATGGTTTTTTCGCGAATAGCCGAGAAAAACAGTTGCTTAACCATCATACTATCAGCCTGCGATAGCTGTTTAGCCGGAACAGACTTTTGAGCGCTTACCGGTAGAGCCTGGAAACAAGAACCAAGAATCAAGACTGCCACCATGCAATTGAGGCCTGCTCTTACCTTATTCTTGTTATATCTTAATTCCAACTCTTTCATAGCCTGTCCGCTTATTCTGTCTCTAATTTCTTGCTTCTATTTAACAGCCGTATGGCCAAAACCACCTTCGCCGCGGCTGGTTTCATTTAATACTTCTACCTCATCCCAATTCACAGTTTCGTGCCGGGCAACTACCATTTGGGCAATACGGTCGCCCGCGTTGATCTCAAATACTTCTGCCGAAAAATTGATCAGTAACACTTTGATCTCGCCACGATAATCGGCATCAATAGTACCGGGTGAATTAACAATGCCTATACCATGCTTAAACGCCAAACCACTGCGCGGTCGTATCTGCGCCTCAAACCCAACAGGAAGTTCTATAAACAAACCGGTAGGAATGAGTTTACGTTCCATAGGATTTAACCGTACTAGTTCTTCAATATCGGCACGCAGATCCATACCGGCGGCATGGGCCGTTTCATATGCCGGTAAACTATTCTTCGACTTATTAATTATCCTGATGGTCATCGTTTACTAAATATGGCCTTTAATTGTTTACGCTCTGCAAAAAATGCAGCCCCCGCAAACAGGAACAACAATATATTACCTACAAATATATTACGTTTAAATGTGCTGAACGACAAATACACAAGTATTATTGATGATACGATATATATGACATTCTTTTTAAGATTGTAAGGGATGGGATAGTGTTTTTGACCCCATATGTATGACATGATCATCATACTGGCATAAGCTATCAGCGAGATCCAGGCCGATGCCATGTAGCTGTATTTTGGAATAAAAATTACGTTGAGCACAATGGTTACTATAGCCCCTATCCCGGATATGTACAGGCCATACTTCGTTTGATCGGACAATTTATACCAGATAGACAAATTGGTATAAATACCCAGGCTTACATAACCCAGCAACAAAGGCGGCACAACTGGTAAACCAACCCAATAGTCGTGGTTATTTACGTAGTGTTTTAGTATCTGAATATTGGCCACAACACCTACAAACATAAGGCACATGGTTATTACAAAATAATCCATGATGCGCGAGTAGGTTTGACCGGCATTTTTATTCTTGGCATGACTAAAAAAGAAGGGCTCGGCTCCCATGCGAAAGGCCTGGTTAAAAAGGCTTAGAAAAACGGATATACGCGCGCAGCCCGAATAAATACCAACCTCGCGCTCACTGATACTATCGGGCAGCAGTTTTCCCAGTAAAATTTTATCAAAATTTTCGTTAACGATGTATGATAAACCTGCTATCATTACCGGCCAACTGTAGGTAAGCATATTTTTAAACATAACACCATCAAAACTTAGTTGCAGCTTCAGCAACTCGGGCAGTAACAGCAATAAGGTTATAAAGCTGGCCACCAGGTTTGATACAAATATGTAGCCTACCCAACCCATAGTAAACCATTGCTTACACCAATCAGCCCCAGGCATTTGGTGCTTAATGATGTACGGAATTATCCAGATAAAAACGAGGTTGAGCGATACCGTAACTATAATATTGATTAGTTTAATGCTCCCGTATTTTATTGGCCGGCTGTCTGCACGGAGTTTGGCGAACGGGATAGCACACCAGGCATCGATCACCAAAATGCCCAAAAAATAACGAATGTATAGTTCAAACTCCTGCTGTGAAGTGCCTTTACCAATTTTAATTAAACCTGCTATGGTATGGGTAAATGGAACGGTTAATATTAAAAACACTACCGTTACCATAAATACGGCCCAAAAGCTGTTGTTATAGACCTGCCTTTTATTATCCGGGAATTTATTTAGATACCTGAAAAAAGTAGTTTCCATACCAAAAGACAGCACCGCCTGCAAAACAGAGGCATAGCTAAACATGGTACTGAAAATACTATATACATTAGGATTGTATGCTTTTGTATAAAGCGGGGTAAGCAATGCGCCTAATAAACGCTGCACTATAGTAGTTACACCGTATATAGCCGTTTGCCCGGCAAATTTTTTAGCGGTTGACAATGTTGATGTTTGGGATGGTAATTAACAAATAAAACCCGGCAAATTACAGGGCCCTTTTTACAACCTCAAAATTACGATAGTTTTTTAATTCGCCCTCATGGCTTTCTACAGAAGTTACTTCCGCGTCTTCGGGGCCTTCGTTGCACCATTCCATAAACATTTCGAGCAGGGTATCATCGGCTTCGGCAGCTATAAAAACATCGCCGTTCGGTTCATTTTTAACAAAGCCCCTTACCCCTAACTGGTCGGCTACGGCTTTGGTTGATTTGCGGTAAAAAACGCCCTGAACTTTTCCTTTAACGGTTATATCGAGATGTCTGATCATTGAGTTTTATTGGTTGATTGAGGTAGATTATGTTGATTAAATTTGGTGTGATAAAACTTGGTACAAATTAACTTATTACAACTCAATCAACCTAATCAACTTATTAAACTAAACGCTTAACCTTACTTTCTGGGGTGATCTTTAATCCATCCAAACCAGTTATCAGGTTTAGTCCGGGAGTTTTGCCTGGTTCAAGCGTTCCCTTTTCGTCGTCAATACCTAAAAACGATGCACCATTTATAGTAGCCCATTCCAGTAATTTAGCGGTGCTGATACTTGGGAACTTTTTCTGTATGGTACGCATTTCGCTCAGTATGCACAAGCTATCGTTTGATGCCAGGCTATCGGTACCCAGCGTAATGTTAAAGCCCTGATCAATAAAAAGTGGGATTTTTGGAAGGTGGTTTTCAATATACAGATTGGCTTTAGGACAAAAACACCAATTTATTTTACGATCGAACCGTTTTATAAAGTAGATGTCTTTTAAATTGGTACAGGTATTATGTACCAGCAAAACCTGCTGCCTGTTAGTCAACAACGGGATAATAGATTGTAAGGAGTTACGTGCCTGTGGCTTAAAATGGCTGATATCAATACCAAAATGTTCATAAAGCTCCAGAAAGCCGCCCAATTTGTAACGATAAAATTTATTCTCGTCCTCACACTCCTGGTTGTGGATGCTAATGAGATTGGGTTCGGCGTCGCTATGTTTCCGGATCAGTTTAAAGAGCTCTTTGGATACCGAATATGGCGCATGAGGGGTAATGGAACAGGGTTGCGGCTTAAACTCCCGCATAAGTTCCATCGCTTTATCAAAAATAGCCTGGGCGTTTTGCGGCAAGAAGCCAAAAGTTTCCACAAACGTATGGTAATACAACTTGCTGGCAACTTTAACCGGGATGCTGCTATTGCTATTGGCAATATCGCCTACGGCAACAATACCATTCGCATACATCTCTTCATCTGCTTTTTGAATAGCCTCTGCTATTTGTTTATCATCCGCTTTGCGGGATGCCTGAATATCTTTTATAAAATTTATCAACCCTTTCCCGGGTGTTATTTTATCCTTAAGATGCGAAAGCTCAACATGGCAGTGTGTATTTATAAACCCCGGAGAAATAACGCCGCTCAGTTGTTCAATGGGGCCATCCGGAGGATTATTATGGTCGGTAACAGAAATGATCTTGCCCTGGTCGTCAACAGTAACAATTCCATTCTTAATAGGATCGGCAAAAATTGGAAAAACGTAATCGGCTCTAAAACTTTTCATTAATATATCACTTGTTATCTATCTCAAAACGTTTTTCTTTAAAACACTCCACACAAAATTAACTATAATTAACTTTTAGTTATGTTTTTTTATCATTTAAAAGAATGACTTTAAAATAAGACAGATTTTTTTAAATTTAAGTACTTTTGCATTGTGAATAATGCAAAAGATAAAATAGACATCCGAAGCCTCGGTTTGGAAGCCTTGCAGGAGCATTTTATCCGTATGGGGGAAAAAAGTTTCAGGGCTAAACAAATTTATGAATGGCTTTGGAAAAAATCGTGCGTCTCTTTCAACGAGATGAGCAATATTTCAAAAGAACTGCGCACTAAACTCAACGAAAACTTTGTTATTAACAACGTTAAAATAAATTCATCACAGGTTAGTGCTGATAAAACTATAAAAAATTCTTTTATTTTACACGATACTCATCTAATTGAGGGGGTTTTAATTCCCACTCCTGGCCGGATGACAGCCTGTGTATCGTCGCAGGTGGGCTGCAGCCTTACCTGTAAGTTTTGCGCTACGGGGTACATGGAGCGTAAAAGAAACCTTAATCCTGATGAAATTTACGACCAGGTAGTGCTGATAGATAAACAAGCCCGTGAAAATTATGGTGTGCCTTTATCCAACATCGTATACATGGGTATGGGCGAACCTTTGCTGAATTACGCCAATATGATGAAATCTGTTGAGCGCATCACTGCCGAAGACGGATTGAACATGGCCGCCAAAAGGATCACCGTTTCTACAGCCGGTATTGCCAAAATGATCAAAAAGCTGGGCGACGATCAGGTAAAATTTAATCTTGCCCTGTCCTTACATGCTGCTAATGACGAAAAGCGCAACACCATAATGCCAATTAATGAGCAAAACTCACTAAAGGCCCTGGCCGAAGCTTTAAAATATTACTACGCCAAAACCAAAAACCCGGTAACCTACGAATACATTATCTTTGATGGTGTTAACGACGGGATACAGGACGCCATGGAGCTGGCTAAATTTTGCAAGCACCTGCCTTGTAAGGTAAATATCATTGAATATAATCCCATTGCTTTTGCCAGCTATATTAATGCCGGTGAAGATAAGGTAGAAGCATTTGCCGCTTACCTGCAAAAACAAGGCATCAACACGCACCTCCGCCGTAGCCGGGGTAAAGATATTGATGCGGCTTGCGGACAATTAGCCATCAAAGAAAAAGGTAAGGTTGCCGAAGTTTAAGATTTCTGTCTTAAATTAACGGCATGAAATTGCTGCGTGGCTACCTGGCCGATTTTGTTTCCCTGCTTTTTCCCGAATTATGCCCTGCCTGCCAGGCCAGTCTTGTTGCCAACGAATACATTATTTGTTCGGACTGCCGTTACAATTTACCCTATACCCATTTTCACTTACAAGCCGATAACATTGTTGCCCAGCAGTTTTATGGCAAACTAAAAGTTGAAGCCGCCTACGCCTTGTATTATTTTACTAAAGGCGGCAAAGTGCAAAACCTGATGCATCATTTTAAATATAAAGGCATGCAACAGATAGGTAACTTATTAGGAAACATTGCCGGTAGCCAATTAGCTCAAAATCCTATTTTTAATACTGTTGATCTGATTATCCCTGTCCCCCTGCACAAAAAACGGCTGCGGGAACGCGGTTATAATCAAAGTACCCATTTTGCCGAAGGACTTGCGGAAAAGCTGCCTGCTGTTGTGGAAGATAATAATTTACAACGTACGGTAGCAACAGCAACACAAACCCATAAATCGCGCTTTGCCCGTTTTGAGAATATGCAGGATGTATTTATGATCAAACATCCCGAAAAATTAGTCAACAAACATGTTTTACTTGTTGATGATATTGTAACCACCGGCTCAACTCTGGAGGCCTGCGGTATGGAGCTGTTAAAAATACCCGGGCTCACTTTAAGCATTGCCACCATTGCCTATGCGCAATAAAACAAATTGAACCCAATATCTTTTTTATCAATACTTTTGTCGATTACAATTATCACAGTTATCTGCAATGACAAAAAGGTTTCTTTATTTAACCGGCTATCAATGGGTTTGGGTGTTATATATAGCAGTTGCCGTTTATTGCTGGCAATTCAAATACTTCAGGCATATTGATAATAATTATCTCATATTTCGCAACGCTTATTACCACGCAAAGGCAGGCTTAAATTTATATTTATTATACCCGGCCGAATACTCTGATGTGTTTTTATATGGCCCCACATTTACCATATTGGTTGCGCCCTTCGCCCTCCCTTCAGAAGCGGTAGGCTTTTTCCTTTGGCAAATAGTCAATGCGCTTGCCTTTTTGCTGGCGGTACATCTGCTGCCCTTTAACAACCGCATAAAAACAGCCATTCTTTTATTGTGTGTTATTGAGTTTTCGAATACTTCGCACTATATGCAGATCAATGCCCTTATAGCTGCGTTTATCATCATCAGCTTTATGCTGGTAAAAAAAGGCAAGGACGAATGGGCTACCCTTTTCATCATTGCAGGCACTTTAATTAAGTTTTACCCGGTGGTTGGCCTGGCATTCTTTCTTTTCTCCGGTAATAAATTAAAGTTTATGGTAAGCTCAGTGGTATGGGCCGGTGTTTTGTTTGCCTTACCTATGCTCATCTCCAGCCCTCATTATATTATTCAATCCTATCATGACTGGTTTCATGAGTTAAACCTTAAAAACTCCATGAATGTAAGTTTAACTGGCAGTATCGATTGGTGTATTATGGGCGTAGCACGTCGTTTAACTCAAAATGCCAGCATCCCTAATACACCCTTTCTAATAGCGGGGGGCATTATTTTCGCAATCCCGTTACTGCGGTTTAAACAATATAATTCGTTGAAATTTCAACTGCAGGTACTATGTTCTGCCTTGCTGATGGTTGTACTGTTCAGCACCGGATCTGAGCACCCTACTTATATTATAGCTACAGCAGGCGCAGTAATTTACATCATGATGCAGGATAAGCCTTTTACTACTTTCCATATTGTTATGCTGGTGTTATTGCTGGTAATCACCGGCCTCGGCCCCAGCGACGCTTTTCCACGGCCTGCCCGCGAATGGATGAGCAACCTGGCCATGAAAGCCTGGCCATGCATTATCATTTGGGTAAAAATTGCTTATGAACTGATCTTTAGGGATTTCCCTACCGATAAGAAGTTTTTATTAAATAAACAAAGAGTATAAAAGCATCTTTATTGATGCTGGTACCGGCTTAGTTTATCATAAAGAGATTTAGGGTCAAATGGTTTTAATATATAATCGTTCATCCCGGCATTATCCATCTCACTCATCTCGCTCCGCTGCATCGACGCTGTTAAAGCAATGATAGGTAACTGCTGAAAATAAAGATCGGGCATAGCCCGTATGATCTTGGTAGCCTCGAGGCCGCTCATCTGGGGCATGTGGATATCCATTAATACCACATTATAATTCCGGTTGTTTTCTATTTTATGTATAGCTTCAACACCATTTTCGGCAAAATCGGCATTAGCGCCCCACCTCTTCAGTATCTTGTTGATCAATAACCGGTTTATCTGATTATCATCAACTACTAAAACATTTATTTTGAGCCCTGCTTCCAAATTGTCGCTGTTATTGTTCAAATAAGTACTTGTTTGCTTAAACGTTATAGTAAACCAAAAAACAGAACCCTTGTTTGGCACACTATGTACATTTATCCTTAAATCACACGGTTCAAGGCATATCCTCAATGCTTTTGCTAAGATAAATATTTTTTCATCAGCCTATATCACATGAACCTCATACTCACAAAAAACGCCGGCACAGGTATTTCTCCTATGCCGGCGTTATATTTTACTACCTTTCGGTTATGGCTTATTCCTCGTTGTTTTCTCGGTACAAAGGATAATCGTGCATCAGCTTGTGAACCTTTTTACGTATTTTTTTGATAGAGGCTTCATTTTCCGGATCGGCAATTACCGCGTCTATCAGTTCAACAATGTGCTCCATTTGCTTCTCTTTCATACCACGGGTGGTAATAGCCGAAGTACCTACGCGTATGCCCGAAGTAACAAACGGCGACTTATCATCATAAGGAACCATATTTTTGTTCACAGTGATATCGGCAGCTACCAAAGCATTCTCGGCTGCTTTACCGGTGATGTTTTTATTACGCAAATCAATCAGCATCAAGTGATTATCGGTACCGCCAGATATAATTTCATAACCACGCTTAACAAAAGCTTCGGCCATTGCGGCGGCATTCTTTTTAACCTGCAAAATGTATTTCATGTAGCCTTCGCTTAAAGCTTCGCCAAAGGCTATGGCTTTAGCAGCGATGATATGCTCCAGCGGACCACCCTGTGTACCTGGGAAAACAGCCATATCCAGCAATGATGACATCATCTTTACTTCGCCTTTTGGTGTTTTTATGCCAAATGGATTTTCAAAATCCTTACCCAACAGGATCAAACCACCACGCGGTCCGCGTAATGTTTTGTGTGTTGTAGTAGTAACAATATGGCAGTGCGGCAGCGGATCGGTTAATAATCCCCTGGCTATAAGACCGGCCGGGTGCGATATATCAGCCAGTACCAAAGCACCTACTTTATCGGCCACTTTACGTATAAACTCATAGTCCCAATCGCGCGAGTAAGCCGAAGCACCGCAGATGATCAGTTTTGGTTTTTCTTTAAGTGCAACTTTTTCCAGTTGTTTATAATCAACCAAACCGGTTTCTTTAACCACGCCGTAAAAGTGCGGCTCATATAATTTACCCGAAAAGTTAACCGGTGAGCCATGGGTTAAGTGGCCACCATGTGACAGATCAAATCCTAATATTTTGTCGCCCGGCTGAAGAACGGCCAGCATCACGGCAGCATTAGCCTGAGCGCCAGAATGCGGCTGAACGTTTGCCCACTCGGCATTGAACAGTTGCTTGGCTCTTTCAATAGCGATGGTTTCAATTTCGTCAACCACCTGGCAGCCGCCATAATAACGCTTGCCCGGTAAACCTTCGGCATATTTATTAGTAGCCACAGAACCTGCGGCTTCCATAACCTGACGGCTCACAAAATTCTCAGATGCTATCAGCTCAATACCTTCTTCCTGGCGTTGCTGCTCTTCATCCAATAACTTAAAAATTAATTTGTCTCTTTTCATTATATATAATTAAAACGGCACTGTATTTATAACGGGCGCTAAGTTAGCAAAAAGCCTAAAGCCTAAGGCCAAAAGCTTAAAGCTTTTTTGGATTAATCATTGAACTGCTGAATATTAAATCAGCTAAAAAAGCTCCAGGCCTTTAGCTTTCTGCTTTGAGCTCACCACCTCTCGCCGTTATCCAGAAATTATTATATCCTAAACCGATCTGAATATCTATCAGCTCCTGCTGCAGCATTTCTAATACGGCCAAAAAGTTGTAAACAAAATGTACTTTATTTTCTGAATGCCCGGCAATAGCCTTAAAATCAAGCATTTTATTAATTTTGAGCAAATCGGCAACCGCTTTCTTCTGCTTTTCGATAGTGTAAGGATATTGAACAACGGTATGTTTTACCTCCTCGCTGCGGTTAAGATAATTGCGCATCAGTCGCTCATGCACCATCATCAGTTTGTATAAACTTAGTTCCGATAGTTCTTCGCCCGGATGGGTAACTTTTTCTACCTGCTCCAGGTCGTGCTTGATATTACCACGCTTTTCCTGTTTAAAACGCTCCTCTTCATATGGGCGTATTTCATCGCACAGCTCCTTGAATTTTTTATATTCAATCAGTTTCCTGATCAGGTTTTCCTTCGTATCGGCTTCGTCGCCGGCATCATCAGCTTCATAGCGTGGTAATAACATCTTTGCCTTGATACGCATCAGCGTAGCCGCCACAAAAATAAATTCGCTGGCCAGCTCCATGTTAAGGCTGGTCATCTGGTGTATATAATTTAAAAAGTCGTCGGCAATACGAGCTATGGGGATATCATGGATATCCAGTTCATCTCTTTCGATAAAGAAAAGCAGCAGATCAAACGGACCTTCAAACTGGGGTAATTTTATAGCAAAGCTGTCGTCGGTCATATATCTGTTGCAAAAATAAGATTTTTTCATAGAACCAAGAGCCAAGAAATCAAGACTCAAGACTTTGAAATCACAAAAGAGTAGGTCTTGACTCTTGACTCTTATTTTCTTGACTCTCTATTTCCCAAACAATAAATACAATTAGATAACCTGTTTTTATAAATAAATTAGCTTACTTTGTAAGTTAAATATTCTAACAAATGTCAATGCAGGTACCAGCCGGGGATTTATTAAAAACAATAAATTATCCATCTGATTTAAAGCAACTTAACGAGACGGAACTTGAACAGGTTTGCCAGGAACTGCGCCAGTATATTATTGATGTGGTATCGGTAAATGGCGGCCACTTTGCTGCCAGTTTAGGTGTTGTTGAGTTAACAGTAGCCCTTCAATACGTACTGAACACCCCCTACGATCAATTAGTTTGGGATGTAGGCCACCAGGCTTACGGCCATAAAATACTTACCGGCCGCCGCGATGAGTTTCATACCAACCGCGTATATAAAGGCCTGAGCGGTTTTCCTAAACGTTCAGAAAGTGAATACGATACCTTTGGTGTGGGGCACTCCTCTACCTCTATTTCGGTAGCGCTGGGTATGGCGGTAGCCTCGCACTATAAAGGCGAGACCGACAGGCAACACGTAGCCGTTATCGGCGATGGCGCCATGACCGCGGGGATGGCCTTTGAGGCGCTTAACCACGCCGGTATCGAAAATTCAAACCTATTGGTGATCCTGAACGACAATAACATGTCGATAGATCCCAATGTGGGCGCGCTGAAGGAATACCTTACAGATATCACCACTTCAAAGCCATATAACCGCTTCAGGGACGATATTGCGCATGTGCTGGCCAAGTTATCAGCCATAGGTCCCGATGCCTTTAAAATAGCGCAGAAGATAGAAAAAAGCATTAAGGGCACGCTGTTAAAACGCAGTAACTTTTTTGAAGCCCTTAAATTCAGATATTTTGGCCCAATTGACGGTCATGATGTAAACCACCTGGTAAAAGTATTGAAAGACCTGCGCGATATACCAGGTCCTAAGCTATTGCATTGCATTACCACCAAAGGTAAAGGCTATGCCCTGGCCGAAAAAGACCAGACCAAGTGGCATGCTCCCGGCTTATTTGATAAGATAACCGGCGAGATCAAAAAAACCAAGTACGATAAACCACAGCCTCCTAAATATCAGGATGTTTTTGGACACAGTATTATTGAGCTGGCCGAGCAAAATCCTAAAATTATGGGTATTACCCCGGCCATGCCTTCGGGGTGCTCGCTTAACCTCATGATGAAAGCCATGCCAACACGCGCTTTTGACGTAGGCATAGCCGAACAGCACGCGGTAACATTTTCGGCAGGATTAGCTACCCAGGGTTTGGTACCATTTTGTAATATCTACTCCAGCTTTATGCAAAGAGCGTATGACCAGGTAGTGCATGACGTGGCCATTCAAAACCTCAATGTAATTTTCTGTTTGGACAGAGCTGGCCTTGTTGGTGCCGATGGGCCAACCCATCATGGCGCTTATGACCTGGCCTTTATGCGCTGCATACCCAACATGACAGTATCGGCCCCGATGAACGAAGAAGAGCTGCGTAATCTCATGTATACTGCTCAACAGGAAAATATGGGTCCGTTTGTGATCAGATATCCACGTGGTAACGGTGTGATGGTTGATTGGCAGCGTCCTTTCAAGGCTATACCGGTTGGTAAGGGCCGTAAAATTTGCGATGGTGACGAGGTAGCTATTCTATCCATAGGCGCCATTGGTAACGAAGTAGTAAAAGCCACAGCGCAATTGAATACCGAAGGTTATTACCCTGCTCATTATGACCTACGCTTTGTAAAACCGCTCGACGAAGCATTGCTTCACGAAGTATTTAAAAAGTTTAGCAAAGTAATTACGGTTGAGGACGGCTGCCTGGAAGGTGGCATGGGAAGCGCGATACTGGAATTTATGGCAGATAACAGCTACCAAAATACACTGGTGAAACGCCTGGGCATACCTGATAAGATCATCGAACACGGTGAACAACCCGAACTTTGGGCCGAATGTGGTTATGATGCACAACATATCATGGCACAGGTAAGAAGCTTAGGCGCCAAGCATAATACGCATACGATAGCATCGTGAATGGCGAGCGGTGAATGGTGAGTGTTTTTTTATTACACCTCAACTAACTATTCACCGCTCACTACTCACCATTAATGGGTTTTATAACTCGCCAGATCATTGTAAATAGCCCGGAATGAGCTGCGGATACCAAAAGTGATCATCCCTGTTTTATCATGAAACTGGCTGTTCTTTTCAGAACGGTAAATTCCGCCTAATTCAAAACGCAGGTTATATTTAGGGTTTAGCAGATAGGCTACCTTCCCTTCAAAATAAACCATATTGGTTGTCAGGCCCTGACCGGTATAATTGCCAAAAGCCCGCGCCGGATCAACATATTGCTGAAAGATATCTTTACCGAAATTCAGATTATCCGTATCCAGGCCATAATGACCATAATCAACCTCACCGGAAAAATCAAATCTTTTGTACGAGTAATTCAACAAACCCACCACTTCCCGGAAGTTTGCCCCCCATGGATGAGCCAAAGGTTCGCCGTTTTCAGAATAATTAACTATAGAGCTTCGTTCTGAGTAGGTGTATGGCTTTACATTATTGGTTTCTAACAGGTAATTCAGCCCGCTTACGTTAAACAGGTTTGCACCTCTAAAACCAAGCTGCCAGCCATATTTATTACGTGAACTGCCATTGCTGGAGAAAAAGTTTTTGGCCTCAAATTCGTCAAGCGCAAACTGACCGTAAGCTGTAATACCATCTGTCAGTTTATATTTACCTGTAAACCCGAGCAAAGCATTATCCGGTGAGCCGTTTGTTGCCTCAAGGGGCCTTAAAAATATCACCGGGTTGATGTAAGTAAAATCAAACCCGCGGGCGTGCCCCAAATCGTCCTTAGCAGGCCATATGATAGCATCAAAAAAGCCTAATGAAAGCCGGTTGCTTACATTCCAGTCCAGGTAATGGAATACACCATATTTTTTACGATCGCCATTATCTACTTTAACAGATAGCGGATCATTGAAATAGGCCCACATCACCATATACTTTACGTTACCAAGAGTAGCGGTTAGTTTCAGGAAGGGATAAGGCGAGGCATAATCAGATAACAGCTCTGAGCGATACCCATCGCCAATAAAAGTTTTATCCCGTCCGCCGGTTATATTCAGATATTTGTTGGGCGTGTAGGATACCAATGCGGTAATGTACGACCAACGGTATTCATTACCATAAATGCCTGCATAAGCCTGTCCGGGAGCTATGCCCACCTGGTTGGTATAAGTGGCCAGGTAATCGGGTAATACAGCCCTGTTTTCATAGGCGCTAACGTTATAGGATAATTTATCACCTACCGTACCACCCACCTGTAAGCCCAATGACCCGAAGTTGGTATTCTTTTTATTGGAAAAATCCCGGCTCAGATTAAAATCGGGTAAAAGATCGGTGTAAAAAGTATAGCCCTTCCCCTTCACATCAATCTGATGCTCGGTAAAGAATTTCCCTTTAAGCCCGTTCAAATTCATCAAAGAATCATAATGATACCTGATCAATGAGTCATCAACAAAAAATGGCTTTATGGAACTATGTACACGGGTTTTAGTAGAATAAACATCCGCATCCAGTTTCTGATAAAACTGATACGAGTAGGGCTGATATACAGATTGTGCCTTTACAATCCCGCTTATTAAAAATAATAGTATAATGCCGGTAAATATTTTCTTCATGCAGAATTGATAAATTTTATTCAAAATAATTAAGCGTTTTAAATCCGCCTTTTTTCAGATAGTCGTCCTTTTTAACCAGGTGCAGGTCTGATAATACCATGTCTGTAACCAGGGCCTGAAGATCATATTTAGGTTTCCAACCCAATTTTTCAAAAGCCTTGGTGGCATCACCTATTAACAGTTCAACCTCCGTTGGTCTAAAATATTTGGCATCAACTTTCACTATGGTTTGCCCAAACTTCAGGACATCCTTATTTAAACCCAGTTCTGTTATTTTTTGCTCATCAATATCAATAATCACGCCACGCTCATGTTCATCCTTGCCGCTAAATTCCACCTCGATGCCTAATTCATTGAAAGCCATTTTTATAAAATCACGCACAGTGGTTGTAACGCCGGTTGCTATTACAAAATCCTCGGCCTTTTCCTGTTGCAGCATCAGCCACATGGCTTCGATATAATCTTTAGCGTGGCCCCAGTCGCGCTGGGCCGAAAGGTTACCCACATACAGGCAATCCTGCAGGCCCAAGGCAATTTTTGCCGCGGCACGGGTAATTTTACGGGTAACAAAAGTTTCGCCCCGGATAGGGCTTTCATGATTAAACAGGATGCCGTTACAGGCATACATGTTATAGGCTTCACGATAATTTACGATGATCCAGTAACCGTATAGCTTGGCGACCGCATATGGCGACCGCGGGTAAAATGGCGTAGTTTCACTTTGAGGAACCGCCTGTACCAATCCATAAAGCTCAGACGTGGACGCCTGGTATATCCGTGTTTTTTGTGTAAGCCCCAATAGCCGTACGGCTTCCAGGATACGCAGGGTACCAATACCATCGGCGTTAGCAGTGTATTCAGGCGTATCAAAACTTACCTTTACATGGCTCTGAGCGGCCAGATTATATATTTCATCGGGCTGCACTTCCTGTACCAGCCTGATGAGGTTGGTGGAGTCGGTCAGGTCGCCGTAATGGAGTTTAAACTTCACATTGGGCTCGTGCGGGTCATGATAAAGATGATCAATACGGTCGGTATTAAATAATGACGACCGCCGTTTAACACCATGTACAGTATAGCCCTTTTTCAATAAGAATTCAGCCAGGTACGCTCCGTCCTGCCCGGTTATTCCCGTTATTAAAGCTGTTTTCATTTGGTGTTTATTGGATATAGATTTATAAGTTACAATATTATCCAAAAACAATGAGAATTAAGAGAAAAAGAATCGAGAACCAAGAGCCAAGAGTTGAGACGAATAATTACTTTTGATTTTATCTTTAATTATTAAACCAAAAGTCTGTTCTGATTCTTGATTCTAATAATCCTGACTCTTATATACCCGATACTTCATTTTCCAGTTCCTGGTACCATTCTTTTCCGTATTTACGGATCAGGGGATCTTTCAAGAATTCGTGTACACGTACTTTAAGTTCATCGCCGAATGAACATGCAGGGCTGCAAATGTTCCAGCGATCATAATTCAGTACATCAAATTCGGGATATGCTGTAATGCGGATAGGATATAAATGACACGAGATAGGTTTTTTCCAGCTAACGGCACCTTCTTCATAAGCTTTCTCGATACCACATTTGGTGATGCCATTTTCCCATATTACATATGCGCATTCTCTATTTACATCAACACAAGGTGTGGTATAGTCGCCTTCAAAATCTTTTACATAAGTGCCTACCTTTTCAATAGTTCTGATCCCCTTTTCGGTAAGGTAGGGTTTTACTTTAGGATATATCTCTTTTAAAATATCAAGCTCATCGGCATTTAACGGCGCTCCCGAATCACCTTCAAGGCAACAGGCGCCTTTGCATTTGTTAAGGTTACAAACAAAATTCTCCTTCACCACGTCCTCATGTACCAATACATTACCAACCTCAATCATATTCTTCTATTTACTTTTTATAGGGTTTAACGGATACTTTAAACCACTTGCCGCCTGCAAATCCATGGTTACACTGCCCAGTATAACTTCCACATGCGCTTTTACGGGTATCCTGTTGCCATCATTTGTTATCCAAAGGTACAACTTACTATCCTTTCTGAAAATACGGCCAGGAATGATTGTCGGATTAAATTTAAGACAGTTAAACTTTCCCATCGAACAACTCACCACCTCGGTACCCACATAGGTGATACCCATGGAGTGAAAACCATCTTCCAGAAAATACTGCAGCTCAAACTTCTCCCCCACTTTCATTTTGGAAACATCAATAGTGCGGGCAAAATAATAGGCCGATACAAAATCAAATGTTTGTCCTTTAAACGCAAATACCCCTTTATCGGCCGTTACCTTATTATCTTTATGATCAAAGGTTACATTATCGGTATGTTTCCATTTGCCCTCACGCCGGTTCTCGGTATAAAAATAAGGCATCAGGGTATTTTGATCAACATATGACTCGTACTTATTACGAACCTTGTAAAAAAAGTCAAAAGAGCCCGCTGTTTTACCCTCAGCAATTAAATGAAAGGCAGGGCCATCAAGCTTTTTATCACTGGCCTCTACCCTGATATCGGCTTCGGCAGCGGTAAATACGCCGTACTTCATCTTATAGCTCAGCTTTTCGCCTACCTTAAAAACCGGTTCGCTGATTTTTGTCAGTTCTTGAGAAAAAACATGGCTACTCAACAAAAGGAGTAAGCAGGTATAAAAAAGGGATTTCTTCATTAGCACTAATTGCTTTTTATATCATCCACGACAAATAGCGGACCGAAGATATGACAAAGCTTTACTATTAATGGTTTAATCGCTTTTTTATTGTGCTGGAGGAAAAGTATCAAGTAGCTAGTATCAAGTATCAAGACTTAAAAAAAGGTTTTTTACTGACCTCAAAAAATCTTGATACTTGATACTAACTACTTGAAACTAAAAATTTAATCTTTTCGCTTATAAATAGGTACAGTTGAGCAGGGCTCGCCAAACATGAGGCTTTTTACTATGGGAGTTAATTTTTTAGTTAGTTCCACATAGGCAGAAACCGGCACTTCGGTATCGCCGCAGCCTTTTAATACAATACGCTGATCACGATACTGCTCAAAATCGGCTTTGGCTATTTCTTTTTCAAACAATACGGTTTCCAGAACAGCCGCGTCGCCAAAAACGATCTCCCTTGCGTACGGGGCCATGCGGTTAGCTAACAGCATATATGCCCATGCAGGTACAATGGCATCGGCAGTACAGGTGATACCCACATTTTTGCCGGTATATTGTGTCCAGTCGTGCTCTTTGATAAATTCCCTGAAATCTTTTTCGCGCAGCATCAAACCGTGGAACAGGTTATCTTTAATATCATAAATAACACGCTCGCCGTCGGGATAAAAAGCAGCGGGATCCAAAGTAACCAGGCCACTCTGCGCTACTTTATTCACTATATTTTCCTGTATATCCATGATGCAATTATTGATTAGTGATTTTTGTTCATTTGTTCACTGGTTCATTAGTTCATTGGTACAGGATGGATAAGCTTGCAAAAGCACTTTGCTAAGACTAATGAACCGATGAACAAGTGAACCAAGCAAAAAAAATCCGGGAACAGCACTGTGGCTGATCCCGGATACAAAATTACTTTAAAATTCTATTATAACAGTTTAGCCCTGTTATCTTTTACAATTGCATTATCTTTTAGTGCATCCAGTACCTGGCCTGCCGCACGTTGCATTAGCGCCTGGGCTACTTGTTGTTTTTCTCTTACATTATTGGTAAGTGCCGGAGGGTTGGTGAAACTATCTACAACGTATACGTAAACACCTTGCTGTCCGTTAATTGGTTTAGAGAGCGTGTTTAATTTTGAACCAAAAATAGAACCGATCACTTTATACTCTAATGACGCGCCCGGGATGATTGGGTTTGCAAAAACTACGTTTTGAACAGGCACAACCTTAACACCTGCTTTTTGAGCAGCCTGGTCGATGGTGGTAGCGCCCTGGAATTTAGCAGCCAGTTCTTTAGCTTTTACTTCATTACGTACGGCTGGTTCTATTTGCTTCTTAACAGCCTCTAAAGATAGGATACCCTTAGGTTTAATTTCGGTTAGGCGGGTAACGATGTACTGATCACCTATAGTAAACACCTTATCAGTGATATCGCCTTTTTCGGCTTTGTATGCCCATCTTACTACTTCACGTGCATTATCCAGGCCTGGTAAGCTTGCGGCAACACCTGTAAAGTCTTCAGCTACGCTTTTCTTTAAGCCCTCTTTTTTCACTTCAGCATCAAAGTTGTCTTTGGTAAGGTTACCTAAAAATTGTTGCGCGTGGCTATAGGCTACTGTTTGCGTTTTGCTGCTTGCGGTTATTGGTTTATCAACAATGGCTACTTTTACCACTTTTACAGATCCTTTCTGATCTTCAATCTGGATCAGGTGAACACCAAATTGTGAGGTAACCACAACCAGATCGCCTTTGCCTGCTTTAAACGCGGCATTGGTATACTCCGGAGTGATCTGGCCACCGCCGCCCATATTACCATTAACATCAAATGCCGGTATCTCGCCGCCTTTTACTGCGCTGCCTTTATCAGTTGAAAAAGTTGAAGCCAGTTCTGTGAATGATTTACCACCCTGGATCAGTTTCTTGATAGAATCTGCTTTAGCGATAGCCTTTTCAACACCCCCTTCGGCAGCAGGGTTAATTAATATATGACGGGTTCTTACTGAATCAAAAGTTGTTTTCTCGTCGGTTAACTTAGCCAGTTTGTAGCTGCCGTTTGATATGTAAGGACCATATACAAAACCTTTGGCCGCGTTAAACATCACGGTATCCAGTTTAGGCTCTAAGCCACCTTTTTTCTGGAAGCTCACAGGCGTTTTTGTTTCAGAGTTGATCTGTACAAAAAGCGAATCGTTGGTGCTGGTCTTAAAAGCATCGGCCAATTTATCAACCTGCGCCTTTACAGCAGCACTATCTTCTTTTGAAGGTGACGCGTTAAAGCTTACATATTCAAATGAACGTACATCTTGTTGGTTTTTGAATTCACCTTTATGCGCGTTATAGTAGGTGTTATAGTCGTCGTCTGTTAAAGTAACTTTAGCATCTGGGATAGAGGCATAATCCAATGTGGCATACTTAAAGTTTACCAGTTTGTTTTTAGCTTCATAATCGTCTTTAGCATCCAGCGAGTTTACATACAGGCCATTAGTAACCAAAGCCATGTATTTGGTAGCTTTCTTAGCTTCGATCAATTGGGTCAAGAAATCTGCCCAGGCTTGTTTTTGGTTTGGATCGGCTTTAGCCGATTGCAGGTAGCTCAGGAACTGGTTTAACTTATTACGGTCAAACTGGCCGGTTTGCGGATCAGAGAACTGACGCGCTATCTGCTGATCGGGCGTATTGCCATTAACCATAGATGTACTTTCGTCGGAACCTACTACAATGCCCAATTTTTCAACTTCTTTGTTCATCAGTATCTGGCTCAGGTACTGATTCCAGGTAGTTTCCTGTATATAGCTGGTAATCTGCGGAGAGATAGCTTGCCCAGCCTGTTTAAACTGAGCGGTATTTTGCTCCAGTTTTTTATTAAATTCATCGTAAGGCACTTTTTCGCCGTTCACCACAGCTAATTCGTTATTATCGTCTCTGAAAAAAGAGCCGCCTGACCTTACCACCTCGCTTACAATAAAAGCAAGGAGCGCTAGACCAATAAGGATGGCAACAATTTTCCCCATCCGGTCGCGCAAATAACCCATTATACCCATATACTTTTTATAATTATTTCTTTATAATAATTTATTCTTTAAACAAAATGAAACTATCATACGTTAATCTATTTTCCACAAGGCCAACTCATAACGGTTTCTATTGCTCAAAAGAGGGCGCAAGATACAATTTTTAGTAAAATTCTATAACACAAAATAATTCAAAAGTAAAAAGTTAAAATTCAAACCTAAAAAGCTTTGTTTTGGGAAGTTTTTTGACTTTTGACTTTTGAATTATTCTGCTACTGCGCCGCGTTTTCGTCTACATGAAACACACCCTTGCTGTGGCTAAGTACCGGATGTAAAAAGGTGTCATCGCTTTCAAAGTTATCCCCGTTCATCACATTGCCGCTTTTCATGTAAACCTGCACAATTTTGTGGGAGTATACTTTTTTAGTGGCCGAATTCCAAAACAGCTCATCCGATTTGTAAACATCGCCCTGAGCATTGGTAGCCACTACATTTTTCCGGAACTCATACAGCTTATCGCCCGCGTGTAATATGCCGGTATCGGCAATAATGGTACCATCCTCCTTTTGGGTCAGCTTATCATAATGAATGATCTTGATCCCCTTAGGTGCTACTTTATAAGCTGTTTTGGGAGTTTCGGGATTGTATTGTAATATTAAAGGAGCAGTGAGGTGTATGGTCACTTTAGCCGAGTCGCTCATGATAAGATCGACACCCGTAGTAGGTTCCACAATAGTGCCAACCTCGTTTGATGCAATCTCTTTAACCTTGTTAAGGTCATTTACACAGGACGACAGGAAAAGTGCAATGAGTATCAAATAGCTTTTTTTTAGTATCAAGTAACCAGTATCAGGTATCAAGATTCTTTGTGAACTAAAAATGCGCTTTTTAAAAGTCATGATACTTGATACTAGCTACTTGACACAAACTTATTACTAAGATTAATCAAATTTATATTTCTGGAACCATTTATCATTCAGGGTAAAGCCCAAATGGATATTGACATAGTTTTCACGCACCAGGCCATTTACCAATGAACCTCTTCTGCCCACTTCGGCAGAAAGGTTGATCTTGTAAAAGCTACCGTTGTTTGGTCGCAGAGGCATACCTATACCCGCAGTTAGGGCGTATCTTTTGATCCTGGTATTGTTAACCACCATATAGGTTTCATCATATATGGCACCTAAACGGTAATCAACTGAAGCCAGATAGTTACGTATGGTGGCTATGTTTGGCGTATACTGGCCACCGATGTTAAACGTACGGCTATCCTGTAAGCCCTGATTTACACCGCCTATGGAAAGTTGAGACCATTTGCTCATGGTGTAATCGGCTCCTACAAGGAACTTGCCATCGCTTTGAAACGATATACCGAAACGGTTAGTTAGCGGCAATTTTATTTTTGTTTTAGAACTCTGCTTGTTGATCACGCTATCCAGCGGAATATCTTCGTTACCACTGGCATCGTTAAAATACTGGCTTACAATAAAGCTACTGGTAGAATTGAGCTTGGAGTTTAATGAGCCAGAATATCCGAACGTAAGGTGCTTGCTATCAGAAAAGTCAACGGAGTATTGAACACCATAATCATAATTTAACCCGGCTATGGAATTACTCGATTCAATTTTTGAATTTATTGTACCCGGAAGCGGTACTATTGTTCCGTTAATGTTGGAATTTATTTCTGTAGTGCTGATATCTTTCAAGGTACCAAAAATGTACGATACGTTGGCACCGATCAATAAGTGCTTACCTATGCCAAAGCCATAACCCAAATATGCTTTGGATAAACCGCCATCGCCACTGTAGGTATAATTGGTGAGGTTAGTATCGGCAGGTATAGCGCCGTTTCCTTTAACGGTAGTTTTATAGTTATAACCGCGCTCGCTGTAGGGCACCAAACCAAAGCTCAGAGCCGAGCGTTTGGTTACCGGTATAGCAAAAGCCACGTGACTTAATCTGAAATTACTATTTTTTTGACTGGCCGATCCTGTTTGGCTTAAAGTTAAAAAGTTGCTGTATATACCTATATCAATAGTAGTAAGGTTTATGGCGCCATACGAAGCCGGGTTTACTATATTGATATTGTTAAACATACTTATCCTGTTAGTAGCCACACCAATACCGCCCATGCCTATATTCTGGGGCATTAACTGCGGATCGATATCGCCTATACCATACCTGGAGTATGGAGAGCTGGTGGTAGCCGTTGATTGTGCAAATGCTGCAAATGAACTAACAGCTAATAAAAGTGTTATAAAAAACCTGGTATATTTAATCATTATGCTTTTGTATAGCTGCGTTTAATCCTTTTAAAACCAAATAAGGTTCAATTTTAATATAGGGGGCAAAGATGCTATTTTTCAATAGAGTATCAAAAAAAATACTGTCGCCCCCACTTAGCACAATATTTAGTTGGGGGTTATTGGCCTTATAGCTTTCAATAAATCCCAATAGCTCATATTTTATCCCGTTTTGCACACCTGAGCGTATTGCTGTTTCGGTGCTGCCGCCATAAGTTGCATTAAAAGCGGCATCGGTACTGATCAATGGCAAACCGGCTGTATAATAATTTAAAGCCTTATAACGCATATTTAGCCCCGGCGATATACTGCCACCAAAATAATTTCCGGCAGCATCTACATAATCATAGGTTATAGCGGTTCCGCCGGTAATTACCAAGCTGTTGAGGGCCGGATAGGTATGGCTTGCTCCTATAACAGCTGCTAAACGATCGGTACCAAGCGTTTCAGGGGTTAAATAATGGTTCTGTATACCGCTGTTTATTAACGCGTTGAAATAGGTTACCGGCATTTTTGCCTCTAAACCGGTTTGCCATGGCTCAACGTGTTTTTTTACAGATGATACTATAGCCCTGTGTATCTGGTAATTATTCAAAAAGTTATCCAGCGTAGCAGGATCAACCGTTTCAAACTGCATTACTGCTAACAGCTCATTCAGCTTAAAAACCGCGATCTTTGTATATGTATTACCAATATCGATAACCAAATTGGTCATCAGGCCTTAATTAACGATAATATAGATTCAAAAATAGCCAGTCCATCTTCGTTGGCCAGCAAACTGTCGGCAGCACGTTCAGGGTGTGGCATTAATCCAAATACATTCCTGTTGGCGTTGCAAATACCGGCGATGTTTTCCAATGATCCGTTAGGATTGGCATCGGGCACAATGTTACCGGCCTCATCGCAATACCTAAACAATACCTGATCGTTATCATTCAGCGCTTTCACTACATCGGCACTGGCAAAATAATTACCCTCGCCATGAGCGATAGGTATTTTATAAGCCTGATCCTGTACCAGCTGCGCGGTAAGCAATGACTGGGTTGTTTGCGGTTTTAAATAGATGTTACGGCAAATAAACTTGCGGTTTTCATTGTGTAATAAAGCGCCATCAAGCAGGCCGGCTTCGGTCAATATCTGGAAACCGTTGCAAATACCCATTACATAGCCACCTTTTGCAGCAAACTGTATAACCTCCTGCATGATAGGTGAAAAACGGGATATCGCGCCGGAACGAAGATAATCGCCAAAAGAAAAACCGCCTGGTAAAACAACAAAGTCAACACCTTGCAGATCATGGTCTTTATGCCACAACCTAACCACCTGCTGACCCATTATTTTTTCTAATACATATATGATGTCTTCATCACAATTAGACCCGGGAAATATAACTACTCCAAACTTCATGGTACAAAACTAATATAACCGTTGAAATTTGAACGAATGTAAAAGTTAAAATTTGTTAAACTAAGCCCAAATGATGATCAAATTGAAACCAGATGAGGCTGATTAACAGCAATAAGAACAGGCTTTCATAAAACCACCTGCGTGTGGAATACAAGAAATAGTAGGCAAAAAACACAGCAACAGGAGCCACACACAATAAAAAGTGATTCAAATGGAAAGCCGCGTTTACATAAAAAGAAAAGGCAGTAATCAGAAAAATAATGAATAACAACTGAAAAGACCTACGCGTTTGCACGTAACTTTTAAAGAAATTTTGCCGCAATTTAAAAAAGCAAAGCACCAGGATCAGGATCACCGGGATGAGCAACAAGTAATTATAGGAGTTAATGCTGATATGATCGGGAAACTTGGAACCCAGAGGCAGCCAGATATTGCCAAACTTTTTAATACGATCATTCAGATAATAAAAAACAGCCAGAAAGAAAAATACCGTTGCGTAGCCTAATATCCCAGCTACCCACTCGCGCCAATTGAAGGGTTTAAATAATACCAGCGCTATCCAGATAGATAAAAACAAGTAAATGAACGGGAAATAGATGAGCGATCCCAAGGCTACAATCATCCCCAGATCATACACGGTAGACTTGGCATCCTCGCCTTTGTACAGGCTGAATAGCTTAAACAGCATCCAAATCAGCAGAAAATTACAGATCAGCGGGGCGCTCAGTATCAGGAAAGGGGCAAACAGGCCCGAAAGGGTAACATACATTAATGCGGGCAAAAATGTAGGCTTGCCCAGTAAATTATGGAAGTTGATGAGGTAATTTAATAGCAGTGCCTGCATAAAAACCAGTACCGCCGCCAAAAAAATATTTAACACCGGCGACAGCGCGTATTCATACGCTACCGGTACCAAAAGGCGCGCAAAGGGTTCTACAAAAATAAACTCCAGCTTATCCGGAACATGAAATAAATAACCCACCCGCGTTAAAAACAATATGATAACCAGCCATAAGGCGTTGAACGGATTAAAGGTTCTGAAAAGATTGATCATATGGGGTGAAATTCAAAGCGCTAAATTCTAAATTCTAAACGCTAAATTCTAATTCTACATCAGAATTTTTAGACTTTAAGATTTGGGGATTATGAGACTATGGGATTTTTGTCCTTTTCAAATATCTTTCTTCCTTGCTCCCAAATCCCATAGTCCAAAAGTCCTATAGTCCACAAATCTATTTCCTCGCGTATCGCTTCACCAGGTCATCGACAATCTGGGCGGTCTCATTCGGGAAATCGACGATAATTTTTTTATCGTCCCGGATCCAGTTATTCAGATGACCAGTAAAGTTCTCATTGATCTCGCTAACCACCGGCACACCCAGTTTTGATGCCGACAGGGCATTGCATTGCTGCTCGTACTGCCCTTTCATCGGTATCATCAACACTTTCTTTTTCAGGAACAGCGCCTCGGCCGGACCCTCAAAACCTCCGCCGGTAAGCAGACCTTCGCAATTGGCCAGGCTTTTATTAAAGGCTTCGTTATTTACCGGGAAGATCTCCACATTGCCAGAGCGGTAGGGCGTTTTTTGCCGTTTCGAAAATATCTGCCATTGAGCTTCGGTCTGGCTCAGATATTTCAGCAGGGTTTTATCATCATAAGCTGGCAGGTAAACGGTATAGTGCCGCAGGTTGGCGGTTTCCATTTCGCGGATCTCGCTCCTGATCACCGGGGTATGGATAAAATCATCATATCGTTCAAAGTGAAAGCCTACATGGTGCGTGGTGGGCGAATAATATTTAAACAACCACTCGGCATAATTCCATTTTTTGGGCCGGGGTGTTTTGGGCGAAACAAAGGAACACTGGTGACTTAATGACACCGACGGCACTTTTTGCAGGCGGCATGCCCAGGCACTCACGGGTTCAAAATCATTTATGATCAAATCGTACTGATCCAGTGGCAAGCTGTGCATATCGCGCCAAAGCTGTGGCAGGTTCATGATCTTAAAGGTCGCCCAATTATCAACACCTCCTTTTTTTCCAAATACAAAGCTAAAACCGTGAAAACGATATTTAAGGGGCTGCGATAAGGAAACCTCGGCTTCGGTACCGCTTATAAGCAGGTCAACCTCGCCATATTGCTGTAGTAAAGGCACAATTTCGCGGGCCCGGCTAATATGCCCGTTACCGGTTCCCTGTATGCCAAAAAGTATCTTCATTTGTAGTAAGCGCGTTTTAACCTTAACTGAGATGGCAAATACTCCATTTCTGTTACAGCTTCAAACATCATATTTTTATAACGGGGGGTAATTTAGTGATTAGTATCAAGTAGTGAGTATCAAGTATCAAGATTTAGCAATTTTTAATGTCAAATATCAAGATCGTATGTTTAACATTGATAATAAAGCTTATCATGGGTTTAAAAGCAAGGTCTTGATACTTGATACTAACTACTTGATACTAAAATCTAAAACCTCAGTGCGGTTCCTGTTTAAAACGTTCCAGTAAGCTTTTTACATCCAGTTTGGCGTCAAGGTCTTCGGCATCGGTTTTATCATCATCTTCCACCTCGGTTTTAAAGTCGTCGGGGTTATACTTAAATATTTTCCAATCGCCGTTATAATACTCCAGCGAGGTCAGGCTCTCTACCCAATCGCCCGAGTTGAGGTAAAGTACCGAACCAGTTTTATCAGTATTTTCAATAGTCCTGATCTCGGCATGGTGAATATGCCCGCAAATAACATATTGGTAGTTTTTATCCACAGCCAGGTCGGCCGCGGTTTGTTCAAACTGGTTGATAAATTTTACAGCCTCTTTAAAACTAGCCTTTACTTTTTGCGAAAAGCTCATTTTTTGACGCCCCAAAGCGGTTAAAAACCAATTCACAAAGCTATTGATCAGGATAAGACTATCATACCCTACTGCACCCAGTTTGGCCAGCCATTTGGAGTGCTGCATGGTTACGTCGAATATATCGCCATGAAATATCCAGGCTTTTTTACCATCGATATTGAGTACGATCTTGTTCAGCAGTTGGAACGATCCCAGGTTAAAATCGGTGAATTTACGCAGCATTTCGTCGTGATTACCGGTAAGGTAATGAACGGGGATGCCATCGGTAACAAACTTGAGTATGCGGCGTACCACTTTCATGTGGGCCTCGGGCCAGTACGATTTGCTAAACTGCCATATATCAATAATATCGCCGTTAAGGATAAGCATTTTAGGCTTGATGCTTTTTAAATACTTTAGTAATTCTTTGGCATGACAACCGTATGTACCCAGATGCACGTCAGATATTACTACGATATCAACTTCGCGTTTTGACATTAAAATAGAGGGGTTAATTGCTCATCCGGCAGGTGCTGCCGGTTAATATTTATAATTGAATTGATTAACAAACGATTACTCGTCGTCTTCGTCTTCATTAACATTCAGTTCATAAGGGCTGATATAAAAGGCCCCCACCAGGAGCAATAAGCTTATAACAACCAGATACGCATACTCAAAATTCATCATATAATGATTTTAGCAAATGTCGGTAAACCAAATTATCTTACTGTTAAGACTCTGTTAAATGTAAAAGGTTTCACGTGAGGGTGAAATTTATTTTTTGGGGCCTCATCCGTGTATAAACTCACCCCGACATCGCTGCGCTCGTCACCCCTCTCTCCGCTTCGCGCATAGAGGGATTTTTCGTTTCTTTTTTCTTGACCCTCTTTCCGCCGCAGGCGAAGAGAGGGTGGTCCAGCGAAGCGTAGACCGGGTGAGCCGGCTCTTCAACATGGTTTTACACCTGTTATTAGGTGAGGCTAGCCACTTTCCTTTTGATCTGATCCAACTGTTTTAAATGGTGCAGTAAATGTATCCGGGTAAATTTGATCCATTGTTTGGCGTTGAGCATGCCTAAACGCGGATGCCCGTAACGTACATCGGGCGAGGCTTTTGCAATGATGGGGGCAATATCCTCTATCCGTTTTCGGCATTTGATGATCAGGTTGCGGGCATCCTCTTTGCTGATCTTTTCTACGTTCATAATATCCAGCATTTTGATCTTTACGGGTGGAAAACATCCAAAAAGCAACACAAAATGCCCCTGTAAACTCAGGCCTTTTTTAGTAGGCGGGCAATTACTGTGGGCGCAACGTTCAATAGCTATTGATGAGCGAAGGGTTGACTGCATTACGTGGCTGTACACCTCGGCCGAGGACCAGCCACCACCTGCCGGCGTTTCGGCAAACAATTCATCGGGGATGGTATCCAGCCGTTCGCGGTAATTATCCAGCGCAGTTTCAATGGTTCTAAGCTCCTTGGCAATGCTCATAACAATAAAGTTAGCTCTTTTAAATAATAAATAATGCAGAAAGCTGTCCACTCAAAACAAAAACCACGTGTCATTTCGACGAGCAGAGGGTGGATTGAGCAATGGGGCGAGGAGAAATCTTCTGCGGTATGCCGTTATTTCTCCTCATGCCTTTCTACCCCCTGCCGCTCATATTCGTCGAAATGACACCATTTATAACTATTTTATAAAAGAGTAATCAGTTCTTTTAAATGAGTAATTTGCACAGGCACATCATCGGGTTTGGGAGCGCTGAAAGGATTAAAGAAGATGGCATCCATGCCATAATTCAAAGCCCCGTAAACATCGGCTTCCAAACTGTCGCCTATCATCACGCTCTCCTGCCTGTTGGTACCCGCCAGGTTAACGGCGTATTCAAATATGGCCTTATCGGGTTTATTAACACCCACATCTTCGGATACAATGATATGTTGAAAATATTGCCCCAGGTTGGTACCGGCTATCTTTAGCTTTTGCGATTCTTTAAATCCATTGGAGATGAGGTGCAGCGTGTATTTACCCTGCAGATACCGCAACGTTTCATGCGCGTGCGGGAACAGGTTGGTTTTGGTAGGACAAAGCCGTACATACGCGTCTTCAAAATCGGCGGGGATCAGGTCGGGGTGCAGGCCAAGCTGGATGAATGTTCTTTTAAACCGGGCTTCGCGCAGCTCATCCCTGGTGATGGCACCTACGTGGTATTGCGCCCAAAGCTCGTGGTTATTACGGGTATACGTTTCGATGAACAGATCGGCCGATGATAAGCCTATCTCCTGTAAACGATGCAGTATAAAAAGTTCATTCAGGGTTTCTTCGGCGTTTTTATCAAAATCCCAGATGGTATGGTCGAGGTCAAAGAAGATGTGTTTGTATTTGTTCATTTGGATGTTTTGCCCCTCACGTCATTGCGAGCGCAGCGTGGCAATGACGCGCTTTTATATGTTGGTGACAAAATTAAACTATTCCCTTCCTAAATCCGAAACGGCGGAGCCTTCTTTAACACATTTAAAAACAAACGATAGTTAAAAATCGAACATCTCAAATCCGAAATCAATTATGCTTTCTCCCCAAAAGCCAAATCCCCGGCATCGCCCAGGCCGGGGACGATGTAGGCTTTGCTGGTCATTTCATCATCAACGGCGCATAACCATAATTTGGCTTTGGGCAGGTTGGCCCTTACATGCGCTACGCCTTCGGTGCTGGCAATCACTGCGGCTATATGCAGCTCTTTTATTTTATACTGGGCCATCAGTTCCTTGCATACCACCACGATGCTTTGTCCGGTGGCCAGCATGGTATCGCAGAGGATAAATATTTTACCATCGAGGTTTGGGGTGGAGATATGATCAACCTGGATCACAAAATCGCCGGTACGTTTTACCTTGCGATACGCTGTAATAAAAGCCGACGCCGATTGATCAAAATAATTTATAAAACCCTGGTGAAAGGGCAAACCGGCACGCAGAATAGTCCCCAGCACCGGCTGATCAACAGGTACGCCCACCGTGGCCGTCCCCAATGAGGTCTGCACTTCCTTAGCTTCATAAGAGAGTGTTTTACTGAGCTCATATGCCAGTATCTGGCCCAGTTTTTCCTGGTTATACCTAAAGCGCGCTTTATCCTGCTGTATGCCGGCATCACGCAGTTCGGCCAAAAATTGGTTGGCAATGGTGTTGGTTTTATTGAGGATAAAGATCATGCTTTTATATTAGAGTCAGGAATCAAGAGCCAAGAATCAAGATTTTTTTAATAACGTAAATATAAGTTTTAAGTTTTAGATGTCGTGATACTCGATACTAACTACTTGATACTAAAAATTTACAATTCGATTATGAATATATGTAGTTAACTACGTAGTTTTACATATAAATTTATTGTTATGAATACACTTAGCACCATTACCCCATTAAATAATGATCATTGCGAACAGATCATTGATATTATCCTGCCTATACAGCAAATTGAATTTAACGTACCCGTTACGCTGAATGATCAGCCCGACCTGTTGGATATCGAAAAAAACTATCATCAAACCGGCGGCGGTTTCTGGGGAGCCAAACACCAGGAGCAACTGGTAGGTACTATCGGGCTCATCGCGTTCGACAAGCATGCAGGCGCCATCCGTAAAATGTTTGTACGTAAAGAATACCGGGGCAAGGAACTGGGTTTAGCCCAATCGTTACTGGATACCCTGATTGATTATTGCCGCCAAAACCAGATCAATGATATTTACCTGGGTACTGTTGAGGTACTCAAAGCAGCTCACCGCTTTTATGAACGCAATGGTTTTACCAGGCTGCCCAAAACAGATCTGCCTAAAGCATTTCCGGTAATGAGCGCCGATACTGTTTTTTATCAGTTACATTTGACAAACTAAGCACAGGTTTATACATGAATGTGATAGATGAATCGGGCATTTTAGCCATTGCAACAAGACTGCAGCGCCTTAGCGACCAATTGCGGAAGGATGGGGTGCTGATATATAAAGCCAACGGGATTGATTTTGAACCCAAATGGTTCCCGGTGATCTATACCCTGCACCTGCGATCGGTTTTAAGCGTGGTGGAAATCGCCAACGAAATTGGCTACACCCACCCTTCTACCATTAGCTTGTTGAAGGAACTGGAAAAAGTAAAACTGATCCGTTCCAAAAAAGACAAGACCGATGAAAGGAAACGCCTCATCCAGCTCACTCCCAAAGGCCAGGAACTGATCGAGCAAATGAAACCCGTTTGGGATGTAATGATAGCCGCCTTAACAGAGCTCACCGCCACGCAAAACAACCTGCTGCTGGCCATAGCCGAAGTGGAAGAGCAAATGAAACGCCTGAGCATGTTTGAACGGGCAAAGCGGATTGGTAGGTTGACGAATTAATTTGAATAAAATATCTACTGGCGTTATTGCGAGGCACTAAGCAGAAGCCTCACCCAACCCTCTCCAAAGGAGAGGGCTTTAAAATACTTTTTTGAAGTCTCCCCTTTTGGGGGAGATTATTACATGAGGGCTCCGCCGTTTAGAGGGGGCTTCTGCTTCGTTCCTCGCAATGACACCTTTTTTTATTGCCATATTTTTCGTATCTTTAATAATACTACAGGCCAGCCCTGCTTACTTTGAAAATTGTAAGCAGGGCTGTTTGGTTAAAGAGATAAAACGCTCTAAAAATCGCTCGTTTTTACTACAGTTATTTGACAATCAGAAAATTAATACTTTTTAAACTTTTCAAAACCCATCAAAAATTTGTTAAAAAGTGTTAAAATCGATGGTTTTGAATAAATTTTCAAGCATTTTAGACCCATTTCACTATCATTTTGAGCAGAAAATTGTTAAAATAAGGGGTTTAAAAAGTCCCCGGGCAGAATAGGCAGTTTGAATTTTGTAAGTTTCGTTTTCGCCAGCAACACAGAAAAAAGAAAAATTGATCCGGACCATCGCGATTTTTTTTGACGCGCCAAAAACTACTGACATAAGGTTGTCATTATCCCGTACTTATTTTGAATTGCAAAACCTATTGCAGGAATATTTGTATTTTTACATAACAACATGGATTTTAATTTAACCTCACAATACTTCCCCACCGGCGACCAGCCCGAGGCCATCAGGCAACTGGTTGAAGGGGTAAACAATGGCGATCCGTTCCAAACCCTGCTGGGTGTTACCGGATCGGGCAAAACGTTCTCTATCGCCAATGTGATACAGCAAACACAAAAGCCTACGCTGATCCTGAGCCACAATAAAACGCTGGCCGCACAGCTGTACGGCGAGTTTAAACAGTTTTTCCCGGAAAACGCGGTGAACTATTTTGTGTCGTACTATGACTATTATCAGCCCGAGGCATTCATACCTACTACCAACACCTATATTGAAAAAGACCTGCAAATAAACGAAGAGATCGAAAAATTGCGTTTGCGTACCACTTCGGCCTTAATGTCGGGCCGCAGGGATGTAATCGTGGTATCATCCATATCCTGCATCTACGGTATGGGTAATCCTGACGACTTTGCCGACTCGGTTTTCAAGTTCGCGGTAGGTACACGCATTAGCCGTAACGCCTTTTTGCACAGGCTGGTCGAGATACTTTACGCCCGCACTACCGCCGATTTTAAACGTGGTACTTTCCGGGTAAAGGGCGATACGGTTGATATTTTCCCTGCTTACCTGGATTATGCATACCGCATTTCTTTTTTTGGCGATGACATCGAGGAGCTAAGTACATTTGATGTGACCACCGGGAAAACCGTCGAAAAAATGACCCACATGATCGTGTACCCGGCTAACCTGTACGTTGCCCCGCGCGAGCGTTTTACCCAATCCATCTGGGCCATACAGGAAGAACTGGAAACCCGCAAAAAGCAGTTTATCGATGATGGTCGTTTCCTGGAAGCCAAACGTCTGGAAGAAAGGGTAAATTACGATCTGGAAATGATACGCGAGTTGGGCTACTGCTCGGGTATCGAAAATTACTCGCGCTTTTTTGATGGCCGGCAACCCGGCGCACGCCCCTTCTGTCTGCTGGATTATTTCCCCGACGATTACCTGATGGTGATTGACGAGAGCCACGTAACCGTTCCGCAGATCAGGGCCATGTATGGCGGCGACAGGTCGCGCAAAATATCATTGGTCGATTATGGCTTCAGGTTGCCGGCTGCTTTGGATAACCGTCCGCTCAACTTCCAGGAGTTTGAAAAACTGGCTCCGCAAACCATTTATGTGAGCGCTACTCCCGGCGATTTTGAACTGGAAAAATCGGGCGGTGTAGTGGTGGAGCAGGTGATACGCCCTACCGGTTTGCTTGACCCTGTTATCGATGTTCGCCCGGTAATTAACCAGGTAGATGACCTGCTGGACGAAGTGGATAAAACCATCAAAGCAGGCGACCGTGTGCTGGTGACTACCCTTACCAAACGTATGGCCGAGGAACTGGCAAAATATATGGACCGACTGGGTATCAAATGCCGCTACATCCATTCCGAAGTAAAAACCTTGCAAAGGGTAGAGATATTAAGGGGTTTGCGACTGGGCGAATTTGATGTATTGATCGGCATCAACCTGCTGCGTGAGGGGCTGGACTTGCCTGAGGTATCGCTGGTAGCTATTTTGGATGCTGATAAGGAAGGTTTCCTGCGCTCGGAGCGCTCACTGATACAAACTATTGGCCGCGCTGCGCGTAACGACCGTGGCCGGGTGATCATGTATGCCGATAAGATCACTGACTCCATGCAGATTACCATGGACGAGACTAATCGCCGTCGGGACATTCAGATCGCCTATAATACCGAACGTGGCATAACACCAACAACAGTCGGCAAATCGCGCGAGGAGATCATGGAACAAACTTCAGTGGTCGACTTCCAGGGAGGTGTGCAAAAAGCCTATGTAGAAGCCGATGCCATATCACTGGCTGCCGATCCGATAGTTCAATACATGACCAAAGCCGATCTGAAAAAATCGATCGACAACACTAAAAAAGATATGCTCGCCGCCGCCAAGGATATGGACTTTTTACTGGCCGCAAAGTTACGCGATGAGATGTTTGCCCTGGAAAAAATGATGGAAGAGAAGTTTTAGATGTGCAGATTTCAGATGTGCGGATGTGCAAATGAATATCATGAGGATGTAGATTTTTCATCTGCACATTTGTAAGCCGCACATTTGCACATCTATCCAACATCATATTAAAACATTTTTTACGTTATATAACTTATATTTGTAAGCTAAAAATTAATGTGATGCTTTTAATTCGTTTTCTACTCATATCAATTTGTATACTATATATCATACGCAGTTTAGTACGATACCTGCTTCCTGTGCTTTTTGAAAGCGTGGTGAATAAGGCCCAACAACAGGCTCAGCAGCAACAACGTCAATCATCAAAACGCCCGGATGGAGCCATTAGGGTTGATTATATTCCACAAGGAAAAAAGAGTACTGTGCCCGATTCTGAAGGCGAGTTTATTGATTACGAAGAAGTGAAATAATCAATATGCTGCCAGAAGAAGTATACAAAAGACGCCCAAACCATAACAACACCCCCGAAGCTGTTATACTTATTGTGGCCAATTATATTGTGTTTACAGTTGCTTTGCAGCTTTTTGCCGCCTGTGCTAAGATTGGCACATTTTTTTGGGTGGTGTTAGGAGCGCTTGCCCTCTATAACTTTTTCAGCATACGCAAAAACCGCGAAGACTACAGCAAAGCCCAGGTGATTGCTTATGTGGTAAGCCTTGCAGGCATGGTGTTACTATTTTTCCTGCTTCGCAGTCGGGAGCTTAATTGCTAATTCCTGTTTCCGGAATTTTTCACTTTGATTTGCTTTTACAAGGCGTTCAAGAGGGCTTTGCCATTCGGATGCTCGAATTTAGTTTGAAATAGTATCAAACCCTGCTTTTTAATATCCAAAATCATCAAATTTTCCCAAATCCGAAATCGAATATTCGAATTCCGAATTATGTAACTCAATTGTCATTCAAATTTCTATTTTTGAGGAATATATATTATCCATTTCAAAAAACTTAAATGAACAACTGGTTTAAGCGTAATAGTGTTCACTTCATTATTGTAGCAATTCTTTTAGTAATCTCCTATGCTTATTTCTTTAGTCCTATAATACAGGGCAAAGTATTGTTTCAGAGCGATGTATCTCAGGCGCAATCTATGCAAAAAGAGATCAATGATGTTAAGGCAGCAACCGGACATGCCCCATTATGGACAAATCAAATGTTTGGCGGTATGCCAGCTTACCAGATATGGGCATCCTTCCCATTCAACATCACATCGCATGTGATCGATGTTTTAAAGGCCGTTTTTCCTAACCCTGTTGATACTGTTTTGCTATATCTTTTAGGGGCTTATCTGTTATTCAGTGTTTTACGGCTTTCACCATGGTTGGCAGCGGCAGGTGCTATCGCTTTTGCTTTTTCGTCTTATAACTTCATTTATATTACTGCCGGGCATTCCAATCAGGCTTATGCTATTGCCTTTTTCGCACCCATACTTGCTGGTATAATTTTAACATTAAGAGGAAAACACTTGTTAGGAGCTTCCATTACAGCATTTTTTCTTGCGATGGAAATCAGGAGCAATCACGTTCAGATGACGTATTACCTGCTCTTAACCATTGCTATATTGTTGGGCATTGAGCTTTATCATGCTATAAAAGATAAAAAACTCCAGCCATTTTTAAAATCTATTGGTTATTTAGTGATTGGCATCGTACTGGCAATTGCTGTAAATGCGAGCACTTTATGGACTACTTATGAATATAGTCAGTATACCATAAGAGGTAAAGCCAATTTAACGCAGAAAGGAACAACCGGGCCAAATCACGGTCTGGATAAAGACTATGCGTATACCTGGAGTCAAAGTGTAGGCGAATGCCTTACCTTTTTAATACCCAATGCCTATGGTGGTGGTAGCAGTACTGTTGCGGCTGATGACTCCAAGGTAGTGAAAGCGCTTACCGACAACGGAGTTGATCCTGAACAAGCCCGTGGTTTTGCCTCACAACAGTTATACTATGGCAATAAACCAAGCACATTTGGCCCCTGGTATTTTGGCGCCGCTGTGTGTTTCTTGTTTATCTTAGGCTTACTGATCGTTAAAAACAGGATAAAATGGTGGCTGCTAAGTGCTGTTTTGCTAAGCATGTTTTTGTCATTTGGTAAGAATCTTCCTTTCATTTCTGACTTTTTCTTCAACTATGTGCCGATGTACAACAAGTTCAGGGCAGTTGAGTCTACTTTGGTTATAGCATCACTTTGTTTCCCAATACTCGCGTTACTGGCCATCAACGAGGTTATAACTAATACTGATAAAGCTTTTATTTTGAAACGTGGCAAGATAGCTTTATATATAACCGGAGGGCTACTACTGATTATGATAGCCATACCCGATGTCATATTAAGCTTTAAGGCAGACGATCATTTAGCTTTTGTTAATAATCTAACCCAGATATTTAAAGGCAATACCTCATTAGCTAATTCCATTGCAAGTGATTTTGTTGATGACAGGACAAGCTTGGAGCGTGCCGATGCTATACGCTCACTGATCTTTGTACTATTAACTGCCGGCCTGATATGGCTGCTGATCAAACAAAAAATAAAAACAAATATGGCTGCTTTGGCCTTGGCCGCTATTGTATTGTTTGATATGTGGGGTGTTGATAAGCGTTACTTAAAAGACAGTAATTTTGTAGCAAAATCTGATCTGGAACAGCAATATACACCTCGTGAAGTTGACCAATTTATCATGAAAGATCCTGATCCCAATTTCAGGGTATTTGATATGAGCTATGGAGATCCTTTCCATGATTCGCATTCCTCTTATTTTTATAAAACAGTAGGGGGATTCCATTCAGCCAGATTAAGACGTTTTGATGAGCTGATTCAAAATCAATTTACCAAAAGCGTAAATCAGGATGTTTTGGATATGCTAAACACCAAATACATTATTAATACTGATCCTAAAACAGGTAATGCAACCATGCAGGCTAACCAAACCGCATGTGGCAATGCATGGTTCGTTAAGAGCATCAAATACGCTGAAAATGCAGACCAGGAAATGCAGGCAATTAGTAGCTTTTCCCCTAAAGACGAAGCTATTGTTGATAAACAATACAAAAGCTTAATAGACGAAAAATCATTAGGAAATGTTCCTTCGGCAACTATTAAACTGGTAAGCTATAAACCAGAGCATTTAATATACGAAAGTGGTTCAACTGCCTCACAAATAGCAGTTTTCTCTGAAATATATTATGACAAAGGCTGGAAAATGCTGATTGATGGTGTTGAAAAACCATACTTCCGTGCTGACTATCTTTTACGTGCCGCGCAGATACCAGTTGGTAACCACAAGATCGAATTCATATTCCACCCAACATCTTACTATGCCGGCGAAAATATCTCTTTAGCTGGATCTATTTTGTTGGTATTGGCTCTTGGTGGTGCTATTTACACCGAAGCCAAAAAGAAACCTGCAGTTAAGCCTGCCGCCAAAAAAGCATAAGGCTTAACTATATTAATGAAGGGCGATGGGTTTAATATCCATCGCTTTTTTTATGCATTAAAAAAGCGGGTTAGTCATTTGTACGCTTGTTTTTGAGCCAATACCAGCCCAGATTAAAGGCTATTACAAAATGATTGAAAACGGTAGGGATCAATCCGTAATACCGTTTCATAATGTCAAAACGCTCCTTTAGACTTTGGCGATGCTTCTTTTTGGACATCCCCCCTACCAGGTATTTGGCTACATACCTGTTCACGTTCACTATTTTTTTAGCCTTTTTGGCTGCGCGGATGATCCAGTCTATATCGGCACTGAGCTTATAGCGGTTATCATAGGGATCGGCTAAACTACGCCTGATATAAATAGCCTGGTGACTAATGCTCATGCCATATTTAAAACTACGCCAGGTAAAAACCGCAGGGGCCTGATGCCTGCGCTGCCCCAAACTTTGCCCGCTATCGTCCATCATTTCTGTTTCGCCATAGTAAATGTCGGCATCTTCAGCTGATGCGAATACGGCGGTTACGGTATCAGGGTCATAAAACTCGTCGCCTGAGTTCATGAAAATAACGTAATCGCCAGTAGCCATGGCCAGGCCCTTGTTCATAGCATCATAAATACCTTTGTCTTTTTCGCTGATGAGTTTACTGATACGGTCGTGGTATTTACTGATCATATCCAGCGTGCCATCGGTTGACAAGCCATCCACAATAATATATTCGATATTGGTATAAGTTTGGCTTATAACCGAAAGCATCGTGCGCTCAATATCTCGCACATTATTATACACAATGGTAATTACGCTCAGCTTAGGTTCAAACATCAGCATCCTCCTTTTGCAACAAGCTTTGGTAAAGGCGGATATGCTTTTGGGCGATAACTTCCTCCGAAAACTTATCCATAATAGTTTGCCTTGCCTGCTGCTGTAGCAGTTCATGGTCAGGATGTTTGATGATCCACTCCATGCCATCCGTAAAGCTCTCTGCCGATTTATAAGTAGCCAGGTAGCCGTTATATTCGTGCTGCACCATATCTGATATGCCACCGGTTGTAAAGGCTATAACGGGCGTTCCGCAGGCCAGGCTCTCCATTACCGTGTAGGGCAAATTATCTTCCAACGATGGTATCAGGAAAGCGTCTGCCGCGACATAACATTGGGCAAGCATTTCATCGTTATTGATCGTACCCAAAAAGCTGGTCTTGAACGGAAAATCGGGCACGCCTTCTGTTCCCCGATTGCCAAATATCACCAGTTCTACCTGGTCGGCATTTGCGCCTAAATGCTGTTTCAGTAGTTCCAGGCTATCCAGCAGGTATTGGGTACCTTTGTGCAGATCCTTTCGCGATGGCATAAAACCACTCAGGAAAATAAATTTATCTGTGGACAATCCCACTTTCTGTTTGGCCCGCCTTTTATCTGCGGGTTTAAAAATATCGGTTTCGAGGGTATTGGGGATATGATTTACCGCCTTCTCCAGCATCAGGCTGCTGTTTTTTACCGATGCCTGCATCCAGGTACTTGGAGCGGCTACGGCAAAATCGAGCACATCATAAGCTTTGCGTTTTTGCTGCCATATTTTGTGCGAAATGTCGTTTTCGCCTTCATGGATCAGCAGCGGACAATTACCGCATTCCCGCATATAATGATCACAGGCATAGCGTACATGACAGCCGCCGGTAAAGGCATTACTGTCATGAAAGGTCCACACCACAGGCTTATTTAGTTTGGCTATCTGGGCTATGTGCTTCGGATCCAGGAAACCGTGATTTATCCAATGCAAGTGTATAATATCGGCGTTTTTCACCTCAGAGTAGCGGATAACCGACCGCCCAAACCAGGTAAATGAAAATGGGGTGCGCGATAATGGTTTCAGATACCTTTTGGCCAGAATTCGCTCCAGGATAATAGTAGCTGCGGCATAGGCTTTCTGTACCGGATTTTTGTTAAAAGTGCCTATCTGCGGATTTTTCCCAAACTTATAGTGCACGATGACCTTTGAATCGACGTTTTGACTGAGCAGTGCCCGGTTTAGCCGCATACAGGCCCGGCCCGCACCGCCATTGCCATCATAGGTATTCAGATGCACTACTTTTAACATGTTCCAAAAATACATTTATTCGGGCCGAACCCAAATACCGGCTGGTGCTAAAAACTCGTTTTGTTTTTACCCAATTTTTGCGTGATGACATTTTAACATTTTTGTCCTGATCACTCTCGTAAAAACTTTTTAAACCTCAAATTTTAACACTTTTTTGCTCAAAAACGGGGTAAAAACAGCCAAAAATTTATTTAAAACCCTCATTTTAACACTTTTTAACAAATCTCAAAGCAGTTTTAACGTGTTTTTAAAACTTTAAAAAGTATTAATTTATTGATTGTCAAATAACCATGCAAAAAACAGTCGATTTTTAACGCTATTTTTCCTTTAACAAAACAGCCCGGTTATCCTTTTTGATCGGATAACCGGGCCGTGGTATATACAAATATACTGATTTTTTTGATGGGGTAAAAATTGGGGAGAGGCAATTCCTTTATGTCATTTCGAACGAGGCACGAGGAGAAATCTTTTGCAATTAGCTTATTCTGCGTATAAGATCTCTCCTCGTACCTCGTTCGAGATGACAAATTTGTATTGTTATCTACCCTACCTTTTGTTTCACAAACCTTACCATGCGTTTAAACAGGTTGCCTTTGCGGTGGGCAAGGAAATGTTTGATGGCCTGGTAGGCTTTTTCGTTTTCCTCAATTACATCGGGGAATTTTTTAACGGGCTGCTGCGAGATGTGCACATCGTACATGTTCTCGCGGTTAGAGTGTACGCCGGTGCCATCGTGCCCGATGTTGTTGATGAGTGAGCGCGCCGGGTTAAGCGTAAGACCACCTTTTAAAAAGATAGAGGCATACCAGCGAATGGCCCAGGAATTGTTTTTACCGGCTTTAAATTCCTGTATCTGCCGCCAGAAGTTCATCTTACCTTCTATCGAAAAACGGATGATGCTGAGCGTATCAAACTGGGCTATCAGCTTATCAATATCCGGTTCAAAATGATTCCAGGCGCGTGCCCAGGTTGCCCAGCCCCAGCTGCTGGCCGCCCGATAAAAAAATGACTCGGGCAGATCCTTATCCTTGAGGTTGTACATGTAGGCACCGATATGCATCACCTTTTCCTGGCTGGCATAATAGGTTAAGGCCTCGTTAAAATATTCCAATGTATAGGGCGATGACAGCAAGTCGTCCTCAAAAACAATTACCTTGCCATACTCATACACTAACTGCGTTACCCCGCTGATAATGGATTCGGCCAAACCCAGGTTATGATCGCGCTCAATAACCCTTACCGATTTAAAGCCGGTAGTTTCGCGGGCTATTTGCCTTACCTGCTCCACCTTATCGCGGTCGGCATCGGTTTTGGCGGCATCACAAAAAATGTATAACCTCGATTCCTCTGCCAGTACATTTTTTTGCAAATGGATCAGGGTACGGCGTGTATGATCGGGCCGGTTGTATACAAATAGCGCTATAGGGGCAAGCTGTTGCATAGTTATTTTTGGGTTGGGTATTCGCTGGGTATCAAGTAGCGAGTATCAAGTATCAAGACAGCTTCGCAAAACGGAGCTCATGGTTTTAAAAAGTCTTGATACTTGATACTAATTACTTGATACTAAAACTTGATACTATTAAAACAATTCTGGTTGATCGCTGGCTTTCTTACACAAAACGGTATAAGCGTTGGCAAATTGTTCGGTTATTTTTTTTCCGAAAATTTTTCCAAGGCTTTGTTTTACGGTAAACTCAGCGGCTATTTTCAGATTTTTCACAAAGCTTTTCGCTTTTTTCTGATTTACGTAAGCGTTAAAGCGGGTTACTTCGGGCTCGATCATCGATGTCAGATCCTTCTCGATCTCAAAACCTTCGGTGCGCAGCAGGTAGCGCAGCGATGTTGGCGTATACACATTGATGTGGCCATAAGCCAAAAAATGTTTAATGCGGGCATCCACCCCGGTTTTATAATCGCGCGGCACTTCAATAACACATTGTTTGCCTACCCGTTTTAACTCGCTCAGCAACAGGCGCTCGTGCTCCACATGTTCCAGTACGTGCGACAGGATGATCAGGTCAAAGCTATCATCATCAAAAGGCAGCTTATAACCATCAAATACCTGTGCCGATGCCAGGCCTTTAATACCGCGCGACTGAATATACTCTACCCCGCTACCCGATATTTCGACAGCATGGTACTCCGCCGCGAAGTTATTATCCGACAGTATTTTGAGGATACTGCCATCGCCCGCACCTACTTCCAGCACTTTGGTAAAATTGAGTCCGCGGCAAACATCGATGATATGCTGCGCCTTGTATTTGGCGCTGAGCATACGCCAGGCCTCGTCGTGCTTTTGATAAAACTGATCGTACGCGGTTTTATAGTTTCCGCCAATAATTGATTCCTGCATGAGTTTACGAATGTAAAACTATCACTTTAATGTTTATGTTTTTAAGCAGGTAAAATTTTTCAACTCACCCCGACATCGCTGCGCTCGTCACCCCTCTCTCCGCTTTGCGCATAGAGGGACTCTTCTCTTAGTTTTTGTCATCCTGAGGAACGAAGGATCTATTTTATAATGGAAAAGTTCAATAATAGATGCTTCACTACGTTCAGCATGACAAATCTTTTCCTTATCCTCTTTACGGCAAAGCCGGAGAGAGGGTGGTATAGCGAAGCGTAGACCGGGTGAGTCGTTTATGCTTCATGCGATTTCTCACTGAAGCTTGATTTTCAACTCCCCTCTTCTCAAAATCACCATTTCCCAGGCCCGGCCTTACCCATTTTTCCCTTCAGCCCATCATTCACGGCGGTTAAGAATTTCCGGTACTCCTGCTGTTTGGAACTCAGGATACTGATGATCCACAGATAAAACAGGTACAAGTTTTTGTTAATCGAAAAAATCAAAGCCGAATCCACCGCGTTACGCGCGTAGAAATACATCCGATTCCTGACGGCGTAATAGGTGCGGAAACTCCACTGATCGAGCAAATGCGAATGGAAGGCTTTGGGCTGATAGGTTAAGCCTTGCGACTGGTCGATATCCAACACTTTACATTCCGGGATCAGCCATATGGTTCCGCCGTTTTTGGTGATGCGGTAGGTATACTCCGAATCATCTACATACAGATAAAACTGTTCGTAGGGAAAACCGATCAGTCCGATCATGGCACGGTGCATCAACAAGCCGCCGTAAGGCACATAAGGCATGGCAGCCTTTGACAAATACGCCGATACGCCCGAAAACTTATCACGTGCTTTAGATAAACGATTTTTAAAGATGTTGAATATGCTGAAGCCCATAAAATTATCAGGCACCAGGTAATATCTGCCCGGGTCCTCGCCGCGTGCTATTTTTACATGGGGTGGCCTGTCTTCGCGCAGGCAATATAAGGCCTTTTTATCGTTGGCTTCTGCTGTTTGTTCCCAGTTTTGGAGCAGAATATCCAGCGAGTTTTCACCCGGCAGATTATCATCATCCAGCAGCCAAACCATATCGGCATCTGTTTGCTGGTAAGCGTATTCCAAAGCTTGTTTATAACCGCCTGCTGAGCCCAGGTTTTCGGCATTGTTTAAAACCTTTACACGGTTATCGTTCAATCCGTCGGCACATTCTTCTACATTATAAAGCGCGGCATTATTCACTACCACTACCTGTGTTACCGGGGCAAATGACAGCACGCGTTTTAGTACCTGCTCCAAAAATTGCCACCTATTTGCGTAGGTAAGCGTTAACACACACACTTTATATTTTATATTTGCCATTTGCATTTCAAAATTATCATTTTAACCCGTAACACGGCCAACTAACTGAATGGGCATCATAAAAAAACAAACCATTAAAGGCACCATATATTCCTATTTGGGGGTGCTTATCGGTTTTCTATCTATCAATTACCTGATGCCCCATTCCTTAAGTCCGGCCGAATATGGTTTGATAGCCATGTTGACATCGGCCCCTTTGGTGTTTGCGCAATTCTCCATACTGGGATTTAACGGTACTGCCCGGTATTTTCCTTACTTCCGCAGTGATGAAAAAAAACATCACGGCTACCTGTTCCTGGCCTCTATGGTGTCATTAGTGGGTACCATTTTATTTGTACTGATAGCCTGGTTGTTTAAAGACCAGATCGTGAGCCATAGTACAGATGGCAGTTCGGCCAAATCATCGCCCCTCTTTAGTGTATATTACTGGTACCTGGTGCCGCTTACTGTTTTTACGTTATTTTTTAATGTGTTTGACCTGTACGCCCGCATGCTTTATAACATGACTACAGGTCTTATACTGCGTGAGTTTACCAAAAGGGTATTTATACTGGTACCTATTATACTCATCTATTTTAGGCTTATCAGTTTTGAGAATTTTATGTGGCTGTGGCTGGTGGCCAACCTGATACCCACCTTTTTTATCGTAGCCCGGATCATACGCGATGGCCAATTTTCGCTTAAGCCAGACATGGCATTTTTAACCCGCGATATGGTTAATAAGCTCATCGGCATTTGCTTTTTTACCATACTAACAGGAATGGCCCCTGTTATTATTCAGAATGTAGACAATTACCTCATTTTTAAAAAACTCGGCCTCAGCTCAACTGCTATATATTCACTGGCCTTTAACTTTGGCCTCATTATCTCCTTACCTACACGTTCACTGTACAGCATTGCTTATACCATTGTATCTGAATCATGGAAAAGCAACGATCTTAAAAATATCCGTACCGTGTATGAAAAAAGCTGTGTAACACAACTTATCGCCTCCTTATTCCTGTTTATACTGATGTGGGCCAGTATCGATAATATTTTGGGGATTTCACCGCACATATACAGTGCAGGAAAATACGCCATATTTTTTGTAAGTATGGGTTTTTTGATAGAGGCATCAACAGGTATCAATGGGGTGATTATGGCCACATCAAAATATTTCAGATATGAGGCGCTGTTTAACCTCCTATTGGTGGTACTTATTATTGTGGCCAACCTGCTGCTGATCCCACGTTATGGTATTACCGGATCGGCCATAGCTTCGGCCATAACTTATTTTGTTTTTAACCTGTTCAGGTATATATTTATCTGGATCAAATTTGGTATGCAGCCATTCACTATTCAGTGCGTACTGGCGCTGGCAACCGGCATACTGGCTTATTATTTATCGGTTTGGATACTTCCGCTTCACGTCGGTAATTATTATGTTGATACCATGGTGCGCACCGCATTTATCACTGCGCTTTATCTGCCGGCCGTTTACTTTTTGAAGCTATCCGAAGATATCAACAGCATTATTGATGGCGCTATCGCGAAGCTGAAAGGCCGATAACATTTTCGGTTACAGACTTGCGTTATAAACGCTCAGCCATGTTAAGTATTTGTTGCAAACGAGCGCAGGCATCAAACTCCCCTCTTGAGAGGGGGCGCGTTGGCTTGTGTAATGGCAGGGGTGTGTTCATTAAGCAGAATAACACACCCCTGCCCCCTCTCAAGAGGGGAATCGCACACTCCCAAGCTCTGTTTAGCGCCCCACACTTACAGTTTGCAACGAGCGAAAGTATACACAGCAGCGAGATTTTTTACTAAAAAAGTGGGTTTACATGGTTTACACTTTTTTTGGTTAACATTATTTTATATAACTTATAATCAATTACTTATGTTTATTTTTAATAATAAATGAGCTAAAACATGTAAACCCACTTTTTGGCATTTTTGGCTTCCTGCTATTGGTGGTTACAAGCAAATGAAGTAACAAAAAAGGCGGCGCTATAAAAGCACCGCCCCTGTTAATTGATCAGTTAATGTATTTCTTATTGAGGCATGTTGAACCAGTTAACCCAACCACCGGCCGAGGTCCAGTAGATCTGCTGCAGATCGGTATTGTTTAAAGCAAACACGTTAATGTTGTTAGCATCTCTTGCAACTGCTGCGGGAGCTGTGGTGATGCTGCCATTCAGATCTGTCCAGGCCGACCAGCCAGCGCTTGCTGTCCAGTAAATTTGTTTCAGGGTGTTTGATGTACCTTTAGCATAAACATTGATGTCATTAGCTGAACGGGTTATCGCGCTTGGCGCAGATGAAATGGTACCGCCCAGATCGGTCCATGCTGACCAGCTGCCCGAAACTGAATAGATTTGCACCAGATTGTTGTTAGCTCCTTTAGCATAAACATTGGTAGTAGTTGAGCTTCTGGAAATAGCAGCAGGAGCCGAAGTAATGGTGCCTCCCAGGCTTGCCCATGAGCCCCATCCCGATCCGGCATTCCAGGTAAGCACAACCAGATCGTTATTTGCACCTTTTGCAAAAACAGAAAGATCATTGGCTGTTTGTGATGTGGATGAAGGAGCGGAGGTGATATTACCCCCCAGATCGATCCATGGCGACCAGCCCTGGCCATCTACATAATAGATTTGCATGAGGTGACCGGTTGGCCCTTGTGCAAACACGTTGATAGCGTTTGATTGTCTTGAAGACGCGGCTGGTGCAGAAACGATGTTACCACCTAAATCTTCCCATGCGGTCCAGCCGCTGGCACTTGTCCAGCTCTTGTGTAATAAGGTGTTGGTGGTGCTTCTGCCAAACAGGTCAAGCGTACCGCTGCTTTTTTTGCTCACAGCACCAACTTCTACAGCGATAGAGGTACCAGTAATACCATTTACACTTTTGTTTGAAGCTGATGCTTGTTTGGAAGTCGGGTCAACGGTTTTGTCGTTACTTTTTTGACATGAGGCAAATACGCCTGTTAACAGCATGCCTATTACAGCATGTGTAAGATTTTTTTTGAATGTTGTCATTGTGTTGTTATAGGTTTTTATTTACGGCAATCTACAACTATTGTATTTAATTTATATATTTTTTATATTAAATAAATACTCAATATCATAAATACATAAACAACTATAAATCAAAATAAAAGTATAAAAAAACACCTTTCTTAATACACAAAACAATTATTAAATGACATTATTTTGATAATTCATATATCAAAATAATAAAAAATGAATAATATAAACATATTATTCATTTTGATTTCATAAATATATTTATTAAGCATAAAAAAAGCCTCCGGGAAAATCCTGGAGGCTTTTATATCTATTGAAGATCTGTTAATTATTGATTAACAAACCTTTTAGCGTTAATTCTTCTTTCGTTTTCGTTCAGGAATATCTTACGCAAACGGATGCTTTGTGGGGTTACCTCAATGTATTCATCAGCCTGGATATATTCCATTGATTCTTCTAACGAGAATTTGATAGCAGGTGCTATACGTACGTTGGTATCGCTACCAGATGCGCGCATGTTGGTTAACTGCTTGCCTTTAGTTAAGTTGATCACCAAATCGTTATCGCGAATGTGCTCGCCTAAAACCTGTCCTTCGTAAATATCAACACCCGGATCGATAAAGAAACGACCACGATCCTGTAATTTATCAATCGCGAAAGCGGTAGTTTTACCAGTATCCATAGATACCAATACACCATTTAAACGACCAGGGATAACACCTTTCCATGGCTCATAAGCCTTAAAGCGGTGTGCCATGATAGCTTCACCGGCAGTAGCAGTCAGTACGTTGTTACGTAAACCGATAATACCGCGTGATGGGATCTCGAACTCTAAGTGCTGTAAGTCGCCTTTTGGCTCCATGATCAACAGTTCGCCTTTGCGTTGTGTTACCAACTCAATTACTTTACCGGCAACATCGCCCGGTACATCAACAATTAACGACTCGATAGGCTCACATTTAACACCGTCAATTTCTTTAACGATAACCTGTGGCTGACCTACCTGTAATTCATAACCTTCGCGACGCATGGTCTCGATCAGTACTGACAAGTGAAGGATACCACGACCATACACCAGGTATGAATCAGGCGATTCGGTTTCAACAACCTTAAGCGCCAGGTTTTTCTCCATCTCTTTAAACAAACGATCGCGCAGGTGGCGTGAAGTAACAAATTTACCTTCTTTACCAAAGAAAGGTGAAGTATTGATGGTGAACAACATGTTCATGGTAGGCTCATCAATTTTGATAACTTCCAGTTGTTCTGGTTTTTCAAAATCGGCAATAGTATCACCAATGTCAAAACCATCGATACCTACAACGGCGCAGATATCACCAGAACCTACTTCGGTAGCACGTACTTTACCCAGACCTTCAAAGGTATAAAGCTCTTTGATCCTTGATTTTTGGATAGTACCATCGCGTTTTACTAAGGAAACCGGCTGGTTTTCTTTGATAGTACCACGGGCCACACGACCAATAGCGATACGACCTACGAAAGAGGAGTAATCCAAAGAAGTGATCTGCATTTGCAGGGTACCTTCGGCGATAGGTGCCGGTGGAATGTTTTCCAAAATGGCGTCCATCAACGGGAAGATATCTTCTGTTGGTTTTTTATAGTCGGTGCTCATCCAACCTTGTTTTGATGAACCGTAGATAACCGGGAAATCCAGTTGCTCTTCGGTAGCTTCAAGGTTGAAGAATAATTCAAATATCTGTTCGTAAACTTCTTCCGGACGACAGTTTTCTTTATCAACCTTGTTTACAACCACAATTGGTTTTAAGCCTAAAGCCAAAGCCTTTTGGGTTACAAAGCGGGTTTGAGGCATGGCGCCTTCAAAAGCATCACAAAGTAATAATACACCATCGGCCATTTTCAATACGCGTTCCACCTCGCCACCAAAGTCGGCGTGACCCGGGGTATCAATAATGTTGATCTTAACGTCTTTGTATCTAACCGAAACGTTTTTTGAAACGATGGTGATACCACGTTCACGTTCCAGATCGTTATTGTCCAGTATCAGTTCACCGGTTGATTCGTTGTCCCTGAATATTGAACAGCTGTGCAATATTTTGTCAACCAATGTGGTTTTACCGTGGTCAACGTGTGCGATAATCGCGATGTTTCTTATTTTTTGCATGAAAATGCTCCCTAAAATTTGGCGCAAAGGTAAGCTTAATATATGGCATTTTAAAGGATTGTGGGTTTATCCGCAAACATTTATACAATATAATTACCAAAAAAGCGTAAACACCTATTCTTTTAACCTATTGATTAACTAAATTTTACATAGAAATCACTATCGCCCAAAAGCCCAGATCAAAAACTTAGGCAGCGCTTTACTCCAGGTGGCGGTATCATGGGTACCACCAACCAGCTCTACATATTGTATATCATCGGGGCGTGTATAGCCCTTGTTTTCAAGTTCTTTGATCAGATCGATGGTGTCGTCAATAGCGTCGATAATGCCATTTTTGTTGCGGTCGGTGGTTTCATCTTTGGTACCGGTTTGCAGCCAGAATTGCAGATCAGGTTTACCTATAGTATTCCTGATAACCGCGTGCATGATCCGGTCGGCATCGGTATAGCCCTTGGCCAGGTCCTTGCTCCGCCACCAGAACGATCCGGAAAACACACCCACTTTATCAAACACATCGCTATTGTTCCAGGTAATATCAAAAGCCGATAATCCGCCTAATGAAAAGCCCGCAAAGGCTGTCGTTTCAAAATCATTGATACCCGTCTCCTCCTTGATTTGTGGCAGCAATTCGGTTTTTATAAATACTGTATAAACATCGGCTTTGGAGCCGCGCTTTTTGAAATCAGGTTTACCGGCTATACCGTATTCCTGTATGCGGTCTTCACCAGCATGTATAACCACTACCAACACAGGTTTTATGCGATTGGTGTTATACAATTGCTCCAGTGTTGCCAGTAATTGCAGATTTTCCAGCTCCTGCCCATCATTCAATAACAACAAGTTTAGTGGTTCTGTAAGTTCCTGCTCATCGGGCATAACCAGTGTGCAGGTAACCTCGCGATTAAGTAATGCAGAATTTATAGTGATATTTTTTTTGGTGATCGTCATTTCTGTTTCAGCCCAGCCCCAATACATCTTTCGTCAAATTTTAAGGGTGCAAAAGTAAAAATACTTTTTGTTTTTACCCCTAACCTTTAATTTATCAGACTGTTGCCTTTTTCAGTCAAACCACTTAACTTACCTTCTGAAACCAAAAATCTATTATTTTGACCGAAAAATATCACCGCTGGCATTCGCCAAATTTAAGTGCCGACCTGGAAATGCTGGTGTTTGGCGATCGCGGTTATCCCGTGATCCTGTTCCCCACAACTAAGGGTCGCTATTATCAGAATAAGGATTTTGGCTTGATAGAAAGCGTGAGGTGGTTTATTGACCAGGGCCTGGTCAAGATCTACTGTCCCGACACCATAGACGACCGCAGCTGGTACAACGAAGGCATATCTCCCGCCGATCGTGCCCGTAACTATACACGGTACGATAAAATGCTGGTTGACGAACTGGTACCCTGGGCCATGCACGAAACCGGCGTGGGTAAAGTAGTTATGGCGGGCTGCAGTTTTGGCGGTTACCATGCGGCCAACTTCGCCTTTAAGCATCCAGAGAAAGTAAGCAACCTGTTTACCATGGGCGGCGCGTTTGATATCAAAATGTTTACCGATGGCTTTTATAACGACGATATATTTTACAATAACCCTGTTGATTTTTTACCGGGTGATAATGCCCCGGATTTATGGAACATGAATATCATCCTGGGAACCTCGGAGCACGACATCTGCAAAGAATATAACCTGCAGTTATCAAACATTTTAAATCAAAAAAACATTAAACATTGGCTGGATATCCGCCCTTTTGCCAATCATGATTGGCCCATCTGGCGCGAAATGTTCCCGCATTATTTGTCAACGATAAAATAGAAGCAAGAAATCAAGAACCAGGAATCAAGACACGGCAAGAAATAAAGGCAATAAATAGAGACAAGAATAAGAGTCAGGAATCAAGACAAAGAATTATCGATTCGTTTTAGGATTTAGAGTTTAGAAATTAGCGTTTAACCCCATCTACCATGAAAAAAATAGGCATCTTATTCGGACAGGAAAATTCATTTCCACAGGCATTTGTTGATCGGATCAATCAAAAGGCCGAAAAAAATATTTCGGCAGAGTTTGTACGTATCGATAAGGTTTTACAGGCTGAGCCATTGGATTACGCGGTGATCGTCGACCGTATATCACAGGATGTCCCCTTTTACCGGGCCGCCCTCAAAAACGCGGCTATCTGTGGTACCGCGGTGATCAATAACCCATTCTGGTGGAGCGCCGACGAAAAATTCTTCAATAACGCGCTGGCCGTGAAGCTGGGTGTTCCTGTACCCAAAACGGTGATACTACCCTCCAAAGAACTGCCCGATGATACTACCGACAGATCATTCCGCAACCTGGCCTACCCTTTAGATTGGGATGGCATATTCAACTATGTGGGTTTCCCAGCCTATATGAAACCTTTTGATGGTGGCGGCTGGAAAGAGGTTTACCAACTGCAAAACCGGGATGATTTTTTCAGCAAATATGATCAAACTAAGCAGTACGTAATGATGCTGCAGGAAGAGGTGGTGTTTGATGATTATTTCCGCTGCTACTGCATTGGAGGCAAGCATGTACGCATTATGCAATATGAACCACGCAACCCGCATCATCTGCGTTATGAACATGGCAAGGCACCGGCGGCTAAAAAACTATTGGATACGGTTAAAGATTATGTGATCAAACTGAACCAGTACCTGGGTTACGATTTTAACACGGTTGAATTTGCCGTGCGTGATGGCATCCCCTACGCGATTGATTTTTGCAACCCAGCTCCAGATGCCGAAGTAACCAGCGTGGGCCAGGAAAATTTTGACTGGGTGGTGGAAACCGCCGCCGATTATGCCATCGATCGCGCCAAAAAACAAAAAGCCGGTCTGGACAACCTTACCTGGGGCGAATATGTAAAAACATCAGCTGCTAAAACTCCGCTGGTGAGTCCCAAACCGGTAAAAAAGGAAATTTATATTGGTAAGGTGAATCCGCCTGTGGAAACGGAGAGCAAAGTAAATAAAGCAGCCAAAGTGGTGAAAGCGATTGCTCCGGTTAAGGAAGTCGCCCAGCCCTTAAAGGCAAAGGCCAAACCTGAAGCAAAAGTAAAAAAGGAAAAAGAGGTAAAGAAAGCAGCCAAAAAACCTGCTGCCAAAAAATAAAAAGTGCAGGGCAAGCGCGATTCCCCTCTTGAGAGAGGTGAAGGGGTGTGTTTATTGCAAATAGTAGAACACACCCCAGCCACCGCACAGCCAGGCCCGCCCCCTCTCAAGAGGGGATTTTGAATGAGTACTATAACCTAACCAATTATGAACGAGTTTACCTTAGGTGTTGAAGAAGAATTTATGGTGATTGATCCCGTGACCAGGGAATTAAAATCGCATGAGCAAAAAATTGTGGATAGCGCGCAAAAGATCCACGAGGATCAGGTAAAGGCCGAAATGCACCAGGCCGTAGTGGAGGTGGGCACGCATATTTGCCATAACACCCAGGAAGCCCGTCAGGAGGTAAGCAAGCTGCGAACCACGGTGGCCCAATTGGCCGGCGATATTGGTTTACGTATTGGTGCAGCGGGCACACATCCGTTTTCGCACTGGCAGCATCAGCTGATCACCGATCATCCGCGTTATTTTGAAATTGTGGACGAAATGCAGGAAGCCGCCCGCTCCAATCTTATTTTTGGTTTGCATGTACATGTAGGCATCCAGTCGCGCGATATGGCTATCCATATAGCCAACCAGGTTAGGTATTTTCTGCCGCATGTTTTTGCCTTGTCAACCAACTCTCCTTTTTGGGAAGGGCGCAATACTGGGTTCAGATCCTTCCGTACCAAGGTGTTTGATAAGTTTCCGCGTACCGGCATCCCCGATTCTTTCAGCAGTATTGAAGAGTATGACAGCTATATTAAGCTGCTGGTAAAAACCAATTGTATTGATAATGCCAAAAAGATCTGGTGGGACATCCGCGTGCACCCCTTCTTCGAAACCATCGAATTCCGCATTTGCGATTGCCCCATGCTGGTTGATGAAACCATCGCCTTTACCGCCCTGTTCCAGGCCCTGTGCGCCAAACTGTATAAGCTACGGCAGCAGAACATGAAGTTCATCACTTATTCACGTGCGCTCATCAACGAAAATAAATGGCGCGCGGCCCGATATGGCATCGATGGTAAAATGATCGACTTTGGCAAAGAAATGGAAGTAAATACCCGTTCGCTGGTATTGGAGCTACTTGATTTTGTGGATGACGTGGTGGACGAATTAGGCTCGCGCGATGATCTGCAATATGTGCACAAAATACTGGAACACGGCACCGGCGCCGACAGGCAGTTAGCCGTTTACCAACAAAACAGTAGCTTTGTAGACGTGGTAGATTATATTACTTCGCAAACTTTAAAGGGGTTATGACCCCACGGCCTTAGCAGAGCGTAATAGACTATAAAAAGGTATAACGAAAGAATAACACAAAGAGGGCTGTCACCCTGAGCCCCGTCGAAGGGTAGAGCGCAGAGGCCTGCCCACCATTCTTCGACGGCGCTCAGTATGACATCCTTTTGGGGATAGCTGCCAATGGCTACTACTCAAAGGAGCGGGCTTAACAAATTATAAAAGAACAAAATGACAACAAAACCGGAAATCAAAGTAGCAATACTCGACTTATATGATGGGATAGCCAATGAGGGAATGCGTGGTTTCCAGGAAATTTTGAATAGATATAAAGCACAGCACGAGCTTAATTTAAGTTACCAGATATTTGATGTACGCAGGCGCTGTGAGATGCCGGGCACCAATTTCGACATCTATATTTCAAGCGGAGGCCCGGGCGATCCGCTGATATCCGAAGGCACCGAATGGGAGAAAAAATATTTCAGGCTGATAGAAAAACTGGAAGATCATAACCTCTCCAACACTACCGATAAAAAGCATACCCTGTTTGTGTGTCACTCGTTCCAGTTAATGTGCCGCCATTATAAACTGGGCGATATCAATATGCGCCGTTCGCCATCATTTGGGGTGCTGCCGGTTAACCAAACCGCTGCAGGCGCACATGAACCTGTTTTTGAGGGCTTGGGCGATCCATTTTATGCAGTCGACTCCCGCAGTTGGCAGGTAATCAACCCTAATGAAAAACGTTTCCAGGAACTGGGTATGCAGCTGGTAGCCATTGAAAAAGAGCGCCCGCATGTTGATCTGCCCCGTGCCATGATGGCCATCCGTTATAACGATTACTTTTTCGCTACCCAATTTCACCCCGAGGCTGATGCCGGCGGTATAAAAGCCATGTTGTTGCGAGATGAAAAAAAGCAGGAAGTGATCAATGAGCATGGCGAAGTAAAATATCGCGAAATGCTTGACCGACTGGACGATCCCGACAAAATAACCCATACCCAACGTACCCTGATCCCCAATTTCCTTGATCAGGCGGTGATGAGTTTGCAGGGGGTAGAGTAGTAAATAATCTCAAAATAATTATTCCATTTTGTCATTTCGAACGAGGTACGAGGAGAAATCTTGTACAATTGGCATATCTCGTGTATAAGATCTCTTCTCGTACCTCGTTCGAGATGACAGTTTAACTTTTGCTGTGTTAGGGGACAATTTATACAATGCCTAAAAAGCCTGTCACTCTGAGCTCGTCTAAGCACGCGCGCAGAGCCCCTACCACCATGCTTCGACGGGCTCAGCATGACACCTCCTCTTAGGCTCTGTCTCTCCCCTTCAATTCCCACCTCCATCACACTAATGTCAAAAATATTTTTAAACATCATATGTTTAAATAAAAACATCATACCTTTACATATCAAATCATCAGCGATATGGATAAGAAAGAAACCCTCGGCAGCCGCGTAATCAATCAGATCAGGAATGATATAGCGCAGGGCAAATTTAAGCTCAACGAAAAAATACCTGCCGAGCCCGAATTGATGCAGCTGTATGGCGTGGGCCGTTCCACCATCCGCGAAGCCATTAAAACCCTGGCTACCGCCGGCATACTCAAAGTACAGCAGGGCTCCGGAACATTCGTCAACTCCGTTATAAGGGAGCAAACTATTGAGCAGCGCTTAAAAAATGCCGACTTCGACCAGATTAATGCCGTGCGGATATTATTGGAGGGCGAGATAGTCCGCCTGGCAGCACAAAACCGATCTGAAGCACACATAGCGCAAATTGAGCAATCTCTGGAAAAAAGAAAACAGGCTATCCAGTCAGAACAACGCCAGGCCTGTGTTGATGCCGACATCGCTTTTCACATGGCCATAGCCCAGGCTTCATTAAACAACGTACTGGCCGATTTATATGAAAGTTTCACCCTCATCATCCGCGATTTCTTCTCCAAACGCGAAGCACAAGGCATCAGTCATTTTGCCATGAGCCATCACCTGCATGAGCAGCTATTTAAGGCTATCAAAGCCAAAAAGGTAAAACAAGCCGAGCAACTGATACAGCAAATTTTAAATAATAATTATTAATACCATATATCATGACTATTATAACATTCACCCTCATCTTACTGGCAGGAGCCTACCTGGCCGGTTTGGTTGGCTCACTCACCGGCCTTGGCGGCGGCGTAGTGGTAATTCCATTGCTTACCCTCGTATTTCATGTAGATATCCGCTACGCCATCGGCGCGGCTTTACTGGCATCTATCGCCAACTCATCGGGTGCGGCAAGCGCGTACATTAAAGAGGGTATCACCAATATCCGTTTAGGCATGTTCCTGGAAATTGCCACTACTGTGGGGGCAGTTGGCGGAGCCATTATCGCCGTATACACACCTACCAATACCATAGCCATTCTTTTTGGGGCTATCCTGTTATTTTCGGCAGCTATGACCCTCCGCAAAAAGAACATGGAAGCCTTAACCGAAGGCAGCACGCTATCCTACAAATTAAAACTCAACAGCAGCTATCCTACTAAAGATGGCGAGGTGGAATACAAATTAAAAAACGTAGGGGCGGGTTTTTCTATCATGACCCTGGCCGGCGTTCTGTCGGGACTTTTAGGCATTGGTTCCGGGGCCTTAAAAGTTTTGGCTATGGATTCGGCTATGCACATACCTTTTAAGGTGAGCACCACTACCAGCAATTTCATGATCGGGGTTACCGCAGCAGCCAGTGCCGTGGTGTATTTACAAAGAGGTTATATGGATCCGGGTATCGCTTTCCCGGTGATGCTGGGGGTATTGGGCGGTGCGTTCACCGGTTCTAAACTGCTTACCCGTATGGATCCCAAGGTTTTAAAATACATCTTTTGTGTGGCTATCACCTTTGTTGCCGCCGAGATGATATTTAACGGTTATAACCACAAATTCTAAACAAACAAGATCATGAAAAAGATACTTTCAAAAGCCTTTACAGCTGATCAGGATATAGAAAAACTGATTGGTTATTTATTAAGATACGGAGTTATCACCGCCAGCCTGATCGTTTTTATAGGAGGTCTTATCTACCTGCATCAATATCAGCACAACGGTGTGCCTGCTTATCATACATTTGTGGGTGAGCAGGCAGGCTATACTACCATCAGTGAAATTTTTAGCGGCGTGGGTTCATTCAACGCCAAAGGGATCATACAATTGGGTGTACTGGTGCTGATCGCAACTCCTATTTTACGCATCTTTTTTTCGTTAATAGGCTTTATACTGGAAAAAGACAGATTGTATATCCTGATCACTTTTGTGGTGTTGAGCGTAATGCTATTCAGTATTTTCGGAGGTCTAAAAGTTTAAACCCAATCGATATTAAATAAAAAAAGGCTGCTTCAAAATTTTGAAGCAGCCTTTTTTTATGATGTTAATACCGATGAGGATTATTTACTATCGGTATTAAATAATTTTGATTTATCAACTTTTTGAACCTTCATGCCATCGGCTAATGTTTTTGATATAGCCGAATATGGCGCCGATACCACTTCTTCGCCACCTTTTAAGCCCGACAGGATCTGGATATAGGTATCATTCTGAATACCTGTAGTTACCTGTACCTGCTTTAGCGTACCCGGAGCCGAATAAACATATACATACTCTTTGACCGGGGCGCTGATCTGTACCTTTTTATCGTCCTTTGCGGCAGCGGCACTGGCATCTTTTTTCTCATCGCGGGTGGTTACAGATTGGATCGGAACCGAAAGAGATTTCACATGATTGGTATTGATATCAACGGTACCTGTTAATCCCGGACGGAAAGGTGATGGGTTATCAGCAGTTTTTTGAAGCAATGCCGTATAAGAATTGGCATCTATGCGTACTTTAACTGTAAAATTGGTTACCTGATCGGCATTGGTACCCACTACGTTGGCCGAGCTACCTATTTCAATTACCGAACCTGTAAATTTTTTACCCGAAAAAGCATCCACCTCGATGTTTGCAGGATCATTTAACGATATACGGTTAATATCATTTTCGTTTACATCCACATTCACATCCATTTTACTCAGATCAGATATGGTCATGATCTCGGTACCGGCAAATTGCTGGGTGCCCAAAACACGCTCGCCTTTTTGAATAACCAGTTTAGAAATTACCCCGTCAACCGGTGAGTAAAGACTGGTTTTGGCCAGGTTGTCCTGCGCTTCTTTAACCGAGGCCGATTGTTGTTGCAGGCCAAATTGCGCCCCAACCAGGTTTTGCCTGGCGGCTTCTAAGCTGGCTTTAGCACCCTCATAGCTGGCTTTGGCATTATCAAATTCAGATACGGTAAGTACTTTATTTTGAAAAAGTGTTTGAGTACGTTTGAAAGTAGCCTCCTGGTTAGCAAAAGTAGCCTCTGCCTGTTTAAGCAATTGTGCCATATTACCTATAGTTGCTTTTTGGGTACTATAGCTTGCCACAGCACGATCATAGCCCGATTTTAATATATCGGGACGTACACGGCAAACCAACTGGCCTTTTTTTACCACATCACCTTCTTTAACAGGCAATTCAACAATTTCACCAGATACTTCTGAGGTTATCTTTACTTCAACATGTGGTTTTATTTTTCCGCTGGCAGATACTGTCTCATTAATTTCACGCACGTCGGCTTTTTCGGTGGCTACCTGGGGTAAGGGCGGTTTGCCAATAATGCCTGTCGCTGTTGCCACAATGAACAATACAGCTATTACCCCCAGGGCTATCAAAATATATTTAGTAGTTTTTCCCATGACTATGCGTTTCGATATTTTATGATGTTTTTAAGATTAAGCTTATGACGTTAAAGTGTTATAGGATTGCCCAGATAATAATCAATCACCTTGCTCCTGAAAATGAGCTGGTATTGAGCTTCGATCATGTCAAATTGTGATTTATTAAGATTAGTAAGGGAAGTATTATAGTCCAGTGAATTTACTAAACCAACAGTGTACCGCTGCTGCGTAATGTTAAAGGCATCTTTATTAGCCTTGTATGTTTGCGTGGTCGAAAGATATTTTTTTTCGGCAGCGCGCAGATCCCAAACTGCCTGATAAATAACTTTGCTCAGCGTGTTACGGGCCAACTGCGAGGTTACCTCGGCATTTTGGGCCTGAATTTTTGCTTTGCGTACGGAAGTGCGCGCGGTAAACCTGCCAAAAATTGGTATCTGTAAGTTTAAAGCTATAGCCTGGTTAAAATTGTTACCTATTTGGGTAAAAAACGGATTGCTTTTAAATGTTTGGGTGAAGCCTGGCTGTACAACTACCTGATTTGTACCTTGCACAATACCGATGGGTGAAAACGTACCGGTAGATATTACCTGGTCTACTGTATTTTTTGCATTTGAATAATTAGAACCCGCCTGTCCTATCAGGGTAATGGTGGGATAATAATTGCCTTTTGCTACTTTTATAGCCTGTTCATATGATTTTTGCTGAACCTCTGCAAGCAATACATCAGGGTTTACGTTCAACGCCGTTTTTAATATGTCCTGCGGATCATATATTACTTTGATGTCGCTAAGTTTGCCGATATCCGGCTTCTGCACCTCTATCTCGGTAGCCGGATTCATCTCCATATATTGCTTTAGGGTAAGCATTGATGATTCCATCTGGTTTTGCGCGTTGGTATAATCAAGTTCCGAGGTTGAAAGCTGGGCCTTAGCTTGTGAAAGATCGGCAAGGGTTTGATTACCTACATTATAATTTTGCTGCGCTCTCTCTAGTGTTAGTTTCGATATCTCGATTTGCTGTTTGGATGCTCTAACCAGATCCTGGTTAGTTAATACCTGCAAAAAGGTGGTAACCACGTTTAATATCAGGTCGTTTTTAACTTTCGCTGTGGCGGTTTTATTGGCATCAACCAATATCCGGTTCTGGATAATCTGGTTACGCAATTGTCCACCCTGAAATAAGGTAACTTGTGTAGAGAATTGACCATAAACCTGTAAAATACGCTGATTAATGAACTGATAAGTTGATTGATCTATATTACGACCAAAGTTGAATCCGCCTTGCGGTGCTGCTGTAAGGTTGGGCAATTGATTAAATTTCGATTGCTTCAGATCTTCTTCAGACAGTGCCTCGGTAAACTGTGATTGTTTAATGGTTAAATTTCGCTCAAGGGCCAGGTCAATTGCTTTTTGTAAAGTGATTACTTCTTGTGCTTTAGCCTGAAAACCAAGTGCCGAAAATATAATAGCACCTATAAGAGTTGTTTTAATGGGTAGTGACAATATTGGTTTCATAAGTTTTTATATGCAATTGTAAGCAACTGATGCTTACCTTGCATGTTCATTTTTGTTTATTTTTTAAATAAAACATAAAAGGCCCGTTTCGTATATGTATCTGATTAAAACACCCTGGCTGCTCAAAAAGCTGTACCCCCAACTCATCTGGAATAAAAGCAAAGCTGATCGCTGCATTTATCTCACTTTTGACGATGGGCCTATACCAATTGTTACAACACATATATTAAATATTTTAAAACAGTATAATGCCAAAGCCACCTTTTTCTGTATTGGGGATAATGTAGCAAAACATCCCGATATTTTTAAGCAGTTGACCGACGATGGCCATGCCATCGGCAATCATACGTATAATCACCTTAAAGGTTGGGAAACTGATAACAAAATTTACCTGGATAATTTTTTACAGGCTGATAAAGTACTGGATACTCACCTTTTTCGGCCGCCATATGGCAGGATCAAAAGACAACAGATCCGCGATCTGCAGGACACCCGCCCCGACATTAAAATTATCATGTGGGATGTACTGAGTGGCGATTTTGATATCAACCTTAGTCCCGAAGCTTGTCTGCAAAATGTGCTGAAACATACCGAAGCCGGATCCATCGTGGTATTTCATGACAGTTTGAAAGCGTATGACCGGGTGAAATATACACTGCCCAGGGCTTTGGAAGTGTGGAGCAAGGTGGGGTTTAGTTTTTGCCCCTTACCCCTCTAAAGGGAAGACAGTTAGCAGTTTGCAACGGTTAAGAACCCGAATCAATCTATACCATGTAGTTTTTTATACCAATCAACAGCCTTTTGCTGAACATCTTTTACAAAATCATTCTTAGCATCATTATAGTCTATCGTATTTTTATATTCACTTTTCGATAATTCTTTTTTAAGCCGGCAATAGGCATCGCGTTCGTCGGGATGTAAAGCCAGATAATCCCGGAAAGCAACGTGCCTTATCCAATCGTCGGTATCTTTTACAAATACATGAATATGAGTTACAGATTTTAAACCTTGCTTAACAGACGGCACATCATTTACATCAATGAATGATGGTATGGCACCGCCTGTTTCACTTTTATATCTGCTGTAAAATCGCCTTGATGGCCAGTCGGGTTCATACATTTTAACATAGGTGTAATGCTGCTGCATGGGCCCAATGGTTTTATCCAGATCATCGGCGCTTTTTAACCCTACTTCTATATCAATAATGGGTTTGGCACAAAGCCCGGGAACTGATGTGCTACCTATATGAACTATAACCGGGTTTAAAAAACCCAATATATTATTGATCTTTTCCTTTTCCTCTGCAAATAAGATTGGCCAGTTATCCTGATAATCGGTTATCGTTATTTTCATAGTTTAGTTGTGTTTAAGCAGGTGATGCATTTGCCTTTCGTCATGGAATGGCAAATATATCGCATCCAGATATATCTTCATAACAACACAACTCGCTCGTAACCGATCCTCCTCTGCAAACTACCCATCTGCCAACTGCATTCCCCCTTCGGGGGGTGGGGGCCTCCTATTTAGAATAGCTCCAAATAACATTTACACAGTTGACTGACAGCTTTTAGTAGTAATTTTTGTAAATTCGCCGCACTGAGCCCAGCTACTGGGTTTGGTGTCAATTCGTTTACTTTTCACCTAAAAATCAAATACAAATGGCTTTTGATTTAGATATGATCAAAAAAGTTTACGATCGCTACAGCACCCGTGTGGATGCTGCCCGTAAAGCGACCGGTAAACATCTAACCTTAACCGAGAAAATTTTATATGCCCACCTTTCTGAAGGCGATGCTCAAAAAGCGTTTGGCCGCGGAGTGGATTATGTTGATTTTGCACCAGACCGTGTAGCTATGCAGGATGCTACTGCTCAAATGGCCCTTTTGCAGTTTATGCAGGCTGGCCGTCCGCAGGTTGCTGTTCCTTCTACCGTACATTGCGATCACCTGATACAAGCAAAAGTTGGCGCCGTTGCCGATTTAAATACTGCTGTTGACGTAAACCGTGAGGTTTATGATTTCCTGGCCTCTGTTTCTGATAAGTATGGTATTGGCTTCTGGAAAGCAGGCGCTGGTATTATTCACCAGGTTGTTCTGGAAAACTATGCTTTCCCGGGTGGTATGATGATCGGTACCGATTCACACACGCCTAACGCGGGTGGTTTGGGTATGATTGCCATTGGTGTTGGTGGTGCTGATGCTTGCGATGTAATGGCAGGCTTACCATGGGAACTTAAATTCCCTAAACTGATTGGTGTTAAATTAACCGGAAAACTTTCTGGCTGGACATCAGCAAAAGACGTGATATTAAAAGTGGCTGGTATCCTTACCGTAAAAGGTGGTACAGGCGCTATTGTTGAATATTTTGGCGAAGGTGCACGTTCACTATCTGCCACAGGTAAAGGTACCATCTGTAATATGGGTGCCGAAATTGGCGCTACTACTTCTATCTTCGGATATGACGAAAAAGCGGCTGCTTACCTAACCGGTACTAAACGCGGCGATATTGCCGAGCTTGCCAATGCAATTGCCGAGCACTTAACCGGCGACGAGGAAGTTTACGCCAACCCTGAGCAATATTTTGACCAGGTTATCGAAATCAACCTGTCTGAACTGGAACCGCATGTAAATGGTCCGTTCACTCCGGATCTGGCATGGCCTATCTCTAAATTCGCTACCGCGGTTAAAGAAAACAACTGGCCTACCAAATTAGAAGTTGGTTTGATTGGTTCATGTACCAACTCATCATACGAAGATATTACCCGTTCTGCTTCTATCGCGAAACAGGCTATCGATAAAAAATTAAAAACCAAAGCTGAGTTTACCATTACCCCAGGATCTGAGCTGGTACGTTACACGGTTGAACGTGATGGCTACCTGAATACTTTTGATCAAATGGGCGGTGTGGTATTAGCCAATGCTTGTGGTCCATGTATTGGTCAGTGGGCCCGTCATACCGACGATCCTACCCGTAAAAACTCTATCATCACTTCGTTTAACCGCAACTTTGCTAAACGTCAGGATGGTAACCCTAATACTCACGCTTTCGTGGCTTCGCCGGAAATTGTAACTGCTTTTGCTATCGCCGGCGATTTAACCTTTAACCCATTAACTGATACCCTGACCAACGAAAACGGTGAGCAGGTAAAATTTGATGAGCCACAAGGTATTGAAATGCCGGTAAAAGGCTACGCTGTTGAAGATGCAGGCTACCAGGCACCAGCCGAGGATGGCAGCACAGTTCAGGTTATTGTTGATCCAAAATCATCACGCCTGCAATTGCTGGAGCCGTTTAAAGCTTGGGAAGGTACCGATCTGAAAGGCTTAAAACTGTTGATCAAAGCCAAAGGTAAATGTACTACCGACCATATTTCTATGGCTGGCCCATGGTTAAAATTCCGTGGCCACCTGGATAACATATCTAACAATATGTTGATCGGCGCTATCAACTATTTTAACAATACTGCTGATAGTGTTAAAAATGAACTGACCGGCGAATACGGTCCGGTACCGGCTACTCAACGCGATTACAAAGCGAATGGTATTGGCACCGTAGTAGTAGGCGACGAAAACTATGGCGAAGGTTCATCACGTGAGCACGCAGCGATGGAACCACGTCACTTAGGCGTACGTGCCATACTGGTAAAATCATTTGCCCGTATTCACGAAACCAACCTTAAAAAACAAGGTATGTTGGGTATCACTTTTGCCGATACCAACGACTATGATAAGATCCAGGAAGATGATGTGATCGATATTGACGGCTTAACAACTTTTGCTCCGGGCAAACAGTTAACCGTTGTATTACACCACAAAGATGGATCTGTTGATTCGTTCCCGGTAAACCATACCTATAACGACCAACAAATTGAATGGTTTAAAGCCGGCGGCGCGCTGAACATCATCCGCAAGCAAATGGCATCTTAATAAGCTCAAAGCCGAAAGGTTAAAGCTGAAAGCTAATATTAAAAAGCCTCCCTTTTTTGGGGAGGCTTTTTTGTTGATTGCACGTCCTTCTTGTCCACTACGTCATTGCGAGCGCAGCGTGGCAATTCCCGATTTGCAGATCGGTTCTGTATAGTTAGGGATTGCCACGTCGTTCCTCCTCGCAATGACGCGTGGAGAGATTGTCATCCTATCTATAACACCGCAAACATATTCCTAACAATCTCATAGGCATATTTGCTGGACACATTTTTTATAAAATCAGGAAAGTCAATAGATGAATGCTCATTAGATTCATCTGAGATTATTCTTAAAACCACGAAGGGGATCTCGTATTCATAACAAACCTGGGCTACGGCGGCGCCTTCCATCTCCACACATAGTATGTCTGGAATAGCAGCGTGTAATTGATCCTTATCAGCCTGATCAGCAAAGAATTTATCACCGCTGGCTATAGTTCCTTGAAACACCCGGGTTTTATGTAATAAAAAGCGCTCAATTTCATGCTCGTCGATAAACGAATGGATATGATCGCCAACAATCGCATCAACGGATTTTTTTGCGATGCTGATGTAATCAGAGTCAGCTTCAAAATAGGTTACGCCCAGCAAAGGAATTTCGTGCCGAGGCATCAGCGGACGGGCATCCATATCATGTTGGATCAGGCGGTTGGCAACAACCACGTCCCCTATTTTCAATTCGGTATGGATAGCTCCTGCAACACCAATAAATATCAGATCGGTAATGTTAAACCTGGTGATCAAGCTAGTGACAGTAGTAGCTGCCGCAACTTTGCCCCATCTGGAAAAAACCAGTACGGTTTTAATATTACTGATAGTTCCGGTATAATATGTTCTCCTGCCGAAAGAAACTTCTTCAATACCTGTCATCAAGTGAAGGATGCTGTTAATTTCCTCATGCATGGCACCCATGATGCCTATTACTTTTTCGTTCATATGGTGGATGTTAATAGTTAAAAGTGGACTTACCTATCGACAAAGCCGGTTAAATAAGTCATCAAAACGGGGATATGCGGCAGTCATATCTTCTTTTACCGCCATTTCAAATTCGCTGAAATCAAAGCCCGGAGCTACTGCGCAACTTACCAGGCTAAAGCCCTCTTTCGAAGGTATTTCGGATGCGAACCAGGATCCGCCTGGTATAACAACAGAAAGCTCACCCGTATCTAATGCCGAAAGCTCGTATCGATGATAATTTCCGGCAACATCGATCATATGAATATAGAGTGGCGAACCGACGTGAAAATACCAAAGTTCATCGGATACTAACCGGTGAAAACCCGAAAAGTCTTCTCCTTCCAACAAGTAGTAAATGGATGTACAGGCTTGCTTAACGGCCGTTCCACCGGTCCGGCTTATTTGTTGTTCAGACCGAAACACCTCTTTATAATACCCACCCTCAGGATGTGGCTGCAACGTTAACCGTTGAACCCAATGAGCTGCATTTTGTGTATTCATATAGATAGAAGATTAAATAAATAGTTTTATAAAGTTCCCGCTTCAGGGGGCTTTAACTACCCTTTTCAACACCAATAAATTTTGTCCGTTAAGGCTATAGCCACTTATATTATTCTGGTATAGGTTCACCAGTTTATCGTAATACAATACCACCACCGGCGATTGCTCCATCACCAAACCGTCCATTTGCTGGTATAGCGCATAGCGGGCAGCATCATTTTTTTCATGATAGGTCTGCTCAAACAGCGCGTCGAATTTTTTATTGTTAAACCCTGTATAATTGGGTCCAAAAGGGATCTTATTTTTGGAGTAAAAAACCGACAAATAATTTTCACCATCAGGGTAATCGGCTATCCATTGACCGTAAAAAAAGTTTATGCCATTTTTGGCTACTAGTTCACGCAGGCTGGCACCCTGGGTAATTTCTACACTGGTTTTGATACCTATCCGATCTAATTGCCCTTGTACATACTCTATCAAACTGCGGTAACCTACCGTGGTGGCTAATGAAATTTCGGGCAGGTTTTTACCATCCGGAAAACCGGCTTCGGCTAATAGTTGCCTGGCTTTTTCAGGGTCGTAAGTATAGCCTTTTACATTTTTACCGAAACCAGGCATTCCCTCCGGGATAAAACCTTCATAGCCAGGTGTGCCCATACTATTGCGCAGGTATTTCATCATTTTTTGCCTGTCGATAGCATAATTAATAGCCTGCCTTACTTTTAATATCTTTAGTGGTGACTTTTTTACTATGGCCAGGTTGGTATCTACCAATATGCCCAGGTACATGGTATTTAGATATGGAGCCGTATTCAGCACAAATTTGCCCTGGTACTTTTGTGTCACCTTGCCAGATTTGGTCAGGATATCATCCCGGTAACTGCCATCAATATCATTTAAAAAATCAAGCTTCTTTTTTATAAACTCCAGGAATGATGTTTGTTTATCAGCAATAAAGCTGGCTTTTACCGCATCGAGGTAAGGCAAGCGGTTACCCTTATTATCCTTCTCCCAGTATTTTTCGTTTTTAAGCAGCACCAATACCTCCCCTTCTTTCCAGTATTTAAACTTGAATGGACCTGTGCCGATGGGATGGCTCCTGAAATCTTTACCATAAAACTCCACCACCTCTTTGGGCACAACAGAACAGTACTGCGCAGTAAGCATACTTAAAAAAGGGGCGAATGGCTGTTTAAGGCGGATATTAAAAGTACTATCATCAGGAGCAGTAAATGAGCGTTTCCCCTCTACTTTATCGCTAAATATCCAGGAGCCAGACGAGGCTACTTTAGGATCAATTAATCGCCCAAAACTATACACAAAATCGGATGCTACAGCCTTGCGACCAACACCATCTTTAAAATGCGGGGCATCGTGAAAGTAAACATCATTGCGCAAATGAAAGGTATACAAAAGACCATCGGCAGATATATCCCAGCTTTTAGCAATACAGGGTATTACTTTCAAACTATCATTGATCTGTACCAGGCCATTAAAAACCTGGTTATCCATCCAAATGGTATAATGATTACGGCAAAAGGCGGGATCGAGTGAAGTAAGACCTTCCTCCAGGTTAATATTAAAAATGGTTTTACCAGAATTTGAAGCCGCGTTACGGCAAGCGCTAAACTGAATGAACAGTACAGAAAACAATAACAAGCTCCATTTATTCATGCAGAGCTAAATATATCAATTATTGAATTATCGATTTAGTGAATTGGTGATTTATTACCTGGGGATGAAGATCATTAGTTCTTCTTGCTAACAAGTTTGTCATCCTGAGCGTAGCGAAGGATCTATTCATTAACCTGCATATCGTATAATAGATGCTTCACTCCGTTCAGCATGACAAGGGCGCTTTAAAAACAAGAAAGCCTCCCAAATGGGAGGCTTTCTAATATCAAAAATTCAAAATCCGAAATCGAAATTCCGAAATCAATCTATTCTTCAACCAAACTTTCGCCGGTAACGGTTTCTTTAATTTTGGTTTCCAGTTCTTCCTGTAGTTCAGGGTTATCCAGGATCAGTTGTTTAACCGCATCACGGCCCTGGCCCAAACGAGTTTCGCCATAGCTAAACCATGAACCCGCTTTTTTTATGATGTTATATTCAACACCCAGGTCGATGATCTCACCAGCTTTTGAAATACCCTCACCGAACATGATATCAAACTCGGCCACGCGGAACGGAGGAGCCACTTTATTCTTAACAATCTTCACCTTTACGCGGTTACCTGAAACTTCGTCGGTATCTTTAATTTGTGATATACGGCGTACATCCAAACGTACCGAAGCATAAAATTTCAAAGCATTACCACCGGTAGTGGTTTCGGGGTTACCAAACATTACACCAATCTTATCTCGCAATTGGTTGATAAATATACAACAGCATCCGGTTTTGCTGATAGTACCTGTTAGTTTACGCAAGGCTTGCGACATTAAACGCGCGTGCAGACCCATTTTGGAATCGCCCATTTCGCCTTCAATTTCCGCTTTGGGAACCAAGGCGGCAACAGAGTCAACTACCAGGATATCGATAGCGCCAGAACGGATCAGGTTATCGGCAATTTCCAGTGCCTGCTCACCATTGTCCGGCTGGGAGATCAACAGATTCTCTACATCCACACCTAATTTTTTAGCATAGAAACGATCGAAAGCGTGCTCCGCATCAATAAACGCGGCGATGCCACCTTTTTTCTGTGATTCCGCAATGGCGTGGATAGCCAATGTGGTTTTACCTGACGATTCAGGTCCGTATATTTCAATAACCCTTCCTTTTGGTAAGCCGCCAACGCCTAAAGCGATATCCAGACCTAAGGAGCCGGTTGATATTACTTCTGTAGGTTCAATAACGGAATCACCCAACTTCATGATGGTACCTTTTCCGTATGATTTTTCCAGCTTATCTAAAGTAAGCTGTAATGCCTTCAATTTATCTGTGTTGCTCATCTTAAAAATTTCTAAAACAAATATATAAATGTTTTATTTAAAAATACTAATTTTTTTAGTAATTTATTTACATGATTAAATATTTGTCATGCTGAATGCAGTGAAGCATCTATTATAAGATATACAAGTTGATAAATAGATCCTTCGCTCCTCAGGATGACAATGCTTAATAATAACAGATAAACTTACCTAACCCGCCACTAGCAATCAAATATCTTTATCCACACTGCGTTTCTTTAGTTCCTTACTAATGGTATTCAGCGCTTTTTTCTTTTTGGCTTCTTTGGCTTTCCGGATCTTTGCTGCTTCGGCTTTTAATAAAGCCGTTTCGGTATTGTGCTGTTCATAGTATTTGCAAAACCAGGTAAGCGGACATATTTCGCATTTAGGGCTCCGCGCCAGGCAAATATACCGGCCATGCAGTATGAGCCAATGATGAGCAACGCCTATATATTCTTTGGGAATGTGCTTGATCAATTGCTTTTCGACAGCCAACGGGGTGGTTGCATTATGCGTAAGGCCAATACGATTAGATACCCGGAACACATGCGTATCTACAGCCATGGCCGGTTCTTCGAAAATTACCGACGCGATAACATTGGCTGTTTTACGACCTACCCCAGGCATTTTTTGCAGGTTTTCGATACCCGCAGGTACTTCACTGTTAAAAACATCTACCAGCATTTTTCCCATACCTACTAAATGTTTGGCTTTATTATTAGGATAGCTTACACTCCGTATATAAGTAAAAACTTCTTCCGGAGTTGATGCGGCCAGGTCTTCGGGCGTAGGGAACCGTTCAAACAGCCTTGGTGTAACCTGGTTAATGCGTTTATCGGTGCATTGAGCCGACAAGATCACGGCAACCAATAATTGAAAAGGGTTATCGTAATGCAGTTCGGTAACGGGATTGGGTTGGTTTTTTGAAAAATATTCAACAAAATGGCGGTAGCGTTCGGCCTTAAGCATTTTTAAAATTAAGAATTTTTTTATGGTAAAGATCGTGCTCCTATAGTTTAATACATATATTATAATATGTATTAAACTATATTATCAATTACACGATCCATATAAAATAGAAAGGTTCATAAATCATGCCGGATGTTGGTTTCTGTTCTCTCGAACATCCGCCTCCATCAACAATTATGATCTATGAACCAGCAAGTTCGGAATACTTAACGCAGGCTTTTAGAGTAGTCAAGTATCTGGTGTATAGTTTGTACCTTGGGTTTTTTGTTCAAAAGGTCCAAATCAGCGCGAATTGAATTGTAAAATATCAATTCGTCAGCACCCAGATTTTCTTGTGCATTCTCGTCCATTAAAGCCTGGTTGGCAATTCCATTTAATGTTGTTGTAAAGGTTTCATCCATAAGCTTATTTTGTTGTAAATTTTATATGATTTATAACGGCGACTTAAAGATAATATTTTATCAAATGAAAATTAAATGAAATTTTTTTTACGGGTTAATTTTTATCACCCTAAGTGAATAAGTTAAGTTATTAATCACAAAAAATCGGGCTATTGAAAAAAGACCACCACTTAACCAGCAGATCTATTGATCAACAGCCCGATTCTTTTTATTAATTTTTTAAGCTCAACTCTTTACTCTGCATCATTTTGCGGAGGTTATTGAGGGCATAACGCATCCGGCCTAAAGCGGTGTTGATGCTTACTTCGGTTATATCAGCAATTTCTTTAAAGCTCATATCGCCAAAGTGGCGCATGATCAATACCTCTTTTTGCTCTGACGGTAAAAGCTGTATCAGCGTTTTCAAATCTTTATGGGTTTGCTCACGCACCATCCTGTCCTCGGTGCTTTCATCATAATTACCCAGTACTTCAAAAATATCAAAATCGTCGCCATTGCTGATCATAGGCGCACGTTTTTCGCGACGGAAGTGGTCAATAACCAAATTATGTGCAATACGGGTTACCCAAGGTAAAAACTTACCTTCTTCGTTATACTTTCCAGCTTTCAGCGTATTGATAACTTTGATAAAGGTATCCTGAAAAATATCCTCGGCCAGATACTCGTCTTTTACAAGCAGGTAAATAGAGGTATATATTTTGGTCTGATATCGTCTGATCAACTCCACTAGCCCAGCTTCATCACCGGCAATGTATAGATGGATTAGATCCTGATCACTTTTCAATTGAAAATCCATAGAAAGTACTACTTAAACTTAATTTTTAGTTAAAAACTTATAAAGTAAAGTATATTCTATAGCGTGCTCCTTAGGGGTTAAGAAATTGTTACTTCAAATAAAACAAATTCCCGGCTAAAAAACAAATTATATTTTTTACTTACTTCTGTTAATCAGGTTAATTGGTATTATGAACGGCTTCGCCCTTTATAATTCTTACACCTATCCAGGGGTTTGACAAGGGCGCCCGGCAATGGTTTAATCACTTACTCAAAAAATTTATAAATTCCCCCCTGTTTTTCGCTATTAAGTATTTAAAAGTCAGCAAACTGTAAAGTCAGAAATTTATTTGGCGTAAATCCCCAAACAAAGTAAAACCCATTTGGATTCTGCTAATTTTTTTAGGATTTTTGCATTCCGGAAAAAAGACCATGGTCAATTGTCCATAGACCATAGCTTTGAGAAACAACTATGGTCTATAGACCATCGACTATCAACTATTATGACTAAAGAAGCAGAAAAAGATCCGCAGAAACATATCATTATTAAGGGGGCCCGCGTACATAATTTGAAGAATATGGATGTGGCTATCCCAAAAAACAAGTTGGTTGTGGTTACTGGCATGTCGGGTTCGGGCAAGTCGTCACTTGCTTTTGATACCTTATATGCCGAAGGTCAGCGTCGTTATGTAGAAAGTCTTTCTTCCTACGCGCGCCAGTTTTTGGGGCGGATGAACAAACCCGATGTGGACTATATTAAAGGCATTGCACCTGCTATAGCTATCGAACAAAAGGTCATAACCTCCAATCCGCGTTCCACAGTAGGTACCTCTACCGAAATATATGATTATTTGAAACTGCTCTTCTCCCGGATTGGTAAAACTATTTCCCCGGTATCTGGTCAGATAGTAAAAAAAGACTCTGTTACCGATGTGGTAAATTTTATACTATCGTTACCGAACGAGAGCCAGGTAACAGTTTTAGCACCACTGTACCCGCATAATAACCGCAGCTTAAAAGAGGAACTGGCCGTTTTAATGCAAAAGGGCTTTGTACGGGTCGAATACCTCAATAAGCTATCAAAAATTGAAGCTTTACTGGAGGATGAATCCATTGAAAACACTTCTCTGGTAGCTGAGGTTCATGGAGAGAAGAAAGCTAAAGGCAAAAAGCTGAAAGCTGAAAGCGAAGAAACCATAACACAGGAAGAAGAGGCCCCTACTCATTACCCCGGTGTTCGTATCGTAATTGACCGGATATCAAAGAATGAAGAGGACGAAACCATAAGCCGTTTGGGCGATTCGGTGCAGACCGCTTTTTTTGAAGGCAAGGGCGATTGCTATGTACGTTACCAGGAACCAGATGCCGACGGTGAATTGGAACGTTTTTTCTGCGATCGCTTTGAACTTGATGGTATTAAATTCGAGGAGCCTACACCCAATTTCTTCAGCTTTAACAATCCATACGGCGCTTGTAAAAAATGCGAGGGATATGGTAAGGTGATCGGTATTGACGAGGACCTGGTGATCCCCGATAAAAGCAAAAGTATATATGAGGGTGCTATAGCCCCATGGCGCGGCGAAAAAATGCGCGAGTGGAACGATATACTCATCAAACACGCTTTGCAGTTTGATTTCCCGATACATCGCCAGTACAATCAGCTAACAGAAAAACAACAACGCCTGTTATGGACAGGCAATAAATATTTCCGTGGCCTGGATGAGTTTTTCCATGAGATGGAGGCGCAGACCTACAAGATCCAATACCGGGTTATGCTGTCGCGCTACCGAGGCAAAACCACCTGCCCGGAATGCAAGGGCAGCCGCCTGCGTAAAGATGCATCGTATGTAAAGATCAACGAACGTTCTATTACCGATGTGGTATTAATGCCATTGGATAGAGCTTTGGAGTTTTTTAAAGGACTGCAATTAAATGAAACGGATGCCAAAGTGGGTAAACGCCTGCTGATGGAGATCACTAACCGCTTGTCGTTTTTAAATGATGTGGGATTGAGCTACCTGACGCTTAACCGTTTGTCAAATACCTTATCAGGTGGTGAATCGCAGCGTATTAATCTGGCTACATCACTGGGCAGCAGTTTGGTAGGCTCGGTATATGTATTGGACGAGCCAAGTATTGGTTTGCATCCCCGCGATACACAGCGCCTCATCAGCGTATTAAAATCATTGCGCGATGTGGGTAATACAGTATTAGTGGTGGAGCACGAAGAAGAGATAATGGAAGCTGCAGACCACATCATTGACATTGGCCCCGAAGCCGGGACTCATGGCGGCGAACTGATCTTCACAGGTACTTACAAAGAGATATTAAAGGACGAACACAGCTTAACAGGCAAATACCTGAGCGGCCGTGAATCCATAGCCATACCAGCACATCGCCGTAAATGGAATGATTATATCGAGATCAAAGGCGCGCGCGAAAACAACCTGCAACATGTCACGGCTAAATTCCCGTTAGGGGTTCTTACCGTAGTTACAGGAGTGTCCGGTTCGGGTAAAACCAGTCTGGTAAAACGCATACTGGCGCCTGCTCTGCAAAAAGCACTGGGTAATTATTCGGGCGAACAAACTGGCTCGTACGATGGCATCGATGGTGATTATGCTAAAATAGAACAGGTAGAACTGGTCGACCAGAATCCCATTGGTCGTTCATCACGCTCCAACCCGGTTACGTATGTAAAAGCCTGGGACGAGATCCGCAATCTGTATGCTTCACAACCGGCAGCAAAGGCCGCGGGACTAAAACCATCAGCATTCTCCTTTAACGTTGAAGGCGGTCGCTGCGACGTTTGCCAGGGCGAGGGCGAAGTGAAGATAGAGATGCAGTTTATGGCCGACATCTTCCTGACCTGCGAAACCTGTGGAGGTAACCGCTTTAAGCAACATATACTGGACATCACTTACAATGAAAAAAATGTAGCTGAAGTGCTGCGCATGACCATTGATGAAGCACTGATCTTCTTCGCTAAAGAACCTAAGATCATCGCTAAGATAAAACCTTTGGTTGATGTAGGTTTGGGCTATGTACAATTGGGTCAATCGTCAAATACACTCTCTGGCGGCGAGGCACAGCGTATTAAGTTGGCATCGTTCCTGGTAAAGGGCAACAACACCAATAAAACATTATTTATTTTTGACGAACCTACCACTGGTCTGCATTTTGCCGATATCAAAAAATTGCTCAAATCATTTGACGCCCTGTTGGAACATGGCAATACCATTATTGTAATAGAGCACAACATGGATGTGATTAAATGTGCCGACTGGATTATTGACATTGGCCCCGAAGGCGGCGACCGCGGCGGAAAAGTGGTATTTGAAGGTGTACCTGAAGATCTGATTAAAGAGAAAAAATCACATACGGGTTATTATTTGAAAGAACGGTTCGGAAAGTAATTATTACTCTTGTCATAACTAAAAAGGGTTGCTGTAAACAGCAACCCTTTTTAGTTAAAATCTTCACACTGCGCGGATATAAATTCCCTCTTTATTTTCCCTTCCTAAATACTTATATTTACCTCGTAAAGCCCTAATCTTTTGTTATCCACCTGTTTACCAGGCTTATTATTAACACCTAAATCTTAATCTCATGTCTGATACAAAAGAATTCTACGTAGACATCCGTCCAATGTTTGGCGGACATTTAACACAAAGCCAGGTTGATGGTATCCAGGCCATACTCAAAGCCACAACAGAGGCGGGCATTACAGATGATCGTAAAACCGCTTATATACTGGCCACTGTTTTTCATGAAACCGCTAAAACCATGCAGCCAATTGCCGAATTTGGTAAAGGTGCTGGGCACGATTATGGCAGAAAGCTAAAAATGGGTGGCGGCCCGGGTAAACGCATCCCCTACACCACTCCCGATGAGTTATATTATGGCCGTGGTTATGTACAATTAACCTGGTATGAAAATTACGATAGCATGGGCAAACTGCTCAACATCGACCTGCTTGATAACCCAGATCTGGCTTTACAACCAGCCATAGCCGCAGCCATTATGATCAAAGGAATGACCAAAGGCTTATTTACAGGCGTAGGCTTGGATAAGTATTTTACGGATAAACTTACCGACTGGGTAAATGCCCGCAAAATCATTAACGGTCTCGACATGGCCAAAACCATATCAGGCTATGCTCAAACTTTTTATAAGGGGCTAACAGAGTAGCATCCGGGAATCTGAAAGAGAAAAATAACCTACCAGTTATTTAACCTTCAATTAAGTAACCGATATATTTGACTGGGAGATGTGAGCAGTACTGTTTCCGCTTTTGTTGGCAATAAGCCCAAATGCTCACTATTTAAAGGCAAACGGCATTCATCCTGATTACCTTTTAGTTAAGTTCAAATAGTATTTAAAACGGCGTGTATTTCCGTTACCTTTGCCCCTCCTTGAACTTTATTGCACATACCCCCCTGATTGAATATGATTACACCATTACAAAACTTTTTTAAAGCAGTAAGCTTTATACTGCTTATTATTACTTTTTTTTCTTGTTCAAAAAGTCAGAAAGATCCAGATTTAACACCCGACAAACCGAAGCCAGCCTTGACCGCAAAAATCAATGGGACAGACTATAACCTGACAGCTACAGATTTTACATCGACCTATTATGCCACGGATGGTGACGATGTAAAAGCACTGCAAACTACCGCCAACCTGGATGCCAGCGGCAGTAAACTGGTATTCTTCATCAGCGATCTTAAAGGCGGATCGGTTAACCTCAGTAAAAAAGCGGGTACCTCTTTAAATCCAGGCAATCCAACCTTAAAAGTAAACGCCTTAACAACTACAACTACTTCTGTACAAACCTATGTACAGTATATTAACAGTGGTAATATCTATTTCGCCAACTCGGGCAACATTACTGTTACCATCAATGCCAATACTGCTATGGTAAGCTGGGATATCGTATTTAAAGATGCGGCAGGAAAAGATTTCGCGTCAAATGGCTCTTATACGGCTGCCAATTTTACCAGTAATACTAAACCAAAAACGCAGATAGTTGATCCTACACCGGTTTCGGCCAAACCTACTATTGAAAGTATTAGTCCGCAGCAAGGCAAATACAATGATACGGTAACCATAACCGGTGTTAATTACAGTTCGGTTTTAACAGACAACTTAGTGAAATTTAACGGCGTGGACGCCGTGGTGAAAACAGCTACCCCAACCCGGCTTAGGGTACTTGTGCCCTTAACAGGTACTACCGGCAACATCAGTCTCAAAGTAAAAAACAGTGAAACTGTTAATGGCCCTGTGTTTACTTATGCTGCCTTGCCAAACCTCACCGACGTTAAGCCTACGGAAGGCAGAGCCGGGGATATAGTAACCCTTACAGGTATCAATTTTAGCAGCAACCCGGCCGACATTGTTGTTAACTTTGATAATGCTATTGGAACTATTGTAACAGCAACCTCCACCCAGGTTACTGTTAAGGTTCCGGCTGGTTTAAAAGCTGGAGCCTTTGTGCGTCTTACCATCAGCATTAAAGGTATTAAATCAGCTTCAGTAAGCACCTATCTGATTGACGCCCCATATCCCAATCTGAATTGGGAAAGCCTGACGTCGATTCCGAGGCTACAAAATATTAATCAAATGATACATATGGGCTCAACGCTGCTTATTACCGGCGGCAACAATGCTAACTTTCTGTATTATAGCGCAGATGGAAAAACATACTCAGATGTAGCATCTAATCTCCCCTTTAACAAATCAAAAAAACTAATTATCAATGTTTTAAAAGCCTATAAAAGCGCTTATTACATCTCTACTAATCTTGGTATTGCCAAATCAACCAACGGCATTTACTGGACTAAGCTTACGCCCGAAACTACCGCACCCGATACGGGCTTTACAGGTATTACAATTACCAACAATTACGTTGCAGTGGTAAGCGGTAACAGACTCTACCGATCAACCAACAGTGGTAACAGTTGGACCCGCACCAATATCAGTGTGCCAGGTGCTACGCTCAACTATACAACTGCCATTACTGATAGTTACAGTAGCAATAACTTTTTTGCAGTAGACACCAGTAAAAACTACACATCCAAAGAAGAAAAATTATTTTATCGTTCAGCAGATAACGGAGCTACCTGGGAAGCAACTAAAGGTTATACCGGCATTTATTATTATAATTTAGGTTATAAAGATTTTCTGGCTGCCGCCAGTTATAGTGTATTTTGCGCGTTTAGCTATAAAGGGGCGGCTCAAACAGAAGGCAGCCAGCGCCTTTACAGATCAACCAACAAAGGCGACTCCTGGACTCAGGTGGGTACGGAAGCATGTAACGTGATCAAAGCTGATAGTGCAACCGTTGCTTATGGTAGCCAAACCTTTAATCTATCCAGCAATGATGGGGTTAATTTCAAAAGCTATCCTATGCCTGCTGGCTACACTTTAGGCGGTATTGAATTTACCAACAATTATTATTATATCATGGGTTTTAATACAGCTGGTGACCGTAAAATATTCCGGGCAGCAAGGTAAAGAGCCCATTTCCGGTACAAACAAAAAGCCTTCCATATTTATTGTGGAGGGCTTTTTGTTTTATGACAACTGCTCGATGTCTATTAATCAAAATCTAACAATCATCAACACGTTCAGCGCAATCAAAATCAATCAGCGGTCTACTGCCCGCCTGTTTTAACGTACATATAAACTATGCCGCCTACCACAATAATGGCCAGTACAATAAGTCCGGTTACACCTTTCTTTTTATCCTGGCGCATCAGCCAAATTAAAAAAGCAACCAATGGCAACACAAAAACTGCCCAGAAAATCAATGAAGGAATGTTCATATTTTTAATTATTAAATTGGTGATTTACTGAATTAGTGATTATTGCCAATTAATGAGTTATTGAATTATTAATACAACATACAATCCCTTCAATTCACTAAATCACTAATTCAGTAAATCACTAATTAAAAAGGCATCCTTGCCAGCGGAGCTGTCTCCTGTCCGGCAAATTCACCTTTTAAGTATTTATAGTAACCGGCAATGGCTATCATGGCCGCGTTGTCGGTACAGTACTCCATTTTGGGTATAAAGCTTTCCCAGCCATTTTTTGCGCAGAGCTCCTGCAGTCCTAAGCGTAAACCGGTATTGGCCGATACACCGCCCGCCAAAGCAATTTGTTTTATGTCGCACTCCTGCGCTGCCTTTTGCAATTTGTTCAACAGTATGGTAGCTATACGTTTTTCAACCGACGCGCAGATATCCGGCAGATTCTGGCTGATAAAATCAGGATTCTTAGCCACGTTATCCCTGATAAAATATAAAATCGATGTTTTCAATCCGCTAAAGCTAAAATCCAGGCCCGGTATCTGTGGCTCAGGAAATTTGTAAGCATCAGCATTGCCCTTGCGCGCGTATTTATCAATCAACGGGCCACCCGGATAAGGCAAGCCTAATATTTTGCTGGTTTTATCCATGGCCTCGCCCGCGGCATCATCAAGCGTTTGGCCAATTACCTCCATATCAAAATAATCTTTCACTAAAACTATTTGTGTATGTCCCCCAGAAACGGTAAGACACAAAAATGGAAATACAGGCTTATGATCGCCAATAAAATGGGCCAATATATGGGCCTGCATATGATTTATATCAATAAGCGGCAGGTTTTTAGCCAGCGCAAATGCCTTAGCAAATGATACACCTACTAAAAGTGAACCTAAAAGTCCAGGTCCGCGGGTAAAAGCTACTGCATCAACATCATTTTTGCTTACTTTTGCATTCAATAATGCTTGTTGTACAGCAGGAACAATATTTTGCTGATGAACCCTTGAGGCAAGCTCAGGGACAACGCCTCCATATGCTTCGTGAATGGTTTGATTGGCAATTACATTGCTCAGTATCTCTCCGTTAACACAAACAGATGCGGAGGTTTCATCACATGAAGATTCGATTCCTAAAATTACAGGCACAATATTAAGTCAAAAGTCAAAAGTTTAAAGTCAAAAAATGACCTTACCCTTTGACACGTTATAAATACATTTAGAAAAGTAAAACATTTCAAACGGTTTTGAATTTTTACTTTTGAATTTTTAATTAATTACAAAGTTATTAAAAAAGTACTCAATATAGCGTTAGGGATAGTGTTGTTCATTTTATTGACACTGAGCATACTTTTACTGGCGTTTCAGTATAAACCTGTACAAACCTGGGCCGCTAAAAAAGCCGCGGGTTATCTTTCGGACGAGCTGCACACCACAGTTAGCATCAGAAGCTTGTACATCAGACCTTTTACTTCTGTAGTATTAGAGGGTTTATATGTGCTCGATAAAAAACGGGATACCTTATTGAACACACCGAAGCTGGCTGTGGATATTGAAGGTTTTTCGCTCTTCTTCAGCATCAAACAACGAACTATCAATTTTGAATCTATTCAACTGGATAACGGTTCTTTTTATCTCAAAAAACAAAAAGACAGTACTACCAACCTCAAATTCATAATTGATTATTTTAGCTCAGGCGATACCACCCAAAAAGCTAAAAGTAAACCCTGGACACTTAATTTCGACAAAATCACCATCAATAACTTTCATTTCCGCTACAAGAATCAGTTGGTTGATACAGTGCTGAACAAGGTTAATTTTGACGATATCGATGTAAATCATTTTAGTACGGTAGTGACGGGTATGGATATCAAAAACCACTTATTCAAGGGTAATGTTCAGCACCTTACATTACAGGAAAAAAGTGGTTTCTACGTAAAAAACTTTACGGCGCATACTACTATCGATACCAACCAGATCTTATTGCAGCATCTCGCTATTCAAACCCCACACTCCGATCTGAAAGACTATTTTCACATGCAGTTTAAATCATTTGATGACTTTGATGATTTCGAAAACCGGGTAAACATGGATGCCGACTTTAAATCATCACGTATATCATCATCAGATATTGCCTACTTTACCAGCGGCATGGGTAAAACCACGTTTGACCTGGGTATTGAGGGCCGTGTTAAAGGATTGGTAAATAACCTGAAGGCCAAACACGTTACCATTAGCGGCGGTCAGGCCACTTTTATAAAAGGTGACTTTAATTTACGAGGCCTGCCCGATTGGGATAATACTTTCCTCGACCTGAAGTTTGATCAGGTTGCCTCTAACAAAAAAGATCTGGATTACCTCATCAGCCATTTTTCGGGTAATGCAACCATGAAAGTGCCAGCCATCATAGGTAAATTTGGCAATATCAACTTTACCGGCAGGTTCAATGGCCTGCAGAATGATTTTGTTGCCTACGGCATATTCAAAACAGGGCTTGGTAGGTTTGATACCGATATCAATCTCAAAATTGATAAGAAAAACGTTCCAAGCTACAGCGGCAAACTGGATGCCTTTAATTTTGACCTGGGCGCCCTGCTTGATGAAAAATCGCTTGGCCGCACTACCTTTAACGCCGACATACAAGGGAGGGGTGACGAGCTTAAAAACCTTACCGAAAAAGTTGACGCCCGTATCGCTAACATAAATTACAACAACTACACCTACAATAATCTTACGGTAAACGGTTCGTTCATTAAAAAGTTGGCCAACGGACATATTACCATCAATGATAAAAATGTAAAGCTGGATCTGAAGGGCTCTGTAAATTTAAATCCCGTGCTACCGGCATATGATCTGGCGGCAAGCATTAAGGATGCTAACCTGAACAAGCTCAAACTTATTACAGATACCATCACCATAAGTACACAGCTAAAGACCAAATTTTCTGGTAATAGCCTGGCTAATATTGAGGGTAATATTTTACTTTCTCCTGCCAGGGTTGTTGATCCGCGCAACAATTATGTGGTTGATTCTTTATATCTGTCATCAACCGGAAAAGGCAACAACCGGGAGATTGACTTAAAGTCAGATTTTGCTGATGGCAGTATCAAGGGGATTTTTGATTTGGCCACACTACCCTCCTATTTTAAGACCATTGCTAAAAAATATATCCCTTCATTAAAAACAACTACTGTTACGCCCAAACCCGAGCAGTTTACATTTAATCTTACGCTTAAGAATACCGACCCGCTTACCGCCATATTTGTACCAGACCTGAAAATACCCGATCAAGGTACTCTTGTAGGGCAATTTGATTCGGAAAAGAAAACGGCTATCCTGTCTGGCTATATCAAAACATTTAAATATGGTAAAATTGTATTTCACGATTTCATCATCGATGAAAACACTACCGACGATATGCTGGGCCTTAACTTATCGTTAAGAAAGATTGACCTAAGTGACAGCCTGTTTATTAAAGACATCAACATTACCAATTTCCTGAAGCATGACAGTCTTAATTTTAACGTAAAGCTGTCGGATAAAAACGCGGTAAACCAGCTCGATCTTTATGGCCTGGTTGAATTTGGACGCGATACTACAGCCAAATTAAAACTGCTACCTTCTGACGTTATCCTGGAGAAACAAAAATGGCACATCCAGGAACAGGTTCGCATCAGATTGTTAGATGGTAAAACCCAGGTATCGGGCTTTGAATTATCCAATGGGCTACAAAAGGTGCGCATTAATGGCTTTATATCCGATAACCCGGCCGATGAACTGAAGCTCTCCTTCGAGAAATTCAACATGCGTACACTCAATCAGCTAACCCGAACTTCGGGTATCTATTTGAGGGGCTATCTGAATGGCGACGTGAAGTTTACATCCATTACCAAATCGCCCGGAGTTGACGCGCATTTGAATATCGACTCATTAACCATGAACCGGACACTGATTGGTGATCTAAAATTAGTATCAACCCTTGGTAACGATCGCAAACAGGCCGACATGAAGTTGAACATTCTAAACCGTGGGCTGGAAACCATGAACATCGGGGGTACCTACTACTTTGGCCATGACACCGATGACAACCTGGACTTTGATGTTAAAATGAACCAAACCGAAGCCATTATCTTTACCCCTTTTATCAAAAATCTGGTTTCTAATGTTAAAGGCCACATCTCTACTGATCTTAAACTTTCCGGGAAACCATCAAATCCCCAGTTTAACGGCAGTATAACGCTTGAAAATACTGGCGTTACTGTCAATTATCTTAAAACCGCTTATGTTGTTAATAATAAACTAAGTGTAAACAACAGCGTTGTCAATTTGAATAACATGATATTAAAGGATATACGCGGGGGTACAGGTACAGCAAGTGGCACAGTTGACCTTAACAACCTATCCAACCCTGATATTCAAGTATCTGTTCTTGCCCGTAATCTGATGGCCCTAAACACTACATTTAAGGACAATCACCTTTATTATGGCACGGCATATGGCAGTGGTACATTTAGCTTTAAAGGGCCGGTTGATAATATGAAGATTGATATTACGGCGCGTACTGAGGCTGGTACGGTTTTCAATATCCCGCTCAATACTTCATCAACTGCCAGTGAATATGACTTTATAAGATTTGTTGGGCATAAGGATACGGCAAAAGTTGTAAATAAAACCCGGGCGTTTAATGGCGTTACCTTAAATTTTGACCTGAGCGCCGATGAAAAGACGGTTGTTAAAATAACCACTGATTATGGTTTACTTGAGGGTAGCGGTGTTGCCAATAATTTAAAACTCAATATTAATAGCCTAGGCGATTTTGAAATGTATGGCGACTTCCTGATATCCACAGGTAAGTTTGAATTTACCGCCAAAAACTTCATCAGCAAAAACTTTACGGTAAACCAGGGCGGTACCATCCGATGGACAGGCAATCCATCAAACGCCGAGATAAACCTGAAAGCTTTATATGAGGTGCGAACCAGTAAAGCCCCGCTTTATGCAGCCGCTGGCTTACAAACGCCAACTTCGTCACAACAAACATTGGTACAGGCACAGCTAATACTAACCAAGTCTTTGTTGCAGCCAAATATTGATTTCGACTTTAACTTTCCTACTGATCCTTCGGTAAAGGATGATTTGGCTACGTACCTGGCTGATAACAACAATCGCAGTCAGCAGGCAATTAACATTATTGTACGCCGCAGTTTCACATCAAACAATAATAATAACAATTTAATTGCGGGCACTGCAGAACAAATGATAAGTGAATTTGCCTTCAACAAGCTCAACAACCTGATATCACAATCACACATCAAAAACTTTGATTTTGATTTAAACATCCGTTCGCTTAACGAAGCTAATGCTTCATTGAGGTTTTTTAATAGCAGACTATCATTTAACGGAAGCTTATATAACAATACAGGCTCCAATGACCTGTTCAACAATACCTCCAGTTTGTTTAACGGTAATTTAACTAAAGACTTTGAAGCATTGTACCAGATTAGGAAGGACGGAAATTTGACAGCAAGATATTCTTACAGGTTGCTGAATAACACCACACTCAACCCCTTAAACAATCTCGACTTTCAGTATGTGAACGGATTTGGTTTAGTATACTCCCGTGATTTTGACACTTTTGGTGAATTCATCAGAAACATATTCAGACGTAGCAGACGAGACAGAACATCGTCGTCTACAACGCCTGCACCGGTTCCGCCTACAACAACAGGCGGAACACCGGCAGCTAAAAAATCAGATGATGAAGATCAGTGATCTCTCATAATAGCATGATCCATCTTATCTCTTTTGGTACGCAAATATGATTCGTTATGTGGATTTGACGCGATCTCGATAGGTACATTCTCTACAACCTCCAAACCATAACCTATCAGGCCCGCACGTTTCTTGGGGTTATTGGTCATCAGACGCATTTTTGAAATACCCAGGCTACGCAATATCTGTGCTCCGATACCGTAATCACGCTGATCCATTTTAAAGCCTAATTTAATATTGGCCTCTACTGTATCCAACCCATTTTCCTGCAGATGATAGGCTTTTAGTTTGTTGATCAAACCAATACCACGCCCCTCCTGATTCATATATACCACAACACCTTTGCCTTCGTTACTGATCATCTCCATAGCCTTATGTAACTGAGGACCGCAATCGCACCGGCATGAGCCAAAAATATCGCCGGTAACACATGAGCTGTGCACACGCACCAAAATGGGCTCATCGGGCTCCCAGGTGCCTTTGATAAGAGCCAGGTGATTTTCGCCGGTATCTAATTGGGTATAGCCTATCATTTCAAAATCGCCCCATTCCGTTGGCATTTTTACCGATACTTCTTTTCTCACAAGCGTTTCGGCATTCAGGCGGTAAGCGATCAGATCTTTTATAGATACTATTTTAAGATCGAACTCTTTTGCCATCAACAACAGATCGGGCAAACGGGCCATGTCGCCATCCTCTTTCATGATCTCACATATTACACCGGCCGGTTCAAAGCCAGCCAAAACAGCCAGGTCAATAGCGGCTTCGGTATGCCCGGTTCTGCGCAGCACACCGCCATCTTTAGCAATCAGCGGAAAAATATGCCCTGGTCTGCCCAGATCCTCCGGTTTTGTAGCCGGATCAATTAACGCCATAGAGGTTTTTGACCTGTCTGACGCGGAAATACCTGTAGTACAACCATGGCCCAAAAGATCAACAGAAACAGTAAAGTTAGTTTCGTGTGAGGTGGTGTTATGGCTTACCATGGGCTCCAGTTCCAACTCGCGGGCACGCTGCTGTGTAATAGGTGCACATACCAGTCCCCGGCCGTGGCGTACCATAAAATTGATAGCTTCGGGGGTGGCATTACGCGCCGCTGTTAAAAAATCGCCTTCATTTTCGCGGTCTTCGTCATCAACAACAATGACCATTTTCCCGGCTTTTATATCTTCAATTGCTTCTTGTATCGTATTTAGCATTATATAAGTATTTGATAGGACTTAAATAGAATAAGCCACAAAACATTTTAAAAGTTAAACAAATTTATGATATATAAAAATGTTTCTGGTCGGTACTGTGTAAAATCCCTTTCGGTAGCAAGGAGAGCAGGCTTACTATAAATGATTACGGTGAATGACAGGCAATTAGTTGCTTTTGCGCTTAATTAATTTATTAAAAAACCTTTTATAAAGCTCTACATCAAATATTACCGAATCTGTAGCAGCTTTGTACGACAGGAAAAGCCCGATGGGAGTAAGTATGATAATGGCTATCCACATACCAAAAACGATTGAAATACTGCCGGCCCTAACCGATTTTTCGCCTATGGTGGAGATAATGTAATATATCAGAAAAAAAATAACAGATATCACTACCGGTAAACCCAACCCTCCTTTACGTATAATAGCACCCAGCGGCGCACCGATCAGGAACAGGGCCAGGCAAGCTGCCGAAAGCGTGAATTTCTTTTGAACTTCTGATGCGTAACGTCTTATATTAAGCGTATCATCGTTATAACGGTCGGTACGGTTCTTCAATATATCCTTTATCGAACGGATTTCTGATGCCGCGCTTGAAAGGGCCACCACCTGGTCACTAAGTTTCATGCTTTTCAGCACCCCGGCCTTATCGGCTGGTATATATTTAACCGCAGGCTTGGGCGGCAAGTTAAAAAACTTAATATATGGTGTAACAAGCTTATAATTCTGCACAATACTCCCATCAACCTGGTGCTGTACAGAATCGACGTAAGACCTTAGCTGTTTCAAATTCATCATTTGTGATGCCGACTTGAATTCATTTTCATTGGTACGGGTCATTTTAAGCCCTTCCAAACTAAATTTTTGTTCGGTTTCCTTAAAGCGGAACCGCGACAAGCGCTGCCTGGTATTATAGGTGGCATTATCGGGCGCCGACTCTTCATACCTTACGCCATCTTTTAATTTCAGCACCAGAAATTTATCACCCATGGTTCGAAACATGGTACCTTCACGGGCAATAGTAACGGTTGTATTATTATTATCAGCGCTTTTTTGGTATATCATGATACCATATAATCTTTGCCCATCGGGATCTTTACTTTTTACGCGGATAGTGTAACCAGTAAAGCTATTGCTGAAAACCATTTTAGGCAACAGATCGGCCGATTTTTGCTTACGTGCATCATACAGCAATGAAAAATACTTTAGGTTAGCTACCGGCAACATATAATCTGAGAAGAAAAATGCGGCTACACTCAAAATTGTTACCACCACTATCATGGGATACATAGCCCGGCGTAAAGATATACCCGCTGCCTTTATGGCTACCAGCTCATAATTTTCGCCAAGAGAGCCGTAAGTCATAATGGTTGAGAGCAATACAGACAAAGGCAATGCCATAGAAACATTGGTTGCCGAATTGTATAACATCAATTCAAGAATGGTGTACCAGGCAAAACCCTTACCTATCAGATCGTCGATGTATTTAAACAAAAACAACATCAACAACACAAACATTACGATGAAAAGCGTACTTACAAAGGGTCTTATAAACGATTTAAGGAGTAAAAGATGTATCTTTTTCATTAACGCAATTTGTACAACAGGATATAACGCACTTACTAGCCCGTTAATTTTCATTAACGCACAAACAGCGGTTCACGATACAAAATTAGCTAAAATTAAGTTCCTTTAAGCACCCAATACGCTGATGAGGTATTCGATCTGGTTATCCCATATCAATTTGCGCTCAGGAATGGCATCTTCTGTTGCAAAATCGGTAATACTCAGGGCTACATCATTGGTTAACTCATCCTGCAGAATTTCCATTTCAAAATAAAATTGCGGATCGTCATCTACCCATTTAAATCTAACCAGCTTATTTTCTTTTACAACAAGCAGCTTCGCTTTTTGAGCATCGCCATCCCAGGTAAAGGTATAAACCTGATCCTTGATGATCACATCGTCGGCAAACCATTGCGCTAATCCATTAGGCTCACTCAGAAAGGAAAACAGTATACGAGGAGACGATTTTATCTCATATTCAAGGGTAAATTTCTTTTTTTCGGACATTTGGGTTTATACTTGTAAGCTCTAAAAGCTGTAAATGTTAACATTTTTTCTAAAGAAAACGAATTTCTGCTATATTTGCAAACCTTTTTAGGGAAGGCCATTGATTTATTAAAGGCCGCTCTTTTATAAAACCACTATAAAAGAGCAAGATACACCAAAAGGCGGGGTAGCTCAGATGGTTAGAGCGTAGGATTCATAACCCTAAGGTCGGCAGTTCGATCCTGCTCCCCGCTACTAATAACGAGGCAGTTACATGAAAGTGTGACTGCCTCGTTCTTTCGCACAACGCTCAATCGTACTCCTCGAAATAAGAACCTTTTTATAAAAACCTAGCCGTCTCTAACACTTATCGACTTTGGTTAATGCATAAACATACCAATAAATTTACGTAATAATTGACTGTTAGATTTTGCTCAGTACACTTGCATCATCCGCTTTCTGCTTAATACTGCTTACAAGGTAATAAACCGGGATGCCGGCCAGGGTAATGATCAGGCCTGGCCATGTATAGGTGGGTTTGTAACTCATTAGCAAAAGACAAAACGCTAACCCCATCATGATATAAATAATGGGTAAAACAGGATAGCCGAAAGCTTTATAAGGCCGTTCAGCATCGGGCATTTTTTTCCGCAGTATAAATATACCGATAATCGTGAGTACATAAAAAACCACCACCACAAACGATATCATATCCAGCAGATCACCATATTTACCACTCAAACTCCATAAACAGGCAAAAACAGCTTGCAGCCACAACCCAAAACCAGGCACCGAATTCTTATTGAGCGTGCTCACCCGTTTAAAAAATAATCTGTCTTTTGCCATGGAATAGTATACACGGGCGCCAGACATGATCAATCCGTTATTGCACCCAAAAGTGGATACCATGATGAGCAGGGCGATAATAACCGTGCCCGAGCTGCCAAATATCTGTTTCGATGCAGCTACGCCTATCCTGTCCTTATCAGCGGTAGCCATATCATGCAGCGAAAGTACACCAGTATACATCATATTGGTCAAAATATATATCACCGTAACAATAAGTGTACCCAGGGCAAGGCTCAATCCAATATTCCTTTTGGGATTTTTTATTTCACCTGCAATAAATGTCACATTGTTCCAGGAATCACTGCTGAATATAGAACCAACCATAGCCGATGCTATAGCCCCAAGTGCCGCAATGGTAGTATACGAAGCCATAGAGCCATTGGCTTTTAAGCTATGGATGCTCCAGGCATTGTGCCAGTTGCTCTTCCAAACAGCAGCTTTTATAGCAAACAAGCCAAAAACAATCAATCCCAGCAAGCTCAGCAACTTGGCCATGGTAAATATAGTTTGCACAATTTTACCACTATTTACACCCCGGGTATTAATGTATGTTAATGATACAATAACCAATATGGAAAGCAATTGAGCCGGTGATATGGTGATAAATCCAAGGTTTATGGCCACCAGGTCCTCACTGAACTGTGGTAACAGGTAGGCTGTAAATTTTGCAAAGGCCACACCTACGGCTGCTATAGTGGCGGTTTGTATCACTGTAAAAAAGCTCCACCCGTATAAAAAAGCCACTAAGGGATTGTAAGCTTCTTTCAGATATACATACTGACCACCTGCCCGCGGAAACATCGCACTTAATTCGCCATAGCTCAGGGCGGCTGTAAGGGTCATAAATCCGGTGATGAGCCAAACAAATATCAGCCAGCCGGCGCTACCCACATTACGGGTAATATCGGCACTCACAATAAAAATACCCGAGCCGATCATACTACCAGCTACCAGCATGGTGGCATCAATTAGCCTTAATGACGGTTTAAACGATGTGTTATTATCCATATAAGTGAATGATCAATATTTTCTAATGGAGGGATATTAGATATAGCAGTAATTATTTTCCAAAATCGTAAAATTTCCAACTGGTGGTAAAATCTTTGGTTAAGGCCTGGTTGGCTAAGGTGGCCCTTACCATTTCAATTGGGATCAGGTTTTCCTTCATCACCGCATCATGAAACTTTTTATAGGTCATTTTGCCACTATCAACCATTTCTTTCTTTAACTCCATAATCTGCAAACCACCAAGCAGGTAAGCCACCTGGTACAGCGGACTATATCCGCCTTCAAACGATCTTCTTACCTCACCTTCGGCATTTGCTTTTTCGTGCCCTACCCGGTCAATCAAAAAATTCACACATTGCTGCGGGGTCCAGTTACCTAAATGATAGTTAAGTGAAAATATAATCCGGGCACAACGGTGCATACGCCAAAACAACATACCTACCCGTTCTTCGGGTGTTTTTGCGAAACCTTTATCATACAGCAGCAACTCCCAGTATAGCGCCCATCCCTCTACCGCAAAGGGCGTAGTAAAATCCTGGCGGTATGCCTTGTAACGGCTGTTCATAAAATATTGCAGGTTATGCCCGGGTATAAGCTCGTGCTGTACAGTGCCTCTTGAAAAATAAGGATTGTTGCCCCGCATGCTCATCAACTTGTCCTCCTCCTCCATGGTATTGGTAGGATATGAAATGCTGATCTCCTTGCCTCCTGTAAAAAAAGGATTAACCATCTGTCTTTCCGGCGACATCATCACCATTCCCCAGGTTTCTTCAGCAAGTGGCGGTATCGTTATCAGGTCGCGTTCTTTAATAAAGCTGATGGCATCGTTATATAGTTTTACAATCAGTTCAGGCTGATGGCCTATAGGCACGTAGCTGTTCTTTACTTTTTCGAGTGCTTTTTTCCAGTCGTTGCCATAACCCATTTCCTGCGATGCTTTCAACATTTCCTTATCGCACCAGGCAAACTCCTTATTAGCAAGCTGAATAAGCTCTTCAGGAGTGTACGGTATCATCTCGGCTTGTAATTGATCTACCAATGCCTGCCTGCCAATAGGAACACCTTTTATACCGCTGCTATCACTTTTTTGTGTAGTATTAATCTTGCCTTTGCGAATAACCAGATCACTGTATTTTGTCAAAGCTTTATCCAGGGCTTCGTAGGGTACCGGCACCCACCAGGTAAATATGGGATCGTAACCATTATAAAAATCATAAACACCTTTCAACCTCCCCTTTAAACCCAGCAACGCATTACGGGTTAATTTGGCGATGGGCATATCCAGGCTTGAGATCTTTTTAAATGCTGCCGAATCTGTTTTTAGTTCTTTTAATATATTATTAAGATCTGCGGCAACTTTTTCGCCGTCAACAAACGCCCCCCGGCGACGCTTTTGTTCAAGACTATAAATCTCATTAGCAAAGGATATGTATTTGGTGATCTGGTTATATTGCTCTTCTTCCTTTTTTAAATCACTCAGCTCAAAGTTTATCTTCTTTTTGAGTAGAATATAATCAACCTTACCATAAATGCTCAGGGTTGAAAACTGGATTTGATCAAGCTCTTTTAAATAGTCATTATTAACTTCAATTAATCGCTTACGTTGTTCAGGCGAATTGAGCACTTTCGTTCTATATTGATCCTCACCATGTTTATTTATATTATAGGGCGAATAAAAATTCCTGATAGCGTTGATATCCTCACCATACTGAATGATCCGGCCAGCTATTTCGCTGGTTTGTTCATAAAGATTATTGATCGAAGTAGTTTGTGCTTTGATATTGCCCGAAAACACACAGATAATTAAATATCCCCCCATAAAAAGGGCATAAATTTTTTTGTAAAAAGCTTGCACGGTTATTTAATTAAGTTATAAAATGAAGTAAAATTTGAATATTAATTCCACCCAAATAATGGCTACTTATTGAACATCCCACCAAAGCCTGTCAGTCAATTTTGCCGACTGTTGTGGCTGAGGGTTCGAAATAATTTCGGTTTGAGGATATAATACCCTTCTCGGAACAGTAGAGAGTGCATTTGGCACAGCAGGTAAAACCGGGTAGCCTGTACGTCTGTAATCGGTAAAGTTTTCGAGCGAAAGAAAATTTGCGATGCCTTTTTCCTCTATAATAAGCTGCTCCGCATTGCTGCTGGTTAATGCTCTTGAAGCAAGGTAGGTATTAGCATTGGCTGTACTTACCCCAAGCTTGGTCATGTGCGATAAAACCGCGCTTTGATAAATAGATTGTGCACTTGAATAACCAGATGTAATGAGAGTGGCCTCGGCCTTTATAAATAATGCTTCTGAGTAGTTTACTACATAATTAGTTGCTCCGGCAGCTCCATAAAAACTACCGGGACGCGAGTAATCTTCCAACTGACCAATAGTGGTTAAACCTTGCCCCAGACCGGTGTATAAACCTGTTGCAGTTGCAGGGGCAACCATAATGGTTAAACGCGGATCATTACGTGTTTTAAAACCATTAACCGCGGTATTGGCCATTACAATAGTGCTGGCTGATATAAAATTCTGTTGCCACGGATTTTCTGCACCGGCAGCGCCGCCGTAGGCCATTTTAAAATCATCATCATTTGATTGCATTCCGTTTTGAAGCGCTGTAAGTGCCAACTGCGCCTGTGTGGCGGCGGTATACCCAGGTGCTTTAGTCAAATGCATATAATAGCGAGCTTTTAAGGTATAAGCAAGCTTTTTCCATTTAATCATATCACCGGCATAAAAGAAATCATCTCCTCCCGGAGTTATAGTGCCGTTTTTGGCAATGTCGGCAATACCAGCATCCAGCAGGTTTTGTATAGTAGTATAAATATCTTTTTGGGTATCATATACGGGTGTAAAATTAGCAGTTCCTTTAAAAGCCTGCGAGTACGGAATATCACCCCACAGATCTGTTCCGGTGCCCAGGCAATAGGCTGTCAGGATCTTGGCAATGCCGGCATAGTTTGTTTTTCCGTCAGCAATGGCCTTTACATTTAGCGTTACCAGGTTATTTAAGCAGTTCACATAAAGCGTCCTCCAGTCATCATTCATGTCGGTATTATACATTAAATAGGTGCCGGCATTAGGCGCAACCTGATTTAGCGCCGCCACCTGCATATATTCCTGTACAATTACAGCTACGTTGCCTGCATATAGTTTTGATGACAGTGCTACTTCAACTGGGGCAAGTATCTGGGCTTCAGCTACATCAAGGGGCTGATTGGGGTTTGTATTTACGTCAATATATTTTTTACAACCTGAAACACTCATCAGGATATATGACATTAAAATCATTGATATTTTTTTCATGACATTTTTTAATTGATAAATGATGATTAAAGGGCAAGCTTCATGCTAAAATCGACGGACCTGGATGTGGGTACAGAAAAGGAATAAATGCCTTGCGAACCATTTGATGAACCGAACGAACTTACTTCGGGGTCGCCGCCAGTAAAGTGTGGCGCGTGTATCCAGAGGTTACGACCGGTTACGCTAAAATTAACGGCTTTGAAAGGGCCACCCCTCAACCATGATGGTTTTACAGTATAACCGAGGCTTACATTTCTTAATTTAATATAGGTTCCATCCTGTATCACAGACTCAGTTACGCCGTTTATACGCTGGTAATAGGTCTGTCCGTCAACAGCAATGGTATTAGCTTGTCCTGTTGCATCGCTCACTCCCGGAACCACCCTTAGCCCCCTATTTTCGGTTACTTTAGGTGTTCCGTAAAAATATCCGTACCCATCTACATTGTTCTGAATATCGCCGCCTTTTTTTACGTCAAAGAAGAAACTGAAATTAAACTGCTTATACCTGATATTATTGGCAATTCCGCCCGTCCAATCAGGGTTAATATTACCTATAATACCCTGATCGGCATCGGCATAAGGTAATCCACTGGCATCAATACGTAACTGCCCCTGTGCGGTGCGTGCATAGCGTGTACCATATATGGTTCCGTAAGGCTGACCTACAATAATTGTGGTAAAGCCGTTTCCGATCTGTTGCAGATCGCCATCGATTGCCAGAACCTTATTCCGGATACGGCTGTAGTTGATGGTCATGTTCCAGTTAAAGTCCTTTGTTTTTACCGGCACCACGTTCAATAATAGTTCAATACCCCGGTTTTGCATTATCCCGGTGTTTACAGTAGTACCGTCATAACCTGTTGATGGTGCAATACTCACACCGGGAATTAAGCCATTTACTGTTTTTTTAGCAAAATAAGAAGCTTCTAAACTTATCCTGTTATTAAAAAAACCGGTTTCAAACCCTGCCTCAAATTCATTTATCCGTTCATTTTTTAAATTAGGGTTACCCAGCGTAGGACTCAGTAAAAATCCTGCCTGGCCGTTGTAAGGGAACGAAATGTTACGAATAATGTAATCTTTACTTTGAGAAATATACGGGGTAGTAAGTGAATAAGGAGCCACATTACTGCCGCCAACCGTAGCATAGGATATTCTGAATTTGCCCAGGTTCATGATATCCTGAAATTCTTTGGAGAAAAACTCAGAGAATATAAAGCTGGTTGCTACAGACCCATAAGGATAAAAATTATGCGCTGTTGATAGTACCGAGCTTCCGTCATACCTGCCGGTTAAAGACAAGATCAGGAATTTTTTATACTCAATATTTGACTGCGCGTAAAAGCCTATCTTCCGGATATTATATTGATTTTCAATAAAAGTAACCGTTGAAGCCGAACTGATATTATTAAGATCCGCTACAGAAAGCCCCACACCATTGGCATAAGCAGTTTCTGTATATTGAGAATAAATATTGTTCCCGATAACGCCATCAATATTAAAATCACCAAACTGATGATTAGCGCTTACAATCAAGTCGTTATTAAATTGCCTGAAGTTGGTATTGTTAACTACAATACGCCCGGTAGGGTTAGATACCGATTGGACAGCTTCATGGTATCTATCCTGTTCGGTATATACATCAGCGCCAAATCTTTCAGTAACGGTTAGCCATGTTAATGGTTTATAATCTGCCGTAAAGGTTGGCAGAAAACGGTTTACGCCCGATTTATTGGAAATATTATCCAATACCCAGTAAGGATTGTTTCTGGAATAACGATACAAACGCTGGGTGCCGTCTGCATTTTCATAAGGTAGCAGGTTATATGATATCGGGGCTGTAAAAATAGTCCATACAGGGCTCTCTAAAGCATAACCTTCGGGCAAACGGTTATTTTGGGAATTGGTATAATTTAACTGGAATGTTGTAGTTAAATTTGGAAGGATCTGAGCGCTGTATTTGGCAAATACGGCGTTCCGCAGAAACTTAGTAGTCGGCACCGTACCCTGCTGATTAAAATTGGAATAAGATATATAGTAGTTAGAAGCAGCACCGCCACCGTTTATACTAAACACATTATTATAGGTATGCCCGGTTTTAAAAAACAAGTCGGACTGGTTGTATTTTTTTGCCGGCTGACCATTTATTTTTAAGGTATCCATTAATGGGCCCCAGGAAGTACTGGTTTTCATATCATCACCATTATAATAAACACCATTTGTGCCCTGGGCATATTTGCTTTGAATTTGCGGCAGCAACGGGTTTTCAAAGGAGAAATCGGAAGTAAAATTAATGGTCGGCTTTTTATTGGTTGAGCCGGTTTTGGTAGTAATGATAATAACACCATTTGCACCCAACGAACCATATAAAGCCGTAGCCGCGGCACCTTTTAACACGTTGATATTTTCAATTATGGAAGGGTCAATGTCGGCTACCCTGCTGGAACCGGGCCCTGAATTGAGATTCCCGGTTTCACTATTATCGATCGGGATACCGTCAACAACCATTAAAGCATCGTTATTGCCGTAAAACGATGATGCACCACGAACAACTATACGGGTTGAACTACCCGGGCTGCCAGATGAGCTGGTGATTTGTACTCCAGATACTTTTCCGGCAATATCATTAACCAGGTTTGGGTCTTTACCCTGCACCAGGTCTGAGCCTTTAATTTCCTGGCTGCTGTAGGTTAATACTTTTTTGTCGCGCTTAATACCCAACGCGGTAACCACTACCTCGCTGAGTGTTTTGCTGTCTTCGGCTAAAATAATATTAACGTTATTGGTATTGCTAACCTTAACTTCCTTCGCGGTATAACCAATAGCAGATACGCTGAGAATAACAGGTCCATTACAATCAATAGTAAACGTACCTTGGGTATTGGTGATGGTACCATTACGCGTACCTTTTATTTTAACAGACGCGCCTGGTATAGACAGGCCCTTTTCGTCTGACACTTTCCCTTTTAATGTAATTATTTGTGCACTGGCATGGTAACCAAACACAAAAATGCCAAAAAAGAGCAAAATAAGCCTTTTGAGTAATCGTTTTAGCTTCATAAATTAATTTTTGGGGTTAAAAAATTATCCATTACGTCTGATTCCTCAGATCATGTAAAAATATTCACCCCAACAGCTAATTTTTTAGCAAAAATTCACCACAACCAGTCGAATATTATCATCATTTAAATGAATTCATATGAAAATTAAAATATTTCAATTAAAATAAAATTCCAAGACGAGCTCCTACATTAAATACCGTATTTACATTAAACAGCACCCTTAACTAACAGTATAGTATCCCAAACTGGTCAAAATCCGGCTATCAAGAGCAAAATATCACCTACTGCTTTTCATGATATCCGGGTAACTTTACTTCCTATGATTAATTGTTATAATTACACGAAATATAACGCTTTATTAATGAAATGGGGGTTATCTCTTACCATTTGCTTTACGGCAGCCATAAGTGCAAAGGCTCAATCATATGTGCCTGAGTGGAAGGATAGCCGGATAAAAATAAAACCCGTCATAGCGATACAAGCCTATTCATTTGATTTAAAAGATGTTCAACTACTGGAAAGCCCCTTTAAACAGGCGATGCAGGCAGATGTCGCTTATCTGTTATCTATTGAGCCGAATCGTTTATTATCCGGATTTCGCTCCCATTCTGGTTTAAAACCTAAGGGTAAATTGTATGAAGGCTGGGAATCATCAGGTTTGGCAGGCCACACGTTGGGGCATTACCTGTCGGCCATTTCCATGCATTACGCTTCAACCCGTGACCCTCAGTTTTTAAAACGGGTAAACTATATTGTAACCGAACTTAATGAATGCCAAACGGCCCGTAAAACCGGTTACATTGGCGCTATCCCGAAAGAAGACACGATATGGGTCGAAGTTGCCAAGGGTGATATTCGTTCCCGGGGTTTTGATTTAAATGGTGGCTGGTCGCCCTGGTACACGGTGCATAAAGTGATGGCCGGGCTTTTGGATGCTTATTTATATGGTCATAATGCCCAGGCACTTAAAATATGCCAGGGCATGGCCGATTGGACAAGTGAAACCATTAAAAACCTGGACGACGATAAACTACAGAAAATGTTGCTGTGCGAATATGGTGGCATGGCAGAAACCCTTACCAATTTATATGCTATAACTGGCAACAAGAAATACCTTGATCTGTCATACAAATTTTATGATAAGCGAATCTTAGATCCGTTGGCTCAAAAGCAGGATGTTTTACCAGGCAAGCACTCCAATACCCAGATCCCTAAAATAATTGCCAGCGCCAGGCGGTACGAGCTTACAGGCGATAAAAAAGACAAAACCATTGCCGATTTTTTTTGGGAAACGGTTACGAGCCATCACTCCTATGCCACCGGCGGAAACAGCAACTATGAGTACCTGAGCGATCCGGATAAGTTAAACGACAGACTGACAGACAATACCACCGAAACTTGTAATACCTATAATATGCTTAAGCTCACCCGTCATTTATTCGCGGTTGCGCCATCAGCTGCTTTGATGGATTATTACGAGAAAGCTTTGTACAACCACATCCTTGCTTCGCAAAATCATAAGGATGGCATGATGTGTTATTTTGTACCGCTTAGAATGGGTGGAACAAAACACTACAGCACCCCATTTGATGATTTTACCTGCTGTGTGGGCTCGGGTATGGAAAACCATGTAAAATATAACGAAAGTATTTACTTCATGGGGACCGATGGTAGTCTTTATGTTAACTTGTTTATCCCATCGGTACTAAACTGGAAAGATAAAGGACTGTCAGTGAAACAGGAAAGCAATTTCCCTAACGATGATCATATCACTTTTACTGTTAATACCCAAAAGCCGGTTATCATGACCATCCGTATCCGCAAACCCAAATGGACCAGCAATGCAAGCATTAGCATCAATGGCAAACAGCAGCAACTTAGCCCCGATGCGCAAGGCTATTTTGTTTTAAACCGTAAATGGAGCAATAACGATAAAATTAAATTTACAACACCCGAAAAGCTTTATAGCGAAGCCATGCCCGATAACGCCAACCGCCGCGCCGTTTTTTACGGTCCGGTGCTACTGGCCGGCGTTTTGGGCACTACCGAGCCTGATCCGTTGAAAGGTGTACCTGTTTTTGTAACCAGCGAGACGGATCCTAACCAATGGTTGCAAATGGTTGATAAAAAACAGTTAAGCTTCCGTACGGTAAACGTTTCAAAACCAGAAGAAGTTACTTTGATCCCTTTCAATCAAACCAAAAACGAATATTATTCCGTTTATTGGGATGTATTTACACCGCAGGCCTGGGTTGTACAGCAAAAAGCCTATGATGAACAAAAGAAAAAACAGCAGGAGCTTGAAGCCCTTACTACTGATATTTTACGTGTAGGTGAAATGCAGCCCGAGCGCGATCATAATTTTAGTGGTGAGAATGTTACTACCGGTGAAGATCATCAGAAAAAATGGCGGTCGACCGAAAACGGCGGTTATCTTCAATACGAGATGAAAGTTGACGCCAATACCCAAAATACCCTGATCAATACTTACTGGGGAATGGACAACCGGGGTCGGACCTTTGACATTCTGGTTGACAATGTCAAGCTTGTTTCCGAGAATCTGAATCAATATAAGGAAAGCCGTTTTTATGATATCAACTATACCATTCCTATTGAACTTACTAAAGGCAAGCAAAAAGTAACCGTTAAGCTACTGCCTAAAAAAGATAACAGTGCAGGGCCCGTTTACGGTAGCCGCATGGTAAAAAACTAAATTAATAAACCCATAAAGAAATTAAGCTCATAATCAAAAAAGGGAAACGACAAGGTGAGCTATAACCCTAAGATCGGCAGTTCGATCCTGCTTCCCGCTGCTTAAGGAAACAACACTTTCGGGTTGTTTCCTTTTTTTATGTCAAAAATGCGTGAACCAAACAGTTAAAATCTTCTTAGGATTATAGAAAATGTTTACTGCTTCTTTCGGGTTATAATTCTTTGCTATAAGCTATCCGGACCAAATGGGTTTTGAGACGGAAATTTCAAGACCTTTTGTTTACGGGGGAATTAAAATTTCCGTTTTTTAATGATCTCCATAAAACTGTTCCTGAATTTTTCACTCACAGGGAGGCGCTTTTCGCCAATGAAAATATGGTTATCTTCTATTTTAACCAGTTGTTCTGTATTGATAATATAGGAATTATGCACCCTTACAAATGGCTGCAAAAGCTGTTGTTCAATATCTTTTAACCTACGATAAATGAGTAACTGCTCCTGTGCGGTAACTAATCTTATGTAGTCTTTTTCTCCTTCAAAATACAGAATATCCTTTAGTGATATTTTCCTAAATGCTTTACCCGATTTTACAAAAAAATAATCACCGTCCGATTCAGCATTTGCAAGCGTTGCCGGTTCGCGTTTCAAAAAATAAGACTCTATTTTTTGTACTGATGATAGAAAACGCTTTAGCGTAATAGGTTTTAGAAGATAGTCTATCGTTTGAAAACTATAGCTCTCTGCAGCATACTCAGAATAGGCTGTAGTAAAAACGATTTTAGTTTGGGATGGTAATAAAGCGGCCAGCTCCATACCCGTAAGCTGAGGCATGTTAATATCTAAAAAAATAAAATCTACCCGATTCTTCTTCAAAAAAGCCAATGCCTCCAGGGCATCATAACACTTGACTTTTAGCTGCCATTCTGTGCTTTGTTTTATCAACAACTCCAACAGGTCAACTGCATCTGGTTCATCATCAATAATTATGCAGCTCAAACTCATAAAAGTGGTATTTTTAAAAAGGCAAGGTATAGTTCCCCATTTTTCTGGGTAGTCAACTCAAAATTTGAGCCATAAAGCATCGATAATCTTTTTGATAGATTGGAAATTCCAAATCCGTTTGTATTAGTCGGCACCGTTGAATTGAACCATCGGTTACTTGTACTGAATAGCAAGTACCCACCCTTTTGCACCAGCGAGATATCTATTTGGTTTTGCTTACTTGACTTATTTATCCCATGCTTAAATATATTTTCCACAAAGGTCATCAGTAACATCGGAGGAATACGTAGTTCTGCCTGATATGCCTTCTCAAAATTGATAATAACACCGTATCGGATACGAATTCTTTCCAGCGCCATATAGTTTTCAATAAACGCCACTTCTGTTGATAAGGGTACCACATCCTTTGGGCTTTCATCTACAAAATAACGCATGATATCAGATAAGCGCTCTATCAGATTGGCCGATGGGGGATCAACTTTGTAAACCTTGTAGTAAATATTATTCAGTGTATTAAACAAAAAATGAGGCTGTACCTGCGATTTAAGCAAATTGAGCTCAGCCTGGCTTTTTTGCAACATGATCTCTTCTGTTTGCTGTTTTAAAGTAAAATAAGCAATGGAAATGCGAAAAATAAGACTGAGAATATAGATCAGGATTCCGCTTGGGACATAATATAGCAATCTCCAAAAGCTGATGTGAACTGGTTTTATGATGGAGAAATATTGATAAACTATGATGGAGATATAACCCCGCAACATCCCGACAACCACAAGAAGGAGTACCACCAGGACGCCGTACCATACAAATTTCCTTTTTTGATAAAATATGGGGTACAAGAACAGGATATTTCCATAAATGATAATTGCGTAGGAAAGCGTGCTGATGATGGTAGATATTACAGACTTCCGGGGGCCGTCCATTGGTAATGCTGAAAAAAAGATCAACAATAATACCGCAACCCAAATGAGCAGTTGAAGCAGTGTAGTGCCGGGCTTTTTTAATTTCATATTCAAAAATATCAGCCTTTTATATTTTAAGATACAGTTTTACATCGTTTGGGTATTATTCTCTGCGATTACCCTTAAAATTTAGATGGTTCACCAAAAAGACGTTAAAACCCCGGTTGTCGAATAAACAACCTTTTTCATTCGAAATAAAACCGGGCGGGTCGAAAAGATTCGTGAAGGTAATTTGCAAAAGGCAGCTTTGATTATCAAAAATCAAAGTCATGAAAACATTTAAAAACATTTATCTGCTTTTAATCGCAGTAATTCTATCGGCCCCGGCTCATGCGCAAGTCCCTAAACCAAGGGTAAGCCCGGCCGAATCGGTAACCGGAAAAATTGGTGAGGCTACCATTACTATTCATTACAGCAGCCCCTCGGTAAAGGGAAGAAAGATCTGGGGTGGTTTAGTTCCTTATGATACGGTTTGGCGTGCTGGTGCTAATGAAGCCACCACATTTGAAATCGACAAAGACATCAAAATAGCGCATAAACAACTGCCTGCTGGTAAATATGGTTTTTTCCTGGTACCCAAAGAGAAAGACAAATGGATAGCTGTTTTCAATAAAGTACCCAATCAGTGGGGTGCGTTCAAATATGATGAAACCAAAGATCAGCTCCGCGTTGATGTAAAAACAACCACCTTACCAGATGACCAGGAAATGCTGATTTATAAGATCACTCCAAAAGGGGTTTTATTAAACTGGGAAAAGCGATCGGTATTTATTCCGGTAAAATAATCCCATAAGCAGAACCAGAACTTATCTATTATCAACCAATTAAAAATCTATCCAAATGAAAAAGGTTCTTGTATCAACTTTTCGTGGCGTATTTGTATTTGCAATATATGCTATGATGGTTTCGTGCGGCAAAAGTGGAAGTAACAAAGTTACTCCTCCGCCTACAAATGGTCATACACTAAAATTTACTATAACGGTTGCAGGAATCGCGTCTACGGGTAATCAGGGCTTAATAAACCTGGTATTTAACGGAGTAGAAGCTGCCGATCCTACAAATAAAACTAAAACCCTTTGGAAAATAAATGGTGCTGAGCAACAAAACCAAACCCTTCTCAAATTTAATGCGCTTGATTTTCCACAGGGTAAACCAACTACCATAACGATAGAATCAACCGTGCCTTTATATTCACCAGTTGTTAACTTACATTTTGCAAATGCCACGTTACTTCCTGCTTATACCATCAGTGTTAAAGCAGAAGAGGATGGGAAAGTACAAGTTGATGATGAAAGCATCAGCATTACAGGCGCCAATATTTATGATCATACCTATACCTACTAACCATTCACATGGTTAGTAGTGACCGATTAATATCCGGGCTCTATGGCAATTAGTGAGCGCAGCAACATAAGACCAGGACACGATCGATTTTATCACCTACCAACGCCATAGAGTCCATTTACTTTCCATTTATTAAAATTTCATCCAGATGAACCTGTTTAAGTTCAAATTAGTAATAACCATACTCGTGCTTTCGGGCATTTGTAATAATCTATATGCTCAAAACAATGGAAGGATAATTGGCCTGGTAAAGGATGCCCAAACTCATGAAGCCATCTCTTTTGCCACTGTGGCTTTAATAAACTCCACAACTAAAACTAATATTTTGGCAACGCAAACAGATATCAGCGGGAGTTTTGTGATGGGCAATTTACCTCCGGGTACATTTACGCTCAGGCTAAGTTATTTAGGCTATAACCCTGTTGTTAAAGAGAATATTATTATCAATACTTCTGTTAATACCTTAAACGTGGGTGAAATTCAAATGAGTTCATCGCCCAACAAAGTATTAAATGAGGTAACCATTACAGCCAAAAAACCAACCCTGCAAAACAAAGACGGGAAAAAAGTTTTCGCTGTAAACCAAAGTCTGGTAAGCCAGGGTGGCACCGCTGCCGATCTGTTACAGAATGTGCCCACACTTCAGATTGACGCGAATGGCAATGTTAACCTGCGGGGATCAACCGGGGTAAAGGTATTGGTTGATGGCAAACCATCGCTCATTGCCGGTGGCGACGTTACACAAATCCTTCAATCTATCCCGGCCAGTTCCATCGAAAACGTGGAAGTAATTGCCAATCCATCTGCTAAATATGATGCCGAGGGCCAGGGAATTATCAATATCATTTTAAAAAAGAATAGTAAAGCAGGTTTCAATGGTTCTGTGACTGCCTCCGCTGGTACCCGCAATAATTATAATGGCAGCGGGAGCTTAAGTTACCAAACAGGCAAAGTAAATGTTTACGGAAATTACAGCTTGCGCGATGGAGATACCTATAGTAATGGTTTTCAGTATCTCACCTTTTTACAGCCAACAGATGCAACGGTTTACTCTAATGAAACCTTCCCTTCTACCACGCATAACAAGATACAAAATGTAAAGGCGGGCATTGATTATTCATTTACACCCAAAAGCATCCTGAGTGTTTCGGCTAACCTCAATCTGCGCGATACCCACCGTGATGAATTATTAGAAATCAATAATTTGGATGCAAACAACACACCCATTCAGTTAAATCATCAAAATAATACCACCACCAGTAATGGAAAAAGCGATGAGCTGGACCTGGATTACAGCCAGCACTTTAAAAAACCTAAAGAGGAATTGACTTTCAACTTTTCTTATGCTCATGGCACCTCCCGCAATCTCCAGGTTTATCAAAACCATTCAAGCATTATAAGCCCACGGGGGCCAGTACCTCCGGATCCTAATCCCTTAGAAAGCGATTTATGGAACAATGGTAATAATTATAATATACAGGCCGATTACATACTGCCTACAGGTAAAACAGGGCAAATATCTGCCGGCTACCGTAGCCAGATCAGCCTGGGCAACAATAATCAATATGCTTATGATCTAAGCAATGGGGTTTCCTCTCCTTTCTATACTTATACCAACCTTTTCAGCAGCAATAAACAGATTCATGCCCTCTATTTAAATTACCAGGATCAAATCCGAAACTTTAACTATGAAATAGGGTTAAGAGCGGAGGATTCTCACCTAAACGCTACCTACACCGCGTATGACCCCAACAACTCGTTATACAGCACACCTATCCGGGTGCCCAGTAAAGGTTTGTATCCCAGTGTATTTTTAACGCAAAAATTGAAAGCCGACCAGCAGTTGCGGTTTAGCTTTACCAACAGAGTAACCAGGCCTACGCCAAGAGAGCTTAATCCATCCACAGATTTCTCTGATCCAACAAATTATGAAACAGGCAATCCGCATTTGATACCCGAGAGCATTAATTCCCTGGAACTGGGGTACAATAAAAACTGGAAAAACATTTCATTTACCTCGAGCTTTTACTATAGCCGGCTTAATAATGTCATTAAACACATTGAGAGCGCACCAGTTAACGGATTGATCATCACCACAGCTCAAAATTTAAAACATTCTACAACCACAGGCCTGGAGCTGATTGGGCATTTTGATTTGATCAAAGCCTGGGATTTTACCGCCAATGCCAACATTTTTGAGCGGCAGAATGATGCTGCCCCCCAATTTGGAATAACGGCAAACAGTGGCTTAAGCTGGAATGCCAACATCACCAATAACATAGCTATTGCAAAAAGCCTGGCCATGCAGATCAGGGCAGATTATCGCGCTGCTGATTTTATTATCCAGGACAGGAACCGCCCGGCATTTGGCCTTGATGTAGGCGCCAAATACGATTTCCCGGGCAATCAGGCTTCTTTGAGTTTTAATAGCGTTGATATTTTCAACAGCCGTAAATGGGCATTTTTAAGAAGCAGCGATGCTTTGCTCCTGGATTTTCAGCGCCGTACACTGGGTTCAAGAGCTACGCTAAGCTTTACTTATCACTTTGGTAAAAGCACGGGCGTTTACAAACAACCTAAGAAGAAAGAAGATAGCCCGGATAAGCGGATTGATGATGCTTCTTAACGATAAAAAAGTTCATGTTTTCGGTCAATACTACAATTTCTTCAATCGTTCTTTAGATCAGTTAGTAGTAATTAGGTGTTCAGAAGAAAATGCCTAATTTATTAGCTTACGCAGCTTCTCACTTCGTGAAATGCTTCAATTATTCAAGGGTAACTCTACGTAAAAAAATGTTCCGTTGTTTTGCTTGCTTTCAAACCAGATATGCCCTCCATGAGCTTCTACTATCTGTTTAGAGATGGCCAGTCCCATGCCAAAGGGTTGTTCACCGGCTGTTCCTGGCCTTTTGGCTTCGGTGAACATATCGAATATCTTATCATGCATTTCTTTGGGTATACCTATACCATGATCTTCAATAGTTATCAATACGCTATCTTCCTTGCCGATCATCTGCACATTGACAACAGCACCGCTTGGACTGAACTTAATCGCATTGGCTATCAGGTTACTGATTACCCGCCACATTTTTTCACGGTTAATGCTAATGGTGAGATGATCAGCAGTTAACAGGATCTGCTGCCCCTTTGCTTCTGCTTTAAAATGTAAAAGTTCTACACAATAATGGAGTAGCGTAAACATATCAACAGGCTCCATTTTCAATTCTTCGACCCGAGTGTGAATTTGTAAAAGATCATCAATCAGGTTCAGCGAATTTTTTCCGGAAGTCTTGATCAATTCCAACATGGTATGATCATCACCGGGCCTATGTCTGTTATCCAGCATCATGGTAGCAACGGTCATCATGGCACCTACGGGGTTACGCAGGTCATGTGCCACCATTTTCATCATACGGGTATTATCTTCCTGGCTTTGCTCCAGCGCGGTAAGCGTTTTTTGCATCTGCGTATTATATTCGCTGATCTTCTGGTTCAGCTTGGTAAGTTCATTCACACTATTGCGGTAACGCTTCAGGTTATACCATACCAATAGTAAAATAATGATCGTCATCACCGCAAAAACAATGATTGCAACCAGGTAAGTGGTTTTTAACTGATCGTTTTTGCTTAATAAAGTTAACCGGTATTGCTGTTCGATATTCTTAAATCCCTGATCTATATCGGCGATCTTTAAACCCTTACTAACCTCATCCAACGAATCGCGCATTTTATCATATTGCTGAACATACTGGTATGCCAGTGCAACCTGTTGAGTTTTATCGTAATAGTTCCATTTTAGTTTTTTCCATTTCAGCCGATTATCAGCATTGCTCTGGCTTTTCCCGCGCCCGGCAAGCAAATCCCGCTCAATTTGTCCCAATAAAGAATCGGCAGCCGTAAACCGCGAAAACTTTATGTACAAACCAGCCAGTTTTAGCTGCGCTGTTTGCGCGTCTTCCATAGCATACCCGGGCCTGTTATTGATATGAATGCTTTCCTGCAGATATTTTTCTGCTTCCGTATAACTATTCATCAGAGCATAGGTGCCACCCAAATTACCGTACACAACCGCCCGGGCCATTTCTGCAAACTGTTTTTTATCCGGAAAGCGCCCGGCATTACGGTCAATAAAGGTTAACGCGCGTTTGTAGTAATAAACAGCGCTATCGCGCATATTTGCCTGTTCAAAACACAGCGCTATCGTATTGAGGTGCGATTGCGGGTAAATAAATAAGTTACTAAAGCCTGCGCCAGCTTTACAATGACTGTTTTCGGCGAATGCCTGCTTAAAGTAAGGGATAGCTCTTAAGTAATTGCCTTGACTATATCTTACCATTCCTAATTGATAAGTGATCTGGCAATAGCTGCAACTATCCAGGTTTTTTTGAGCGAAGAGCTTACCATCATAATAACATTTAAAGGCCTCGGCGTATTTTTTTTCAACCATCAATACATCGCCTTTGGCAAATACGGCACCAGCATATTCGGCTTTGTATTGCAGTTCCTTACCTTTCAGTATCAACATCATACTATCGGCATATAATTTTTCCTTTACCAGGTTTTTGTCGTAGTATAAATAATAATTAGCCTTTTGATTATATTTTTTCCACAGGTCAGGGATTCCGGGATCAAAAAAAACGTTGTATGCCGAATCGAGATAATTAACAGAACGCTCCAGTTGACCGCTATTAAGTAAAGTATTGGCTTTGTCGATAATAGAATCGGCAAGTGCGGGATGATTATTATTTTTTGTAGCTACTTGCTCACACGCAGATAAAAACAGAATACAAATGAATAGGGGAACTAAGTATCCCCATTTTATTGATTTAGCAAGATATAAGCATAAAGGCAAAGGCATAAGCTAAACATTTGATAGCATTTATAAAAGGTATACGGATAAGGCTTAGATAAAGTTAAAATTTGTATTTATAAACCATCAAACTGATCAATTGCTTTTGCCGAAAAAATTTAAACTATGTAGTTTAATAAGGAGCTATCATTCATATCCATTTTTTAACACAAGCACCGCGCCGGGTTTAAAGTCAAGATCAATAAGGCCATCTTTAAGGTTGCCTATTTCAACATCCGTTTGACTTTGAGCAAACCATGTTTTGAACGGGAGTTTCAATTTGGTTTTCCCACCTTTTTCAGATACAATCTTCACTTCATCAATTTGGCCATTTTCCTTTTTTACGCTGACCAGGAAGGCCCCTTCGGCCCGCAAATTTTCAAAGGAAAGGTTTTTCCACGTAGCCGGTATAGCCGGTGTTATCTCGATAAAACCCGCATAACTTTGCAGCAGCATTTCCTGCAACCCCGAAGCAAAGGCGAAGTTACCCTCCAAAGTAAAAGGGCGATATTGAAACTTGGAATAACCCGATTTCGTTTGATCGCCATTTAGGTGGAAACTATTGATGGAGCAAAACGCTTTGGCAAAAATAGTGAGGTCTTTAGCAGCGCCCAGGCCATCTTTTGCACGGGCCTTCATATTGGCCAGCCACGAATAAGAGTAACCACACCAGTAAGCAGGCCCCACACTATCCAGCAAATGGATGGAGTTTTTAATAACCGATTGCGCCATTTCGCCATCCTCCCATTTCAGCAAACCCAGCGGATAGATACACAACATGTTGGAAAAATGCCTGTGCGATTGATTATAAGCCATGGAAGGTGCAAACATCAATTCATTAGCCGGCGTTACCGCGAAGTCATCAAACTCATCATATATCTTTTGCCAGTGCGCTGCTTCGGCTTTTTGATCCAATTCGGTAGCCAGCTCGGCCGCGGCTTTAAAAGTAAATTTCATCAATGCCAGATCGTAATTGGTGTTTTGATGAAACCAGGCGGTAATGTCGTTATCATTGATCTCGGGACTTGAGCTGATAGGCAATTTACGATGGCCTTTGCTATCTAAAACCGTCAGACTTTCGATAAACTGGGCGGTTGATTTTATCCATGGATAGGCCCGGATACGCAAAAAGTTTTTATCCATGCTATAGCGCCATTGCAAATAGTAATGCTGTCCCAGCCAGGAAGATACCGTTGGCGAAAGCGAGTATTGTATCCATCCGCCCATTTCTGTACCGTTCATGGTTGTAACGCCCGGTACGGCCAATCCGCTTTTACCAAAATACATTTTGGTATACCGTTGGTAATTGGTTTTATTGGCATCCAGATGGTTCAGGTAAGCCATGCCCTCATCCAGGTGGTTAGCGCTGTAGCTGGGCCAATAGCTAAGCTGCGTATTCAAATCGTGGTGAAAATCGCCTTTCCAGGGTGGCAGGCGACCGTTATCTGCCGTCCATACCGCTTGCAGCGAGATTGGCGGGGCACCTACCCGTGATGCCGAACCAAATTTGTATTGCTCCAGGTACCACTGTTTCTCCAACAACGCGTCCGGTATATGAATGGCCGATTTGCTCCAGAAATTATCCCACCAGTTTTCATGCGAGTCGAAATCAGTCTGAAGTCCCCGTTTTAAGGCGTTCGCCGATACTGCGGCAGCTGTGGGGTTGATCTTTTTAGCGGGATATTGTGAGGAGATAGTCCACACACCTTCTATAGTGTTTGCATTTACCTTATGCCAGCTTACGTTGATCTGGTAAGTAAAACCGCCCCAACCCTTTTGTTTATAGGTAATACTATTGCCTTGCTGACTGATGGTTCCGGCCGGATAACCCAGGCGCGACAGGTCATCACCGCCAACCGGGTCTCCTGATACTTTTATTGCACCCTGGTATTTTGGGGCTATCAGTTTGGGCTCAAATCCTGTTTTGATATTCTCAAACCTGAACCAGCCTACCGGCGCCGTGGCATGTACAAAGGTTTTCAACACAATGCCATTTGCCCACCTAACCGTGCATAACGCGTTGGACAGGTGCAGATTGACAGATTTTACCTTTCCCCAATCTTTGGTATCAAACTCCAACGCGCCGCCAGGAATTTTGGAAGGAGCCGGTTCATGATCATAAGGTTCATCCAGATACTTTTGCACGGGTTTATAGTCCTTTTTATTTACCTGGTTAATAACCCATTGATAGCTAAATTCTTTACGGTGCAAGCCCTTCATTGGGCGCTGATCCCAAAGGTCGGCCCTATCGAGCGAGAATCGTAAATGATCGCCCTTCTGCCATATCAACGCGCCCAGCATGCCATTACCCAGCGGAATAGCCTCGTCCCATTGCCTGGCCAGGGTATCAAATTTTAAGTCGTGCTTTGTTTCATTTTGTGCCGATACACTTTGATAAAATAAAAGACCAGCGATGATCAGGATTGCTTTTCTCATAATAGGTACAATTTCAGGCTATTCAAAATTGGCTAAAACCACTCTTTGGCAATTTATGGTTTTGATTTTACTATGTTACTAATATCTGTTAACAGACACAAATCATTCACAAAATACTTACCCCCTGCCGCAACTCTCTCCGAATCGCTATCTTTGAAAATATGGGTATCATTAATTACGCTACTTTTATTGTCGCCTCCTTTTTGTTTATCATTTCGCCGGGTATAGACACGGTTTTTATTTTGAACAAATCCATTGCACAGGGGCACAAAGCCGGCATATACGCTACGCTGGGCATCACCACTGGTGTATTGGTACATACTACGTTGGCCGCGTTCGGCTTATCGCTCATCCTGGCACAATCGGCTATGGCTTTCAGCATCATCAAGTACGCGGGAGCGGCCTATCTGATCGGCATGGGTATCTCCAAATTATTCGCCGGTGGTAACATGATCAAACAGGAGGGACAAACACCATTAGTTTCAGTCCGAAAAACCTATGTTTCAGCAGTTTTCACCAATGTACTCAATCCCAAGGTGGCTATCTTTTTCCTGGCATTTTTCCCGCAATTTATACAACCCGCATATATTCATAATGCCCGGCCATTTATTTTCCTGGGGACAACCTATGCCGTTATGGGTTTGCTATGGCTTTTGGTATTAACTTTCTTTGCAGGATCATTCTCGGTTAAACTCAAAAACAGCCCGTTTATAGGCACCTGGCTCAATAAATTTTCGGCTGTAGCTTTTGTGCTGATGGGGATTAAAATTGCTTTTACCAAGAGATAATTCCATCACTATTAGCTTAGGTCGACCTTCATAAACACAGCAAAAAGTGGGTTTACATGGGTTTACACTTTTCAGCGTAAATTTCATATTAAATACCTGAAAATCAATTAATTAAATTTATTTTAATGAAAAAAGTGTAAACCCACTTTTTACACCATAGAGTGTTGTGTTTTTATGCTTCACAATATACACTAACGAAAACGTTATCGTAAATAAATACCTGAAAATAAGCTTTTTATAAAAGCTTATAAATAAATTTGATTTAACCACTAATTAACCTACGCTTTACAAACCCAATTCTTTTTGGCAACACCTTCCGGGTAGTTTGTTGCTATTGTCTGCGCTTTTTAAAACCAATTTTACATAACATAAACCAATTTTAAAATGACAAGAAACCCCGCTTTAACATCCGGCTGATGATACTGCCGTTTTGCAGGTATAGCTATATAAAAAGCAAGGCATTTCGGAGTGCTGTTGCTACACCTTTATCAGGGTGTTCGTCATAGATATACAGATCAAAAAAATAAATTAACCAAACCTATAAACCAAATTTCTTGAGCTATGAAAAAGAAAACCACCTACTGGCTGGCTTTTGCCTGCCTGTTTGCCCTGTGCACGTTGTTGTGCCAGTGTAAAAAATCAACTGTTAAAGGCAATACACCCGATGCCGCACCGCAAACCAGTCCGCGCGCGGTAACCACTTTTATCCATCCCGGCGTGATCAATACCCAGGCCAATCTTGATCTGATCGCCTCGCAGGTAAACAGTGGCGATGCCACCCGTACGGCCGCTTACCAAAAAGTGCTTGATTTTATCAGCAACAATGCCCTGCCCACCCAATTTTACACTACGGTTTATGTAGGATCGAACGGGCATACGAGCCCGTCCAAAAGTCAGATCCGTAAGGATGCCGAACTGGCTTACGCGCTGGCCCTGCGTTTTGCCAAAACAGCCGATATTACCTACGCCAACCAATGTATCGCGATATTGAACGGTTGGTCATACACCTTCCAGAACTACGCCCCTATTGATGCCTCTGACAATCCTAACCAACCTGCCCTGGAAGCCTCCTGGACCACACCCAGCTTTGTAGCCGCGGCCGAAATTATCCGTTATTACAAACCCAATGGCGTATCGGCCAATTGGTCTACCGCGGATATTAACAAGTTTAACGACTATCTGAACAATGTAAAAAACAACTACATCAACAACGTACCTGCCTATAATAACAACTGGAATGTATCTGCCGGTTATGCTAAAATGGCCATCGGCGTTTTCCTGAACAGTGCCAGCGTTTTCCAGGCAGGTGAAGACGCGATCAACGCCGTTTTACCCCAGGTGATACAAAGCAACGGTACCATGCCCGAGCTTTGCGACCGCCAGGATTGCGTGCATTACCAGTATTCGTTAACCGGCTTAACCTATGCCGCCGAAATAGCTAATATGCAGGGCGACGGCTCATTGTACACCGCACTTTCCAGCCGCATCAGCGCCGGGTACGATTTTGAGCGCAGCGCTTATAACCAAAGTACCGGCTGTAACTATTGCTCCACCTCCAGCCCTATTTTCCCGGGTGTTGAGGTGGCTTACTATCATTATGGTACCGCCAATATGCTGTCATTACGTAACCAGCAGGACCCACTGGGTGTGCCTAATGATAATACCTTTTTAGGCTTTACTTCTTATACTCACTTTAATCTGGGTGGCAGCACTACGCCGCCAACAGGTTCAAATCCACCAATCGGATCGGTTATTTCCCTTAAAGGTTTCAATAATGCCTATGTAAGCGGCGAAAATGGCACTACAGCCATGACCTGTACCCGTACCACTGCCGGTGATACAGAGCATTTTACCGTGATTGATGCTGGCGGCGGCAAAATTTCCCTGCGCAGCAAGGCCAAATTTGTATCCTCAGAAAATGGTACCATGGCCATTACCTGTAACCGGGCAACAGCCAGCGATTGGGAAAAATTCGACTGGATAACCACGCCCGATGGCAAGGTTACCCTGCGTGGCAATAACGGCAAATTCATCAGCAGCGAAAATGGCACCCAGGCCATGACCTGCAACCGGGCTACAGCCTCGGGCTGGGAATCATTTACCGTTGGTCAGTAAAAAATAAATTATATCACAAAGCCCTTAGCACTTAAGCGGGGGCTTTGTACAAAAACTTTTTAAAGTTCTATTTTAACATTTTTCTGCTCTAAAACGACAAAAAAGGGGCCGAAAAAACTCAAAATTTATTCGGAAACATTCGTTTTAACAATTTTCGGCAAATTTTTGATGGGCTTTTTATGATTTAAAAAGTTTTAAATCATAGCATAGCTTTTTTTGCTCGCGATGATTTCCCCATTCCATAACCCCCTTCCTCCCCTTCCCCAAGGAAGGAATCGCACAAGGCCCCTATTTTTTTGATGACTGTCATGCTGCCAAGTCGAAGCATGCTGGGCGCGACTCCGCGCCCTACCCTTCGACGGAGCTCAGGGTGACAGCACTCCTTTTACACCATATTACTTCTTCCCAAAGCTCCCGGCCAGTTCATTCAATTTTGCTGCGCTAATGGTTTGCCCACCATTGCTGATCACGATGCGGTAGCGGAACCTTACTGATTCGCCTTTTTTAAGGGTCAGGTTCTTTTCTGATTTGCCGTTGGTAAAAATCTTTTCACCCAAGGGGTTGGCCGCGAACAGTCCATAGCCGCGGGCATGCCAGAAGGTTGGGTAGTTTACATTTTTAGGATGATCAATAATGGCTATGCTTACCGAATCGGTACCCATCTTGCCGTAAACCTTGCACCATACACCCCGCGTGCTCCAGGCATCGTTGCCTGTTTTGCCTTCGCTGGTGAGGTAGGTACCGTTGGCGATATGGTCCTTGCCGCCTTTTACAACGGTTACATTACCTTTATCGTCGGTATATTTTTGGTCGGCGGTATCGGGGATCTGCAGTTCATGGGCAAAACGCAAACCCAGCAAGCCGTCTTTGGCATCTTTAAACAAGGCGTCTTTATCGGCGGTCAGCGTAGTGTAGCGATCGATAATGCGTTGATGATCATCGCCACTAAATTCAAAGCGGGTGATTTCTTCCAGGATCACCTCCTTTTGTTGATTTATCCAGTTGGCGTGGTAGCTCAGTACACCAGTATTTCCACTCTTGGTTTCCAATATTTTATCCGTGCGGATCCAGCCGTAAGCGTGCTTTTTGCTTTGAGGGATAGCGTAGGAATTGTTCCAGAAATCGAGCCCGTTAAGGTTTTCGAAATTAAACCAGATGCCGATGTGATGCGGATGATCAACCGGATCACCTGGGCGCGGCGCCAGCGGGAAACCACGGGTTACTACGGTGCCGCCAGCGGTATACAGGGGATACAGTACGGGTTTCTCCAGCGTATCGGGAAACAGGAAACTGGTGAAAGGTTTACCACCGATGGATATATCTATTTTGTCTTTTGATACTTTGGTGATCTTTACAGGCTCGGCCTTTTGAGCTTGTGCTAATGAGGATATCGTTGCAAGGATGGCGATGCTTAAAGTTTTTATGGTTCTCATAGTATGGTTATAAGGTTAAATAAACACGCGGTATCGACTCACCCCGACATCGCTGCGCTTGTCACCCCTCTCTCCGCTTCGCGCATAGAGGGGAGGAAAAGAACAAAGACTTTTGGATCAAAGAGCAAGGACAGAACAAAACGGTCTTTGTTCCTTACTCCAAAAATCCTTCTACCCCTCTTTCCGCCGCAGGCGAAGAGAGGGTGGTCCGGCGAAGCGTAGACCGGGTGAGTCGGCTATGCGTCATGCTAATTTTGCGCTCGTGGGCTCCCCTCTTGAGAGGGGCAGGGGTGTGTTTCTTCGCTTTCATAAACACACCCCGCCAATTCACAAACCAACGCGCCCCCTCTCAAGAGGGGAACTATAAAAAATCAATATTTAAACACCTTTCCATTAGCCATTACTTCCTGCGTAGCCTCGTCAAAAGTGGCTTTGTAGCCGGTATGCACGGCGGCATTGGTCATGATATTGGCTATGGAATGACTGTAGCCTGCTTCGACAGGGGCATGCGGTTCCTTACGGCTGCGTACGCTTTCCATCCAGTTGCGCACGTGGTTGGAGGTAAGCACATCGCCGCCGGTATTGGCCGATGCAACCACCTTTTCGGTATTGGCCAGGCTGATCTCGGGCAGCAGGTTGGCCTGCATATGCATGGCATCGGCCATTTTCTGGGTCAAACCACCCTCTGGCGAAACTTTGTTGGTGTTCAGGTTCAGTTCGCCACCGTTGGAGTAATAGATTTCGGCCGGGTGCTCATCGCCATTGTGCATGCGCGAGCCAAAAGTTACCTGAAAACCTGTGGAAGGATCATCCAGCGGACCATAATCAAACGCAGCTAAAATGGTATCCCAGTTTCTGCGGCCGTCCTTCCATACATATATACCCCCATTGGCTACCACGCTGCGCGGATGTTTTAAGCCGGTAAACCAGTGTACGGTATCAATCTGGTGGCTCATCCATTGGCCAGCCAAACCCGATGAGTATGGCCAGAATAATCTAAACTCTAAATATTTACGCGGATCAAAAGCCTCATAAGGGCGGTTCATGATAAAGCGTTTCCAATCGGTGTCTTCTTCTTTGAGCAAACCCAGCAGATCCGGTCTGCGCCAGCGGCCCGGTTGATTCACGTTCCAGGTTAGTTCCACCATGGTGATCGGACCAAACTTGCCCGAGCGTATAAAATCATTAGCCGCATGGTAATTGGCCCCGCTGCGGCGCTGTGAGCCTATCTGTACAATTTTGCCCGATTCCTTTACCGCTTTGAGGGCGGCGCGGTTATCTTCCATGGTTTCGGCAAAAGGTTTTTCTACATAGGCATCGCAGCCGGCTTTTACCGCCTCGATGGTGTGGCGTGCGTGCTGAAAATCGGCCGTGCTGATAAACACCGCATCGACCGCTTTGCTGTCATACATTTCCTCGTTATTGCGATAGGCCTTTACATCGTGCTGCATCTTCTCTTTCCAGATGGCGGCTCCTTCTTCACGTCGCCGTTTCCAGATATCAGATACGCCAACCACCTCAAAGTTGAGTTCCTTGTAATGGTTCATAAAGCTGGGGATATGTGAGCTACGGTGACGGTCTGAAAAGCCCACAACGCCCACCCGCACACGATCGTTGGCACCGATGATACGTTTATAGCTTTTGGCGCTCCAGCTGTTTTTGGCAAGCATTACACCGGCACCCGCCAGCGCGGCCTGCCTGATAAAAGTACGGCGTGATTTTTCCATGAAGAATAGGTAAATTGGTTAAAAATGACTGGTCGGCTTTGACCAGCCAAACCAAATATCGAAGAAAACTTATAGAAAAGCCAACATTTTAACTGTTAATGCTACAAGAATATACGGAAACGATTGCGTAAAGGGGTTGTTACAAAAGGGTTGATACGTCCTAAACGCTATTGCTACCTCAAGCGTCCCACTTGTGGCCACCGTGCTTAGTTACTGTACAAATAAAGACTGCAACCGAACCACAAGCGAGACGTATGCGGTAGCAAAGGCAAGATCAATCGTCATTAGTTAACAGTTTTGCAAACCCCATCGGGGTTAAAGCTTTGTAGAGAAATTCGGTTGTGAAAATCAGTGCCGTAGGTACTGGACTCAGGTTGCATACCTGCGGCATGCTTAAATGCTTCTGGTTGGTTTTCTACAAAGCCTTTACTTCTCGGGAATATCCGTTGCCGGTACACGCATGCCTTAACCTATCTTGTTGCCTCCGGATCTCCAAACAAAAAAGCGGCGGTCATTTTCATGACCGCCGCTTTTACATCATTACTTATGCTTATTATTTCTGTGGTGCTATAGGCTGTGGCGCTGGCGCTTTGCCTATCAGATCCATAAACTGATCCAGTTTTGGCGTAATGATAATTTGTGTACGCCTGTTTTGGGCTTTACCGGTTGGGGTACTGTTATCAGCAATCGGGTTGTATTCACCACGACCGCCAGCTGTTAAGCGTTTAGGATCAACCTGGTAATTGTTTTGCAGGGCCTGCACAACTGATGATGCACGCAGCGCGCTCAGATCCCAGTTGTTGCGGATATTTTTCTGAGAGATAGGCACATTATCGGTATTACCTTCTATCAGCACATCATAATTGCTGTAATCGGTAATGATCTTGGCAATTTTGCTTAGGGTTGCGCCTGCCTTGTCTGATATTTCATAGCTGCCAGATTTGTACAGCATGTTATCAGACAGCGAAATGTAAACCACACCTTTCAATACCTTCACATCAACATCCTGTGTTTCCTGCGGACTTAATGAACGGGTAAGGTTATTGGTTAACACCATATTGAGCGAATCGCTTTTGCTTTTGGCATTTATCAGCTGCTGAATGTAACGGTTTGAGCTGTTGATCTCATCAACCAGTTTAGAGATATTCACGCTACCCTGGTTGCTGGAATTTAAACATTTATCCAGCGCATCCTGCAAGGCTTTTACGTTCGACCTTTCGGACTTGAGCTGATCTTCCAGGCTGCTTACCCGACCATTGGCTACGGCCAGCGCCTGTTCGCTGGTTTGATACTTCACGCTCAGATCGCGGGTGCTGTTCTGAAGCTGGGTATAGTTGGCATCCAGCTCTTTGTATTTTTTGGTGCTTACGCAACTTTGTCCAAGAACTGCTACTACAAGCAGCCCCAGGATGGATATTCGATATTTCATCATTTGATTTTTTTTATGCTTAAATATAGTACAATAAAGAATAACTAATCAGCCGCCATAAAGTTTGTTTACACATAAATGGCAACAGCTTGTTAACGCTCATTTATGCAGTAAAGTACATGTATCTGTTACAAAGCGATAAACTTATTTCCTATCTTGGCGGCACATTTTTCTAATTACCTATCTAACAAATGAAAACATCTTTTAACAAAAAAATCAAACTAACCGCTATGATCTGCCTGTTTGCCGCTACCGGCGCTTTTGCGCAAAGTAATCCCGAGATGAAATGGTTTAACAAGCCAACCAAAGCGGCCGAAGGGAATGCCCAAAAATTCACTTTTACGGTTGATCCGGGTACCGATTACTGGCAGGTTACACATTACGGCTTTAAGCGCGACAATGGTCCGTTTTACTACCAGGAAGCGGAGGGTAATTTTGAGGCCAGCGTAAAGATCACCGGTAGCTACCATGAACTGTTTCACCAGGCCGGACTAATGATCCGCATCGACGAAAAAAACTGGATCAAAACCGGTATTGAGTATGTTGATGGCGTGCAGAATGTAAGCGCTGTGGTAACCCGCGAAGTGTCAGACTGGTCGGTTGTGCCGCGTCATGACAGTCCGAAATCGGTATGGTTAAAGCTGCTGCGTAAAGGCGATTATGTAGAGATCAAATACTCTTTTGACGGGCAAAAATTTGATATGCTGCGCCTGGCTTATTTCCCGCCTAATGTAAAGGCCGAAATTGGTATGGTAGCCGCCGCGCCGGGTAAACTGAGCTTCCCGGTAACTTTCGAGAATTTTAAAGTTGAAGCTGTTAAATAAGTAAAAGCTTTTAATAAAAAGCCCCTTAACCATCAGGTTAAGGGGCTTTTGTTTTATGACGAATACCAAACGGCTTAAAACTTATAGGTTAAACCCGCGCCGAAGATCTGCTTAACCTGCAGACCTATCTTGGTGGTCTTCACGCCATTTTCAACAACGGGTATTTTGGTTTTACCATCATAAATCAATTGCGCACCAGCATTTACGGTTACAAACTTGTTTACTTTCATAAACAGGTTGGCGGTATAATCGGTATAGATATCGTCGGGTTTATGCAGATAGTCTGAGTATAGTTTCAGGATATTTTCCAGGCTGATGTTTTGTACCAGGTTAACCTTGTAGTAGGCATCAAAAGAGGCGCCAAACTGAAACAGGCTTTTATGATCGGGTGTAACACCAAAAGCCCCAACATGCGAAAGGGAATCATTCCTCACGATAATGATACGTGCCGCGGCAGGCGAAATATTGATCCTAAAGTTATCAGACTTTTTGTAAGCGAAACCAGGACCGAAAGTCAGATAAGCCGGAGCCAGGAAATCTGATAAGAGTGTTTTTGGCGTGGTACTATAGTCATAACCTTTGGTAAACTGACTCTGGAAGTTCATATAAAACGTATACAACCAATATTTTGATAGCTGGCGGCCCAGTAAACTATTCAGTATGATACGGTCGTCGTTTTTGCGCCATCCTATATCTTTTTGTTTGCTCAAGCCATAACCCAGGATCACTTTGTTGTCCCAGCTCCATTTATCTTTTTTATAGTTAAAATCATAATTCAGGATCAGGTTACCGGCAAAGGAATTTACACCACCTGCCGACCAATCTTTATACGAGCTTTGGTTAATGAGGAAAGTGTTTTCGCCATGTATGGTCCATCGTTTGGCGGTGTCTGGCGGTGTTGTGGGAGTTTGCGCATAGCTGATGGCTGCCATGCATAGTGCGGCTAACAATAGGGAAAGCTTTTTCATAAAGGTAAAATGTTTAATGGTTTTTAAAATATACCTGCCATTCATCCTACCCGCTGTAATAAGGTTTCCCCTACTAACTATCCGTTCTTTTGGATGCGATATTACTATCATCATCCTGACAGATACATGACAAATATCGCATTTATTATTTATTATTACTTTTAAATTAATAAGAGCCAGCTTAAAGCCGGCTCTTATTAATTATCAGGATATAATATAATTCATTGGAATTATAAGGCAATCACCACTTTACCCCGGGTTTTGCCGCCATCTACTTTATCCTGTGCTTTGGGAATGTCCTCAAAGCTGTAAACTTCAGATACATGGGATTTTAACTTGCCATCGGCTATCAATTTAGCTATCGCTTTCATATCCTCCCCATTTGATTCTACAGCTATACGATAAGTAAGCAGGTCTTTAGCTTTGGCCTTTTCGGCAATTTCACCTTCAAAAAAGGCAAGCAGGCTTACCAGACGACCGCCGGATTTTACCGCCTTAATAGAGCGCAGGATATGATCGCCATAAATAGAATCAAATACGATATCGGCATCCTGTACTTTTTCTTCAAATTTTTCCTGGGTATAGTCAATAAATTCATCAGCGCCCTGGCTCAATATAAAATCCTTACTTGAGGCCGATCCCGTGCCTATTACATAAGCCCCAAAATGTTTGGCTATCTGGACGGCATAATGCCCTACACCACCCGCGGCTGCATGGATCAGCACTTTATTGCCGGGTTGTATTTTGGCATAAGTAACCAGTCCTTGCCAGGCGGTTAATGCAGCCAGGGTAGCCGCAGCCGCATCGTTAAATGAAGTACCAGCAGGTTTTTTGGCCAGATGATCTGCCGGGGCGGCAACATATTCGGCATAAGCTTTGGCATGACCCGGAAATTTAACCATCCCAAATACTTCATCGCCATTTTTAAAATCGGTTACCTCGCTGCCGGTTTCTACTACTGTACCCGCAACATCCCAGCCCAGTATCATTTCTTCGCCGGGTAGCGGCATCAGTTTCTTTTTGGTGTAGATCTCGTTCTTTCGAACATAGCCATCAACAGGGTTAATGCTCAAGGCTTTGGTTTGTATCAGCACTTCATTAGGCGCGATAACTGGTTTGTTGATCTCTTTTAGAATGAGTTTATCAGTACCTCCGTTTTCACTTAATATTATAGCTTTCATATCTTTACTTTTGTATACCCCAAAGGTCGGGCTTGGCACAAGGCTAATTCCAGTACATTTTTGGGATAAAAAGGTAGTTTTTTAGGATATGCAGACCCGCCATATATTTAACCCCTTCGAGATACTGTTTCTGCGGCTGGACGAATGCCCCATACGCACGCATAAACACTCGTTTTTTGAACTGGCCTATATTATGGATGGCGAGGGCACGCACAATATTAACGGCAACGATTTTAGGTACAAACCAGGCAGTCTTTACCTGCTCGGTCCGCTCACCACGCATCATTTTACGGTCGAAAAGACCACCTCTTTTGTATTTGTATGCTTCAACAACATCTACCTGAAAGGGATAACCAGCGGCAACGAAGAACAGCATAGCCCCGAAAACTGGATGCACAAGTTGGAATATATTTTTCAAAGCAAACAGGATCAGGGCGAGATCATCAGGAATGAGCGGGATAAACCTTTGGTAGCGGCTATTATAGCCGGACTTGCAGCCGAACATGAGCAAGGGCCGAACATGCAAAAGGAACTGGTACAACAACTTATCAATACGTTGATCACCATAGTGGCCCGTAATATCACCATTAAGTGCGACGCCAAAACCGGGGGCGATACAATTGCGTTACAGATCATCAACTACGTGCACCTGAACATTTACGATGCCGAAAAGTTAAAAGCCGAAAACATTGCCGAGCATTTCAATATCTCTACCAATTACATCAGCGAGTATTTTAAAAAACAAACCGGCGAAAACCTGCAGCAGTTTATTATCAATTACAAACTATCGCTGGCCGAAACCAGGCTGCGCCACAGCAATATGCGGTTAAATGAAATTGCCTATGAACTGGGCTTTACCGACGAAAGCCATCTTACCAAAACATTTAAAAAATACAAGGGAGAATCGCCGGCTCAATTCCGCAAAAACATACGTGGGAACGATCGACCCATCAAATTTAAAGTAGCTTAAAACCGTACCTTTTACTATGGCTTATTTCAAGCAATTCGCTTTTAAAAAATTCGGCTTTTTTGATTTTCAGCACGATATTCTGCAAAAGCTTCAGCAGGACGACTATAGCGGCTTTATCAAAATAGTTTTTGTAAAAGCCGGGGGCAAGGTGGTGATTGATTTTACCGATTATCAACTGGAGCAGGATGCCCTGTTTTTTATCAATGTAGGGCAATATCACCAATTTTCAGAAAATTGCGTGGGTACGATGATCTATTATAACCGCGATTTTTATTGCGTGGAGATACATGATAAGGAAGTGGCCTGTGATGGCATTCTGTTTCATAATGTATATGAAATACCGGTGGTTTTGCTGAGCGCCCAATCGTCACTTACGGCACAACACATCATTGGTGAAGTAAAAAGTGAATTTGAGCGCGACGATAGTTCCATGGAAGAAATGCTGCGGATATTGCTCAAACAGCTCATCATTAAATCGACCCGGTTGTGGAAACAAAGACACCAACAGACCGTTGAAGATGCCGGTGCCGAGGCGGAATTTACCCGCACGTTTAGTCAACTGGTGGAGTGGCACTATACCCGGCACCATACCGTAGCCGAATATGCCGATTTGCTCAATATCACTCCCAAAGCGTTGAACAAACGGATTACGCGCTACAGCAATACCTCGCCAAACGATCTCATCAAAAACCGCATCATTATGGAAGCCAAAAGGTTGTTGGCGCATACCAATCTCAGCGTAAAAGAGATTGGTTATAAACTGGGTTATGATGATCCCTCCTATTTTATCCGCCTGTTTACCAAGCAGGCCAATACCTCGCCTCAAAGCTTCAGGCAGCTCTATGCCCCCCAGCCCTCTAAAGGGGGAGCTTTTTGATGTGCAGGTGCCCCTCCCCACGCGTCATTGCGTAGCGTGGCAATCTCCTCGCATTGTCATCGATGAGAATAGCTACGAGATTATTAATGTTTGTTTATTTTTAACGGCATTAATGAGCTCCTTCGGTCGGTTGTCTTCGTCGTTCCTCCTCGCAAGCAATGACATAATTGTTATTTCAATGCCTTACAAACTTCCGCAATAGTTTCGCTCACCGGTTTAAATTCAATACCGATAGCTTCCCTGATTTTTATATTATCAAAATTCCGCACCTCAGATGCTGCCCGGGCCGAGACTTTATCAATAGCTGGTGATTTGCCGGTTAAGGCCGCAATAACAGCCGCGCCGCGCCAGGCCAGGCCCATCATCCAGGGTTTGGCCAGTTTAGCTGGTGGTTTGATGCCGAAATTTTGGGCAATTTCGGTAGTCATATCTTTGTAGGTATAATTTTGGGCACTGATGATATAACGCTCGGCAGTAATATCGCTGTTCATGAGGGCTATCATGCATTTGGCTACATCCTCTGCATCAACAAAGCCACCGCTACCGCCGGTATAGTATTTAAGTCCTTTTTGTACGGTTTTGAATAATGCACCCGTACCGGATGTGCCCGCACTGGCACCTAAAATGAGGGATGGATTAACAACAACAGCATCCAAACCTTCGGCAATGCCCCGCCACACTTCCATTTCACTTTCCAGCTTGGATATGGCATAGCCATCATTTTCGGTAGATTGCTCCAAGTGATGGTTTTCGGTGATGAGTTCGCCCGGTTTAGCAATACCAATGGCCGCTATAGAGCTCACATGAACCATGCGGATGCCGCGCTCGGCGCACAGGTTAACCACATTGGCGGTACCGGTAACATTAGTTTTGATCATGGGATCTTTATCGGCCTGTTTCAAGGACACCCATGCTGCGCAATGATAAATCTGTGTAACGTCCTCCAAGGCATCGGCCAGGGCAAATATGTCCAGCATATCGGCATTCACCCATTCTATCTGTGTTTGATAAGGTGCTAAAAGAGCTGGTATCCTGGAGTTGCTCCTTTTTGTGCAACGGATACGCTGCCCCGAATTTACCAGCAGTTTTGCCAGTTCAGCCCCTAAAAAACCTGTTGCGCCGGTAACTAATATCATATGTGCAAATGTGCAGATAGATGTGCAGATGTGCAAATACATCGTCCTCACATTTATAGATCTGAAATTCGCACATTTGCACATCCGCATATTTGCACATCTGCACATCAATCACCACATTTGCACATCTACATATTTGCACATTAAAAAGTTATGTCCTTAGCTGATTTTTTTACACCTATTGATCTTAAAAAGATCGCTCCTAAAAAGGGGTATTATACCAGCCAGCTTGGCGATAAAATTGTGCATTATTCTGTCGATTTTCCCGATCTGGAAGAGAAAACCGATCTGGCCATTATCGGTGTTATGGATGATCGAAACGCTACCGGCAATCCGGGCTGTGCCCTTGGCCCGGATTATATCCGCGAAAAACTTTATCAACTTTATGAGGGCGGCTACAGTGTAAAAATTGCCGATCTGGGCAACATACGTGCCGGCGCTACGGTTACCGATACTTATTTCGCGCTTAAAACCGTAGTGGCCGAGCTCATCAAAAAAGATATCATCCCTATTATATTAGGCGGCGGGCAGGACTTGACTTATGCCCAATACCTGGGCTATGAAGATCTGGAACAAAAGGTTGACCTGGTAGTTGTTGACTCGCATTTTGATCTGGATGAAGATGATACCCAGGATGGCATTGAAACCACCTCGACATCCTATCTCAATAAAATATTTTTACATGAACCCAATTTCTTGTTCAATTTCAGTAACCTGGGTTACCAAACCTATTTTGTAAGCCAGGAAAGCCTGCGGGTAATGGATAAGCTTTATTTTGATGTGCACCGCCTGGGCGAACTGACCGGCAATGTAGCGGTTACCGAACCCGCAATACGCAATGCCAGCATGATCAGCTTTGATGTGGGTGCCATCCGGTCGGCCGATGCCATGGGTAATGCCAATGCCACGCCAAACGGCTTTTATGGAGAAGAAGCCTGCCAGCTTTGCCGCTATGCCGGTTTTAACGATAAGCTAACCTCTATTGGTTTTTATGAATTTAACCCGGCCTATGACAGCAACGGGCAAACCGCCACGCAGCTGGCTCAAATGATCTGGTATTTTATTGAGGGGGTTTATAACCGCAAGCGCGATTTTCCGCTCAACCCTAAAAGCCAGTACCTTATCTATAAAACCAGCTTAAAGCACGAGGATCAGGAAGTGGTGTTTGTAAAAAGCAAAAAATCCGACAGGTGGTGGATGCAGGTTCCGTATCCCACAGGTGGGTCCCGTAACGAACGTTTTCACCTGGTGCCTTGCAGTTATGCCGATTATAAAATGGCTGCTTCGGGCGAATTACCCGACCTTTGGTGGCGTACCTATCAAAAATTAAACTAGTTAATTATAATTCAACCGGCATTCTTGCGTTAAGAATGCTTATAGTTCTGATACTCTGATGAAGAAACTGATTTTTTCTGTGGCAGCTATGTTGCCTATATTGGCATTTGCCCAAACCTCCGATACTTTTACCCTCAATGGTAAAGTAGGCGCTATTGGCGCTCCTGCTAAAGTATACCTGATATACCAACTGGGCTCTAACAACGTGGTCGACTCGTCGAACGTAACTGCCGGTAGTTATAGCTTTAAGGGTAACATATTAAACCCCGTTAATGCAACTCTGGCACTGGATTATAAAGGTGTTGGGCTAAATAAATATATTCAGCAAAACTACCCGGATGGCGGACCATCAAATACCGCGGATGATCTGAACCTTTTTTTAGAAAAAGGTACCATAACCATCAACAGTAAAGATTCCCTTTCCAAATCCCTCATTTCGGGTTCGGTTTTAAATGACGATAACCGTCGGCTTACCGGTCAGTTAGCTTTAATCAACAAAAAAGCCCAGGCATTAATGGCCGAAGCAAAAGCAGCTACGCCCGATCAGCAAAAGACCCCTGATTTTCAGGCCAGAATGCAGGCCCGCTATAAAAACATCCAGGCCGAGCAAAAGGCAGTGCTCAAGAATTTTATTACCAACAATCCTAACAGTTACCTGAGCTTGCTGGCTATTAATTCTGTAGCGGGTCCGGCGCCTGATCCATCCGAAATTGAACCTTTATTTAATGGTTTGTCCCAGGGCTTAAAAGATTCAGAAAGCGGCAAAAACCTGAAACACGGTATCGACGCTTTAAAAGTTACCGCTGTAGGAGCCTTAGCACCAGATTTTATACAGAACGATGTGAATGGCGCGCCGGTTAAGCTGTCATCTTTCCGGGGAAAATATGTGCTGATTGATTTCTGGGCATCATGGTGCGGCCCGTGCAGGCAGGAAAACCCGAACGTGGTACGCAACTACAATAAGTATAAAACCAAAAACTTTACGGTATTAGGGGTGTCATTAGATAAACCGGAAGGTAAATCGGCCTGGCTGGCTGCTATCAAAAGCGACGGCCTGGAATGGACCCAGGTATCCGACCTCAAATTCTGGAACAATGAAGCCGCAGCGCTTTACCAGGTAACTTCTATTCCGCAAAACTTTCTGATAGATCCCGATGGTAAGATCATTGCCAAAAACCTGCGTGGTGAAGACCTTGACGCCAAATTGCAGGAACTATTTGGGAAGATATAATTTGATAGGGAATAAATAATTAGGGATATTTAGTAAAAAATAAATACCTCGTTAAAAATATCCAATAGACTACTAATTTGATAGACTATTTTTTTTTATATTGCGCTTATGAATCATACCGTACTAAAAAAAATATTTTTATTAGCCCTGGCAGTAGCGCCAGCTATAACTTTTGCGCAGGATGCAAAATATACTATTCAGGGTAAAATAGGTGATAATAACGCGCCTGCCAAAGTATACCTGGAATATCGTAAAGAGGGTAAAACTATAATCGATTCGGCTACTTTAGCAGGAGGTAAGTTCCAGTTTACAGGTGTAACAGGTGCAGATCCTGTTAACGCTTACCTGGTGTTTAATAACAAAGGGAATGGCGTTAATAACTCCGATGATTACCACTCTGTTTATATTGAGCCAGGAACCGTTAATGTAACTACAGCCGATTTATTGGCCAATGCCAAAGTTGACGGTCCCAAAACCAATACGGATAACGAAAAATACAAACTGGCTCAAAAGCCGATAAATGACGCTTACGAGGCCCTTGCCGCTAAGCGTAAGGCTGCTACGCCAGCGCAACAGGCCGATCCGGCGTTTGCCAAACAACTATCTGCCGAAGAAAAAGCTATTGATGATAAGAGCACGCTTGTTGATAAACAATTTATTAAAGAAAACCCTGACTCCTATATCAGCCTGAACGCGCTGGAAGGCTATGCCTACAGTGCCGACTATGTAGATATTGAACCTTTATTTAATGCCTTTACACCCGCTGTAAAACAAACAGAAGCTGGTAAAAAATTCGCCGAGCGTTTGCCTAAACTCAAAGCGGTTGCTTTGGGTGCTACAGCGCCTGAGTTTGCCGAAGCCGATACCAGCGGTAAGGAGATCAGCCTGTCATCATTCCGTGGTAAATATGTGCTGATTGATTTCTGGGCATCCTGGTGCGGCCCTTGCCGCAGGGAAAACCCGAATGTTGTAGTGGCTTATAATAAATACAAAAACAAGAAATTCACTATCCTGGGTGTGTCTTTAGACAGGCCAAATGCTAAAGAAAAATGGATCGCGGCTATCCACAAAGACGGCCTGGCCTGGAATCATGTATCCGACCTTAAATTCTGGGATAGTAAAGCTGCCGCCCTCTACGCGGTGCGTGGCATCCCTCAAAACTTTTTACTGGATCCCAACGGCAAGATCATCGCCAAAAACCTGAGAGGCGAAGACCTGGAAAAGAAGCTGTCTGAAATTTTTGGAAAGATTTAGGTGGTTCATTAGTTCATTGGTTCAGTTGTTCATTAGTGAACGCGGACAAAAAAGCCAGATCGCTATTTAAACGATCTGGCTTTTTTTTTATGAGATGATGGCGTTATTAAACTACCATGCCACCAATGAACTAATGAACAACTGAACCAATGAACTACAAGAGGTCAAACCCGATATCTCTTCTAAAATACATGCCATCGTAGTAAATGCGGCTGGCATCGGCGGTGGCTTGTTGTAGGGCTTTAAACATGTTATCCTGCAAGGTAGTAATGGCCAACACGCGGCCACCAGTGGTGATCACGTTATCGCCATCGGTTGAGGTACCCGCATGAAAAACAATGGATTCATGAATATTCTCGGTTCCGGTGATCACTTTATTTTTGAGGTATTCGCCGGGATATCCGCCTGCTACCATTACTACCGTAGCCGCAGTTTTAGGGCTGATGATCAGTTCTTTTTCATTCAGATTGCCTTCGGCAACACCTTGCAGCAGATCAACAAAATCCGAGTCGATGCGGCGCATTACGCTTTCGGTTTCCGGGTCGCCCATGCGGCAGTTGTATTCAATAACCCAGGGTTCGCCATCGCTGTTCATCAAACCAATAAAAATAAAGCCTTTGTAAGGGATGCCATCCTTCTTTAAACCTTCGATGGTCGGGATAATCACTTTCTCTTCTACCTTTTTCATATAGGCAGCATCGGCAAATGGTACCGGCGAAACGGAGCCCATACCACCGGTATTCAGTCCGGTATCGCCTTCGCCAATACGTTTGTAGTCTTTGGCTTCGGGCAATATTTTATAGCTGTTACCATCGGTCATTACAAAAACCGAAAGCTCAATGCCTGTTAAAAATTGCTCTATGACTACACGCGAGCTGGCTTCGCCAAATTTGGCTTCGGCCAGCATTTCTTTAAGCTCCTGCTGAGCTTCTTCAAGCGTGGTGCATATCAATACACCTTTACCGGCTGCCAGTCCATCGGCTTTCAGTACCACAGGTAAACCCGCGGTAGCCAGGTAGGTTAAACCTTCCTGCAAAGTATCTTTGGTAAAAGTTTTGTAAGCAGCTGTAGGGATGTTATGCTTTTGCATAAACTGTTTAGAAAAATCCTTGCTGCCTTCCAGTTGGGCGGCTTCCTGTTGCGGACCAACAACCGGGATGTTTTTCAGCTGCTCATCGTTCAGGAAAAAATCGTGCACTCCTTTTACCAGCGGTTCTTCGGGGCCAACCAATACCAGGTTGATGCCGTTGCTGAGCACAAAAGTTTTGATGCCCTCAAAGTCGGTAACTTTGAGGTTAATATTGGTGCCATATTGCGTGGTGCCGGCATTACCGGGCGCAATAAAAAGGTTTTGACACTTTGGGCTTTGAGCAATTTTCCAGGCGAAGGCGCTTTCCCTTCCGCCCGAACCGAGGATCAGGATATTCATGGCGGCAAAGATAGTTATTTGACATTAAGTTTGGGGTGGTAAGAATAGAACGCGGTATCGACTCACCCCGACATCGCTGCGCTCGTACCCCCTCTCTTCGCCTGCGGCGGAAAGATGGAGGATAAACCTTTTTCCCCGCGCGTCATTGCGAGGAGGAACGACGTGGCAATCCCCGACTTGCAGAGACGCTCTGTAAGTCGGGGATTGCCACGCTGCGCTCGCAATGACGTTTGTAAAGCTTTACTAATTACCAATTAAACTTCCAGCACCGGTGCATCCTTTATTTTTTCCAAAACAGATGCCGGCAAATAAGGCCTGCCGCCAGTAGCGGGCACGCAGGTGCCGGTAAATACGGCCTTGGTCATCACCTTATTATTGAGGATGATGGATTGTTTAAAATGCAATTTTGGAGCGCCGCCTTTATCGGCAAAAAGCTCGCAGGTAACGCTGAAGTTATCACCTTTTTTCAGCGACCTTAAAAAGCTGATGCTGTAGTTTGACAGTACCATATACACACCATTTTTGGCTTCGATTTCAAAGTCGAAACCCAACACTTCGCGGATGTAATCATGCCTGCAGTACTCCATGTAAAAGGGGTAATACAAGCCATCCATAATTTCCTGAACATCGATGTGTTCTTCCTTCGCAACGTAATTTTTAGAATATTCCATAAGTATGTATTTTAATAGGGCAGGACGGCAAATATATAAACTAAAAAATCCCGGCTATATTACAGCTGGGATTTTTATTGCGGGTATTTTGTAAAACTTATTTAGCTAATGCGTTCTTCAGCTCGGAACCGGCCTGCAGCATAGCCGCTTTAACGCCAGGAACGTGTGCCAGCGGGTTAAGTAAGCCCCAATCATGTATCATACCATTAAAGCGCAGGGATTTTACCGGTACACCGGCTTCGTCCAATTTGCGGGCATAAGCTTCGCCTTCATCACGCAACACGTCATTTTCGGCAACTTGAACAACAGCAGGGGGCAGATCTTTTAATTGTTCAAGGGTAGCCTGTAGAGGTGACGCATAGATTTCTTTGCGTTTGTTGCCATCGGTAGTATAGTTATCCCAGAACCACTTCATCATGTTTTTGGTGAGGAAACGGCCGGTAGCAAACTGGTTGTATGATCCGGTTTCAAAATTGGCGTCGGTAACAGGCCATAATAGCACTTGTAATTTAATTTTAGGACCGTTGTTGTTTTTGGCCATCAGCGAAACCACAGCAGCCATATTACCGCCCACGCTATTACCGGCAACGGCCAGGTTTTTACCATCTACACCAATCTCGGCACCATTTTCGGCTACCCATTTGGTAGCGGCATAAGCCTGGTTAATGGCGGTTGGGTATTGCGCCTCTGGCGATGGAGTATAGTTTACAAATACCGCGGCTGCGCCGGATGCCACCACCAGGTCGCGAACCAGGCGTTTGTGTGTAGGGAAATCGCCCAGTACCCAACCGCCGCCATGGAAAAACATAAACACCGGCAGCACACCTGTTGCACCTGCAGGTTTCACAATATCTAATTTGATGTCTTGTCCATCGGCAGTAATGTTTTTTTCGGTAACGTTGATATCAGCATAATCAAACTGTACCGATTCCTGTGCGCCGGTGAGTACCGCGCGGGCATCAACGGGTGAAAGTTCTTCCAATGGTTTACCATCGCCCGAGTTAAGCACATTTAAAAATGCTTTAACATTGCTTTCAATGTGCGTATCCTGAGCCGGATCAATAGGTTGAACGCCTGTAGTTAAAGTAAGGATAATTGAAGCTGGTTTGCTGGTGTTGGCTTGTGTTTTCATGATGTTATGTTTTAATGTTTTGTGTTTTTTTCTTTTGACATAACAAAGGTATGGCGCCAACCAAGGCTACTCAATGCACGGATGTAGACACGTATAGGACATTTTTCCCCAAGCCCCCCAGCCCCCTAAAGGGGGAGCGTTTTGATGGGCAAATTTCTTTCCTCTATGTCATTGCGAGGAGGAACGACGAAGCAATCTCATAGCGTTCAATATTCGAGCGGAGGAGATTGCCACGCTATCGCTCCTTTAGATTAGCATAATTATTATATTGAATTATTTGATTGAGAAAGAAGCAGGGTAAACTATGCTTCGCTCCGGGT
>NZ_JABGNA010000013.1 GCF_013149275.1 Mucilaginibacter sp. SG564
AAGAGGTGAAATGTATGTTGAAAACTATACAAGAGCGGCTTAGAAAATGCTTTTGCAAAATAAATTTGGAAATATAAGAAACCTAGAATACCCGGCGTTGCTTCTTCGCTCGCGCGAGAGATTAGCGCAGCGTATCTCGTGGGTTGCATGGTTAAAGCTTCCAGCTTTTTTTCAGCTGAAAGCTGAAGCCATGATTAGCACGGGCTGAAAGCCCGCGGCAGCGAAATCTTACTAACTAACAAATTTGTTACCACAACCCGCCCTACTCTTTTTAAACTATTGTACCATTTCTGTATCTTATACCTAAATAACCGACCATCATGAAAACCTTAAAATTATATCACATCATCATTACTTTTAGCCTTTTTTTGGTAGCCTGCTCGCCCATTACCTATATAGGCGATACCTATCCGGCCACACCAAAAGCCGATGTTTATTATGATGCCAAAGACGTTAAGCAGGATTATAAAGTAATAGGCCATTTATCGATGGAGTTCACTAATAATCCTGATTGGATTAAAAGCAAGCTAGCAGAAAAAGCGAAATCGCTGGGTGCCGATGGCGTTATTATTTTGCAAACCACCGGTCACGACGAGAAAGAAACCGTAAAAGCCGACGCCATAAAATACAACACGAAGAGTAATTGAATTAAATTGACTTGTCATCCTGAGGAACGAAGGATCTATTAACCGCTATTCCGGGCGCAGAATAGATCCTTCACTGCGTTCAGGATGACAACTTCTTTTAAGATATGTTTTCCCTGTTTAATTATTGAATTAGTGATTGAAAAATAGCTTCTCTTTTCTTCCCCCGTCAGCAGATAAGCTTCGGGCGAAAGCGGGCAGAACGATGATGGCTTGTGCGGCTGTAAGGGCATAGCGAACCTTACCTGAAGCGGAGGGTAATGAGCGAACGAAGTGGAGGTAAGGTTTAGCAGCCCGTGGTTCTGCCCGCTTTGCAGGGCAATGGCCAAGAGCGTAAAGAAGCATTTCTGCTGACTTGATTTTTGGTTACTTTTCATCAAGGAAAAGTAACTGGCCCTCCCGCGGCCAAGAGCGGGTATACGCCCGGTAAAGCGGCTCTGCATATCGGGGATTGCCACGTCGTTCCTCCTCGCAATGACATATTTTTTATCACATCTACACATCTATTTTTACCTTTGCCATTATGGATACGATTACCTGGCACGATTTTGAGCAAGTAGAACTCCGCATCGGTACCATCCTCGAAGCAGTAGAATTTCCCGAAGCACGCAAACCGGCCTTTAAAGTGAGGGTTGATTTTGGCGAATTTGGCATCAAATGGTCAAGCGCACAGATCACTAAACATTACACTTTAGAACAACTCCCCGGGCGCCAGATTATGGGTGTGATCAATTTCCCTAAAAAGCAGATTGGCAAATTCATGTCGGAGTTTTTGGTAACCGGCTTTGCCGACGAAAACGGGGATATTGTTTTAGCCGCTGTGGATAAACCCGTGCCCAACGGCAGCAAATTGGTTTAGGATGAATTTAGCCAGTTGGATAATAGGACCGCAAATGGTTGGCGTGATTTTACTATTGCTGGGGGCCATCTTATGCAGCTTCCCACCCAAACATATCAACAAGTGGTACGGTTATAAAATGCCATCGGCCCAAAAAAACCAGCAAGCTTGGGACGAGGCCAATCGCTATTCGGCTATTTGTATGCTGAAAAGCGGAATGGTTTTACTGATCTCGGGATTTTTGGTTACTTTAATATTAAGGGGACTAAGTATTCAGGCACGACTAAAAGAAGGCCTGACCGCGTTCTTTCTTATCGCCTCCGGACCGATCCCATGCTTGTATATCATTGTATCAACAGAAAACCATTTAGAAAAAACCTTTAATAAGGAACAAAAATGAGATACTTCAGTTTTGAGGACGAGCCAACGATATCGCCTGATGAATTTTTTATGGGCGAAGCTCTAAAGGAAGCCAAATATGCCCTGGAAGAAGATGAGATACCCATTGGTGCCATTGTGGTGCATAGCGGCAAGATCATTGGTCGCGGACATAACCTTACCGAGCGGCTGAATGATGTATCGGCCCATGCCGAAATGCAGGCCCTTACCGCGGCGGCTAACTCCATGGGCGGCAAATACCTGCAAGGTTGTACCCTTTATGTAACTATGGAACCCTGCGTCATGTGCGCTGGGGCATCCTACTGGTTCCAGGTAAGCCGGATTGTATTTGGCGCTTATGATGCCAAATTAGGCTTTGGCAGGCTCAACCAAAAAATAACCCACCCCAAAACAGTGATCACGGGCGGCATCCGTGAAAACGAATGCTCAGAACTGGTGAAGAGCTTTTTTAAAGGGAAGAGGAAGAGATAAGTTCATAGTTCATAGTTCATAGTTCATAGTTCATAGTTCATAGTTCATAGTTCATAGATTGAACAAGATTTGCAACCAGTAAATTGTAGTCGAGAATCAATAATATATGTACTTTTTTCCCAACCATGGTCTATGGACCATCAACTATGGACAGCAACGCAACTTATACAAATACCTGACAAATTTTTTAGAACAAAAACTCAGTTCATCTCTTATATTTGTTACGTCACAACATTAAACTTTTAAACTTAATAAATAACTATTATGGCATTTACACTACCGGCGTTATCCTACGCTACCGATGCATTGGAACCGCACATTGATAAACTAACCATGGAAATTCACCATGGCAAACATCACCAAGCTTACGTAACCAACTTAAATAAAGCATTAGAAGGCAAGCCAGAGGCGGATAGCAATATTGATGATATCATCAAAAACATTTCTAAATTCCCGGCTGCTGTACGCAACAATGGTGGCGGTCATTATAACCACTCTTTATTCTGGACTTTGCTTTCTCCAAGCGGAGGCGGCGAACCTACAGGCGCTCTGGCCGATGCAATCAAAAGCACTTTCGGTTCATTTGCCGATTTCAAAACCAAAGTATCAGAAGCTGGTGCAACCCGTTTCGGATCGGGCTGGGCTTGGTTAATTGTTACTGCCGATAAAAAACTGGCTGTAACTTCAACCCCTAACCAGGACAATCCACTAATGGACATCGCCGAAGTAAAAGGCACTCCAATTTTAGGTATCGACGTTTGGGAACACGCCTACTACCTGAAATACCAAAACCGTCGCCCTGATTACCTGGCGGCTATCTGGAACGTGATCAACTGGAAACACGTTGCCGAACTTTACGCAAAAGCAACCGCTTAATTAAAATTAAGCTAAGCATATAAAAAAGCTGCTGGATCAAATGATCCAGCAGCTTTTTTAATTATTGAATTAGCGATTTAGTGAATTACTGAATTTTCTTCCCCGTCAGCAGATAAGCTTCGGACGAAAGCGGGCAGAACAATGGGGGCCTGTGCGGCTGCAAGGGCATAGCAAGTTTTTGCTGAAGCGTATGGAAAAGAGGGAACGAAGTAGGGCAAAATAATTGCAGCCCGTGGTTCTGTCAGGTTTGCAGGGCAAAGGCTATGTGCGGCAAAATAAGCATTTCTGCTGACAGCCTTTTGGGTTACTTTTGTGGCGACAAAAGTAACTGGCCCTCCCGCGGCCAAGAGCGGGTCTGCGCCATACAAAGCCGCCCTGTATAGCTACGAGATTGCTACGCTACGCTCGCAATGACATAGTTGTAATTTATATAACCTGATAAAGTCACCCTAAACTTTTATCCCAAAGAAATTCCGTATATTTACATATATAGCAGCCCGGTTTTCTAAAAAACAGAAAACTGGGCTGTTTGGTTAAGGGAAAAAACAGACCAAAAACAGCCGTTTAGTATGTAGTTATTTGACAATCAATTATTTAATACTTTTTAAACCTTTCAAAACGTATCGAAAATTTGTTAAAAAGTGTTAAAATAGATGGTTTTGAATAAATTTTAAGCAGTTTTTGATGCGTTTTTGCCCCGTTTTTGACTAAAAATTGTTAAAATTTTAACTTTAAAAAGTTTTCCGGGCAGACATGCAAATGAAAACCCCGCAGGAAAACATCACTAAATCAATAATTCAATAATTATGAAAGCCATCGTTTTAGAAGATGTCGATAAACCTCTGGTATGTAAAGAAGTTGAAAAACCAACCCTTGCCCCCGGCGAGGTTCTGGTACACATCAAAGCAGCAGCTCTTAATCGCCGTGATTATTGGATAACGGTAGGTAAATATGCAGGCATCAAATATCCTACTATACTTGGCTCAGATGGTGCCGGTGTAGTGGCAGAAGTTGGCAGTGAAGCGGATAAACACTGGATTGGCAAAGAAGTGATCATTAACCCCAGCAACAACTATGGCAAAAGCGACGATTACCAGGGTGCCGATTTTAAAATATTAGGCCTGCCAGATGATGGCACTTTTGCCGAATATGTAAAAACCCGGGCAGAATACCTGCATCCCAAGCCCAATCACCTCACCTGGGAACAGGCAGCTGCTATTCCGCTGGCAGGTTTAACCGCCTATCGAGCATTGTTTACTAAGGCCAGGGCCAAAAAAGGTGATAAAGTTTTGATATCTGGCGTAGGCGCAGGTACGGGTGCTTTTGCCCTGCAATGGGCAGTGGCCGCAGGCTGCCAGGTGTTTGTAACATCGGGCAGTGGCGAAAAAATTGAACGCGCCAAAAAATTGGGTGCGGCAGCCGGCGTAAATTACAAAGCGCAGGACTGGGCCGAACAACTGAAACTGATGGCTCACGGTTTTGACATTATTATCGACAGCGCGCTGGGCGCCGGTTTTGCCAAATTTCCAGATCTATGCAACCCCGGCGGCCGTATCGTGATATTTGGAGGAACGGCAGGCAATATCCCCCCGCTGGATGGGCGTAAGGTATTTTGGAAACAGCTACAGCTACTGGGCACCACCATGGGCACACCTGATGACTTTACCGCGATGATCAACTTTATAAACAAACATGAAATAGTTCCGATAGTTGATGAGGTGTTTGATTTTAAAAACGCGCAAAAAGCCATCAACAGAATGGAGAAATCCTCACAGTTTGGTAAAATTGTGCTGCAGAATTTATGGTGTTAATAACTAACTTCCAGTAATTTAAATATTAACACACATCTTATTTTCGTGCCTTGCCTCCACTATATAAAGTGATTGCAAAATAATCTACTAATTTTGTGGACTTTATTTCAGGCATGATCAAAAAACCCATCGACCTGCTATTGCAGGAATCGGCAGAGGAAGGTGAACACTCTTTAAAACGCACATTAGGCCCGGTTAACCTTATCCTTATCGGGATAGGCATTATCATTGGGGCTGGTTTATTTTCATTAACAGGAATCGCGGCCGGGCAACATTCGGGGCCAGCGGTAACCATATCATTTTTAATAGCAGCCGTAGGTTGCGCCTTCGCGGCCCTTTGTTATGCCGAATTTTCGGCCATGATACCGGTGGCGGGCAGCGCCTATACCTATTCCTACGCTACTATGGGCGAGCTTTTTGCCTGGATCATTGGCTGGGACCTGGTACTGGAATATTCTGTTGGCGCGGCAACAGTGGCCATCAGCTGGTCGCAATATCTCACCAAGTTTTTGTCCTGGTTTGATCTTTATCTACCGCCACAGTTGATTCTGTCGCCTTTTGAAACTTCTAAGGCAGCCAATGGCGATGTTGTGCATGGCATCATTAATCTGCCTGCTGCGTTGATCGTTATTGTAGTTACCAGCATCATTATCAGGGGAACTAAGGGCTCCGCACTGGTTAACGCTATTATTGTAAGCTTGAAGGTAGGCGTGGTATTGGTATTTATAGCCGTGGGCTGGTCGTTCATCAATCCGCAGAACTATCACCCTTATATACCGCAAAATACTGGCGTATGGGGCGATTATGGATGGTCGGGCATATTAAGAGGCGCAGGACTGGTATTCTTCGTATTCATCGGTTTTGATGCGGTGTCAACGGCGGCGCAAGAGGCCAAAAATCCGCAGCGCAACATGCCCATTGGTATCATTGGTTCGCTGGTGGTGTGTACCATTTTATTTGTGATCTTCGCCCATGTTATGACGGGTATGGCTAACTATAAAGAGTTTATTGGTTCAGGGGCACCGGTTGCCATCGCCATCGAAAAAACACATTATCAGTGGCTAAGCAAGGCTATTGTACTGGCTATACTAATAGGCTATACATCGGTTATCCTGGTTGATCTGCTGGGCCAGTCGCGGGTATTTTTCTCTATGTCAAAGGATGGTTTGTTGCCTAAAGTATTTTCAGATGTGCATCCCAAATTCCGCACTCCATGGAAATCGAATATTGTACTTTGCGCCTTTATAGCCTTGTTCGCGGCTTTTGTACCTATCCGGGTGGTTGGCGAAATGACCAGCATAGGCACACTGCTGGCCTTTGTGATGGTATGCGCGGGTGTACTTGTTTTACGCAAACAACAGCCTAATATTCAGCGGCCATTTAAAACGCCATGGGTGCCGGTAGTACCTATATTGGGTATATTGGTTTGCTTTGCCATGATGACATTTTTACCCGGCGATACCTGGCTGCGATTAATAATTTGGTTGGCAATTGGTTTAGTCATATATTTCACCTACGGTAAAAAGAACAGCGTAATACGCAAAAGGTTCGCGGCAAAACATGGATAGCTTTCATGAATGAGGATATACTACAACTAAAAATTGAACGGATAAAGTGGGAAACAAAGGATACGGCTACCTTTTATTTAAGCAATTTTTCGGGTAAGCCTATCACCTATAAGGCTGGGCAATTTGTTACCCTGATATTTAACCATCGTAACGAGGAGATCAGGCGATCATACTCATTAGGTTCATCACCCGATGAAGAATTGTTATTTATCACCGTAAAGCGCATTACCAATGGTGAAATATCCCGCTTTATGCTCGCTAAAGAACATCCCGGCGATGTTTTGACTGCGCTAGCCCCGGCCGGCCGGTTTACCATCACTCACTTTGAACAGGAAAAGGATATTTTACTTTTTGCAGGCGGAACAGGTATTACACCTATATTTTCGCAGATCAAGTATATACTCAAACGCTCTGGAAAAAGCAGGCTTACCCTCATTTACAGCAACCAGGATGCCCATTCCATTGTATTTAAAGAGGAGCTGGACCAGCTGGCTACGCTACATCCCGATAGGTTTAAGATCATTTACCTGTTAAGCAGTGAGGCTAACCGTCTGAATAATGATAAGGTAGAAGCCCTTACCCGCCAGCTTGTACAACAGGATATGGATAAAGCGGAATTTTATCTCTGCGGACCTTTTCCCTATATGCGTATGATCAGGTTCGCGCTGGTATACATGGGGATCGATCCTAAACAGATTCGCCGGGAGAATTTTGTGATAGAGACCGTAGCTGTTACCCGTACCGCACTGAATTTCCCACCACGAACTATCAGGATCAGGTTTAAAAATGAGCTGCATGACCTCGCCGTTGGCGAAAATCAGTCGATACTACAGGCGGCTTTACAAAACAACGTACAGCTTCCATACAGTTGCCGGAATGGGGTATGCTCTACCTGTACTGCCAGATGTGCCAGTGGAAAGATCGAGATGATAAAAAATGATGTGCTCACCGATGCTGATATTGCCGAAGGCTGGGTGCTTACCTGTACAGGTCACCCGGTAAGTGATGATGTGGTGATAGCGTTTGGAGAGTAATTTAATCAATAGGGTGTCATGCTGGGCCCGTCGAAGCATGGCGGGTAAGGCCTACGCATGTCCTTCGACAGGCTCAGGATGACAGGCACCCTTTTGACATCAAGCCAAATGCTGTTTATGCACCCTGCGATGTACCACTTCCTTTACTTTCTTTGACTTTGATTTGGTTTTCTTACGTTTCCCCAGCCAGATGATAAAGCCGGTTATGGGTAACGAAGCGCAGATTAAACTGACTAAAAACGCGATGATCTTGGTGGTTAGGCCGCCTATTTGCCCTACGTGCAGGTCATAGTTCATATCATTCATCTTCATGCCCGGGCTTTTCTTGTCATGTGGGGTTTGCTTTAGGAGTTTGCCGGTATATTTTTCAAAAATAAACTCATCACTCCTGTAATAATGCAGGGTTTGGGCGTAGGCGTTGATACCAATTGTTCCCGCGGCGGATGCATCCTCCATAATGGAGTACATCTCTGCTTTGGGGGCCCATGCCTGCGACATTGCAAATACCTGGTCAATAACAGGTTTACCGCTTAATTTGTTCTTCAAAAGCGAGTCGGACTTGAGTACTTCTTTTTCTGAAGGGAATGAGCGGCCCAGGTTAGCGGTAGTATAAATACCTTCCCTAACCGATTGAAACACCATGGATAAGCCAGTTATGGATAATATAAGCGCTATAGACGTAGCATAAAAACCCAATACATTATGCAGATCATAATTTACCCTGCGCCATCGCCCATTCCATTTGATATTGAAACTACGCTTGCGGTCGCTTTTGCGCTTAGGCCACCACAGGATTAGCCCGGTGATCATGATCACCATGAATATAATAACGGATATACCTACTACCAGGCTACCTATTTTGGGGGGCAGCAACAGGTAAAGGTGTATAAATTCTACCACTATAAAAAAGTTCTTGGCAGGGTTTTCTATGTGAGTTACTTTACCGGTATAGGGGTTAAGATAAACGTATAGCATCCCGTCTTTAGGCAGGTTGACCAATATCCCGGCCGGACGGTTCACTCCGTAATAATACATATAGGTGGCTGTAGCCCCTTTATGCCCTTTTAATGCCTCGGCTTTTAAAATTGATGGGGCAAGATAAGGTTTATGTTGTATCTCAACTTTGCGGTAACTGTAAAACGCATCCTGTATCTCATCCTGAAAACAGAACAGGCAACCGGTAACACTCACTATAAACACCACCAGCCCGGATGTAAATCCGAGCCAGCGGTGACAAAAAAGTATGACTTTTTTAAATTTCGTCATCAGGATTAAAACTTATAAGCAAATGTAAGTGCGTAGCTTCTTAACTTTTGCGGATTAACAGTGGTATAACCTATCCAGTATTTTTCGTTAGTAAGGTTATCCATTTTAAACCCTACCCTGTATTGACTTGCATCATAAAATACAGAGGCATTTAATACCGTGTATGCAGGCAATGAAAATACACCAAGCGTTTTACTGTTTATAATTTTGTTATCGCTGGCGTAGTTACCGCCAAAACCAAAGCCCAAACCTTTTACAATGCCTTTTGAAATACGGTAGCTGGCCCAAAAGTTGGCTGTATAAGGTGATCCGGCAGTTGTTGGGCGCAAACCTTCCACCGTCAGATCAGCGGTTTTCTCCAATTTTGAATCATTGTATGAAAAACCAGCAATAATATTTAAGCCCGTTACTGGATTAGCTATTACTTCGGCTTCAAAGCCCTTGCTTAGTTGTGTGCCGTCTTGTACGGATAGGGCCTGGTTAATGGTTGATTGACGAACGATGTCTTTTACCTTAATATCATAATAGCTTAAGGTACTGCTTAATTTGCCATCAAACAGATCAATTTTAACCCCGCCTTCAATTTGGTTAGCTTGTTCGGGCTTCAATGGCTTATTATCTTCACTTAATCCGTTTTTATTGGTAAAGCTATTCTGGTAGTTGGCAAATAATGACACGTGATCTTTAACCGGCTGATAGATCAGGCCAAATTTTGGCGAAAAGGCGGTTTGTTTAAACGCTCCAGAAGTAGTGTTGGTTGCCGGGTTGTAATTACCTTTATTATCAAAACGATCCACGCGGATAGCGGCCGAGGCTATTAACTGATCGGTGATATTAAATACATCAGAAATGTAAGCGCTATAAGTATTTGTTTTATAAACAGATGGATAAACAAAGGCAGTACCTTTTGCATAAACGGCATCCATATTCATCTGGTTAAAGTTGGAGTAGTCATGGCTTCCCAGTGTAGAAGCCCTATCAAACGCTGTGCTGAAAAAATGTTGATTGGAGTTTTCCCTGAAAAAATCCAGACCGCCGACAACTCTGTTCCTGAATTTGCCGATCTTGAAATCGCCATTAAAATTTTGCTGAATCTCGATCATGTCATCAGTACTGTTTTTTGTTGACTGATCTTCACGAGAAATTGAATCCTTGGGAAGTAAATAAAAGTAAGGATTAAAACCGTTTGAAAAACTGTGGGTCGCGCTGATATTGGTGCTGGTTGTCCACTGATCGGATATCTTATACTTTACCTGGCCAAAAAAGCTGGTGCTTCTTGATGTTTGCGTCAGATCATCGCCGTGATAGGTTTGTTTATAATCTAATTTTAACTGATCAGCGCTGGTGTATCCCAAATCCGCAACCGACTGGTTATATGGCATAAAGAAGATAGATTTACCAATATTTTTACCATAAGACAATTCCGCATCAGCTGATATAGTTAGCCTATCGGTAACTTTATAAAGCAGGCTTGGCGCAATGGCCCAATAACGGTTAAACCCATTATTCTGGAAACTGCCTTCATTATTAAAGGCAGTATTTAAGCGGAATAACACTTTTTTCTGTATATCCAGAGGTGTGTTTATATCAAGGGCAACACGGTGAAAATCATAATTACCATCGGCAAATGAAACCTCGCCGCCAAAAGAGTCGTAAGGAGTTTTAGTTACCCGGTTTATTAAACCGCCGTATGAAGTTAGTGTACTTCCGAATAAAGTTGCAGATGGCCCCTTGATCACTTCTATTCTTTCTAAATTAACCGCATCAATAGTTGAAGTTACATTACCGGCAATACCATTACGCAGCTTGCTTTGAACAATAAAGCCACGGGAATTATAATAACTGCCACCATCGCCACCACGGCCGGTTGCTTCCCACATTTTTTGTATACCCGGGGCGTTCCGTATAGCATCATCAACCGAGAATACCTGTTGTTCTTGTATTAACTGGTTAGATATAGTGGTATATACCTGCGCGTTTTCCAAATTGCTCAAAGGCATTTTAGCAACGTCGACACTCTTTTTGGTTTTAAACTTATTTACCTTGCTGCCACTGATACTTACTTCCTGCAAGTTATTGGAGGCTTTACTAACGATGAATTGTGGCAATGTAAGTGTTTGGCCATTTGCCAGCTCGATAGAAGTTTCCTGGCTTTTGCTACCTACTTGTGATATAACCAGGGTATACTTACCCTGGGGCACCCTTAAAGTAAAATCACCTTCTTCATTGGTGACGGTACCGTATTTGGTACCTTTTAAAGTAACCGAAACGTTTTCGGCCGGTCCGTCATTCTGAATCACAACATGACCTTTGATGGTTCCCTTGGTAGATTGCTGAGCAATTGCAGTTGAATTGAAGAGCAGTATAATCGCGAAAATTGAGAGAGAAAATAGTTTGTGAAAATTAAGTTGGGGTTGCGCCATTTTATTTAGACTAATTATAAATAATTCGCCAAAAATAAGACACAGATCCTAACAATCCAAATTATTTAGAACAATTATAAATAATGAGATTTCTGATATTCCAAATGGCTAAACCCTTTTATAAGCCTAAAACTTTAATATCCATTACCTCTTTCTTCATTTGCTTAGGTACAAATTCAAGTATTTCATTCTTTGAAACCCTCTCGGGTCGCACAAAGAAAATTCTGAGGTATAAAGCTTGGGCAGCCTTGCAGGTAGCCATAAAGTGGGTTTACATGCAAACCCACTTTATGGCCACAAAATACATATAACTATTTAATTATCAATACATTAATTACATATTAACTATAAAAAGTGTAAACCATGTAAACCCACTTTTTAATAAAACGCCTACCTGTTCAGCAACTTATTTTGAAACCTTTACTAAGCTATTTACAAGCTTAAATGTCCATCACCTCTTTCTTCTTTTTACTCTTCATTCGTTTGGGTACAAATTCAAGTATTTCATTCTTTAAGGCCTCGATCATTCGGCGTTTTAAAAAATTGCGTTGTATCACTATACTTACTTCGCGCGCCGGCTCCGGTGATTTAAAATAACGCACTTTATCCAATTGTTTTTCAGTTAGTTCGGCTAAAGCCAGCTCGGGTAATATGGTAGCGCCATTGTTTTGATCAACCATACGCTTCAGGGTTTCCACACTGCCGGTATTATATTCAAAATGCATAAAACCCTTGGTCGATTTACGCCGCTGGCAAATATTTAAAACCTGTTCACGCATGCAGTGCCCTTCGTTAAGCACCCAAATCTCTTCCATGTCGATATCTTCGGGGTTGATGTTTTTCTTTTTGGAGAGTTTGCTGTTTTTAGACACATAGGCTACAAAGTTTTCATAAAAAACCGGAATCTCGGTCAATGAGCTTTCATGGAGGGGGGTCGACAGGATACCGCAGTCAATCATACCCAACTTTAGTTGCTGTATGATATCTTCAGTGGTTTGTTCCCAAACTATCAGTTTAACCTGAGGATATTTTTCAATAAAACCACGAATGATCTTAGGTAATATATAAGGCGAAACCGTTGGGATGATACCAACCCTTAATTCACCCGATAATTCTTTCTGGCGGTCAGTAATAATTTCTTTTATTTTTTCGCTTTCCGACAGCATGATACGGGCCTGGCTAATGATCTCGATGCCTATTTCTGTAGGTGTTACCGGTTGCTTGCTACGATCAAAAAGCTTCACGCCCAGGGTATCTTCCAGTTTTTGCACCTGCATACTTAAGGTAGGTTGCGTAACAAAGCATTTTTCGGCAGCGATCACAAAACTACGATAGGTGTCAACAGCTACAATATATTCCAGTTGGGTAATAGTCATATAGATAAATTCTATCCAAATATAACAATTATTGATTTTTTCTATTGAAATATTATCATGAAGTTTGAACCAGAAACCCCAATAACTATGGAAACTAATAAAAAGAAATTGACCACAGCCTCTGGCAGACCATATGCGGAAAATGAAAATTCGCAAACAGCAGGTCCACGCGGCCCCATCCTGTTGCAGGACTATATTCTTCATGAAAAAATGGCTCATTTTAACCGTGAACGTATTCCTGAGCGTGTAGTTCATGCCAAAGGATCGGGAGCCTATGGAACACTAACTATAACTAATGATATTTCACAATATACCCGTGCAAAAGTATTTAACCAGATAGGCAAACAAACCAAATTGTTTCTGCGCTTTTCGACAGTTGGTGGAGAAAAAGGCTCGGCCGATACCGAACGCGATCCACGGGGGTTTGCCATCAAATTTTATACTGAAGATGGTAACTGGGATCTGGTAGGTAATAACACACCTGTGTTTTTTATAAAAGACCCTAAGAAGTTTGGTGATTTTATACACACTCAAAAGCGCGATCCATATACCAATTGTAAAAGTGCAACTATGGTATGGGATTTTTGGTCATTAAATCCAGAAAGCCTCCACCAGGTAACTATTTTAATGAGCGACAGAGGCACGCCATATGGTTATCGGCATATGGATGGATTTGGCAGCCATACCTTCTCCTTCATCAATGCAAAAAATGAACGATTTTGGGTAAAATTTCATTTTAAGACGCAACAAGGCATTAAAAACTTTACCGATGCAGAAGCCGGTGAAATGCGTGGTAAAAACCCCGACTTTGCGCAACATGATCTGCTAACAGCTATTGACAACGGTAATTTCCCCAAATGGGACATGAAAATACAGGTAATGCCCGAAGCTGATGCCGCTACTTACCATATTAATCCATTTGATTTAACCAAAGTTTGGCCCCATGCCGATTATCCATTAATTGATGTAGGTGTTGTGGAGTTAAATGAAAACCCGGACAATTATTTTGCTCACGTAGAGCAAGCGGCTTTTGCTCCGGCACACTTAATCGACGGAGTGGGCTATTCTCCTGATAAAATGCTACAGGGTCGTATTCTTTCTTATCCCGACGCGCAACGTTATCGTCTGGGCGGCAACTACGAGCAGATTCCGGTTAATAAATGTCCGTTTATGGTGAACAATCACCAGCGGGATGGTCAAATGCGTGTGGATGGCAACGGAGGATCAGCTCCAAACTACTTCCCAAACAGCTTCGATGATATTGAAGCGGATCAAACCTACAAAGAACCTGCATGGGATTTTGGTAACTCAGTTGGCGATTGGTATGATCGTAATGGAGAAGGTGAAAATGATCACTATACGCAGCCAGGTAACCTATACCGACTAATGGATGCCCAGGCTAAAAAAGACCTGATCAACAATATCGTAGGTTCTATGAGTGGTATCGACGGGCCAAAGAAAGATCAGATCATTAATCGCCAGCTATGCCATTGGTTCAGGGCGGATATCAATTTAGGCATGGCTATTGCCAAAGGTCTTGAACTTGATCTGGTCGAAACCATGAAGCAAATGCCGGCTTCGGTATAAAGTCAAAAGCCGGAAGTCTTAAGTTGAAAGTATTCTTAATACAATCAGAGCCTTAGGACTTCCGACTTAGAACCTGCGACTTGGAATCTACTCTACCGTAACAGATTTAGCGAGGTTACGTGGCTGATCTACGTTACAGCCCCTCATTACAGCAATATGATAGGCCAATAACTGCAAAGGAATAGTAGCTACCAACGGAACGAACGCTTCGTTGGTTTGCGGTATCTCGATCACATAATCGGCCATATTTCTTACTTCGGTATCTCCTTCGGTAACAATAGCAATTACATGGCCTTTGCGGGCTTTTACTTCCTGGATATTACTGATCACTTTTTCATATGATGAGTGTTGGGTGGCTATAAACACCACTGGCATTTCATCGTCAATTAAGGCGATGGGACCGTGTTTCATTTCGGCAGCAGGATAGCCTTCGGCATGAATATAAGATATCTCCTTAAGCTTTAAAGCGCCTTCTAATGCTACAGGGAAAGAGCTTCCCCTGCCCAGGAACAGGCAATTGGTTGAGTCTTTAAACTTGGCGGCAATTTCCTTTACCCTGTCATTTGATTTTAGGGCTTTTTCTACCAGTTGCGGAACCTCGTTTAACTCCGTAAGGTATTCTACCAGTTTGCTTTGGGTTATAGTACCTCTTTGTTGTGCTATATAAAATGCCATTAACGTCAACACACTTACCTGGGCGGTAAAAGCTTTTGTTGAAGCAACACCAATTTCGGGCCCGGCATGGGTGTAAACTCCCGCATGCGTAATACGGGGGATAGATGCACCCACCACATTACAAACACCAAATATGGTGGCGCCCTTTTCCTTTGCTAATTCAATAGCGGCCATGGTATCGGCAGTTTCGCCCGATTGTGAAATGGCTATTACCAAATCCTTTTCTGTGATGATAGGGTTACGATACCTGAACTCGGATGCATACTCTACCTCAACCGGTACACGGGCGTATTCCTCTATCAGGTATTCGCCTACCAAACCTGCATGCCAGGAAGTACCACAAGCTATAATAATGATACGATCAACATTTTTTAGCTTCTCGGCATACTCCTTTATTCCACCCAATTGCACTTTACCCTGCTGAGGGTATATACGACCGCGCAGACAGTCACGAATAGAGCGGGGTTGCTCATATATCTCTTTAAGCATAAAGTGATCATAACCGCCTTTTTCAAGCATCTCCAGCTTTAAGTCAAGCTCTTGTATATATGGAGTTTGGACAGAGTTGTCAATATTCTTGATCAGCAGGTTTTCCCTATTGATGTAAGCTATTTCATTATCATTTAGGTAAATCACATTTTTGGTATATTCTACAATTGGTGTAGCATCTGAGGCTATAAAGTATTCCCCTTTGCCAACACCAATCACCATAGGGCTTCCCTTACGGGCAGCTATCAATTGATCAGGCTCATCAGCGCTCATGATCACAATAGCGTAAGCCCCTATCACTTTGTTCAAAGCAACCCTCACGGCTTCGCGAAGTTCAAGCCCACCCTGTAATTGAATATCCTCAATCAAATGAATTAAAACCTCAGTATCCGTATCACTTTTAAACACATGTCCTTTGGCTAGTAACGTTTCTTTAATAACGCCGTAGTTTTCAATAATACCATTATGAATAATGGTTAATTTACGACTTCCAGATGAATGAGGATGCGAGTTGCGGTCGCTTGGTTCACCATGTGTAGCCCAGCGGGTATGCCCCATTCCTATTGACCCTTTCAGGTCAATATCTTTAACAAACTTTTCAAGATCATCAACCTTTCCCGCTTTTTTATAAACTCTCAGATCCTGATCAAGTAAAGCGATCCCAGCGCTGTCATAGCCCCGATATTCTAAACGATGAAGCCCTTTTATAATAATTGGATAAGCATCCCGGTAACCTATATAACCTACAATTCCGCACATAATAAATTTAATAAAATGTAAATGGAGCAAAAATAATTAGCTATATAACATAAATCGCACCTTATTATTTTGATTTTTTCACAAATAGGAAGAGTTTTTCCCTACTTCAAAACAAATTTTAAAAAGTAGAAAAGGCTTAAATAAAAAATCCCCTTAACGGGGATTCTTTTTATTAAATATATCGCTTTACTTATTTACGTATCCGGGTATAAATAATGTTTAATTTGATCTTATATGGAGAGGTCTTATCGCTCCCAACCAGAACGGCACGGGCAGCCGTTTGTACACTCGGACTAATACCAGTAGTGCCTACACTGCTACCGCTTATAGTAGTAATTTCGGTAGTATCAATCGGAGCGATAAAAGTTCCGTAGTCAACTGTTTTTTTACGTATCAAATCCTGAACATAAGCCGTTACTAAGAAATGATACTCCTTCTTGGTTTTATCGTACCTGCCTCCAAACGAAGATATTTGATTACGTGAGTCGGCTGGTGAAGCATCCTGTATATAGGTTCGTTGGTGAGCTATATCCAATTGGTACATCGTTAACTTTGGCAACGGTGCATAAGGTATACCCGAATTAGGCTGAGGGGTAATAACCAGCTCGGCCCGGTTAAGCACAATAGAATCCGGATTAAATTTATCAAGACCAGGGAAGCTTACCTTAGCCCGTAATCCGGCCAATCCTTGCAGATAGAATGTATTTTGCGAGTTCACCTTGTCATCTAAAGCTGCCTGAATAGCCGTTGGATAGGGCTTAGGATACCTAATTTCGGCACTATGTGATACAAAAGGTAAAGTTACTGTAGCGGTATCAATTGTTGAACCATTAACTGCTTTATAAAATACATCTAACCTTGAAGAGTCAAGTGCCAATTGCATAATACCTCCTGCATCAGTAGCCTGCCCTTTACTCAAAGTTATATATAAACCCTTAACCGCATTTTGAAAAAGCAATGTAGAGGCTAATTGTGACCCATTTGCATTAAACAGGTTACTGTATATGAACGCTTTGCTAAAAGGTATACGTACCTGCGGCCCAACCTTTTGTATAGTATCAACCTTGCCTGTTCTTATATTAGCAATAGTTACACTATCATGGGTGCGTGCGGTAAATGTTCTTGTACCTAGCGCAGTTCCCATATTCACTTGCCAGCGTTTGGTATTATAATAAGTTTGCACAGCCGCTTTTTCTGCCAACTGATAAACATTGGCAGTATAACGTGTGGCAACTGAATCGCCATAGAATCCATTAGCATATCGTAACACAAGTACTACTGAATCAATAGTCAATGTACCTGCGGGTACTGTATAAGCCGCATCATTTGGCAACGAAAGCCCAAGGGCTACATTTGAGGTAATAGTACCAAATGTAGGATCAGAAAAATTACCAAGTGGTGTTTTTGCTAATCCAGACGTTACTGCCGTAGAATCAACTTCTGTACGGATAATGATATTGGTATCCACAACCAGGCTACCATTGATCTGGTTATTTGGATCGATACCCAAGCCTATCCCATCCTGCCGTTTACAACTATTAAAAATAAAAAGACTTATTAACAGGGTCAATAAGTCTAATCTTAAAAATTTCATATATAATATTAAAGATTAAGCAACATGCACCAATTCGTCGTTGGTAATTTCGTCGTAAAAATTGTAATAATTTTCGAAATCTGCGGTAGAATCAAATTCTAAAACCGATTTATTGCTGTTTTTAACATTATTTAACACATCTGCATCTATATTCTCGCTGCCTAAAACAATTCCGTCAGAGTACTGAATGGCCCCGGCATATAATGCAGAATTAGAACCTTCTTTATAAGCTTCAACGTGCTGTTCGGTCATGTTGCTCATTACAGCTTTTTGCGCGAAATCAGCATCTAATTTCTCTTTAAAATCATTTTCGTAGATAGAATAAATGATCTTGGAGTTTTTAAAGGTTGGATCGTCTTTATACGTAGTTTTCAGGTACGCCGGAACCAATGCACTTAACCAGCCGTGGCAGTGGATAATATCCGGTGCCCAGCCTAATTTCTTTACCGTTTCCAACGCGCCTTTACAGAAAAAGATCATTCTTTCATCGTTATCAGCATAAAACTTACCGTCTTTATCACCAAACACATGTTTACGCTGAAAATATTCCTCATTATCTAAAAAATACACCTGCATACGCGCCGCCGGGATAGATGCTACTTTAATGATCAGCGGGTTATCATTATCGTTGATAATGATGTTCATTCCCGATAAACGGATCACTTCATGAAGTCTGTTCCTGCGCTCATTGATATTGCCAAAACGCGGCATAAGGATACGGATCTCGTAACCTTTCTCCTGCATAGCCTGCGGAAGTTGGCGTGTTATTTCAGCAATTTTTGTGAGTTCGAGAAAGGGAGACATTTCATGAGTTATAAACAAAAGCTTAGATTTACCCATCACTTAATCAGTATTAAATATTTAAAGAAGTCAAAAAATTTGAGTCTGCAAATATAAGCATTATTATATGAACTGTCAACGAATTACGCAAGTAACTTTTGGTATTTTTTATACAAATGCACACCTTTACCAAAATTTGTAATAACTTTTACGTTGAAGATATTTACCACCAAAAATGAAATAGCTCAGTATTTCACCTCTAAACAAGGCAAAATAGTAGGCTTCGTTCCCACCATGGGCGCCCTCCATCAGGGCCACATATCATTAATTAAACAAGCACAGCAAAATAGCGATGAAGTAGTTTGCAGCATTTTTGTAAACCCTACGCAGTTCAACGATCCTAAAGATCTTGAAAAATACCCCAGACCCATAGCTGCCGACATTGCCATGCTTGAACAAAACGGCTGTGATGTACTGTTTAACCCTACGGCTAATGAAATGTATGATAATAATGAGAAATGGCATTTAGACATTGGCGATCTGGAGTATTTATTGGAAGGCAAATTCAGACCAGGACATTACCAGGGCGTTACGCAGGTAGTTTATAAACTCTTTAACATCGTTAAGCCCGATCTTGCTTTTTTTGGGCAAAAGGACTATCAGCAATTTATGGTGATCAGTAAAATGGTAGACCTCCTGCACATGCCTGTTCAATTGATCATGTGCCCCATTCAACGTGAAATTGATGGATTAGCCATGAGCTCAAGAAATATCCATTTAACCCCTTATGATCGCGAACACGCGCTTATACTGTCAAAAACCTTAAATTGGGTAAAAACTCATTTTGACGCTGGCAGTATCCCTCAAATCAAACAGGAAGCCGAAACTATGATCAATAACGAACCGGGCATCGAACTGGAATATTTTGAGATAGTTGATGGCAAAACACTGAACACTGCAAATGCTGATACCAGAACTATAGTAGCCCTTGTTGCCGCCCGGGCAGGCAAAACAAGACTGATAGATAATATATTAATTGGCTGAGTGTTCATAGTTGATGGTTCATCGATCATAGTAAAAAATATGTAATTTACTATGCCACTATGTTTTGCTACGCGTTAATCTACATCTAATTGTAAATTCTCCGCTATGAACCATCAACCATTAACTATGAACTTCTAATCGACTAATTATTCCTAACTTTGCACCATGATTATTGAAGTATTAAAGTCCAAACTTCACCGGGTTAAGGTAACACAGGCCGAATTGAATTACGTGGGCAGTATTACAATCGACGAAGATCTGATCGAGGCAGCCAATATTATACCTAACGAAAAGGTGCAGATTGTAAATAATAATAACGGCGCCCGGTTTGAAACTTATGTAATAAAAGGCGAACGCGGCAGCGGAACTGTATGCCTTAACGGAGCCACTGCTCGTTTAGCTCAGGTTGGCGACATTGTGATCATCATGTCATACGCTTATATGGAGGCTGAAGAAGCCCGTTCTTATGAACCTATATTGATATTCCCGGATTCAGACAATAAGTTGATCAAGTAAACCCATTTTTTGCAAATCCCCCCTTTCTTAACTCCTGGTAAAAAGGATCCATGTATCTTATTGCTTAAATTTTCCACTCTCACGCCTCCGATCAAACATACAACCACTTAAAAGCACGATTCTATCTGGCTAACATCGCATGATATTACCTATTAATTAAATTTTATTAATGTAAACTTGACATTAATAAAATTTAATTAATATCTTTATAAAGCAACCAGAACAATCCTTTGTCCTCGTGGCCAACACATCTGACTTAGTTATCACAACGCCGGGTAATAATTTCAGGTTATACCAATTTGAACCAATTAAACTAAATCTTATACTATGAAACAGGTATGTTTTATTCGCCTTGCTCTGCAGCAGAATCTCCAAAAACTATTCACTGCTTTATTCATGACTCTGCTACTTTTCATTACGCAAGCAGCATTTGCACAGGCAGTATGGACTGAAGCAGAATCGGGCACAACATCCAATGGCGCGGCTATACAGGCCAATAGCAGTAGTTCTGGCGGTCAGCAGGTGGGTAATCTTGGTGGCCCGTCAAACGGCACGGTGACCATCCCTATTAATGCAACTACTGCCGGCCAGTATACCTTATCCATCAACTACCTGACAGCCGATTCGCGTAACCTATACGTAACCGTAAACAATGATGCAGCTGTTATAATAGCCTGCAATTCGGGTAGCTGGAGCACTGTAGCAACTGCTACCCTGGTCATTAATTTACAGACTGGCACCAATACCATAAAACTCAATAACAATGCCCTGCAATGGGCCCCAAATGTAGACCGGATAGGTATTGCGCCCATTTTTTACGAAGCTGAAGCCGGTACATTAGCTGGAGGGGCCAATGTACAGTCGTGCCCGTCCTGTTCGGGCACATCTATGGTGGGCAACCTGGGCACAGGATCTGTAACCAATACAGTGAATGTAAGTGCAGCCGGCAATTATATACTGACTGTTTATTACGCCACTCAGGACCCGCGCTCATTTTTTGTATCGGTTAATAATGCAACTGCAACAGAGTTAGCATGCGTTCCGTCAGGCGGGTGGACTACTGTTGCAACGGCCACATTAACTGTAGCACTAAATGCTGGCAATAACACCATTACCTTAAACAACCCGGGCTGGTACGCTCCTAATGCCGATAAATTAAGCTTAGCAACAATACCGGCTATCACAAAAAATATAAACTTTGCGCCCAACAGTCGTATCGAATATGATTTGACTACAGGTAAATACAATGTCTATTTCAACGGTACCAAAGTTATTACCGATGCGTATGCTACAGCGCAATCAAACAACTCATACTCAAGCTTAAATTATACTACCCGCACGTATAGTACCACACCAGTTTCCGATGGCTTGGGTTCGGGAACAAAACATATTATATCATTAACGGGCAGCGGCCTTATACCCATGCAACAAATATTTTATGTGTATAACAACCGCAGCTATTTTTATACCGAAGTTGTGTTGAATGGTACAGGAGCCAATTGCTACGGCATGGCACCATTGGTATCCAATAATGTTGTTTTACCCGTGAGCGGCGATAACCGGGTATTAAAATCGCCTTTTGATAATGATACTTTTATTTCATATGATGCGCAATCATTAGGCAGTTCGGTAAATGTTACCAGCTCAGAGGTCAGCGCTTTGTATGACAATAACAGTCGCAACGGATTGGTTTTAGGCTCTATAGAACACAGTAACTGGAAAACCGGGGTACTTGTAGCGGGCTCTGGTGGTAACACTTTATCACAATTAAATCTTTTCGGAGGTTTTACCAATGTTAATATTACACGCGATGTGCGTGGACATGGCTGGGTTGGTGTCGGTTCAACCACCTGCAAATCACCCAAAATGATGGTTGGTTTTTTTAGTGACTGGCGCGATGGCATGGAAGAGTACGGCAAATCAAACCGGATAGCCGAGCCACCATATATTTTTAATTGGACCCTGCCTACACCATTTGGCTGGAACAGCTGGGGAGCGATACAAAGCAGCCTCAACCTCACCAATGCCAAGGGTGTAGTTGATTTCTTCGCTAATAACCTAACCGGTTTCCGGAATGGCAATACAGCTTATATTGATCTTGACTCCTACTGGGATAACCTGAATGACAGCGAACTGAAGCAATTTGCAGATTATGCTAAAAGCAAAGGACTAACTCCCGGGGTTTATTGGGCTCCGTTTGTCGATTGGGGCAAAAGCAGTCGTACGGTTGAGGGCAGCACCTATAACTATACCGATATCTGGGCAAAAGAAAACGGCGCATATCATGATCTCGATGGATGTCGCGCTTTGGATCCTACCCATCCTGGCACCAAGCAACGGATCGCTTATATGATTGGGCGCTTTAAAACCGCGGGTTTCCAGATGATCAAGATAGATTTCCTCGGGCATGCGGCTATAGAAGCCGATAACTATTATGACGGCAATGTACATACCGGCATGCAGGCCTACAAACAGGGCATGGAATATCTTATCGATCAGCTTGCCGGGCAGATGCTGGTGTACGCGGCTATTTCGCCCAACCTGGCAACAGCCCGTTACGCGCATATGCGGCGGATAGCCTGCGATGCTTATTCATCAATAAACGATGCAAAATATACGCTTAACAGCACCAATTATGGCTGGTGGCAAACGTATATGTACAACTTTATTGATGCAGATCACGAAGTTTTATCCACCGAAACATTAGGTACTAATCATATACGGGTTACTTCGGGAGTTATTACCGGCACGGTAATTACAGGTGATAATTATTCAACAACCGGCCAATGGACAGGCCGGGCACAAACCCTTTTCCAAAACCAGGATGTATTGGATATTGCCCGCAATGGTGTAGCGTTCCGACCAGTTGATGGTAATACTGGTACGGGTACAAGTGAACAGTTTGCCCGCAAAATTGGCAATTATTTATACCTGGCAGTACTTAACTATGGTAGCGGTAGTAAATCCTACACAGTAAACTTTAGTCGTATAGGCTTACCCATCGGCACCTATGCCATGAAAGAATTATATACCGGCACTACATCAAACATCAGCAATAACTCCATGAGCGTTACTGTTGGTGCTGCCGATGCAGCCATATATCGCATAACCGTTGGCGCAAGTACTATAGCCGATGTAAAAAACATCCAGACCATTCCAGCTAAGCTGCAATCAACCACAAAGCTCTCGTTTTATCCCAATCCGGCAACCACTGTATTGCATTTAAATAACTCTATTGAGATAGCAGGGCTGCAACTTACCGAGTTCGGCACCGGGCATACAGTTAAAAAATTCTCGAACATTAATAATACCCACTACGAGCTTGACCTTAACGGCTTATCGCCAGGCTATTACGTGATCAACGTAACCGATAATAAGGGTACAACCAAAGGCTACAAGATCTATAAATACTAATAAATTAAAGGGGACATGTTCATAAAACATATCCCCTTTAATTTTATCAAAACAATTTGTAAATGATTAACTACTGCCGATCCGCACCAATGCCGAGCGATAGTTTCAGGCTTACATCTACATCATTAGCTTTACGTAATTTGTAAACCATCCTGATACGTACACTGGGTTGCCGAACCAATTCGTCAAGAAAGTGTGAATTATCAATATCCAGTACAATACTGTTACCCGAGGTAGCAGCAATATCTTTCCTTATGGCTACCATTACTTCATCACTCCCGTCGGCCTTAGCCATATATACCCGCAATGAAGCAATATTACCAATGTTATAGTTAGCTGGCTCTTTTGATTCCAGTTTGGCCGATACCGTGCGTACCTCACTTATTTTGCCTGCATTATTGCCATCCCTGGTAAAATCCTGGTCAAAACTATTGGCGGTACTTATAGCAGTATGGGGCTCACCTATACTTGCTGATGCCGGGATTGCTATATTGGCTGTATATGGGAAAGTTCCTTTTACAACACGTTGCATCATAGCGCAGCTTCCAAAAAACAAGATTGAAGCAAGCAAAATAAATGTAAGTTTCTTCATCATTTTAATTCAGATGGTTGACCGGTAAGCTACGGATAAAAATTCTGCGATTCCCATACGCGGGTATCGGCTTAAAATTCGGTATAATTTACCGTAAAATCTGGTAAAAACACAATATATGCAGGTTTTGAACTGGTTTATCGCAACAATATTTAAAAATACATTTTTTGCATTTAAAAAAACATTTTAGCGCATGAAAAGCAATGTAAAATCGGACTACAGAAGCTTTCTGAAATTTTGTAAAAAAATACCAAAAAAAGTTTAACAAAAACATATCTTTGCACCCCGACACTGAGGTCGGGATTTCTCGCCTTCAGTGCATAGGAAAAATCGTTTACGGGCCTTAAAAAGCCTTTAACTTTTGACTTAGAACTTTTGACTTAAAAAAAGCCCTATGCCCAAAGATAATTCCATCAAATCAATTCTCATCATCGGCTCCGGCCCTATTATTATCGGCCAGGCCTGCGAATTTGATTACGCCGGCTCACAAGCTGCCCTTTCCCTGAAAGACGAAGGTATTACCGTATCCATCATCAACAGCAACCCTGCCACTATCATGACAGATAAGGTTATTGGCGATCATGTTTACCTGTTGCCGCTTACCTGCGCAAGTATTGAGCAAATACTTACCGAACAAAAAATTGATGCCGTACTGCCTACTATGGGCGGCCAAACCGCGCTTAACCTTTGTATAGAGGCTGCCGAACGCGGAATTTGGGAAAAATACGGTGTAAAGATTGTTGGTGTGGATATTGCCGCCATCGAAAAAACAGAGAACCGCGAAGCTTTTCGTCAGTTAATGGTGGATATCGGTGTAGGCGTGGCTAAATCAAAAATTGCCAACTCTTTTCTGGAAGGTAAAGAAGGCGCCCAGGAAATCGGCTTTCCGCTGGTTATCCGCCCAAGCTATACACTTGGTGGTAAAGGTGCTGGTTTTGTGCACAGAAAAGAAGATTTTGATGCCGCTTTAAGCCGTGGCCTCCAGGCATCACCAACCCACGAGGTTTTGGTGGAACAAGCTGTTTTAGGCTGGAAAGAATACGAGTTGGAGCTGTTACGTGATAATAACGATAACGTGATCATCATCTGCTCTATCGAGAACTTTGATCCGATGGGTATCCATACCGGCGACTCGATCACTGTGGCCCCGGCCATGACCCTGAGCGATCGCTGCTACCAGGAAATGCGTAACCAGGCCATCAAAATGATGCGCGCCATTGGTAATTTTGCAGGTGGTTGTAACGTACAATTTTCGGTTAACCCTGCCGATGAATCTATCATCGCCATTGAAATTAATCCGCGCGTTTCCCGCTCATCTGCCCTGGCATCAAAAGCAACCGGTTACCCCATTGCTAAGATCGCTGCCAAACTGGCTATAGGATATAACCTTGACGAAATTGAAAACCAGATCACCAAAACCACCTCGGCTTATTTTGAGCCTACACTGGATTATGTGATCGTGAAAATACCTCGCTGGAACTTTGATAAATTTAAAGGCGCTAACCGCGAGTTGGGTCTGCAAATGAAATCGGTAGGTGAAGTGATGGGCATTGGCCGCAGCTTTATTGAAGCATTGCAGAAAGCGTGCCAGAGCTTAGAGATCGGCCGTGCCGGCTTAGGTGCCGACGGTCGTCAGAGCCGCAACCTGGAAGAAATCATGCACAGTTTGGAGCATCCAAGCTGGGACAGGTTATTCCACGTATATGACGCGTTGAGCCTCGGCGTTCCGATCGAATCGGTACGTAAAGTGACCAAGATCGATCGCTGGTTCCTGAACCAGATCCAGGATGTGGTAAATCTGGAAAATGAACTGCGCCGCTATTCATTAACTAACATTCCAGAGGAGTTCCTGTATACCCTGAAACAAAAAGGTTTCTCAGATACGCAGATAGCCTACATACTGGGCAATGTAACTGAAGAGGATGTTTACCAGCGCCGCAAAGCTTTGGGCATCAAACGTGTTTACAAAATGGTGGATACCTGCGCTGCAGAGTTTCCGGCCAAAACACCATACTACTACTCTACTTACGAAGGCGAGAACGAATCGGTATCGTCTGATAAAAAGAAAATAATTGTATTAGGCTCTGGCCCTAACCGTATTGGTCAGGGTATCGAATTTGATTACAGCTGCGTACACGGCCTGCTTGCCGCCAAAGAATCAGGTTTTGAAGCCATCATGGTTAACTGCAACCCTGAAACTGTTTCGACCGACTTTAATATGGCCGATAAGCTTTACTTTGAGCCGGTATACTGGGAGCACGTACGTGAGATCATCGAGCTGGAAAAACCATATGGTGTAATTGTGCAGCTTGGCGGACAAACAGCCTTAAAAATGGCCGAAAAAATGCACGAGCATGGCATCCGGATCATTGGTACATCATTCAATGATATGGACATCGCTGAAGATCGCGGCCGTTTCTCAGACCTATTGAAAGATCTGGAAATCCCTTATCCTAAATACGGTGTTGCCGAAAGCGCCGAAGAAGCACTTGAAGTAGCCCATCATGTTGGCTACCCGGTGTTGGTACGCCCAAGCTATGTATTAGGCGGACAGGGCATGAGCATCGTAATTAACGATGAAGACCTGGAAAAAGCCGTAGTTAGCCTGTTGAAAAACCTTCCGGGAAACCGTGTACTGATCGACCACTTCCTTGATCGCGCTGCGGAAGCTGAAACTGACTCGATCAGCGATGGCGACGATGTACACATTATAGGGATGATGGAACACATCGAGCCTGCGGGTATCCACTCAGGCGACTCATTCTCGGTATTGCCACCGTTTGACCTGTCAGACAATGTGATCAACCAGATGGAAGAATATACCGTAAAAATTGCCAAAGCGCTAAACGTACGCGGCTTGCTCAACATCCAGTTCGCGGTGAAAAATGACCAGGTATATGTGATCGAGGCAAATCCACGCGCATCACGTACTGTGCCTTTCATAGCCAAAGCTTATGATGTACCTTACATCAACATTGCCGCCAAAGTAATGCTGGGTGTTAATAAACTGAAAGATTTTACCATCGAGCGTAAACTTTGGGGCTATGCCATCAAAGAACCTATATTCTCCTTTGATAAATTCCCTGAAGTAAATAAGGAGCTAGGCCCAGAGATGAAATCAACCGGCGAAGCTATCCGCTTTATCCCGAATCTGCAGGATCCTTATTTCAGAGAGTTGTACAAAGAAAAATCGATGTACCTAAGCAAATAAATTATTTAAAACATTAGATTGCGCAGGCAGTTTAATTACCGGATAACATTTCCTGGCAGCCCCTCCGGCTGCCGGGAAATTATTGTTGAACTAAGTTAGTATAGATTGAAAGTTAATTCGAATAATACGCAGGCATTCAACCTCAATAATGTTGATCCTGAGGAGATAGGTGATGTTTTTGTAAAAATTGAAAGATCCTTTAATATCCGTTTAGACGACACATCCTGTAAAGATGTAAAAACCTTCGGCAAACTTTGTGATATTGTTGTTGAGAAGGTAAAACAAACCAATAACGATAGCTGTACTACCCAGCAGGCATTTTATAAAATACGCAATGCTATTAACTCTACCATTTCTCCACCAAAAGAGTTAATAAAACCCCAAACCAAACTGGCCGACATTTTCCCCAGGGATACCCGTTTACAGGTGATCGCTGAGATTGAGCGCGAGATGGGTTTCAAGATCAATCTTTTACAGCCTAAACAGGGCGTGGTGGGCACCTTTATTTTTGTATTACTGGCATCGGCAGTTGGCTTCTTCTATCAGCCTGTAATGGCTTGTGTTGGTGCCCTGGTAGCCATGAGCGGACTGATGCTCGCGGGCAGATTTGGCAAGGAGCTTAAGGTAAAAACACTAGGCGATCTGGCCGAGAAAGTAGCACGCGAACATTATATCAAATGCCGCCGGGATGCTTCAACCGTTAACCGTAATGAGGTATCACAAAAAATAAAGGAACTATTTACAGCCGACCTGTATCTGGAACCATCGGTATTAACCCGCGACGCTAAGTTTTAAACAGCAGTAAAATAATTTCTTAAAATAAAAGGGAATCCATACCTAATGGATTCCCTTTTATTTTAAGGCACTATATTGGCTCTGCAAAAGAACCTGAGTGAACAGAATTCCGAAGCAGGCGCCTATTTTGGTAAAAAAGTGGGTTTACATGGTTTACACTTTTTATGGGTTAAAATTAATATATTTATCTTACAATCAAATAGTTAAGTAAATTTTTACGGCATATTTGGCCAAAACATGTTAACCATCTTTTGTCATTAAATAATGGCTTATGAAGTATTAAATATCGGGCATCGAATAATGATTTCGATATTGGAAATTCATTATTCGATATTATTCCCCTGATAAAGATCAAATTCCCCCTCCGGGGGGTTAGGGGGCCTCACTTAGCCACCTGCAAACCCTTCACCTCAAAAGTTACTTTTCTTTTAGTATCCGTTTTTACCTGATGCTGTTTCTTGCCGGTAACCGTATCACCGGCCAGGTGCTGAAGATCGTCGGCAATGAATTGTTTTTGGGCCACACCTTCAATGATCACCGTACGTCCGGCTAAATTACCCGGAATATTGATATTGTAATCTTTAAAATGCGCCGCTATAACTTTGCCACTACCGGCATCCAGCTCAAACCAGCCTCCCTTTTCATGGATCACCTTAATTACGCGCCCCTCAATAGTGGTACTGATCCTGGTCTTCTTTCCCATAAAAGTTTCCAGTTTAGTGGCGCTCATCATAGCCAGTGTATCTGGTTTTTTGCCATAAACCATGCCGTGAGGCAGCGGAGTATGTTGCTGTGCAAAAACAACGGTCGAAAGTAAAAGAGCGATTAGCAATACGGAGGATTTCATGCTTATTGTTTTTTGAATTGTAACAATTATATAAGCAAAATGTTATACCTCCTGTTAATACCCCTCTTCTTCATACTATCCTCATTCAAAAACATCTATTTAGAGGCTGCAAAAGGCATTTTCAGACTATAATAAAGGCTTTTAATGCCATTTGTTAAGATATGTTAAAACCCATGTTGCTAAATAATATGCAGCAACGTATAGAGTTAATAAAGTGCTTAATAACATACTTATTACTTAATCTATTAACACATGAACAAAACCTTAACTAGATCCTTCTTTTTTGCTGCCTGCTTGCTGTCGGTTTTTTTAACAATTGCCGGATGCACTAAAGGTACCTCAAGTACACCCGGAACACCGCCAACTTTAGTAACAATGGATGTAAGCACTACCGCCAGCGGAACGGGAGCATATAGCGGCGGATTGATCACAACAACCTTAACCGAAACTCTGAGCGGGCTTGGCGTATGTTGGAGCTCAAGTAATCAAAATCCAACCACTGCTGATTCTAAAACCACCGACACGGCTACCGTGATGAGCTATGCGAGCAAAATAACCGGTTTAACGCCCAAAACAACCTATTATTTGAGGGCCTATGCCATCAGTGCTTCCGGAACTTCATACGGCAATACCATACAATTTACCACCGGTGCTGATCTATCTGGATTGGGCGGTACAGTAAGCACTGTGGCCGGTAGCGCGACTACCGGATTTGCCGACGGGACCGGCTCAAGCGCGGTGTTTGACAGTCCGCAGGGTTTAACTATTGATGCCTCAGGCAATATCTATGTAGCCGACTCCTTTAATAGTGCCATCAGAAAAGTTACGCCATCGGGCGTGGTAACAACCGTATCAGGCACGGGCAGTATCGGTTATATTGACGGACCGGTTGCCAGCGCTAAATTTTATGCTCCTCAAAGCCTGGTGGCCGATGCAGCAGGCAATATTTATGTAGCTGATTTTGGCAATAACATGATCCGCAAGATCTCTGCCAACGGCACGGTAAGTACCCTTGCTGGAAGCGGTGATGCCGGCTATGCCGATGGCACAGGAAACAAAGCCACATTTAACAGCCCACGTGGCCTGGCACTGGATGCACAGGGTAATCTATATGTGGCCGATCAGGGTAATAACCTTATTCGCAAGGTTACCGCAGCGGGTGTGGTAACTACTATTGCAGGCAAAACAACGGCTGGCTATGTAGATAACGCGACAGCTACAACCGCGCAATTCAATCAGCCAAATGGCATTGCATTGGATGCCCAGGGCAACATTTATGTAGCCGATCTGCAAAACTATGCCATCCGTAAAATCACCTCAGCCGGGGTAGTAACCACCGTTGTTGGCGGTCTTAAATTATCTACCCTGATCAGTAATCCTGGAGCCCTTACTTTTGATGCTAAAGGGAACTTATTTATCAGCGATCAAAATGGCCGCGTGTTAGAACTAACTGCCAGTAAAGTTTTGCTTTCATTAGCCGGGAAAACAGCGACCGCGGGCTTTACGGATGGACAAGGCACCAGTGCTCTATTTAACGCGCCACAAGGTCTTGTAGCCGATGCCAGCGGGAATATCTGGATAGCAGACAGCAACAATAACAGCATACGTAAGCTTGTTCCACCATCGGGAATATAATTTGGGGGGTTATAGAACTAAGGGCCTATTGGATTTTAGGGACGAAAGATAAAGGACGAAGGGATAAAAGGATTTTAATCATCCTTGTTCTTTCGTCCTTTATTAGTATATAAGGATAACGGATATTTTATCTTTCCATTCTGTCGTTCAGTCCCCTTATCTCAAAGTCCAATAGTCCCTTTGTCTAAAAAGTCCAAAAATCATCCAAAAAGCTGGCTGAACACTTCTTCAATACTGCTTACTATTTTTATATCGATATCATAGCGCGACAGGTCCATCCGTTTTTTATCCTGCCCCGCCGATGGAAGGTTATATTTGGATATAAATATCTGGTTAAAGCCCAGTTTTTGAGCTTCGGCAATACGTTGTTCTACCCGGTTAACAGCTCTTATTTCGCCGGATAAACCTATCTCACCAGCGAAACAGGTTTTGAATGGTATAGGCATATCCTCATGCGATGATATGATAGCTGCTGCTAAACCCAGATCGATGGCCGGATCTTCAACCCTGATGCCGCCGGTAATATTTAAAAACACATCTTTAGCCCCTAATCTGAATCCACAACGTTTTTCCAACACGGCCAGCAACATGCTCATGCGTTTGGTATCAAAGCCTGTGGCCGTACGCTGTGGTGTGCCATAGGCCGATGTACTTACCAGGGCCTGTGTTTCTATCAGCATAGGGCGCATACCCTCCAAGGTGGCAGATATGGTGATGCCGCTCAAGGGTTCATCCCGTTGCGATAATAGTATTTCTGACGGGTTGGAAACTTCTCTGAGCCCTTCGCCCAGCATTTCATATATACCCAATTCCGATGCCGAACCAAACCGGTTTTTAACCGTGCGTAATATGCGGTAAACATGGTGCCTGTCGCCTTCAAACTGTAAAACGGTATCGACCATATGCTCCAGTATTTTAGGGCCTGCAATCATCCCATCTTTGGTGATATGACCTATCAGGAATACTGGGGTCGATGTTTCCTTAGCAAAGCGCAGCATCTCGGCAGTACACTCCCGTACTTGTGATACACTGCCAGGGGTTGATTCGATATGTGAGGAATGAAGCGTCTGTATAGAATCAATCACGACCAGGTCGGGTTCCAGGGCCTCTATTTGCTTAAAGATGTTTTGGGTTGATGTTTCACAAAGCACATAACAGGCTCCCTCGGCCCCTGAAGGCGAAGTTTCATTATGCGCAGTGCTTATAACTCCCCCTTCAGGGGGCAGGGGGGATAACCTCTCCGCCCGCATTTTTATCTGCCGTTCACTTTCCTCGCCCGATACATAAAGTACTTTCAGATTGGGCATATTAAGCGCCAGCTGCAACATCAGCGTTGATTTGCCAATACCCGGCTCACCGCCAATAAGCACCAACGAGCCTGCTACTATACCGCCACCCAACACCCGGTTAAATTCTTTATCGGGCGTTTGCATGCGGTGTTCTTCGCTAAAAGTAATATCGGCCACCTGCACCGGCTTATTGGCCCGTTGCTGCGTATTAGAGGTAACTTTCCAGGTAGGTACAGATGCCGAGTTGCCCTTATCAATGATCTCTTCAACAAAAGTATTCCATTGTTGGCATGAAGGGCATTTGCCCAGCCATTTAGCCGATTCAAAGCCACAGCTTTGACAAAAGTACGCGATCTTGGTTTTAGCCATGTTTCAGATATACAAATTTGTATACGCAAATATGCTGAATTAAATAATAAATATTACTAATTTATTTAGCATTTTCAATTAAAGCAATACATAGCCTCTGTACATTTTTGCATCGGATATAAAAGCCTAATAGAAACATTAAGCTACCTTTTGGCGTATACGACACTGTTTCCTGCCAAACTAATGTTCATGATACTGATGAATGGCTTTTGAATTGATATAACTAAACCTGTATGAATAAAACTTTATTTTTTGCCATTATTGGCTTTCTATTTTTCAACATTTCTTCTAAAGCCCAGGATACAGGAAACAGTATTGAAATAAGCGGCACCGGCGGTATCAAAATATTCACACCCGAGAAAAACACCCTCAACGGCCCCCTTTTTGGTGGCGAACTGGCCTATCATATTAACATGGCCGATAATAAACGAGATTTCATCCGGATACTGAATATCAAAAGTATCGACGCTGTATTTTCTTACCGTAATATGAGCGGGGTGATATTAAATCATGATCAAAGCACCAAAGGAGTTATCGGCAATACCTATGCTGTACTCGGCCGTTTAGAAATTGGCCTGCTCAAGATTGATCGTACCGAGCTGTTACTTACTCCCGGCTTCGGTTTTTTATATGCCTCCGAAACTCATGTTACCAATAGTCAAAATATTATCATAGGCAGCCACATCAACCTTGCGGCACAGGTGGGCCTTAAAGTATTTACACCCATAACCCAATCAACTGGCATACAGGTAGGCGCGGAGGTGTTTCATTATTCAAACGGCGCCGCTAAGTTGCCTAATAACGGGATAAATGCGTTTGCGTATACACTGGGGCTGGTACAAAAGATAAACCAGGATGGTCCTTCCACATTTTACGAGCCAGAAACCGACGATAAGCACTCCTTTGAATTCGGCATCAATGTAGGCCGGCGTGGGAGTAAATACTCGGACCAGGGACTTTATAAAACCGGGTTTTATGCCGGCTATAATTATAAATTTAACCCGGTATTGAGCATGAAGATCGGTACCGACGCGGTTTACTATAACACGGCTTTCAATACCACTAATTTGCAAGATGCTTTGAATACTTTTCAGAGCAAAGCTACGTCATATGATCGCTGGCGGGTTGGTATATCAGCCGGGCCGGATATATGGCTGGGTAAATTTGCTGTAATGACCGGTTATGGTTATTATGTGCATTATCATAGTTACTTCCCGGTTAAAACCTATTGGACCGCTGGCTTAAAATATTACATAACACCATACCTGGCTATACAAGCCAAAGGCTATATCCATAATACCGAGGCTGATTTTGTTGGTTACGGTGTACAATTCAGGATACGCTAAAGTTAAACAAGAGGTTATATTCAAAAAGGTTAAAACAAAAAAATGCAGATGCTTTATCAACATCTGCATTTTTAAAATCTGCGGAAGTGCAGATCAATCTCTTTACAATTTTATTTCTTCGTCTTTTGAGGTGAAGAAACGGAACTCGGTGATCTGGTATGCGGGATTACTCTTAACCTTGATCCATTGGCCATATTTAACAAACCACTTCATTTGGCGGTTGTAAATGCCTTTTTTAATGTAAGCTTCAATATACGGATGTACGCATAAGGTAATACCCTTTTCGTTTTGCTCGTCCAATATGTAATTGAAGTTATTTTCAATATCGTCCATCAGCAAAATAGTTGGCCTTATGGTACCTGTACCGTTACAGGTTGGGCATACTTCGCTGGTAACAATATTCATTTCGGGCCTTACACGCTGACGTGTAATTTGTACCAAACCAAACTTACTTGGTGGTAAAATGGTATGCTTGGCCCTATCGTACTGCATTTCGGTACGCAAATAGTCAAATAGCTCCTTGCGGTTCTGCGGTTTGTGCATATCAATAAAATCGATCACCACAATACCGCCCATATCGCGCAGGCGCAACTGACGGGCAATTTCTTTAGCCGCTTCCTTATTTACCTGGTAGGCATTCTCTTCCTGGTTTTCTTTATTGGCCGTACGGTTACCGCTGTTAACGTCGATAACGTGCAGGGCTTCTGTATGTTCAATTACCAGGTAAGCGCCACCGGCAAGATTAACGGTTTTACCAAAAGCGCCCTTGATTTGCTTTTCGATCCCAAAATGTTCAAATATAGGCTCCTTATGCTTATGCATACGGACTATACTTTCCATATCGGGCGATATTTCATGGATGTATGAACGAATTTCTTCGAACATGCCATTGTCATTCACATAAATATGCTGAAAATCGGGGTTCAATATATCCCTGAGGATAGTTGAGGTACGCCCAATTTCGCCTAAAACCTTTTTTGATGGTTCAACAGACGGCAGCTTGGTTATGAATGATTCCCATTTAGATATCAGATCGAGCAGGTCTTTTTGTAATTCATCAACCCCTTTGCCTTCAGATACTGTACGGATAATAACGCCAAAATGCTTTGGCTTAATGCTTTCAACAACCTTCCGTAAACGATTTCGTTCTGTATTGCTCTTTATTTTTTTGGAAATAGAGATAGCCTCCGAAAATGGTACCAATACCACATAACGGCCGGCTATTGAAAGATCAGAACTTAAACGTGGTCCTTTGGTTGATATAGGTTCCTTAGCTATTTGTACCGGTATAAGCTGGTTTTTTGATAATATCTCCGAGATCTTTCCTCCCTTATTGATATCACCTTCCAACTTAAAGCCGTCCAAAAGCTTCGATTGGTATCCCCCGCTACGTACTTGCTTGGTTAATTTAAGCAGGCTCTGCACCTGCGGACCAAGATCAAGATAATGCAAAAAGGCATCCTTCTCGTAGCCAACGTCTACAAAGGCTGCATTTAAACTGGGCATGATCTTTTTGATACGCCCCAGGTAAATATCACCAACAGTATAATTGTTGCTGACCTGCTCTTTATGAAGTTCTACGAGTTGTTTATCCTGTAATAATGCAATGGTAGCCCCGTTTGGGGATGAATCGATAATTAATTCTTTTATCAACTGCTACTCCATTTCTTAAAACGGTAAAAACCGCGTGTTAATAAGTGGGTAAAAAACACTACTAAAGTTACCTGCTTCATAAAAAAGCAGGTAAGCTGCTTAAATAAGCAGCTTATTTCTTTTTATGTCTGTTTTTTCTTAAACGCTTTTTGCGTTTGTGGGTAGCCATTTTGTGTCTTTTACGTTTTTTACCGCTCGGCATAATAATAATTTTTAATGTGTGATTAATTCTTTAATTCCTTGATATATTCATCAATGCGTTGCCCGAATACAGGATCGGGCATCATTTCTTTACATTTTTGGTAAGCTTCGATAGCTTCCTTTTTCATGCCCAGTTGCTTGTAGCTTTCGGCCAGATAAAAAGTTGGCTCCAATTCCTGCTTTTGGGCAATTAATGTTTTAAACCTGCCAACCGCTTTTTCGTACTGGCCCGATTTCATGGCAAACATTCCTAAATTAAGGTTCGCGTTCCAATTGTTGGGATCCTTTTTTACTACTTCAAGCAATAAGGCTATACCTTGCATAGGGCCGGCGCCGCCATTTACGTAGGCAACACCTAATCCTGTTTTACCCTCAAGGCTTTCGGGTTTTAGTTTAAGGGCACTCTGAAAAGCTTCTACCGAATTAGTTACAAATGCGGGCTGCAATAAAGTGTCCTGTGTAAGTTTGTAAGCATCGTTAAAACGATTACCTGCATTTAACCAATCCTCCAGCTTGTTTTCCTTACGGGCCAAAGCCTGATAGTAAAATGCCGCCGGGGCCGGCTGGTTAACATCATCCCACTGATGGGCCAATTGCTGCTGCAATTTTTGCTCATCGGCGCCTGACGCGTTTTTTAATTGCCCTTCAAGGTCGTTTATCTTTGCTGTTAACGCCGCCCCAATTGCGGTTTTAGCAGTTGCAGATACCATATCAACCGTTACAGCCGTGGCCGGCTTGCGGCTGGCTGTCATTACGTTTGTTTTGTCTGGTTTAGCCTCTTTGGGTTTTATTAAACCTTTAACAGGTAAATAATACAAATAGCCCATAATAACAACTACGGCTGCACTAATGGCTATTTGTTTCTTATTCATGCTTATAAATTATTTGCTGTTTTTGTTACCTGTTTTAACTTTTTCAACAAAAGTTTTAGCTGGTTTAAAGCTTGGCACAAAATGCTCTGGAATAATGATGGCAGTATTTTTTGAAATATTGCGGGCTGTTTTTTTCGCTCTTTTCTTTACAACAAAACTTCCGAATCCTCTTACATAAACGTTCTCGCCGCCAACCATTGAGCTTTTAACTACTTTAAAAAATGCCTCAACTGTTTCCTGCACGTCTACTTTCTCTATACCTGTCTTAGATGAGATTTCAGTTATAATTTCTGCCTTAGTCATATCTGATTTACTTTTATTTAATATATAAACACTTAACTGTTTTGGGGTTGCAAAAGTATCGCTTTATATTTTAAGAGCGAAATATTTAACAGTTTTTTTTTCGTAAGTAATAAAAACGGACAATATCGTTACAAATTGCATGCTAAATCGTTAAGGAGCAAGGATTTTTGGCGCAAGGATAAGAGACTTGAGAACAAGGATTTCGGGACTAAAGAACAGAGACAAAAAATCTAAAAAAATACTTGCTTTTGTTCCAAAAATCTTTGCTCTATCAAAAAAACCTTCCTCCTTACTCCAAAAATCCTTACTCCTTGCTCCCCGCAAAAGTCCTTACTTTTACAGCTATGAATTTTACTGACGAACTGGTACAATGGTATCTTCAAAATAAACGCGACCTGCCCTGGCGCAATACCACCGATGCTTATGTAATATGGCTTTCGGAGATCATACTGCAACAAACGCGGGTAGAACAAGGCTTACCATATTTTTATCGTTTTTTAGAAAGATACCCTACGGTAAGTAGTTTTGCAGCGGCCCAGGAGGATGAAGTATTAAAATTATGGCAGGGCCTGGGCTATTACTCACGTGGCCGCAACATGCTTAAAACAGCCCGGCTGGTGCAGGAACAATTCATAGGTAAATTCCCGCAACGTTATGACGACCTGATCAAGCTAAAAGGAATAGGCGAATACACAGCTGCGGCTATTGCCTCATTCTCGGCAAATGAGGTAAAAGCCGTTGTTGATGGTAATGTTTACCGGGTACTTGCACGTTATTTTGGCATTGATGAGCCCATCAATTCAACCGGTGGTAAAAAAACATTCCAGGAGCTTGCCAATAATTTAATTAATAAGAAAACTCCAGGATTACATAACCAGGCCATGATGGAGTTTGGCGCCATGCTTTGCAAACCCAAAAATCCGGCTTGCGGTATTTGCCCGGTGCGCATGAACTGCTTTGCTTTTAAAAATAATGCTACCACTACGCTCCCGGTTAAATTAAAAACGGTAAAAATTCGCGAACGCTTTTTTAATTACTTTTTGATAACCGATGGCGACTCCGTATTGATGAATAAAAGAGGAGATAAAGATATTTGGGCAAATTTATATGACCTCCCGCTGATAGAAACAGCGTCTTTGCTCCCTATTTACGAACTTGCCGACCATCCCCGGATAAAGGAATTTTTCGGCAACCAAATCAAAATAGCTCCTGATAATGTACAGGTTCACAAACATCTGCTCACCCACCAGCGCCTTTTTATCAGGCTCATCAAAACTGAATCAAAGCCTCTTAAACTCGATCCTAATTGGTTTTATACCCCAACTGAAAACCTGCCAAACCTGGCTCTTCCAAAACCTGTAGTTATATTAATAAAAAATATTTTTAATTTATAAATTAATTTTTCGTTATTTTATGGCATGTCTGGAATAAATAAAGTAATACTTGTAGGTCATTTAGGTAAAGATCCCGAAGTGCGAGTTTTAGAAGGTGGAGTATCCGTTACCAGTTTCCCTTTAGCTACTTCTGAAACCTTTAACAAAGATGGCCGTAAAGTTGAACAAACCGAATGGCATAATATTGTAATGTGGCGTGGTTTGGCCGATATGGCCGCCAAATTCCTGCAAAAAGGCAAGCTGGTTTACATTGAAGGGAAGCTTCGTACCCGCTCATTTGAAGACAAAGAAGGATTCAAAAAATACACAACCGAAGTAGTGGCCGAAAACTTTACCATGCTTGGCCGTAAAAGTGATTTTGATGGCGATATCCGGTCAATTGCCAAACCCGAAGATCAGCTCTATACCGATGGCGAAGCCAACAATCAAGCTTATTGATATAATTAAAAAACGCCCCCTGCACAAGCGTCAGGGGGCGTTTTTTAACCTATTGCAGAAAGACTTATCTGCCGCCCGGCGGGCAATGTTCTTTCAGATATTTGGTAAACAGGGTTCGTAAGTGCAAGCCTGTACCCTCGCCTTCAGAAATACTATGCGTACGATTAGGGTACGACATCAGCTCAAACTGGCGGTTGTATTTTACCAGCTGATTGATCAGCTCTTCGGCGTTTTTATAGTGCACATTATCATCGCCCGTGCCATGGATATACAACAAATTGCCACGCAGATTTTTGGCATAGGTAATTGGCGACCCTTTGATAAATGCCGCGCGGCCTTCATCATCAACCGGCACGCCCATGTAACGCTCCTGGTAGATATTATCATAAGTAAGCTGATCGCCAACGGCGGCTACTGCTATGCCCGTTTTGTAAATATCCGGATACTGGAACATCAAATTAAGGGTTGATGAACCACCACCGCTCCAGCCATGAACAGCTATGCGGGTTGAATCGACAAAGGGCCATTTCAAGATCTCTTTTGCCGCCATGGCCTGGTCGCGAATATTGATGATCCCTATGTTTTTATAGATCGCTTTACGCCAGGCTGTGCCTTTTGGCGCTGGCGCGCCGCGCCCTTCAACCGACATGTAGATGTAGCCATCGTCGGCCATACTACCCACATAAAGCCTGTTATTGCCTGCCCCCCAGGTATCGGTAACGGTTTGTGATGCCGGTTCGCCGTAAACCATAAATACTACCGGATATTTTTTATGCGGATCAAAACTGGAGGGCTTTTTCATCCAGCCATCCATTTCAATGCCGTCAACGGTTTTAACCTTGAAAAATTCAGTCTTATTTTTAGCGTTTTTGTCCAGAATTATAGAATTGCCCCCAATATGCTTGTGCTCTGGCAGGCTCACTACCTCGCTTGCCGGAGGTGTGTAACTGTTGGAGAAATTATGCAGTGCCACTTTACCATTTGGCGATATATCATAACCATGTGTACCAGGCTCATCGGCTGGCGAAACACGCTCTGGTTTTGCAACGCCGGCAATTTTTATACGATACAAATACTTCTGGGTAGCATTATCAGGCGATGCCATAAAATAGATATACCCAGATGTCTCATCAATTAAATTGATGCTGATCACATCATAATCGCCTTTGGTTACTAGCGTTTCTTTACCCTCACGAGTTACACGGTAAATATGTTTCCAGCCGTCTTTTTCGCTCACCCATAAAAACTCTTTGCCTTTATTTATCCATTCCCAACCTGCGGGGTCGCCACCATTCCAGCGCTCTTTACCATCAATCCAGGCATTGCTCTTTTCTTCACAGATCAACCGGGCAGTACCATTGGATACATTGCCGATAAACACCCTGCTTTCTGTTTGCGCCCTGTTCAACTGCTCCAGGATGATTTCATTGGAATTCAATGTCCATTCCATTCGGGGAATGTAATGCTGTATCGCGTCACCAGGTGTATTTATCCAATTGGTTTTACCTGTAGTAATATCTACAACACCTACTTTGCAAGAGCTTGGATCCTGCCCGGCAACCGGGTATTCAACAGGCACCACATAGGGGTAGATGGAGTCGGTAGTATTCAGCATCAGGTAGCTTTTTATTTTGGTAGCATCTATCTGCCAATAGGCTATCGATTTGCTATCGGGCGACCACCGGAAACCATCCCGGCATCCAAATTCTTCCTCATAAGCCCAGTCGAACGTTCCATTGATCAGCCTGGTGCTGCCATCGGTAGTTAACTGTTTAACTGAGGCATCAGCCAAATCCTCCACGTAAATATTATGCCCACTTACATAGGCCGCCTTAAGTCCATCAGGCGAAAATTTGGCAAACATCAATGATGCTTCCGGCAGGTTTTTACCCAACTGCCACAGCTTTTTGGTATTGGTATCATACATCCAGTAATCGCCCCGGGTATCATAGCGCCACACTTTTTTGGTATTGGTATTGATCAGCAATTTTTGACCATCGGCCGATACCGAGAACCTTTTTACGCTCAACGGCGCCTGGCCCTGCGGGGTAAGTTCGGCCTTGCTTATCCACAAAGTTTTTTTACTGGTATCGCGGGTATCCAGTATCCTGATACCATCACCGGTGATTTTGTAATACTGGTAGCCATCCTTTGTCCAATGGGTTGGCAACCGTTGCGCGTTTGCCGTATATATGCCCAAAATGAAGCACACTACGGTAAGGAATGATGATCCCGAACGGAAAAATTTCATATACTTAGTGTTTTATTGAAGATTGCGGCGTTAATTTACAATTAAGTAAAGCCGCTGTAAATTTTGCATTAAATTAGCACAAATCAAGCACGTAAATTATCCAGTGTAATGAAAAAATTATTGCTATCTTTTATTATTTGTACCACCTTTTATACCAACATACAGGCCCAGCACGCCGACCGTTCCAAATTTATCAGGGACAGTTTAGATCTGTACATCAGCCGGGCCTTAACCAATTGGCGAGTGCCCGGCATTGCCGTTTGTATTGTAAAGGATAATAAAATAGTACTGGTAAAAGGTTATGGCATCAAAGAGTTAGGGCTGCCTAATACTGTGGATATTAATACCCTGTTCATGATTGGCAGCAACACCAAAGCTTTTACCGCTACCGCCTTGGCTATGCTGCAGGCCAACAACAAACTATCGCTTGATGATAAAGTAACCAAATACATCCCCGAGTTTAAACTGGAAAATAAGTTCGCCGGACAGGAGGCTACGGTACGAGATCTGCTATGCCACCGCCTTGGCTTCCAGACCTTCCAGGGCGATTTTACTTTTTATAACACTAACCTTACCCGTGCACAGGTGATCGAAAAACTGGGCGAGCTGAAAGCTACCTATCCTTTTCGTACCAAATGGGGCTATACCAATGCCGCCTTTTTAACCGCCGGTGAGATCATCCCCCGGGTAACAAACAAGCCCTGGGAGGTATACCTCAAAGACGCCATTTTTGCGCCGTTGGGCATGACCAACACACTGGCACTAAGCAAGGACCTGCCCAAATCTCTTAATCGTACTGTAGCGCACACCCTTACCGACGGCAGGCTTGCCCCCATACCCTATTGCCAGTTAGACGGGCTTGCGCCAGCCGGATCTATCAGCTCATCGGCCAGCGACATGGGCAAATGGGTACTGGCTTTGCTCAACAACGGCAAGGTAGGTAACCGCCAGGTTATACCGCAGGCAGCCATTGCAGCCACCCGCGAACCTCAGGATATTGTAGGCAGCCAATACCACCTAACTGGCGAAAACAATTTTGAACTATATGGCCTGGGCTGGTTTATACAGGATTATTCAAATCACCGACTGGTTATGCATGATGGCGGTGTAAGTGGCTATCTGTCATCAGTTACCCTTTCGCCGCAGGATAACCTGGGCATTGTGATACTCACCAATACCGATCAAAACCAGCTTTATGAAGCCCTGCGCTGGGAAATTCTGGATGTTTTTTTTGGCAGGCCCTATCGCGATTACAGCGAGGCCTATCTGAAAAACTTCAAAAACCATACAGCAACCGAACAACAAACCGAACGTAAACTGCGTGATACTGTGGCACTTCTCTTAAAGCCCGCGCTACCTCCGGCTTCCTACCTGGGCAAATACACCAACAGTTTTTATGGTAGCATGACTGTAACCCAGGGCGAAAACAGCGATCTGGAAATACGCTTTGAACATCACCCTACCATGTTTGCCAAATTGCAGCCGTTGGGGGGCAACCGCTTTTTTGTAACTTTTTCTGACCCGGTAATGGGTAAGGCTGTTTTTCCGTTTAATGTACAAAATGGCCGGGTTACAGGTGTAAAGGTTAAGGTAGCCGATTTTGTAGAACGTGGAGCCTACGAGTTTAAAAAGGAGTAGTGAGTGATACCCAACGCCAAACACCCTCGAAAAACTTTTTAAACCTTAAATTTTAACAATTTTTAGTCGAAAACAGGGGTAAAAACCCTTGCTTTTTGGTCGTTTTAACTAAACTTTAACGCCATTTTAACACTTTTTAACAAATTTTTGAGGGGCTTTGAAAGCTTTAAAAAGTATCTAATAACAACATACCAAACGGTCGGTTTTTTGGGCATTTATTCCTTTAACCACAACGGCCCGGTCCTCCTTTTTACAGAGAACCGGGCCGTTGTGATATATACAAATATACGAATTTAAGTCGGGAGTTTTAAGTTCCGAGGTATCAGATTAAGGCTTCAACCATGCATCTAACAAATACCGATCAGACATAGAATCCCCACTCCCATATATGGGATAAATTTGAATTCTCGAATAAGCTGGTAAACGTTTTATATGATGTTTAAAACTTCAAATTGGCTTTAAGCCATTGCTGCACATCTTCTTGCAGAATGATATTGGGAGGTAACTGATCATGAATCAGTTTTTCCATTTTGTTACCGGTATTGGCAAAGCGGTAATCCCAAAGTATCATTAATTTATTAATCAGGTAAACTACTTCATTGCCCTCATCCTTTGTAAACGGCGTAGCGTCAGGTTTACCGTTCACGCGCGGATCGTTTTGGTTATATACGCTCCATTTGTAATCGGTATAATGTAAATTTCTTCTTGAAAAAAGGATCATGAGCTCAGTATTTGTTTAAATATACGCATAATAGTTCAGATGGGATTTAAATTAACATGGAATGGGCTCTGCTGGTCGTCCATAAGAGCTCAAACGAATGAGTTGCTCTCACTTTGTCCCTCCCATCAATCAACAAATTGATGCTCCATTTTTCTCCGATTAATTTGTATTTTCAGCCCTGTAATACTGATCTTCATGAAAAAAATATTTCTAATTACCGTTGCCGCTTTATTGAGCACTGCAGCTATGGCGCAGGATAAACAAAAGCCAATCTATTATTCTATATCTTTTCCTAATGCCGCTCATCATGAGGCAGAAATTGTGATGACCGTGCCCCAGGCCCCCCAAAGTTTACGTTTCCGCATGAGCCGCTCATCGGCAGGGCGTTATGCTACTCACGAGTTTGGTAAAAACATCTATAATGTTAAAGTAACCGCTATTGATGGTACCGATATCCCTTTTACGCAAATAGAGGGCGACCTGTATGAAGTTGGTTCACACCCGGAGAATATCAAAATAAGCTATACCCTGTTTGGCAACTGGACCGACGGTACTTACGCCAGCATTGATCCCAGCCACGCCCACTTGAATATGCCCGCTGCTTTTGCCTGGGTAATTGGCCAGGAAAAAAGACCAGTAAAATTTGAATTTAACGATCTGGATAAATATGGCTGGAAAGTATCCACACAATTAAAATCTGAAGGAGCCAATGTATACAGCGCTCCCAATATGCAATACATGATGGATAGCCCTACCGAACTGGCCAACTCCAAGGTAACCAGCTGGGACGTGGTGAATACCGATGGTAAAAAGCAAAAAATAAATGTAAGCATCCACTCCGATGACGACCAGGCAACGGTTGATAACTTTGGTAAAATGGTACAAAAGCTGGTACTGGAAGAAAAAGCTGTTTTTGGCGAACTACCTGCTTATGATTATGGCGAGTATACCTTTATAACCGACGTGTACCCAACAGACTCTGGTGATGGTATGGAGCACCGCAACTCTACCTGCATTGTTGATCCGCTGGAGAAGGTTGCCGGTAACGAGAACGATCTGCTGGATATTTTTTCGCATGAATATTTTCACAGCTGGAACGTAAAACGCATCCGTCCAAAATCATTGGAGCCGTTTAATTTTGAGCATGCCAATATGAGCAGCGAGCTTTGGTTTGCCGAAGGTTTTACCCAATATTATGGCGACCTGCTGCTTACCCGCGCCGGTTTTACTTCGCTCGATGACTATACCCGTACATTAGCGGGCCTGGTTAACCAGATCCTGAACACCCCGGGGGCCGCTAAATATCCGGCAACGCAAATGAGCCGCTACTCGGTATTTGCAGATAACGGCGTATCTATCGACCCGAATAATAACGTTAACGACTTTACCAGCTACTATACCTATGGCGGCGCCATAGCACTGGCATTGGATATGCGCCTTCGGGGCGAATTTAAGCTGACGCTTGATGATTATATGCGCCAGGTTTGGTTAAGCCGCGGCAAGGTGATGAAACCTTACACTATACCTGATTTGCAAGCCGATCTGGCCAAGGTGACCAACAACCCCAAGTTTGCCGCCGACTTTTTTAAGCGCTACATTTATGGTATTGATAAAAATAATTACGAAGAGCTGCTGAACAAAGCCGGATTGGTACTGCGCAAAATACAGCCGGGCAAGGCCTGGGCTGGCTCACTGGCAACCAATGCGGGTCGCGGCCGTTCGGGTCAGCAGCGTGCTGTCGGCACCGAGGGTTTAGCAATCCTATCGAGCACCACTATAGGCACCCCCATTTATAAGGCGGGTTTAGATGCCGGCGATATTATCCTGAAAGCCGATGGTCAAACCATTACCGATCCAAAATCATTTGCCGATGTACTGGCGGGCAAAAAACCAGGCGATAAAATAACCGTAAACTATAAAAACCGCACCGGAGCCCATGAAACTACCATCGCGCTGGAAGAAAGCCCATACTTTGAAGTGGTTACTTACGAAAAAGCAGGAAAACAACTGAGCAAAGAGCAGGGAGAATTCCGTAACAATTGGTTACAATCAAAAGTCAAATAAAATTTACAAACTCAAATGAACACCCTGCCTGTCATTTCGACCGGAGGGAGAAATCTTATACGTTCAGCATATCGCTTGTAAAAGATTTTTCGCTGCGCTCAAGAGGTAGTTTCTCCTCGTACCTCGTTCGAAATGACAAGTGAAGAAAAACTAATACTCATGAAAAAACTCACCGTAATAACCGCTCTTTTAGCTGTATCAACCTACAGCTTTGGGCAAGATGTTAACAAGCTCATCAATCAGGATGATGTAACCCGCATTATTAAAACCCTGAGTGCCGATGATATGCAGGGCCGGGCAACCTTTACGCCGGGTATTGAAAAAGCCGCCAAATTTATTGAAAGCGAATATACCAAAGCAGGTCTAAAACCATTGGCCGGCAATACGGGCTACCGCCAAAATTTTACCATGATACGCTCAACCCCTGTAAAAATAACCGCAGCTATTAATGGTAAAGCCATTATAGCCGATAGTGTTTTTGCATCGGGTGCAGAATCATTTACCTGGGCCAGCGACAAGGAGGTGCAGATAGTGAATGTAACGGCCGACAAAAATTTCAGGCAGGAATACATGAGCGCCGAAAAAAGCGGCAAAAAAACCTTAATGATCGTTGATCCAAAATTCCTGAGCCTGTTTAAACGCATCCGTGATTATACATTGAGGAGCAATGTGAGCTTTAAAGGTAAAACGGCGTCGTCCATCGCGTTTGTATTGGGCAAATTTGATAACATCAGTTCCTTTGATATCAGCTACGAAAGTAAAAGCGAAGAACTGCCTTTGTTTAACGTCGCCGGCATTATCCCTGGTAAAACCAAACCCAATGAGTTTGTTGTTTTTTCGGGACATTATGACCATCTGGGGATTATCAAAGCCATGGAAGGCGACAGTATAGCCAATGGTGCCGATGATGATGCTTCGGGTACCACAGCGGTGATATCCTTAGCCAAATACTACAAAAAGCTAAATAATAATGCCCGCACCCTTATCTTTGTAGCCTTTACCGCCGAAGAAATAGGCGAATACGGCTCACAATATTTTGCCACCCAGGTTGATCCGGATAAAGTGGTAGCCATGTTCAATATCGAGATGATTGGCAAGGCTTCTAAATTTGGCGAAAACTCAGCCTTTATTACCGGCTTTGATCGTTCCAACTTTGGCACCATATTGCAAAACAACCTGAAGGGAACCAAATTTGAGTTCCATCCCGACCCCTATCCGGATCAGGACCTGTTTTACCGCAGCGATAACGCCTCACTGGCCGAAAAGGGTGTACCGGCACATACCATCTCAACCGACCAGATAGATATTGACAAACTGTACCATACCGTAAAAGATGAGTTTAGCTCGCTGGATGTAAACAATATCACCTCAACCATCAGGGCCATAGCGTTAAGCTCCCGCACCATCGTTTCGGGACAAGACACACCTACCAGGGTACCGAAACTGGAAAGGTAAAAATTATCTGAACCTTGATTTATAGGATTAAAAGATTTTCATGATTTGTGTTAAAGTGTTTCATTAATCATGAAAATCATTAAATCAAGTGTATCAAGGTTCAGAAATACAAGCTTCCTCATGAAACACATCCCCAAAATAGCAGTTGTCGGGCCCGAATCAACGGGAAAATCAACCATGTCTGATTACCTGGCGGCTCATTACCGTACCATCGCCGTACCCGAATTTTCCAGGGAGTATTGCGCAGCGCTTACTGGCCCCTGTACCTGGCAGGATGAGATCAATATGTTTCAGGGACAACTGGCGCTCGAAGCTAGCTTACTGCCCAAAGCCAACGGGCTCCTGATATGCGATACCACCTTTTTAACCGTAAAAATATGGAGCGAGCACATGTTTGGCCAGGCACCGCAGGAAGTACTGGACGAATTACCCAAACACCCCTATGATTTTTATTTACTGTTAGATATCGACCTGCCCTGGCAGGATGACCCCCTGCGCAATTTCCCCGAACTGCGCGAACATTTTATGCAGGTATGGCATAAAGAACTCACCGCCCTGCAGGCAAACTATGTAGTGATATCCGGCACGGGCCAGGATCGCTATGAAAATGCGGTGAAGGCTGTTGATGCCTTTCTTGACCGTTGATTTATATTGATTTCATTGATTGCGCTGATTTTTTCTGAACCATGATTAACTCCGTTGAGGGCTACGCCGTTTTTCGGATTAAAAGATTTCCATGATTTTGTAATATCCTCTTGATATCCTAAAATCCCTAAATCAAGCGTATCAAGGTTCAGAAAAAATCAACGATCCAAAACGCTTATCTAAACAAAAAATTATTGCTTATATAAATTATTTTTCATGATGATGCAACGTTGCTAAAAATGATGCGTCATTTAATCTGAAACCTGATCAGAAATTTGGAAGCCATATATGTAGATAAGCATTATAACCTGGTGGTTGAATGCAAACAGGGAAGCAAAAAGGCCAGTTACGAGTTGTACCGGTTGTATTCTAAAGCGATGTTGAACGTCGCCTTTAGGATCGTGGGCAATATTGCCGAAGCTGAAGATGTTTTGCAGGAGGCTTTTCTGGATGCTTTTAACAAACTGAAAGATTTTAGGCAGGATACCACTTTTGGTTTATGGCTGAAGCAAATAGTGGTGAACCGATCCATCAACCTGTTGCGCAAGCGCAGGCTGGAGCTGATTGAACTGGAAGGCGACCACCTGGAAAATATACCAGATGAAGAACCGGAAGATGATGAAGAAATACAGTACCAGGTGGCCTGGGTAAAAGAAGGCATGAAACAATTGCCCGATGGATACCGGGTGGTACTGTCGCTTTACCTGCTGGAAGGTTATGATCATGAAGAAATAGGACAAATATTGAATATATCAGAAAACACCTCAAGAACACAGTTTTTGAGAGCTAAAAGAAAGTTAATGGAAATTTTAAAAAGGAAAGGACCCGAATTATGAGCAAGCGATTTGAAGATTTCATTAAAAACAACAGGGAAGAGTTTGACGAGATCGAACCATCGGTTGATCTGTGGAGCAAAATTGAGCAAAGCCTTAACATGCCGGAGGAGTTGCCAAAAAAGCCGGAAACAAAAACTTTTTCGCTTGCTTTCGTTCTTCGCGTGGCCGCATCAGTGATCATTGTTATGGGCATAGGCTTCGGAATATACCTCCAAAGTCAAAAAAGCGCAAAAACCGTGGACCTGGCCGCCATAAACCCTGAGTATGCCAAACAGCAAATGCACTATGCATCGCTTGTTGAAACTAAGCTCACCGAGCTAAAATCGGTTTCCAAAGCCGATCCGCAGCTGTATAAAGAGTTTAGCGCCGAAATAGCCAAAATGGATTCTACTTATAAAAGGCTTAATGCCGATTTAGCCACCAGCCCCAACCAGGAGCGTGTTTTACGTGCCATGATCCGGAACTTGCAGGTACAAACAGAGGTGCTTAATCAGCAATTGAGTGTGATAGAACAGTTCAATCAAATGAAAAAAGAGCAAAAAGATGAAATCAAGAATATTTAAACGGTCGATCCTTACACTAATGGCCCTGTTAGCCATTAATACGATCAGTTTTGCGCAGGAAACCCCTGCACCCGTTCCGGCTCCGGCTCCAGTGCTTCCGCCTATGCCTCCGGTTTCCCCTTTAAACAAGCTTACACCTCCGGACAGCAAAGATTTTCAGCTAAAAATGAAGGATCTGCATGTTAAGTTAAAGGATCTGCAAATACGCATGGGCAAACTTAACCTGCAACACCAGCAGCAAATGAACCTGAAATTCAAGAATTTTAGTAAGCAGTTTAAACAGCTGGATAAAAATTTTACCTATAAGCTGAATGACAGCATCATGAACTTTGCCTATGATTTCAGCAATATAGCGCCGCAGGTAGCTTTAGGCTTTAAAGATTTTGATACCAATTTTAGCTACAGCACCGATACTGATAAACAGCATGATGATGGTGTTGAAAAGGTAAAAAACTACAGTAAAAGTTATTCGATAGATGGTAACGACGTGATCAACCTGGATAACCGCTTTGGCCGGATTACGGTGAACACCTGGAACAAAAGCGAGGTTAAGGTTGATGTACAGATAAAAGTGGGCGCCAACGATGATGATCTGGCTCAGAAACTGCTGGATAATGTAACCATCAGAGATAGCAAAGATGGCAATGGTGTTTATTTTAAAACCAGTATCAACAGCGACGACAATGGTGGCTCATGGTCGTTATTTGGTGGCAAACGCAATAATGTGCGCAAAATTGAGGTGAATTATACGGTATATATGCCATCCAGAAACCCATTGAATGTAAGCAATAAATATGGCGCCACCAGCCTGCCCGATCTGGATGGAAAGCTTACCGTTAACAACTCCTATGGCAGCCTGGTGGCTAAAAACCTGAGCAGTCCGGGTAACCAGATCACGGTAAAATATGGCAGCGCTACTATTGGCTCACTTAATGGCAGCGACCTGGATGTTGCTTACGGCAGCCTTAGCCTGGGAGAATGCAATAAACTCAATGCCGACATCAGTTACGGCTCGGCCAAAATTGGCCGTATTACCACTTCGGGTAATATCAACGTAAAGTTTAGCGGCAATTTGAATATTAATGAGGTTGATAAAAACATCAAAAGCCTATCGGTAAACTCCTCTTACTCCAGTGTAAAACTGGGTATCAGCAATGATCAGAACGCCGACTTTGATGTAACGGTACGCTACGGCAGCTTTAACTATGGCGGCCATGATATCAATATCACCAGCAAAAGCCCATCTGATAACGATAGGGGTTATAACCCAACCAAAAATTACAAAGGCCATCTGGGTAAAGGATCAAACGATAAAAACATAACTATTAACACCAGCTACGGCAGCGTAAGCTTTGATTAAAAGAGTCAAGAATCAAGAAAAACAGCCTCCCTCCTGGCGCTTGATTCCTGACTCTTATTTCTTGATTCTCTTCACAAACACCTTATATTTTAACATTGATAGCAAGCCTCTGCCATTTTCGGCAGGGGTTTTGTTATTTTAGGGGCAACCAAATCCAAATTACCCTGCTATGGAAATATTCGCTCATGCCGAATCCTGGATATCGCTCATTACCCTAACCCTGCTGGAAATTGTACTGGGGATAGACAATGTGATATTCATATCCATTTTATCTGATAAACTCCCTGCAAATCAGCAAGCAAAAGGCCGCAGGCTTGGTCTGGGCATGGCCATGATCACCCGGGTGCTGCTTTTATTATCCATCAGTTGGGTAATGACGCTTACCTCCCCGCTGTTTAACCTTGCGCATTTAATTAATATTACCGATGCCGATTGGGTAGAAAAATTAGCCATATCCGGCCGCGACCTGATCCTCATCATCGGCGGATTATTCCTGATATACAAAAGCACTGCCGAGATACATCATAAAATTGAAGGCGAAGAAGAAAATACTGATAAAGTAAAAAAGCACAGCTTTTGGGGAACCATCGTCCAGATCATGCTGCTGGATATCGTTTTCTCGCTCGACTCAGTGATTACCGCGGTGGGTATGGCCAGCCATGTAGAGATCATGATACTGGCGGTTGTAATAGCCGTAGGCATTATGATGTGGGCATCAAACGGGGTAGCCAGCTTTGTAAATAAGCATCCAACGGTAAAAATGCTGGCGCTGTCGTTCCTGTTATTAATAGGTGTTTCGCTTTTAGCCGAAGCCTTTGAACAGCATATCCCTAAAGGCTATATCTACTTCGCCATGGCCTTCTCGGTACTGGTGGAAATGCTGAACCTGAAAATGAAAGCAAAAGCGGTTAAGAAAGCGGGAAGCAAGAAATAAGAGTCAGGAAGCAAGAGATTGAGCAATTAATAAATACGTCATTGCTGTAAGGAACGAAGCAATCTCCTCGCGTGCTCTTCAACGAAAATTTCCCTTTGTCATGCTGAACGGAGTGAAGCATCTATTTTTAGAGATGCATAGTTCGTTAACAGATCCTTCGCTCCCCTCAGGATGACAAAATAGTTATAATAAGATTCTGACCTTATATTGCGTCTTGATTCCTGACTCTTATCTCTTGATTCTAAATCAAAACACCCTGCACAGCAATCCCTTCAAATATTCGCCTTCGGGGAAGGATGCCCGTACGGGGTGGTCTTCGGGTTGGTGGAATTGGTAAATGAATTGAACCTGCTTGCCTGCATCCAGCGCGGCCCAGGCAATTACTTGTTTAAAGGTTTCCATATCCATGGCGCCCGAGCAGGAATATGTGGCCAGCAGGCCGCCTTCATTCAGTAACAGCATGCCTAAACGGTTCAGATCTTTATAGGCCCTGGATGCCCGTGTAAGCGCGGAGCGGGAAGGCGCGTACTTTGGCGGATCGAGCACGATAACATCAAATTTTTCGCCCTCATCCCTGAATTTGCGCAGCTGCACATTGACATCTGATTTTATGGCCGTGTGTTTACCAGCATCCAATTTATTTAACAGGATATTTTCTTTCAATGTTTCAATAGCCAATGCCGAGCTATCCACACTGGTTACCGATGCAGCTCCGTTTTTTAAGCTATTGAGGGTAAAGCCCCCGGTATAACAAAAACAATCCAGCACTTTTTTACCATTGGCATAGTTGGCTACTATATGGCGGTTATCGCGCTGATCGCAATAAAAGCCAGATTTTTGACCTTCGGTGATATTGATGCCGTAAACAATATTGTTCTCCAATACTTCTACTATCTCTGGTGGCGGGTTACCAAAAAGCACCTTATTTTCGGCTTCGGTCAGACCTTCATGCGCCCGGGAGGAGTTATCGCTTTTATCAGATATGCTTTCGGGGTTCAGCAGCTTTTGCAGTTCATCAATAATTACCGGCATCACCCGTTCCATACCCGAGGTGAGCACCTGTACGGCCAGGTGACCTGCATATTTATCAACAATCAGCCCCGGCAAGTAATCCGCTTCACTGAAAACCAGGCGGCATGTATTGGTTCCATTATTTAACACATGGGCACGGCTTTTAATAGCGGATACCAGTTTACGGCGAAACCAATCGTCGTTAATTTCAACGGCTTCGCCCCATTCCAGCAGGCGCAGCGCCACCCGCGATTGATCGTTATAAAAACCATAGGCCATAAAATCGCCTTTTGCGTTAAGCAGCCGTACCACATCGCCATTGGCAGGTTTACCCTTTACTTTTTCAACAGCTCCCGAAAATACCCAGGGGTGTTTTTGCAAAACAGCTTTCTCTTTACCTTTGTTTAATAACACATCAATCATAACCGCAAAGGTAATAAATTAGTGAATTGTGAGTGGAGAGTAGTAAGTAGTTACTTTTTTCACTGTTTGATATTAGATTGTTACATAAAAACCGCTCTCTACTCTTGTAACTCGCCACTTACCTCATTAAACTTTCATAAAATTTATTACTCCAATACAATATTTACCGAATAAAAACATTTGGTATCTTAGTATCGAAAACATAACATGAGAAAGACTTACTTATTTTTAGCAACCATGCTATTGGCATGTGCAAGCTATAAAAGCTTTGGACAGGCAGTACCCCGCATTCCTGAGGCCAGTTCAACACAAACCATTATCCAGGATTTTGGATTGGGAAAAGTGACTATTACCTACTCACGGCCAAACGTTAAGGACCGTAAAATATTTGGTGGTATAATACCTTATGGTGAAGTTTGGCGCACAGGGGCCAATGCGGCCACAACCATTACCTTTACAGAAAAAGTAATTATTGAAGGGCATAATGTACCAGCCGGCACTTATTCCTTATTCAGCATCCCACAAAGAAACGGATGGACCATCATCCTGAACAAAACCGTTAAGCAATGGGGCGCTTACAGCTATAAACAAGCCGATGACTTTTTACGTTTTGAGATAAAATCCATCCGCGTAAACGAAAAACGGGAAACATTTACCATGGCTTTTGCCAACTCTAATACCCGGTCAACAGATCTGTACCTGGTTTGGGACCATACAGCTGCCTTTATACACATGGAGACCGACGATGACGCCAAGATCATGGCCAATATTGATGAGTTGATGAAAGGCGATCGTAAACCCTATTATTTTAACGCCATCCAATGGTATTATGAAAACAACAAGGATACCGATAAAGCATTAGGCTGGGTAGCCGAGGCCGAAAAGGAAGATCCTAAAGGCCCATGGTTTAAACTATGGGAATCGCGCTTATTATTAAAAAAGGGAGATAAAGCCGGCGCTGTAGCTGCCGCCGAAGCCGGAATTGAGCTTTCAAAAGAAAGCAATGATGATGAATATCTTCGATTAAACCTGGAGGCGCTTAGTCAAGCCAGAAACTAATTCAGCATAAAAAATATTACAGGCCCGGTTCTATCAGACCCGGGCTTTTTTGTGGCAACAATTTATTGATCAGATAAGCTACGATCATTACTAAAAAGCAACCTATGGGGTTAAGCCATAAATAAGCAACTGTTTTACTCAATCCTAAATATAATATGATTACTTCGCTTATAATGGCGCCAATAAAAACCGGGGTTCCGCTTACCCGTTTCATATAAAAAGCTACTACAAACACGCCCAATACGGTTCCATATATATAGGAGCCCAGTTGGTTCACGGCTTCCAGTAAATTGCCAAGTTTACCGGCATATAAGGCCATAATTACGCACACTATACCCCAAAATACGGTTGACATGCGGGATACCAGCAAATAGTTTTTATCAGACGCATCCTTATTGATGGTGCGTTTGTAAATATCGATCACGGTAGTTGAGGCCAGTGAATTAAGCGCGCTTGCTGTTGACCCCATCGAAGCCAAAAATATAATAGCTATCAGTAGGCCCACTAGTCCCTGGGGTAAGTATTGCTTTACAAAGGTCAGAAATACGTAATTGGTATCGTTTTCATCAGCGCCTGCATTATTCTTTTTCATGAGCGCAATGGCGTCCTGCCGTATAATGCGCGATTGCTTATCGGCTATCTTTAAGGCACCTTTAGCGTGATCTATCTGTTCCTCATTTTTGCCGTCAAGCGCTTTTACCAGTTCATTCGCTTTTGCTTTCCGCTGTTCAAAAGCCTGGGTATATTGCCGGTCGAGGTAATTATATTGTGTAGCATAGCTGCTTTGTTTTACCCGCGCTACCTCGTAATTATTAAAAAACATGGGTGGCCGGTTAAACTGATAAAAGGCTAAAACCAATACGCCAATGAGCAGGATGAGGAACTGCATAGGAATTTTGATAAGCCCATTCATAATAAGGCCCAGTCTGCTTTGCCCAATGGAGCTGCCCGTTAAATAACGGCCAACCTGGCTTTGGTCTGTCCCGAAATAGGATAACTGCAAAAAGAAGCCGCCTATCAGGCCGCTCCACACGGTGTAGCGGTTACTCCAGTCAAATTTCCAGTCTATCACATTCATATGGCCAAGCTTGCCCGCCATTTTCAGGGCATGTGTAAAACCCACGCCCGATGGCAGTAAGCGTACCACCAGTATCCCGGCCAAAAACATACCTGCAAATATGATACTCATTTGCAGCAACTGCGTGTATGATACCGCTTTACTGCCGCCATAAACGGTGTAAAATATTACCAATCCACCTATAAACAAGGTGGTATAAACCGTATTGATATTAAGTATGGTTGATAAAATAATGGCTGGCGCATAGATAGCCACACCTGTTGACAGGCTGCGTAATACCAAAAAAAGAAACGAAGTAAGCGCACGGGTCTTGAGATCAAAACGTTGCTCCAGGAACTCATAAGCCGTATAAACTTTTAGGCGGTGGAATATAGGGACAAAGGTTACGCACAGCACAATCATGGCCAGCGGTAAACCAAAGTAAAACTGTACAAAACGCATCCCATCTGAATAAGCCTGGCCGGGAGCCGAAAGAAAAGTGATGGCACTGGCTTGGGTAGCCATAACCGAGAAACCCACATGGTACCAGGGTAACGAGCGGTTACCCATCAAAAATTGATCGATATTTTTATTGCTGCCGCTTTTCCATACGCCATAAGCTACTATGGCCAACAGCGTAAGTCCTAAAACTATCCAATCGGGTAAACTCATTCAAAAGATTTTGTAATGAGCCAAAATACTAAAATTAAAAAAACCAGCCACACGACTACAATGCCGTAAAACTGGTTCCAATTTTTTATAAAAGAGGGCAGATCAGGATCAGGCCTTTTCACCACGGCCTTTAACCAATACAGTTAAAAAGAAACCGGCGGTTAATAAGCCCAAAACACCACCAACGGCTATCCAGGTAAATCCTTTATCAATTATAGCTCCTGTAAAAAGCCCGGAAACTAAGCCAACAAGATAAAATACAAAATCAAGGCTTTTTTCTTCTTCTTTGTGTTGTTCCATATTACTGTTATTATAACGTTTGCAAAAATAGATGATTAATTGATTTTTTCAACATTTTATTTAATGGTGATTTACAATTGTTACGCATAGCTGCTTATTGAAGACTTACGAAGTTTTTGAAACTTCGTAAGTCTTATCTGTCTGCTGTCGCGGGCTTCCAGTCTGTGGTAACTATGGTTTCAGCTTTCAGCTGAAAATATAAGCTGAAAGCTTATAACATGCGCCCCACGAGATACGCTGCGCTAATCTCGCGGGAGCAAAAGAGGTGTCATGCTGAGCCTGTCGAAGCATGGCGGGCAGGCCTCTGCGCCCGAGTCTTCGACAAGCTCAGACTGACAGCCCCCTCTTTTTCTTATTACAACGACTGCCCCTTCGGCTTACTCAATAAATTGATGAACAAGCGATAAGCTCCCGGTACACCGGCAGGTAATTCCCTGAAAAAGGCCAGCGAGGTGTATACAAAACGTCCTTTACCATAATCGCCTACTATTAACGATCCGTTATTGGGCTGCTCGCCTTTATCGTTCATCTGTAAAACGGTTTTATATTGTGAGTCGATATCGCTTACAAAATATAGCCCCCGCTCCTGGATCCAGCCTTTAAAATCGTCCTGGGTAATTTTGTTGGGATAGTTGAGCACCGGGTTTTGTTTGTCTAATATGGTTACTTCGGCATTTTCGTCGGTAACCCTTTCGTTTACCACCCGGAAAGGATATGGACCTATTTGTTTTATTACCAGACCCGCGTTATTATTGTATTGTACCAATAAATTACCCCCGTTTTTAACATAATCCATCAGGCGGCTTTGCTCATAGCGCAGGCGCTCATTCACATTATAAGCGCGTACCCCGGTAATGATGGCATCATATACAGAAAGATCGGCATTCATGATCTCATTTTCCGAAAGCAGGTGTACATCATAGCCTACCTGGCGCAGGGCCTCGGGCATCAGATCGCCGGCTCCTGTAATGTAAGCCAGTTTTTTACCCGCGATTTTCAGGTCGAGGTTTACCAGCCTGGTTTCGGCGGGTGGGAACAGCGTAATAGCCGGCACATGATCATACCGGATGCGGCGCAGAGCCAGCGAAAAAGTTTTCCCGTTTACCGTTACCACAGCCTGTAAATTATTAACGCGGGGTTTATTATCTGTTGGAGCGATGGAAAAAGTCACCGTCCATTCATCGTTTTTATTTTTCCCGGTAAACTCAATTTTTTTGGGGTCGATCTTCCAGCCTTCAATAGGTTTTAAGCTGATGTTACCACTGGCAGCGGTAAAGCTTTTTAATTTGATTTGAACCTGCTGTTCCTGCTGCGAGTTAAAAATATAATCCTGGTTTTCGATATTGGCGGTAACCGGCGGGGTTATTTCCAACGGCTGGTATACTTCGCCTCTCACCGGGTCGACATATTTATATAGCAATCTGCGCTCAAAACGCACCGGCTTACCTTCTATAATAAATTCAAAATCAACTTTGGGCAAATCGGGGTTTTCGGGATTGCCTGCCAGTGTTTCGTCAGCTAAATTATAAGCACCTAAACTGTGAGGTGTTTCCAACCAGTAAGGCTGTGTCAGTTTATCGGCAGTACCGCTTTGCTCAAATGTTTGTTGCTGATTGGCCGGGATCACCTGGCTGTTGAGGTTGGAAACATTGTTTTGAAATGCGATGCTATTGATCTTTACGCGGTTGCTATAACGGTCAACCACCTGGGCGCGTACCTGTATCTGATCGCCAAGAGCATAAGTTGGTTCGGTGGCGTAAGCTTCAAACCACAAGCCAGAGCAGGCGGCAATCAGTTCGCTTAGTTCTTTTGTTTTTTGGGTGCGCCAGTATATATCAGAGATCTTTTCCACCTTGCTCAACAATTGCACCAAAGCGGGAACTGATTTTTCGGGGGCCTCCGGATTAAAATCACGGTTAACAATACCTATACCGGCGCCGATAGCCTCGCCATCCTTCACCCGTTTCCAGGTAGTATTTACGCCATCCATCAGATCGTTCTGCGGGGCATCACCCAAAATGGTCTTGAAATATTCATAAAACTCACCACGCTGCTTAGCTGAGCCAAAACCCTGTGTTTTATGGTTGCTGCGGCTTTCGGCAGCAAGTTCGCCATACCCCTTACCTAAAATGGGGTTATAAACACCTACATTGATCTTAAACTGATCGCTTGCCGTGGTATTTACACTGCCAAAACTAAAAGTGTTCCAAAGCAGGCGTTTGGCTTGCCAGGGCTGTACGTATTTTAATTGTTCGGGATAACGCTTAGGATCGGCGGCGGCGGCGAATGCTTCCTGAGCCAATATAGCCGATGAGGTATGATGACCATGGCCACCTTCGCCGGTGGTTGGAAAACGGCAGATCATCACATCAGGCCTGAATTTGCGGATCACCCAAACCATATCGCCCAGCACCTTATCCTTATCCCATATTTTCAGCGTCTCTTCGGGACCTTTAGAAAAACCAAAATCATTGGCCCGGGTAAAAAACTGTTCGGCGCCATCCACACGGCGGGCGGCCAGCAACTCCTGCGTGCGGATCAATCCCAAAAGTTCACTTTGTTCATTTCCGATCAGATTTTGGCCTCCATCGCCTCTTGTGCAGGAAAGATAACCGGTGCGGTAATGCTTTTCCTGGGCCAGGTAAGCCAGCAAACGGGTGTTTTCATCATCGGGATGTGCGGCTATATACAGCACGCTGCCCAGTGTATTGAGCTTTTTGAAATTTTGCTGTATGGCAGCCAGATCTGCCGGCGGCGAAGTTTGTGCTGATACTATGCTGGTGGAAAGGTATAAAAAGATGGTAATGAGGTTTATCCGCTTCATGCTGGCAAATATATTTGAAAGATGGAAATTTATTATCTTTATATCAATAATATAACATTGCATCAATATGGAATGCATTATATTTCAAAAGGATAAGGGACAATCCATAATAGCTGCAATAACCTAAAATTTCGGCTGATTAGTAAAACAAATCTGTCATTCATGAGTAATCTTAATCAAGTGATTAGCTTTTTGGCCAAGATCACTATGCTTTAATCAATCGTTTGATTAATTTTGTGCCGTTAAAAAAAAATGGACAAAGATAAGATAGATAAAAAAGACCACATCCTGGACGTAGCCGAGCGCGTGTTTTCAGAGATGGGTTTTGACGGCTCTTCCACCCGCATGATCTCGGGCGAAGCCGGCGTGAACATGGCCATGCTCAATTATTATTTTGGTTCAAAAGAAGGTTTATTCCTGGCAGTTATTGAACGTAAGATCACTTCGTTTCAAAATATACTGCAAATTTTAGGTAACGACGAAAGCATCAGCTCCTGGGCAAAAATAGAATCATACATTGATATCTATGGCGAACGGGTAGTGAACCATAACTGCTTCCAGAAATTACTTTACCAGGAACTCACCATGAACCGCCGCACTGAGCTTGCCGAAACGATACGCAACATGTTGATGAAAAGCGTATCCGAACTGTTCAGGATAATACAGGAAGGAATAGATAATGGTGAATTTCGTAAAGATACCGACATGCAAATGGTTGTATCTACGCTTTACGGAACCAAAAACTTCATTTTAAATACCCCGCTAATGTCATCAACCATGCTGGGGTACGATATACAGGACGAAAAAGTGCTGGAGGAACAATTTAAGCCCCGTATTAAAAAATATTTAAAAACCCTCTTAAAAGCGTACTTAGTTAATGAAACCATCATGAGCTAAAGCTCACCAACCGAATGTATAAAACGGCTCATGATAGCTTCATTACCTTTAAAAAACAAATTGCTCCAATGAAAATGACAACTCTAAATAAAAAACCCAAGCACCTATCACTGTTTAATGCAGTGCACCCCTTCTGCCTGTATGCTGTTACGTTTGTAATAACAGCTACGCTATTTGTGGGAACCGCAAACGCGCAGGACAGAACCATCACCCTGGATGAGGCTATAAAACTTGGTCTGGATAACAGCAAGACTTTAAAGCTTTCACAATCAAAAATTGACCAGGCCGTTTCTGAATACAATCAGGCTAAAGACCAATCGTTGCCAACCGGTAAAATAAGCTATGGCTACACCCATGCCGAGATTCCGGCCAACAGGCTGGCTTTAGGTCCCGAAAGCTTTAACTTACCAAACAGAGCTGACGCTTACCTGGGTATACTGACCTTGAATCAAACCATTTTTGAAGGCAATAAGTTGAAGTATGCCCGCCAGTCGACCGATCTGTTAACCCAGGTTGCCCGTTTGGATGTGGTGAACGATAAAGATCAGATCACTTATGACATTATCAGCTCTTACTACAGCTTGTATAAAGTACTGCAAAGCAAAAAGGTAGTTGCCCAGAACTTAACCACCGTTGACGCCCAGATAAAACAAGCGCAAAGGTTTTTTGAGCAGGGACTGGTAACTAAAAATGATGTACTGCGTTTTCAACTGCAACGATCAAACATTGAGATTAACGGTGTTGATCTGGAAACTAATCGCCGCATTGTTAACTACAATTTGAACGTGCTGTTAGGGTTACCAGAAGGCACACAGCTCAACATTGATCAGATAACCGAAGCCGACAGGCAGATTGCTCCATTCAGCAATTACCTGGATACCGCTATGAGCAACAGGCCCGAACTGCAACAATTTGATCTGCGTACCAAAGTAGCCGAAACAAACATTAAAAGCATCAAAGGTAATACGTTGCCTACACTGGCAGCCTCTGTTGCAGGCTATTATGTAGATGCCAATATCAACCCTATACCTAAAAGCGGCAACTACATTACACCGCTAACAGGTGGTTTAACCCTGTCATGGAGCTTTAGTTCATTATGGACCAACAAAAACAAGGTTACCGAAGCCAAGATACAGCGCGAACAATCTGTTATCAACAAAAACATCATGGTTGACCGTATCAAGGATGAAGTGAACCAGGATTACCAGAACTATACTTCGGCTTTAAACAAGATTAAACTTTTACAGGTAGCTATTGAGCAGGCCGGTGAAAACAATAAAATACTGGAATCGAAATATAAGAGCAATATATCATCAGCTACAGACCGTGCCGATGCCGAAACATTGCTTTATCAGGCACAGATAAACCTGGAACTGGCTAAAGCCGATGCAGGTTTGGCTTACTATACCTTATTAAAATCAACTGGAAAAATTAACAAACAATAATACTAAACCAATCAATACTATATACAATGGCAAAGGAACAAGAAACACAGGAACAAGCACCAAAAAAGAAACCGAATAAAGTTATTCCGATTATATTAGGCGTATTACTTATTGGCGGTATCATTTTCGGTATCAAAGAATATATATATTTCGGTAAACACATCGATACTGATGATGCGCAGATCGACGGCGATATCAGCCCGGTTGTTACCCGCGTTGGTGGTTATGTAGATTCGATATATTTTGAAGAAAACACCCACGTAAACGCCAACCAGGTACTGGTTAAAATAGATGACCGCGACTATAAAGTTAAACTGGAGCAGGCACAAGCCGCGCAGGTGGGTGCAAGCGCAGGCATTAACGTAAATCAATCACAGATCTATGCTAACGAAGCCAACTCATCAAGTGCAAGGGCAGAAGTTGCTTCAAATGTTGCCAAGTTAGAGAAAGTGCAAAAAGATTACGTGCGTTATGCCAACCTGGTAAAAGATGGTTCGGTAACCCAGCAACAATTTGATCAGGTTAAATCTGATCTGGATGTGGCTAAAGCTAACCTGCGCGCCTCACAAGATCAGTACAAAGCCGCCCAGGAACAAATTGGCACCACACGCAGCCAGTTAAAGGTTACCAATACCGGCGTAAATCAAAGACAGGTTGATATTGATTTTGCTAAACTGCAGTTAACCTATACCACTATTAAAGCGCCTGCAGGTGGCCTGGTATCTAAAAAAAGCATCCAGTTAGGGCAATTGGTGCAGGCTGGGCAAACACTGTTCTCGATCATTAACGATAACAGCCTTTACATTACCGCCAACTTTAAAGAAACTCAGCTTACTGATATGAAAAGCGGCCAGAAAGTTGACATTGAAGTTGATGCTTTCCCGGATATGAAACTGGAAGGTGAAGTTTACAATTTTTCGCCTGCTACAGGTGCTAAATTCTCTTTACTGCCACCAGATAACGCTACCGGTAACTTTGTAAAGGTTGTGCAACGTGTGCCTGTTAAAATCAAAATAAAAGGCACAAAAGAACAAATAGAGAAATTACGCCCGGGTATGAGCGTAAATGTATCTGTAATTAAAGGATAATCGAGGATTTGGGATTTCGGGTTTAGGATTTCGGATTTATTATTCTGTTAATTCTTTAATTCTGTAAATTCTGATTCTGATCCAAAGTTTAGGAATTTAGAATTTAATACATCATGGCTGAAACAGGCTTTAAAAAATGGATCATCACGATCACGGTAATTACGGCTTCGTTGCTGGAGCTGATTGATACCACCATTGTGAATGTAGCGTTGCCCAAGATACAGGGTAACCTTGGCGCGACTCTCGAAGACGTTGCCTGGGTGGTTACCGGTTATGCTGTTGCCAACGTAATTGTACTTCCGATGTCGGGATGGCTCGGCAACCGTTTTGGGCGTAAAAATTATTTTATAACATCAATTATCGTTTTTACCATCGCTTCATTCTTATGCGGTAATGCTACAAGCCTTGGCGAGCTGGTATTGTTTCGGATTATACAAGGTATAGCCGGGGGCGGTTTGATATCAACCTCACAGGCTATCCTTATAGAAACCTGGCCGCGCGAGCAAATTGGTACAGCTACAGCTTTATTTGGTTTAGGCGCGGTAGTGGGGCCAACTGTGGGCCCTACCATAGGTGGTTATATAACCGATCACTTAAACTGGAGCTGGATATTTTATGTAAACATCCCGGTAGGTGCCGTAGCCGCGTTTTTTGCTTATACCTTTGTGCGCGAAACCCCTAAGGATGCGAAAGGAAAACCGGTAGACTGGTGGGGCATCCTCTTCCTGGCCATATCTGTGGGTAGTTTACAAACCATCCTGGAAAAAGGTGAAACCGAAGATTGGTTTGCTACAACCTATATTACTGTACTTACCATTACCGCCATATTGGGACTGCTCCTTTTTATATGGCGCGAAATGAGCATAGATTACCCGATAGTAAACTTTGCCATATTAAGGCACCGCAGTTTCGCGGTAGGTATGTTCACCTCTTTCATTCTCGGATTTGGATTGTACGGGTCGGTATTCGTGTTCCCGGTATTTTGTCAGAATCTGCTTGGTTTTACGGCACAACAAACGGGCGAGATCTTGTTTCCGGGCGGGTTATGTACCATTATCATGATGCCGTTCATCGGTAAAATGCTTAATAAAGGTATCCCGGCACAGTTTATGGCTACGGCGGGTATGTTCCTCTTCTTTGTATTTACTACCATGCTCAGCAATTCAACGCTGGCGGTGGGTACAGGCAACTTTTTTATACCATTGGTAATACGTGGCGTAGGTATGGCGCTGTTATTCGTACCGCTAACCACGCTGGCTATTGCCGATCTGAAAGGTGCCGAAGTTGGACAGGGAACCGGCTTAAACAACATGATGCGCCAGTTGGGCGGTTCATTTGGTATTGCTACCCTTACCACTATTATTCACGTTCGGCAGGGGGTGCACCGTAATAATTTGTTAACCAATATTACGACAACCAACCCTGCCTTTACCGAGCGTTTTAATGCTTATTTGCATGGCTTTATGGCCAAGGGACATTCCTTAATAGATGCTACCCGCATGGCTTATGGAGCAATTGAAGGTGCCGTTACCCGGCAGGTATTGCTGTTAACCTATGATGATGCCTACTGGATATCAGGGTTGGTGATGCTATTCTCGATACCGTTACTCTATCTGCAGCCGTTCAAAAAAGCTGTTAAAATGCCGGTCGACGCGCATTAATAAAATGATAAAAGCCGTTCCTCTATTACCAGGAACGGCTTTCCCCAAAAAAAATTAACAATTAAAATTTAAGTACTGCCCCCAGTAAACACTTTGCTTTATGAAAAGATTCCGCAGATCCAGGGGGCGTTTAATCTTAGGTATAAATTTAGAAGTTTTTAATTAACAAACGCAAATTTAATTAAGCAATTAAGCATAATTTATGAAAAAGGCATGAAATTTTTAAACCTCATGCCTTTTTTTATTAAATCCTGACTTATTCGTTCAAAAAATCACCTTACCGGCAGATGTTACCAATGATGCGATACGTACCGCGTCAAAAATACGCTCTTCGGTAGTAGATAATTTGATCAGTGAATCCTCATGAGCGTTCACACACATCTCGCAACCATTAACCGCGGATATAGCCAGACTCATTAATTCAAAAAACTCCTTGCCGGTTACCGGCTTCATCATCAGCTGCATGCGGATACGGGCCGGGATCTGCGTATATTTCTCTTTCTGAGTAAAATGCCTGAACCTGTAGAATACATTGTTTGAAGCCAGCAAAGAGGCGCAACCAACGGCTTCTGCTACTTCTGCAGCATCAGCGCCTTGTTCCCGAGCATACCTGGTAAAAAACACGGTAAGCGGTGTATTGTTATTATTAACAGCGGTGCTTAAACCCAGCAGTGCGCACTCTTTAGTGCTTAAATGAGCCGAGGTAAGGGTGCTCGTAAAATTCAATTTCAAATCACGCAGATAACGCGACTCGCCTTTTTCCAATAGGGTAAGGGCTTCTGTTCTGTAGTTTTTATCTACTCCAATACTCTCCAGCAGTTCCTGGATCACTTCGGTACTTTCGTTCATGTCTTTTATGCTTAAAGCTAAAAGCCGAGGGCCTAAAGCTCTGATTAAATGATGGCTGCAAAACAGCTTTCAGCTTGTATAAATGGTATAAAAAATCCCCGCACAAGTTTGCTGTACGGGGACGTATCTTATATATCGGTATTAAACGGTAAGGGTTTCTTGTCCTTTTTCCCAGTTGCAAGGGCAAAGCTCATCTGTTTGCAAGCCGTCAAGTACGCGTAAAACTTCGTTAACGTTACGGCCAACGCTTAAATCATTAACTGATACCCAACGGATGATACCTTGAGGATCGATAATGAAAGTAGCACGGTAGGCAATTTTCTCGGTTGGCTCTAATATACCCAGATCTTCTGCCAATGATTTTGAAGTATCAGCAAGCATCGGGAATTTCAGGTCGCGCAGGTCGTTATGATCACGTCTCCAGGCAGCATGTACAAATTCAGAATCTGTAGAAGCACCAATTAAACGGGTTTCACGATCACGGAACTCGCCATAGTTTTTGTTGAATTCAGCAATTTCTGTTGGGCACACAAAAGTGAAATCTTTTGGCCACCAGAACATTACAGTCCAAACGTTATCGTCATTCACCAGGTACTCAGAAGTTAATGTTTCAAACTCTTTACCTTTTTCAAGACTTACCACAGCGGTTTTAGAAAATTGAGGGAATTTTTGTCCTATCGTTAACATATTAGCTATTTTATTATTATTTATGCAACAAAGATACACTTTTTAAAGAAAGCTATTAATTCTAAAAATCTATACCGTATCGATTTTTTCTATATATGATCTATATCATATCATGCTATTCTATCCCCCTGACCTTCATCGGTTTTCGACGATTTTTTTCTATTAAAAAAAATACTTTACCTTGGTTGTATGAAAACTAAACCTGTAATCATAGTAGTAGCCGCCGTGGTGATTTTGGTATGCGGCTTCCTGTTTATCCGTAGCAAGTACCTAAGCAAGCCCGAAAAAGGCGAAATAACCCAGTTCTTAAACGCCTTTAACGCGCAGATAAAGGCTGGCAATATTGATTCGGCAAGCCTTTATTTTGAGGCAGATCAAAAAAGTGGCCGGCTGGTAAAAACCCTGCTTAAAGTGCTTACCAATAAAACCAACACCGGCGGTAAAGAAACTCCTATCTTTAAAGTAAGTTTAAATACCGAAGATGCGACAGTTAAATTTGTAAACCCCGAACTGGCCACTGCAAATATCACTGCAAATTTCAATCATGATGCGCTGAAGGCAGAAAAAGCAACCCTTGTATTTACTATTCACAAAACGGGCAGTCATCAATATAAAATAAGCCAGGTAAATGCCACCAATTTTGTAAAAGGCTACATTGCTTTTCAAAACAAAGTGATCAACAAAACCATACCCGAAAAAGATATTTATGACCCTATCACCCTGGCAGCCTTTAAAACAGCCGATCAATTAAAAACCAAATATGATACCGTGTTGTGGTTTGAGCATATAAATGGCAAAACCTATTTCTACGTATCAAAAAGCCCGCTTGAAAAGGAAACTTATTGGGGAGCTGACAATAAAGATGGTAAAGTACCTACCCACCAGATGGCCCTTTTAAATCCTGAGCTTAAGGAGATCATCCCGCCGGAGTACGACCTGATACACAATATCGGAGGTACCGTAGATGGCCTGATAGAGGTTGAAAAAGGCAGTAAAAGAGGCTTTTTTGACTTGACCGGCAAATTGGTAGTACCTGTGGATTATGATCAACTTTATCCCCTGAGCGATGAGGAGAACCTGGCGTTACTCAAAAAGCAGGACGATTATTTTTATCTGAAAAAAGATCTGACTGTAAGCGAAAAGCTAACTGACTTTAAAATAGCCGATGTTTTATCTAAAATAAAGCTCTACGGATCATCTGTTAAACTTTCAGACAAGAGCTCAAAGAACATTATGGAATACAATAGCAGAGAAAGAACCTCCTCTATATTGATACCTCCCTCTTATTTGACCGATTGGCAGATCACCTCCAAATTGATCGACTTCCAAAATCCTTTAAGAAAAGGGGTAAAAAGTATGGATGAGGGCGATGGTGAGGGCAGTTTAAGTTTGGCTATTACCTTTGGCGGGACAAAGCAACCAGGTGATAATTGGTTTGAAAGCGCTTTTTACTCTATTGCAGATGACTACCTGGGCGGGCGGTCAGGTCTGTACACCACCAAGGAAGTGCTTTTGGTTGACAAAAAACAAAACCGCATATTAGGTTTTAATGCAAGCACTTACATGGGCGATGGTGAAGGTGGCGGTGCCTTATCCGGTCCATGTAATGAAAATACATTGAGGGCTATCAACGATTCGTTGTTTGAGTTTAAAACCACATCGCAGCTTTATCAGCCCCTGTTAGACACTACTGAAACCCTGGACGAAGGACCATACTACCATTACCTGCAAATAAAAGATGGTAAACTGGTACCCGCATTTCAAAAGGGCGACCGCATATTTCCAACACAATATGTAAAACTGGATGATTCTTATCTGCAAAACTGTTATGTACTGTCGCACTATACTAACAACCAGTCCACAAGCAGAACCGTTGACCATGTTACCCCGGCCATCTTGCAGCTGATGAAAAATGAGATCTATGCATCGTACCAGTACAAATTTAAAAACCAACGCTGGAACGACGTATTTATGAACAAATTTAACAGGTACGAAAAAGGCAATCTAGCAAACGTTGATGATTCCCTTACCGTTATTGATAAGTACAATATCAGCTTTATCAACAGCAAACTAAACGCGCAAAAAGGCAATACGCTTGCGGCTAAATGAGTATTACCGTGCGCTTATTACGGTATTTTGCTTTCTTCTGGATCGCGGTATTGAGCCTGGGAACTCTTTATCAATATCTTGACTTTAAGCAGGATACAGTCTTTTTAGGTTTTAAGCAGGCGGCCATTAAAACAGGCTGGTATATGCCGGCCTTTTATTGCCACATTTTTGGCAGCAGCATTATTTTGCTGGCCGGCTTTTTCCAATTTTCAAAAAAGGTGTATAACAACCGTCCCTTGCATAAGGCGCTAGGCAAACTATACGTTTTTGGTGTTTTGTTTTTCGCAGCACCTGGCGCGTATGTCATGACACTATTTATTAACCGGGGCAAGGGCGTATTCGCCTCCTTTTTAATACAAAATACCTTGTGGGTGACTTTTACCTTATCCGCTTTCCTGCTGGTGAAGAACGGCGAGATAGACGACCACGTTAAAATGATGCGCCGTAGTTACGCACTGGCCTTTGCCGCGGTAACGCTGCGCTTTTATATTTGGCTGTTCACCGTTTTAGGCAACGGCGTAAACTTTGAGAACAATTACCTCATTATCGCTTTTTTAAGCTGGGTGCCTAATTTAGTGCTGGTGGAACTGATTAACAAGTATTCTAAGTCTCCTTACGAAATAATATAAAGCCATGTCATTGTGAGCGATAGCGTGGCAATCCCCTCGCTTGTTCATTGGATAAGAATAGCTACGAGATTGCTTCGTCGTTCCTCCTCGCAATGACATGGTTCAAATTTGGGCTCTACAGTATAAACTTCGTGCTCAGGAAATTGGAATCGCTGCTGTTCACAATTTCGTTGATGATCTGTTTATTTGTTTCGTTCAGTTTGGTAGCCACCAATGAGCGGATAGAGAATGCCCGTAGCGCGTCAAATACAGAAAGCGTACCCTCGGCACTGTCTTTACGACCGGTAAACGGAAACACATCTGGCCCACGCTGACACTGGCTGTTGATGTTTACCCGGCTCACCAGGTTCACAAAAGGATCAATCAACGACGAGATCTCCTGCGCATCGTTACTGAATATACTCACCTGCATACCATGCGGCGAATCGATCTGGTATTCGATCGGTTCTTCTATCGATTCAAACGGGATAACCGGGATAACCGGGCCAAACTGCTCTTCGCGATACAGCTTCATTTTTTCGTTCACCGGGTAAACTATAGCCGGGTAATAGAATGAAGCTACGCTTTCGCCGCCATTTTCATTGATGATTTTCGCGCCATGGGTTATGGCATCGTCCACCATTTCTGTTAATGATTCGGCTTTGTTCAGCTCGGGCATGGGGGTCAGTTTTACGTCCTTATCCCATGGCAGGCCAAATTTTAGTTTGGATACGGCATCGCTGAGTAGTTTCAAAAACTCATCGGCAATATCTTTATGTACAAATATCACTTTGATGGCTGTACAACGCTGTCCGTTAAATGAAAGGGCGCCCAAAACACATTCGCTCACGGCCAGTTGCAAATCGGCATTTTTGGTAACGATAGCCGCGTTTTTCGCATCCAGGCTTAACACCGCCCGTAAACGGTTTATTTTAGGGTGGCGCTTTTTCAGATCGTTGGCCACTTTGCTGGAACCAATAAAGGCCAGTACATTTACCTTACCGGTTTGCATCAAGCCAGGTGTAACCACCGCGCCACGACCATAAACCGTATTCACCACACCCTTAGGAAACGATTCCTGGAAGGCTCTTAACAGTGGGTAATGCAACAGCGTACCATGCTTTGGTGGTTTAAATAAAATGGTATTGCCCATAATAAGGGCGGGGATCAGGGTGGTAAAAGTTTCGTTAAGCGGATAGTTGAACGGCCCCATACACAGCACCACACCCAATGGCGAGCGACGGATCTGGGCTATCAGGCCTTCGGCCATTTCAAAGCGGGATGATTTACGGTCGAGCGCTTTCAGGGCATCAATAGTAGCGTTGATGTATTCGATGGTACGGTCGAACTCTTTTGCTGAGTCGCCATATGATTTACCAATTTCCCACATCAGGAGCTTTACCACCAGGGTGCGCTGCTCAATCATTTTGTAGATGAAACGTTCCATGCATTTGATCCGTCCATCAACACTCATGGTAGGCCATTCGCCGCGACCATTGTCGTAAGCTTTAATGGCTGCCTCCAGGGCGTCGTTAGCTTCGGTTTCGGTACAAACAGGGTAAGTACCTATTAGCTTGCGCTTAAACCCATCCGGGCCGGGAAAACAAACAGGCGAATACACCTCGGTCACAGGCCCGTTCCAGGGCTTCATCTCTCCATCACACAGGTATTCACGCTGATGCACTTCTGATATCTGGAATTCGGCCGGTATCTGGCTTTCCTCCACGAATATCGAACTGATCTGTTCTTGAAAACTCATATTTTAATTGGTGTTTGATTTCTATAAAGGTAAAAAAAGCCCGCTTTTATTAGCAAGACTTTTTATTGCGATATGCATTATTAACAATTCCATAATTTAAAACGCAACAACGGTATCGGAATCTACCTTTTTATTAATGGCTATGGACATAAAAAATCAATCCATCAGTAAAACCCGAAAAATCTTTTTTTAACTGTCGCGAAACAACCTTTACCGAATCACGGGATGGCTCTGCTTCCAGATAATGGAACATAGGTTTATAGTTTTCCGAAATATCGGGTGTTTTCATCTCCCGGGACAAGGGCTGATGCGGACCTCCGCCACCGCCTATCACCAGGAAATCTTTACCCCGCACCTTAAAATGTTCAAAATTATGGGAGTGCCCCGACAGAAAAAGTATCCCCTTTTTGGAGCTTACAAAAGCAGGAACGAATTTTTGCTGTACCAGGTCTGCCGGCGCCACTACTTTGCTGTTAGTATAAGGGGAATGATGGCAGCCGACGATAACCCATTTTATCGCCGCGTCTTCATCTAAGCGATGCATCGTATGAATATACCAATCATCCTCCTTTTTGATAAGGGAATCGGGCATTTTACTAAAATTGGAATTCAGTAAAACCACCGCAAACGAATCAACTACCTCTACATAACCTGCAGGATCATGCATCGGGAATCTCGATTGAAATTGCGTGGCTCCCTTGCGGGCGTTGAGCATGAGTTCGTGGTTTCCCAATAGGGCATAAACCGGGATATGATTTTGGCTGCATGCCAGGAGATAGGCATCCATTTTTTGCCATTTGCTGTTTTGGTAGCCCAAGGATACCACATCGCCCAGTATAAACAGGCTTGAAGGATGAGTATTGACAATGTCCTGGAAGATGAGTTCTGTTGCCCTGGTATTGTGCTGCAGCTTGCGGATCACATGCTCAACCAGCAGAGGCGCTTGCGTATCGCTGACAAAAACTATGGCTGGCCTTTTATCCTGGGCCTGAACTGGGGCAACAATCCCCAGCCATAAAATATACACGCAGAAATTACGCCATTTGATCATGCTACCTGGCTGTATTTTAATAGGATACCTTTTGTGAAGATACCATAATATTAAATACAATTAGTTAGCCTAATGGTAAGCCCGGCATAGCCGGGCTTTTAAGCCGATTCTTTATATAAAACCATGCCCGCATGGTAAAATACATTGCCATCAAAATCGCCATCGGCAGTAAAACCGGTATCGTCCAGGTATTCGATATGTTTACCCCTGATACTGTAAAAGCCGGTGTAGGCTATTTTACGGTTACCGCGGGCCTCAACATAGCGGCCGTTTGGTAATAACTCGTGGCGTATGTAACCATCACTTGTTACCCAAACGCCTATATGCTGATCCTTTTCCATATTTATACTATTGCTGTTGAGGTTGTTAATTCTTTCCAGGTTTCCAGGTCGCCCTGAACAAAAGCTATCTTGTTATTTGCTGCATTGTAGGCATCTTCACCCAAAAACAAATTAACTGGTGGGTTTTCGGCCTGCACAATAGCTATCATAGCATCTGCTGCTTTATCCGGATCTCCGGCTTGCTGCTGATTCAGTTCGTTTTGGTGCAGATCCTGCGAAGCGCGCACGTTTTGGTAAGCATTTATCTGGTGCTTTGGCACCACCAATGAACCTTCTGACAGAAAGTTGGTGCGGAAATAACCCGGTTGTACTATAGTTACCTTAATACCAAATGGCCTCACTTCCTCGGCTAATGACTCAGAAAAACCATTCACCGCGAACTTGGTAGCGCAATAGATACCAAAACCCGGGAAGCTACCCGTAAAGCCACCAATAGATGATATATTGAGAATATGACCCGATTGCTGTTGGCGCAGGTAAGGCAACGCTTTACGGATCACATTCAGGGAACCAAATACGTTTACATCAAAATTGTCGCGAGCTTCCTGATCGGTTAATTCTTCCAGGCCGCCAACCAAACCGTAACCCGCATTGTTCACCACCACATCGATCTTGCCAAACGTGCTGATCGTTTTTTCAATGGCTTCCTGTACACTTTCTTCGTTTTTGATATTCACGGCCAACGGCAAAAACTGCTCGCTATGGGTGTCAACGGCTTTGCTCAGATCGCTCAGGTTTCTGGAGGTGGCAGCTACAGAGTAGCCTTCGTTTAATAATTTTTTTACTAAGGAGAGTCCCAGTCCTTTGGAGGCTCCGGTTACAAACCAAACTTTTTTATTGCTCATTTTCTTGTTTTCTAATTGTTTAAAATATTACTGTTATTGCTTAACGGGTTTGCCCCAGCGGTCGTAATACCAGATCGTTAATAACCACATTGCCCGGCTGACTGATCGCATAGATCACCGCGTCGGCAATGGCTTCTTCATCCATTTTGGGCATGTTTTGCAGGTTACCATAGATGGCTTTGATCTTAGGGCTGGTAATATCATGCCCCAATTCAGATTGTGTAGCACCCGGGAAAATAGTAGTTACTTTAATGGTTTGTGCTACTTCCTCACGCAGGCCTTCCATAATAGCCCGCACCGCGAATTTGGTACCCGAGTACACGCCAATTCCGGGAGAAGTTTTTAGGCCCCCTACCGATGAGGTTGACAGGATATGCCCTTGTCCGCGTTGCAACATGTGCGGCAGCACCGCGTTGATGCCATACAATACGCCCTTGATGTTAATATCGATCATCCGGTCCCATTCTTCCACTTTTCCCTCATCAAAAAAGGAGATCGGCATCACACCGGCATTGTTCCACAGCACATCCACATGGCCAAATTTGTCAATAGCCTGCGCAATCAGATTATCCAGATCGGCACGTTTGCACACGTCTGTTACTACATACAGGGCGTTTTCCCCTAATTCGTTTACGAGCGTTTTCAGCTGATCTTCGCGACGGGCAGCCAAAACAACTTTGGCGCCCAGCTGTGCTAATTTGCGTGCCGCAGCTGCACCGATGCCACTGCTGGCACCGGTAATTACAATAACCTTATCTTTAATATTTTCCATTGTTTTATAGGCAGATATAGGGCTTGCAGGTATTATTAAAGATCAGTTGAGCAGGTGAGCTCCTCCCACTCGTGAACCTCTTTGTATAGCGAATCCAGTTTGGCTAAAGCCCGGTTGTAGGCATCGCCGCCCAAAAGCAAGTACAGCGGAGGATTTTCCATACCGGCAACTTTAATGATAGACGCGGCAGCTTTTTCGGGGTCACCGGCCTGCTCGCCATCCATTTTCAGGTATTTGGCATGTGTTTCCCGTACATCCACATAATCAGCTATCGGGTTTTCGGTGATGCTTAATGAATCAGGTGTCAGGAAACTGGTTCTGAAAGCACCCGGTGCAACTACCGTAACTTTAATACCGAGAGCTTTTACATCAGCTGCCAATACTTCAGACAGACCGATCACCGCGTATTTGGCAGCACCATAAATGGCCCAGCCTGTTCCCGGAGCAATGCCGGCTATAGACGATATATTGATGATATGACCTGAGCGTTGTTTACGCAGATAAGGCATTACAAACCTGATGACATTTAAGGTAGCGAATACATTTACGTCAAATGCTGTGCGGGTTTCTTTATCGGTCAGTTCTTCGATTGCGCCGCCGATGCCATAACCGGCATTGTTGATCACTACGTCTATCTGGCCAAAAGTTTCATGGGTATGCTGCAGGGCCAATGATACACTGGCTTCGTTCACCAGGTCGACTTGCAGCGGTAAAAAATTATTGTTGGTGTTGTTAACTGCTTTTATTAACTCATCCCTGTTTCTGGAGGTGGCGGCAACAAGCTGACCAGCATCCAGTAATTGTTTCACTAAACTGAGCCCAAATCCTTTGGAGGCGCCAGTGATAAACCATACTTTTTTGTTGTTGTCCATTTTTTGTTCTAATTGATAGAACAAAGGTAGGGTGACAGGCAGGCCTTGGCATTACGTCAATCAAACCAATGGTTACGAAATTCAAACAATTTGAAATCTTCCCTGATATTTTGTTTTTGTTGTGAATGGGGAGATATAGCGCAGTTATAACAAATATAACGAATTGTGGTGATGAAAACAAATGGACTATAGTAATTCGAAATAGTATATGGCAGATGACTCACGGCTTACGTTTCGCCGAAAGGAGAGTAAAAACTACGTGCGTCATTGCGAGCGCAGCGTGGCAATCCCCGACTTACAGAGGCGCTCTGCATATTGGGGATTGCCACGTCGTTCCTCCTCGCAATGACGCGCAGAAACAAGAGGCCTGTAAGCAAATTGATTCATTGCGCCGTCCTTTACTTACACGTTCCTGAACGACGACGGCGTGAGTTGGGTTTGTTTCTTGAAAAAGTTATTGAAATGTGTAGGCTCTTCAAAACCCAGGCAATAGCCTATTTCGGATATGTTCCAGTCGGTGTGTTTGAGGAGTGATTTGGCTTCGCTGAGCAAACGCTCGGCAATATGGTCGGTAGTGGTTCTGCCGGTGGTTTCGCGGATGGCACGATTGAGGTGGTTTACATGTACCGACAGCTGCTGCGCGAAATCATTGGCTGAGCGCAGCGAAAACCTTTGTGCGGGGTTCTCTATCGGGAACTGACGCTCCAGCAGTTCGGTAAATACCGAAGTAATGCGGCTTTTGGCGTCGGCATGTTTGTATACGTTTTCTGATGGCTGCGTTTTGAGGGCGTAATAGGCCATTTCGGTTACGTAATTGCGGATCAGGTCATATTTAAAATCGTATTCAGAACCTATTTCATCCAGCATTTTGGTGAATAAGCCGGTCACGTACCTGTCCTGATCGTCATTCAAATTATATACCGGCTTGGCACCCAGGGCAAACATCGGCAGTTCACTTAAGCCACCCCGGAACCGTTCGGTAAAGAAAGCTTCGGTGAAGATGCAGAAGAAACCCGTACGGTCATCAGACAGATGCTCAAAAGTATAAGGCACATGCGGACTAAAAAACAGCAGCGAAGTGCCCGTCAGTGTAATGCTTTTATCGGCATAATGGATAATGTTATCGCCGCGCATCAAACTCACCTTATAAAAGCTCCTGCGGCTGTAAGTAACCGGCTTGGCGTTGGGGCCAATACAGTCCTCAATCCTGAAAACGTTAAAGTGACCGATGTTCTGCTGCAGGTTATTGGGCAGCCAGTCAAATTTATTCTTGTAAAACTCTTCGAGTGTTTCTGTTGCCATACCCAAAGTTACAAAATTCAAACACAGGCACAAATCAGCATTGTCTACAAAAGGTCATTTTGACCCTGTATTTTAACAAATTTTAACACTTTTTGAGCCGTTTTTGCTCCAAACTCATTCAAAAACCCTTCGTTTTAATCCATTTTAACAAATTTTAACATGGTTTTAGTTAGTTATTGATGAGTTTGGAATAGGGTCAGGATATTTTAGAGATTACAGCATGAGGAAGACTTACTTGTTTGCGAAACCCCTTCCTCCCCTTCCCGAGGGAAGTAATCGCACGGGCTGTTGCCTTGCCGGATCAATTTTGCTTGCGCTCTTTTGCAACCACAGGTGTTGGGAAGACGTAAAAAAAGCGGTGGGCAGTGCGATTCCCCTCTTGAGAGGGGTGGAGGGGTGTGTTCTTCCGCTTCATGAACACACCCCTGCTACTACACAATTCACTGCGCCCCCTCTCAAGAGGGGAACTTAACAAAATATTTTCTTCAACTTTGTGCTCCTTTGCAAACGAGCGCAAGTAAGTAACGCACAAAAAAAGAGACGCATGTGATGCGTCTCTACAGTATTTTTTAATCCGGGAAATCCCTTAATCTATCAAATCGGGGTTCAGGTATTACTCCTGCTCTTCCAGATTGGCCGCGGCGGCTTCGTCTAAAAACCATAGGGTTTCGCCGGCAATGGAATCGATCAGCTGTGCTGGATATTCTTCAATATCCTCGTCATCTTCCAGTACATGGTGTACCGCGATGGCTTTACCTTCGCCATAAACCAGGAACGCGATATGACGGCCTTCGTTGATCAACGGAGCATTCAGTGTAATGCGCCATACCTGCTGATCTTCCAGCCAAACTTCTTTTACGCCCACTTTGGTATCATGCAATACCGGTGTGTGCGGGAACAAGGAAGCCGTGTGCGAGTTATCGCCAAGACCAAGCAGTACCAGGTCAAAACTTGGCTCATCTTCATCAAAAAAGGTGCTGATCAGGTTCCAGTATTTGGCCGCCGCTTCTGCAGGTTCAAAGGTAGTATCAACAGCAAATACATTGGCCGGACTAATCAGCAAAGGCTCAAACAAGGCTTTTTTAGCCATCAGGTAATTGCTGTCCTTATGATCCTGCGGTACGTTACGCTCATCGCCAAAAAAGAAAAATACTTTTTCCCAGTCCAGCTGGTCGGCGTAGGATGTAGATGCCAGCAGCTCATACAATTTTTTTGGTGAACTGCCGCCCGACAGGGCTACGGTAAACCTGCCTCTTTCGGTGATGGACTCGTTACCTATTTTAACAAAATAATCTGCCAACCCGGTTAGTACCTCATCAGCAGTATTAAAAATATTTAATTTCATTATTAGTGCATTAATAGTGTTGAGACCTAATCATTAAGTCTTTATGACTATGAATTTTAGACTTATATTAAAGAAAACTATGTCATTTCGAACGAGGTACGAGGAGAAATCTTATACGTTATGCTATCATTTACAGCATTGAGCAAAAGATTTCTCCTCACCCCATCACACTATCCATCTCTGTTCGTTCGAAATGACATTTAGAGTTTTTATCTGAAACTCCTGTTTTATTAACTTTTCTTCCCATTTACCGGCAGGGTGAACCAGGTAAATCCGTCGCGGGCAATTAATGCTTCGGCGGCTTCCGGTCCCCATGAATCGGCAGAATAGTTAGGGAAATTCAGGCTCTTTTTATTTTGCCAGGTGCTCAGGATCGGCATAACCAGCTCCCATGCAGCTTCTACCTGGTCGCCACGCATAAACAGGGTTTGATCGCCCAGCATGGTATCCAGTATCAGTGTTTCATAAGCTTCGGGGGCCTGGTTGGTATAGGTACCTTTGTAATCAAATACCATATCAACGGCGTTCAGCACCATATCAATACCCGGGCGTTTGGCCTGCACCTGTAAACGAATGCTCATTTCGGGCTGTATGCTGATGATGAGCCTGTTTTGCTGCCAGCTTTCGGCGGCTTCGGTCGGGAATATCAGGTGAGGCACATCCTTAAACTGGATGGTAATAACCGATGACGGCTGGTGCAATCTTTTACCTGTACGTAAATAGAACGGAACACCCTGCCAACGCCAGTTATCAATAAAGAATTTGATGGCTGCAAAAGTTTCGGTATTTGATTCCGGGTTTACTTTTGGTTCTTCGCGGTAGCCGGGAACTTCCTTCCCTTTCATCCAGCCGCTGCCGTACTGGCCCCTAACGGCCGAGTTACGTACATCCTCCGGGCTAAACTTGCGCATAGCCTTTAATACGTCAACCTTACGGTCACGCACTTCGTCGGCGCTAAAGCTAACCGGTGGTTCCATAGCTATGTGGCAAAGTAATTGCAACAAGTGGTTCTGGATCATATCGCGCATAGCGCCCGATCCGTCATAATAATCACCACGTTCTTCCACACCCAGTTGCTCGGTAACCGAGATCTGTACGTGCTCAATATAATTACGGTTCCACAGCGGCTCCATGATGGAGTTGGCAAAGCGGAAAGCCATAATGTTCTGAACGGTTTCTTTACCCAGGTAATGGTCGATACGGTAGATCTGTGATTCATCAAAAATGCCCGACAACAGCTTGTTCAGCTCTTTAGCGGTTTCCAGATCGTGCCCAAATGGTTTCTCGATGATGATCCGTACGCGTTTTTTATCGTCGGCCAGTTTGGCTTTTGATATGTTCGAGGCGATGATCGGGAAGAAGTTTGGCGCTACAGCCAGGTAAAATATAACGTTGGCTTTAGCTTTCCAGTCGGTGTTATGTTTCTCGATGCGTTTGCCAAACTCTTTGTAAGTTTCAAAATCGTTAGCATCCGATACCTGATAATAAATGTTTGCCTGGAACTCGGCCCATTTTTTCTCGTCAACTTTGCCGCTGCGCGAAAACTGGTTGATATCGTTATGCAGGTTCTCGCGGAATTGCTCGTCGGTAAGTTTGGTACGACCGGTACCTATAATGGAATATTGTTTTGGCAGCCATCCATCTAAAAATAGATTATACAGGGCCGGCGCAATTTTCCGTGAATTTAAATCCCCCGTGCCACCAAAAATGATGAATATAGTAGGATCTGATTTAGTTTGTGTGCTCATTGCTTTTTTATTTAGAAGCAAGAATTAAGAGTCAGGAAACAAGATAACAACAATAAAAATTATTATGCTGATTTTTTCTTGATTCTTATCTCTTGATTCTTGACTCTTATTTCTTGATTCTTATCTCTTGATACTAATTCACTCCGCTGCCCATTGTGTGTGGAAGGTGCCTTCTTTGCCGATCAGCTCGTAGGTGTGCGCGCCGAAATAGTCGCGCTGAGCCTGGATCAGGTTGGATGGCATCCGCGCACTGCGGAAAGCGTCAAAGTAACTTAATGATGCGGCGTAAGCTGGTGCAGCTACTCCGGCAGCAATAGTTTTTGACAATACTTTTCTGATGCCCGGCACCACGCTTTCTACAATCGACTGTACGTTTGAATCTAACAGCAGGTGTTCCAGTTTGGCATCTTTTTCGTAAGCTTTGAAAATATCGTTCAGGAATTTTGAACGGATGATACAGCCGCCTCTCCAGATCTTGGCAATCTCGCCCAGGTGCAGGTCATAGTTATACTCTGCCGACGCGTTCGACAGCAAATGCATGCCTTGCGCGTAGCTGATGATCATGGTGAAATAGAAGGCCTGCTCCAAAGCTGCTACCAGTTCGGCTTTATCAGCATCCAATACAATTGGGTCTTTGGCGTACAATGCAGCCGCTTTTTCGCGCAGTTGTTTGTATTTTGACAGGTCGCGCATAGACACCGCGGTATCTACCGTAGGGATAGGGGCCTGCAGGTCCATAGCCACTTGCGATGTCCATTTACCGGTACCTTTAGCACGGGCCTCGTCCTTAATATCATCCAACAATAAATGATCGGTGCCCGGAGCTTTGAATTTGAAAATATCCTTGGTGATATCCAGCAGGAATGATTGCAGACGACCTTCGTTCCACTCGGCGAAAATTTTACCGATCTCGTCGTTATCCAGTTTCAAGCCTTTTTTCAGGATCTCGTAGGTTTCGGCAATCAGTTGCATAATACCGTACTCGATACCGTTGTGTACCATTTTCACAAAGTGACCAGATGCACCCGGGCCAATATAGGTTACGCAAGGTACGCCATCAACTTTGGCGGCAATGGCCTCAAAAATAGGCTTCATTACGTTGTAGGCATCTTTATCGCCACCCGGCATCATGCTCGGGCCACGGCGTGCGCCTTCTTCGCCACCAGAAACACCCATGCCAAAGAAATGCAGGCCAATGGCTTCCAGTTCTTCTACACGGCGGTTGGTATCGGTAAAGTGCGAGTTACCACCGTCGATCAATATATCGCCTTTCTCCAATAGCGGAGTCAGTTCTTCAATTACGCTATCCACAATTTTACCGGCCGGTACCAGCATCATGATGGCACGCGGCGTGGTTAAACTCTGGATAAATTCTTTTACATCGCTAAAACCTTTAGCGGCACGGTCGCCGGCTTCTTCGTTCAGTGATGCTACTTTGGTGGTATCTTTATCATGCCCGGCTACTGCAAAACCGTGGTCGGCCATGTTTAGCAGCAAGCTGCGGCCCATAACACCCAGGCCTATCATACCGAAAGCATATTTATTGTCTGTTGCGCTCATCTTTAATGGTTCATTAGTTTATTTGTTCATTAGTTCATTGGTACTTGTTTAATGGTTCATTAGTTTATTTGTTGGCTCATTAGTTTATTGATCATTGGGCTTTTCCAATGATCATTATTAAACTATTCACCAATGAACTAATGAACCACTGAACTAATGAACGTTATTTTCTTTTTTCAGATCTTCTAGTATTTTTTTGGTGGTTTCGAAATCGGTGTGCTGGAACGCGCGGATCCCCAGTTTCTGGGCCGTGTTCACAAACATGATCCTGTCGTCAAAATACACGCATTGCTGCGGCGAAGCCTGGGCAATACCCATAGCCAGCTGCCAGATACCCGGATCGGGCTTGCGCATTTTAACCTCGCACGATGACACAAAAGCATCAAAGCACTCATGCAGCTTGAATTTCTTAACCCGGTAATCGTTCAGTTCTTTGCCTTCGTTGTTGAGCGAAATAATGCGGAAACCGCAATCTTTTTTCCACTCCTTAAGCCAGGCCAGTGTATCGCCTAACACAACTGATTGAGAAAACATGAACTCTTTAAAATCCTCGCGAACAAAATCGCGGGGATGGTTAAAAATTACCGTATCCAGGTATTCGTCGAGCGTGATGCTGCCAATTTCATATACGTTGAATACAAAGTTGTGCAGCTCATTCACTTCGGCATGATCGAGCCCGAATTTTTCGCAGGCCAGCTTACGCGAATCGCGCCCCCAACCGTTGGTGAGCAAAATGCCACCAACGTCAAAAAAGAGGATTTTAATATTTGCTGCTTCCATGGTGCAATTAGCTTACTTTGCTTTTTTGCTCCTCGATAGCGTTCAGTAATTTTTCAAATGGCTTGTTGAATTTCTCGATGCCTTCGTCTTCCAGTTGCTGGGTGATAGCGGCAAGATCGATACCTAAGCTTGGCAGTTTAGCTAAAACTTCAGTGGCTTTATCTAAACCGGCTTCTAAAGTATTAGCAGCAATACCGTGATCACGGAAAGCATCAACAGTTTCCAATGGAACGGTATCTACAGTGTCCGGACCAATCAGGGCCTCAACATATTTGGTGTCTTTGAAAGCAGGGTTTTTGCTGCCGGTACTTGCCCAAAGCAAGCGTTGTGGCTGAGCGCCTTTGGCGGCCAGTTTTTTCCACCTTTCGGTGCTGAACACTCTTTTGTAAATTTCGTATGCTTTTTTTGCTGACGCGATAGCAACTTCGCCAACCAGGTCTTTTTCGCCTTTAGCTTCCAACAGCGGATCAACAATAACGTCGATACGGCTCAGGAAGAAACTGGCTACTGATGCGATGTGCGCGATCTCGTGACCAGCAGCCAAATGATCCTCTAAACCAGAAATGTAGGCTTCGGTAACAGCTTCGTAACGCTCTAAACCAAATAGCAAGGTTACGTTGATGTTGATACCTTTAGCGATCGACTGTCTGATAGCAGCTAAACCAGGTTGTGTTCCCGGAATTTTGATCATTACGTTGTTACGATCAACTTTTTTCCAAAGTTCTTCGGCTTGTTTAGCGGTACCTTCGGTATCCAAAGCTAAAAACGGAGAAACTTCCAGACTTACATAACCGTCAACTTTGTTTGATTCGGTGTAGATACCTTTAAACAAATCGGTTGCCTGCTGGATGTCTTTTACGGCGAGACCAAAAAACAGCTGCTCATTGTCGTCAGTAGTTTTTGACAATTCAACAATATCATTATCATAATCCGAGCTGCTGGTGATGGCTTTTTCAAAAATGGCCGGATTTGAGGTTACGCCTCTAACGCCATCTTCGTCTATCAGTTTTTGTAACTTTCCGGATGCCATGATCTCCCGATCAATAAAATCAAGCCAGATGCTTTGTCCGAAACTATGTATTTGCTTTACATTATTAGTTGCCATTTTATTAGGTTGTTTTAAAGTTCAAAATTCAATTTATGAGGTAGATGTATTTATTGTGCAAATGGCGGTTTCACCTCCCCAACCGCCTGCATTTGTATTATAGGTTAAAGTTCCTAATTTATATTGTAAAATAGGTAACCTGAGTATCATTTAGCCTCAGCCTCACCTAAATCCTCTCCAAAGGAGAGGACTTTGCTTTGCAAGTTTTTCAAAGCCCCATATATTTAAAGCCCTCTCCTTTGGGGAGGGTTTGGGTGGGGCTTTCATCCCCGTTGTTTGTGTCCTCACAAACAACTATTCCTGATTGCCTAAACGCGGGTTGTTTGTGTCCTCACAAACAACGAGAGAGACTGTCACCCTGAGCTTGTCGAAGGGGGGTGCGCAGAGGCCACTACACCATGCTTCGACAAGCTCAGCATGACACCCTTTTTCTTTTCAAAGTCCTTGTTCCTTACTCCCCAAATCCTTGCTCTCTCCTATGTATTCGATGCAACCAAAATTTGCAGGTTGTAGCCTATAAAAAGACCGCTTTCAATAACGCCTGTGATTGATTTGATATCCCGCTCCATGGTGCTGCCAATCTCATCAAATTTGCAATCCAGTATCATGTTGCCGTTCTCGGTAATTACAGGCCCGTCCTTTCCCTTTGCCGGGCGAAGCAGAATGTCGTTAGCGCCTAATTGCTGCAGTTCTTTTTCTGCATACAACAAGGCCTGCGGAAATACCTCAACCGGAACGGGAAAATTCGCGCCTAATTTAGTCACCATTTTCGAATCGTCAACAATAATATAGCTTACCTCGCTCGAGCTGATGAGTAGTTTTTCCTTAAACATAGCCCCGCCGCGACCCTTGATCAGGCTGTTGTTGGGGTCAACTTCGTCAGCGCCGTCAAACAGCCAGTCGGGCTTGTTTTCATACAGGGATGTTAAAGGCACGCCCAGCTTACTGCAAAACATGGATAGCTCCAGCGATGTAGGGATAGCTTTTACGTTCAGCTTTTCTTCCTTTATCCGTTTGGCTATAGCTACAAGGGCCAGGTATGCGGTTGAGCCCGAGCCCACGCCCAGGATATCGCCATCCTTTACCTTCGCGGCAATTTCATCGGCCACCTTCTGCTTACCGCTGATGTGGGTGATCTCCGACGACCATTCCAGGTTTGTGATTAAATTGCTATTCCAATCCATTTTTTATTAGTATCAAGTAATTAGTATCAAGTATCAAGACTTTTCATTGTCCTTTTAATTAGTACCAAATATCAAGATGTAAAACATTTTCTTGATACTTGATACTAACTACTTGATACTAAATCACTATAAAAGTGCTTTAGCGCGGGCTACTACGTTTTCAACTGTAAAACCAAAGTGTTTGTACAGGTCTTCTGCAGGTGCCGACTCGCCAAAGGTGGTCATGCCCAGCATATCGCCTTCGTCGGTAGTGTATTTATGCCAGCCCATTGGGGATGCCATTTCTACAGCTAAACGTTTGCGGCTTGCTTTTGGTAATATTTTTTCTTTATAAGCAGCATCCTGTTTCTCGAACAGCTCCCATGATGGGAAACTTACCACGCGTGTGGAGATACCTTCGGCTTCCAGTTTTTCCTGGGCCTGCATAATCAACGATACTTCAGAACCGGTTGCTATCAGGATCAGATCAGGGCCTTTGCTGCCTTCTGATACAATGTAAGCGCCTTTTTCCAGATCGCTGGCTTTACCATATTTATCCTGATCAAGGATAGGTAAGCCTTGGCGGGTGAACACCAGCACAGTTGGGCCGCCTTTTTTCTCGATAGCCACTTTCCATGCAAATGCACTTTCGTTAGCATCAGCCGGACGGATAACCGTTACGTTAGGGATTGCACGCAAGGTTGATAAATGCTCGATAGGCTGGTGGGTTGTACCATCCTCACCTAAACCGATACTATCATGGGTATAAACAAATATCGGGCTGATCTTCATAATGGCTGCCAAACGGATCGGCGGGCGCATATAATCAGCAAATTGCAGGAAGGTAGCGCCAAACGGCAGCAAGCCTTTTGTTAAAGCCATACCATTCAGCGCCGAACCCATGGCATGCTCACGGATACCAAAGTGGAAGTTACGGCCATGCCTGTCTTCAGATGTAAATGAAGTATACTCTTTCAGGTTGGTTTCTGTTGATGGCGCTAAGTCGGCCGCGCCACCGATCAGGTTAGGCAAAGCTGGGGCAATGGCATTTAATACTTTACCAGATGCCTGGCGGGTTGCCATTTTGGGGTCAGACCCTTTAAATACCGGCAGCTTATCGGCCCAGCCTTTTGGCAGTTCGCCTTTAAAGGCGGCTTCGTACTCGGCAGCTAATTCTGGATATTTAGCTTTATAGTCGGCAAATAATTTGTTCCATTTTTCTTCTTTGCCTTCGCCTTTTGCGCCTACGCCATTGTAATATTTGATTACTTCATCTGGTACGTTGAATGATTTTTCGGGGTCGAAACCGAAGAACTGTTTAACCAGCTTTATTTCGTCGGCACCCAGCGGCGAGCCGTGTGAACCTGCAGTACCCGATTTATTTGGGCTACCATAAGCGATCAGTGAACGAACACGGATCAATGATGGTTTTTGTGTTTCTGATTTAGCGTTGATCAATGCCAGCTCTAAAGCGTGGGTATCATTTACATCGCTTACTTCCTGTACCTGCCAACCGTATGCACGGAAACGGGCGCTTACATCTTCGTTAAAAGCAATATCGGTGCTGCCTTCAATAGAGATGTGGTTATCATCATACAGGTAAATTAAGTTACCTAACTGTAAGTGACCGGCCAGTGATGCTGCTTCTGATGTTACACCTTCCATCATGTCGCCATCGCTGGTGATAGCGTAAATATTATAGTTAAAAAGGTCGAAACCTGGTTTGTTATAACGTGCTGCCAAATGTTTTTGCGCTATGGCAAAACCTACACCATTGGCAAAACCTTGTCCCAGCGGACCGGTAGTAACATCCACACCAGGAGCTAAACCATATTCGGGGTGACCGGCGGTTTTGCTATTTAACTGGCGGAATTGCTTGATATCATCTAAACTCAAATCATATCCGGTTAAATACAAAAAGCTGTACTGTAATATACAGGCATGGCCTGCCGAAAGGATAAACCTGTCGCGGTTTGCCCAATCCGGGTTTTTAGGGTTGTAGTTTAAAAACTTCGACCATAAAACGTGACCCATCGGAGCCAGCGCCATCGCGGTGCCTGGGTGACCAGAGTTTGCTTTTTGTACTGCATCGGCCGATAATACCCTTACGGTATCTATCGCCAATTTTTCAATGTCCTTAGAATTTTCCATTGTTAATTCGGTATTGTATGATTTTATTTAGTTGGTGTTGCTTTTGTAATTCTGCTCTCCGCGTCAGACAGCCACAGTCTGGAGCCGCCTTTTATACCATCGGCATTGGTCACTATCCTCATATTCTTATCCAGCTTAAAAGTAAGCTTGTCTGAGTTGCCGCCGCCAATATATAAAGTATCGTAGTTAAATACAGTTTTTAAAATTTCAAAAACCTTCTCCATGCGTTTGTTCCATCTTTCCTTGCCATGCTTTTCCAGCGCTTTTTCACCAATGTATTCATCATAATTTCTATCAGTTTTAACCGGTAGTTGCGACAATTCCAGGTGGGGCAATAAATGGCCATCCATCAGCAAAGCGGTACCAAACCCGGTTCCCAGGGTTATTACCATTTCCAGGCCCTTGCCATCAACCACGCCCAGGCCCTGCATATCCGCATCATTTACCACTTTGGTAGGTTTGCCCAATGCCTCGCTTAATTTTTTGCTCAGGTCAAAACCGGTCCATAATTTGGTACCCAGGTTAGGTGCCGTTTTAATAACACCGTTTTTTACGTAGCCCGGAAAACCTACCGATATATAATCATAGGAAGGAAAATCCTTTACCAGGGTTTTGATGGCCTTTATTAAATTTTCGGGACTGGCGGGCGCTGGGGTTACAATTTTATCATAATCCATTTTAAGCTCGCCTTTTTCATTCAGGATGGTGGCTTTGATATGTGACCCACCGATATCGATGGAGAGAACTTTTAACTTAGTTGGCGTGTTCTTCATTCGTATAGATTTACAGTATTTAGGTGAGGGATATCGTTATATATAAACCGGTTAAAAAATCCCGCACGTAAATATCACATTTTTAATAATATCTGACTGTTAATTATTCAATTAAATTAGTGTAGTTAATACAATAAGCAACAATCAGTACAAAGGTAAAGTTAGCGCAGCTTTTTTCTTTTCAAACCGAAATCCAAAGTATTTTACTCAATAATGGCAAAAACACCATTAAATGTTATTTCTGTTAGAATTGATTGTTCTTATTACACTTTTTATAAACTTTTAAAAAGGGAAGTTGTTTGAGGACGGGTTGGATTGAATTTGTCTATTGCTGCCGCAAGCGTGCCGCTTGTGGTAATAAATGCAGCTTTTCTCCCCTGCGTCATTGCGAGGAGGAACGACGTGGCAATCCCCAACTATACAGAGCGGCTCTGCCTCCCGGGGATTATTAATGTTGTTAATTATTTTAAAGGCATTAATGAGCTCCCTCCAGTCGGTTATCCACGCTATCGCTCGCAATGACGTGATTTTTATTTATCCCACTACGCTTAATTCCTTTCGTCTGGTCCAAAAGTAAATGGCGAAGCAAACAGATACAGCGGCTATAACTACCCCAAATTCATCGGCAAAATACTTGGTCTGCGCATTCGCGATCGTCATCGGGGTAAAAAAAGTTTGAACAAAAAGATTATGGCTGGCATGCAGCATAACGCCGGTCCACAAGCTACCTGATTTTAGCCTAAACCAGGTGGCAATGAAGCTTGCGCTTACTATCGCTACTGTAAAGCAGGTTAAGCTGTACCAGAAGGGTGTGCCGCCGTTATAGCTTCCCGATACAATTAAAGGGTAATGCCATACGGCCTAGATAAGCCCGGTTATCAATGAGGTAGCAGTAAAGCCTGCAATTTGCTGAGCTGGGGAACAAGAAAACCCCGCCATCCTATCTCCTCGCCCAGCGCTGTAGACATGCTTGCAAAAAAACCCACAACCCCGTTAACCAGGAAAAATAACGGGATAAAAACACTGTCGGGAAGATTACTCCACCCCAGCGATTGCGCGGCTTCTTTGATGAACTGTTTATTATAAAATCCACCCCATCCCATCATCCAGATAATGCCATAGCTGATTGCCGCATATAGCAGCGGTACAAAATAAGCCCACACCTGGTATTTTGGGTTTCCCCATTGCCAGCCTAAACCCTTAAAGTCGAGTTTGAGGATCTTACACGTTAGGTAAGTTGCCAGGGCAGGGCACTACATAATACCGTATCCATATATACGCCCGCCAATCCTGCCTGTGCCCTGGTGCAGGGTCAATATCCAAACAATAGCACTAAACAATAACGTGAGCAGGAGATATAGGTAGATTGATTTCTTGATTTGTGGTTTTGTTTGACTTAATTCCATCTTCAAATATAAATAAGTACGCTAAACGGTAAATAATGGCGCGGTCACATTTCCGCTGTCAATCGCAACATGATTATCGCTAACAAAAAAGCCCCCTTTTCATTGCAGGCGAAAAGGGGGTACCTCATCCAAAGATGGGGGTGACGGGGTTAACCTAATCTTCAGTACTAATTTCCTTCGTAATATTCAAAGGCATCAATGATATCCAGGTAAACACCATCAAAACCGGCATTGAGTATCTTTTTCAAATACGAAGCATCGTTGCCGTAAATGATTTTTTGCCAGTCCTTATTCCAATATTTCACTTTATAATTTCCTTTCCATTTAGGATTCTCCGCATCCAGCCAAACCGGGTTACCGGGTTTCCAGGTATTTTGCCAGTAATAGCGGTAATTCTCCGCTTCGCCGATAGACATGTAGGAAATAACGATGCGTTTGCCGCCGTTGGCTTTCTTTTTCAAGGCATTAATTTCGGCGCTGGTAAAGGCAGCTTTATCAAAATAGGCATCCATGATCAAAGCATCATAATTTGTAGCTGTAACTGCCTTTATAAAATCAGCTTTGGAATTAAAATTATCAGTATTATTGAGTAGGTACAGGAAATTTTTGGCCTGGCTCAATGAGGTAACGACGTTCGCATTCTCATTATTAATCTTTGCGGGGAAGTCTGGAATGTTATTCAGCTCTCTTTCATCGGCTGCGAATGAAATATACCCGTTAGTAAAGTTTACCTGGTAAGATCGGGTCATGTTTGATGGCGTTGAGCAATAATCGGTTACCAGAATCTTTTTCCCGTTCTTTTTGGAGATATCCAGGAAGCTCCTTAAGTCATTGTTAACGGTGGCAGGTGTAGGCTGGTCATCATTGTCATAACCATAGTACAGGTCTTCCTGCCCGTTGCCGTCAATAGCGTTGAGGTAGGCGGTGCTGGGGGCGCTTGTTTTCTCGCCATCAACCGTTACCAATGCAATACCGTTTTGCGGTATAATTGCAAATTTGGGATTAGCATTCTTTGCGTATTTACTTATCCCGATCACAAAATTGCGCATCTCCTGCGCGTAATCAATATTTACGCTCGCGTCAGTCTTTTTTCTTTCGGCAGTCATTTCCTGGTCGCTTTTTTTACAGGCGCACAGCAGCACCACGAGCAGTAATAGGGGTATTTTTTCCATACGGTATGTAATTTTTTTGTTACATAACGCTGAAAGACCTGTTAAATTTTGCTGATCGACTTTTAAAAAAAAATATTTTATCTGCGCTCGTTTGCAACGAATACTTATTATAGCACAACGATTGCATCGTCATGGCGTTGTAAACGCAAACCGAGGTAAGGATTGCTTCGCGCCTGGAGGGCCTACTCAAAAAACGCTTTAACCCCGGTAGCTACTAAAAATAAAACTATTGGCTTTGCGGGTGTTATGACAGTTAAAACATTGTTCTTTTGTAGGATGCAGCGCCTTTGTGGTTAAACTATCTTTATAGATAAATTCCTCATATCCCCAGCCGCCCGTTTCGTTAAACTGCGAGTTGTTTTTAACCATTACATCTATCAGTTTTCTTTTGCCCTCATATATATCCCCGTTTTTTTGGGGCAGGGATTCCAATACATCAAACACAATGATAGCGCCATCTGCAAACTGGCCCGTTTTATAACCCTCTAAGGCTTTTGCGTTGGCATAGATATGATGAAAGCCCGAATGTGATGCAAATGCAGGATTGTTGACAGCGGTTTTCACATGGGTCCAATTACGGTAACCTTCCGGAATTAAAATATCTCCCGACGGTTTCTTTTCGGCCCGGCTAAAGGAATACATCATGATCACCACGAGGCTTAACGAGCTAACTATAATTATCTTCTTCATAGGTTTGGGTTTAATTAACTATATCAAACTTACAAATATTTGATAATAAACACATTATGCCAATATCACCTTTCAGAAGGGTAACAATTCAAAATCTGTCATCCTGAACGAAGTGAAGGATCTATTAACGAACTTTACAAGCGCCCAGCAGATGCTTCACTCCGTTCAGCATGACAAATTAGTGCTATTTCTTCACTATTATTATTTTAAATACTCAATTTGTTCTCACCTGCTTTAACCGGGTAACTTTTACCCTTCCATATCAACAGCCCCGATGTATTTGGCGGCAGATTGATCAAAACTGTCCATTTGTTTTTTATCAATTGATACTTTACAGACAGCTTGCCATTAGGATGCGGAATTTCGCCGCTTACGCTTTTCAGATCGCCTAAATGGGGTTCAATCTTAACCTGGTTGAAACCGGGCGCATAGCTATCCACTCCCAATATCGTCCGGTAAAACTCAATATTCGGACTGGCGCCCCAGGCGTGGCAGTCGGAGCGGTTATGTTCCAGGTCGGATATTTCGGCCCAGGTAGTGAGGCCCATATCGATATTCTTGCGCCATATATCCAGCCATTGCAGGTAATTGTTACCCAAACCACCTTTTATTAGAGCCTGGTGCAGGTAGTATTTAAAATAGATAGTGCATTTGGTGATGGAGGTATCGGTAAGCATTTTTTTGCATACTGCTGTAGCATCGGCATCGGCCAGCATGCCGGTTAGTACAGCCAGGGTGTTGGTGTGCTGCGAAAACAGTTGTTTATCTTCTGTATCGCCATATAGTTGCCGGCCCGCATCCCAGTATTTATTTTGTATAGTAACTTTCAACTGTGCGGCTTTAGCCTTGTACATTTTGGCAAAGGCGGGCATACCCATTTTTGCTTCCATCTCGGCCGCCTGGTTGTAGGCCCACATTAGTTGCAGATCCAATACCGCGGAATGGCCTTCTTTACTTTGGGGAGCTTCGCCAAAATCCCAGCCTTTATCGCTTACCCAATCTACAAAGGTCCAGTAGGGTGTATCTTTCAGGGAGCCATCGGCTTGCTGGTATTTGCTAAAGAAAGCGAGTACAGCCCTTGCCCCTTCCAGTTTATCTTTTACAAAGGCGCTGTCGGGCCGGTACATCCAGTAATCATGCAGCATGCCGATGTACCATAAAGAAAAGGTAGAAATGATCTGCGGCGAGAACGACGGATGACGGCTCAGGGTTAATCCCTCGGCAATGCGCGATTGATCCATCTGGCTGATGGCGTTGCGGGCCAGGCGGTCGTCGCCGCTGTTATAGTACGATACCAGGGCTTGTATACGGGTGTCGCCAACATATTGCAGTTGTTCGTAGTAGGGGCAGTCGGTGTAAGTTTCGCCGGCGCAAAGGCGGGCGGTGCGCCAGCCAATGTCCAGGATCTTTTGCATTTCGGGCTTGCCGGTTTCCAATTTGGCATTCAGCTGAAAGGGGTAACCGGTGAAGGTGCCGTAAATATCATCGATGATTAAAGGATCATCCCCCGTTTTAACCTGTAACTGGATGTACCGGTAAGTGCGCCAGGCCAGGGTAGTGAATGTTTGATCGGTCGAGCCATCAGCAATAATACTATCCCGGCGACCGGCAAAAATCTTCCCGTCCACATCGTTCCGGTTACCTTTAACTATACCGTGAGCCAGGCTATTGAACATGGATTCGGCATAGGTTAATTTGATCGATGCATTTTTTCCTTTGCTAAAGTTGAGCGTAACAAAGGCATTGGTTAAATAAGTTTGATCGAGCAGTAAAGTAGCCGTAGCATTAGCGGGTATGGTAAGCGCTGTTTTTGCCGAGGGAAAAGATTTGGGGGCACTTACACCTTCGGCCTTGCGAAGCACGGGGATGCGCTGATATTTCAATTCCATTTGCGGCAAGGAGGATGGCACCAGCATCCAGCCAAAAGCATTCACGGTACCTTTGGGGTTACCATAGTCAACCCTGGTAGCATTTTTCCAGGAGCTGTCGTCAAAATCAGCAGCATTCCAGTTTTTGATAGCGGCGTTCATATCCACCAGTTCGCCCGGACCTGCAACATAATATGGATGATAACCGATACCGGTAAGCGGCCGGTAAGCTTTATCGCGGATGCATTTCCAGGTTTTATCGGTATTCACTATTTCTTCGGCGGCGGTATTACCCTGCATAATAAAACCCGTGCGGATAGAGATCTGCGCTTCGGGCCGGTAATCGCCTTCGTTCCAAACCAGGGCAGCTATGCTGTTATTGCCCGTTTTGAGATATGGAGCCAGGTCGACGGTTTCATAATTCCAGTAATAGGTATCACCACGGGCAGGTCCCAATGATACCAGTGTTTGGTTCACGTACAGTTTATACCGGTTATCGGCCGATACATGGACTATGAATGATGCGGGCTTAGCGGTCAGGCTGATGTTTTTTCGAAAATGATAAACGCCATAATCTTTTGCCGGTTCATCGGCGGCGGTGATCCATACGGCTTTCCAATGGCCGCGCAAGAGTGATGGGGAAACGGTTTGCGCATTGGCAGCCGTGGTGATCAATAAACAAAAGAGCAGCAAGATGTGCTTAAAAACTGGCTTCATCATCAGGTTTTATTTACGGTAATTAGCGGCAGGGGAAAGCCGTTGGCATATAATTTATAATGATAGCTAAAGTAATTAATTGATTTAGCCTATATCTTATCTGCAAAATCAGAATGCACGGCATTCTGACGTTATTTTTTTGCCTTATGCAGTTCGGACCGGACACCTGAATTGATGAACCAGCCACCGGTCACAGAACCCGTTTTATCAGTTTCAAATTCTATCTGCCTGTCGGTGCCATCAGCATAAAAGAATTTGATGTTTGATTCGGGTTTCAGTTCTACATCCTCTGCGCCATGCTGATGGCGATATAGTTTCCCATCTTTTTTGATGATATCGAAATTTAAGGTTAAAGCCTGGAGCTTGCGCGAATAACTACCCAAATACTTATTTAATATAGCAGCATCAACAGTTATTTCTTTATGCACATAGGGTAATGCCACCCGCATATCAAACAAGACCCCGGTAATACCATAAGCTATCGCCGATACCTCCGATTCGTTATTGGATAAAACAATAATGGTAATATCTTGTACCGGGTAGCGGGTTAAAATAGTGCGGTATCCCGGCCATCCGCCGCTATGACTGATAGCAACCCCAAACTGATCGGCCCCGATGCTCACACCATAACCGTAATACTTTTTTGTTAAGGTATCCATTAATGATTGTGTGGAAAGCATCTCGTTCTGCGTAGCCAGGCTGAGTAATGTACTATTTTTTATTGCCCTATCCCATTTTAAGAGATCGCCGGTTGTTGAATTAACGGTGCCATCTCCTGAAATACCATCCAGGTAAAAAACAGCATCGTCTTTTTTCGAGCTATCGGGAATTATATATTTTTTCAAACTATCTGCAAAAACATATCCATAAGCATAATTGGCAAGGGTGTCTGTTGATGAACGCCTGGTATTATAAACCTGTGAATGATCCATCCGCAGCGGGCCAAAAATATTTTTATACATAAAATACCGGTACGTTAAGCCGGATACTTTTTCAATGATGCTGGCCAGGATAGCATAACCGGTGTTGGAGTATTCAAACTTTTTACCGGGGGCAAAATTGGCCGGGATTTTTTCTGAAGCCAGAAAATTGATCATATCATCATTAAAAGCGATCTTTTTATGATCCCATTTATTTTCCATGGCGCTCATATAATCGGGCAAACCGGATGTGTGTGTGAGCAGGTTTTGTATGGTTACACCTTTATATGGCAGCTGCGGGAAAAACTTTCGCAGGGTATCTGTTAAGGAGAGTTTGCCTTTTTCCATCAACATCAGGATACCCATGGCCGTGAATTGTTTGGAAACTGAGGCCAATTCAAACACGGAGTTGGTATCAAGCAATTGTTTTGTATCGTAGTTACGGTATCCAAATGCTTTTTGGTAAATCACTTTTCCGGCCCTTGCAACCAGTACATTGCCGTTGAAGCCATTGATATTAACCTGGGCCTGCATAAAATTATCAATAGTGGCAGGATAATTCTGCTGAGCCAGCGAAGTTAATGGCAGTAAAAAGAGCAATAAAAGTATGTTTTTCATGGCCTTTAAAATTAATAATTACCCCTGTTAATAAAAAGCGAGCCTGACATAATAATACCTATAAGCAAAAATGGGAATCACCTGTAAATCAGCGTTAAATATTTTTTTATGTACTTGCCTTACATAAATCATCTATATTTAACTTTTGCCAAACCTGTATCTATGGAAATTGTAACCGTACTTTTACTGCTGCTTATTATTTATTTGGTGGTAAATAATAAAACCGCTATTAACCATAAAATAGCCGATCTGGAGCTAAAAATACTGGAGCTAAAGGTAGTAATTGAGCGTTTAAAGACATCGCGTTTCACGGATGAGGAGGCCAGGAAAACGGAGGAACCTAAACCGGCCATCACCCCAACACCGCCTGTTGTTAAAGATGAACCCATTAATGTTCCCCAGCCCGAACCTGTTGCACCTCCCGAACCACAACCGGAACCCGAATTTATTAAACCAGATCATATTGAGCGCCAGCCCGAAGTGATATCAGATAGCCTGTCGGCCATTCACAGACCTGTAAAAACCGGCGAACATACGGCGCCGAAACCCAGGGAACCGAAACCATCTTTCTTTGAAAGTCACCCCGATCTGGAAAAATTCATCGGCGAAAACCTGATCAACAAAATTGGTATCGCCATACTGGTTTTGGCCATCGGTTTTTTTGTAAAATACGCTATTGATAATGACTGGGTAGGCCCTATCGGTCGTGTGGGTATCGGCGTGGTGTGCGGAGCCATTTTAATTGGCATTGCGCACCGCCTGCGTAACAGCTATAAAGCGTTTAGCTCGGTATTGGTAGGTGGCGGTCTGGCTGTGTTTTATTTTACCATTACACTGGCCTTTCACCAGTTTAACCTGTTCAGTCAAACAGTAGCTTTTATTATTCTCATTGTGATCACCATTTTCGCGGTGGTGCTTTCGCTGCTGTATGATAAGCAGGAATTGGCCGTGATTGCCCTGGTAGGTGGTTTTGCCAGTCCGTTTATGGTAAGTACCGGGCATGCCAATTACGATGCTTTATTTATATATCTGCTGATTTTGAATACCGGCTTGCTTGTCATATCTTATTTTAAAGCCTGGCGGGTGCTTAACATTATCAGTTTTGTGTTTACGGTTATTGTTTTCGCATCGGTACTATATACGCTTACCGCGCCATCGTACCACATAGGCTTTATTTATGCCAGCATTTTTTATGTGCTATACTTTATTATCAATGTGGCGCATAATGTTAAGGAAAATAAAAAATTCATTGCCTCGGATTTTACCATCCTGCTGAGCAACACTGCGCTTTATTTTGCCGCAGGCCTGTATTTGCTTACGGTGATGAAGGAAGAGCAGTTCCGCGGCTTGTTTTGTATAAGCCTGGGCGTGGTAAACCTGGTATTGTCCTACGTGCTGTTCCGCAATCGCAAGGTTGATACCAATATTTTGTACCTGCTCATCGGCATAACGCTTACCTTTATTTCGCTGGCTGCGCCAATACAGCTACATGGGCACAGCATCACTATATTCTGGGCATCCGAAACGGTACTGCTCTACTGGTTGTATCAGCGCTCATCCATCCAGCTCATGAAACTTACCTCGCTGCTGCTTTGGGTAGCTATGCTGCTGAGCCTGCTGATGGATTGGTACCAGATATATGTAGACAATGATTTAAGCCTTACCGTTATTGCCAATAAGGGTTTTATCACTACACTGGTTGCGGCTATCAGCTCGTACCTGTTATCGGTGCTGGTGAGTAAAGACAAAGCCCCCGCGCCGCAGGAGTTTGCAATCGACCGGCATGTTTTCAGTATCACTGCCCTGGCGCTTTTATTTTTAAGCGGCTTGTTTGAGGTGAACCATCAGTTTGTACATCATTTCCCAAATACCCCGCTTAACATTTTATATATGATGCTGTATACGCCTGCATTTGTGTATGTATATTACCTGGCATCGTTAAAAGTAAAAGCGCTCAATTTTAACGAAAAAATAAGGCTGGCCATACTCCTGATATGCGTTACAGTTTATCTGGCTTTAACCCCGCAGTTTTTCGACTTGCAGCGCCTGATGCTCGAGCAGCACAAAGTGCCTGCCGGTCATTTTACGGCGCATTGGATAGCCGCTATTTTTGTTGGTTTGTTGTTTTACCGCATTATTCGCCTGAGCCAGAAAAACCTGGATGCCGGCATGAAGGTATTGTTCACCTGGCTTATCAGTGCGGCGGTGGTATTGTTTTTAAGTTTGGAGATCAGCCTGCTGAGCAATTTGCTGTTTTATGGAAATAGCCACTCTATAAATCGTATCGAAACGGTTTATATCAAAACCGGCCTGCCTATTTTGTGGGGATTGCTGTCTTTCGCGCTGATGTGGCTGGGAATGCGCCACAAATTAAAAGTAATGCGGATAGTATCGTTAAGCCTGTTTTCGTTAACGCTGCTTAAATTATTTTTGTTCGATATCAATAACATACCGGTAGCTGGCAAAATAGCGGCCTTCTTTTGCCTGGGCATTATACTGCTGGTGATATCATTCATGTACCAAAAGGTTAAAAAAATTATTGTTGATGATGAAGCCAAACCTAAGGATGAATAAAATATTAACCCTCACGGCGCTATTTTGCGGTTTGATGCTGTCGGCATCGGCACAGCAAAATTTCAAGTACCAGGCGGCCTTGCCCAAGGTAGATAGTCCCGGTTTTTATCGTATCAATCTGCTGCCTGCCTTTGTGGCCAAAGCAAAAGCCGATCTGTCCGACATCCGGATAGTTGATGCCAAGGGTAATTTTATCCCTTATATACAGGCCGGAAGCCTGCCGCAGAAAGACCAGAAAAGTTTTGTGGTTTTTAACCAGGTTGATGCAAAGCTAAGTACCGATACCGGCACCACTTTTACCATTGAAAATAAAACCGGACTGGCGCTTGATCGTCTGTGGATAAAACTGCAAAACACGGCAGTACAGCGCAAAGTAAGCCTGGTAGGCAGCGACGATCTGAAACAATGGTTCGCCATCCAGGAAGATATCCCATTGCAAGAAGCCGTGGTAAACAGTGAGGGTACTTACATGCAATCGCTGTCGTTCCCGGCAAGTAATTACCGTTATCTTAAATTGCTGGTAAACGATAAAAACAAAACACCTATTAAATTTTTGCAGGCCGGTGTGTATACGGAGTACGCCGCTACTTTAAGCTACACCCCGGTTTCGCCCGTTCAACTAACCCGGGCCGATAGCAATAAAACCACTTACATCACCCTAAAACTAAACGACAGTTACCAGGTCAATAAACTGCATTTAAACATAAGCGCACCCAAATATTTTAAGCGGGATGTATGGGTTTACCAGTTTACCGGGCACGATAAACAATTACTTGGCGAAGCGGAACTAAACTCCGCCAAAGCTACCGACCTGCTGATAGCAGCCAAGGCCAGCTATTTGCTCATCCAAATTGACAATGGTGATAATTTACCTTTAACTGTTGCGAGCGTGGATGCCTACCAATCTGCCGAATCGCTGATCAGTTACCTGGATGGCAAACAGACATACCGTTTACTCGCCGGCGATCAATCGGTACAGGCGCCAGAATATGATCTTAAGTTTTTTGCCGATAGTATCCGGGATAACACCCCGCAAATTAGTCATGAAACGGTTGGGCCAAACACAGCCTATCAAGCTAAACAACCAGCCAAAGCGGGTCGTGATTACACGGTATTCATCTGGGTAGCTATTGTGATTGCTGCTGGGCTACTATTGTTTTTAACCTTAAAGATGACCAAAGAGGTGAATAAAAAAGCGGGGGAAAAGAACGAGTAAAAGTTTATCCTACCCGTCATTGCGAGCGCAGCGTGGCAATCCCCTACTTCCAGAGCAAAAATGCTAAAGCTATTCATTAGCCAACCCATCATATAAATCCTTCCATTCAGGATTGAACTTATTGATCAAATCTATCTTTGATTCCCGTTTACGATCTTTAAGAATCTTCTCAGCAGCAATAGCTTCTTCAATGTGTGGGTAAAAATTATAATAAACCAGCTTTGTGCAATTATATTTGGCAGTGAAGCTTTTAGGGTGGACCTTATTCTTATGCTCCCATATTCGCGTTATGATATCAGATGTTACACCTATATACAAAACCGAATGAGTTAGATTGGTGACGATGTAAATGCATCCACCTCTTTGCATGACCATATCACAATATAATAGTTATTTATGGAAATTATAAGTAGGCTATAAGAAAAGCGCAAGTAACGTGCTGACTGGGGTTACCATGCCATCGCGGAATAAGAAAATAACCATTACGTCATTACAGCAATGACGTGATGTGAAAGGATCCGCTCCCGCGAGATTAGCGTAGCGTATCTCGTGGGTGGCATGATTAAAGCTTTCAGCTTTAGTATTCAGCTGAAAGCTGAGGCCATAATCACCACGGGCTGAAAGCCCGCGGCAGTGGAGAAATAAAAAATATTTGTCATGCTGAACGGAGTGAAGCATCTATTCCGCACCTTGCAAGGTTCATAAATAGATCCTTCGTTCCTCAGGATGACAAATAATATTCTTTATCTACACAAGAAGCGAAAGGCTTCCCACTCACCCCTTTATACTCAAAATATCATGCACCGCATACTCGGCTTTTTCATATTGAAAGGTAAAGCCAGAGTCGAGCAGGCGTTTGGGTTTTACCCAGCGGCTTTTGAGTACCAGTTCGGGTTCGGTACCAATCACTACGGCACCAATGTCAAGCAACCATTCAGGTGCAGGCAGGCCAAATGGCATGCCATAGCTTTTGCGTATGGTTTGCATCATATCGGCATTTTTTATAGCGGCTGGCGCAGTACAGTTAACTACCCCTTCAATTTCGGAATGATCAAGCAGCCATTGGGTACTGCGGGCTACATCCTGCTCATGTACCCAGGCAATATATTGTTTACCGGTACCTTGTTTGCCACCAAGCCCAAACCTAACCAGGTTCAATAAACGTGGAAAAACACTATCGCTGCGGCCCAATACAATACCCATGCGTAAAGCTATCTTGCGGGTATGCGGCGTTTCGCTTTTCAGGAAAACCTCTTCCCATATTTTACATACATCGATAGAAAAACCATAACCAATTTCGCCGGTTTCTTCATCCTGTGGACGGTCTTCTGCATAACGGTATATGGTGGCAGAAGTTACATTGATCCACAATTTTGGCGGATTGCTCATTTTATGTATGGCATGCCCAAGCAGCTCGGTAGGCAAAACACGTGATGTAATGATTTCGGCCTTGTTTTTTTCGGTGTAGCGGCAGTTCACATTTTTACCACAAAGATTGATCAGCATATCGGCCCCGGCCAGTTGTACTGTCCAGCCATTTTCGGCTTTACCGTCCCAAACTACCGTACGGACGTTATCAACAGTTTTAGCCTGTTTACGGGCCAGTATAACCACTTCGTTTGCCTTGTCTTTATAATAACTCGCCAGTACGGTACCCAGATAACCGTTACCCCCGGCGAGTACAATTTTTTTGTAGGGTTTCATTAGTTCAGGTTTAAGATCAGTGCCAATAAAATAATACGGTATGCAACCCAGGTAATGGTTAATGTCCAACCCAGGTTTAATAACTTAGTTCTGCGGATGTGCTCCAGGAACATTAATCCGGCCACCCCCATAAAATACAAGGCGTACACCTCAGACCCGAATTGAAGCCAATGGTTTATTGCCATCGGAATTAAAAGCAATAAACTACCTGCAAAAGAAATAGTCATCATGTTGCCCAGGTAGGTCCAGGTTTGCCGGCGATCCCAAAAGCTCATTATCGTTCCCTGAAAAATGATCTGCCCGCCGCATATCATATACTCGCGATAAGCATTGCCCAAAGCTACCATCGGACTTAAGAAATGCGCATAGGCGGTAAGCGTATAGCCCACAATGAACCAGGTAAACAACAAGTAAGCTATACGGTAATGCAGTTTAAATGTAGGCTGATATTCAAACCCATCGCCAACTTTGGGCGGCGGAATAATAACCCGTCTGTTGTATGATATAAAAGCATAAAGCTTGCTCATCAGCCAAACAAACGGCTTAAACCCGAACAAGGGTGCGAATACAGGACAGCTGTTGCCAATTATTTTAAACAGGCTCCTGATCCCATAACTTACTTCGCCGGTTTTCAAGCTAACCAGAGCAATCTCGTCAACGGCGCGCTGGCGGTCATACACAGGGCAGCTGCTTTCGGGTACCTGCTGGTAAGCCTGCCGACCACCAGCGGCCAGCATGCCTGTTTTAACAAAAGCTTTGGTATATACACTGCACATGGGGCATTCGGCATCAAATAGTATCACATGATCTTTTAGCGTTTTCATACTGCTGTAATTTTATGTTCTTGCGATTCAATAACACAAAATTACTATTTATTTTGAATTTTCAATAATTATTGAAAATATAATTAAAATAATCAATGCTTCGATTTCTTCTTATTTCACCACGCCGTATCATCATCTTAGTCATGTCTTCTTAAGGCTCTCCGTTTGTTAGCAGGAAAACGCGGGGTGGAGGCGATTAATTAATGAATTAGCGTTAGTGATTTCTGAACCATGATTTTTCACTTATCGTTTATTTTCATTGGTGTTCAAGAGGGCTGCGCCGTTTTTAGGATTAAAGGATTACCATGATTTAATTACTGAGTTGGTGAATTACGGAGTCGACATTATAAGGTTTTTTTTCCCATCAGCAGATAAGCCTTATTAGTTATTGAATTAATGATTTATTGAATTGGTTTTGGCCTGTCTTGATTCTTGTCTCTTGATTCTCACCTCTACATATGGCGTTACCTTCGGCCCGCGCTATCCGCTCATACGCCACAAGGCGTTAGTCACGGGCCGGTATCCACTGCTATCGCTAACGCAGTTTAATTATTGAATTAGTGAATTATTGATTGAAAGTGCTTTTTCTTCCCCTCAGCAGGTAAGCTTCGGGCGAAAGCGGGCAGAACAATGGTGGCCAAGTGCCATTGGAGGGGCATAGCAAGTTTTTACTGAAGCGAGGGGAAATGCGCGAACGAAGTTGGGCAAAATAATTGCAGCCCTGGTTCTATCCGATTTGCGGGGCAAAGGCTATGAGCGCAAAGAAGCATTTCTGCTGAAAGCCTTTTGGTTACTTTGTGGCTGCAAAGTAACTGGCCCTCCAGCGGCCAAGAGCGGGTATACGCTGTGCAAACCGACGAATAGATCCTTCGTTCCTCAGGATGACAAATCTAAACTTCGTACCTGTAACGTTTTATTCCCTCCGCTTGCAATTCCAAACTATCTTATTAACTTTGAAAATCAAAGCACTTTCAATGGAAGAAAAAGACATTCACGCCGAGCTCAGCTCTATCCGCGACCTGATGGAGCGCTCGGCCAAGTTCATTTCGCTCAGCGGCCTGTCGGGCGTTATGGCGGGTATTTATGCACTTATAGGTGCGGGTATCGGCTACAACCTGCTCAAAACTGGTAATTATGAGGGCGATAATATTGTATTTATCACCGAGTTATTCCTGGTAGCCTTCGCCGTCCTTATTTTTTCCATTGGTACAGGCTTTTGGTTATCGTACAAAAAAGCCCGTAAAATCGGGCGTCCTTTCTGGAGCACCGGTAGCAAAAGATTGCTGATCAATATGGCCATTCCATTGGTAAGCGGTGGCTTGTTTACTTTTATCCTCATTTACCATGGTCATTATGGTATTGTTGCACCGGCCACGCTGATATTCTATGGCCTGGCTTTGGTAGCCGGCAGTCATTACACCTATTCGGGCGTAAAGAGTTTGGGGATAATTGAGATTTTATTAGGTTTGCTTGCCGCGCTGATTCCGGGGTATGGCCTGTTGCTCTGGACCATCGGTTTTGGCGTGCTGCATATTATATATGGTGCGGTGATGCACTTTAAATACGATTCGTGAAAATATCGTTAGAACAATTTGATAAAGCATTTGAAAACCGTATACGCCTGCAGATCATGAGCGTATTGGTTGCCAATGAAAGCTACGATTTTAACTCGCTTAAAGAGTTACTGGAGCTTACCGATGGCAACCTGGCCTCGCATCTGAAAGCATTGGAAAAAGAGGCTTATATGGAGGTGCAAAAAAGCTTTATCGGCCGTAAACCCAATACCCGCTATTCGGTGACTGAAAAAGGTCGCGCCGCATTTAAAAAACACCTGCAGGCACTGGAAAACCTCATCAAACAACAAAAATTATAAGTCTTATTTTCCGCTCACTTCTTTCAGCATAAAATCCAAAGCGGCCTTATCAGGCAGGGTTGTGGCTGCCGGCTTTTCGCTTAATATCATAATCTGGTTATCACGCGTATTATAGGCAGGCCACACGGGCAATCCTTTACCATTGGGATTGCCCGTTTTGGCGAAATTCACCCAGTAAGCTGATATTATTTTGGCTAATTGATGATCAACGGGCTGCCATGGGCGGTTTAAAAACCGGAGGTTATCATAAGCATAAGCCACCTCGCCAGAGTGGAAGGCCCTATACTTTACAAAATCGGCAGTGGCAGGCAGGCGGCGGGTAAAGCGGTAAACGTACGCTTTTGCCTTGCCCTTTTCGCTTTGCGCATTGGCCCAGGTATAATTCTGTGTGCCGAATAGTTTGTCGCGGTTTATCCTGATCTGCGCAGTTGCAGCATCGGCATCGGTATTCGCCGGGTAAAGCTGTATAAAAGCATTGGACCGGATCCCGTATTGTTCCAATACGTCGGACCGGTAATCTGCCGCGTTTTTTAGTTTGCCCACAAACGCGTCGTCTTCGTTCCAACCGGTGAGCAGTGGCACATCGTTCTGTTTACTTTCGGCAAAAATTTGCGCTATACTTTGAGGCAATACATAGCCATCAACAATGGGGCGGTTTTGTTGACCTTTGCCCACCAGTTCGGCGGCCGGCTTTGCCCGTAATTCAGCAATGGAATTTGCGCCTAATGCCTGCGCTGTTTTTACACCATTGGCTTCAGCCCCGGCTAGTTCGGAGTTGTTCTGACCGATAAACCCTGCGCCGCTTTCGGCAATAGCCCTTTGAAATAAACCTTTACCTAATGGTGATGCCACCAGGTAATTTACACTTATGGAACCGGCAGATTGCCCGGCAATGGTTACGTTATCGGGGTCGCCGCCAAAAGCTTTGATATTTTGTTTAATCCATTTCAATGCCGCCAGCTGATCCATCAGCCCATAATTTCCGGAAGCACTATGGCCCGACTCTTTGCTCAGCTCCGGATGGGCCAGGAAACCAAATATGCCAACCCGGTAATTGATCACCACAAATATTACCCCTTTTTTCGCGGTCGCCTCGCCATCATAAATGGGTACGGCTGCACCTCCTGTCGAAAAGCCGCCGCCATAGATATAAACCAAAACCGGTCGTTTTTCTGCGGATGACCGGGCTCCTGTCCATACATTCAGATACAGGCAATCCTCACTGATGGGTTCAGCGGGGATCAGGAACTCTTTGGTGTAAACCCCAAACTCACGGGGCGTAGGCTGCATGGGGCTAGCCGAAAAGGCTGTACATTGTTTTACGCCTTCCCATGACTTTACAGGTTGTGGCGCTCTCCAGCGCAGATCGCCAACCGGCGGGGCAGCGAAGGGAATTCCTTTAAATATATGTATATCTCCTGCCGCGTTGGTACTACCCGAAACTAACCCTGCATCAGTTTTCACTATGGTCAGCTCATTTTTTTGAGCCTTAACCAAAGTACAGCACAACAACATTACAGATAATAACAAGCAGTTTTTCATAGTCATATTTTAAGGTTTACTATCAGCTAATTTATGGTTTTAACCTTGTCATTTTATACCCATCTGTGCAGACAGCCCCGGATTCATTTTACCCCTGTCGCAAAACACCCTGTAAAATGTCCTTTTCACCCGTTTTACAAATGCTGTTTAGCCGGTACTTTTACTCATCCAATTACCCAAACAAATCATTATGAAAATAGTAAGAGTACAGTATACCACCACACCAGAATTTGCGCCGATTAACCAGGCCAATATCGCGGGCATTGTAAAGGAATTAAAGGAAATTAAGCACCCGGGTATTAAGTACGGCTGCTGGCTGCTACCCGACGGTAAAACATTCATGCATTTTGATCAATTTGAAAATGAGGCAGCCCATGATTTGCTGACATCTTTAGCATCATTCAAAAAATTCGATGCAGACCTATGGGCCAGCAAGCTTGAAATTGAACCTGTGCTTGAGCTGCTTTCTCCGGTCGCATCTACTGAAGAATCTTGGGGATAAAGTAAAAACATTCAGAAGAGATAAAAAAGTTGTCATTTCGAACGAGGTACGAGGAGAAATCTTTTACTATTTGCAATTGAAGCCCTGCACAATGCAGAAGATTTCTCCTCGTACCTCGTTCGAAATGACATGGAGTATTCTTATGTTCAATTTAAGGCTTTACCCCAGTCTTTTTATACTTAGCCGTACGTGCATCATTAATAACACCTTTCCAGTTCAAACCGAAACCAAAATCGTACGTATTGCCCTGATCGTCCACATAGCATTTCATATCATGGGGTACGTCCTCAAATTGTTTTTCAACCGTGTGCATATCCGCGGGCATTTGTAGCGGTAACAGTGCCGATGGCTCACTGTTGCCAGTCAAAATATCTAAGGTAGCTTGTCCCTGTACGCCAAAATCAACCACAATAGCATTAGCATTTTTTTCAAATTCCGAAAACACCATCGGGTTGGCCATATTCACAGAAACAATAACCGGCTTGCCTTTCATTTTGGCATAAGTATCATTCACCATAGCCAGATCAGTTACATTGATGGCCGTTGCGGATTTATCCTTATACGTACGATTGATAAATTTTTCCAGTGGATCACCGCCTGCTATGCTGGTAGCACGGGCATCGGTAGCCATGTATTTTTGATATTGTAAACTTACCGGCACATAACCATTGCCGCCGTTTTTGGCATCGTCGCTATTATAACCACCGCCGCTGTTTGGGCTATTGATAAACACCAATGCGTAATCTGCCTCATCAGGGTTTTCGGTTACTTTAAAATATTTCTTCACCGTTTCAATATTCACCGGGTATTCCAGTTTCTCGGGCGTTGTCATACCCAGGAAGTTTTTGCCCGCCGGGGTAAATTGCTTAGGCACATACACCATTTTGTTTTTGGCAAGCGGCAGCACATTATTTTTGTTCTTGAGCATCACGATGGATTTCAATTGCGCCTGGTAACCAGCATTCATAAAATCCGGATTACCTACAACGCTTTTGGATGTCTCCGGATCAAGATAGGGATTTTCAAAAAGTCCGGTACGGAAGATATTACGCAGCAAGCGCACTGCCGACTGCTCAAACCGTGCACGCATAAAAGTTTCGCCATGTTCTTTTACGCCCATCTGGTAAGCGGCCACTACAGGCGCCACTTCATTATTACCGCCAAACTGATCGACCCCGGCCATCAGTACTTTATAGTGACGTTGTGCAACCGTCAATCCTTCCACTCCCCATGATTTGCCCGACAAAAACTGATCAACCGCGGTTTCATCGCCCGTCACCAGCCAGTCGGTACATACCACGCCATCAAAATGATATTTTTTCCGGAGCAGATCATTGATAATATAAGAGTTATAGTTATTGGCTACGTTCTCCTTGTTTTTGGTATCCTGGTTAAAGGATATGGTATAATAAGGCATTACCGATGCGGCCATACCTGTTTTACCCTTCAATTTAAAAGCACCTTCGGTGAAGGGGATGAGGTGTTGTTTAAAATTATTACCCGGGTAAACAGCATATTTACCATAACCATAATGCGCGTCGCGGCCACCCTCGCCTGCACCACCACCTGGCCAGTGTTTTACCATGGCATTCACGCTGCCATATCCCCAACCACTATTAATCTCTTTATCACCAACAGAGGTTTGAAAACCATCGATATACCCACGCGCCATATCTGCCGAGAGCTGCGGATCTTCACCAAAGGTACCGCTCACCCGCCACCAACGCGGATCTGTAGCGATATCAACCTGGGGCGAAAGCGCGGTGGCAATCCCCAACGCCCGATACTCTAATGCTGCTATATGACCAAAATCTTCCACCACTTTCGGGTCAAACGTAGCAGCAAAACCCAATGAACCAGGCCACATCGAGATCGATCCTCCTGCACCCGCGTTAAACTCAGCTGTAGCTACGGTACCATGCCGCGGGTCGGAACTGTTATTATTGGGGATGCCCAGACCCAAACCTTCTACAAAAGCCTGCGCGTTATTGTTCCATTGCGCCGCCACTTCGGGGCTCAGCACCGATGTGATGAGCACATGGCGTACATTATCTTTTTCCAGGAACTGCTTTTGCTGATCAGACAGGTCATAAGGTTTGGCACCGCTTTCGGCAAATACTTTACCGCCGTAGGTCCCGGCGAAAGGCCCGGCTGGTGCAGCGGGTATAGGCTGATGTTTACTGTACAGCATCAAACCGGCAATTTGCTCCACGCTCATTTTTGATGCCAGGTCCCTGGCACGTATATCAACCGGCAGGCGCCAGTCCTCGTACTTATCCAGTTTGCCATTTTTGTTCAGGTCTTTAAAGGCCAAGCCATCCACCGTTAATATTTTTACGCCCGATGTGGTAGAATACCCCAGGTTTTGCCCGTTGGTATTGGTCACCCAGGCAATATCGCCCGATCTTTTTTCTGTCCATTTGGTTTGCCCCAGGGCTACGGTTGCAGGCAACAGCCCCAGCAAGGCCAGGAGTTTAAATTGATTCGCCATAAAGTTTTAGTCGTTGGTTAAACTTGGTTTATAAATCACTAATTAACAGCAAATAACAATCATTGTGTCAATATTACACAATAATATGTATTAACTTTTTAAATTGCAAATATGTGTAAGCCGAAATAAGTAGCTATATACACTACAGATCACGTAAATGATGTTTGTTGCCGATGCTAAATCCTTTTTTAAAACTTTCATTTGTTTTTTTGATTTAGTATATAATTCAGTAATCTTGAATAAATAATTCTGGTTACCAATTGTAACGCCGCCCCTTTTTATCCCGGCGCTTAAACATCATTTATTGTAAAAAAGATGGGCATTGCCCCATCCTTTATTGAACCTTGATATACCTATGAACAGAACCAAAGTAGCCATACTCGGAGCCGGTTTTATTACCGATATCCACATGGAATCATACCATCGCTTTATACCCGAAGCCGAGGTAGTTGCCGTATACGCACGTAACCTGGACAAAGCCAAAGCTTTTGCCGAAAAATATGACATCGCACAATGGTTTGATGATATCGACAAACTCATTGCCGAATCGGGCTGTGAGGTGGTAGATATCTGCCTGCCTAATTACCAGCATGCAATAGCTACCATCAAAGCGGCAAAAGCCGGTAAACATATTATTATTGAAAAGCCACTGGCAGTAACGCTGGAAGAGGCTGACGAAATGATAGCCGTTTGTAAAGCCAACAACGTAAAACTGATGTATGCCGAAGAGCTTTGCTTCGCGCCAAAATATGAACGTGCCCGGCAATTGGTAAAAGATGGTGCCGTAGGCGAAGTATTTATGCTGAAACAGGGCGAAAAACATTCGGGCCCGCACAGCGATTGGTTTTATGATATAAACCTGGCCGGGGGAGGCGTTATTATGGATATGGGCTGCCATGCACTGGGTTGGTTTCGGTGGATGCTTAACCACGCCCAAGTGAGCAATGTGTACGCCACCATGAGCACCGTATTTCATAAGGGCCGCACCAAAGGCGAGGACAACTCCGTAATTATTGTGGAATTTGAGAATGGGGTAACTGCCGTAGCCGAAAATAGCTGGGCTAAACATGGCGGCATGGACGATCGTTGCGAGATATATGGTACCGGGGGCGTAATTTATGCCGACCTGTTCATGGGCAATGCAGCCGTTACTTATAGCCGCGAAGGTTATGGCTATGCGATGGAAAAGGCCGATACCTCCAAAGGCTGGAGTTTCACCATTTTTGAGGAAGCCTTTAATCAGGGCTACCCGCATGAACTGAAACATTTTATTGATTGTGTACGTCATGACAAAACACCACTGGTAACCGGCGAAGATGGTCGTGCTGTACTGGAGATCATTTACGCGGCCTATGCTTCGGCGGGACAAGGGAAAAAGATCAACCTGCCCTTCTCGGCCAAAGTAGCTAAACCAATCGACCTTTGGTTAAACCATCAATAAGCGGGCATGACGATTCAACAGTATAAAGATTACGATTCATTATCATCGGCAGCGGCTTATTTGATATGGCGACAGATGAAAAAGAAACCCGATTCACTGATCTGCTTTCCTTCTGGCGATTCGCCAACGGGGATGTTCAAATTCCTGGTACAATATGCTAAAGAGGGAAAAATAGATTTTAGTCATGCGCATTTTGTGGGTTTGGATGAATGGGTGGGTATGGATAAAAATGATGAAGGCAGCTGCAGCCATTACCTGCATGAACATTTCTTTTCTAAACTAAAGATAGCGCCAACGCAGGTTCGCTTTTTCAATGCCAAGGCTGCTGATCTTGATGAAGAATGTAGACAAATGAATAAACACATCAAGGATCTTGGAGGGTTGGATATGATGATCGTGGGTATCGGAATGAATGGGCACGTAGGCCTGAATGAACCCGGTACAGATTTTAACACTTATGCGCATCACTCTGCCTTAGCTCCCGTAACCATCGATGTAGCAAAAAAGTATTTTGCACAACAGCCGCAGTTAACTGAAGGAATCACCCTGGGTTTGCGCCATCTGGCCGAAGCACGAACCCCGGTGCTGATTGCCAGCGGCGCAAAAAAGGCGGGCATTATAGCACAGGCTTTAACTGGCCCCATAACTACCGATGTGCCGGCTTCGATCTTTCAAAAGCTGCCAAACGCACAGATCTTTTTGGATCATGGCGCAACAGAAAAGCTCAATAAGCAGTAAAATAAAAGAATAACCACACATTCATATCGATGAAATCTATATAAATAAAATAGCAAATAGTTTTTACATATAACCCTCAATCACCATGCCCGATTCAACAGAAAGACCAATCGCTAACACAGATCATTTAACGTATGATGCCATTGTTATAGGCTCGGGCATTAGTGGTGGCTGGGCCGCCAAAGAATTATGCGAGTTCGGCTTAAAAACCCTGGTGCTGGAACGCGGTCGCAACGTGGAGCATAATAAGGATTATCCCACAGCCACAATGGATCCCTGGCAGTTTAAACATCGCGGACAAATGACACGGGGGTTTTTGGAGGAGAATCCGCTGATCAGCAAAGCGGCCGGTTTTGGTGAAGACGACGCTCATTTTTTCATAAAAGATAAAGATCATCCCTATATACAGGAAAAGCCATTCGACTGGATACGGGGCTACCAGGTTGGCGGTAAATCACTTACCTGGGGCCGTGCCTGCCAGCGCTGGAGTAAATACGAGTTTACCAATCCCGAGCGTTTTGGTTATGGCATAGCCTGGCCCATTGGCTATGACGATGTAGCGCCATGGTATTCGCATGTAGAAAAATTCATAGGCGTATGCGGCAATAAGGACGGTATTGAAGCCATGCCCGATGGCGAATTCCTACCGCCTTTTGATATGAATTGTGTGCAGGAAGTGATCAGCAAAAAGATCAGCGAACATTATCCCGACCGTCATCTGGTACATGCGCGCTGGGCCCATCTAACCAAACCCAACCAGCTTCATTTAGACCAGGGGCGCGGTAAATGCCAGGCACGCAACCTGTGTATGCGCGGCTGTCCATTTGGTGGCTATTTCAGTTCAGTAAGCTCAACATTGCCTTGGGCCAAACGCACGGGCAATCTCACTATCAGGCCTTTTTCAGTAGTACACTCCGTTATTTATGATGAAAAGCAGGGCAGGGCAAGCGGCGTAAAAGTAATAGACACCAATACCAAAGAGGTGATAGAATATAAAGCAAAGATCATTTTCATGAATGCATCAGCGCTAAATACCAACCTCATCCTGCTGAATTCAACCTCGGCCCGCTTCCCAAATGGCCTGGGTAACGATAATGGGCTATTGGGTAAATATGTGGCCTTCCAAAACTATCGCGCATCGGTAACTGCAGGCATGGATGGCTTTCTGGACCGGTATTATTTTGGCCGAAACCCTACAGAGTTAATCCTGGCCAATTACCGTAACCTGCACCAACAGGAAACAGATTATAAAGGCGGTTTTACTACGTTTATGGGGGCTTATCGCAGCCCTATGCCATACGGGCAGGTTCATCCATCCATTGGTGGCGATTTTAAAGATGCCTTAACAGAACCCGGACCATGGCAGGTGTACATGTACTTGCAAGGCGAAACCATCCCCAAAGAAAGTAACCATGTACGTCTCAGTAAAGATCAAAAAGATCAATGGGGCATCCCACTCTTGATCACTTCTGTGGAATACGATGATAATGATGAACGCATGATACAGGATTTTTTAACCCAGAGCACCGAAATGCTGGAGAAAGCGGGTTGCACCAACATCCAGAAGCATGAAAACAAACAAGCGCCCGGACTGGATATTCACGAAATGGGTGGTGTACGTATGGGCAAGGATCCCAAAACATCGCTGCTGAATCAATGGAACCAATTACACCTGTGTAAAAATGTATTTGTTACCGATGGTGCCTGCATGACCAGCACCGGCAATCAAAGTCCATCGATATTATATATGGCTTTAACGGCTCGTGCGGTCAACTACGCAGTAGAAGAGATCAGAAAGGGAAACTTATAAATAAGCCTATTGCCAAAAAGAAAAAGGCCGCATCCAGGTGGAGCGACCTTTTAAATTACAAATTAAACGGAAGAGCTTATCTCTTCTTTGTTTTCTACCCTTGGATCATCCTCAGGCGAATACTTTTGATCGGCCTTTATAAACAGCAACAAACTGATCAAAACCGTCGCTGCGGCAAGCAAAAAAGGCATTCCCGGAAAATAGTTCCCCTGTCCTTGGTGACTGAACGTCGCGAAAATATTGGCAAAAGCCAGCGGTGCTATGATGGTCACCAAACCCTTCAGGCAGCTGAAACTGCCCTGCAGTTCGCCCTGCTCGTTGGCAGGAGCGCTGTTTGACAGGATACCCTGCAATGCCGTCTCGCCGATAGTGCCTATCGCAAAGATCACCAAGGCAGCAAACAGCCCCCATTGCCAGGGCGTTAAAGCAAAACTCAGGTAGGCCAAAAAAGTAAAGAACAAGCCTACATAGGCTGTGCCTTTTTCTTTTAAAGCTTTCAACGAAAAGCCTACCAGCCAACCCTGTACCACAATAAAAAGCCCACCCATGCAAGCCAATGAAAGGCCGGTAAGGCTGCTGCGCCAATGGAACTTTTCGGTGGTAAAAAATGTCCAGATGGTTTCCATGCTGTGGCTCGCGAACGATAAAAACAGCAAAGAAGCGATCAATACCGCCGCGCCTTTAAAATTGCGCAGGTACTTGATGGCGCCAAGTGGATTGGCCTTTTTCCAGTCGAACGGTCTGCGGTTCTCCAAAGCCAGTGATTCGGGCAGGACGAAGTAACCCAATATCAGGTTAAGCGAACTTAAAGCTGCTGCCGCTATAAATGGCGCGTGCAAGCCAAACTGCGCCAGTAAACCGCCAATGGCAGGTCCCAGGATAAACCCAATACCCATGGCGGCGTTAAGCCAGCCAAAGTTTTTGGTACGTTCTTCGCCCGAGCTGATATCGGCCATGTAAGTAGAGCCAACCACATAGCTGGCGCCCGTTATACCGGAGATGGTACGACCAATGAAAAACCAAAAGAAACTGGGTGCAAAGGCCAGGAAAATATAATCCAGGCTAAAACCCAGTAAGGAACACAACAATACCGGTCTGCGGCCATAGGCATCGCTCAGGTTGCCTAATACAGGCGCAAATACAAATTGCATCAGGGCGTAAACAAAGGTGAGCCAGCCGCCATACCGGGCAGCCGTACCCATATCCGCATGACTCATATTGGTCAGCAGTTTGGGTAAAACAGGGAGAATGATGCCTACTCCGGCGGTATCAATTAAAACGGTTATAACAATAAAGATCACTATGGATCGATGATTTGATTTCATACAAAAAATTGAGCATAGCACAACACCCGTGGTGCATGCACGCGATTAATAATAAAAATGATTAAACAGAGAAATCTGCCCGGACCGGTACGATCGGGGAGCTGATTTGAACAGACGGGTTAGCGCCTGGTGCCGGAAGTAAGAAATTACCTCATAGGAGTATTGTTAAACCGCTACAAAAATATAAAAACAAAACACGTTATCAATACTTTATAAAATTCTGATTATAAAAAAACCGTATCCATTTTAAGATACGGCCTCTTGATTACTTATGTTAAAAAGCAGACTTACGAAGTTTTAAAAACTTCGTAAGTCTTTATGTGTTCCCGAAATAAATCCGGGATTAGGTCTATTTTTATCGCACAAATAAAACCCAGACCAGATAGCCGGCCCATACCAGTATATTGGCGTAAACGCCGGCCAATACATCGTCCATCATAACGCCGGTACCGCTGGGCAGGGCTTCCATTTTGCGGATGCCCAGGGGTTTTACAATATCAAAAAAGCGAAACAGGATAAGTCCGCCGATAAGGGTATAAATATTCATGGGTACAAATACCACGGCTATCAGCATACCGGCAACCTCATCAATCACCACGCGCGAACTGTCTTCGCCCCAATCAGGTTCAACCTTGTTGCTTACGTATACGCCCAGCAGGGTTATCACAATGGTAATGGCAACCAAATACCAGGGGTTTTGCAACACCGGACTTTGCCATAACAGCCAGATAAATCCGCAGGTTACTATAGCCGCATAGGTACCACCACCTTTTAAAAATCCGATGCCAAATATGGAAGCTATTATTTTATTTAAATTCATCTTTATTAGTTCATTGGTTCACTGGCTCATTAGTTCATTGGTTTTAACAGCATAAACCTGCATTGTTGCCGATTTACTACAAATGAACCAATGAGCTAATGAATCAATAAACAATCATTATTGCTTATCCAGCACATCCTCTGCTGCTTCGGCTACTTCCGGCTCGATGGTGTGCCTTTTGGGAAAGTTAAATAACAGCGACGTTAATACCGGGATAATAAATATGCCTACGGTAAATACTGAAGTGAAAATGTCAGCCTTTTCGCTCTCCATAAATTTAGAGAAGGATGATGTTTCGTTAAAATGCACATACAATGATGCCGATAATTTAATCCCCAGCACACCGATCACTATAAAAGCAACAGTCTCCAGAAAAGTAAATTTCTCCATCAGCTTTACAAAAGCCTGCGCTACAAAACGCATAGCCAGGATGCCGATGAATACACCAATGTATATCAGCACCACGTGATCTGTAAAGGCCACAGCAGCAAACACGTTATCGATAGAAAAGGCAAGGTCCATCAGCTCAACGAGAGCAACAGTAGCCCAAAACACGCCAAATACACCCACCGTTGAGCGGTACAGCCAGTTTTTGCTTTTATCCACCTCTTCTTCTCCGCCATCACTATTGGCCGCTTGTATTTTTCCCTTAAAGTAGTTAAAGCTCAGGTACAGCAGGTATAAGCCGCCAATAGGCTTTAACCACCATATTTTCACCAGCCAGGCTGCTAAAAACAAACATACCCCGCGCAATACATAGGCACCAATGATACCATAACGAAGCGCTTTTTTGCGTTGACTGGGCGGCAAATCCAAAACCATGGTAGCCAGTACCGCGGCATTATCAACAGAGAGCAAACTCTCGATAACAATCAGGTTTAAAATGATGAGCAAGCCGGCTTTAATATCGGGGCCCAGGATGGTGTGCAAAAAGTCCATATAAACAGGGTAAGGAATAAATTTCGGGTTAAATAAACTAAATTAAATCGGTATTCAACATGCTTTTTAAAATATTGGCCTGTACATCAATATTACTAATGTTTTCCATAAAGCTCATGTCTGATATCTTTTTATAATTATCAGCCAGCAGATTTTTAATCTCTGTGGGCATGGCTGCTTTCATGGCGGCGGCATTGCCTTCCAGCTTGTCGTTCTTATCCCGCAACTCATGTACCAGTTTTTCCTTTTTTGATAGGTTATTGGTCATATCAATACCAGCGATCTTAGCGATATCCAGAAACAGGAACAAACTATCTGTTAACAAGTAAATGAAATAACGGTCGTCGTCAACAAACTTATAAACTTCTGCTACCTGTGTGCCGGCCTTCAATCCACAGTAAAACTCGGTTTTAAATTCATATTTACACAAAACGCCCATCAGTTTACGCTGAATGGTAGCATACTCATCGGTGTAAACGTCCTTATCGTTATAGGCAGTTATCTCCTGCAAAAGTTCTGGAGCGACGGGATAAAAAAAGTCGGGCGCGAACCGCGAGCTGAACGCGTTGATATTTTTTGACAGTGGATTATCGGTCGAATTATCTGATAGTACCTGGAACAGTTTCCGCAGTGACAGATTGACCTTTAATGCCTGGCGTTGTTTTTCGAGGTTGAAGTTTGCCTGCGTATAGTAGGGATCATTTAGCCTGTCGATCATTTCCTTATTGATCTGGATCTCGTCAAAAAGCAGGCTTACGTTGGCTTCGTTATTCTTTTTGATCTTGCGGAGCAGATCGATGAGGCTTTGAGTAAACTGCAGGTGAAACAGATCAAGCTTGTTGATATCCAGCTCAGGGTTGGTTTCAAAAAGCTTGTGGATCACCTGGCTGCGCAGGTATATTTTATAAATGATATCATCACCAAAAAAAACAGAAAGCAATTGCAGCTTACTGAGCATCCGGTTTGATTGATTTAAAATATTTAACCTGCTTTCATCCATCAATTTGGCGACCTCAAATTTTGATTAAATGCAAATTTACTAAAATATGAGTGATTCCATTATAAAGCGTCTGTGAGGGCACAGACGATCTGGTAATAAGAAATACGTCATTGCGAGCGCAGCGTGGCAATCCCCTACTTACAGAGCGGATCTGCTTATTGGGGATTGCCACGCTGCGCTCGCAATGACGCGTGTTTTGTATTTTGGGATTATGCGTTGGTCACCGTTTTTTTCAGTTCCACTTCCAGGTTTTGCAGTTCGGTGTTGAGGGTTTTGCGGTTGGCGGTACCTTCTTCGTGAATGCGTTTAACCTCGGTAAGGGTTTCAATAAGCGACGCGGTTGTTTTCTTCAAAGTATCCAGCGATACTACCGTTTTCTCATTTTCCTTAGCTACGTCAATACTGTTTTGTTTCAGCAGCTCGGCGTTCTTTTGCAAAATAGTGTTGGTGGTGTCCGAGATCTTTTTCTGCATCTCCACGTTTTCCTTCTGGCGGTTCAGGGCTACAGCAATAGTCAGCTGGTTTTTCCAAACCGGGATAGTGGTTGATACGATGGACTGTGCTTTTTCGGCAATGGTGGTATTGTTGCTTTGCACCACGCGTATTTGCGCCAGCGATTGCAGCATGATGAAACGTACCACTTTCAAATCGGCCAGGCGTTTGTCTAAACGGTTCACAAAGTCGCGCATATCGGCAATTTCATAATCGTTATAGGCCGATGGATTGGCATCCATTTGCGCCAGCTGCTCGCTCAGTTCATTGTACTTTAACTGGCCCGATATAATGAGCTCTTCCATCTGGTGGATGTAACCCACGTTGCTGTCAAACATGGTTTGCAGCGAGCTGTTATCCTTTAATGAATTAACGCGACCAGCCTTGATCTTGTTGGTGATCTTGTCAATATTATTAATTACTGTATCGTACTTCTGGAAAAGCTTTTTGGCATCAACCACTAGCTTTTTCATAAAAGGGATGTGCGATATAAAAGAGGTGAACGCGTTCTGGTTCAGCTCATCCACATCAATATAGTTCAGTTCGGTAAGCAGTTCGTTGATGAGGCCGCCAACTTCGCCAGAGTTATAGGTACGTACAGAGGTGAGGAAAGTATTGCTATACTTTTCCATCGAATTTTGCACCTCTGTACCATAATTGAGAATGGAGTTTACATCCTTGGGGTCAAGGGCTTTAGCTACTTCGCCATATTTTTGAACTTCGGCCGAAGTAATGTTAGTTAAATCAACATTACCTTCCTTATCCAGCAATTTTGCCGGTGTATTGGTACTTGTAGCCGGGGCTGGATTAATATCTAAATTAACCGGGGTTATATTTAGTTCGTTATTTCCTGGTGTGCCTTCCATGATTTTATTGAGTTTTAATGTTTTTTAGTTCATGGTTCATAGATCATGGTTCATGGCAAAATTTGCACAAACTACCAATTACTATGATCTATGAACCATGATCCATGAACTATCATTCATGAACTATAAATAATTCTGTGCCATGGTTTTCACCGACTCTTCCAGTTTCCTGTCGCGGGTTGGTTCGCCAATGGCGTTAAATTTCCATTCGCCGTTCTTTTTGTAAAATACGCCCATCGCCATAGATACGTGACCGGCAAAATCTTTGCTATGCGCAATATCATAGGTAGCAAATACTTCGTTTACCCGGGTTGGTGTACCTTCATAAATGCGGATGGACGCAAAAGGAATAGTACCAAAATCCTGCCCGCGGAAGCTGTTGAGGATAAAACCCACATAGCTTACCGAAGCGCTCAGGGCCGAAAGATCAACGGTGATCACTTCGTTGTCCAGACCATCATTTCCCGATAAATCGCCTGTCAAATCGTCACCACTGTGTTTTACCGCGCCATCTTTTGATTTAAGGTGACCAAAGTAAACCACATCTATCAGTTGTTTGTTATCATCATATAAAGCGCAGCTGGCGTCAAGGTCAACCGCTTCTTTGGTAGTGCCAAAACCAAAAAGGCCTTTCTTTTCAATAGCGCCCCAGTTAATGCCTACACAAATCGTTTGCAATTTGCTGCCGTTACTTTTTTCCAGACTTATCCGTTGTCCTTTTTGAAGATTGATAGCCATATGATATTATTGGTATTTTGTTAAATAATCCTTTAAACCGCCTTTCATGCCAACGCCTACAGCTTCAAATTTCCAGTTGTTATCTTTTTTGTAGATCCGGCCAAATTCAACAGCTGTTTCTATCGAAAAATCTTCTTCCAGCTCATATTTTAAAATATCGGCGCCTGTACCCGGGTCAAATATCCGGATGAAAGAATTGCGCACCTGGCCAAAATTCTGTTTACGGGCTTCAGCCTCGTGAATAGTTACCACGATGCATATTTCGGATACTTTAGCATCAATCTTTGACAGATCTACTTTGATCTGTTCATCGTCGCCATCACCGGCTCCAGTCAGGTTATCACCGGTATGCTCAACCGAACCATCAGGTGATTTCAAGTTGTTATAAAAAACAAAATATTCGTCGGCTATAATTTTTTTGTTATCGCCCAATATAAAAACAGAAGCGTCCAAATCAAACGCGCTCCCGGTTGAAGAACTGTTGGTATCCCATCCCAGGCCAATGGTAAATTTGGGGGCATTAATGCTTTCCCGCTGACCTTTTTGCAAGTTAATTGCCATGTTGAATTAAGTTATGATTGTTTAAAAATAGGTTTTCTTTTATAAAGTTCAGGTTAAGTTCATATGCTTCGATGGTATGGTAGCCGTTGCCCAACGCCATATCATAAAGCAAGTTTATAAAATCAAATGTTTGATCCTGAATAAAAATACAAAAACTCTCAAAATCGTAGTTTAAAATATACTTTACGATACGGGTATTGATGCAAAAGTTATTGCTCTTGATGATGCTATCCAGATCAAAGATATTTTTTACCTGGTGATAGTTTAAATAATTCTCGATATTGGGGTGGATGTTTTTATTGATCAGTTCGGCAAAGTACAGCATGAATATATTGTTGCGTAGGCCATACTCGCCCGCCATTTTCATGATCATGCGCTCATGACTTCCGGTTATCTTGATATCATCCAGAAATATCAGCGTTTTGTCCTGTAAAAAATCCTTATCAATATGGAACGAATCATTACCAATCAGGTTCATCCTTTGCTCTGCATCCAGCTCACCATAATCTTCCTTGTAAGTTATGGTGCGGTGCACCTTGGTTTCCTGCACTACCGGGTAACCATGCCGGGCCAGCCAACGGTTAAGTCGGGCCACAAACCAGTTTTTCATGGCGAAGGTAGCCGTCGGGATAAACGAATACGGGCTTGATATCACCACAATTTGCTGTTTGATGGGGTTTTCGGTAAGGTAATCCCTGATAAAGCCATCGGCCAGGTGTGTGCCAAAATACTTGGCCACCGCATCATCCCCAAACTTAAAACGACTGTAGTCATCCGGATTAAACCCAAATGCCTGCGCATTGCTGATATGATGTAATGAATAGGTAGTGTTCATTCGCCAATTATTGAATTAATGATTTAGTGAATTAGTGATTTCTTTATTCTGTAAGTCAAAAAATCCTTACTCCAAAAATCTTTGTTCTTTGTTCCAAAAATCCTTTTATCTATAATAAGTTAATAATGAAGAAATGGATGTGTTGTTTGAATTGACAAGCAAACTTTTTATGCCTGCCGCCGCGGCACCTTCAATATCGGCCTTAGGGTTATCGCCGATGTGAATGATGCCAGCTAAAGTTATATTTTTTTTTGTATTGATCTGTTTAATATTTTCAAGCATCAAATTAAAAAACTCCAGGTTTGGTTTCGACATGCTCACCTCGTCTGAGTACAGCTGAAAATCAAAGTATTTATCTATCTTTAATTTGGCCAGTACCTTTTTTAATGTTGCTCCTTTTATAAAACCGGTGTTGCTTAGCAAGCTAAACGTAGCACCACTTTTTTGTTTTAGATTATCTAATATCTCAATTGTTACAGGCTCGTAAACCGTAGGCAGGTAGTTAAATACCAGAGCTTCCATATCGGCATAAAGCTTTTGGGCATCGATATCATTCAAATTCAACTGGTTATCATTGATCAGGCTGATCGCCATCAGGAACATTTCTTCGGCATCGATATTTTTGCCAGTACGCTCGTTAATGGCATTACACATCAAGTCGACAGTGCGAAATGCCTTGGCCACTTCATCAATACTTTTACCCGATGGGTTAAAATCACGGTGAAATATCTTAGTACGCTCAGTTTTATAATCAGGATTGGAACGGATCAGTGTTAGCCAAAGATCAAAAGAATAGTGCTGGTAATAAGGCATGGTTCTGGGAAAGAGAGTCAAGAGGAGAGAATCAAGAGATTGGAGTCAGGAATCAAGACAAAAAACCTTTGTCATCCTGAGCGGCAGCGAAGGATCTATTGGTCGGCGATGCCTGACGAGTAGATCCTTCATTACATTCAGCATGACAAGGGAGGTCCTAATTCTTGGCTCTTGATTCTAACATCTTGCCTCTTTTTTAATATTGTTTAAGTATTTCTAAAAAGTTGTCGGTGGTATGCGGCTCGCCGATGGCGCGGAATTTCCAGGTGCCGTCTTTGCGGTAAACTTCGGCAAAGGTCATGGAGCACATGCCGTTGTACGTGGAATCACCGGAGAGGCTGAACTTGGCTATCTCCTTGCCATGATTATCTACCGCGCGGATAAAAGCATTATCCACCATACCAAAGTGCTGGTTATTTTTGCGTCCCTGGTATATGGCTACGATGAAAAGGATACGATCGAATTTTGGGTCGAGGGAATCCAATTTAACGATGATCTGCTCATCGTCGCCATCGCCCGCACCGGTGCGGTTATCGCCGGTAAGCCAGATATTACCCGACGGGTGACGCATAGAATTGAAATAGATCACATCACCTTCGTACAGGCTCACAGTATTACCATTTGGCTTTTGAAACGAACGGCCTCTATCGACTACTCTGCCGTTTTTATCCAGCAGAAAAGCGATAGCATCCAGATCATATTCAGCCTCTTCGCCGCCGCCAAAAAGTTTGCCCAAAAAGCCGCCACCACCACTTTGTTTTACATCCCAGCCCAAGCCAATAGTAACCGACGACAGATCAAAACTCTCGCCTTTATCATTTTTACGCAGGTCAATTGTTTGACCTTTTACTAAATTAATTGCCATAGTTGTATAATTTAATAGCCTCACCCTGCCCTCTCCAAAGGAGAGGGTTTTAAAAAAACCTTTTATTAAAGTCCTCTCCTTGGGAGAGGATTTAGGTGAGGCTCCTTTTACTTAATGATCTGCCCTTTAAAATATTTACTTAAAAAGAAGGCCAGGTCTTCCTTATAGCCCACGCCCGATGCCTCAAATTTCCAGGCGCCGGCACGACGGTATAACCTGCCGAACTCAACAGCCGTTTCGATCGAAAAATCTTCGCCCAGTTCATATTTACAAACCTCGCTGCCGGTTAGTTCATCAATGATACGGATGTAGGAGTCGCGCACCTGGCCAAAGTTTTGACGGCGGGGTTGCGCCTCGTGTATGGTTACTACAAATAATATCTCCTGTATTTTGGGATCTACTTTGGTCAGGTCCACATTGATGGATTCGTCATCGCCGCCATCGCTGTTGCCGCCAGACGGATCATCGCCGGTGTGGTGAACGGCCGTGTCGGGCGAGTCGACATTATTATAAAAAACAAAAAATTCATCCTGCGGAACAAAGCGGTTCTCGTCTATCATAATTGCCGATACGTCCAGATCAAAATCGTACCCTGTGCCTTCGTTTGGGTTCCAGCCCAAACCAATTGTCATTTTTGATAAACCGAGATCTATTTTTTGTCCCTTTTGTAAGTTAATAGCCATGTTAAAAGTATTTTATTAAAAACTTCAGCATCCCTATAATATTGCAGGCGCCAAGTTTGTTTTGTTCGTGAATTGATATTTTAAATATTAGTCTAAGATATATCCTTTTTTAATCGGTGCAGCCTAAACAACATAACAATTATGTTAGGTTACATCCAAAGATTGTGACTAAGGAAAATGCGGAATGTTACAGAGGCAATTACTAAAGGGCTTTCCTGATAATGAATAAATGTACCTCGCTTACTCCAACACCCGCCTAATATAATTCACTTGTCCCAAATGATAATTCAAATGAGCGAACAACTGCACCAGTACATAACTCACAGACGTATGCGGCTTGTCGAAAAATATGGGAAACTCCGCCTCCATCTGTTCTGGAGTGAGGTTATTTATGGTTCGATTGATCAGCAAAATCAACTCCTCCAGCCCGCTGGTAAGCTCTTCTCTTTTTACACCTTTGCGGGTAAACTCTTCATCACGGTTTCGGATATAACCACTTTTTGCAAGCGTTGCGCCAATAAGGTGGTTGAGGCCGCCAATGAGGTGCAATACCAGGTTTCCGGCGGGGTTTTTAACCGTGCCCTGGATGCGCCAAAGATCATCTTCACTTTTAAATAAGTTCACTTCCTCTATTAATTTACGAAGATCTCGCTCATAAAAACCGGCCAGTACATCGTTCAGCATAAGCATGTTATTTACTTGTAAAATTACGTCACCTAAATTTACAAAAACTGATGCTATCCATGCATCAATATTCAAAATGATTACTTTTGAACAATGAGCAACATCCCCATTCATTTATTAAAGGACCGTACCGACTTTGGCCTGCACCTAAAATATTTTAAAAAGGGCGACCCTGTAGAGGTGGATCCGCGGGTGCTTGAGGCGCACCGGGATGATCATTATATTTTTTTTGTGATAGAACAAGGTTCCGGATCTTTGATGATCGATTTTAACGAGGTTCATTTATCCGGCGGTATGTTGTATTACATCCTGCCAACCCAGGTGCATCAACGCATCCGTAACGAACATACAGATGGCTGGTTTATTGGGGTTGATACCTCCTTAATTCCTCCTCAGTGCCGTAATGTATTTGAGGGGCAGCTATTCCTTCAGCAACCTTACACGTTCAATGATACACAGCTCCGGCAATGCAAAAGCCTGCTGACATTGCTCTACGAAAAATATAATGAGGATGATACCGATCCCTTTTATGCAACAACCATCCATGCCTTGCTAAAATCTTTTTTAACCATCGCGGCAGGCTGTTATAACGGATATACCGGTACAAATTTAAAAGTCTCCCGTCCGGCCCAGCTCACCAGCCAGTTCAAAAACCTGCTGGTAACCGAGTTACGATCAAATAAAAGTCCGGCGGATTATGCCTCCATGCTTAACGTGTCTGAAGCTTACCTGAGCGAAGCGTTGAAGAAGATCACCGGGTTCCCTGTAAGTTACTGGATACAGCAGGAAGTAACCATGGAAGCCAAACGCCTGTTATACTATAGCCAACTCACAGTTAAAGAAATCGCCCATACTTTGGGCTATACCGATCATTCCTATTTCTCTCGTTTATTCCGTAAAGTAACGGGCACCTCGGCAATCGCATTTCGGGAGCAATACCGAAAATAGTCCTATCATTACGCCAAAGCCGCCATTTACTTACACATAAAAAGCCAGTTTCTTTGTACCATCAAAAATATATTACATGGAAACATCTATTTTACAACAAATAAAAAACAAAGCGGTAAAATTCATCGGACCGCAACTGCTCCTGGCCGGGCGGGTGCTGGAAGTGCGTGTTTGGGACTCCGCTACCATCATAGAGATCGACCTGCATTTACCCCTTGTTGATATGCGCCAATGGGTCGAAGTACCCTATATTAAATTCAAAGTGGGCGAGTCATGCTACCGCGATTATACCCCATTTGGCTGGGATGCGGATACCGCCACTTGCTCATTGCTCGTCGATATCGCGCATGATGGCTGCGGAAGCCGCTGGGCAAGGCAGCTTTGTGCCGGCGACACGATTCAATACATCAAGATAGGCACTACACACCAGGCACCGCATCCTACCAACCTGGTAGTAGGCCTGGGCGATGCCAGTAGTCTGGGGCACCTATTAGCCTTACAACAGCTCACTTTGCCTGGAATCCGTTTTGACGGCGCCGTATTACTGGACAGTCCACACACCGGGCAATTAGTTAAGGATTATTTTCATTCACCGCTAAACACGCTAACCAACCAATATGCACTGGCTACCTGGCTAATGGAGCAGGGCTACTGCACACCGCACACCTCATTTTACCTCACCGGAAATCGTGGACTGGTGGTTGAACTACGCAGCTTGTTAAGAAACCTGGGCCATTCCAACATCCAGGCAAAAGGATTTTGGTCGTGATCTGTCCAATTAGGGCAATACCATTCGAATTATCTTAAGAACCCCTATTTATTAAAATCATATACACATATCCTTTATGGAAACCGGATTCAGAAAATGGATCATCGTTATCACCATTATCACTTCAACCATTATTGAGCTGATTGATACTACCATTGTTAACGTATCCATCAATACCATGAGTGGTAACCTGGGCGCTTCTCTTGAAGATACTGCCTGGGTGATCACTTCCTACGCTATTGCCAACGTGATCATCATTCCCATGACCAGCTTTTTAGCCGAAAAGATTGGCCGGAAACAATATTACATCGGCTCTATTTTATTATTTACGCTGGCATCGGCCATGTGCGGGTTCTCTACTAATTTATGGGAACTGGTGGCCTTTCGTTTTCTGCAGGGTATCGGTGGTGGCGCATTATTATCCACCTCACAGTCCATCCTTTTTGAAACATTTCCTCCAAAAGAACGGGCAACCGCCAGCGGCATATTCAGTCTGGGTATTATTATCGGCCCCTCCATCGGTCCGGTAATGGGCGGTTATATCGTGGATAATTTAACGTGGCAATGGATCTTCTATGTCAATATTCCTATCGGGATCGCGGCAGCGCTTTTATCCTACATCTACCTTAAACCTACCCAAAGATCAAATGATGGCCGGAGCATCGACTGGCTCGGTATTTTTCTGCTCACCGTCGGCGTGGGCTCGTTGCAGGTGGTTTTAGAGCGCGGCCAAACCGACGACTGGTTCGCAGCAACTTACATCCTGGTGCTCTGCATTATTTCGGCACTATCAATAGCCACCCTGATCTGGTGGGAGTTAAAAACGCCATTCCCGGTTATTAACCTGCGGGTGCTAAAAAGTACCACCTTATCCATTTCGGCTATTATGACCTTTGTTTTGGGCTTTGGCTTATTTAGCAACGTGTTTGTTTTCCCTTTGTTTTCACAGCGCATTATCGGTTACTCGGCATTCCAAACCGGTACCATGCTGCTGCCGGGTACTTTGATGGCGGCTATGATCTCTCCCTTTTTAGGTAAGATGCTGCAAAGCGGACTACGGCCACAATACCTCATCATTTTAGGGTTTGGCCTTTCGGCGGCATTTGGGTATATCATGTCGGGATCAAACCTGGCCACCGGGGGAGCATACTTTTTTATCCCTTTAATCTTCCGGGGACTTAGCGCGGCCTTGCTGATCGTTCCATTAACAGCCCTGGCTGTTTCGGAATTGAAACCGGCAGAGATACCACAAGGCGCGGCGCTAAATAATATGATGCGGCAAATGGGTGGTTCATTCGGCATTGCTTTAATTAACACCTACATAGCACACCGGGAGGCAGCCAACCGCACTGCCCTGATCACGCATGTTACCGCCTCAGATCCGCAAACTATGATGCGGCAGCAATCGCTTATCCAAAACTTCATGGCGCACGGTTCTAACTACCTGCGTGCTCTGCAGCAATCCATCAACGCGCTGGAGAACATTGTGGTTAGGCAAACTTTTTTATTGAGTTATATGGATGCGTTTTTACTACTGGCTATTTTAAATGCCTGCTGTATCCCCTTGGTTATCATAACTATTAAAAGACGGAAAGAAGCAAAAGCGGTGAAGGTGACTGTACCGGATGCGCATTGAGGGGGAGGGTAAGCTGGTTCGACAATATAACCAAAAGATGTCATTTCGAACGAGGTACGAGGAGAAATCTTCTGCGACTTAAAGCTGAAGCTTTGCACCAAGCAGAAGATTTCTCTTTCGCGCAACGCTCTCACCCACCCTGGCTCTATCGAAATGACATTGGAGAGGGCATTACCCGTTTTTCAAATACTCACTAAAAAAATCAATGGTTCTTTTCCAGGCCAGGTCTGCAGCGGCTTTATCGTAGCGGGGCGTGGTATTGTTATGAAAACCATGGTTGGCATTTTCATAAATATAGGCTTGGTATTTTTTGCCATTTTCTTTTAAGGCGGCTTCGTATGGTGGCCAGCCTTCGGTAATGCGTGTATCCAGTGCCGCGTAATGTAATAGCAATGGTGCTTTTATCTTAGGAACATCGGCAATGGTGGGCTGGGCCCCGTAAAAAGGAACGGCAGCTGTCAGTTCCGGAACGCGCACGGCCATCATATTGGCAATTCCGCCGCCAAAGCAAAAGCCTACAACACCCACTTTGCCATTGCAATCTTTGTGATCTTTCAGGTAATGGAACGCGTCTATAAAATCCTCTTCCATTTCGGCTTTGTCTCGCTTGCTTTGCATCGCACGACCATCATCATCGTTACCTGGATAGCCTCCAAGGGGAGTCAGGGCATCGGGAGCCAGGGTAATAAACCCGGCAAGGGCCGCTCTTCGGGCCACATCTTCAATGTAGGGGTTCAGTCCGCGATTTTCATGAACCACTACTATACCTCCAAGTTTACTTTTGGCATCTGCCGGTTTTGATAAAAGGGCTTTAATTGTTCCGCCACCTTTTGGCGATGTATAGTTGATATATCCCGATTCCAAACGCAGATCATCGGCCTTAACCTCCGCAGTAGTCTGATAATTTGGCATCAGGAAACTCATCAGCGCAGGTACGGTTAAACCGCCCACTGCATACAGAGAAAGTTTTTCAACAAATGCACGGCGATTAAGGCGATTGTGCGCATAGTCGTCATAAAGGTCAAATACTTCCTGCTTGATATCTTCTTTATTAATCTGGCTCATAGGTTTTGAATTTGAAGGCTGTATTCAAATTTAGTTATTCAAGGTAATTGTTTTTGATGGAAGTAGTAACAGTATCGTTACTTAAAAACAAAAGATAAAAACGCGGAAGAAGGTGAATGAATAAATCAAGGCTTTGTTGGTACGGCTTAATAAATTAAATTTTTTTTGAGATATTTAAAAAATGGATGATATCACCATAGAAAAAGCCGACTATATTATAGCCCATTATATGGAGTTGATGAATTGGGAAGAGCGTAAAGCTTTAAGGCATCATGTATCAACCATTAAATTGGAAGGAGCAACAGATGTAAGGCCAACCCGCATGTATTTAAAAACAGGCTGGCTAAGTGATGACCCGCTGATATTAAACTATCTGGGCGAGGGATATGTAAAGTTTACGCTGAACTGCGCGGAGCGTATTCTGAAAGATAACCCCGCCGAAGTGTTTTTTAATTTATGCCCTGTATGTAAAAAATTGGCCCGCACGCCGCTGGCTAAGCAATGCAGATGGTGCGGCCACGATTGGCATTAGCGCCACCCGACAGTCAAATGCATAAAATCTCTTATACCAGGAGGCTGAAGAAACAAATCAGGTACCTGACCGTGCCTGTATAAGCATAAATTAAAAAGGGGTGGCCTTTAGAAACAGGCCGGCCCGTGGCTGCTGCCAAATGGATACTTGTTAGCTCTGCCATGGGTGTAATGATCACATACTTTATGATCGCGGTACATTTTGGGTGTAGTGGCTTGGTTGGTGTGCAATTCTGAATGAATAGCTTCAGTCTTATCAGGCTGAGGAACTATCGTAGCTTTTTTCTTCATGACGAATCCTCCTGAAATTAAGGTTTTAGAACAATTGGTTGTATAAATTTAAGTATAAAACCTGCTCATTGCAAGTGTTTTATGAAGAAAATATTATTTATTTATAAAAAATATCCCCTGCACCTTTGCGTTTGCCAGGTAAAAGCTGATCATTACTTTCAAATAATTAACTTTATGGCCAGTACATTCTTATCATGAGATTATTACCCTACGAAAATTTCTATATCGTAACCCAACTAAAGCCCGCAGAGGTACAGGAACGCTTAGCAACCGAAATTGAACCTGTCACACCATTTACCTTTAGAAAATTATTCGTTCGTAAATCTGCTTATTTCTTTAAAGGGTACGTGGAAGATAACCGTTTCAAAATCATACGAATAATTTTTCATCGTAATTCGTTCCTGCCGTTTATTAAAGGTTCTACCGAAAGTTATTTGACCGGCAGCCGGGTACATATCATCATGTATATGCACATACTGGTTACTTTGTTTATGTGTATCTGGTTTGGTATGACAGGTTTTGGCGCCATAATATATTTAACAGGGGCTACTCCAAATAAGTTTTCCCCGCCACCACTCATCGCCTTATCGATGTTTCTATTTGGCTATGGTATGATGATAGGTGCATTTAAGTACGAAAGCATCAAAGCAAAAGATAAACTCCTGGAGTTATTCGAGGGCGAAATAGATTACAAATAAAATAATTTCAGAAATTTCTTGATTTTATAAATTAATTGCGTATCATTGTATCATGAAAACAACAACAATACAATGCTGCATACCGCAACCGATTTATCGGATGGGATAGCTATGTATTGAAAAAAATATAATCAAACACGCGAATCCTCTTAGATAAATCTAAGGGGATTTTTTGCTTTAGGGAGAAATTTCAGGGTAGTATATCAATTGGCTAGATTACCTGCTTTGGGAGCAGGAGGTCCCGGTTCGAATCCGGGTTACCCTAGTGATTACAAAGGAAATATAGCTCAATGGTTAGAGCGTCACCCTTATACGGTGTTGGTTAAAGGTTCAAGTCCTTTTATTTCCACAAGGATTTATTTTCCTATGGTGCAACGGCAGCACATCAGATTCTGGATCTGAAAGTCGTGGTTCGAACTGGCTCTTGAGCAGGTAGTGCCTGGGCTGAGTGAGCGAAAAATCCACGTAGGAAAACAGGAATATTTAAAAGCAACAGCGGTTGTTTTACCCTGATTTGTTTTGCTTAACCGGTGCACGGCCGGGTAGGGTGAAGTGCGCAATAAATTACAGAAATTTCTGTAATTTATTATATAAAATGGCCGGTTGCCCGAGTGGTTCAAGGGAGTCCTCTGCAAAAGGAATGTCCGCAAGTTCGAATCTTGTACCGGCCTCATTTATTTTCCATTGAATAGGTTAATCAGCATGCTGCACACCCTGCTTATGGTATAAACTTAAAAACTTACGAAGTTTTAAAAACTTCGTAAGTTTCACATCTCTTTAAAATTGTTGCCCTTGGCTCGGGGAATTAGTTAATCGTCCACTGGCTGCTTTCGGCAGTAGCTCCAATAGCGGTACATTGGGCAAACCCGCTCTGGTTTTCAAGATTCAGATAGGTATTCTGCCACTCATTACGGAGGCGCTTGTAGCCATTGTAATCTTCCAACACCCAATAGCTGCTATAAAAACTATCCGGAACAGCGGTACTTTCGGCATAACTGTACAGATGTTCAATGTTGAGGTAATGACCGGTACCTACATTTTTGATACGGGTATGTCCGTTAACCTGCTCCAACGTCCATTTACCATTGGCTACAGTGCTTGATGAGCTGTATTTAGCCTGCCCGTTATCCTCGTACAGGTAAGTATTCAGCCACCGGTTTTTGATACTTACACCCGTAGTAACAGGAGGCGTAGTACCACCGCCACCAATGGTGTTCATCAGGTTTTCGGCATCAACGGGCTGCACATTGGCAAAATAGGTAAACACCTGATTAAGCTGGTTTTGCACGCTGGAATTACCTTTGTATTGTTTGCGGTACTGGTATAAACGGTAGATCTGCTCCAACTCATGCTGATGGTAAGGTACACCCAATTTTTGCTGCATGGTGGTTAAAAAGCCATACCCAAATTCAACAGTGGGCTCGATCATGGTACCTTCGCCATAGTCATTCCAGGTGGCAAACTGGATGATGCCTACACTTGATGCCAGGGCTTTATCCAACATGGTACTAAAAGTTGAAGTACCGTTGTAGGCGATTTGCCAGGTTGGCCCACTGGCACCACCAGCTTGGTAAAAGGAGTTGAAGCCCGGGTATACCACGCCTACAGAGATCGGAAAGCTAGATGCCTGTGCGTAATAGTTATTCACCACAGTTGGATGATCCTGGTATATCCACGGGAATTCGCCACCAGCATTGTTGGCACCAACCTGGCTGGTAAAGCCGTACAACGGAATAACTTTGGGTTTCGGATTCAGTCCGGCCAGTATCTGATCCCACTCTGATGAGGAGTGAAATGTTATTGGCCCAAAGTTGAGCACTACCGGTACATTGTTTACCCTAAGGTAATTACTCTGACCAAAGTAGTTGCTTTGCATATAGGTAAAATCGCCATGGGCACCGCTGGTTTGGCCGGCATCCCAGTTACGATCTTCCTCCACAATGGAGAACTGCAAACCTACCGCATTCAGCTTGGCTATCAGCGCATTGGAATTATTGAGATTGTCTGGATAGTCATATTGAACACGGGTACCGGGCCAGTCGATGGTAACGCCATCAACACCTGAGTATTTCATGAGTAATAACTGATACTCAATAATATCGGGATCACTGGAGGCATAGGGCCCGGTCTGCGGGTAGTAATAAGCGGCAATTTGCCGGCGACCGTTGGTAATGATGTCGGGATTTTGGGTGTTCATTTTCCAGTGATAACCCCAGGCGCCTTTTGACTCCGGTGTTTCAAACCAGGGCATCCAGTGCATAAAGATCTTTTTGGAGGTTGATTTGCCTATCGGAACAGCGGCAAGCGTTTTGTTCTTGACAGCATTAGCTTGATCGGAATTGTTTTCCGGCGAGTTTTTCTTACAGCCAAAGCATAGCATAGCCATAAGCATACAAACAGTGAGCTTTCTCATAAGGTAATTGGTTTTTAATTGGTTACAGCATCCGGACTTTCGGATGGCCCGGCATTTAATACAAAGGAGGGAAGTTTATGGCGTAATATGCAGCAAAAGCCAGGCTGCGGAGAGAGAATATAAATCAATAATCAATTTACTTCATGCATAACAATCTAAATATCAACAAAATACATAAAAAGCAAAGACTTATAAACCGATGAAAAATATAAACTATTAGAATTATAAATAGTGGAAAAATAAGGCTTATTATGGATTAGGATCGTGTTTAGATCCTAATCCTAAAGAGAGACTCGAACCCTCAGGAGGTTTTACAAACTACAGTCTGTATGGCAAACAGGCCCGATAAAGTTTGTCGCATATTGCCTATTCTTTGTCGTGCTTACATCCCTGCCAATTAAATAAAGGATTGTAATTTTATATATTGATTTACCGTAGCGACAATAATTCACATCATCCTTATAATTATGATAACCACCATCACCACAGCATTGGAAAATACAAGGCAGGATCTGTTGCACACCATTTCAGGTTTCACCCAGGAGCAATTTAACAGTATACCTTTTAAAAATAGCTGGACCGCGGGCCAGGTAGCAGAGCATATTGTCAAATTCTCATCGGGCGGGGCAGAAATTTTGGAGGCTCCTGGTACCGATACGCAGCGCAATCCGGAAGAAAAGGTTGAACCTTTGCGTGATCTTTTCCTGAATTTCGATATTAAAATGACCGCGCCTGATTTTATACAGCCGTCAAGCACCCCTAAAGACAAAGGAGCTATTTTACGATCGCTTGAAAATGGTTTCGATCCCATGATCAGTCTGTCAAAAACTACAGATCTGACCCTGACTTATCCGGACTTTGAACTACCCCAATACGGCACTCTGACCCGTTTGGAGTGGCTGTATTTTATTTGTTTTCATACCCAAAGACATATACACCAAATGAAAAATATCCGGAAGTATTTAAACTAAACCATTGCTGGTCTGGTTTAAATATCCGGATGTTGGATTATTTAGCATAATATCCTTTGCCTCTAATCCTCCGGCTTTTCCCTCGGATCGGCCATCCTCACAATGCGGGGCTCAAATTTGGCCAGCACTTCCACCAGGTCGGTTTGGGCGGCCATCACGGTATGGATGTCCTTATAGGCCATCGGTGCTTCATCCACATCTGAGCCCATGAGCGTGATACGTTTATCTACCAGGTTGGCGGCTACCGCGGCACGGTCGATAGTTTTAAAAGCCGCGCTACGGCTCATCAATCGCCCTGCTCCATGTGAGGCAGAATTGATAGAGCGCACATCGCCCTTACCGCGCACCACAAACCCGGGTGTACTCATACTACCGGGAATAATTCCCAGCACGCCTTCTCCCGCAGGAGTTGCACCTTTTCGGTGTACCATCACTTCGGTACCATCGGCCAGCTGCTCTTTCCAGGCAAAGTTATGGTGGTTCTCGATGCGGGTAAGTGGTGTTAAGTTGAGCGCTTTGGCTATTTTGTTATGGATCTCGTGATGGTTAGCGCTGGCATATTCGCCGGCCAGGTTCATCGCAATCCAATATTCCTGTCCTTCATCCTTATCCAGGTCGAGCCAGGCCAGGTGTTTGGCCTCGGGCGGTAACTTGGTTTTGCTCATAGCAATTTTGGAGTAATGATCGGCAATGCTACCACCAAAACCACGTGATCCGGAGTGCGAAAGCAGAGCCAGATAATTACCTGCGGGTATACCTTCCAAAGCACCATCAGCCAGGGTAAGTTCACCCCACTCCACAAAGTGGTTACCAGTGCCAGATGTGCCCAACTGGGCGTATGCCTTGTCTTTCAGCATACGGATCACTTTGGTTTCGCCCCAGGTACGGCTATCAAACAGGGAGCTATCATAATGTACCTTAGTAGTACAACCCATACCAAAATGGGTATGTTCGCTCAGTAAACCTTTTAATTTATCCGTCTCTGTATCCACTGCGGTAGCCGGCAGATCAAAAATGCTCAGGCACATACGGCAGGCAATATCTACGCCAACGGCAAAAGGGATAATGGTATTGGCCGTTGTAGCCAGCACCCCACCAATAGGTAAGCCATAACCCTGGTGGGCATCGGGCATCAAGGCACCGGCAACCGCTATGGGTAATTTAACCGCCGTTTTCATCTGCGCCAGGGCGCCTACTTCAATATGTTCTAAACCATAAACCGGAAAATCGGCTATTTCTGTTTTTAAGGTATGTACGGTACGCTGTTGCTTCATGAACTTGCCTTCTTTACGCAAGTCGACAACACTTTCGGCCAGATTTTTAAATTTACCGCCTTTTTTCATGGCGTATGGGATCGGATCATCGATCAATGCCTCCAGATTGGCCAATATGGTGGCTTTATCCATAACACCATATTTCAACAGTCCGTTGGCTACCCGGCTAAAGTTCTCTAATATTTTAACGTCGTTAATACCCAGGGCTTTTAACTCGTTGTTGCTTACTTTTTCTTTTTGCCCCACGGCCCCCTGAAGGGGGAGGTTATGAGCCTCATTTTCTTTTCTCATGATACAAAGTAAAACACCTACTGCGCAACGTATTTGCGCAGTAAAAAATAAAATCATAATTTTCTAAAATAATTCCGAATTCGAACATCTGATATCCGAAATAACAAAGCTATGCCTGTAAATCGCAATGCCCTTATCCGTTACCGTACTATTGATGGTTGCCTGCAAAATCGTCAAAAAAAATGGACGCTCGACGATCTGATAGATGCCTGTGCCGATGCGCTTTATGAATACCAGGGGATAGACAGTGGTGTGAGCCGCCGTACCGTACAGGCCGATATCGAGATGATGCGCAGCAATAAACTGGGCTACGAAGCACCGATCATCGTTACGGATAAAAAATATTATACTTATGCCGATAAGGGCTATAGCATCACCAATATCCCACTTAACCAGCAGGATATGCAGGTATTGGGCGAAGTATCTGACCTGCTGAAGCAGTTCAAAGGCTTTAATCATTTTACCGATCTGAACGAAATGGTGAGCAAGCTGGAAGACAAGATCTATACCCAGAAAACACAGAGCGCGCCGGTAATTGATTTCGAAAAAAATGACAACCTGAAAGGGTTAGACTGGATAGAGACTATACGTAGAGCCATTGTGGCCCGCAAAACGATGGCTGTAACTTATCAATCATTCAAGGCCAGGGCAGCCAGTACCTTTTGCTTTAGCGGGTATTTATTAAAAGAGTACCGCAACCGCTGGTTTGTACTGGGCAGATCACATAACCGTTATTCACCGCTTTTAACGCTGGCGCTCGACCGTATACAGGCTATCGAAGACCATGAAGATACCTATCGTGAAAATAAGGACATCGACCTGGCTACCTATTATAATGATGTACTGGGTGTTACCAAAAGTCTGGGACAACGTGATAATTTGATAGTATTTTGGATAGATGTAGCCAACGCTCCTTACGTAATAACTAAACCCCTTCATCACACCCAGAAGCTATTAAAGGAAGATGAAACCGGCAAAATATTCAGCATTAAAGTGATCATGAACTTTGAGCTGGAGCGTGAACTGCTGGGTTTTGGCGCAAAAATGAAAGTATTAAGTCCGCGGTTACTGGTTAAACAGATCAGGCAGCAATTGCAAAAAACGTTAGATCATTATAAAGTTCCCAATCCCGAATTTGCGCATGAGGATGATGGAGAAACCTCAGAACGATAAATAACCTTAACCAATACTTTCGCAATTTACTATGACTAATTTTTTAACGAAGCTAAAGCTCATCTACCTGCCTTATCTCATTGTCTCCTTGCTGGTGATCAGCACCTATTCGTTCTTAAACTGGTTGTTGATTATACGTCTGGACTTGATATTATTGAACCAGGAGGTAGTTAACCTTTGGATACCTATAGGCATAGGAACTTTAGCCGTAGCAATATGGTTAAGACCCCGTATAAAGTTATTATTATTAAAAGACAAGCGGGATAACCTGCCTTTTTTATACAATTTTGCCGCTGCAATAGCCATTATAGCGCCTACTATAATTGCTCAGGAATATCTTATTACCGCTACGGGTAAATTAACAAGCTTACAAACCATTGAACAGATCGATCTCCACCATTTAACTAAGTATTATAATTTAACCAAACACTTTATTGATAAGCAGCATGCTGCAGCTTATGTTCGAAGTGAGGTAACCGGAAGAAATAGCGAGCATCTTGAATTCTTTATTGACGTTGTTTGCCCTATCCGCAATGATTCGATCAACAAAACCGACCAGCCTGTAGCCTGGCTTGGAACAGAATATCGGAAGGGGGTGAGCAATAATATTAGTCGTGATGAAAAGGAGAGCGCCTACAAAGAATTTACTAAAGCAACAGAAGATGAATTTAAAAATCAAGACCTTAACTACTTCACTTATCTTGACAGAATTGGCTATACCAGTAAACAGCGCGGATTCATAGCTGCAATTAAAACTTCTAAAATATATAAAGGCAATGGAGACCATCTGATTATTATGGAGGCCCAAACAATACCTTTTGAAGACCGGAACGGAGATAAATTACAATGGATATTTTACTCATTTGGAATAGGCGCGAGTATCTGGCTCATCATGATAGCCATTCCAAAACTCAACATGGCGACGTTAAAAAAGTACACCCCTCGTAGCTGGCAAACCGACGTAACTGCGTTTTTCAAACCATTTACTGGTATAAGGTGGCGCAATTTGGGGGTCATCTCTATATTGATCGGTATAAATGTCCTCATCTTTATCATCATGGTTTTCGCTGGCCTGGGTGTCATATCTTTTGATACAGCCGACTTGTACAAATGGGGAGCCAATTATGGTCCTGCTATAAAAAGTGGGGAATGGTGGCGGCTTATTACATGCATGTTTTTACATGCAGGGCTAATGCACCTGCTAATGAACATGTTTGGTTTAATATTGGTTGCTGCTTTTTTAAAATCGCTGCTAGGTAATTTAAAAATGGGGATAGCTTATTTTATATGTGGACTGTTGGCAAGTCTTACGAGTATTTGGTGGCAGCCGTCTATTATAGGTATTGGTGCATCGGGCGCTATATTTGGATTATATGGAGTTGCCATAGCCCTGCTAACAACCAATAAAACCGGTAAAGGAAATAAAAAAGGCGTTTTGCTCAGTTTTCTATTTTTCATAGGAGTTAATTTGCTGTTCGGCCTGGTTGGCAATACAGATAATGCAGCACACATCGGCGGATTAGTATCAGGATTGATCATGGGTTATATCCTATATTTCTTTATAGAGGCACCTAAACCACCAAGAAAAAGACGAATAAAAATAAAACAGGAAATAATAACCCCGGATACCGGGCAATCCACTGAACCGGTTTAATACCTGCTATCCAAACTTTTGATAAATGCGATAATATCCTTGCTTTCTTTTGCGTTAAGGTTCAGTTTATTAAAAGGCAGGGTCTGATTATCAATTTTTATACCCAGACCGGTACCACCACCCTTGTTGTAAAAATCCATCACCTCGTCAAGCGTTTTGAACGCACCATTATGCATATATGGAGCAGTACGCGAAGCATTACGTACTGTGGTTACTTTAAAAGCATGCTTAAACGAGGGTGTTTGTACTATATTAAACCGCCCCAGATCATTATCTATCACATGCGCCGTTGCCGATTTGGGCACACCGATAACTTCGCTTTCCATTTTCATGAATCGCGGCGGGAGCGTACCATTAAACAAAGGCATATAGTGGCAGGTACCACATTTGGCTTTACCCATAAACAGGTTAAAACCATGCAGTTCATCTTTGGTCATGACGCTATTATCGCCACGCATGTAGTTATCAAACCGGCTGTTTAAAAGGGTAAGACTGCGCACATAAGAGCCGATGGCGTTCATTACCTCAAGCGTATCTATAGTAGTCCGTTTGTTTGTGGGATAGGCTTTGGCAAAAAGTTGCCTGTACGTTTTATTCTGCCATAAGCGTTTGGCGGCTACACCCATCGAGCCATGCATTTCATCGGGGTTTTGTACTACATTACTTACCTGATCTTCCAGCGTATTAGCGCGCAGATCATAAAACTGTGATGGCTGCAAACCGGCGTTTAATAAAGTAGGCGTATTTCGTTTCAACGGTTGTTTACTACTAAGCGCCGTATTTTTGACAAGTCCGTCTGTAAAAGCTTTTTCAGGTTGATGGCAGGAGCGGCAACTTCTGGTTCCAGTGCCTGATAATACCGGGTCGGAAAACAACATTTTGCCCAATAACACCTTTTGTGGGGTTGATACCGCATCATTATTGGGCGCGTAGGCATTTACATCAAAGGCATTAACCTCAAACAGTGTCCTGGCATCCTGGCTCAGTAAACGATTGTACCTGATCACGTGGATATTTAAGTGCTGTTCCAGATCGGCAATACTGCGACTGATGGGGTTGCCATAATGCGTTATAAATTCGGCCCGGTTAAAATTATCAAAACCCGTGTGCGTTTGCAGGTAGGCTACTGCTGCTGAAATTTGCGATGATAACTTTTTTGACTGTTCATCATTGCCCGCATAATACTTTAACGCGCTTTGAATACCTTCTAAACCAACGGCGCTTTCGGCCATGCTTTTCTGTGTTAGCGGATCATCAAACCCGGCTATACCGAGCGTCAATATCCGAAATACTTCGAGCCGGGAAGCATCAAATACCTGCCCATCAAGAATATCAATATTGCCAAAATAGGTTTTGTATCTATTACAGCCATTTTGCAGGGTTTTAAGTTGCTTTATCAGCTCCTTTTGTTTAGAGGTATCATATTTTGGGAACAGATACGCCTCAATTACCTGTAATCCTGCCGGCTCAAATACCTGCCCGCTCCCCACCTCTACTTCAGGTACCGGCGCCCCATTCATAGCTCTTGCGGTGGCCACATCAAAATATTCGGTGGCCCATTCTACTTTTTTATACCGGAGCCTGGCTTGCAAAAACAATTGTTGCAGTTGTTTTTCATTGGGCGACTTGCTTTCGGCCGCTGCCTGTAATTTATTTTTCAAAAAAACAGAAAGATCATTTACCTGTATCAGCAAATCCTGCGCTATGGCCTTAGCTGGAGTTCGCTTTTCTTTTCCGTTTGAAAAAAACGCATAACCTATTACGACGATAAGTATCCCTCCTATAAAAACAACTTTCCTCATGCGCAATAGTAGCTATGCCTGTAAATCACCTTCAAAACCAGGACTTGATAAAAAAGTACAGGGGCAGTCCTATCGAACTGTCCCCTGATTAAATATTATTTTATGGATCGTTGTACCTATTCTATAGTTAAAACTCAAACGCGTTAAGCATAGGGTTGGCATTTTTGTCGCGATCATTAAGTGGCTGTAAGCTCCATCTTTTTTCAATAAACGACAGGATACTGATAGTTTCATATTGCGTATGATCAACATATCCTTTTTTAGCAAATGGCGAAATGATCAGCGTAGGCACACGTGTGCCAGGTCCCCATTTTTTATCAATTACCGGTGGAGCCACATGATCCCAGAAACCACCGTTTTCATCATAAGTAATAATGATCACCGCGTCTTTACCGTTAGGCCCGTTTAATACATTGTTTATCAGCTCAACAGTATGATTTTCCCCGGCCAATACCGTAGAGTAGCCCGGGTGTTCGTTAAAATCGCCCAGTGGTTTTACGAATGATACGCTTGGTAAAGTACCCGCTTTGGCCGCAGCAATAAATTCAGTTTCATCTTTCAGATGGTCTTTTTTCAACTGGGTTCCATCTGCATAATTTTTAAAGAAAGCGAATGGCTGGTGGTGGAACTGAAAATTTGCGTCGGGCTTACCAGCCAGGGCATTATCCCAGCCGCCTGAATACCAAACCCATGAAACATTTTTGTCATTTAATCTATCGCCGATAGTGGCCGAGGTTTGGTTAGGCACCAGGGTTTCGGGCTTAGCACTTGCCGGGTGTGGCGCGTTAACTGTATAGCTTGTGTTTACTACAAAGCCGTCAGGCGTAACGGCACCATCGGTAATTACATTGCCTGCACCATCCAACTTAGCTACCATACTGACCGGAGCATTAGGAAATACCGGACTTGCCGCAGCAATAAGCCATTGATGATTTAAAAATGATCCGCCAAATGCACTATGAAAAAAATTATCACACAGGGTATATTTTTGGGCCATGCCCAGCAATGGCAATAAGCTGGTTTTATAATAACCCATAGTCAAACCTGCGGTATTGTTATACAGGGCAAACTTATCCATCTTACCACCATCTATTTGCATTTGTTCCTGGTAGTAGCGGTGTAAAACATCCGGTGTTTCGGTACCCGATGGCACATACTGATCGATATTGAAATAATTATTGGGCAAATTGGTAGGGAAAGCACTGCTACCCGGGATGGCGGGCAATGTGGTGTACGCCTTTCCATTGGCATCTAATTGGATGATATTAGAAGCCGTAGCGTTTGATAAACCATTGGCGCCTGCAAACTGTCCGTATAGGTTATCAAAACTGTGGTTCTCCAGGTAAATAACTACCACGTGACCTACCTTGTTGATATCCGGAGTAGGGTTACTTTTGTTTTTGCAGCTGATAAAGGCTGCGCTAATTGCCACAATACCAATGGTCGGAATTAATAGTGCACCTATTTTTAAATAGCGTGAGTTGCTTTTCATGATGGAGATGACGGGTTTTATGTTTGTTAAATTTTTCCCGCCGCAAAAAACAACCTTAGCATCAATTGAACATTAGTTTAAAATAATCATTGTGTTAAGATAAAATCCCTCTCTGAATATTTACAAAAAGACTAATCAAAGTAATAAACAGATATTTACCCAAAGTGTAAATCCTCAATTATCAACTTGATATTTAATTTGCCGTTTCCTGTTCAATAACATTTTCAGAAACCTATTCTTTATCCAACACGCCATTTACCAATTACCCCCATATTAATCGTTCGGCCATTTAAACTTAACACTACCGGGACATATCGATAACTTTCATTGAATCAGTACATAATATAAATAATGTATCGATTGATGATTTTATTACAATCGATTGCAATAAAATTTAAAACAAGGCCCATATTAATCAATTATTTATCTTTTATTAATCATCCGCTATTGTTTTGTATGCAATTATAAACCAGTTGTACTCCACTTTTACCAACCCACCGGTAATGAGTTAGTGTACCCGATTAACCGATATAACCATGAATCACTATCAACCGTACCCGCCGTAGGTGTGCTGCCGCATTACACCTATTACCTTAACCAGGTAACCAATCAATTTAAACTTAATCATTAACGAGAAACAGTATGAAAAAACTTAAATACTCACTTATAATACTTCTTCTTTTCCCGCTTAGTTTGTTAGCCCAGCAAATTTCCATCAGCGGAAAAGTAATTGACTTAACCGATGGGTCGACACTTCCGGGGGTAAGTGTAAAAATTAAAGAAACAACCACGGGAGCCATTACCGATGTAGGCGGGAAATTTCAACTCAACGTTCCCAATACCGACGCTATTCTACAGGTATCATTTCTTGGTTATGTAACACAAGAAGTAGCGGTTAAAGACATTAAAGGTGGTACTATAGCCTTAAAAAGTACCAGCAAAAGTCTGGATGAAGTTGTTGTTGTAGGTTACGGTGTGCAAAAAAGGGCCACCATAACCGGCTCTATAGCTACACTGCAAAGCAAAGAGATTGTTACCACCAAAAATGAGAGTGTGATCAATATGCTAACCGGTAAAATACCGGGTGTACGTATTGTTCAAACAACCGCCGAGCCGGGCTCGTATGCCAATAACCTAAATATCAGGGGTTATCAAAGCGCTCCATTAATTGTAATTGATGGGATCATTGGCGGCGACCAATCGACCATTGGCAGAATGGACCCTAATGAAATTGAAAGCATCTCGGTATTGAAGGATGCTGCCGCGTCTATATATGGTATGCGGGCCGCCGGTGGCGCTATACTGATCACTACCAAAAAAGGATCAAAAAATGGGAAGATCAATATTAATTATTCTGTTAACGACGCGATACAAACATTTTTGGGCATGCCAGAGGGTGTAAACGCGGTGGATTATATGATGCTGACCAATGAAAAGGTTAAACGCGATTTTGCTAATAATTTCATATCCAATGTTACTCCTCAATTTTCCTATGCCGATATCCAGCCTTACCTAAATGGAACTCGCAAAACGGCCGATTGGGTGGATATGGTTTTCAGGAAAACAGCCAATCAGATACAGCACAATTTAAATATTGATGGAGGGAGCGATAAAATAAGCTACTTCTTCAATTTTGGGTATCAAAAACAAGACGGTGTTTTTAAAACAGGCGATCTGAATTACAACAAATATAATTTTCGCTCAAACGTTACCGCCAGCATAACAAAAGGGCTTAAAGCGCAGATACTAACATCGGCCTGGATGGATGAAAAGAACCAACCTTATACCGATGAATGGACCGTTTACAAATATACCTGGAACCAAATACCAACGCACCAGATATATGCCAACGATAATCCCTTATACCCTGCTGTAATGGATGATAATATGAACCCATCCATCATCACTGATGCCGACAAAGTAGGTTCAAAAAGATTCAGAAATAAAAATCTTACAAGTCAGTTGAATTTAACATACGATATACCTGGTATAGAGGGTTTAAGCGCTAAAGCTTTGTTCAATATTGATTATGGCACTGCTGATAATAACCAGATCAAAAGGTCATTTTCCTTATATACTTACAACGCGGCCAGCGATACCTATATACCAAGTTTGGTTAATTCGCCGGCAGGTATAACCCGTTCTTATTATACCCACTTTAACACCCTGGCCCAGGTAACGTTAAACTATTCGCACACGTTTCTGGAAGACCATCACATAACAGCCATGGCTACCTATGAGCAAAGCCATGAAACCGCCGATAACTTTAATGCCTACAGAGATATCGAGATCCCTGTTGATTATTTATTCGGAGGTTTACAAAACTCTAATATGTCTGGCGGTATGGATGCAGGGGCTCTGCAGGATCGTGCGCACAAAAGTATTATCGGCAGGTTCAATTATGATTACAAAGGCAAGTACCTGGCCGAGTTCAGTTTCCGTCGCGATGGTAATAACCTGTATCAGCCCGGATCAGATCAATGGGGATTTTTCCCTGGCGGATCAGTAGGCTGGGTATTAACAAAGGAAAATTTCTTCAGGAAGCTTATTCCTGAAAATATCTTAACTAATTTAAAGATCAGAGCATCCTACGGCCAAACCGGCGATGAGGCCAACGCTCCCGCATTCAATTACGTTAACGGGTATACCTACCCTATAAATACCTATATTTTCGGTGCTGGTGCTGTTAACGGTTCTGCTCCTAAATTGGGTAACCCTGGTTTAACCTGGTCTGTAAACACCATCAAAAACATCGCGATGGATTTCAGCCTGTTCGGCGGAAAAATAGATGGAACCATTGAGGTTTTCAGAAACGACAGGACCGGATTGCCAGCTCAACCTTCTGTAGCCCTACCCGGAACTGTAGGTGCAGATGTACCACAGATCAATTATAACAGCGACAGGGTACAGGGTCTTGACTTTAACCTGGCCTACCGTACCACATTTGGAAAGGTTGGCTTAAACCTCGCGGGCAACATTGGTACCACCCGCTTAAAAGCGCTGAACGTTCTTCGGGGCAAATCGGGTAACGAGTACTTAAACTGGAAGGAAAACCAAACCAACAGGTATCAGAATGTTTGGTGGGGACCTGAATATGCAGGGCAATTTACCAGCTACAACCAGATATACAACTACGGTGTTAACACTGGCGGGGGTAACAATAACGTTGTACCGGGCGATTATTACTATAAGGACTGGAACAATGATGGCGTGATAGACGATAAAGACAGTCACCCTATTGCCACTACTGATATCCCTTTGTATAACTACGGCCTTACCATAGGCTTAAGTTATAAAGGCTTTGATATGAATATGCTTTTACAAGGAGCCGCGGGTGTTTACGTTCAGTATGGTGAGCAATTTGCATCGCCGCTGATGTACGGCCGAAGCGCCCTTACACGCTTCCTTGATAGCTGGCACACAGCAGATCCATATGCCAATGTTTTCGATCCTAATACAGTTTGGGTACCAGGATTTTACCCGGCAATGGGTTCGCCCGATGCACAAGGCACAAAAGCAATCCAAAATGCCAGCTACCTGCGTGTAAAATCATTGGAATTTGGGTATTCGTTATCGCCAAACGCGCTGAAAGCCCTCGGTATAAAAAAATTAAGAGTATATGTGAACAGTTACAACCTGTTAACCTTCACCGGACTAAAGAATTACGATCCGGAGCATCAGGGACCTAATCCAAGAGATAATAACAATTTCGGCATAGCCCTGGGAGGATACACCTACCCAATGAACAGGACCTTTAATCTGGGTGCTAATGTTTCCTTTTAAACTATTGACACATGAAAAGTATAAACAAATTAATCATAGCCATCTCTATCACCGTTGGAGCTACCGTAACTTCCTGCCAGAAGTTGAACATCCCGCCAACCAACATATTTACTCCTGATGTTATATATAGCAGCGAGGCGGGTGTTAAGTCGTTTTTAGCAACCATATACCAGAACTTACCTATCGAGGACTTCAAATACAGGCCGGATCAGGGCTTTAAAACCGGGAGTAACGATTGGGAGAACTTTTATAATTCGGCCGGGGTGACAGGCGAAGAAGTAGGCCCATGGGGTGGTGTGGATATTGCCGGTGGTTTCGGGTACTGGCCTTATGGCGATATCCGGAATGTGAACATCCTGATATCTGAACTGCCTAAACACGTAGCTACACTAACCCAGCCTACTGTAAACGCGCTTTTGGGCGAAGCTCACTTTTTACGGGCCTACTATTATTTTGGCCTGGCCAAGCGTTATGGCGGGGTGCCGCTGATTAAAGAGCCACAGGATCCGGCTGCTCCACTGTCAACCCTTCAGGTACATCGTAATAAAGAACAGGAAACCTGGGATTTTATTGGATCTGAGTTGGATTTAGGCTACCAGATGATGCCCGAAGCCAGTGACGCCGGCAGGGCCAACAAGTATGCAGCAATCGCCTTAAAATCAAGGGTAATGTTATATGCTGCTTGTATAGCCAAATATGGTTCTGTAAATTTTGTTGACGGCCCGGCACGCGCCGCAGGATTGGTAGGTATTCCGGCCGATCAGGCAACTAAATACTTCCAGGCCGCTTATGATGCCGCCAAAACATTGGAAGGCCATTACTCGCTTTACAATGCCAACTCAGACAAGGTGCAGAACTATGTTGATCTGTTCCTGAAAAGTGGAAGCCCCGAAAACATTTTCATCAAACAGTACTCCATCGCTAATCATACCGCGCATAGCTGGGATGCTACCATGTCGCCACGGTATATGACGGCCAACGCGCTTTCTCGCTCCTATCCAACATTGGATCTGGTACAGCTTTGGGGAAACTTGTCGGTAACCAATGATGACGGAACTCCAAAACGATTTGATAACCGTGCCGACTTAATGCAGGGTCTTGAACCCCGCTTATTGGCTACCGTTTATTTCCCCGGCGCTACTTTAAGAGGACTTACTTTTGATATGCAGCGCGGCATCTACCCATCTTTTAGCGGCACCGCTGCTGCCGAAGTAGCCAAACAGCCCAACTCACGCTCATACGTACTTGCTGGCGATACCAAAACCTTGTATCAGGGCAGGCAGATCATCGGCTTTACCGGCCCATGGACCGGTGGCGACGAGTTAACCCGCACAGGTTTTTATGTACGCAAGTATGTGGATTACAACAAACCACAAGCAGCGGTTGACCTGAACAGAAGCGAACAACCCTGGATCGATCTGCGTTATGGCGAAATATTGCTGAATCGCGCTGAAGCCGCGATAGAATTAGGCAACACTACAGACGCCCTAACCTCTATCAACCAACTCCGGACAAGGGCAGGCGCTACACTTTATTCATCAATAGATCTGACCAAGGTGCGTAACGAGCGCCGTATGGAGCTTGCTTTCGAAAATCAATACTATTGGGACCTGAAAAGATGGCGCACTGCCGATGTGGTGCTTGATCGCGCGCATTTTAAAGGTCTGATGCCTTATTACGTATTCAACGAAAATAAATACATTTTTCTGGCCGAGCCAGAGCTGTTTAACCGGGAATATACCTTCCAGAAACAATTTTATTACGAAGGTATCCCGGGTGGCGAAATCGGCAAAAACCCTAACCTGCTTCCTAACAACCCTAACTATTAAGCATTAAAAATTTTAAATATGAAAAAGCTAATTAGCAATTTTTTAGTGGTCGCAGCTATTCTTACCATCTCTGCTTGTACAAAAACAGATAACTATGATGGGCCTAATGCCTCATTCCAGGGCAATATCCTTTCATCTGCGGGTGGTAATTTACAAACATCCAGTGGTAGCACACAGATCAAGTTACAACAGATAGGCTGGACAACGCCGCAAACCATCCCCAGTAAATTTGATGGCACATTTGAAGATACCAAGCTGTTTAAAAGCGCATATAAAGTGGTACCAACCAACGGCGCTTTCTGGCCGGTAACCGATACCATTGTAGTAAATATTGCTCAAGGTACCAAGCATGATTTTACGGTTACCCCATATATCATTATCAAAAACCTGACTACAAGTTTAAGCGGTACAACCTTAACCATCAAGTATAATATCACCGCGCCTATTGCTGCTGGTTTACCAACTATTAAGGACACACAGCCTTATGTTAACACCACAAAACTGGTAGGTGCAGGCGCCTCTATCAGGGATTTTTCGGATGTAAACTCGGTTACCATCAACAAAAACTTCACGGATATGAGTGATGCAGACAAGTCGGTAACCTTAACTGTGCCCAACCTGCTGCCAGGCCGTACATTTTATGTACGCGTAGGGGTACGTTTAAGCGACAGCTTCAATAGCTCCAATTTTTCGGAAATAGTGCAGATAGATGTTCCTAAAAGCTAACCTAAACAAGAAAGAAAATGAAATTCACTAAAATACTGATGATCTGCACTATCGCCATGATAGGATTAGGCATGGCCGCGTGCAAAAAAGAAAAATACATTTCGCGCGATACCTCGGGCTTAAAACCACCACCGCCTGATACAACCGCTCCGCCCGATCCGTCATTGGTGGTGTTTGACAATACCGATAAAACTGATGGCTGGCAAACCGTGGGCAGCGTAAACATTGCCACATCCGGGCAAAAAGAAGGTACCGGCTATATCAAAAACACGATAACGAACGGTTCGGATTTTATGCAGTTTATCAAGGATACACCAACACCTCTGGATACCAAACTAACCGCGGCTAACGGCCAGTTCCGGTTTTGGTTTTATATATCAGATCCTACCATTATCAAAGATGGCTCTATAGAAATTACCAGTTCGGGCAAGTCTGACGATCATGAGTCGGCCTGGGATGTAGCGCCATTAGCCAAAAACTGGAAAAGTGGCTGGAATGATGTAGTACTTGATTTCTCTGTAAGCATCCCATCAAATGGCAGCGCAGACTATAGTGGTATCAATCACTTCCGGATCTTCTTTTCCACCATCAGCAAAGATCACCCGGAACTGGTTACTGGTATAGATTACCTGCGGTTCCAGGCAAAAAAATAAACTCAAAACAACCTATACCTTAATTTTTAAACTAAGTAAGACAGGAAGAAACAATCTTCCTGTCTTCTAAAAAAAGAAACTGTATAACCATGATTATAAAAAATACAATAAATACCTCAACGCGAAAAAGCAGACTCCGATCATTGGTGTGGGCCATTGGTTTAGGTGTGCTATCTATAACGCCGGTTTTAGCCCAAAACAAAGCCGATACCGCTTTGGGTAACCCCTTTATCAGATCAATGTACACTGCCGATCCATCAGCCCATGTCTGGAAGGATGGCCGTTTGTATGTATACGCCTCGCATGATATATCGCCATCACGGGGTTGCGACCTGATGGATCAGTACCACGTTTTTTCGACCGATGATATGGTACACTGGAAAGATCATGGCGAAATACTGCGTGCCAGCCAGGTATCCTGGGGGCGCCCCGAAGGTGGCTTTATGTGGGCCCCGGACTGCGCCTACAAAAACGGAACCTATTATTTCTACTTCCCACATCCCAGTGACTCCAAATGGAACGATAGCTGGAAAATTGGCGTAGCCACCAGCAAAAGTCCGGCAAGCGGCTTTAAGGTACAGGGCTACATCAAGGGCCTAAAATCCATGATCGATCCATGTGTTTTTGTTGACGATGATGGCCAGGCCTACTTTTACTATGGCGGTGGTGCCAAATGCGAAGGCGGCAAACTAAAAAGCAACATGATGGAAATTGACGGCGAAATGAAACCCATGGAAGGCCTGGAAGATTTCCACGAGGCCAGTTGGGTACACAAACGCAACGGCATTTATTACCTGTCGTACTCAGATAATCATGATGTTGCCGGTAAGCACAACCAGATGCGCTACGCCACCAGTAACAGCCCGCTGGGTCCATGGAAATCGCAGGGTGTTTATATGGACCCAACCGATAGCTTTACCAATCACGGTTCTATAGTGCAATACAAAGGGCAGTGGTATTCTTTTTATCATACCAGCGCTATCTCGCACCAGGATTGGGAAAGATCAGTTTGTGTCGACAAACTTTTTTACAACGCCGATGGTACTATTAAAAAGGTTATTCAAACTTCTAAACCATGAAAATAGCAACCGTATTCTTTATAGGTGCCTTTTTACTGGCCAATACCGCACTATCTGCACAGGAGCTCAACAGCTCCTGGACACCCCTGCTTAGCAAGGATCTTAAAAACTGGGACGTATTTATAGGCGTTCCGCATACCAGTGTTGATTTACCGGGCTATGCCAAAGGCGATGGCATGAACGGTACACCCGTAGGCCTCAACAACGATCCGCTGCATGTATTTACCATCGATGAGGTGGACGGTCAGCCTGTTTTGCATATCTCCGGTCAAATTTATGGCGGCCTGAGCACCAAAAAAGAATATGAGAACTATCACCTTAAAGTTGAATTTAAATGGGGCGAAAAAAAGTATGCCCCCCGTTTGAAGGATAAAAGAGATAACGGCATCATCTATCACGCTACCGAACCGCATGGCCAGTTCTGGAACGTTTGGATGCGCGGCCATGAGTTCCAGGTGCAGGAAGGCGACATAGGCGATTATTTTGCCCTGGTGGGTGTAGGGATGGATGCTCATGCCCGGAAAAAGGATACTTCGGCCAAATCGGGATTTATTTATGACCCTGCAGCACCCATACAACATTTAACCTCCAACAGAACACCGTCAAGCACCTGCTCGCACAGCGCCGATTACGAAAAGCCACATGGCGAATGGAACACCCTGGAGTTATACTGTTTCGGTACCAAAAGCGTACATGTGGTTAACGGGCATGTGGTACTGGTACTGGAAAATTCGCGCATATCGCCCAGCCAGGGACCTGAAACCAGTTTCCAAAAGGGCAAGATCGAGATACAATCAGAAGGGGCAGAAGCCTATTACCGTAACATCATGATCAAAAAAATCGACAAAATGCCCAATCTGAAGATGTAAATAACCAATCACCTTATTTAAACCCTATTAAGTACCGAATCATGAGAAATAATACCATCAGCAGGCTATCCATGATAGCTTTGTTTTCCATAATCAGCAGTTTTTCGATGAGCGGCTGCTCTAAAAAAACAACGGATAATAACACAACACCTCCACCCCCGGTAGTGGTGCCACCCCCAACTACCCCGGTTGACGTTACCCCTTCGCCAATAGGCGATGTGGTGGGTAAGGTTGTAGTGGGTTACCAGGGCTGGTTTGCCGCTACCGGCGACGGCTCGCCCATCAATATGTTCTGGCACTGGTCAAACGATTGGGCCAAACCGCCATCACCAACCAACAAGGCTATATACGCATGGCCTGATGTGCGCGATTATACTACCACTTTTAAAACCGATTTCGCTAATTTGAATAATGGCAGCGAGGCCCGTGTGTTTTCGTCCTATACCGATCAAACGGTTGATGTACAGTTTAAGTGGATGAAAGATTATGGTATTGACGGGGCGGCCCTGCAGCGTTTTAACCCCAGCGGTTTGGAAGGCCCGGTACGTGATGCCATGGCCGCCAAAGTAAAGATCGCGGCCGAAAAAAATGGTGTAAAATTTTACATTATGTATGATGTAAGCGGCTGGACCAACATGGCCACAGAAATGGAAACCGACTGGACCAATAAAATGTCGGCCTATACCTCCTCGCCGGCCTATGCCAAACAAAACGGTAAGCCCGTAGTGTGTATCTGGGGTTTTGGCTTCAACGATGATAACCATAATTTTTCGGCAGCAACCTGCCTGGCGGTGATCAACTGGTTTAAAAGCAAGGGCTGCTACGTGATAGGCGGTATACCTACCCACTGGCGTAAGGAGGAAAGCGACTCGCGCCCGGGCTTTCTGGCCACCTATAAAGCCTTTAATATGCTGTCGCCATGGATGGTGGGGCGTATCAGCAACGTGATCGAATCAGACAATTTTTATAATACCATTAATGTTCCGGACGAAGCTTATTGCAAGGCTAACGGCATTGATTATCAACCCTGTGTTTTGCCCGGCGATTTAAGTGCGCAGCAACGGGCTCATGGCGATTTCATGTGGCGCCAGTTTTACAATATGAAACGAGCCGGTGCCCAGGGTATTTACATCTCGATGTTTGATGAATATAACGAAAGCAACCAGATTGCCAAAACCGCCGAAAGCCAGGCCTTTGTACCAGCAGGATCGGGCTTTAAATCGCTCGACGAAGATGGTACACCCTGCTCATCTGACTATTACCTGAGGCTAACCGGCGATGGCGCTAAAATGTTCAAAGGCCAGATCGCCCTGACCACCGTAAGACCAACGGTACCTAAACCATAACTCTACAATCATCTCATAACAAAGCTCTGCTGTTGCTAACAGCAGGGCTTTTATGTTTACCGGGGATATATGTGATATATTTAAGAGACGCATCACATGCGTCTCCCGATAAACACGTTGCAAAAGTGGGTTTACATGGGTTTACATTTTTTGGGGTTAACATGGACTTATTTAATTGAAAATCAAACACTTATAATTATTTATCACCAAAAAGTGTAAACCCACTTTTTGCCAGATTTTTTAAACAAAAAGCACCAATTATAATAGCCGCGACTTTTACCTGTTTCGTTCAAAAATCATCTCTACATCTGATATTTGCACATCTAATCGCTTATTTTACCCAAAAGCTCCCCCGCAGCCTGATATCTTCGGATGATGAACCTATCATCACCTTAAATTCGCCGGGCTCTACTACATGTTTCATCTGGCGGTTCCAGATTTTTAATTCCTCCGTGCTTAATTTAAATTGCACTTTGCCGCTTTCGCCGGGTTTCAGCGTGATGCGCCTAAAGCCCTTTAATGATTTTACAGGCGTGGTTACACTGGATATCACATCACGGATGTACAATTGCACCACTTCCGTACCCTCCACCTTCCCGGTATTTTTCACCGTTACACCAACATTCACAACGCCATTAACCGGTATAGTTCCCGGGCTAACTGTTAAATCCGCATAGGCGAAAGTGGTATAACTCAGGCCGTATCCAAATGGGAACAATGCCGATGTATCCTGATCAACATATACGTGTCTTGAGGTTGGTTTATGGTCATAATAATAAGGTATCTGCCCGGTCGACCGCGGGAAAGTCATCGGTAATTTACCCGAGGGATTGACCTTGCCCAGCAGTACATCGGCAATGGCCAATCCTCCGGCTTCGCCCAGGAACCACGACTCTACAATGGCGGGTATATTTTTAGCTACAAAGTTGATGCATAATGGCCTGCCATTAAACAGTACCACCGCAATAGGTTTACCCGTTTTTTGAAGGGCCTCTATCAAGCGGGTTTGCCGGGCGTTAAGGTCAAGGTTCGACCGGTCTTTTCCTTCGCCCACCTCATTGATATCTTCGCCCAGCACCACTACTGCCACATCCGAATGATTTACCAGGTCGATTGCCTTTTGCAGATCTTCGCTTTGCGTGTCGAGAGATTTATTCTGGGTAGAATAGCCTGCCTCGTACTCAATTTTCATATCGCTGCCGGCTTTTTGTTTCAACGCATCTAACATGGCTACACCTTTACCGTCGGTGTTAGCATAACCACCCAGGTAAGTACTGGTAGCCAGCGGACCAATAACAGCCACCGAATGCACATTAGCATTAAGCGGCAATAGTGCATTATCGTTTTTCAGCAGGCTGATACCTTCCTGGGCCGCTTTGAGGGCCACTGCGTGGCTCGCTTCGGTATGAAACACTTTTTTAATGAGGCTTTCATCAACATAAGGATGCTCAAACAGCCCCAGCATAAATTTAACGCGCAGTATATCGCCCACGGCCCGGTCAAGCTCGGCCATGCTCAGTTGTTTGGTGGCCAGGGCTTTTTTAATGGCGCTCATCAGCTCCGTATGAGAAAAATCATAAAACTGCATATCCAGCCCGGCAGTAAGCGTTTGCGCCATGGCATCGGCAGTATTGGCGGCTACTTTGTGATTAACCATCGACATTTTGATAGCCCCCAGATCTGACAGTACGAAGCCCTTGAAGCCCCATTCCTTACGCAATACATCTTTCAACAGCCACCTGTTATCTACACAGGGGATACCATCCAACTCGCTATAGGCAGCCATCATACCCAAAGCACCACCCTCTTTAATAGCTTTTTCGAACACATATAAAAATGAGGAGCGGGCTTCGCGTTCACCCATATTTACCGGTGCGGTATTGCTGCCAGCCTCAGGTATGCCATGTACGGCAAAATGTTTGGGCTCGGCCAGTACAGCATCAGCATCGCTTACTTTATTACCTTGCAGACCCTTTACCATAGCCACACCGTTGGCGGCGGCCAGGTAAGGATCTTCGCCATAAGTTTCTTCTACACGGCCCCAGCGTGGGTCGCGCGGCAGGCAAAGCACCGGCCCCAGCACCATAGCAACCCCATGCGCGCGCATTTCGGTAGCGATGATGCGCCCTGTTTGATGTACTAAAGTAGTATCCCAGGCTCCGGCCAGCGCCAAAGGAACAGGAAAGGTAGTACTCCCCAAGCCCGAGTAACCATGCAGGCCCTCCTCAATAAACAGTACGGGGATACCCAAACGCGTATGTTCAACCGCGTAGCGCTGTATCTGGTTGCTGATATCAGAAGTTAAGGGATACAAATCATGTACCGAGCCAATACCCTCGGTACCTATGGCGATGCGGGCACTGTCTGAATACGATGCTGACTCATGACCTTTCATGTTCGCTACCTCGTGACCGCTGTACATATCCAGCTGTTTTATTTTTTCGGCAACCGTCATCCGGCTTAACAGATCGGCTACCCGTTTTTCAACCGGCAGAGCGGCATTTTGATAAGGATATTTAACAGGTTCAGGCGACTCAAAAGAGCAAAAAGCCATCATTAAAATAGCCAGCGCACCGGCATACTTTTTCTTCATAAAATGTACGGTTATCAGGTTTAAATAATTTGTATACCAGTAATCCGATCGAATTACCAACAGGGAGCTAAACTATGCGCCGCAAATAATAACGTATTAATAAAACATTAACAACCCCGGTTAGCCTATGAAAATGTTATAGAATTTGCTAAAATCGATTTACCAAAATATTGGGAACCTTATTTTTCTGAAGTATGGAGGAGTAACGCCATATCATTTTCTAAGCTTATTTTTCATCAATACCGGCGGCGGTATACTATCCTGCAACGGAATCTGCTTCCGGAGCATTTTACCCGCATACCCGGTTAAATACAGGTAATAATCATTAGGGATATCATCCTCATATTTTACAAAATTGCTTAAACCTACCGGCGGATTTTTGGATGCTTTGAGTATGGCCGTACCTTCGTCAACCTCATCAAACATGGCTACGTAGAGCATTTCGGCACCGCTGGAGATAGCCCCGGTGATTTGTTTCCAGTAAAACTGTCCGCGGTTACGTGGAATTTGGTTTTGGGGGCTTCTGGGGTTCATATTATGCCAGCTAAAGCCGGGGAAAACCACGGGTACATAATCCAGCTTTTTGGTTTTGCACCAGGCTATATCTTCGGCAATACGGTGTTTAAATGCGGGGTACGATTGCTCGTTGTACCGGCCAACAAACCAGGGATGGATAATATCGGCTTTGCGCAATACATCATGCAGATGCGGGTCTTTTTCGGTATCATTTCCAAAATCGCGCCAATAGGTGGGCACACCCAGCAGCACGGAGCATCCGCCATAAACCGGGTCGTTTTTCAGGAAATCAATGATCTTTTCGGCCTCGGTTAAGCCGTAGCGGCGATGATCATTAAAACCGATTCCCCATACGGCTACCAGTGGTTTGCCGTTGTGGTACAAGTAGGTTTGTTTATTGCCCCTGTTGGTTAGTTTCAAACTGTCCACCAGATGCTTCCAGTCTTTGATCACCAGCGAATCGCCGCCGGCCTGCATGCCCGAAAGATCATACATTACCGATACAGCCCGGTTATATTTTTGCGCATACTTAAGCACATTACCCAGTACCACATCATTATGGGCCTTGCCACGGCCCCTTTGCACATCGCCAATAAAACGCTGTACAAACACCCCGTCGATACCATATTGCTGCATCCATTTGAAGTGGGTTTCGGTAGAGGATGCATCGTGCGAGCTGTATAGATAGGCATAGCTACTATCAGCATGTTTAAAGGGGGTTTTGTAGGTTTTTTTGTACTCGCTTACATCGGGCCATACATCAATATTGGTGTAGCCGGGTTCAAATTTTCCATGAGAAGTGTAATGATTCCAGCCGCGGCCGCCACCATCATCCGGGGCGTTGAACCAACCCTGGTAGCCCGCCATCACCAGGCCCTTATAACTGGTAAATGCCGAAGTTTGGCTGTGTTTGCTCTGACTGTATACCAGGTGACCGCTAAGCAGCAGCCACACTGACAATATGAATTGAAATCTGGAAGAATTAAACATGGGTTTATTATAAATGGTTATAAACCCAAATTTGTGACCAACCCTTAATTAATTCTTAAAAAATTATTAATTGAAAATTTGTTGAACAAAATAATGATCCGAAGTTTTGATACGTGCTTTAGAAAAACTTTTTAAACCTTAAATTTTAACAAATTTCTACCCGAAAATAAACCAAAAACGCCCAGAAATCGGCTCAAAACCATCGACTTTAATGCTTTTAACAAATTCCAATACGATTTTGAGTAGTTTTTAAAACTTTAAAAAGTTTTAAAAAATTGCGAATCGCAAAGCGCTGATTAGACTCACCCCCGACCTCGCTGCGCTCGTCACCCCTCTCTCCGCTTCGCGCATAGAGGGGGGTTGAAAGGTTCAATATTACGTTGTCATCCAGAGGAACGAAGGATCTTCTTCACTGGGCATATCGCATAATAGATGCTTCGTTCCTCAGCATGACAATCTATTTTTTTGCCACCGCCGTTGTTGGTGTTGTCACCAACATTGGCGGCGAGTAATATCGAATAGTGCATTTTGAATGTCCAACACCGAAGCTTTAACTTCAATATTCGATATTGGACATTCCATGTTCTACATTAAATTGAATGGGCTTAAATCACCCCCAGCTCTTTACCTACCTTGGTAAATGCCGCTATGGCCTTATCCAGGTGATGGGTATCATGGGCGGCCGAGATCTGTACCCTGATGCGGGCCTTGCCTTGTGGTACTACCGGGTAATAAAAACCGATCACGTAGATACCTTCATCCAGCATTTTGGCGGCAAATTCCTGGGCCAGCTTGGCATCGTACAGCATCACCGGTACAATGGGGTGCACACCTGGTTTAATATCAAAACCGGCATCGGTCATTTTTTTGCGGAAGTATTGGGTATTAGTTTCCAGTTTATCGCGCAGGGCGGTGGTTTCGCTCAGCATATCCAGCACCGCTATAGAAGCGCCGGTAATAGCAGGCGCCAGGGTGTTGGAGAACAGGTACGGGCGCGAACGCTGACGCAGCATGTCAATAATTTCTTTTCGGCCCGATGTAAAACCTCCTGATGCACCGCCCAGGGCTTTACCCAAAGTGCCGGTGATAATATCAATCTGCCCCATTACATTATGGTGCTCGTGCGTACCTCTGCCGGTTTTGCCCATAAAGCCCGAGCAGTGACTTTCGTCAATCATCACCAAAGCATTGTATTGCTCGGCCAGGGCGCAAATTTTATCCAGTTGAGCGATGGTTCCGTCCATGCTGAAAGCGCCGTCGGTTACGATGATGCGGTGACGCAGATCTTTGGTGGCTTTTAGTTTTTCTTCCAGATCGGCCATGTCATCATGTTTGTAACGATGGCGCTGGGCCTTGCACAAACGCACACCGTCGATGATAGAGGCATGGTTCAGTTCATCGGATATAATAGCGTCCTGCTCATTGAACAGGGGTTCAAAAACACCGCCGTTGGCATCAAATGCCGCAGCGTATAGTATGGTATCTTCGGTACCTAAAAACTCGGATATTTTAGCTTCCAGCTGTTTGTGGATATCCTGTGTACCGCAAATAAAACGTACGGATGATAAACCATAACCATGATTGTCCATCACATTTTTTGCAGCCTGTATCACTTGGGGATTGCCTGATAGGCCCAGGTAATTGTTTGCACAAAAATTGATCACTTCCTGACCACCCAGAACGGTAATATCGGCACCCTGTGCCGATGTAATGATGCGTTCTTTTTTATATAACCCTGCATTTTCAATGTCGGCAAGCTCCTGCTGTAAAACCGGTTTTAGTGTATTGTACATATCTATACTGTTTTAGAGAGGGCAAAATTAAACATTAACAGGCATTTGGCGAGGGGGTGTGCTTAATAATATCGAATAAGGTATTTTGATTGCCGAACATCTGGCTTTTACTCCATTATTTAGTTTGGGCTTTAAAGCTTTTACCCTTTTTATAGGTAGATTTGATAGGCCCCTCAATCTGAAGAACCCTAAATATGATGAACGCAGATCTAACTCCCTTAAAAAAAGCCATTGTCTTCTGCCTTTTGAGCCTGTTCTCGGTAACAGCACTGAAAGCGCAAACTATCAAAAATAACCTTATTGTTATGGGCGTTGTTGACAGCGTTCACTCGAAAATATTGAATGAAACCCGTAAACTCTGGGTGTACGTTCCGGCACGTGATACAACGTTCGCCCAGCAAAAATACCCGGTAGTTTACCTCCTGGATGGCGACTCTCATTTTCCTTCGGTTACGGGTATGATACAACAGCTCAGTGGCTCCGTGTGCCCCGAAATGATTGTTGTGGCCATACCCAACACTGACAGGATGCGCGACCTGACCACCAACAGGATTGCTGCTTTAAAAACTTCGGGCGGCGGCGAAAACTTCACCTCGTTTATCGAGAAGGAACTAATGCCGCACATCGATTCTATTTATCCTACCACCTCCTACAAGATACTCATCGGCCATTCGCTCGGCGGATCGATGGTGATCAACACATTGATCAATCATCCCAATATGTTCAACGGTTATATCGCTATCGATCCCAGTATGTGGTGGGACCGGGGCATTCTGCTAAACCAGGCCCGCGAAGTACTGAAACAAAAAAATTATTCGGGCAAATCCTTGTTCATAGGTATTGCCAACACCATGCCTAAGGGTATGACGGATACCACTCAAGCCAGAAAAGACACTTCGGCTGCAACCTCTCATATCCGGGCGATATTAAAGCTCAGGGATATGATTCAAAGCGATACTGCTGCCAACAAATTAAAGTTTGCGTATAAATATTACCATAACGACACGCATGGTTCAGTACCCCTGATCACGGAATATGATGCTTTACGCTTTTTCTTTAAAAACTACGGCCTTCCCCAGGAAACGATAATGAAGATATTCGGCAAAGATTCAAATCCGCAAGAAGTGCTGGCCGAAATCCAATCGCATTACGATAATATCTCTAAACAAATGGGGTACAAAGTTGCACTACCGGAAGACGTGATCAACAATTTTGGCATTAGCCTGATAACTCGAAGCCCTAAAATGGCCTTCGCTTTCTTACAACTAAACCTCAAAAACTACCCCAACAGCTATAACGTTTATGACAGCATGGGCGATTATTATGACGCCGCGAAGGACAAAGCCAAAGCCATTGCCTATTATAGAAAAGCGCTAACACTTAAAGAGTTTGCCGATACCCGCTCCAAACTCAACAAGCTATTGGCTACGAAAGATTAAAATAACCGCGATTTGGCGCCGATTTGACTCACCCCGACATCGCTGCGCTCGTCACCCCTCTCTCCGCTTTGCGCATAGGGGGGATTTTATTTTCTTTAATTCTTTTTCTTTACCCTCTTTCCGCCAAAGGCGAAGAGAGGGTGGTCCAGCGAAGTGTAGACCGGGTGAGTAGGCTATGCGCAAGGCTATCTTTTGTCTCATTATTCAACATTCGATGTTTAAAAAGCTGGAGCTGTCATCCTGAGCCTGTCGAAGGACGCGCGCAGAGGCCTGCCCACCATGCTTCGACGGAGCTCAGCATGACACCCTATAAAAAAAGTCCGGAGCTGGTGCGATTCCTTCCCTCGGGAAGGGGAGGAAGGGGTTTCTACGCCTTGTAAACTTGCATCGTGCAGATAACCCCTCCCTGCCAGAGCACCATCCAGCCGCACCCCTCCCGTTGGGAGGGAACTAAAAAATGAACTAAAAAAGTCCAGGGCTATTAGCCCCGGACTTTTCACCAAACGAGCAAGTTTAGTTTTTAATGGTACAGATAGGCGTTGTTCATCATAGATACACCACAGGTAGCCTGGAACGCGTTGATCACCTGGGTATCTGAAGTACGGGTGCCCCAGATATTCCACATGAGGCCGGAGGAGTTACGGATAGACCAGGCCTGCCCGGCATTCAGATCGAGCCAGGCGCCGTAGGTACCGGCTGTGCCGGTATGCTGCACAAACTGACAGGCCCAGCGGGCAAAAATGCTTTTCATGCCCTGTGTATCGGCGTTACCGTCTTCGTCTTTCAATATACCGCCAGCCGAATTGCATAAACTGGCCATAGCATAATCCATTGCCTTTTTGCCTATCCCCAGGTAATCAACCGATGGATATTCTGACCGCAGCAGATCACAAGCGCCAATAAAAGTTCCCTGCGTATAGGAAAGCGCGCCCTCGGTAATGGTTCCGTTGGGAATAATAGCGCCCTTAACCTCGCCGGTATTAGCATCGTACAGGTGTGCTATCATCCAATCCATAATTTGCTTGGCCTTTGTTTTATAGGAGCTGTCGCCGGTGGCCTGATATAACAGCATAGCGCAAATGACTGCCGGCGCGTTCACGCAGGTATTTTTGGTGTTGTTATTGGTGTTCCACCACAATCCGCCACCTAATGCCGAAGTGTCCCAGGCACGGTTCCACATCATGTTAAAGTTGTTTTTGGCCATGTCAAGCTGACCGCCATCATTAGTGAGGTGATAAGCCCTTATGCACATTAACGATCCCCAAACTACGTCATCGTTATAAATATTATTTGACCATAGGGTACCGTAGCCATCACGAACACCATTGTACAGATATTGGATCTTGTTCAAAAAATCTGTACTTGGGTTAATGTTGTAGGCATCTATCAGCGTTTCAATGGCTTCCTGTTGCGTCCAGAAATCCATGCGCCCGGCATGGCTGTCATCTTTCCAATAATAGGCCTTGTAGGAGGGCCCATACGTGCCATACTGGTTATAAAAATGATTATTGTAAACCTGCATGGCTACCAGGGCCTCGCTTTTAGTAGGAAAGGGTGCCGCGGTCAGGCCAATATGGGTGGTTGCAGAGTTTACTTTATCATTATCCGTACCAGCTACCTGTGCTTTTTTGCAGCTGGCAAAAACACCGAGGACTGCTATGCTTAAAACTACGGCCAGCTGTTTGCCGCGGTGTAGCAATAGGTTTGCTTTGTGTTGATAAATTTTAAAATAACGGTTGTTGATTCTTCTTTTCATAATGTAGTTGATAATTGGTTATAAGTGGTTTTACTTGCTCGTTCAGATCGGCAAAGGGGGAGGAAAGATCTATTGATCCTTTATTACTTAGGGTTTGATTAATACGTGAAAAAGCTGTGTTGGGTTACCGATGAGCGATTGCCACTATTGGTGCAAGAAATAATATCGACTAATGAATATTGAATTTCGAACATTTATTAAGCACATTTAAAACATTTTGCGGTTAAAACGTATTCATTAGTTATAGAATATGAAAAACTGCATACTATTGATTTTTATCGTGTTATGTGCTATAAATGCCTCGGCACAACAATATTTATTATCGGGCCGGATAACCGATCAGCAAAACAACCTGATCCCGTTTTCGTCGGTATATATCAAGAATTCCACTTACGGTACCACCTCCAATGAGGATGGGGCCTACCAGTTTAAACTGAGCCCGGGTACCTATCGTGTAATTTACCGGGTGGTGGGTTATAATGAAAAAATTGTCAGCGTAACCATAACCGATCATGACGAACGCCTGGACGTGCAGATGCAGGACGAAGTATTTGCCACCAATCGTGTAGCCTCCGTTTATCAAAAAAACCACGATGCCGGCGATACCATCATGAAACAGGTGATCAAAAAACGCAAGTATTATATTGAGGAAGCCACATCATACTCTTGCGCTGTTTATATTAAGGGTGTACAACGGTTGCTGAGCGCGCCAAAATCCTTGTTATCACCGGCGGTGCGGCAAACGCTTGATCTTGATACCAATGGCAGAGGGATCCTTTACCAGTCGGAGTCGTTATCCGATCTCAGTTTCCAGAAGCCTAATAAAGTACGGGAGATCTCCATCGCAAAAAAAATGTCGGGGATAAATACGGCATTCAGCTATAATAAAGCGTCGGATCTGCAGGTGAATTTTTATCAGAATGTATTTGCTATTAATGGATTGAGCACCCGTGGCTTTGTATCGCCGGTAGCCTCGTTCGCGAGTATTTTTTACCGGTATAAACTGCTGGGCACTTCGGTAGAGAATGGCCGCACCATTGATAAGATACAGGTGATACCCCGCCGCGGACATGGCCAGTATTTTGAAGGTAATCTGTACATTGTGGAGGGCGACTGGCGCATATACGCTGCCGATTTATACGTAACCAACCAGAGGAGCAATATCAACCTGATTGATACCTTGCAGATAAAGCAACAATACGTTGCCGTTACCGACAGCGTTTGGATGCCCGCATCGGTACAGTTTAACTTTAAAGGCAAGGTGTTGGGATTTCGGTTTGGCGGCTATTATAATACCATTTACAACAACTATAAAATCAATCCTACCTTCCCCGATAAATTTTTTACCGGCGAAATATTAAAGGTTGATACCACGGCTAATTCAAAAACAGAAGACTACTGGGCATCGGCACGCCCCGTTCCGTTAACTCAAGAAGAGGCACTTGATATTCAAAAAAAGGATAACATAGCCGCTTTTAAAAAAACCAACCAATATCTGGACACCCTGCAGCACCACAAAAATCATATCAATTATCCGGGATACCTGATATTTGGCTATCATGCCAGCAACCGCAGCGAAAAAGACTCGTTATACATATACCCTTTCATCCAAACATTTTATTACAACACGGTAGAGGGTTTTGGCATCAATGCCAAGGTAAAATATACACACGTTTTAGACAGCTTGAGGGCGTACAGCATAACGCCCGATCTGCGGTATGGCTTCTCCAACAAAACACTCAGCGCCAATATGTATGGTGAGTACCGGAACGATCCTTTTCATAATGCCAAGTTCTTTGCTGGTTTTGGCAGCGATGTGCTCGACCTGAACAACGTAGGTACACGGTCGTTATATTTTAATACCCTGAGTACCCTGCTCAGCGAAAACAACTATGTAAAATATTACCGTTCGCACTACGGCATGTTCGGTTACCAGCGCGAAGTACTGAATGGCGTTTTGCTGAACGGCAATCTGAGCTATGCCAGCCGCAGCCAGTTATATAATACCGCTTTCGGGAAATTGAAAGACGTGAAGGACCGGGAATTCACCTCCAATAATCCATTAGCCCCGCCGGGAACACCGCCCCAGGATCATTCGGAATTATTTCCGGATAACCAGGCGCTTGTTTTCACGGCATCGGCTATTATTACTTTTGATCAGCAGTATGAAACCCGGCCAACCGGCAAATTCAATCTGCCGTCAAAATACCCAACGCTAACCGTTAACTATCGTAAGGGTATCAAAAACGCGTTCGGCTCGGATGTGGATTATGATTTCGCCTCGGCAGATATTTCGCAAAATAACATCCGCGTAGGGCTAACCGGTTTCTCATCATTTAAAGTATCTGCGGGTGGCTTTTTTAACAACAACAAGCTGTACTATATGGATTACAACCACTTTTTGGGTAACCAGGGTTTAACCTTCGACCCAACCTATGTGGGCAGTTTCCATTTCTTACCATTCTATACCTATAGCACCAACGGAGCATTTCTGGAGGCACACTATCAGCATAATTTTGCCGGTTCGATATTTAACCGGATACCCCTGCTGCGGAAACTGAAACTGGAAGAACTGATAGGCGCCAATTACCTCACCACCAAAGGCAACACCAATTACCGGGAGTTTTACATAGGTGTACAACGCCTCATTTTCAGGGTTGACTATGGTATATCCTACGCCGGTAACCAGAAATATATACAGGGCTTCAGGATATTTTATGGTATAAGGTAGGGGTTTGGTGAATGGTTGATTGGGTTGATTAAGTGAGTGGTTATATAAAAAGCACCTTATTAATTAATCAACTCAATCAACCGCTTAACTTAATCAACAAATTATTATCTTTGCGCCTCATTTAACACCGTTTGCAGCGGTATCAATGGATTATGGCACAATATAATACACTACTGTACTATTGTTATTCAACAATAGCTGATGCGGAGCAATTTGCTGCCGATCATTTAAAATTTTGTAAAAGTTTAGGATTAACTGGTCGCATTATTGTAGCAGCCGAGGGACTTAACGGCACCGTTTCGGGCACTACAGAAGCTTGCAAAACCTATATGGATACCGTACATGCCGACCCGCGTTTTGCCGGTATCGATTTTAAGGTGGATGTGGTGAACACCCCCTCCTTTGTAAAAATGCACGTGCGGTATAAATCCGAGATCGTACACTCGGGCCTGCGCGATCCGAATGTGATCAACCCGCAGCAGCAAACCGGCAAACACCTGGAACCCAAAGATTTTTTGGCGATGAAGGACCGCGACGATGTGGTAGTGCTTGACGTACGCTCGAACTATGAGCATTCCTTAGGAAAATTCAAAAACGCGGTAACGCTGGATATCGAAAATTTCAGAGATTTCCCGGAGATGATCAATCAGCTCGCCCAATACAAGGATAAAAAAATATTAACCTATTGCACCGGCGGCATCAAATGCGAAAAAGCATCGGCCCTGTTACTGCACGAGGGTTTTAAAGATGTTTACCAGCTGCACGGCGGTATCATCAAATACGGTAAGGAAGCCGGTGGCGAAGATTTTGAAGGCAAATGTTATGTTTTTGACAACCGCCTTTCTGTTGATGTAAACAGCGTGAACCCGGTAGTGATATCTACCTGCCGCAATTGTGGCAAGGTTACGCCCAAAATGATCAACTGCGCCAACCCCGAATGCAATGAGCATTTTACCCAATGCGATGAATGCGGCACCAAATTAGAAGGCTGCTGCAGCGATGCCTGCCAAAGCCATCCCCGCAAAAGGGAGTATGATGGTACAGGCTATTATGTAAAAGTACCGCAGCCTGTAAACGTGCAGAAAAAAGGAAAGATACAGTTGGCTGGCGAATAGACTCCCCCGGTTTTTGCCTCGCTTTTTATCTACACGTCATTGCGAGGAGGAACGACGTGGCAATCCCCGATAGGCAGAGCGTCTCTGTAAGTCGGGGATTGCCACGCTGCGCTCGCAATGACGTGTAAGATGGACAGAGTACACCCCTAAACAAAGAACCCCGGTGATGCTCACCGGGGTTCTTTGTTTATTAAGCTTTTTTCTTAGCCGGGGCCGCTGCCGGTTTGGCGGCTTTATAGCGCTTATCGGGCGTTCCGTCTTTCTTTAATTTTACTTTGTTGGCTTTGTATCTTTTATCGGCAGTACCGTCTTTTTTGGTTTGTGGTAACGCATAGCTGCTAACGGCGCCAAAGCTCATTACAGCGAGCATCAGCATGGTAAATAGTTTCTTCATGTTTGATAGTTTATCTTTGTTTAAATGCAAGCTAAGCAAATAGCTTAGCATCTGCAATAGCCATTTTATGCTTGTTGTAATTACAATTATATAGCGGCTATTGTTTTTTATCCGGCGCTCAAACTGTATTTTCGTACAACTGATCACATTTGGGTATCTGTTATAAAGCACTATGCGTAAAGCTGTTTGGATTGGTTTATACCTGTTTTTTACTACAATTTTTTATTCCGGCGCGGTTGATATCAAGAGCATAGGTGTACCTTATGTGCAAAATTATACCAAAAACATATACCAGTCGGGCAATCAAAACTGGTCAGTCACGCGCGACGAGCAGGGTATTATGTACTTTGGCAATGCCGAGGGCCTCCTAAGTTTCGATGGCAAATACTGGCAGCAGCACCACATGCCTAATGATCTGGTTGTACGCTCCGTTCTGGCCGATGGCAAAGGCAAAATATATACCGGCGCCTTTGGCGAATTTGGCTATTGGCAGGATGATAACAAGGGCTTCTTAAAATATACCTCACTGATCAGTCTCGTGCCCTCAAAATACCGGCCCATTAACGAGGAGATCTGGAAAATATACATCGATGGCGACAGGGTGCTGTTTCAATCGTTCGGCGCCATATTTATTTATGCCAAAGGCAGTATTACTGTTGTTAAAGCATCCAAACCCTACCTGTTCCTGTTGCAGGCAGGTAAACGCTTTTTTGTAGAGCAGGTATCGGCGGGTTTGTTTGAGTTGAAGGGCAACCGGCTTGAGTATGTGCAGGGCAGCAATATTTTGGGCACCAGCGGGGTGTTGTCGATCCTCCCGTTCCAGAACAATAAATATATTATAGGTACCGCGCAAAATGGTTTGTTTATTTATGACGGCATCCATATAACCCCCTGGGCCAACCAGGCAAACGACTTTTTAAAAACCTATCAGCTCAATAACGGGGCCATTATCCCGGGTAAATATTTTGCTTATGGCACCATCCTCAACGGTATTGTAATTGTTGATACCGCCGGGCATGTAGTACAGCACATCAATAAAGCCAGCGGCCTGCAAAATAATACCGTTTTAAGTTTATATACCGATAGCGAACAAAACCTGTGGGCGGGGCTTGATAACGGTATAGACCGTATTGAAGTAAACTCGCCGCTATATTTTTACTTTGATAAAACCGGCAGGTTCGGAACGGTTTATGCCAGTATTATTTTTAACAACAAAATATATCTGGGCACCAACCAGGGCCTTTTTTACAGCGACTGGATAGCCGATAACAACCAGCTTTTTCAATCATTTGATTTTAAGCTGATACCGGGCTCACAGGGGCAGGTTTGGGACCTTTCCTTACAGGATGGGCGGCTGCTTTGCGGCCATAATAATGGCACCTACCAGGTAAATGGTAATACCATTACCAAAATCTCGACAATGACCGGGGGCTGGACCATCAAAAAGCTTAACAACAACCTGCTGATACAAGGCATTTACAACGGCCTGGCGGTGTATAAAAAAGACGCGGCCGGTAACTGGGTATTTAGTCATAAGGTAGAAAATTTTGGTGAGCCCTCGCGCTTTATTGAACAGGACAGCAAAGGGCAAATATGGGTGAGCCACGCCTATAAGGGCATTTATAAACTCACGCTGAGCAGCGATCTAAAAAAGGTAACCTCCAGCGTATATTATGACCGCAAATACGGCCTGCCCGGCAGCTATAACGTTAATGTGTTTGACCTGGACAACCACGTGGTATTCTCGTCCGACTCTGGTTTTTATATTTATGACGATATCACCGACCGCTTTTTTAAATACACCCAGCTCAATAAAAAATTGGGCACATTCGCATCATCGGGTAAGATCATCAAAGCGCTGGGTAAACGGTATTGGTTTATCAATCACGGGCGCGTAGCGCTGGCCGACTTTTCGGTACCCGGCAAAACCAGTATCGATACCAACAGATTCACGGTTCTCAACGGGCAAATGGTACAGCATTATGAAACCATTAACCGCATCAATAATTTAACTTACCTCATCAGTATCGACGATGGTTTTGTGATCCTGAACGATGGCGACGCGCTGTTGCCCAGCTCGGTAAAAATTCCACCGGTGCTGATACGCCGCATTGAAAATGTAACCGATAAGGTTTACGTGATCAGCGATATGAACAGCCCCAATAACACTATCGAGATCCCTTACGCGCAAAACAATATCCGTATCGCCTATTCATTACCTTATTACAAACAGGCCAAGGTGAAGTTTCAATATTACCTGGAGGGATACTCCCGGCAATGGTCTGACTGGACGTCGCAAAGCCAGAAAGAATTTACCAATCTTAACCAGGGTACTTATCATTTTAAAGTGAGGGCCAAAATCAATGATCAAAATATATCGGCCATTACTACGCTAACCTTTACGGTGCTTGCTCCCTGGTATGCCAGCAAACTGGCTATCGTTTTTTATGTGCTGCTGCTCATTTTGGCCTATTACCTCATAAGATATTATTACCGCCTCAAATTAAAACGCCACCAGCTGCATATACAGGAGAAACTGCAAAAAGAGAAAGAAGAATTTTTAAAACAGGAGGCTATTGCCAACGAACAGCATATCATCAATATTAAAAATGAACAGCTGCAGGCCGACCTTGCCGGTAAAAGCCGCGAGCTGGCCAACTCGGCCATGAACCTGGTTTATAAAAATGAGCTGCTGCAAAAGATCAGCGAAGAAATAGCACACCTTAAAGATAATTCTGGCAAAAAACTGGCCGACGATCAGTTACGACGCATCCAAAAAGTAATTGACGAGGGCATGAATGATGAGCGCGACTGGAACATATTTGAGAAAAGTTTTAACGAGGCGCATGAAAACTTTTTCAAAAAACTCAAGTCCGGCCACCCGGACCTGGTGCCGAATGACCTTAAATTATGCGCTTACCTGCGCATGAACATGAGCAGTAAAGAAATGGCATCACTCCTGAATATCTCTCTGCGCGGTGTCGAGATAAGGCGTTACCGGCTGCGTAAAAAGCTCAATCTGGAGCATGATAAAAACCTTACGGAGTTTCTGATCGAGCTATAACACTACATCATTACCTCTCACAACCTTTATAAATGTTTAACAGACAGACTTTAATGTTGTAGTACACACACAATCAATTCACAGTTGTTAATAATTTAACAATCAGATTGTTATAAACAAAAACAGCTTCACTTGAGAAAGTGTTTTATGCATGATGTATTAATGTTGAGTTAATTTTTTTGATAAACGGGTAATATCTCCTGAGTTTTGTAGAACTAATAAACCAATTATTCTATTCTATCATTTTATTATTAACCACTATGAAGAGATTTTTTACTATTTCGGGGTTAATGTTATTGTTCTTGTTTTCATATGACGCAGCGTTTGCACAAAACGTTGCAGTAAAAGGAAAAATAATCGACAATACCGGTCAGGCCTTGATAGGTGTAACCGTTTCGGTAAAAGGAACAACAACAGGAACCCAAACAGATGTTAATGGCGCGTTTTCCATTAACGCACCAGCCAATGCAACATTACGATTTACCTATTTGGGATATGCCACACAGGAAACCCCTGTCAATGGCCAAACCAGTATCAATATTACACTGTTACCCCAAACCAACGAACTGCAGCAAATAGTAGTTATAGGTTATGGTACGCAGCGCAAGCTTGATGTTACCGGCTCCATCACCAGTGTTAAAGGTGCAGATGTAGCTAAACAGGCATCGCCAAACGCGGTGAGCGGTTTACAAGGTAAGATTGCGGGCGTACAGATCACCAACAATGGTACTCCCGGCAAATCACCGGATATTACCATTCGTGGTTTGGGTACTATTTATGGTAATACCAAACCTCTTTTTGTGGTTGATGGCGTGTGGTACGATGATATCAGCTTTTTGAATCCACAGGATATCGAAAGCTTCAGCATCCTTAAAGACGCTTCAAGTACAGCTATTTATGGCATCAGGGCTGCCAACGGCGTTGTGTTGATCAGCACCAAACGTGGCGCAAAAGGCGCTCCGGTTATCAATTATAATGGCTATGTAGGTGTACAGGCCGTTACCAACCAGGTAAAAATGGCCAATGGTACCGAATATGCTACCGCTGTAAATGAACTTTCCGCCCTTAACAACGGCAAACCCGTATTTGCCGATCCTGCAAGCTACGGCACCGGCACCAACTGGTATAATCAGATTCTGCGTAAGGCTTTTATCACCAATCATGAAGTATCTGTAAGTGGTGGTACCGATAAGTATACCTACAACTACTCCTTCGGTTACCTTGACCAGGATGGCTTGGTAAAAACCAACAACTACAAACGCTATACCCTGCACTTATCAAACGATTTTAAATTGGGTAAAGCGGTAAAACTGGGTTATACTGCCAGCGGCCTTTCCAGCACTTCAAGAGATGTTCCTACCTCTATTTTTGGTCAGTTATTTGGTGCGGCGCCAACCCTGCCCGTACACAAGGCTAATGGCGGCTATGGCGATCCGAATGATTATGGTACAGGCGATGGTAATAATTATAACCCGCAGGCAACTATTGATTTTTACAATCAGCGTTCCAAAAATAAACGTGTTACCTACAACGTATACGGCGAAGTGGAGATCCTGAAAAATCTTAAATTCAAATCGAGCTTTGGCGGCGATGTAAGCCAGACCGAGGTGCGGTCATTTGTACCTATGTACCAGGCTACGGTTAAACAATTCAGCAACAAAACCAACCTGAATGTTGATCATACCGACGTACGTAACTGGATCTGGGAAAACACCTTAACCTATGATGTTAAAATCAACAACGACCATAAGTTAACCGCCCTGGTAGGTTACAGCTCACTTGAAAATGTAACCAGGCAAAACGATGCCCAGGCCGATAATGTACCCTTTACTTCAAAAGGCAACCTGCAAACATCTTTCCCCGATACGGCAAAAGTAACTTACCTGGCTACTCCCGGCAGGCAGATCCGTTCACGCGCGTTATCACAGTTTGCACGTGTTAATTACTCCTACAAAGACAAATATTTGTTAAATGCCTCTATCCGTCGTGATGGTGCATCGCAATTTTATGGTGCCCATACCTATGGTTACTTCCCTTCGGTAGGTGCAGGCTGGGTAGTTACCAACGAGGATTTCATGAAAGATCAGCAGGTGTTCAGTAACCTGAAACTACGCGGAAGCTGGGGTAAGGTAGGTAACTCTGTAGTACCTATTAACCCAACCGTTCAGGTTATAGCAACAGATCCTTACCTGACAGCCATATTCGGTAATCCACAGGTGGCTTATCCGGGTGCAAGCATCAACAGTATTGTACCTCCATCCATCGTATGGGAAAAAACGGTATCATCTGATTTTGGTATAGAAGGAGGTCTGTTCTCCAACAAATTAACCTTTGAGGCCGATTATTATAACCGCGAAACGCAGGATGCAATCTTCGCTATACCGGTAGCAGGATCTTTGGGTACCAACAACAGCTCTATCATTGGCAACCAGGCCAGCATCCGTAACCGGGGCTTTGAATTTTTAGTAAGCTGGAAAGATCAGGCATCAAAAGACTTCTCCTACAGCATCAGCGCCAATCTGGGTATCAACACCAACAAAGTACTTAACGTAATAACCGGAAACAACCCGATTTATGATGGCGGTGCCGGTATTGCCAACGGTGCATTTGCAACACGTACGGTTGTTGGTCAGCCTATAGGGCAGTTTTATGGCTATAAAGTAACCGGAATTTTTCAACAAGATCAACCATCAACCGGTGTAAAACAACCAGGGGCAAAAGGAGGCGATTTTATTTACCAGGATACCAACAACGATGGTATTATTGACAGCCGCGACCGTGTAGCACTGGGTAGCCCGCTGCCTAAATACAACTATGGCATCAATACCTCCTTCACCTATAAAAACTTCGATCTGGCTATTGATTTCCAGGGTGTAACAGGTGTAAGCGTGTACAACGCCAATTTGGCCTACCGCTTTGGTAACGAGAACTTCACGCAGGATTTTTATGACCACCGCTGGCATGGCGCAGGCACTTCAACCACTTACCCTTCTGTTAATATTGGCAAAAACTCCAACGCGGCACCAAATTCATTTTATGTAGAAAGCGGGGCATATTTCAGGGTACGGAACGCGCAGTTAGGTTATACTTTACCGGCCAGTTTGCTCAGCAAATGGAAAATATCAAAAATAAGGGTATTTGCAAACGCTCAAAACCCAATCAACATTTTTGGCTATAAAGGCTTCTCGCCCGAGATTGGCGGAACGGTGGGTGATGGCGGCATTGTTACCGGTCGCGGCATTGATACCAGCGTTTACCCATTGTATGCGATCTATAATTTTGGCGTTAGCGTTACTTTTTAATCAATATAAAGATGAAGAACAGTAAAAATTTATTCGTGCGTAAAGCCTTGGTTTTAGGTCTTATTGCATCCACTATATCCTTTCAAAGCTGTAAAAAAAGCTTTTTAGATGTTAACCCGGCTCAAAATACAGCAGCCACGCAGTTTTTTAAAACACAGGACGATGCTACCAAGGCCGTGAACGCCATGTACGCCAACCTGCACGAGTGGAACAACATCGCGTTTGCCCCTATCGCTGTTGAAAGCATGGGATCTGATGATGTAGAAAAAGGCAGTACCGCCAGCGACGCTACCTTTTTTAATGATTACCATAACTTTACCATTACTGCGGGTGATGCCCAGTTAGGCGGTTTCTGGAAAGGACAGTATCAAACCATCAATTTTGCCAACCAGATACTCACCAATGTACCTGGCATCAGCATGGACGAGGCTCTGAAAGCCCGTTACCTGGCCGAAGCTAAATTTATACGGGCCTATGAATATTTCAGACTGGTGAGGGCTTTTGGCGATGTGCCATTGCGCATAACCCTGCCCAAAGATGCATCGGAATATAACCTGCCGCGCACACCTAAAGACCAGGTATGGGCACAGATAGAGAAAGACCTGACCGAGGCAACCACCGTATTACCGCAAAGCTACGCTGCTGCCGATATCGGGCACGTAACTAAAGGCGCTGCTTTAACCCTGCACGCTAAAGTGGCTATGTACCTCAAAAAATGGAGCGATGTGGCTACTTACACTACCGCGGTGATGGGCATGGGCTATTCATTATATCCTGATTATGAGCAAATGTTCAGAACAACGCACAAAAACAACCAGGAGTCTATTTTTGAGATCCAGTGTGCTCTGATACCGAACAACCCTGCCGCCTCAAACTCCCAATACTCACAGGTACAGGGTGTGCGTGGTGTAACCGGTGGTGGCTGGGGTTTTAACGTACCAAGTCCGGAATTGGCTGCGGCTTATGAAACCGGCGACCCACGCCGTGATGCAACCATCATATTCAGGGGCGAAACCACGCCCGAAGGTGATAAAATCCCGGCAACCGGTGACAATCCTATGTACAACCAGAAATCATACGTGCCATTCGCGCTTTATGTATCGGGCTTTAACGAGGGTTGTCAGCAAAACAAGATCGTTCTGCGTTATGCCGATGTATTGCTCATGAATGCCGAAGCCAATAACGAGCTGGGCAATTCAGGCGCGGCGCTTGGCCCGCTTAACCAGGTACGTACACGTGCACGTGGTGTAAACGCGGGTGTACTACCCAATGTAGTTACAACAGACCAGGCGGCTTTGCGTACAGCCATTTATAACGAACGCCGTTTTGAATTTGCCATGGAGTTTGAGCGTTACTTTGACGTGATACGCCAGGGCCGTGGTACCGCTGTTTTTGGCGCACGCGGATGGAAAGCCGGCAAAAACGAAGTGTGGCCCATCCCGCAAACAGAAATTGACCTGAGCGGTGGCGCCTTAACACAAAATCCAGGATATTAATTAGTTCGATTGGTTTATTTACCGGCTGTCTGTTCATGGGCAGGCAGCCATTTTTAACCCTCTCCGGGTTTTGTCAGTAAGCAAACCGCATATACAATCTACATGAAAAAAATACTGTTAACCCCTTTTTTATTATGCCTGGCCATATACTGCCTGGCGCAAAAACCGGCAGCAGCCAGCACCGATACCATTAAACCCGTTGGCATTATTAAAAACCTGAGCGATAATGCCCTGCTGGATGTGGTGCAGCGCCAAACCTTCCGTTATTTCTGGGACTTTGGTCACCCGGTGAGCGGCCTGGCCCGCGAGCGCAGCAATACTTCTTTTGACTATGGCAACGAGGTGGTAACCACCGGCGGATCGGGTTTTGGCATCATGTCTATCATCGTAGCCGATAGCCGCAAATGGATAACGCATGAGCAGGCGGTTAACCGCATGGTTAAAATTGTAAACTTTTTATATAAAGCCAACTCCTTCCATGGTGCTTTTCCGCACTGGCTCAATGGCGAAACCGGTAAGGTGATTCCCTTCGGCCGTAAGGATGATGGCGGCGACATTGTAGAGTCGGCTTATCTTTTCCAGGGCCTGCTTTGCGCTCGTCAATACTTTACAGCCAATACCCCGCAGGAGCAACGCATCCGCGACGTGATTGGCTGGATGTGGAGTGAAATGGAATGGGACTGGTACACCCGAGATGGCCGCGACGCCCTGTACTGGCACTGGAGCCCCAATAACGGATGGGCCATGAACTTCCCGATACATGGTTTTAACGAATGCCTGATCACCTACGTACTGGCCGCCTCGGCACAGCGCTACCCCGTAAGTGCCGATGTATACCACAGAGGATGGGCCCAGAGCGACTTTTTTAAGAATGGTAAAACATTTTATGGCTTTAAACTGCCTTTAGGTTTTGATTACGGCGGTCCGCTTTTCTTTTCACAATACTCCTTCCTGGGCTTAAACCCAAAAGGGTTAAAAGATAACTATGCCGATTACTGGGAGCAGAACAAAAACCACACCCTCATTAATCACGCTTATTGTGTAGATAATCCCAAAAAATTTAAAGGCTATGGCGAAAACTGCTGGGGACTTACCGCCAGCGATAATTTCGAGGGATACAATGCCCATTCGCCTACAAACGACCTGGGGGTGATCACACCAACGGCGGCGCTGTCGGCATTTCCGTATACGCCAGAGTACTCTATGAAAGCCCTGCGCCATTTTTATTATGACCTGGGCGATAAGATCTGGGGCGAGTACGGTTTTGTAGATGCCTTTAGCGAATCGCATAACTGGTACGCCAAATCATACCTGGCCATTGACCAGGGACCGATCATCGTGATGATCGAAAACTACCGTACCGGCCTGCTCTGGAAACTATTCATGAGCTGCCCCGAAGTACAGCATGGCCTTACCAAACTGGGTTTTGAAAGCCCGGCGATAGCGAAAAAGTAAAAAGATTCTTGCGCTCGTTTGCAACGAGTGCAAGACAGCACAATAAAAAACGCGTCATTGCGATTTCTATGATAAAAGCAAATGATTTTGATAAGGTATTTGGTTTTTAATGACAGCAAAGATTCGGTGTATGATTTTGTTTCTT
>NZ_JABGNA010000014.1 GCF_013149275.1 Mucilaginibacter sp. SG564
AAACAAAATCATACACCGAATCTTTGCTGTCATTAAAAACCAAATACCTTATCAAAATCATTTGCTTTTATCATAGAAATCGCAATGACGCGTTTGTTATTAGAAAACCCGTTTTTGCCTTAGGCAAAAACGGGTTTTCTACAGCTTTTATCACTCCCCCTTTAGGGCCGGGGCTTAAACCACCATATTCACAATCCGGCCTTTTACTACGATCACTTTTTTAGGGGCTTTGCCGTCCAGGTATCGTTGTACATCGGCGTTGGCCAACACAAATTCTTCAATAGCTTTTGGTTCAAGGCTTAATGATATATTGAGGTTCATTTTTGTTTTACCGTTGATAGAGATCGGGTAAGCAAACTCGTCCTCAACCAAGTAAGCGCTGTTGAATTTTGGATACGGCGCATAGGATAAACTACCGGCAGGGTTACCTAACAAGGTCCACAATTCCTCACAAATGTGCGGCGCGTATGATGACAATACGATCACCATATCCTGCAAAATGGCGCGGTTGTTACATTTCAGATCGGTGAGCTCGTTTACCGCGATCATAAAGCTGGATACCGAGGTATTGAACGAGAAACGCTCCACATCTTCTTCTACCTTGCGGATGATCTTGTGTAACGATTTTAACTCTGCTTTTGAAGGCTCTGCGTCAGATACGCTAAACTCCCAGGCTTCATTGTGGAACAAACGCCAGAACTTACGCAGGAATTTAAACACGCCTTCGATACCATTGGTATTCCATGGTTTGCTTTGCTCCAGTGGGCCCAGGAACATTTCGTACATGCGCAGGGTATCGGCGCCGTAACGGCTGATAATGTCATCCGGGTTAACTACGTTGAACTTGGACTTTGACATTTTTTCAACCTCAACACCACAAATGTATTTGCCGTTTTCCAATATAAAATCAGCTGTTTCAAACTCCGGTCTGAATTTTTTGAACTTTTCCAAATTCAGCACTTCGTTCTCTACAATATTCACATCCACATGTAATGGTGAAGTTTTGTAGTCTTTGATCAATCCATGAGACACGAAAGTGTTGGTTCCACGCCCCTCTTCATCAATTAAACGATATACAAAATTACTACGGCCCTGTATCATCCCTTGATTGATGAGCTTTTTAAAAGGCTCCTCCTCAATTACCAGGTCCAAATCTTTCATAAACTTATTCCAGAAACGGCTGTACAATAAGTGCCCGGTAGCATGCTCGCTGCCGCCGATATATAAGTCGACATCTTTCCAATAAGCTATGGCCTCTTTGGATGCAAATTCCTGATCATTGTGGGCATCCATATAGCGGTACCAGTACCAGCTGCTACCAGCCCAGCCGGGCATGGTGCTCAATTCATATTCGCCTTCTGGATGTTTCCAACCTTCTGCTCTACCTAATGGCGGCTCGCCGGTTTCGGTTGGTAAGTATTTATCCACTTCGGGCAATAACAATGGTAAATGCTGTTCTTCAATTAAATGAGGCAGTCCATCTTTAAAGTATACCGGCACAGGCTCACCCCAGTAACGCTGACGGCCAAATATGGCATCGCGCATTCTGAAGTTTACCTTGGCTTTACCGGCGCCAATGGCTTCCAGTTTGGCTATCACCGCGGCTGTCGCTTCTTTGTAAGCCAGGCCATTCATAAAGTCGGAATTGATATACTTACCTTCTTTGGTTGGGTCGGCTTCGTTTTCAATATTTTGTATGTCGATAATAGGTACTATCGGCAGGTTAAAATGCTTGGCAAATAGATAATCGCGCTGATCGCCCGATGGTACGGCCATTACGGCCCCGGTACCATATCCCGCCAAAACATAATCAGCTATCCATATCGGGATCCTTTCGTTATTCAACGGGTTCAATACGTAGCTACCGGTAAAGGCACCAGATACGGTTTTGGCATCAGCCATCCTGTCCAGCTCCGATTTCTTTTTAGTTTGAGCGATGTAGGCTTCAATATCAGCTTTTTGTTCAGGCGTAGTTAAAGCAGCCACCAATTCATGCTCCGGCGCGATCACCAAAAAGGTAACCCCAAAAATGGTATCCACACGGGTGGTGAAAACTTCTATGAATTCGTGAGTGGTGAGCGATGAGTGGTGAGTGGCTTTCTCAATCGGAAACTTCACACTTGCACCAGTGCTTTTGCCTATCCAGTTGCGCTGCATTTCTTTCAGTGGCTCGGGCCAGTCAATAGTGTCAAGGCCTTGCAATAGGCGTTCGGCATAGGCGGTGATGCGCATGCTCCACTGCATCATTTTCTTTTGTTCCACAGGGTAACCACCGCGCTCGCTAAAGCCGTCTTTTACTTCATCATTAGCCAACACGGTACCTAAGGCTGCGCACCAGTTTACGGTGCTTTCGCGTAAATAGGTAAGGCGGTATTTTAACAGTTCATTTTGCTGTTCGCGGTTGCCCAGGGCTTTCCACTCGTCAGCAGTAAAACTCAAAACTTCTTCATCACTTACAGCATTAATACCTGCTGAACCTTTTTGCTCAAAATGTTCTACCAATTTGGCAATGGATTCGGCCTTATCGGCATCCTTATTATACCACGAGTTGAACAGCTGCATAAAGATCCACTGCGTCCATTTATAATAATCGGGCGAGCTGGTACGCACTTCCCGGCTCCAATCAAACGAAAAACCGATCTGATCTAACTGGCGGCGATAAGTAGCAATATTGGCTTCGGTAGTAATAGCAGGGTGCTGACCGGTTTGTATGGCATACTGCTCGGCCGGTAAACCAAAGCTATCGTAACCCATAGGGTGCAGCACATTAAAACCTTTTAAACGTTTATAGCGTGCAAAAATATCAGAGGCAATATAACCCAGCGGATGGCCCACATGCAGCCCCGCACCCGATGGGTAAGGGAACATATCCAGCACATAATATTTAGGTTTGGCGCTTTTATCTTCAGCTTTAAAGGTTCCGTTCTGGGCCCAAAACTGTTGCCACTTTTGCTCTATATCTTTAAATTGATAGTCCATTTTATTGTTTACACGTATGAGGTTGCGAAATTAAGAAAATACCTATTAGTTTGGTAGTATATTGATGCTTTGTTTGTTATGTTCTGCGGATAATATTCTCCTGGCGATAGTTTTACCTTTCATTATCCGCGCAAATTAATTTGCTTTCCCTTTATCTTAATTCATTGATAATAAGTTAAATTTGCACAGAATACCAAACCTTTATTATGAAACAATACTCCAAACTCACCTTTTTATCACTTGCCTGCATCGCTATTACTTACTCGGCTTGTATGAAATCGGCCAATATTAATAACAAAAGCAATCCCAGTACGGTAAGCACCAAAGTGGTAAGCAGCAACGTAGTGATGAACCTTAAACAGATACTATACGGTGAATATGGTTCCTTCAATATTGCTGATGGTGCCAATATGCCCCAAAATATGGATCAAAACCACAAGGGGCGCCTTAAAGTACAATCCACTCAAAGTCCGGATTGCGATTTTAAGATAGATACGGCATTTCAGTTCGGTTTGGATCTGAGCGACACCGCCAAATTCAACATCTGGAACAAGATCAAATATAACGTACAATGCACGGGCGGTACGCTTTCGGGCATCAGTGTGTATGATAGTTTATATGTTACCATTACCTCCAACGATTACATCGCACTAACCAAAAGCGGCGAAACACTCAACATGAAGCTGTTAACACCAGGCAATAAGAACTCGCAGCTATCCATGACCGGCTCTATGAATGTTTATGCCAACTTACAAGCCAAAACAAAAGCAGAAAAAACGAGTATTTCCAGCTATAATTATTCGTTTAACGCGCTCGTTATTGATCCTACAAAAGAGGGGGATATTATCAGCGGCTCGGCCAGCTTTGCCACCAAAGGCAGCGGTGCCGATGGTATGTGGGATTATAAGGGCACTATCCAGTTCATGGGCGGCCACCGGGTAAAAATAGTGATTAACGGTGTTACCTATACTTATGATCTGCAAACGGAGCTCCCGGTATAGCGATTCTTCACCAGGTTCAAAAAATGCAAAAAACCCGCCTAAAAAGCGGGTTTTTCTATGATATATATTTGAGTTTAATCGTATTAATTCTCTGCGTAAACGGGTTTGGCAATACCGTTATCATAAGCTTTCAAGTTCTTTTTCAATAACTTGCGGGCTACGTGGATGCGGGTTTTTACAGTACCGATCGGGATATCCAGGTGATCGGCAATTTCGTGGTATTTATGACCTTCAAAGTACATAGTGAAGGGTACATAATAATCTTCGGGTAAGCGGTCAAGTGCTCTTTTGATGTCGTCCATCACAAATTTCGCCTCGCCTTGATTTTTTGTCGAGCTGTATACCAGGTTTGGAGAAGAGATCTCGTCAGATTTGGTAACAAAAGTGCTCATTTTAACAAAACGGCGATAATTGTTGATGAATGTATTTTTCATGATGGTATACAACCATCCTTTTAAATTAGTACCCTCTTTAAACTTATTGTAATAAGTTATGGCCTTCAACATTGTATCCTGGACAAGGTCGTTAGCATCATCTGCGTCATGAGTAAAATGAAGGGCATAAGACCTTAATGAACTTGCCTGACGTAGTACTAGGGTGTTAAACTCAATCTTTGTCATTTTGTTAAAGTTTTGTATCAACACTTAGGCAACCATGATGCCACTTAAAAATTGTTTTTTTTGCCAAAACTTCAACGAAGGCGATTTTCAATAAAAAACACAACAGTGTAAAAGTTACACTATAAATGCAATCAATACACTGAAAAACAGAAGATTAAATGAAAGTTTTCAACTAAATGAAAAAGCAATGAAATTTATTTCTGTAACAAGAATGTTATACAGTTAACGTAAAACGAAAGCGAAGTTTTAGTTAGAATAAAATTATTTAACTAATAATATTCACCTCACGTTGTAGCATAACGCCAAATTTAGTGTACACACTGTCTATGATTTGCGACGAAAAACTGTACACTTCGGTTCCGGTGGCACCGCCATGGTTTACCAATACCAGCGCCTGATTTTTCCAGGTACCCGTATTTCCCACCACTTTTCCCTTCCAGCCGCATTGCTCAATGAGCCAGCCTGCCGCCAGTTTAACCAAACCATCACTGCCCGGGTAATTAACCACATCCGGGAATTTTGCCAACAGCGTGCTGAATTCATCCTGGGTGATCAACGGGTTTTTGAAGAAGCTACCGGCGTTACCTATAGTAGAGGGATCTGGCAATTTAGACACCCTGATGTGTGATACTACTTCCGAAACATCTTTAATAGTAGGCGCGGTAATGCCTCTGTTAGCCAACTCCTGTCCTATGGCACCATACTGCGTGTTGACATTAGGAATAAGCGATAGCTGGAATTTGACCGACACGATAATATATAAACCCTTGAGTTCATTTTTGAATACACTTTCCCGATAACCAAACTGGCAATCGGCCTTGGTAAATATTTTAAAAGTGCCCGTGGCTATTTCAAAAGCGCGGCAGCTTAAAAAGGCATCCTTTAGCTCCACACCATAGGCACCGATGTTTTGAATGGGCGATGCCCCTACCGAACCGGGAATCAGGCTCAGGTTTTCGATACCGGCATATCCGCGAGCCACGCAAAAGTTTACCAGGTCGTTCCACACCTCGCCACCGCCGGCTTCTACAAAAACATCATTGTGACTAATGCGGTGTTCTATCCCCCTTATATTCATACGGATCACCAGGCCCTCAAAATTGTTCACCAACAGCAGGTTACTACCACCGCCCAATACCAGGCGATCCATTTGCTGCCATTGCGGATCGGCAAACAGTTCAACCAGGTTATCTTCGTGGCTTATCTCCACAAAATAACGGGCATAAGCATCAATGCCAAAAGTGTTGAAGTTTTTAAGGGATACGTTTTCCTGTATTTGCAGCATATTTTTGATGTCAGCTATCGGATGTTCGATGTCGGATTTATTGGGGCGAATTTCGGAATTTTATTTTATTACTGAACTTCTGTTAGTAAACCACCGAATCAATGAACCAATGACCAAGATAAAAAACTTTTTAAACCTCCGTTTTTAACAAATTTTCACTCAAAAACGGATCAAAACAGGCCCAAAACAGCTTAAAAATTATTCAAAAACCTCCATTTTAACACTTTTTAACAAATTTTTGATGGGTTTTAAAAACTTTAAAAAGTTTTAAAAAATTGATTGTCAAATAACTAAATAAAAAACAGCCTATTTTTGATCTGTTTTATCCTTAACCAAACAGCCCGGTTCTCTGATTAAAGAGAACCGGGCCGTTGATTGATATAAATATACGAAAATCTGCTGACATTCAAAAAGGAAACTACACTAACCCTAACCGCTTTACAAAACTGTAACTATTAAGCGCTGTTTGATGTCTCCAATTATATTTAAGTAAACCTTCACTTGATAAACTATGCGTCTTATTACAGTCCTGGTTACCATCGTTATCCTTACACAAGCAGTAACCTTAAACGTTTCGGCTCAGTCAATATCTCAAAACTTTGACCGTTATTATAAAGCCCTTTATCATGACCGTGAAATGAACGGAAATATAGCCGTGGCCGAAAAAGGCAGGGTTATTTATCAACAAACTTTCGGCTTACGCGATGAGGCTAACCAAAAGCCCAATAACGAGCAAACACAATTTGAATTAGCCTCCATCTCGAAGTTATTTACCGCCACAGCTATATTGCAATTAAAAGAACAGGGCTTACTTGATCTCGATACACCATTCGCACATTACTTCCCGGAGTTTCCTTATCCTACCATTACCGTTCGTCATTTACTGGCGCATACCTCCGGCTTGCCCGACATCGAGAGTGTGATAGATCCCCTGCTTACAGCCAATCCCGACAAGCAATTCACCATTCATGACGATCTGCAAAATGTGTTGCTGTACAGTCGTAATCATGATTTAAAGTTTCAGCCAGGCGAACAATGGGGCTATTCGAGCCTGGGCTATCACCTGCTGGGCCTGCTGGTAGAAAAACTCAGTGCGCAAACCCTGGCAAACTATACCCGGGATCATATCTTTAAAGTGGCTGGTATGGCACACAGTTATGTACAAACATCGATGGCACAAAAAAGTGAAGCCAACCGGGCTAAAAATTACCAGTACAACAACCATTTTGAGATGAAACTTCAATGGGCAGACACCCTGAGCGATTGGCGCGAATGGACCTATAATCTTGCCCTCGAAACGGGCGGTGGCGGCATCATCAGCACTACCGAAGATATGCTTCGTTTTGATAAGGCACTAAATGCCGGTATATTAATAAAACAAAAAACCTTTGAAGAAGCCTGCACCCCTTACCGGCTGAACAATGGGCAACCGGCGCAGCCCTTTGATTTAACATACTGCGGATTGGGATGGTTTATTTTTAAGGATACCTCCTGTGGAAAGATCATCTGGGGCTCTGGCGCCAACCCTGGTACCATCAGTTTTTTTGCCAGTAATATCAACAAAAACCAATGTATAGTTGTGCTGCGTAATAGAAAGTGTAACTCTTTTAATGACCTGAAAGCATTGGATATGCTTTGCGGAAAAGCTGTTCCATATCATAGTTCTCTGGCATTTACTTACGCGCAAGACCTGTATAAAAACGGCCGGGTATATGCAGATGCCCGACTTGAAAAACTTTGTACCGATACTACAAACTATATTATAACCGAGAGTGACCTTAACCGTGCGTCATTAGAGTTTCGTCGTGCAGGCTTAAAAAGCCAGGCTTTGGCAATTGCCGAAACACACATCAAACTATTCCCTAAAAGCACCGGAGCTTTCAAAGATTATGCTTTAACGCTTGCCGAATATGGTCAAAAGGAAAAAGCCATCGCCGCTTATCAAAAGGCCCTTGAACTGAATCCCAATGATCATGAAAGCGGTGATGCTTTGAACAAATTAACAGGCAAAACCAAACCCTGAATGGCTTGAGGTACTCTTTAACTGATACAAATACTGCCGATAGCTTTTTGCAGCGCAGTGGCCTTTATACCTGGTATGGCTAATCCCTCCACACGGATAGAGGTAATATCGGTCAGGCCGATAAAGCCCAGGATGGTTTTCAGATAGGGCTCTACATGATCGGCCGGACGCATGGGGCCTTCAGAATAAACAGCACCAGACGTAAGGGCCAGATAAACTTTTTTCCCTTCTATCAGGGCTATCTGGTTTCCTTTATCATCGTATCTAAAAGTAAGTCCCACCCTAACTAAATGATCTATCCAGGCTTTCAGGTTTGAATGGATGCAAAAATTATACATCGGGGCCCCGATCACGATGATGTCCGCCTCTTTCACTTCCCTTATTACTTCATCAGAATGAATAATGGCTTCCAGATCTTGGGGTGTCCTGTTTTCGGGTGGTGTAAAAAAAGAGATAACATGGTTTTCTGCCAAATGCGGAAGTTCGCTTTCCAATAAGTTACGTTTTTTTACCACGCTACCGGGATAGGTTTGCATGATCTTTTCAACAATGGCATTTCCCAATTGAATGCTTACAGAAGCCTGGCCGCTCGCGCTTGATAGGATATGAAGTATCTGTTTCATTTTAATAATGGGTTTGATAGGGTTAATACAAAGTTTTTCATGTTGTTTAATGTTATTACCCCGATGACGATCGGGATTTGGGGAATAGGACAAGCGACGGATTTTTTTCACCACAGCGCATGGCATCGACTCACCCCGACATCGCTGCGCTTGTCAACCCCTCTCTCCGCTTCGCGCATAAGACCTCACCTAAGTCCTCTCCAAAGGAGAGGACTTAGCTTTAAAAGTTTCTTAGCTCCCTCTCCTTTGGAGAGGGGTTGGGGTGAGGTTTCTTTCCGCCGCAGGCGAAGATAGGGTGGTATAGCGAAGCGTAGACTGGATGAGTCGACTCTGCGTCATGTTATTACCCACGAAGGTCTGATCATGGGCTTTACCCCAAGGAGAACTACAGTCAAGTCAGGCAACAAAAAAACTACGTTTTTTTTCGTTTTATAGCCACTATAGCCATCAGCATGACAACAACCCCCACCCATTGCAGCAAACTTATCTTTTCGCCCAGGAAAAGCCAGGAACAGCACATGGCCACCGGGAATTCCGCGGTCATGAGCACCGAGCTTTTAAAGTGACCAGTTTTGGGTATGCCCGCGGCAAATAGCAGCGGCGGGATAATAGTACCAAAAAGAGCCAGGAACGCACCCCATTTCAATAGTTGCATATTAAAATGGTGAACGGCTGCTAATTGATGACCAGTAAGGATGATCAGCGAAACAGCCGAGCCAAGGATCATGACTGAGCTTTTGGTTAAAGAAGATCCCTCATATTTTAACCTGCTGTTGATCAAAATAAAACCAGCGTAAAATAAGGCGGATAACATACCATACAATATACCTATAGCCGGCAGATGGCCATTTTGTGAGCCCAGCATCCCGCTGGCCATAATGGTGGCTATCCAGATAACACCGATGATCAGCAATTGAATGGCCGTTGGCTTTTTATTAAAAAACGCCCACTCCAAAAATATACCTATCCAGGTAAATTGCATAAGTAATACAATAGCCACCGAAGCCGGGATATATTTTACAGAAAGATAGTACACATAGGAGGTTAGGCCAATGCAGCACCCGGTAAGCAATAAGTAAAGCCAGGTTGATGCCGGTATGGAGGCGCCTCCTGGTTTTTTATTGTACCTCTGGATTAACGTTAATGTACTTAACACGATAAAACCGATGGAAGCCTGCGTAACGCTGATCTCCTGGATGGTGTAGCCGGCCTGGTAAGCCAGTTTTACAAAAGTAGAAAGTATACCGTAGCTGCATGCCCCGGCAAATACCATAAACATATATTTGTTCATTGTTGCGGTTGAAATAAGAAAATAGAATGGCTAAAAAATGAGATAGCGCGAAACAACCGCCTGATGCAGGAATATGCTAAAGCTGTATGTTACAGCAATAACCGGTTGCGCCGCTTAAGCAACAACAACTGGTGGAGGAAGTACCGAATTGAATGGTAACATGATGATAATAATTACAGCTGCAATGTAGGTATAATAGTATTTGTAGTCAAGCGATGAATTCTTATATCTGTTAAAGAAACCCCTTCCTCCCCTTCCCGAGGGAAGGAATCGCACTTACCCCGGGCTTTTTTTGTTTATGGCTTTTGTCCCCCGAGACGAAGCTAAAGTTCCCTCCCCACGGGAGGGGTGCGGCTGGTCGGAGCGGTGGCAGGGAGGGGTTCATACGCCCTGCTTTTCGCGGCCGCTCGGCTCCTGCCGCGTGACAACTATTTGCAGGCCTCTGGCCTGCGATTAAATATCACTTTGTCTTCTACAGCGGCCGGAGGCCGGTTAATAATGGTCACTCGGCTGGAGCCGACAGGTGTTGGGAAGACATAAATTTATACCGAACGTTGTCATTTCGATGAGCAGAAGCTGAGGCCTGGGCGGGAGGGCGAAGAGAAATCTTGTACGATTTGCTTATCTCAGCGTATAAGATTTTTCGCTGCGCTCAAGAGATAGTTTCTCCTCGTACCTCGTCGAAATGACAACTTTTTCTTCTCCCCAGCACTTGAGGGCTGGAGCCGAGCGACTGCCGGGTCTTTACATAAAAACCCAAACACGTTTGTCATGCTGAGGAACGAAGCATCTGTTATTAAGCCTTCCAATCGCAGAATAGATCCTTCACTCCGTTCAGGATGACAAAACTGTTCAATTTAGCCCATGGTCGGTGTTATCACCGCACCATTAACAGAAACTTATAACCCCTTACCTATCCTCACCAAATAAAACCGCTCCAAAGTACCCAACCTGCTGGTTTTGATGATGAATGGCAAGATAATGTTTTCGCGGGGATAATTGTAAAATGCCTGTACTATCCGGAAATCGGTATGGTTCTTTTCCAGTTCGGCTTTTAAGCCGTCGTCTATCAATATAAGGGCTTTGTTGTGCGTGGCTGCCTGGGCCATACTCATAAAAGTTACCGGCTGGTGGGTGTAAAAATCAAAGGCATTGGGCACATCAAAAGCGGCGATGATTTCGTCGTTAGGATAATGCTGGTTGATGTATTCGGCAGCGTGCACATCGCCTTTAAATTTCAATAGTGTTGGATAAACCACGCCTACAAGGTAAGCGTTAACCCATAAACCTATTATCACCGTTAATAAAAACAAGGCCCGTTCCCGGTTGCCGCTGTTTTTATAAATATATAAGGTAATGCCAATAAGCAAGATACTGAGCGCTACAAATACGGGCCAGCGCTCGGGTGCGAAAACAAAGTTGAGCAGCGTTACCGCGATGATGAGCAATACCACAATAGTATACTGAGCGATGGTGAAGAACTTGTTTTTGTTCTGGATCACCTCCCTAACAAAACCAGCTGTGATGATAGCGAAAAAGGGAAACAGGATATTGGTATAAAAGGGCAGCTGAAACTTGGATATCGAAAATATCAGCAGCATCACCACCGAACCACTGATGCTGATATACTCGGGCAGCTTTACTCCTTTGATCATTTTGCCGATATGCCTGATAAGCGCGTAATAAAACACCAGCATCCACGGCGCGAAGGCCCACAATAATGTATGCAGAAAAAAGAACACGCTGCCATGACTGTTGCGGATAAAACTGTTGTTATTGAAACGACCGAACTGGCTATCCCATAAAAACCAATGAATACCCGATATGCCTGTTTTGCCAAACACCACTTTTTCGGGGTGCATATCAAACTGTATATATAAGGTATAAATTTCGGGCAGGGTAAACACGCAAACCAGTACAAAGGCCAGCAGCCATTTCCAGTGGAACAGGCTTTTAATATCTTTTTTAAACAGGTAATCGCCAATGATGGCGCTGCCAATGGGGATGAGCAGGTAAATGCCCTTGGTCATCACGGCGCAGGCGGTAAACAGGGCGCCGAGTAAAATATCGGCCCAGCCAAAGCGCTCTTTGAGTTGATAAAAGTGATATACGGACCCCATCAGCAAACCCATAATATAAGGCTCGGCCCGCACATCGGTGTTCGACATGAGTCCGTGCTGCGCGGTAAGCAATATCAGTACCGCAATAAGGGTAGTTTCCTGATCGTAAAACTTGCGGGCCAGTTTATAGGTATATAGCACCGACATCAGGAAAAACAACAGGGCGGGTAACTTATAGGCTATGGTATTGATGCCAAAGATCTTAAAGCTCAAAGCAGCCATCCAAAAAGGGAAGTGCGGTTTATCCAGCCAGTCCTTACCATGATAAATAATATCAGTAAAATTATTGCTTTGGGCCATACCACGGGCCAGTACGCTGTACAAACTGGGATCATCGGTAAAGTATTTGATGCCAATGCCGGCTATATTCACCAGTATGCCCAATGCCAATACTACGATGTATGGCTTTTTATACGCGGAAGATAAAGTGCTTACTGAACTGTTCACCAGGGGATATTTAGGGTACAAAATAACACATTATAAAACGAAAAGGAAAACCATAGTCGTCCCGATCGCAGATAGAGATCTTTTACGATGAGCTTATCCGCGTATAAGATCTCTATCTGCGTTCGAGATGACAATTGTTTTTACCCGCTCTACTTTATCGTTTTTTTAAAGGCAGGGACATGTGCGATTCCTTCCCTCAGAAAGGAACAATGTCATTATTTAAGGTTACTCCGTAGGAGTAAAAGCTTTGTAGAAAACAAAGAATAAGTATTTAGCATGCCGTAGGTATGCAACCGAAGTACAGTACCTACGGCACTGGTTTTGCTATCGAAATTTCCCTACAACGCTTTAACCCCGATGGGGTTTACAAAAAAGCCTAACTTAATCACAACCATCCGCCCGAGGGGAGGGAATTAAAATCCTGGAATAAAGCTTAAAGCCCTCTCCTTTGGAGAGGGTTGGGTGAGGTGTTACTCCTTCCAGGGCAGATACTTAGGCGATATTTCTTTCAATGTCGGGTTAACCGGGTTCAGAGTTTCGCCATTCAATATCTTTTCATATAATCCCAGGTAGCGCTGCGCCATTTTTTGAACGGTAAAATATTCCATGGCGTAATCATGGCAATGCTGGTTATTAAAAGAATCCACATCCTTAAGCGCTGTTGTTAACGCAATTTTGCTATCGTTCAGGAAACCAACCTCCGCCGGTACCAATTCCGGCAGCGAGCCATAAGGTGTGCCGAATACCGGGCAGCCAAAATACAGACTTTCGATAATGGCCAAACCAAAAGGCTCGTGCCATAAAACAGGAAACAGCAAAGCCTTGGAAGCATTCAACACTACCGACTTTTGGTCATTATCAACCATGCCCTTAAACCGTACATTTAAATTTGGCGTAAAGCGCAGCCCCATCTTCAAGTTTAAACGTGTGCCGCCCAGTACCACCAGCTTGTTGTGGCTTTGAGTGGCTATATCAATAGCTCCTTTTACGTTTTTAACGCGCCAGGCCGCTTTAGCCAAAAAGTGGACATGGGTGCGTTTTTGTTGCAGATCGGGCTTGGGGTAATCATCAGGATCGAGACCGTGGTGCACATACATGGATGACCCGTGGCGGGCAGCGTGATTAGCCGATACAAATACTGAATTTTGATCAAGTGTCTGGCCGTAGCCGGGATTGTTGTGTACATTAACCAGGTATGGCTTTTTTGTAAATCCGCTAACCTGAAAATGGAAGTGCACCACATCCACATCATCCGACACCTGTTGGTTCATATCCACAGCAGGGTCATAAACCAATACTTTCGCGAACGGACAGGCAGAACCAGCGCTTACCAAAAAAGTAACCTCATGGCCCAGGCGGTTAAGCTCTTTGCCCAGCCACCAGATCATCCTTTCGGTACCACCATATTTGGCAGCCGGTATCACAGTATTGTTAACGATTAATATTTTCATGCAGGCGATGAATGTAAGCGCCCGAATTTCGGAATTTTAATTTGGATTGGAAATTTCCGACATCAATCGCCGTGTGCGCTAAAACCTTGCAATAAATTGAATTTTATTTATAAATCTTGAGTTTTATAAGCAATGCATGTAAAAACCACTACGCAAACGTTTGATAAATCAATAAAATAGGTTATCAACTCTTTTTTTAAAGAAAATTCACCCAAAAAAACCACACAAATGATGTAAATCATCCAAATAAGGAAGATATTTCCTCATTTAATTTTACTAATTTTCACATTACCAATATAATCTACCAACTTTTTTAATTATTTTAGAAACTTCATTAAGTTCTTAACAATTCAACTAAAAGAAATGGATTCTGTTATCAAAGCCGAAAAAGCGGCAGTAAAAAGCTCAGGGATCAACCCTATCATTATTATAGGCGCGTTATTTTTCATCTTCGGGTTTGTAACCTGGTTAAACTCGGTATTGATACCCTACTTAAAAATTGCCTGCCAGCTTAATAACATCGAATCATTTTTAGTTGCGAGCGCTTTTTACATTGCCTATTTGTTAATGGCCAAACCATCGGCCTGGCTGCTTAAACTATTTGGCTTTAAAAATGGCATGGCTGTAGGTTTGCTCATTATGGCGGTTGGCGCACTCATATTTATCCCAGCGGCATTAACGCGCACTTATGCTATTTTCCTGATCGGCCTATTTGTACAGGGTTCGGGATTGGCCGTTTTACAATCTGCCTCAAATCCGTATATCACTATAGTTGGCCCGCCCGAAAGCGCTGCCAAACGTATCAGCATTATGGGTATCTGTAATAAATTTGCCGGTGTGCTGGCGCCAATTGCATTAGGTGCCGTAGTGTTAAAAAACATCGACGCTTTTACAGCTAACCTGGCCAAATTGGATGCCACTCAAAAAATAGCCGAATTGAATGAACTGGCTTCCAGGGTAATTTTGCCTTATATACTTATTGTTATTGTATTGGCAGTATTGGCCGTGCTGATCTATTTTTCGGGCCTGCCAGAAATTGATACAGATCATGAAGACGAAACTGTAGCGGCTGCCAACTCGGGCAAAACCAGCGTATTCGAGTTTCCACATTTGATATTGGGTGTAATTGCCCTGTTCCTGTATGTAGGTGCCGAAGTTATAGCCGGCGACTCTATCATCAGCTATGGTGTTGCGCATCATATACCACTATCTACCGCCAAATATTTTGCTTCTGGTACATTGGCTTGTATGGTTATAGGTTATATAGCGGGTATTTTATTTATCCCTCGTTACATTTCACAGCAAAAGGCGCTGGTATACTCGGCCGTGTTGGGAGTGATTTTAACCGCGGTTGCCTTAATTGTTCCTAAATATGCCTCTGTGGCTTGTATTGCTCTTTTGGGGCTGGCCAATTCATTAATGTGGCCTGCTATATGGCCATTGGCTTTGTCTGGCCTGGGCCGGTTCACCAAGATCGGTTCGTCATTACTGGTGATGGGTATTGCAGGCGCAGCGGTTTTCCCACCTATTTATGGCTTCCTGGTCGACAGCTTTAAAACAAGCCTCGGCCCCGAAGAAGCAGCGCAAACCTCGTATTGGATCCTGTTGCCTATTTACTTGTTCATACTTTATTTTGCCGCTATTGGGTATAAGAAAGGGAAACATGTGATAGCGGTGTAAGATTTTCTGAACCTTGATTTTGGGGATTTTAGGATTACCTTGATTTTTTTAAAAATAATCACGCCCATCTTTAAATCCTAAAAATCATGGTTCAGATACTATTTCCTAAACCACTTTCGGCTGGCCACCAGTAACCCAAACTCTTCCGAAGGGTTTTTCTGTGTGGATTTATGATGTATTTTATGCGCCCTGCGGATACCTGCCAGGTAACGGTTGTTACTCCTGAACGCTTTAAAGCGATTATGAATAAACCAATCGTGAAAAATAAAATAGATGATTCCGTATATGCTGATGCCAGCACCTATCCAGAAGTGATAGTCTAAAGCAAGGTGCCCCAGCCACATCAGCCATAAAGCAAAGGCCGCGAAACCGATGCTGAACAGATCGTTCAGCTCAAACCAGCCATGCCTTTCCTGGTGGTGCGTTTTATGAATAAACCACAGCGGCCCATGAAACAGGTATTTATGCATAGCCCAGGATAATAATTCCATCAGGGCGATGGTAAGCAACACGATACCAATGTTTAAAAATACCGTTGTAAAGTTGAAATGTTGCAAGGTTGAAATGTTACTTTTTCTTCTTTTCGGCCTCAAACTTCTTTAGATAATCAATTAGTGATTTCGTTTTACCCGAGAATTCAATACTTTTTGCATACAAATCATTATACACCGTACCATTGATCTTACCCGATCTGTATAAAATCACCAATTTATTTCTAAACTCGCCGGATGAACCTTTTGCATAGTTTAAAAATCTGATAAAATCAGGGTTGTTGTTATACTCAAACCCTTCTGCAATATTATCAGACATAGAACAAGCTGCTCTTCTTATCTGATCTTTCATTCCCCAATCAGATTTCAGAGGCTCAGTATCGCACAGTGAATAAACTTCAACTGCAATTGAAACAGCTAAATTCCAGATATCTAAATCTTCAAACTTTTGAAACTTACTCAAACAGCGTTACAACATTAAAACATTCCAACCTTACAACAAATAAACTACATATGTATCGGCCTGTTGTCGGTAGCTGCTAAGCAGGCTTCGCGCATAGCTTCGGTGTAAGTTGGATGGGCGTGGCTCATGCGCGAAATATCTTCGGCGCTGGCACGGTACTCCATAGCAACTACAGCCTCGGCTATCATATCTGCAGCCCGTGGACCAATCATGTGAACACCCAGTATCTCGTCGGTAGTGGCATCGGCCAGTACTTTCACAAAACCGTCCAGATCGCCACTGGCACGTGCACGGCCGCTGGCTTTGAATGGGAACGATCCTATTTTATATTTTACACCGGCTGCTTTCAGCTGTTCTTCTGTTTGACCAACGGCGGCAACTTCGGGCCAGGTATATACTACGCCCGGGATCAGGTTATAATCAATGTGTGGTTTCTGACCGGCAATGATCTCGGCAACTAAAGTACCTTCGTCTTCGGCTTTGTGGGCCAGCATGGCGCCTTTAATTACGTCGCCAATAGCGTATACACCTTTCACGCTGGTTTCCAGGTGATCGTTAACGGTAATTTTTCTGCCGCGTTCTTCTACAGTGATGCCTATCTTATCCAAACCTAAACCATCGGTATAAGCCACACGACCAACAGCCACCAGGCAGTAATCGCCTTTAAGCTCCTGTTTTTCCCCTTTAGGCGTATCAAAAGTTACAGTCACCTCTTTACCTTTTACGGTAGCGCCGGTAACTTTGTGGTTCAGGTAAAACTCCATGCCTAATTTGGTCAATACTTTTTGCAGTTCTTTACCCAAAGCTTTATCCATAGTTGGGATAATGCCATCCATAAACTCAATTACAGATACTTTAGCGCCTAAGCGGGCGTAAACAGAACCCAACTCCAAACCAATAACACCACCGCCAATCAGCACCAGGTGTTTAGGTATCTCGGTGAGGGTTAAAGCTTCGGTTGAGGTGATGATGCGTTTTTTATCGATCTTCAGGAATGGCAGCGCCGATGGTTTTGAACCGGTAGCTATGATCACATTTTTGCTGGTGATCTCGGTTTCTGTGCCATCGCTCTTTTTAACGATGATGGTATTTTTATCTTTAAAAGATCCAACACCGTGATGGGTATCGATCTTATTTTTCTTCATCAGGTAAGTGATACCGCTGGTATTGGCATCAACAACTTCCTGCTTGCGTTTGATCATCTGGCCGAAATCAATTTTCAGGTTATCCAGGTTGATACCATGCGTTTTAAAAGCATGGGCAGCATTATGGTAATGTTCAGACGAATCCAATAAAGCTTTTGACGGGATACAGCCTACATTAAGGCAAGTACCGCCAAGGGTATTATATTTTTCAACAATCGCGGTTTTTAAACCAAGCTGGGCACAACGTATAGCGGCTACATAGCCACCCGGGCCCGAACCGATAACGATAACATCATATTGCATAGTAGTCTATTTTGTGGTTGGCAAAGTTAATGGTTATTAGGCTATTATTTTATAGATTAATGGTCAAAATTCGCAATACTTATCTACCCACACTTTGATCAGCGCCACCCTGTCCTTTATAAATTTAGGGCCAAAAAACAGGTTCGACCAATCGTCGAAGTTCTCATACTGAAAGCCCAGGTAAAATATCCAGAAGCCTACGCCCAGGTATGGAATGGCATTGATCTCCTCAACTGATACCGGCCTCACTTCGCGGTAAGCTGCTATAAAAACCTGGTACATACGGTCGGCTTCTTCGTCGGTCAGCTTACCCGTAAATACATGCATAAAAAAATGCACAAAAAACGACATCAGATCGTTTGCCAGATGGCCCTGCCCCGCAAAGTCGAAATCAAAAAAGGTGATCTGGCCCTTGTCGTCAAAATGAAAATTCTTCGGCAAAAAATCATACTGGCAATAGCCATAGCTAAATTTTTCGGTATCAAACGTATCCAGCTTTTGAATTACCCGCGTGGCTATCTCCTTTAAATAAGCGTATTCATCCGGAAGATCGGCAAAAGCCGGTTCCAGAACGTTCAAAGGAACGGTTAGCGTGGTATCCTTGGTATAAGCTTTTCTGGCATAGTTTAGCTTCACCACCGCGGTGATGTTATGAACCGCGGCCATTTCGCGGCCAACGGTTTTTAGTTGTTCATCATCAAGATCCAATACGGGTTTACCTTGCGCGTAGGAAAGTACAATGCCATAACGGGTGCCTTCGGCGGCATCAAACTTTTGTATCTGCCCACCAAAAATATCAACCAGTGGGTACGATACTTTTGCCCCATACTCTTTCAGCATATTCAGCAATTCCACTTCGCCCTGTATCTCGCTTAGTGAACGGTGCTGGTCGCGATAAATTTTTAAAATATACCGGGCATCAGCGGCGGTTAAAACATAGGTATCGCTTACGCCACGCAGTAAATACTTGCAGCTTACCAGGTTTATACCATACGCCGCCGTTATATAATCTTTTAAGGCAAGGGCCGATAATGTGGAATACTGGGCGGGAAATGGTGTCATGGCAGAGGTTGATAATTATAAAAAAGAGATAGTAACCAGCTTTTATTTAAATTTATTGCAACAATGATGCAACAATAAATTGAATTAACGATTTACTTGCTAAATTAGGCGTTTAATTTGACTGATCTCATGAAAAAAGTTTACTCACTTTTTGCACTGTTATTGATGTGCAGCATTAACGCTTTTGCTCAAAGCGATTATGTGAAAGAACATTTTACCAAAAAAGACGTGTACATCACCATGCGCGACGGTAAAAAGCTTTTCACCTCCATTTACACACCCAAAGATGCTTCGGCCAAAAACAAGTATCCTATCCTGATGCAGCGTACCTGTTACAGCGTGGCGCCATACGGCGAGGATAAATACCCGGCACGTTTGGGCCCGTCGGAAATCACCATGAAAGAGGGCTATATTTTTGTATACCAGGATGTACGCGGTCGCTGGAAAAGCGAAGGCACCTGGACCAACATGACCCCGGTTATTGATAACAAAAAAAGCAAAACCGATGTTGACGAAGGTTCTGATACTTATGACACTATTGACTGGCTGGTTAAAAATGTAGCCGGCAATAATGGCAAAGTCGGTCAGTATGGTATCTCCTATCCGGGTTTTTACACCGCGGCAGGTATCCTGTCAAACCATCCGGCCCTCAAAGCTTCGTCACCACAAGCTCCTATATCTGATTTCTTTTTTGACGATTTTCATCATAACGGTGCTTTTATTGAAGGTTACTTTTTCACCTTCCCGGTTTTTGGTGTTCAAAAAACCGATACCACCAGCAAACCCTGGTACACCATGCTTAAGCCTAATAGCAAAGACGGCTACCAATATCTGCTGGATATGGGTCCGCTAAAAAATGCCGATAAATTTTACCACGATAATTTCTTCTGGCAGGAAACCATCAACCACCCAAATTATGACGAATTCTGGCAAAAACGTGGCTTGTTAAAACACTTTGGTAAAGTAAAACCTGCGGTAATGCTGGTAGGTGGCTGGTTTGATGCGGAGGATTTGACCGGTCCCCTGGCTATTTACAAAACCATCAACAAAACCGATCCCAATGCTTATAATACCATTGTGATGGGTCCGTTCGGGCATGGCCGCTGGTCGCGCGAAACCGGGCACACCATGCACAGCAACGTTTACTTTGGCGATAGCATAGCTACTTTTTATCAGAAAAATATCGAGGCCAAATTCTTTAACCATTTCCTGAAGGGTAATGGCGATAAAAACTCTGGTCTGCCAAATGCCTATATGTACAATACCGGCAAAAAAGAATGGGCCACTTTTGATAAATGGCCGGCTCCAAACGCGGTTCACCAAAAAATGTATTTAGGTGCCGATGGTAAACTGGCTGATGCGCAACCAGGCACAGCAGGCTCGGTATCATTTGTGAGCGATCCATTGAAACCGGTTCCTTATACCGAAGATAATACTACCACTATGGGCTTTACCCCGCACAACTATATGAGCGAGGATCAGCGTTTTGCCGGCAGGCGCACGGATGTGCTGGTTTACCAGACCGACGTATTGAATGACGATGTAACCCTTGGCGGCGAGATCATGGCGCATCTCAAAATAGCCACCACCGGTACCGATGCCGATTTCATCGTAAAACTGATTGACGTGTACCCTGCCGATGAGCCCAACAACCCGTACATGCCCAACAAGAATATCATCCTGAGCAATTACTGGCAAATGGTACGCTCGGAAGTGATGCCAGCACGTTTCCGCAATAGCTTCGAGAAACCAGAGGCTTTGGTAGCTAATCAAAAAACGGATGTTAACTTCCGCCTGCAGGATGTGTTGCATACCTTTAAAAAAGGTCACCGCATCATGATCCAGGTACAAAGCACCTGGTTCCCGATCATAGCACGTAACCCGCAAAAATTTGTGGAAAACCCTTACAAGGCCGACGAAAGCGATTACATCAAAGCCACCGAAACTGTTTATAACGACAGTTTTATTGATGTGCAAGTATTGAAATAAAACACTATCCCAGCCCTTCTCCTTACGGAGAGGGGCTTTTTTATTAAAACGCCCCCCTTTTAGGGTGAATTTAAAGTCAACTTATCTCTAAAAATATACTTAATCATAAGATATTTGTAGATTTAGGTTCATTTAAACATTGACTGATCCGTTACAATGAACAACTCATCATTTATTAAACTGAATTTTCAGTTTATAGTGGGGGCAATTTTATTATGTCTCCCGGCTATTACCAAAGCCCAGCTTTTACAGGAAAAAGAAAAGTATACGCATGCAGATACACTGCGCGGCAGTCTCTCACCTCTACGTTCCTGCTATGATATTAACTATTACCATCTGGATGTTAAGGTTAATATCGATCAAAGATTTATCAGCGGCAGCAATCAATTTAAATTTACGGCCACAGAAGATTTCGCCAAACTACAGTTTGATCTGTTTGCTAATCTGAATGTAGATAAAGTGGTGTATAAAGGTAAAACCCTGCCTTATACCCGCGAGGCTAACGCCGTTTTTGTTACCTTCCCGCAACCGATTGCCAAAGGCAGCAAGGATGAGTTCACCGTGTACTATTCGGGTAAACCAACTGTAGCGGTTAACGCTCCCTGGGATGGCGGCCTGGTATTTAAAAAAGATTCGCTGGGTAAACCCTGGGTAGCTACGGCTTGCGAGGGCATTGGCGCCAGTATCTGGTGGCCCAATAAAGATCACCTGAGCGATGAGGTTGACAGTATGATGATCAGCATCAGCGTGCCTAAAGGATTAAAAGATGTATCCAACGGAAGGCTGCGTAAAGTTACCCCGCTTAAAGATGGCTATACCCGGTTTGACTGGTTTGTGGCCAATCCTATTAACAATTACGATGTGACCGCCAATATTGGTGATTATACCCATTTCAGCGATACTTATGATGGCGAAAAAGGCAAACTCACTTTAGATTACTGGGTATTGCCCGCCAGCCTGGCCAAAGCCAAAAAACAATTTACCGAAAACGTGAAACCCATGCTCAAAGCTTTTGAACACTGGTTTGGCCCTTACCCTTTTTACGAGGATGGCTACAAACTGGTAGAAACGCCGCATTTAGGTATGGAGCACCAGAGCGCCACCGCTTATGGCAACCACTATTTGAATGGCTATCTGGGTTATGACATGTCAAGCACCGGCTGGGGACTTAAATGGGATTATATCATCGTTCATGAAAGCGGGCACGAGTGGTTTGGCAACAACATCACCGGTAAAGACCTGGCCGATATGTGGATCCACGAAAGCTTTACCTGTTACTCCGAATCGTTGTTTATTGAAAACAACTGGGGCAAAAAAGCCGGCCAGGAATATAATAAAGGCCTTCGGCCGGGCATCAGTAATGACAGCCCTATTGTAGGAGTTTACAATGTAAATAAAGAAGGCTCCGGCGATATGTATCCCAAAGGCGCGGTATTGCTTAATATGGTGCGCACTATCATCAACGATGATGAAAAATGGCGAGGGATATTGCGTGGCCTCAACAAAACTTTTTATCATCAAACAGTGACTTATGACCAGGTAGTAAACTACATCACCGAACAATCGGGTAAAAAACTATTGCCTGTGTTTGATCAGTACCTGCATTATAAAAACCTGCCTACACTGGAGTTTGCTATAAGGGATGGTAAACTGCTTAGTCGTTGGATAGCTGATGCCACTGGCTTTACCATGCCTGTATTGGTAAGGGTTAAAGGCGGCGAATATCAATTTATTACGCCTACCACCCGCTTTAGCCCGGTTGCTATTGAAGGTGCCTCTATTGATAATATTGAAGTTGATACATTTAACTACTATATCGGTATCCTGAAAGATTAGTATGAGCATGCATTACATCAAAATCATGGCCTTGCTGATATTTTTATCTGCAGTGCAAATGACTATGGCACAGGTCAGCGTGGTTAAGCTTAATAAAAGATCGATACCCGCGTCAATTAAATATAAAGGAGATATTGTTAACGCGGTACGCTTTACAGACAACGAAGGTGAGCATTTACTGATCACCACCGAAACAGGAATAACCGACCCCAGAGGTGACAGCGAAGACGGCAATGGACGCGATGCGGCACTTTATGCTTATCAATACACTGTAAAAAGCACTGGCAGCCTGCAGCTAAACTGGCAAATGGTTGATTTTGTGAAGGATTGCCAGGTCGACCTGGAAGCGATATATATTCCGGGGTCATTTGCGGTTACCGACCTGGACAGGAATGGTAAGGCCGAAGTATGGCTGATGTACAAAACATTATGCGCCGGTGATATCAGCCCCGGCGAAATGAAGATCATTATGCATGAGGGCGGTAACAAATATGCCATAAGAGGGCAAAACAAAGTTAAAGTGGGCCCTGGCGATTATGATGGCGGCAAATATACTTTTGATGAGGCTTTCAAAACAGGTCCCGAGCTATTCAGAAAATATGCCCAGGAGCTTTGGAGAAGGAATATCTGGGGCCCGCGAGTTGATTAATTTATACGCACAGTAATTCAACATGAAAACAAAATATTTATATAACATCGCGTCGGCTGTCTTGATGCTGACCGCGTTTACTCTACCTGTCCGTGCCCAACTTGGTGCAAACCGCGAAACTTTTACCCGTGCCGATAGCCTGCGCGGCAGTTTAACACCGCTACGCACTTGTTACGATATCAATTACTACCACTTGGATGTGAAGTTTGATATCGATCAAAAATATATCAGCGGAAGTAACCAGTTTAAGTTTACAGCCACCCAGGATTTTACCAAACTCCAATTCGATCTGTTTGCGAATCTCAAAATAGACAAGGTAGTTTATAAAGATCAGGAGCTGCCTTATACCCGCGAATTTAACGCCGTGTTTATCACTTTCCCGCAAACCATCACCAAAGGCACCGCCGATGAGTTTACCGTATTTTACTCCGGTAACCCTACCATTGCCAAACACGCTCCCTGGGATGGCGGCATCGTATATACCACCGACTCTTTAGGCAAACCATGGGTGGCTACTGCCTGCCAGGGTATTGGCGCCAGCATCTGGTGGCCTACTAAAGATCATCAGTATGACGAGGTGGACAGTGCCCTCATCAGCATCAGTGTACCTAATGGTTTAAAAGACGTATCAAACGGCCGTTTACGTAAGGTAACCAAATTAAAAGATGGCTATACCCGGTTTGACTGGTTTGTAGCCAATCCCATCAACAACTATGATATTGAAGCCAACATTGGCGATTATGTACACTACGATGGCGTTTATCAAGGAGAAAAAGGTAAACTGACCACGGACTACTGGCCGCTAAGCTATAACCTGAACAAGGCTAAAAAACAATGGAATGAAAATGCTACCAGAATGCTCAAATCATTTGAGTACTGGTTTGGCCCTTATCCGTTTTATGAGGATGGTTATAAACTGGTAGAAACCCCGCATCTGGGCATGGAACACCAAAGCGGTACCGCCTACGGCAATCATTATCAGAATGGTTACCTCGGTCGCGACCTTTCGGGTACGGGCTGGGGTTTAAAATGGGATTTTATTGTGGTTCACGAGAGCGGGCACGAGTGGTTTGGTAACAACATCACCTCCAAAGACGTAGCCGATATGTGGATCCATGAGAGTTTTACCAATTACTCCGAATCGTTATTTATAGAAACCTATTACGGAAAACAGGCCGGTCAGGAATATGTACATGGCACCCGTTTGGCTATACAAAATGACAGGCCCATTGTTGGCCCATACGGCGTAAACCGCGAGGGATCTGGCGATATGTATTATAAAGGCGGCAACCTGCTCAACATGATCCGCACTGTGATTAACGACGATGAAAAATGGCGCAATATCCTGCGCGGGCTCAACAAAACGTTCTACCATCAAACCGTTACTTACGACCAGGTGGTTGATTATATCACCACACAAAGCGGCATGAACCTGGCACCTATATTCGATCAGTACCTGCATTATAAAAACATTCCTATCCTGGAGTTTGTGAGCATCAAAGGCAGAATACTTTGCCGCTGGATAAATGTAAGCAGCAAGAAGTTCAACATGCCGGTAAAGGTTAAAGTAAAGGGGGGCGATTACAAATTCATTACCCCTACAACCAGCTTAACGCCACTAAAACTGGAGGGTGCTACCGAAGATAATATCGAAGTAGATACTTTTAATTATTACATAGGGGTAGCACGTAATTAAGTTGTATTAGGTTAAAATATTGTTTGTCATCCTGCGCGATAGCGAAGGATCTGTTAGTGGAAATGCATGATCTATAATAGATCATGCGTTCCTCAGGATGACAAATAAGTTGTAAAAGCTTATTTATTTCAAAAACAGTGCAACCAATCGGCGCATGTTGCGTCTTATAAACAAATAATTAACGTTAACCATGAAATCACTAACCAAACTATTACTACTTGCAGCTTTAGCAACAGGCACTACCGGCTATACTTATGCTGCACCTGTTACTACTGTTAAAACCATACAACAAAGTACACAGGATCGTCATTTATCAGGATTCAGGGCTATTGACCTGGCTGGTTCTTTTGATGTTTATATTACCCAGGGCTCTACAGAGTCGGTAAAGGTGGAAGCACCGGCTAACGTTATCGATCGTATTGTTACCGAAGTAGAAGATGGCGTATTAAAAATACACAGTAAAAAAGATTCCAACTGGAATAACTGGAGCTTCGGCAATAAAAAAATGGTGATCTATGTAACCGCGAAGGACCTGAATGGCGTTTCGGTAACCGGATCGGGCGATATCTTTTTTAAAGATGGTATCAGCACCAACTCCTTAAAATTAAACATCACCGGATCGGGCGATATACAGGGCAAAGTGAATGTGAAGAAATTGGAAAGCAGAATATCAGGTTCTGGTGATATGAGCCTGTCGGGCCGTGCCGATGACTCCAGCGTAAGCGTAGTTGGCTCTGGTGATTTTAAGGCCCGCGATCTGGTAACCGTAAGCACCGCGGTACGTGTAGCAGGCTCTGGCGATGCCACCGTAAATGCCAGCAATAAAGTTGATGCCTCTGTAAGTGGCTCGGGCGATATTCGCTATACCGGCGGCGCCAAAAATATCAGCAGCTCCAAAGCAGGCAGCGGCGATATTTCAAGACTGTAACCTCACCCTGCCCTCTCCAAAGGAGAGGATTTCTGATTAGCACGGAGTTTAAAAATTAAAAAAGAGCGATAGCATTAATGCTATCGCTCTTTTTTTGCCAATATTCAAGTAAAGAACCCTCACCTTTGGAGAGGGCAGGATGAGGCTTTAAAACCTCGTATAAAAAGCTATCTGAGCCACGTGGTTCAGCGTATAGGCTTCGGCCAGGTTAATGTATTGGTTTAAATAACCGGCCTCCACATCAAACACTTTGCTCACGCGGTAGCCCAGTGCAACGTATGCCCGGTTTTGATCAAAGAAATGTTTGTTTACCCTGTTTTTGTTCTGAACATTAAAAAATATTTCGTTCTGCAGGGCCAGGAATGGGCCTTTGGCAAATACCGCCGAATCATTCTTAAACGGAATTATTCCTCTTACAAAATACCGGAAACGCTGGGCAAAGTAATCGTCGTTTTTGTTATTGGCAGTTTGCCCCAAAAAGCGTTGCTCCAAACGGAAACGGTGTGCTACGGCAATGTGTTTACCCAACTTGTGCGAGTAAGTGTACTGCTGCCATATCCGGTGTTCAGGCCTGAAGGTTTTGCTACCATCAGCGGTACGGCCGTTAGTAGCGATGTAGGCATAACCCAAAGCGGCTACCTTGTTATTGGCAAAGTAATAGTTGGCCGAAGGGCGCAACAGGGTGTGTTTTAAATAGCTCAGATCGTCATGCGAGCGAAATTGTCCGTCGAACGAATAGCCCCAGTGTTCAGACAGGCGTTGGCTGTGAAACCAGGCTGCCCAGCCCGAAAATTGATTCTCTTGTGCCAATAGCCTTGCAGGTGCTATAAACAGGCACACCAACAGAACCAGTAATTTGTGCTTTAATTGCATAGTATATGTGATTTGTGTTAAAATTAGTATCAAGTAGCTAGTATCAAGATTTTACTTCGGTCTTGATACTTGATACTAGCTACTTGATACCCAACTAAGGTTAATTTCTTTCTCTTTAATCCTTGAATCTGGCCAGAACCTTCCTGCCCAAATCAAACGTTACCCTAAAGGCTTCCTGATTACTCATCTGAAACCCTGGTACCTGGTGAAGGCTCAAAATAAACTGCCCTTTTATCCTGTTAGCTAAAAACGCGGTATAAATAATATCCAAACGGTTATAGGTTTTGAACTGATAAAACGAATCGCCGTACATAATGTGGCTGCCCTGGCCTTTATAAAATTCATCATACAAAGCAAACTGATGCCAGCCAAAATAAGCGTTGGCTATAAAGCCTGCTGGTTTTTGAAAACCATCAACCCCACGAACTCGCTCAAACGACATCATGCCGCCTGCTTCTACTGATAACGAATCTAAAAAGGTTTTATGACTGAAATCTAAACCTAAACGGATCTGGCCACCGCCATTGTCCTGGATATGATCATTGGGGATAGGCACACCGGGACCAGCATCATGCAACAATAAAAAGTAATGCGATACATAAAAAGGGCCAAAAAGTGATGGGCGGTATTTACCCGAAAAGCCAAACAGGAACTCCTCACGTTGGGTATCGGTTTGGTGGCTCACCCAGTCGATCCAGCCGGTTTCGGTAAAGTGCTCGTTATGATAGCGGGCCAATAAGCCTTCTACGTTGGGGCGATAATAACGCAGGGTATCGTTCAGCAAAGCACGGGGATAATCGTCAAGCAAGCCTTCGCGCGGGAAAGCACCGGCGTTAAACAACCAGCTTTTGCCGGTATAGCTATAGTAAGCCACAGGGTTAACCTTTGCAAAATAAGACTGTCCGCCAAAATCATGCAGAGCGTTGGCACCTACCACAAAATGATGTACGCTATCGATATTCAAGCCCAGATCAAGCTCGGTACGCACACCAGAGTAGGTGTGGGACCGCTCTGTAAAAGGTTTATACTCGCGGTTATCAAGAAAACCCATCCCGTTAAAATGGATGTCGAGGCTATTTTGTGCCCGGGCAGCGGTACTGCCTATGAAGATAATAATTGCAACTAAGTATAGTTTTTTAAACATGGGGTGATGATTTATTTAACAGTAAAAGTGATCATACCGCTGTTTCGTCCTCCGGCAAAGGGCTCGGTGCGTAACGAAAATAGCAGATCATAGCGCCCCTTTTTAAGGGGCGCCGTAAGTGTAAATTTATATGGTGTGGTTTGTCCTGGCTGCAAGGCAATATGATAAAAGCTGTCGCTGGCTTTCTGCGTATTGACCAGATCTGAATTTTCAAAAAAGCAGGCCTCCAAATAAACAGGCGGCTCGCCAGGTCCATTTCCAAAATTAATGGGAAAGCTATAGGTATTTTTAAACGACAGGTCAAAGGTGAGCCGCTGTCCCGGCGACGCGGTTACCTTATACGACGAAGGTTTGAAATCAATTTTCTGGTAGGTACGCACATTATTTACCCAACCGGCATACCAGTTGCCAACCGGCGTTTTAATGGTATCGGGAGTTACTCCTGGTATACGATCTTCCATCACCAGGTATGCCTTTTTATGTTGTACACTATCATCAATGGGCCATATATCATATTGGGTACGGCGGTAATAGCGCGCATCGTAGTTGAGTCCCTTGACCGTATTGTTATAAAAGTTATATTTCGACGGATTCTGAAAGCCTTCACAAAATATCACATAATTATCGCCAGCCTTATCGCGTACAGTTTTGGCCCAGTCCTTAAAACCGAAAAAGCTTCTGATAGCCCCAACTTCCATTATAAATGAAGGCCCCCATACAATCAGCAACCTAAGCGTTACGATCAAAGCCATATTGATGATGGCCAGGCGACTAAACCATGCGGGCCAACCACGTTGCGCGAAGTGAATGAGCACCAGCATACATAAAGGCACATATACAATAAGCGTCCAATGTAGCTGCACCTCGCCTTTAAACGAGGTGAGGAAAAAGAAAAGCAATATGCCTATGCTGTTCACCAGTAAGGTGCGCATAAACGTATCCTTGATACGTACAGTAAAGCTTTTATAAAACAAAAACCAACCGATTAGCGGCCCAGCCATTATCAGTTGCCCTAAAGGGTATTGGTAGGAATAGGACAGGTCATACGTTTCGGCCGAACGTTCAGAAAGATGGTATTTGATAGATGGATAATCATGATTTATCTGCCATAAAATATGCGGCGCGTAAAAAACAAGCGCCAATATCACAATGCCCCAAAATGATGGTCGTTTTAATAATTTCAGGTTTGACAGCAGCGTAAATCCTACAACCAAAACACCATGATACTTGCTGTAGAGCAAGCCTGCAACAACCATTGCCAGTATGAGCGCGAGCGGCCAGCTATCCCTTTCGGCATATTGCTGGTAGAAAAAGAAAAACAGGGTAGTAAATAACAGCAGCGGTGCATCGGGTGTGGTGGTAAAACCATAAATATGGAAAACAAATACCCCGGGAATCACCAGTATAAAGGCTTTGGCACTTACCTGATACTTTTTCAGCATCAGCCATATCAGGTATAATGATATCGAACTGCTGAGTACCGTAAACAACCGCAGGCCAAATTCATTATGCATCAGACTGTACCCGGCTTTGATGAACAGGGCCACCATAGGCGGATGATCATAATAACCCCAATCTAAAAACCGCGAGTACATCCAGTAGTAGGCCTCGTCGGCATGTATCTCCAGAGTACTGGCTTGTAGTATATTCAATGCCGTCCAAAGCAATAAAAAATAAATAACGGGGCGGTTATAGTTTACCGGGGCCTGCGTGTTATTTAAATTACTTTCCTGCATTAATATCCTGAAAATTGAATTGGCAAAGGTATGATAAAAGATATAAGCCTTAAAATGTTAGTAATCATGATTAAGTAAAATACATGTATTCTTCATAATTAAACGTGAGTTCGATATAAGAAATGTAGCGCAATACCAATAAAAAAATGTCATTTCGAACGAGGTACGAGGAGAAATCTTTTGCGATACACTGATTTAAAAGGCATTGAGTAAAAGATTTCTCCTCACCCCATCACTTTGTCCGTCGCTGTTTGTCGAAATGACAGGGAGGTTTTCTTATATCGAACTCACGTTAATTCAAATGAGCGGGTAAGGCGAAAGAGAAATTTACAGGCAACAAAAAAAGGCCTTCTTAAACAAGAAGGCCTTTTTACTATAAACTCTTTTATAAACTATTATTGTGCAGATAAAGCCGCGGCACCGCTCACAATTTCGGTAAGCTCGGTGGTGATGGCTGCCTGGCGGGCTTGGTTGTAGGAAAGCTTAAGGGCTTTTAACAATTCGCCTGCGTTTTCGGTAGCCTTATCCATAGCGGTCATACGGGCACCATGTTCAGATGCGTTAGAGTCTAACACAGCACGGTATAACTGGATCTTGATATTTTTAGGTATCAGTTGCTCCACAATTTCTTCTTGCGAAGGTTCCAGGATATAATCAACATTAGCTGCTTTTACCTCGTCCTTTTTCTCAGGTTTTGGCACTGGCAACAGTTGCTCGGCAATTAAATACTGTACAGCGGCGTTACGGAAGTGGTTATACACCAGCTCAACACGGTCATACTTGCCATTAACAAAACCTGCCATAATGCTTTCGGTAATTTTGGAAGTATTTTCAAAGTTAAGCTCATTGTACAGATCGTTATTGTTACCAATTACGTTGTACTTACGACGCTCATAATACTCCTGGCTTTTTTTACCGATAGCCACTATCGAAACATTACCGGCCTGCAATTGCTTGCTGTATTTTTCGGCAATAAGATTGTTAGCTGTTTTTATCGCGTTGGTGTTAAAGGCACCGGCCAAGCCACGGTTTGAGGTTACTACAACCACCAATACACGCACGGGCTCGCGCTCCTGCAAATAAGGTGATGAGCCATCCTCTAAACTTGCAGATAAGTTAGCCAGTAATTCCTTTAGCTTATTGGCATAAGGGCGCAATTGTACAATAGCATTTGTAGCACGTTTCAACTTAGCCGCCGAAACCATTTTCATGGCCTTGGTGATCTGCTGGGTTGATGATACAGATGTTATCCTGTTTCTTACTTCTTTTAAATTAGCCATTCTTCTTTTTTAGTATCAAGTATCGAGTATCAAGATTTTTGTACCTGAACACGCTTACTAATGGTACCTATATTTTTTATCAAGCAGTTAGTATCAAATTTTCAAAAGTACTTGATACCTGATACTAACTACTTGATACTACTAATTAATAGTTACTTGCCAGTTCTTTGGCTACAGTTTCTAATACGCCGGTGATCTGATCGTCGAATTTACCTGCTTTAAGTGCAGCTAATGTTTCTGGGTGACGAGCTTCTAACTGGCTGGTAAACTCAGCTTCAAATTTCCTGATATCTTTTACAGGTACACTACGCATCAGGTTTTTAGTACCTAAATAGATGATAGCAACCTGTTTTTCAACAGATACAGGAGAGAACTGACCTTGTTTCAATACCTCTACGTTACGCACACCTTTGTCCAGTACCGTTTTGGTTGAAGCGTCCAAATCCGAACCGAATTTAGAGAATGCTTCTAATTCGCGGTATTGAGCCTGATCCAGTTTCAAGGTACCGGCTACTTTTTTCATGGATTTGATCTGCGCGTTACCACCCACACGTGATACCGAGATACCTACGTTAATAGCCGGACGAACACCCGCGTTAAACAGATTTGATTCCAGGAATATCTGACCATCTGTAATAGAAATTACGTTGGTTGGGATATAAGCAGATACGTCACCAGCTTGTGTTTCGATGATAGGTAAAGCGGTTAATGAACCACCACCTTTTACGATACCCCTGATAGACTCAGGAAGATCGTTCATTTGCTGCGCGATAGAATCGTTAGCGTTGATTTTAGCGGCACGCTCTAATAAACGGCTGTGCAGGTAAAACACGTCACCCGGGTAAGCCTCACGGCCCGGTGGACGACGTAATAACAACGATACCTCACGGTAAGCAACAGCCTGTTTTGATAAATCATCATAGATGATCAAAGCTGGTCTTCCGGTATCACGGAAGTACTCGCCGATAGCAGCACCAGCAAACGGAGCAAAGAACTGCATTGTTGCAGAGTCTGAAGCGTTTGCAGCTACAATGATAGAGTATGGCATAGCACCATTTTCTTCCAGTGTACGTACAATGTTAGCTACTGTACTTGCTTTTTGACCGCAAGCTACATATATACAGATAACCGGCTGACCGGCATCATAAAATTCTTTTTGGTTGATGATGGTATCGATACAAACAGCGGTTTTACCAGTCTGGCGGTCACCGATTACCAGCTCACGTTGTCCGCGGCCGATAGGGATCATCGCGTCGATAGCTTTGATACCAGTTTGCAGAGGCTCAGTTACCGGCTGACGATAGATTACACCAGGTGCTTTACGCTCCAATGGCATCTCGTAAGTTTGACCAGTGATTGGGCCTTTACCGTCAATTGGGTTACCCAGGGTATCCACAACACGACCTAACATACCTTCACCTACGTTGATAGACGCGATACGGTTGGTACGTTTTACGGTATCACCTTCCTTAATATCGTCAGATTTACCTAACAATACCACACCCACGTTATCTTCTTCAAGGTTAAGCACGATACCTTGCAATCCTGTGCCAAATTCTACAAGCTCTCCTGATTGTACTTTTGTCAATCCATAAACGCGTGCAATACCGTCACCCACCTGGAGTACAGTACCCACTTCTTCTAATTCAGATTCTGACTTGAAGCCTGCCAATTGCTGACGCAAAATTGCCGATACTTCGTCTGGTCTTACCTCTACCATTGTTTAAAATTTATTTAGAGTTTTAGTGTTAATATTAAACTGCCTGTTCGGCAAATTCTTTCTTTAATTTTTTCAGGCTGGCTGCAATGCTGGTATCTACCTGCCTGTCGCCAACGGTTAGCACAAAGCCACCAATCAGTGATGGGTCAACTTTAGCTTCCAGTTCTACTGTACCGCCAATTGCCTTTTGCAATTCGGCAACCAGTGTTTGTTTGTTAGCTGCAGAAAGCTCGGTGGCCGAAGCAACTTTTGCTTTGGTGATATGCCTCTTGATATTATACAGGTTAATGTATTCAAGCGCGGTAGTATATAAAACCTCACCACGGCCTTTATTAACCATCAGTTTAAAAAACGCGATAGTAGCCTTGTTCACCTTTCCCGCGAATACCTCGTCCAGTATCTTTATTTTTTTGATGTGGGCGATGATCGGGTTACTTAAAACAGCTTTAAGTTCGGGGCTTGCCTTAAGGGTATGTAAAAACAGATCCATATCGGCCTTGATCACATCAACAATATCTTGTTCCTGTGCAAGGTCAATCAATGATTTGGCGTACCTGGTTCCTACTGTTAATTCTGACATATCTTTTTTATTTGGGAATTGGGATTTTCGATTTCGGATTTCTGCCCGATGGATAAATTCAAATTCACTCTTTATATAAATTATAACAATTTCAAAAATCCGAAATAACAATTCCGAAATTCGAAATCACTATAATTTCACTTCTTTTAATAGTTGGCTTACCAGTTCGTCTTGTTTCTGGTGATCTTCAAATTGCTTGCGTAATACTTTCTCAGCAATTTGTAATGACAGTGTAGCTACCTGATTTTTAACATCAGCCATAGCTATTGATTTCTGATTGTTGATTTCCACACGGGCCAATTCAATCATACGTGCACCTTCCTTGTGGGCAAGCTCTTTAGCATCAGCTATCATTTGCTCCTTAACTTTGCGGGCGTCAGACAGGATCTGATCGCGCTCGGCACGGGCTTGTTTCAGTAACGACTCATTCTCGTTGGTTAAACGGGCCATTTCATCTTTAGCAGCTTCGGCTTTTGACAATGAATCTTCAATAAAACGTTCACGATCATTAAGGGCTCCTAAAATAGGTTTCCAGGCAAATTTTCCTAATATGAATAACAGGATCAAAAATGATAATGTCGTCCAGACAACCAAACCAAGATCGGGTGTAACTAATTCCATAATTCTGTATAGATATTTACTTTATATGTTTATTCTTTTTTCAGCAGATTAAAACAAGCCCGGAGCCAATCGCCCCGGGTTGTTCTTTTTCTTTTTCTCTAATAAATATTAGAGCAAAGCAACTACCACAGCAAACAAAGCAACACCTTCTACAAGGGCCGCAGCGATGATCATGTTAGTTTGAATTTTTGAGGCAGCTTCTGGCTGACGGGCGATACCTTCAACGGCTTTACCACCGATTTGACCGATACCAATACCTGCGCCGATAACAGCTAAACCTGCACCAACTGCACCAAGTTTTTCAAGGCCAGAAGCAGCGGCTGCTTGTGCAATTGTTCCAATCATTCCAATCATTGTTTGATAATTTAACGTGTATATATAATTATAATTAATTCAGATTAATGGTGATGCTCTTCAACAGCCATCCCGATAAACAGGGATGTAAGCATCGTGAAAATAAAGGCCTGCAAAAACGCTACAAGCAATTCAATACAATCCATAAACACCACGAACGGAACAGAAACTGTCGACATCCATGCGGTTTTAAAGATAAATATTAAAGATATTAAGCTTAATACAATGATGTGACCGGCTGTAATGTTGGCGAACAAACGGATCATCAACGCAAATGGCTTTGAAATAATACCGATGATCTCAACCGGAACCATGATAGGATATAACCACAATGGAATACCCGGCGCAAAAATGTGTTTCCAGTAATATTTGTTACCGCTAAAGTTAATAACGATCAGAACAATAAAAGACAATACCAATGTTACCGCAATATTACCAGTTAAGTTAAAACCTCCCGGGAAGAAAGGAACCAAACCTAATAAGTTATTGATCAAGATAAAGAAGAAGATGGTTAACAGTAAAGGCATGTATTTAGCATACTTCACACCTATATTAGGTATAGCCACATCGTCTCTTACAAAAAGTATCACCGGCTCCAGTAATGACTGCAAACCTTTTGGAGCCCTACCAGAACGTTTTTTATAAGCTGATGCCACAGCGAAAAATATGATCAATAATACGATCATCCCCATCCACATGCTGATCACATTACGGGTGATAGAAAAATCATACACCTTGGCTTCTTTGTTAATTTCGCCTGTTTCGTTAACAGCAACTACCTTTTTACCTTCCAGTTTATAGCTGTAATGTTCGCCTTTGTAAACCGGGGCTTCGTGACCTTCTGCATGATGAAAGCCTAATTTTTCAGAAGAAAAAATCTCCAGACCCTTATCTGTGTACAGAATAATTGGCAAAGCAACAAAATGCTCGCTCATAAACGGTACAGATACCGGCCAGGAGTGAGAGTCGCCGATATGTTCAAATACCAACTCTTTAGGATCAAATCGTTTTTCGCTTGCTTCAGCAGCCTTTTCTTGTGAAAAAGATAATGTTGGCTTAACACAGAAAAGCAAAAAAAGCGCGGAAATCAGTAATGGTTTAAATATTTTTGAGTTCAAAATCGAGCTATTATTCATCTAGATGAAGTTTTCTACCTTATTTTTTGGTTGCGCAAGTTACGTAACAAACCATAAATTTCAAAACCCATATTTAAGAAATATATATAAAAAAAATCGGCCACAAAAACGTACTTGTTTACCTTGTTTTTTAACAGAAAAATCAGAACGAAAAACATACAAGCCAACAGTTTAACCGTTGTAGCGGCCAAAAACGCCTGTGCATACATTTCTTTATTGATTTTGGCCACCATCAGGATAGCAATTACCGTTAAAAAGGTAAGCGCCGAAAAGAAAAAAAACATAAGCCAAAACTTTGGCGTGAGTAAGTTACCGTAGCCGAGGTGCGGCAATACCAATGGGGGCGCCGCTATGATAATAATAAACGATAAGTAGGATAATACAGTAGGTAGTACTTTCAACTTTTTACAGATCTGATAACAATATACAATGCAATAAATACCCCGATAAGCGATAGCACAGCTGTTACCCATTTTACCTGGTGCGCCATGGACTCATCAATTTTATAGCCTGCAAAAGCAAACAGACCAATAACGGCTATCATCTGAAAAGCCACACCGCTGAATTTGGCATAGCTGTTCATCTCTTTACCAATTCCGGATTCATCGTCCTGCTGTTCTTTTTTAGCCATGTGCAAATTTATAAAAAGCTGGTGGTCTGCACCAGAATTATCGGAATTAAACTGTCTGAACCAGAATTTATAGAATTAAAGAATTAACAGAATAATGAATCTGAGTTACGACATTCTGAGATCTAACACCTGAAATGATCGGTATCATCAAAAACTAACAACGGTTAAAATCGAACATCCTAAATCCGAAATCGTATAATGTTTAGTATTTTAGCGATGCTTTTAAAACCAACAACTTATTTTGAGGCAACTACCTATATCTTCCATGTACAAAAACAGTAATTTTTTACTGTTTGCCCTTATCATTATTATCGCGGGGTGCTCGCTCGAAAAGCAAAGCGGTCTTAACCGCTCTATGCAAAATCTCACCGCGCATTATAATATACTATTCAATGCCAATGAATTGCTACGGCGCAAGCAGGAAAGTTATGCAGCCTCCTTCCCTGATGCCTATACCGAATTATTGAATGTCTATCCCGATACTACCAGCCAGAGTGGTTCGCCGGATAAGGATATGGAATTGGCCATTACCAAAGCCAATACCATCATCAATATTAAAGAGCAAAGCCATTACATTGGCAATGCCTACCTGGTTTTGGGCAAAGCCCGCTTTTTGGAGGGCAGCTATTTTGACGCGGTGGAATATTTTAGCTACGTAGTACGTTCATTCGGAAATAATTTCCCATTGGCCCAGGAAGCCATGGTTTGGGAAGGGCGCTCGCTTTTATATCTCAATAATCTCCCCAAAGCCAAGCTCGTTATTGATTCGGCTGTACAAAACATCAACCCCAAAAAACCGGGCAAAAGTTTCACGGCCGATGTATATGCTACCCGCATGCAGTACAACATCAACACGCAAAATTATGCCGAAGCCGAGGAAGATGCCAAGCAGGCTATAGAATTTTGTTCGGTAAGCAGGCTAAAGCTGCGCTGGATCTTTATTTTGGCCCAACTGCAGGAGCTTAACCTAAAACCCGCCGAGGCTTACAATAGTTACACCCGTATTGTGCAAAGCAACGCATCGTTTGAGATGGCCTTCAACGCCAATTTAAATCGCATCAGGATACAGGATAACCGCGATGGTATTAAGATAAGCAAGATAGACCAGTTGCGTAAATTATTGAAAAACCACGACAACATTGACTTTTTTGACCAGATATATTACCACATCGGGCAGCAATACTATGCCACAGGCGATATTGATAATGCCGTCAAAAACTACAAGCTCTCTATACGCCATAGCACCAAAAACCAAAACCAACGGGGCGTATCTTATTTACGCATTGCCGATATCGACTTTAAAAACAAAGCTGATTACGAGGGTGCTAAATTATATTACGACAGCACGCTTAATGATCTGTCGCCCAGCTATCCCGGTTATCAGCTTATTGTTAAAAAGAGCAACAACCTGCAAATACTCACAGGTCTGCTGCAAACCATAGCCCGGGAAGATACCCTGCAGATGCTGGCTGGGCTCGATGAAAAAACGCGAATGACGCATATTGACGCGATGGTTGCCCGTAAAGCCGCCAAAGAAAAAGCAGCGGCGGCAGAAGCCGCGGCGGCAGCAGCCAGCGCCAATAACGGCGATCCATTTAGTAACAGTTTTACGTTAAGTAACCCAGACGCGCAGATGCTGCAAAATGGGCAGAACCGACAGAATGGGCAAAATGGGCAAAACGTAGTGAGTTCATTCTATTTTTATAACACCAACGCGGTAAGCCAGGGCTATACTGCCTTTAAGCGCCAATGGGGCAACCGTAAACTGGAAGATAACTGGCGCCGTAGTAAACGCTCAAACGCGGGCATGCCTACCAACGCCGGTCCTACCACAGGCCCTAATACCACTACCGACAAACTCGCGGGCCTTACGGGTAAAGCTGCCGACTCGGTCAGAAACGTGGAGTACAAACAACAGCTCATTCACGATCTGCCATTAACGCCCGATCTGATCAGTCAGTCCAATATCCGGATCTACAATGCTTATCTCGACCTGGGCAACCTGTATCGCGATGTGCTGGAAGATAAAAAAGAGGCCATAGCAGCCTTTGAGAAAATGCTGGCCCGCTTTCCGAACAATCCGGATAAACCCGCTATATATTATAATCTGTACCGTTTATATACGGATATCGACGCGACCAAATCCGACATGTATAAAAACCTTATCCTGAAGGACTACCCGCAAACCGCATTTGCCAAAATAATTCTTGATCCGGAGTACAGCAAAAAACTAAACGATGCCAACGCCGGGTTTAATGTGTTTTATAACCAGGTATATGACCTTTATGAACAAAAACAATACGCGCAGGTGGTGAGTGCCGCAGAAGATCTGTTAAAAAGATACCCGGACAACCGCTTCTCGGCACAGTTATTTTATTTGAAGGCCATAGCTGCGGGTCACCAGGAAAAACTGCCTCCATTTTTAACTGATATGCAGGAAATAGTTGCAAAATACCCGGATGACATATTGATAACCCCGTTGGCCCAGCAACACCTGGCTTACATTCATGCCAACATCGACGAAGTGGCCGCACGACCTGTAGTACTTAATAACGAAGATCCGAATGAGATCCCGTTCACCCCGCCAGTGGCTTATCAAAAACAAACAGAGTATCGAAAAACCTATATTCCATCGCCACAGGCACCAGAATATCGCCACCCGGTTAACGCGCCTCTGAATGGGCTGACCTCAGTTACAACAAAAATCAACACGCAGCTAACTGCACCACAAGGCAAATTGAGTGATAATCATATCCAACAACCTGCCTATGTATTGCAGCAAGCCAACCAGGCCAACCCCGATAGTGTGACTACAACAATAGCCCCGCCTGTAATTGTAGCACAAAACATTGCCTCCATATTTTCAAAGCGAGATAGCACCCATTACTATTTTGCTATAAATGTAACCTCGGGTACAACTAATCTGGCCTCATCACGTTTTGGTATAGGACAATTTAACCGCATACGCTTTTTTGGCTATGGCTTTAAGCACGAGCTTATGACTGCCGGACCGGATGACCAGATCATTTATATCGGAAGGTTTTTTTCCCTGAGTGATGCCCGCAAATATGCCAAGAGCATTATCCCGGTATTACCCGATATTATGAAGGTACCTAAGGATAAATACAGTTTTTTTATCATTACCAAGGAAAATCTGGATAAATTAGCCGATCAAAAAGCGGTGGATAGTTATATTGACTATTACCAGAAAAATTATTGAAATGAGAACCACTAAGCCCAAGCTTACACAACAGGATATAAGAAGATATAACTGGTACATATGGCGTACCGTAATAGCCGGTTTTGTATTTGTTGGATTGATGATAGCACTAACTATTTTTGATGTATTTGGTCAGCTACCCTCTTTCCGCGATCTGGAAAACCCAAAGAGTAACCAGGCATCCGAAGTAATATCATCTGATAAAAAGGTACTGGGTACCTATTACATACAAAACCGGTCGAACGTTACCTATGCAGAGCTATCACCCAATGTAGTTAACGCGTTGGTTGCTACCGAAGACAAGCGTTTTTTTGATCACTCCGGTATTGATTTTGGTCGCAGCTTTACCATCTTTCTGCATTTATTGATCGGGCAGAAACAAGGCGGCAGCACTATTACTCAGCAATTGGCGCTAAACCTGTTCTCAGAGAGAGCGGCCAATCCATTTAAACGTATTGTCCAAAAAATGCAGGAATGGGTAACCGCCGTTAAGCTGGAACGTCATTATACCAAAGAAGAGATCCTGACCATGTACCTCAACACGGTTGATTTTGGTGCCTATAATACTTATGGTATTAAATCGGCTGCACGTACTTACTTTAATACCACCCCGGATAAACTTACACCAGACCAGGCAGCCTTATTAATAGGCATGGTTAACGGACCCGGTATCTACTCACCTATCCGTCACCCCGAAAACGCGCTGAGACGCCGTAACCTGGTGCTTAACCGCATGGTAGAAAAAGGCGATCTGAACCAGGCACAAGCTGATGAATACAAACAAAAACCGCTTGGACTCGATTTTCGCCCTAACAACCACTTTGATGGCCCAGCACCTTATTTCAGGTCGGTACTTAAAAAAGAGCTGCAAAAACTGTTTAAGGAGCAAAACATCAGCCGCTCAGATGGCAGTCCATACGATCTTGATCGTGATGGTTTAAAAATATATACCACCATTGATGCTACCATGCAGCAATATGCCGAGGAAGCACAGCAGCAATACATGCGTGATCTGCAAGTGCAGTTTAACGATCACTGGCGCGGGAAAAATCTGGCTAAAAGCATTCACAACTATAAATTGCTGATACAGCAGGGCATGCTTAAATCAGACCGATACAAGCAACTGAAAGCCCAGGGCATGAGCGACGAAGATATCACCACCAACTTTAACACTCCCGATAAACTCAACCTGTTTACCTGGCATGGCGATATTGATACGCTGATGAAACCTATCGATTCTATTGTGTATTGCAAAATGCTGCTCCGTAACGCGTTGATGAGTATGGACCCAACCACAGGCTATGTTAAAGCCTGGGTGGGTGGTACCAACTTTGAACACTTTAAATATGACCAGGTTAAAAACGGAACACGCCAGGTAGGTTCAACCGCCAAACCATTTACCTACGCGGTAGCTATTGATAATGGCTACTCTCCTTGTATGAAGATCAATAACGTGCCGGATACCATTAGGGGGTATGGCAGCGGTCCGTGGTGCCCACGTTCTTCTCCGTCCGAAACGATACCGGGCTTTATTACCCTGCGCCAGGCTTTGGCCCACTCGCAAAACTGGGTAACCGCGCACGTAATGGGCGAAGTTAAGCCTGAGCCTGTTGTAGAACTGATCAAAAAAATGGGAGTTACCAGTCCGGTACCGCCATATCCTTCTATTTGCCTGGGCACATTTGATGCCTCGGTATTTGAAATGACAGCGGCTTATTCGGTATTTGCCAACCACGGTTTGTGGACAGAGCCTACCTATATATTACGTATTGAAGATAAAAACGGCAACGTTTTATATACCCACACCCCAAAAGTAGTGCAGGCCATGAATCCGCAAACCGCCTATGTGATGACGTATATGCTTAAAGGCGTAATACAGGATGGTACAGGTTCACGCTTACAATATAAATATGGCCTGAGCAACCCGATAGGTGGTAAAACAGGCACAACTCAAAACAACTCCGATGGCTGGTTTATTGGCATCACCCCGCAACTGGTTACCGGCTTATGGACTGGCTGCGAAGACCGAGACATCGCATTCCAATCTACCCGGTTAGGTGAAGGCGCCAACAGCGCATTGCCTATATTTGCATTCTATATGAAAAAGGTATATGCCAACGCGGCACTGGGCATTAAAAAGAATGTCGACTTTGACGCGCCCAAAAACGGTGTAAGCATAGTGATGGATTGCAACCAATACAACCAGCAGCAACAAGGCACTACCGAAGTTGATAAGAAGCTGGGATTTTAGGTTGGTTCAGAAATAAAATCAAACAAAATTTGTCATTCTGAACAATAGTGAAGAATCTGTAAGCGACATGCATGTAGTATAATAGATCCTTCGTACCTCAGGATGACAACAAAGGCATTGTGGGTACCGATTAAGAAAATGGAGAAATTTGATTACAAAGTTGCATTAAAAAATATACCTCACAAACCCGGTGTTTATCAATACTGGGATAGTGAGCAGGAACTGATATATATTGGCAAAGCCAAAGATCTGCGCAACCGCGTAGGATCCTACTTTAACCAGGATACACATGTAAATGCCAAAACCCGTGTTTTGGTATCCAAGATACGCAATATCACTTTTACCATTGTTGATACCGAGGTGGATGCGTGGCTGTTGGAAAACAGTATGATCAAAAAGCATCAGCCGCGCTACAATGTGATGCTGAAGGATGATAAAACCTATCCATGGATCATCATTAAGAATGAGAACTATCCCCGCATCTTCTGGACCCGGCGTATTGTTAAAGATGGTTCAAAATACCTGGGGCCTTATGCTTCGGTAAGTATGATGCACAACATCTTAGGGCTTATTAAGGAAACATATCCCCTGCGCACCTGTAACCTGCAGCTCACCCGCGAAAACATTGACAAGGGCAAGTTTAAAGTTTGCCTGGAATACCAGCTGGGCAATTGCAAAGGCCCATGCCAAAACTATCAGACCGAGGATGATTATGACAACAGCATTGAGGAGATCAAGGATATCCTGAACGGTAAAATAGGAGCTGTGCTACGTCGTCTTAAAAGCGAGATGGAAACCGCGGTTGCAGAATATAACTATGAGCTTGCCCATCGTTTAAAACGAAAGTTCGAACTACTGGAAAACTACCAGAGTAAATCAACGGTGGTAAATTCGTCGATTACGGATGTGGACGTGTTCAGCATCGCTTCAGAAGATAAGATCGCCTTCGTTAACTTCTTAAAAGTAATGAACGGCACCATCATCCAAACGCAAACTATTGAGTTAAAGAAACGCCTGGACGAAAGTGATGAGGAGCTGCTTACCCTGGCTATATCTGAGTTCAGAAGCCGTTATAACAGTGATTCCAAAGAGATCATCGTACCTTTTGGTATCGATCTGGAAGATCATCCCGGCATCAAATTCACTGTACCTAAACTGGGCGAAAAGAAAAAATTGCTCGATCTTTCGCAAAAGAATGTGCTCTTCTTTAAAAAGGAGAAGATAGATCAGTATGAAAAGCTAAATCCCGAGATCAGGACCGAACGTTTGCTTACACAGATGATGAAGGACCTTCGTATGAACCAGCTGCCCCGACATATTGAGTGTTTTGATAACTCCAACTTCCAGGGTAAATATCCGGTGTCGGCCATCGTTGTATTTAAAGATGGCAAACCATCCAAGAAAGATTACCGCCATTTCCACGTAAAAACGGTAGAGGGCCCGAATGACTTTGCCACCATGGAAGAAGCCGTACACCGCCGCTACCGCCGTATGCTGGATGAAGGAACGGAACTGCCTCAGCTCGTCATTATTGACGGTGGCAAGGGCCAATTGTCATCGGCGATGCACAGCCTAAAGCTATTGGGCATTGATAAACAGGTAACCGTAATAGGCATAGCCAAACGACTGGAAGAATTATACTATCCAAACGATCAGTACCCAATGTACCTGGATAAAAAATCAGAAACATTAAAGGTGATCCAGCATCTGCGCGATGAGGCCCACCGGTTTGGTATTACCTTCCACCGTAAGATACGCGATAAAGGCACCCTGGCCACCGAACTGGAACTGATAGAAGGCATAGGCAAAACTACCGCCGAAAAGCTGCTGAAATATTTTAAATCGGTTAAGAAGATCCGCGAGGCTAATGAGGAAACGCTATTGGAAGTTGTTAATCTGAAACAGGCGAAAGCTATTTTAGGATACTTTGGGAAAGAGGAAGAAGCAAGTCAAAAGTAAAAAAAGCTGTCATACTGAGCCTGTCGAAGCATGGTGGGTAAAGGTCTCTCCGCATGATCCTTCGACAAGCTCAGGATGACAGGCCGGCCCTTATTAAAACAAAAAGGTCAAAACTATTACAATTTTGACCTTTTTTGATTTTGACTTAAAAACTCTTTTAGTATGACCACAGGTTAAGCTCCCAGTCCATCAGGGATTTCTTTATCCTCTCTGATTCGTAAAGCTTATCAATGCCCTGGGCATAATCTTTTATACGTTCGTCCTTATCGTTACTTTCTTTAACAATATAGCTGGTAAAAATGCGCTTCATAAAAACATCATCGAAGCTTAAACCCGTCGCGTCGCTGTTACGACTGGCTACTTCTTTGGTAGCAAAAATGGGTCTTGCTTCCGGAAAATATACCCAAAACGCGGGTTGATAATCCAGATCAAGAGTACCCGCTTTTGGTTTGATCAATGGGGCTATACCTATAATGCGCGGCTCAAATACAGAACGCTGCTTATCAAAAACCCAATCTTCCTTGATACGGAATTTAACAACACTATCAGGGTTAAACTCGCCAGCCTGTAATGATGATCCTATTTTATTACCGTCTTTATCAAATTTATCAACTACCGAACTATCCGCCATTTTTGATTTGGCTCCGCCCGCACTAAGCGGAACCGTAAAGGCATCGCCTCCCGGATCGTCTTTTGTTGGTGTTGGATCATAAGCAGTCAATTCACCCGCAGCGATGGCATTTAAAAGCACATCAATCAACCTGCTTTTTGGCGAAGCCAAATACTGGTTCATTTTTTCGCGAACATCAATTTCCCGCCAAACGCGTTTAGCAAAAACCACATCATTTTCGCGCAGGTTTGGCAAAGGCGTAACCCGGGCGTTCAGGATGTTGTTCTTTTTATAATAACCATCAAGCGGTCTTTCAAAAGGCTTATTGGGATCAAATGTTTTGCGCTTAGAAGTATCAGCAACCGGCTGACTTACTACGTTGTCCTGCTGGCTTGATTGCTGTGGTTGCAGCTGTGCTGGCTGTTGCTGTGCTGGTTGCTGCTGTGTGGTAGTAGCGGGCTTCCGGGTACGTTTTTTAGCGGGGCGTTTCTGAGCAAATACAGCCGAAACACACACTAAGCAAAGTACAAAACACAAAATTTTCTTTTTCATACGCCTTTAATTTGCGGATAATACAATTGGGTCAAGTCCTCTTGGTGTTCCATCAGGGCCAACTGCAACAATATCCTTAAATACAACAGTAGTACCCGGTGTAACGGTGTTCATTACAGAACGCATAGCGCCTGTTAATTCGCCCCCACTGCCTGACATAATAATGGCATCCTGGCGGGGTTTTACAACAAGCAGTGTAAAACGGGTTACATTAAATTTAGCATCAAAATCAAAGTTATCCAGTTTAGCAAACACCCTATCCTGCGCCCTTAAGTTTGCAGCACTGGTATTACCACCGCTTTTGCCGGCAAACTGAGGTTTAGGATCAGGTATACGCTTAACACGAAAATCAGACGTCCCTAAAACCATACCTTTATCGCCAAAAACAGTAACTTTTGCTGTACCTACACTGCTCACTGTAGCTGTATAGTGTCCGCCGCTCCCACTGATCGATCCTCCGCTCATGCTTACTTTCATGCTTTCTTTGGGTACACCCGGCGCCGATACTGAAAGTGGGTTAGCTACACCAATATATAATACGTTCATTTTATCGGGCGATACTACTGCTGATGGTTTTGCCACCATGTAAGTAGCAGAAATAGGATAAACTTTTGGAGGTCCCTCTACCTGTTTCACCGATAAACTGCCAGTCCAGGTATGCAATCCTTCGCCACTTGCAGTGGTGGTATAAGTACCTACACCATTTGCAGTTGGAATTTGTGATCCACCAACAGTTATTACAGGATCTGATTTTTGGTCATATGCTGTTAGGTAGATCTCGGCCTTATATGGCTGGCCTGCCAAAACATAACTGCTTGGGGCAACAGCTACAGCCTTAAACTGATTTAAGGTCACTGACGCCTGATCAACTTTACCTAATAACTTTTTCACTACCTCGTTCTCCGCATTTTTATTATCAGCCTGTATTTTAGCCAGTGTTGTTAAAGCTGCCCCCAGGGGAATACCGTCACCAAAATACGCCTGCTGCCAGGACTTTTTACCCGGGTCGATCGCATTCAAAGAAAAGTTAACACCAGCCGCATCCTTACCTAATATTTGCAGCAAACGTGCCCTGGTGGCTTCAATTTTCCCTTTTAGTACATCAGCTTTTTTAGCGTTTATCATTACCTCAGGCGATATATCCAAACTTTCTCTTGCATCTACATCTCCGGTTTCTGAGTTGATCCCACCGCCTTTTTGTATTAATTCAGCTTTTAACTCTTCAATATATCCATTCAGTTCATCAGCAGCTTTACTTGCATCTTTGGCCTGAGCTTCCAGGCGTGCCGCCTTTTCTGGCTGCTCTTTTAACTTGGTTGCCTCAAATGCCGAATAAGTACTTTGTAAGCTGGCGTTAACGTTTTTTGTTGACTGATCTAAACTACTTGTAATGTTTTTAAACGCGTCTAACAAGCTATCCGGCACATTAAGGGCTATTAAGCCTAAAAGTACCAGGTATAGTATGCCTATCATTCGCTGTCTTGGGGTTTCCTTACCTCCGGCCATCTATATAAATATTAGCTTGTAAAAAATCTATTAATTATATTAATTAACACGTGGCTGGTTCATTGCGGTAAGCATATTCCCATAAACCGAATTTAACGATGCCAGGTTTTTTGCTAAACGCCCCACTTCTTCCTTAAACTGTTTAGAATCATCTAACGACTCGTTAAAGTTGTTCATGGTTAAAGACAGGTTTTTATAAAAGTTGTTCATTGATTTTAAATGAGCGCTTGAATCCTGTAATTCCAGTTCATAAACAGCATTTAGTTCAGACAGGTTTCTGCCTAATTTAGTTACCTGCTCGTGATAAACCTTTGAATCGACATTTGAATTGGCTAATTCTGATAAATTGGCTGATGCCTTATCAAAAGCAGTACTCAATTTATCATAGCTTGCCGATGCGGTTTTTACTTTATCAGTAAAGGCAATAGTAGCTTCGCCAGCATCTGTTACTCTTGATATGGCGGCAACTTTATCGCCAAAAGTTCTCAAACCATCGCCCAGGCTGCGTACCAGGTCCGGGCCTATCTTAGCATCCTCCAGCATCTTATCCAGAGCTTGTGTGTTTGATGAGTTGCTTGCTACGGGCCTTGCGGTTGCCTTTGGCAATTCGCCGCTAAAATCCTCGCTCAATTCCGGATAAACACGTACCCAGTCAATATCCTTATCTTCTCTTTGGAAACCCAACAATAAGAACAGGAAAGCTTCCATACCTAATCCTACTGTTATAAAGGTAGATGCCATTGGCCAGTGCTGTATTTTAAACAGCAAACCGATGATCACTATCGTAGCTCCCCATGATATCACATTTCCTATTCCATAAGGTTTTTTCTTCCCTGCCATAATAATTCAGAAATAATTTGTGTAGATGTTTTATTAATTAGTTTATGTTTATCGTTTGTCTTTAATATCGCGGCCCAAATAATCAGTTACACAACGGAAACCAATGTATGATTTCGCGGTGTCCTGGTATTCATAGGTACGGGTAGCGTTTTGAAGAAAATATCCGATATCTTTCCATGATCCGCCGCGTACAACCTTGCGCTTAAGTACTTCCGGATCGGTTGATTTTGCTTCGTAATTAAATGTAGGTGCGAGGTCATGCACAAATGATGAGGCTGATTCGTCGAAGGTTGATGATGTCCACTCAGCTACGTTACCAGCCATGTTATACAGACCGTAATCATTAGGAAAATAAGAGCGTACATTTACCGTATAAGCACCGCCATCATCTGTATAATTACCACGGCCAGGTTTAAAATTGGCCAGTAAACAGCCCTTGGCATTTTTAATATACGGGCCACCCCATGGATAGTCGGTACCTATCCTGCCACCACGTGCAGCATATTCAAACTGCGCTTCGGTGGGTAAGCCATAAGGTAAGCGATGCGGTAAACGGCGCGAATCTTTGTAAGCATCATTATAACGGGTACGCCATACAGTATAAGCTCTCGCCTGCCTCCAGGTAACACCCACTACCGGGTAATTACGGAAAGCAGGATGTGAAAAATAACCCTCAACCATCGGCTCATTGGCAGCGTATGAAAAATCGCTCAGCCATACCAGGGTGTCCGGATAAACGGCTACCGTATCGCGCAGGATAAAGTCGGAGCGTCTTTTGCTTTTATCGTTTTTATAATTGGCTGCATCACGTAAAACCATAATAGAGTAGTTATATTTTAATATACGTACGTCTATTTCGTTACGATCAAAAACACGGTCATCGCCCTGGTAATACATACCCTGCAGCTTAGAAGCATTACCGGCCTGTCCTTTTTTGTTTCCCCAAACCGGGTTCTTTTTTACATAATCCCAGTTAATGAATTTTTTGCCGGTATTAGTATTGGCATTAGCAGCGCCTTTGGGCTGAATGTAATATTTATTATCGTTGGCGTAATTGGTAATAGCTATAGAATCACGAACCCAGTAAACAAACTGTTTATACTGGCTATTGGTGGTTTCTGTCTGATCCATGAAGAAAGGCGCGATGGTAACCTGTTTGGTTTGCGCTATCTGCGCAAAGGTTACATCCTGATCAGTTTGCCCCATCAGGAAAGTTCCGCCGGGTATATAAACCATACCGTAAGGCACCTCTGATCTGAATGAACGCTGCGGGATACCGGTAACTTCCCCTCTATCGCCCCCTTTGCTGCAACCGCTCAAAAACCCGCCCGCTAAAACAACTATTAAAAAGTAGATATGCTTCATTTTAAAACAAATTCAGTTATATAAACTATAACATTATAAGCCCCCCGAATATATCAAAAATTTGCACTAACAAACCCAAAAAACATTTTTTTAACCTAAAATAAAGTCAATAAATGCCCTTTGCGTTATTTTAACGACAAATTATTGCATTGTGAAGGAGCAAAAACCTAATCACACTCATGTGAATTAGTTGGCATTAATACGCTAACATTTCACAAAAAGTTGCAACAGGATCCAATAAATTTCTAAATTATTTATTTGTTTACCAGTTTAACATATTGCTCAATAGCCATTGTCATGGATGGGGCTGCTGGGGTTGGCGCCGGAATATCCAGGATCAGGCCTGCTTCGAGCACTGCCTTGTGTGTTGTTGCACCAAAGGCGGCTATACGGGTATTGTTTTGTTTAAAATCGGGAAAGTTTTTATATAACGACTGGATGCTTGACGGACTGAAAAACGCGATCACATCATAAAACACATCGGCCAGATCAGAAAGATCACTGCAAACGGTACGGAACAATACAGCTGGTGTAAAGTTATAACCGTTCTCGAGCAGGAAACGCTGGGTTTCTTCTGCCGCAACATCCGAACATGGATAAAGGAATTTTTCGGCCGAATGTTTCTTTAACACTTCTGCCAGGTCGGCAGCGGTTTGTTTACCAAAAAATATTTTACGCTTACGGTATTGAATATACTTTTGCAGGTAAAGCGCTATGGTTTCTGACAGACAGAAATATTTCATTTCGACCGGTACCTCAAAACGCATCTCTTCGCAAATACGAAAAAAATGATCGGCTGAGTTACGGCTGGTAAAAATAACCGCGGTAAAATCGCTTAGGTTTATTTTTTCCTTTCTGAAATCTTTTGCAGGAACGCCTTCAACATGAATGAATGATCTGAAGTCAATTTTCAGGTTTAGCTTTTTAGCCAGTTCTGCATACGGATTCTTATCGTTTTCGGGCTTTGATAAAGTAACTAATATACTTTTAACCTTTTTCTTTCTGTCTTCCAAATCAATTCGTTTAAACTACCTAAATTCTAATATTCAATGCCTTTATTAAAATTAAAATGGGGCAAATTTCGAGGGCACAAAGATACGTAAATAAATAAAATTTATGAAATCGAAAAGCAGAAATAATATTTACACTGCTTCTGAGATATTGCCAGATAAATATAACTACCGTTATGAGTAACGTTACGTCAAGCAAAGCCGGAACATAACGGTTAGCCAATAAGCTAAAACAAACCACCACCGGTAAAAATATGAACGCTAAATTGAAGTAGGTAAGATGCAGTATATTCAGGTATTCGGTCACCAGGCGGTTCATATCAAATACAAAGCCCAAAAACCTAAGCGCCAGGAACTTCAACGCAAATAAAACAATGATAATAACCGTGAGCGATACATATAAACGCGTACCACTTACTATGTAATACACATTTTTGTAGGCGGCGAGCTGGAATAAGAATAAGCCACAGGTTAAACAGAATAATAAAAAAAGCCCTAGAAAAGCCCATGAACTTACAAAACCTTCTTCTTTACCTGCCTGTGAGAGAACCCGTTTACTATAAAACGATTGCAACACATAAGTTACATCTTTATTCAGGCCGATGTTAAGCGCCGCTGTGTACAAAAGCAAGCCTACAATAATACTGATTATCCAGGGGTCACGTAGCGGCCGGCTATGCCCATCGCGCACCAGGCTTTTTGATTTTGAAGGCATATCTAAAAAGCCGTACCCCTTATATTTATAAGAACTGTGCGCCAGCAAACTATCGGTAAACTCCTTTGTAGTTGCCGAATCCGGGGCATGTATATAACGCATGGCTATGGAGTCGGACACAAAAACCTTGCGGGCCTGCATAGCTGCCGCTACAGAATCAAGTACCGAGGTACCGGCTTTACGTAGGTTTATTTTCCTCCTGGCACTATTACCCGCAATTGCCGAGTCCTGCTGTGCAAAAACAGACGAGCAGCTCCATAATAAAAGCAGGAAACACCAGATAGCTAAACGCATTTAAAAAGCAAAATATAAACCCCGTTAAATTTGCTGCAAATTTATTGTAATAATTGATTGTTTTATAAACCCTTTATAATTATACTGGGATTAATAAAATAAACCTTTATTAATAGGAGCACCAATAGCGGCACACCCGGCAACGCCATTTTTAAACCTAACATGCAGTGAAATTTGCAGCGGATCGGGATAAAGCTTGAATAAGAACAGGAAGATGCCTATGATGACGATAACAAAATGCTAAGATCAATCAAAACACTTCGAACTGTTGTATTTGCCGACGTTTGTGGCGCGGAAATTTTATATCAATAAAAAAAGCCTGCAGTCACCTCTATATGGCCGCAGGCAATTATTATAGACTAGGGATTTAGCTATTTCTGTCAAATAAGCTTCCGAAGATCCTTAGAAAGATATTTTTCTTGGATAACTCTATATAACCATCCCCCGTTAATGTACTGGCCAGGGGTATGGTTTTATTCTTGATAGTTTTAAGCCCGTCTACCAGTTTAACTTTGGCTATATACTTATCATGTACAGGTATCCTTATAATTTCGGTTATCTTTCCTTCCAACGGGCCAAAAGTTGCCGCGGAGTACTCTGCAAGGTTGATCATCACTTTCTGATTAGGCAAAACTTCGCCAACTCGCTCTGGTTTTATGTATAACCGCACCTCGTAGTTTCCTAATGTGGGGTTAATGATAATGGTGTTTTTACGGGCGTTATCTTCAGTGCCCTTAAGTACGATGGCTTTACCCTCAACCGGAGTAGTGATCACAGAGGTAACCTTACCCGCCGAATTGGTTTGAACCAACAAGGTATCGTTGGCCTTAACCGTGGCCCCGTCTTTTATATCAGACTTGTATATTTCGGCCCCATCTTTTAACCAGCTAACCTTAAAGGGCTGGTTTTTGGAATCAATGATCACTGTTGACGGTAGCAACGACGGGAAGCTTATTATTGTTGAGCATAAAATTATGATGCCAAAAACAAATAAAAACATCATGATACCCCATCTTATTAACCAGGGAGGAACATTACCAATAATCTCCTCAACCTCGTAACTGTGTTCTACAAAATCTAATCTATCTGGCATAATCCAAAAATTTAAGCAGCATCCAATTCTAATTGATTTTTAACAAGCTCATAATATTTACCTCTTTTTTGCACCAGTTCCAGGTGGTTACCCACTTCAATGATAGTTCCGTTTTCCATCACCACAATCTGGTCGGCATTTTTAACGGTGCTTAACCGGTGAGCAATTACCAATACCGTGCGTCCTTTAAAAAAGTCATTCAGGTTTTGCATTATAACGGTTTCGTTGTTGGCATCAAGCGCGCTGGTGGCCTCGTCAAAAAACAGGTACTTAGGCTGTTTATACACCGCTCTTGCAATAAATATCCGTTGCTTTTGCCCTCCGCTCATGCCGGTACCGGTATTGCCAATTTTAGTTGTAAGTCCTAAAGGCAGTTTCTTGATATAGTCCTGAATATTGGCAACGTTAATGGCATGTTGTAAAATTTCCTCATTAGGGGTATCCTCGTTGGCGGCGATGTTGCGCGATATGGTATCTGAGAAAATGTACCCTTCCTGCATTACGGTTCCGCAAATTTTTCTCCAGTCGCGTGCAGACAGGTCAAGTATATCCGATTCATTTATTGTGATCTGGCCTTCTGTTGGCGGATAGAATTTCAACAACAGTTTCAGCAGCGTGCTTTTCCCGCTACCGCTTGAGCCTACTATCGCGGTTACCTTGCCTTCCGGAATAAACAGATTGATATTCTTAAGCACTTTTACCGATTGTGAACCACCGTATTGGAACGAAACATTATCCAGGTGTATACCTCGTTTGGTATTATACGTTTTACCGTTGATCATCTGGCTATTGATTACATTATCGGCACTTTCGCTTGTTTCGTAAAGCTCCTTGTTCACCTTTCCGGCCTTGGTTGACAGATCGATCTCCTCATTACTCTGTTCATGTATCTCGCTTAAGCGTTCCAGACTTATTTTGGCATCCTGCACACTCCTCACAAAACCAATGATCTGGTTTAACGGGTTATTCATCTGGCCTACCACGTATGATATACTGAGCATCACGCCTAATGAGATACTGTTATTGATCACCAGGAAAGCCGCGGTAGATGATATCAGGATATTTTTAAGCTGGGTAACAAACGATGAGCCTATTTCTTGATATTGCTCCAAAGCCAAACTCTGGATGTTTACCTTAAACAGCCTTGCCTGTATACGCTCCCATTCCCATCTTCTGGTTCTTTCGCAGTTGTTCAGTTTAATCTCCTGCATGCTGGTTACCAGCTCGTATATGGTATTCTGGTTTTCACGCATCCGTTGAAAACGTACATAATCCAAATCCTTACGCTTTTTCAGGAAAAGCAGTACCCAGGCAATAGAAATAGCACTGCCGATACCAAAAATAGCCAGGATTTTGACGTTGTATGAACCGAGTACAATGGAGAATATCAATATGTTGATGATAGAGAACAAGGTACTTAAGGTTGAACCCGTTAAAAACGTTTCTATCCGGTGATGGTCATTGATCCTTTGTGTAATATCACCAACGTTCTTCGACTCAAAATAACTGATGGGCAGCTTCATGAGCTTAACCAAAAAGTTGGAAATAATAGTTACACTCACCCGGGTGTTGATATGCAGCAACATCCAGTTCCTGATCATATCTACCGTCATCCCCCCAACAAACAGGAAGAGTTGCGAAAAAAGCACCAGGTAAATAAAATCGATGTTGTGCCGCTGTATCCCAAAATCAACCATACTTTGTGTAAGGAATGGGAAGATCAGGGCGATAAGGCTGCTCAGGAACATACCGATGATAACCTGAATAACATATTTTTTATAGGGCGTGATATACTTATACAGAAATTTAAAGCCGCTCGACTTGGTTTTGTGAGTTTCCTCCTGGTTGAAAAACTCGATAGTGGGCTCTACAATCAGGGCTACACCTTTTGAATCGCTGCTATTCATCCAGAACCGGGTAAAAGTTGCCTGGTCAATAGATATCAGATTATGTCCGGGATCGGCAATCAGGAATTTCAGTTTTTTCTTCTTGGAGAGGATGCCTTCTTTAACTAACTGAATATCGTACAAAACCACAAAGTGTTCCTGGTTCCAGTGGAGGATACAGGGCAGCGGAACATCCTCAACCAGCTGGTTCAGCGTAATTTTAACACCCAATGTTTTCAGACCAATTTTTTCGGCTGCTTCGCCCAGGCCCAGGAGGTTTACGCCCTGGCGGGTAATAAATGAATTAGCCCTTAAAAAGTCTAATGAATAATCTTTCCCATAATATGATGCGATCATCTTTAAACAAGTGGGGCCGCAATCCATGTGGTCTAACTGCTTGTGAAATTTAAATTTCCTTTTCATCATTATTATTTAATAGCTTATCATTGAATGTATTTCATTAAAAACATTATCGTACGAAAGCAAATTCTTTTTTGCTTTACTTAAAACCTTTTGCGGCAAACTATCCATCAATATATTGTGGATATGACATATTAACTTAAGCGAATCATGGCAGTAAACCGACCGGTTGTTAAATCCGTTTATCGCGCTATACCGGTTTGGTAAAAACCCACCGCCACAAATACCCACTACCTTGCAATTACTACAGGGAAATGGCAACTCCTGGTGACTGTTATAATGCATGTTCAGCTGGTTGTTCTGTAATGCACTTTCCAGGTCCATATCCAGGATATTCATGTTCTCTTTGGTCATGCCATGTCCGCACACCTTTAACGCGCCCGAAACTTCAATGCTCCCATCGGTTTCAATGATCAAAAAGTCGAGCTTTTCGCCACCAAAGTATTGTGAGCTTTGCCTTAAACCGATGCACAAACCCAGTATTTGCTCAAATATGGGGATCGATGGTTTAGGCTTATCATCAAAGTACCAGCGGTCAAAAATTTTGATCAGCCAATCGGCATATACTGTCCGGTTTTTAACCCAGTCAGGTGGCGGAACATCCCAGGAGGCATACGGTAAAAGCAAATTGAAGCTCCTGATATTTAATTCCTTTATCTGCTGATAAAGCTTATCCGGATCGGCCCGGGTATTAATAACCGTTAATATCCCCAGGTTTAGCTTGCCCTGATAACTATTAACCAGATCAATGGCTTCAATAACTTTTTGGTATGATCCTTTTCCGGCATGATCAACACGTTTGCTGTCATGAATTTCCTCGTAACCATCTAAACTGATGCCTATGGTTATCCCCGCTGATAAAAAAAAATCACACCATTCTTTGGTCAAAAGCACCCCATTTGTTTGCATTGCGAAATGCAGATGCGTTTGAGGCTGAATGATCTCCCGGGCTTTTTTAATAAACCCCTCAAAAAAACCCATGCTTTGTAATAGAGGCTCGCCCCCATGAAAAACAAAGTGAAAATTGCTGATATTATGCTTTTCGCAATGCCGGGATACCTTTTGCAAAATAGCCTGAACCACTTTTACCGACATGAACTTTGGCTGATCCTGATAAGTTAAATCGCCCAGGTTATAAACGTAGCAATAAGTGCAATTCAGGTTACATCTGCTGGCTACTTTTAAAACAAGCGTATTTAAATTCATTAGCTTAGGGATCAGTAACCATATTCAGGTTAGTTTTTAGTCATCAGTCTTTTTTATCCAGGTGCACTTCAATAAAACCCGGGAGATTGCCAGTATCCATTGTTTCAATGAACCCGCCGGCGATAGTATCACCGCCTTCTAACTCAATTCCTTTGAGTTTTAATTGTTCAATGGCTGATGACTTCAAGTCGTGTTCAGCCGGATTTGATTTTTTGTCTTTCTTTTTCATTTTGAGTAATAGTTATTGTCCTGATCAAAAATTACTGAACTCTTAGTCCATATGTTTTTTTTCTCCGGATCATGATAAAGTGGTTTATATTCTTTATCACCACCGTTTATTGTTGTTAAAGCCTCACTATCCAAAATAGATTGATCGTCCAGGGCTGCCAATGTTTGTTTAAAATGATTTAAGTCCTTTTTCATGATGTCCTTTAATCTTTTTAGGTTTAACTCGATTTAATTGTGTTGTTGTTTATGTAATTATAGCGAAGAATGTAATTATGACCTTCATTTTTTCGACCAATGCGAGCGTTTGGATGACTAATTAACCTAATCTTTCCGCTTATGAAAATGAGCATGTTAACGGTTTTTTTTCCGCTATCTGAATCACGTGTAAAAGTCAGGTGGTACATTATATATGTGGTATAATAAACAGAGGCGGCTCAAATACAAATCCTACACCTATAGAAAAACTTATCTGATTTTTTGGTGAAGGTTTGGCCTTTGTTTATTTCAGGGTATCAATTAATAAGACCTACCATATTTGAACATTGGCCCACGGGATGGCGTAGTTAGTCGAAAAAGTTTCGCTTTGGCTATTAGCCCGGTTAGTTTTATCATAAACAAACTAAAATTTCAAAGCCATGTCAGAAAAAAAAGGATCTTACAGCTTCAGGCTGAATCTTGACGAATTAACTCCGGAGCAGTTATTCGACAAATTGAAAAAATTACAAAATGACGCGCTGATAGACGCGGGCGAATCTATTGCCGGTGGCGCCGACAAACAAAGTTCTGTAAGTGTAGTTCACGGTTCTGTTAGCGGTACCTTTAGCAGAGCTGCTAACTAAACACAACTTCATTTTAAAAGGCGGCCCGGTTTGCAGATGCAGACCGGCCGCTTTTTTATTATTCGTTTTAGGCTGACTATGCATACGTACATACATAATACACTATTTGTCAGCATGTTGCTTTGATTAGTCGAAAAAGTTTCGCTTTAAAACAGGTCTCAATTAGCTTTAATTATAAACAAACTAAAATTTAAAGCCATGTCAGAAAAAAAAGGATCTTACAGCTTCAGGCTGAATCTTGACGAATTAACTCCGGAGCAGTTATTCGACAAATTGAAAAAATTACAAAATGACGCGCTGATAGATGCAGGTGAATCTATCGCTGGCGGAGCCGATAAACAAAGCTCTGTAAGTGTGGTGCACGGTTCCGTTAGCGGCACTTTCAGCAGGGCCGCATCACCAACTCAATCGTAATTTTCCATCGGCACAAAACCCGATATGTAAGTTACATATCGGGTTTTGTGCGTTAATAACCCTTATGCAGGTAGTGTTTTTTAATACATGTATCAAAATATCATCGCCCGCCAAATATTATACATTAGTCTCCGGCCCGCTTTGATTGGTCGAAAAAATTCGCCTCCGGCTTATTCTGATTTTAGCTTTACTATAAATTAAAACTTTAAAGCTATGTCAGAAAACAAAGACACCAAAGGAACTTACAGCTATAGGCTGAACCTTGACGAAATGACTCCAGAAGAGTTGTTTGACAAATTAAAAAAATTACAAAATGATGCATTGGCCGAAGCCGGAGAATCTATTTCTGGTGGCGCTGCCGGTGATGCAAGAGCCAGCGTTATCCATGGTTCTGTAGGTGGCACCTTCAGCAGATCTGTTGCACAGTAATTGTAATTTACAGGCCAAAAACAAAACCCTGCGGACAATTGTCTGCAGGGTTTTGTTTTTAACAGACCCTTATATTTTATCCTGTTACTAAATTCATATCGCCCTATGATTACGATACATTGGTCTTGGAGCCACTTTAATTGGTCGAAAAAGTTTTCACTCAAATTATCAGGCATTTAGCTTTACTATAAATTAAAACTTAAAGCTATGTCAGACAAAAAAGGAACTTTCAGCTACAGACTGAACCTGGACGAATTAACTCCTGAGCAGTTATTCGACAAATTGAAAAAACTACAGAACGACGCCTTAAAAGAAGCCGGTGAATCAATTTCTGGTGGTGCCGCCGGCGATGGAAGAGTAAGCGTTATCCATGGTTCTGTAAGTGGAACTTTCAGCAAAAGCATTGTTTCAAAACCAACTGAAAGTTAAGTTGAAGGTTTTCAAACAAAAGCCCGATCTGCCTGGTAGATCGGGCTTTTTTTATTGGTCAATATTTGGTTTTACTGCGCCTGTCCGGGTTCTGTAATGGTTCCGGTTCTTATGTCAATAAATCAAATTGCGATGCTTTAAAACCGATTCGTCTTGAAGAGGCATTCATTAGTCGAAAAAGTTTCATCTCAAATTATCAGTCACTTAGCTTTACTAAAAATTAAAACTTTAAAGCCATGTCAGAAAACAAAGAAACCAAAGGAACTTACAGTTTCCGCCTGAATCTGGATGAGTTAACTCCAGAAGAATTGTATGCTAAATTAAAAAAATTAGAAAACGATGCACTGAAAGATGCCGGTGAATCAATTTCTGGTGGTACAGCCACTTCGCCAGTAAGCGTGGTGCATGGCTCTGTAAGCGGAACCTTCAGCAGAGGTGCTGATTCCATGTAGTTTCCAGCTTTAACTGTAACCGACCGGTGTGGTTTATGATTGATAAACTACGCCGGTCGTTTTGTTTTATAGCTTCGCGGCTCATACACCAGTCATGATCTTTTTCTTAGTAAGTAATAACCAGGAAGTGGTTATTATCCCTTTTTTTAAACGGCGGCTCTTTCGGCAATCAATCTCCTCTCCCAAATATCTGCAACTTTCATTCGTCACCCGGCTGCTATATCTTTTGCATTGAAAAACCATAGTTGGTCGAAAAAGTTTCCTACCAAAGTATCAGGAATTTAGCTTTACTCTCAAATTAAAACTTTAAAGCTATGTCAGAAAACAAAGACACCAAAGGAACTTACAGCTTCCGCCTGAATCTGGATGAGTTAACTCCAGAAGAATTGTATGCTAAACTGAAAAAATTAGAAAACGATGCACTGAAAGAAGCCGGTGAATCAATTTCTGGTGGCGCTACTACCGAAAAGTCAAGCGTTATCCACGGTTCGGTAAGCGGTACTTTCAGCAGAGGTGCTGATTGCATGTAGTTCCTAGCATTAGCTGTAAACGGCCGGTAAGGTTTATGATTGATAAACCATACCGGCCGTTTTGTTTTTCACCATTTGCAACCTCTTCAAATGGGGCATTAATCATAAACCCCGTTGAATTATGTATTCGTCCTATAGTAGGCTCAATTAGTCGAAAAAGTTTGGGTTTCCATCAACACCCCTTTAGTTTTAATAAAAAAACCAAATCATAAAAATTATGTCAGGAGAAATTAAAGCATTAATCGGGGGGCTACATAATTTACAATTAAAAAATTATGGTTTACCCATTACCGAGCCACGCGAAAAAGTAAAAAGAAGCAGTAACTGCAAAGTAGAAAAATCAACGCGGCTGTTTCTGAAAAGGTTTCCGGGCATTGATGCCATGGGCCTTTAAAACATCGCATTCACAGCCTTAAGTGGCAAAAAAGAAAATACTAATAAACTTAATTAACAAGCGGCTATAACAACTCAGTTTATTTAAAAAATTATGCAAACCCAAGTAGCAGAAAAACCCGAAACCTTAGAGGTGGTGCATCACTCACCCAACCCATCAAACCCAACAAGCCAGGTTGATTTTTTGGTTTTAAAAATAGCCAGCAGGTGCAATCTGAATTGTAGCTATTGCTACATGTATAACTTGGGCGACAAAACTTATATGCAACAGCCAAAGTTCATGAGCGAAGAGGTGATTGACACCATGCTTGCCCGTGTTATTGAGCATGTTAAAAAGCATAATTTAACCGCTTTTGCGTTTGGTTTTCACGGCGGCGAGCCGCTGCTGGCCGGCAAGCAGTTTTTTATAAACTTTGTTAACAAAACAAACGCCCTGTTTGAAAAACATAACATTACGCCAAACTATTTTATCCAAACCAATGGCGTTTTGCTTACCCGCAGCATTGGTAAATTATTTAATGAACTGAAGATACAGATAGGTGTAAGTTTGGATGGCACCGAAGAAATCAATGATGCTTTCCGGGTTGATCATAAAGGCCGCGGAAGCTATCAAAGGGTTGTAGCCGGGATACATAAGTTAGAGGATAACAGGCATCCCGTAACTGGTAAATACAGGGTTGGTTTGTTGAATGTGATGAACCTGAACTGCGATCCGGTCGAACTATACTACCACTACGCTAACGTGGTTAATGTAGAATCATTTGACCTATTGTTCCCGATAGCCAACCATCGTGTGGGCCCATATGTACCAAGTAAAGGACCATTTTCCAAATCGCTTACCCCGTATGCCGATTGGATGCTGATCATGTTCCATCTTTGGTTTAATGATAAATCGGAATCAAGGCCGCACATCCGATTATTTGACATGCTGATCAAACAAGTTTTGGGCGCATCCGCATCTTTAGATTCTATTGGTAATAAAGATAACGGCCTGCTGGTGATAGAAACAGATGGAGGTATTGAACCTTCAGACGTGCTTAAAAGCTGCGGCAACGCCATCACCAAACAGGGCCTTAACGTAAAAACCAACGCGCTTGACGACGCTTTGGATAAAAAACTGGTAGCTACCTATGTACACAACGGGCAATACCTGAGCGAAACATGCAAAAGATGCCCCATTGTGGAGATGTGCGGCGGCGGTTACATGCCACACCGTTACAGCCCTGATAATGGCTTTGATAATCCATCTGTTTACTGCAAAGATCTGATCAAACTGATATCAGAGATCCAATCAACCGTGGTTGACAATCTGCCTAAAGAGATATTGGATATCTATCCGCTTGGAAAACTAAACTATACCGAAATCATCAACGAAGTATATCCTCAATCCTATGCAAGCTAAATCATTTTCTTTTGTTGTTAAAATAGCCAGCAGGTGTAACCTTAATTGTACGTATTGCTATATGTACAATATGGGCGACGACAGCTATTTGATGCAGCCTAAAAAAATGAGCGACCTTACTATCCAAAAGCTCGCGCAGCGGATCGACTCATTTTCAAAAAAGCACGAAATGCAGGCCATTTCGATCATCCTGCATGGCGGCGAACCCTTACTTGCAGGTAAAGCTTTCTTTCGCCGTTTCCTGGATATCTTCCGGGAGAATATAGCTGATCATGTGAAGATCGTTTACGTGGTGCAAACCAACGCCCTGCTCATTGATGAGGAATGGATGCAGCTGTTTGAAGAGCTGGATATTAAACTGGGCATTAGCCTGGATGGCGATAAGGAAACCAACGACAGATACCGTATTGATCATAAAGGCAAAGGATCATATGATCGCGTGATCGAAAAATACCAGCTGGCCCGCGATTCTGAATTCAGTAAAAAAGCACCGGCAGTGTTAACGGTGATCAACATCGACTCCGACCCTAAAGAGCTTTACTACCATCACAAATCCATCGGCATCGAGTCGTTTGATATATTACTGCCCGATTCTAACTGGGATAAGCTGCCACCTACACCTTCGCCAGGTACCCGGTTTTACGGTTCGCCAACCGCTTATGGTGATTGGTTGATCGCTTTGTTTGATGAATGGTATAATGACTCTAATCAAAACAAACGGCCAAAGATCAGGAAGTTTACCCAGATAGTGCAGATGGTGCTGGGCCATAAAGTTTCGGCAGATGACCTGGGCGCAGGTGATAACCAGGTTATGGTGATTGAAACCGACGGATCATACGAGGCCGGCGATTCGCTAAAAATTTGCGGCCCCTCTTTTACCAAAGCCAATACCAATGTGCATAATCACGAAATTGATGAAGGCCTGAACACCGACCTAGCCAATCTTTATTTCAAAAGCCATAATAGCTTATGCCGTGAGTGCTCATCCTGCAAAATACGGAGCATCTGTGGTGCCGGTTATTTGCCGCACAGGTACAGCACATCTAATTCATTCAATAATACATCGGTGTATTGTATGGACCTTACCAGGCTCATCAGCCACATCCAAAACAGGATCGTAGATACACTGTCGGCCGATATGGAGGATGACATCCAAATCAAAAAGTTTGACTACCTGGAAATATTTAACGACAGGCAGCCCAAGGATTTAGTAACAATTAGTATTTGACCCAGAAAATATTTGAAATCATGATTATACAAGATGGCATCAAAATTTATCCACATTTAGACTGGGAGTCTAAAATTTGGCTTAGCGAAGGAACAATGATAGCAAAGGGTACAGCATCAAACGGGATACAATACCGCGACAATGCTTTTAAACCATTAAAACCCTGGAGAAGCGCTAACGAAACCGAGAGGGAAATACTACTGGCACAAGACGGCGAAGAAGAGCCTGACTTGAACAGCGTTATCAATATTGTTAAACTGCCCGATCATGTGATTGAAGAACTGAAAGAGTATAAATTTCAAAACATCAACAGCAAATTCAAATTCAAACATTATAAGGCGCTTTACGGCGAAAAGCTGGATCAAAGCATCATTGGCCTCAATACTTATCTGAAAACATTGTTGATCGAAGGCCAGCCGGTACCGCCGCCATCGTTCGCGTTTAACCAGCCCAACCTGGAAACGGTAACCGTTTACCTCAAATTTAACGCGCTGGGTGGTCTGCATATCGATAATTTCGATGGCTTCGATATAGGCCAAACCGAACACGCAGGCCGTAGAATGTGTATCAACCTGGGCGCCGAAGTAAGGCACTTACTCTTTATCAATCAGCCCATCAATACCATGATTGAGTGGATGAAAACCAAAAAAACGGTTGTAAAGGAATATTCACAATGGAATTTGTATAACGATTTTATGCGGTATTTTAGCGAGTACCCGGTGGTAAAGATCCCTATACAACCCTATGAAGCCTATATTGCTCCAACAGAAAACATGATACATGAAGGCTGCACCGAGGGTACTACTCATTACGATGTAAGCCTGTCATACCGGGGTGCATTTAAAAACACTTGTCTTAATCCTGTATTAAACAGCACGGTTTATTAATATCAGCCATGAAACAATTAGCGGTAGTACATCCCGAATTTGAAGTTGCAAACCCGGCCAGTAAATTTGCCGTGAACTTTTTTGGCGAGCGCGTAAATTTTGTTCTGGATGATTGCTTTCCGGAAAAAGAAAACGTCGTACTGGGCGATCACGAAGTGCTGGTCAGGAAAAAGGGCTTTTCGCTCAACTACCGCGACCTCAATTTTATCATGAAAGCTTCACGGCACTTTATTAGTGATAACTGCAAAACAGCTTATTTACCCATAGGATCGGAGTTTGTGGGCGAGGTGGAACAAACCGGTCGTCTGGTTACCGGCCTGCAAAAAGGCGACAGGGTAATACCCAACTGGAATTACGAAGAAATACGCAAGCTTAAAACACGTAAACCAGGTTTAACAGCCGGCGTAGCCAGTAACTCTACCTCTAAAGAAAAAGAAATACTGCACTACCGGAAGCTTTATAAAATACCCGAAACCTTTCCGTTGGAGGTTGCCGCAGGATTTTCTATTGGTGCGCAAACCGGCATGAGCATGCTGCGTAAGGCAAAGCTCAACAGCAAATCAACACTACTGGTTACAGGTGGCTCGTCAAACACTTCGTTGTTTGTACTAAAAATGCTCCCCAACTTTAAGTATAAGCATGTTTATGTGCTAACCTCCTCTGAGCAAAAGGCACGCGAGCTGGAAAAACTGAATATTAAAAATGCCACTATACTGGTAAATACCAAATCAAAGGACGAGGACATCGACCTGTCGATCGTAAAGATCCTGAATAATAACGTTGATGCCATTATTGATCCGTTCTGTAATATATACCTTAAAAAATTGTATTACCTGCTTCGGTTCAACGGCAGATATGTGACCTGCGGAATCGAGAATAACACTTTATACAATACGCCCGATATAGATACCGAAACCATGCAATTACCCGAAAACCTGTTGGTTCATTTCATCATGAACAACATTAGTTTTACCGGGAACTGCCTGGGTACAACCCGTGATCTGGGCAAAGCTGTCGATCTTTATCTTGATGATAAGCTGAGTTTGAGCAATTACCAAAGCCTGTCCTACAAAAATGGCTCTGAGTTTTTAGAGATGTCATATAACGACGCCAACAGATTAGGTAAGGTAGTATGTATGTACGAGTAAGTAAACAAAATTAATATATTGATCATGAGCTTTAACGTTTTTCACAGCTCCCCGGTGCAGGGTCTTTCGGTTATTGAACCCAGGTTTTCATTAACACATAAAAGGCTATGGGTTTATGCTACCAAGTCGCCCATCATGTCGGCGCCATTTTTGAGCAATCTGGGTGGCGATTTAACCTGCTATGTGGGTAAAGAAATCGTAGAGAACAGGTCATTTATTATGGAGCGCAACCCCGGGCTTTTTGATCAGCGGTATCTGAACAAAACAGGATCAATATATATGCTGCCGGGCCATACCTTTATTGAAAACCAAACCACCTGGAAAGAAGAGCTGGTAAGCGAAGTTGCCGTGCCTGTTTTAGATGAGTTTAGGGTTAATAATGTGAAAGATTTTCTTTTCCATTTAAAGGAATTGAACCTGTTAGACATCTATCTGATACCCGAAGATGGTTTACTATATGGCTAATCCTGATTTTGCTTATCAATGCGATTTTTTCTCATTAAGGCTCCCCATTTTTAGCTTACAAAAAATGGAGGAGTTTCGCATTGCCGAAGCAAATGGCCAGAAAGAAAATTTTCTCATCGATCTGCTTAATGAACCTGATTTCAAAGATGGTATTTTGCTGGCATCGCCTACCGTTTATCATGAATTTACCAAGCTGCAAAACGGAGAGTTAAACGCTAAAAAAAAAGAGAAGCTATTAAAAACCCTTTATAAATATTTTGTCAGGTGCTGCATCCGCCCACTGCCTTTCGGACTTTTTGCCGGCTACGCGGCAGGCACCATTACCCCTGAGCTTACCAGCACGGCCATTAATCCTGGTAAAAATTTAAGACAACTGCGTTTATCGGGCACCCCGGTTAAAATATTGCTAAAACTGATTGCGGATTTCCTGATCAAAAACGGATATCAGGAAAAGCCAGAAACCGAAAAGCAGCAAAACTCTTTAATATTTAATTATTACCCACTTCAAGGTTTTGAGGAGGATATTAAAGATGAATATACCCTGGGTCATTTGCAAAAGCAGTTATTCGCGGTATTCTTAAAATCAGCGGAGCCCTTTAACAAGTTGAACCATCTCATAGGCCAATATCCGGGAAACGAACAACTCACCTCATTTATAAAAGATATTTACGATCTGTTACACTCCGATAAACCTTTGATCCGGATCCATGAGCAGATCTCCGCGATGTTCAGTTCTTATGATCCGGATGCCGCCTCAACAGAATACCTGCAAGCCGATCTGTTTGTAAAAGATGCCGCAGATTTAAATATCCCCAGTAAAGTAACATCAACACTGCTAACAGAAATTGAGGAATTGAATGTTTTAGGACCAGCTTATGTTAATGACGATCTGCTCCATTTCAGCACAGAATTCACACATCATTATGGTGATGCCCAGATTCCGTTATTAACAGCGCTCGACCAGCAAAGCGGCATCATATACCCGTCCTCCAATTCCGAAAGCTGTACCTTTAATGGCTATATCTCGCCCTTAAGCCGGTCAGAAACCGTAGCAAGCCAAACTGATACTTTAAAAAACTTACGGGTCAAAAAATTCACCGAGGCGCTTACCCATAACCAAACAGCCATCGAAATTACTGCCGATGATATCCAAAGTTTTAAAAGCCATCAATCGGCAGCGGTTAAAAACTTTTACCTACAGGGCAACCTCATTGCCACTTCACCGGATGAGCTTGATGAGGGAGCATTCCAGTTTTTTATCAAGAAGCAGTCGGCTCCATCAGCTTTGGCATTGGTCAGTAAATCATGCTATGGTTTGCCCGGTTTACGCGATCGCCTTTCCGACTTTATCAACCAGGAAGATGCTTTAAGTGAGGATGCTATCCTGGCCGAAATAGTTTTTATTCCCGGCGATGTTATTGACAATTCCATCTACCGGCCCATACTCAGGCGGTTTACCATCGATGTTCAGTCCGGTACATTTGGCCAGTCCGGAGAAAATATTCATTTAACAGATCTGCTCATCTCGGTAAAAAACCAGGAGATCATTTTATATTCTAAAAAGTTAAACAAACGTATCATCCCGGTATTAACGTGTAATCATAATTTTTATAAAGGCCCGGCGGTTTACCGTTTCTTGAGCGAGCTGCAATATCAAAATCCTAAACAGGTATTTGCCTGGCATTGGGGCCATCTGTCAAACGAACCATTCCTGCCCCGCGTTAGCTACAAACACTTGATATTATCCAAGGCGCAGTGGCATATCAACCAGCAGGAGGTCAATTCGGTAATTGAGCAATTTGCCAATCCTGTTGATGCCCTGCATGAACTGCAGCAGAGATTCCGGTTTCCTTCGTTATTTACTATAGCCAATGATGACAGAGAAATGCTGATCGATATCCAATCGGGATTTTCCTGTTCCCTTTTCCTGGAGGCAGTAACCGAAGATGGAATTAACCTTATTGAATTTACGGGCGACCCTGCATCTACCTTATTTAAAAATCAAAAAGATAGCTTCCATCATGAGATGATCATCCCGGTATTGGATAAACGGAAAGTATTAACTAATCACGCTATAACTGATGATGAAAATAAAGTAGCCCAACAACATCCCGAATCTGATGAACACCTCCCGGAGCAAAAGGAATGGATATACTATAAAATTTATGGGCGGCCACTGGTGCTCCAACAATCACTCCAAACAATTTATTCTTTATTAAACCTCATGACCGATGAGGGTATTATTTCACAATGGTTTTTTATCAGGTATGATGACCCTTATTATCATCTGCGTTTAAGAATAAAAATGGCCTCATACGCCATGGCTAAATATGAAAGCGTTATTGCCGAACTGAAGAATGTATTACAAGCCCAAATAGAAAACCACCACATCTGGGCCATGGAGGAGGATACTTATATCCCCGAGGTTGAACGCTATGGGGTAAACACCATGGAATACAATGAACAATTGTTTTACCTCGACAGCCAGGCCGCCATGCAGCTGTTCAAAAGCGGCATTAAGGCATCAAACAACTGGCTCGTCGGTATACTCAACGTAGAAACCTTACTGAATGATTTTGATTTGGATATTGCCGGCAGAATTGAGTTGTTGTACCAAATGGAGACTGATTTCTTTAAACGCACGGGTGGTTCAAAACAACTCCAGGTTTCTTTTGATACTTTATACCGAACTCATAAAAAAGGCATTGAAAACCTGATCAATGATGATGACGAATCTTATCAGGCGGTTAAAGAAATATTTAAAACCCGGTCTGCACAAAACAAGCTTACACTTGCAGCACTTGAACAATCGGCTAAGGAATATCCCGGCGATAGTAAAAAACCTTCGCAAATAATGAATAGCATTATTCACATGGCACTTAACCGTTTCTTTTTAACCCAGCAAAACAGGAACGAGTTATTGATATATGCGTTGCTGCGCAGACACTATGTATCGCTCATTTGCAAGTTGCGTTACAATGCTAAGCAGCAATTGGATTACAGTATGTAAGGCCTGCAGATAACCTCAAATCTTATTATAGTATTTCATAAAATTATCGATCAGGAACTCCCAATGGGTTGAAGGACAAAACCCAGGTGATGTGGCTATAGTAACATCAACAATCTGCGACCGCACGCGGCTCAGTTCTTCGCAAATTTGCCTGATCTCCTCTTCCAGTTCAACATGGGTAATCATATTAACCGGGGCATCATTCCTGTGATTGCCATTGAATTGGTTCAAAAAGTAATCCAGGTCGATATGCAGAAAAGTAGGATCACCGTTGAGTTCTCCTATTAACGATCTCAGATCATTACCCCGGTAATAAAACCCTTTGGCCGGCTCATCATTTTTATCAGTAACCGTTATCGAAATACGATCCTTATCCAGGTATGGAAAATCATTAATATATGATTCTACCATATTTTGCCTGGTAGGTCCATCCGGCGAAAGCTCTTTCCGCAGGTGAAAAATATTTACCCTCTCCAGGAAAAAAATAAGCGGGGCAATAAATGATCCCAGATTAATGCTTCCTTCCCGTATAAAACCGGGTATACTTTCCGGATCATCGAAATTTATCTTCTTATCGTCCGTAACCTGAAAATATTCGCCCTGCTCTTTATATACCAAAGGCGGCATCAGATCGGTATGGTCATCCAGGTGAATGATATTGATCTTTTTTACATCCGGATTCGCTTTCAAATATCTTAGCCAAAACAAAAGCGACCAGGTGTCTTCAAAACACAGGTTATAGCCATCTTTAGCTTCATGAAAATCAGCCACATCTGATACCGACAGGTCTCTTGCCGAAAATCGGCCCAAATTAGCGGATAGGTTTTGATCAACCCCCAGGTAACTTAACCCAGGGCCTTGCAATTTAAATTCTCTGCCTTCCTGTGTCCATTTGCAGTTTGTAAAATAACGGTTTAACTGTTGCTCAAAAGTGGCCTCTAACATGGTCATTGATAATTGGATTTTATATATAGCATAAGCCGGTCTTGAACTATAAACTATATTATCTTCAAGATAATAATTTAGCAAGATATTACCATTTTATTTTATAATATTTATAGGTAATAAAATATCCGGCTCCTAAGCCAATTTAACTATTAACGATAAGCCTATTATGCCAGTGTCTCCGCACGAGTACCGCTTTAAAGAGTATGAAATAAAGCACGAGCAGGAAACTATCCGTTTCTATGTCCATACACCCGGGTTTTCTCCCGAAAAAACCACGTTTCTTTTTCTTCAAGGCTCTGGAGCGATACCCTTATGTATGGAGAATGACCAGGGGCATAGGCTAACCTTTTCGCTGCATACCAGGCCCGAGGTTATCCAAAATTTCAACTTCGTCATTATTTCAAAGGTCGGCTTTACTTTCAGCCGCCACCAGGATGCGGAGGTTCCGGGCGATTATCATCAAAAAACAAGCCTGGCTTACCGGGTTTTCCAGGCCGATGCGGTATTGCAGTATATGCAATCAAACCAATTAATTATCAATAAAAACATCCTGGTTTGCGGCCATTCCGAAGGATCGGATGTGGCCGCTAAACTGGCCACCGTCAATAAAAACATCAGCCATCTCGCGTTTTTAAGCGGCGGCGGGGCATCGCAATTTCTGGAGTACTTTCTTTACGTCCGCAAACGCATTACACGCGGGGAGTTATCATTTAAGGAAGGCCAGCAGGAGATCGACGCGCTCACCCGGCAGTTTAACGAGATCATGCAAAACCCGGCATCAACCACCAAATTCTGGCAGGGGCACACCTATCAGCGCTGGGCTACCTTTGCCGAACCGGCGCTAAAAAATCTATTACAGCTTAACATACCCATTTTTATGGCTATGGGCTCTATGGATCCAGTGGTGCACACCGAGACTTTCGATCTGATCATCAGCGAATTTCTGTTCAACAAAAAGCAAAATTTACACCATCAAATTTATGACGGGGCCGACCATGGCTTTAAAGAGCATAACGATACCGGTCCTGCCATTGATCACATACCTGCACTGGTAACCGACCTGACTAACTGGTTCAAACAAACCCTGTAACAATAACCCCGAACCAAACATGGCCGATTATAAATTTATCCCCGAACTTTTATTACGGGTGCCGCTGTTTAGTTTTGAACGTTATTCGTTGGATAAGATACAGGAGATAGCCAGCGACCCGCAATTTCAATATGCCATTTACCTGGCCAACCCGGTATTGCATCAGCTATTGCTCCATAAAAACTTTGACATCAGTTCTTTTAACGACAAGGAACTGTTAAGCATACAAAAGTATATCAATCGCGTATGTTTCAGGCCCACGCCTTTTGGCTGCTTTGCATCATCTATAGTTATTAATTGGGGTACCGATGATGAACTCCTTTTGAAGGATAAAACCCATGACCACCTTCAGCTGCTTTTAGATCAGGAGGTTGCCTTGCTGCTGGCCAAAAAACTACTTCAGGAGGTGCCCTATCCAAGACAATTATTTTTAAACCCAACTATCTATAGTTTTAAAAAAAGCTACAGATTTGTAAAAACCACCCGTCAGGAAGGGGTTTCGGCGCTATCCTTTACGCTTGATTCTATTAAGGCCAACAGGCATATTGATGGTATTGTTAACCTATTTAAAAAAGGTCCGCTGCCCGAAACTCAGCTATTATCTGTTATTGAAAACAATTGGGAGTTTAGCCAAACTGAAGCCACTGAGTTTTTGCATATGCTGCTGGCCAGCCAAATTTTAATAACACAGCTCGAACCCAATTTAGTTGGTGAAGATTATTTATACCGCCTGGTGAATACGCCACAGACAACACATAATCAGCTCTCCCTTCAATTACAGGGCTTATATAAAAAATTAAACACCGCAAAGCCGTTTGCGCAAAAACACCTCACAGAGCTTGATGATGAGATAAAACAATTGACAACCGGCAGTATAAAAAAAACCAATCTTAATTTTTATTCCAATCTGGGTCGAAAAAAACTAATAGGAAGCCTGAATATAAAGCACCAGCAACAAATTTCGGCGGCTATAGATGCCTTGAGGAGATTGGTTCCCTATACCCCGCCACAACAACTTAAAGATTTTATAACCGAATTTAAGGCCCGGTTCGACAGGCAAAAAATCCCCCTGCTTCTGGCTCTTGACCCTGATGCCGGCATAACCTACGGAAGTACTTCGGGAGCTGACAGAAGCCCCCTCCTTAACCAGGTTAAATTTAACCCGTCCGCCAAAAGTTCAACTGTTATGGAGTGGACTAAGGTTCACCAGTTACTGTTGCAGCTTTGGACAAACAACCCCAACCGAAGCACCTTTGAACCTATTGAACTAAATCCATCGCATTTAAGCGGTCTTGATATAGCCGCACCACCATTACCACCATCAATGATGGTAATGTTCAGGGAAACCGGCGATCATATCTTTATAGAAAATGCCGGTGGCTGTTCGGGTACGGCCATTATTGGTCGTTTTACCTTATTTAATGATGAAGTATTAGAATTAAGTAAACAGATAACCCAAATTGAGGAACGGGCAAACCCCGACGTGGTTTTTGCGGATATTGGCATACTCTCAGATACCCACACCGATAATATTAACCGGCGGTACCCGGTTTATGCTTATGAAATATCTGTCAATTCCGCCCCGGTTCAACCGATAGCTCACCAGATAGCCTTATCTGATCTTTTGGTATCTGTTGTAAACGACGAGGTTGTATTGCAATCCGTATCACTGCAAAAGATGGTACTGCCCAGGTTAACTTCGGCGTATAATTATGCGCATAATCATTTAAGCATTTTTAAATTTCTGTGCGATCTTCAATACCAGGGCACTCAGAATAATCTCAATTTCGATCTGGAACATTACTTTCCCGGTTTAAGGTTTTATCCAAGGGTAAGCATGGGCAACGTTATTTTGAGCGCCGCGAAGTGGTACCTGGCAACCGATGACATCAACTACCTAAACAAAGCAACGGAAAAAGAAGGCTTAAATAAAATACTGGAGATAAAACAACGGAACAATCTACCCGATCTGATCTGTTTAACCAGGGCCGATCAGCAACTTGTTTTTAATCTTACCCAAAAACAAGAAGTTTTGTTGTTATTAAACAGCATAGCGGGTGCCGAACAGGTTAAACTACAGGAATATTTTTTACCCAAGCAAGGCCAACCGAAAGTATCCATAACCGGGCAACCTATGGTTAGCCAGTTTATAACCTTTTTGTATCAAACCGATAATGTTTACCCGGTAAAATTTAGCCCCCAGCCTACGATAAGCAAAAAGATAAAAAGGGAATTTGCGCCAGGAAGTGAGTGGCTTTATTTTAAAATTTATTGTAGTCCGCAGGTAGCCGATCATTTACTATGTGATGAAATTTTACCTCTTATAACCACTATAGAAAAACGAGAGGTAAGCTCCTGGTTTTTTATCCGTTACCAGGAATCAGGGTATCATCTGCGGCTCCGGTTAAAGGTAAACCCTGCAGATGTTGGCCCGGTGATGATAAAATTAAATGATCAGCTAAATGCAAGTCTGCAAGCGCATGAGATTAAAAAGTTACAGACCGATACCTATGCCAGGGAAATAGAACGGTACGGCGCTGATATCATAGAGTTAATTGAAGATTTTTTTTGCGACAGCAGCAAACTTATCATTCATTTTATAAAGGCCCGGATGCCGTTTTATTCCCACCATAGCCTGGCTATCATTAATATGGATGAGTTACTGGCTTTGTTCATGCCATCCATAGTTGATCAAATATCATTTTTAGAATTAGTGTCTGACAGCTTTTATCAGGAATTTTCGGGTACCAAAGCCTTGAAAGTTGACCTGGATCTGAAATACCGGGAGTTAAAAAACGAAATTCAATCGCGGCTCCATGATCCTTATTGCTTTAAAACATTAAAGCTTGATAAACATCATCATGATTTTTTACAGCAGGCAAACCTGTTAGCTAAAAAAGCTGCCCGATTTGGTGCAGAACGGAAGATCGCGCTGCTTGCCGATATGATCCATATGCATTTTAACCGATTATTTACCGAGGATGAACGTGAACAGGAATATATTGTTTACCATTGTATGCTAAAGTATAAACTATCAGTAAAAGCACGATTTTAGAAAACCCGGCATTAACGTTTTTTCAAAATACTCAGATCAAGTTTCTTAAAAAACAGATCGCGGTAGGTGGCCCCTAACTGCAATAATTTTTTGTTGGTTAAAAAGATCTGGTTACCATTTATAAATTTGATCTTATTGGTGTTTACAATAAACGATTTATGGATACGGCTAAAGCTATTTTCGGGCAGGTGTAATTCTATATCTTTTAAGGTAATATAGGCTTTGTAGTCGGTATCGTTTAAGTATATGGTAATAAAATTATTGCTGGCTTCTATGTAAACAATGCTATCATGATCTATCTTGACTATTTTACCAAAATCACTTTTTATGTAAAAAAAGCCTTGTTCCGGTTCACCTGCTTTTGAACTGTCTTTTTCGGCCATGCTCCCCATTACTTTTTTAATACAGGTTAAAAACCTGGGATATGAAATTGGCTTAAGCAAAAAGTCGAGAGCATTTTTTTCAAAGGCCTCCACAGCATGATTGGCGTACCCGGTAACAAATATGATCTTGATCTGCGGATCAAGCAGGGTTGATAGCTCCAACCCGTTAAGCATGGGCATATCTATATCCAGAAAAAGGATGTCTGGCTTCTGGTTTCTCACAGCGGCCAAACCTTCCATCGGACTGTTAGCAGTTCCTAATAAAACCAGATCAGGTGTGTTAGCGATATAATCTTTGAGCAAATCAATGGCGTGCGATTCATCGTCAATTATAAAGCACTTTATCGTGTTCATGTAAATCAATATTTAAATCAAAGGTTAGGTGTAATATAAGATATATAATTGGTGAGTAAATCAAGGGGAGCGATTTATCATCAATTATACATCACTTTATTGTGTTCATGTAAGTTTATGTTTAAGTCAATCGAAAATATGCCATCCCTGTTGTTTATCGTTAAATCATATTGACGTTTATACTGGTTCTCCAACCGGCTTTTTACGTTCACAAGGCCCAATTTATTACTATGAGGGATTGCCTGTGTTTTCCCTATTTTATTGATGGTATAAAAGCTCAGGCTGCCATTATCCAGCCCTATGTAAATCTGTACCGGAAAATCGTGATCGGATAAATTAGCATATTTAAATATATTTTCAACAAAAGTTAACAGCACCAGCGGAATCACTTTAATACCTTCAAAATCGCCTTTTAATATCAGTTCAATACAAAGTTTATTATTAAATCTTATTTGATTTAGCTTGATGAGGTTTTCTATCGCTACTATTTCCTCTTTTAGACTAACGGTTTCATTACTCCCGGTTGATTTAAATGAGTAATGCGTTATTTCTGATAACAACATAATAACCTCTGCCGCTTCTTCCGAGGTTTTATATACCATATTGTAAATATAGTTTAGTGTATTAAATAACAAGTGCGGGTTAATTTGAGCCCTGAGCAAATTGTTATGCGTGGCCAACAGATCTTTTTCGAGCAGTATCTTCCTGCTTTCTGCTTTCATTCGCTCATTTTCGAGCTGCAGTATCCTTCGCTTATTATATACGCTGTATAAAGCAAACCAGTAACATGTGCTCAGGCCTATAAAATATATGGCCCGCCATATACTGGCTACAAAAAAAATATAGGGAATATGAATTGATCTTAAAACTTTAATGTGGAACCCATTTTCCAACATATAGTTGAGGCAATAATTAAGCGCTAAATAAACAACTATCTCTAAAGGGAGCAAGATCAGGAATGATACAAACCAGTTATGTTTCTTTTCAGAAAAATTTTTGAGCAGCACCATCGCGTTATAATAAAACAAAGCGATGTTAAGCGGATAATGCACAATCTGATCAATTAATGATAATCCGCCCGACGATAATATGATTAATACGGAGAGTTCATATATGATGAACGACCCCCAAAAAACCAAATGCCAAAAAACATGAATGCCATGGGTATTATTCACCATGCGTTTAAACTTGTTTACCATCCATTTAAAACTGTTTGCACAATAAATTTCATATTATTTAGAGTATGCTCTAATTTAAATAAAAAAAGAACCTATGAAAAAGTCCCATTCTTTAAAAACATTGATTGAAATCGAAACAGTTTTCAAATTCCAATCAGACCCGAAAGCCCTACATCTATTTCCAACCCAAACCTACACAGACACCTCATCAACGGCTACAATAACCTCTTTTCAAACTACAGGTTTTAAAAAGTTCCCTGCCGATTTAAGAATGTAGCTTTCTTAAATCATTGCCAGTTGATGAATTGGTTGAACCGTTAAAATTTAAAAGGAAAAGAACGATATATGATATAACATATACTTAACTAATAATACAATGATCAATGAAAAGCCAGTCCAGATTAATAATTGCTAAAGCCATTTGTCTGCCACCTGTTATTCATTGTTACTTTAATATATTATTACGTTGATTAAAGGGATATTTAAATAGTGACAGTTTTTACAGGTTGTCATAATTTTTCACTATTAAAAATATTTTAATAGTAATTATAAAAAACGTTTAAGTACAACCCGCTTATTTGCCGCTACTATAACAAATATATCAATCATAAATTGAATTTATAATTTATGGGTTAATATCTCCATAAATAATAACAATTCACGTATTAAAAAATAAAATAAGATAGAGCTAAAAGTTTTATTTCAATGAAAACAAACCGTTGGTTTTAACAAATTATTAATTATTTGATATCATAATATTGACGTTATGAATAATTTTTGCCCACTATCCGTTATTATTGTTGAAAATGACCAGACAGATGCGTCTACATTAAAACAATATATTTCACGCATACCATTCCTGAAATTGTTAATGGTTTGCCGCACCGCTATTGAAGCGCTGGATCTGATCTATACGAAAAAACCAGATATTGTTATTGTAGATGTTGATCTGCCGATGATGTCAGGGCTGGAATTGATCAGCGGACTGACTTCACAAAAACCGCAGATCATCCTTACAGCAGCCCATCAGCAATACGCCTTTAATGGCTTTGAACTTGATGTAACCGACTTTTTGTTAAAGCCGTTTGATTATCAGCGTTTCATTAAGGCCATTTGTAAGATTAAACAAAGGCATTATAATTTAAACAGCGAATTCAGCAGCAAAGAATTGGTGCCCGCCAAACGCAACACCCTGCTGGATGACCTTAACACCAAGGTTGTTACCAAGAGTTTAGCCAAGGAGCAACGATTTATTTGGGTTAAGGTTGATAAGAAAATGATGAACCTGAACACCTCCGAAATTGTATACGTAGAAGGGCTTAGGGATTACGTAAAAATTCATTTAGCTAAAATTAACTATATAGTTAATTTAACCATGACCAAAACCGAGGAGCTCCTGGGCAACAGCAGCTTTATACGGGTAAACAGATCATTTATTATCAATAAGGCTTTTATTATTTGTGTTAAAGGCAACACTATCGAAACAAGCTTAAACAATTCGTTACCTATCGGCGTAAATTATAAAGACGCTGTAAAACAATTGGTATTTAACTAAAACTCCGGCCTTTACTAAGCCCCATTAAAACCTATTTTATACAAAAACTCCCCGGGTACTTATATCCGGGGAGTTTTGTTTATTGATCTTATTTCAAGAAGAATTTGCTTCGGAGCGTATGGCACTCAATCAAAAAGCCAAAGCCCTGTGCGATTCCTTCCCTCGGGAAGGGGAGGAAGGCGTTTATGTATTAGGCTAATTACCGCGCGTAGAAACCCCTCCCTGCCATTACACCGGCCCATATCAAAACCTTTGCTTTTATCATAGAAAGCAGCACAGCAGCCCTTTTCTTTGATATTATTTATACTACCTACCATTCTTCAACAGTCAGTACATCGGCCTGCCGCGGAAAAACTTTGTTGGTGAGTACACGATGCACTTCCTCGTCGCCGTCGGCACAGCAATCGGCCAGTACGGTTAAGCGGTAATCTTTATCGGCAGCCTCACGCAAGGTTGATAAAACCACCCCACTGGTAGATACCCCGGTAAGTACCAAATGCTGGGCGCCATAAGCCCTGAGGATAACTTCCAGATCGCTGCCGGTAAACGCGCTGAAACGGCGTTTGGTAACCACAATTTCATCAGCCCGGGGTTTTAACTCATCAAGTACCTGCATAAATTCGGTCATGTTAACACTTGCAAACCGTTCCTTACTGGCAGTAAAACTTTTATTATTCGGACTAATCTCTGGTGAGCCTGGTCTAAAACCAACTACCACATAAATAACCGGAATTTTTTGTTCACGTGCTTTCGCGATAGCTTTGGCTGTATTATTCAGGATAGCTGTTGCATCGGGCAGCATGGCTTTTATACCAACCTGCATATCCATAACTAAAAGAGCTGTATTTATTTTATGCTGTTCCATTTTTGTTTTTTTATGATGATCAATTAATTTTTCTCTGGTTATGCCTTATGTTTATGTACAAAGTTTACGGCTCCAAAAATGCTCATACAGGCAAAGCCAATAAAGCATATGAGGATGGACAAGCTATCATCAACAGATACTTTACCAAACCTGAAAAGCAGGTAACCCACTACCAAATTGAACAAGGCCCAAACTACATTTACCAAGGGAGTAGATAAACCTTTACCCGGCGGTTTGGCAAAAGGTGTAGGAAAAGCATCGCCGGCGATGCCCTTAATAAAATGCGGAACAAAGTTGGCCAGGAACATGCCTGCCCAAAAGCCGCCGAAATAATGATGCCATTGCATAATAAAAATATTTTAAGTGGTTAAATGATTAAATGTTCTTCTTTAGTTTTCTCGCTCACTTTTAAAAACCCGGAAAAGCCAGCCGCTATCAAAAGAGCAGCAATTCCCTGGCAAAGCATCGTTAATGGGGCGCCTAATTTTTGGGAAACAGTACCGATAAGCAAACTGCCCAGCGGCAGCATCCCGAAGTAGGCCATGGCCACAAAACTCATTACCCTGCCCCGCATATGGGCAGCTGCTTCCATCTGGATAATGGTAATACTGGTTGACATAGGTGTAATTGACCCGAGTCCTAATACCACTGCGCATGGCAGGGCCAGGGCAAAATAATTTGTTCGTGAAAATAAGATGAGTCCTGCACCCAAAACGGTAATGCTTAGCACCAATACCATTCGTAAATTGATATCTTTTTTTGCCGAGGCCAATAAGAAATTCCCTATAAGCGCTCCTAAACCAATACAACCACTGATGTAGCCATAGGTGGCCGCGTTACCTTTAAAAATAACCTTGGCAAAAACCGGCTCCATGGTATCGTAAGGTAAAATGAGCAAACTTAAACAGAGCATCAACAATATCAGTTTACTAATAACAGGTGTTTGTTTCAGATATCTTAAACCCTCCGCCAGTTCGGAACTAACCTTTTTCTTAACAGCTGGCCTTTTAAAATCCGGAAACTTCATTAGCAGCAGGGATCCAATTACTGCTATAAAACTTACCGCGTTAATAATAAAGCAAACACCCGCGCCAAACTGCTGCAAAACCATACCTGATAAAGCCGGACCAATGAGCCGGGCCATATTAACCATAGCCGAATTGAGCGAGATGGCATTGGCCAAATCGGCCTTATCATCTACCATTTCATGTACCATGGGCTGCCGGGCGGGCACATCAAAGGCGTTGATCGTACCCAATATGGCACTAAGGGTGAGTATTTCCCAAATTACATAATGGTTGGTTAAAATTAATACCGCCAGCAATATGGCTTGCAGCATAGATGCAGTTTGGGTAACCAGCAGTATTTTATATCGGGCATACCTGTCGGCGGTAACGCCGCCCAACAACGAAAATAAAAACGCGGGAAATTGCTGCGCGAAAACAGCAAAACCAATCATGGCGGCGGAGTGCGTAAGCGAGTAGATAACCCAGATAACAGCCGTCCGCTGCATCCAGGTACCGATCTGGGAAACAGACTGACCGGCAAAAAATAAAGTATAATTTCGGTTGCGGAATGCGCGAAAGGTATTCGTGGCTTGTCTATTCTTCATATCTTCTTTTAGACATTTTTTGTCATTTTGTCGAAAATCAATCAAAAAAAATTATTTGTTTAATCCATGCATAGCCATGCGGATAAACATATCCACCGCGGGCACAGCTTTTACCGTATCATCTTCCAATTCCAGTTCGCGCTTTATTCCGCGCAGGCTGCTTAGCAACACCATAATGAGCATCTCCAATTCAGGAGCCGACATTTTGTGCAGCTCACCTTTATTTATACCCTCTGTAAGTAAGGTTTCCAACAAAGCGCTTTCCTGTGCAACTATCCGCTTGTGCAAAACAATCCTGGTTTTATTGAAATGAGACAAGGCATCGGCATCCATGCCTGCTTCGAGCGTTTTAAAAAATGCTCTTTTTTCGCGAAGTACATCGATTTTGGTGATAAAGAAGGCGCGAAGTTTTTGCTCAGTACCGGATGCCTGGTTAACAGCATGAGTCATTGCCGCCAGCATTTCCTTAATCTCTATATTAACAACCGCGTCAAAGATCTCATCCTTACTTTTATAGTAATAATAAAGCGAGCTCCGGCCCTTGCCTATGGCTTTGGCTACATCATCCATTGTCACCTTAGCCAGGCCATACACCTGGAACAGGCGCTTGGCCGCCTCCAGGATCTGCTGCTGTATTAAATCTTCTTTGGTGATACTAGCTGACATGGAAAAAATGTTAATGATGCAAAAATAGTTATTTTAGACAATTTAACAAAAAATGTTTAATTGCTTTAAATAGATGACTTTTACATTACAGGTAAGCGGCAAATGGCCGGATGGCTCCCCCTGGTCTACGCATTTAATACACACGTCATTGCACGAAACAGAAGCCCCCTCTAAACGGCGGAGCCCTCATGTAATAATCTCCCCCAAAAGAGGAGACTTCAAAAAGAGCATTTTATAGCCCTCTCCTTTGGAGAGGGTTGGGTGAGGCTTCTCGCAATGACGCGTGAAGATGAGTAACAAGAAATTTATTGATTCAACCCATTCTTAACCCGGTCGCCTTCTTCAGTAGCTTTTGGTTCATTTTTCATGTTACCGTTGATAGACTGGTTGCCGAATGAATAGGTAAGCCTGAAATTAAAATAACGGGTATTGGTAAACTGCGACAACGAATTATGCAGATTTAAATAGTTAACCGTTAAAACATCCTTGCGGCCGCGATAAACGTCGTAGTAGTTTACATCAATGGTCAGTTTCTTTTTCAGGAGTTCTTTTTTCAAACCCAGATCAAGCGCGCTGATGGCATTAACCTGGTAAAAGTTAAATACCGATGGCGAGGTATAAAAGAAGCTGGTATTAAAATAAAAACCCGTGCTGATGGTAAACGTGCTCACAAAATTATTGGTAAAGTTTATTTTATTCCGGGTGAATGAGCTTCCTGACAGCTGCGATTCATAATGATCATGCAGTACCGTGCTTGAGTTTTCGAGCGTCCACCAGCTGGCTACTTTTAACGGAAAATTCAGATCGAACGAGATGTTCCTTTTATTATCCAGGTTAAGCGGCGAGTAGGTTAACACATTGGTTTCGGAATTGAGCACCGGCAATTGGGTAATAATATTTTTCTGAGTGCGATAACTTAATGACATATTAACGGAGTGGATAGAATACTCCAGCTTATAGTTATTATAGGTACTCGGGTTTAAAAATGGGTTACCGCTCACATAGGTATAAGGATCAATAATAAATACAAAGGGGTTCAGATCTCGGTAGCTGGGCCTGCTTATTTTTTTGGCGTATGAAAGGGTAAGCGTTTGGCTCGAACCCCATTTTTTATACAACTGCGCGCCAGGCAAAACATTGGTATAGTTTTTTGTAAAATCCTGCGATGCTACAGCCGCTGTACCTGTTGAACGGGTACTCTCTACACGGGTACCAACCTCTAACGTGGCAAAGCCAAAATCATAATCTAAATTAAAGTAGTAGGCGTATATTTTTTCGTCGTACTTAAAGTTGTTGGTTTGGCGGGCAGTGGTAACAACGGAGTTGTTTCGCAACGAGTCGCTTACCAAGCCATCTTTGGTAGTGCTGTTGTTAAATTTACCACCTATTTGCAGGGTTACGGCTTTTGACAGGGCCGTCGAGAAATCGGCGTTAACATTAAACAGGTCAATGGTCGACCGGGCATCATTGATAATGCCCGTAGTATTGCTTGGTGTATTTACATTTGAACTGATGGTATTTTGATTTTGGGTAAGATCATAACGCCCCAGGTTTGACTCCAGAGTAAACTTAGTTCCTTTGTTAAAAAGATGTTCATAATTAACCGTATAGGTGGAGTTGGTGGCATCGGTTTTAGTTAAACCCGTGGTATTGATGAGACTTACCAACTGGCTGTCATCAGCGGTATTACCCAAAAATGTTTTGGAAGCGCTGTTAGGCTCCTGCGTTGTTTTGAGGGTATTGCCCCGGTAAAACACACCAAAAGTATTCGCGGTATCGATATAATATTCCAGTCCGGCATTATAGTATACCAGCGTGGGTTTATTTTTAATGAACGATTTGGTGTTTAGTAAATAGTTTTGCCCGTCCTGCTCATAATAACGGTTACCGGTGATATCGGTAAACGCCGGGGTCCATATCCGGCCAGCAGAGGCGGTAATGGTAAACTTTTTTTGCTTAAAGCTAAAGTCGCCGCCAAAGTTAAACTGGTTGTATTTGTTGCGGGCGTATTCTGTATACAGCGAGGTATTATAGCCTGTTTCCTTTACTTTGTTTTTAAGCACAATATTGATGATCGCTTTTCTATCCCCCTCGTATGACGAATTGGGGTTGCTGATGATCTCAATTTTTTCGATGTTATCATAAGGGATGGATTTTAGCTCCTCGAGACTTAAAGGGGTTCTGCGGCCATTTAATAAAATGTCGGGTTCCACGTTGCCGTTTATTTTGAATGATCCATTGAGCAAAGCTACACCCGGCGCTTTTTGCAAAACATCAAACGCCGTATTTGAAGATGCGAAGATCTTACTCTGCGCGTTGATCTCGGTTTTCCCGGGCTTATTGGATACCAGTTGTCGCTCGGCTTTCACCTGTACCTCGCCAAGCTGATTTAAATTAGGGATAAGTTTTAATATACCTATATTCTGTACCGGTGTGGCGCCGGTAAGTTCAATACCCGCCTTGTCGAGCATTTTATAGCCCAGGTAGGATACATTGATACTGTAAGTGCCTTTTTTAAGCCCCTTGATAGTAAATTTACCCGCAGAATCTGTCTGGAGCGATTTGATATTATTAGGATCTTCGGTGCTGATCAGTTTTACGGTAGCCAGTTCAACGGGGGTGTTATTGGAATTATCAACCACGGCCCCGGTTAATGTTAAATTACCCTGAGCTTTCAGGGCTGGCGAAACAAATTCAAATAGTACAATAAATAATAATGTGAGCAACCTGGTTAACTGTTTGTTCATAGATGGTATTTTATGGGGCATTATGGTAAAGTATCATTTCTTCCTAATTTAGTTTAAAGAAAATCCACTGCTTAATTTTTTCGATGAACTCACCTATAGTTTCGATATATGTTATTTTATTTATGACGAGTTTAATCAGACTTCAGGCAGGATGGATAAAAAACAGCCGTTGTCAAAATAGATTAATAAATAGGCAATATTTCATGAGCCAGGCGTCGCTATTTCTTATTTATTTGTACAGGTTGATCTTTGCCGGTCAGCCTCCCTTTCTCCACGATTATTGGATATCATGATATGACCAGGCCATCTGTAATAAAACTTGCACTTCTTTTATGCTTCGCGATACCGGCTATGGTGACTGCTCAAACGCGACGTACGGCCCCCCGCATAACCTTTGGTAAAAACGCCCGCAACATCGCCTGCATAGCCAATGATTCCCTGGTACTCATTAGCGGCACTACCTATTTGTTTACCGTGGATACCCCCGAAGACCAGGGTCTCGTCTCCACCAAAGTAAGCGTAGGCGATTTGCCCGGACAATTGGCTTCGACCAATGGCAACGCTCAAAAATATACGGTCATTGATCAAAATGGCAAAACAAAAACCGATGGCGATATCAACACCGGCGATAAATTGATAGTAACATCAAAAGGAGCGTCAAAAACCTATCATATTGCCGTTAAACCGATGGCCCTTAGCGGCCGTCTGAGGTTGGATAATGCAACTATTACCACAAAAGCCAGCCGCGATTTGGTGTTGTATTTTACCGCAGGGCAACGCAGTCCGGACGCTACCTTAAAGATCTTTATTCCCGCCGGTATCACCGTCACCTTGGATAATACCACGGTAAATGTTATTGGGCGGGGCGAGGTAAAACTAAGCCGCCTGGCTACCCAATCCATCGGACGGGTTGGCACCAAGTATTCTTACTCCCGGGTTGGGGATGTCCGTATTTCCGGTTCCACCGCTTTAGGCTCGGTCATTACCTTCCATCATCTCGACCTGAGGCCTGCAAACGGCGCCGATCTCCAACTCCGCATCAGCGACGTCAATCTCAAAAAAACAGGAAAATACCTATTCAGGGCATCATACGGTACCTCCAAGCCCGAGGTATTGACAAGTCCCGGCACGGGCCCCGAAACAGCTGTGCTCACCGCTACCCGAACCATCTCCGATCTGGAACGGACACCTGATACCGCTATGAGCTACCGCGAAAAACCTGACCTATATACCACTACCCATTTTAAATGGGGAAAGGGTGGAAAAGCATCCGGTGCGCAATTGATGCAATCAACAGACCAAGGCAAAACATGGTCGGCAGCATCGGCCAAAATCGATCTTAAAAAAGCCATAGCTTCGGTTTCGGGTCTGGTTCCCAACAAGCTTTACACCTTTAAGCTCAACGTGAAGGATGGTGCGCAAAAAGGCTATTCCAACACGGTTTCGTTTTACTCGGGCAAAATGGATATCAAATCCTTTGGCGTTACCGGCAGCGGCACCGACGATACCGAGAACATCAACAAAGCTATCGCCTATCTTCACCAGTTGGGCGGCGGCACCCTGTTATTTACCCAGGGCACTTATATGGTTCGCACTGTTCACCTCCTGAGCAATGTTTTCCTGTACCTGGAAAAAGATGCCATCATCAAAGCCATCAAGGGTGGCGATGCGCCGGAATCAACCTGGTTTAGCGATCGTAAATACCGCTCGGGCCTTTCCCCTACCGACGCCGGCCCTTATGCCGATCCTGAAAACTATATGACCAAGCAGGATGTGGGTCATCATTATTTTAAAAACGCCATGTTCTTTGGCGAGCGGCTGGATAACGTGAAAATCATAGGCAATGGCCAGATCAACGGGAACGCCAACCTGGTTAATGGCGATGGCGTGATGAAAAACCCACCCGATAATCGTTGCGATAAGATGTTTTCGCTCAAACTGTGTACCCGCGTAGAGATTGGAGGCATCTATCACCCCGAAGATCTGTGGTACGACGAAACCAAAGATGAACCTTATTACATCGGCGCTAACGGTACTAAAAATTTCGACAGCGATAACATGCTCAAACTTGATCGCTCCGGGCATTTTGCTTTACTGGCTACCGGTACCGATGACATCAACATACACGATACCTACATCTGCAAAAACAACCAAACCAATGTGCGCGATGTGTATGATTTTATGGAGTGCAATAAGGTAAAAGTCACCAATATATTCTCGCGGGTAAGCTCTGATGATGTGATAAAACCGGGGTCCGACTGCTCACTGGGCTTTACCCGGCCGGCCAGCAATTACCTGGTGCGCAACATTATTGGCGATACCAATTGCAACCTCATCCAGTTAGGCTCCGAAACCGCCGATGATATTACCCAGGTTTATGTAGATAATATTTACGTGCTGGGCGCCAACAAGGCTGGCTTCTCCATATCCACCAACGATGGCGGCCACGTAAAAGATATTTACCTCAACAGTGGTCGTACCGGCCCTATCCGTGAGCGATCCAAAATGTACCGGGCCACCACACCCTTTTTTATATCCATATCCAACCGCGGTCGCGTTATCGGTGCCGAGGCTGGCAGATACACATTTATCGAAAACGGCAAAAAACACGATGAGCTGCTGATTAAGAACGTAAACATTGGCCAGGTAGAAAATATTAACCTTAAAGCACTGGATGTATATGAAGTTTATGGCGGCAGTTCATACAATGGTAAACGCTGGAAGCCTTATGACGGCACCCAGCGCAGAGCCTCGCCCATTATTGCGGGCTACAAGCTGCCCAATAATGCCGACGTTACGGGCGGATTGGATTTTAAACTGCCCAATGGCCTGCATACAGGCTATATAAAAAATGTTGCTTTTGATGATATCAACTTCCTGGTTAAAGGAGGCAACCCGATAACCGATACCACTGCCGTTCCGGCCGAGCTTGGTGTGGGGCAATACAATGCCGCCGATCTTAAGATACAACCCTCCTACGGGCTCTGGGCCAGGCATGTGAAAAATATTTCGGTTAATAACTGCACGTTTAATTACGAGAAACGCGATAGTAGGTATGTCCTGTTTTTTGACGATGTGATTGGCGCCGGCATCAGCCATATCAAAGCGGTACAGGCACAGGATAATGCCATAGTAATAGGCACAAAAAAAGCGCAAAACATACAGGTATCCAACTCCGTATATTATCATGATACCTGGGGGAACGCACCAGCAGCGTTAACAGCACCCGCTAAGGAGTGATTGTTATGCCTAAAAAGGCTGTCACCCTGTCGAAGGGTGTGCGCAGGAGGGTAAAACTACTGTCATTTCGAACGAGGAACGAGGAGAAATCTTTTACGATTGGCTATTGAAACTTAGCATCACGTAGAAGATTTCTCTTTCGCACCATGCACGTACCCCGCCCATGCTCTATCGAAATGACATCCTTTTATTTCTTTTTTAGAATCTCATATCCTCAATAAGCATACTCTTCAACAGCACTCAAAGCTTTGGGCAGCGCGGTTTCTTTGGTTTCGCCCCTGAAATGCCCCTCCACACGGAAAACGGTTATGTCTGTCAACCCAATCAAACCAAGAACAGTTCTGAGGTATGGTTCTGTAAAATCATAACTTTTCAAGGCCCCTTCAGAAAATACCCCGCCCGAAGCGATACTCAAATAAACCTTTTTATTTTTTACAAGTCCTTCCGGCATACCGCCTTCAGCATAACTAAAAGTAACACCACCTCTAACAACATGATCTATCCATGATTTTAGTGTAGATGGGATACTAAAATTATACATCGGCACACCAATTACAATAATGTCGGCATCCTGAAGCTCACGGATAGCCTCGTCCGAGTGTTTAACAGCCTCGCGGTGCTCAGGCGTCCGTGCCTCCTCGGGGGTATAAAATGCGGTAAACTGCGATTCTTCCAGGTGCGGGAACGGTTTTTGGGTCAAATCACGTGTTTGCACGGTACTACCGGGATAAACGGCGGATAGTTTTTCCAAGATAGCTCCGGATAATTTGTTGCTGTAGGATTCATCCCTTTTCACACTCGAAATGATATTCAATATCTTTTTCATTGTTTTTTATTTTTTGTTTAGTCAAAGGTATCCAGTATAACTATACAAAAGATACTAGTATACCAAAGGATAGTAGTATCCTTTGGTATACTGGAAAACAGGATGGAAGCCAAATCACATCCTTTTCAATAGGGAAAAAATCGAAAACCTCAGGATCCTCTTCGAGAGACCCTGAGGGAACAAAAAATAATATCGAATAATGAATTTTGAATTTTGAACACCGATCTGGTATTTCAGCATTCAGTATTTAAAAAACATAGGGTGTCATCCTGAGCTCCGTCGAAGGACGCGCGCAGAGGCCTACCCACCATGCTTCGACGGGCTCAGCATGACACCACCCTACCAAAGCCAGAGCCTGTGCGATTCCTTCCCTCGGGAAGGGGAGGAAGGGGTTCATAGCTAAATAGACTATAGCACACAGATAACCCCTCCCTGCTACAGCACTATCCAACCGCACCCCTCCCGTGGGGGGGACTGAAAAATATCAGATCACTTCTTTTGCTCCGTCAGCAGATAAGCTTCGGGTGAAAGCGGGCAGAACGATGGTGGCTTGTGCGGCTGTAAGGGCATAGCGAACCTTATCTGAAGCGTGAGGCAATGAGCGAACGCAGTGGAGGTAAGGTTTAGCAGCCCGTGGTTCTGCCCGGTTTGCAGGGCAGAGGCTATGAGCGTAAAGAAGCATTTCTGCTGAAGCCTTTTTGGTTACTTTTGTGGCGACAAAAGTAACTGGCCCTCCCGCGGCCAAGAGCGGGTTTGCGCCAAGTCAAGTGGCCCTGTATAAAGAGGATTATTAATCTTTTGATTGCATCTTATGGGTATTAATGAGCTCCCTCCGGTCGGTTGTCTTCGTACCTCTCAATGACGTGTCGAATAGACAACATATACCTTCAGGATATCTCCCACCAATTTTTTTCATAACCCCATTAATCCTTTCCTCAAAAATCCAGTCTGATAAAAAAGCGCTTTACCGATAAAATGGCAAAGCGGCTTTTTTATTTGTTTATATATGATCGTTATAGTTAAAAAACGTTAAATAAATGACTGTACGTCAACTTTCTGTAGGTACATACGATTTGTTTTTACTTATTTTTGCTACATCAAATTTAAAGTCATGCAAAGGAAATTAATTATCATTGCGAGCTTACTGATAGGTAGTTTTTACAGCGGCGTTGTACACGCCCAGCAAACAACCGCTTTAGAACCTGATCAAAATCCAAGATATTTGGAAAGTCAGTATAAATATATGCGTGGGGCCGACAGCCTGAACAGCCTGCACGGTACTACTATTCAAAACACGTACAAAGCTTACGACTGGTACGAGGCAAAACTGGAACGCCGTCGTCAAAACCGCGAATGGCGCCACGAGGAACGGATGAATGGTTATTATGATTACAGCCCGTCATGGAGCCTGTATGGCGGCTACTCTTATCCCTACAGTAACTGGGGTTGGAACAGTGGCTGGGGAGGCGGCTGGGGCGGTCGTTACGGAAACCGCGGAGGCTGGGGCACTAATATTGGTGTTGGCGTAGGCTGGCGCTGGTAACAATTTACACAAAATACTATCTTACTATATAAAACCCCGAACAATACACATGAAATTCAACAAAATTATAGCAGTTGCTGCCATTGCAGTTTCAGGAATGCTTATAGCTTCATCATGCTCCAGACAAGTAACACGTGTTAGTACAGACGAAACTATCGACATCAGCGGTAACTGGAACAACAGCGACTCCAGATTAGTTGCAGCCGACCTTACAGATAAAATATTGAACGCTCCCTGGATCAATACACACCAGGAAGAACATCAGGGTAAACGCCCTGTTGTTATTGTTGGCTTTATCCAAAACAAAAGCCATGAACATATTGACGCCGAAACCTTTGTAAAAGATGTGGAAAGCGCGTTTATACAAACCCAAAAAGTACGTTTGGTACAAGGCGGTAAAAAACGTGAAGAACTGCGTGCCGAAAAAGAAGATCAGCAAACCAATGCCACCGTTTCGAGCATGAAAAAATTCGGTTTGGAAAACGGCGCCGATTATATATTACAAGGCTCTATCAACTCTATTGTTGACGCGCACAAACGTCAAAAAGTAGTTTACTACCAGGTTAACCTGGAACTAACCAACATCCAAAGCAATGAAGTAGTTTGGATAGGCGAAAAGAAAATAGCCAAATACGTAAAAAACTAAGCCTGTTATAGGGAGAGTCAAGAGCCAAGAATCAATAGTCAAGACAACGCAAAAGCGGTTTATTGTTCCTGATTTTTGGTTCTTGATCCTTATAAATAATCCGATATAGAAAGAATCGGGATATAAGAATTAAAAGTCAAGACAATACAAAATTGACCTGTAACTCTTGATTCTTGACTCTTGGTTCTTGATTCTAAATAAAAAATGGTAAACCTCCGCAAGTATATTCTCCAGGCATCGTCTGTTATAGGATTGATGCTTTTTTTGTCAGGCTGCGCATCTTATAATGACCGTATTCTTCCGTATTATAAAAATGTTTCGGCCGGGAATTACAAAGCGGCCGAGGTTGAGCTTGATAAGAACAGCCTGATCCAAAAACCTCGTAACAAACTCCTTTTCCTGATGGAAAAAGGGAGAATCAGCCAGCTGAACGGCGAATACGAAAGCAGTAACCGTTACTTTAATGAGGCCGATTCGATGCTGGAACATGGGCTCACAAGCGCTGCCGATGAGGCTGTTGGTGCATTGGTGAACCCCATGGAGCAACGGTATAAGGGCGAGGATTTTGAAAAATTCATGATCCACTATTACAAGGCGCTCAATTACATGTACCTGCACAATATTGATGAAGCTGTGGTAGAGGCCCGCCGGATCAGTCTGCAGGCACAGCAACAGGGCGACAAATTCAATAATAAAGATAACCGTTACTCAAACGACGCGTTTTCGCTGATGCTGCAGGGCATGTTATATGAAAGCAACAACGATGTGAACAACGCTTTTATCTCCTATCGTAACGCGGCCGAGATCTACCTCAAAAGCTCCGACAAAACTTATTACGGTACCCCAATGCCATTAGGCTTGCAGCAGGACGTGATCCGCACCGCCAAACTGAATGGCTTCACCACCGAGGCCGACGAATTTGAACAAGCATTCGGTTTCAAATACACCCTACCCAAACCCAGTGATGGCGGCGAACTGATCCTTTTTTGGGAAAATGGTCTGGCCCCGGTTAAAACCCAGGTCGACTTGTTTTTCAGCCTGATCAGGAATGATAACGGTGATCTTTTCTTTACCGACGCAGCTGGGGGCATAGTGGTTCCTTTTAATTATAGCGGCGACAGATATAAAGTAAATACCAAATCGGTAGAAAGCTTGCGGGTAGCCTGGCCAAAATACGTTGCGCAAACCCCTTATTATTCGGGCGCGGTGATCACCAATAATCAGCAGCAAATACCACTTGAAAAAGCCGAAGACATCAATCAGCTGGCCTTTAAAACCTTGCAGGAACGTACCTTAAAGGAGATCGGTAAAACCCTCTCCAGGCTGGCTGTAAAAAAGATTGCCGAATATTCTGTGCGGGCAGCTGCTAAAGATAACAATGGCAATAACAATTCCTTATTGCAGGGCATAGGCTATGGCATACAGCTGTACAGCCTGCTATCAGAAAAGGCTGATACGCGTAACTGGCAAACCCTGCCCTCGTACATTTCGTACGCGCGTATCCCGCTGCAAAAAGGCGAAAACCAGATCAGCCTAACCCTAAAAAACAGCCACGGCGCCGATGAAGTAAAAACCATCAAAGTAAATGGTACCGGCAGGTTGCAGTTTTATAATTATTCATCATTGCGGTAAACAACTCACTGGATCTACACTTCGTTTCTCCATCCGTTATTGCATATCCCAAACATTTTTTGTATCTTTAAGTACATCCAAGGCCCAGCCCTGCTTACTTGAATATTGTAAGCAGGGCTGTTTGGTTAAAGAGAAAAAAGCACTCAAAAACCGACCGTTCGGCATATAGTTAACTAACTATCAATCACATTAATCTTTTTAAATCCTAAAAATCGTGTCGAAAATTTGTTAAAAAGTGTTAAAATGGATGATTTTGAATAAGTTTTGAGCTGTTTTCGATCTATTTCGCCCCGTTTTTGATGAGAAAAGTGTTAAAATAGAGGTTTAAAAAGTTTTTGATCAGCGGGGAGCTGTTTGAATTTTATAATTATCTTTAATTGGGTAGTCCCAACTTCAGGAACCTGTCACCATCAACTTATCATACCATGGCCGAAAACAAAACCAAAGAAACCACAGCCAGTGTAGCCGAATTTTTGAATTCGGTACCCGATGAAACCAAACGCACAGATAGTTTCAAACTGGTGCAGATTATGGAAGAACAAACCGGTCTGAAAGCCAAACTGTGGGGCCCCGCCATTGTGGGCTTTGGTACCTGTCATTATAAATATGAAAGCGGTCGTGAAGGTGATATGCCATTGGTTGCTTTTTCCCCCCGCAAAGCTGAAATTTCCCTTTACCTGATGCTGGACCCTGCAGAAAAAGAAAAACTGCTTGCAAAGTTCGGCAAACACAAAACCGGAAAAGGCTGCACCTATATCAAAAAACTGCAGGATATCAATGAAAAAGTGCTCCGGGAAATGATCAGTTCTTCCATGAGCTACGTAAAAACAAAGTATGGCGCCCAGTAATAGCTGTCAAATAATTAAGTGTTGATATTTGGAATCTCATTAATTTTATCTTCTTTTGAACAAGGGTTCAATGAGTTATCCTGATTAAAACAGAGGCCCTTAAGCAGGTATGCAGCGTGTACCGGCAACAAACCAATTTGAGCATTAATTTAAAGGATAAGTATTGTTGGCAAAGCCTTTCAGTGTACTTCAAAGTGCCTTGACACTCTTTGTGTATACTGGTTTGAGCATTTAAAGCTTAACAATAACTTAACTTGTAAAATTAAGCATAGTAATACCTTAGTTATATAATTGCCCCTATTGATTATTTATAATGGATGATATAGAATTACTGTCGCAAGTAAAAGCAGATGACAGGGAAGCCTTCAACTCCTTATTTCTAAAATATCATCCCTTACTATCAGATTTTTGCCGTTTTTTGGGTATAAACAGCGATGACGGTGAAGATGTTATTGCTGACGTTTTTCTGGATCTGTGGGTAAAACGGGAGCGTGTGCTTATCCATTCATCCCTAAAATCATACCTCTATGGTGCAGTAAAAAACAGAGTTTACACGCTCAAAGGCAAAAATCAAAAGATGCAATTGCTGCCCGAAGAGTTTGCATCGGATAAAGCCATCAGCGACCATCTCAGGCCCGATGAAATGCTTTTCCGGAAAGATCGCCGGCTCATTATCGAGCGCTTTGTTGATGAATTACCAGAGCAAGGCCGGCTAATTTTTATGATGAACTGGCAACACCAGCTTGACTACCAGGAAATTGCCGAAATTTTAAATATTTCCCCAAACACAGTAAAGACACATATTTACCGATCTGTAAATTATTTCAGGAAACGTTTGCTTTTTGTTAAATAATCAGCCCCAATGTTAACATTATATTAAATCGTAAAATCATGTAATCGAATTATGCTGATTTGAATACTTACTTCAAAATGGCATACATGGATGAACATCACTACCTGCTGATTATAGGTTACCTGGAAGGAAAAATAACCGAAGAGGAGACCCAGTATTTATTACAGAAAGTTCAAACGGACAAGGAATTCTCCGATGCTTTTGAGGATATCGCCGAGATCTGGTCGGCCAGAAAGGCTATACCCAATAATAGCAGCAAGGCCAATGATGCATTAGCCCGTTTAAATAAAAAGATAGATAGCCTGGAGGCATCAGGATCCGCTTCCAAAAATGGATTGGTAGAAACCAGGCACCCAATTACCATCATCCGGAAATTAAGACCTATACTGACCGTAGCTGCATCCATACTGGTTCTTGCAGGCGCCTTTTGGTTGTATAAGGCCAAACTTAGCAATAAACCTGCGGGTACGCTGACCATGACCGAAAAGCATACCGCTCCTGGCGAAAAGAAGAAGATCGATCTGCCAGATGGTACTGTTGTTACCCTTAACGCGTCAAGCAGCCTGCATATCGCTAATACTTTCGGCGATGATAAACGAGAGGTGTACCTGGATGGCGAGGCATTTTTTGATGTAAAGCGCGATCCGCAAAAACCATTTATTGTTCATACGGGCAAAATAGCCACACAGGTACTGGGCACCCACTTCAACGTTTCGGCGTATCAAAACGACAGCAATATTACCGTATCGCTGGTGCAAGGTAAGGTTCAGGTGGATATGAATAATGATCCATCTAAACGCATCATCCTTGACCCGGGCAAACAAATGACCTATTCCAAAGCAAATCATCAGGCCCATGTTACCGATTTTATAGCCGAAGACATCACCGGCTGGAAAGAAAACAAACTGGTATTTAACTATGACAGCTGGCCCGACGCCGCCAAAAAATTAAGCAGATGGTATGGCATACCTGTGCAACTGAGAGACAGTACCCTGCTGCGTTGCAAGCTGAAAGGTACTTTTGATAACATCCCGCTGGCCAAAGTAATGGAGCAAATTAAAATGGTAGCAGATGTATCATGGCAAATGCAGGGCAATAAAATGATCATATCCGGTAAATGTAACTAAACACAAGAAAGGTAAAGTTTAATGAAATAAGGAAAGCATAAAACAACAACAGGCAGTATGATCAGATCATACCACCTGCCCCGTAATCAGGTTCTCGCCAAAGGACCCAATTCATTTTAGTAAAACAATCTCAAAAATATGAAAAAATATATATTCTCGCTTTTAAGTGCTATTTATTTGATGTGCACGGTAATGCAAGCTGGCGCAGCCACTGTAAACCGCACATCAGACTCCATAAATTGCACTATCCAGGTTTCCGAAAAATCTATCAAGGAGGTGTTTTCTCTGATAGAAAAACAAACCGGTTTACGCTTTATACATAATGCCACTGAGGCACAGCTCAGCAAAAAGATCAGTCTGTCTGAAAATAACCAGCCTATTGATGATGTATTAAAAAAGATAGCCAAACAATCGGGCTTATCATTTAAAAGGGTTGATCAAACCATATACGTACAAACCACCGCCAGGCTGATGCGCGTATCTGGCAAGGTTATCGATGCCCAAACCGGCGAAACCTTGCCCGGCGTATCGGTAAAGCTCAAAGGCAGCACAGATGGTACCGTAACTGATATTTCAGGCAGTTACCATATCGAGGCTGCCGAAAATAATACACTGGTATTTTCATTTATCGGTTATGTATCTCAGGAACTTCCGGTATCTGGCAGTACCGTAAACGTATCATTGAAACCAGATCAGGCTGCGTTAAAAGAAGTGGTAGTAGTGGGTTACGGTAAACAATCGCGTAAATTATTAACCAGTTCCATCGTTTCTGTTCAAAATAAAGACTTTAACAAAGGCGCGTTCAGCAACCCTGCACAATTACTGCAAGGTAAAGTAGCCGGCCTGAACATTACCCGTTCCGGCGACCCTAACGAAACACCTTCTATTAGCTTACGTGGCCCTTCAACCCTACGCTCAGGCCAGGCACAGGAACCATTTTATGTAATTGATGGTGTGCCAGGAGCCGATTTCCGCCTGGTTGCTCCTGATGACATTGAAACGCTGGACGTATTGAAGGATGCCTCTGCAACTGCTATATATGGTACCCGTGCTGCCAATGGTGTAATTATCATCACTACTAAAAAGGGCAAAAGTGGTCAGGCCGTAATAGCTTACAATGCCTACGCCGGTTTTGAGAAAATCGCCAATAGCATCAAAATGATGAATGCTACTCAGTTGAACGATTATCTAACCAAAAACAACCTTTCGCTCGACCCATCCGATCAAAAAGGTGCTAATACCGATTGGCAAAAGGAAGTGAGCCGCACCGGTTACTCTCAAAATCATAACGTAGCGCTTAGCGGTGGCTTTAACCAAACTGCCTATAGCGCCTCTGTTAATTATTTTGACGATAAAGGTATATTGAAAGGTAGCGCCTTAAACCGTTTAACTACCAAAATTGCCGTGGAGCAAAAGGCTTTTAATGATCGTTTAAAATTGGGTTTATCGGTAAATAATGCTACCAGTAATTCGGACATTATCCCTAACCAAAATATTGTGCTATACAATATGCTGCGTTACCTGCCAACTGTTCCGGTGATGCAAAACGGCGCTTATACCGAAAATTTGCAAAGGGTACAGTACTATAACCCGGCAGCTTTACTGGCCGATGCTTACCAAAAAACCAAAAGCAAACTGAATTTGATCAACGCTACTGCCGAGCTGAAATTACCTTTTAATTTTACCTACAACATCAGCCTGTCGTCGCAAAGCGAACAGGTAAATGGTGGTGCTTTTTATAACAGTAAATACACGCTTGACCAGGGTGTAAACGGCGAGGCTTACCGCTCCTCATTTGAAAACACCCGTAAAGTAGCTGAAACTTTTTTCACCTATGCTAAAGCTACCGGCAAACATGACATCAATGTATTGGCTGGTTACAGCTTACAACAAGATGTTAACGGCGACGGTTTCCAGGCCAATAACCGAAATTTCCCGACAGATGATATTGGTTACCTGAACATTGGTTTGGGTTCGCCACAAGCTGGGTTTGTGACCGACTGGGGACCCAACCTGTATCAAAAACTGCGTTTAATATCTTTTTACAGCAGGGCCAAGTATAGCTATGATAATAAATACCTGTTACAGTTATCATTAAGACGTGACGGTTCATCAGCTTTTGGCGCCAACAACAAATGGGGCACTTTCCCATCGGCTTCATTGGGTTGGAGGATCACCGAAGAATCATTTATGCAGAATCAGCATCTGTTCAACGATCTGAAACTGCGCGCCAGCTACGGTATCACCGGTAACTCCCTGGGTTTTGATCCGCTGATATCTCAGATCAAATACGGCACATCGGGTGCATTTTATTACAATGGCACCTTCACCAATTCCATAGGTCCATCACAAAATGCCAATCCTGATTTGAAATGGGAAAAAACCACCATGTACAATCTGGGTCTGGACTTTTCTTTATTCAAAGGCAGGTTAAGCGGTACCATTGAAGCTTATAATAAAAAAACCAACGATCTGATCTATTTCTACCCGGTATCAACCACTCAATACTTTGTAGGTACTTTAACCGCCAACGTGGGTTCGATCTCCAATAAAGGTTATGAGGTTACTATTGACGCGATACCTGTTCAATCGAGCAAATTCCGCTGGAATACATCTATCAACATAGCGCATAACAACAATAAACTGGTATCCTTATCAAACAGCAGCTTTAAGCTGGATTCAATCCCACAGGCAGAACCAGGTGGCCAGGGCGAAACAGGTTACAAAGTACAGATCTTGAAAACAGGCTACCCGGTTGGCCAGTTCCTGTTATATAAATATGCCGGTAAAAATGCCGCCGGTGTATCACAGTTTTACAGCCGTAGTGGCGGTGTTACCACTACCCCAACTTCAAAAGACTATTACTATGCTGGTAATGCGCAGCCTAAATTACTGTTTGGGTTTAACAACAGCTTTACCTATGGCAATTTTGATCTGAATGTATTTATCCGCGGCTCATTGGGTGGCAAGGTATTGAACGCTACCCTGGCCGACCTGAACCGTACCAGCGATGTGCGGAGCTATAACCTGCCGGTGTCATCAGCCAATGAATCACCAAAGGATGTTAACGCCTATTTGTATTCCGATCGCTATATCGAAAGCAGCTCTTACTTAAGACTTGATAATGCTACCCTGGGTTATACCTTCCCTAAGTTCACCCCGGGAATTCGTAACCTGCGTTTGTATGTATCTGGCAATAATCTGGCCGTTATAACCGGTTATAAAGGTATTGATCCTGAAGTTTCGTTGGGCGGCCTTACGCCAGGTATTGATAATAAGAACTACTACCCGCGTACCAGGGCTTTCCTGTTCGGTTTAAGTGCTTCATTTTAAATCATCTCATTAACAGATCAACATGAAAACTTCCATTCATAAATACTGCGCCATATTTTTAACCGCGCTTACCATATCATCATGCACCAAGGTTGATGTACCGGTTGAAACCGAGTTAACCCCTAATAATTTTCCTGTAACGCAGCAACAGTTTATCCTGGCATCAGGAGCTGCCTATGCGCAATTAAGAGGCTCTTTTGCACAGGCTTACTGGCAAATGCAATCGTTAAGTACAGATGAGGCCATTATGCCTGCAAGAGCCGGTGGCTGGCGCGATGGAGGCCGTTATCAGCAATTGCACTATCATAGCTGGAATGCCGATCTTCCGGAGGTTCAGGACGCCTGGACATGGGGCTTTGGCACCATTAGTACCTGTAACCGGGTTATTGCAAGCTTTGCCACTGCCCCTGATAGCCCAGCCAAAACTACTACCATTGCTGAGTTGAGAGCCACCCGCGCCCTGGTGTTCTTCTTTATGATGGACCTATATGGCAATATCCCTGTAGTAACCACTTTTGGTTCGGCCGATAAACCATCTACCACCGCCCGTAAAGATGTTTTTGCATTTATAGAAAAAGAATTGAACGCGGTGATCCCTCAATTGAGCCAGGTTGTTGATCAAACTACTTATGGCAGGCCAACTCAATATACAGCCTATGCCATACTGGCCAAAATGTATCTGAATGCCCAGGTTTACACCGGTACCAGCCGCTATGACGATGCCGTTAAGATGTGCGATAACATCATTGCATCGGGCAAATACAGCCTGGAGGATGATTATATCAAAATGTTCTATCCTGATAACGGTCCTAAAGACAAGGAATTTATCTTTGCTATTCCTTATGACCACGCACAAGCCCAGGGTGAGCAATTTACCTGGTACAACCTGCACCCGGCCTTACAAGCCAAATATGGTTTGCTATATCGTCTGAGTAATCCATGCAGCACTATTCCTTCTTATTACGCTCAATTTAATGATCCTAACGATATCCGTACCAGCATCTGGCTTATTGGCAAACAGTATGATTTTGCCGGCAACCCTATCATCATCAAAACCACTAAAAAAGGGTTGGATGCCTCCTACAGCGGCCCGGATCCAACTGCACCGGTTGATTTCCAGCTAACTTTTACACCTGACCTTACTCTGGTTGATGTACCTACCTTTGAGGTTGGTGGTGATGAGTTGGGCAAAGCCAAGGGTATCCGTAATAACAAATACTATCCGGATGTGACCGCTACAGACCGCAACCAAAGTAATGACGTACCGGTATTTCGCTACGCGGATATATTGCTAATGAAAGCTGAAGCCATTTTACGCGGAGCAACAGCAACTAATGGCGATAGTCCATTATCATTGATTAACCAGTTAAGGGCAAAACGTAAAGCCGCTACCTGGACAAGCGTTGATCTGCCAAACCTGTTACAGGAACGTGCACGCGAACTGGACTGGGAAACCTGGAGAAGGAATGACCTGATCCGTTTTGGTAAATACGAAGAGTCATGGGGTTACAAAACAGACAATAACGTAAACAAACGTCTGTTCCCGATTCCTTCTGCCGAAATTATCCTGAACTCGAAACTGCAGCAAAACCCTGGCTATTAATTAATACCCCCCAAACCTTATCACAGCCCTTAGCTTTTAGCTAAGGGTTTTTTATTGACCAAAATTTTATAAATAGCGTATAAAATTTTATAAAACATATCCGTTATAATGCTTTAACTTTGTTGTTAGATGAAAAGAGTCGCCGTTTTAAGCATAGCAGCATTTTACCTGTTACTCACCACAGGGATGTTTGTGTGCCTGGTACATTGTACCGGCCAAAGCTTAATGGGTAACAAAATGGCTATGCAGGCCATGGATAATACGACAACTCACCATCATCATAAACACAGTTCCAAAAGCGATGATTGTGATTGCTGCAAAAAGCATGGCAACTATGTGATCAAAGAAAATATAAAACCAGCCAGTGTTGATTCGCAGGCTCCGGTGATAGCTATCATTACCCGGCCATTTCAATCTATCCCCGCTGCTGCACATTACATCGTTTTAAATACATTTAGGCTAAGCTCCGGTAAGGCCCCGCCGGGATTATCGGGCAAAGCGATAGCTATACAACAACGTTCTCTTCAGATCTGATCAATTAAAGTAATCCTATTTTAAAGTGGCCCTATTATGTCTGCTACTTATTTTATCAGGCTATTATTCGTAATTGCCGGGTAATGATTATCAACTAAAAATTAATTACTTTTAATAATAAAAAATCATGAGAACGTTAAAATCATTCATTATACTTTTCACCGCATTCATTACTTATTCAACCGTTAAAGCTCAGGATAAAACAGCCAATACTGCTGTAAACAATGTACTGAGTGCTTACCTGGATGTTAAGAACGCCCTTACTGCCGATAACAACGTGCAAACCAAAGCAAAGGCTAAAGATCTTTTAACTGCCATTGCCGCCGTACCCATGGATAAGTTAACTGCCGATCAGCATAAATTATGGATGACCTATGCCGAAAAACTGGAATTTGACAGCCGCCATATTAGCCAGAGCGATGCCATTGATCATCAGCGTGAACATTTCACCAGTTTATCCAAAAACATGTATGAGGTAACCAAAGGTCTCAAACTGAACACCAGCACCATTTATGAGCAGTATTGCCCCATGAAAAAGGCTACCTGGCTGAGCGAAACCAATGCTATTAAAAATCCATACTACGGCAAGCAAATGCTAACCTGCGGTAAAACAACCGAAACACTGGCACCGGCTGCCAAATAACAAACAGGCTTTTTTATGAAGACTTACCTTTTAATTTGGGTAAATCTGTTCCTGGCGGCTACTGCTTTCGGTCAGCATCATATGTCTATGAAAATGGATCAGGGTGCCGGCGGTAAGCGGGAGCCTTTTTATACCAAAATAGGCAACAGGGAGATTTACCATTTATATATAGGCGATACTGCAGTAAACTATACCGGTAAAGCCAGACCCGCCATGGCCATTAACGGATCGATACCGGCACCTACGCTTACCTTTACCGAGGGTGATACTGCCGAGATATACGTACATAACAACATGATGATGGAAACATCCATCCACTGGCATGGGCTTATACTGCCTAACCGGTACGATGGTGTGTCTTATCTCACCACATCACCGGTAAAGGCTGGCGAAACACATCATTATAAATTTCCACTGGTACAGCATGGCACCTACTGGTATCATTCGCACACCATGACACAGCAGCAAAGCGGCATGTATGGCGCTTTCATCATCCATGAAAAGGAAGCATCACCTATTAAAGATTATACCTTATTGCTGAGCGACTGGACAGATGATAACCCCGAGCAGGTACAGCGTCTGCTGCATAATGCTACCGATTGGTATGCCATACGTAAAGGCAGCATGCAGAGCTATTCCGAAGCTATTAAAGATGGACAGCTTAAAACAAAGCTTACCAACGAATGGAAACGGATGACCGCCATGGACGTAAGTGATGTGTTCTACGACCGCTTCTTCAGCAATGGCAAAGCGGAGAACACCGCACCACAATTTAAAGCCGGCGACCAGGTAAGGCTGCATGTGGTTAACGGCAGTTCCTCAACCTATTTCTGGCTCAATTATGCAGGCGGTAAACTAACCGTAGTAGCCAATGACGGTGAGGATGTAGAACCCGTTAAAGTTGACCGGCTGATCATCGCCACTGCCGAAACCTACGATGTGGTGGTCACTATTCCTAAAGATGGCAGCTACGAGTTTTTAGCTACTCCTGAGGACAGAACCAAATACACCTCACTTTGGCTGGGTTCAGGTACCCAGCATAAAGCCACACATCTATCTCGCCTTAAATATTTTGAAGGCATGAAAATGATGAATGGGATGATGGATATGCAAGGCAACATGAAGGAGATGGACGGCATGACCATGACCAACCAGGTAATGGATATGAACACGGTGATGTATCCCGAAATAACCGGGGAAGCCGAAAAGCCTGCTGGCCAAAAGAACAAGAAAACCGACAAAATGGGTGGCATGGACATGGGCGATAAAAAAGCCGGTGATAAAGAGATAGGCAGCATGAATATGGGTGACATGGACATGAGCAGCAGCTCCTCAGACATTGTCACCCTGAATTACGGCATGTTACGGTCGACCAAAGTAACCACCCTGCCCGAGGGGCCAACCAAATTGCTCCTGTTTGACCTTACAGGTAACATGAACCGTTACGTGTGGACGATCAACAATAAAACCGTGTCGGAATCAGACAAAATCCTGATCAAAAAGGGTGAGAATGTGCGCATCATTCTGTATAACAACACCATGATGCGCCATCCTATGCACCTGCATGGGCATTACTTCAGAGTATTGAATGGGCAGGGCGATCATTCCCCCTTAAAAAACACATTGGATATTATGCCGATGGAAAGAGATACCATTGAGTTCAGGGCAAGCGAAAGCGGCGACTGGTTTTTCCACTGCCACATCCTTTACCATATGATGAGCGGTATGGGGCGCATCTTCAGCTATGAAAATTCGCCGCCGAATCCCGAGATTCCTGATCCAGCCGCAGCCATCAAAAAGATCTATGCGGATGATCAGCATTTTTACGCATCGGCCAAAATAGGGCTGGAAAGCAATGGCAGCGATGGTACAGCCGCGTTGGCTAACACCCGCTGGAAGTTTTCGACCTTATGGCATCTTGGTTTACATGACCATGATGGTTATGAAAGCGAAACTATGCTGGGCCGTTATTTTGGCCGTATGCAATGGTTGTATGCTTATGGTGGCTTTGATTATCACTACAAGAAAGAAACTGGCGAGCCCGAAAAGAACTTATTTGGTCAGATAAGTAATAAGAATAACCGCAAAACGGTAGTTGCCGGTTTGGCCTATACACTGCCGATGCTGGTGGTAGCCGATGCCCGCATTGATGGCAATGGCAAGCTCAGGTTTCAGTTAAGCCGTGATGACATACCGGTTACCAGCCGCCTGCGTTTTACCATTATGGGTAATACGGATAAGGAATATGCGGCCGGATTCAGGTATATATTCACCCGTAACTTTGCGCTGTCTACCCATTATGACAGTGATATGGGTTGGGGCGGAGGTTTAACGCTTACCTATTAACTAGTTAAAAAAGAGGCTGTATCATCAATCATGATCAGCCTCTTTTTATTTGATTTACCTGGATATTCTAAGGTCTTAGATTACCCAAAAAGTGGGTTTACACTTTTTGGTGTTAACATTTGTTTATATATCTAATAATCAATTAGTTAAATTAAATTTATATGAAAAAAGTGTAAACCATGTAAACCCACTTTTTGCATAAGGTTGAATGGTCATACTTAAGTTCGGCAAACACATCGCTTTATCCAGAACGGCTCGTTAACCTATTAAAAAGACGTATTACATACGTCTTTTTTTTACCCCTTGTTTATATTTTCTTTGTCTTAATAAAATCCAATACCTTTTGAGTTTCTTCCGGATAAACCGCGATGTGGTGATTACGTAACAGGTAAGGCGCACTGGTTTTACCTTGGGAGCCTCCTCCTACCATGATCACATGCGATGATTGCTGCGGCATATGGCAGTTGATACAATAGTTATTAATCATCGCACCTATTTGCGGAGCCATTTTGCAAAAATTGTGCTTGGCTTCGCTATGGCAGCTCAGACATTTTTGGGTAAACATGCCTATATTTTTTTCCTGGTTAACATGCGGATCATGACAGGTATTACAATCCATCTTACTCATGATAAAGCACTTGCTGGCAGGCAATAGCGAGCTCTGATTACCATGCACATCAGGACTTGGGTGATTAGGATCATCAGGCAAAAAAGTCATCTCTTTAAATTTCGACAAGGTATCGCCCATATGAAAACCGTATGATGTACGCAGAAAACCACCTTTAGTCCCGGAATGGCAAACGGCGCAGGCATCCATCTTTTGGCCTCTTGTTAAAGAGGCATAGGTGGTAATGTATTTTGGCTTCTTTTCATCCGGATAAGCGGTATGGTAATTAACATGATTAGCAGCAGGGCCATGGCATCGCTCGCAATCAATACCATATATCAATGATGCTTTATCAAATCCAACCTGCATATGCGCTTGTGGCAGATCGCCGATATAAGACGTATGGCACTCCAGGCATTTACGCAATATAGGCCGTTGAAAATTCACACGTGTCGGATCATACCCCGGACTATTGGCCCAGCCATGCAAAGCCGTAAAGTAAGATACCGGCAACTCAAACAGTTGACTATCTTTCCAATACAGATAGGTTTGCGCGTTAACCAACCCTACTGTTATTTCAAACTTCTCGGCTTCTGTTTGCTTGTTGTTCATGTATCCAGCCTGGTAAAGGCTATCTCCTCGCTTTTCCATAGCTACATGTAAGCCATTACCATAATCCAGGATGTTAAAACCTTTGGCAAAACTACCTTTGATATTATCGGCCGAGGCAGGGCGCGTAGTTTGAAAATGGGCAGTATGCATATAGGAATTATAAACATCACTATGGCATTTAACACAACTCTCTGAACCGGCAAATAACTGCCCCCGGGGATCGTTTTCGGGAGCGCCGGCATTATAACACTGTGTTAAAATAAAACTTAATGGGATAAGGGAAATTAAAACAAAAAAGAAGGTCTTTTTTTTAAGCATGTCCTTAATTCACAAATTGGATACGGTGGTTTAATTCTGATTTTATTGGCCGGGGTTAACCGGTAAAATCAACAACAATTTACCTCAATAATTATATAAAACAAATAAAAAAACAAAGGGCCGCCACATTACGCGGCAGCCCCTCTATATAAGCGGTTATATTAATTATAGCCCGGGTTTTGTTTTACCTGGCTGCCATTGGTTGTCTCGTTCAATGGAATAGGTAAAATTTCATTTACACCTGCTTTAAAGCCTTTAAATGCTAAAGCAGTAGGTGCTTGCCCCCAACGTACCAGGTCAAACCAACGGTGGCCTTCGGTAGCTAGCTCTAAACGTCTTTCGTTATAAACATTTTGCAGAGTTGCCGGTACCGATGGTAAACCTACACGGCTGCGCACGGCATCAAGCAAAGTTTGTGCACGAGCGGTGCTGCCACCACCGTTCAGATCGGCCTCAGCTTCCATCAGGTAAGTATCAGCCAAACGGATCTCGATGTAGTCGTTAGGCCAGTTAAGTTCAGTAATACCAGTTGTTACCTTATTGGCGTTTATAGGCGCGTATTTTTGTATAAAGTAACCGGTGTTCTGATAGCTTGGCGAATAGCTTGTTTTAGTAGCCTTGGTTAAACTGTCGATATTTGCAATAGTGTAACCATAACGTGGATCACCTTTCATCGCAGTAGCTAACTGTGTAGTAACAGGGCTAAAACCATAACCACCGCTGTAGTAAATTGGACCGGTGTAGCTTCTTGGACCAACCATTTGCACGTACACGTTTGATTTAAACTGATCCCAGTTGCTCCAGGTATAGCTTTGCGTGCCAGAGTGTACTAACTCAAAGATCGATTCGCTATTGAACTTATTTTTAATGCTGAATATATCAACGTAGTTAGCCAGTAGCTTATAATTGTAATTAGTGTTTACATCATTTAATAAACGGGCGGCATCTGACCATTTTTTCTCATACAGGTAAACTTTACCTAGAAGGGCCTTAGCAGCACCTTGAGATACACGGCCATTTTCGGCAGGGGCAATAGTTACCGGTAAGCCGTCAATAGCGGCTAACAGGTCTTTTTCTATCTGCGCATAGGTAGTCTCGGCTGGTACTTGTGGCTGTTGATATACATTATTAAGTGTTAACGTAGATAATATCAAAGGCACATTTTTAAATAATCTAACCAGGTCAAAGTAATAATGCGCACGCAGGAATTGGCCTTCAGCGGTATATCTTTTTAACAGGTCGGCACTCAACCCTGGCACTTTAGGTAATTGTTCCAACAATACGTCGGTACGGTTTACACCCTGAAAGTTGATAGCCCAGAATTGATTCTGCGGACCAACAGTTGGTGATAGGGTATAATTATTAATGGCCTGCCATGCCGGTACATCTGACGAACTACCACCACCTGCATAACAATCGTCTGAGGCTGCATTCAAAGCTCCCAGGGGTGATGAGTACGTATTATCAATACCGCCTGTTTCAGTAACCAAAGGGTCATAAGCTGCCACTACTGCGGTAAGCGCCTCCGCAGGGTTAGCATAATAGTTTGACTGAAGAAACTGTCCTTGTGGCTGTAACTCCAGGAATGATTTTTTACAAGAAGCTAAAGCACCAACACCCAGCAAAACTGCTCCTGTATATAAAATATATTTTGATTTCATGATCAATCTTGTTATTTGTTATTATAAAGTAATGTCTAAACCAGCCATAAATGTGCGTGCCTGAGGATAAATACCCATATCGATACCACCGCTTATTTCAGGATCATAACCTTTATAACCAGTAATGGTTACCAGGTTGTTGCTGCTCAGGAATACCCTAACCTTTTTAACATCTGCCGACTTTAACCAGCTTTGTGGCAAATTGTAACCTAACTGCAAGGTTTTGATGCGGAAGTAAGCACCATTTTGCAGGTAAAAGTTCGACGGATTTTTAAAGTTATTATTAGGGTCGGCATCAGTTAAACGTGGATAGTTGCTGCCTGTATTATCAGGTGTCCATGCGTTTAAGGCCGCTATCGGGTAATTAGCCGAAGCAATATCTAACCTGCGGTAAGCCTGGTAAATTTTATTACCCCAAACACCCTGGCCAAATATTCTGATGTCAAAATTTTTGTAGCTGGCGTTAAAATTCACCCCATAAGTAAAGGTTGGCAACGGATTACCCAGGAATTTACGATCATTTGCCGTTATCTTGCCATCACCATCAACATCTGCCCATTTAAAATCGCCAGGTTTGGCATTAGGCTGAATTAACTGCCCATTTTTGGTATAGGCGTTAATTTCTGCTTGTGAGTGGAACACGCCCAGCTCCTGGAAGCCATAGAACGCCCCAACCGGCTGGCCTACGGCTGTACGGCCAATTTCATAGGTTGAACTTTGCACGGTACCTACCGTAAAGTAGTTAATCTGGTTACCCAGGCTGGTTACCTCGTTGTGGTTATAGGAGATATTACCACCTAAGTTATATTTAAAATCACCCACATTACCGGTATATCCCAAACTTAACTCCACACCTTTGTTTTCCATGTCACCAACGTTAGCATAAGGCTGGCCAACAAAACCGGCATAGGCTGGCAATTGTATTTGCTGCAGCATGCCTTTGGTTAACTTTCTGTAAACATCAAAAGTTACGCTCAGGTTATTAAATAACGTTGCATCGAAGCCAAGATCGGCAGTACGGGTTTCTTCCCATTTCAGGGCCGGGTTAGCCGGAGCATTTGGGCTGTAACCTATAATCAGGTTATCGTTACCAAATACATAGTTACGACCGCTGCCAATAGTTGCGGCATAGGCAAAATCGCCCAGGGCCATTTCGTTACCTACTATACCGTATGAACCACGCACTTTAATAAAGTCAACGAAGGTATTTTTAGGGAACCAATCTTCGCGGGTGATTACATAACCCGCTTCTGCTGATGGGAAGGTACCGTATATATTGTTGGTACCAAATCTTGATGATCCGTCACGGCGGATAATACCAGTAAACAAGTATTTCTGATCGTAATCATAAGTTACCCTTCCAAAATAAGATGCCAGTGTATGCGGTTGAATTTTAGTTGGATCAATACCGGTAGCTATTCTGTTAGTAGCCGGTAAAGCAAAACCAGTAGAAGCGTCAGCAAATGAATTTACGGGTTCGCCTATAAATGTACCACCTAAAACTGATGCTGAATATTTTTGAGCACTGGTACCCACTAAAGCACTTAGGTTATGCTTTCCGAATGAGCGGGTATAGGTGGCCGTGTTATCCCAGTTCCATGTCAGGTTCCGGTCGTTTTCCTGATACTGGGATGTATTTGAAAGATTGCTTGTGCTTGAATTTAAATAGTAAAGAGGTGTAAAACCATCCTGGCCATAATAAGCCTGTTTAGCACCTATCTGTGTACGGATCTTTAAACCTGCAATCGGCTCAATCTCGGCAAATGCATTACCCAAAAGATTGGTAGCATAGGAATAATTACCTAAACGGGTTTGTGCATATGCAAAAGGATTTGTGATTTCCTGTGATACGTAATTGGATATACCATAAGGTAAGCCTTGGGCATTTCTTACAATATAGTTGGCCTGGTTGGTATAGACAGACGCGTTTGGTTGTGCATTAATGTCACTTACGGTTACCGGGGTAAGCGGGTCAAGATTTAAAGCAGAACTAAGCGGGCCGCCAAATACACTATTAGTATTACCTACACTTTTATTACGATTATAAGAATAAGTAAAGTTTTCTCCTATCGTAAACCATTTTTTTACTTTATAGGAGGTATTGGTTGTAAAGTTAAATTTCTTGTAATCAGAAATATCAGGCATTACAATACCTTTTTGATCCAGGTAGCCAAAAGAAGTATAGTAGGTAGCTTTATCGGTAGCACCACTGATGTTCAAGTTGTGGTTTTGAATCAAAGCATTGTTGCTAAAGATCTCATTCTGCCAGTTGGTACCTGCACCTAATGATCCGGGATTGCTGAATATAGGAGCTTTACCATCATTGATCTGTGCCTGGTTTCTTAATGTAGCGTATTGTGAAGCATCAGCCAGTTTTACTTTGCTCACCGGACCCTGAAAACCAATATAGCCATTATAGCTAATTACAGCATCACCTTTTTTACCCTTTTTAGTAGTAATGAGGATAACACCATTTGATGACCGTGAACCGTAGATGGCTGCAGACGCATCCTTTAATACCTCCATCGATTCAATATCATTTGGATTCAATAACGTTATGTCATCAACAACAACACCGTCAACAACATATAACGGATCGCTGTTTTGCCTCGAAGTAACACCCCTCACACGTATTTGCGGAGCTGCTCCCGGCTGGCCTGAGCTTTGTACAACGCTTACACCTGTAACACGCCCTCTTAAAGCATCATCAACGCGAGTTACCTGTTGATCTTGTATATCGGCTGCTTTAACGCTGCTGATAGCACCGGTAACGGTAGCTTTCTTTTGAGTACCGTAACCAACTACTACAACCTCATTCAGGTTTTTAACGTTTTCTTCAAGGGTTATGGTGATACTGGTTTGGTTTCCAACAGTTACCTCCTTGTTATTGTAACCAATATAGGCTATTACCAATATAGCGTTAGGGCCGGCCACGTTTAGCTTAAAATTACCATTCAAATCAGTTGATACCCCGTTAGTGGTGCCCTTTTCTAAAATGCTGGCTCCGATGATGGGCTCTCCACTTTTGTCAACAACCTTACCGCTTACTGGTGTTGCAGCAACATCTGCTACTGCATTTACCGGAGCAATTTCGGCAGCCGGAGCTGTTTCAGTAATCGCGCCAGCTTTACCCAGTACAATTCTGTCCTGAAGTACCTCGTAACTGATGCCCTTACTTTTTAATACTTCATCAAGTACGTTTTTTAGCGATTCATTTTCCATATTAACGGAAACCCTTTGATTGCCATTGATCGCTGTACTGCTGTATATAAATTTAATTTTATCATTTTTTTGTAAATGACTCAATACATCAACCAGGGTGGTATTGTTTAATGATATACTTATCTTTTTATCAAGTATACCCTGGGCACTCAAAGTATTTGAGTAGGCCATACCACTTAACATGGTTGATATCAGAATTTGAATAAATGTTATCCTCATGATTTGATACCAGGGAATAGGAGTTCGTAAACGAAATTTCATATATTTGTTATGTTTCTTTTTAAAAATGAGACAATTAACGCCCCTCCACCATCTAAAATGGTGTCACTTGATTTGGGCTCATCTAAAACTTAGGAGTGGTCGCAACACTTCTAAGTTTTTTTATTTTACCAGTGTTCGGCTGGATTTATAACTGATTTTTAGGATTTTGTTCTCTCTTTCATTCAATCATGGGTTTGGTTAATAGTTGGTTTATTTAAGTTCGATGGTGTTATTTTTTATTTCGTAATCAATACTTAACGACTTATTAAGCGCCTCCAAAACATCGGGCAGGTTAAAACCGGTAAAATCGGCGTTAAGCATGTAATGGTTTAATTTTTCGTTAACCACAATAATGTGTGTTTTATACCTGGCATTTAGTGCCGGTACAATATCTTTCATCAGCTTATTATCAAATAAAAGGTTCTCATGATTCCATATTTTAAGCGCCCTTTCATCAGATTTGATGATAGGCTTTAAGGTATGATCATGCGCAGAGTACACCGCCTTTTGATGTGGATAAAGCATCACATCTCCGCTTACTATATTTAACTGCGTGTTATTTATGCTTTGTTTGGTTTTAATACTTACCGACACTTTACCAGTTACAACTGCCACATCAGCTTCACTGCTTTTATCATTATCACGCACACGGAAACTTGTTCCCCATACTTTGGTAATGATAGAATGACTGCTGATAATAAATGGACGCGCCGGATTTTTGGTAACCTCAAAAAAGCATTCGCCCGACATGGATACCATGCGTGCCGATGCTGCAAATACCTTTGGATATTTTAACTGCGCATTTGGATTTAACCAAACCGTTGTGCTATCCGGAAGTCTTGATTTATAAATACGGTGGGAATTATTGGTAATTACAACTATTTCCTGCTGGTTATCTGTAAATGTATCTTTGTTGTCTTTACTTGCTCTGCGATATAAGCCTAATATTATGGCTACCAAAAGCACTGCAGCCACCGAACCGATCCATAACCAGGTATTTCTCTTATTTACTACTGGTATTTCTTCGTCATCTACAGCATCTATATGATCCAGAATACTGTTATATATCTTTTCTTCCAACACTTTTTGCTGAGCGGCATTCAGAGTCGAAGTATAGCCCGCGTCATGATCAAATGATTGGTACCATTGTTTTACCAAGGCAGCCTCAGCGTCTGTGCATTCGCCATTAATATACCTTTCCAGTAATTCAATAGATAGATGTTCTTTCATGAAAAGAAAAAATTCGGTTTATACTATCATCGACGTTTGAGAAAGGCACATCCCTTAGTCTGGATAAAAAAAAATTAAAAAAATTCATTGGTGACCTTATTTATAAAAGAAATTTTAAAATACAGTTGACAAAGTCAACTATATTTATCTATGTTTGTTTCATGGCTACATTCACAAATCCTATAGCTAACATCCGGGCCTTTAACCGATTTTATACCGATATTATTGGTCTGCTCGATAGGCATTTACTACATAGCAGGTACTCCCTGGCCGAAGCACGGATCATTTATGAAATATCCGTAGGCGAAAATTTGCAGGCATCACAGATCATGACGGCTATGCATATTGACAAGAGTTATTTAAGCCGACTGTTAAAAAAATTGGAAAAAGAAGGCCTCATCATTAAAAAACCGTCGGAGCAAGATGCAAGGGCCATGTTCATTTCGTTAACCGCAAAGGGATTAAGGGAATTTAACATCCTTAATAAAGCCTCGGATGAACAGATCAGCGCAATGACCACGGGCTTGAAAGCCTCAGATCAGCAGCAATTAGTTAACCACATGAACGCCATTATGAACATTTTAACAAAAACCGCTATAATTTAATCCAGATGGATACCCCATTAACATTAAACGACATTAAGCTAAGGACCCGCTTACTTCCGGGCGACCTCGGCTATATTGCTTATATACATGGCAAACAATATGCACAAGAGCTGGGCTATGGCTTAAACTTCGAAGTTTATGTATTGGAAGGATTACAAGAATTTGCCCGGCACTATAATCCGGCAAAAGACAGGGTTTGGATATGTGAACATAATGACAAAATCATTGGTTTCCTTATCGGTTTTCATCGTGGAGAGACCGTTCAGTTACGGTACTTTATTTTTTTGCCCGAATATCGTGGCATAGGTCTTGGTAAAAAATTAATGGATGAGTTCATGGCCTATATGCGAGAGATGGGATATAAAGAAGCCTACTTGTGGACTACCAACGAACAACAACCAGCCATTGCTTTATATACAAAATATGGATTTCGTCTTGTTGAAGAAAAAATTTCTCATTCGTTTGACAAAGCTCTTATGGAATTAAGATATGATCTTGTTCTGACAGATTAAATACAAAAGGGAGGGAATTAACGCCTGATTACGCTACCCGGACTGATAGATTTAAAAAGATTGATGAACGGGTTGTTTATCTGAGGCATACGAAAACCGATTGAATACATAACCGTAGCTTGCAAAACCAACACAAATATCAGGTAATGCGTTAGGGTTAAGCGTATCTGCTTGAGGGCCCTTGTCAGATGCTGTTCCACCGTTTTTTCAGATATGCCTAAATAGCTGGCTATTTCCTTATTGCTTTTATGTTCTTTACGGCTTAGTTCAAATACGGAGCGGCATTTATCTGGCAGGTGACTTATTTCTTCGTCAATGGTATATACAAGATCTTTCAACATGATCGAATCTTCGGTTGAATTATCAACTTCAGTATGCACAACTTTAAAAGCTTCTTTATACCTTGAACGCACTAATTCTTTCCGATAAATGTCAATTACATGGTTAGCTATGGCCGAATGCAAGTATGCACCAATAGTAGTGTTGATCTGGAGTACTTGCCTTTTCGTCCAGAGGTTAGTAAATAGTTCTTGCACAACTTCCTCGGCCAACTCCCTGCTTCTTAATCTTTTATATGCCTCATCAAACAACTTTTTCCAGTACCGGGAGTATATCTCGCGGAACGCACCAAGCCTGTCTTGCTTCAGCAATCGTATCAGTTCCTCTTCGGACAGCTCTTCTGTGAAATCAATCATAAACCAGGTAACAGTAGGTTAATAGGATGTAATTAAAACATTAACCAATCAACAAAACTGAAAAAAAAATAACAACCAACCAAGCCTGGATTGTAATAGTTTCGTTTAATTTTCATTTCTCCTCGTAACATTTTAGCTATTAAAAGTTTACAAAGTGTCATTAAAACACTTTGCTGTATAGAAACGGACTTGCAACTACATTATTATTTATATAGCTAACAATAATTAAAAGCAACAAAATTGCTTTTAATTACTACATTTGCCACACCAAACAGACTGAAAGATGAGCACCATACGACCAAAACCCGTTACCATAATTACAGGATTTTTGGGGGCAGGTAAAACCACTTTTCTGAATGGGTTGATAGCCTACAAAAACACCGAAAAACTGGCCGTGATCGAAAACGAGTTTGGTCAGGAAGGAATAGATGGCCAATTGGTTATCTGCGCGGATGACAAGCTATTTGAACTCAGCAATGGGTGTTTATGCTGTACGTTGAATGAAGATTTTTACTCGCTGCTGGAAGTTTTATGGGAAGGACGCGAAGAATTTGATGAACTGGTGATAGAAACCACGGGAATAGCCAATCCCGCATCGGTAGCGGCACCATTTCTTACCAATGCTAATGTACCTTATTATTACAAGCTTAACCGGGTGATATGCCTGGTAGACGCCCATAATATTGAGCAGCAACTACATGAAACCGACGAAGCACGCAATCAGATCAGCTTTAGTGATATTTTACTCATCACTAAAACAGACATGGTAGATATCGAACAACTGGCCCATATCGAAAAACTTTTAAAAGGCATTAACCCGTTGGCTGTTGTATTGTCTGGCTATCGTGATTGCTACCCTTTTACCCAAATTTACGAGGTAACACGCGGAACTGTGGCCGAGGCTAAATCGTCCAAACCCACCAACCGCACCTTTACACTGCAACGCCATCAACATGAAGACCTGGTTTCATTAAGTTTTAACTTCGTCGAACCTTTTGATCTGCAACTGCTATCGCACCGGTTAACCGTTTTTCTGAATTTTCAAGCCAAGGATGTTTACCGGGTAAAAGGTATTTTTAGTATTCACAACCAAACACAAAAAGTCATCATACAATCGGTCATGAATGATCTGGCAGTTGCAACCGGGGATACCTGGACTACTGAAGCCGAGAGAAACAGCCGTATTGTATTTATTGGTAAAAACCTGAACCCTAACGGGTTCGAGAAAATGTTGAGACAATGCTTATACCGACACATTTAAATACATACGGGTACATTACCTGGAATCCAGATCCCAACATTTTTGATTTAGGCTTTTATGCCTTACGCTGGTATTCTTTTTTATTTTTAGGTGGCTTTATACTGAGTTATCTGATCATTAAACATCGCTTTAAGATCGCCTGTATTAACCCGCGCCTGCTTGAGCAGCTTGCTATCTATATAGTAACAGGTACGCTTGTTGGCGCCCGGCTGGGGCATTGCATATTTTATGATTGGGATTACTACCATTCACATCTCATAGAGATAATCTTACCTTTTCAGTTCACGCCTCATTTTAAAATCACAGGCTATCAGGGACTGGCCAGCCATGGTGGTGGCATTGGTATATTTATAGCATTATGGCTTTATCATCATCAATACCACAAGCATATTAATTTATTGTGGGTTATGGATCAACTGGCTTTAGTTGTTCCACTGGCCGGGTGTTTTATCAGACTGGGCAATCTCATGAACTCGGAAATTATCGGTCGGCCAACAGAGCTCAACTGGGCATTCATTTTTGTGCGGGATGATGGCATTCCCAGGCATCCGGCGCAGCTTTATGAAGCCTTGGCATACGTTGGTATTTTTATTATTTTGAACTTACTGGCCAAATATAGGCCATCAAAAAATGGCTTTCTGCTCGGTTTATTTTTGACATTGGTATTTACCGCGAGGTTCTTGTTAGAAGGGCTTAAGGAAGACCAGGCAGCCTTTGAAGCTCATATGTCATTAAACATGGGCCAATTATTAAGCATTCCTTTTGTTGTGGCCGGCATTATCCTAATGATTGTTAAAAGCGGAAAGCGTACCAAAATACCTGATGAAATAAAAACGGCATAAACAAAAAAGGGTTACCTGTATATACAAGTAACCCTTTTTTAATTAAATTGATATTAATTTTTATGAATATCCAATTCACTGATCAGGTTATCGGCATGGCCTAATTTATCCATACACCACAACACATAGCGAATATCTACACAAATAGTTCTTTTATATTTTTTGTCGAAAGCAATATCCCCACTCATGGCTTCCCAGTTACCATCAAACGCTAAACCAATCAATTCACCATTACCATTTATAACCGGCGAACCAGAGTTTCCGCCTGTAATATCATCATTGGTGATAAAACATACGGGTACCGTACCATCAATAGCATACTGGCCAAAATCTTTTTTCTTATAAGCATCAATTAATGAGGCTGGTAAATCAAATTCACTATCGCCAGGTTTATACTTTTTCATCACCTCATCTAAATTAGTAGTGATATTATACTGTTTGCCATCCTTTGAGGCATAATCCTGCACATTACCATAGCTGATACGCATAGTTGAATTGGCATCCGGATACATAAGCCTACCTTGATTTTTTTCAAGCAAAGCCTGGAGATACAGCTTATCCAACTTTTCTTTCTGCGCCTCAAAATCGCCAACCTTTGAACCAAAAGTATTACGGGCATAAGTGCGGGGACTTACCTGACTGGCGTATTGATAAGCCAGATCGTTACCTAACACTTCGATAGATGGATTTTGCATAAACGCCTTAAATTTATCCGGGTTAATCACAACACTCTTGCTCCAGAGCTCATTAGCGAATTTTGTAAATGATTCTTCAACGGTAGCTCCCTTGTATTTCTTAACAATGTCCTCAATAAACTGTGGATGTTGTTCTTTCGGAACACCGGCATAATAAGTGGTCATGATCTGCGCAAAGATCTTTTTATCAGCAATTTCATTATAGTTGCTCACATAGCCATCGTTCACTTCCTTCAGGTCCTTTTTAAGGTCTTCTACAGCTTTGGCATCATCCTTACGGGCATCAAGACCTTTTAAGATATTATAGGTAACCAGCGTATTATAAACAAAGCCGGGAGCTAACAAACCCTCTTCTACAAAGGTACGATGTATGGCATATGGCTCATAGGCGGCATACATTTTTTTATAGCTATCCATTAAACCAGCATAGGCTGGTTTATCAGCAGCCCATTTTGTAAACTCAGCCTCTTCTTTTAGCTTTTGGTCATAAATATCCAGTTGTTTCAACTGTTCAGTTTGACCAATAAAGTACTTCCAATAATTGGCTATTTCGGCATATTTTGATGATAGCTTAAGGCGGGTATCCACACTCTTATTCATCTCCTCTTTCCAGGCTTTGAGGCGGATATCACGTAATTTTACAATTACTGGATTGGTCTCTTCGGTAGCTAACCGAACACCATTTGAAGTTAAAAACCTATCTGTATGGCCGGGATATCCATAAACCATGGCAAAATCGCCATTCTTAACACCTTTGATAGATACCGGCAGGAATTTCTTGGGCACCAACGGCACATTATCTGCCGAATAAGCAGCCGGCTTACCATCTTTGCCGCTGTAAATTCTGAAAATGGAAAAATCTCCGGTATGTCTTGGCCATTCCCAATTGTCGGTATCGCCACCAAATTTACCTATTGATTGAGGCGGGGCTCCTACCAAACGGACATCGTTATAGGTTTCATACAGGTACAAAAAATATTGGTTTCCATCGTAGAAATCGTTTATAGCACCTTCATAACCAGTATTTCGGGTGGCGTCAACAATGAGTTGGTTTTTAACCTCTTCGAGTTTTGCTGCACGATTAGCCTCTGTAGCACCTTGTAAAGCGGCCGTTATTTGCGGAGTTACATCTTCCATCTGTACCAAAAACTGTACAAATAACCCAGGTATAGGCTTTTCTTCGGTGTAATTTTTAGCATAAAAGCCGTTGTCCAGGATATCGTTTTGCGGTGTTGAATTGGCAGATATAGCCTCATAACCACAATGATGGTTAGTAAAAACCAAACCTTTGTTGGATACCACTTCGCCGGTGCAAAAACCGCCACCCAATGAAACAATGGCATCTTTTATACTGGCTTTGTTAATATTGTACAGATCTTCAGGAGTTAGTTTAAAACCCTGTTTTTTCATCTGGTCATAATTTTTACCTATTAGCATAGGTATCCACATCCCCTCATCCGCTTTGACCACATCCACTAAAATCAGCGGAAGCACCATCACAACAATCATTAATTTAAGTCTATTCATACAATTGGTCTAAAATTTTAAATATAGCTATTGTCTATCAAATCCTTATTAATAAATGCACCAACCGCTGCCCCCAAAGCAACCGACATCGATACAGCACGCATTGGAGTAGTGTTATCACCTGCCGCATAAACTCCAGATATATTGGTTCGACCAAAACTATCAACATTAATATAACCCGCATCTGTGAGGTCGCAGCCCAGTTTTATAGGCAGATCGCAATGTTGTACAAAAGCCGGACGATTATACAAAGCATTTAAGTGATAAAGCTCATCGTTTTCCAGGGCTATGCCTTTGAGTCGGCCATTTTCATGTACAATCTCCCTGATCCTGGTTTCTTCTATATTAATATTGCGGGCCCTCAATTGTATAACCTGTTCCATACCCAATGTTGATACACCGTTTGTAAACAAGGTGATATCTTTTGTCCAATTATTGATGAGTTTAGCATATTCATAAGCGATGTCCCCATTCCCTAAAATCCCTGTTGCTTGCTGGCGTACTTCGTAGCCATGACAATACGGACAATGTATTACAGAAATCCCCCAGCATTCAGCAAAACCGGGGATATCCGGCATAGTATCTTTTACGCCTGTTGCAAAAAGCAGTTTTTCGGCAAGATATCTTTTACCCCACGACGTTTGTATGCGAAAACCAACTTCTTTTATGGTAGCTTCTATTGCTGTATCGGCAATTAGTTTAACTGTATCATACATCATAAGTTGTTCGAGGGCTATTTGGGTGATAGCTGCAGGAGTTTCCCCGTCACGGGTTAAAAAGTTATGTGAATGTGGGGTTTGCTGGTTGCAGGGTTTACCAGAGTCGATCACTAAGACCTTGCGAAGAGTCCGGCCCAAAGAGGTGGCCGCAGACAACCCCGCGTAACTACCCCCGATAATTATCACTTCAAAATCTGTTTCAATACTATTCATCACTTTCATCTTATTATTCCGGGATGAAAGTTAATGAAGAATAAACATAAATGCAACTTTATTGCATTTATGTTGTTATAAAGAAATAATAAATAATAGAAATAGCCAGACTTTTAAGCGTTAGCGTATTTATTAAATATGAAAAAATGAATGGTATTAATTACCTGATTTGCCCTGGTTATAAACTTGCTTCCAATAAGCTTCGATACTCTCTAATGAACGGCCCTTGGTTTCCGGGATAAGTTTAAAAGTAAGCCAAAGGGCCGGTGAGCAACAGAGCGCGAATAGCCAAAATGTCCAGGATGATCCCAGGGCTTCTAACATAAGAGGTGTTAGCTGCCCTACCAAAAAATTTCCTACCCACAATGATAGTGTGGCCAAAGCCATCGCCTTACCCCTGATGGCATTAGGAAATATTTCGCCAACAACCACCCAGCAAACCGGGCCGAAAGAGAATGCGAAACAAGATATAAATGTTAGTATAAAGATTAGTATCCATGGCCCGGTTGTTTCCCCGAGGGCGAACAAGGCGCCTATAACAAGCAATGAAATAACCGCCCCACCAATACCGGCGAACAATAAAGGCCGCCGCCCCCATTTATCAATGGTAAAAATGGCTACAAAAGTAAATATCACATTCACCAGGCCAATAGTTACCTGGCCACCAAGCGCGCTGTTTAACGTAAAACCAGCCTGCTCCAGAATCCTGGGGCCATAATAAATAACCGCATTTATACCACATACCTGTGAAAGGAAAGGCAGCAATAAACCAACCCACAAGGCCCGGCGATAAACCGGGGTGAATAATTCTTTAATAGAACCATCTTCATTATGCTTATCCAGTGCTTTGAAAGCATCCATTTCCTTCTCAGCAGCCTCGATACCATCAATTTTTATGAGCACCTCTTTTGCTTTTTGTTCCTGACCTTTTAACAACAACCACCGTGGTGATTCGGGCACAAAAAACAAACAGATCAGAAATATACCAGCGGGCAATGCCCCGATGCCCAGCATACCGCGCCAAACCTCAGCCGAAAATATTTTGTTGATATCCGCACTATTAAATGCATCGGTTGTGTGGCGGGCCAGATAAGCATTTGAAAAGTAAGCGAGCACAATACCAATGGTTAAGGCAAGCTGATACAATGAAACCATCATCCCCCGCAACCGCGATGGTGAAAACTCAGAAATATATAGTGGTGACACCATCGAGGCTACACCAATGCCTAAACCACCGATTAGCCTAAACACAATTAAGGTAGTAAATGAATTTGATAACATGCAACCCAAAGCCGATGCCAGGAAAAGCATTGCAGAAATGATCAGTACGATCTTGCGGCCATATTTATCGCTCAATTTACCTGAAAGACTAACGCCCATGATACAACCTAATAGCGCGCAACTTACAAACCAGCCTTCGCTAACCGCGTTCAAGTTAAAATCATGCTTAACAAGGCTTATCGTCCCCGAAATTACCGCCGTATCGAAACCAAATAAAAATCCGCCAAGAGCAGCCACAAGGCATACCAGATAAAGATAAATCTTGCTTGATCTTTCGACCGTATTATTTTCAGAAACAATCACTTTGCTCATTTTAAAAAGGCTTTAATAACTTTTGCACGGCTTTTACCCAGGTTAGTTAATGTATATGATTCCGCAGCTGCCGGAACTACAAAGGTTTCGGCGTAAGCAAAAGTTTGTTCTGTCCCGTTGGCTGTTTTTATGGTAATGGCAGATCCTTCAACCAGCATCATTACATGACATTGATTATGGGTTTCAACGGTAATATCTTTATCAAATTCTATTCGGTGTACATCGTAAAAATGCTCCTGATGGGTTGGTACATGTACCAGTTCCCAGTCTGCGCCTTGCCCGATAATTTCTTGTTTAGAAATAAGTTCTGCCTGTACTTTTTCACCTTTACGCTCAAAATTGAGGTTGTTAAAGGCATGCTCAATATTAATCGGGCGCGGGTTACCATCAAGATCAAGCCTAAGCCAATCGTACATCTTGAATGTGAATATATACGGTGTAGCGCTGATCTCGAGTACCAGGTTATTGGCTCCGGCGCTATGAACGGTACCGTTCGGGATCAGGAACAGGTCATGTTTTTTTGCTGTATGGGCCTGAACATAATTGGTGATCTCCACTTCATTGTTATCGCATTGACTGGCTTCCAGCACCGATCTGAATTCTGCAGGCTGAATGCTGTCCTGAAAACCAAGGTAAACCTGGGCTTTATCCTTACAATCCAATATGTAATAAGTCTCGTCCTGGGTTATGGTTTCACCAAAATTATCCTGTATATACTTTAATGAAGGATGGCATTGGATAGATAAATTGCCGCCATCATATGTATCCAGAAAATCAAACCGGATAGGGAACTCGTCGCCGAATTTTTGCGCGTGAATACCTAACACCTCTTGCTGATTATTGAACATCAGGAAATCAAAAGATACTTCGAGCAAATAACCGTCACTTTCAAACACCAGGCCATTCTCCGGCACAATCAATTCAAAAGACCAGGCATAGTTTACTACATCCTTATTGATATTTTTAATACGTTCGCGTATCCAATGCCCACCCCAGGCGCCGGGTTCAAACCATGGCCTAACTCTGATAACAGATTGGCTGAGACGGTTCAGACCATCTGCAAGATCGGCTTTGTATATCCAGTTAATATCCTCGGGCCATTGGCCATCGGCTATAACGCTTATTTTACTAAGTATTTGTTTTTTATGGTTGTTTAGCAAAACCCAATCAACAAAGTAAAAGCGTTTATACATTGAAAAAGGCTCGCTAACTTCGTATGCGCCTAAATTAGTTATGGCACCCGCCCGCATCCTGAATTGTAATTCGTTCTTTGGAAGGTCAACATAAATCACGGGGGCATCCCAACCACTCAACGCAGCTCCAGAACCTATCATAATATTAATATCCGTGGCCTTATTGGGTAATTGTCCCGTAAAGTTATCCAACTGATACAGATCATGAAGCAACAGAGTACATTTGGTTCCCCAAACAGCCTCGGGGGTACCTAAAAATGGTTCAATTAAAGTCGCAATTTCCTGTTGTGGCTTTAAATACGTTGAAGTTTCAACCCAATTAACGGTTAAACCATTTTCTGTAAAATATTCATTTAAGGCTGTTTTTATTGTATTCCAAAATACGCCGACGTAACCATCGATGATCACTGTTCTTTTTTTGATGATATACCTGGCTAATGAATGATATCCATTAAAAACTTTACCTGCTTCTAATGAACATATCGGATAAACATCATACTCATCCTGTGCAATGTCCTTAGCAACTAACCTTACAGGCATCAAAAATTGTGAGGTTTTTCGAAACTCTTTGTATATAGTCTTCTTTGGAACGAGTGTATTTGGATGGCTGGAATTGCTATTCATTTATTTGTAATAATGTACATACATATTAGTTTATGTCAACAAAAAAACCTAAAAGAGCTTTTTCATAAAAATTATTAATAATCAGTGGGCTTACCATTTATTATGTACAAACATATAAATAAATTGATTATAGAAGTAATTTCTAATTAATTTATTTTTATACTTGAAAATAATAGCCGCCGAATACTAAAAACAGTTTCGGCCCGTCTTTATGTAGCAACAAATAAACTTGTTGAATAAAATGGTTATTATTGTAATTTACGCTAATAAATGAAATACGCTATAGATCATAAAAGCCCTATTCCTTTACACGTACAGGCTGAAGCTCTTTTAAGAACTTTGATAGCAGAGGAAGAGTACCAGGAAGGTAAACTTTTGCCAAATGAAGTGGATCTTGCCAAAAAACTGGCCATATCACGTACAACCTTAAGACAAGCTATCAACAAACTGGTTTTTGAAGGATTATTAGTGCGCAAAAAAAGATTCGGCACTAAAGTAGCCCAGGCAGCGGTAAGCTCAAAATCAAACAACTGGTTGAGCTTTTCGCAGGAAATGGCATTAAGAGGAATCCCTATCAAGAATTTTGAATTGCACGTTACCTGGGTATTCCCAGATGAAGCGCTGGCAAAATTTTTTGAAATAAAAACTGATCGCAAAATATTAAAAATGGAACGGGTTAGAGGTCGTACTGATGAGCCCTTTGTTTATTTTGCCTCCTATTTTCACCCGCGCGTTGGTCTTACTGGCGATGAAGATTTTAAGAGACCCTTATACGAAATGTTGGAACAGGACCATTCCGTTATAGCCACTTTATCAAAAGAGGAGATCAGCGCAAAATCAGCTAATACTTTTATTGCCGAAAAATTGCGGGTAGCCGTTGGCAGCCCTGTGTTATTTAGAAAAAGATTTGTTTTTGATCAGGGAGAACGGCCAATTGAATATAATTTGGGATACTATAAAGCGGATAGCTTTGTATATACTATTGAAAGCACACGGTAACCACCTGACCATCATTCCATTTAATTTGATGCCCGACTCATCAAGTTAAATTTCCATACCATCCATCCCTTTATCTTTTAAACCTGCTGCATCTGGTGAAACCGGCTACATTATCATTCTACTAGGTGCGAGGCCGCTTAGGGTTAAATGCCACCAGATATGTTAATTCTTCATTCAAAACAGTACGCGTTACTACTTTATGATCTTCTGGGTAACCTGACTGATTAAGCCTTGACTTAATCGTATGAAAAACTTGCAATAATATCTCCGGGAATATCCTGGCCGCAATAGTTGGATAATAATCCTTCTGAATTTTTATCCGTTCAGTATCGGTAACCATACTTAATTCCCAATTATCTTCTCCTTTAAAACCATGTTCTTTGGCGGTATTCAACAAATCGAACATATACATACGGGTTTGTTTTTCTATTGCTTGCTTGTCTATTATCATTGTTTATTTGCTTTGCTTGTTACAGCAACACCAGCAATGCAGGGTAAAATAACCCTATTCTCAATAAGAAGGTAAATAATTGCCTTGCTCATTTTCATGATGGTATTGGTATTGTTTTATTAGCTAAAACTTAATTATCACCGTGTCAGAAAATGGCAATGCCTAAGAATTTTTTTCAGTAGTAGAAAGGAATGGTTTAAAGGTAAGCATATTATATTGCATCCGCGGGGTTTAATTTATTCCCCTTAAAAACAAAATGCGCTCCGGGTTTTACCCCGGAACACACTTGCTTTCCAAAAACTATAACCGCTTATAGTGGAAAATCTTTAACCAATTTAGTATAACTACGCTGATACCGGCTTAATGGTTTTTACAGGTGTAAAATTAACACGTATTCCATCATAATCAGTATATTTTCCGAAAAAATTTACTTTAGCTGTGCTATTAGCAATAGTAAAGCCCATCTGCTGTAACTATAAGTTAAGGAAACTAATAACTGAAGAAGCATAGTTAGTTACCTGTTTGTTTCTGATAAGTATAATTGCGGATTTTTGCACTGGTTTCATACCAGGCCCAGAAACAGGAAAGAAAGAAACCGGTAAAACCATCTTTATATCCCCTTGCAGAAATAAAACTGTTGCGAAACGACCGGAATGGTTGCAATACTATTTCACGGGGTGTACTCCGGATCCCGTTTTTAAAACGAGCCTCACCTTCGTTACGCAGATAACGTGAGTGTTTTTCAAAAAGTTTCCTGAAACCTATCATCCAGTAATGGTGAATAAAGTTTTTGCCTTTAAAAGCAATATCATAGGTAGTATAGCCATCCTTCACCTTTCGCCCGAGGTGGATAAGCTCCCGAAATTCAAAACGATTAGTATTCACCAACAATATCCGCCGGTTTATACCTCCCCAATTGGTACCATAAAGCCTTTTTCCTTTAAAGTAAAAGATCCAGGGTGAACTAATGGCCCCAACATTATCCAACGACACTCCACCATTAAATATATAATGAATTTCATTCACCAATTCCTCACTCAACACCTCATCCGGGTCGGTAATCAATACCCATTCATGTTTTGTTGACCTGGAATATTTGGCATGTATCCACTCGCAGCTATCAACCCGGGGATGGTCGATCACTTTGGCCCCGAACCCTGAAGCTATTTCTTTCGAGTCATCTTCAGAGCCCAGGTCAAAATATAAGATCTCATCACAAAAAGACAAGGGTTTTAAGGCTTGCTCCAGCAACCGGGCTTCATTATACCCTACAATAATGGCGGAAACAGGTAGTTTATCGATCATAGTTGAGCTGGTGATAGCGAACTAAAGTAAATAATTTTATACATTAGTTCGCTATTAAATCTATGCCAGATAAGCCCTTCTTTTCCATTATAATACCAGTTTTCAATAGTGCGGCCACACTATCGGCTGCTTTAGATAGCATTCTGAATCAAACGTTCGGCAGTTACGAAGTAATTATTATTGATGGTTTATCTACAGATGATACCTCGTCTATCATCAGCGATTATGCCAAAAGATTACCCATTCAATATTTATCTGGGCCAGATAACGGTATTTATGATGCCATGAACAAGGGTATACGGTTAGCTGAAGGCAATTGGCTATATTTTATGGGCGGTGATGATATGTTGTTTGATAAAGGAGTATTACAGATTATACATCAGCAGTTAAACAACGAGTTCTGCGACCTGATATATGGCAATGTTATCGGCCAATTGTCAAACACAAAATATGCTTATAATACGGTGGAGAAGGTTTTAACAGAAGGCCTGCATCATCAGAGTGGTTTTTACAAAAGAAGCCTTTTTAACGAGTTAGGCATCTACGATAACTCATTTAAAATAGCAGCCGATTATCATTTCACATTAAAAGTATTTACCGGTAAATTATACCAAACAAGGTATATAGATATTAATATTTGCAACTATGGCGAAAGTGGTTTTAGTTCCCGAAACTATGATTATAAATTTTACAGCTATCACTACAAATTTTTATCAAAAAGTAATGCGGTAAAACAAACCCCAGCCTATCAAAAATGCCTTGACGACTCTGTGTATTGCTGTTTATATTTAGCAATGAATAAAACTGACATCCTGTTTGCCTGGCAAAACCTGCTGTTTTATCTGTTTCAAAAAAATGCACTTACCTTTAATTATAAAGTAAAAAAAGTGTTCCAAATGCTCCGGTGGAGCCTGCTTAGCAGCAAGTAAAATTCAGTTCCCCTATGGGCTTCAATCCCTCCTTTCATCAAGAGGCCAAAATCATAACATTAAAGGATAGTTTCGATGAACTTTATTGAACCTTGTTTAAATATCTTTGTTAAAATACCGGCGGCGTACATGCCGACCATATCTGTATTATTGTAAACATCTGTCATGGCTAACCCATTCAAAGAAGCAAGTGTCGAAGAAATAAACCAGGTAATGCAGCGATCGTACGCCGCGTTCGGAATCTACAGGAAAAAGAGCATCGAAGAAAAGAGCACCTTTCTGGACGCGATAGCCCAGGAAATTGAAGCCCTGGGTGATGCACTGCTGCAAAAAGCATCCGAAGAAACAAACTTGCCCATAGGCCGCCTTACCGGCGAGCGGGCCCGCACCACCGGTCAACTGCGCATGTTTGCCACTATGCTGCGCGAAGGCAGTTGGATAGAGGCCACCATTGATACCGCACAACCCGATCGCGCTCCACTGCCCAAACCCGATCTCCGTAAAATGCTGATCCCCTTGGGGCCGGTGGTTGTTTTTGGAGCCAGTAATTTCCCATTTGCCTACTCTACAGCCGGAGGCGATACCGCTAGTGCCCTCGCCGGAGGCTGCCCGGTGGTCGTAAAAGCCCATCCGGCCCATGCCGAAACATCTGAAATGGTGTATGAGGCCATAAAAAAAGCTATAGCCATTTGCCATATGCCTGCCGATGTTTTTCAGCATGTCCATGGTACTTCTTTTGAAAGTGGCAAGGCGCTGGTACAGGCTCCTCATACCGCGGCGGTGGGTTTTACCGGCTCAACCGCGGGCGGCAAGGCCTTGTTTGAATACTCGGCACAACGAGAAAATCCGATACCTGTATTCTCTGAAATGGGCAGCATTAACCCGGTGATATTTTTACAGGATGCCCTGCAAAAAAATACAGCCGAACTGGCCGTGCAATATGCAGGCTCTATAACCTTAGGTATGGGGCAATTCTGCACTAATCCTGGCCTGATGCTGGCGGTTGAGAGCCCGGCCCTGCATGAGTTTCTGGAGCATTTAAGCGCTGGCATCAAAGCGGTACAGCCTGCCAAAATGCTGCACGCCGGTATCCATACCGCCTACCAAAAGAAAAGCAATGCGGCACTTAAACAAGACGGAGTAAGCCTGGTTGAACAGGCCGAAGCTACAGCACATGATATAGAAGCATTGCCCATTATTGCCAAAGTAAGCGGCGAAACGTTTTTACAGAATCCTTTACTGCACGAGGAAGTTTTCGGTCCCTATTCGCTCCTGGTAAGTTGCCGCGACGAGCAGGAACTGATAGCCGTTTTAAAATCGGTATCGGGCCAGCTTACTACCACTATCATGGGTACCGAAAAGGACCTGACCGATCATCCCGAGCTGATCGATCTGCTGCCATCCATCGCAGGCCGGATATTGTTTAATGGCGTACCTACGGGTGTTGAAGTTTGCGCCAGTATGGTACATGGAGGTCCTTCGCCTGCCACCACGGATAGCCGCTTTACAGCCGTGGGTATTAACGCGGTAAAACGCTGGGTTCGCCCGGTGTGTTACCAAAACTGGCCCGATAGCCAGCTGCCGCAAGCTTTGCAGAATGCCAATCCGTTGGGTATTTGGCGTATGGTGGATAATGTGTGGAAGAAATAAAACTCCTCTATTTTGTTAAAAAAGTGGGTTTACATGGTTTACACTTTTCATGGTTAACATTTATATAACTAATTTACAATCAACAAATTAATTATAATTCTACACGATTATTGGCGTTTTCATGTTAACCCATAATTAGTTGGGTTTACATGAATCAATTTCATAATATTTTGATCTTCCCAATACTTGTAAACTGGAGCCAGGCGACTGCTGACAGAGCTTGATTAGCCCATTTTCTCAAAATGTCATTTCGAACGAACAGCGATGGATAAAACAGAGGCCTGAGGAGAAATTTTTTACGATTAGCCTATACAGCGTAAAAGATTTCTCCTGGTTCCTCGTTCGAAATGACATGCTTTTTATAAGCTACCAGAGACGCATTGCATGCGCACCCCTATCTTATCTTACGCCATTTCCTTTATAAAAATCTCCTTGATACGCTCTATCTCCTTGGCATAGATGGTTTTCTTACGCATAGAAAAATACAGCGTGTTCTCTACCTTTTTGCGGCCTTCCCATATCAATTTTACATCACCGGCCTCTAACTCCTGTTTACATAAAAAATCGGGGATCACCGCCAGGCCTGTTCCGCTGCTCAGACATCTCACTATCGAATTTAAATTCGGCACAATAAAATTGGGCTTAAAATTAGGACGCTTGTTAAAGTTGTTATACCAAAAACGCAGCCAGTGTTCCATATCGCCGGTGGTGCCATACCAGCGTTGCGCACTAAGCCATTCCTCTAAACCGGTCATATCATCCAGCGCCAGCAATCTGTCAAACTCACCACAGTCAATATTTTTCCCGGCAACCAGCACAATGGTTTCCTTTGAAAAAGGAGTGTATTCAATGCTTTTATTACTGCCTTTTTCCGGGGTGATGATCAGGTCGAGAATGCCGTTATCCAGATCGGCCAGCATCTGCGGGTATTCGCCAAACTTAATGATCACGTTAAAAGGCAACGTAGCCAGGTAAGGTTCCAGCGTAATCTGGAAAGTCTCGAAGCACATCCCTATACTGATAGTAGGCGTATCCTTTTCGGTACTGCGATGGAAATGTTTCTCTGCCGACTCCAGTTTCTCCAGTGCTTCCTGGATATAGTTATACAGGATCTTCCCCCGCTCAGTCGAAACCATTTTTCTTGACGTGCGATCAAACAGTTTATAACCCACATACGCCTCTAACGAACCAAGGTGCAAACTCACACCTGGCTGCGATACATACAGTGCTTCGGCCGCGCCGGTAAGCGTGCCTGTTTCATATATCGCTTTAAAAGTTCGGTACCACTCTAAATTTACCATAACCTATACTATTATAATTATGATACAAATGTATGATTTAAATTATTTCAATAGTAGATAAATCCGCCCTAATTTTGTCTTATCAAAATTTAAGATAAGAACATGAAAAAAATATTTGTAATAAACGGAGGACAAAAATTTGGTCATTCCGGCGGTCAATTCAACAAAACCATAAGCGATGCCACTGTTGAATTTTTCAGCAACCAGCCAGGTTATGAGGTAAAATATACCGATGTTAATGATAATTACGATCCGGCCGAAGAAGTTGAAAAATACGTTTGGGCCGATGTGGTGATCTACCATATTCCTATCTGGTGGTTCCAGGTGCCGCATGCACTAAAACAATATATCGATGTGGTGTTTACCGAAGGTCATGCCAAAGGCATTTACCACAGTGATGGCCGTTCATCAGCCAATCCGGCCATCAATTACGGCACAGGCGGTATGCTGCACGGCAGGCAGTACATGTTAACTTCATCATGGAACGCCCCGCGCGAGGCTTTTACTCTGCCCAATGAATTTTTTAACGAAACCAGCGTGGATGACGGTGTACTCTTCGGTTTTCACCGCATGAATGCCTTCACCGGGATGACGCCTATAAAAAGCCTGCATTTTCACGATGTTGAAAAAAATGCCAATATTGAGCGCGACCTGCCTATGTATATCGATCACCTGACCGAAAATTTCATCACCAATTCAAAAACAGAACAACATGAGCATTTACTTAACTGCGCTAATTAAAAGCAAACCCGGCCAGGCCGAAGCGCTAAAAAAGCATTTACTGGAACTGGTAAGCCATTCTACCCAGGAAGCCGCCTGCCTGCAGTATGATCTGCACCAGGCCGATGATGAGAACACTTTCATCTTCCACGAAGAATGGGCCGATGCAGCCGGACTGGATCTGCACAATACACAGCCGCACATCCAGCAATTTATTAACAACACTGCCCATTTGCGCAATGGCGATATCATTATTTACAAAACACAGCCGGTAAAATAATAACCGGCAACACAAAAAATGGAATACAGAAAATTAGGAAATACAGAACTGCAGTTATCGACCATTACTTACGGCGCGTTTGCCATTGGCGGTAATATGTGGGGTGGTAATGAGAAACAAGAATCGATCAAAGCCGTACAGGCATCCATCGATCATGGCGTTACCACTATTGATACCGCGCCGTTTTACGGCTTTGGTTTAAGCGAAGAACTGATAGGTAAAGCAGTGGCCGGGTACGATCGCAGCAAGATACAATTGCTCACCAAATTTGGCCTGGTATGGGACCAAAGCAGCCATGGTAAAGGCGAGTTCTTTTTTGATGCCGCCGATGATCATGGCAACAAACTGCCTATATATAAATACGCGGCAAAGGATAGCATTATCCGCGAGGTAGAAGCCAGCCTGAAACGCCTGGGTACCGAATACATCGATCTGTTGCAAATTCACTGGCCCGATGACACTACCCCAATTGCCGAAACTATGGAAACGCTGGAATTGCTGATCAAACAAGGTAAGATCAGGGCGGCTGGCGTAAGCAATTACAGCCTGCAGCAAATGCAAACCGCGCAGCAAAGCATACAGCTGGCATCAAACCAGTTACCGTACAGCATGCTTAACCGCGCTATTGAACAGGATGTGGTACCTTACGCTATACAAAATCATATCGGCATTATCGCTTACAGTCCGCTGGAACGTGGCCTGCTCACCGGTAAATATAAACCCGATTTTAAACTGAGTGATAGCGACCACCGCAATGGCTATTTTAACCAGTTTTCGATTGGTAAAGTAAACCTGTTTTTAGAAGCCATTCGTCCACTGGCAAATGAAAAAGGCGCGAGCTTGTCGCAACTCGTATTGCGCTGGACAACGTTACAGCCCGGTATCACCGTGGTACTGGCAGGTGCCCGCAACGCCACCCAAGCCATTGACAATGCCAAAGCGGTTGACTTTACGCTTTCAGCAGAGGAGTTAGTTTTTATTAATAAGACATTTGAAGGGATTTTTGGGTAAGGAATCAACACCCTATTCTAATCCATACGTCATTGCGAGCGTAGCGTGGCAATCCCCGACTTACAGAGACGCTCTGTATATCGGGGATTGCCACGTCGTTCCTCCTCGCAATGACGCGTGGACGGAAAATCCCCTCTTTCCGCCGCAGGCGAAGAGAGGGTCATCCAGCGAGGCGCTGACAGCGTCAGTCGATTATGCGAATGCCTCATTCGAGAGGACATTTTTTAGAATTTAGAAATTAAGGGTTAGAATTTCTCAACTTCCCCAGAGCAGTTTTCTTAAACTCTTCCACCTCATCAACGGCATGTTCATTGGCCCAGGTTTCCAGCGCGGATAGCGCGGGCCCCAAGGCTTTGCCTTTTTCTGAGATACGGTAGCATACCTCTGGCGGGAAGCTGTGTTTCTCTTCGCGGATGATAAGGCCATCTGCCTCCATTTGTTTCAGATGATCAAGCAGTACCTTTTTAGCCACCTTAGGAATAATGCGCCAGAGCTCGGTAAAACGCATTTCGGCGTTGTGGAACAGGTGGTACAGGATAATAGGCTTCCATTTACCCGAAAGTATGTTTAAGGTAACATTAAGTCCGCAATGTCTGAACTGGTTGTAATTCATGGTAACCAAATGGTGAACTGGTTACTAAAATGTAACCTTCTTGGGCTTGCCTCAGGATAGCCCGATCTTTGACCCCATCAAATTTAAATGCTTTAACATGAACTTGCAATTACTGCGCCATGCAACCCAGATATTATCTGCCAATGGCAAAACTATCCTTATTGATCCTATGCTGGGCCCCAAAGGCAGCTATGATCCCATCCCCAATACAGCAAATACGTTAAGAAATCCGCTGGTGGATCTTCCTATTAGCAACGATGAACTGGAACAATTAATTGCCCGTACAGATGCTGTGCTGGTTACCCATGTACAACACCTTGACCACTGGGACGCTGCTGCCCGTGAACTGCTGCCCAAAAACATCACCCTATTTTGCCAGCCTGCTGACACGGAAACGATATGCGAAGCTGGTTTTACCAATGTTATCCCTGTTAATGAGGAACTGGTTTGGGAGGGTATCCGGATCAATCGCACTGGCGGCCATCACGGCACTGGTGAAATAGGCGAACGCATGGGTACTGTTTCGGGCTATGTGATCAACTATGGCGACGACAGCATTTATATTGCTGGTGATACTGTTTGGTGTGCCGAAGTGCAGGAGGCCTTAGACAAATATCAGCCTGCCCATATAGTATTGAATGGTGGCGCGGGCAGGTTTTTAACCGGCGACCCTATTGTGATGGATATTAACGATATTATAACCGTTTGTAACCACGCGCCCAAAGCCCATGTTTACGTAGTACACCTGGAAACGGCCAATCATTGTGGCGAGAGCCGTGCCGATGTGAAGGCCGCTTTAGCAACGCATCATCTTGGCGGGCGCTGCCATGTGCCTAATGATGGGGAGTTATTTATTTCGGATAACGTCTGACTATATTACTGGTTGAGAACTACCGAATGGGAACCATCGGGATTAACAATAACCGAGGTTGCCCCATTATTGATAATGGTAGAATGTGAACCATCGGAGTTGACCAGTGTTGATACATTACCCCCACTATTGATCAATACCGAGTGCGAGCCGTCGGGATTAACGATAGTTGAGGTGGCTCCGTTGTTGATAATAGTGGAATGTGAACCATCTGAATTGACCAGTGTTGATACATTGCCGCCGCCATTGATTAAAACACTATGAGAACCATCGGCATTAACTATGGTTGATGTACCGCCGTTATCGAACTGAGCTACCGGCGCATAGTTGGTACCAGTAGCTGCCGATAAATTTCCTTGCCTTACAGTTTTTGTCTGCAAAATTATTCCATTGTTTGCATGAGTGTCAATCCTATGCGTTTTTTTAAGCGTATAGGATTTGACATAAGTATGGGGCTGGGTTCTTTTTTGGGCTATGGCATAGCCGGTTACCATCAATAACAGCAGGAGCAGGATTATCTTTTTCATATCCGTTTAAGTTTAGGTAAGCCAACAATTGGTGAACAGGTTTATGTATGACCTTGGGAACACTGCCAGGTTTAATCTATAAACCTAAAATAAAAAAAATTTCACCGGGGCATAGGGGTTTTGGTACGCACTGTTGTCTGCTGCGTAATAAAAGTTTAAAACAGTACTTTTAAACCCAGGCTTTGCAAACAGAAAACACCCATAAAACACCTTATTTACTGCAGCTGGATGCAGCTGAGCAGGATTTTGACAGGATCTATCTTGATCATTATGCGGCCCTGCACCATTATGCCCTCACACTGGTTAATGATAGCACCGTAGCCGACGAAATGGTACAGGATGTATTCTTAAAGATTCTGGAAAAGCGCGACCCTGTCACCATCCATACTTCATTAAAGGCCTACCTGTACCGCTCGGTGCATAACGAGTGTATGAATTATTTTAAACATCATAAGGTAAAACAGAAATATCAAACACACACATTTTACAAAATGGAACAAGAAACAGAGCACCCGCTTGATAAACTGCAATACCGGGAGTTTGAAAAGCGCCTGTACCGGTCAATCAATTCCTTACCCGAGCAATGCCGCACGGTTTTCCAGATGAGCCGGTTTGAAGAGCTTAAATATTCAGAGATAGCCGCTCGGCTGGGTATTTCTATCAAAACGGTAGATAACCAGATGGGCAAGGCGCTTAAGCGACTCAGGCTACAACTGGCAGATTACCTGCCACTGCTATTATGGATATTAATGAATTTGGTACGATGAAGAAACCTTTACATATAAACGATGATCTCCTGATCAGTTATCTGCTTAAAGAGGTTTCGGAGGAGCAGGCAAAGCAGGTGGAAGAATGGCGCGCCCTCGCTATGGCCAATGAGCGCCGTTTTGAGCAGTTTAAACTTATCTGGGACAGCAGCAAAAACTTTACAGCCGACCCGGATATTGATGCCCATGCTTCCCTGCAAAAAGTAAAACAAAGGGCGGCGGAGCAAAAAACACAGGCAATAATTATACCCATGCACGGGTACTTTTGGCTCAAAATAGCAGTAGCCATATTATTTATAGCAGGCGGCAGCTGGTTATTCATGACCACATTTATGAACCCACAGGTACGTTTCGAAACCCAAGATATCGTTAAAACAGATACGCTGTCTGACGGTTCCATGATCACACTGAACAAGTATGCTTTGCTCAGTTATCCTAAAAAGTTCCAGGGAGAGCAGCGTAACGTTGCCCTGGTTAAGGGCGAAGCCTTTTTTAGCATAGCTCCCAACAAAGCCAAACCTTTCATTATTTCAACAGGTGGTGCTACCATAAGAGTGGTGGGTACATCATTCAACGTAAAAAACCGCAATGGTTTGATAGAAGTAATTGTAGAGACTGGCATAGTGCAGGTTACAAATAACTTTAGTCATGTTATGATAGTGCTTAAACCCGACGAAATGGCATTGGTAAATCCACAAACAGGTAAGATCAGCAAGCTAAAAACACCCGACAAATTATACACTTATTACCGCAGGCATGAGTTTGTGGCTAAAGGTGTACCGCTTTATCGTTTGGTACAGGTACTGAACGAAGCTTACAATTGTCAGATCGTCATCGGCAGAAAGCAATTGGCTAACCAACAAATAACGGCCACTTTTAATACCGATATTAGCCTGGATTATGTTTTAGAATTACTTACCAAAACACTACAGGTAACTATTGAAAAAAAACAGGACCAGATTATCCTTAAATAAACCGGCTTCGGCTAATGATAATAACGTATACGTCGCTACCTAAATTCGCCAAATTAATACTGCCGGTTATTTTACTGATAACCGGTAGTATGTTTGCACAGGCGCAAAGTTTGTTGGTAAAAAGGATATCAGCCAGTTTTGATCACGCTCGTATAGCCGATGTATTACAGGAGGTAGGCAAAAAAGGTGGCTTTTACTTTGCATACAATGATAAACTGCTCCCCAAAGACAGCCTGGTAACCTTTACTGTAACCAACCAAACGGTGGCCGGCATCCTTATCTTGCTGTTTCACAACAGGTATGAAATCACAGAACTCAAATATCATATCGTTATCGCTCCACCCCGACCAAATCTCTCGTTCAACAATACCGATATTACCAACGAAAACAATAGCTATTCCATCAGCGGCCTGGTGGTCGATGAACGGAGCGGCGCCCGCCTGGCCAATGTAAGTGTATACGCCAAGCAACAACTAGCCTCAACCCTTACCGATGAACATGGCTATTTTCAGCTCCGGTTTAGGGCCGATAACCCCGGGCAGATCAGCCTGACAGCGAGTAAACTGGATTATAAAGATACTTCCATCAATTTCCTACAAAGTGTATCTGTAAGCAGCAGGCAACAACCATCCGACCATGATCGGGCCGCCAATAACAGCCGTAACGTAGAAAGAACCGGAGCAGCCCGCTTTTTCATCTCGGCCAAACAGCGGATCCAGAGCCTCAACATACCCGATTTTTTTGCCAAACGTCCCTTCCAGGTATCACTTACACCCGGTTTGAGCTCACATGGTTTGTTTAGTCCACAGGTGGTTAACAAATTTTCCCTTAACCTGGTGGGCGGTTATACTGCCGGGGTTAACGGACTGGAATTTGGAGGGTTGTTCAACATCAACCGAATGAACTCCAGGTATCTGCAGCTGGCCGGTGTTTTTAACCTGGTAGGCGGTACGGTTACCGGTTTACAAGCCGCAGGCGTACATAACCGTGCGCTCGATACCGTTAAAGGCGTACAGTTTGCCGGTTTTATCAACAAAGCCGAAAGCCAGGTATCGGGCCTGCAGATAGCAGCCCTTGATAATGAAGCCCACAAACTTAAAGGGATACAGATAGGCCTGGTTAACCGTGTCGATACTTCTTACGGGGCCAGCATTGGACTGGTTAACGTTATCGGCAATGGTTTCTACAGAGTTACTTTATCAGCCAATGATTTAACCAACACCAATATATCCCTTAAAACAGGTACGCATAATTTTTATACTGACGTGTTGATAGGTGTTAACGTGGCTCCTGCTAGTAAACTATATATGGGTGGCTTTGGCTTAGGTCATGATTTTATGCTGAACAATAAAGTATACGTTTCTACAGAAGCCGCCTTTCATTTTGTTAATGACAATGGCACCTGGGATAGCCATTTACTACAGGGTAAACTATTATTCAATGTGCAGCTTTCAAAAAACATCAGCCTGGTTGCCGGACCAACTTTTAACCGTTACATCAATAGTATCGCTTTTCATGTGTCCGGATATAAAAACATCAATCATCTTCCCAAAGCCGAAGATGTTGTTGGCATCCCTCCAGATCACACAAGTAAAAACTGGGTTGGCTGGGAGGTTGGTATCGCGTTTAATTCGGTTTTTAAACGTTCCCTTAAGGAGGTAGATAATTCCGATGCCTGGTATCTGGGAGGTGGCGCTACCGCCGGCATAGGCTGGGACCCGCAAAAAGCGGTATATGGCACCGAATTGTTTACCATGCGCGATCTTGGCGAGCATATTGCCGGTACTTTTACGGTGGGTTATACTTCTTTTGGCCAGGAAAGCTACCTTGGCCCGCAACCTATCAGGCTCATCCCTGTTAAAGCTGGCGTGAGGCTAAAAACCGGCAGTTCGTTTTTTATAGGCGGCGAGGTGGGCGAAGCATTCGGCCTGTTTAACCAAACCGCTTATAGTGGCATCTATCCTTATGAGGCGGCCACTAAACCCTACCGATCGCTCATGTATGCTGTATCTGCAGGGTTCAGTTTCCGGAGGGGATTGGAGACCAGCTTTAAATTTGAAGATTATGGCCTGCAATCTAATTACAAACAATTTGCCCTGCGCCTGGGGTATCGCCTTAAACTAAGTAAATAAAAATATTCAGCCATCAGCGTAGGGGTAAATACCATAGTTGTTGTCACAACCTCAAACAACAATATGGAAAGAGTGCGCGAAACAATTATTGCTTTACTGATGATCTTTTTACTGATAGGCACACTGATCATCATCTACAGTTTATTGATATGGCAGGAATTACCAAAAGTATTAACCCTGGTTTTGCTTTTTTCACTGGTATTGCTTAAAAGCAATATCAACCGACTGCGCCACGATCAAAAACCACAAGAGCTAACTTATACCGATACCCGAACCCTTAAATTCTTTTTATTGAGCCTCCTGAGCGTTTTTTGCATAGTGATATTTATATCATACCTGCTTAAAAGCCAGCAACAGGCGGCCGAACTGGCCTTTGGTACAAGCCTGCTGACTATAAAAAAAGCCCTTGATTTTTTACCGGCCGACTAACCTTTCTGCACACACACAAATTATAATTATATCACATGAAGATTAAATTTTGCTTATCATCACTTTTTTTGCTGTTGATGTTATGCGGCCCCATAGCAAGGGCGCAAACAGACAACAGCTGGCGTTTAAGCTTTGGCATCGATGCTGGTTTAGCGCCTACAGATGCATTTAAATACACGCTCGGCGGCGATATCAGACTGGAGAAAGATATTGATAAGCATTTTGCCGCGACGCTTACCACCGGCTTTACCCATTTTTTTGAAAAGGACCATTTTGATGGCTTCCCGCAGTACGGCAGCCCCTACAACGTGATCCCGGTTAAAGCAGGTGTTAAGTATTTTGTAACAAATAACTTTTATCTGGGCGGCGAAGCCGGGGCCGGCCTCGCTTTTGAACAATGGGGTACTTCATTCCTCTGGTCACCCTCTGTTGGCCTGGCTTTTAAAAATGGTATAGACCTAAGCGTAAAATATGAAGATTATACCAAAGACAAATCCACCAAAAGCATCGGGCTCAGATTGGGCTATGGCTTTGGCACCCGCAAACTTGCCCCACACAAAAAAACAAACAGCCTGAAGGGTTGGGACTTAGGCTTAGCCCTTAATCCGGGTTTAGTGGCCGGTTCATCTGAATTTGTTATGGGTACCGAGGTTAGCTTAAACAGGCACCTGATAGATAACCTCGAAGCTACAGCCTCGGTTGGTTACATGCATTTTTTTAAAACCTACCCCTACGGTTACTACAGCAGCTTTACAGCACCTGGCACTTATAATTTCACATTGGACCCGGCAATAAAGAATGTGGTACCGATTAAAGCGGGGTTGCGTTTATTTTTAGGCGATCAGTTTTACATTGGTGGTGAAGCTGGTGTGGGTATTACATCCCGTGTAACCTCTTTTGTATACACTCCCTCATTAGGTTTGCGATTTAAAAACGGATTGGATATTGGCACCAGATATGACCATTACAGCAGTGACCGGATACCCAATACCCTTACACTTAAATTAGGATACCTTTTTAAGCTGAACTAAACACTATCATTATGAAACACAAATTCGGTTATTTTTTAAGCGCATTATTAATTGCAGGAGCTTTCTTTGCTTCACACAGTTACGCCCAAACAACAGAAAAAGGTAAATGGCGCTGGAGCCTTGGCGCTGAGGCCGGTTTACCCACCGGTACCATTAAAAAGTACAGCAACTTTGAACTGGGCGGCACATTACGTGCTCAATATGGTTTGAGCAATTCATTGGCACTCACCTTTACATCAGGTTACTATAACTTCTCTGCAAAAAAACAGGAGATCCCCGGCTTTGGTTTTACCCAACCCGATGATATGGGTATTATTCCGGTTAAAGTCGGCATTAAGTCATTTATGAGTTCAGGCTTTTACTGGGCCGCTGAAGCCGGTGCCGGTTTTGAAACTCCTGGTGGCCCTGTTAAACTAATCCTGTCACCAAGCATCGGTTTCGCATCCAAATCATGGGATACAGGCATCGGGTATGAGCATTTCATCCAGCAGGGTTCTAATTTTGGCACCGCGACGATCCGTGTGGCATACGGCCTTTAGAATTATTTATCCTAAACCTTACTTAAAAGCCCTTTCCAACAGAGAGGGCTTTGTTGTTTATCGTCTAAACCTTTTCATCAGGTCGGGTGTCATTAAAGGGAGTTTGATCTTGTAACGATATCCCCCGTCAAAAGTGTCCTCCTCCCGTAAAAACTCGTGTCCTTTTTTGCTTATCCAATAGGTTTCGGTATAGTGCTTACCCTGGTATTCGCTTTCGGTAAAAAGCTTCCAGCAATCAACGTTGTCGTTATTTAAGGTACTTAATATTTCGCTCCCTGTTACTTTGTAAGTTACATATTCGGGTGGTGCTAAACCTGCATCATAAAAATTGATAACAAAAGTTTTGCCCGCGGCCAAAGGCAGCATTTCAAAGGTTTCGATATCCAGGTTCCAGTTAAAATTGGGGCGCTTAAAAGCCAGTGAAAAGTTTTTGGCCGTATTATCTTTTACACTATCAGCTCCGGTAATTTTATCAGGCGCCCAGTTATAGGCTTTTGTCTTATTGTTAATGGTTTCCGCGTGGTAAATCGGCGCGAAATCGGCAGTTCTGTTAACCGAATATACGGACCGGTAAGCTAACGTATCGCTGCCAAACCAATGTTGGTTTATGGTGAACACCTTTTCGCCATTGCGGTTTTCGATAGCCGTATTACGCATCCAATACCAGAAGCGCAGGCTCTTTTTGTTGTTCAGCATTTGAAAATACACCAGGTATTGCCGGTTACCTGGTTTCAGTACCTGTGTCAGGAGTCTTTTGTCGGCTACCCGTATGGTATCTGCTTGTGCCCATACCGGTTTTAAATTGCCCATTAAAGCCCATAACAGCGCCAAAGTGGTAATTATAAATTTAAAGACGGAGCAATCAGTTCTCATGATTCAATTGTTAAGGAAAAAGTTTATTACTATGTAATGATCAAAGCTGTTGTTTATAAACTAGCGACAAAAATCATTTCAACTGCCCTTGGCCTATTTTTAACCAAGCATGGCATACTTTCAACCAAACCGCTACTGATCAATCTATTGAGCATCGCTCCAGGTTAGTTGAATAAAGCCGCATAACCGTTGAAAAAAAAGCAGAACACCAAAAAACCTTTGTAATTTTAGGCATGATGCAAGTGTTTAAGGGTAAGGCTACTATTACCCAGCTCCAGTGGTTGGTCTGGATCTCTGTTTATATTATACTCTTCCTGTCTTTCTCGTCTATGGATGGTTTTAAAGAAGGGGCGTTTTATACCAACATATATATTGTTTATTATGTGATCATTATATACGGAAACATCCGTTTTTTATACCCCCGTTTCTATGAAACCCGCAGGTATGTTTTGTATGGCCTACTGGCGCTGGTATTATTGGTGCTTACCGGGGTAGGGCGCGGCTATGTAAGCACCCTTGTTTATAATACTTACTTTGCCAAGGCCGGACAAGCCGAACCACTGACACTGCCAGCTTTATTAAAATTTGTTTTGAGCGGAGGATTGATATTCGCGCTTAGTTTTATATTCCGTATTGCCATCGCGTACTTTAAATTAAAGCAGCAAACCGAAGAGATTCTGGTGCAAAAAAGCCAGGCCGAACTTAACCTGCTCAAATCGCAGGTACAACCTCATTTTTTGTTCAATACGTTGAACAATATTTATTACGAAGCTTACCGGGAAGCCCCGCGCACGGCCGCCCTGATAGAGCGTCTATCGGACATTATGCGGTATTTTTTAGATGAAAGCCCACTGGATGAGGTTTCTATCAATACCGAGGTTAAATTTTTGGAGAATTATCTGGAGCTGGAAAAGATACGCATCCGCCATGAGGTGCAGCTTACTTTTGTGAAGCAGTTTAATCCCGATCTCCGCATCCCGCCTATGTTGCTGATGACTTTTGTAGAGAACATTTTTAAACATGGTATTGATAAATCGAGCCTTGATAATTGCATCAAAATTTCGCTGGTTCAGGAGGATAATTACCTGATGTTTGAAACCGTAAACCGGATATATGACAAACCGAAGCAAAATGGCAGCAATGGTTTTGGTATAACTAATTTGCGTAAAAGACTTACCTTGCTTTACCAAAACAATTTTGAGTTGGATACGCATAAGAACGAACAATCATTTACCGCTTTTTTAAAGATTCCTTTAGCGTGAATTTAAGTTGTATTATTATTGATGATGAACCCAACGCGGTAAAACTGCTGGAAATGCTGATTGGGCAAACTACGCAGTGGCAGCTTTTAACCAAATGCTATAATGGCCTGGAGGCGCTTGCCTTTTTAAAAGAGAACAAACACAAGGTTGATTTTATATTTTTAGATATTAACATGCCCCATTTGAGCGGGATGGAGCTTGCCGGTTTATTACCATCCGACACCAAAATTGTTTTCACTACAGCCTACTCCGAATTTGCCGCCGAAAGCTACACGTTTAAAACAATTGATTATCTGCTGAAACCCATTACACTGAAACGTTTTTTGGCTGCCCAGCAAAAAATAGAAGCCAGTTTCGGCAAAGCTCCCGTGGCTGCGCCACTGCCTGCACAAACCGACCAGGAGTATTTTTTTGTAAAATCGGGCAAAGTGCTGCGCAAAATCCTATTGGAGCATATCCTGTATTTTGAAGGCGAAAAGGAATACGTTAGGGTGGTTACGCATACCGATCAACTGTTGATCTATCGTCGGTTAAAAGATATCGAAGAGCAGCTTACCGTTCCGTTTGTTCGGGTACATAACTCCTACATCGTTAATACCAAACAACTTAACAAGATCCAGGACAACCATATCTACATTGGCGATAAGCATATCCCCGTAAGCGAAAAGTTTAAAGATGGCTTTATGGCGGTTATTAATCAAAGGATATTTTGAGATGAGGAATTTGTTCTCCAGCACGTCATTGCGAGCGTGGCAATCCCCGATTAGCAGGACGGCTTCGCAGATTTACTCTGTATAGTTAGGGATTGCCACGCTGCGCTCGGAATAACGTGATGATAATTCTTCTTTACTCAGAACTCACTACTTACTACTCACCCTTACGATACCGTGATCTCTCCTCTTAAATCAAGCTCCATATAATATTTCACCTGTGCCGGGTCATCAAACATGCCCAGCAGGTACATCATTTTGGTTACGGCCGATTCAAAGGTCATATCATAGCCATTGGCCACACCAATATCTTTCAATGCACGGCTGGTTTCGTAACGCCCCAGTTCAACTGTGCCCACCTTACACTGAGAAATATCAACAATCACTTTGCCGCTATCAATAGCACCTTTGAGCAGGCTGATGAACCATTCATCCGTAGTCGTATTCCCGGCGCCGAATGTTTCCATCACAATACCGCGTACTTCAGAATTCAAAATGGTTTCAACCACCTTAGTGCCGATGCCCGGGTATAATTTTAACACGGCAACATCGCTTACCAGGTTGTTGTGGATAATGAGCTCGGTACCCTCCTGCGGGTGCCTGATATCGTTGGCGCTAAAACGCAGGTGAACTCCAGACTCGGCCAGTATAGGGTAATTAGGCGAACGGAATGCCTCGAATTTGGAAGAATTATATTTAAATGCCCGGTTACCGCGGAACAATTTATAATCAAAGTAGATACAAACTTCGGGTACGCGCGCACGGTCGCCTTTTTTTGATTTGGCAATTTCAATCGCTGTCATCAGATTTTCCTTAGCATCAGTACGTATAGCACTTATAGGTAATTGCGAACCGGTAAATATGATGGGTTTGCCCAGGTTTTCGAGCATAAAGCTTAAGGCCGATGCGGTATAAGCCATGGTATCAGAGCCATGTAATATCACAAAGCCATCGTTATCATGATAGTTTGACTGGATAAGTCCGGCCAGCTCGCTCCAGATAGCTGGGTTCATGTTTGATGAATCAATGATCTCATCAAAAGAGTGAACTTTAATGCGGCAATTTAATTTTTCCAGCTCCGGAACATTGTCCATGATCTGTTCAAAATTAATAGGCTTAAGTACTTTGGTCACAGGATCGGTCATCATTCCAATTGTCCCTCCGGTATAGATGATCAGTATCTGGCTCATGAAATATGTGTATGCTGTATAAAATTCAATAAATAAATGTTGTTAAATACCAAACAGCTTTTTCGAATTTTCGGTGGTTATTTCGGCCACCGTATCTATAGCTATTTGGTGCAGCTCCGCCACTTTTTGTGCAATGTAGATCAGGTATGAACTTTCATTAGGCTTGCCGCGGAACGGAACGGGCGTAAGGTACGGAGAATCTGTTTCTAAAACTACATGTTGAAGGTCAATTTCGGCCACAACTTTATCTAAACCCGAATTTTTATAAGTAACCACTCCGCCTATACCCAGGTAAAAGCCCAGGGCCGTTACTTTTTGAGCCTGCTCCAGCGTACCGGTAAAGCAGTGGAACACCCCGCGCAAATCCTCGTCCTGCTCCTGCTGCAGTACTTCATATACTTCATTAAAGGCATCACGGCAGTGAATAACAATAGGCAGTTTAAGGCTTTTTGCCCAATTGATCTGCTGGCGAAAGGCTTCTATCTGATCATTCAGCGTAGTTTTATCCCAATACAGATCAATACCGATTTCGCCGATGGCAAAAATTTTATGCTGTTGATGGGCATCGCGGATATCCTGAAGTTCCTGCTGCCAGTTTTCTTTTACCGAGCAGGGGTGCAGGCCCAGCATGGGGAAACATTGATCGGGATACGCTTTTACCAGGTCAAACACCATCGCCACGGATTCCCTATCGACATTGGGTAGAAACAAGCGGCTGATGTTGTTATCGATACAACGCTCCATGAGTGCCGCGCGCTTATCGGCAATGGTTTCGTAATATAAATGGGTATGCGTGTCTGTTAATACCATAGTGCAAATATAGTAAACAGGAGAATGGTGAGAAGTGAGTGGTGAATTTTCAGGATTTATCTAACTTACCTGCTATTTTTCCCAACTCACTACTCACCATTCACAACTCACTAATTTGTCTTTTTAGTGAGCGGTTTTTTGTAAACGCGTTTTTTGGCAGGGCTAACTACACCAGTTTTAGCCGGGGCATGTTTACCTGGTTTAACCCGTACCAGTTCCACATCAAATATCAATGTAGTGTATGGGGGTATATCCTGACCTGCACCTCTATCACCATAAGCCAGGCTCGATGGGATGATCAGTTTTGCTTTTGAACCCTCGTTGAGTAAAAGCAGAGCCTCGTCCCAACCAGGTATTACCTGCTGCTGGCCAAGCACTACACTTATTGGCTCATATTTGCGTCCCGGCTGATCCAAACCGGCACTTTTAGCCTCGGCCTCGATGCTGGAGTCAAATACTTTGCCATTCAATATACGGCCGGTGTAATTTACCATAACTGTATCGCCAGATAAGGGTTTACGCTTTACAGAGGGTTTGGTAATCACATATCTTAAGCCAGAGCCAGTTGGAATGGCATTTATCTTATTAGCAGCTAAATAGTTGTTGGCATCGGTTAGTTCTTTATCTTTTCGTTTCTGTCCTTCGGCATTCCGCTCCACAATAGCTTCATTCAATGATTGTATTTTCTCAATCTTAAGCACAAAGGTTAAATAACTGCCTTTCGGAAAAAACGGCGGGCGGGCCTCTTCATGTCCTTTAAAAACAGAATCGGTAGGTACTTTAACCAGGGCGCTGTCTTTAGCGGCCAGCAACGGAAAAATATCCATCAGGTCGCCTACGTTTTGTGAAGCCTGTATTTGGGCCTGTACCGGCTTGCCCGATTTATAAGTGCTGTATAATACCGAATCCTTATCTGTAGTTTGAACAAAGTTAAAAGTGATTACATCATTTAGCTTTGCCTTTGGACCGGCATTGTTGGTAAATATTTTATACAGCGCGCCATTGGCTGTTTTCTTCAGATCGGTTGTTTGCTGAGCACTCGCGCTTATGGTAAATAAGGCCAGTAAAGGCAGCAGGATATAAATAGTACGTTTCATAAGCAACAAAAAAAAGCCTTTTTGCCCGCGGGCAAAAAGGCCATATTCAATTTCTTTAAATTATTTAGCTGGTGGCGGAGTTAACTGCGGTACAACTGGTTTTGGTGCATTTGGATTTGGTTTAACTACGTTAACCATCTCTATTTCAAACACCAGCGGAGAGTACGGGCCAATTGGGCCGATTCCCTGATCTTTATAAGCCAAATCAGATGGAACGATGAATATCGCCTTAGCACCTTTGTTTAACAATTGCAAGCCTTCGTCCCAACCTGGTATTACTTTGGCCTGGCCAACCGGAATACGGATAGGTGCAAACTGACGCATAGGGTCAACAGGTATTTTTGCTTTGGTAGCCTCTTCTTTAATACTGGTATCAAATACTTTACCGGTAGTTAATTTGCCGGTATAGTTTACTACAGCGGTATCACCAACTGCTGGTTTATCACCAGTACCCGGAGTAGTGATCACGTATTGCAAGCCTGATGCAGTTTTGCTCACGGTAAGGTGATGATCGGCAATATATTTTTTAATCTTGGCTGGTTCCTGATTTTTCACGGCCTCGCTCAAAGATTTAATATAATCTCTTACACGGCCTTCAAAAACCTGTTGATTAAGATTGCCTTTGGCTATTACTTTTTCAATTTTCACTACAAACACCAGGTATTTGCTTTTAAAATTCTGAGGGCGCGGCTGACCTTTTTTAAATATGGAATCGGCTGCTATTTTAAATGTTGCACTATCTCCTTCACCTAACATCCTTACGCCTGCAATAAGCAAGTCGCCTTTTGCCTGTTCTTTGGTAGGCATAGGGGTTTTTATTGTTTGGCCGTTTTCATAAGTGCTGTTCAGTATAGAGTCGCCGTCGGTTTTCTGTACCATGTTAAGACTTATAAAGTCTCCATCTTTAATTTTGGCACCACCCTTAGAAGTGTGAATATTATAAAGCAAGCCACCATCGCCCTGCTTAAATCCACCGTTGCAACTCGCTAAACCTATAGCCGCAAGAGACAATAACATCAATTTTCTTTTCATGTTTAGTTTTTTACTGTATTAATAGTTTTTTATATTCTGGTAATATTTGTTTGAATTCTTGTATAACCTGCTCCAGGCTGTGTTCAGAATGCCCACCTGCGGCGTTGCGGTGTCCGCCGCCGCTAAAATACTTTTTACATATTTCATTTGCAGGAAATTCGCCCTTGGAGCGTAAAGAAAGTTTAACCCTGTCGCGCCGCTCTACAATAAACGCAGCCAGGCGTATGCTGGCCATGGATAAGGCATAGTTTACTATACCCTCGGTATCGCCGGTATCTACTTCGTATTTTTCCAGATCGGCTTTGTTTACCGCGATAATAGCAGTATTGTACTCTGGCAGTACTTCCAGGCAATTGGCCAGGCAATGCCCCAGGAACCGGAGTCTGTTTTCGGATGCGCTGTTATAAACCAACTCATGTATACGCCAGTTAACCGCGCCCGCGTCAATTAGGTCGGCTACTATACGGTGTACAGTTGAGGTGGTATTTGGTAACCTGAACGATGCCGAATCGGTCATGATACCTGTATATAAACAGGTAGCTACATCTTTATTAACCAGTCCGGGATGCTGCAGTTCATTTACAATAAAATCATAAATAAGCTGAGCAGTAGCACAGGCATTGATGTTCCAGTGGCGGTAGTCGTCAAAATCCTCGGGTTCCAGGTGATGGTCGATCATGATTTTGTAAGCACTGCTTGCACCTACCAGTTCGCCCATTTGATTAATCCTGCTTAATGCATTAAAATCAAGGCAAAATATGATATCAGCATCTGCAATGAGTGTCGCCGACTGCTCCAACTGTTCGGTATAAATAATAACCTCTTCGTTACCAGGCATCCAGCTCAAAAAATCAGGGTAATCGGTAGGCGTGATCACTTTGGCATGGTGGCCTTGTTGTATCAGATAATTATATAGCCCTAACGACGAGCCCATCGCATCACCATCAGGTTTATGATGGGTAGTGATCACTATTTTTTGAGGCTGTGCTAAAAGTTTTTTAAGCGAAGCTAAGTCTAACATCAATTTTAAAAAAGAGTTGCAAAGCTAAATAAATAAATTAAATACAAACCATCTAATTTAATTCAAAACACTTTATGTTACAGATGTAAAAACCTATTTTTGCGCCAATTTTAAAAAGCAAAAATGCAACTCATGGTATCAAGTAATTAGTATCAAGTATCAAGACAGTTTCTAAAAGCGGCATTAATAGTTTGCAGAAAATCTTGATACTTGATACTAACTACTTGATACTAATTAATTAAAACAAATAATTTCAATGAAAACCAACAGAACTTTTACCATGATTAAGCCCGATGCGGTAGCAAACGGCCACATTGGTGCGATTATAGACAAGATCACGAAGAGCGGCTTTAAGATCATCGCTCTTAAATATACCTCACTGAGCCCGGAGAAAGCTGGTCAGTTTTATGAAGTGCATAAAGAACGTCCTTTTTATAGCGCACTGGTTAACTTCATGTCATCTGGCCCTATCGTAGCTGCTATTTTAGAAAAAGATAACGCTATCGAAGATTTCCGTAAATTGATTGGTGCCACCGATCCGGCTAAAGCAGAAGAAGGAACTATCCGCAACCTGTTCGCCAAATCAATCGACGCGAATGCTGTTCACGGGTCTGACTCTGATGAGAATGCCGATATAGAAGGCAACTTTTTCTTTTCGGCTTTCGAAAGATTTTAACTTTTAGGTAACTTACCGGTGTAATTCAGTTAATTACGCCGGTAAATGTTATTTTTTTGTTTGCTTTTGGTATATGTTTTGTAGATTTACCTTACAGGGTTATTATTTTCTTTACCCTTAATTATTAACCCTGGTAATTTTTAAAGCTATACTGTATGAAACTATTTCTGAAATGTATCATATACCTGTTGCTCGTTGTGTGCCTGGCAGCAGCTTCTATTTTGTTATATAAAGCCCACCCCGAGGTTCAGCTGGCTTTTATCATTCCGGGTATATTCATTTTTGCTTACTCCATGATCAATGATGATATTGGTGTAAAACACAAATTTCGTTTTTCTAAAGAAAAATAACTTCTTCAACCAATATCCCGTTCGCTTTTTCATTTATCTTATCCATGATCTGGGCACGCATCATCATGAGCTCATTTTTGATCACCGACGATTCGATGCGCAAAAACAATTTTTTATCGCGGATAAATAATTCTTTGGTACGATTAGCCACAGGCTTACCCACCAATTCGGGCCAGGCGGCCACAACAGCAGTTTCGTCAAAGCGTCGTTTAATTTTATAAACGTTCAGCATTTGGTCTATGGCCTCTTTTAACGATTTATCATTAGCTTTACGCATCAATTGCCCCTCCTGTTACTTTAAATAGTTTTACCTCGACGTTTATTTTATTGAAAATATCCTGCACCCTGTTTACGCTGGTGTCAGTAATAAACACTTGCCCAAAATCATTATTGGATACCATTTTCATCAGCTTGGTAACGCGCTCATCATCCAGCTTATCAAAAATATCATCCAGCAACAATAAGGGTTTAAATCCTTTTTGCTGATACAAAAATGTATACTGCGCCAGTTTAAGTGCTATTAAAAATGATTTTTGCTGTCCCTGCGATCCAAATTTTTTCATTGACATACCATGTATGCCGAATTGCAGATCGTCTTTATGTATGCCTGTAGTGGTACGTTCAAGTGCCCGGTCGCGTTCCACATTCTTTTTTAGCAAAGCCGTAAAATCGTCCTGCAACAGTTGTGATTCATAAACCAGGTCAACATGCTCGGCTCCGTCACTTAAAAAACCGTAATGACTGTTAAAAATAGCGGTAAAGCTTTCCATAAAAGCTTTACGCCTTTCAAATATACGGTTGCCTGAATTCGCCAGCTGTTCATCAAGCACCTCTAATAAGCTGGGGTCATACCGGCCGGTATCGGCAATCAATTTCAGCAGCGCGTTACGGTTAACCAATACCTTATTATAAGTGATCAGCTCATCCAGGTAATGATTATCGGTTTGGGATATCACGTTATCAATAAACTTACGGCGTTCCTCGCTGCCTTCGGTAATAATGCTGGTATCATAGGGCGAGATCATGACCAAGGGCAGCAATCCGATATGATCGGCCAGTCGCTGATAATCTTTTTTGTTGCGTTTAAACTGCTTTTTTTGATTCCGTTTAACAGAACAGGCCACTGCTTCGGCTCGCTCGTTTTTGTTGAATATCCCCGTAATGATAAAAAAGTCCTCGTCCTGTTTTATTTGCTGACTGTCGATAGGGTTAAAATAACTTTTACATAACGACAGGTAATGAATAGCATCCAACAGGTTGGTTTTCCCGGCACCGTTGTTACCGGTAAAAGCATTCACCCCCGCGCTAAACACAAGCTCGGCCTCCTGGTAATTTTTAAAATTGATAACTGACAGTTGCTGCAAATACATAATGGGGAGGCAAAGTTAGGGAATTAGTTCATTAGTTCACTTGTATCATGAGTTCATTAGTTTGCCTAAATTGGATTTTATTTTCATAGCCGGTTAATACAGATCCATGTCTTTTTATACCATCAAAACCAATGAATTGATGAACAAATGAACTAATAAACCACTCCCATAAAGATTTAATACAAAAGCTATTGCCAGAAATTTTGAAAACTGTAACTTTGCACACTTAATTTTAGAACAACAATGTCAAAAACCCAGGCGAACACCAAAGCTGCAGCACCAGAAAGTAATTTAGGGCAAAGCGGAAATTTCGTGCGCGAGAATCAAAAAAGCCTATTATTTATAGGTGGGGCCATCATTGCCCTTATTGCTATTTATCTTTTATATCTGAAATTATATTTGGGCCCTCGCGAGATTCAGGCCGCCGATCAGATGCATGTTGCGCAGGATTTTTGGGCTAAAAAAGATTGGGACAAAGCTATTAAAGGCGATGCCAGCTACCCGGGTTTTGAAAAAATCATTACCGATTACAGCAACACCAAAGCTGCTAACCTGGCTTATTTTTACTTAGGTACTGCTTATTTGAATAAAGGCGAATACCGCAAAGCTATTGATAACCTGAACAACTATCGCGGCGACGACAGCATGGTAGCTGCCGAAGCTTTGGGTAGTACAGGCGATGCTTATGTAGAGTTGAAAGACTATGATAAAGCGGCTTCGTCATTTAATAAAGCTGTTGATAAAGCTAAAAACAAGTTCTTATCGCCACTTTACTTAAAGAAACTGGGCTTGGTTTATGAAGAACAAAAAGACAATAAATCAGCAACTGAGGCTTACAAAAGAATAAAATCAGAATATCCTGAAAGCGCGGAAGCACAAAATATTGACGAGTATATAGCTCGCGCCGAAGCGAAACTTTAATTTGTTAAAAGTTGTAAGGCTTAAAGGTTGTAAGGTTATGGGAACTAAATCTCTGTAATTTTACAACCTTTAATCGTTTAAAAGGGTAACCTCAACTTTAAAACATTTCAACATTTTAACTTTACAACAAAATGGCTACACAGCTTAAAAACCTATCAGATTTTTCAAATACCGAAATACCATCAGCACAACCATACCGCTTTGGCATTGTTGTAGCTGAATGGAATGCCGAGATCACCAATGCACTTTACCAGGGCGCTTATCAAAGCCTGGTAAATAATGGCGCCCTGCCCGAAAACATTGTTGTATACCCGGTACCCGGTAGTTTTGAGCTTACTTCGGGTGCAGATCTGTTGTTGAAAAAAGGTGGCCTGGAAGCAGTAATATGCCTGGGTTGTGTGATACAGGGCGAAACCCGCCATTTTGATTTTATTTGCGATGCTGTGGCAAATGGGGTAAGTAATGTTGCCATAAAATATTCAAAACCTGTTATATTTGGTGTACTAACCACCGATAACCAGCAACAGGCTATTGACCGTGCCGGTGGTAAACATGGTAACAAAGGCGACGAGGCTGCCATTACCGCTATAAAAATGGCGCACCTTGCTGAAACCTTAAAAGGCTGATCAACGTAAAACCGATATCAATTAATACGATGAAAAAAATTATTTACATAGCGTTTATAGCCCTGGTGGTTGGTTGCACAATCTCATCATGCTCCAACAAATTATGCCCGGCTTATGGTTCGTATCCAAAAAGCGGTCGTTAACAGGTAATTGTCATTTTTTATTTTCGCTTAAAGCTATAGGGAGTTTTTTGTGTTATTTTGTAAGTTAGTTTTACTTATAGCACTGTACACTATATCATTATCTTTATGAATTGGATTTCGTTGGAGTCGGCAGATCAATTGAATAGCATTAAACAACACCAGGGTTACAGCCTGATATTTAAACATAGCACCCGCTGTTCGATCAGCATGATGGCAAAAAAACGTTTTGAATTGGATTGGGAAGATCTTCCCGAAGATATGCCCCTTTATTTCTTAGATCTGATTACTTACCGCGACCTGTCAAAACAGGTAGCCGACATTTTTCAGGTACATCACGAATCGCCTCAGCTATTGCTAATCAAAGATGGCGAATGCGTGCTTGATCAATCACACGGTCAGATCTCGGTTGACGAAGCACTATCGGTTTTAAATTAGCATTTTCTTAGTATACACAGCCACGCGTCATTGCGAGGAGGAACGACGTGGACAACCGACCAGAGGGAGCTCATTAATACCGATAAAAAAACAATCAAAAAATTAATAATCCCCGATAAGCAGAGCCACTCTGTATAGTTGGGGATTGCCACGCTACGCTCGCAATGACGTGATGATAATAATGAGGCGTATTTTATCTTGTTTCCCTATTCTTGCCCCTTGCTTCTGCATATCTATTATAATTTATTCGTAAAACTTGCATTGTAGCCCACAATGGGTTATTTGGTTTTTAACTACATTTGTACCATGATTGAATTACCGGTAGTTCCAGCTGTTAACCAACAACCTCAACGTAAGCCTGATTGGCTGAGGGTTAAACTTCCTATTGGAAAAGAGTATACGCATGTACGCAGTTTGGTTGATGAACATAAGCTGCATACCATTTGCGAAAGTGGCAATTGCCCCAATATGGGCGAGTGCTGGGGAGCTGGTACAGCCACCTTCATGATACTGGGTAATATTTGCACCCGCTCTTGCTCGTTTTGCGCGGTAGCCACTGGCAGGCCGCTGGCTGTTGATATAGATGAGCCTAACCGTGTAGCTACTTCGGTAAAACTGATGCAGGTAAAACACTGTGTAATCACTTCTGTTGACCGTGACGATCTGAAAGATGGTGGATCCATTATCTGGGCCGAAACCATCAATGCCATACGTCGCGAAAGTCCGGATACTACATTAGAAACTTTATTGCCCGATTTCAGGGGTAACTGGGATAATCTGGCACGTGTGCTGGAAACTCGTCCGGAGGTAGTATCTCATAATCTGGAAACCGTGCGCCGTTTGACCAAAGAGGTACGCATCCAGGCTAAGTATGATCGTAGCCTTGAAGCTTTAAAACATGTATCAGAAGCTGGTTTACGCACCAAATCGGGCATTATGCTGGGTTTAGGCGAAACCGAGGATGATATTTTAGAAGCTATGGACGATTTGCTGGCCGCAGGTGTACATATACTTACTTTAGGCCAATACTTGCAGCCTACCCGTAACCACCACCCGGTAATTGACTGGATCCATCCGGATCAGTTTGCCCGGTTAAAACAATTTGGATTAGATAAAGGTTTTAAATACGTAGAGAGTGGCCCATTGGTACGCTCATCTTATCATGCAGAAAAACATCTGTTTGATATATGATAATTCCTTTATATATTCACGCTGTTGAGTAAGAAACATAAAATATCACTAACCGAAGAGCAATTAGTTTTTTCATTGAGAAATCATGAAAAAATTGCTATTGAGGCTTTGTATGATATGTATTCTGCTTCACTGTTCGGTGTAATTTCACGTATCGTTATTGATACCGCCATTGCCGAAGATGTTTTACAGGAAACTTTTGTAAAAATCTGGCACTCCTTCTCCAGTTATAGCACAGAAAAAGGCCGCTTATTTACCTGGATGGTAAATATTGCGCGCAATTTGGCTATAGATAAGATCAGATCAAAAGATTTTAAGAATCAGAACAAAAACCAGGAACTTGAAAATACCGTAAATTCTATTGACGAACAAAACAATACAGTTTATAAGCCTGAGTTGATGGGTGTTAAAGATTTGGTTGAGACATTAAGGCCTGAACAAAAATCAATAATCGATCTGGTGTATTTTAAAGGTTACACACATGTGGAAGCTGCCGATGAATTAGGCGTTCCGCTGGGTACCATAAAAACACGGTTGCGAATGGGTATCCAGCAACTCAGAAAACATTTTAATTGAAGTAGTGGAAGATATAAGAGCATATATTGAATCAGGAATACTTGAACTTTACGTTCTGGGGGATGTAAGCCCCGACGAAAGGTTACAAGTAGAAGAGATGGCACAAAAGCATCCTGCCGTGAAAGCGGAACTGGATGAAATTGAGCGCTCCCTGGAAGCATATGCTCTGAAAAACGCCGTTGAACCATCAGAAAACTTACGCGACCGTGTAATGGGCAGCATTCTCACCAATTTTGGCGACGATAACAACTTTCCCGAAAAGCCACACCCGGTTAATCACAAAGTAGTTGAGTTAACTGCCCGTAAGGAAACTAATTTTTATAAATATGCCTTCGCGGCCAGCTTAGCCTTGTTAATAGCCAGCACCGTTGCTTTGGTACGTGTTTACTCGCGCCTACAGCAATCCAACAACCAACTGGAAGCTATACAATTGCAAAATCAACACTTTAGTAACCGTGTAAACTTAATGGACAGGGAGTTGGGGATATTCCGCGACCCGTCGTTCAAATTATTAAAATTACAGGGAACTGCTAAAACTCCGGCCTCGGTTGTAACGGTTGCCTTTAGCGCAGCCAGGAAAAAAGTAATGATTGATATGGGTAATATCAAACTGCCCGAGAATGATAAAGATCACCAATATCAACTTTGGGCATTAGTTGGCGGAAAACCTGTTGACCTTGGTGTTTTTGACGCCAAAAATGATTCGACCGGTATGAAGGAGATGAAGCCAATAGCACTTGCAGATGCCTTTGCCATAACTCTGGAACCAAAAGGCGGCAGCGTTAATCCAACCATGGATCAGATGGTGGTTTTGGGTAAATTCTGATCCACCTTATCCTCTTCAATTTTCTTATTTATATCATATTACAGTCTCCGGGAGTCATCCCCCATTCCAATTAGTTTTAACAATTTTTAACATAATTTATACCCTATTTAAGTCATTTTAGGTTATTTTTGCAAATAAACCAGTACCTTATCATGTTATTTAACAATTATTTAACCGAATTCTAAACGAAATATTTGTTTTTTTGTAACTATTGGGGTACTTAGTGCGTCTTATGTGTAGTTAGATTAAAAAACCTGATGAATATCATGAATCTAACCCTATAAATTTGAGTATTTAGTTCTTTATAAGATCAGTTAATAGTTAATCAAAAACGGTTGTATCAATACTTGCAACCGTTTTTTTTATGCCATTAATTTGGCCATGGTAAGCGGCAATTGGGTTATGAGCTTGCCTGGTAAAACCACACTTAACCTATTGGGTAAAGCCAATTCATCACCGGCTTTGCCGTGTATATAGATACCAATAAGACAAGCTTGCAGCGGTGTGTATTTTTGTGCCAGCAATGCGGCAATTATTCCCGTCAACACATCGCCCATACCGCCCGACGCCATAGCTGCATTCCCCGACGAATTAAAGTAAGCCCGGCCCTCGGGAGATAAGGTTATGGTGTAATCGTTTTTCAAAATGATGTGGATATTTAGTTTTTTAGCCTGCTCCATACCTGTTTGCAAGCGTTGCCACCAGTTTTTATGTTCGCCAAACAGGCGGTCAAACTCTTTCATGTGGGGTGTTAAAATACTCCCGGCTGGTAATTTTTTTAATAAGTCAGGATGTTCAGCCAGTAAATTAAGGGCATCGGCATCAACAACGATGGGCTTTTTATGATTTTTGATCAATGCCGATAATAACACAAAAGCATCATCATCCTTACCCAAGCCCGGTCCTATAGCTATCGAACTAAATTTATCCCATTCAATTCCGGGCAACTCACTCTCATTACGCACAATGGCCATGATTTCGGGCTGATAGCTATTCAGCGCGGTAAGGCCACTCTCGGGCACGCAGGCTGTTGTAAGTCCCGCTCCGGCATGAGCAGCCGCCGAAGCGCTGAGCAAAGCCGCTCCCATGGTTTTGGCTTTCCCGGCAATGATGAGCGTATGCCCATAAGTACCTTTGTTGCTAAAATGCCGGCGTGGCTTGAGCCAGATCTTTACATCCTTTTCTTCCACAAACCGGTAACTCGAGTTGATGGATTGCACATACTTTTCGTTGATACCAATATTTACCGCCTCCCAGCAATGGATATAGGGTGCCGATTCGGGCAACAAAAAATTGATTCTTGGTTGCTGAAAAGTGATTACCAGGTCGGCTTCAATAGCTGTGGAATCCAACTGTATCTCTCCGTCGCAAAAAAGTCCTGTGGGTACATCAACCGCTACAACAGTTTTTTTGAGGGCATTGAGGTGTTTCACCAGGCGTTCATAGTCACCGGTAAGGGGTTTGTTGAGGCCGCTGCCTAAAAGCGCGTCGATAATGATCGAGCTGTTTTCATCGGGTAGCTCATCACCCTTATTTATTTCGCTTACCGGGATATCAATTTGTTTTAAGCGCTCCAGGTTAATATCAAAATCGGCAGTGGTTTTATCGCTGTAACGAATAATCCTTACTGTTAGTTTTTTATACTGATGCTGATGCAGTATACGCGCAATGGCCAACCCATCGCCGCCGTTATTACCGGTACCGCAATAAAAGCTGATGGTTTGTTTTTTATCCGGAAAATGATTGATAAACCAGCCCACAAAGGCCTTGGAGGCTCGCTCCATCAGATCAACGGACGAGATAGGCTCATGAGCTATGGTGTAGGCATCAGCCTGGCGTATTTGTTCGGCAATTAGTAATGGTAGCATATTATTCTAAAGTAAGGAATAATATGTTTTGTTTTTGTAAAAGCAGATAGCTTATTCGATTGGGTTACAAACCTTTTACTATGTTCAAAAACTCATCGGCAGAAATAATTTTCACAGAAGGAAAATCAAGGTTTTTAACGATATTAAAGTGTACGTCGTTGGTTACGAGATAATCAGCATTAGCAGCTACAGCAATGTCAAAAAATTTGTTATCATCAGGGTCCTGCTCTATTAAATTCCAGGAATAATAAACTTGTTGATATATTACCTGGGGTGCTTCAACAAAGATATCCACTACAATTTCAGCTACACCAGGAGCTGAATATCGTTGTAATATCTCCTCATATTCGTATATTAATTCCTCGGCAACTATCAGGTTATATTTTTCAGCTATAAATGCATCCCAAATTGGTCTGTGGCGACTTCTTTTTCCAATCGCAACCAGAAGTATATTGGAATCAAGTACAACTTTCATTAATATTTTTTGGCGCGGCACAATTTTCATTAATGCTTTTTGGAGGGGCCACGAAAATGTGATTTACTTAGCTCATCATAACTTTGCTCTGTAATATTCTCTTTATTTTCCCAGTCGTCCACAGTTTGGTCCAATCGCCTTGACAATAATTTCACGGCCAAACGCCTGATCTCCGCAAAGTCAGCTTCTGGCAGAGGCTTTTTTAGCAGTCTCAACATCAACACTTGTTGCTCATTTAAAGCATCTGACGATAATTCCTTTACTCCCATAATTCAAATATAACGAATTCATTAGTGATAATTTGATTTACAAGTCTACCCCGCAAAGCTAAACTTACCCATCAGCACCGCTGGATTATTACCAATGGTCATAGGCTCACCACACAAAGCCTCGTTACCCAGCAGGGCAAATAGGATAGCTTCTTTAGCATCGGGGTCAATCCCCAGGCTGCCCGTATCGGCAATAAGGGTATCGGCCAGCGCCTGTTTCAGATAGTTTACTACAAATGGGTTTCTGGCACCGCCACCGCTTATAAATATATGCAGGTCATTCGCTTCAATATTTGTCCGGATAAAATGCTCAATGGCCACCGCGGTAAACATGCTTAAGGTACTTACCAGGTCCTCATTTTTTATGTGCTCCGTACCCGTGCGCAACTGCGCCTGTTCCACATAAGCCAATCCAAACAATTCCGGACCGGTTGTTTTTGGGAGAGCTTCTTCAAAAAAAGCATGGTTAAGCAATGCCCTGAGCAGATCCTCATTTACCTTACCACTATAGGCAATAGCCGAATCCTGGTCATAGGCCTTATTAAAATACTTACGGCATGCAGCATCGATCAGCGTATTTCCCGGACCGATATCGGTGCACAAGATCTGACTGGTATCGCCATCGGCAGGCAGATAAGTAAGGTTAGCGATACCGCCAATATTGAGCAATATGCGGCTCTCGCCCGGTTTACTACCCAGCAGCACATCTCCATATAAAGCTAATGGCGCCCCCTCACCACCGGCCGCGATATGCTTCTGCCTGAAATCGCTGATGGTTAATATCCCGGTTTTTACCGCAAGATGGTCGCCATCGCCAATTTGCAGGGTGGCATTCGGGTAATTGGCCCGGTGATGCAGCCGCTGCGGTGCATGGTAGATGGTTTGTCCGTGACTGGCTATAAAATCAACGGCGGTAGTATCTATACCCCAACCTGCTAAAGCTTCCAAAACCAGTTCGCCATGATAATTGCCAATGAAAGCATTCAGTAAAGTTACCTGTTCCAGATCGGCCGTTTTTCGGGCAAATACCTGCTGTACCTCGTCCTTAAAACTTTGCGAATAGGGTATGGTAATAAATTGCAACAGTTTAAATTGGGTTTGCAGACCGCTACCGGTAAAACTGCACAAGGCAATATCGAGTCCGTCAAGCGACGTTCCAGACATTAAACCGATACCCGTTTTTTTATCTTTTTGGGCGATAGTAAACAGCTGTTGCAGGTTTTGATTGAACGGTAACATGGCATTAAATTACAATTTGTTGCCGGGCTTTGCAAAAGTTAAATGAATAAGAGATCTTATCCAAAGGACAGGGACTTTACACAAACGTTTGCGAATTAAAGTAAGAGAAATTAATGCCCTCACTACCTAAATATCTGATATATTTGTTTTGAAACAAGCATATAAACTTATAAATACTGATACATGGCCCGATTAAATTTATTGGAAGAGACCCGGTACGAGAAGCTGCCGGTAAGCGTTTATGGCAGTCAACAGGAAGCCTCACTGGCAGTAGCCGCCCGCATTGCTAAACTGATCCGTGATAAACAATCACGTGGCGAAAAAGCTGTGCTCGGTTTGGCTACCGGTGTTACTCCTATTGGTGTGTATAACGAACTGGTGCGGCTACATAAGGAGGAAGGGCTTTCTTTCCAGAACGTGATCACTTTCAATCTCGATGAGTATTATCCCATGAAACCTGATGCAGCCCAAAGCTATGTTACTTTCATGTATGAGAACCTTTTCAGCCATGTAGATATTGATAAAGCCAATGTACACATCCCCGATGGTACTTTGGATAAGGACGATGTGGTGGCTTTCTGTTTAAACTATGAGCGCCAGATCGAAGAACTCGGTGGCCTTGATCTCCAGATCCTGGGTATTGGCCGTACCGGTCACATCGGTTTTAACGAGCCGGGTTCTGCTCCTAACTCGGGGACCCGTTTGGTAACTTTGGACGACCTGACCCGCAGCGATGCCGCCCGTGATTTTGGTGGTAAAGCCAATGTGCCTACCAAAGCCATCACCATGGGTATTGGTACCATTTTTAAAGCCCGCGAAATTATCCTGATGGCCTGGAGCAAGAAAAAAGCACCTATCATCAAAAAAGCGGTAGAAGGCGAAATGTCGGGCGAGGTGCCGGCTACTTACCTGCAATTGTCTGATCATGTAGAGTTTGTTCTGGATGAAGCAGCGGCTTCTGAACTCACCCGTTTTGATACGCCATGGCTGGTTAAAGATTGTTCATGGGAAGATAA
>NZ_JABGNA010000015.1 GCF_013149275.1 Mucilaginibacter sp. SG564
TTTTCGCCACGTGATTGTTTATCACGGATCAGTTTAGCAATGCGGGCGGCTACTGCCAGTGAGGCTTCCTGTTGACTGCCATAAACGCTTACCGGTAGCTTCTCGTACCGGGTCTCTTCCAATAAATTTAATCGGGCCATAATTTTCTAAGAACCTGTGTTTTAGTTATATGATGAATAAAAAAAGTCACTATACAAAAAACCCCCGCCGAAACGAGGATTTTTATCAAACCAATTAACAAAACCTTTTAAACCTCACCGACATGAGGCTCAAGTAAATTCCGTTGAATAACATGCTGTACATTATTGTTACAAACTTAATAAAACTAATTTTTAATTTCAACTACTTTTTAAATTTTTTTAATAAGTAAAATTGATTTTATCAAATCGTTAAATAATCACATAAGAGGATACTTATTAAGGTTTAAAAATATTATGATGTAAGAGGCGCAAGTAGGCGCCTCTTCATTTAAAAAATAATTGAGCTTTTAAGAGTAATGTCATTATTTAAGGTTTTTTTAAACCCCAAAGGGGTTAAAGCTTTGTAGAAAAGGGTAAATTCCTATTCAGTGCCGGAGGTACTGCACATCCGTTGCATACCTCCGGCATGCTAAATACTTATTGTTTGTCTACTACAAAGCTTTTACTCCTCCGGAGTAGTCTTAAATAATGGCATTACTCGCAGAGGATAAAACAAAAAAAGAGCTCCTGATGGGCAGGAACTCTAATTAACCAATTATAAAACATAAATATGAGAGAAGAGAGATGCAGGGGAGGGAATCGAACCCATCCGTTTGCTGCCGAACCAGCACCTGCTTGCTTATATTAAATGAACCACCATTTATAAACTTTCTGTTGCAAATATAATATTAATTCTATTAAATCTATGTATTTAGTAGATTAAATTGTAATTGTTTTTTCATTTATAATATTTCGCGTTAGCTTAATACACGTACAAAAGCAGCTCGCCTGCCTTTATAATAATATTTTAATTTGAGTAACGCGTTTTGTGCCGGGGCAAGCTTACCTGTGCGTGCCAAATAGCCGAATAATAAGAGTATAAGCATCTGGTTATTTAACTAAGCCTGCAAATTTTTGATAAAACACAGTAGGGCTGTTGGCATCTTTCGGAGCATATTTCCCCGCAATAATGGGTACATAGATTACCCTGCGGCGACTGTCCTCGCCAACTACCGACGACTGCGCTACCCGGTGCCATAACCTGCCGTCATGAATGGTGAGGTCGCCGGCTTCTGGTGTAATGGCCAGTTCATTTTCATCAGCATCATGATCCAGGAAATATTTCTTTTTAAACAACATTTGGTATAAGCCCTGTTTATGAGTTCCGGGTAGTATCCTTAGTCCTCCATTCTCTGGTTTCAGGGTACTCAGGTGGATACCCACATTAAGCATCGGGTTTAATTTTTGTCCGTGGAAGATATCGCGCAAGCCATCGGTGTGCCAGCCCATTTTGGTAAAGCTGCTTTGTTCGCTGTTTACGTAATGATTCAATACCATTCCATCTTTTTCATGTGTACCAAACCTGGCATCAGGGCCAATAAGATCAAGCAAAGTATTAAAGCGGGGATCCTGTATAAACTCGGCAAATACCGGGTGGTGCTGGTTAATAAAAGCGAAACGCTGTACAATAGTGTCGCCATTCAGATCTTTGCCATATTTTATAGGTACGCCATTCACCTTGGCTACCTCGTTTTTTATCCATTGCTCCTGCACCTGCTCAGATGCCCGGGTAATTGATTGTACGGTTTCGGGATTAATAAAATTTTTGAAATGGATAAATCCGTGCTCATTAAAAAAGTTGTGTTGTTCGGTAGTAAGCTTATCGCCTAAGGTGAATTTTTTATATACAGTACTCATGTTGAAAATGTAAACGGTGGAAAAATAATGTGAAAAATCCCAGGCTATGTGATAGCCGGTCATGGTATTACGGTGTGCAGCGGGATGAAAAAGATCAACAACAACAACAACAAACCATTACCCTCCTGGCGAAAGGCATTCGCATGTAACATGCGTTGGTGATATGTAAAATTTGTGTTGTCAATTATTTAATATATAATGTCTATAGATTTAATAGACATTGCAAATGTAGGAAGTGAATCGGAAAAAACAAATAATTATGAAAATATTTTTTAAAACCTTATTTAACATGTCATTGCGAGGAGGAGCCCCACCCAACCCTCCCCAAAAGGGAGGGCTTTAAAATATTTTCTAAAAGTCTCCCCTTTCGGGGGGGATTATTACATGAGGGCTTCGCCGTTTAGAGGGGGTGCTACTTACTCTTGTACAAATCGCCGCCTATTTTTTCAATAAGGGCTTTGGGCAAGAGCCGGGCCCCGGTCACCGAAAGCTTGTTTAATAAACCGGGTATAATTTCGGCCTTTTTGTTGAACAGTCCTTTCAGTCCTATTGCTGCTACTTCCTCGGGCTGCATATTGAATTTAGCAGCCAGATCGGCAAAGGCATCCAAACCTGCGCGATGGGCAAAGCCCGTATCGGTAGGGCCGGGACTAAGGCAACTTACCGATATCGGAGAACTTTTAAGCTCATATCTTAAAGCCCGGGTAAATGACAGTACAAAAGCTTTAGTTGCCGAGTAAACCCCCAGCGTAGGTACGGCCTGGTAGGCTGCTGTACTGCCCACGTTTAAAATATAAGCCGGTGATTGTTGCTTTAATAAAGGGATAAACGCATGCGTTAGTTTTACCAGCGTATTGATATTTAAACCGATCACGTTGAGTTGCCCAGCTATGTCTACAGTTTCAAAACTGCCCCAAAGGCCGTATCCCGCGTTGTTGATCAATACAGATACGGCATAGACATGATCGGTACACCATTTGATAACCCGTTCAGCAGCATCGTTATCAGATAGGTCGATAGCGAGCCATTGGGCCTTTACCTGGTATTGTACTATTATTTCCGTTGCCAATGTCTGCAACTCATCCGCAGAACGGGCCACCAGCAAAACAGGATAACCTTTTTTAGCCAGCTGTATGGCTAAAGCCCGACCTATGCCTTTACTGGCCCCGGTAATTAACGCGTAAGTATTCATGTAATAACTATAATATTAAAACAAACAAGTATAAAAAACTAACTATCTACCTCACCTAAACCCTCACTAAAGGAAGTGACTTTGCCTTGCATTTTGTTTTTAGCTCCCTCTCCAAAGGAGAGAGCTGGGGTGAAGTTAAACAAGTGTACAAAAATCTTTTACAAAATGACTACTAAAATTGTAGACTATTCGTATGTTTGTATCCATATGATTACAAATGCCGCTTATATCATTAATTCTGTATGCAACGTTATGTGTTGTAGCACACGGTTATGGTAAAGGCGACAGTATAAAATACAGATAAATATATATTGTTGGCCTTTCAGTTTTTATGAAAGGCTTTCGTTTTTAATAACCGTTTGTTCAACCAAACCGCAATTCAATGAAAGCATTATTACGATGGATAGGATATAGCGCTATTATATCACTATCGTTTCAAATTCCGCTTTATGCACAGGATGTTCCGGTAGTTAGGTATGCGCAGTTAAGGGTCGACTCGGGTGGTGTGCATAGCAGGGTAATGGCCGCAAATACCATAAAAAAGCCTGATGTTGTTGCAGATAATACCCTGAACGCGGCCGACTTTGACGAAGATAGCTATCTGCAAAGAATTGCCGACCTTGATGTTTATGGGAAAAAGCATGATGCCCGTCCCGTTGTTGATCTTTTAAAATCCAACCAGTTAAAAGCCGTTACTGCCGATAAAAAACGTAGTCATAAGTTTTATTATCATATGGCCAATATATTCGCCCGGCTCCGGATGTATTCGCTGGCGATGAAGTGTTATTTTAAAACGCTGCCCGTGGGGGAAGATGCAAATACACATTTGATTGATTCCGCCGCCTGGGACACTACCTATATAGCAGAGCGTAAACCTGCATTTACCCTGGCTGCTTTACAGCGTGATACTTCGGTAACCGGTTTGCTGACCATTAACCATAAGGATGAGCAAATATTAGCCGATTCAAATAATTACCAGTATACAGCCCGTGAAGTAAAATCGCCGACTACGCAGCTGGCCAATATCATTGATCCTTTTGATGATGGTAAAAAAGCTTCGGCCTATGCCCTGCTGATCCATATTTCACAACCGGTATCGGGCAAACGAAAAATATTTGTGAAACTCAGTAAAGTAGGGCATACCTTTATTACCCTTATAAAATATAATACCGATTCCACATCGGTGTCCCGGTCGTTCGGTTTTTATCCCAAAAAAGATCACTTTTTATCGGCCACACCATTGTTCCCTACAACAGGCTCCGTTTTTAAAAATGATGAACAGCATGACTGGGACGAAACTGTGGGCAAATTCATATCCGAGCGCCGGTTTAAAAGGATACTTAGAGTGATAAAACAGTACGACATGAAAAACTACAACCTCAATAAAAATAACTGTACCGATTTTGGATTGAGCCTGGCAAGTACCGCGGGTATCAGTATTTTATATACTAACGGCAGCTGGCCACTGGGCCGGGGAAATAACCCCGCCAGCGCCGGGCAAAGCGTGCTGGAAGGCAAAGTATTGAATATGGATAACAAGTATGGTTTGTTTATTTGTAATGATATAGTGAAGTGAGAGAGCCAGGAGATTAAGAGTTAAGAAATAGGAGCCTCACCCAACCCTCTCCAAAGGAGAGGGCTTTAGCCGTTTTTTTGAAGTCTCCCCCTTTGAGGGAGATTATTACATGAGGGCTTCGCCGTTTAGAGGGGGCTCCTTCTTCGTACCTCGCAATGAAGCACAGAGAACATTTTTTAGATTTTGTCCCCAATTGTTAACAAAATCTAAAATGTGTAAATCCGCCGTCGGCACATCCGCGCATAATTTTTTATCTTTACCCATCGAAAAGTTTTTTAGCATATAATGAGTGAAGATCTGAATCAAAACGATATCCCCGACAGCAATGAACAAAAATTACATAATGTTACCTCTCTCGACGGGTTATACGAAAACTGGTTTCTGGATTATGCCTCTTACGTAATTCTCGACCGTGCCGTTCCGCATATCAACGATGGTTTAAAACCTGTACAGCGCCGTATCCTCCACTCCCTTAAGGAAATGGACGACGGGCGTTTTAACAAGGCTGCCAACGTAATAGGTAATACCATGAAGTATCACCCGCATGGTGATGCCTCTATTGGCGATGCTATGGTGCAGATTGGCCAAAAAAACCTGCTCATCGATTGCCAGGGTAACTGGGGCGACCCGGTAACCGGCGACTCGGCCGCGGCACCGCGTTATATTGAAGCGCGCCTGTCGAAATTCGCCCTTGATGTTGTTTTTAATGCCGATACTACCGTTTGGCAGGCCAGTTATGATGGTCGTAACAAGGAGCCTATTACCCTGCCGGTAAAGTTCCCTTTGCTGCTGGCACAGGGCGCCGAAGGTATCGCCGTAGGTTTGGCTACCAAAATATTACCCCACAACTTTATTGAGCTGCTGGATGCATCTATCGGCGTATTGAAGGGCGAGCGGCCAAACCTGGTACCCGATTTTCCTACAGGTGGTATGGCCGATGCCTCGTTATATAACGAAGGGCAGCGCGGCGGTAAGATCCGTGTACGCGCTAAAATTGTGGAGCGCGATAAAAAAACGCTGGCTATAACCGAGATCCCATTCTCCACCACTACCGGCAGTTTGATCGATAGTGTAATATCGGCCAATGATAAGGGTAAGATCAAGATCAAAAAGATCGAAGATAATACCGCCCAGAATGTCGAGATCATTATTCACCTGGCACCCGGTATTTCGCCCGATGTAACTATCGACGCGCTGTACGCCTTTACCGATTGCGAAGTATCCATATCGCCCAATACCTGCGTTATCCAGGATGATAAGCCACGCTTCATGAGCGTAAATGACATGCTTGCCGAGAGCACTCATTTTACCCGCGACCTGCTGAAACAGGAACTGGAAATCAGGCTGAAAGAGTTGATGGAGCGCATCTTCTTTAGCTCCTTACTCAAAATATTTATACAGGAGGGGATGTACAAACACCCCGAATATGAAAACTCAGGTAATTTTGAAGCTGTACTGGAGGTATTGAACCGTTTGTTCGAGCCTTTCTTCCCGCAGTTTTACCGCGAGATATTGCCCGAGGATTATAAAAAGCTGATCGATAAGCCGATGAGCAGCATTACCCGCTTTGATGTGAAGAAGGCGGATGAGCTGATGAAAACCCTGGAGAACGAGATCAAACAGGTAAAACATCACCTGAAACACCTTACTGATTATACCATTGCCTGGTTTGAAAAACTGAAGGAAAAATATGGCAAAGATCGCGAACGTAAAACCGAACTGCGCACCTTTGATAAGGTAGAAGCCGCCCAGGTGGCCCTGGCCAATATCAAATTATATGTAAGTCGCGAGGATGGTTTTATCGGTTCGGGGCTTAAAAAAGATGGTTCTGTAGAACTGGTTGGCGATTGCTCGGATATTGACGAGATCATCGTTTTCCGTGCCGATGGGCGCTGCATTATTACTAAGGTGCAGGACAAGGTTTTTGTGGGTAAGGAGATCATCCACGTAGCTGTATTTAAAAAGAACGATGAGCGCACGGTGTACAACATGATTTATAAGGATGGTACAAGTGGTATCAGCTATATCAAGCGCTTTTCGGTGGTGGGTGTAACCCGCGACAAGGAGTACGACCTTACCAAAGGCACTAAGGGTACCAAGGTGCTTTACTTCTCGGCCAATCCAAATGGCGAAGCCGAAGTAGTGAACGTGCAGCTTAAACCACATTCCAAACTCAAAAAGCTGCAGTTCGACGAAGATTTTGCCGCCCTGGCTATCAAAGGTCGTGGATCGATGGGTAATATCATCACCAAATACCCGGTTAAAAAGATCATCCTGAAAAGCAAAGGTGTATCCACACTGGCCGGTAGAAAGATCTGGTACGACGATATCCTGAAACGCCTGAATGCCGATAGTCGTGGCAAATACCTGGGCGAATTTGATGGCGACGACCGCATATTGAATGTGTTGAGCAACGGCGTGTACGAACTCACCAGCTTTGATCTGAACAATCATTTTGATGATAAGATGATCCTTATCGAAAAATACAATCCTAAAAAAGTTTACTCGGTTATTCACCTGGATGGCAAATCGAAAAACTATATGGTAAAGCGTTTCTCGTTTGAGCCTATAGCATTGGGTAAACAGGTAAGCATCATCAGCGAAGAAGCCGGATCGAAATTAATATTGATAGCAAAAGAATCGCCGCTGGTGAGTCTGGTACAACTGAAAGGTAAAGATCAAACTCCCGAAACGATTGAAATAAACCTGGCCGAACTGATTGATGTAAAAGGGATGAAGGCCATGGGCAACCGCCTGTCGCAATTCCCGGTAAAATCGGTGGACCTAATAGCCGACAGTGAAAGCGCTGATGATGTTGTTGACGCTGAGGCTGAAGAACCGGAAACAATAACGGACGAACAGGCAGAATCAGACGCATCCGGGCAGAAAGAAACGGAAGAAGTGGAGCAGCCCAAAACTGACCCGAAGCCCAAAGCGCCGGTAGCCGAAAAGCCGGCAGTGGCAGAGTCTCCGGCCAAAGAACCGGAGCCTGATGATCAGCCCAAGGAAGTTCATAAAAAGGTCGACTTTGAGATCACCAATCCGGATGATATCCAGTTAGATGATAAGGGCCAGTTAGGCTTGTTTTAAAACAAAAAAGCCTCTCGTTTATACCGGGAGGCTTTTTTGTTTCAATTTGTATATAAATTACAGTATCAGGATCAATACCAGGATGATGATGATAATAGCACCAACAGAAAGATAAATACCGCCGCCGCCTAAAGCGTTTGCTTCGTGTTTTAAACCTTTCAATTCGGTACGTAGTTCTTTTTTATCCTGTTTGGTAAGCTCCGACTTATCCATTGCTTTAATTTCATTCACCCGGGCTTTGATCTCTTCAATGCGCGCCTGTTTTTGCTCAGTGGTCATACTGGCTATTTGTTCTTTGCTCAGTATGGTTAAAGCACCGTCTGTAGCAGTAGAAGCGTAACTGTTAAATGCCGCGACAGAAAGCAGCATGGTGAGCGCGATAAGATAAATTTTCTTTTTCATGTTAATTAGTTTTAATAACGTGTTGTGTTTAATTATTGTAAAATAAAAAAGCGGCAAAAATGTTTTACTGCTTTCCTTATTTTTTATTGCAAAATCATACCTAAAGACTAATAAAATAGGGTGCTTCAAAAACATGGCCTGCATGCAGGGTTTGTATCGCCTCTTTTTTATTGATATTTACATGTTGTCCCTCGGTATCGGCGCAGCCCAGCCAGGGTTCAATACATACAAAATCGGCACCGGGTTTTGCCCACACGCCTAAATAATTATAGTGTGGAAATTCAACCGAAACAGATTGATCATGCTTTTTGCTTTTGATACTTACCATCCGGGAGTTGAGTTGCTTAAAAACAAGGGCGTCGGCGTCAAACAGGTGGCGGGTCAAATAAAGCTTATTCCCTGGCGTAGCTACCGGGTGGGTTTCGCCGGTAAAAAAGCCATCAGCCGATAGCATATTGGCTTCCAGATGCTCATCGGTTTCAAATTCAAGGTAATAATCCTCGTAATTTTCGCCTTTAAAAAATGGAATGTTAAAGGCTGGATGTGCTCCGACCGAAAAATAAATGGTCTTTTTATCCAGATTGATCACCTTATGTGTTATCCTTAGCGAATTATCGATAAGTGTGTATAAAACTTGGTAATCAAATTTAAATGGATATACCAGCAAGGTTTTTTCGCAGTACGGGAGCGAGAAGCTGGCAGACACCTCGTCAGCTTCCAGTAGAATAAATTCCGATTGCCTTGCAATACCATGTCGCGCCATATCGTACGCTTGCCCGTCAACCAGTAATTGGTTATTGATGAGGCCGCCTACAACCGGGAAAAGATTGGGCGAATGCCAGGGCCAAACATCAGGATCAGCCTGCCAAAGGTGCTCAATACCCGTTTGCTTGTTATAAAATGAACTGAGCTGCGCGCCTTTCAAATCAATGGCTACTTTAAGAAACTCGTTTTCTAATACGGTCATACGTCAACGGCAATTATTTTTAGAAAAGTTAACTAATATGCAAGCAAGTTACAGCAATTTTTGTGAAATCGGATGTGCCGGATAATACAAAAAGGTGTAATTTTTGAGCTATGGTTTATTTAACAAAACAAACCGTATCCTGTTTCTTTTTCATTAAAACCGTGTGTAAACTTAAATATGAGTTATATTTGCAATGCTTAAACATAAGATATGAATTTTGAGCATCTCCTTCAGCAAGTGGCCTTCATCCACGAAATAGACAAAGTAAAATACATCCAGCGTAAAACCCGCCTTTTTAACAGCGACAGACCCGAGAACGATGCCGAGCATAGCTGGCATTTAGCGGTTATGACCATGGTTTTGGCCGAACACTCCAATGAGCCGGTAGACACGCTTAAGGTGATCAAAATGCTGCTGATCCATGACGTAGTTGAGATTGATGCCGGCGATGTGTTTTTGTACGATACCGTCCTCAATCACACCAATACCGAAGCCGAGCGCAAAGCCGCCGAAAGGATATTTGGACTATTACCCGTAGAACAGGCCGAAGAATTTATAACCATTTGGGAAGAGTTTGAAGCCGGTGAAACCGCTGAAGCTAAATTTGCCCGGGCTATGGACAGAATGGAACCCTTATTGCAAAATGTATCCAACAATGGTGGCACCTGGCAGGAGTATAATGTAAGCTATGAACAGGTTGTTCAAAAGAAAAGTATTATACAAAAAGGCTCGCAATCCCTGTGGAATTTTGCCAAAGCGCTAATAGACGAAAGTGTTCAGAAAGGCATTTTGAAAAAAGGGGAGTAGGGAGAAGGAGCAAAGAGCAAGGGATTTAAGCTACCAGACAGGGAAGGTGAAAAAATTACGTCATTGCGAGCGCAGCGTGGCAATCCCCTACTTACAGAGACGCTTTGCATATAGGGGATTGCCACGTCGTTCCTCCTCGCAATTGACGCGTTTAGAAGGACACACCCTCCTTAAAACTCAAACGCCGCGTCGCTCTCCGGGTTACTGAGTTTGGTGCTTTTACGCTGGCCGCCTACGGTTACATGCAGCATGTTGATTTGCTCGGGATGCTCGGTGAACAGCAAATCGTCATGTACCTCAAATTTCTTTACTTTATTAATACCCTTTACCTCAAAATAGGTCCATGCGGCATCTTCCTGAATTTCGTAACCTACATAACTTAACGCGAGCTGTTTGCCATCGGCTTTAACAATCAGGTGTTTTTTAATATAATCATTCAGCAGCTGGTTCATTTTGGTTTTATCCGCGGGCTTTACAATATCTACGTGGGTATGATATTGTTTTTCCAGCGTACGCTCCAAATCGTCGTAAAATATACGGCAGCTTATTTCAACTTCCTGGCTGCGGGCGTTATGGTTAATTTCGGTAACGCTCACATAAAATGGATGGAACAAGCTGAGCCAGCTGATGATTATTAATTGCAACATAATTGCGTTAACTTGTTTTGTTTTACACAAAAAACGTTATTTTTATTGGCAATTGCGAATTTGACTACATGACTGATTTTTCTTTATACTTTGAACTGGGGTGGCAGCATATCTGTAATTGGGCGGGGTACGACCATATTTTGTTTGTAACCGTACTGTGCGGAACTTACCTGCTGGCCGATTGGCGCAAGGTTCTGGTGCTGGTTACCGCGTTCACCATAGGGCATTCTATCACCCTTGCGTTAAGTGTTTTAAATATCATTCATATCAATACATCCCTTATTGAATTCCTGATACCCGTAACCATTGTTTTTACCAGCCTGGTAAATGTATTCAATAAAAAACGAACCGCCACTACCATGCGCCTTAACTATACGCTGGCCCTTTTTTTCGGGCTGATACATGGTATGGGTTTTTCTAATTACCTCAAAAGTTTGCTGGGCAGCAGCAGTAATATTACCGCTCAGCTGTTTGCTTTTAACCTTGGATTGGAGTTTGGGCAGGTGTTAATTGTGATATCTGCGTTACTTATCTCTTATTTACTCATCAAATTTGCTAAAACACCACAACGGGAGTGGACAATGTTCCTCTCGTCGGCTATATTTGGAATTGCTTTTATCATGTGCATCGAGCGCTTTTTACTCATAAAATTCAGATGAATAAATTTTACTTCGCATTATTTTCCTGTTCACTATTAACATCAGCTGCCTGGGCGCAGTATGATAACAATCCAGGCTCAAACCACGGTAACCGTTTTGAACAGCTGGGTACCATGATCTCTACGCCTAATGAGTACCGTTCGGCTTCGGGAGCTCCCGGGCCAAAATACTGGCAGCAAAAGGCCGATTACGAAATCAGCGCCACCCTTAACGATGATAAACAACGTTTAGATGGTAACGAAACCATAACGTATACTAATAACTCGCCCGATCCGCTTACTTACTTGTGGCTGCAGTTGGATGAGAATGAGCATAAGAAGGATGCCGAAAGTGCCAGGTTTGATGAAAGTAAAATGCAAAGCAAAATGACCATCCGTCAGTTGCAAGGCATTATGGGTCATGATCTTGATCTGGGTAACCATATTGTGAGTGTAAAAGATGCCAATGGCAACGCGCTCAGCTATACCATTAACCAAACCATGATGCGTATTGAGCTCCCTGTTACTTTACCGCCCGGACAGAAATTCCGCTTTAAAATTAACTGGTGGTATAATATATCTGATCGTTTAACTATTGGCGGTCGCGGAGGCTATGAATACTTCGCAGAGGATGGCAATTACCTGTATACCATGACACAATGGTACCCGCGTATGGCTGTTTACAGCGATTTTCAGGGCTGGCAAAACAAGCAATTTACGGGTCGCGGTGAATTTGCATTAACCTTTGGCGATTTTAAGGTGAGCATGAACGTACCTGCCGATCATATTGTAGGTGGTACCGGTCAATGCTCTAACTACGCGCAAACCCTTACCGCGGCACAGCTGAAACGCTGGAATGCCGCGCAATCTGCAACTGCACCGCAGGAGATAGTTACGCTGGATGAAGTAAAACAGGCCATGAAAAACCATGCTTCAGCACGCAAAACCTGGACCTTTCATGCCGAAAATGTACGTGATTTTGCCTGGGTATCTTCACGCCGTATAGTTTGGGATGCCATGAGCACCCAGATTGATGGTGATAAAAAAGTGATGGCCATGTCGTACTACGGCCCGGAGGCTTACCCGCTTTATCGCAGGTACTCCACCAAGGTTGTTGCTCACACCTTGAAAACGTATTCTAAACATACCTTCCCTTATCCGTACCCGGTAGCTATTTCTGTAGAAGCCTCCAACGGTATGGAATACCCGATGATCTGCTTTAACTATGGTCGTGCCGAAAAGGATGGTACTTACAGCGAGGCCACAAAAAACGGTATGATCGGTGTAATTATTCACGAAGTTGGGCACAACTTTTTCCCGATGATCGTGAACTCTGATGAGCGCCAGTGGACCTGGATGGATGAGGGCCTGAATACCTTTTGCCAGTACATGGCCGAGCAGGAGTGGGATAGCCGCTATCCCTCGCAACGCGGTCCGGCCTATAAGATTGTTGATTACATGAAACTGCCGAAAGATCAGTTAGAGCCCATCATGACCAACTCGGAGAACATTGTGATGTTTGGCCCCAACGCTTACGCCAAACCGGCAACGGCACTAAATGTACTGCGCGAAACCGTAATGGGCCGCGAACTGTTTGACTACGCCTTTAAAACCTACGCGCACCGCTGGGCCTTTAAGCACCCAACGCCTGCCGACTTTTTCCGCACCATGGAAGATGCTTCGGCGGTTGATCTGGACTGGTTCTGGCGCGGATGGTTCTACGGAACCGAACCTGTCGACGTATCTATCGACAGCGTAAAATACTATCGCCTCAATACCAAAAACCCGGCTGTGGAAGCTACTGCCGATCGTGCCCAGTATGATCGTAATCTCGAAAATATCAGCACCACCCGTAATAAAGAAGCGGGTACCCGTTTCGCGGTTGAGGCGGATACTGCCTTGCAGGACTTTTACAGTAAATGGGATCGTTTCGCGGCAACACCGGCTACCACACAAAGTTACCAGGCCATGTATAATGCCGCCAGCCCTGCCGAAAAGAAACTGTATGATAGTAAGAACTACTTTTACGAGGTTAGCTTCAGCAACAAAGGTGGCCTGGTTACTCCTTTAATTATTGAGTGGACCTATGCCGATGGTACCAGGGAGGTTGAAAAAATATCGGCCTACATCTGGCGTAAAAATGAAAATAAGATCACCAAGGTTTTTGCCAAAACCAAAGAAGTAAAAGGCATTAAGCTCGATCCATACCGCGAAACCGCCGATATTGACGAAAGCAATAACAGTTGGCCCCGCGAATACCAGCCATCAAGGTTTGAACTGTTTAAACAGCAAAGCCTACCACGTGGCGCAACCAGCGGGCCAAATCCCATGCAACAAGCCCAAAAGAGTCAATAAGCAAAAAGCCTCCCGATGTACATCGGGAGGCTTTTTGCTTATGATATGGTTGGCACAGCTGTAAATAGGCTGGCGTAATATTTACGATAGGCAAAAGCCAAAAACAGGTGCAGTATAATAATAACAGCTGCAACGGGCACGCCTGAAGGCACTAAAATGGAATGAAACAGAAATATGTTCACGCTTACCGGGAACAGGATGAGTAAAAACAGAGCGGTATAACGGTTAAACAATATAGCCAGGCCGCTTACAATTTCAATAACTTTCATGTACTGGAAAAAATACCCGGAGCCATAAAGTCCGCCGGCAAAGGCTTGTGCTTTATCGGACATGGGTGCCGGTGCTGGCATAAACGAAAAATGAAAAAAGAAATTCAGACCAAATACCACAAAGATGAGGCCCAGTAAAATGCGGGCGATTAATACTGCAATTTTCATGAATTTAGGGTTTTAGTGGACGTGTAATTACTAATTTAGTAATTTAATTGACATATTCAAACCATACATTATCCGGACAAACCAAACAAGTATTAACTTCGTTTATAAATAGCATGAACATACAAAAAATAACATTTGGCAACGGTTGCTTTTGGTGCACCGAAGCTGTATTTCAATCACTTAAAGGTGTAACATCAGTAACGTCAGGTTATATGGGCGGTAAGGTTTTAAACCCTACTTATGAGCAGGTTTGTACCGGCGCCACCGGCCATGCCGAAGTGATACACCTGGAATATGATGCCGACGTAATTTCGTTTGACGAGTTACTGCTGGTGTTTTTCAAAACGCATAACCCAACTACGCTCAACCGTCAGGGCAACGATGTAGGTACCCAATACCGTTCGGCCATATTTTATTATACCGAGGAGCAAAAACTGGCCTCAGAAGCCATGATCAAAACGCTCACCAACGAGCATGTGTTTGACGATCCGATAGTTACCGAAATTACTCCGGCCAGCGAGTTTTATTCTGCTGAAGATTATCATCAGAACTATTTTAATGATAATCCCAATAAATCATACTGCGCATTTGTGATCCAGCCAAAACTGAATAAATTTGCCAAAGAGTTCAAGGATAAAATTAAGCCCGAACTATTATAAAAGTCTAATATGTTGGTCATCCCGAATTTATTTCGGGATCCCACAGCACAGGTAGCCAGCATGCTGTAAACCTCGCATGTGAGATGCTGAAACGAGTTCAGCATGACATTCTATTGGTTTATGCTCAAAAAATGAAAAAAAGTTATAGCTATCTAATACCCGCCCTTTTGGTGCTCGGCGCCTGCGCCTCAAAAAAAGCAACTACAACAACAACATCCTCAGCAAATACAGCATCCGTTGCTAATGGCAACACCTCCATTACTAATGATGGTAAAATATGGGCCTCGTTATGGCAGCAACGAGCTGCCGAATACCGGGCTTTGTGTTTTCAGGCATATAATATAGCCAAACAACGTGTGGACGAAGGTGTAAAAAAGGTAAGTACAAAACCGCTGGCTATTGTGACCGATATCGACGAAACTTTGTTAGATAATAGTCCCTATGATGCAGCCCAGGGTTTAAAAAATCAGGATTACAGCGATAAAACCTGGAAACAGTGGACAGATAAAGCCCAGGCAGATACCGTACCCGGTGCTCCCGCCTTTTTTAAATACGCGGCATCCAAAGGTATCACCATTTACTATATCACCAACCGTAACGAGAATGAGCGCGGCGCTACGCTGTATAACCTGCAGAAATATGCCATGCCCAACGCCAATGACGAGCATTTGTTTTTAAAAAACGGCAACTCCAGCAAAGAAGAGCGCCGCCAGGAAGTATTAAAAACGCACGAAATATTGCTGCTCTGCGGCGATAACCTACCCGATTTTGATATGCTGTATGACAATCATCCTACCGAAGAAAACCGTACCGCGATAACCCAAAAACTGCAAAAAGAATTCGGCAGCCGCTATATCGTGATCCCGAACCCATCATACGGTGATTTTGAAGGCGCGCTGTTTCAGTATAACTATAAGCTGAGCCCTGCGCAAAGGGATTCGATTATCCGGGCTAAAGTAAAGGCCGACAGGTAGATACGGCTTACGGCGAACGATGATGACACCGCAGATAAGGATATTCCTTCAAACTTTTTGGGTTTACACTGTAAACCCAAAAAACGAACTAAATAATTTATAATTATTTGATTATCAGTTATATAAATTAGTGTTAACCGCAAAAAGTGTAAACCATGTAAACCCACTTTTGTAATTGGTGTGGTAATGTGGAAATAACATTGATCGTAAGCTGAAAGACTAATTTATTAGGCCATTGGGTAAATACAGGTACCTGATCTGCTCACAGTTTAAACATTGAGCTTTACCTCAGCCAAAGCGTGTCTCCCTTTTAATGATGCACCAATTGAAATATTTCATCCACTGCTTTTGGATAACCACCGGCCGCTCTAAAAGAGTCGGCAATTTTTTCGATCGCATTCCGGTAACCGGGTTCGGTTCGTACAGTATTGACTGCATTTTTAAGTTCCTCTGCCTGTAGCTGATTAATGTCCAGCGTTATAGTGGCGCCAAGTTCGGTTGCACGGGCTGCCAGTAGTGGCTGATCTGCCCCCATGGGCAAGCTAACGAAGGGTACTTCATTGCTGATCAGGTCGCTCATGCTGTTCATCCCCGCATGGGTTATAGCTACGTCAGTATGTTTCAATAGCGCGTTCTGCGGTACATAATCCCGCACGATGAAATGATCAGGGAACTGGATGCCGGTTAAATCAACACCATGTGCGGTCATCACTACCACGCCGTCCCAATCGATAAATGCTTCTCTGAAAATAGAGTACACTCGTGTATCGAAGCCACCAAAAACAGTTCCCAATGATATATAAAGTACGCGCTTATTGGCCAATCTCTCAAAGGGGAAATCCATATCCTCCTTGCGCTCATAAATTGGAGGCCCTACAAAACGGCAGGTTTCGTCAAGATAATCAGACGGCGGGGGCGGGGCAAAGTAACGCGACGTATAAACCAATTTCAGCGGACTGGGGTACAGCATAAGTTCCATGGGATGGCTGGGTAGGATGATGCCGTAGGTGGCCTTCAGTTCATTCGCCACCCGGTCATAATCAGTACGGATACTATCGGGTAAGGGGAAATTAGCCACTTGCTTAAACCTATCGAGCCCGGCAAAAACCGCAAGTGAAGAAACTGAGGGGATATTCAGCAATTGCACTATTGCGCCCGTAAAAGGGAAAGCCGCCGAATGAATGAGGTAGTCGAATTTAATTCCCGCGGTTTGTTTTAGGATACCGGCTATTACAGAGGGCGCTTTATTGGCCACACTCATCAGACCGCCGCCTTGCCCCGGTTTACCGCCTTTGAAAATATCCAGGTCTTCGTTGTATGCATAAAAAACGGCGCCAGCAGCTTCGATCTTCGCCCTAAAAGTTTCCGACGCGAAATAATGCACTGTTTCACCCCGGAAGGTCAATTCAGCTACTAACCCTAAAGTTGGGTTCACGTGCCCATGCGAGGGCATCCCTAAAAATAATAAGTTCGCCATAACGATGAAGACGAACAGGCATGGGAAATATTTTAAGTTATTTGTGAATTAATTTAATGAGGACCTATTTAACCTAAAAAGGTACATCATAAATAATGCAGTGGTGATAACACAAGCTTGAAGAAATGCGTTTTTTAATACTTTAAGGCATCTTTATTATACCTGTTACGATATTCTAAAGGCGACATTCCCGTAATTTTTCTGAACACCTCGCGGAAGGCTTTTACATCCAAATAACCCACTTCGTACATCACTTCGTTAATGGTTTTGCGGCTGGTTTCCAATGCCTTTTTGGCCGATTCGATCTTCACCCTTTGCGCGTATTCGATAGGTGTATTACCAGTTGCTTTGATAAACCTACGATCAAAGTTGCGGCGGCCGATCGAAAAGCTGGATGAAAGTTCTTCTATCGATAGCTTCTCCTGTAACTTACTTTCAATAAAGGATTGAGCTTGTTCTACCATCTCGTCCCCATGAAGTTTTTGTCCGGTAAATATGGCAAATGACGATTGGCGGTTCCTGTCCATCTCTATCTGGAAGATCTTGGAACAATAAATAGCTGTTTGCCGATCGTAATATTTCTCAACCAGGTATATCATCAGGTTTAAAAAAGAATAAGCGCCACCATTAGTATATATTCTGTTTTCGTCCGTTATGAGTTGATCGGCCATTAAACTTACATTGGGGAACTGTTGCCTGAAGGCATCTGCATGGGCCCAATGCGTAGAGCAACTCCGGCCATCAAGCAAACCCGCTGAAGCCAGCGTAAATGTGCCCGAACACATACTGGCTATGTCGGCACCCGCTTTGTATTGCTGCCTTAGCCACTCCAGGAGCATTTCATTTTCTTTACCTTCCTTTTGGTAAAACGGAATAGATGAAGGAATAATGATCAGGTCGGTTTTTGTTATGGATGAAATATGGGCTTGTGGCTGTACCGTAAATATTCCCCCGGATATCTCCTCCCGGGTAGTTGTACCCGCTAATTGAACGATAAACAATTCTTCTTTGCCGGTTCTCTTATAATAGCTGTTGGCAACGTCAAATATTTCAAAAGCGCCCGTTATGCAGGCTATTGTACTATGATTACTTCGTTCTCCGGGAAAGATGATAGTTACATTTTTCATGCCGCTGTTTTTTGATAAAGATAATGGTTAGTGATGTCTATATCAACCCCCTATGATGTCTATATGGCACCCGGAAAAAGCCGGTCATGCACAATACTTTTGATGGTAAGAAAAAACATACATCACATTTTCACTTATTTATCTCACTGCAATATGAAACCTTTAATTATTTATCTCACAACAATTATAACCCTGTTAAATGTAAAACCCATGCCAAAGCAAGATTATACAACCTCTTTCCTGGTCAATCAAAGTCCTGAGCAGGTATTTAATGCCGTCAATAACGTTCGCGGCTGGTGGTCAGAGCAAATTGATGGCCCAACCGATAAACTAAACGCAGAATTCAACTACCACTACAAGGAAGTACATCGCTGCAAAATGAAGATCACCGAATTTGTTCCCGGCAAAAAAGTGGTTTGGCTGGTGGTGGATAATCATTTTGATTTTACCAAAGACAAAACCGAATGGAAAGGAACGCAAATAGTTTTTGAAATTGCCAAAAAGGGCGACAAAACGCAGCTCACCTTTACGCATATTGGTTTGGTACCGGCTTATGAATGTTACAATATCTGTTCAGATGCATGGGGCAACTATATCAACGGGAGTTTAAAAGCCCTGATAGAAACAGGTAAAGGCAAACCTAACCCATATATTCCGGCTATTAATAGCGCAGAAACATTGAAAGGAGGCCAGCATGACTAAGCAAGATTTCACAATCAGTTTCCTGGTTGATCAAACACCAAAGGAAGTTTTTGATGCCACCAATAATGTGCGCGGCTGGTGGACAGAAGGTGTGGATGGTAACACTGAAAAACTTAACGATGAATTTTCGGTTCGGTTTTGGGATATACACTATTCCAGGCAAAAGCTCATCGAGGTTATTCCTAACACCAAGATCGTTTGGTTGGTAACCGATAGTAAGCTGACTTTTATTGAAGATGAAGCTGAGTGGACTGGTAACCAAATCGTTTTTGATATAACCAAACAAGGTAACCAAACAGAGTTGCGCTTTACACAAGTTGGTTTATTGCCGGACATTGAGTGTTTTAAAGACTGTTCCAATGCCTGGACCGGATATATCACTGGTAGCTTAAAAAGCCTGATCACCACGGGTAAAGGAAAACCAACCACCATAGAAGAATTGAGTAAATAATTAATGCAGAAAAAGTCAATATTAATCATTTGCGTTAATCAGGATGCAGGTTAGCTTCTATTTAATACGCTTATTTAGGTCGATGATCCCAGAGTGGCCAAAGTGAATAAATGCGCGATAAATAAGTGTCGCATATCGCCCCAAAAAGGTCGTAATAACACGCTATTGCTGTAATAATGCTGCTATACCTTTACATAACTTAAAACACAAAAACCAATCACGTAATTAAAGCATTATGAAAACTTTAAAAATTATATCTATACCTGCTGTGCTGTTCATGATCATCGCTTTTAACAGCGGTACCCGGGCGGCAACTTTACCAAAAACAAATAAGGATGTTAAAACGGCCGGCGTTGTCGGAAATTATGCGATGATAAATGGCATAAAAATGTATTATGAAACGGCAGGCAAAGGAGCTCCTGTGGTGTTACTTCATGGCGCTTTATCAACCATCGATAAGGACTTTGGTAAAATAATCCCGGAATTGGCAAAGGATCACCAGGTAATCGGTATCGAGATGCAGGCCCACGGACATACCGCAGACATTGACCGCCCCTTAAGCTATGAAGCGATGGCCGGTGATGTGGTAACGTTACTACAGCAATTAAAAGTAACCAATGCCGATTTTTTGGGTTACAGCCTGGGTGGAGGTGTTGCACTGCAGGTAGCTATTACTCATCCCGAATTGGTTAGGCATTTGGTTTTGGCCTCAACATCTTATAGCCCGGAAGGTGGTAATATGGCAAATCCGGATGGGTTGAGAGCTAAAAAAACGGAGGATGTGAATCAATCTGTCTGGAGAAAAAACTACAATAAGGTTGCTCCTGATTCTACAAAATGGCCTAAACTGCTCCAAAAGATGTATGGCTTAATGGGTACATGGAAAGGCTTCCAGGCAAGCGATATTAAAAATTTAAAACCGCCTGTGCTGCTCATATTTGGCGATGAGGATCTGAGTACTCCTGAGCACCAGATAGCTATGTTCAGGCTTTTAGGCGGAGGTAATTGGGGCGATCTTTATGAGTTACCGAATGAACAACTGGCAATTCTTCCCGGCACGTCACATGTAACTGTGGTTGACCAAACTGATCTTTTGATCCCAATTATTACCCGGTTTTTGAAAACACCACCTGTTAAGTAGAATAAAATAGCTATACCAGACGGTAACACCGCTCACAAGCAGAATGACAACGTTTAGCAAGCAAACCCTGACGGTATTCTGCCAGGAAATGCGTATATTTGTATACAAACACAGCCCGGTTTTCCTGATCAAAAAGGAGAACCGGGCTGTTTGGTTAAGGGAAAATATCACCCAAAAATCAATCGTTTGGTATGTAGTTATTTGATAATTAATAAATTAATACTTTTTAAACTTTTCAAAAGCCATCAAGAATTTGTTAAAATTTGTTAAAATCGATGGTTTTGAGTGAGTTTAGAGCATTTTTCAATTGTTTTTGCCCGGTTTTTAAGCAAAAAAGTGTTAAAATAAAGGGTTTAAAAAGTTTTTGTAACGGCGCACGGCTATTGTAATATTCAAGATATAACTTATATTTATCCCTAATAAGTTATTCAATAGCTTATAAAAAAATAGCATTTAAAACTGTCGGCAAAACAGAAAAAATGTTGAAACGGTGTCAAATATTGCAACAAAGTGTGTTTATGACACAAATAAATTGCAAATTTGCGGTCTGCATATATTCAGTTAAATCCCTGTTTAACGATGAGTGAAAAGACGATATTGGTTTGGTTCAGAAATGACTTACGGATACACGATAACGAAATTTTGTTAGAGGCTATACGTAAGGCCGATAAGGTGCTGCCCGTATATTGTTTTGATCCTTACTACTTTCAGCATACCTCATCCGGAGCTTCAAAAACGGGTAATTTCAGGGCTCGCTTCCTGTTAGAAGCGGTTGCCGATCTGCGTAAAAATTTACAGGGCTATGGAGCCGAATTGATCATCAGGACAGGCAATCCAGCCGAAATATTGCCACAATTAGCCGAACAATACCAGGTAAGCGAAGTATATCATCACCGGGAGGTGGCTTATGAGGAAACCGAGATATCTGAACAGGTAGAAACCGCTTTGTGGAAGCTGAAGCTTAATCTGAAGCATTTTATCGGCCATACACTGTATCATAAGGAAGATCTGCCATTCCCGATCAAGGATATTCCGGATAGCTTTGCTGTGTTTAAAAAGAAGGTGGAGCGCGATAGTAATGTACGCCCATGTGTAGCTACGCCTGAGCAGATCATCGTTCCCGAAATAACCGATGCCGGCGAATTGCCAACTTTGCAGCAATTAGGCCTGGATGAGCCCATTGATGACCCTCGCGCTACCAACTATTTTCAAGGCGGAGAAACTGCGGCTTTGGTGCAGCTGCATCAATATTTTTCGCAAAGTGAACAGGCGGTTAAGCCAAAAGGCTCCAAGGGCGGCACTAATAATTCGTCAAAATTATCCCCATGGCTTTCAGTAGGTTGTATATCGCCAAGGCAGGTTTACTGGGAAATATTTAAACATAGCGGCGATAGCTTCGCGCAAAATGCCAGCATGCTGAAACTGGAATTGCTTTGGCGCGACTATTTCCGGTTTATGTTTAAAAAACACGGGCAAAAATTCATCAAAGCCAAAAATGAGGAAAGTGATGAAGCTGATATAGCTGTTAACGAGCTTGAATTTAACAAATGGGCCCACGGCGATACCGGCGTTCCGTTTGTTGATGCCTGTATGCATGAACTCAATGCTACCGGTTATATCTGCAACCATTGCCGCCAGATAGTGGCCTCCTATCTTGTACATGATCTTAAAGTCAACTGGACACTCGGCGCGGTTTATTTTGAAGAAAAACTGATCGATTATTCACCTGCCAGTAACTGGGGAAACTGGGCATTTATTGCCGGGGTGAACGACGCTAAAGAAAGCAAATACGCCATAGCAGCCATGCAGCCAAAAGATGCCGACAGCGATTTTGTAACCACCTGGCAATACTCCACCATTGATGAAGCCGGCGATCTGGTAGGGGCATAATTCAATATTCACTGCTTCTATTAAACTATTTCCTCAATTCGGTATCTCATAATATCATTTTAGTCGTTATAACACAGATATTAGGCATATGTAAATTTCTTTACAATTAATTATGAAGTATATAAGCCTATATGCTTACTTTTGTACCGTTTTAAAGATCAGTTTCTCATGGATCGTCTCAATTATATCAATAGCGGCAACGCAGACTACATTAATACCCTATACGACAGCTACAAACAGGATCCCGAATCGGTGGATTATGGATGGCAGAAATTTTTTGAAGGTTTTGATTTTGGCAAGGATACACAAGCCCCTGTCGGAACAACCGCGCCAAGTGTAGGTGACAAAACTCCTGATCACTTTTTAAAAGAGATCAATGTACTCAATATGATTCACGGGTACCGTTCACGCGGTCACCTGTTTGCCAAAACAAACCCGGTACGTGAGCGCCGTCATTATTTCCCCGGTAAAGAACTGGAGACTTTTGGTCTGAGCGAAGCCGACATGGATACCGTGTTTAATGCCGGTGTTGAAGTTGGTTTGGGTGCTGCCACCCTGCGCGATATTCGCCAGTTATTGGAAGATACCTATTGCCGTGCCATTGGTGCCGAGTACAGATATATCCGTAATCCTATCAAACTAAAATGGTTTGAAGACAGGATGGAGAGCAACCGCAATACGCCTTCATTTACGGTTGATGAAAAGAAATTGATGCTGAACAAGCTCAATGAGGCGGTAACCTTCGAGAACTTTTTGGGAACCAAGTTTTTGGGCCAGAAACGTTTTTCACTGGAAGGAGCCGAAGCGCTGATCCCTTCATTGGATTCGGTAATAAACAAAGGTGCCGATCTGGGTATCGAGGAGTTTATCATCGGTATGGCTCACCGCGGCAGGTTGAACGTGCTGACCAACATCATGGAGAAAACCTATAAAGAGGTATTCTCTGAGTTTGAAGGTAAAAATTTTGATTCTGAAACACCTTTTGGTGGCGACGTTAAATATCATCTGGGTTTCTCGACCGACGTGACTACCTCCAACGGTAAAAAAGTTCACCTGAGTCTTTGTCCAAACCCATCGCACCTGGAAGCGGTTGACCCGGTTGTAGAAGGTATCACCCGTTCAAAGATCGATTTTAAATATAATGGCGACCATAATAAGATCGCCCCGATATTGATCCATGGCGATGCTTCGGTAGCAGGCCAGGGAATTGTTTACGAAGTATTACAAATGGAAAAACTGGATGGCTACCGCACAGGTGGTACCATTCACCTGGTGATCAATAACCAGATTGGTTTTACCACCAATTATAAAGACGCCCGTTCAAGTACTTATTGTACTGATGTGGCCAAGACTGTACTTTCACCAGTTTTCCACGTAAATGGAGACGACGTTGAAGCATTGGCATACGTAGTTAATCTGGCTATGGAATACCGCCAGGTATTTAACGAGGATGTGTTCATTGATATCCTGTGCTACCGTCGTTACGGTCATAATGAGTCTGACGAACCAAAGTTCACCCAGCCATTATTATACAAAGCTATTGAGGCTCACCCCAATCCACTGATCATTTATAACCAAAAATTAGTGGCCGAGGGCAGTGTTGATGCTAATCTGCTTAAATCAATGGAAAAAACTTTCCGGGATGAACTGCAGCAAAAACTGGATGAATCAAAAGCCGAAGAAAGATTTACCGAGACCATCGCCATGTTTGAAGGCGCTTGGAGCGGATTGCACTTAGCCAGTCATAAAGAACTGGTATCGGCTGTAGATACATCGGTGCCTAAAGAAGAAATCATCGAGATCGGTAATAAGATTACGGCTTTGCCTGCCGATATGAGCTTCTTCAAAAAGATCGAAAAACTATTTGAAGATCGCCGCTCAATGGTAAATAATACCCAGGTATTTGACTGGGCCATGGCCGAGTTGCTGGCTTATGGTACACTGTTAAAAGACGGTTATCCGGTAAGGTTAAGCGGCGAGGATGTTAAACGTGGTACGTTCTCTCATCGTCATGCAGTATTAACTTTGGTTGATTCTGAAGATGAGTACACTCCGCTGGCTACTATTGATACCGAAGCTAAACTAAGCATCTTTAACTCTTTGTTGTCTGAATACGGTGTTTTAGGGTTTGAATACGGCTATGCCCTGGCAAACCCTAATGCCTTAACCATATGGGAAGCCCAGTTTGGCGACTTCTTCAACGGCGCGCAGATCATTGTTGACCAGTACATCGCCAGTGCCGAAACTAAATGGCAGCGTGGTAATGGTTTGGTTATGCTGTTGCCGCATGGTTATGAGGGACAAGGTCCTGAGCACTCCTCAGCGCGTGTAGAACGCTTTATGGAGCTTTGTGCCGATGACAATATCCAGGTAGCTAATTGCACTACACCGGCCAACTTCTTCCATATCCTGCGCAGGCAGATGCACCGCGATTTCCGCAAGCCGTTGATCATCTTTACACCAAAAAGCTTGCTGCGCAGTCCTAAGTGCGTGTCGCCGATTGATGAATTTACCAATGGTAAATTCCATGAACTGATTGATGATACTTATGCTGATGTTAAAAAAGTAAAACGCGTATTACTTTGCACCGGTAAAGTGTACTATGATCTGCAGGAAAAACAATTGACAGACAAACGCAAGGATGTAGCCATCGTACGTGTAGAACAATTATACCCTACGCCGGTTGTTCAGATATTAAAAATTAAAGCCAAATACGATAAAGCCACCGAGTTTATCTGGGTACAGGAAGAACCCGAAAATATGGGTGCATGGCCGTATATATGCCGCAAGTTCCATAACGATAAGGTGATCAACCTTAATGTAATTTCGCGTATCGAGGGCAGTAGTACAGCTACCGGTTTTGCTAAACAACATGCCGCGCAGCAAGCGTATATTGTTTCCAAAGCATTTGAAGCACCTGCCGGTAAAGCAGTAAAAGAAGCGATAAAAAAGACAACAAAAAAAATGGCTGATGCCGGAGCGGATTAAGTTCCGTTTCCTGTGGCGAGTTTCGGGGTGCGGGTGTTAAGTTACCAACTATTTAAACAAACCTCGCAACAGGCAACCCGCAACTAAAAATATTAAATCTACAAAACTAAAATATGAGTTTAGCGATCAAAGTTCCGCCGGTAGGCGAATCAATAACAGAAGTAACCCTATCAAGCTGGAAGAAAAAAGATGGCGATCACGTGGAAATGGATGAGGTTATTGCCGAATTAGAATCAGACAAAGCCACTTTTGAATTGACTGCCGAAAAAGCAGGAACCCTAAAAACATTGGCCAATGAAGGTGATACCTTGGCTATTGGCGCTATTGTAGCCAATATTGAAGAAGGTGCCGGCGGCGCCGCTCCTGCAAAGGAAAGCGCTCCTGCAGCTCAACCACAGCCCGAAGTTGTGGCTAATGCACCCGCTCCGGCTCCGGTGGCCGCTGCTCCTGCGCCTGCCACAGGTGGATCTTTAGAAATTAAAGTGCCTACTGTAGGCGAATCGATAACAGAAGTTACTTTGTCACGCTGGATCAAAAAGGATGGCGATACTGTGGAAATGGATGAAGCACTGGCCGAACTTGAATCAGATAAAGCGACATTTGAATTAACCGCCGAAAAAGCCGGTGTGTTAAAAACTATAGCTAAAGAAGGCGATGTACTGCCTATCGGCGCGGTTGTTTGTACCATTGAGGGTTCGGGTGCTGCTGCTCAAACTACTCCGGTAACACCTGCTGTTGTAAGCGCTACTGATGAGTCGCCACGTGGTGGCGCACCAACTACGGCTGATGGCGCGGTAACCTATGCATCTGGTACCCCTTCACCTGCCGCTGCAAAAATACTGGCCGAAAAAGGTGTTGATCCTAAAGGTGTAAATGGCACAGGTGTTGATGGCCGTATCACAAAAGGTGATGCCCTAAACGCGCAAGCTGCACCGGCAAAACCTGCTGCCCAACTTGCTGCTTCGGCTCCTGCTGCTGCACCAGTAGTTGCCGGCGAAAGAAGCGAGAAACGCGAAAAAATGACCTCACTGCGTAAAACAGTGGCCAAACGTTTGGTGGCTGTTAAAAATGAGACGGCCATGCTTACTACCTTTAACGAGGTGGATATGCAGCCTATCATGGAACTGCGTGGTAAATACAAAGATAAATTTAAAGAGAAACATGGCGTTGGTTTAGGTTTCATGTCGTTCTTTACCAAAGCGGTTACCGAAGCTTTGAAAGATTGGCCTGCTGTTGGCGCCCGTATTGAAGGCGAAGAAGTAGTATATAGCAATTTTGCTGACATCTCTATCGCTGTATCGGCTCCAAAAGGCCTGGTAGTTCCGGTGATCCGTAATGCAGATAGCATGAGCCTGGCCGAAATTGAAAAGGAAATTGTGGTATTGGCCGGCAAAGCCCGTGAAAATAAACTAACTATTCCGGAAATGACAGGCGGTACATTCACCATCACCAACGGTGGTGTGTTTGGATCAATGATGTCAACCCCGATATTAAACTCGCCGCAATCGGCTATATTGGGTATGCACAACATCATTGAGCGCCCGGTTGCCATCAACGGACAAGTAGTTATCCGCCCAATGATGTACCTGGCATTATCTTATGACCACCGTATTATTGACGGTCGTGAGTCGGTAAGCTTCCTGGTACGTGTAAAACAATTACTGGAAGACCCAGCAAGATTATTATTAGGGGTTTAATTATTCCCATAATCATATTTAAAAAGGCCCGGTATATGCCGGGCTTTTTTTGTTTGTCTGAATCAGAATTTACAGAATTTAAGAATTGACAAGATAACAGTGCAGTCCTATCATTCGGCTAATTCTTAAATTCTATAAATTCTGATTCAGACCACTAAGGGTTACCTAAATCCCTTTTTTGGTATCAATAGTAACCAAAAAAATTAACAACAACATGAAAACAAAAATTTTATTGCTGCCATTGGCGGCCGTCTTGCTGCTGGGCGCTTGTAAGGGTTCAGGTTCAGGGTATAATGCTGATCAAAAGGCTGATAACGCGGATACTGTCAGATCATCGGTTGTTGATACTTCCGAAGCATCGAAGCTGGTGAAAACTGCGGATATGCGATTTAAGGTGAAGGATGTGCAGCAAACTGTCGAAAATATTGCTGCGCTTACTACAAAATATAATGGTATAGTCATGCACCATCAAATGCAGGCTACTACAGAGCGGAGTCAGGATGTGCGTATAAGTAACGATTCAGTTATGCACATAACCTCATTTACCCGCGTTGCCGATATGACTGTAAATATTCCTCCCAATCACCTGGAGGATTTTATACTTCAGGTGGCTCGTATAGGGTTATATGTTAACTCCAGCAAAATGGATATTGACGATAAATCACTTGAATATCTGTCGTCCAAATAAAAACAGAATAATAAAGCCGCGTTTGTTGCCCGGAAGAACAGAAACAGTGAGGATGCTGCCGCCGCACTAACGATTAAAGATGATTTAGTTGATAGTAAAATAAACAATCTTAAAATAGATAAGGCTGTGAAATTAAGTACCCTAAGCTTGAGTTTCTATCAAAACAATGGCATCGTTAAAGAGGTTGTTGCCAATGATGATCCATCGGCTTATCAATTACCTGTTTATAAGAGGTTTTTAGGCGCTTTAACCTATGGTTGGTCGCTTTTTGCCGAATTGGTTATTGGGTTGGCTAATGCATGGGTATTTCTCGTGTTAGGAGGTGTGAGTACCTGGTTGTTGATCCGTTATTATAGAAGAAAACATCCTGCGATACCCGGCGCAATAAAATCCTAAAAATTTGGTGGTAAATTCCGTAAACATTTCTATTTTTGCCCAACATTAAACAAAGTACCATGGATTCTACACAAAACGCTAATTCAGAACAACATTATAAAGTATTGGTTTTAGCTATCGTTATCGGCATGACAGGTGTTTTCATTCGTTTTGCTGGTGATGAAAATTCAACCTATTTTTCATGGATAGCCAACTTGTTACTTATTGTAGGTGTGGCAATCGGCTTAAGAACCGTTTTCAGGATCATCAAGTAATTAGCGGATCATAAGATATGTAAAAAGCGTCGCGGATTCCGTGACGCTTTTTTTTATGCCGCTCAGCCCCCTGAAGAAGGGAGAGTTTTTAGTTAACGCGTTTCACGGGGCCACCTACCGTTGTAGAATAAAATAAATCAGGTCATCCCGAATTTATTTCGGGATCCCACAAGCAAAGCCGTCGATATTAAGGATTACACCGTGCTGCAGGCCGTCTTGAGAGATCCTGAAACAGGTTCAGGATGACATACTTATACGCCAGGGGGCTTACTTAGGCCTGTACTTGGATTGATTCAGTATTTTCTGCGCGTCCTTTTCGGCCATTAATTGTGGCAGGGTAATTTCCGGGTGTTTGTCCATGTATTCCCTAACGATCTGCCAGCCGGTCCACACGGCCAGTTTTGGAGCCGACTCATTTTTTTCACCAAGGCCGGGAGTGAAGGGGGCCTCTGTAAAGTATTTCTGAATTTTAGGATAATCCGTTTCGTAAAGCAGGTTTTCTTCTAAAAAATATGCCCATATTTTCCCCTTAAAATCCTCGCACCATTTGAGTTGCTGGGTGGAATATCCAATTTTGGTGGTGTCGCCAACATCAGGTAATATCTGATCCATAAAGTACATGATCTTGCCATTGTATACCATTTTCTCCAGCATCGATTTGTTGTTGTCATCTTCCGGGAACATATCTTCGCGGGCAATACCTTCAACCACGCGCGGTGTAATATTTTCGGGCGTAAAATGCCTCGATAAATAATGCGGGAAGGCATTGGTAAGCGCAGGGTAAAACCGCGAATCGGCACCCAGGAACAGATCGAGCCCAACGGCAAAATAGCCATCGCCAATAGAGGTTTGCGCCTGGAAACCCGAAAAATAAGCATAAACCTTGGGCAGCCTTTTTTGCGGATAGTAGTATTTGATGTATTTAAAAGCCTGTGTAAGGCTGGCATTCTGCGCATCCATATTGGGGTAGGCGGCATCTACGTCGTGTTTCAGGTCGATGTATGCTTTGCCTTTAAAAACTTCGTGGAGGGTTTTAAAATAGGCCGTATCTGTGGTAACACCTGCCTGTAATATACGACTGATAAAGTCCTGGTAAAAGGTGCCATATTTTTGTTGCAGGAATATAGCCTGGGTGCTCATGGGTTTGGTACGCATGGCATCAAAATCCTGGTCAAAACGTTCTACTTTAACTTCTACCGGAATATTGCTTACATCAACCTTTTTGTTGCGCCCGCATGACGCGAATATCAGGGCGATGGAAAAAATTAAGTAAATTTGCTTTGCTTTGAGCCGGGGGTTTATCATCTTTATCCTTTGAGCAAAAATAATTTTTATTTGCATTAATACGTTACTATACAGTCTATGAATCCATCGGGAGTTGCTAATAAAAAAATAAATACAACTCACGATAGCTTCATCACCAAAAAAAATAAATATAATTGATGAAAATCGCATTAGCCCAGCTTAACTATCATATAGGTAATTTCGAATCGAACACAGCCAAAATTATCAACCATATACAAAAGGCCAAACAAAACGGTGCCGATCTGGTGGTGTTTGCCGAATTGTGCGTTTCGGGCTATCCCTCACGTGATTTTTTGGAGTTTGATGAATTTATTGACCTGTGCGAAGATTCTGCCAGAAAGATAGCCGCGGTTTGTACCGACATAGCCTGCATCATAGGTTTACCAACCTATAATCATAAAGACGAAGGGAAAGATCTGAATAACTCTGCCTACTTCATCGAGAACGGCCAGGTAAAGGCTGTAGTGAATAAAGCACTGCTGCCTAACTATGATGTATTTGACGAGTATCGTTATTTTGAACCTTCCACGGAGTTTAACTGCATTGAATTTAAAGGCAAAAAAATAGCGCTGACCATTTGCGAGGATCTGTGGAATACCATCGAAAATCCGCTATATATCACCCGGCCAATGGATAGCCTCATCCATCAGCAGCCCGATGTAATGATCAATATTGCGGCATCGCCATTTTCTTATAATCATGACGAAGAGCGCATTGCTATTTTGAGTGATAATGCCAGTCGTTATCGGTTACCCCTGTTGTATGTAAACCAGATTGGCGCGCAAACGGAACTCATATTTGACGGCGGATCGCTGATTTTTGATAATACCGGTAAGCTGATAGACGAAATGCCGTATTTTGAAGAGAACCTGGCTTACTATACCTTAAATAACGACGGCTCACTAAGCTTTGATCACCCTTCAACGCTGAAAGCCGAACGCCCTGCTGATATTGATCAAATACACCAGGCCATTATATTAGGTATCCGCGATTATTTTCATAAATCGGGCTTTAAGCAGGCTATTCTTGGTTTGTCTGGTGGTATCGATTCGGCAGTAGTGTGCGCGTTGGCTGCTGAAGCTTTGGGTGCGGAAAATGTGATGGCGGTATTGCTGCCTTCGCGTTTTTCTACCGATCACTCCTTAAAAGATGCCGAAGACCTGGTGAACAACCTGGGTTGTAAAAGCGAATTGGTGCCGATCAAAAACATCACCGAAGCCATTGAAACTGCGTTACATCCGCAGTTCAATAACCTGCCATTCAATATAGCCGAAGAGAATATTCAATCGCGCAGCCGTGCCATATTGCTGATGGCTATGTGCAATAAGTTTGGCTATATCTTATTAAACACCAGTAATAAAAGCGAAGCCGCTGTAGGTTACGGCACTTTATATGGTGATATGTGCGGTGGGATATCGGTAATTGGTGATGTTTACAAAACACAGGTTTTTGAGCTTGCCCGTTACATCAATCGTAACCAGGAAATTATCCCCATCAATTCTATCATCAAACCACCATCGGCAGAACTCAGACCCGATCAAAAAGATACCGACTCGTTACCTGAATATGATATTCTGGACAAGATCCTGGCCGAGTACATCGAGAATCGCCGTTCATCAAGCGATATCATCAAAATGGGTTATGACGAAGCTACTGTTCGCCGGGTGATCAGGCTAACTAACCTGGCCGAGCACAAACGTTATCAAACACCACCTATACTCCGAGTATCGCCAAAAGCATTTGGTATGGGCCGCAGGATGCCTATTGTAGGTAAGTATCTGTCATAATCATCCTTAGAAAAGCATGCCATTTTGTTACAAAAGTGGGTTTACACTTTTTTGAGTAAATAAAATTTAAACAATTGATAATCAATTGTTTAAATTGATGTTAACCCTGAAAAGTGTAAACCATGTAAACCCACTTTTTTGTCAATTTGGCCATCCATAAGCCAAAACCATAAATCAATTTGCGGTTAACATATCATCAGTGATCCTAACAAGTGGGTTCGGCGAAAGCAGATGTAGCAGACAGTACTCGCCCTGCCGATCATCAAAGTATATTATTAAGTTTCCATAGCTTTTGTTATATACAGATATTTAATACTCTTTAGTAGTTGAGCTTTAATAACTAAGGGAATATTTATAGATTTAGGGCTGTAAAAACGCCTATATCTCAGATCGATGAATAAATCTTACACAGCAATTTGTATATGTCTTTTATTGCTGTGTGCAACAGCCCGGACTTTCGCCCAACAAGTATTAGTAACTGATGCTAAGCGTGCCGAATTGTCCCGCTTTTCAAGCCAATTACGCAGCAGTTATGACGCCAGTCATCAACGGGCCTTATCATTAGCGGCAAGTAAGGGTTGGCAGGTACAGCGCCGTACCAGAAATGGTAACCTGGTATCATTACAAGGTGTTAATGCTTTAGGTTTTCCTGTTTATCTCATTACGCATAACAATACTACATCGGCGGCTACAACGGGTACCAATGCCGTACAGCCTGGTGGTTCGCTCGGGCTTAGTTTGTCGGGTTCCAGTACCTTTTTGAATAATAAGCTGGCCATTTGGGATGGCGGCTCTGTATACACCGCCCATCAGGAATTTGCCGGTAAAAGTATCACTATTAAGGATGGTTCATCGGTACTTGATCATACCACTCACGTGGCGGGTACTATGATTGCCAGGGGAGTTTATGCCCCGGCCAAAGGTATGGCCTTTAATACACCCACCCTGCAATCATATGATTACAATAATGACGTAGCCGAAATGAGCGCGGCAGCATCGGGTTTATTATTATCCAACCATTCCTATGGGGATGAAGCGGGCTGGAATTTTAATGATGCCAGTAACCGCTGGGAATGGTATGGTTTGCCCGGTGATTCGGTTGATTATACTTTTGGCTTTTATGACACCCGCGCCCAATCATGGGACAGAATAGCCTATAATGCGCCCTACTATCTCATTGTGGAATCGGCCGGTAACGCCCGCTCAAGCAATGGCCCTGCTGTGGGCGCTGATTACTATGGCTACAAAAGCAAAACCGACCAAACCCTGGTTGATAAAGGGCCGCGGCCAGCAGGTATCAGCAATAATAATGGTTATGATATTATCAGCACCACCGGCAACGCTAAAAATATATTAACAGTGGGCGCTATAAACCCGTTACCATATGGGCCAAGTAGCCGGCAAGATATCAGCAGCGCTTTTTTTAGCAGCTGGGGCCCAACGGATGATGGCCGTATCAAACCTGATATTGTGGGTAATGGGGTAAATGTATTATCCGTAGGTGTAGCTAATCCTACTGCATACCTTACACTTTCCGGCACATCTATGGCGGCTCCCAATATTACCGGTTCCTTGTATCTGTTGCAGGAATATTACGCGCAAAAAAATAATGGCTCCTTCATGAAGGCGGCCACGTTAAAAGGATTGGTGTGCCAAACCGCTTTTGATGCCGGTAACGTAGGTCCCGATTATATTTACGGTTGGGGTGTGCTGGATATGAAAAAAGCGGCCCAGGCTATAACTGATAACGGGACTAAGAGCCTCATTAGCGAAAATTCCCTGCAACAAGGGCAAACTCAAACATTTCATGTGGTAGCCTCGGGTAATGATGTTTTGGCGGCTACCATATCATGGACAGATCCTGAAGGGACACCCAGTGCCGATGGAACTATCAATAGCCGTACGCCAAAACTCATCAACGACCTTGATATCAAAATCAGCGATGGTACAAATACCTACAATGCCTGGGTACTCAACCCGGATGCGCCTGCCTCACCCGCTACTACCGGCGACAATATCAGGGATAATATAGAGCAGGTTTATATCACCAATACCACACCCGGAAAGAGTTATACCATCACCGTATCGCACAAAGGTACGCTGAAACAAGGGCCGCAGGCTTATTCACTTATAGTTACCGGTGCCGGTGGCACGGCCTATTGCGCATCGGCTCCACTGTCTAATGCTGATTCGCGTATTGATAATTTGAAGCTGTCAAATATCAATAATACTCCTGCCACCGGTTGCAAAAGTTATTCAGACTATACCAATTTAACCGTTCAGTTAGAGCAGGCAAAAACCTATCCCTTGAACATTACTTTGGGCACCTGCGGCGGTAATTTTAATAAAGCCGCTAAAGTATTTGTGGATTGGAACGGCAATGGTGTTTTTGATGCGAATGAATTGGCTGCCACTACCGCTGTGATTAGTAGCACTGGAACGTTTAGCGGTAATATTAAGGTGCCTGGATCTGTAATACCAGGTAATTATAGCCTGATGCGTGTAGTACTAACCGAAACAAGTGATACCGCCACCATCAAAGCTTGTGGCAGCTATGCCAAAGGCGAAACACAAGATTACCGGGTACAATTTTTACAAACCAGTATTGACGCGGGTGTAGTGGCTATCGTTAACCCGGGCTCAAGCGGTTCATGTTCGGCAAGTTCGCCTGTTACCATCAGGCTTAAGAATTTTGGAAGCGCGTCTATCTCCAATATTCCGGTTACGGTTACCATTACTGCACCGGATAATACCAAAACCACCTATACCGAAACCTATACAGCAACATTACAGCCCTTGGTTGAAGACAATTTTACCTTTAGTCAGCAGTTTAACGCTGTAGCGGGTGCTACTTATACCATAACCGCCACAAGTAACCTGGCCAATGATCCGGTTGTGGCCAACAATACGATAACCGCTACTGTAGCCATCAATACCCCCGCGGTAATTGGTAATCTTAGTGCTTATTACTGTACCGATAGTAAGCAGTATTTGTTATCCGGCTCTGGTGATGGTACTTTACTTTGGTATCAAAATATAAATGATGTTATACCGATAGCGTATGGTTCCGCCGCTATTACTGCGCAACCACCGGTAAACAATACATACTATGCAGGTATAAATGATTTTAAAGGCTCTGTAGGGCCTGCTACCAAAAGCGTTTTTACTGCAGGTGGCTATAACCAGTTTACCCCGGGAATGACAGTGAATACCAAGGTACCCATGGTTATTCAAAGCGCTCGTTTATACATTGGCAACTCCGGAAAAATAACATTCAATGTAAATAACAGTAACGGACAAACAGTATCAACCACAACTATTGATGCGCAGGCTACCCGAACTACCCCCCAACCAGGTGAACAAGCGGATGACCCCAATGACCAGGGAAAAGTATATGACCTTAACCTGGAACTGCCCGCAGCCGGCGATTATACCATATCGGCTGCGTTTGATGCCACGGCTACTATTTACAGGAGCAATGGAGGGGTGCAAGGCTACCCTTTCAGTATAGGGAATATATTTAGTATTACCGGTAATAATGCCACACCAGATGGGCCGCCAGATGCCAATTATTATAAAAACTTCTATTATTATTTTTATGATGTTAAGGTGCAAAGCCTCGGCTGTAAATCGGCAGCCCGGCAGCCTGTTAGTTTCTCCAAACCGGTTATAACACAAACCAATAATACGTTAAATTCAAATTTTGCCACAGGGAATCAGTGGTTTTTAAACGGTAAAGCGATAATTGGAGCTAAAGGAAAAACCTACGACCCATTGCAAAGTGGCGACTATCAGGTGGCGGATACTTTATCAGGTGGATGTGTGGCGATGTCTGATATTTATACCTATGCACGTACCGTTGAAAAGCCCGATGATGCTACAGAAATTGGTTTATCTGTATTTCCTGTGCCGGCAAGCACGCAGCTTAACGTGATTTTCTCGTCAAAAAACGCTGCCGATCTTAAATTATCATTGATCAACCCGGTTGGGCAAATGGTATATCTTGATGCACGATCTATACCACAAGGGAATTTCAGTAAAGTGATTGATGTTTCAAAACAGATACCGGGCATTTACATAGTAAAAGTACTGCTGGGGCAAAAGATATATGCCCGTAAAATTATAATTGGCAGATAATCATTACAGGTTTAACAACAAAATAAAAAGCCTCCTGTACAGGAGGCTTTTTATTTAAATGCCCTTTTGGCTATTTTAAAAAGTATATTTTAATCCCAGCCCTGGCGCTATATCAAAAAATGGACCCCGGGCCAGTTCAAGGCGTGGGTTAAGATCGAGACTGATGGCAATAGGGGCGGTTGGTATTTTGTATTCAAGGCCGAGTGTTGCATCGGCACCAATCAAAATATGTTTGCCATTATAGTATTCATCATCGCCGCCTATGCGTTTGTAATAGCCGCTGCCTACCGATCCCAGGTGGCCACCAAAGCCATAGTAAAAATTAAGCTTATCAACACCAAAGGCCTGCGAATGTAATTCATATAATCCCGTTACTACCACACCATGGTCACGTATACCGATAATACCCTCCAGTGCTGCGCTATTATCCATAAAATATTTTATAGATGGACCTACTTCGTAAGCGCCAAATTTTAACCCAACCGCTGTTTTGTAATCCTGTGCCTGTGAACGTTTTCCTATTAATAAGAACGAAACTGAGAAAAATAAAATGTAAGCTAATTTTTTCATGAAGTGATTTTAAGTTAATGAATTTGCTTATTGTGCTTGAAAAACGTCCTGTTTGTTGAGGCGGTTCAACTCGCACATATCCTGCAAATAAACGGCAGATTTAAAATTTTATGGCATTTTTATTAAAAAACTGTATCCGTTAAATTTTATCAGGCTGAAAATCAGTGTTAAATATTGATTACTCAAGAATGGTATTATACCCGCAAATGGATTATTTTAGTGAAATATCTCACCATGATAAAATGAATAATATAAACCTAAATAATAGAATAAGCTTCAGCATGATTTTGGCGGCGTTGTTTTTTGTGCCATTAGGATGCGTACAAAAACGGCTGGTAACCAATACCCGGGGGGGATATTATAATGGCATGGTGGTGTGCGCGTACCCGGATGCGGCAAAAGTTGGGATTGATATACTCAAAAAAGGTGGTAACGCCGTTGACGCTGCAGTAGCTGTGCAGTTTGCCCTGGCCGTTAGCTATCCTGATGCAGGTAATATAGGTGGGGGAGGTTTTATGGTATATCGCTCCAAAACCGGCGAAACCAACACCCTTGATTTTAGAGAAAAAGGCCCGGCCGGGGCTAGTGCCAATATGTATCTTGACGCGGCAGGTAATGTGATACCCAATATGAGCCTGTACACGCACAAGGCATCTGGTGTACCCGGCTCAGTTGATGGTATGGTACAGGCTCATCAAAAGTATGGTAAAATCAAATGGGCCGATCTGGTACAACCCGCCATCGACCTGGCTCGCAACGGCTTTAAAATAACCAAACCCTTTGCATATGAATTGAACCATCTAAAAGCGCAGATCGAAAAATTAAACCCCGGCAAAACTTATTTAATAAAGGATGCCGAATGGCATGAGGGCGATATCCTGGTACAGGAGGATCTGGCTAAAACCCTGGAGCAAATACGCGATAAGGGTCGCGAAGGATTTTATGACGGCATAGTTGCCGACCAGATAGTTGCTGAAATAAAGACCGGCGACGGCCTGATATCCAAAGCCGACCTGCAAAATTATCATTCTGTTTGGCGCAAGGCCGTTATTGGAAACTATAAGGGATATAAAATTATTACCATGCCACCACCATCAAGCGGAGGCATTGCGTTGCTGCAATTGCTGCAATCGGTCGAAAAATATCCCTTAAAGAGATGGGGCTATAATCAGGATTCAACCGTAAGATTGATTGTTGAAGCCGAACGCCGGGTATATGCCGACCGTTCGAAATACTTTGGAGATCCTGATTTTTACAAAGTACCTGTTGACAGTTTGCTGAAACCCGCTTATATATCATCGCGCATGAGCAATTTTAGCTGGGATGCGGCCACGCCGAGCAGCAGTATACAGCCAGGCACTTTTGCTGGTTATGAAAGCGATCAAACCACCCATTATTCCATTGTTGACCATGAAGGTAATGCGGTATCCATCACTACAACCTTAAATGATAGCTATGGTTCCAAAATATTTGTGAAAGGAGCCGGCTTTTTACTAAACAATGAAATGGACGATTTTAGTTCGAAACCAGGCGTGCCCAATATGTACGGATTGGTAGGCGGGAAGGCTAACAGTATACAACCGGGCAAACGTATGCTATCATCAATGACACCCACTATTGTTGAAAAGGACGGTAAATTATTTATGGTAGTGGGCACTCCCGGAGGTTCAACTATTATAACTTCGGTTTTTCAAACCATCATTAATGTAATCGAATTTGGTCAGGATATGCAGCAGGCGGTAGCATCCAAACGTTTTCATCACCAATGGTTGCCTGATGAAATAGCTGCCGAAAAGGGAGCATTGGATAGCTTGACCACAATAAAATTGCAAAGCAAAGGATATAAAATAAACAACAGACGCGGTATTGGCCGGGTTGACGCCATTTTGAAAACCACGCAAGGTTACCAGGGAGGGGCAGACCCACGCGGAGATGATACAAAGCTGGGTTACTGAGTTTGCAGTTATTAGTGGGCAGTTTGCATGAATTAGTTTTATAGTTACAAATACTGTTTACTGCTAACTTAAAACTGCCAACTTAAATTTGCTTAATCAACAAGCATTTCTTACGTTTGGTATGCATGCAAAACAGCATTAAACATCAGGAAACGATTGACTATTTTTTAAAGATAGTATGGCAAACAGTTGCCAACCGGTATAACCAGTTGGTTACGGAATTTGGTATTACCCAGTCTATTGGCTACTTATTGATCAATATTGACGAAAAGGAAGGTACTACCGTTTCGCAGGCTGCGGCTTTGCTTGGTCTTAAATCAACCAGTTTATCCAGGATGCTTAGTCAGCTGGAAAAAACAGGGTTGATATACCGCGAATCAAACCAGGGTGATAAACGTTCTGTTAAAATATATTTAACTGAACTTGGAAAAGAAAAACGTCACCAGGCTCGTGCTATAGTAAAGCAATTTAATAATTATCTCGATTCTCACATCAGCGAGGCCGATAAGCAATACCTCACCGAAATGCTGAAGAAGATCAACAAGCTTACGCTGAACTATAAACCATAATTACATCCACACTTTTACCTTAAATTGAACGTTTTATTCAAAAATTAAGCCTTAAGTATAGGGCGATGGTGTGCTTATGGACCTATTAATTGTTAAAAAGTGTTAAGCTGCCGTTTTTCTATTATAAAAGAATAAATTTGCCTTTTGAAAAATGAACAGGACGCTGTTAGCTTTATTTGTTATTGTTATTGGTTTTGGCGCGTGCAAAAAGACCACCGATCCTTTGATTCATTATGATGAGCAGAAAGCTATCGATGATAAATTGATACAGGATTATTTGAAAGCGAATAACCTTACCGCCAAGCGTACGGATAATGATACTTCGGGGGTTTATTATCTTATTAAGCCGGGTGAGGAAGGCGTAGGAAATGATCTATTCACCAGTTCAACTCAGGTTACCGTTGGGTATACCGGGCGGATACTGACATCACAGACAGTAATAGCGCAGACCAATGAATTTCATCCCTCATACAGGTTGAGCGATGTGATCAGGGGCTGGCAATTAGGTATACCGCTGATGAAAAAGAATGGTAAAATAAGGTTGTTTATACCATCGAGATATGCTTATGGACCTTATCCGCAGGATTCACTACATTTGCCGGCAAATTCGGTGCTTGATTTTGATATACAGTTGTATAACGTGATCAATTAAGATTAAAAAGAACTAAAGGGGTGGAAATGCAATTGAGCCCGAAAAATAAATAACTTAAATAGAGCCGGTTTTATACTGATTCTTTTTAACGGTTAAAAAACAAATAAATTTAAATGAAACAAACACTTTTTACGCTTTTACTGATCACATCTATAGGTTTAATATCCTGCCGAAAAACGAGGAACGATCCGAATATTGTTCAGTACGATCAAACCCAGATACAAAATTATATCTCGGCAAACGGGCTTACCAATATGAAAAGAGATGTATCTAATGGTGATACCAGCGGTATTTATTATCAGATACTTTCGCAAGGCTCAACAACAACTCCCTTGGATTATCCGGATAGTGTGGCGTTTGTTTTAACCGTAAGATCATTTGATGGTAAGTATGTTAATGCAGACACCCTTAATTTGGCGCACTTTGATGGCCTGTTAGGGCATATATCGGGTGGTGGGCCTGTACTCGGGTTTACAAAGGGTTTACAATATGCCATACATGATATTATCAAGTATAAAGGTACCAGAGCCCGGATCCTGGTTCCGTCGAGGGTAGCTTACGGCGTTAACGGTATCGGTACCGGCAGCTCAAGCAATACTGGTACCCGTATTTTGGGTAATCAATGCCTTGATTATTACGTTAATGTAATTTCAGATGTAAATGTATATGATCGTTATTTAATTAATGAATATATAACTAAAAACAACCTGTCGGGATTTAATGAAGTTAAGTCGGGACGGGCTCAGGGATTATATTATAAAGTGGTTACACCTGGCACGGGTACCGATCCTCTTTCCGAGGCATCTTCTTTTACAAGTAATTACACAGGCAAAGTTTTAAATGGCGGCATATTTGGCAGTACCGCGACAGACTCGGGGACGTCGGGCACAACAACTTTATCTTCGTTTACTCTGGGGCAACTCATTGTTGGGGTGCAGGAAGCATTAAAAGGACAGACAGCAGGAGCAGTAGTATCTATGCTTATACCATCCAGGTTGGGTTATGGAAAGAGTGGAAGTGGTACTACCATTGGACCTGATGTTCCTTTATATTATGACTTTACAATTGGTACAGTAACTAATCCGTAGTTATTTTGCTAATGCTTCTTTAAAAGCCTTTAAACAACGCTCACGTGCGAAAGCGTGATCAATAATGGGTTTCGGATATTTGCTAAAATCAGCATATTCCGGAACCCATTTTTTAATATATTGTAGTTGCGGGTCGAATTTCTTGGTTTGCGCATCGGGGCTAAATATGCGAAAATAGGGAGCCGCGTCTGTACCTGAACCTGCGGCCCATTGCCAGCCGCCTACATTACTGGCCATTTCGTAATCAAGCAGTTTCCTGGCAAAATAATGTTCGCCCCAGCGCCAGTCTATCAGTAAGTGTTTACTTAAAAAGCTGGCCACAATCATACGCACACGGTTGTGCATAAACCCTGTTGCATTTAGTTCGCGCATGCCCGCGTCTACAATGGGATAACCCGTTTGCCCATTACACCAGGCTGTAAATTGTGCTTCATCGTTCACCCATTTAATACGGTCATACTCCGGCCGGAAAGCATGATCCATTGTATGCGGGAAATGGTATAGGATCATCATATAAAACTCCCGCCATATTAGCTCATTCAACCATGTTTTATCGGGGCTGGCATAAGCTGTTTGGGCCAGCTCCCGAATGCTTACTGTACCAAAACGCAAATGCAAGCTAATGCGCGATGTGCCTTTAACAGCCGGGAAATCCCTTTTCTCCTTATACTCGGCAATCACATCTTTATATTCCTGATCGGGAAAGGGTATGGAGCTTTTCTTAAATCCCATTTGTTTTAAAGAAGGAATGGGTGGTACCTCTATTTTAGCCAGATTTTTCAGATATTTTTTGGTAGGATAAACCTTCAGGTAAAATGGTTTCAGGAGACTGTACCATTTGCGTTGATAGGGTGTATAAACCGTGTAGGGCTTGCCATCATCCTTAACAACTTCGTCTTTTTCAAATATAACCTGGTCTTTAAAGGTTTTTAGCTCGATGCCACGCTTGTTTAATTTTTCTTTTACGGCCTTATCGCGTTTGATGGCATAAGGTTCATAGTCATGATTGGTATAAACGGCCGCGATGTTATGCGTATGAATAATGTCGTCCCAGGCATGCTCGGCTTTATCATAGATGACCGTTAAACCGCTACCTAATTTATGCAGCTCTTTGCTCAGTTGCTCAATGGTTTGATGGATAAAGGTTACACGAGCATCGTCTTTGCCTTCAAGATCATCCAGTATCTCTTTATCAAAAATAAATAAGGGAAGAACTGGATTACCGCTTTTTAAAGCATGATATAAGCCTGCGTTGTCGTTTAAACGCAGGTCTCGGCGAAACCAGAAAATGACTATCGGAGTTTTTTTATCCATATATTTCCTTTAATGCCGCAGATATTTCTGTGAATTTAAACCTGAACCCTGCATCCTGGATCTTCTGTGCCGAAACTTTTGTGCTGCCTAAAACAATGGTGCTCATTTCGCCGAGCATCAGCTTCAACACAAAAGCAGGTACGTTTGGAGCCCAAAGCGGTTTATGCAATTGTTTAGCTACGGCCTGGGTTAGTTGTGCGTTGGTAACCGGGTTAGGCGCTACCATATTGAAAATGCCATTAAAAGCCGTGTTTTCAATGCTATGCATATACATGTCCACTACATCCTGCCAGTGTATCCAGGGAATCCATTGCCTGCCGTTACCTAAAGGCGAGCCCACATACAATTTAATGGGTTGAGCCAATTTGGACAATGCACCGCCATCTTTATCCAACACCACTCCGGTACGAAACTTTACAATCCGTAGCCCAAGTTTCTTTCCTTCATCCACCGCGTTTTCCCATTCAATACAGCAATGAGCCATAAAATCGGTATTGGGTGAACTATTTTCTGTCATCAGTTCATCACCACGGTCGCTGTAGTAGCCTATAGCCGATGCAGAGATCACGGAGGTTACCTGGTGTTCCCTCTTTTTTAACAGATCGTATATCAATCCTATTGATTTGGTACGGCTGTCAATCAATTCCTTTTTGCGCTTCTCCGTCCATCGGTTTTCGGCTATGCCTGCCCCGGCCAGGTGCACTATGGTATCTATACTATCAATGCAACGGTCATCAATAATGCCCTGGTTAACATCCCATATAAAGGTTTTAACAGCAGGGTTTTTACCCGGTGTCCGGCTTAAGGCACTTACACTATAACCCTTACCAAGCAGTAAAGCTATAAGGCGCCTGCCCACCGAGCCCGATGCACCTGTTATCAGGATGTTTTTACTCATTGTTTTTTACCGGTATATGGTTCATGGCTAAAATTAGCGATTCTTTATAAGTTAAGCATTGACCGGGTACAATATCCTGAATGGAGTGCTCATGCATAATGCTTTCATTCATCAGGCTGTTGGCCAGATCACGGGTAGTAGCGTAGTCAAAAGAGTTGGTACGACTTAGCCAATAGGATAAAACTCCTGCCGGCAGGAAGGGGATGCTGATGATACGCCTTTTAAGCTGACGTATTTGCGCATAACCCTGTATCATTTCTTTAAAAGTTAAAATATCCGGTCCACCGATGTCGAAACTGCGATGGAAGGTTTTTTCGTTTAGCATTATATTTTCCAGGTAAGTGAGCACATCGCGTACTGCTATAGGCTGGCAGGGGTAATTAACCCAACCGGGCACGGTTACCACCGGTGATTTTTCGGTGATATCACGGATGATCTGGAACGATGCGCTACCTGAACCAATGATAATAGCTGCCCGTAAAATGGTTAAGGCCGACTTACCTTCCCTTAGCACATCCTCTACATGTTTGCGTGATTCAGCATGCTTAGATTGAATTTTGCCGTTGCTGATACCGCTCAAAAATATAGTTTGTCGGCAACCTGTCTGATCAAGGGCATGTATAAAATTATAAGCCGATAGCGCTTCCAGCGCAGCCAGATCCTGTGATTGCGCCATGGAATGTACCAGGTAATAAGCAACCTCAATATCTGCCGGGAATGCCTCAATACTTTGCTCCCGCAACAGATCGCCGACGATGAGGGTAACACGACCGGCAAAATCATTGCGCTCCTGAAAACGCCTCTTATCACTTACCAGGCAAACAATTTCATGGCCTTTCTCCAACAAAACGGGGATCAGCAGCTTACCTATATAACTATTAGCACCGGCAAGTAAAACCTTCATTTATGGGCAACAATAAAAAGGGTAGGGTGTTTTAAAATTACTCCGCAATACTATGTTTGAACAAAACGGCTATATGTTTACATCCTGAATTGTTGGTTACAATGGTGCAAACTTAAAACAAGCTAAAAACTTTTTAAACCTTTAATTTTAACATTTTTCTGCTCAAAAAGGGGTTAAAAACAGATCAAAAACACCTCATTTTAACACTTTTTAACAAATTTTTAACATGATTTTGAGCGGTTTTTGAAACTTTAAAAAGTATTGAATAATTGATTGTCAAATAACTATATGAAAAATGATCAATTTTTAACCTTGTTTTGTCCTTAACAAAACAGCCCGATTGTCTGATAAAAAGACAAGCGGGCTGTTGAGTATAAAGATACGTAAATTTGTGGAGAAGGACAAACCATATTGCCAATAGGCTGCCATGTTTGTCCAATACAAAAAATTTGGATTGATTATTAAACGGCAAATAGTATGTGCGCAACGCTATTACATCAATATCAATTGGTTTTGTCATCCCGTGGGGCATTGCTTAACTATTGTGAAACCATCCGTCCGGAACATTTGGCCCAAGCAATCCCGTTGTACAATAACGATTGTATGGGTAGTTTAATGAGGCATGAGGCTAATACTTATTTAGGCTGGCTGTTCAATTTTTTGCAGCAGGAACAACGGCCCTACTTTACTGAAGACAATCACAAGAACATACAGGCTATTCGCGGTATGTTTGATGAGGTGAACCTGATGGTTACCAGCTTTTTGCAACAATACAAGGATGATATTAATGCCCCGCTTACCTTGCCAAGGGAGGGCGAAACGGTACTAACCTTAACACCGCTGGAGCTATTTACACACGTAATCACTCACGAATACCATCATAAAGGGCAATTAGCTAATATGAGCAGGCAACTGGGCTATATCCCGGTTGATACGGATGTGATAAGGAATTGAAAATTGCTCACTGGCTTAATGCATACAGCCAACATAAACCTTAGCCTTAAAGGAAAATGCTGTTTTTGATTGCCCCATAGCCAGCAGGGCGCTGTCGGCGCTTGTTTTGGTTTCGTAGATACCCCTTACCAGGGCAATGGTTTTTTCTTTGGCATCAGATTTATACTGGTTTAGATATTCCAGGCTTAAGAAATCAGAAACTGATCTTCGTGGATAATAATCGCCTGCGTACATCTCATCGTCATAATTATCCGGAAGCGCTATCAGGTCTTTGGTTTTATTGTAACCGCGATCCATAGTGTCAATAAGGATGTTTAGAGATTTATTCAGATCGAACATTTTTCCCCGGAGTGTATTATAACTACGTCCGGTATCTGCCACTACAACGTAATAATCGGCGTAATTAATGGTATCTGTTTCACTTTGAACGGAATCCTTGGCGCTGGCCTGGAGTGTCTGGGTGCTTTTATAAGATGCCGGCAAAACTTTAACCGGCTTAACCTTAGCATCGCTATTGGTTTTTGCAGGTTTTGGTTTGCAGGAGGTAATAATACAAATGAGCAGGAGCAGGTAAAGGGTTTTCATATGGTGATGATAGTTATTCAAAGGTATTAAAAACATTGTTGCGCAATAAGGTTACTTTTTAAGTTCCCTCCCTCTGGAGGGGTGCGGTTAATTTGTGTACAGGCAGAGAGGTATATACGCCTGACAGGTCTCTATGAGCAGAAACCCCTTCCTTCCCTTCCCCAAGGAAGGAATCGCGCTGTCCCCGGCTTTTACCCCAGGACCATATATTTTTACTGCTATCCGCCAACTGAAAAACCTTAATACTCCAGCACTACGTGCGGTTTGTAAGTATCGGTTTTAACCTGGGCTTTAAGTTCGTGAAGGATATTGTACAGACCAAAGTTGGTGCGGTTTACGTAGATAAAATGCTTTACGCCCCGGGCCTGTTTAAACTCAGGTAATTTAGATAAGCGTTCGCCGAAGCGGTATAGCTGATCGAAAAAGGCTGTCTGGCTAAAATCAAAGTGGTCATGCAGGTAGGGCATGGCAAACAGCTCTATCATTTCGCGGAACTGGGTATAATAAAACTCTATCTGCGCGGGGCTGTCATCCTTGTGGATCATATCCAGCTGACGGAAAGCCTTGATGGTTTCCACTTTGTTATCGAGCAGATTGGTAGAGGTGAGGGAGAAGAACGGATAATAAAAATCCTCGGGCATCTCTTTAATACAGCCAAAATCAATAACGCCCAGTTTACCATCGGGTGTGATCAGGAAGTTGCCGGGATGCGGATCGGCATGTACGGCGCGGAGCTCATGCTGCTGAAAATTATAAAAATCCCACAGGGCCTGGCCGATTTGGTTACGCAGCTCCTGTGATGGATTGGTGGCCAGAAACTCGCGCAGGTGTTTGCCCTCGAGCCAATCCATGGTAATGATGCGTTTGCTGCTCAGTTCGGGATAATAATTAGGGAATACGACATTATCTAAGTTGGCGCAGGCGGTTGAAAACTCGACGGAACGGCGTACTTCCAGTTCATAGTCGGTTTCTTCCAATAGGCGTTCCTCTACCTCGCGCATATAAATTTCCAGGTCGCGCTCGCTCATACCTAACATCCGGAAGGCGAAGGGTTTCACCAGTTTCAGATCGGACGAGATAGAATCGCCCACGCCGGGATACTGGATCTTCACGGCCAGCCTTTTACCATTAAGCTCTGCCTCGTGAACCTGGCCAATAGAGGCGGCATTGGTAGATCGGATGTTGAATTTATCAAAAATCTGATCTGGGTTTTTACCGAAATATTTTCTGAAGGTTTGCACGATCAGCGGTCCCGAAAGCGGTGGTGCGTTGTATTGCGATTGGGTGAATTTATCGACATAGGCCTGCGGCAGCAGGTTTTTATCCATGCTGAGCATTTGCGCCACTTTAAGGGCGCTGCCTTTAAGTTCGCTTAATGATTTGTAAATGTCTGTAGCGTTATCCTCATTCAACTCAGATTTGTCCATGTCCGGGTTGAATAACTTTTTGGAATAATGCTTGATATAATTGCCGCCAATTTTAATACCAGTGGTCACAAATTTGGCCGAACGCTGCACCTTGGTGGTGGGCATACTGTTTTGTTCGGAGGCCCCCTCTAATCCGATAGCTATCGGATCTCCCCCAGTAGGGGAGACTTTATTATTTTCATCTGTCATAGGTAATATTAAAATCCCATCTTATCCTTTATACCGCCGTTTTTAACCAGGAATTTGCCGTATTCAAACAGATTGTCGATTGGTGAACGCTGAAACAGGTCGAACGTAACGTTAACGCCTTTTTCAATAGCTTCATCGGTTTTCTCGAACCCGGCAGAGTTGTCATTTACCCAAAAGTTCAATACAAATACAAATTGCACCCACAAGGCATCTTTATAACGCTTGCTGAAAAACTTACGATCGCTTAGCTCTGATGATTCCAGTCCTTCTTTTAGTATCTCGTCTGCAAAGTTTTCGTAAATATCCTTCAACTGCTCAAACACGCGCGGGGTAGTAAAACCTTTGGGTTGCTTGTTGATGGTATAAATGGCAAAGCTGCGGCTGTTTTTGATCAGCTCGAAGAAACCGTAAAAAAACGAAAGGGCTTTTTCGCGGGCACTGTATCCGCCCCAAATCTCTTGTCCGCGAATTTCCATTAGAGTTTTTCGGGCAAATTCGGCCCAGATGTTTTGTTCAACCGCTTCAAATGAACCAAAGAACTGGTAAAATTCAGCCTCGGTCATTTCGTTTTGTTTGGCAAAAATGTAAACCGATTTAGGCTGCTCGCCCTCGGTGAGTACATAATCAATATACGCGTTCTGAATGCTTTCGATAGTTGCCATAATTTTGAATTTTTAAGAGCCTCACCTAAATCCTCTCCAAGGGAGAGGACTTTGCTTTGCTTGATTTTTACTTTTTTATTACTCCATCTCTCCCGATAACTATCGGGATGGAGAGCCGGGGTGAGGCATTATATAAACTGCTCCACCGCCTGTTGTAATTGCCGGGCCTGTATCACACCGCTTTGCCGCCATTTGGTTTGCCCTTTTTGAAATATCATAAGGGTAGGTACACTTTGTATCCTGTAGGCGTTGGCTGCCGATGGGTTTTTGTCGATATCTATTTTGATGATCTTCACCTTGTCGCCAAGGGCGTGTTTTACGTCCTGCAATATGGGTGGCATCATTTTACAAGGGCCACACCATTCGGCCGAAAAATCAACCAGCACAGGAGTTTCTGATGCTATAATTTCCTGGAAATTTGCCATAGCGTATTTATTTAGTTCACGGGTGAAAGTTCATAGTCCACTTGTTATGAACACTCTAATTTCGTAAAAGTTTAGGGTATTTAGAGGGATGGAGTATATTATGACTTTGGGGTTATGATAAAAAATACGTCATTGCTGTAAGGGTACGAAGCAATCTCTAAGCTATACAGGGCGAATAAGGCGTGTTGTAGAGCGCTCAATTGCCGCTGAGGCTGTTACTTTGTCTTGATACAAAGTAACCAAAAATCAAGTCATCAGAAATGCTTCTTTGCCGCACGTGGCCTTTGCCCTGCAAACCGGGCAGAACCACGGGCTGCTAAACCTTACCTCCACTTCGTTCGCTCATTATCCACGCTTCAGGTAAGGTTCGCTATGCCCCTCCTTTCCCACAGGCCCGCATCGTTCTGCCCACTTTCGCCCGAAGCTTATCTGCTAACGGGAAGAAAGAAAAACCACCTCGCAGTTGCTTGGCTTCAGCCGAGTGACGGTAGTAAACATAGAATCACTAAATAAAATCCCTAAATTTAAGCATGCAAACTAAACTAATCATCTGCCTGTATCTGCTGCTGGCTTTGCCTATAGCCATATTGGCACAGGACAAACCAATCGTGATACCGCTTTGGCCCAAAGGCGCGCCGGGTTTTGAGAACCGTCGTAATGAGCCTGAGCAGGCTAAAGACTATTGGGTGAAAAACATCCATAATCCATCGCTCACGGTTTTTGCACCACCAGCGGGTAAGGCCAACGGCGCGGCCATTGTGGTATGCCCGGGTGGTGGTCATCGTTTGCTGGTTTATACGGCCGAAGGGATTGAGCCTGGTAAATACCTGAGCAACCTGGGCGTAACCGTTTTTGTATTAAAATATCGTTTGGGCAGGGACACGCTATCGCCCTATAAAATTGATGTACATGCCAAACAGGATGGTTATAGGGCCATGCGACTGGTGCGCAGTAAGGCCACCGAATATGGCTTGGATACTAACCGGATAGGGATGATGGGCTTTTCGGCAGGTGGCGAGGTGGTAGATATGGTGGCTTATGGAGAGGGTAAAGGCAATGCGAATGCGCCTGATCCGGTAGATCGACTGAATGCCCGACCAAATTTTGTGATCCAGATATATCCTGGTCCGCTGTACGTACCTGATGAATTACCTGCCGATGCACCGCCTGCATTTTTGCTGGCTGCCAATGATGATCCTTGCTGTTCAACACCGTTGGTGAAATTGTTGAACGCGTACCGTGCCGCCAAAATACCTGTAGAGATGCATCTGTACACACAGGGCAGCCATGGTTTTAACATGGGCAACCGGTCTAAACTGCAATCCATCAATACCTGGCCACAGCGTCTGGCCGATTGGCTAACGGATAATAACTATTTAACACCCGTAAGGAGGGAACGGCCAAAGGTGCTTCATTGAGGCCCCTAACAGCCTGAATGGGGAACTTTTGATTAGGCTGATGGCTTGTCTTTAGACTCCCGACTCAGAACTTAGGAAAGAGACTTACAAATAACTCAACCACCATTGCTTATGCGTTTGCTTGTATTTGCCAAACCACCGGCATGGAAAATAAAGAGACGCGATAACCAGCAGCCATATCAGGTAAACCACCAGCAAACTATAGCCAAAGGATGGGGGACGGAACCAGAGAGGGGATTGTGGTGTGCCGATATCTTTACTGGTGTACCCCCAGGCAAAAAAGAAAATGATGCTCAATACCCTGATGATATAAAAATGGGGCACGTAATAAAAGAAAGGCACTTTGCCGTAAATATTAAATATATCGGTGACCTTGTTTTGTATTTTCTCGAAATAGGAGAGCAGCAGCAGCGATACGCCGAGCGTCATACAGAGATATAACAGCGAGCAGGGGTATTTGGTGGTATTGAGGAATGACATCACTGTAAACAATGCATTACGTTGTACCGCCCATGGCGCGGGATCACCATAAATATTAATGGCCCTTACGATAACAAAGATCCCCAGCGTGATCAGACCAGCGTAACGTAGCTGCCTGCGCCGGAGCACGGCATCATAGCCCGAACGATATAGCGCGCCAAAAGTATAGCCCAGCAGCATAACGCTGGTCCAGGGGAGTATGGCGTAAAGGCAAAATATAAAATGCGATTTTCCGAGCGGTATTATGGCGGCACTGGCGGTAAACAATATTTTAGTGGCAGAACCTGCCGTCGCAGGATTAAACAGGCCGGGCAAATCAAACAGGTTATGGCCAAAAAACAACAGTAAGCCAATAAAGCCAATCACTTTTATTGGGAGACGGTTAAGTAGCCCCAGGATGATCATACTGATTCCTATTGCCCATATCACCTGTAATATGATAAAATTATAAAACGGGTTGGCCGATATGGCCAGCGTCATCAGCACAACTTCCACAGCAATGAGCCAAAGACCACGTTTGATCAGGAAACCGGAGAACTCGCCCGGACTGCGCCTGGAGCCTGCCAGGTTTGCCGATACACCACTCAGAAAAACAAATGTAGGTGCGCAAAAATGGGTTATCCACCGGGTAAAAAACAAAAATGGCGTCGTAGTGGCCATATCGGTAGGATTAACATTGCTGAGATGAAAAAAGTCGCGTACATGATCAAGGGCCATAACAAGCATGATGAGGCCGCGCAGCACATCAATGGATTGAACGCGCTGTTTATTTTCAGTTGGTGGTGGCATCAATAAAACTTAAGTTATTTTGAATATACATTAAATGATTGATATTTAATATAATAGCTTGAGTTTTATAATGATGTTAGAAGTGTTGCCTATGGATTTAAGAGTACTACCTGTACCTCCGATAGTTCTGTTTGGCGTGTATTACGGTTCAAAAAGGTGGGCTTAAGGCGGGTTACGGAATAATGTTTAAAGGTTTTGACAACAGTGAATTTCCAGCCTTTTCCTTCGAGATCATGCAGTACGCCGGTGTTGGCATATAGCAGGGCCTGGCCCTTTATCTTGTCTTTGTCGGCATCGCTTACTGCGGTGGCCTGTGTATGAAGATAAAAGTTAAAATCGTCATGAAACTGGCCGTCGTTAATATAAACCGGTAATCTTTGCAGATTGTTCTGGTTGATCCATAGGGCGGCCTCACTGCCCGATTGATAATGCAGCAGCGAGGGATAAAAACACAGGTTAAGAAACAGGTTGATAATAAACGAAGCCAGCATGGTGCTGAAAATGATCCGCTGCATGCCCGTGGATACCTTGCCTGGTAAAAATATAAGTAAGAGCAGGAATATAATGATGATGGATGCAGTGAGCGGGACAAAGGTTTCAGGCCGATAAAAATACCACAGGGCGGTTATAATGAGCAGCATCAATATAATAACGATAGTTTGGGTGATGCGTACCGCTTTAATACTTTTTTCGGAACTGAGCTTATAAAGATATTGTGCCGTAATAATGGCGAAAAACGGGAATACGATATTGAGATAATGCGGCAGCTGGAATTTGGATGCCGAGAACAGCAGGAAAGTAATGAGTGATCCGCAGATGCAGTACCATTCTTGCGCCTGTACATTTTTGATTCCCTTTTTGATGAACTGAAATATCGCCACGAATAATACCAACGACCATGGCAGAAATGCCCAGAGCGTAGTATGTATAAAAAAGGTAGGATCGCCATTACCTTTAATAGGTCCGGTATTAAAAAAACGCCCGAACTGGCTATCCCAAAAAAAGAATTTGATGCCCGATACACCGGTGTGCCCAAATACCACTTTTTCGGGATGGAGGTCAAATTGCCGGTACAGGCACCATATTTCGGGGGTGATAAACAGGAGCACCAAAACCATAGCCAGCAGCCAGCGCCAGTGAAAAAGCTGTTTCCATTGGCGGGTAATGAGCAAATGGCCAACTACAGCCCCGCCGATAGTGATGAGTGCGAACATGCCCTTCGTCATCACGGCGCAGGCAGTGAACAAGCAGGCCAGCACCAGTTGTCCAAAATTATTACGGGTATATGCCTTATAAAAATGATAAACCGCGGCGATGATAAGCCCGGTTAAATAAGGCTCGGCCCGTACATCGGTATTGGAAAGGATGATATGCTGGGCGGTAAGTAATATCAGCACCGCCCATAAGGCGATTTGTTTATTATAAAGATCTTTAGCAAAATGATAGGTATACACCACGCCCATCATCATAAACAATATACCCGGAAGCTTATATGCCCAGGTAGTAAAACCAAAGCATTTAAAAAATACGGCGGCAACCCAAAACGGGAAATGAGGTTTATCGAGCCAGTCGGTTTCCCAGGCAAACAGGTCGGCGTAGTTGTTACGCAGCACCATGGTTTTGGCTATGTTGGCGTAGAGGTTAGCATCCGGGCCCATAATGGTGGTAAACAAACCAGTAAAGTTGATGATCACGGCCATGCCGATGAACAGGTATAGCCATTTGGTTTGGTGGACGGTATTGGGTTGATGCATATGAACAAACGGGGTATAATGGCCGTAAATATAAGCAGATTATTTATGGAGGAGATCTAAACTATTAACCAGAATACCCGAGAAACAGGAAAACATGTCATTGCGGGAAACTACGCAATGACATGTTTTCTTTATCAGCTTAAACCACTTTCCCCATCAGCGGATCGCTGAAGCTGTGTTTGCCGGTTTCTACGCGGCCCGCGTATCTTTTTTCGAAGGATTGGCTGCCGCTTACTTTTACGCTGAAATCATACCAGCCATGACTTTTAGCCAGGTTAAGCACCAGGGTGCTTTGTCCTTTGCCTGCCAATACTTTCTTTAAGTTATTGGTTTTATAGGCATGGTCGGTTATTTCGATGGTGTGGGTTTTGCCATCGGTATTGGATAGTTTTAAAGCGACATTGCCTGTGAGCTTATTACTGATGTGTTCGTAATCGCAGATAACATCCAGATGCGGATCATTGGCATTGCCTTTATATTCCCGGAAGAAACCGTTGGGGCCGTAAACACGCAGGTGGTATTCATCGTTCTCAAATTCATGTACGGGCCAGTTGTCGGTAAGACTATCGCCCGCGGTGAGGGCATATGCCCAGGTACGCAGCGATTCCATTTTTTGCGGATCGTTAAAACTGGCGTATTTGCCCGGGGCGTAAACATTAAATGGCGCGCCGGTAGCTTTATCGCCGAAGGCTTTATTATCGGCAGTAAATTTTATGTCGAACGATTTTTTATCGGCACTCAACTTGCCATCGGCATATAGCTGGTAGGGCAGGGCGCATGATGGTTTGATGCCTTGCTCCTGTTTAGCCATGTACGGCGATGAGTGCGGATCTTTATTGATTTGCGCTATTTCATCTGCGGTAAGCAGTTTATAGGTGGGCAGTTTTTTAAATTTTGCCTGGTGGATGCTTTCTAAAAACGCGTCTTTAGCTACAAACTCAGGATTGGCTATTTTTTCGCCATTGTATGGTCTGAAAACGCTGGTCAAATCGCCGCAAATGGTACGGCGCCAGCTGCTGATGTTAGGTTCAGATACTTTTTTGCCTGTTTTTTTGCTTAAAAAGTTCTCCAGGAATTGCAGGGTTGAAGTATGGTCAAATACTTCGGAATTTACCCAGCCTCCTCTTGACCATGGCGAAGCAATAACCAATGGCACGCGATAACCCAGGCCTATAGAACATTCACGGTCATACATCTGTGGGAAATTATTGCGCGCTTTTTCCTGGGCAAGGGTCACAAAATCAACACTGGTGTCAATGCCTTTTGAAACCAGGCCGGTACCCGGTTTTTTAGAATGAGGTACTACAAATGGCGGTACATGGTCAAAATAACCATCGTTTTCGTCATAAGCCAATATGAAAATGGTTTTCTTCCAAACCTCGGGGTTCTGGGTCAGTATATCCATTACCTCAGATACATACCAGGCGCCAAACCAGGCTGCGCTGGGATGGTCCGAGAAATTTTCAGGGGCCGATATCCAGGAAACGGTTGGTAGCTGTCCTGTTTTTACATCCTCTCTAAACTGGTGCAGCACATCGCCTTTGGGTACCAGCAGTTCACGCTCGGTACCGTTATCGTTGTATTTGAGGTTAACCAGTTGGCGGTAATGCGGATCGTTGGTATTGGTGACAAAGCCTTTCTGGTGCAGGTTTTTTTCGCGTTGTGATAATGTGGCGAATTTGCCCGGGTCAAGACTGGCCATATCTTTTTTGATATTGTCCAGGTCGCGTTTTTTCTGTTTCAGCTGTTTTTGCAGGTGATCGATGTGCGCGTCGCCGGCAGGTAAAGCGGCTATTTGTTTCTCCAACACGCTTATCTCATCGGGCAAAAGAGTTGATCTTTTTTGCAGATAAGTGATATGATTATCATGCAGCTTGATATTGTACTGGCCAAAAAACTCCAATGGGTTGTCCTGGAAATTGGATAACCAGGAATCCTCTTCGCCTTCAAAACCGCTGTCGATAGCTACCTCGTTTTGGTAATGTTTCCAGGATATGCCATGATCTTCTAAACGCTCGGGGAAAGTAGCCCAGTTGAGCGTACCATAATCCATATCCTCATTCCATACATGGGCCAGTGAATCTTCATGCTGTTCGGCGCGTATGGTACCGCTCCAGAAATATAAACGGTTAGGATTGGTTCCGGTTAATGCCGAACAGAAATTCTGATCGCACACGGTAAAGGCATCGGCCAGGGCATAATAAAAAGGCAAGTCCTCCCGGTTGTAATAACCCAGGGTAAGCGGCATGTGCCTGTACTCTTTAATTCCATTTTGTTTTACATTGAGCCACTCATCATATTTTCCATCATTACGGGCATTTACCTGGTTGGCCCAGGAGTGCGGTAGTGATGACATCCAGGTGGCTTTAGTTCCCTTGATATCCAGGCGGAAAGGGGCATAAGTTTCACCGGCTTTGTTTGATTGCAGCCATACTTTATTTTTATTAGGCAGATCAATAGCCCGCGGATCGTTATAACCGCGTACACCTTTTAGCGTACCATAGGTATGGTCAAAAGAGCGGTTTTCCTGCATCAATATCACGATATGCTCGGCATCCAGGTAGGTACTGCCGGAGGCCGGGTTAATGGCCATCGCTTTTTGAATAGATTCGGGCAAGATACTGGCCATACCGGCCGCGCCCGTCAATAATGCTGCTTTCTTTAGAAAGTCTCTGCGGGTATCAAACATGGGTATTTATTTATTATTGGTCCATGGTCGATGGTTCATAGACCATGGTTATTATTTTTTCAATATTAAGAAATTTTAAAATCTATTACTGAAATACTACATTCTAAACTTTAAATTAATCTATGGACTATCGACTCTGGTCTATGGACTACAATCTAACCTCTTGCCGCAATCACCTCTTCACACAGGCCAAATGAAAGCGTCATGCCATTACCGCCCATGCCGTTGATAATAGTTACACCGGGTTCAATTTCCACAACCAGTTCGGTTGCCCCGTTTGTCATTTTGGGATAGATACCATGCCATGATTGCAGGAGCTTCCAGTCCTTAAAAGTGGCAAAAGTATGTAAGTACTCTATTATTAAATTATTAATAAATGCCTTGTCGAATGGATCATGAACCAGGCCATATTCGTGCGAATCGCCGATGGTTAATTCTCCGCTGCCATTTTGTGAAACCATTACATGGATGCCCCATTTTAAATGCGTAGCATATTGCTCTTCGTAACGTTTACGCAAAGCCGGTAACGAAGCCGCTGCCTGGAAACCGGGATAATGGATCATAGACAAACCGCCGCATAATGACGGCCCTATGCGCCACCCATCTGGCTGGGTAACCAGGCGCATCATCTGTAGTTTACACTTGGTAATAGGGGTTTGAGCAAATAGTTCGGGGTATAATGTTTCAAATTCGGCACCGCTGCACACAAATATCTCATCGGCTTGCCAGCTTTGGTTGCCCGATATTACTTTGGGATGTTCAATGCGGCTGATGGCGGTGTTCCAGTGAAACTCCACCCCATATTTTTCGGCCAGGTATTTAGCCACCTGCCCAACAGCCTCGCGCGATTCCACTATCATATCCTCACCGCTCCATAAGGCGCCTTTTAACCCTTCGGGATTAACGGCAAGCGATTTGGCAAAAGTTTGGGCTGGCGTTAATAATACACAATCGCGGAATCGGTGATTTACCTCTACATATTCTTTAATGGCCTGCAACTCATCGTCATGGTAAGCCAAATGCAATGATCCTACCTCATTATGCCATATACCCGCTTCGGTACAAATGGTTTTCCAGATACTGCGCGATAGCATGGCGCGGTCATACATAGGCCCGGTTGCCTGCCCAATTGGCCACACCATCCCAAAATTACGAATGGATGCACCAACGGCGCGTTCGTTACGCTCAAATACGGTTACCTTATAACCACGCATGGCTAAAGCGCGGGCTGTGGCTAAGCCAACAATACCCGCGCCTATGATGATTGCTTGTTTGTTCATTGGTTCATTAGTTCAATTGTTCATGGGGGCACTTCAACAAACTTAATCCGAAATGTTTTTGGATGATCAGCTTATGGAGTTACCTGTTACCAGATGGTCATTGCCCGATAGGCCAGGGCTCTCATTTTGACTTTTAACTTTTGAATTTTGACTTGGTCTGGCGCTTTGCAAAAAGTAAATGAGCGACAGCACACCGCAGATACCGCCGACAAGGCCTACGATCATTACGCCTTCCTGGAAAAAGTGACCCCAACTAATGTTTGGATGGCCCAGTTCTCTTATCAGTAAGATGCTCACACTGCCCAGGTAACCCATGGAATCGGCTACGTACATGATAAAACCTACGTTGCTTTTATAGTTAAAGGTGGCTATCATCCGCTCAAAAAATATGGCATTGTATGGTACATAGCCCAGGTAAAGGCCAAGCCCGGCCATGGTCATCCAGCTTATTGGACTGATCAGCTTCATGGTGAATAGCAGGGTTGATGCGCCAACCAATAGGCAACCACCAATAATGAACAGGTGAATGATACTGAAAGCCTTTAAATTCTTTTTAACCAAAATGAGCAAACTCATGGCCACCAGTACAATGACTGATATAATGGAATCGATATTGGTATAAATGCTATTGCTTTTTACACCCAGATCGGCCCATATCTCTACTTCAAAATTATCGCGGACATCACGCATAATGGTGAGCAATACATAAATGATAATGGTAAGGATAATGCCCGGTAAAAATCGCAGCAGGAATTGTTTACGTTCAATAGCATTCATGGGACTACGTTTAGTACGCAGCTTTTGATCCTCGGCCGTAGGGGCGGGCATCAACTCCATACAAAATACAAACAGTAGCAGTGGTAAAACAAATATAGCGCCTGTTAAAAAGGGCATAACATATTCGTTCACGTGAAAAACGCTGAGCAGGGTGCGACCAACTGTTTTTACAAAACCCGAGGCAAATATTAAACTGATGGATAGCACCGCTGCCATAAATTCGGTAGAGCGGCGACCTTCCAGGTAACCAAACACCAGGCCCCAGATGAGCCCCAATGGAAATCCGTTAATGAACAGGAAAATGATATTGAAAGGGGCTGGTACTATAGCAAAAGCCAGCAACGCCAGCCAGGCAATACCTATGAGGGTTAAAATATAGCGCGCCCTGTTTTGGCTGTTTACTTCGGCAATAAAGCGGATACCGTAAAACTTGCTGAAGGTATAACCTACCACCTGGGCAATAACCAGCCATACCTTATAATCAATGTGCAGGTATTGCTGACCGGTAAAAGTACCCGCCGCAAAGGCTTTGCGAAATGCATACATGGATGTATACAAACCAAATGAAGCCACAGCGGCCATTACAGATAGCAGAGAGTAAGGCCATTTGGCTACTTTTGCCTTGAGGCGGTCGACCAATTTCATTTGTACTTAATTTGAAGATTTTAAAATGGACGCTTCATTTTTATATAATTATTGGCTTCATGAGTTTAAGTCTTTTGTCCATGATCCTAAAGTCCCATAATCCAACTATTGATTTATGATGTCAATTACCTGTGCTATATCATCAATAATGTGGGTGGGATTGTAAGGTTCCAACTGCGCGCGGGTAAATGCGCCGGTAGTTACAGCTATTACATATTTGCAACCCACGTTCTGACCTTCGCGCACATCAACTTCGGTATCACCAACTTTGGCTACCTCTGATGGATCGGTGATGTTACCTTCCTTCATCATTTTTTGGATCATATAGGGATGCGGGCGGCCGAGTTCTACCTCGTCAGAGCCAACCACATGGTCAATCAAACCCTTTTCGCGCCATTGTAGGCGGGTTACTATCGTATCGGCAATATCACGTGAAAAACCGGTGTTGATACCTACTTGTATACCGGCCGCGCGAAGGGCTGCCAATGTTTCTTCTGCATGGGGCAGGGGCTCAATGCCCGGTTCGTTTTTGTAAAAGCTGATCATCTGGTGTACAAATTCTTTATGAATGTCGCCAATCAGCTCCGGGGTGATTTTATTGATATCACTTTCAATCAGTAGCAATATTTGTTTAATGGCCAGCGTTTTTTCATAACCCATTAAAGGATCGATCCGGTCAAGTTCTATATGATAACTATATTTTTTTAAAGCGGCTTGAAAAGCTTTACTCACTTCCTGATCGTCTTTAACCGTGGTACCGGCTATGTCAAAAACTACTAATTTAATGGCCATAATATTAATGAAATAATGTTTAGCAATAGTAAACTTTGTTTATTAATATCAAACTAAATTTGTGTTAAGATATGGTTAAGATGAGAGGATTTTGTGCGAAAAAGTATAACCTGCACCCTTAATAACCTCTTGCTGTCAAAGTAAATATGTATCCTCCATATGGGGCATGATGTCAGCAGGAATAATGCTAACTTTAAGTATGGAAGTAATACTTGTTTCAGAAATTACCTGCCCGGTTTGTGGTTTTAAAAAACAGGAGGAGATGCCGGTGAGTGCCTGTCAGTATTTTTACCAATGCGGCAACTGTAATACTTTATTAAAGCCTAAGGAGGGCGATCGCTGTGTTTTTTGCAGCTACGGCACTTACAAATGTCCGCCTTTGCAGGTCAATAGTTCGTGCTGTAATTAACTTAATTATAAAATAGCCGGTTACTTTTTCTCTTCAAAAAAATAAACCGCAAGCATGATGGCTGTGGTGTTGCCCAAATTTTTAGGTGTATGTGGAATGCGGCCGTCAAATAGCATAGAATCGCCTTGATGTATGGCTATCCGGTCGTCATTAAACTGGTATTCTATTTCGCCCTGCAAAATGTATTTGTACTCAAAGGCATCTGTTTCCACAAGCGGGCGTGTAGCGCCTGGCTCCAATTCCAGGATCACAATGTCGACAGTAGATTGCGTTATGGATTGGGTAAAGATGCGTTGGTAATGAAAACCGATAGCATGTTCTTTTTCAAAATGATCATACTCATGTTTGCGTTTTATCAGTATCGGTAAATGATCACTTTTTGAGCGGATGTCTTTAAAAAACTCGTTCAGGTCAATTTCCAGGGCTTTGATAATATCTATCAATACCATTAATGATGGTATGGTGCGGCTATTCTCAATCTGTGATATCAATCCTTTACTTACATTGGCCCGTATGGCCAGTTCCTGTACGGTGATGTTTTTTTCGCGGCGACGTTCTTTTATCCGGTTACTGATCTGTATCAGTATATCTTCTTCCATTATTTAGTTTCCAATTAGCGGGTGCAAAGTAGTGGTCAAAATCCAAAAGTCAAAATTCAAAAAATCTCCATCCATTAAAGTGATACCATAAATTGACACGGGAAAGCCTTCAAAACGGGCACTTAATCACCTAGTAATGATATTAATGAGTTAATAACGTATAACCCAGGGTTAATATTAAGCGAAAACGATATTTTACAAACATTTAATATTTTCATAATGTGGATACCCTTTATTTGCAAAAAATAAACTAACCATGGCTTTTTCTCAATATGATCCCCAGGCTGTTGTAAATGAAGTGTTTTCACTTTATGAAAAATTTGGCGACGAAGATTATATAGGCGAACCGGTTTCACAACTGGAGCACATGTCGCAGGCTGCTGCTTTGGCACAGGCCGAAGGTTTTGACGATGAAGTAATACTGGCCGCTTTTTTTCATGATATTGGTCATCTGTGTGCGGATGCCGAGGAGGCGGGAAGCATGGATGGTATGGGTAATGTTGATCATGAAAAATTAGGTGCCGATTACTTGCTGGAGCGTGGTTTTTCTGAAAGAGTGGCCAACCTGGTGCAGGGCCACGTAATAGCGAAGCGTTATCTTACTTATAAATACCCAGAATACTATAACCGGCTATCTGATGCCAGCAAAGGAACGCTGGAGTTTCAGGGTGGTGTAATGACCGAAGAAGAGGCCACTGATTTTGAATTAAACCCTGATGCCGAGCTAATTATACGTTTGCGGTATTGGGATGATATGGCCAAAGAAATGCACCAGCCTGTAAATAATATCGATTATTTAAAATCTATCGCACTAACCCACCTGCAACTGGTAAATAGTTGATATTTCTATATTAAGTTTTTGTAAGCGATATGTAATTCCGTTGTTACAAAAACCGCCTGCTTAACACAGGGTGAACATAAGATTAAGTATAGCTTAATACTAAATTGGTTTACTAATAATAAACAAAGTTTAGTATTGCTGTATGAAAAAATCAATCCTTTCACCATTAAATTTTAGCAGATGAACAAGTTTTACCAGAGACTAAAAAACCTTATCACGGTTTTATTATTTTGTATTACGCCATCTATTTTATTTGGACAAACCAAAATAAGCGGTACAGTTACCGACGAAAACCATTTGCCGCTTCCGGGAGTAAGTGTGAAAATTAAAGATCAAAACAAGGGTACTGTTACCGATGTGGATGGTCATTACTTTATTACAGCTTCTAACGGTCAAACGCTCGTTTTTACATTTATAGGCTACACCCCGCAATCAGTAGTAGTGGGCGATAAAGCCATTGTTAATGTAAGCATGAATGGTAACAGCAAAACGCTTAACGAGGTTGTTGTAACCGCTCTTGGTGTTAAAAAGGAAACCCGCCGTATTGGCTACGCCCTGCAGGCGGTTAACGGTGCCGATGTTACCACCGCGCGTGACCCTAACCCTATTACCGGTTTAACAGGTAAGGTGGCCGGTTTATCAGTAGGTCCATCAGCAGAGCTATTAGGCAATCCATCGGTATTAATAAGGGGTAACTCGGTAACTTTATATGTTGTTGACGGTTTCCCGATCAATACTGATACCTATAATATCAGCCCTGATGATATTGAAACCTACACTGTACTGAAAGGCCCGGCCGCGGCCGCCTTATATGGTAGTCGTGCACAAAACGGTGCTATCCTGATCACTACCAAAAAAGGTGAAAAGAACAAAAAAGGCCTTACTGTTGATATCAACAGCAGTACAGTAATGAACACCGGCTTCCTGGCATTTCCGCGTACGCAAAACTCATATGGCCCGGGTGAAAACACCTTTTATACCTTCGTTGACGGTAAAGGCGGTGCACCAGGTGGTGTGGATAGCGATTATGACGTTTGGGGGCCGTATTTTGCCGGTCAGTTAATACCTCAGTATGACAGCCCTGTTGTTAATGGTGTACGCCAGGGAACCCCATGGGTGGCCCGTGGTAAAGATAACCTGAAAAACTTTTTGAAAACAGGTTACCAAACCAACAATAACATTTCATTAGGTTCTGTGGGTGATACTTACGTAACCCGTTTCTCGGTTTCACAACAGCACCAAACCAGCTACATCCCGGCACAATACCTGGATATAGCCAATGCTAACTTCTACGCTTCATTTACCCCTACCAGCCGTTGGAAATTTGAGGCCAACGTTGATTTCAACAGACAATCAACTGATAACTTCCCAGACGTTCAATACGGCCCGAACAGTATCATTTATAACATTGCCGTTTGGACTGGCGCCGACTGGAATGTGAATGCACCTGATATCAAAGCTATCTGGCAGCCAGGTAAAGAAGGTGTTCAATCGGTATTTGCCGAATACACCCGTTACCACAACCCCTGGTTGTTAACCGAAAAATGGACAAGAGGTCACTATAAAAATGACATCTACGGATATTTGTCTGGGAATTTTAAGGTTAATGATAATTTGAATGTTACTTTACGTTCACAGATCGATACCTATAACATCTTACGCACAGAGGATCTGCCATTCTCGGCCCACCCTTACGGTCGCGAAGGTAACCAGGGCGATTATCGCGAGGACCGCCGCAACCTGTTTGACAACAATACAGAGTTGATGTTGAACTATAACTACACCGTTAAAAAATTCCTGAACTTATCGGGTGTGGTAGGTTCAAACTTACGCAGCTTCAACTATAATTCCAGCTGGACATCAACCGATTATTTGAACGTGCCAGAGGTTTATACCTTCGCCAACTCCAGAAACGCCGTACAATCAACCGCCTTTAGTTCAGAAGAACGTGTATTAAGTGGTTATTACTCTTTGGATGCTACATTTGGTAAATATGCTACCTTATCAAGCACCGGTCGTGTTGATAAATCGTCGGCATTTCAAAATGTAACTACCTATTATTATCCAAGTATATCGGCAGCTACGGTAATCTCTGATTATATTAAACTGCCAGAGGTTATTTCTTTCTTAAAAGCAAGGGCATCATACTCAACAGTTAAATCCGATGCTTCGAGCCCAACTATTGGTCCTGCTCCTTTCAATGCAATTTCGGTATATGGTGGCCAAACAACAACCAGTAACCCAAATTCAAACCCGTTATTCTTAAATCCGCTGGGCTATGGCAGTACTTACAACTCACCATACAACGGCCCAAGCTATCAGCTTAATCCATTTTACTTAACCAGTAAACCATATAACAGTCAGCCTGCTGCTTCTGCTTCAGATTTCCTTTATCAGCCAGGCATCAAAACATCAACCCGTGTTAACTACGAGGAAGGTTTTGATATTAAATTCTTACAAAATCGTTTAGGTCTTTCTGCTACCGCGTTCCAATACATTGATGGTCCGCAGATATTGGCCAATAGTATATCAACCGCTACCGGTTATACTACTTTATACCTGAATGCCTTAAAAACTAAAAAAACAGGTTATGAAGCTTCAATAGAAGGTACACCCATTAAAAATTGGGGTGGCTTTACCTGGAATGTTTTAGTTAACGTATCAACGTTTAAAGATGTTTATGAAGAGTTGCCTCCGGGACAAAACACCTATCAACAGTTCTTTAAACAAGGTGATCGTACCGATAAATTATATGGTACGGCCTTCGCCAGGACCCCTCAAGGTCAGATCATCAATGATGCTGCAGGGAAACCATTGGCTTTACCGGTTCCTCAATACTTGGGTAATGAAAATGCCAAATACCAGTGGAGTGTTGCCAATAAAGTGCGCTACAAAAACTTTAACCTGGGTTTCCAATTTGACGGCTCTGTTGGTGGTGTAATTATTGATTACATGCACAATAAAACCATGCGTGGTGGTTCAAACATTGAAACGGCTACAGGCGCATTGGGTGATGCTCGTTATAAAGACTGGCAAAACTTTGGTAAAAAAGACTATAATGGCAGTTATGTAGGTGAAGGTGTAACTGTATCAAACGGAGCTTCCATCAATTATGATCCAACAACCGGCAAAATAACAAATTACGGCGCGCTGCAATACTCACCAAACAAACAAACTGCGTTGGTGCAGGATTACGTGAGTAAATACTACAATGTTGATGAGTCAAACCTCATGAGCAAAACATTCTCTAAACTGCGCGAAGTAACGCTGGGTTATGATTTCCCGAAAGCATGGCTGGATAAATCATTCATCAGAAAAGCATCAGTATCGGTTTATGGTCGTAACTTATTGTATTTCTATGGTGACAAACGCTTTAAGGATGTGGATTTAGATCAATATAACTACGCTACTTCAAGCACTGTTTTACAGTCGCCAACGGTACGTAGCTATGGTGTTAACTTAAATGTATCATTCTAATTTAAAAATTAAATAATGATGAAAAAGATATTTATCAATTACTTACTGCCTGTATTTATGGTATTGGCGGTAACGGGCTGTAAAAAGAGCTTTGAAGATCTGACCAAAAATAACAACGTTCCAAGTACGGTACCTGCCTCGCTGTTGTTTAATGGTATATTAAACAGAATGGCCGATCTGCCGCAAACCAGTAATGAGATCTATTGCCAGTATTACATATACAACTATGATTATTATGGCAACAACCGTTATGATGGCTTTGCCAGTGGTGGCGACAATTATTACAGCACCATTAAAAACGTGTTGGATATGGAAAAACAGGCAACCGCTACAGGTGGTGGCGCGGTTAATCCATACGAGGCACTAGGTAAATTTTTCAGAGCTTATTTCTTTAGCAAGATGAGTTTGGAAGAAGGTGATATCCCGATGACTGAGGCCATAAAAGGCCTGGATAATCTTACACCTGCTTATGACTCACAGAAAACGGTAATGACACAATCATTGGCATGGCTGGAGAGCGCGAATGCCGACCTTACCCAGTTAATTAATGATCCAACTATTGCTGGCTCGGGCGCTGGCTCAAGTTTAACCAACGATATATACTTTAACAATGATCTTTCCAAATGGCAAAAAACGGTTAATGCTTTCCACGTAAGATTATTATTGGCCTTAAGTAAAAAAACTGCCGATATTGATGTGAAATCGCAGTTTGCAGCTATTATAGGCAATGCTACCAAATATCCATTAATGAATAATGCATCTGATAACCTGCAGTATATATTTGTTTCGCCAAGTAACTACTATCCGCAAAATCCAAACAATTTTGGACAAAACGGTTCAAGGCAAAACATGTCGGCAACTTATGTTAGCCTGCTTACCCAGTTTAAAGACCCACGTGTATTTGTTACTGCCGAGCCTTCACGCTACCTGGTTGATACATTAAAACAAAGCCCAACTGATTTTGCTTCATTTGTTGGCGCCGATGCTGGTCTTGACCTTGGTGTAATGTATAACAACGCTACCCTGCAACGCTACTCATTTTTAAATCGTAAGCATTTTTATTCAACCTATACCGGCGAACCAAGCATCCAAATTGGTTATCCAGAACTGATGTTTAATATTGCCGAAGGTATTAACCTGGGCTGGGCATCAGGCGATGCCGAAGCTTATTACAAAAAAGGTATACAGGCTTCATTTGATTCTTATACCATACCTACAGGTACCGGCGCATTCACAGCCTATTTTTACCATCCTACAACTAACTCTAAAGGTGTAACGGACCCAACCAGTTATAACACTTATCAGGTTAGTGTAAACTGGGATACCTATTATGCACAACCATTAGTTAAATATGCGGGTGGAGCAACAGGTTACAAGCAAATATTACAGCAAAAATACCTGGCCTTGTTCCGTCATTCGGGCTTGGAATCATACTTTACTTATCGTCGTACAGGTGTGCCTACATTTACAGTAGGTCCAGGTACAGGTAATAGTACCCGTATACCGCTACGTTTTGAGTATCCAACATCAGAAAGAACAGTTAATGCAGCTAATTATAATAAAGCATTAAGCAGCCAATATGGTGGCAGCGATGATATCAACGGAACCATGTGGATATTGAAATAAACCATGAATATTAATAATTAATAACAAAGGCCCCCGGTATACCAGGGGGCCTTTGTTGAATTAAATAAAAACCCATGAAAAGAATAATTCTAACAATACTACTTGCCGGCTCTATCTCGGCGCTATTTGCCCAGCAGCATAAAACAGAAAATGTGATCATTGTGACTATTGATGGTTTACGCTGGCAGGAGGTTTTTCGCGGTGCGGATTCGGCTTTGATCAATTCGAAGGAAACTAATGAGAAGGATGCAGTTCGTAAAAACTTCTGGACAGCAAACACCGATGACCGCCGTAAACTGTTGATGCCGTTTTTCTGGTCGGCCATTGTACAGCAGGGCCAGTTATATGGCAACCGCGATATAGGCAGTAAAGATGAGGTGGCCAACCCATACCATTTTTCGTACCCGGGCTATAACGAAATATTTACCGGTTTTCCCGATCCCCGGATGAATACCAACGAAGGTATCACCAATCCAAACATGAATGTGCTGGAGTTTTTAAATAAACAAAAGGGATTTCAAGGTAAGGTTGCCGCTTTTTCATCGTGGGAGCGGTTTACGCAAATACTGAACACTCAACGTTCAGGCATCCTGAACAATTCGGGCTATATGCCTGTAAATGTTCCGAGTATCAATGATCGTTTGAAACACCTTAACGAGATGCTGAATGAAGTACCGCATTTCCTTGGCGATTCCACCCGGATAGATTTTTTAACCTTCGAGTTTGCCAAAACCTATATGCAGCAGTTTAAACCACGTGCTTTATATGTGGCCTTTGACGAACCGGATGATATGGCCCATGCCGGTAACTATAAATATTACCTTGACCGCACTCACCAGGAAGATGATTATATCAGGCAATTATGGGATTTTGTACAAACCGATCCGGCTTATAAAAATAAAACTACGCTCATCATTACCTGTGATCATGGCAGGGGAGATGTGCCATTAACCAAATGGCGCGATCATGGTAAAGAAACCCCGAATTCTGAACAAACCTGGTTTGCTGTTTTAGGGCCAGATACTCCGGCTGGTGGCGAAATGAAATTACCTACAACAACTTATCATAAACAACTGGCGCAAACTATTGCAAAGTTACTGGGCTTTGATTTTAAAGCTTCGGCAGGGCATGAGGTCGGTGATGCTGTAGATAGTGTTTTTGGTAAATAATTCTTCACTATTACTATCATAGAAAATGCGTTTACCCATATTAATAACAGTGTTGCTTTCAATAACTGCAAGTGACAACTGGCAACCCAATCCCGCACCGGTATCAAAACACAAATTCATAGTTGCCGCACACCGTGGCGATCATGTGATCTATCCGGAAAACACTCTGGAAGCCTACCGCGAAGCCATCAAAAACGAGGCGGATTATGTAGAGATAGATCTGCGGACAACCAAAGATGGCGAACTGGTAAGCATGCATGATGGTAGTGTAAACCGGATGACCAACGGACAAGGGCAAATTAAAGACCTGACACTGGCAGAGCTTGAACTGCTCCAGGTAAAAAGTAAAGACATCACATCAACAGAAATTTACCGCATCCCTACATTTAAACAGATATTGCAGGTCTGCAAAAACAAGATCAATATTTATCTTGATTTTAAAGCTGCTGATCCTGCTATTGCCTATCAGATGATCAAGCAGTACGGAATGGAGAAACAAGTACTGGTGTACATCAACAGCGCTCCCCAATTTACCGGCTGGCGCAAAGCTGCTCCAAAAATGCCTCTGATGCTGAGCTTGCCCGATAGTGTTAAAACGGTTACCGGGATGGCGGATTTTATCTCCAAATACCAGCCCGATATATTAGATGGTAGTTACAAACAGTACAACGCAGATATGGTAAAACTGGCCGAAAGTAAACATATACCCGTTTGGCCTGATATTCAAAGTGCTGGCGAAGGCCTCGCCGATTGGGACAAGGCCCTGGCGACGGGATTATCTGGTTTGCAAACCGATCACCCGGCGGCATTGGTGAAATATTTAAAAGGGAGGGGGTTGAGGTAAATAGTTAAAAAACAATTTGTCATGCTGAACGAAGTGAAGAATCCATTTTTAGTTATGCCTGTTGAACAATAGATCCTTCACTTCGTTCAGGATGACAATATTTTGTGAGGTTTTTTCTATTCACTCTCCATCCTTAATTCTAACTTAACACCTGTACCGTATTTTTACTAAAAAAACAACCATGAGTACCCGCAGAGATTTTATTGGTACCGGATTGGCCGGTATAGCAGCCTTAACATTACTACCTGCTGTTAATACTTTTGCAAACGTTAATAATGAATATAACCGCCAAAATAAAGGCAGACTTAAACTACGTTTTGCCCTTGCATCTGATATCCATTACGGACAGCCGGATACCGATTACGCGCTGAATACCGGCAACATGGTTAAATGGATCAATGCCGATCATGCTAAAAATCATCTCGATATGGTAATTGTCAATGGCGACCTGGTGCATAACCGCCCAGATCTGTTGCCCGAGATAAAGACTCAATACCTGGATAAGTTCAATATGCCTTATCATACAATTCCCGGTAATCATGATTTTGCAGATGCGGCCCTGTGGCAAAAGAATTTTGGGTATGAGGATAAGTATACTGTAGAGTTTGGCGATATAGCTTTTGTACTGGCCAATACTGCGGATACAAAAGGAACCTATGTTTGCCCCGATAATACATTTATCAAGGCTTCACTGGAGAAATTCAAGGATAAGAAAATCGTGTTTGTGATACTACACATCGCTCCGTTCAAATGGCAAAAAGATGATTTTTTTGTGGATTGCCCCGAAACTATGGAATTGCTGCATGGCTACCCTAATGTAAAGGCCACTTTTCACGGGCACGATCATTTGCTTGATGGCATTCGTTACACCGGCAATAAATTCCCGCACTTTTTTGATTCGCACATTGGGGGTAACTGGGGTACCGATTATAAAGGATACCGCATAGTGGAGGTTGATAATGACAACGTTATTTACACTTACCAGGTAAATGCCAGCCAAAATCCGGTTTTGAATTCTAATAAATTGTAACGGTTCAGGAGACACATGTAATGTGTTTCTACGAAAATGAAATGAATAAAATTATTGCTCAGATGGAAACTTTAAACCGATCTGCGCACGGGCCCTGTCAATCACGTCGATCATTTGTTTTGACATTTGGTGGCTGATGACAGGGCTTTCTGTTTTACCTGTTTTGATCAGGTCACAAAAATGGGCTATTTCATAATTAAGACCACCCGAGATAAACGGCTCATGCAGTTCAACAACCCGGCCATCCAGGTAATCAATAGTGGCGCGGGCAGGGTTCCACCAGTTTTTGTGGATGGTGATATGGCCCAACGGTCCGGCAATCAGCGCGTCGCCTTTTCCATGCAGATCAAATCCGGCATATAGTTGCGAATACCCACCCGCGTGCTGCGTTTGAAATATGGTGAACATATCTACCCCGGTGCTGCCAAAGCGCCCCATGGCTTGTACATCCTGTAATTCGCCGAGCCAGTCTATCGCTAAAAAAGCTTCGTATACACCTATCTGCATCAGTCCACCACCAGCAAGCTCCAAACTAAAATTAGGATGGTCGGCAGAAAGATCAGCGACTGATGATCCCGCGCGTACATAACCCGCGGGGCCAATAGGATCGTGGGTAAGGTATTCTTTTAAACGCAGGTATAAAGGATAGAAGGCCGGTTTCATGCCTTCCATAAAAAGTAACTTACATTCATGGGCTACAGCAAGCAGTTGCTCCAATTCGGCCAGGTTAACGGTAACCGGTTTTTCACAAAGCACATGTTTTCCGGCTTTTAGTGCGGTAATGCTATAAGCAGCATGACTATCAGGTAGGGTGGCAATATATACCGCATCGATATCGCTGGCTAATAATTCATCAACATTGGCGCAGGCAATACCACCGTATTGTTCTGCAAAGGCATTAACAGTGGATGGTGTTCTTGACCAGGAAGCCACCAGCTGGGTATCCGCTACTTCCTGAAGGCCCTGCATAAACCGGTGGGCAATACGCCCGCAACCTATTATTCCCCATTTAATCATAGTCGTAAGTTCTGAGTCCCAAGCCAAAAGTCTAAAATAAAAAAGTCTTAAGTCAAAAAATATAAATATTAATTGACTTAAGACTTTTATCTAAAGACTTCCGACTTACACTATTGGTACTGGATGTAAATAGGATATGGTTTGTATCTTGATAAAACCTCCTCAGGCGTTAACATGTGGTGAGGTGCTTTTTTGATATCGTTTTTATAAAACAGTTTAAAGCCTGTAAACTGTACCGGTTCCTGGTTAATAAAGTAACGGTAAGTGCCTGTTTTAAGATCTGGCTCGCCCCAGCCGTCCATATCCATTACCACCTGAACTTCCTTGCGTAGTTTAATGTTTTTATAGTTGGTCAACATCTTTTTAGTAAAGCGGTGTACCACTAAAATTTTGGGAGGCAGGTTATACTTTTTAACCAGACCGGCTAAATAACCTGATACATAGTTCACGTCCTCTGCATCATAAGTACCAATTTTTCTGCCAGGATGAGTGCCATCTTTCATGGAGAATTCAGGATCCATGCCGAAATGCACTTGTGGCATGGCTAAATATTTTTCGAGCAGGGGCAGTTCCGCATGTATATTGCTCAAAGCCACCTGCACATCTAAAAATACAATAGCATGTGCTTTTTTAGCCAATGATAAAACACTGTCAATTTGCTTAAATGGCATGCGGTAACGGAATTTACCGTCTTTACCGCCATCGCCCTGAGCCACTACGGCAATATAATGCAGTGCTGGCTGTACCGGTGTTTTTGGATCGGCTTTTTCCCAGTGTTTTACCTCGCCTTTTAATTTAGCCAGCATCTCATTTGGAGGTAATTCACCCAGGATGCCCATTTTTTTGGAGTACAGATTACCATAAAAAGCAACCACACGTTTAAATGGCAAAATAGCGCCGTTTAGTGGATACGGCGTGTTTTTAACCGGCCATCTGCCGGTGGTATCGCCATGGGCGTTAAATTTTAACAGCGAATCATAAAGCTTTTTATCCAAAGGAGGATAGCTTGACTTTAGCACACTTAGTGTGTCCGCTGTTTCGCCTTTGGCAGAGTCTGCCTTGGTTGCTGTTTGTTTAGCGCCCGGCTTGCTGGTGTTGCCGCTTTGTTTGCAATTGGTTAGCAGGGTAATTGTTAATAAAAGCGCCGAGGCGTAAAGGAAAAAATGTTTCATTATTATAAAGGTGAGATTTTTGCGTATTTGATGTGCCGGTTTTTAAACTCTTTTAACTGGTTAATTACTAATTATTTCTGCTGATATCCGGGGCCGTGCAAAATAACACCTTTTCTGGTGCCTGTATGCTTAAAATTATCAACAGTGATGTTTCCATTCACTAAAACATACTTAAAACCAGTTGAATAGGCGTGGGGATGTTCAAACGTTGATTGGTCTTTGACCGTACCGGCGTCAAAGATAACAATATCTGCAAACATACCGGGCTGCAACAAGCCACGATTGGTTAAATGGAATTTTTGTGCAGGTAAGGAGGTCATTTTTCGGATAGCATCCTCCAGCCTGATCACATTTTTTTCGCGTACATAATAAGCCAGCACCCGGGCATTGCTGCCATAACCACGCGGATGCGGTACACCCGAACCAAATAAACGGATGCCCGAATCTGAAGCTACCATGGTTAGCGGATAACGGAGGATATTCTCCACATCGGCTTCGTTTAAGCCATGAAATACCATGGATGCGCTGCCTATTTTGGTAATATCTAAAATGGTTTCAATCTCATCAGGGATAGTTGATGGGCGGCCTTTGGCGATATTGATCTGCATAATGTTTTTGCCGTTGATAGATGGATCTCCATCACAATGGGCAACCACGGCGTAATCAAAATGTTCGCGGGTGCGCCTTTTCATATCCGTTATCATCTCGGCCACAACCTTTTGGTGGATCAGTGGGTTATTCAGGCGTTTTAATACCGAGTCATGGCCGCCATCCTGCAGCCAGTCTGGCAATAATACATTCAGGGTGGTGCTGCTGGCTGTGTATGGGTATTGATCAACGGTTACATCCAAACCTTCCTGTCGAGCTTTTTCGATCATGGTTATCATTTCGTTGGAGCGGTTCCAGTTGGGCAGGCCAACCTTGAAATGGGAGATCTCTACCGGCATATTGGCTTGCCGGCCAATATCAATAGCTTCGGCAATGGCATCAAATATCTTATCCGATTCATTGCGCATGTGCGAAGTGTAAACGCCATGATATTTGGCCGCTGCTTTTGCCAGGGCAACAACTTCGGGTGTTTTTGAATATAAGCCCGGTGTATAAATTAGTCCGGTAGAAAATCCCACCGCACCATCGCGCATGGCTTGCTCCACAATGGCCTGCATTTTTTGCAACTGTGCATCGTTGGGTGTGATGGCCGCTTTGCCTAAAACGGTTTCGCGTACATCATTGTGGCCTATCAGCGAGGCTACATTTACAGATAGCTTCAGGTTATCTAAAAACTGAAAATATTTTTTAATATCGATGTTGGAAGTGCCGCAATTCCCAGTGATCACAGTGGTTACACCATCGTAAATAAAATTATCGGCAGTCGGGGTTTTCTTTTCGTCGCCTTCAATATGGGTATGTACATCGATAAAGCCAGGAGCAATGATGAGGCCGGTGGCATCAATGGTTTTACCCGCATTGCTTTTGGACAGATCGCCAATGCTTACTATCTTATCCTTATTAATACCCACATCACCATAAAACCAGGGATTGCCGGCACCGTCAATGATCTTTCCGTTTTTAAGAATGATGTCAAAATGCTGCTGTGCAAAACAACCTGTGGATATTAAGATCAGGCATGCGGTATACAGCAGTTTTTTGATCATCGTAATTATGAACGTGTTTTAAAGAATTTTCCAAAAACACCAAGCGGCAGTTTTGATCCAGCGGTAGCCTGTAGATAAAGCTCGCCGATCTCCAGGTTTTGCACTTTCGGGAAGGCGCTTTTGATGAGGTTTTCGATAATGACAGATGAAAAACCGAGTGAGTAAGTATTCAGAATGAGAAAATGCTCTTCGGGATCAAGTAATTGGATCACATCGGCCATCATTTCGTTGATATTATCTTCCAGTTTCCATTTTTCGCCGTTGGGGCCATTGCCGTATGCCGGGGGATCCAGGATGATACCGTTATATTTTTTACCGCGTTTGAGCTCGCGCTTTACAAACTTCAGTGCATCCTCAACTACCCAACGAATATTGTTCAGACCCGAGATCTCCTGGTTTTCATTGGCCCAGGTTACCACTTGTTTTATCGAATCTACGTGCGTGGTATCGGCACCGGCTGCCTGCGCAATTAACGATGCGCCGCCGGTATAGGCAAACAGGTTAAGTACTTTAGGCTGTGGTGTTTTAAATTTTTTAATGTTTTGGGTGATATAATCCCAGTTAACAGCCTGCTCCGGAAAAATACCCAGGTGTTTAAAGGAGGTTAAACCCAAACGGAATTTGATGGCCGCATCTTTGTTTTTGTATTCAATATGCCAGCGATCGGGCGTTTTCGGGTCTTTTTTGATCCAGTCGCCCGCGGTTGCTGAGCGTCCCTTGAATTTGATATGGTGCAGGCGCTGCCATTCAGAGGCCGGCAGTTGTTTGCTCCAAACTGCTTGTGGTTCGGGGCGTATCAGTACAATATTCCCAAAGCGCTCCAGCTTTTCAAAATCGCCGCAATCAATCAGTTCGTAATCTTTCCAGTGCGTGGGGGTTAATAGTTGGATCATCTATTTAGTATCAAGTAATGAGTATCAGGTATCAAGACTAACGGTGTCTTTAATACAAAGCGCAAATTTACTATTCTTTTTTGGTATTGAATAGCTGGTATCAAGGCCTAATAAGGCCGATCGATTGATATATAATAATTAGTAAATAATAATTATATTTAGAATCTAATCATATGAAGAGAACGATTAAAAACTATTAACGAAACCAAAAAAACATGAAAACAGAATTTGGAAAATCTCTTTCGAGAGCAGAAATGAAAAATGTAACGGGCGGTATTGGCCCTGATCAGGTATGGGTATTATGTAATGTAAATGGAGCAACGGTACGAGAAATATCAACCTGTACAGGTAATTGCGACGCTCATTGCACCACGGGTAGCTGGATTAGCTTTGCACCGGGATACACCTGTGCTTGTCCCTGATCTATAAACGCCTTACCTGGAAACAGGTTTATTGGTAATCAATTACAAAAACTAAAGCCTGATCAAATATTTGATCAGGCTTTAGTTTTTGTATATCACTCGCGAAAATAATAATTCAGCCGGATCAGAGCTTAGCTTTTGCAGCCTGCATGAATTTACTGGCGAATACAAAATCGTTCAGTTCCTGGTTATCGGTGTGGGCTATTTCTTTGTTGCTACCTTCCCACCATTTTTTACCCTGGTGTAAAAATATAATGTGATCGCCTATACCCATTACAGAGTTCATATCGTGGGTAACAATCACTGTTGTTATTTCATATTCCTCGGTCAGCTCGTTGATCAGCTCATCTATCAGGATGGATGTTTTAGGATCGAGGCCCGAGTTGGGTTCGTCCACAAACAAATATTTTGGCTGCATGGATATGGCACGGGCAATACCTACACGTTTCTTCATACCACCCGAAAGTTCAGACGGGTATAATTTATTCTTGCCGGTTAAATTAACTCTTTCGAGGCAAAAATTGGCGCGATCGAGTTTTTCGGCTTTTGATTGATTGGTAAAAAGATTCAGCGGGAACATAATATTCTCTTCCACGGTCATGGAGTCAAATAATGCCGAATTTTGAAAAAGCATCCCGATTTTGGTACGGATAGGTACACGTTGCTCAAAATCCATATCGGTAAAATTCTCGCCGTCAAATATCACGTCGCCCTTGGTAGGGTCATGCAGGCCAACAATACATTTCAGCAAAGTGGTTTTTCCTGATCCTGAGCCGCCAATGATGAGGTTGTTTTTACCTGGTTGAAAAGTCGCGGTTATACCTTTTAGTACTTCGTTCTCGCCAAATGTTTTGTAGATATCTTTAATTTCGATCATAGTAGCAGGCGTGAAATAATAAGATCCACAAATAAGATCATAATACAGCTCCAAACAACACCACGGGTAGCCGACTGGCCAACTTCAAGCGAACCGCCATCGGTATAAAACCCCTGGTAAGAGCAAATAGAGGTAATGATGAATCCAAAAAATATAGCTTTAACCGCGCAAACGGTAACAATAAGCGGATTAAAACCATCCGTTAAGCCGGTTACATAATCGGCTGTTGATACATCGTTTGAGGCCGCGCAGGCGATATAGCCACCGGTTAAGCCTAAAATTACCGATACAATGACCAATAGGGGAATCATAGACACCCCGGCAATGATCTTTGGCGATATCAAATAGCCCGGTGCATTTACGCCCATGATCTCCAGCGCGTCTATCTGTTCGGTTACGCGCATGGTGCCAATTTGCGAGGCCATACTGGAGCCCACCCGGCCTGCTAATACCAGCGCCGAGATAGTCGGACTAAACTCCAGGATGGTTGAATCGCGGGTGATACCGCCTACGATGGTTTTAGGAATAAAGTCGCTCACCAGCTGGAATGCGGTTTGAATAGTGGCCACCGCGCCGATAAACACCGAAATAATAGCGATGATACCCAGTGAGCCTATACCCACCGAAACCATTTCACGCATTACCTCGCTCCAATAAACACTAAACTTTTCGGGCTTTCTGAAAGCTAAACGCAGCAGAAGAATGTATTTTCCTAAACTATGGAACATTTGTTTTTATAAAAATCGGTTAAAAATACGTTTTTTACATTAAGCTTTACCGCTTGTGCCTATTGAATTAATTTAAATATGCAATTTTATAAGCTATCAACTATCGCTTACGTAAATTCGGCCCATAAAGCTTCAGGCCTAATCAAAAAAATATGTCCCATATTTCCGGGGCGTTTTAAAAGAACACTTATTTAAATATATTATTATCATCATCATGAAGAATGCGCTTATCACCGGTTCAACAAAAGGCATGGGCCGTGCCATTTCTATTTCGTTTGCTAATGAAGGATTGAACGTGGCAATTTGTTCTCGCAATGAGCAAGAATTATTAAAATTTAAGGATGAACTGCTGGCCATCAACCCATCTATCAAAGTTTTTGCCCAGGTTACCGATGGAAGTAAGAAAGCTGAATTACTCCAATTTGCTGCCGGCGCGCAACAGGAATTAGGATTTATTGATGTGGTGGTAAACAGCCTGGGCATGTTTGCACCCGGCAGCATATTGGATGAAGCCGAGGGTGACTTTGAAAAACAACTGCATACAAACCTGATGCCCACCTATGAGCTGTACCGTTATTTCGGTAAAACCATGATAGCTGCGCAAAAAGGACATTTTTTTAATATTTGTTCGGTAGCCTCGTTAAATCCTTTTCCGCAGGCTGGTACGTACAGTTTAACCAAATACGCGCTGTTGGGCCTCACCAAAGTAATGCGTTTGGAGATGCAGGAGCATGGTGTAAAGGTAACCGCGATAATTCCGGGATCGACATTAACGGATTCATGGAAAAACGAGGTGGTTGATAAAGATACCATGGTATTACCCCAGGATATCGCTTCAGCCATTATCAATATATACCGTATGAGCCACGGCGCTAATGTTGATGAAATGATCATTAAGCCTGCACCTGGTCAGTTGTAAGTTTTAGTTGGTAGTTCATGGTTCATGGATCATAGTGGATGGAAATAGGTTATGGAAAACGGCCTAAGTTTATCTACACGCCAAAAACTATGATCCATGAACCATCAACTATGAACTACCGATCAACGAATTTCATCGGTGTTTTTAGGTGCTTTACCGAGAGTTTGACTGTGTTTACCTAATAGTATTACTGTAAAACATTTGTTGTTTGCACATTTGAATTATAAAATCACTATTATTAATAAATTATGGAAAAGAAACTTTATCGCGATGAACGCCGGAAGGTAATTGGCGGTGTTTGCGCGGGCTTAGCCGATTATTTTGATCTCGATATAGCTATAGTACGGGCCCTGTTCCTGCTTACCTTTATATTCATGGGTACAGGTTTAATGGTTTACATTGTTTTATGGATAGTACTGCCAAAAAAATATCAGCAATACTTTAACCCTGGGGTTGATTACCGTGTACCTCCGCAGGACCCTTACAATCCGTTTGCCGCGGGCGTACCTCCTCAACAGGATATGCCCTTTGGTGTACCACCCAAAAAAACGGGTTCAAAAACACCGGCGCTTATTATCGGTGTAATATTGATATTTATAGGTGCATCATTTCTGTTGCATGAGTTACACCTGTTCAGATTTTGGCATTTTGGTAAATTATGGCCGGTAGTTTTAGTAGGAGGAGGCTTAGCCCTGATGGCATCTGGCAACAAAAAGAAACCCTGGGAAGATGATTATAACCCAACCGGCACCGGAACCCAGGAGGAGGTAAAGGATGATACTTTGAATAAAGAAGATCATGCCGCTCCGGAAAACGATGGCTTAAAAGATAATCCACCAACTGTATAACAGGAGTTTGTTATTAAACCGTTATGATCTGCAAAGATCAACGTAGGGGTTATATCAGCTTCACAAAATAAAAATTACTAAAATGAGAAACGATAGATTAGTTCCGGGCGCTATCCTGGTATGCATAGGGGCCATATTTTTGCTCAATAACTTTGGGTATATAGACTTCCATTGGATGAATGTACTACACCTTTGGCCTATATTTTTGATCATGGGTGGTGTTAACCTTGTTTTTGCGGGTAACCGCACCATATGGGCCACTGTATTGAAATTAGGCGTGGTTATCCTGGGCTTCGGCTTGCTTATGTTTGGGCATTTCGATAATTACAGATTTTGGCCTAATCATTATAATTTTCGTTATAATGATGATAAGAATGACGACGATGATGACGACGACAGCGATAGCACCAGCAGCGTAGGCCATGGTGTGGTTAAAGTATCAGGCAGTAGTGTTTTTAATAAAGAATACGCACCAGATGCTAAACTGGCCCGTTTAAACATCAGCGGCGGTGGTACTACCTATACTTTGAATGATACCACCAATCAGCTTTTTAAAGCCGAAACCAAAGAGTTTTATGGCAGCAAATATGAGTTTACTTCCAGCAAAACCGATTCAATGTACGTGGTAAACCTACACCTGCGCAATGACAAGGGTTGGCATATTGATAGCGACGAAGATAAAGACAAAGCCAACCGGGCCGATATTAAATTGAACCCTAACCCGGTATGGGATGTTAATGTTGAGACCGGTGCCACAAAACTTAATTTCGACCTGAGCAAATTCAAAATAAAAAACTTAACTTTAAAGGGAGGCGCCGCATCATTTGATGTGAAACTGGGCAGCCCGCTGGCAACAACCAATGTTGAGGTAGCAACCGGTGTATCAGAAGTAAAGATTAATGTGCCAAAAGACGCGGCCTGCAGCATCCGCACCAACTCAGGCTTGTCATCAAGCGATTTTGATGGCTTTGATAAAAAAGATGACAACCGGTACGAAACCCCAGGGTTTGATGCCGCTAAAAACAAAATATACATCCACATGACTGGTGGTGTATCTGATTTTAAAGTAACAAGGTATTAATTACCCAACCGATACCGGGACAGTATATCTATAATAAATTTTACAAGCCGCTTCATGATCATTATGGAGCGGCTTTTTTATGATCCAAAAAGTGGGTTTACATGGTTTACATATTTTATGGTTTGCATTTTTATATATAATTGATATTCAATGTTTTGTGTTTATTTTTCATCAAAAAGTGGGTTTACACTGTAAACCCACTTTTTGTACTATCAAAGCATGGTAAACTAATCCCAGCACTTTACATTTCGACGCTATCTTTCAATTATGCCTTTTGGTCAGTCTCAACTCACCTTTTTGTCATTAATTGTAAAAACATGCTTAAAAGTGTTAAATGCAAAACCATTATTGAAAAAAATAGGTTTAATTTACAGCTTAATTGATCTGCATATGAGACCTAAATACTTGATAATATTTTCCGCCCTTTTTATCACGGGTACCGTTAACGCTCAAAGCGTGTTAAAGGGCACTGTGTACGAAGCCGGTAAAAACAACCGGATGCCCAATGTTTTTATAAGAGACGATAACAGCAAAAAACAAATAACCATTACCGACGACAAAGGTAATTTTCAAATAAACACCGAAACCGGCCATACGCTGATATTTGATTCTCCCGGCTATATATCTGATACCTTATATGTAACTAATCTTTCGCCAAAAAGGGTAGAAATGGTAACTAAAACCATCTCCCTGCGTCAGGTTAATATCACCTCAACCAGGGCCTCGTTTGATGCGCATAAAGAATACCCCGAGGTTTATACCCGCAGCAAGGTCTATCCGCTATCGCCATCATCATGGTTTAGTAAGGATGCCCGTGATGCCCGCCGCCTGAAAAAGTATTTTAAGCGTGAAGAGGAAGAACGCCACGTGGATGAGGTATTTAATGTTACCTATGTAGAGAGCCTGGTGCCCTTACGCGGTCAGGATCTTGAAAACTTCATGACCCTTTACCGCCCAACTTATGCTTTCCTGAAAAATAACAATGGCGAATCACTCACCGTATATATCAACGATTCTTATAAGAAGTTTATGGCCTTGCCTGCAGATAAACGTACGTTGCCAAGTTTGCCAAATACCGGTAAAACATTGCAGTAGGCGCTTTGCAGTGGGTAGTTGGCAGTTTACCGATTTTTTGCGGACTTACGAAGCTTTTAAAACTTCGTAAGTTTATCTCATAGTTAATAAAAATCATCAGAAAATATCAGTCTGCATAAACTTCTGTATCGCCTGATATTATTTTTTGATAGAGCAGTTCTATCTGGCTTTTAAGTATACGGTCTTCCGATAGCTCGGGTAACTGATTAATATCAAAATATTGTACATCGAGCACATCGAAACCTTTATTTAAGGTTGATGACAAGGCTTTGCAATAAAATACCATTTTATATACATAAAAAGGTTGTGGGGGGTGAGGGTGCATTTTTTTATCAAATACAGCCATTAACCTTTCTGGCACCACATCGAGCCCGGTTTCTTCCTGGAATTCTTTAACGATCACTTCTTTCGGGCTGTAGCCTATATCACCCCATCCACCGGGTAACGACCATTTACCATCGGTGCTTTCACGAGCCAGTAATATTTTGTTATCGGTCGACAACAGGATGCCCCTGATATCAACCTTAGCTGTCGGGTAATCAATAGCTTGCGGAAAATATATGCTGATACTTTCTTCCCCATAGCCCGAAACCTCATCAAGCATCTGGGTGCTGATGTGTCTTAGTTCGGTGTAACGTTCTATATCATATTCATTTTTGGCGTATAAAAGGCCTGTATCGGCAACTGATCTTAGTTGGGTAATGAGGGATAAAAGAGAGCTGTTATTCATAATGGGGCAAAAAGTACAAAGAATAAATTGTCATCCCGAATTTATTTCGGGATCCCACGTGTATAGTAGAGAATATACAAAGTATAACCTTGCCCGTGGGATGTTGAAACAAGTTCAACATGACAGAGTGGTCTTAGGTTAAAATAAACTACCCTACTGCCGTTGTTGGTGTTGTCACCAACAACAATCTGCACGAGTAATTAACCAGTACGTATAATGTTGGTGACAACACCAACATTGGCGGCGGAAGATATGCAAAGCCTTAAAGCAGATCCTTCGTTCCTCAGGATGACAAATTAGGGCGATTGTCAAATCAAATAAAACTATCCCCTGCCTAACAGTTCATCCAGTTTATTGCGTTCTGTTTGCAGCTCGCGGGCCAGTTTCTTTTCTTTTTCGTTGGCTTTTGATTTGTAGGCTTTGTACTCTTCATCAAGCTCCTCGTACAGTTTTATGCGGTATTTAGCTTCACGGCTATGCGCGCCCGAGCGGGCAATAACAACGGTGGCTATAACACCAAATGCAATAACCAGCCCCCACATCAATAAATTATATGATGATTTGGTAAGCGAAATACCCAGAAGGTTTATTTCATCGCGCTTGGCATTTGATTCAGAAAGCGTCTGATCCTTGGTACTTACGTCTGTTTTAAGGCTATTGATATCTTTAGTTTGTGCCGCTAGTTTTGATTGTGCTTCGGCCAGTTTGCGCCTTTCCGAATTCAATGTATCGCGCATGTTTTTCCAAAGGGCCGATGCCAGTGGTTCCTGGTAATGGTATAATTTGCTGATCAGGTATTTATACTGACCATTAAGCGATTTATCTTTTTCCAATGCAGAGTCGGCTGCGGCTGCTTTAGGCTGTGTATATTTATAAGCTGTAGCGGTAGGTACAGGAGGTTTTACAACAGCAGGTTTTAAAGTACTGGCCGGTTTCTGGGTAGCAGGTTTTACTACACCTGTTTTTTTTACGGTATCCTGGGCAAATCCCACGTTGATACTGCTGAAAAAAACGACTATCAAAATACCGGTACTGAATAAAAAATGCTTGCTCATTAGATGTAAAATTAGGTATCCTATGTTAACAAAATAGGGTACTTATTGGTTTTATTTATAATATCCCAAAGGTTTGCAGGGGCTAATGTAAGGTTTCATACGTAATTTTGCTACTCATGGTTATATTAGCGGCATGAATATAGGTATTATTGGTTTGGGCGATATGGGGCGCCTGTATGCCAAAGCTTTTGCAAAAGCAGGCTACACCGTTAGCGGATGCGATTTACCCGAAAATCGCGACAAGCTTGAAGCAGAGCTGGCACCATACAAAATAAACATAATGGATAGCGGCAAAGATGTTGCCCGTACCAATGATCTGGTCATTTATTCGGTTGAGGCCGATAAAATGGAGCAGGTAGTTGCCGAATGTGGCCCCCTCACCAAGTATGGCGCTATTGTGGCCGGTCAAACTTCGGTGAAGCATCCCGAAATAGCGCTGTTTGAAAAATACCTGCCTGCCGATGTGCAAATAGTTACCTTTCATGGCATGCATGGTCCCGGTTTTGAACCCGAAGGGCAAACCCTTATCCTGATACCTCACCGCACTACGCCAGACGCATACCAGCGTATGTACGATCTGTTTAATGCAATCGGCAGCAATATTGTTGAAATTGCCGATTACCACGAACATGATAAAATTGTAGCCGATACCCAGGCCGTAACCCATGTGGGTTTTGAAAGTATGGGCACCGGGTGGAAATCGGCAGGGTTTTTCCCCTGGGAAAACGACTCCTACGTGGGTGGTATCGATAATGTGAAGATACTAACCATGCTGCGCATATTCAGCTATAAGGCCCACGTATACGCGGGTCTGGCTATCCTGAACCCTTATGCCAGGCAACAGGTTAAGCGCTATGCCGAGTCGGAATCGGAGCTGTTTAAACTCATGATCAAGGAAGAGGCCAAAACCTTCAGAGAGCGCCTGTATCGCGGTCGCGATTTCGTTTTTCACGAGAGCCGAAAACCCATTATGCTGAACGATGCCGTAATGCGGGAGTTTTCGCTGTCGCAAAAAACCGGGCAGCAAAAGCCCAATTCGCACCTGAGTATATTGAGTATGGTTGATGCCTGGTACCACCTGGGCGTAAACCCTTATGATAACCTTATTTGCCAAACCCCGCCTTTCCGCCTGCGTTTGGGCATTGCCGAATACCTGTTCAAGAACGAGGATCTGCTGGAAGAATCTATCGAGACAGCGCTGTATGACAAGGCCATCCGGGGCGATGATCTGGAATTCCATTCGGCGGTGCGGGAATGGTCGTCTATCATTGGTTACGGCGATATGGAGGGCTACAAAAAACATTTCAACGAGGTGCAGGCATTTTTTGGCGACCGACTGGAAGAAGGCAAAAAACAGAGTGCCGAACTCATCAGAAGATTGATGATGGAGTAATCCGTAAAACTTTTTAAACCTTTTATTTTAACAAATTTCGACTCAGAAAAGGGTGAAAAATGCTTAAAAATTGATGCAAAATCATCGGCTTTAGCGATTTTAACAAATTTCAATAGGATTTTGATCGGTTTTGAAAACTTTAAAAAGTATCAAATAACCGATTATGGAATCACTCCATACCGAACGGTTGGTTTATAGCCTGATTTTTTTTCTTAAAAAATAGGCCGCTTTTTCTTTTTGATCAGAAAAACCGGGCTGTTGTTATACACTATAATTGGCGGCATAAGGATAATAGCCACTGATTAGATATTTTCCTAAAATGCTGTCATGCTGAGCTCCGTCGAAGCATGGTGGGCAGGCCCTCTCCGCTCTACCCTTCGACGGAGCTGAGGGTGACAGCCTGCTTTTGACCATTTTCATCTTTTCTGTCATGTGATGGACGATTACTCGCAAAAAGGCTGTCACAAAAATCCATTATTCGGTAAGTGTCTTCATAAAATAAGTTATCCTGTGTAGCGTATTGATGTATCATTAACGTAATGTAAATAATTCCCTGATTTTTAATACCCCTATTATAACCAATTAGTTTATGAAAAACCTATGCCGATATATTGCCGGTTTGTTGTTTTTGTTAACCGTGGTGTCCTGCTCTAAAAATAAAGAAAAGAATAGGGGATGTCCGCCCATACCTTTAGCTGCTTCGTTGTTAGCCATACAGGCCATTAAATTTCAGATGGTTGATAAAACCAGTGAGCAAGATCTTTTCTTCGCGCCAAATGCTCGTTACGCCTTAACCGATATTAAAGTGGTATTCAGAAACAGCTCCAATAAATTAGATTCTGTTTCGCCTCCGCTGAAAGAAGAATGGCCAACCGGATGGCATTTTGTATATCCGGTTACCTATGCCCGAAACCTGGATACATGTTATATTAAAATTAAAGGTTTAAAAACAGATACCCTGATCAGCACGCTCTCGGTAGACAAAGGCGAATGTGGTACCTCCTATGCTTTAAGCAAAGTGCAGGTAAACAAGAACGCCCCTTTTGCTTATTCATTCAATAACATCACCGTTATAAAAAAATAGAGAGTATGGGCGGCGAAAATTTTTCAGAACTGATCAACTATCTGCAGGAAATTCCGGCGGTTGATGTTTTTGGCAGTGGTATATTTGAAAACGGCCTGTGGTGGGTTAAGTTTAATATCGATATCAGGCATCCCAATGCCTGGCAGGTAGTGCAGGAAATTGGCCATGTGGTTAACTACGTATCGGTTAATGAGCGGCTGCCCACTGTGTTTTACCCTGTTTCGCCAGCGCCGTACATGAACGGCGGACCGGATGAATTCCTGTCCTGGATCATTGAAACCGAAGACCCCGATTTTACGCCCGACGATATGAAAGAGTGGCTCTCTGGCAGGTTACCCCAACCCGTAATTGATTTAACTGCCTGGGATGTCGATGATGATTAGCTGAAAACTTAAAGCAGAAGGCTCAAAGCTTCAGCTGATTTTGCAATGAACTACTATCATAAAGGCCTTATATAAACCCCAAAGCGGTCTAAAAACGAAGATTATTCATTACCGTTGACTTTAGTCAACGGTAAAAGGAAGTATTAAGGAGGGCTTCAGCCCAATTATCCAGGCGGTATTTTGGCTAAAGCCCTTTGTCCTTCATTCATTATTCCGTTGACTAAAGTCAACGGCAATGATTTTTACATGATAAATAAATAATCTGAATCAAATTCAGACAGCTTCAATGTCCCCTCAGGGTCTCGCGCAAAGGATCCCTGAGTGTATAAAACTATGGCAGCGTTGTAAAATTAATACTTGGTGGTGTGCCGCCTGCCGCGCGGGTAAACGTTTGGTTCAGCGTTACGTAATTGGCAAAGAAACCGCCGTTTTGCAGATAGAACTGGCCGCCCGAAAGACCGCCACCGTAATCCATCCGCTGCTGGTTATTGGCTGTGGCGTCGCCGTCAAAATAGGCGCTGGTGAGTTCGGTCCAGGTGCCGCTTGAGCTTTTTACCCATTGATTGCCAAAGTTGCCCTTGCGGCCCAGGTAGCCGTTGGTATCTGTGAAATTTTCAACAAAGGAGTACAAACCGGTTAAATAAGTATTGGTTGATGGCCTTAACCATGAGGTGATAAATTTCCAGGAACCAACCTCGGGCGCGTAAAACCAGGAGGAGAAGGTGGTGTTGCCAGCTGCATCGGGCACAGCTTCGGTTAAAAATTTATAGGTAGTACCGGCAACCCAGTTATAATCCAGGTAAGCCTGGCCGCCTTCGCCTTCGCCGCTAAAGGTTTGTACCACTACGCCTGCACCCGCCCGGGTACTGGTGGTAGTGCCCCCGGTTGGGTTCCATACCGAAAACAGGATGCGGCGCTCTGATGATGAATTTACCTGCATGCCAAAATAGCCCTGACTAAAGCCGTTGGCCATAAAGTAGGAGCCAACCGGATCCTGCCCCACGGGTACGGTAACCTCATTATAAAACCATTGGGAATTGGCCGGGGCGGTATAACCCAAATGAACCGATGGTCCCCTGCGCGACCAGTAAAAATTAGTAGAGTCATTGGCATACTGTACATTGGAGGCAACCACCGGGCCGCTGATGATAAGGTCGGATACATCGGCATAGTACCCGCCGGTTTTGCTTACTCCCTGAAAATCTACCCGTACATAGCCCGCGCTGGTAACATTCACGGTACCTACATCATAAGTAGTAAATGCCGAACCGGTCATGGATACGTTAAAGGGCACACCGTTAATAGTCAATTTTATGACGCTGCTGCCCGATGCCACCTTGGCTTTTACTTTTACGGTCAGCGAACCGGTATTGCCTAAACGGAAATAGGCCGAGAAAATACTGTTGGGGCTGGTCCAATTGGCCAGAGTGGTAGAAGTTACCACCTCATTGCCCCCCGAAGCCAGGGTGGTTACAAAAGCATTGCCACCCATGGAAACCCGGAGTGATGAGCCGCCGAGTGATTGTGTACCGGCATCGGGAGTGCCGTTGGCAGCTAAACTTTTTTGCACATCCTTTTTACAGGAAAATAACACAAGCAGCATACAGCACACCAGGTAGTGTAATTGGTTCTTTTTCATAATGTAAAGGTTTGTTAAAAATTTGTCGGTTAATTTTAACTTAAATTATGAAATGGGTAGTTAATCAACTATTTAAAGGTTACGCAAACGTTTGATAAAAATTTAACCAGTAGATAATTTTATGTGCTTTTGCGAGATATTAGCCAAATCATGTTTTGAAAACAGTGGTGGCTGCCAATGGCTTGCTAAAACGTGTTTTTAATAAGCTATAAGGGTATCGGGAATAGCGATGTACTGTAATTTGATAATTTTCAAATACTTATGGGGGAGGTGAATGATACCTAATCTTGCTGATTTTACTGGTAACGTTCAATAGAGCCGCGTTTACAGCAATGAACCACAACACAAACGTTTGAAATTGTATTTCAGGTGGTTATGCCTTAGTCTGCATAGGATAAGGTTTGTAAATAAATATATTTTAATCATCTTATTTAGCTTTATTAATGTCTATGATAGCCTCATCAATCGCTTTTACAGAGGCTGAATCATTTAGTTCCATGCGATGTGTTTTTACCGATGTTAATATATCTATGATTTTTAACCCGACATACTTTTTATATTCAATGCCCAGGGCTTTTATCTCTTTTATACCCAGTTGCGCATTAACCGTATTTTTTATTCTGCCAATATAGTCGCCAAATTTGGCGGTGAGCTTATAGCGTTGTTCGGCAAAACGGCTCATATAAAACTTATAAATGTATTCCCACTTTTCATCACGTGCATTGGCTGTATAAACTGTATAAATAGTTTCTGTCAGATCGCCTTTATTATCCTTTTCATATAAAGGGGCCAATATCATAGCTTCCTGAGGGTTTACCTGGTTTAGTGACCATAGTGCTGCCCCCTGCACCGTGTATGACTCGCTTTTTAAAGCCTGTTTGAATAATGCTGTATCAGCAGCTTTCTTATACTTACCTAAAAGTACAATAGCCTGGGCACGTAACAAGCTGTTATCATCTTTTTGGGCAATGGTAACTATCAGCGGATAGGCCATATTACGGATAGTATCATTATCCATATTTAGTCCTTTTAGCGCTTTCATCCGCAATCCATGATACTTGTCATTTAATGCCGTTATAAGAAGCTTTTGCGCAACCGGGTTTTTCTGCCCCGTTATTGCCGCATCAATAGCCTCATAGCGGTCAAGGTATAAAGGTGCATTGCTGTATTGAAAAGTGTACTCAGTGATGGTTTTGTCGTCGTTTTTTTTACCGAGTAACAGCTTTTCGGCATCCACGTTTACCAGATCGGGTTTTGAAGCAGCGGGGAAAATCAAAGTGTCGGCTTTTTTGCGCATCCAAATCTGGTGGCGTTGCTTTTTACCGCCCTCATAAATATCAATAGCCATAGGTAGTGTAAATGTTTGTCCATCCTGGATTTGTTGCAGGTAAACAGTTTGGGTCTTATTGGCTTCGTCCCATTTGTAACCGATACTCATTACCGGGTGGCCGGCGCCATAGTACCATTGGTTAAAAAACCAATTCAGATCGAGCCCGCTGGCTTCTTCCATGGCCAGGCGTAGCTGCTGAGCTTCGGCGCTTTTTAGCGCATTTGTTTTAAGATAAATATTCAACCCCTTGTAAAATGCGTCGTTACCTAAATAATGCCGTAAAAGATTCAGTATGCGACCACCCTTTTGATAAGTAACTCCATCAAATACATCCTGCTTAACAATATAATGAAAACGAACCAGGTTTTTTGTTGCATTTTGAGGATTATCCAAATATCCCTGTAAACCTTCCTGAATGTGCTCATCGGCGGCATCCTGCCCATACTTGTGTTCGGCCCATAGTATTTCTCCAAGGTCGGCAAATGATTCATTTAGCGTGAGGTTACTCCAGCTTTCGGTAGTTACATAATCACCAAACCATTGATGAAATAACTCATGTACGCCACCAAAATCATGATGAACCCGATCAATCAATTCACGTTTGGTCGCTTGTGCTCCCTCGCCTGTCACCATTGCCGTGGTATTTTCCATTGCACCGCTTACATAATCTCGCACAGCTATCTGAGCGTATTTGTTCCATGGATAATCAATGCCGGTAATTTTTGAAAAGAAACCAATAGCCTCTGGCGTAAAACCAAATATGTCTTTTGCATAAGGAGCGTACTTTGGTTCAACATAATAACTTACTTCTTTGCCATGCCAGCTGTCTTTATAGATCTTAAAATTGCCTACGGCCATCATGAACAAATATGGGGCATTGGGTAATTCCATCTTCCAGGTGTCGGTACGCGTATTATCAGTGTTGTTTTTTTGAGATGCAAGCCTGCCATTTGATAAAGTTACATATTCGGCGGGCACGGTCATGCTGATTTCGCTCGTGGTTTTCTGGTTAGGTTTATCAATAGTTGGGAACCAGGCCGATGAGCTTTCGGGCTCGCCCTCTGTCCATATCTGTATCGGTTTGTCTTTTATTTTGCCATCAGGGTTAATAAAGTATAAACCTTTTCCATGCTTTCTGGTAGCTTTTAATTCATCTGGTTTTGCCGTATAATCGATGTAAATGGTATAATTTTCATTATTATGATAAACCTTGTCTAATTGAACTGCCACGGAAAGGCTGTCATAAGTGAATTTAAGCGGAATGTTTTTACCCGATTTAACTATTGAAATGTTTTTCAGATCCATTCCTTTGGCATCAAGGCGTAAAGTATCAGTTGGGTAGAAATGCGGCTTTAAAGTAACCCATTCCTTGCCATACAAATAGTGCTTTTGATAATCAAAGCGTACCTCAAGTTTAGTGTTTAACAAATCATTGATTTTGGCAGGCGTTTCCCTGTATATTTTTAATGCGATATCCGCAGGTTTTTGCTGTGCCTTTATCGGCGCCCAGCCAGTTAAAAATAAGATGGTACAAATTGCCGAGGTAAGACAAAGGTTTTTCATATCTGTTCATTTGAAGTTGAACAAATGTAAAACTTTTATAGTACTATTTATAACATAGTACTATTTATTATAAAATAATGAATGGTATACTACTTTGCCAAAAATAATGTCCGTGGATAGGCTTTCATATCACGGAGGCATCTGACCAGTTAATTATATTCCGGATGTTGTCAGAAAAACTGGGTTACATCAGCATCAAACCGGTGATTTATTTTAAGCTCAATATCATCATTGCCCCGTTGGTTTTTTATATGGTGATTTGTTTATGGCTCAGGTATACGATTAAATTAAAGATGGCAGAAAAATCATTTGCTGCCGGACAGGAAACTTATCAGTTAATCATCCGCAAGCAATCTAATACGTTTGCTAAGGTAAAGGATAAAGATTTTACTTATTTTAAACGGATAATTGAAGGGGAGGTGTTTATGAAAAATGACACTGCCTTTTTGCGGAATATTAAAAAACATGCCCATGACGATAAAAACGAGCTCGGCATTTATATATAAAGATACGCTGTTTAACTATCCACAGCTAAAAAGCAAAGTTATTTTACAGGATCGCTTGTAGGCTTTAAACAATAAAAGGGAATAGCCTGGGTAAAATATTACCTGCGAAATTTCCATTTCAGGAATCTTTACAGGCATGGTTTTTATCATTTCTGTGTAAGCATTAAAAATCATATTTTCGCGGCAGGTATTAAATACCTTAGGCGCCAGCCAAATACCCCCGGAGCTCTTGTGAAAAACGTTTGTGGAAAAATATTAAAAAATAATTCACTAACTATTTGAGAGTTAATACAAAATTCCTATCTTTGCCGTCCCTTAAGGGGAAAATAATATGCCTTGAACGAAGCCCTACTGCTTCGATGGGCACAAACAAATTAAAGAAATGTCAGGAATTATTGGTAAAAAAGTAGGAATGACCAGCATTTTCGACGAAACAGGGAAGAATATTCCCTGCACAGTAATCGAAGCTGGCCCTTGCGTGGTAACACAAGTTAGGTCTGTTGATACAGACGGGTATGCTGCTGTACAGCTGGCATATGGCGACAAAAAGGAAAAAAACACTTCTGCACCTTTAAAAGGTCACTTCCAAAAAGCAGGTACTGCTCCAAAGCGTAAACTTGTTGAATTCAAAACTTTCGAAGACGAAAAAAACTTAGGTGACACTGTTACTGTAGAGATTTTCGCTGCGGGAGATTTTGTGGATGTGGTTGGTACCTCAAAAGGTAAAGGTTTTCAGGGTGTGGTAAAACGTCACGGTTTTGGTGGTGTGGGTATGCAAACTCACGGTCAGCACAATCGTTTACGTGCGCCGGGTTCTTTGGGTGCGTCATCATGGCCATCTCGCGTATTTAAAGGTATGCGTATGGCGGGTCAAACCGGAAACGGCCGTGTTAAAGTTCAGAACTTACAAGTTGTGAAAGTTTATGCGGAGCAGAATCTGTTAGTTGTTAAAGGTTCCATCCCAGGAGCTAAGGGTTCATTCGTAATAGTTGATAAATAAGATGGAAGTTAACGTATTAAACGTATCAGGTAAAGAAACAGGTGCCAAGGTGCAGCTTCCTGAGTCGGTATTCGGCATTGAACCCAACGATCACGCGATCTATCTTGATGTTAAGCAGTTTTTAGCTAACCAGCGTCAGGGTACACACAAAGCAAAACAGCGTAACGAAATTGCAGGTTCAACCCGCAAATTATATAAACAAAAAGGTACAGGTGGTGCCCGTGCAGGTAGCGTAAAATCTCCGTTGTTTAACGGTGGTGGCCGTGTATTTGGTCCGCAACCACGCGATTACAGCTTCAAATTAAACAAGAAACTGAAATCACTGGCACGTAAATCGGCTTTATCATACAAAGCAAAAGATAACAATATCCTGGTTTTAGAAGATTTTAGCTTTGATAGCATCAAAACTAAAAACTACCTTAAACTGGAGGCTGATCTGAATGTTACCAACGATAAAACATTATTGGTAATTGCAGCCGCTGATAATAACAATGTGTATTTATCAAGCAGAAACCTGAAAAAATCAAAAGTTATTTCGGTTGAGCAGTTGAACACTTATGATGTGTTAAATGCTGGCAAACTGTTATTAACTACAGGTGCTGTTAAAACTTTGGAGGAAGCATTAGCTAAGTAATTATGGAAATTTTAAAGAAACCCCTACTTACTGAAAAAGTAACTCAATTAACCGAGAAACTTAACCGTTATGCTTTCAAAGTTGATCACAGAGCAAACAAAATTCAGATTAAAGGTGCCATTGAGGCAATGTATGGTGTAAACGTTACGGCGGTAAACACCATGAAATACGTCGGCAAACTTAAAACTCGCAACACTAAGGCAGGCGCCGTTCAAGGCCGCTCTGCTACTTACAAAAAGGCGATCATTACGTTGAAGGACGGTGAAACAATTGATTTTTACAGCAATATATAATTAAGACATGGCAGTAAAGAGATTTAAACCGGTTACTCCGGGTACCCGCTTCCGAGTTGACGTATCTAACTCAGATATCACAACAAACGTTCCTGAAAAATCGTTGGTTGTAGCGTCTAACAAAAGATCGGGCGGTCGTAACAACAGCGGTAAAATGACTATGCGCTACCTGGGTGGTGGCCATAAACAAGCATACAGGTTAATCGATTTCAAACGTAATAAGTTTGATATCCCGGCAAAAGTTGCCACTATTGAATATGATCCAAACCGTTCTGCACGTATAGCTCTGCTACACTTTGTAGATGGCGAGAAAAGATATATGATTGCTCCGGAAGGCTTAACAGTTGGTACGGTAGTTGTATCTGGCGAGACCGCAACTCCAGAGGTTGGTAATACCATGCCTTTGAAAAACATCCCGTTAGGTTCTATCATCCACAACATTGAGTTAAACCCAGGCCAGGGTGGTGTTATCGCCCGCAGCGCCGGTACTTATGCTCAGCTTTCAGCTCGCGATGGTAAATATGCTATCATCAAATTGCCTTCAGGCGAAACCCGTATGATACTGTCAACTTGCTTGGCAACTATCGGTACCGTTTCAAATGGCGAGAAAGCAAACGCAGTGTTGGGTAAAGCTGGCCGTAACCGTTGGTTGGGCCGCAGACCAAGAGTTCGTGGTGTAGCCATGAACCCGGTAGATCACCCTATGGGTGGTGGTGAGGGTAGAGCCTCAGGTGGTCATCCACGTTCACGTAAAGGTTTATTGGCTAAAGGCTACAAAACCCGTGATAAGAAAAAAGGGTCGGATCGTTATATCATTGAAAGAAGGAAAAAATAATGGCACGTTCAATTAAAAAAGGACCTTATATTGATCATAACCTGGAAAGAAAAGTTCTTACCTTGAATGATTCAAATAAAAAATCAGTTGTAAAAACATGGTCACGTCGTTCCATGATCTCTCCTGATTTCGTTGGTCATACATTCGCAGTACACAACGGTAATAAATTTATCCCTGTGTACGTAACAGAAAACATGGTTGGTCACAAGTTGGGAGAATTTGCTCCAACCCGTACATTCCGCGGTCACGCAGAAAAGAAAAAATAACAGGCAATGGAAGCAACAACAAAAATCAAAAAGTCTGTATTGATCAGGCAACAAAAAGAAGCAGCAAAAGCCCAGGTTGGCGGTGCTTCAGTTGCTAAACTACAGGACTGTCCAACTTCACCACGCAAAATGCGTTTGGTAGTTGATCTTATCCGTGGCGAGAACGTTGAAAAAGCGTTGTACATATTAAAATATACTAACAAAGAAGCTGCTATTCGTGTAGAGAAACTTTTGTTATCAGCCATCAAAAACTGGGAAGCAAAAAACGAAGGCAAACGTGTTGAAGACAGCGCTTTATTTGTAAAAGAAGTTTCAGTAGGCGGTGGCCGTCAACTGAAAAGATTACGCCCTGCTCCGCAAGGAAGAGGATACCGTATCCGCAAACGCTCAAACCATGTAACCCTTATAGTGGATAGTAAAAACGATAATAATTAATTTGAAATGGGACAGAAAGCACATCCAATAGGTAACAGATTAGGAATCATCAGAGGATGGGATTCTAATTGGTTCGGTGGCAACAACTACTCCGACAAATTAGTTGAAGACGAAAAAATCCGCAAATACCTTTCAGCTCGTATTGCTAAAGGTGGGGTATCCAAAGTGGTTATCGAACGTACATTAAAACGCATCACTGTAACTATTCACACTGCCCGTCCGGGTATCGTGATCGGTAAAGGTGGTCAGGAAGTTGACAAGATCAAAGAAGAGTTGAAAAAACTTACCAAAAAGGAAGTTCAGATCAACATTTTCGAGATCAAACGTCCTGAGCTTGATGCGCAATTAGTGGCAGAAGGTATCGCAAAACAACTGGAAGCACGTATCTCTTTCCGCCGTGCCATGAAAACTACCATCGCTTCAACCATGAGAATGGGTGCCGAAGGTATCAAAATCATGACATCAGGCCGGTTAGGCGGTGCCGAGATGGCACGTAGCGAACAATACAAAGAAGGAAGAATTCCTTTGCACACTTTCCGTGCTGATATTGACTACGCACTGGCAGAAGCTTTAACCACTTATGGTAAAATAGGTGTTAAAGTATGGATTTGCAAAGGCGAAGTTTACGGAAAACGTGACTTGTCTCCAAACATCGGCGGCACAAGCAGCAGCAGCGGTAAAGGTGGTCGTCCAGACGGTGCTCCGGCATTCGGCGGACGTGACAACCAACGCGGTGGCGAACGTGGCGGCGAGCGCAGAGGCGACAGAAAACCAGGTGGTGACCGCCGTGGTGGTGGAAACAACAACCGTGGTGGTGGTCAAGGTGGCAACCGTCCAGGTGGCCAAGGCGGCAACCGTCCGGGAGGCCCAGGAAAGAGATAATAATTAAAGTAGAGAAAGATATCGTAACGATATAAAAGCTTAAGAAAATGCTACAGCCAAAAAGAACGAAGTTCAGAAAGATGCAAAAAGGCAGGATGAAAGGTTTAGCCACCCGTGGTGCAGAACTTTCATTCGGATCTTTCGGTATAAAATCACTCGAAGCGGCCTGGATCACCAGCCGCCAGATCGAGGCTGCGCGTATCGCTGTAACACGTTTTATGAAACGTGAAGGCCAGGTATGGATCAGGATATTCCCTGACAAACCGGTAACTAAGAAACCAGCAGAGGTACGTATGGGTAAAGGTAAAGGTGCTCCAGAATACTGGGTTGCGGTAGTACGCCCCGGAAGGATCATTTTTGAAGCCGAAGGTGTACCATTAGACGTTGCTAAAGAGGCTTTACGCCTTGCAGCACAAAAACTTCCGGTACAAACCAGATTTATAGTACGTAGAGATTACGTAGAAGCATAAACGGAAAGTTAGTTGAGAAGTTGTAAAGTTTTCATGTTGTGAAGTTAGATGCCGAACATTCACCCATCAAAAAAACAATACAGCGTTGAAACTGCGAACAACAACAACAAATAACAAAAGAAAATGAAGAACTCAGAAATTTTGGAGCTATCAACTGAGGAATTGGTTGCAAGAGTAGGCGAGGAGAGAACAAACCTTACCAAACTTAAATTTGCCCATGCAGTATCAGCTATTGAGAATCCAACACGTATAACAAAAGTACGCAAGGACATTGCTCGGTTAAATACTGAATTAACAAAGCGTAAAGCTGCGTCAACTTCTGAAAACAAATAATTAAGCGTTCAGAAAAATGGAAAGAAATTTAAGAAAAACACGTACCGGTTTGGTAGTTAGCAATAAAATGCAAAAATCAATCGTAGTAGCTGTGGAACGTAAAGTAAAACACCCTATCTACGGTAAATTCGTAAAGAAAACTACCAAATTCATGGCTCATGATGAGACAAATACCTGTGGTATTGGTGATACCGTATTGATTATGGAAACACGTCCGTTGAGCAAAAGCAAAAACTGGAGATTAGTTCAAATTATAGAAAGGGCTAAATAAGATGGTACAACAGGAATCAAGATTAAACGTAGCCGATAACAGCGGAGCTAAAGAAGTTTTAGTGATCCGTGTATTGGGCGGTACTGGTAAAAGGTACGCATCAATCGGCGATAAGATAGTAGTAACTGTAAAAAGCGCTTTACCATCAGGTAACGTAAAAAAAGGTACTGTATCAAAAGCCGTAGTAGTACGCACCAAAAAAGAGATCCGCAGAAAAGATGGTTCATACATCCGTTTCGACGATAACGCAGCTGTATTGTTAAATAACCAGGACGAGCCGAGAGGTACCCGTATCTTTGGCCCTGTTGCAAGGGAACTGCGTGAGAAACAATTTATGAAAATTGTATCATTAGCACCGGAGGTATTGTAACATGGAAAAGAAAAAACACGAGCAACCAGCTAAATTAAAGATCCGTAAAGGTGACCTGGTTAAAGTTATAGCCGGTGATTCAAAAGGAACACAAGGCAAAATTGTTGAGGTTTTGTTAGACAAAGGCCGCGCTATTGTTGAAGGTGCCAATATGGTATCAAAACATACCAAACCTAACGCTGCCAACCCTAACGGTGGTATTGTTAAACAGGAAGCTGCTATACATATTTCAAACCTAATGCTGGTTGATCCTAAATCAGGTAACCCAACCCGTGTTGGCCGTAAGAAAAACGATGCCGGCAAATTAGTAAGGGTAGCAAAAAAATCAGGGGAGGAAATTAAGTAATGACTTACATACCAAGACTCAAAACAAAATACAAAGAGGAGATCCGTACCGCTCTGAAAGATAAATTTCAGTATAAAAGCGTAATGCAGGTTCCTAAACTGGAAAAAATTGCCATTAACCAGGGTGTTGGCGCTGCCACAACCGACAAGAAATTGATCGAAAACACCATCACTGAGTTAACTACCATCACCGGTCAGCAGGCAGTTGCTTCAAAATCTAAAAAAGATATCTCAAACTTCAAATTGCGTAAAAATATGCCGGTTGGCGTACGTGTTACCCTGCGTGACAACACAATGTATGAGTTTTTGGATCGTTTAATCGCTGTTGCCCTGCCACGTATCCGTGACTTTAAAGGTATCAACGACAAAGGTTTTGACGGAAGAGGTAACTATACATTAGGTATTACAGAACAAATTATCTTCCCTGAGATAAATATTGATAAAATCAATAAAATTCAAGGTATGGATATTACCTTTGTAACCTCCGCAACAAACGATGTTGAAGCATTGGAGTTGTTGAAACAATTTGGATTACCATTTAAAAATCAAAATAACAATGGCTAAAGAAGGTGTAAAAGCACGTGAATTAAAACGCGCTAAATTGGTTGCTAAATACGCAGAGAAAAGAGCAGCCCTTAAAGAGGCCGGCGATTATGCAGCCTTAGATAAATTGCCTAAAGCTTCATCTCCGGTAAAATTACACAACCGTTGTAAATTAACCGGCCGCCCTCGTGGTTATATGCGTCAGTTTGGCATTTCACGTGTAACATTCCGTGATATGGCATTAGCTGGCAAAATACCGGGAGTAAAGAAAGCAAGCTGGTAAAAAGTTAAAATTCAAAAGTCAAAATTCAAAAGTGCCTTACCGGCGTTTTTGAATTTTGAATTTTTACTTTTGAATTAAAAATGAATTAACCGATGGAAGGTCGCCCGGGATGTTACCGGAAGGAAACCACCGTCATAACACAATAAAATGAATACAGATCCAATCGCAGATTATCTTACAAGAGTAAGGAATGCTATTAAAGCCAACCATAGGGTTGTTGAAATTCCTGCATCAAATCTGAAAAAGGAAATCACGAAAGTGCTTTTCGACAAAGGTTACATTGCCAATTACAAGTTTGAGGAAGTTGGTCCGCAAGGCAGCATTAAAGTTGCTTTAAAATACCACCCGATAACTAAAATTTCTGCTATCCGCAGCATTCAGCGCATCAGTAAACCAGGTTTGAGGAAATACGCAGGTACCGATAACCTGCCAAGAGTATTAAATGGTTTAGGAATCGCTATCCTGTCAACTTCAAAAGGTGTAATGACCGATAAAGAAGCCCGTCAGCAAAATGTAGGTGGCGAAGTATTATGCTACGTTTATTAATAGGAGAAATTAAGCAATGTCAAGAGTAGGAAAAGCACCGATAGCACTACCTCAGGGAGTTGCCGTTACCGTATCAGCAGAGAATGTTGTTACTGTAAAAGGCCCTAAAGGTGAGTTGCAGCAAGCGGTTGATAGCGATATCACCATTGCACAGGAAGATGGCCAGTTGTTAGTACAACGCCCTTCTGAACAAAAACGTCATAAAGCATTACATGGTTTATACCGTGCGCTTTTAAATAACATGGTAGTAGGTGTAACCACTGGTTACAAAGTGGAGCAGGAATTAGTGGGTGTAGGTTACCGTGCTACCAATACAGGTAATACTTTAGATCTGGTGTTAGGTTACTCTCACCACTATGTATTTGAATTACCAAAAGAAATTAAAGTTACAACCACTGCTGAGAAGGGTAAAAACCCAACCATCATCCTGGAATCTATCGACAAACAACTGATCGGTCAGGTAGCGGCAAAAATACGCTCGTTACGTGCACCAGAACCATACAAAGGTAAAGGTATCAAGTTTGTTGGCGAAGTATTGAGAAGAAAAGCAGGTAAATCAGCATCTAAAAAATAATCGTCATGGGAGCTAAATTATCAAGAAGAGACAGGATTAAAAAAGGCATCAGAAAACGCCTTTCAGGATCAACAGAGCGTCCTCGCCTGTCAGTTTACAGAAGTAACAAAGGAATTTACGCGCAGATCATTGACGATTTAACCGGTAAAACTATCGTATCGGCTTCATCTTTATCAAAAGACTTTTCTGCAACTGGCAATAAATCAGATCAATCAGTAGCCGTAGGCAAACTGGTAGCTCAGAAAGCTATTGCAGCAGGTATTAAAGATGTGGTTTTCGACAGGAACGGTTATTTGTACCATGGTCGTGTTAAATCACTGGCCGAAGGTGCACGTGAAGGTGGTTTAAACTTTTAATCGAAAAGAGAAATGTCAACAATCAACATAAAAAGAGTAAAAACAAGCGAGATCGAATTAAAAGACCGCTTGGTAAGCATACAACGCGTTGCCAAAGTAACCAAAGGTGGCCGTACATTCAGTTTCTCTGCCATTGTGGTAGTAGGTGACGAGAACGGTGTTGTAGGTTACGGCTTAGGTAAAGCCAAAGAGGTTACCGAAGCTATTGCAAAAGGCATTGATGATGCTAAAAAGAACCTGGTAAAAGTTCCTATCTTAAACGGAACTATACCTCATGAGCAAATTGGTAAATTTTCTGGCGGTTTTGTTTTCATTAAACCAGCAGCAAATGGTACCGGTGTTATTGCGGGTGGTGCAATGCGTGCCGTATTAGAGTCGGCAGGTATCCACAACGTACTGGCAAAATCAAAAGGTTCATCAAATCCGCACAACGTGGTAAAAGCAACTGTATCTGCATTAGCGCAATTACGCGATGCGCATACTGTAGCTCAGCAACGTGGCGTTAGTTTAGGTAAAGTATTTAACGGATAATCAGTCATGGCCAAAATCAAAATAACTCAGATTAAGAGCGTGATCGACAGAAGTGAACGCCAGAAAAAGACAATCGAAGCTTTAGGCTTACGTAAAATTAACCACAGTGTGGAAGTTGAGGCTACACCTGCTATAATTGGGATGGTTAGAAAAGTTAATCACCTGGTAGCGGTAGAAAACATTTAATATCATGAATTTAAGTAATCTAAAACCTGCAGAAGGTTCTACTAAAAATAGAAAAAGAATTGGCCGTGGTACAGGTTCTGGCCGTGGCGGCACGTCAACCCGTGGCCACAAAGGCGCCGGTTCACGTTCAGGTACCAGCACTAAGGTAGGTTTTGAAGGCGGTCAGATGCCTTTACAACGTCGTGTACCTAAAGTTGGTTTCAAAAACCCTAACCGTGTTGAATACACAGGTGTTAATTTGGATGTATTGCAAGGCTTAGTTGAGAAATTCTCTCTGTCAGCAGTTGATTTCGATACCCTGAAAGAACATGGTTTGGTTTCACGTAACGACCTGGTGAAGATCCTGGGCCGTGGCGAACTGAAAGCCAAATTGGAAGTTAAAGCACATGCATTTACTGCTACAGCTCAAAAAGCTATCGAAGCAGCTGGTGGTACCATAGTTAAGTTGTAAGTTTCAATGAAGAAATTTTTCACCACATTATCCAATATCTGGAAAATCGAAGATTTGAGAGTGCGTATTATAAACACACTCTTATTTCTTTTAATATATCGTGTAGGCTCATTCGTAGTGTTGCCTGGCGTAAACGGTGCGTCATTCGCAAACCAAAAAGCAGAAGGATTAGTAGGATTGTTGAATATGTTTGCAGGAGGTTCGTTTTCACGTGCCTCTATTTTCGCCTTAGGTGTAATGCCTTACATTTCGGCTTCAATTGTGGTGCAACTGCTGGGTATTGCTGTGCCTTATTTTACCAAACTTCAAAAGGAGGGTGAAAGCGGGCGTAACAAGCTAAACCAGTGGACACGCTACCTAACCATCGGTATTACTGCATTGCAGGCTATCGGTTATGTACGTTCACAAATTGGTCCTGATGCACGTTTAATCGGCGATCCCTTGTTTACCTTATTAACTACGGTAGTTTTAACAGCGGGTACATTATTTGTAATGTGGCTGGGTGAAAAAATTACCGATAAAGGTATCGGTAACGGTATATCGTTAATTATCATGGTGGGTATTATTGCCCAATTGCCAGGTGCGTTTATAACAGAGTTCGGCTCCCGTACCAGTGGTACAGGTGGTCTGGTAACTTTCATTGTTGAAATTGTAGCACTGATAGGTGTGGTAATGTTTACTATACTCATAGTACAGGGTACACGCAAAATTGCGGTACAATATGCTAAACGTATAGTAGGTAACAAACAATATGGTGGCGTGCGTCAGTATATACCTTTAAAGGTAAATGCTGCCGGTGTAATGCCTATTATATTTGCCCAGGCACTGATGTTCATTCCGCAAACTGTACAACAGTTTTTCCCGAATGCCGCATCTAACGGTATCCTGATTGCATTGTCAAACTATAACTCATGGCAGCATAACTTGTTGTTTGGTATCCTGATCATCCTGTTCACCTATTTCTATACAGCTATTACGGTTAATCCTAACCAGATGGCTGATGATATGAAAAAGAACGGTGGCTTTATACCGGGCATTAAACCAGGCAAATCAACTGCTGATTTTATTGACGGCGTAATATCAAAAATAACTTTACCGGGATCAATATTCCTGGCTATTATAGCCATTATCCCGGCCATTGCCAGTTTGGTTGGCGTATCTCCGATCTTCGCAAGATTCTTTGGTGGTACTTCACTGATCATCCTGGTAGGTGTAGTTTTGGATACCTTGCAACAAATAGAAAGTCACCTGTTGATGCGTCATTATGATGGTTTAATGAAAACCGGACGGATTAAAGGGCGTACAGCAATTCCTGCTGCTGCCGGAACAACTCCGACAGCTATCTAATTTTAAGCATGTCAAAAATTCTTTACAAGTCTGCCGAAGAAATAGAGCTCATCAGAGAAAGTGCCTTACTGGTATCCCGTACACATGCGGAGGTGGCCAAAGTGATTGGACCTGGTGTTACAACTATTGAACTCGACAGACTTGCTGAAACCTTTATACGCGACAACGGGGGGATCCCTACTTTTTTAAACTACGGAGGGTTTCCTTATTCACTTTGCATATCGCTCAATGATCAGGTGGTACACGGTTTCCCCGGGAACTATGTCTTGCAGGAAGGTGACCTGGTATCGGTTGACTGCGGAGCTACCTTAAACGGCTTTGTTGGCGACTCGGCTTATACCTTCGCTATCGGCGAGGTAAGTGATACGGTTAAGAAACTGATGCGGGTAACCAAAGAGTGTCTTGACCTTGGAGTTGCGAAAGCTGTTGTAGGTATGCGCATAGGCGACATTGGTTATGCGATACAGGAGCATGCCGAGAAGAATGGCTTTGGCGTAGTAAAAGAATTGGTAGGGCATGGCGTGGGCGTAAAGCTCCACGAAAAACCCGAAGTTCCAAACTATGGCAAGCGCGGAGCGGGCATCAAACTGGAAGAAGGAATGGTGATCGCTATCGAGCCCATGATCAACGCTGGCCGTGCCGGTGTTAAGTTTTGGGATGATGGATGGACGGTTTCAACTGTCGATAAAAAGCCATCGGCCCATTATGAGCATACGGTAGCTATTGGTAAAGGTAAACCAGACATTTTATCAACGTTTGAGTATGTTGAAAATGTTTTGAAAGAAAAGCATAATAATTAAATAATTTTTTATTAATTTTGCATCCCGGTTTTAGGGCGGATAATTAAGTAATAATCAACAAAATATGGCTAAACAATCTTCGATTGAGCAAGACGGTACAATTAGGGAAGCATTGTCAAATGCAATGTTCAGGGTTGAACTGGAAAATGGTCATGAGATTATTGCACACATTTCCGGCAAAATGCGTATGCACTACATCAAGATTTTACCTGGCGACAGAGTTAAATTGGAAATGAGCCCGTACGATTTAACTAAGGGTAGAATAACTTATAGATATAAATAAACAAAGAGATGAAAGTTAGAGCATCCATCAAAAAACGCAGCGCTGATTGCAAGATCATTCGCCGTAACGGGAAACTTTATGTTATTAACAAAAAGAATCCTAAATACAAACAGCGTCAGGGATAATTAAAAAACTGTGATAATTCGTACAACGGTGGCCCGCCGTTCGGTTATCATTTAAAAAACAAACAATAAATATGGCAAGGATTTCAGGTATAGATTTACCGAAAAACAAAAGAGGAGAAATCGGACTTACTTACATTTTCGGTATAGGCCGCTCAACAGCTCAAAGGATTTTGACTGAGGCTGGTATTGATTTTAATACAAAAGTACAAGACTGGACCGATGAGCAATTAGCCTCAATTCGTGGAATTATCAACGATCAGATTAAAGTGGAAGGCGCGCTACGTTCAGAAGTGCAGCTTAACATTAAACGTTTGATGGACATAGGTTGCTACCGTGGTACACGTCACCGTAAAGGTTTACCATTACGTGGTCAGCGTACTAAAAACAACTCACGTACCCGTAAAGGAAAACGTAAAACAGTTGCTAACAAGAAAAAAGCTACTAAATAATATTGAATAGTGATTGTGAGGCTAAGTAATTACCGCTTTACAATTCATTAGGATTACCTCATTTGACAATATATATTAATGGGTCCGGGTTATTTATTAACTCAGTAATTCATTAATTCAAAAATTAAAAAAATGGCTAAGAGCAAAAAAGTAACCAAAAAGCGTATTGTAATTGTTGAGCCTGTTGGCGAAGCACACATCAATGCTACTTTTAACAATATCATCATCACCCTTACCAACAAAACCGGTCAGGCTGTATCATGGTCATCAGCTGGTAAAATGGGTTTCAAAGGTTCAAAAAAGAACACCCCATACGCCGCTTCACAAGCAGCTGCCGATTGCGGTAAAGTAGCTTATGACCTGGGCTTACGTAAAGTTGAAGTATTTGTAAAAGGTCCGGGTGCAGGTCGCGAGTCGGCTATCCGTACTTTACAAACTGCAGGTATTGAGGTTACAACCATCAAAGATATCACACCGCTTCCGCACAACGGTTGTCGTCCTTCAAAAAGAAGAAGAGTTTAATTAACAAATTTTTTAAAGCTAAGATTCAGCAGTTACAGGCTGCCTGATACTTTAAGAACACACAAAAATGGCTAGATATACAGGACCAAAATCCAAAATTGCACGTCGTTTCCGCGAGCCGATCTTCGGTCCGGATAAAGCGTTAGAACGTAAAAACTATCCACCGGGAATGCACGGTGCCTCAAAAAGAAGAGGAAAACAATCTGAGTATTCAACTCAGTTACAGGAGAAACAAAAAGTAAAATACACTTATGGTGTGTTAGAGCGTCAGTTCGAAAACTTGTTTCACCGCGCATCAGCTAAAGAGGGTATCACAGGTGAAAACTTGTTGAAATTCTTAGAAGCTCGTTTAGATAATGCTGTTTACCGTTTAGGTATTGCTCCTACACGTTCTGCAGCCCGTCAGTTGGTTAATCACAAACACATTAACGTTAATGGTGCTGTGGTAAACATCGCTTCATACGCTTTAAAAGCTGGTGACGTGATCTCTGTACGTGAAAAATCTAAATCATTAGAAGCTATCACTACATCAGTAGCCGGAAGAAGAATCAATAAATACAGCTGGTTAGAATGGGATGCTAACGCCTTAACAGGTAAATTCCTAAACTATCCTAACCGCGACGAGATACCTGAGAATATCAAAGAAAACCTAATCGTCGAGTTGTACTCAAAATAATAACGATAATTATCTATGGGGTGGTTGGCATTTTATGTCAACCATTTTCGTGGTTTAAATCAATTCAATTAGTAAACAATAAATAAAGGATATAAATGGCAATTTTAGCATTTCAAAAACCAGACAAGGTTATCATGCAGAAAGCAAATGATTTCGATGGTACGTTTGAGTTTCGTCCGTTAGAACCAGGCTTCGGTGTGACCATTGGTAATGCTCTGCGTCGTATCTTACTTTCATCACTCGAAGGTTATGCCATCACTTCTGTTCGTTTTTCGGGAGTTACGCATGAGTTTTCAACCATCAAAGGTGTTGTTGAAGACGTAACCGAGATCATTCTGAACCTGAAACAAGTACGTTTCAAAAAAACAGGTGAGTCTGGTGATTCTGAAAAGATATTCGTTATCATAAATGGCCAGGACGCTTTTAAAGCCGGAGATGTTACTAAATTCTCTAATAACTTTACTGTTTTAAACCCTGATCTGGTTATCTGTAATATGGACTCGTCAGTAACGCTTGAAATTGAGCTTACTGTAGGTAAAGGCCGTGGTTACGTAGCAAGCGAAGAAAATAAAAACCCGGATGCTAACGTTGGTGTAATAGCTATCGATTCCATCTTTACGCCTATTAAAAACGTAAAATATACTATTGAAAACTATCGTGTTGAGCAAAAAACCGACTATGAAAAATTAGTTCTGGATATTGCTACCGATGGATCAATTCATCCGGAAGACGCGTTAAAAGAAGCAGCCAAAATCCTGATCCAGCACTTTATGCTGTTCAGCGATGAGAACATGATGCTGGAAGCACAGGCTAAAGAAGAAACTAAAGAAGTTGACGAAGAGATCCTGCACATGCGCAAGATCCTGAAGACTGAATTGGTTGATCTTGACCTTTCTGTACGCGCATTAAACTGCTTAAAAGCTGCCGACATCCGCAGCCTGGCCGACTTAGTATCATACGATGTTGCTGATATGTTAAAATTCAGAAACTTTGGTAAAAAGTCATTAACTGAAATTCAGGACCTGGTTAAATCAAAAGGCTTATCTTTTGGTATGAACCTGTCTAAATTCAAGTTAGACGAAGAATAAAAATTTAAAAAGTGAGGCTGAACAGCTGTTCAAGCCTCACTTTTTTATTTATATAATAACAAACAATTAGCGAAGGCATAATTCCGAAGGCTTGATCTGATCGCCGGACGGTATGCACGTGAAATAATTTAATAACAATGAGACACGGAAACAAAAACAATCACTTAGGCCGTACTACCAGTCACCGCAAAGCGATGCTGGCTAACATGGCAACTTCGCTTATTTTACACAAGCGTATCACTACAACATTAGCAAAAGCAAAAGTTTTACGCGGTTATGTTGAGCCACTTTTAACAAAATCAAAAAACGATACTACTCACTCTCGTCGTACAGTGTTTAGCTATTTACAAGACAAAGACGCGGTTACTATCCTGTTCCGCGAAATTGCCGAGAAAATTGCTACACGCCCAGGTGGTTACACCCGTATCGTGAAGTTAGAGAACCGTTTAGGCGACAATGCTGAAATGGCGATCATCGAATTAGTAGACTACAACACTGTTTACGGTGTTGACACTGCAGCTGCAGCTAAAAAATCAACACGTCGTCGTGGTGGTTCAGGTGCTAAAGCAAAAGCAGCGCCAGCTAAAGAAACTGCTGCTCCTGTTGAAGAAGCAAAAGTTGTTGAAGAAGAAGTTAAAGCAGAAGCCCCAGTTGCAGAAGCTACTGAAACTCCAGCTGCTGAAGCTCCTGCAACTCCAGAAGCAGAAGAAAACGCAAAAAAAGGAGAATAATTTTAAATCCCTTAATACGAAAGGCCCTGCTCATTTGAGCAGGGCCTTTTTTGTTGCTTATAAATTGATAGTCAAAACCTTTATCACTAACTTGATTTATAATTAGGTAGTGAGCTGTGTACCTTATAGTAAAACCGGAGCCAAAAACTAAATTAGAGAGAAAAATGAAAACCAATTTTGGAAAACCTATTAAGAGAGAAGAAATGAAGCAAATTAAGGGTGGTATCGGTATTGGATGCGGTATTGCAGGAAATAGTGGAAAGTATTGGACTGAGGGATGTTGCCATGGGCTGTATACCTGCCCGGTTTCTACCCTCTGTGTAACCTCCCCGGATAATTGCTTAAATTAATATCAGTAAAGTAATTAAATCACCATTACCTGCCTTTGAGGCAATGGTGATTTATTGACCCGATCAAAGTCAAGATCCAGAAAGTGGTCTCCCCAATCTATAAGTCAATAACCCATCCACATCATCTACCTGCTTAAATCCGCATTTGTCCATCATTTTTCTTGATGGCAGGTTATCAGCAAAGGTGCGTATAATGATAGCCTTGACTGCCTCATGACCGAAGGCCCATTGTATCATCGTTCTCAGGGCTTCGGTAGCGTAGCCTTTGTTGTGCTGGTTGGCATCGATCATATAACCGGTTTCTATCTCACCTTTTTCGTTGGGTTCGCCGCCAAATCCCATTCCTCCGATGGAGGTATTTGTATCCTTAAGCACTATCTCCCAGTTGGTGTACCATTTATATTGTTGCGGATACTCCAGCGTTTTAGGGAGCCAGAAATTGATCATGGCGTCATCTATTTCGTGCTGATAAAGCGGATCTATCAACATGGCAGATGGATTGAGGTCCAGGGATAGTTCCATAGCCGGCCTGTCAGTATGCATTAGTTGCAATTGCTGGTGTGTTAACGGTATCAGTCGCAACCGTTCAGACTCGATAAAAAACATGTAATTGTGGAATTAAATAACAATAGAAAAACTGTTCTCTTTTAGAAAGTGAATGTCAAGCTTTGTATACAAAGCTTTTGTTATGCAATTCCAGGCAGGATAATATGCCCGTTAATGGTGTTAAGTAACAGAGGCGTTTATTTAATAATGCAAAGATATATAATCTAAAACCTTTTACAGTATTGACCATTCTCCTTTAACCTTTAACCTTTAACCTTTAACCTTTAACCTTTCTGCCTTCAGCCTCAATTTCTGCCAACCTGTCACCAATGTGTATAGCATTTCTGACGCAATATTTGTCATCCTGACTATATGCACTGCCAAATAGCTATTGGCACAAACGTTGATAAATAGCTGTAGTTAGTAAAATATTAAATCAAGTAAAACAATCATATGTCTAAAATAATTGGAATCGACTTAGGAACAACAAACTCCTGCGTAGCTGTAATGGAAGGTAATGAGCCTGTAGTTATTGCGAACAGCGAGGGAAAACGTACTACGCCGTCCGTAGTAGCTTTTATTGACAACGGCGAGCGTAAAGTTGGCGATCCTGCAAAACGTCAGGCCATCACCAACCCTACAAAAACCATATCGTCAATTAAACGCTTTATGGGTAACCAGTTTAACGAAGTTACAAGCGAAGCTGCCCGTGTACCTTACAAGGTAGTAAAAGGCGACAACAACACTCCGCGTGTTGAAATTGGCGACCGTAAATACACTCCGCAAGAGATCTCGGCCATGATCCTTCAAAAAATGAAGAAAACCGCTGAAGACTTTTTGGGTACCGAAGTAACTGAAGCGGTTATTACCGTACCAGCTTACTTTAACGATGCTCAACGTCAGGCTACTAAAGAAGCTGGCGAAATCGCGGGTTTAAAAGTACGTCGTATCATTAACGAACCTACTGCCGCCGCCTTAGCTTATGGCTTTGACAAAGCGCACAAGGATATGAAAATCGCGGTATTTGACTGCGGTGGTGGTACGCATGACGTATCTATCCTGGAGTTGGGCGACGGTGTATTTGAAGTAAAATCAACCGATGGTGATACTCACTTAGGTGGTGACGACTTTGACCAGGTAATTATCGACTGGTTAGCTGATGAATTTAAAAACGACGAAGGTATTGATCTGCGTAAAGATCCAATGGCTTTACAACGTTTAAAAGAATCAGCAGAAAAAGCTAAAATTGAGTTATCAAGCTCTGCACAAACAGAAATTAACTTACCATACATCACTGCTGTTGATGGTATGCCAAAGCACTTAGTTAAAACTTTAACCCGTGCTAAATTTGAGCAACTGGCAGATAGCCTGATCAAACGTACTATTGATCCATGTAAATCAGCTTTGAAAAACGCTGGCTTAAGCACATCAGATATCGACGAAGTTATCCTGGTGGGTGGTTCAACCCGTATCCCTGCTATACAGGAAGCTGTTGAAAAATTCTTTGGTAAAGCCCCTTCAAAAGGTGTTAACCCCGATGAGGTTGTTGCTATTGGTGCTGCTATTCAAGGTGGTGTATTAACCGGTGAAGTGAAAGATGTGTTGCTGTTAGATGTTACCCCACTTTCATTAGGTATTGAAACTATGGGTGGTGTAATGACCAAACTGATTGAGTCAAATACAACTATCCCAACCAAAAAATCAGAAACATTCTCAACCGCCTCTGATAGTCAGCCATCTGTTGAGATCCACATATTACAGGGTGAGCGTCCAATGGCTTCGGGTAACCGTACTATAGGTCGTTTCCACCTGGATGGTATACCACCAGCACCTCGCGGTGTGCCTCAGATCGAAGTAACCTTTGATATTGACGCGAACGGTATATTACATGTATCTGCAAAAGATAAAGCAACCGGTAAAGAGCAAAAGATCCGTATCGAGGCTTCTTCAGGTTTAACTGATGCCGAGATCAAAAAGATGAAGGACGAAGCTGAAGCTAACGCTGATGCCGACAAAAAAGCAAAAGAAGAAGTTGAAAAACTGAACGCTGCTGATGCCCTGATCTTCTCGACAGAAAAACAACTGAAAGAGTACGGTGACAAAATTTCAGCCGACAAAAAAGGCCCTATCGAAGCTGGTTTAACCAAGTTGAAAGAAGCTTATGCATCTAAAAACTTTGACGCTATTGAAACAGCTCAAACCGAACTGAACGCTGCATGGGCAACCGCATCTGAAGAGATGTACAAAGCCTCTGCCGAAGCAGGTCAGCCAGGTGCCGAAGGTGCTCCGGGCGCAGGTCCGCAGGATCAGGGCGACACCGTAACCGATGTTGACTTTGAAGAAGTAAAAGACGATACAAAATAATTTAAGTGTTGTTGAATAATAAAAAGCCCGGTCAGGATTTTTCCTGAACCGGGCTTTTTTGTTAGACTTTTTGCAAACAAAAGCGTGATTATCTGAGATTATTAATGGCGTTTTTTGCCGTATCTTGTTTTGTTTTCGTAAAGGTAAAAAGGGCTGCAAAGCTGCTGTCTGCAACCAATTCTGCCATTCCGCCAGAAATTTCTCTTTGTTCATCTTTAGTCAGTTCCGTTAACTGTAATTTTTCATCAACTGTTTTGTTTTCCATTTTATTAGGTTTTAAAAGTTAGCAAATGATTGTCCCGAAAACACAGATCAAAATAATAAATTAACAATAGATATCAAAAAACGGCCTAAACTTATTTGTAACAACAAGTTTGGGGAAAGATAAACCTAATAATATTGTCATTCTGAGGAACGAAGAATCTATTAGCCAACTTTATTTATCATATAGATCCTTCACTGCATTCAGGATGCCAAATAAGGATTGATAGAAAACAAAAAAGCCCGCTTTAAGCAGGCTTTTTAAATATTGGAGATAATTAATCCCAAAGCGTTGATGGATAGGTACCGTTATTTACCAGCTCCGATATGCTTTTTTGTACAATAGGTTTGTCCTCTTTATAAGTTACACCAAACCATTTAGAGCCGGTTGGGATAACTTTAAATGAAGCCTCACCACTTTTAATCAGCTGATCGGCTGCCAATGGTATAAAGAATTCTGATTTAGGATTGTTTTCATTAGCCTCAACAAACTCCTGGAACATGGGTAGGCTTTGCTTAAATATAGCAGGTGTAAAGCCCCAGAAATTCATAGATACACGTGTATCATTTGGCAGGGCGTGCTCGCCGGTAGCATCTTTGTAAGCTACGCTGCCGTCTTCTTTAAAGTAAACCTCGGTACGTTCGTTGATCTCTACCATGTTACCTGCATCATCAACTTTGCAAACACCGCGCGATACAGAGCCATAGTCAGACAGGGTTCTGTCAATCTGGTAGCCTATCAGCGAGTAAGTGTCATCAGAAACTTCGGTGGTTAAAAATTTAGCCATTTTCTCGAAGGAGTCATAACCGTAAAAGTCATCGGCGTTGATCACACAAAATGGTTCATTGATCTGGTTGCGTGCGGCAAGTACCGCGTGGGCAGTACCCCAGGGTTTGGCACGTTCAATTGTTTTATCAATGCCGAAAGGGGCTAAATCAAAGCTTTGAAAAACATAATCCGTTTCGATACGGCCTTTAAGCTTGGGTTCAAAAATAGCCTTAAAATTATCGGCGAATTCTTCACGGATAATAAAACTAACTTTCCCAAAACCCGCTTTTATAGCATCGTAGATAGAATAGTCGATAATTGTTTCTCCATTGGGGCCAAAGCCGTCAACTTGTTTCATACTGCCATAACGGCTGGCCATTCCTGCGGCCAAAATAAGGAGTGTTGGTTTCATAGATATACGTTGGGGTATTTTGAAATAACTATATGCCCTTGCATGAATTTTTTATAGTGAAATCAATCTATTACTCAAATTGTTTTAAAAAAAGCGTTAATTATTTGATATATCTGAAATCCTGACCGGCTTTGATATTCAATAGTGATTCGTAAATAAGGCGTATCACGTTGTCCACATCTTCTTTGTGGATCATTTCAACCGTGGTGTGCATGTACCGTAATGGTAAAGAGATCAACGCTGATGGTACGCCATCATTGGAGTAGGCAAACGCGTCGGTATCGGTACCGGTTGAGCGTGAAGACGCCTGGCGTTGGAAAGGAATATTAGCTTTTTGAGCCGTCTCAATAAGTAGTTTATTTAAGTTGTTTTGAACCGCGGGAGCGTATGAGACCACCGGACCTTTACCACAAGCCAGATCGCCCTGGGTTATTTTATTGATCATTGGCGTTTGTGTATCATGCGTAACATCAGTTACTATAGCCACGTTAGGTTTTATTTTGTGGGCGATCATCTCTGCACCGCGCAAACCTATTTCTTCCTGTACTGCGTTTACGATATACAGGCCGAACGGCAGTTTTACTTTATTCTCTTTTAATAAGCGGGCAACCTCGGCTATCATAAAGCCACCTGCACGGTTATCCAGGGCACGACCAACATAATAGCGGTCATTCAGAATCGTGAATTCATCTTCATAGGTGATCACGCAACCTACATGGATGCCTAGTTTCTCTACTTCTTCTTTGCTTGTGCAACCGCAATCCAGGAAAATGTTTTTTAAGGTTGGGGCTTCTTCCTTATCACCAGCCTGGCGGGTATGTATTGCAGGCCAGCCGAAAACTGCTTTTACTACACCATTATCCGTATGGATGTTTACCCTTTTGGAAGGGGCTATTTGGTGATCGGAACCGCCATTACGGATCACGTATATCAGGCCATCATTGGTAATATAATTTACAAACCATGATATCTCGTCGGCATGGGCTTCAATAACTACTTTGTAATCGGCTTTGGGATTGATAACACCTACCGCGGTACCGTAATTATCCACATAATGGGTATCGATATAAGGTTTCAGATAATCGAGCCATAATTCCTGGCCTTTCCATTCAAAACCAGTAGGAGACGGGTTATTTATATATTTTTCGAAAAATGAAAGAGAGGTTTCGTTTACGATAGGAGTATGCGTTGATGCATCTGATTTTTTTTTAGCCATATTTTCTTTAGCAAACTATGATTATGCAATTAAGCAAATATAACAAAGTAGATGTTAAAGCCCTAAAATACCCTGTCATATTGGAAATAAAAACACGTTTTTATTATTAATTTAATACTAATGTTGCAGCATTAGCGTTTTTTTTTGAAATATGTAAAATTTGTGGCACTTGATTAATTAGTTGTGATTAACTGTATTGTTTACATATAATACAGTGTTAATATTCATGTCAAATTCATCGTAGTTTCGTAATTTTACATCCATCTATAATTTACCCCACACCGTGAAACTGTTTAAGCTCATTTGCATATTATTTATAATCGGGTTAACCTCTTGTAACGTGGTTCAATACGCTACTGTACCTGTTGATTATGCCCCAAAACTGGTATTCAGAACGGATACCGCCCGTATATTGGTGGTTAATAAACTTACCTTTGATTCCACCCGCCTCAATAAACGTAAAATTGTGGCCCTTAAAGCAGCAGCCTATAGCGCTATAACCGGCGCCGAAAAGGAACTGAAGTTGTTACCAGGTGTTAAAGTTTCCAACCTGATCGATTCCGTATCATTTAGCGCCAATAAAGATTCTGTGAAACATCTGGCGGCCAAATACAAAGCCAACTATATTTTAACGCTCGATGACTTTAACGCGGGCCTGGTGCTGGATAATGTACAGTATGATGGTAATGCTCAAATAGCTTATTACAGCACCAAGGCCAGGGTTGCTTTTACTTTATATGAAAGTAATGGCATCTTCTTTAAAAAGCTCAAAGGGGTAGCTACCGAACCACAGGATGGCCGGTTTGGCTATTCTATTGATGGTGCTGCCCGTAATGCGGCGCTCGATGCATTGAAAGATTATCTGCCTTATACCATTACCAATTACCGGCCGCTTTATAACCAGGGCGATCTTTTGGCAACATCAGTAAAGCAAATACTGGCGGGCAGATTCGATCTTGCCTTTAAAATACTCAACCCCATTATTGATGGTCCCGACCTTAAACAGGCAAGCAGGGCAGCTTATAACCTGGCTGTAGTTTATGAGGCCCAGGGTGATATTGACGAGGCGCTTGATCTGGCCAAGTTATCCAATCAGAAACAGCAAAATGACTACGCTACTACGCTGATCGCGGCGCTGATTAAAGAGTAAGGTTTTTCTCCAGGATCTCGTAATCATACCCCTGCCGTGTAAACAGCTGGCCGGTATGCTCAAAGCCGGCATTGATGTAAAAGCTGATTGCCGTTACCCTGGCATTGCACCACAAACGTTTGGCGCCATTGGTACGGGCAAAATCTGTAACATAGGCCAGCATTTTGGTGCCAATGCCTTTGCCCTGAACCTCCCCGTCAACCGCAAACTTGCGAAACTGGTAGTCATCGCCTCTGGCAAACAAAGATATTACGCCTACCACATTATTATCCAGAAAAGCGGCAAAATGCAAACCGTGATTGTCTTCCTCCATTTCCATTTCGTACAGCTTTTGTTCAGGATAAAGCACCTGTCGGCGTAAGCGCCAGGTAAGTTCGGGACGTATTTGTTCTATGTGGATCATGATATATTAAAACTTCTTCAATCCGTTATTGGGGAGTGGTGTAAGTCGTGGGTGCAAAGATAATTACTTTGTTACCGGAAAATATTCAATGATTTTATCAAGTTGCTTTAATAGATGTGGAATATATGTCTGGTCGAAATAAAAATAAGAAGTTAACTTATTTCCATATCCAGGTGCATCGTTGGCTACGCATATAGCATTTAGGTGACCTAATCCGTCCCCTTTAATATCTATTTTTAAATATCCCTCTAATCCTTCAAATTTTGCTGAACTATCTAAATTGATGTATAGGTTTTTTAATTCCTTTTTAAAGGCCACGAAATCGTGGGTCATAAATTCCCCCCTATATGTTCCAGTAAATACACCGGCTTTGATTTCTATTTTGGTTTTTATCCAGTTTTTATCCCATGAGGTTTCCGAATCATAGATTATAAATTCAACTGGGGTTATTTTTATTGAATCGCCATCGCATTTCAACTCAAAAAATAATTCATCCTGATCTTCCACATCCTAAAAGTATTAATTTTCTCAAACGTTTGTGTTGTATCCATAGCATTTTTGACATTTCCTCAATTCCCCCTTCCCTGCAAAATCCGTATCTTTGCGGCAACATAAATAACCCATCTATGCTTAAAGGATTTTTTAATGTTCCGCCGCCGCAAAACGAGCCTGTTTTAAACTATGGCCCGCGCAGTTTGGAACGTGTAGCGCTTAAAGCCGCCTTAGAGGCTGCCCGTGCTCACCAATTGGATATACCTATGTACATCGGCGACAAAGAAGTACGTACGGGCACTAAGCTCGAGATCCGCCCGCCGCATGATCATAAACATTTACTGGCTACTTTTTCTGAAGGTGATGCCAGTCACGTTACTGCTGCTATTGATGCTGCCCTGGCTGCCAAGGCCGATTGGGAAAATTTACCCTGGGAGCAGCGTGCCGCCATATTTTTAAAAGCTGCCGAACTGATTGCCGGTCCATACCGTGCCGAAATTAACGCGGCAACGATGTTGGGTCAATCAAAGAATGCCTACCAGGCCGAGATTGACTCTGCCTGTGAGCTGATCGATTTTCTACGTTTTAACGTAGAATATATGACCGAGATCTACAAGCAACAGCCACCAGTATCAGGCAAAGGTGTTTGGAACCGTGTGGAGCAACGCCCGCTGGAAGGTTTTGTGTTTGCTTTAACACCATTTAACTTTACAGCTATCGCGGGTAACCTGCCTTCGTCAGCAGCCATGATGGGTAACGTGGTGGTTTGGAAACCAGCTTACACCCAGATATTTGCCGCCAACGTGATCATGAAGGTGTTTAAAGAAGCCGGTGTACCTGCCGGTGTTATTAACCTCATTTATGTTGACGGCCCGGTTGCAGGCGAGGTGATATTTAACCACCCTGATTTTGCCGGTATCCACTTCACCGGATCAACCAAAGTTTTCCAGAATATCTGGCAAACTATTGGTACCAACATTCATAAATACAAAACCTACCCGCGCATTGTAGGCGAAACCGGTGGTAAAGACTTTGTACTGGCCCACCCGAGCGCCAATGCCGATGTGGTAAGTACTGCTTTGGTTCGCGGTGCTTTTGAATACCAGGGACAAAAATGCTCTGCCGCTTCACGTGCTTATATCCCGGCCTCGTTATGGCCTGCGGTAAAAGCCAATGTACAGCGCGACATCGCCTCGTTTAAAATGGGTCCGGTAGAGGATTTTGAAAACTTTGTTAATGCCGTGATCACCGAAGTATCGTTTGATAAACTGGCAAAATATATTGATGAGGCCAAAGTTGATAAAGGTGTTGAAGTAGTTGCCGGTGGTAGCTATGATAAAACTGTTGGCTGGTTTGTAGAGCCTACTGTGCTAAAAGTAGATGATCCGTACTATGTAACCATGTGCGAGGAGCTATTTGGCCCTGTATTGACCATTTACGTGTACGAGGACGCCAAATTTGATGAGGTGCTTAACATCGTAGATAAAACATCCATCTACGCGCTAACAGGCTCTATTATATCGCAGGACAGATATGCCATTGCCGAGGCTACTCATCGTTTACGTAACGCTGCCGGTAATTTCTATATTAACGACAAACCGACGGGTGCCGTTGTTGGTCAGCAGCCATTTGGCGGTGCCAGAGGATCCGGAACTAATGATAAGGCTGGTTCTATGATCAACCTGCTGCGCTGGGTATCTCCACGTACTATTAAGGAAACCTTTGATCCGCCGAAGGATTACAGGTATCCGTTTTTGACAAAGGAAGTGTAAGCGCCAGAGTCAAGAGACAAGAATCAAGAATTAAGACGTAAATTTGTCTTTAAATAAAAGAGCCGGGAATTATAATCCCCGGCTCTTCGCATATCATGATATTTATAATTTTAATCTTGGCTCTTGATTCTTGTCTCTTGACTCTCTCGACTACTTAAACTTAAACACGTTCTCCATATTATCGTTGTTATAAGTGCTCACGTTCATGTCGCCGATTTTGCCGGTGCTCAGGCTATAAACCCAGCCGTGCACACCCAGTTCCTGGCCGCTTTTCCAGGCATTCTGCACGATGGTGGTTTTACAAAGATTATATACGTTTTCTTTCACGTTAAGCTCTACCAGGCGGTTGCCGCGTTCGGTTTCGTCAGTAATGGCATCAAGTTCATCGGCATGCAGGCGGTAAACATCTTTAATGTGGCGCAGCCAGTTGTCAATCAATCCAAAGGCTTTGTTGCTCATGGCGGCAAGTACACCACCGCAACCGTAATGGCCGGTTACAATCACGTGTTTTACCTTCAATACGTTTACGGCATAGTCCAGTACACTCAGCATATTCATATCAGAGTGAATAACCATGTTGGCAATATTGCGGTGTACAAATATTTCGCCGGGTGCTGTATTGGTGATCTGGTTGGCCGGTACGCGGCTATCGGCGCAACCTATCCACAGTATTGGTGGTTTTTGGCCATTGGCCAGTTTAGTAAAAAAGTCCGGATCGGAGTCTAAGGCGTTTGCGATGAACTGCTTGTTACCTTCCAGCAAACCTTCGTAAGTAATGTGGCTGGTGTCGTGAATGCTTGTTTGGGCGCACATAGGTGTAAATGTTAAAGAGTTAATGATCTAAACCGGCCTGCTTTTATCCGTCCGGAATATCCGGCTGATCTTATGCAGTGCTACCGGCGAAAGAATCTAAACCGGCCTGCTTTTATCCGTCCGGAATATCCGGCTGATCTTATGCAGTGCTACCGGCGAAAGATCGTAATATAAAATGGTAAGCAAAATTAGCGGAATGAAATAAAATATCGCAAAATCATACAAATTAAAAAAGAACCCACCCATGATGCCGCCGAAAAAATAAAAGCCCAGTACGGTGAGGCGCACGTAGATCTTGTTGCGGGTAGTTTCGGTTTTGGCGGTATTGGGATGAAACCATTCAGATACATCGCCGCCCAGGTCAGTGAACAGGCCGGTTAAGTGTGTCGATTTGATGAGCCCGCCGGATATGGTAGATACCAGGCTGTTTTGCAAACCCATGCAAAAAATGATCACGCCGATAACCACTTCACGCTCGGTTTGGGTTTCGCGGTAAAAGTTATGGCCGTAAATAGCCACAAACAGTAGCAGAATGATCTCGATGACAATGGGAATGGAATGTGCCCGGTAGCGGCTTTTATGCTCCAGCGAGTGGACAATAAAGTTAGACATAAATGCCCCGGCAAAAAACATAAGCAGCCATATCAAGAAAACCACAATTTCGCTCCAGTTTTGTTCAACCACGTGCTTGGCCAGGTTGGCCACATGCCCCGTGATATTTGAAGTAAAGGCCAGAAAGGCGATCATGCCGGCCACATTGGTTACCCCCGATACAAAGGCGGTAGATGAGGCCAGTAATAGGTTTTGCTTTAAAGTGCGTGTTTCTTTTGATTGCCTCAGCATAAATATTTTTGCTTGTTGCTTCAGGATAAAAATAGGATAAAAATTGAAGGATTGAGTATGAAGTCAGTAATTTCAATATATGTTATTCAATTTCCAGGCAGATTTTGAAGTTCTGTATAATATCCACGCGTCATTGCGAGCGCAGCGTGGCAATCCCCGATTAACAGAGCCGCTCTGTATAGTTTGGGATTGCCACGCTGCGCTCGCAATGACGTGGGGGATTGGACTTTCCGTCATTAGCAGATGAATAGGGTTGTCGCCTTCAAAAAAAGAACCCCGGCCATTAACAATGAACCGGGGCAAACCAAACATAAACCTCTCCCTTTGCAGGTATTGAGGGAGAATCCTTGAAGGCTTAAGGGCAGCAGCCTTTATTAATGTTGAGCAACAGCATTTGCGTTGTCAAACTCATACACATAACCCAGGTTATGCGGACTGCTGCTGGAAACTTTTAAATCCTTGATCAAACCTGTACCCAGGTCAATCACCCAGCCATGAACTTCCAGGTCATGGCGTTCCTGCCATGCATTTTGTATAATGGTGGTTTTGCACACGTTGTATACCTGTTCGCTTACATTAAGCTCCACCAGGCGGTTGGTGCGTTCCTGTTGGTCTTCAATAGCATCCAGTTCTTTAGCGTGCAAACGGTAAACGTCTTTTATATGACGCAACCAGTTGTCAATAACACCAAATTGCTTGTTACTCATAGCAGCAGCTACGCCGCCGCAACCGTAGTGACCGGCCACAATAACGTGTTTTACTTTAAGCACGTTTACTGCGTAGTCCAATACGCTCAGCATATTCATGTCAGAGTGTACCACTACGTTGGCAATGTTGCGGTGTACAAACACTTCGCCTGGTTTGGTACCTGTTACTTCATTGGCAGGTACGCGGCTGTCGGCGCAGCCTATCCATAATACTTCGGGGCTTTGGCCTTTAGCCAGTTTTTTAAAATAGTCTGAGTCTTCCTGTAGTTTCAGGTCAACCCATTGGCTGTTGCCGCGTATTAGCGCATTATAGCTACCGTCGTTATTTACCAGTTTTAAATTATTATCTATTGAGGTCATGATTTTTCTTAGTTAGTGGGGTTATACATTAATTCTTTTAAAGGAGGTATATCGTACTTGTCCTTTATTTCATGCAGTTGCACAACGATGCCTTTAGTGTAGGCATTGTGCTTGTAATTGTGGATGATCTCGATCACGTCCGGGTCAATAAACCTGGAATTGGAGCCATCGATGATCACATCTGTGCCTTTAGGTAAGCTGGTTAGCGTTATCTGTATGGCCGCTTTATTTAAAAAGGATACTTCCTCGGCAAGCTTTATCCTGATCACCTTTTTATCGCCATTACGATCGATCTGGTAGAAGTAGGGGTTGCGCAAATTGGTACGCAGGATATAAAATATACCCACCAGCATACCAATGCCCACGCCTATCAACAGATCGGTTAGTACTACGGCAACAATGGTTACTACAAATGGAATAAACTGGCTCAGCCCTAAATGCCACATGTGTTTAAACAGGCTGATGCGGGTTAGTTTATAACCGGTCATGAGCAGTATAGCTGCCAGGCACGATAACGGGATGAGGTTGATGAGGAAGGGGATGCAAAGCAAGGATACCAGCAGGAGCAAACCATGTATAATGCTGCTCATTTTGGTACGTGCACCCGCATTTACATTGGCCGATGAGCGTACAATTACAGCAGTCATAGGCAAGCCACCTAATAAACCGCTGGTGATGTTACCCAATCCCTGGGCCACCAGTTCGCGGTTGGTGGGTGAAATACGCTTTATCGGGTCGATCTTATCAACAGCTTCGAGGCTAAGCAAGGTTTCCAGGCTGGCTACTACGGCTATGGTAAACGCAGTTATCCAAACCTCTTTATTGCCGATCTGGCTAAAGTCGGGCGATTTGAATAAGCCGAAAAACTCGGCGCTGCTGTTTACGATAGGTATGTGTACAAACTGCTTATCCAGCAAGGCAAATCCACTTCCTTTAAATACCATACTCAAACCAACACCAGCCAAAACAACCAGTAGCGGGGCCGGAACAATGGCCAGCTTTTTGAATTTTGGCCAGTAAATAAGCAGTAGTAACGAAACCGCAGTAATAATAACTGCCCCGTAATTGATACGGGCTACCGCGCGCAGGATACCTGAAAAAGTATTGTGTTCGTCTATCTGACTAAAGCGCTCATCACCCTCAAAGTCGGCATCATAACCAACAGCATGTGGAAATTGCTTCATGATCAGGATGATACCTATGGCCGCAAGCATGCCTTCAATTACCGATGAAGGGAAGTAATTGGCAATGGTACCCGCCTTTAATATACCCAGGAGCATCTGGAAAACACCGGCCAGCACAATGGCCAGCAAAAAGGTTTCGTACGCGCCAAGTTTGGTTATGGCATTCAATACAATAACCGTTAAACCGGCCGCCGGACCTGCCACGCTCAGTTGCGAACCACTGAAGGTGCCTACTACGATACCACCAATAATGCCGGTTAATACGCCGGCGAATAAAGGAGCGCCCGAGGCCAGTGCTATTCCCAAACATAGAGGGAGCGCAACCAGAAATACAACGACACTTGATGGAATATCCTTTTTTAAGTTTTTGGATAAGAAATATTTTTTCAGGTTGAGATTGCCCGCAGCAAAGCCACCTTGCTTATCTTGCATAAGATCGATAATTTGAATGAAGCCTTCCTTCCGATCATATCGGAGGATAGTTTCATCATCGTTAATAAATTATTTTGACGAAAAATTTAAATGAATTGTAAAGCGTTAGCATCCGGATAGGGAAGTATCCGGTTAATCATTTAAACGTTGGGTGGCGGCGTGGGGACAACAGGGTGATATGCCTGTTTATATAGATGGTCTTCCTGATTATGAAGTATATTGTTTTCTGCAACAAATGTAATATAGGCTACACTGTGCATATAATATTCATCAAAGGCTTTTTTCTCCTTAAAAGTGTCCTTATCCGGGTTTTCTTTTTCGGTTTTAGATTCCTGCTCAAGCTGTAGTATAACTGCTCTTACTGTTTTATTATCAAGATACAAAAACGCAGGCGCAAGGGATATAGCCATCTTTATCATAAAGACACCCATAAACATTACTACTATCAGCGTTTTGAAATTCCTGATCCTCATTACTACAAATATACAATTTTACAGCTGTTAGAACGTAGCGAATATGATTTTAGTCTAATCTTACAATTTAATTACTATTTAGCCTCACCTGATCCGCTCCAAAGAGTATCAGCTCATGAAAGGCATTTGCTAAAAAAGAGATCAAAGCCAAAATACAGGGTAATAACCTGTTGTCATAATTTGCCCTTAATTTGTCGTTTTTACACCTCATCGGGTTGCATTAATGCCCGTATGTTTGTTTCAGACATTTAAACAAATAAACATCTAATCATCAAACATCATGGCAACTCAAATTTTTGTAAACCTACCTGTTAAAGACCTTAACAAATCAATCGAGTTTTTTACCAGCCTGGGCTATAGCTTCAATCCACAGTTCACTAATGAACAGGGTGCATCATTGGTTATCAGCGATAATATATTTTTTATGCTGTTAACCGAGCCATTCTTTAAATCATTTATTAAAAAAGATATCGCCGATGCTACCAAAGTAGCCGAAACCATTAATTGTATTTCGGTTGATAGCCGGGAAACAGTTGATGAAATTGTGCACAAGGCAGTAGCCGCAGGTGCCACAGTACCTAACGAAAAACAGGATTATGGCTGGATGTACAGTCACGGTTTCCAGGATCTTGACGGTCACCTGTGGGAATTTGCCTATATGGATATGAGCGCTATACCGCAGCAAATGTAATAGATGTACGGATGTGCAGATTTCAAATGTGTAGATTGAAATTTCCTTAAAAAGGCGTCATTGCTGTAAGGGTTAGGTAATTCGGTAACAGAATTAGCTATTATTTTTTGTTGTTTAGGGCGACCATATCGATAGGTTTCTTTCCGCCGA
>NZ_JABGNA010000016.1 GCF_013149275.1 Mucilaginibacter sp. SG564
TTTGCAAATAATTGCGTTTCAGGGTGAGATCGTTCGTGTTAATACGCATAACTTTAAGTTACACTAATCTGTCCTCGAATTATCTGACCTTTACAGCAATGACGTGTGTGGAATAAAGTATAATGAATAGCTTATGCCACCAACTGGGCAAACAATTTATTCAAAGTAGCTTCGGCATCCAATAACAGGCCGGGGTGTACTTTTGATGATTGTACCACGGTGCTGCGGGTAGCCGTAAGCCAGCGAAAACGGGAAGGCTGATCCAGTTGGGCTATAGGGCCGGCATGGTTATCGCCATGGCATATCCTTTCAAAAGAGTTGATATTATCTTTCAGGCAATCCAGATCCAGGCCGGGAGCCAGTGCGCTGATGCGGTCCTCGTTCCACACAAAACGCACTTTTAAAAATTTCTGTTTGGGGCAAAAGACAATTACACCTACGTTGATAAATTCCTCGCGCTCCACCCTCGGCACAACGCGTATTACGGCGTACTCAAATAAGTATGGCTCTTGCATGTTGTGCTTCTTTTACAAAATTCTCAGACGCGGCTACGCGTGTGGTTAAAAAACGGTAATAACCATCGCGACGTTCGGCAGGTGTACCGTTTTCCGAATCGTCTGTAAGCCACTCATCCGGTATCAGGTTAACAATGGCCAGGATGCGCTCGTCGGTCAGGATAGCAGAAAACTCGGCATCAACCTCGTCCAACAGCGAAGCCTGGGGCAGCAGTACATGATCTTTTACGGGCATAAAGGGACGTATAGCCTGCTCGTCCCAGTTATACCAGGAGTGGTGAAAGTACAGGGATGCACCATGATCTATCAGCCAAAGTTCCTTGTGCCACATCAGCATATTGGTATTGCGCGGGGTACGATCCACATTGGTAAGCAGGCAGTCCAGCCACACAATCTGCGAAGCCGTTTTTGCATCGAGGGTGGTCACCACCGGGTCGAATGTTATAGCGCCCTGAAGGTAATGCAGCGCCAGGTTAAGGCCGACGCTAAATTTGAGCAGGTCCTGTATCTCTTCATCGGCTTCTGAACGACCAAAGGCTGGGTCGAGATTGGCGAATACCAGTTCGGGTACACGTAAACCCAGCAAGCGGGCAATTTCGCCGCCAATAAGCTCGGCTATCAGGGCCTTTACGCCCTGGCCTGCCCCGCGGAACTTAAGTACATATAAAAACTCGTCGTCACCCTCGGCAATGGCCGGTAAGGAACCGCCTTCGCGCAGGGGGGTAACGTAGCGTATTACATTAATGGTTCGGAGTTGTGGTTCGGTATAGTTCATCACAGCTATTCAAATGCAGGCACATGGCCTGTGGCAAATATAGTTAAAAACATAGCGGCGGCGGTCATGTACTCCATATGGCTTATATAAATGTATGATGCCGTCAAGAAAACTTTTATGTTTAATTATTGTAATGTAAATGTGAATTAACTTTTAAGAAACCGTATGGCCCAAAATCACAAACAACCTGCAAAAGAAACCGTCGAAAAAGAACTTACCTATATTCAGAAAGTGTGGCACACGGTGGCCATCGTTGCCCTGTTGGTGGTGATGATTCTGATAGCGCGGGTAGCGTTTAACGTATTGCTCATGGTGCTGGCAGGCACGCTGGTATCGGTTTATTTTCATGGCCTGGGCGATATGATACAACGCAAAACCAAATGGCGCAGGCGACTTTGCATGATCATTTCTGTAGCGGGCACTTTTATTATACTTACGGTTTTATTTTGGTTTATGGGAGCCAAGATCTCCAAGCAGATCACTGTATTGAGCGATTCGCTCCCCAAAACGGTGAATACCGTTAAAGAAAAGCTGTCTGAATATCCGTTGGGCAATAAGGTGCTGCTATACCTGTCGGATGATAATTCTGACAAGCTGTTTGCCACCGCTAAACAGTTTTTCAATACCAGTTTTGGTGTCCTGGGCAATATATATGTGATCCTGTTCCTGGCTATGTTTTTTACAGCTAACCCTAATCTGTATAAGGATGGTATCATTAAACTGATCCCGGAAGACCGTAAGGAACTGGGCCGCTGCGTGATCGATCGGATCAGTATGGCGCTCAAAGGCTGGCTCAAGGGCATGATGCTATCTATGATGTTGGTGTTTATTTTGATAGGTGTAGGTTTAAGTATTATGAGCATCCCGGTAGCGCTGGTGCTTGCTTTGCTCACGGGCCTGCTGAAACTAATCCCCAATTTTGGTTCTCTGGCCGCCATGATACCCGGGGTACTGCTGGCGCTCACGATAGGCACCAATACGGCCATCATTGTAGCGTTGATCTATATAGTTTCACAAACCATAGTGAGCAATATTGTAACCCCACTCATCCAGAAAAAGATGATCGATCTGCCGCCGGCACTTACCATATTATCGCAGGTACTGATGGGCACGCTTTCGGGTGTGCTGGGTATTATACTGGCCGTGCCACTATTGGCTATTGTGATGATATTGGTAGATGAGCTATACGTGAAAAAGATCAACGAGGGATCGGAAGTTTTGAGTACGAAGTCCTGAATTTGCTTGCGCGGGACGATTCGCCCCCGGGCTATGGCGGTCATAAAACGTGTCATTATGATGTGCTGATAAAAAAAGCGATGTGCTAACGGGATAAAAACTATAATTTGCTACATATTTATCCAGTCATTAAAAACAGCACATCTACCAAAATGATTTTTACCTACCAGGATCTGGAACCTATTGATCTAACCAGCGTCAACCAAATAGCCAGGGAAGCAGGAGCAGCTATACTCAGTATCTATAACCTATCGCCCGAAAATATCGGGCTCAGCCTTAAAGACGATCAATCACCGCTTACTGCTGCCGATAAGCTGTCGCATGAGGTGATATTCAATGCCCTGACCACCTTAACACCGTATATCCCCATTATTTCTGAGGAAGGCAAGGATATTCCCTACGAAACCCGAAAAAACTGGCCCTATTTCTGGTGTGTCGACCCGCTGGATGGCACGAAGGAGTTTATCAAGCATAATGGGGAGTTTACCGTCAACATCGCGCTTATCCATAAACACACCCCGGTTTTAGGCATCATCTATATTCCCGTTACCGGCGAACTATACTATGGAGGTCAAAACATCGGTAGTTGGAAAGAAAGTCACGATGGTTCAGTTGTCCGGCTGCATGCGGATACAACCAGCATCAACTGGATAGCCGCCGGCAGCCGTTCACATGCCTCGCCCGAAGAAACCGCAGTATTGAATCAATATCCCATTAAAGAGACAATTACGGTGGGAGCTCACTCAAATTTTGCCTCATAGCCGAAGGGAAAGCGCATATTTATTACCGCCATGGCCCAACCATGGAGTGGGATACCGCCGCCGGGCAGGCCATAGCCACATCCAGTGGTGCAAAAATGACCATGCCCAGTGGCGAACCTTTTCTGTATAATAAAGTTTCACTGCTTAATCCGGGCTTTTTGTGCAAGGTAAAGTAGGTGTTATCTATAGCTACCAGGCCGCAAAATATCGCTGTTGAAAATTAACTGATCTTAAAGTAATTGAGGTTATAACAAACGTTTGTGTTAAATTAATTATTAAGGCAGCCTGAGTTAATCATTAATTTCATTGGTATAATACAATAACAAAATGCTCTGGCATGCTTAAAGTGCCGGGACTATTTAAACGCTAACATGAAGTATAAACACATTAATTTATGGCTCTTTTGTATGGCCATGACGCCATTTTTGGCTATTGCCCAAACTAAACCCGCTTATAACGAACTGCAGGTATTCGATCATTCGTTTTTTACCTATAATGGTAATGAGTTTCGCAGTGCAAACGGTGCACCCGGTCCCAAATACTGGCAAAACAAAGCCGATTATGTGATCAATGCAGAGCTGGTTGAAAAGGATACCCTGATCAAAGGCAATGTAAGCATCAGTTATACTAATAACAGTCAGGATACACTCAATTACCTCTGGCTACAGCTGGATCAGAACCTGTTTAAACCCGATTCACGCGGCGCTGCTACAACGCCGCTTAGTGGCGACCGTTTCGACGCCAAAGGTTATACCAAGGGAGGCTATGATATTGGCGCGGTTTCGGTTACCTATATGGGTAAAAACTATGTGATCAAGCCTACCATTACCGATACCCGCATGCAATTGCGTTTGCCTTTTGTGGTAAAACCCCATGGCGACCAAATCAACGTAAAAGTAAACTACTCTTTCTATGTACCCCATTACGGCGCCGACCGTATGGGCAGGTTAGGGGTTAAGCAAGGCGTGATCTACCAGCTGGCCCAATGGTACCCGCGTATGTGCGTGTATGATGACGTGAATGGCTGGGATACCCTGCCTTATATAGGAACCGGCGAGTTTTATTGCGAGTATGGTAATTACGATTACTTCATCACCGCACCTGCCGATATGATCGTAGCAGGTTCCGGCGATCTGCAAAACGCCCAGCAGGTATTAACTATGGAGCAAAACAAGCGCCTGGCCGCAGCTGCCAAAAGCGATAGCTCGGTACACATTATTACCGAAGCTGAGGTGGGTACGGCAGGCATCAGGCCAAAACATGAAGGTATGTTAACCTGGCATTATAAAATGCATAATACCCGCGATGTATCCTGGTCGGCCTCCAAAGCCTTTATCTGGGATGCCGCAAGGGTTAACCTGCCGGGCGGCAAAAAGGGTTTGGCCAACGCGGTTTACCCGGTTGAAAGCCGTGGTTATGATCGTTATGGCCGGGCTGCGCAATATTTAAAAAACAGCATCGAGTTTTACTCTAAAAATTATTTTGAATATCCCTGGCACTCGGCATTTGTGGTGGCTGGCGTGGCATTAGGTATGGAGTATCCGGGAATTGTTTTCTGTAGTTACCAGATCAAAAAGGACGATCTGTGGCATGACATCACCCATGAAATGGGCCATAACTGGTTTCCGATGATTGTGGGCAGCAATGAGCGCCGCTTTATGTGGATGGATGAAGGGATGAACACGTTTATCAATGGTTATGCCTCTAACTGGTTCAACCATGGCGAATATGGCGATACCAGCAGCGTGGCCGTACGTATGACCCGGAGTCTGCTGCGCGAGAAAGACCCGCTGATGACCCCGCCCGAAGTAATGCACGATGGCGGTCAGTATTATTATAAAACAGCCCTGGCCCTGAATATTTTGCGCAATGAGGTTTTAGGGGCCGACAGGTTTGATTATGCCTTCAATATGTACATTAAACGCTGGGCCTACAAACATCCTTTACCTGAGGACTTTTTCCGTACGATGAATGATGCCGCCGGCGAAGACCTGAACTGGTTCTGGAAGGAATGGTTTTATACCACCTGGAAGCTTGATCAGGCGGTTACCGATGTGAAATATAATAAAAATGACCCAGCCGCCGGAGCCGTGATCACTATAGAGAATTTAGGTGAAATGGCGTTGCCCATAACTTTAAAAGTGACCGAGCAGAACGGTAAGGCACAAGTGATCAAACTCCCGGTTGAGGTGTGGCAAAAAGGGGCTAAGTGGAAATTGAAATGTAATACCACATCAAAAATAACCTCGGTTATTGCTGATCCCGACAGGCAACTGCCGGATATTGATCGTAGCAATAATATTTTTAAATTGCCTGAGTAAGCGGTTCTCTATAGAGCTGGCTAAAAGGCATAAAATGAGTAGAATACCTGATCAGAAAGGAATGGTTGTTTGGCTGTACGGGTTATCCGGTGCAGGCAAAACAACCATTTCTCTTTTATTAAAACAGCAACTGGAGAATGACGGCTTTTTTGCAGTTTGCCTGGATGGTGACGTATTACGATCGGGTATTAATAAGGACCTCGGTTTCGCCGAAGATGACCGGGAGGAGAACATCCGCAGGGCCGCCGAAATTGCAAGGCTCATGCTACAAAACAACATCATTACCATTTGCTCCTTTATTACCCCGCTGCAAAAACACCGTACCCTGGCGTCAGCCATCATAGGTCAATCCTTTACAGAAGTATTTATTGAATGCCCGCTGGAGGTTTGCCAGGCGCGTGATGTTAAAGGCCTGTATAAAAAGGCCAGTGCCAATCAAATAATCCATTTTACAGGGATCAGCTCATCGTTCGAGGTACCCACAAATCCAGAATTGATCATCCATACCGCCGCCGAAAGCCCTGCGGAAAGTATGGAGAAAGTGTATAATTATATAACACCTTTATTCAAAGGCACTATTAATACGAAGACTGACCGCTAAGATGGTCGAATTTGCCATAATTATTGCCTTAAAAATGTGTTGTTTATATCGCCATAAATCAAAAGTTTTTGCGCTGTTGCCCAAAACAGGAAGCTTTTGAATGATAACTCGAAATTATATCAGTCTGTAAAACCTAAAAGCCTGCTATCTGCACGGTCTTTCTTTTGGGTGCTTATGTATTTTGTTGTTTATCAAACGTTTGTGTTGGTTAGTCTTTTGTAAAACAAACGTTTGCGTGGTGTTTGAGGGGTTGCAATTTTGCTTTGTTTAGGCCTTATCTCTAATTTCCAATATCCAAAAAAACATAAAAAAACCGACTGGAAATTTATTGACCAACTAATTAACACCAACAATGTATGATTAAAATTTACTCACAACTTGGCCCGGATTTCATGCAAGGTATTTTTTCAAAGGGACGCTCCTGTGTTAGTCCTTTTTTGAAACTGGTTTGCTGTTATCTGTTTGTAATGTTACCCACCTGGGCAAGCGCCCAAACGGTAATTAATGGTACCGTAAAAGATACCAAAGGTGTACCCGCGATTGGTGCTACAGTATCCGAAAAAGGAAATAAGAACACAGCTGTAACCGACATCAATGGTAAATTCCGATTAACTCTTAAAGGTAAATCGGGAGTATTAACGGTAACCTATATAGGTTATAAACCACAGGAAGTAACCATAGGCTCATCAAATGAGGTATCGGTTGTACTGGAAGAAGATCTGAATAAGCTGAGCGAAGTAGTGGTGGTAGGCTACTCATCTAAACAGGTATCGCAACTGTCAAGCTCGGTTTCTGTAGTTAGCGGTAATAAATTAAGGGATGTTACCTCGAATGACCTGGTTAGCCTGTTACAAGGTAAAGCCCCGGGTATAGTCGTATCGTCCGGCTCTGGCGATCCCTCCTCGGGGGCCAATATCCTGATCCGCGGGGCCAGCAGCATCAGCGCGAGTACAAGTCCGCTGATTGTGGTCGACGGTAATATCGGCGGCACCTATAACCCCACAGATGTGGAATCGGTAACGATATTGAAAGATGCTGCAGCAACCGGCCTATATGGCTCAAGGGCAGCCAACGGGGTAATTATCGTGACTACCAAACAGGGTAAGGCGGGCTTAACAAAAATTGATGTAAACTCGGTAGTGGGATTTAACAACGCCACATTTGGTAAGTTTCATTTAATGAATTCGCAGCAGTTGTATGATTACCAAAAAACATTTCTTACACCTGATCCATCGGTACTAAAATATAATACCAACTGGCTCGATTTGGCTTTCAGGACCGGCGTTACACAAAATCATACAATTTCTGTTTCTGGAGGCAGCGATAAAACACAGTTTTATGTTTCTGGTAATTACTACAAGGAGCAGGGTACATTAATTGATAATGCCAAAACATCTTATAACCTGCGCTCAAACCTAACCACAAAATTGAGCGATAAGTTAAAGCTAAGCGTTTTACTGAACACCATTTATAACAAGGATAATAACCCCACCAGTCTTTTCACCGGTAATGCCCTGTACGATGCTTATTTAAGTATGCCGTATGATCCTGCTTATAATGCCGATGGCACACCAACTGATGGCAGAACTTATCCGGGCTGGGTGGGCCGCGATAAAGAGAACTTTTTGCAGGGCCTGCAATATAATTTTGCCAATGCCAAAAGCCTCAACACCAGCGGCGATTTTAATATAGACTATGCCATAATCAAACACTTGAGTTTTGCTACTTACAACCGCGTAACGTTGTATAATTACCGTGATGAAACTTATTATGATACACGTACCAAGGATGGTGGGGCAAACTCTGGTGAGCTGTATAACAGCAGTAATTTCAGCAGTACTTTACTAACTTCCAATCGCTTAAAATATGATAACAGCTTCGGCAATCATAATTTAACCTTGCTGGCAGTTGGCGAAGGGCAGAAATATCATTATGATGACCAGTACCTGAACGGAAAAGGCCTGCCTGCGGGCAGCCCGGTAATGTCAACCGCTACGGATATTATCAGCAACCCAAGCGGCGGTGTGGATGAGTATAATTTCCGTAAATACCTGGGCCAGGCCGATTATAACTATGCCGGTAAATATTTCCTGGTAGGTTCATATGTGCATGAGTATTCTTCACGCTTTGGCAGCAACAACCCAAGTGGTAACTTTTACCAGGGCGGCGCTTCATGGATACTCACCAAGGAAGACTTTATGCAAAACGTAAAGTCCATTAATTTCCTGAAACTACGTGCAAGCTACGGTACAACCGGTAATGCCGAAATTGGTAACTACGCGGCATTGGGTTTATATAGCATTGATCAGTCGGCTAGTTACAATGGTGCCCCAGGCTCTTATCCATCGCAAAAAGCGAATCCTAATCTTACGTGGGAGAAAATGAAAACGGCCAATATTGGTTTAGATCTGGGTTTGTTTAACCGCATTGATGTGAATATTGATGTTTATCAAAAAACATCAAGCGCTTTATTATTCCAGAAACCATTACCGGCAACATCGGGGTATAACTATGTATTTGAAAACATAGGCTCGGTACGTAACCGGGGATTGGAGATCAACGTGAATTCCCGCAATCTTATCGGCGCTTTCAAATGGGAAACCAATTTCAACATCGCGTTTAACCGCAACAAAGTATTATCCCTAGATGCAGGGGAATCTATGGCATCGCCGGGAGCATCCTTGCCAATTGCTGTAGGGCATGATATGAATGAGTGGTATATGCCGATATGGGCAGGCGTTGATCCGGCAAATGGTAAACCACTATGGGAAAAATTAGTTACCGATGCCAATGGTAACGTAACCAAACAAACAACCAGTGTTTACTCACAGGCATCAGCTTCAAAACAATTTACCGGCAAATCGGCATCGCCTAAATTTACCGGCGGTATTACCAATACCTTTTCTTACAAAAACTTCTCGTTAAGCACCTTCTTTAATTTTGTTTACGGCAATTATGTGTATAACGATAGCCGTGTTTATTTTGATAATGATGGTTTATATGACAGTTATAATGTTATGGTGCCACCCAAAGGCTGGACACGCTGGCAAAAACCTGGCGATATAGCTACTGAACCACAAGCCATACAGGGTGGGAATAATAACTCTAACTCTACCTCATCAAGATACCTGGAAAACGGCAGTTACCTGCGTCTGCGCAACGCTACCCTGGGTTATCAGTTACCACAAACCTGGCTGAATAGTTTAAAGATCAGGAGCGCCAGGATATTTGTAAGCGGAGATAACCTGTTCACGATCACCAAATTTACTGGAACCGATCCGGAAGTAAGCCTGAGTAACAGTAATATAGGTACGTCGAGCTTTAAATACCCTATCAGCAGAAAAATATTGTTCGGTGTGAATGTTGGATTCTAAAAAAAACGAAAATGAAGATTTTAAAATATATAAAAATAATGCTCATTGTTGGTCTTTTAGGATCTGTAGTGAGTGCTTGTAAAAAGGTAGAGCCATCAACCGCTATTGATGAAAAAGTAGCCCTGGGCGATTCCTCGCATATAGCAACGGCTACCATTGGTAATTATGCCGTGCTCCGGAACCCCGATTATGTAAGAAGCGGGCATTTCCTGATGGAATACCCTGGTGATAATATAGCACAGGGGCAACCATCATCAGATGATCTTTCCAGGTGTTACCGGTATAATCATATCCCGACAGGCGGTCATGCTACCGCTTTTTGGAAACAGGCTTATCACCTGGTAGCAGCGGCTAACAAGATCATAGCTGCTATCCCGGATAACGCTTCAACAAGTTTAAAACAACTAAAAGGAGAAAATCTTTACCTGCGTGCCATGGCTGAATTTAACCTCGTACGTATTTTTGGCAGGCCATATACACAAGGTAACGGCAGTAATCCGGGTGTGCCGATATTGGTAGAAACCAGTAACGACATTGCTCCGGCGCGTAGTTCGGTAAAAGATGTATACAGCGCGGTATTGGCCGATCTTTTAAAAGCCGCCGACCTGATGACCGTTGCTAATCAGAATGTATATGCATCCAAAGAGGTGGCTTACGCATTATTATCACGCGTTTATTTATACATGAATGATAATGCCAATGCTATTAAATATGCCAACCTGGTCATCAATTCTGGCCGTTATGGTTTATTGCAGGGCGGTGATTATCAGAACTACTTTAGCGGTGTGCCCGAAAACAACAAGGAAACCATTTTCTGTATAAAGTATACAAAAACGCAGGATCAGGGCTTTAGCGCTATCGGCTCTATGTATTACAGTGGCCAGGGCCCGGATGGTACCAGTTCTTTAACCACTCCCGGTGGACAAGGCAATACCGGCTGGGGCGAGGTGTACGCTTCAAAAACTTATGTGGAGGATCTGGATAAATACCCTAACGACCTTCGCCATAGCTTCATTGCACCATACACCATTGCAGGTGTTTTACAATACAATCCAAAATTGACACCCAAGACACCGATGTATTACATTACCAAGTACAGTTTTCAGGAAGGTATAGTAACGCTGAGTTCGCCGGTATACCTGCGCCTTGCCGAAATGTATTTGAACCGTGCCGAAGCCAACGCTAAACTGGGCAACAGTCAGGCGGCTCTTGATGATGTTAACATCATTCGTACCCGGGCGGGCATACCTACGCTTACTTTGACCGATGTGGCCGCTAACCGTGTATTGGCCGCGGTGCTGGAAGAGCGTCGCCTGGAGTTTGCTTTTGAAGGACAGCGGTCTTATGATCTGTACAGGAATAACTTACCTATGGTACGTAATTACCCGGGTACGCACGCGCTCAACAACACACCAACAACCAATATTATGCAAACGGTAGCGCCTACCGATCCGCGGGTGATATTCTTTATCCCACAAACAGAAATTGATAATAACCCAAAACTTACACAAAATCCATAGCATAAAAGCCATGCCATTATAGGTATGGCACTATACAGCAAACAGATATTTTATTTAATATTACACAAGGAGGGGTAACACCCTCTTTTTGAATTTATATCTGTGATTTATACGATATTATGAAAAGACAACTCTTTGCGCTCATTTTCCTGCTACCTGCTCTTGCGGCACAAGCCCAAAAAATACCTTATACCAATTGTAAAAGCTGCTGGCTGCCCGATTCGTTGGGAAATCATCGGGTAGTTTTAACTTTTACCGGCACAGGTAAGGCAGCCAAAGCGCTCATTCCATGGAGAAGGAGAGATAATGATCCGGAAAACAAACGGGTGATTATTGAGGATGCCCATACCAAGCAAAAAGTGACCAATGTAAAATTGGGCGCCATTACCCGTGAAAGCGGCGAAGTGGTTTTTGAACCCACATCGGGCAAGGGGACTTACTTTGTGTATTACATGCCTTATAAAAATGAGGGCAAGTCCAACTATCCGCGAGGTATCTATATGAAACCGGAAAATACCGCCTCACCTGCATGGTTAAACAGCCTGGGCAATAATATCCCGGCGGCCACAGTAAAAGAGTTTCAGTCGGTAGATGCTTTCAATAGCTTTTACCCGATGGAAGTGAGCGCCACCAAAAATGAAACGGACGCGCTGATCGCTAAACATAAAAGCGAATCGTTTTTAGTTTTTCCGGAGGATAGGTTGAACTCTATCCGGATGACCAAAGACCTGCCCCAGCGCTGGATAGAACTTGGTCCGCAAAGTAAATATACCGGCTCAGCATTACGCGGCGAAAACTTTTCGTTCCAATTGGGTGTATACGCCCTGCAAAACCTGGATGATGTAAAGGTTACTTTCAGCGATCTGAAAAGCGCGACCGGTAAAAAGATCCCGGCTTCGGCTTTGTTCTGTATCAATACAGGCGGTACGGCTTATGACGGTTCGCCGCTGACCAAAACAGTGAGCGTAACTACCGGAACTATCCAGGCTTTATGGTGTGGTATTGATGTACCTGCAAGCGCAATGGCGGCTGGTTATACCGGCAAGGCTACGATTAGCAACGGCAAAACGGCCAAAGAGATTCTATTATCTCTGAAAGTAAACCCGGCATTAGCCAAAAACGGAGGTGTGGATGAACCCTGGAAAATGACCCGCCTGGGTTGGCTGAATTCCACCATGGCGCAAAAAAATACGGTGATAGCACCTTATAAACCACTGGTAGTAAAAAATAACACGGTAGAACTATTGGGTAGAAAAGTAGAGGTGAACAGCGATGGTTTCCCGAAACAGATCCAGACTTTCTTTACTCCTGAAATGACCGAATACGCCGACGCACCCAACAACCTGCTGACCGAGGCTATCCACTTTCATTTCCTGAACACCGCCGGTAAAAACATCAAGCTGAAAAGCCAGGGCCTGCAATTCATCAAGCAAGAGCCAGGTACGGTGCAGTGGACAGCCACCAGCGCCAACGATAGCTTACAGATGGAAGTAAGCGCTTCTATGGAGTTTGATGGTTTTATAGCCTATACCGTGAAGGTAAAAGCCTTGCAGGATGTGAGTTTTAAAGATATTACCATGCATATCCCTTTTAAACGGGATGTGGCCAAATACATGATGGGCCTGGGCCAAAAAGGCGGCTATCGCCCCGAAAACTTTGAATGGAAATGGGATGTTACCCATAAAAATCAGGATGGCGCCTGGATTGGCAACGTAAACGCAGGCTTGCAGTATTCGCTGCGCGATGAAAAATATGTGCGGCCGCTGAATACCAACTTCTATCTGCAAAAGCCGCTCATTCTGCCATCATCATGGGGTAATGGCGACAAAGGTGGCATCAACGTAAAAGACGACGGCAAAGCGGTGCTGGCCAATAATTACAGCGGCGAACGCAAGTTGAGCAAAGGTGATGTGCTATATTACAACTTCAACTTGTTGATCACGCCTTTCCATACCATCAATACCGATTTTCAGTGGGCTACCCGTTTTTATCATGCCTACAAACCTATCGATACCATAAAACAAGCTGGTGCCACGGTGATCAATATTCACCACGCCACCGCTATCAACCCCAATATCAATTACCCCTTCATCGCCTGGAAAGCCATGAAGGCTTATGACGATTCGGCACATGCCGAGGGTTTAAAGGTGAAGATCTATAATACCATCCGCGAGTTATCCAATCACGCTTATGAAACCTTTGCTTTACGGAGTTTGGGACATGAGATCTATTCGCCGGGTAAAGGCGGAGGTTTCAGCTGGCTGCAGGAGCACATTGGCGATGATTACATTGCCGCCTGGTTTGTTCCCGAAATTAAAGATGCCGCTATTATCAACAGTGGTATGAACCGCTGGCACAATTACTATGTGGAGGGCATGAACTGGCTCACCCAGAACGTAGGCATCGACGGGATTTACCTGGACGACGTGGCTTTTGACCGTGTAACTATGAAACGCGTTAAACGGGTGTTGACCAAAGATGGGCATCCCGGTATCATCGACCTGCATTCGGCCAACCAATACAACAAAAGTGATGGTTTTAACAACAGCGCCAACCTGTATATGGAGCATTTTCCATACCTCAACCGCCTGTGGTTTGGGGAGTATTTTGATTACGAAAAGAATAGTCCGGATTTTTTCCTGACCGAAGTAAGCGGTATTCCATTTGGTTTAATGGGCGAAATGTTACAGGATGGCGGCAACAAATGGCGTGGAATGGTTTACGGCATGACCAACCGCATGCCCTGGAGCGATGGCGCCGATCCGCGCCCGATATGGAAAGTTTGGGACGATTTTGGCATCAAAGGTACCAAAATGATAGGCTACTGGGTTGATGATAACCCGGTGAAGACCGACCATGATAAAGTACTGGCTACCATCTACAAAAAAGATGGTGCTGTACTGGTTTCCATAGCCAGCTGGGAGGATAGCGATACCGAGATCCAGCTAAAAATTGACTGGAAAAAATTAGGCATTGACCCAAGTAAAGCAACGATCACCGCGCCGGAGATCAGGAGTTTTCAACCCGCCAAAACATTTGGTTTGAATGATAAGATCCCGGTTGAAAAAGCCAAAGGCTGGCTGCTGATCATTAAATAAACGATATGATTAATAAAAAACAAATAAGCAGGATATTATGCGCCTGCGCCACTTTTACACTCCTGCAATTGAGCAGTCAGGCTACTGCTCTTCCGGCAGACAGTACTCTCACAGTACCACTGGGCGGCAATGCCTGGGTAAATAAGAACGCACAAGCCATTATTGACAATGCTGGTCTGAACAATTGGAGCAGTAACACCGATGTGATAAGCGTATATGTACGCCTGGAAGCTGCCGGCGATCTGAAAATAGCGCTGCGCTTGCAGGTGCCCGAAGGTAATAGTACCATCAAAGTATCGGCGGGGCAAAGCGTGTTGACCAAAACGGTATCTAATCAGGAAGCCGCTGTTGTTGACTTTGGCACCGCCCACATTAAAGCCGCGGGCTATCTGCAAATAAAACTGCAGGGCTTAAAAAAGAGCGGCAAGGTATTCGCCCAGGTGAGTGACCTGTTATTGAGCGGCCCGGCTACGGCCAATGGCGCTGAGTATACTAAGGATAATCACGACAATTATTTTCACTGGGGCAGGAGAGGGCCATCAGTGCACCTGAACTATCCATTGCCAGACGAAGCCAAAACTACCACCGAATGGTTCTACAACGAGGTGACTGTTCCTGTAGGTAACGATGTGCTGGGTTCGTATTTTATGGCTGATGGTTTTACGGGTGGCTATTTCGGTATGCAGGTAAACTCGCCAACAGAGCGCCATGTGTTGTTCTCTATCTGGAGCCCCTTCAATACTGATGATCCTAAAAGCATCCCCGATAGTTTAAAAATTCACCTGTTAAAGAAAGGAGCAGGTGTACACGGTGGCGAATTTGGCGGAGAAGGATCTGGTGGGCAAAGCTATATGAATTATCCCTGGGTGGCAGGTAAAACCTACGCCTTTTTGATACATGCCCAGGCTGATGCCGCGGCTAAAACCACCATATTTACTGCCTATTTTAAACCTGCCGATCAAAGTATCTGGCAACTGGTGGCCAGCTTTAAACGACCGATGTCGGGCTTTTATTTAAAAGGCTTGTACTCGTTCCTTGAAAATTTTGATCCGGAAATGGGTAATACGGAGCGCCGTGTAAACTTTGGTAATGGCTGGCTGATAGATACAAATGGTAAATGGTACCCGCTCACCAAAGCCCTTTTTACCGGCGATGCTACTGCAAATATCAAATACAGAAAGGATTACGGCGGAGGTGTACAGGGCGATCATTTTTACCTCAGAAATTGTGGATTTTTTAATGATTTTTCGACCTTAAGAAGCGATCTTAGTCGCCAACAATCAGGTATGGCCCACCCCACCATCGATTTTAATAAATTACCTTAATAATAGTATCAAGTAGTTAGTATCAAGTATCAAGACCATCCGCAGGGTATCCGAGAGTTTATTACTGCTAAGAAAAAAGTCTTGATACTTGATACTAGCTACTTGATACTAAAACAAAACAGCAATCCGTGAAAAAGTACCTTTTACCCTTACTCTTTTTATTACCTGTGCTGTGTTTTGCGCAGGATAAGCATGTGTTTAGCCTCAGCAAAAACGAGTTTCTGCTTGATGGCAAACCTTTCCAGATCATCAGCGGCGAAATGCATCCGGCCCGTATCCCCCGTGAATACTGGCGCGACCGTATCCGCATGACCAAGGCTATGGGCTGTAACACCATCGCGGCCTATGTGTTTTGGAATTACCATGAGGCTACCCCGGGTGTTTTCGACTTTAAAACAGGTAACCATGATATTGCCGAATTTATCCGCATTTGTAAGGAAGAGGGCATGTGGGTACTGCTGCGTCCCGGTCCGTACGTTTGCGCCGAGTGGGATTTTGGCGGATTGCCATCATGGCTGTTAAAAATTCCCGATATTAAAGTACGTTGTATGGACACCCGTTACATGAGCGCGGTAAGCCGTTATGTGGCCCATCTGGCAGCCGAGGTTAAATCATTGCAATGCACCAATGGCGGCCCTATCATCATGTCGCAGATTGAGAATGAATATGGCAGCTATGCTAACGATAAAACCTACCTGGAGGCCCTGCGTAAATTATGGGTGCAAAATGGCATCACTGTGCCATTTTATACTGCCGATGGCGCTACGCCTTTTATGCTCGAAGCCGGTAATATCGATGGCGCGGCTATCGGTCTTGACAGCGGCACCAGTGATGAGGATTTTGCCCAGGCTACCAAACGCAACCCCAATGTGCCATCATTCAGCAGTGAAACTTATCCGGGCTGGTTAACCCACTGGAAAGAGAAATTCGCCAAGCCTGATACCAATGGTTTGAAGAAAGAGATTACTTACCTGCTTGAGAACCATAAATCATTTAACCTGTACGTAATTCATGGCGGTACCAACTTTGGCTTTACTGCGGGTGCCAACGCGTTTTCGGCTACCCAATACCAACCAGATTTGACCAGCTATGATTACGATGCACCCATCAGTGAGCAGGGGCAGGCAACCCCTAAATACTATATGCTGCGTAATCTCATCAGCAAATACGTAAAATATAAAATTCCGGCTGTACCACAGGCTGCTAAAGCCATCAGCATACCGGCTATTACTTTAAGTCCGTTAACCAGTATCTGGCAGCAGTTGCCTAAACCATTCCTGTCGCCACAGCCGCAGCCGATGGAATATTATGATCAAAACCAGGGCCTGATGCTTTACCGCACCAAACTTATTGGTCATAAAAAAGGTACGCTTACCATTACCGAACCGCATGATTATGCTATGGTTTTTGTAGATGGTAAACTCATCGATACTGTTTACCGCGATGGCGGCAAATGGAACATCAAGATCCCCGAAAGCAGCAGTAAAAACCCGGTACTGGATATCCTGGTAGAAGGCATGGGCCACATTAACTTTGCCCAGTATATCATCGACCGTAAAGGTATCACCGACCGGGTAACCCTCAACGGCATGACCCTGATGGACTGGCAGATCTATCCTTTACCCATGACTGAAGCTTTTATCAAAACATTGAAACCGGCAAAAGCCGAGGCTGATGCCAAAGGCATGTTCTACAAAGGCACGTTTAATCTGCAGGAAACCGGCGACACCTTTTTCGACCTGAGCAATTACGCCAAGGGCATTATTTATGTGAACGGCCATAACCTGGGCAGGTACTGGAACACTGGTCCGCAGCAAAGGCTGTACTGCCCGGCTTCATGGCTTAAAAAAGGCAGCAACGAGATTTTGGTTTTCGATTTCCACCAGAACGAAGCCAAAACCATCAGCGGTAAAACTACTTTGGAGTAGGGGGGAGATAGAAGCAAGAGGTTAGAATCAAGAACCAAGGCTTTTCTTTACCTGTCTGAAATTCGCAGAATTAGAATAAGCAGCAGATATGAAACTTACGAAGTTTTCAAAACTTCGTAAGTTTTGCATAGTGGGTAGGTCTCCGCGCTCCACTCTTCGACGGGCTCAGAATGACACCCTTTTTGTTTTTCTAAATAAATAGGTAAATTCAATACCCAATGACAGACCTTTCGAAAATAAAAGATTCATTGCTAAAAACTCATCCTTTCGCGGAAGAACAATTAGATCAGTTTACTGGTAGGTTAATCTTCCAAAGGTTCAACAAAAGGGAATTTCTACTGAAGTCTGGTCAAATTTCTAAGGGCATTACCTTCATCCTCAGTGGCAGTTTAAGGCTATATAACAAAACAGGAGATAAGGAGTTGACCCTTAACTTTTTTACCGAAAATACCTGGTTAGCCGATTTGGAAAGTTTACTAACACAGCAGTCATCGACCAATTATATCGAAGCATTTGAGGATACCAGTGCAGCGACAATAATGCTTAAAGATCTTCACTGGTTAATGGATAACTATCCGGATTTCCGAATGCTGAATAAATTGCTAACCGGTCTTCATATTTCAACAATGCACCTGGCATCTATCAAAACCAAAAATCCCGATGAGCGTTATCATGAACTATTGACAACGCATCCTGATTGGTTAAACCGTTTCCCGCAAAACCAAATTGCCTCTTACTTAGGCATGGCGCCCGAAACATTAAGCAGGGTAAGGGCAAGACTGAGCTGATTTTCTTGATCGTGGTCAATTGTTAATTCGCCTTATTTAAACCACTTTTATAAAACTAAAAATGGAATGGAAACAATGAAAAAATTGATTGACCATAAAGATTACCAGGGCATAGAACAGGCGCTTACCAATAACCGCAATCTGGCTAATGAAGGTATTCCATATGATAGCGTAAACACCACCCTGGCCCATCCACTGCACCGCCTCTGCGACGGGGTATTTTCCAGAACCTATACCGATGCGGAAGCTGTTGAAATGGCTCGGATATTTTTAGCGCATGGAGCGAATATTAATGGTAATGAGGAGTTGATTGCAAAACAGGATACCCCCCTTGTTGCCGCGGCAAGCCTGCACGCCGACCAGGTGGCTATTTTATATATCGAAAGCGGTGCCGATTTAAATCACGCGGGCTGCCATGGGGGTACGGCTTTACATTGGGCAGCCTGGTGCGGCCGGGCTCAAGTGGTTAAAAAACTGGTAGCGGAAGGCGCGGAGACCAATAAGTTATGTATCGATTTTAAAGCTACACCGCTCTTTTGGGCCGTTCACGGATTAAAGAACGGTGGCGCAACCAGTTCATCCAATTATTTAGAATGCGTCAGGATCTTGGTCCAGGCAGGCGCAGATAAAAACATCCCCAATTGCGATGGGAATATACCTCTCGAATTATTAGATGATGGGGATTGGGAATTGAAAGCATTATTGAAGGATTGACATTAGTGCTTAAGCCTTGAATGGAAATAAATTTGTCATGCTGAACGGAGTGAAGCATCTATTGTGCGATTATACATATATGCTGAAGAAGATCCTTCGTTCCTCAGGATGACAAAAAGCGCTCTTAGCCGCTGGCGCACGCGTGCCGCGTGGGACTCTATACAGCTCTATCAAAAATCAGTTACTTATTTTCCTGTTCCAAAACCGGGATAATAAAGCGGCTAAGCTCTGGTGTGTGGTGTTCTTTTTTCGAAATAGCGCTCATCCTTTGTATCATATCCGGGTGTTGCGCCGCCACATCATTTTGTTCCTGCGGATCTTTGGAAAGATCAAATAGCGACCATTTGTTGTTTCCTTTCAGCATATTTAGCCGTACACCTTTCCAATTACCCAGGCGGATAGCCTGCTGACCATCATATTCGGGAAACTCAAAATACAGGTACTCATGCAGGGTTTGTTGCCCGCGATCAAGTATGGTTGGTAAAATGCTCAGGCCATCTACATCTTTCGGGGTTTTTAATTTGAGCAAGTCGCATAGGGTAGGCATCATATCAATCGTGGCCGATACCAGGTTACTGGTACTGCCAGCCTTTATTTTCCCCGGCCACGATACGATGAAGGGTTCGCGTATGCCACCTTCATGAACATATCCTTTTCCCCAGCCATATTCGCCTTTAAAGGGCCCAGCGCTTTTAAAAAATGTGGGGTCCACGCCCGCATTATAAGCCGGGCCGTTATCGGAGCAAAACATAATAATGGTGTTGTTGTAAACGCCGTCGTCTTTTAGTTTTTGAATGATCTGTCCAACCTGTTTATCCAGCAGGGTGATCATGGCAGCATAGGTAGCATGCGGATAGCGAACGGGGAAATAGCTGCCTCCCAAAAAAGGTTTTTCATCGCCAAACTTTTGGTGATAGTAATCCACCAGTTCTTTAGGCGCCTGCAATGATAGGTGCGGTAATGGCGATGGGTAATACAAGAAAAATGGCTTGTGATGATTGTTATCAATAAACCTTAGCGCCGCCCTGATCAGGAAATCAGGGGTATAGTCCTTTTGCTGATATTTTTCATAGTTTTTTTCATCAAGCGGATCGAGGTCTTTGGGGAATTTTACATCCGGATCAACAATTTTATTATCCAGCGGTACGCGGTTATTGTTTTCCCAAAGATGACCGCTATAATAGGTATGATCCTGGCGCTGACATATAAAACCAAAGAAGTAATCAAATCCCTGGTTGTTAGGCGTGCCGGTGCTCATGGGCGAACCCAATCCCCATTTGCCAACAATGCCTGTGGTGTAACCGGCAGTTTTTAAAACTTTGGCAATGGTAATGGTTGAATCGGGGATGGGATATTGCCCTTCCAGTGTCGGGTTTTTCTCCATTTCCTTAAAGTTCCATACATCACCCCGCTCTTCCCATTCGTGATTACCGCGGATAAAGGCCTTACCCGAGTTTTTACCCGTCATAAGTGAATAGCGCGACGGGGCGCAAACCGGATAGGCATAATGTTGGGTAAAACGTTTGCCATGTTTGGCCAGCTCATCCAGGTTGGGTGTTTCAATTTTTTGCTGCCCGTAGCAACCTAACTCGCCATAGCCCATGTCATCTGCCAGGATGTAAACAATATTGGGTTTTACTTTTAATGTTTTAGGCGATGAGCCTGTTTGTGCCAGTGCGTTAGCGTATATCCCAAACAGTAAAGCGATGATTGTATAACCTCTTTTCATTGGGTTAAAGTTACTGATGATCATTTGCTTAGTTATATACTTTACAAACGTTTGTGTTGCTTTTAATAGGAAGCGAAGCTTGCGTGGTATCCATTCACCCCTACATCGCTGCGCTTGTCGCCCCCTCTCTTCGCTTCGCGCATAGGGGGGCTTTCTTTACTTCTTTTTTCTTTACCCTCTTTCCGCGGCAGGCGAAAATAGGGTGGTCCAGCGAAGCGTAGACCGGTGAGTCGACTATGCGTCATGCTTTCCGAGCTTCCGGAGATTAGTGGTCGTACAATTCACAGGAGCGAAAGTCTTGTGAATGCGGGGTTTAGTTGCCATAAGTAAACGAAAGCCTGGGGGCAATTTCAATATATCCGTTATCTTTAAAATAGGCAACATAATAAGAACCTGAAGGTTTGCCAGATGGTAATGTTAACGTTAGGCTGCCAGATACCAAACCATTGGTATATTGCCAGGCATCGGCATATGTATTAGCGGCGCCGGGTGCTTTGCCGGTTTGATAGATCCCGATCCAGGCTTTGGGATCGGCAGAGCCATTGGCAAAATTCACGGTAATGGTTTCACCGGTTGAAAACTTTGTTTTATTTAAACTAATGTTTGCCTGAGTTGCTGTTGTCTTGATGGAAAAAGTAGTTATAACGCCTTTATGGTCCGAAGGCCATGTTCCTGTTGGCTTGAGAAAAGGATTGGTGTAAATGGCATCTTCGTATCCCTGGCCCCTTACAATGGAGCCCGATGGCCCAAATACGATGGATTCTTTTACGTTTACCCTGTTGTCATTGTCGGCATAATAAATGTAATCAATACGGTCGCGCTCATCGGCATCCGGTGCCCATACCAGTGATGAAAGCCGGGCGCTGGTGTTAAAAGCCGCCCAGGTAAATCCGGGGTATTTTACCGGATCGGGATTTTTAACCCGGTATGAGTCCTTATAACCTGCTCCATATAATTTAACGCTGCCCTGCCAGGGTACAATGGTGCCATGGTGATCAAACAAATCCTTTTGAGCGCTAACCCAATCTAAATGCGAAGGCTCATTAAAATCGCCTCCTAATATAACAATCCGGCCATTGTCCCTTTCTTGTTTGGCATCGTTTACAAAGGCGCTTAGTTCCTCATCCCGGGTTGATTTAAGGTTGGCCGCCAGAACGCTGTCGACGTTTGTAACCGGCGCGGCTATTTTACTAAAAGTTACACCATCATAACCCCGTGGCAGGTAACAGGCGTAGTTGGTATAATCTAAATGGGCCGAGTAAAGGGTAACCTGCGTGGTAGCATTCAGACTAACGGTGGCTTTATCAAAGGCATTGCCGTAAATGTTGGTTTTAAACGAGGCAATAGGGTATTTTGATACAATGCCAACATTGTTGTCATAAAATGAATAAAAAGTATAGCCTTTTGCTTTTAAAGCCGCTACAACGCGTTCATCAAACTTGGTACTGTTATAATTCCGAACTTCACTTAAGGTAATGAGATCGGCTCCTGACTGAATAATGGCGTCAACGATACCATCAAAGCCTCCCGTCACGGATGTGCCTTCCTGCCAGATATTTAATTGTAAAACTTTTAACGTAACGGAGTCGGCCGCCGCTGCCAGGGTTGTTTGATGTTTAACCGGGGCATCGTCTGTTGAAAAATAGGATGATGCCTTTTTGCAGTTTAAAAGTAAGAGTGCTGAAAGCAATGGGATTAGGTAGCTTTTTTTCATTTGAGTAGTTTGATTTAGATGCAAAATAATATGTTCCTTATTTGGATAGTATTATTTTGATATTATATAATTTATCCGTGTTTATCTTGGTTTCTGGCAGTCCATGAGGGTACAAAAATTTATGATGCCCTTGGGTTTTACCTGCTTCTGGCTACGTTAAAATTACTGATCGTTATTTATTAAAATAGGTATTTAACAAACGTTTGTGTAAAGATTGAAGAGTTGTAGCAACCCGTTTTCGGTTAATGATGTCTAATTTTCGGCTTTGAAACCGGATATGGATAGTATTTTAGTAATAGGCTCAAACGGGCAGATAGGTACCGAACTGATTGATGCCTTAAAGGTAACCTGGCCCGCCTGCCAGGTCATTAGCTGCGATATAAGACCACGCGAGCAGTTAAAGGGCGACGTGTTTGTACAAGCCGATGTTAATGACATAGAGCGACTGAAAACGTTTTTTGAGCAGTACCGGATCAAACAGGTGTACCTGCTTGCTGCGCTTTTATCCGCCACCGGCGAAACCAAACCCCGCTACGCCTGGGATCTTAACATCAACGGTTTGTTGAATGTGCTTGATCTGTCGGTAGCTTACCGGGTAGAAAAAGTTTTCTGGCCAAGCTCTATCGCGGTGTTCGGTCCGGGGTCGCCGAAAGATGATACCCCGCAGTTTGGCGAAAAAGATCCGCAAACGGTTTACGGCTTCAGCAAGCTGGCCGGCGAGCATTGGTGCAATTATTACCGCGAAAAGTATGGGCTGGATGTACGCAGCATCCGCTATCCCGGCCTCATCAGCTGGAAAGCCGCGCCCGGCGGAGGTACTACCGATTACGCCGTACAGATATTTCACGATGCCATAGCCACAGAAAGCTATCAATGCTTCCTTTCGGCGGATACGCGCCTGCCCATGATGTATATGGATGATGCCATCCGTGGTACTATCCAGCTGATGCAAACTCCATTGGAAAAACTAAAAGTATTCCGCTCGTATAACCTGGCTGGCTTTAGCTGTACCCCGGCCGAGCTGGCAGTGGAGATTAGCGAACATATCCCAGGTTTTACCATCGGCTATCTCGAAAACGACCCACGCCAGCAAATAGCCGATAGCTGGCCGCGATCAATTGATGATAGTGAGGCCCAAAAAGACTGGAACTGGCAGGCCCGGTTTAACCTGAAAGCCATGACCGGCGACATGATCAAACACCTGTTGGTTAATAATTATTGAGTTAGTGAATTAGTGATTTTACTTTTCAGACTTACGAAGTTTTTAAAACTTTGTAAGTCTGACATTTCGAAGAACTATACCTTATCATAATCCCGCAAAAACTTTTGTATAGTTACAGAAAGGCAAACAGCCCGCTTCTCTTTTACCAGAGAAGCGGGCTGTTTGATTAATAACTAAGGAAACAAAAACCGATACTTTTTAAAGTTTTCAAAACACGTTAAAATCGTGTTGTAATTTGTTAAAAATGATAGAATCGAATTTTTCCGACTGTTTTTTAATCCGTTTTGCCTCTTTTTTGATCAGAAATTTGTTAAAATTTAAGGTTTAAAAAGTTTTCCTCCATCATTTCGGCTGACTTTGGGTAGTGGTTACCATCTGCATAAATTTATCTTCGGAAGCCATGTATTTTTCCAGTAGCGTAAATTGGTTGCGGGCCCTTACCAGGTTATGGCCGGGATAGCTGGAGCCGTAGTAAATATCATTGTTGAGGTAATCGGTCAGGAAACGGATGGCCTGCATATAGATCATGAATTTGCCCGAATACACAAACAGTTCACGCTCGCCCTCGGTAAGGTTGGTGTTCATTTCTGATAGGTAGCCTTCTACAATGGCCGCGAAAAAATCTTCGCGCACATCAATCAGGGAAAGGTCCTGCTCTTCCTCGTTGGCAGGGGAGAGGTAAGTGCGCATCATATCGCCCACATCGCTGATGTAGTAACCCGGCATCACCGTATCCAAATCAATGACACAGAGGCCCTTATGATCGGTATTAAACAAAATATTACTGATCTTGGTATCGTGGTGAACAACACGCAGTGGTATCAGCTGATCATGCATAATGGATTGGTGCACATCGGCAATATCCCGGTGCCTGAAGGCCTGGTCGATGGTATCACTGGCTTCCGCTAATCGCTCGCTACCTGCATTTTTTACTACCCGCTTAAAAGTTTCAAACCGGCCAGATAGATCATGGAAACCGGCCAGGGTGTAATGCAGGCCACTTACATTAAAGCCGGCCAGCAAATTGGTGAACTTGGCAAACTGGCGGGCCGCTTCAAAAGCCTCATCGCGGGTTTGTACTGTATTGAGGGTAATAGAGTTTTTGATAAATGGAAACAGGCGATAATATTCATCATCGGTATACTTAACCATATAATCGCCGGTTGTGGTAGGCAGGGATGCTACAAACAAATAATCGGGATAACGCTTTGATAAATACTGATCTATCTTGTTGGTGTTTTCGGCTATATGTTCTGGCGTTTTAAAAACGTTTTTATTGATCTGCTGCAATATAAACTCGTTATCGTTTTTTGAACCGGTTATTTTCCAGGTTCGGTTGATCAATCCTTCACCAAATTTTTCGATATGATAGTCATGTGCGATAAGGCCAAAGGATTTTAGAATAACATCAAACATTTACTAAGTTTTTTAAGGTTTTTTGAATGCTTAAACCAAACCTAATTAATAAACTTCTAAACTTTTCACGCAAACGTTTGCCTGTTTTTTTTATTGACAAGCCTTTAAGATAGGTTCAAAATGAGTGTCTGATTTGAATGGTGTAATATTTACAATTTCACTGGCTGTTGCGGACCTTGTTTTCTACCAGTTGCGACTCTACTATCACGTTGTAATAGGCCTGCACCTCGTCGGATGATTGGTCTTTACGCGCCAGCAGATCCAGTAAAATATCGGCAGCTTTTTGTCCCTGGAGATGGGGGAATTGCTCAACCGAGGCCACCGGTGCATAGTCCATATAATTAATGATGGGTAAATTGGCGTAGCTTACAAATTGCAGGTCCTTATCCAGATCGATACCCAGGTCGCGGGCATGTTTGATGGCGTATAGGGATACATAATCATTAAAGGTAACAATAGCTGTTGGCCGGCGTTTGTGATCCAGCAGGCTGTTCAATGCCTCACGGGTACCTTCTTCTGTTAAATTACAGCCTACAATTAACGAAGGATCAAACTTTAGCCTGTTTTTGGTCATGGCTTTAATATAGCCTTCCTTGCGCTCGCCGCTGGCAGCCAGGGTAGCGGGCCCGTTAATAAGGCCGATGCTGCGATGACCTTTTTGCAGCAGATAGTTTACGGCTTCAATACTGCCTGTTTCCATATTGCAGGCCACATAGTGTATGTTTTTTATGGGTGGTATACGGTCAAAAAATACCACAGGGATGTTAAAGCGCTTCAGCATATCAAAATGAGCGAATGACGAGGTAGTTTTGGCTACAGATATCAGCAAGCCATCCACACGGGAGTTTTTCATTTTTTCAACCAGCTGGATCTCCTTTTCCTCGTTGTCATGTGATTGGGCTATCAAAACGGTATAGTTTCTTTTATAGGTAGTATCTTCAATAGCGCTGATAGCCGCAGAAAAAAAGGCTTCGGCCAGTTCGGGAATAATAACACCAATAGTATAGGTTTTGCCTTTTTGGAAAGATATAGCATTCTGGTTAGGTTCATAGCCCAGTTTTTCGGCCAGGGCCTGCACTTTTATTTGGGTAGTAATACCAATGGTTGGGTGTTTATGCAGAGCCCTTGAAACTGTTGATACAGAAACATTAAGAATTTTCGCGATTTCTTTTATGGTGGCTGGTTTTCCGGTCATTATCAGTTTTAGTAATCATTAAAATTAGTAAAATGCTTTTAAACTGGCAATTTAAGCGGGGATTTATTGAAAAAGTTGCCTGCTTCACCAACGTAAAAATACCGTTTATGTCCACGCAAACGTTTGTTTCTGGTTATTGCCTAATTAGTTTTTTTAGCTGCAAATCATAAATAAACAAAGCAAACCCGGCATATAAATACCGGGTTTGCATCAAAATATAGGAACCTGTTAAATACGCTCCTGCAGGTTGATGGATACCGTATCGCCAACGTCTTTACCAATAAGCTTACGCAGATCGGCTTTGATAGGTAATTTGTGCGTACCATCACCCAGGGCCATAAAAGAGCTCTGGAAGGGATGCCCGTCAACCGTGGCCTTAACCTTTACCAGACCGCGGGTGCCAAAAAAACTTACTGAATCTGGCCAGATCAAATAAGTCCAGCCGCCTTTATTTGGGCTTTTCAACAGCGTAGCTGTGAATTGTTTATTTAAAGCGCTCATACTGTATTATTTAAATTGTTTCATACAAAGTTAGGTTGACGCATCATAAAGCGTTAGGGCTAAACACGACATTTAAAGATAGTTTTGCGACATCATTAAATGTTAAAGACATTTAGCGTTTTGAGCGTATAAATACTCATTTTTTGTATTAGGTATTTATACGCTTAGAGGGGTAAATATTAAATGCCAGGTTTGTATAGCGATAGGGACTAAGAAAAACAGCCTGCAAGACTGTGGTCTTTTTCCCTGTTAAGTTAAAAAAACACCAACATTTTTTAACCTTACCACTGTGGCCATTTATAACGAACTTCTTTCTTCCTCGCAGGAAATAATCAATATCCAGATAGTTATTGATACGGATGCCATTGTTGCCGATTATCCTAATCCAAGTAAAAACCCCACCGATCCAAGTGGTTTACCGCACAATTATATGTATTTGGTGGCTACCAGGAGCGATGTCATTACCGGGTCGGGCACGGCAAATCTGAATATAAAGGCCAATATTGGTGATATCATTCGCTGGCATGCTGTTTCTGAAAACAGCAATTTCGACTCGGCTGTAGTAATTTACAGTTTGGCCCAGTTTGGGGGCACTACGGTATTTAATAACCTAACGTTCAGTGTTTATACCAGGCAGGGAATTTTACCCGTAGATAGCGCTGCGCTTCCGGTAGATTTTTCGGCGCAGAATTTTTGGTTTAACCAGGCTAATGTGATCAACACCGGAACAGAATACTATACTGTTCAATTCGCGTTATATGTTCGCCAGGCAGATCATGCCGATCCGGTATTGTTTGGCTATTACTACTGGAATCCAACAGTCACGGTACAACATTAATAGTCCAACAGCCCCGCTTTTGTGATATTATTGATGTGTTATGTCTACTCATGGGCTATTATCCTTCCGTGGGGCTACCATATTGACACATCACGAAAACAATCAACAGGTAGCTCCTACGGAGCATCGTAACTTGTGTACACACGGTAGGCAGTGGGGAGGGAATTAAAAAAACTTTTGCTTTTATCATAGCCCTGAGAGGCTAAAAGTGGGTTTACATAAAAACACGTTTTATGATGGAAAAACAAATTTAATAAATTGATTATCAATTAGTTAAATTGAATGTTAACCCTGAAAAGTGTAAACCATGTAAACCCACTTTTAAGGAGATAACCTGCTTTTTTAAGGATTATTGACCTGGAGTTGTTTATGTACGAGCAAAATATATCATCATAAAAAAACGGTAACGCTCAACGGGAAATCTTTACATGTCTTCGGGAATTCTGTCCATTCCGTAGCCTGCCCAAAAACCTCAATTTTGGGTCAACAAAAACGAAATAAAATATAACAACATGAAAACTTTCCCAATCCCAACCAGAGAGCAGGTATCACCAGCAAACCAAACTATATTTGATAACCTTACTAAATTGGTTGGTCATGTACCCAACCTGTTTGCCGCATTTGCCCATTCAGACAATGCTTTGGGTAATTATCTTACCCTGCAAAACGGTAAATCATCTTTACGTGGTAAAGAGCGCGAGGTGGTTAACCTGGTGGTTAGCCAGGTAAATAAATGTTTATACTGTTTAAGCGCCCACACGGCTTTTGGCAAAATGCAGGGCTTTACCGATGAGCAGGTGTTGGAAATACGCAAAGCCGAGATCAGCTTTGATCCGAAACTGGATGCGCTTGCCAAACTGGTAAAAAGTATTGCTGAAAATCAGGGCCATGCCGATCAGCAATTAGTAGAAAACTTTTACGCGGTGGGTTATAATGAAGGCGGTCTTGTTGATGTGGTGATGGCTGTAGGCGATAAAATCATCACCAATTATCTGTTTGCCCTTACCCAGGTACCTGTTGACTGGCCTGCTGTACCTGCACTATAATGTGCTGATTAGTTATTTAAGTTATAGGGAAGCCCGGATTTTGTAAATGTCCGGGCATTTTTGTGAATTAGATTTCAGTCAGAAAACCACCATCCATTGAGATGCAGCATATTGGGATTAATTAATAAATTTGGAATTATGGCCGATCGTCCACAGCAACTTACGGAAGCGTTTACACTAATGGTTGACCAACATTTGGATGATCTTATTCATCACCGTGCAACAGAAATGTGGGAAATAGAGCAATTTGCCGATTTGTTGCATGTACATCCTATTCATTTAAGTAACACGATAAAGGATGCAACCGGGGTATCGCCTTGCGGCATTTACCAGGCACGGATAGTAAAGATAGCGAGGCAATTATTGGCTGATAAGACCTATACTATTCGGAATATTGCTTTAACACTGGATTTTGAGCCATCTCAATTCACCAAATGGTTTCGGCGTTTTAATGGAGTTTCGCCAAAAGAATACCGGAAAAATCATTTACTTAAATCATGACCATTTTGTAGGTTTCGTTATCTCCAATTTTGTAAAAAGAGTTACGATGGATTTAACAAACGCAGAAGTGCTGATCACTGGAGGAAGTGACGGCATTGGAAAAGGGCTTGCGGCACGTTTGATGGCGGCAGGTTGTAAAGTAATGATTACCGGTAGAAATGCAGCAAAACTGGAAGCTACCGCTATAGAACTGCCAGGTTTGCTTACTTATAGAAGCGATATAGGCAATGCACAGAATAGAGAAGAACTGGCAGAGCATGTTAACCAGGTTTTACCAGGATTAAATATTTTGGTAAACAACGCGGGTATCCAGCGCCGGATTGCTTTGGCCGCCGATACTGCGGGATGGGACGAGAGACAGCAAGAGATTGATATTTTACTTTCCGGTCCCATCCATCTGAACCTCTTGCTTACTCCCTTAATATTAAATAACGGAAAAGATGCGTTGATTGTTAACGTTACTTCGGGCGGGGCATATATACCGCAGGCTTTCGCGCCGGTTTACAGTACCTGTAAAGCGGCTTTACATCATTATACGATTACCTTGCGGCACGCTCTATCTGCTACCAGATGCCGGGTTGCCGAATTGATTCCGCCCGCAGTACAAACATCTCTTGCGGGCCCGGGTTTAAATCATGGCGCATCACTTGATGAGTTTTGCAACCATGTGTTTACCTCCTTATTCATAAGTGATTAGGAAAATGTTGGTTTTGGCCCGACAGCAATTCTCAGGGTAGAAATCAATGGGCAGTTGCAATCTGATCTATTTTTAATCAGCGCATCAAGATTTCCTGTTGATCTGTATTAAAATAAGCCCCTCTTATACAGGGATAGTTTTAGTTTCTAACTGCAATTTTTGTTCTTTCAAAAAATAATGTTTCATAATCGGGCCCGATATGATCATGGTGCCTACAGTCATTACCACCAGCCCTTCAAATACAGGCTCACTTATGATCTTTGCCTGCAGGGCCAGTAATCCTAAAACAATCTCCTGCGAACCTCTCGCGTTCATTCCAAAGGCAACAGCTATTGATTCGTTTTTGGTCATGCCGCTCATAGCGCTGCCTATTCCGGCGCCTATGAGTTTTGCAAGGCAGGCTATAACCAGGATGATCACCACAATTTCGAGATTAAAATTGGCTATGAAATTCAATCTTAACCCAACCGAAGCAAAAAACAACGGTGCTAATACATTGATAGTGAATTGATGCAGCACATGTTTGTGTTTCTCTGTAAAATATGCAGAATCATTAATACCCACACCAACCAAAAAGGCTCCAAATATACCGCGTACGCCAAGCCCTTCGGTAATGCAAGCGCTGATCAAGCAAAGGCAAACGGCCATGGTAAGCACCCTGCCGGGCTTTTCTCCTTTGCCCGCAAAAGACATTAGTTTGTGGATAAGCCAGCGCCCACCCGTTAACATGAAAACTGCATAAAGGATAACTATACTCACCGCCCAAAAGGAGGCCTCACCTTTGCCAACATTCATCAGCTGAATAATAACCGAGAATAAGATCCAGCCCAGAAAATCATCAACCATGGCAGCTGTTAATACGATATTGCCTATGCGTGTATTAAGAATGTCGAGGTCAAGTAATATCTTGGTGATCACCGAAAGTGCGGTTATAGAGAGCGCGGTTCCAAAAAATAACGAAGTGACTAATTGATTGTTAAAGCCATTGGCAAAATGACTTTGATACAGAAACCATACGGCTGCAAAACCAATAGCAAAAGGGAATATAATGCCTGTAAGACTTATACTGATGGCTTGTTTACCATTCTGCCTTATCTGTTTCAGATCTACCTCAAAGCCGGCAATAAACATGAGTAAAATAATGCCAATATTGGCAATACCGTCAAATGCCTGAAAAGCATGCGGAGTGGATAGGAAGATGCCTTTAAAAAGATCAGGGAATAATAACCCCAGCAGCGTAGGGCCAACAATAATACCAGCGAAGATCTCACCAATAATAGCTGGCAATTTATACCTGCGGCATAGTTCGCCCAATAATCTTGCCGGTATCAGGATAACTAAAAGAATAAGCAGGTAATGTATTATCTCTGATGAACTGAGTTTAGAAACCATAGTTGAAAAAATTATTACAAGTTTTCCTTTACCTCAATTCTTAATTGGTGGGTATTAAAAACATGTGAAAAGGGTTGAACGCTTTTGGTTAAAAATACACTGCCTCCAATTATACTATGATGACCAATCACGGTACGACCACCTAAAATGGTACTGCGGGCATAAATGACCACATTATCCTCCACGGTAGGATGCCGCTTGGTTTCGGATAGTTCTTTACTTACCTGCGCTGCGCCCAACGTTACCCCTTGATAGATGGTAACGTATTTACCAATAATACTGGTTGCACCTATAACTATGCCGGTACCGTGATCGATACAAAAGGGTACAGCAATTTGAGCTTTAGGATGAATATCCACACCGGTTTTGCCATGCGCGTGCTCAGATAATATTCTTGGTAAAATAGGAATGGCGAGCAGGGTAAGCTGATGTGCTATACGATATACGGCAATAGCATAAAAGCCCGGATAGGAAACAATCACCTCATGTACACTGGTAGCCGCCGGATCTTTTTCATAGATCATGGATGCATCGAGCCGAAGATTCTGATAAATTTCATTCAATGAATCATAGAATGCAATCACAGCTTCTTCAATATTAATATCCTTTGGATCGAGATAGCTTAGCAGTATGTTTTCAAGATCTATCTGGTTCTTTTTCAGATGGCCACCATATATGGATAATTTGTTCGCGTGATTATTGGGAAACAAAAATTCAAAGAGATCAGACAGCCATCCAACGCACTGTCTGATCTTTGGTGTAGCCTCCCATTCGGCTTTATGGGTTTGATAAAGCAATTGTATAAAGCTGTCGAGTTTATCCTCTTTCATACTTGTGCATTACCGTTTAAGATGATGAAGCGTGTTTACCAGTAAATCAATTTCGGCGCAGGTATTATAGAAAGCCAGTGAAGGTCTTACGGTGCTTTCCACACCAAACCGCCTAAGGATAGGCTGGGCACAGTGATGCCCTGATCTTACGGCAATTCCTTGTTGGTTAAGCGCCGCGCCAACCTCTTCGGTTTTATAGCCATCCAGTACAAATGACAGAACGCTGGCTTTATCTGCCGCGGTGCCTATCAGTCGCAAGCCTTTCACCTCTTTTAGTAATTGCGTTGCATAAACAAGCAGGTAATGCTCATATTGAGCAATGGCAGGCATACCCAGTCTGCTTACATAATCAATAGCGGCACCAAGACCAACGGCATCAGCGATGTTACCTGTTCCGGCCTCAAACCGGCTGGGTGCATCATGATATTGGGTATACTCAAAAGTAACATCTTTGATCATGTTACCGCCACCCTGCCAGGGTTGGGTTTGGTTTAACAGATCTTCTTTACCATAAATCACACCGATACCAGTTGGCCCGAATACCTTGTGTCCTGAAAAGACAAACCAATCGGCATTTAATGCTTGTACATTAACCGGCATGTGCGATACCGACTGAGCGCCATCAACCAATACTTTAGCTCCTGCCAAATGCGCCAGATGAACAATTTGCGCTGCCGGAGTAACTGTGCCTAAAGCATTGGATACCTGAGTAAATGAAACCAGTTTTGTTTTAGGCCCGAGTAATTTTACATACTCATCAAGTATGATTTGTCCGTCGTCATCAACAGGTATAACCTTTATTTTTAAACCCTTTTTGGCGGCCAGTTGTTGCCATGGAACAATGTTGGCATGGTGTTCCAGGTGGCTTACGATAATCTCATCACCTGCTGTCAGGTTTTGCTCACCCCAGCTTTTGGCTACCAGGTTAATGGCTTCAGTTGCGCCACGTACAAAAATGATCTCGTTTATGGAAGCAGCATTCAGAAAGGTTTGCACTTTTTGACGTGCCCCTTCATAAGCATCGGTTGCCCTTGCCGCGAGTTCATGTGCTGCACGATGGATATTTGAATTTTCGTGCTCGTAAAAATAGCTAATGCGATCAATTACTTGTTTTGGCTTTTGGGTAGTAGCCGCGTTGTCAAGCCATACAAGGGGTTTGCCATTTACTTGCTCCTGTAATATCGGGAAATCGCGCCGGATGATATTTACATCAAACGGCGGACTAATAATATTACTGATACCGGCCTGTTTAATTTTTTCCTGGTCTGACTTTACTGCAGGCAATCCATGATTATTCGATAGAAAATAAAACGGAATTTCAGTAGCAGCAGGTTCTCCGGTAAATGGTAAAGCGTTTGAAGGGCCAGATGTATGGATATTACTTAATATCTTGTTCAATTCAACTTCAAAAGCCTGATCTTGCTGATAGGGTAAGTGGAGCAGGTTTTCGGGAGCAGATGAAAGTTGCTCAACCTGGAAGTTTTGCTTTAAAACTACATCCGGTATAAGATCAGTTTTCACCAGGTAAGAGTCATAGCCTAAATTAGGTTGTGAAGGTAACTGCCCTCCAAAAGCGTTAATCGGGCTATGCTGAACAGATGCCGAAGAATTAGAATGTGCGTTCAGATTAGGATCAGCGAAACTGGTTTGCGGATCTTTAAGATTAATTGCATTACCCTGGTTAATGGCCGATGGCAAAACACCGCTACCTCCAATTGTACTTGACGGAATTGAACTGGCCGGGGCATTCACATTCCCAGGATTAAATAAACCTGTATCAGGTATGTTGCCGGGTAACTGAAAAGCTTCAGGAGCTTGTTGAACGGGGAATTGATTTACAATCCCACTAGGTCCGGCTTTAAAGAACTGGTTGGCCAGTTGCTCCAGCTCCTGTAAGTTGGGCAGGTTGTCCGGATTAATATTTGTACTCATAATAGTTGCCTAAATCAACATCTTCCAAAACAGCTATAGCATCATCAACCAAAACAGCTAATGAGCAATAAAGCGACACCAGATATGAGGCAATAGCTTTATTATTAATGCCCATAAACCGCACAGATAATCCTGGTGATTGCTCGCCTGGTAACCCTGGCTGAAACAGACCTACTACACCCTGACGGCTTTCGCCTGTACGTAAGAGGATGATTTTTGATTTATTATTAACTATAGGCAGTTTATCGGATGGGATAAGTGGGATACCTCTCCAGGTGATAAACTGAGATCCGAATAAAGAAACGGTAGGCGGCGGTACACCCCGGCGCGTACATTCGCGGCCAAAAGCGGCTATGGCTAATGGATGCAGCAGGAAAAATCCCGGTTCTTTCCAAACTTTGGTTATCAGTTCGTCCAGATCATCAGGAGTAGGAGGGCCTAGTCTTGTCTTGATTTTTTGGGATGGGGCTATGCTGCTTAGTAAACCATATTCTTTGTTGTTGATCAGTTCACTTTCCTGGCGTTCTTTAACAATTTCAATAGTAAGGCGTAATTGCTCACTTATCTGATTATAAGGTTTGCTGTAGAGGTCAGATACCCTGGTGTGCACATCCAATACGGTATTTACCGCGCTCAGGTTGTATTCTCTCGGGTTTTCCTCATAATCAACATAGGTTGATGGAAGCTCACGCTCGTCGCGGTTAGAGCAATCCACTTCCACATTATTGGCGTCAACAACTTTATTTAACCGGTAAACGCCTGATTCAACAGGGATCCAGTTTAATAAATGTGTTAACCAACGCGGGGTGATGGTTGATAATTGCGGAACGGTACGGGTGGCAATGGCCAACTGCCTGGCGGCTACATCGCCAAGGGCTGTTTGTTTTGGTTTTTGATCGGGCATTTTGAATGAATAAATGTTTTAAAGATTGATTTTGAGGTGCTTTTCAATTTGTTAGCACCCGCGTTGCAATGATAAGAAATAAAAATATATAAAATCTATAGGAATTATAGATTTTATTGTATGTTTGTGTCATCAGTTCTTTAATACTTATCCAGATAAGACGGAGGGAAAGGCCCCATGAAGTCTTGGCAACCTGTACAACTCTTTATATTGTAAAAGGTGCTAATTCCTGCTCCTGTAAAGGGAGAAAGATAAGATGCTACAGGTTGTTTATACAAATATCTCCACAGCTCTTTCTCGGGTAAGTTTTATTGAATATGAAAAACAATTGAAAAAGATAGAACCTGTTTATATATGAAAACCGACAAAACCTTGGCTACTACGCACTTTGCAGATATGTATTGTTGTCGCTGATTATTTACCTGTTACGCGATCAAATAAAATACATTATCAGTATATAACTCCGAATGAAAAAATTAATACTTACGGCTTTAATCTCCATCATTAGCACAGCATCTTATACCCAGATCCTGACACCTGTAAAATGGTCATACGGGGCAAAGAAAATTGACAACGAACAGGCCATTGTGCTGATAAAAGCAACTATTGATAAGGGCTGGCATATATATTCACAAAACGTTGCTGATGGCGGGCCGATAAAAACCTCGTTCAGGTTTGACAAAAGCGGTGACTACACGCTTGTCGGTAATACCTCAGAACCTAAGTCGGTTAGCAAGTATGAGAAGTCGTTTAGTATGAACGTACAATATTTTGAGCAGTCGGTTGTATTTCAGCAAAAAGTAAAACTTAAAAACGGGCAAGCATTGGTTAATGGTACATTGAATTATATGGTATGCAGCAATAAGCAGTGTTTACCCCCCGAAGATGTTGAATTCAGTATTCCGGTAAAGTAAAAGATTTAATAATATAGTTTAATAGCTCATTAGCCACCAATTGACCTGTTAAACTAATAAAGATGCCGGGTAGATAAGCGCTTGCTTTTACCTCGGCTTATACAAGCAAATACCATGAAATCGAAATTTATCACTAAAATCCACATACAGAATGGTGGCGCCCTTTTCTGTTGTCACCCGTATTGTTAACTCATGTGGTTTATCCCGGAAATTGATCTGATGTAAGATCGACATCCTGGCTGTACTAAGTGCGTTGCTTTGCTATGGTGGTAAAACAGGCGTGTGCTGTACAGACCAGGATGTTGATTGCTTACAAGGTATGAAATTAATGGAAACTACTGTTTATAAAAATATTCTACTAAATCCATAGATTTAATTGTATTTATAATATTTATTGTTACCTTTACAGCATTCTAATTAACCCCACCATTAATTAGTTGATTTATAAAGAATAAGGGAGAGGAAGTCTCTATGATCTTATAGCAACTTTTCATTATTGAAATAAGTGCTAAACTTTTTTCCGAAGCAATAAGGCTCTGGAAATATAAATTAACTAAAAATCATGAACACATTTAAGTACCTGCATTTCCGCACGCAACCGGCAAACATCAAGCGATGTTGTTGTTTGGTTCAGTATGCCTTCTGGTTTTAAAGGAGCAGTTCCCTGAAATTTTGCTGCGGTTTTTTAACTCGTCCCATCCGGGCGGGAGAGAATTCCTTGCGCCAAATTTTTAACACGCTATTTATCAATTACTAACAACTAAAACTTATAAAAATGAAAATCACAAACTACCTGACCAAAGCCAGGCTGCTTTCTGCCGGCTTGCTGCTTAGCGGTGTTACCGTGTTGTCAGCTCATGAAAACCCTAAACCGAAATTTATAAAAGAAGGAAAATGGCGCGGTGTATTCACCGTAAGCGAATCCAAGGTGCCTTTTAATTTCGAGCTGAAAGGCAAAGATGCCGAGCATGCTGTTTTTACATTAATCAATGGTTCTCGCAGAGATAATTTCCATGTGAAGTCTATTGGGGTCGATTCGGTTTATATCAAAATGAATACCTACGATGCCGCGCTGGTTGCCAAAATTGAAGACGACGGCTCTTTAAGTGGTGAATACCGCAGCCTGGTACCAGGTTTCAGAGGTAACTCTTTGCCATTCACAGCCGAGTACGGCAAAACATACCGATTTGTTGAGCCAGGAAAAGACGTGGCACCTACGGCCGATCTGACCGGTAAATGGGAAATCAAAACCTATAGTAAAGAGGCCGTCCCTGCATCTATCGCCCTATTAAAACAAAAAGGTAACAAACTCACCGGCGTGGTGATGACTGTAGTTGGTGACACGCGCGAATTGGAAGGAACCGTACAGGGTGATGAGTTTGCCCTAAGCGGTTTTACCGGTCCGAGCCCCTTTATTATTAAAGGTAAGATCAATGCGGATGGCTCTATCAGCGGCGAAGAAGGTTTCGGCATCTATAAAAACCTCAAGTTTGATGCCGCTAAAAAAACTGATGTGGAGCTACCTGACCCATATAAGCTTACTTTTTTAAAAGAAGGTTATAAAAAGCTGGATTTTTCTTTCCCTGGTATTGATGGTAAAGAAGTGTCACTGAGCGATAATAAATACAAAGGTAAGGTGGTGATTGTAGAGATTATCGGTACATGGTGCCCTAACTGTACCGATCAGACTGTTTTCCTGTCGCCCTGGTTCAACAAAAATCATAATCGCGGTGTAGAAGCTATAGCCATTGGATTTGAGCAGAAAGATAGCCTTGATTATGCCAAATACACTTTAGGTAAGCTTCGGGACAAGTATGCCATTAACTATGATATCGCCTTTGGAGGTTTAGCCGATAAAAAACTGGTATCACAAAAACTCCCGGCTCTTAACAAATTCATTGCCTTCCCAACAACAATAATTATCGACAGAAAAGGTGATGTAAGGGAAATATATACTGGCTATACCGGAACTATCACCGGCAAATATCACCAGGATTATGAGAAAAAATTCAACAAGCTGCTAGATGAACTGATAGCCGAACCGGCACCTGAAACAGCGGCTATCGCTGATTCATCCGAAAAACAAGGAAAATAAACTTAATTGATCTATAACTAACTATTTATCAAATGAAAACACTCAATTTAATCACCTCATTCAAATGCCTGACTATAGGCTTGTTGTTTAGTGGTGCCGCATTCGCGGCAGATAAAAACCCGCCGGTGAAATTTATTAAGGAAGGCGTATGGCGTGGTGTATTTACCGTAGCCGAAAGTAAAGTTCCTTTCAATTTTGAATTGAAAGGCAAGGATGCGGAGCATGCTGTATTTACACTACTCAATGGTACGCGTCGTGATGACTTCCATGTTAAACAGATTGGTAAAGATTCGGTATTTATCAAAATGAATACCTATGATGCCGCCCTGGTTGCCAAGGTAGAAGACGACGGAACCTTAAATGGTGAATACCGTAGCCTGGTACCCGGTTTCAGAGGGAATTCATTGCCGTTTACAGCCGAATATGGTAAAAGCTATCGTTTTGTTGAGCCGGGAAAGGACATTGCACCGGCAGCTAATTTAACCGGTAAATGGGAGTTGAAGGTTTATTCAAAAGACCAGGTACCTAATAAAGTAGCTATATTGAAGCAAACAGGTAATAAGCTTACGGGCGTTATTATGCAGGTAACCGGCGATAGCCGCGAACTGGAAGGTACCGTACAGGGAGATGAATTTGAGCTGAGCGGCTTTACCGGCCCCAGCCCTAAAATTTATAAAGGTAAGATCAATGCTGATGGTACCCTGAGTGGCGAAATAGGACAGGGTATTTATGATAATACCAAGTTTGATGCCATAAAGGATGATCGGGCTGAGTTACCAGACCCATACAAATTAACCTATTTAAAAGAAGGCTATAAAAAGCTTGATTTTACATTTCCTGATCTTACCGGAAAACCGGTTTCATTAAGCGATGCCAAATACAAAGGTAAGGTTACCATTATTGAGATAGTTGGTACCTGGTGCCCTAATTGTACCGATCAAACCGTATTCCTTTCGCCCTGGTTCAATAAAAACCATAACCGCGGTGTGGAAGCGATAGCTATAGGCTTTGAACAAAAAGACAGTCTTAAATATGCCCAGTACACCTTAGGCAAGCTTAAGGAAAAATATAATATCAAATATGATATTCTGTTTGGCGGATTGGCCGATAAAAAACTGGTATCGCAAAAATTGCCCGCGCTAAACAAATTCGTGGCTTTCCCAACAACCATTATTATTGACAGGAAGGGTGATGTCAGGGAAATCTACACGGGATATACAGGAACGGTTACCGGTAAATATTACCAGGATTACGAAAAGAAGTTTAACAAACTGCTGGACGAACTGATTGCTGAACCTGCACCTACTAATGAAACTAATGCAGTTGAAAGCAATAACGAAACTTTAAAAGGAAAATAAAAAACACCTGACCGGCAGGGTAACAACCTGGCCGGGTTTAATTTAATTTAACCCCAATGACCACAACCACTATGACAAAATTTTTAGGCGCTGTTCTATTTACAGCATCCGTAGCGTTAACATCGTTCACCCCATCAACTATAAAAACCGTTAAGCTTACAAAAGGCAAGCCTGGTGCAGTTAAAACGATTGATCATAAAAAGAACTTTAAAACCGCCTCTTTTAAAGTCGATAACGAAAACAGCAAGCTTACCTGGGCCGCCAAAAAAGCTACAGGCGACCATAACGGCGAAGTAAAGATCAGTAATGGTAATTTCGCGGTTGAAAACAATAACCTTAAAGGCGGAAGCTTTGATATCGATCTGAATACCATTACCGATGCGGATCTGACCGACCAGGCATCGAACGATAAGTTGGTATCCACATTAAAAAGCGAGACATTTTTTAACACCGGTAAGTTCCCTAAAGCAAGCTTTGTAATAAGTTCTGTTACTAAAACCAGCGGCAATCAATACGATGTTAAAGGTAAGCTAACTATAAAAGGCATCACGAATGACGTCAGTTTTCCGGCTACGATTGCTGTTAATGGTAAAAAGTTAACCGCCAACGCCAAAATAACCGTCGACCGTACTAAATATGACATCAAATTCCGTTCAAAAAACTTTTTTGAAAACTTAGGCGATAAGGTGATCTATGATGATTTCGATCTGAATGTAAACCTTACCGCAAACGCGCAGTAACCAGCAATATTTAATACGTAAGCCACCAAAATAGAGGTGGAGGGCCATTGTTTTGACTAATAAAAGCATTTAAAAACTCATGTAAAGTGGAGTAAGTCTGAAGCCGGGGTGCATTGAATACCCCGGCCGAGGACTGAAAATTTAACCTGCGGCTTAAATGCATACTGATATGAAAAAAGGAAAAATACTTCTGGTTTTAACGGCTATCATAACATGGATAGGATTTATGAGTTTTGTTGGCACCAAAGATGATGTGCAAACCAAAGAGCAACTGGGCGAAAAACTATTTTTTGACCCCATACTATCGGGCGACAATACCATTAGTTGCTCCTCTTGCCACAAACCAGAATTCGCATTTGCCGATACCAGCGCCCTGAGTATTGGCATAAAAGGTAATCTAACCGCCAGGAATTCGCCGGGATTAACCAATCTTTCTGGCAGACCTCATCTTTTTTGGGATGGCCGCGCCGCTTCGCTCGAAGAGCAGGCCTTAGGGCCCATAACATCGGCTACAGAAATGGGACTTCCGATTGAAGATGCCGTAAAAAAACTAAATAACAATAAATACTATGCAGATGCATTTCAAAAAATATTTAAATCAGCACCCACTAAAGATAATTTGTTGAAAGCCATAGCCTCATTTGAGCGTACGCTTGAAACCTCCAACAGTCCTTATGACCGGTATATTAACGGCGATGACCATGCTATATCTGCTGCTGCCGCACGCGGTCGGTTATTATTCATAGGTAAAGCCAACTGTAACAACTGTCATTCGGGCGAGGATTTTACAGCCGATAGGTTTAAAAGCATCGGTTTATATAATGGTAAAGATTTGAACGACCCGGGCCGGTCAGCCATCACAAAAAACAAAACCGAAGAGGGTGAATTTAAGATACCCAGTTTGCGCAATGTGGCAGTTACCGCTCCATATATGCATAACGGTAAATTCAAAACTTTGCGAAGTGTAGTTGAGTATTACAATAACCCCTCGCTGGTAGTTAAAGACGGTATTAACCGCGACCTCGCACTTGAAAAACCACTTAACCTGACTGCGGGCGAAATTGATGACATAGTTGAATTTTTAAAAGCGCTCACCGATGACCGTTTTAAGCAAACGGCTTCAAATTAAAATACTCCCCATAAATAATTAATTGATCACAGTCGGCAGGTATTTGCCGGCAGGATATTTTTTGTTCTGCCGAAGCCACTGCTTTGCCCTTGAACTATTGTAAAATGAAGAAAATTGTACTCTTGCTTATGTTCCTCGCCCTGATTTTTGGGCAAAAGGTATTGGCACAAAAACGAACGGTAACCGGGGTTGTAACCTCCGCCGATGATAAAGCTCCGCTGCCAGGGGTGTCTGTTACTGTTAAAGGATTAAATGAAGGTGCTGTTACCAAAGCCGATGGCAGCTTTAGTATTATTATCCGCAACGGTAAATACCTGGTCTTTTCATTTATAGGTTTTGAAAGCCAGGAAGTTGAAATTGATGGCACCAAACAATTCAGCATCAGTTTAAAGCCAGCTAAAAGTAATGCACTTAATGAGGTGCAGATAGTCGGCTCACGTAATGCCAACCGTACCAAACTAAACTCACCCGTGGCGGTGGATGTTATCGATATAAAACCCCTGCTTGAATCGGCACCGCAGGTAAGTGTAACGCAGATATTGCAATATATTTCGCCATCATTTCATTCGGTTAATGGAAGTAATGCCGGTGATGCCGGCTCTGCGCTTAGCCTCGCCCAGCTCCGTGGCCTGGGCCCCGATCAGGTATTGGTGTTAGTGAATGGTAAACGCCGGCATAAAAGCGCTAACGTGAACTATGGTGGTTTGGGTAATGGTTCAACTGGCTATGATCTCAATGCTATCCCGACAGGTGCAATCGACCGGATCGAGATTCTGAGGGATGGAGCTGCAGCCCAATACGGATCAGATGCTATTGCCGGGGTTATCAACATCGTGCTTAAGAAAAAAACAGATGATTTTGTGGTCAATACATCCGGAAGTGTACGCAGGCGTGGAGATGGAGCTGTTACCCGTACCAGTGCCAATTATGGGGTAGGTTTAGGCAACAATGGAGGATATGTTAATATTACCACAGAATATGCTACCCAGGCAATCTCCCTGCCATCGGGGAAGGGAGATGCTGGTTTATATAATGGGCCGATTTATGGCGGAGGTGCCAATACACGTGGATACGATGCTATTTATACCAAAGAAATTGATGATGCCATTTTAAAAAGCCGTGGTATCGACCGTCATTTTTTTGATCAACGGGCAAGTGGCTCAAATGCCGGTCAGGACGCTTTGTTGTTTTTTAATGCAGGCTTGCCCCTGAAGAACTCGGCAGAACTGTATGCCTTTGGTGGTATCAGCAGCCGAAACTCACAATTTACTGCCACTTACCGTTTACCTGGCTGGACATCGCGTAACAACAACTTCATTTATCCCGATGGTTTTTTACCAGCCATGGAAAATAATATTGTAGATGAGTCTATTGCCATCGGTATAAGAGGTAAGGTGGGAGAATGGAATGTGGATTTCTCCAATGTATACGGTAAAAATATATTCGGCAACCGGGTTGATAACTCCCTGAACGCCAGTCTCGGTTTAAAAAGCCCGACCAGTTTTGATGCAGGCAGTTATAATGCAAGTCAAAACACCACAGGACTTGATTTTACCCAGTATTTTGGTAAAATATTAAAAGGCTTGAATGTTGCCTTTGGTGTTCAGCACCGTGTTGAAGGTTTCCAGATTATTGCCGGTGAAGAAGCTTCCTATTCAAAAGCCGACCAACGTACTATTGTTAATGTAGATACTACAACCGGGGGTATTCCTTATCTCTCCAACGCGGGTGTTACTTCGTTAAATGGTTTAGCTGCCGGTTCACAGATCCATTTGGGTTTCAGGCCTGAGAATGCGGTTAACGTGAACCGTTCGGTTACCGCAGGCTATGCGGACTTGGAACTCAATGTAACTAAAGCCTGGCTTGTTTCGGCAGCGGGCCGTGCTGAGTACTTTTCTGACTTTGGCAATGTGTTTACCTGGAAAGCTGCTACCCGATATAGTTTTGCAAGATGGCTCAGTATTCGCGGATCGGCCAATACAGGTTTCAGAGCGCCTGATCTGGCACAATCTTATTATACATCAATATCAACTACTTTTCAACAGGGCAGGGGAGTTGACATTCTTACGGCATCAAATCAAAGTGCAGCCGCGCGAGCACTGGGTATTCCTAAATTATCGCCAGAAAAATCAAAGGGTTATGCACTGGGCCTAACTTCAGCACCGGGCAGTAATGTGGAATTAACGGTTGATTCTTACCTGATCGATATTGATAACCGGGTAGGTAATACCGGCAACTTTACTTCAACAGATGCTAACCTGCCGCAGGATGTGAAAAATCTGTTTCAGCAAACAGGTGCCGCGCAGGCCAACTTTTTCTACAATGAATTTAGTACACGCACCAAAGGCATCGAGTTTACAGGAAGCTATAAGTTGTTGCTTGATAAGGGAAATATAAACTTCCTGCTTGGTGGTAACTTTGAAAAGAACGAAGTAACCCAGGTAAATACCCCAAAAGGGCTCGACAAATACAAGAATGTTATCCTTAGTCCGGGCGAAAGGGCAAGAGTAACTACCAATATTCCGGCGCAGAAGGTTAACCTACAGGGTATCTACAGTATAGATAAATTCACTTTCCTGGCACGTACGGTCTACTTTGGTAAAGTAACCACAGCCACATTGTTAAGCGCCAGTGATCCGCTAAACCCGGTTTACTTTTATCAAAACCTTAAGCCTATTTGGGTTACCGACCTTTCTGTAGGGTACAAGTTTACCGACAAGATACAGGCGACAGCAGGTGTTAACAATGTATTCAATGTTTTGGGTGATTATTCTGACCCATCCATATCCGGTTTGCGCAATCCCACTGTTGTTGGTATCCAGAACGGTAGTGCCGGTATCCAGCCTTTTATTAAACTATCAGCTCATTTATAATAGCTTAAGCATGAAAAGTATATTTAAATCACACCAACAATTCCTGAAAAGAGCATCAATATTAAACTTTAATAAAATAGGGCTACTATTTGGTTTGATAGTAGCTCTTCTATCATCCTGCAAGAAAACTGATTATTTAGACATTAATGCCGCCGACAGACCTGCGCTTGCAGCACATATCAGTTTTGTGAATGCACGGCCCGTAAATGCCAGCATCCAATTTTGGGTATACACTACCCAGGTAACCCAAACCGCTTTACCTATAAATAGTAAAAGCCCTTATTTAGACACCCAGTTTGGTGATGTGCAGATCAATTTTACCGAAGGAACCAACACTTCATATAAAGCTTCACGGCAATTTGGTAACAGCGCCACTTTTACATCGGCAGGAGGCCCTAACGGCCCCATTGCCAATTATTACCATACCGTGTTCGCCGTGAAAAATGTTAAGTCCACTGCTGATTCGCTGATCCTTTTTTATGATGATCTCAGTGCTCCGGCAACGGGAAAGGCTAAGGTGCGGTTTGTAAACCTTGCGCCCGGAAGCCCTGCTGTCGATTTTGGCATAGCCGGCCAAACTGCTCTTTTTACCAATACGGTTTACGGCCGGGCTGGTGGTTCTGTATTATCGGGAGCTGGTTTAAACACATGGTCATTAGGGCCTTTTGTTGCCGTTGATGCGGGGACGGTTAATTTCTCGGTAACAAATACCACAGACCGTTCCTCCGTAAACATTCTGAACGATAAGCTAAATAATGTAACGCTTAACGCAGGGAAGATTTATACCATTTATATCAACGGAACGCCAGGAGCTTCAACCGTAGGGGCAACCATACTTACACATAACTAAATCAAAAATAAAACACAGGATGGTGGAATAAACTGTGTAAAAGAGGTTGTCCCGGCTGATGGGCCGGGCAACCTTATTTAAGTAAATCATCAATAATACATTTTATGAAAACAAACAGCAGAAGACAATTTATTGAAAATACGCTTAAAGTAACAGCCGCGGTGGCTTTAACAGGTCCGCTGATTTTAAACACCGATAAGGCGTTTGCGGCATATAGCAAGGACGAAGCTTTGGTAAACACCGGCGATATTTTAAAGTTTAGCCAGGTACCGCTTGGTTTTGATTATAAAGCATTGGAGCCACACATAGATGGGCTAACCAACGAAATTCATTACACCAAACATCACGCCGCCTACATTAAAAATGTGAACGAAGCTATCGTAGCCGAAAAGTTAACATTTAGTACCGAGCAGGAATTCTTTGATCATGCTTCACAACTTTCGCCAAAAGCACGAAACAATGGAGGTGGGGTATGGAATCATAACTTCTTTTGGCAAAGTTTAACGCCCAATTCTACCGGGCCCGATGGCAAGATCAAAGATGCTATTGTTACGGCCTTTGGTTCATTTGAGCAATTTAAAGAGCAGTTTACACAAGCGGCGCTTGGTCGTTTTGGATCGGGTTGGGTATGGTTACTGAATGCGAATGGAAAGTTGACTATTGCCTCCACAGCCAACCAGGATAATCCGCTTTTTGATAATGCAGTAGTAAAAGGTACGCCCTTGCTGGCATTGGATGTGTGGGAACATGCTTACTATCTCAAATATCAAAACAGGCGGAATGAATATGTGGCTGGCTGGTGGAACGTGGTGAACTGGGATATCGTAAACAAAAGATTATCCTAAGCTATGACCCGGATAACAGGTAATACAACGCTTAACTGGGGTGTGCTGAAGAAGATTCTTCTAAGAACGTTTACCATATATGCCGTTATAACGATAATACCCCTTTTACCCGCTTTTTATCAACAGGATTTTGACGCTGGCTTTTCGGTTAAAGGTTATCCATGGCGCTGGCTCGATGTGATCAGTCAGAATAATCCATGGTTTTTTAGCAGTCATGGTGGTAAAAATTATGGAGGCTGGCTCATTACTTTGTTGGTTTGTTTTGCACTTGGCGCCGTTTGGGCGCTGACAGAACGATATAAGCGCAAAGAGCAAAATGTACTGGAAGTAAAGGACAACGACAATGGCCTTTACAACTGGTTCTTTATACTGGTTCGTTATCAGATAGCTTTGCGGATGTCGTGGTTTGCTATTGCCAAGGTATTCCCGGTGCAAATGCCTTTCCCAACATTGAGCCAGTTAAATACCAATCTGGGCGATTTTACTCCCGGGAAGCTTTATTGGCTCACTACCGGTGTCTCGCCTTTTTTTGAGGTCTTTGCCGGAATATTTGAGCTCACGGCAACAGTTCTGATCCTTTTTAGGCGTACTGCTACCTTAGGCGCGTTGATGATGATAGCGATACTGTTGCCTATATGGTTTGTAAATATTGGTTACGACGCCGGGGTAGAGCTGGCCAGCCTGCATCTGCTATTGCTTTCATTATTACTTTTAGCAAAGGACGCGGATAAATTTTATACCATCCTGATCAGGCATCAGCAGGCAGCGGTCGAGTATATTCAACCACCTGCTTTTTCAAGGCAATGGAAACGGACTACACGTATCGCGCTTAAATCGGCGTTTATTTTTGTGTTCCTGATTTACCGGGGGTATCAATATGGCAATCTTTACGCATCGGGTAAAACCTTTAAATTACCGCTTGATAGTGGCTTGCAACACTTTACCGGTTTTTATGATGTGAGCGAGTTCAGAATCAATAATAAACTTTTGCCATATGCTCCAGACGATACTTTGCGTTGGCAAAACGTTGTGTTTGAAAAATTCAATACCATCAGTATCCGGGTGGCCAAGCCTTTTAAGTTAAATACTCAAAATAAGATCCGGACTACAGAATATTATGGTAATATAGGTAGATTATTTTATGGGTATCAGGCGGATACGGTTAAACACTTATTCACTTTACGCAATCGTGCCGATACTACCAAAAAAACTGTGCTTTATTATACCGAGTCATCACCCGGCAAGCTTATTCTTAAGGGATTAATACATCAAGGTGATTCTATTGTTGTTGTATTAAACAGGATAGAAAAACAGTATCCGCTTGCTGTAAAAAGAAACGCCAATGTGTTAAGCGATTGAGGAACAAATTGATTGAGGTGCTTTTTGTATCGAAAATGAAATAATTTAAGCGGATAAAGTCCGCTTAAATTATTATTGTAATCTTAAAACCTGAGGATTGTACCCGGGCTTATCTCATAGGGAGGTTTGCCCGGTTTAAATACCCGTGAATCAAGCATACCCTCAGTGGTTATAACATCATTTTTTACCCTGATCCAACTACCTTCACGCAGTCCCACCACCGGAATAGTATTTTGGGTGTGGAATTCCTTAATCCTCGTTTCGCGGGTTTCGCCATTGTGTTTTAGTTGTGGATTGGGGTCGAGGTAGTGGGGATTAAGATTGAAAGGTACCAGCCCCATGGTGCCGAAATCAGGCGGATATACAATAGGCATATCGTTAGTTGTTTGCATATTGACACCGCCTATATTACTACCCGCACTTGTGCCCAGGTACGGGGTGCCTTTTTCTACCGCTTCCTTCAGTGGGTTCATCAGATCCTGTTCATGTAATTGTTTCACGAGCAGGAAAGTATTGCCACCCCCTGTGAAAAATCCACAGGCATCCTTAATTGCGGCTTTGGGATTGCTGAAACTATGCAGCCCTTTTACGGTAATGCCCAGATTTGCAAATGTTTCTGCAACTTGCCGGGTATAATCATCATGTGAGATACCGCCGGGTTGGGCGTAAGGAATAAATATGATTTCTTTTACCCCGGTAAACAGGTCTGCAATAAATGGTTTCAGGTAGGCGAGGTACTCTTCTCCAAACAAAGCAGAAGTACTTGCCAATAGCACATTTTTCATAGCGTAAAAATAATCTTTTTGCTTTTATAATAAGTTGAATAAAATCGGGGCATCTACTTTATTCTTCTTCCTATGGTTGTTATTATCATCATACCACAAAAAACAAAAGCCCTGATACGGGCATGTATCAGGGTTTTGTACTCAGAGCGGGAATCGAACCCGCACTCCGTTTACGGGAACAGGATTTTAAGTCCTGCGTGTCTACCAGTTCCACCATCTGAGCAGGTGTTAACCTTTTAAAAATAAAGCCCATCTTTTTGAAGGAAGGGCTTTGAGCGAAAGACGAGATTCGAACTCGCGACCCCGACCTTGGCAAGGTCGTGCTCTACCAACTGAGCTACTTTCGCGTTGGGAGTGCAAATATAGACAGAAAACCATATTCTGCAAGTACAAAAGTAAATTTGGTGTTTTAGGTATAAGTGCTATTTGAAAATGAAATAAATGTATTCTGCAAATGTAACAGATAATGAATACCTTTATGTAAACCTAAATGTAGTTAACGGGTACTTAAAGACCTGTGAAGTAGTATAAAACAATTCTCTGAATACAAAAGCGTAACTAGTGGCTTCAAATCTGCTGTGGTGATGTTATCAATTGATTTTTTAACTTAAACTCCTATAATTATGAGCGTATTATTTCAAATTTTATTAGGCGGTATTGCCGGTTGGCTCGCAGGGAAAGTGATGAAGGGTGATGGTTATGGAATTATTATTGATATTCTGTTGGGTTTAGTCGGCGGATGGGTCGGTGGCGCTGTTTTAGGATGGCTGGGCATCCATTGGGGTGGGAGCATTGGTTATCTGATTACCGCCTTTTTTGGCGCTGTGCTATTGGTATGGATATCAAGACTTATCAAGGGTAATTCATAATTTTGATATATCAATAGTATTATAAAACAAACAGGCCCGGCATAAAATGCCGGGCCTGTTTGTTAATTTTTTTGGATGATATTGAAAGTCATTTCCTTCCTGATGGAAAAGCCCAACTTTTGATAAAGTCTTATGGCGTTTGCATTATCGATACGTGAATGAAGATAGGGAACCCCTGATGCTGCTATGATTTGGCGTATATGATAATTAATTAAGGTGCCTGCATAACCCTTGCCCAGATGATTTGGATGGGTGCATACGGCGCTAATTTCAATATATGGTGATGGTTGGGTACGATATCCGGCCATAGTAGCTAACTCATTATTAATGACAATGCCTTTGTAATTACCAAAATCGATGGTGCGCTCGGAGAATGGCCCGGGATTGGTCATTTGGGTTAATGCAAGCATGGCTGGTATGTGTTGATCTGTTAAACTAACCAATTCTTGATTTAGCGACACCTGTGGTAATGGGCCATCAAACACCAGTTGTAATATTTTCATATTATTCAGCACCTTCCAGTTATCAGGAATGGTAATTTCTTCTGCCGAAACAACGGCCAAAACCCGCTGATCAGGTACAAGATCGTGCAGGATATTAAAGTTAGCCGTTGAATAATCTTCAAAGCCAACAAAAGGGGCTACGTTTTCGGCGTAATATTTAACCTGGCTATTACCCTGAGCCAGGTTATTATTTCCGGATATCAAAGCATTCCAGATAGGATTATCAAGCAAATGTTGCATAGTATTGGTGGTGTGAGCCTGCAAAATTAATAGAAATAGCAGTGCCTGGAGTTATCTTAAGGTAATAACGAACAACTCTGCGTGTACAATTTTTTTATCTGTATTTTGTTAAATATTAAACATGAAAATATATGAGTTGGTCCTCCGCACAATATTCAAAGTTCGAAAATGAACGTAATCGCCCCATCCGGGATCTTCTTTTTAATGTTCCTATAAATCAAGTAAATACAGCAGCTGATATTGGATGCGGCCCAGGTAATTCAACGGAGTTGTTGAGCGCTCAATTTCCAGATGCTAAAATTACGGGTATGGATAGTTCTGAAAATATGATCGAAGCGGCACGTAAACGCCTGCCGGATGTTCATTTTGAGGTCGACGATATTTCAACATGGCGCGACACCGGGCCCTATGATGTTATCCTGGCGAATGCGGCCCTGCAATGGGTTCCTGATCATCAGACGCTGTTCCCCGCGCTGATCGGTAAATTGGCTAAAGGAGGCTGCCTGGCCGTACAAATGCCCGATAATTTTAACGAGCCTGCGCACCGTCTCATGCGTGAAACTGCCGCAAATGGGCCTTGGGCTGCCAAGCTAAACGATGCATCAAAACGAATGACCAGAGAGGGAGCTGAATGGTATTATCGTAACCTACGCGATAAGGTTGCTACGCTGGATATCTGGCGTACGGTTTATCATCATCCGTTGCAAGGTGGCCCCGCGGCAATCGTAGAGTGGTTTAAAGGAACCGGTCTTCGCCCTTTTATTGAGCCGCTTGATGATACCGAACGAAATGCTTTTCTGGCGCAATATGAAGAGGGAATAGCGAAAGCATACCCACAATACGCAGATGGCTCTGTGCTGTTACCATTCCCAAGATTGTTTATTGTTGCAACTGTTTGAGTTTTCTGAAATTATCAAATAACAAAGAGGCTGTATCATAAATCAAATTGACCGCTTTTGGTATTGTGGCGCCTATGAATTAAAAATTAAGCGCATCATCAAAAAGTGGGTTTACATGTAAACCCACTTTTTGATGATGAAATTTATTTAATTATTTGATTGTCAGCTAAATAATTAAATATAAACCCAAAAAAGTGTAAACCATGTAAACCCACTTTTTTGTTAATTGAGCCAATTTAATCCAAGGGTATAGCTCAATCCGTAATTGGGTATCCGGATAGTTCAAAGAACAAAGATGCAGTATCATGATTGATGATACAGCCTCTCTACTATTGATCATCCCATTTAATTTTATAATCGTACTTCCAGTCGGTTGCCCCCAATCCGAGTAGTCTGAGAAAAATCGACATCATCGCATCTCTAAACCAGGCCGAGATTGGCGAGTGCACTTTTTTATCGTTGTTATGCTTTTGGGCATCGGCGCGTACCTTCTCCACTCGTGGCTTTCTGATAGATTGAAAATCGGAAAAAGCTTTAGGGTAATCAGCTGTAGTGTATTTCCTGAGTAGCTTAGCTAATATCATGGCATCTTCCAGGGCTAAGGAAGCTCCCAGTCCGCTTGTGGGGCTAACTGCATGGGCAGCGTCGCCTATTAAAATAGTTTTGCCTTTGTGCCATTCGGGCAGGCTGGGCATATCATACATGATAGTTTTGATGACATGATCTGAGTTGGCTATTAATTGTGGGACAGGCTGATAAAAATCTTTATAATCAGTAGCTAATTTGTTCTTTAATGCTTCGGCAGGAAGATTCATTAAAGTTTGTTTGGCATCCTGTTCAGGTAGTTCCAAGCTGCACCACCACATCAGCTCATCTTTTGATTGGAAGCTAAAACCAAAAAATCCGCTCAACCCAAATGATAGGTTAAGTGCATCATGATCATATTGACCAAGATGTTGCCAAACGGCCGATCTCTGCGTAAATCCTCCGGAGCCATAAAAGCCAGTATATTCTTCGGGAAAGGCATTGTTGAAAATGATTTTCCGGGTTGCCGAATGAATGCCATCGGCGCCAATGATCAGGGAACCTTCAACCCGACTTTCGTCATCAAAAATGGCGATTATCCCTTCAGTGTGTTCATTGATATCCTTTAATCGCTTTTGAAAGTTTATTCCAATACCCTGTTCAATTGCCTCCTGGTAAAGTATCTGGTGCAATGTGGCCCTGGAGATGGTCACAAATGGTTGTCCAAATTTTTTGATGGCATTGGTTTTTATCCGGGCCAGGAATTTGCCTTTGTAATTCCTGAAGTTATTATAATCGATGGTTTTTCCGGCATTGATCACTTTTTCACTTAAACCCAACTCCTGTAGTATGCTTACGCCATTTGGAGCCAGGCCAATGCCTGCACCAATGCTCTTTGCATCGGGATAAGCCTCAAAAACAGTAGATGATATGCCTGCTTTTTTCAAAAACAAAGCCAGGGATAAGCCAGCATAACCAGCTCCTATAATGATTATTGGTTTATTGATAGTGTCCATATTATTTAACGTGTTTAATGATGCCGTCGCCGTACTGCTTTACATCGGTTAGTACTGCGTTCCCCGCGTAGTGTACATCGCCCTGGCCCCAGTGCGCAATACTGATGGATCTGTTGGCATATAGTTCTACATTACCCTCCGCCATGTTTTTAATACTTAAATCATCTGCAAGCATCTCCAGGGCAAATAAATTCCCTTCGCTCTGGTTTTTGATAGTAAGCGTATCACATTTACCTTTAAGGGTAACATTGCCTGAGCATTGGCTCAATACTTTTATCGCGGGAGCAAAAATGTTAAGTACAGTATTGCCAACACTCTGTATTTTTATTTCCAGTGGGTTATCCAGGGTGATCGCTTTATTACAATTTACATCGCCACCATCGCAACGTATATAAAGTGTGTCTATCTGGCGTAAATAAACCTTGATGTTGCACCTGGTAAAAGATGGCTTTCTGAATTTTGCTTCGGATGATATATAGAGAGTGCGCCCCGAATTAACGGCTTCGAAATAATCCAGCAGGTTTTCGTCGGTTTCTATTACTATTTTTTCTTCATCGGATGGCACTAACTCTATCAGCCCTTTTGCTGCCAGATGCAGCCTGATAAATGAGCTTACCGGTATCTCTTTGGAAACTATGTTCCCATTTCCTTTTATTTCGATCATTTGTCTTAATTTTTTAAAATTCATTTTTTTAGATCACTACTATCATCTGGTAATCAGTAACAAGAAGAGCTTTTTAGTATCTTACTATTGATTACCAGGGTTTGATCAGTTTTTGTATTACAAAGATGCCCTTGATCTGGTAGTCGTTTGTTACACTAAAAGGAGTATGATTTATATAATACGGAGTAATGCCATTTGAATTAAAAGATGCGGCCAGTAACAATATCCTGTATAGCCATCCGCTTAATGAGGCCGGGTTTAATACGGATGAGCTAAAAACGGAGCTGGTTAATTTGAGCCTGCCTTTTGGCGATATGCAAACGCGTATTTGGATATTTAATGGTATCCGGATGAGTTATTCAGAATCTGTATTCAGAGAGCAGGGCGTGCTTGATTGGCGTGGCGATATGAAGATGGTAACGATGTACTTTAGTTTGCAAGGTAAATTGCTTATGGTCGACAAGCATTTGAACAAACAGTTTGAGTTGAACTCCAATCAGCACAATCTTTTTTATGGAAGTGAGGCAGAAGGTAAAATGAAGGTGGAAGAGCTAAAAATGCGATCATTCATGATCCAGTTTACCGAAGAGGCCTTTCTGAACATTACCCGTGATGGTAATGATACACTGAAGAGATTCGCCGATAAAATATTAAAAGGGGAGTCGGCTGCCCTATCTGCCGATAACTTAAATATCAACCTGGCTATTCAAAGCTGCATCAATGCAGTTGTTAATTGCAAATTTGTAGGGGTACTGAAAAAAATGTTCCTGCTTTCCAAAGCCATCGAGGTACTGGTTTTACAGGCCGAATCCTATGATCAGCTACTCACTCCAATAAAAATTTACGCTAAAACCGACTATGATAGGGAGCGACTGGTATATGCCCGGGACTATCTGATGCAACATATAGAGGTGCCTCCAAGTTTATCGCAGCTGGCCCGTGCAGCAGGTATCAATGAGTATAAATTAAAGCGGGGATTTAAAGAGATGTTCGGTATTACCGTATTTGGGTATCTGGCCGAAAGCCGTCTTGAGTTGGCTAAAATTGATTTGCTTGAGGCGAAGAAATCGGTTACAGAGATAGCATTTGAACTGGGTTATTCATCCGTTCAGCATTTTAGTGCCGCTTTTAAAAAGAAATTCGGTGTATCGCCTACTCAGTTAAAATATTAATAAAGCCTGGTACATATCCTTACCAGGCTTTTATAGTGGTATGCTATTACTAAATAGCGGTTTCTGTATACTTCTTGAAATTATCCAGAATAGCCTGCCAGCCTCCACGTTGCATTTCGATGGGGTTGGTACTTTCCGGATCGAAAGTTTCAATTACTTTAGTACTATTATCAAAATCTTCAAAAACAATAGATACTTTTCGGCCATCACCCATGGTATATTCAATAAGCTGATTTTCTTCTACCGTGGTATAAACACCACCAAAATCAAAGCTAAAACTACCGTCTTTAGCGGCCATGGTAGTTTTAAAAGTTCCGTCGACGCGCAGGTCGTTATCTGCATAAGGCGCGTGCCAGTCGTCAGATGCCTGGCACCATTGGGTTATATGTTCAGGTTCGCTCCATGATTTCCAAACTTTTGCAACAGGAGCGTTTACAATAGTCTCAACTGTAATTGCGGTGTTATTTGCTGTTTCCATTTTAATTGCTGTTTTGTTTTAATAAAATAAAGGTAGGGCAAGATGCTCAATAACGGCGGGTGCAATTACGACAATTATAGGGTGTGGATTTACATGTACAAAAGTAGATAGCAATGGGCTATGGCTGCTCACAAAGCTTTTTCAAAATATCCAGCGTAACCGTCCAGTAAAAATCAAGATGTTTATAGATCACTTTGTTTGGAAAGTTACTTAGGGTTAGTGTTAACGTTGTTCCCCCTTCTGCTGGGTTTAGTACAAAACCAACTATGGTGTAATTCTCAGGCACGTCTGGCAAGCCAGAAAGTGTGCTCCAATAATTATATTGAAATGCTTTAGCAGTTTCAAACTGTAGGATAGTGCCTTTGTTTTCAAAATTTATCCAATGTAAACTCCCTTTAAAAATGATGGGATTTCCCGTTTGCCAATCTGTGACCACCTGTAGTTCCGTATCAATCATCCATTGTTTTATCAATTCCTGATCTGTCAAGGCTGTCCATACTTTTGTAACAGGAGCATGGATTACAGCTGTCTTAATTATTGATTTATTGGCCGGGTAGTCAGTCATTATTATAGCTGATTCAGTAATTGGGAAAAAGAGCGTTAGAGTTTGATTATAAGGTTTTTGTAAGAATTGCTTTCATGATAGCTGATTTATAAATCAGGGGTTGCAGGGGGGAGTGGATTACAAATTACGCGTTTATTTTACACCTTGGCTTTCTTTATGAGTAAGGCCCCAATGCTCCAATTGCTGCCATACGGGTATCAGTTGTTCGGCGCTGCTGGTAAGCCTGTATTCAACCCGAGGTGGTACTTCGGCATAAATAGTTCTGATTACTAAACCGCTTTGTTCCAATTCTTTTAAATGCAATGTCAGCATACGGTCTGTAATCCCCGGGATGATTTTTTTTAGTTCGCTAAAACGCAGGGAGCCTTTGCCTAATTTGTAAAGAATTATCAATTTCCACCGCCCGCCCAGTAGATCAACGGCATACATCATCCCACAGAAGTCAATTAGTTTTTCCCGATTGATATTATTAGTGGATGTGATTTTTCTTGTGCTCATAACTTACATTTTTGTGTGCCTCATACAATTGGCCGTACATGCACAAACTTACTGATTAAGGGATAGTTTTGCCTGCGGTTTATTAAAAAACCGATATCAGCACTATGAAAATTCTTATTATATATGCCCATCCCGAACCTCAAAGTATGAACGGCGCTCTACTGAGCATCGCTATGGAAACACTTACCGCTGTAGGCCATGAGGTAAAGATATCTGACTTGTATGCCATGCAGTTTAACCCGGTTTCAGATCGATCTAACTTTACAACGGTAAACGATCCTCTCTTTTTTAAACAACAACAGGAAGAGGCATATGCAAGTCAAACAGAGGGTTTTGCAAACTTTATTGAGCAAGAGCAGCAAAAGGTAGAGTGGTGCGACCTCATGATCTGGCAGTTTCCGTTGTGGTGGTTCAGCGTGCCTGCTATTTTGAAGGGTTGGGTAGACCGTGTGTTTGCCATGGGGCGTTTCTACAAAAATGGCCACATTTATGAAAATGGCATTTTCCAGGGTAAAAAAGCGCTGCTCTCCTTGACTACTGGCGGGCCAGAAGCTAACTATATCAGTGAGAGATATGGAGATCTTGATGTAATACTGCATTCATTGCAAAGGGGTATTTTAGAGTTTACCGGATTTTCGGTATTACGGCCCCACGTGATCTATGGAACGGAAAAACAATCAGCAGCAGAGCTTACTCTTAGGATAGAAGAATGGAAAAACAGGCTGCTAAATGTTTTTGAAGAAGATCCCATTGCTGTTGGAAACTATCAAGGTTAAGTGGTGTTATGGTCACGTTATCAGAGTCAATTCATTTGCATTGATATTAACCAGGACAGCCAGACACCCAAGAATAACACATCGCAATTATTATGTTGTTGCTAACAGGAAAATTTCTCCGCTCGCTGGTAAAAGGCTATCAGTCCGGTTTGCAAAATAAAGCTGCTCCATATCCTTTGCCGATGTTGTTTTTGCTTGCTTAAATCTCGCTTCCTTGGCCAAGGCTAATATTTCATCAGGCGTAAAAAAGCTTACAAATGGCGTACCCGCTTCGCGGGCGCCTTTCTCTGCTATTTGTTGTAAAAATTTATCTTCTTCATCCAGCAGATCCATTGGCAGGTAAAAAGCCACAGCCAATGTGGAACCTGCTGCAAGTGTTGCCAGCTGCCTTAAGGTAGTAATGATAGCCTCTTTGCTAAGATACAAGCTAACGCCGGTGCAAGCCACAACTGCTGGTTTATTAAGGTCAAATCCCGCTTTTAACAATTCATCCCACCAGGAAGAGATCTCAAAATTAACAGAAACAAAATGTAGCCAATTGGGAGCACCAAAGCCCAGTTCAGTCAACCGCTGCCGTTTCCAGGTTTGTGTATCGGGTTGATCAATTTCATATACCTGTAGTTTGGATGCAATGTCTGGCTGTCGTTGGGCAAATGTGTCAAGCCCGGCACCAAGGATAACATACTGATTGATCCCTTGTGCGCTTTCTTTAATAATCAGATCCTCAATAAAACGGGCCCGGGCTACAATGGATGCCCGCAACCGTTTGGTGAACTCCGGATGCATATCGGGTCGCTGTTGCCAGTCGTTATTTGGAGCTACTAGTTTTAACCCTACTTCATCATCAATAATGTGTGGAAGGGCATCAATTTCAACATGCATGGCTCGCCATAAAGCTGTTCGCACGGCTGTATTGTCGGGTTCTATTATTTTTTTGTTGTGTTCCATATAGATGAAAATGCCGTCAACCTTTATTAGCGTCACTTTTATTAAATTTAAGATTTATTTTAATGAATGCAGGCTAATTAAATACAAAGGTCTAACACAGGTAAAAGTTTCAGAGAAAAAAATAATAAAAAAATTTGCGTAGTTAAATGGCTACATTTATATTTGTAGTCAAATGACTACGCAATGAATTTAAGACGAGACGTATTCCAGGCCATAGCCGACCCAACAAGAAGAGCCATATTGCTTTTAGTTGCTTCACAAGCTTTAACTGCGGGCGCAATTGCCGCCAATTTTGACACCGCCAGACCAACAGTTTCCAAGCACTTACAAATACTCACCGAATGCGAATTATTGGAACAGAAACAAAATGGAAGGGAAATTTACTATCACATAAACGCGCAAAAAATGAAAGATGTAGCCGACTTTATTGAACCATTCCGCCAAATGTGGGATGACAGATTTAACAAACTGGAAGCCATTATGAAAAACTATCAATCCAAAAAATAAACTGATATGGAACAAAAAACAAAGATCCATGCCGAAAATGGCAAACAGGAATTAGTGATTACCAGGGAATTTGATTTGCCATTGGAATTGCTTTTTAAAGCTTACGAAGAACCAGAGATTGTGGAGCAATGGATGGGGACAAAAGTGCTTAAACTGGACAATCAAAAACATGGCGGTTACCAGTTTGAAACATCAGATGCTAAAGGAAACGTAGTTTTTAGGGCAAATGGTACCATTCATGAGTTTGTTCCTAACCAGAAGATCACCCGGACATTTGAAATGGAGAATACTCCATTTGATGTTCAAATGGAGTTTCTGGAATTTGAATCACTCACTAATGATACCAGCAAACTCACCATGCATATCGTATACAGATCAATAGCGCTTCGGGATCAAATATTACAGATGCCTTTTGCCCAGGGTATCAATATGGCGCATAACCGCTTGCAAAACGTCGTAAACCAATTAAAATAATTTAAAATGGAAAAGAAAAAAACGCTTTGGTATTGGATAGTTACGGTAGTATTATCCTTCTTTATTTTTTCTGGAGGATTAGCACAGGCCTTGCGGGTAGAGGGGGTGGTACAAGGTTTTAAACCTTTGGGATATCCTACTTATTTTATTGCGCTAATAGGTATTTGGAAAATGCTGGGCGTAATTGCCATATTAGTTCCCAAATTTAAGTTGCTAAAGGAATGGGCGTATGCAGGCATCTTTTTTGTAATGAGCGGTGCTGTAATTTCACATATTGCCAGCAACGATATCTCAGCGCAAATCATTGCGCCGTTTGTGCTTGCCATTTTTGCGGTTTTATCATGGTACTTGAGGCCGGCTGACAGAAAGATCATTTCGGTTAATTAGCAATTGACCTTATATTTAAATTAACATACCTGCCCCAACAGGGATATTGTATAAACCAAACCATATGAAGAGCAATAAAAAACAATTATCATCAGAACAATCTGAAGAATTACTCCGTACATTGAAAATCCGTTTTGAGAAAAACACGAACCGTCATAAAGGTATAGCCTGGGCTCAGGTAGAAGCAAAGCTGGATGCCGAAAAGCTATGGATACTTGATGAAATGGAAATAACCGGCGGCGAACCGGATGTTGTTGGCTATGATCAAAAGACAGATGAATACATTTTTTATGATTGTTCAGCCGAAAGCCCTAAAGAGCGCCGGAGTATTTGTTACGATCATGAAGCACTGGAAGCCAGGAAGGAACATAAACCAGGAAACAGTGCTGTGGAAATGGCGCGTGAAATGGGTATTGAGCTTTTAACAGAAGAGCAATATCGGGAGCTGCAGAAACTGGGGAAATTTGATATCAAAACATCAAGTTGGGTAAAAACACCTGCCGATATCAGAAAACTGGGTGGAGCGATCTTTTGTGACCGTAGGTACGATACCATATTTGTATATCATAACGGTGCGGAGTCTTACTATGCCGCCAGGGGATTCCGGGGATCATTAAGGGTTTAAATTTTGTACTTAATTAAAATGACAACATGAATCCGAGAGTTGATTTTTATTTTAATAAGGCCCAAAAGTGGCAGGAAGAGCTGGAACAATTAAGAATGATAGTTCTGGACTGCGGGCTTACAGAAGAATTGAAATGGGGTTGCCCCTGTTATACTTTTCAGCAAGGCAACGTCCTATTAATACATGAATTTAAAGAGTATTGCGCACTGTTGTTTTTTAAAGGTGCCTTATTAAATAATGCCCATGGCATCCTGATTCAGCAAACGGAAAATGTGCAGGCGGCCCGCCAGATCCGGTTTACCAATGTGTTGGAAATAGTAGAGCAAAAATCTATCCTGAAAGCCTGTATTTATGAAGCCATAGAGGTGGAAAAAGCCGGTTTAAAGGTGGAATTGAAGCAGACTGATGAATTTCCTATGCCGGATGAATTTCAAAGTAAGTTAGATAGTATTCCGGCCCTGAAAACGGCCTTTGAGGCGCTAACACCTGGACGGCAAAGGGCGTATATCCTCCATTTTGCTAAACCCAAGCAATCCAAAACCCGGGAGGCCCGGGTCGAAAAATATATGCTGCAAATTCTTAGTGGCAAAGGATTGAATGATGAGTAATAATTTTACTATCCCTATTGCAGCGTGAAGTAAACCCCGCTGTTTCTTATATTTGGGCTATTGTTTTCATAAAAACAAATGCATCCGCTTATACAACACATTCAAAAAGTTACTTCAACTCCCGGGATAGAAGGTGATATGATATTATCTTTTTTTGAAACAAAAGTATTTAAGAAAAAGGATATTTTACTGGAAGAAAATAAGCGTTGTTTGTTGTATTTTTTTGTGGTAAAAGGATGCCTGCGTTTGTATTTTACAGATTATAATGGAGTGGAGCAAACACTGCAATTCGCATTAGAAAATTGGTGGATGACGGATATTAATGCTTTTCGAGCGGGCCAGAAATCAGGATACACCATTCAGGCGCTGGAAGCGACGGAGGTTCTGACCATTACTGCACCCAATTATGAATTGATGCTCGCGAAATTCCCGATCATCGAAAACTATTTCCGCTTAGTATATGAGCGGGCATACGCAGCATCATTGCTTCGTGTCCGGATGATCTCCAGGATGCCCAAGGATGAGTTTTATGACCTCTTTCAATCCAAATACCCGGAATTTATTCAGCGCATCCCGCAAAAAGTACTAGCATCTTTTTTAGGCTTTACACCGGAGTACCTGAGCGAATTAAGAAAAAAGAAAGTAAAGAAGAAAACCAATTCATGACCGAACAATTATATCATCATATTCAAAAGCTCGTTCCCAATTTTAGGATACAGCAGCAAGATATAGCTCCATTTTTCCAAACCAAATCGGTGAAAAAGGAAGAACTGCTTTTGACAGAAAATGAGATTTGCGATACTATTTACTTTGTTAATAAAGGCTGCCTGTACTTGTTTTATGAAAATAACAATGAAAAACAGGTAATACATTTTGCCTTAGAAAACTGGTGGATAACAGATTATAAAACCTTTTCCGATACTAAACCTGCTGTTTATGCAATTGCTGCAATGGAAGATTCGGAGATTACCTGTATAAGCAGGCAAAATTATGAGGCATTGTTGTTACAATATCCTTTACTGGCTTTGTACTTCAATAAAATTCATGAGCGGGCTTACGGGGCGGCTTTATACAAGCAAAAAACATTTGCTACCGTATCTAAAGAAGACTTCTACCGCTACTTCAGAACTACTTATCCGGAACTGATCCGAAGAATTCCCGATGCTATTTTTGCCAGTTACATGGGTGTTTCCCCGGAAACTTTAAAGACCTACCAGGACCTATACCTTTCTTAAACCAGCTTAAGTTTTCCCGGCAAGGCTATCTCCATCTTTGTACTATATAATTAACCTTAAATAGTACAGATCATGAAAATAGTAGTTATCGGCGGTACCGGCCTTATTGGTAGTCAAACAGTAAATCAGTTAAAGCTTAGCGGGCACGAAGTAGTTGCCGCCTCGCCCAACAATGGTGTAAACACACTCACCGGTGAAGGCTTAAAAGAAGTATTGCAAGGCGCGCAGGTAGTGGTGGATGTATCCAACTCACCCTCGTTTGCGGATGATGATGTGATGCACTTTTTTAAAACCGCCAACGAAAACCTGTTACCTGCAGAAAAAGCAGCGGGCGTACAGCATCACATTGCCTTATCGGTAGTGGGTACTCAAAAACTACAGGCCAGCGGTTATTTCCGTGCTAAGCAGGTGCAGGAAGATATGATCAAAGCATCGGGCATTCCATATACTATAGTTCATGCTACGCAGTTTTTTGAATTTGCCGGTGGTATTGTTCAAATGAGTACGGTTGATGGCAAGGTGATACTACCGGCAGCCAACATTCAGCCCATAGCGAGTAAAGATGTGGCGGCTTTTATGGCCCAAACAGCATTACAACAGCCTGTTAACAAAACCCTGGAAATAGGAGGCCCCGAAAAATTCGACATGGCTGTATGGGTAAAGCAATATCTGCAGGCAACCCATAAAAGTTACAATGTGGCATCCGATGCAAATGCCCTGTATTCAGGAGCACCGATAGAAGCCGATACTATAGTGCCGGAAGCTGCTGTTTTTCTGGGAAAAACAAAATATGCCGATTGGATCGTGATACCTGAAAATCAGCGGTAAGAATAACAATCAAAGGCTTGGTACAGCTATATATCGGGCCTTTGTATTCACACTATTTGTATCAATTGCTAAAAAGTAAAAGAATGAACAGCGAACAATTAATTGAACTAACCCAAGAGCTCATTTATGAGGCCACGCATTTTAATGTGCCATACGTAAAGCAAATTTATGCAGATAATTTGCTCATAGTTAAAGTTGATAAAAATGGGGTTGTAGATACCATGAACAAAGAGCAGCTTGTTGGCTTTGTTCAGGGGAATAGCGATGTAAACGCAGCACCCTTCTATACCAAAGCCGAGTTTCATTACGCTGTTTGTGATGATAACATGGGCATGGTGGTGATGACCCGCGATTTGGAACTGAATGGAAAACCAGATCCGAAATTCTTTACCTTGATCTGGGGACACTCATCCGGAAAATGGCAGGTTGTCAAAGAATCATCCGTAGCGCGCAGCTAATGCAAGAGCCCGATACAGCGATGCATCGGGCTCTTGTTATATCCCCAAAATAGGTGAAGTTCTTATTATCTCCGTTTACTTAAATTTATAGCCCTTTCTATTCGTGGGCGATTATATCGCTGAAGAAAAATTGGATAAAGGTTTAGTATAACATTTAGTACAAGCAGCCATAAGGATCTGGAAAAACCAAATTTGAATGCCACGAAAACATTAAATCCCAGTACGATAAACAAGATAATCAGGTGATCCAATTCGGATTTTTTTGTTTGATAGTGTAAATCCATCAAAGCCTGGGTGTTTTTTTCTATAGGATTTGATTTTCTAACCAACTTTTCCCACCCAATCCAAACCAGTAATTTTCTGAAAAAATTTGTTCCAAAACGTTCGTATATTTTTCCTCCCCGTTCCCAGGCCTTAGTGTTAAAGTACGAAGAAGTGAGTGGGCTTTTTAGTGTTTGGGTAAAAGCAAGTACACATAGCATCAATAAAAAATTTAGAGCCCAGGCGAATGAAAAACTATCCGCCCTGATATAGCAAACTATAGCGCAAACTGAGCCAGTGGTAAGTGTGGCAATTAAAGTTAGAATTAATGTCTTCCTCATTGATTTTGTACGCTTTTATTTAGAAGTTCGATTTTTAATCTCGATATTGATTTTGCTCAAACTAATTATAGCCGGTAAAAAGGCTAAAGCACAGGATATGGGAATTGCAGCCAGAATCTTAGGCGTTTTTAGCTGTAAATGTGAGATAAAGCAAAATTATAAAGGCGGCAAGCATCACCAGCCCCAAACCTAACAATGTACCTTGTATAATCTGCTTTTTTTTATCTAGTTCTTCAATTGATAATTCGGTAAGTGGAATTACTTTTTTCATGATTTTAGTTTGGTTAATGTGGTGTATTATATCTTCGGCAGCGCAAATATACAATATGTCACCAAATGGTGATATATTATTTAAAAATTGATTGCGTAATTTTCAGCGACAGTCGTTAGCTTACCATATGGAACAGAAAAAAGAACCTCAGTTAACCAGAAATAAAGAAAAGAGCAAGCAGAAATTTTTGGATGCAGTACAAAAAATTCTCCATACCAAAGGTTTTTCCGGATTGAAGGTAAACGATATTGCACATGAAGCGGGGCTCGACAAAAAACTGATGTACAATTACTTCGGGGGGCGCGATCAATTGATAGATGAATACATCCGTTCGCAGGATTTCTGGAGCAATGTAAAAGAAGAATCAGTAGGGCCGACTATATCTGATGGAGGAAAAGCACTCTCTAAAACGATGCTCATATCCCAGTTTGATTATGTTTTCAAGAATAAACAATTTCAGAAAATTCTGCTCTGGGGGTTGATAGAGAACAGGAAATCGTTAAAAAAACTGGCTGATAGCCGCGAAGAAAATGGCGCCATACTATTTGAAAATATTACCGATCCTCATTTCAAAGGAAATGCAAAACGGTATCGGGCTATCATGGCTTTGCTGATATCTGGAATTTATTATCTGGATATTTATGCAAGCACCAACGATTGTACGTTTTGTGGCCTGGACCTTAAAAGCCAGGATGGGAGAACCGAAATTGAAGAAGCCATATCCTTTTTAATTGATAAAACCTATGAGTAATGTTGTAGATAAATAAGGCCTAAAGTAAATGTACCCAATCTCTTATTAAACTAATACAAGGAAATAATTAAATAAAAATGCAAACTTTGTAAATAAAAACTTGACACTATGCATCTTATCCGAAATCTCCTCCCGGGAAAACGCAAGTACATGTTCGGATTGATATTGCTCTCGTTTATCCCAATAATTTGCGTGGCTTTCAGTATGACCGGCAATGACGATTTTGATATCGCCAGGAGGGAGATTTTGCTCCGCAGGATCGGACATGAATTACTCTTACAGTCGGGCGACAGTACGTCAAGAGTGCTTCCGGTAAAAAAGATCGCCGAAAATGAGTATCAGATCAGGTTTGAGCGTGAGCTTACTTTTCAACCAGGCTCCCTGGTGAATACTACCCGGCGTTTGTTAGCCAAAGACCCCCTTGCAGGTGATTATGTTGTCAACGTTTTGAACAGTGACAACGCCAGTGTGGCTTATGGATACGCTATATCAAAAAATAAAAAAGATGATATCGTGGCATGTATAGGAAGAGAGCAGCCCAAAGCACGTTATATGATCAACATCAAATTCAAACCGAAGGGCATAAGTATAGTAAAGAATGAATTTTTGCTGGGCAGTTTGCCATTTTTAGCATTTGTTGGTTTCATTTTTTTGAGATCTGCTAAGCCCCGGAGAGCTCTGGCTGACGATCAGCGTACTAATATATTCACTTTGGGCTCGGTGTTATTCGATGAAAAGAACCGGAAGCTCATCATAAACGGACAAACAATTGACTTGACCGGAACAGAAACACGTTTGCTGTTCATTTTCGCGTTATCTCCTAACGAGACTATAGAGAGAGCCCGGCTGCAAAAAGAGATATGGGAAGACGAAGGTGTTATTGTGGGGCGCAGTTTAGATATGTTCATATCAAAACTTAGAAAAAAACTGGAGCCAGATCCTGATATAAATATTGTTGTTATACGCGGTAAAGGATATAAGCTGGAAATTAGCTCTTAACAACAGCCTCACCCAAGCCTTGTGCTGGCACACGAGCACGCGACATGCGTGCGCCAGCAAAGAGCAAACTTGCATGCCATATTTTGAATATAATGAAAGGATTAAAGAAACTAATAGGACAAATATTTCCACCCTATAAATTTAAGATTCAGCGGCAGGAGTGGACACTTTTAGTAGATACTTTGATTACCAATTTACCGGATGACTATCAAGAATTAAAAGAGCAACGCCAAAGAACCCGGCTCTACGGCTTAAGCGACTGGATTTTATTTCCGGGGTTTATGTTTATAACCATTGGTTATGATGAAAATGGGCATAGAGAATTCAAGAAGCGTAGAACGAGTTATCAACTTTCCGGTCAGCGAATTTTTTCAAAAAAATTGAATGATTACACAAGTGTTGATTTCCTGATTAAAGAAAATCTATTAGCTGGAATAAGGATAGAGAATTCAAATTATGAGATCGAAGAGTTTGATTTAAAAAGAGTTCAGAGTCAACATCTCGAACGTACCCGGATCGAGTTTCCGCCTTCCGATTTGGATCTATTTTATGATGGGCTTGATGATCAAATAAAAAGTAAACTGAACCCTGAAGATATATTTGATATCGATTTTAATAACCGAAAATTTTACGCTTTCTATGACCTGAAAGATGGGAACTATCTTGCCACTGATAAAAAGCTAAATGTGTACTCTCTTGTTCATGATGCGAAACCTATGGCTAAGAAATTGAAGTATTCCCTTTCCGAAATTCTTGATGACATAATAGCAGAAAATTTTGATAAGGGAAAGCACTTAGAAGAAAGATATAGAACGATGGCATAAAGCCCTCGCTTCTCTCTGTTGGCGCACGCGTATGTTGAATGGTTTTACGCTCAAACATCCTTTATGCTTTAATCTTATATTTAAATTATGCTTTACTATTTTTTACCATCATTATCTTATATTTAGATTCTAAACTTTAATATTCAATAATCAATTAGTGGCAACATCTACGCTTATCACAGGCATTTTAATATCAGCAATTGTTTCAGCTCTTTTTAGTGAGTCAATAGTTCAAGGTTTAGGCAAACTTTTATCAAAAATTGATTTGCCACAAAGAGCAGATATAGAAGGATTATGGCATGTGGAATTTACCATGAGCCATAATGGTGAGTTAGTTACATATAGAGAGGCCATAAATGTTGTAAAAAGACTCGGTACAATTTACGGATATAACGTACCTGACGCAGAAAATCATGAGTTACTAAAGCTGGTTGAATTAAACGAACCATTAAGAATAAAAGCTATTATAATAGATAATAGATTTATTACGGGTACATGGTATCATCCGGATAGGAAATCCCGGTTTCACGGCTCATTCCAACTAAAGCTGGGATTGTCTGGTAAAAGTATGAAAGGTGTTTGGACCGGTTACCGGGAATCTACAAATTTAATAGAATCAGGTGATTGGCTTTGGACGCAACGGAATACTAATATATCTTAATCCATAGCCAGTGTTATCATCGAACCATAAAAACAAACCCCGATACGCCAGTATCGGTGGTTTGTACTCGGGACGATACAGATTTCCAAACACTTTATTGAGGATTTAGAAGTCTTAATGCGTTTAACTGTTTATCCAAACGTTTATTGAATATAAAACTGATACCACTAACAGCCCTTTTTATGAGTAGGTATTATAGGACTTGGAATTTTTCAACATCCTTTATTTGGTATGGCATAAATCACGTTGCCTGAAACAGATAAATTGAAGCCTCTATTTTCTACAGATGGAAGTAGCAGTTTCCATGTTTTGCCCATATCTGATGATCGGAATATACCATCTGAGCGACCACATATTAAATAGTTACCCACTTGTTTGATTGATGAAATATTCAATGAATATTGAGGCCCTCCTATTTTTTTCATTAATAAACTACTCCAAGAAGGCTGAAGTTCTTCACCTATGTCATTCCAGGTTTTTCCACTATCCAGTGAAATGTGTATGGTGTTGGTTTGGGTTATCATGTTGTAGGCTATAGCAGCAAATCCTCCATCAATACGTTCCACGGCGACACCAGTACCCCCTTCACTAATCACACGATCCCAGTTTTCACCATCATCGGTCGATCTTAATATTCCCTGTGTGCTGGCAGCCAGGAGTACACCGTTTGACTCTACCATTTTCATTACCCAGCCTACAACATGCACATATTTCCAGGTTTTTCCACTATTGGTGGATTTAAAAAGGGCGTTGTTGGAGCCGATGAAAACTGTGCCTCCCGTAGTTTCAAAAACGCTGGATACTTGTTTCTCTTTATAATTCGTGTACATCCAATCTATCGTTCTGTTAAGACGTACGGCCTGCTCTTGAAAATTTGTGTACATGGGCGACCAATCACTCTTTCCGTTTATCTTTTGTAAAAACTGTCCCCTGAAACTATATACAAATATCCCATTCTTGCCAGGGGCAATCTCACGCTGTTCACCAGGGAAGATCTCTTTTGTCCAAAAAGTAGTTGTGGCATTTGGTTCACTGTGATAAACCCCATTACCGGTACGCAAATAGAGCCCACGGTCATTTGCAAATAAACCATGACTCCACACACCTTCTTTCTGCAATTTTTCAGGCAGCCCTTTGCTAATGTCCTGCCATGTTTGTCCGCCATCAGTAGATCTGAAAACGATGTTTGCAAGCCCTGATTTAGTCCCTGCTGTTGTTTTCTTCCCCGCTTCCTTTTCTTTTAGTACAAAAGAGTTTAGGAGAAATAATACCAGGAGGGTGGCCGGAACAAACACAAATAATTTTTTCAATTTTTTATTTTTCATGTCCTATAAATTTGATGCAACAAATCTACTTTGATGTTTTTCGGCTTAAGTAATCAGGATTGTAAATTAAAATGTAAACTTTGTAAATAAATAGTAAATGGAATGTATTATGGTCGAAAAATGCTCTGTTGTAAAGGCGCTTTCGATGTTAGAGAGCCTATATGAAGATGGAGACATCATATGGCAAAAACCTACAATTTTACTAATGTAAAAAATAACGATATTCAGAAGTGGGTATCGAACCGGTAGAAAACACCCAAGAAGATATCAGAAATTTAGCCCATGGTCAGTCTTATCACCGCACCATAAAAACAAAATCCCCGATACGCCAGTATCGAGGATTTGTACTCCCGACGATACAGATTTCGAACCGTTTTTTGGAAGATTTGCAAGTTTTATTGCGCTTAAGTGAATGAAACGGATTTTTTGTATCAGGCGACGGGAAACTTATTGAAACGTGGGAATGTCACCAAAAGCCACTACTTGCCCCTTTGTCAAGTTGTACCTAATGGAAAGCGCTTTGCAAAAATGGTTGTTTTTCTGGATGAAATAGCTGCACCAGCGGCCATTGCCTGTTGAGTATGTCCGCCAGTTGATTGAGCCGCCTGGCACCTCTATGGCTTTCCAATATACGTGTATTATGGAATTTGGAAAACAGTTTGTGAGTTTTCTCCTATTTAAATAATTATTCGCACTTACCGTCTGCCTTGCGAATTAAGCTTATCTAGGCATCTCATCTTTGATCATTCAACCCATGGTCATGAACAAACTACCTACTACAAATGGTCAACAGACCGCTGCTTCCAATAGTAATTATTCTCGTAGAGTCAGACAACTTCGCGAACATCCCCGGCAACAAATCCGCAAATTATTACGGTCGTTCACACCGCTGATCAAAAATCCAAATATTAACGAAAATCGTTAAGCCGAAGGTATTCAAATGCTGGTGGTAAGGTCATTTTCTGCATTCGCCAGAATGCAGCAAGATGGATTTTCGTATACGAAAATCATCTTGCTGCCCTTACGGTCAGGCCGGCGCTCGGAACTCGTGCCGTCTGGAAGAGCATTTAAAAACTATTATCATGCCCAGGAAAAAGTTAGAGAACCCGGAAGAAATACTGAGCCATCCCATCATCTTGCGGGTGACCGAAAAGGTATTTCTAAAGCTGGAGAAGTTGATGAAAGAGAGCGGTTACCAAAGCATCGGCGAAGTAGCGCGGATGATCCTGTCAGATCAGCCCATCAAATGCTTTTACGTCGACGTTTCTATGAACGCGCCAATGGAGCAGCTGGCCCTGATTCGCAAGGAACTGAAGGCCGTCGGCATCAACATCAATCAACAGACCCGGTATTTTCATCAAAGCCGGACTGATGCGCAGAAAGGCTTTTATGCTTTAAAGACCGCGGGGTTATACCAGCAAGTAGGGCAAAAGACCGAAGAGTTATTAAGAATTGTCAATGCTTTAGCCGCGAAATGGTTGCAAGATTCGTGAACGGAAAAAATATCAGGGGGATGCTGCACTACAACGAAAATAAAGTGACTAAGGGTGAAGCACGGCTTTTGTTAGCCAGCGGTTTCGCGGGAGATATCAGTCAGTTCAGTCTTGAGCAAAAGCTGAAGCGATTTGAACAGCTGACCATACTCAACAGCCGCGTAAAGACAAACGCGATACATATCTCACTGAACTTCGACCCTCAGGATAAACTGAACGCGGAAAAACTGCAGCTGATCAGTATGGCTTATATGGAGCGAATCGGTTTCAGCGATCAGCCGTATCTGGTTTACCAGCACACCGATGCTGCTCATACACATGTGCACATCGCTACGGTGAATGTGCAATCGGATGGTCGCCGTATAGACACGCATGGTATCGGCTGGCGCTTATCCGAACCGGCGCGGCAAGCCCTGGAAAAAGAGTATGACCTGGTAGAAGCCAAAGGCAAAACGCTGAGTGACCGGTTCACCATTAAGCCCGCCGCTATTGAAAAAGCTCACTATGGCAAGACGCCGACCAAAAGAGTGATCACGCAGGTGGTGAGTGCGGTGATCCAGGATTATCGCTTTACCTCGCTGGCGGAATTCAACGCGGTATTGCGGCAGCTCAATGTGGTAGCCGACCTTGGAGGCGAGCAGACGGTGATGCGGAAAAAGGGAGGACTGCTGTACAGTCTCATCGACGGGAAGGGCCGGCAGGTCGGTGTACCGATCAAAGCCAGTGCTATTTATAACAAGCCAACGCTCGTTAATCTGCAAAAAGAATTTGAACGCAACCAGGGAAGACGGCGGCAATACCGGGAGCCGCTGAAGAAAGCCATCGAACAGGTATTTAAAAACCATAACGGTCTGACCAAAAATACGTTTGTCCGGGAGCTGCGTGAGCGAAACATCACTGTGCTGTTCCGCAGTAATGCGCAGGGCTTCACTTACGGGGTGACGTTCATCGATAACCGCAACCGAACAGTATTCAATGGCAGCGATCTGGGCAAGGGTTATGGCGCGAACGCTTTGCTGGAACGCTTTGGCTCCGTCGATAAACCACGATGTTTATCGCCATCGCCAATACCGGCTAGCCAATTCAAAGAAGAGGCAGAGCAACAACTCCGCTGGATACCGCGATTATCGGTAGTTTCTAACCAAGCACAAGTGGCGCCAAGCGTCGGTCGAAAGAAGAAGCGACGCAAAGACAAACAACAGGATCAGGGACTAAACCTATAAAGCGATGCAAACGGGAGAAGATAGCCAGGGCCTGCGTAAGATCATTGAGTTCACCCGGCTGATTAGTATTTTTATACTGGCCATTCATTTTTATACAAGCTGTTATAAGGCCTTTGAAAGCTGGCACTGGACGGCTGCCATTACGGATCGTATAGTTGGCAATATCGCCAGGACGGGCTTATTTATCAACTGGTGGCGGCCTAAGCTTGCCGGCTTGCTTTGCTTGGTCATTTCACTGATCGGTGTGAAAGGCAAAAAAGAGGAAAGGCTGAACTGGAAAAGCTGCATGGCCTGTCTGTTGAGCGGGCTGTTGATCTATTGGATCAGCATACTGGCTTTTTACCTGCCTGCCAGGTTGAATTTGGTTGCCATCTGTTACATGGGATTGACGGCCACTGGCTATTTGCTTTTCATGACCGGTGGGGTCTGGGTGACACGATTGCTGCGGGAAAAGCTGGACAAGGATATTTTTAATAAGGATAATGAAACTTTTCCCCAGGAGGAGCGCAAGCTGGAAAATGAATATTCGGTTAACCTGCCTGCAAAATATAACTTAAAAGGTAAGGTTAGGGAGAGCTGGATCAATGTAGTCAATCCCTTTAGAGGGTTACTGGTGGCGGGCACACCGGGTGCGGGGAAAAGCTACTTTATTATACGTCATATCATAGACCAGCACATCAAAAAAGGCTTTTCGATGTTTCTGTATGATTTTAAGTTTGACGATTTAAGCAAGATCGTTTATAATACGTTGCTGAAATATCATCATCATTACCAGGTCCAGCCGCGTTTCTACCTCATCAATTTTGACGACCTGTGCCGTACGCATCGCTGCAACCCACTTGACCCGCTAAGTATGTATGATATCACCGATGCGACCGAAGCCAGTCTAACGATCCTGTTGGGACTAAACCGCGAATGGATCAAGAAACAAGGTGATTTTTTTGTCGAGAGCCCAATCAACTTTTTGACGGCGATCATCTGGTACCTGCGCCGATATGAGGAAGGTAAATACTGCACTTTACCGCATGTGATCGAACTGATGCAAGCGGATTATGATGAATTGTTTCCCATCCTGAACACACAGCCAGAGGTAAGGGCCCTTATTAACCCGTTCATTTCAGCGTATAACCGGAATGCCCTGCCGCAACTGGAAGGTCAGGTAGCCAGCGCTAAAGTGGGGCTGGCACGTTTAGCCTCTCCACAACTATACTATGTATTATCAGGTAATGATTTTACGCTGGATATCAATAATCCCGGGGCTCCCAAAATTGTTTGTATGGGAAATAATCCACAGAAATTGCAAACTTACGGTGCCGTATTGTCCTTATATATATCCCGTATGATTAAGTTGGTAAACCGCAAGGGGCAATTGAAAAGCAGCCTGATCTTTGACGAGTTCCCGACCATTTTCTTTAATAATATAGATGGTCTCATTGCTACGGCCCGCAGCAATAAAGTGGCTACAACGCTTGCCGTGCAGGATTTTAGCCAGCTAAAAAAAGATTATGGGGCTGACCAGGCGGACGTGATTACGGGAATTATCGGCAATGTTATTTCGGGCCAGGTAACCGGTGATACGGCTAAAAAGCTGTCTGAGAATTTTGGTAAGATCGTACAGGATAAGAACAGCATGACCGTCAATAGCACCGATACCTCCATTTCAAAAGCGACTCAACTGGATTATGCGATACCCGCATCAAAAATAGCGACCCTGTCATCAGGTGAATTTGTAGGTATGGTGGCGGATAATCCGGATCAGCCGATGGAGTTGAAAATGTTCCATGCCCGCATCCGGCAGGATCACGCGGCGATGGCCAAAGAAGAAGCGGCTTTTAAACCGATTCCTAAAGTGACTACGGTGACCGAAGAAGATGTGCTGGAAAATTATCTGTCTATTAAAGCGGATATTGGACATCTAATCCGCTCGGAAATGGCGTTAATAGAGGCGAAGCAAACACCGGATGAAGGCGGGGGGAAGACAACTGGTCAGGATGATGATACCGGACATACGCTGTCTATGTAATTCCTATAAAGGGTAAACGTTTAGCCAGTTCCATTGTTTTTTCAGCTAAGGTATTAATGCGAAGATATACTAGGGCTCTGGAAAATTGTTAACGTAACAGACCCCTATCAAAAAAGCCTGTTCCGGAAAAGAACAGGCTTTTTTGATGAGATCTCATATCCATTATTGTATCCCGATAATTACCAGATTACTCAGTCGCATGCCCAGGGTATTGCAATTGCCGGAAGCCAGCCAGCGTCCTCCTCTTGAACAGCTAGATGGTTATGGACAAGTTATGTTTCTATGAGATCAAATTGTTGAAATGTTGTTTGGATTGTATCCACTTTTCTTCCGGGAGATTTTAACATGTTTGCTGGCCGGCTGAAAGAATAGCGTTTTTGTCATTATGGAGCAGGGTAAAATAGACTTCATGGGTGGCTAATATTTTTAGTAATAAGATTGGCGCGACTGATACGGAATAATTATATTCGCCTCCGTGAAAAGAATGATTCTTACCGTATTGTTCAGTGTAAGCATTTTGACGCTGATATCTTGGGGCTTTAAAGGGCACCGTGTTGTGGCCGCCATTGCTCAAAAACATTTAACTAGTAATACGGCCTATAATGTTTCCGCTTATTTGCGCGGTGAAAGCATGGCCGAGGTAAGCACCTGGGCAGACGAGAATCGCAGTAATATCACTGCCCCCTGGCATTTTCTCAATCTGCCATTGGGATTGAATCACGACCAATTTGCGAAATTTGTTTCACAAAGCGATGGTAACGTATATACAGCTATCGTAAAAACAGAGGCGCAATTAAAGGATAAAAGCCTGACTGCCGATCAGAAAAACGAGGCCTTGAAATACCTGATCCATCTGATCGGTGATGCTCACCAGCCGATGCATGTCAGTCGTAAGGAGGATAAGGGTGGTAATACGGTCCAGGTCCGTTTTGAGGATAAGGGTACCAATCTGCATAGCCTATGGGATAGCAAGCTTATTGACCATGAAGGTCTGTCATTGCAAGATATGGCTAAACAGTATGATACGGCTACATCAGTGGAAATTAAAAAATGGCAGACAGATAGTCCCATGGAATGGTTATGGGAAAGCTACCGGATCAGCAGTGAGCTATATGCCGGGGTTAAACCAGGGCAGACGATCGATGAGGCTTATTATCAAAAATATATTCCGGTTATTCATCAGCGGATCGAACAGGCTGGCATCCGCCTGGCTGGTGAATTGAACAAGCTTTTCAATGCTGAGGCGGCCCCGTCTGCTCCTGTTTCCCAAGCTTTGCAAGACAGTGCCAAAGGCAATAGTGGGATTATAGGACAGATCGATGCCAAAGACGCGGCAAAGTATGTTGGAAAGACGGTAAGCATGACCGGCAAGATTTATAGTGTTAAAGATATTGGCAGCATGATCTTAGCGAATATGGGCGCGGCTTATCCGAACCAGTCGCTGACACTGGCGATCAAAGGAGCGGCTAAAGCAACAGGAGCGGGCTTGGAGGGTAAAATAGTGACGGTTACCGGCGAAGTAATCGAGTATAAAGGTAAGCCGGAGATGGTCATAACCGATAAGAGCCAGATGAAATTCTGATGAACGAGCCGTTTATCCTCGAGATCAATTACCAGGATCAAATACTGGAATTGCCGGCTGCTTTCCAGCGTTATGGTTATACCTATCGGATTGCGGTATCGATAGCTGATATAGCCTATGTGTTCGAGCCTGATGAGGCGGGAAATTACCAGGCGCTGAAGACAGGTACGTCGCAAACCCTGCCGGATACCGGATTGCTGCAAGCTATTGCGGAAAAATTACAGAAGCTTTGATTGTTGTGAGGCGTATTGAAAAAATAAACCGGATAAAACAGAAAATCGTAAAAGTTCATCAAGGGCAGGTATCCAGCCAATGGTTCTTACTATAGTATGGAGGAGACCATGAACCATATGCAATGGATCAGAAGCATGGTTTGAGCGATGATCACTTTTATTGAGGAACGTATAAGTAAGCCCCACGTGTTTGTGTACTTCAAAGGTGAAGATAAGAGATCAACATGCTCCTGGAGCGAAACCCTCTGATTTCTACTAGCTCATTTTTGTCAAAATCATAAAACACTTCGGCATAATAATCATCGACTTTATACAGGAGTATCCGTTTCCCGCGCTCTTCCCGTACCGCCAGGAACTGTCCCTGCCAGACATATTGTGCCTTTTCGTGCAGCGCCAAGCCGATAAATTGAAATAGGGTCATGTGGTTTTAAAACTGTGTAACAGGGCCGTTTTTACTTTTTGCATATCCTGCTCCAGCATCTGATAGAGCAGCTCATACTGGCCACACAGATCAAATATGGCTAAGTTGTATTGCCCCAGAAGCAATTCCTGCTCTTCTTTCTTCGCCTTGTTCAGTTGATCGGCAATATCGAGTGTTTTGAGGTATAGCGCATGCGTCCGGGTATTGGTGTCGAGAATCTCATCCAGGGAGAGCGAAACTTGAAAATACAGGCTGACGAGGTTGTGTTTCCAGTTTTCCGTATTTAACTGTTCCAGGCGGGCATCCAGCTTTTTTATCTCTTTTTGTAAATAGGCAAAACTGGCATCGCTTCGGTTTCGGTTTGTCCAGTAATTGATGTTTTTTTTTACCTGGGCCATCGTCTCGCCGGTCATGAAATAATAAGCCTCTGCGATCTCGATTTGCTTATTTCTTAACTGATTTTTCAAATCCGTGCCGGATTTTCTTTTATCGCTGATATAGGCGAAAAAGCCCGTTAGGGTCTGGGTAAGTAAAGCACCCGCAAGCCCGGAGAAGGCGCTCACTGCTATTAAGGTATTATTATCAGGCATGATTTCCTATTCTTGGAACTAAATTACTAAATATATTAGTAATAAAGGTGTGTATTTAAAAATATAAAGCTGTTTATTGTGAATGCCGGTCTAAGGTGATGGATGGATGGATTTCAGATTATCGTATAAAAGTTTCATGGCCTGTGGCACTAGAAGCTATAAAGACAGCCAGAGTGGAGAACCGCCCAATTGATCGGTTGGGGTGATATCCGGATCCACCAGGAGTCCATTGACTTCTTTTTGCGTTTTTTTTGTATTAGCCGCCCCCCCCCGGGTAGCGACCTGCGGCCCGTTATAGGCGCGCCAGTAATGGCGGAAAGATAAGTTTTGATCCGATTGTTGGGGTGTGAGCAGGGCGCCATAGCCGACATAGAGTCCTGGCGTGTATCCGGCGGCGGATACGGCTTGGTCATCATAATATCACGCCAGGCTTCTTTTGCCATAGCACTATCAGTCCGCACATTTTTATTGCACATGCTATTACTCTATAACCACCATCTTAAAATGTGCAGTACTTCATAATGCTTACACTCTCACCCTGTCATGCTATTTGAGATCGCAAAGTCGTGCATCACGAAACCTTTCTCTGTCTTTAATAGCATTCCGCTACGCTCCATACAATTAAACTCAATCGGGTCTCATGTTAGACTCACCTGCTTCTCGCAAACCGCTTCGAAAGTGTCACACCGTTTGAGTTCTCTCCCACCAGCCATTTATCAAACACTCCGCCACTTTCTTGTGAAGCATTCTGTGAAGCCGCTTTTTAAGCTCTCCCTCCACAGACGGTTTTGTTCGCAGGCGGCTCGCAGAGAATATTAACAATTGTTTTAAATAAGATGTTAAATATTATTGAAGGCTATTTGTTTGAATTGATAAATAATTATATTTGAAGCACCTGAACAATAGTATATGACTAAATTATCACAGTAAGAAATCCCCAGCCATTAGCCTTCAGAAGGCTTCAATCAAACAGCATTTACTCATTACATAATAGTTTAGCTTCAATCTAATACAGATTGATTTTGCCTATACATTTTTATCAAACTTTTAGCCCTTTTATATCATGAAGAAACTGATCTTTTCACTATTTCTATTTTTAAGCTTTTCATCATTAGTACAAGCTCAATGGACCACTAATGGCACTATTACTTCAACAAGCAATTCCATTGGCATCGGCACAACTACACCACAGTCGTTATTGCATATTGTTGGAGCCGGAACCTTTATCAATCAAAGCACACAGTTTGATGCGAAATCATTGATCATCCAGTCTAATAATGGAGGACGGGGTCTTGCCAATGGGGCGCAATTGGAATTTGTTATTCCTGCAAATACCGACGGTTCTAACCCCTGGGGGCAAGCCCGAATTATTACAGTTGCTGGTAATGGTAACACCAGCGATGCTACCGGAAAGATGGTTTTGGGTACCCGGAGAATGTTTAATAAAGTTGGGTCAGGTGCTACCTGGTATTACGGTGATGATATCACTATCGATGGAGGAGGTAACGTTGGTATAGGAACAACGACTCCATCTGCTTCATTAACCGTAGATCCTCAAGGACCCGGAGGAGTGGTGATAGGTAATTCAAACACAGGAGCAGGTGGGTTTACCTCATTGCTGCTAAAAATTTCTGCAAAACAAAACGGTTATTCAACGATTGAAAGCATTCAAAGTTCCGGCTCTACCCTTGGTAACTTGTTTTTAAATCCAAATGGAGGCAATGTGGGCATCGGAATTACTGACACAAAAGGATATAAATTCGCCGTAAATGGAAACGTTATTGCTACATCCGTAACTGTCAAAGCAGCGGGTACCTGGCCTGATTATGTTTTCAAAAAAGATTATCAGTTACGTCCATTAAGCGAAGTAAAAGCATACATCGACCAGAATCAGCATTTACCCGAAGTACCATCAGATCAAGTCATAGCTAAAGAAGGATTGAATTTGGGAGAGATGAATAAACTGTTGATGAAGAAAGTGGAGGAGTTGACTTTGTATTTAATTGATAAGGATCAAAAGATAACTGACTTACAAAATCAGATTGACGTGATTAAAAAACAGATTGCAAAATAAAACTGATCAAGAACTTACCATATGAGATTTAAGTCGTATTTTTTGCTCATTCTAAGTTTGGGCTATCTGCAGTGCTTTGGCCAAACTTCAGGGCAACTCACCCCGGCTGATTTTACGAAATTGAATAATATACTTCCCCCTTCTCCGACAGCATTTGAGCTTGGTAAATACGGCGGTATCAATGCGTCCAATATATCTGGTGCGGTTAGTAAGCAGATACCTCTTTTTACCTATACAGCAGGACACTTAAGTGTTCCTATAGCCTTGTCTTATACATCCAACGGTATTAAGGTGGATCAGATAGGAACCCGTGTGGGCATGGGTTGGAATCTGGAAATTGGTGGGATGATCAGCCGGGTAGTTTATGATCAGCCGGATGAACTTGGTCAGCCGCTTTTACCCCCCACAGATCTGGTTACGCCCTCTGATAGCCTTTTAAACTTTTTTTTATCGGCTACAAATCAAAGTGGCTTATTTGATACCCAGCCGGATGTTTATAGTTTTAATTTTGGCGGTTTTACGGGCAAATTTATCATTACTGATGGAACGGTGAGGCTAATAACGCATTCGAACATCAAAATTGAACCAAACATAGAAAATTACAGCTTCCGGGTGACTACATCTAATGGCGATAAATATTATTTCGGGGGCACTAATGCTACGGAAAGTTCACGGAATGACAATAACTGCAATACGCACTCGCCGCAATACATTAAGAACGCCTGGTTCCTCAGTAAGATTGTAGCCTATACTGGAGAGGTGATCAATTTTACATATGGTCAGGGTACTAGTACATATCAGGCAGGTATTAATCAGGTCATGATGCGTAAAATAGCGTCAGGTTGTACCTTATGTGCCGGCTTACCTTCGCAATGTAATGACTTTCCTGATCAAACCTGCCAAAGTTATGTATCCAATCATTTTGTTTACCTAACCAATATTACATCATCCATTACTGGCAATGTCAAATTGGACTATAGTTCCCGGCAGGATGTATACGGTGAATACCTGCTGTCCCGAATTAGATATTTTTCGAGTACAGACAGTTCTACATTGTTAAAAACGTATAATTTCAACTATTTAAAGGCTACACCGGGTAAGGTTAATTCTGCAGATCAACTCGATGTCCGTTATTTCTTAAGTGCCGTTTCCGAGGTTTCTGGAAACGGATCAGAGATGCATCAACATACTTTTGCATATGATGATGTATACGGATTGCCTTCCCGTTGTTCTTATAGCCAGGATTATTATGGGTATTATAACGGTAAAACCAATAACCGTTATATGATTCCAAAACTGCAAAGCTTAGATGGTTTTCCTACTGATCTAGCAGATCGAACACCTGATTGGCAGTTTGCAAAAAAGGGTTTGTTAACACGTATTGTTTATCCTACAGGGGGACGTGATTCTATTAGTTATGAATCGAATACTATTTTTGGCAATCTGGTAACTCCAGCTCCTGTATTCAATGTAAATATTAGTGGTTTAGGTTCGGGTACAAGAACAGGAGTTCCAGTTACATCGTCAACATTTACTCCCCTGCTTTCACAATATGTTCACATTACGAGTACTTGTGAATACAGGGGACAAGATACTCCTGATCCCAATATCTTGCCTTACCTGAAAACACGCACTGAGTTGCTGGATCTGACCAATGGACAGACCATTTCGATCAGAGAATCCACCTATATAGGGGAAAGTTACCTGGATAGTACCCTGGTTACCGGAGGGCATAACTATGCTCTCCGAATTACTCCCTACGGCGGTAATACGTATGGAAGTGCTGCTGCATATTATCGGAATACCAATCCAGTTGACACTCCCGCAAACCTACCTCAAGCCGGGGTTAGGGTTTTGCGGATCATTACTGCTGATAATAGCGGCGTTAATCCTCCGATTGTAAAACGAATATATTATGGCGGGGAAGGTTCGGGCTATCAATTCTCTACGGGTCTTACCTCTTCGGGGCCGGAGTATTACATGCATATTAAAACACAGGATGTTTGCCAGGGCCCAACTGGTCCGGGTGGAAGTCAAGGAGGGAATGGATTTTCTGTTTATAACTGTGAGTATAATGCTTTATATTCCAACTCGGTATTAACAACCTATTTACAGGACAGCCCTGTCCAATATCGGCAGGTGACTGAAAGCAATGGGGAGAACTTTGAAAACGGTGGCATAAGCCACACTTATCTGACGGATCAGGATACACCAGGCCCGGTGATCTGGGGGGAGCGTATAACTTCCGCTCCGTTGAGTAATTTCGGAATCATGAATGGATTGGAAATTCAAACAGCAACACTCGCTAAGAATGGTACACAACTGGTTAAAATAAAAACAAGCGCTACGCACTATAAAACAGCGCCTTCTCCTGCTTTTGAGGTTAAAGGCTATGTGGTTAATAAGAAATATAATGCGGCCCTTATCGGTGCAGGTGAAACCTCGCTTAGATTAGCACAATTTGATGCGTTATCCTATTCAATATTTGGTAAATGGTTTTATGCTGATACCGTAACAACGACTACCTACGATAAGCAAGGATTGAACCCGGTTACGGAGACTGTTATGTACAGTTATGATAATCCGGTACATGCTTTACCGACTGCGATCAAAACAGTTACTTCCGATGGCAAGACCAGTTTATACAGATATCAATATCCGCCAGATGTAAGTTCAATTACTGGACTGGATGGAGGGCAGATTAATATTCTTAATACGCTTAACAGTCTAAACCGGATTGATCAATCTGTTAAAGTTGTTAAAACGCTAAACGATGCTCCTGTTTTTGCTGCAAAAACACATTTCCAAACCTGGCCGTCGAACCTGATCTTGCCGGATTCGGTTACTTTACAAACCCGAACTTATACACCAGAGCAGCGAGTGCAATTTTACAACTATGATCTTCGTGGTAATTTGTTGGAACAATCCAAAACATTAGGTGCCCATGAAGCCTATCAGTGGGGATATAATAATGTTTATCCAGTAGCTCAGGCAACAAATTCCAAATCCAATGATATATTTTATGATGGTTTCGAAGAAGGAAATGGGAACAGTACGCTGAATGATGGTAAGACGGGGCATTACAGTCATCTCAGTATTTATACCAAAGCCATAACCGGGCTAGATGCCGGGAGTTATACCTTAACTTATTGGCAGAAAGTATCAGGGACCTGGTCTTTTGTAAAAACACCTGTTACTGTGAGTGGCGGTACGTACACGATCAACTTGAATGCACAAATCGATGATGTGCGTTTTTATCCATCGGATGCCCAGATGACAACCTATACCTACGATCCCTTAGTGGGCATGACAAGCTCAACGGATTCGAAGGGCGAGACGACGTATTACGAATATGATAGTTTCCAGCGGCTGATGAATGTAAAGGATAAAGACGGGAACATTCTGAAACACAT
>NZ_JABGNA010000017.1 GCF_013149275.1 Mucilaginibacter sp. SG564
GCTATCAGCAAGTAACTGATGGGCAGAGCCTTGTCAACAATACTAAACAATAGCATGGTGATTATAAAGCTCACAAACATGGCCACTCCTCCCAGGCGTGGTATGCCGTGATCATGTTGTTTACGAAAATGGCCCACATCATCATATAAATGACGTGCCCGTGCCACATGTAATATGGACGGAATAGTTAACCAGGTTATAAGAGCGGATATGACAAGTATTAAAACCTGATACCCAAAGTTGTAAGAATGCAAAAAATCAATCATGTAAATGCTTTTATAATGTTAGCGGGGGCTATCTTATAAAAACAGGTTATTAAGTATTACTCCTTATACGAGTGCAAAAAATTTAAGTTGAAGTTGAAATCAAAGAAATTGAAGAATTTTTCTGAGTGGTTTTAAAACCAGGGTAAGTATGGGGAAAGGAAGTTTATTTTGCCGCATAGCCAACAGATCATACTGCCATGCTTTCAGCCTGTTTTTCCAGTTTTTGCTGCTGATGCCCCCGGTGCGCATATTAACCATCACCTGCTTTAGATGATAGCTTCTGACCCCATGCCGGTACATCAGCCGGAGCATTAGTTCATAATCAGCTGCCGATCCGTGGTCAATACGGTAATAGCCAAACTGATCAAATAAGTTACGCCGGCAGTAAAAGGTAGGGTGTGGCGGCATAAACCCAAGTTTAAAGGCATTACGGTTATACTGTCCAGAACGCCATTTACGGATAACGCGCCGGTACTGATCCATAATATCCAGATCGCCGTATACTATTTCTGTATCCTGTTGCGTAAATACTCCGGCAACAGCCTGTAAAACATCATCACCGGCAAATTGATCGTCGGCGTTTAACATACCCACTACATCGCCGGTAGCCAGGCGGATGCCTTTGTTCATGGCATCATATATACCTTGATCTGGTTTCGAGATTAACACATGAATGTGTTCATGATATTCCTGGATGATAGCGAGCGTGTTGTCAGTCGAGCCACCGTCGATAATAATATATTCCAGATTGGGGTAGTTTTGGCTGATAACAGATTGGATACACTGCCTTATGGTATCCTGAGCATTGTAAACTACTGTAACCAGAGAGAGCTTCAAAACGTACAAGTTGGGGAAAGAATTACCAATATATATACCCGCAAATTATGTATTTTTGAATTCAATCCCTAATTATAGTTATTTAGTTTCTACTCGTCTGTATGCGCATTTGTACCCTTACTCTTTTATTTTTCGGGATAATTTTTGTTTTAACATCTTGTTCCAGCAAACAATACCAATTACTTTTTGAACAAAAAAACGCCGGCCCCGATAGCAGTTCGGCGCAAAAAATCACGGCAGCTGCCGCTGCTTATCGCATAAAACCACAGGATATTTTACAGATCAGGAATCTGCAAAACGTAAAATATATTGTTGATGAGGCGCCTATCAGCAATACGGCGTCAACCGGAAACACCACTACAAATACCGGGCAAACTTTCCAGGTTGATGATGATGGCACCGTGGCCCTGCCAGTTATTGGCCATGTAGCTGTGGCGGGCCTTACCCGGCCCGAGGCGGCAAAGCTTATTGAAAGCCTTTACCGCAAAAGCCTGCTCAAAGACCCCATCATCGAACTAAAAATTGTAAACCTTAAGGTTACTATGTTGGGCGAAATCAAAGGACAGGGAAATTATCCGCTAACAAAAGACCGTACCACCCTGGTAGAAATGATAGGTACAGCAGGCGGCCTTACAGAAAAAGCCAACGAAACCAACATTCAGATTATACGGGGCGATCAGGTAAACCCGCAGGTAACGGTGATCAACCTCCGAAACATCCAGGCCATTAATGACCCGCGCGCTATTCTTCAAAATGGAGATATTATTTATATTGCCCAAAACAAACGTGCGGTAAGGAACGAAAATCTGCAAAACATATCAGTGATCAGTCAGCCGGTATTGCTTTTGTTGAACACGGCCCTAATTATTTTCACGCTTTCCCATCGCTAATGGAAGAAACAGAAAAAATTCAGCGAAAACTGCCCGCCCAGGAGATCGACTATTTTAAGATAGGCAAGATATTGCTGAGCCGCTGGTATTGGATAGCCGCTTCTGTGGGCATAGTTGTATTGATATCCTATACCTATTTATGGTATACCCCAAAAACTTATTCATCATCGGGCACCTTAAAAATTGAAGAAAAAAAGTCAGAAATATCAGACCTGGTAACCGTGATGACCGTTCCAGAACGCGGGCCATCTAAAATCCAAAGCATTACCTCTGTAATACAAAGCCGCAACCTTATTCTCAGTGCTATAAAAACGCTCGATTATCGTGTCAGCTTTTATATCATGGGTCGGGTACGCACTTCCGAGATCTACCCCTCAAAACCATTGAACATTGAACTGATCAGGTTTGATAGTTTGAATTATTACCATGATCAGATAGGCTTTAAAGCACTGAACACGAAATCGTTTGAGTTGTCATACAAGATCGGGGGTAAAGAAATTCAGAGTACCTTTAACTATGATACGCCTGTAAACGTGGGGCCTACCAGTTTCACCATAAAATATCCGGGTACATTGAGCAAAAACACGGTTTACCTGTTTAAATTCAATATTCCGGAAGATTATGTTGATCGTGTCAGGGCCGGCTTATCAACTGGTGAAACCTCAAAAAACTCCAATATTATCGGCCTCCAGGAAACCGACTCCAACCCACAGTTTGCCGCCGATATTATCAATAGTATCATGAATCAGTACGTGTCTTTTGATCGTAATCAAAAAACCCAGTCTGCTTCGCAAATGATTGATTTTATTGACAGCCAGCTGGCCTTCCTGTCAACCGAAGTAAAGGGGTCCGAAAATTCCATTGAAAAGTATAAACAGCGGTCAAAGATCCTGGATGTAAGTTCGGCTTCAACAACAACAGCCTCCAAAGCAGCCGATCTGGAGTCGAACAAGTCATTATTAAAAATACAGCTATTGGCTATTGATCAGCTCAAAGATCAGATCACCCGGGAAAAGGATAACGTTAATTTAAACTTCACTACTACCGGGTCAGACAACCATTTACTACAGGCTATGGTCGAAAAACTGGATGGTCTGATACAGGAAAAGAACGCACTGTTAAAAACTTACAATACCGATTCGCAGCCCATTCGTGATATCAACCAGCAGATATTACAAATAAAACTGAACGCCCTCAATAATATCAGAACTTTACGTTCCGGCATCGAAAAGAACATCGCTTTTTTGGATAGCCAGCTTTCGCAGGTTAATCAAACCATCATGACCTTACCTGCCGCGCAGCGCGACCTGGTGAGCCTGCAACGTGATTTTGAGATCAACGATAAAGTATATTCCTTTTTATCAGAAAAAAAACTGGAGGCCCAGATAAGCAGGGCCGGTATATTACCGGGAGCAACCATTATTGAGCCAGCCCAGCCTAATTTTAACCCGGTATCGCCCGATGAGCATAATATCCACCGCTCGGCAATTATCTTCGGTTTAATTATAGGCCTGGGGCTTATTGTTGTTGTACGGATCATGAACCCGTATATTTACGATAAAGAAACCATCGAAAGTCTTACCTCTGTACCTATATTGGGTATCATCCGGAAGTTCCCGGAGCCGATTGACGAAGATAACGGGCAAATTTTAGCGCTTGTAAGGCCCAAATCCATATTCGCGGAGTCGGTGCGTTCGGTACGTACCAATTTGAGTTTCCTGGCATCTGATAAAAAAAGCAAGGTGATCTGTATCACCTCAGAAGTAGCCGGCGAAGGGAAATCATTTGTAGCGGTTAACCTGTCAAGCACGCTTTCACTGATTGATAAAAAAGTTATCCTTATCGGCGCCGATCTTCGCCGCTCAAGGGTTCACAAAATATTTAATGTATCTAATGACATTGGATTAAGCAATTACCTGGCCCACCAAAACGAGCTGGATGATATCATCTTTCATTCCGAACAGGAAAATCTTGATTTTATCATTTCCGGGCCCGTGCCACCCAACCCATCCGAACTGTTGCATAGCGAACGGATGAGCGCCTTAATTGCACAGTTAAAAACCAGGTATGATATTGTGATGATAGATACGGCGCCCATAGGCCTGGTGTCTGATGCTATCCCGCTGATCCGGATGAGCGACGTTAATGTTTTTGTGATCCGGTCCGGAAGATCGAAGTTTTACGCGGCCACCGTGCCACAGCGTGTTGCGCAGGAATATCAGTTGAATAATACCGTAATAGTGCTTAACGCCTATGAGGAAGAACCTTTACATTCCAGATACTACACTACCAAATTTACCGGTGATAATTCTGGAGTACACTATTATTATTATGCCGATTATAACGGCTACGAAGATTCCGGATATTATTTGGATGATAACAAGGCCAAATGGTGGGATGTGAGAAAATGGTTTAAATAAGCAAGCTTTTTAATACAATGAACCTGCTAACCAGTGAGGTAAAAAAGAAATGGTACCCTGTTTATACGCATGCCCGGGCCGAAAAAAAAGCATACGAAGCGCTGATCAGTAAAGGAATATCGGCTTATTTGCCCTTGCACCGGCAACTTAAACAATGGAGCGATCGTAAAAAGTGGGTCGAGGAGCCCTTTATCAAATCATACATATTTGTTAACATCGCCGAACAGGCACAGGCAGATGTATTAATGACAAAAGGAATATCCCGCTTTTTATATTTTTCGGGCAAACCAGCCACCATGCCCGACCGCCAGATTAACGAACTGAAGTTATTGATGACAAGTTCGCTCGACCTGGAAATTACAGAAGAAGATCTGCAGCCCGGGGAAAAAATTATTATAAAAGCGGGTCCTTTAAAAGGAATGACCGGAGAGGTGGTTATATACCGGTCGCAAAAGCAATTGATATTAAGATTGGAAAGCATAGGATGCTCCATTATTGTGCATGTTGCCGCCTCCTATATTGAGCGATTTTAATCGGAATTATTATTTTTAACAATAAAGAAAATACAACAAGTTAAGAGTCAAGAAATCAAGAGTCAGGAATCAAGAAAAATAGTGAAAAGCGGTACCTGATATTTCTTTTTGGGCCGGATATTATTTCATATTGAATTATTTTCCTGCTTCTTCACTCTTGATTTCTTGACCCTCATAAACAACTGTAAAATAATAAGTTACAAAATACAACTGTGACTTACGGGGCGAAGCTGTGAAGATATACCAACCATGTGCCGGATAGCAGGAATAATTAACAAAAGCCTGCACCCGGACGAGATCCATCAAAAAGTAAAGGCCATGTGCCAGATACTACAACATGGCGGCCCCGATAATGAGGGTTTATTTTTTGACGATCAGCATCATATCGGTTTAGGACATCGGCGGCTATCCATTATTGACCTGAGCAGCAACGGGCACCAGCCCATGTCAGATACCGGGCAAAAAGTATGGATAACCTTTAACGGCGAACTGTACAATTACCTGGAATTAAAAGTAGAGCTCGTAGCACTCGGCGCACAATTCAAATCGGCGACAGACACGGAGGTGATCATATTAGCGTATCTGCAATGGGGAACCGCCGCCTTCGCTAAATTCCGTGGGATGTTCGCTTTCGCTTTATATGATACCCATAACAAGCTCGTTTACCTGGTACGTGATAGCGCGGGTATCAAACCTATATATTATTACGCCCAACACGGGGCATTGAGCTTCGCATCAGAGATAAGGGCTTTTACCGCAGCAGATATCGCTATGGAAAAAGACCCCAACTGGACTGTAAGGTTTTTGGCCTTTGGTCATATTCCTGAACCATACACTACTTTAAAAAATGTCTTCAGCTTACCAAAGGGGCATTTTTTACGCTGGGATATTACTTCGTCGGCCTGTACCATCGCTCCATATCATGAAACACAGAAACAGGAACAGATCACCGATATCAATGAAGCCCGCATATTGATCAAAGACACGCTGATCAAAAGTGTAAACCGGCAGCTCATTGCCGATGCCACCATTGGTGTATTTTTAAGCGGAGGCATTGATTCCAGCTTGCTTACACTGTTAGCCAATCTTCAAAAAGACCAGCAGCTAAAAACGGTATCCATCTACTTTAATGAGCAGGATTACAACGAACAGCATTACCAACGGGTAATTTTAGATAAATTACAAGGCCAAAGCTTTTCGCACCTGGTACAGCAGCATGATTTTGATGCTTTTTTACCGAGGATAATTGCCGCTATGGATATGCCCACTACCGACGGCATCAACAGTTGGTTTATCAGTAAATATGCCCATGAGGACGGGCTGAAAGCGGTATTATCGGGTATTGGTGCTGATGAACTTTTTGGCGGATATCCCTCCTTCGGGCGGATAAAATATTTGAAATATCTCCGGAAAGCTAGTCCAGCATTATTTTCGACTGTCAGCGGCCTTTTACCCGATCAGTATAAAAAGCTCGCGTTTTTAGCCAATAACCATTATTTAGCTGATTATCTTTTACTGAGAGGCTTTTTCTCACCTACCGAGATTGCTAAATTTCTGGATACCGACAGTAAGCAGGTGAGGGGTATCCTTTTTGATACCCCCTCGGAATCCTGCCCAAACCATTATGATAAAGAACATGCCTCCTGGCTCGAAACCAATTTGTATATGCAAAACCAGTTATTGCGGGATACCGATGTGATGAGCATGAATCACGGACTGGAAGTGCGGGTGCCATTTTTAGATGAGGATTTTACCAGCGTCGTAAACCGCATTGATCCATCTATACGATTTGATAATGGCCAACCCAAAAAATTCCTGATCAATAGCTTTGATGATCTGTTGCCGCCAGAAATCTGGAACAGGCCAAAAATGGGATTTTCTTTTCCGCTGCAGCAGTGGATGGCAGCGCATCCCGAAATAAGCGATAGTGGGCATTACAAAGGGAAGGCAGCCCAAACAATGATTAAAAAATTTAAAAATAAAGGCATGCACTGGTCCAAAGCGTTTGCACTTTATCAGGTACAGGCTCATGTCTAAAAAGGTGCTATTGCTTACTTTACAAACGTTTAGTACCACCGGGGGCATCCAAAAAATGACCCGCACATTGGGTTATACTTTAAATCAGATAGCACAAAACAACAACTGGACTTTTGAATTATGGTCGGCTTATGATCACACCGCCGATCTGATGCCGGAGTATCTTCCCGCTATTAATTTTAAGGGATTTGGTATCAACAAACTGAGCTTTGCCTTAAAGCTGGCAAGTAAAAAATTCACCTCCCGGGATGTTATTATACTGAGCCATATTAACCTGGCTGCCATTGGTTTGATTATCAAGGCCCTGAACCCTAAATGCCAGGTTTGGTTAGTGGCTCATGGTATTGAGGTATGGCGACCGTTTTCATTCATCAAAAAACGGTTCATAAAAACCTGCGACAAAGTGATCTGTGTAAGCAACTATACCCGGCAGCAGATGCTCAGCCGTCACCATATTGATCAGGATATTTGTATGGTGCTGAATAATGCTATTGATCCTTTGATGCCATTACCGGCTACGTTTTCAAAGCCCCGCGGCTTGCTTAACCGCTATCAGCTTAACCATAGCCATCCGATTATATTTACCTTAACCCGCATGGCCTCCACAGAGAAATACAAAGGGCACGAATTGGTGATAGAGGCTATCGGAAAATTGAAAAATAAATACCCGGGTATTAAATATATCCTGGCTGGCAAATATGATGAGCTGGAAGATGTGCGGATCAATAAACTAATAACCGACCATGATGTGCGTGAGCATATCATTTTAACCGGCTTTATCGAAGAAGCCGAACTCACCGATCATTTTTTACTGGCCGATCTGTTTGTTTTACCCAGTAAAAAAGAAGGCTTTGGCATTGTGTTTATCGAAGCGATGGCTTGCGGCCTGCCCGTTATTTGCGGTAATGCCGATGGCAGCATCGATGCCATACGTAATGGCGAACTGGGCCGGTCTGTAAACACAGATAACACTGCCGAACTATATAACTGCATGAATGAATCACTGGCACAGCCATTAACAATAGCCAATCGTGAGCAATTACAAAAACGCAGTTTACAGCATTTTAATCAATCCGATTACGCCCGTAAACTACAGGAACTATTAACCGAATAAGCATGTTGGAAAACGAAGACTGGGACATCAAAATAACCGCGCAAAACAGCATTTTCGATTTAAAGCTCCGGGATGTATGGCACTACCGCGACCTGCTGTTGCTGCTGGTACGGCGCGATTTTGTTTCCTTTTACAAACAAACTATCCTTGGACCCATTTGGTTTTTTATACAGCCCGCTATTACTATTGTGCTTTATACCCTGGTGTTTGGCAACCTGGCAGGCATCCCCGTTGATGGCTTACCCAAGCCCTTGTTTTATCTGGCGGGGATCATCATATGGAATTATTTTTCGGAATGTTTAACCAAAACAGCCACCGTTTTCAGGGATAACTCAGCCCTGTTAGGGAAAGTTTATTTTCCACGGCTGATCATGCCCCTGAGCATTGTGTTATCCAATCTCATCAGGTTTGGAGTACAGTTTTTATTGTTCATGATCCTGTATGTGATTTACCTATTTAAAGGAACAACCATTGTCCCGAACGCTTTTCTGTTGCTATTACCCTTACTCCTCGTTATGATAGCGGCCTTGGGTTTGGGGCTCGGGATGATCATATCGGCAGTAACCACCAAATACCGCGACCTTGCTTTTATCGTGTCATTCGGTGTGCCTTTGCTCATGTACACTACAACTGTAATTTTCCCGCTTTCCGTAGCCGAAGCCAAATACCCGGCTTACAGCTGGCTGGTGAAATTCAACCCGATAACGGCCATTATCGAAACTTTCAGATACGGTTTTATGGGTCGCGGAAGTTTCAGCTGGGAGCTGATGGGGTACAGTCTGGCAAGCACCATCGTTATTCTGCTGCTGGGAACTATCATATTTAACCGGGTTGAAAAAACGTTTGTCGATACCGTATAATGAGCACCGTAATTAAAGTAGAAAACCTGTCAAAAGCCTACCAGCTGGGCGATTTTGGTACCGGCACCATATCCCGTGATATGGAACGCTATTGGGCCCGGCTACGAGGTAAAGAAGATCCCCTTTTAAAAGTAGGCGAAACCAATGACCGCACCACCAAAGGCCAAAGCGATGTGGTGTGGAGCTTACGCGATATTAATTTTGACGTTGAACAAGGTGATGCCATAGGTATTATAGGCCGCAACGGCGCGGGCAAAAGTACCTTGCTTAAAATATTAAGCCGGGTTACTTCGCCAACAACGGGCTCGGTAAAAGTAAAAGGTCGTATAGCCAGCTTACTGGAAGTAGGCACCGGTTTCCATCCGGAGCTAACCGGTCGTGAAAATATTTTTTTAAACGGTGCTATCCTCGGGATGCGCAAGGCCGAGATCAAGCGGAAGTTTGATGAGATCGTAGATTTTTCGGGAGTGGAGCGCTATATCGATACGCCGGTAAAAAGATATTCATCGGGCATGTATGTGCGCCTGGCCTTCGCGGTGGCGGCCCACCTCGAATCAGAGATTATGATTGTGGATGAAGTATTGGCTGTAGGCGATGCCGAATTCCAGAAAAAATGCCTGGGTAAAATGGGAGATGTAAGCCAGGGTGAAGGGCGAACCGTTTTATTCGTAAGCCACAATATGGGCGCAGTGCAGAAACTTTGCAATAAGGGAATCTTATTGAATAACGGGCAAATTGCATTTAACGGCTCCTGTAAAGACACGGTTTATCATTACGCTCAAAATGGCGTTAAAACAGACGCCGATTTCCTGAACAGGATCAGTTACTCTTCTGATAAAGTTAAAATAAACAATATTTTGTTTAACAATGGCCCAATCAACAGCCTTGTTCTGAATCCAGAAAATAATTTTTCGTTCGAAATAAAAATTGACCTGTCCTTAAAAACCGATACTCCGATAGATATAGAATGCCGCTTTTTAGACAGGGATTCCAACCCGGTTGCTTTTTTTAGTCCGGGGCACCATGATGGGGTCAAAATTCAAAACAAGGGCGAGGCGTCACTGACTTATAAAATAACTTTCCCCGGCAATTTGAACAAGGTAGATCTGGATATGAACCTGTATCTCACCTACCCGGGTGTTGAAATATACGCGTTCTGCGAGAAAGCTTTAACTATAGAATATACCGGGTACAGCATGACCAGCGGTCATGTTTTTGAATATGAAAAAGGGGCCGGACTAATTTTCCTTCCACCCAACTAATTACCTGCAGGTTGCCGAACTCGAAGACAAAATATATAGCATATTCCTTATGGGGCGATAATCCGCTGTATACAACCGGCATGATCAGGAATGTGGAACAAGCCGCCATATTATATCCCGAATGGCAAATCGTGGTATATTTTGATGATACTGTTCCGCCGGAGATCATCCATACCATCCAGGAAAAAGGAGCCATCACCATCAACAAAACCGGAGATATTTACGGGATGTTCTGGCGTTTTTACGCTGCCGATCTGGATGGCTGCACCCATGTCATTTTCAGGGATTCCGATTCGCGCTTAACCATGCGGGAAAAACTGGCGGTTGATGAATGGCTTAAAAATGATGATATGATCCATATCATGCGCGATCATCCGCATCACCATTCCACAGATGAAAGCCATGCTTTTTATATTCTGGGTGGCCTGTGGGGCATCAAGGGTGGTGCAGTGCCCATGCAATCCATGATCAGCAGCTTTGCCGAAAAAAACGACCTGGAATACGGCAGCGACCAGTTCTTTTTAAATGAAATTTATTCCAGGTTCAAAAGCTCCTGCACGGTACATGATGAGTTTTTTGATAAAAAACCCTTCCCCATCAAAAGAAAGGGTTTTGAGTTTATTGGGGAACGCATTGATATCAATGAGCAACCTTACAACGATGATCGGCAGGCCATAAAAGATTTTTATCGCCAAAAAGACCTGATCTTTAGGATCAAGAAAAGGCTCGCCTCCTTTTTCCGGTCACCTAATTCATAAAGCGTTTTGAACCTAAACACATTAAGATCCGTCAAACATTATCTAACCGCAAAAACAAGGGTTCTGATGTTAGGTATCGCCAAACTAACGCCACGAAGCCACAGATCAGGCTTCTGGTCGCGGGTAAGTTACAGCGCCTGGAAATTAACAGGGATCAAAGTTGATCATCCTGTTTTTATTGACAAGGGTTTTAAATGTATCAACCCCACCAATATTACTTTAGGCAATTATGTTTCTTTGGGCCACGATAACCACATCTGGGCCTTTGATGCCGTAAGCATTGGCGATTATACCCAAACGGCGAAAGATCTGCTCATCATATCCGGGTCGCATGAGGTAAACTCTTTGCGCCCCAAAAACAATCAACAGGTGGTAATCGACGCGGGTTGCTGGATCGGGGCCCGGGTAACTATCCTGGGCGGCGTGAGCATTGGCAAAGGCGTTGTTATAGGGGCATGCTCGGTGGTCAATAAAGACATTCCCGATTTTGCGGTTGTTGCCGGTAATCCAGCCAAAATATTACGGTACCGGGAGCCCGATGACGAACAATGGAATCCATTTATCAAGTATCAGATTTGACATATCATAAAATATCCGTAATCACACCCTCCTATAACCAGGGCAGGTTTATTGAACAAACTATCCTCTCGGTTATCGGTCAGCAATATCCCAATCTGGAATATATCATCATCGATGGCGGGAGTACCGACGAAACCCTGGATATTATCCGGAAATACGAAAAGCATATCACTTATTGGGTAAGCGAAACAGATAAAGGCCAGAGCAACGCCATCAATAAAGGTTTTGAACGGGCTACCGGCGATATTTTATGCTGGCTAAATTCCGATGATTATTATTTGCCCGGCACCTTGCTGGAAGTGAATCAAACATTATCAAATGAGCGACCGGAATTGTTGTTTGGCAATTGCATCCATTTAAATGAAGATGCCCATCTGGTATATGGCACCTCTTACGACCCTTTGAAAAACTGGGCTATTACTCACGGAGATTACATTGTACAACCCAGCAGCTTTTGGACCAGGCAGGCGTTTGAACAAACCGGGCAACTCCGGGAGGATCTGCACTTTGGTTTCGATTGGGAATGGTTTGCCCGTGCGCAGGCCAACGGCGTAAACTTTATTCCCTCAGAAAAATACTTTTCTGTTTACCGGCTGCATAACGATCAAAAATCAAACGAGAATAACGCCGACCGGTCCAAAGAATTGATATCGATCGAAAAGCAATTAAACCCCTCCCGGTTTGAGTATATCGATAATTACCTTGATAAACATCTCAACAACATAAACCGGATATATAGCCTCAGTTCAAAACGGCTGTTCAAACACTGGGAATACCGCCTGCTGAAAGCTTTTCATCCGGACTTAATAAAAATGATAGACAGGGTTAGCCTAAAAAAATACATTAAATACGGCTATCCACATCAAAAATAATACAGTAAATGTTGCTGCCTAACCTACTTCATTATCGTGCCAAATTAGAAAAAAACGGAGTTCCATTTCCTTTACATACGGTACCATTTACCAAACATGGATTACGAGAAACTTTGCCCCAACCCCAAAGTGATAAAACCGGCTGGCCCTGGACCGAGGAGACCTCGCCAAGCGTATACGATGAAAGGATCACCTGGCCAAAGCTTACTATTGTAACCCCATCCTATAACCAGGGGCATTTTCTGGAAGAAACCATTCGGTCCGTACTTTTACAAAACTACCCCAATCTGGAGTATATTGTAATTGATGGGGGCAGCACAGATGGCAGCCAGGAAATACTGGAAAAATATTCGCCCTGGATAAGTTACTGGCAAAGCAAAAAAGACGAGGGGCAATCAAACGCCATTAATTTAGGTTTCAGCCTGGCAAGCGGCAACTACTATGCCTGGATAAATAGTGATGATTATTATCTGAAAAATACATTCCACTTGGTTGCCGGTACCTTTTTAAAAAGCCAGACAGATTTTATTTATGGGTACACCTTTAATAAAAAGGATGACCAATTTGAACTGGTGACCGTTCCGCCTTTATATGATTACTTTTTAAAGATACCATCATTACCGCAGCCTGCCTGCTTTTGGAAAGCGAGCATCAATCAGCCGGTTTGGGAAGAAATGCAATGCGCACTTGATTATGAGCTGTGGTTACGACTGGTGAAAGGCCATAAACGCAAACGCATAAAACAGCCCCTGGCTGTTGCCAATATGCATGCTGATGCCAAAACCCATAACGATACCATGAAGATTAAATGGCACGAGGATCATCTAAAAATGTGGTCGGCAGATGGGCATGGGCCAGTACCGGAATGGAAACGCATCGTTTTCCTGAACCGCATCAGGCTAAAATTATACAGATTATTGAAGATAGTTTGATTTTGGTATCAAGTAGCTAGTATCAAGTATCACGATTTTGAATGCTTTTTCTTATTATCAAATAACAAGGGTGTCTTGATACTTGATACTAAAGCTTCCTCCCCCTAATGTTATTTAACTCCCTCCTGTTCCTGATCTTTTTCCTGGTAGTAACCAGCGCGTATTATCTGCTTACGCCAAAGCTACGCTGGGTATGGCTTTTACTGGCCAGTTGTTACTTCTACATGTATTTTAAACCGGTATATATTTTAATTATACTGTTCACCATTATAGTTGATTACATAGCAGGCTTGTTAATTGAAAAGGCAGAGGGCAGCAACAAAAAGTTTTTTTTACTGGCAAGTATCATAGCCAACGTTGGTGTACTGGCTGTATTTAAATATTTCGATTTTTTTGCTGATAATTTTAATTTTTTAAGCCATCATTTTAGCGGCCCGCAGATGCCTTTGCTGCACATTTTATTACCTATAGGGCTGTCGTTCCACACCTTTCAGGCCATGAGCTATACCATTGAGGTTTACCGCGGTAACCAAAAGGCCGAAAAACATTTTGGTATTTACGCCCTGTATGTTCTTTTTTATCCGCAGATGGTAGCCGGGCCAATTGAACGACCTCAGCATATTTTACCGCAACTGCACCGCGTAAACAAATTCAATACTACAGGTTTTATCACCGGTATATTTTTAATCATGATAGGCCTGTTTAAAAAAATGGTGATCGCCGATCGTTTGGGCCTGTTTGTTGATCCGGTGTTTAACAACCCCCATAGTCATTCTGCACTTGATCTGCTGGTGGCCGTCTATTTTTTCGCGTTCCAGATCTATTGCGATTTTAGCGGCTACTCAGACATAGCCGTTGGCGCTGCCCTAACCCTGGGTATCGAGCTGATGCGCAACTTTAACATGCCTTATCTCTCCAAAAACATTGCGGAGTTTTGGCAGCGCTGGCATATCTCCCTGTCTACCTGGTTTCGCGATTATGTTTATATCCCGCTTGGCGGCAGCCGGGTAACTTTCATGGTCACCTGCATCAATATACTTATTGTATTTATCATCAGCGGGCTATGGCATGGCGCCAACTGGAAATATCTGGTATGGGGTTTGGTGCATGGCCTGCTGTTGATCGGCTATCAATTATCAAAAAAACTCAAAATCAACATCAAAGGCTTTAGCTATCTCAAATGGATACTCACCTTTAATCTGGTTTGCCTGGCATGGATATTTTTCAGGGCCAATACCATTGCCGAAGGGTTTTTCATCCTGAATAAGATCTTCACCTTAACACCCTTGCATTATACCGCCGCCGCTATTATGCCCCGCAACGAGATCTTCTATTGTATATTCATTATACTGGCCCTCTTAGCGGGCGAATGGTATATGCAACGCAAGACCCAATGGTCAAAAAGAGGCATGTTATTAACAACGCTTATCTTATTTATTGCCTGTTACTTCCTGGGCATATTTAATGAGGCGCAGTTTATCTATTTTCAATTCTGATGAAGAAGGTCGCCGGTATATTGGTTTTAGTTTTTAGCACGCTGATACTGCTAACCGCTATGAACCAGTCGTTCATCAACCGTATTAAAAACGACCGGTATTTTGATCATTTGGATGACAACCATGGCCCCAGGTCATTGTATCAGCGCATTTTTGTACAGTCGGACCGCTGGGCTTATGGCGACCTTTACGGTCTATGCTATTTGCCTCAATACCGATTTAGGCTGGAGACATTTAAAAAATACCATTCCGTAAACAGGGCGAATCCTCAAAAACGGGTGCTCTATATTATCGGCGATAGTTTTTTGGCCGATAAAACCTTAACCAGCGCGTTTGATAGTTTTGATAATGTTATCTTCTTAGACAGAAGATTCCCATTCGGACCAATTCGGTTAGACAGCACCAAACAAAATTTTCTGATCATGGAGTTTGCCGAGCGTAACCTCAACGGCTACGACATCAACAAAACCGATGAAATACGATGGGCGAAAAATGACATCAAAGCCAAACACTATACACCTGTTGAACAAAAAGTAAATACGCCCGCCTCGCTTTCTGTTTTTAACAGGTTAGGAAAAATCATTTTCAACAAGGACCTGAGCCGGAACCTGGAGCTTGTACTATTTGATGACAGATTATTTACCCCGATAAAAGAATTAAAAGCTTCACTCAATTACCATTTATTTGGCCGGGTTGCCAAGGAGGTAGCGGTGAGTACCGACAAAAAAAGATTACTATTAAACATCACAGTGGATACCGGAGATATCCATTCGGCATTCCGGTATAAAAGCAACCGGCAAATTGATAGCATCACCACAAACCTTACAAAAGCCCAAAACTATTACCAGGCAATCGGGTTTAAAAAAGTATTTCTAAGTATTGTACCCAATCCGGTATCTGTTTATGATGAAAACCGGATGCCCTACAATCATCTGCTGGAACGGGTAGAGCAACAAACAGACTTACCCATCATTAGTATCTATAAAATATTTAAAATAGATAGACACAATCTATACTTTTTAAGCGATGCCCACTGGAACCCGCTGGGTTTTGATATCTGGGTACAGGAGGTAAATAAAACATTTAAAAGTGATCATGAAAAAATCACTAAATAACCATTACACTAATTCAGTCATTATTTCTGGATGAACATTGGCTTAGTTACACCTTACTATCCGGATAAACAAACGCTGAATAGTGGGATAGCCAATCACTTCGGCATTTTGGCCCATGCCCTGGCAAAGCAAGGTCATCATGTGGTTATTTTGCATATCCGGCCATCCTATAGCAAAGGCGATCAGATACAGCAACAGCAGATAAGTCCCTTGATCACCTTACTAACTTATCCAATAGCTTTACCGGCTTATGCTCACAAGCTCTTGAAAAACAAATGGACCGTTTTGGATTTCCTGCTTAAGTTACGATGCATGCGCACTGTTTTTAAGATCCTGAACAAAGTGATTAAAGAGTATGGGCTTGATGTTATTGAAACAACCAATTATTACGCGTTGTGCTATTTTAATCTTTTGGCAAAAAAAACGCGGATACCCATTGTGGTACGCGTGAGTACAACCTTTTTACAGATCATGGATGATTACTATCCCTTTAAATCACGGCTTCAGCAAAGACTGGGAAATATGGAGATAGCCATGCTAAAAAAAAGCGATTACCTGGTTACCCATACGCATCTACATGCCGTTGAAATGGAACGTTTGTATGGCATTAGCGCCGGTAACTTTCAGATCGTTCCGCATGGTATTCCTCTGCCGGTTTTGCCGACGGTTCAAGCTCAAAACAGTGATCAGATCGAAATATTGTTTGTTGGGCGTTTGGAGTATAGAAAAGGTATCGATCTGTTGTTGGCAGCAATTCCCATGGTATTGAAAAAATATGAAAATGTAATTTTTAAGCTGATAGGAAATGATGAGGATAAATCTTATGAAAAAACTTTCCGCGATCAATACCCAGCGAATACTACCAGTAAAGTGATATTTTGCGGCCTGATGAATACGGAAGATATTCAAGATGCTTACGCCAGCTGCGATATTTTTGTGGCTCCTTCACGATATGAATCCTTTGGGTTGATATACATCGAAGCAATGGGCTATGGAAAACCCGTTGTAGCACTAAAAGCAGGCGGGGCAATGGATATTATAGTCGATAACCATAATGGTTTATTAGTAGAGCCGGAGGATGTATCAGGTCTTGTCCATCAGCTTTCCATGCTCATAGAAAATCCTGCTCTAAGAGAAGAATTAGGTACAAATGCCCGGCAAACGGTTGAGGATAAATTTTCGGATAAACAGCTGGCTTCCAATTCCATCGCCTACTACCAGGAGGTGATCAATCAATTTAATTAATGGATATTTCGGTCATAATCTGTACTTATAACCCCAATTTAACCCGGCTTGATCAAACACTTCTGGCCCTGCAAAAACAATCCATGGATCCACGATTATGGGAATTGATCATTGTGGATAATAATTCGTCCAACAGCTTTGACACTTATCTTGATCTTAACTTTTTCCCAAATTCCAGCATCATCAAACAACCAAAGCAAGGCCTTACTTATGCACGGCTTAAAGGGTTCCAGGAAGCCAAGGGAGCTGTTATTGTTATGGTTGATGATGACAATATCCTTCAACATGATTATCTGCAAAAAACCATTGATCTGTTTAAAGATCGCCCTCAACTAGGAGCTGCAGGCGGCAAATCGCTACCCGAATTTGAAGATGAAGCGCCAGCCTGGCTAAACGATTTTTACGGCAACCTGGCCTTGCGCGATCTTGGAGAGGATACCATCATTACCAGATGGGAAAACACCTATCCCAATTCGGCCCCTATTGGCGCAGGTATGGCCATCAGAAAAATCGCGCTGCAAGCATATGTGGACGCCATGGCCGATGATCAAAATGTGATAACCGACCGCACCGATACTTCCTTATCATCGGGTGGGGATAATGAGATCAATATTCAAATATTACGATCGGGCTGGACATTGGGGTATTTCCCTGAACTGGCGCTTAAACATATTATCCCTAAAGAAAGGATGCAAGTTGAGTACCTGGCCAGGCTGCTTCGGGATACCAACAGATCATGGGTACAATTGCTGGAAAAATACCAGATCAGCCCATGGAAAAAGATCAATAAACAAACGCTCCGCCTTAGAAAACTAAAAGCCTACCTAACCTACAAAGCCTGGAAAACCGAAGTTCATTTGATTAAATGGCATGGAGCCTGTGGCATGCTGGAAGGCCTGGTTAAAAAGAGTTTATGATAAACACGATAAAAAACTCGCTCGCCTACCGCTTACCAACGCTTTACCGGAAGCTGCTCCGTCATAAAAAGATAGTTGTTTCATCATCGAAACCCCAGGCCGATTTAACCGTGATCACCATGACCGGCAAAAAGATCATGGATATGACCCGTCTTTCCATATTATCCATAGCCAGGTACTGGGACAACCTTCCCAAACTGATCGTCGCTTCTGACGGTACCATATCGACAGAAGAGATCTGCAAAAATTTAAGTTTTTGGCCGGGAGAGCTTGTAGCTACCAATTGGGAGCAAACGGAGGCATACCATCTGGCAAAAAACAGAACAGCCCTTGTCAATTATGCTCATGGGCATGTGCTCGGGAAAAAGATGGCGGTAATATTGCATTATGCAGAAATTGAACCCGTAGTATGGATTGATAGCGATATCCTGTTCTATGGTGATTTCCTCAAACACATTCCACCACACGGGGATTTTATATGCGGAGGAAGCGAGGAAGGTTATTCTGTCTATGATGACAGGGCATTAAATTTCTTCAACAATAATTTATACGATGTATATAAATTCAGCTCGGGTCTGTTATTGATTTATGGGCAGCATATTTATGAACAGTTTAACCTCGAAGAATTACTGACCCAATTACCCAACCATGATCATTACTTTACCGAACAAACCATATTTGCACACATGGCAAGCACATCTGCAGGAATACTATGGTCGATGGATGCGATCAAAAATTTCAACCATGATAATCAGCAAATAAAACCCATGTCAAAAAACAATGTACTGGGTCGACATTATACCGTTAACGTAAGGCATTTATTTTGGCGCGACGCCTTTTTTAATCTGTAACCGCTTGTTTCAAAAGATCATCAATATTTTATACCGTAACCCACGATCGCAATTAAAAACATACCGTCGGTTCGGTGGGTATTGGAGTTACCGGGCCATGATGCGCGGCCGCCGGCAAATGATGGAGACATCTTTACAATTACCGCCGGTTCAATGCTATGCTCATGGCTTACCCGTTTATTTTTTAACCGGCAAAAATTATCTCTATCAAACTTTATTTTGTATCCGGTCGCTTGTTAAGTTTTCGACTGAGCAATTTCAATTTATATTGGTTGACGACCGAAGTTTTGACAACAAGCTGGTAACACAAATTCAAAAACAACTTCCCGGCTGTATAATCATTATGCAGGATGAAATAGATAAAAACCTGCGACAGCATTTACCAACGCAGCAGTATCCCCACCTATATCAAAAACGGAAAGTATATCCCCATTTAAAAAAACTAACAGATATCCACGCTCTCCCTGGCGCCGATTGGAAACTGGTACTGGATTCTGACATGCTGTTTTGGGATAACCCGGCTGAGATTATCCGATGGCTAAAAAATCCCCAACAGCCAATCCACATGGTGGATTGTGTAGAAAGTTATGGTTATTCAAAACAGCTTATGGAGCAGCTGAGCGGCCATGCCATACCACCTTTACTTAATGTAGGCGCTATCGGGCTAAACAGTACTATGATCGATTGGGCGGCCATAGATACCTGGATACATAAATTGGAAGAAAAAGAAGGTTCCAGTTATTACCTGGAGCAGGCCTTAACCGCCATGCTTATCGGCAATCAACGGTCAAGTATTTTGGATAAGGATACCTATAAAGTGAACCCTACCCCTGGTGATGCTAAACCGTCTGTTCTGCACCATTATGTAGATCTTTCCAAAAAATATTACTACACACAGGCATGGAGAAAACTAATCAATTAAATGGGTATCGGGCGATTGATCTATAAGATATTTTTCAAACCAACTTTACAGATCAGGTATCATATACATCATTTTGGTTTATCAGGCTGGTACAAATTGTATAAGGGTGAGCAGCAAATGAAAAAAGCTGCCATGAACATTACTCCCATTTCACTAGCAAAAGATCATTTGCTTGAGGTTAATTATTTAACGGGCGCCAACTACTGGCATCAAACTATTTTTTGCGCTCAATCGCTTGCCAGGGTTCTGCAAGGCAGGCTCAGGATCAATATCTATTCCGACGGAACATTAGATCAAACTCATGAAGCTTTGATGGCACGTGCTATTCCCGGCGTCACTTTTATTTCAGCCAAAAGTGTTGATGCGCATCTTGATCAGTTTCTGCCACCGGCTCAATTTCCTACCCTCCATTATTTAAGAACATGGCACCCTTTTTTCAGGCGCCTGATTGATATCCATTGCATTAAATCATGGGCCATTCACTTGGATAGTGACATGCTTTTTTTTGATCGTCCGCAACAGATCATCGATGCGTATCAAAATAAAACAGCCATTTATATGGAAGAGCATCTGCACAATTCCTATTTTGTTGATGATGAAAGGATTCTAAAAGATAAATACAACATCAGCTGCATCAGCAATGTGAATGGCGGTATTATAGCCTACAACGGCGACGTAGATTATACCGATCTGGAACAAAAAGCAAAAACTTTGCTTGATCATTATCCCCATGCGGGCGCGGCACAGGTAGAACAAACCTTAATGAGCTATTTGTTATTTAAGCAGGATGCCAAACCATTGAACAAATATCAGTACCCTATATTTTATGATAGTAAAATTGAGGTAGATAACTCACCAATTGTGCGCCACTATATTTTCAAGGCCAAGCTGCCCTACTTTACCTCCGAATGGAAAAGGATACTCCATTAGTTTCTGTTTGCATGCCAGCCTATAACGCGGGTAAGTATATCACTGATACGGTAAGCTCAATTACCAGTCAGTCTTACACCAATTGGGAGCTCATCATCGTGAACGATGGATCGACAGATAATACAGCCGGTATCCTTAAGCAATTAACAGATCCCCGCATCAAAGTATTTCACCAGGAAAATAAAGGACAGTGCGCAGCAGCCAACCAGGCTTTTCAATTGTCAAAAGGTACGCTGATTAAGTTTATGGATGCTGACGACCTGATATCGCCTCATTTTATAGCGGAGCAGGTACATCGTTTGGGCTCCCGTAAGGACGCCATTGCTTCGGCATCATGGGGGCGTTTTTATGATGATGACCTGCAAACCTTCAAGCTGTCTGACGACATGATCACGCATGATTGTAAACCTATCGACTGGCTGGCAAATTCCATGTACAACAGGCAATCCATGATGCAATGCGCACTATGGCTCATTCCAAGGGAGCTGTTAGATCAATCGGGGCTCTGGAACGAAGAACTCAGCCTGATCAATGATTTTGAGTTTTTCATCAGGGTATTATTATGTGCCCGGCAAGTATTGTTTACCCCCAAATCCATTTTGTATTACCGGAGTGGCGTGGCAAACTCCTTGTCCTCATTACAATCAAGAGCGGGTGCCGTTTCAGCTTATAAATCTATTGATCAGGGCGTGTCGCACCTGCTCAGTTTTGAAGGTAGCCCCCGTATTAAAAAGATCGGGGCCGATTGCTTTCAAACTTATATATACATGTTTTATCCATACCACAAAGACCTGATCCATAACGCAGAGCTCAGGGTAAGGGAACTGGGCGGATCAAACAGCCCCTTCCCTGCCGGGGGTATTACCCGGATCATGGCAAAGACCTTCGGCTGGAAACTGACTAAAAGAATAAAAGCCCTATATACACATGGAAGATAATTTAAGCTCCTATATCAACGCGTACACCAATAGTGCAGCGCACAACAATTATCTTTTTGAACATTTTACGCAAAAAACCAATGAGATCTCCTTCCTGAAAAATCACAGAGATCATATCGAGGCCGAAAGCCTGGGCTTTGGCGAAAGGGCATTCGCGTACATGTGGTATTTAATAACCCAACACGTTTGCGCCATCAACACCGATCCGCAGTTTTTAGAGATCGGGGTATTTAAAGGCCAGGTTATTTCTCTTTGGGCACTGATCGCTAAAGAGCTGCATTTGGAACTCCGGGTTACAGGCGTTTCTCCCTTAGCGGGCAATTCCGCGCAAAAATCATCATGGACCCAATACCTCCGCAGCAAAATTTCAAAAAAATACCGGGATGATATGCGAAGCGGAAACAATTATGACGACATTGATTATTTGAGTATCATTAAAAACCTGTTTACTCATTTTGATTTAAACTTTAATGATATCAACTTATTAAAAGGATATTCAACCGAGCCGGAGATCATTGATCAGCTATCGAAACAGGAATATGCTGTTATTTACATCGATGGCGATCATACTTTTGCCGGGGTGGTAAGCGATATAAAAAACTATGCCCCACTTGTAAAAAAGGGTGGCCTGTTAATTATGGATGATGCCTCCTGCGATTTGCCCGGCACTAAGTTTTGGAAAGGCCATCAATCCGTATCAAATGCCTGCCGGTTAATTGACGATATGCCTTTTAAAAATATCCTGAACATCGGCCACAACCGCGTATATCAAAAACAATAATGGTTAGCTGTAGGGTTTACCTGTTCACCTATAAAAGAAATCATCTGCTGCCCAGGGCTGTTGAAAGTCTCCTCAAGCAAACTTTCCAAAACTGGGTTTGCGAACTGCACAATGATTGCCCGGACGATCCTTATCCGGCAGCTTATGTTGAATCATTAAATGATCCTCGTTTCATCATTAAAACTCATGATGTAAACATAGGAGCCACCGCCAGTTTTAATCTTGCCTTTGCGGGTTGCACAGAAGACTTTGCCAGTATCCTGGAAGATGATAACTGGTGGGAACCTACTTTCCTGGAAGAAATGATCACGCTGATGGAAAACAATCCTACCCTGAATATCTCCTGGAGCAACATGAACCTATGGCAAGAAAAACCGGGCAACGAATGGCAAAATACAGGCAACATCATCTGGCCTGCCGATACCGGTAAAACTACCTTTTCGTGGCCTGCAGAAAAACAGGTGTTGGGAGCAATAAGCTCCAACGGCGCTATGCTGTATCGCGGTAAATATGCGCCTCATTATCTAATACCCAATGAAACCATATTTGATGTGATGGAGCTGGTAAGGGAGCGAAGCTTTGAACATCCCATCATTTTAAATCACAAGCCCCTGGCCAATTTCGCCATCACTATAAATACCAGCCGTTCCAATGATCCCTACCCCTGGATAGCCTCACAAACCATGTTGCTGGCCAGTTATGTAGAGGCATCCGGCAATAATGCAACAACCATTCGGGAAGCGCTGGCCAGCCATCGCAAACTGCAACCCAGCCCCATCGCCAATTTCTTTTTGGCCAATCTTTTCTTGATAAAGCAGAGGTCGCTTTACAGGTATTTCAGCCTGGCCGATTGGATCATCATTGGCAAATGGCTTATCAGGAACGGGCATAAATTAAACTACATGAAAACTTTCCTGGCATCGCAAAAAGAAACCTACAGTTTTTTACTCAAGCAAACACGCCTGCGCTTTCAGGAATTAAAACAAAAAAACCGGTGAAGATAGCCCTCATTGTAAATCCGTTGATACCCGTGCCTCCCGAACAATATGGTGGTATAGAACGCGTGGTGTATGTACTGATCAGGGAACTGATAAAAATGGGGCACCATGTAACGCTGTATGCCCATCCGGATTCGCAACCGGGCTGCGAGCTCAAAGGCTACCGGGAATCTGAAAATTACGGACTAAAAGACCTGCTAAAGATCAACCTGCTAACATCTTCCCTGCTTTTTCAAAACTTTGATATTGTACACACCTTTGGCCGGATGAACAACATCGCCTCACTGATGCCTTTTCAACAGCCTAAAATAGTTTCATACCAGCTACCTCCTACAGTATCACAGGTAAAAAAAGCCGTAAAAATCGCAGCTAAAAACTCGCTTTATTTCACGGCCTGTAGCAATTTCATCGCGCAGCAAATTAATCAAATGGGAAACGTAACCACCATTTACAACAGCGTGGACATGGACGGTTATCAATTTAACCCCAAAGTTGATGCTGATGCGTCACTGGTGTTTTTAGGCAGGATACAACAGGAAAAAGGAACGGCCATAGCTATTGAAATTGCGCTTAAAACAAACAAAAAACTAATCATCGCGGGCAATATTCCCGACGAGCAAATCCATCAGCAATACTTTAATGAACAGGTAAGGCCCTTTATCGATCAGGAACAGATCAGGTACATCGGTCCGGTTAATAACATGCAAAAAAATGACTTATTACAAAACGCCAGCGCTATGCTGATGCCCGTAACCTGGGACGAGCCCTTTGGCATTGTAATGACCGAAGCCCTGGCCTGCGGCACGCCCGTGATAGGTTTTAACAGGGGTGCGGTACCCGAAGTAGTAAACAACGGCTCAACCGGCTTTGTATGCAGCAACACCAGCGAAATGATTGAAGGCGTAAACAACATCCCCTCCTTAAGCAGACCCAATTGCCGCCAGGCAGCCGAAGAAAAATTCAGCTCCGCGGTGATGGCTAAGCAATATGAGCAATTGTACAAGTTGGTATCAAGTAGCTAGTATCAAGTATCACGACCATAAAATATAAATCCGAAATCGAACATCCGAAATCCGAAATCAAAAATATCACCTTCATTACTACCGGGCAGCCAAGTACCAATCCCAGGCTGGTTAAGGAGGCCGAGACATTAATAAAACTTGGTTACCACGTTAAGGTGATCTGCTGCTTTTACCAGGAGTGGGCGCGGGAGTTTGATCAGGATATCATCAACAGAAACAAAGGAGTGTATATCTATTGCGGTGGCGATCCCGTACATGAAAAACTAAGCTATTACCAAACACGTTTGCGGCAAAAAACAAGCCTGCATCTTTTTAATTATACCAAAACTTTGGACATCCCGGAAAATGCCATATCCCGAACACATGCGGAGGCACTGTCTGTCGCCAGATCTATCAAAACTAATCTGTACATAGCGCACAATCTCGGGGCATTGCCGGCGGCCGTTTTGGCAGCAAAATATAACGGTGCAAAAGTTGGGTATGACGCCGAGGATATGCACTCTGGCCAGTTTAAAACCAGGGAAGAAAAAGGCTATCTGCTGAATAAATTTATTGAAGAAAAATATTTCCCGCAGACAGACTATTTTACCGCGGCAAGTCCGCTTATTGCGCAGTATTACAAACAAACTTACCCTTATCTGGATCCCGTGGTGATCAATAATGTTTTCCCCAGGACCGATCTTCCGGCGAGGCCAAGCACTGATGCGACACTGCCTTTGAAACTTTTCTGGTTTTCACAAACTGTAGGGCCCGAGCGAGGGATAGAAAATATCATTGAGGCGATGGCGCTAACCGCCCAACCAACCGAATTACATTTACTGGGCAATTGTTCTGATAACGATAAGATAATGATCGCGGAGCTGGCAAAATACAATCGCCTTGATACCGGTCGGATCCATTTTCATCAGCCTATTGCGCCGGATGAGCTTTTTAAATTCACGGCGCAGTTTGATATCGGCATGGCCACCGAAACAGCACCGAACCTGAACAGGGATATTTGCCTTACCAATAAAATTTTTACCTATATACATGCAGGTTTGGCCATTATTGCCAGCGATACCCAGGCCCAGCGCCTTTTTATGGAGCAGTACCCAAGCACAGGATGCCTTTATCAAAAAAACGATGCCGCCTCCCTGGCCAACTGTCTGTTGGGCTATGCCGAAAACCCGGAAAGCTTAACGGAAACAAAGAAAATGAACTATCAATTGGGGCAAACGGAGTTGAACTGGGAAAATGAAAGTGTGATATTTCAAAACGTAGTAGAATTAGTATCAAGTAGCTAGTATCAAGTATCACGACTTTTAGAAAATGACTGTTACATATCACAAAACATCTTGATACTTGATACTAGCTACTTGATACTAAATTGAAAAACCTCCTCATCATATCACCCTATTTTCCACCGGTAAACGCAGCGGATATGCAGCGGGTGCGGATGAGTTTGCCTTATTTTGCCGCTCATGGATGGAACGTAGAACTGGTGATGGTGGATGAGCAATATGTTGATATGGCTATCGATCCTTTGCTGCTGCAAAGTATCCCCGGCAATATCAAGATCCACAAAGTGAAAGCGTTTCATAAACGGTGGACATCCAAATTGGGGTTAGGGAGCATCGCTTTACGGTCGCTTTGGTTTTATCGCCGTAAAGTTAACCGGCTTTTAAGGGATAGGAAATTTGACCTTATCTATTTTTCAACCACGCAGTTCCCGGTTTGCATTTTAGGCGCTTATTGGAAAAAAAGATTTGGTATCCCCTACGTTATCGATATGCAGGATCCCTGGCATTCTGATTATTACCGGGATAAACCCCGGGCGGAGCAGCCACCCAAATACTGGTTCTCGTACCGTTTAAATAAATATCTGGAACCCATCGCCATTAAAAACGCCGATGGTTTGATCAGTGTTTCAGAAGGCTATATCGATGATCTGAAAAATAGGTATCCGGTAATAAAAAACAGACCATTGGCAGTGATGACCTTTGGTGCTTTTGAACCGGATATGTACATCGCTCGTGAAAATCAAGCAAAATTTACAAGCCTGTTAGATGATCGCTTTATTAATGTTGTTTATGTTGGTCGTGGCGGCACAGATATGCACAGAGCCATTGCACCCGTATTTGAGGCGCTACAAAAAGGGTTAGGCAATCTCGAAAACGACTTTTTTACCCGGTTGAAGTTTTATTTTATAGGTACCAGCTATGCCCCTGTAGGGCAGGGCAAACCAACCATACTGCCTCTTGCCCAACAATATGGAACAGCCGATCATGTGGTTGAAATAACCGATCGGATCAGTTATTATCATACGTTGCTTACCTTGCAACAGGCAAACGCGGTTTTTATTCCGGGTTCGGATGATTCGCAATACACGGCTTCAAAAATTTACCCGTACCTGCTTACGCAAAAACCCTTGCTGGCAGTTTTCAATAAAAAAAGTTCAGCAATATCAATACTCAGGGAGTATGGCGTAAAGCACGTTTATGATTATGAAAGTGTAACAGCAGCAGCTATCAATAGCTTTTTTTCACAGTTAGCGCATGGCGATCCAGAACCGCCTGTCTACAACCAGGAAGCCATCAGCAAATATTCGGCACAACAGATGACGGTGAATCAGTGCCGACTTTTTAATCAGGTTTTAAACAGAGAGTCAGGAATTGAGAATCAGGAATCAAGACAGAAAAAAAATTGACTCATGATAGAAGCTCTCTTGGTTCTTAATTCTCAACTCTTGCCTCTTAACAAACTATGCGCTTAGCCATTATAACTACCCACCCGGTACAATATTACGCCCCGGTTTTTAAATTGCTGGCCGAAAGCCCGGGTATGGAGGTCAGGGTGTTTTATACCTGGGGCGAAAAAGCTATGGAAAAGTTTGATCCCGGGTTCGGCCAAAAAGTCGATTGGGATATCCCGTTATTACAGGGGTATGATTTTGAATGGGTAAGCAACACGGCATCAGATCCGGGCTCGCATCACCGCAATGGTATTGTCAATCCGGGATTGATCGATCAGATCAATCAATGGCAGCCCGATGCCTTACTGGTATATGGCTGGGCTTATCACAGTCACTTAAAAGCTATTCGTTATTACCATCATAAACTACCCATATATTTCAGGGGCGACTCTACCCTGCTCGATATAAAACCCGGCATCCGTGCGTTTCTAAGATCCATTTTCTTAAAATGGGTTTATCGCTATATCGATCATGCTTTTTATGTGGGCGCCAATAATAAAACCTATTTTAAAAAATACGGATTGACAGACCAACAGCTAACCTTTGCCCCGCACTCGATAGATAACGGAAGATTTGGCATCGACAGGCATAAAGAAGCTTTAAGCCTACGGCAAAAGTTGGGCATCCCAGAATATGATACCCTGGTACTTTTCGCGGGTAAATTTGAAGACAAAAAGTCACCACAATTATTGATCGATGCTTTTCTGGCATTAAATAAACCAACCGTACACTTATTATTGGTAGGGGGTGGTATTTTGGAAATACCTTTAAAAACAAGGGCCAGCATCAACAGGCGTATCCACTTTATGGATTTTCAAAATCAATCCTATATGCCTGCAATTTATCAGGCTGCCGATCTTTTTTGCCTGCCATCCAAAGGTCCGGGTGAAACCTGGGGCCTCGCCGTTAATGAAGCCATGGCTGCCGGAGTGCCCGTGTTAGTATCTAACAAAGTGGGGTGCGCGGCCGATCTGATCACTCCGGAAATTACTGGTGATATTTTTGATCCGGAAAATTTATCTGATATTACCCAAAAACTCGGCGCACTTTTGAAAGACAAATCCCGGTTGAAAACTTTAGGAGCCAATGCCCAAATTAAAATAGGCGACTGGAATTTCGACAAACAAGTAGCCGCCATTGTAAATACACTAAAGCACAACCATGCGAACTAATCAGGCTCCGTTGGAGCGGTTTATCGTATTATTTTTACCCTGGGGACTCTCCTTTTTATTAAAAGGCGATCCGGTGCTTTCCTATCTTATCGCCTGGCTGGGTTCGTTCCTGATATTCTGGCTCACATTAAGCGGTTGGGTAAAACCCCTCCCAGCCGACAGAAGCATAGCAGGCCAGTTAATGCGCCCCATCTTTTTAGTGCAGATCATTTTTGCCGGATACATGGCCTGTACTTCCATTTTTTATTTTATGGATGTAATGGGTTATGAGAACTTTGTAAAACCAGGCTATATTCTGGTTGATCATGAAAAGCTGCTGCTCACCGCGCAATGCCAGCGCTATTATTGCCTGGGCCATGCCGCTATGGTTTTAGGTATACTGGTATTTATGCAGTATCCTGTTAAAAAAATTTACCAGGTAGATACGCAAAAGCTGGCCAATTTGCTCATGTTATTTGCTGTTGTCAGTTTCCCGGTATCTATTTTGTTTTTAAAAGTGCCGGGCTTGTCGCAATTCTATAATCAGTTTAACTCGCTTAGCTTTATCGCGGGCACGCTGGCGCTGGCATTTGCCATTCCGCTAAAAAAAGTAGGCAACACCCTTATTTGTCTTGGTTTTTATTGTTTTAACTTTTATCAATCGCTCCTATCTGGGTTTAAAGAACCGATTATTATAAGCGTAATGGTGCTAGGAATATTTTTGTACCCAAGTTATAAAAAAGCAGTCACCTTTACTTTTATCCCTTTACTGCTGTTGCTATTTATTCTTTTACCTACTTATAACCGTGTTTTCAGGCAAAATGCATGGTCGGGTAACAGCAACGCCACCGAAGCCAGTCAGCTGGCATTGGATGCTACCCTAAACAGCGATCCAGATGATGATGACTCCAACTGGTCGTTTTTGGTAAACCGCTTAAGCGAAATAGATATGTTTACACATTTTGTACAATCAACCCCTAAACAGGTTGATTATTATGGTTTAACGCTGCTTAAACAATCGGGAACCGCCATCATCCCCCGTATATTCTGGCCTACAAAACCCATTACCGAAGAAATGATCATGGAACGCGTTTACAACGCCGGGGTTATTAACCGTTTCTCCAATGTATCGGCAAAACCCGCGTTTATAGTCGACGCTTATCTTTCGGGCGGAGCTTTGGGTATCATTTTATGTTTGTTTGTCTACGGGGCCGTTGCTCAGCTCATCGCTTTACAGGCCGAAAAGCTTTTTGGAGGCTATATCCTGGGTACCGCGCTTATTTTCAGCGGCCTATTCCAGATCATGTGGCGCGGGCTTAGTTTTGAGTTTTTGATCAACAGCGTTTTCTGGAGTTATATTACCATGCTCATCATTCATAAAATACTTACGGCAACCCATATCCTGCAAAAGGCTTGAAAATTTTACAGATCTCTGCTTCATACAAACCCGCGCTTATTTACGGCGGCCCCATCATGTCGGTATCCATGTTATGCCAACAACTGGTTACAGCAGGCTTCGACATCATGGTATATACCACAACCGCTAACGGAACCCTTGAGTTGCCGGTAGCGCCCAATAAAGCGGTAACTGTAGATGGTGTTACAGTTATCTATTTTAAGCGGATCACTAAAGATCATACCCATTTTTCACCGGCCTTGTTAAAATCCGTTTGGCAAAATGTTAAACAATATGATGTGGTGCACATCCAGGCCTGGTGGAATTTGGTTTCGGTTTTGTCCTGTCTCATAGCTGTGTGGCGCAGGGTGCCCGTTGTGATCTCGGCCAGGGGAACATTAAGCCCTTATTCCTTTCAAAACAAAAACAAGGGCATTAAAAAAACCATTCATCATCTGTTTACCAAACCACTGTTCAAACGCTCGTACTGTCATGTAACTACCCAGAGAGAACAGGAAGCGATGCTGAGCCTGGTTCGGCCCAAAAGTATTTTTAATATTGCCAACCTGGTTAAGCTACCTTTGATCAATCGTGCTACTGATAGCAACCATCAGGGATCCGTATTCAAATTAATTTTCCTTTCGCGGATAGAAGAAAAAAAAGGATTGGATATATTGATCAACGCCTTACCTTATTTAACCTTCCCCTTTACATTAACCATAGCCGGTGATGGCGACAGCAGATATATAGCTGAATTGAAAAAATTGGCCAAAAGCAATGGTCACGAGCAAAGCATAAACTGGCTGGGCTTTCAAAACGAAAACAAGTTTGAGCTTTTAAAAGGAAACAATTTGCTGGTATTACCCTCTTACGATGAAAATTTTGGAAACGTGGTTATTGAGAGCTTAAGCCAGGGAACAGCCGTTTTGTTAAGCGAATTTGTAGGGCTATCAACATATGTAGTTGAAAAAAGCCTGGGCTGGCAATGTGAACCTAACAGCCGCGCGTTTGCCAGGCAGTTGAATCTGATCAACAGGCAACGGGCTGAGTTAACCCGTATCCGGGCAGCGGCCCCATCAATAATTGCAGCCGATTTTGATAAAAACAACCTGATCAACCAATACCTGAACATGTATACCAACATCATTAACCATGGCCGATTATAACGACTATGGCTATCATCACGACCAACCAACGCATAACTTAAGCTATCAGATCCACGACCTGCTTGGCATGCTCGATCAATCGCGGCATCGTAACATACTTGATCTGGGATGCGGTAATGGTTACCTGGTGAACTATTTAATTGAGCAAGGCTATAATGCTTACGGAACCGATGCCTCTGCACAAGGTATAGACATTGCCAGACAAAAAAATCCGGATCGCTTTTTTGTGCAAGACCTGTCCTCGGATAATTTACCAGAGCCATTACAAAACATACCTTTTGATATCATTATCACTACCGAGGTTATTGAACATTTGTACAATCCCGAGGCGTTTATCCTGTTCTGCAAAAAACAGCTTAAAGAAGGCGGAGAGTTAGTGGTATCAACCCCATATCATGGTTATTTAAAAAACCTGGTGCTCAGTATTTTTAACAAATGGGACAGCCACATGGATCCGCTCTGGCTGGGCGGGCATATTAAATTATGGTCAAAAAAAACACTGAGCCAGGCATTGTCAAATGCCGGTTTTACCGTTACTTCGTTTAAAGGTAACGGACGCTGGCCTTATTTATGGAAATCAATGTTGATAAAAGCTAAATTGAATTGATGGTTCCGTATTCGATCATCATACTTACTTATAACGAGGACCTGCATTTACCCCGTTTACTGGAGTCGATAACTCCACTGAGCGCGCCTGTTTTTATACTGGACTCGGGCAGTACCGATCAAACCATCCAAATAGCGCAACAAGCCGGGGCGGTTATACAACAGCACCCCTTTGAAAACCATCCCAAACAATGGGACCATGCGTTAAAGAGCTTTGATATACAAACCCCCTGGGTTATTTGCTTTGATGCCGACCAGATAGTTACCCCGGAGCTAAAAGAGCTGCTCCTGAATTTTAATGATGCAGAATACCGGGATATTGACGGCATCTACTTTAACCGGAAAAATTTTTTCAAGGGCCGCTGGATAAAACATGGAGGATACTACCCTATCTATCTGCTCAAAATGTTCAGGTATAAGGTTGGGTACTCCGACCTGAATGAGGGGATGGACCACCGTTTCATCGTTCCGGGCAAAACCACAGTTTGGAAAAGCGGCCATATTTTAGAGGAAAATCTGAAAGAAAACAATATCAGCTTTTGGATAGATAAACATAACCGTTACAGCGACCTGGCGGCGCGCGAAGAGGTAGAACGCATGCAAAACCTCAGGCATCAAACCATTAAACCAAACCTGTTGGGCTCGCCCGATGAACGTACCGCCTGGCTTAAGCGCTTATGGTGGCAATTACCAAGATATTTACGCCCATGGTTGTACTTTGGTTACCGCATGACTTTTCAGTTGGGGGTACTGGACGGGCGTACGGGTATCATATTTCATTTTTTACAGGGATTCTGGTTCCGGCTTATTATTGATGTAAAAATTGATGAAATACTTAGCTCCAATAAAAAAAGGTCTGCCGGTGATCAGATCTCCCCTATAAAATTCGCTTTAAAGTTTATCATCCTATTTCTGTTATTTTATTATTTCAATATCCTGTTCCTGGGTTTAACCAGTCATGGCAATCATTATAATGCTTTTTTAGCCACATATTTAAATTACATACAGGCTTTGCGCTCCCTTTTACTATCGGGCAGTGCCTTTGTACTTAGGGTAATGGGGTTTGATGTGATTCATAATCAACTTGATCTGTTAGTAGCAGGCAAAGGCTCTATCCGCTTAGCCTATGATTGCCTGGGGCTGGGGGTAATGAGCTTTTTTTCGGCCTTTGTGATCGCTTATCCCAAACAGTTAAAATCCAAACTCCTGTTTTTGATCCTGGGATTATTTGGTATCCAGTTTTTAAACATTATCAGGTTTGTGCTGTTAGCCTTGTTTTGGAGTAAAAAAACAAACGGGATATTTGATCATCATACTATTTTTAATATTGTTATCTATTTATTGATTTTGATCAGTCTTTACTTTTGGGTAAAAAGAGAGCCAAGAGTTAAGAATCAAGAGTCAAGAACCAGGAGTTAAGGGTCAAGATAAAGGCGAAACAAATGATCTAAAAAAACTTATTCCTTTATTGAAATTATAAACAAGTGCGAGGTACTTTTTCTTGACTCTTGATTCTTAACTCTCTTATCAAAACGTATGCATAAAACCGACCTGTCTACTTATAACAATTCGCCTTTTCATCCGGGTGGCAATGCTGTAAAAAGGTTATTATGGTTTTATGTGAATGCACTGTTCTTTAAAACCAGCCTGGTGCCCATCAATGGGTTCAAGGTGTTTCTGCTACGGCTATTTGGCGCGAAGGTGGGCAAAAATGTAACCATTAAACCATGTGTTAATATCAAATATCCCTGGCACCTGCGTGTTGGTGATCAAAGCTGGATAGGCGAAAAGGTATGGATAGATAATCTTGTCGGCGTCAGCATCGGCAGCCACGCATGCCTTTCGCAGGGGGTGGTGTTGCTCACCGGCAGTCACGATTATAAAAAAACAAGTTTTAACCTGATAACCAAACCACTTATTATAGAAGATGGAGCCTGGATAGGTGCCGGCGCCATAGTAAACCTGGGGATAACCGTTGCCAGCCATGCCGTACTAACCAGCGGCTCCGTAGCTACCCAAAACCTCGATGCCTACAGCGTTTACCAGGGTAATCCAGCCGTCAAGATCCGCGACCGTATTATTACACATCAAACCTAAGCTCATTTATGTCAGTGCAAAAGTCTCACATCCACCAAATTATTTTAGCTGCCCTGGGTATCCTGGTACTTATCCTGGGTATCATGATATACCTGTATCCCACGTCTATTTTTCCGGATTCCTGTTGGGGTTTCCAGGTGCTGCGCGCCATGCAAATGGGTGGCGGCTTTAACATGGTCATAAAACCCGATCCGGCCGATGTAGCTAAAAACTCCGCTGAGTTTTTGGCTTGGTGGTCACCGGGTCAATATCTTTTTCCTTACGTTTTTAAATTGCTTTTAGGCATCAATACCGGTAAGGCTGCCGCGGTTACTGTTATCTTGTTCAGCCTGTCGGGTTTGGCTGGCTTTTACCTGCTTTTCAAAAAAGTGGGATTTACACCGCTTGTGGCGGCTGTAAGTGTATTGGTTATTGCTTGCCAGCAAGCCTTTATAGTACCCTATATTTTTTATAATGGCGGCGAGATCCTGCTTTTCGGCTTCGCCGGATGGTTTCTGTATGGTTGCGCGGCTATTGATAAACCAGGATGGAAAATAGTTGTATTCCTGATACTTTCGGGCTGGATTGGCTTTTGCTGCAAATCATCGTTTTTATGGGTATACGGAGCAGGCTGCGTTTATTTATGGATCAACTTATCCTCCGGTCAAACCAGTTTTTGGGGGTGGGTAAAAAAAGGGTTCTGGATAGGTATACCAGCTGTGCTGTCATTGGTTACAATATACAAGTTTTACCTATCCAAAGGCGGTACACCCGCCTCGGGTGCCGGTGGCATCAAACTGGCCTGGGAAACCTTCAGCTTCCCACTAGCCTCACCTATATTGGCCGGTTTTTCTGTTGATGATATCGTGGGCGGCTTGATATATCATGATGATGCTCCTTTGCTAAGCCATTTTTGGTCGGTATTCACCGTGGTATTGACCGCGATATTAAGTGTTTTGTTGGTTATACGGATAGTGCGTAAAGTGCCGAATAAAAAATACGCCTTAATGCTTATGGTTTTTTATGCCGTTGCCACATTGTTTTTTGGCTATAACTTTTTAAAACAAGCGTACATATCTTACGAAGCCAGGCACCTGCGCTTAATTGGCCTGTTAATTATACCGGGTGTGGTTTATTTAGTAGGCCAGAGCAGTATATTTTACAAGGCTGCATTTGGTTTTCTTTGTATGATGATCGCCTTTTTTAGCTTTACCTATTTTGTACCGGGCTACCTGCAAAACAAAAACGTAAATGCCAGGGGTACATCGGGGTTGGCCCAAATGTTTATTGATCAGCCATCACTGAACTACATTACGGATCTCGACAAAAAGAACAACAACGCCATTTTTGTATTTACCAGTCCTGATCTGGGGTTGGAGATCAACCATAACCGTTTTATTACTTTAAATCCTCTTGACACAGACAGCGATATTGAGGACGAGAGCTACGTGCATCGCGGCCACGCCGGACCACTATTTATCCTGCTCCCCGCAAGCTATGCAGGCAAAAGATCAGACATCATGCTCAAATGTTTCCCGGATTATACAGACTTTAAAATGGATATGTTGAGTAAGGATTATGTGCTGTATTCAGCGAAGTAAAAAGAGAAGCAAGAGATAAGAGAGTCAAGAACCAAGAAATAAGAATCAGGATAAAGCGCAACTTGTGTTACACAGTAGAAAACATTTCTGATCTTGATTCTTGACTCTTAATTTCTTGGTTCTTATCTCTAAGCGCCCTTATTGATCTCTGCCCAAAGCAGGTCTTTCAGTTCGGTGAGGTTCTTTTGCGCTACAGAGGATATAAATAAAGAAGGAACGCCCTCTGGGAGTTCTTTTTTCATTTCGGCCTGCAGCTCATCATCGAGCATGTCCATTTTGGTAACGGCTAAAACACGGGGTTTATGCATCAGCTCGGCGTTGTATTGCTGCAGCTCATTCAGCAATATTTCGTATTCTTCTTTAATGGTGCGGTTAGTATCGGCAGGTACCATAAACAACAGCACCGAGTTACGTTCGATATGCCTCAGGAACCTAAAACCTAAACCTTTGCCTTGTGATGCCCCTTCGATAATTCCTGGGATATCGGCCATTACAAAGGAGCGGTTATTACGGTACGATACGATGCCCAGGTTGGGCACCAGGGTAGTAAAGGCATAGTCGGCAATTTCGGGCTTGGCGGCAGACACTACCGAAAGCAGGGTTGATTTACCTGCATTAGGGAAACCTACTAAACCTACATCGGCCAGTATTTTCAGTTCCAGGATATTCCACTCTTCCCTGCCATCTTCACCGGGTTGGGCAAAGCGGGGGGTTTGCTGAGTAGCGGTTTTAAAGTGCCAGTTGCCTAAACCACCGCGACCACCGGGTGTTAATATTTTTGTTTCGCCATCCTGGGTTATCTCAAAGATGACCTCACCCGTTTCGGCATTTTTTACGGTTGTGCCCAGGGGTACTTCCAGTATCTCGTCGCGCCCGGTTTTGCCGGTACGTAGGGAGCTGCCGCCCGAATCGCCGTCGCCGGCTATGACGTGTTTACGATATTTGAGGTGCAGCATTGTCCACAACTGGGCATTGCCTTTGATGATCACGTGACCACCACGACCGCCATCGCCACCATCCGGGCCCCCTTTGGATGTTAATATATCACGGTGTAAATGAGCAGAGCCCGCCCCTCCGTGGCCAGAGCGGCAACAGATTTTCACATAATCAACAAAATTGGAACCCTGCGACATTGTATTTTAATTTTTAGCCGGGAAGTCTGAAAGTCAGTAAAGTCCGAAAGGTTAAGAATTTTGACTTTCTCAACTTCCGGACTTTACTGACTTACCCGACTTGCGGACTGTCTTTTTACTTAATATTGTTCGATAACGGCATCAATCGCGCCATATATCTGGTCAATTGAACCTATACCGTTTATGCTGGTAAACTTGTGCTGGTTTTTATAAAAATTAGCAACCGGCGCTGTTTTATCGTTATACTCTTTGATGCGTTTACGGATAACTTCGGGGTTGGCGTCATCAGCACGACCTGAATCTTTACCACGCAATAAAAGGCGGTGCTCCAGCTCGTCGTCATTTACTTCAAGTGCTATCATGCCAGATATGGCAGATTCTTTTGAACTTAGCAACTCATCTAATGCTTCGGCCTGCGCTACGGTACGCGGAAAGCCATCAAATATAAATCCCTCGGCATCCTTATTGGCATCCAGCTTATTGCTGATCATGCCTATAACTACCTCGTCCGGAACCAGCATCCCCTCATCCATCAGTTTCTTTGCCTCTAAACCAAGCTTTGTTCCTTGTGCAATTTCGCCGCGTAGAAGGTCGCCTGTTGAAAGGTGTATCAAACCGTGTTTTTCAATAAGCTTTTGCGACTGAGTCCCTTTCCCTGCTCCGGGAGGACCAAACAATACCAGATTTAGCATGCTCTATATAAATTAAAAGCCTTTCGGTACAACACAGAAAGGCTTAACGTTTAGTGCACTCGAAGGGAGTCGAACCCCTAACCTTCTGATCCGTAGTCAGATGCTCTATCCAATTGAGCTACGAGTGCCTTTTGAAACGGACTGCAAAAATAGAACTTTTAGCTATCCGTTGCAAACTTTTTTAAAATATCTTTCTGATTTATTTTTTTTGACCCGCCAAATAGCTGATCTGCTGCCTGCTACCTACTTTACTATTTCGGCAATAGCTGCAAAATTGGGCAGCTGACCAGCATCTTCCAACACTTCGGCATAGATAATATTCTGATCTTCGTCGATTACAAAGGCCGAGCGTTTGGATACGCCTTTCAGGCCCAGTGCAAATTCTTCGTACAAAGCGCCATAAGCGGATGATACCTCTTTATTAAAGTCAGACAAAAGATCAAACTGGTAATTGTTCTCAGCCTTGAATTTACCCAGGGTAAAAGGCGAATCGACAGATATGCCCAATACCACGGCGTTCAATCCGTCGTAATAGCCAAAATTATCGCGCATGGTACACAGCTGAGTGGTACATACTCCGGTAAAAGCTAAAGGAAAGAAATGAAGGACTACTTTTTTGCCTTTAAAATCAGATAATGATACCGCGTCTACATTGGTTGAAAACAGGGTAAATTGAGGTGCCGCCTGGCCTGCTTGTAATGTCATAGTTAATTGTTTTACTACAAATAAATAAAAAATACCCGCTTTATTCGTAATCGGATAGTAATTAATTCGTTTAATATAATTTTGAGCTATGAAATATACATTGTTTGCATTATTCCTGCTTTTATCCGGTTTAGTCAAAGCGCAAACCAGGCCTTTCCACATCAGTACGCGACACTTAACAGGCAATGTATATGTATATATTTCCTATGGTTTGCCCGATGACAAGACACCATTCCCGGCCAACGGTTTGTATATAGTAACACCAGCAGGCATCGTATTGATTGATACCCCATGGGACGAAGACCAGACCCGGCAGCTGATAGATACCATCCAACAACGCTATCATCAAAAAATAGCGCTTTGCATATCCACTCATTTCCACACCGACCGTACCGCTGGCCTCGATGTATTAAGAAAGAGTGGCACCAAAACCTACACCAACGTATTAACTAAACAGCTGGCCAAACAACACAATGACAAGCAGCCTGAGTTTACCTTTACTAAAGACACCGTTTTTACTATTGGAGGCGTAAAAGTGCAAACCTATTTCCCGGGCGAGGGTCATACCAAAGACAACATTGTAATATGGCTACCCCAAACCAAAGTACTATTTGGTGGCTGCCTCATCAAAAGCATGGATACCAACGAAAAGGGCTACACCGCCGATGGTAATATTGCTGAATGGCCTTTATCAGTAGCCCGTTTAAAAAATAAATTCAGAGGTGTTAAATATGTTATCCCTGGTCACCAGGGCTGGCAAGGTGGTATGCAGATGCTCGATCATACTATTGACATAGCGAAGCAAAAGTAGGCTTGGTTTTTATAGCTATCTAATAGTTTTTTAAAATATTTCTTGATTAACTAAACATTTAGTTATATCTTTAGGATATCAAAATCCTACACGCTATGATCAGGAATTATTTAAAAATTGCGGTACGTACCCTTTTAAAAAACAAAGGTTTTACATTTATTAATATCCTTGGTCTGGCCTTGGGTTTGGCTATTTGCCTGCTTATTATATTTTTTGTGGTTGATGAATTAAGTTACGACCGGTACAATACCAAATGTGAAAACATATACCGGGTAAATACCGATCTTAGGTATAACGGAACTGTATCATATTTTGCAGGAAGCCCTATCCCGCTTGCCGACGCGCTGATGAGGGAGTTTCCGGAAGTTGAAAAGGCCGTGCGGATAACCCCCGCTGTAAACATCCGTTTCAAGAAAGGAAATGAAACTGTGAGGGAAGACGGAGCTACTTTTTATTGCGAGAACGGCATTTTTGATATTTTCACCTTCCCCATGCTTTCCGGGAATCCTAAAACAGCATTAACAGAACCGAATGCCGTTGTCATTACCGAATCGATGGCTAAAAAATATTTTAACCGTACCAATGTGGTAGGCGAAACGCTTTTCCTGATTACCGATAGCAGTAACCATAAAGTAACCGGTGTAATGCGCGATATGCCCCAGCAATCACATTTTAAAATTAATTTCCTATTGGCTTCATTTCCTGTTGGAAAAGGCAATTGGAACAGCATCAGTCCGTTCAAAACTTATATATTGCTCAAACCCGGAACCGATCAGAAACGCTTTGAAGCAAAACTTAATCCCTTAATGGATCGAAACCTGGTTCATACCGATTTTGATTATAAAAAGTTTAAATCGAGCAGCAATTATTTCAAGCTTAGTTTAATACCACTAAAGGATATCCACCTGCAATCGAACCGGCAGGGAGAGCTTGGCATTAACGGCAACATACAACACATCTACATATTTTCGGCGGTAGCGATATTTATTTTACTGCTGGCCTGTATCAATTTCATGAACCTTTCTACAGCCCGCTCCGCTAATCGGGCACGCGAGGTTGGGGTGCGCAAGGTGTTGGGTTCATCGCGCAGGCACCTGGTTTTCCAGTTTTTAGCTGAGTCATTAATAGTAACTTTTGCGGGAGCTTTGATAGCTGTGCTGGCAGCCTGGGCTTTGCTCCCTCTTTTCAATCATTTTTCAAATAAGGAATTAAGCATAACACCTCAAACGTTAAGTTGGTTACTGCCCGCTTTACTCATCATTGTACTATTCGTTGGTATTTTGGCAGGTTCATACCCGGCATTTTTCCTGTCGGCTTTTCAACCGGTTGATGTTTTAAAGGGGAAACTATCCGCCGGTTTTAAAGGCGGCACACTCCGGAGTACCTTGGTTGTTTTCCAGTTTTCTATATCCATTTTTCTCATCATCGGCACGCTGGTTATTTATAATCAGCTGCATTATATTCAAAACAAGGATCTTGGCTTTAAGCGCAGCCAGGTATTAACCATTAACAGTGTAAATACCCTCAATAATACCAAGCTGTTTAAACAGCAAATTAAACAATTGCCGGGTGTTGTGAATGCCACGTTAACCAGCTATTTACCTGTTGGAGGTTACCGTTCGATTGGTTTTATATCTACCGATCAAAACAACGGACAATCTACCCAACTCTGGAAAGTGGATGAGGATTATTTAAACACAATGGGTATCGAGCTAAAAAGCGGGCGTGGATTTTCTGCCCAGTTTAAAACAGACTCCACAGCGGTAGTTATTAATGAGACAGCAGCCAAAATATTAGGCTATCACGGCGACCCTGTCAACCAATCACTTTATACAGGTGTAGGAAATGATGTTAAGAAAAAATATATCGTTATAGGCGTGGTAAAAGATTTCAATTTCAGTTCGCTGCGCGATAACGTAGAACCATTGGTAATGGTAATGGAAAACGATTGGCTGGCCCGCTTAAGCGTACGCGTAAACACGCATAACCTACCGGCGATGTTAGCGCAGATAGAAGCTACATGGAAAACAACAGCCCCGCATGAGCATTTTGAATATTCATTTATGGATGCCGATTTTGACGCCCTTTACCGAACCGAGCAGCGCATGGGAAACCTTTTTGTGACATTTACTACCCTGGCTGTTTTTATAGCCTGCTTAGGTTTATTTAGCCTGGCAGCCTACGCAGCAGAGCAGCGTAATAAGGAAATTGGCATACGCAAAATATTGGGTGCCGGCGTTTCCACCATAATAACTATGCTTTCTAAAGATTTCATCAAGCTGGTTTTCATCTCTATTATCATAGCTACGCCGCTGGCCTGGCCCATCATGAACAAATGGCTGCAGGGATATGCTTACCGACAAAATATCCAGTGGTGGATGTTGCTTTCGGCAGCCGCGGGCGCGTTGGTTATTGCCTTTGTTACTATCAGTTCACAATCATTTAAAGCCGCACGCAGTAACCCGGTTGATAGTTTAAGGAGCGAGTAAGCATACAATCGTCAGAGGCACCTTTCCAGTCTCCTCCTGATCCCTTTCAGGAGACCCTGAGGAGACAAAAATATTAAAAGCACTTAGCCTAACCCCTTGCAACATATCATCCAAAAGTGATTTTCTTACAGCAATACAACCAACTTTCATATTTTCCTTACTTTTGATAGTTATATGCACACCGGATTTGAAATTTACTTGAAGGAGAATATGCAACTGTCTGATGATGAGATCAGACTAATCTACTCCTTTGCCGATGAAAGAAAAGTGCGCCGCAAACAAGTGTTGTTGCAGGAGGGTGGAGTATGCCGTTTTAAAATATTCGTTTGCAAGGGCCTGTTACGCACCTACCGTACCCGCGAAGACGGCACCGAACATATCGTTCAGTTTTCGCCCGAAAATTTTTGGGTTACCGAGCCGGATAGTTTGCATAATGATACCCCCTCCCGTTATTATATTGATGTGGTAGAAGACAGCGAGATCATGTTCTGGACTAAAAATGATTTTAATCTCCTGTTTGCGCAGATCCCCCGCTTAAAATATTTTACCGAACGGCTCATTTCCCGCAACGTAACTTTAGGCCGCGATCGCATCTTTAGCGCCATCAGCGCCACACCCGAAGAAAAATACGATGAGTTTGTACAAACCTACCCTACTGTATTCGCACGTGTGCCGCTGCACATGATCGCCTCGTACCTCGGGCTTTCGCTCAAAACCCTTAGCCGTGTGCGGCACGCCCAGCTTAAACGATAATAATTTCTAAAAAAGCATACTACCCCGGCACCCCAGGTCTTCTATTATAGATCTTCTGTAATCGCCTTCCTATGTTTTATCCCCCAATCCGCAAGGTCATCAATGATAGTTTGCAAGGTTTTGCCGTATTCGGTTAAATTATACTGAACCGTAACAGGCTGAGTATCTAAAACAGTCCGTTTTATCAGTTTATTCATTTCCAGTTCCTTTAATTCCTTGCTCAGCATTTTGTTTGATATACCGTGAACATCTTTCAATATATCAGAAAACCTTCTTTCGTTATAATAACAAATGGATGAGATGATGGAGATTTTCCATTTTCCGCTCAATACATCCATGGCATCGTGCACAGCCATGATTTCCTTTTTGTGTCCTACAAGACATACGTTGTCAGCCATAAGTTACTTAGTTACCCTAATGTTACTGTTACTTTTTGTTACAAAGTAACCAAAATAAACTTCAGTATCCTATGTTTGCATGGTAAACAATAAAAAAATTTAATCATGAATTTCAATAATAAAAACGTAGTTATAACAGGCGGAACCACAGGGATTGGATTAGCCACCGCAAAAGCATTTATTAACGCCGGGGCAAACGTTTGGATTACAGGCAGGAATGCCGAAAATTTACAAAAGGCAGCCACAGAGATCAGCAGTGCAAAGTTGAAAACAATAGTTTCGGATACTTCAAATTTGGCAGATATCTCAATCTTAGAAAAAGCGATCGCGGAAAACGGAGAAAAAGTAGATGTTCTTTTCCTTAACGCTGGTATAGCGGTATTTACGCCGATTGAATACGCAACAGAAGTAGATTTTGACGCGCAATTTAACACCAATGTGAAAGGTCATTTCTTCACGTTACAAAAGCTCATTCCGCATTTGGCAAACGGATCGGCCGTTGTGTTCACTTCATCAACGGTAGCAACCGCTTCAAATTCAGGAACCAGTGTTTATTCGGCAACCAAGGGCGCGTTAAACAAAATTGCCAATATCGCGGCAAACGAATTGGCCGAAAGAAATATCCGCGTAAATATTATTAGTCCGGGCCCGGTTCAAACACCAGGGTTAGAGTACGCGGTACCCGCGGAAGCGAAGCCGCATTTAGCTGCCGCTACAGCGATGCAAAGATTGGGTGATCCCGATGAAATTGCAAAAACAGTATTGTTCCTGGCTTCTGACGATGCCAGTTTTATTACCGGTACGGAACTGGTAGCTGATGGCGGCTATCTTACTTACGGACTAAAATAATTCAACAATAAGCTAAACACAGAGAACGGCAATTGCGATATTTTACTGCAATTGCTGTTTTTGTATCTGTCCTCTTCAGCTACCGCGAAATTAACGCAGCTTATCTCGTGGGATGCATGTTTGAAGCTTCCAGCTTTCACCGATTGTTCGGCTGAAAGCTAAAGCCAAGTACCCACGAGTTGGAAATTCGCAGAAGCGGCAAATCACCTAAATAAAAACAGCGTCAAATGTCCTCTTTTCCCGGAGCGGTATTGGCCAATTTTGAATCGTTAAAAACGATTTAATTTTTATTTATCTAATTCAAAAAAACATGCGTGTATTTGTAACAGGCGCTACGGGCTTTGTAGGCTCGGCCGTTGTTCAGGAATTATTAAGCGCGGGGCACCAGGTACTTGGCCTCACGCGTTCAGATGCGGGCGAAAAAGCCCTTATCGCTGCTGGTGCCGAAGCGCACCGCGGTGATCTCACCGATCTCGAAAGTATACGGTCTGGGACAGCCATGGCCGATGGCGTGATCCATACCGGTTTTATTCATGATTTCACCCAATTTAAAGCCAGCTGTGAAACAGACAGGCAAGTGATACAGGCGATAGGCTCAGTGCTTAGCGGATCCGATCGTCCGTTTATTATTACCTCTGGTACCGGACTGCTTAGGGGCAACCCAAAGGCTACGGAAGATATTATACCCAATTTCGATGCCTCATCTTTTCCCCGCGTAGCTACAGAAGAAGCCGCAATGGCTGTAGCGGCCCAGGGTGTACATACCATAGTATTACGCCTGCCACCTACCGTACATGGCGATGGCGACCACGGCTTTGTACCTGTGCTAATTGGTATTGCCCGCGAAAAAGGGGTTGCGGCTTATGTGGGTGAAGGCCATAATCGCTGGGCAGCTGTACACCGCCTGGATGCAGCCCGCTTATACCGGCTCGCTCTGGAAAAAGGAGCTGCAGGTGCCAGGTATCATGCAGTTGCTGAAGAAGGTGTACCCTTCCGCGACATAGCCGGAGTGATCGGCAGGCAACTGAATGTACCTGTTGTGAGCAAAACACATGAAGAAGCCAATGAGCATTTTGGCTGGTTCGGCCATTTTGCAGGTATGGACAACTTGGTTTCCAGCGTCCAAACCCGCGAACAACTGGGCTGGCAACCAAACGGCATTAGCCTTATTTCCGATCTGGAACAGGGAACTTATTTTGGGTAGGGAAAAGGGACAGATTAAGCTTTTATCCCATCCAAAAAAATCGGTATATTTGTACAAAAGGCAGCCCGTTTCTCATCAACAAAAAGAGAAACGGGCTGTTTAGTTAAGAGAAAAAGGAACCCCCAAACCGACCGTTTGGTATCATGTACCTTTTCTCAAAATCAATAATTCAATAATTGAAAAATGAAGGCAGTTGTTATCACCCATCCCGGCGCTCCGTCCGTTTTGCAAATTGCCGAGAGGCCCAAACCCGGTTGCGGAACCAATGAGGTATTGGTGAAAGTGATGGCCGCCGGGGTTAACCGCCCCGATGTAAAACAACGCGAGGGTAAATACCCTCCTCCGGCTGGCGTGGTAAAGGATATCCCCGGTTTAGAAATAGCGGGCACTGTGGTAGAAATCGGCACGGAAGTTACCCAATGGAAAATTGGGGATAGTGTTTGCGCCCTGGTAACCGGAGGCGGCTATGCCGAATACTGCAGCGCACCGGAAGGTCAATGTCTGCCTGTACCAGAGGGGCTTTCCTTTATAGAAGCAGCCTCGCTGCCCGAAACGTTCTTTACTGTTTGGAGTAATGTATTTGACCGTGGGAATTTAAAGGGCAATGAAACCTTGCTGGTTCACGGTGGCTCAAGCGGCATAGGAGTTACAGCTATACAAATGACAAAAGCGCTGGGTCACCAGGTATATGTTACCGCCGGCTCCGATGAAAAATGCCGCTTTTGCGAGCAATTGGGCGCTGCCAAAGCCATCAACTACAAAACTGAAAGCTTTGCCGATGTCATCAAACAACTCACTAATGGTAAAGGCGTTGATGTAATACTGGATATGATAGGCGGCGATTATACCCCAGGCAATATCCAATCGCTGGCTGTGGAGGGCCGCCTGATGATGATCAATACCATGAAAGGCAAAGACGCCCAGGTTGATCTGGCCCAGGTGATGATGAAACGGCTGGTGATCACCGGCTCTACCCTACGGGCACGGGAGGTAACATTTAAAGCTGCCATCGCTCAAAACCTGCAAAAAAATATCTGGCCCTTGCTGGCATCGGGCCAAATAAAACCGGTTATCTACAAAGTTTTCAGAGCCGAAGAGGCAGCACAAGCTCATGAGCTGATGGAAAGCAGCAAACACACAGGGAAAATTGTGTTGAGTTTTGCGGATTAAAAACCTGAAAACAGGTGTGCAGAAAATATATGCAAAAATGTTGACGTTGCTATTTAAATATTTGGATAGAAATCTTAACTTTGCGCCTCTGAAATAGCATCTTATATTTTAACAGTAACAACTATTTCGCAGAAAAATTCTTTAAAACACCAGGTTATATATGCCAAACATTGGAAAAATATCACGGATCATTGGTCCGGTAGTTGACGTAAGTTTCGCTGATGATGCTCATCTTCCTAAGATTTATGACGCGTTAGAAATCACGAAAGAAAATGGCCAAAAAGTAATTTTAGAAGTTCAACAGCATTTGGGTGAAGATCGTGTACGTGCGATCGCGATGGATTCAACAGACGGATTGCTACGTGGCATGAAAGTGTTGGATACCGAAGCCGCTATTAAAATGCCGGTTGGCGAAAACATTAAAGGCCGCGTATTCAACGTAGTTGGTGATGCCATTGACGGTATTGCTAACTTAGATAAATCTAATGGTCGCCCTATCCACAATACCCCTCCTCGTTTCGAGGATCTATCTACCGAAACTGAAGTATTGTTCACAGGTATCAAAGTTATTGACCTGTTAGAGCCTTACGCTAAAGGTGGTAAAATTGGCTTGTTTGGCGGTGCCGGTGTAGGTAAAACCGTATTAATTCAGGAATTGATCAACAATATTGCCAAGGCTTATTCTGGTTTATCAGTATTTGCCGGTGTAGGTGAGCGTACCCGTGAAGGTAATGACCTTTTACGCGAGATGCTTGAATCGGGCATTATTAAATATGGCGATGGCTTTATGCACTCGATGGAAGAAGGCGGTTGGGATTTAACCAAGGTTGATACCGAAGCACTGAAAGAGTCAAAAGCAACATTCGTTTTCGGACAAATGAACGAGCCTCCAGGTGCACGTGCACGTGTGGCTTTATCAGGCTTAACCATTGCCGAGTATTTCCGTGATGGCGAAGAAGATGGCAAAGGCCGTGATATCCTGTTCTTTATCGATAACATCTTCCGCTTTACACAAGCAGGTTCTGAAGTATCGGCGCTGTTAGGCCGTATGCCGTCAGCGGTAGGTTACCAGCCAACACTGGCTACCGAGATGGGTACCATGCAAGAGCGTATCACCTCAACTAAAAGAGGTTCAATCACATCAGTACAAGCAGTTTATGTACCTGCGGATGACTTGACCGACCCTGCGCCGGCAACAACCTTCGCTCACTTAGATGCTACTACTGTACTTTCACGTAAAATTGCCGAGTTAGGTATCTACCCTGCTGTGGATCCATTGGACTCTACATCACGTATCCTTAGCCCAGCTGTTTTAGGCGACGAGCACTACAACACTGCTCAACGTGTTAAAGAAACTTTACAACGTTACAAAGAGTTACAAGATATTATCGCGATCCTGGGGATGGACGAGTTATCTGAGGAAGATAAACTGGTTGTATCACGTGCGCGTCGTGTTCAGCGTTTCCTGTCACAACCATTCCACGTGGCCGAGCAATTTACCGGCTTAAAAGGTGTATTGGTTGATATCAAAGAAACTATCAAAGGTTTCAACATGATCATGGACGGCGAAGTGGATGAATATCCTGAGGCAGCTTTCAACTTAGTAGGCAGCATCGAAGACGCCATTGAAAAAGGTAAAAAACTATTAGCAGAAGCTAATAACTAGTAGCAAGTAATTAGTATCAAGTAGCAAGATCAAAACAGCCTTGCTACTTGGTTTAACTTTATTTACTTGATACTTGATACTCAATACTTGATACTAAAAACATGACATTAGAAATTCTTACTCCCGACAAAAAAGTATACGAGGGCGAAGCCACATCGGTAACCGTTCCTGGTACTTTGGGATTATTTGAAATATTAAACCACCACGCGCCTATCATCTCTACTTTACAGGATGGTAAATTAACTGTGCGCGGTGGCAGCGCTGCTAAAGAAGAAGTTTTCTTTATTAAAGGCGGTGTGGTTGAAGTATTAAACAATAAGGTCATTATTCTTGCTGAAGGCATTCAGCACAAATAGTCCTTATACCTACATTTACAAAAAACGTCCGGGTATAATACCCCGGACGTTTTTTTTTGACATTTTTTTTTGACAGGGGATTTTGCAAACTATGTCAACCAACAATTGGCGTAGAACCATGAGCTGGAGATTAGCTCAATAAGCAAAAAGTGGGTTTACATGGTTTACACTTTTCATGGTTAACATGGGCATAAAATATTGATAATTAACCATATATATTTTATTTCCTCAAAAAAGTGTAAACCATGTTTTTGGGATAATATTATGGGCTAAACATTAATTCATAAGTTATATGACATTAACCGGCACTGAACAAACTGAATCCTTTTTTTATCAGCCCCTGCTTAAAAGTTGTTTAAATTAACGGAGGTAAATTTTAAGGCAAATTATATATAGCATAAAGCAACATCATTAAGCAACAATTACACCATGCAAAGCGAGCCAATTTTTATAACTTCTACAGCGGGTTTAGCCATTTCGGGCAGAAAATCGACAACTTGCTATGCATGCATAAAAAATGTACCGAATACCGTTTTGAACTTTGGTATATTTTACAACATATATTATTGCTATATTTTTATTTAAAACAGAATTAAATTTCATATTTACAATAAAAACAACATAAAATACTTTTTTCGAAAAAATATTTGTAGGTATTGCTATTCTTTATTGCTATATCTACCTTACAAATACAGATTCGTACTGTACGAATAAACCAGGATCAAGAGACAGAATTATTTACAAATTAGGCTATCATACCAAATAAAATGAGTTCATCATCAGATACTACAGCGGCTATAGAATTGAATAAGTACAGCAAAACTTTTACACAGGACGAAACACAACCTGCTGCAAAGGCCATGTTATACGGCATAGGTTTAACCGACGACGATATGGAAAAAGCCCAGGTCGGCGTAGCCAGCATGGGTTACGATGGTAACACCTGCAATATGCACCTGAACGATCTGGCCAAACTGGTTAAACAAGGTATCTGGGATCAGGATCTGGTAGGCTTAATATTTCATACCATTGGCGTAAGCGACGGCATGAGCAATGGTACCGAAGGCATGCGCTACTCTTTAATGAGCCGCGATATCATTGCCGATTCTATTGAAGCCGTTACCGGCGCGCAGTATTATGATGGTTTAATTACTTTGCCGGGTTGTGATAAAAACATGCCGGGCTCTATCATGGCTATGGGCCGCTTAAATCGTCCATCAATCATGGTGTACGGTGGTACTATTAAACCTGGTCACTGGAAAGGTGAAGATCTGAACATTGTATCGGCATTTGAGGCTTTGGGCAAAAAAATTGCCGGCCAGATAGATGATGTTGATTTTATGGGTGTAATTAAAAACGCCTGTCCAAGCGCGGGTGCTTGTGGTGGTATTTATACCGCTAATACCATGGCTGCAGCTATCGAAGCCTTGGGTATGAGCTTGCCCTATTCATCATCAAACCCTGCATTAAGCGAAGATAAAAAAGCAGAGTGCCTTGCCGCTGGTAAAGCGATCAAGGTATTGCTTGAAAAAGATATTAAACCGTCAGACATCATGACCCGCAAAGCATTTGAAAATGCGATGGTAGTGATCATGGTACTGGGCGGCTCAACCAACGCAGTATTGCACTTGATAGCCATGGCCAAAAGCGTTGACGTTAAAGTAACTCAGGACGATTTCCAGGAGGTAAGTAACCGCATCCCTGTACTGGCCGATATGAAACCAAGCGGTAAATACATGATGGAAGACCTGCACAATATTGGCGGTGTGCCAGCTGTAATGAAATATTGCCTGAGCCAGGGATGGTTACATGGCGATTGCTTGACCGTTACCGGTAAAACCATCGCCGAGAATCTGGCCGATGTTCCGGAGCTCAGCTTCGAAACACAAAAAATAATTTTCCCGGCTACCAACCCTATTAAAGCTACCGGTCACTTACAAATATTATACGGAAACCTTGCCGAAGGTGGCAGCGTAGCCAAGATCACCGGTAAAGAGGGTACCAGCTTTGAAGGCCCTGCCCGTGTATTTGATGGCGAGTTTGAGTTGATACATGGTATACAAAGCGGTCGTGTTAAAGCCGGCGATGTGGTAGTTATCCGCAACGTGGGTCCTAAAGGTGCTCCGGGTATGCCGGAGATGCTGAAACCAACTTCGGCCATATTTGGTGCGGGCCTGGGTAGCTCGGTAGCATTAATTACCGATGGACGTTTTTCGGGCGGTACACACGGTTTTGTAGTGGGCCACATTACACCAGAAGCTTATGATGGCGGCGGTATCGCTTTTGTAAAAGACGAGGACCGGATATTTATTGATGCCGTTAACCGCACCATCAACGTAATCATCAGCGACGAAGAATTTGCTGCCCGTAAAGCAGCCTGGAAACAACCTGCTTTAAAAGTAAGCAAAGGTTTATTATACAGATATGCTAAAACAGTAAGTACCGCGGCCGAAGGTTGCGTAACTGACGAAATGCCATAGCCCTCCCACCCCCTGAAGGGGTAATAAATGGGCTAATAATAAAGAACTAAAAACAATAAACATACAACATAATACCCAACACTATGGAAGTTGCACAGGAAACACTAACTACACCCGCACCAACAACAGCGGTAGAAGTTTCAGGATCAGTAGCATTATTGGAGGCATTAATTGTTGAAGGTGTTGATACCATCTTTGGCTACCCGGGTGGCGCTATCATGCCCATCTATGATGCTTTATTTGACTATAATGATAAACTGAACCACATCCTGGTCCGTCATGAGCAGGGCGGCATTCACGCCGGCCAAGGCTATGCCCGTACTTCGGGTAAAGTGGGTGTTGTATTCGCAACCAGCGGTCCTGGTGCAACCAACCTGGTAACCGGTTTGGCCGATGCACAGATAGATAGTACCCCATTGGTATGTATCACCGGGCAGGTATTCGCCCATTTGTTGGGTACCGATGCTTTCCAGGAAACCGACGTGATCAACATCACCACCCCGGTAACCAAATGGAACTACCAGGTAACTGATGCCAATGAAATTCCGGAGGTTATTGCCAAGGCATTCTACATCGCCAAAAGCGGTCGCCCGGGGCCTGTATTAATTGATATTACTAAAAACGCGCAGATACAAAAATTCAGCTATCAGGGTTATACGCAATGCAACCATATCCGCAGTTATCGCCCAAAACCCATTGTTCGTTCTGAATACGTACAAGAAGCTGCCGAACTGATCAATCAGGCCAAAAAGCCGTTTGTAATTTGGGGCCAAGGCGTTATTCTGGGTGGTGCAGAGCAGGAATTTAAAGCCTTTGTTGAAAAAAGCGGTATTCCTGCAGCATGGACCGTTTTAGGCGCTGGCGCTATCCCTACAGAGCATCCTTTAAACGTGGGTATGCTGGGCATGCACGGCAATTACGGCCCTAACGTATTAACTAACGAATGTGATGTACTGATTGCTATCGGTATGCGCTTTGACGACCGCGTAACCGGCAGGTTAGATAAATATGCCAAGCAAGCCAAGGTGGTGCACCTGGATATTGACCCGGCTGAGATCGACAAAAACGTAAAATCAACTGTACCGGTATGGGGCGATTGTAAAGAGACCCTGCCTATGCTGACCAAGTTGATAGAAGAAAAGAAACATACCGAATGGCTGAATACTTTTAACGAATACACGCAGAAAGAAGTTGAAGCCGTAATTCATGACGAACTGAACCCTACCACCCCGGAAATGACCATGGGTGAGGTGATCAAACAATTGAATGAAATTACAAAAGGCGAGGCTGTTATTGTAACCGACGTAGGTCAGCACCAGATGGTGGCCTGCCGTTATGCCAAATTCAATAAAACACGCAGCAATGTTACCAGTGGTGGTTTAGGCACTATGGGTTTTGCACTCCCCGCTGCTATCGGTGCTAAATTTGGCGCCCAGGATCGCACCGTTGTCGCTATTATTGGCGATGGGGGTTTCCAGATGACCTTGCAGGAATTAGGTACTATTATGCAAACCGGCATCGATGTTAAGATCATCATCCTGAACAACCGTTTCCTGGGCATGGTTAGGCAATGGCAGGAACTATTTAATGAGCGCCGTTATTCGTTTGTAGATATCCAAAGTCCTGATTTTGTTGCACTGGCAGCAGCATATAAGATCCCTGGAAAACGAATTGACGACCGGGCAGAACTTCCGGCAGTATTAAATGAAATGCTGAACACCAAAGGATCATTCCTTTTAGAAGTAATGGTAACTAAAGAGAACAACGTGTTCCCGATGGTGCCGCAAGGATGCAGTGTAGCCGAGATCAGGTTGAAATAATTACAGCCTATAACCTTTAAAATAGCAATCATGAGCAATCAAGATACAGAGAAACAAGAATTTAACATCACGGTTTATACCGAAAACCAGATAGGCCTGCTAACGCGTATAGCCATTATATTTTCGCGCCGTAAGATCAATATCGAAAGCCTGAACACTTCTCCTTCAGAGATCGACAAGATTCACCGCTTTAACATCGTGATAACCGAATCGGAAGAAGTGGTGCGTAAGCTGGTTCGCCAGATAGAAAAACAGGTAGAGGTATTAAAAGCATATTATCATACCAATGCCGATGTGATATGGCAGGAATTAGCGTTATATAAGGTATCAACAGATGTTATTGCCGAAAAAGTAAGCGTTGAACGCTTGCTGCGCGAAAACGGCGCACGTGTGGTTGTATTGCGTAAAGATTATACCGTATTTGAAACCACCGGCCACCGTGAGGAAACTGACAATTTGATCAGTATATTGCAGCCTTATGGCCTGATTGAATTTGTACGTAGCGCCCGTGTAGCTATTATTAAAGACAGCGATGGCTTTAACCGTAAACTACGCGAATTTGAACGACTGGAACCAGGTGAGGATGTGATAGAAAACGAATATCTTAACCAGGGCGAAAAAGTATTTACAATGTAATCTGTCTGAATCAGAATTCACAGAATTTAAGGATGAACAGAATTCTGAAAATTCTTAAATTCTGTGAATTCTGATTCAGACAACAAATAACAGAAAATTAAACTTTAAACAAATCGGTGAAATCACCCTCAATCGGTGAAATCATCAAAATCAACAAAATAAACAAAACAATGGCAAAATTAAATTTCGGCGGTACTGAAGAAAACGTAGTAACCCGCGAAGAGTTTCCTTTATCAAAAGCGCAGGAAGTATTGAAAGACGAAGTTGTAGCGGTAATTGGCTACGGCGTTCAAGGTCCTGGTCAGGCATTAAACCAAAAAGACAATGGCATCAATGTAATTGTTGGTCAGCGTAAAGGCACTAAAACATGGGATAAAGCAGTAAGCGATGGCTTTGTACCCGGCGAAACACTTTTTGAAATTGAAGAAGCTCTGGAAAGAGGAACTGTAATTTGCTATTTATTAAGTGATGCAGCTCAGATCGCCCTTTGGCCAACCGTTAAAAAACACTTAACTCCTGGTAAAGCATTATACTTTTCTCATGGTTTTGGTATTACTTTTAACGAGCAAACCGGCATAGTTCCTCCAGCTGATGTTGACGTATTTTTAGTTGCTCCTAAAGGTTCAGGTACTTCATTGCGTCGTATGTTCCTGCAAGGCCGTGGCTTAAACTCAAGCTACGCTATTTTCCAGGATGCAACTGGTAAAGCATTTGAGCGTGTTATTTCATTAGGTATCGCGGTAGGTAGCGGTTACCTGTTTGAAACCAACTTCAAAAAAGAAGTATATAGCGATTTAACCGGCGAGCGTGGTACACTGATGGGTTGTATCCAGGGTATCTTCGCTGCTCAGTACGATGTATTACGCAGCAAAGGCCACTCACCATCTGAGGCATTTAACGAAACTGTTGAAGAGTTAACCCAATCATTAATGCCATTAGTTGCAGAAAATGGTATGGATTGGATGTATGCCAACTGCTCAACTACTGCACAACGTGGTGCTTTGGATTGGTGGAAAAAATTCCGTGATGCTACTAAACCAGTATTTGAAGAATTATACGAAAGCGTAGCTACCGGCAAAGAGTCACAACGTTCTATCGACTCAAACAGCCAGCCAGACTACCGCGAGAAACTGGATGCCGAATTAAAAGAATTACGCGAAAGCGAATTATGGCAGGCAGGTAAAACTGTACGCAGCTTACGCCCTGAAAACCAGGTTGTAGAAGCGTAATCCAAGTATCAGGTAGTTAGTATCAAGTATCAAGACCTTTTGATTTGCTGATACTAACTACTTGTTATTATAATGATATACCTGTACCATGTATCAGGCTCGCGCAAATTACTTGATACTTGATACTCACTACTTGATACTTTAAAAAACATGGGACAAACATTATTTGATAAGATTTGGGATGCACACGTCGTCAGTAGCAACGAGGGTTTTCCCGACATTTTATACATCGACACACATTTCATACACGAAGTAACCAGTCCGCAGGCATTTGACGGTTTGCGCGCCAGAGGGTTACCGGTTTTCAGGCCAAAACAAACTGTGGCCACCGCCGATCATAACGTTCCTACAATTGATCAGCACCTCCCCATAAAAGAAGAACTTTCCCGCTACCAGGTTGATATGCTCACCAAAAACACCAAAGAGTTTGGTGTAGAGCTATATGGTCTTGGTCACCCTTACCAGGGTATAGTACACGTAATAGGGCCCGAGCTGGGCATTACCCGCCCCGGTGGCACTTATGTTTGCGGCGATAGCCATACCTCAACACACGGCGCCTTTGGTGCCATAGCGTTTGGTATCGGCACTTCACAGGTAGAGCAGGTGTTGGCAACCCAGTGTTTGCTGCAATCTCGTCCTAAGCGCATGAAGATTGAAGTGAACGGCAAATTGCACAAAGGTGTTGGCGCTAAAGATATCATCCTGTATATCATTGCCAAGATCTCGGCCGCAGGCGGTACGGGTTATGCAGTGGAATATGCTGGTGATACCATCCGTTCTTTAAGCATGGAAGGCCGCATGACCATCTGTAACATGAGCATCGAAATGGGGGCCCGCTGCGGATTGATAGCTCCCGACGAAACAACTATTGAATACGTAAAAGGCCGCGAATTTGCCCCTAAAGGTGAAGAGTGGGACAAAGCAGTTGCTTACTGGAAAACTTTATACTCTGACGCTGATGCTCAGTTTGATGAAGTATTATCCTTTAAAGCCGAAGACATTGAGCCAATGATCACCTACGGTACAAACCCGGGTATGGGCATTGGCGTAACACAACACGTTCCCGAAACCGCTTCGTTTGAAGCCAAAGAGCAGGGATCATACAAAAAAGCCCTGGAATATATGGGCCTGCATGATGATGAACAGTTATTGGGTAAACCCATTGACTATGTATTCATCGGCAGTTGCACCAACTCGCGCATTGAGGACCTTCGCCAGGTAGCCGAATTTGTAAAAGGCAAGCACAAGGCAGACAACGTTACCGTATGGGTAGTTCCCGGATCAAAACAGGTACAGGAACAAGCCATCCGTGAGGGACTGGATAAAATATTTGATGCGGCAGGTTTCCCGCTTCGCGAACCGGGATGCAGCGCATGCCTGGGCATGAACGAGGATAAAATACCGGCAGGCAAATATTGCGTATCCACCTCCAACCGTAATTTCGAAGGCAGACAGGGGCCAAATTCCCGCACCTTCCTGGCCAGTCCGCTCACCGCGGCAGCATCGGCTATTACGGGTAAGGTAACGGATATACGGGAGTTTTTGAAAGAAGAAGAATTGGTAGGTTAATTATAAAAACCATGTCATTGCGAGGAGGAACGACGAAGCAATCTCATCGCATTCAATATACAAACGACGAGATTGCCACGCTATCGCTCGCAATGACATGAAAAGAAATAAATGATACTTGAAGTAGCCATTTTAAATATAATACCCGGCCAGGAAGATGAGTTTATAAACGCATTTTCAAAAGCTCAAGGTATCATCTCAAAGATGGCAGGCTATATCTCACATCAATTAAAAAGATGTATGGAGAATACAAGTCAATTCATCTTATTGGTGGAGTGGGAAAAACTCACCGACCATACAGAGGGCTTCAGGCAATCAAAAGAATACCAGGAATGGAAAAGGTTATTACATCATTTTTATGATCCTTTTCCGGTTGTTGAACATTATACAGATATTAAGTTATAGACAAAATAGTCTCATATCTCACATCTAACATCTCATATCTAAAAGTATGGCAACTAAAATATTTAAACATATACAAACCAGCGTAGTGCCTCTGCCTATCGAGAATATCGATACGGATCAGATCATCCCTGCCCGTTTCTTAAAAGCTACCACCCGCGAAGGCTTTGGTAACAATCTTTTCCGCGACTGGCGTTTTGATGAGAATGATAGCCCTAAAGAGGACTTCGTGCTCAACAACCCTACCTTTAGTGGTAAGGTACTGGTTGCCGGCAAAAACTTTGGCTGCGGCAGCAGTCGCGAGCACGCTGCATGGGCAATATCTGATTATGGCTTTGATGCCGTAGTAAGCAGCTTTTTTGCCGATATATTTAAAGGCAATGCCTTAAACAATGGTCTGTTACCGGTACAGGTAAGCGACGATTTCCTGAAAAAGATATTCGACGCCGTTTATGCCGATCATAACGCGGAGATCGAGATCGACCTGGAACGACAACTGATCATCATCTCGGCCACTGGCGAACAGGAAAGCTTTGAGATCAATCCATACAAAAAAGCCTGTCTGATAAACGGCTATGACGATATTGATTACATCCTGAGCAAAAAAGAGCTGATAGCAGAGTTTGAAGAATCTAAATAATTAACACAATCAAAAAATTCCCCCTTTAGGGGGTTAGGGGGCTTATGGCACTTAAAAAACATATATTAGTAATACCCGGTGATGGCATCGGTACCGAAGTAACAACCTGGGGTAAGGCTGTACTGGAAGCCATTGGTCAAAAATTTGGTCATGAATTTACCTTTGACGAGGCTCTGATGGGCCACGCAGGTATCGAAGCAACTGGTAATCCGCTACCTGATGAAACTTTAGCCAAAGCAAAAGCCAGTGACGCTATTCTTTTTGGCGCTATTGGTCACATCAAATACGATAATGATCCATCAGCCAAAGTACGTCCCGAACAAGGATTATTAAAAATACGTAAAGAGCTTGGGCTGTATGCCAATCTGCGCCCCATCATGCTGTTTGATGAGCTGCTGGATGCATCGAGCCTAAAACCCGAAATACTGAAAGGAACCGATATCCTGTTCTTCCGCGAACTAACCGGCGATGTTTACTTCGGCGAAAAGAAACGCAGTGAGGACAGGAATACCGCATCAGATCTAATGATATATTCCCGTTACGAGGTTGAACGTATCGCTATAAAGGCATACGAAGCAGCCCGTGTTCGTGGCAAAAGATTATGCTCTGTTGATAAGGCTAATGTACTGGAAGCATCACGCTTATGGCGTGAGGTTGTTCAGGAAATAGCTAAACAATACCCGGATGTGGAAACCGAGCATATGTTTATTGACAATGCAGCTATGCAGCTGGTTAAAAACCCTAAAAAGTTTGATGTGGTGTTAACTGCCAATCTTTTTGGTGATATTTTAACCGACGAGGCTTCACAAATTGCAGGCTCCATGGGTATGCTGGCATCGGCATCTGTGGGTGATGGTACAGGTTTCTTTGAGCCTATCCATGGTTCGGCACATGATATTGCCGGACAGGACAAAGCCAACCCGCTGGCTTCTATCCTATCGGTAGCTTTAATGCTGGAGATCAGCTTTGGCTTGAAAGAAGAAGCAAAGCTGGTAACATCAGCCGTTGATAAAGCGTTAAAAGATGGTTACCGCACCGGTGATATCGCTGACGCGAATACCGACAAAAGCAAAATTTTAGGCACTAAGGCCATGGGCCAAAAAGTGTTGGAATACTTACAATAAGTCAAAATTAAAAAGTCAAAAGTCAAAAATGTAATGACATAATGACCAATGACACAATGACTACAACGATGAAATGGAACGCTGATTTATACGACCAAAAGCATGCCTTTGTATTTCAATACGGCGAGGATGTGCTGGAATTACTGGATGTAAAACCCGGTGAATATATATTGGATTTGGGTTGCGGTACGGGCCATTTAACACAACAAATAAAAGATAAAGGCGCCCGTGTAAAAGGCACCGATTTTTCGCCCGAAATGATTGAACAGGCAAGGGCAAAATATCCTGAAGTTGACTTCGCGGTAGAAAATGCTGCCGATTTTTTTACGAACGAAAAATATGATGCCGTATTTTCAAATGCGGCGCTGCACTGGGTGCTTGATGCCAATGGCGCTGCCCGCAGTGTATATAACAGCTTGAAACACGGTGGTCGTTTTGTAGCCGAAATGGGTGGTAAAGGAAATGTGGCACACTTGATTGAGGCCATTCAACTGGTATTGCAAAATCATGGTTACCATGTACAGGCTGATACCAAGCTGTGGTATTTCCCTTCTGTAGGCGAATATGCTACCCTGCTGGAAGAGCATGGCTTCAGGGTAACCTATATGGTGCATTATGACCGTAAAACACCGCTGCAGGATGGTGATGAAGGTGTAGCTAAATGGGTGACCATGTTTGGCGCGCAATTCCTGGAGAATATCCCCGTAGAGGAAAAGGCAGAAATATTAAAAGAGATTACCCACAAACTGGAGCCCTTTTACAACGAAAACGGCCAATGGTATGCCGATTATAAAAGGCTGAGGTTTGTGGCCATAAAAGAATAATTTAAGTAGCAAGTAATTAGTATCAAGTATCAAGACTTTTTATCTGTTTTGATTTAGATACCTACAGATAACGAATTGAATTGAGTAAAAAGTAAACGAATGGGTCTTGATACCTGATACTCGCTACTTGATACTAACAAAAATTTAAAAACTAAGAAAGATATGTTACACGATCCCAACCGCGTTTATGTTTTTGATACTACGCTTCGCGATGGCGAGCAGGTACCGGGTTGCCAGTTAACACCCCCCGAAAAAATTGAGATAGCAAAAGAACTGGAGCTGCTGGGCGTGGATATTATTGAAGCAGGTTTCCCGGTTTCAAGTCCGGGCGATTTCAACAGCGTTGTTGAAATTTCAAAAGCTGTAAAAGAACCTACCGTTTGCGCCTTAACCCGTGCCAACAAAGGCGATATTGACGCTGCTATCGAATCGTTAAAATACGCCAAACGCCCGCGTATCCACACGGGTATCGGTTCGTCTGATATGCACATCAAGCATAAATTTAACAGCACTCGCGAAGAAATTCTGGAACGTGCCGTTGAAGCCGTAAAATATGCCAAACGTGGTGTAGAAGATATTGAGTTTTATGCCGAAGATGCCGGTCGTGCCGATGTAGTGTACTTAGCACAAATGGTAGAAGCTGTAATTGCAGCGGGTGCTACCGTAGTGAATATTCCGGATACCAACGGCTATTGCCTGCCCGATCAATACGGTGCCAAGATCAAATTCCTGAAAGAGAACGTTAAAAACATCGATAAGGCTATTATCTCGGTACATTGCCATAACGATTTAGGTTTAGCTACTGCTAACTCTATTGCAGGTTTGCAAAACGGTGCCCGCCAGATAGAAGGTACCATTAATGGTATTGGCGAACGTGCGGGCAATACTTCTATTGAAGAGGTGGTCATGATCCTGAAAACACACCAGGTACTGGGTTTACATACCCAGATAGACTCTAAAAGATTTTATGAGCTTAGCCAGATGATCCGCACACAAATGCGCATGCCTGTACAGCCAAACAAAGCTATTGTAGGCGCCAACGCGTTCGCGCATAGCTCTGGTATTCACCAGGATGGCTTTTTGAAAATGCGCGAAAATTACGAGATCATTCGTCCGGAGGATGTGGGTTTCCCAAGCGCCAGTATCGTGCTTACCGCTCGCAGCGGCCGTCACGCGCTTAAATTCCACCTCGAACGCCTGGGCATCAACCTGAGCAAAGAGGAACTGGCCGAAGCATATACTAACTTTTTAACCCTTGCTGATGCTAAATTAGACATCAACGATAACGACCTGTTGAGCCTGGTAGCGCACAAGTTGGTAAAAAACTAATAATGGAAACTGATACTAAGAACCAGCTGGATTTTGAAGCTGCGCATGAACGCCTTAAAGGTGTTGTTAAACGCACTCCGCTGGAATATAATGCCGGCTTATCGGCAAAGTACGAATGCGAGGTATACCTCAAACGTGAAGACCTGCAGGTTGTACGCTCTTACAAATTACGCGGCGCGTACAACATGATCAGCCAGTTAAGCGCCGAAGAATTAAGCCGGGGTGTGGTTTGTGCCAGTGCGGGCAATCATGCGCAGGGTGTGGCATTCAGCTGTAATGCTTTGGGTACCAAAGGCGTGATCTTTATGCCCGAGATCACCCCAAGACAAAAAATCACTCAAACAGAAATGCATGGGCACGGCAACGTAGAGATCGTTTTAACCGGCGATACTTTTGATGATTGCCTGCGCGAAGCATTGATCTATACAGAAGCCAATCAAATGACATTTATACCGCCATTTGATCATTACCGTATCATTGAAGGCCAGGGAACTGTAGGCTTAGAAATATTGGAGGATCTGCCGGATGTAGAGACCGTAGTTATGCCTATTGGCGGTGGCGGTATGGCGGCAGGTACCAGTAGCTACTTAAGGCAACACGTTCCGGGAGTTTACCTGATAGGTGTGGAACCCGAAGGTGCCCCATCTATGCTGAAAGCTTTTGAACATGGTGAACCGATCACACTACCGGAGATAGATCGTTTTGTTGACGGTGCCGCGGTAAAACGTGTAGGTACTTTAACCTATGAAATTTGCCGCGAGTTACTGGATGAAATGTTGTTAGTACCCGAAGGAAAAGTTTGTACCACCATACTCAAGCTATACAACGAGGATGCCATTGTGGCTGAACCAGCTGGCGCACTTTCTGTAGCTGTATTAGACGCCTGCAAGGATAAAATCAAAGGAAAAAAAGTAGTTTGTGTAGTGAGCGGTGGTAATAATGATATTGCCCGCATGCAGGAGATCAAAGAGAAATCTTTATTGTATGAAGGACTTAAACACTACTTCATTGTACGCTTTCCACAGCGTCCGGGTGCTTTAAAATTGTTTGTGACCAATGTATTGGGTCCGCATGATGATATTACCCGATTTGAATTTATCAAGAAAAATGAAAAAGAGAACGGCCCCGCCCTGGTAGGGATCGAGCTACAATCGGCCGATGATTATCCGGCCCTATTAAAACGTATGCTGGCTCATCGCTTTAATGTTATTGAGCTCAATAAAGACCGTACTCTGTTTGAGTATCTGGTGTAAGAAATCGCTTCAAAATACTTTTGTCATTCTGAACGTAGTGAAGAATCTAATCGCCGAATAGATCCTTCGTACCTCAGGATGACAATTTTGTTATTATATCATTTTAATACTCCAACCACTTCCCTACCCTTACAGCAACTTTATCTCCTTCTGTATACTTGCCTGGTTCCTCATTCACTACGCGTAATGGTACACCTCGCTGCTCCAGTATCAAATCCTCATAAAAACCTTTAAAAAGCACCTGCTTCACTGTCCAGCTTTTGTTTGGGGTAACCACTTTTATTTTTACCCATTCGGGGTATATAACGGCATGTTCTTTTTTGATATCAACACCACAAAGCCTGGCTTCGGTAGCCGTAAGTACATTACAATTGCTGAGTAGCTGCGCAGTATAAAGATTACGGGGCGATTGGTACAATGTTTTAGGATGCCCATGTTCGATGATCTCCCCGTTTTGCAGCACGATCAATTCATCGGCCATGGAGAGCACCTCGGCAGGGTCATGTGATACCATGATCACGGTGAGCCCGGTTTCTTTTACTATCTGCCTGATATCGCTTTGAAGGCCTTCCCTAAATGAAGTATCTACCTGGTTAAAAGGTTCATCCAGCAACAAAACCTGCGGACGGGTGATAATGGCCCGGGCAATGGCTACACGCTGCTTTTCGCCGCCACTCAGATCGGCCACGCGTCTTTCAGCCATGTGCAACATGTTCAGTTGTTTAAGCACCTGCTCTGTTTTTTGTTGTTTAGCAGTCAGGTCAGTGGCGGGTAGCATGGCGGCTACGTTATCCCAAACTTTGGCAAACAGGTTCAGATCGTCGGTATGCTGGGTAACCATTTTCATGGCGTCATGCCCTGGGATCAGCTTTTCTTCCGGCCCCCAGATACGATCGCCTTTGAATTGAACCTCCCCGGTATCGGGCGATAGTAAACCGTAAAGCAATTTGAGTAAAGTACTTTTCCCGCTGCCGCTTTCGCCAATAATAGCTGTTATTTTACCGGGCTGCACCACCATGCTGGTTGGCTTTACACCCGAAAGTTGTTTACCAGGAAATATTTTACTTACCGCAATAGCCTGCAAAAAAGGAGTATCTGACATCGGTGGTAAAGATACAAAATTGTATGAACCCCAATTTCTGTCTGAACCATGATTAACCTGATTATAGGATCAAGATAATTTTGATAATATTTAATCAAGCCAATCCTTGAATCAAATGAGTCATGGTTCAGACTAAAAGCCCAAGGTCAACCCGAACGAGAAATTCTTTAGGCCAGCCTGTTCCGGACTGTTCTCAAACATATCGCTAAAGTAATATTTGGCATAAATACCCATCAGGCCATAGCCTACGCGTACAAAAGCGCCCTTACGTAGTTTGGTAAAGTGATAATCGTCGTTAAATTTCTGTTTGCCATTCTCTTCGCTGATTTGCTTTACACGGCCATTCAACAATACGCCAATTTCGGGTCCGGCCACAACCCGGAAGTAATTACCCCTTTCATCCTCATGGCTGCGATAGTAAAACGACAGTGGAATACGCAGATAGCTTGACGAAAAACGGTTTTTGCTGTAATGGATGTTATCCTCAGTATAGGTTAAAACCGGGGTGTTCCGTTGTATGGTAATGTCGTTACGCAGGCGGATGTGTGTCCAATCAAACCCTCCCGAAACGTATATTTTAAAAGCGCTGTTAAAACGGTATCCAAATTGTACCACATCAAAACCAAAATTACTGGTTTTCCATTGGCGGTAGCTTAAAAACCGATTGTTGGGCGATAACGTAAAGCTGCCATGGTCAACCAAAGTAGCCAAACCCAGGTCGATACGGGAAAATGTTACCCCAAACGAAAACCCAGGCGCTTTGTGGGCATGATAAGCCGTATCCGGATCATTATTTACCGAAACCCCAGGGGCATCATCACCCACGCCCAATTTTACCCTTACACGTTTCTTATGGCCATTATCGGCCGTTGTTTGGGTTGAATCGGTTGTAGTTTGGGCGAATGTTGCCCCCGCAGCAAAACATATAAGGATGGTAAAAATTAAGCGTTTCATATAATAAGGTAAATATATTATTTTTCTTTCTTCACTTTGATGATACCCAGGTTTATGCCGGTAATTACAGCATCACCCTCATCGGTATTGCTAAACTCAATAACTTTATCTTTCCGTTTATCAACTGCGGCTATCACTACGTTAAACAAGTCGCCCACGCTATGGATACGGCGTTTTTTTGCCAAGGTTTTAACATTTGTTTGAGCCTGTACAGCTACTGCCTGCGGCTTATTCCCTGTTAAATCCAGATCTTGTACCACAGGTTTTTTTGTTACCCCGCTTTGGCTTTCATCAGTTATTGTAGCACTCGCCAAATCATCACCACGTGTTACTGAACCAATCTGTGATTCGGTATTTATCTTTGTTATTTCTCCACGAGCCTGTAGTTTTTTAATGTGGCCGGTGTTTGCATCGTTATTTGTTTTTTCAACTTTTACAGCTGCCAAATGATTAGCTGAGGCTATAACTTCTTTTGTTACTTTTTTGTTTTGCTGTTCGTAAACAGGCACAGCAGGCTTTATTTGAGTAACCTGCTTCACATTTTTAACTATCCGGTTAGCTCGAGGATTATTAACTCTGGCCTGTTTGGGTATAAACAATACGCCCATGGCAATTGCCAGTGCAATACCAGCAGCTATGCTCAAAAAGGACACCAGCGATCTTTTGCGCTTATCGGCATCCAACCGATTGGTTATACCCGCCCACACATGAGCCGATGGCTGTATTTCCAATTCATCAAGCGACGACCGGAAGAAGTCATCCAATTCATTACCCTGCATATCCATAACTTTTACCCTCCATTTTTGCAATTTGCTCTTTCAGTATAGTCCGCGCCCTTGAAAGTTGTGATTTGGAAGCGCCTTCGCTAATGCCCATCATCTGCCCTATTTCTTTATGTGAATAACCTTCCAGCGCGTACAGGTTAAATACCATCCGGTAACCCGGCGCCAGCTGTTGTATCAGTCCCAGCAATACCTTGGCATCTAAATTTGATGTAGCCAATGGATTTACCGATGGCTCATTGGCCACTTCGTCCGTATTAACCACCTGTAGTATTTTATGATGTTTGCGATAATATTCTATAGAGCTGTGTACCATAATGCGCCTTACCCAGCCTTCAAATGAACCATCACCGCGGTAGTCTGCCACTTTTTGAAACACGCGGATAAACCCGTTTTGCAGCATATCCTCCGCTTCCATCCTGTCTGTAGCGTAACGCATGCACACCGCCAGCATTTTGGCCGCAAATTGCTTGTATAACAATTCCTGTGCTTTACGTTCGTCCGCTTTGCAGCGGTCTATCAATTGTTGAATGGTAAATTTTGGTTCCAAAAACATCATTTATACCAGTAAGATGTGATGCTTTGGCAATTGGTTGCATGGTTTAAAAAATATATTTTTAACCTGCTCTGCTACCGCGGGCTTTCAGCCCGTGGTAAACATGGCTTCAGCTTTCAGCTGAAATTAAAGCTGAAAGCTTTGATCATGCCACCCACGAGATACGCTGCGCTAATTTCGCGGGAGCGAAAGGTAAGCAGAATAGAATTTGCAACACACGTCATTGCGAGGAGGAACGACGTGGCAATCCCCAACTATACAGAACGGCTCTGCTTATCGGGGATTGCCACGCTATCGCTCGCAATGACGCGCGTTTTTAGAATGGCATAAGGGGTTATTGTTTGCTCTTCATCCTGTAGCGCTTGTATATTTTCACGGCTATCATCAGGATCATGGCTAAGGCAACCAGACCTACCACGCCAAATATCCAATTGAGGGCGCTTTTGAGCACTACCAGGAAAACTATAGCAAATAGTAATAAAGTGGCCAGCTCATTCCACAAACGTAATTGCGTGGACGACCATTTAAATACGCCATTGGCCATTTGCTTGATCTTGTTCTGGCACATGTGGTGGTATACAGCCAGTATGATCACAAACGTGAGTTTCAGGTGCATCCAGCCAAAATGAAGCCAGCCGGGCTGCATCACCAGCATGGTAATACCAGCAGTCACGGTAAGGATCATGGAAGGGATGGTAATGATATTCCACAGTTTACGCTCCATAATCGTAAACTGATCTGATAATATCTTACGATCGGGTTCTGGTTTTTCCTGGGCCTCGGTATGGTAAATAAACAGACGCACTATATAAAACAGCCCGGCCATCCAGCAAACCACAAAAATGATGTGTATAGCTTTAACGTAATTGTACATAGGTAGTTATATTTAATTACGAATTAATAAACACTAACTTCACAAAAATTAACCGAATTTTCCAGATTCAATTTATCTTTTAAGCAAAATGGGTGGTATTCACCTATTTGCAGTTAGTTCCTGTACTCCTTGATTACCTCTACCGCGTACTTCACGTTATCAAACGGGATATCGGGCATTATACCATGCCCCAGGTTAAAGATGAAGCCATTTTCGTCCTTCATCCTGTCAAACAAACGATGGATACGTTCTTTGATCACCTTTTTATCGGCATATAAAATATGCGGATCAAGGTTACCCTGAACAGCAATACCCGCGGGTAACCGTTTTTTGATATCCAGCAAATCAACGTTCCAGTCGATAGAGATCACATCCGGCTTGGCTTCGGCCATCAGGGGAGCAAACACCGAACTGCCTTTACAGAAAGATATCACCGGAATATCCTTACGGTTCAGCTTGCTGATGATCTCGGCAATATAACGGTGGCTAAATTCCTTATAATCGTCCCAGGCCAGCGCTTGTGCCCAGCTGTCAAATATCTGTACGGCATTTACACCGGCAGCTATCTGCATATTCAGGTAATCGGCAGTAACGGTAGCTATTTTTGATAACAGCTGATGAGCCAGTTCGGGCTCATTATGCAGCATCAGTTTGGTGAGTTTAAAATCCTTGGTCGATCCACCTTCTACCAGGTAGCTCATCACGGTAAAGGGTGCACCTGCAAAACCAATAAGCGGTATGCGGCCATTTAAACGTTGCTGAATTACTTTAATGGCATCGGCAACATATTGCAGTTTATCCAATACGTTTGTTTGCAGGTTATCCACATCGGCCTGTGTGCGTACCGGGTTGGCGAATTTGGGGCCAACACCGTTGGTAAAGCTCAGATCGCCGCCCATGGCTTCGCCGGTAACCAATATGTCCGAAAACAGGATGGCTCCATCAATACCCAACAAATCAACCGGCAGCATGGTAACATCAGCAGCCAGCTCCGGGGTTTTACACATTTCCAGGAACGAATACTTGTTTTTGATATCCCAGTATTCTTTCATGAAACGGCCAGCCTGGCGCATCATCCACACCGGCGGGCGTTCTGTTTTCTCGGAAAAAGCTGCTTTTATTAATAACGAATCTCTCATATTTTTTTGAGTATCAAGTAGCCGGTATCAAGTATCAAGACCTCTCAAAGAGCTTTATTGGCCTTTTGTGACAAAAATCTTGATACTTGATACTAGCTACTTGATACTATTTTTCAATGTTTTTTCAATTCCTGGTGAAGGCGGTTAATCACTTCCTTCATTTTGGCTGTCATTTTTTCTGTATGTTTTTCGGCCAGGCCCAGATAGGCTTTGGCCTTTTCAAAATTGCCAAACCTGATGTTGAGGTTGGCAACGGTAACCAGCGCGGCTACGTGATCATTCAGCGTATGCAAGGGATATTGCGCTGCCAGCTCATAGTGCCGTTCGGCCGCTTCAAAATCCTGCCGCTGGATGCAAACTCCACCGTATATATACTCATAAAACCCACGGCGCTTTTTACTGAGCCATTTGGGGTTACTGATCTCTTTTAGCGATGCTTCGGTTTTTGCATAATCCTTGGCATGAAAATATTTGGCCGCCACTACCAGGGTACCTTGTTTAAAGTAATCCCAGATGAGTAACAGTATCATCATTACCGCCACGGCTGCCAGCTCATATATTGGCAGGTACAGTAAAATGCCCAACGATAACAGGAAAATAAATGCGATAAATAAACGTACCCTGTTACTGAACATTAATGCTGATTATCGGTAAACTTATAACCCACACCACGGATAGAGTGAAAATAAACCGGGTTTTTAGGATCTGGTTCAAAATACTTACGGAAGGTTAGGATAAAGTTATCAATGGTACGGGTAGATGGATATACATCATAGTTCCATACCGTTTCCAGGATCTGCTCGCGCGATACGGCATCATTTCTGCGTTCGATAAGCAGTTTAAGCAGCATGGTTTCCTTTTTAGTAAGCGCGGTGATTGATCCATCGGCATTTACCAGCTCAAAGGAGTTAAAATGGATGGTTTTATCGCCAATTTTATAGCTGTTAAACTCTTTCAGATCTTCGCCTTTCAGGCTGCGTTTGATCAGGTTGTTCACCCTTAAGATCAGCTCTTCCAGGTTAAAAGGTTTGGTCAGGTAGTCATCCGCGCCTTTTTTAAGACCCGCTATTTTGTCCTCATTGGTGTTTTTCGCAGTTAAAAACATAATGGGCACTTCAGTATTTTCCAGCCTGATGGTTTCGGCTACTACAAAGCCGTCAATCTCGGGCATCATTACGTCTAATATCACCAGGTTAAAACGCTCTTCCTTAAATAACTGTAACGCTTTTTTACCATTTTTAGCTGTAGAAACTTTATAACCTTCCAGCTCAAGGTTAAGTTTGATGGCTTCCAACAAATGTTCTTCGTCTTCGGCCAATAAAATTCTTTTCTTATTAAGCATGTTATTTTTTTAAATTTAGGTTCATCCAAATACTACTTCAAAAACACTGCCTGCCGGGCGGTTATCCCGCACCTTAATGCTGGCCTGGTGTTTATCAAGTACTTCTTTTACAATATATAGCCCCAGTCCGGTACCCTTGGTATTACGGGTATCCTCGCTGCCTACACGGTAAAACTTATCGAAAATACGTGTTTTTTCGTTATCGGCTATACCAATGCCCTGGTCGGCCACTTCCAGGTAAACCTTATCGTCTTTTGAAAACAGCTTTACCGCCACTGCCGAGCAGGGACTGGAATATTTTACCGCGTTCTCGATAAGGTTAGTAACTACCGATGTTAAAGCGAATTTATCACCGGTAATCTCTATCTTGGGTTCAATTTCGGCATCAATGATCTGCTGGTTGCAATCGCACTTGGTGATCTGCAAACGGTTAACAATGCTATCTACCAACACCGAAAGGTTAAATGTGTTTTTGGGGAAAGTGTACGACCGGTTATCAATTTTTGATGCCAGCAGCATATTCTCTACCATATCATCCAAGCGTTCCACATCCAGCAATGATTTGCTTACAAAATCAAGCAGCTGCTCCTTGGTTAAAGAGCGCTTTTGAATGGTTTGCAGTAATATCTTGATAGAGGCCAATGGCGATTTAAGCTCATGCGTAACCGACAGCAGGAAATTCCTTTTCTGCTCCTGAAGTTTCCGCTCCTTGTTAATCGACGCGTGCAGGCTGTAGGCACCTACCACCAGTATCAATATGAACATTGAGCCCTCGCCCAGGATCATCCCGATGCGTTGCGGCTGCAGTTTCATCAGCATATAGCCCCACCAAACCAGTTCGGATACGGCGTATATGATGAGCGCATAGAAAATAATAAATGGCTTTTTCATTTCTTTATCAGTTTCAATAGTTGGTATCAAGTAGCTATACTACCATGTTTTTTTACTTAACAGGTTAAAGTCTTGATACTTGATACTAGCTACTTGTTACTAAATACCAGGTCAAGACTATCAAAGATAGCACGTTTTGCTTTCTCCAGGTCTGTTTTTGTATGTGCCGATGATATAAAGCCCACCTCGTAACCTGATGGCCCCAGGTAAATACCCCGGTTGATCAGTTCGCGGTGGAACTTTTTGAATTTTTCCATGCTGGAAGCGTCAATGTCTTCGGCTTTACGAATATACTCTTTATCTGTAAAAGCAAACCAGAATATGGAGCCGACGCCAAACACTTTAAACTTGTAGTTACGTGCTGTGGCAAAGCGCTGTATGGCCTCGCGAAACTCCTCGGTTTTGTTGTTCAGATCACGATAGAAGCCCATTTTCAGCAGTTCGCTCAATTGCGCAATACCTGCTGCCATAGCTACCGGGTTGCCCGATAAGGTACCAGCCTGGTAAACCGGTCCTTCGGGCGATATATTGCCCATAATAGCAGCCGACGAACCGTAAGCACCAACCGGCATACCACCACCGATAATCTTACCATAGGTAATAATATCCGGCTTGATACCGTAATGGCCTGATGCACCTTCAAAACCAATCCGGAAGCCCGATATTACCTCGTCAAATATCAACAGGGTACCGTTTTGGGTACAGATATCACGTAAAAACTGCAGGTATTCTTTTTCCTGTAACAGCAAACCGTTGTTGGCCGGGATAGGCTCAATAATAATGGCGGCTATCTGGTCTTTAAAATCTTCAAAAGCTTTGGTTAAAGCTTCTTTATCATTTAAGGATACCACGATGGTTTCATCGGCAAAAGCCTTGGGTACGCCTGCAGATGAGGTTTCGCCAAAGGTTACCAGGCCCGAGCCTGCTTTTACCAGCAGGGCATCTACGTGGCCGTGGTAGCAGCCCTCAAACTTTAATATTTTATCGCGTTTGGTATACCCTCTGGCTAAACGGATAGCCGACATCACGGCTTCGGTACCCGAGCTTACAAAGCGCAATTTTTCAATCAGTTTATTATTTTTCAGGATCAGCTCAGCCAGTTCATTTTCCAAAGCTGTCGGCGCACCGAATGACATGCCGTTTTGCATTACCTCGGTTACTTTTTCGCGTACCTTGGTGTTGTTATGGCCCAGGATAAGCGGTCCCCAGGAGCAGCAGAAATCTACAAATTCGTTGCCATCAGCATCCCAGATATGGCTGCCATCGCCTTTTTGGATGAACAACGGCGTGCCATAAACAGATTTAAACGCCCTTACCGGCGAGTTTACCCCACCCGGGAAATAGGTTTTAGCCTTGGCATATAATTCTGCAGATTTTTCCCTGCTGATATCAGGCTTGCCTGTAGTATTTAAAGGCTCATTGGCCTCACCCGAAAATATTTTCTTTATTGAATCTAACATGTTTCTTAATTCAAAAATCAAAATTCAAAAGTCAAAATCCTTTTGAATCAGAATTGTTTTATTTTATCCAAAAGAAAACCCAAGTCGATATTTTGAATTTTTACTTTTGAATTTTGACTTATTTTAAAGCCATTTATTCTCCAACACCTCTTTGGCGTGATAGGTTAGTATCGCTGTAGCGCCTGCCCGGCGGATGCTGGTGAGTACTTCGGTAATGGCGCGCTGTTCGTTGAGCCAGCCTTTTTGTATGGCCGCTTTGATCATGGCATATTCGCCGCTTACGTTGTAGGCCGCTACCGGCAATTCGGTATTATCTTTTATAAGTTTGATCACATCCAGGTATGGCAATGCCGGTTTTACCATCAAAAAGTCGGCGCCTTCCAGTTCGTCCAGATTGGCCTCTATCAATGCTTCGCGCTGATTGGAGGGGTTCATCTGGTACGTTTTTTTATCGCCAAACTTGGGAGCCGAATTTAAGGCATCCCTGAACGGGCCATAAAAAGCGCTGGCATACTTGGCCGAGTACGACATGATAGAAACGTTGGTAAAGCCGTTTTCGTCCAATACATTACGAATATATCCAACGCGACCATCCATCATATCCGATGGAGCGATAATATCGGCACCGCATTGTGCATGGGCCAGTGCCATTTTGCCCAGTACTTCCAGCGTTTCATCGTTCAGGATCACACCGTCTTTCACAATGCCATCATGGCCATCGCTGCTGTAAGGATCCATCGCCACATCGGTAACCACACAAGCCTCCGGAAAGTTCTTTTTAACTTCACGTATGGCCCGCAGATATAAACTATCGTCGCGGTAACTTTCGGTAGCCAGTGGATCTTTTAATGCATCCTCAATATTGGGGAACAGATCAAAAGAATTTAGGCCCAGTTTAAGGCAGCTTTCAATTTCGCGTAACAGATTATCAACAGAATAACGGTAAATACCTGGCATGGATGCCACTTCTGTTTTTTGAAACGTACCATCTACAATAAACAGCGGGAATATCAGGTTAGCCGCGCTAACATGTGTTTCCTGCACCATTTGGCGTATCACTTCACTTTTCCGGTTTCTACGTGGTCTTTGTAACATATTTTTTAGTTCATGGTTCATAGTTGATAGTTCATGGTAATACCAGCAACGTCGCCAATTGTTATTTAGTAGTTCCTGTTAATAATCCCAAATCGCTATGATCTATGAACCATCAACTATGAACATTCTATAATCCAAACACAGCCTCGGCCAGCCCAACTTCATCGGGCGAGTAAGGCAGGGTATATTTTACACCCATTTCATCAAATTTTTTGCCGGTTGATTTTCCGATGGCCACTACCTTTTGGTACGGATCCAACAGGTTATCGGCAAAGTAGGCTTCAACATTCGACGGGCTGGTAAATACCAGCACATCGGCGCCGCTAGGCTCTACATCTTCTTCCAGTACGGTTTCATATACTGGCAGATCAATAATTTTGGTATCGGCAGATAGTCCTTGCTGTATGCTCCTCATCGGGCTTTCGGCACCGGGGAACAGCACAATTTTGCCGTTGGCCAGTTTGGCAAATTCCTCGGCTACCTCGGCGGTATCAGTACCTTCGCCAACATAATCGGTAAAGTGTCCTTTGCGGCGCAGCATCTCTTCGCTGCCGCTGCCCATTACACCAAACTTTACCTTCTTTGGAAATACGGGATTCAGCTGAAAAAAGTAATCCACCGCGTTTTTACTGGAGAAAAACACCCAGTCGATATTTTTTAATATGTAGGAATCAAATTTAGTGATAACCGGCACGGTACGAATCAATGAGCGGGCCTCCACCTCGATACCCAAATGCTCCAGCGCCTTTTTAAAGTAGCTTTGTTCTGATAGCTCCCTTGATATAAATACCTTCAGCGGGAATTTACGGTCTTTAGCGTATTTCGCTACCACCTTTTCGGCCAGGCCTTCGGTAGTAGGCGCTTCTAAAAACAGCCTGTCCGGAAACTCATCCCCGGCATCGGCTTTAGAAGTAAACACCTGGAACATGCCTTCGTCACGGCGACAATAGCAGCCTAATGGCAAATGGCAACCACCGCCAAACAACTTTAGCACGGTGCGTTCCACGGCCAGTTCTTCGGCCACATCAGGGTGGTGCAGCGATTGCAGTATATCAAAAACCTCCTTGTTATTTTCCTGGATCTGGATGGCCAAAGCCCCCTGTGCAGGAGCCGGGATCAACTCAACCGGCGTAATCTCCTCTACATGAAATTCGCTCAGGTCTAAACCCAGGCGGGTAACGCCTGCCTTGGCTATCATGATGGCATCGTATTTTTCGTCGCGCAGTTTGCCTATACGGGTAGGCACGTTGCCGCGCAGATCTTCTATCTCCAGGTCGGGGCGGTGCGCCAGCAGTTGCGCCTTACGCCTATTGGATGATGTACCCACAATAGCGCCGTATTTTACCGATAGCTTCTGGTGCACATCCACACAATCCTTCAAGATCAACAACAGCTCAGATGGGTCCTCCCGTTCTGAAACTGCTGCGATGATGAGTCCCGGAGGGTTTTCAGTTGGCAGGTCCTTGTGCGAGTGTACCGCAATATCAATGGTACCGGCCAATAATTCTTCTTCTAATTCCTTGGTGAAAAATCCCTTTCCTTCTAACTTGTCAAAGCTCAGGTTTAGTATACGGTCGCCCTGGGTTTTTATGATTTTCAGTTCGGCATTTACGTTGATGGCGGCAAGGCTGTCTTTTACAAAATTAGCCTGCCATAGTGCCAATTCACTGCCGCGGGTTCCTATTATCAGTGTTCTGTCCAAAAGAATGATTTTTTACGGTGCAAATTTAATTTTTTACAGGCATGAATTTAACATTAATTCATGTTATGAAAGTAGAGTGACTAATGAAAATTCAAAAGTTAAAATTCAAAAGTCAAAAAAAGTCAATTTGGCGTGTATTCAACTTGAGTTTGTTAATGTTATATTAATCAATTGGGTTGGTGAATTGCCTGGTTAATTCATCCGGGAGTCATGACTTTTTAATTTCAGCATCCTATATGCAGCGTATTCACCATGCATTTTTTGAATTTTAATTTTTGACTTCATAAAGGCGTTGCCTTCGGCCCGGGCTATCCGCTCATACGCCTGCGGGCATTAGGCACAGAGCTGGTATCCGCTGCAATCGGTAACGCTGCCTGTACAAATAGATAACCTGGAGCACCTGCATCCAGTAAATGACTAAAACGAATAACAAATACCAGGCATAACACCCTTATATTTAAGTAGATGAAAGCAACCTATACCTTTTTCACGATTTTATTGTTTGCCCTGGCTTTTACGGCTTGTAAAAAAGACAAGCCGGGCAAAACGCCCGATCCTCCTGTTAAGCCTGATACCCCGGTTACCTCTAAGGTCTTCAACCTGAAAAAGGTTTATCAAACCAATCTTACCAGCGGCTATAAAAGCGATTCGATATTTTACACTTATGACGCCCAAAACAGGCTCACTCATATTAGCCATACCGCTTACCAGTTCCCGGCCCAAACAAACGTTGATTTTACCTATAATGGCAATCATATCGTTGCTGAAGTATTTGACGACGGCCAAAATTACCAGTATACCGAAAACTATCATTATAACACGCAGGGGCAGGTAACTTCCATTGATCACATCAACAAATACGCCTATCTGCCAGTTGGTACCAAAGTACTCAATACCGCAATTGAGCACACCGATATCTTTACCTACGATACGGGCGGCAAGATTACGCTTATAGATAAGTATTACTTACCGCCCATCAATAGCCATTATAAAACCACCTTTGAGTATGATGCGCAGGGCTTACCGGCAAAATCAGTTATTTCCAGTGACCAGGATACCTCAAATTACACCTACGTATTGTTCACAAAATTTACAGATAAGATTGATTTCAATGCCCAGGCGCTTTCTTATTTTTTCGACTTTAATATGCATCCCCTGGTACTGGCGCAAATTGGCAGGTTGCCCATATCCATGCGGCTATATTACAGCAACGATAGCGTTTACCATGCGGGCTGGGAGTATATTTTCACCACAACCGAAACCCGTATCAGCCATATTCATTTAACAACCGTACCCACACCTAACCGGCCTTTCCTCTTTGACTACGAACTGGGTTACCAATAATTTTAATTATTGAATTAGTGAGTTAGTGAATTAGTGAATTAGTGATTAAACAAAAACAATTCTTCTTCCCCATCAGCAGGACGGCTTCGGGCGAAAGCGGGCAGAACAATGGTGGGCTGTGCGGTTGCGGGGCATAGCAAGTTTTTGCTGAAACGTAGGGAAATGTGCGAACGAAGTTGGGCAAAATAATTGCAGCCCGTGGTTCTGACTGCTTTGCAGGGTAAAGGCCGGGAGCGCAAAGAAGCATTTCTGCTGACAGCCTTTTTGGTTACTTTTGTGGCGACAAAAGTGACTGGCCCTCCTGCGGTCAAGAGCGGGTATACGCCTAAATGAGGAGATTGCCGCGCTACGCTCGCAATTGTAAAGGTCAACTAATTCGGTAACAGAATTAGCTTTAAAGAATAAAGCTAAAACGTTATGCGCAACATAAATAATGACCTGACATTAAAGCGTA
>NZ_JABGNA010000018.1 GCF_013149275.1 Mucilaginibacter sp. SG564
ATCGGCGGAAAGAAACCTATCGATATGGTCGCCCTAAACAACAAAAAATAATAGCTAATTCTGTTACCGAATTACCTAACCCTTACAGCAATGACATAATTATAAAAAATAAAGAAGATTAATTTTCGTTGATCAATATATCTTTAGCCATGATCATGGGCACGCTGATATATTTTTTCTCCATATAATTGATCACCTTTTCCAGTATCTCGCGCGATTGATCATCCAGGCCCTGTACCTCATCGGCAAAAACCGAGTTGATAGCCGTGTTGCGGATCTCTTTGATCTTTTCGGGCACCTGGCGCATAGCCACTTCAATACGGCGTTGTTTTAACTGGGTTAAAAATTCGGCGATGTTTTGCTCAATAATAGCTTCGGCATGTACCAGTTCCTGGTAGCGCTCCTGCAGGTTACGTTTGGCAACCTCGTTAAGCGAGTGTACTTCGATAAAGTTCACCGGGAACTGCTCCAATACCTCGGGAGCGGTGTCATTAGGAATAGCCAGATCCACAATAGTTTTACGACCGGTTTCGCCGTTAAGCAGCGATTGGTATATTTCGGTAGTGATGATAGGCTCCACCGCCGATGTACAGGTGATGATCACGTCAAAACCCTTTTTGTATGTTTTTAAGGCTTCCAGGTCAAATGCCTCACCACCCAGGTCGGCGGCCAGCTCGGCAGCTTTTGACAGGGTACGGTTAAATACCGCGAAATTGGTGAACTTATGTTTTTTAAGATACTTGGAAATATTACGGTTGGTTTCGCCTGCACCGATGATCAGTACACGGGCATCGCTGGCACACAGGTTAAGGTCGCGCAGTTTGCGGTAAGCCAATGATACTACCGAAATGGGATTTTTGGAAATGTTGGTATGCGTGTAAACCTCCTTGGCTGTTTTAACCACACAGTTCATCACCATGCGTAAACTATCGGCAGTAAGACCTGCCTCTTTGCAATGCTCATAAGCTTTGCGCAGCTGGGCTAAAATCTCCTTTTCGCCAACTATCAAACTTTCCAATGAGCATGATGTACGTAAAAGATGCACCATCGCCTCCTGATCTTCATAGATAGAAGCGCTTTCCATGAAGGTACTTAAAGAATGATCACACAATTCGGTATTAAACGACTCGATAAATTTACGGGCAAAATCCTTATCAACCTTATGGGGGGTTGTCATCACAAACTCAACACGGTTGCACGTAGCCAGATAAAATATCTCCGGAATCCCAAATTGAGTTTTTACCTGTTGAAGTTTTTCTGTCAGATTTTCCTGGCAAACCACCAATCTACCTAATTCCTTCAGTTCAATCTGTTTGTGTGTAAAAGCAATAACCTTTAAGTACTTCAAAGCAGTTTTAAATTTGACCGAACAAAAATATCACTATAAATGACATCCCGTGTCAATACTTTGTCATACAGGGCTATTTAGAATGTTTATAAATTACGTATTTTGACCGTAACACCACATTAAAACTGCTTAAAACAATATTTAGCAAAATAATGTATATTACATAATGCATCTCATCAAAAATATAAGCCTGGTTATACTGGTAATTGGCTATGTGCTTGCAGGTATCAATCATTTTATCAATCCAACATCTTATTACCGCATCATTCCGCATTATTTGCCCTACCCGGTAGCGATTAATATAGTAGCGGGCGCTGCCGAAATATTGCTTGGCCTGCTGCTTATCCCTACACAAACCAGACCTATGGCGGCTTATACTATAATATTAATGCTGATTGCTTTTTTACCGGTACATATCAGCATGATCAGTGATGCACCTTTAAGATTGGGTAAATTGACCGTAACTCCACTATTGGCCTGGATACGCCTGGCATTGCAGTCGGTGCTGATAGCCTGGGCATGGTGGTATACTAAATCGTAGTTGTGAAACAAGAGGGTAGAAATATAAAAAAAAATAACGTCATTGCGAGCGTAGCGTGGCAATCCCCTACTTACAGAGCGGACCTGCATATCGGGGATTATTAATATTGTTAATTGTCTTTTAAAGGAATTAATGAGCTCCCTCTGGTCGGTTGTCCACGCTACGCAATGACGTGTGAAGAAGCGTCAGCGGGTGAGTTGTCACCGGCATTGATGGACTAACATTAAGAACACCACATATAAACAACCTATGGATCTGCAAAGTGTCGAAATGCGTAACCTGGAAGTACAGGACTACCAGGAGCTTAAAAAGTCGATGAAATCGGCCTACATGGATATGGATGAGGACTATTGGGATGCCAATTCCATCAAAAGGCTCATTAAACTTTTCCCCGAAGGCCAGATCTGTATCACCGTGAACGATGTGGTGGTAGGCTGCGCGCTATCCATCATTGTCGACTATCAAAAATTCGGCGATAACCACACCTACAAACAAATAACCGGCGACAGCACTTTTAAAACCCATACCGACAAAGGCGATGTATTGTATGGAATCGACATTTTTATCCACCCCAATTATCGCGGCCTGCGCCTGGCCCGTCGGTTATATGAGGCCCGCAAGGCACTTTGCGAAAAGCTGAACCTCAAAAGCATCATCGCCGGTGGCCGTATTCCTAATTATCAGAAATACCAGAATGATCTGACGCCACGGCAATATATTGATAAGGTAAAGTATAAAGAGATCTATGACCCCACCCTGTCGTTTCAGTTGGCCAATGATTTTCACGTACGCAAGGTGCTGCGTAATTACCTGCCTGAGGATAGCCGTTCCAAAGGTTTCGCTACCCTTATTGAGTGGAACAATGTGTATTACGAGGAGATCAGCACGGCCATCAACCAAAAAACCGTGGTACGCATAGGTTTGGTACAATGGCAAATGCGTAGTTATAATAACATCAGCGAACTGCTTAAACATGCTGAGTATTTTGTTGACGCGGTGAGCGATTACCAGGCCGATTTTATCCTGTTTCCCGAGTTGTTCAACACCCCGCTGATGGCCGATTATAACCACATGGATTCGGCCAAGGCCATGCGCGAACTGGCCAAGTACACACAACCCATTATCGAAGAGTTTTCCAAACTGGCGGTATCCTACAACGTAAATATTATTGCCGGCAGCATGCCGGTTATTTTTGAGGATTCGCTGTACAATGTATCCTACCTGTTCAGGCGCAACGGCAGCATGGAAGAGGTTTACAAGATACACCCTACCCCGGCCGAGATCAGCTCCTGGGGTATGCGCGGCGGCGATGAAGTAAAAGTATTTGAAACCGATGCAGGTAAAGTAGGCATCCTGATTTGTTATGATGTGGAGTTCCCCGAACTATCACGCATCCTGGCCAGCCAGGACATGCAGATATTGTTTGTACCTTTCCTCACCGATACACAGAATGGCTACAACCGGGTAAAATTTTGTGCCCAGGCCCGCGCTGTAGAGAACGAATGTTATGTAGCCATTGCCGGCTGTGTGGGCAATTTGCCCAATGTAAACAATATGGGCATCAGCTACGCGCAATCGGCAGTATTTACACCTTCGGACTTTGGTTTCCCTACCAATGGTATCCAGTCAGAAGCTACACCCAATACCGAGATGATCGTGATTGCCGATGTAGATCTGTCGTTGCTAGATGAACTGCATGAATATGGCAGCGTTCAAAACATCAAGGATCGCCGGACAGATCTGTACAATATTACTTTTAACGGCAAAAAGGTGTAGTTCGTCGAAATATTTAACCCACAGAATGCTACTTATATAAATAATATTTACATTCAACGCCAGTTAAATACTTGTTGAAATAATGAAACCTAAACCTGTTATCATACCTATGAAAAATATTTGTGTGCTATTCCTGTTTATCATTGCCGGCTTTGTAGCCCGTGCACAGGACACGGTAAAAAAAGCGGCTACGCACCGGTTTAGCATAGATGCACATTCGGTGGTAAAAGACTCCACTGGGAAAACGCTTACTTTTAATGAGTGGAGTACCTTAAGCCGCACGAGGGAGTATGTTTTGTGGCCGGATGATGTGAACAATGTCAATACCGCTTTTACCATTTTAAAAAAAGGCTATACACCTCCTCAATATCGTTCAGCTGTAAATACAGGAAATACGATTCCTGCCGGTCAAAAAAACCTTTCGCCGGAGGAAGCCGAAGAACAACGCATGGCATCGTATCCAAAACCCATGGAGTCGGAGAATTTCACTATAGGCCAGGAGGTCGAATCGTTCAGCACCCATGACATGAATGGTAAAAAAGTAAAGCTCAAAGACCTGCGTGGCAAGGTAGTGATGCTGAACTTTTGGTTTATTGGCTGTCCGCCTTGCCGGGCAGAAATACCCGAGTTAAACAAACTGGTTGAACTGTATAAAGATAATCCCAATGTTGTTTTTCTGGCCGTAGCCTTAGATCAACGATGGGATATCCGGACTTTTATGAAAACAAACCCTTTCAATTTTGAAATTATCGACGACGGCCGTTCTATTGCCGATATTTATAAAATACACCTTTACCCCACCAGCGTGATACTGGATAAGGAAGGCAAAGTAGCCTTCCATACGGTAAGCTTCGCCGCAAACTCACCTTACTGGATGAAAAAGACTATTAATGAGGCTTTGAAATGATAGGCACTGTAATAGTGGCGCGGTGATATCAAACGCTATTGCAAGCGTCCCGCTTGTAAGCATAAGCTATTTTAAGGATTGTCCTAATTTTTAACACAAGCTGGACGCTTGCGGTAGCGAGAGAGACGCTTTCGCTTTCGCTCCCGCGAGATTAGCACAGCGTATCTCGTGGGAAGCATGATTAAAGCTTTCAGCTTTATAGTTCAGCTGAAAGCTGAAGCCATGTTTACCACGGGCTGAAAGCCCGCGGCAGCAGAGCGCGTCATTGCGAGGTACGAAGCAATCTCTATGCTGTACAGAGCAGAGTATGCATGTTTGATCTGCCTATGTAGGGATTGCTTCGTACCTCGCAATGACGCGCGGATAAAAAAGTTGTATCATCTTCTCTAATCAGACACCCCCATACTGCGTGTGCATCAACCAATTCACACTAAAAAAGTGTAATTTTCGCCCATGATCCGTAAAGATAATTATACTCTGCCCGGCGCCAAGGGCCGCCCTATGCTGATTGATGTAACGTATGACGACGCGCTGAAAAACGCGCCGGTAGTGATCTTTGCGCATGGCTTTAAAGGGTTTAAAGACTGGGGCACGCATAACCTGGTAGCCGATCATTTCGCCCGGAACGGTTTCCGGTACCTCAAGTTCAACTTTTCGCATAATGGCACCACGCCCGATCATCCTACCGATTTTGCCGATCTGATAGCCTTCAGCGATAACACCTTTTCCATTGAGCTGGAAGACCTGGATACGATTATTGATTTTGCCTGTAGTGGCTCGGGCATGGCGGCAGCTAACAGCGTATTTTTAATAGGCCACAGCATGGGGGGCGGCATTAGTATCATTAAATCGGCCGAAGACAGCCGCATCAAAAAACTGGTCACCCTGGCCTCTATATCAGGTTTCCGTAATCTGTGGCCAAAACAAAGCGAAGCCCAGTGGTACCTGCAAGGCGTTATTTATATGCACAATTCGCGCACCGGTCAGCAAATGCCCCTCAAATCAACCCTATTGGATGATCTGGACAAACATCCGCTTCGCCTGGATATCCCCGCCAAAGCCGCCGAAGTACAACAACCCTGGCTGCTGGTACACGGCGACATCGACCCAACCGTACCGCTCGATCATGCCAAAGAACTGCATACCGCCCAACCCAATGCCGAATTCGTGATCATCAAAGGCGGCGACCATGTTTTAGGCGCCACACACCCTTATACCGGCGATACGATACCCGCTGCCTTACAGGAATTTTGCGATAGGGCGATAGCGTTTCTTAATAATTATTGAATTTTGTCTGAACCCTGATTTTTCAGATTAAGGGATTACCGTAATTTAGTGAATTATTCGATTAACCCGCTTTGTCATCCTGAGGAACGAAGGATCTATTCATAAACAGGCATATCGCTTAATAGATGCTTCACTTCGTTCAGCATGACAAACATATTGTAAAAACCACCCTTCTTCTTCTCCGTCAACAGAACAGCTTCGGGCGAAAGCGGGCAGAACAATGGAGGCCTGTGCGTATGCGGGGCATAGCAAGTTTTTGCTGTAGCGCAGGAAAATGAGGGAACGAAGTGGGGCAAAATAATTGCCGCCCTGGTTCTGTCCGGTTTGCAGGGTAAAGGCCCTGTGCGGCAAAGAAGCATTTCTGGTGACAGCCTTTTTGGTTACTTTTGTGGCGACAAAAGTGACTGGCCCTCCCGCGGCCAAGAGCGGGTCTGCGCCATACCCAAACGTCATTCCTTCGTCAATAAACACCCCATTACCGTAACTTTAAACACTTAGCCTTATCTTAAACCAAAATACTATTAGCTTACCATGAGTTTAGAAGGATCACGAAAAGAAGGAAAAAAATATATTAACGTTATACCAACCGACGAAGGCGGCTTTGGTAAAATACTCCCGATACTGGGCGAATACATCAATAACAAGGCCGAGCGGATCCCCCTCAAAACGCTTGGCCCGTTTAAAACCGATACTGCCATTTACCAAAACCCACCGGCCAGCGGTTTGCGCATTACCTGGATAGGCCATACCAGCATACTGATCGAGATTGACGGCAAACGTATCCTTACCGATCCGGTTTGGGGCCAGCGTGTTTCCTTTTCCAAATACATCGGCCCTAAACGCTTTTTTCAACCACCACTTTCATTAAGTAAATTACCCTCGCTGGATGCCGTCATCATATCTCATGATCATTATGACCATCTGGATAAGGATACTATTCAATTTTTCGCAGAAGCTACCGTTCCCTTTTATTGCTCCATAGGCGTAGGGCAACACCTGCGTAAATGGGGCATTAATGCAGATCGCATCACCGAAATGGATTGGGGCAATAGCGTGGTCATCGGCAACGATCTGGTGGTTACAGCTACACCAGCACGCCATTTCTCTGGCCGGGGCATTACCGGGCGTAATGAAACCCTGTGGTCATCATTCGTGATCAAAGGCCCCAAACACAATATTTATTTTGGTGCCGATTCGGGCTGGTCGCCCAGTTTCGCGGAGATCGGTGAAGCCTTTGGCCCGTTTGACTTAACCATACTGGAAATTGGCGCTTATGGCAAATACTGGCCCGATATACACATGGGCCCCGATCATGCCTCCAACGCGCACCTGGCCCTCAAAGGCAAACTGATGATGCCCGTACATTATGGCACCTTTAGCCTGGCCCCGCATGCCTGGTACGAACCCATTGAACGGCTAACCGACCTGGCAAAAGATAAAAACATCAACCTGTTTGTCCCCAAACCCGGCGAACCTACGGAGGTAAAAGCCGAGTATAACTCCAACTGGTGGAAACCGTATTTGTCGCAAAGTTCATAGTGATAGATCATGGGCATGGCAAAAAGATTGTCATCCTCTGCATAATTTTTCGTATATTTATACACGCAACAGCCCGGGCTTCTCTAAACCAGAAAACCGGGCTGTTTTGTTAAAGAACCACAAGGCACAAAAACCGACCGTTTGGTATGTCGCCACTTGAGCATCAATAAATTAATACTTTTTAAACCTTTCAAAACCCGTCAAAAATTTGTTAAAAAGTGTTAAAATGGCGTTAAAGTTTAGTTAAAATGAGCAAAAGCCACTCCATTTCACCCTGTTTTTGGCTAAAAAAGTGTTAAAATTTGAGGTTTAAAAAGTTTTTCCATCAAACAAAGTAACTTCGGGCGTCTGCGACGATCAAACAAAAGTAAACGCTTCACAAAAATCCCGATCAATGAATCAAAATTATATCTTGGTAATTGAAGGTAAACCACAAGGCCCTTTTAGCATTGAGGAGTTAAAAAACCGTAAACTAAAGCCCGGCGATTTTGTAAAAACCCCTGAAATGGATGATTATAAAGAGGCGCAGGAAATTGCCGAGCTGCGTGCACTTTTCGGTTTTGCCAAACCGCCGATGCTTATGCAATATTATGGCAGTTTTGATCAGCGCCTGCTGGCCTCGGTGCTGGATTGGTTTATGCTTTTCGCGGTATTTGTGATTATTGCCTTTGTGGTGGTACTGCTGTTTATACAGGATAAAGAAACACGTATTATGGTGTCCTTCGGTATTTTGGGCGTTATCCCGCTGGCTAAAATTATCTATCACATTGTGATGGAAAGCTCGGTTAAACAAGCTACCTACGGCAAACAGATGCTCAAAATCAAGGTAGTAGATATGAACGGCGATCGCATCAGTACAGGCAAAGCCATTAGCCGCAACTTGCTCAAGCTGCTTTCTGCCCTGCCCTTTTGTTTGGGTTATGTAATAGCCTTCTTTAACAAAAAACAACAATGCCTGCATGATATGCTAGCCAATACCCTGGTGATCAAAGAAAGGTTATTTTAAGGCAATGATGTAAAAGAAACGCTTACAGAAATTTAAATAGCTATTCGACTATATTCATTAAATTTGCATCTTATTAATTCATCCACTGCATGAATACTGATGCCGTTAAAGTGCTGCAAGGCCGTTATTGTAATTCGCTCACCGAATATTCTCGTTTTGTTACCCGCGAAGTAAATATTGGTGATGTGCCCCTGGGTGGCAATAACCCAATCCGTATACAAAGCATGACCACTACAGATACCATGGATACCCTTGGTACCGTTGAGCAATCCATCCGTATGGTTGATGCCGGCTGTGAGTATGTGCGCATCACCGCGCCCAGCATCAAAGAGGCACAAAACCTGGCCGAGATCAAGAAACAGCTTCGCCAGCGTGGTTATAACGTTCCGCTGGTGGCCGATATACATTTTACCCCCAACGCCGCCGAAGTGGCCGCACGCATTGTAGAAAAAGTAAGGGTAAACCCAGGCAATTACGCCGACAAAAAGAAATTTGATCAGATAGATTATACCGATCAGGAATACCAGGGCGAACTGGAACGCATCTACAAAAAATTTACTCCCCTGGTTAATATCTGCAAGGAGTATGGTACCGCCATGCGCATTGGCACCAATCACGGCTCGCTGAGCGACCGGATCATGAGCCGTTACGGTGATACCCCGCAGGGCATGGTGGAGTCGGCTATGGAGTTTATGCGGATGTGCGAAACGCTGAACTATTATAACCTGGTAATCTCCATGAAATCGAGCAACCCGCAGGTAATGGTACAGGCTTATCGCTTGCTGGTAGATACCATGGTGGCCGAGGGCATGAACTATCCCCTGCATCTGGGCGTTACCGAAGCCGGCGATGGCGAAGATGGCCGTATCAAATCGGCAGTAGGTATTGGTACCCTGCTGGAAGATGGCTTGGGCGATACGGTACGTGTTTCTCTCACCGAGGAGCCCGAAGCAGAAGCACCTGTTGCGATTGAACTGGTACGCCGATATACGGAAAGAAGCCAAAAATCAAAAGTCAAAAGTCAAAACACAGAAGCAGAGAGCACTTCACTCACTACTCACCACTCACCACTCACCAGTCACTCCCCCTACGAGTATAAAAAACGCCATACTTATGAGGCCAACGCGTTTATAGGCGGGCACATGGTACCCAGGGTAGTGGTTGATCTTTCAGCCAAAAACCTTAAAGATCCGGCTGTTTTGAAGGATGCTGGTTATCTGTATTCGCCCTTGTTGGATAAATATAACATGGCCGAGCAGTCGGTTGATTTTGTTTACCTGGCCGATGAGCTGCCTTCGTTTGTGTTCCCAAGCAACTTAAAACAGCTTTACAATTATAACACCTGGCAGAAACTGGTTGATAAAACCAATTGCCACCCGGTATTTTCCCTGGTAGAGTATATCGCACAGGATACTGATCGATCATCCAAATTAAACCTGGTAAGGATATTGCCTGCCGATATGGATTCGGATGAGTTTGGTTCATTACCTTTTGATAATTCACTGGTATTTGTATTGGAAACCGATGCTCTGCACGGTATGGCCGATCAGCGCGGCTTCTTCTTTAAGTTGGAAGAACTTGGCCTGGAGATTCCGGTGATCGTTAAAAGAAGTTATGAGTTTGAAAAAGACCATGGACCATCGACCATGGACCATGGACAAACAGACTTAACCACTAAACTCCAACTATACGCTGCTACAGATCTGGGGGCCTTGCTGGTTGATGGGTTTGGTGATGGTATCTGGATAGACGCTCCTGAGTTATCGGCTAACGTTATTACTTCAACAGCCTTTGGTATTTTACAGGCTACCCGTTCCAGGATCTCTAAAACAGAGTATATATCATGCCCAAGCTGCGGCCGTACCCTGTTTGATCTGATGGTAACCACCCAGATGATCCGCAGCCGTACCAGCCATCTTAAAGGACTTAAAATTGGCATTATGGGTTGCATTGTGAACGGCCCGGGCGAAATGGCCGATGCCGATTATGGCTACGTAGGTTCCGGTACCGATAAGGTAACTTTATATCGCGGTAAGGAAGCGGTGAAGAAAAACATCAGCTCAGCTAATGCGCTCGATGAACTCATTGGCATTATCAAAGAAGATGGCAACTGGGTAGAGCAGGAGGTTAATTAGCAATTAAAGTCAATAGCTGAAAAGGATCTTGATACTTGATACTAATGTCTTGATACTTTCTCGTTTAAACAGAACAGGGCTGACCTCGCGCCAACCCTTGTTCAAAGTATAATTAAAAAAGATCTTTTATCGGTTTAAATTGAAGGCAAGCGCGATCAGCTTTTTGTTTTCAGGATTGTCTTTACCCTCATTCAACTTGTTCGATAGCTGATTTAAAGCCAATCGTGTTTTTTCACGTTTTAAATTCAGTTTCGTGTTGATGGTTTCTTCATAGATCAGCTTCGCGTCATCGGTATAAAACCGGATGGTTTGTGCCTTAGGCTGATTCGCGTTACTTTCTACCACCCAGAAACCACGTTCTGGTACTTTTGTTTGAGCCTGGCTGCATACAGCGCTTATCAGGATCAATGCTGTTAACATTATTTTTTTCATGGCCCGTTTCTATTTAATTATCAAAACTAAGCGGGCCGGATATCATTAAAAAGCAACGTTGTTATTCAGCTGTAGATTGCATACCAACTGCATTTATTGTAACGCCATCAACATTGGTCAAAAATAATTAGTCGTACCAAATCTTTTTCTGTCGTATGTCGATGAAAGTGTGCATTTTATCGCATTTGAATAAAAGATTTTCCATCTTTTGACCGATATCAGGTAAATTAGCTTTATGAACAACAGGCTCGATATCCGGCTGCAAAACATCAAGATACCAAGTGTTTACCAACACCTGTTGTTTTGGAGTGTGGGTTACCTTCTGATAGCCAGTATGTACTCGGTTCAAACCAATTTTGAAGTATCATTAAGAAACAATATGGTTTTTATGCCAGTTCAGATTGCTTATTATTATGCAATAGCCTATTGGGTAATTCCCCGCTACTTGTTTGTTAACCGGTACTTGATGTTCACGTTTCTGCTGTTGCTATTGGTTGTTATTTCAACGTTAGCCACACGATCTGTAGGCTTATTGTTCGTGCATCCGTATTTAGTGCGGGTAATGCCGGTTACTTTTCAGGGCTATATACAGTATGATCGGCTGCCTTTTTTTACCAAACTATTTGATATAGAAAATCTCGTAAATTCTTTTAAAGGTGTAAATCTTATTATTGGATTTGTACTGGCCATTAAATTATTTAAGATGTGGTATGAACGCAAACAAGCCTCTCTGGAGGCCGAACTAAGCGCCTTGAAAGCTCAAGTACATCCACACTTTTTGTTTAACACACTAAATAATTTGTATGCGTTGAGTCTGGATCAATCGCCCAAGTCACCCCAAATGATATTGGGCTTATCAGATATTTTGCGCTATATACTTTATGAATGTAACGCCGATGAAGTACCACTTGAGCGGGAGATATTGATGATGCAGCAATACGTAAAGCTGGAAAAACTACGTTATGAAGACCGTATCGATATTAACTTTACCGTTACCGGCGACCTGAGAAATAAACTGATAGCACCATTACTGATTCTTCCGTTTATCGAAAATGCCTTTAAACATGGCACCAGCGAAAAAACCGGGCAGGTTTGGATAAACATTAATGTACATGTGACAGGGAACCGCTTTAAGCTAAAAGTAGCCAATAACAAACCCGAGCATCAGCCTGAAGAAAACGAACAAGATATCCGCGGGCATATCGGCCTGAAAAATGTAATGAAACGCCTCGATCTGCTTTATCCTGCCACCTCAAAGCTAAAGATCATGAATGAGGATGATACCTTTCTGATTGTGCTCGATATGGAGCTACATGTAGTTAAACACATTGAAAAACAATTGGTAAGCGCATGAAGATCCGGACACTCATAGTTGATGATGAGCCTCATGCCATAGCTGTGTTGGAGAAATACCTGGCCCAGTTTAACCAAATGGAACTCATAGGCAAATGCTCGGATGCCATACAGGCTTTTCAGTTGCTGCAGCAAAAACAGGTAGACCTGATGTTTCTGGATATTAAAATGCCCGGTATTAAAGGAACCGATCTGCTCCGGAGCCTCAAAAACCCTCCCAGGGTAATTTTCACCACCGCTTATAGTGAATACGCCCTGGAAGGCTTTGAACTAAACGCGGTTGATTACCTGTTGAAACCCATTTCATTCGAACGTTTTTTGCGTGCCGTTGATAAGATTTATCAGCTGGCAGAAAGCAGGCATAATCCGGTAATCATCCACGAAGCTCCGGCAAGTGATCATGAAACATTCATCTATCTCAAAGTAGAGCGTAAAACGGTTAAGGTAAATGTAAATGATATTTTGTGGATAGAAAGCCTGCGTGATTATGTAAAAATGGTGATCAAAGATCAGATATATATCACCCGGCAAAAGATCAGCATACTGGAAGAAATGTTGCCCGAAAACAGGTTTGTACGTATTCACAGGTCGTTCATTGTGGCCCTGGCTAAAATAGATTCTTTTTACTCCTATAGCATTGAGGTTGCCGGGCATGAGTTACCAATTGGTCGTAATTACAAACAGGATGTTCAAAAAAAGCTGAAAGCCGAACGACTGCAGTTTGACTGATAGGTGTCAATAATTTTGCATTATCTTTGAGGTACATGAGTAATAAAATAGCTGTTTTAGATATTCCTGCCACACTTCAACGATATACCAACGCCAACCCTGATTTTGGTATTATTCACGATAACTGGAACCAGGATAATTTCGCCATATTGGGTAATGAACATGACTTAAAACATGGCTTACCCGTTAAAACAGATTATTACTCGGTTATTTTATGCCTGAGCGGCAGCTGTAAAAAAACAGTTGGTCATTTTGTTTTTGAGGTTTATCCAAACTCCATACACCTGGTATCACCTGCTTTTATTACTTCTTTTGAAGATGCTACCGACGATCTGCTCCTGTACCAGGTATTGTTTAAAAAGGATTTTCTGACCCACAATTTCCTGAAAGAAAATATTGTGGATAACCTGCTGGAGGTAAATCCAGACTATCCGCCAATTTATGGGCTGTCACAAAAAAGTGTGACATCATTAAAGGCGCTTTACGAAAAGATGAGTGATGAAAGCCGTGAAAAAGGAGCTTTCCACCTGCAGATCTTACGCCTGCTTGTGGTTGATCTATTGTATGAAATGAACCGGGCCTGCGAAAGTTGTCTGCTCCATTCAACCAGGCATCTGAGCAAACAATATCAACTGGTATACAAATTCAAAAAACTGGTTGAGGAGAAATTTCTGGCCCTAAAAACCGTACAGGAATATGCCGACGAGCTCTTCATATCGGCCAAGTATTTAACCGAAATAGTAAAAGGCGAAACCGGTCAAAATGCCCTGCATGTTATCCATAACCGCCTGTACCTGGAAGCACAATACTTGCTATCCTCATCAGGTCTTAGTATAAAAGAAATTTCTGAACGGCTTAACTTTGATAACAGCTCGCATTTCAGCCGCTTTTTTAAACGCTTTGCCGGATATAATCCCTCGGAACTTAAGCAGGTACAATAAAGAAATCCTCCCTTTGTCCCCTCCAAAATCCCCGTTATGACTATTGCCTGACGGTATTTTCTGTCTATCGGAAAAATTGGTTGTTAAATCCGATTTATTGGGATTGATGTGCCTTCGTACAGGCAGTACCTTTGACATGTCAATCAACAACAACGGTCATGAAAAAGGAAAACTTAAACTTACTAAAAGGCAGATTACTTCAAGTATACTGGGGCACCTTTCAAATTTTAACTATCATTTACAGATAATCACCTTCGGGGCGATCACTAAAAATTTTACCATATATAACAAAACTATACTATAACCTACACGATCATGAAAACTTCCATTAAACTCAGTGTTTTAATATTTTCATTGTTATCTGTTATCTCTTTAAATATTAAAGCACAGGATATCAATACTCCTGTAACACCAAAAACTACTTCCGTTGGTTCAGGCATCCGTTTAAGTGCCGGTATTGAATCAGGCCTGCCTTTGGGCAAACTCAACAATAACTATAACCTTAACTTCGGAGGTTCGTTACAAGCCGATTTTCCGGTGATTGACAGACAATTATATGTTACTTTAAACACTGGTTTCAACAACATTTATGCCGATGATGTTACCAATGCTCCTGACATTCAATTAATCCCTGTTAAGGCAGGTTTGAAATATTTCCCTGTTAAAAACTTCTATATCCAGGGCGAAGCCGGCGCATCATTCATTGCCAATAAAACAGACCTTGGTGCAACCAAATCAGCAGCGTTTGTTTACGCACCGCAAGTAGGCGTATTATTTAATGTAGGTCGCAAAAATTATATCGACGCAGGTGTAAGATTTGAAAGTAACAGTAAATTTTATACTAATGGCAGCACCAGCAATTTTATTGGTCTGAGAGTTGCCTACGCATTCAACCTCTAATCAATACCAAAAACAACAGCCGGTTTGCGGCTTCTCTATATACAATTAATCCGTAAAAACAGGCAGACTCATTTTGAAGTCTGCCTGTTTTGTTTTATGTTTTAGCTATTCTGGTGTTTAATTCACCGGAGTAAATTCAGCAAACACGTTTGCTGTCTCATTCAAACTATTCAGGCTTACATAATCACAAACGGCTGCAAACTCACCCCACATTGCATGAACAGCTTTGCTGTGATGAGCCTGATCAATAGCCTCGGCGCTCAACCATTCAAAAACTTCAATAATGGTACCATCAGCGGTTTCCATAATAATGGGCTGCCGATCCGTTACCAATCCCTCCTGTTTAAGTCGGGGTACATGGGTTTTGGTGAGCTGCTTTAAGGCATCTGCTTTTCCTGGTTTTGGTTTATAAGCCACAATAACTATTCGCCCCATAATTGTCATATTTTACAGCAATTTACAATTTTTAAAACCCACATCATATTCGATGGTTAGCTTTATAAATATCAAAACATAAATCAACCTAACCATGGCAAAAAACGTTGCAGACCAACTGGTAGAAATGCTGGCAAGCGCGGGCATCAAAAGAATATATGCTGTTACCGGCGATAGCCTTAACGAAGTAAATGATGCCGTACGGCGGGCGGATAACATACAATGGATACATGTACGTCATGAGGAAGTTGGTGCCTACGCCGCAGGCGCCGAAGCACAGTTGAATGGTCTTGCATGTTGCGCGGGCAGCAGTGGCCCGGGGCACGTACACCTCATTAATGGTTTGTATGATGCGCACCGGTCTGGCGCACCGGTTATCGCTATTGCATCAACCATAGCCAGTTTTGAATTCGGCACCGATTATTTCCAGGAAACCAATACCATCAAACTGTTTGATGATTGCAGCTATTACAACCAGGTGGCTGCAACGCCCAGGCAGTTGCCGCGCATGTTACAGGCTGGCATACAAAGTGCCCTGCATCAAAAAGGAGTGGCCGTAATTGGTTTACCCGGCGATGTTACGAGCATGGATGCTGTGGAGATCAATACATCTACCCAAAACTTTAATCCAGCTCCGGTGATCAGACCATCAGATACTGATCTGCAAAAGCTATCTGCATTGATTAATCATCATCAAAAAATCACCATTTTTTGTGGTATAGGTGCCGCCGAAGCACATGACGAAGTGGTAGCCTTATCCCAGAAACTTCATGCTACAGTAGCTTACTCTTTCCGGGCCAAAATGGATATTCAATATGATAATCCTAACGAAGTGGGTATGACCGGTCTTTTAGGTCTGCCATCGGCCTATCATAGCATGCACGAAAGCAATTTGTTGATATTGTTGGGTACAGATTTTCCGTATACGCCATTTATGCCTACCGATTGCAAAATTGTACAGGTAGACATCAAACCGGAGCGTATTGGCCGCAGGGCTAAGGTTGATGTTGGTTTATGCGGAAATATCAAGGATACACTGACCGCATTGCTACCATTGATCAGTCAGAAACAAGACGACAGCTTTTTAAAAGCCCAGCTAAAAGTATATGCCGATGTAAAAAACAAAATGCAAACCTATGTTGAAGACAGCGGCGAACAGGATAAGATACACCCTGAATTTGTAGCCAGCGTACTGGATAAAATAGCTGCTGACGATGCCATATTTACGGTGGATACGGGCATGTCCTGCGTATGGGGTTCCCGTTATATTAATGCCACAGGCAAGCGAAAAATGATAGGTTCTTTTAACCATGGCTCTATGGCTAATGCCATGCCACAGGCCATTGGCGCAGCCCTTGCCCGTCCGGGCCAGCAGGTTATAGCGCTTTGCGGCGATGGCGGACTATCAATGCTGTTAGGCGACCTGGCTACCATCGTTCAATACAAACTGCCGGTTAAAATCATTGTTTTTAACAACCGCTCCCTGGGCATGGTGAAGTTAGAAATGGAGGTTGCCGGCCTGCCCGATTGGCAAACAGATATGTACAATCCCGATTTTGCTTTAGTGGCTCAAGCCATGGGTATTAAAGGTATTAATGTGAAACATCCCGAAGATGTTAAGGAAGCTATCACTGAGGCCTTGGCATTTGATGGCCCGGCCTTAGTTAATGTGTTTACCGACCCGAATGCACTGGCTATGCCGCCTAAAATTGAATTTGAACAGGTAAAAGGCATGGCCGTATCCATGACTAAGCTGATGCTCAACGGCCATATGGACGAAGTGTTGGATACGGTAAAATCAAATTATAAACATTTGAAAGATTTGTTGTAGATCCCCGACGAAGACTTACGAAGTTTTAAAAACTTCGTAAGTCTAAAATAGATATGCCAATAAAAGCAAAGGCCCGGTAAACCGGGCCTTTGCTTTTATTTTTTCCAAACGTTATTGTCAGGATTATAGTCTGGCATTACTTTGTCAGGATCATAAGTAACCGATTCAATTTCTTCGGTTGATGGATACTTGAATGTCCATGAAGCAAAACGCTCCCAGATTTCAACAGGCAATTTAATACGATCTGTTTTGCCGCTTTTGGTTTTCACCTCCAGGATAACAGGCATGGCCATTTTACCCAGGTTATCAATGGTGATCATTGCTCCTTTTGAGGCATCGCCATCCACGTATTTCACATCGCTAACCGCAACATCCAGACGCCAGTTGTTCAGGAACCAACCTCTCCAGAACCATTGCAAACTTTCACCCGATGCATTCTCGATGGTACGGAAAAAGTCATCAGGTGTTGGGTGTTTAAATGCCCATCTGTTGATGTATGTTTTAAAAGCAAAATCAAAGCGTTCGGGGCCTAATATCTGCTCACGTAATAAAACCAAACCTGCGCTTGGTTTAAAATATAGCAATGTACCGGTATTTTTCTCTTTCAAATTAGCTGGCTGGCTCATCACAGGCTCCAGTTCGGGCTTGGTTAAAAAGTCGCCGGTACGGTGCATATCTGTAGCGCGGGTGTTTTTATATTCGCCGTTGTTAAAATTAGCTGTCGAAAGTGTATTGATGAAAGTGTTAAAACCTTCGTCCATCCAGCCGTACATACGTTCGTTTGAACCTACGATCATAGGGAACCAGGTATGCCCAAACTCATGGTCATTTACGCCCCAAAGCGCATTTCTCTTTGCTTTGTATCCGCAGAAAACAATACCCGGATATTCCATACCGCCTACTATACCGGCAACTGCTGTTGCAGCAGGATAAGGAAATTCAAACCATTTGGCAGAGTTATATTCAATTGATTTCTTTACATATTCTGTTGACCGTCCCCAGGCATCATTGCCATCGCTTTCAACAGGGTAGGCCGAAATAGCTATTGATTTTTTACCGCTTGGCAGATCCATTTTGGCGGCATCAATAATAAAAGCGGCCGATGAAGCCCATGAGGCATCACGTGCATTTTTTATTTTAAAATGCCAGGTTAATTCGGTTTTGCCAGCCGGGCGCGATTTGGGATCCTTAACCTCATCTGCCGTACGGATCATTACAGTTTTTTCGCTTTGAGCTGCCTCGGCCCAGCGCTTTTGCTGCTCTGCGGTATACACTTCCTGCGGGTTTTGCAGTTCACCGGAGGCAACTACAATATGATTTGCCGGAGCAGTGATACTCAGATCGAAATCGCCATATTCCAGATAAAACTCACCCGGACCAGTATATGGCAGTGTGTTCCACCCCATTACATCGTCATATACGCACATGCGTGGATACCACTGTGCTACAGTATAAATCCTACCATTTTTAGTATCCTGGTACCCCATACGGTCCGATCCATAATTTGGGGGATTAAATGAATACTCTATTTTAAGCTTAACCTGCCCGCCATTAGCTGTTACCTCTTTTGGTAAAAAAACCTGCATACGGGTATCTGTGATCAAAAATTTAGCTTCAGCAAATTCACCTTTACCAATAGCATATTTTACTGATTTTATTTTGTAACCGGCATCAAATGCTTCGCCACGGCCCCAGTTACGGCTGCCTGTTGGCGGTACAATAGCCGTTCCGCGTGAGTCTAATTTAAACAGGTTTTGATCGAGCTGCATCCATAAAAAGCCAAGGTTTTGCGGACTATTATTGGTATAGGTTAATACTTCAGATCCGGTGATCTCATTGGTTTGATCATTCAGTTTTGCAGCCAATTGATAATCGGCCCGGTTTTGCCAGTATTTAGGTCCTGGTTCGCCACTTGCGGCACGATATTCTGTACCATTTTTGGTATAAAAGCCAGGCCCGAAAGTTTCATGATAATTGTAATCAGAAGCAGGCGCATTCGTTGAAGCGGCCTGCTGGGCATCACTTACACTAACCGCCAACATAAAGGCCATGCTGAAACCGGCCATCAGTTTTAAATTCATTTCAATATTTTTTGTATGTATACAGCAAGTATACTACAAAAAAACGTTTTTGAACGGCCTCGTAAAACGATTGTTACCAGAATATTAATTATTGGTTTGATAAACATAAAGCCTATAAATCAGGTAGATATACGAGATTTATAGGCTTTAAATTGATATATAGAAAAATATAAGGGTCTTATTTATTTAGAAAATGAGATTGGTAAACTTTTTCATCAAAACCAAAAAACAAAAAGTCGCCATCCTCAATAACAGGTCTTTTGATCATACTTGTTTTTTGCTGTAACAAGGTAAGTGCATCGGCATTGGTTTTTACACTTTCCTTTACCTGCGGATCAAGTTGTTTCCAGGTAAGGCCCTGCTTGTTCAGGAATTTTTCGTAACCCGCTTTGCTGTCCCATTCCTGCAGTTTTTCGGTGCTTACACCTAATTTTTTAAAATCCTGGAAATCATAATCTACTTTATTTTCTTTCAACCAGTCAAGCGCTTTCTTAACTGTGTTGCAATTGGTTATTCCGTAAACTTTCATGAGGCTAATTTATCCTTTTTGTGCCGAAAGTATGTCAGGTGTTTTTAATCTAATGCATAGCTCTTATTGACTGGCGCCACTGCTTTTACCCCCGCCTTTGGTATCGTCATTATTGATGCTACGCTGGTTCTTTTTAATATCGCTATTGAGCTTGCCGAATTTATAATTAAGCCTGATAGCGAAATGGCGGTATGGGTTTTCTCTGCTGATGGTTTGAGAAAAATCTGGCGTGTTAGTAGTATTGTTAAATGCTCTGTATTTGCTATAAGGATTATTAGCCACAAGGGTAACTGTGAATTTTTTATTAAACAGATCTTTAGCAACACTGTAGGAGTTATAGATAAAGTTACTTGATTTACCTTGCAGTGTTACATCACCACTAAAGAAACCGGCGTTATAACCAAATCGGTATGTATCACCCAGTTTATAGGTAAAGCTGGCAAATGCGTTACCGATATAGCCATCGTTTTTAAAAAAATCGCTATTGTAAACGCCTTTTAACCAAACATGTGAAACTTGCCCATTTAGGCTGACAGTTAAGGGTTTGATGATAGAAAAATTGGTATTGATATTGAAACCAAGTGTACGGTTGCTACCTAAATTTTGATAGGTTGTGTATGTTACCGTATCACGCAAAGTGCTTATAGTTTGAATGGAGTTATTGGAAAACGCGTAGCTTAAACCCACCGTAACTGATGCCTTTTTAAAGTTGCTGTAGGTAAGTTCAAAGGTGTTATTGAGTTCGGGGCGCAGATCAGGATTACCGGTGTTGATGAATTTAGGATTTGAGTTATCAACAAAAGGATTAAGCTGGTATATACCAGGGCGCTGTATCCGCTGCGTAAAACCGAAATTAATGCTGCTGCTATTCAGGGTGCGTTGTATGGATACTGAAGGGATCAAATTGTTATAGCCTTTATCAAGCGGCGTACCTACAAAATCAGCCCTAACTTGAGTGTGTTCAATACGCAAACCACCTTTTACCGTCCATTTAGTTAGTTTTAACTGGTAAGAATTGTAAACACTGGTTACATCCTGATGATAATCAAACGTACTGGTTTGCCCAGTGTTAACTACATATTGGTTTGTAGTAGGATCGAGGTCTTCACGTCCGAAATCACTGAAGTTATTCCGTAGGATAGCTTTTGCTCCAGCTTCTATATTTAATTTTTTAAGCGGATATACATAATCAAGTTGGATGGTATGTTCCCGGTTACCAGCATTGTTACGCTGTCTGAAATCGGGATTGTTAACAGCATCATAATTAAATCTGTCAGTAAACGCGTTCGAGCTTGTTTGATCACTTGGCGAATAGCTGTATTTGTATGATAAGGTTAACAGCTCGTCTTTGTGGTTTTTGAAATTCCGCTGATAATTGATGGCGATATCGGCTCCTTTATCCTTGCTATTACTGGTAGTAGCATTACGATAAGCCTCATCAAGCGTTCCGACATTGTTAACCCGGTTGGATTGCAGCGAACCATTTTGATCAAAATGTCCCTGGAATATCTCAAATGAACCGGTGATCAGGTCAAGGCTATCTATTTCATAGCTCAACTCTGCATTAGCATATTTGTATTTACCGCTAAAGGTATTGGTACCGTCCTGATTTAAGATGCTTGATACCGATTGATTTAAAAATTGTGTTTGCGTATTGTGCGTTGCGCCGGTTACTTCTTTCTGGGTACCAAAACCTGCATATCCCGAAAGACCAAATTTACCTTGTTTTACCGTTGCATTCAAATTATATCCAGGTCCCCAAACCGTATTATAGCGCATATTGATACTACCGTTATAACCTTGATCGGCATTTTTCTTGGTGATAATGTTGATGATACCTGTTAAACCTTCCGCATCGTATTTAGCGGGCGGCGTGGTAATCACTTCGATTTTTTCGATATTGGTGGCCGGCATCGCTTTCAATACATCCGATGGGCTTTTGGCCATCAATGCCGATTCTTTTCCGTTGATCAGGATTTTATAATTACCACTTCCTTTGAGCCTGATCTTATCATCTCCATCAACCGATAAAAGCGGCACTTTACGCATCATATCCAGCGCAGATACTGCTTTACTCTCAGGATCGGCAGTTACATCATAAGTAAGACGATCCACCTCTTGTTTCAGGGTTGGCCGCACTGCTGTTACGGTAACTTCTTTTAATTCTTTACTGGAGGGGGCAAGCAAAATTTTACCTGCATTGAATTCGGTCCCGGTTGGTTTTACAGGCAAAATCTTGGTAGCATAGCCAATAAAAGCAACTACCAGCTGGTAAGTTTTACCATCCGGAGCTTTTAATTCAAAACTTCCATCGTCTTTAGCAAGAGTGCTTTTTACAGGGGCATGGGTGTTAGCATCCTGTAAAGCAACAGTAACATATCCCAAGGGCTTATTTAATGCAGAATCAATTACTGAGCCCTTAACAGTTATGTTTGTTGGCGAATTTTGAGTCTGGGCAAAACAAATCGCCGAAATATAACAGGAAAGCAGGGTCAGTAAAAATTGTTTCATAATGATTTAGTGATAAGACGCAGCAACCTATTTAACTGTTGCATAGGGAAAGTATTATTTAACACTTTTTAACTAACCAGTTAGTTTTTAGTGATTCCCACATATTTCTATTTATTGTAGCGGGTCATGGTGAGTTCGGTACCGATGGTAGCAAAGCTTTTTATCATTTCAATAGAGCGATCAATAAGTGCAGGGAGTTCGGGTTTTTCATCATCATCAAAACCACTTAATACATAATCAACCTGGCGGCCTTTGGGATAATTATCGCCTACACCAAACCGGAGGCGGGCATAATTATTATTGCCCAAAGTTGCTTCGATATGTTTTAAACCATTATGCCCCGCAGCGCTGCCTTTGGGTTTTAACCTCAATGTACCTAAAGGAAGGGCTATGTCATCAACCAGCACCAATACATTTTCGACAGGTATTTTGAGCTCCTTCATCCAATGATTCATGGCTTTGCCGCTTAGGTTCATGTAAGTAGTTGGTTTAATAAGATGGAGTGTACGTCCTTTGAATGATACCTCACTATAGTAAGCCAGGCGCATGTGATAAAACTTCGCATTCTCCTGTTTGGCTAATTCATCCAGTATCATAAACCCTATATTATGCCGGGTATCAGCATATTCAGGTCCAATATTTCCTAAGCCAATTATAAGATATTTCATGCCCCCTGGCCCCCTGAAGGGGGAATTTTTGATTTACTTAAATTAAAGTGCGAAGATATTATTTTTAAACAAAAACAGCGATAAGTTACCTTACCGCTGTTTTAATAGTACCCTTTCATTCCCCCTTCAGGGGGTTAGGGGGCTTACTTTTTACCTGAAGCAGCTTCCTGCTCTGCCTGACGTAATGCACGTGAAGTAGTTACCGATACGATAGTATCTTCCTGAGCATTAGTAATAGTAAGGTTTGGCAATTTAATTTCGCCAACTTTTACTGATTTACCAACTTCCAGAGCTTCAATGCTTACTTCGATAGCATCTAAATGATCTTTAGGCAATGCTTTGATGCGCAGTTTCCTTAGTTTCTGAACTAATTTACCACCCACTTTAACACCTGGAGAAGTACCGGTTAATTTAACAGGGATCTCGATAGTGATTGGCTTTTTCTCGTCAAGCAACAAAAAGTCAACGTGGATAATTTGTTCAGTTAAAGGGTGAAACTGAATATCTTTAATAATAGCTTGTGATTTAACACCAGCAATTTCAAGATCGATGAAATGAACAACCGGAGTATAAACAACGGCTCTCAAATCAGCTGCGGACACTGCAAAGTGGGATTGTGTTGGCCCACCGTAAAGTACTGCAGGCACTAAGCCTTGATAACGCAGTTCTTTAGCGTCTCTTTTCCCTACGTTCTCTCTTGGAGAACCGCTAATAGCAATTGATTTCATTATTTGTATTTATTTATTTGTTAATTTCATGGTTCATAGATCATTGTTCATGTGTCTAATCCGCACAAATATTTTTATTCTATTCAAATCCACGTTTCCGGCTATGAACCATCGACCATGAACTATAAGCTTCCTATCAATCTACCCTAAACAACTGGCTGATAGAACCGTGTTCATTCACATTGCTAATGGCTTTTGCAAACAATTCGGCAGTTGACAGCACCTTAATCTTAGGGCTCGTTTGTTTTAACGGTATAGTATCGGTAACTATTAACTCTGCCAAAGCCGAGTTTTCAATAGTTTCATAAGCCTTACCTGACAATACCGGGTGTGTACAAACCGCGCGTACGCTGCGTGCACCACGCTCCATAATCAGTCCGGCAGCTTTTGCCAGTGTACCAGCCGTATCGCAGATATCATCAATCAGCACAATATCCTGATCGGTTACATCACCAATCAGCGTCATCGCCTCAATTTCATTGGCACGCTTACGACGTTTATCGCAAATAACCACCTCGGCATTAAAGAATTTCGCAAAACTGCGGGCCCTGTATGAGCCACCCATATCCGGCGATGCGATAGTTAAATTCTGCAAGCCGAGGCTTTTGATATAAGGCACAAAAATGATAGAAGCATCCAGGTGATCAACCGGTATATCAAAAAAGCCCTGAATCTGCGCAGCGTGCAAATCCATGGTCATGATACGGTTAATGCCTGCTGCAACCAGCAAATTAGCTACCAGTTTAGCACTGATGGCCACACGTGGCTTATCTTTCCTGTCCTGACGGGCCAATCCAAAATACGGAATAACAGCACTTACATAATGTGATGAAGCACGACGAGCGGCATCAATCATCATCAGTAATTCCATTAGATTGTCGGTAGGCTGGTGAGTACTCTGTATCAGAAATACGTCGCATCCCCTTACAGATTCATTAAAATGCGGCTGAAATTCACCATCACTAAAGCGTGACAGTACCACGTCACCTAATTCCCGTCCATAAGCATCAGCAATCTTTTGCGCCAGTTCCTTAGAACCTGATCCTGCAAATAACTTAACCGGATTAAATTGTAATGGCATTTTCTTATGTTGGATTTAGGATGTTCAGTTCCGGATGTTTCAATCCGATAGCTTAATCTTTATGTTGTAAACCCTTATAAAAACAATTCGGATTTCAATTTTCTATCAGACCTAAATCCGAAATTGAAAATCAGAAATCCGAAATTTTCTATGTTGCCCGACCAGGATTCGAACCTAGACAAACGGTACCAAAAACCGTCGTACTACCATTATACTATCAGGCAATCTCCTTTGGTTTGTTTTACTCCCCGAAAAGGAATGCAAATATAAGACGATTTTTTAACTCTCAAAAAGAATTTTAAAAAAGTATTTTTCATTGCCTCTTAATGCCCAAAACAGGCCAAAAAAGTGTTAATCCCATGCTTTTGGTTTTAACATCATAATACTTTTACTAATTTCGGGCTGCATTCAACCTTTTTTCTATCGTAAAATTCAGACATGGACTACAAAAAAATCAATAATATATTTGGCTGGGTAGCCTTTATCATTGCTTCGCTAACTTATATTTTAACTTTAGAGCCCTCCTCCAGTTTTTGGGATTGCGGCGAGTTTGTTGCCTGTATTTACCGTTTACAAGTGGCCCACCAACCCGGTGCGCCCCTGTTTACGATGATAGGAAAGGTTTTCACCTTACTTTCTATGGGTGATAGCACCAAAGTGGCTTACTGGGCCAATATGGCTTCGGCGCTGGCCAGTGGGGCAACTATCATGTTCCTGTTTTGGACGGTTACCGCCCTGGCCAAAAAGCTATTGGTTAAAAAGACCGAAGACATCACTATTGCAAACCTGATACTGATCATAGGAGCCGGCTTAGTTGGCGCCCTGGCATATGCCTGGTCTGATACTTTCTGGTTCTCGGCTGTGGAGTCCGAGGTTTACGCGCAATCATCTTTATGTACAGCCATTGTATTCTGGGCCATATTAAAATGGGATGCCCATGCCGATGAGCAGCATGCCGATAAATGGATCGTATTTATTGCCTATGTCATGGGCTTATCTATAGGTATTCACCTATTAAACCTGCTGGTAATACCAGCTATAGCATTGGTTATCTACTTCCGCAGAGCAAAAAATATCACTTCCAAAGGTACTTTCTGGGCATTTTTTGCCGGTATAGTGGCTGTGGCCTTTGTACTTTGGGGGGTTATTCAATATACCGTAAAGGGCGCGGCTTTTTCCGACCTGCTTTTTGTGAATACTTTGGGTATGGGCTTTGGCAGCGGCGCTGTAGTGTTCTTTCTTTTGCTGATAGCCACTATTGTTGCTGGGATCTATTATACCATTAAACCACAAAAACCGGCTATCATTATGGCTGCGGTATGCTTTATATTGGTACTGGGCATCAGCGCCGGGATTGTAGGCATCATAGTTGGCGCGGTAGTACTTGCCCTGTTGGAGTACGTAGTGAAGATCCGCGAAAAACGCTTTGCTCTGAATACTTTTTTAATTTGCCTCCTGTTTATCCTGTTTGGATACAGCTCATTTGTGATGATTGTAGTAAGGGCCAAGGCAAACCCTAACCTAAACAACAGCGACCCTGAAAACGCTTTCGCGCTTAACGGCTATCTGAACCGCGACCAATACGGCGATACGCCACTACTTTATGGCCAGTTTTTTGATTCAACCCCAACCGAGCAAACCGAAGGTGCTACTATTTACCGTCGCGGCGAAACCAAATATGAGGTAGCCGGTAAAAAACTGACCACTGTGTATGACCGCAATACGCCCTTCCCCCGTATGTTCAGCGATAAGGCCGGTCATCCGGATTTTTACCGGGCATGGAGTAAACTGGGTCAAAGCGAACATCCAACCTTTGCCACCAACCTGGGCTTTTTTGGCACCTGGCAGGTGAACCAGATGTACACCCGCTATTTTCTGTGGAATTTTGTTGGTCGTGCCAATGATCTTGACGGCCAAACCGGCGCCATTGATGGCAAGGGCGGTGTAGACGGTTCCTGGTTAAGCGGCTGGGATTTCAGCAAACCCCTGCCCTACGCTGTTACCGAAAGCAAAAGCTACAACCGCCTGTTCTTTTTACCGCTGATCATCGGTCTGATAGGCCTGTTCTTCCATTTTTGGCGCGATCAGCGAAATGCGGGCGTTGTGTTGGTGCTGTTCTTTTTTACAGGTTTGGCTATTGTATTATACTTAAATCAGGACCCTTTACAGCCACGTGAGCGTGATTATGCTTATGCAGGTTCATTTTATGCCTTTGCCATTTGGATTGGCTTAGGTGTGCTGGCTATTGCCGATTTTCTGTCGAAAAAGATCAATGCCAAAACAAGCGCTATCATAGCAACACTAATTTGCCTATTGGCTGCACCGGTATTAATGGCCAACCAGGAATGGGACGATCATGACCGTTCCACCAAGCTTACGCCGCATGATATGGCGTACAATTACCTGAATTCCTGCGCGCCTAACGCTATTTTATTTACCTATGGCGATAATGATACTTACCCGCTTTGGTATATACAGGAGGTGGAAAATGTGCGCCCGGATGTACGCATCGTGAACCTGAGCTTGCTGGGTACCGACTGGTACATCCGCGGTATGAAAAATAAGATGAATGAGTCGGAACCGCTGCCTATCACTATGCCGAACGACAAGTTTAAACCAGGTGTACGTGATGTTATTTATTTTAACGATCAAAAACTAACCGGCGCTACTGAGCTCAAAGAGGTTTTTGATTTTATGACCTCTGATGATAAATCAACCATGGTAGAGTACAATAATGGCGATGTATCCAATTATCTCCCTACTAAAAACTTTAAGCTGACTATCGACCCTAACCAGGTAGTGCAAACCGGTACTGTTCCGGCTGCAGAAAAAGATAAGATAGTACCCGAAATGGACTGGACCTTTAGTGGCCGCTATGTAACCAAAGATGTTTTGGCAATGATGGACATTCTATCGCATAATAACTGGAAACGGCCCATCTATTTCTCGGTAACCGTGCCTAATGATAACATGATAGGCCTGGACAAGTACCTGTACAACGAGGGCTTCGCTTATCGCCTGATGCCTTTGAAACCTGATACAGCATCATCAAACTCGCTCGAAAATAGCAATACCCCGGTGATGTATCATAACATGATGACCAAGTTTAAATGGGGCAATATGAAAAACGCCCGTTACCTTGATCATGAGTCCATGACCATGTTTTATCCGTTGATCACCAGGCTTTATTCCAATTTAGCAGACAACCTGATGAAAGAAGGCTATAACGACCTTGCCAAAAACGCGCTGAAAAAATACGACGAAGTAATGCCGGGCATCATCAACTCCACCGAGGTTGCCGTACGTAAATTTTATATGATCGAAAGCTCCTACCGTATGGGTGATATTGCGCTGGCTAACAAACTGGCTAACCAGGTTGATGATTATGTAAACAACTCGCTTACCTATAATTACGCCTTGCTGCAACGTAATGAAACCAGCCTGGACAACCGCGACATACAATACTCCATACAGATTTTAAGCGGACTGGTAGGTTTCACCAAAGATTTTAAACAAACCGAACTAAACACCAAATTCAGCGCGCAGCTCAAAGGCTTTGAAGCCAAATTTGGCGTTACTCCTAAACAGTAAAAGTGGGTTTACATGGGTTTACACTTTTTATGGTTAAAATCGAATTATATAGTTGAAAATCAATTTATTACATGTTTTTAATTGGCAAAAAGTGTAAACCCATGTAAACCCACTTTTTGTCCTTACGCTGCCGCGGGCTTCCAGCCCGTGGTACGCATGACTCAGCTTTCAGCTGGCGTATTACCGCATGCCACCCACGAGATACGCTACGCTAATCTCGCGGGAGCGAAGGCCTGTCACCCTGAGCTTGTCGAAGCGCGCGCGCAGAGGCCTGCCCACCATACTTCAACAGGCTCAGTATGACAGCCATCAAAAGAGCGAAGGCTTTGTGCGATTCCTTCCCTCGGGAAGGGGAGGAAGGGGTTTGTAGAACAAGATAATCATCGCGCGTAGAAACCCCTCCCTGTCATTACACCTGCCCAACGCGCCCCTCCCGAGGGAGGGAATTAAAAATAGATACTTAATTCAAAATCTTTTGCTTCTATCATAGAAATCAATGAGCCGGCCTTTATCGTTAAACAAAAAAAGCGGCATAAGCCGCTTTTTAATATAGATCAGAATTTTTTATCCTTCGTTTACAACGCCCATGTTGCAGAACTTGTCGATACGTTCGGTAACCAGCTCATCGATATTACGTTCGCCCAGTGTTTTCAGATCTTTTAGCAATTGCTTTTTCAGGATGGTGGCCATAGCCACGGGATCCTGATGCGCACCGCCAAGGGGTTCTTTGATCACACCGTCGATCAGTTTGTTCTTATACATTTCTGTCGAAGTCAATTTCAGTACTTCAGCAGCACGTTCTTTGTTTTCCCAGGTTTTCCAAAGGATGGTTGAGCAGTTTTCGGGAGATATCACCGAGTACCAGGAATTATCCAGCATCAGTACCTTATCGCCAATACCTATGCCCAGGGCCCCGCCAGATGCTCCTTCGCCTATGATCACGCAGATCACCGGCACTTTCAGCACGGCCATTTCCAGCAGGTTGCGGGCAATGGCTTCGCCTTGTCCGCGCTCTTCGGCTTCCAGACCAGGGAATGCGCCCGGTGTGTCAATCAGGGTAACCACAGGTTTATTGAATTTTTCGGCCATTTTCATGAGCCTTAAAGCCTTACGATAACCTTCGGGATTAGCCATACCAAAGTTGCGGTATTGGCGCTCCTTGGTGTTACGACCTTTCTGGTGCCCAATGAACATCACGGTTTGACCGTTCAACGTTCCAAAACCACCAATGATGGCTTTATCATCGCCTACCGTCCTGTCGCCGTGCAACTCAATAAAATCATCGCACATTAACTCAATATATTGAAGGGTATATGGTCTTTCGGGGTGACGTGATATCTGAACCTTTTGCCAGCCGGTCAAATTGCCGTAGATCTCTTTTTTGGCAGCCTCCAGCTTTGCGTCCAGTTCTGCAATGGTTGCCGACATGTCCAGTTTGTTCTTGTCCTCAACCTGCTTTACCTTTTCAATCTGCTGTATCAGTTCAGCCAGTGGTTTTTCAAAATCAAAAGTAATCTTCATACTATTTATTTGGGCCGCTAAATTAAGTAAATCCTACGGTATATTATCAATTAGGGTTTTGTAAAGTTTCCAGCTTCTTGATTTGCTGGGGAGCCATCAGGTCGCCGGTGCTTAAACAAGCCTGCAAAATGGCGTTTCTGAGCTCTCCGTAATACAATCCGGAGCGCGTTGCATAAAATATCACATCGCCATTATTTAACCGCTGTTTACGAAAAAGCTCATCCAGGGTTTGTTCATTTTTAATAATGAATGCCCCCATTTCCAATCTTTTGCGGTGCAGCTCAGTAGCAATAGCCGTAATTTTGGTTACCTGCGCAGGACTCAGTCCCAATTCTTTTTTAAACCTGATGGCCTGATCGGGCATGGGGAAATGATTGATCTGGGCGGGTAAGGCCATATTACCGTACGCATCATCACCGTTGAGCAATGCGGTATATTGTTTATCGGTAAGCGTTTTTACCGGCGATTTTTTCAGCGTACTATCCGCCTGCTGCGCCCGAATAGTGCCACAAAAGAACAAAATAGCAATAAAGGAAAATATTGATCTTAGCATGGGGCATTTTACGAAAAAACGGCAATTATTGGGCCATCCAACAAAAAAAATAACTAAAAGTTAATGTATCGCTCTAAATACTTGCGCTCGTTTGCAACGAGTGCAAGGAGCAGTGCCATTTTCAATTCCCTCCCCACGGGAGGGGTGCGGCTGGATGGTGTTGTGGCAGGGAGGAGTTTATGCATGATGCAAGTTTACAAGGCACAGAAACTCCTTCCTCCTCTTCCCGAGGGAAGGAATCGCACAAAGCTTTGGCTTTTCGATCGGCTGTCATGCTGAGCCCCGTCGAAGCATGGTGGGCAGGCCTCTGCGCGCGCCCTTCGACGGGCTCAGGGTGACAGCCCAACTTTTTGTTTCTCTCTTCGTTCGAAATGACATACGGTTAATCTCACTCCACTTTCACCACTTTAGATCGCTTTGAAATACCATCTTCATTAAATGATTCGATCTGGAAATAATACGGCAGGTTTTTATCCATCCCATTAAAGTAATACTCGTTTTTGCCGTATACCAGCATATTGTTGTACAGTTTATCGGGCGCTATGCCCATATAAATAGTATAGCCTGTGGCATTATCTACCGGTTTCCATTTTAGCCAGGCATTGCGGCGTTCGCTATCGCCACGCAATACAATGAAGTTTTGTACCGTATCTGCTTTTGCACCAGCACCTTTACCAAATACCCGGAAGCCGGATAGCGCGAATTTACCGGTTGGCATGTGCAGGTTCACCATTTTAAGGTAACGGGTTCTGGTTGGATTTTTTAGTTCGATATAATCGTGCGGTACGTCGGTTTTATTTTTGCTTTTGTCGATCAGCGGTTTCCATGTTTTTCCGTCCAACGACGAATAAACGATGTACTGATGAAAAACACCCTGTGATTTACCCAGGAAAGTGGCATCCTGATCGGCGTAGTTGATCTGTACGGCATTTACCGTGCTTACTTCTCCCAGGTCGGTTTTAAACCATTCGCCTTTGTTGGCCGTTTTGGCGCTCCAATAGGTTCTGATATCCTCGTCGACAGCATTGTTGGATGCATAACCGCCCAGTGTTGAGGAAACTTCTACCGGTTTATTATAGTTGAGGATCATCCAGCCGGTAAAATTGCTTTTGAGGTGATCTTCGGGACCTGCTGCTAAATAATGCGGGTAATCGCCATAGGCAGTATTGGTATACAGCACGCCATCGCTGTCAAAACCGGCAGGCCAGAAACCGATGCGGCGCTCAAAGTTGTTTTTTACCGAGATACCCATGGTGGAGATATGCCAGTAGTTGCCAAACTTATCCTGCCAGGTAGCACCATGCCCGGCACCTTTGGCAAAACCGCCCGGTTTGTACGAGAATGGGTTATGCTTTTGATAAGTAAACGGCCCCAGCGGCTTATCGCTGGTAAAAACACCGTCGGCATAGCCGCTTTGCTCGGTGCCGGGTGCTCCGAATTGCAGATAGTATTTGCCGTTATGCTTGTTCATCCAGGAGCCTTCGATAAAGGGCAGCAGGAAAACATTGTCGTTATGCTCGCCAAAGCGCTCCCAGCCATGTATTTCGGGGTTTAGCTTCACCAGTTCCTTTTTGGGACCGATGGGCTCGAATGTTCTGCGGTCGATTTCCTGGCCATAAAGCGGCAGGGTATTACTGGAGCCATGGTAGATATAAACCCGGCCATCATCATCTGTAAACATACCCGGATCCCAGGCGCCTACTTTAAAATAGTCTTTGGCGGCTTTCCAGGCATCATGGGTAGGGTCGGTGCTCATCCAAAGGGTAAAATCCTTATTATAGGTAGAGCCGATCACCAGCAGGGTATCGCCCAACACCAGGGTTGCCGGCGCGCAAAGCTCGTCGCCCTGGTTCTCATTATAGGGCCTCAGGAACCTGCGCGACACAAATTTCCAGTTCAGCATGTTATCGCTCCACCAGTAGCCAAACTGATTGGTACTGAACAGGTAGTATTTCCCTTTGAACAGGGTAACGGTTGGATCGGCGGTGGCGCGGTGCTTACCCCAGGCGGCAAAATCGGCAAAGGGGGTATACCCATAATCGAGGTTGAGGGGGTTGCAGTAGGTGAGCCTTTTGTTTTGGGCATGCGCCGTTGATAAGGCAAAGCAGCACAGCAGCATCAGCAAAAAACGGAGAGATGTTTTCATTTAGGCAAACTTATAAAATTCAGATAGCCTAAAACTTTTTAAACCTCAAATTTTAACACTTTTATGTTCAAAAACGGGCTAAAAACATTCAGAAATTCATCAAAAAACATCGGTTTTAACGATTTTAACAAATTGCAACACCGTTTTGAGCAGTTTTGAAAATTTTAAAAAGTATTGATTTATTGATAGGTAAATAGCGACATACCAAACGCTCGGTTTTTTTCAGACTGTTTTATTTCTGTGTGGATGCCTTAGAAAGGAGGATATAACGCGCTCTTCCCCTGCACGTCATTGCGAGGAGGAACGACGTGGACAACCGACTGAAAGGAGCTCATTAATCCCGATAAAAACAATAACACATTAATAATCCCCGATATGTGGAGCGTCTTTGTAAGTCGGGGATTGCCACGCTACGCTCGCAATGACGTTATTTTTTATTTCCCCCGTTGCCTGAAGTCTCTGACTTCGGACAGCGGGGCTCTATTTCACAATCGCAAAGTTTAATAATAGATGCTTCGTTCCTCAGCATGACAAAATTGAAGAAAAGTAGCTCATCACGCTACTCTCTTCAAGGTAAAGGCAAACCGGCTACCGGCGCCCAGTTCGCTGTCTACCGCTATCTTGCCCGATTGCGCTTCGATAAAATCTTTGGCTATGGCCAAGCCCAGGCCGGTACCGGTTTGATCGGCGGTGGCATTGGGAACTTTAAAATAGCGCTCAAACAGGCGCGACAGGTACTGCTCTTCGATACCCTTGCCATGATCCTGTACCGAAAATTCGATCTCGTCGGTATGGCGTTTTTTTACCACCAGTTCCACCGTCGATTTTTCGTGGCTGTATTTGATAGCGTTTGATAATAAATTAATGAGCACCCAGGTGGTTTTGTCCAGATCGGCGTGTACATCGGGCAGGTTCTCATCACAATCCACTTTGATATTTACCTGCTTCTGATCGGCTATAAATTTGATGGCTTTTACGGCGTAATCTACAATGTTTCTGGGGTGGGTTTTGCCAAAGTTGAGCTGCAGCTTACCGGTTTCTACCTGGGCCATATCCAGTAGTTCGCCGGTTATTTGCAGCAGGCGGCGGGCGTCTTCTTCAATATTTTCCAGCAGTTGCTTTTGCTCGGTATTTACATCGCCAATGCGCACATCCTCCAGCAATTTAAGACTCATTTTGATGGACGAGATCGGCGTTTTGAGCTCATGTGATATGGTGGCGATGAAGTTGGTTTTAGCCTCATCCAGCTGCTGGTATTCGGTAATATTTTTCAGGATGATCACCTTGCCTATCACCTTACCCTTGCTGGTAACGGATAGCGACTCGCGTGAATAAAAGCTCTCGCGGTTATCGGCAAATATTTTCAGTTTGGTTTGGTCATTCACCAACAGGTTGCGCAGCAGGTCGTTTTCCAAAGCCACATCGGGCGCGTAACGGCCATTGAGCTGATCGGCAGTCATACCGATTAATGAACAAGCCACCTCATTGGCAAATATGATGATCATTTTTTCGTCGAGCCCCAAAATGGCATCGTGCATGGAATTGATGATGGTTTCGATCCGTCTTTTTTCAAAAAGGATACTGGCCAGGTTACTGTTCTCAAATTCATCCAGCTTGCGGGTCATGGTATTAAAAGCCTGGCCCAGTTCGCCAAATTCATCGTTAGAGTGAAAATCGATCTGTTGATGATAGTTACGGTTGGATACTTCCTTGATACGGGCGGTAAGCTCCTTGAGCGGGTTGGCAATATATCCCGGGAAATTAACCACGAAACTAAACGCCACCAGGAACAAAAACGCACCGCAAAAAGCCACCAGTATGGTAGCACGGCTGGCTGTACCTTTGGCGATATCATTTTTATGTGCAATGGCCGTCATGTTAAGCTGCATAAACCCATAAACCAGTTGCCTTGCCTGTACACGTAGGGTAGATAGCTGGCCGGCATCATTATTTGCCAGTTTAATTTTTTCAAAAACAGCACGCAATGAAGCCGCCTTCTGCCCCTCGCCCGGTTCGGTGATGTTATGCTCTTCCAGCACCAGGTTGGTTTCAATTGTTTTTAATTGCGCCGGACTAAGCGGGCCACCATTGGCATCCACTGCCGACAGGATCTGCTGGCCGTACTGCAATGATTTATAGTTATCCTTGAGAATAGCCCCCGCATCGGCCGACAAACGGTTGAGGAAATACACCGACAACCCGCAGCAGATGAATGACAGTACAAACAAAAACCCGATGCCTGTACGTAGTTTATTTTTAATGGTCATGTTATGATAGAATTACAAGGTCAATATCAGTTTTTGACATCTTATTTAACAATTGGGTAAATACCGCCGTTTTCATGATCACCTGGTAAAATTTAAACCGGGGTTTGCCAATGCAAATGGTGGTAATATCATATTTTTCGGCCGTTTCCCAAATGGCCTTGGCTATATGGTCGTTTTTTACTTTGAGCACCTCGCCCCCCAGCTGCGTAGCCAGTTTCATGTTGTTGATGAGATGCCGTTGTGATGCCAGGTTTATTTTATCGCTGCTTTCGCGCGAGGTTTGTACATAAAGCACGTACCATTTAGAACGATAGTATGATGATAACCTGGCCGTTTTACGTATAATGATCTTGGCCGAGGCATCATTGGTACTGATGCAGGCCAAAAAAAGCTCGGGCCGCAGCTTGATATTTTTGGGAATCTCGATGTCGATTTTCCGTTCTACCTGGTGGGCCACCTCGCGCAGGGCCAGTTCCCGCAGCTGCAGTATGCGCTCGGACTGAAAAAAATTATTGAGCGCCAGCGGTACTTTCTTTTCATCATATATCTTGCCCTCCTTTAAACGGTCTATCAGTTCATCGGCAGTAAGGTCGATATTCACTACTTCATCGGCCATTTGCAAAACCTTATCGGGGATGCGCTCGTTGATGGTTGCGCCGGTAATGCGCTGCACCTCTTCGTTCAGGCTTTCCATATGCTGGATGTTCACCGCGCTGATCACGTTGATGCCCGCGTTCAGGATCTGCATTACATCCTGCCAGCGTTTTTCGTTACTGCTACCCTCAATATTGGTATGGGCCAGCTCATCCACTATCACTACCTCGGGGCGCAGGCTGATGATGGCTTTCAGATCCATCTCTTCCAGCTCCTTCCCTTTGTAAAACAACTTACGGCGGGGTATTACGGGCAGGCCTTCCAGTTGTGCCACGGTTTCTTTACGGCCATGGGTTTCAATATAACCTATTTTAACATCGATGCCATTGCGCAGCAGGGCCTGGGCTTCCAGCAGCATGCGATAGGTTTTACCCACACCCGCACTCATGCCTATGTAAACCTTAAATTTACCCCGCCTGGAACGTTTAATGAGCTCCAGGAAATGCTCAACCGACTGCTCTTTATTTTCTTCGCTCATAATGTGGCTTTGGTTAGACTCCCCTCTTGAGAGGGGGAGCGTGGCTTTGTGCAATGGCAGGGGTGTGTTCACAATCGTTTAAAAAACACACCCCTCCACCCCTCTCAAGAGGGGAATCGCACGGCCCTGCCTATATCTAAACTTAACATTTTCATCACTAATATTTTTTTATAAAACTAATAAAAGGAGATTCCGAAAAATCCCCTTTTACGGTATGAATGTTCGTCAACCAAACTTATAATTAACAACCAAACATTAATTATAAAAAACAATCATACTTATCTTATCTGAATCAGAATTTACAGGATTTAAGAATTCACAAAATGACAATGCAATAAATTCTGAAAACGGCGTAGCCCTCAACGGAGTTAATCATTAAATTCTGTAAATTCTGATTCAGACCCTGTCCCGGTTATTTTTTCAGCTCTTCTAAAGCTATATTCAGTTTCAACACATTTACTTTGGATGGACCAAACAAACCCAACAGCGGTTTTTCGGTATGTTCATTAACCAGTTTGGTTAATTGATCGGCAGATAAACCACGGGCTTTGGCCACACGGGCTACCTGTACCTGCGCACCGGCTGCTGAAATATCAGGGTCCAGACCACTACCCGATGCGGTAACCAGTTCGGCAGGGATCTGCGCGCGGGTTACACCAGGGTTATGTTTAAGGAAATCCTCGATACGTTTTTCAACATCCTTCAAATAGTCCGGATTTGACGGACCTTTGTTTGAACCACCAGATCCGGCAGCATTGTAATCAACCGCAGATGGACGGCCCCAGAAGTATTCGTCCTTTGTAAATTTCTGGCCTTCTAAAGCGTAGCCTACCACGCGACCTTTATAGCTTAATGTTTCGCCATCACCATGGCCTGGGGTTAATTTACCTACACCGGCAATAGCCAGTGGGTATATGCCTGCAAGTATTACGATCAATATGAGCGTTAACTTTAATGAGGGCAACAAATATGTTTTCATCTTTTTAATTATTAATGTTTGAGATCGAGATTTGAGTGTGAGTGCCAGAGCGAGATGCATAAATGTCTCGCACCCACACCCGCACTCTATTTATAAGAACAAGCCTACCGCCAGGTCTATCAGTTTAATACCAATAAATGGAATGACTACACCACCCAAGCCGTATATCAACAGGTTACGGCGCAACAGCGCGCTGGCGCCTATCGGTTTATATTCCACACCTCTCAGGGCCAGTGGTATCAGCAATGGTATAATGATAGCGTTAAATATTACGGCCGATAATATGGCCGATTCCGGGCTATGCAGGTCCATGATGTTCAGCGCTTTTAATGATGGTATAGATACCATGAACAAGGCTGGTACAATAGCGAAATACTTGGCCACGTCATTGGCTATACTGAAAGTGGTTAGCGTACCACGGGTCATCAACAGCTGTTTACCTATCTCCACAATTTCAATCAGTTTGGTGGGGTCGTTATCCAGATCCACCATGTTACCGGCTTCCTTGGCGGCCTGGGTACCACTGTTCATGGCCACGCCTACGTCGGCTTGTGCCAGGGCTGGTGCATCGTTGGTACCGTCGCCCATCATGGCTACCAGTTTACCGCCTTGCTGTTCTTTTTTAATGTAGTTCATTTTATCTTCAGGCTTAGCCTCGGCAATAAAATCGTCCACACCGGCCTTTTCGGCAATAAATTTGGCGGTAAGCGGGTTGTCGCCGGTTACCATTACGGTTTTAACACCCATTTTGCGCAGACGCTCAAAACGTTCGGCAATACCGGTTTTGATGATATCCTGCAGCTCGATAACACCCATGATTTTTTCGTTTTGCGATACCACCAGTGGGGTACCACCGTTTGAGGAGATCTTTTTAACATGATCTTCCACTTCTGTTGGGAAAGGGTTACCGGCCTTCAGGGCTATGTTGCGGATAGAATCGAACGCGCCTTTACGGATGCGTAAACCATCAGGCGTATCCAAGCCGCTTGAACGGGTTTCGGCAGTAAATTTAATAAACACCGCACCGTTAGGGGCAACCACTTTGGGCATGCTTTTATCCTCATGGGCCAGTTCCACTATCGATTTACCTTCGGGAGTTTCATCGGCCAGCGAGCTCAGCACGCAGGCGGCAATAAAGTTTTCGCGGGTTACTCCGGTAGCGGGATAAAAGTTGGTGGCTTTACGGTTACCTATAGTGATGGTACCCGTTTTATCCAGCAGCAAAGTGTCCAGGTCACCGGCAGTTTCAACCGCTTTACCCGATTTGGTGATCACATTGGCGCGTAAAGCCCTGTCCATCCCTGCAATACCGATGGCTGATAACAGACCGCCGATAGTTGTAGGGATCAAACAAACGAACAGGGAGATAAAGGCAGCTATAGTTATAGGGGTATTAGCATAGTCGCCAAAGGGTTTCAGGGTAACGCATACGATCACGAAGATCAAAGTAAAACCTGACAGTAAAATAGTTAAAGCAATTTCATTAGGGGTTTTCTGGCGCGATGCACCTTCAACCAGGGCTATCATCTTATCCAGGAAGCTTTCGCCGGGCTGAGTGGTCACCATCACCTTGATCTTATCAGACAGTACTTTGGTACCACCGGTAACGGACGATTTATCACCACCTGCCTCGCGGATAACCGGGGCCGATTCGCCGGTAATAGCCGACTCATCAATGGTAGCGATACCTTCAACAATCTCGCCGTCGGTAGGGATGTTATCACCTGTTTCGCAGATAAACACATCGCCTTTTTTTAATTGGGATGACATTACCATCTGCTCCTTGCCGTTCACCAGCAAACGGGCAGGTGTTTCTTCACGGGTTTTGCGTAGACTTTCGGCTTGTGCTTTACCGCGTGCTTCGGCAATGGCTTCGGCAAAGTTGGCAAACAGTACGGTTAACAATAAAACAACAAATACGGTAAAGTTGTAGGCAAAGCTACCCTGGCCCTTATTGGCAAAAGAGTAGATGCTGACGATGAGCATCACAAACGTACCGATCTCTACAGTGAACATCACCGGGTTGCGGAACAGGATGCGTGGGTTTAGTTTGATGAATGACTGCTTAAAAGCCTCTTTCATCTGGTCGCCCTGGAATAATGTATTTTGATTTGAGTTCATGACGAATTCTATATGATTATTTCTCTTTGTTTAGCCTCACCTAAACCCTCTCCAAAGGAGAGGACTTTTAAGAACCCTCTCCTTTGGAGAGGGCAGGGTGAGGCTCGTGTTTATTTTAATGAAAAGTGTTCGGCAATTGGACCTAATGCTAATGCTGGGAAGAATGACAGGGCAGCAATGATGATGATCACCGCGAAGATCATTACCCCAAAGGTTGATGTATCACTTTTTAATGTACCGGCCGATTCTGGTATGTATTTTTTATTGGCCAGTAAACCGGCAATAGCCAGCGGACCAATAATTGGCAGGAATCTGCCCAGGATCATCACAATACCGGTAGTAACGTTCCAGAAAATGTTACCATCGCCCAAACCTTCAAAGCCCGAACCGTTGTTGGCTGCCGATGAAGTATATTCATACAGCATTTCGGAGAACCCATGATTACCAGGGTTGTTTAACCAGCTCGATGGCTTAACGGCCCAATCGGCACCAGCCATGTTTACCACTACGTATGATGAAATGGCCAAACCCACCAGGATGATAAAGGGGTGCAGCAAGGCAATCAGCGAAGCGATCTTCATTTCGCGGGCCTCTATCTTACGGCCAAAAAACTCCGGTGTTCGCCCAACCATCAGCCCCGATATAAATACCGCGATGATGATAAAGATGTAAAAGTTGAGGATACCCACGCCGCAGCCGCCGTAAAAGCAGTTTACCATCATACCCAGCAACATCATGTTACCAGACATAGGCATAGCGCTATCATGCATGGAATTTACCGAACCTGTAGATATAATAGTAGTGATCACACTCCAGTAAGCCGAGTTGGCCGGACCAAAACGTACTTCCTTACCCTCCATAGCACCGGTTGTTTGGCTTACACCCATTTTAGCGATGGCGGGGTTGCCATTCAATTCGGCGTTCATGGTGGGTATCAGGAACAGGAGCATGCCTATCGTCATCACCCCAAATATCACGTAAGCGAATTTCTTTTTATTTAAATAAAAGCCTAAGGCAAATACCAGGGCTATAGGTATCAGTGTTTGTGCTACCAGTTCGGTAGTGTTGGTTACATAGTTAGGGTTTTCGATAGGGTGGGCAGAGTTGGCACCAAACCAGCCGCCACCGTTTGTACCCAGGTGTTTTATAGCTACCAGGGCCGCAACCGGTCCGCGTGATACGTGAACGGTATCGCCCTGCATGCTGATAAAAGTATCTTTACCGGCATAGCTGGTGGTCATGCCGTTGAAGGCTAAAATAACAGCTATTACAAATGATATAGGCAGTAATACACGGGTAACGGTTTTTACAAAATAATCCCAGAAGTTACCCAGTTTATCGGTCACTTTATCTTTCATGGCCCTGAATACTACAATGAGCGCGGCAATACCAGTAGCAGCCGATACAAAGTGCAGGAACATGAATACAAAATGCTGTGTAAAATAGGTGGCGCCGCTTTCGCCCGAGTAGTGCTGTAAGTTACAATTCACCAAAAAGCTAATGGCGGTATTGAAAGCCGTATCAGCCGACTGGCCAGGGTTAGCATCCGGATTGAGCGGCAAGTGCCCTTGTGCCATTAAACAAACAAAAGCATATATGAGCCATACACTATTGATAGTAAGCAGGGCAAATAAATGCTGTTTCCAGTTCATTTCTTTTTTGGCATCGATGCCGCTGAAACGGAAAATAAAGCGTTCAAGCGGGGCCAGAAAGTCGAGCCAGGTTTTCTCGCCTTTAAAAACGCGGGCTATATATCGGCCCAAAGGTATGGCCAGCGCGAGCGTGAGCAGGTAGGTAAATACTACACCTGAAATTTCAGTGTTCATGGTTTAAATAATTAAAATTTTTCGGGTTTAAGCAGCACGTACACCATGTAAACAAACACGGCAATTGCCACAATGAATAATGCGATCATGGTGATTAGATTTTTTCGAAGTAATTAACGGATTTGAAAAAGAGCCAGAAGATGGCCGCAAAGACCACTACATAAATAACAACTTGTAAAACATCCATAGTATTAAGTATTTTAAGTGTCCCTTTACCAAGTAAATGCCAATAAATAAAATATACGAGTAAACAACTGTAATACAGCTATTTATTTAGTTCATTTGGATTGCAAAAAACTTTTTGAGCAAAATCAACCTATCAAAATGATAGGCTTAAGTATCAAAGTGGGAGTTGTTTTAGTTCGTTAACCATATTTTTATCAGCGCGTCATTGCGAGGAGGAACGACGTGGCAATCCCCGATAGGCAGATCCGCTCTGTAAGTAGGGGATTGCCACGCTGCGCTCGCAATGACGCGTGGAGAGAAAGGCCATCCCTCTTTCCGCCGTAGGGCGGAGAGAGGGTCGTCCAGCGCAACGCAGGCGGGGTGAGTCGTCTCTACGCCAGCCCCTTTTTAATTTTGACATTCAAACAGCCTTTCTTTTACCCAAATAGCCATATATTGGCCGGGATAACAAAAAATGAAAGATATTCCGGTATATCAGCTAAAGGAACGGGCCTCAACGGGCCTTGAGATCAGGCGCTTTGTTGCCGGAGATCTGCCACCGGATGATGAAACCAATACCCTGGGCGCGCATCGTGATGATCATTATATATTTTTTGTTATTGAACAAGGCACGGCGTCGCTCATGATCGACTTCCAGGAGTTAAGGTTCGGCGCATCCTCCTTATATTATATATTACCGGGGCAGGTACATCACCGCATCCGCAATGAGATAGGTTATGGCTGGTTCATCGCCATCGATTCTTTGTTAATAGCTCCCGACTACAGGAATGTTTTTGAAAGCCAGCTGGTACTACAGCAACCTTTTACGCTTGATGAGGTGCAATTTAGACAATGTACTGATCTGTTATGCCTGATGCAGGAAAAATACCGGGAAGAAAACCTCGGTCCGTTTTATTTGCAGGTGGTACATTCGCTGGTACAATCCTTTGTTGGTATAGCGGCCTGCTGCTTTAGCGGCTTTTGCAATTCACAGTTTGCCCTGTCCAGGCCGGTACAACTGGCGCAGGAATTTAAAAAGCTACTGGCTGGTAATATCAGGCAGGTTAAAAGCCCATCGGCCTATGCCTCCATGCTTAATGTTTCAGAAACTTATTTAAATGAGGCACTCAAGAAAGTAACCGGCCTTTCGGTGAGTTACTGGATCCAGCAGGAGGTATTGCTCGAAGCCAAGCGTTTGCTGTATTACAGCGAGATGAACGTAAAAGAAATTGCCCACACATTGGGTTATACCGACCATACCTACTTTTCACGATTGTTTAAAAAAGCCGAGGGTACCACACCACTTTTATTCCGCACACATTACCGTAAATAGTCCAATCATTACCGTAAGCTATTCATTGATTTGGGGGTAAATAGGCAGTTTCTTTGTATAATTCAAAAACTACCATGGAAACATCCACTTTTCAAAAAATCAGAAAAAAAGCCGGGAAACTGTTCGAAAACAGATTACAATCCGGTAGGGTGCTTGAGGTGCGGCACTGGGAACCATCTACCTTGATTGAGGTTGACCTGCACCTGCCATCTGCCGATATAGCACAATGGAGCGAGATACCCTATATAAAATTCAGAGTTGACGACTTCACCTTCCGTGATTATACCCCATCGGGCTGGGATGCCGAAACCAATACCTGCACTATTTATGTAGATGCGGCGCACAATGGGCCGGGCAGCAGATGGGCGCAGCAACTCAAACAAAATGATATGGTGAGTTATCTTAAAATAGGCTCAACCTATCACACCCCTGTTGCCACTTCGGCAGTTGTTGCCCTGGGCGATGAAAGCAGCATGGGCCACTTGCTGGCCCTGCAAAAAATGGTACTGCCGCACACCCGCTTTTCGGGCGGACTGGTTATTGGGAACGAGCATCACCGCAAGTTATTCCATGAATATTTTTGGTCGCCCTTACAGCCGGTGGCACGCAAGGATATTTTTGGTCACCACAGTTTAATGGAATGGGTGCTTGAACAGCAATACAGCCTGGAAAACACGGTATTTTACCTTGTTGGCAATAATACTATGGTTGGCCAGCTGCGTAAACTGCTCAAAAACCAGGGTTATCCGTCGGGGCAAATTAAAGTACAGGGCTTTTGGTCGTAGCTTGTTTTACCTTATGCCAGGTAATGTAGGATACAGCCAGGAACGCCAGGAAAATAATCGGCATTACGCGATAGTTTACCGGATCGCCGGATGCGCTGTGGGCTATAAAAGCCGATATAAAGGTGAAAGTAAAACCCGCGTAAACCCACTCTTTAATCAATGATTTTAGAGGAATCAATAGCAAAACAGCGCCGGCCAGTTTAGCCAGGGCCAGCTCTACCCTGAAATAGCCCGGATAGCCCAGGTGGCTAAAAGCCTGGTTCATGGTGGGTAGTGTTAAATAGGCATAGGCCGAGTAGGTCATCATTAAGGCTACTATAGCCGTGGTTATCCAGTAAGTGATCTTGAATGCTTTCATTTTCTTTTTTCAAGCAAACTTAGCTACCTTTACTATTAAAAAGATACTACTATACCAAAGGATAGTAGTATCTTTGAGTATAGCAGTATTATTTATGGAAGGTCAGTTAAAAAAAAGAGATCACAGTTCAACGGAGTGCAAGGCCGCCGCAAGCTCAATCAGAGATGCACTTTATGTACTCAACGGAAAATGGAAATTGCCGCTTATTGTGACGCTTGTTGATGGGCCGCTGCGTTTTAATGATATCCAAAGAGCTTTAAGCGGCATCACCCCTAAAATATTATCAAAAGAGCTCAAAGAGCTGGAGTTGAACGAATTTGTAAAGCGTAACATTTTTTCAACCACCCCGGTTACCGTTACGTATGAAGCTACCCCTTATAGCCAAACATTAGGACCAGTGTTAGAAGAGTTACAAAAATGGGGAAAGCAGCACCGGGAGCGCATCATTGCAAGCCGGCGCGAAACGCCCGTTTTAGAGGTGGATAACGTTAACACAAATGAGTAGATTATGGCCAGATTTTTTGACAGCATACAGGAACAGCACCAAGCTTTCATTGAAAAGCAGAAAATGTTTTTTGTGGCCTCGGCACCACTGGCAGCCAACGGGCATGTAAATCTTTCGCCCAAGGGGATAGATAGTTTCAAAGTATTATCGGCCAATAAAGTAGCCTATATGGATATTATAGGCAGCGGTAACGAAACATCGGCCCATATCCTGGAGAATGGGCGTATCACCATTATGTTTTGCGCCTTTGACGGCCCACCCAATATCCTGCGTTTATATGGCGAAGGATACGCCGTATTACCTGGTGATGAAGCGTGGAGCATATTAGCCACTAAATTCGATATTCTATTATCAACACGGCAAATCATCGTGGCCGATATCCACAAGGTACAAACCTCCTGCGGGTTTAGCGTACCCTACTATACCTACGAAGGCGAAAGGGACCAGGCTTATAAATGGGCAGCCAACAAAGGCGCCGATGGCCTGGAGGCATATAAAAAGGAAAAAAATATGATCAGTATGGATGGCCTGCCTACCGCTTTGGTTAACTCATCTAAATAGCATACTGACCTGTTTTCTAAAGAGATCTGTGCTATTTTCTCCTTTGGCAGGAGAGAGCCATGATTATACACCGAAAATCAATAAATAGCATAAAAGCGGGGAAGTCACCCATTTTAGTAGTTGCTTTCCATGGGCTACTCCCATTTTCAAACCATTTCCCCCTCCTGCCTTTTCATCATTATCAGCCCACAAACGCAAACTCCGGCGCAAATTATTCTTCAGGCTAATTAAATATGTATTTTCATATAAAATTATGAGAGTACATATCAAAAGCATTCTGCTGCTATTCTCAGTTAAATCAAACCCTCTTAATCGATTAAGTTTAAATCTTTATGACATTTTTTGTAACAAATACTTTACCTTTAACCGCCGATTAAGATTTATAATTATTCCACACCAAAAATTTAACCGTTTTATAACACAAAAAGTTTGGAAATGAATTTAATGTACGTATGTTTGTACATATAATATAACCAATTTCACACAGTGTATTTTGCCTATTAAAAATACACTTTTAACCATATTACATCCTTAACGATCCCTGCATGAAGATACGTTTACTAGGTGTGTTTATATTCCTGTGCCCATTTTATCTGCATGTAACCGCGCAGGTAAAAGACAACACTGCTTTGGCCGATTCTATACTGACAGACAGCCGTCTGGATACCATACAGGCAAGGGGTTTAAAACTGCTTTCTGGTTTTTCGGCCGGCACCTCCTATAACGAAGTATGGATCAGGGATTTTAACACCTTCATCAAAGGATCCTTAAAAGTACACCCCAAAGAAAAAGTAAAGGAAATGCTCCTGATGTTTTTTAAAATTCAGGGTGCCGATGGCAACATTGTTGATGGTGTGGTTGATAGTGCAAAGGCTGGTGTAGGTTATCAATACCGCTACTCTAAATTACTGCCAGGCTGGGCAGCACATAAAAACACTGTCGAAACCGACCAGGAATCCTCCCTTATCCAGGCTGTAAAAAAATATATAGATGTGACCGGCGACCGTTCGATATTGGCCGAGGTTATAGGTGCTAAAACGGTTCTGCAACGCATGGAAGATGCTTTTGTCTATATTCAAAAAGACAGATGGTCTGCCAGATATGGCCTGGTAACCGGGGCCACTACTATTGATTGGGGCGATGTACAACCCGAGACGGGCTGGGGCGTAGCCATCAACAATAAAACCAAATGGGCCATTGATATTTATGATAATGCCATGTATGTAATGGCTATTCATGATTTTATGGCTATAAAACCGCAGGGATATCAAACCAAACAAAACTGGACCCTGGTAGCCAATACCATCAAAAAAAATGTACGTAAGTACCTGTGGATGCCGCAAGCCCAGAAATACCTTCCCCATCTTTATTTGAACGGAAGCCCATTCTCCAAAGATTTTAACGAAAACGAGATCCTGTATAGCGGCGGATCTATCTGCGCTATACTCGCCGGGTTTAACACTCCCGCCGAGATCAAAGAAATAAACAGGCAACTATTAGCCGCCGCGGCCGTTGATAAATACTCCACGATTGGTAAAACGGTTTATCCGGCTTACCCTGCCGCGCAATTTCCTAACATGCACCCTTACAATTATCAGAATGCCGGCGACTGGACCTGGTTTGGCGGGCGAATGATAGCAGCCCTGGTGGCCAATAATCAGGCAAAGGATGCGTATAACGAATTAATACCGATGATTGACCGTGCCATTACACACAAAGGCTTTTATGAATGGTACGATGTGCAAACCGGCGCCCCCAAAGGTTCGGGCGATTTCAGGGGCGAAGCCGGTGTTTTATTTGATGCAATTACAGTTTTAAAACAATGGGCTATTAAAAATAAATAAAACACTTATTAGCATACAATTTTAGAAAACCAGTACTAAATCAATTTTTCATGAAAAAAAATAATACCATAGAGGTAGCGGGGATGTCTTTGCTCTTTTTTAAGGGCAGGGCTACCGTTTATCACCAGCCTCCTTAGTCGTTAGCCGCCATTCTCACACACGGCGCTACACTCCTCCGAAGAATCAATTGTTAAATTATTAATTAACGTTATGAAGAAAATCCTTATTTACTCGATCCTGTTCACCCTGCTATCCCTGCAGGCGATGGCACAGCTTAAAATTAGCGGAAAGGTTACCAGCGCGCAAGACAACTCGCCTTTACCTGCTGTAAGCATCAAAATAAAAGGCACCCCAAGCGGTACCGTTTCTGATGCCAACGGAAACTATAGCATTACATTACCCAATGCCAATGCTGTTTTAATATTCACCTATACCGGCTTTGCGGCGCAAGAAGTAAGCGCAGCCGGCAGGAGTACCATAAATGTTCAATTAAAAGAAACCTCAAGCGCCTTGAATGAGGTAGTGGTAATTGGTTACGGTACGGCAAAAAAATCAGATTTAACGGGCTCTGTAGCTACTGTTAAAGCCGAGCAATTGCTTGATAAACCTGTGCCCAACTTATCTCAGGCCTTACAAGGCAAGGTTGCCGGTGTTGACGTAAGCGTTAACAGTAATGCGCCGGGTGCTGCGGCAAAGGTGCGCATCAGGGGTATAGGTTCCATCAACTCCAACGTCGACCCTATTTACGTAGTTGATGGTGTGGTAGGTGTTGACCCCAACTCTATCAACCCTAATGATATTTCATCAATTGAGGTTTTAAAAGATGCCTCATCAACTGCTATCTATGGTGTACGTGGTGCCAATGGTGTTATCATGGTAACCACCAAACGTGGCCGCAAAGGTCCTGCTACCATTAGTTACGAAGCCAATACCAACATCAGCCAACTTTACAGGCATGTGCCAACACTTAACTCCAAAGAATTTGTAGAAATTTACAACCAATCATTTGCAAACGGGTCAAAATTTGATCCAACCGGTGCGACACAATCACCAGCCAAGGCATTAACGTATCAAAATTTCCCATTACTATTTAATTCGGACAACAGCCCGAAATATGATACCAATTGGGAGAAGGAAACGTATAAGCCCGCTTTTTCACAAAGCCATCAATTGAATATTCAGGGTGGCAGCGACAAATCTGTTTACAGCTTATCATTGGGTTATCTTAACCAAAATGGCTTAACCCCCACATCAAACTTTAAACGTTACTCGGTTAAAATGACCATGGATAACGATGTAAAGGATTGGTTAAGAATAGGGGGCAGTATCAATGGCATTTTTAGTCGCCAGCGTTTGGTAACAGATAACAATGGTGGTTTGAACGTACCCCGGGCTGTAAGCGAGGAAGTGCCGATTGTACCTATCAAATATCCAAACGGAACCTGGGCCGGCAACTATGATATTGCTGGTTTAGAAGGCGCTCCAAACCCAATACAAACTGCCAATGAGCGGTATACTATTAATAATACCTTACAGGTATTGGGTAATATCTATGCAACCGCTAAGATATCCTCAGAGCTTGAATTTAAAACAGATTTCGGGTATAACCTCATCGGGCAAAAAAATAACTTTTACTCATCATTAGATCTGCAGCACTTATCAGCCGATCAGGGTGGTATTGCCAGCGTTAACTCCAACACCACTTATTTCTGGCAAACTGAAAATTATCTTACCTGGAACAAAAAGATCAATGATCATCAAAGGTTTACCGCATTGGCTGGTATATCTTTTAGCAGATCAGTATATCAGCGATCAAACGTTGAAACCCAAAACTTTATTGACGACTTTTTCCAGTTTAATAACCTGGGCGCCGGTTCTGTTAAAAGTGCATCAGGATCTGATGAAAACCCAAGTTCACCTGGCGCGCTTTATCCCGGTTCGTTAAACTCATACTATGGTCGTATCAGCTATAATATCGACGAAAAGTATTTGTTTACCGCAACCGGTCGTTATGATGGTTCATCAAGACCAGCCGCAGGGCATAAATTCGCTTTCTTCCCGTCATTGGGTGCCGCATGGCGCGTATCACAGGAGGATTTCCTGAAAAACAGTGAAACCATTTCTAACTTAAAACTAAGAGCAAGCTTTGGCTACACCGGTAACCAGGAAATTGGTAACTACCGCTCACTGGCCCAGTATGGTACAGGCCAAACCGTGCAGAACGGACAAGCGGTAATTTCATTGCTGCCAAGTTACCTGGGTAACCCGGATCTGAAATGGGAAAAAACACGCCAGATTGATGGTGGTATCGAATTAGGCTTGTTTCATGGCCGTGTTAACTTAGATTTGGATTACTATCAACGTACTACTACCGACGTATTATTGCAGGCCCCTATTCCGTGGTCGGCAGGTTTCACCACTGCCAACGTTTACAAAAACGTAGGCTCCATGAAAAACTCAGGTATTGAGCTAAGCCTGAATACGGTTAACGTTAAAACCAGCGATCTGGAGTGGAGTACCGGTATCATCTTTGCCGCCAACCAAAACAAGGTAACCAAGTTGAACGATGGCAACGCCGATATTTTCCCTGGCCCTAACTTCCTTGGACAAAACTATGTGATACGTGTTGGTGCACCAATAGGCTCATTTTACGGCATGACCCGTGTAGGTACCTATGGTGATAATGCAGCAGATATTGCAGAAGCAGCCAAACATGGTTTAAAAGCTGGCGACAGGAAATATATTTATAATGCTGATGGTAGTAACTATTACAGTATTATAGGCCGGTCAAATCCAAAATGGACAGGTAACTTCAACAGTACCATCAAGTACAAAAACTGGGATTTCTCATTCGATATCCGTTTTGTACAAGGTGTAAATACGGCTGCTAACTTTAAACACTCAGTTGAAGACAGGCAAACCATCTCCAACAGTTTAAAAACAGTTTTAAACGGATGGACCCCAAACAACCAGAACACGATGATATCACAAGTGCGTAACTATAAATATGCACAAGACTCGCACTTTGATACCTGGTGGGTTGAAGATGGATCATTTATACGTGGCCAAAACTTTGTACTGGGTTACAACTTACCGACCTCTGCATTGCAAAAATTGCATGTAACCCGTTTCCGTATTTATACCAGTGTGCAAAACTTGTTTGTAATAACCAAGTATACTGGTTATGATCCGGAGGTTGACACCTTTAATAACTCTTATGGTTCAAACCCTGCGTTTACTCAAAATATCGACTTTTTTGCAAACCCTCGTCCACGTATCTGGAACCTTGGTTTACAGGTTGGATTTTAAAAACAGTATGGTATGATACAATCAGAAAGAAAAATAGGAATGAAGGATAATAGTAACCATATAAAAACTTACTAAAATGAGAATATTAAAAAACATATTAATCATATCGGGCTTAGTACTTGCGTGCTCATGCAAAAAGTTTTTGGAAGAGCATCCCAAATCAGTTCTAACGCCAGATGCCGACCTTTCAAGCGCAAAGGTGGCCCGGGCATTTGCTAACGGATCTTATCAAAATCTAACAGGCCTATTGGCCGGCCAGTCTGGCTCATATGGTGGTAATACCTGGAACCTGATGGAGTTTATGACCGGTAAAGCCAACAGCGACCTGGGGCAAACAGGCTTTGTAAACTTCCAGACCCTTATTTACAGCAATACGTCGTTTTATTTTGATACCTGGTGGCAGCAAATGTACCTGGGTGTGGGTGCCTGTAACCTGGCTATCCAAAGAATCCCGCTTATTAATGCCGCGGGATTAACCGACGAAGCAAAAAACAACATGGTGGCCGAAGCCCGTACCATGCGTGCTCTTTACTACTTTTTCCTGGTGCGTATGTATGGTGCGGTTCCTAAAATAACCGAACCGCCAAAAGATCTTAACCTGCAAGTGCCGCGTGTACCTGCCAAACAGATCTATGACGAGATTATCATCCCCGATCTGTTAGCCGCCGAGAAATCAACTTTACCGGTAGCAACATCAACCGGGGGAGTAACCATGGGCGTGGTGCAATCGCTGCTGGCCGATGTTTATTTAACCTATGCAGGTGCAGCTATTAACGGTGGGGCGCAATATTATGCCGAATCGGCAAAACGCTCACTGGCTGTAATACAAAGCGGTAAATACTCTTTGTTCCCTAACTATACCGATATGATCAACCCATCCAACAAAAACCTTGGCGAGTTTATCTTTCAGGTACAGTACGCCGCTTCTGTTCCGCAAGCAAATCCGCTTACACCACTTACTATTCCTAACTTTTCGGGTATTTCTAAATACTCAGACGAGTACGGATCGGTTTGGCCAACAGATCAGTTCATTGCTTCATTCCCGGCAGGTGATAAACGTGTAGCAGAAAAACAATTCTTTTACACCAGCTATCCTTCTATTAAAGCACCGAACGCGCCGGTTGTGTTTAAAAATCACTACATCTACAAATGGTTTGATGTAAACGCGGTTACCAATACTGCAAAATCAGATTTGAACTACACCATTTACCGTTTGGCCGATGTGATGTTGATGTATGCCGAAGCATCAAACCGTGCCGAAGGGTCACCAAATGCCAATGCTATTCAGTATGTGAACCAGATCCGTTCAAGGGCTGGCCTGGCTGCAATAGGTGCATTGTCACAAGATGCGTTTGAGAAAGAAGTATGGCTGCAACGTTATTTTGAGCTTTGTTTTGAAAATAAAATGTGGTTTGACATGATTCGCACACGCAAAATACATAACGATGTTACCGGTAACTGGGATAATTTTGTGGGACACAAAACCGTGTTCAACGCAACTTATTCCGAAAAACAATTATTGTTCCCTTTACCAAAACAGGAAACAGATGTTAATCCAAAATTATTGCCTAATAACCCAGGCTTTTAATTAATATAGGTTAATATAAAACAGAACAGCCCCGGACAAAACCGGGGCTGTTTTTTTATGACAGGTTAAGATGGGTTACTCGCTTCTGAGGCTTTTAACAGGGTTGGCAATGGCCGCTTTGATAGATTGAAAACTTACCGTAAACAGGGCTATCCCGATAGCAACTACGCCAGCAAATACAAACACTTCCCAGCCAATAGGAATACGGTAGGTAAAATCCTGCAGCCACTTGGTCATGGCCCACCAGGCTATGGGCGATGCTATGATAATAGCTATAAATACCAGCTTGATAAAATTAAGCGATAGCAACGTAGTGATGTTGCCAATACTGGCACCCAGCACCTTGCGGATCCCGATCTCCTTGCTCCGCTGCTCGGCCATATAGGCCGCCAGGGCAAACAAGCCAAGGCAGGCTATAATAATGGCCAGTATGGCAAAACTGGTAAATATGCGCCCCATGCGCTGCACATCGGCATACATGCCGGCAAAACGTTCATCCATAAAGGTGTAACGTATGGGTTGATTGGGCGAAAAGCTTTTCCAGGTGCGGGTGATCTCGGCCAGCGTATTTTTCATGTCGCCGGTTTTTACTTTTACCGATACGATGGAATTGCTGGTACTTAAATGCATTACTAACGGACTAATCCCATCGCGCAATGACTCAAAATTAAAATCCTGCACCACACCGATGATCTCCTTCGGCGCGCCATAATTCACTATCCTTTTACCTATCGGATTTTTAAGGTTGAGTTTTTGCGCCAAATTTTGATTGATGATCACCGCCTGCGAATCGGTTTTCATGGCCGGGTTAAAATTACGACCGGCAACCAGCTTCATACCAAAGGTTTTGATATAATCTTCATCCACATCCCAAAACTGGCTGCCAACGCCAACATCCACTTTAACCCTTCCTTCATTAAAAAATTCGTTACCGTTGCGTTTAGTTCCGGCCACCGGTAAAAAATCGCTGATGGATACGCTTTTTACTGCTTGCAGTTTTAACAGTTCATTCTTAAAGCTCTTTACTTCATTATCCTGCAAGGTATTGGTTCCTTGAATCATCACTACCTGGTCTTTTTCAAACCCAACCTTTTTATTGAGGATGAATTGCATCTGGTTGTAAATAATAAATGTGCTGATGATGAGAATGATGGATGTGGTGAACTGAAAAACAACAAGCCCGTTACGCAATCCAGAGCTTTTAGCGCCTGTACTCAGCTTGCCTTTCAACACTTCGGCAGGCTTAAAGCCCGACAGGTAGAATGCGGGATAGATTCCCGCAACTACACCAATCAGAACAGCCGATACCAATACTGTTGGTAACAGCCACCACTGCTGCCAGGGTATAGTTAATGATTTTGATGCCAGTACATTAAAATAAGGCAGCAGTACAACAGCCAGTATTAAACCCAAGATGAAGGAAAAGAAACTGTATAATAAAGATTCGGTTAAAAACTGACTGATTAAACCGCTGCGTTGCGAACCTACCACCTTGCGTAAACCAACCTCCTTAGCCCGGTTGGCCGATTTAGCGGTAGAAAGATTGATAAAATTGATACAGGCTATAACCAATATAAAACCCGCCACAGCGCCAAATAGCCAAATGAAACGGATATCACCATGCGATTCGCCATCATGAATGTCATATGACCGGAGGTTGATGTCCTGAACATTTTGCGCATACATACTTAATGCTGCCGCAATTTTTGACGCGTTCTTGTCCCCGCTCTTAATCATATCGGGGATATAATAATTGTTGATTACCGCATGGGTTATCTTTTTACTAAACCCGGCGGCATTAGTTCCCGGTTTTAGTTTAACATAAACGTGGTAATTGCTGGCCTGCCAGGTAGTTTGCTCGCCGTTCCAAAATTCCACACCGGCAAGGGTTAGCAAAAAGTTATATTGGTGCAGGTGAGATGTGGCCGGGATATCCTGCATCACACCGCCAATTTTATAGGCCTTACTTTTATTATTGTTCAGGTACATCACCTTACCAACCGGGTTTTGACCGGGAAAATATTTATCGGCCTTGCTTTTTGATATCAGCATGGTATAAGGCTCGCTAAGCGCATGAGCGGCATCGCCATAAACCATAGGCAGTTTTAATATATCAAGCAAAGTTTGATCGGCATAAGCGAACCCTTCCTCATGTGTATTTTCGGGGGCATCGCTCCGTTTTAGCTCATTGCTCCCGGCGCCCCAAAAAAGCGAGTTGGGCATTAAGCGGCCAAATTGCTCCACTTCCGGAAAATCAGATTTTATTGTCCGCCCCATTACCGCTGGCCAGTCAACTCCTTTTTCATGAACCTGATCAAAATTGTATTGCCCTACTATCCGGTAAATACGGTTGGCATCCGGGTAACTTTTATCAAAGCTCAGCTCCTCCCTTATATACAGGGCGATAAGCAGGCAGGCGGCAATGCTCAACGCAAAACCACCAACTTTAATGGCCGCGTACATTTTCTGTTTGAGCAATTGTCTTAGCGCGATTTTCAAGTAATTTTTTATCATGGTAAAATGGCTTACAAAGTTATCAATTGGATTGCCTGGTACTTTTTTTTTAAAGCCCGGTTCAGAATAACCGGTACCTGTTTCTTTATAAGGGTTAGCTGGTTTGGCGTTTGCTTCCGCTTCCCGGATACGTTTGAGGATCTTTTTAAAAAGATAATAGCTATACTCTTCCGGACTCTCCTGCACTGCTCCGGGCTCCCACCACTCCAACATGAGTCTAACGCTGTTCTTAAAATCCGGATTTTCATTGAGCAATGTATCCAACTCCTGTAACTCCTTTGCAGAGGCTTCGTGGGTGAGCCTTTTTATCATCAGATGCCAGATACGGTCTTCTGTATTCATTTCGCAAACGGGTTTAAATAAGTTATAGGTATAGTAAACTTTATGATAAAATACGTGCCACTATTATAAATAATTCATTTACAATGAATTAAATACAAAAAATATTAAATAAATCGTCCGTATCCGTACAGAATGTTCGCTTTTGAGCCATTTATTCTATCCATTTAGCATAGTATTAATAGCATATACGCTTTATATGACGCGCCCTCATATCAATAGGTTGCAGCAAATAATAAAAAAATATACAGTACTATGTATTGTATAGTACCATGTTTTATATATATTTGTTTTAATTTTTAACCTTAACTATCATGAACATCAAAACATTACTATACACAGGCATTATTATCCCGATAATTTTTTGGGCCTCCACCATCATATGCGGTTTTATTCATGGTAACTATAACCACCTGAGTAATACTGTTAGCGAGCTCGGCGCCATGGGTACCCGATCCGAACCTTTAATGGCAACCCTAACCATGTTTGGCGCCATTTTAAGTATGTTTTTTATCATGGGTGTTTATGGGGCCTGTAAACAATTAGGCCTTAACCTTATCCCAGTATTTACACTGCCCGCGTTTACTTTGATGATGGGCTGGGTTGCCATGTTTCACGCAGGCAATCATCTTCATTCTGCTTCGGGGCCCATTTTTTTACTGTTATACCTGGGCGCTTTACTGGTTGTCATTTTATGGCGGGGCAGACAAGAGCTGGTATCGGTCAGAATAATTTCCTTAATCAGCCTGTCACTCATGCTGCTTATATTTTTACGCTTTGTACCTGCTATTGAAAATGTTTATCCGGGCCTTATTCAGCGGTTTGCGCATTTGGGCTGGTCGGTTTGGTTCATGGGTTTGAGTGTAGGGCTCATCAGACTGGTTTCATTACAGGAAAATCAACAACTTTTAAATCACTAAAAATTTATATCATGAAAAAACTACAATTAATAGCGGTTATGGGTATCCTTTTATCGGTAACTGCCTGCAGATTTGGCAAAAGACATACTACTATTGTGGAAAATGCAAATGGTTTAACGGTAAGAATAGAATATGTGGGCCAAACCTATTTTACGCCCGATGGCACCGGTATTCAAAGCATTTCACCCAATGGCTATGTAAAATACTCGCGGGATGGCAAACAGCTGGTTGCCGAGAGCGACTATCATGGCAAGATCACTTATGAAATAAACGACGGCGGCAAACAAACTATGCTTGGCGAAGCCGACAAGGGATTTTTGGCCCTGGCGGTTAAAGACATGATCAGACACGGCCACAACGCCGATGGGCGATAACTCATAGGAGTTATCTAAAAAGCAGGTATAGTTATACCTGCTTTTTTTATGCATAATTGAAAACATTGATAATAATTAGCCGGTTTATAGGTTAAAAAGACATGAAAATAAAATTATACAGCCGTGTGTTTGGCTTATTATTATTAGCCCTGTTTAGTTATAGTTTAGTTAGCGCACAAACAGCACCAATGAAAACTCCAAAAGGCAACGACCAAACCCTGCAGATAAGCCGCAAAAAGATCGACTCTTTGGATAAAGCTTTGATAGCCCTGCTGGGCGAACGCGAAAGGGTGGTAAAAGAAATTGGTGTTTACAAAGCACAAAACAATATCCCCGCCCTGCAAGCCGATCGTTTTAAACAGGTGATCGAAAAAAGCATCGAAGCCGGTAAAAAGGAAGGGTTATCAGAAACTTTTGTAACCGAACTGATGAACGCTATACACAAAGAAAGCTTGCGGATAGAGGAAGAGATCAAGGCGCAAAAGTAATTGAAGCTTTGTTAAGCAATAGCATGATGCAGAGCCTACTCACCAGTCTACACTTTTTAATACACGCGTCATTGCGAGGTACGAAGACAACCGACCGGAGGGAGTTCATTAATACCAATAAAAACAAACACAACATTGATAATCCCCGATAAGCAGAGTCACCCTGTAAAGCATAGAGATTGCTTCGTACCTCGCAATGACGCGCGGAGAAAATTCACTCTATCCGCGAAGCCCGGGGCATGCATGCCTCAGTTTTCAGCTGACGTAAGCTGGAAGCTTACCACATGCCCTCCACGAGATATGCTTACGCTAATCTCGCGGGAGCGGATACTGATAGGCAATTACATCATCAAAAGCTTCTTATTTAATCACCATTAAATTTTTGTATTTAAGCGCATCAAAATTTTATTCAGGCTCGGCTACACCAAACGGAACAGACTGATTATGAGATTTTTTGCCATTAAATAAGCATGGTATTAAACCGTATCAATTTCACACCAAGTTACTATAAATCAATTATTTATATCATTCAGCTTGCTTTATTCTCATTAACTTTAATAAATTTGGATTGCCGGAAACGTCCATTTTCAGCGTTATTCAAACCGGCATTCTATACTATAAATCCATGAAGAAAAAATTTTTAATTGCCTGTTTTATAGCGGGCGGCCTGGTAAAAACCGGAGTTGTACATGCGCAGGCTCCGTTTTCTGTCAGCAACAAATCGGTAAAGGTAATTGTATCTGAAAAAGAAGCAGGCTATAAGCTTACACCAACCGAAACACTTCAGTTTACAGACAAACCCCAACCCGCCGAAACAGAGGTTGCTGTTTTTGTTGATCCGGCTAAAACATTCCAAACCATGATGGGCGTAGGCGCTGCTTTAACCGATGCATCGGCCGAGGTATTCGCCAAGCTGCCAAAGGATAAGCAAAAAGAGTTTTTAACTGCCTATTACGATAAAGACAAAGGCATTGGTTACACACTGGCCCGCACCAATATCCAAAGCTGCGATTTCTCAAGTGATAGTTACAGCTACGTAAAAGAGGGGGATGCTGATCTGAAAACTTTCGATATCAGTCATGACAAAACCTACCGCATCCCTTTTATTAAAGCGGCTATAGCGGCGGCAGGCGGCAAGCTAAACCTGTTTGTTTCGCCATGGAGCCCACCGGCTTTTATGAAAGATAATAATGATGTACTGCACGGCGGTAAATTAAAACCTGAGTTTGACCAAAGCTGGGCCAATTTCTTTGTGAAATTTATCAAAGCCTATGAAAAAGAAGGTATCCCGGTATGGGGCCTTTCGGTACAAAACGAGCCTATGGCCAAACAAAAATGGGAGTCGTGCATGTTCACCGCCGAAGAGGAGCGCGATTTTGTAAAGAACTTCCTGGGTCCAACTTTGCACAAACAAGGCCTGGCCGAAAAGAAACTGATTGTATGGGATCATAACCGCGATTTACTTTACCAACGCGCCAGCACCATACTGGAAGATCCTGAGGCTGCCAAATACATCTGGGGTGTAGGTTTCCACTGGTATGAAACCTGGACAGGAGCGGGTCAGCAATTTGAAAGTACCCGCCGCGTACATGAATCATTCCCCGATAAAAACCTGATCTTTACAGAGGGCTGCATCGAAAAGTATGATTTTGCCAAAATTAATGACTGGGCAATGGGCGAAAGATACGGCCTGTCCATGATCAACGATTTTAATGCCGGCACTGTAGCCTGGACCGACTGGAACATCCTGCTTGATGAAAAAGGCGGACCAAACCACGTAGGTAACTTTTGCTTTGCACCGGTACATGCCGATACGCAAACCGGCAACCTCATCTATACCAGCTCATACTATTACCTGGGGCACTTCTCAAAATTTATCCGCCCGGGTGCCAAACGCGTAAGCGCGGTAGCCAGCAGGGATAAACTGTTAACCACCGCTTACCTCAACACCGATGGAAAACTGGCCGTGGTGGTGATGAACAAAACCGACGAAAAAATTGAATACAACTTATGGATAAAAGGCAAGGCCGCTAAAACAACCAGCCTGCCTCACTCCATCGCTACGCTTATTGTAGAATAAAGGAGTCTTATACTATATCAACTATATCTCTGGTGTGGTGGGTCATTTATGATCCACCACTATCATTACCGGGAAATGGTCAGAAGGCAGTTTGGCCTCGTATTTATCCCCCTCCTTTGCTTTTCCACGATAGCTGTCGGTCAGTATCCCGTACCTTTTTACCGTAAAATCTTTAGTTAAAAATATATGGTCGATGCGTGAGGTAGTTTTGGTATTGGCGTTAAAATTATTGAAAGTACCATTCTCGGCATATTTAATGGGTGATAACTCATAAGCATCTTTTAAAGTGCCCGATGTATTGATCACCGCATAGCTGTCAGAAGTTTGATCGACATTAAAATCGCCCGAAAATATAACCGGGGCTTTGCCTGCGATAGCTTTGATTTTGGTTAAAACCAGTTTAGCGCTTTCCCTGCGGGCCACCACACCAATATGATCCATATGCAGGTTAAAGTAATAGAATTTATAGCCCGTTTTGATCTCCTGGAAAGATCCCCATGAGCAAATCCGCGGCAAGGCGGCGTCCCAGCCTTTGTTGGGCTTATCGGTAATGGGAGCCAGCCAAAAATCGCCATGGGTTAGCAGCTTAAATTTGGTGGTTTTATAAAAAATGGCCGAGAACTCGCCTTCGGTTTTACCGTCATCGCGGCCTATACCAGTGTAGGCATAATTAGGCATACTGGCCTTAAGGCCCTGTAGTTGATGGATAAGGCATTCCTGTGTACCAAATATATCAAAGTCATGAAACTGGATAAGCTTTATAATCACGGGCAAGCGTTGTTTCCACCCGTTGCCGCGTACAGAATCGCCATTACTGGCATTATCATTACGCATATTGTAAGTAGCTACCGTAAATTGCTGGGCAAACCCGGCAGTACAAGTAGCGATAGCCAGGATTAAAAGAAAAAAGAGTTTTTTCATGATGATTTGATAAATATGAACAGGCGGCGAAAATAAGGCCTGTGTATTAAACAAGCGTTAATTAACGAAATAAATTACTAAACTGTAAAAAGGCCTGTCAGTCTGAGCTTGTCGAAGACGCCCTGCCCACCATGGTTCGACGGGGCCCATCATGACACCCTATTTTTTATTCGTTTTCCCTACCCAAAAACAACGGTTTTATTCCCGTAAACAAAAACACGGTCTTCAATAACCAGTTTAAGTGCATTGGCTAATACGGCAGTTTCAATTTCCTGGCCGGCTTTTACCATGGTAGCCGCCGTAAACGAGTGATTTACCGGGATGATCTGCTGGGCGATGATAGGACCTTCGTCCAGCTCGTTGGATACGAAATGGGCTGTCGCACCAATCAGTTTCACCCCACGTTCAAAAGCCTGCTTATAAGGATTGGCCCCGATAAACGCCGGTAAAAATGAGTGATGGATATTAATGATCCGCATCGGGAACCGGGCTACAAATGCAGGCGACAGGATACGCATAAACTTGGCCAGCACAATATAATCCGGATTGTATTGCTGTATCACATCGGCCATTTGCTGCTCCAGCTCTTCACGGCCGTACTGCTCATGCGACAGGTGGTAAAAAGGCATATCAAAGCGTTCGCAAATATTTTGCAGGGTAGCGTGATTACCTATTACGCATTGCACCGTTGCACCCAACGTGTTAAAATAATTGCGGATCAGGATATCGGCCAGGCAATGATACTCTTTGGTTACCATCACCACTATTTTTTTATGCGGCGTAGGATTTACCGATATAATAGCACCGGCAGGTAACACGTCTTTCAATGTATACTCCAATCCGTTGGTATCGCCATCCTCCACTTCCAGGCGCACAAAGAAAACATCTTCGGCTTTATCCACATGTTCGCGCATGGAAACTATATTGAGCTGATGTTTGGCCAGTATAGTAGCTATGGAACCTACCAAACCAACCTGGTCTTTACATTGAATAACAATAATCATGATATCAGGGTACAAAAAGAATTTGCCCGTAATTTACAAACAGGTATCATTTATACAAACAATTATGTAGTTTAAATCAGCGTCATGTATCGTTCGGGCGGCCATCTCCGTAATTACATGATATAAACCTTACATTATGAAACAATTTTTTTTAATGATCACAGCGCTGATCTTATGCAGCGCGAGCGCTTGTAATAAGGGCAAACTCCCGGCGTCAACATCTGTTATGGGGCAATGGCGATGGGTTAAATCAGTAGGTGGTATCGGTGGCTTTACCATAACACCCCAAAGCTCCGGTTTTACCCAACGTTATCAGTTTAATGACGATAGTACCTTCCGTTTTTACAGAAAAGATACGGTAGCCGCGCAGGGTAAATTTTCTATCGTGAGGAACATCAAATCTAACCCGCAACCTATCGATGTACTGAAAACAGGAGGCAATGGGTTCGACCAATCCCTGCTGATCAGGAATGATACGCTGTACTTACACGATATAGACATAGCCGATGGTTACGGCAGTATTTATGTGCGGATAAAATAGTTTTTAAGTCGTTAGTCCGAAGTTTTGAGTTCGAGGTCGTAAATCAAAAACCTTCGCTTTCCTGACTTTAGACTCAGGACTTCGGACTTACGACTCAACATCGGGTATAAAATTCACTTGGTTTTCCTGTTCAAACGTTACATAAACGCGGCGCCAGGGCTCATCGTTGATCAGGCGCCATTTATGGGCTGTGCCGGTGGTATCGGTGGCTATCAGTATTTCGCCTGGTTTTAATATAAACGTTTCGCCGGTACGAGTCTCAAATTCCAATGTACCCAATAAGGTGATCACGTATTGATTGGTTGGGGCATTGTGCCAGTCGAAAAATGAATGCGGCGGCGACTCCTGGAAACGCACAGATAAAGCTTCGTTAAATTGAGCTTCGGCTACGCTGCCTGTTTGCACATGTGAGTTGCCATCGGCCCCGGTATATAATTTATATGCTTTGATCATTTTTATGAAGTGCTATTTGCACTGGCGGCTAAACTAATACATTTTAATGTTTTAGTGATGAAGCCTGCATAACGGCATTGTAAATTATTAAATGACTACTGACCGCCGCCCGAAAAGTTTCACTTAGATATACTAGCCCTACAAATTCAACAAAATACCCTAAAGCCTGTTATAGTTTTACTGTCCGTGTAACTTTTACCCGACCATTAAATGCAGGCATATATTTTCTTGAACCAACCGCTTTAAAACACTATTTTTATTGCGTACATTTTTATCCGGGAATAAACCGGCCAATTAAAAAAATGAAAAAACTATTCCTTTTACTATGCCTTATTACGGCGGCTCATAGCTTTGGCTTTGCAAAATCCATCGCCATAAATCACTTTGTTGTAAAAGAAAACCCTTTTGCTGTTGACGAGGTTGCCGTAGTTGCCACCGATACCGCCGGTGTGATACAGGAAGATGTAAACGGGGTATTCACCTTTGTGATGAACGGTTTCCAGGAACAGCTCAAATTTGAAAAGGGAACCGCCTTTTATCGCCACAAGCTTGATCGCTCTGCCTTTTTATATGCCAAACACATGAACGACAGTGGTACACATGCCATCCTGTATTACATTTATAAACATGATAGTAAACTAAGCCCCTTCCATATCAGTTGGATATTACTGGTAGCCATTCCGCTGGCGCTGGTACTGCTGGCCTATATGTTTAAGCGGTTTATTATTATAGCGGTGGTGATATTTTGCATATTTCTGTATTTCAACTATCACAACGGCCTGAGTATGCCCACCTTTTTTGAAAGTATTATTGATGGCCTGAAGGGAATTTTTTAGATAAGCTGAAAGCCGAAAGTTGAAAACCTGGAAAATCAATAAATCATTAATTCAGCAATTAGCCTAATTCAATAATTCAATAATTAATTAATTAAAACGGTAGCCCGATACCAAAATTCAGCTGCATAAAGTTGTAGCTGTCGCCTGCCGTAACTTTTCCACTGGCATCTTTGCTGGTGGCATTGTTTTGGAGATAAGCCTTCTTAAACGGGCCATCACTAAATAATTCACCAAAGTGTTTGATGAGTACCCACTGATCGGAGCCGTTAAACTGTGGATCTTTAAATTTAAATGCCGCGTCGAGCCTGAAGATAAAGAAGCCGAGGTCGAACCGTAAACCTGTACCTACACCTACCGCGGTGGATTGCAGCAAATTATTAAACCGGAACTCACCATCCGGATTTTCGGCCTTTTTGCCTAAACGCCATACGTTGCCGGCATCCATAAATACCGCTCCCTTTAATTTGGCTCCCCAAAAGTTATTGGCTATGGTATACCGGTATTCGGCATTGCCAATTATTTTTATTTCTCCAAACTGATCAAGATATTTTAAACCTGCGCGGGTATTATAATTATCGCCATAAAAGGTACCACGGTTAAACTGTCCCGGACCTAAGGTACGTGGCAGCCACGCCCTTATATCATTAGCGCCACCGGTATAAAAGTTTTTTTCAAATATCAATTGATCACTGTTACCGTAAGGGATACCAATACCCGGATTTATACGGAATATAAATTGCCGTTCCCCACCCAGCGTTTTATAAATACGCAAGTCCAGTTCGGTTTTGGCATATTGCGAAAAAGTATAGCCAAATACTTTACGCTCATTATCCGCATCTCTTGAGGTATTAAACACGCTGCTTGCCAGGCTCAGAAAATTACCCCCAATATCTAAACTACCGCGGAAATAGGTAAAATTCTTATAAGAGTTTAGTTCAAGAGCGTTATACTGAAAAGTATACTGGCTACCCGTGGTAAATGTAGTACGACCAATTAGCCGCACATACGAAAGCCTGTTTTGGCTGATCAAAGTATCTCTGGCTGCGGGATCAAGTATACCCCGTGAAAATTCGACACTGATAGGTGTAATGGTATGTTGTTTACGCCCGGTTTCAAAAAAATCATAGGTAATTGAGTTGATAAAACTCTCGCGCCTTACCAGGCCTTTTTGATAAAACAATGAATAGTTACTGGAGAATGTTGTATGCGGTACACCAAATTTACCCAACAATGGAAAATCAAACGGTGTTAAGATACGGGGATAGATCAGGTTAACCCCTGCCCTCAGCTCCTGGTTTTGGATGCTATGCCCATTATCAAATAAAATACTCCAGTTTAATTTTACCTGTAATATAGCAGCCTGTTTAAACACATTACGGTTGGTGAAGGTGTTACCTATGTTATAACCAAAACGCCCGCCGCTAAACAGGATCTCGCCCTCCACATGGTCTGACATTTTTTTGAGCGGCACAATATCTATCTGCGTATTGAGCCGGTTGGAGCTATCGGCCAATTTTGAATAAGTGGGATTGGGCACATTACGGAAAACATTTAATTCCGAAAGCCTGGTAGTGGTTAATGTTTGCTTATCTATATTATAAAGCTCCCCCTTCCGAAGAAAATCATAATCCTTTACTACCCTCGGCTTAAAACGGCCCGAGAAGTCAACAAACCTGAATTGCGAATCAACCTGCAAAGTGTCGGCCTTACCTGTTGTGCGGCCGCTACTGCGCGAAATGGTAACCAGCGTATTATTGAGGGTGTAAACTGGGTGCTCCTTTTTACCTGCCGGGTTATCAATGATCATTTTAACATCAACCACGCTATTATTAAAGGTGGAGTCGTAATCAAAACTCACATACTGCCTGTAAAAATCAAAGTAACCATTCCGCTTCATCAGCGAGTATATCTCATCCCGGTCATGGGCCAGGCTATCGGTATCAAAACGTGCCCCCGGCGAAATGTGGGATATCTTAACACGGTTGGCGTCGAATAAATTTTTAATGTTTCTATCGGCAATACTATCTGATACCTTCCGTATCCGGAACATAGGGCCCTCCTGCGCGGTAAAAACCAGCTCGGCCTTTTGTTTTTTAACAACAATGCTATCCGTTACCTTGGCTTTCAGATAGCCACGGTTCTGGATATATCTTTCTATCTGAAAACGCGAAAACTCCACCAGGTTACTATCCAGGATGGAGGGTGCTGTGCCAAAATTACGTTTGCCGTTTTTGTTAAAGGTGTAATAAAATTGAAGGTCGAGCCAGTTATTGGGCTGCTGCTCCTTATCTACATAATTTACAGCCGCTTCGGCAAATTCCTTATCAATACCTTTAATGGTGATTTTGCGCACTATTACCTGGTTTTTTTTTAAACCACGGGTACTGCTACAGCCCGACCCAATAATGAGCAGCAAAATACTTAATATTGTAAGGCGGAAAACAGCAGGGTTTATATATGCTTTCAAAATCACAAATCAGTTTATTATCATCCTTACAACATAAAAAATTTCGCAGGGAACATGGTTTATTTATGGTTGAGGGTTACAAATCGGTTACGGAATTTATAAACTCTGCCTACCAGGTTGATACCGTTTACCATACCCCTGCAATTGCTCCAAAATTGCTGAATTTATCCCGAAAAATAAACTTTCAGGAAATTTCATTAAATGAACTCCAAAAAATCAGCACACTGAAAACACCGCAAGAGGTAATTGGTTTGGTCAAGATACCAATATGGGCGGTATTAAATTATAAAGCGCTCGAAAAAAAATTTTCGCTGGTACTGGATAGCGTGCAGGACCCGGGCAATATGGGCACCATTATCCGCACGGCCGATTGGTTTGGCATACAGGATATTATCTGTTCTGAAGATACCGTTGATGTATACAACCCCAAAGTAGTGCAGGCTACCATGGGTTCCCTGGCGCGTGTTAATGTACATTATGCCGATCTTTTAAATATGCTGCCGCAGATCAAACTACCTATATTTGGTGCCATGCTAAATGGGCAAAACATGTACAATACTCATTTTGGCGCCGAAGGCCTGCTGGTGATGGGTAATGAAGGCAATGGTATCAGCGCCGCCATTGAACAGTTGATAACCACCGCCGTAACCATTCCCAGGGCCGGAAATGCCGAATCATTAAACGTGGCGATAGCTACGGCGATACTCTGTTCTGAAATAAAAAGAAATTCAATGAAATAAATGTTGGCTTTCCAAAAAATAAATTACTATTTTTGCAGTCCTTAAAAAATGGTCGGGTGGCCGAGTGGCTAGGCAGAGGTCTGCAAAACCTTTTACAGCGGTTCGAATCCGCTCCCGACCTCAAGGGTTTAAAAAAATTTAAAATACAACACCATGGGCGTTACTCGTTTAAAAAGAAAAGATAGAAAAAACAAAACTACTTCACGTTTAGAAGTTCAGTTTTTGAAACTGGCTACCAACCTGGAGTACGGAAGCCGTTCTGCTGAGTCAAAACACAGCCAGATAGCTAAAAACAACGAAGTTTTAGCAAAAGCTGCTGCCGCGAAATAATTTTTTCTGTTTTTAAGCGCTTAACGGTGCTTGAAAAGATCTTGTAAAAACCTCTTGTTTCAGAAACAAGAGGTTTTTTTATGTCTGAATCAGGATTTTCAGAATTTTTGAATTAACATAATTGAGTAATGGAAAAAATTCTGAGAATTCTTTAATTCTGAAAATCCTGATTCAGACATCCTCATTCTATCAATTCAGATTCAAGACAATAACTTTTTATTGATCCGCCCTATCAATCCAGGCCCTTCATAAATAAAGCCGGTATACAGCTGCACCAGCGATGCGCCGGCCTGTAGTTTTTCGATAGCATCATCAGCAGAATGTATGCCGCCTACCCCAATAATAGGGAACGAGCCGTTTGACTTTTGGTGCAAGTAACGGATCACCTCGGTAGAGCGTTTGGTTAAAGGTTTGCCACTCAGGCCACCCGCTTCATTTTTTAAACTTTCGGCAGCAGTTAAATTTTCACGACTGATAGTAGTATTGGTAGCGATAATACCCGCTATACCGGTTTGCTGTACAATATCCACAATATCATCCAACTGAGAGTCGGTCAGGTCGGGGGCTATTTTCAGGAGAATAGGCCGGCTGATGCCATTTTTTGAATTGCGTTGCTGCAGTGTATTCAGCAGATGCATCAGCGGTTCTTTTTCCTGCAATTCGCGCAGGCCCGGTGTATTGGGCGAACTTACATTCACCACAAAATAATCAACCACATCAAACAGACGGTCAAAGCATTTGATATAATCGTTAACAGCTTCCTCATTAGGCGTAACCTTGTTTTTACCGATGTTACCACCGATGATAAGTCCCTTTTGAGCACCCTTAGCATTTCTGCGGAAAGTAGCTATGCGTTCTGCGGCTACATCGACACCAAAATTATTAAAACCCATGCGGTTGATGAGCGCACCATCTGCCGGCAAGCGGAACATCCGTGTTTTAGGGTTGCCGGGTTGCGGCAGGGGGGTAACAGTGCCTATCTCCACAAAGCCAAAACCGATGTTGGCCATTTCGCCCATGAGTTCGGCATTTTTATCAAAACCGGCTGCAAGTCCTACCGGGTTTTTAAACTTAAGACCAAATACCTCTTTTTCCAGTCGCGGATTGTTCACATCCCAAATAGCTCTGCTCAAGGCAGCGCCACCCGGAAAACGGTTGAAGCGTTTTAAGTTACGGGTTACAAAATAATGTACTTTTTCGGGATCGAACAGAAACAGGATGGGTTTTAATAAAAAATACATGCCGCGAAGTTAACACATTCCTTTAGGTGTGTAAACCAGAATTTTAGGATTTTTTGATTTGGGCGACGATGAGTTGACTCACCCAGCCATCGCTGCGTTTTTGCGAGGAGGAACGACGTGGCAATTCCCGATAAGCAGGTCCGCTCTTTAGGTAGGGGATTGCCACGCTATGCTCGCAATTGTAAAGGTCAGATAATTCGAGGACAGATTAGTGTAACTTAAAGTTATGCGTATTAACACGAACGATCTCACCCTGAAACGCAATTATTTGCAAA
>NZ_JABGNA010000019.1 GCF_013149275.1 Mucilaginibacter sp. SG564
GCGGTAAAACGTGGGAGAGTAGGTCGGTGCCAAATCTTATCATCCAGCAAGGATGTAAAACTTAAAGCCTCAGCATATCGCTGAGGCTTTTTTTGTGCCTTTACTTTTTTCTTGGATACAGGTCCTCGATCTCTTTCAAAAACAGCTTTAAATAAGCGAATAGAATTTATTATTTTCGTTGTGATTAGATAAGCTTATATGGTAAAAAATCAGATCTACACAATTGATGAAAATCAACTTGATAATTTAAAACGTAGATTTTTATTTAGGGGAGTAAGGGTAATTGTTTTGCTTACGTTATTTATTAGTGTATTTCAGTTTCTTCAAGCTAAGAAGGGAGAAACTCTAATTATCATTGGCGTAATGATTTTTTGTATATTGATTTTAAGCATATCAGTTTTTAGGGCCACTAATAAATTGGTAAAATCATATAAAACACTTCAAATTATATTGAATGATAACGGTATTGAGGCTAAGGCCGAAATGATGCCTTATAAGAGTATTCGCTGGGAAAACCTAATGGTTAAAATTAAATCGAAGGGTTCGATTAATTTGTATGACAAAAGTATTTCGCCATTTATGAGAAGTATGTATGGAAAGGGGGTGATTATTATTCAACCGGAAACCCTAAATAAAGAAATGCTGGTAAATGAGTTAGTAAAATACCAGCAACCGCACTATAATTGATTTGATTTTAGCGCCTCGTAAATCTCCGCGCTCAGTAACCCGCTACCGCCACCATAATGCTGCACAATTTTTATATCGGGTTTGCGGGCCTTGAAGTGAGCACATAGGCTGTCCTCCGAAGATTCGTCGATCCCGGCGCCTAATAAAACAAGGTCAAATACTTGCTGATCAAAAACACTAATAGCCTCCTGATCTGTAAGGCATCCCGTGCCCTTCCACTCCGGGTTATTATTTACCAGGCGTACTACGGTTTGTAATATCTCCGGGTGCCTGCCTATCACTAATATTTGTGTTTGATTCATTGTTTTAATTTTTATCAACAGTGAAATGATTCCGTATCACCTTGCCCGGCACCCCTCCATCAGCCAAGGACAGAACGGAGGGGGCGAACAAAGCGCTATCAATCATCATTTAAAAACTTAAAATACCATCGGAACATCTATCAATAAAAACTCAGCATCTGTAAGCGCTGTTATTTTAAATTGATCGGTGTCCCAGATGCCTAATGCGTCGCGGGTATTCAATACTTGTCCATTTATTTCCAGTTGGCCATTCAGTACAAAAGTATAAACGCCGTTACCTTGTTTTTTGATGGTATATTCTGTATCGATGCCTTTATCAAACTTGCCCAAATGAAACCAGGCATCCTGATGTATCCATACACCAGCATCATCAGGATTAGGTGACAATACCTGTTGAAGCTTGTTGTGCCTGTCGGCCAGGTTTAAGGTAAGCTGATCATAGCGGGGTTCCACATTTCTTTTATTGGGGTATATCCAGATCTGTAAAAACTTTACCTGGCTTGCTCTATCATTATTGTATTCACTATGATAAATGCCTGTACCGGCGCTCATGGCCTGTATATCGCCATTTTTAATTACCGCTACATTGTTCATGCTGTCCTTATGTTCCAGGTCGCCTTCCAATGGTATAGAAATGATCTCCATATTATCATGCGGATGTTTGCCAAAGCCCATGCCGGCATCCACCGTATCGTCGTTCAATACGCGTAACGCGCCAAACTGCATCCTTTCGGGATTATAATAGTTAGCAAAACTGAAGGATTGATAACTGCTTAACCAACCATGGTTGGCGTGGCCGCGGGTTTCTGCTTTATGTAAAATGGTTTGTGCCATGATGTTTACCTTTTTGTTTGTATAACAAATTTAAGGCAACAACAATGATGTACACTTGATGTAGATTAAGAAATGAAATGGCACGAATTCCACGAATTATAATAGGTTCTAATTATAAAAATGTATGGTTTGGAGTAATTCGTGCAATTCGTTCTTTATTAGTGGTATTAGTGTCTTTTGTTTCTCATCCGGCTAAAAAATTCAGGGGTGACGCCAATGTATGACGCGATCTGTTTTTGCGGCAAGTGATCTATCAGCGTAGGATAGCGTTTGCAAAAATTGTTGTAGCGCTCTTCGGCGGTTAGGCTCAAGCCGTCGATCAATCTTTGCTGACTGGCCACCAGGGAGTTTTCTGTCAGTATCCTGAAAAAGTGTTCAAACTTAGGTATCTCCAGGTATAGTTTTTCCTGGTTTACCTTTGATAGCAATAACACTTCGGTATCCTCCAACGCCTCTATATTCAAAATGCCGGGTTTTTGTGATAGCAGGCTGTACATATCGGCAATCCACCAATCGGGCGGGGCAAAACTCAATACATGTTCAATTCCGCTCTTATCAACCGTATACCCCCGCAAACAACCCGAAGTAACAAAGGTCGAATACCTGCATATATCGCCATCAGTAAGCAACAACTGTTTCCGCTTTATCTTTTTGGTTTGTAAGTAGGCAGTGAAGGTTTCCTGTTCATCGGTTGTTAAATGAATGTGTTTGGCCAGATTATTTAATATGAGCTGAAATGACATACGCAAAAATGAATTTAATTTTTATAAAATGTAAATTAGCTTTCATCAATCAATAATTTAGTCCAGCCCCTCATGCCAAAATAAAGGTATGTTATGCTGATAAGCCGCATTTATAAATTAAAAATTATTGATAAGATTGTGAATACCTTGAGGTAGTATGTCCCGGGGGAATTTGCAAACAATGTAAACCGATGTGCATTTCCAATTAGTGCATATAGCAATAGTTAATGAATAGCCTTATGATGAAGAATTATGCTTTAGTAGTCTGGATGTTTGTTCTTGTTACATCATCTGCATTTGGTCAGCAAAAATTTAATGGCCTCGATGTAAACCTCGGAAACATTTATCGTTTATCTGATGCCAAAACCCGATCGATAAGTCCGGAAAATTTTAATGGCGAAAAAGGCAAAGGCGGGATGGCCACCACCGGGACCGGTGCCAATGCTTCCCGCGACCTGGGGCAAACCTGGAAAGTGAGCCCAAGCGTCATTATCAAAAAGGGAACCACCTATACCATTGCCGATATTGACGGCCCCGGTGCTATCCAGCATATCTGGATGACACCCACTGGTAACTGGCGCTATTCCATACTCCGTTTTTATTGGGACGGTGAAACTACCCCGTCTGTAGAAGTACCTGTTGGCGATTTCTTTTGCATGGGCTGGGGTAAATACGCGCCCTTGCAATCGCTGGCAGTGGCCGTTAATCCGGGCAGCGCTTTTAATTGCTACTGGCCTATGCCTTTCCGCAAAAAATGCCGCATCACCATGGAAAATATCGACGACCGTGACATGGTGCTTTATTACCAGGTAGATTATACACTCACACAAGTACCCGAGGATGCCGCTTATTTTCATGCACAGTTTCGCAGGATAAACCCATTGCCTTATAAAAAGGATTTTGTGTTGGTGGATAGTATTCAGGGTAAAGGGCAATACGTAGGCACGTACCTGGCCTATGGCTCCAACAAAAATGGCTGGTGGGGGGAGGGTGAGATTAAGTTTTTTATGGATGGCGATACCAAATTCCCAACGATAAATGGCACCGGTACCGAAGATTATTTCTGCGGATCATATGATTTTGATACCCATCATAAAGATGCCAATGGCAAAGAAGAGGATAAAACCGAATACACCGAATTTTGCAGTCCGTACAGCGGCTTACACCAGGTGATCCGTGGTGATGGACACTATAATATAGCACAGCGTTTCGGCCTGTATCGCTGGCATATTGCCGACCCGATCCGGTTTGAGAAAAGTTTAAAGGTTACCATACAAGCCCTGGGTTGGCGACACGATGGGCGGTATATGCCTTTGCAGGACGATATCGCTTCTACGGTTTTCTGGTACCAGAGCGGCCCGCACGGCCCTTTCCCCAAGTTTCCGTCGCGTGATGAATTGGAAGTTAATTAATGTTGCTATCAGATCTACCTCATGAAATTATATAAAATAGGAAAAGGCATCTTATTGGAGCATCACGATTCGGCTTATATTATTGATGACGAGTGGGACAGCCTCATCAACCGCGATGACCTTGCGGGATATCTGCAATCAATATCTGCCGATACTACCCCCATCAGTACCGAAGTAAAAAACGAACACTTAAATGGCAAAATATTACCGCCCATTGGCAGCCAGGAAGTTTGGGCGGCGGGTGTTACTTATCTGAAAAGCAGGGATGCCCGGATGGAAGAGTCCGAAAGCTCTGGCGGAGCCACTTTGTATGATAAGGTTTATGATGCCCCACGCCCCGAGCTGTTTTTTAAAGCGATAGCGCAACGCGTCTCCGGAACAGGCGCCGAGGTTTATATCCGTAAAGATTCTGAATGGAACGTTCCCGAACCGGAGCTTACCCTGTTTATCAATTCCAAAGGAAACATACAGGGGTATACCATCGGTAACGACATGAGCTCGCGAAGTATCGAGGGCGAAAATGCTTTGTACCTGCCGCAGGCAAAAATATATGAAAAGAGCGCCGCGCTTGGCCCTTGTTTGCTGGTAGCAACGGAGCCAATTGCTGCTGAATCGGCCATTCAAATGCTTATTAAACGTAATAACGAAGTAGTTTACAAGGATGCCACCAGCGTATCACGAATGAAACGCTCGTTAACGGAGTTGGTTGGCTATTTATACAGCGAGTGTGATTTTCCCGTGGGCGCATTTTTAATGACCGGTACCTGCCTGGTGCCGCCACCTACTTTTACCCTGCAACCCGGCGACGTAGTTGAAATTTCGATTGATGGTATAGGCACACTGGTAAATACTATCGCATTAAATCCAAAACATAAATGAGCATGGTATGAGAGTAGTTAAAATTTTATTCTTTGCTTTATGGGTAGTTGGTTTAAATGCATGCAACGTACAAACAGCTCCGCCGCCAGCTGCTAAAGGTACTTTTGGTTACGATCTGGAGTTTTTAAAAGCAAAGGATAGTGTTGTTGTTTTAAGCAGCGCTGATGGTAAAGGACAGGTTATTGTTTCTCCTAAATACCAGGCTAAAGTATTTACCTCAACTGCGGATGGTTTGAATGGCAAAAGCTTTGGCTGGATAAAATACGAAACTTTTAACGCCAAACAATTGGATGCCCACATGAATGCCTACGGTGGCGAGGATCGACTTTGGCTTGGCCCCGAAGGTGGCAGATTCTCCCTGTTTTTTAAACCGGGCACCAAAATGGAGTTCGACAACTGGCATACCCCGCCGGCTATTGATAATGAGAGTTGGGACCTGATTTCATCAACCGGTAAAAAAGCCAGCCTCGCAAAAAGTACCAGTATACAAAATTATGCGGGTACAACATTATCCATCAAACTACAACGCGATGTTGAGATATTAGAACCTGCCGCTATCCAGCAACTATTGGGGATTGATGCAGATAGTACGGTAAAATCTGTAGGGTTTGCTACGGTAAACACCATTGCCAATAGCGGCACCGCAGCCTGGGATAAAACTGCCGGTGCACCCTGTTTATGGAGCCTGGATATGTTTACCCCATCACCCCAAACGGTAATTATTGTACCTTACAAAGAAGAGGCTACGGGTAAAGTGGCCACCACTAACTATTTTGGCGAGATATCTAAAGACAGGATCGTGTACAACAACGGCACCCTATTATTTAAAGCCGACGGAAAATCGCGTGGTAAATTAGGTATTCCGCCCAACCGGGCCAAAAATAGGATCGGCAGTTACGATGCCGCAAATCATGTTTTGACGATTGTACTTTTTGACCTTGATACTCAAGGCGATTACCTGAACCAGGAATGGAAACCGGGTACAGCACCTTTTACCGGTGATGCCGTTAACGCCTATAACGACGGGCCATTGGCTAATGGTAGCCAGATGGGCCCTTTTTATGAATTGGAAAGCGTATCGCCCGCGGCATTTTTAAAACCTGGCGAAAAACTATCACACAAGCATAGCGTATTTCACTTTATCGGGAATATAGATGCCCTGGATAAGATAGCATTGAAAACACTTGGCTATTCGCTTCATGATAAAAATCATAATATTTAAATAAACACATTCAAAACCTAATTATTAAACCCATTACAACCACCCAATGACCAAGAACAACAATCTGTTTGCTGTAGCCCTCATCACCTCGCTGTTTTTTATATGGGGTTTCGCGCTAAATCTTAACCCTATCCTTATTCCGCATTTAAAGAAGGCCTGTCAACTGAGCGATTTGCAATCCTCATTGGTTGATTCTGCATCTTACATTGCTTATTTCCTGTTACCCATACCCGCTGCGCAGTTCATGAAACGTTATGGTTATAAAGGGGGAATATTATTGGGGTTGATTTTGTTTTCGGCCGGGGCATTTTTGTTTTATCCAGCCTCTATTGTTCGTAATTACGCGTTTTTCCTGGGTGCCTTATTCATCATATTTTCTGGGGCAGCATTTTTAGAGACTGCAGCAAATCCTTACATCACCGCATTGGGTGATCCCGAAGGCGCTACACAACGCATCAATTTTGCACAAATGTTTAACGGCTTTGCAGCAGTTGCAGCATCGTATATAGGCGGGCATGTTATTTTATCTGGCAAAACGCTGTCGCCGCAACAAGAGGCGGCTATGTCAACGGAGCAACTGAATACTTATCTCAGTAAGGAAGCATCATCTGTACAGTTACCTTTTATTATTATTGGGGGCGTAGTATTAATTGTAGCTATTTTGTTATATCGTACGCACTTGCCTCAGATTGTAGAAGAAGGTGAGGGACAGGAGCATCACGAAAGTTTATCACTCTTTCAGCGTACAGTGGCTTTGTTAAAAGAAAAGCAACTAAGATTTGGTGTATTTGCCCAGTTTTTTTATGTAGGAGCACAGGCTTGTGTAGGTAGTTTTTTTATCCGTTTTTCTGAACGGGTGGCAGGTATGAATGAGACGCTTGCATCTAATTATTTAGCGGTTGCACTTTTTGCTTTTATGGCCGGACGACTTGTAGGCACATTTTTAATGACGTTTATTAATCCGGTAAAATTACTGGCCATTTTTGGTATTACCAATGTGATACTGATTGCGGTTTCTGTTTTTCTGCATGGAAAATTCCCGGTATTTGCATTGATAGGTGTTGAGTTTTTTATGTCGATCATGTTTCCAACCATTTTTTCTTTAAGTATCCGTGGTTTGGGAGCCAAAACAAAGGAAGGGTCTTCACTGGTGATCATGGCTATTGTGGGCGGCGCGGTTTTCCCTCCAATTATGGGGCGTTTATCCGATCTAACTAATATACAAATAGCCTATCTGGTACCGGCAGCCTGCTTTTTGTTTGTGTTTTATTTTGCCATAAAAAACCTGAAAGTAAAAGAGGTGAAAATTTCAGTTTCTCATTAAAGTATTGAATAAGATATAATATATAAAGATGAATTTAGAACTCACAGATAAGGTAATTATAGTAACCGGTGGTGCAAAGGGCATTGGCGAAGGGATTGTAAAAGTATTAGCTGCTGAAGGTGCCATACCGGTTATTGTTGGTAGGGTAGAGGCGGATAACCTTAAGACGGTACATGCGGTAGAGGCAGCAGGAGGAAGGGCTTTCCAGGTAGTGGCAGAACTGACAGACCCTGCAGCAAGTGAGCATGCTATTAAAGCTGTAGTTGCCCGGTTTGGCCGTATTGATGGCCTGGTGAATAATGCTGGTGTAAACGATGGCGTAGGATTGGAGAGCGGCGATTATGAAGGCTTTATGGCATCGTTGCATAAAAATGTGGTGCATTATTACCTGATGGCCCATCATGCTTTACCCGAACTGAAAAAATCAAAGGGGGCTATATTGAATATCACCTCAAAAACGGCAGATACCGGTCAGGGCCATACCTCTGGCTATGCAGCATCAAACGGTGGGCGTAATGCTTTAACCCGCGAATGGGCTGTTGAATTGTTGAAATATGGCATCCGCGTTAACGCCATTGTAGTGGCCGAATGCTGGACACCGCTATATGCCAACTGGATAAAAACATTACCAGATCCGGATGGTAAATTGCGCGAAATTGAAGCCAAGATACCACTAGGCAACCGCATGACTACCGCCGAGGAAATTGCCAATACCACCGCGTTTTTATTGTCGCCATGCTCAAGCCACACCACAGGGCAGCTTATTTATGTAGATGGCGGTTATGTTCATTTAGACAGGGCATTGGCCAACGCTGAGTAGTATAGCATCCGATTAACAGATATTTGAAATTAAAAAGCCATACGTAATTTACGTATGGCTTTGTTTGTTTATCACCAATCGCGATAAACTAATTGTATAATGTTCAGGTTGGTTGCATTTTGTTATTTATAGCATGAAAGCCTTTAAATAGGGTCTGGCATATTCGCCCCAGTCTTTCATTACAGAAGATAATGTGGTATACAATGATTTGTTATTAACCGCTTTGCCTTTTTTAGGTGGGGCCAGGCTCTTCTCGTCAACAGGCATATCGGTTACTTTGGTGGCAAACCAGGTCATGTTTTCATGGGGCAGGGCCACACCCAATATCATCCCCGGTAAACCGTTAAATAATTCAGGACCGCCAGATACAGGTATCTCCTCGGTATAAAAAGCCACAACGTAAATAGAGTCGAGCACCAGGGCATTAGCACGGCGACAGGTATAGCCGGCAATTTCACGGGTTTCGCTGGTGATCTTCCAGTTTATCTTGCGGGTACTATCTTTCACCAGGAAGGTTTCCTCAAATACCTTTTTCTGGTTGATAACACTGCCGGCAGAAAGATCGGTAAAAACCGTATTTACCTGCCCGGCCATGGGGCTGTCGCTAAAAAAGCCACCTGTTGCGGTTTCGGGTTCAATGGGTGTATACAGCGTTTTGTTGTTGCCAAAGGTCATGGTGCTTTTCAAAGCTTTGAATTGCTTTTGTGATTTCTTATAAGAATCGAAGGCCGGGCGCAAATAACTTTCATTATCCTTATTGATCTGTTTTTCAATAAGGGCGTACATATTTATGGTTTTCTCAAACGTAATGGTGCCGTTTTCGGTAAAGTGTTTGTTTTGGGCAAACAGCCTGTTGCTGCCAAGCGCAAAAAATATAGTGATGGTTAATATGATGTATTTCATAGTGATTATTTTTTAGGTGTGCCGCCGCCCATGTGATTAAAATCCCAAACAAGTGAAAGCATAAAGTATCTTTTTATAGCCGTGTACCGTTCCTGGGTTAACTGGTTGGCCGAGCCGGTGCGGTTATAGCCTACGTTCTGGTTCAGGAGGTCATTGCCTGATATCGATAATTTAAGGCTTTCATCTTTCATAAATGCTTTGGTAATACTTGCATTTAAAGTAGTGCGCCTAAAATCTTCGTTGAAGGATTGTGTTGCCGCGTTATACTGATAATTAGCATCGGTACCTATCTGGAACTTAGCTGGCAGATACACATTAAAGCCGCCGTACGCGTTAAAGCCCCGTCCATTATTATTGAGCTGTGTTTGTAACGACTGGGAGTTTACCGTGTAGGTTGGCCCTGCCCCTGCCCAGAAATCATATTTCTTTTGCTTGTATTTTGATAATCGTAAACTGGCAGAGTAGGTGTATTGTTTGGTTTCTACCAGTTGTGTGTTGTTAAGGTTAAAATAATCGCTGCCATTCATGTTTAAGTTAAGGCCGGCATTCATATCGATCTTTGGTATCTTTTGATCATAACCGCCATAAAAATACATATTGGAGGTTTGATGACCTTTAAGATTGGATGATTGATATGTACTTGCTCCGGTTAAAGCATCGGTAGTTACATTACTTACAATAGGATTAATGGTTTGGGAATAGGAGCCCCCAAGCCAGATGTATTGACTGCTTATTATTTTATAGGAATTGTAATTGATACTTATGCGGTTAGTGAACGAGGGCCTTAAATTAGGGTTACCCAGGGTAATATTCAATGGGTCGGTGTTTACGCGTACCGGTTGTATCTGATCAATAGTAGGTTGTGTGGTATTACCATTATAATTTATCCGCAAAGATTGCTGTTGCGAAAACTTGTACTGAAAACTGGCTTGCGGATACCAATTCACAAAATTGCGTGTAAATGTGCTATTGGTAAATTCATTGATCTGTTTGAAGTTTACCGCAGATACTTTAGAACCAAAATTGATAATGACTTTTTTCTTATTATAATTAAAGATAGCTCCAAATTGGTTTGACAATTGATTGAGCTTGAAGTTGTTACTCAGCGAGTCATCTTGTACGGTATAATTACCAGAAGCGTCTTTATCAAATGAGCGTGTATCTGACTTTCCATTGTTGATATTTAAACCATAATTTAATACCAGGGCAAGGGCTTTTGTAAAAGGCTCTGAATAGGTAAAGTTGGTATTGATAATATTACCTTCGCTCAGGCCTGTTTTATACTGATCAATATGCACTGTGCTGTCAATAGGCCCTTTCTTACCATAAAGGTAGTTTATTTCTGAATTTAAAAAACCGTGTGACTTATTTTGATTATAGGCCTCGGTAAAATTTACAGAAAAACTACGGCCTACTTTTTTGAATTTCTTATTATAAAATACATTGGCATTGAATATTTTTTGATCGCCGTTATTGATCACACTTCTGGTGCTTTTATTCAATAAAGTATCATTACGCAGGCTTGTAGTATGATAATCGTTATCGGTCACCGTACTTTTGGTAGTACCATCAACAGATATTTTGAGATTGGATGAAGTATCGATCTTTAATTGGTAGGTAGCATCCAGTTTTTGCCTGAAGATGTGATTGTGGAAGTTTTTATCGCTATTGCTATTTAAAATAATTCCCGGTTGACCGTTGGCCCCCGGAACATTGTTTTGAGTTTGTGTATTGGTGGTTCCATCAACATTTAAAGAACCTACTTTATAATTAGTATTGATAGATTCCTTGTCGCTATTCCATTTGGTATCATAATGTGCGCCGCCCGTGCGCGCCAGCGGTATACCCTGACCGTTGTATTGGCCGTTGAATGAATCCAGGCCGTCATCACCACCGCCTCCATAAAAATAGATCTCGCCTCCATCGCCAAACTCCATACCATTGTTGGAGTTGCCATACTTGGAATTATCTTCCCAGCCCAAACCTGTTTTACCGGTATTACCGATAGTTCCATAGACCGAAAATTTTTGTTTGCCTTTAAAGCGGTTAAACATCAGTTGCTCCTGGTAGTATTTATCAGTACCCCCTTCGGCGTCTATCTTGCCGAAGTAACCATTCTTTTTGTCCTCCTTTAGTTTAATGTTCAGGGTTTTGTTTTTTACACCGTCGTCAATACCGGTAAAGGTGGCCTGGTCGCTCTTTTTATCGTATAGCTGTACTTTATCAACCATATCGGCGCGCAGGTTTTTGGTAACCAAAGTAGGGTCGTCACCAAAAAACTCCTCACCATCAACCAATACTTTACTTACTGTTTGCCCCTGGGCTGTAATTTTACCATCCTTATCTACCTGTATGCCCGGTAATTCCTTGAGCAGGTCCTCTACCTTGGCATTGGGCTGTACGGTAAATGCCGCGGCATTAAATTCGGTAGTATCGCCTTTTATTTTAACAGCAGCGGCTTTTGCCTTAATAATTACTTCGGCAAGCAGCTGGGTTTTCAATATCATTTTAATGCGACCAAAATCATGCGTGGTATGTGCGGAGTCTAAGGTAAAGCGGTCTACATAGTCGGCATAGCCTGGATAAGTAACCAGCAATATCAGTTTCCCCTTTTTGAGATTGTTGATCTCAAAATTACCATCTTTTACCCGGGTAAACTTTTGAAGAATAGAATCTTTGGCATTTAATACGCTGACAGTGGCATTGGTTAATTTGGAACTGGAGGCCGTATCAGCAACCGATCCCTTAATAGAATAGGTATTTTGGGCAAACACCGAAACCGTACTTAAACAAAGAATTAGTAGTGCAGGTATTGTGATTTTCATAAGGTTATTTATGGAAACCAAGGTATAACTAAAACTTTAGTATTCAAAAATATTTAACAAATTAACCTGTGGATTTAACATTTATTAACATTTGTGCTATGAAATCTTACAAAATATTTCGGCAGAACACGGCTTTGATAGTTGATATACTTGGTCGTTGTTTTGCCGGGGTCAAAACTGGTTCGGTCTCCTTAGGTTTTTTTTCGGGTAATCCTGAGTGGGTTTACATGTAAACCCGTTATTTGATGATAAGTTAAGATTAAGTATTTGATTGTCAATTAAATAAAATAATTTTAACCATGAAAAGTGTAAACCATGTAAACCCACTTCGTAAGCAACTGGTATTGAAAGTGTTGATTTACTTGCAGCTAAAGATCTCAATAGGGCCAGGATGAGGAGCTTTGTGCAGGATAAGGCCAGGAAGCTGCTAGTAACCGCACAAGCAATAACCTTAAAGTGTTTGATGTAATGCGTCGGTATGTCGCCAATCATTACTGTTGTTTTTAGTGAATTATATTTCGTGTAACGAAATTTTATTAAGGTGTTTAGACGTCGCAAAGCAGATGTATTTTTGATAGTGGCATGAATTATAAAAAAGCCAGGCAACACCACGGTCTTTAGGCTGTCTGTTACTTAAAAAAACTATATTTTAGCGTTGTTATTTGAACTGGCCGCCCAGGTTGGTTTTTTGTAAACGAATCCCCTGCGATGATAAAAAAAGATAAATTTTTAATACTTCAATTAAAGGTATATAAGATCGTATTTCTTTTTATTTTACTCGTGCCGGCACTTAAAAGCCAGGCACAAGGGTTAATGTTTAATTCAAACGACAGCCTGATGGGCGAACGCACCTCTTATACCGTGTTCAGCTCGGATGTGCCTGCTTTTTATGACCATCTGCGGATGAACTTCGACCTGTCATTATGGGACAATGAGCACCTGGGTTATGTTTTTAATATTATCGACGGCCATAAAAACTCCTACAGTTTAACCTATATATATAATATTGACGGTTCGCCTGCGCTTAATTTTAACATCGATAGTAAAAGCAACAAGATCAAGATACCGCTTCGTTTATCGCAATTAAATAAGCGGATCTGGATAAATGTTAAAGTGGATATCAATCTGAAAGCAAATACCGTAGCATTTTTTGTAAATGGCCAAGTATACAGGGCCAGCGATTTTGGTTTTGAGAGCAAGATAATACCCACCATCACCTTTGGTAAAAACCCGCATTATTCTGATGTGCCCAAAATGGCGGTTAAAAATTTAATAGTAAGTGACGATAATAAAACCTTTACTTTTCCGCTAAATGAATGGTCTGGCAACGAGGTACACGATGGTTCAGGCGAAATTCGGGGACATGTAGATAACCCGGTCTGGCTCATTAACAGCTCTTACTTTTGGGAAAAGAGGATCGCTTTTAGTTTTCGTGAAGTAGCGGGAGCCAATTTCAATCCCAAAGATCAATCATTGCTTATTTTTAAGAGCGACTCACTCATTCATTATGATATGAGGAGCGGAAGGATATCGGCCCAGGCTTTTCAAAACAAAACACCAGTTCCCTTATTTCTGGGTAAAAGTATTCTGAACACCGCGGAGAATAAGTTGTATGCTTACGAGGTATTACGGGCATCTAAACCGGCGCCATGCGTAGCATCGCTTGATTTGGCTACTTTGAAGTGGGACATAGTAGGGAACGCTAATATCAAAGAACAAAGGCACCATCACAACATTTTCTATGATAAGGATCAACATGATCTTTACCTGTTTGGCGGCTACGGCTCGTTTGCCTATCATAATGATTTTTTCAGACTCAATACGCAAACTGATAACTGGGATAAAATAGCATTCACCGGCGATCGCATTACTCCGCGCTTTTTTTCGGCCAGTAGCCAGGCTAATGGAAATAATGAGGTTTACATCTTTGGCGGCTATGGTAACCAGTCGGGTAACCAGATTGTGGGCGGGCGACATTTTTATGACCTGTACCGGGTTAACCTGACTAACCATACGATCAAAAAATGCTGGGAAATAAAACCCAACGAAGAGGATTTTGTACCTACCAATAACCTCATCATGGCTAAAGACGGCAGATACTTTTATGCGCTCTGCTACCCGCATGAACATCCAAAAACCCAATTACGGTTATATAGATTCTCCATCAAAGACGGTTCGTACCAAGCGGTCAGCGGAACTATCCCGGTTACGTCTGAACGGATCGAAAGCGATATTAACCTGTTTTTTAATCCCGTGCAGGACGAATTCTTATGCGCCATTCAGGAGTTTACCGATCCTAACCGGTCGACTATCCGGATCCTGGCGCTGGAGTTCCCGCCGGTGAGCCAGCAGGATTACGAACAATCTCAAAAAGCTATTGCCCCCGCCAGTCCGGTTTTCAAATATGTAATATTTGGGCTGGCAGCTGTTCTGGTTATCGGCCTAACAATCGTGCTCATCAAAAAAAGAAGAGAGGAGCAAGCAGCGCGAGAACCACTCGGAGAAGAAGATACTGGGACAGTAGTTATAAATAAAAAAAACGATGAAAAGCGGGCTAACGCCATTTATCTGCTGGGTGAATTTACCGTTTACGATAAAAGCAGCCGGGATATCACCTACCTGTTTAGTCCTAAAATAAAGCAGCTGTTCATCCTCCTGTTGCTCAACAGCCGGAATGCTACCGGGGTGGTATCCAAAAAAATATCTACCATTTTATGGCCCGATAAGGATGTGGTAAAAACAAAGAACATCAAAGGAGTAACCATTAACCACCTGCGCAACATCATTGCCGATATAGAGGGTATTGAACTTACCTTTTTGAACGATACCTATTGTTTTAAGCTGGATGATAAACTTTTCTGTGATTACTTTACGGTAACCGGAGCCCTGGAGCAGATCAACAACTCTGAGGCAGCTGTCCTTCAGTACTTTGATCTGATTGCCCGTGGTGGCTTGCTGCAATATATTCCCGAAACCTGGCTGGATGACATTAAACTTGGCTACGAAGAAACCCTGATGCCCGTGATATTACCCCAGGTGAAAAAGATATATGAAAGTGGCGATTTCCGCAAGGCGCTGGATATTGCCCGGGTGGTTTTAAATATCGACCCGTTTAATGATACCGCCTTGAAATATAAGCTCAAGGCTCTGCGTCGCATCAAAGGCATTGAATATGCCCGCAAGGTATATGACGAGTTTACCGCCGAGTATGAAAAATCGTTGGGTATCAGTTACCAGGTACCTTTTGATAAGATCTGCTCCAACAAAACCGAGCCGAAGTAAAAGCAATTAGCCATTTGCCAGTCAGAAAACTTTTTAAACCTTAAATTTTAACACTTTTCTGCCCTATTTCGGGCTAAAAATGGGCGAAAAACATTCAAAAAACCTTCATTTTAACACTTTTTAACAAATTTGAACACTGTTTTTTGTGATTTCTGAAACTTTAAAAAGTATTAATTTATTGACTGTCAAATAACTAAATGCAAAGCGGTTGATTTTTGACCTTGTTTCGCTCTTAACAAAACAGCCCGATTCTCTGGTAAAAAAGAGAACCGGGCTGTTTTGTTGATATAAAGATACGAAAAATTTGTGGGATTAGCCAATAGGGCGTTACCTTCGGCCCGGGCTATCCGCTCATACGCCACAAGGCATTAGCCACAGGCCGGTATCCGCTACTAACTAACGCGGGGGGTGTCTGAACCATGATTCTTAGGATTAAAGGATTTTCATGATTTCTTTTCTTTCTTCCCCCGTCAGCAGATAAGCTTCGGGCGAAAGTGGGCAGAACAATGGTGGGTGGTGCAGTTGCAAGGGCATTGCGAACCTTACCTGAAGCGGGGAATAATGAGCGAACGTAAGTGGAGGTAAGGTTTAGCGGCCCGTGGTTCTGTCCGCTTTGCAGGGCAAAGGCTATGAGCGCAAAGAAGCATTTCTGCTGAAAGCCTTTTGGTTACTTTGTGGCTACAAAGTAAAGGCCCTCCCGCGGCCAAGAGCGGGTCTGCGCCATACTTGTTGATGAATAGATCCTTCGCTCCGCTCAGGATGACAAGTATCTTATAAGTAAGGCGTACATCGTAACGGTTAACCTGTCCTGTAGGGATCCTGAAAATAAATTCAGGGTGGTTTGTGATGTTAATCCACTTAATTCGCTATGGTTAATGAAATTTTAGCCGAGTTAACCCGTTTATTAACCCATCTTTTAATACCGCCGGGCATATAATTGTTGCGCCAAATGTGTGCGTAATGCCAATGTGCAGGTTTAACCAGCCTGTTTATACCAAACACCATTTGGGCAAATTATTATAAACCATTTTAATCAATTATTTATGAAGGAAATTTTTACCTATTATGGTGGGTGCCATGGTATCCATTATCCGGCAAAATTTAAAGGTGTGGTACGGCATGGTATCATGGCTCTTTTGTTTTTGCTTGTATGCTCGGCGGCTATGGCTCAAAGCAACCGTACCGGTACCGTTGTGGACGAAACCGGGCAGGGCTTGCCCGGCGTAAGCGTCAAGATCAAGGGCACAACCATTGGTACGGTTACCAATGTGGAGGGCAAGTTCACCATTAATGCCACAAACGAGCAAACGCTGGTATTTACGTTTGTGGGTTACACCACGCAGGAGATTCCTGTAGGGGGCCAAAACAGTATTAAAGTATCGCTGGCATCAAACGCCACCAATGTGAACGAGGTAGTAGTGGTAGGTTATGGCACACAGAAAAAAGCCACCGTTACCGGGTCTATCGCCTCGGTTACCAACAAAGAAATCGTAACTACCAAAAACGAAAACGTGCTGAATATGCTTACCGGTAAAGTAGCCGGTGTACGCATTGTACAAAACTCGGCCGAACCGGGATCATTTGATAACGCTTTTGATATTCGTGGTTTTGGAAATCCGTTGGTGGTTATTGACGGTATCCCCCGCGATAACATCACCCGTTTGGATCCTAATGATATTGAAAGCATATCTGTACTGAAGGATGCTTCGGCGGCTATTTATGGTGTGCGCGCGGCAAACGGTGTGGTGATCGTAACTACCAAAAAAGGCAAAAAGGGTACGGTGGATCTGAATTACTCGGGTACTTATGGCTGGCAGATACCGGCGTATATGCCCAAACCGGTTGGCGCTTTAGATTATATGACCCTGGTTAACGAGCAATTGCTGCATAACGTAAACGGTGGCCAGGTAAAATATACCGATGCCGATTTTGCCGCTTACCGCAACGGTACCAAAACCAGTACCGATTGGTATGGCAATGTTTTTGCCAACAGCGCCCCCCAGCAGCAGCATAACCTGAACGCCAGCGGCGGTACCGACAATAGCAGCTATTTTGTGAGTATGGGTATTACCGATCAGGACGGCTTTTTCAAAAGCGGCGACCTGAACTATAAACGATATAACCTGCGCTCAAACCTCACCACCAAAGTCAATAAGAATCTTACCGTGGATGTGAACCTGAGCGGAACACTGGAACAAAAGAACCAGCCCTACCAGGATGCCTGGTGGATCATCCGTTCATTCTGGCGCCAGGTGCCTACGCAAAGCATTTATGCCAACAACAACCCAAAATATCTGAACAATGGCGAGGTTGACGGATCAAACCCGGTTGCGATGGCTGATGCCGATATTGATGGTTATAAACAGATCAACAATAAGTGGCTGCAATCATCAGTTTCGGCAACGTATAATGTGCCATTTGTACCGGGGCTTAGCGCCAAAGGTTTGTATAACTACGATTATTACATGTCGAGCAATAAGCAATACCAAAAACCATACAACCAGTATACTTATGATGCTAACTCCAATACTTATAACGCTATAGCTAATCAAACACCGGGCTCATTAACCAGGCAGTTTTATGAAAAGCCAACCAGTTTAATGCAATTATCATTAAACTATAACCGCGCGCTTAAGGGTGGGCACAACATTACGGCTTTAGCCCTTTATGAAGAGAGTGAGCGCAAAGGCGATAATTTTAACGCGCAACGTCAATTATCCTTACCGGTAGACCAGTTAAAGGCCGGTAATGCCTTAAACCAAACGGCCACTGTGGATGGCGATTTTCCATATGATATTGTAACCAAATCATTTGTGGGCAGGGTAAATTATGATTATAAAGGCAAGTACCTGGCCGAGTTCAGTTTCAGGGATGACGCCAGTTCGCAAAACTCACCGCTTAAAAGATGGGGCTTTTTCCCGGGCGCATCAGTAGGATGGCGGGTGTCACAGGAAGGTTTCTTTAAAAACTCATCGGCACTATCATTTGTGGATGATCTGAAGATCCGCCTGTCATACGCCAAACTGGGTGATGACGCCGGTTTAAATGCTTACCAATTTCTGAGCGGTTATAATTATCCGGCAAACGGCAGCAATAACCAAACGCCTCCGGGTTCGGTATTTGACGGTACTTTTGTTAATGGCGCGCAAAGCAGGGGCATCCCCAATCCGTATATTTTCTGGTACGTAGCCAAAACTTACAATGCCGGTATCGACCTGCAGGCCTGGCATGGTTTGCTGGGTTTAACGGTTGACGCTTTCAGGCGCGACAGAAGCGGCCTGTTGGATACCCGTGCCGATAATTTACCAGGTGTAGTGGGCGCAGGCTTGCCACAGGAAAACCTGAACAGCGACCGTGCACAGGGTTTTGATATCGAGGTTAATCACCGTAACCATATTGGCAGCTTTAACTATTTTGTAAAAGGAACCTTCGGGTATACCCGTACGCAATGGATCAGCAAGGTGCATTCGGCGTATGGTAATTCACAGCTTAACTGGCACAATAACAACGATAACCGCTATAATAATATCTTCTGGGGATACGGTTCAAACGGACAATACCAAAACTATCAGCAGATTCTGAACAGTCCGCAGTTTGTATCACGTAACGCGGTAGTGGGCGATTATATTTTGCAGGACTGGAATGGCGATGGCGTGATCAATGATCAGGATGTACACCCTATAGCTCAAAACGTAAGTAACAACAACTACAGTGTGCCATCAACAACATTTGGCTTAACACTGGGTGGTTCGTACAAAGGATTTGACATCAGTACCGTATGGCAGGGAGCCGCGGGTATCAATGTATCCTATATCGAACAGCTTAACATACCGCTATGGGGTGGGGGTAGTGCCCTGGGCATGTTCCTGGACAGGTATCACCCAACCGATCCTAAAGCCGATCCTTACGATCCGAACACCGTATGGACACCAGGCACCTTTGCGCTTACCGGTACCACTGCCGATGTAAACTCGCTCTCCAACATCCACAGCGCGGCATACATCAGGCTTAAATCGGCCGAGATAGGTTACAGTATTACCGACGCGGTGGCTAAAAAGATAGGTATCAAAGGAGCCAGGATATTTGTAAATGGTTATAACGTATTAACCATCACCGGCCTGAAATATCTTGATCCGGAACACCCATCGGCCACTTACGGCTATTTATACCCATTAGATAAAATATTCTCCATTGGTGTAAATGTTAAATTATAATCCATACAGATCATGAAAAAATATACATATATCATATTTGCTGTTTTGCTTTGCTGGACGTCGGCATGCAAAAAGCTCGATACGTTGCCGCCAAGTATCGTTAAAGACGATGACGTTTTTAGTAACAGTGCCGGTATACAGGCCTACATGGCCCGTATGTACGCCGAATTGCCTATCGAGGATTTCAGGTATTCACCAACCCGGGGATTAAACTTTTTCTGGATCATCAGTCCATTCAGCTGTATCAGTGGCGAGGGCCTGAGCCGCGACCAGAACAGCGCCACACAGGAAACCTTTGGTTACTGGGGCGACGCCTATACGCTGATTAGGGATGCCAACTATTTTGCTGAAACGCTGCCTAAATATTCGTCGAACTTTACGCCTGCACAGGTAAGCGCATGGCTGGGCGAGGCCCGCTTTTTGCGAGCCGCCACCTATTTTGCCCTGGTGAAACGTTATGGTGGTGTGCCCATTGTAGATAAAGTATTACAATATCCGGCACAAAGCATCGATGAATTAAAAATTCCACGTTCATCAGAAGAAAAGGTTTATGACTTTATATCCACCGATCTGGATTATGCTTATGCCAATTTGGGCGAGAGCAACCAGGTAGGCCGGGCCAATAAATATGTGGCCGCCGGTTTTAAATCGCGTGCCATGTTGTATGCGGGCTCCATCGCCAAATACAATAGTATTAACCTTACCGATGCCAGCGGCAACAGGCTTTGCGGTATACCGGCGGCTAAAGCGGTTACCTATTTTAAAGCTGCTTATGATGCCGCTGCATTGCTTGATGGTAAATACAGTCTGTACAAAAAAGCATGGGCCGCGGGCGATAAGAACGCGCAGTATCAAAATTATGTGAACCTGTTTTTTGATGCCACCAGTCCCGAGAATGTGTTTGTACGCCAGTATCATTACCCCGAGTCGGTACACGGTTATGATGCCTACAATGTGCCCCGCCAGTTGATGGGCGCTAATGGGTACTCTTCGGAAATTAACCCTACACTGAACTTTGTGGAGATGTTTGATGGTATCCCTAAAAATGCCGATGGTACCATTAAAACTACAACCGGTGGTAAATATGATCTGTACACCAATACTATGGATCTGTTTGCCAATGCCGAACCAAGATTGCGGGCTACCGTTATTTTGCCGGGCGATGTATTTAAAGGGGTAAGCATCGAGATCCGCCGTGGTATTTATACCGGCAGTTCAACAGGTGGTATCAGTCCGCTGTTGCCGGCTGGTTCAACCGCGCATTATCCTACCGATCATATGGTACAATCATCAAACGCGAGCCAGACACCCTACACTTTACCAAATGGAACAACCATGAACCCCGCCGGCTTAAGCGGTTATTTTACCGGCGACGGAACTTGCTCCGTATCGGGCTTCTCGATCCGCAAAAACCTGGTACCCGATAAACCAACATCAGAAGTGCTGGAAAACCGGTCTGACCAAACCTGGCTGGAAATGCGTTATGCCGAAGTACTGTTAAACCGGGCCGAAGCCGCAGTGGAGTTGAATGCTTTGGGCCAGAATGATAAGAGCTATTTACAGGACGCGTTTACCGCCATTAACCAGATTCGTGAAAGGGCCGGTGCCAACCTGCTGCTGAGCCCAACCGACCTGAGCGATATTAATGTAGTGCGTACCGAAAGGAAAAAAGAACTTGGCTTTGAAAACAAAACCTGGTGGGACCTGCGCCGCTGGCGTGTGATTGATAAGGAACAAAACAGTACCATTTACCGTACGCTGATGCCATTTTACTCGGCCAACGACGGCAAGTACTTTTTTGATGCCCGTTTAGATGAGCGCAACAGCCGCTATACTTTTGATGTGCGCTGGTACTATGAGCAAATTCCGCAGGGCGAGATACAGAAGAGTCAGAATTTAATTCAAAATCCGGGTTATTAATTTTAAGAGAGATGAAAAAAATATTTTATAGCATAGCGTTAAGTGTATTGGTTGCAGCAGGCAGCTCGTGCAAAAAGGTTGATAATTATGCCGCGCCCGATGTAACCTTAAAAGGGGTGGTATCTGATGCCGTTACCGGTAAAAGCATACAAACCGAACAGGGCTCGGGCACCAGGATAAAACTATTGGAAATAAGCTGGAGCAGTAACCCTACACCTTTTTATATATCCTCGTATCAGGATGGTACCTATAATAATACCAAACTCTTCGCGGGAAAAAATGTGATCTCGGCCGAAGGGCCTTTTGTGCCGATGGTGCAGGTGGATAATAACGGCAAAACCATTGTGGATAAAAGCCAGACGGTGGATGTGAAAGATGTAACTACGGTAAATTTTTCGGTAGAACCATTTTTAAGGATCGATTTTGTTGGCGACCCGGTTGTTAACGCCGATGGTACCATCACCACTAGCTTTAAAATTACCCGCGGTACCAGCGATCCCAATTTTCAGCAGGATATAAGTGATATAGCAGTGTTTATTAATTCAAACAAATACGTGGGAAACAATAATTATGATAACCGGTATACACCAAAACTTAGCGGCTCGGATGCCAGCACGTCGGTAGGTAAAACTTTAAGTGTTACTACCATTGGCGGTCCGCTGCCGGGCAAACGCCAGTACTTTGTGAGGGTAGGTGCCAGGGTATCATACGGGTTAAATTATTATAATTATACCGACGTTAAAACGGTAACCGTTCCTTAAATTTTGTCATATATTAAAACGGAAGGATATTAGGTCCTTCCGTTTATTTTAGAAAGTACTACAAATAATATCTATGAAAAACATTCTGTTTTCCAGTTTCCTCATCGCATTATCGCTCGCTGGTTATGCGCAAAAATCAAACCCGGTTAAACTGCCGGAGAAAACGGCTTTCCAGACAAGCAGCCCCTGGATTCCAGAGATCGATGTACGGTCAGACATCGCCATTGTTTATGGCGCCAATGACCGCCCGGGTTTAACCTTTGAACAGCGCGTGCAATCCTGGCGCGACCATGGCTACCAGGTAAATTTTATGACCGGCATAGCCTGGGGCGACTATAAAGATTATTTTTTAGGAAAATGGGATGGCAAAAACCACCTGGGCGTAGGCCAGGTAACTATTAAGGGCGATACCATCTTTCACGGTAAGGACATGCCCTATGTAGTGCCCGATGCTTCGTTCATCGAATACATGAAAACCGCGGTGGTAAAAAAAGTGATCAACGCGGGTATTACCAACATCTTTTTAGAGGAGCCCGAGTTTTGGGCACGTGCCGGATACAGCGCGGGCTTTAAAGAGCAATGGCAAAAGTATTATGGCTTCCCCTGGAAACCGCAGGATGCATCGGCCGAGAATACTTACTTGTCGAGCAAGTTGAAATATCACCTGTACTTTGAAACCATCAAAGAGGTATCCAACTATGCCAAAGCCTATGGAAAAAGCAAAGGGTTAAATATTAAAGTATTTATAGCTACCCACTCGCTGGTGAACTATTCGTCGTGGCAAATTGTGAGCCCGGAAGCCAGCCTGGCGTCGCTGCCGGGTATTGATGGTTACATTGCGCAGGTATGGACGGGCACTTCGCGCGAGCCGACATTTTTTAATGGACAGCGTAAAGAGCGTGTGTTCGAGAATGCTTTCCTGGAGTATGGCTCGGTAGTTTCGATGACCGCGCCAACCGGTCGTAAAGTATTTTTCCTGACCGACCCTATTGAGGATTGGCCGCGCGACTGGAGCGATTACAAACGTAATTACCAGGCTACCTTCACCGCCAAATTGCTATATCCCATGGTTGCCGATTACGAGGTGATGCCATGGCCCGAGCGTATCTACACCCATCCATACAAAGTTGCAGGCACCGACCAAAAGACGCTGATCCCGCAGTTTTATTCCACCCAGATGCAGATCATGGTGAACGCCTTGAACAGCATGCCGGTATCCACCAACAGAGTATCGGGTGTAAATGGTATTGGTGTGCTGATGAGCAATACATTGATGTTTCAGCGCTTCCCAACGCATAATGGTTTTGAAGATCCGCAGTTTTCCAACTTTTACGGTCAAACGCTGCCCTTGTTGAAACGTGGCGTACCTGTGCAAACTGTGCATATGGAAAACCTGGAATACCCGGCATCGTTAAAAAACATCAAGGTACTGGTGATGAGTTATTCCAACATGAAGCCAGTATCGGCAGCGGTACATACTTATCTTGCCAACTGGGTAAAACAGGGCGGTGTTTTGATCTATTGCGGCAGGGATGATGATCCGTATCAGTCGGTTATGGAATGGTGGGATACCAAGGGTAATAAATTTACCGCGCCATCGCAGCATTTGTTCAAGCTGCTGGGCATCAATCCAACAAAAGATGAGCAGGAGTTTAAAGTAGGCAAAGGCTCGGTTTATGTATTAAGGCAAAATCCTAAAGAGTATGTGCTGGAAGCTGGCAAAGATGATAACTACATCAGCACCGTAAAACAAGCCTACGAGCAAAAGGCCAAAGCCGGTGAGCTGACATTTAAAAATAGCCTGTACCTGGAACGTGGTCCGTATGATGTAGTATCCGTAATGGACGAGAATGCCGACAGCAAGCCTTATACTATCAAAGGTCCGGTGATCGATCTGTTCGATCCGCAATTGCCGGTACTGAATGAAAAAGTAGTGAACCCCGGTGAGCAGTCCTTATTATATGTAGTGAACCGTGTGCCCAATAAAAAGCTACCGCAGGTACTGGCATCGGCATCAAGAATTTATAACGAAAACAGGCAGGGCAGCAGTTATTCGTTTGTAGCTAAAAGTCCGGCAAAAACATTAAATAGTGTACGTGTGCTGTTACCCGCGCAACCTAAGGAAACCAAGGTAACCGATAGCACAGGCCAAAATATCAGCGATGTGAAAACATCATGGGATGCATCGTCAAATACCCTTTACCTGGGTTTTGGCAACAGCCCGGATGGTATTAAGGTTGATTTGAAATGGTAACGGAAAATTAACCAATTATCTATTAACCAAAATTAACCACCTATGAAAACACACACCATGATGATTAAAAGCATGCTTATGCTGCTGGTATTGGCATCCTGTCAAAAGAGCAACAATACCGCGGCCGACAAACAAAAAGACAGCATACAGAAAGTGGCCGCTGCGCCACCATCTGATGCACCCAGGGCTGCCCTGCGCAGCATTGTTGAAAATGTGACCACCGCCGATGGTAAAATTTACAATGCTAAAGACAATACCGGCAAAACCATGGATTGCCTCAAGATCATCGCCAATCCATCGGGCGGGTACATTGGGGTTTATCATACCATGATCAACGGTACCTTTAAAACTAATGTGGCATCATCAACCGATCTGTTGCACTGGACCTGGATCCGCGAGTTGGCAGGCAGTAACAACGGTGGCGCATCGCAGCCTACTATTGCTGCTACCTCAACCGGTGGTTTTGTAATGGTTTGGGAGCAGGAACCCAACAACCACCTAAAATTCAGCTATTTTAACAGCTGGACAGATCTGCAGAACGGCGCAGTAGCCAAAACATTCGAAGCTCCGCATACTTTATCAACTTGTGCGGAGGGTACGCCCAATATTTATTCAGCCAGCAGTACTTCTGTGGATGTAGGTTTCCATTACTGGTCAAACTGCGATGTTGATCGTCAGGCACGTGGTACTACCACCTGGACATCGTGGACTGCCAGTGCCCAGCCCCAAATTGATAATGCCATTTTATACTGGGGTGTGCACGGTAACATCGGCGACCGGGACGGCTACCTGAAATTCCAGAACTTTAATTTTGGATTGATTGAAGGACAGGGCGCTAAAGGCGATTTTGGTACCTGGCGCTGTTACCTGTATGATTATCAAACCGGCAATGCCGATAAGCTCAACATCCATACCGATGGTGGCAGCCAGGCATTTGCCAACCCAACTATTACTGCTTTAACCGTTGGCGGACAAGCCGCGCTGGTGATCACCCAGTTTATCCCTTCACAATTAGCTGCAAATGGCGAAGCTGGGGAGTTGATCTATTATAAAAAGCTGTAAGCCAGTGTTTTTAATAATTGAAATGCATTTAGTATACAGTACTTGCTTTGTGGGTACTGTATACTCATATTCAGCCCATATAAACACATCGTATATGTTTACCTGTAAACCCGTAAGCCCTATCAAAAAATATTACCGTATCACAATAAATTATTGAATTCTGCCGTATATTGCATAGCTTGATTAAACGTTTTAGCAAACTAGCAAAAGCGCCCATCTAAAAATTAATAATGAAAAAATTATTCCCATTGGTGTTTGCCCTTTTACCCATAGCAACTATTGCTCAGCAAACTACTCCACCCATTACTCCTGTTGATTATATTAACCCTTTAATGGGCACCTCATCAAACCCGGCGCTTTCCAACGGGAATACTTATCCCGCTATTGCGCTGCCCTGGGGTATGAATTTCTGGACCCCGCAAACCGGTAAAATGGGCGACGGCTGGCAGTACACCTATGATGCCACTAAAATACGGGGCTTTAAGCAAACGCACCAGCCATCACCATGGATGAATGATTATGGCATGTTTTCCATATTCCCGGAAACAGGCAAGCTTAAACTGAATGATATGCAGCGCGGAAGCTGGTTCTCGCACAAAGCCGAGATCACAAAGCCTTATTATTACAGCGTATACCTGGCCGACTATGATGTAACCACCGAGCTTACACCAACCGAGCGCGCTGCCAGCTTCAGGTTTACTTTCCCGCAAAGCGATAGCTCACACATTGTGATCGATGCTTTTGATAAAGGATCGTACGTGAAAATTATCCCCGGCGAACGCAAGATCATCGGTTACAGTACCAAAAACAGCGGTGCTGTACCAGCCAATTTTAAAAACTATTTTGTTATTTATATTGATAAACCTTTTGAAGTGTCATCAACCTGGCACGATAACCAAAAAGATGGCTCGTTGGAATATACCGGCAATCATGCAGGCGCAGTTATCAGCTTTAAAACTAAAAAAGGCGAGCAGGTACATCTGCGTGTAGCCTCATCCTATATCAGCACCGAACAAGCTGAACTTAACCTGAAGCGCGAGCTGGGTACCGATAGTTTTGATGTTACCTGCCAAAAGGGAAAAGCTGTTTGGAACAAAACCTTAAGCCATTTAACGCCAGAAGGTGGTACGATCGATCAGACCCGTACTTTTTATTCCAGCTTGTACCGTATGCTTTTCTTCCCTAACCGCATGTATGAGGTTGATGCTAAAGGCCAAACCGTGCATTACAGCCCTGTAAATGGCAAAGTATTGCCGGGCTACTATTTTGCAGGTACAGGTTTCTGGGATACTTTTAGGGCGCTGTACCCATTCCTCAACCTGGTTTATCCATCCATGAATAAAGAAATGCAGGAGGGCCTGGTGAATTCTTACAAAGAAGGTGGTTGGCTACCCGAGTGGTCGAGCCCGGGTTATGCCGATTGTATGATTGGTAACAACTCCGCATCGGTAGTAGCCGAAGCGTACCTGAAAGGTCTGCGTGGTTATGATATCAATTCGCTTTACGAAGCGTTAAAACATGGCGCCAACAACGAGGGGCCAAACGCCACGGGCCGTAGGGGCGTGGAATATTACAACACCCTGGGCTATGTACCTTATGATGTAAAGATTAACGAGAACGCCGCCCGCACGCTGGAGTATGCTTATGACGATTTTGCCATCTATAAATTAGGCAAAGCCCTGGGCAAACCGGCATCTGAAACTGATATCTACAAAAAGCGCAGCCAAAACTACCGCAACCTGTTTGACCCATCCACCAAACTGATGCGTGGTAAAAATAAAGATGGTTCGTTCCAAACACCATTCAATCCGTTTAAATGGGGCGATGCCTTTACTGAAGGCAATAGCTGGCACTATACCTGGGGCGTTTTCCATGATATACAAGGCCTGATAAACCTGGTAGGTGGCAAACCACAATTCGTAGCTAAGCTCGATTCTGTATTTTCATTGCCTCCTGTTTTTGACGATAGTTATTATGGTGGCGTGATCCATGAGATCCGCGAAATGCAGATCGCCAACATGGGCCAGTACGCGCATGGTAACCAGCCTATCCAGCACATGATATACCTGTATAACTATGCCGGCGAACCCTGGAAAACCCAATACTGGGCACGCGAAACCATGAATAAGCTGTACAAAGCTACCTCCGATGGTTACTGCGGTGATGAGGATAACGGCCAAACATCGGCGTGGTATATATTTTCGGCCATGGGTTTTTATCCGGTAACGCCTGCCAGCGATCAGTATGTGCTGGGTGCCCCATTGTTTAAAAAGCTCACTATAAAATTGGAGAACGGTAAAACCATTACCATCAACGCACCAAAAAACAATGCCGATAACAAATATGTGAACAGCTTAACCGTGAATGGTAAGCCTTACGATTTTAACTGGCTAAGTCATAAAGCCCTGTTAGGCGGCGCCGAGCTCAATTTTGATATGTCGGCAACGCCCAATAAACAGCGCGGTATCAAAGCCGAAGATGTACCTTACTCGATGTCGAACGAGAAATAGGGGAGGGGGGGCAAGTACTGAGTTTTAAGCACCAAGTCGTGAGTTTTAAGTAATTCCAACCCTCCATGTCATTGCGAGCGCAGCGTGGCAATCTCTTCGCGTTTAAGTATGCGATGAGATTGCTTCGTCGTTCCTCCTCGCAATGACATGTTGTTTATTAAGTAGTAGGCTCAGCGTACCAGCGAAGACTCACCCCGCCACGCTTCGCGGGCGACCCTCTCTCCAGCTTCGCCGCAAAGAGGGTTAAAAAATGTGTTTGTCATGCTGAACTGAGTGAAGCATCTGTTCTGCGATTTGCAAAGTTCACCAATAGATCCTTCGTTCCTCAGGATGACAAAATTGAGTTCCCTCTTTCCGTCGCAGGCGAAGAGTGGGATGGCGAACGCAGCAGTAGACTAACCAATAAGTGCAAACTGCCCACTGCCAACTCAATTCCCGCTATTCTTTTTATAAGCCACCCATACATAAAAAGGTATGCTGGCCATCAGCAATAAAAAACCATAATAAACAGCTTCTTTACCGGTACCGGCAATGGTCCATAAGGCATAGCCAAAAGCCAAAATGGCCAGTATCACCGCGCCGGTTAAGCCGTCAACCTGTTTCTGCTTTACACGGATGATCAGGTATGATGCTGCCGAAAGCAGGTAAGGGATCAGGATAGATAATAAGGACAGCAGTAATAGAAATCGGAATTGCTCTACCAGCCCCTTAGTATAATTCATGCTCATAAAAAGCGATACCATCGCGCTGCTTACCAAAATACCCACATAGGGTACTCCTTTTTTGTTTTTACGGGCAAAAACGGCGGGGAATAGTTTGTCGCTGGCAATGGCAAAGGGCATCTGGCCTTGTAACAAAGTCCAGCCGTTGAGGGAGCCAAAGGCGGCAATGGCTATACCGGCGCTCACCCAATAGCGGGCATTGCTGCCATATATCACTACGGCTGCATCGGCAAAAGGAGTAACCGAATGTTTTAAAGCTGCCGCAGGGATAACGCCGATCACACTAAAACTGCTCAGTACATACACCAATGTGGCGATTAGCAAACCCAGCAAAGTGGCCCGGGGAATGGTTTTCTCGGGATTGGCCACACTGCCTGCAGGTACCGTGGCACTTTCAATACCAATAAAGGCAAACATGGTCATGGTGGCTGTTGCGTTTAAAGCTCCATATATAGTAGTGCTGCTGCCATTAAAAGGCGAAAAGTTTTTGGCCTGGATAAAAAATAAGCCGCCTATAGCTACCAATATCAGCGGTGTTACTTTTAATATAGTAGTAACCAGCTGAACCTTACCGCCGGTTACTACACCACGGGTATTAATATAGGTAAGCAGCCAAATGGTACATAAACCTGTAGCTATGGCAGTAACGGCACTGGATGCCAGCACCGGGAAAAAGGTGCTCAGCGCACTCACAAACGATATGGTAATGGCCGCGTTGGCGCAGGCTACAGCCAGATAATAACCCCAGGCTACCAGGAAACCGGCAAAATCGCCCAAGCCATTGCGGGTATAAGCGTAGGGTCCGCCCGTTGCGTGCGGCAACAACTTGCTCAGGTTACTGAAAACCTTGGCCAAAAAGTAAGATCCCACCGCCGAAAACACCCAACCCAATAGGCCGATACTACCATAGGAGGCCATAGCGGCGGGCATCAGGAATACGCCCGCACCGATCATATTACCAACTACCAGGGAGGTGCTGGTCCATAAACCCAATTTATTTTTTTCGGAGGAGGATGCAGGCATAGCTGTTCGTGATTTTTTACAAAGATAAGATAGCATATTTATTTGCACTATTTGCTAATCTCGATGATTAAGGAAATTAGCCCTGATTGCGGCATGTCATTATGCTAAGCTACTCCGTAGGAGTAAAAGCTTTGTAGCAAACAAGGTATAAGTATTTAGCATGCCGTAGGTATGCAACCTGAGTATAGTACCTACCGCACTGGTTTTGAAACTGTAATTTTTCTACAAAGCTTTAACCTCGATGGGGTTTACGAATCTTCTTAACTTAATGTGAGTTGTTAAAAAGAGTTAAAAATAAGTAATTGCCAGTTAGTTGCGCTAATTTTAGGAGTGCCAATGAATCCTAAAATCCTGATATTTTTGTTCATTATTTATTTAACACCATCTAATGATGTTAAAGCGCAGGCGGCTAAAACGCTACAGGGCCTGGTGCTTAAAAGTGGCGTTACTATAAGATTAGCGGATGTGCAGGTTTTGAATAAGCGCAGCCGTATTACCGCGAGATCAAATACAGAAGGTGTATTTAGTATTGTTGCTTTACTGAATGATACTTTGCAGTTCTCCAATACTAATTACTTAACTCTGGAGTTGGTTGTAAGCGATTTTTCCGATAAAATCATCTACCTGCAGCCTGTTATCGAGCTGGCCGAAGTGGTAATCAAAGAGAACTCGCTCATTAAAGAGTTACGCGAAACCCAGAAGGGGTATCGCAAAAAGAGCGTCTTTTATACCGGCACGCCACATTATTATTACCTGTTTTTAAAACCGATGACCTTTATATATGAAAATTTTAAGAGCGAGGTTAAACAAGCCCGACGGTTTAACCGCTTTGCCAAACGGGAAATAACCGCCTATGAAATTACCCAGCGCTTTAATGATTCATTGATAAAAAATGTTGTCCCTGTTAAGACTAATGAAATTGATGATTTCAGGGTTGATTATGCGCCCACTTTACAACAGCTGAATACCATGAGCGATTATGATCTAATTATATATATCAGAAATAGTTATGAGGATTTTAAAAAGAAAAGCGCTGATAAAAAAGCGCCACATCAATTGTGATATTTAGATTACAGCTATTTATCCATTAACAAAAAACACATCATTAGTTAAACATTTGTAGGATAAAATTCGTTGTAGCTGGTACATCAACCTTTCGACTTATCTAATGAAAAACCGCGCCATTTTATTTTTGACGGCTATTGCCGCGTTTTTTATCATCAGTTTTACCATCGCCGGAAATAAGGACACTTTACCCATTGCCGATAAAAACAACGGAGGGCTGTTTCTGCCCGGCCATTTTAAAGCTGTGGTAGTAGTGGATAGCCTTGCCGGGCGGGCCCGTCATCTGGCGGTGAATGATAATGGTGATGTATATGTAAAACTCCGCTTTCCTGATTCCATAGGCGGCAACGTGGCCATGCGGGATACCAATCATGATGGTAAAGCCGATATCATCAAAAAATTCGCTGATTATGAAGATAAGGGAAGCTATGGCACGGCGATGCGGGTGCATAAAGGATATCTTTATTTCAGTTCCGAGATCAATGTATATCGGATGAAACTCAATCCCAATACTCTGGTGCCCGATGGTAAGCCGGAACTGATCGTTCATGATGTACATCCACCGCAGGAACATGATGCCAAACCACTTGCTTTTGATAACAAAGGGCATATGTATGTGGCTTTTGGCGCGCCCTCAAACGCCTGCCAGGAGCAAAACCGGGTGCCCGGTTCTATGGGGATAACTGGTTGCCCGTTGTTGAATGAGTATGGGGGCATATGGCAGTTTGATGAAGATAAACCTAACCAGCTACAGGCAGATGGCAAACGCTATGCTACCGGACTGCGGAGTGTAGTGGCTATGGATTGGAATACAGCCGATAACTGTTTATATGTAGCGGCACACGGGCGTGATGACTTTCGTTTGCAGTTCCCTAAACAATTTACTCCCTGGCAAAGCGCGGTGCTGCCTGCCGAAGAGTTTTTGAAAATTAAAGAAGGTACGGATGTAGGTTGGCCATACTATTATTATGACCCTATTAAAAAGAAGAAACTCCTGAATCCCGAGTATGGGGGCGATGGTAAAAAAGCAGGTGATGGCGCCAAATATGCCCAACCCTTGATCGGCTTTCCGGCACATTGGGCTCCTAATGATCTGTTGTTTTATACGGGTAACCAATTCCCGACAAGGTATAAGAACGGGGCATTTATCGCTTTTCATGGATCTACCAACAGGTCACCTTATCCGCAGGCAGGGTTCTTTATTTGCTTTGTGCCTTTTAAAGGAGGTAAACCTGCCGGACCGTGGGAGATATTCGCCGATGGTTTTGCCGGGCATAATACTATAGTAAGTGTGAGCGATGCGGTTTGCCGGCCTATGGGTATATCGCAGGGACCCGACGGTTCCTTATATATAAGTGATACCGAGAAGGGGAGGGTATGGCGCATATTTTACCAGGGCGATAAAACCAAGTTCACAATCGCCCAACTGGCTAAAATGGAATTAAGAAAAAAGCTACCGAGTTTTAAAACGCCTGATGAAACACGTAACAACCTGATGAGCGGTATGTTAACGGGTGGGGCCAAACTATATGCTACTTATTGTGCCAACTGTCATCAAAAAAACGGCAAAGGCGATGGTAACCTTTTTCCGCCGCTTAGCGGATCGGAGTGGGTTACCGGAGGTAAATACATGATGAAGGAGCCTGCTATTAAAGTATTGCTTAATGGTTTGCAAGGTCCAGTGAAGGTTAAAAATGTACCTTATAATAGTGTGATGCCCCCGCATAATTTTCTTAGCGACGATCAGATAGCCCAGGTGCTCACCTATATCCGCAATAATTTTGGAAACAACAGCAGCTTGGTTACTGCGTTGGAAGTGAAAAAAGTACGCGAAAGTTTGAAAGTAAAATGATTACTTCAAATGCATAGCTTTAGTTATTAACCTTTACTTTAACCGCCAGAGCTTCGCTTTTAGGCTTTATAAACACATCAGCACTTAAACCACATTCGCGTAACAGGCGGGTATAGTTGTACGATATCTGTTTATACAATTGCGGGTCGAGATTCAGCAGAGCCTCGTTATTCAGAATGCTGGCATATATAAATAGCTTTGATAATTTGTTCCCAGACTCATCAGACACCTGGTTAAGACAATTCAAATAACCATTAATGGTTGAATAATCATTATTCGAAATGGTGTTTTTTATTTTAAGCCCGTAAAATAATGATCTCATAAACGGAGTAAATAAATACTCTTCCCGTTTATAGGATGCAGAAATTTCATTACTGTTTTTTAACAGTTCGGTTTGGTTATCCAGTAAAAAATAAGCGTCAGACTCGGCTATCTTTAAAAAGAAATTATAGGAGAATGATGTTTCGGCACTGCCTTTATCAATGGCATGAAGCGCGTTCACAAATCTTAATGTTTTGTGTGGTTTAAGACAAATGAAAGTGGAGTAAGCCGATAGCAGGAAAATAAGCTCATTAGCTTTTCTGCTATGTATGTTTTCGTTTTGTTTTGGCGGATTAAAATAGAAGCGGGTGATCTCGGCAAAAAAATCTTTCCTGATCATGCCATATTTTAGGTACTGATAAATAGCATTGAGGCAATGTAATGGATTGATTGCGAATTGATGGAAATCATGCTGTGGGAAACTTTTTAGTTTCGCCAGGTAATCCTCCAATTGTTTCATGTCCAACTGAAGTACGGCTATAGTAGCCAGGGCGGTATAAGTAAGTACCTTTTTATGATCAGACAGTTCAAACTTTAATAAAGTTTGCAATGCTTTTTTGTAATCGGTATTAATTAGCTCTAATCCAAAAAAGTAATAAAAAAGCCCGTCGCTGCAATCCTGCTTAAAATAGTTGGCGGTAGCTTCAGCATTGGTTGACCCAAAGCAGACTCGCTGGAGCAAATCGCCTAAAAAAATGATCAACTCCGATTTTTCTTTAGGGTTAAGACTGATTTGTGCTAAAAGTTCAAAGCTTTCCTGCTGCCCGTTTTTAACAGCATGTATCACACACCACTTAATAACAGGTAGCTTATGCTCACTGTCATTAAATGCATTGTTGATTAGTTTGATCAGCTGCAGATCAAAGCGTTGATTGTTATCTAAAAGTAGTTTGCGGGCTATGGTAAATTCCAGGAAGTTATTGTTGCCGAACTGAACCATAGTCTTAAACTGGAAGTCGTTACTGGAGTTCACTTCGCGTAAAAAGCCAATGCTTAACAATTCGTTATAGGCATGGCTGTATTGTTTAAGCAAATCGTTGCATTTAAATTTATCCAGCTCATATATACCGGCCTGAAAATCCATCTCATCAACCAGCCCTTTTAACAGCAGAATCTTTTCTGTAGCATAGTGGCCCAGGTAAACCTTGTTCAGTATAAATATGGAAATGAGCTCATATATACAGATGTGGTCAATGTTATTGAGCGAAAAGTTGTTCTTGTTCTGTTTATAATAGAATTGGAAGTATAGCGGATGGTTGAAATTGTTGGCCACATCAATGGCGATCAGATTCTGAACATCGGGATTTATTTTGCGGCTCAGTTCTTTGATCTCCTGGATATTGAATAAAGGTACATTGGTAGTGAGGTCATGATCTGTTATAAAACCGGTAAACCAGTTTTTAAGCCCAAACTCCATATTGTGTTTGTTATTGATCCAGTTAGCCGAGCGCATGGTTAAAATGAGCTTAAACCATTCGTGCGACTGATAGAAAGAAAATATATCCATCAACTGCGTCAGCACCAGTTCAAACTGGTCATTTTTAAACATATGTTCATCAAAGCCATCAATAATAAGATAAAACTTGCCATCGTTACGTTTATTGATGTCAAATAAGGCTTCAATATCTTCTTCATGTGAGTAGCCCAGCAAAGCCAGCAGCCAGTCGTTCAGGTCGCGGCCGCTTAAAAAAACGTTCATTAAGGCGCTACTGCTAAAAAACAGGATGATATCGTTGCTGTCTGATTCTAATTTTTCGTCTATCCAGTGGCAAAGACCAATAGTTTTTCCATAGCCCGAAGGGGCGGCGAATACGGTTGCAGTGTAATCGCCTCTTAAAAATTCATCAAAATGATCGTCGATGAATTTGCGGCGGATGGTTTGGCCAAAAGGGATACCTGAACGGTTTTTTAAGGCCTGAAGTGTAAAGTGCGTGATCTTGGCGGCATTTTGACCAAGGGTTTTCCAATCAACATGTTCATTTTGTGATCTTTCAGAAGGAACGCTTTCCTGTTCACAAAAATCATCCCAGCCTTCGTAGTCACAAAATTTAGCTAAAACATCAATAGTGAACAGAGATGGCTTGAATTTACTATATGCAAAACCGTAAACCCGTTTTAATGTGGTTTCGCTTACGGTTAATTTTGTTTTTGAATATATTTGAAATGCAAGGGCCTTGCAATCTCCCGGAGTAATGCTTCTGATATTCGCATTGGCCAATACTCGGGATTTCAACGTTTCAAACTGAATTGGTGAAAAGGATATCATAGACTCAAGCAATTAGGTTACTAGGTTTGTATTTTATATTACGCAATTTATCTGAATCGGTTACCGTTATTACATTATTAATGTTACTGCTATTATTATACGGGGGTAATATCAAATAATGTTGCAGTAGTATTTTATCCGGATTATGTGTTTTTATCACATTTTACTGTGTTTACGAGAAATGTAGAGCTGTAGGTTTTAAAATAACATTTAATGAACAAAATGAACAATTGATATCGTTCGTGAATGGATGTTCAATCAGAATTAATAAGTGAATAAGATGTATTAATAATTATCCTCAGGCGGTACGTAGTTTTGACAGGTGTAACTATTTGCACCTACCTTAACTTCATTTGCATGAGAACCTTTACCTTTTATAGCAGGTACATAATAGTGTTATGCCTGTTATTGTGTGCTACAAGTCAAATATTCGGACAACGCCATTTTGCAACTACTCAACAAAGCGGCGCTACAGGTTTACTTTGCTTGGGCTGCGTGGTTAACAATCAAGGCAATGCCATTGATGCAAATCTGCAAACGTATTCTACTTTAAACGTACCGGTTGGCCTTTTAGCATCCACGTATCAGGAATTAATTTTCCCTACTACGGTTCCGGCCAATACGCAACTGACCATTAAACTGGGAACTGGCGATAACCTGCTTGATGTTACACTTCTTGGTGGAGTAACAATTACCCCATATAATGGCAGTGTGGCGGGCACACCGGTTACGGCGCCAACTTTGGCAAGTGTAGCCAGCAGCAATAACCAATTGGAGCTTATTTATGCGCCAACGCAGGCTTATGACAGGGTTAGGGTAACACTTAGCGGTGGTTTGCTGGGAGCGTTAAGCAGTATATACCTGTATGACGCGTTTTATACTACTCCCGGTCCGCCTATTTGCAATACCACTTATGATGAATTACATGGTATATCCTCGGCATTGCTTGGCTTGGGGTTAAACGTAGGAGGTGTAGCGAATCCTCAAAACGCAATTGATGGCAATCCGAATACAGCATCCACCCTTAACGCGGGTGTTGGTGCGTTAGGGGCATTTGCACAACAAACACTCATTTTTCAATCAGCATCAACTGTTGGCGATTCTGTAAAATTGACACTAACCATACCTAAATCTTTGCTGGATGTTGGGCTTCTTTCCAGTATATCGATATCAACTTTTAATGGTAATACCGATAATAATGACACGCAGTTCTTAAGCGCATCATTGCTTAGTATACGCCTGCTCGATTTTTCAAATAACCGGCAGCGGCTAACCGTCTCTTACGTACCAACGAAAGTGTTTGACCGTGTTCAGCTCAGGCTTGGAGGGGTGGCCAATGTGTTGTCAACCCTTGATCTGAATGAGGGCGAGATAGCGATACCGCAACCTATCATAAAAGTTAATAACGTGGCGGTAACTACAGCGCAATTATGTGCCGGTAGTACGGTTACCCTTAATGCTACCGCCAATTTAGCGGGTACAAGCTTTAGCTGGTTTACCCAGCCAACAGGCGGTACTGCGGTATTTACAGGGGCAAGTTTTACCACACCGGCTTTAACTAATAATATCACTTATTATGTATCGGCAACCCGACCAGGTTGTGCTACGGCATCTACCCGCACCCCAGTAACCATTAATGTTAATCAAATTCCGGTAGCGCCAGTTGTTGCTAATGCCAATCTTACGGTATGCCCTGGTTCCACCGCGATATTTGCGGCCACGCCGGTTACCGGCGTTACCGTTAACTGGTATGCAACTGCAACCGGTGGTACTCCATTGTTTACAGGTAATACTTTTACCAGCCCGGCTTTAACCGCTACTACAAGCTATTATGCTGAGGCAGCAAGCGGCGGTACCTGCGTAAGTACTACACGTACCAAAGTAACTGCCACTTTGAGTGCGCTACCTGCAGCACCAACGCTGGCCGCAACAAACGTAGCTATTTGCGAGGGTGATGTAGCCGTATTGGCCATTGCATCACCAGTAGCCGGACAAACTTATAACTGGTATGCTACCGCAACCGGTGGTACGCCATTGTTTACCGGTACCAACTTTACCAGCCCTGCTTTAAGCGCCAATACTACTTATTATGCCGAGGCTGTTAACGCCACCGGTTGTACAAGTGCCACCCGTGTTGCAGCCAATGTAACTGTAGTGCCTAAGCCTGCAGCTCCTACGCTGGCTGTGAATAATGCAACCATTGTAGCTGGACAAACTGCCACTATCAATGTAAGTAACGCGCAAACAGGCATTACTTATAAGTGGTACTCTTCGGCCGCAGCCGCTACCCCTGTATTTACAGGTAATCCTTTTACAACACCGGCTCTTTTCAGCACCACTACTTATTATGTGTCAGCTGCCAATGCTACCGGTTGCGAATCGACAACCCGTACCCCGATAACAATCACTGTTACCATCAATAATAATTCGCCTTGCACATTTGCTAATCAGCAAAGTACTGCTATCAATGGCTTGTGCTTATTATGTTCCATTAACAACGATGTACTCGCAGCTGACGCCGACACAACCACGGCATCAACCATAACTGTACCTGTTGGACTTTTGGGCGGATCGGCTTCACAGACACTGATATTCCCGAACCCAGGTTTTGCAGGTGATACCATTAAACTTGCCTTAGAAACCCCAGGTGGCCTTGCCGATTTAAATTTGCTTGGCGGAATAACCGTTGCCGTTTATAATGGCGGAACATTAGTAGGCAGCTATCCACTTAATAACTCACTGCTAACATTAAGGTTGTTGAGCGGCACTGGTAAGTATGCCGCATACGTTCCTGCTGTTGGGAATTATGACCGTGTGGTAGTAACATTGAATTCAGGGGCAGCAACGTTGCTTACCTCGTTAAAGATATACTACGCGGTACAGCAATATCCTACACCTAAATTTAACCCAACTGCCCCTGAAATTTGTAAAGGCAGTCCGGCTACACTAACCATTACATCTCCGACTCCGGCTAATGGAACTTTTAGCTGGTTCACCACGCCAACCGGTGGTACCGCTGTTCATACCGGAACATCTTATACTACACCAGCCTTAACGGCTAATACAACTTATTATGTTGAATACAGCCGTGGCGGAAGCTGTGTAAGCCCAACACGTGCGCCGGTACAGGTAATAGTGGATGATACTCCGGTGAAACCGGTTGTAACGCCATCAAGTGCTACCATACTGGCTGGACAAACAGCTACTTTTAAAGCTACCGTTGTTAACGGGGCTACTATAAAATGGTATACCGCTCCAACCGGCGGTACACCAGTATTTACCGGCAATACTTTCACTACCCCGGTATTGAATGCCAATACTACTTATTATGCAGAAGCTTCATTAGGCAGCTGCGTATCGCCAGACAGAACTGTTGTGCCTGTAACCGTTACCCCGATAGTAATACCGGATGTATCTGTTAATCCGCCAACACAATCTGTTAACATCGGAACAACCGGCACTATAACCGCGAGTTCAACAACTCCAGGAACTGTATTTAACTGGTACACTACCCCAACCGGAGGTACCCCGATATTTACCGGGCCAACTTTTGTAACACCAGCAGTATTTGCCAATACCACCTATTATGCCGAAGCAGTAGTAACAGCTACCGGTGCCGTATCGGCTACCCGCGCAGCAGGTGTGGTTAATGTTATACCTGTTGGCTCCGACCCTGTAGCTTGTGCTGCGGCTACAGCACAAACCAATTCGGCTAATGGATTATGTTTATTGTGCGGTATTACCAATGCCGGAGGAGCGATTGATAATGATCGTAATACATTCTCTCAAATACATGTACCGATAGGTTTATTGGGCGGTTCGGCTCAGCAAACATTACAATTTGCGCATCCAGGTATTGTAGGCGACAGCGTTATTGTTGAATTAGGTATCCCAGGTTCGCTGGCTGATGTTGGTTTGTTATCACAAATTCAGATAGGTACTTTTAATGGTGGAACTTTCAATAACGATTTCTTTACGGTAAATGGATCTTTATTAAATGTTACCTTATTGAACGGTACAAGCCGTTTCAGAGTAGCCTTTAAAGCAGGTGCGGCATTTGACCGTGTTGAAGTTCAGTTTAACTCGGGTGTGGCCGGCTTACTAAATTCGGTAAATGTTTATGACGCTTACCAGTCAGTAGCCGTACCTACTGTCAGCGCTGCCAACGTAAGCACATGCCAGGGAACAACCGCTACACTTACAGCTACTAACGTGCCGGCCAACGTAACCATAAAATGGTATACTGCCGCCTCTGGTGGTACAGCGGTATTTACTGGTGCCAATTTTGTTACGCCGGTAGTTAATGCTAATATTACTTATTATGCCGAAGCCAGCCGCACAGTTGATGGTTGCGCCCAAACTAAGCGTACACCAGTAACCGTAACTATTGTTCCGGCGCCAGCGTCTCCGATTGTGGATGCTACAACTAAGGCTGTATGTTCTGGCCAACCAGCTACATTTACGGCACAAGCCGTTAGCGGTGTTGTGTTTACCTGGTATGCTACTGCTACAGGTGGTACTCCATTATTTACCGGGGCACAATTTACCAGCCCGGCATTAACTGCTACTACTTCATACTACGTTCAGGCTACTGCAGGTTCATGCGGAAGCTCGGCTCGTACCCAGGTAACAGCTAATGTTGTTACAACACCTTTAGTACCAACCGTAGTTACACCGGTACAGATCTGCTCCGGTTCACCGGCTACATTATCAGCCTCATCAACTCAGGCTGGTGTTATCTTTAACTGGTACACTACCGCTACAGGCGGTACCCCGGTATTTACAGGTGCTCAATATACTACCCCGGCATTAACTGCCAATACATCATATTACGTTGAAGCTGCGTCAACAGGGGGCTGCACCAGCTCAACAAGGGCAAAAGCGGATGTGTCGGTTAATCCGACACCCGTTGCGCCTACTATTAATGCCCCCGGCCAGGTAACATCTGGTCAATCAGTTACACTGACAGTTACCTCATCTGTAGCAGGTGTTACCTATAAATGGTATGCTGCTGCAACTGGTGGTACAGCCCTGGCTACAGGCACTACATTCACTACTCCGGCTTTAACCTCCAATACCACTTATTATGTAGAGGCAAGTACTGCTGCGGGTTGTACAAGTGCAACACGTACTGTAGTAAATATTACAGTTAACCCGATCTTCTCAACCAATTGCGATTTCGCGTCTACTCAAACATTTGATGTGAACGGCGGCCTGCTTTGCGTTGGTTGCGCGGTGAACAATCCTAATAACTCTGTTGACCAGGATACCACCAACTTTAGTCAGTTGAGCGTTCCAATTGGTCTGGTAGGTTCAAACGTATCACAAAAATTAATATTCAGCGATGCCGGTGTTGTAGGCGATACCGTAACGGTTAAAATAGCGGTTCCGGCTAGCCTGGCTACTGTGGGTGTACTGAACCAATTACAAATAGCTTCTTATAACGGCGCTACTTATAACAACGACCGTCTTACTTTAAGCAGTAACCTGCTGAAAATTACCTTGCTGAACGGTAACCAAACCGCATTAGTAAAATTTGCTCCAAAATCGGCGTTTGACCGGGTTGAGATCAGGTTTAACGGCGCTTTGGCATCATTGTTCAATACATTAAATATTTATTATGCTACCAAACAGGTAGAGGCGCCAACTTTGGCTGCTAAAACTGTAAGTATATGCTCTGGTAGTACCGCTACATTTACTGTAAACAATCCTCGTGCCGGTATAACCTATAAATGGTATACATCAGCAACAGGTGGTACATTAGTACATACCGGAGCAACATTTACAACGGCAGCGTTAAATGCAACAACTACTTATTATGTAGAAAGCAGCCGTGCTTCAAGCGGTTGTGCTAATCCTAACAGGGCGTCGGCCACTGCCAATGTTACTCCGGCTCCGGTTAATCCGGTTCTGGCGCAGGCATCGGTACCTGTGTGTTCGGGTTCATCAGCAGTGTTAACTGTTTCACCAACACAAGCAGGTGTGGTATATAACTGGTATGCAGCTGCAACCGGTGGTACACCTTTAGCAACCGGGGCTCAATTTACAACGCCTGTAGTTACCGCAAATACATCATATTATGTAGAAGCATCGGCAAATGGCTGCGTTAGCCCAGCCCGTACTAAGGCCGATGTAATTGTTAATCCTGTACCCGTTGCTCCAACGATAGCTGTAAACCCGGCTAATGGACAAGTTACAACAGGAAGCTCGGCTACATTGACTGCCACTTCAACCACTGCCGGAGCTATCTTTAAATGGTATACAACAGCAACCGGCGGTACACCTGTATTTACGGGAGCAGTATTTATAACTCCGCCTTTAACTGCTACTACAACTTATTATGCAGAAAGCTCACTGGCTTCTGGTTGCGTAAGCGCGCAACGTACAGCGGTGATCATTACTGTTAATCAGCCTATCATCATACCAGATGTGGCCGTTAATCCGCCAACACAAACTGTTAACGCGGGTACTTCGGGCAGCTTAACCGCATCATCAACTACGCCAGGTGCTGTATTTAACTGGTTTACTACGCCAACCGGAGGTACAAGCATATTTACAGGACCAAACTTTGTTAGTCCTGCTGTATTTGGACAAGTTACTTATTATGCAGAATCAAGCATTCCTGCTACCGGAGCAGTGTCGGCTTCAAGAGCATCGGGTATCATTAATGTAAACCCAATTGGGCCTAACCCGGTTCCTTGCGACGCCGCGATCGATCAGACCAGCTCGGTTAACGGTATATGTTTACTGTGCGGTGTGAGCAATGCCGGTGGTTCTGTTGATAACAATAGTGAAACCTTCTCGCAAATACATGTACCGGTAGGTTTACTGGGTGGATCGGCACAACAAACCTTACGTTTTGCCAATACAGGTATTGTAGGTGACAGCGTAACTGTTGACTTAGGTATCCCTGGTTCATTAGCCGATGTAGGCTTACTATCACAGATACAGGTAGCTACCTATAATGGTTCAACCTATAATGGCGATCGCGTTACCGTTGACGGATCATTACTTAAAATAACTTTATTGAACGGAACCTCCCGTTTCAAATATAAATTTAAAGCCGCGCATACATTTGACCGAGTGGAGATCACCTTTAACTCAGGTGTTGCCGGTTTACTTGCCGCTGTGAATGTTTATGATGCTTACCAATCCGTAGCATCACCAACTATCAGTGCGCCAAATGTTACCATTTGCTCTGGCTTGCAGGCTACTCTGACAGCTACCGTACCAGCCAACGTTACTGTAAGATGGTATACTTCAGCAACTGGCGGCACAGCAGTATTTACTGGTGCAACCTTCTTAACACCAGCATTAACTGCTACTACAACTTACTATGCTGAAGCCAGCCGCACAGCCGATGGTTGCGCCCAGGCTATACGCACACCGGCTACTGTAACAGTTACACCGGCACCAGCTAAACCTATTGTTGCTGTGCCAACACAAACGGTATGCTCTGGTCAGCCGGCGTCCTTTACTGCAACAGCGGTTGCGGGTGTTACCTTTAACTGGTATACCGCACCAACGGGTGGCACACCAGTATTTACAGGTGCTACATTCGTGACACCTGCGTTAACTGCTACAACAAATTATTATGTTGAAGCTACAAGCGCTGCATCTTGCGGAAGTTCAAGCCGTACCCAGGTAACCGCGAATGTGACAGCAACACCACTGGTGCCAACTGTATCACAAACACCGGTATCAACCTGCTCTGGTTCATCTGCGGTATTATCGGCTACTTCAACCCAGTCGGGAGTTACCTTTAACTGGTATACTACGCCAACCGGCGGAACGCCAGTTGCAACCGGAGCTACATTTGTTACACCGGCTTTAACTGCCAGCACTTCTTATTATGTTGAAGCAGCAGCGGGTGGTTGCACAAGCTCAACCAGAGCTAAAGCAGATGTGATTGTAAATCCAACACCTGTTGCTCCGGTTATTACTTCAAATGCTCCGGGCGGTCAGATCACGTCTGGTCAAACAGCTACATTAACAGCTACATCTACCACTGCGGGTGCTACCTTTAAATGGTATACCTCGGCAACCGGTGGTACGGCAATATTTACCGGAGCCGTATTTACTACTCCGCCTTTAACATCAAATACTACTTATTATGTTGAGGCTGTATTAACCAGCTCTGGCTGTACCAGCACAACACGTACAGCGGTTACTGTTAAAGTAAATCCAATATTCTCAACCAATTGCGATTTCGCATCAACTCAAACATTTGATGTGAATGGCGGTCTGATTTGCGTTGCCTGCGGTGTAACTGATGAAAATAATTCAGTTGATCAGGATACTACCAATTTCAGTCAATTACATCTGCCAATCAGTGTATTGGGTTCATATGTATCACAAAAACTCATATTTGCGGATCCAGGGCTTGTTGGTGACACGGTGACCTTGAAAATAAGCGTTCCGGGAAGCCTGGCCGATATCAATGTATTGGGCTCTATACAATTAGCCTCATACAACGGCGCTACTTTTAACAACGATCGTATTACACTGAGCAGTAACTTAATAAAAATAGCTATCCTGCCTGGTGGCCAAACTGCCATTATCAAATTCGCACCAAAAGCGGTGTTTGACAGGGTAGAGGTTCGTTTAAACTCAGGTATAGCGACATTGTTAACTACAACTAACATCTATTATGCAAGCAAACAAGTTGAAGCGCCTCGCTTAGCCGTTAATACACAAAATATTTGCGCGGGTGGTACTGCTACATTTACAGTAAGCAACCCACGTGCAGGTGTAACTTACAGATGGTACAGTGCGGCAGTAGGTGGTACACTGTTACATACAGGTACAAGCTATAGCCCAACCAATATACTGGCTACTACTACTTATTATGTAGAAAGCAGCCATACTTCAACGCTATGTCCTAACCCGAACAGGGTAGCGGCAACTGCTAACGTTACACCATCACCGGTTAACCCGGTATTGGCCAGCTTCCCTGCCGAGATCTGCGCGGGTCAGCAAGTAACGCTTACTGTAACTAATGCAAATGGTGCAACCATTAACTGGTATACATCAGCAGCCGGCGGCACTCCGGTGTTTACAGGTACAAGCTTTAATGTAACACCAATTTCAACCATCACTTATTATGTTGAAGCAGTAAATGGCACCTGTACCAGCCCTGCACGTACAACGGCTACAATAAAAGTTAATCAATTGCCATCAAAACCAGGTGTACAATCACCAAATGTGGCGGTTTGCGCTGGCAGTCCTGCTACGTTAGCAGTTACCTCGCCAGAGGCTGGTGTTACCTATAACTGGTATACTGCAGCTACCGGCGGCGCATTGGCGCATACCGGTGCTACATTTACAACCCCGGCAATTACACAGGCGATTACCTACTATATTGAGGCTACTAATTCTTCAAGCTGTATAAATGGCGGTGGACGTACATCGGTTACTGTTACACCAAACAGTTTACCAGCCGCGCCGATATTGAGCAACACATCTACTCCGGTTTGTAATGGTGGAAGCCTTACCGTAAGTATTGTTAACCCTGTTGCAGGCATAACTTATAACTGGTATGCTGCAGCCACAGGCGGTGCTCCAGTATTTACCGGAACATCAAATACGCTTAATAATTTAACAGCAAGTATTACTTTCTACGTTGAGGCGGTTAATACAGCAAGCTCAACCAATTGCAGCAGTGCGACACGTACAAAAGTGGATGTAACGGTATTGCCAATACCTCCAACTCCGGTGATACAGATCCCAACTGGTGGTCTTACCGTTTGCTCGGGCTCATCAGTTACCATCAATATAGCTAACCCGCAAACAGGTGTGGTTTACAGATGGTATGATGCACCAACTAATGGCACGTTATTATATACAGGCGTGCAGTTTGTTAGTCCGGCTTTAACAGCCAATACAACTTACTATGTTGAGGCAGCAACTGCAGGCAATTGTAACGCATCTGCACGTGCCCAGGCATCTGTAACAGTTACACCGCTTCCACCAGATCCGGTAGTTGCGGCGGCCAACCAACAGGTATGTTTAGGCAGTACAGCTACATTGTCTGTACAAGCACCACAAGCCGGTGTTACTTATAAATGGTATGATTCAACTACCAAAAATCACTTACTGTTTACAGGTAACCCTTATACAACAGCCGCTATAACCACCACTACAGATTTCTATGTAGAAGCAACAAATGCTACCGGTTGTAGCAGCAGCGGCTTCGGCTTTGCACAAGTGACTGTGGTGGCAGCGCCAGGGGCACCGGTAATAGCAGGTGGTAACACAGTGCCAACTTGTTCAGGTTCTACAGCCTTAATAACTGTTTCAAATCCAAGTGTATTGCTTACCTATAAATGGTACAGTTCTGCAACAGGCGGTGTTGCATTGGCCAGTGGGGTAACTTTTACCACGCCAGTACTAACAGCTAATGCTACTTATTATGTAGAAGCATCAAACAACATTGGTTGTACTTCGGCAACCCGCACTAAAGTTGATGTGGTTGTTAACACATTGCCAAACGGACCAACAGTAACAACCCAGGCAGGTTCGTCAACACCAACAGTATGTTCAGGTGGTTCGGCTGTGTTGGTTGCAAAAAGCACTACACCTGATGTTACCTTTAAATGGTACAATGTAGCCACCGGAGGCACTCCGATATTTACTGGAGCTACATTCACTACTCCTGTAATTACGGCAGCTACTACTTATTATGTAGAAGCCGTGAGCAATACTACAGGTTGTACATCAAGTTCACCACGTACTTCGGTAACTATTAATATTGATAATACTAAAGCACCAGATCCAACAGTTGATGCTACCAGCTTAACTACTTGTCAAAATAGTACAGCTACTATCAAAATAGTTAACGCGGTACCAGGAACAACTTATACCTGGTATACATCAGCAACAGGCGGAGCCTCAGTACATACAGGTTCAACCTTTACAACACCTGTGTTAACTGCCGATGTAACCTATTATGTTGAAGCTACAAATGCCCAGGCATGTAACGCGTCAACAAGAATAGCCGCGCCGGTTAAAGTAACGCCACAACCACCAACGCCAACCGTTTCGAGTCCGAATGTATCGGTATGTTTGGGTAGTACGGCAACGCTTTCTGTAGCTTCGCCACAGGCGGGTATTACTTACAACTGGTACACCGATGCCGGAAGAACCAACCTGGTATTTACAGGATCAAGCTTCCCGCTTGGGGCTGTTAACGCTAATGCTACCTATTATGTAGAAGCAGCAAGCGGTACATGCTCAAGCCCAGGTGTGGCCACTGTTCAGGTAACCGCGGTTCCGGCGCCTGGAGCACCGGTAATAGCTGGCGGTAATTCAGTAAATAATTGCGCAGGAGGTTCGGTAACATTAACTATCGATAATCCGCAGGCAAACTTTACCTATAACTGGTACAGCACAGCAAGTGGTGGTACTCCATTATATACTGGTACAAGCTTTGTTACACCTACGCTAACTACCAATACCATATACTTTGCAGAGGCGGTAAATAATACAGGTTGCCCATCTGCTTCGCGTACAAGTGTTACCGTTACCGTAACATCAGCGCCAATTGCGCCACAGGCAAGCACTCAAGGTACTTCAATATGTCCTGGATCAAGCACTACCATATCGGCCACAAGTTCTACACCTGGTGCGGTTATCAAATGGTATGCTGCCAATACAGGAGGGGCAGCCTTGTTCACCGGTACCGATTTTACAACACCTGTATTATCAGCTAATACTACTTATTATGCCGAAGCCGAAGTTGCAGGCGGTTGTGTATCAACTACCCGCACGCCGGTAACAGTTACCATACTTAGTCCGCTGGCTGCACCAGTAGTGACCGTAGGCTCAACTACTTCAGAGAGCATTACGTTTACATGGGCTGCTGTTACAGGGGCTACCGGTTACCAGGTAAGCTTAGATAACGGACAACATTTTGTTGCACCAAGTTCAGGTGCCGCAGGCTTAAGCCATACTGTGAGCGGATTACAGCCAGGACAATCGGCTACTATTATTGTACGCGCCACCGGAAATTCTGCTTGCCAGTTGAGTGCTAACTCTGTAGCAGTTACCGGAACTACAAGTAATCCTTTTGGTAATGGATTATTTATACCGAATGCGTTTACTCCTAACGGGGATGGAAATAACGATATACTGTATGTTTATGGAACTACCATCCAGGCCTTAACATTATCAATTTACGACCAATGGGGTGAGCTGCAATTCAAATCAACTAATAAAGCAAGTGGATGGGATGGTACATATAAGGGTACCAAGCAGCCGGTTGGTGTATACGTTTATTATGTTGAAGCTACCATGAATGATGGTCAGGTAATTAAGAGAAAAGGTACAGTTACGCTATTACGATAAGGCCTATATATGTACGGTATCATGTATCATAGCGTGATACCGTACTTCATGACCGCATCACAATTAATAAAACTACTATGAAAAAAAGAGTTATAGTTATCATGGCAATACTGCTTCAGATTGGAGCAATAAGTCAATTAAAGGCGCAGATCGATCCGCACTTTTCGCAATATTACGCCTATCCCTTGTATCTTAACCCGGCATTAACCGGGGTGATCAATGGCGACGTGCGTGTCAATGCAAATTTTAAAAACCAATACGCAACCATCAACAATGCGTATCAAACGGGCGCCTTGTCTGTTGATTTTAGGCCAACTGATAAAGTGGGGGTAGGTTTTAATGTGATCAACCAGGCCGCGGGCGATGTCGGATATAACTATTTTGCGGCTTACGGCTCTTTTGGTTATGCTATTTCCGTTTCAAATGATGGGTACAAAAAAGTAAGCTTTGGCGTACAGGCAGGTATCATTAACCGTAGCTTCGACCCCAACAAGGCGCAGTTCGGCAGCCAGTTTAACCCAAGCAGCGGTTTCGATCCAACGCTACCCAGTAACGAAAACTTTTTAAATACCAATGCTACCATATTTGACGCGGGAGCTGGTGTGTTTTATTATGATGGCGACCCCCTGCATAACGCCAACTTTTTTGGTGGTGTAAGTGTATCCCACCTTGCCCGCTCAAAGGATCCATTTGCGGTTGATGGTTCCAGTCTTAAATTGCCCATACGTTATACTGTACACGCTGGTGTACGTATAAAGGCTTCGGATTATTTTGACATTATTCCGCATGCCATTTATATCAGGCAACAAAAAGCCGAAGAGAAAGCCGTTGGTGCTTATTCAGAATTAAAACTACAGGATGATAAAGGTTTAATATTGGGCGGTATGTATCGTTTTAAGGATGCGGCTATTGCTAACATCGGATACCATGTTAACAGCTTGATCATAGGCGCAAGTTATGATTTCAATACATCATCGCTTACCCGGGCCACATCTGGCAACGGAGGTATTGAGTTATCGGTAAGTTATGTATTTCGCAAACGCATCCAGGAACCGGAAGCAATTTGCCCAAGGCTTTAAACTTTATCAACATGAAGAAAATAATTTTTACATTACTCATACTGCTTGTGTTTAAAGGGGTCAACGCCCAGTATAGCAAGGACAATCCGAGGGTTTATGGCGATAAGGCCTTTAACAATAAGGATTACTATGAGGCTGCTTTTTACTATAAAAGAGCTGCCGAAGGTTTAAGTCTTACCTTACTGCAGGCCATACCTTACCACGCCGGCGAAAAAACCAGCAAAAAGCCTACAAAACAGACTGACCAGGCTTACATATCTTACCAGTTAGCCGAATCATATCGTTTATATGAAAACTATATTGAGGCCCAGGGCTGGTATTATAAAGTGATCAGTGCCAATTATGAAAAAGAATATCCTTTAGCCCGCCTTTGGTATGGTGTGTGTTTAAGGGCTACTCAACACTTTGACGACGCCATAAAACAATTGGAGCAATTCCAGGCAAATTACAATGGTGAAAGCAAGTACAAGGATATAGCTACTAAAGAAATTAAAAACTGTCATTTCGCGAAAGATCAATATCAGTATCCTTTGTTGGTTGAGGCAACTAAGTTGCCAGCGCCTTATGCTTCTGATGGTTCTGATTATTCCCTTGTTCAGCGTGACGGCAATAGTTATTTCACTTCATCACGGTTTGTTAAAGATGATAAAAAACACCTGAACCGGATATATCAACTTGATAAAGCAAAACCGGGCGTACCTATTGTGATCAGTTTAAAAGATCCGGATACTAAAGGAAAAAAAGAATTGGAGTACGGCACCCCTTCATTCAATGAAACCGGCAAGCGGATGTATTTTACCCGCTGGTATAAAGAGGGAGCCAAGACCATACACGCCATTTATTTTACCGAATGGGTAGATAACGATTGGTCGGCCCCAAAGAAAATGAACAGCAACGTAAACGTTGACGGGTTTAACTCTATACAGCCATTTGTTACAGCTGATGGTTTGCGCCTGTTTTTTGCCTCTAACAAACCAGGCGGTCAGGGTGGCGACGATATCTGGGTGGCTTACCTGAACTTTAATGGCGATGCGGTGAGCGCAACTAACTTGGGTAGCGTTATCAATACTGCTTTTGATGAAGAAGCGCCTTATTATGATCTGCCAAACAAAAGATTGGTGTACAGTTCAAAAGGGTTTATAGGCCTGGGTGGTTTTGACTTTTTTGAAAGCCAGAGCACACTGGATAAATGGAGCGAGCCTAAAAATTTGGGCTACCCTATTAACTCCGCAAAAGACGATCTGTATTATTTGCCCGATCATGATGATGCCAAAAAATTCTACATCAGCTCTGATCGTGAATCTGATTGCTGTCTGGCTATTTTCTCGGCAGAAAACAAGAAATATGTGTTATCTGGCCTTGTAACTGATTGCGATACGCATCAGCCATTAGAGGGCGTTAAAGTAAGCTTTATCGATTCGTTGTCAAAAGACACCTTGAAGCAAATGGTAGTTGGCAAAAATGGCCGTTATGCATTTGATGTAACCGATAAACGTCCGCACAGTCTGCGACTTGAAAAAGGTTGCTACTTTGCTAAAAACCTGCCTGCTCCTGCTACAGGTACCATGCGTAATGATACTTTATATAGCGCCGATATCTGCTTGCAAGCCTTTACACCGGAAAAACCTATCGTGATTAAAAATGTATTGTACGACTTTAACAAAGCTACATTAAGGCCGGAATCAAAAGTTGTTTTGGATACATTGGTTGGTGTGCTGAAAGATAACCCGACAATAAAAGTGGAATTAAGTGCGCATACCGATTCCATTGGCTCAAATAAGTATAACGATAAATTATCACAGGCCAGGGCTCAATCATGCGTTACCTATATCATATCAAAAGGTATAGACGCGGCGCGTGTATATGCAAAGGGCTACGGTAAAAGAAAGCCGGTTGCACCTAACTCGCTTCCTAACGGAAAAGATAATCCTGCTGGTCGCCAGTTGAACAGGCGTACCGAGTTTAAGGTGCTAAAGGATCCGAATGATAAAACTTCAAATCCGTGTAAGTAAAGCACAGGTTTAGGTACGATTGAAGTTATTAAGATTGAAAACATAAAGTAAAGATTTAAACACCGGGGTTTATGATTAAGCAGGATAGATTATCAGTAAGCAGACCATTACTCAAAACCAAAGGATTTTCGACTTTACATTTGCAGATATTTGAATATATATTGGTAGGGAAAACCAACCGCGAAATAAACCGGATACTGGGATATACAGAGCGGTCGCACGCGGTAGTTGATCACTCGCGCAAGGTGATGCATAAATTACTGGCGATGGAAGACCTGCATAAGGCCGATTTTAAAGACAGAGTAGTGTATCCGCGTAAATTTCAGTTCTGGTGGAAAAAACTACTGAATAAACATAAAACCGATCTGCTATCCATGGCGATAGCACCTAAGTTTTACGAAGAAAATTAACGCCCAAGACGTATAACTGATCTGGTAAGGAGCAATGAATCATAGTTCATTGCTCCTTTTGCTTTTAAATGCTTGTTTAGTTTACAGCGTTGTTGATATATTCCTGCAGCGTTGTTTTTCCTTTTAAGGCTATAGTTCCCTGATTTTCGGCATGTATCTGGCCGGATATTACCATATCGGTCATTTCGATATAGTTTTTGATGGCATCTTCAGAGAATCCTATTTTTTTGAGGGTCGACGGCCATTGATCACGGGGGATCTGTTTTGCTTTCACCTCTTTATGCAATGCCTTTGAAAATGCCGCCGCGACACCCGCGGAACTCAATGATTCCGGACCCGATGCCTCATAAATTTTATTCCCGGAGTCATCGCTGGTAATAATATCAGTAGCAAATTTGGCTACATCCATAGGCGATATCATCGGGATAGATAGATCAACCGGGAAGAAAGTAGGTAAAATGCCGCTCTCTTTTACTACTGGCAGATAGGCCATCCAATTGCTGTAATAATAGGCAGGCCTGATATAGGACTGTTCGATGTCCAGATCTTTAAAGGCGTGTTCTAAAAAATAGGACATAAGCAGATTGCCTGTCCCCTTATCGTATTGCGCCCCAATTGATGATAGACCAACCACCTTTTTTACAGGCGATTTTTCTATCGCTTTCCGGATATTTTGAAGACTTTTCCTGGTATCACCTAATATATCGTCGCCTTTGCCGGTTTCTGGGGTAATAACAAAAAATGTTGATCCTTTTTTAAGTGCGTCCGTTATAGCCTGCTGGTCAAATACATCGGCAATGGCACTATCAGCGCCCTTTTTTTTAAGCTGTTCTGCTTTTTCTTTACTCCTTACGATACCTTTTACAGGCTCGCCCTTTTTTACAAGATTGGTCACAATAGCCGACCCAACTTGTCCTGATGCTCCCTGAATAATGTTCATAATATTAAGTATTAGATTAACTTTAATAGTTATAGGGAAGCAAAGACCAAACCAAAAGTGGATTTTATGAAAATTACACGCGGTTTGCAGGAGCTTTATGCCGATAGCCAATTGGTAAAACCGACCTGTAATTGATACCTTAGGACCTAAATAAGTTCCATGAGCAGTTTATTAAAAGATATTTACTCTCCCGCGTTTTATAACCGGTTTGCAGATGTGCTTGCGCATGTACTTCCTGATTTTGATAAAAAGCGTTTCCTGTCGCTTATTTTTATTGATGGATACGAGAACAAGGCGCTGAAAGAGCGGATGCGGCACAATTCCATTGTGCTGCATGAGTTTATGCCTGCTGATTTTCCAGTCGCTGCGGAGATGATGGAAAAGATCATTACCCGTTTGCGTGCCGAACATTTTGGCGAGGATAGCCTGGCCATGATGTTTTTGCCCGATTATATAGAAGTTTATGGTCTTGATCATTATGAAGCGTCTGTAAAATCCCTGGAGTTTATTACCCAGTTTGTAAGCTGCGAATTTGCGGTACGGCCATTTCTGCTCAAATACACCGACCGGATGATGATGCAGATGCAGCTATGGTCATTACATGAAAATCATAAAGTGCGTCGTTTTGCCAGCGAAGGCAGCCGGCCCAGACTGCCCTGGGGCTTGGCGATACCCGCATTGAAAAAAGACCCGGCACCGGTACTCGCGGTTTTGGAAAATTTAAAAAACGATCCCTCCGAATGGGTACGTAAAAGCGTAGCCAATAACCTGAACGATATCTCCAAAGATCACCCGGGAGTAATGATGACCATTGCCCGTGAGTGGCATGGCATCAGTAAAGAAACGGATGCTATCATAAAACATGCCAGTCGTACCCTGTTAAAAAGCGGCCATGCCGAAATACTGCAGCATTATGGGCTGGAGAGCAAGAGCTTAACCATGACCGGCTTCCTTATCCTGACACCCGAAGTAAAAATAGGGGATAGCCTGGAATTTACTTTCACAGTAACAAATGACCATACCGAAAAGCAAACCGTACGGCTGGAATATGGTATTTACTACAATAAAGCCAATGGACAACTGAGCAAAAAGGTATTCAAAATAAGCGAACGACCCTACCTGGCCGGAGAGAAAATTGTGGTTAAAAGAAAGCAGCCATTTAAGCCGATCACCACCCGTACTTTTTATCCCGGTAAACATCAGCTCTCTGTTATCATTAATGGGGAGGAGAAGGAACTCCAAAGCTTTGATATATTTGCCTGATCATTTTGCTCAAAAGCTTATGCCCAACCCGCTTATCAGTTATTTTCAACAGTTCCGGCATATTGCTGCTGATGATGCCCGCCTGATCCTGGCTGCTTTTGAATTAAAAAGCTACAAGGAGGGGGAGTATCCGTTTAAGGGGCACCGGGTTTGCTCCGAGATGTATTTTGTTTGCAAAGGCGTGGTGCGTATAGCAACCCATAATGAACGTGGTGTGGATATCACCCACTTTTTCTATCGCGAAAATAACCTCTGCACTATTCTGCAAAGTTTTAATGAAGGCAGTATCACGCCAACGGCTATCCAGGCCTGTTGCGATGCCGAGATCATGGTGATAACTAAAACCAGATTAATGGCGCTGTATGCAGAGCTGTCTTATCTCAGGGACATCATCGATGATATTAACCAGCAGCACCTCATACACAAGGTAAATGTTCGTAACCGTTACATTGGCGAAACCGCCGATGATCAATACCGGTTATTTGTGGAGCAAAACCCCGATATCGCGTTGCGTGTACCTTTAAAAGATATTGCCAGCTATTTAGGTATCACCCCGCAATCGCTTAGCCGCATCCGTAAAAATATACGGTAGCGGCGTGATTTTATTAAAAAAGTGGGTTTACATGGTTTACATAATTTAAGGTTAAAATTGATTTAATTATCTGATAGTCAATAAATTATAAATTTTTTTCGACAAAAAGTGTAAACCCACTTTTTGCATCAATATTTTGTATTCAGACCTACGAAGTTTCAAAAGCTTCGTAGGTCTTTAGCCGCGTTTTATTAAACCAGCACGGTACCGCCATCGGTGATCAGTATCTGGCCGGTTGTAAACTGTTGTTTCATGAGGTAGGTAAATGCCTGGGCAATATCTTCGGCTTCGCCAACACGTTTTACCAGCAGGGCATCGCCAACGGTTTTGTAATAGGCTTCGCGATCGGTTTCAGGGATGCTGTTCCACAAATTGGTTTTCACCACACCTGCCGAAACCGCGTTTACACGCACAGGAGCCAGCTCCACAGCCATAGCACGGGTTAGGCCTTCTACAGCGCCGCAGATGCTTGCACCAAGCAGCCAGCCCGATCCCGGTCGAGGATTGGCAATGCCACTCATTAAGGAGATAGAACCGCCCTTATTAATATGCGGAGCAGCGTATTTTACCGATGCCAGCGCGCCCCAGTAACGCAGGTTAAAATAATCACGGGCCTTGTCCAGCTCCAGATCGTTCACATAAATTAAGCTGATGTTTTCGGCGGCTGTGTATACCAAATGGTCAAAATTACCTATGCCATCAAAAAAATCCTGGATGTTTTGCTCCTTGCTCAGATCAATCGCGTAGCCTTTGGCGCTTTCGGGCAGTTCGGCCAGGGAACTGTCTACCCGTTGCTGACTGCTGGATACCACCACCACATTGGCACCTTCGGCCGCTGCTGCTTTGGCTGTAGCCAGGCCGATGCCCGATGTACCACCCATTAATATAATTCGTTTACCTTGTAATTTGCTGTTTTGATTTGGTGTGTTCATGATATACATATTTAGTACCACAAAGTTCTGCCGGTTTAGGGCGCATCCACTTACCATTTGGTAAAAACGATTAGCCGTTCCATAGAAAATATATTTACATTATCAATATACCATACGGTATTTTTATCATTACTTTTGCCAAATTTTTATTTAAAGTTTACAACCATGTTAAAACGAGTAGTGGTAACCGGCCTGGGGGCATTAACCCCTATGGGCAACCAAGTAAAAGATTTTTGGAAAAACGTAGTAGCAGGTAAAAGTGCTGCCGCACGCATCACCCATTTTGATCCCACTTTGTTCCGCACGCAGTTTGCCTGCGAGCTGAAAGATTTTAACGCGGCCGATTTCCTGGATCGGGCCGATCTTAAACGTACCGACCCTTTTACCCAATACGCGCTGGTGGCATCTGACGAGGCTATCAAAGATTCGGGCTTTGAGCTCGATAAGATGGACCCCTTTGATGTTGGCGTGATCTGGGGATCGGGACAGGGCGGTATGGAAACCTTTGAGGAACAGGTGCGTGAGTACACCCTGGGCGATGGGCATCCGCGTTTCAGTCCGTTTTTTGTGCCTAAACTGATTACCAATATGGCCTCGGGCATGATCTCTATCCGTCATGGTTATATGGGCATTAATTATACCACCGTATCGGCCTGTGCAACCTCAAATACAGCCATTATGGATGCTTTTAACTATATCCGGTTAGGGAAGGCCAAAGTGATCATTACCGGCGGTTCTGAGGCTCCTATTACGCCCGCTTCATTTGGTGGTTTTAGTTCGATGAAGGCCATGTCGACCCGTAACGACGACCCTCAGGGTGCTTCTCGGCCGTTTGATACCCATCGCGATGGTTTTATCATGGGCGAAGGTGCCGGAGCCCTGGTGCTGGAAGAATATGAGCATGCCGTAAAACGCGGCGCCCACATTTATGCTGAAGTACGCGGCGCCGCCATGACTGCCGATGCCTATCATATGACGGCCACTCATCCCGAAGGTTTGGGCGCGGCCAAGGGTATGCAACTGGCCCTGGAAGAAGCCGGTGTATCTATTTTCGACATAGATTATATGAATATGCATGCCACCTCAACCCCGGTTGGTGACCTATCCGAGCTGAAAGCTTTACAGGTATTAACCAAAAATGAAAAGAACAATATAAAAATCAGCGCTACCAAATCCATGACAGGCCATTTGCTGGGCGCGGCGGGAGCTATTGAGGCTATTATCTGCCTGCTATCCATGCGCGACAGCCTGATACCACCCACCATTAACACCACCGAGCTTGACCCCGCGGTACCCGAAAGCATGAACATTGTTTTAGGGGAAACCATCAGTTACCCGGTGAATTTAACCATGAGCAATACCTTTGGTTTTGGCGGGCACAATGGTACCGTAGTATTTGGTAAAGTGTAATAATAAAACTTTTTAAACCCCGGATTTTAACAAATTTTTGTTCAAAAACGCTGTGGAATGAGTTCATAATTAGGTTTTTTAATAGAGTTTTAAGTTTGCCTTAACGCTTTTAACAAATTTTTGATGGTTTTTGAAAATTTAAAAAGTATTAGGTTTTCGATATGCTACATGAATTAAAACCGGTTGATTTTTGACCTTGTTTTGCCTTAACCAAACAGCCCGGTTATCTGCTAAAGATAACCGGGCTATTGTTTTAATACGTTTTGCGAAAATTTGCGGGATAAGCAAGCTGTTTATAGCTTGAAAACAATACATTTAGTGCCTCCTATCAGCTCGTTAATCTAAAAGCGATTTCCCTGATCACCAAAAAAATCAAATCCACCGCCGTTGTTGGTGTTGTCACCAACAACAATCTGCAAGAGTAATTAACCGGAGATGTACAACATGATGGCTAACCTGTTCTATGGGATCCTGAAACAATTCAGGTTGTCTAAATCGCAGATGGTTGATGGTGTTGCCCTGGCCGAAACTACACCCGGGCCGGTCATTATTGTAGTTGGCTTTGTGGGCTTTATGGCCGGCTTTAATCATTTTCATGCTTACATAACTATGGGCAGCGTCACCTTGTTCGCTACCATATTTTATACTTTTTTTGCCTTGTTTCTTATACGTATTTGCGGGTGGGCCGTTGATAAAAAAATCGCACGGCAGCGAAGTGGTGAGCCAGATCCTGAAACTGGTTACCGCCGCTGTGGTAGGCGTGATCCTGAACCTGACCTTGTTTTTGGGTAAGGATGTTGTTTTCCCGGTGGTTTGTCCTGGTATCACCTCAATGTTTTGTCGGCGATATGAATAGGGATATCTCTTATTTTGATGCAAAGGTTTAAGCTTAATGTGGTGTACCTGATCTTGTTGAGCCTTGGGGTAGGATTAGTGCGGTTTGTGTTGAAGGTGTAGGGGAGTGCTTAATAAAAGAACACGTTATTGCGAGCGCAGCGTGGCAATCCCCGATGAGCAGAGCCGCTCTGTATTTTAGGGATTGCCACGCTGCGCTCCTTTAGATTAGCATAATTATTATATTGAATTATTTG
>NZ_JABGNA010000020.1 GCF_013149275.1 Mucilaginibacter sp. SG564
AGGGCATTGCCTAAAGACGCGGCAAGTTACAACTATGAATACACGTTAACCGATCACCTGGGCAATAGCCGGGTAAACTTTGATACAGGCACGGGGACAGCCAGGCAGGTACAGGTAGATGATTACTATGCTTTCGGGATGGAGATCAGCACGAGTGTGGCCAGTCCAAAAAATGAGTATCTTTACAATAAGAAGGAGCTGCAGGAGAACCTGGGTTTATATGACTACGGTGCGAGGTTCTATGATCCGGTGATTGCCAGGTGGACGAGTGTTGATCCGCTGGCAGACAAGTATCAATCTTGGTCGCCCTATAATTATGGATTGAATAATCCTATACGGATTTTCGATGTAGGGGGAATGGCTCCGGCTGATATTCATATAACAATCAGCGATAAGCCAGTTGGATCTACGCAAATTCGAGTGATCGGCAGCGAGAGTGTTAAACAGCCTTATGGTTTCACTATGTCAGTTCCAACATACCAAATGACTATTACAGATGATGCAACCGACAAGGTTTCAACATATACAGTTACAAGAGACGCTCCTATATTAAACTTTGGCGACAAAGGCTCTGAAGGAAGTTACAATGTAAATAATACTGCCTTTGAGCCTAAAACATCTGAAGGTTCATATAACGGTATTATGGTTAATGATTATCCAAAAGACACAGGTTTTCCGGCAATTGTGTTAACAAATAAGGATGGCTCAAGAGGACTTGCAGCAGAGCCAATGCCCGGCGCACTCAGAACAAAGCCAGATGTAGCGAAAGGTGTATCTATACATGTAGGTGGAAACTATACAAACTTAAGTGGTGAAGGTCGAACAACGGGCTCCGAAGGATGTTTTACATGTGTAGCAGGTAATAAAACCATTAATGCAGTCGGCGCAGATATAAATCAAAGATTAGACGCCAATAAAAAGGCAGGTACAGGAACAAATATTGATATTACAGTTCAGAAAAGAGAAGATGTTAAAAAGAAACTTACAGCGACAGGGCAATAAATTGCTTTTCATTTCCCTGTTAGTTATGATCTGTTTTATAAGCAGTTCATTCCAACATAAGAAGCAGAGTATACACAAGACTTATAAAAAGCTTATCATTGGAAAATGGGTTTATAAAAGCAAGGAGGTTGGAGATGTTATGATGGTCTTTAATGGAGATGGTTCTGGTTTAAGACGAATGGATTCAACTCAAACAACGTACAAGTTCAAATATTGTCTTGTAAAAGATTCTATTCTTAAAATTGTTGTTGGAACACACAAGCCTGAATTGCATGTGATAAAAAACTTAACTGCTGCTACTCTAAGCATCAGAGAATATCCTTTTAAAAAAATCCGAGAGAGTATAAGCTTTTTTGATACAGACTACAAAAAAGAGTAGATTATGGCCTTATTATCAGTTATATATAAAACGACAAAAGCCCCTGCAAAGGGGGTTTTGTTTGTTAAATAGCCTTACTTAGCTAATTCCTGGATATGCCTTTTAGTAATAAAGGCATCAATAAAAGTCTTCACAAGGTGCTTGTCCTCCGGGCTAAATAACTCCACTTCTTTAAACTGTTTAAGCAGTTCCCGGTCGGTCAATTGCGCTGTTACGGATGCATCGTTCACATCATCATTTACCAGGTAATCGGTAGTGGTGTCCAGCGCTTTGGCCAGCTTGGAAAGCATATCTGCTGCGGGTTTAGCTTTGCCTATTTCATATCGGCCGATCTGTACATAAGAGTTCAGGCCGGCGATTTCGGCAAGCTCTGCCTGTTTCAATCTTTTTTGCGTACGTAACTCCTTGATCCGGGTTCCTAAACTCATTATTCCTTGTTCCTATCACATCAAAAATACTAAGAATGATACATAAAGTACGTGGTAAAATACAAATGGGTATCATTTGCGTTTATACAAGCACCATACTTATTATTGCAAAATAAAAAAGTAGTATACAACATCATTTCCAATGAATATAGTATCTAAGCTTATTGTAGAAAATCCTGAACTATTGTTATACATTGATGGTAAACTGCACATTACCGTCCTGGGGGGCATCAAACTGACCGGCTTCGACCGCTTAAAAGTAATATTAAAGATAGTCTGCGGTGGCAATACCAACAGGGCTTTCCGCCACAACCTTGACTTGTACAACAGCGTTCACACCGAACAGCTGATAGAGAAAGCCGGTGATGCGCTGGATGTGGCTGCGGCTGAACTGGCCGGGGTGATCAGCCGCCTGACTGCTGCCCTGGAAGATTACCGGACTGAGCGGCTGGAAGCCATGAAGTCAAAACAGGCAGAAAAGAAGCAGCTCACCGAGGCCGAGCGGAAAATTGCCCTGCAATACCTCAAAGCGCCCGGCCTGCTCGGACGGACCCGGCAGGCGATCTCGGCCAGCGGTATTGTCGGCGAGGAAGTTAATAGTCTGATCGCCTACCTGGTCTATACATCGAGAAAACGGAATACACCATTGCACCTGATGTGCCTGGGGCCATCCGGTACCGGCAAGACCTGGCTGCAGGAAAGGGTCAGCGAATTGATCCCTGAAGAAGACAAACTGGAGATCACTATGCTGTCCATGAATGCCTTTTACTACTTTGGTAAAGATGAATTGAAGAATAAGTTATTGCTAATCGAGGATATGGACGGTGCCGATAACGTGCTGTACCCGCTCCGGGAACTGCAAAGCAAGCGCCGGATCAGTAAGACGGTGACCCTGAAAGACAGCAAGGGTAACCTGAAAACGGTTACGCTTAATGTCGAAGGCCCGGTATGTGTAAGCGGGTGTACCACCCGTGAACAGCTTTACGAAGATAACGCCAACCGCTGTATCCTGCTGTACACGGACGGCAGCCCGGAACAGGATAAAAAGATCATGGACTACCAGCGCAGGCAAAGCGCCGGGCTTGTGGATCAGCAGGCCGAGCGCAACGTGCGCGAACAGCTGAAGAACGTGCAGCGGCTTTTGCAACCCGTCAGCGTTAAAAACCCGTTCGCCACCTACCTGCAATTGCCGGAGGCCATCTTTAAGCCCAGGCGTACCATGCTGCTGCTGCTTTTGTTCACCGAAACCATAACGTTCTACCACCAGTACCAGCGGGAACTGCAAACCGATACTACTACCGGTAAGCAGTACGTGGAAACTACGATTGAAGATATCGAGGTGGCCTTTTCACTGCTGGAAACAACCCTGCTCAAAAAGAGTGTTGAACTGAACGATGCTTGCCGTACTTTCTTTGAGAAGCTAAAGACCTGGTTAAAGCAAAACCATACCGAAAGCTTTTATAGCAAAGATATCCGCTCCATGCTTCGGATAACACCTAGTAGTATGCAACGTTACCTATATGTACTGGAACTGATGGGTTACATCAAAATAGTACGTGGCAGCAGCTACAAAGGCTTTGAGTATAAGGTAAACAGCTGGAATGACCTTGAATCCCTAACCAATGATACCCGGCAAATGGTCAAGACTATACTGGAAACGATCAATTCAGTAGCCCGTAACCCAACAGTAACCCAAACCAGCGATGGGTTACAAAAAGTGCAGAAAGCCAGCAAGAAGAAGTCAGTAACCCAATAAGCCTATAAAACAAGAGGGCACACAATTTAGCAAACTAACACATGAACCGTACCTACACCCGTTTACATGCTGGCTTTACCGAATGGCTGCGCATACTGAACTTTGAGCCGACCATGATGTCCCACTAATTTGGCTGATTGTCATGATAAGGCGGGATGCCGCTCCAATCACAGAACACACAGAAAAAGAAAACGAGATTGAAGGGCTCATGCTAAAAAAATGAAATACTTATACCTCTTACTATTGACGCTGATTATCACATGTCGCCATCGGCGGTATCTCTCCGAACAGATTTGATCGGCCCGTCACCAAACGCAGCGGCACTCGGTAAATATGGATTGATCCCGTTAATTTGTATACCGGGGTTCCAGATATCGCCATAAATCTTGGAAATGCCGAAGGCGGGGGGATTTCTGTTCCGATTAGTTAAATTATCATCATAACGGACTGCACTCGTGGGGAAAAGCATCTTGGGCGGGGTTGGCCGGTAAACGCGGATGGGATAATCACCAGGATCATTAAGGATAAGCTTGATGAAAATTTTTTATAATTTATTCAGATAAAAAATATAATTATCATCATTGCATAGGTCCTATTTATTATATGCCAAACTTGATTTTAGGTCATGAATCAATAATTTGGTTCTCATATCTACCCCCTTTTTAATGAGGTGATACTTGGTATCAAAGCATAGCGAGTCGGGTATTCTATATTGATAGGGGTTTCCCAGCAATTTAAAATTCGCCTTTTTCAATTCATATGAAACTTGATTTATTTGTCCAACGCTTTTCGCAAATGAGCTTGACTGAAGGCCAGGATAGGTAATATAAACTATTGCTCCTTTTTGCTGAGCAGCGGCTTGAAATGCTTTCAATTGTTTTATAACATCAAAATTAAATTGGTCGCCTTTATTTTTAATATCCTCGGGTGGAACGGTTATGCCTTTTAACTTCCAATGAACCGTAGCATCGCCAAACTTATCAAATGAACTTTTTAAATAAACTGAGTCTGACGGTGAATAAATAGGTATTCGCTTGAAATACAAATTTCTTAAATTATATTTTGAATAGCCATATTGGATAATATATGGGGTTAAATGTACCCATTGGTCAAAAGTTAAATATTTGTAATCGCTTTTTGAAACGTCAAAAATGGTTCTGACGAGCTCGTCACTCCCCAAAAAAAGATTACCATAATACTGTTCATATTCTGGAGAGATGATAACAATATCGCCTTTTTTTACAAAAGGAATAGTGTGCGATAGCATATACATCAATCCAATACCTGCATGTATTGCAGTATTAACAGGTGTTATTTTTAGCGAATCTTTTATTGTATAACTATCTATACCAAAACTAACGTTCGAGCCTCCTATGAGTATCACTCTTGGAGAGGGCGTATTTCTCAATAAAGAATCTTTTTTTATTTTACCAGATAATAAGGAATTAGAGACGTAAGCTGTTGGTGGAATAACAAGTATCCCTAAAATATTAAAAGAAACAAGTAAAAAAATAAAAATTGCGACACTGCGGATAAATGATTTCATAATCAACTTTAGAAATGAAAATATATAAATTGCTGTTGTTGATCCTTACTCCAAATAGCGATAGTTATAATAATTATTATATAAAATGGCCACCTGATAAATCGTTTGGATTTAACAAAAAGTGTTTCTAACGCGAAGTTTTGTTCGCGGCCCGCCCACTCTATTAATAAGAATAATAATATCAACACATCCAGCGCATAAATATTAAATGTAAATGAAGCAAGATGTGGGAGGGTAATTAATGATGGTGAAAAAATCGCAGAAATATAGGATATCGCCGCGGTCATATTTTCGGCTCTGAAAAAAATCCAAGCTAAGGTTGTCAAAATGAAGGTTATAATAATACTTAAGGTCTCTTTAAGCGTGGGGAAATTACGGCCTTTGGCAACTATTTCCAAATTGCTTCGATTTTTTTTGAGCAACAATAATGGTAAAAAATATACAGCGTTTAAAAGTCCCCAAACAATAAAAGTCCAATTCGCGCCGTGCCAAAAACCACTAATTAAAAAAATTAAAAATGTATTTCTAACTCTTATCCAGGTACTTCCTTTGTTTCCTCCTAGCGGAATATAAACATAGTCTCTAAACCAAGTGGTTAATGATATGTGCCATCGTCTCCAAAACTCAGCGATATCACGGGAGAAATATGGATAATTAAAATTCTTTAATAATTCAAACCCAAACAGTCTGGCAGTTCCCAGGGCGATATCTGAATATCCGGAAAAATCACAATATATTTGAAATGAAAAGAAAACTGCGCCTATAAAGTAAGCGCTGCCTGTATGTGATGTAGAAGTATTATTAAAAATTGAATTCACTACTTCAGCACAATTATCCGCTATCACTACTTTTTTGAAGTAGCCCCAAAGTAATTGCCTTAAGCCGTTAACAGCTTGGCTGTAATTAAAATATCTTTTTTTTTGAATCTGCGGCAATAAATGAGTAGCCCTTTCAATAGGGCCAGCCACCAGTAAAGGGAAAAAGCTTACAAAAAGTGCATAGTCAACATAGTTTTCTACTGGTTTAACTTTTTCTCTGTAAATATCTGTTATATAGGATAATTCATGAAAGGTGTAAAAGGAAATACCCAGTGGTAATATCAAATTTAGAATACTCACATTAATTGGAATTCCAATAGTCCCAAACGCGGAAGAAAAGGATTCAATGAAAAAGTTGAAATATTTAAAAAAGAATAATATCGCCAAATTGAAAATTATACTGGTTAAAAACCACAACCTCTTTTTCGGTCCTTCTGCATTGTGAATTTTTTTGGCAACTACGAAATCGAGGGAAATGGAAAGTATCAGCAGTAATAAAAATCTGTAATCCCAATAAGAATAAAAGAAAAAGCTTGATATAAGAAGTAATACATTTTGGATTCTTAAATTTTTACCTGTTAGAAACCAATATAAAATAAATATGATTGGCAAAAATATGGCGAAAGCAACAGAATTAAAGAGCATATTATGGAATATGGATTAAGTGTCCAAATATACAATCCGCTATCCAAATAACCATTTTTTAAATAAGCCCCCAAGTAGTCTAAGTGAGATGCCATCCGATCAAACGAGCTGGTGTAAAATGGTGGAACAATTTTTTATACTATTATGGGGTAATACCATAGGTGAACAGTCATTTGTTTTGTCAACTTAAGGCTGCAGAGACAGAAGGCGCCGGGGTTTGTTATTTTTTCTTTATTTTATTAGACGTCATTCAATAATCCAAGCCTGGTTTTACTTTTCCTGGTTGAGTAGTTTACGCAAGCCTTTCCTTTATTTACCTTTCGTTTCTACTTGATGTGAATGAAGTGTCGGTACCAATAATTTACCCTGTAATATTCGAGTTTTTAATTACATCCAGGAAGTTGGAGCAGTTCTGAATGTTTTGTAAATATATATCGTAAGGTTCGTAATTCATCTGCATCAAAAAATGGTTAGTAGTTCGGCCGCCAGTTAGGTTGGCATAAACACCGGCTTTGACAGCTGGAATAGCTTCACGATATCCTCTGTTCTTTCCTGATTGGCATTAAAGGCCTGCTAAAGTCATCACCATGGTGACGTAGTTTTAAGAAAACGCCTGAGGCTCTGCTATTGAAAAGTATTGCTCATTTGGAACATGGGCAGGTACATGGCCACCATGATAATACCGACTATAAGACCCAATACCAGGGTGAAGACAGGCTGCATGACGCTGTTCAGTGTGGCGGTCTGATATTCTACTTCTTTGAGGTATTGATCAGACAAACGACCAAAAAAAATGTCCAGTTTATTACCTTCTTCTGCTATTTTGAGTTGCATGATCAATTTAGCGGGATAGATCTTGTAATCACGCAGGCTTTCGTGTAAGGAACGGCCTTTCAGGATCTCGTTTTCCACCTGTCCTAGTGAAGATTCGATCGGATAATAACCGATCATCTTTTTACTCAGCGTGATGGCTCTCAGCAGGGGAATGCGGGCGCCCAGCAGCAGACGCATGGAATTACAAAAGCGTGCCAGGTAAACTTTTTGTACCAGATTACCGATGACCGGTAAACGGAGAACCAGTGCGGCGGCGGTTTTCCGGAACTGCTCGTGCTTACGGAAGTACCAAAGCAATCCGCCGCAGAGCATGGTGACCAGCAGGACCGGCAGAAAATAAGTTTGTATCGCTTTGGACAGACTGATGATCTGTTGGGTGATCCAGGGCAGTTCCCCGCCAAAGCGCAGGAAAACGTCGCCAAACATCGGCACCACGAATTTGAGCATGAAGAAAACGGCGCCCACAGAGGTGCTCATCACGATACAGGGATAGGTCAGCGCAGAAATTACCCTGCGCCGCTGCTGTATCTTGTTCTGATAGAAGTTGGCGAGATCTTCGAGCACCTCGGTCAGCTGGGCGGTTTCTTCACCGATCTCGACACTGAAAACCTCATAGGCGGAAAATTTTTCGCTTTGCTGTAATGCCTGGGAGAAGGGGGCGCCTTTGAGTATCTTGTCCTGGATACTTTGAAACAATTGCTTGTCTTTTTCGGTCTCTTGTCCGCTGGTGATCAGTTCAACGCTGCTTTTTAGGTCAATACCGGCCCGGAGCAGAGAGCTCAGTTCAAGATAAAGGGCCTCTTTTTTTTTATCATTCAGTTCTTTGTTGCCGAAGCTGATGTCTTTATTCATCAGGTCATGAAAGCTGTTCCTCCGGGTGACGGGGGAAGAAGGGGCGCTTTTTTTACGCTCGTACCTGCTGAGATCAATGGATGGCATCGGTGCTGGGTTGAAAAAGGTTTTCGGAACTGTATAACTTATGGTAATGATACGGAATTTTTTGCTTTTGCAGGAATACGGTCAATTGCAGATCGTCAACGGTATTATCCGGTCCGGTCTGGGTGCTATCTGACCGGAGCTCTTCAAAGGCGGTGACGGGAGCGGTACTTTGCACGTAAAACGTATCGGTCAGCCCCCGGGTCCGGAGAATATAATCCGGCCGGAATTCATAGTCAGTAACCATACTATCACCGTGAAAGATCAGATGCCGGTCTTCCAGGGTGATCAGCCGCGCTTGTATAAAATCTTTTTTCAACAGTTTATCCAACTGCAACACGGTCATCATATGCTTGTTTTTGGTATTAAAGGATTGATAGGAGCGGCTGATGAGGAGGTAAGCCGAATAGGAAAATCCGATCAGGATAGCGGTAACGACCATGACCAGGATAGTTTCCATGATGGTAAAAGCCGGAAGTTTAATGTGCCTCGTTTGCATGGCTGATGATTTGCTGTAATTGCACTAACTGCTGGTGGTTTTCACCGAATGCGGTCAGCTCAATTTGAATAAGTCCCGATCCCGGTCCGAAGGGGCTAACCTTTTGCTCGATCTCGAATTCGTCGACCTGGATATGCTGGTTATCGGTATTGCCGTTTTTAACCGTTTGATATAAGCGTTCCTGCAAAATGGCCTGTGCCCGGATTTTCCTGACGGAAAGGGATAAACGGGTCACATTCGTATAGATCATCATGGCGATCCCGAAGACCAGGACCATAATTACCATCGCGATGACCGCTTCCATCAGGCTGGAAGCGGATAACCTGCCCTGAAACCTGATTTTTATTTTAACCATTGCAGTATGTGTTGGGTGGCGCCAGCGGACGGGCTTAAGTTGCTGCTCAGATAATACCGGGATAGAGCGGTCATATCGATACGGGTATTGACCAGGTAGTTCTCGTAAGAGGTGATGCTGTTTTGGTAAAGAAAACGGGAGGTCATGACGCTGCCGCGAATAGTTACTCCTTCCTTTAAAGAAAGGATCCCTTGTGAATACACCTGGCCGGAGACGACAGCGTTTTTGGCGAGGCTGATCACAGGTGGCAGTTTGCTGCTTTGTTTTTCATAGGTAAAGATCAGTCCTGCAAGACTGCTGTGTTCACCCAGACTTATTTTTCCAGGTAGGTCGGTAACGCCGGAAGTGTTCCTGACTAAGGCCAGGCAGGAGGGATAAGTAAAGTGACAATTGCCGCCCACGCTGAGGGAGTCGGTCGCGTAAAGTTGACAATGACCATGAAAACCGCTTTTGACCTGTATGGATTTCGCCACAACGATGACATTTTCCAAAGAAACCGTACTGTCGATGGTCAGCGTAGTATCCGAGTATAAGATCAGGTTTCCGTTAAAGCTTGCGTTTTGCAGGGTGGCCTGAGCCTCTAAGCGGATCACCCGGGTGGGTAGCCGGAAAGACCGGGTTGCTCCGGCTGACGGTCCCGGGCGCCCGCTGTTATCTGCGGGCGCCCGGAAAAGATGCTTGATCATTTCCAGACGCGGGCCGGCAAGTGGGGGTAGCTGCCGGTCGCTGTCATAGATATGCCCTTTGACCAGTTGCTCATCTCCGCTATAGGACTGGTTATCCAGATAGGCGGTTTTAACGCCTGCTTTCGGAAGACGTGCGTCTCCCTGGATACTTGTTTTTCCGCTGAGAGAAAGTGGCCGGTCTTCATCGATCAGGTAAATGGAAGACCATTTGCTGGAATCTACCTGATTGGCGATGCTGAAAACTCGCCATAGCGTGTCCCGGTGACTAAAGGTTTTGATGACCCCAATGTCGAATATCCCCCAGGGGTATTTCTGAAGGATGACGGAATCTGTAGATGCCCCGGAGAAGGACAAACTCTGGGGTTCCCGGTAGCTGCTGTCTGTATTGTTCAACAGGATCTGGATACCGGAATTGCAATTGTTGATCAGCCGGTCATATTGAAAATGAAGCTGGTATTGCGACCGGTAAAAATAAGCCGCGCTGATCAGCGCGGAACAAATGAGGCTGATAACAAGCGCGATAATGATCACCATATATAAAGAAGAGGCTTTGAGCATAGCTGATCATTAAACCGCCGGTTTTACTGCGGACTCTTTCTTCTTTTGGAACAGGTGCAGCCGTTTCAGGATATTGCCTTTTCCCGGCGGCAGGACTTTGCCGCTTTTATAACGCAGGGTTTTAACGGAGTCTGTACCCATATGAAAGGTAACGGGGCCATCCAATAGATCATGTTTGTAATAACCTGAGGTGCTGACTTTGCCATCGGTGGTATACCATTGGAACGGTCCGTTTTGTTCACCCCTTGCCCAGGTGACCAGGCGGCTCATTTTTCCGGTCTCGTTCCATTCTTTCCAGATGCCGTCTTTCAGTCCTTCCGCGAAGGTCCCCTGCGTCCGCAGATTTTTATTGAGAAAATATTCTTCATAAACGCCATGGAGCAGGTGACCGCTGTAACCACCCTGTGTTTGGTGGATCCCGCCGCTTCCGTACCAATAATACAGACGGTCGGGAATGGTTTTGGGTGTAGCCGAAATAGCTAAGATCCCGGCACGTATCATCCTGTCCGTATCATTAATACGGACCTGGCTGATGCCATCACCGGGTATCTGCTGCGCCCGTACTAAAGCAGAACATAAGAGCAGTATGGAGAGTAGCAGTTGTTTCATATTGCAGCCGGATTGATCGGTATAAATTTATGGTGCCCCTGATAGTCGACGCTGACGGAATCCCGGAGGTTCCGGAGCAGTTTAACCGGTCCCGAACGTTCTCCTTCAGCGAGCATCACAGGTTTTCCGTTGATCGTCATAATGGCGATCAGCTTCTTTGACCCCGGGTTACGGATAAAGCCCCGGTAGCTGATCATATCCCAGTTGATCAGGGATTTGACAGCTGGCCGGGAGATATTGACATTGGAAAGGACTAGTTTTTTTACAGGTATGCTGCCCGCTGTGTCCCTGAGTCTGGTCTGCCCGAAGGGATCCCGGTACCCGGTATGCAGGTGCACGGTGTCGCCGATGAGCGCATGGTCATTGTAAATTTCACGGGGTTTTGTTTGTGGGAGGGGAAGGCCGCTGTCGCCATTAAGGGCGGCAACGACGCGGTAAATGATCGATCCCCAGATGATCACGACCAACAGCCCCAGCAGATAATTTATCTTTTTACTTTTCATCCGTGTTATTGTAATGTGAAGCTCCGAAGTTCGCTGCTTTTTCCTTCATTACCGATCGCGTCCAGTGCGCTGACCTGCCAATAGATCCGGTCACCACTGTTACCCAAATTAAAGGAATAGCTGGTCGCGGTCAAGGTCAAAGGGAAGGTACTGCTGTACGGCGTGCTTTGGTCGCTTTTGTATACATATAGCTTGTAACTCGCCGCTGAGTTTACTTTATTCCAGGACAGGGTGAGCGGTTTGCTCAGCGTGGTGTTATCCTGGGGCTGAACGAGGGTAACCGTCCCCGGCGGAGTGGAATCATAGCTGAGTTGGTTAATAGCTGACCATTTGGACTGACTCGAGTCGTTCTCCGCCCTGACCCGCCATTGATAAACCTGGTCCCGGGGGAGTTTGAATGAAAACTGCTGACCCGGAGTCAACTGATCTTTGACCAGGGCGCTTTCATCGGCAAAGCTGTTGGTATCGATCTGCAAATGATATCTGGTCGCTTTATACAGACTGCTCCATTTGAAAATAACCGTGCTTTGTGTAGTCGCCGCGTTATTCGCCGGGGAGGACAGGACGGGGATTTGATTGGTTAGGGAGGAAGCCAGAATAAGCAGGTTCCTGGGTTCGGTATATCCGGTTTGTGTGCTCCCATTCTCCGCCCTGACCCGCCACTGGTAGGTTCCGGGATCCAGGGTCTGTACGAATTTAGTGCCGCGGATCAGGGTGTCCAGCACCAGGACGCCAATGGAATCAAATTTGGGAGAAACTACCTGGAGACGATAGGATAAAGCGTCTTCTACACCGTCCCACCAGAAAGTAATATTATAACTGGTGCTTTGATAATTATCAGCGGGTGCATTGAGTTTGACCGTCCTTTTACTGATAGACGGTTCAATAAACTCTTTGCAGGAGGAAAGGCTTTCCGTTAATAAAAGCACGATGAATAAGCAGGTGGACACGTATTTAAGTTTCATTCGCCGACAAATAATTAATCGCATTCAAAAATAATATATACAAGGGTAATAAGCTAACGTTAAACATGTTACCCCGGGTCATTTACTGATTTCCAATAAAACCTCCAGAACCGGCGTGCCGGAGGCGGCAGGAGCGACCTTTCGGTCTGTTCGGTAGACGACAGATCTGGGAAGACCAATGCCCCTGGTGGACTCCAGTTCATACAGGAAGCGGTTCAGGGAAAAAAAGTCTCCGGTAAAACGAAGTTTTTGCAGAATGGCGCGATCGGTATGAAAGATGTCCTGTTCAGCAGGCACACCGGTTAACCGGACATGCTGTTTTTCCGCCAGTATAGCGATCTGGCTCAGGGTATTGCTCCGAAATGATGCGGTATCCGAGTGGTAAAGCGCTAATGCCCGCTCCAGGTTCCTTGATTTGCGCTCCATGTAGCCAGGCTGATAACTGAGGTCATTATTTGCCGCTAACTCCTGGTTTAGCTCGCGGTAAGTATGCCATTCATCCAGGGTTCTGGAGAACGCCAGCCCGTAAGAAATAAAAAACAAGAGAACGGCACCGGTATACACCAGGTAATCTTTTCGAAACGGCCAATACTTCCACATATCAATAAGTAATAAACAGGGTAAATACCCCGGTGTTTAATTCACTGTTGTAATCATAACTCTCCAGTTGCACATCTTTGACCCATTTGCGGCTTTTGATCCGGGCCAGCCACTCATTGACCGGGATGATCTGAGGGCATACGCCTTTGACCACAATACGGCGGTCTGCAAAGTTGAGCGTATGTTTATCTTTACTTTTTCGCTCATCAATGGGATTGACAGCTACTTCCTGCCAGGTGATCTCCGGTGGCAAGAGCGAGGCGATCTCATCTATCCGTATACTTTTCCGGCCGCCTTCATCCCAGCCCAGGTCCCGGAGCAGATGTTCTTTTTTGTTGATCTTGGTGATCATCCGCTGTTTTTGGTTCGCATTTTGTGTGCTGCTGCTGACCTGCCCGGATAGGGTATCATTAGCCCCCTGCAGCCAGGAAAAAACCAGGAAATTACAGAGCAATACGATAAAAAAGGCCAGCAGCACAATAAAGGCTTTAACGCGGATCTTTTTCATTTCCATTGCCTGGTTAAAAGCGGTATCCGGCACTGGGGCCGATGCCTTGCTGGGATGAAGCCGGGTAGCCATCACCAGTTGAAATGCCGAGGCGTAAGGTATGATCAGTCTTTGATCGATGGGCTCGTTCTCTACTTTGAGCGGAAAAGCTGCCGGGGCGAGTTCCGGTTCCTGATACCGGACGCTTGTCCAGTTCAGGGATATATCCCGCGAAATGGTATGACCGTTGAAAATTACCTCTTCATTATAAATATTCAGTTGCGGGAGAATATGCTGGACCGGAAAAGGACCCAGGCTCAGCATCAGCACCCGGAAGCCCTGCTTGTCCAGTAAGCTTATCCATTCGTCCGCTTCTGAACGGCGGATGATCGCGGCAAAGGAAATATCCGCGGAACGGAAGTGCTGTACATAAAAATCGGTCATTTCCGCCCGGGGTAGGAGCACCGCGAACTCCTCCGGTCCGATGTCGTCTACCCCCGGCATTTGCTTGTAGAGAATGCCTTTCCCGCAAAGGTTCAGGGATACCGGAAGCTTGGTGTCAAATCGTTTTCCAAGTTCTTCTATCTTACTGACCGCGGTGATCTTTTTCTCCAGGTGGAGTTTGTTGTTTTTAACCAGAATCCCGCATCCGTCCAGCTGTATCTGCCCGTCGCGGCTGATCGTGATACTGAGCCCCGTCGCCTGGTTAATATTATAATAACTTTCCAGCAGTGACATGTTTAACGGATTATAGTAGACTTGATAAATAATACAGTGTATATTTTAGCGTTTGTCTTGCTGCGACTGCTGAATAGCCATTTCAACACCGGTATCCGGGATAGTATAGGGATGCCCGAAGCATTTTCGTCCGCTTCTGTACGTTCCAGACCTCCGAGTACGATGGTATCGTCGCTATGGACACGCAGGCTGGTTTCGAATTTATTGTTAGACTGAGGCGGTGGTGACCCGTCGGTCGGAAAAGCAGTAAACTCTGAATTATTGACGGTTATTCCCAGCGTGACCTGGTCATTACCGGATACAATGGGTCTGATATTTACAGACAAATCTGCGTTCACTTCCTGGAATACATTCGTAAAGATGGTCTGCGCACTGTTGGTAAACGGGACAAGATTCTGAGTGGTGTTTTTATAGTAGCGTTTATTACCCATGTTGAGTTTGGCAGAATGTCCGTTCAAGGTAGCCATTTTGGGAGTTGAACGGATTTCTATGTTATTTTTAGCCTCCAACGCATTTAGTGTCAGGTAAAAATTGGGAGTAACATGGCCGAGGTTGACGGAAGTAAACTTACTCATGCTGCTTAAAAAATCATTAAGCGGTTTGGATCCGAAGGTATAGTTCAGGCCGGACAATACCGTACCGCCTGTTTTTACGCTGTCAGAGACACCTGCGGAGATCCCGGTCGATACCGTACGTGTTTTTCGCACGTCAACCATAATCACTTCAATGAGTACAACCGGTACTAATTCATCAAGTTGCTTGATAAACGCCTCAATTTCATTGATCTGCGCAGCTGAACCGGATAACATAATGGTATTCTGGTCACGGAACTCCTTAATTTCCATACCTCGTTTCCAGTCAGCCGGAATCATAGATACGACCGTGTCAATCGTTCGGTTTTGCAGCCGCACAGCTTTAAATGTACGTAAGCCCTCCAGTTTACGGTCTCCGATCAGGTAGACTCCTCGTTCCGTGTGAAATGTATATTCCGTACTTTTAAACAGAAGATCAAGAAAGGTATCATAGTTCACATCGCTGACATGTATGGTAATCGCGCCTTTGATATCGGAGTACAGGGAATAGCTTTTACCGGTCTCCTGTGAGGCCTGTTTAACGAGGTCAAGGATCGGCGCGTTAACAGCGTCGACCGAAATGAGCTTTTGCCCGCTCACGGAGCGAACAAAAAGACCGTTTGCCCCCGGCTGCACCTGGGGACCGGTCGCGCGAAAGGTCTTTCGGATATCGGTGTGATGGTCACCGTTGACATAAAGTTCTTCATTCTCACCTAAAGGTTGAAACAGGTAAAAATTATCGGTGGTACGGACCATCTTGATCTCGTTGCCATAAGCCAATTTTTCTAAGGCGACCTCAAACGGTGCGTCCCGGATAAATGCGGTAACCCGTTTGCTTTGCAGCGCGCCGGGTACGATAATGTTTTTGCCTGATATTTCGGTGATTTTTTTGGCAACGGCGGGTAAACTATCTCCCTCGAGTTCCATAGAAAGCAGGTCACCAGCGGCAGCATAACTTATCTTAAACTCTTTAGGTTTGGCTTGCGGAACCGGGTTTCGGTAGGGGCTAATATAAATGATCGAGCCCACGATCGTGATATCCAGATTATATTTTTGTGCGAGCAGCAGCAGTACATTCTCCGCGGTAACACCATTGAAGGTATCATTAACCTGGAAATTTAGTGATGGGTCAACGCTGACACTCAGGTCGTTAGCCCGGGATAGTGCGCCGATATACTGTTGTATAGAGACCCCGGTCACCATGAGCTGGATTTTTTGGTTCAGGCCAGGGACCAATCCGGCGGCGTTGTCTAATTTAAATTGCAACGCCTGTATGCGGTCCCCCTGCTGTGCCTGTGCCCATAGATCAGGGGCGTTAACGCTCAGTAACAATATCCATAGGATTCGGGTAAAGGTTTTGTGCATAGAGGAATTAATAATTAAATAAGAGCGGATAAATTTCTTCCAGGGAGGTATCGCCCTGGCTGAAGATATGGAATGCGTTTTCAGCCAGCGTTTGTATGCCTCTGTCTTTAAGCAGGCGCGCGATCTGCGTGTGGCCTGCCTTGATCTCCTGCGCCAGTTCCAGGTCAACGGGGATAACTTCATAAACGGCTTTCCGGCCTTTATAGCCGGTATAATAACAGTGTTCGCAACCCCCTGCTACATAATGCTGTTTAACTTCGTGGTACGGCTTGAACTGGCCAGGGTAAAGCTTAGAACTAAAGTCCTGCTGTTTCTTGCAATGCGGGCACAATAAACGGATCAATCTTTGTGCTGCAGCGGTATTGAGCGTGTCGGCCACCTGAAATGCCGGAATGCCCATATCGATGAGACGGGAAACGATACCCCAGGCGGAATTGGTATGGATTGTCGATAGAACGAGGTGGCCGGTAAGGGCCGCGCGGATGGCCATACCGGCTGTTTCCGGGTCCCGGATCTCACCGACCATGATCACATCCGGGTCCTGTCGCAGAAATGTCCGGAGCGCGGCGGCGAAGGTCAGGCCTATAGACTCCCGCAATTGCACCTGGTTGACCCCTTCCAGTGTGTACTCGACGGGATCTTCTATCGTCAGGATATTCCGGGTTTCCTTGTTCAATAATTTGAGGGTGGCATACAAGGTGGTTGTCTTACCGGAACCGGTCGGCCCACTGATCAGCAACAAGCCGTTCGGTCTTTTAGCGCCTTGCAGGTAGTTGGCCAGGTCGGTCCCGGAAAAACCCAGGCTGTCCAGTTCGATGCCCGTAGCATCGTTATTCAGTAGCCTCAGGACCACTTTTTCCCCATAGAGCGTCGGCAGGACCGATACCCGTATATCAAACTGGTATTGTTGGTAGCTGAAGTTGATCCGGCCATCCTGGGGGAGTCTTTTTTCAGCGATATCAAGCTCGGCTTTGATCTTGATCTTGTTGATCAAGGCCGGGTAATCGTCATTTTTCAGGAGATGGCGCTCTACCATATTACCGTCAATACGGATCCTGACACGGCATTTTTTTTCGTAGCGTTCGATATGGATATCGCTGCTTTTCAGGTTTTTCGCTTCTCGGATCAATTGGATCAGAAAATCCTCAGCATTCTGATTGACCGATACCCGGACCGCGGTCGTGGACTCTTGTATATAATATTGGGATAGCAGCCTGTTCACTACCTCCGACCTGATCGGGAATAAGCTTATCTCCAGACCGGATACGATCTCTAATTCCGCCTGAAGCGCATTCAAATCCGTTTGCTCATCGCAATAAAGCTCCAGAAGACTGGCGGATGCTAGTTTGGGCAGGACACGATAATGCCAGGCTTGTTCCCGGGAAAGCATATGCAGATCTGCGGTCTGCAGAACAATGGACTCCGATTGTTTTACATCCATGGCGTATAAAATTGGAGCAGCCAGCTATCGTTAGTCACATTCTGGTGAAAGAGCCACCAGTCACTGGAAAAAAAAAATATAAGGAACAGCGCTTGTAAGCCCGCCAGAGGGATTTGTTTGTTTTTGTTTACCGTCCACCAAACCAACTGGATCAGCGCGGTAAAGAAAAGGCTGCTTACAAAAAAGAAGAGAAAGTTCAACACGGACAGGCTACAGGCGGGTACTAAAAAGAACAATAGATCTCCGCTTCCGAGGTGCCGTTTGGTGATGTTGACCAGGCGCCCGGATCTGATCCCTATATACAGGGTAAGCAGTAACAAAATAATGAGCAGCAGGCTGATATTGATCAACAGTTCCGGCCAGATATCCGCGAAAGTCACATGGGATAGTAATCGCAATAGAATGCCTCCGCCCAATAGGAACGGAAAGATTATCCAGGAAACCGCACGATACCGAAGATCCTGTATCCATACGAGCCCCAGTAATAGCAACACCAGAATTTGTAAGTAAAGCTGCACGTTAATCCTTCGTCACTTCTTTCAATACTTTATTCTCGTCGATCTCCCAGACATCAAAGACGCCATTGCCATTAAAATCTACTACCGAGGTTGCTCGTGCTTTAAATTCGGTATTGCTCGCGCTAATAATCTCGATCCGGTAATTGGCACGGGCATCTTTACTATCGGTCACCAGTTTTTCCTGGACGAATCCTAACTCATCCATATCGGTCGTATATCTGGAATATTCGTAGAAATAGCTTTTTTCCAATGTCTGCAGGTGTTCCAGTTGTAGTTTGGCCTCGGTCGATTTTGCCCGGGTAACTACGGTTAACAGGTAAGGTAAGGCCAGGAACGACAGGATGCCGATAATGATCAGCACGACCAGGATCTCTGACATGGTATAGGCTTTTAAACGTTTGTTTAATTTAGGTTTAAGGTACTTCACAAAATTATCCCAATGACTTAACGGCCACTAAGATAAGTAATAATATAATATATTCGACAAAAAAAAATATTTGTTACAAACAATACTTTTCATTATTTGTAGGGGGCCTTCTGAAGACCGGAAAAAGCCTGGTAGGGACATTTAGGAAGACCCGTAGCGTATTGCCTGGGATCGATTTAGATACCGGTCTACAGGACCAAATTACCGTGGTCCCCCTGTTGTATTGTTCTCCGGGCTGCCGTCATGTTTTTCAAAAGATAGAATCTGCGCCTATTATCATGCGGGCAGGAAGATATAGATGCAACCATACCGGATTTTGAGGGTTATTAACAGGCTTCCAATTTGGGCCGGTTGGGGTTTCTGGACGGGACAATCCCATTTTTTAACTGAAAAAATAGGGATAGTTCATAAGTTTTTTTATTTGTTTAAAAGTTTGTTGCTATTTCTTCATCGCTAAACTGTTCACGTAAATCGAAAGGTACGGGAGCCAGCTACAGGTACCTTAGTGCAAATGGCCAGGAAGGGTAATTACAGCCATTTGCTAAACCAATCCAGTGCCATTTTAAAATGTTCAGTCGTGGAGGTATGGAATAGTTTAGGGGTAGTATCACGACTTATTTTGTTGGCCGCATTTTTGGAGCGGTAAGCCTGCATGGCCGACGCATAAGCGATATTGGCGCCGGGTAGCGGACAGTTTGGATCGTTTTCGGTGCCGAGAACCAGCAGGGGGCGTGGTGCTATGAGTCGTAGTAATGACGGGCAGTCAAATTCCCCGGTAATATGGGGCAGCAATTTATCCCATACTGCTTTTACATTCTGTTTGTTTACGGCCGAATCGCCCAGGTCTTTAGCCGCCTGCAGGTGTGTACCCCGGATCGTACCTGCACGCCCCTGCCATTGGTCATTAACCAAAGACCATTGAAAGCTTTGTACGGAAATATCCAGCACGATCACCCTGATCCGCGGGTCCACCGAGGCGGCAAGCCATGTTTCTATTCCGCCCATGGAGATACCACCCATGCCTATGCGGTTGGGATCGACATCAGGCCTGCTGGTGAGGTAATCGGTCACCCGCCACAGGTCAAAAGCGGTGTCAAATAAAAAGGGATGGGTTTGATGGGCCCTGTCTTTGTTTTCCCATGCAGCGGTTGCAGCGGCCACGTATTCCCTTGAACCATGCGCTCCCCCGGCGATCCGTTCACCATGAAAGCGGGCATCAATAGAGACACCCATAATACCTCTTTTAACCAGCTGGTATAAAAACTTCCTGTTATCTTCCTTTTTGCCGCCCGTGCCGTGTAAAAAAATAACCGCAGGGTATAACCGCATACCTGTAGCTGGTTTATAAATCAGGATAGGTATCCGCTCGTTCTTTTCGCTGTAAATAAAGCCGTGCTCGATGATAACCGAATCTGTTTGAATTACGTCGAAGGCGGGGTTTAACGGAACACGTGGGCGCTCCAGAAGCTTTTTGAAGTCAGCCGCCACCTGGTCGGTGGCAGGGTAATCAATTTGCTGTGCGGCAGAGGACAGTACGCGCAACACGAATAGCATGCTGACGCAAAATACTTTGATCTTAAACGGCATATGGGAATGGATTTGCGAATACAAGGTATAAAACACAGGGCTTAATTATTGTAACAATATGAATATGACTAGGGCGTCAAAGATGAGATTTACCGGAAAGCCCGGGTGATAACTTCCAGATAAATCGGGTGATTGGATTTCTTAAAGTCAACGTCCCTGCATTGGTTGAATTGGACGAATGCTTGTAATGCCCTTATTATTTCCCCGAGCCCGGTTTCGCTGAGTTCGACGGCCTCGAAGTGTAAATTATGGACGATGAATAGTTTTTGTTTACGGTCGGCTTTGGCATCCATCCGGGCAACAAAAGTATCACCCAGCAATATAGGCAAAGAGAAGTAGCCATACTTCCGTTTGGCGGCCGGTACAAAACATTCGATCTGGTAATCGAAATTAAAGAAATCCCTTAAGCGGTGCCGGAAGACATTCAGGATATCAAAGGGGGAGAGAATAAAGGCTTCGCCTGACAGCTCGATTTCCGTTTTTTGTTCGGGTAACATATACAACTGGGCATTTTTCAGCCCCTCGACGATGACCGTTTTTAGCTCACCGGCCTCGACCATTTTTTGCAGTTCTTTTTTAACCAGATTGCCTTTTACACGGCGGGCGCGCCAGGCTATTTCCTTCGCGTATCCGATGCCCAGGGCACCTAAAGTAAGGCGGATCACCTGGCGGGCGAACTCTTCGGGATCAGGTATGGTTTGATCTATATCTGCCGGGATGAGGTTGTGGGGGAGGTCATAGATTTTATGAAATGCTTTTGTGCGGCGGATCATCAACTCACCGTTAAGGTAAAGCCGTTCAAGCGCTATTTTGGCTGGGCGCCAGTCCCACCAACCCGAGCTGGCCTCCTGGCGGTCATTTTCAAAATCCCCGACCATCATTGGACCTTCGCGTTCCACCCGGTCCAATATCTGCTTCATCAGATGGCGTTCCGGTTTGGTCAGCAGTTTTTGCTGTGTGGCAAAGGCTTGCTTGACCGGTAGTGAAAAACGGAAGTCGGGCATAGGGAGATAACCGGCATCAGAGGTGAAGTATTCAAAAATCCGGCCATCTTCGGTCAATTCCGTTAACCATTCGGGCTTGTAGTCTGGTATGCGCGTGGCCATGACATGGTGATGAGCCCGTTCTACTACATAATTAGTATCCAATTGTACAAAACCCAGGTGGGTGATCAGCCGGTAAACGGCTGCTATACCCGTTCCAAACTGTGCTTTCCTGGAGAGCCCTGCGGCCTCAAGTATGATCTTGCGTGCCTGGGCTTTGTTAAGTATAATAGATTCCATTATGCTAAAATACCGAAAAATATAGATGGGATTCACCATGGGGAAGTCCATTAATGATGGTCCGGCACATGATAGATATATTTATTAAGGATATAACTGCTCAGTCGTAGCAGGTGTCTGCTGGTATCGACCGGATGGTTCCCACTGGCGGTATAAAATTCTATCCGCCCATTAATTTTGATATACCAGACAGATCCCAAGGAATGCGGTGTAAGGGTATCGGGCTGGGTAATGCGTCTGAAGTGGGTGATTTTCTGCATATCCAGTAGATAAAACGGGGTTTCACCAGGCGGTTGATTACAGGGGACGGCTTGATAATGGTCCTTATCCCAGTACATACATCCCCCCTTTATCGATGTAGATGCTGGTTTTAATATAAAATAAGTCGTGATACCAACGATGGTGGCGGAGGCTGCTAAAAGGATGAGCTTTCCGGGCTTTTTTATAGAAGGGATTAATCCTGCTGGTCCGGGAAGCTGGGATGACCGGGTATCTACGAGTTGTTCCGGTGCATCCATTTTGGGTCTGCTCAGGGCTGGCTGAGCCGGGTATGGTTCCCCCGGACGGAAGGGCCTGGGTTCGAAATCAATGAGCCAGGCCAGTAGCTCAATATTCTTTTCACTGGTCCGGCGCTGGCCGCTTTGTTTTAGATAGGTAACCAGCGGCCTGAATTTATCGGGGTCGGTTTTCCTGATCGCGTTTCTATAGCTTGCCGGATCCTCCTGCCGATCAAAAAAGGAGTGGAGTAAATTTTCGTCTTTCCGGTGATATCTTTTTTCGCAGACACGGAGGCATTCCGCTTTGAGCCGGGCGGCCGTGGGATGGCTCAGATGGAACGGGAGTTCGTTCTGCGCTTTCTTGTCGTGATAGGTTTGTAACACGAGTGCTTGATAATCAGCAAACATCTTTCAACTTTTTTAAGGTAAAGCTAAGGTAAATTCAGGAATACCGGAGGCATTTCAGGAATTCTTCCGGAATTATAGGAATTACCGGAATTCCTTGCTTTTAAGTGTTTTAGGCCCCCATACCTTTGTTTCGAAATCAGCAATGAGCCCGGTTCGCTACCGGGGCCATTTATACAAAACTGGTTTCGTCAGAGCAAAGAAAGCGGGGGCTGATAGCCGGCTTGGGAAGCAGTTAAAGGTTTCCGCGATCAATGCTCACACTTCCCAAAAAAATGTGAGAGGCGCCTCTTACGCGGTTTGCAGCGCTGTCCCCGGGAACAGTTCCCGGGGATGCCTGCAGGATTTATTCACCTTTTAAATTTTTTGAAAATGTTTGAGCTATTTTTTGCGCTCTTCCTGGCATACTCATGCCCTGCGCAACACCATAATACCCATCCGAATAATATAACCATCGTAGCCCAGGATGATACTGGCGGGGAAAACGGACATGTTCCGCCGGGGATTACACCTCCGAATCCCTAAGGTTATATGGACCAGCGTAAGGCAAGAGTGATCTTGCCTTACTTTTTTGGTGACTATCCCGCCTGGTAAGGCTCCTAATTAACAGTTTTAATTTTTTATTTTAGATCAAAATTTAACTGTTGAAAAAGCGCTTATTTCTTTTATTGCTGCTGGTGCAGGGCCTGCTGTCCTGCCAAACGAAAAATCCGCCCCCCGGGAAGCCGGTTAAAACCGCGGATTATAAAAAAGCAGAGTCTTTTTTATACCGGCAGAATGATTCCGCTTATTATTATTTCAATAAGGTCGTGGCTGTCTCGAAAGATAGCCTGCAGATCGCTATGGCCTACAATAATATGGCGGTGATCCAGTCCGACGCGGGGGATTATTTTGGGAGCCAGGAAAGCCTGGCGACCTCGCTGAGGTTTTTAGACGAGGAGAAGGAAAAAAACTATCCCTGTCTTTCCTCGGATTATAATGAACTTGGTGTGACCAATGTGAACCTGAAAAATTATGAGGCGGCGCTTCCTTTTTATGACCAGGCGATCCGGTTTACCAGGAAGGAGGCTTTCAAGCGGATTTTTCTGAATAATAAGGCTTTGGCCCTGGAGAAAAAGGGGGATTACGTGGGGGCATTGGCCCTATACCGCTCAACCATCAGCCAGACGCCGAAGAACGGAAAAGAATATGCCCGGATATTATCCAATATGGCCAGGACCCGATGGCTGCAGCGACCGGGATATAACGCGGCTCCTGAGCTATTAACGGCGCTTCGGATTCGTCAACGGGAGAAAGATCTCTGGGGGCAGAATGCCAGCTATGCGCATCTGGCTGATTATTATGCGATGCTGAAACCAGATTCGGCTTTTCGGTATGCCGGGGAAATGTATAGGGTAGCAAGGCTTATTGCAAGCCCGGATGACCAGCTCGAGGCCCTGCAAAAACTGGTCAGGCTCGGTCCCCCGGAGGCCATAAAGGGCTACTTTTTCCGTTATCAGCAGCTCAGCGATAGTTTGCAGGCTGCGCGGAACGCGGCGAAGAATCAATTTGCCTTTATTCGTTATGATGTAGAAAAAAACAAGGCGGATAAACTGAAATTCCAGCGGGACAATACGGAAAAGAAATACCAGCTTGTGCGGCAGCGTATCCTGCTTTATGGGCTTATTTTGGCGGTTCTGGCCGGGGTGGTTTTCGCCGTGTTCTGGTACCGCAAGCGAAAGCAGCGCTTAGAACTGGAGGCCCAACGGGCGATCTCGGAACATCAATTCCGGACTTCGAAAAAAGTACATGACGTAGTGGCCAATGGTTTGTACCGGATCATGTCCGAAATCGAATATCAGCACGCGATCGATAAAGAACAGTTATTGGACCGCATTGAGGTGTTGTACGAGCAATCGCGTGATATTTCGTATGAAAAGCAATCTGTCGCGGAAGATAATTTCCAGGACCAGGTGACAGCCTTGTTGATGGCTTTTGCGAATGCAGGCACCAAAGTAGGTATGGTGGGCAATGCGCGGGATATCTGGGAAAACGTTAGCGCGCCGGTCCGGGAAGAGGTACTGCACATCCTGCAGGAGTTGATGGTCAATATGGCCAAACACAGCCAGGCTGCCCATGTGGTTGTCCGGTTTGCGCGGGAAGAGAACAAGGTGGAGATTCATTATGCGGATGACGGGCTGGGCTTTCCTGCCCAAGTCACGTATGGTAACGGGCTTCGAAATACGGGAAACCGTATAGACCATATACACGGGGCTATTACCTTTGACACATCTGCGGAAAAAGGCCTCCAGATACAGGTTTCTTTTCCCGTGGCTTAATCGATCAATTATGTTCCAAAATGTATTAATTGCTGAAGATCATGAGCACACGAGTATTTCGGTGCGGAAGACGCTTGAGGACCTGGGTATCCTAAGTCCGCGTTATGCCTATTATTGTGATGACGCGCTGATGTGGGTGAAAAAAGGTATTCAGGAAGGTAATCCTTATGATTTACTGATCACCGATCTTTCTTTTGATGCAGATCACCGGGAGCAGAGGATTCCCGGTGGAGCTGAACTCATTCAGGCGGCCAAGCAAATACAACCTGATCTAAAAACCCTTGTCTTTTCGGCGGAAAGTAAGGTTGCTGTGATCGACGGCCTTTTTAAGGTGCAGGGTATTAACGGCTATGTGCGCAAGGCAAGGTATGATGCGCAGGAGCTGAAAGCCGCGATGGAGGAAATTTATAAGGGTAAGCTGCATTTTCCCGCCCATTTCCGGGAAATGAACAGACAGAAAAATGCTTATGCGTTCAGTAACCTGGACATCACTATTATTTCGCTGCTGGCACAGGGCGTGCTTCAAAAAGATATCCCGGCTTATTTAGCGCAAAATCAGATCCGGCCATCCGGTTTGAGCAGTGTGGAAAAACGATTGAACCAGATGAAAGAGGTTCTGGAGTTTTCGAAAAATGAGCAATTGGTGGCCTTCTGTAAGGATATGGGGATGATTTGATTGTTTCAGAACACTTTCTGCGCAAATATGTCACAGGGTTTCTCGTTTGGATCTACATGAGAAGGTCGTTGGTTTGAACCCAGTTTCGGGATGTCAATATCAATGTATTTCTTAACAGCTTCGTCATCTTTGCTCTTATAACTGATAGGAGCTTACGACCATCCAACCCTTTCTTTTCTTGCGCGTTGCACGCTAAACAAGGTGTTGAGGACACGGCGGTCGTTTTCGATTTCGAGCCCTGTCATCATTTTATTTTCCGGCAGAGACATGCCCAATGGCTGTTCGATAGCTTGTGGTGCGACACCCACGGATTACAATATACAAATCATTTGATAGTTCTCGGGCGCATTCCTGCTGAAGCGGTCCCATTTCGTGAGTAGTATTAGATCGATCTGATCTTTTCGACGCCTTAGATATTTTGCCAAATGGTAAAAAAAATACGAAATGTCGAAAATGCTTTTTGGGTCAGGAAATCAGAATGATTCTTACCGGGAGAAAAGGAAGTCTAATAAATGAAGTGCTGTGTCGCAAAATTAGGGTATCGAAAATAGATTCGCTGTTTTTGCTTTTACGGTTTCCCGTAAGAAAAGCCTTTCATTCCTGTATACTTTTGAAATACCATTAACGATTAAATTAATTCAAATGTCATTTACAAAAGCAGATTTACGCGGTAACTATAGCTGGATACATACTCAGGAGGATGATCCTAAATTAAAAGGTGAGCCGGATAGCAGTTTACTTAATCGTTCCGAAGGATATGAGGTATTGTATATGATTAAGAAACTGATGGCAGCGTGGGGGCTGACAACAGTGCTAGCGGGACAGAAAATAGAACGGATGATCAAAGCTCACCCGGCTCATTTAAGAAGTCAGGAGCATGTAATGAACTGGATCTATAATAATTGGAGTAGTTATTAAACCAACTGAACCAATTAAGAGATAGATCGTAATGCACGATAGTCGTGTGTCCGAATAGATATTACAACCTAAACCTTATCACAATCATGAAAAGAATATGTAAATCCGCGGCAGTGGACGCCATTTTAAGTAATAGCAAGCTTTTTTCGAACCGATCAGTTTTGTTGTCGGGGAATATCCGCCGCCGCCGTTTAAGCCAAAACCGCATATTTTTTTCTGTCATACGACCCCTTATATCAACCGTTAATGTCTTATTTATCAGTTTATGAGCAATCGTCGATCCCGGATTTTTTTGATGATATTTTGCCGTTGGACCTGGCTGGCCTGTGGATTGAAGCCTCTTCGATTTGCTGCTCTCGATACCGACCAGCGATTGCTGTTTACCGGTTCGTGTGTCCGGCTCATCTGGGATATTCGCGGCGCCTATCTGGTGAATGTTTACGTTGATGGGAAAAAGATAGGCTCCTATCTACCCAAAGACTATCCTGTTATTCCGGTACCGGCTTCCGGCAGACTGGAAGTGAAGGCCTGTGGCGTCTACGGGCGTATCCGGAGGTCATTGCATTTAACGGTCCGGGAGTTAAACTATCGCGAAGCAGGAGTGCCCATATGGACTAAATCCGATCATTTACAGCCGCCCGTGGTACAGGATTTTTTGCTCCGGTTAAAGAATCCGGAGCCCCGCACGCCGCAGCCGGTCATTTACCTGAAAGATATTTTACTGGATACACCTTATCGGAAATACCTGGAGACCGCGTTACAGGAACGCCTGATTCAGGATCAGTTCATTATGGAAAAACCAAACCCTTATTCTCATGGAAACTAATTATTACAAAAATCCCACCCCAACCTGGGTGATGCGCCAGTTCTGGAAAATATCCGGGGCAGATAGGTATATCCTGGAAAAGAGCACTTATTCGGATCAGGTCAAATATACCTGTATGGGCGGGATCGTATTGGCTACCGGTGTGATGGCCGCTTTGGCTGGTGGCTATGCGTTTTACACGATCTTTGCGCCCAAGGGGGACGCTATCGATGATATTAAAACGATCGTCCATTCGGGGCAATATGATCCAACAGATATACCGACCTTATTACTGGCTGTTCTTTTTGGCCTGATCTGGGGAGCGATCATTTTTAATATAGATCGCTTTATTGTGACGAGTACCGGAAAGGGCGATGGCACCGAAGCGATCACTAAACAGGAGTTAAAAAGCGCCCTCCCCCGCATTATTATGGGGACGATCATCGCTTTAACGATTTCCAAACCTGTAGAGATCCGGATGTTTAAAAGTGAGATCGACGCCAGGCTTTACCAGGTCCAGCTGGAAGCGCAAAAGGAATATGAGATCAAAACCCGCAAAAACTTCGAGGACCGGATCAGGGATCTGGACAGGGAAAACGCGGGTATACAAAGCAGGATCGATCAGTATATGAAGGTGATCGCGACCAAGGATTCGCTCTGGAATATCGAAACCTCCAAGGGGCAGGGCGGGCGAGGAGAGGGGGAGGGGCCTATGGCCAGATCCTATAAAGCGGAACGGGACCGGGTGGAAGCGGAAAAGGATCAGTTTACGGAAATGAATAAATCCAAGATCCAGGACATCGAAAAACGACGGTCCCGGATGAATGCGGAACTGGAAGTGGCTTTGAAAAAGAACAAGTCGGTGTCCGCGGGTTTGGATGGTCTGCTGGAAAGGATCAAGATCTCCCATGAACTGGCGCCTGGCATTTCTATTTTTATTACCCTGTTGTTCATGGCTATCGAGCTGACCCCTATATTTTTTAAGATGATGCTGATCAAAGGGCCGTATGATTACCTGGAAGAGAATATCAAAGACCTGGTCAAGGCGCAGAACGGCATAGAGATCCATCATGATTATTATAAGGATAAGGAAGGTATAGAACGGGAACTGGTCATCCAGCACGAGGTTGGACGAATGACCAGTATGAAAGCCCGGGTCATTGAAGCGCAAAAAGAGCTGAACGAATATATTATTGACCGCTGGAAGGAACAGCAAAAGGCGCATATTGATGCGAACCTGGATGCTTATGTCAGTACCATCACGCCCGACGGCATCGACATTAAGGAGCCGGAGATGACCGCAGCGGATGAAGAGAGAGACGGGATATCAGCACAGCATTCATCCTAAGGCGATGGCAGGTATCGTGGAATACTTTTGTAAACATTCCGGCGAAGATTGGTGGATCATCAATCACTGTGGGCACCGGGGTATCCGGGGTCGCTTCGCCCTGGTTGGGCTGGTGGCATTCCTGGTGGGTATGCTGAGTTTCTTATCCTGTTGGTATTCTTTTCAGATGTTGTTTGATAGCGCCTGGATGGCGATACCGGTTTCGCTTTTGTTCGCGTGGATGATCAATAATATTTACGAGGTACTGTTGACCACCTTATCCAAACCAGTATTGCGCATGAAATATCAAGGGGTCATCAAACACCTTTCCATTATTCTAAGGGTGGGTTTTGTCATTTTCTTTGCTGTATTTATTTCCAAACCGTTGGAGGCCTGGGTTTTTGAGCCCCAGCTTTCGGGTAAAGTGGAACAGCTCAAAGCAAGGCAAATCGGGAGGGCGGAAAAGGAACTGATGGCGCGATCGGCCAAAGTGGAAAAAAGGCTGTTAGCGGCCATCCGGCACAAGGAGCACCTGGGCTACCCGGCTCAGGATATCCAACCCCTACGCGACGAGCTCAGTCGCCTGATATTGGACAGGGAAAATGCGCTGGAACGTGTTAGTTTTGTGATTGGCAGGGCGGATTTCTTTGTGCAACGCTTGCAGCTGTTGGTCAGTGGCGGGTTATATATGCTGTCCTGGTTTTTTACGGTGATCGTGGTGGCCTTATTCCTGCTGCCCTTTTACCTGAAATGGCATATGGATATCTCTAACCCTTATTTTAAAGATAAGAGGGCTGTGTATGAAAATATCATTCTGCAGGATTACCAGGAATTCAAGCGGACCTATACAGACCTGTTCGAGGACCAATACCGGTTGGATATCCAGGTCGGGGAGACCTATCAGGATCCACCTTTCAATACCGAAAGAATAGTAGAAAAACGAGACCTGAAGGATCAGGAAGATTTTTTAGAACGGATTTACCGATGAGCAATTTCTGGACAGAAGATACGATCACGACCGTGCAGCGCACTTTTATCAAAGGTACGTTTACGGGGAAGTATTATGCGGAACATCGCGGGGAGTGGTCACAGACGCACAGCGAGTTTTATCATATGCATATCTATCAGGCGGAAGTCAGGCTGGAAGAAGTACGGAAAGATGAGGAAGGGGATTTTCCGGAGGTGACGGGGATGCGTTCCTTCAAGGGAACCTTTGGTCAGCCGATCAGTTGTTATGACCCGGGTTCCGGGGCATATTTTCAGCTGAACCTGGAAGAGCCGCGGATCGCGGACCCGGTACTGTCCAAAGTGATGAAAGAGGACAATGAGCACCTGGGGACCATATCCGGTACGATCTACGGTTATATTTCCAAAATACTGACCGAGCGGGTCAGGACGGAACACGTGTTGCCGGACCCGCCTCCCTTCAGTGCACCGGCTCCTCCGGTCACTGCCGCGGCTTCAACGGGTACTGGGGGGAAGGCCTGGACAAGGACGGCCAACTTTGAGTATAGCTATATCCATGGTTCACGGCATCGCCGGGATTATTACCGTCATGGGAATGGCGCTTACCGGTGGGGGGACTGGTATGCGGTGGAAACGGGATGGTCGTTTACGACCTTGATCAAAACGGTTCTGGGTATTTGCTTCATCGGGCTGCTCTTACTGTGGCTGATCAACTGGTCATGGCCGGGCCTGTTTGTTTTGGGGCTGATCTTATTGGCGGCGATCACTTCCCGTGTCGGGCGTACCGGTTGGGGAAATACTTTCCGCTCCATATTTTATGGGTTACTATGCCTGTTGTACCTGGCCGGGATCGCGATTAGTATTTTCCGGGTGTTCCAGGCCCGGCATCCTGGTGTCCCCCGGCCGGATCAGCGTACCGACAGGCGGGATTTCACCCGGACACAGCCGGTCAGGCACCGGGCTGTCCGGAAAGAGATGCAGAAAGAGGATGACGAGTGGATCATTCATCACCGGGCCTGGACCGATCAGGATGGTCATCCGTACGAGGGCGATGTCAGGGTACTCCGGTCGGCGTACCGGCGCGCGGTAGCGGAACACGAAGGGCTCAAGGATGTGCGTTCCTTATCCGATGTTTATACGGCGATGACCCTGGCGGACCGATCACGGCTGAACGGCGTATACCCTTTGTTCGACAGCCTGCGCCGGGTTAACCGGCTGGATAGCCTGCAATTCGCGCAAATGCTGGTGGGATTTGTACAGGATATTCCTTATACGACGGTAACAGAGGGTAGCTGCGGCAACAGTGCTGCCGATCTGAATTTAAGCGGACCCGAGGGACGGGTGAAAGCCTGTCTGGGGCATATCCCCTATGGTGTACAGTCTCCGGTGGAGTTCATGGCGAATTTGGAAGGGGATTGCGATACCCGGACGCTCTTTTTGTTTACTTTATTTAACCATTACCGTTACCGGGTGGCTATCCTGGGGAGCACGGCGTTTCGGCATTCCCTGCTGGGTCTGGAGTTGCCGCTGCCGGGTTCGGCGAAAATGGCGGGACCGCAGCGTTTTGTGTTATGGGAAACGACGGCGAAAGGATTTACCGCGGGGCGGCTCAGCCCGGAGGTCGATCATATGGACTACTGGGATTTTTACCTGATTAATACACTTTCATCATGAAATCATCATTTTTAATGGCCGGAGGCATTATGCTGGTGCTGGCTGTCGTATGGACTTACTTATTTGTTCTGGTAGTGACCGCTGCTTTCCGGAAAAAGCATTTTCCCAGGGAGTCGCCAAATCCGGCACAGGCGCTGGTTTTAGCCGGTAAAACATTGTCGGGTATCATCCTGATCACGGCTTTGTTCGCGCCGGTGCGGGACTTTCTGCTGGTGGTGTCTTCCCTTAATCCATGGCGCTCGGGGGCTTTCCTGAGTTTTCTGCTGATCTGTTGTTGTCTGACCGGTGTCGCCTGGGTGATCGCTGCTGTTCTGGAGGGCCTGTTGTCCCGTCAGGTGTTCAAGGGGCAATCCCTTCGGGTCGAGTTACAGCATGGTAACCTGGCCGTTGCGGTGACCCGTGTGGTTCTGCTGCTGGGTTTTGCCTGGGTTTTATGGTTTGGCCTGGGTATGGTCCTGCAGTCATTTATACCCACGCCGATGATTCCGACGATCAGATGAAAAAGTGGTTGTGCTGTGCTTTACTGGTATGGCCGCTTGCTTTATTCGGCGGACAGCGGGATACTTGTTATACGGGGATATATTTGAAAAATATGTATGATCTCCGGCCGGAGGAATATGCCTGCACGACGGATTTCTGGATGTGGTTTGATTACCGGCGTAAGGGTTTCGACCCTTTGAACAATGTCGAGCTGATCAACGCGAAACAGGTGTCCTTTGCTGATCCGTATTACGCGCGTGCTGACGGGCGTCTGTTACTGGCGAGCGAATCGTGCCGGGCGATTCTGATCCATGACTGGAAGCTGAAGAATTACCCTTTTGACCGGCAGGCGCTGCAGATTCAATTGGAAGCGGGCTTGGATACATCCAGGATGATCTTAAAGGGGCAGGCGGAGGGTTTAAAGCTGTATAGCGGGCTGGGGCTTCCAGGCTGGCATATTATCGGCTATGGGGCGAAAGAGAGCCTGGTGCATTATGATTCGGACTTCGGGGAGCGGCGTTTAAAAGGGCATAGTGCTTTTTCCCGGATCACGTATGAGGTCCGTATTCAAAGGAACAGCTGGGGGCTGTTCTTTAAATTGTTCATCGGGTTATATATCTCTTTTGCTGTGGCCGTTTTGGTGTTTTTTGTGCCGCCGGCGCGTGATCAGCGCTTTGGCTTGAGCATCGGTGGCTTGTTTGCCGCGGTGGGCAATAAATATGTTATGGACAGTAATATTCCGGCTACGACGGCCTTTTCCTTTGTAGATCAGATCCATGACCTGACTTTTTTGTTTATCCTGGCAACTTTGGTTTTATCGGTGGTCTCCCTAAGGATGGCGGAGAACGGGAAACTGGAGCGGGCGCTGAAATTTGACCGGCGCGCTGCCTGGGTGGTGCTGGGTTTGTATATGGAGATGAACCTGGCCCTGATCGCTCTGGCCACTTCGGGATGAGATGACGTCGCAGGAGCTGGAAAACGGGTGGGCCTGGAAGGGGAAAAACAGGTCAGGAGGATCGCGTTCTTATGGAGACCTTTCTTATGGAGGAAGTAGCCTGAATAGTGTCATGGTTTAGTGCTCCATATAGACACATGAGGATATATTTTGATTGATCACCTGCATTTATTAAAAGTATTATTTAAACCAAATCACATGAAAAAGTTAATTGTGCTCTTGTTGTTGGGGCTTTGTGTCCTGACCAATTGTTCTAAAAAATCCGATGTCAACACGGATCGGGGTTCCGGTAATTCCAATTGCGGTACCTATAAAAGCGGTCAGCAGCTCTATTTAGGTCCGGAGGGTGGCTGCTACTATATGAGTTCCGGGGGAAATAAGGAATATGTGGAGCGGTCGGCTTGTAAGTGCGGGCTGTAAGACAGGAACGATTATCTCATCCGATGGTTCGAAAATGGTATGGAACAGGCGGTTGACCTCGTCTCGACAATGGGGGCGTTTTTTATTGTCAGATGACCTGACGCATGGTCAATGGGTTTACGGGTTCCCGTAAAAAACACATCTCCGGACTTGATACTTTTGAAGCGTTACCTTAATCTAAATTCATCATGATAAAGTATATCCGATCAGTTATTTACCTCGTAGGTATCCTGTTACTGGCTTCTTGTGCCGGTCGTGATACGCAGATTGCTGAAAATACTTTTATTCACGGAAATAAGATCTATAAGGTAATTGATAATGAGCTCCGGGAAATAGGGGACCTGGCTGCCCGGGACATCAAGAAGTTCGAGGTTTCTAAACCCAAACAAAGGGATTTGGGGGTAAGTACCCTGAGCTTTGTCAAGCCGGGTGCATCAACCTCGCTCAAGGCTTTGTACCGGGGTAATTTTCTTTACTATAATTTAAGAGTGTCCGATCTCAATGACCTACGGGAAAATTACTCGCTCAACGGAACGCTGACGATTCAGTTTATAGATGAGTTTGGATTCATTCTGCATTCCACACAGATCCCTGTTATGGAATTGGTGGGCGTCGTCAATGATAACAACAAGGTGGAATACCTGATGTACAATGGTAAAACGGAGATGAGTACGGAAATCAACGCTGCTATTAAAACGTACAGTGTCGCCGCCAGCGTCAAGCGTAAAAGTTTATATGGATTCTAAATCGTATCACTTTCTGAAAACAGTCTATCAAATAACCTAAAACAAAATTTGTCACACCATGAAATTGTCATCTGTTAAAATGATCCAGGCCCTTATGTTATGCGGTTTTATTTCAACTGCTGCCTGGTCTCAGGAAGTCAAAAAAGAGACGAAGGTCTTTGAAACAAAAATGGATAAGTTCTCTTCCAAAACGGGGACGATATCCAAGTTTGTGGATTTCCGGTTGCCTGACCTGAAAACCGGCTATACAAACGCGGAGACCAGGATCAGGAAGTTAATGAGCGGCACGGAGTCGCTCTATTTTTATCAGATCGAGAAGAAAGGTCAATATAGCAATACGACGGCTTCGATCGAATATTCCGATTTGTTGGAAGTTATCAAAGCATTGAAAACCCTGACACAGGACGTTGAAAAGGATATCGCGGGCAATCCGGACTACCTGGAAAATAAGTTCGTCACCACCGATGGTTTTCAGCTTGGCTATTATGTTGAAAAAGGAAGAAGCACCTGGTATGTGAAACTGGAAAAGTATGGCACTGACAATACTTTGTTTATCAAAGACAGGACGGTCATTGAAAGTGCTTTCGGAGAGGCCAGGGCAAAAATTGAAGATTTAAGGAAATAAGAACAAACGTACGGATAACAGGGCGGCATTGGAATGAGGCCTGTTTTGACAACCGTGTTATCCTGCATTTAAACCTGCGGCTGAATTTTATCAGTTGCGTTGAACCTATATCACTATCATCATGGATTTTAAAGATCAAATATTACAACTCGCTGGGCGTGTCGAAAAGCTGTTACCCCAGCTGAAAACGGAAGAGGCGACCAAAAATGCGCTCATCATGCCTTTTATACAGGTATTGGGCTACGAAGTATTTAACCCTTTTGAGGTCAATCCGGAATTTATTGCGGATATCGGTATCAAAAAAGGGGAGAAGGTCGATTACGCGATCATGAAGGATGGGGAACCTACGATTCTGATCGAATGCAAGCATCACCTGGAGAAGCTGGATCCGCACAATTCGCAATTGTTCCGTTATTTCCATACGACCAAGGCGAAGTTCGGTTTACTGACCAATGGACTGACCTATCGTTTTTATACGGATCTGGACGAAAAGAACAAGATGGACAGTGCGCCCTTCTTTGAGTTTACGATCACGGAGATCAAAGAGGCAGAAATTGTAGAGTTAAAAAAATTCCATAAATCATATTTTGATATAGAAAGTATTACGAATACGGCCAGCGAACTGAAATACCTGAACGAGCTGAAGAACTTATTGAATAAGGAAATGCTGGCGCCTTCGGATCATTTTGTTTCTTTCTTTACCAAGCAGGTCTATGCGGGTGTGTTGACGGCTAAGGTTAAGGAGCAGTTCGGGCCGATCATCAAACGCTCTTTTACGGTATTGATCAGCGATGCGATCAACGAGCGGCTGAAATCTGCGCTTAACCAGGAAAAGCAAATTGAGGTGGCGGAAGCGGGTAAACTGGAAGAGGCTATGGCGACGGAGCCGGCCTCGAATATCGTAACGACAGAAGAGGAGTTGGAAGGTTTCTATATTGTGAAATCCTTGCTGCGTCAGCATGTTGAGGCGAAGCGGGTCACCTACCGGGATGCGCAGTCTTATTTTGCGATCCTATTGGATGATAATAACCGTAAAACGATCTGCCGTTTGTACTTAGGCGGTACTAAGGAATATCTGGTGGTGCTGGATGAGGCAAAAAAAGAGGTAAGATATGAGCTGCAATCCCTGGACGGGATCTATCAGCATGCGGAGGCTTTGCTGGCTGCGGTGGCGAGACTGGAAAAGGCTAAAGTTTAAATCTTAGTAGGATGTATCGGTTTAATGAATATCGTGCTGCGGTACTCCGGGATTATGAAGAACGAAAGACCGCTTGCAGTCTTTCGCATGAATTAACGCATCCAACGGCGGCGAATCTGCGGCGGGAAGCGGTTAATGCTTGTGAAAGCCGTTTCAAAGGATCTGACGAAAAGCTACTGGCTTCATTTTTTCAGCAACGCGAAGACTATACGGAATATGCACGGGTGATCAGAAGGGGAGGCGTTAATAGTTTTAGAGCACTTAGTAATCTGTTAAACGGAGAAGTCGCTGAACCCGGAGAAAGGCAAATAGAATTATTAGCCTGGTTAACCGATTTCACACCCAGGCCATACCAGGAGTACCTGAGGCTATACCCGGTTCCAATTGACATAGCCGGTCCGGTTGAGCCAGAGGATATCCCGACCGCTGTTGGAGATGATCATATTGGAACGCGAGAGGATATGATAGTGGAGCCGCCAAAAGAAAAACAAACAGGGCTGTCGGTATTGACTTATCCCTGGTATGTGATAGGGTTATCGGCTATGTTGCTGCTGGTCGTAGCGCTCGCTGTGATCTACCGACCTTTTGATGTAGGAAAATGTATACGCTGGGATGGAAAACAGTACGAGGTCGTTACCTGCGATGCTTTTCCCGGGGACCCTTCGGTCATCCCGTATGATCGTGTTAAATTGAACGACTTCAAATTGGTCCTCCGTTATGATACTTTGACCACCTATTCACTTGGAAAAGTTTGGTATGCCAAAAGAAAGGACGAATATGAGTTCTTTACTGCTGCTGGTGTCCACCCGGTGTACCGGGATGTGCAGTTGAAACCATTGAGCGATTTTATTTTGAATACCGTCGTCCGAAAAAAAAAGGCGCAGCTTCTTTTGAATGGCCATTGACTGAGCCGTTGTCAAACTATCTTCCCCAGGCAACCGGTGATTTCAAATTAATTGCAGGTAGCATAAAACGGGTTCTGCTCTTGTCGGGACTAAAAGCCAGTAATTCATTGTAATCACTGGCTTTTTGCGTCAAGGGGCGAAATTGTAGGGAATATTTTTTTAGTTGATTTGATGTTATTTGAACTTAAACAGGGATCAACTTATTGATGGATTTTCTCTTATAGCTTGTTAACACCAACCTCAGGTCATAATTATATTTAGCTATTAACCTAGCAGTTATGATGGTCAATTATGAAGAAATTATGAAGATGTGATATTCGTTGGGTTAGTGATATTGTTTATTATACTTAAAGGATATAGCTTTATTGCGGGCTAACCCACGTAAGAATTAAATAACAAGATATTTAAACCTATCACAATAATATGAATACTTTTCCCTTAGAGTTCTCCTAAAGCAATCAATCACCTGCTAACTTGTAATTAAGTAATTTAAATATCATTTAATGTGGTTGTTATTTCTTAAAGGAGATGCTGTGTTGTAAACTTTTAAAAGCTAAATCTATCTATAAATAAAGGCTTTTGAAGCAAGCATGCTTAACCTCTGTTAAGCCCACAGTGAGATCATTCTAATACTCTAATATAATCAAACCCAACCTATTCCGATTAAATCATGAAAAAAGTAAGTTTAACCATTCTTGCAATGCTGTGTATTGTGCAACTGTGTCATGCCCAATGGACAATCGCCGGCAACAATATTTACAATAGTAATACAGGAACTGTTGGTGTAGGCATCAGCAGCGGCTCGGCTAAGTTCGCAGTCTATCAATCTAGCGCTTTAGGCAGCGTAGCCAAAAACAATCTTTTGTTGAGTTCGGTGGGTGGTTCAACCACGAATAGTGTCCAGAACAATATATGGCTGGTCCGGAACGCGGCAGGGAGTGATTTTACCACCAGCAGGCTACATGATGGGATATCGATTGATGGTTCCTACATTACGCCTCAAACCGATACCCGCACCTGGTGGGAACGCGATCCGACCTCAGATATACAATCATGGGGAACAGCAGCAAACACTTATTTAACGATTAAACAAGGTAACCTGGGATTAGGAACGACAGCACCTGCAGCCAAGTTGGATGTTACTGTCGGTAGCTCCAATTTTACCAATAATATCAAATTCGGAGATACCAATCCGGGGTATCTGGCTGCGGGTACAACCGGGATATTCATGAGCAATAATGTAGGCACGCCGGTATTTACAGTATTACATATGGGTAATGTAGGTATCGGTCAAACCAATCCACAGAATAAGCTGGATGTGAACGGAACTATCCACTCAAAATCGGTATTGATCGACTTAAATGGTTGGTCAGATTATGTATTGAAGAAAGCCTATCAATTACGTCCGTTAAGCGAGGTAAAAGACTATATCGAACAAAACCAGCATTTACCAGAGATCCCGTCAGAACTGGAGATGATCAAGAAAGGACTTGATGTGAGTGAGATGAATAAGCTGTTGATGAAAAAGGTGGAGGAGCTGACATTGTATCTGATCGAACAAAACAAACGAATAGATCAGCAGCAGAAGCAGATCAATAGCTTGCTCAAAAAGCGATAAGAGTTGAGCAAACCGCAAATGATTATTACACTAAATGATTTATAATTTTTATATGAAATTTGATCAATTTAAAACAGTCTCAAAAAGAGCTTTTCTATTAAGACTACTGACCCTTATCGGGATTTGTATAGTCAATAAGGCATTTTCCCAAACAGACCAGTCGATTATTCCTAAGGTTTTTCACGAGGCGCCCAATTCGGCTTCCTTAAATAGATATGGGGACTATCCTGTGAATCTAAGTACAGGCGTACCAGCCATTACGATTCCACTATATGAAATAACAAGTGGAGGCTTTAAAATCCCTGTTACATTGAGCTATCATGCCGCTGGAAATAAAGTAACTGACTTGGCCAGTTGGGCCGGATTGGGCTGGTCTATTGATGCGGGTGGAGAGATTTCCAGGAGGGTACAGGGCGGTCCGGACGATAATTCTAATGGATATCTGCACGGTCATTTGCGTGACGCATCTACGATATCCCCATGTACGAATAATGATGATGTCATTTATTTGATTAGTAACTCCTCCGGGGAATACGACGCTTTGCCGGATATCTTTTCCTATAATTTCCCTGGTGCCGATGGGAAGTTTTTTCTGAATGGACAAAACAATTACCAGCCAACTTTAATCCCGTTTGCTCCGGTTAAAGTAAACAGGAATCCAAAACCAAACGACCCTAGCAGTATTGCTTCTTTTAATATTACCGATGATCATGGGAATATTTATGATTTCGGCACTACAGGAGCAATTGAAAATACAAACTCTTTTTCGGGAGGGGTCTCTACTCAAAGTCAATCAGCATGGATGTTAGAACGGATGCTGTCACAGGACCGGAGGGATACGGTATTCTTTAATTATGTAAATTCTATCGTAACCACCCCTCCGGAAACATCAGAATCATTAACCGTTGACGATGCGGTGAGTAGCGTTGGCTTGCCAAGTGCGCCCAATCCATATTTCGAAAACAAAGGGACACTCAACCCGGTGAGTTATGAAGCATCCACAGTCAATGAAAAGCAAATTAATAGTATATTATTTAAAAATGGCAAGGTATTATTTCATCAAAGCGATGCCGATCGTCAGGATCTATTGACCTCTTCCGGGGTGAAAAGTCTGAAAGATATACAAGTTTACGCTTACGATTATAAGACTAAGGCATACCAGTTGCTAAAAACCATTAAATTTTTCCAAAGCTATTTTATCAAAGACAATGATGCGACAACACAACGCTTGCGATTGGATTCTATCCAAATTTTAAATGCTCAGGGTCTGAGTATCCAGCACTACCGTTTTGAATATAACCCTTTGCCTTTACCAAAATATACTACGTTTGGTAAAGATTACTGGGGCTATTACAATGGAAAAGATGGGCAGAGCTCGCTTATCCCGCAACAAACAGTTGAATTCAGTAATTCCGGGGCGGGTACCATAAGCACGTATACGATTGGAAGTGATACACCCAATGGCAGGGACCCGGATTCAGTATACATGCAGGCGAGCATCCTGACAAAGATATTTTATCCGACAGGGGGGTACACAACATTTAAATATCAGACAAACCAATACAGGGATACTGATGGAAGTACTAAACTGGCGGGAGGATTAAGAGTTACTTCTGTTAATAGTTTTGATGGTGTCAGTCCCTATCCATTGAGTAAGACCTATCAATATTATAGTCCGGTAAAGAATTTTGTTCTAAATAATTATTTCTTTACGATAACCCGGCAACATAAGTATTGGGCAGGAAGTAACGACGGAGAAGTTGTCGCAGGTAGAAAAAGAAGTCGTATTTTTATGTCTGCCCCTACAAATCAATTGTTGCCATGGGATGGTAGTCCGGTAACATATACGCAGGTGGTGGAATACCAAGGGAATGGGGTGTATAACTCTGGTAAATCAGTGTATAATTTTACCTGGAGTAATGATCTGAATGCTGCCAGAGCTACGGAGAAGCCCTTGGCAAGTAGTTTCTTTTTTTTACGTGGTTTGTTGTTAAGTAAATCGATATATAAACATTTACCCAGTAATAATTATCAGATCGTAGAGCGGGAGACTCATAAATATACCGCTTTTCCATTAACCTGGTATAACAATGTTGGCATCGCTTCAGTGAAACAGGTGGTTAATGAAGGCGGGGCAGGTGGGAGTTTTATGCATGATGCTGCCGGAGAAGAAGGTCAGGATTGCCAATACTGGCAGTTTGCCCGTTATGATATCCCTTCTGATGATAATTATCAGATATCGAAAGTAGTAAACGTATATGATCAGAACGACACAACCAAATTTACAACCGATACCGTAAAATATTATTATGATAACATTGTTCATCAGCAGGTAACGCGGGAAGTTCATACAGACAGCAGAAATAAGGTGACCGCAAGCCGGGTTAAGTTCCCGGCGGATTACATCCCGTCAGGAGGCTCCGGTACCGGTAACGCGGTGTTGGATAAAATGCTTGAAATCAATATGCAGGCTTTCCCTATTGAAAGCTGGGATACACTTAAAAATGCAACGGCAGGCATCATATCCGGGCAAGTAAATTCATTTTCCATTGCCAAGGGAAAAATGGGGGCAGTTGTGCCGGATAAGATCCTAAAATTGGGTATTATAAAACCTTTAAGTGATTTCACTCCTTCCGGTATATCCGGCGGACAGCTGGTATATGATAACCGGTATATTCAGAAAATAAGTTTCGATGCATATGATACAAAAAACAACCTGACCAGATATACGGTAGATACGAAAACGCCGACAAGGATCATATGGGATTATTTGAATGATTTGCCGATTGCAGAGGTCGTAAATAGCCCGGATACAGCAGCTTATACCAGTTTTGAAGCCGATGGAAAAGGTAACTGGGCCTATAGCGGTGTTCCCATCGCTGATAATACAGCTCCATCCGGGAATTTGGCTTATAACTTATCCTCCGGATCAGTAACTTTTAACGCTTTAAATAATACGAAACCCTATAGTATTTATTATTGGAGTAAAACGGGTTCTGCGAGTGTAAACGGCAGTACAGGAACGATGGTTATGACCAATAGCAAAGGATGGAGCTTATTTAAACATAGTCTGGCCCCGGGAATCGCCACGATCACGATGAGTGGTAATGTGATTATTGATGAATTAAGGATGTACGCTGACGGAGCACAAATGAAGACCTATACCTACAGACCATTAATCGGGATTGGCGACATAACGGATGCGAAAGAGAATACACAGTATTTCGAATATGATGACTTTCAAAGACTAAGCAATGTCAGAGATACTCATGGTAATATAATCAAGAATGTCGCCTATAATTACGCGGTCAACAAAACGCTCCCCCAGGAAATATTCTTGAGTGCCCCGGCTCCCGGTACATTCACAAGGACTAATTGTGGCACAGGGCAGATTGGTTCCCAGGTGTCCTATACAGAACCTTATGGGAAATTTACATCCACGATCTCGCAGGCAGACGCGGATCAGCAGGCCCAAAATGCATTAGCCATTGATGGCCCTAACTATGCAAACACCACGGGTACCTGTAGAACGCCCTATCTGAACGCGGAGACATGGCACGATTATCAGAAGAATAATTGTGGGGTGGGATTGGCAGGGTCCACTGTAAGATATACGGTTCCTTTAGGCACTTACAGCTCATTAATTTCACAAGACGATGCAGATCAGCAAGCCCAAAACGATATCGCGCAGAATGGTCAAACCTACGCGAATAATAACGGCAGCTGTCCTAATGGCACTGATATAGCACAATGGCATATCAGTGCATCGGTTCCTTCTTCAACGGGACATACGATCAATGTAACGGTTACACGGCCAGCGGGAGATATTAATAATGTAAATACAGCTAATATCAGGATTCCGGCTAAGAGCTTTACCGGTATCGTCACGATGCCATCCGGTTCAACCAGTGTCACCAAAACGTTTACTTTCGCCACGGCGATCGGCACATCATCGGTAAGTGTATTTTTAGATTCGATCAACTAATTAACCTAAACACGTATCACATGGCTATTAAACAATATAAAATAAGCAAAAGATTACTGCTGGTGATCAATCTCCTGTTTATCGGATTAGGCGTAAAAGCACAGACGCAAGTGACCGCTCCAATGACAAATACGCCCGCGCCAGGTGAGTATTTCAGTACCAGTAGCATTACATTAAATCCGGATTTTAGCTTCACTGCGACTGCGGGGAACTCGTTTCATGCCTATATTCTAAGCCCGGATTGCTCGCTCATCAATAACGGATTTAGTGCAAATCAGAACTTTGTTGTGACATCGGTGCCCAGAATACCGATGAATACTTTTACCCTGACGGGGAAGACAAGCTGCGATATTATGCAATCGGTCGCTTATTTTGACGGACTTGGAAGACCGTTACAAACGGTACAGGTAAAAGGGTCTCCGGCAAATAGGGATGTTGTGCAACCCGTAATCTATGATCAGTTTGGGCGGGAAACACAAAAATATCTTCCTTACACCGCGACAGGGGCGGACGGAAGTTTTAAGGGAGACGCCCTGACTTCAGGGGCAGGGGTATTTAATTTTTATTATCCCTCGGGCAGTACTGCTGTTTCCGGTGCGCAACAAAACAATGGCATAGTATATAACCCGGCTCCTTACGGCGTAACAAATTTTGATTCCTCACCGCTTAACCGGGTAGAGGAGCAAGGTGCTCCGGGAACGGACTGGCAGCCTATAACAGGCAGTATCTCTGGGCATACGGTAAAAACGACCTACAAGGTAAATAATGTCGTTGGTTTTATAGATACCGCAAACACTTACCAGGTAGCATTATATTCAGCAACGGTCAATGCTGATCAGACCCGTACGCTGGTTTTGGGAAACGCGAATGGTAATTATTACCAGGCGGGTCAGCTTACCATAACCATTGCAAAGGATGAAAACAACAAAAACACCAGGGGAGGAAGTGTAGAAGAATACAAAGATAAAGACGGGCATGTAGTATTGAAACGCGCCTTTAATTTTACGGGTGGCGTACTACAGATTTTATCGACATATTATGTGTATGATGACCTGGGTAATCTCGCTTTTGTGCTTCCTCCCAAAAGCAATGCGGATAATGCGCTGCCTTCGCAGGCGATCCTGAATAATTTGTGTTATCAATACCGGTATGACGAACAAAACAGGCTCACGCAAAAAAAGATTCCTGGTGAAAACCGGGATTGGGAGTACATGGTATATAACAAACAAGGGCAAATAGTGCTCAGTCAAGATGGCAGGCAAAGAGTAACCAACCAATGGACTGCATCCAAATATGATGCCTTGGGCCGTGTGATCATGACGGGACTATGGAATGCCGGTTCGGTGATTCCTCTGTCTACATTACAAGGTAGTATATATTCCGGAGATCAATGGGATGTACGCAATTATACAGACAACAATACGGGGTATTCAGTGACCAGTTATCCGGCGTTAAGCAGCATATTGACGATTAATTACTATGACGATTATATTAATATTCCTGGTAAACCATCACAATATAGCGCTCCAGCAGGAGCCAATCCGATGACCACAGGTTTATTAACGGCAACCAAAACGGCTATTCTTGGTAGTAGCAATATGTTATTGAGCGTCAATTATTATGATGATCTGGGCCGTACGATACAGAGCTACAGGCAGCACTATTTGGGTGGCGGTATACCGAACGCGGGGAACTACGATGTGATTACGAATACCTATGATTTCAGCAACGCAGTGATCTCAAGTACAAGAAATCATTATACATCGGCAAATGCGACAAATCCGGCGGTAACCATAGTCAGTACACTTAGTTACGACCATATGGGCAGGAGGATAGATAGTTTTGAACAGATCAATGGTGGAACAAATGTACTTTTATCACGTGCTGAGTATAATGAGCTTGGCCAGTTGAAGATTAAACATTTGCATAGTGAAACCGGCTCGACGCCATTTTTGCAGGATATTGCATATGCCTATAATGAACGGGGATGGTTAAGAACTGCGGGAGATGCCAGCAATCAGTTTAGTTATGAATTACGCTATAACAATAGTACTGATGCTATCAGCAAACAATATAATGGCAACATTGCTGAATTGTTGTACAAAGGGCCCGCCAGCGGCAGTAAAAACTTTATCTACAGTTATGATCAGTTAAACCGTCTGGGAAAAGCGCTATCAAACGATGGTTTACTAAATGAACAACTAAGCTATGATACGCAGGGTAATATCGCAAGCCTGAGCCGGACAGGAAATAGCAGTGCTTCTTTAACCTATACTTATCAAAGTAGTGGTCAAAGCAATCAATTACAAACGGTAACCAATAGTGGCTCCGCATACCGGAGTTATACTTATGATGCTAATGGGAACGCCACTGGCGATGGGGTAAATAAAACCATAGGCTATAACCTGCTTAATCTGCCGCAAACCGTAACTCAGGGGACATCGACGCTGGCAACTTATACTTATGATGCGGGTGGCCAGAAATTACGGAATACGGGGAGTGATGGAAGCTGGGATTATATCAATGGTATTGTTTATAACAATAACGCGATCAGTTTTATCCAAACGGAAGAAGGACGAGCTATACCGAATGGTGGGAATTACCATTATGAATACAATTTATCGGATAACCTGGGCAATGTACGGGTTTCCTTTGATAAGAATCCGGCCAATAGCGCGGTGAGGACCTTACAGGAAGATGAATACTACGCTTTTGGATTGAGGAGTCTGAAACAAGACAATTCGAATAATAACCGTTATCTTTATAATGGAAAAGAGATACAGACTGATTTAAGCAATCAGTACGATTACGGTGCAAGGTTCTATGATCCGGTGATTGCCAGGTGGAATGTGATTGATCCGAAAGCGGAAGCCGATAGAAGATGGTCTGTATACGTCTACGGCTTTGATAATGCAATAAGATTTGAAGACCCGGACGGGATGGAGGCGGAAGAAGGGGGCTGTTGTGATGTACCAAGTGGAGGGCCTGTTATTACTAATATGCCTAGAACGGTCGGAGGACATCTAGTATCAACGGCAGGATTTAATAGTCCTGCTCCGATACCAAAAATGGATGCTGAGACCTTGGCGGGTGGTTTAGCCATTAGCGGAACCGCGACAGCTGGTGCTGGATACGTTTTTGCTCCATTTACAGGAGGGGCATCTTTAGAATTAGTTCCGATTGGCGAAGGCATCAGTTCACTGAGCTCAGCCATATCAGCTACAAAGGACGTTAGTGACGGGCATTATGGGAGTGCACTTACGACAATAGCACTAGATAGAGGATTTGGCTCATTAGGTAAAGTAGTGGAGGAGTCAAAGGGGATTACAAGTGTTGGAAAAGTGATTTTGCGTGGAACCGCTTTTGCTGCTAACAAGATAGCTGAAAATATAGCTGAAAAATTTAAAGCGGATCACGAACAGAAAAAAGAAGTTAAAGAGGCTCCGAAATTGGCTAATACGAAGGCGAACAAGGATAGTGAGAAGAACGCCAAAGAATTCTTTAAAAAGGCAGAAGAAAAAGAAAAGAAAAAAAAATAGTAGGAGTATGAGTATTTTATATACAATAGGGGGATGCATTTTATTAATGTACGGAATTTGGCAAACTATAACTTCCGCCAAAGTTTTTATAAGAGGAGAGCAAGATAGACTTGGAGCAGATATTAAAATATTGGGGGTTGGAATTACTTGTATTATCTGCGGCATTATAATAATTTTACAACATGTTTAGCATTGCCAAAGCCCAGGCTACTGCAAGGGTTTTAGCTACCGTAATGTAATGTATCCCTGCTGGCGCACATCAGTGGTGTGAGCAAGTATTAATAAATAACAATAAGCCCAACCAAGAGGGCTTTACTTTTTATAAGCTATTCGGGTCTTAGCATACTGAATGAGGCCATCTATAGCGTACATAATGTGTTCTCTGTCCTCATTAGGCAGTTGCCGGATACTTATTGCCTTATCTAATAAGGATTGATCTATCTGCTTATCGGCCTTGCCTACCAAGTAGTCCGACGATACGCTAAGTGCATCAGCAATCTTACTTGCCACCTATATGAAGTGTATGCCAACATGTTTAGTAAGCAAATATAAAAATTATTGCAATTGTCAGCTTATAGCAAGGCAAGCTGTACTCAGGCAAAACCTTTTAAATTTTGCCGATGGTGCTGATGATAGTCGATTGTTAAAAAACATAGTCTTGCCGTCTGTTGAAGGAAGCTGGACCAACCCTGAACTCGGACTGAGTACTAACGCGCGCTCATCCAGCGCGGTCTAAACTAAAGAACGGTCAATTACTACCGAGAAAACTATTAATGGAAAAAATATTGAAATTATGGTAGATAATATTCAAGTATCAATTAATCGACTTTTAGAAAATTGGATAAAGCAGGGATTTGGAATTTTCCCTGCAACAATTGAGAAAATTGAAAAAACTCAAAGGGAAAAAGAGGTTTTCTTGCCGGAAGATTTCGTAAAACTATATACTGTTGTCAACGGAATGCGAACACATTATCCCGATGATATGGACGAAGAGGGCTTTTTCTTTTATTCAGTTGAACAACTAATTCCATGTGCTGGAGAGTTGAAGGTTCCGTTGACAACCGAACTGGATGATGTATTGATATTCGCAGAATATATGCATAAGAGCTGGTGGTACGGATTTAAAGCACAAAACGGAAGAAACGCTTACACCATCGGCCTTATCCTGGACAAAGATAGTTTTAAGCCTGTTACGGATTCTCTTTCAGAAGTTATTCAATTTTACCTTGAAGATTCTCCCAGGCTGTATCCGCAATAGTTATTTTATCAGAAATATTGATCCTTTTTAACTGATGTCGGCTAAGCCTGGTTTACGACCATAGCTATTCGTTTGATCGTCGGAAAAGAATGCTCATGTATCCGATTTTGACATCGATAGCAACAAGATGGGTCGGATTGTAATCTCTAAAGTAAGATGACATGAAAAGTGGATCATTATTAATTGCGATTTTCTTAATTGCTTGCACAACTCGGTGCTCCAAAGTGCACGGAATAGCCTGGTCAAGCCTACCGGAATATCCAGGCCAACTTTATTAACACTAGATTACAAGCTATATTTTCAACCACCGGAAGCTCCTCAGTTAATCCAGGGGGCCCAGTAAACCCAATAGAACCAATAGATCAGATAATCCCATAACAATAAACACATTATGAATACAGAAAATTATCATATAGATGAAAAGAAGATAGTCTTTGAAAAAGGACGTACAGTCGAATTTGATTTTCCTATAAAGGAGACCCTGGTATTTAATGATAAAATAATTGTTCTTTTAGATATCGTGGGAACTACTAATACTAAATATAATCAAAATGTCTTTGCTATAGACCGCAATGGTAAGATTCTATGGCAAATAGAAAGAACAGAAAATCTTGATGCTATTGGATACTGTCCTTTTATAAGTATTGAAATGGATAATTTGAATTTAGTTTCGTTTAATTGGTGCGGATATAAATTTATAATAGATCCTAAAACAGGGGAAGTAATTGAAAGAATATTTACCAAATAACCACCCTTGAGCTGATCTGTGATCAGTGCGTAATAAGGATATAGCATTTGTGATGTGAGAGTAAAGCCCAACCACAACGGTTGGGCTTTTACTTTTTATAAGCTAACCTTGTTGTAGCATTTTGAACGGGGCCATCAATCGCATCGATATGCGCTCTCTGTTCTCGTTAGCGAATTGCAGTTGATAAACAGTACTTTTATCCCGGTGGCAAACAATAGCAAGAACGGTAAGATACAACCAGAAAACAAGATTCTGAAAATACTGACGGTGCCGAAACGGCATCATTTTGCTTTACTGGAGAGCGATAACCGGATATCTGTTCACCGGTTAAAAGAAGATTAAAGCAAGCGGGCCCTGGACTGGCCTTCATGCTGAGGCGATCAAACAAAGTTAGCTGAACCGATGGTCAGCAACGTTATCATCGATCCACATGATTTCCTGCGTATACGGTTTCCCGTAAAAAAGAGGGTTTGCGCGATCTTATTTTTGTTTCAGCTGGTTGAAATAATGGGCTGGGCTATTATACAATATTCCTAATCGATCAAAAATGAAAACATCTGTACTGCTTTTGGGGCTTTTACTGAGCGGGTATGCTCAGGGTGATTCTGTGGTTTATATCTGCGACAGCGGGCATGCGAAACGGTATCACTTGCGGGATGATTGCAGGGGCTTGCACAATTGCACGCACCACATTGTTAAAATCAGCTTGGGTGAGGCGAAGAGGGGTGGGAGGACGCTGTGTGGTTTGGAGGGTAAATAAATTCTGCCTGATGATGGATCTAACAAATCAACATTCGGAATTCACAGATACCAGTTGCGATTGGTTTAACCAAAGGTTGTAAATATGACAAAGTATAAAATAGGTTTGTATATCGTGTCTTTGGTGTTATTGTTTGTTAGCATCATTATCAAGAAGGTGGACTATGCAATATATGATCAGCATCATGTATTTATTGGTTATAAAGCAATTGCGCTCAAAAATGTACCCACTGTAATGTGCCTTTTTTTTATCCTGCTGGGTGGGATTATATACAAATTGTTTTTTTATGAACTGGATGGTGATTTCGCCCATCCCAAGACAATTAAATCGATAGAAAATATCAGTAACAATCATTTGTCTTTTTTGGCTACGTATATATTGCCTTTTGTGACGTTTGATTTTGCCGGTTGCCGTAACTGGCTACTGTTCTTTTTTATGATCATCATCATTGGAATCATATACGTCAAAACAAACTTCTTTTATACCAATCCGACCTTGTCTTTATTCGGCGTGTATGTCTATTATATCGACTTTGAAAACGATGACCAAAGGATTATCGCTATTTCAAGAAAAAAGCTTCTGTCTCATGACGTTGTTAGAAGAAGGCTTATAGATGAAAACATATTTTTTGTAAAGTAATGGATAGATCGGCATTAATTAATAAACTTCAGTTCGTCAGTACGGATGCTGTTGGTTTGGAACTTTATTTTTTACATCGTAAAAAACAAATAGATCCTATAGAAATACTACGTGTTGATTTAGAGGATACATCGACACAAAGCAGGCTGGAGTCTGTTTTTATTAATAAAATAAAAAGTGAATTCCTTAACCAGGATGAAGAAGGTCGAAGCCTACAGGAAGATTATGTATGGCATCTGAAACACATCAGGGACGTTAATGATTTAAAGGATACTTTTTATTATTTCCCCAATGTGGCTCCAACAAATGATGATTATCATATTCCTGAGGAATTTAAGGAAATGGTGAACTTGTTTAACAAGGGGTATCATGCCTTCGATGTTTTTAAACATGACAAACATTTGCTTGATCATGTATTTGCTTATTTGATACGGCTCCAAATCGATCAAAAACAGGTAATCATCTTTAAACAAAAGTATCCGATTGATATTTTAAGCCGCTCAACAGTTTTAAAAGTAATAGATCACGCCAGCAGGTTTGTTCTGGAAACGGATCCCCTGCTGAAAATAAGCGATAAGATTGATTTTATGCTGGTGGATAACCATTTTATTATTGTTAATCTGAAACTGCTGGAAACAAAATATGGCTTTAATGATCGGTATCTGAAGATGGGTACGCAGTCTTTAGAGATTATAAAAAATAAGAATGTTGTCTCAGATACGAGTAAAATTGAGGAATTAGCTAAAACGGTTGGCTTTTCAAAGAAACTGATGAAAGTTAAAGCGGATAATATTGTATTGGGGACCCCGATTGTAGAAATCAAACTTTTTTTGGAGGAGTACAAGACGATAGACGGTGCTGTGTCCTTGTCAAAAAGGATTAAATATATACCCGCGCAAAATAGATTTGAGGTCAAAAGCAAGGAGGCTGCGCGCGATTTTATCAAGCTGCTGAATGATGAGTATTTAATTTCTTTGTTGACAAAAAGGCCGTATGTGTCCACGATTAAGGAGGAGTTTGAAAATAATGAGTAAGTATACAATAACCATCTAAAACGAAATTGATATGGCAAGGGGAAGTTACGATCCTTGGAAAAAGAAATCTAAGGCGGGGACTAAAATCCTGATGAGTATGTTGACCACTACTTACAAGGTGGGTAAGGCTGTGGCTAAATCTGCGCCAAAGGCCAAACAGCGGCCGGTGAAAAATCAGGGGTGTATGGTTATGTTATTGTTGTTCGGTTTGGTGATTAGTGCCGTGGTTTTTGGGGTTTTCAGATTGATCTGATTTTTTTGGTCGATTGGCTATTTAGTTTATTTGAAAGAATAGTAGCTCGCGCGGGAGGGGTTGATGGAGATAGTTCGCGACTGGCCCTTATAGGGTTTATCGTGGTTTTTGCTCGATGTTAAATATTATAAACATTTAGCCGTTTGAATTGATAAATAATTATATTTGGCACACCTGAACAATAGTATATGACTAAATTATCACAGTAAGAAATCCCCAGCCATTAGCCTTCAGAAGGCTTCAATCAAACAGCATTTACTCATTACATAATAGTTTAGCTTCAATCTAATACAGATTGATTTTGCCTATACATTTTTATCAAACTTTTAGCCCTTTTATATCATGAAGAAACTGATCTTTTCACTATTTCTATTTTTAAGCTTTTCATCATTAGTACAAGCTCAATGGACCACTAATGGCACTATTACTTCAACAAGCAATTCCATTGGCATCGGCACAACTACACCACAGTCGTTATTGCATATTGTTGGAGCCGGAACCTTTATCAATCAAAGCACACAGTTTGATGCGAAATCATTGATCATCCAGTCTAATAATGGAGGACGAGGTCTTGCCAATGGGGCGCAATTGGAATTTGTTATTCCTGCAAATACCGACGGTTCTAACCCCTGGGGGCAAGCCCGAATTATTACAGTTGCTGGTAATGGTAACACCAGCGATGCTACCGGAAAGATGGTTTTGGGTACCCGGAGAATGTTTAATAAAGTTGGGTCAGGTGCTACCTGGTATTACGGTGATGATATCACTATCGATGGAGGAGGTAACGTTGGTATAGGAACAACGACTCCATCTGCTTCATTAACCGTAGACCCTCAAGGACCCGGAGGAGTGGTGATAGGTAATTCAAATACAGGAGCAGGTGGGTTTACCTCATTGCTGCTAAAAATTTCTGCAAAACAAAACGGTTATTCAACGATTGAAAGCATTCAAAGTTCCGGCTCTACCCTTGGTAACTTGTTTTTAAATCCAAATGGAGGCAATGTGGGTATTGGAATTACTGACACAAAAGGATATAAATTCGCCGTAAATGGAAACGTCATTGCTACATCCGTGACTGTCAAAGCAGCGGGTACATGGCCAGATTATGTTTTCAAAAAGGATTATCAATTGCCATCGCTTCGAGAAATTAAAGACTACATCGATCAGCATCAACATTTACCGGAAATTCCATCTGAGGAGCAAATTGCTAAAGAAGGATTGAATTTGGGTGAGATGAATAAACTGTTGATAAAGAAGGTTGAGGAATTGACTTTGTATTTAATTGATAAGGATAAAGAGTTAAAACAGGAAAGGGCGAAAAATGAATCGCAGCAAACTCAACTTAACAAGATGAATCAGCGAATGGAGGAAATGGACAAGCAGTTAAAGCTAATTTCCCAAAGATGATATGCTCAATTATTAATTGCCGATTTGTTATGAAACTTCCTGTCCTTACTGTTTTTATATTTGTCCTTGCTTTGAATGCTAATGCACAAACAGCAGCTGAATTTCAAAATGTTATTCCGATAAGTACTGTTTCTCCAAATGCAGCCAGCCTGGGTAAATTTGGAAACATTCCGGTAAGCTATGCTACCGGGATCCCTTCAGTAACCATCCCGCTTTACGAAATAAACGTAGGCAAAATCAAAATACCGCTATCTTTAGATTACCATGGTGGGGGTGTAAGAGTAGATGAGGTATCATCGAGCGTTGGTACCAGCTGGGCTTTAAATGGTATTGGAGAGATTTCCAGAAATATGATTGGCTTACCTGATGAAAATAGCGGGGGCTATCTTTCCGCACTTTCGTTAGATTCCCTATACAATTACTATCAATATGCCAATTACAGCGTACCCAGAAAGTTGGCGTTTGCCCAATATATACTTGATGTAAGGGATAATGCAAAGGAAACACAACCGGATGTTTTTTCATATACGTTAAACGGCAGCAGTGGTAAATTCATGTACCGTCCCAATGGCTCGATTATGCAAATACCCATATCGAATAACCGTATCGAGAGAACAACCGGCAATAACTTTAAAATAACGGATGACCAGGGGCTGGTTTATCTATTTGACCAGCAGGAGCGAACGCAAATGGTATCCGAATCCGCGACCGGTCCGGGCAGCTATACCAGTACCTGGCGGCTATCAAAAATGATCTCACCAAGCCTTGCAGACACGATATACTTTAAATACACATCGGTTGATGGTGATTTGGAACATAACTGGAGCTTTTCTAACGTCTTCGGTGATAATCCGGGCGATGGTGATTACAGCCGCCAAAGTTCATCTGTTTCCACAATTTCCCATAGTATAGAATTAATCCCAAATGAAATTGATTGGCGCGGGGGAAAGGTTGTATTTTCTAATAAACGGGATCGATCCGACCGTACTTCAGAGTTGCGATTGGATAGTGTGAAGGTCTATTCAGAATTGAATGGAGCTTTTCAATTGATTAAGAACATTAAACTTTATCAATCTTATTTTTATAGTAATCCCGTTGCTGGTAAAACTCCGGATAACCGGAATTACCGTTTAAGATTGGATTCCGTTGCTTACTTGGCGGTAAATTCAAGTTTACCGGCCCAATCGTATCAGATGACTTACAACAACGGTCCGATAGCGCCAAATGAATCATTTGGACAGGATATATGGGGGTTTAATAATGGCGCTTTCAACAATCCTGCGCTAATGCCTACCCAAACTGTATTGTGGAATGGCACCTATCGAACTATTGGAGGGGGCAATATGGATCCTGACAGTACCAATACTTACGTACAGGCATGTATGCTTCAGTCTATTAAGTATCCGGCAAAAGGAAAGTCAGTTTTTGAGTTTGAACCCCATCGGTTTCCGCAGGATTATTCAACAACGCAAACGCAATCCGTGTCCTGCGATGCTTACGGAGGTGTGCAACTTAGCAATACAGCGAGCTTTACGGTCAGCGCTGGTCAACAGGCTTTCAGTTATAGCGCCACCCTTTCGGCTTATAATTATCCGGGCGTAACCGATAGACCACAAATAAAGATGGTTGACCAAAATACGGGGCAGGTAATTTTCATAGTCGGTAACGTAAGTAACCCTGGTCAAAGTTATAGTACAGGAACTATTGCACTTTCCCTGGTTACAGGCCATACCTATGTGATCACTACCAGTATTAATACTACCGATTCCAGGGTATCTGCCACCTGCCAGGTATCCTGGTCAGTTCCGGTTAGCGGTACTATGATCAAAATGGGGGGAGGATTACGGGTAAGCGCGATCACGAATTATGACAGTAATGGTAACTTTGTAAATAAAGAGAAATATCAATATGGTAATGATGGTACAGGTCAGCTTTTAACGGCCGCTTCGTATTTATCCATTAATTATGAAAATCCCTTTTATGAAAGCGGCACCCAGCCTCCCTTGAATCCTAATTCCTGTATTGTTACTACATCAAATATAAAAGCCGTATATTATTCAAGAGGGATTTACCCGGCGACGCAGTTCAGTGGAAGCCCAATTGTTTATGGCGCAGTTACAAAATTTGATGTCGACAATAATGGTGTGGCAAATGGCAAAAAGATATTCACTTATACATTTTTCAGTGATCAGGCCGGCCTGCCGATTACAGATTATGGAACGTCGGGGATCTGGCTTGTTTCTCATAACTGGAGAAACGGGTTCTTAAAACAGGAGTATACTTATAAATCACTTGGCGCTTCTTACAGTCCGGTTAGTATTAAACAATACAACTATCAAATATACCGTGCCGATACTTTGCTGGGGCTAAAGATTAAACCCTTGTATATAAATGAAGGAGGCTGTGCTCTCACGAAAGATACCAGTATTACCAGATCCGGCGCGCCGAACCATGTAGGCGATGGTAATAGAACACATTTTCTAATGGGCCGGATACCTACTTATACCGGCGCCATATTGCTTCAATCAGAATCAGACACCACCTTTAATGATGCGGGAAACAAAATCATAGAGGTTAATAATAACTATTACGATGATCCGACACACATTTTACCAACCCGGAAAGAGACCTTTAACAGCACGGGTGATAACCTGACTGACGTAATTAAGTATCCCCATGATCTTGCAGTAGCAGGCAATGTATACCAGACAATGATGTCCAGAAACATGATATCACCAGTTGTAAAGTTTCAACAACTAAAGAACGGAATACAACAGGCTTTATCAAATATTAATTATTACGACTGGTTTGGCAATAATAGTCTTCTGCTGCCGCAAACAGTTGACGGTCAGGTATTGTCCAATCCGACCGAGAACAGAGTAAGGTTTAATAAATATGATATCTATGGTAACATTCAGGAACAGCAAAAAGCGAATGCACCTGTTTTGAGTTACAAATGGGCTTATGACAAAACTTATCCCGTGGCCCAGATTGTGAATGCTTTATCCTCTGAATTTTACTATGAAGGTTTTGAGGATAGTTCGGCCGGTGGAGTAACGAGCGGAGCAAGCCATACGGGGAATAAATACACGACGAATGCAACCGTAAGCTGGACCAGGCCGAATAGTCGTATTTATGTCATCAGCTATTGGTATAGAAGCGGCGGGGTCTGGAAATATCAGCCTGAACAAGCTTATACCGCGTCAATTTTTGCCATGACAGGGGGAGACGGCTATGATGACATTCGGATCTATCCGAAAGATGCCCAGATGACAACCTATACCTACGATCCCTTAGTGGGCATGACAAGCTCAACGGATTCGAAGGGCGAGACGACGTATTACGAATATGATAG
>NZ_JABGNA010000021.1 GCF_013149275.1 Mucilaginibacter sp. SG564
GGTCATTATTTATGTTGCGCATAACGTTTTAGCTTTATTCTTTAAAGCTAATTCTGTTACCGAATTAGTTGACCTTTACAATTGCGAGCGTAGCGTGGCAATCCCCGACTTACAGAGCGGCTCTGCATATCGGGGATTGCCACGTCGTTCCTCCTCGCAATGACGCATGGACAAAGACCTCTTCTAGTAAAAGCTTCAGAAAAAATCAACACCATCAACAAAATCAAAAAAATCAACGGTCTTTTTTGCTAACTTTGTTAGCATGAAACGATCAGGGAGTGCAGATATGCCTTTACATTATGGTTATGTGCCGCAATGGCTTGCCGAGCGCATGGCCAAGCTGGGTCTGGCCGTAGTAGAAAACATTGTACTGGATTATGGCAAGGACGAGGTATTACGTCGCCTAAGTGATCCTTTCTGGTTTCAAAGCCTGGGCGCGGTGATGGGTATGGACTGGCATTCATCGGGCATTACTACCTCGGTGATGGGCGCGCTTAAAAGGGCTATTAACCCGCATAGCCGTGAGCTGGGCATTTATATTTGCGGCGGCAAGGGCAAATACTCCAAACAAACCCCAGCCGAGCTGATGAAGATCAGCGAAAGCACTGGTCTGGATGGTAACTACCTGGTGAAATGCAGCAAGCTGAGCGCCAAGGTTGATAATACCGCCATACAGGATGGCTTTCAACTATACCTGCACAATTTTATCCTGAGCGATACCGGTAAATGGGCCGTGGTGCAGCAAGGCATGAGCGATGCCAGCGGTACAGCACGCCGATATCACTGGCATTCGGAACAACTGAGCTCCTTTGTGAACGATCCGCATACGTTCATCTATGGACAAAACCACGGCCTTATCCTCAATATGACCGCTCAACAAGCTGATGCCGCGCGCAATGGCGTGATGCAGATAGCCACCGAAAAACCTGAAACCATGCTGCGCGAAATCAATAAACTGGTAATGCCCGGCCATCATCATGTAACCGCTAAGGATGTCGACCTGAAACGCCTTGGTGCCGTACTGTGGCTGGCCCATGAAAAACAACCTGCCGATTTTGAAGAGCTGTTATTATTGCAGGGATTAGGGCCGCGAACATTACAATCATTGGCGCTGGTGAGTGAGGTAATACATGGCACGCCCTCGCGGTTTAAAGATCCGGCCCGGTTCTCGTTCGCGCATGGTGGTAAGGATGGTCATCCCTTCCCCGTGCCTACCAAAGTTTACGACGAAACCATCGGCACACTGCAAAACGCCATCTATAAGGCCAAACTGGGTCAATCGGAAAAGAATGAAGCCATCAAACGCTTATCGAAAATAGCCGAGAATGCCGAAAAGGATTTTACGCCCAATGCCAATTTTGAACAAGTGATAGCCCGCGAACGCGAAGATTCCTGGAAGTATGGCGGTCGTACAGTAATGGGCCGCTCCAAACCACCGGTACAACAGCAACTGAAATTATTTTAATACCGTAGCCAAGGTCTTTTCCGACTCCAATCTCGCCCGTAAAATTGGCAATTTGATCTTAGCAAAATCCACTACATTGGCATTGCTGTTACGCGTGGCATCTTCAAATAAACCAATAAGTTGCTGCTGTTCATTAATTATTTCCTGTAAACAGGCCTTATCAAATTGAACTCCGTGCGTTTTCGCCAGCTGACTTATCATTTGCTGATGCACATCACTCACCGAATCGGCAGAGGTTACAAAGTTATCGGACTTTAATTTTCGCAGCTCATCAACAAGTTTCATATTATCCACGGTAACCTTTTGAGCAAACTGGATAACCAATTGGTTTTTAGAGTTGGATACAGGTAAGCCCGAAATTTTGATCATGGTAAGCCCGGCCTCTGTACTGCTATTCAGAAAGCTTAGTCCCTTATCATCAACCAATGATTTGTTATTGTAATTGCTGGGACGCTTATTATCTGTACAACTCTGCACCAAAATCAGAGTGATCAATCCTATTAATATTCCTGTTATCTGCTTCATTTGCTACTTACCTGTATTTTACATAAGGTTTAACAAAAATTAATGCTCCTGGTTTAGCAAAGCATCTATATATCTCGCAATCCATCCCAATTGTTACTTATACCGATTTTTAATTTTTTAATTTGCGTAACCAAAAGGTTTCATTTATATTTGTAACCTAAAGGTTTCAAATAACTATTAACTATGATTCAAAGAGACGTTTTTAAAGCAATTGCCGACCCGACCCGACGCGAGATCATCAATTTGATTGCCCACAACAATATGAATTTAAATGCCCTGGCCGATAATTTTGATATCAGCAGACCGGCGGTATCAAAACATATTAAAATATTAACCGAATGCGGATTGCTGGTGATTAAACAGCAGGGCCGCGAACGGTTTTGTCAGGCCGATCTGCGTCAGCTGCAGGAAGTGACCGATTGGGCCGAGCAATACCGTCAGTTCTGGATGCAAAAACTGGATGCACTGGGCGGTTTCCTGGATAAAGAAGGAGCTTAAAAGCGGAATGCATAAAGCTGAAGCTAAAACATAATTATAAACTTAAAATAAAACCTATGAGTGCACAACCATTTGTTATCGACCGAGTTTACAACGCCTCTGTTGAGCGCGTTTGGCAAGCCATTACCGACAACAACAAAATGAAGGAATGGTATTTTGACATACCTGATTTTAAACCCGAAGTTGGCTTTGAATTTACTTTCACCGGCGGAAGCGAAGAAAAAACATACGTGCACCTTTGCCGCGTAATTGAAGTGATTGAGGGCAAAAAGCTATCGCATACATGGAGATATCAGGATTACGAAGGAGATTCGGTAGTTACCTGGGAGTTATTCCCTGAAGGTGATAAGACCCGGGTTGTACTTACCCATACCGGCCTGGAAACCTTCCCACCGCTCAAGGATTTCGCCAGAGAAAGCTTTACCGCCGGCTGGACCGAGATTGTTGGCCGTATGCTGAAGGAATATGTAGAGAAGGCGTAAGTTTTGGTAACTCACAAAAATTGTCATTTCGAACGTAGAGAGAAATCTTATATAGCTTAGATGAATAACGTATAAGATTTCTCACTCGTTCCTCGTATCGAAATGACATTTTGGCTCCTTATCACTATCTTCGAATGAACGTTATGCTAAACAACCTGACCAACCATATCAAAAAATTCGTAGAGCTCCATGGCATCGATGTGGAGTTGATTAATTCAGTGGTAACGGTAAAGCAGGTTAAAAAGAAAACTTTTTTACTGGAACCAGATCATATTTGCCGAGATCTATACTTCGTAAGCAAAGGTTGCCTACGCCTGTATTTCATCAACAAAAAACTCAACGAACAAATAACCCAGTTTGCAATCGAAAACTGGTGGATGAGCGATCATGGCAGCCTCGAAAGCGGTAAACCATCCAGTTATTTTATACAAGCGGTTGAAAATTCCGAAGTCATCAGCATCAGTAAGCCTAAACTGGAAGAGCTTTTTGAAAAGGTCCCCAGCCTGGAACGTTATTTCCGGATAGTGCAGCAGCGCGCTTTTATCGCCTCGCAAAAGCGTATTGAATACATTTACAGCATGAGCGATGAGGAACGCTACCGCCATTTCAACAGTCTGTTTCCCGATTTTATACAGCGTATACCGCAATACATGCTGGCCTCCTATCTGGGCTTTACGCCGCAGTTTATGAGTAAAATACGGGCAAAAAAAGTTTAGTCAGCCTCCGTATTTCTTAATCTTGATTCATTTTTTGAGGCTTGTTTTGTCCTGATCTTTGGGTATCACAAAAAACAAAAGAAAATGAAAACAAGAATCTTAATCGGAAAAGTAGATCCTGAAGCATACAAAGCATTAGCTGTTTTAAGCAATTACATTGAACACAGCAGCTTAACCAAAACGCATAAAGAGCTGATCAAAATACGTGCTTCACAAATAAACGGCTGTGCTTATTGTATAGACATGCATACCAAAGATGCCCGCAAAGCCGGTGAAACCGAACAACGCATCTACGCCCTGAACGCCTGGCGCGAAACTCCTTTCTTCACCGAAGAAGAGCGCGCTATACTGGCTTTAACCGAAGAAGTTACCCTGATACAAAACCATGTATCCGACAAAACCTACGAAGAAGCAGAACGCATCTTAGGCGAAAAATACCTGGCCCAGGTAATCATGGCCATCATCAACATTAGCGCCTGGAATCGTGTAGGTATAGCTACCGGTATGCAGCCTGCTTTGTAAAACAAAAAACGATTGTCATTTCGAACGAGGTACGAGGAGAAATCTTTTACAGTGTATTTATCGCGCGCAAAAGATTTCTCACTATCATTCGAAATGACAACCTTTTTCAAACAACCAAAAAAGCCGGGTCTTTTTCAAGAGCCCGGCTTTTGGATTTGGATTTATAATTCAAATTAGAACATGCTAATTAAAATACTTGGTCAAACTGGTTAACGGCGTCTTTGCTTTCGAGCACGGAGTGTCCCATCAAAAACTCATCAACCTTGCGGGCTGTTTCGCGGCCCTCGGATATAGCCCATACCACCAGTGATTGTCCGCGGCGCATATCGCCGGCGGTAAATACTTTGCTTATATTGGTACGGTACACACCTTCTTTCGCTTTTACATTTTTACGCTCATCAAGCTCCACGCCTAATTGCTGTATCACACCAACATGCTGCGGATGTAAAAAGCCCATCGCCAGGAATACACGCTGACAAGGTATTTCGCGCTCAGAACCTTCAACTACATTGAATTTTACCGGGCGACCCAGGAAATCCTGCTCCCACTCTACATCAACTACTTTAAGGGCCCTCAGGTTGCCTTCTTCGTCGCCTAAGAACTCCAGCGTATTTACACCCCAGAAACGCTCCGCACCTTCCTCGTGCGAGCTGGTGGTTTTCATCACCATGGGGTAAGTTGGCCATGGCATATGCTTGGTGCGCTGCTCAGGCGGCTGAAACATCACCTCAAACTGTTTAATAGAGCTGGCACCCTGGCGGTTTGATGTACCCACGCAGTCAGAGCCGGTGTCGCCACCGCCAATGACTACCACATCTTTACCGGTAACCAGGATATCTTCACCCTGAACCGGGATGTCGCTTACCCGTTTATTTTGTTGTTTCAAAAAGTCCATCGCGAAGTGGATGCCTTTTAACTCACGACCGGGGATGTTGAGGTTACGTGGTATAGTTGAACCGCCTGCCAGTACTACAGCATCATGGCTGCGTACCAGTTCATCAGCGGCTACGTTAACACCAACCTCGCTGTTGCATTTAAATACAACGCCATCTTTCTCCATCACTTCGATACGGCGCTCTACTACCCATTTTTCCAGCTTAAAATCGGGGATGCCGTAACGTAACAGGCCTCCCGGTTTATCATCGCGCTCGTAAACAGTAACGGCGTGCCCTGCTTTGGTCAGCTGCGCTGCCGCGGCCAGTCCTGCCGGACCTGAGCCTACCACAGCTACCTTTTTACCGGTTTTAACCAGTGGTGCAGTTTGTTTTACCAGGTTTTTCTGGTAAGCGATCTCGATAATATGTTTCTCAATTTCCTCAATAGCTACAGCGGGTTTGTTGATACCCAGTACACATGCCGACTCACACGGAGCAGGGCATATACGGCCTGTAAATTCAGGGAAGTTATTGGTTGACGATAAAATATGGTAAGCCTCTTCCCAGTTTTTGCGATACACCGCATCGTTAAACTCCGGAATAATATTACCCAGCGGGCACCCCGAATGGCAAAACGGAATACCGCAATTCATACACCTGGCCGATTGTTGGTTCAGCTTTTCGTCGGTATATAAATTAACAAACTCTTTATAGTTCTTTACGCGTTCAGCAGCCGGGGTCTTGGTTGGTAACTCCCTGTTAAACTCCTGAAATCCTGTTGGTTTTCCCATTGAAATTTAGCCTATTGTTTGATATTGTAATTTCTCGATAACTTTTTTATACTCTTTCGGATACACCTTCACAAATTGTGTAGATGCCAGCGCCCAATCCTTCAGGATCTGCTGTGCCAGTTTACTGCCGGTTAAGCTGATGTGCTTGCGTAACAATGCCTGTATCTGCTCCTCGTCCTGTAATGATAACGGGTCAAGATCCACCATCTCAGTGTTGCAGTTTTCGGCAAAAGTACCTTCGGGATTGTATACCCAGGCTAAACCGCCGCTCATACCTGCTGCGAAGTTTCTGCCTGTTTGTCCCAGGATCAACGCGCGGCCACCGGTCATGTATTCGCAACCGTGATCGCCAATGCCTTCCACTACAGTAGTAGCACCAGAGTTACGTACCGCGAAACGCTCGCCTGCCATACCACCGATAAATACCTCGCCGGATGTAGCGCCATACAGGGCCACATTACCGATAATGATATTATCCTTCGGCACAAAAGTGGCGTTGCCTGCCGGGTAGATAGCCAACTGTGCTCCCGATAAACCTTTACCTACATAATCATTTGCTTCGCCTTCCAGCTCAAAGGATAAACCTTTGGTGGCAAACGCGCCGAAACTTTGACCTGCCGAGCCTTTGAATTTATAGTTGATGGTATTATCAGGTAACCCAGCCGATCCGTATTTTTTAGATACCTCATTGGATAACAAAGTACCAATGGTACGGTTAACGTTGATCACATCGAAGGATGCAAATACCGGGGTTTTATCTTCCAGGGCAGCTTTAGCGCTTTCTACCAGTTTCCAGTCCAGGATATCGGCCATGCCATGATCCTGGCTTTCGCTATTGTACAGCGTCATGCCTTTGGTATTGGTTACCGGATGCAGGATGCCAGATAGATCGATCTTTTTAGCTTTCCAGTTATCCAGGTGGTCTTTTACTTTCAGGAACTGAACACGGCCTACCATTTCATGAATAGTACGGAAGCCCAGTTCAGCCATGATCTCGCGCAGTTCTTCGGCCATAAACTTGAACAGGTTAACCACATGCTCAGGTTTGCCAGAGAATAGTTTACGCAGTTCAGGATCTTGTGTAGCTACACCCACCGGGCAAGTGTTCAGGTGGCATTTACGCATCATGATACAGCCACCGGCAACAAGGGCAGCAGTAGCCACACCCCATTCTTCGGCACCCATCAGGGCCGCAATAGCCAGGTCACGACCGGTTTTTAACTGACCATCTGTTTGCAATACCACACGGCTGCGCAGTTTGTTGCGTACCAGTGTTTGGTGAGCCTCGGTTAAACCAAGCTCCCATGGTAAACCTGCGTGTTTTACAGAGCTTATTGGCGATGCGCCTGTACCACCGTCATATCCGGCAATCAGGATCACATCGGCGTGGGCCTTAGCAACACCCGCCGCAATGGTACCCACGCCGGCTTTTGAAACCAGTTTTACGTTGATACGTGCGGCACGGTTAGCATTCTTTAAATCGAATATCAATTGGGCCAGATCCTCGATTGAATAAATATCGTGGTGCGGCGGCGGAGAGATCAAACCAACACCTGGTGTAGAGTGACGGGTTTTAGCGATCCAGTCATCAACTTTATGACCAGGTAATTGTCCACCTTCGCCCGGTTTTGCTCCTTGCGCCATTTTTATCTGTAGCTCATCGGCATTGGTCAGATAGTTGGAAGTTACTCCAAAACGTGCCGAAGCGATCTGTTTAATAGCCGAACGCATAGAATCGCCGTTTGGCAATTTTTCGTAGCGCATTTCATCCTCGCCACCTTCGCCGGTATTACTTTTACCGCCTATACGGTTCATGGCGATGGCCATGGTGCTGTGCGCCTCATGCGAGATAGAGCCGAATGACATGGCGCCCGTTGCAAAGCGTTTCATGATATTTTCTGCCGGTTCAACCTCATCTATGCTGATAGCCTCACGGTGATGGGCAAAATCAAGCAGGCCACGGATAGTGAAATGCTTTTCGGTTTGCTCATTGATCTCTTTAGCATATTTTTTATATACCTCGTAATCATTTGTACGGGTAGCATGCTGTAATAAGTGTACGGTGGTTGGGTTAAACAAGTGGGCTTCACCACGGCGTTTCCACTGGTAAATACCACCTTCGGGTAGTAAGTTATCGGCAGCTTTTGCGCTAAACCCGATGCGGTGTTTGCAAAGGGCCTCACGGGCTATTTCATCAAGCCCTAAACCGCCTATGCGACTTACGGCTCCGCAGAAATAACGATCCACAACCGATGTGTTTAAGCCTAATATTTCAAACACCTGCGATCCATGGTATGATTGCAAAGTAGAGATTCCCATTTTAGAGAAGATCTTCAGCAAGCCATCATTTACAGATTTTACATAATTTTTTTGCAGGTATTTGATATCCAGACTGGTTTCCAAGCTGCCATTATTTTTAATAGTTTCAATGGTTGACAGGGCCAGGTATGGGTTGATAGCCGTTGCGCCAAAAGCCAGCAAGCAGGCAAAGTGATGTACTTCCCAGGCATCACCGGTTTCCACAACCAAACCTACCGCGCCACGGCGGCCTTTTTTAACCAAATGATGGTGAACCGCAGATACCGCCAGTAACGATGGTATAGGCGCGTGCTCAGAATCAACAGCACGATCCGATAGGATCAATACCTCAAAACCGTCATCAACCGCGTCCTCGGCATAACGGCAAAGCCTGGCTATACCTTTTTCCAGCGAGCCCGGCATGCCATCGGCATTAAAATAAGTTTGCAGGGTTTTAGCATGGAACAAACCGGTATCAATACTGCGCAGTTTTTCTAACTGGTGATTTTTTAGTATCGGGTGTTTTAACACTACGCAATGGCAGTGCATTTTATCTTCATCAAGCAAATTACCGTTGTTACCAATAAAGGTAGCTAAACTCATCACTAAACGCTCCCGGATAGGATCTATCGGCGGGTTGGTCACCTGGGCAAAAAACTGTTTGAAGTAGCTCGACAGGTGCTGTGGTTTGTCTGACAGGATAGCCAACGGCACATCGGTACCCATGGAACCTACGGGCTCTTTACCATCAACCGCCATTGGTTTAATAATGGTGTCGATATCTTCGCGGCTGTAGCCAAATACCTGCTGGTAACGGAATACCGCCGACTCAGAAAGGCTGGCAAATGCCAAACGCGGCTCGGCCAGTTCGCTCAGGTTTATTTTATAGTTTTCCAACCAACGGCCATAAGGCTGTTGCGTGGCAATTTGTTGTTTAATTTCTTCGTCGGTAATAATGCGGGCCTGTTCGGTATCAATCAGCAGCATTTTGCCGGGCTGTAAACGGCCTTTGCGTAATACCGTGCTTTCGTCAATAGCTAAAGTACCGGCTTCGGAAGCGGCGATTACGCGGCCATCATTGGTGATTACATAACGCAGCGGACGCAGACCGTTACGATCAAGCACAGCGCCAACCAGTTTACCATCGGTAAAGCTAATAGCAGCAGGGCCATCCCATGGCTCCATTAAAGTAGCATGATATTCATAGAATGCTTTTTTAACCGGATCCATCTGCTCGTTACCATCCCATGCTTCGGGGATTAGCATCATCATTACATGTGGTAATGAACGACCAGAGTGCAGTAAGATCTCGATGATATTATCCAAACAGGCAGAGTCAGACTGGTTATTGTCAATCACCGGCATGATCATCTCCATCTCTTCGGCGCTGAAATAGGTGGAAGCGTATGATTTTAAGCCAGAGTAGAACCAGTTTAAGTTACCGGTAAGGGTATTGATCTCGCCGTTATGGGCAATCAGGCGGAAAGGCTGCGCCAGTTTCCATGACGGGAATGTATTGGTGGAGAAACGCGAGTGGATCATGGCAAAGCCAGAGGCGATACGCGGATCGTTCAGATCTGAATAATATTTACGCAGTTGATAGGTAGTAACCTGTCCTTTGTAAACAATGGTTTTACATGATAACGATGTAAAATAAAAATGCTCACCAGCGCCGGGAATAGTTTCAACGATGGTTTTGTTAATATACCTTCTTAATATAAATAGTTTACGTTCAAAATCGTCGGCATTGGTAATACTGCCTGGGCGTGCAATAAAAATCTGTTCTACATCCGGTTCAGCCTGACGGGCGGTTTCACCAACGGCCATCGAATCGACAGTAAGCTTACGATAACCTAATTTGATCAGGCCCAGCTTTTCAATAGCATTGGTGATCACATTACGGCAGGCTTTCTTTTGTGCCGAGTCCTTCGGAAAAAATATCATCCCCACACCATACTCACCGGGTTCAGGCAGGCTGATCTCCAGGTTTGAGCATTCTTCCATCAAAAATTCATGTGGTAATTGTATCAGTATACCTGCGCCGTCGCCGGTTTCAGGATCGCATCCGCAAGCGCCGCGGTGTTCCATGTTCTCCAACATAGTTAGCGCATCGTCAATGATCTGGTAAGATTTATGACCATTAATATTGGTTATAAATCCTGTTCCGCAGGAGTCGTGTTCAAATTCTGGCCGGTAAAGGCCCTGGTGGCTCTCAGTTTGATTCATCGTAAAATTTAAACCAGTTTTATAAAAAGGGTGTAATCACGAAATTACTAAATCCCACATAAATTATAAAATTATCGGTTATTTTTTAAAATATCTAAAAAATCCATTACCGAAGTAATGTTTATTTAACAAATCGATAACAAAAAATACAGAATATTATGATTAAGAAAATGAAATACGAAATTTTCTTATTTAGAATCGATATAAAGTTGCACAAACAAAGCAATATTCAGTTATAGCAGCGGTAATTATTGTTATAACAGAATTTAATTTTGTGTGATTTATCGACGTATTCTATAGAATAACACTCAATTTAAACTAGTGTACTATTTACATTAAGGTATCATTTAACCTAAATTTTAGAATTGTTAACTTCGCACAAAATTTAAAACTGATGCCAGCAAAAAATAAAGCCGTTTTTTTAGATCGTGATGGGGTACTTAATCAGGAGATGGGTGATTATGTGCGCCGCCTGGAAGATTTTCATATACTGGACAATTTTGAAGCCTTGAAAACCCTGCAGGATCGCGGTTATCTGTTGCTTGTAGCTACCAACCAGGGCGGCCTGGCCAAAGGCTGGTATACCGAAGAAGAGCTGGGCAAAATGCATAGCCTGCTGAAACAAACCTACCGTGAGCACGGTGTAGAGATAACCGACTTTTTTTACTGCCCTCATCACCCCCTGTTTACCGGCGATTGCGATTGCCGCAAACCAAAACCGGGTTTATTATTACAAGGCATTGCCAAATATGATATCGACCCGGCCCAATCCTATTTCATTGGCGACCGTGAGCGTGACGTGGAAGCCGGGACGGCCGCCGGTGTTAAAGGTATATTAATAGACAGCGACCAGCCGATTAGTACGGTGCTGCATCAAATTGCTTAAATAATTAATCAAAGTATGTCATTGCGAGGAGGAACGACGAAGACAACCGACCAGAGGGAGCTCATTAATACAATAAAGAAAACAAACACAGCATTAATAATCTCCTCGCATGCATAAATGCGAGGAGATTGCTACGCTACGCTCGCAATGACATAAAGAAAGAGCGATGGTTGTCAAAAAATCTGTATAACCTAAAACATTTTCCCTTCATACAACTTTTATCCCTATTAACCAGTAAAACATCACATGCAACTAAACCGCTATTTAAAAAACTACGACACTTTTATAGCCGCGCTGCTTGGATTTTTTGCTGTACGTATATTTTGTAGTTATAGCGGTATCGGCATTTCGCCCGATTCGATCATGTACGTGAGCGCTGCCCGAAGCCTGAACACCAACGGCACACTGCAAACGTTCAATCACCTACCTATAGTCGACTTCCCGGTGTTCTACCCTATTTTCCTGGGCACTATCAAGTTCATCACCCGTATTGATCCGGTTATTTACGGATCGGTATTGAATGGATTGATGTTTGCCACCTTAATATACTTCAGCGGGTGGATCATGCACCGCTTTGTGCCCACATCACGTGTTTATAAATGGCTGATGCTGGTGGCCATTGTTCTTAGTCCGGCCTTGCTGCAGGTGTACTCCTACTTATGGTCGGAGACTTTATTTATTCTCGAAACTCTGCTATTCCTGGTCGCTTTCAGACAATATCTTTTAAAACATACGCTTAAACCATTGCTGGTGGCTGCCATTATTGCTGCTATAGGCTGTATTACCAGGTATGCCGCCGTTACCATTGTGGGCACCGGAGGCTTATTGTTACTGCTCGATAGGGTACTGCCGCTTAAAAAGAAGATCATACATATTATTATATACGGCTTTGTTTGTATATCGCTGCTGGTAAGTAACCTGCTGTTTAACGCGTTCATGTCGGGCACCACCACCGGGCCACGCGAGCCATCCATTACCTCCTTTGGTAAAAACCTGTACTATTTTGGTACCGTAATGTGCGATTGGATGGGATTTACCCCCAATCAGTATTACCTGGCTACGCCTATTGCTACCATCATGCTATTGGGTTTTATAGCAGCACTGGCGTACAATTACTATCGACGCAGGCTGGATAGCTTTGAAAATCTGGCTATTACCTTTGCTTTAGTGTATGGTTTGTTCATTATCATTTCCTCCACCTTTTCGCGTTATGAGCGTATCAATCACCGCTTGCTGGCCCCTATTTTTATTCCGGCGCTTTGGGGTTATACCAGTTGGGGCCCGCTGATCCTCAAGAAGATCAGCAGCATAACTACCCGCCGTATTGTAGCTGCTGTATTTATAGTGTTGATGCTGGGCTTTGTAACCAAAGAGTTTTTTATAGATAAGCAACGCTACAGCGAACAAATAGCCGATGATTACGGTGTACCCGGCTATACTTCTGATGATTGGCTGGAATCGCCTTTTGCAGCTTATTTAAAGCATATTGATAAAAGCATGTTTAAGCCAAAGGTTACCATTTATACCGATGCGCATGAGGCGGTTTATTTCTTCTCGGGCATATCATCGTACCTGGTGCCGCACCGGTTCTTCAAAAAAGACATTGCCAGTTTCTATAAAAAGAAACACTTCTATCTTATTTGGTTCAACGTACTCGAAAACCCCGAACTAATCAATCTGAAGGATATCCAAAAAGTAAAATCGCTCAAACTGATCAAAGATTTTGGCGAAGAAGGCGGTATTTATGAGTGCGATGAGCAATAAAAAGATCAAAATTTAAAACGATCAGCCATATAAAATTTACAGAATTGCAAAATAGTTAAAGTTTGGGGCCGATTATTTTGATAATTCTAAAATTTGGCAAATTCTGATTCAAACATTTTGATTTAAAAAACATCTGTATATATTTGCGACAGCTAATCCATAGTTTTACTATATAAAAATGAACGGCATCGCACTACATCATCTTCATCTGCATCACCACCATGTGGTGATCAGCTAATATGTATGTTTCTACGCGAAATAACAATCTCCGTTTATACTCTTTTTTATCATAGTTTCTTAAATTCAATCTTTTGAAAACACTTAAAATAGCGATCCAGAAATCTGGTCGTCTCAACGAAAAATCTGTTGAATTACTAAAAAATTGCGGCTTAAATTTCGAAAATTACAAAAGCTCGCTTATCTCCCCCGTTTCCAATTTCCCTTTAGAGATCCTTTTTCTGCGCGATGATGATATTCCAGAATACGTTCAGGATGGTATTGCCGATCTGGGTATTGTTGGCGAAAACGTGATCCAGGAAACCGAGGTTGAGGTGAGCTACCTGCAACGTCTGGGCTTTGGTAAATGCTCGCTCAAAATAGCCGTACCCAACAACAACGATATTCAAAACCTGAGCGATCTGAACGGAAAAGCCATTGCTACTACCTATCCTGTTATTCTAGGTAAGTTCCTGCAGCAGCAGGGTATTCAGTCAGATATCCGTACCATATCCGGTTCTGTAGAGATCTCTCCAGGCCTTGGTCTGAGTGATGCTATCTGCGACCTGGTTTCCACAGGCGGTACATTAAAAAGCAACGGACTGAAACCATTTGCCGATGTAATGTCGTCAGAGGCAGTGCTTATCGGTTGTAAAACCATCGAAGATAATCACCTGGTGCAGGAGCTTATCCAACGCATTCAATCGGTTTTACGTGCTAAAGAAACTAAGTACGTTGTACTTAACGTTCATAGAGATAACCTTGATGCGGTTACTGCTTTATTGCCGGGCGTAAAAAGTCCGTCGGTAGTAAGCCTGGCCGAACCTGATTGGGTTGCGGTACACACCGTGATCCCCGAGCGTGATTTCTGGGATAGGATAAGTCAGCTTAAACAAGCCGGCGCGCAAGGCATTGTGGTTATGCCGATTGAGAAGATAATACTTTAGTTAGTGTGCAGTTGGCGGTTTGCAGTTAGCATTTTAAAACTGTAAATAAAGCAAACTGCCAACTCAAAACTGCAAACTGAAATGAAGACATACAACTATTCAGATTTAAACAGCACCGACATCCAAAAACTGGTTCAGCGTAATGTTGACCCGGCTAATGAGATCCGCACCATTGTTGAGGAGGTTATTGATAACGTACAACAACATGGCGATAGTGCCCTGTATGAATATGCCAGAAAATTCGACAAGGTTGAATTAAGCAACCTGTATCTGGATAAAACAGACCTGGAAGAACTGGCCGAGTCGGTATCTGCCGAGCAAAAAGCCGCGCTGCAAACGGCTTACAACAATATTCATAAATTTCACAAAGCCCAGTTAAAAGCCGAGGATAAAGTAGAAACCATGCCTGGCGTTACCTGCTGGCGCGAGTTAAGGCCGATTGAAAAAGTGGGTCTGTACATCCCCGGTGGAACGGCTGTTTTACCAAGCACTTTTTTAATGCTGGGCATCCCCGCACGCATAGCGGGTTGTCATGAAATTGTGGTGTGTTCACCACCGCAAAAAAACGGTAAGGTGAATGCTTTTATAGCGTACGTGGCCTTGCTGTTGGGCATCGATAAAATATACCTTGCAGGTGGTTCACAGGCTATCGCGGCCATGGCTTACGGAACTGAAAGTATTACTAAAGTTGATAAGATTTTTGGCCCTGGAAATCAGTTTGTTACCAAGGCTAAAACCATCATCCAATCCACCACCACAACGGCTATTGATATGCCAGCAGGCCCATCAGAAGTATTGGTGATTGCTGATGAAAGCGCTACCCCGGCCTACATCGCCGCCGATCTTTTGGCGCAGGCCGAACATGGTATTGATAGCCAGTCGGTATTGGTATGTACCTCTGCCAAAATAGCTCAGGAAACATTGACTGAAGTGGAGAAACAGTTACCTACTTTACCCCGTACCGAGATCGCTAAACTGGCTATTGATAACTCGTACATCGTGGTTGCTTCTAATTTAGAGCAAGCTATGAATTTCAGCAACCAGTACGCGCCGGAGCATTTGATACTGGCTACCGAAAGATGGAAAGAGATCACCGGTTTCATCATCAATGCGGGCTCGGTGTTCCTGGGTAATTTAACCCCGGAAAGCGCCGGCGACTATGCCTCAGGAACTAATCATACGCTGCCAACCAGTAGCTATGCCAGGGCATATTCTGGCGTATCGGTTGATTCGTTTGTCAAAAAGATCACCTTTCAGCATATCACCCGTGAGGGCATCCAAAATATTGGCCCATCAGTTGAAATTTTGGCCGAGTTGGAAGGCCTGCACGCGCATAGGAATGCGGTATCAATAAGGAATAATTATTAAAAATTTGTCATCCTGAGGAACGAAGGATCTGTTCGATGATTAGATTCTTCGCTACGCTCAGAATGACAGGAAAAATTTGAAAGAATAATGTACAATATCAACAATATACTCCGCGAAAACATCAAAAACCTAACCCCCTACTCTTCCGCGCGTGATGAGTATCAGGGCGAGGCCAGTGTTTTCCTGGATGCTAATGAAAACGCGTTCGGGTCGCCGTTGAACCAGCAGTTTAACCGCTACCCCGATCCATTACAGTATCAGTTAAAACGGCGTATCACCGAAATTAAAGGTGTACCACCCCGCAATATTTTTATAGGCAACGGCAGCGACGAAGCCATCGACATCCTTTTCCGCAGTTTCTGCAATCCGGGTATTGATAATGTGATCATCGTGCCGCCTACTTATGGTATGTACCAGGTATCGGCCAATATCAATGATGTGGAAGCCCGCAAGGTGCTGCTTACCGAAGATTACCAGCTTAACCTGGAAGGTATTGCCGAAGCTATTGACGAGCGTACCAAACTGATCTTCATTTGCTCGCCCAACAACCCTACAGGTAACTCCATTAACCGGGCAGATGTGGAAACCCTGCTGGCCAACTTTAACGGCCTGGTGATTGTGGATGAGGCTTATATCAATTTCAGTCGCCAAAAAACATTTATACAGGAACTTACTGAATACGCCAACCTGGTGGTTTTACAAACCCTGTCAAAAGCCTGGGGACTGGCCGGTTTACGTGTAGGTATGGCGTTTGCCAGCGAGGAGATCATTGAGGTGATGAACAAGGTGAAACCGCCATACAATGTGAACGAAGCATCACAACAATTGGCTCTGGAAGCACTCGCCAATATCGACCAGATCAACAGCTGGATCAAGGAAACATTGACACAGCGCGACAGATTGGTGCTTGAACTCAAGAATTTTGATTTTGTGCTGGATATTTACCCATCGGATGCTAACTTTATCCTTGTGAAAACAACCGATGCCAACCGTATTTACGACTATCTTGTCGGCAAAGGCATCATTATACGCAACCGTTCCAAAGTGGAGCTTTGCGAAGGCTGTCTGCGCATTACCGTTGGCACGCCCGATGAAAATACTACCCTACTCCAAACCCTACAAAACTTTAAATGAAACGGAAAATATTATTTGTTGACCGCGACGGCACGCTGATCAAAGAACCTGCCGATGAGCAGATAGATTCTTTTGAAAAGCTGGAATTTTACCCCGGCGCGTTAACTTATCTGCCCAAAATTGCCAAAGAGCTTGATTTTGAATTGGTAATGGTAACCAACCAGGATGGTTTGGGTACAGCATCGTACCCGGAAGACACTTTTTGGCCGGTGCATAATTTCATATTAAAAACATTTGAGGCCGAGGGTGTAAAGTTTGATAACGTCGTGATCGACCGCACCTTCCCGGCCGAGAAAGCGCCGACACGAAAACCAGGCACTGCCCTGCTTACCCAATATTTTGATACCGAAAAGTATGATCTGCCAGGTTCATTTACCATCGGCGATCGTAAAAATGATGTGTTGCTGGCCCGTAACCTGGAAGCCAAAGCCATCTGGCTTAACAATAATTCGGGATTAGGAGGCGCTGAATTTACCGAGGCCGATCATATCGGCGAGACCATTGTGCTGGAAACTACCGATTGGCAACAGATCTACGAATTCCTGAAACTGGGTCAGCGCGTGGTTGAGCATCGCCGTGCCACTAAAGAAACAGATATCTACATCAAAATAAACCTGGATGGTACCGGCGAGGCCAAAGTATCAACCGGCCTGCATTTTTTTGATCATATGTTAGATCAGATTGCACGCCACGGCAGCATCGACCTGGAAGTAATTGCCAAAGGCGATCTGCATATCGACGAGCATCACACCATTGAAGATACCGGCATAGCCTTAGGCGAGGTTTTTGCGGAAGCTTTAGGTAACAAAAAAGGCATTGAACGATACGGTTTTTGCCTGCCGATGGATGACTGTTTGGCACAAGCGGCCATTGATTTTGGCGGCCGTAACTGGATAGTTTGGGAAGCGGAATTTAACCGCGAAAAAGTGGGCGATGTACCAACAGAAATGTTTTATCATTTTTTCAAGTCGTTCTCAGACGCGGCCAAATGCAACCTCAACATCAAAGCCGAAGGGCAAAATGAGCATCATAAAATTGAGGCCATATTTAAAGTATTTGCCAAGGCAATAAAAATGGCCGTAAAACGTGATGTAGATAAGATGGTTTTACCAAGTACTAAAGGGGTACTATAAGAGAGGCAAGATTCTTAGAATCAAGAGACAAGATGTTTTTCTGTCCTGATTCTTGAATCTTATATCTTGACTCTAACTAAAAAAATGACAGGCATCATTCTATACGGAGCGGGCAATATATTTTCCCTTACAGCGGCTTTGGAGCGGCTGGGCATCCCCTATGGCTTTATCAACAGCCAGGCGGATTTTGATAAGTTCGACCGTTATATCATTCCGGGGGTAGGCCACGCCGGCGCGGCTATGGATAAGCTGGAAAAAACGGGCCTTGTGCCCGTTATAAAGGCGCTTAAAAAGCCAACGTTGGGTATTTGCGTGGGTATGCAGCTGCTTACTTCCTACTCCGAAGAAGGCGACTCCAACTTATTAAATATCTTCCCGATCAAAACTTTGCGGTTTCAGGATAGTGCCGAATATAAGGTACCACACACGGGCTGGAACCAGGTGTATCCCGAAAAAGACAATCCATTATTTAAAAATATACCGTCGGGTTCACATTTTTACTTTGTACATTCATACTTTATTGAGTATGATAAGGCATACACATTACTATCTGCCAATTACAGTATCGAATTTTCGGCATCAATTTGGCATGATAATTTTTACGGCGTACAGTTTCACCCCGAAAAATCAGGCGTGTACGGCGAAACATTATTAACTAACTTCTCTAAACTATAAAAAACATGTACATTATCCCTGCTATCGACATATTGAACAAAAAGGTAGTGCGTTTGCGTGAAGGCGACTATGGCCAGGTGACTGAATACGATGTTACGTTGGAAGAAATGATTGAGCGCTACCAAAGCAACGGTACCAATTTCATCCACATCATTGACCTCAACGGCGCCAAAAACGATTTCAGCAACCAGCAATACCTGTTTGATGTGATCCGTAAAACCGACATGAAGGTGCAATACGGCGGCGGTATCCGCAGCATTGATAAAGTGAAAGAGCTGATAGATGCCGGCGTTCACCGCGTTATTGTAGGTACTCAAGCCTTAACCAATCCAAGCTTTTTACCCGAGCTGGGTTCCGAGATCTGCGGTAAAGAAAAATGCTCAGACCAGGTAGTTATCGCTATCGACGTATTGGACGAAGTAATTAAATACTCCGGCTGGATGGAAAGCTCGCCCATAAAACTGATGGATTACGTTGATAAATGCCTTGCCCTCGGTTTCTTCCGCTTTTTATGTACCGACATCAATAAGGATGGCAAACTGGGCGGTGCAGGTATCGAGCTGTATGAAAAACTGCTTGATCATTCGCCTTTTATCAAGCTGATCGCTTCGGGCGGTGTAAGTTCCATGAAGGATATCGAGCAACTGAGTCGCCTAAAAGTTGAATCATGCGTGGTAGGCAAAGCCATCTACGAAGGGCATATCACCATCGAAGATGTTAAGCACTGGAACCTGGACGCGTTAATCTCCATTTAAATAAAAACGTCATTGCGAGGAACGAAGCACTTAAAAGGTTTGTCATTCTGAGCGGAGCGAAGAATCTATCGCCGATTAGATCCTTCGTTCCTCAGGATGACAAAAAGAATTAAAATTGCTTCGTTCCTCGCAATGACGCTCTAATAAAATTCATGCTTAGTAAAAGAATCATCCCCTGTCTTGATGTAAAAGACGGTCGCACGGTAAAAGGAGTAAACTTTGTCGATCTGCGCGATGCCGGCGACCCCGTTGAACTGGCCTGGAACTATTCGCGCCAGGGTGCCGACGAGTTGGTTTTCCTGGATATTACCGCTACGGTGGAGCGCCGTAAAACCATGGTGGAGCTGGTGAAAGCAGTGGCTCGGCAAATCAATATACCCTTTACCATAGGTGGTGGCATCAACGAAATTGCTGATGCCGACGCGCTTTTAAATGCTGGTGCCGATAAAATATCCATCAACTCGGCCGCGGTGCGCAACCCCGCTTTAATTGACGAACTGGCCAAAGCATTCGGCGTACAGTTTGTGGTGATAGCTGTGGATACGCGCCGCATAGACGATAAAAACATAGTGCATTTGAATGGCGGTCGCCTGCCAACAGAACGCCAAACGCTGGAATGGATAAAAGAGGCCGAAAGCCGCGGCGCTGGTGAAATATTGCTCACCTCTATGGATCATGACGGCACCAAAAATGGTTTCGACAATGGGCTGCTCAAAACCGTGAACGATGCGGTGCACATACCGGTAATAGCATCGGGCGGTGCAGGCGCGGTACAGCATTTTGTCGATGTTTTCGAAAAAACCAATGTCGACGCGGCACTGGCGGCATCCGTATTCCATTATGGAGAGATACTAATACCCGATTTGAAAGCCGTGTTAAAAAGTAATAATATTGAGGTAAGGATATGATGAAAGTGCCGGTGTGCCGCACAAAGAGCGAGAATAGAATTTTATGATATACAAATTGGCTCATTCACTCCGGCTCTTCGCACCTACACGCTAACACCTCACAACTGATAAAAAATGAATATAGATTTCAACAAAACCGACGGACTGGTTCCGGTGATCATACAGGATGAGCAAACGCTTGAAGTGCTCATGCTGGGCTATATGAACCAGGAAGCCTATGATAAAACCGTACAGGAAAACATAGTAACCTTCTTTTCCCGCTCCAAACAACGCTTGTGGACAAAAGGCGAAACCAGCAGCAACTTTCTGCATGTAAAAAACATCAGTATTGATTGCGATAGTGATACGCTGTTGATCAAAGTAAAAGCCGATGGCCCAACCTGCCATACCGGCTCGCGCAGCTGCTTTAAAACCGAATTTAATCAGAACTTTATTCTCGAACTGGAGAACATCATTGCCGATAGGTATGAAAACCCGGTTGAAGGTTCATACGTGAATAAACTGCGCAACAAGGGACTCAACAAAATAGCTCAGAAAGTAGGCGAAGAAGGTGTAGAAACTGTTATAGCCGCCCTTGCCGAAACCGAAACAGACCTGATCAATGAATCGTCCGACCTGGTGTTTCACTTGCTGGTTCTATTGCGCGAAAAAGGCCTCGACCTGAAAACAATAGCTAAGAATTTAGAATCAAGACATAAGTAGGTTTTACGTTGGACGTGATACGTTTTACGTTGTCTTCACATTAACATATAACGTCCAACGTAAAACGTAAAACCTAAAAAATGACCGCAGAAAAAATAGCAGAACTTACCGGGCACGGCAATCCCATTTTTACGCTGGAGCTTTCGCAAAAGCCAGGTATTTTGTTTACCGGCGGTAACGATAAAGGTCTGGTGGAGTGGAACCTGGAAAATTTCTCGTTCATCAAAGTGATGTTCCCGGTTAGGGCCTCTATTTATGCTATACACGGCCCTGCAGGCTATCCTATATTACTGACAGGTTTACGCAGCGGCGAGGTTTTGGTGTTTGATTTTATACAACAAAAGCTTCTGCCGTCGCTTGCCCATCATCTTAAGCCGATCTTCGATATCAAATCGGTGAGTACTAAGAACGAGCTCTTGATAGCCTCCGAAGACGGGACAGTTTCAATATGGAACCTAGCAAGTTTACAGATGGTGCACAGCATCAAAGTATCTGCCGATACGGTACGCTGCATAGCCATATCGCCCGATGAAAAACAGGTGGCTTTTGGATGCAGGGATAATTCTATTAAAATTTACGACCTGCATGATTATACCTTGCTTAAATCATTGCATGGCCATACCATGTCGGTTTTTACACTGGCTTATAGTCCGGATGGTACTTACCTGGCATCTGGAGGCCGCGACGCGCAGATCAAGATCTGGGACAGTGTAAATTATCAATCTATCAAAAACATTCCCGCGCATTTGTTTGCCATAAACCATATCCTGTTTCATCCCACAAAGCCATATTTTGCCACAGCAAGTATGGACAAAGGCATCAAGATCTGGGGAGCCGACGATTTTAAACTATACAAGATCATCAGCCGCGAAAAAGGACATCCGGGGCATGTACTCTCCATCAACAAACTGGCCTGGAACGGCGATCAGCTCCTGTCTGTAAGTGATGATAAGAGTGTGCTGGTATGGGATATTAAGTTTGATTGAGGATTCTTGAATTAACAAATTCCCTCCCCACGGGAGGGGTGCGTTGGAATTGTGTTGTAGCAGGGAGGGGTTTATACAAGCGATTCAAACACGTCATGTTTACTAAACCCCTACCTCCCCTTCCCCAAGGAAGGAATCGCACTATCCCCACTTTTCTTTGAGTATTACATAAACCGCTTAATACTATGTAGCTTATGCGTATGACGTTTCTGTTCCTGCGAGTAGATACCATCCTCGTCTATAGTATCAATTTTAACTTTTCCTGAAGCGTGGATGATGTGTTCGTTATTCAGCATAATACCTACGTGGGTTACTTTACCGGCTTCGTTATTAAAAAAGGCCAGATCGCCTAAACGAGCCTGTGCAATATTCTCAACCAGGGTTCCCTCCAGCACCTGCTGACTGGCATCGCGCTTGATCTTAATATTATTGAGGTTAAATACCACCTGGGTAAAGCCGGAGCAATCAATACCAAAATGTGTACGGCCACCCCACAAATAAGGCGCATTTAAAAACGATTTGGCCGTGGTGGCTATGTCTTCCCGCTCCCCTATTTCACCAATGATCTCAAAACGCTCGGTACCGATACGGCAGGTTGTGCCTTCCAAAAAAGCTAAAGAGCTGCCTGCAGGCAAATATACTACACTGTTATCGGCAACTTTCCAGGCTTGTGTTACCGCCCTGTAGGTAAGCGGTGGTTTTACATGTTTAAAGCTTTTGTAAGCGATATGACCGAGCATAGCAAATTGCAGGCGACCTATCCAACCTTCATAACCATCACTTTCGGTGATGATCTTTACCCAGCGTTCGCTCCATTCTATGATCTCAAATGCCTCGCCAAACAATACCTGCGACACTTGTTCGCTGCGGTCACTGGCCTCGGCTCGCAGCGGGATAACCGCCAGATTACAAATACCGTATTCCATTGATAATAGTGAAAAACAAATATAGAAATAAAAATAATTTATATATTTGTAAGTACTTACGTAATTACTATGAGTTTAATTGATGATCTGGAAGAATTGGCCGTTGGAGCAAGGCTCAAACGGTTATATGAATACTTTGCAAAGGATGTTGTTCAGATATATAAAGACGAGCAACTGAATTTCGAACCCAAATATTTTACCCTTTACTACCTGATCAGCAAACAGGGTGAAGCTGCGGTAACCGAAATTGCCGAAGAGCTGGGCTGTACCCATCCGGGCGTCATTCATCTGGCTAAGGAGTTGGAAGCATTGGGCTTTATTGAATCGGTTAAATCAGCAAGCGACAGTCGTAAACGCATGCTGCGCCTGTCGGAAAAAGGGAAAGACTCCCTGCCAAAATTTGAACGGGTATGGGCCAAGATCCTCACCCTCAACAAATCATTATTTAATAGTCAACAAAACAATTTATTAAGCGCTATTATGGAAACTGAAGCACAACTCAACGAAAAACCATACTACCAACGTTTTCAGGAAATGTTTAATCCACAGGGAAACAATCCGGTAAAAGTAACTACCTACGATCCTCAAAATGCCCGTTATTTCAAAAACCTGAATATAGAATGGATCAACACCTATTTTACCGTAGAAGAGCATGACCTAGAGCAATTAAATCATCCCGAAGAATACATCATTGCCCCTGGTGGCGAAATACTTTTCGCGCATATCGACGACGATGTTGTTGGCACCTGCGCGGTCATCAAAACAGGCGAGGCCGAATACGAACTGGCAAAAATGGCGGTAAGCCCAAAATACCAGGGCCGTAAAATTGGCAATGCCCTGATGGACGCGGCTATAGCTAAAACAAAAGAATTGGGTGGTACACGCCTCTGGCTGGGTTCAAACACCCTGCTTGCCCCAGCCATTAGCCTGTACAGAAAATACGGCTTTACGGAATTTAAAGTAGCTGATACCCCCTACGCCCGGGCCAATATCCACATGGAGAAGGATTTGCGATAGATATGAGACTTGAGAACCTCTTTCCCGCGATCAGTGCCCTCTCGAATCGCTAAACCCCATCGGGGTTAAAGCTTTGTAGAAAAAAAATCAGCTTCCGCGTCAGTGCCGTGGGTACTGCACTCAGGTTGCATACCTACGGCATGCTAAATTCTTTTTTCATTTTCTACAAAGCTTTTACTCCTACGGAGTATCCTTCTTCACGAGCCGTGTCCTCACGGCTCGCTAACAATTCATAAAGCACAAAAAAAGGGGATCAGTACTGATCCCCTTTTTTATATCTCATGTTTCAGATCTCACATCTGAATACTATTCATTGATGTGCAGCCAGTCTTTTTTAGCTAACAATTCTTCTTTGCTTTCGCGGATATCTTCATCATCTACACAACAATCTACAGGGCATACTGCAGCACATTGTGGTTCGTCATGAAAACCAACACACTCGGTACATTTATCGGGTACAATGTAATAAATATCATCAGAAAGGGCAGCTTGTGATTCTTCAGCATTTAATGTGTTACCATCGCCAAAATCAATAACCCCTTTTAACCCCGTACCATCGCTAAAGCGCCATGCCGCGCCAGCATCATAAATGGCATTATTTGGGCACTCCGGCTCGCAGGCTCCGCAGTTTATGCATTCGTCGGTGATTTTAATCGCCATATTTCTAAATATCTAATATTCTCAATTAACTTTGCCTGAAATTAACAAGCGTGCAAATATAACAAAAAAAGGGTTTCGGGGTTTACAACCTTACCATATATATGTCAAAAATTAATATAAAAACCGCAATAAATTCATTTTCAGTCTTAGGAAAGCAATTAGCCGAACCTAATGAGCAGTTAATGGCCATTGTTAACGACGAACAATACCACAACGCCTGGTTTACACCCGAAAGTGTTTTACGCGCCGTTACCGCCATTGGCCAAATGCTCAACGAGGCCGATTTAACAACCTGGCTGTCCAGATACGACCTTTCCAGGGACGCCCAACCCAAAAAAGTAGGACTAATCCTGGCCGGTAATATCCCGTTGGTAGGTTTTCACGATGTGCTTTGCGTACTGGCCACAGGCAACCACGCGCTCATCAAAACATCATCGCAGGATGCCTATCTCATCAAACATGTATTGCAACTCCTGGTTGATATCGACAGCAATTTTGCAGCACAGTTCAGCTTTATAGAGCGCCTTACCGACTTTGATGCCATTATAGCTACCGGCAGTAATAACAGCTCACGCTATTTTGACTATTATTTTGGCAAAGTGCCTAATATCATCCGCAAAAACCGTAACAGTATTGCCCTGCTTACCGGCAACGAAACAGCCCAAGATCTGTTTAACCTCGGTCATGATATTTTTGATTACTATGGCCTGGGCTGCCGTAACGTATCCAAACTGCTGGTGCCCGAAGGCTACAGTTTTAATTTCTTTTTTGAATCGATAGAAGAGTTTAAAACCATTATCCATCACCACAAATACAGCAACAATTACGATTACAACAAATCCATTTACCTGGTAAACAGTGATAAGCATTTTGACAATGGTTTTTTAATGGCCAAGGAAGATGAACGCATAGCATCGCCCCTGGCTGTGGTATATTATAGCCATTATACCGATCTGCAGGCGGCGCAGCAATTATTGGCTGATCAAAGCGAAAACCTGCAATGCATCGTCACCAAAGCACCTATTGAAATACAAAACCAGGTGGTAGGTTTTGGCCAGAGCCAGCAACCCGCATTATGGGATTATGCCGATGGGATTGATACAATGGATTTCTTGGCAAATCTTTAAAATAACAATACCTTTGGGGAAAAGCTTATAGTTGATAGTTCATAGATCATAGCTGATCTTTTTAGCTTTGAAAAACCATGAACCATGAACCATGAACCATGAACTAACATGTATATTATAAAAGTAAAAGGCGTTGCCAAAATACCCGATTATGTGCAGCTGCGCGATGATAAATTTACGCTGCTGGCCTATTTCAGGGTTGACAGGCCTGATAAATCGCTGGATAAGGTGGGACTGGCCGACAAGGCCGAATATATTATGAACATAATCAAAGACCTGCCTTTCGGGCAGATCTTAAAATTAGAGCTATAAAACAAGATGATCGGAAATTCTATTATTAAGCTAAACAATGTTGATATTTTTCAGCAATCGCACCTGGTACTGTCAAACGTTAACCTGCATATTGATAAAGGCGATTTTGTATGGCTCATTGGCCAAACCGGATCGGGCAAGAGCAGTTTGCTCAAAGTAATTTACGGCGATCTGATCCCCAAAGCCGGCACCGGTCATGCCTGTGGCTACGAACTGAGCAAACTGGCCAGTCGCGAAGTACCTTATCTGCGCCGTAAGCTGGGCATTGTTTTCCAGGATTTCCAATTGCTTACTGATCGTTCTATCGAACAAAACCTGTTATTTGTAATGCGCGCCACCGGCTGGACAGACAAAAAACTGATTGCTGACCGTACCCTGGATGTGCTGGAAAAAGTTGGCCTGCGTTCCAAACTCAAAAAAATGCCGCATGAGCTATCAGGTGGCGAACAGCAACGCGTGGTAATTGCCCGCGCCCTGTTAAATGATCCCGAAATTATCCTGGCCGATGAGCCAACCGGTAACCTTGACCCCGAAACATCCGAAGAAATTGTGCTACTATTAAAACAGATCAGCCAATCGGGCACCGCCGTATTGGTTGCTACCCACGATTATCACATCATCCGGGCTTTCCCATCACGCATTATCAAATGCGAAAACGGCAAAGTATTGGAAGACGCGGAGATATAAGCGCTGATTGTCTGAATCAGAATTTACAGAATTAAAGGATTTTCAGAATAAGCATTCATTCTGTTAATTTTAAAATTCTGTAAATTCTGATTCAGACAAAATCAACGGTCAACCTGTCACCCTTGCGTAAAACGTGTCACTCCTTCCTGATATTAAAATACACCACTGACAGCTTGTCGGCTTTATGCTAATGGCAGGATACTTGATTGGCACTATCAGCTATGAAATTTAACGATATGTTGAAGAAAAAGAAGAAAGAAAATACGGACACCCCAGAAAATATGAATACGGCAGAACAGGAAAATTTAAACGAGAACGGGCAAGAACAAGCTCCAACCGAAACTACTGAAGCAACAACAGCAGAAGTTTTGTCTGCCGAAGACAAATTGAAAGAAGAATTGGCCCAGGCAAATGACAAATACCTGCGCTTATATGCCGAATTTGATAACTTCAGAAGGCGTACCATCAAAGAGCGCGCGGAAGCCCGTGAAACAGAAGGTAAAGAATTGTTAGTGGCTTTATTGCCTGTACTTGACGATTTTGAGCGCGCGCAACGCTCCATGGAAAACGCGGTTGACGTTGCCCCGGTTAAAGAAGGCGTTACGCTGATACAGAACAAACTAAAAAATATACTGGGTCAAAAAGGACTGAAGGAAATGACATCAATTGGCGAGCCTTTTGATGCCGACCTGCATGAGGCCATTACCAATATACCAGCCCCTACCGACGACCAGAAGGGCAAAGTGATAGACGAAATGGAAAAAGGTTATTATCTGAAAGACAGAGTAATACGTTTCGCCAAAGTAATTGTAGGAGCATAATTAATTAGTGAATTATTGAATTAGTGAATTCTTTCACCTTCCGGTTCAATTGTTCGCGCGTTAATATTATTTAAATAAAAGGAATTGAATTATTGGTTATTCTAAATCAATCACTAATTCACTAACTCAATAATTCAACATTGAATATATGGCTAAGAGAGATTATTACGATATCCTGGGAGTCGCCAAAGGTGCCGATGCCGACGAGATAAAAAAGGCATATCGTAAAATGGCTATTAAATATCACCCGGATAAAAACCAGGGCGATAAAGAGGCGGAAGAAAAATTCAAGGAAGCTGCCGAAGCTTATGAAGTGCTGAGCAGTCCTGAAAAGCGCCAGCGTTATGATCAGTTCGGTCATGCGGCCAATGCATCCTCACCAAATGGTGGCGGCGGTTATGGCGGCAGCATGAATATGGACGACATATTTAGCCAGTTTGGTGATATTTTTGGCGGTGGCAGCCCGTTTGAAGGATTTTTTGGCGGCGGCCGTCAAAGTGGAGGGGGTGGCAGGCGCGTGGCACGCGGCAGCAACCTGCGTATCAAAGTACGTTTAACGCTTGAAGAAATAGCCAATGGCGCCGAAAAGAAGATCAAAGTAAACAAACAGATAGTTTGTAAAACCTGTGATGGTTCTGGTGCTAAAGATAAATCGTCCTTCCAAACCTGTAAAACATGCGGTGGCTCTGGCGCGGTGCGAAGGGTAACCAATACCATACTGGGTCAGATGCAAACTACCAGCACCTGCCCTACCTGTAACGGCGAAGGCTCAACCATACTGTCAAAATGTACGGTTTGTCATGGTGATGGCGTGGTTCGCGGCGAAGAACTGATCACTATCAATGTGCCTGCCGGTGTAAGCGAAGGCATGCAGCTGAGCATGAGTGGCAAAGGTAATGCTGCCCCACGCGGCGGTGTACCGGGCGACCTGATTATCCTGATCGAAGAAATTCCACACGAAACGCTGAAACGCGATGGTAACAATGTGATATATGACCTGCATGTAAACTTTGTGGATGCCGCTTTAGGTACCACAGTTGAAGTGCCCACCATTGATGGCAAAGCCAAGATCAAAATTGATGCAGGTACCCAGGGCGGTAAAATCCTGCGCCTAAAAGGCAAAGGCGTTCCGGAAGTGAACTCTTACCACCGAGGTGACCAGCTGGTGCACATTAACATTTGGACACCAAAAGCCTTGAGCCGCGAAGAGCGCGAGTTGCTGGAGAAATTACAGAACTCACCCAACTTTAAACCCAACCCGGGCAAAAACGAAAAAAGCTTTTTTGAACGGATGAAGGAATATTTTGAATAACCTTTAGAGGTGAAAAGATAAAGGCGAAAGCCAAAAGGTTTAAAAGCCCGGAGTTTATACTTCGGGCTTTTTTGTTTTGATAGCTTGGTGGTATTATTTATTATTGAGCCATGCGTAAATCGTTAAAACCTATTCTTGTCGGAGCCTTGTTATACTGCTGCTGCGACAACCTATTTGCTCAAACTCCTGCCATCCGCAATAACTATCAAACCGAGGCCGGTGTACCCCGCTTAAAAATTGAGCGGAGTATGATCTACTCGCCTGATAAGGAATGGCTGTATAACCACCACCCTTCGATTATTCATTTCAAGGATCGGTTTATAGCGATATGGAGCAATGGGCTCATTGATGAGGATTCGCCGGGCCAGCGGGTGGTTTATGCTACATCCACAGACTTTGCGCATTGGTCGAAACTTGAAGTACTGGCATCGCCCCCAAAATTTAAAGACACACTTAACGTGCTTACCGCTGCCGGTTTATATCAATACAAAGGCATCCTGGTGGCCTACTATGGCGAATACACCAAACACCGGCAAAATACCCGCCTATGGGCCAAAACCAGTACCGATGGCATCCATTGGAGCAGCCCGATAGATATGCATGTACCGCTAATCCCTAACCACGGCCCCGAGGCTACCAATGGCGGCAGGCTCATCATCAGCGGTAATTTTATGTTTCCATATACCGATGATCCAAAAGGCATTTCGGGTTGGAAACTGAGCAGCTTCTACCCAGATTCGTTATATACCCAGGATAACTCTTCCGCCTTTTATGCTCCTGCAGCCAAGTTGGGCCTTCCCCCGTTATGCGAGGGCTCTTTTTTCGAAACGGACAACCGTGTATTGCATATGCTGCTGCGTGTTACTGGCAAAGGCTGGAAAGGCCGCTTATGGCTTACGGAAAGCAAGTATAATGGCCAAAGCTGGTCGCGCCCAGTGGAAACCGCATTTTCTGATAACGACAGCAAATTTCACTTCGGCCGTTTGCCCGATAAGCGTTTTTATTATGTAGGTATCCCGGATACGCTGCATCACTATGATCGCAATCCGCTGGTGTTGTCGCTGTCTAAAAACGGTGAAGCTTTTGATAAAAATTATATTATTGCTGATGAATTATATCATTTAAAAAAAGAGGGCTTATGGAAAGGCGGTCAGTACGGCTATCCACATACCATTATTTACAAAGGTTATATGTATGTGATCATCTCCCGGCAAAAAGAGGCTATTGAAACATTGCGGTTTAGTTTAGATCAACTTAATTAATAGTGGCTGCACAAAAAGCCGGGGCGCTAATAATCCCAACTTTTTCATTTTTAGATTATTAGTTTATAAATTGCATATCTAAACCAGTAGCCATGAACAACCCTCCCGCCGTAAAAATTGGTATCATCATCGCGTTTATACAAATTGCCATTCACATTTCATTTCTGTATATCATCATGAACTTTGGCTTACCGAACACGTATTTAAATGTTCTCCTATCTATATTCACCGTTGCGGCTTATTCCATAGTGATATATTTTTTGAGGGCCACATTGGTTTACTTTGATGAAAAACGAAGTATAGTTAACGCCTTCAGTATCTATCTTGGGCTTAATATTGCGCTTTTTCTCGCCGGTACAGCTATTAGTTACCTGGCAAAGGATTATCATTTATTTTCCTATGCCATCTACCTGTATTATGTAATTGTACTTTATATAGTTGTTCAATCATTTAGAGTGAGCCAACCCGTTATCAAAAGCGGTTTCGCGCTGTTTGCTATAATTTTATTGATCATTACCTTGGGTAATCTGGCCTTGCCTGCTGCTTTTAATTTCTTTAACGTTGATCATCATTTATACGCTTATATCCACCTCTTAAGTATACTGCCTCCAATTGGCGCCATTATTATATTTAATAGTGTAGCAGGTAATAGCACGAAAACCCTTGATCATTTTGACGGAAAACCACTGTTTAAAAGTGATCCATCCTGATCACATGTAACATTTTAAAATACCCCGTATCTAAAGCGTACTTTTAACATCATAAACCAATTACATGTTAAGTATACGCAATATTGTTAAACAATACGCTGGTCACCGGGCTTTGGATGATGTAAGTCTGGAAGTGGAAAGCGGACAAATATTTGGCCTCTTAGGGCCGAATGGCGCGGGTAAAACTTCCCTTATCCGCATTGTAAACCAGATTACCGCTCCGGATTCCGGCGAAGTTTGGTTTAATGGCCAAAAACTCAATCCATCCCATATCGAACGTATCGGTTATCTGCCCGAAGAACGCGGTCTTTACAAAAAAATGGAGATCGGCGAGCAGATGATCTACCTGGCCCGGTTGAAAGGATTGAGCCGGGACGAAGCCAACAAGCGACTCAAGGCCTGGTTTAAAAAACTGGATATGGAGAGTTGGTGGAAAAAGAAAATAGAAGAGCTATCCAAAGGCATGCAGCAAAAAGCCCAGTTTGTGGCTACCGTACTGCATGAACCCGACCTGATCATCCTGGATGAACCATTCAGTGGTTTCGATCCGGTGAATGCCGAGGTGATCAAAGATGAGATCCTGGAGTTGAATAAAAAGGGGGCTACTATCTTGTTCTCCACCCATCGTATGGAATCGGTAGAGGAGCTTTGCGATTCGATAGCGCTTATCCATAAATCGCACAAAATACTGGATGGCAAGGTTAAACACATCCGCAACTCATACCGCAATGATGTTTACCTGGTGGAATATTCGGGCCAATTATTAACCTTTGAAAACGGACAACCTTTTGACCAGATCGGCGAAACCATCAGCGACGATGACCGGCATACCATCAGGATCAAACTCCAGGATGGCCGCAGCTCCAATGATGTGCTGCAATACCTTATCCCCCAAACCCGGGTAACCATGCTGCAGGAAGTGATACCCAGCATGAATGATATTTTTATTGAAAAAGTAAACCTAATGTCTTAACCATGAATAAAGTTTTGCTCATTATACAACGGGAATATTTGACCCGCGTACGAAAGAAATCATTCATCATCATGATATTTGTGGTGCCACTACTTATCCTGGTGATGGGTGGCGCTATTGCCATGATAGCTAAAAACAGCGATCAACTGACCAACCTGCAGGTAGTGAACGTGGTTGACAATACAGGTACTTTTGCAAAAAAGCTGCACGATGTACCCAATATAAAATTCACCATCACTCATCACGATATCAATGAGGCTAAAGCGCTATCGAAAAAGGATGAGAATATCTCTACCCTGTATATCCCGGAAGGCTACCCTCAAAAAGGTAACATTCAAATTTTTGCCAAAAAGAAATCACCTATCCAGCTTACAGATGAGATCCAGAAGCAATTGAATGATATTGATTTCAACAACAGGATGATCCAGCATCATATTGACACCGCAGCTATTCATTCTATCAAAAAATCCGACATCGCTGTTAACGCCGTTGAAATTACCGACAAAGGCGACAAGGACGCCAACGTTGGCGCCAATATTGCCGTTAGTGTAGCCTGTGCTATACTGATATACCTTTCGCTTTTTATTTATGGCGGCCAGGTAATGCGTGGTGTTATTGAAGAAAAAACAAGCCGCATTATTGAGGTGGTTATTTCATCGGTTAAACCATTTCAGTTAATGCTGGGTAAGATTATTGGTGTGGGACTGGTAGGTTTAACACAATTTGGGGCATGGATAATTTTATCCATCATATCATCAAAAATAGCCGGTCACGCTTTCAATTCGCCGCAAAGCCCTATGACTGGCGCTTTGGCGGCGCTTCAAAATATACAGTTTGGGTATATACTGGGTTGCTTTTTGTTCTACTTTTTAACCGGTTACCTGTTGTACAGCGCTTTGTTTGCCGCGGTGGGCTCGGCTGTGGATAGCGAAACAGAAACCCAGCAATTCATGTTTCCCATTACCATGCCGCTCCTGTTCACCTATATTTTATCGGTATCGGTGTTATTCAGAGCACCAGACAGTGCGCTGGCAGTTTGGCTTTCCATAATACCGTTTACCGCTCCTGTGGCTATGATGGTACGTTTGCCTTTTGACCCGCCGGGATGGCAATTGGCCATTTCTATGTCATTAATGGTGATAGGTTTCTTGTTTACCACCTATGTTGCAGCGCGCATATACCGGGTTGGTATCCTGATGTACGGTAAAAAAGTAAGCTTTAAAGAGCTGGGTAAATGGTTCTTTTATAAAGAGTAAGGAAGGTGAAAGATGAAAGGTAGTCAAAAAGAGCTTTCATTTTTATCTTTGCTTTTGTCCTTTTACCTTTAAGAGCATTATCTTAGCCGCATGAGTAAACGCGTTGCTGTAATGGATTTGGGTACCAATACTTTCCACCTGCTTATTGTGGAGGGTACGATAGATAATTATCAGGAAATTGCACATGACCAGGAGCCAGTAAAGCTGGGCGAAGGCGGCATTAACAAAGGCTATATTTTACCTGAGGCCTTTGCACGCGGTATAAAAACCATGCAGCATTTTCAGGAGCAGATCAGTGCTAATGCGGTGCAACAGGTAAGAGCCATGGCAACGTCGGCGCTGCGCAGCGCATCAAACGGAACGGATTTTATCAACGAGGTAAAAACCCAAACTGGTATCAGCATCGAAATCATTAACGGCGACCAGGAAGCCGCTTTTATTTATGAAGGGGTAAAAATCAGCGGTTGTTTATCGGCCAAAAACTCCCTCATTATGGATATTGGCGGCGGTAGCGTTGAATTTATCCTGGGCAATGCCGATCATATTATCTGGAAACAAAGCTTTGAAATTGGCGCGGCCCGCTTAATGGATCTTTTTCATCGAACCGACCCTATTCCACCAGCCTCTATCGAGGCGCTGGATGTGTATCTGCAGGATAACCTCACCGATCTGTTTGCTGCGGTTGAGGGTCATGAGCTGGATACACTCATCGGTTCATCTGGCGTGTTTGAATCTTTTGCCGCGCTTATCGAAACAGAAAAAGGTCACTCCTTCGATCTTAAAACCACCAAAACTTATAGCTTTGACTACGAAGAGCTCCTGATCGAAACCAATAAAATAGTACAATCAACCCATCTGCAAAGGGCAGGTAATACAGATATTATCCCCGTTAGGGTAGATATGATCGTGGTGGCATCGCTTATTACCCGCTTCATTATACACAAACTTGGCATCCAAAAGGTAATGCTATGTACTAACTCATTAAAAGAGGGCATTTTGGCCGGGATGCTGGATTAATTAAAAAATGCGTTTAATTTTATTCCAGGTTCGCTGAACAAATGATAAACGCCTCACAATCACAACCTCACCCGTAAGTCTGTTGGCGCTTTCTTTCATAATAATGTTATGGAATTGATCTGCCGATGAATTGATCTTTATTTCCTGACTATCAAAACCTATAAAAGAAAAACCAAGCACATCCTCTGGTTTGGCGCCAAACAAAACAAATTTACCATCGGCGCCGGTTACTACACCTGCATTAGATCCCTTAACCCCCACTGTTACACCAGGCAAAGGCTGGTGATTCTCATCCGTAACTTGTCCGCTCACTTTTACATGCTTACTGGTATCCGGTGCGGCTATTTTACCTAATATTTCATTAGAGGTTACCGGTTTAGTTTGCTGGGTAACTACCGGAGGAGATTTGGTTTGTGCCGTAGCCTTATAAAACACGGTTTGGCTCAGCAATCCAATAACCATTACCCACCTTCGCCAGATGTTCGGTTGCAGATTTTTGATATCCAGTCTGTTATTGAGGCTGCTCAGTTGTTCCTGCCCAAACCTGCCGCAAACATCATGACTTGTTGCCAGGTAAGCAATGATCTCATCGTTGCTCATCACGGTAAAATCGGTAACCGTTTTGCAGCATTGCTGGCAGTGTCTGCCCTGGTCAACCGGGGTCATTTGCTGCCATGATTCGTGGCAGGCTTCGGGAATGCTGATATTTTGAATTGGTGTCATGGTATTTATCTTTTATACCATGATGCGATTAATCATCGCATTCCATAAACAGGCATTGAAAAAGGGCAAAAAAATGAATTATTATATATCCAAATTGGCGAAATTTGAGTAAGCATCCCATAATTCAATGTTTCATATGGACATACAAGAACAGATCAAAACGTATATCACCGGCCAGCCCCAACCAAAGCGCAATGATATGCAAGCGTTACACCAGCTTATACTGCAAACTTTACCAGGCTGTAAATTATGGTTCGAGGATGGTAAAAACAGCGAAAATAAAACGGTTAGCAATCCCAATATAGGCTACGGGCATTACACCATAAAATATGCTGACGGGAAAGCCAGGGATTTTTTTCAAATCGGTTTAAGCGCCAACAAAACCGGCATCTCTGTTTATGTGCTTGGGATAAAAGACAAAACATACCTGGCCCAAACCTATGGGAAAGAACTGGGCAAAGCCAGCGTGACCGGCTATTGCATCAGGTTTAAAGCGCTAAAAGATATAAACCCCGATATACTTGCAGCGGCAATACGCTATGGGGTTGAGGCTACGGGTGAAAATTAGATTTTAAATTTAAATATGACATCTATAATTACCCTTTGCCGTGAACTAAGACGACATGAAACTAAAGCAGAGAAAATATTATGGCAGCATCTCAGAAATAGAAGCTTGTACGAAATGAAGTTTTTGCGCCAGCACCCTATCTTGATACAATCAATTTTAGGCAGAAACTTATATTATATTCCTGACTTTTATTACGCAGAAGCCAAATTAGTTATCGAAGCCGACGGCCCGGTTCACCTATTTAAAAAGATTACGATAAAAACAGAGACGAAGTGATGGCAGCCTTAGGGTTACGCATTTTAAGATTCGAAAATAAAGTGATACTAAACAATATTGATGACGTTTTAAACACTATAAAAGCGATCTTATCGCCCTGAAAAGACTCACCCCGGCATCGCTCCGCTTGCCGACCCTCTCTACACCTGCGGTGCAAAGAGGGTTAAGTCATTTTTTATTCTTACATAGTTTCTTAACTTTCCCTTTTTCAACCCTCTTTGTGGCGAAGCCGTAGAGAGGGTGATCCAGCGTAGCGCAGATCGGGTGAGTCTTCTGCATCTTTTTAAAACTCTCTCCCATTTTTACCCTCATCCTTTGTATATTGTGGCCTCAAATTCCCTTATGAAATTAAAATTTACCAGACTTGGCTTGCTTGCTCTTTTCGCTTTGAACGTGCAGGCCCAGCAACGAAAGATCAACCCTAACGATACTACTTCCAACTATAATGCGGCCGAAGCTTTTTCGCCGCAATTTTATACCGATAAGGGTAATGATTTTCATTCGGCCAATGGCAATCCCGGGCCACGATACTGGCAAAACCGGGCCAATTATACCTTAAATGTTAAACTGGATACCGCGGCCAAAACTATTGGCGGTACCGAAACTATCGACTATATCAATAACAGTCCGGATGCTTTACCTTTCCTGTGGTTGCAGATGGATCAGAACACCTATAAAAAAGATGCACGCTCTAACTTCGTAACCGGTTTTGCACCCCAACTGGCCGATCACACCGATGGCTACCAGATCGAATCGGTGGCGGTAGAAGAAGCAGGTGTTACCAAAGAAGTAAAATATGTGGTTACCGATACGCGCATGCAGATCCGTCTGACTAAAGCCGTAGCGGCTAAAGGCAGTATCCGCCTCAAAATCAAATATCATTACACCATACCCGGCGCTTTTGGCGCCCGTACCGATTATACCGATACCAAAAACGGTAAGATCTTTGAAATAGCCCAATGGTTCCCGCGCATGTGTGTATATGATGATAGCCGCGGCTGGGACACGCTGCCATTTTTGGGTAGCGGCGAGTTTTACCTCGATTATGGCGATATCGACTACAGCGTAAACGTACCCTGGGACATGATCGTGGCCGGATCTGGCGAACTACAGAACCCCAAAGAGGTATTGACCGCCAAACAAATAGCACGACTGGAAACCGCCCGCAACAGCGACAAAACCATCATGATTCGCGATCTGGCCGAGGTGAACGATCCGGCGAGCCGCCCGGTGCAAAAAGGCACGCTTACCTGGCACTTTAAGATGCTCAACACCCGCGATGTGGCCTTTGGCGCATCCAAAGCATTTATTTGGGATGCCGCAAGAGTAAACCTGCCCGAAGGCAAAAAATCACTGGCCATGAGCGTTTACCCCGCCGAAAGCTATGGCAATGATGCCTGGGGTCGTGCAACAGAATATCTCAAAAAATCGATCGAATATTTTTCTGAAAAATGGTTTGTGTACCCATACCCCGTTGCCGTAAACGAGGCTGGTATAGCCGGTGGCATGGAATACCCGGGTATTGTGTTTGATGGCATTACCGATAAAGGCGCTGTACTGTACTGGGTAACCGCGCACGAGATTGGTCATAACTGGTTCCCGATGATCGTAGGATCAGACGAGCGCCGTTTTGCCTGGATGGACGAAGGGCTGAACACTTTTATTGATGTGTACGCTTCCGACGCGTTTAACAAAGGCGAGTTTGCGCCCAAACGCGACAGCGAATATGCCGAAAAAGGCGGCAACCCGGCCGATGAGATCATTCCTTTCATCACCGCTCCCGGCTCACCCAGCATCATGACCGCTCCCGATGCCATCGCCGAAAAGTACCGTCACCCCCTTACCTATTTTAAACCGGCTTTCGGCCTGGTTTTACTGCGCGAGCAAATCCTGGGGAAAGATAAATTCGATTATGCTTTCCGCAATTACATCCATCAATGGGCCTATAAACATCCACAGCCCGATGATTTTTTCCGTTCGATGGAAAACGGCGCGGGCGAAGATCTGAGCTGGTTTTGGAAAGGGTGGTTCTACAATAACTGGACGCTCGACCTGGCCCTCATAGATGCCAAACAGGTTGACAGCAAAAATGAGAAAGGCGTAAACATTACCGTAGTAAACAAACAAAAACTGCCTATGCCCTTCACCATCGAAGTAAAATATAAAGACGGCAGCAAAAAACGCACTTACCTACCGGTTGAAACCTGGCTGCAAAACAAACAGATCACCCTTACCCTGCCCGGCACTCAGGACGCCGAAAGCGTAACCCTTGATCCGGACAATGCGCTGCCCGACTTGAATAGAAGTAATAATACACTGAAAGTAAAGTAGTGAATGGTGAGTAGGGAGTGGTGAGTTTTGAGCAGTAAAAAGTAAATAACAAACCCCAACTGTCATCTCGAACGAGGTACGAGGAGAGATCTTATATGATTTGCAATTTAAGCCTTGCATCATGTAGAAGATTTCTCCTCACTTCTCCCCCTTCGTCCATCCCTGTTTGTCGAAATGACAACTTTTTATGGAATTTTGATCTTTCAGTACCCTGACCTGCAAATAAACGCAGGGGCGAAAATTAAACCCTTAAAGAGCTTCTGACAGTTTTAACCAGTTGATGCGTTAACGGCAATGCTACATAATCTGTTGGTTCTTTCCATGACGAGAACTTGGCAATTACCATATCATTAGCCCGGTCAATAAAAAGATTCTGGCCATAAATACCCATAGCAAACATTATTTGGGGTTCATCATTAATCATATACCAACCGTTACGATAGCTCATGTTTTTGCTGATAGGTGCAAAAGCTTTACCCCATTGGCCATTGGCCCAGGCATCACCGTCACCATTGCTTGTGATATCATTTATTAATGATGGGGGTATAATTTCCGTCGAATTATGCATCCCCTCGTTTATAATGAGTTGGCCTACACGGGCAAAATCACGGGCAGTTACGCAAAGTCCACCCGTACATCTTGGTGCCCCGTATTTATCAACCGTTATGTAAGCCTCATTTTCGGCCCCCATTGGCTTCCAGATCAGATCGCTCAATAGTGTATTAAATGAGCGCCCTGTGGCGCATTCAAGGGCCCATCCTAACAGATCGGTATTGGCGGATACGTAACTAAAATTTTGATCCGTTAATTTTCCGGATGACTTCAACCGGGTAAAAAAATCGTGCAAACCCAAAGGCTCATTTCCTTCGGGTACCGGTTCCCAATTTGTCGCTATATCATACTGCTTTTGCTGATCTTCATCCAATACTATCCCGGCACGCATATCCAATAGCTGGCGCAAGGTTACCTGCTGATAGATTGTTCCAATAATTTGCGGAATATAGGCGGAAACGGGAGCGCTCAGATCTATTGCTCCTTGATGTTCAAGAATACCAGCAACAAGCCCAACCACCGCTTTAGTAGCAGACATCAGGATATGCGGGGTATGTTCATCATTACCGTTGGCGTATGCTTCATATACAATTTTACCTTTATGAAGAATAACTACAGCATCAGTTGCCGTAGCCTTTAACAGTTGTTTAAGTATAAATCCCTTGATAGATACCGGAGCGTTTTCCAGCAAATTTTGATGCTGAATATCATTCGCGATGGCTATTGAGGGAATAAATTTTTTAACGTGATGAAAAGACCAGCGGTTAAACGGCCTGGTTTTCCAGTTGTTGATATTGGCCCGGTTTTTTTCCGTAGCCATTGTGGAGTTTGTTAGCATTTCATTAATATTAGAAACACCAAAATTGCGACTACCTTAGCGCATTTTTTTTGCCATATGGCAAAAATTAAATGATCTTTCTTCTAATGCGACTTAAAGAAGATTGCTTAATCCCCAGGTAAGAAGCAAGAGCCGATAAGGGTATCCGGTTTGCCAGGCCTGGATAAATTTTCAGAAATTCCAGGTATCGCGTTGTCGCATCCTGCGTAAGCATATTTTGGCTTACTTTTGATTTATTGGTTAATGCCGTAGCGGTAATTTTTAAAAGAATCTCATTCCAGCCAGGAATTGCATTCGCCAGCCCGGCCATGTCTTTTTTGGAAAAAACCAGCAATTTGCAATTAGCAATAGCCTCAAAACAAACTTCAGATGGTGTTTCGTTATTAAAACTTGAAACGTTTAGCGCAAAATGATATTCCGGTATAAATGCTCTTGTAATATCCTCGCCAATTTCGTTATACCAACAAACCCGTAAAACTCCTTCCATTACAAACCCAAATTGTTTAGCTACCCGGCCAACTTCTAAAAAGCAATCGCCCTTTTTTAAGTTTAATAATTTAGCCTTGCTGGTTATCAATTCAATATGCTGCCCACTAAGTGTACTGTATTTTGATAAACAATTTATAAACTCTTCCATTATTCACAACTTTATCATAACCAAATACTAAATTACGTGAAGTATGTATAAATGAGTTATCAAAATGCTTAAATTAAAAAAGCCCTTAAATCATAATCAGGCATTCGCTACTGCAAAGCCCCGGCCTTTAACTTATATAAGCTAAGGGCCCGTTATAATTATCTGATAATTTTTTTGTATATTGTATAAAATACCAGCCCGGTTCTCCATTAACGAGAACCGGGCTGTTTAGTTAAAAATAAAAAGAGCACAAAAACCGATCGCGTGGTATTTAGTTATTTGACAATCAATAAATTAATACTTTTTAAAGTTTTAAAAGTGCGTCAAAACAGTGTTCAAATTTGTTAAAAAGTGTTAAAATCGATGTTTTTAATAAATTTTGAGCCGTTTTTATCTCGGTTTTGAAGCGAAAAGTGTTAAAATTTGAGGTTTAAAAAGGTTTCTCCGGAGGAAATATTTTTAAGATGCATGGAATCCTAAAAATAAATTTCAAAAACAGCAAACTCATTAATTTGTCAATCTTACTATCCACATGAAACTATTCATCGTCTAAAACTTTATCTTTGTTAAATGAACACAGCCGATCTGTTGCAACGCGCTTTGCGGTTTGATTTTTTAACCCAGGACGAAGGGGTTTATCTATATAATAATGCCTCTACTGCCGATTTGATGTATACCGCCAACGAACTGCGTAAAAAGCAGGTTCCGCATGGCAAGGTTACCTGGCAGATAGACCGCAATGTGAACACGACCAATGTTTGTATCGCCAATTGCAAGTTCTGCAACTTTTTCCGCAGACCTGGCCATGAGGATAGCTACATCACTGATATCGAGACCTATAAAAAGAAAATTGAGGAAACTTTCCGCTATGGTGGCGATCAGTTGCTGCTGCAAGGAGGTCACCACCCCGATCTGGGTCTTCAGTTTTATACTGATCTGTTCAGGGAGTTGAAACAGCTGTATCCTAAGCTAAAACTACACTCATTAGGTCCGCCGGAGATAGCGCACGTAGCCAAACTAGAAGGTATGGCTCATATAGATGTGCTGAGGGCCATGAAAGAGGCCGGACTTGATTCATTACCTGGCGCTGGTGCCGAGATATTGAATGATCGTGTTCGCCGCCTGATATCTAAAGGTAAATGCGGTGGTAAAGAGTGGCTGGATGTGATGCGCGCTGCCCATCAGCTTAACTTGCCTACATCAGCTACCATGATGTTTGGCCATATCGAAACTATCGAAGAACGCTTTGAACACTTGGTTTGGATTCGCGAGGTACAAGCCGAAAAACCCGAAGGTGCATATGGATTTGTGGCCTTTATCCCCTGGCCTTTCCAGGATGACGGCACATTGTTACGCAAAGTTCGTGGCATCACCAATAATGTAACCGGTGATGAATATATCCGCATGATAGCGCTAAGCCGTATTATGCTGCCTAATATCAAAAACATACAGGCCTCATGGCTCACCGTAGGTAAACAGGTGGCACAGATATGTTTACATGCCGGTGCCAATGATTTTGGCTCTATCATGATCGAAGAAAATGTGGTATCAGCAGCGGGGGCTCCCCACAGGTTTACCGCCAAAGGCATCCAGGATTCTATCAAAGAAGCTGGCTTTGAGCCACAACTACGTACCCAGAAATATGATTGGCGCGACATTCCCGCCGAAATTGAAGAACAGGTTATTAACTATTAAAGTGAGTGGTGAATAGGGAGTGGTGAGTGGAAAATAGGAGTTACCTAACCATTCACCATTCACCATTCACCATTCGCCACTCACCACTCACCAACATGGAGCATCATATAGAGGCATTAATTTTCGCGTCGGAGCAAGGTATTCGTACGGAGGAGATCATGTACTGTCTCCAGGCGGCCTTTGAGCGTGATTTCACTGCCGACGAGGTGAATGAAAGCTTAACAGCTATCAAAAACAAGTATAGTGATGACAGCCTGGCCATTGAGTTGGTAAAAATCAACAATGGGTACCAATTTCTCACCAAAAAACAATACCACCCGGTTATTAACTTATTACAGCTGCAGCGTTCCAAAAAAAGGTTAAGTCAGGCTGCTTTAGAAACACTGGCTATTATTGCCTACAAGCAGCCGGTAACCAAAACCGATGTGGAGCAGATACGCGGTGTAAATTGTGATTATTCGATACAAAAATTGCTGGAAAAAGACCTGATCGCTATAATTGGGAAGTCGGAAGGCGTAGGAAAACCCATTTTATATGGCACCAGCGGCATGTTTATGGACTACTTTGGTATAAATAGCATAGATGAATTACCTCAGATTAAGGATTTTACAACCAACACCGTGGCCATAGGCGAACAAACAGAATAATTTTAAAAGATATTTTTAATAAAAATGATTTTAATTATTTTTACTACTGAATTAGCCGCCAGAATAAAAACAACCTAAGGCCGATTTAAATTATATTGATAAAGTTTTACTAAAAAAATCCGTTACAATGGGAACGCCAAAAAAACCGAGCACTAAAAAGATCGACAACTCAGAAGACGAAAATGATGACGATGATGATCTATCGCTTACTCCGAAAAAGAAAAAAGTGATTGATGAGGATGAGGATGATTATGATCTACCTTTAGATGATGACCTGGGCAGAGGAGGATACGAGTCTTTTGACGATGACGACGACGACGACTTTTAATTTTTAAGATACACCCATTTACAAAAGCATTCAGTGGCATGCCCTGGATGCTTTTTTTTATATTTGGCCGTCAGCAACATCCCTATGACCATTACAGAAGTAAAAAAAACAGTCACTAAAAAAGCATTCTTAAACGTAGCCCGTATTATTTATAAAGATGATAAAACGTGGGTTTGTCCGCTTGATAATGATATTGAAGCTGTATTTGATCCGGCAAAAAACAACTTTCACCAGGATGGAAAATGCACCCGCTGGATACTTACCGATGATAACAACCAATTAATTGGCCGTGTGGCTGCATTCATCAATAATAAAAAGGCTTATCATTACGAACAGCCAACCGGTGGGATGGGCTTTTTTGAATGTATTGATAACCAGGATGCTGCTTTTCTATTGTTCGATACTGCTAAAAAATGGCTGCAGGATAACGGCATGCAAGCTATGGACGGCCCTATCAATTTTGGCGAGAACGATAACTTCTGGGGATTACTGGTAGAGGGCTTTACCCATCCCTCCTACGGGATGAATTACAATCCTCCCTACTATAAGGCCTTTTTTGAAGCTTATGGTTTTAAAACCCTTTACGAACAGATCACCAATCACCTGGATGTGCATAAGCCTTTTTCAGAGCGGTTCACTAAAATTGCTAATTGGGTGATCAAAAAACCGGGGTATGATTTCCGGCATTTCCGGGTAAAGGAAATGGAAAAATTTGCCGCCGATTTTATAGAGATATACAATGATGCCTGGCGCGATTTTGAAAATTTCGTCCCCATAACGCATGCTACCATCGCCGAAAGCTTTGAGAAGATGAAACCCCTGATGGATGAAAAACTCATCTGGTTTGCCTATATCGACGATGAACCAGCCTCATTTATCATCATTTTACCCGATGCCAATCAGATGCTTAAACCACTTAACGGAAAGTTAAACCTGATCGGCAAACTTAAATTTTTGTATTACCGCTGGAAGGGTGTATCCCGTATGCGTGCCATTGTAATGGGCACCAAACAAAAATTCCAGAAGCATGGTTTGGAATCGGCTATATTTATCAAGTTAAAGGAATACGTTTTGCCTTTAAAGCAATATAATGAGCTGGAACTATCGTGGGTTGGGGATTTTAACGAGAAAATGATAGCTATCCACAGTGCGGTAGGAGCCACATTTGGCAAAAAGCATTTAACAATGCGTTATATTTTTTAACTAGCCCGGCATTACACCGGGCGTTAAAATTATGCTGTAGCTTTGGAGTGCCTTAATTCTTCGAATAATTCGATCACTTTCTTTTGCAGATCGATAACCTCTGTTTCCCGATCCATCAACCGTTTATTAACGGTTTCAAGTTCATTAACAAATTTCTGATCATGCTCAGCATCATTAAAGGTAAGCAATTGAACAACAGACATTTCGAACAAAGTTGCAATTTGTTCAAGTCTCGATAAATTGATGTCAGTTATTCCGGTTTCAATCTTTGAAAAGGCCGGAATAGAGATATCTAATCGTTTTGCAACATCTTCCTGGCTCCACCCTTTTTGATGACGTAACAGTCTGATTTTTTTCCCAAGTGTTTTCATGTAAGTTTAATAATAGTAATAGTTAGGTTTCGCGAAAGTTAATTACTTTACAATAGTATTTATTATTACGCTAATTATCAACTAATTTGCATTTTTTTTTATTTAAAAGTGAAACTTTTTTAAACAATCTTCGTTTAAGGTTTTTTTGCTGCACAGAAGTGTATTCTTAACAATCATTAAATCAGCACATTAATTCTTAATTAAGTTATTATTTATCAGCAAAAAGTAATTTAATGTTAATATAATCAAAATCCTCATTGTTATAAAATTATAAATCCTACTTTTGTACTGTAACTTTTTTAATTACAGATGAACGGGCAATTTCAGATAGCAATCCATATCCTCACCCTTCTTGACCAGGCGGGCGATGATCTGTTATCGTCTGAGTATATTGCCGGCAGCATCAACATAAACCCGGTATTGGTGCGTAAAGAAATACGAAACCTGCGCAACTACGGATTGATCAACAGTAAAGAAGGGAAAACCGGCGGATATAGCCTGGCAAAAGCTTCAGCCAAAATTGTATTGGCCGATGTATACAAGGCAGTAAAAAGCCACCCGGCGCTGGGACAGGCAAAAAATCTCCCAAATCCCGCCTGTGCTGTTGGCCGCCAAATCAATCAACACCTGGATGATTTGGCTGCCGAAGTAGATACGGCCATCGTTGGTAAATTAACTAAAATTACCCTGGCAGATTTTAGCCAAAAATTTAAATAATTTTTTTTAAACAAAACTGTAACAAATTAAATTACATATAAAAACAAATCCATTATGAAATTAGCATTGATAGGCGCCACAGGCAATGTAGGCCAAACCATTTTAAAAGAAGCCTTATTACGCGGACACGAGGTAACCGCTATTGCCCGCGACCCCAAAAAACTAAATATCACCAACAGTAAATTAACCATAAAAGCTGTTGACGTATTTAATGTTGATAGCCTGGCTGATGTACTTAAAGGTCATGACGCTGTAATTAGCGCTTACAACTCTGGTTGGACAAACCCTAACATCTATGATGATTTTATCGCAGGTTCTGAAGCTATCCAGCAAGCGGTAAAGCAATCAGGTGTTAAGCGCCTGTTGGTTATTGGAGGCGCAGGAAGCCTGGAAATAGCCCCTGGTCTTCAACTGGTTGATTCTCCTAACTTTCCTGCAGCTTACAAACCAGGCGCCTCTGCAGCACGTGATTATTTAAACATCCTTCGCAAAGAAGAAGATCTGGATTGGACATTTTTAAGTCCGGCGATTAATATGCACCCTGATGCGCACGGCGAACCCACCAGGAAATTCCGTTTAGGTACCGATCAACCGGTATTTAATGAAAAAGGAGAAAACAATATTCTTATTGAGGACCTCGCTGTAGCAGTTATTGATGAACTGGAAAATAACCAGTTTATCAAACGGAGGTTTACTCTGGGTTACTAATAGTCCTTCTTTACTTGTCATGCTGAGCGCAGCGAAGCATCTATTAGCTGACATACATAAGCGTCGATAGATCCTTCACTGCGTTCAGGATGACATATTAAAAGAGTTTGCTACTTTACAAACTTGGCAGCTACCCAGTCATTCGTTTTTTTGTGGCTGATGTATTTTAAGCCATGTTTCCGCGCCTCATCGGTAATGATCTCCAGGTCTGGCGACTCATAGAAACCACTGAAATAAATTTCTCCTCCTTGCTTTAACACCTCGGCGTAACGTTCCATTTGATCGAGCAGGATATTACGGTTAATATTGGCCAGGATAATATCATATTGCTCATTCGGGATCACTTCTTTTGAGCCACACAACGGAGTGATATTGGTTATATGATTAAGGGCAGAATTTTCGATAGTACTGTCATAGCATACCGAATCATAATCTATCGCGGCAATTTCGGCAGCGTTCAGTTTAGCGGCCATAATGGCCAGGATACCTGTACCACAACCCATATCCAGTACTTTTTTACCAGCGAAATCATTTTCCAGGATCAATTCCAGCATCATAGATGTGGTTTGATGGTGCCCTGTACCAAAAGCCATCTTCGGATCGATCACGATCTCATAAGGAAACTCAGGCTTAGCCGGGTGAAAAGTAGCGCGCACGTATATTTTATCCCCTATCTCTATCGGTTCAAAATTACTTTCCCATACTTCGTTCCAATTTTTTTGTGGAATAAGAGTTATCTCATAACTAAAGGTGAACATATCCTGGTAGGGCAACAATTGCTCTTTCAATTGCTGTTCATTGAAATCATCGGTCGGTATATATGCCTTAAACCCAAATTCCAGTTCTTCAAAAGTATCAAAACCAATCTCGCCCAGAGCATTGATCAGCAGGTCCTGCTGATAATCTTCGGTAGTAATGGTGGTAAAAAGTAATTCGTAATAGTTCATTATTAATGATTAGTAAAATCAGGGGTGAGTATTTCTTTACACCGGGGTTTCAACCGCTTCTGGCATTGGTGTTTTGGCAAACTTGCGCCTGTCCATCAAAAACAAAATGACAAAGGTAATTACCCAGTAAAAAAGCTGAATTTCTGATAAATACCACCAAAAGCTATAGAAAGGCTTAGTCCCTTCGGCCTGATCCCATATAATGTAGCTGATAGAGCCCGCAAAGGCTATACAAACTACCGCAATACAAACCCCGATAATTAAACGCGCTTTGAAGCTTTTTACAGCGTAGTTATCCCATAAGGGCACTACGATGAGGTACTGAGTTAAAATGCCAACCGCAAGTAACAGAGGCCAGAAAAGGTGAAAGTAAGCCATTAAACTGTATAAATTACCATCACCTATCTCAATCAGCTTCATGGGGTGACTGGGCATATTATACTCAACCACGGCCCAATAAATGCCGAAATCAATTAAGATGGGTAAAATAACTTTTAACAGCTTCCTCATGCAGATTTGAGATGTGAGATATTAGATTTGAGATTATTGGATGCTCCATTAAACACCTTAAAGCCTATTCTGTTTCAGGCATAAAAAAGCTTGGTGTTATTTGCCTCATATCCCATATCTCACATCTCTTATCTAATTTAATTGAATACTTTTACAATATCCACAAAATCGCGCGATTTAAGGGAAGCGCCGCCAATTAACCCACCATCAATATCTGGCTGGGCAAACAACTCGGGAGCGTTTTTAGGGTTGCAGCTGCCTCCATATAAAATAGTGGTGTTATCGGCTACTTCCTGGCTGTATTTGGCAACAATCTCCTTACGGATAAACGCGTGAATTTCCTGTGCTTGTTCTGATGACGCGGTTACACCTGTGCCAATAGCCCAAACTGGTTCATACGCAATAACTAATTTGGAAAAGTGAGCGGCATCCAGGTGAAACACACCTTCAACCAGCTGGCTTTTGATGATATCAAAATGCTGGTTAGCTTCGCGTTCTTGCAGGGTTTCGCCAATGCAAAATATCGGACGAAGATCATTTGCCAGTACAGTATCTATTTTTTTGGCAAGCAATTCATTAGTCTCGCCAAAATACTGGCGGCGTTCTGAGTGGCCCAGGATCACATAAGCGGCACCTATAGATTTGATCATCTTAGCAGATGTTTCGCCGGTATATGCTCCGGATTCCGCCTGGTGGGCGTTCTGCGCCCCTAATGAAACTTTGGTATATCCTTTTGCCAGTTGTACCAGGCTATGCAGATGTATGAACGGACTGCAAATAACCGCTTCCTGTGTACCGGTCACTTCATCTTTTACCATATTGATGATCTCAGAAAATACACCCAAACCTTCATTATAGTCAAGGTTCATTTTCCAGTTACCGGCAACAATTTTTTTTCTCATGATGTTGTTTTTAGTTGATTATGTTTAGTGAGTTTATGCAGTTGATTGGGTTGATTAGGTTGTCTGAATCAGAATTTAAGAATTTTCAAAATTGATAAGCCAAAATCTTGTTAATCCTTAAATTCTGAAAATTCTGATTCAGACAAAATAAATAATACTAAAACCGTCTGTATTCTTCAGTTAATTCAAATATTTTCTTCAATATATCCTGTTCGGTTTCATCAAACGTCCGGTGTTCACGGCGTTCAAAAACTTTTTGCGCGGTTTCGAGCATTTTATGGAGCACGTAAACTTCAAAACCGGCTGCGCCCCCCCATGAAAAATCAGGTACAAAATTACGCGGAAAGCCTGCACCAAAAACATTAGCCCCTACCCCTACTACGCTACCGGTATTGAACATGGTATTGATACCGCATTTGGCATGATCGGCCATGATCAAACCGCAGAATTGCAGTCCTGTTTTACGGAAACGCTGCGTCGTATAATCCCACAGTTTTACCTCTGCATAATTATTTTTGAGGTTGGAGTTATTGGAATCGGCTCCAATATTGCACCATTCACCCAGTACAGAGTTACCCAGGTAGCCTTCATGCCCCTTAGATGAATATCCCCAGATCACCGCGTTATTGATTTCGCCGCCAACTCGTGAATATGGCCCAACCGTTGTAGCGCCATATATCTTTGTCCCCATTTTTACCTGCGAATGTTCGCAAATGGCAAAAGGGCCGCGAATGTGGGTACCTTCCCAAACTTCGGTATTGCCGGATAAATATATTGGCCCGTTGGTGGTATTAAATGTAGAACATTCGGCAACCGCGCCTTCTTCGGCAAAAAAATCATTACCGATAATTACGTTTGTGCTGCTTACAACCGCACTCGTACGTCCTTTGGTAAGCAATTGAAAATCCTTACGCAATTCAATATCATTCTTGCTGAAAATATCCTCCGGATAACGGATAGCCACAAAAAGGCTTGTATAACTAATTACGCTACCAAACCCGGCTTCCGGATCAAAATTGCCCGCGTCGGTTTGATTTAGCCTTACAGCCAGCAGTAAGTCGTTATATTTAAGCGCCTGCCCGGTTTGCAGTTTATCGATAGCCTCCAGCAGGTTTTCATCCGGGCAAACGGCTCCGTTTATAAATAAATTATCAGTACCGATCCTGGCAGGATATTTAGCCTGTAAGTAATCGGCAGTATGAAAAGAAGATGTTGTATTTAAATGTCTTGCCCACTTTTCGGCTATAGTTAATATCCCCAACCGCAAATCAGCAACAGGCCGGGTATGTGTCAGGGGTAATAGCGTTTGGCGTGCGTTATCGTCAAAAAGAATAATAGACATGGCACAAAAATAAAAAAAGTCGCCCGATGTATCGGGCGACTTGTAAATATTTAATTCAACAAAAAATTATTTTTTGTTGTAACGTGAGCGGAATTTATCGATACGTCCTGCAGTATCAACCAGTTTCATTTTACCGGTGTAGAAAGGGTGAGATGTATGCGAAATTTCTAATTTCACTAATGGATACTCGTTACCGTCTTCCCATTTTACTGATTCACGGGTATCGATGCAAGATTTAGTTATGAAAGAATAGTCGTTTGACATGTCTTTAAATACAACTAATCTATAGTTTGATGGATGCAGATCTTTTTTCATTATATATAAACTTATACCTTCTGTACTTTTTAAAAGAGGCGCAAATATAATTAAAAATTCAAAATTAAAAAGTCAAAAAGCTAAAAGTTTTATTTGATGTCAAAATCAACCAATAGCACCCGGGAACTACTTGTTATTGAGCACAAAACACATCTCAGCTTTATTTTAATTTACTTCAGACCACAGCCCTATCAATATTTATTTACTCTTTTAAAGTATAAAAAAAACCACTTATTGATTATGAGCTCCTGACTTTGGGTCATCCCTTAACTATACAAATCCGTCTTTTTTAATGACTTTTCATATATATTATCGCCAGTTGCCATATCATTTATAGCAATACTTACACACCTTATCCTGTTCATGTCCAAATATTGTAAATTAAAGGTCAGGATTGATATTTTACCAATTGTTTTGAATGAATTTAAATAAAATCTTGCGTATCTTTGTTCTTGTTAATATACTTAAGATATGAATATCCCAATTTATTTAGATAATAATGCAACAACTCCGATGGATCCACGGGTCCTGGAAGCGATGTTACCTTATTTTAACGAGAAATTCGGTAATGCTGCAAGCCGTAACCATGCTTTTGGATGGGTGGCTGAAGAAGCTGTTGATTATGCACGTGAGCAGGTAGCCAAATTAATCGGCGCATCTGACAAGGAGATCATTTTTACATCGGGCGCTACTGAATCAGATAACCTTGCCATTAAAGGTGTATTTGAAATGTATAAAGATAAAGGTAACCACATTATTACTGCCGTTACCGAGCATAAAGCTGTGCTTGATGCCTGCAAACACGTAGAAAAATTGGGAGGAAAGGTTACTTATCTTCAAGTAAAAGAAGACGGGTTGATCGATCTGGCTGAGCTGGAAAAAAACATGACACCAGAAACCATCCTGGTATCTATCATGTATGGTAATAACGAGATTGGTGTAGTGCAGCCAGTTAAGGAAATTGCAGCCATTGCACACAAACATGGCGCATTGTTTATGACGGATGCTACCCAGGCTGTTGGTAAAATACCTGTTGATGTTAATGCTGATGGTATTGACCTGCTGGCTTTATCGGCACACAAAATATATGGTCCTAAAGGCGTTGGTGCTTTATACGTTCGTCGTAAAGGTCCACGTGTTAAAGTTACAGCTCAAATGGACGGCGGCGGTCACGAACGTGGCATGCGCTCAGGAACTTTAAACGTTCCCGGTATTGTTGGTTTAGGTAAAGCTTGCGAGCTTTGCGGCCAGGAAATGGAAAGCGAAGCAAAACGCCTTTCAGCTTTACGTGATAAACTGCAAAGTGCATTAACTGTATTGGAAGAAAGCTATGTAAATGGTAACGTGGATCACCGCTTGCCACACGTAGCTAACATATCATTCAAATATGTAGAAGGTGAAGGTTTGATGATGGCCATGAAAGATTTGGCTGTATCTTCAGGATCAGCCTGTACATCAGCTTCATTGGAACCATCATATGTACTGAAAAGCTTAGGCTTATCAGATGATCTGGCACACTCGTCTATCCGTTTTGGTTTAGGCAGGTTCACTACCGAAGAAGAAGTTGATTATGCGGTTGAAGTAACCAAAAAAGCGGTTACCCACCTGCGTGAACTATCACCACTTTGGGAAATGTTTAAAGAAGGCATCGACCTTAACTCTATTGAGTGGGCGGAACACTAATAAAATATGCAGATGTGCAGATTAACTGCGTTGAAGACTTCGCCGTTTCAAATGTGCAGATGCTTTAAAAAAACAAAATATTACGAGTTCAGATTATTCACTAACTCACTAATTCAATAATTAAAAGAAAATGGCATATTCAGATAAAGTAATCGATCACTATACTAACCCCCGCAATGTGGGCACTTTGGATAAAAGCAGCCACAAAGTAGGTACCGGTTTAGTAGGTGCCCCTGAGTGCGGCGACGTAATGCGTTTGCAGATACAGGTTGATGATAACAATGTTATCACCGATGCAAAATTTAAAACTTTCGGATGCGGTTCGGCTATCGCTTCTTCATCTTTAGCTACAGAGTGGTTAAAAGGAAAAAGCATCGACGACGCAATGAAAATAGACAACATGGACATCGTTGAAGAATTAGCTTTACCACCGGTAAAAATTCACTGCTCAGTTTTAGCAGAGGACGCTATCAAGGCGGCTATTAATGATTTCCGCGTAAAAAATGGCTTAGCGCCAATTGAAAGCGAAAAAGTACATCATTAATAAGTGTCAGGTAGTTAGTATCAAGTATCACGATTTTGGGTATTGACTAGCTACTTGAAATAAAAAATGGTAAGGTATTTGCGAGACATTTGTCTTGATACATGATACTAATTACTTGATACTAAAAAGAATAACAATGGTAACTGTAACTGATAAAGCAAAAAGTAAAATAGACCACCTGATGCAGGATGCGGGGCTTGATGCCTCTTATTTTCTGCGTGTATCTGTTCAGGGTGGTGGATGTTCTGGTTTATCTTATAATCTTGATTTTGATAACGAAGAAAAAAAGGGTGATCAATTTTTTGAAGATCGTGGCTTGCGTTTCGCGCTCGACATGAAATCGTTCCTTTATCTGGCCGGTACAGAGCTTGATTTTTCTGATGGCTTAAATGGTAAAGGCTTTGCATTCAATAATCCCAATGCCAGTCGTACCTGCGGTTGCGGCGAAAGCTTTTCTGTATAACAATTACCATGAATATATTTAAAAGAGGCTCCAATTTTACACTGCCCCCAAAAAGTTAGACACTTATTGGGGGCATTTTTATGATTAGATACAAGAAGCATAAGACAGAATTTAAGCTAAAGCTCATTAAA
>NZ_JABGNA010000022.1 GCF_013149275.1 Mucilaginibacter sp. SG564
ACAAAGTATTTAGTTCTTAACCCCCCCCTGCACCCCCCATTTCAACAATAACAACTAGTACTAAATAGAACTATCTTAAAACCAAAGGTGAGTCGATATGCGTCATACTATCGATACATCACTACATCACACCCTCGATGGCGCTACACCAAACGTTTTCTTAAAAGCATAAGAGAAATGTGAAAGATCCTCAAAGCCCAGTTCCAGGTAAACATCAGATGGGGCTTTGCCTTGTTCCTTGATCTGGTAGTGTGCCTCCTGCAATCTTTTTTGCTGTAACCAGCGGCTTGGGGTGATGTGGAAGATCTTTTCAAAATCGCGCTTAAAAGTGGCCAGGCTACGGCCGGTTAAATACGCAAACCTTTTGAGCTGTACGTTAAAGTGGAAATTTTTATTCATAAAGCCTTCCAGGTCAATTTTACCAGGCTCGCTAAAATCAAACAGCACATCTTTAAGTTCGGGGTTGCCCTGTAGCAATATTAGGATGGCCTCACGCAATTTGATAGCCAGCAGGTTTTTATCCATGGGTAGCTGAATATGTTCATAAGGCTGCAACGAATCCATAAAGCTTTTGTAAAGCGCGTTAGGTTTTAGGACAACGATGCTATCGCCCTCATATTGCTTTTGCGCCGTATAGCCATATTCCATACTAAAATTGCGGAGCGTTTGCTGGTCCAGGAGCACCGATACCGATTTAAACTCGCCGCCTGGAGGGGGCTGTTTCAGGAATTTAACCAGCTGGTTGCGCCGACTCAGCCTGAAATCGCCGGGACCGGAGTGATATACTTTATTCGCGTCGGTAAGGGTAAGGTCGCCCGAGATCTGGAAGCTGAAAGCATGCTCCGGGATAAACTGTTCGCCGCCACGGCTCCGGGTATAATAACAGGAGTAATGGATCTCTGATTGCGGACTTAGTTCGTTCTCTTTTAGCATATAAATCAAATTTAAAAAATTAAAACAGGATCACCCGCAAATTGCAGATGACCCTGTTGGGGATATCCTATATCAAATGATTATTTGCCCTTCTTGTTGATGAGATTTTTACCCATTTCTGTTTCCAGGAAATCTTCGGCTTCATGGTGGTCTGTAGAAAGGCTCACCGGTAGCCATTTTTCCATTTCGGCAGCACGCTGGCTATCGGCATTTTTTAATAAAGCGATAGCTTCACTGCCCAGTACCAGGTGTGTTGGTGGCTCTGGATTGTCAACGAGTTCCACCATTACTTTGGCCGCTTTATCCGGATCGCCTACGGGTACAAATTTACCGCTTTTGAAAAAATTGGTACGGGCTTCTACGGTTGATTCATAACCCTCAACCAATGGGGCGTAGGTCATGGAATCGCCTGCCCAGTCGGTACGGAAACCACCTGGTTCCACACAGGTTACATGGATGCCCAGATCGGCTACCTCTTTGGCCAGCGCTTCGCTGAAACCACCCAGACCAAACTTGGCTGCCTGGTACATGGTTAGTCCGGCATTACCCACGCGCCCGCCAACCGAGCTGATCTGCAAAATACGGCCCGAGCGTTGCTTACGCATATAAGGCAATACCACACGGGTGATTTCGATAGGAGCATACAGGTTGGTTTCCAGCTGGCTGCGAACCTGCTCATCCGTAAAAGCTTCGGCAGCGCCAATGATGCCAAAACCGGCATTGTTCACCAGTACGTCGATACGGCCAAAATGGGCGATGGTGCTTTCAACAGCCTTAACGATCTGTGCTTTGTTGGTTACGTCCAATTGCACCGGAAATAACTGACCGGGATATTGAGCGGCCAGGTCTTTTAATTGTTCGGGTTTGCGGGCCGTAGCAGCAACTTTATCGCCTTTGGCCAGTACTGCTTCTGTTAGGCTGCGTCCCAATCCGCGGGAGCTACCTGTTATAAACCATATTTTTGTCATTGTATTTTTTATTTTGTTTGTATAACAAAGGTCGGTAGTATTTGAGGATGCCGCTTTGTTGAAACGCTCAAGTTGCTTTGTTGAAACGTTCAGAGCCTCACCCCAACCCTCTCCTTTGGAGAGGGGGCTAAAAAAGAAAATTTGGAAAGTCCTCTCCTTTGGAGAGGATTTAGGTGAGGCTTCCCCCGGGTTAATCCTTTTTTAATATTTTATTAAGTTCCCTTGGTTTATTTGTATCACCAATTAACCTATTATTGTTATTCCAAACCAATTACTAACACCATTCCGCAAATAGACCAATATGTATAAAAAGTACTTCGGACAATTAAGCCTTGGCCTGACATCGATTGCGTTGACCTCAACCGCGTTTGCCAAACCCCTTCAACAGGATACCCTGCTTAACCAATACAACGTAACCTGGGATACGCCCGGACCAACATCGGCACAATCAATGCCCCTGGGTAATGGCGATATCGGCCTTAATGTGTGGGTAGAGAAGAACGGCGACCTGGTATTCTACATCAGCAAAACGGATGCCTGGGGTGGCGAACTCAAGGAGCAAAAAGATCCCTGGATGCAGCAAGGCGGCGTACTCATGAAGCTGGGCGCTATCCATGTGTCCGTGAGCCCCAACCCATTGACCAAAAGCACTGCCTTTAAACAGATACTGAAGCTTAAAAACAGCGAGATATTGGTGCAGGAAGGGGAAGGCAGATCGGCAGTGAAGCTGCGGGTTTGGGTGGATGCTAATCACCCGGTGATCAGGGTGGAGGCGCAGAGCGGCAGCCTGGTAAGTGTGAACGTAAAGTTGGATAACTGGCGGGCGGGCCAAACCGATACCATACTAAACAATCAGCAAAACCAGATAGCCTGGTATCATCATAATTCGGCAACAACTGATCCACACCTGGCTAACCTGACCTTTGGTGCCATAGTAAAAGGTAAAGGACTTGTAAGCAAAGATGCATCAACATTGCAATCCGGCAAAGTGACCTCGCAGTTGATCTCTATTTATCCTTTAACCGCTGTTGCCGGTAGTGGCGAACAATGGCTGTCGAAATTAAAACAACAGGTAGCCGGGATCGAAAAATTAGGGCTCGAACAAACCCGCGCTGCGCATCAGCAGTGGTGGCGGCAGTTCTGGAATCGCAGCCATATATTTTTAAATGGCGACGAGCAGGCCAGGCAGGTTACCCAGGGTTATGTATTGCAGCGTTTTGTTACCGCCTGCGCGGGTCGTGGTACAGGACCTATCAAGTTCAACGGGTCGATATTTGTGGTGGATAATCCTAATTGGAAACGCGATGGCAAGGCCGATGTGCAAAATGCCGATTTCAGAGCCTGGGGAGGGCAATACTGGTTCCAGAATACCCGTGCCATGTACTGGCCTCGCCTCATGGCCGGCGACTTTGACATGATGCTGCCCCTGTTTAATATGTACGCCAAAATATTACCGGCTAACACGGCGCAGGTAAAACAGTTTTACAATCATGGCGGCGCCTACTTTGCCGAAACCTCGCCGTTTTGGGGTGGCTTGCAATATATGGGCCCGGATGTAAAAGCCAATTATACCGGTCATTATTTTACGCCGATACTGGAGTTGAGCATGATGATGCTCGACTATTATGAATATACAGGCGACGCTAAATTTGCTAAACAAACCCTGCTGCCGATAGCCACCGCGGGGCTGCAATTTTTTGATCAGCATTTTGGTCGCGACAGCACAGGTAAACTCCTGCTTGATCCGGACAATGCCATCGAGATGTTCTGGAAGGTGCACAACCCTGCACCGGATATCGCGGCGCTGCATGCCGTGATTAGCCGGATGCTGCAATTGCCTGCTGCGCTTGTTGATGATAAAACCCGGGCGCAATGGCAAAAGTTATACAGTATACTGCCGCCGCTGCCGGTAAGCGAGGATAGAAAATTATTGCTGCCTTATACCGGTCCGCAAACGGCCAAATCATTCAACAGCGAAAACCCGGAGCTGTACTCCATCTATCCGTTCAGGCTGTATGGCATCGGCAAGCCCGACCTGGAACTGGCACGTAATACTTTTGATGCCCGTAAACAACGCGCCAAAGGCTGCTGGGTGCAGGACCCTATACAGGCCGCCATGCTGGGTGAGGCCGATGTGGCCAAAGACTATGTTAGCTTCGCGCTTACCCGCAAAGCGCCCGATCTGAAATTCCCCGCTTTCTGGGCATCGGGCAATGATTATCATCCCGATGAGGATAACGGAGGCAACGGCGAAAACGGTCTGCAACAAATGCTGCTGCAAGCCGATGGCAAAAAAATTATCCTGCTACCCGCCTGGCCCGCCGGGTGGAATGCCGATTTTAAGCTGAACGCCCCTTACAATACTACCGTTGAAGGCAAAGTACTGAACGGCAAATTACAAAACCTTAAAGTTATCCCGGCCAGCCGCATGGCCGATGTGATAGATATGAGCAAGAAATAAGATCATTATGAAAAACATTCTCATCGTATGCATGGCCTTATGCCTGGTATTACCGGCAAGGGCTATCACCCGAATTACTTGTATAGGCGCGAGCATTACCCATGGTGCAACCCTGCCCAATCCGGCAACACAGGCGTTCCCGGCACAGCTGGGAGCTTTGTTAGGTAAGGATTACCAGGTGAGCAATTTTGGTGTGAGCGGCGCTACATTACTAAGCAAAGGTAATTTCCCTTATGTGAGCACACCGGCCTATCAGCAGGCATTGAAAAGCAACCCGGATATTGTATTTATAGATCTGGGTGGTAATGATGCGAAGGCTATCAATCGCCCGCGCTATAATGAATTTGAGGGCGACTACCACACGCTCATCAAATCTTTCCGGGAGCTGCCATCGCACCCGCGCATCATTTTACTGTTGGCTATGCCTTCTTTTGAAAAGGACAGCACAGGCATTTATGATCCGGTTATTGTAAATCAGGTAAACCCGCACATCAGGCAGGTAGCGTATGACGAAAAACTGGAAGTACTGGATATGCATTCGCCGTTGATCAACCATGCGGAGCTGATGCCCGACGGGATTCACCCCAACATACAGGGCTCGGCCATCGCTGCCCAAAAACTGTATGACGCCGTATTGCTGAAGCCAGATAACGGGTTTGATATTTTTAAAGCCATCAAAGAACCCTATAAAACCGACTCGTTTTACGGCTATCCTTGCGCTACATTTACCCTTGATGGTCGGGAATGTAAAGTGGTAAAACCCAAGCGGGCGGCCAAGGGCCATCCCTGGATCTGGCGGGCACGCTTCTGGGGCCACGAGCCGCAAACAGATATCGCCCTGCTGGAACATGGTTTTCATGTGGTATACAGCGACGTAGCCGAACTGCTGGGCAACGACGAAGCCATTACCCGCTGGAATAATTTTTACAAGATCCTGCACGATGGCGGTCTGGGCCAGAAAGCGGTACTGGAAGGCATGAGCCGCGGAGGCATTTATATCTATAACTGGGCAGCCGTTAATCCAACAAAGGTAGCTGCGGTATATGCCGATAACGCCCTGCTCGATCTGCAGTTTTGGTCAGACTCCACTCTACTTAAAAAAGATTTTAACCTCAAACAGGTAAAGGACCTGGCGGCGCTGAAGGCAAGCCCGATAGATAAAATTTCGCATATAGTAGCCGGGAAATACCCCATGCTGCATCTCTCGGCCGATGAAGACGAGGCCCTTGATCCCTCAAAAAATACGCTGCTGTTTGAGCAAAAGGTAAAAGCCTTGGGCGGCTCCATCACCGTGATCCACAAACCTGGTTTTAAACACCACCCGCACAGCCTGCCCAATCCGCAGCCCATTGTTGATTTTATTTTGAGGGCAACGGGATATACTAATTATTGATTTTCCTGTTTGAACTTATTGCTGCAATAAGGATTGAGAAAATCAGAAGGAGCGGGAGACAGCGCGATTCCCTCCCTCGGGAGAGTAGGGAGGGGTTTACACTGCCTTCATCATGAATAAACCCCACTTTCCACAGTCGCTCGGCCGGAGCCTACAGGTGTTGGGAATACGGAAAAAGAGCGGAGGGCAGTGCGATTCCCCTTTTGAGAGGGGTGTAGGGGTGTGTTCTTCTGCTTCATGAATACACCCCTTCCATCACACAAGCCTACGCCCCCCTCTCAAGGAAACTTGATCGGTATTAGAAGGATGTCATTTCGAACAAGGTACGAGGAGAAACTATCTCTTGAGCGCAGCGAAAAATCTTATACATCAGATAGGCAAATCTTATAAGATTTCTCTTCGCTCTACTACACGCTCCTACCCCTGCTCATCGAAATGACACTTTTTTTTAGGGACTGCACCACAAGGGTAAATTAAATACCTATTTTATTACGCCCTTACCTTATACTGACCGGGTTGGTAAGCGCCAACCGGTGCCGGGAACGCGATGTTCAGCCGGTTATAGCTATTAATAGTGATCACGGCTATAGTCAGGTCGATGAGTTCCTGTTCGGTAAATTGGCTGCTGGCATGACGGTAGATCTCGTCGGACACTGGGCCATCGGTAACTTTGGTCAAGGCTTCGGCCCAGGCCAGCGCAGCACGTTCGCGTTCGGTGTAAAAAGGAGCCTCGCGCCAGGCGCTCAGCAGGTACAGGCGTTGTTCGGTTTCGCCTTCGGCACGCAAGTCTTTGGAGTGCATATCCAAACAAAAGGCGCATCCGTTGATTTGTGATACGCGGAATTCAATTAAATGTAAAAGTGATTCTTCAACCGGCGATTTAGACAGGTAGATAGCCAAACCATATATAGCTTTCATCGCTTCCGGGCCTTTTTGATGTACATTAAGTCGTTGTTCCATTTTTTTGATCTTTAATGAGTATGAATAATTAATTTATACTCCAATGATGAATGAGATCAGAGAAACTGGACATGATTGATAAAAAAATTTCACTTTTATTTTTTAGGGTTGTATATGGAATAATAACTTATGAAAAGACAGACGTACCAAAAGGTTTGTCAGTCTGAGCTTGTCGAAGACTCGGGCGTAAAGGCCTGTTCACCATGACACCCCATTTTATCCTTGGGCCTTTTCATTAAATCGCCCCCGCAGTCGCTCGGCTCCTGCCGAGTGACGATTATCCGCAGGCCTCTGGCCTGCGAATTCAAACATCACCATTCTTGTTTTTTACAGCGGCCGGAGGCCGGGTAATAGTGGTCACTCGGCAGGAGCCGAGCGACTGCGGGGTAAAGACAGGTGCGCCAAGAAGGGGCCTGTCAGTCTGAGCTTGTCGAAGACTCGCGCGCAGAGGCCTGTCCACCATGGTTCGACGGAGCTCACCATAATACCTTTTTTTATCCTTGGGCTTTCCCGCTAAAATACGATTACCTGTTGAGCGGTATCTCGAAGAAGAATGTTGATCCTTTTTCCGGCTCGCTATCCAGCCAGAGCTTACCATGATGGCGGGTAATGATCTCTTTACTGATATATAAACCGATGCCGAGCCCCGATATGTGGGAAGCCAGTTCCTCAACCCGGTAAAAACGGGAGAATATACGTTCCTGGTGCTCTTTCAGAATTCCCATGCCATAATCCTGTACGGATACCCTAACTATATGATGCACCACGGAAATGGTCACATTAACCAGTTTTTCGTTGGGCGAGTATTTTATGGCATTGGAAAGCAGGTTAACGATAACCTGTTCTATCCGCTGCTTATCGGCCGAAATGAAGATCTCCTGTTCGGGATGATGTAATACAATCTGGTGCGTTTTGGTTGAATACTGGATGAGTTCGATAGTTTCCTGTACAACCTGCGTAATGTTAAAGTTGCTAAAAGAAAGGGGTAGTTGGCCGGTCTCTATTTTTGAAACATCCAGCAGGTCGGATATCAATTCGGATAGTTTTTTAACCTGTAGCAGCGCCTTTTGTAAAAAGGGTTTATTAAGGTCGGTATCCGGAAGCGTGCGGTTCAATATCTGCAAGTAACCGCTTAAACTGGTTACAGGTGTTTTTAGCTCGTGGCTGGCCAGGCCTATAAACTCTTCTTTTTTATCATTAAGCTTACTTATTTCCTCGTACAGTTTGGTGTTATCCAACGCTATAGCTGCCTGGGTTGCAACACCCGATACCAGTTGTTCATGTTCCCTGGTAAATTTGGCTGGTTCCGGATGCCCATAAAACAAGCCACCTATCACCGAACCCGATTTAGAAACTACCGGCACTGCCAGGTAACTCACCACAGGTAAATGCCCTTGAGGCATACCAAAATGCGGACTATTCTTGCCATATCGCGGATCCTGGGTTATATCATCAGAACGTACTATGCTTTCACCTGTAAAGGTAGGATGAAAAACGGCTGTATTCCGGGGTATCCCAAAACGTTCAAAAGCTTCCCTTGGCGCTCCTGACAGTGCAAACAACGTATAGGATTCACCATCCTCATCAATATTGTTATAAAAAAACGCGCCGAATGCCGCACCGGTTAACCTGGTAGTAGTATCGGTTACTTTTTGCAGGATATCACTCACATCCATCCGCTCCGAAATAACTTTTCCCAAAGCGTTGAGCACTTCCAGGTTTTCCGCGTAACGTAACAGCCTGGCTTCCGTTTCCTTTTGATGGGCGTTGTTCCTGATCACTTTGGCGGCCCCTATCACCCGGCCGTTAGTATCCCGGATGGGCGAAACAGATATAGAAACCGGGATCTCCAACCCAGCCTTGGTAACCCGGAAAGTTACATAATGCTCCACCTTTTTATTCTTGCGGATCCTTTCCAGAATAAGATCTTCTTCCTCCAGACGATCCTCGGGGATAAGCATGGTAATATGCTTCCCGATAACATCCTTTTCGGTATAGCCCAGCAATTTTTCTGCCGCAGGGTTCCAGCTGGTAATAACCCCATCCAGGTTTTTACCGATGATGGCATCATCCGATGATTCGACAATGGCGGCCAGCTTGGCACTTTTTTCTTCGGCCAGTTTGGCCTCGGTTTGGTCAACAATGGTACCTATAAAGCGCTCGGGCTCCTGTTGTTTATTAAAATAGACTTTGCCTTGTGCTCTTAGCCACCTTATCTCGGGCTTATCAAACCTGATGATACGATACGTCATATCATAGCTATGATCGCCAAGTGGATCCATGGCTTTTTTCATAGCCAGCTCCAGGGCATCCCTATCTGCAGGGTAAATATGCTCCGTAAAAAGTTCAAAATTTATTTCGGCTTCCGGCGGTAAGCCATACAGGTGTTTACACTCATCAGACCAGGTAAGTTCGCCGGTTAGCGGCTTATAATCCCATGTACCTAAATTAGCAGAAGCAATGGCCATACGTAACCTGGCCTCGCTTTTTTCGAGTTCGGCTTCACGTTGTTGATACTGTGCAAGCTGCTGCTGTAAATCGGTAAGGCTTTCCATGGTATAGATACAAAACTAAGTTATTGAATTTTGATTTATGCCAATAAAAACCATAAAAATTGATTATTTTATCATTATTTAATAAACTATTTGCTTAATATGAAAGCAACAAGACAAACGACTTAATTAAAGAGCAATATTTTTGATGTCTTTTTATAAAAAAACCCGGCAGTAAAATTCTTACCGCCGGGTTGTTATCAGCTAATAGTTATTATTTATAATCCGGGTTTTGGATCAGTACGCCCCCGCTCTTGTCAATTTCTGTTTGCGGCAGCGGCCAGTGGTAAAACTTATCTTCAAAATGATAATTGATGAGACTGGTTTTTACCGCGTTAAGTACCGGCCCGGCAATATGCCATCTTAACAGATCATAATGACGCAGACCTTCAAAAGCCAGCTCAATGCGGCGCTCATGCCTGATCCGCTCGCGCATCTGATCTTTGTTGTAACCTGCCGGATATGCAGGCATACCTACACGTGCGCGCAGATCAGCCATGGCTTTGTAAACCGTAGCATCCGGACCGGCAACTTCATTCTGGGCCTCGGCATACATCAGCATCACCTCACCTAAACGTAATATTACGGCGTCTTGCTGGCTCAGGGTCGAGAAGCCATAAGGCATATTATTAGGCTCAAGGAATTTGATGGTACCATAACCCGTAGGGCGCAGGTTTGACGGGTGGTATACCTTACCCGGACCGAAATAAACCGAATCGGCATATACCGTTTTTGCCAGCCTTGGATCGCGATTTTTGAACTGGTTCTTGGTATCGGTTAGCGGCGATGTGCCATATGGCAGGCCATCGGTACATTCAAAAGCATCCACCATGTTTTGCAATGGCGCACAGGCATCATAATCGCCGTAGTACAGATCCCATGGTGTTGTATTATTTGGCGCCAGGAAGTTGATCGAGAAGATGATCTCGGTATTATTCTTTTGTGTAGCATCGCGAAAGATGTCTTCAAAATTTGTGCTCAGCTTATACTGCCCCATCAGGTCGAGGCACAAGTCCCTAACCTGTGCAAGCATAGCCGGATCAGGGGTGCCATTATTACCAAAACCGGCAAATAACAATACCCGTGCCTTTAAAGCTTTTGCCGATGATGCAGCCGCATGCCCGCCATTGGCGTAATAGGCAGCGGTGTTCAAATTAGCGATGCTATAGTCCAAATCCGCGGTAATTTGGGTCAATACCTGGGCCGCAGGCACTTTCGGCTGTTTCTGATTGCTCAGATCAAGCGGCTGCAGTACCAGAGGCACATCGCCATAAATACTGTACAGCTGAAAATAGAAGAAAGCCCTGATAAACCGTACCTCGCCTTCGTACACTTTTCTTTGCGCATCAGAGATGTCTGAGCCTTTGTAGTTACCCAGGTTTTGTAAAAACAGGTTTACCCGTGCAATACCTACATAGCTATCGTTATAAATGCCGGTTTCGTACCCGCCTGTAGTGGGGTTAAAGTTACCCTGAACAAAATCTTTGGAGCTGCCGGAGTTAAACTGGTTGTACCCGTTATCGGTAAAACAATCCCTGAAACCCATGCCTACGGCAAATTCTTCGGGCTGCAAAGAAGCGTAAACAGCGGCAAGGGCCTCATCAAAATCGGCTTTTGATTTGTAGAAGGTTGATGTGGCTATCTGATCCGCGGGGTTCAGATCAAGCGTTTTTTTACATGCGCCTAAAAACAGCGATGTAATGAATATAGTGGTTATGATAATTCGATTTTTCATGTGGGGCTAATTATAAAGTAACATTTAAACCAAAGGAGTATATTTTATTTTGCGGATACTGCACCTGGTCGCCGCTGCCATAACGTTCAGGATCAAGCCCCTTAAACTTGGTTATGGTTATTAAATTATCACCGGCAAAATAAACCCTCAGCCTGTTGATCCCGATCTTTTTGGTGATCTGAGCCGGTAGCGTATACCCGAATACCAGGTTTTTAAGTCGTAAATAGGAGGCATCCTGCAGGAAGTAACTTGACCGCCTGCCGATCTTATCCGGTGCACTCTGCCCAAAATAAATACGCGGCATAGTGGTTGACGGATGTTCCGGCGTCCAGGCATTTAACCAGTCGGTGGTTGGCGAAGCACCCTGCACAAACGGAATGGTTCCCCAGCCGGATACGTATGATTTAACACCATAAACCCCTTGCGCCATAGCCGACAGATCAAACCCTTTAAAGCTGGCACCAATATTAAAGGAGTAATTCAGTTTTGGATAAACACCACCAATAATGGTTTTGTCATTCTGGTCAATTTTACCGTCGCCGTTCACATCCTTATATTTCAGATCGCCTGGCAGGGTTGAATCTGAAAACTGCTTTGGTGAGTTAGCCACCTCTGCTGCCGACTGGAATATACCGATCACCTGCAGCATATAGAATGAATTCCATGGCTGCCCGTTTTGGTTGATAGTATAATCGCCAATTTCTGTTTGACCAAACTGTACCAGTTTATTGCGGTTATGGTCAACATTAACACCTACATTATAAGCAAAACCCTTCAAGCCGCCATCTCTGATCACGTTGTTATAAGAAAGGCCAACCTCAATACCGCGGTTATTTACCACCCCATTATTAATAGTAGGGGCTCCCAGGCCAACGGCTGCGGTAACCTGCGCCTGCCTTAAAATATCTGATGTGGTTTTATTATACCAATCGGCTGTTAAGCTTAAATTTTTGAAAATGGTTATATCCAAACCAATATCGGTCATGGTAGTGGTTTCCCATTTAATGGTCGGATTGTTCAGGTTTTGCTGAGCAACGCCTGTTGTAAGGGTGGAGTTATCAAAAGAGTAGTTACCGGTAAAATTCAGCAATGCCTGGTAGGGGTAATTACCCACGTTTTGGTTACCCAATTGGCCCCATGACCCCCTTAGCTTAAAATTATCAAGCCAGGTAAGGTTGAGCGCTTTTACAAACGGCTCTTCGGTAGCGCGCCAGCCCGCCGAGAACGAAGGGAACACCCCCCATTTATTGGCGCCATAGAACCTGGAGCTTCCGTCATAACGGATGTTGCCCTCCAGCAGGTACCGGCCTTTAAAATCATAATCAACACGACCGAAGTACGACATCAAAGCCCATTGGTTTGATGTACCGTAAGCGTTTTGAATGTCTGAGCCGCCGGCGTTCAGTTCCTGCAGGTCAATGTCGGCAAAGTTTTTACGGTAGCCTTGCAGGTACTGGTATTTACTTTGCTCAACGCTGTAACCAAATTGTGCCTTAACGTTATGCCCGTGAAAATTATGCGCATAGTTTAAATAACTGTACAAATTGGTATAAACGGTTTGTTCGTCCTGGTCAGTTAAACCCTTGCCCAGGTCAAGCGATGTTTGCAGTTGGTTGGTCCTGAAATTGTATTCATCAAGGGTGGCTTTAAAATCCTTGTATTTATCCATGTTAAAATTCACCGCACCCTTGGTGTACCATGAAAAATCCTTATTAAACTGTACTTCAAACCAACCCTGTGCATTTACAGCATAATCATTGGTTACTCTTTTGTAGTTCTGATCAAGTACGGCTATCGGGTTTTTATTGTTATACTCAAAATCATAGGCTTTGTAAGTATAACGCCCGCTGCCATCAGTCAGGTACGGACCATATGTAGGCGCCTGTGACATGGCCGAAAGGAAAAGGTCCATAGATGAACCATCCCACTGGCTTGGCGACGAAGGGTTACCGGCTACTGCATCTCTTGTACCCGATTTTAACAACACATTGGTACCAAACTTGATATGGTCGTTAATTTTTGAAGTTAAGTTGATACGGGCATTGTAACGTTTATAATCAAACCCCCGTTCAATGCCTTGCTGGTTTACATAACCCAATGACACGTTATAGGTAGTTTTCTCGTTACCACCGGTAAAGGTAAGGTTATGATTTTGTGTTGGTGCTGTTCTGAATATCAGGCTCAACCAGTCGGTATTCGGGTAGTGCAGCCTGTCGGTACTGTTACGGTACAGGTCGATCTGATCCTGCGGATAAAGCGAACCCGGATCTGTTGTACCACTGTTGATGCGGGCCTGGTTAAACAGTTCCATGTATTGGGCTGAATTGGTTACCAGCTTAAACATTTTGGTAGGGCTGTAAAAACCTACGTTACCATCATAGGTAACCGCCATCTGGCCCGATTTACCTTGTTTGGTAGTGATCAATACCACACCATTGGCAGCTCTTGAACCATATATGGAGGCCGAAGCCGCATCTTTCAGTACGGATACATTGTCGATATCGGTTGGGTTAATGTCGCTGAAATTGCCCGGAACACCATCAATCAGGATCAACGGATCGGAACCCGCGCCGCTAAAAGTGCTGTTACCCCGGATACGGATAGATACGCTCTCGTTACCAGGTTCGCCCGAGCCAACATTGATCGCTACACCGGGAGCCAGGCCCTGAAGCATAGAGGCCGGATTCACTACCGGGCGCTTGTTCAGCGTTTCGCCCGTAACAGATGATACGGCACCGGTAAGGTTCACTTTCTTTTGGGTACCGTAACCTACCACCACAATTTCGCTCAGAGCTGATGTTTGCTCTTTTAAAGCCACATCAATACGGGTTTGGTTGCCCACCGCTATCTCCTGCGAAACAAAGCCGATAAAACTGAACACCAGAACGGCATTATTATCGTTCACCTCTATCTTATAAAAACCGCTCATATCGGTTTGCGCGCCTGTATTTGTACCCTTCACTTTTACGGTAACACCGGGTAGGCCAACACCTTTTTCGTCCTTCACCTGGCCGGTTATCGTAATAACCTGTACCGGTTTGGCCACGGCTGGCTTGGGAGTAACTACGATGGTGTTGTTATTCACCACATAGCTAAATGGCTGGTTCTGGAAGCATTGCTTTAACACGTCGCTCAGGTCGGCGTTTTGCAGGTGCACATTTACCGGCACCGCCTTTTTAAGCAGTTTGGCATTATAAAACACACTGAAGCCGCTTTGCAGGTGAATTTCCTGCAGAGTTTCTACCAGGGAGGCGTTATTTTTATCAAGGCTGATCTTTTGTGCAAATGATGTGGCTGCGCTCACTTGCAGTATGGTAACCAGGCACAAAAAAAACGACAATTTCATAATCAGAAATAATTTAGATCTAAGGCAGGGCCATTCCCTGCATCTTATTGCAGCAGATTTTTTATACATTTGAATGTTAGGTTAAATAATTGGTTATGAGAAATATGATCATTAATTGCTACCTGACAGCTATTCAAAGCTTTATACCAGGGGCGCTGCGAACGCTCCTGGTTATAAACAGGTAAACATTATAGGTAAGGAAAGTTACTTCATAATGATTACCCTCCTTCCTTCTATCTTATAGTGAATGGAACGGGTAAGTACCATCACATCCAGCAACTCATTTATACTTTTGTACTTGGATATAGTACCACCAAATTCATTCTTTTTCACCTCTTCATCGCGGTATTCCACATCAACATCATACCAGCGGCCTACTTGTTTCATCACTTCGGTGATATTCAGATCATGGAATATAAACAGTCCGTTTTTCCAGGCCATAGTTTGCTGTATATCGGCAGGGCTCACTTTGATGGCAGCTCCGTTAACCGCATTGCCCTGTTGCCCGGGCGCCAGCATTACCGCCGAAGCGCCGCTGCTCATCTGCACCGAACCTTCCAGCAGCGTAGTAGTTACATTATTGTTATCGCCGTAAGCGTTGATATTAAAATGGGTACCAAACACCTGTACCTTTGTGCTATTGGCCTGTACAATAAATGGTTTAGCCTTATTTTTAGCTACCTCAAAATAAGCCTCGCCGCTTAGTTCAACTTCGCGGGTTGCACCGGTAAAGGCCTGCGGAAACTTAATGGACGAAGCCGCGTTGAGCCAAACCCGGGTACCATCTTCCAGTACTACCTGGTACTGCCCGCCCCTTGGTGTGGTGATGGTATTAAACTCGGGCGTTGCAGCCGTATTGTTGTTTGTATTGGTAAAATGATATACCAGCATACCATTCCCGGTTTTACTTACAGTAACCCCGGGTCTGGTTGCCAGCTTGCCGTTTTTGGCATCATCAAGCACAATGCGCGAGCCATTGGCCAAAGTTAAATAGGCTTTATTGCCGCCGGGTAATATAGGCGGCTGAACTTTATTTGTCAGTTTTACAGTACCAGTTTCGTGATTTTTTTTACGCTGGATAAAAAATATCCCCGCGAATAGCACCGCCACAAAAACCGCGGCAACCTGCAGCCAGCGGTATCTGGCCACCTTACGCCGCGGCAATTGAACTACTTTGCGGTTATCGTTTAATCGCTGCCATATACGGGTACGCACATCTTCTTCCCTCACCTGGTCATCATCCCAGCCTTCATCAGCCAATGTCATTTCATCGCGGTATGTATCCAGCAGTTTTTTTTCGTCGGCTGTACATTGTCCGCTCATGTACTTTTCGTACAAAGCAAGGAATTCGTCTTTGGTTATCATTGGGCTACAATAGCAGGTTTATACCTTGTTAGTGTAAATTTTATATAGACACACACATTAATTTTTAATTTTTTTTTCAACCGGCAGTTAATTGTGGATTTATTTGGCTGGCTTTTCCTAATTTTATCCAACCAGTTGTATGCACAATCCCCCGATTAATGACTCTGAGCTGTGGCTTGCCATCCGTAATGATGACGAACAAGCATTTGCCGCACTTTTTGACCGGTACTGGATACGGTTGTATAAAACGGCGCTGCGATATCTGAAAGACCGCGAAGCCAGCGAAGAAGCCGTGCATGATGTGTTCCTGAATATCTGGAACAGGAGGCATGAGCTCGAGATCGAATCATTTCCCAATTTTTTATTGACCGCTATCCGCTACCAGGTTTATAACCGCATGCGGGCCGTAAAATCGCCGGTTGTTTTAACCATAACCGACGCGGAGATTAGCGAACTACTGGATCATAATGCCGGTGAAAGCCGCATCAAAGACCAGGAGCTATTGCATGAATTGGGGCAATACCTGGAGCAATTACCCAAACGCTGCCAGGAAATTTTCCAGATGAGCCGCATTGACCATCTCTCCAACCAGGAAATAGCCGGCCGGCTGGGTATCTCCAAACGCACAGTCGAAAACCAGATCACCATGGCACTCAAACACCTGCGGGTTTGTTTAAAACACGCATCGGTTATGGTGGCGTGGTGGTATATTTTTAAATAGGATTACCTGATGTATTTTGCTGTGGAGACTCACGATAGCCGCTGAGGAAGGCCGCATCTTTCCACCTCCGCGTCATTGCGAGGAGGAACGACGTGGCAATCCCCGATATGCAGAGCGTCTCTGTAAGTAGGGGATTGCCACGCTGCGCTCGCAATGACGCGTGAAGGGATAGTACAAAAACAACTGGGCTACCCCATATTCAAAATGCCGAACACGATCCAAATTGCGTCAGGCCTCCAATTTCCAGTTCTTTTCAGCATACAAGCGCTTAATTCTTTTCAACAACCCTTTGATCAAACATCAAAGTACCTAACAGTATCAACGTCCCCAGCATAAGCAGCCATTTAAACTTAAGCATGGCCTGCAAAAATTGGTTTCCGGAATTAATATCCACTATCGTTAAAATACCATAAACTATACCTAACCCCGCTATCAGGCCTAATAAAGCCAGTAAATTAAAGCGGATATCACTCCGTTTTTTCAACTTTAGCTGGAGCTGACGGCTAACTTTTGAGGCAAAATTGAAGGATAAACCCTGTTCTGGCTCTTTATTTAGCTTTTGAAATAATGACTGATAGCTTTCCACCTGCTGCTTTTCTGAAGCAGATAACATTTCGCCGGATGGCTTCAATTCACTATCCAGCATTGCCTGGATCTGTTCATCGGTCAGCTTTTTCATGATTTAATTTTTAAGATCGTGTTCAATTTTTTCTTTCAATAACTTGCGCGCCCTAAAAAGGTGGCTTTTAACCGTTCCCTCGGGTATGCCCGTGATCTGTTCAATTTCGGGACAGGTAAACTCGTTTAAATGGTATAAGGTTAAAACGGTGCGGTATTGCAGCGGCATCTGCTCAATCAGCAGGTTTACATAGGCCGCTGTATCTTTTTTCACAAGCTCCGACTCGGGGCTGTCTTCACTAAAATGATAATGATCTATATTTTCAGGATAGTCGGCCTGCCGGGCTGCCTTGCTTTTTTTTACATGGTCAACAGCGGTCAAATAGGCTATCCGCGCAATCCAGGTGGATAACTTGGATTGAAAACGGAATTTCGGGAGACTTTGATGTACTTTAATAAAAACTTCCTGGCAAATATCCTCCTTATCCTGCAGGTGTTGCACCAGGCGATTCACTACAAAGAAAACCAGCTTTTCATATTGTTTAACCAATACTTCAAAAGCGTGGAAATCTCCCCTTAATATCCTGGAAACAACTTCCTTTTCATTAAACATATTATAGTAGTCTGCATCGGCCAGTTAACGGTTGCAAAAATTAAAGAAAAATATTTGCAACCGTTCTGTTATTTTTAAAGACTACTGTATCAAAATCATTTAAATTAAAACATCATGAAACAGTTAATGCCTTTTATCGTCGTTATCATATTCTTTATCCTTATCGCCATATTCATACTTGCCCTGTACAACTACCGTTTAAAGAAACGCATTATTGACGCGGGCCCTTTAGATGAGATCGGTCTTAAATTTTTACAGCAGCTCTCGGGCTTTGGCACCGAAGCCATGAAATGGGCTATCATCCTGGCAACTACCGGCCTGGGTCTCATCGTTATGCAGTTTATCCCTTACAGTGCCGAAGATTCACCCCTTCCGTATGGGGTTGAAATGTTGTTTGTAGCTGCCGGTTTTTTCCTGTACTATCTTTTCATCCGCAATCACCGCGATAAACATCCGCTTTAATTCAATCATCAGGGTAGTTTACCCTAAAAAGCATTCCCGGTAAATACTGCAAATTTTAAAGGCTGTTGGTCTTTACGGGGATTGCGTTGTCAAAAATTTTCCATCTCCAAATCTTAATCACCATGACAACTAAACCATACGCCTTTAGCATCATTTTATCGCTTGCTTTCCTGATCATGCAAACCGGCAGCATCCTGGCCCAAACCAACAGTGGCAAATTGATATTAAAAGGAACCCTCTCCGATTCGACCACACACCATAAACTGGCTTTTGTAACGATAAAACTAAACGACGACGAAGGTCAAACCATCAGGGTCGGTGTTACCAGGGAGGACGGTTCATTTGCTTTTGCAGTGCTGCCACCCGCGGCTTATCATGTGGTGATGGTAGCCATAGGTTACGCGCCCAAAACGATCCTGCTTGATCTGCAGAAAGACACCGACCTGGGTTTAATCAGCCTGAAGCAGCAGGTGAACAGTTTAAAAGAAGTTGCTATAACCGGCACCAGGCCCATCATCAGACAAAAAGCCGACCGCATCATTTACGATCTGCAGGCCGACCCTGAAAGCAAATCCAACAATGTTTTGGGGATGATGCACAAGATCCCCTACATCACTTTGGATGGTCAGGATAACATCCTGTTAAAAGGCAATTCCAGCTTTAAAGTTCTTATCAACGGAAAGCCATCGCCCAGTATCGAAAACAATTTAAACGCCATATTGAAAAGTATGCCTGCATCCACTATTGAAAGAATAGAGGTGATCACCATACCGCCATCTAAATATGATGGCGAAGGCCTGGCGGGCATCATCAATATTATTACCGTAAAAAAACTAAATAACGGGTACAGCGGATCACTAAACGCCAATGAAAGCTTCCCTGTTGGCGGCCCCGGCGCGGGAGGATCTTTCACGGCTAAAAGCGGCAAGTTTGTGATAGCTGCTTTTGGCGGCGCGAGCATCGCTAACAATCCTACAACTACTTTTATCAATAACAGGGAAACATTCGGCACAACCCAAACCAACCTGCTGCAAACGGGAGATCGCCGGTTGAACAATAAAACAGCTTACTTTGGTACCGAAATGAGCTATGAGATCGATTCGCTTCACCTCATCTCGGGACAGTTTAACCTCAATGGTAGTCGTACAAGTAGTCATATGACCCAGGTATCCGGCCTGAACGGAACCTCGGGGATAAACGAGGCATACGACCTGTTGAATAATAATAAAGGGACAGGCTATGGCTGGGATGCCGCACTTAATTACCAGGTTGGTTTTAAAAGGGTTAAAAACAGGCTGCTAACTTTCTCTTATCAGTATTCGGGCAACCGCAACAACCGCGATGGGGATGTAACCATCACCAATCCGGTAAATTTTAACACACCGGATTATACCCAAACCGACAGGCAAAAATTCAATGAACATACCTTACAGGTTGATTTTGTAACCCCGGTTAAACAGGTAAATATTGAGGCGGGTGTAAAAGGCATCCTGCGTGCCAGTAACAGCAATTTTGGCTACAATAGTTTTAACAGTGCCACAGGGCAGTTTGATGAAGATGCGGCACTATCAAACCAATACACCAACAATCAAAATGTGTTCAGCGCCTACAATTCGTACCAGGTTAATTTAAAAAGCTGGAACATCAACGCCGGGTTCCGGGTAGAAGAAACCGTGATCAGGGCCGATTTTATCAGTACCTCCACGGTTGCCAAACAAAATTATTTCAACGTGCTGCCATCCATCGCCATAAGTAAAAATTTCAGCGATCAAACCGCGCTTACCTTTGGATTTTCGCAACGCATCCGCAGGCCGGGTATCAACAGGCTTAACCCTTATATCGACCGCTCCAATCCTAATTTTGAATCAACCGGAAACCCCAACCTGCGCCCCGTATTGCTGAATGATGTGCAGGCAGGTTACAGCAGCGGCAAAAAACTGTCATTAAACATAGGGTTGGATTATTCCTTCATGAACAACCTGGACTTGCAGGTGGCCGACTTTGACCCCACCACACAAATTACACGCACCAGTTATGCTAATACAGGCAAAGCAAGCAGCTTTGGCGGCAACCTGTCCCTTGCCTACCGCGTTAGTAAGCTGTACAATGTAAGCCTGAACGGTAACCTGATGTACCTGTGGTTGCAGGGAACCGCGGATGGCAGTATAGTACGTAACGACAGACTGATGTATTCCTTCTCCCTTTCAAATGGTTTCCGTTTCAATAAAGGATGGGCAGCAAACGTCGACCTGAATGTGGTTAGCCGCAATCCTACTGGCTTGCAAGGCTATTCAAACGGATTTGTAAGTACTTCTTTGAGTGTAAATAAAGAGCTCATCAAAAACAAACTGGGCTTTGCCGCCCGGGTGAATAATCCATTCACGGGTTACAGGAATAATATCACCCACACCTTCGGGCCCGATTTTAACCAGCTGTACACCTCCCGCGATTATTACCGGTCATTCGGCATCAGCCTGAATTATAAATTTGGTGGGCTCAATGATGGTGTTAATAAAAGCCGGAGATCTATCGAGAACAATGATGTAGCTAATTAGTATTGTGACATGCCTCACACAGTTTCCCGGTTGCTGTGTGATAGATTTGTGTTGCGATCACAGATGCTGGAAAGAGCGTTTACTGCCGGTTAAAATCCCCTCTTGAGAGGGGGCGCGTAGGATTGTGTAATGGCAGGGGTGTGTTCATCAAGCGAAGAACACACCCCTCCACCCCTCTCAAGAGGGGAATCGCACACCCCTCCCGCTCTTTTTCTTTCCAACACCCGAGATCTCAACACAGAAATTAAACTTATTTATAAAACATGAAAGATATAGTTAATGTAACCTACCTGGGCGGGCCCACCATTATCCTGGAAATAGGCGGATTAAGATTGATAACCGACCCAACACTTGATCCCGCCGGCGAAACATTTATGCTCGGCGATAAACCGGGCTACTGGAAAACTTCGGGGCCGGCCACTACGGAGGTTGGGCATATAGATGCGGTGCTTCTCAGTCATGATCAGCATGGCGATAACCTTGATCATGCAGGTCGAAGATTATTGGAAGCCGTTGGCAATACATTCACAACGCACATTGGTGCGGAGCGGCTTGGGCCTGATGCTACCGGGCTGGCGCCATGGGAAACCATCCGTTTAAATGATCAGGTTACCATAACCGGCACACCGGCAAGGCACGGCCCCGCTGGCAGCGAAAAAATAACCGGAGATGTGACCGGCTTTATTGTAGAGAGCCCCGACCTCCAGATCTATATCACCGGCGACACCGTTTTTTATGAAGGGATCACAGAAATAGCCTCCAGGTACAATCCCCAATACGTTTTCATTTTTGCAGGCGCCGCCAAACCCCGCGGCCCATTCAACGTAACTATGGGCAGTAACGATGCTATTGACACCGCCTCCGCTTTCCCGAACGCAACCATTATCCCGGTACACTTTGAAGGCTGGTCGCATTACACCGAAGGCGGCGAGGTACTTCAACAATCATTCACCGCTCTGGGTATTGCAGACAGGCTCCGGATTTTAACGCTGGGTGAGAGAACGAGTTTGTCGTAAACAATACAATGACCTAGTTTAGGTAATCTCCCCAATTTTTCGTATATTTATATAGATTCACAGCCCGAATGTCTTTCAGCAGACATCCGGGCTGTTTGGTTAAGGATAGCATTAAACTCAAAACCAGCATCTTTTTATACAGCTATTTAATTATCAATAAATTAATACTTTTTAAACTTTTCAAAACCCATCAAAAATTTGTTAAAAAGTGTTAAAATGGCGTTAAAATTTAGTTAAAGTGGCCAAAAAGCAAGGATTTTCATCGGCTTTTTGAGTTAAAAAGTGTTAAAATTTAAGGTTTAAAAAGTTTTTTGAACCGGCGCAGGACCTTTACAAGTTTTCTACAGAATCAAGGCTGAACTTTAAATCAAAAAAAAGAACCCATGAAAAAATTTATATCAGCTCTGGCTTTGATGGTGTCCATTGGCCTGCTCCCGCAACTGCTGCATGCGCAAACCTATGAGCTGGATAAAACTATCCCCCTGCCCGGCGATGGTGGCTATGATTACCTGTCGATTGATAAGGTAAACAACCGTTTATATGTGTCGCACGGTACGGCTGTGAATGTGATCGATCTGAAAACCGAAAAACTGGCAGGCCTTATCGGCGATCTCAAAGGCATACATGGCATCGCTATCGACAATAAAGCCAACCGCGGCTTTATCAGCGACGGCAAAGCCAACGCCGTAGTAGCATTTGATCTTAAAACCCTGAAGGTTATTGCAACCATACCCTTAACAGGTGCCAACGGCCCCGATGCTATTATGTACGATCCTTACAGCGACCGTGTTTTCAGCTTTAACGGTGAAAGCAACAACTCATCGGTAGTTGATCCGAATACTTTAAAACAGGTTGGAACAGTTACACTGGGCGGTGCCCCTGAATTTGCCGTAGCCGATGGCAAAGGCAAAATTTACAACAACCTGGAAGATAAAAGCAGTTTGAATATCATCGACAGCAAAACCCTCAAAGTGATTAAAAACTATCCGCTTGCCCCATGCGGCGGGCCAACCGGTTTAGCTTTGGATGCTGTAAATCAGCGGGTATTTACTGTTTGCCGCGAAAATAAAGGTGTGAGTGTGGTAAACATCAATACCGGTAAAGTGGTGACCACCTTACCTATAGGCGCCGGTGTTGATGCTGTGGTTTATGATCCGGAGACTAAGCTCATCTTCTGCTCCTGCGGTGATGGGGTAACTACGATCATCAAACAGCAATCGGCCGATGAGTATAAAGTGATCCAGACCTTGCAAACTGCCTATCGTGCTAAAACCATGGCCCTTGACCCTAAAACGCACAAAATTTATTTAAGCGTGGCCGAGTTTGTAAAGGGGACACGAACCGCTTTGCCTAACACTTTTAAAGTACTGGTTTATAAACTAAAATAAACAGGTTCAAGGCTCGAGAGACGTGGTTCGAGGCTCTAACCTTAAAAAACGAACCCCGGCCCTCGATCCCCGAACCCAAATTATTCGTATTTTTAAAAAAAAAGCTTGAAATTATTGATCATAGAAGATGAGGCAGGCCTGCGGGATAGTATCGAAGCGTACTTTACCGAAGAGGGAAATATCTGCGAAACTGCGCATGATTTTTCTTCGGCCATGTCCAAGGTTAATTTGTACCGGTATGACTGTATTGTGCTGGATATCACCCTACCCAATGGTAGTGGTCTGGATATATTAAAACACCTGAAAGCCGGACAACAGGCCGATGGCGTTTTGATCATTTCGGCCAAAAACTCATTAGACGACCGCCTAACCGGGCTTGATCTGGGCGCCGATGATTATCTCACCAAACCTTTCCACCTTTCGGAATTGAGGGCGCGGGTTGCGGCTATTGTCCGGCGTAAAGCATTTAATGGCAACAATATCCTTACACTCAATGAGATCTTTATCGACCTAACGGCCAAAGAAGTAAAGATCAACCAAACAGCGGTTAAATTTACCCGCAAGGAGTATAGCTTACTCTTATATTTTATAGCCAATAAAGGCAAGGTGGTTTCAAAAAGCGCCATTGCCGAACATCTTTGGGGCGACAGCATAGACATTGCCGACAACTTTGATTTTATTTATTCGCACATCAAAAACATCCGCAAAAAAATGGTGGAAGCAGGTGGTAAGGATTATATCCAGGCCGCCTACGGCATGGGCTACAAGTTTACCGATGCATGAAGCTGCTCGACAAATATAACCGCATCAACATCAGCGTAACGGTAATTATTATGCTGGTTACGGGTGTTATCTATTACTTCACTATCCATGCCATACTTACCCACCAGGTTGATAAAGCTTTACTGGTAGAAGAACGTGAGGTATTTGATTACGTTCAGCTTAACCATCACTTGCCGCAGGTGTTCAGGACCAACCACCAGGAGATCATCTTTACACCCGCTAACGGTCCGGTTCAAAGAAAATTTATTGATACCTCCTATCGTGATACCAAAGATCAGGACATGGAGCCGGCCCGTGCCATTATCACATCGGTAACCGTGGGTTCGCAGCTATACAAGATCACCGTAATACAATCAACAGTAGAAACCGAGGATCTGATAGGTGATGTTTTCCTGATCACCATTATACTTATTGTTGTTTTGGTGATAGCACTGTTTTTATCAAACCGATTGATATTACGACGCATTTGGCAGCCTTTTTATACCATACTTAATCAGCTTAAAGTATTTAACCTGGCCGAGGATAAGGCCGTTGCCTCCGTACCCTCAACTATTGATGAATTTACAGAACTTGACCAAGCAGTAGGCATCATGGCCACCAAAGCCAAGGATGATTATCTTAACCTGAAAGCATTTACAGAAAATGCCGCTCATGAGCTGATGACGCCCATATCCGTCATCAATTCCAAACTGGATACGCTGGTACAAACCGGGCAATTCTCCGATTCGCAAAGCCAGTTGCTTAATGATATCTATAATACGGTAGCCCGCTTAACCCGGCTTAACAAATCCATGCTGTTACTCACCAAAATTGAGAATGGCCTGATACATGACCAGCAAAACATTAATCTGAAAGAGTTACTGAGCACGAGTTTTTGGCAATATGAAGAATTGCTTGGCAGCCTGAATATCAAACTAACAACCCAGCTTAACGACTGTGAAGTACAGGCCAGTCCGCTGTTAATGGAAGTATTGATAAACAACCTGATCAGTAATGCCATCAGGCATAACCTGCCAGGCGGCTCAATCACTGTCTCGCTCGATCAGCAACAGTTACAGATCAGCAATAGCGGGAAAGATGGAGAGATTGATATTGAGCGTGTCTTTAAACGGTTCCAAAAATCTTCGGCTTCTGAGGGCATCGGGCTTGGTCTTACCATTTGCCGGCAGATCTGCAATAATTATGGGTTCAATCTGCAATACCAGTTTAGCCAAAATACCCACCATTTTACCATAAGCTTTGCCGTTACAGAATAATTCCAGAATTGATATTTAGCTTAGTAACATCCAAAAAATGGAATTGTATTGAAACTTTTAAAGATTAATTATAAAGCTTAGATTTAGACTATCGGTCGCTAAGCCTAACCCCATCTGCGTAACCGGTATGGGCCCATTGTAACTTATGAAACATCTGCTCGTATCACTTCTATGTTTACTGATGAGTTCTTTTTGCTTCGCGCAGCAAAAAACACTGGACGACTACTTACAGGTAGCCGTAAAGAATAGCCCGCTGTTAAAGGACCTCAACAACCAGATATTATCGGCACAACTGGATAGCGTCCGGATAAAGGCCGGCTTAAAACCCCAGGTAAGCGCGGGAAGCGCGGGTCTGTATGCCCCGGTTATTCGTGGCTATGGCTATTCGCAGGCCATTACCAATGGGCAAACGCTTGATGCTTTATTATCTGTCAATAAATCCTTCATCAGCAATGGTTATCTGAAGGCGCAATATGCTGGTATCGGCCTTCAGCGCGATTCTTTGCGCAATAATATTAAACTCTCTGAGCAGGATCTGCGCCGCACCATTGCCGCGCAATATATAGCCGCTTATGGGAGTTTGCAACAGGTAAAGTTTAATAAAGAAGTGGTAACCCTGTTGAGCGGTGAAGAAGACTTGCTCAAAAAACTCACCCGGAATAATGTGTACCATCAAAGTGATTACCTCACCTTCCTGGTTACTTTAAAACAGGCACAATTACAACTTTCGCAGGCCACGCTACAGTATAAAACAGATTTTGCGACGCTGAATTACCTTACCGGTATTACAGATACTACCGTTGCTGAACTACAAAAACCGGCACTGCAAAGAGCGATCAATGCCGACAAAACCAACAGCATATTTTTCAGGCAATACGCACTTGACAGCTTACGGCTGCTCAATACCCGCAAACTCATCGATTACACCTACAAACCCCAGGTAAAAGCCTTTGCCGATGGTGGTTATAACTCCGATCTGACCGCCCTTTATTATAAACATTTTGGTACCAGTATTGGCTTTAGCCTTACTGTACCTATTTACGATGGCGGTCAGCGTAAGCTATCATACAAAAAACTATCGCTGGAAGAAGAATCCCGCAAAAACTATAAGAGCTTTTTTGCCCAGCAATATAGTCAGCAGATCATCCAGCTGAACCAGCAGATAGATGGCTATGATACGCTGATAGCAGATATCAACAACCAGTTCAAATACTCCGAAACTTTAATCAAAGTAGATACTCAACTGTTACAAACCGGCGATCTGCGGATGGCTGATCTGATACTGGCTATCAATAATTATCTCAGCATCCGTAACCTGCTAACGCAAAATACCATCAGCAGATTGCTGCTCATTAACCAACTCAACTACTGGAACCGATAATATGAAGACTTTATCATCGCCATATTTTAAATTTTTAACCTTCGCGTGCGCGTGCCTGATATTAACCATATCGGCATGTAACCATGATACCGCTGCCGCAGACGATGCCCCTGTACAATCACAAACACCGGTTACGGTAACTTCCATCAGTAATGGCACCATGGCCGATTCTATCACGCTCAACGCCACTTCATCGTTCATGCAGAAGAGCTATGTAAAAGCCAACGCCATAGGCTATATACAACGCGTATATGTAAAGCCCGGGCAATATGTAAGCGCGGGCCAATTGCTGTTCACCATAAAAACCAAAGAGGCGCAAAGCATTGGCAATACCATCAATGTGCTGGATACCACCTTTAAGTTTTCGGGCGTAAATCGGATCAAAGCATCAAGCAGCGGCTACATAACTCAACTGCTGCACCAGGTTGGCGACTATGTACAAGATGGTGAACAATTGGCCGCCATAAGTGATAAAGAAAGTTTTGCCTTTGTGATGCAGCTGCCTTACGAACTTCAAAGCACACTGCACAACAACCAGGATATTACTCTCACTTTACCCGGTGGACACACACTCAACGGTCGTGTAGCCTTAGTTTTACCTTCGGTTGATACCCTGTCGCAAACACAGGGTGTGGTGATCAGGGTACACAGCGCCGATCCTATCCCCGAAAACCTGGTGGCCCGGGCGCATGTCATTAAATCGGCAAAAAGTAATGTACCCTCGCTACCCAAATCGGCTGTGTTAGCTAATGAAACACAAACCGATTTCTGGGTGATGAAACTCATTAATGATACCACCGCCATCAAAGTGGCAGTACAAAAGGGAATTGAAACAGGCACTCAGGTAGAGATACTTTCGCCAAAGTTTGGCCCGGCGGATAAAATTGTGGTTACCGGTAATTATGGATTGGCTGATACTGCCAAAGTGAAAATTGTGAAGCCATGAAAAACCTGAATAACTTTTTCATCACGCATAAAAAACCTATCAGTTTGATGTTGTTCATCATATTGCTGGGTGGCGGTTTTGCCTATTCGCGCTTACAAACTTCCTTGTTCCCGGAAATCACTTTTCCTAAGATCAAGATCATAGCCGATGCCGGTTTGCAGCCGGTAAACAAAATGATGATCACGGTGACTAAACCACTGGAAAACGCCGTAAAGCAGGTGCCTAACCTGCAATATGTACGTAGCACTACCAGCCGCGGAAGCTGCGAAATATCAGCCTTCATGAACTGGAACGCGGATATCGACCTGAGTCAGCAACAGATCCAATCGCGTATAGATCAGATCAAGAATGACCTCCCGCCGGATGTGAATATCAGTGTCGAGAAAATGAATCCCTCTATCCTGCCGGTAAGCGGGTATACGCTGGAGAGCCATAGTAAATCGCCCATTGAATTAAAACAGCTGGCCACCTATACGGTAAAACCATTTCTGTCGCAAGTGGATGGCGTGTCCGAGATCAGGGTTATCGGCGGTAAAACCAAAGAATATTGGCTGGTGCTGAACGCCCAAAAGATGAGCTCATTGGGCCTTACGCCAGACATCATAACCAATACGATGGCGCAAACAGGTTTTATTAAATCAGAAGGCTATCTGTCGGATTATAAAATGCTGTATCTAACCGTGACCGACGCATCCGTAAATACCAGCAAACAACTGGAAAACATGGTGATCAGCAATAACCGGAAACGGGTAATTCAGCTTAAAGATATCGGCAGCATACAGATCAATCCCGGTATTGAGTATACCAAGGTAAACGCCAATGGTCATGAGGGTGTTCTGATCGCAGTGATCAAACAGCCCAATGCTAATTTGATCGACCTCTCTGATGCCATGACCCAAAAGGTTGCCGATCTGCAGAAGATCCTTCCGGCCGGCGTTACCATCAAACCATACTATGTTCAAGCCGATTTTGTAAATGCCTCTGTAAAAAGCGTAGGCGACAGTTTATGGGTGGGGCTGGCGCTCGCTATTATTGTAGCTATTATTTTTTTATGGTCGATAAAAGCCAGCGCCACTATTCTGATCACCATCCCGGTTACGCTTTGCCTCACCCTGATTGTTCTGTACGCCTTGGGTTATACCTTTAATATCATGACGCTGGGCGCCATAGCAGCAGCCATAGGTTTGATCATTGACGATGCCATTGTGGTTGTAGAACAGATCCACCGCACGCATGAGGAACATCCGGAAGAGCCAACCCTTACCCTACTACAACGGGCGGTTGATTATCTTTTCCCGGCCATGGTTGGTTCGTCCATCAGTACCATCGTTATTTTTATTCCGTTCATCATGATGAGTGGTGTTGCCGGTGCCTATTTTAAGGTAATGACCGACACGATGATCATCACCTTGGTTTGCTCCTTTTTTGTAACCTGGATAGGCTTACCAGTCATATACCTGTTGCTTACCCGCAACCACCAAACCAACAGTGTACAGGTAAAAGAAGCGCATGGGGTAAAACAGCAGCGCTGGGTATCGTTTTTCATTCTCCGTCCTTATTTAAGCATCATTATGATGCTGGCGCTTGCTGCCGTCATTATTTTTATTCCTGCCGGCTTAAAAACGGGCTTTTTACCAGACATGGATGAGGGCAGCATTGTACTGGATTACACTTCGCCGCCAGGAACATCGCTTGAGGAAACCGACCGAATGTTGCGCGACATCGAGAAGATCATCATCAAAGAACCCGAAGTGGCTGCCTATTCACGCAGAACGGGTACACAAATGGGTTTCTTTATAACCGAGCCCAACACCGGCGATTACCTGATACAGCTTAAAAAAGGTCACGATAAAACTACCGAAGAAGTGATCAGTGATCTGCGCCAGAAGATCGAATCGACCCAGCCTGCCCTAAGGGTAGATTTTGGACAGGTGATTGGTGATATGTTAGGCGACCTGATGACATCTACCCAGCCCATCGAGATCAAAGTTTTTGGCGACGACCAGGTTAAACTGCAACAGCTATCCAAACAAATAGCCGCCGCTGTAACCAATGTAAAAGGCACAGCCGATGTATTTGATGGCATTGTGGTTGCCGGGCCATCGGTAAACATTATACCCGATTATACCATGCTGGCGCAGTACAATTTGACGCCGGCCAATCTGCAAACGCAGGTACAATCCGCATTACAGGGTAATGTGATAGGTAGTTTGTTTGAGAAAGAACAACAATCACCCATCCGCATGGTTTATCCCGGTAATCGCTCTTTAGATGTGGCCAGCCTTAAAAAACTAACCGTGTTTTTACCCAATGGCAAACCATTGCCTATCAGTCAGCTGGCCAATGTGGAATTAAGAACGGGCGACGCGGAGGTACAACGCGAAAACCTGCAGGCCATGGGTGTTATCAGTGCCCGGCTGGATAATGTAGATCTGGGTTCGGTTATGCCGGCCATCAAAAAAAATATCAGCGCCATCAATCTGCCCACCGGATACCATGTGGAATATGGGGGTGCTTATGCCGAGCAGCAACAATCATTCAAGGAGCTGTTGATCATCCTGATTACTTCAAGCCTGTTGGTTTTTGGTGTGATCCTTTTCCTGTTTAAACAGTTCCGCATCGCGCTGCTCATCCTGGTAGTGGCGGTATTGGGTATCGGCGGTAGTTTCCTGGCCTTATGGTTAACGCAAACGCCATTGAACGTGGGTAGCTATACCGGCCTCATCATGATTGTGGGTATCATCGGCGAAAATGCCATATTTACTTTCTGGCAGTTCAGGGAAAGTACCCGGCATAAAAATATCAACGAGGCTATTATCTATTCTATCTCTACCCGTTTAAGGCCCAAATTAATGACCGCACTTGGGGCCATTATTGCCTTGTTGCCATTGGCATTGGGCATCGGTGCCGGCGCGCAACTTCATCAGCCATTGGCTATCGCGGTTATCGGTGGATTTCTGGCAGCATTGCCTTTGTTGTTAATCGTACTGCCCAGTATGTTATGGTTGCTTTATCGTAATCATACATTTGTGCATAGGCCGGTAACTACGTAGTTTGAGCGTAATTAAAGCCGGGTCGCAGAATTAACTCACCCGATCTACGCTGTTAATACACGCGTCATTGCGAGGAGGAACGACGTGGCAATCCCCAATCTGCAGAGCCACTCTGTGTAGTTAGGGATTGCCACGCTATCGCCCGCAATGACGCGTAGAGAAATAGCAGTCGGAGGAGGGGTAACGGGCGCAGCGATGTCGGGGTGAGTTGATATACGACTGGTTTTCCAATCATACGATCAAAGCCACAGCGGTTTTCCAAATATTATACAGAGATTTGCAGGTAAATGATATCCTATGCACATACTCGTTATTGAAGATGAACAAAGAGTAGCCGAGCTGATCAAAAAAGGGCTCGAAGAACACGGCTTCCAGATAACGCTGGCATACGATGGGGAGATGGGGAAAAAACTATCCCTGTCAAAAGAATTTGATCTTATTCTGATGGATATCATTCTTCCCAAGATCAACGGGATAGACCTATGTAAGGAAATACGAAGCTCCCGACCTGATATCCCAATTATCATGCTCACCGCATTAGGTACTACAGATGATAAAGTAGAGGGCTTTGATGCCGGAGCAAACGACTACCTGGTAAAACCTTTTGACTTTCGTGAGCTTCATGCACGCATCCGTGCGTTAACCAACCGGGTTCAGCACAATAATACTTTTAACCAGGGCTTTATTTTGCGCTTTGCCGATCTGGAAATGAACCTGCAAACCAAGATCGTGACCAGGAATAATGAGGTGATTGACCTCACACCTAAAGAATTTCGCTTATTGGAGTATATGATGAAGAATGCCCAGCGCGTTTTATCCAGAACCGAGATAGCCGAAAAAGTTTGGGACACCTTTGATTCGGGCACCAATTTTATTGATGTCTACATCAACTACCTCCGGAAAAAGATCGACAAGAACTTCGCTACCAAACTCATACACACCAAGCCGGGCATGGGCTTTATTTTCAAAGAAGGATGAAGATCAGGACCCAACTTTTATTGTTGTTTTTAGGATTGTTCGGAGTACTCCTGCTCGCGTTTTCCATATTTATATACTTATCCTCGGCGCAAACCCGCAAAGACGAATATTACAACCAACTAAAAAGGGAGGCCATCACCAAAGCCAACCTGCTTTTTGATGCTAAAGTTGCTCCATCGGTATTACAACTGATTTATAAAAGTTCTTCCAACGCCCTCTTTGAAGAAGAAGTGGCTATTTACGATACCTCGTTCAATTTATTATATCATGATGCCGTACAAATTGATAAGGTAAAAGAAACCCGGCAAATGATCGACCAGATCGTACAGCAAAAAGAGATCACCTTTGACCAAGGCCGTTTGCAGGTGGTGGGGCTTTTATACACGCATCATGGCAAAAACTATGTCATTACAGCGGCTGCTAATGATGAGTATGGTCTGCAACGCCTGGGAGAATTAAAAAACACGCTGATCCTGTCGTTCATCATCATTATCTGTTTTACCGTTATTGCCGGCTATTACTTTGCCGGCAGGGCCCTGAAACCCGTTGCCGAGATTATTGATAATGTAAAGGAAATTACGGCAACCCGCCTGGATATGCGCGTACCTGTTAAAAGTGAAAAAGACGAAATTGGTGAGCTGGCCATCACATTTAACCAAATGCTTGATCGCTTGGAGAACTCCTTTAACGCGCAAAAAAGTTTTGTTAATAACATATCCCATGAACTCCGCACGCCGCTTGCCACAGTGGTTGGGGAACTACAGCTTGCACTTATAAAAGACCGTTCCATAGCAGAATATAAAGAGGTGATTGGCTTATCGCTTCATGATGCCAAAAGATTGGTAAAACTATCCAACGGCCTGCTCGACCTGGCCAAAGCCAGTTTTGACCAAAAGGAGATCAGGATGAAAGAACTGCGGGTGGATGAATTATTAATGGATGCCCGCGAAACCGTTATCAAAACAATGGATGGTTTTAATGTGGATGTATTGTTTGAGCAGGAAATAGAAGATGATGATAATATTTCTGTGATGGGTAATGAATACTTGTTAAAAGTGGCATTTATCAACCTTATGGAAAACGCCTGCAAATTCTCGCCCGATCATCTATGCACCGTAACCATCACTTATCTGCAGGACAAGGTAATCCTGGTCTTTAAAGACAACGGCATAGGCATCAAAGCACAGGACATCCCGCATATTTTCTCGGAATTTTATCGCGGCACCAATAAGGATTTTACCTGGGGAAATGGCATAGGCTTATCCTTAACCGATAAAATAATCTCTATGCACGGAGGCAGCATTAGCGTAGCCTCAACAGAAAATAAAGGCAGCACTTTTACCATTACGCTCCACCACGTTTAGCCTTTATTTTTCTAATAAATTTCTAATAAATTTCTGTTTCTCCTCTAACGGCCTTTTTCAAAAAGTCGCCTTACTTTTGCTGCACAATAAAAAAACAACAGATGGACTCAGGCCCCGAATCGTATTTAAAAATTAATAGTTAACCGCCCGCCTATTACATAACCCTGTTATGCTGATGAGGCCGGCACAACAACAGCGTTATGTTCAAATTTCTGACTTTCAGCAAATTGAACCGCCACTATCTGGGAGATGGTGGAAGTTCAAACCATATGCCTGCTACAAATAACGGTGCAGAACAAGAAGTATTTTCTACCCAGATCTTTTTCAGCAGCCCCGCAGGCGAACTCTTCGATTACCGTCAACTCAAAAAAAGGAGGAAGATTCGCCATGCTCACAATTTATGATTTCACCTTAAGGCTAACTGTGGCCTTTATGCTCGGTGCCGTGATCGGTACTGAGCGCCAGTGGCGGCAACGGATGGCAGGCCTCCGTACCAATATGCTGGTTGCTTTGGGGGCATGTATGTTTGTAGCCCTTGGAGTACGCATAGGGGGTGATGCCACGGGCCGTATATCCTCTTACGTGGTAAGCGGCATCGGCTTCCTGGGTGCAGGCGTCATCATGAAAGATGACGTTAACATCAGGGGTTTAAACACTGCTGCTACACTGTGGTGCTCGGCAGCAGTAGGCGCATCATGCGGTACCGGGTTTATTGCGGAAGCTTGCATCGGGTCGGCATTTATCATTCTTACCCATGTGGTGATGCGCCCGCTTGGTACACGGCTTAGTCGTCTGCCTCTGAATAAAGACACCTCCGTTCCGGTGCACTATCTCATCATCATTAAATGCAGGCAGGAGGTTGAAAATCATCTCCGGGTATTGTTGTTGCAGTTTACCAATCATGATGAAAAGATATTGCTTCGTTCGCTTAAAAGTACCGACGATAATGACAGCAGCATAGCCGTTATCACCGCCGAGATCCTGGCTAATGGAAATGAAGATACCGCCATGGAAAAAATAGCAGGCCGCCTTACCATAGAGCACCAGGTTTATGAAGTAAGCTGGAATAAAGCCGGCCATGAAAACGATCTGTAAAACATATAAAATATTAAGTAATGCTCACTATCAATAAAGCCTCCCTAAGAAAAGTAGCCGCCGACAGTAAAAAAATCCTGTTGAGCGGTAATGAAGACGCTGCAGCAACCAAACTCAAAAATGCCTCAAGCCACGATCAGGATTTTTTTCTGGCCATGCTGGATAGCAGTGCGGAAGGATTGTCCTTAGCCCAGGCTAAGGATCGTTTGGACAGATTTGGGTTGAATGAAGTGCATCATGAAAAAGCGCCATCCTGGTTCAGGCAACTGGTTGAGGCTTTTATTAATCCCTTCATTGGTATCTTATTAATTATAGCGGCCATATCATTTATACTGGATGTCTGGCTGGCCAAACCCGGAGAAGCTGATTATAAAACCGTGTTCATGGTTGGTATTATGGTGATGACCAGCGCCATATTACGCTTTGTTCAGGAATATCGGAGCAACCGGGCTGCTGAACAGCTGAAAAGCATGGTTACTACCACAGCAACCGTTTTACGGAAATCAGTTGGTAAAAAAGAATTCGATATTAAAAAACTGGTACCGGGTGATATTGTATTTCTTTCGGCCGGAGATATGATCCCGGCGGATTGCCGCATCATGCAATCCAAGGACCTTTTTGTAAGCCAGGCCATGTTAACCGGCGAATCTTTGCCGGTTGAAAAAAGGAGCTTGCCTATTCGAGATGCCGAAAGTAAACCCTTGCTGGATCTGGATAATATATGCTTTATGGGCACCAATGTGGTGAGCGGTTCGGCTATGGCCATTTGCGTAAACACCGGCAATCAAACCTATTTTGGTTCGCTTAGTAAAGACATTGTTGGCAAACGGGCCGAAACCAGTTTTGATAAGGGTGTAAACAAGGTAAGCTATTTGCTCATCCGCTTCATGATGGTGATGGTTCCCCTGATATTCCTAATCAACGGCTTTGTTAAAGGTAACTGGTGGGAAGCTCTCCTATTTGCCATTGCGGTTGCTGTAGGGTTAACTCCCGAAATGCTGCCCATGATTGTAACCGCCAACCTGGCTAAAGGCGCCGTTAACATGAGCAAAAGAAAGGTGATCATTAAACGGCTTAGCGCCATTCAAAACATAGGCGCCATGGATATTCTGTGCACCGACAAAACAGGCACATTAACCATGGATAAAATTGTGCTGGAAAAACATCTGAACATTTTTGGAGACGAGGATGAGGAAGTATTAAAGTGGGCCTATCTCAATAGTTTTCACCAAACCGGCCTCAAAAACTTATTGGATGTGGCTGTCCTGGAGCATATAGAAATTCATGAATACCTAAAAGTAGAAGAATACTATTTAAAAGTTGACGAGATCCCTTTCGATTTTCAGCGCCGCCGGATGTCTGTTATCTTAAAACAACGAAACGGTAAACATTTACTCATATGCAAAGGCGCTGTAGAGGAGATGCTGGATTTGTGTAATTACGCATTTGACCCCGGTGAGGATAAACAGCTGCATATCGAATCAGACAAGGTTATGCCGATGGATGAAAACCGGAGAAACATGATCCTCAATACTTCTAAAAAGTTAAATGCCGAGGGTCTGCGGGTTTTATTGGTGGCTATTAAAGAATTTGACGACCGCGCCCTCACCTATTCTGTAGATGATGAAAAAGATATGATCCTTACCGGTTTTATCGGATTTCTTGATCCCGCAAAGCCATCGGCAAAAACCTCCATCGAGGCCTTACAAAAGCTTGGCGTTAATGTGAAAGTGCTTACCGGGGATAATGAGATCGTTACCAAAAAGATCTGCCGCGATGTAGGTATCCCTTACAGCCGGATCCTGCTTGGAAGCGACGTAGAACAAATGAGCGATGACGAGCTGAAACACCAGGTAGATGATGTTTCTATCCTCGCCAAACTTAGTCCGCTGCAAAAAGCACGGGTGGTTAAAATATTACAGTCCAAAGGGCATACTGTTGGCTTCATGGGCGATGGCATCAATGACGCGGCTGCTTTAAGGGATGCCGATGTAGGTATATCTGTAGATACGGCTGTGGATATCGCCAAAGAAAGCGCCGACATTATTCTGCTCGAAAAGGATCTGATGGTTCTGCGCAAAGGTGTGATCTATGGCCGCAGGACTTTCGGCAACATCATCAAATATATTAAAATGACCGCCAGCAGCAATTTTGGCAACATGTTCAGCATGTTGGGTGCAAGCGCGCTGCTATCTTTCCTGCCCATGCTTCCGGTTCAGATCCTTGTTCAGAATTTGCTGTATGATGTATCGCAGATATCTATTCCCTGGGATACTATGGATGAGGAATTTATCGAGAAACCCAAAAAATGGGATGCATCGGGCATCACCCGGTTTATGCTGTACATCGGCCCTATCAGTTCCATTTTTGATTATGCCACTTTCGCGGTTATGTTCTTTGTATTCAAGGCCAATAGCCAGGCTCATCAGCAGTTGTTTCAAAGCGGGTGGTTTATCGAAGGTTTATTATCTCAAACGCTCATCGTACACATGATCCGGACACGCAAGATACCCTTCATACAAAGCTGGGCTACTGCTCCTATCATCGCGTTAACTTCAATGATTATGCTGATAGGTATCCTGATCCCGTTTTCGTCATTTGCCGAAAGTTTAAAGATGCAGCCGCTGCCGCTGATTTATTTCCCCTGGTTAATTGGCATACTGACAGCCTACTGTATACTCACTCAATTGGTTAAAACCTGGTACATTAAAAAATTCAATCAATGGCTTTGATGCAATAAGTATTTCAGGAACAAGGCGCAAAGATCCGGGGAGGGCCATTCAGCAACACAACACTCATAACATATTTAAACCCCTATAATTCAACATGATGAAAAACAATTTTTATGTAGTCCTGTGCGCCATATGCACAGGGCTCATGGCCGTCTCGTGCCATGAACATAGCACAGAACAATACGTTAATTTACTTACAGTAAAGGGCGATACCATTACTGTCGCCCCTCATTCCCATTTAAAAGACAAGCTTAAAACAACTACCTTAAAAAACGAACCTTACAGTTTACAGGTCATCACAACAGGTGTTATCAAAGCTATCCCAACGCAATACGCCGAAATAGCGCCCCCTTTTCAGGGGAGGGTTACCAAAACGTATTTGCACTTAGGCATGAAAACCACACCATCAACACCACTGTTTGAGATCAGCTCACCGGATTTTATAACCGCGCAAAAGATCTTTTTCCAGGAAAAATCACAGATGCTGCAGACCCAGAAAACCTTAAAACGGCAACAGGATCTGATGGCAAACGGCGTAGGCACGCAAAAAGATCTGGAAGAAGCCCAAACCGCTTATGTGGTTGAAAAAAAAGAGTATGAAAATGCGGTTATCGGTATTAAGATATTCAAAGCCGATCCTGAAAAACTATCCCTGGGTCAGCCATTGGTGGTACATGCTCCCATTACCGGCGAAGTGGTGGATAACAAGGTGGTACTGGGACAATTTATAAAAGATGATGCCGCCAGTGTGGCCACCATAGCCGATCTGTCAAAAGTATGGATAGCCGGGCAAGTGAAAGAAAAAGACATACGCTATGTACATGAGCATGATAAGTGCGACATTCAGGTATCTGCCCTGCCCGGGAAACACCTCAAAGGAAAAGTATATCACGTAAATGATATGGTTGATGATGATACCCGAAGTGTACAGGTGCTTATAGAGTGCAACAATAATGACCATACACTTAAACCCGGCATGTATGCCACTGTTGATTTCATTGACGCCCCTACATCTGCCGTCCTTATTCCTCAAACTGCTCTGTTACAAATGAGCGGAACCAATTTCGTTTTTGTGACTTCGTCCGACGGAAAATATATCAAACGAAAAGTAGTAACCGGCGGAAACGACAATGACCGCGTAGTCATCACCTCCGGCTTAAAAAGCGGCGAAGAGATCATTTCAGAAGGCGGCTTTTACTTGCTGGAAGCCCGGTAAACCTATAACTCACATAACATGAAAAAACTAATATTTACCGCGATAAAAAAGCGTTGGCTTTTTGTGGCCTTATTTGTATTGCTGGCTTTCTTTGGTTACTACTCCTGGAAACAGTTGTCTATTGAAGCCTATCCCGATATTGCTGATGTAACTTCACAGGTAGTAACACAGGTTCCAGGCCTGGCAGCCGAAGAGGTGGAGCAACAGATCACCATACCTATTGAACGCGCATTAAATGGTTTGCCGGGCATGCACGTAATGCGTAGCCGCAGCATCTTTGGTCTTTCCCTCATCACACTGGTATTTGATGATGGGGTTGACGATTATTGGGCCCGGCAAAGGATCCAGGAGCGCCTGGCCGGCGTTCAGCTGCCGTTTAGCGCCGTTCCTGGTCTTGACCCCTTAACCTCACCAACTGGTGAAGTATACCGGTATATCATTGAAAGCACCAACCATGATCTAAGGGCTTTGACTGATCTGCAGCAATGGGTGATCATTCCCCGCATCAAGCAAGTTACCGGCGTGGCCGATGTAGCCAATTTCGGTGGCATTACTACACAATTCCAGGTAGAGATTGATCCGGACAAACTGGCTCAATATCATCTTTCGCTTACCGATGTGCAAACCGCCATCAACAACAACAATACCAACGCCGGTGGCAGTGTTTTAAACCGTGGCGAACAGGGATATGTGGTGCGCGGAATAGGATTGGTTAAAGATCTTCAGGGACTCGGTGATGTTGTAGTTAAATCGGTTAGCGGCGTACCTGTTTTGATCAAAGATATAGGTGAGCTTAAATTCGGTACCCTGGAGCGTAAAGGGGTACTGGGTTATACCGACAGAAAGATTGATCATAACGATGGTATAGAAGGGATCGTAGTGATGCTGAAGGGGCAGAACCCATCTGTTGTTCTGGAAGGTATACACCAGGCCGTTGATAACCTCAATAAGAATATACTTCCCGAAGGTGTTACGATCAGACCATATCTCGACCGTACAAACCTCATCAATAAAACCCTGGATACCGTTTCCCATACGCTGCTGGAAGGGATGGCCCTGGTGATCATTGTGCTCATTGTATTTTTGGGTAACTGGCGTGGCGCGCTCATTGTGGTTATTACCATTCCTTTGGCTCTATTGGTCGCCTTTATTTTGATGAAATTTACCAATATCCCGGCTAACCTGCTTTCCCTGGGAGCAATTGACTTTGGGATCATTGTAGATGGCGCCATCGTGATGATGGAAACCATTCTTAAAAAAAGAGAAAAAAATCCCGGTGAAGTACTGGGAGAAGCAAGTATAAGTACAAGAGCCCTCGAAGTAGCAAAACCTATCCTGTTTTCTACCATTATCATCATTACCGCATATCTGCCCTTGTTCTCTTTTGAACGTGTAGAGAAGAAACTTTTTACCCCGATGGCCTTCACGGTAGGCTACGCGCTTTTGGGTGCATTAGCCGTAGCCTTATTGCTTATTCCGGGTTTAGCCTATGCAGTGTACCGTAAACCAAGGAAGCTTTACCATAACAAATGGCTGGAGTACCTGTCGGCCAAATATGAAAACCGGATCACTAAGATCATGAATAAACCCAAGTGGGTTTTCATTCCTTTGGCACTGGCTTTCGCAGGTGCGATTATTTTGTCGATAACCGTGGGTAAGGATTTTTTACCTCCTCTGGATGAAGGCTCCATCTGGCTGCAAGTTTCTTTACCGCCGGGCATAACACTTCAAAAGTCGCAGCAAATGAGCGATGCCTTAAGAGCAGCCACACTTAAACATCCCGAAATTACTTATGTAACGGTTCAGGCTGGTCGTAATGATGATGGCACAGATTATTTTACCCCTTCACACTTTGAGGTCTCAGTAGGCTTAAAACCATACAACGAATGGGAAGGCGGCAAAACCAAGTATGACCTGATCAATGAATTATCAAAAGAATATGCCGCTATGCCCGGTTATTCAGTCGCTTTTACACAGCCCATGATCGATGGTGTAATGGATAAAATTGCCGGAGCCCACAGCGAATTGGTATTGAAGGTATTTGGCAATGATTTCAAAGAAACCCGCCGTATTGCCGAAGCAGCTGTATCTACACTACAAACCATAAAAGGCGCGGTTGATATCGCTATTGACCAAGAACCACCACTTCCGCAATTGCAGATCCAAGTAAATCGCGATGCTGTGGCAAGATACGGGCTCAACATGAGTGATGTAGCAGAGTTAATTGAGGTGGCTATCGGTGGTAAAGCCATAGCCCAGGTTTTTATATCAGATAAGGTTTACGATGTGATTTGCCGCTACAAAGAAGAGAGCCGAAATACTCCCGAAAAAATCGCCAACCTGATGCTCACTTCTCAATCAGGGGCCAAAATACCTTTATCGCAGGTGGCCGAAATAAAAACGGATATTGGAGAAAGCTCCATTTCCAGGGAAATGAATCGCCGCCAGCTTACTGTTCGCCTTAATTTAAGGGGAATAGATTTATCAACCTTTTTAGCAGAAGCACAGGCAAAAATAAACCAGCAGGTTAAATACGACAAAGAAAAATACCAGATAGCATGGGGAGGTCAGTTTGAAAACCAAAACAGGGCCTACGCAAAACTGGCAGTTATTGTGCCTCTGGCCTTGGCCATCATGTTCCTGCTGCTTTATGGGGCTTTCGGCAAATTCAGGCAGGCGGGACTTATCTTAAGCATTGTTCCACTGGCTTTATTTGGTGGTATGCTAGCCCTCAACGTGCGCGACATGACGCTGAACGTATCTTCGGCAGTAGGTTTTATCGCCTTATTTGGTGTTGCTATACAAAACGGTGTTATTTTGATTTCGCATATTAATGATCTGCGCAAAAAAGGCTCCGATATACTCCAGGCTGTAATACAAGGCACCAGGCATCGTTTCCGCCCGGTATTGATGACAGCTACCGTTGCGGCTTTAGGTCTGCTGCCAGCCTCGTTAGCTACAGGCATTGGCTCTGATGTACAAAGGCCATTAGCAACAGTAATTGTTTACGGTCTTTTTGTAGCCACCGCTATTACCCTGTTTGTTTTGCCGGCTTTGTATTACCTCATAGAAAGCAAATGGGGTAGCCGTGATTTTCAACTATCAATCCAAGAAGCTTAATCATAAATATTTATGAAATACATCATCAAATACATTTTAACGTTCGCATTTACCCTTGGTATTGCCGTTAATGTTTACGCGCAAATAGATACTATTTTAACGTACTCAAAGAACATTTCACTTATTCCATATCTCAATCTGGTGGGCAAACAAAACCTGGGATTGCTTGCACAACAATATAATGTAAGTATTGCCGAAGCGGGTATAGAAAGTGCCAAAATTTTTCCAGATCCTCAGCTATCTGTGGGCGCCTATAACAACCAGGAATCAAAACTACATTTAGGCCAGGGTGTAAATTTTAGTTTGGGAACTACGCTTGAATTAGGCGGAAAGCGTAGCGCCAGGATTAACCTGGCTAAAAGTCAGGCAGAATTGAGCAAAGCTTTACTAACCGATTACCTCCGGAACCTGAGAGCTGATGCCGCTATGGCTTATTATAACGCTATTCGGCAAAAGGATTTTCTTGTGGTACAGGAAAACTCTTATCAAACCATGAAACGCCTTGCTGATGCCGATTCTATCCGTTTTAAGCTTGGCGCCATCGCTCAAATAGATGCCAGGCAATCAAAATTAGAAGCCAGCAGTTTTTTGAATTCCGTTATACAAAATGAATCCGATTGGAAATCTGCTCTGGTACAATTGAGTGTATTTACCGGGAATAAAAATATGGACACCTTATTTGTTCCAGTTAAAAATTCCGATAACCTGGAACGAACATTCGTACTGGCGCAATTAATTAATAACGCCCAAAACAACAGGGCCGATGCTGTAGCTGCTCAAAACAGTAAAACTGTTGCCGAAAAAAACCTGTCGCTCGTAAAAGCAAACCGGATAATTGATTTAGGGATCAACACTGGCATGCAATTTAGCGGCGCATCTACCAATGAAATTGCTCCTACTCCTACCTATCACTCCGTTAATGCAGGACTCAGTGTACCATTAAAGTTCTCCAATCATTACAAAGGAGATCTGAAAGCGGCTCATTTTACCATTCAACAGGCAGCCGTTCAATACCACCAGGTTTTACAGCAGATCCAGGCAGATGTGACTCAATCGTATTTCAATTACAAATCAGCTCAAAAACAAGTTCAACAATACAAAAACGGTTTAATAGCAGATGCCGAGAAAGTGCTGAATGGTAAAATATACAGCTACAAACGGGGTGAGACTTCCTTGCTGGAAGTTTTGAATGCCCAGCGAACCTACAACGACTTACAAGAGAGCTACTATCAATCTTTATACAATTACGCAGCTGCATTGATCACGCTAGAACGTTCGGCGGGAATATGGGATCTTCAATAAGATTATTATGAATCGTTCTTCTTATGCTTCTTAGAAAAGTATTTAGCCTAAAAACAAAAAGCCTTCAAATGATATCATTTGAAGGCTTTTGCAATTGATGAAGCGGAATGGACGGGACCGGTTTTGGCTTACCCATGCGCTACTATATTCCTTATTGTGAAGTAATTATAAAATCCATTATCGCCTTTGTCACCCTAAATGTTACCCTATAACACTGATTCTATTTTAGCGAATTTTGGAAAGAACATTATCTAATAAGTCAAACTTAAGGAATTAATTTTGAAAAAGCATTGTCGGTTTATTTATAATTATTTTGCTACCGGTGGCCTTGCTTGGTTACCGTTATCATGGCAGTCTGCTGGCTAAGAAAATGTTTGTAGTCGGCCTGCTTTTTGCGATGTGCATTCAAAACGCCTTGGTTTCCATTATTTCCGGTTCTTTAGTCAGTACCGCCCACTTGACGGGCACCTTTACTGATCTCTGTATCGAGTTGGCGCAGGTATTGCAAAAATCAAACACTGACCGGCCTTTGCTTAAATCGCGCATCAGGCTGCGGCTGGCGATCATTTTTTTCTTTATGTGCGGCCCGTTCGGTGGCGCTTACCTGTTCCGTTCCTGCTAAGTTTCAATAAAAACAGACAGAACTGTTCGGCGAAACCCAACACTGGATTCAAAGTACTCATTCCAAACAGACTTGTCTGGGTTAAATCAAACGGAGTTTATCTACCCATACTTCTTACACCATTTGATCTCTCATCAGCTACGTATCTCACGCCGCATGAAAAAATAATAAGCAAATGCAAAACACCCTGCTGTTGATGCCATTAAACCGCTTACTTGCGGCCATACGATCATGACACTTTCCTTAAACGGCAATGGCGCTGGTATGGCGCCCGCCATTTGCTCCATGGTTACAGGACCAAGGCTGCGAACCGATGGCATCAGCAAAGTCGTAACGGCATCTGAGTAAAGCTGATTAGGGGCGATGCGTTGCAGATTCAAAATAAGATCATTATAACTGATGATTTCTGCCTGGCTAAGATAAGCTGGATCAGGTAAGAAGGACTTGACAATAAGATTAATGACAATTTGGTAAAATATTGTAAAGAATAACCAGATCCCGATGGCCGTAAGTGCAGAAGTTGCCGCTTGCTTAAACAGGATGGAAAGCACGATGGATAAACTTAACCAAAAAGCCACATAAACAATAGTGATCACAATAAACCCCAGTATGCGAAGCAGCTCCTGCGGCTCCATGCGCACACCGGTCAATACTAATCCACCGCCTATCATCAGCAAAGCTAATGCAACAAACAAACCGCTAACGATAACCAGGGCGCTCACAAATTTCGCCAGCAGCAAATTATCCCGGTAAATGGGCTGCGCCATCAGGCGGGTCAAAGTACCGCTGTTCTGCTCGGAATTAACAGCGTCAAAACCTAAACAGATACCCAGTAACGGTGCCAGAAAACTCAGGAACACATGAAATGGCGGGATGGAATTATCGGTTGTGGTTAACAATTTCAGATATAAAAAAAGATGATCCGGATCTTTTGTATTTCCTATTGCTGATTTGATATTCGCCAGCGATACGTACATCGCGGCGATAAAAGTAAGCACAATAAGCGCAATCAGTATGCTGAAGCGCCAGCTGCGTATATGATCAGCTATTTCCTTATGAATCATAACTCCAAAAGGCCCCGGATCAAGAGATTGACTTTTCATAGCTTGTATTTTTAGTACTATTTGATTCAAAATATTTCTGGTAAATATCGTCGAGTCCATAATTTTTTTGATTGACACCGATTACATCGTAGCCTTTTCCAACCAGAAAGCGAACAAGAGCTGCAGTTACATCGCGGCTGCTGGTAAATTCCAGTTCATTTTCGTGGATGCGAATCTGGGTAATGGCTTCCCATGCCTGGAGTTCCGGCTCCTGCTGCCAGGGTTGTGAAACGGGTTGTGCTACCCTGATTGAAGTGACATGGCTATCGGCGCCGAATAGTTGACCGGACAGCGCGCCGATATCTCCCTGTGCCAGCAATTGGCCCTTCACAAAAATCCCAACCCGGTCGCACACCTGTTGGACGTGGTGTAAATGGTGCGATGAGAGTAAAACGGTAAGTCCCTGCTGCCGGCTCAACTGTTTGATGAGCGCCAAAAAGTCTCTTACGCCGGTTGGGTCTATACCAAGCGTTGGCTCATCCAGGATAATGACCTCGGGGTTCTTGATCAGCACATCGGCCAGACCAAGTCGCTGTTTCATGCCTCGGGAAAAAGCCGAAGTCTTTTTATGTTGGTCTGCAGCAAGTCCCACAATCTCCAGCACTTCGGCCGAACGCTTTTTTAGTTCATTTTCCGGTACGCCGTTCAGTCTGCCGATATACACCAGGTTTTCCAGCGCGGTCATGTTATCATAAAAACCGACGCTATCAGGCATATAACCCACTTTTTTCTTAACCGAAATAGGGTTGCTGGTAGCGTTATGCCCGCAAACAAAAGCGGTACCGCTCGTCGGGTCGGTAAGCCCGAGCATCATCAATATGGTGGTAGTTTTGCCTGCGCCATTAGGCCCCAGCAATCCGAAGATCTCGCCCTTGTTTATATCAAGGTTTAAACCATCTACCGCTTTAACAGCGCCATACTGTTTGGTTAAGCCCTTTAATTGTATAATAGGATCTTTCATTGGTAAAAAATGGATTGGCTATTTTATCTTCTGCCATATTTACGAATGAGATAATAAACGATGCCAATGGCCAATAGAATGACCAAAACGCCGATCCAGCCGGAAAGCAAGGACGTTTTGACCGCCAGTCGGAAAGCGATCTGTGAGTTGGTATTGCTATTAGTTGCCGAAAAATTAGCAGCATAGTCCCCGGCAATGGTTTTGTCCGGCACTTTTACGGTCGCTTTAACATCGATGGTTTTCCCGGCTTCCAGTTGTTTGATACTCGCGGGTTCAAAAGTAGATTCCCAGCCGGTAGGCAATTGTGCGGTAACCTGCAGGTCATTCAACGGCAGGGAGCCGGTATTTTTGACGGTTAGCTGCAACTCTTTTTGGCTGCCCGAGGTTACTTCGTCGCTTAATCTTCCGGTAGGTGTGCTTAATGTCAAGCTGTAGGAGCCTTTAACTACGGCTTCCAGGTTCAGCGATAGGGTATCGGAACCGGATACGGCCCTGATCGGAACCTTGTATTTTTTCGGGGAGGCGGTAGCCGTGGCATTAATCTCGATGGCGATATCCTGGGTTTTGCCGGCATCCATATTAATGGAAGTTACCTGGCTACCGTCCACTTTATAAGCGATTGCCCAGCCAAAGGGAATATCGGTTTTAAGTTCGTAGATCTTGGCGCTGGCCGAGCCGTTATGGAGCGTCGTGCTGTAACGGAAGGTTTCATTGGTTGCGGCCTCGATGTTCATCAGTTTGGCGGTAAAGCCCGACTTGCCAGCCGGCCAGGTGACTGGTTGTTGTGCCTGTGATTCGAAGGCGGATACCAGAAATAATAAAAGAAATGTAAATCTGCGCGCTACGCTTAAATGGGTAATAGTGATTTGGGGTAACATGATCTAACAACTAAAATGGTTAATGATAGCTTTCAAAAATGCTTTTTCGATAATGGTTTAATGTTTAAAAATTGATGGTTCAAAGAAAAAAATCAGCCAAAAAATTTCAAATAGTTTTAACACTTTTTAACAATTTAGATATTAGCCTGGACGAGTAAGCCGTGACATTCATTGTTGCCGAGTTATAAAGATCGGGTACCGGATAGAAACCCTTAACGCAGGTTTGGATATAGGAATCTGCTAACAAGTCATCACGCTTTAATTCAGTAAAATCCAAAGGGAGTAATTTGAATAGGGCTATCCTGCCGGCCAGGGTTTGAGTAATGCTATTTAACAAATGGAAGTTTTGTGAGCCCGATAGAATATATTGTCCCATTATTTTGGATTCATCAACCCTGCTCTGTATATAAGAAAACAAAGCTGGCGCTCGTTGCACCTCATCCAAAATAACTTTCTGATCGTATTGATTCAAAAAAGCAATAGGATCTTCTAATGCGAATAAACGTGTATTTGGATTTTCCAGTGTTACATAACGATAATCACTAAAAAGCTCTTTTAATAAGGTTGTCTTACCTGATTGCCGGGGACCAGTAACAGCTAAAACAGGAAATTTTGTTTGTTGGGCCTTAATAATAGGTGCTATCTGCCTTGGTATAAATTTGCTCATCTCTTATGAAATTACAGACAAAGTTGCAATTTACATAGCAAAAACTTTCAATTTGCATGACTTTAATTGGCAATATACATAAAATGGAGATTTATACTAAACTATGGATGATAACCAATTCTGCTAGAAAGTAAAGGATACCAAATCCCCGCATGTCCGTGGGGATTCTAAACATTCACAACAATTCAATTTCGCCAAGGAGGATGCCGTACCCGATCTCGATTTGAATGAAGTGATCGGAAAATCAGTAAAAGGGGAGGGATCCGTAATGCCGGCACCCAAGCGCAGTGCCTTTGTTATCCTCGAAAAGAAAAGATGATGATTAAACATGGGTTGCTTTGCGTTGTTTAAATGAAGTAGCAATTGATGAAGAGTTGAGATTATTTAAAACCTTCTGCCTATAATGATTTTGATAATGGCCTTATCTGCATTTTGTGTAAAGCCATAACCTATTCCCCCATTAAATTCCCATTGCGGATCAAAATTTAGATCGGTTGCTACGAATAACTGGTGATCCTGTTGTTTGAAAATGTCATAATGAAAAAAGGGCCCAGTACTACCATAATATTCTAATCCGAGGGCAACAACTTTGGTTACATCATAGCTGCCTTTAACATTAGGTGAAAAGGTAAATCCCCGGTTTTCATCCGGGCCTTTAAAGCTTTTCTCCAGTGTTGGGTTAATGGAAATATAAAATTTATTCCATTTTTTATCTACAATGGGTCTTATTTCCAACGTGCTGGTATTTGCTGAAAATGCACTTTTCTGAAAGCCAAATTCGGTCGAAATACTCACACCTATGGGCCAGTTCCAGCTTTGCGGTGCGGCAACTCTTGGTCTGATATGCGAGCCTACGTAAGCAGTGCGTCCGGCATCTCCCACAGAATTGAAAAAATAAAAACCGGTTTCGAACCAAGTAGTCCAGCCATGGGTTATCTCAATGGTTTCATGTTCTACATGATTTGTTGGAAGCTCACCATTAGTGATAGTTTTACTTCCATTGAGGGTAAAATTACTGTGCAGCTCCAACATTGTTCTACCCTTTTCAACTGTTTCAGAACCATAAACCTGGATCTCATAATTGTCCTGTGCTTTAAGTTTCAGGATAGAAAACATAAGGATTAGCAAGCATAGATATTTCATTAGTATTTAGCTTTAAAACGCATGTAAAATCACATTCGTCCTAAAACTATCTCCGCAATCTGAAGCAAAATTGTAGTTGGATGGTAGATCTTAATTGTATTAAAAAATTGACAGAACAGGGACTTTTAATCTTGGATTACCTAAGGTTTTTCAGAACTTGAGGATAAAAGTGTGCCACCCGGAATCATACTCATAGTGAATACCATAACCATAATGCTGACAGATATTTTTAACCAGCGTTAATCCAAGACCAGTACCCTGCGATTCTTTCCCTTTTTGAAAACGTTCGAAGATCAATTGTTCATTTAATGAATAATTGGCTCCGGTATTCTTAATGGATAATTGCTCTCCGTGCAATTCAATAATAACTACGCCGCCAGTGTTATTATGCCTGATCGCATTACTAAAGAGGTTATTTAATAAGATGTCGACCAGGTATTTACTGGCCAGCAACTGTTTGGGTTGTAAATTATGCTCAAACGAAAGGTATTTAGTTTGCATCAGTTCTTGAAACTGCAGCATTTTTTCCGACAACACAGTCTTCAGATTAATCGATTCATTATCAGTAATCAATTTGTTTTCCAGTTTGGCCAGCAATAATAACGATTGATTAAGTCGGGTGGATTTATTGATAGACCCGTAAATGTCCGTAATCTGCTCCAATTGTCCGGCGCTTAATGTTTCATCCTGGATCAGTGTATCCAGTTTCGTAGTCACTACAGCCAAGGGCGTCATCATTTCGTGGGAGGCATTCTCCGTAAATTGCTTCAGGTTCAGGTAATCATAGGTAACTCTTAACGACATTTCCCTAATAGCTTCGTTCAGTTCAGCAAATTCCGTCACCTTACTTGGTTTTCCTTTAAACTGGTCAACATCTGCGATATTGAATTGCTTGATTTCTTTTAAAGTCAACTGAAATGGTTTCCAAAGACCATTGAGCATATACTTATTGATAATAAATAACACCAACAAAAGGCCTGCAAGCAGCACTAATGTAATGATGGTAATAACCTCTATGAGATATTTTTGCCCTGCTCTGGAAATGGTTATAACAACTTTGTAGTTCGTATGCTTTAATTTCACTAGGTCTTCAACCGCACGTCCAGCTTCTTTTCGCTGCGCTTTTGGATTGAAATAGGTAGTATCAAAAAAACGTTTCTGCAATTTTTGCTCATTGGTTCTGGTAAATACAGCATGATCACGGTCGAGGTCATATTGTTGCGGGTCCTGGTTACTGCTCCTTACATACTCCTCTGCTTCTATCAATTGCTGCTGAAGCCCCTGGTCCAGTTGTTGCTGAGCAATGTAATTAATTGCAAAATAATAGATAATCGCCCCGGCCAGTAAGACGGTCAAGGTTATATAAATACTCGTCCTGGTATAATGTGCCGATAATTTCATTACCCCATAAATTTATAACCAATCCCATAAATAGAAGTTAAATAATCCTTCCCCCCCGCATCCATCAGTTTCCTGCGCAGGTTTTTGACGTGGGTATAAATAAAATCAAAATTATCATGCATATCCATTTCATCGCCCCATAAATGTTCAGCTATGGCATTTTTAGAGATAACTTTTCCCTTATTG
>NZ_JABGNA010000023.1 GCF_013149275.1 Mucilaginibacter sp. SG564
TTTTCTTTCCTTCGTTTCGGGAGTGCAAAGGTAGAAACCTTTTTCTTATTTCCAAAACTTTTTTTTCTTTTTTTTATTCTAAGTTTTGACCGCCTTTTCCCTCTCTTCTATTCCTCCCTCAGCGGGCTGCAAAGGTGCGAAACCTTTTTTAATTTATCAAGTGAAATTTTCACTTTTTTAAACTTTTTTTTATTCGCTAAATCTTCAAAAAACAACGCCCTTTTTCCTTAAGCGGTCACAAATGTACAGAGAAAAACACATCCCTTCCAAGAGAAATTTTGAAATAATTAAAACTATTTTACAACTGTCTGTAAACTAACCCTAAATTCTGTCGTAACAAGCCTTCTTTATCCTATAATAATAGCATTTACCTAATTTGTATATTTGAAAAGTATATGAACAACCACCCATTTCCCGAAAACTTCCTGGCCTCTTTAAGCGCAGAAAGTGGATTTGATGAGCAAAATTTTATTAAAGCCCATGAAAATTCTGAGGCGCCTACCTCTATAAGATTAAATCCATTTAAACCCTCGGCCTTAAAAACAAGCGCGCAAGTGCCCTGGTGTGCCGATGGTTTTTATTTAGATACCCGTCCGTCCTTCACTTTTGACCCTCTTTTTCATGCCGGATGTTATTATGTACAGGAGGCATCGTCGATGTTTATTGATCATATCATGAAACACATCAGGCAAAATAAGGAGCAACCTATCAAAGTGCTTGATCTTTGCGCGGCGCCGGGCGGTAAAAGCACCCTGCTTAATTCGGCTATCGGGGCTGATGATCTGCTGGTGGCTAACGAGATCATTAAAACGCGTGTACCTATATTAACAGATAACCTGAGCCGGTGGGGCCAAAGCAACGTCATCGTGAGTAATAACGACCCTAAAGACATTGGCCGGCTCAAAAGCTTTTTTGATATTATCCTGGTTGATGCCCCCTGCTCTGGCTCGGGCATGTTTCGCAAAGATCCGCAGGCGATGAACGAGTGGTCTGAAGCCAACGTCAATCTCTGTCATCAACGGCAGGAACGGATTTTGGCCGATATGCTCCCCGCCTTAAACGAGGATGGTTACCTTATATATAGTACCTGCTCCTACTCGCACCAGGAAAATGAGGATATCCTCGATTGGCTTTGCCAGGAATTCGATCTGGAAAGCATCCGTATACCTATATATAAGGAGTGGGGTATTGTGGAAACCGAATCGGCGCAGCAAAAAGCATGGGGTTACCGCTTTTATCCAGGCCAGGTAAAGGGCGAAGGTTTGTTTGCCTCCTGCCTGCGCAAGAGAAACAATACAGGCGAGTTGGGCAACTTTAAAAACAATATGCAGCAAAAAATAAGCAGCAAGGAAATTGACCAGGTAAAGACCTATCTCTATAACCCCGAAAGTTTCTATTATTTTAAAGTAAATGATGATTGGCTGGTCATTAACCGCGCACATAAAGAAAGTCTGAATATTTTGCAACGCCACCTGTATCTCAAAAAATCTGGCGTACGCGTAGGTCAGCTGATGGGGAAAGATCTGATACCCGACCATGAACTGGCCCTGAGCACTATTATTAATAAGGACGCAGTTTTACAAACCGAACTTAACTATGATCAGGCTATCCAATACCTGCGCCGGGATAATATCGACCTGAACCCTACCCAAAAAGGCTGGAGTTTGATGACCTTTCAAAGCCAGGCCATGGGTTGGGCTAAACTCCTGCCCAATCGTATCAATAACTATTATCCTAAAGAGATCAGGATTATAAGTCATGCCCCGAGCCCCCCAGCCCCCTGAAGGGGGAGCTTTTGATGAGCCGGGTGCTTTTGTCTGAACCGGGATTAAACAGATAAAGGGATTACCACGATTTTCATTAACCACTCCAAAAAATCATAGTAATCCCTTAATCATGAAAATCGTGGTTCTGACAAGTAACCCGCTAAGAGTTCCCCCTTCAGGGGGCTGGGGGGCTCAATACCCATCTATAGATAACAGCACCAGCGTGCAGGCATTCTCTGTCTGGATACCTTTTTCATTGGCCAGACGGCGCAGCTCGGAGTTTTCGGTACCTGGGTTGAAAATAATTCGCTTCGGATGAGTATCTAATATATAGTTATATAGTTCCGGTTGATGTTGTGGACCAACATATAAGGTTACCGTATCAATATCGTGATGGATGATTTCGGGCTTTTCGATGGGTACACCAGCTACCTCACCCGTTTTTATCCCTACATTTACGATGGTGTGTCCTTTGCTTACCAGTCTGTTCGAGGCCAGGTAAGCGTATCTGCTGGGATCAGGCGTAGCGCCCAATACCAATGTTTTTTTATCAGCCATTAATTATCCTTTTTAGTAACGCTATCTGGGCCGAGTGATAGATATGATGCTGTATCAATCCGTTGATCAGTTCTTCATAGGTAACACCGGTTCCCTGTTCGCGGTTCCTTTCGTCGTTTGTTGGCTCATTCCATTGATCCGGAGGGAAGTTTTGGATGATGCCAATCAAATTTACGTTAACCAGTTTCAAATCTTCAACATAATTCTGCCATTTTTGTTCGTCAGGTTTGCCTATAGGTGGCCAGTCGCCACTGGTGGGCAGGCCCGATGGCAGGCCGTTCATCCTATCCATCACCTCTTCTGTCCAGGCAATCATGTGGAGCACTATTTCGGCTATATTATGTATTGAGCCCGGCGGCTTTTCGTACGCGGTTTCAAAGTTGACACTTTTTAATATAGTATAAACCGGCGAACCATACCAGGGATTGCCCGACAGTACATTTTGCAATTCGTGCGAAAGATTTTCTGAGGTACTCATGCTAATATTTTTAAAGTTGCCAAAGCGCAGTTGATGCCATCAATTGCCGCAGAAATAATGCCACCCGCGTAACCGGCACCCTCACCACAAGGAAACAAACCCTGAACCTGCGGGTGCTGCAGTGTTTCCTTATCGCGTGGAACTTTTACCGGCGATGATGTGCGCGACTCCACTCCTACTAATATAGCTTCATTTGTATAATAACCTTTCATCTTTCTGCCAAAGGCTGGCAGCGCTTTTTGCAGCCGCTTATGGATCCATAAAGGCAGTATTTCTTTCAACTCGGTACTTTTGGTTCCGGGCAGGTAGGAGTTTTCCGGCAGATCTCGCGACAAACGCCCCTCCACAAAATCAACCATACGCTGACCCGGAGCTACCAGGTTACCACCTCCTGCCACAAAAGCTGCTTTCTCAATCTCCTGCTGAAAGCGCAGCATTTTAAAAGGATCGTTGTCATCACCGGCCACATCTTCCATATTGATCTGCACTACAGTTCCCGAGTTGGCAAAAGGGTTGTTCCGTTTAGATGGGCTCCAGCCGTTCACCACAATTTCATTCGGTTCCGTTGCGCAGGGGGCAATGATACCGCCGGGACACATACAAAAGGAAAATACGCCCCTATCGTCCACCTGCTCCACCAGGTTATAGTAGGATGGCGGCAGATCAGGGCCGCGATATTCACAATGGTATTGGGCCCGGTCGATAATTTCCTGGGGATGTTCTATCCGCACCCCCAATGCAAAAGGCTTAGCCTCAATCAATATATGTTGATGATGCAGCATTTCAAAAACATCGCGTGCAGAGTGGCCCGTAGCCAGTATTACCGCATCGGCCGTCAGTTTTTCGCCATTGGCCAGTTTTACGCCTTTTATTTTGCCAAATTCTACCAGTAAGCTGGTCACTTTGGTATCAAACAATATCTCGCCGCCGGCATTCAGTATGGTTTCGCGCATGGCGGTGATGATCTGCGGTAGTTTATTGGTGCCGATGTGCGGCCGGGCATCTATCAATATATTCTCCTCGGCACCATGCGCTACAAACATTTTCAGCACCTGGTTTACATCGCCACGTTTGGTAGACCGGGTATATAGTTTACCATCCGAGTAAGTTCCAGCCCCTCCTTCGCCAAAGCAATAATTTGATTCGGGATTTACCAGGCCTTGCTTGTTAATATTGGCCAAATCCCGCCGGCGCTGTTTTACGTCCTTACCACGTTCTACAATAATGGGCTTTAATCCCGACTGGATACATTGCAGCGCCGCGAATATCCCTGCGGGACCGGCGCCTACAATAATAACGGGCCTGCCAAACTGCACATCAGGATAATTAACGGTAAATATTTCGGGCTGATAAGGCTGATCCAAAAACACCTGCAACTGCATGCGGTAAACCACCTTGCGACCACGCGCATCTATGGATCGTTTTAAAACTTTTACTGCCGAAACTTTTTGGGGTTGAATATTCAGAGAAGCCGCCGCCAAACGGGTTATTACGGCTTCATCTTCTTGCTGCCCGGGCGGGCATACTATTTCTACTTCTTTGATCATGATAATTGCCAGGTTTTTATCCCGGAGCTGTGCAAAGGTAAGGAAAAAAGGCCTCACCCCAGCCCTCTCCTTTGGAGAGGGAGTCAGATATGTTAAGTAAAGCCCTCTCTCCCGATAGCTATCGGGATGGAGAGGGTTGGGTGTGGCCCCTTTCTCCTCCCCCTAAAAGGGTGATATCCGTTAAAACATGTAAAACCAAACTGTTCGCCCGTGCACATTAACCGTCCGCTATCGAACAGTTTGAAATGACCATTAAAATTTATTTAATTGAAAATCAATAACTTATAAAATGGCATTGGTATTGGCATAGGCTCGTTATAAAAATAACACACAAAATGAATATCGCCGAAGACCGCTTGATGACCCTATGGGAAGGATGTTTGAAAAACGACCGCAAGCAACAGGAACAATTATACAGGGCATTGGCCCCAAGAATGCTGGCAGTTTGCATGCGCTATGCAACTGATAAAGACGAAGCACAGGATATATTACAGGAAGGCTTTATAAAAATGTTCAAAAACATGAACAATTACCGTGGCGAGGGCAGCCTGGAAGGATGGATCCGCCGTATTATGGTACATTGCGCCATATCACGCTACCGCAAATTAAAACCCATGGTTTTGGTGGAAGATTTTGCCGCCGAAAACAGCGTGGCTATGGGCAGCAGATCATACAATGATAACGGACTGGAAGCAAAAGATTTGATGAAACTGATCCAGAAACTACCCAAAACTTACCGTTCTGTATTTAGCATGTATGCTATTGAGGGCTACTCCCATCAGGAAATTGGCAGCTCATTGGGTATGACAGAATTGTTATCACGCACTACCTTATACCGTGCACGCAATATTTTAAAAGACATGATTGGCCAGCTTACCATGCGTGAGCAGCATTGCCTGGCAGGGTAATCAGCCCTTACCCTGCCCCCTTTTCCGCCCGGTTATCCCATAACCCGTACACTTATCACCGCCGCAGTTCAGGCAACCCGCCTGAACTTATACCAGTAAGCCATAAAAGCTTATTCCATAATCAAATGCATATTTAATAATAAAACAAGGATGTCACGGTGAGCTCCGTCGAACCATGGTGGGCAGGCCTCTACGCGCGAGTCTTCGACAGGCTCAGACACACAGCCCTTTTTATAAGCCCCCCTAAAACATGTCATCCTGAGGGACGAAGGATCTGTTTTACAATTGAAAAGTTCAATAACCGATGCTTCACTGCGTTCAGTATGACAAATCTATTTCTTAGCGTCCCCAAAGTCCTTCCTATCCTAAAAAATCATCTCCATGCTTTAATCGCGTACCACAAATGTTTTGATTATCTTTAGCGATGTGTATCTTGCCATGTTGTCATAACCATTAACTGTTGTAACAACGGTACGCCTTTTGTAATCTAATTTGAAACACATCACTAAAAAGCATAATTAAAATGAAAAAGTTATTCTCGGTAATATTAATTATAACGGCGGCAATGTCATTAAGCTCATGCAGTTATAACAGCATGGTTAAAATGGATGAAAACGTAAAAACCAAATGGGCGGCCGTTCAAAGTCAGTATCAGCGCCGCAGCGATTTGATCCCTAACCTGGTGAACACCGTTAAAGGAGCTGCCAATTTTGAAAAAGGTACCTTAACCGCCGTTGTTGAAGCACGCGCCAAAGCAACATCTGTACAGGTTGACCCTACCAAGCTTACCCCGGAATCCATCAAAGCTTTCCAGGCAGCGCAGGGTGAATTAAGCACCGCGTTGGGTCGTTTATTATCGGTAACAGAAAATTATCCTAACTTAAAAACCAACGAAAACTTCCTGGGTTTACAGGCGCAGATTGAAGGTACCGAAAACCGTATACAGGTAGCCCGCCAGGATTTTAACGCTTCCGTACAGGAATTTAACACCAAGATCCGCTCGTTCCCGGCCAATATAACAGCCAAAATGTTTGGCTTTAGCGAAAAAGGCTATTTCACCGCCGAACCCGGAGCTGATAAAGCCCCTAAGGTTCAATTCTGATTAGTGAATTATTGATTTAGTGAATTAGTGATTTGAGCTTCAGGAAAGCATTCCAGATCACCAATTCACTAATCGTTAATTCAATTACTCAGTAATTCACTAATTCAATAATTCAATAATTAAAAAGATGCCCGTATTTACCGAAGAAGAGCAGCTGCGGATACGCAAAGCTATACAGGAAGCCGAGAACCGCAGTTCGGGCGAGATCAGGGTATGCATCGAAAAAAAATGCAGCGAAGATGTGCTTGATCGTGCCGCTAAATATTTTTACCAGCTTAATATGCACAAAACCAAACTGCGCCATGGCATATTGATTTATGTAGCCACTGTAGATCGGAAATTTGCCATTATTGGCGATGCGGGCATCAATTCGGTGGTACCGGCCAATTTTTGGGACGCTACCAAGGAAGATATGCTGCAGCATTTTAAGTATGGCGATATTATAGAGGGCATAGTTACCGGCTTAAAAATTGCCGGCGAACAGTTGCAGAAGTATTTTCCGCATACCGGGGATAATAACAATGAATTGCCTGATGACGTTGCCTTTATGGATGGCGATTAACCTTTAAAACTCATGTTCAAAAAAATCATATTGTTCTTTACCCTGGTGTTGTGCGCCTTTGCCGTGTTTGCTCAGGATTTTCCGGAACGATCAAACACGCTGGTTACCGATTATACTAACACCCTGTCTGCCGATGATAAACAACGGCTGGAGAGTAAACTGGTAGCTTTTAACGATTCCTCCTCCACCCAGATCGCTATTGTAATGATCAAATCGGTAGGGAACTATGACATCGCCGAATATGGTGCCGCGCTGGGTCGTAAATGGGGTATCGGGCAAAAAGGAAAAAACAACGGCATACTTATTCTGGTGGCCCTTGCCGACAGGAAACTTACTATTCAAACCGGCTACGGCGCCGAAGGTGCATTGCCTGATATTGTAACCCAGGAGATCAGGGTGAATGATATTAACCCACGCTTTAAAGCGGGCGACTACTATGGCGGGTTAAATGCAGGCGTAGATCAGATCATTAAATATACCAAAGGCGAGTACAAGGCCGATAAAAAACCACAGGCTAAACAAAATGGCGGCGGTGGCGGCAGTGTGCTCATTGTCATTATCATCGTAATTGTGATCATCGTACTCATTTTCCGCAACCGCGGTGGCGGTGGTGGCGGTCGCCAGATCATTGGTAGCCGTGGCGGAGCCAGTCCTTTCTGGTGGTTCTTAGCCGGCAATCTGCTAGGTCGTGGCAGCGGTGGTGGTGGCTGGGGAGGCTTCAGCGGTGGAGGTAATGATAGTGGTGGCGGCGACAGTGGGGGCTTCGGTGGTTTTGGCGGCGGCGATTTCGGCGGCGGCGGCTCAAGTGGCAGCTGGTGATTTTTTGAATTACTGAATTATTGATTTAGTGATTTAGTGATTTTTTGTCTGAATCAGAATTTTCAGAATTAACTAATTTTCAGAATTTAACTACCAACTTCACTAAATCGCTAATTCACTAATTAAACATTCCCCCCATCACTAATTCACTAAATCAATAATTCACTAATTAAATAATGGATCTCACCTGGAAACTACTTTCATCACATTACATACATAAAGGCCCCTGGGCTACCTTGCGGATTGACAAATGCGAAATGCCCGATGGCCGAATAGTTGATGATTACTACGTATTGGAATACAGCAACTGGGTTAACGGCGTAGCTATAACCGAAGACAATAAAGTATTGATGGTAAAACAATACCGCCATGCTGCCGGAATTATTTCGCTCGAACCTCCGGGTGGTGTTATCGACGGTGACGAAAAACCAGAGGAAGCCCTGCGCCGCGAACTGCTGGAAGAAACGGGCTACCAGTTTGATAATTTTGAACATCTGTGTACCGTGTACGGCAACCCGGCAACCGCCAACAATCAAACTTTTACTTACCTGGCCAAAGGCGGCAAAAAAGTAAAAGATCAGTCATTGGATGCTCATGAAGAGTTAATCGTAGAAGAATACACCATCGCCGAAGTAAAACAACTGCTGCTCGAAAATAAAATAGCCCAGGCCATGCACTGCACGGGTTTGTTTTATGGCATGGTGAAACTGGGGGCGTTGTAAAGTTTTATGTTTTTTAAGATTCCCTGTTAAGCCCCCAATACACATTAAAACGCAAATGATTATTTGCAGCTTAAATTCCCTCCTTGGGGAGGGGAGGGGAGCGGAGGGATAGTGTAGTAACAGGGAGGGATTTATACCACAAGCATAGCGAAGAAACCCCTCCCTCCCCCTCCCGTCGGGAGGGAATCGCACTTTCCCATGCTTTTAATTTCATATTGTTTTCTTTCTCACTACTCACCACTAAAGACAATTATCTTTCCTGCGCGTATCTACAATATAAATGATCTTCCAGCCATCTTTGGTTTTCATCAACTGGAAAACATCCACCCCGCAATGGCTGAACGTTTTGCCCAGGTAAAATTTGTAGGGCGCCCAAACGCTGGCCAGGTCGCCGTCAATTTTAATATCGTTATAAACAATCTGTTCATCGTACACTTCCTTATGCGGCGTGCCTATTTGCTTTATAAAATCATTCGCGTTTTCAGTCACCAGGGCAACTGAACCATCCTTTTTGTTGGCGACGCTCTGAAAGACAATATCTTTTGCAAATGTTGACCGCAGCAGGGTACTATCGCCCTTGCGCATGGCGTCAAACAGGGTATTGATGGTTTGTTTAATACCCTCCTGATCCGGCTGCTGGGCAAAGGATTTGGATGACAGGAGTACAACAAATAGCAGGAGCAGTAAATTTTTCATGATAAGCTTATTGAATATTAAAAACTAAATATAGCCATTTTAAGGCATCCTTAAATTTCGTATCTTTGTATAGCTAGCAGCCCGGTTCCTCTTCAAAAAGGAGAACCGGGCTGTTTAGTTAAGGGAAAAAGCAAGCCAGAAAGCATCCATTTTTCTATTAGTTATTTGAAAATCAAATATTTAATACTTTTTAAACCTAAAAAAGCACATTAAAAACACGGTTAAAATTTGTTAAAAAGTGTTAAAATTGATGTTTTCCGAACACTTTTGATGAAAAAAAGGGCCTTTTTGAGCAAAAATTTGTTAAAATTTGAGGTTTAAAAAGTTTTTCAGCTGTTAACCGCTTCCCAGATCTTTACGGCTTCTACCGCTTCTTTAACATCATGAACTCTCAGGATATTGGCGCCTTTCATCAGGCCTATGGTGTTCAAAACGGTGGTACCATTCAGGGCTTCGGCGGCAGTAGTTTCTAGTAGTCCGTAGATCATCCGTTTGCGGGAGATACCTACTAAGGTTGGTAAGCATAACATATCAAAATCCTGCAGGCGGTTCATCAGGTTATAATTATGTTCGTTCTTTTTGGCAAAACCAAAACCCGGGTCGATGATCACATCGTGTACACCCAATTGCTTTAGCTGCTGGTACCGGGTTACAAAATAGTCGAGTACTTCGGTAAAAACATCATCGTACTGGGCTAATTGATTCATAGTCTGCGGCGTGCCTTTCATGTGCATCAAAATGTAGGGAACCTGCAAACTGGCAACGGTGGTAAACATAGCTTCATCCAGGGTTCCACCCGATATATCATTGATGATATGCGCGCCAGCATTAATAGCAGCCTCGGCAACCTGCGCCCGGAAGGTATCAATAGACATCACCGCGTCAGGAAAAGCTGCTGCAATAGCCTCAACAGCAGGCAACAGGCGGTCGGTTTCTTCGGCAATGGCAATATCTTCGGCATTGGGCCGCGAAGAATATGCCCCGATATCTAAAAAAGTGGCACCGTCAGCCAGCATCTTTTCAGCTTGCTGCAGGGCCTCGTCAATACCGGGCTTGCGACTGCCGGCATAAAATGAATCAGGCGTAATATTGATGATCCCCATAACCTTTGGGCTGGATAGGTCGATGAGTTTTCCCCTCGCGTTCAGGGTAGTTTTTTTATGAAAAAATGTATCTTGAACCATGTGTTTTACAAAGTTTAAATATTGTAATTTAGTTTAACTTTGCAGCATTGGCGCAAGCACGCTTTATTCAAAACGTTTCAACATTCAAATATTTCAACTTTTGGCTAATACATCAGCAGAGTACGACGCAGTAATTAACACATGTAAGGGCCTTTTCATGAAAAAGACCCGCGACTACGGAACCGCATGGCGCATACTGCGCCCGCAATCCATCACGGATCAGATATTTATCAAAGCCCAGCGTATACGTACCCTGGAAGAAAAAAAAGTATCTAAGGTGGGTGAGGATATTACCGGCGAATATATTGGCATAGTAAATTACTGCGTTATTGCCATGATGCAGTTGGAATGCAGTGCCGAAACCGCCATGGAGCTTGCCCCCGATCATGTAGAGCGCCTGTTTGACGAGCGCGTAAAGGAAACCAAGGAACTCATGTTTGCCAAAAACCACGACTATGGCGAGGCCTGGCGCGATATGCGCATCAGTTCATTAACCGATCTGATATTGATGAAGCTACTGCGTGTTAAACAAATTGAGGATAACCAGGGCCTTACCGAAGTATCTGAGGGCGTGAAAGCCAATTACCAGGACATGCTCAATTATTCAGTGTTCGCTTTAATAAAATTAGGGGTATAATAGACTTTTGGAGCAAGAATTTTTGGAGCAAGGATAAAAGGAACAAAGAGCAAAGATTTTTAAAACAAGACAAAGAAAAAGTCCTTGCTCCTTACTCCCAAAATCTTTGATCTCATAACATATAACTATGAAAAACAGCTTTATTTGGTTTTGCAGGATAGCGGTTGGTTTATTATTTATTTTTTCGGGACTGATTAAAGCTAATGATCCGCTGGGTTTTTCGTACAAGCTGGAGGAGTATTTTGAGGTTTTCCATATCATGTTCCTGAATGGCTTTGCGCTTACTATAGCTGTATTGCTGTGCACATTGGAAATGGTTCTGGGTTTTGCCCTGCTTATCGGTGTTCGCGCTGTAAAAGTGGCCTGGGGATTATTGCTGCTCATTATATTTTTTGGCTTTTTAACTTTCTATTCGGCCTTTTTTAAGGTGGTACAAACCTGCGGCTGTTTTGGTGATGCTATACCGCTAACGCCCTGGCAATCCTTCAGTAAGGATATGATCCTGCTTTTACTGGTATTGGTGCCATTTATCAACCGTAAAAAAATACAGCCCATATTTAAACCTAAAACGGCCGATAAATGGCTTATCGGCGCAGCCGTTGTTGCATTGAGTTTTGGCATATATACCTATAACTTTATGCCTATCATCGATTTTTTACCGTATAAAATAGGCGCTAATATTCCCGACGAGATGAAAATTCCGCCGGGAGTACAGCTGGATGAATTTGAGGTAACCTACAATCTTAAAAACAAAAAGACCGGCGAAACCAAAACCATGAGCGATAAAGAGTACCTGAAAACCAATATCTGGAAGGACGCTAATTGGGAAGTTGTAGGAAACCCGGAAAGCCGCCTGGTTAAAAAAGGCTTCGAACCCAAGATCCGCGATTTATCTATACAGGATGGCCAGGGTAATGATTATACCAAAGAGTTATTATCCAATCCATTTTATAGCCTGGTTATCGTAGCTCATGATCTGGATAAAACCAATGCCGAAGCTATCAACCGCTTAAACGCGCTGGCTATAAACGCTACCGAAAATTATAATATCCGCACGGTATTACTTACGTCCAATTCGGCACAAAGCGCCGAAGCATTTGCCAAAGCACATAAACTGGTTACCGAAATTTTTTACGCCGATGGCGTTCCGCTGAAAGAAATGGTGAGGGCCAATCCGGGTGTGCTGCTGCTTAAAAACGGTACTATCATTAACAAATGGCATTACCACACGGTACCTACTTATGATGGTTTAGTAAAAAAATACTTCCAGAAACAGTAGTTATGATCCGTTACCTCATCCGCAAATTATTTTACGGACTAGCGGTAATGCTGGGCGTTGTGCTGGTGGTTTTCTTTCTGTTCAATATTTTACCTGTCGACCCGGCCCGGATGACACAGGGTCAGCGCGCCGATGTACAATCGTTACAGGCCGTACGCAAAGAGTTTGGTTTGGATAAACCCATACCTGTGCAGTTTGCCTATTATCTGAATGATCTTTCGCCGGTAGGCATTCACTTAAATAATACCGAAGAACAGCAACGGTATCATTACGCCAAGCTGTTCGCAGTGAGTGATACCAAAGTGCTGGCGCTGAAATGGCCTTATTTGCGCCGGTCGTACCAAACCCGTAAGGATGTAGCAAGCTTATTGATGGACGTTATCCCCAACACCTTAGTACTGGCTACCACGGCAATGATATTCGCCATCATTATCGGCGTGTTTTTGGGTGTATTAAGCGCGGTAAATAAAGATACCTGGATAGATAAGCTGGCCATCAGTTTCTCGACACTGGGTATATCTGCGCCATCGTTTTTCGCCGGGATTATTATTGCCTGGATATTTGGTTTTGAGCTGAGTAAATATACCGGTCTCAATATGTCGGGCAGTTTGTATAGTTATGATCCTTTCCGGGGCGAGGTGGTCAGCATCCGGAATTTAATATTACCGATGATCACGCTGGGTTTGCGCCCGTTGGCTATTATTGTGCAGCTTACCCGCAATGCCATGCTGGATGTACTGGGACAAGATTATATCCGCACCGCGAAAGCAAAAGGACTTGGCAACCGGGCCATCATCTATCGCCATGCTTTAAAAAACGCATTGAACCCGGTAATCACGGCTATAGCCAATTGGTTTGCATCGTTACTGGCGGGTTCGTTTTTTGTAGAATATATTTTTGGATACAATGGCTTGGGCAAGGCCACTGTTGATGCCCTGGAGATGTCGGACTTTCCGGTGGTGATGGGATCTATCCTTTTTATCGCCTTTATTTTTGTGGTGATCAGTATTCTGATCGATATTATTTATGTTTGGATCGATCCGCGGGTTAAATTAAGCTGATACAGTAAAATGTGCAGATTCTATATGTGCAAATATGCAGATGAGGCAGCCCAAGGAGATGGAAAAATTCACTAATTCAATAACTCACTAATTCAATAATTACTGCTACATGAAGTACTTTTTAGTTGGTTTTATGGGCTGTGGAAAAACCACCTGGAGCCGTAAACTGGCAGCCAAATTAGGCTATGAATTTATTGATCTGGACCATGTGCTCGAAGCAAAAGCAGGCATGAGCATAGCCGAATATTTTTCGAGCTTTGGCGAAGATTCTTTTCGTAAACTGGAATCGGAAGTGCTGAAACAAACCGAATACCCAGAGAATGTAGTGGTATCAACAGGTGGTGGCCTCCCTTGCTTTTTTGACCATATGCAATGGATGAATACGCATGGCCAAACCCTGTATATCAAACTATCGCCTAAAACCCTGGCCGACAGGCTCACCAACAGCAAAACCGTGCGCCCGGTATTACAAGGCAAACAAGGTGATGAACTGGTTGAATTTATAACCGGCAAACTGGCCGAGCGGGAAAGTTTTTATTTACAGGCCGCTCACATTGTAGAAGGCATTGACATGTCTGTAGAAAAACTGGAAGAAGCACTGGGATTAAATCCCAGCTTCAATCAACAATAAAACAGAATGGAATTAGATTTTTTTCAGATCGACAGTTTTACTGATAGAATATTTGGAGGAAACCCAGCCTGCGTAGTCCCACTCAAAAGCTGGCTTCCTGATGATGTACTTTTAAATATCACTAAAGAAAATGCCGTAGCCGAAACCGCATTTTTTGTAATTAATGATCATGGGGTCCATCTGCGATGGTTTACCCCTGAAATTGAAATGGATTTATGCGGCCATGCAACTTTAGCAGCAGCCCATGTGCTTAAAACCATTCTTAACTACCCCGAAGAGAAAATAATTTTCAATACTATCAGCGGTGAGCTTATTGTAACTTTTAATGACAAGGATGGCCTTTATTGGCTAAATTTCCCCTCGAGAAATCCTGTACCCGCTTCTTTACCAGAAGTAATCAAAAGCGCGCTCAATATACAACCAAAAACAACGCTACAATCAAGAGATTTGGTTTTGGTTTATGACAGTGAACAGGAAATAAGGGATATTAAAGTTGATAAACAACTCCTTGATCAGATTAACCTTGATCCGGGTGGCGTTATAGTTACCGCGAAAGGCGATAATTGCGATTTTGTATCCCGTTATTTTACACCGCAGGCATCCATATTAGAAGACCCGGTAACAGGCTCGGCCCATTGCTCGTTGATACCCTACTGGAGCAATAAACTCCATAAAAAACAAATGAGAGCACTCCAATTATCTGACAGAATGGGTGAATTAGTTTGTATAGATATTGATGATCGGGTTTTAATCGGCGGTAAAGCTAAAACATACTCAAGGGGTACTTTTTACACCGAATAAATTACCTCAAATAAACCGCGTCCTCTTCACCATCTTCATCCAGCACCACATCCACATGTTCTTTGATCACAGTAGAAAGAGCAACACCGGCAAAATCGGTAGTTACAGGGAAGCTTTTATGGTTGCGATCTATCAATACGGCTGTACGCAGTTTTTTGAGGGGTACATCTAAAAACACCGCAAAACCGTAGGCCAGCGTTTTGCCACTATTCAGTACATCATCAACCAGAATCACCACTTTATTGCTGCATTCCTGAACATCAAAATCAACTTTAGCCTGCAGGGTGCTGCTTTGTTTTTCGAGCTCAATGGTGAGCAATTTACTGGTAAATGGGGCTATACCATCCAGGATAGTTTTGATCCGTTGCGCAATATGATTGCCACGGGGTAATATGCCCGCAATGATGATCTCCTGTTCGTCAAAATTATCTTCCAGGATCTGGTAGGCAATACGGTCGAGCTTTTGCTCTATCTGGTGCTGATTTAATATGAGGAGTTTCTTTTCAGACATGTGCGCTTCTTTGTTGAAATGTTCTAATGTTTGAACGTTGTAATGTTTTTAAGTATCAACCTTGTAAATATACGCCTTAACCTTTCAACTTTACAACATTGAAACCTTGCAACAATCATTTCCCATACGGGAAATAAACAAAATTCGCGCCCTCGGGTACCACCACAAAAATGCACATAAAATCGTTGGGGTTTTTATAGCTGTTGATAAAACGGTCTTTTAGTTCGGGCTTGATCACACCGCGCTCCTCAAACTCTTCGAGGGTTGAGGCATGGATACTCCAATCGGTGTTCAGCTCGTTACGATCCAGGATCACTTCTCCAAGACTTAGTTCATGCTGATGCGCTATAAAAATAGGGTAAGAAGATAGCCCCTCCATCATAATTTCGACGGCCACTTCATGGATAGATTCTTTAAAAATTTTAAGCTCACGCTCCAGGCTCAACAGCGGGCTGTCCTTTGCCGGTTGCTGGCTTTCATTGCCTTCGTTTAACAGATCTTCGGGTTGCATATTGACCGTTGATTTTTTTGATTACGTTGATACTTCTTTTGTCTGAATCCTGATTCGTTGAATTAAAGGATTGCCTCAATTTTTCTCTTTCGATTTTTCCTCTTTTTACTATGAACCATGATCTACGAACTAATTACTCCTTAACACCAGTAACACCACATTTTCCACATGCTGTGTGTGTGGGAACATATCAACGGGTTGTATTTTTACAGTATCGTATTTTTCCTTGAGTACCAGCAGGTCGCGGGCCTGGGTAGCGGCATTGCAGCTTACATAAACAATTTTTGGAGCTTCAATTTCCATAAGGCGGTTCACCACATCTGGGTGCATGCCCGCGCGGGGCGGATCGGTGATGATCACATCAGGTTTACCATGCTCTGCTACGAAATCAGCAACCAGCACATCTTTCATGTCACCGGCGTAAAACTTGGTATTGGTGATATTGTTGATGGCCGAATTCACTTTAGCATCTTCAATAGCGGTAGGAACATACTCTACTCCCACTACCTCTTTTACATGCCCGGCAATAAAGTTAGCAATGGTACCGGCGCCGGTGTACAAGTCATATACCAGTTCATCGCCTTTAAAACCGGCAAAATCGCGGGTTATTTCATACAGGCGCAGTGCCTGGATGCTGTTGGTTTGGTAAAATGATTTCGGCCCGATACGGAATTTGATGCCATTCATTTCTTCATGGATGTATTCGGGCCCTTTAAAGGCTATCACATCCTGATCAAAAATGGTATCGTTTTTTTTCTGGTTGATGATGTACAGCAGCGAAGTGATTTCCGGGAAACCGGCATCAATAAAACTCATCAGTTTGTTTACTTCCTCTTCGCTTACATAGGCAAATACCACAATAACCATTACTTCGCCGGTTGATGAGGTACGTACAATGAGGTTGCGCAAAGCACCTTCATGATTGCGCAGGTTATAAAAAGTGTAGCCCTGTGCAATTACAAAATCGCGGATGCTGTTGCGCAGGGTATTGGATGGTTCGGCCTGCAGATAGCAATGCTTTACATCCAATATTTTATCAAAACGGCCGGGAATGTGGAAACCCAGGGCGTTCATATTCAGGGTTTCATCTTCCTTGTTTTCGCCGTCGTAAAGCCAGCGTTTATCAGAAAATGTATATTCCAGTTTATTCCGATAATAACGATCTTCGGGCGACGGTACTATGTCTATGATGCCCTGTACGTCAATTTTGGCTATGCGGCCAAGGGCATCGGCCACAGATTTTTGTTTGAATTTGAGCTGACCTTCATAAGTCATATGCTGCCATTTGCAGCCCCCACAGGTGCCAAAGTGTTCACAAAAGGGTTCAACCCGGTATTCGGATGGCTGTTTGAGCGCGATTATCCGGCCCTCGCCAAAATTCTTTTTGCTTTTGTAAACCTGTACGTCGGCTACATCGCCGGGAATGGCTTTATCTACAAAAAGCACAAAATCGTCGGTTTTACCTACACCTTTGCCTTCTTCGGCAATATCAATGATCCGGACATCCTCAAAAAACTTCTGTTTGGCAACTTTATTCATCAGGGTGCAAAGTTAACCGTATTTATTTAGGATAAAAACAGGAGGTTAGAGATAAGTAAAAAGTGGGTTTACATGGGTTTACACTTTTTATGGCTAACATCGATATATTTAATTGACAATCAATATATTAAATTAATTTCCGCTTCAAAAAGTGGGTTTACATGTAAACCCAGGGTAAACGCACCTGGTTAAAGGTTTAAGAGCCGTGAAACAACAAATTGGCTGCTTCACGGCTCGTTTTGGGTTAATAAGGTTTAGGTTTTAAAAGCTCGGTTTCATGAATTGCCGGACAAAAGAATATCCTTTCCGCTTAAAAGCGAACTACCAGCAATGTGATCTGCAATCAGGCAAACAGGCTCAATATGTAGGATACAAAATCGTCGGTATCCATATCGGCTATGTCAAATTGCTCATCAATCAGGTCTGAAAATTCTGTCAGTTCGGGACTCATGATAAAAAATTTATTATGCTAACATAGTAAATATTATACTAAAAACCAAATCGGTATACGGTATTTAATAAAAAAAAGGGATAGATCTTTCACTATCCCCGTTTCTATTTTAATGTTTCTCCCAATTTATTTTGCGTGAGAAGTACATCAGTATAGCTACAACTATAAATAAAGCGATGCTACCAATAATGAGCGCGAAATCTTCCAGTTGGATGATCACAAAAATAAAGGCGTAAAAAACCGATAGGATAAAGGCAAACAACCAGGCGGCCATTTTCCTTTTTAACAAGGATGCGATGAACACCGACACCAACACGATGGTTGATACCGAAGCGATGAGATAAGCATAATTATACCCCACCTGCTCGGAGAAAGAAAGCAACAAAGAGTAATAAATAATCATGGCTATACCAATGAGTATGTAATTAAATATATGTATCCTTTGTTTACGGATCACCTCGGTTAAAAACAACGAGATAAACGTTAAAGCGATGATGAGCAGGGCATACTTACTGGTACGCATTGTTTTTTGATACTGATCAACGGGCAGGCGTAATTTTACACCGAATATGGCATCGGCAAGCTTTTTATCGTTACTGAGCAGTCTGTCATTATCCACCCATTGCTGCGGAAATGGGCGATTGTAGTACAACATGCGCCAGCGCGCTTTAAAACCATCCTTACTTACAGTTCGCTCATCGGGAAGGTAGCGGCCGTCAAAGCTTGGGCTGCTCCAGCTACCGTCGGCTTCCACATCCGTTGTTTTGCCTAAATGCAGAAAGCTTAGCCCCTGACTCCCTTTCAGATCCAGGGCATATTCAAAAGGTACATTTCCGTCTTTGGCGTTTGAAATATCTACGGCTACCTGCAGGCCACCGCCAAATATCGATGCATTATCAAATACCGGTTCGGCTGTAAGTGACTGCTCATTGGCTTTGATAACCGGGTTGTTTTTTAACCCTTTCAAATCAGTTATACTAAATACTATCCGGGCCTTGTTCAGTAAAAGTTGGTCAGAGGTAAGGGATAGGCTACTCAGGTCGGCTTTGGAGAAATTGCCCGATACTTTTACCAGGGAGTTATACACGGCCACATCAAATATTCCCCGGTGCAGGATCTGGGTGGTAAGCCCGGCTTTAATATGCAGGTTATCAGGCAATAGGTACAGATTTCCGGTATGCTCCCTCATAATTTCTTTGTTTGTCGCATCGGTTTCCTTAATCTGTTGCTTATAAGGAATGATCAGCACGGGCCCCTTGATTACCTGGCTGCCCGACCATTTATCGGATACATCGCGCATCATCTCATCCTGGCGGCTGGCCCGCTCATCTATAAGGTTGTTGACCAATGATGATGGTATAAGCAACACCAAGATCAATGTAGCAATAAAGAGCAATTTAACGGTAACCGACTCCTTGAGCCCGTCCATTATTCCGTGTTTGTGTGGTTCGTCCTGGATCATATATTTTTTAATATAAAGTACTTTGTAATTCAAAGTATCAATATCAAAAATAAGACCCGAAGGCCCGATTCTATATTTCAATATAAAGTACTTTGCAATTCAAAGTAACAAAGAAGAATTAAACAATCCAAATAATTTTTGCTAAAACTTATTTAAAAGCTATGCTCCTCTTTAGATAATACCAGGAGAGTTCAATATGCAGCCTAAAACACATTTCATTTCAAACTATTGATATCCAAATAATTAAAAACAAACGTAGTCGTATTGTAGACCCTACTCAGAAAAGAAGTAGATACTTTGTAGATAACCGAAATTTCCCTAAAGACACTCCCACCCGTAGCTTTGATATTATCATATACATTAAAACTCTTCAGCAGAATGATCGTTGTTAATCGCGTAAATAAAAATCACCTGTTTCTGCAAACAGTACAGGCACCTGATTTGATTTGCCCCCTGTGCGCAAACAAGGGCAAGTTAGAAATGAGCTTTTACCAGATCCAATTGGAGGCAGGCTGGGAACGTAACACCCGTCAGATCTCGGGCTCAGTTTATTGTCATCAATGTAACCAGGATGTTCCCATTGTTCGCTGGGATAGTGCATTAGACACCTTTTTCATAACCGAAAAAGAAACAATAATGGTATCCACATCTTTTAAAACAGGCACAAAGGGAAAAGTTTTGATATGGCTTAACATCGTATTTTTTGGAGCAGTTATTTTATTCCTGGCTGGCTTATTTATTTATCACCGCGTGGTTCCAAGACCCAAAACCGCCGATGATAGATATAAAAACGAACAGGTACTTTTAACCAGGTACACAGCCGGGCCGCAAACCGGTGATATTGTAAAAGTGTACCGGTTTGATAGCAGCTCCATGGTCATGTACCAAATAACAGCTATCGACCACGGTACCAAAACAATCAAGGCCGAGCCTTACACCAAAACTGTTATTCCTGATACACCACCTATAACTAAAGAAGCTACTTTGGCACTTACTGATTTTGACAGCAGCAAAGAAGCTATATTTTCCTTGCACGATTACGAAAACCGAATGTTTAACACCCCCAATGGCGAAAGAGTAGGTAATATCTCAGCGGTCTTCAGAAAATAACATACAATACTATGCAAAACGAAACAGACAAAAACCAGGAAAACTTTGCTGAAGACCATATTTACAGCGGTAATAAAAAAGAACCTTATATCCGTGCCTGGTTCAACATCGGCATCGGACTAATATTTGTTGTCGCGGGCACTTTACGCTTCTTTGCAATACAAAAATGGGAAAACAAAGGGGGCAACATTGAAATGGACGATGTTACACTATGGTTATACAAATTTGGCGGCAAATGGGCCATCCTCGGGCTAATACTGGCTGTGGGTTTGTTTTTTATACGCCGGGGCTATATCCGCATTAAACGGTTAAAAATTATGGAGCGGATGTAGGGCTCAGCAAATTGATTTTATACCGAAATAGCAGCCTTTACCAAGTAAGGCAGGATCTCCTTCTGAAAAGAAACAAAATTCTTACGCACATCTGAGTCGCTCACCGAGGTGAAAGCAAAGCTAAACACAATGCTTTTACTGCATTTGATCAAAAACCTTAGCCTTTGCTGGTAAGTTTCATGCTTACGGATACCGGGCAGTTGTATAAATGATGCCATTAGTAGTTCTTCCAGTTCGTTGGAAAGATTCTTCAAAAAATCCTGTGAATTGGTTGATTCCCTGATAAAATCCCAGCCTATAAATTCATTGCATATGGTGTATGACAGGCGACAGGTTTTCATGATCAGGTTATTCAGATACTCCTCCTCGTCTATCTCCGGGGCATTATGTTGTACCAGATCATCAACACTGGCTTTGATATAATCCATCAGCAGTACATGTAAAACCGCTTCTTTACTATCAAAATACTTATAAATAGTAGCCTTGGCAATTTTGGCCTTTTTGGCTATCTCATTAACACTGGTTTTATGGTAACCGAACTTGCGGAACAACTCCTGCGCCGCCCTTTTTATACTATCTTTTATTTTATCGGCTTCCATTTACTAATTAACAACTTGAATAGTGAACTGAGTGGTAATCACCTGGTATGAACGCAGCGACTTCGTAGCCGGAGCCTTTACCGGGGAACCATCTTCCAGCGAAAACTTTGATCCGCTGCAGGCATCGGTAGCCGTAAGACCGGTATCATCAACAGTGACAGCGCATTTTTTTTCGGGCTGATAACTGCTGCACCGGTCAAAAGCAACAATTCCGCGGGTTTGCGAGTGGTATAAAAGTAAACCTGCCACTCCACCCGGTGCATAGGCATGACCGCCAACGGTATTAAGCGCACTATACTGCGGATTTATTGGTGACTGGAAGTTTACCAGCACACTCGGAACCGGGTTTCCCTTGCCGCATGAAAATAAACAAGCACCTGTTAATATGATCAGTATGAACTTTCTCATAGTATTTCTGTTTGAAACTGTTTTAAAAAGCGTACATCGTTTTCAGAAAATAAACGCAGGTCGCGGATAACATATTTCAGGTTGGCTATCCTTTCCATACCCATACCAAAGGCAAAGCCGGTGTATTTTTTACTGTCGATACCGCAATTCTCCAGTACATTAGGATCAACCATACCACAGCCTAATATCTCTACCCAGCCGCTGTATTTACACATATTACAGCCCGATCCGCCGCAAATGGTACAGGATACATCCATCTCGGCCGATGGCTCGGTGAACGGGAAATACGACGGGCGGAAACGTACCTTTGTACCTTCGCCATATAATTCCTGTACAAAGTGATACAGGGTTTGTTTCAGATCGGCAAAGGATACGTTCTCATCCACATATAAACCTTCAACCTGGTGAAAAAAGCAATGCGCGCGGGCAGATATCGCCTCGTTACGGTAAACCCTGCCCGGCATAATAGCCCGGAACGGCGGTTTACCATGCTCCATCATCCGCACCTGAACCGATGAAGTATGGGTACGCAAAGCGATATCATCCTTACCGTTGTTCTTTTTGATAAAGAAGGTATCCTGCATATCACGCGCGGGATGCTCTTCCGGGAAGTTCAGGGCCGAAAAGTTATGCCAATCGTCCTCAATCTCCGGTCCTTCGGCAACCACAAAGCCCAGGCGTTTAAATATATCAATGATCTCATTGCGCACCAGCGACAATGGATGGCGCGAGCCAACAGCAAAATCTTCGCCGGGCAGGGTAAGATCAAGTGCTAAGTCTTTAGCCTTTGGGCCCGAGTCAAGTGTTTCTTTCAGCTCATTATATTTGGCCTCGGCCAATTGCTTAAACTGGTTGAGTACTTTACCAAAAGTGCGTTTTTCTTCGGGGCCAACGGTTTTAAACTGCTCAAAAAGGTCTTTTATAATTCCCTTGGTACCTAAAAATTTGATCCGAAATATTTCCAGTTCATCGGCATTGGCTGGCGAAAAAGCATTTATTTCGGCTGTATACTGGTCAATTTGAGCTTGCATTGTTCTGGTGTTATTAAAAAATTATGGCCGTAAAGCCTGCCTGCTGATATCGTATGCGGTGCAAACTGACTATACGTTTGATAGCAGCAAGTGCGCAAATATAAAAAAAACGCCACGAATGTGTTTAGCGATTACAGGAATATATAGTATCAGATGCTGACGAGTAACGCTATTATTACCCAACTTTAACATAAGGTGGGGGCAATTATCGAATTATTGAGTTAGTGAATTAGTGATTTCTTCTTCCCGCCAGCAGATGCTTTTGTCTGAACCATGATTTTTAGGATTAAAGGATTACCATGATTTCTTTTATTTTCTTTCCCCGTCAGCAGATAGGTCTATGTTAATTATTGAATTATCAAGTTATTGAATTAGTGAATTATTGATTTTCTTTCCCCGTCAGCAGATAAGCTTCGGGCGAAAGCGGGTAGAACGATGGTGGCCTGGTGTGGATGCGGGGCATAGCAAGTTTTTGCTGAAGCATAAGACCGTGCGAACGAAGTAGGGCAAAATAATTGCAGCCCTGGTTCTGACCGCTTTGCAGGGTAAAGGCCAGGAGCGCAAAGAAACATTTCTGCTGAAAGCCTTTTGGTTACTTTGTGGCTACAAAGTAAAGGCCCTCCCGCGGCCAAGAGCGGGTATACGCTATACAACGCGAAGAATAGATCCTTCGCTCCGCTCAGGATGACAAGTATCTTTTAAATATCGTGTCATGCAGAACTCCCTATTCCAGTATCGAATGAAAATCCCGTTCAAAATTTTCGCCGTAGATCACTTTATACTCCTTGCTGAAATTCTCGAATGTATTTTTGGCCAGCGAGTGTTTGCCCAGGAAGGATAGGGCCTTGCATTTCAGGATCATGGCATCCTCATTTACCGGGTCGAAGTAAAAAATATCGTTGGCCAGTTTGATCAGGAACTCGGCATCGTCGGCAATCTGAACCGAGTTTGCAAACTGGATGTAGGAGTCGATGATCTCGTTGGATACTTCTGACTTAAATGTATCCAGCCACTCGTACTCGATATTTGATAAAAAATTGCCCCGTTGCGTAATATGTGTAAGCTGGATGATCTTTTGCTTGTTGAGCTTGCTTTTGTTGGATACGATGTTGAGGTAATTATGATAATCAACCATGATCTGGTTGTAGTCGATCTCAATTTTCCAGTAGCCTGTATCTTTTGACAGGTGGCACTCCCCCATTTTATCCAGCAGGGATTTAAGCTTGGCAATATTTACCGAGCGATTGTTGCGGGCGCTTTTTTCCGATTTATCAAACCATAGGATCTCGTTCAGCTTTTCGGAGCTTACCCCCCTGCCCAGTTTTACCGAATACAACAAGATAACCAAAAACAGCTCTTTAAGCAGCGGCGTAAAATACTTAGTGATCTCGTGGCCCTCGGGTGTAAACAGCTGCAGATCGCCAAATAAAAATATCGCGTTCTTGTTACTGTTTAGCTTGTTGTCATGATCAGGTTCAATTGGCGGCTCCGTTTGTTCGGTATGATGCTGAACAGGAACTTCTGCCGCAGGCTGTGGTAATGACGGTTGTTGCCGGGTCTTCTTTTTACGACGGATAATTATTACCGTTGCCGCACCGATGCCAATTACAACCAGTCCGCTGATCCATAAAATATAGTTGATGCCTGCTTCGCTCAGTATCGGGTTATCCAAAGGCTCCGGCGGACTCAACAGCGAGTACACCTTAACTCGGGTTTGCTCCTTATCCTTAAAAAGCGTTACCGTTAAAAATTTATTACTGTGCGGGCAATAGTAAATATCGGCATAGGCACGGGCATCGTGAAATAAATAAGGGATGGTATCTCCCACAAATTGGTAGGAAGGTTTATCCAGCGAGCCCTTGATCAACTGCAGGTTGGAGTTAAATTTATGCTGCGGAAATATGAGCCCGTAATACGTTTTGGTTTTACTGTTGATGATGAGCGAATTGGCAAATGCAAAATCCTCGCTTTTAACATTGATGTTGAATAATTTCTTAAACGTTTTAGTCTTAACCGTAAACTGCATCATGTCATACAGATTTCGCGGGTTCACGATCTGCTGGCCCGATGCGCTGCCATAACCGCCTATCACATAAGCCGTATCGCCCGAGGCGCTGGTACCCAGACCTGCCATATAACGGGGCGTAAATACATCTCCGCTGGCCTTAATTTCCTGCCAGGTGTTGGTGTTTACGTTATAACGCTTCACACTATCCTTATAAACCAGTTGCCCGTAACCGCCTATGGTGTATATAGATGAGTCGGTTTTGCAGAAAAACTTGTTCAGATGCCCGGTATTGGTTTCCTGCGGCATGTTTTTAAAACTTTTATCCCATTGTCCGCTCTGGATGTTATACGTTGCCACTACCTTTTGATCAATAAAAAGATAATACAGCTTACCATTGCTAAACACGGTCTGATCTCCCGGGATCAGTTGTTGTCTGCCTATCTTGTATGCCTCGCTTTTCAATGGCGTTATTCTGTTAACGGAATACGAAAGCAATGAATCGGTGGTGATCACGTACACGGTTTCGGTAGCAGGGTCAAAAGCCAAACTGGCATCGCCAACAACGCTAAACTCTTTTTCCATCTGCCAGTTGCGGTGCCGCGCTTTGATCCACAACGGATTACTAACCCTGCCACTGTTCTGGTTCACTGTTTCGTGAACTACATCGCCCTGCCACTCGTTCAGCGGCCACCACGATAATAACTTATCTTGCTGCGTTATTTTTACATCGCGCAGCTTAAATGGCGGCAGATCGGTAGTTTGATATTGCCGGTAGGCATTGGCCCCAAACAATAATTTATAGTTTGTACTTGGCTTTAAGTGTACGCCCGCTTCGCTGTAAGAGACTTTGCCGGCAGATACGGTGAGCTTATCGTTCTTAAAATCGATAAAGATCCGGAGCTTGCTCCAGTTATTAAACAGTTCTTTATCATCAATATTGAAAGATATTTTGGAAAGCTTTTCGCCAATGATGATCTTGAAATGTTTGGTATTGTACTGGTTATCATACACCAGGTCGATGTTTTGCTTATCGTCGCCCACCAGGCGAAGCATATAACCAAAATAGATCTGCTGGTTGGGAATGAACGACAGATCAAAAGATACTTCGAGATTGTCTTTGGCCGCTACGTTGCTGATGCCCAGGTCTAAAGTGGTACGTTTATCCTGTACTACATCATGGCTATAAAAACCAAGCCCGTATGATTGCGCATGGACAGGCTGTATCAATAGTATATTTAAAAAAATAACCGAAATTATTCCCGAAACAAAAAATCTCATGTTGATCAGTACTTACTATTAGGACTTAAGTACCCGTATTGTATTTATAATCTGGCCAAAAAAATATTACGCTATTTAGCTGGCGGCAATGGCTAAATTACAATAAAAACAGTTTACATTCAAAGGTAAAGTGATTATATCGGGATTGATACGGGCGTGGGCTGATGCGGGTGGTTGATGCGTCCCTCCGCGCGTCATTTCAAGAGCTTCACCCAACCTTCTCCATCCCGACAGCTATCGGGAGAGAGGGCTTCAAAAATCTCCGGCCGTCGCTCGGCTCCCGCCGAGTGACGACTATTTGCAGGCCTCTGGCCCATGAATAAAACACGTATTGCTTTACCGCGGCCGGAGGCGGGGTAATAATGGTCACTCGGCAGGAGCCGAGCGCGGCGGAAAGTGGGTTTACATGGTTTACATTTTTTACGGTTAACAACATCTCCATTATTTAACAATCAGTTAATTGTGTAAAAATTAGATGAAATTATGTTAACCGACCTTTTCCGACTTTGAACCCGTTTGTATAGATCAGCTTTTTAAGCTCCCCCTCTTGAGGGTAATAGCCCATCATTAGACATTTGCTAAGAAAAGGGTGTCATGCTGAGCTCCGTCGAAGCATGGTGGGCAGGCCTCTGCGTTCTACCCTTCGACGGAGCTCAGGGTGACAGCCCCTTTTTTGAATATTTTCATCTTTTCTGTCATATGATGGGAATCGCACGGCCCTCCACTTTTTCTCTTTCCACCTTACGCTCGTCTGTAACGAGTCCTTAAATATGGATTAGCAATTATATCGGTCTCGTCTATTTCCTGGGGCGGTTGCTGCTGAATGAGTCCCTAAACATTTTCCAACCTTTCATCGTTTTTTTCCACAGCACCAGGAATTTTCCATTATCAAAGAGCCGGTGTTTGGCATCAAATGATCGCCACAATCCTTCTTCGGTAACAAATATCCCTCCATCGCCATAAACGGCGGTGGTTATAAACTGGCCATCGCGCAGGCCAAACTGCTCATAGGCCATTTTGAAAAAACGGCGTGCTCCTGCTGTGCCTTGTAGTGGTTCCATGTTGGGCGGCATGATCAGGCAGTCGTCTGCATACCGGTTAATAAAAATAGCCGGGGCGTTTTTTACAAACGCCTGAAAATATACCCGGTTGCTTGCTGCTATAGCCTTTTTAGCTTCAATTAAGCTTGATGATGTTTCGAATTTCGGGCTCTGAATGTGAAAACACATCATGAATATGGCCCATATGGGCATGGCGCTTAAATGCTGTTTCATTTCTGTTTTGAATTAATTTATTGTTCTGTTAAATAATCTAATTCAAAAATAGGGAGCCCCGAATCAGATAAATTGTACAAAACGGAAGGGCCCCGGCAGAGGTGGAATTTTTAATCCTTAGCGTAATTGCAGCAATTAGCTCTGCTTTTTAAACAAGCAGATTGTAAAGCAAGCTATCAAATGCCAAAATGTTAATTCTTGATGCCTCTTAACATATTTTGAGCTTTTTATTTACCTTCATATTTCCATTTATATTAACTGAAGCATGAGAAAGGCGCTTTTAACATTAGTACTGTTATTTGTTTTTTTAATAACATATTCCCAAAGCCTTACTCCCCGGCAATTATACCCGGGTTTGTTTGAGGCGGTACAGCTTGCCGATATATTTCCTGACAATAAGGTATTGGACAGCCCCATGGCCGGAGCCCGGATCAGTACCAGTATTCGTGTTTTTGATGCCAGCGGGAAGCTAATGGAGAAGTATAATGTGCTGGATACCGGATCAAAGGCCGGAGGGGACGAATATCCGCTGCAGGACGGTTTTGGGGTGGACCATCAGCCTGCTGCTCAATTTGCTAAATCATTACCAGGTTAATCAGTTGTAACAGTTTTTAAACAATTATCCTTTTTTATGCTGTTGTAAGTAAATTACAATGCCAGTTTTCAAAACAAATTTAAGCTATTGCAGTACACCATATCAGTTAATCGATTTACTATGAGAGTTTATTTACTTATTTTATTTCTTGTTCTTTTTGCACCTGCCGCCACGTTCGCATCGGCAAAAACAGATAGTCTGCTGGCTGTGCTCAAGATGGAGCTTACAAGAAAAAAAAATTACGACGATAAAAAAGAGGCTGACATACAAAATCTCAGAACAGCATTAGCCGCCACCCCTTTAACTGATCCAAACACCAGGTACAGGCTGTGCAACAAAATATACGAAGAATTTAAGGTTTACCAGTTCGATTCGGCTTTTGTTTATATTCATAAAATGCAGGATATCAGCGATGTGCTGAAGGATGCGCCCAAACAAAATGATTGCAAAATGAAGCTGGGTTTCATCTTGCTTTCGGCGGGGATGTTTAAAGAGGCTTTTGATTGTTTTAATGGTATCAATGTGAAATTATTAAATAACGATGGCAAAATTGAATATTACTCGCTCAAAGCCAGGGCACACTCAGACCTGGCCGATTATGACGATAACGCGTTTTACAGCCAGTATAATAACTCGCTGTCACTCAAATACCTCGATTCAACCATTGCGGCTTGTACACCGAATTCATACGAGTGGTTAAGGCACCATGGTGATAAACAGGTGAGGCTTGGCGACACAAAAAAGCCATCGGTATATTATAGCCGGTTGTTTTACCATATGCCATTAACCACGCATCAGAAGGCTATGATAGCTACTGCTTTGAGCAATTTTTACCGCGACCCTTCGCAAATAGAAGAGCGTACCAATTTGCTCATCATTGGTGTTATCAATGATATCCGCTCATCAACCAAAGAAACCGTTGCCAGCTTTGAATTGGGTAGTTTACTGTACCGTACCGGTAACATCATCGATGGCTACACCTTTGTTGATCAGGCCATGAACGATGCGGAGTATTATGGCGCCCGGCTCCGTAAAATAAAGATAGGGGCCGTATTACCCGTAGTAGCCGCTCAAAAACTGGTTTTAATGGAGAAGGAGAAAAATAAATTCCTGGTATACCTCTTATCTATTACCGCGGTTTCGCTTTTAGTGCTGATGGTGGCGTTTATCATATTTAACCAGCTCAAGCGCTTAAAAGCAAAAGAAAAGATCATCGAAGAAAAAAATCAGCAGCTGGAAAGTATTAACGACAAGCTGGTTGAGGATACGCACATTAAGGAGGAGTATATCGGCTACTTTTTTAATGTAATATCGGGCTACATCTTAAAGCTCGAAAAATTGAAAAGAAATATTGACAGAAAGTTGCTGGCCAGAAAATATGACGATATACAACTGGCTGTTAATGAAATAAATATTAAAAAAGAACGCGAATTATTATTTTATACTTTCGATCATATTTTTTTAAAAATATTCCCCAATTTTATTACTGTTTTTAACTCCCTTTTTAAACAGGAAGACCAGATATGGCCCCGCGACCATGAGGTGCTGAATACCGACCTCCGGATATTCGCGCTGATACGCATGGGAATTACCGATAATGAAACTATTGCCACTATTTTGGAATATTCTGTAAACACCATTTACGTATATAAAATGCGCATAAAAGCAAAATCCATACTTCCCGGCGATCAGTTCGATCAAAAAATAATGGCTATTAAAGCGGTAGATGTATTAAACAAAGCATAGGGTGTAAATGGCCTGCTTAAGTATAAAATAAGTGTAAAACAGGCTTAAAAGCACTTAAATTTTATTTATACTTTTTGAAGTGCTTTCTTTTTTAATACACTTATTATCAATTGATTATGTTTAAAAAAAGCCATATATTTTTATATTTTACCAAAAAAAATAGGTAATCCCCGCAGTCGCATATTACTTTGTATGAGGTGATTTTATATCCTGTAAAATAGTTTAAATATTTTCATGATAAATGATCCTGTCCAGCGAATAAATATAAACCCATAATAAATTAAATTTTCATGTGCGTGGTTTTTAAACCACCGGTGTAGCAAAGGATAATAATCTTTTGCCATAAACAGATTAACTGCTTTTGCCGGTTGTTGGCATTAGGCATATATGTAATTTTTTGATTTTAAAATAACCTGAATATGAATAGAAAACTTACCAACGCCTGTAGCCCTCCGTAATGATTAATTATAATAAATTAATTGCCAGTTACTTAATATTTATTAGTACAAAATAACATTTATAGTTATTTTATATAATAAATTAATAGTTTACATTTATAACAAACCAATTAAACACTAAATCTAAATTTATGCAGCTAAAAAATTTACTTAAAGTAAGCTGTCTTGCCATTTTTTGCTTCTTTGCTGTGTCGGTAATGGCACAAAACAAAGTAATAACCGGCAAGGTTACAGACTCTCATGATGGTACATCTATGCCAGGTGTATCCGTTGTAGCCAAAGGCTCAACCATTGGTACCAATACTGGGCCAGATGGTAGTTTTAAACTTTCTATGCCAGCCGGCAATAATACCCTTGAGGTATCATTTATTGGCTATGCCAAGCAGGAAGTTGATATTACCGGTAAAACAAACGTGCACATTGCGCTTGTGGGTACCGCCACCGCATTAAGCGAGGTACAGATAGTGAGCGTGGGTTACGGATCGCAACGCAGAAAGGACGTAACCGGAGCTATTTCGAGCATCAGTGCCAAGGATTTTAACCAGGGCGAAGCCACCAACCCGCTATTACAATTGCAAGGCAAAGTACCGGGATTGGTAATTACCAATGCTGGCAGCGATCCGACAGGAACACCTACCGTGCGTTTACGCGGGCAAACTTCTATCACCGGGAACCAGAACCCACTGGTTGTTCTGGATGGTGTTTTGCTTGATGATCCTAACCAGCTCAGAAACATCCCTCCCGGCGATATCGCATCTGTGGATGTTCTGAAAGACGCCTCGGCAGCATCTATATATGGTGCACGTGGTGCAAATGGGGTTTTATTGGTAACTACAAAAAAAGGCCGTGAAGGCGGCACCTCCATTAGCTATGATGGCTATGCCGGTGTTGATAAACAAAGCAAATATTATGATTTGTTAAACAGAGGCCAATTTTTAGATGCCATATCAAAACTGCCAAACGTTACTGTAAGCACTTATGATAAAGGCGGCAATACCGACTGGCAAAAAGCTGTAACACGCACTGCCTATACCAATAGCCATGCTGTAGCCATTTCGGGCGGATCAAAGAACTTTAACTACAGGGGGTCGGTATCGTACCTGAACCAGCAGGGTGTTGCGATCAATAACGATAAGAATATGCTGGGCCTGCGCTTTAGCGCTCAGCAAAAAGCGCTGGATAATAAGCTGGAGATTAATATGGGTATTACTTATTCGAGGATAAAGCAGAATTATAATAATATAAATTATGATTACGTGTTTAATACCCCGCCAACTTATCCTGTGTATAATGCTGATGGATCCTATTATGCTTACTCTTTAGATTATAACGGGCACAATCCGGTTCAGCATGCGGCGTTAACCTTAAATAACTCTTATGAAAACCTGGCCATACTTTATGCCACGGCCGATTATAACATCATCCCCAGCTTGAAGATAGGGGTAATGGGTGCTACCAACCCGGATCATACGCAGAATAACAAATTTAACCCGGCTTTCCCTACAGAGGGGAATATCAACAACGCTAAAGCCGAGAGTTATGATGCCAATTCTTATAAAACCAACATTCACATCAATTATGATAAAACTTTCGGAAAGCACTCCGTATCAGCAACTGGTGTTTATGAGTATAATGATTATTTTACCAATAATTTTACCGCTTATGGCGAGAACTACCTTGTGCCGGAAAACCTGAATAATAACCTGCAAGGTGGCAACCCTCAAAAATCGGCGATAACATCAAACAAAACGGAGTATAAATTAATTTCGTTTCTGGCGAGGGTACAGTATAATTACGATTCACGTTTTTACGCGACAGCCTCTATCCGTCGAGACGGGTCGAACAAATTCGGGGCAAACCATGAATGGGGTTATTTCCCGGCTATGGATGTGGCTTACCGTTTAAAAAGAGATCTGTTAAAGGATGTGGAGTGGATAGACGATTTGAAAATAAGGGCCGGTTATGGTGTTACCGGTAACTCAGATGCTATTGGGCCGTATAGCGCCATAGGTTTGTATGGTACAGGAAACACTTATTATGATCCATCCGATAAAACTTTCCCATATAAGCCATCCTATCAGCCTTCACAAAACCCTAACCCCGATTTGAAATGGGAAAAACGCCAGGGTACAAACGTTGGTATTAATTTCTCCTTGTTCAACAACAGGCTTTCTGGTGATATTGACTACTATAACGATAAAACTAAGGACCTGCTTTATCTTTATCACGTGCCAACACCTCCGTTCCTGTACAGCACCATTCTGGCAAACGTGGGTAACCTAAGCAACAAGGGGGTAGATATTGGTTTAACCGGACAACCCATAGTAGGAAAAGACTTCAACTGGACCATAGGGGGAAATATCACTTTTGTGAAAACCAGGATCACCAAATTATCCGGAACATATAATGGGTTTAATCTGGCGGTAGATCAGATACCATTGGGTAACGCGCTGGGCCGTGGTTTATCATCTACACCTATTACTTATCTGAAACCGGGCTATGCTCCATTTGTATTTTATTTGCCTCATTACACAGGTGTTGATGCAAACGGCAATGAATTATTTGACGGCCAAACTGTTGATAAATATCCTGGTGGCATTCCCCCAAGCCATTATATCGATCCCTCTCCTAAATTTAATTATGGGATAACAAATACCTTTAATTATGGTAACTGGAGCTTTAACTTTTTCCTGAGAGGTGTTTACGGACAAAAAGCATTTAACAATACCTTATTGCAATTTGAAACCGTTACCCGCTTACCTGGCAATAACACTACCCGAGATGCACTCACCAATGGCGTAAAAAGCGCGCCTACAGCATCAGACAGATGGCTTCAGGGTGCATCATATTTACGACTGGACAACGCTGCATTGGGCTATACATTTAATAAAATTAAGGGCATCAGTTCATTACGGGTTTACCTGGCTACAAACAACTTGTTTGTTATTACAAAATACAAGGGTATCGATCCTGAGATTGCTAACGCGATTTCATATACCCCTGATCCAAGCAATGTTACGCCTCAGAATCAATCGTATATTGACAATAATCCATATCCAAAAACAAGATCATTTGTAATTGGCGCTAATTTTTCATTAAAGTAGTCAATATTTATAACTGATAAATTATTAAAGACATGAAAAAAGGAATAAATATAAAGCATATAGGCGCGATGCTATGTTTGGCTATGCTTACCCAGGCTTGCACCAAGTTGGATAAAAATGTTTACAGCAATGCTACAGAAAACAATTTTCCAAAAACTCCGGCCCAGGTTACCGCAGTTGTGGCCAGTGCTTACAACGCCATGACCTCGATAGGTAACGATGGAAATACTTTTGTACTCAATGAGGTTACCACCGATGAAATGGTTGTTCCGACAAGAGGTAACGACTGGTATGATGGTGGTAAATGGCAATCATACTGGACACATAACATTAAGGTAGACGACAATACTGTTAATGGTGCATGGGGAGATATTAGCAGTGGTATTACCAAATGTAATTTTGTACTCAACCTGCTGGCCAGCCAATCTGGTGTTTCACCAGCAACCATAGCCGAAGTGAAAGTTTTGAGAGCTTATTACTTTTTGAAGTTTATAGATATGTTTGGTAGTGTACCATTGGTAACAGATTATAATACCGACCCTTCAAAAGTTAAGCAGGCTACACGCGCCGACGTTTACGCGTTTATTGAAAGCGAATTAACAACCAATGCTCCATTGTTATCAACCAAAGGTCAATCAAAAGATGCCAGTACTTATGGTCATTTGAATCAGTGGGGTGCCTATATGATATTAGCTAAATTATATATGAACGCGCAGGTATATACCGGTACCCCGCAATGGGCTAAGGCCGCTGCCGCTGCCGATAAGGTTATACAATCGGGCCAATATAGCTTACAGCCTATTATGCTGGATAATTTTGCCGTAGTTAATGATGGTTCTGTCGAAAATATATTTGTGGTGCCTTTTGACAATACCTATATCAAAGGTTTTAGCATCGAAATGAATACGCTGAATTATGTTAATAATTTAACCTTTGGGTTAACGGGACAGCCTTATAATGGCTGGTGTACGCCAACGGCATTCTTCAGATCATTTACTGACCAGGATGCCCGTAAAAAAATGTGGCTTATCGGTCAGCAATATAGCTCAACCGGCCAACCGTTAGTAGATGTTAAAACTAACCTTTCGGTAGTTCTGAGCCCATACGTATTACAATTAAGCAACCCTGCAGATACTTTCAGGTATGCGGGAGCCCGGAGTATTAAATATTATCCACAGGCCGGAACTGCTGGTGATATGAGTAACGACGGTGTTATTTTCCGTTTATCTGATGCTTACCTGATGAAGGCCGAAGCTGAAATAAGAGCGGGGGCACCTGGCGATGCGCTTACTTTGGTTAATGCTATCAGAACAAGATCGGGTGTGCCTGTTTGGAGCGCGAGCGACTTAACATTACCAAATTTACTGGCCGAACGTGGCCGTGAATTTGCCTGGGAAGGATGGCGCAGGAATGACCTGATCCGTTTTGAAGTAGCGGACGGTGTTAAATATTATACTGGTCCGAGGGTGCCCGAAAAAGTACAGGACGCGGCAGATAATCATACCCTGATTTTGCCGATTCCGTCACAACAAAAAATTTCTAACCCGAACCTGAACCAAAATCCGGGTTATTAATAAATTCATTTGATTTATACTAATTGGACAATGGAACAGCTAAAAACTGTTCCATTGTTTTTATAAAAGATTCCGGACAGAATTGCATACAAGCTCAGATCGTATTGTAGAATAATTGATATGAATAAAATATACCTATTACTAACCGGTTTCTGTTGTTTGAGCGTGATATCAAAGGCCCAGGACTCCTGGAAAATAAAAGCCGATAAGATAGACCCAGCCAATTACTATGGCATTACGGTAGCTAATGGCATGATTGGTATTGTATCGTCGCCGGAGCCGTTTAAGGTGAAAAATGTGGTGCTTGCTGGTGCGTATGATCTGTATGGTCGCGGCCGGGTAAGTAATTTTCTGAACAGTTTTAACCTGTTGAACAGCTACCTGGAAATAAACGGCAAACGGGTGGAGGCTAAAAACATCCGCAATTTTAAGCAGGAGTTGGATATGCAGCATGCTGCCTTTACCACCACATTTGATTATGGCGATGCCGCATCGGTTAAATACACTTATTATTCCTTAAGGCAGCTGCCTTTTACTGTGTTGATGGATATCAGTATCACCGCTAAAAAAGCTATCAATATCACCGCTGCCAGCGTGATGGAAGCACCGGATGCTTTGAAAGATGTTCAGAATTATTATAACGAGATAGACAGGCCGCATGTAACCATCAGCCTGCTCACATCAACGGCTAAAAGCCCCACAGGAAAGTTGCAACTTTGCGCTTCTAATACCTTTTTATTTAACGAACAGCATGGCCAGGAACCAAGGGTGATCCACGAGATGTGGGATAATAACATGCACCTGATGAAGTTTAGCAAAAGCATTGCTGGGGGGCAAACATATCAGTATGCTTTGGCGGGCTCGTCCATTACCTCAGCGCACGATGCCGACCCATTGAACCAGGCCGAGCGCCTCACCATGTTTGCCAAACTGGAAGGCCGGGAGCGATTAGTAAAATATCATGAACAAGCCTGGGAAGAGCTCTGGAAAAGCGACATTAAAATTGAAGGTGACTTGCAGGCTCAGCAGGATGTGCACAGTATGTTGTACCATCTGTACTCATTCTCGCGTGCGGGTGCGGCCTATTCGCCATCGCCCATGGGCTTATCTGGCTTAGGCTATAATGGTCACGTTTTTTGGGATGCCGACCTGTGGATGTATCCGGCGCTGCTGGTAATGCATCCTGATATCGCAAAGTCGCTGGTGGAGTACCGTTTTCAGCGATTGGCTGCCGCCAAACAGAATGCCTTTTCGCACGGTTACAAGGGAGCTATGTTCCCCTGGGAAAGCGCCGATAGCGGCGTAGAAGAAACCCCGGTTTGGGCCCTGAGTGGTCCCTTTGAACACCATATTACTGCCGATGTAGCACTGGCCGCCTGGAATTACTATTGTGTTACACAGGACAAGCAATGGCTGCAGGAAAAAGGGTGGCCGATCCTCTCGGCTACGGCCGATTTCTGGGCGAGCCGTGTAGAGCGTAATGGCGAAGGTCACTATGATATTAAAGATGTGGTGGCCGCTGATGAATGGGCCGAAAACGTAGATAACAACGCCTATACCAATGCCGCTGCCAAAGCCAACCTGCAGGCCGCCACGGCAGCTGCAAAAATATTGGGCATCACCGCCGATCAGGATTGGCAGCAAGTAGAAAGGAATATCCCGGTGCTGCAATTTGCTGATGGGGTTACCAAAGAGTTTGCCAGCTACAAAGGCGAAGGCATTAAACAGGCCGATGTAAACCTGCTGGCCTATCCACTGAAAACCATAACCGATCCGGCGCAGATTAAAAAAGATCTGGAATATTACGAAACCCGCGTACCTAACGAAGGCACACCCGCCATGACGCAAGGTATATTTACCTTACTGTACGCCCGCTTAGGCAATGGCGATAAGGCCTATCATTTTTTCAAGGATGCTTATGAGCCCAATCTGCTACCACCATTCAGGGTGATTGCCGAAACCAAGGGTGGCACCAATCCTTATTTCGCAACGGGAGCGGGTGGCATTATCCAGAGTTTACTGATGGGTTTTGGCGGCCTGGATATTACGCCCGATGGTATTGTGCAGCTCAAAAGCAAACTGCCCAAAAACTGGAAATCGTTAACCATTACCGGGGTGGGTATGGATAAAAAAACATATGTAGTAAAGTGATTCGGAAGAAATAAAATTTGTCATTTCGAACGAGGCACGAGGAGAAATCTTCTGCGATTGGAAGTAGAAACTTTGCATTATGCAGAAGATTTCTCTTTCGCACAACGCTCATCCCCATCCATGCTCTATCGAAATGACAAATTTTATAGTATTACGCTCTTGCGAACGCTTGCTTGGTCAGGTCTATTTGCCGCATAAGAGATTATTAAAAGCGAAGAACTTTATGATCAATCTTTTTGTTTGCTATCTTGAACCTTGATTCTAATATCTTGACTCTTACCATCTATGAAACTGAATTTTATTGTCATTTCATGTCTCGCCGCCACCCTTACTCTGAGTAGCTGTCAAAGCAATCAGAAAAAAGTCGCAGTTACGGTTGATACTACTAATAACTGGGCCATTTTACCTTTTACCAAACTGGATAGTGTTAACCCTGTTTTGGGCCCCGGCCGGGGCAATTTTATCGATCCGATACTAAAAACCAAGGTTTTATGGGAATCAAAAGATGTGTTTAACCCGGCTATCGTGAACCGTGGCGGCAAGATCTGGATGCTTTACCGGGCGCAGGACAGTACAGGCAAACCAGCGGGTACATCGCGCATTGGTTTAGCCGTGAGTACCGACGCCACACATTTTGTGCGCAAGCCAACGCCTGTATTATATCCCGATAAGGACGACTACCAAAAACTGGAATGGCAGGGCGGCTGCGAAGATCCCCGTGTGGTGGAAGACGGCCGCGGTACTTATTACATGACCTATACCGCCTTCGATGGTACTACCGCGCGGCTACTGATAGCTACCTCCACCGATCTCATTCACTGGAAAAAGCATGGCAGCGTGTTTGCCAAAGCCGATACAGGTAAATATGCCGTTAAATGGAGCAAGTCAGGTTCTATCGTATCTACCTATAAGAAAAACGGTAAGGTAATAGCCACCAAAATTAATGGCAAGTATTGGATGTATTGGGGTGATACCCAGATCTGGACGGCTACTTCAACCGATCTGATCAACTGGATGCCTGTAAAAATGCAAGCCGGCGAAAAGCCTCCGGTAAAATTACGGTCGCAGGCACTTAACATGCCCGAACTCAAAATAGCCCTGCCCACCCGCGAAGGTAAATTCGACAGTGATTTGGTGGAACCTGGTCCGCCGGCTATACTGACGGATAGAGGTATTGTGCTCATCTATAACAGCCGTAATGTGCCATCCTTCGGCGACTTATTACTGGCCGAGGGTACCTATACCGCCTCGCAGGCTTTGTTTGATAAGAATGATCCTACCAAACTGCTCAAACGCCTGGATCATTATTTTATGAAACCCGAAAAATCCTACGAGCGTTCGGGACAGGTGAACCAGGTTTGCTTTGTAGAGGGTTTGGCTATATTTGACAATCATTGGTACCTGTACTATGGTACCGCCGATTCAAAAATAGCAGTGGCCACGAGCGCTGTAAAATAATATGAAAACATTAGCCGATCTGTTACTCCTGGGCGATCCCAGGTTATATGAAAAATGCGAACCCGTTTTGCAAACCGAACTTCCTTTAGTACCCGGCTGGGTAGTCGATATGGATAATGTGATGCGGGAGATCCGTACTAAATACAATTTTGGCCGGGCGATAGCCGCCCCGCAGCTGGGCATCATGAAAAGGCTGATCTATATGAATATCGACCAGCCTACCGTTTTCATCAATCCTGAATTTACCTGGCTAAGCGACGAAAAGTTTGAGCTCTGGGATGATTGCATGAGCTTTCCTAATCTGCTGGTAAAAGTGTCGCGCCACAAAAAACTCACCATCAACTATCTCGACGAAAACTGGCAACCGCAGGAATGGCACATGGAAGATGCCCTGGCCGAGCTGCTGCAGCACGAGTATGATCACCTGGAAGGTATCCTTTGTATCAGCCGTGCCGTTGATCCCCAGGCATTCAAATGGCGGCTCTGAGGATGGGATTAATGCGCTTGTCGAAGTCCTAAAAGGCCCTTTCGCAGTCGCTCGGCTCCTGCCGAGTGACGACTATCCGCAGGCCTCTGGCCTGCGATTCAAACATGACCACTCTTGTTTTTTTACAGCGGCCGGAGGCCGGGTAATAATGGTCACTCGGCTGGAGCCGTGCGACTGCAGCGAGGCAACATAAAACCCTAATTCGCCTTCTTCAACACATCCTGTATATCCCTGATGGCCCAGTGATCGGTGTATACACCGTCTTTTAAATAAATAATATCCATAGTAGGTATCACCACTTGTTTGCCGCTGCCTTTTATCCCCATAAATTCACCAAGATGGGTGCCGTGTAGTATTTTGTGGGTAAATACTTTATTGCCCTCGGCTACCATGTTTTTGATCTCTATCCGAAGATCAGGGAAAGCTTTTTTAACCACCTGGTCCACAAAATCAAAAGTGGCCTGGAAGCCATTGTCGGCGCCTGCCGGCGCGGTGTGGTTTATAAAATGGGGGCTTACAATTTCCTGGTAAACGTTAAAATTGCCTTGCTCTAAAACCTCGTGGTTAAAACGGGTTACTACTGCTTTGTTTAATTCCTGTTCTGTCATGTTTTATCTTTTACGTAGGGGCAAAATTACCGGGTATGGCTTAACGCCGATGGTACAAAACAGTGCATTAACGGTAAATTTCAAGGATGGCTCTGCGATACTCTGTCGGGGTTAAATTTTCCAGGCGTTTAAAAAAACGATTAAAGTAGGCATCGTCCTCGAAGCCCAGTTCAAAAGCAATTTCCTTAACGGAGTGCTCCGTATGAAAAAGCAGTCGTTTGGCTTCAATCATCAATCGTTCATGAATATGCCGAATGGGCGTTTTACCACTTTGGGCTTTCACAATGGCCGTTAGATGTCCTGTCGAAATATTTAGTAATTGAGCATAGGTGGCTACTTCATGCAATTGCAGGTAATGTTCTGCTATTAAGGCGGTAAACTGGCGGAGTAACTGTCGGTCGGTATTTTGTTCTGTGGCCATAAACTGCTGCTCATAAAGCCTGCTAAGATAAATGAGCAGATTATGCAGGTAAGCCTGCAAGGCGGCGTTTTTCCAGCTTTGGTGTTGATGCTGCTCCTCCAGCATCAGGGCAATGATGTGGCGGATAAAATCACGGTCGGCAGCCCGTAGTTTCAGCTCATGCCCATTTTGCGGGTTGGTAATGATAGGAAGGTCCCGGAACAGCCGGTTACTTTCCAGTTCGATAAATTCGCGGGTAAAACAAATATTTATGCCCATAAAGGGTTTAGCCTGCTCTTTGATATGAACCTGCTGCGGCGTAGAAAAGTAAAAACAATTAGGATCAAGCTGGTATAGGGTAGAGTCGACCCAGTGCTTCCCGTCGCCTTCATCAACCAGTCCCAACTGGTAATAATCCCGCCGGTGTGGTACCAGGAACATCGCCTTATGTTTGTTGAACTCTCCCTTGGCTTCAACCAGCTCAAACATGCCGTTACCTGCCGGAAACATTTCCTGGAAGGAGTATTGCGGTATGATATGATCTTTTGCAGATAGAGCCATAGTGCAAATTAAAGAATAACGAACATTATCACCAAAGGCCTGTCACCCTGAGCTTGTCGAAGGGCGTGTGCAGAGGCCTGCCCACCTGCTTCAACGGCGCTCAGCATGACGCCCATTTCTCTTATTCGTATCACCAATTATTTTTTCAAATAACGGTAAGGGTAAAAGCCTCTGCGCGTGTTGTATACATGATAAGGTTTAATTTTTAATTTGTGTGTGGCAGGATGCCCGACCCTAAAAAGCCGGGCTCCTGCTTTTTTATGCGCACAGTTAAATCCAGTCCGAAGTGTAAGCTATTTAGCGGTTGTATTTTTACATCAAATAATAATACAATATGAATAGCCAAGAAGTTATCTGTTTAAATTTTAATGAAATAAGACGCCGCAGCATCAAAGTATGGCTCGGCATACCCGAAGATAAATACGATTGGAAACCCGATGCGGAGGCAATGACCTGCATCGAAATTATCCGTCATATTATCGAAAGCCAGTATATTTATCAGCAGATTGTGATTAACCGGGGAGATCTGGGAGAGTTGATCACACCATGGCAGGATAAGCCATATACGAGCATTGCAGAGGAAATAGCATTTGCAGCACCTCATCATGCTGCTTTTTTAGAAGTGATACGCGGATTTTCAGAAAGAGAATTGGAAGAAATAGAGATTGTAAGGCCGAAGGCCAATCTACGACGTAAACTGGGCGATTATTTGCAAAGGATAGCCTATCACGAGGCTATACATACCGGGCAGTTGCTATCCTACCTGAGAACAATGAATGTTGACCGTCCCCAAATTTGGGACTAACCAAAAAAGTATGACTAACCTGAGTAGTTTTAAACAAGCGGCGGCGCTGTTTGGCGAACCAGCCCGTGCCGCCATGATCTGGGAACTGTTTGACGGCAAGCCCGTATCTGCCGGCGACCTGGCCATCGCGGCTAATATTACACCGCAGTCGGCCAGTAGTCATCTTAAAAAGCTGGTAGAGGCAGGGATACTCAAGGTGCAGAAACAGGGTAAGCACAAATATTTTGTATATGCCAATCCCGAGATAGCGGTGGCTGTAGAAACACTGAGTAATGTTTTTTCAAAACCAAAAGAGATCAATCTTAGCCATGCTCAGCGGGAGGTAAGGGCGGCACGTAGCTGTTACGATCACCTGGCGGGGTTGGCCGGGGTACAGGTAACCGAAGCACTGCTCAAAAAAGGATTGATAACTGATCACCCCGATCATCTCAAGGAGTTCAGCGTTACGCTCCAGGGCATCAGCTGGTTTAAAGAGTTGGATATAGATATTCCACAGTTAGCGGTTGCCAAAAGACCGCTTGCCCTGAAATGTATCGACTGGACCGAGAAAACCCCGCACCTGGCGGGCGGACTCGGCGCGGCCATGCTGCAATATTTTCTGAAGGAGGGCTGGTTCCGAAAAGTTTATCAAAAAAGAAGCTTGCTCATCACCTCCAAAGGCGAATTTGAACTGAAGCAGCGATTGAATATCGATTTAAAGGGGTAGCAGCTCCAGTTTCTTAATATGCTCCGCGGCATTGTTATTTTTCGGGTTTAGCTCCAGTGAATGTTTGTAATTTTTAAGGGCCAGCTCCCGTTCGTCCAAAGCCTCGTATGCCTCGGCCAGGCTGTCGTAAGTATTGGCGCTGCCGGGGTATAAACTTACATTGAGTTTAAACACTTCCGCCGCCTCCTTTTTTTTGTTCTCAGACATCAGTATATAGCCCAGGCTATTTAAATCATCTTCGGGTAGTTGATAGGCGGAATCTTTCTTCTTTTCTTTTGCTGCTATATCTATAGCGTGACTGTAGCCCCGTTTGGCCAGTTTGGCGCGTAAATCTTTAATGGCCTTGGGCGATTTAAATCCATAGTCGAGCCATTGGGCCTGCCACCAGGTTTGCTTGCCAAAAAATGTATTCAATATATCGGCGGTAATATTTAAGCCGTAAGGATTGTGAGTAAAATATACCAGGATCTCCTGCCGATCGGGAAAAGCGATAAAGAAACCTTTAAAGTCGCCATTATCGCCCCAGTGCCAGATGGATTTGCCCAGTTCATTTTGCTGTAAGCCTATGCCCAATCCCCAGTCAATATGTTGATTAGCGTCGATGATGAGATGGTCAAAGCGGTTTCCCGAGCTTGATTTTTCAAACATTAGCTGGCGGGTAGCCGGTTTTAAGCCCTGCCCGGCCAGTAAGGCCTGTAAAAAAAGTGCATAATCATGGGCGGTGGTGAGCAGGCTATAAGCCGCGTTAGCATTTTTATGCCGGGTGATAGCTTCGGGGTTATTGCCAAATGCCGACAGAGTATCAAATTTGCTTTCCCATACGTAACTGCTGTTGGTCATTTTAAAAGGGATGAATACCTCTTCCTGCACCAGGGTGTTTAGTGATTTACGCGTTAGTTTTTCGACTGCTTTTTGTAAAAAGACATAGCCTTCGCCCGAATAGGAGAAACAGCTGTCGGGCGTAAATAATAACCGGGCGCCTTTGTCGTCGCCCCAGTTAGGTAAGCCCGTGGTATGCCTTAATACCATCCTCGCGGTTATTTTGGCGTAGCGGGCATCTTTGGGGTCAAACCGTTCGTAGCTGCCGGTATAATGTAATAACGGCGTGTCCAGACTAATGATGCCCCTGTCATACAAGCGCATTACCGTATAGGCGAAAATGCATTTACTTAATGAGGCCGCCTCATAAATGGTATTGGAGCTTACTTTTTTATCCGATCCCTTATTTACTGTGCCGATGTTGTACGCCTGGGTTTGGTTGCCCTTAACATAAACCAGTTGCAGCCCCTGGATGCCATACTCATCGGCAAAGGATCTTATCTTTTTCTCCTGTGAAAATGCATGGGTGAAAGCCAGGAGTAAAATAACAGCACAGCTTATCTTTTTCATGTAATGAGGATTAGTAGGCGAACTAATTAAAAGACGCTGTAATCTCCAATTCGTTACAGATGATCTGGTGCAGATCAAATAAATTTTATATTCCGGTAGGGGTAAATTGACCCGGGAGTGTTTTAGTGAAAATAAACATCAGTAAAACCATGAATGATATAAGCCATTGCCAGCCAGATAGTTTTGGCGCGGTAAAGTACGAAAGCAATAACCCCTTGAAAATAATAGAAGATCATATAGACAGGGCCTTAAAGGCGCTTCATTTTAAACTGGTTGATGATTTGCCCATGATCATCTGGTATGTAACCAGCAGTCTGTAATTTATGGATATGAACACGATGGACAGGCTATTAACCAAATATATGCTGGGCGAAGCCAGGCTGACCGAGATAGAAACGATTGACAAATGGATAGCCGCCAGTAAGCAGAATTTAGAATATTTTACACAGTTTAAACTGGTATGGGAGATCTGCGAGCTGGTAAAACCCGAAAGCCAAATCGATATAGAAGAAGCCTGGGAAAAGTTTAAAAAGATGGCCAAAAGAGGCAAAGGCCCGGCCGCTATCATTAATATGATATTACAGATTGTAAAGGCCCCTGCGTTAATTAACTAAGCAATAGTTGCTTATAACCGGCGGTCTTCGGGGTTAATAAGCACATCATTAATACTGGCGTATCTTTTTTGCATCAGGCCATGCTCGTTAAACTCCCAGTTTTCGTTACCGTAGGCGCGGTACCATTGCCCGGCGGCATCGTGGTACTCATACTCAAAGCGTACGGCTATCCGGTTATCGGTAAAAGCCCAAAGTTCCTTTTTTAGTTTATAGTCAAGTTCTTTTTGCCACTTGGCAGTCAGGAATTTTACGATCTCGGCCCGGCCATTGATAAACTGCGAGCGGTTGCGCCATTCGCTGTCAATGGTGTAAGCTAAAGATACCCGTTCAGGGTCCTGACTGTTCCAGGCATCCTCGGCCAGCTGAACTTTTTGGGTTGCCGTTTCGAAGGTAAACGGTGGTAATGGTAGTTTTTGTTCCATGGTGAAACAAATATAAGCAGGCGAATACCAATCCTAATGGTATCATTTACTGATTGTATGGTGTGGATCGTTGAAAAGTCTTGTGGGAGAGTAGACTCACCCCGACATCGCTTCGCTCGCCACCCCTCTCTCCGCTTCGCACATAGAGGGGCTTTCTTTTTTCTTTACCCTCTTTGCGGCGAAGCCGGAGAGAGGGTGGTCCAGCAAAGCGTAGACCGGGTATTCTAGGTTTCTTATATTTCCAAATTTATTTTGCAAAAGCATTTTCTAAGCCGCTCTTGTATAGTTTTCAACATACATT
>NZ_JABGNA010000024.1 GCF_013149275.1 Mucilaginibacter sp. SG564
TTTAATGAGCTTTAGCTTAAATTCTGTCTTATGCTTCTTGTATCTAATCATAAAAATGCCCCCAATAAGTGTCTAACTTTTTGGGGGCAGTGTAATTGGGTGCCTCTTTTGTTTGAATGAGTATACTAAAATTTTGTCATCCTGAGAGTAGCGAAGGATCTGTTATAGAACCATGCATATCGGTTAATAGATGCTTCACTGCGTTCAGCATGACAAACTTTTTGAGGTTGTGGTTTTAAATCTACTTGCGCTCGTTTGCAACGAGTGCTTATTATGGACTGGCGATTGCATCGCCATAGCGTTTAAAACGCTAACCCGCATTAAGCACTCGTTGCAAACGAGCGCAAGGGGCGATTTTTTATATTCGATAATCATTTTTGTCATCCTGAACGGAGTGAAGGATCTATTTAATATTTGAAAAGTTCAACAGTAGATACTTCGTGCCTCAGTATGACAAGCTTTCTTATTAATTTTTCTCTCCCTGTACCTTAAACCCCGGCTTACTATACCCTTCCGGTACATAACCATCCGGAATCTGGATATGGTTACCATCGCGCAGCGCGAAGTAATTTGGCGACATGATCTCGACCCCGGCTTCATTAAACTTATCCTGTATATTCTGGTGCAGCCGGGAATAGATCACCGCCATTTGATTGGATAGTTCGGTATAAGCGTTGAGCTGATAAGCCACGTTAAAATCATTCAGTCCGGTTTGCAATACAAAGGGTTGATGATCGGTAAGGAGAATCCCTTCTGTAGCTTCGGCCGCGCCGATAAGCAGGTTGTGCACCGTTTGCCAGGGCACATCGTAACCAATGGTTATGGTAGTGTTGAGTATCAGTCCCATGGTTTTTGCTACAGTGCTGTAATTGGTGGTATGCCCGCTTAGTATGGTAGCGTTGGGTATGGTGATATCCTCATTTTTAATGGTACGCAAACGGGTTACCAGCAGGTTTTTCTCCACCACATCGCCGGTTACATCGCCCACTTTAATACGGTCGCCAATTTTATAGGGGCGCATATAGGTGAGCACAATGCCCGATACCATATTGGATATGGCCGATGATGAACCCAGCGAAAACAGGATGCCCAGAAATACGGTAACCCCCTGAAATACTTTCGAGTCCGATCCCGGCAGATAGGGAAATATCACCACAAACATAAACGCGAACAACAGTACCCGGATAATATTATAAGTGGGCATGGCCCATTCAGGGTAAAAACCGTTGATGGTAATGGCGCCCTGCGCAATTTCGTTGGCTATGAATTTCACCAGCTTAACGATGTACCGGGTAACCACATAAATCACCACGATGGTAAGCAGGTTGGGGATGTAATGCACAATGGATAGTACAATACTTTTAAAAGGATCAACAATATAGCTGAGCAGCTGCACCGCGATAGGTTTTGACGCCGGAAAAATAAAAAACAACACCGGCAGCGCCAGGTAAACCAGCAAAATGATGAGTATAAAACGCCCGATGCGCAGCAGGCCGGTAACCAGTGGCAATAAACGTTTGGCGTAGGCAACGGGGGCGCCTTGTGCCGCCAGTTTATCCATCCGGTTTTCCCAGGCTTTTAAAGTTTTGAGTTTTACCCAGCGCGAACCTTTGTTAAGTGCCCATATTAAAACAATAAGCAGCAGTACCACCGCTACCGCTTCCAGGATATTGATAACCACCTGTTTGGTGCTGCTGTTAGTAAAATAATTACCCAGTTTCTTTTTCAAAATGGCCAGGTAACTGGCTGCCAGCTGCGGGCGGTTAAGCTCAGAATAGGTAGCATCCTTATTGTTAATAGCCAGGATAATTTGCGAATTATAGGCGATCACCGAAACCGAGGTGTCGTTTTTTAACGTGAGCGAATCGGCATTAAAATCGATGCGGTTAACCAGTGCCTCTATACGTTTGGTAACCACTTCGGCCCGCTCCGCAGGTTCAAACAAGCCCTGGCCAGTATAAAATGTAAATAGCGTATCGCGGTTGATGATAACGGGGTAACCTTTGGCATCAGGCACCTTTTGGGCCCGGGCAGTAAAGGCTGCAAATAAAAATACGATGAACAGGTAATAACTTTTAGGCATAACAGGCAGATTTTCTGTTAAATCTAAAAATTATATTTCAATTCTTTTTAGCCTTCCTGTACCAGGTCGGTGCCATTCTCGCCCGATAAATCATTGAACAGATCATTCAGTATCGATTCAATAGTTAATGAATTTACATCATCTACATAATGTTCAGACCGGGTTATCCATAGCTCGGTGCCATTTATGGTGAGGTTGAACAGGAAACCTTCGTATACTTTAGGTCCGTTTATTTCGATGGAGCCGTTTTTTTGTTCGACAGTAAAATCAATATCGCTTTGCCTGCGTTCATGAAAAAGCGGGTTAAGTTTTTGCAGCAACAGGTCGTGCAGCTCCTGTATTTTGATGGGTTTATGTAGGGTGATGATCTTCATGGCAATAGATTTATATTTAAAGTACAAGTCGGCATCGCTTATTGTTTGTTGTAATATTAAAGCGATATTTAAAGCGCGGGAGACGACTTACCCTGGCGTTGCTTCGCTCGCCATCCCTCTCTTCGCCTGCGGCGGAAAGAAGGAATTTGAAAAATGATAAAAAACGCGTCATTGCGAGCGCAGCGTGGCAATCCCCGATGGGCAGAGCCGCTCTGTAAGCAGGGGATTGCCACGTCGTTCCTCCTCGCAATGACGGGTGGGGAAACTTCGCCGCAGGCGGGGTGAGTCGTTTCGGCGTTAATAAAAACGAATAAAAATACACACCATGAATTACAAATTACTGGGCCGTTCGGGCCTTAAAGTTTCAGAATTATGTTTGGGCACCATGGGGTTTGGCACCGAAGCCGGCTGGGGTGCTGATAAAGACACCAGCTTTGCCATTATGGATGCCTACGCCAATGCCGGCGGCAACTTTTTGGATACAGCCAATATTTACAAACTGGGCACCAGCGAAAAGATCATTGGTGATTATATGAGCCATCACGACCGCGATTACTTTGTGCTGGCTACCAAGTATACGCTTAAAGATAATACCACCAACCCCAATGCATCGGGCAATAGCCGTAAAAACATGATGCGCAGCGTAGAGGAAAGCCTGAAGCGACTGAAAACCGATTTTATTGATGTGCTTTACCTGCACATCTGGGACGATATTACACCTATAGACGAGGTATTACGCGGCATGGACGACTTGATTAAACAAGGCAAAATAAACTACGCTGCCATCAGCGATACACCGGCCTGGGTGGTAGCCAAAGGCAATACCCTGGCCGAACTGATGGGCTGGAGTCAGTTTATCGCTTTACAGGTAGAGTACAGCCTGCTGGCCCGCACCGCCGAGCGCGAACTGATACCGATGGCCAAACATTTTGGCATGACGGTTACGCCATGGGCACCTTTAGCCGGTGGCGCGTTGACAGGCAAATACCTGCGGGGCGACAAGGGCCGCATCAAGCCCGAAAGCAAACGTTTGAATAGTCGTGCCGAAGCCATAACCAAAGTGGTGGTAGAAATTGCTCAGGAGCTGGGCGTATCAGAAAGCCATGTGGCGCTCAACTGGACCCGTCAGCAAGGTTTTTCCTGCATCCCGATAGTAGGTGCCACCAAGGTTGATCAACTACTGGATAACCTGAAAACGGTAGAGGTTGCCCTAAACGATGACCAATTAAAAAGACTGAACGATGCCAGCGCCATAGAACTCGGTTTCCCCGGCGACTTTTTTAAGGAGGAAGGCGTAAGGGCAAATACTTTCGGCGGATTTTATGATAAGGTAGAGAAGAGGTAAAGAGCAGGCTGTAGACGACGCACCCCATTTGCGCTACGCTGGACGGCCCTCTCTTCGCCTGCGGCGGAAAGAGGGTGAGGAAAACATCCAATTGTCATGCTGAGGAACGAAGCATCTATTGTTGAACTTTTCATAGGCAGAATAGATCCTTCGCTCCGCTCAGGATGACAATTGATTTAGGTGCTTTAATATTCACCCAAAAATTTGGTGTATTTATATAAATCTAAACAGCCCGGCTTCGTCCCAAGATACCCGGGCTGTTTGGTTTAAGACAAAGCAGTCCAAAAACAGCTGTTGGGTATGTGGTTATTTGACCATTAATTTTGAAAACTTTTTAAAGTTTTCAAAACGGGTAAAAACAGAGCTAAAATTTGTTAAAATCGATATTTTCCGATCGTTTTTGAAACGTTTTTAGCCTGTTTTCGACACGTAATTTGTTAAAATTTAAGGTTTAAAAAGTTTTTTGGCGATGAATATTAATCAAAGCGTTTCAAATATTCTTTGTTGATAAGCTCACCATATAGGATACCACTTTTTTTATCGAGACTGAACCAGGGGTCGCTATTTTCCTGGAGTACCTGGATATTCTGGGCAGGCATAAAACTTTGTGCCAGCAGGAATTTTTTATGGTGGCGGGCATCTTCGGCCACGTTCAGCACAATAAAACAATGCCCCGGCGAACCACCCCTGATAAATACATCACCGGTTTTAAGCTCATTGGGATCGCTTACTTTTTTAAGTTCTTTTTGTAATGACAAAGTACCTGCATAGCTGAAAACCAGGTTCATATAACGCAGGAAGTTGGGGTAGCTGTAGTCCATTTTGGCTTTCAAAGCCCAGTGCTCGTTGCTGTAGCGATAACCCTCGGCATAGTGCACAAAATCGCATTTGAAACCGCTGGTGAAGTTAAAGGTGATGGCCTTATAGTTCTTTTGCTGATAAAGATATTCGCTGCGCAGGCGCATTACGGCATCAGCACATTGCTGCAGGTCCTGTGTACCTACGCTCATATCTACAATGGCTGCGGTATACAGGTTGGTGCGGGCAATATCGCCTTTATAAGTACGCGCGGGTGTACCTGTCGGTTTAAGTGCAAGCGCCTGTAGCCAGGCTCCAAAACTACCCGGCGATACAATTACTTGTTGAAAACCTGCAGGGGCTTTAAAACGGCTTGAAACATGATCTGGTTTGGCTATACCTATAAAAAATAAACTCAGCAGCAGGATGAAAGCTTTCATATGGTTTTGGCTTTTTTCAATTGTAAATAAGGGTTATAGGGTACAAGTAGATCATCCACTAAATGAAACGCCGAAAAATGCAGGTGTGTGGGTGACCGTTTTTTGTAGGCATTATAACCTGTACGACCCACCTCGGCAATCTTTTGACCCTGTTTTACCTCGTCGCCGGGTTTTACAAAAATGACCTGGTTATGAGCGTAATAGGTAAAAATGTTTTGTGCCGGATGATATACCCAGATGAATTTGCCACCACGGAGGTTGCTTGATGGTGCCCATTCGTTAATGCAGGCTATTACAATGCCATCGCCCACCGCCAATACATCAACCGGTTGATGGGTGCGATCATCGAGGCAGTCCTGGTTACGATCGTTTATAAAAATATCATGGGCAGGGTGTGCCGCGTGTTTATTGCCATCCAGGTAGTGATAGCCCTTGTCGGAGTATCCGTTGCCGTTGGTTCCGCCTATGGCATTGCTTTTATAGCCTTTGAGTGGGAACGTCCAGCCAGATGATGATGATTTATCAGCGACTTTTTTAAGTTGCTCTATTAATGGTTTGAATTGGGCGGCTGCATCCTGTCTTTTTATAGAGCCGTTTAAAATAGCCGTATTTAAAGTGTTGATATTATTGCAGATGGTTTTGACATCCTGTGCTTTTGATGCGACAGAGATACATAAAACACTAAACAGCAGGATGAGATTCTTCATAATTTATAACCCATTAATTTTACGGAAATTGTAAACGCCCTGAGAATTATTCGCTCAACAATTACTTTTACAAACGTATTTCCAATACCGGCAAACAATATCGTGTTTTAATTTATTATAATAGTTTAAACAGAAACCTTAACATGTATTCATTATCCTTAGAAGCTACCATCGTCATTTTTATTATAGGGGGCATCCTTTTACTCATCCTGTTGCTTGGTCTGATATTTTCTGTTGTGATCCTTGCGAGGCAGAGGAGAAGTCGTGGCCTGGAGATCACCGCGTGGATATTTAACTCCCTGTGGTTTATTTTGGATATGATCCTGGTAGGAGCGGGGGTTTTCAGAAAGGCAGATTATCCGAATTTTTTTATTTTTCCAATATTATTAACCTATTTTTTATTGTGCCAATACCGGGCAAATATCAGTTTGGGGCAAAGTCTCAAAGTATGGTATATGGCTAAAACCAGTATTATTCTCATCGCGTTTTATCAGCTTAATTCTCAGATCACCAATTTAATATACGGGCGATTTTATGAAACGCTGCAAAAAATGCATTTGCTGATGCTGATACCTATAGTTAACCTGGTAATTGCATTGCTGATAAGTTCTATTGCCGCGTTTAAGTACCTGAAAAGAACAGGGCAACCATTGATCAATACCGAGGTACTGAAAAATACAGCCATTTTCCTCATCTGCGTATATATAAGTGCTGATATAGCAGGAAGGATAATAGGCTTTATTGATATCTGGGGATTAGGGGATATCAGGGATATGTATATCACTAAAATATATTTTAATGCCAGGAGTATTTTGATGACCATAGGATACACTTTAATATGTACCCTGTTAGGCACTTTAATAGCGGGTTATAGTTACCTCAGTGCTGCAAAAAAAGATAAAGCGGAGTTACCTGTCTGATCTTAGCCTTCTATTTTAATATCGTATTTGCCCAACAGGCCCGGCAGTCCGTGTAAAGAGAATTGCGCCTTTTTGATCATATTATCATCCGGGTCGATCATAAAATTATAAGAGCTGCGCAGATCGGCCCCTTTTAATATGGTACGACTAAAAAATGCCCTGTTCAGGTTGCAATTAATCAATTTGGCATCGGTAAGGTCGCATTCGGTCAAATCGGTTTCCACCATGGAGCATTCGTTGAATTTTGCTTTTTTGTTTTTCTTTTGGTAAAAAACGGCATTATCCAGGATGCAATGCTCAAAATGAGCCTCGAATAAAAAATCGCGGGCTTTGCTAAAATTTACACCGCTTAACTTGCAATGTTTAAAGGTAATATTTTGAAAACCGGTGTTGCTTACATCAACTAACGACAGGTTGCAATCCTGAAATGTACAATCGATAAAAACCATACTGTATAGATTGGCATAGGAAAGATCACAGTTGATAAACCTGCAATTTTCATATGTACGGTCGCGACCGGTAAGCTGGTCGGCAGGTATTTTGGTAAAAATTTTATCTTCCTGATGGTTGGCTTGCATAGGGCAAATTTAAGTTTCTTATGCCACGTTTAATCATTTTGCATTCGTTTTAAAAATGGGAATTCTTTTCATGAAACCAGATATTAATTATTATATATAATAATTATATTTGATATATATGCTTGATTTTTAACCACTAAAAAAACATTCTTATGAAAAAATTACAACTAAAAGCTTTAGAGCTTGGTGCAACGGGTGCGCTTTCAAGAAACCAAATGGGAAAAATTATGGGTGCCGGACCTGGAATTGGCCATTTGCCGGTATGCGATGGATGTTGCCCAACCCGTCCTTGCGTGTTTCCTGCGGGCATGCTGTGCCCTGCGGTAGTATGCCCGCAAACTGCATAATAGTATTACCAAAAGTTTTAAAAGCCCGGTAACACCGGGCTTACTATTAATAAGGCAGTAAGTGAATTAAAGTAAAGTTATTTAAGCAGATGCTGAACTGTAGACCAATGAGGGTCCTGTTCTATCTTATACGCGAAACCGCGGGTTATACCTTTCTTATTAACCTGTGATTGAAGATAGTTAGCTGCTTTTTTAGGATCGTCAAGATAAATATAGATGTCCAAAAAGCTGTCGTTATATAAATGACCTATATAATGTGCTGTAGCAAGTTTTTTTATTTCGGCAAGAAGCTGATCCTCGAATTTATTGGCTATATCTGATTCTGCCTTGATGGGCAAGCCATTTTTACTGACGTTTTTTAGCTCCAACGCTATATTGATAGTTAGACACCAGGGGTATTGAGCTTTTTTATCATAATTTTTGTATGCCATGTTTACCGATCCCACAACAGGTTTACCGTTTTGAAGTTTTGCTTCAACAACAGAGAATTTTTCGGGTGGAAATTGGGCGTTTTTATTTTGTGCTTTGCTATTGGTACCGATCAGTAGTACAAATAAGATTGTCAGAATGAGATAAGGTACGGATTTCATGTTTCTAAGATAGGATTAGGATAGCAGGATAAAAATAGGTTTTTGAAATTTTAAGCTCAGTCCTACATATTCCTCCGGTACTGTCCTCCAACCTCATACAAAGCGTGGCTGATCTGTCCGAGTGAGCAATATTTGCAGGCCTCCATCAGGCTTTCAAAAATATTGTCGCCGGCAATGGCAGCATGCTGCAAGGCTTTAAGCAGTTCCGGAATGCGGTCCTGGTTACGCTGCTGAAAGGAGTGCAGGGCTTCTATCTGATATTGCTTTTCATCCTCAGTCGCACGGATCACTTCGGCAGGTACTATAGTAGGCGATCCTTTTTTGTTCAGAAAAGTATTAACCCCAATGATGGGATATTCGCCGTTGTGTTTCAGGGTTTCATAATACAATGATTCTTCCTGGATCTTGCCGCGCTGGTACATGGTTTCCATAGCGCCTAACACGCCACCACGTTCATTAATGGCCTTAAATTCGGTCAACACAGCTTGTTCCACCAGATCGGTAAGTTCCTCTATGATGAAAGCGCCTTGAATAGGATTTTCATTTTTAGCCAGGCCGAGTTCCCGGTTGATGATGAGTTGTATAGCCATGGCCCGCCTAACTGATTCTTCGGTAGGGGTAGTAACGGCCTCGTCATAAGCGTTGGTATGCAGCGAGTTGCAGTTATCATAAATGGCATAAAGTGCCTGTAACGTAGTGCGGATATCATTAAAATCGATCTCCTGGGCATGCAATGACCGTCCGCTGGTTTGGATGTGGTATTTAAGCTTTTGCGAACGATCGTTCCCCTTGTATTTATTTTTAATGGCCTTTGCCCAGATGCGCCTGGCCACACGACCGATCACCGAATATTCCGGATCGATACCATTACTGAAAAAGAACGACAGGTTGGGCGCGAAATCATCAATATGCATACCCCGGCTCAGGTAATATTCTACGTAAGTGAATCCATTAGACAGGGTGAAGGCCAATTGCGTAATAGGATTGGCCCCGGCTTCGGCAATATGATAGCCCGATATAGACACCGAGTAAAAGTTGCGCACTTTTTCCCTGATAAAATACTGCTGCATATCGCCCATCATGCGCAGGGCAAATTCTGTTGAGAAAATACAGGTATTCTGCGCCTGGTCCTCCTTTAATATATCGGCCTGTACCGTACCACGAACGGTAGAAATAGCGTAGGCTTTTATTTTTTCATAAACATCGGCAGGCAGCACCTGGTCGCCGGTAAGGCCCAGCAGCAGGAGGCCGAGGCCATTATTGCCGGGAGGTAAAAGAGCCTCACCTCTGGAGAGGGTTGGGGTGAGGGTTTTATATCCCGGTCTTTCCAACCCCTTATCATCATACAGCTCTTTAAATTTGGCTTCTACCAGATGTTCTAAACCATGTTCTTTGATATATTTTTCGCATTGCTGGTCAATGGCGGCGTTCATAAAAAAGCCGAGCAGCATGGGGGCCGGTCCGTTGATGGTCATGGATACTGAGGTAGATGCCGCGCAAAGATCAAAGCCTGAGTACAGTTTTTTGGCATCATCCAATGTGGCAATGCTTACGCCAGAGTTGCCTATTTTGCCATAAATATCTGGCCGGGTATGCGGGTCTTCGCCATACAGGGTAACGGAATCAAAAGCGGTAGATAAGCGGTGTGCTGGCTGACCAAGCGATACATAATGAAAGCGCTTATTGGTACGTTCGGGGCCGCCCTCGCCTGCAAACATGCGGGTAGGGTCCTCGCCCTCGCGTTTCAGCGGGAATACACCTGCCGCGTATGGGAATTCGCCGGGTACATTTTCGGTTAGCAGCCACCGTAATACATCGCCCCAAGCCTCATAACGGGGCAAAGCGATCTTGGGGATTTGCAATTGCGACAATGATGTATAGTATAAAGGTTGCTTAATCTCCTTATCGCGCACTTTATAGATGAAGTTTTCGGCCTTGTATTTTTTAACCGTTTCGGGCCATTCTTTAAGCAGTCGTTTACATTCGGGATGAAGCTGAGCTTCCAAATGAGCAAACACCTCGCCTAAACCCTCTCCAAAGGAGGAAACTTTGCCCTGTTGGTTTTTGTCCTTACTCCTTGTTCCTTGCTCCAATGTCTGACCGAGCTCGATCACCCCCTTTACCTGGAATAACTGTTGGGCAACCTTGCATTGTTCATTTACCCAATCGTCATAAGCTTTGCTGCTTTCGGCAATTTCGGCCAGATATCGGTTACGATCGGGCGGGATGATGTAAATTTTTTCTGACTCTTCCGCACCCGGCACTGGCAACCCGCTCCCCGCACCTGAAAGCAGGTCAACCCCGGTTTTAGCCTTGATCGTTTTCATCACCGCGGCAAACAGGGTATTCATCCCCGGATCATTAAACTGCGAAGCCATGGTGCCATATACAGGCAGGTCATCATCCTTGGCATTAAATAGTTGGTGGTTTCGTTTATACTGCTTTCGTACATCGCGGATGGCATCCAGGGCGCCGCGTTTATCATATTTGTTAAGGGCCACCAGGTCGGCAAAATCCAGCATGTCTATCTTTTCCAATTGGGTGGCTGCACCAAATTCCGGGGTCATCACATAGAGGGACACATCGCAGTAATCGGTGATCATGGTGTCCGACTGGCCAATGCCCGAGGTTTCTACAATGATCAGATCAAAACCTGCCGCTTTGCAAATGTCAATGCTCTCCTGCACATGTTTGGATAAGGCCAGGTTAGCCTGGCGTGTAGCGAGTGAACGCATGTATACCCGTGGATTATTGATCGCATTCATGCGGATACGATCGCCCAGGAGTGCCCCACCGGTTTTTCGTTTGGAGGGATCCACCGAAATAATAGCCAGCGTTTTATCCGTAGCCATCAAAAAACGACGCACAATTTCATCTACTAACGACGATTTACCCGAACCACCGGTGCCGGTGATGCCAAGAACAGGTGACGGGTTGCGGGTTGCCTGTTGCCCATAACTCGCAACACGATCCTCGTAATCGGCGGCGTGTTTTCCGTTCTCCGCCATACTGATCAGCCTGGCAATAGCGCCGGGATCTTTTTCGGGCAGCTGGTCCATTTCGCCGTTGAGGTGGGTAACCGTTGGGAAATCGCATTGCTGCAGCATATCATTGATCATGCCCTGTAAACCCATGGTACGGCCATCATCAGGCGAGTAGATACGACTGATGCCATAAGCCTGCAGTTCTTCGATCTCCTGCGGCAGGAACACCCCGCCGCCACCGCCAAATATTTTGATATGACCCGCGCCGCGTTCGGCCAGCAGATCATGCATATATTTAAAATATTCCAGGTGACCGCCCTGGTAACTGGTAAGCGCTATGCCCTGTACATCCTCCTGTATGGCACAGTTCACCACCTCGTCAACCGATCGGTTATGGCCCAGATGTATCACCTCGGCACCGCTGCTTTGCAGTATACGGCGCATGATGTTGATAGTGGCATCATGCCCGTCAAACAACGAAGCCGCTGTTACAAAACGGATCTTGTACCGGGATTGATATGGAGCTGTGTTTTCCATGAAAATAGATAATTGGTCAACACAAATTTAGCAATTGTTTTGAAGTGAATGCTATGCATGCATAATAAATTCAGGCTTTGGCCCAAGCAGGTTGCTCAGTATTTAAAGCATAATCGTTATCTTGCATGAACGTTACATTTTACCTATATGTATTTTACCAGTTTGCCAGATCATACCAAACCGGATTTTGATGAGCAGTTGCATTTCAGCAAGTTCAAAAAACATAATATCGTTTTTAACGCGCTGAGCAGTTATTGCCATTGTGATAATCATGTGGGTTGTCTGTCTTTCAAAACAGTACTCAGTAGCGAGGAATGGTATGGTATCAGTAACCGAAAGGTAGCCATAAGGCCCGGGCAATTCCTGATACTGAACGACGATCAAAATTATTCCTGCCATATTGATACTCATGAAAGCGTAAGGTGCCTGTCGGTCTTTTTTAAGAAGGAATTTGCGTCGTCGGTATTTTATGATGCGCTGCATGGAACCGAAATATCATTGGATGATCCTTTTAACCATGATAAAAATACACTTGAGTTTTTCCAGAACCTAAGTCATATCGACCTTGAATTACAGGTGCAATTGTTTGGCTTGATAAGCGAATTAGAATCCGAAGGTTACAATAATACACTGATGGACGAACGCCTGGTATTTTTGCTGCGACATCTCATCCAAACCCATAAAGCCGAGGCAAAACATGCCGGGAAGGTAAATGCCCTTAAAGCAAGTACGCAAAAAGAAGTGTACAAGCGCTTATGCATTGCCAAGGACGTGCTGCATTCTTCGTACATGGATAATCCAGATCTGGATATGTTAAGCAGTGCTGCCTGCCTGTCGGTATCGCAACTGGTAATGCAATTTAAAGCAGTTTTTCAGATAACACCCCATCAATACCTCATCCGGCTAAAGCTTGAGCGTGCCGCCGAACTATTACGGTTGACCAATAAACCCGTACACGAAATAACCTGGTTATGCGGATTTGAAAATGTGAGCGCCTTTTGCCGTGCGTTTAAATCGGCACATGGTGTACAGCCGCTGAGCTTAAGAAAATGCGCTTAGAAATTGAGCATTTCTGCACACATCCCCTCCCAATGAAATTATAATATTAAACCGGTATTGGTCATTTTATAAAAACAAACAAATTCAGGGACAGTGAAGAAAGCCATCCTATTCGTCATTTTTGTGCTATTTATTGGTCATGCCTATGGGCAGGGTCAGGTAATTCCCTTGTATGGGAAAGATATCCCCAACTCCAGAAAAGCGCCTGCAAGCTTCATGGAACAAAGGGATAGCTCAGGCCTGATCAGCAATGTGACGGACCCCAACCTCACTGGTTATTTTCCGGAGAAAAACAGGGCAACTGGTGTAGCGGTGATCATTTGTCCGGGCGGCGGCTACTCTGTTTTGGCAATTGATGAATGTGTGAAGGTTGCGAGGGAGTTTAACAAAATAGGTGTCGCCGCCTTTGTATTAAAATACCGTTTGCCCAATGATACTATTATGGTGGATAAAAGCATTGGTCCGCTGCAGGATGCGCAAAAGGCCATCATGACCGTACGCCAAAGAGCGGCAGAATGGGGTATCGATCCACATAAAATAGGTTTCATGGGTATTTCGGCGGGTGGGCACCTGGCTTCCACGGCAGGGACACATTTCGATAAACCCGTAATTGAAAATAAAGGAAAAATAAACCTGCGTCCCGATTTTATGCTGCTGATATACCCGGTTATCGTGTTCGACCTGAGCATAGCCAGCGGTACCCGCGAAACCCTGATTGGCAAAGACGCGCCTGCCGCCACATTAAACTTTTTTAGCAACGATAAGCATGTTGCCAGCAATACGCCACCAACATTCCTGGTACACGCTGCAGATGACGATGTGGTACCGATAAAAAACAGCCTGCTATTTTATAATGCCCTGCTGAATGCCAAAGTACCCGGCGAAATGCACATTTTTCAGGCCGGTGGTCACGGGTTTGGGTTAGATAACCCCAAAAGCAAAAATAAATGGTTCGACTGGTGCCGTAACTGGTTGGATGAAAATGGGTTTTTGAAGGGATTATAAGTTGTGTGTTTTTAGTATTCCTTTGCTATCATCTAAACGTTTCTTCCAATTGACATCAAATTTATCGCCTTTCATAACTTTTAAATGATCTGGGGGGATTGAGACAAGAGCCTTAAACGGACCGGTTCCCCGTTCCATGTAATAAATTTCACTTTCATCTTTAAATTGCCTACTGAAAAGTAAATCAACAACAGTAATATTAGGTGTTGAATAATAAATACTACAGTCTACCCACTTAGGAGTTTTACCATTCTGATAAAATAGATTTATAACCTCTTCAAATGAAATTTGTTTACCCTGAAGTTTGTTCCAAACTTTTAAATACATATTCTCGACATCACTCAAATGATCACTGTCGGTCCGTTCGCTTGGTTCTAAAGTAAAAGCATAATTATCGGATAGCTCATTGAAGCAATTCTGCGAGGTCCAATCCTTTAGATGCGTTAGTAAAAGTTTAAAATGTGCTATAAATGTTTGTTTGTCCATTGCCCTGTTAGTGTTGATATTATTCCGCTTACTGATAACCGACTTTCAATCCCCATAAGCAATTAATCCACTTTGATTTTCTCCGACGATACCAAGTAATGAGAGCAGCTGTTTTACATCAGTGTCGGTTTGTAATTGTTTTTGCTGAATAGTTTCACACATTTGTTTGATTAAAGCGGTATTCCATCTGAAATCCGAATAATAATCAAAGCGATCTGCTATGATTTTTTTGTTTTTTAATCTGTTAAATGTTTGATCATCCAGCTCCCCAATAAATTGAAGGTCTTTTTGTTCTGGATAATTGGGCTTCGCCTGATGATCATCTATTAAATAAAAGTCTAACATCTTTGTCTTTTAAGCTTATTGATTGGCAATCTAATATAAAGTTTACGCTGCACAAAATAAAGTAAAACCCTGTTGACATAGGGCTGTCAGTAGCTGGTTTTAACTTTGGTTATTAATAAATCAATAACCAACAAAATGGCTGCAAAACATACATTAACAACACTCGCCACCAGCTGCTTTATAGCGGATGACATGGCAGCGTCGAAATGTTATGCGGAACTGCTGGGTATTGATGCTTACTTCACATCCCAGCCAGCCGGGGGCTATATAGAATTTTGCATCAGTGATGATGGTGAGGAGGATACATCTGTTTATAATCTGTACCAGGCAGCATAATAACAGGTATTTATTACCTGATAATATGCGTAAAGCAACTTTTTTCAGTCAAAGATCAATAAACTACGCTGCTAAAGCGGTGTTGCCGTTTGCTTTTTTAGCTTTGGTTATTATTAACCTTAAAACACATTAAATGACTGCAACACAAACATTAAGGGGGCTTGCTACCACCTGTTTTTTTGCCGACGACCTGACCGCCGCGAAAAAATGGTATGCCGAACTCCTGGGCATCGACGCCTATTTTGCTTTCCCGCCCACGGGTAATCCTGCTTACATCGAGTTCCGCATCGGCGATTACGAGCATGAGCTGGGTTTTATCGACCGTAAATACGCACCCAAAGCGGCAGCTGCAACTGGTGCCGGCGGAGCCATCGCGTTTTGGCACGTTGATGATATCGAGGCTGTATTTAAAAAACTGATAGCTATGGGTGCTAAGGAATATGAACCCATCACCAAACGGGGAGACATTGGCTTTATAACAGCCTCGGTTATTGACCCATTTGGCAATGTGTTGGGTATCATGTACAACCCGCATTACCTGGAAATACTGGGTGCCGCTGAAACAGCATAACCCAATGGCAAAGGAATTAAACACAATTTTGCCCGAAAGCCGGCAGCAATGGCGGGAGTGGCTGGATAAAAATTGCCAGAGTAGCGAAACTATATGGGTAATATGCTCCAAAAAAAACGCCGGTGGTAAGGGCATCAATCATGATGAGGCGGTTGAAGAAGCGCTTTGTTATGGTTGGATCGACAGCCTGGCCCGGTCACTTAATGAAGAAAGCTACCTGCAATCCTTCACCAAACGCAAACCTAAAAGTGTGTGGAGCAAGATCAATAAAGAGAAAGCCGAAAGGTTTATCAAAGAAGGACTGATGGCTAAAGCCGGATTGGATAGTATCGAGATTGCAAAAGGCAACGGCTATTGGTCGATTTTAGATGAAGTGGAGGAGTTAATCATTCCGCCCGATCTGGAAAAGGAGTTTGATAAGAAGCCTGTAGCTAAAGTATACTTTTTAGGATTGAGCCGATCCGATAAAAAACGGATCCTGCAATGGCTGGTACTGGCCAGGCGCCCGGAAACAAGGCAGCTACGGCTTCTGCAGGTTGTGGAATCTGCAGCTCAAAATCAAAAGCCCAAACAGCTAAGCTGAGCAAACAAAAAGGGTCGCAGGCAATGCACCTGTGACCCTTTTATATTTATAGTAAAATATTAATCGCAAACGGCAACGGGAATAGACTCCGGTTCCACTATTTCTTCTTCCGCTGCTTTTTCAATTACTTTATGTTTCGCGTTTTCTTTAATAAAGCTTAAACCAAAGGACAGTAACAATAGGGGAATCGTCATCCAGATCACCTGGTGGATGCCATAATGGGCAATAACAAAGCCTCCTAATAATGTGCCCAAGGTAATACCGGCATTGAAAAAAGATGGCAGCAGGCTATTGATAAAATCAAGAGCGGTACCGTGTATACCATCGATAACCAGCAAGTTGGCCACCAAAAACCCCCCGGTATGTACCAAACCCCATACCGATAAAATGATCACCATCGGGATAAATAAGCCGCCAAACTGGTAGGCAAGCGCATGCATCACCACCAATGCCAATAAAAATAAGCGACTGGTTACCATGATGTTTTTGCTCAGCGCTATACCGGTAAGCCAGTTGCCAATAATACCTGTACCACCAAACACCAGCAGCATTACACTGATCTGCACGCCATTCATGTGCGAAACTTTATCCAGGTATTCGGCCAGGTAACCATAGGTAGCAAACATACCGGCCAGTATAATGGTAGCGGTTAGCAGCTTTACCCATATGTGTAACCGGCCCAATAACTGTACCTGGCTTTTCGGACTTGCCTCAGCCTCGTTAACCGGCATAGATGGCACAAACAGGGCCAGGGCACCAAAAGCCAACAGATTGATCACTGCTGATAGAACGAATGATGCCCGCCAGCTAAACAAATCGGCTATATAAGTAGTTAATGGTACGCCCAATACGGTAGCTACACTCAAACCAGCCATCACTATAGCGATGGCTTTTGGCGCGTCTTTTGGTCCGGCTTGTTTAGAAGCGGCGGTCATAGATACCGCCCAGAATACCGGGTGTAAAAACGCAGGTAAAATACGCGCTATCATCAGAACCATAAAGTTTGGAGCTATTGCCGAAAGTAGGTTGGATATTACAAAGATCCCTAAAACCAGGCACATGATGGTTTTGCGGTTCATTTTTGCGGTAAGCATATTGGTGAAGGGGCCTGCCAGGGCAACAGTTAAGGCAAAAGCGCTTAACAACCAGCCCGCTGTATCAATAGAGATATGAAACTCCTTCACCAGCATCGGCAGTATTCCGATAACCCCAAATTCGGTAGTGATAATGCCGAATGCCCCAAGGGCCATGATATAGATAGATTTTTTCATAGATTTTAGTATTTAAATATTCAAATATTTCGATATATTAGGTCAAAATTAAACCCCGTTTTTTTGCAGGGGGATCTAATCTTTCAGTTTGTTTAAACAGGCTATATAGTCGTCAAGTACTTCCAGGTTCAGGACATATTTGAGGTTGCGGCCCTCTTTTTGGGGCAGTAATAACTCGGCATCAACCAACTGTTTGAGGTGATGAGATACGGAAGGTTGTGTAAGGTCCAACAAGTCATTTACCTCGGCGCAATACAGGCAGTCCTTCTTTTTTTTAAATTCTTGTAAAATAGCTATCCGGTTGATGTCGCTCAATGCACGGGATATTTTCTCTATTTTTTTATTGTCCATTATTTCCGGTCGATCATATTAATCTATGATCATTGTACGATGCAAAGATAAATTAAATATTAATATATAGAAATGTTTCTATGTATTAATTATGTCATTTAAGTAATACTAAACAAATTACGGTTAACCATATTTGGTGGGTATTTTGGTTTAATAAATTGATTTTCAGTTATATAAATAAATGTTAACCCTAAAAAGTGTAAACCATGTAAACCCACTTTTGTAAACAAAATGCTAAGAAACCATTTTTAATTCCCTCCCCACGGGAGGGGGCGCATAGGGGCTAGTGCAATGGGAGGGAGGGGTTTCTACGCGCGATGATTATCCCGTTCCATAAACCCCTTCCTCCCCTTCCCGAGAGAAGGAATCGCACAAGGCTCTGGCTCTTTTGATGGCTGTCATGCTACCCGGTCGAAGCATGGTGGGTAAGCCCCTATGTTCTCCCCTTCGACGGCGCTCAGGGTGACATCCTCGTTTTAGCTAACTTATTTAACCAATGGCAGCAGGTCGCGCAGTTTGCTATTGGTGAGGTAGGCGCCTACCCAAACCAGTATGCCAAATATGATGGAGAAATAAAGCGGGAAGCCAACACGCATCATGGTAGCGGTAGCGCCACCCAGATAAGCGGTAAGTAAAACTGATCCTAATACTTTGGTTTTAGGGATAATGTACAGCACTGTGCAGATCAATAAAATAATGCCCAGGGGCTGTACGGCGGTTTCGGGCCAGCCTAATTGTTTTGTACCACTTAACGAATGGCTTTCACGTACGATTTTACCGATAGCGTCAAATAGCAGGAATAATATACAAAGTACACTGATAACGGTACCGGTAATAAATGATGCTTTACTGTTTTTAGTTGCAGGTTGTGATTGTGTAGTTTCCATGACTGATTGTTTTTTTTAGTAAAGGTAGGGGGGATTTAAACCCGGCGTGATGCCTGTAAATGACATTTACAGGGGTAAATTGCGACAAACCATTACCTCTACCTATACTATCATTCGGGAACAAAGGCTACCAGGTCAATCTCAATCAAAAAGTCGGGATTGGCAAAGCCGACCACTATCAATACGGTTATTACCGGCGGATTTGCCAGGTTATTCAGAAACTTTTGCGATGCCTGGAAAGCCCCCACCGGGTTTTGCCCCTGCGCGATGTGTATAGATAATTTGACCACATTTTCAAAGCTGGCCCCACTCGCGTCAAGGGCGATGAGGATGTTTTGCATTACCTGCTCGGTTTGGGCCTGAAGATTGCCTTTGCCTATAATTTCACGGGCAGCGTTCACCGCGTTTTGTCCGCCTATATAAATTGTTTTCCCGTTTCCCTGCGTAGTGATCACTTGCGAAAAAGCAGGGTTTTTCATCAGGCCATCGGGGTTAAGATGTTGCACTGTTCCATTCATAATTTTATTGGTTAAGGTTTGTGATATAAATAAATTACTTCTGTTTTAAATTTTCATGACCTTTTGTATGGTTGGCAATTGATCAAAGGTTTCATTTACTGTTTGAAATATATCAATTTTGCCGCTGGTTATCAGATCGAAATCAAGCGTGAACGGATCTACCTTGAAATCCTTCTTTTTAATAAGCTCCAGCCATGCCGCCGGAATAGCAAAGTCGTCACGTAGGATATAATCCATCAGGAAATTGTTAAATATAATTTCGCCATCCGTATAATATGCCAGGCCCATATGAAATTGCTGTTGATAAGGATTGTATCTTTTTAAGGTGGTGGCTACAATATCTTTACAGTTGCTTACATAGCTTATCAAAAGTGTTCTTAGCTCCGGCGTATAAATATCAGTCTGCTGAAATTCCTTGATAGATGGATAGATGGTTTTGCCCAGGTCATCCTCTGTTATTTCTTCCTTAAAAAACGGTATGCAGCGTAAATTCCAGGTTTGGTAAAGCATTTTTGGATAAGATTATTAAGGCAGCCAGTTATCATTAATTTTTTCGCCGGCAATATTATCCAGTTTGCCGTTTACAAAATCTACATCAAGGTAAGGCGCCCAAAACAGGGGATATGCAAATCGTAAGCTTATACTTTTGCCGGATTCCACCCTGATGAGGGCAAGCGATTTAATACAGTTATTATGTTTCTCAATGGTTTCTATAACGATAAACTCATCAAAAACTTCGGGTAACTGTGGTAGCAGCCATTCCCTGTAAAATCGGAAAAAAACGTGTTGCAGCAATTCCAGGTTTATATCAATACGTTCAATAAATTTGGTGTAGGTATCTGCAAATTCACTAAGTATGGTCTCGTCAAGTTTAATTCCACTGGGTTTATAAAACTGCCCCGGGTTTAAGCGGCGTTCTTCATCTGTTAAAAATACCTGGTGGTTACCTAAAAGGACATTGACTTTACCAGGCCCGAAAAAGGGGTGATGAAATGATATGTCAGATGTATCGCCACCTGCATCAGATTTTACTGTCCCCCAGAAGGGGTGCGAAACTTGGGCCATATTTTATAGGTAGATGCTGAATTTAAAGTTGAGCATTTATTTAGCAACAAGCAAATTCATCATATCCTGCCCTCCTGTCATTTCAGAACCTCACAACAGAACTCCTGCGCCTTAAAAAAATCTGTATCTTTGCCGCAAATGCAGGTAACAGAGTCAACAACAGGAGTATGGGAAAAGGGCTATAACAATTATGGCCCGTGGCTGCGCGATAAATATAAAGGGCAGCGGGTGTTTAAGGTAATTGTCGACGGTGGTTTTACCTGCCCCAATCGTGATGGCTCCAAGGGCTATGGCGGTTGTACTTATTGTAATGTAGATTCCTTTACGCCATCGGTAAGCCGTAACGCGCCCACTGTTCGCCAGCAGGTAATAGAAGGTATGGAACGTGCCCGTAAAGGCAATAAGGCCGATAAATTCATTATCTACTTTCAACCCAATACCAATACTTACGCCCCGGCACATTATTTAAAAATGATGTATGATGAGGCCTTGAGCTATGGTACCGAAGATATTGTAGGATTGAGTGTAGGCACCCGCCCGGATTGTATCGACATGGAAAAGGTAGCTTTGCTCGAAAGCTATGCCGACCGTTTTGATGTGGATCTGGAGATGGGTATGGAGTCTATTTATAATGATACCCTGTCGCAGATCAATCGTGGCTGCAGCCATGAAGAACTGGTAAAAGCTTTGAAGCTGGTTGAGAACAGCAAACTGGATATTTGCGTGCACACCATATTTGGTTTCCCCTGGGAAACGCATGATATGATGCTGAAATACGCCGATGAGATCAACCGTTTTCCGCAAATTAAATTCGTAAAATTCCATCACCTGCACATTGTGGAGGGCTCGGTAATGGGGGTAAAATACAAGCGCGAACCCTTTAAGGTTTTCAGCATTGATGAGTACGCCGATTTCTTGTGCGAGCTGTTACCTCGTGTACGTCCCGATATTGTTATACAACGCCTTTTTGGCCTGAGCGACCGCGAATTGCTGATAGCACCCAACTGGGGCCTCAAAAAATCAGAGATCCAATACTACATTGACCAGCGGATCCTGAGCCGTGGTGTTGTGCAGGGCTCGGCTGTCTGAATCAGAATTTACAGAATTTTAGGATTTTCTGAATAGAATTATATGCCTTGATCCTGTTAATTCTTAAATCCTGTTAATTCTGATTCGGACAATTGGTATCAGATTTGTAAACCTTTAGTTATAAAATAATGGTTTATTAGTTAAATTTATACCTGATTTGTCACAACGAGCGCAATCTAATTACATTCCTGCTTTAACCGGTGTACGGGCAATGGCCGCTTACCTGGTTTTCATATCTCATTTTGCCTATGTTTTTGATGAAAGTTTTCCTCACATTGTGCAACGCTTTTTGGGCGAGTTCCACATTGGTGTAAGCATTTTCTTTGTGCTTTCGGGCTTTCTCATCACGTTCAGGTATTACCAGAAGTTTGATGGTTTAAGTAAGCCCTGGTTTATGCAATACCTCAAAAACAGGGTGGCCCGCATATATCCTATGTATTTTTTACTTACCGTTGCCGCCTTTGTTTACTACTTTATTACTAAGGACGAAGCCATTACCAAAGGATACGAGCACCCTATCGCGCTCATGCTGATGAACATTACGTTTGTGCGCGGGTTCTTTTATCAATTTTGGGATACGGGCATTGCCCAGGGCTGGTCGTTAACGGTGGAGGAGTGTTTTTACTTTTCGGCACCGGTTATATTTTTGATCGCCAAGCGTTTTGGTAAATTCTATATCCAGCCGGTTGTACTAACCTTCACTGGGATTCTGCTGTACTTTATATTCAGTCATATTAACTGGCATGGCTTCTTTGGTAACTTTACCTTTGTGATGCTGTTCACTTTTCTGGGGCGTTGTTTTGAATTTTTTGTGGGGATACAACTGGCCCGCTATGTGCTCAACAAGGGTTTTACCCGTACCAATAAAGTAAACTATACTTATACCGGTTTTCTGCTCATATTTGTGTGCGTATTTATAATGGCACTGCAGCCTATCCCAAAAGGCTGGGCTGCGGGTGTAGAGAGCCCGGTTGGTGTTGTGGTCAACAATTATCTTTTATGTATAGCGGTGGCCCTGTTCTTTTATGGCATACTTACCGAAACCACCTTGTTTAAAAAATTCCTGGCATTGCCATTTATTGAATTGCTGGGCAAAAGCTCCTATATATTTTACCTTATACACCTGGGCTGGATATATAACCTGATGCACGCCTGGTTTGATCATTTAAACGACCAGGTTTTTGAACTGTATGACAAGTGGGGGGTAGCATGGCACTCACCTTTTCAATATGACAGTTTGAACTTGCTGTATGCTTTTATCGTACTAAATATACTGTCTGTAACCTTGTTTAAACTTATTGAGGAGCCATTGAACCACTATATCCGCCGGTCGAATTTTTTGGTCAAGTATAAACCAAGTCATACCAAATCAATTGTTTAAAGAGTCACCTGAACTAAAGATGAAAAAACTGATACTATCCTGCTTATGTACATTGATTTTTATAGGAGCAAATCCCTATAGATCATTTGCGAGCTGGCCCATAGGTAAATACCGGGATATCGTGATCCCTTCTATGTTCCTGTACCATCAAACTGACAGGTTCGATCGAGATGGCCATCGGGTTAAAGGCGAACCGGGCACAGGTTTCACTTCTTATTCGGGTAACTTGTACGTAGGTTATGGTATTTCGCGCCGGCTGGATATTATTGCCAGTGTGCCTTATGTATATACGAAAAACAAACTGGCAGATGGCACTCAGATAACCAATCAGGGCCTGGGCGATTTGTACATGGGATTGAGTTATAACCTGGTTAATTTTAATTATATACGTTATTTATCGGTACAGGTATCTGGTATTGCTCCGCTCTATAACCGTAACCTGGAACTAGGTTTGGGCAGCTACGGCGCCGAGTTGAAGCTGATGTATTGCGGTAATCTGCCCAAATCTATTGCCAGCAAAGGTTATTTCAATACCGAACTGGCTTACCGCAGATATTTTGATGTGCAGGGGCCCGATCAGGTAAGCTTTGGTGCCACGGTGGGTTATCCCATCAGTCATCATGATCAGTTGAGCCTGGAGCTGTTGTTTTTCCGGTCGTTCAGTTCCAATAAAGCTTTCAACCCTAATATCAACAATGCCCGCGATTACGCGTTTTTTAAGCCGTCACTTAATTATGGGCATCAATTTACCCGCAGGTTCTCCACATTTATAGGAGGCTATTATACACCGTTTGGTAAAAATACAGGTGTTGGTTATGGAGGTTCTGTTTTGGCAATTATAAAAATATAAATATAAATATCAGCTATGCGTAACATCAATACATATTTACAATGGACCTTGTTTATGCTGCTGACCGTGATTATCCCGGGAGCTGATGTCCATGCCTTGTGTCTGCAACAAAAAAACGATGAAGGCGAAGTGATACTGGATGCTAAGCCGGCTAACAAAAACGGTTTGTTTAAATCGGGTGAGGAGATTAGCTACAAACTAAGCGTAAAAAACACTTACCATGAAAAGCAGGAAGGAAAATTCTCCTACATCGTTACTTCTGATGATGGTAAAAAGATTTTCGAAAATACATCCGATTTTTCTGTAGGAGCGGGGAGCTCTAAGAGTATGAGTGTAAAAGTTGATCCTAAAGCCGCGGGGTTTTATCATATCAACTTTATGTTTAACCTGTCGGCTTATGATGATACCGTACGCAAGGTTTTTGGCGTGAACCCGGAAGCTATTACCTCACAGCTGCATAAACCTGATGATTTTGATGAGTTCTGGCAGGAAAGTCGCCGGCAATTATCAAAAGTATCGCCGCAGTACAAGGTAATATTCCGGCCGGATCTGTCAACCAAATACAAAAAAGTATACTCGGTAGAGATGAAATCGTATGATAATCTCCTTATCCGCGGCTGGATGGTAGTACCTACCGATGGCAGCAAATTCCCGGTGCATTACCGTGTGCCAGGTTACGTAGTGGAGCTGAAACCCAATATGGACAACGACGACTACATCGCGTTTGATATCAACGTTAGGGGCAATGGCAATAGTAAAGATGTGGTGCATATCAACACCGATAATTATAGCACCACCAACATACAGGATAAAGACAAATACATTTATCGCGGAGTTTATATGGATTGCCTCCGTGGGCTCGACTTTTTGTACTCTCATGCCAATTTGGGTATCGATACCTCCAAAATATTTGTAGAAGGTGGCAGCCAGGGCGGGGCACTGGCTGTAGTTACCGCTGGATTGGATAAAAGAGTTAAGGTGCTCACCATGCAGGTGCCTTTGTATGCCGACATCCGCGATAATTATAGTATCTCGGCGTCTTACAAAGAACAGGTAGTACCGTTTAAAATGTTCAGGCAATACAAAAACCAGCACCCTGAATTTACCTGGGAGCAGTTTTACGCCACGTTTGATTATTATGATCCGCAAAATTTCGCGCCTATGGTTAAATGCCCGGTATTGATGGGGATAGGTTTGCTGGATCAGTTTTGCCCGCCACGCTGTAGTATGGCCTTGTTTAATCATTTGGGCAGCACCAATAAAGAATTTGTGTGTGTACCAAATTCCACACATGAGGTAGATTTTAACTATTTCATGTTTCAAAACCTTTGGGTTCGTGAAAAATTCCGCATACCCTGATTACGGCACGGTATTAGACTACCGTATAACGTGTAAGGATTTGAGGGAGTTATTTATAGCAATAAAAATAACATGGCATTTGCGAGGAACGAGGCAATCTCCTGAAGATGGGAATGATGCGACTATATGAAGAAGGAGTTGCTTCATGCCCGCAAATCAAAATCAAGCACTTTTAATTTATGATCTTTAAAAATACTTTATATAAATGTTTACTCCTGGCTGGTGTGCTGCTCATCGTAGTGCAAAGCGAAAGCTATGCAACCGGCGGATTCCCGGTTAGGCCAGGGAGGCTCACTTTATCCCCGTCGGTCAACTACTTTTTTGCCAATAAGCAGTGGGATTCAAACAGTAATAAAGGCCCTTTTGCCGACAACGGAAAATTCTCATCCTTAAGTACATCGCTATATGCAGAGTATGGCCTCAGCAGGCGTTTTACCCTGTCGGCGCTGATTCCTTACGCAGCTAATACTTATAAGGATAACAATGCCACTTATAAAAACTCGGGCTTTGGCGATGCCGAAGTAGGCATACGGTATTACCTGGCCAACATCAATTACAAATACTATTTCAGTTTACAGGCTACGGCTATTATACCCATGTATACCAATCTTAACCTGGGTTATAACCAAAAAGGCGGCGAATTAAGGCTGGCCTTTGCCGGCAGCGGGCATCTGTTTGGTAAAAACAGCTACTTTATACTGGAAAATGGTGTGCGCGAATACTTTGGTTACGAGTCGGTTTTTCAGGATAGGTATAACGCCACTTATGGTTTAACATTGGATAAAAAGTTCAGGGAGCAGATATCAGTAAGTTTTGGCGGGTTTTATGCCAGCAGTAACAACAAAGCTTTTTCGCCAAATCCCAACACCAGTAAAAACTTTGCTTTTAATCAGGTATCGTTAAGTTACGGTCATTCGTTCAGTAAAAAGGTAGCCCTGTTTGTAAGCGGCGGAACTTTTATAACCGGCAGAAACACAGCCGCAGGCAGCAGCGTTTCGGCATCGTTAAATTATCATATTGATACCAAGTAAATAGCCAGATGATAAAAACGATAAGTACATTTAGATATACGTTTATCCTGACCATCAGTTTTTGTATGTTCTGTATAGCAGCAACAAGTAGCGCTGAGCCTATATTTAATACCGATGAAGAGGTGGTGACCACACTTGTAGCGCATAGCGATGATGGTATTTTTAATTCAAACGCCAGTTATACTTTCGAGGTAAAAAACACCTATCATACCGATCAGGCAGGGCGTATGGCCTATGTGGTGACTACGCCGGCAGGTAAACCCCTGTTAAAAGATTCTATCAGCGTTAAGATCTCTAAAAACAGCAGCAATAGTTACAACTTTACTATACCGGCCATGAAACCGGGTTTTTATAAGATCAATTTCATGATCAATGTATCTGATTACGACGATACTATCCGGCGTGTTTTTGGTATCCGACCAAAGGAGATCAGGTCAAACCACCCGCGCCCGGCTGATTTTGATAGTTTCTGGCAAACGGCTAAATCACAACTGGCCGCTGTTAAACCCAACTATAAAGTAACCGAAAAACCTGAACTAGAAAAAGATAACCGCCGTGTTTTCCTGTTCGAGATGAAATCATTGGATGATATCACAGTACGGGGCTGGCTCACCATTCCTAAAGGCAGCAGCAAGAACCGAAAATTTCCGGTGTTTGTAGGTTTGCCCGGTTACCAGGTTGATTTGAAACCCATGCTGGGTGAGGATGAAGATTTGGCTATTATTACTATCAACGTACGCGGACAGGGTAATAGCCGCGATGTGATACATCCTAAACGACCTGATTATATTACTCTCAATATCGAGGACAAGAATAAATATGTGCTGCGTGGCGCTATTATGGATTGTGTACGTACCATTGATTTTATCTGTTCGAGGCCAGATCTGGACTCTACCCGTATCGAAATATCGGGTGGTAGCATGGGTGGTTTCCTGGCAGTGGCACTGGCCAGCTTAGATAACCGCATTAAGCTGGTATCTGCCCAAAATCCTATTTTGGGTGATATCCGTGATCTGGCAGGCGTTGCGGAATGGCCTATCAATGATATTAAAGAATATGTAGATAACAGGCCCGCCCTGAGCTATAACAAAGTGATGGATAACCTGGATTATTTTGATATCAAGAATTTTGCCCCCAACATCAGATCATCTATCATGGTAGGTGTAGGTTTGCTGGATCATTTGGCGCCACCGGCAAACTCATTTGTATTTTATAATAACATTCCTTCCAAGTACGCCACCATCCGTATCTATAAAGATCTGGGGCACGAGGTTCCTAAATCGTTCCTGGATGAAGACGGGCATAAGATGCGGGATGTTTTTGGATTATTTTAAGGATAATTTTTACATACGCCATTGCGAGGTACGAAGCAATCTCTATACAATGCATATCGTAGAGCGCTCAATTGCCGCTGGGGCTGTTACTTTTGTCTTGATACAAAAGTAACCAAAAAATCAAGTCACCAGAAATGCTTCTTTGCCGCACATAGCCTTTGCCCTGCAAATCGAACAGAACCATGGACTGCAATTATTTTGCCCTACTGCGTTCGTTCTTACCCTTCGCTTCAGCAAAAACTTGCTATGTTCCTACAGCCGCACAATCCACCATTGTTCTGCCCGCTTTCATCCGAAGCTGTTCTGCTGACGTAAAAAAGGAGAAATAGAAAATACGCTGCGTTAATCTCGCGGGAGCTGTTGTTGTTTTCTTGATTCTTAACTCTTGATACCTGATTCTAAAAGGAACGCATCTTCCCAAATATCCCCTCAATCGCCTTTTCCCTGAATTCAAATATCTCCTTTACTTTATTAGCCACAAAAAGACTGTTGCTCAGCCTGCCGATAATACCATAAGGGATAGCATAATGTAAAATATCGTTCATCAATACGCCACCTTCAATCTCTTTAAAATGATGTTGATGATGCCACATGGCGTAAGGGCCAAAGCGTTGTTCGTCGGTAAAGTATTGTTTGTCGGCTACATGGGTTATTTCGGTCATCCAGTTCATGGTGATACCGAGTAGTGGCGCTATTTTATACGTAATGATCATGCCCGGATATATTTTGGTATCAGCAGCATAATCAGATGTTACCACAAAGCCCATATCTGGTGGAGTGATCCTGGCCAGGTTCATTGGCGACGAGAAAAAATCCCAGGCCGTATCCAAACTAATGGGTATGGCCTGTTCTGTTTTTAATACGTATGATTTCATCAAAAGGCTGACAAACCGTGAGCGTTAATTGTTTTGACCGGCAATAATTTACCGGTGGGTTGTACCAATAGGCAGATCCCTGCGCGACCATTCGCTCCAGGAGCCTACGTACAATTTTGGTCCGATCATTCCAGCGTAAGCCATGCCCAACAGGGTATGACATGCCGTAACACCCGATCCGCAATGAACGATCACGTGGCTATGGTCTACCTGGTCAATGGCATCATTGTAAAGTTGTCGCAAGGTTTCTGCCGGGAGATATTTGCCCTCGGCATCCAGGTTATAAATATAGGGCAGGTTAAGCGCACCCGGAATATGGCCGGCAATCAGATCAATCGGTTCGGTTTGGCCCAGGTAACGTGGCGTTTCGCGAACATCTATCACAACGCGGCTTTCATCATGTGCTGCCGCACCTGTTTCTTCGATATCAACCGTGCCTTCAAAGTCGCCATCTACAGGATAAGGTGATACTGGTGTTGGTGTATACTCCTCAGTGCTTAGTTCAATGCCGGCTTTAACCGCGGCATTCAGGCCGCCATTTAACACCTGTACATGGGTGTGGCCAATAGCATTGAGCATCCACCAGAAGCGGGCCCCGCCAAAGGCGCCTGCCTTGTCGTCATAAACCACCACATGGCTTTGAGGGCTTATACCTAGTTTACCTAAAAGGGCTGCAAAATCATGGATATCAGGTAGCGGATGCCTTCCGCCCTGGGAAGCATCGGTAACTTTAGAAGCAAGATCTTTGTCAAGATCAACAAAAGCCGCGTTTTTCAGATGGCCGGCAAGGTAGCGTTGGTATGCATCCTGCCCGGCACGGGCGTCGATAAGAATGGTATTCGCTCCGGACAAAGCCAGATCGTTGATTTCTATTAGTGGCGACATAGGTATGTTCGATTTGTATAAAAATCAAATATAAATACGCCGCGGCTACTTTTGCACTTTTTACTGCACTATTTTATTGGCACAGTAGGAGCTGGCAAAAGCTTCGGGTTTGGCCTTAAATACAAAGCCCATGCTTAAAATATAACCCATAGCCTCATGCAGGGCCTGGTTTGATTTAAACATTGGGTTGGTATTGATATCGGCATGTACTTCCAGATCAACATCATACAGATCAAGCAGATCGCAAAGCTTGTAAGCAATGTCGATCGACTTTTGTACTTCGCTCAGCATCCTTTCTTTGATGCTCATTTTTTGTGAGGTACGCTCCTGGTGAATGAACATGAAACCGCCACGTTGCTCCCGTAAAAAAACAATAACGGTTGCAAAATCGGTTACAGCCCCTTTCACCTGTGAGTCGGTGCCGATACATACTTTGAGTTTGTTGCCGAGGGCGGCCTCTCTTTCAATCGCTCTTTCAACCTCCTCTAAAATGGACGATTGGATAACCTCGCCACTGAATTTTCTCCAGGTCATAAAATTTGTATTAGGTAAATTTTTGCCGACCTTTTTTATGGGTCTATAAAAATAAGCGATAAGGTTTCATATTAACGTAAACACCACGTCATTTATTTGTTAACATTTAACTGATTATTAACACGTTGAGGGATTTGTCTGAACCTTGATTTATAGGATTAAGAGATTGCCTTGATCATGGATAGTAAAGAATATGCTTTGTTATGCCGATTGTCGATTCCGAATCGGATAGAGGAATAGCCATACATACGCAGTGTTAAAACAGGTTTCGCATGACAATATATTTAAAAACAGAAAGAAAAAATCAAGAGAATCTCTTAATCCTATAAATCAAGGTTCAGAGAAAAATTATGCATTTAACGCTTCCCTAATGCGGTTTTCGGCTTCCAGAACCAAGTCTTCCATGGGTAAGTTGCCGGGTTCAATGGGGGCAAGTACCTCCCAGGTCATGGGTATAAAAGTATTGAGCGGATAATATCCGTAACGGATCATTTTCCAGGAATCTTTAATGGCAATGGGCACGAGTAGTGCTTCGGGACATTTTTTTAATATGGTAGCTATACCACCCACCTGGAAACTTTTTACGTCGCCATTTTTAGAGCGCGTGCCTTCTGGAAATATCACCGCCGACCACTTATTCTCTTTCATACGCAGAGCCAGCTTAACAATTTCGGCAATGGATTGACGGGAATCTTTACGGTCGATATTAGCGCCACCGCCATGTTTCAGGTTATAAGAGATAGATGGGATGCCTTTGGTTAGTTCAATTTTAGAGATAAATTTTGCATGATATTTACGCAGGTGCCATATAAGCGGCGGTATATCAAACAAGCTTTGATGATTGGCCAAAAATATAATAGGGCGACCGGTTGGCAGGTTTTGCTTATTGATAAAAGTAACCGTGTTGCCCAACAGGTAGGCTGTACTTAGCAAACATAAATTTAAAGCATCAACCGACCGTTTATGGGCAGTGTACCCAAACAAACGGAAACTCACCCATTGTATGGGATGAAAAATAAGCAATGCCAGAAAAAATGCTACAATAGCAAGAGGGGACAGGATATAGCCTAAAAATTTCTTCATCGACCAGCAAATTTAATTCTTTTTGAGTAAAAGAGCTGTTTTATAAGCGATTTTCTGTCAAAAGCAATTGTACTTTTAATACAGCTGCTACAGTCATAGAGTCGGTGATCTGTCCGTCGCAAACCATTTGATACATTTGGGCAAAAGGTATTTTTTGAATGATGAGTTGTTCGGTATCTTCAGGCTCGGCCTCAAACTGGCTAAGTTCCCGGGCCAGGTAAATAATACTCAGTTCATCACTTACAGAATTGCTGAGGTGCATGCGCTGAATTTCGGTCCACCGCGCGGCTTTAAGACCAGTTTCTTCCAATAACTCACGTTTGGCCGATTCCAGCGGATCGGTATCTTCGGGGCCGCCACCTTCGGGCATTTCCCAGCTATATTGATTCAGCGGGAAGCGAAACTGCCCTACCAGGTAAGTATTCAGTTCATCATCAAGCGGCAGTACGCCAATGGCTATATTTTTGAAGTGAACTTTGCCATAAATGCCCGGATTACCCGACGGATTGATGACCTGGTATTCGGTAACGTTTATCCAGGGGTTATCATAAACGTTTTTCTCTGAGGTTATTTTCCAGGGGTTTTCTTCGGGATGATGCATGGCGTTAAAGTAGCAATAAGAACTAAAAAAGCAAAGGGCCAATTGGTGAGTCTAACCCACAGATATCAATGTTTAAAAAACGACAAGTAGATCTGTTTCACGATATGGTATCCCGCGAAAGAGAAAAACAGGATAGCGATACCCGTATTGATGAAACGCGTACTCAGCGCAAATTTTTCCTGCATGAATTTGGCAAACCGGGCATACAGAAACAAACACAAAAACGCTCCTGCAGCAGAGCCGATGCTGAAAATAATGAGGGCAACCCGGCCATCCAATATCCATTCATGGGTGATGAGGTAAGTTCCGGTCACCATCCAGAAAGGTACCTGCATGGGGTTTAAAAAGCCAAGCAGTATACCGTATTTGATACTAGCATGTTCGGAATAATTGGTCTCGGGTGGTTTATTGCGGTTTATCCAGGTAATGGTTCCCAAAACACCAAACAGGATCACCATGATCCAGTCGATAATTACAGCTAATTTCAGCTCTCCCGATAACCAGCGGGCGGCGTGCATGATAAAGTAGGTAAAGAAAAACTCAACACATGAAAAAGCGGTAATAAAGCGAATGGCCTCTTTCATCCCCCGGTTAATGGTGATCTGTATCAGCGTAAGATTGATGTTTCCGGGGGGGATGTAACCAATAAAATTGGCAATGATCCCGATAAAAAAGGTTAGGAATATCATTGGCGCAAAGATAAGCGGGAAATGATAGATGTGCAAATATGCGGATGTGCGGATTACAGATATGCAGATTTTACCCGTACCCTGATAAGCACATTTAATCTCTCATTTGCACATCAAATAAATCATCTGCACATTTGCACATCCGCATATCCGCACATTTACAACATGTCAACTGATAAAATAGTTTCCTTACTGCCGTCCGCTACCGAAATCATTTGTGCCCTGGGGCTTGAAAATAACCTGGTGGGGCGCTCGCACGAATGCGATTATCCCGCGTCTGTAAAACAGCTGCCGGTATGTACTGAGGCTAATTTTCCGGATAATTTAAGCAGTAAGGAGATCGATGTAAAGGTAAAAGAGATCCTCACCGAAGCTTTGTCTGTATACACAGTAAAACGCGAGCAGATCAAAGAGCTGGCTCCAGATGTGGTGATCACGCAGGATCAGTGCGAGGTTTGCGCCGTTTCCCTGGCCGATGTGGAATTGGCGCTGGATGATTACCTGGAAAAAAAGGCCCGCATTATTTCATTGCAACCCAATAGCCTGGATGATATTTTGAATGATATTATCACCATAGCCAAAGCGCTGAACGTTCCCAAAGCAGGCGAAGAGTTGGTGGAAAATCTGACTGAACGGATAGATATCATCAAACATAAGCTAAAGTTCAGTGAAGCCCGGCCAACGGTAGCTTGTATCGAATGGCTCGACCCAATGATGATATCCGGGAACTGGGTACCCGGCCTGGTGAAAATTGCCGGCGGAACCCCCATACTGGTAGCAGAGGATGGCAAACATTCACCTTATGTGCAGTGGGACGATATCCGCCTACAGGATCCCGAATTTTTGGTGGTGATGCCCTGTGGTTTCTCTATTGAAAGGACACTTAAAGAAATAGATATTTTAATGAGCCTGCCCGGCTTTACCGAACTTAAGGCCATCAAAAATAATCAGCTTTTTATAGTTGATGGTAACCAATACTTTAACCGTCCCGGTCCGCGTATAGTTGATTCTATCGAGATATTGGCCGAGATACTCCGCCCTAAACAGTTTGCCTTTGGTTATGAAGGCGAAGGCTGGATAAGGTTTGGGGTATAGGTAGAAATACCTCAACCGATATAAACTCCTGCTACCACCACGTCATTGCCACGCTACGCTCCAATGACGCGTTTTATCTTCTTAAATTTTTTTAAAAAGTTAGCTAAAGTTGAAATGTTAAATTATATTTACCATTCAGTTCCATACCAACCTTTACTAACTTATGCGCAAAATCTTTACAACAATGCTGGTCGTGGCATTTTTCATGAGCACGGCCTTTACCCTTCATCATGATATCAAGTTTAATGTAGCCGATCTGCGCATTACCTGGCAGGTGGTTGATAACAATTACCAGAATAAGAATCAGGCCCTTACTGCTTTGATCATCACCAACAGCGGGCATGAAGTTTTACCTGCAGGTGGCTGGAAATTCTACTTTAACTCTGGTCGGGGTTTTGCCGAGCATGCCGTAAGTAACAACGCTAAAATAAACCAGGTAAATGGTGATCTGTACAGCATCACCCCGACAGATGGTTTTAAGGAACTGAAGCCTGGTGCGTCAACCCGGATTGAATATGTTAATGACGACCCGGTAGTGAACGCTACCGATGCCCCCGAAGGTATTTACCTGGTTTGGGATGCGCAGCCCGAAAAAGGATATTCCATCACCTCGTTTACTGTAGAGCCTTATAAACCTACTTACCAGGGTTTGATTACCCCCGAAATTGTTTTCGACAGGAATAAAAATATTGCCGACATCCCGGCCGACCAGCTGCCCAAAGTTTTTCCTACACCAGCAAGTTACCAGGAAACAAGCGGAGCATTTACGCTGGATGATAAGGTAAGTATTATTGCGGATAAAAATTTTACAAAAGAAGCCGCTCAGTTGAAGTCCGACCTGAATCAATTATTGACTGGGCCGATCGTTGGAACCTCTAAAACTACCACTATTAGTTTGACCAAGGTTGACGGTCTTGCTCCCGAAGCTTATGAGTTAAAAGTAAGCCCGCAAGGCATTACCATTAACGCTTCAAGCGGTGCGGGCGCTTTTTATGGTGTTCAGTCGTTAAGATCGCTGATACCGGCTGCCGCTTTTGCCAAAAAACAAAAATCGGTACAGATTCCCGGTGTTGATGTAAAAGATGCTCCCCGCTTTGGTTATCGTGCCGTGATGCTGGATGTGGCCCGCAATTTCCAGCCCAAAAAACAGGTGCTGAAACTGCTGGAAGCCATGAGCCTGTACAAATTGAATGCCCTGCACCTGCATTTAACCGATGATGAAGGCTGGCGTTTAGAACTCCCTTCATTACCCGAACTAACTACCGTTGGCAGTAAACGTGGTCATACTTTGGATAGCAAGCATTTTTTACCAGCCTCGCATGGTTCCGGGCCCGATGTAAATAATACCGTTGGCACGGGTTTTTACAGCCGGGCAGATTATTTGGAGATCTTGAGATTCGCTACCGATCGCCATATCGCGGTGATCCCCGAAATTGAAACGCCCGGCCATGCCCGCGCACCTATCAAAGCCATGGATGCCCGGTATGATCGCTTGTTGGCCGAAGGCAAAAAAGCCGAGGCCGAAAAATACCTGCTGCGCGATCTGAACGATAAATCCGAATATCGCTCGGTACAGTACTGGAACGATAACGTGATCGATGTGTCATTGCCATCCACCTATAATTTTGTAGAAACAGTGGTGAGCGATATTGCCGCGCTGTACAAAGAGGCCGGGGCACCATTACAAACCATCCATTTCGGTGGTGATGAAGTGCCCGCGCATGTATGGGAAAAATCGCCTGCTTACCTGGCGCTAAAAGCAAGCCGCCCGGAAATCCAAAGTACCAACGATCTGTGGTATTATTTTTACGGCCGGGTGAATGATATATTAAAAGCCAAAGGTTTGCGCCTTTCGGGCTGGGAAGAAATGGCCCTGCGTAAAACCACATTGGATGGTCATCCTACTTATGTACCCAATCCCGATTTTACCAAAGAACACCTGCAAGCCGACGTATGGAACAACGTACTGGGCGGTGGGCAGGAAGATCTGGCCTATCGCTTAGCCAATGCCGGTTACAAGGTAGTGCTCACCTGCGTTACCAACCTGTACTTTGATATGGCTAACTATAAATCATTTGATGAGCCGGGCTATTACTGGGGGGCGTTTTTAGGTATCGATAAATTCTATTCCTTTGTCCCTTTTGATTATTTCAAAAATGCCGATGTGGATAGAAATGGCAATCCTATTCCGCAATCGTTATTCATAGGCAAACAGCGCTTAACAGATTATGGTAAAGAGAATATTGTAGGCCTACAAGGCGCGCTTTGGGCCGAAACCGTGAAGAGTACTGAGCGTATGGACTATATGATATTCCCTCGTTTGTTGGCCTTGGCCGAACGTGCCTGGGCTCCAGATCCGCAATGGGCAACCGAAAAAGATCCAGTGAAAGCGAAACAGGAATATGAAGCCGCATGGTCGGGCTTTCTGAATGTATTGGGTAAACGTGAATTGCCGCGCTTAAGCTACTATGAAGGGGGCTATTATTATCGTATCCCTAAACCGGGCATCAGTCTGCAAGACGGCAAATACCTGAGCAATGTGGATTATCCCGGCCTAACCATCCGTTACACCACCAATGGTAAAGACCCTGATGATAAAAGCAAAGTATATACCGGTCCGGTGAACTACAGCGGCGGCGTGATCAAGTTCCGCGCGTTTGATGTAAAAGGTCGAGGCGGTAATGTAGCCGAAGGCGGGAACAATAGTTTGAATCCGTAGTTCTTTGGTCCATGGACGATGGCCGATAGTCCATGGATCGCTTAAATAATAAGAGACAGATGTAATGTGTCTCTACAAAAAAATGAAACGTAGAGACGCATCACATGCGTCTCTTTTTTATTATGCAAAATCGCTATGGACTATCAACCATCGTCCATGGACTATCCGGCTAAAACACCACCCCCATGCCCACGGTATAGTTGCGTAACGGCGATGCATTATAGTAGCGGTTACCTACCGCGTTCAGATCATTACCCAGGCTGTATTTCTGGTTCAGAATATTATCGGCACCAGCGTAAATTTCCAGGTGGGTGGTGTGACCGATGGTGGGCTGCCAGCTTACTTTAGCCTGTAACAGGTTATAGCTACCTGCATAAACCGTATTGCCATCATTCAGCGGAATTTTGGACGTATAATTATGCTGGGCAAATACCGACAGGTTGTACGGTACCCGCAATTGCAAACTGCTCACAAAAACATTTTGGGGCACACCGGTCAAATTATTGCCCGAATAACTGGCATTGGTTACTGCATCTACATAATTTCTGAACGTAAACTTACTCAAGGTATAAGATTCATTAAACTGCAACCCTCTTACAAAGTGAGTACTGTTTGGGCGGATCAACCAATCAGTAAATGACAATTCAACACCCGGCTGATTGGTCCCCCCCGCATTAATATAATGCTCGGTTTCATCGGCATTTACACGGCGCACAATGGCATTGCTGATGCGGTAGTAAAACGCCGATACATCCAGGAACATCGTCTCGTCCTGGTTGCGCAGGCGGAAACCCGTTTCATAGTTCCAGCCGGTTTGAGCTTGCAGGGCCGTGTTCACGATATTGTCGGTAGGGCGCACTTCGGCAGTGGTAGGGGTTGAGTAGCCCCGGCTTACAGATGCCCGCCAGATAAAATTACCGGTCACCTGGTAGCTCAGGGCCAATCTTGGCATCAGCTGTGGTTTAAAATCGCGGTTGGTAAAACTGGTTTGCGCCAGCGGATAGATGTTCTTGAAATCATAGCCGTACCAGTTGAGGCTTAAGGCTGCTTCCAGGTGCAGGCGTTTATAGATATCGGCCGAGTAACGGGCAAATATAAAATGCTGGTTGGTGTGAATGTAGTCGCTGGTTTGGGTGGTATCTTTTACGCCCCCTTTATTACCATAATTGCTGATCACGGAATTGGTTTGTTGCCACTCCATCCCCAGGTTCACTTTCCAGTTGATGTTTTGGTGTGGTACACCAGCCAGTTCAAAATAGGTACGGAAACCAAAAGTGTTTTCGCCGCGTTGCTCATAATTGGTGATAAACGGGTTGGCAAAATCAACGTGACTGCCAAAAACCGACAGTACGTTTCGGATACGATCGCTGAAATGGTATTCATTCACTAAACCGCCCAGGTACATTTTGGTAGTAATACCGATGCGTTGCTGTATAGCCCCGGGTATGGTAGATTTTGGTGTAACCGTAGGTTGCCTGGCTAGCCGTGGATCGGAATTGAATTGGGCAAGATTTAATCCGCCCGGGGTTTCATAGGCCAGGTTGGAGTACAACCCCAGGAAGCGCAATTCGTTTTTGCCGCTGTAGTTCCATTTATCGGCCGCTTGTATGTAGTTGCGACTCATATTGCTATTTTGCCTATAGCCCTGGTAAGCCTGATAGCTTTGGTTAATGCTCAGCAGGTTTTTACCAAACTGCTGCTGTATGCTGGCCTTTTCATGAAAAAGTCCGTAAGAGCCGGTATTGATACCGATGGATCTGTAGCTGGTATCGGCGTAACGGTTTACCGGGCTCAGCAACATTACCCCACCCGAGTTGGCGCCAAATAAGCTGCCATCAGGGCCTTTTAGTATTTCGATATTGGGTACGCTGGCAATATCCACCGCGTTCAGATAGGTATTGCCACCGGCATCGGTCAATGGTATCTCGTCAAAATAAATTTTTACATCCCTCACCCCAAATGGCGACCGCAGCAAACTACCCCTGATCGATAAACGGTAACTGCCCGGCGAGCGTTCCTCGGCCCGAACACCCGGCACCGTATTCAAAGCGCTCACAAATGAATTATCGGGCTGTAGTTTCAACTGCGCTGCACCCAATACACTCACCGAGGCCGGTACACTGATCACCGGCTGTTCGCTCAGGTAACCTTTAACGGTAACGGTTTGCAGATGAGTGGTATCTGTTCTGGCTGTGGTTTTTGAAGTTTGGGCGATAGCGTTTGTCGCTGCAATAAATGTGAAAAATAGGGTAGTATAAGTTTTTAACATGGGGTAAACGGGTAGAACCCAAAAATATGTGTTTTAACCTTTAAAACCATGCGGGTTTAGGTAACAAATTAAAAGCAAGGGTAAGTGCGATTCCTTCCCTCGGGAAGGGGGGGAAGGGGTTTGAACCGATTGGCAATAGATGAAGTTCCTTTAGCAGTCGCTCGGCTCCTGCCGAGTGACCATTATTACCCGGCCTCTGGCCGCTGTGGAAATCAAGTAGGAACTAACTCGCAGGCCGGAGGCCTGCAAATAGTTGTCACTCGGCAGGAGCCGAGCGCTGCGAGGGAGACACATGCATCAATCTACATGTCATTGCTGTAAAGGTCAACTAATTCGGTAACAGAATTAGCTTTAAAGAATAAAGCTAAAACGTTATGCGCAACATAAATAATGACCTGACATTAAAGCGTA
>NZ_JABGNA010000025.1 GCF_013149275.1 Mucilaginibacter sp. SG564
ACCAAGGTATCGGCGGAAAGAAACCTATCGATATGGTCGCCCTAAACAACAAAAAATAATAGCTAATTCTGTTACCGAATTACCTAACCCTTACAATTGCGAGGAACGAAGCAATCTCTAAGCTACACAGGGCCGCATTACCGGACGTATACCCGCTCTTGGCCACGGGAGGGCCAGTTACTTTTGTCGCCACAAAAGTAACCAAAAAGGCTTCAGCGGAAATGCTTCTTTGCCGCACAAAGCCTTCGCACTGCAAAGCCGATAGAACCACGGACTGCAATTATTTTGCCCCACTTCGTTCGCACATTTTCCTACGCTTCAGCAAAAACTTGCTATGTCCCATCTCCCCACACTCCATCATCGTTCTATCTGCTTTCGCCCGAAGCTTACCCGCTGAGTGGAAGAAAATATAATTCTTCGCCGTCGCTCGGCTCCTGCCCACAGGTGTTGGGAAGAGATAATGTTATCGATCAAGCTCCCCTCTTGAGAGGGGGTGTGTAGACTTGTGCAGTGGCAGGGGTGTGTTCATGAAGCGGAAGGACACACCCCTCCACCCCTCTCAAGAGGGGAATCGCACTGTCTTCCTCTCTTTTTCCGTCTTCCCAACACCTGTGGGCTCCTGCCGAGTGGTCATCATTACCCGGCCTCCGGCCGCTGCGAAAACAAGGCTATATTTAAATCGCAGGCCAGAGGCCTGAAAATAATCGTCACTCGGCTGGAGCCGAGCGACTGCGAGAGGTGATTATCCTCCCTACAAATTACACCAATACGTCCATTTCACCACCAACTGCCGGTTCTTGACCATAAAAGGTGATGGTGTATTGTTATCGCCGTAAACAATAAAAAAGTCGGATGCTGGTTTGTAGCGCCATTGCATACGGATATTGGTATTGATATTACGGATCTGCCCGTTGTATTGTATGTACGTGGTAAAGTAAAGCTTGTTGCTCACCGTAATATCGGTACGCGGACCGATGAGCCAGAAGCTGGTATTGCCATAAGGTTCGGGCATCCGCAGATCGTTAAAAGAACTGTTGACCGCAATGTTGACATAAGGCTGAAAGCGGTAACCCACCTGCATGGTAACGGTAGTTTTATGACCGTTTTGATAATAGCCCCCGTAAGCGGTTTCGGCGAGGTAGGTGAACAAGGCCTGTGGCTTGGATACAAACTGCGCGTCGATGGTGTTCCAATGGTTTTCGGTACCGATGGGTAACTGGGGTTTGCCGGTATTGGTAGGATCAAAGGGTACCAGCAGTTTGATATAATCGTTAATGGCCGATAGCGTAAACGTACTGCGGTTACGCAGGGTGATGAGGTAGGAGAGCGTACTCTCATTATCGGTACGCTTAAAGCTTTCATCGAAATAATAGTTGGATACCAGCTGCACGCCATGACTCAATATCCCGCCAGATTTTGGAAAGAAATTACGCAGCAACAGCGGACTGATCTTGTTATAGCCCGTCCGCGGTACATAGCCTACCCCGGCAGTGTAGTTTTTGCCCACAAATTCATCCTGCAAATAAGCCGTCCAGTATTTACTAAGGTATTGGAGGTGACCGGCAAGCACCAGGTCATGCCCTTTCAATCCCGGTGTAAATGATTTGATGCCGAGTAGTTTACCCGTGAGCAAGTTATTCGACGATGCCAGGTTAAACTCCATCCCCACGTTACGGTTGTACTGCGTGCCTGGCGTAGCCGTGCCCGTAGCATCTTTATTGATAAACATAAAGCCGATGTTGGAGCGGGCAAACACACGCCGTTGCAGGGTAAGTACACCATAATTTTGGGCGGGCATGGCTGCCGCGTCTGCCTCGCCGGTTTGTATATCCATGAGGCCTACGCGCCAGTCCTTATCCAGTTTACCTGTAAGCCGGGTGCCAAAGCGGATAGGGGCATTCAACCCGATACGGCGCGAAAAAAATGGCCGGATATCAGAGTAGCCAAAGTTGGCAAACAGGTCGCCGTTCTCCAGAAAAAACTGGCGCTTTTCGGGGAAAAACAGTTCGTACCGGTTCAGGTTAACCACCTGTTGATCCACATCTACTTGCGAAAAATCGGGGTTCACGGTAAGGTCGAGGTTAAGTGACGAGGTCAGACCGATCTTAGCATCGCCGCCTATTTCCTTTTTCCAGGCTGTACCCGTTTTGGCCTGGTAATCTTTGGATACACCGCCCAGCAAATAAGGGATGAGGGAAATATTGGTACCAGCTTCCGGCGGTGGCTCGTCCCACACCAGTGACCCGGTATAGGCCAATGAAGCTGTCGGGAATTGCCGCGGCACGGGTGCCCAGGCTGATTTTTCGGTAGTTTTAAGATCGTTACGACTAAAATTGATGCCCCATACATCCGTGCCTTTTTTATACCGGATGCTTTTAAAGGGGATGGCCGCTTCAAACACCCAGCGATCAGGATAATTTTTTACTACCGATACCCATTTATTGTCCCAGCTCAGATCCACCTTGCCGCCTTCGTACATGGTACCGTCCCATTGGCCCCCGGCGGCGTTGGCGCCAAAGCTAAAGCCATCGGTGCGGGCATCAAAAGGATCAAGGAAAAATATAAAATTGTCGTTTTTCAGAAAGGCGAAATCCCGCTTCATGGATTCCACCATGTATTGCCCGGGACCGCTGGTATAGCAGGTAGCGATAATGTAGATGTTGTTATTATCATAGGTCATCCGCACCTGGGTTTGCAGGGTGGCCTTGCTGGTATCCATGGGCAGCACCATAAAAAAACGACTGGTGGAGTCGGTTTTATACCAGGCATCATCCATCATACCGTCAATAACAATAGGGCCGGTAGCTCTGCGGATATGGTACTGATAAGCGGCATTCTTTTTTTGTGCCGATGCCGTAAAAGCAAAGAGGCAAAACGCCATCAGCATGAACAATTTTACTTGTGATAAAGGGTGGGTGATATTCAAAATGTTTGCCTTTGATGATGTTGATTAATCGATTTAGTGCTACAGCTATCAAACACAGGCAACATTTTTGTCATATTGGTTTTCGGTAAACAGGTTTATTATTAGTGTAAGAGTAACACTTGTTTTGAAAGCGTGAATATAAGTAAATTTTTTATTTAGAGAAGGGCTTTCATACGGATTATTAATCCTGATATGTTGAATTTAGAAACGTTGATTAATTATTTTCCGGAATAAGCCGGTTCGATATTTAGAACTATTTTTACAATAAACCGGTATTTATTATTTCCCAGATCGCCAATGCCATGTTCAATACCCCATTGATCATCTTCAAATACACCAATGGCATCTATAATTAAATCTCTCTTTCGTTTTTGTGTTGGCGTCTTTTTAAAATACCTGGAGTATTTGGGGTCAAGAAAAACGTTGGGGGGGAAATACAGATTAGCGATTATATTTTTACATGTCTTTTCTTCCGGCTGCATATCTCCTCTGCTGGTGTAAACAAACCGGGTATATACCAACTCATTTTTATTATCAGGAAGGTCACATGCCGGGGTAAACGGGAATTCAATAACCGGAGGTGGAAAACGGACGTGTTGCTTTTTTTGCCCAAAAGCCAGTTGGCTTATAACCAAACAAAAGATAAGGCTTAATGATCGTATCATACTCAATGCTTCACCTCTTTACCAAACAATTTTTCCCCGGCTTCCACAGTAAGAGCCAGGCGGTTGCCATCAGGTGGTTTGGGGCAGGAATAGCCGGAGCTAAAGGCACAGTAGGGGTTATAAGCCTTGTTGAAATCGATCACTACGCTGCCATCTTTAAAATCACCTGTACGCAGGTCGATGTAACGCCCGCCGCCGTAGGTGGTTGTGCCATTGGTATCGTCAATAAAAGGCAGGAAAAGGTAATCGGTGTATCCCGGAATTTTGGATAATCTTGTGCTCTTGAACACCGTTAGTTCCAGGGGCTTGCCCTTGAGGGTGAATTTTAACACGGCATAAGGTACATATTCGCTACCGGTGCCGCTGAATACCGGCATGATAAAAGCCTGCGCGTTGACCAGCACCGAGGCTTGGGCGGTAACGTGGTAAGTACTATCGGCATCATAAAAACGTAGAAACTGTAGATCATCTTTTTTCAGGGGCGAGCGCGGGTCTTTCAGGAAATCATCCATATAGCCTTTGCGGTAATCGGCTATCTGTGTTTTAAAATCTTGTCCAAAAGCGTTAATGCCGCTTATCATCAGCAGGATGAAGAAGTACTTTTTCATAAGGGGTAAAGTTTGAGCCAATATAGGTAAAAAAGCAAAGCAAGAGTATCGACTTACCCCGACATCGCTGCGCTTGTCACCCCTCTCTCCGCTTCGCGCATAGAGGGGGCTTTTATTTTCTGTCATCCTGAGGAACGAAGGATCTATTGTACAAGCGAAAAGTTCAATAACAGATGCTTCACTTTCGTTCAGCATGACAAAATAGTTTTTTTACCCCCTCTCCTTTGGGGAGGGCTGGGGTGAGGCTCCCCCCCTCAAAATAATTTTATTTCCCCTCTGCCTAAAACGATTTACAGAAATTTATATTTGCTTTATTGAATCTTCAATACACCAATTATACTTATGGATAGTAAACCGCTAAGAAGCAGGGGCTGGTTTGGCAAAACAGGCAAGGATGGTTTTATTTACCGGGCCTGGATGAAAAACCAGGGCATCCCGGCGCATCAGTTGCAGGGTAAACCGGTTATAGGCATTTGCAATACCTGGTCGGAGCTTACACCCTGCAATGCCCATTTTCGTGAACTGGCTGAATCTGTAAAAAATGGTATTTATGAAGCCGGTGGTTACCCGGTGGAGTTCCCGGTGATGTCACTTGGCGAAACACTTATCAAACCTACAGCCATGCTGTACCGCAATCTGGTAAGCATGGATGTGGAAGAATCCATCCGCGCCAATCCGCTTGATGGCGTGGTGTTGCTTTGCGGTTGCGATAAAACCACGCCCGCGCTTGTCATGGGCGCCTGTAGTGTAGATATCCCCACCATCGTCGTATCGGGCGGAGCCATGCTTACCGGCAAATACCGCGGGCACGACATCGGCACGTCCGACATCTGGCGCTTTTCTGAAGATCATCGTGCCGGTCATATGAGTGATGAAGAGCTGTACACTGCCGAGGCCTGTATGGCCCGCAGCCGGGGGCATTGCGCGGTAATGGGTACGGCATCAACTATGGCTTGTATGGTGGAGTCGCTGGGGCTATCATTGGCCGAAAACGCTGCGATACCAGCGGCTGATTCCCGTCGTAAAGCGCTGGCCCATTTGTCGGGCAACCGCATTGTGGAAATGGTTCGGGAAGATCTGAAATTATCAGATGTACTTACCCGCAAGGCCTTTGAAAATGCCATCAGCGTAAACGCGGCCATCGGTGGTTCCACCAATTTTATTATCCATCTGCTCGCCATCGCCGCTCGCATCGGGGTTGATCTGAGCATGGACGATTTTAATACTACAGCCAAACGTATTCCGCTGTTGGCCAACCTGCAGCCGTCTGGCAAATATTTTATGGAGGATTTTTATTATGCCGGCGGCCTGCCCGCCCTCATGAAAGAGCTGCATGAGGTTTTACATGGCGATACCATAACCGTTACCGGTAAACCCATCAAAGACAACTACGAACACGCCGAATGCTTTAACCGCGAAATGATTGCCAGCTGGAAAAAACCATTTAATGAGGTGGCTGGTATTGTGGTGCTGAAGGGTAACCTGTGCGAGAACGGGGCGGTCATGAAACCATCGGCAGCAAGTACCGAACTGATGATCCACACCGGTAGGGCTATCGTATTTGAAGATATCGAAGACTATAAGAATAAGATCAACGACCCCAAACTGGAGGTGGATGAAACCAATGTACTTGTGCTTAAAAATGTTGGCCCCAAAGGTTACCCGGGTATGCCCGAGGTGGGCAATATGGCCATCCCCAAAAAACTATTGGATAAAGGCGTGCGCGATATGGTGCGCATATCCGACGGCCGCATGAGCGGCACTGGTTTTGGTACGGTAGTACTGCATGTATCGCCCGAAGCCGCAGTCGGCGGCACACTGGCTATTGTGCAGGATGGCGATATCATCAGCCTGGATGTGTACGCCGGTACTTTACATCTTGAGGTAAGCGACCAGGAAATTGCCGCCCGTAAAGAGCGGCTGGTGCTGCACACCAACATAGCCAAAAGGGGTTATGTTCACCTCTACCAAACCCATGTGGAGCAAGCCCACCTTGGCGCCGATTTCGACTTTTTAAAAGGCGGCTCGGGCAGCGAGGTAGTGCGAGACTCTCACTAATAATTATTGAATTAATGATTTAGTGAATTAGTGATTGGGGAGGAATTAACTAATGATCGAGTTATAATACAGGAAAAGAAAATTCCCTCTTTCCGCCGCAGGCGAAGAGAGGGTGGCAAACGAAGTGATGACCGGGTGAGTCAATGAGCAGAGAGGCCTAAGTGCGCTCCCACTCTTCTCAAGAGGGGGAACTGAAAATAGGAATTGATTGATAATCAAAAATATGACAGCAAATAATTTTACCGGACAGGTAGCCATTGTAACAGGGGCAGGGCAGGGTATAGGTTTTGAAATTGCCAAACAAATATCCCTGCAAGGGGCCGCCGTTCTGATCAACGATGTGAATCAGGAGCTGGCCGCGAATGCTGCCGAAGCTATCAACAGGCTTGGCGGCAATTGTATCGATCTGGCCGGTGATGCTGCCGATATTGATTTTATACAGCAAATGGTTGATACCGCGGTACAGCAGTTTGGCAAACTTACCATAGCCATAGCCAACGCGGGCATTACCCTGTTTGGCAGTTTTCTGGATTATCCGGAACCGTCGTTGCAAAGTGTCATGAACCTGAATTTGCAGGGCAGTTTTTTTCTGGCGCAACGTACGGCCCGGCAAATCATCAAACAAAAAAGCGGTGGAAGCATCCTGTTCATGTCATCAGTAACGGGGCATCAGGCGCATCAGGATCTGGCCGCATACGGCATGACCAAAGCCGGGCTCGAAATGCTGGCCAAAAGTCTGGTGGTGGAGCTTTCGCCCTATCATATCACCGTAAATACCGTGGCCCCGGGCGCCACCTTAACCGAGCGCACCATGGAAGATACCGGTTACCAGGATACCTGGTCGCGCATTACGCCCATGGGCAGGCCAGGTACCGTGCAGGATGTGGCCAATGCCGTACTGTTCCTGGTATCGCCGCAGGCCACACAAATCACCGGGCAAAATATTATAGTAGATGGCGGCTGGTCGGCCGTGAGCACGTCACCCTATTAATTAGTGAATTATTGATTTAGTGAATTAGTGAGGGATTAATTTTTGAATGCTTGAATTATTAATTCTTATTTTTTAAATGAGGTGCCAATTTTTTAATTCAATAATTCGCTCACTGGTACAATTCACTAAATCAATAATTCACTAATTAATTAAAATACTGCTCTTAGTTTGGTCCATTCGGGATGGCGTTTCAGGTAGGCTTGTATATAGGCGCACAAGGGCACCATCTTCAGGTTATGCTGCTCCATGTACACAAATGCTTTTTCCACCAGCGCCGCGGCAATGCCCTGGCCTTCCATTTCTTCGGGTACTTCAGTGTGGATCAGGTATATTACGTCTCCTCTTAGCTTGTAATCAATATAAGAAGTGGTACCATCAACAGTGAGTTCAAAGTGATGAATAGCTTCGTTATTGATCAATGGAATATCTTCGTACTTCATGTTTGTTGAGTATTATTTAAATATGTCGTATTGTTTGGTAACATAAACACCCTTGTTTCATCTAAGGTAATGTTTGTGAACAAAGGTTAATGATGTAATAATAAACAACTTTACTGGATAATATTTCATGCGTTATTCAATAAAAAAGTCAAAAAAACGTTTGCTACGTTAGGTCTGAGCAAAAACTAAAAGGCTTTAGCAAGTTGTTCATTTCTTTAAATTTTTAATTAGTTTTGATTTGTATTTCTATATTTATAACAATACCTTAAAGCAATTCGGACCTTCCCAGAAAATGAGAGCTATTGTAAGACAAAATAAGCACATATTATTGCAGCTTGCACTTTTGTTTTTTGTGGCAAACGGCTGGGCACAAACTGTTCATCCGCGTACTAAAACCAATATTAAAAAGAAGCCGGTACCTGCACTGGCTAAGCCAGCGGTACAGGGAAGCCAACAATTAAAAGAGTTTTTACAGCTTTTGGCACAGGCCAATGCTACGTTCACTTTCCCCAAAGGCTTTAAAGAAATACCAGCCACCAACAATGAAGATTTTTCTTTTGATTATGCTATGGAAATGCCGGGGAAAGGGTTTGAAGTTTGGTTCCAGGTAAAATCACAAAAAGAAAACTGGGTGAGCTATGAACGGTCGCAAAATGATAAGCGTGGCCCTTTGGCCAATCCGGATTCTTTATATGTAGATATGGGTAAGGCACATGCTATAGCCTTTACTGGCGATAATAACTATTTTATACGCTACATGCCGCAAAATGTGCTCGATCGTTACAATGCCGATGCCGGCAAATCATACCTGCTTAACCTGCTCGATCTGCCCGCCACCAAGCATTATAAATATGCCTTAATGATCACGCTGCTGCGCAGCCACACCGGTATTATTTTAATGGTATGCTTCGCTAACGAAAAAGACCCCGAGTTTTTTAAAAATATCGATAAGGCCAGCAACAGCCTCAAGTTTAAAATGTAAAGGTGAAGTTTAATTTCCAACACTCCAGAATCGACTTTGACATAAGAATGGTCAACAAAAATTAATATCATTTTGTCATCCTGAGGAACGAAGGATCTTCTTCACTATGCTTGTTGTATACCAGATGCTTCAATACGTTCAGCATGACAAATCCTTCTACCTGTGCATATGATAAACGAGTGCAAGTAGAAGGACAAATAACCAATATCAAAAAATATCGATCAAATAATTAGTCACACTAAACCCAGAAACGGAAAAGGTTTGATGTTTTGAAACTTACTAAACGTCGATAGTAGCGCAGTAGCTGGTACTCTGCCCCGGGCAATAGTGTGCGGTTAACTGATCAATCTGAGCCTCTGATAACCCTGGTTTTGGCGAAAATCCACCACCACTTAAACATGAACAGACAAGTTGTGCTAATATCCCTCCTTTCATATCCCTCATGTGCTCTCTGGTTAGTACTTTGCTAATACCCAACTCCGGCAGTTTTTCTTTAAGATGTTTCATTTTTTGTTTTTTTAGATTAGATGATTGTGAAAACGTTTTTTAACAGGAAGGCGAATGTTTGGAGCATTACAACTTATACAAAAGCAAACCTGATAGCCTAATATAAGGATTTGCAGAGCTGCTGCCAAGGTTCATCTTGACCATTTAGCATGGGCTGGCAATGGTAAATGTTAATATCATTTTGTCATGCTGAGGAACGAAGCATCTGCTTCTGCATGCTTGTTGTATAACGGATGCTTCATTATGTTCGGCATGATGGCGATAAATGTTGATAAGTTGACAGTTTTGAGTGATAAGTTCGGCGCTTAAACTATATTTTTGCAAATGGGTGCATTTTCTGCACCGGGATTTAAAAAAGATACTTTATAAATGGCAGACGCAGTTAATTATAGTGAAGATAGTATCCGCTCGCTGGATTGGAAAGAACACATCCGTTTACGCCCCGGTATGTATATTGGTAAACTGGGTGATGGCTCGGCTTATGACGATGGTGTATACGTATTGCTTAAGGAGATCATCGACAACTCGATAGATGAGTTTGTGATGGGATCGGGCAAAACCATTGAGGTAAACATGAGCGATCATAAAGTATCTGTACGTGATTATGGCCGCGGTATACCTTTAGGAAAAGTGATCGATTGCGTATCCAAGATCAATACCGGTGGTAAGTATGACAGCAAGGCCTTCCAGAAATCGGTAGGTTTAAATGGTGTGGGTACCAAGGCGGTTAACGCCCTGTCCAACGTATTCATTGTACAATCGTACCGTGATAACCGCACCAAACTGGCCGAATTTGCCAAAGGCGAACTGGTACGTGACGAGGCCGAAAAGGAAACCACGCAACGCAACGGTACCGCCATTAATTTTACACCCGATGATAGCATTTTCCGTCACTACCGCTTTATACCGGAGTTTGTGGAAAGTATGATCTGGAACTACGTGTTCCTCAACTCGGGCTTAACCATCAATTTTAACGGACAAAAATATTTTTCGGAGCGCGGACTGTATGACCTGCTTACCCGCAATACCGATGTGGAAACGCTTCGCTATCCCATCATTCATCTCAAAGGCGAAGACATTGAGATAGCCATGACCCACGGTCAGGCTTATGGCGAGGAATATTACTCCTTTGTGAACGGACAGAATACCACCCAGGGAGGCACGCACCAGGCAGCCTTTCGCGAGGCGGTGGTGAAAACCGTGCGCGAGTACTATAAAAAAGAATATGACGCGGCAGATATCCGCGCCTCTATTGTTGCGGCTATCGCCATTAAGGTACAGGAGCCTGTATTTGAGTCGCAAACCAAAACCAAGCTGGGCTCGCAAAATATTGGTCCGGATGGGCCATCGGTGCGCGGATTTATCAATGACTTTGTAAAAAAGGAGCTCGATAATTACCTGCATAAAAACCCTGCGGCTGCCGATGGATTGCTGAAACGCATCCTCCAATCGGAACGCGAACGTAAGGATATTGCCGGCATCAAAAAACTGGCCAACGAGCGCGCCAAAAAAGCATCCTTACATAACCGTAAACTGCGCGATTGTAAACTGCACTTTGAAGATACGCATGAACGCCGCCAGGATACCACACTATTCATCACCGAAGGCGACTCGGCCAGCGGATCCATCACCAAATCGCGCGATGTGCAAACCCAGGCCGTATTCAGCCTAAAAGGTAAACCGCTCAACTGCTACGGGCTCACCAAAAAGGTGGTTTACGAAAACGAAGAGTTTAACCTGCTGCAACACGCCCTGAATATTGAGGACGGTATTGACGGCCTGCGTTATAACAATATTGTGATTGCTACCGATGCCGATGTGGATGGTATGCACATCCGCCTGCTGCTGATGACCTTTTTTTTGCAATTTTTCCCCGACCTGGTAAAAGCTGGTCACGTATCCATATTGCAAACCCCGCTGTTTAGGGTACGTAATAAAAAAGAAACCATTTACTGCTACAGCGACGAGGAACGCCGCAATGCCATTGCCAAACTGGGCAATAAACCCGAGATAACTCGCTTTAAAGGTTTGGGTGAGATATCGCCCGAGGAATTTGGCCTGTTTATCGGCAAGGATATCCGTCTTGATCCCGTGATCCTGAAAGATGCCAACATCAAGGGCTTGCTGGAATATTTTATGGGTAAAAATACCCCAACCCGCCAAATGCACATCGTAAACAACCTGCGCGTTGAAAAAGACGATGAAAGCATCAACCCGCTGATAGCCGAAGAAGCTGAAACCCTGGCCCTGCCCGTAGCGGTATGACACGATTAAACGAATTTATCTGATTACAGGATTTTATGTAGAGACGCATCACATGCGTCTCTTTTTTTATGCACTTCACACAAAAGAGGGCTGTCATCCTGAGCTCCGTCGAAGGGTAGAGCGCAGAGGCCTACCCACCACGCTTCGACGGAACTCAGCATGACACCCTGCTTAAAAGCCCAAGCCTCGTGCGATTCCTTCCCTCGGGAAGGGGAGGGTTTATGCAGCACGTAAACTTGCATCGCGCAGAAACCCCTCCCTGCCATCGCGCGCATACCAACAACACCCCTCCCGAGGGAGGGAACTGGAAATAGCGAAGATTAAAAGTAGAGGCCCGTGTGATTCCTTCCCTCGGGAAGGGGAGGAAGGGGTTTATAGAAGGACGCAAGCTGACTGATAGGTCATCCTGAACTTGTTTCAGGATCCCTCGGGACAGGTTAATCATCAGTCTTGCTTGTGGCATGACCTTGCATATTGCTTTAAAACTTCGTATATTTATATAAACAACAGCCCGGCTTTCTCTTTTTGAGGAAGCCGGGCTGTTTAGTTAAGGCCAAAACAGGGCAAAAAAACAACTGTTTATTGTGTAGTTATTTGATAGTCAATAAATTAATACTTTTTAAAGTTTAAAAAACGGCTCAAAACGGTGTCAGAATTTGTTAGAAAATGTTAAAATGAGGTTTTTTAATAAATTTTGAGGCCATTTTACCCCGTTTTTGAGCAAAAATTTGTTAAAATCTAAGGTTTAAAAAGTTTTTGGAAGAATAGACCAGGTAAATGAAATCTAATAAATCCTATTAAATCTTTTAATCCTGTCAAAAAATCCTTATCTTGTTTCCCCCGCTTTTTTTCGGGACTAATATTTATGACCAATCATGAAATAAAAATAGCTTTTGATGAGTATGATTCATTGAAAGAACTGCCCATCGCCGACTACGAGTTGTGCCTGGAGGCAACCGAAGCATTAAAGAACTCACATTCACCATATTCAAAGTTCCGGGTAGGGGCAGCCCTGCGTTTACAAAGCGGTAAGATCATCTATGGCAGCAACCAGGAAAACGTGGCATACCCGTCGGGCCTTTGTGCCGAGCGTGTGGCCCTGTTTTATTGGGGCGCCAATCATCCCGACGATCCGGTTGTAGCTATGGCGGTTACTGCTCAAACAGATGAATTTATGCTCACCAAACCGGTAACATCCTGTGGCTCATGCCTGCAGGTACTGGCCGAAGTGGAAAAAAAGCAAAACAAAGCCATTAAAATTTTATTATTTGTGGAGGGCGGCCCGGTATGGATAATTAAAGGCATTGAGAACCAATTACCATTTTTGTTTTTTGAGGAACGATTGATATCAAGCCAATAGTCAAAAGTTTTAAGTCTAAAAATCTGACCGTAGACTTTGGACTCAGGACTTTAGACTTATCTTAGCATGATGAAACTGAAATTATTTTTGTTTTTAATTGGCTGTGCTTTCATTACTAAAGTATCCGCACAGCAGGGTTTTCCGTTTGATAATGAGATCCGGGCATTTAAGCACCAGGATAGTTTGAGCTTCCCTAAGCCGGGTGGCCTACTGTTTATTGGCAGTTCATCCATCCGTTTATGGAGCGATCTGGAGCAGCGTTTTGCCGGTAAGCCTATTATTAAACGGGGCGTAGGTGGCTCAACCCTGGAGCAATTGGTTGATTATTATACTCCGTATATTCTGTTCCCCTATGAGCCACGCAAAATATTTATTTATGCTGGAGAAAATGATATTGCCGCTGGTAAATCCGCCCCGTTTGTGGCCCAGGAGTTTGCTAAGCTATGGCCCCTGCTGCACCAAAAATTACCTAAAACGGAGATCTATTATCTGTCGATAAAGCCAAGTCCGGTGCGGGCCAAATATTATGCAACCGTGGCAGATGCTAATGAACTGATAAAAACGTATCTGAAAAATAAACCCAACAGCCACTTTGTTGATCTGGTTACGGTAATTTATAAGCCGGGTACTACAGCGCCCGATTCCAGCTTGTTCAAGGGAGATTATCTGCACCTGAATGCAAAGGGGTATGATAAGTGGCAATCGGTTTTGCAGCCTATGGTAAAATAAAAAGGCCCCGACGGGCGGGGCTCTTTTCTACTTGAACTATTACACTAAACCAAGCTATTTAAAAACGCTGTATACGTTGGTGATCTTCCATCCCTTGCCGGTATTAGCAATGGTTACATAATTGCTTCGTACAAATCTTTCGTACTGCATATCAACTTTTACTACGGTGATATCGGAGTTGCTTTGAATAATGGTAGTACTGGTGGTACAATCCTGTTCTACATTCTTATTGAGTTTTAAGGATTGAAATATTTCATCGCGGGTAAAGGTGATGATCTTTTTACCGCTCAACAGGCTGAACTTGGCATTTTGGTCAACCACATCGTTTAGTCCCTGTAGTTTACCGCGGGTCATGGCATCAACATAAGTGTTTATAGCAAAGGTTTTGGTTAAATTATCGCCGTCATTATAGGGGATAGCTTTCGCGGCGCTGCCTACTACCAGTAGTGTAAGCCCCAATAGTATTGATTTTAAGGTTTTCATATTGTGTTGGTGTTGGTTATATTTAAATTATATCTATAAGACAACATTAATTTTCAATACGTTACAATAAAAATCAAGAAAAATAAAAAGCCCCGCTGGGCGGGGCTCTCTACTTACATATTAACACTAAACTAAAACTAAACTCTTATTTAAAAACGCTGTATACGTTAGTGATTTTCCAGCCTTTGCCGGTGTTTGATACAGTTACAAAGTTACTGCGGGTAAAGCCTTCATATTGCATATCAACTTTGATAACTGCAATAGCTTCGTTGCTTTCAACTACCGATGTAGTAGTGGTGCAGGTTTGCTCGGTACCTTTAGATGCGTTTAATGATTGAATCATCTCGTCTTTGCTAAAGTTCAAAACGGTTTTACCGCGTAACATGCTGAATTTAGCATCCTGGTCGATCACTTCACTCAGGCCTTTTAACTTACCATGGGTCATGGCGTCGATATAGGTGCTGATGGCATAATTTTTTGTTAAATTTTCGCCTTCAGTATAAGTGTTTGCTTTGGCAACGGTGGCTACTACTAATAAAGTTAAGCCTAATAATATTGATTTTAAAGTTTTCATTGTATTGCTGTTTAAGGTTGTTTTTATTGTTATTAATTGTTTTTATATCCATAAGACATCGGTACTATGCCTTACGTTACAGAATATGTAAAAATTTTTGTGGATTTAACATAAATTTAATATTTTACTGGTTTTTTTAGATTCCTGTTAACGGAAACTCCCTTAAACCCTGCTATGATTGATTTTACTACCATTATTTTGCAATTTGCAGAACAGGGCGAAAAAACCGGCTGGACCTATATTGAAATTCCGGCTGATCTGGCCCAGCAGATGAAGCCGGGTAATAAAAAATCATTCAGGGTAAAAGGTAAATTAGACGAGATGCCCATTGCCGGCATGGCCCTGATGCCCATGGGCGATGGTAATTTTATTATGGCCCTGAAAAGGGAAATATGTAAAGGTTTGCGTAAACACCGGGGCGCTATGTTACGGGTACAGCTTGAGCCAGATCTTGATTATAAAGTGGAAGTTCCGGCTGATTTGCAGGAGTGTTTTGATTTTGAACCCGAAGCCGCGGAATTCTTTTTTACCCTTGCGCAAGGCCATCGCGACTATTTTATTAAATGGATCAACGGCGCCAAAACCGAAAATACGCGTGCCAACCGCATAGCCAATACCATAGAAGCCTTGCTGCGCCACCATGGCTATCCAGAAATGTTAAGAGCCTTGAAAAACGCAAGGGAATAATTCTATTGCCCTGTTGCAGCAAGCGCTAAGAATGCCTTGAAATTAGCCAGCTCTTTATTGGTGTTTTTGCCAGGGTTTAAGGCTGCTATTCTAACAGCAGCGTCCTGCCCTTGTTTAATTTGCTGCTTATTCCAAACTTTTATATTGGTACGGTTTAAATAATATAGCCCGTTAATAATACCATCCGGCGAAAGCGTTGTTATATTATCCGGGTTGTACAGGTTTAATACCATGGTGATGGCAGGCGGGGATGAGGCATACTTATTTTCGAGCTCGCCCACGGCTTTTATCCTGTCGGGGGAGCTTGAAGTGTCGATCTTGGATATCAGGGCGGCTATATCTTCATTACCTATTGCCTTTAAAGCTTTTAATCCGCTTTGGCCCACGCTCTGTAATACAGTATCGCCTGAGGTTTGGAGGGCCGAAAAAAGCTTTTTTGATTCCACATCAGTTAACGCGAGTGTGATTAACCCAACAGTAAAGTTCTTTTTTCGCTTATCAACATCATTCAAATCGTTATAAAGACTATAAACCCATTTGTAGCGCTCAACCCGTTCCTTTGATTCTTCAACCTTTGTAGATCGGTCCTTAAAATCTGTTTCGAGCTGGTCCAGACGAACTTTGTTCGATGTGGTATAAATGGTAAGTACAATAGTAATTACCGAAGTAACAATCCCTATCCAGGCGCTTACCGTGTTGGAAATAAGTGGTTTGCTGGTTTTGTCGGTAGCGTTATCCACTTCTTTTGGTTCATCTTTTGGCATAAGGTCAGGCTTTAATAACAATGGTGATGTATACTTATCTTCAACTTACAACTCCTGTTTTGATCAATCTTTATTGATCCTGTTTTTTCTCCTTCCAGTTTTTCGGAAACGGGATGTCCATCATTTTGATAGGTTTAAAGTTGGGCATCTGATAATCGGTTCCTGAAGTATTGTACAGAAAAAACGGGTCAGTTTTAAAGTGCTCGTAATCCGCGGTCATCTGGGCTTTGAGTTTGAGCAGGCGGTTTTCGTATTTATCGTCATAGGGAGTACCGGTATTTTTATCCAGCAGCCGGTCGATATATTCCAACAGGTTATAACAGGTGGTAAATTGACCGCAAGCTATCAGGGAGGCCTCTGTATACTGCTGCTCGGTCGATTTTTTATCGAACCATAGGGTGGTGCCCATATTATAAGCCGTTTGCGACACCACCTGCATATCGGTACTGGGGTTAAGGTATGATGGCGTGGTCATATACTGGCTGTTGCCTTGGCCTCGGTTTATATCGTTTGAGAATGACAAGTCATAAACGTGGTTGCCTTTACCGCGGTTGTTCCATTGGGTGCTACCATAAAATTTATCATAAAGTAACTGCCTGATGCGCTTTAAAAATATGCTGGTATTGAGCATCAGTACAGATTGTGCACGTGTGTTGAGCATATGTACAAGGAGACTGATGGATGTTTTGGAAAAAAAACTCACCAATATATGGATGATCTGTTCGGTAAAATTGCGCTTTAAATTCATCCCCGCTGAAGCCTTTGATACGCTGAATAACTGGTGCCTTACATATAATACACCAGATACCCATATAAAAGGGATAGGTATAAATAAGGCGCCGGCAATTATCCACGGAGTGCTATGATGACTTATCCCATACCAAACCCCTGTTAAAGCGGCGAGTAAAATACCGAGTGTGATATAAAAAACGCCCCAAAGGTTTAATTCATAACCTTTTGATATTTTGGGTAATACATAGGGGTGTATATAATGGCTACCCACATCGTTCACGAGCATCAGGTCAAAGTGCGGGAAACTGGTTTTTTTGTCGAGCCTGCGGCCGTCGGCCTCCATCATACTTTGCAGGCCCTGGTTATCGGTAATGCCACCATCCATCAAGCCAAATTGTTTGTGGTTTATAAACTCGGTTTCCTCCTTGTCGCCGGTTTGTGGTACCAGCGACAGGGCGTTTTTCAGGTCGTGGATATTTAATTGCTGATGCGTAAAATCATTTGGGTAAATAATAGGCTCAAATCCAGCCGGAAAACAGGATGACGCGGCCAGCACATCGCCCAGTTTTATTTTACCTGCAACCGTATTGTCTACATAAATCACCTCGTTACCATATTTAAACTTTTCATCGGCTCCCTGGTCCGGCACCAGTTTGATATTCTGCCGAAAAGATTGCCCGGTATAAAATTCGGTGGCGTTGAAGCAAACCTCCTGCAGGTGGGCCGTTGGCGATGTACCATGATAGAGTGATTCCAGCGTTAAGCCGTCAAACAGATATTGGTCATAGGCAAGCGCGAAAGAATTGATGATGTTACGGGTTTTTTGAGGCCGGTTTTTCCACTGTTTTTTATCGGCCAGTATCTCTAATGATTGCCGCAACAAATTGTCGCCGTTAAGACCGGTAAATAGTTTGGTGTAAAATTGTCCGAAATTTTTACCCTGTGCATTGTATAATGCGTACAGCGTAGTAGTAATTGTTCCACCCGATGCTGATGACAGGTAACGCACCTGCTGCAAAAGTGTTTGGCCATGAAGACCGGCGGTATCATCGTCAAAAGTCACCTTATTCAGATATGACAGTACACCCAATGCAAATGAAGCTGCTCTGAAGCCACCACCCGAAAATGCCAATGCTATGTTTTCAAAAGGCTTGATGCAATCAACCTCGAGCTTGTTCTCGGCTAATTGAACGGGAGGGGCATTTGTCATGGAATAAAGGGTTTGGTTGAGGTAAAATTAGGCAATAAAAGAGATTTCAACATACGTAAAAATACCTTATTTGAAGGGGGATATCACGTATTCGCCTCACCCAAACCCTCTCCAAAGGGTAATGGCCTATGATTGGCATAATACATCAATAATATCACAAAAAGTGGGGCTGTCATCCTGGGCTCCGTCGAAGGGTCGAACGCAGAGGTCTGCCCACTATGCTTCGACGGGCTCAGCATGACACCCTTTTAGGAAATGTCAATCATTTACTCTCCAAAAGGGGCCCATGAAAATAAAATTTGCAATTATATAAGCACTTATATAAATTGCACTATGAATTTATATCAAAGCCTGGGTTACCTGGCCCTGGGCAGTCGCTTACGCAGGTTGAGTGAGGCATTTCTGGCCGAAATTAATCGCGCTTACCAAAATGAGGGGATTGATTTTGATGCCAGTTGGTTCCCTGTTTTTTATCTGTTATCTAAAAATGAAGCCCTGTCAATCAAAGAATTGAGCGAGCAGATCGAGGTTTCGCACCCGGCCGCCAGTCAGCTCATTACCAATTTAAAGAGTCGTAAACTGGTTACTTCGGCTACCTGTGCCGATGATGGTCGCCGTCAATTGGTAACCTTGACTGATAGCGGGCGCGAGCTGTTAGCGCAGATATTACCCATGTGGGATGCCATCAGTGCCGCTATGACCGAACTGGTGGAAAGCGATGAACAGGCCAAACAATTACTCCCGGCCATAACCGGACTGGAAACGGCTTTTCGCCAGGCTAACCTGGCCGAAGTGATCAGTCAGAAATTAATTACCGATCTAAAAACAACCCACCATGAATAGCATATTTAATTATGGTACCGATCATTTAACTATAGGCATTTGCCTGGATATAGCCGCTGGCAAAACCAAAGGCATTATTAATGCTGATGCCGATAAAGCCATCCGTGCTTCCTGGCGCGAGGTTGAAAAAATTGTGCATGCCCAGCACCCGGTTTATGGTATCAACACCGGCTTTGGTCCGCTGTGCGATACCCGCATATCCGAAGCTGATACCAGTTTGCTGCAAAGTAATATCCTCAAGAGCCATAGCGTAGGCGTAGGTAAGCCCATCCCGCAGGAGATAGCCAAACTCATGCTGATCACCAAGGTGCAGGCATTGGCGCAGGGCTATTCCGGTGTGGCTCCCGAAACATTACAGCGCATCATCTGGCATATCGACCATGATATCATTCCTGTAGTTCCCGAAAAAGGATCGGTAGGGGCATCCGGCGATCTGGCCCCGCTGTCGCACCTATTTTTACCCCTGATTGGTTTAGGTGAGGTGTACGAGAACGACCAGCGCGCGCCTGCCGGAGATTTATTAAAAAAACACAATCTGCTGCCCCTGGTGTTAGGTCCTAAAGAAGGTCTCGCACTCATTAACGGTACCCAATTTATACTGGCCTTTGCGGTAAAAGCCGTGCAGCGCCTGGATGATGCCCTGAACCGTGCTGATCTGATCGGTGCTTTATCATTAGAAGGCCTAATGGGTTCGGCAAGACCCTTTGACGCACGATTACATGCTATCCGTCCCTTTAAAGGTACAAAAGTAGTAGCCGACAGATTGTTTACTTTACTCACAGGATCAGAGATCAACTCCTCGCATGTAAATTGCGATAGGGTGCAGGATCCATACTCCTTAAGATGTATGCCGCAGGTGCATGGCGCATCACGCAATGCCTGGCTGCATCTGAAAGAACTCACGGAGATCGAACTCAATTCGGTAACAGATAACCCGGTAATTTTTAATGCCGATGACACCATCAGTGGTGGTAATTTCCACGGACAACCATTGGCTTTGCCGCTGGATTATGCCACCGTTGCCGCTGCCGAGTTGGGCAATATTGCTGATCGCCGCTGTTATTTGATGAGCGAGGGCCGTTACGGTCTGCCTAAATTGCTTACGCAGGATGCCGGTTTAAATTCAGGTTTAATGATACCCCAATATACCACTGCGGCGCTGGTCACCGAAAATAAAACCCTGTGTTTTCCGGCCAGTGCCGATAGTGTGCCTACTTCCCTGGGCCAGGAGGATCACGTTTCCATGGGCTCTATCAGCGGGCGCAAATTGCACCAGGTAATTGATAACCTGGAATATATACAGGCCATTGAACTGCTGTATGCTGCGCAGGCCGTTGATTTCAGACGGCCATTAAAATCAACGCCGGTTATCGAGGCGATTCATAACCTGGTAAGGCAGCATGTGCTCCATATACAGGATGATCGTGTTTTTGCTACAGATATCCATAATTTACATCAACTGATCACTAACGGCTCTTTGCTGGCAATTGCTAACGAAACAGCTATTCATCACCATATCAATCTCAGCCATGACGAGTTCGGAATTTATTAAAACTTATGCCAACCACCCGGTGTACAAGGCGCCGCGTGGTATGCAGCTGCACGCCAAAAGCTGGCAAACAGAAGCGCCATTACGTATGCTGCTTAATAATTTAGATGGTCAGGTAGCCGAAAATCCAGATGAATTGGTAGTATATGGCGGCATCGGTCAGGCGGCCCGTAACCCGGAATCGCTCCGGAAAATAATTGAATTGCTTTTGGAACTGGATGAGCATCATTCCCTGCTGATCCAATCGGGCAAGCCGGTAGGGATTATCCGTAGTCACCCCGAAGCGCCCCGCGTACTGATAGCCAACAGCAATCTGGTACCTGCCTGGGCCAACTGGGAGCATTTTAATGAACTACGGGCCAAAGGCCTCATGATGTACGGCCAGATGACGGCCGGTAGCTGGATCTACATAGGTACACAGGGTATTTTACAGGGCACTTATGAAACTTTTGTAGAGTGCGGTAATCAGCATTTTAACGGCGACCTCACCGGCAAACTCATCGTAAGTGCAGGTTTAGGTGGCATGGGTGGCGCTCAGCCATTGGCCGCTACTATGGCGGGTGGTGTTTTTTTAGGTGCTGATGTAGACGCGTCGCGTATTCAAAAACGGGTAGATACGCAATATATCTACAGGATTACCCATTCCTACGATGAGGCCATTGCCTGGGTAAAGGAAGCGATCGCTAAAAAAGAAACACTTTCCGTTGGGCTGGTGAGTGATGCAGGCGATCTGTTGGAGCGTTTGTTAAAAGATAATATTATTCCCGATGTCTTGACTGACCAGACATCGGCGCATGACCCTTTGAACGGATATATTCCCAATGGATTATCGTTAACAGAGGCTGCTGCTTTACGTAAAAGTGATGAAGCCGGGTACAAGCGTTTATCACTAAAAAGCATGGCGCGCCATGTGAGCCTGATGTTACAATTGCAAAGTAAAGGTGCGGTTACTTTTGATTATGGCAACAACCTGCGCGAGTTTGCCAAACAGGGTGGCGAACCCAACGCGTTTAACTTCCCGGGATTTACCCCCGCCTATATCCGTCCGCTGTTTTGCGAAGGTAAAGGACCCTTTAGGTGGGTAGCCTTATCTGGTGATCCGGAAGATATTTATACAACCGACAGGGCTTTGATGGAACTATTCCCCGAAGATAAACCACTCATTAAATGGCTTAAAAACGCGCAGGAAAAGATCTCGTTCCAGGGTTTGCCGGCACGTATTTGCTGGCTGGGTCTTGGCGACAGGGAAAAAGCGGGATTGCTGTTTAACGAACTGGTGAAAACGGGCAAAGTAAAAGGCCCTATTGTGATTGGTCGCGACCATCTGGATTGCGGTTCGGTAGCATCGCCCAACCGGGAAACCGAGGCCATGAAAGATGGATCGGACGCTGTATCCGACTGGCCATTGCTCAACCTGATGGCCAACGCGGCAGGGGGAGCCACCTGGATATCATTCCATCATGGTGGCGGCGTAGGTATGGGTTATTCGCAGCATGCAGGCATGGTTGTTTTGGCCGATGGTACCGAACGCGCGGCCACCTGCCTGAAACGTGTATTGCATAACGACCCTGCGATGGGCATCTTCCGACATGCCGATGCCGGCTATGATAAAGCGCAGGAATGGGCAGATAAATTTGGATTGAAGGTGTGGTAAGGGTGGTCATTAGGTCATTGGGAAAAAGACTTACGAAGTTTAATTCAGTGTAATTTGTTTTCCAATGGATTCATTGAAGGTTTCACCGTTTTAAAACTTCGTAAGTCTGATAAAACCATGAAGAATAAAAAGCGTCATTGTGAGGTACGAAACAGTCTCTATGCTATACAGAGTGAATAGAACGGTTTAGAGTTTGCAGGATCGGCCTGCTTAAGTAGGGATTGCTTCGTGCCTCGCAATGACGAGGTGGTAAAAAGATAACAACATGAAAAAACTAATAGGTCCGTTCACACAAATATTACCATTAACTGGACTCCCGTTAAAAGGTGCTCTGAAGGATGAACAGCTGCAAATCATTCCAAATGGAGGCGTGCTGGTTGATGATGGATTGATTGTGGCTGTTGATGACTTTGAAAAACTAAGATCGGTTAATCCATCGGTACCAACTGAAGAAATTACCGGCGGGCATGTATTGTTACCTGGCTTTGTGGATTGCCATACGCACATCTGTTTCGCGGGTAGCCGGGCAAAGGATTACGCCTTGCGCACCGCGGGTAAAACCTACCTGGAAATAGCCAAAGCAGGTGGCGGTATCTGGGATTCGGTTACACAAACCCGGGTTGCTGATGAGGCTACATTAACTAGCTTACTGCTAAGCCGGGTACAACGCCACTTGGCTGAAGGGGTTACCACCATCGAAGTAAAAAGTGGCTACGGTTTAAGTATTGATGGCGAGCTAAAACAGTTAAGGGCGATCAAAGCCGCTGCGGATAAAACGCGTGCCAGCCTGGTGTCAACCTGCCTCGCGGCACACATGTTGCCTAAAGATTTTGATGGCACGCACCAGGAATACCTGAACCATATTTTACAGAATCTGCTACCCGTTATTAAGCAGCAACGTTTAACAAACCGGATAGATATATTTATTGAAGAAAGCGCTTTTAGCACCAGCGATGCGCTGAATTATCTGGCCAAAGCCAAACAAATAGGTTTTGAAGTAACTGTGCATGCCGACCAGTTTACTACCGGCGGTAGTGAGGTGGCTATTCAGGCAAGAGCAGCCTCGGCCGATCATCTGGAAGCCAGTACAGACCGGGAGATCAATATGCTGGCTAAATCTGATACCGTAGCGGTAATTTTACCTGGTGCCTCTTTAGGATTGGGGATGGCTTATGCGCCCGCTCGCAAGTTGCTGGATGCCGGAGCCTGTTTGGCCATTGCCAGCGACTGGAACCCAGGCTCGGCCCCCATGGGCGATCTGCTGATGCAGGCAGCAGTAATGGGTGCTGCCGAAAAGCTATGTGCTGCCGAAGTATTTGCAGGTTTAACTTTCAGAGCGGCATCGGCGCTAAAATTAAATGATCGTGGTATTTTAGCCCCCAATAAACTGGCCGATATGCAGGCTTATCCATGTAATGATTACCGGGAGATACTATATCACCAGGGTAAACTGAAGCCGGGTAAGGTATGGGTATCAGGTATATAAAAGATAAAAAGTAGGGGATTGTGCGATTCCCCTCTTGAGAGGGGTGGAGGGGTGTGTTTCTGTACGTCAGACGAAGAACACACCCCGCCATTTCACTCTCCTTCGCACCCCCTCTCAAGAGGGGAACTAAAAAATATATCAACCAATGAACAAATAAACTAATAAATCAATGAGCCAGAAATTAATAGAATGCGTTCCGAATTTTAGCGAGGGTGTAAATCTTGATATTATAAAACAGATCACCAATGAGGTAGAGTCTGTTGAAGGCGTACGCCTGTTGAATGTCGATCCCGGCAAGGCCACTAACCGAACCGTGGTAACCTTTGTAGGCGAACCGGAGAAAGTGATACAGGCTGCCTTTCTCGCCATAAAAAAAGCAGGAGAGCTGATAGATATGAGCAAACAAAAAGGCGAGCATCCCAGGATGGGTGCTACGGATGTTTGTCCGCTGATACCCATCAGTAATATTAGCATGGAAGAAACGGCAGAATATGCACGCCAGCTGGCTAAACGGGTTGGTAAAGAGTTGCAGATTCCGGTTTATTTGTATGAGCAGGCACAGCCCAATAAAAGTCGCAGCAATTTGTCGGTGATAAGGGCGGGTGAATATGAAGGCTTTTTTAAGAAAATCAAACTGCCGGAATGGGCCCCGGATTTTGGTCCGGCGGAGAACGACGTAAAACGCGGTGCTACCGTAATTGGCGCGCGTGATTTCCTGGTAGCTTATAATGTAAACCTGAATACCACCTCCACCCGCAGAGCCAATGCCATTGCTTTTGATGTACGCGAGGCTGGCCGTACGGTAAATGACGAGCATGGAAAGCCTAAAAATGTCCCTGGTACATTAAAATCGGTAAAAGCTATTGGTTGGTACATTGAGGAGTACGGCATTGCGCAGATCTCCATGAACTTGACCAATATCGAGGTAACTCCGGTACATAAAGCCTTTGATGAAGTTTGTGATAAAGCCCACGCACGAGGCATCCGGGTTACAGGCAGCGAATTGGTGGGACTGATTCCTTTAAAAGCTATGCTGGATGCAGGCAAATATTTTCTGCGGAAGCAAAAGCGCTCGGTAGGGGTAAGCGAAAAGGAATTGATCCGGATCGCGATCAAATCAATGGGATTGGGTGAACTTGGGCCTTTTATCCCCGAAGAGCGTATTATTGAATACCTGTTGAAAGATAAGACCGCCAGCAAGCTGGTGAGCATGAGCCTGGCAGAGTTTGCTGATGAAACAGCCAGTGAAAGCCCGGCCCCGGGTGGAGGTTCTATTTCGGCCTACGTGGGGTCTTTAGGCGCTTCGCTGGCGGGAATGGTGGCTAACCTGAGCTCGCACAAAAAAGGCTGGGATGATCGTTGGGAAGAATTCAGTAACTGGGCCGAAAAAGCGCAGGTTTATAAAGACGAACTGATCCGCCTGGTTGACTTGGATACTACCGCGTTTAATCGCATTATGGAATCTTTCGGCTTACCCAAATCAACTCCTGAAGAAAAAACAGCCAGGGATAAAGCGATACAGGATGCAACGAGATACGCTATTGAGGTTCCGTTTAAAGTAATGCAAGTTGCTCTGAACAGCATGGAAGTGATCAAGGCGATGGTGGAGATGGGTAACCCTAACTCGGTAACCGATGCCGGTGTGGCTGCCCTTTGCGCCCGTACCGCTGTTTTAGGCGCTTTTATGAATGTAAAGATCAATGCCTCGAGCTATAAGGATAAGGATTTTGTGACTGATATAATTGCAAAAGGTAATGCTATTGAACAAAAGGCAATTGCCCTCGAAGCTGAGGTTATTGAGTTGGTGAATGGGAAGATAGGGTTGTAGAGGGAAGGTAGAAGTTCATAGTCGATGGTCGATAGATCATAAAACTAACTAAAAAAGACGTCATTGCGAGCGCAGCGTGGCCAACCGACCAGAGGGAGCTCATTAATTCCTTTAAAAGACAATTAACAATATTAATAATCCCCGATTTGTAGAGCCGCTCTGTAAGTAGGGAATTGCCACGTCGTTCCTCCTCGCAATCACGCGTGTTTTTCATATTTAGTAAGAAGCAAAAACGGCGATAAGTGTTAACCTATCGCCGTTTTATTATTATAAAAATCCATTGACCATCGTCTATAGACTATCGACCACTCTAAAAGCGGTATCTCACAAACGCCTCCATAGCTTCATATTCAGCCAATCCGAGACGGTCATAACGCTGGGCAGTGTCACGGGTACGGTCCTCAGCCCTTACCCAGAATTCTCTTGCATCATCACCCGGGAAAACGGGACGATCTTTTTGTGATTGATGTTTAAATATGGCGTTACGCTTACGGATCACCTCCTGAGGTGAAAGAGGCACAGCCATTTCAATTTCGTAGGTTTCAAACTCGTGCCATGCACCGCGGTACATCCACAACCAGCAATCATCCACCCAGGCCTCTTTACCTTTTAACCTCGCCAAAGCAGCCAGGATAATGTTGAAACATACGAGGTGTGTACCATTCGGATCAGCAAAATCACCGGCAGCAAAGATCTGCTGCGGCTTTACTTTTTGTAAAAGTTCGATGGTTAAAAGAATGTCTTCCTCGCCCACCGCGTTTTTCTTGGTCTTGCCGGTTTCATAAAAAGGCAAAGCCATAAAATGGATATGATCGTCCTGTAAACCCGCGTAACGGGCACCCGAGATAGCTTCTGTTTTACGGATGAAGCCTTTTACGTTGCGGATCTCCTGGGTATCGATCTGGTTAGGTTGTTTATTCGGAAAAAAAGCCCGCATCTCTTCGTATAACTGATGCAGATGACCACTGTCTTCACCGATGCTGTTGGTAAAATCAATAGCAAACTCCATGTAACGTAATACATCATCATCCCATACGGCGGTATTACCCGAAGTTTGATAAGCCACATGCACATCATGCCCCTGATCCACCAAACGGATAAAAGTACCTCC
>NZ_JABGNA010000026.1 GCF_013149275.1 Mucilaginibacter sp. SG564
AGTGTGGCCAGTCCAAAAAATGAGTATCTTTACAATAAGAAGGAGCTGCAGGAGAACCTGGGTTTATATGACTACGGTGCGAGGTTCTATGATCCAGTGATTGCCAGGTGGACGAGTGTGGATCCATTGGCGGAGAAGATGCGCAGATATTCTCCTTACAATTATGGTAATGATAACCCTATACGGTTTATTGATCCCGATGGAAGAAGTACAAAAGATAACTTCGTGTTTAATCAAAATGGAGATTTTGTTAGAATTGATAAGAATAAAAAGCCTGATAAATTAGTAATAGAAAATTCGAATACAGGCAAACAAAAGTCATATAATTTTAACGACCCCAAAAATGATGCCTTGGCTATCAGAAATGGTAAAATTAACAAAGTCGAAATTATGAGTGATCAGAAAGTTGAAAAACAAATAGATCGAAGTGACGTCAAAACAAATAAAGGCAATCCTGTATCTTTTGCAAAAGAGCAAGGTGCAAAGAAAATGGATTATGGTATGGAAGGTATTAGGAGTGGCGACTTATCATCAAATACATTCTACATTAGAGAAGGTACGGCTTATAATGTGGGAGATATCGGTAATTATTTATGGGGACGAGGTATGGCAGAACTTGGTATTGATTTGAATGTAGCAAGAGCTGGGGCTCATTATAATAATATGTTTAATGGAAGAGATCAGACAACATCAGCTTACGATTTCGGGCCTGGAACCTATGGTAGCCCAGGCGTATTTGATTCGCCTGATGATCAACGTGCCATATCAAATGGGTATCTAAACTCCCCCGCTGGCAAAAGCATAATTAACAATGAAAATGAACAAAATAAAATTACACGCGCAACTGGATTGTGGTTTTAAAAAAGGGATGTTTTACTTTATATTCTTCCTTTTATTTACAGGATGTCAGGATAAAAGAACGATGGAAAAAGTGTATAATAATAGGGATAAATTAATGGCGTTATGTAAGAGCAAATCTTTAATAAAAAGTAGGGGACAAAATTTCTATATTTTAAAAACATACAAAGGCAATAAAACAAATGAATACTATCTATCTTTAAAAGAAGATAAATTAATTTTGGAAAGAGATTCTATTCAATATGTTCCCGATGTTGTTGGTTGGAATAAATTTAAGGATTCGATGAACTATAAGATGATGGTCTGTAATTATGTAAAAAAGATGAACCAAGATCTGGAAGCCTTAGATATTAAAGAGTTTCGAACAGATTTTTCGAATTTGGGCGAGCCTTTAAAATTGTATTTAAAGGACGGAAAAACTATTTCATATATTCCTAACCTTAAAAAACTGCCTCGTGAGGATAATCCATATAAAAATAATCTTAAAAATATAAGAGGAGATTGGTATTATTCGGAATAGTTCTTCTCCGTTGCCGCAAGCACTTGTGGTTCATAGGATAAGTAAACAAAAAGTAAAGCCCAACCATAGTGTTGGGCTTTTACTTTTTATAAGCGAACTTGGTCTTAGCATGTTGAATGAGGCCATCTATAGCGTACATGATATGTTCTCTGTCCTCGTCAGGGAGTTGCTGGATAGATAGCACCTTATCCAAGAGAGTTTGATCTATCTGCTTATCAGCCTTACCTACCAGGTAATCTAGCGATACACTCAACGCATCAGCAATCTTACCTGCTACCTCAACAGAGGGTAATGCTTCATCACGCTCGTACCTACCTATAAGGTTAGCATGAACACCAGCTTTGATACCTAAATCGCTTTGTGATACCTTACGTTCTTTCCTGATCGAAGTTAAACGGTTGCCAAAAGTCATCATCATTGTAGTGCTTCTACCCTTAAAGGTAGCCTCTGGGTAAAGATAATAACTTAAATGATAGTATAAATACCCTATATGGTTTGCTATGAGTTACCCTATTGAGTATATTTACATCGTAAAGGTTAAATAGATGATCAAGGACAAGCTACTCACAGACAATCCCGAACTTCTGCATTACATCGCAGGTAAGCTGCATATCACTATTCTGGGCGGTATCAAACTAACCGGGCTTGACAGGCTGAAAGTAACGCTAAAGATGATCTGTACAGATAACAAACAGATCACTTTCCGGCATAACCTCGATCTGTATAACCATATACAGACAGCACAGCTTATTGATAGATCAGCAGAAACGCTGGATGTAAGTACAGCAGATGTAAACCTGGTCATTGGTCAACTGACAACCGAATTGGAGAACTACAGAGCTAATCACCTCGAATCACTGAAACCAAAGCCCCAGGAGATCAGGAAACTCACGGAGGCAGAACGTAAAGCAGCATTAACCTTTCTTCAAACACCTGAGCTTTTAAACAGAACCCAGCAAGCCATCAGTCAAAGCGGTATTACCGGAGAGGAAACCAATTCGCTCATAGCCTACCTGATCTATACCTCACGCAAACGGAATACACCGTTACACCTTATGTGTTTAGGTGCAAGTGGTACAGGCAAGACCTGGCTACAGGAGAAAGTAGGCGAACTGATTCCCGAAGAAGATAAGCTGGAGATCACTACGCTCAGTACAAACGCTTTCTACTATTTCGGTAAAGAGGAACTGAAACATAAACTACTATTGATCGAAGATTTAGATGGGGCAGAGAACGTGCTGTACCCGCTTAGAGAACTGCAAAGCAAACGCAGGATCAGTAAGACGGTAACCCTCAAAGACAGCAAGGGCAACATGAAAACAGTAACCCTGAATGTAGAAGGGCCGGTATGTGTGAGTGGTTGCACCACAAGAGAACACCTTTACGAGGACAACGCCAACAGGTGCATATTACTGTACATGGATAACAGCCAGGAACAGGATAAGCAAATCATGGATTACCAAAGAAGGATCAGCGCTGGATTGGTTGACCAGTACGAAGAAAGGAAAGTAAGGGAGCAACTTAAAAACGTACAACGACTGCTTAAGCCTATAAGCGTACGAAACCCATTTGCTACTTACTTAAGCCTGCCTGATGCAGTGTTCAAGCCACGAAGAACCATGCTGCTGCTTTTGCTATTCACCGAAACCATAACCTATTATCATCAATACCAAAGGGAACTAAAGACAGATCAGGATACCGGGGAGCAATACATCGAAAGCACACCAGCAGACATTGAAGCAGCTTTTGCTCTGCTGGAAACCACGCTGCTCAAAAAGAGTGATGAACTGAACGATGCTTGCCGTACTTTCTTTGAGAAGCTAAAGACCAGGCTAAAACAGAACCATACGGAAAGTTTTTATAGTAAAGATATCCGTTCTATGCTTAGGATAACACCCAGCAGTATGCAGCGGTACCTGCGTGAACTGGAACTGATGGGTTACATTAAAATAGTACGTGGCAGCCGATATAAAGGCTTTGACTACAAGGTAAACAACTGGAACGACCTTGAATCCTTAACCAGTGATACCCGGCAAATGGTCAAGGCTATACTGGAAACGATCAACTCAGTAGCCCGTAACCCAACAGTAACCCAAACCAGCGATGGGTTACAAAAAGTGCAGAAAGCCAGCAAGAAGAAGTCAGTCACCCAATAAGCCTATAAAAGAAGAGGGCAGACAATTTAGCAAACTAATCCCATGAACCATACCTATACCCGTTTACACGCCGGCTTTACCGAATGGCTCCGCATCCTGAACTTTGAACCTACCAGTCAGCGGGACATGCCCAAGATGCTGACAGCGTTCCTTGACTTCCTGGAAGCAAAGGGCTGCCATAGCATAGCAGCTATACAGGAGCAGCATATCAAAGCCTACATACAATACCTGTACGAAAGGACAAACAAGAGATCAGGCGGAGGATTGAGCGTAAACTATATCCGTAAACAAATGCAGGTCATCCGTAAGTTCAGCCGTTACCTTACCGAAAGCGGACAAGAAAGCTTTGATGCTACCATCCGCATTAAGGATAAGACGGCAAACACCAGGGAGGTACTGACCATCAAAGAAGTACAACGGCTATACATAGCCGCTAAAGATGACCTTTTAGGATTAAGGGATAAAGCCATGTTAGCCCTATACTATGGTTGTGGCCTGAGAAAACATGAAGGTGTGAGCATGAACATAAATGATGTGCTAATGGACAAAGAGCTGATCTATGTAAGGCAAGGCAAAGGTTACCAGGAGCGGTATGTACCACTTACCGGGAATAACAAGACGGAACTGGAAAACTATCTGTTCTATGCACGCCCACACTTGGCCAACGATAGCAAAGAACCTGCCTTACTACTTAATATCAAAGGCAAACGATTAGGAGGTTTCAGCGCCTACGAACGGCTACAGCAGTTGGTTAAGGAAGCAGGCGTAGACAAAGCCATTGGCCTACATACCCTGCGTCATAGTATAGCCACACACCTGATGCAATCAGGGATGAAACTCGAACAGATACAAAGGTTCTTGGGCCACAGTAGCTTAGAAAGTACCCAAATCTATACCCACATCAGTAACCAGCTAAGCCTTTAACATGACAACGAACTTTGAAGCATACCTCGCAACACAAGGGTTTAAGCCGGCTACTGTCTTGCAACATCACACCAACGCCTGTTACTTTTTAGCCTATATAGCAGAAACAAGCCTGGCATTAGAGCAACTCACCCATACGGAATTGCTGGACTTTGCGGATCATCTTACAGGAGAAGGCAAAAGCATTAACATAATTAACCGAATACTGCTGTCAGTACGCTACTACTTTGCCTGGCTGCAAAGCATAGGGCATATCAGCTATAATCCAGGAGCAGGCATCAACCTGAAAGGAGCTGTCAGGACGATACCACATGACCTGTTAAGTAAAACAGAGCTGGAAGCGTTATATAATAGCTACGAGATCAAGGACGAGCGCACCCATAGAAACAAAGTTATTATCGGCTTACTGGTTTATCAGGCCATTACCAGGGAGGAACTGGAAAAGCTGAGACCAGAGTACTTAAAACTACGGGAAGGAAAGATACAGATACCACAAACAGGCAAACAGAATGGAAGGATATTACCTTTGCAACCCTACCAGATACTCGATCTACAGGAGTACATACTACTGATCAGGCCAAAGCTGCAAAACAAATCAGAGCGCCTGTTTACAGGCAGGAACGATCTGCAAAACTTAAAAAACACCTTGTTGCACCTTAACCATGCCTTACGGAAGCTTAACCCCAAAGTAAAACATGCCTCACAGATCAGGCAGAGTGTGATCACCGAATGGCTTAAAGAAAAAGACCTGCGTACGGTTCAGTACATGGCTGGGCATCGTTATGTAAGCAGTACAGAACGTTATCAGGAAAGTAACTTGGAGGAACTGAAAGAGGCGTTAAATAAGCATCATCCGCTTGGGGGGATACACACAGGTTAAATCAAACCCCCATCTCGTTAGAGATGAGGGTTCTTAGCGCTTTGGACTTATGGAATCAGTTTATTTACCTGTTTCGATTATTCTTCTACTTCAGGTTTTAAGCATATCACAGGCTTGTAACCTGCGAAGCGCCTTCTAGATTTGCCGTCGACCTCTTCCGTAATATAAACCTCTTTCACGATGAACAGATTAAAGAAATCTGTTTCACAGTTCTTTTTGAGGTTAGTCAGATAAGGGGGCAACTTCAGGTCACTCCTTACCTGGCTAACATTGGTAATTACATCGGAGGGTTGGCACACCTCGTTAATGATAAAGGCTTCTTGTAGAGCCGCCTGATAACTTTGTTCGTCATAGGTGGCTTTATCTATCTTAGATACCTTATCATGAACTACAGCCCAGGAATTTGGGCCGGTTCTATCTAACAAGGGAACGATGTTGATCGCGTGATCGCCAATCATTGGCTTCAGATAATCAACCCGTTGTTTTTGTAAAGCTGTTAACTGTCCGTAGGCAGTTTGAGCTTCACTTAAATTTACTGTTATCGAGGTCTCTACTACCTCGTTTATACTATTTACTACTTTTTTATTTTCCATAATATATGGTGCCATATAGGCTTTTAAAATTGAAGCCCCACTACCTGTAGAGCGTTTATAAGTGGGGCTAGTTCGTTAATTAATATCGGCATTACAGTTACCGCCGATTCCATTAAGTCAAAGAGCACATTCAAGAGCAGTTATGCATGCCTGAACAATTTACTACGGGCAAATGAGCTGCCAACACCACTTGGGAGGTATTTTAATGCTATTTTTCGTCAGACTTATGCCATAGCGTCAGAGTTTGGCATTTTGCCATAGTTACGGCTGCAATTTCCTGTGCGAAGAATAAGTTTGGCATCACTTGATAATGCTACGAACTTTTCGTATCTTTAGGACACATTTCAAAGTCAATATAACCCTTTAAGCAGGGCACTCAAGGTCAGTTCTACGGCTGATCTTTTGTTTTGCCCTAACCTTCCTAATTATTGACAGTGATCCTAAGATACACCCCTGCTTTGTGCAACCACAAAAGAAAGACCTGCTTATAACAGTCAGTATGACGCGAAATGTCCTATACAACAATCTACAAACGCCTAAGTTTAACCCACAAGTTTAACCACGCATTCCCAGATCAACGCATCCCTAATGGTATCATCGATAAGACAAAGACCAGATTAGGCATATCCTATACCGCCTTTCATGACAAACGACATGGCATCACTATTACTCCCGGCCAGGCAATAATAGAAGACGCAATAAGGGACTATCCTGATCTAAATTTATTCCTGGTAATGGATGGGGTAACGTCAGAAGATGTAGCAAAGTACCTATTATCGGATGCTACGTATAAACGTATTGTAACCACTCCCGAAAGCTTCGGCAAGATCATATCAGCAGCCATTAAGATAGGCAAGCTACAATGGCTGTTTGATGAGTTCTTCCTATACTTGGACGAGTTTCATTGCTATGCCTCAGAGGCATTTAGAAAGGACATTCTTACTCCATTTGAGAACGATTGGGTTTGGCTGTTCAAGAATGCAGCATTCGGATCAGCAACACCATTTGAGTATAGCGATCCCCGGTTTGCTAAACTTCAGCGGTACAAAATACTGTACGAAGAGAAGTTTGGCAAGATCACTATCGTTAATGACAGTAACCCCAAGGCCGCTTTAAACTACATGCTCACGCATCCAGAGATATTTCCTGGTAAGGTATATATATTCTTTAACTCAGTCACCGAAATAGGAGAAACAATCAGGGCAACAGGTATCACTGATGTTAACGTCTATTGCCGGGATGAGGAAAAGAATATGGCTAACCTGGAAGAAGCCAGCATCTACTTCAAGTACCAACCTTTAGAGGCCGAATACAAGAAGTTCAACTTCTTTAGCTGCCGGTACAACGAAGGGTGGGACTTGAAGGATGATGAAACAGCTACGCTCATATTGGTTACTGATGTACGCATACCTCATTCTATGATTGGTATACCATTCAAAGGTTTCCAGGCTGTTGGACGATTAAAAGTTCCGCCACACAAGATATATCATATTACCAACAACTACCATAAGGAGGGAATGAAAAGCTTTAAGGAGATACAGAGTAAGTGCATCTACAATGCTACCAAGTATATAGAAGCCTATAACCTGCATCGGGCCAACTGCAAAAAAGATGAAGTGGAAGATGATGAAAGGTTAAAAGAGATGATAGAGCCATTCTCAAAGTTTGATGAGCATGGTAACGCAAGCATTCATTACATGCATAACGACCAATTAATTTATGCGGAGTACTGCAAGCAGCACTATAAAAGTGTAACAACAATAAAGGAGACTTGGCAGTCACTCAACTATAACACAGAGGTCGTATCGTTTGACCTTGCACCAATAGAAAGAAGCAAGAAGACCACAGCCCAAGTCAATAAGGAAATAGTAGAGCAGTACAAAGAATGGAAAGAACATCCTGAGCAATACGTTTATGCTGTAGCTTCTAAAACAATAGCTAAGCATAAGGTAGAGTTTGCGCTATTATTTCAGGCCATAGAGATATTAGGGATAGATGAGATAGAAGCACTTGAATACAACGAACAGGCAATGAAGACAGCGCTAATCAACCAAAGCAATAAGAACGCAGAAGCGAAACTACGCATCATGCTGATAGATACATTTAAGCTCAATACAAGCTATAGCAAAAAGTTCATTAAGCAGCAGCTACAGGGGTTCTACAATGAGCTTCGTATTCAGAAACCTACAGGCGAAATAAAAACAGCTACAGCAGCACAGCTTAACGAGTTTGGGCTGTTCGTGTTGAAGGAATGTAAAGTGGTAACAGAAAACGGTAGATCAGACAATGGCTTCGAGGTGGTTAAACTATGCTACACCCTCCAACAGGCAGCCTGACAAACTTCCCATTTCTTATTTTCTTAACAGAATTCTTTATATAAGGAATAGTAAGGTTAAGCTACAAAAATAGGAAACCCCACAACAACAAAAAAGCCACCTACGGGTGGCTTTTTGCGTTAACAGCATACAAATGCTTTGATTTAGGGCTAAAACATGCGTTTTGCATAGTTTAGACGCTAATAGGTGCAAATTGCCAGTTTAAGCCTTTAACAAGACAGGTTGGTAGGTCTTAGCAGATCCCGTAGTTTACCTATTTCCTAAAAATTACTTGACAAGCCTTAGTATAAGGAACACGCCCCCGACACCCAAAAATAAGAAGTAGCCTCAATACGCCCCCTAACACTTGATATAAGCTTTGGCTTGGCTCACAGCGAACAGTTTACTCATATTTTACTTGTGTTGTGTGTTACACGCAGTAATAGAGAGGCTTGGTATTAGCCCCTCGGCATGATGCCGAAGGAGGGTGGATTATATATGGCTTGCTTCCAGCCTGTGGCTGTCAGCATATCAAAATAGCTTGCAGCCTGAAAAACTAGAAGGTATCTATATATTACATAGTAACACTGCCCGACAGCATTCGCTTTGCCCTTCCTTACTTCTTAAAAGCTTAGACTATTAAGCTGCAACTAATCAGCACTAGCTGTAAACCAAGCACACAAACTCACTTAAAACATACAAATCATGAACAAACCACGCAGCACTACGAGCAAAAAGGCCATGTCAGCCTATAACATGGCAGTCAAGACAGCCTACTTCAAACTACTAAAGGCGACTACAAAACTTCTTGCTACCGTTGAACAGCATGAGCTACGCTGTACACTACAAAGGGAAATCAAATCAGAAATTAGCTTCGGCAGTAAAGTACATGAGATCATATCACCTATGATCTACCTCTGTTTAGAATGCAACTATGCAGCAAAGCTGTCTATACACTTTGGCTTTGAGCTGTTTCAGGGAGATAATGAGTACTCATATATTACCTCTCGCTTTCTCCGCATGCTTTACAAACTTACTGCTGTTGAGCACACCGGCATTAACATAGAAGACTGTGTCAATACCGAGTATGTGCTTACAAGCTGCTCCGAGCTTTACGAGATCATCGAGGACAGCTCATTTAAGGAGCACACCTTTAAACTGATCAAGCATAAGGTGACAATAGCACAAAGAAAACAACGTTTGTCTGTAGCGTAGTTTGGAGACAGTTTACTAACTTCGCATTTAAACAAAGGAGGACTTGGCAAACAGACATACCATAGAGAAACATATACAGTAAAGATATAAGCGTTAAGCTTTTTGTTCTTGTCTTAGAAAACGGCAAATTTAATCAGACAACGAGAACAGATAGGCCCAACGCCTACGCTATAAGCGTAGGGTTGGCTTGTTTGTTGTTGTCAGGTGCTTTGCCGTACCTCTAAGACGCAAATGAGTTCAGCCCTGCGCTTATTGTGTTTTATAACCTACCGAAGAGGCTGCCCGGTAACCTAAACAAGATACACACATGAAAAAACTCCTTCTCCTTACCTCGCTTACAGGCTTAGTACTCTCATCATGCTCAAAAAAAAGCAGCGATATCTCACAACAGCTACAAACTCCAATAAGTAAAGCTATTGACGCCCAATACATCCACAATGGTGCCGATGCTAATAACCTAATGGTAGAATACTCTACCTATAAGGCAAATGCGGATTGTGATAAGGCAGTATACAATGCTGCTGTTGAAACAGTTCAAGGCAGTAGTGGTATAAGTACCGTTACTGTTGTGGGCGCTAACCTAACAATGGTGTTTTCAAGGACCGCACTTGCTCAACCGGCAACAACTTCGTTAACCTACGGTACCAGCCTTTACAAAGCTGTAAATCAAAGTTGGCCCTGGACTGGTCAGCTGTTGCTCACCAAACAAAACACATCCTTAACGGCAGATCAGTTTGACAAAGCTATCAATGTAAAAGTGTCTGCTATCAACACTGGAGATGCAGCTAAGATCAACTCGAAAAACGTAGCTGGGGATGGAATGCTAATACAATATAACTTAACTGTAAATGTGCCCAGCGGGTCTAAGTCTATTTCTTATGAAGTTCAGACGAGTACACCCATCACGCTAAAGAGCCAGTTTACAGTTAGCTGCATTATTCCCGGCTTTTTAGATACAACAACTACCGTATCTCTTGACTTCTCAAAGACTGTAGCAGCTGCACCAGTACAAAAAGACTTAGGGAGCGGGGTTATCTCTTACACACAGCAGATTTACCCCGAATATGTTACCAAAACATTATCAGAGTACATAGCAGGGAGGTACTTTACAGAAAAGGTTTATCCACTGGTAAAATAGTCAATGTTACACACTTTAATTAAACACTTATGTCTGCTAATAGACTTCGGCTTATCATATGGCTTGTTCTGAGCACAGTGCTTTACATCATATTATCTATAGTACATCTAACACCGGATTTCAGTGAATGGGCTGCTATTTCCAGGGGCATCTTTGTAGTGGGAACACTGGGTTTCGCTATTTGGGTGATAGTCTCACCATCAGATAAATAGAGGACTAATACAGGAGTCTACTTAGGTAGGCTCCTTTCACAGCATTATAAAAGACATCTGACATAAGCCTACACTTACCTTACCCGCTTCTGTTGCTTACAACAGGATAAGGTAAGCTTTGCTTATGACGCGCGGACAGGCCATCCACACACCAGGAAGATCGGTGTTCTTCACTTATAAGCTGAAACAACAAATCACGCCAGGCGTCACATCGCTCAATAAGTGCTACGCACACATTTCACTCTGTTGCTTTTGCCCTACGCTTTAAAGGCTTACATTGTTACGCCTTTAGCCCCTTACACAAAGCAGCCTGTCATGCCTGTTGTGGTCGCAAAGTCGTTCATCACATGAGCTACCTCTGTCTTTATACACCTTTCGCTTATGCTGCGCTTTTACTTGGTCTATTCGACCAGGTAATGCTTGCAACGCTCAATATCTATAAAGTCAGGCGCTCATATTGTTAGGCTCGCCTGCGCCATCGTTCGGGCTTCAGTACTGTCACAGCATTTGAGAACCCTTGCTATTGCCCTTAGAGTCAAATGCAGCGCCAGTCCTTTGTGAAGCATTCTGTGAAGCCGCCTTTCGGCTCTCTCTTCACAGACCCTCACTCAACTCGCAGCGGCTTCGCTATATAGAAAACGTTAGGGCATGTGGTTATATTTGAACGAAGAACGTTCTTTGAGTTAAAGGCTATAGCTATGACGGTAACATGACGGCCGACAACAGCAAAGGGATCACCGCTATCAGCTATAACCTACTGAACCTGCCGCAAACGATCACGGGCAAGAGCACGACCTATACCTACGATGCCCAGGGGCAAAAACTAAGCCGGTTAATAGGTACAGCCAAAACAGATTATATTGATGGTATCCAGTATGATGGCACAGCGGCATCATCAACGATCACCTTTATCCAGACGGAAGAAGGCCGTGCCTTACCCAAAGATGCTACAGCCTACAATTATGAATACAGCTTAACCGACCACCTGGGCAACAGTCGGGTAAACTTTGATACAGGCACGGGCACAGCCAGGCAGGTACAGGTAGATGATTACTACCCCTTTGGTATGGAGATCAGCACCAGTGTGGCCAGTCCCAAAAATGAGTATCTTTACAATAAGAAGGAGTTGCAGGAGAACGTGGGTTTATATGATTACGGTGCCAGGTTCTATGATCCGGTGATTGCCAGGTGGACGAGTGTGGATCCATTGGTTGAAGTAGGACAGGAAAGTACTACCCCATATGGATATGTATTTGGAAACCCGATTAGATTAACTGACCCGGATGGGAGATATCCAGATGGGGATGATGATCCTGTCATGAATGGCGATTTTGCTGCGAGGCTAGTTAAAACAGTTATTCACGATGCAGTATACGGTCTTTTTAATACATTAAACAGGCAGGTCGGATCGCCATATAGATTGGGATATAAAACGGTAAATGGCCAGCAAACCTTTGATACCGAGATATACAAAGAAGCGCTACCAAAAACGGTTAGAGAAGTAGGAAGTCAGGCTTTAAGCACAGCTGGCGACGCTGCCATGGTTATACCAGAAGTTGGGCAAGCGAAAACATTATTTGCCAAAACAGTAACGGAAGCAACCGCAGGCAAAGAGGCTAAAAATATACTAATTAGGTTTGGTCCGGAAGCAGAGACCAAGACAGCTTTGGCTAAAGATGCTGCAAAAGCGGAGGCAGGTGGGTTTCCGCATGGAGTTTCAACACGCCTTTCCAAAAGTGGAAAGATTGGTAACTTGGATGCCAGAACCGCGAGTAAGGAAGAGGTTGAAAAAGTATTTAAAGTGGAACAAACCGGGAATGATCCGAGACATCACACCGTCTTTTTACCTAAACCGGTAACCGATGAGGCAACAGAGTGGTTTAATAATTTATTTAAACCAAAAAAGTAATAAAACATGATATTTAGTGAAATCCAGATTATTGAATGGTATGATGATATTATAAAGGCGTTTTGTATTAACGATGATACAGTCTATTATTGTACGATCCTGGCGCTTGACCCGAATACAGAAGATAAGGTGTATCTTTTTTTAAATATAAAGTATTTAAGAGGGCATGACAAATTAAGAAATATAATAGAAACTAATACAATAAAGGAAAGTTGGGCTGAATTATCGAACCTAATCCAACTTAACAAAAAAAACGAAACTTTTATTGCAAAAGCCAGAGATCTTAAGGTCGATCAAGTTCAACTATCAAAATATAAAATTAATTATAACTGGCCTAAAAGTATAATTTGGGGGGAGTTTCCCCAATTATTGCTGGAGTCAAAAAAGATCGATAACTGGTGGAGTATTGCAATTTAATCTCGTTGGCGACCGTTGACGGTGCTGAATTAAATGGACAAACTCCTATCGTTACAAGTGGTGCGCCCACTACAGTTGTTACCTCGGCTATCGCAAGCGTCCCGCTTGTGGTTTACAGGACAAGTAAGCACACACCAAAGCAGCAAATGAGCGATAAAATTAGCGAAAAGGAGTTTGTCAACTTATTAGTCAATAAATTTCCTGAGATAAGCGAGGAAGTACTAGACGAAGACTATGAAGGGTTATTAACACTGCAAGTAAGTTGTTTTAAAAGGTTCACTCAGGAGAGTATTAACAACAACGATTTACAGCGGGTATCTTTGTCCTTTGACTTTGTCAATCAGATGATCGATAAAGTCGTACAAAAAGTAGAAAACGCTTTGTACATATCTTATTTAGGGCATTTAATTATACCTAAAGGAAGCAATGTTGAGAAGATGTTACCTCACAAGCTAAAAAAAGCTTACGAGGATATACATAAGTACAACTCCTCTCAATCGCAGAATAGTAAGCTAAACAAATTCTTAGAGGATTTATAGACCTAAAGCCCAACCAAGCGTTGGGCTTTTACTTTTTATAAGCTAGCCTTGTCTTAGCATGTTGAATGAGGCCATCTATGGCGTACATGATGTGCTCTCTATCCTCATTGGGTAGTTGCTGGATAGATAATACTTTATCTAAGAGAGTTTGATCTATCTGCTTATCGGCTTTCCCTACCAGGTAGTCTAACGAGACGCTTAAGGCATCAGCAATCTTACCGGCAACCTCAACAGAAGGAATATAATCCTACAGACGAAGAATTGATAAATATCGATAAATGGAATCCAACAAACAAAAGAGCATGGGGGATTTGGAATAATGGAGAACAAATATTTGAAAAGAATTATAAAGATACAGTTATAAAATAGCCCGACCACCGCAAGCGTTATACTGTGGTTCACTGGCCAAGTAAACATAGTACAAGCCCAACCACATCGGTTGGGCATTATTTTTTATAAGCTATTCGAGTCTTAGCATGTTGGATAAGGCCATCTATATCGTACATGATATGTTCTCTGTCTTCGTCAGGAAGCTGTTGGATAGTTAATATTTTATCTAATAGAGCTTGATCTATCTGCTTATCAGCTTTGCCCACAAGATAGTCTAATGACACGCTTAGAGCATCGGCAATCTTACCGGCAACTTCAACAGAAGGTATAGCTTCATCACGCTCATATCTACCTATTAGGTTAGCATGCACTCCGGCTTTAATACCTAAATCGCTTTGTGATACCTTACGTTCTTTCCTGATTGAAGTTAAACGGTTGCCAAAAGTCATCATGATCGTAATGTTTCTACCCTTAAAGGTAGCTTCTAGGTAAAGACCACTTAAATGATAGTATAAATACTCAATTCGGTTTGTTATTAATTGACCTATTAAGTGTATTTGCATCGTAAAGGTTAAATAGATGATTAAGGACAAGCTACTCACAGACAACCCCGAACTGCTGTATTACATTGCAGGTAAGCTGCATATCACTATGCTGGGTGGTATTAAACTAGCCGGACCGGACAGGTTGAAAGTAACGCTAAAGATGATCTGTACAGATAACAAACAGGTTACCTTTCGGGATAGCCTTGATCTATACAACCATATCCAAACAGCTCAGCTTATAGACCGATCAGCAGAAACACTGGACGTAAGTACGGCAGATGTAAACCTGGTCATTAGTTAGCTGATAACCGAATTAGAGAACTGGAACTGATGGGTTACATTAAAATAGTACGTGGCAGCAGGTACATCGGTGTTCTGAACTCTTAAGCTCATCATAATATCACGCCAGGCTTCTTTTGCCATAGCACCATCAGTCCGCACATTTTTATTGCACATGCTATTACTCTATAACCACCATCTTAAAATGTGCAGTACTTCATAATGCTTACACTCTCACCCTGTCATGCTATTTGAGATCGCAAAGTCGTGCATCACGAAACCTTTCTCTGTCTTTAATAGCATTCCGCTACGCTCCATACAATTAAACTCAATCGGGTCTCATGTTAGACTCACCTGCTTCTCGCAAACCGCTTCGAAAGTGTCACACCGTTTGAGTTCTCTCCCACCAGCCATTTATCAAACACTCCGCCACTTTCTTGTGAAGTATTCTGTGAAGCCGCTTTTTAAGCTCTCCCTTCACAGACGGTTTGCTCTGTTCGCAGGCGGCTCACAGAGAATATTAACAATTGTTTTAAATAAGATGTTAAATATTATTGAAGGCTATTTGTTTGAAATGATAAATAATTATATTTGAAGCACCTGAACAATAGTATATGACTAAATTATCACAGTAAGAAATCCCCAGCTCTTAGCCTTCTGAAGGCCTCATTTAAATTGCATTTTATTCTTTCCATAACACCTTAGTACCGATCTAATACAGATTGATCTTGGGTATTCATTCTTAATCAAACTTTCAACCCTTTACATCATGAAGAAACTATTTCTCTCACTATCTCTATTTTTGAGCTTTTCATCATTAGTGCATGCCCAATGGTTAACCAACGGGACAAATATTTACAACAGTAACACTGGTAATGTCGGTATCGGGACACAGACACCGTCCGCGAAACTGTCTCTTGGGATACCTACCGGGAATAAAAAACTGTTTATTTATGATTCTGGTGCTGATGCCAGCGGCTTTGGGCAGGGGCTTTTTGAATTTAGAATATTTGGTGCCGCATCAAGCACGAATCATATTAGTTTTGGAAAGTACGATTTACCAAATGACGGTTTTTCAGAGCAAATGCGATTAGACAATGCCGGAAATCTATTTATTGGCACTACAGACCCTAAAGGATATAAATTGGCCGTAAACGGAAGCGTCATAGCTACCTCCGTGACCGTTAAAGCAGTTGGTAACTGGCCTGATTATGTTTTCAAGAAAGATTATCAATTGCCATCGCTTCAAGAAATTAAAGCCTACATCGATCAGCATCAACATTTACCGGAAATTCCATCTGAGGAGCAAATTGCTAAGGAAGGATTGAATCTGGGTGAAATGAATAAACTGTTGATGAAGAAAGTCGAGGAGCTGACTTTGTATCTAATTGAGCTTAAGGAAGAAAATGAGCGTTTTAAGAAAAATCAGAATTTGCAGCAAATGCAAATTGATCAATTGAACAGTTTATTAGGCCATAAAGAGAAAAAACCTGTTGGCAGGTAGACTATAAACGAGGTATGTTTATCGAGTACGCCATTTAATTTTTTTTTAAAAATGAATTATTTATCTAAATATGCTGCCATTTACGCGGTTGTTACACTCTTGGCTATCCAGTCTTTGGCTCAATCGTCTGCTCCTGACTTTAACAGCAAGATTATTCCTTTATCCCCGGCAATGGCCACCTTTCAGCGGTTTGGTGATTATCCGGTAGACTATTCTACGGGTCTGGCCCAAATTAGCATCCCCGTTTACACCATCCGGCAGGGGAGTTTCAGTTTCCCGATCAATATTAATTTTCATGCATCGGGCAGAAGGAGTGCGCTGGACTTTTCATCCATGGGGGTAGGGTGGGCATTAAATGCCACTGGCTATATTTCCAGGGAAATCCGTGAACGCCCTGATGATTTATATAACAACGGGTTGGAAATGACAGTGGATCAGGTATCCAACAATCCGGATTATACACAGGGAGTTATTTCGATGTATAATACCCTCAGGCCAGTTGATATGATGATACCCAATCCGCCGGGTGTAGGCAGGGCATCTCGCGGAGATGCGGAACATGATATTTATAGCTATAATGTTAATGGTATTTCGGGGAAGTTTATTATCGATAAATCTGGTAAAATTGTCCCGTTAACATTCACCAATTTAAAGATATCTGGTTCAAGAAACGGCCCGTTTGTGATAACTGACCCCAATGGTATTATCTATAATTTTGACATTAATTCGAGTTCAAATGAGTATACCACGCTAACTATCGATGGTTTTCAGGGTAATTACCTGACGGGATTGTATCTTTCCAGGATAACCTTACCATCAGGACGTAACATTTCTTTTGCCTATGGAAACAGGTGGACAGATGCTTCTGGCGACAATATCGTATCTCCCTATAGTTCGTCTTCTGTGCTGCTTTACCGTGATAAGATTTATACCGCTTCAAATAATTCAACAGGCACCAGTTATGGCACAGTTACCAGCAATTACTCCACCAGGAGTTACATGATTTGCTATCTGCAAACCATTACTTTTTCTGAGGGCAAAGTTAATCTCAGCTATGATAATACCAATCTGTTATTAAACAATATCAGTATTGTCGACGTGAATAATAATTTAACGGAAAAGTCAAATTTTACCTATGTCGCTACTCCCGGAACACTGAGCAATCTTTCAAATAATAATGCGGTCTCTTTAAGTACGGTGTATAAAACGGATGTCAATAATAATGTTGCTGATAAATATAGTTTAACCTATTATGATAATCAGCTCACTAATTCTGACCAAGCGTTCAAATACATAACAACTTGCGATTGGTGGGGCTATGTCAATTCAAATGGCAATAAGTTCCCGGTAGATATATCCCAGGGGCAAGAGTCGGTTGAGGTTGCCGGATATGGTTGCAGCAACTGTAAAACGCCTGCGTTTCCTAACAAAGTAAGCGGGATGCTGAAAACAATTACCTATCCTACGGGAGGAAGTACAGAATTTGATTACGAACCCAATTATTATGGAAACAATACCGAAGGACCCGGTATCCGAATACAAAAGATTATATCCGACGACGGCTCCGGAGTTAATAAACTGACCAGATATTTCAAATACGGTGAAAATGAAAACGGGAATGGTTTTTTACCTTATCAGCCAGACCCGATGGATTTCCGGTCAGATCAAACGGTGCTGGATTATCAAAGCGGCGGTGGTGGCTGTTCAACCTGTTTTGTGGGCTCTCACCGGGAACGGGTCTATACCACCAATCCGGTTGCGGGAATGGCCGAAGCATATCAAAAGCCCATCTATTATTCGGCAGTAACGGAATACCAGCAATCGGCGCTAGGTGCCAGTTTGGGTAAAACAATATATCACTATTCATTGCCACAATTTGACTTCAGCAGTAACCCGCCCAAGTCTTTTAGGGAAAAATATTGGACTAACAGTAAACTGACCTATAAAGAAGTTTTCAAGTACCGCAGCCAACAAAATGATTATTTTAAAATTGAACAGGAAGGAACAAGCTATCAGACCTTTAATTATCTAAGCATCCCTCAGATCAGGATGTTCAGGAATATCAAAATACCTTACGATGATAACGGTAACAGTTTCCGGACAGCCGAGGAAAGTTATATCCTAACCAATACGCAACAAGGAGGTCCATACATAATATATTTCGTAAAAGATTATCCAATTGAAACGGCGGTTGAATTGCCAATCGATCAGACTAAAACAACCTGGGACGATTCAGGTAATACCCTTACGACTGAAACTAAATTGTTTTATGATAATCTTGTGCATTTACAACCTACACGAACGGAAACTTTTTTGAGTAAGGACGAAAAGTTAATTGTTGAAACCAAATATCCCAGTGACTATACGTCAGCCAATCCGGTTGGTGACATATGGAAAGGCATTGTCAATATGAACGGCAAAAATATAATTACACCCGTAGAAAGAAGCCAGTACCGTAGCGCTGTTGCTGGAACAAATAAACGTTTGATCTCATCCCAGTTATTAGCCTACAATCCGTTAACAGCAACCGCTGATAGCATCATGTTAGTTGAAAGCGCTGTTTCTTTAACCGATTTTACACCATCTGCGATACAATCGGGTACATTTGTGAATGACGGACGTTATCGGACACGGTATATTTTTGATAAATATGATGAGGAATTGAATCTGTTGCAAAAACATCAAAAATTCGGAAGCAGTACAGTTTATGTATGGACTTACAACGGGAAGTATCCAATTGCTGAGATCACGAATGCCACTTATAATGATGTTGAAAGTGTATTGGGCGGAGCAACCGCTGTTAAGTCGTTTCGGGATAATACGAATCCTACTGATGCCGCTGTTATTAACTTTTTATTGCCACTGAGGAATTCTGCTCTTTTAAAGAACGCTCAAGTGACAACCTATACCTACGATCCCTTAGTGGGTATGACAAGCATGACGGATTCGAAGGGCGAGACGACGTATTACGAATATGATAGTTTCCAGCGGCTGATGAATGTAAAGGATAAAGACGGGAACATTCTGAAACACAT
>NZ_JABGNA010000027.1 GCF_013149275.1 Mucilaginibacter sp. SG564
TGAAAACTATACAAGAGCGGCTTAGAAAATGCTTTTGCAAAATAAATTTGGAAATATAAGAAACCTAGAATACCCGGTCTACGCTTCGCTGGACCACCCTCTCTTCGCCTACGGCAGAAAGAGGGTAGGGAAAATATCTTTACTCCGTCTGTCATTTCGAACGAAGAGAGAAATCTTTTACACAGGATAAGTCCCGGCGTAAAAGATCTCTCCTCGTACCTCGTTCGAGATGACATTTTTGTTTTCTCTCTCTCCCTCAAATTTTTTGTCATGCTGAACGAAGTGAAGCATCTATTTTGCTATTTGCATGGTCAATAACAGATCCTTCGCTACGCTCAGGATGACAACTTTTACATTCTCTGTAAATACCCCAGGCCCATGTCAAACCAGTGTAAACAAGGCCTCCCAAGGCAATCTATACCAACAAAATTTCGTATCTTCAAGTAAAGAAAAAGGGATGAGAAATCACGAATTCAGTAATTCACTAAATCAATAATTAATGATGTATAATCAGTTAACACCCGAAGAAGAATGGGTGATATTGCATAAAGGAACCGAAAGACCATTTACCGGTGCTTTGCTGGACAATAAGGCCCAGGGCCTGTATGTTTGCAAACGCTGCGACACACCGTTGTATACCTCCGAATCAAAATTTGAGTCGCACTGCGGCTGGCCAAGTTTTGACGATGAGATACCCGGAGCTGTTAAAAGGGTACCTGATGCCGATGGTCGCAGGGTAGAAATTGTATGTGCCAATTGCAGTGCCCATTTGGGTCATGTGTTTGAGGGGGAATACCTCACACCTAAAAATGTGCGTCATTGTGTTAATTCGGTATCGATGAAATTTGTATTGGCCGATGATATAAAAAAATAATTAAAAAAACTGGAGAGATATCCCGGCGAACGACTGGTTTTGCCGGGATATTTTTTTCAACATTGGGGTATCAGGACCGGGTTTTCAAACAAATTTCGAAATTGGAATTAAGGCTTAGCAAGGGTATTATGTAATTGGCAATAATTGTCGGTGTTAAGTCAACTAATTCTTAATGTTAAATTATCGTTTTCTGCAAATTTTTGGACGACAAATTTTGACCACAATTTTTAACCGACTGGAATCAAGTTCATTAATTTTCCATTTTGTTCACCCAGGGGTACAAAGTGTTAATAACTCGCCCCTTTGTTAAAAACTAACACTAAAATCTTAAGATATCATACCTTAACTTTGTTGAACAAGGTTCGCAAAAAGTATTCAAAAGACAGCCGGATGTATTCCCCATCCAAAATACAAGAACTTAGCTGTCAGTAAGTTACATAATAAAACCTGTGATTGGTCAGACCAAACGCAAACAACCAAATTACCTGATTGAAAAATTGGGGTGGGTTTCGTGTCTGATTGCTTGAAGTAATAAAAAGGAACAATAAAATAGGTATCATATGAAACAGGAAGATGAAATATTACTCAAAGAAAACAAGGACAGGTTTGTAATTCTGCCGATTAAATATCCTGCCATTTGGGAAATGTACAAGAAAGCCGAAGCCAGCTTTTGGACGGCCGAGGAGATCGACCTTTCGGACGATATGAAACATTGGGAAAACCTGAATGAGGGCGAGAAACATTTCATCTCACACATCCTGGCGTTCTTCGCTGCGAGCGATGGTATCGTGAACGAAAACCTGGCCGTAAACTTTATGAGCGAGGTGCAGTTGCCCGAAGCCCGTTGTTTTTACGGTTTCCAGATCATGATGGAGAACATCCACTCCGAAACCTATGCCCTGCTTATTGATACATATATAAAAGACCCGGCCGAAAAAGACCGCCTTTTCCACGCCATTGATACCGTGCCGTGTGTAGGTAAAAAGGCCGAGTGGGCCCTGCGCTGGATAAACAACGGCAACTTTGCCGAGCGCCTGGTAGCATTTGCCGCTGTTGAGGGCATTTTCTTTTCGGGCAGCTTCTGCTCTATATTCTGGCTTAAAAAACGCGGTCTGATGCCGGGCTTAACTTTCAGTAATGAATTGATATCGCGCGATGAAGGTTCACACTGTGAATTTGCCTGCCTGTTATACAAAATGCTGAAAACCCGCTTAAGTGCCGAAGCGGTAACTAAGATCATTACCGACGCGGTAGAAATAGAAAAAGAATTTGTGACCGATGCCCTGCCGGTAAACCTGATTGGTATGAACGCCAAAATGATGAGCCAGTATATTGAGTTTGTGGCCGACAGATGGTTGGGCGAGTTGGGTTACGAAAAACATTATAACGCCACCAACCCATTCGACTTTATGGAGATGATCTCGCTGCAAGGCAAAACCAACTTTTTCGAAAAACGCGTAGGCGACTATCAAAAAAGCGGCGTCATGAACAATGCCGAAAGCAAAGCGTTTTCGTTGGACGAGGACTTTTAGGCAGTGAGTAGTGAGTTGGCAGTGGTGAATTATTAATATTCGCAAGCATGTTTTTACAATTAGGGCATACAAAACTAGATGCATATGCTATTACCAGAGAGTTTGTAAAAGAATGTTATATAGCTGTAAGTCAATTCCCTCACGAAGAAAAATTTAATTTAACACAACAAATAAAACGGGCTGCCCTTTCTGTCCACTTAAATCTGGCAGAAGGAAGCTCAAGAAAATCTGATACTGAAAGAAAAAGATACTATGAGATATCCAGAGGATCAATTATCGAAGTCGACGCTGCATTTGATGTAGCTTCAGATCTGGGATATTGTTCAGCTGAAAGTTTAGGCACACTTGGCGAGATACTTGTTATGTGTTTTAAATATCTAAGCGCTCTTATTAATTCGATCAAAATCAGTTAACAAAATGACAATTAACATTAACTACTCACCATTCACAACTCACTAATATGCTTGTAGTAAAAAGAGACGGTAGAAAAGAGTCGGTAAAATTCGACAAGATCACAGCACGTATAGAAAAACTGTGCTATGGGTTCAATCTGGTTGACCCCATTGATGTGGCCAAAAAAGTAATTGAAGGTTTGTTTGACGGGGTTACCACATCTGAGCTGGATAACCTGGCTGCGGAAACAGCGGCATCGTTAACCACCAAGCATCCCGATTATGCTTTGCTGGCTTCGCGTATAGCGGTATCCAACCTGCATAAAAACACCATCAAGTCGTTCTCTGAAACCATGCGTTTACTGCATGAATATATCGATCCAAAAACCGGCAAAGAAGCATCCCTGATTGCTGATGATGTATGGGACGTGATTGAAGCCAACGCCGAGTTACTGGATAGCACCATCATTTACGACCGCGACTTTGGTTTTGATTATTTCGGCTTTAAAACCCTGGAAAAATCATACCTGTTAAAGATCAACGGTAAAATTGCTGAACGCCCGCAACACCTGTTTATGCGTGTATCGGTAGGCATCCACAAAGCCGATATTGAAAGCGCTATTAAAACCTACCATTTAATGAGCGAGCGCTGGTTTACCCACGCTACTCCTACCCTTTTCAATGCAGGTACACCAAAACCACAAATGTCGTCATGCTTCCTGTTAACTATGAAAGATGACAGCATTGACGGTATCTACGATACTTTAAAACAAACCGCCAAAATTTCGCAAAGCGCCGGTGGTATCGGTTTAAGCATCCACAATGTAAGGGCTACAGGTTCGTACATCAGCGGCACCAATGGTACCAGCAATGGTATCATCCCGATGCTGCGTGTGTTTAATGATACTGCCCGTTATGTTGATCAGGGTGGTGGCAAACGTAAAGGCGCGTTCGCTATTTATTTAGAGCCATGGCATGCCGATATATTTGAATTCCTTGACCTACGTAAAAACCACGGTAAGGAAGAAATGCGTGCCCGCGACTTGTTCTACGCACTTTGGGTATCTGACCTGTTTATGCAGCGTGTAGAAGCCAATGAGGACTGGAGCTTATTCTGCCCGCACGAAGCACCAGGCCTGGCCGATTGCTTTGGCGATGAGTTTGTTGCCCTGTATACCCAATACGAAAAAGAAGGTCGTGCACGTAAAGTGATCAAAGCACAGGAATTGTGGTTTGCCGTACTGGATGCCCAGGTTGAAACCGGTACACCATACTTGTTATATAAAGATGCTGCTAACGCAAAATCAAACCAGCAAAATTTAGGTACCATCAAAAGCTCAAACTTGTGTACCGAAATTATGGAGTATACCGATGCCAATGAGATAGCCGTTTGTAACCTGGCTTCATTAGCATTGCCACGCTATATTATCAATGGCGAGTTTGATCACCAAAAACTGTACGAAGTAACCTACCAGGCTACTTTGAACCTGAACCGCATCATCGACGGTAATTACTACCCTGTTGCCGAAGCAGAATACTCTAACTTGCGTCACCGCCCTATTGGTTTAGGTGTGCAAGGTTTGGCCGATACTTTTATACAGCTGCGCATGCCGTTTGAAAGCGACGAAGCCAAACAGTTGAACAAAGAGATCTTCGAAACTATTTACTTCGCTGCCATGACAGCTTCAAAAGACCTGGCTATTGCCGAAGGTCCGTATGAAACTTTCAAGGGTTCACCGTTGTCAAAAGGTAAATTCCAGTTTGATCTGTGGAATGTAGAACCTGCCAGCACCCGTTGGGATTGGAAAACCCTGCGTAAAGATGTGATGAAAAATGGTGTACGTAACTCTTTATTAGTTGCGCCAATGCCAACCGCGTCAACCTCACAAATATTGGGTAACAACGAGTGTTTTGAACCATATACCTCCAACATTTACACCCGTCGTGTACTGAGCGGTGAGTTCATCGTGGTAAACAAATATTTGCTGCGCGATCTGGTTAACCTTGGTTTATGGAGCCCGGCCATGAAAGATAAGATCATCAGCGCCAACGGATCTATCCAGGATATTGCCGAAATACCTGCCGATATCAAAGAACTGTACAAAACCGTTTGGGAGATCAAGATGCGTAACATCATTGATATGGCTGCTGATAGGGGTGCTTATGTTTGCCAGTCGCAATCATTAAACCTGTTCATCAACTCGCCAAACGCGTCGAAACTGACTTCAATGCACTTCTACGCATGGAAAAAAGGCTTAAAAACCGGTATGTATTACCTGCGTACACAAGCGGCATCACAAGCAGTTAAATTCACTGTGGAAAATCAGGGCGGTTCAAACATGGAGCCTGTAATACCAGAAGTGGTTGAGCAAATTGCCGACAATGTACCAGAAGGCCCAAGCTGCTCAATGGAAGAAGGTTGCGTAACCTGCTCTGCATAAGTTTTAATTAGTCGATAGACGATAGTCCATGGACCATAGCTGCAAAAGCTATAGTTCATGGACTTTTTTCATTAATGACATTAGGGTTTTATTAATCATTTCAACTTTAGCTACTTTTGCTAAATAAAGTAATCTATGGTCTATCGACTATGGACCATGGACTTTTAAAAACAATGACCAAACACGAGATCATCCGTTGCGAACGCTGCGAGGCACCTTTTGAATGTAAAGCCAATTCATTCAGCAAGTGCCAGTGCAGTACCGTGCAGCTCAGCCTCAACGAGGTGCAGTACGTAAGCGAAATGTATGATGGATGCCTGTGCGCCAACTGCCTGCTCATCGTTCAGCAGGAATATAGAGAGAGCATGGGCTTGGTGTAGAGAAATTATTGAGCCTCCCATCCAGAGGGCGTTTTTTTATAAAAAAGTTTTTTTTCACGGCCCGTCCCGCACCATTCAAAGTTTTCCAACCATTCTGTTAATACAAGCATCTTGGTATTTGCGTTATATTGGGGATAAGAAATACACATATAACCATAACCAAACTTTTTATGCCATTCGGTTATATGATCTATTGTATGGAATTTTATGGTGTCCGTAATCACCTGGGTTTTTATTAATCTTTTACTATCCCATTGATGAGCACTATCGTTTTTTAAAAGAGGTGGTGGAGCCGGAACAACGGGGGATTGTTTTCCGATAGTATCGCCGACAAATTCAGCCTCAATAACAGCCTTTACCTGTTCAAACCTTTCCTTAAAATTGGTTCCTATTAAGGGATGTATAGCGATCTTCCGCTTTGTGAGCAGAGTATCCAGACGCGGCAGATAATAATTATTGATAAAAGCATAGGCATCCTGCTCATTCAATGGCTTGAAATCGGCCTTCTTTCTTAATTTTTCGATGGTATCTTTTAACTTATCTTCTCTTGACTTGCCGGAATTGCCACAGCCAGTTAAAATCACAACCCATGTGAGTACCCACCAAAAACTTCGAAACCAGATGATTCTCATTACACAATAATACAAGAATTAATCCTTTTCATTTTTATCCAGTCATATAGTTATACATCTTTAATAAGATGGGCAAAACTTTAAATACGATCATCATGAAAAAGAGATTTTTTGCATATATGTTAGCATTAACAGCAATAGTATCCGTAACCTCGGGTTGCGTGGTACGTGAAGGGGGATATGGGTATCATCACAGATATCATGACGGTTACCATTACCATGGTTATTAATGGTTAAAGTTTAAGTGAGTTAAGTTTTGATAAATGATGAAAGAGCGGTGCGTGAGTGTTACCGCTCTTTTTTTGTTGCTAATTGTTCATAATGATGGGTATGTCATCGCAATACCATTCCTCCACGCCTGTATTAATCCTTTTCATTTTACCGCAGTCAAACCTGTATAATGCCTGTTAGTTAGACAGCCACATTAATAGTTATCACCATGAAAAAGAGATTGTTTGCATATATGTTAGCGTTAACAGCCATCGTATCAGTAACCTCAGGTTGCATGGTACGTGAAGGATACGGAAACCGCAGGTACCATCATGATAGGTACCACAATGGCTATGGTTATGACAACGGTTATAACCGCGGTGATCATTACCATGACAGCACGCATGGTTATTAATAAAGTGCTAATTGAGTTTGTTTTGATAAATGATGAAAGAGCGGTGCGTGAGTGTTACCGCTCTTTTTTTGTTTTTGATCATTGCTGCAAAATCGTAATATCATCCGTGTTTTGCATGCGGGCAACAATGCCCCAGCCATAAAAATAGTTGGATACCCCAATGATCAGTTCATTGTCGCCGGCTTTGAGCGGAATGTCAAACGACGAGTTGGCAATATCCAACCGCCCGGCGGGATATTTCATGATGGGTCGCCCAAATTCATTCTTATCTACATAGAGTAAACCCCGGTTAATAAACACATACACCTCATCGCTAAAGCCCAGCTGAATTTTGGCTATTTGATCTTTAGTAGAGTGGATGTTAGTTTTAAGCCATACATACCGGTTTTTACTCTGAACACCGCCGCCCCTGTTTTCCATCCCTCCGTATACCCGGCTTAGGTTAATCAGTCCCCTTCGCTCGGCTTGTATGGGTTTCCATTTGGAGGTATCTGTGGGCAGGTCTTTAACCATGAGTTCCCGCCCATCTTCCAGGAACTGCGAGGCGGATACATCCCATCGGCGGATATAATTGATATCATGATTGGTAAGGTCCATGCCTTCTTCCGGCGATAGACCTTCCGTTTCATTGGGTTTTACAATAAGATTGGCGAAGTAGCCTGGCCCGTCAAAGGCAATTGTCCCGGTGCGGCTCTCCCCTTCCAGTCGCGGAATTTGTAATACCGGGCGTTCCATGTTATTCAGATACACCTTCATTTGCAGGCCCGATATCACCAGTTTAAAGTGATTCCAGTCGTCGTTACGAATAGGCGCCGGTCCCTGGAAATGGCCATATAAATCCCACATATTTATACCATGCAATATGGGTGCGTACTGTATAGCGGTATTACGCTGCTGACTTTCATCGGGCTGGGTGCGTAAATAAACAATTTCGGTTTCGCTGGGGCTTTGCTGCCTGAAGTACACACTCATGAATGCCGGCTTACTGCCATCAATAGGTTGCGTATCAAACTCAATCGTACCATTGGTAAAGCTAAAATCTTTTAATATCACCTGGTTACTGGCACCCTTGCCCCGCACTATTTTCATGGCTTTTGCATTTTTGTAGGTCAAAAATTCCGCATGCTGCTTAGAAGTGTCCCAGCGGCTCGCTTCAAAAGGAATAGCTATCACTTTTCCCTTGCCGGTTTTTACCTGGGCCATACCCATGGTACTGAACAGGAACAGGCATAGCATACTTGTAATTAATGGTTTAATTTTGTGTTGGTTAAGTTTATTTTTCATCTTTATGGATATTTTAGCTAAAGGTGAAATTGTATTACTGTAAACCCATATTCAAGTACATTCAATCCCGTTCACGGTCATAAATCATGCAGGAAGAGGCTCTATATATCCATACCTGGTGCAAAACAGTTGAGCGATCGCTGGATTGGGGCGAAAGCTCGTCCTGGAGCGATCATGATTTTGAGAAACTGGGCGAGTTAATATTTCAGAAAACCGGTACGCTGCTGAGCATCACCACCCTCAAGCGTATCTGGGGAAGGGTTAAATACAACAGCTCGCCCACCACAGCCACCTTAAATACCATGGCACGCTACGCCGGGGCCGATGATTGGCGCGGCTACAAGAAAAATATAGCAGCCGAAAAAAGATCTTGTCTCCCTACTCCATCACCACAAAAAGGCATCAAACAAAAAGGATACATTATGGCTGCCATGGCCATGGCATTGGTTGTGGTGGTATTAGGCATATTGGCCGCCCGCAATTTAACTCCGCCAAAAGCTGTAAAACCCAACCTCAACGGGCCGGTTAAATTTTCGAGCCGGAAAGTGACCGACGGTTTGCCCAATTCTGTGGTGTTTGATTATGACGCGTCGGCATTAAATATAGATAGCGTAACCCTGCAGCAAAGCTGGGATCCATCGCGGACAGAAAGAATCCCTACAAGCGGCAGGCAGCATACCTCCATCTATTACTATCCCGGTTATTTCACGGCAAAGCTGATCGCCAACGGCCGGATAAAAAAAGAAAATCCGGTGTTTATTAAAACGCACGGGTGGACAGGTATTATCCGCCGAAACAACAACCCGGTTTACCTAACCGATAATGATATCCACCAACCCGGCGGCATGGGCCTGGATAGTAAAACCCTGGCCTTAAAATTATCATCGCCGGTATTTAATGGCCAATGGCTCAGTTTTTATAATGTACGTGAATTTGACGGACTTGATGGCGGCAACTTCACTTTCGAAACTACGTTGCGTAATACATCGGGCGTGGATGAATCATCCTGCCGCAAAATGATCCTATATATTTTAGGCAAACAAAATGCCATTGTTATTCCACTGGCGGATAAAGGCTGTATTTCGGACCTCAACATATTCACCTCATCCGACTGGGTATCTGGCAAAAGTAACGACCTGAGCGCTTTTGGCTGCGATTTCAGCCAATTCCAAAAACTCAAATGCGAGGTTAAGGACATGACATTAAGCGTTTACCTGAACAACAACCTCATATTTACAAAACCCATCACCCAAACCATTATGCAAATAGCCGGTATCTGTATCGCCTTTGAAGGCTCGGGCGAGATAAAGTATGTGAAACTGGGGAATAAGGGTAAGATAGTGCTGGATGATAAGTTTGGAAAATGATACTCCGTTTTAGTTATAAACTGTGAATTAAATTAATATGATCCGCTATTTTCCTTTAGATAATCCCTATAATAAATTATACGCAGAAATAGGCGAAACCATCAAGCAGTATTATCCTATTGGAGTAACGCCCGATGATCCCGAATATAATGCGCATCCTGGGATGAAAAAAATCATGGCCATTATGGAGGAGAATGCTACCCAAAATAAAAAATTTAACAAACCATGGGCTGATTTTCTAAAAAAACTGCGAAGCGGATCAAAAAGCAAGATACACAACTGTAGCTATGTGCATGATGTATCTTTTAGCGGTGAGCTCACCCTTGAACGCTACCAGGATGATGCATTGCTGAGGATAAAAATGATCCGGTTTTCCGTTAGCTTAATTGCCCCCTACTTTACTATATACGGCGTCGATGAAACTGTTATAAAAGAAAAGGCAGATGAATTAGCTTACGGTTACCGTGCCATTAATGTAATCACAGAATCGCCATACATGGAATTTGGAACCGATTTTAATTATTTACAAAAGGAAATCGAGGCGCAATTTGTAGATTACAGTTTTGTTCCGATCAGAACAAGCCTGCTTTATGTGAAGGGTTTGCATACACCATATTTTGGGCCCGATGAATGTAAATTACATAATGCGCTGTTCAATGGTTATTTTGATTTTGCACCTGTCATATTTTTCCGCGGCGAAATGTATTATGGCAGCGGCCCCAGTAATATTACTGTTGAGTTGCTCCCTCCACCACCAATAGCTTAATTAGCAAATAATTCCGCCTAAAAATCCCGCTCTCGCACCTCGCACCCGCACCCAATCAAGCCATTACAAAAACTTTTTTACACAACCGCTTGAAAATCAAAAAATAAGTCCGTACTTTTGCAGTCCTTAAAATAAGGATAAAACTGTAAATACAAAAAAGGAAAAATGCCTACTATTCAGCAATTAGTTAGAAAAGGTAGAGTAGCTCTGGTTGACAAGAGTAAGTCACCAGCGTTGGACAGCTGTCCACAGCGAAGAGGCGTATGCACCCGTGTGTATACCACTACCCCTAAGAAACCAAACTCAGCAATGCGTAAAGTTGCCCGTGTGCGCTTAACCAACGGTAAAGAAGTAAATGCTTACATCCCTGGTGAAGGTCACAACTTGCAAGAGCACTCAATCGTGTTGATCCGCGGTGGTCGTGTTAAGGATTTACCAGGTGTACGTTACCACATCATCCGTGGTGCGTTAGATACATCAGGTGTAGCCGGTCGTAACCAACGTCGTTCTAAATATGGTACTAAACGCCCTAAACCAGGTCAAGCTGCTGCAGCCCCTGCAAAAGGTAAAAAGAAATAATTAAGGAGGATAGATAGCAATGAGAAAGTCAAAACCAAAAAAGAGAATTATCCTTCCTGATCCAAGGTTCAATGATACCCTGGTAACAAGGTTTGTAAATAACATGATGTATGATGGTAAAAAATCTACCGCGTACTCAATATTCTACAACGCAGTTGACATCGTTGAGAAAAAAACAAGCGAAAACGGTTTAGAGACCTGGAAAAAGGCTTTAAACAATGTAATGCCTGCTGTTGAAGTAAAAAGCCGCCGTGTAGGTGGTGCTAACTTCCAGGTACCAACCGAAGTTCGTCCGGAGCGTAAAATTGCTTTGGGTATGAAATGGTTGATCAGCTATGCCCGTCGTCGTGGTGAAAAAACCATGATGGAGAAATTAGCCGGTGAGATCATCTCAGCAGCTAAAGGTGAAGGTGCAGCAGTGAAGAAAAAAGAAGATACGCATAAAATGGCCGAGGCCAACAAAGCGTTCTCACACTTTAGGTTTTAATTATTGAATTAGTGAATTAGTGAATTATTGATTACGTAACATTATGCTAATCGGTAATTCACAAATTCGCAATTCCTTAAACAAAATTTACTGAATAACAGAATCAGTGATTTGAAATTTTAAAAAGTAATTTTTCACTCACTAATTCACTAATTCAATAACTCAATAATTAACATGTCAAGAGATCTAAGATATACAAGAAACATAGGTATTGCCGCCCACATTGATGCCGGTAAAACCACCACAACCGAACGTATCCTTTATTACGCTGGTGTTAGCCACAAAATTGGTGAAGTGCACGAAGGTGCTGCTACCATGGACTGGATGGCACAGGAGCAGGAACGTGGTATCACTATCACTTCTGCTGCTACAACCGTAAATTGGAAATACAGAGGCCATAACTATCACATGAACATCATTGATACTCCGGGACACGTGGATTTTACCGTAGAGGTAAACCGCTCCCTGCGTGTATTAGATGGTTTGGTTTTCCTTTTTAGCGCGGTTGATGGTGTTGAGCCACAATCTGAAACTAACTGGAGGCTTGCTAACAACTATAACGTTGCCCGTATCGGTTTCGTTAATAAGATGGACCGTTCTGGTGCCGACTTCTTAAACGTTGTTAAACAAGTTAAAAGCATGTTAGGCAGCAACGCCGTTCCGCTTCAATTACCTATTGGTGCCGAAGAGAACTTTAAAGGTGTGGTTGACTTAATTAACTGGAGAGGTATCGTTTGGAATGAGCATGATAAGGGTATGACCTTTACCGAAGTGCCTATCCCTGAGGATATGATCGAAGAAGCAACCGAGTGGAGAGAGAAATTACTGGAATCAGTAGCTGAGTATGACGAAAGCCTGATGGAAAAATTCTTTGACGCTCCTGAAACCATCACTGAACGCGAAGTGCTTGACGCTTTACGTAAAGCGGTTTTAGATGCTAAGATTGTTCCTATGGTTTGCGGTTCATCTTTCAAAAACAAAGGTGTACAAACCATGCTTGACTATGTGATGGAATTATTGCCTTCACCAATGGACGTAGAAGGTATCATCGGTACTAACCCTGATACTGGCGAAGAGATATTACGTAAACCAGATGTTAAAGAGCCATTTGCAGCTTTAGCATTTAAAATCGCGACTGACCCATTCGTAGGCCGTTTGTGCTTTATCCGTGTTTACTCTGGTAACCTGGAAGCTGGTTCATACGTACATAACATGCGTTCTGACAACAAAGAGCGTATCAGCCGTATATTCCAAATGCACGCTAACAAGCAAAACCCTATCCCTAACGTAGGTGCAGGTGATATTGCTGCGGTAGTAGGCTTTAAGGATATCAAAACTGGCGATACTCTTTGCGACGAGAAACACCCGATCATTCTGGAGTCAATGAACTTCCCAGAGCCGGTTATCGGTTTAGCTATTGAGCCTAAAACTCAGGCCGACGTAGATAAATTAGGTATGGCTCTTGGTAAATTAGCCGAAGAGGATCCAACCTTCCGTGTAAACTCTGACGAAGAAACCGGCCAAACTGTAATTTCAGGTATGGGCGAGCTTCACTTGGATATCATCATGGACCGTTTAAAACGTGAGTTTAAAGTAGAGGTTAACCAGGGTGCTCCGCAAGTAGCTTACAAAGAATCTATCACAGGTACTATCCAACACCGCGAAACATACAAGAAACAAACCGGTGGTCGTGGTAAATTTGCAGATATACAGGTTATCCTTTCTCCAAATGACGAAGGTAAAGAAGGTTTACAGTTTGTGAACGAAATTAGCGGTGGTTCAATCCCTCGTGAGTTTATCCCATCTGTTCAAAAAGGCTTTGAGGCTTCCATGGTAAACGGTGTATTAGCCGGCTATCCATTAACCAGCTTAAAAGTTCGTTTAATTGATGGTTCGTTCCACGCTGTCGATTCGGATGCTTTATCATTTGAGTTAGCTGCTAAAATGGCTTACCGTGAGGCATTGCCAAAATGTAAACCAGTATTGCTTGAGCCGATCATGAAAATCGAGATCTTAACCCCTGAAGAAAACATGGGTGATGTTATCGGTGACATGAACCGTCGTCGTGGCCAACTGTTAGGTATGGATTCACGTGCAGGTGCACAGGTTATTAAAGCTACTGTGCCACTTTCTGAAATGTTTGGTTATGTAACCCAGTTACGTACCATTACTTCAGGCCGTGCTACTTCAACCATGGAGTTTGATCACTATGCTGAAGCGCCACGTAACGTACAGGATGAAGTAGTAGCCAAAGCAAAAGGCAAAAAAGCTGCTCAAAACGCGTAATTAAATCTTTGATTACACCGATCTTTTTGTGATTTCACAGATGATCAGTGTAATCTTACAATAAATCACAGTTACTCTAATAAATAGCTCTTAGGGTAGCTAAAAACAAAAAACAAAATGAGCCAAAGAATCAGGATCAAATTAAAATCTTACGATTACAACCTGGTAGACAAATCTGCCGAGAAGATCGTAAAAACAGTAAAGCCAACTGGCGCTGTAGTTAGCGGACCACTTCCTTTACCAACCGAAAAGAAAATTTTCACCGTATTACGTTCACCACACGTAAACAAAAAAGCACGTGAGCAATTTCAATTATGCTCATACAAGCGCTTATTAGATATTTACAGCTCTAACTCAAAAACTGTAGATGCCCTGATGAAGCTTGAATTGCCAAGCGGTGTTGAAGTTGAGATCAAAGTTTGATAGACGACCGGCCCACTGAAAGGTGTGGGACAACATAAAAAAGCGCCATCCGAAATCGGATGGCGTTTTTTTTATAATGCTTTTACCATTTGTCATCCTGAGGAACGAAGGATCTATTTGTGCACTTTGCCTCGCCAATGTTGGTGTTGTCACCAACATTCTACTGCTTGGTCGACCATAATAAGTTGTTGGTGACAACACCAACAACGGCGCGGAGTGACTCTGCCAATTGGGGATTGCTTCGTACCTCGCAATTGTAAAGGTCAACTAATTCGGTAACAGAATTAGCTTTAAAGAATAAAGCTAAAACGTTATGCGCAACATAAATAATGACCTGACATT
>NZ_JABGNA010000028.1 GCF_013149275.1 Mucilaginibacter sp. SG564
TCAAACTCAATCTAAAAGGAATGAGCCCGGTAAAATACCGAGCTCATATTATGAATAGTTAAATTAACTTTGTCCAACTTTTGGGGTGCACTTCACAATTGGGTGCCTCTTTTAATATTTTCTGATAAGGAAAATTATCCGTTTATCCAGCTGAATTTGTATTCCAGCATGGGGTTTTTCATGCGTTCGGCAACACGCAGCAGGCGCGATGGCAGGTTCATGATATAATCGCGGGCTTTTTCGCCGGCTTCATTCAGATCGATAGTGCTTTCAATATGCCAGTCTTCGATCAGCTCTTTCAGTATATCCACATAATCAATAGCGGTATATATACCCAGGCGTTGCGCGGCATCGGTAAAGTGACCAAACGTTTGACCAACTTTTAAACCTACCTCACGCAGGAAGTGAGCAGGCATCACGATCTTTTTGCGCATCATGTCCTCAAAAGCGATCATGGCTTCGCTCGGATCAACCTCAAATATTTTTTCGATAAAGTATTTATAAGCTTTGGCGTGGCGGGCTTCATCGCCGGCAATGGTACCACACATTTTTGACAGCAGGGTATCACCATCCTTTTTAGCCTGTGAGGCTACACGTCTGTGCGATACGTTTGTCGCCAGTTCCTGAAACGAGGTGTATATAAAGTTACGGTACGGATCGGTTCCGGTACCGATATCAAAACCATCGGCAATCAGGTACTGGGTAGATACCTCCATCATGCGCATATTAACCCGGCCAGATAGATAAAGGTATTTGTTGAGCAGATCGCCATGACGATTTTCTTCGGCTGTCCAGTGGCGGGTCCATTTCATCCAGCCGCCTTCTTCGTCTTTGGATACACCTTCAACCATGGTAAGCCATGACTCATAAGTAGGCAGGGCCTCCTCGGTAATGGTGTCGCCAATTAAAACGGCTATCAGGTCGTAACTTAAACCCTGGGCGCTTTCCTGTAGTTCCTTTATCTCACTAAAAAATGAATCTCTTGTAGAGTCGGGTAAAAAATCAGATGGTTGCCAGATATGATCAACAGGTTTCAAATATTCGAACATCTTCTCGAGCATATATTTTTCAATATGCTCCATAACCTCCCGACGTTTTTCTTCAAAAAATTTCATAACAGTATATTACCTGGCAAAGGTAATCAATAAATGAATAATTATGTTAAATGATTTTTGGGAACAAGGATTGTTTTGGAGTAAAGATTTTGGGAACCAGGAGCAAGGACTTTTTCTTTGCGCCTTAATCTTTGTTCCTGTTATACATAAGGAGATGCCGCAGACGACTCACCCCGACATCGCTGCGCTCGTCCCCCCCCTCTCTGCTTCGCGCATAGAGGGGGGGAACAATTATTGAATTAATGATTTAGCGAATTAGTGATTTATTTTCCCGTCAGCAGATAAGCTTCGGTTGAAAGCAGACAGAACGAAGGTGGGCGGTGCGGTTGCGGGGCATAGCAAGTTTTTGCTGAAGGGAGAGAAAGAGGGAACGAAGTAGGGCAAAATAATTGCAGCCCTGGTTCTGTCCGCTTTGCAGGATAAAGGCCTGCAGCCAAGAAGCATTTCTGCTGAAAGCCCTTTGGTTACTTTGTGGCTACAAAGTAACTGGCCGTCCCGCGGCCAAGAGCGGGTATGCGCCATGTATAATCGGCGAATAGATCCTTCACTCCGCTCAGGATGACAAACAAATTAAAACTCTGTCCTTTACCTTACAACCCCAATAGCCTCTTTCATACAAACCGGCAACGTACTTAAAGCTGGTTTGCCGGTAAACAGGGAGAATGCCCCGTTATAATCCCAAAGCATACCGGGAATGTTTAGTCGTTTAAGGGCGGCCCGCATGGCTTTGATATAGCGGCAGCGACTGTCCAGGTCGGCATATTTGTTATAAACACCGTATTCGCCGCATAGTATGGGGACATCGTATTTATTGGCCCATGTTTTAGCAATTTGTAACTTATCGTTAATGGATTGCTCGTTACCATCTTTATTGTACTTGTTATAATTGAGTTCGCCGGCAGTTCCACGGGCTTTTGGGCTCAGGGCTGGAAAATTTTCCGCACTATAAGGAAATGATACCCCGGTTGTTGCTACCTGATCGCCCACCCATGCTGCACCCTGGTGCGTAAAAAGAAAGGGTTCATAAAAATGAAAGGTATAAATGATGTTCTCGTCGGACAGGCGAACAAAACGGCTCAATTCATAAATACTGTTGTAGTTAGATGCACCAATGATGAGGGTGTGCTTTTTATCAATTTTGCGAATGGCGGTTACTATGTTGTAGGCCGCGTCTTTCCACACTTTGGGGTCAATTCTGGGCGGTTCGTTATACAGTTCAAAAAAAACATCGTCAGCGTTGGTATGGATATAACGTTTTATCACTTTTAACCAGTGATTAATAATTATAGGTGTTTCCACCAAATAATTGGTATCATTTAACTTTCCGTAATGGTAATCAATTACCAGTTTAAATCCATACTCGTGACATTGTTTCACCACCTGGTCAATCTGGTGAAACACTTTTTCATCGGGTATATGCTGCTCTTCAAACCAGCTAAAAGCAACGGGTAACCTGATGCTTTTAAAGCCTAGTTTCTTCAATAATTCGAGATCATTTTTTTTCAAACCTTCTTCCGCAAACGTTTGTTTAACCCATGTTTGCTCCAGCCATGAAATACTAATGCCATTGTTCAGACTTTGTGCCCGTTTGAAAGCTAACTGCCGGACCTGTGGCATTTTTGGACTGCTTTTTGCAACAGCGCCAGCAGTTGATACTATGAGTATTAACAAATAGTTTAAGATTTGCGTAATAGGAATTATTCTGACTCTCACCTCTTAAACCTAAGCTTGATAAAAAACCATAACAAAAACGGAACTTGATTTTAAATTACAATTTAAGATAACGAATAATGTTTGTTCAAATTGCAAAAGACGAATTAATAAAAGAGACCTACAAAAAAGCGTGGTTCCAAACCAATAATATCATTTGGCCCATTATTTTGCTTTACCCGGTTTTTAGCATTATTGATTACGTATACGCTCCGGAAATTTGGATACAGTTTTTTATTGTAAGGTTAATAACCAGTGCCCTGATATTTGGTCTGCATGGTTTGTTTACCGCTAAACATTATGATTATCGTTTGCTGCTGCATATCAGTTTTTTTATGCTTTCGGTAACATCGGCGCTTTTATGTAATATTGTAAAGATCCAGAACCTTAATATTTACTATCTGGTTTTTGCAACCATTGTATTGTTTTTTAACCTGCAGGTATTTTGGGAACCTATTAACTCCTTTATAGAAGTATTGATAGCTGTGCTGTTACTGGCTATATTTTTTAACCTGTTCAGCGATTACAATCTGGATATCGTGATCGGTACGGGTGGCGGGCAATTTTTTATTATAACGGCTATTATTTCGTGCATCATCCCGGGTACCCGTTACAAGGTGATGCGGAGGGATGTGCGCTCGCAAATACTGATCGAAAAATCAAACGAGCAGCTCAAACAACAAAATGCCGACATCAATGCCAAAAACAACCTCATCGACGCTCAATATGAACAACTGCGTAAGATTGACGGGCAAAAGAACAGCTTTATCAATATAGCCGGGCACGACCTTAAAAACCTTATTGGCTCTGTAGTGATGAGCAATAATATGATCAAGGAAGAAGATTATCGTCTGAGCAGTGATCAAAAGGAGTATGTAGGTTATATAGCTGAGTCGGCCGAAAAAATGCAGTACCTGCTCAACAAGCTGATGGATGTGAAGGAGATAGAATCGCCGGAGATGCAGTTTAAGCTGGAAATATTTGATGCCAACGTAGAGGTAGCACACGTTTTCAGAGGCTTGTATGAAACCGCGCAGATGAAAAACATCCACCTTACGGATAATATCCTGAAATTGCCTCTTAATGTAAGGCTCGACAGGGTATTTGCCGGTCAGGTATTTCAGAACTTATTGTCAAACGCCATTAAGTTTTCGCAAACCAATAATGATATCAGGGTGGTAACCAGCCTGCAGCGTCAACGCTTTGTTTTTGAAATTATTGATGAAGGTATAGCCATTGGCCAAAAAGAACTGGATATGATGTTTAACAAGCTAAAAACGCTTAATGATACATCAGGCACAAATGAAAGCCGCCTTGGTTTGGGTCTTTCCATCGCCAAATTGATGACCCAGGAAATGGGCGGCGAACTAAGTTATCGCAGTGACGATAACGGTAATTATTTTAGAGTTGAGTTTTACGTTATAAATTAATATTTACAACCAGATGAATAAATTTTTAGCCCTATTAGCCTTTGTATTTTTATTGAATACAACAACGCAAGCACAAAGTATAGTAACTTTTAAATCGCTTGGGCATGAGGACGATGTGCTATACGGAATGAGCGGCGCCAATTCATTTTATGTGAAGATAACTCCGCTTACCGAAATGAATGGCAGCAAGCTGGTTCTGTATTTTGAGCCCTCACAGGCTTTGATCAAAGAGCGTTCATACATCAACGTGGTTATCAACAACAAACCTGCATACAGCGCCCGGTTAACCAGGGATTCGATCCAAAAACTTACCCTGAACCTGAGCCGTGCGGATTTGTCGACCGATAAGTTCCTGAAAATACAGGTAAAAACCCTGTTAACCATCAGCGATGATGAGTGTAAGGATCTGGATAATCCGGCCATGTGGTTAAAGATCAAAAATTATTCATACCTGTCGTTATTAAAAAATAGTAAAGGCCTGCTCGATGGCGTAAACATCAGCAACTGTTTTGATTCAAAAAAGGCTGTCGTTTATCCGGCAAACCCAAGTCTGCATGACCTGAAAGCCGTAGCATGGGCCTACTCCCGGTTAAAAAAGACACAAACCCGCAATATCCAGGTATTTGAAGAAGGTAAAGTACCCGATAGCGTACGTAACTATATACAGGTGGGCAATATAGCAAGCCTGCCTGCTACCAAGCGCGAGCTGATAAAAGTAACTCCACAAAGTGACCAGGGTTTATTTTATCTGCACAAATCGGCTGGTGTAGCTACTGATACCATTACCAGGATGGTTGCGGCACCAAACGGCACGCTTACTCCAGTTAAAACCGTGACCCAGGAAAACGTTTCTAAAGAGATTTTATTTGTTACCGGCGGCGACGATAATGGTTTCGAAAAAGCTATTACCGCCCTGGGCAACATGAATATCCTGAATTCAACTTACGGCGATTACCTGCTGATTGAGAAAGCGCAAAATACCTTCTTTAAAAGTATTGACGAAAACCGGTCTAAATTATCCCTGAAACAAATTGGCGGTGTGAGCGACTTTTTATCGGGCATAGGTTCACTCAAAAGTGCCTACTCCTTTAAAAACAGCGACTTTAGCTTTACACCAAAAGAAGTGGAGATCCATTTTGTAGCCAACTACAGTGGATTAAGCCCAGGCGACCGTGGTTTCTTTAATATTTACCTAAACGGTTTGCTTATCAGCAGCGAAAAACTGGATGCATCCGGAAAACTGAATACCTCTATCACCATTAACCGTTACCAGCACCATAAATACAATACGCTGGAAGCAGAATTCAGGTTTTTCCCAACCAACGGGCATTGTAAAGATAGTTTCATCAATTTCTTTGCCGAGGTTGATGTAGATAAATCATACCTGGAGTCAAAAAATCCATTTATCACCAGCAACCTGAGCTTTTACCAGTACCCGGAAGCCTTTAACACCGGCACTACCCGCGTATTAATAAGCAGGGATTACGCGAAATATACCGCGGCTGCCCTTGGTGAAATTATTTATGAACTGAATAATAACATCAATGCCAATAACTTCCCTGAGTTTGTTTATTCTGACAGCATGCCGCCAGATGAGCTTAAAAAATACAATATTATCGCCCTGCTATCCAAAGAAGATCAGTTGCTGAAAGAATTCCCCGACGCGCCGATTACCTTTAGTCGTGATTTCCGCCTGTACAATACGGATAATCATACACCGGTTTATTCCCTGTCAGATACCGTGTCAAATGGTCTGGCCCAGATATTTTACGGGCGCAGCAATAATGCCACCCTGGTACTTACAGCAACCGGGAAGCACATGTCTGAAGCATTTTTAGCAGTATCCAAATCCATTACCGAACAGCTTTCAACATTATCCAGCAACGTTTGTATATCTGATATTAACTCCAACAAATATTTGTTCAACATCAACAAATCGAGCGAAAACCTGGAGTATATCGATACCAAAAGCGGTTTAACCCGTTTCTGGGACAATTACAACCTGTACATACTGTTGGGCTTATTGATCCTGATATTGCTATCGTTCTTGTATGTGCGTTCAAAAGTTCAAAAATCACAGGAGTTATTTAACGATTAACGCTCCTTTAGTATCAAGTAGTTAGTATCAAGTACCACGACTCTTTGGGGTACCTTATACTAACTACCTGATACTCTATAGATCAGGTATCACGATTTTTCCGTCACATTTTAAATCTGTACTTGATACTTGATACTAACTACTTGATACTAAAACAAAAAACAATGAGTATTTCTATTCCTGAACTTTTGGTAAACGACGGGTTCATTACGCCAGCCGATCAGGAAAAAATCAAGCTTTTTTCGGAACGGTCGGGCATGTCATATACCAAGATCGCTTTGAACTTTGGTTATATCTCCCGTAAAAACTACGAACGTTCATTAACCAACGCGGGCTTTACCTTCGCGCCGGTAAGGGAAGAAGCTTTTGATACCGAAATACTCAAAAAGATCGATCTGAAATTCGCTAACGATCATATTGCCTTACCGCTTCGCATCGAGAATAATAAGGTAGTAACGCTGATGAGCGATCCGAGCAACCAACTGTTTATTGAATTTATCAGGTTCACTTATGATCTGGAGCCGCACATTATTGTAGCCAGAGACCTGGATATTACCTGGTTAACCCATAAATTGCTTGGCGAAAAATATGTTAAGGCCTCCGTGTTTGAGCTTTTAAGGCGAGATCCAGACAGCTCGGCATCAACCACCTTTACCAGTCCGCAATTGGTTACTATTTTTATTCTTATCAGCATCATAGCCATAGGGCTGGTGTTGAATTTTAAAAATACGTCCATCATTATCAATGTGATTGTGAGTTTGTTTTTCCTGATCGCTATTATTTTTAAACTGTTCCTGGCTTTGATAGGCTCGCGTTTTGAACTGCACCAGGCGGTAACCAAAACCGATGTACGGAATATTATGGAAGACAGCCTGCCGGTTTATACCATTTTGCTGCCGGTTTATAAGGAAGATAAGCTGATCAAAAAACTCATCTGGAACCTGCAGAGCCTGGATTACCCGCGCGAACAGCTGGATATTAAATTGCTGATTGAAGAGGATGACGACAAAACGCTGCAGGCGGTTCAAAACCTGGATTTCCCGGGTGTTTTTGAAGTGATCGTGGTGCCTTTCCACATGCCTAAAACCAAGCCAAAGGCTTGTAATTATGGCTTACACTTTTCAAAAGGCAAATACCTTACTATTTATGATGCCGAGGATATCCCCGATACCGATCAGCTAAAAAAGGTGGTAGCGCTTTTTGCCAAACTGCCGCAAAATTACATCTGTATACAAAGCGCGCTAAACTACTTTAACCGTAACGAGAACTTTTTGACACGGATGTTTACGCTGGAATACTCCTACTGGTTTGATTATATGCTGCCGGGACTGGATACGCTGGATATCCCTATTCCGCTGGGGGGTACCAGTAACCACTTTAAAATGGATGCGCTGATAGAATTAGGCGCCTGGGATCCGTTCAACGTAACCGAAGATGCCGACCTGGGCGTACGTGCCTATGCCAAAGGTTATAAAATATCCATCATCAACTCCACCACCTACGAGGAAGCTAACAACGAACCTATTAACTGGATACGCCAGCGTTCGCGGTGGATCAAGGGGTATATGCAAACTTACCTGGTACATATGCGCAATCCGGCAGCTCTGGTTAAAAAAATTGGATGGCGGGGTTTCTGGGGTTTTAACTTTTTCATAGGCGGTACATCGGCCACATTTTTGGCTTACCCGCTTTTGTTATTCATATTTATAAGTTACCTGATATTTGATTTTTCCACCATCCGTTCGCTGTTTCCCGACTGGGTATTATTTATGGCGATATTTAACCTGATGGTGGGTAACATCCTGATGATTTATATCAATATGATGGCGGTATTTAAACGCCGGTATTTTGAGCTGATATTATTTGCCATTGCCAACCCGGTTTACTGGTTAATGCACTCGGCAGCGGCGTATATGGGCTTGTATCAGTTAATAGTGAACCCGTTTTACTGGGAAAAAACCAATCACGGATTAAGTAAAGTTAATAACCCAACCAACGTTATTAAATAAGATTATTGTAATGAAGTTTTCAAAAAATCAATACCTCTTTATTTTAACCCTGATACTTGGCGCTTACTACCTGGTGATCGGCATTTATTTAAATCACCTGGGTTACTATAATCAGGAAAGCATTTTTTACATCGAAAAAACCAAAATAGTTTTCGAGGGCCTGGGTAACCGTATTAAAGTAATGGGTTTAACATCGCCCTTGCTGCCCTTTTACAACACTTTTATTTTTAGCTGGATCAATCCCTACCTGGCACCTGTAATAGCATCGGCCATTGGCACAGCCGTTTTATTTTACATTATTGCCAGCACGTTAACCAAACGTATTGAAGATGATTTTTACCTGTACGTACTTTTATTGTTGTTTTTTCTGCACCCGGGTTTACTATATACGGCCTGTTCCGGAAAATCCATCTATATGGTGCTTACCTTCTTCTTCCTGTTCTTTTTTAACCTGCTTAAATTTTACCGTTCCAACACTACGTTTCACGTTTCGCTGGCCAGTATCTGTTTGGTGATACTTATTTTTTGTGATTATAAGTTTATCTGGCTTACGCTATTCTTTGTGCCATTGGTGCTGGCTATTACCGTACAAAGCTTAAACCTGGGCGAAAAGGAATCTATTTTCCGTTTGTTCTTGAGCTTTAATAGTCCGTCATTGCGTCGTAAGCTTATCAATAAAACATTTGCCATATACGTTATCCTGTTTATTTTACCGCTGGCCTCGGTAATCAGTTATAAGCTGCTTAACCTTACGCATGCTAACGACCTCAACTATTTTATCGAAAGCCCTTATGCCACCTGGAACGTACTGGTTGATAAGCTTAACTTTGATATTGCCACAACGAGCGCCAATTATCAATTGCCGGAGCTATCCATAATGGTATCGTTAAGGGTGATCTATTTTTGTCCGTTGATATTGGTAGCGATTTATCTTTTCAGGGAGAGTACCTACCAGGCCTTAACTATTTTAACACCATTTGCATTCATAGAGTTTTTGCACATTAAATACGATAAGGTATTTTTAAACTATGAGTATTATCTCATTTTCCTGATCCTGTCATTACTGTGCCTGGTATTTAAAGCGCAAACGGTAAAGCGGCAAATGGTATTTAAAGTGATATTATCTGTTGTGATACTGATCCAGTTGTATACCGGATATATTTTCCTAAGCCAATCATTAATAACCGACGAAAAGCGCTTTATAACCACACTGACCACACGCAAACCAAATACAGATCAGGAAGAAACCATGGAACTGGCTGATGTGATCAACAGCTTACCTAAAACTTCGCGGGTATTGATGGACGATGCTGTATCGTACCCCATCGCGGCATTTACACATGATATTCAGAAACTAACCCTGCCCTACCAGGACCTGTTTTTAAGTGCCATAGAAACACCGTACCGCTACAACGATTATATCCTGATAGCCACAGCCAAAAATCCATTTACGGGTTATACCCAGTTGAATAACCGGTACATCCCGCTTATTAAGGTAGTGAACAGCGGTGTAAACTATCAACGGGTTTACGAAACCGACAACTGGATCCTTTACCGAATTGTTTCGACGCAATAGTTTCTCCGTCGCCAATATATTCAATAATTAAACTCAGTCTGAACTTCCGCAACCACTACAGCCGGAAAAGGAACAACCGGAGCATCCGCTGCTGCAGCCACTATCGCCGCTATGGCAACCGTGATGGTCGCTACCATTATGATGATTACTGTGACTCCAGTCTGCAGTACAGCCCGAGCCTCCGCTATCTGCATTGCCGTTGTTATCTTCCTTCTTGTTGTCCTTCCGACCCCATATTGCATAAATGATCATCAACACGATCATGCACATCAACAGCATAGCACCATAGGACGCCCGAATAAAAATGCCAAGGCATAATATAAGTAGTAAAGGCACAATAGTACGTACACCCACTTCCGGCTTTTTTAGTAACCAATATCTACTGATATTTACCCGTTAAAAATTGATATCGGAAAAACGCTGCTGATTCGCAGGCCAGATATCGGCAGGGGGATTGCCATCAAATGTTTGTTTGTATAATTGCTTCGTATCTGTATAATAGTCATCGTATTTTGTATTTTCTGTGTCACCGCCTTTGGTTGGGTTATGATGGACCTGTGTTTGCAGCGTATCCTTGCACAGATCGATCCAGTAAGAATGGGTAAAGGTTAAATGCAGATGCCAGGCCTGGTCCACCGCATCAGAGGGGGTAACTCCATTTTGGGATATACAGCATAAAAAAATAAACTTCTTGTACTCTTCTATAACCCGTAATGTGTATTGCAGATTCCAGCCATTTTCACGTGCAAGGCGATCGGAAAATTTAAATGCTGATTGTGGGTTATCCAATTGAAAGTTTTGGATCTTTTGCCAGAGTTGTGATTGTTCAGGTGTCATGATATCAAATGATATATGACTTAAAACTAAGTAAAAGAAATGAGCCGTTCAACGACCAGGAATTAGCTTAAAATTCGGCTAGATCTTTTTAAGCAAAAGCTATAAACGCAAAAAAAGCCTCAGCGATATGCTGAGGCTTTAAGTTTTACATCCTTGCTGGATGATAAGATTTGGCACCGACCTACTCTCCCACGTTTTACCGC
>NZ_JABGNA010000029.1 GCF_013149275.1 Mucilaginibacter sp. SG564
GACTGATACCCGGACAAGCTCTCTTATAAGCTAGTGAGTCGATAAGTTCACCCTGCCTTTTATCTTAACGTTTTCCACAAAGTATTTAGTTCTTACCCCCCCCCTGCACCCCCCATTTCAACAATAACAACTAGTACTAAATAGAACTATCTTAAAACCAAAGGGTGAGTCGATGGGAGAGGCTGTCATGCTGAGCTTGTCGAAGCATGGTGGGCAGGCCTCTCCGCGCGATCCTTCGACAAGCTCAGGATGACAGGCCGTCTTTTGCTTTGGTTGCCAGCAACTTTAAAACCCCTTCTTCCTGGTAACCCCCGGTTTACGGCCTTTGCGTTCGGCGGGTTCGGCAAAGCCTTCGGCGCCGTAGCTGCGAGCCATTTTGGCGACGCGCTCTTCGAGGGTTTCGGTGGTGAGCTTTTCCCGGCCCAGGCTATCAACCATAATAGGGAATGCGAATGGCGTTGGGCGCTCAATGGTTTTGAGGATGATAGTTTGTGTGGCGATGCGTTGCAGGGCCGCCCTCAGCCGAAACTCTTCCAGTTGAAAAGCCAGCGCTTCGTTATAAGCCTGCCTTACCAGTAGGTTGTCGGGCTCATATTCGGTAAATACCTCGAACAGTAGTGATGTGGATGCCTGTAAGTGCCTGTTTTTTACGGGCTGACCGGGATAGCCAGTGAATACCAATCCGCCGATGTGGGCGATATCCCTGAAGCGCCGGCGCGCCATTTCATTGGCGTTGAGGCTGTGTTGAATATCATCCAGCAGATTATCGATCGAAAAAAAGGTGGCATCTTCCAGTACATGTTCAATGGGAACGTCTTCGTCGGTCAACAACTCGAAACCATAATCGTTCATGGCGATAGAGAAGCTGGCCGGTTTTATTTTGCTGATGCGGAAAGCCAATAATGATGCCATACCCTCATGTACCAAGCGCCCTTCAAAAGGATAAAATAACAGGTGGTGCCCCTCGCGCGATTTGAACGACTCGATCAAGAATTCATGACTTTGCGGCAGGTGCGAAAGTTCTTGCTGCATGTTAAATAGGGGTTTCAGAGCTATCACTTCTTCATCCTTCTCTACCCCATGCGCTACCTCATCCAGCTTATCCCTGAACACCGCCGCCAGTTGCGACGACAGAGGCATACGGCCACCGTTCCAACTGGGGATAATGCCCTTGGTGGAATTTGATTTTTTGACATAGGCTGTCATTTCCTTTGCCCGGATAAACTCGAGGCTGCGCCCCGCAAACCAAAACGTGTTGCCCGGTTTTAAGCGGGATATAAACGATTCTTCGATGGTACCGAGGCTGCCGCCACTCAACCATTTTACACGTACGCTGAGTTCGCTGGTGATGGTGCCGATGCTGAGACGGTGGCGCATGGCCACGCGGCGGTTGTTTACTTTATAGAGGCCGTTCTCTACCTCCACTTTTAAAAACTCATCGTACTGGGCCAGGGTTTTGCCGCCGGTAGTGATAAACTCCAGTAACTGACCAAACTCGTTACGACTCAGATCGGCAAAGGCATAAGTGGTTTTTACTTCGTTAAACAATTCTTCTGCACGGAAACCGTCTGATACAGCCAGGGTAACCATATATTGTATCAGCACATCCATGGTGAGCAACATGGGGTCGCGGCTTTCAAAAATGCCTTTCTTAATAGCCTCTTTCAAGGCGGCGCCTTCCAGCAGTTCGAGGGAGTGGGTGGGTACAAAATAAGCCCGGGATACCGCGCCGGGGTGGTGACCGCTCCGGCCTGCGCGCTGCATAAAACGGGCCACGCCTTTGGGGCTGCCCACTTGCACCACGGTATCAACCGGCCTGAAATCGACCCCCAGATCCAAGCTCGAAGTACATACCACCAGTTTCAGGGCTTCAGCGTGCAGGGCCTGCTCCACCCAGTTGCGCAGCTCATTATCCAGCGAACCATGGTGCATAGCCATAATACCCGCGTATTCGGGATAATTATCCAGGATGGCATGATACCAGATCTCGGATTGTGAACGGGTATTGGTAAATATCAAGGTGGTTTTGCTCCGGGCCACAATCTCCATTACCTCGGGCAGTAATTTTAAACCAATGTGCCCGGCCCAGGAATAGTTCTCGACATTTTCGGGAATGATCGACCGGATATCCAACTTTTTATCCAGGTTGGCCCTCACCATTTTAATGCGATCAGGTGGGAAATCATTCCCTAACAAAACCTCGGCTGCCTGCTCCAGATTGCCAATGGTAGCGCTGATACCCCAGATGCGAAGTGGGGTGCGGGGAGCGAGGTTCTGGGTGCCGGGTTCGGGGTTCGGGGCTCGGGGCGTGAGGTTTGAGTCGGAGTTTCTCGATACTATTTTATTTTCATTTCCCGTACCTCGCTCCTTGAACCCCGCACCCAAAATTTTCAACTTCGACAATCCCAACTCCACCTGTACGCCGCGTTTGGTGCCCAGAAGCTCGTGCCATTCGTCGATCACCACTACCTGTAGCCGATTGAACATTTTGGGATACTCTTTTTGGGCCAGCATCAGGTGCAGGCTTTCGGGGGTGGTGAGCAGTACTTCGGGGAGCTTTTTCTTGAGTGCCTGTTTCTCGGCAGCAGGCGTATCGCCGGTGCGGGTGGCGATGTGCCAGGGCAGACCGATCTCGTCGCAGGCTTCCTGCATGGCCTTGCGGATATCGTTGGTAAGCGCACGCAGGGGTGTTATCCACAGCATGAGCAGGCCGTTATTTTTTTGGGTGGTGTAAGTATCCGGATGTTGATTGATAAAGCCGGCCAGGAAGGGCAGGAACAGAGCAAATGTTTTACCGCTACCTGTAGGCGCATTAAGCAAGCCGGAATAACCCGACAGGTAGGCCGCCTCCATTTCTTGTTGAAAGGGGAATTGCTGCCAGTTTTTTTGCCTGTACCACTGCTGTATAACTTGTTGGCCTTTTGATATCATTTATTTGTTCAACAAATTAATGTTAATTTGGTTAGGTATATCAAGCTACCCTAATAAAATAAATATAATACCGTTATGAAAAATAGGATGAAAAATAGTGTGCTATTATTATGCTGTGCGGCCCTGTTTGCCTGTAAGCAGCCAGGACAAAAACAAAACAGTGCCGATAACACCGCGAATGCTGCTGACACTGCTAAAGCCAAAACCGCTGTAACCAATAAACTGATTACCCCGGGCAGGAGTATTGGCGATATTGTATTAAGCGAGGATGTAGCCAATGTGAGTCAATTATTGGGCAGGCCAGATAGCTCGGACGCGGCAATGGGAAGTTCACTAATGGTGTGGTACGCGGGGCATAAAGCCGATGGTTACCGTACCAGCGTGTTTGCGCATCGTAAAATGGGTGATAAGGACGAGATTATTAGTCGCGTCAAGAAGATATTAATTAACTCACCCGAGTATAAAACCGCCGAAGGCCTTGGAGTTGGCAGCACTGTCGATGAGATCAAAAAGAGCTATAACCTAAAACCAACCAGCGATTACAAAAATAAGGATGGCAAAGTACAGGTTTATACCGATTTGGATAAAGGGATTTCTTTTGAGATAGATGCTGCCGGTAAATGCGTGGGCGTGGTGGTTCATCAGCTACATGATACGTCAGTTGCTTATTTAAACATGCATTGAGGGGAATCTATACTATTAAGTGATGCCGAACTTGTTTCGGCATTCCACAAATAAAGTTATAACTTGATGGTCAACTTGTCCTGTGAGATCCTGAAATAAGTTCAGGATGACTTAACGTTACAAAAAAGCCCCGCCGGTTTATCTGGCGGGGCTTTTTTGTTTGTACCGCTGAATAAAAAACTATTTCTTTTCGGTTTTTTCTGGCATAAGTACCAGTTTGATATAGTTTTTACCGCTCAGGTATTTGTTGGCGGCATCTTTGGTGCTTTGAACAGTTACCTGGTCAAGACTGCTTACATGGGTGAGGATCTGGTCTGGGTTTTCTTTGTTTTGCAACGAAGAGGCCAGGTAACTTGCCCAGAAGAAGTTTTCTTTTAATTGTTCCTGTGTTGAACGAGCTTCTTTGGCCACAAATTTCTGGATGTCTGTTGGTTGAGCTCCGTTTTGTTTGATCTTGCCAATTTCCTCGATGGTGGCATTGATCAGCTTATCCACATTTTCAGGAGCACAACCAAAATATATGGTGATGCTGTAACGGCCACCCGGAATTTTGCGATAGGAGGCACGCACACCCGGTGCATATACGCCACTTTCCTGCTCACGCAGACGTTCTATGAGCTTAATGTTTAATACCTCTTCCAGTGCGTCCATTTGCAGGTTGTTGGCATCGTTATATTCATAATCGCCGCTGAAAACCAGTTGTACGCTGCTTTTTTCGCCAACACCTTTGTTTACGGTGGTGTTAACGATGCCTGCCGGTGGATGGATCCCGAGATCCTTGAAGTTTTGGTTGCTGTTGGTTGATGGTAAACCGCCCAGGTAATGGGTAAGCAAAGGTTTGATAGCGGTTACATCGAAATTACCAACAAGGGTAAAAGTAAACCCACTGGCATCAGCAAAACGGCTTTTGTAAAAGTCGTAAGCTTTATCTAATGTAGCCTTATTTAACCTATCGATCGTGGTTACCATCGACCGGAAATTATGATTGCTCAAAACAGCCGACACGGTATCCTGGAACACATTTACCGGATCCAGCCCACGATTGGCCAGCAACGACCGTGTTTGGTCAATTTGTGACTGCCAGATATCTTTATCCTTACGCGGCTGTGTAAAATACAGGTAGATCAGCTGCATAGCCGTTTCAAAATCCGCCGGTGATGAGTTACCATTGATGCCCTGCGCATACTCACCGATATATGGTGATATGTTTACGTTTTTACCTGCCAGCTTTTTATCCAGCTGGCCCTGGTTAAACTGGGCAATACCGCTGCTGCTTACTATAGGAGCCGCTAAGTTGGCCGAGGTAAAATCATCGTCGCTGGCTAATGAGGTACCGCCAAAGGAATAGCCATTAATCAGAATCTGGTCGTTGCGGAACTCAGTAGGTTTTAAAACCACTTTTACACCATTGCCTAAGGTAAGCGTAGTAGTGCCGATGGCTTCATCTTTTACTTCGCTGGTCACGGCACTACCATCGGGTAATTTGCTGATTAGTGGATCTGACGATACATTGTCAACATACGCGGTAATGTTTTGGCCTGCCGAAGCTATCCATTGCAGAATAGTTTTTTCATCGGGCAGTTTGTCTTTATCCTTATCCGGGCCTTCCACAATTACCACACGGTTTTGGTCGCTGATGAATTTACCGGCAAGGGCGTTCATTTCGGCAAGGGTTATTTTGCCAATGTTGTTTACATAAAAATTGTATTCAAATTCAATACCGGGGATAGCTTCGCCGGTTAAAAAGTTTTGCTGATATTCCCGTACAAAATTTACAGAGCGGGTTTTATCGCGTTCTTTATAAGCGTTACCTATACCAACCAAAGCATCTTGTTTGGCGCGTTCCAGTTCGGTAAGGGTAAAGCCAAACTTGCGGGCACGTTCGTTTTCGGCAACCACTGCTTTAACAGCAGCTTCCAGTTCGCCGGGTTTGGATACGGCTATAGAGGTAAAGGCATCCTGCCCGCCAATAAAATCACCATAACTGGAGGCTCCATATAAAAACGGCGGATTAGGTTTTTGCTTGAGTTCACCCAAACGGGCATTTAGCATCTGGTTAAACAATTGCTCACGCATTTGTTGCATGTAATCGGTAGTAGTTTTGGTAGGCGTTCCTGGGTGTTTTACAATAATTTGGGCAAGCGTGTACGGAAACTCTTTATCAGTAGCTATTTTAACCGCTGTACCAGGTGTTGGCGGTACAGTATATTTGGTGCGTGGTTTTTCGCCGGCTGGGTTTTGCAGTTGCGAAAAATTTTGCTTGATCAACTCTTCTACGCGCTTAGGGTCAAAATCGCCTACGGCTATTATAGCCTGCAGATCAGGGCGATACCAGTCGTGGTAAAAACTTTTGATGGTTTCCGGTTTAAAGTTTTTCAATATATCCTCTTTACCAATAGGCAAACGCAATGCATAGCGCGAATTATTCAACAGTACCGGTAAGGTTTGCACCCGTAGACGTTCCTGGGCATTTTTACCACGCAAGCGTTCTTCCTCTAACACCACACCGCGCTCTTTATCAATTTCGCTGGGGTCAAAGCTTACATAACCAGCCCAGTTGGCCAATATTTTAAAGCCGTTTTCAAATATTTTAACCGTATCAGATGGAATAGGCAGCTGGTATACGGTTTCGTCAAAGGAGGTATAAGCGTTCAGATCGGCACCAAATTTTACACCTGATTTTTGGAGATAATCAACCATGGCATTCTTTGGGAAATCGCGGGTACCGTTAAAAGCCATGTGCTCGGTGAAGTGAGCCAGACCCTGCTGATCGTCGGTCTCTAAAACCGATCCGGCTTTATTTACCAGGTATAGTTCGGCTTTGTTCTTAGGCTCTACATTCTTACGGATGTAATAAGTTAAGCCATTAGGCAGTTTGCCAATGATCACCTGTTCATCAACCGGCAAGGTATTCCCTTTTGGCGCTTCCTGCGCAGCAGCGGAAGCTGGTTTGCTTTTTGCCGGTGTAACCGGTTTCTTTTTTACTTGTGCAAAGGCGCTTCCCGAACTGAGGGCTATGGCCAGGGCTAGTACAGAAAGCTTAAGGTTTAAATTCATATTAATAATGGGGATATATATTACTAAGATGCAAAACGAAATTCTTAGTTACAAATTACTTTATGTTAATTATTCTTTGGGGCCGGAGCAGCATCAGCCTGAAACGCGTCTTTCATCATTTGCTCCAGTTCAGGGCGGTGATCGGCAATTATTTGCTGACCTATGACCATCCCTTTTTGCATTAATGAAGATATTTTAGAGCTTGCCTTTTTCCCCAGAGGAGTGTTGTAAAAGGCGGTTAATTGATTAAGTTCATCTTCTGTAAACTCTTCTGCATATATTTTACAAAAGCTATCCTTTAGTTTATCCCAGGTGTAATACTTTTGCATAAATGTTTCCATTACCTTTATGTAGGAAGCCCGTTGTTGTTCGGGCATTTGGGCACTTGAAGCACTGATCATCTTTTGGGTCATACTTTCAAACTGGACATTTAAACCCATCGCGTTTAAAAAAGTTTCTGCCGCTTTTAAATGTGATGGCGCTAACGTTGAAGATGTTGTTTGGGCTCTGAGGCCACTAATCGATAAAAATAGTAGTGTGGCAATTGTGATAAGGTTGAGTTTCATGCTTAGATTTTGATAAAGATCTTTTTGATATAGAATACCCACATCACCAGCCATAATATAGCTACCGTAAATATGGCGCTGACCAATGATGCGTTGATAGGCGAAAAGTAAGGTGCAAATAAAGTTTGATAAATAGATGCCCCGCCAATTTTAATCATCCCCATATAATGCGGTATGTAGCCCGATAACACATAGGCGGTAATAGCATTAGCCCCAAAAACCACAAAGAAATAGGTGAACCGCTTACGGCCCTGCACATCGATCAGCCAATAACACATGGCCAGCGCAATAGTGGCCAAACCTCCGGTGTATAGCACAAATGAGCTTGTCCATAACGCTTTGTTGATGGGGAAGAACAGGTCCCAGATAAGGCCAAGTACTACAGCTATTACGCCATAGGTAAACATCCAGCTTACTTTAACATTATCATCGCGATCCTTACGTTTTAACCATGTACCAACCCTTATGCCGAACAGACCTGTTGCCAGAGCTGGTAATGTGCCCAGTAAACCTTCGGGATCCCAGGTATGCGATTCGCGCCAGAGGTGGTTGGTACCAAATACCAGCCTGTCTATCCAGGCGCCCATGTTGGTTTCGGGTTTCAGATTGGCGTAGCCAACGCCAGGCACCGGTATGCAGGTCATGATGATAAAATAACCAATGAGCGCGAAGGCAAATATCCAGTCGCGGGTTTTTTGCGATGTTTTGAGGTAGAGGATAGTACAGATAAAATAAACCAGCGCGATACGCGGCAACACACCCGGAAGGCGCAGATGCGACAATCCGCCATCCGGATGAAATATCAACTGCGTGATCCAGGGAATGGCGATCAATATAAGTGTGCGGCGCAAAGCATTTAGCAACAGTTTACCATGTGGTACCGTGGCCTTTTTGCTTTCCATAGCATATACCACAGATACGCCCACCATAAACAGGAAGAAAGGAAACACCAGGTCGGTAGGCGTACAGCCATCCCATTTGGAGTGTTCCAATGGCGCATAGATATGCCCCCAATCGCCGGGATCATTTACTAATATCATGGCGGCGATGGTAGCTCCTCTCATCACGTCAAGAGAAATTAGTCTTGAGTTTTGCGTTTTATTTTGCGTGGCGGTCATTAGGTTTTCGTTTTATTTTTAATTCCCTCCCCACGGGAGGGGTGCGGTTGGCTTGCGTGCAAAGGCAGGGAGGGGTTTATACAAGCGATCAAACTGTGCGCTTAATGAAACCCCTCCCTGCCCCTTCCCGAGGGGAGGGAATCGCACATTCCCCGCTTACCTTACTATTCACTCTGTTGATAAATTGAGATTTCAATCCCTATTCCCAGATCCACACTAAGTTTTAGCAGCTCAGTGGGCAGATACTGTGTTTGCGTAAATTTATCAGGATTATATTCTACCGCGAAATCTAAAGTTGCATATTGAATTTCAGGCGTCAGCTTTATGTGTTGTAATTTTTGCTGATGATTGTTTAAATAATCAACGGCTTCCTGTACTTGTTGATTGAACTCGTCAAAATTAGCTTTACTGACTTCTAAACTACAGCCAGAGAAATTTAGTTTTTCGCCATTGGGTCCGGATTTGGTTCTGGGTATACCTTTATAAAATGTATCATATGGTAATATTTTACTTTGCCTGATAAAATCGTCCACATCAAAATTTTTACCTGTTATTCTAAGTATACAAGACATGATATCCTGGTTAAAAAAGTCAGAGACACATTACATGTGTCCCTGACTACGAAAATAAAAAAATGTAGAGACGCATCACATGCGTCTAACCTGCTTAAAATATATACCGTTTAAACGCCTCCATAGCCTCATATTCAGCCAATCCGAGACGGTCATAACGCTGGGCAGTGTCACGGGTACGGTCCTCAGCCCTTACCCAGAACTCTCTTGCATCATCACCCGGGAACACAGGCCGATCCTTTTGCGATTGATGTTTAAAGATCGCATTCCGCTTACGGATCACCTCCTGAGGTGAAAGAGGCACAGCCATTTCAATTTCGTAGGTTTCAAACTCATGCCATGCACCGCGGTACATCCACAACCAGCAATCATCCACCCAGGCCTCTTTACCTTTTAACCTCGCCAAAGCAGCCAGGATAATGTTGAAACA
>NZ_JABGNA010000030.1 GCF_013149275.1 Mucilaginibacter sp. SG564
CAAAAAAAGCCTCAGCGATATGCTGAGGCTTTAAGTTTTACATCCTTGCTGGATGATAAGATTTGGCACCGACCTACTCTCCCACGTTTTACCGCAGTACCATCGGCTCTGGCGGGCTTGACTTCTCTGTTCGGAATGGGAAGAGGTAGACACCGCCGATATAGGCACCTGAATATTTTTAGTGTTGTAAGTTCTGAGTCTTTAGTTTTTAGTTCCAAGTCATTTCTGACTATGGACTATTGACCATCGACTATGGACTTATTCAACAATGACATATTATTGAAAGAAGTGATTGAGTTAAGAGAAAACAACAGACATTGTTGTTTTTGTTTTGGTGGGGTATGATATTGCTATCATACCCACACGTTTTCTATCTGAAGAAAGCTTCGGGCAATTAGTATTACTCGGCTATGATGTCACCACCTTTAGACCTGTAACCTATCAACGTAGTAGTCTCCTACGACCCTCAATGGAAGTCTCATCTTGTGGCTAGTTTCGCACTTAGATGCTTTCAGCGCTTATCTATTCCCAACGTAGCTACTCTGCAATACAGCTGGCGCCATAACAGATTCACCAGAGGTTAGTCCAACCCGGTCCTCTCGTACTAAGGTCAGCCCCACTCAAACTTCCTACGCCCACAACAGATAGGGACCGAACTGTCTCGCGACGTTCTGAACCCAGCTCGCGTGCCACTTTAATGAGCGAACAGCTCAACCCTTGGGACCTTCTCCAGCCCCAGGATGTGACGAGCCGACATCGAGGTGCCAAACCTCCCCGTCGATATGAGCTCTTGGGGGAGATCAGCCTGTTATCCCCAGCGTACCTTTTATCCTTTGAGCGATGGCCCTTCCATGCAGAACCACCGGATCACTATATCCGTCTTTCGACCCAGCTCGACTTGTCTGTCTCACTGTCAAGCAAGCTTATGCTATTGCACTCCACGTACGGTTACCAAGCGTACTGAGCTTACCTTTGAAAGCCTCCGTTACCTTTTTGGAGGCGACCACCCCAGTCAAACTACCCGCCAAACAATGTCCCCCGTCTTACAGGGTTAGACACCAAATACAGAAAGGGTGGTATTTCAACGTTGACTAACCAACTCCTAGCGAAGCTGGATCACAGTCTCCCACCTATCCTACACATCCTGTATCCGATATCAATGTTAAGTTGTAGTGAAGGTGCATGGGGTCTTTCCGTCCCGTTGCGGGTAACCGGCGTCTTCACCGATACCACAATTTCACCGAGCTCATGGCTGAGACAGCGCCCAGATCGTTACACCATTCGTGCAGGTCGGAACTTACCCGACAAGGAATTTCGCTACCTTAGGACCGTTATAGTTACGGCCGCCGTTTACCGGGGCTTCGATTCAATGCTTCGCCTTGCGACTAACATCCCCTCTTAACCTTCCGGCACCGGGCAGGTGTCAGGCCATATACGTCATCTTTCGATTTTGCATAGCCATGTGTTTTTGTTAAACAGTCGCCTGGGCCTTTTCACTGCGGCTGACATTGCTGCCAGCGCCCCTTCTCCCGAAGTTACAGGGCCATTTTGCCGAGTTCCTTAGCCATGATTCACTCGAGCACCTTAGGATTCTCTCCTCGACTACCTGTGTCGGTTTACGGTACGGGTTTTTATAACCTGAAGCTTAGCGGGTTTTCTTGGAAGTCTGATTACCTGAACTATCTCGTCCCCCGAAGGTTTCAAGTACTATCAGCTTTCAGCATGGTCTGCGTACTTAACTACAGTCCATATACCTACGGCCTTTAACGAACTATTCCGTCAGTTCGCGTCAGTGTCACTACTCCGTCACCGCATCGCAGTTATAAAAAGTACTGGAATATTAACCAGTTGTCCATCGGCTACGCCCTTCGGCTTCACCTTAGGCCCCGACTAACCCTGATCCGATTAGCGTTGATCAGGAAACCTTAGTCTTTCGGTGGGCGGGTTTCTCTCCCGCCTTATCGTTACTTATGCCTACATTTGCTTTTCTATAACCTCCACAGTCGGTTGTCCCTCCTGCTTCACCGGCATATAGAATGCTCCCCTACCAGTGCATTTACATGCAATCCATAGCTTCGGTATACTGCTTGATGCCCGTTTATTATCCATGCCCGATCGCTCGACTAGTGAGCTGTTACGCACTCTTTAAATGAATGGCTGCTTCCAAGCCAACATCCTAGCTGTCTGTGCAATCGGACCTCGTTAGTTCAACTTAGCAGTAATTTGGGGACCTTAGCTGATGGTCTGGGTTCTTTCCCTCTCGGCCCTGGACCTTAGCACCCAGAGCCTCACTCCAGCGTATATTATAAAGCATTCGGAGTTTATCTGGATTTGGTAGGATTTGACTCCCCCGCACCCAATTAGTAGCTCTACCTCTTTATAACTCAACCGCCAGGCTGTTCCTAAAAACATTTCGGGGAGTACGAGCTATTTCCCAGTTTGATTAGCCTTTCACCCCTACCCACAAATCATCCGGAAACTTTTCAACGTTTATCGGTTCGGTCCTCCAGTACCTGTTACGGCACCTTCAACCTGTCCATGGGTAGATCACAAGGTTTCGCGTCTACCTCCCCTGACTATACGCCCTATTCAGACTCGCTTTCGCTTCGGATCCGTGTCTTAAACACTTAACCTTGCCAGGGAAGAGTAACTCGTAGGCTCATTATGCAAAAGGCACGCCGTCACGGATTGCTCCGCTCCGACCGCTTGTAAGTACACGGTTTCAGGTTCTATTTCACTCCCCTGTTCGGGGTTCTTTTCACCTTTCCCTCACGGTACTGGTTCACTATCGGTCTCTCAGGAGTATTTAGCCTTACCAGATGGTGCTGGTAGATTCCCACAAGGCGTCTCCGACCTCGCGGTACTCAGGATTCCACTATCCTATCATTACTTACCCGTACGCAGCTCTCATGCTCTATGGCCGGGTTTCCCACCCCGTTCCGGTTCATTTTGATATTCATGTTGTGGTCCTACAACCCCTGCTATGCCGTAACATAACAGGTTTGGGCTTCTTCCATTTCGCTCGCCACTACTCTGGAAATCACTATTGTTTTCTCTTCCTCTGCTTACTTAGATGTTTCAGTTCAGCAGGTTCGCGCATTTATGCAACTATCCTTCAGATAGTTAGGTTTCCCCATTCGGAAATCCGCGGATCAATTCATATTTGCTGATCCCCGCGGCTTATCGCAGCTTATCACGTCCTTCATCGCCTCTGAGAGCCAAGGCATCCCCCGTGTACCCTTTCTTACTTTCTTCTACTCATACGCCTTTTGCGCCGTATGGTATGTCTTTATTTTAGTTAGTTGTTCGTAGAGTCAGGACTTCAGGATTCAAGAACCAGGACCGAAGTCTTGTCTCTTGTTTCTTGTTATCTTGATTCCAGCCAAACAACGTCCCTATTCTGTTGTTTTCTCTTGTTTCAATTACTTCTTCCAATATGTCAAAGAACTTTACCCCATTCCAATTAAATGGTCATTTGCATGATATCCTATCCCTTTCAGGAAACGGAGGGTTTGTGGAGAATAACGGATTCGAACCGTTGACCCCCTGCGTGCAAGGCAGGTGCTCTAGCCAGCTGAGCTAATCCCCCGAAAAGATTAATGTCGATTTAGTGATTTTGTGAAGGAGTGATTTGATTCACTAATTCACTAATCCAATAATTCACTCATTGCCTTTAGTGTAGTCCCGAGCAGATTTGAACTGCTGACCCCTACATTATCAGTGTAGTGCTCTAACCAAGCTGAGCTACAGGACTTTTTGTTTAGTTTGCAGTACGTAGTTTGCAGTTTGCTTTATAGTTAGCTCTTGTTGCCAACTGCTAACTGCATTACTGCCCACTATGATCTGCCTACCTTATCCTTTGCTCACCTTTCGGCTTCGCTCCACATAGATGGCTTCATCTTTTGGGTTTTCTTTTTGTTTTTTATTTAAGAAATAATCATGTAGGTAACACTTGTTATAGTACTTACTGTGGAAACTGCTCCAGAAAGGAGGTATTCCAGCCACACCTTCCGGTACGGCTACCTTGTTACGACTTAGCCCCAGTTACCGACTTTACCCTAGGACGCTCCTTGCGGTTACGCACTTCAGGCACTTCCAGCTTCCATGGCTTGACGGGCGGTGTGTACAAGGCCCGGGAACGTATTCACCGCGTCATTGCTGATACGCGATTACTAGCGAATCCAACTTCACGGGGTCGAGTTGCAGACCCCGATCCGAACTGTGAACAGCTTTAAGAGATTGGCATCCTGTTGCCAGGTAGCTGCCCTCTGTACTGCCCATTGTAGCACGTGTGTAGCCCCGGACGTAAGGGCCATGATGACTTGACGTCGTCCCCTCCTTCCTCTCTATTTGCATAGGCAGTCTGTTTAGAGTCCCCATCATTACATGCTGGCAACTAAACATAGGGGTTGCGCTCGTTGCGGGACTTAACCCAACACCTCACGGCACGAGCTGACGACAGCCATGCAGCACCTAGTTTCGTGTCCCGAAGGACTAAAGCGTCTCTGCTTTATTCACTAACTTTCAAGCCCGGGTAAGGTTCCTCGCGTATCATCGAATTAAACCACATGCTCCTCCGCTTGTGCGGGCCCCCGTCAATTCCTTTGAGTTTCACCCTTGCGGGCGTACTCCCCAGGTGGAATACTTAACGCTTTCGCTTAGACGCTGACCGTATATCGCCAACATCGAGTATTCATCGTTTAGGGCGTGGACTACCAGGGTATCTAATCCTGTTTGATCCCCACGCTTTCGTGCCTCAGTGTCAATACCACCATAGTAAGCTGCCTTCGCAATTGGTGTTCTGTGACATATCTATGCATTTCACCGCTACTTGTCACATTCCGCCTACCTCTAGTGGATTCAAGCTCTTCAGTATCAAGGGCACTGCGACAGTTAAGCTGCCGTCTTTCACCCCTGACTTAAAAAGCCACCTACGCACCCTTTAAACCCAATAAATCCGGATAACGCTTGGATCCTCCGTATTACCGCGGCTGCTGGCACGGAGTTAGCCGATCCTTATTCTTACAGTACATTCAGCTACTTACACGTAAGTAGGTTTATTCCCGTATAAAAGCAGTTTACAACCCATAGGGCCGTCTTCCTGCACGCGGCATGGCTGGTTCAGGCTTCCGCCCATTGACCAATATTCCTTACTGCTGCCTCCCGTAGGAGTCTGGTCCGTGTCTCAGTACCAGTGTGGGGGGTCATCCTCTCAGATCCCCTAAACATCGTAGCCTTGGTAAGCCGTTACCTTACCAACTAGCTAATGTTCCGCATGCCCATCTTGTTCCTATAAATATTTGGTTATTAAACGATGCCATTCAATAACGTTATGCGGTCTTAATCTCTCTTTCGAGAGGCTATCCCCCTGAACAAGGTAGGTTACATACGTGTTACGCACCCGTGCGCCACTCTCATGGAAAGCAAGCTCTCCAATCCCGTCCGACTTGCATGTATTAGGCCTGCCGCTAGCGTTCATCCTGAGCCAGGATCAAACTCTCCATTGTAAAATGTTTTGTTTGTTCACTGACCCTATTATTAATAATAGAATCTGTATTTGATGAGTGGTCAGTTGTCAGCAGTCAATTTGCATTCACTACTCACTATTCCCTATTCACCATTGTATCTTTATACAGTTTCCCGCTTTCTTATAACGCACCGGAAGGGTTTAGTTTCCGATCGTTACGCTACATGATTTTCTATTTCTTAAAAGAACTTGTCGCTTCACTATCTCAGATCCGCTTGGTATATCTTCTCACTTCTTGCGTCGTGATCAAACTTTCATTTTTTTGTCCGCCAGAATCGCTCTGACTTCTCTTTTTTACCCGGGTTAACTTTCGTTTTCCCATCTTTTGTTTTGCTGCCAAATTCGCTTTGGCTTTCCCTTCTTTCCCACTCAGCGTTTCCGCTTTTTCTTTCCTTCGTTTCGGGAGTGCAAAGGTAGAAACCTTTTTCTTATTTCCAAAACTTTTTTTTCTTTTTTTTATTCTAAGTTTTGACCGCCT
>NZ_JABGNA010000031.1 GCF_013149275.1 Mucilaginibacter sp. SG564
ACGGATTCGAAGGGCGAGACGACGTATTACGAATATGATAGTTTCCAGCGGCTGATGAATGTAAAGGATAAAGACGGGAACATTCTGAAACACATGGACTATCACTACCAGGGACAATAAATAAAGCAACCTACAAAGACATTATCACGATGAATCATATCAAGATCCTGTTTATGGGCTTAAGCCTACAGCTTTTAGCCATAGGCATAAAAGCGCAGACGCAGGTCACCGCCCCGATGACGGGCACGCCGGCAGCAGGTTCGTATTTCAGTTACAGCAGTATCACGCTGAGCCCGGGCTTTAGCTTTACGGCAGCACCGGGGAGCAGTTTAAGTTTGTATATCGCCAACCCGGATTGCCAGCAACTGGCGAACAGTTTTAACCAGAACCAGAACTATATTGTCACGAGTACGCCCCGTGTTGGTGGGATGCGAACAGTAGGGGCAACGCCGAACTCCGGTGACTTTGCGAACCGGAGCAGTTGCGAACTGATGCAGACGGTACAATACTTTGATGGCCTGGGGAGGCCTTTGCAAACGGTGCAGGTAAAAGGGAGCCCTCTGGGTAGTGATGTGGTACAGCCCTTCGCCTATGACCAGTTCGGGCGGGAAGCGCAGAAATACCTGCCCTATGTAACGCCAGGGAGTAATGACGGGAGTTACAAACCAGACGCGCTGAGCGGAGCCCAAAGCCAGTTCTATACGGCGCCGCCTTCGGGAGTGACAGCGACCAACAGCCCTTTCGCCATCACGAATTTCGAGCCCTCACCCCTGAATCGGGTGATAGAACAGGGGGCACCGGGAGCAGACTGGCAGCCGGTAGCGAACAGTACAGCGGGGCATACGCAGAAGATAGGGTACACGACCAATAACGAGACCCCGCTTTCCAATACCGCAAGTACGATGCTGGCAATGCTGTATACGGCCACGATCAATGCCAACGGCAGCCGGACGCTGGTATTAGGGAATGGCCAGGGGAATTATTATAAAGCGGGGCAGTTGTATGTAACGGTCAGCAAAGATGAGAACTGGGTAAGCGGCAGAAGCGGAACGACGGAAGAATATAAAGACAAAGAGGGCCATGTAATATTGAAACGGACGTTTAACGGATCAGAAAGCGGATTGCAGATCCTGTCGACGTATTATGTATATGACGACCTGGGTAACCTGGCCTTTGTATTGCCGCCCAGAGCATTGGCGGATATCGCCTTACCTTCATCGGTATTGCTGAATAACCTGTGTTACCAGTACCGCTATGACGAACGGAACCGGCTGACGCAAAAGAAGATCCCGGGCAAGGGCTGGGAGTTTACGGTATATAACCGTCTGGACCAGCCGGTATTGAGCCAGGATAGCCTGCAAAGACAAGCTAATCAATGGACGGTAAGCAAATACGACGCGCTGGGCCGGGTAATTATCACCGGACTATGGAACGCGGGCTCCGCTAAAACGTTAAAAAGTTTGCAGGACAGTATCTATGCCAAACCCCAATGGGACACCCGTGACCAGACGAATAATACCACGGCCAATCCCACAGGATACGTGCTGGGCAGTTACCCGGTACTGAGCAAGCGGTTAACGGTAAACTATTATGATGATTATAATGTCCCTAATCTTCCGGCAGGTTACCTGGTAACCAATGGCGTGAGTACCATGACCAAAGGTCTGCTGACCGCGAGT
>NZ_JABGNA010000032.1 GCF_013149275.1 Mucilaginibacter sp. SG564
TTACACTGCCCCCAAAAAGTTAGACACTTATTGGGGGCATTTTTATGATTAGATACAAGAAGCATAAGACAGAATTTAAGCTAAAGCTCATTAAAGCACATGAGGGAGGAGAATCAATAAATAGCTTATCAAAACGCTGGAATATTTCTACCTCACAGATCAGGAAGTGGATTGATCAATATAATTCATCAGGCTTACAGGGCATATCAAGAAAGGGCAAGCAGCAATACAGTGAAGAATTTAAGCTAACGGTCGTCCAGGCTTATGTTCAGAAAAATCTATCTTTGAGAGACTGCTGTCTGCAATTTGGCATTCCATCTATTGGCATCGTCAGTGTTTGGGTTCAGGCCCACGAGCATTTGGGAGCCAAAGGCCTAATCAGTCAGCCCAAAGGCCGTAAAGCTGTGAAAGAAAAGAAACCGCGTGCAAAAACCGATAAGCCGCTTACCAGATTAGAAGAGCTTGAAAAAGAGAACCTGTACTTACGGGCAGAGAATGAGTTGCTAAAAAAGCTCGAAGCCTTAGCTCAAAACAAAGAAACGACGCCAAAGAAAAAGCGTTAGCCATTGATGAGTTAAGGCATAAATATCCATTAGTGGTATTACTGGATATATTAAAAATGGCCAGAAGCAGTTACTATTATCATCTGAATACCAAATCTGTGTTAACCAAGCATGATGACGCCAAATCGCAGATCAAAAGCATTTATCACCGGCATAAGGGCAGGTACGGCTACAGGCGGATAGCATTACAGATGAAGCGTGAGGGCTGTATGATTAATCATAAAACCGTTTTAAAACTGATGGGTACGCTTGGCCTGAAATCCCTGATCAGAAGAAAAAAGTATAGGTCTTACAAAGGTGAGATAGGTAGGACAGTGCCTAACCTGTTAAACCGAAACTTCACCACAACAAGGCCAGGCCAGAAATGGGCAACAGATATTACAGAGTTCAAAGTGGGTGAGAAAAGACTGTACCTGTCGCCAGTCATAGAACTCTTCAATGGCGAGATCATCAGCTATAACTTGTCTGAATCACCCAACTTTGAACAAGTGCACCAGATGTTAAGAGATGCGTTCAAAAAGGTTGATAGTGCTCCAAACCTGATTTTACATTCCGACCAAGGGTGGCAATACCAAATGAAAAGGTATCAATACCTGCTAAAAGAGAATGGTATAATACAAAGTATGTCCAGAAAAGGTAACTGTCTGGACAATGCCATCATTGAAAACTTCTTTGGTATCATAAAATCTGAACTGTTCTACCTCCACAAGTACAGCGATATTGAAACATTAAAGAAAGACATCAAAGACTATATCGAATATTACAACAACGAGCGGATCAAACTCAATCTAAAAGGAATGAGCCCGGTAAAATACCGAGCTCATATTATGAATAGTTAAATTAACTTTGTCCAACTTTTGGGGTGCACTTCA
>NZ_JABGNA010000033.1 GCF_013149275.1 Mucilaginibacter sp. SG564
AATACCCTTATTACTCTTATGCTCGGCTAAAAAAACACCGACAAGATGAACAAAGATAAAGGCAAGTATCAGGTACATACAAAAGCCATGGACTTCTTTAACGCTGTGCCTGATAGATTTGAAGGGCATAAAAAAATCTTCAAAAGCTAAAAACAAACCGGTTACAGCCATAACCATGAGCGAGATATAAAAAACGGTATAGATAGCTTTTACAGTAAACTCGTGTTTAATCAATTCTCTGTTCTTTTTCGTGGTTTGAAATTGAGAATAGGCGATTTTTATTTTACGAACGAATCTTTGATCTGCCAGTTGAAAAAACTCAAGAATTAAGCGGAATAAAAGTAAACCAACTAATACATACCCAAAATAGATATGTATGTTCCAGACGCTATCGCCAAGCGCGTGTGCAACTGAACCAGCCTGTTCGTTGCTTACTGTGGCACCGGCATTTTTTAATTGAGTTTTAATCAATGTTGATACAGGTCTTTCATCGGTAATGGTTGAATTGATCAACACGGTAATCAGTGAACCGCTGATAGCAATGGTGTTGGCCCAATGCCATAAGCGCAGTGAAGCCGAATATTTTTTTATAGGCTCGGGATGCCAAGTATCTTTACGGACAGGTGCTATAATTGCCATAGTGGTCTTAAGTTAGCGCTGGCTTCTAAAGTCATTTTGACGTTAATCAGATTTGATCTATTTATCTTGATCAATTGTTTGTAAATTACTGAATGAATATGAAGCAAATCTGTAGTCGCGATACGATTACCCAACTAATAAAATGATAGGTCGCATTATACTTCAGGTTCTCTTCAACTTTAAGCTTTACATTTGAATAAAAGCAGCTTTGAAAATCCTGGTAATAGAAGACGAGCAAAGTTTACGTGAGAATATCACAAACTATTTGAATGTAGATGGCAATATCTGCGAGAGCTGTAGCGCGCTAAATCCAGCCCTGCAGAAACTATCAGACTACGATTATGATTGTGTTTTGCTGGATATCGGGCTGCCTGATGGAGAAGGGCTAGATGTGCTGCAATACCTTCGGACCAACCAGAAGAACGAAGGGGTATTGATCATATCTGCCCGGAACTCCCTGGAGGATAAATTAAAGGGACTGGATATCGGAGCTGACGACTACCTGACCAAACCTTTTCATTTAGCAGAGCTCAAGGCCCGCCTGATGGCAGTTTATCGCCGAAAGGCTTTAAATACCAACAATAAGTTAATATTTAATGAAATTACCATCGATGTGCAGGGCCGGACGGTTGAAGTTAATGAA
>NZ_JABGNA010000034.1 GCF_013149275.1 Mucilaginibacter sp. SG564
CCGGGTATTCTAGGTTTCTTATATTTCCAAATTTATTTTGCAAAAGCATTTTCTAAGCCGCTCTTGTATAGTTTTCAACATACATTTCACCTCTTTTTACCAGAGAGAACATTCTAAGGATCAGCTTAAACTTTACATTATTTAATACCAGTGGATAAGCTTTGTTTTTAAGCTTCCGTTCAGCATAGGCCCTGATTTCCGGATCATGTGTTATAGCTGTTTTAGCTGCCTGGTTTAGTTCGTTCTTCAATTCTTTATGAGCCAGATGACTCACCCTTTTTCGCCCTTTAATACTTGTGCCAGAAGTGTGCTCAAAAGGAATAACCCCGACGAATACGGCGTATTTTCGAGCGTCAGTAAAGCTGGCGAAATTCTCTGTATAAGCTATCGTCATCCAGGCATTGACCGGACCGATCCCTTTAATACTACTGATTATCCGGTAGTTTAACAGCATTGGCTCATCGCTTTTAATAAGTTCCATGATCTCCCCTTCCAATAGATCGATGTGCTTTTTATTCGCCTTTATCCTGGATTGGGCAATATTGATAATCGCATCGGTTCTCTTTAGCGCATACATATGTTTACGCTCTTTAACCGTGCTTTCCATTCCTGCCTTTTCACGAACCAGCCTTTTACGGAAGGATAGGAGTTGTTTCAGCTTTAAAATATGATTATTCAATGGCGCTGAAGGCTCCAGGCGTTTGTTTTTTTCCTGACCATACCTGCTGATACGAAAGGCATCTGCCTGATCACTCTTACCCCTGGTCATGCCGATCGACTGCTTAATCTCCAATCCCGGTACACGACAATAACAAACCGGTATCGACTCACAGAACTGCATGAATCGGTATTCATAACCTCCTGTATATTCCATGACCACTAATGTTTCCCGCAGATCGATCTGGTTAATTTTACACCACTTTTTAAATACAGTAAACCCTTTAGTGCAATTGGCGATCCTGATGTGCAGATGATGTTCTGCCCAACAGATGTCCAACGTTAACTTAGATACATCCACTCCCAAAATAACATTCCAGCTTTTCATACGTTTAACTTTTAAATACGTTAATAAATTGCCTTTTGCCAATCACCTTTGTTACAGCAAAGAAAGTATTCTAGTTGGGCCTTGGGCAATCATAAAAGGCAGGGACTGATACCCGGACAAGCTCTCTTATAAGCTAGTGAGTCGATAAGTTCACCCTGCCTTTTATCTTAACGTTTTCCACAAAGTATTTAGTTCTTA
>NZ_JABGNA010000035.1 GCF_013149275.1 Mucilaginibacter sp. SG564
CGCTCCTTTAGATTAGCATAATTATTATATTGAATTATTTGATTGAGAAAGAAGCAGGGTAAACTATGCTTCGCTCCGGGTTAGTGACTCACATTGCGATTAAGACCCTGCTTCCTTTTCATCAATATGCTCAGATAGAAATTCGGGCTGAAGACCCATTATTAAGGAGTTGAGCAATGTTGATGATCTCAATCGTTAACTTTCATTACAAACTTATGCAAAATCAAACAATTGTTGGTATCGACATTAGTAATCTTACCTTGGATATCTGTATCCGTAAAGACAACCAAAATCAAACCTTTATTATTAAGAATGAAGTAAAAGCTATTCTTGGTTTCTTTCGCTCTTATCAAAAACATGAGTTGCTGATAGCTATGGAGAATACAGGCCGTTATAACTGGCCTTTGTATGAGGCTTTAGCCCAGTTACACCAGCACAGGGTATTCGTAGTGTCTCCATTACATATTAAAAAAAGCATCGGTTTAGTTCGCGGTAAAAGTGATAAGGCTGATGCCTTACGTATCGCCCTTTTTATGGAGAAACATCATCGTGAGCTGCATCAATGGAAGCCTTCTCCGGTTATCATTGAAAAAATGAAGATACTGTTAGCAGAAAGATCTTACCGGATGAAAGTAAAACGTCAATTGCTTAGTCAAAAGACCGATTATCCAAGGATGAAAAAAACGGGCCTGAACAAAACACTATCGGTAATGAATAAAAAAATGGCAGACTTAGCTAATGAACAGATAAAACTGATCGAGTCCGCTATTCAAGACCTTATTCATACAGATGAGCAATTAGCTAAGCAAGCGGCTTTGATACGCTCTGTCCCTGGTGTAGGAAAGGTACTAAGCTGGATGATGTTAGCTAAAACAGCGGGCTTTACAACAATCACAGAGCCTCGCAAAATGGCCTGTTACAGTGGTGTAGTTCCGTTTGACCATCAATCCGGCACTTCCATAAGAGGTAGAAGTAAGGTGTCTGTATATGCCGATAAAGCCATTAAAAGCGTATTGCATCTGGCTGCTATGAGTGCAATACGCTTGAAGAATGACCTTGGTGAATACTTTCAAAGAAAGGTAGCCGGTGGGAAAAATAAAATGTCTGTCTTAAATGCCGTAAGAAACAAAATCATACACCGAATCTTTGCTGTCATTAAAAACCAAATACCTTATCAAAA
>NZ_JABGNA010000036.1 GCF_013149275.1 Mucilaginibacter sp. SG564
ACGACGGTACTGAACACAATTGCCAATGACAAACCGGACACGCTTTGGGATGTCAATTATTATGATGATAAAGGGAGGAACATCCGGAGCTATAAACAACACTATCTGGGTGGTACGGTAAACGCGGGCAACTTCGATGTGGTGCTGAATACGTATAACTTCAACGACCAGGTGACCAGCACGAACCGAAGACATTTTACCGTGGCTACAGGCGGCACAGCCAAACTGACGATCATCAACCAGTACAGCTATGACCATATGGGGAGGAAGCTGACCACACGTGAACAGATCCAGAATGCGGGCCAGGCAGCGGATGTAAACCCGATCCTGTCGAAAACAGAGTATAACGAACTGGGACAGGTATGGAGAAAGAACCTGCACAGTACGGATAGCACAACCTTCAAACAAACGGTCACCTATAGCTATAATGAACGTGGCTGGCTGAATACCAGCAGCGCACCGCTGTTTGCCGAGCAGCTGTATTACAATACCGGGACGAGTAAACAATATAACGGCAACATCGCCTACCAGTACTGGGGAACACCCGGCAGCCTGACTAAGAATTACGCGTATACCTATGACCAGCTGAACCGGTTAACGGCGGCGACGGCATCGACGGGTAACCATGAGAATAACATCACGTATGATCTGCTGGGGAATATCACGGGCTTAAACCGTTATCGGCGGGATACCCTGATCGATCAGTTGACGTACACGTACCCGACGGGGAGCAGCCAGTTACAGGCGGTAACGGATGCGACGACGAACAATGCGGGTCAGAAAAGCGGGATAGCCAGCTATGCGTATGATGGGAATGGTAACCTGATCAGTGATAACAGCAAAGGGATCAGTAATATTGCCTATAACCTATTGAACCTGCCGCAGACGATCACGGGCAAGAGCACGACCTATACCTATGATGCTACCGGGCAGAAACTAAGCAGGCTGATCAGTACAGCCAAGACGGATTATATCTCCGGTATCCAGTATGACGGCACAGCGGCGTCATCGACGATCAGTTTTATCCAGACAGAAGAGGGGAGGGCATTGCCTAAAGACGCGGCAAGTTACAACTATGAATACACGTTAACCGATCACCTGGGCAATAGCCGGGTAAACTTTGATACAGGCACGGG
>NZ_JABGNA010000037.1 GCF_013149275.1 Mucilaginibacter sp. SG564
TGTAAAGGTCAACTAATTCGGTAACAGAATTAGCTTTAAAGAATAAAGCTAAAACGTTATGCGCAACATAAATAATGACCTGACATTAAAGCGTAACTATCTGAGCAAATACCGGTTTCTGATCGGAGAATATGAGCAGGTAAAACGCAGGGAACATCCGGTTTATCGGTTTGCCAAGGATTTCTACTTAGCCCATGATACTGATGCCCGTGCCTTTCTGAAGTATTATAACCTGTTCAAACAATCGGGCAATGAACTTGATCTGCTGCCTGGAAAGCGCGGGCCGAAGTACGGCAGCCGCAGACCGTCACCTGCTGACGAACAGCAGGTGCTTGATTTGCGTGATAAGGGTTGCAATAAGTTTGAAATCAACAGCCAGCTTAAGCAAAAATCAAATAACTTTATACCATCGCCGTCAGGGATTTACAACATTCTGAAACGGCACGGCCGTAACCGGTTGAAACCGGTAGACCGGGAAGTAAAAGTAAAGATCATCAAGGAACGTATGGGCCAGTTAGGGCATATTGACTGCCACCACTTAAGCAAAAGCGTGATACGAGGACAAAACAGGAAATTATACCTGCTTTGTGTGCTGGACGATTACAGTCGCCTGGCATGGGCTCAGGTGATGACAGATATTACAGCGCTGACTACCATGTTTACAGCCATGCATTGTCTGCAGGCACTCAAACGGGAGTTCGGTATTCAGATGGAAGAAATCATTGCCGATAACGGGCCGGAGTTTGGCACAGCGGTCAGTCAGAATAAAATGAACCATCCCTTTGAAAGGATGCTCTTTGAAACTGGTATTAAGCGCAGGTACATGAAAGCCTACCGTCCGCAAACCAATGGTAAAGTGGAGCGTTTTTGGCGCACACTGAATGAAGACCTCATTGAAGATACCGACTTTGACAGCCTTGAAGAACTGGAAAATGAACTCCTTAAATACCTCGTTTATTATAACTGGGAAAGACCACACCAAGGTATCGGCGGAAAGAAACCTATCGATATGGTCGCCCTAAACAACAAAAAATAATAGCTAATTCTGTTACCGAATTACCTAACCCTTACA
>NZ_JABGNA010000038.1 GCF_013149275.1 Mucilaginibacter sp. SG564
TGTAAAGGTCAGATAATTCGAGGACAGATTAGTGTAACTTAAAGTTATGCGTATTAACACGAACGATCTCACCCTGAAACGCAATTATTTGCAAACCTATCGTTATCTAATCAAAGATTACGAATTGGTCAAACAAGACCTTCACCCAAGTTTTAAACTGGCCAGGGAGTTTTATGAATTCCATCACACCGACCGTCGGAGCTTTCTCAAATATTACAACCGGTACAAACAATCCGGAAATGAGGAAGACCTGTTACCGGCAAAACGGGGGCCTAAGTACAGCACCCGAAGGCCGTCCCTTATTGATGAAGCTTTGGTGCTTGAAATGCGCTCCCGGGGTAACAATAAGTTTGAAATAGCCGATGAGCTTAAACAGAAATCAGATAACTTTAAGCCATCGCCATCGGGAGTTTATAATATCCTGAAGCGTTACGGTAAAAACCGTTTAAAACCAGCAGACAAAGAAGTTAAACGTAAGATCATCAAAGAACGTATGGGACAGTTAGGTCATATCGATTGTCATCATTTAAGCAAAACCATCATTCGGGGTCAGCATCGTAATCTTTACCTGCTTTGTGTCCTTGATGATTACTCCCGGGTAGCATTTGCAGAGGTTATGGAAGATATCACTGCCTTAACCACTATGTTTGCCGCCTTGCGCTGTATGCGGATGATCAGAGAAAAGTTCGGCATCCAGTTTGAAGAGATCATTGCTGATAACGGCCCGGAGTTTGGCCCGGCCAGCAGCCAGAACAAACGCAACCATCCTTTTGAACGGATGCTGATGGAAACCGGTATCAAACGCAGGTATATTCAGCCCTATAGGCCGCAGACAAACGGTAAAGTGGAACGCTTTTGGCGTACCCTTAAAGAAGACCTGATCGAGGAAACCGATTTCGATAGCCTCGAAGAATTGGAAGACGAACTCACCAGGTACCTCGTCTATTATAATTGGGAAAGACCTCATCAAGGTATTGGTGGAAAAAAACCTATTGATATGATCACCCTAAACAACCAAAAATAAACCCGCTAGCTTGTCCTCGAATTACTAAACCCTTACA